>CAWGIV010000023.1:0-57183 GCA_963822805.1 uncultured Actinomycetota bacterium | reverse complement strand
CGCCGTGTTCGTGGTGAGCGCAGCGCCGAGCCGGGCGCGCACCTTGGCTTCGACGACGGTGGCGGGCGTGAGCGCGCCGCACACGGCCGCGGGCGCGCCCCCGCTGCCGTTCGGGGTGCTGGCCAACACGGCGCCGGGTGGGCACGGCGCGACGGTGGCGCCGGGGCGCTCGGCGATCAGGCGCAACTCGCCCGCCACCGTCGGGTCGGCCGGGGTGCGCAGCCGGGCCGCCGGGAGGCCCGCGGCGCGCAGCTCGGCGCGGTCGAGTGCGTCGGCGACAACGACGGTGCCGGGCCCGGTCTGTGTGCTGACCCAGCCCGCCAGCGACCCGCCCGCCGGGTTCGGCCTGGCCGCGGCCATGCCCACCGGCACGGCCAGCACGGCGGCCAGCGCGACCGCCATGGCGGCCCGCACCGCGCGGCGTGGGACCCGGGCGTTGACCTGGTCGGCCAGGATCGCGATCGCGACGGCGACCACCGGGGTGACGAGCAGGGCCGCGGCGGCCGCCCCGCTCGCGCTCGACGGCCAGGGGACCAACGCGACGAGCACGAGCGGCGCGGCGGCGACCAGCACCGGGCGCAGGAGGTTGTCGGCCCGGCCCGCGAGCACGACGACGACCAGCACGACCGCGACGCCCGCCAGCGTGCCGGTGGTCGGGATGTTCGGGCCGGTGGCGGGGGCGAACGGGGCGCCGGGGAGGGTGGCGGCGAGCACGACGGCGAGCGCTCCGACGGCGGCGAGGACACCCACCGGCCTGCGCAGCCGCCCCGGTAGCCGGGCGGTGCCGTCCAGGCTGACGGCGGCCGCGAGGGCCAGGAGCGGCGCCGCGGCCAGCGGCACCGTGACGATCGCCGCCAGCGCCGCGACGCCTGCCGCGCGGTTGTTGTCGCGCACCGCCAGCGCCGCCGCGAGCGAGAGCCACACAACACCCACCACCGCCGTGGAGACCGCCGAGCGCAGCACGAGCAGCGGCAGCGCCACCCCGACGGCACCGACGGCGATGGCCGCGGCGGCGGGCGAGCTGCCCAGCCCGCGCAGCACCGGCCACATCAACAGGGTGGCGAGCGCTCCGAGGGCGAGCCCGGCCCAGCGGGCGGTATCGACCGGATCGCCCGGAGGCAACACGAGCTGCACGGCCGCGAACTGGATCGCGGCGAGGTGGTCCCAGGGCGCGAGCGGCACCGGGCCGAACGTGGCGTCGCGGACGGCGAGCACGGCCACCGCGAAGCGCGCCTGGCTCGCGGTGGCGACCCAGAGTGACGTGAACGTGGCCGCGAGGGCGTGTGCCGCGACCGTGAGCACGGCGACGCCGAGGAAGGCGCCCAGCCCGGCAGGCGGCCGCCGGACAGGCCGCGCAGGCAGGTTCGGCACGACGTACTCGCTCGGCGGCGCGGCCGCCCGGTTCGGCGGTGGCGCGGCGGCGACCTGCGGGGCGGCGACCTGCGGGTGCGCGGCGGCGGCGTGCAGGGGCGCGGGGTCCGGGACCTGCGGTGACGCGGCGACGCCGCCCTGCGGTGACGCGGGGTGCGCGCCCTGCGGTGACGCGGGGTCCGGGGCCTGTGGGGTGAACAGCGGGGCGGACTTGCGGCTCGCCCGCGGCGCGCGTGCCGGGTCGGGCTCGGCGCCAGCGGCCTTCCCGGCCCACGCGCCCGCCGGCCGCGGACGCCGCTTGTCCCGACGCTCCTGCGCCGCGTCGTTCCGGGCACCGTTCTGGGCACTGCCACCGCTCGCGGCGGCTCCTGGCAGCGTGGTCAGCGCGCCACCGCCGCACCGACGGCACGGCCCCGAGCCGCCCTAGGAGGGTGCTGAAGGACTCCGCCCGTAGCGAGCGGCGGCCAGGTGGTGTCCTCGCAAGGCGGCCGCCGCCGCCGATACCGGGGTTGTGTCGGCGGCGGCGGCCAACGCCGCGAGGGCGCCGCCTGGGCGTCGCACAGTAGGGCCGAGTCCTTCAGCGCGCTCCTACTGATCGTCATGTGCCCTCCATCGGTCCTGCGGTGCGCAGGTCGTCATTCTCGCGCGCGCCAAGCCCGTCGCGGCGGCCGATCAGGCCTGCTTGGCGCTCCCGTCGCGCACCGCGGCTTTGTCGTCGTTGTCTGCGTCGCGGTCCTGGCCATCGGGGGCTGTGCCCTGCCCCGAGCCCGACGACGCCGTGCGCACGATCTCGACGATCCGCGCCAGCTCCTGCCGGGTGGACTCGCGCAGCGCCTCGAGCCGCGCCACGTCCTTCTCGACCGCCTCGACCACGCGCGTGGCCTCGAGCTCGGCCGCCGCCCGCTTCTCGTCGATCTCGTGGCGCACCTGCTCGCGGAGCCGGTCGGCCTCCCGCTGGGCCGCCCGCGTGAGCATCTCGATCTCGCCCCGCGCCGCCTCGACCTGGGCCTTGAGCGCGCTCTCCCGCTCGTCCAGCGCCGCGGTGCGCCGCCCGGCCTCCTGGTCGGCCTGTGCCGACCGGGCGATCAGCGCCTGCTCGGCCTCGTGCCTGCGCTGCTCGGCGTCGGCGCGGGCCCGCTCGACGATCGCGCTGCTCTCGGCGGCCGCACCCGCGCGGATGTCGGCCGCCTCGTTCTCGGCGAGCCGCAGGAGCCGCTCGGCGCGCACCCCGAAGCCCTCGGTGGGAGGCGCGGCGGGCGGTGGCGCGTTGGCGGCCTCCACGGCCCGGCGCTCGGCCGCCGCAGCGCGCTCCTCGGCGGTGCGCCTGATCTTGTCGGCCTCCGCCGCGGACGTGCGCAGCGTGGCGACGACGGCCAGCAGGTCGTCGATGTACTCGTCGACCTCGATCCGGTCGTAGCCGCGCAGGACCGTGACGAACCGCCGTCGCTCGACGTCGTTCTCGAACGTCTTCGGGGGCTGCGCGGAGCCCGGTCCGCTCTGGGGCGGAATGCCGGCCGACGGGCGCGGCCGCGCCGTCGTCGTAGTGCGGTTGGTGGGTTCCATCAGCGCTCCGTCCCGCGTGCGGCCCCGTTGCCCGACTCGCCCGCCGGAAGCTCGTTGACCAGGACCTCAGCCAGCCGGGCGAGCTCGGCGTGGACGTTGCTGCGCAGCGCGGACAGGCGCATGAGGTCGTGCTCGGCCTCGTCGCGCACCTTCTTCGCGGCCGCCTCGGCCCGGATCCGGATCTCCTCGGCCTTCGCCTCGGACTCCTGGCGGAGCCGGTCCGCGGCACGGGTGGCGGCCGCATGCAGCTGCTCGGTCTCGGCGCGGGTGGTCTCGAGCTGGTCGGAGATCTGCTGCTCGCGCTCCTGCAGCTCGACGGCCCGGCGGGCGGCGGCCTGGTCGAGCTGCGCGGCGCGGGTGATGAGCTGCTGCTCCACCTCGTGGCGGTGCTTCTCGGCTTCGGCGCGGGTCTGCTCCAGCAGCGACCCCGACTCCTGGCGGGTGCGGGCCCGCACCTCGGCGGCCTCCTGCTCGGCCAGGCGGAGCAGCTTCTCGGCGCGGAAGCCGAACCCCTCCTCCGGAGGCGGCGCCTCCCGGCCCGCCGACGACCGCAGCCGCCGGTTCTCCTCCTCCGTGGCCTCGGCGTGCTCGGTGGCGAGCCTGCGCTGCCGCTCCGCCTCGGCCAACTGGGCCCGCAGCGTGGCCATCTCGTTGCGCTGCCGTGCGACGTACTCGTCGACCTGGCGCCGTTCGTAGCCGCGCAGCGCGGTGTCGAACGGCGAGGCCGGGGCCCGCTGATCGGGCCGGTTGCCGTTCGGACCAGAGGAGGGACGGGTGCTGGTGGCGGGCTCGGAGAGGGACATGCCGGGGAGCTCCTTCCGTTGGGCGCGGGCCGGACAGGCGCGGTCGCGGGCCCGGTGTCGCAGGATCACGACGGAGGGGGCGTCGACGGCAGACCCTGTGAACCCGAGCACAACTGGAGTGGACTCTACGAGGCCGGTCCGACGCCGGTTTGGGCGGTTGCCCTTCTGGGGAGGCGGCCCACAACCCCATCTCGCGAGTGGTGTAATTAGATAGCCCACATGGAGTAATTTGGCGACGGGACGGGCGCGTTCCGATGGCCCGCGGCGGCATTTCGCGGACAATCCGCGGCGGGCCGCAATTCGCTGAACCGGACCAGTCTCTCCGCATTATTGTGCGCAGCGCAATCGGCCGTAAACAGACCGTGTTCGATTCCTTCACGCAGCGCAGGCGAATGCTCACTATCCGTTCATCGTTGCTCCGGATGCGACACCGCGCCGCCGCTAGAACGACGCCCCGAGGTCCAGCTGTCCACCGAGCCGGGCCAACTCGCCGCGCAGCGTGACGCTGTCGGGGTGGTTGGCGCCCAACAGCGCCGTGCAGTCGGCCAGCGCCCGCGCCAGCAGCGGCTGCGCCGAAGCGGGCCGCTCCAACTGCAGGAGGCACCGGCCGAGGTTGGCCCGCAGCACCACCGTCACCAACGTCGGCGGGCCCGGCACCTCCTCGGCGTCGACGAGCGCCGCGGACAGGACGTTCGCCGCCGCACCCGCGCTACCTGCGGCGATGCGGGCCAGCGCCAGGCCGCACCGGGACGTCAGGGTGTGCGGATGCGCCGGACCGAGCATCCGGATGCGCTGTTCGACCACGTGCGTGTGCAGGCCGACCGCCGCGGCAACCTGCCCGGAGAGGCGGTAGGTCACGGCCAGCGCGTCGCGGGCGGTCAGCGTGTCGAGATGCTCGTCGCCCAGCACCCGCTCGCGCATGGCGAGGACGTGCGACAGCAGGGGCAGCGCGTCGTCGAACCGGGCCATCCACGCGAGCGTGACGCCCAGGTTGCCCGCCGCGACCAGCGTGTCCGGGTGCTCGGCGCCAAGCCGCTCCGTGCACTGCTCGACGACCTCGCGCAGCAGGTCGGCGGCCTCGGCGAAGCGCTCGGCGCCGCAGTACGCGACGGCCAGCGCGTTGCGGGTGGCCAGCGCCTCCCGCACGCCACCCGCGGCGGCGACCCCCTCCATGACCGCGCTCTCCAGCGCGAACAGCGACCCGTCGAGCGGGTCGTCGGACTCGGGATTCAACGCCGCACGCTGAGCGAGGAGGCCGCGGCGGAGCTGCCGATGCCCTCGAGCAGGTCCCGCAGCGCGACGGGCATCCGGGCCCTGATCCGCTCCACGAGGTCGCCGCCGCCCTCGGCCCGGGCGTCGAGCACCGCCTCGATGCCGAGCGCCCACACCATGGCGATCGTGAACGCCCCGGCGAGGTCCAGCTCGCGGGGCGTGGTGAGCATGCGCTCGATGCGGGCCTTGGGCGCCGCGGCACGCAGCAGGTCCAGCGCCGGGTAGCGCTCCGTGCGCCGCCTGCCGAACCCGCCGGACTCCCGGCGGATGACCCCGTCCTCCACGAGCTCGGTGACGATCATCTCGTGCAGCGGCTCGCCGAGGTTCTCCGTCCAGGTGCGCACGGTGTGCTGGCGGGGCTGGGCCAGCACGCACTCCATGACGTACTCGGCGGCGGGCCGGGCGTTGCCGAGCGGGTCGGCGTCCAACGGATGCACCCGTCCCTCGGCCATGCCCATCCGGCCCGCGATCACCAGCTCGGCGAGCTCGGCTCCGACGAGCCCGCCGCGGAGCAGGTCCGCGCTGCAGCGTGGACGGCCACTGAACTCGTCGTGCACCAGCAGCAGGAATGCGCCTGCCATCGATTCTCGGCTCATCGGTGATAGCCCCTGTTGTGATCGTCCATTGGGGGAGCATGATCGTACGTCGACCCGGGTTCGGCCGCCCGGTTCCGCCCGCCTGGGCAATTCGGGCGTTCATTCGCCGGGTAGGCGCAGGCCAATACCTCCCAACGGGTGATTTACCACAGGTCCGCCTTGTGTGTCACGGCCCCTTGCTAGGTTCGGCGAGGCCTTCCTTCCGCTCCCCTCCGGGAAACCGTTCGGAGAAACTTGATGACCTCATCCGGTCCCCAGCTACGACGGCGCCGCCTCGGCGTCATGCACATCGTCTTCTTCACCGTAGCGGCGTCCGCGCCGCTCACGGTGCTCGGCGGCGGCGTGACCACGACCTACGCGGTGTCCGGGCTCACCGGGATCCCCCTGTCGTTCCTCATCATCGCCGTCGCCCTCGCCCTGTTCGCGGTGGGCTACGCGGCGATGAGCCGCTTCGTCGCCAACGCGGGGGCGTTCTACTCGTACCTGGCCAACGGGCTCGGACCGGTCGCGGCCGTCTCTGGGGCGTTCGTTGCGCTCATCGCCTACAACGGGATCCAGATCGGCCTCTACGGGCTGTTCGGGTCCGCGCTCGGCGATCTGGTCAGCTCGATGACCGGCCTCACGTTGCCGTGGTGGGTGTGGGGCTTCGCCGCGCTGCTCGTGGTCGGGCTGCTCGGCGTGCGCCGCGTCGACCTCAACGCCAACGTGCTGGCCGTGCTGCTGGTGCTGGAGTGCATCGCCGTCGCGTCTCTACGATCATCGGCGCCTTCGGGCACCCGGCGGCCGGGTTCGCCGTCAACGCCGCGTTCGCGCCGTCGTCGCTGTTCGTGCCGGGCGCCGGGATGGTCTTCGCGTTCGGCGTGGCCGCGTTCATCGGCTTCGAGTCCGGCGCGATCTACAGCGAGGAGGTCCGCAATCCCCGCGTCACGGTGGCGCGCGCCACCTTCACCGCCGTCGGGTTCACCGGCACGTTCTACGCCCTGTCGTCGTGGGCGATGCTCGTCGCGGTCGGGCCGGCCGACGTCCAGAAGCAGTCCACGGAGAACGGACCGGGCGTGGTGTTCGCGGGCCTGGCCGAGCACTGGGGCAACGCCGTCTCCACGATCGCCAACGTGCTGTTCCTTACCAGCGTGTTCGCCGCGCTGCTGAGCTTCCACAACGGCGTGGCCCGCTACCTGTTCGCGCTCGGCCGCGAGCGCGTGCTGCCTACGGCGCTCAGCCGGGTCGGCGCGCGCTCGGGCGGCCCCATCGCGGGCTCGCTGGCCCAGAGCGGGCTCGCCGTCGTCGTGGTCGCGGTGTTCGCCCTGTTCGGCGCGGACCCGGTGCTGCAGATGTTCACGTGGATGTCCGGGACGGCGGCCGTCGGCGTCGTGCTGCTGATGGCCGGGACCTCGGCCGCGGTCGTCGGCTTCTTCCGCAGCCGGCCGATGGGGGCGTCGCTGTGGCAGCGGGCGGTGGCCCCGACGCTCGCCACGATCGCGCTGGTCGGGCTGGTCGGGCTGATCATCGCCAACTTCGATGCGCTGCTGGGCACCGACCCGACCTCGCCGTTGCGCTGGATCCTGCCCGGCCTCGTGCTGCTCGCGGCCATCGTCGGGCGCGATCTGGGCGACGCGGCTCAGGGCATCGCGGCCCGACGTCTACGCCGTGATCGGCACCACGGGGGGAACGATGGACGACGACGAGTCCGTCGTGCTCAACCTGCCCTCCACACCGAAGCACGAGCTGCGGAACTAGCCGGCTGCTCGACCGCCGGGGCCTGGCCGTGGCGGCCAGGTCTCCGGCGTGAGCAGGCCCAGCGCGTAGCCCCGGGCCACGACACCCGCCGTGGTGGCGGGCACACCGGCCGGGCCGTCTGCGCGCAGCTTCTGCCGCAGCCGGGCCAGCCGGTAGTCGACGCCGCGGCGGGTGAGCCCCAGCCGCACCGCCACCTGCTGCAGCGTGAGGCCGCAGGCGAGGCCGGTGAGCACCGCGATCTCGGCGGGGGTCGGCCGCTCCCGCCCCGGCTCAGCAGGGGGCTCCGGCGCATGGGCGGGCACCGAAGAGTCCGCCGACGGCGTGGCCACCGCGATCGCGCCCGTGACCTCGCCGTGGGTGTCCAGTACGGCCGTGACGACGACGTGTCCGGATATCGCCGCGCCATCCGGGCGGCGCAGGGTGGCGGCGAGCTCGTAGCGTTCCCGACGCCGCTCCACCAGGTCCCGCCACAGCGGAACGGCGCGCAGGGCGTCGGCCCGGGTCATGGCGACGCTCGCCTGCCTGCCGACGATGCCGGGCACGCACCGGCGGAACGCCGGGTTGGCGTCCACGACCCGGCCCTCGCGGTCCAGCTCGAGAACCCCGACACCGGCCGTGTCGAAGACGGCCCGGTACCGCTGCGCGACCTCGTCGCGCCACGGCGCCGGGCCGACAACGGGGGCCTCGTGCGCGGGAGAGGTCAGCGAGAGCGCCCGTTCGACGCGGACGCCGTCTGCTTCTCACCGCGGGAATCGCGGGAATCACCGAGGGCGTCGGCCGACAGCCCCCGCTTCGCGCTGGTACGGGACGAGTCCGCGGCCAGCTCGTTGGTGAGCACCTCGGCGAGGCGGGCGAGCTCGGAGCGGACGTCCTGCTGCAGCACGCTGAGCCGGGCGATCTCCTGCGACGCGCTGTCACGCTGACGCTGCGCAGCCGCCTCGGCGCGGGCCCGGGTCTCCTCGGCGGCCGTCTCCGACTCCTGCCGCAGCCGCTCGGCCGCCCGGCTGGCCGCGGCGTGCATCTGGTCGGCCTGCTCGCGCGCGGCGGCCAGCTGGTCGGCCACCTGCTGCTCGCGCTCCTGGATCTCTGCGGAGCGCTGGGCGGCCTGCTGCTCCAGCAGCGACGCCCGCGAGATCAGCGTCTGCTCGACCTCGTGCCGGTGCTGCTCGGCCTCCTTGCGGGCCTGCTCGATGATCGAAGCCGACTCCCGGCTGGCGTTGCCGCGGATCTCCACGGCCTCCTGCTCGGCCATCCGCAGCAGCTTCTCCGCCCGGAAGCCGAAGCTCTCCTGCGGGTCGGCGGGCTCGTGCGCGGAGCGGGCCCGCACCTCCCGCAGCTCCGTGGCGGCGGCGTCGGCGCGCTCGGTGGCGGCCTGCCGCTGTCTGCGCTCGTCGGCCAGCTGGGACTTCAGCCGGGAGATCTCCTTCGCGCGGGCCGCGACGAAATCGTCGACCTGACGTCGTTCATAGCCACGCAACGCGGTGTCGAACGGCTGTTCGGCGCCACCCCCGGGCGTCGACAGCGGAGGGTTCGCGGTGGCGGAACCGGCCACGTTTCACTCACCTTCTGGTTGGTTTGCGGGTGGATCGCCCGTGGGCGGATGCCGTGCTCGGGTGGGTGTTCAGGCGCGGCCGTCGGCGGCGGCGAGCCGCGCGGGGCGTGCGGCGGGACCGGGGCGGTCCCCGTTGGACGCCCCCGCACCTGCGGCCGACCGCGGGCCGCGCTGCCCCGGCAGGACCTCGACGCGCTCCTCGAACGCACCCTCGTCGTCGACGTCGATCCGGCCATCGGCGCCGCCAGTGACGGCGGAGTCGACGGCGTCGGCGGGGCCGCCGTGCTCGCGGGAGGGACCGGCGATCGCCGCGGGCAACGCAGGCGTGCGCGCGTGCTCGCCGCCCGACCCGGGCATCTGCGGGAGCGTCCAGTCCAGCAGCGCCCGCACCGCGGTGAGCTGTTCGGAGACCTGGTGCTGCAGCGCGCGCAGCTCCTCCAGCTCACGCTGGGCCACCGCGACCTCGTGTCGGGCCTCGGCCCGCACGCGCTGCGTCTCCGCGCCCGCGTCGGCGAGCTGGGCCCTCGCCTGCTGGGCGGCCGACTCCAGGATCCGGCCCGCGTCCTCGCGCCGTGCGGCCTCCTGCGCCGCCAGCTCGGCGAGCATGGCCGAGCGGCGCTCCTCCAGCTCAGCGGCGAACTGCCGGTCGGCGGCGGCGCGCCGCTCCGCGAGCTCGGCGTCGAGGCGGGCGCGCTGGCCGTCGGACTCGCTGCGCAGCTGCTCCAGCCGGGTGCGGCTCTCCTCGAGCTGGCTGCGCAGCGCGTCCTGGGCGCTGCGCCGCTCGGTCTCGAACTCGTGGCGCTCGGACTCCGAGCGCTCCCGCAGCTCGTCGGCCTCGGCCTGGGCGAGCGCGAGGACGTGCGCGGCGCTGCTGGTGGCGCGCTGGCGCATGTCGTTGACCTCGTCCTGGGCGATGCGCACCATCTGCTGCAAGCGCTCGCTCATGCCGTCGACCGTGTGCGGGATCGTCGACAGCTCGGCGACCTGCGCGCGCAGCTTGTCCGCTTCCGCCCGCCGCTGGGCGCCGTCGGACCGGGCCGCCTGGACGTCCCCGATGCTCGCCTCCAGCCTGCGCGAGAGGACCTCCACCTCGGCGACGGCGGATTCGCGCGCTGCGATCGCCGTGCGCAGCTGCGTGCTGAGCATGTCGATCTGCTCGTCGACCTGGGCGCGGTCGTAGCCACGGCGAACGACGGCGAACTCGGTCTCGTCGGCAACGGTCATCGGGGTGACCTTTCGAACTCTGGCGTCGGGGCGGGCGACGCCTGCCCGGGCCTCGTGCTGGGGACAGAGGCTGCGCTGCCGAGAGAGTAGTGCGGTGGGCGACGAGACCTCCGCCGGGGTCCCCTGAACGGGGCAGATGCCGCACACGTCGCGTGACTGTCCGATGCGGGCATGTTCCTCAGACGATGGCGGCGTCGACGACGACGTTGTCGTCGTAGCTGCGGGCGGTTCGGTCGAACGCGCCGCCGCAGGTCACGAGCCGCAGCTCCGGGCCGGGCGTGGGGCCGTAGACGGCCGCGGTGGGGAACTTGTCCTTGGGGTAGAGCGCCACGGCGATGACCGAGAAGCGGACCGTGCGCCCGTCCGAGCGGGTGACCTCGATCAGGTCGCCGGGGTGAAGGGTGCGGAGCCGGAAGAAGACGCCGGGCCCGCTGCGGGAGTCGACGTGGCCGCCGATGACGGCGGGGCCCTGGTCGCCGGGCACGACACCCGCGGCGTACCACCCGGCGCGCGCCGGGTCGGTGGGAGGGGCCAGTTCGCCGGTCACCGGATCGGCGACGAGGTCTTCGAGCGGGCCCGCGACCGCGAGCGCCGGGATCGACACCGCCACGGGCCGCACGGCGGCGGCGCGGACACCGTGCCCCGGGGCGGCGGCGGGCGGGCGCACCAGGGCGGGGCCGTTGCCGGTGACGGCGGGCGTCAGCAGCACCGTGGCGCCCGCGACGGCCGACACCGCCACCGCGACCAGCGCCCGCCGCGCCAGCAGCGCGCTGATGTCCTCGGCCGCGACGGCGGTCAGCAGCGCGTTCGTCGCCACCACGACGAGCACCGCGTCGGCGTCCGGCCCGGGGATCCACAGGCACACCACCAGCCCGAACAGGGCCGCACACACCGGGCGCAGCCACGTCACCCGCCGCCAGAGCACGCAGGCGACGAGCAGGCCCCAGAGCGTCAGCACCGCGGGCACGAGCGGGGGCAGCGCCGCGGGCTCGGCGGGACGGGCGAGCGCGGCCGCGACCGCCGCGGCGGGCACGATCGCGCCGAACCCGACCGCGACCCGCGCCCGGCGCGGGAGCCGGTGCACCACCGCGCCCGGCACGGCCATCGCGCCGAGCAGCAGGATCAGCCCGACCGCCGCCACCGGGAGCACCGCGACGGCGAGCACGAGCAGCGCGACGGCGAGGCCGTTGCGCACCGCCCCGCCGCCGACGGCCAGGGTGGCCGCGGCGACCAGCAGGAGCAGGCCGGTGCCGTCCACTCCCGGCCCGGACGCCACGTCGACGACGAGCAGGCCCGCGGCGTAGAGCGCGAGCACGGCCGCGCCGGAGGCCGGGGATACCCGCAGCCGCGCGGCCAGCACCCACAGCAGCACCCCCGCCGCGACGGCGGCGGTGATCGCGACGGCCGCGGCGGCGTCGTCGCCGATCAGGCCGTAGAGCGCGTCGGTCAGCACGCCCGGCCCGGAGACCTCCTACCCCGCCGGGACAGGACCGCCGAGGCCACCCCCGCGGCCACGGCCACGCCGCCGAGCAGCAGCTCCGAGAGCGGGCCGTGCGGGTCGGCGGCGCCGCCGTAGCCCGCCGCGATCGGCCCCGGCGGGACGGCGGGCGGCCCTGCGGCGTCGACGTGCGGCTGGGCCGCGATCTTCGGTCCGTCGCTGACGAGCACGACCGAGATCACCTGGTTCGCGCCGACCGGCACCGTGAGGTCGGTGGCCATTCCGCCGGGCGGCCCCACGGACAGTGCGAGACTGCCCGCGTCGACCGTCCGATAGCCGCTGACCTGGGCGAGCGGCAGGCCGGTCGAGAACGGCGCGCCGCCGGGCCCGCGCACGTCCAGCACCGGCGCGGGGGGCGCCGCGTTGATCACCCGGACCCGGGCGTGGCCCGCGGGCGGGGCGGTCAGGTCGTCGGTGAACACCGCGAGCTCCCGCTTGTCCGCCGCGCCGACCGCGGCCAGCGTGTACGAGGACCCCGGGTCGGCCTTGAGCGCCGCGCTGACCACCGGCGTGGTCGCGTCGCCCGCCCCGCGGATGGTCACGACGTAGTCGCCCGGCTCGATGCGTTGGTACGCCGAGAGCGCGCCGTAGGGTTCCCCGGGCAGCATGCTGCCGCGGCTGGGATCGGCGACCGAGGCGATCGAGATCGTCACGCCCAGCATGTCGGGCGAGAGCTGCGCGAACCGTACGTAAGTGCCGGAGTCGGCGCCCGCGCCCGGCGCCGCCAGCAACGCGATGGCGATCACGAACACGGTCAGCGCTACCACCCTTGCCACCCGTCGCGCTTGTGGGCGCCTGCGCATCCAGGACCTCCTGTGCCGACGTGACGAGCGGGGGTGGGGATGACGCACCGCATCCGGATTGAGCCGACCGTGCGACCCCCGTTCGAGGCGCAGGCTAGCGCTGTGCCTGCCGCGGCGCGCACCGGGTGGGGCGTGTCGCCGATGCGTAGATCGTTTCACCCTGATGGCCGCATGCTCTCACTCCACCAGAGCATGACAACCGCCGTCCGCGCGACGATATTCGGGCCGGTGCACGACAACGGCACGTTCACCCCGGCTTCGGCCGTGCCTGCTCCCCCCGCGGTCCTGACCGATCCCGTCGATCTCACCCCTCCTGCCTTCGCGACCGTTCGCAAGGGCTACGAACCCGCCGCCGTCGATGCGCGTTTCGCCCTGCTCGCGGAGTCGGTGTCCGCGCTGCGTACCGCGCTGGCCGAGAGCGAGCGCCGCCGCGCGCTGGCCGAGCAGCACGCCGTCGCCGTCGAGGAGGAGATTCGCACCGTCCGATCCGGCCTCGGCCCGGCCGAGACGGGCTTCGGCGCGCGTGCCGAGCGGATGCTGCGCCTCGCCGAGACCGAGGCCGAGCAGATCCGCGGGGCGGCGCAGCGCACCGCCGCCGAGGTGACCGAACGGGCGCGCAGCGATGCCGAACGCCATCGCCACGACGTCCGGCAGCGGCTCATCGCCGAGACCGCGCGCGCCGAGGAGCAGGCCGCCCGCCGCGCCGCCGAGCTGCGGGAGCGCGAGAACGCACTGGGCGAGCGGCTCGCGCGCGCACAGTCGGCGGCCGACGCGGTGCGGGCGGCGGCCGAGCGCAGCGCCGACGCCCACCGGGCCGCCGCCCAGGCCGACGTCGACGCGCTGCGCCGCCGCGCGACCGACGATCTGACCAGGACCCGCGCGCAGGCCGAGCGCGAGCTGGGCAGGCTGCGCGACCTGCAGGCGGGCACCCGGGCCGAGCTGGCCCGCCTGGCGGCGACGATCCGGGCCGAGCTCGCGGCGCCGCGGGCCACGACGGCGGGGGCGCGCCCCTCTCCGCATCCGACCGGCCCTGCCGAGGACGCCACCCCGCACCGTTACGCCGACGCCTTCGCGGGCGGCTAGCAGATCCTCCGCGCGCCGATGCCGGGCTCGCCGCTCCCCGCCCGTACCCGACATCTGCCCTGGTGGAAAGCTCATGATCATGCCAGTGCACGGGCCCGGTGGGGCAACGAGCGCGGCCGCACCCCGGCCGGGGCGCGGCCTGCTGCGCGTGCCTCCGGCCGGAGACCGGTTCGTCGCCGAGCTGATGGCCGAGATGAGCGTCGAGGAGAAGATCGGCCAACTCACCGGGGCCGTGCTCGGCCCCAGCGGCGCGTCGAGCCAGGTCACGGGGGTCGCGCCCGGCGTCATCGTGGTCGGACCCCGGCCGCTGGCGGCGATGACACAGGACCTCGCGGAGGCGCAGACCCGGATCAGGGCGACGGCGCGCCGCCCGGTCCCGGCCCTCGCGGTCGCCCTGCACGACCCGTCCGACCTGCCGGTCCTCCCGCCCGCGCTGGCGAGGGCGGCCACGTGGGACCCCGACCTGGTCGCGGACATGGCCGCGGCGACCGCGGGCGTGCTCGCGGCGGCCGGGGTGCACGCCACCGCGGGCCTTTCCGTGGCGCCCGCGCTCGTCCACGCCGGATGGGCCGACGTCGCGGGCAGCCTCGGCAGCGACCCCGTGCTCGCGAGCGAGCTCGTCCGCGCCCATGTGCACGGCCTGCAGGGGGGCGCCGCCGCCCGGCCCGGCGATGGCGCGCTCGCCGCGATCGCCCCCGACGTCGGCGGCACCGCGGGCCAGGCGGTGCGGGGAGTCGACCACGGCTGGTCGGAGCGGTCGCTGCGCACGAGCGTGCTGCCTGCGAGCGAGGCCGCGGTGCGCGCGGGCGCGCTGCTCGTGCTGCCCGCCGCCGTGGCCAACGACGGCATCCCGCTGCACGCCGACTCCCGGCTGTTGCAGCAGGTCCTGTGCGCCGAGTGGGGCTTCACCGGAATCGCGATGGCGTCGGCGGACGAGGTGCTCGGCCTCGCCGAACGCCACCACGTCGCGGAGACCACCGACGCGGCGCTCGCCCTCGCGATCGAGTCCGGCGTGCACGTCGTCCTCTCCCCCGACGGCGACGACGACATCGCGCGCCGGATGCTGCGGCTGCTCGAGGAGGGCAGGCTGGCGAGCTGGCTGGTCGACGCGGCCGTCGGCACCGTGCTCCAGCTCAAGCTGGCCATGGGGCTGTTCGACGAGCCCGCCCCCGACCACGCGCCGCCGCCCCGCCCGGCGCGCGCGGCGCTCGCGGCCGGGGCCGCGGTCGCGTCCACCGTGCTGCTCACCGACCCGCGTGGGGTGCTGCCGCTCGCCGGGGCGGGGCCGGTTCTCGTGACACCCGCCGGGCCGGCGGTCGAGACGCGCGGGCTCGTCGAGGCGCTGGCGCGGCGGCACCCGGACGGCGCACGGGCGGTCGAGCCCGTCGAGGTCGGGCGGCACAGGGGCGCGGCCGTCGTCGTGGTGGTCGACGACCCGGAGGGGGCGGAGGTCGTGATCGGCAGGCTGGTCGCCAGCGGCGTCCCGTGCGTCGCGCTGGTGGGCGGCGCCGACCCGCGCGCGCTCGGGCCGCTCGTCGCGACCACGGCCGCCGTAGTGCTCTGCTGGCAGCCGGTGCACCTCCAGGCCGCCGCCCATGCCGACGTCCTGGTCGGCGCCGTGGAACCCGCCGGGCGGCTGCCGATCCCGATCACCGGGTACGGCGGCCGCGTCGTGTTCCCGCTGGGCCACGGCGCGGGATACACCAACGTCGAGTACTCCCACCTGCGGATCGCTCCCGCCCGCGGGGGTGGTCCGCCGCAGCTCGTCGTCCAGTGCCGGGTGACCAACACGGGCGACCGGGTGGGCAAGGAGGTCGTGCAGGTGTACCTGCGCGACGAGGTGGCGTCGGTCGCGCGGCCCGCCGCGAGCCTGGCCGCGTTCACCACGGTCGAGCTCCCGCCGGGCCGCACCGTCACGGTCACGTTGCGGATCCCGCCGGCCCGGCTCGCCCTCTGGAACCGGTCGATGCGCCACGTCGTCGAGCCCGGGCACGTTCACGGTGCTCGTCGGCCGGTCGGCGGCCGACGTGCGACTGCGCGGCACCGTCGTCGTGGACGCCGCGGTGGACCTCACCGACTGAGCACCACCGCACCGCGCGACCCCCGAGGGACTCAGCCCTTGCGCTTGGCGATGGCCTCCTGCAGCTGCGGCGCCACCTTGAACAGGTCACCCACCACCCCGAAGTCGGCGATCTCGAAGATCGGCGCCTCCGGGTCCTTGTTCACCGCCACGATCGTCTTCGACGTCTGCATCCCCGCCCGGTGCTGAATCGCCCCCGAGATCCCCAACGCGATGTACAGCTGCGGTGACACCGTCTTGCCGGTCTGCCCGACCTGGAACTGATGCGGGTAATACCCCGAGTCCACCGCAGCCCGCGAGGCCCCGACGGCCGCGCCGAGCACGTCGGCCAGGCCCTCGACCACCGCGAAGTCCTCCGCCGAGCCCACCCCGCGGCCACCCGACACCACCACGGACGCCTCGGTCAGCTCCGGGCGGTCCCCACCCACGATCGGCTCCCGGCTCTGCACCGTCGCCGACCGCCCCGACGCGGCGGGCACCTCGACGGCCTCCTCGACGCCTGCCCCCGCGGTGTCCTCGACCTCGAACGACCCTGGCCGCACCGTGATCACCGGATGCTCGGTGGCCGACGTGGCCTGCACCACGAACGCCCCGCCGAAGACCGAGTGCGTCACCCCGTCCGGGCTGACGTCCACGACGTCGTTGAGCCAACCGGAACCGGTGCGCAGCGCCAACCGGCCCGCAATCTCCTTGCCGTCCGCCGAGACCCCGATCAACACCGCGGCCGGGCGCTTCGCCTCCACCAGCGCGGCGAGCACGTCGACCTGCGGGGACAGGAAGTCGTCCCGGTCGGTCTCGGCCACATACACCTTCTCCGCGCCGTGCGCCTTCACCCCGTCGACGAGCTTGCCCGCCACCCCGGGCGCGCCGACGACGACCGCGGACGGCTCACCCAACGCGCGGGCGGCCGTCAGCAGCTCGTAGGTCACCTTCTTGATCTCACCGTCGACGTGGTCGACGAGGACCAACACCTCAGCCATGACCGTCTCCCCTCAGATGAGCTTCTGGCCGACCAGGTACGCGGCGATCTTGTCGCCGCCGTCACCCTCGTCGGTGACCTTCTCGCCCGCGCTCTTGGCAGGCTTGGGCGCCGCCGACGTCACCGTGCTCAGCGCGTGCGCCAGCCCCACCTCGGCGGCGTCCACCCCCACGTCGGCGAGGCGGAGCTTCGCGACCGGCTTCTTCTTCGCCGCCATGATTCCCTTGAACGACGGGTAGCGCGGCTCGTTGATCTTCTCCGACACCGACAAGACCGCGGGCAGCTGCGCGGTGAGCACCGTGATGCCGTCGTCGGTCTCGCGGCGCCCGGTCACCGCGCCGCCTTCCACCGTCAGCTCACGCACGTGGGTGAGCGCGGGCCAGCCCAGCACGTCGGCCACCATCGCGGGCACCGCCGCGCCGCGCCCGTCGGAGGCCTCGTTGCCCGCCAGCACCAGGTCCACGCCCTCGACCGTGCCGATCGTCTTGGCCAGCACCTTCGCGGTGGCCACCGCATCGGAGCCCGCGAGCGCGTCGTCGGAGAGGTGGACGGCCTTGTCCGCGCCCATCGACAGCGCCTTGCGGATCGCGTCGGCGGCGCGCTCCGGGCCCATCGTCAGCACCGTGACCTCGGAACCCTCGTTCGCTTCCTTCAGCTGCAGCGCCGCCTCGACCGCACGCTCGTTGATCTCGTCGAGCACCGCGTCGGTGGCGTCCCGGTCCAGCACCCCGTCCGCGTCGCGCAGCTTGCGTTCCGAATAGGTGTCGGGCACCTGCTTGACCAGCACGACGATGTTCATCGGACCTCTCCGACCTCCTGCCGATATCGCGGGGCGCGTCTCGCACGCCGACTCTGCCACGTCGGCGCCCCCAGGCGCAGCGCGTTGATCGGCGGAAGTGGGACATGCGCGCCAAATATGGCCGTCATGTCCCACTCTCGGCGATCAACCGCTTCAGGGGGTGTCTCCTGGAGCACGAGACACCCCCTAGTGTTTCCTCCGTGACGACCTGCGTGGCGACGACCTGCGTGGCGACGACCTGCGTGGCGCGGCGACGCGCGTTCCTCGGCGCCGCGCTCGCCGCCTGCCTCCTGGTCGGCACGGCGGGGTGCGGCTGGTCGGCGCAAGGTGAAGAGGTCACCTCGCTCGCTCCGCCGCCACCCACCCCCGGGCATCCGCCGGGCACCGTCACCTTGCCCATGGGCACCGAGATGGGCGTCGCGGTCAAGCGGGTGCAGGACGCGATCACCGCGGACGGCGGCGCCGTGCTCGCGACCGTCGACAACGCCGCCGACGCGAGCAAGGTGGGCGTGACGATCCCCGCCAACACGGTCGTGATCGGCGGGCCGCCCGCGGTCGGCATGCCGTTGCTGCGCACCAACCAGCAGGCGGCCGCCGCGCTGCCCGCGCGCTACCTGGTGCACCAGAACGCCACCGGCGCGGTCCAGCTGGTCTACAACGGACCGGACTACGTCGCGGTCGTCTCCGGCGTTGCCGACCTCGCCGCTACCGCGCCGTTCGCGCAGGCCGTCACCAAGGTCGCCGACACGGCCGCGAACACGTCGGCCACACCCAAGACCGCCCCGCTGATCGGCGTTTCGCCCACGGGGTTCCTGCGCGTTTCCGGGGGGAACGCCACGGTGCCCGGCACCGTCGCCCGGCTGCGCACGGCGGCCACGGAGGACGAGACGATCGTGTCCGTGCAGGACCTGGCCACCGGCTCGGGCGGCTCGGGGCCCGCGTTGCGCGCCACCAGCTCGATCCTGCTGAGCGCGCCCGACTTCACCGCACCGCTGGTCGCGGCGGCGCCGACGTTCGGGCTGGAGCTGCCGCTGCGGTTCGTCGTCTGGCTCGACGACAAGAACGTCACGCAGGTCGGATACGTCGACGTCGGCGTCCTCGCCGCGCGGCACGGGCTGAAGGCCGACGACCCCAACGTCGGGAAGCTGGCCGCAGAGTGCGACCGCATCGCCAAGCTCGCCACGGGGTGACGGGATGGTGATCACCGGCTACGACGACCGCCACGGCTGTGGCTACGTCGTCACCACCGGGGCGGACATGCCACAGGCGCTCCCGGGCACGCTGCCCGTCGCGCACGACGGGATCACCGTGCTGGCCACCCCGGAGCTCGCGACCGCGCTCCGCGACGCGCTGCGGCACCGGCCGGTCGCGCTGCTGAGCTGGTCGGGGCCCGAGGTCCCGCTCACCCTTGACGACCGCACGCTGCTGGCGTGGCTGCGGCACACGATCGGCGGAGTGCTCACCGTGAGCGGCGACCCCGGCCCGGACCCACGGGTCCGCCGCGGTCGCCCATAGCGGCGGCGCCCACCCGTGATCGTCGTGACCCAGGCGCGAGATACCCGGGTTGTGCGCGAACGGGGGTGTCAGCTTGGGTGGGCCGGACAGGGACCGACGAAGGGCGCAGGCGTGACCCGGAAACATAGCCCGCAGGTTTCGGCCATCAGGCCGATGACAGCGCATCAAAGGTCAGGTGACAGGCCCACGCGGTATGCTGTCAACCATGGGAGGGCGAGTGGTGAGGCGGGCATACCGCTACCGCTTCTACCCGACCGACGACCAGGCGCAGCAGCTCGCCCGCACCTTCGGATGCGTCCGCTACGTATACAACCGGGCGCTCGCCGAGCGGTCCCAGGCCTGGACATTGGAACAGCGGCGGGTCACGCACGCAGAATCCGACCGGTGGCTCACCGGGTGGAAGCAGGACCCCGAAACCGAGTGGCTGCGGGAGCCGTCAAAGGGCCCCCTGCAGGCGACGCTGCGGAACCTGCAGACAGCGTTCGTGAACTTCTGGGGCAAGCGGGCGAAGTACCCGACCTTCAAGAAGAAGGGCAAGTCCCTCGACTCGGCCACATACTTCCGCAACTGCTTCACCTACCGGAACGGCCGGATCACACTGGCCAAGCAGGACAAGCCGTTGGATATCCGGTGGTCGCGCCCGCTGCCGGACGGTGTGATGCCGTCGCAGGTCACGGTGTCACGGAACGCTCGAGGTCAGTATCACGTCTCGATCCTGGTCGAGACCATCATGATGGAGCTGCCGAAGACGGCCGCGGCGGTGGGGATCGACGCGGGCCTCACCACCCTGGTGACGCTGTCCACCGGGGAGAAGGTGACGAACCCGCGCCACGAGCGGCGGGACCGGGACAAGCTGGCCAAGGCATAGCGTGCGCTCGCCCGGAAGCAGACGGTGGTCATCGAGGACCTGTCGGTCCGCAACATGGTACGCAACCACTCGCTCGCCAGGGCGATATCCGACGCGTCGTGGTCGGAGTTGCGGCGCCAGTTAGAGTACAAGGCCGACTGGTACGGCCGGGAAGTGATCGCGATCGACCGGTGGTATCCAAGCAGCAAGACCTGCTCGGCATGCGGGACGATCGCCGAGAAGCTGCCGCTCAACATCAGGGAGTGGGTGTGCCGCTGCGGCGCCGTCCACGACCGGGACGTGAACGCAGCACGAGTCATTCTGGCCGCCGGGCTGGCGGTGTCTGCCTGTGGAGATGGAGTGAGACCGCCTCGCTCCTGAAGCGAGGAGGCATCCGTTGAGGAAGCAGGAATCCCCCGCGTTCACGCGGGGGAGCGTCAAGGCACAGGCTTTCCGGCGGGTCGCGATCGTCAACCGGGGTGAGCCCGCGATGCGACTGATCAACGCCGTGCGGGAATGGAACGCCCAGGGCCTCGCGCCGCTGCGCACGATCGCGATCCACACCGCCGTCGACCGCACCGCCATGTTCGTCCGCGAGGCCGACGAGGCGGTGCTGCTCGGCCCGGATGACCCCGAGTACCTCGGCCCGTCGCCGTATCTGGACTACGCCGAGCTGCGGCGCGCGCTCGCCGTCGCGCGCGCCGACGCCGTATGGCCGGGGTGGGGCTTCGTGTCGGAGAAGGCCGAGTTCGCCCGCCTGTGCCGGGACATGGACATCGTGTTCATCGGCCCCTCGCCCGAGGTCATGGACCGGCTCGGCGACAAGATCGCTTCGAAGCTGCTGGCCGCGGAGGTCGGCGTGCCGATGGCGGCGTGGTCGAACGGGCCGGTCGCCGACCTCGCCGCCGCCCGCGTGCAGGCCGAACGCATCGGCTATCCGCTCATGATCAAGGCGACGGCGGGTGGCGGCGGGCGCGGAATCCGCAAGGTCGAGCGGCCTGCGGACCTCGCCGAGGCCTTCGAGCGCGCCTCCGCCGAGGGCGTCAAGACCACCGGCGACGCCACCGTGTTCATCGAGCGTGCGATCTCCGGAGGACGCCACGTCGAGGTGCAGGTCGTCGCGGACGCGTCCGGCGACGTCTGGACGCTCGGCGTGCGCGACTGCTCGGTGCAGCGGCGCAACCAGAAGGTGCTCGAGGAGTCCGCCTCCACGGCGTTGGACGCCGACCAGGAGCAGCTGCTGCGCACCTCGGCCGCCACGCTGGCGAAGGCTGCGGGCTACGTCAATGCGGGCACGGTCGAGTTCCTCTACGAACCGCGCGAGCGCCTGCTGTCGTTCCTGGAAGTCAACACCCGGCTGCAGGTGGAGCACTGCGTCACCGAGGCCACCACCGGCATCGACATCGTGAAGCTGCAGCTGCATGTCGCGGGCGGGGGCAAGCTGGCCGAGATCGCGCCGGAGCCGCCCCCGGCGCGCGGGCACGCGATCGAGGCCCGGCTGACCGCCGAGGATCCCGAGCAGGGCTTCGCCCCCGCGCCCGGGCGCATCCAGCACCTGAGCCTGCCCGCCGGGCCGGGCGTGCGCGTCGACACCGGCGTGGCCGCGGGCGACGTGATCCCGCCGCAGTTCGACTCGATGATCGCCAAGATCATCGCGTGGGGCCGCGACCGCGACGAGGCCCGCGCGCGCCTGTCCCGCGCGCTGCGCCAGACCGCCGTGGTGATCGAGGGCGGCACCACGAACAAGGCGTTCCTGCTCGACCTGCTCGACCGCCCCGAGGTGCGGGCCGGCGAGCTTTCCACCACCTGGCTCGACACGATGATGGCCGACGGCTACACCCCGCCGCGGCGCACCGACGTCGCCCTGCTCGCCGCCGCCATCGAGGCGCAGGACGCGCACGTGGCCCGGCAGCGCGCGCGCCTGTTCGCCTCCGCCGAGCGCGGCCGTCCCGAGGTCGGGCACGAGACCTGGCACCAGGTGGACGTGCGGGTCGGCGGCCACGCGTACCGCCTGCGGGTCGCCCAGTCCCGCGGCAACCGCTACCACGTACAGATGGACGGGAAGGCCGTCGACGTCGAGGCCGAACGCACCGGGCGCTTCGAGCGCAAGCTCACCGTCGGCGACACCACGTTCACCGTGCTGTCGGCGCCGCAGGGCAGCGACTATCTGGTCGAGGTCGACGGCGCCGTGCACCGCATCTCCGGCGGCGAAGCGGGCATGGTCCGCGCGCCCGCGCCCGCGATGGTCGTGGCGATTCCGGTCGCGCCGGGCGAGGAGGTGACAGCGGGCGACGTCGTCGCCGTCGTCGAGAGCATGAAGCTGGAGACGGCGCTGCGGGCGCCCGTCACCGGCCGGGTGCGGGAGATCCTCGTCGCGCCGAACACGCAGGTCGAGGGCGGCACGAAGCTGGTGCGGCTGGAGCCCGACGGCGACGGCGAGGTCGTGGTCGGCACCGAGCGCGCGTCGCTGGCCGGGCTCGTCACCCCGCCGGTCGCGGGCTCCGACCCCGCCGCGGTGGCCGCCGACGCGCTCACCTCGCTGCGCTACCTCATGCTCGGCTACGACATCGACGAGGCGCGACGCCCGTCCGCTGCTGGCCGCGCTCACCGCGGCGCGCCAGAACCTCGCGCGCGACGACGCCAGGAGTGCTCGAGGGCGAGCTCGCGACGTTCCAGATCTTCGCCGACCTCTGCGCCCTGTCCCGCAACCGACGCGGGCCCGAGGACGAGAGCCAGCAGGTCGACCCGGCGGGCGAGGAGGCGCGCAACCCGCAGGAGTACCTCTACGCCTACCTGCGCTCCCGCGATGCCGACGCCGAAGGCCTGCCCGAGTCGTTCCGGGCCAAGCTGCGCCGGGCGCTGTCCCACTACGGCGTGGCGGACCTGGAGCAGTCCGACCAACTGTCCTCGGCGCTCTACCGGATGTTCCTCGCGCACCGGCGCGCGACCGTCCAGGCGCCGGTGGTCCTGGACCTGCTCGGCTGGCGGCTGCGCCACCCCGACTCCCTGCCCGCGGCCGTGCGGGAGCGCTACCAGCGGGTGCTCGACCACCTCGTCAACGCCACACAGCTGCGCCATCCGGTCGTGGGCGGCCTCGCCCGGCGCGTGCGCTACACCTGCTTCGACGCCCCCCTCATCGCCGCCGAGCGGGCGCGCGGCCAGCAGGCCGTGCGCGACATGCTGGACCACCTCGCCGACGACCCGGCCGAGCGGGCCGCGCAGATCGACCGGATCGTGGCCGCGGCCGAGCCCATCCTCGGGGTGTTCGGGCGGGCCCACCACGCGGTGATGCTCGAGGTGATGACGCGGCGCTACTACCGGGTGCGGGAGCTCGACCGACGTCCGCGTCGAGGACCGGGAGCGGACGGCCGCTGCTCACGGCGTCCTACACCTACCAGGGGCGGCGCCGGATCGTGCTCGCCACCACCGTGCACACCGAGCCGGACGCGCCCGCGGGCACCGATCCGAGGTCGGTGCAGGGCGACCTGCGCCGGCTGTTCGGCCAGCTCCCGGACGGCACGACCGCGCTGCTCGACCTGTACGTCATCGCGGGCGAGGCGCCCGACGCCGACCCGGAGCGTTCGGCGGAGAAGATCCGCGCGATGCTCGGGCGGATCCCCGACCGGCTGGAGCGGGTCGCGGTGGCCGTGCGCCGCCCGGCAGGCGACGAGCGCTCGGCGTGGTTCACGTTCCGGCCCGATCCGGCCGACCGGCGCCCGGTCGAGGACCGCACCCTGCGTGGCCTGCACCCGATGGTGGCCGAACGGCTGGGCCTGTGGCGGCTGCGGGACTTCGCGCTCACCCGGCTGCCCGCACCGGTCGACGTGCACCTGTTCCGCGCCGTCGGCAAGAACGTGCCCGACGACAAGCGGCTCATCATCCTCACCGACGTCCGCGACCTCACGATCCTGCGCGACGGGGCGGGCCACGTCCGCGCGCTGCCGCAGCTGGAGCACGTGCTCGACGCCTGCATGGACGCGCTGCGCACCGCCCGCGCGGCCGATCGGGGTGACGCGCGGACGGACTGGAACCGGGTGTTGCTCTACCTGTGGCCGGTGGTGCACGTCGGCCTCGACGAGCTGGACGAGGTCGTGCGCATCCTCGCGCCCCGGTCCGAAGCGCTGGGGCTGGAGCAGGTGCTCGTCCAGTTCCGGCACGCGGCCACCCCGGAGGAGGAGCCCACGGAGTACGTGCTGCGGATGTCGCGGCCACCGGGCGCGGGCCTCACCGTGCGGGTCACCGAGCCGCCCACCGAGCCGATGCGCGAGCTGGACTCCTACACGCAGAAGGTGATCCGGGCGCGGCGGCGCGGCGCGGTGTACCCGTTCGAGCTGGTGCCGATGCTGTCGCGCAACCCGGACCCGGGCGGCGCCGAAGGCACGTTCACCGAGTACGACCTCGACTCCGACGGGATCGCGGTGCCCGTCGACCGGCCGCCCGGCCAGAACACGGCGAGCATCGTGCTCGGCACGGTCACCACCGCGACCGAGCGCTACCCCGAGGGCATGACCCGCGTCGTGCTGCTGGGCGATCCGACCCGCGCGCTGGGCGCGCTGGCCGAGCCGGAGTGCGCGCGGGTGTGCGCCGCGATCGCGCTCGCACGTCGGCTGGACGCGCCGATCGAGTGGTTCGCCGTGTCCGCGGGCGCGAAGATCGCGATGGACTCGGGCACCGAGAACATGGACTGGATCTCCCGGGTGCTGCGGGCGATCATCGAGTTCACCCAGGACGGCGGCGAGATCAACGTCATCGTCACGGGCATCAACGTGGGCGCCCAGCCGTACTGGAACGCCGAGGCCACGATGCTCATGCACACCAAGGGCATCCTGGTGATGACGCCCGACTCCGCGATGGTGCTCACCGGCAAGCAGAGCCTCGACTACTCCGGCGGCGTCTCGGCCGAGGACAACTTCGGCATCGGCGGCTACGACCGGATCATGGGGCCGAACGGGCAGGCGCAGTACTGGGCGCCGGACGTCAGCGCGGCCGTCGACATCCTGCTCGCCCACTACGCGCACACCTACCGCGCGCCGGGTGAGCGGTTCCCGCGGCCCGCCCGTTCGGACGACCCCGTCGACCGCGACGTCTCGGCCTCGCCGCACGCCGGCCCGGGCACCGACTTCACGACGGTCGGGCAGATCTTCACCGACAACCCCGGCCGCAAGAAGCCGTTCGACATCCGCTCGGTCATGCGCGCGGTCGCCGACGCGGACCACCCGACCCTGGAGCGCTGGGTGGACATGGTCGACGCCGAGGGCGTCGTCGTCCTGGACGCACACCTGGGTGGGCAGCCGGTGCTGATGCTGGGCATCGAGTCGCGGCCGCTGCCCCGCCGCGGCCGGGTGCCGGTGGACGGGCCCACGACGTTCACTGCGGGCACGCTCTTCCCGAAGTCGTCGAAGAAGGCGGCGCGCGCGATCACCACGGCGAGCGGCAACCGACCGCTGGTGGTGCTGGCGAACCTGTCGGGCTTCGACGGGTCGCCGGAGTCGCTGCGGCAGCTGCAGCTGGAGTACGGCGCGGAGATCGGCCGGTCGGTGGTGAACTTCCGCGGGCCGATCGTGTTCTGCGTGGTGTCGCGCTACCACGGCGGCGCGTTCGTGGTGTTCTCCAAGACCCTCAACGAGGGCATGGAGGTCGCCGCCGTCGAGGGCTCGTACGCGTCGGTGCTCGGCGGTGCGCCCGCCGCGGCCGTCGTGTTCGCAGGCGAGGTGAACAAGCGCACCGCGGCCGACCCGCGGGTCGCCGGGCTGGAGGCGCTCATCACCGAGGCGCGGTCGACCGGGCAGGAGGCCGAGGCGGCGCGGCTCACCGCCGAGCTCGCGGCACTGCGGCCCGAGGTGCGCTCGGAGAAGCTCGGCCAGGTGGCCGACGAGTTCGACACCGCGCACAGCATCCAGCGGGCGCAGCGGGTCGGCTCGGTGGACGAGATCGTCGCGCCGACCAGGCTGCGGCCGTACCTGGTGGACGCGGTGCAGCGGGGCATGGCGCGCTGACGCGCCCGTGCGCGGAAAGGGGCTCGCGGCGAGCGTCAGCGGCGGGTGCAGACGCCCTTCGCGGCGAGCACCCGTTCGACGGCGGCGTCGTTCGCCTTCGGGTCGAGCGCGCCGGAGGCGAGGGCGCGGTCCAGGCCGTCGAGGACGGGTGTGACGGGGTCATTGCTGGTCCAGAGCGCCATGTCCGCGCCCGCGGCCAGCGCCCGCGCGACGGCCTCGGGCAGCGTCAGCTCGTCGGAGATGGCCTTCATGGCACCGAGGTCGTCGGTGATGGCGAGGCCGTCGAAGTGGTAGGTGTCGCGCAGGAGCCGGTAGGTGGCGGGGGTCAGGGAGCTGGGGAGGTCGGCGGTGAGGCCGGGCACGTCGAGGTGGCCGACCATCACGCCGGTGAGCGCCGGGTCCGCCAGCGGCCCACCGGGGCGCAGCAGCGCGGCGTAGGGGGTGAGGTCGTTCGCCTTGAGCTGGTCCAGCGGCGGGGTGGTGGTGTCGCCGTCGGCGTGGCCGTGCCCGGGGAAGTGCGTGAGGACGGTGAAGATGCCTGCCTCGTGCTCGCCCTGGGCGTAGGCGGCGGCGTAGCGGGTGACGGTGTCCGGGTCGGCGGAGAAGGACCGATCGCCGATGACGGCGTCGCTCGCCTGGCCGCTGACGTCGACGTCAGGCGCGAAGTTCATGGTGACCCCGCTCGCCGCCAGCACGCGCCCCCGGTTGCGGGCGACCTGCTGCACGGGGGCGGTGCCGAGGGTCGAGGCGAGGGTACGGGCGCTGGGCAGGTCGCCGTCGATCGCGTCGAGGCGCTGGACGCGCCCGCCTTCGTCGTCGACCGCCACGGCGAGCGGCAACCGGGAGGCCGCCTGCACGCCGCGCAGCGCCTGGCCGGTGAGCAGCTCGGTCCCGGTGCCGCCCACGAAGATCCCGCCGACCTGCGTCTCGTGCACGAGCCGCGCGGTCGTGGCGGGGTCGGTGCCCGCGACGCCGACCATGAGCCGCTGAGCGAGCTTCTGCCGCGGGCTCAGTCCCGCGACGACGGGCGTGCAGTCGGGTAGCCGGTCGTCGCCGAGCGCGAGGCCGGTGAGCTGCCCGGGGGCGACGAGCGCGGCCTGGGCGGGCGCGGTGCCGGTCGGCGAGCGGCTGGGGAGGACGACGAGCAGGCCCGCGACGAGCCCGACCGCCACTGCGACCAGCAACGGCACCAAGGGGCGGCGGCCCAGCCGGAACCGGCGCGGGATCGGCACGGCCACGCGCGCCCGGCGGAGCCCCAGCCGAAACCGGCGCGGGATCCGGACGGCCACGCCCGCCGGGCGGCGGCCGCAGCCGGAACCGGCGCGGGATCGTCGCCGGCGGCCCCTCGTCCACCGCAAGCGCCCACGCGACCAGCTGGTCGGGGCTGAAGACCGGCTCGGCGGGCCCCGGGGGCGCCGAGCGCGGTTCGGGCAGCGGGATCGACGCCCCAGGACAGGGCCCGTTCGGCGGCGCGGGCCGATGGGCCGCCACCGGGCCATACCGGGTAACGACCGGGCGGGGCCGGGCCATGGGCAGGCGGGCAGAGCGACGGACCACGACCGAGCGCGACCGACGCCGGGACAGGGGGGAGCGCGGCATCGCCCGCCATCATCGCCGCCGCGAGGCTGTTCAGACCCCACGGAGCCGCGAACGGCGGGCAGGGTGCGCCGGACGTTCAGCGCGTTGATCGGCGCAAATGGGACATGCGCGCCATATATGGCCGTCATGTCCCACTCTCGGCGATCAACGCGGGCGGCGAAACCCGCGCTAAGCGGCGGGGACGGCCTGAGTGCGGGAGGTTGGCGACGATGGCGCGAACTCCCACAGCCGCATCACGCTGAAGCGGGCCAGGCCGCCGAGCATGCTGGCCGCCGCGACGGCCGCCGACTCCATCAGCGCCGTGGGGCTGGCCACCAGGGCGTCCAGCAGCAGGAGCACGGCCGACCCGTAGAACGCATAGAAGACCATGGTGCCGAGGTTCTGCAGAACCGTGCGCCAGGGGTAACCGTGCCCGGCGTGGAAGGTGAAGCGACGGTTGGCCTCGGTGGTGAGGAGCGTGCTGAGCACGATCGCGACCACGTTCGCGGGCACCGCCGACAGCCACGCCCGCGCCGCCAGGAACAGCACGACGTTGAGCCCCGTGCCCATGCCACCGACGATCAGGTAGCGGCCGAGCAGGACGAGCGTCGGGTGCAGCCGGAGCCGGGCGCGCCACGGGGTCGGGATCTCGACCGGCCGGACGACCGGCGCGACGGTCGCGCTCGCCATGCCCCTCACGTCCTCTCCCCTGCTGCCTGAACTCCTTTATCGCAGGGATATCCGAGGTCAACGCTGTCCGCGTCCTGTGCATTGCGTATGAACCCGGGTAACCCCTGACAGTGTCCCGACGTCGACCTCTGTGAGGTGCCCGTGAGTACGACACCGACCGGAATTCCGGCAACCGGGCCGTTCGCCTGGTTCCGCACGCTGGGCGCGCAGGGGCGCCGCGCGTTCGCCGGGGCGTTCGGCGGTTACGCCCTCGATTCCTACGACTACCAGGTCCTCCCCCTCGCCCTCGCCGCGATCAGCGCGACCTTCGGGCTCACCACCGGCCAGGCCGGGCTCCTGGCCACGACGACCCTCGTCGTGTCGGCGGTCGGCGGCGCCCTGGCGGGCGTGCTGGCCGACCGCGTCGGCCGAGTGCGCACCCTGCTGGTCACCGTCGCCACGTACGCCGTTTTCACCGTGGCCTGCGGCTTCGCGGCCAGCTACGAGATGCTGCTGGTGCTGCGCGCCCTGCAAGGCCTCGGCTTCGGCGGCGAGTGGGCGGCGGGCGCGATCCTCGTCGCCGAGTACTGCCGCCCGGAGCACCGCGGCCAGGCGCTGGCGTGGGTGCAGAGCGCCTGGGCGGCGGGCTGGGGGCTCTCCGTGATCGTCTACACGGTGGTGTTCCAGCTCGTCGGCCCCGAGTTGGGGTGGCGGGTGCTGTTCTGGACCGGCGCGCTGCCCGCAGTGCTCGTGCTCTACGTGCGCTGGGCCGTCAAGGACGCGCCCGAAGCCGAGGCGCTCCGCAAGGAGAGCACCGACCGCGGCTCGTTCGCCGCGATCTTCCGCGGTCCGCTCCTGCGCACCACGCTGTTCGCCGCGCTGCTGGCCACTGGCGTCCAGGGCGGCTACTACGGGCTGTTCACGTGGCTGCCGACCTACCTCAAGACCGCGCGCGGCCTCTCGGTGATCGGCACCGGCGGGTACCTGTTCTTCCTCATCACCGGCGCGTTCGCGGGCTACATCACCGGCGGCTACGTCACCGACCGGCTGGGCCGCAAGAAGACGTTCGTGCTGTTCGCGGTGCTGTCGGCGGTGTTGATCATCGCTTACACGGCCATCCCGGCGGGCGCCAACACCGCGATCCTGTTCCTCGGCTTCCCGCTGGGCTTCTGCGCGTCGGCGATCTTCTCGGGCTTCGGCTCCTACCTTGCCGAGCTGTACCCGGCGCACGTGCGGGGCACCGGGCAGGGCTTCACCTACAACTTCGGCCGCGCGGTCGGCGCGCTCTTCCCGGCCGCGATCGGGTTCGCGGCGCAGACGCTGGGCGTCGGCGGCGCGGTGACCTTCGCCGCCGCGGCGTACGGCATCGCGGTGCTGGCGCTGCTCGGTCTGCCCGAGACGGTGGGCCGCGAGCTGGATTGACCCTACGATCACCCGGGTGGACGTCGTGGAGTACCGGCCGACGCCGGACCAGTTCGCCTGGACGTTCGGCGGCGTCGCCCCGACGCACCGGATCACGCCGGGCACCGCGCTGCGGCTCTGGACCGAGGACGCGTTCTCCGGACGGCTGCAGCGCACCACCGACCGGCCCTCCGAGGTGCTGGTCATGACCGAGGTCAACCCGCAGACCGGCCCGTTCCACGTGGAGGGCGCCGAGCCGGGCGACACCCTGGCCATCCACATCGCCGACCTGCAGCCCGCCCGCGACTGGGCGGCGTCCACCACGATCCCGCTCTTCGGCGCGCTCACTGGCACCGACCGCACCGCGAACCTGCAGGCGCCCCTCCCCGAGCGCACCTGGATCTACCAGCTCGACCGGGCCGCGGGCACCGTGCGCTACGAGGCAGCGAACCTCAGCCTGGACCTGCCGGTCGCCCCGATGCTCGGCACGGTCGGCGTCGCCCCGGCGGGCCGCGAGGTGCGCACGAGCCTCGTGCCCGACGCGTTCGGCGGCAACATGGACACCCCGGAGATGCGCGCGGGCACCACCTGCTACCTGGGCGTCAACGTCTCGGGCGCACTGTTCTCCGTCGGTGACGGCCACTACCGGCAGGGCGAGGGCGAAAGCTGCGGCACGGCCGTCGAGGGGGCGATGGACGTCACGCTCGTCGTCGAGCTGATCAAAGGTGGCGCGCCCGGGTGGCCGCGACTCGAGCACGACGGGGACTACGCGGTCGTCGCGTCCGCACGGCCACTGGAGGACGCGTGGCGGGCCAGCCAGGTCGGCATGGTCACCTGGCTCGGCGAGCTGTACGGGCTCGACCCGCTCGACGCCTACCAGCTGCTCACCCAGATCAGCCGCTCGCCGTTGGCCAACGTCGTCGACGTCAACTACTCGGCCGTCACGCTCCTCGACAAGGCCCTGCTGCCCCCCGCCCAGGCCTACGGCGGGATGCACGCCCACCTCCGCTCGGTCGCGAAAGGACTGCTCTAGATGGATCTCCAGCTCGACGGCAAGATCGCGCTCGTCACCGGCGGTACCAAGGGCATCGGACGCGCATGCGTCGAGGCCCTCGCCGCGGAGGGTGCGACGGTCGCGTTCTGCGCCCGCACGAAGGACGACGTCGACGCGGCGGTCGAGGAGCTGACCGCGGCGGGCCACACGGTCGTCGGCACGGCGCTCGATGTCGCCGACCGCGAGGCGCTCACCGGATGGGTGGCGGCGTCGGCGGAGCGGCTCGGCGGGATCGACGTCGCAGTGGCCAACGTGTCGGCGCTTTCGGTCGGTACGACCGAGGAGAACTGGCAGGCGAGCTTCCAGGTCGACCTCATGCACACCGTCCGCATGTGCGAGGCGGCCATCCCACATCTGACGGCGTCGCAGGGCTCGATCATCGCGATCTCGTCGGTGTCCGGGCGGGAGATCGACTTCGCCAAGGACGCCTACGGCACGGTGAAGGCCGCGATCGTCCACTACATCCAGGCTCTGGCGTTCCGGCTCGCCGCGACGGGCGTGCGCGCCAACACCGTCACGCCCGGCAACATCTACTTCCCGGGCGGATTCTGGGCCGGGATCGAGGCAGGCAACCCGGACCTGTTCGCCACCGTGCTGGGCCTCAACCCGACCGGACGGCTGGGGAAGCCCGAGGAGATCGCCTACGCCGTCACGATGCTGGCCAGCCCACGCGCCTCGTTCATCACCGGCACGAACCTGGTGGTCGACGGCGCGCTCACCCGCGGCGTGCAGCTGTGAGGACACCGGTCGGCCCGGTCGAATGGGTGGCCATCACGTTTCCCGGCCAGGTGCTCGGGACCGCCGTGGCCGCCCCGCTCGCCGAGCTCGTCAACGCGAAGACCGTGCGCCTGCTGGACGCGGCCGTCGTCCACAAGGCCGCCGACGGCGCCATCACCGAAGGCGAGCTCGCCGACGAGACGGCGGCCTTCGACGAGGTCGATGGTGACGTGCTGGAACTGCTGAGCCACCAGGACCTGCAGGCGATCGCCGAGGCCCTGCAGAACGACACCACCACGCTCGTGCTGGTCTGGGAGAACCTGTGGGCGAGCGGGTTCGCCGACGCGGTGCGCGCGCACGGCGGCAGCGTGCTCGCCTACGACCGGGTGCTGCCCGCGGCCATCGCCGGGGCGTTCGACGCGCAGGAAGAGAGCCGGGCATGAGGCGCGGGCTCGGACGCGGACGCCGGGGTCCGGGGCTGCTGGGCACCGTGGCCCGCACGGCCGTTGTCGCGGGCACGGCCTCGGCCGTCGTGGGCCGGGTCGGCGCGGCGCAGCAGGCGGCCGCCCACCGGGACCGGCAGGGCGCCGCGGCGCAGGAGGAGTTGCGGCAGATGCGGATGCAGGCCGAGGTGCAGGCGCAGGTCGCGGAGACGCTGCGCGCCCAGGGGGCCCCGCCCGCCCCGGCGCCGCCTGTCCCGCCCGCCCCGCCTGCCGCCTCGGTCGACGACCTGTTCGCCCAGCTCACCAAGCTCGGCGAGCTGCGGGAGGCGGGCCTGCTCACCGAGGCCGAGTTCGCCCAGCAGAAGGCGCGGCTGCTCGGATGACGCGCCGTCGCGTCGTCATCGCGTGCCAGGGCGGCGGCAGCCACACCGCGTTCACCGCGGGCGTGCTCCGCCGCCTGCTGTCCGGCCCGGAGATCGACGAGTACGACGTCGTCGGGCTCAGCGGCACCTCCGGCGGCGCGGTGTGTGCGCTCCTGGCCTGGACGGCGCTGCGCGACGGCGACCGGCACCGCGCCCGGGCGCTGCTCGACGGCTTCTGGGCGGACAACGCCGCGTCCACCCCGATGGACGCGGCCGTCAACGCCTGGCTGATGTGGGCGGCCGCCCTGCAGAGCGCGGGCTGGTTGCCGTCGGTGAGCCCCTACGACCTGCCGGTCGACGGGCTCGGCCAGTTCCGCGACCTGCTGAAGCGCCGCGTCGACTTCGACGCCATCACGGCCGACCCCGACGGGCCGCTGCTCGTCGTGGGCGCGGTCGACGTGCTCACCGGCCGGTTCCGGGCGTTCCACAGCCGCCGGGAGCCGATCACCTCGGACATGATCCTGGCGTCGGCCGCCATCCCCAACGTCTTCCCGGCGGTGCACACCGAGGGCGGCACCTACTGGGACGGCCTGTTCTCCCAGAACCCGCCCGTGCACGAGCTGCTCGACGCGTCGCCCGACGAGCTGTGGGTGATCCAGATCAACCCGACGGCGCGCGCAAGCACACCCCGGACAACCTTAGATATCGTCGACCGCCGCAACGAGCTGGCCGGCAACCTGTCGCTCTACCAGGAGCTGCACGGCATCGAGGTGATCGACCGGCTGCTGGCCGACGGCATGCTGGTCGACAGCCCCTACCGGCAGATCACGGTGCGGGTGCTGGAGTTCGCGCGCCCGGCGTCGTCGCGGCGGCTCGGGCCGACGTCCAAGCTCAACCGCGACGCCCGGTTCCTGCGCGCGCTCATGGACCAGGGCGAGCGGCAGGCCGAGGAGTTCCTCACGACCCTGGCGTTCGAGCGCGCCTGGCGCGCCGACGACATCGACGCGGTGCTCGGCCACCTTGCCCCGGACTTCGAGCTGTCCGTCGCCGCGCCGTTCCCGGTGGGCGACGGGAGCGCGCGCGCCCAGGTGGCCGAGCTGTGCCGCGCCACGGCGATGGACCTCACCCGCAAGCAGCTCACCCGCGACCGCGCGGTGTGGGACGTCCGGGTGCCCGACGGCCGCGGCCGGATCGAGGCGGAGATCGTCGACGGGAAGGTGACCCGGCTGCGCCTGGGCCCGCTCAGCTGAAGGCGAGCACCGAGGCGGTGAAGCCGTGCAGGTGGTTGCGACCGCCGACCGGGCCGATCTCGCCCGCCGCGAAGAACCCTGCCACGGAGGCGCCGAGCGCGGCCTTGACGGTGCGGACGTCGTGGTCAGCGTCGGGGAACATGGTGGTGCCGCGCCCGTTGCAGGAGAACAGCAGCGCGCCCCGGGCCGGATGGGTGGCGCCGTCGAGCAGCTCGGCGAGGTCCTCGCCCGCACCCGCGGCGTCGCGCACCTGGAACCGCACGGTCTGCCCGACCTCGACGACCTCGCCGACGGCCACCGCCCCGTTCTCGGGATCGACGCCGACGACGCCGCGGATGAGGAAGTCGCCGCGGCCCTGCTCGTCGGCGTACTCGTCGATGGCGACGCCGAGGTGCAGCCCGCGCGTCGCCAGCTCCTGCTCGGCCGGTGGGAGCGCCGAGACGATCTCCACAAGCCGGTTGTAGGCGGGGGTGCCCGCCAGCTCCATGAGCAGGTTGCGCTCGGCCCGCGTGACGATCATCGCGGGCCCGATGGGGCGGCAGCCCTGGCTGACGACCGCGCGCGCCCCGACCGCTTCGGCCTCGCCGCCGAGCACCACGCCGACACCGCCGCTGTCGAGCACCTCGCCGTCGCAGAAGAGGCGGTTTGCCCCGGCCCCGCCCGCGACCCCGGCCAGGCCACCGACCAGCGGGAACCCGGGCGCCACGGTGTTGCCGCGCTCGAGGAATGGCCCGATGGGGAAGGTGTAGGGATCGACGAGCATGGTCGCGACGCGGTCGTCGGACGCAGGCTGGGGCAGGCCGCCGATGTGCAGGCTGTCGCCGACGCGGGTGACCTCCAGCCGGTACGGGGTGATCCGCACGCCGGGCAGCACCGCCGCCCAGGCGGCGACGGCCGGTCCGTGCTCGCGGCCGTGGCCGTCGCCGATCACGCCGCTGGCGGTGGCGCCGATCATCGCGCGGGCGGCGCCGAGCTGCATGGCCCGCCGCCCGGCCGTGGCCGCCTGCTCCGGGGAGTGGCCGGGGCCGGGGGCGACGAACACGCACAGCAGGTCCGGCCGCGCGCCGTCGAGCGGGGTGAGGGCCTGCCCGACGGCGACCTCGGCCGCGCCCTCCAGGTCCGGGCCCGCCGCCATCCCGTCGCCGAACCGCCGTCCGTCCGTCACGCGTCCTCCCCCGTCGGCCCCCATCGTCGCAGGGGCCGCGGCCGACGGCCACCACCCGCGCGGGTCGCACGGCCGCACCCCGCCCCGCCGACGACCCGTCCCGGCCCCCTGCACCGCCGCCGCGACGCCGGTGCCGCCCGCACAAACGCGGTGCCCGCGGCGCGGTGGGCTCAGGCCCGGACGGGTGCGGGCTGGGTCGCGCGCCAGAGCAGGTGCATACCCGCGTCCGTGGAGCGCTCCCGCACGTCGGAGCGCTGCCCGGGGACGACCCGGTCACGGGCGAGCACGCGGCCCTCCCCGGTCGTCACGCAGAGGCAGACGTAGCCGACCGGCTTGGCCTCGGTGCCGCCGTCCGGCCCGGCGACCCCGGTGATCCCGACGCCCACGTCGGCGCCGAACCGCGCCCGCGCCCCGTCCGCGAGCGCCCGCGCCACCTCCGGCGAGACCGCGCCGTGCGTCGCGATCAGGTCGGCGGGCACCCCGAGCAGGTCCGACTTGGCCTCGTCGGAGTAGGCGACGACCCCACCCGCCACGTACGCGCTCGACCCCGGCCGGTCCACCAGCCGCGACGCCAGCATCCCGCCGGTGCACGACTCGCCCGTCGCGACCGTCCAGCCGCGCGTCAGCAGCCCGGCCGTGACGAGCTCGTCGGTCGTCGTGCCGTCCGCGCTGACCAGGTGCTTCGCGTGGCGGGCCGCGAGCTCGGCGTGCAGCTGCGCCGCCACCTCTTCGGCGCCGGGCTGCGGCCGGATGTCGACCTCCAGCTCGGAGCGGCGCAGGCACGTCGTCACCTCGACGCCGGTCTGGTCCAGCTCGCGCAGCGTGGCCGCGATCTCCGACTCGGGCAGGCCCCAGAAGCGCAGCTCGCGGGCGTCCGCGGCGGGTGTGGCCGCCAGCAGGGCGGCCATCGGCGCGGACGCGAGCGCGGCGGGCCACATCGCCGTGAGCTCCCGCGGCGGCCCCGGCAGCACGAGCACCAGCGGACCACCCGGGGGCTGCACGACGAGCCCGGGCGCGGTGCCCACCGGCGACAGCGCGACCGCCCCGCGCGGCAGCATCGCCTGCTTGCGGTTGGCCGCCTCCAGCGCGGGCCCGGCGAACCCGTTGCGCGCCGCCCATTCGGCCAGGATCGCAGCGATGCGCGCCCGCATGGCCTCGTCCAGCTCCAGGGGCGCCCCCGCGAACGCGGCGACGGCCTCGACGGTGCGGTCGTCGGCCGTCGGCCCGAGCCCGCCGGAGGTCACGATCAGCGCGACACCCGCGTCGGCCGCGAACCGCAGCGCTCCCTCGAGGTCCTCCTGCCGGTCGCCGACGATCGTGAGGTGCGGTACCTCGAAACCGAGCCGCGCCAGCTCGCGGGCGAGGAAGGGGCCGTTGCGGTCGGTGATCGCGCCCGTGAGCAGCTCGCTGCCGGTGACGACGACGGCGGCACGGGTGCGCACGATCCGCAGCTTACGAGACCGTGCCGCACAGGAGTGGATGGGCCCCGCCCGGGTACGCCGGCTGGGCCGGTCAACCGAGGAAAGGAGAGTCGGCATGTCGAGCGCCGAAACGGGTGAGGTCACGGGCACGGTCGACAAGGACTACAACCTGATCTGGTTCACCGAGGCCTGCCTGAGCAACGCTCTGCGCCTGGAGAGCTACATCCAGGACGCCGAGCGCGAAGGCGACAACGACCTCGCGGAGTTCTTCCGGAAGGCCCAGGAGGTGAGCCGCAAGGGCGGCGAGCAGGGCAAGCAGATGCTGGCGCACCGCCTGTCCAGCTGACGGCTGTCGCCGCCGGGCCGCTCTCGCGGACCCGGCGGCGTCGGTCCCCCGGCACATGGTTCAAACCGAAAGCTCCTCGCCACCAGCGACCCGCAGACGCGACGCGACATGGCCGACACCGTCATCACCGAGCTGGTTCGGCACTCCGTGGCGGAGGAACAGCGAGGTGTTCCACAAGCTGGTCGGGCCCGGCGTGGGGCTCATGGACCGGGTGCGGGACAAGCTCACCGGTCGCGCCACCCCCTAGCAGCGCGCTTGCTCAGGCCGGGTCGAGGTCGGCCGCCACCGCGTCGAGCACGGCCGCGGCGGACTCGTCCCCGATCCGCACGGCCTCCGCGATCGGCCCCTGCTCGACGCACAGCGCGCCAACCCCCGCCGAGCGGGCCGGGCCGATCGCGCACAGGTGCCCGCCGAGCGGCGAGCCGTCGACGACCAGCCGCAGCTCCAGGCCGTAGCGCCGGGAGCCCTGCGCGACCGTGCCCAGCCCGGGCACGAGCCGGTCGAGCGCGCGCGCCCAGAGCGACAGGCCCGCGTCGGCGTCGTGATGCAGGTCGGCGACGCCACGGCAGAGCATCACCAGCACGTGGGTGGCCCCGCCGCGCAGGGCCCGCTCGATGGCCAGCGGCTCGCCCACCGACCCGTCCACCCAGTGCCGCCCGTCCCAGGCCACCGGCCGCCCGGTGAGCAGCGGGATCGAGGCGCTCGCCTGCAGCGCGACCCGCCAGTCGGCCATTGACGCCATGCCGGTGAGCGTGTGCGCGGTGAGGTCGGCCGTGTCGGTGGCCACGAGGTGCAGCGGCGCGGACGTGTGCCCCAGCCGCCCCCAAGCCAGCGGCTTGCGCAGGCCCAGCACGTCGTCGAGCAGCAGTGGAAGGCTGACCACCGGATGCCCGGAGCCCAGCCGTCGCATGTTGATGAACGCGCGGGTGCACAGATCCTCCGGGTAGCACGCCGCGCAGGCCGCGGCCTCGCCGGTCAGGAACGCCGCCGCACTGATCGCGCCCGACGACGAGCCGTAGATCTCGTCGAACGCCGCGCACAGCCCGGCGCGCTCCAACGCGTGCAGCATTCCCGCGACGTAGGCGCCGCGCATGCCGCCCCCGCCGATCACGAGCGCGACCCGGTGCTCGTCGAGGCGGGCGCCCGGCGTGGTGCCCGCGGCCCGCCGCTCCAGCAGCACGCGCACCACGGACCGGTCACCGTGCAGAAACGGAAGGAACGCCGAGGTCACGTCGAGAAGGATACGGAGGCGGGTCGGAATGCCGATCGGGGTCGTTCCCGCGGAGGACAACGCGCAACCCCCCGCCGTTGCCGTCGGCGGATGCGGATGGCGCGTTAACGGCTGGTAAGCCCGTGTTGTGCGGGCGTCGGAGGCTTCCGTAGGGTTCGCGCCACGAGTACGCGACCCCCCTTCGAGGAGCGGGCAGGCATGAACACCGAACCACCCGATGACGGGTCGGAGGTCGGGGAGGTCATCCGGTTCGACGTCGTCGACCATGGCCCCGCCGTCCGGGTGCTGCACGTCGTCGGCGAGCTGGACACCTTGACCGCTCCCCTGCTGGCCCTCCGGCTCGCCGAGCAACAGTCGGCGGTGCCGAAGCTCGTGGTCGACCTGTCGGAGGTCTCCTTCCTGGGCTCCGCGGGGCTGGCCGCGCTGGTCGAGGCGAAGGAAGCGGCCGACCAGAACGGCGGGCGGCTGCTGGTGGTGCCCGGGTCGCGCATCGCGAAGCGCGCGCTGGAGGCCACCGGCCTGCTGTCGCTGTTCACCGTGGCCGACGACGTGCCCGAGGCGCTCGGCGCCCGATAGCTCGTGTTCCGGAACGGGCACGTCACGGCATGTCCGCTCCCGCGGGAGTGCAGATCGATGCCAGGCTAGAGGGATGGACGCCACCGACCTGAGCGCGCTGACGGCGGCCCAGATCGTGGCGCGCGTGCACGACGGGCGCACGAGCGCCGTCGCCGTCGCGGGTGCGCACCTGGCGCGCATCGCCGAGCGCGACGGGCGCCTCGGCGCCTTTCAGGAGCACGATCCCGAGCGGGTGCTCGCCGAGGCGGGCGCGGTCGACCGGCGTGCCGACCGGTTCGCGCTGCCGCTCGCAGGCGTCCCCGTGGCGATCAAGGACTGCATCGACGTGGCGGGCTACCCGACCCGCCACGGCAGCGCCGCCACGTCCACCGCGCCCGCCCGCCGCGACGACGAGCTGGTCAAACGCCTCCGCGGCGCCGGGGCGGTCGTGCTGGGCAAGACGCGCATGCCCGAGCTGGGGATCTGGGGCTTCACCCACTCCGCGCTCGGCACCACGCGCAATCCGCTCGATCCCGCGCTGGACCCCGGCGGCTCCAGCGGCGGCGCGGCTGCGGCCGTGGCCGCGGGGATGGCCGCGCTCGCGCTGGGCACCGACGGCGGGGGCGCGATCCGCATCCCCGCGGCCTACTGCGGGCTGGTCGGGGTCAAGCCCGGTCGCGGCGTCGTTCCGTTGCCGAGGGGGGCGGACGAGCACTGGTGCGGGCTGTCGGCGGTGGGCCCGATCGCGCGCACCGCCGAGGACGCCGCGCTCATGCTGGGCGTGCTCGCCGGGCGGCCGTTCCCGGTCGACGCGCCGGGGCCGGTGCACGTGGCGTTGTCGCTGTCGGCCCCGCTGCCGTTCACCCGGCTGCATCCCGACCATCGCGCCGCCGCGGTGGGCGCCGCCGCGCGGCTGCGTGCCGCACCGGGCGGGGCCGTGGTCACGGTCGCCGACCCGCCGTATCCTCGCGCGCTGGGCCTCGTGTGGATACGGCGCTGGCAGGCCGGGGTGGCCCGCGATGTGGCGGCGCTCGAACTCGACCTCGCCGCCGTCGAGCGCCGCACGGCCGCAGTGGCCCGCCGCGGACGTCGGGCGCTGCGGTTCGCCCCACCCCGCGAGGGCGCCGTGGCGGCCTGGCGCGACCGGGTGCTTTCGTGGTTCGACGCGGGCGGCTACGACGTGCTGGTCGGGCCCGCCACGGCCCGGCCGCCGGGCGCGGCGGGCGCGCTCGGGGGCCGCGGCTATCGGGTGACGCTCGCGCGTTCGGCGTGGCGGATGCCCTACACGCAGGCGTGGAACCTCGCCGGGCTGCCCGCCGTGGTCGCGCCGGTACGAATCGGCGGCCGCCCGGTGGGGGTGCAGCTCGTCGGCCGTCCCGGCGCCGAGTCGGCGCTGCTTTCGGCCGCCGCGCGGCTCGAACAGCGCGTCGTGCCGATGGCGGGCGCGGCCCCGCGGAGGATCTACGTCTGACCGCCAGGGGCTTCCGGTGGCACACCGGGCGCGGGCGTCCTACCGTGAGCCGCAATGTCCGAGACGCACCGCCCACCCGCAGCGACAGCGGGCGACGACCAGATCACCCTCGCGGTCCACCGGGACGGCAGCCGGGTGGTGATCGAGGTTGGCGGTGAGGTCGACATGCTGACCTCCCCGCACCTGCGCGCCCTGGTGCTGGAACAATTCGGTGAGACGGCAGGCGTCGAGCTGGTGGTGCTCGACCTCGACGCCGTCACGTTCCTCGGCACGAGCGGCCTGGCCGTCCTCATCGAGGTACGGGAGGCTGCCCACATGGCGGGCGTCGAGCTGCGTCTCGCCTGCACGGCGCGGCGCGTGCTTCGCCCGCTCACGATCGCGGGCCTCATATCCCTTTTCGACATCCACGAGTCACGGGAGGCCGCGCTCGCCGCCACCTAGTCCACAGTGACCTATATCACACCGTGTTTGGCCCTTCAACCACACGGGAAGTCGGCCCCCGAGTTGCGAGCAGTGGGCTGACCGTGCGGCGAGAGGGCGACCATGAGCGACGTGTCCCGGCTTCCCGGACCCATGGATCACGCGTGGCAGTGGCAGCGACTCGGTTCGTGCCGGGGGATGGACAGCGCGATCTTCTTCCACCCCGATGGCGAGCGCAATCCGTCGCGCGCTCGGCGCACGGCGCAGGCCAAAGAGGTCTGTCGCCGCTGCCCGGTGATCGAGCAGTGCCGCGAGTTCGCGCTGCAGACGCGCGAGCCGTTCGGCGTGTGGGGCGGGCTGGCCGAGGCCGAGCGCCGGGTCATCCTCGAGCAGCGTGGCGTGGCAATGGCGAGCTGATCGGTGCGCCGTCCGGCGTCACCAGGGAGAACTCGAGGCACCGGTAACGCAGAAGGGGCAGTCCGTAGACCCGCGCGATGCGTTGGGCGGCGATCACGACCACGCTGTCCGCGGGCGTCGCGGGGGCCAGGCAGTACACCCCGGGCTCCGGGTCGAAGCCGACCAGCTCGCTGAGCGCGGCGACGAGGTCGTCCTCTGCTATTGAACTGAGCGGCGGGCAGAGCGCGAGGCGGTGCACGAAGAGATCGGGGTGCTGCAGCCTCGCCGCGCCGGTGCGCACCTGGTCGGCGACCTCTCCGTCGCGGTCCCCGCCGTCCAGGTCGTCATCGAGGTCGTCATTCAGGTTGTCATCGAGGTTGTCATCGAGGTCGTCGGAGACGGTCGCGGCCCGGTCGTCGGCGGCAAGCAGCACGTCCGCCCGGCCGAAGCCCTCCAGCAGCCGCGCCAGATCCGACCCCGGGCGGAGCAACTCGACGGCATCGACCGCGACCGCCACGACGCGCCGATCGGCCTCGCAGACCGACCGGGACACTCTTGCGAACCCCTTCGCGGAAGCGGGGGCCGCCAGCCCCACCCCCGGATACGCGCTCATCGCCGTCACCCCTCCGACGCAGCACACCGCCGTTGGCGTGCGACCATAGTGAACCGGTTGTGCGCCACAGAGTCGCGTCCCGAATGTTGCGCTACGCCGAACGGTGCTCGGCAGTCCGTGAGTGGCGGCCGATCACCCCTCGAGCCCGACCAGCAGGCGCGGCTCGCCGCCCGCGGACATCGCGCCCGTGTGACCCGCCGAGCCGACTCCGGTGGCGGCGTGTCCGGGCCGGCCGGGGCAGCTGCGCCCCGTCGGTCGCGTCTCGCCCCGGCCACGTTTGGCGGCGCCCCCGGCCGGCCAGGGCATCTGCGCCGCATCCGTCGCGTCCCGCCCCGCGGCGGTGTGAGTGGTAGGGGATGCCGCCCCGCGGTGTCGGACGACGCCCCCGGTGTCCGACGACGCTCGAGAGGGACCTCAGCGGGGTTTCAGCGCCGCGGCGAAACCCCGCTGGTGTCCCCTTCGAGCGCAGGGACCGACGTTTCGTCGGCGCCGCAGCGACACCGAGGGCGAGCGTGCGCACCCTGGCGCCGGGGCAGCGCGCCCGGCCGGCCGGAGCAACTGCGGCCCCGCCGGTCGCGTCCCCTCGGCGAGCCTGCGCACCGTGGCGGCGATGGGCTGTCGAGCAGTCCACGCCTGGCTCGCTCCACCCCGGGCAGCGTTGCGGGGAAAGCACGCCCGCGCGCGCACTCCATGAGCATCCGGATAGGGTCGCCCCGGTTGAGAAAACAGCCGCCCGCTCGGAGCGGCGACGACCGCCCCGGCGCCCGTCCATCAGCTGACCCGTCGGAGGTGAGCGTCGTTGCTCGACCCCGCTGTGCCTCGCCCCACCCCCAGCCCCGGTGAGCTCGGCGTGGCGTTCGAGCGGCCCGACGCACGCCACGTCGTACTCGCCGTCCAGGGCGAGATCGACACTCTGACCGCGGGGGTGCTGGAGCACGCCCTTTCCCGGCTGCTGGCCGACCCAGCCGCGGTGCTGGTCATCGACCTGTCGGCCGTGACGTTCCTGGCCTCCAGCGGCCTTGCCGTGCTCATCCGGGCCGCTCAAGAGGCCGGCGAGCGGCGGCTGCGGCTGGTGTCGGAGGCCCGCGCGGTCCGCCGACCGATGGAGATCACCGCCTCCGATCAGCTGTTCGACCTGTACGCGGACCGCGCCGCGGCACTCTCCCCCGCTGATTGACGCCGATACGGGGAGTAGAAAGATGACCGTGCCAGGTCACAAGCCGCGAGAGGAGACCGGCAGCGTGTCCGATTGGGACTTCCATCCGCCCGCCGACACGCGCGGCGCGTCCTCCGTCGTGGAGGTCCGCACGTCGGCGACCGCCGCCCTGATCCCGACGATCCGAGCCGTGGCCTCCGACCTCGCCGCTCGGGCCGACTTCGATCTGGACGCGATCTCGGACCTGCGGATGGCGGTGGACGAGGCCTGCGCCACGCTCGTCGACGTCGCGGCGCCCGCGACCATGCTGCAGTGCACCTTCCGCGTGCATGCCGAGCACATCGAGGTGCACGCGCGCGTGCGCGCGAGTGCGGCGGACGCGGCGGTGTCCACGGACACGTTCGGCTGGCGGGTGCTGCAGACCCTCGCCGACCACGTCGAGGCCCTCCGCCAGGACAGCGTCGACGGCAGTGGCCCCGCGGGCCCGACGGTCGGCATCCGGCTGGACAAGCACGCAGGCGCGCCGCCCCGGTGACCACGGCCGACCCTGAGTACGGCCATCTCGTCCCGCTGTTGATCGAGTACGCCTCGCTCGCCCCTGACGACCCCCGCCGGGAGGCGATGCGCGACGAGTTGGTCACCGGGTATCTGCCGGTGGCCCAGCACATCGCGCGCCGGTTCGCGGGCCGGGGCGAGCCGTTGGACGATCTCGTGCAGGTGGCGACGGTCGGCCTGATCAACGCGGTCGACCGCTTCTCGCCCGAGCGCGGCGCCGACTTCTTCTCCTTCGCCGTGCCGACCATCAGCGGCGAGATCCGCCGCCACTTCCGTGACCTTGGCTGGTCGATGCGGGTGCCGCGGCGTCTGAAGGACCTGCACGTTGCGATCAACGGCGCGGTATCGACCCTGTCGCAGGGCCTCGGCCGCGCCCCGAAGCCGACCGAGATCGCCGAGCACCTGGGCGTGTCAATCGCGGAGGTGCTCGAGGGTCTGGAAGCCTCCGAGGCCTACCGCAGCTCGTCGTTGGACGAAATGCTCTCCTCGGAGCAGGGCAGCGCCACGGTGGGCGAGCTGGTGGGTGCGGCCGATGCCGAGCTCGACCGGGTGGACAGCCGCCAGGCGCTGCGCCCGATCCTCGCCGAGCTGGACGAGCGCGAACGCACAATCGTGCTGCTGCGCTTCTTCGGGAACATGACCCAGACCCAGATCGCGGAGAAGGTCGGGATCTCCCAGATGCACGTGTCCCGGCTGCTCGCGCAGACCCTGGACCGGCTCCGGAGCCGGATGGACCCCGACACGCGCGTGGGGTGAGCGGTCGGCGAGGATGCCGGCCATGAGCCAGCCGGACCACGTTCTCGTCGTCGGGGCCGGGCTCGGCGGGCTGCGGACGGTCGAGCAGCTGCGCACCGCAGGCTTCCAGGGCCGCATCAGCCTCGTCGGCGACGAGCCGCACGCCCCGTACGATCGGCCGCCACTGTCCAAGCAGGTGCTGACCGGCGAATGGGCGCCAGAACGCACGACGCTGAGCTCCGTGAACGACCTCGACGAGCTGGGCGTGCGCACCCATCTCGGCATTCGCGCGGTGGCGCTGCGGCCGGGTGAGGTGGAGCTGGCCGACGGGGCGTCGCTGCATGCGGACGCCATCGTCATCGCCACCGGCCTGGCGGCGCGCACCCTGCCCGGTCAGCCCGCGGGGATGCACAGCCTGCGGACGCTGGACGACGCGGTGACGCTGCGCTCCGCGCTGGAGCGCGCGGGCTCGCTGCTGGTCATCGGGGGCGGCTTCATCGGCGCGGAGGTGGCGAGCGCTGCGCGCACGCGCGGCCTCGCCGTCACGGTGCTGGAGGCGTTGCCCGTGCCCTCGGCCCGCGCGCTCGGCGCGGAGCTGGGCGCGCTCAGCGGGCAGCTCATGACCGAGGCCGGGGTCGACCTGCGCACGAAGGTTCGGATCGAGGGGTTCGTCGGTGCGGGCGGCGGCACGGGCGGCGGCGCCGGCGGGCGCATCGCAGTGGCGCTGGCGGACGGAACGCGCGTGGCGGCCGACGTCGTCGTGGTCGGGATCGGCGGCGTGCCCCGGCTGGGCTGGATGAACAGCGGCGCCGGACACACCGCAGCGGGTGGGCTCCCCTGTGGCCCGACCGGGCGGGTCGAAGGCGTGCCCGGTGTTTGGGCGGTGGGCGATGTCGCGGCGTGGCCGGACCCCGTCCACGGCGACCGACACCGCCACGAGCACTGGACCAGCGCGGGCGATCAGGCCGCGACCGTCGCGCGCGACATCCTCGGCGAGCCGGCCCCGCCGCCGCGGGTGCCGTACTTCTGGTCGGACCAGTTCGGCGTGAAGATCCAGCTTCTCGGACGGCCGGAGCACGCCGACACCCTGCTGCCGCTGCACGGCGACGGGCTCGCGGGCGGCGCCGTCAAGGGCACGGTGGTCGGCCTGCTCACCAACGGGCAGCTGACGGCGGTCGTGGGCTTCGGCGCGGCGCGCTTTGTCGCGCGCTACCGCACCCTGCTGCAGGACGGGGCGGACGGCGCCGCTGCCCTGGAGCTGGCCGGGACGCTCGGCGCCCGCTGAGCGCGCCCCTGCTGTGGCTGCGGGCCGCCGCGCACCTTCAGCGGAAGAGCTTGCGCAGCACAGCGAGCGCGATGAGCGCACCGAAGGCCATGAGCCCGTACTTGATCTTCGGGTCGGCGAGCCGCTGCTGCAGGCTCGTCCGGCCCTGATCGACGAACCGCTTCGGGTTGGCGCGCTCACTGAGCACGTCAAGGCTCTCCGCGAGCGCCTCCCTCGCCTTCTCGATCTCGCGCTGGATGGTGTCCGGGTCGCGCGCCACGGCGCCTCCTGACGTGCTGATGGGTAAGGCAGGCAACACCGTAGATCACACGACGCGGACCCGGCCGGGCGACGTGCCAGGATCGGGGCATGACAAGCACTCTCGCCCCCGGTGACGCCGCCCCCGATTTCACCCTCCTCGATGCCGACGGGAAGCCCGTGTCGCTTACCGACTACCGCGGCCACCGCGTCGTCGTCTACTTCTACCCGGCCGCAGGCACCCCCGGCTGCACGAAAGAGGCCTGCGACTTCCGCGACAGCCTCACCCAGCTGAACGGCGCGGGCCTGGACGTGCTCGGCATCTCCCCCGACAAGCCCGAGAAGCTCGCGAAGTTCCGCGACCAGGAGGGCCTCACGTTCCCGCTGCTCTCCGACCCCGACAAGGAGGTGCTCACCGCCTGGGGTGCCTACGGCGAGAAGCAGATGTACGGCAAGACGGTGACCGGCGTGATCCGCTCGACGTTCGTGATCGACCCGGACGGGAAGGTGGAGGTGGCGCAGTACAACGTGCGCGCCACCGGCCACGTGGCGAAGCTGCGCAAGGACCTCGCCGTCTGAACGCCGTCGGCGTCCGTATCCTGGCGGCGTTGCCGGCGTAGTCCAACTGGCAGGAGACACGATCTTTAGGTGGTCGACAGTGCGGGTTCGAATCCCGCCGCCGGTACGACCCCGTCCGCGGACCCGATGCCGCCGTCTGCGGGCGGGCATCGGGTCGCCGCGGGTGACGACCTGCAGCGCGATGTGTCCGCCCGCCTCCGGCTGGGTGCCGGTGACGGCCACGTCCCCTGCGGTGTCGGTGCGGCGCACGACCGTCCCCGTGCGCTCCAGCGCGGTGAGGAGAGGCACGTTCGGCTGCCGGTAGGTGTTGCCCGCCCCCACGCTGACCAGCACCACCCTTGGCTCGACCGCCGATAGGAAGACGGGCGAGCTGTAGCGAGAGCCGTGGTGGGGCATCTTGAGGATGTCCGCCCGCAGGAGCTGTCCGGTGGCGAGCAGGTCGGCCTGCTCGGCCAACTCGGCGTCGCCCGCCAGCAGGATCGTGCCCGCCGGTGTGGTGGCCCGCACCACGAGCGAGCCGTCGTTCACGGCGGTGCCGTCGTCCGGGTCGACGTCGGTGGCCGGATGTGGCGGGCCCAACACATCGAGAGAGAGGCCGGGCCAGGCCAGCCGCCGTCCGGCGGCCAGCGCGACCAGCGGCACCCCGGCCGCCGCAGCCTCCCGCGCGACGTCGCGCAATGCCCATTCAGGCTCGTGAACCGGCCCGACCGCGATCGCCCCGACCGGCCGCCCGCGCAGCACTCCGGTGAGACCGCCGACGTGGTCGGCATGCAGGTGGCTGAGCAGCACGAGGGCGATCCCGCGCACCCCGAGCCGGTTGAGGCAGGCGTCGACCGGTCCAGCGGCCGGGCCGGTGTCGACCACTACCACCCAGCCCGGTCGCGCGGTGGCCAGGACGATCGCGTCACCCTGCCCGACGTCGCACGCCACGATCACCCAGCCCGCGGGTGGCCAGCCCGGCGGGGCCAGCCGGGTGGGGACGATCACGACGGTGGCGCCCGCGAGCGCGGCGAGCAGCACGGCGCGTCGGCGGCGCGACCGGGCCACCAGGGCGACGCCGCCGAGCGCGGCGACCATGAGCAGCGCTCCGAGTGTGCCCGCGGGCCAGGGCAGTGCGGCGCCGGGCACCGCGGCGGCGCGATCGGCCACGGTGATGAGCCACGTGACGGGCCAACCGGCCAGCCAGGCGCACGCACCGGCCACCGCGGGCGCGACCGGGGCCATGAGGGCGGCCAGCACGCCCAGCACCGTGGCGGGTGCGACGGCCGGGGCCGCAAGCAGGTTCGCGGCGACCGCGACCGGGCTGACCAGCCCACCCAGCCCGGCCACGAGCGGCGCGGTCACGAGGAATGCTGCGGCGGGTACCGCGAGCACCTCCGCGGCGAGACGCGGCACGCCGCGCGCGCTCAGCGCCGCCGCCCACCGCGGCGCCAACAGCACGAGCGCGGCCGTCGCCGACACCGACAGGGCAAACCCGGCGTCAACCGCGAGCGCGGGGTCGGCGAAGAGCAGCACGAGCACCGCGGCGGCGAGCGCGGGCAGCGCGGACCGTGCCCGGCCCACGCCGAGCGCCACCAGGGTGACTGCCCCCATCACCGCCGCCCGGACCACGCTCGGTGACGGGCGCGCGAGGACCACGAAACCCACCAGCACCGCTCCCGCCACGGCGGCCGACAGCCGCGGATCGGCCCGCAGCCGTCGTAGGCCCGCGAGCACAGCACCGGTCAAGATCGCCAAGTTGGCGCCGGACACCGCGAGCAGGTGGGTAAGCCCGGCGGCGCGGAAGTCGTCGTCGACCTCGGCGGTGAGCGCGCTCGTGTCACCGATGGTCAGGCCGGGCAGCAGGCCCGCCTCGGCGGCCGGTAGCGTGCCCGCCGCGGCGCGCAGGCCCGACCGCAGCCCACCCGCCGCTGACTGCCACCACGGCGGGGACGCCACGTCACGCGGGCCGCCGCGTACCCGCAACACCGCGATCGTGAGATCGGCCCGCTCAGGCGGCGCGAGCAGCCCTTCGGCCGTGACGCTCTGGCCGGGCAGCAGCCGGAGCCAGCCCGCCGCGGGCGCGAGCAGCAACACCCGGCCGCCGCCCGCCCAGCGACCAGTCCCGGCGGTGGCCGCCACCAGATCGGCGGGCACCACCACCCGGGCGGCGGTGGGGTCGGCCGTCGGGCCCGAGGTGCGCAGTGTGCGGGGGTCGTCGCGCAGGACCACCCGCAGGGTCGCCGCGCCGCCCCGGAGCGCCTGCGCGTGCAGGGGATGCGTGGTGACCAGCAGCGTGTGGGCCGCGATGACCAGCCCGGCGGCGGCCGCCACGCCCGCGGCGGCGAGCAGCGCGGGCGAGCGCCGCCTGCGGTAGGCGAGGACGGCGACGACGGAGGCGCTCAGCGCAACGGCGGCACCGGACATCGGGCCGAGGCCCAGCCCGAGCAGCATCACCGTCCATGCTGCGGCGGCGGCCGGGACGAGCCGGAGGTCCGACGGCGCGTGCCCGGCGGGATCGAGCCGATCGGTGGGCCGGGTGCGCATCAGATCGTCACCAGATCGCGGAGCTGCTGGAACCGGCGCTCGCCGATCCCGTCGATCTCCCGCAGTTGGTCCACCCGGACGAAGCGCCCGTTGCGCGTGCGCCAGTCCACGATGTGCTGGGCCGTAACCGGGCCGACGCCGGGGAGGGTGTCGAGCTGCGCGACCGTCGCGGTGTTGAGGTCGACCTTCGCCGCGGGGCCGGACGCGCCCGCGCCGGTACCGGCCGCCCCCGCCGACCCGGCCCCGACCGCCCCGGCCGACAGCGGCTGTGCGGCCGCGTCGGGCGCCGGGGGGACCCCGACGGCGATCTGCTCGCCGTCGACCACCCGGCGCGCGAGGTTCAGCCCGGCCAAATCGACACCGGGTTGCGCACCACCGGCAGCGGCGAGCACGTCGATGACCCGCGCCCCGTCCGGCACCCGCACCACGCCGGGGTGCGCAACGCGCCCGGCCACGCTGACGACCAGCACGCCACCCGCCGCCCTGTCCGCGCCGGGACCTGCCTCACGGGCCGCTCCGCCCGCGGGCTCACTCCCGCCCGCGGCCCCAGCCCCGACCCCAGCTCCGACCCCGGCCGCCGCACCGCCCCCGGCCCCACCGCCGGCTGGGCCCACCGCCCCGCCCACGGCCCCACCCGCGGTCGAGCCGGCGGACCCGTTCCCGCGCCCACGGCCACCCAGCCCGCCTGCGGGCGCGCCCGGCGCCCCGTCCACGGTCACCGCAGGCAACCCGCGAACCGGCTCGGCCTGCGGTCGCGTCGTCCACACCCCGACCGCAGCGACAACGGCGGCCACGGCGGCCACCAGCACGAGCGCGGTGGCCCCTGGGCGCCCGGGATCGAGGCGCAACCCGCGCCAGGACGCCGGGGCGAGTCGGCCGAGGAACCGGTGGCGCCACGCGGCTGCTCGACGCACGGGCAACGGGACGGTCGGTGGCTCGACCACGACACGGCCGGAAGCGGCGGTGACCGTAGGGCCACCCGAAGCACCGTCCGGACCGGCGCCCGACGCGCCGCCCGAACCACCGTGCGCTCCAGCACCGCGCGCCGCGCCGCCCAGCACCCCGCGCGAAGCTGCGCCCATAGTGGCGTCCCGGGGCGCCGCCACGTGGGCGGGGGGTGCGGCGGACACCGGCCCACGCCCAGGCGACAACCTCGGCCCTGCCGACGGCGGAATCGTGCGCGGGATGAGCACCGACGTCAGCCGGTCGGCGGGGGCGGGGGCGGGTCGGGGCACATCCACGACGCTAGGTCGGCTTCGTCGCTCCGCGGCCGGGATTCGTGAATCTGTGGACAACCTTTGACGATGTGGACAACTCACCACGCGGCTGCGCGGGCTCGATCGTTTCGGCAGTGCTAGACGCGGGGATCGGTCTTATGCTCGTTCGGCGCGTTGCGTTGCTCGGCCCGCGTCGTGGTCCGGCAGCGTCATTGATCGGCGGCCCCGGCCATCACGTCCGACGCCGGATGACCATCTCCTCGTCGTGCCTCCATGTCCGGCCGCCGTCGTCGGAGATCTCGCTGACCCAGCGGAACGAGTCGACCCGGACATCGCGGAAGCTCCACCGTTCGCGGGGATCGTCGTCGAGCCCGTCCAGCACGATGTCATCGCCGACCGGCCGCCCGATGAAGCGCCGCACTCGCCCGTTCAGCGGATCGACCCAGGTAGACCGCCACGCAGCGATCGCGGGGTCGTAGAACCGCAGCGTGGTGCCGTGGAACGGGCGCAACGTCGCGGGCACCGGGCCGGTCGAGGGCACCCTCCAGACGTCCTGCACAGCCCGCCCGTCGAGGACCCATCCGAAATGCAGCTCGCCTGTCATGCTCGCCGGATGGCCGTCGCGGTCGGTGCCGCGCCACTCGATGTCCCAGGCGCCGACGAACCGGCCGAACATCCCCAGCTGTTCGGCGTGCTCGGGATGCGGACCTGGGGCGTGCAGCGCCGTGGCGAGGTCGGCAACCGCCGTCGGTGTTGCGCCGTCGTCCACCGGGCATCTCCTCTCGGAAGCGCTTGCGAAGTTAGCGCGGGCGGGCGGGTCCCGGGCCCGACCGGGACCCGGCGTCGGCCACGGCGCCGCCCCCCCTGGGCACCACGACCACCCCGAGGAGCCCGGTGCCGACGTGCGCGCCGATCACCGCTCCCACCTCCGACACCAGCAGCCGCGCGATGTCCAGCCGCTCTCGCAGCCGCATGGCCACCTCCTCGGCGCGGGCGGCCGCCGCGAGGTGCTGTACAGCGACGTCGACCGGCCCCTCCCCCGCGGCCTGCGCAGCCAGCTCGACGAGCCGCTGCGCGGCCCGCGCCGTGGTCCGCACCTTCTCCAGCGGCAGGATGCGACCCTGCGCGACGTGCAGAAGCGGCTTCACCGCGAGCGCCGCCCCCACCCACGCCGCGGCGGCGCCGATGCGCCCCCCGCGACGCAGCCGTTCCAGGGACTCAAGCGAGAAGAACATGCGGCAGCGCCCCGCGACCTCCGCTGCAGCGGCCGCGACCTCGTCGACGCCGCAGCCGTCGTCGGCGGCGTCGGCGGCGGCGAGCACCGCGTAGCCGAGGCCCATGCAGGCGGCGCGCGAGTCAACCACCCGCACCCGCCCGCCGCCGACCTCCTCGGCCGCCATCCGCGCCGCCTCCCACGTGCCCGACAGCTCACGCGACAGGTGCACCGACACGACGGCAGACGCGCCCGCGTCCAGCGCGCCCCGGTAGCAGGCCGCGAAGGCCGCGGGTGCGGGCCGCGAGGTCTGGACGTCGAGCCGTCGGTCGGCCAGCGCGGCGCAGAGCTGCGCCGTGTTGATGTCGACGCCCTCCTGCCTCACCCGCGCACCGAGGTGCACCGAGAGCGGCACCACTCGGATGCCCCGTTGCACTGCGACGCCGTCGGGCAGAGAAGACGTCGAGTCGGTCACGACGGCGATGGGCACGCATCAGCCTATCCGTTGGAGAGGCTGCGCGAAGAAGCGCGGCACAGGCCCGGCCCGACGTCGTCGTCGGCCGTCCACCCCGCGCCCGCTCCGCGGCCGTCCGTCCGACGTACCCGCGCGCGTACCGGCGGGGGCCCAGCGAAATCGGCCAGGACCAGCAGCGTGGGACCCGACAGCGCCCCGTCAGAGGCCCGCGGGCGGGGGCGCGTCGCCGCCGACGTTGTAGCCCGAGAGCCGCCAGCGGGGATGGTCGGCGCGGCGGGCGAGCGCGGCCCAGTGGCAGTTCGCCATACCGCCGATGGAGGGCCACGTGGAGATGGGCAGGCCGAGCAGGCCACACACCAGCCCGGCGATCATGCCGCCGTGCGCCACGACCACGACGATGCCCTGCGGGTTGTCGGCGTACTCCTCGTCGAGCTCGTCGATCACGGGCCGGGCGCGGCGCACCACCTCGATGCGGGACTCGCCGCCCGGCGGCGCCCAGCCGGGGTCGGAGCGCCACTCCGCGAGGGCGTCCGGCCAGTGCTCCTCGATCTCGGCGATCGTGCGTCCCTGCCACTGCCCGAGGTGGGTCTCCCGCAGCCGGGGGTCGACTTTGGTGTCGAGGCCCGCCGCGGCGCCGATCACCGCGGCCGTGTCGACCGCGCGCCGCAGGTCGGAACTGATCAACCGGTCCGGCCCGAGTGCAGCGATGCCCGGGGCGGCGCCCGCGGCCTGGGCCAGACCGTCCGCGGTGAGCTCCGTGTCCAGGTGGCCCTGCATCCGGTGCTCGATGTTGTAATCGGTCTGGCCGTGGCGGAGCAGGACCAACCTGCGCAGCGTCACCCGCCGTCTCCCGCCCGCTCGATCTGCGCCTCCGGGAACGTGACGCGCGGGCAGTCCTTCCACAGCCGGTCGAGCCCGTAGAACCCGCGCTCCTCGCTGTGCTGGACGTGCACGACGACATCGACGAAGTCCAGCAGCACCCACCGGCCTTCGCGGGCGCCCTCCCGCCGGGTCGGCTTGGCGCCTGCCAGGCGCATCTTCTCCTCGACTTCGTCGACGATCGCCTGCACCTGCCGCTCGTTGGGCGCGGAGGCGATCACGAAGCAGTCGGTGATCACCAACTGCTCGGACACGTCGAGCACGACGATGTCCTGCGCCTTCTTGTCCGCCGCTGCCGCCACGGCCACGCGGGCCATCGCCAGCGCCTCGTCGGTCGCCGTCACGCTCGATCCCTCCCGTCCGGCCCCGGCCGGGCCGACGCGGCGACCAGTGTCGCAGCCGGGGCGCGCCATCGGAGCGCCGGGTCCGCGGGGTCACAGGTCCGAACGTTGCGGTACGGCAGCGACTACTCCCGACCTCGAGCGGAACGTGAGCGGAGTCTGGCCGCGCCGAAACCCCGCACGTGTCCCGTTCGACCGTAGGAGCGACCAGCGCATGCCCTCCTACGACCGGTAGAGGTGCCGCTTGGAGATGTACTGCACCACACCGTCGGGCACGAGATACCAGACCGGGCGCCCGTGGGCGACGCGGTGGCGGCAGTTGGTGGACGAGATCGCCATCGCGGGCACCTCCACGAGCGAGACGACACCCTCTGGGAGGTGCCCATCGGCCAGGTCGTAGCCCGGACGGGTCACGCCCACGAAGTGCGCCAGCTCGAACAGTGCGTCCACCTTGTGCCAGGACAGGATCTGGGCGAGCGCGTCGGCGCCGGTGATGAAGTACAGCTGCGCGCCCGGGAACTGGGCGTGGAGGTCCGTGAGCGTGTCGGCGGTGTATGTCGGGCCCTTGCGGTCGATGTCGACCCGACTCACCGAGAACCGTGGGTTGGACGCCGTGGCGACCACCGTCATCAGGTAGCGGTCCTCGGCCGGGCTCACGACGGTGGCCGACTTCTGCCACGGCTGCCCGGTGGGCACGAAGATCACTTCGTCGAGCGCGAACCGGTCGGCGACCTCGCTGGCCGCCACGAGATGCCCGTGGTGGATGGGGTCGAACGTGCCGCCCATCACGCCGATCCTGCGCATCCGCGGAGCGTAGCCGTCAGACCTCGTAGGCGTGGCGGAACTGCACGCTGATGCGCGGTCCGACGCCGTGGGCCTTGGGCACGCTGTGCTGCCACGTGCGCTGGCATGTGCCACCCATGACAAGCAGATCTCCGGGGCCGGGGGTGAAGCCGACGGATGCGCCGCCGCCCGAGGGGCGCAGCCGGAACGGCCGCACCGCGCCCAGTGACACCAGCGCGACCACCGCCGAGGGCAGCTCGCGGGCCACGCGGTCGCCGTGCCAGGCCACGCCATCGGCGCCGTCGCGGTAGAGGTTCGCCCCGACCTGAGTGAACGCGACCCCGTAGCGCGCCGACAGGTCCCGCGCCATCGCGGCCAGGTCGGGCGGCGCCTCGGCGAGCGGCCACCGATGCGTGAGCCGTGGCTCGGGCAGCACCCGGTCGTACATGCGCACCCGCCGCGGGCCGTTCCACGGCGTCTCGGCCAGCAGCCGCGCGAACAGCCTGTCGGCCCCCGCACACCAGCCCGGCCCGATGTCCACCCACGCGCCCTTCCCGAGATCATGCCGCCGCACCCCAGCGACCTCGATCGCCCCCTCGAGAAGCGAGGGCTGCCATGCCAGATCGACGACCATGCACCGAGGATATCCGGAATCGAACGGATGTTCCACTGATCACCGGTTCGGCGCGTCAACCGGCCAAATCCGACCGGAAACGCACCCAAACGACGATCACGGCGGGACAGGCGGGCTCGACGGGGCGGGCGGCCTCGGCGGGGCGGGCTCGGCGGGACAGGCAGGCTCGGCGGGGCGGGCTCGGCGAGGCTTGAACCTGGGCTACACCCGCGGCCGCGTACCGGGCTCCTGGGTGGGCGGCAGTTGGTCCGGGCCGGGCAGCCGGGGCGGGGGCAGCCGCGGCGCGGGCAACGTGGCCCAGGCGTTGACCGACGGCGGGATCGACTCCGGCGCGGGCCGGACCGAGCCCGGGGCGCCCGTGGGGCCGTCGCCGAACCGGAACACCGAGGTCAGATCCCCGAACGTCCGACGGCGCCACGTCGAGATGTTCGGCTCCATCACCCCGGTGACGCGCTCCAGGAACCGCAGCGCCGACGTGTGGTCGAACGGCTCGGAGCACACCCATCCGCCCGCCGTCCACGGCGAGACGACGATCGCGGGCACCCGGAAGCCCGCCCCGACCGGGAGGCCGTGGCCGGGGGTGCCGCCCGGCGAGGTCCAGGTCACGAACTCCCCCGGGGTGCCCGGCGGCGGCGTCGGCGGGGCGACATGGTCGAAAAGGCCGTCGTTCTCGTCGTAGGCGAGGATCACTGCGGTCTTCGCCCAGACGTCCGGGTTCGCCGCGATCGCGTCGATCTTGCTCGCGACGAAGTCGGCGCCCACGGCGGGCCGGTAGGACGGGTGCTCCGACGTGGTGCTCGTACAGATCACCCAGGACACGGTCGGGAGCCGGTCGGCCAGCGCGTCGCTCTCGAAAGCGAACTCCGATCGGGGCGTGCGGCCGTCGACGGCCAGCGCCGAGCCACGGTGGGCCCTACGGAACGCGGCGAACTGCTCCAGCACGTTGCAGTCGAACGTGTCGTCCTGCTGGTAGACCCGCCAGCTCACGCCCGCCCGGGTGAGCCGCTCTGCGTAGGTGGTCCAGCGGAAGCCGTCGCGCGGCGCGACGTTGTCGAGGCAGGGGCCGCCGCCGCGGCCCGCGGGGTCGATCGTGCCGGTCATCCACATCATGCGGTTGGGCCAGGTCGGCCCGAGCACCGAGGCGTGCCAGGCGTCGCAGACCGTGAACGCCTCGGCCAGCGCGAACTGCAGCGGCAGGTCGGCGCGGGTGTGGTAGCCCATGACGTACGGGGCGTTGGCCCCATCCACGCCGCGGTGCGCAGCCAGCCAGCCGTCCATCCGGCCGCCGTTCCACGCGTCGTGCTGCACCTGCCACGCGTGTGAGGTCGACGGGATCGTCGCGGCGCTCGTCGTGCGCGTGTCGAGATGGAACGGAAGCAGGTACCCGGTCGGGCGCAGCGGATCGGGCTGGTGGAACACGCTGGCGCCGTCGGGCCGCCGGAGCGCGACCGTGTCGCCGAAGCCGCGCACGCCCGCCAGGGTGCCGAAGTAGTGGTCGAACGAGCGGTTCTCCTGCATGAGCAGCACGACGTGGCGGACGTCGCGCAGCGACGCGCGGCGCGGCGGGTCCGCAACCATGGCGCTACGCACGTTAGGCGGCAGGAGCGCAGTGGCCGTCGCGATCGCGGCCGACGACGCGCAGGCCGCCAGCAGCCTGCGCCGGGTCAGTCCCGCCACGACCCGCTCGCGAACGCCGTGACGATCAGGTCGATCTCCGGATCGACGCTCGCCTGCTCGCCGTGTCGGGCGACGGCCTGCAGGTAGGACAGCGTCGAGCTCAGCAGCCGAGGAGCTCCCGCCACGCACGAGTGCGGCGCGTCCACGCTGCCCCCGGGCACCCCCGCATGTTCGGCGATCCGCGACGTCGGCGTCGCCGCGAAGCCGCGCTCGGCGAACAGCGCCTCCGCGGCGGAGAGGATGCGCTCGCGCGCGGGCTCGTCGTCCATCGGGGACGAGTGTCCGACATGCGCAACGGCCGGGTTACGCGGGCCCCGACCGTTCCGCTGGACGGTCAGTGTTGCGCGGCGAACCGGTGCTCGGCGGTCGCCGAGGGCGACGCCGCGGCAGCCACGATCGCCGCCAGAACGCCGCCGATCCATGAGGTCAACGATGCGCCCTGCGCTGTCGCCCGTCCACATCCGGACGCAGGTCAGACCGGCAGCAGCGCCTCGACGACGGCCGCGAGCTGCGCCGCGGTGCGGCACTCGTGCATGGGGAGGACATCGGCGTAGCGCAGGGCCGCGGAGTCGCCACTGCCCCACTGGCGGCGGGGCTCGGGGTTGAGCCAGTGCGCGTGCCGCGCGGTGCCGACCAGCCGCCGCAGCACCGCGGGGTTCGGGTCGCGGTAGTTCGTGCGGCCGTCGCCGAGGATCAGCAGCGAGGTCTTGGACGTGATCGCGCCGCCCCAGTGCTCGGCGAACCCGCCGAAGCTGCCGCCGTAGTCGCTGTGCCCGTCGAACGCGACGAGGTCGGCCTCCCGAAGCACCCGCTGCATGACGCCGGACAGCTCCGCCCCCGGCGCGAAGAGGTGGGTGACCTCGTCGGCCTGCTCGATGAACGCGAACACCCGCACTTTGGAGAACTGTTCGCGCAGCGCCTGGACCAGCAGCAGCGTGAAGTGGCTGAACCCGGCGACCGAGCCCGACACATCGCAGAGGATCACCAGCTCCGGCCTGCCCGGGCGGCGCGTGCGGTAGGCCGGGCGCATCGGCACGCCGCCGGTGGACATCGAGCGGCGCAGGGTGCGGCGCATGTCGATCTCGCCGCGCTTGGCGCGGCGGCGGCGCACCGCGAGCCGCGCCGCGAGACGTCTGGCGAGCGGCGCCACGGTGCGGCGGAGCTCGGCGAGCTGCTCGGCGTGTGCGGACAGGAACTCCACCTGCTCGATCTGCCTTGGAACGGCCGAGCGCGCCACCTGGTCGCGCCCGCGCAGCTCCGCGGTGCGCCGCCGCACCTCGTCGGTGATCATCTTCCGGAACGCGGCGATGCGGTCGCGGATCTCGCGACGCAGCACCTCGTCGGCGAAGCTGCCCTCCTCACCACGCGGAGCGCCTGCTGAGCTGTCGGGGCCGCGCAGGTCGGCCAGGATCCGGGCCAGCAGCGTCTCCGGAGAGAGCATGCGCAGCGACTGATACGCCGACCAGGTCGGCTGCCCGGCGAGCCCGCGGATGCCGCTGCCCACCCCGCCCGCGCGGCCCAGCGCGTCGACGATCGCGCGGGCGAGCTCGGCCAACGCCTCGGTGTCGCCGTCGCGGAGCAGCTCGGCGAGGAGGTCGCGGAGGGCGTCGACGTCGACGGGGCCGCCGTCCGCATCGTCGATGCGCGGCACGTCCACGTCGCCGCTGCCCGCTCCCAGCGCGGCGGGCCAGTACAGCTCGAAAAGGGTGTCGAACGCCTGGCGCTGGCCCGAGCGGCGCAGCAGTGCGGCGGCCAGGCCCTCGCGCAGATGCTCGCGGTGGACGAGGTCGAGCGCGCCGAGGACCCGTGCGGCGTCGACGGTCTCCCCCGGCCCCACGGCCACGCCGTGGCACCGCAGGGCGCCCACGAACGCGACGAGGTGCCCCGGCAGGCCGTGCTCGACGACGGTCACCCAGCTGAGATTAGTTGAGCCGCAGCTCCGCGGCTGCCTTCAGCGCGTCGGACTGGTGTTTGAGGACGACCCCCAACGTGGCCCGCACGGCGTCGTCGTCGAGGGTGTCGAGGCCCAGCGCGAGCAGGGTGCGGCCCCAGTCGATCGTCTCGGCGACGGACGGGGCCTT
>CAWGIV010000022.1:0-58580 GCA_963822805.1 uncultured Actinomycetota bacterium | reverse complement strand
CCGAAGAGCTCACCGAGGACGAACGGGAGCGCGTCAGGGAACTCGGCGAGTACCTGCGCGGGCTGCTCGACGTCGAGGAGGGGCCGAACGCCTTCGTTGTCGAAGACCGACCGAGCACATTCGCGTTCGCGGAGGGTCCGATCAAAGTGATCTGCCCGGACGCTCCCCCGGGCTCCCGAGGACCGCTGGCGGAAGTGGAGGATCCCAACTTCACCAAGCTCCACCAGTCGGCGGACCTCGACGCGCTGATCGAGCTCTACGGGCATCTGCGGGCCTTCAACCCGGCACTCGACGTCATCTACAAGCTCGCCTCGGAGGTCGAGGCGGACGATCTCACGACGGATGTCATCGCGCTGGGCGGTATCGGGTGGAACGAGGTCACTCAGGAGATCCAGGACACCATCAAGCAGGAGTTGCCCGTCCGGCAGGTCAACGACCCGAGCCTGTCCACCGGCGAGATCTTCGTCGTCGGCGACGGGTCGAGGTTCGAGCCCGTCTGGGAGACGACGGCGCAGGCAAACAGCGGCTGAAGGAGGACGTGGCGTTCCTCGCCCGCCTGCCCAACCCTTACAACGTGAGCCGGTCGCTCACGCTCTGCAACGGCGTCCACAGTCGAGGCGTGGTCGGTGCGGTCCGCTGCCTCACCGACCATCCGATACGCGAGACCAACGAGCGCTACCTGGCCGAGAGGTTTCCGGACGGGCGGTTCGCTTTGCTGCTACGGGTGCGGATCGTGGGAAACGAGACCATGACGCCTGACTTGCAGAACCCCCGGATACGGCTCTACGAGTGGCCGCGCCAGGATGGTGTGGCCCCGTGAGCCGACCGGCCACCACCCCACGGCGCCCGGCTTCGCCCATCAGGAGCGGGCCCATCAGGAGCGGGCCGATCACGCACCTGGCCTCGCACGCCCGCTTGCTGCGCGACGCCTCGCACACTGTCCCGCCCTCGGACCGATCACCGCGGGGGCGTTTGGACGCCATCGTCATCCCCACCGCGCGGCCCGCGTCCTTTCTCGCCTACCCGATCGCGCTGGCAGCGGCCATCGGCACGCCGATCGTCGTGCTCTGCAGCGGACGGGCCAACGCGGCTCAGGTCGTCGAACGGGTGGAGCGGGTGCCCAACGCGCGCGCCCTTGTGATCGAGCCCCGCTCCGGGAACGACACACCGATCCCGGAATTCGAGACCTCGGACCCCGCGTTCGCCAAGGCGAGCGACGGACGCGCCAGCGATCTCAGCTTGAAACGCAACATCGGGCTGCTGCTGTCGCGGGCGTTGGGCTGGCGGAAAATCGCCTATCTCGATGACGATATCGTCATCTCGCCGACGGATGTTGCGCGCATCGCCCATCAGCTTGGAGTACCACGAGATCGCAGGCATGGTCTGTCGGTGACTTCCCGGACAACTCGGTATTCTGTCACGCGCGGCGCCTGGCGAAGATGCCGCAGGACGTCTTCGTGAGCGGCGCCGTACTCGGCGTGAACTGCGCCGATGCTCCATTGTCGTTTTTTCCGGACGTCTACAACGAGGACTGGTTCTTCTTCGGAGAGGCGGCCGCAGGCCACGGTCTCACAAAAGCGGGGGAAGCCCGCCAAGCGGTGTACGACCCGTTTCGGCACGAGGAGCGCGCGGTCAACGAAGAGTTCGGGGACCTCCTCGCCGAGGGGCTCTACGCGCTGATCGAAGGCATGGGTCCCGGCTACTCCTTCCACGATGTCACCAAGTATGCGAACGCGAAGTACTGGCGGCGTTTCATCGACATCCGGCAGGAGGGCCTCCAGGAGGTGCGGGACGGCTCGACCGGTTCGCCGGGATGGCCACCTCCAGCGACGCGGTGCCGGCGGCGATCCGTTCGCTGAAGGCGGCCGATCGGTGCTACGACGAGCTGATCACCCACGATCTGTGCGAGCAGTTTCTGGACGCATGGCGAGCCGACCTCGGCACCTGGACCGACACCTGCACGTCCATCAACAGCGGCGCGACGATCGACGACGCGATGAAATGGTTGTCGCCTGAATCCTGGCAGACCGTGCGCTGGCGAAGTCAGAGCGCAAGGCTGAGCCGCTCCTCGTAACGACGGCGGTCCGGCGCGAGCTGCCTTTCGCCGGTCGGCCTGAACCCGAGTTGCGTGTAGGCGAGCCGTGCGACGGTGTTGTCCTCCAGCACCCAGAGCAGCAGCTCGTGGAGTCCGAGCCGACGACCTTCCTCGGCCAGCGCCTCGACCAGCGACCCGAACACGCCGCGGCGGCGGTGCGTCGGCGCGACCCAGATCGACTCCGCGTGCGGCTCCTCGTGCGACGGCTCTCCGTCGGCCAGGGCGGCGATGCCGATGACGATGCCTGAATCGATGGCGACGACCCATCGCGCCGCGGCCAGCCGGTGCCGCCACTCGCGTTCGCGCCACCGCGCTTCGATCAGGTAGTGGGACGTGAAGGCACGCGGCGAGTCGCGCAGCGCGCGAAGCCGTGACGACCGGAGTACGTGCCACTCGTCGGGTGCAAGCAGCTTGATGTCCAATACTGCGTTGATCATCTACTCCATCTCGGCATGTCGACTTCGCAGGGGCGGAATCCTTGCCCCTACACCATCGCTGACGTGAGGGGCCATGGCGAGACCGGGTGAACAATATCGCGTTGGTCGCGCTCATCTGAGCGATCATTATCGCGGCCGGGTCTCTGGCGCGCCGAGTGCCTCGGTGGTGATCGCCACGCCGCAGGCTAACAATCGGTGAGCGGTCTGCGTGGACCTCCAACGGGACCATTCCCGTCGCCGTGGGCGATCCCTGGTGACGATGGCGATGAGCGACCACCACGAGGACTCGGGAGCGCCGATGACCGAGCCAGCCCTTCGAGACTGGAGCGTGCCGTGGACGGAGGCCTCGGGAGCCTCCGGGTGGGAGCCGCCGCAGAGCCTCGCGCTGCCGCCGCTCGACCGGCTGCGGCCCGACGAACCTTCGCCGGACGTGCTCGCGGCGTTCGTCGAGAAGCGTGCCCGGGCGTGGGGTGGCGTGCCCGTGCCGCTGTCCGTGGGCGTCACCGCCGCGCTCTGGGTGCTGTTCGTGCTCAACCTCGCGCTCACGGGCTGGCTGCTTGTCGTCGGCGTCGGCGCAGCGGCGTGCTCGGGGTTCGTGTGCACCGTCGCGACCCTCGGCGGTCACGCCCTGCTCACGATCATTTTGACGGGCGCCTGCGCGGGAGCGCTGGCCGTGACCGCGGCACTGACGCGTGGGCTCACGGAGGCGAGTGGGCCGCAGTTGGCGGTCGTCGTCGCCGCCGGACTCTGCGGCGTCGTCGCCCTGGCCGGGGTGGTCGCGTTGCTGGTCGGCGCCGCGCTGGGCCTCGCCCTGGCGGTCGGCGTGCTGTTCATGATTGCGGAACGCCTGTGAGGAGCACACCCATGACCCTCGTCCAGGATCTCGGGAGCCCGTCGCAGCTCCCGGCGCCACGGGAGTTGCCGTGGAGTGAGCAGCCGGTGCTGGTGATCGACCGGGGTGCGCCGTGGCTGTACGGGCCGGTTGAGCGCGACCCGTTGATGACGGCGCGTGGGCACACGGTGTTGCCGCGACGGGAGATCACGCGGCTGCGCACCCTCGCCAAGAACGGGGTTTCGTTCCAGCGGCTCGCCATCGCCCACGAACTCGACGCCGACGGTCCGGTCCGCGATCTGTGGTCCGCCCTCCAGCACGGCCCGCGGACCTGCACCGACGCCCTCGCCCGCGTCCTGGTCGGGCCACAGCCCGCGCACCCCGCAGTGCGTCGCGCGGCCCGGATGCTCGACGCGGTCGTCAGCGGGGCCGCGGTGGGCCGGGTCGTCGAGACGATCCTCGATCCCATCCTGTTCGGCGTCGTCGGCACCCCGGACCTGACGCACGGCCGTCCCGCACTCTTCTATCCGGTCGCGGTCTGGCGGTGGTGACGATGCTGCAGAAGGCGCCCGCGGAGGACCGCACGCTGCCGGTTCCCGGTCGGTACCAGCTGGTGCTGTGGATGCTGATCGCGCTGGACGTGATGGTCGTGGCCTGGATGCTCTCGGCGGGCGACTGGCTGGACCGGGACACGCCGGTCGTCACGCTCGGCGGCCATCACGTGGTGGTGCTGGGGCTCGCCGTCGTGGGCTTCGTGCTGCTCGCCGTGACCGCCGTGCTGACCGGCGGGTTCGCGGAGGGCCGTCGCAGCCTGGTGCCGTTCGTGGTGCTGTCTGCGCTCGTGTCCGTCGTGGCGCTCGCCGGGGTGCTGTCCGCGCTGCTGCTGGTGGTGCTCGCGGTGTTCCTCGTGACGCTCTTGGGCGCGGCGTTCCTCGGTCGGGGTGCGGTGTTCCTCGGCCACCTCGGCGGGCTGCTCCGGCGCTGACCCCGGGCCTCGCAGAGCCGGCGTGCACCTCGCAGAGGCCACGGCGTCTGCGAGGTGCCGAACGCGTCTGCGAGGAGGATCCCGCGCGGGGCGGGGCGGGGCGGGCCTGCGGTGGCTCGCGCCCGGCGCGCGCCGTCCGTACGACAGATCATGGGCAATGTGGGCGAGGCGTTGCGGCGGCGGGTGCTCGTCGTGCTGTGCGTCACCGAGATCACCAGCTGGGGGGTGCTCTACTACGCCTTCCCGGTGATGGCGCCCACGCTCGCGGCCGACACCGGCTGGTCCGTGCCGACGGCGACGGCCGCGTTCTCGGCGGGCCTGGTCGTCTCGGCGTTGGTCGGGATCCCGGTCGGGCGCTGGCTGGACCGGATCGGGCCGCGCACGGTGATGACGGTCGGGTCGGCGGTCGGGGTGCCCGCGGTCGTCGGGGTCGCCACGGCACGGACGTTCGCGGTGTTCCTCGTCGCCTGGATGCTGGCGGGCGTGGCGATGGCGGGCACGCTCTATCCACCCGCGTTCGCGGCGCTGACCCGCTGGTGGGGGCCCCGTCGGGTGATCGCACTGACCGGCCTCACGCTGGCCGCCGGGTTGACCAGCACGATCTTCGGGCCATTGACGGCCGCACTGCTCGGCGCCCTGGGTTGGCGCACCACCTACCTCGTGCTGGCGTTGCTGCTGGCCGTCGTCACGGTGCCCGGGCACCTGTGGGGCCTGCGCGGCCCCTGGCCCGCGCCCGACCCGCCCGCGCATCCCGCGCACGCCGATCCGGGCCGGGCCGCGCATAGCAGGCAGTTCGTGTTGCTCGCCGTCGCGCTCACCGGCAGTGCGTTCGCCGTGTACGCGGTGCTGGTGGGGCAGGTGCCGCTGGTGATCGAGCGGGGGATGTCGACGACTGCGGCGGCGTGGACGCTCGGGCTCGGCGGGGTCGGCCAGGTGCTCGGCCGGATGAGCTACGGCGTGCTGGAGCGGCTGTTGGGGGTGCGCGCCCGCACCGTCGGAGTGCTCGGCCTGTGCGGCGCGACCACGGCGTTCTTCGGCCTCCTGCCCGGTCCCGCGGTGGCGCTGGTCGCGGCAGCGATGCTCGCGGGCGCCGCGCGGGGGATCTTCACTCTGCTGCAGGCCACGGCCATCACGGACCGTTGGGGCAGCGTCTACTACGGCAGGCTGAACGGCGTGCTCGTGGCGCCGTCGACGCTCGCCACCGCGGTCGCTCCCTGGGCCGGTGCCGCGCTGGCAGGTCCGCTCGGCGGCTACCCCCGGCTGTTCGTGTTGCTGGCGGCCATCGCGCTGGTGTCGGCGGTGGCGGCCGTGGGCAGCGTCCCCGGCCGCGGCCCCACCGCAGCAGCGTGACACTCGACGTCGAGCGTCATCGATTGGCGGCAGGGGCGACAGATCCGCGACTTTCGGCGGCCACCGGCCGATAGCCCGCCCGATCCGCCTCCCGCAGACACGCCTCCGCTGGGCGGATCCCGTCGGACGTGTTCTGCCCCTGCACGCACGCGGCCGCCGCGGCGGCCCCGAGGCGCAGGCACTCCTCGACGGGCCGGTCCCCGTGCAGCCCGAACAGCACGCCCGCGGCGAAGGCGTCGCCCGCTCCCGTGGTGCTGCGGACGCGCTCGGCGGGCAGGCGCACGGAGCCGTGCCGCCAGATCCGGCCTGCCGGACCCGCGGCGACGCTCCCGGCTGGGAAGTGCACGACGGCCAGCCCGACGCCCCGCTCGACCAGGCCGCGGGCCATCGCGGCCAAGGCGTCCCAGTCGACGGGGCCGTCGGGGCCCGGCACGCGCGCGTCGATGCCGGTGAGCGCGCCCGCTTCCAGCTCGTTGACGACGATGCTGGACAGGTGCGGCAGGCACGGCAGCGCGACCTCGCCGAGCCGCTCGGGCGCGAGGCTCACGAGCTCCATGTTCGTGTGCAGGCCCGCGGCCCGCGCCCGCCGCAGCAGCGCCGACCAGCCGTTGCCGTTGGGCGTGGGCGCGTCCATGAGCGGGTGCAGCCCCGGCGCGCCGACGTGCAGGATCCGCGTGTCCGGCAGCGCCGCCGCCGCGCCGTCGAAGCACCCGTTGGCCCCGATGTGGTGGAAGAACGTGCGGCGCCCGCCCACTCGCTCGACCATCGCGTCGGTGAACGAGGTGGCGACGCCCGGCAGCGTCACAACCCCCGCTGTGTCGATGCCCAGCCGGGCGCATTCGGCGAGGACGAACGCGCCGTGCTGGTCGTCACCGACCGCGCCGAGCATCGCGAGCGGGAAGCTCGCCCCGAGTGCCCGCAGGTCGACGGCCATGTTGAGCCCCGGGCCGCCCGTCGAGAGCGAGACGTCCTCGATGGTGGTGATGTGGTCGAGCGGCGGGTAGGCCTGGATGATCTTGCCGACGTCGACGACGATCGACCCGGCGCAGACGACCCCGTTCATTCGGCGCGCAGCACGGGGTCGGTCACCTCCAGATCGTCCGTCAGCGACCGCTGCGGCGCGAGCTCCGCCTTGGCCAGCGCGTCGTGGTAGGCGCGGACGGCGTCGGCGGGCGACAGCTCGCCGCGCAGCACCGGGCGCATGAGCCCGACGAGGTCGAGCTGCGACTCCGCGCGCTGGATCTTGCGGCCGAACAGCGCCACGCGGGCACCGTGCCGCTGCGCGCGGTCGAGCAGCTCGAAGGTGTCGCGCGTGGTGCCCGCCGAGCCGCCGAGGATGCCGACCACCACCGACGGGTCGTGCTCCACCAGCTCGGTGAGCGCGGCCGCCCCGTTGTAGGGCATCTTCAAGAAAAGCGGTCGGTGCGCGGCGGTGACCCCGGCCAACGTGCGGATGATCGCGTCGTTGACGAACGCCCCGATGTCGGCATGCGCCAGGGCGACCGGGGCGTTGGGGTTGAAGACCTCCAGGAAGTGCCGCATGCCCACGTCGGCGGCCTCCCGACGGAACGCGCCGTAGGCCTCCAGGGTGGCGACGTCGCGCTTGATGTCGTTGTTGAACGTCACCGAGTACAGGACGAGGTCGCAGAACGCGCGGACGGCGCCGAGATCGGCCGTGCGGAACGGGCGCGACGGCGCGGTGGTGTAGCTGCTGCCGCGGTGGTTCCAGATGTCGGTGGTGTCGTTGGCGCGAACGGCCAGGGTGACCCCGCCGTCGTTGGAGCTGTCGTCCAGCGAGCCGTCGGTGGCCAGCCGCTCGCCGTTCGACGCCGAGGTGAGCAGGATGTCGAGCGCGTCGGCGGCGACCAGCTCCCGCATGTTGTCCAGGTAGGTGGCCCGCGTGCGGAAACCGCCGCCCGGGACCGGCCCCGGCGCGGTGACGCCGAACGCCATGTCGGCGTCCTTGGCGTCGGCGATGATGAAGTCGTCGGGGGCGTAGCGGCCCGCGAGGATGGCGTCGAGCTTGCGGTCGAGGCGGCGGGTCATGTGGGTTTCTCCCTCCCGGCCAAAGCCGGATGTCAGGTCGGCGACGGGACGTTCCGTAGGGGCGTCCGTCAGGTTGCTCAGACGAGCATTGTCCGTGCATCGGGGGGACGGCGCGATCAATCCTGGATGTCGCCGAACTCACCCTCGCCGAAACGGCGGACTCGCCCCGGCGAAACGGGAGACTCACCGCGGGGTCGGCGGTCGACGGTGTGCTGATCAGCCTGCCCCGCGCCACCGGGTCGGACTCACGCCGTGCACCTGCCCGAACACCCGCGCGAAGTAGCCCGGGTCGGGATAGCCCACCCGCCTGCCGATCTCCCCGACCGGCAGGTCCGACCCGACGAGCAGCCGCCGGGCCGCCACCATCCGCCGGTCCACGATCCACTCCTGCACCGTACGGCCGGTCCGCCGCCGCACGACCGTGGTGAGGTGGCCCGCCGACAGGTTCACCGCGCGCGCCACGTCCCGCAGCGACAGCGCCTCCGCGTAACGGCGCTCGATCACCGCGAACACGTCGGCCAACAGCGGCTCGCGGTTGACCCGCAGATCGCCCACCACGTCGCCCGCCAGCCGGGCCGCCTCCACGAGCAGCAGCGTCAGGTGGGCGAGCACGGCCTCGCGGTAGCCGTCGGCCCGCTCGGACAGCTCCCGCGCCAGCGCCATGACCCGAGCTGTCCACGCCGGACGGTCAGCGGGCGGCACCGCCAGCCGCAGCACCCCGGACGCGCCGCCTTGCACGAACGGGAACAGCAGCGGATGGGTGCGCCAGGAGAGGGCCGACCCCGGCACGTCCGGGCCGAGTGCCTCGGCGGTGAACGATACCGACCACCCGCAGCCCGTCACCGGATGCGGGTGGTCGAAGGGCCCGATGACCTCGCCGGGTGCGACGACGAACAGGTCCCCCGCGGCGAGCGACCACCCGCGCCCGCCCGCAGGCACCGTGCCCCGGGCGTCCTCGGAGTACACGAGCATGGGGAAGTCGTGGGCGTGCGCCATGTGCCTGCCACGGGCGGGCGGGGCGTGGTCGAGCCGCCACACCGCCACCGGCAGCTCGCCGGGCCGGGGCGCCAGCGCGAACGTCGGTGGCCCGTCCCCGCGCGCGGGAACCCGGACGGTCTCCATCGGAGGATCGTCCCACTTTCTCCGATGATCCGACAGCCCGGCAGCTCACGAACCCGCCATGCTGGACCCATGAGCGAAAGAACTTCGCATCGACATTTCGTCCCGTGCATGGGCGGGTCCGCGCTGACCCCGTTCTACGACCTGATGCACCGGTTCTCCGGCCTCGGCGGCGTGCACGCGGAGATGATCCGGATGGCCGACGTGCGGCCGGGCCAGCGGGTGCTGGACATCGGCTGCGGCACCGGCAACCTGCTGCTCGCGCTCGGCCGCGCAGCGCCGGGCGCCGACCTGACCGGCCTCGACCCGGACGCCCGCACGCTCGCCAGAGCCGCGCGCAAGGCCCACCGCGCGGGGGTGGCGGTGACCTGGCGGCCGGGCTTCGCCGAGGAGCTGCCCTACCCCGACGGCGCGCTCGACCGCATGTTCTCCAGCCTCATGCTGCACCACCTCCACGACAAGGACGCGCTCCTCGCCGAGGTGCGGCGGGTGCTGCGCCCGGACGGGCTGTTCGTGCTGGCCGACATCGACGGGCACGCTGCCCTCGACGGCCACGGTTTCTTCCGCCGCCGGATGGCCCGCAACGAGATGGTGCGCGACAACGCGGGCATGGTGGACCGGGTGGCGGCGGCGGGCCTCGCGGTCGAGCCCGCGGTCGAGCACCGGCTGCGGATGGGCCGGGTCACGATCCTCCGTGTGCATCTTGCCGACCGGTGAACCTCGTCTTGACCTGATCCGAACACACCGTCGTCACGATGGTGGCATGCGAGTCTCCCTGCTGATCGGCGCGCTCGCGGTGGCCATGATGGCCGTCGCCGGGTGCAGCAACACGCCCGCCCCGGCCCCGGCCCCCGCGCCGACGCCTGCGCCATCCGCGGGAAAGACGCCCGCGCAGGGCGTCCGTGGGCAGATCACCGCCGAGACCGCCACGAGCTGGACCGTCGCGAACGCCAAGGGAAAGGCGTTCACGGTGACCATCAGTCCGCAGACGGCGTTCGGCACCAAGGCGGCGCCCGCGACGGCGGCCCAGTTCCCGGTCGGCACGACGGTGCGCGTGATCGGGACGCGCAGCGGCTCCACCGTGACCGCCACCCGCATCGCGCTCGCGAAGACGAACACCGCACCGTCGGCCACCCCGGCTCCGGCCACCGGAACACCGCCCGCCTGACGGGCCGCCATGGGGGGAACCGACGGGCGGCGACCGCAATGGGGGCGGTCGCCGCCCGCCTGGTGTCCCGGATCCGGGTCGGTCGAGGCCCGGAGCGCACCGCCGCCCGCGCGGATCGTCCGATTCTCGGACACCCGGGCGTGACGGGCGCCACTACCGTCGCCGGTGGGTGCGCGGGGGCAGGCCCGCGGCGCGAACGACGGAGGTCCCGATGAAGGCGTTGGTGTACCACGGTCCCGGCAACAAGGAGTGGGCGGACGTCCCGGACGCGACGATCCAGGACCCGACCGACGTCGTCGTCCGCGTGGACACCACGACGATCTGCGGCACCGACCTGCACATCCTGCAGGGCGACGTCGCGGCCGTCACCGACGGCCGGATCCTCGGCCACGAGGCCGTCGGCACGATCACTGCGGTCGGCGACGCCGTGAGCGGCTTCGCCGTCGGTGACCGCGTGCTGGTCCCGGCGATCACGAAGTGCGGCCGGTGTGTGTACTGCCAGCGGGGCATGCCCTCGCACTGCCAGACCGTCGGCGGCATCGGCTGGATCTTCGGCCACCTCATCGACGGGACGCAGGCCGAGTTCGCGCGCGTGCCGTACGCCGACACGTCGCTCTACGCCGTCCCCGAGGGCGTCACCGACGAGCAGGCGATCTTCTTGGCCGACTCGCTGCCCACCGGGTACGAGGTCGGGGTGCTCGCGGGCGGCGTACGGCCCGGCGACACGGTCGCGGTCGTCGGCGCGGGCGCGGTCGGCCTCTCCGCGATCCTCACGACGGGCCTGTGGGGCGCGTCGAAGGTGATCGCGATCGACACCAACAAGTTCCGGCTCACCAAGGCGATCGAGTTCGGCGCGACCGACGCCGTGGAGGTCGGGCCCGGCACCGTGGCCGACGTCATCGCGCTGACCGACGGCCTCGGCGTCGACGTCTCCATCGAGGCCGTCGGCTACCCCGAGACGCTGCTCACCGCCGCGTCGCTGGTCCGGCCCGGCGGCACGATCGCCAACATCGGCGTGCACGGCACCCCGGTCGAGCTGCCGATGCAGGACATGTGGATCCAGAACGTGAAGCTCACGATGGGGCTGGTCGACACGGTCTCGATCCCCACGCTGCTCAAGATGGTGGCGAGCGGGCGGATCCCTGCCGAGAAGATGGGCACCCACGCGTTCACGTTCGCCGAGATCGACCAGGCCTACGACGTGTTCAAGAACGCCGCGGCGAACGAGGCGCTCAAGGTCGTGATCACCCCGTGAGCGACCCTGTCACGCGATGTAGGAGATGCCGAACGCGTCGATCTTGCGGTAGAGGGAGGAGCGGGCGATGCCGAGCATGGCGGCGGCCTTGTAGCGGTTGCCGTTCGCCTCGTACAGCGCCTGGATGATCGCGTCGCACTGGGCGGCCTCCAGCATCGACATCCGCCGGGCCTGGCTCTTGAAGCACAGTCTGGGCAGGTCGGGCGGGCGCACCTCGCCCAACGGCTTGCGCGCGACGACGTAGCGCAGCACGTCCTCGAGCTCGCTCACGTTGCCCGGCCAGGCGTACCCCTCCAGCACCCGCACCACCTGCAGCGACAACCGCAGCGACCGGCGCGGCGAGATCCGGCGCAGGATCGACCACGCGATGTCGCCGACCTCGTCGAGCCGGTAGCGCAGCGGCGGAATGCGGGTGATCTCGTGGAAGTGCCGCAGCAGCAGCCCGTACGGCCGGCTGGCGTCGACGGCAGGGGTGTCCACGCGAGCCCTGCCTGCGCGTCGCCTCGACCAGGCCGCCCGCGCGGGGCGATGCGGGCCCGGCCGCGAGGAGCGCGCCGATCGGCGCGCCCTTCAGCAAACCCGTAGCCCGGCACGAGGCGCAGGCCGTCGAGCAGCCGGGCCAGGTCCGGGTCGGCGTCCGCCCGGGAGCGCACGAGGCCGTCGGAGTCGAGCAGCACGAGGCTGCAGCGCGCACCCGGCGCGACCGCGTCGAACACCTCTTTGCCCGGGTCGGGCCCGACGTCGATGCCGGCGTCGAGTCCCTGGAACGTCGCGACCGCGGTGTCGGGGTCGAGCCCGCCGCGGCGGCACCGCGCCCACGACGCCACCACCGCCGGGGGCACGACCTCCGCGGCGCGCGCCTCCGACCACTCTCCGGCGAGGAACGCGCGCCGCGCCGCCTCCAGTCCGACCGCTGTGGCCATGTCGCCACGGTAGAGCGCCAACCGCAGTGTGACTGTCTCACCATGAGCGAGGCTCACACCGCCCAGCGCGGGTTGGCGGTGAACCCCACCGACAGCGAGGGCTCCAGGCCGGTCGCGCGCAGCCGCTCGTCCAGCTCGGCGCGGACGTGGTCGAACTCCTCGACGGTGCGCGCAGTGGAGGCGGCTTCGACGAGGAACACGACGTCGACGTCCAGCCGCGCGCCCACCTTGGACAGCCGCACCACGGGCTCGGCCAGCCCCCACTCCCGCGCGACCTCGCCGACGAGGGCCGCCACCTGGTCGCGCACCGCGGGGGCGGGGCTCATCGTCAGCACCTCGCGCAGACCCTCCGTGGCCAGCCGCAGCGGGATCCGCAGGTAGATCGCCGAGGTGAGGACGACCATGGTCGGATCGACGTAGCGGGCGAGCGCGTCGTTGCCGGTCAGCTGCAGGGCCAAGGCCACCCCGAAGCCCGCCAGGGTGCCGATGGAGAGCACGGCGTCGCCCATCCACTCCGCGGCCTCGGCCCGCACGAGGTCGGTGGCGCCGCGGCTCATCCGGCGCAGCACGAGCGACACCCCGACGCTCACCGCGGTGGCGACGACCCCGTAGCCCACCGCCCAGCCCGCGTCGATTGCCCGGCCGCCGCCTAGGATCTCCATCACCCCGCCGACCAGCGCGTACAGGCAGAGGCCCGCCAGCGCCACCGCCTTGACGGTGATCGTGAGCGGCTCGAAGATCTCGCGGCCCCAGGGGTAGCGCTCGTCGGGCCCCGAGCGCGCGGCCCGCAGCGCCCACACGGCCAGCAGCGACAGCGCCACGGACACGAACGAGTACAGCCCGTCGAAGACGATCATCTGGGAGCCCGCGAGCAGGCCCCAGACCAGCGACCCGACGGCGAAGGCGCTCGACGCGATCACGGAGAACACGAGCGCGCGGGCGTCTCTGGTCGGCTTCATGGCGATCAGGATGCCGCGGCCCGCCCGCCGCGACCGTCGGGCTGCCGGTCGATGCGGGGGACGACCCCGGTGTCCTCCGACCGACGAACGGGCAGCTCGACCGTCACCACCGTGCCGTGCGGCGGGTTGGCCGCCGAGGTGAACCGGCCGCCCGCGGCCTCGATCCGCAGCGTGTGCGAGACCAGCCCGATGTGGCCACGCCGCAACGCCCCTCCGGAGGCGTTCTCGGGCATGCCGACGCCGTCGTCGACGACCACGAGCCGGGCCGAACCGTCCGCGAGCGCCAGCGTGACGGTCGCCGTCGTGGCGTGGGCGTGCTGCACGACGTTGTTCAGCAGCTCACCCGTCGTCCGGTAGAGCAGCGCGTCGGCGGCGGTGCGGCTGCCGGGGGGCCAGCCGTCGGCGTCGACGTCGATCGTCAGGCCGCCGCGGGCCGCGGCCGCCGCCGCGAGATCGCGCAGCGCCGAGGGCAGCCCCGCGCGGGCGAGCACGGCCGGGTGCAGCTCGGCGACGGTCGAGCGCAGCAGCCGCGACGACTCGGTCAAGGCCTGTTCCAGCCGGTCGAACGCGCCCGGGTCGCCGGTCTCGCGGGCGTCGTCGAGATCGAAGCGGGCGGCCAGCACATACTGCAGCGCGCCGTCGTGCAAGTGCTCCGACAGCGCCCGGCGCTCCCGTTCCTCCAGCCCGGTCAGCTCGGCGAGCAGCGACGAACGCGTGTGCACCAGCCGTCCGATCGTGCGCACACGCGAGCGCTGGATGCGCGACAGGCCGACGCAGCCCAGCGCCACCCCGACGACCACGAGGCTGCGCAGCAGCAACGACGCCCACGGCTCCGCATTGGCGTCCCGGGTCGCGACGGCGGCGAGGAAGTAGACGACCGCCGTCGGCACCACGACCGCCGCGCACACCCACGCCCGCAGCTGTGTGGCCGCCAGCACCGGGATGAGCAGGAAGCCGGTGGTGAACACGTCCGACGTCCAGCTCTGCGGGACCGCCACCCCGGTGAGCAGCGTCAGCACGCCCAGCACCACGACGTCGACGAGCAGCGCGAGCCAGGCGGGTCGCACCGCCGACGCGTCACCCTGCCGGACCCACAGCGCCACCGCGAGCGCCCAGAGCGCATAGCCGCCCGCGATCGCGGCGCAGACGCCGACGAAGCGCGGGGGCGGCACGGTGAGCACCGTCAGCGCCACGAACCCGACGAGCACCCAGCGCAGCGCCACCTGCAGCGCCACCCCGCGGCGGGCGTGCTGCAGCGCGACGGCCGTGACTTCGGGCGGCTCCGCCGCGGCGACTTCGGCCGGCTCCGCCGTGGCGACCTCGGGCGGTTCGAGCGACATGCCGTGAGCCTATTTCCCATGCGAGACTGAACGCCCGGGAGAAGGGTTGCGCTGATGGAATCCTCCGCCACCCGCGTGCGCGTCGTCGTCGCCGACGACCATCCGTTCTTCCGCGACGGCGTCGCCCGCGGCCTCGTCCACAGCGGACGGATCGAGGTGGTGGCCGAGGCGGCCGACGGGCGGGAGGCCCTTGCGGCGATCCGCCGCGACGACCCGGACGTCGCGCTCGTGGACTACGAGATGCCCGACGTCGACGGGCTCGGCGTCGTGCGCGCCGCCGTCCGCGACGGGCTGCGCACCCGGGTGCTGCTGCTCTCCGCGCACACCGACAGCTCCGTGGTGTACCAGGCGCTGCAGGAGGGCGCGGCAGGCTATCTCGCGAAGGACGCCAAGCGCGCGGAGATCGTCGAGGCGGTGCTCGCCGTCGCCCGCGGCCGCACGGTGGTGCCCGCCGAGCTGGCCGCCGGGCTGGCCGGGGAGATCCGCATCCGGGCGAAGGACCAGGGCCCGGTGCTGTCCGAGCGAGAACGGCAGGTGCTGCAGGCGTTCGCGCGCGGGCTGTCCGTGCCGCAGGTCGCGGGCGAGCTCTTCATCGGCGTCAGCACGGTCAAGACCCACACCCAGCGGCTCTACGAGAAGCTCGGCGTCTCCGACCGTGCGGCGGCCGTGGCCGAGGGGATGCGGCGGGGCCTGGTCGAATAGCGGTGTCGAATAAATAGCGGTGTCGAATAGCGGTCGGGACGGCCGACCGCTAGCGGCGCGCTGCGAGCGTCGCGATGAGGTCGGCGACCGCGGCGGGGCGGCTCAGCGCGGGGGAGTGCCCGCCGGGCCACTCGTGCCGGTCGCCTGCGCGTTCGGCCATGGCCCGCTGCAGGTCGGGATGCACCACCCGGTCGTCGGCGCACACGACGTAGGTGGAGGGGGTGCGCCGCCAGCCGATCGTGTCGGGCACCCCGCGGAACACCGCCAGCTCGACGGGGCGCAGCCGGGCCACCGCGGCCGCCGCGGCGACGGCGGGCGCGTCGGAGTAGAGCAGGCCCGCGGCGAGCGCCGGATCGATGCTCACCCGCCTGCCGTCGGCCCCAATGCGCAGCGCGTCGCCGAGGCCCGTCGGCGGGATGTTCCGCTCGGGCAGCGTCCGGCTCACCGACTCGCCCTCGGCCAGCTGGAACGCGGCCAGGTACAGCAGCTGCGTGACGTGCGGGTGCCCGCCCGCCGCGGTGACGACGGCGCCGCCGTACGAGTGCCCGACAAGCACCGCGGGCCTGCCGAACCGCTCCAGCGTGGCGACCGTGGCGGCGACGTCGTCCTCCAGGCTGGTCAGCGGCAGCTCGACGGCCGCGCTCGGCACACCGGCGGCCTCCAGCCGGGCGCGCACGCTGTCCCACGCCCAGGCGCCGTGCCACAGCCCGTGGACGAGCACCGCCCCCACCTCCGCCACGCGCTCAGCCTCCCACGCGGCCGGTGACTTGCCGCAGGATGACACTCCTCCGACTGAGTCGCGGCAGGGTGACATTCCGCGGATCCGGGCCGACACCGCCGCGGCGGGTTTGGTCCGGAGACGACGGGCTATTCGGTGTTACGGTCGATTCACGGGAGGTGACGTGGCATGGCGGTCACGGCGCGACCCGGGCCGCTGCTCTGGCTGCGTTACGCATACGGCGGAGCACTGCCCGAGCGCTACCGCGAATGGGTGCTGCACGACGTGACCGCACCCACCTGGGTGCTGCGCCACGTCGTGCGCGGGATCGTCCAGTTCCTGCCGTTCGCGATCGTGGTGTTCCTGGTCATCCCGGTCGACAAGGGCATCCTGGCGATCGGGATCGCCATGGGTGCGCTCATCGGCCTGCTGTTCTCGACGGCGTTCGTGGACAATGTCGCCGAGAGCCGCGCGATGAAGGCGGGCTATCCGGAGGGCTACGCCGCGGAGGTCCGGAAGCGACGGACCTACCCGCGGCGATAGCGTCGGCGCGGCGCGGCGCCGGTCGGCCGTCCGGATCGCACGGAGCCGGTCAGCGACCGTCGAGCACGTCGAAGCGGTCCAGGAGGCCAAGGGCGCCGAACACCCGCCGCGCGAGCCCGTCGCCGAGACGCAGCGCCAGGCGGCGGTCGGCCCGCCGGGCCCGCTCGTCGGCGGCCAGGATGAGCCGCACCCCCGTGGAGTCGACGAACCGCAGCTCGGCGAGGTCGACGACGAGCAGCCCGGGCCCGGCGCGCTCGGCCTCCTCCAGCTGCTGCCGCGCGTCCTCGTAGGTGGCGATGTCCAGCTCGCCGGTCAGGACGACCTCGACCGACGTGCCGGTCACGACCCCGCCTCGGGGTCGACGGCCTCGACGACCAGGATCGCGATGTCGTCGCGCTGCTGCCCGCACTGGAACGCATCGACGTCGGCGAGGACGCGGTCGGCGACCTCGTCGGCGGTGCCGCCGGACGCCACCGCGTCCGCCAGGCGATCCGCCCCGTAGAGCTCGCCTGCGCCCCGTGCCTCTGTCACACCGTCGGTGTAGAGCACCATGATCTCGCCGTGGTGCAGGTCGAACGTCACCTCGGTCAAGGTGACGTCCGGATAGATGCCCAGCAGCGTCCCGGGCGCGGGCACGGGCCGGGCCCGCCCGCGGTGCACCAGCAGCGGTGGCGGATGCCCCGCGTTCGCCAGCCGCACGCCCATCCCCGTCGGGGTGCGGGTGAGCCGGGCGTGGGCGACGGTCGCGAACCGCCCGGGCCGCTCGCCGCTCGCCCGCAGCATCGCCCGGTTGAGCCGCTCCAGCACCGCGGCGGGCCCGAGCCCGTGGTCGATCTCCGCGCGCACGGTGTGCCGGATCAAGGCGGTGAGCGCCGCGGCCGCGGCACCCTTGCCGCACACGTCGGCCACGACGATGCCGCACGCGTCGCCGTTGGTGTCGCCGCCCGGCACGACGTCGTAGAGGTCGCCGCCGACGTGCATGTCGGCCCGTTCCTCGGTCGGGGCGCGGTAGCGGGCGGCCAGGCGTAGGCCGGGCACCGTGGGCAGGTCGGTGGGCAGGAGCGCCGCCTGCAGGGTGTGCGCGGTGCGCCACTGCTCTTCGTAGAGCCGCGCGTTGTCCAGCGCGACGGCCGCGGTCGCCGCCAACTGCTCGACGAACGCGACGTCGGCCCGGTCGAACCGGCGCTGCGACTCCGCCTGCACGAGGGTGAGCGCGCCGAGCTTCCGCCCGCGCACGGCCAGCGGCACGATCAGCGCCGAACGCATCCCGATGGACCGGATGAGGGCGAGGTGCTCGTCGTCGACCGCGGCGGCCACGAGCAGTTCGTCGGGGATCTCCGGGTAGTAGGCGGGCTCGCCGGTGCGGCTCACCCGGATCGCTCCGCCGGGTGCGTTCGGGTCCGGCGGGTAGCGGGTCTGCAGCCGTGCGACGAACGCGACCTTCGCCCGGTCCCGGTGCGCGACGGCCACCTGGTCGACGCGGTTGCCGCGCACCAGGTGCACGGCGCACCAGTCGGCGATCTCCGAGACGGCCAGGTCGGCGAGCTGGTGCAGCCGCTCCTCGACCGACAGCGGGGCCTCCATGAGGCTCGAGGTGCGGCTGAGGAACGTCATCCGGCCGAGCTGGCGCTCCGCCGTTTCCCGCGCCGCCCGCTCGGCGACCAGCAGCCGGGCCCGGTCGAGGCCCTGCGCGCACAGCGCGGTGACCGCCGTCAAGAACTCGCGCTCGTCGGCGGAGAACGCGCGCGGCGCGGCGAAGCTGAACACCACGGCTCCGAGGTCACGGTCCTCGACCGAGAGCGGAAGGCACGCGCTGGCCTGCATGTTCGACGCCGTCCCCGCCGAGGCCATGTCGGGGTAGCGGCGGCGCCACTGCGCGGCGTCCTCCAGCCAGATGGGGCACCGGTCGAGCACGGCGTCGGAGAGCGGTCGTCCGCGGTGCAGGTCGAGGCGGCGGAACGACCGGGCGACGGCGTCCGGCCAACCGGTGGTGTGCAGCACCTCCAGCGTGTCCGCGTCGATCCTGGCGAAGACGGTGGCGGCGTCGGCGCCGAGCAACTCGGCCGCCGTCGTCGCGACTAGGGTGCCGATCGTCGCGGGGGTCGTGGCGCCGAGCAGCTCACCCGCGAGACGCTGCAGCGCACCCGCGGGCGATCCCCGCTCGGACATCCATCTCACCCATCTCCGTGTTCGACCCGCGCCACACTAGGGACTGAGTCGGGCGTTGCGGAAGGTGGTGGCAGTCCCGTCCTCGACGGCCGCGCTCCGCCAGGCGTCCGTCCCGAGCTGGGGCCTCGACCTGGCCGAGCCGCGGCATCAGCCCGCCCGGCCCGCCGCGGCCCGCATGGACTCCTCGACGGCGAGCCGGTCGACCAGGTCGTTCATCTCGTCGCCGGAGTGGCCCTTCACCCATCGGAACGCCACGTCGCCGCGCTCGTTCACGAGCGTGACCAGCGGCTCCCACAGGTCGCGGTTGGCGACCGGCTTGCGTGCGCTGGTGGTCCAGCCGCGCGCCAGCCAGCCCCGCCACCAGCCGTCGCGGAAGCAGTTGACGACGTAGGTCGAGTCGCTCACCACCGTCAGCGGGCCGGGCAAGGCCCGCACCGCCTCCAGCGCGGCCTGGATCTCCATGCGCTGGTTGGTGGTGACGGCGGCGCCGCCGCAGGCACGACGTCCGTCGCGGGTCGCCCACGCCCAACCGCCGGGGCCGGGGTTGCCCGAGCACGCCCCGTCGGTCCACACCTCGAGGGCGCCCTCGACGGTGGGCATCGCACGCCCCGCACCGGTCGCGCCCCGGACCTTCCGTACGGCCCCGGTCGGCGCTGCTTCCCGCTCCGCCTCCGGCCGGTCGGTTTCGGCGCCGTTCGCAGTGCAGGGGATGTGTGCCCAGCCCTGGGCGGCCTTGGCGATCTCGTCGCCGGGTCGGACCGGGCCGGAGCAGATGTGGCACGTCGTGGCGTAGCGGGCGGTCATCGGCACGGCAGGAAACCTACCGACCGACCGCCCGGACCCACCTTCGGCAGGCAGGAACCCTCCCGATCCGGACGCTAGATCTCGGCCGTCGCCATGCCGAAGAGCTCGGTGCGCCAGTCTTCGTAGGCGCGCACCGCCTCGGCCGACCGCGCCGACTTCTGCTCCTGGCTCGGCCCCCGGCCGGTGACGGCGAGGTCGGCGATCTCCGCCGCGGGGTGCGTGTGGTCGAGCACGCGCACGCGGGTGGCGACCCGCGCGCGGTCGGCCCGCACGGCGTGGGCCAGCACGGTGAGCAGGGCGCGGCGGGCGCTCTGGTCGTCGGGCGCCTGCTGCCCCACCTGCGTGTGGCCGCCGACCAGCAGCACCGAGGCGTCCTCGGCCAGCGCGGGCAGCACGGCGTCGACGAGCCGGAATCGGGTGAGCAGGCCCTGCTCCAGGAAGGAGTGCACCCGGCTCACGGCGGTGTCGCCGGACGGGGTGATGGCGACCGGCAACTGCACGTAGCACCCGACCGAGCCCGGGTCGAGCTTGCGCAGCGCCGCGACAAGATCCTCGTCGGCGGTGAGGCCGACGACGTCGGCGCCTGCGGCCCGCACGCCCGCAACGACGGGCTCGACGGCCTCGGACGAGCCGGTGACCAGGACAGTGCGCATGCTTCGATCCTCCCGATGAGACGGCGTCCGTGCCAGCCTCGCACGCCCCGTGCCCGCCCCCGAGGTCGCAGCGGGGTGACATTCCTCCGATCCGGGCGCGCCTGCTACCGCCCCCCGACCTGCGCGAGCACGGGCGGCTCCCGGCGGCGCCTGCCCCCGAACCGCTCGACGACCAGTGTGCGCAACACCCGGGCGCCGTCGGCGAACGTGCGCAGGTTCGTCAGCCCGAAGATCCGTTGACGCTCCACGGACGGCACCTCGGTGACCCGCAGACCGGCCAACGCGACCCGGCAGTGGATCACGGTCTCGATCTCGAAGCCGTCCCCCCACAGCATGTCCCGCCCGAGCGCGGGCGCGTCGAGGGGCGGCAGATCGAGCACCGGGCGAATGTCGGCCCAGAAGGCGTTGTAGCCGTAGCAGAGGTCGGTGTGGCCCGTGCGGAACAGCGTGTTCGCGACGAGATTGAGCCCGGAGTTGCCCGCGTGGCGCAGCGGCGTGATGTCGTCGCTGCCGCCGCCGGGGGCGAACCGGCTCCCCTTGGCGAAGTCGGCGCCCGCCACGAGCGCCGCGACGAACGCCGGAATCTCGGCGGGGTCGGCCGAGCCATCGGCGTCGAACATGACGATGACGTCCCCGGTGGCTGCGGCGAACCCGCAGGCCAGGGCGTTGCCCTTGCCGCTTCGGGTCTGGTTGATCACCTTCGCCTCGGGCAGCACCCGCTCCGCGGTCGCGGCCGTGCCGTCCACCGAGTTCCCGTCGACGACGATGATCTCGTGGACCGCCGGGCGGACGGCGGCGAGCGCGGGCAGCGTGATCTCGAGGTTGCGTGCCTCGTTCCGGGCGGGCACCACGACCGACACCCACGGCCGGGCGGGACGGGTGCGTCGGGCCGCCGCGCTCACAGCGCCGCCCCCGCGAGCACGTCCGCCGCGACCCGCAGGCCCGCGGCGCGCAGCTCCGTGCGGTCATCGGGTGCGACGGCTGCGGCGCAGGCCGCCGTCGCCGACACCGGGCCGAACGCCGCGAGGTGCAGGGCGACCAGTGCCACCTGGGCCCGAAGCCTGCCCTCCGCCGAGTCGTCGGGCGCGGCCAGGAGGGCGAGGAACTGCTCGAAGTGCTGGCGCATCTCCAGCCCGGCGGCGAGCTCGCGGATCGCCGACTGACCCTCCTGCATGAACCGCGCCAGGTCGGTCTTCGGCCCGGCGAGCAGCCTCGCGTAGCGCTCCAGCGCCGTGCGGCGCATCTGTGCCGACGGGGGCTGCGCGGCGGTCCAGGCGATCAGCTCATCGAACTGGGTCAGGAAGTCCGCCAGCAGGCTGGCGAGGATGTCCTCCTTGGTCGAGAAGTGGTAGTACACCGCCGCCTTGCTCACCCCGAGCCGCTCGGCGATCTCACGCAGGGACGTCCCGGCGTAGCCGCGTTCGGCGAACATCTCCAGGGCAACGCGGCGAATCTGCTCCCGCGTATTGGTGCGCCGCTCGTTCACCGCTCACTCCCGTCTGTCCGCCCATACCTTACTTGACGACCGGCTAGCGTGAGCCGCGCTCGCGGCCATCGCAGCGTCGAGCAAGTCGTTGCTCGGCGAGATGCGCACCACCCTCGGCGTGCTGCGCGGCGTCGACGAGGAGTCCCGCGGCGGCCGGTCCCGGCCTCGCCCAGGTCGACGACCTCGTCGCGGCGACCGTCGCCGCGGGCCTGCCTGTCGAGCTGCAGGTCCGCGGAGCCCACAGACCGCTGCCAGACACCGTCGATCACGCGGCGTACCGGATCGTGCAGGAGGCGCTGACCAACGTGCTGCGCCACGCCAGAGTGGCGCAGGCCGCGGTGGTCGTCCCCTACACCGCCGGCGGTCTCGACGTGCGGATCTGCGACGACGGCCGGAGCGGCTTCCCGACGACGGGCGGCAGCGGGCTCGCGGGCGCCGCCACCCGCGCGATCATCGCCGATCTTCGCCTCGCCGGCCGTCCGGGTCGTCATGCTCACCACGTTCGCGGAGGACGTCTGCGGCGTCCATCCCGACTACCCAGGGGGACCCGCCTGCCGCGGCGGCCAGTGCGCCGTCGCCGCACCCGAGGTCGAGCACCCGGGCGGCGCCCGCCGCGCGGACTATGGCGACGATCCGTGCAGCGAGGTCGGCGCGGGCGTAGGTGGCGCTCAGCCTGGTGCCGAGCCGGTAGCGACCGGGATCGCGGTCGTAGTCCCGCGCGGTGGGTGGGTGCATGCGTCCGTCGTCGGTCGGCACCGGGCCAGCGTCTCACCCGGCGACCCGCCGACAGGGTGGCGGCGCCGCTCCGCCGCCTCAGCCCAGGTCGGTGATCGCCGCAATCGGTACAGGAGGTGTGCAGGTGCACCACATGCACCGATTCCGGCGATCATGGTGACGGCGGCCCTCGCCGTTCTCGGTGCTCTCGCTCGGCTGGCCCGCCGCGTCGCCTAGGACGGCACGGGCGGGCTGGTCAGCACCAGGGACGTGCCCGGCGCGGCGTCCGTGCCCCGCCGCAGCCGCACGCCCGCCATCAGGGCCCTGATCACGCGCAGGCCGCGCCCACGCGTGATCGGGCGCGTCGCGCGGTGCTGCCAGCGGCCCTCATCGGTCACGGCGACGCAGACACGCCGTGTGTGCGCCGTCGGGTGCTCGACGCGGGCGATCACCTCGACGGTCCCGGCCTGCTGCCGTGGGTAGGCGTGCTCGCAGACGTTGGTGACGGCCTCGCTGACGGCGTACACGATGTCGTGGCTCTCCTCGGCGGGCCAGCACTGCCGGGCGAGCCACACTTCGACCCGCTCCCGGGCCATGCGCGCGACCGAGGCGTTGTCGGCGCGGAGCGCGAACACGAGCCGCGCGGGCGGGCGATCGGAGCAGTGCTCGGATTCGCGCGTCACAGAGTCGAGTAACCGATTTCGCGCCCGGGTACTCGCGGGCCAACTGCCGCAATCCGGTGAGTCGCGCATCTCGCCGCGGTGAGTCGGGCATCTCGCCGCGGTGAGTCGGGCATCTCGCCGCGGTGAGTCGGGCATCTCGCCGCGGTGAGTCCGGCGCTCGTGGTCGCGCCCCGCGGCACTTCTGTCGGAGCGGTGATCGAGTGGCCGACGTGGACAGCGCCCGTGGCCCGGATCAGCGTCCGCCCTGATGAGGGCGCGGACGCCGCCGAGTTGTGAGTCGAGCGGGTGCGCGGCGGCCGGATCGCGCTACCTGCAGGCGGTCACCGGCCGCTGAACATCGCCGCGGTCAGCGGCCGATGCGCTTGCGCCCCGTGACCTTGTTGTAGATCACCAGGACGATCACGGCGCCGATGATCGAGCCGATCCAGCCAGCGGGCTGGAAGCCGCGCAAGCCACCGGTCAGCAGCCCGAAGATCAGCCCGCCGATGAACGACCCGACGACGCCGAGCAGGATCGTGCGCCAGATGCCGATGTCGTCCTTGCCCGGCACGATGGCGCGTGCGATGAACCCTGCGATCAGGCCGAACAGAATCCATCCCAGGATCGTGAACACCATGACGAGCCTCCCCGAGTCGTTTCCACCCCGCCCAACGACCGCCGACGGCTCGCGGTTCCCGTAGCGACCCCGGGCACACCAAACGCAGCCCCGTCAAAAACGCGTCTGACGGGCGAGTCCGGCGGCGAGCTCGACCCGGGAGCGGAGGTCGAGCTTGCGCAGGATGTGGGAGATGTGGGTTTGCACGGTGCGTGGGGAGATGTAGAGCCGGGCGGCGACCTGTGGGCTGGTCAGGCCGCGGCCGACGAGGTCGGCGACCTGCAGTTCGGTGGGGGTCAGGCTCTCCCAGCCGGTGCTGGGTCGGCGCCGGGCGCCGCGGGCGCCGAGTCGGACGTCGAGCCTGCGCAAGCGGGCCGCGAGGCGACGCTCGACGGTCGTGGCGCCGAGCGATGCGGCGAGTGTCGCGCACCGGGCGGCCATGGTGCGGGCTTCCTCGTCGGCGCCTCTCGCCGCGGCGAGGCAGGCGGCTTCCTCCCACGCGAGCATCTCACCGGGGACGTGTCCGGCCGTGCGGTAGTCCACTGCCGCGCGCGCCGCCGCGCCGGGGTCGTCGGCAACGACGGCCGCCACCAGTCTGGCCGCCGGGGCCACGGCGCGGGCCTGGTCGAGGGGTATGGCGGCGGTGTCGTGGGCGATCCGCGCCACCAGGTCGTTGTCGCCCGCGGCCCGGGCGATCCGGAGGGTGTCCGGCCCGGCGATGAGTGGCCAGATCGCGCGCCCGCCGCCGAGGGCGCGCAGCCAGCAGCGTCGGGCGAGCTCGGCGGCTTGGGCCGGCGCGTCGTGGGCCTCGAGGAGCAGAGCCTCGGTCTGGGCGACGTGCGGGAGTCCGAACTGCTCGGGGAGCGCCCGGGTGCGCCAGCGTCGGAGTGTGGCCTCGGCCGCGGTGAGCTCGCCCCGCCGGACGAGGATCTGGATCGATGTCGCCGTGGGCATGGAGATCCACGCCGTGCCGGTGGCGTCGGCCGCCTCGAGCCCGGATTCGAGTTCGGCGAGCGCGTCGTCCCACGCACCGCTGGTGACGTTGATGCCCGCGGACACGAACTGGTGGTACGGGGTCAGCCAGAGCCTGCCCGCCTTCTGCGCGTCGCGTCGCGCGTTGAGGGACAGCTCGCGGGCCCGTCCGGGCCCGTAGGCATGGAGGGCGAGGAACGCAGGCCAGACCGGTGCGGTGGGACTGTCGAGCCATGGTCGCGACCGATGCTCGCCGCGGACCGCCGCGGCCCGCACGGCCCGTTGATAGCCGTCCTCGGGGCGTGCGGTGAGGAACAGTTCGATGGCGTCGCAGATCAGCCCGCTGCCGGAGGCCGCGACCGCAGCAGGCGGTCCCTCCAGCACCTGCCGTCCACCCAGCAGACCCACCCAGCGTCGGACGTCGGCGAGCGAAGCGCGTGCCTCGGCATTCGGCGCGCGCGCCGCGCTCTGCTCGATCTGGTCCAGAGCCGCGTCCACCTGGGCCCCACTGATCAGGCAGAACAGCGTCACACCGCGGAGCGCCGCGTGCGTGGCCGGGTCGCGGGACAACGCCAGCCGCTCTCGCGCCACGCGTTCGGCGTCTTCGACCTGGCCGGAGATCGCCAGGGCACCGGCGCGTTCGACGGCGATGTCGTCGGCGTGCCCGAGATCGTCGGTGACGTGCGCTGCGGCCTCGGCAAGGAGTTCGGCCGTCTGCATCGGGGCGTACTGCAGCTCGGCGGCCGCGGCGCGCAGCGCGGCCGCGGCGTCCGCCCCGTCGGCCTGTGCGGTGTGGCGGGCGATCACGGGGGGACGCTCGCCGCGCCGGCGCAGCACCTCGGCGCACGCGGTGTGCAACATGCGCCGGACGGGCGGGTCGAGATCGGCGAGTACGACGTCCCGGTAGAGATCGTGGCTGAAGGCGATCTGCTCGTCGTCGGTCCAGCGCAGGACTCCCGCTTCCAGGGCGATATCCGCCGGTTCGATCGGCGCCGTCAGGCCCGCCCCCATGACCTCGGCGATGGTGGCGAGGTCCGCCGACCCTCCCCACACCGCAAGGATCTGCAACACCCCGTGCGCGGGTCGGTCGAGGAGGTCGAGATGAGCCCGCACGCCCGCTTCGACGGAGGCGGACAGGTCATGATCACCGTCGGCGACGCTGACCGTCCCGGCCGCGACGGAGATCAGCCGTCGACGGTCGAGCTCGTCAAGCAGGGTGCGGATCCGCAGGGGGTTTCCCTCGGCCGCGGCGAGCAGCGAACGCAGCCGCGCGCCCGCGGTCGCCCCATAGCGGGTGTGTACCAACCCCTCGATGGACCTCGCACCCAACCCGGTGACCGCAACGGTGATTACGCCGGCGCGCGCGGAGAAGGCGGAAAGGGCAGGCCGGTCGGGCGCGGTCCGGCGGGCGAGGGCGATCACGACCGGAAGATCGCGCGCAAGGTCGGGCAGTCGGGCGAGCAGGGCGAGGGAGTCGGGGTCGGCGCGGTGCGCGTCATCGAGGCACAGCGCGACCGGCCCCGTGCGGCACAGCGACTCCAACGCCGCCAGGACGTGATCGACGGTGTCCGGACGCGGTGGATACACCGGGTCGAGACCGAGCAGATCGGTGATCACCCGGAAGGGCCGTTGCCAGCCGAGGTCGTCGGCGGCCACGTGGCGGGCGTCGAAGCGGTGGGCGAGCAGGACGCGCCCGAGCGCTTCGAGCGTGGTCGACTTCCCGATGCCGGGGGCGCCGGTGAGCACCACCCCGTGAAACCCTTCCGCGACGCCTGCGACGAGCGCGTCCGCGAGATCGTCGATCTCGCGGGAGCTCACCGGCGCAGCCTCCACGTCCGGAGTCTAGGTCGGGTCCACGGCGTCGGGCATAGTTGCTTCAGCGTGCGACGGCCGCACGGGCGGCGGTGGACACGGTCGGTCGGTCAGCGGAATGCTGCTTCAGAGCGCGGTGATGAGCCCACACGGCGGCCAGACCGAACACCGGCAGCAGCAGGTCCGTCCAGAGAATGACGCCCGCGTTGCCTGCCGCGTAGTCGCCGTGGACGATGATCTGGTAGATGTGTCCGCCCGCCGCGCCCCACAGGAACGGGGTCACGCCGAGCACCGCGGCGAACTTGACCCGCAGGGTCGAGCGGCGGGCGAACGCCAGGAAGCCGACCAGCGCGAAGCCGAGGCTGGCGAAGGCCACTTCGAGCTGGAACGGGCTCTGTGCCCAGCCGATCACGGCCGCCGAGAAGTCGCCGAACACGCTGTGCACCACGCTGTTCCAGAGATAGCTGACACCGATGCTGAACAGCAGGAAGTAGTCGAGCACTGCGCCGGTCGCGCTGCTCGGGGTCCGGGTGTGCCCGGCGCGGGCGATGCGTATCCCGGCGGCCACGAGGCCGAGGACGAACAGCGTGACGGTGAAGTTGACGAGCAGGAACTTGATGGTCTCGGCGATCATGGGAGCCTTCCGGAAGCGACGGTGGTCGGGAACGGGAACGACGGTCACAGACCGACCGCCCGGGAACATCCGCCAACGTGCGTAGGAGACGGTCTGCGTCAGGTGGCGGATGTTCCGCGGCCTCCGGCGGCGCAGGCTCGGGCCATGTCCATACAGAAGGTATTGCTCGGTTTCGTTCCCTGGATCGTGTTCACCCTGGTCGCCACCCGGGTTGGACCCGGAGCGGTCGGCGCGGCGTGCGTACTGGCGCTCATCGTGGCCGTCGTGATGATCATCCAGTCGGTGCGCCGCGGCGAGTCCCCCAAGCTGCTCGAGGTCACCGGCGCGGCGGTGTTCCTCGTTCTCGGCATCGTGTCGTTCGTCGAGCCGGGCAGTGACGCGTTCCTCGCCGGATACGGGCGCGCGCTCGCCGCCGCCGTGCTCGCGGTGGTGATCCTGGTGACGCTGCCGGTCATGCCGTTCACCGAGCAGTACGCGCGGGCGAGCGTGCCCCGCGAGTACTGGCACACCCCGCAGTTCCGGTCGATCAACAAGCGGATCAGCGCGGCATGGGGCGGGGTCGTCGCGGTGATGGCCGTCAGCCATGCCGTTGCGGGCACCTTCGAGGCGCCCGGCGGAAGGTTGCTGCACCGCCCCGTCGACCTGGTGTTCAACTGGATCATTCCCGGGCTGCTGGTGTGGGCCGCCGCGCGCTACACCCAGAGGGTGACCGGCGAGGAACGCCCGCGGTCCGCCGCAGCGCCCACTCGCGTTGAACCCTGATGACGTGAGCCCTGATGAACCGTTGTGCCACCCCGCGCCCTGTCGTCGGCCACGCGCACCTGGCCGGGGTCTTCGCCCCGGTCGCGGGCGAGCTGGACGCGCCCGCCCTCGAGGTGATCGGAAATCTGCCCGCCGCGCTCAACGGGGCGTACGTGCGCAACGGCCCCAACCCGCGCTTCTGGCCCATCGGTAGCTACACCTACCCGTTCGACGGCGACGGGATGGTGCACCGGGTCACGATCCGGGACGGCAATGCCCGCTACACCAACCGCTTCGTGCGCACCCCGGCCGTCCGCACCGAGGAGGCCGCGGGAAATGCGCTCTGGGCGGGCGTGGTCAGCCCCTACCGCCCTGCCGCCGACGTCGTCGGCCCCGTTCTGGCGGGCACGGACCGAGAGCTGCCCGCCGTCAACGTGGTGTGCCACGCAGGAAAGCTCCTCGCGCTCGCCGAGTCAGGCAGGCCCTACCGCCTCGACGGCGACCTCCGCACCGTCGGACCGGAGTCCTTCGGCGGATCCCAGCCCAGGGGCATCACCGCCCACCCCAAGATCGATCCCCGGACCGGGGAGATGGTCGTGTTCTGCTGCCACCGTCGGCCGCCCTACCTCACCTGGTCGGTCATCCGGCCGGACGGCCGCGGCACCCGGCCGGTTCCCGTCGCCGGGGTCGGGCGTCCCACCGTGATCCACGACATGGCCTTGACCGAGCACTTCGCGCTGCTCGTGCTCGCTCCCCTCTTCTTCGATCGCGCGGCGTTGACCTGGGAACCCGAGGCCGGTACGCGCATCGCGCTGATACCTCGCGACGGCGGCATCGTGCGCTGGGGCGAGGACACCGCGTTCTGGCTCTGGCACACCGTGGGCGCCTACGAGCTCGACGATCCGGTGGCAGGCAACCCGATCGTCCTCCACTACGTCGAATGGGAACGGCCGCACGGTCTGGTCAGTCCCGGCGCCCGCGGCACGCTCACCCGTGCCCTCATCGACCCGGCCTGCGGGACCGTCCGGCGCACGTCGCTCACCGACGACCCTGTCGAGTTCCCCAGGATCGACGACCGCCTCGTCACCCGTCGCTACCGCTTCGTCGCCGCCGCCGGGAGTTGCGATCACGGTGATTCCCCGTTCGCGCACAACGCCTTGCGCTGGTTCGACCTTGACGCGGGCACGTCGACCGTCTGGTGCGCGCGGAACCTCGTGGTCGGCGAGCCCGCCTACGCGCCCGACCCCGGCAACACCGCGCCGGACAGCGGGTGGTGGTTGACCATCGCCACGCACCGGGCGACCGGTGAGAGCTGGCTCCTCGTCTTCCCGGCCGCCGACCCGGCCGCAGGCCCCCAGGCCCGCATCCGCATGCCCGCCCGCGTGCCGCTCGGCCTGCACGGCAACTGGCTGCCTGCCCAGCAGTGACCGGCTGCTCCTGCCGGGGCGCGCCTGCCCGCACGGTGAGTCGCACGATCGAACGGGGTGAGTCAGCGTTTCGGCCCGGCGAGTCGTGCGTTTCGGCCCGGCGAGTCGTGCGTTTCGGCTCGGTGAGTCGTGCGTTTCGGCTCGGTGAGTTGGGCGTTTCGACGCCGCGACGACGGGGTCGCCTGCCGGAGCTCTTACCCGGTTCCCACCCGGGTCACGTCTAATCCGCGGGATCGCCCGGCAAGGTGGAAAGCACTGCCCGACCGCGTTCGGAAACACCCTCTCCGCCAGTGGGCATGACCGACCGGGGGAGGCGGGCTGCGTCCCGCGGCCAACGGCAGACGCACAGCGCAAACACAGCAGCGGCACGGCTGCCGCCCAGCCCGGCTCGTGATGCTCGAACCGGTCTTAAACATGGAGGAGAACTGTGAGCCCCGAGAGGCCCCTGAGCGGATCGCGGTGGGAGGCCGCTGCGACATGAGCGTCGAGATGGACCTCACTACGCACAGTGACCGACCCGCGCTGACCGAACGGTCTCGGCATCGTCACCGATCCGCTGCGCCCCCCGCGCGGACCGACGACCGGGTCCGAACCGTCGCGAAGGTCGCCGTAGCGGCGAGTCTGCTGCTCGTCACCTGGCTGTGGGTCGCAGGCGGTGGCCTCGCCGACCTGGCCAGCTGGGCCGACGGCCTGACCTCACTGGGTCGCTGGACCGGCCTGGTCGCCGCCGACCTGCTGCTCGTGCAGGTGCTGCTGATGGCCCGCATCCCGGCCGTCGAGCGCGCGGTTGGCCAGGATCGACTGGCCCGCTGGCACCGCCTGTCCGGCTTCACCTCGTTCACCCTGATGCTCGCCCACATCGGCCTCATCACCTGGGGCTACGCGGCGGGCCGGCTCGCGGCCGTGCCGGGCGAGCTGTGGGATCTCACCGTCACCTACCCGGGCATGCTGCTGGCCGTCGCGGGCACGGCGTGCCTGATCATGGTCGTCGTCACCAGCATCCGGGCTGCCCGCGCCAGGCTGCGCTACGAGTCCTGGCACCTGCTGCACCTCTACGCCTACCTCGGCGTGGGCCTCGCGCTGCCGCACCAGCTGTGGACCGGCCAGGAGTTCCTCAGCTCGCCGGTCGCCACCGTGTACTGGTGGACGCTCTGGGCCGCCGCGGCCGCCGCGATCCTGCTGTATCGGGTCGGGCTGCCGCTGGGGCGCACCCTCCGCCACGATCTGCGGGTCACCTCGGTCGTGGCCGAGGACCACGACGTGGTCTCCGTGTACATGTCCGGCCGCCGCCTCGACCGGCTCCCGGTCACCGCCGGACAGTTCCTCACATGGCGGTTCCGCACCGGCCCCGGCTGGACGCGTGCCCACCCGTACTCACTGTCGGCCGCCCCGGACGGACGATCGCTGCGCATCAGCGTCAAGGATCTGGGCGACGGCAGCAGGCTCACCCGCAGCATCCGCCCCGGCACCCGTGTGCTCTTCGAAGGACCGTATGGGCGCCTGACCGAGCGGCCCCGCACCCGAGCGAAGGTCGCCTTCATCGGCGCGGGCATCGGGATCACCCCGCTGCGCGCGCTGGCCGAAGCGCTGCCGTACGCGCCGGGCGAGGCCGTGCTGCTCCAGCGCGGCACCGACCGACCCCTGTTCGCCCACGAGCTCGACGTGCTGGCCGACGAGCGCGGTCTGCGGGTGCACTGGCTGCCCGGCCACCGCCGGGCTCCCGACTCCTGGCTGGGCAACGCAGCACCCGACAACGTCGATGACCTCACCCTGCTCCGCGGCTGGGTGTCCGACATCGCCGAACGTGACGTCTACGTGTGCGGTCCGCAGGGCTGGACCGACGCCGTCCGCGGCACCCTCCTTGCCGCCGGGCTGCCCGCATCCCGGCTGCACGTCGAGAACTTCGGGTGGTGAGCAGTATGCGTCGCATCAGCCTGTGGTTCCTGTCCACCGTCTCCGTCGTCATGCTGCTGTTCGGCTACCACACCTCGACCTCCGGGCCCACCTCCGCGGCGGGCGAGACAGTGGTTGCCGCGCCGTCCGCGTCGTCGACGGGAACGGGTACCGCCACGACGTCGGCGGGGGCGAACACCGTCACCGGGTCGGTCGCCCAAACCCGGTGGGGACCGGTCCAGGTACGGATCACCGTCACCAACAGCAAGATCACCAACGTCGACGTGCCGCAGTACCCGAACGGCAACAACCGTGACCAGGAGATCAACTCCTCCGCCCTGCCAGCGCTTACCCAGGAGACCCTCGCCGCGCAGAGCGCGAACATCGACATGGTCAGCGGGGCCACCGTGACCTCCGACGGCTACGTCCAGTCCTTGCAAAGCGCCCTCGACCAGGCCGGCCTGAAATGACCGCCCCCGCAGTGAGTGCGGCCGCGCCGGTCCGGCGGGTCGAGCACGTCATGGGCATGCCGATCAGCCTCGCCCTGCGCGGCAGCCACGCTGCCGACGGCCGCGGCGCCGCCGCCTGGGCCGCCGTCCTCGCCGACCTGCGCCGCGTCGACCGGATCTTCAGCACCTACCGGGCCGACTCGGTCATCTCCCGGCTGGACCGCGGCGAGGTCGACCTGACCGATGTGGCGCCGGACATCGCCGCCGATGTCGCCGCTGTCCTCGCGCTCGGGGAGGCCGCCCGCGATGACTCCGATGGCGCCTTCAACGTGCGGCGCGACGGCAGGCTCGACCCCTCGGGCGTCGTCAAGGGCTGGGCGGCCGAACGCGCGGCGGCGCATCTGGCCGCGCTGCCCGACACCGACTACTGCCTGTCCGCAGGCGGAGACATCACCTGCCGCACTCTCGACCCGACCGCCGCACCCTGGCGAATCGGCATCGAAAATCCGCACGACCCGCACACCCTGGTCGCCGTCGTCGCCATGCACACCGGCGCCGTTGCCACCTCCGGCACAGCCCGCCGCGGCGCCCACATCCTCGACGCCCGCACCGGAGCACCCCCGGAGGGCCTCGCCGCGGTCACCGTCATCGGCCCCTCCCTCGTCGCCGTCGACATCGCCGCCACCGCCGCTTTCGCCATGGGCGTCGAGGGCGAACGCTGGCTCGCCACGCGGGACCACCGGGCGCTCACCGTCCGCACGGACGGATCCATCACCCGCATCTGACGCGCTGCATCACGCACTGCGCCGCGTTGCTCGACCATCGGCCGCGAGCAGCCCATCGTCCTGACGGAACCCGACCGGCCCCGCAACGGGTCGCCGTCTGCCGACGACGTCGGGACGGTTCCGCGGAACCGTCGAGGCGGCCGTGGTGACCGCCGCTTCGCCCGAGATCTCATGCCGACCTGCGGTTCGGATCTTCGCAGATGATGGGCACACGGTCCGCCGTCGCCCGTCACGTAGCGATGTCCTCGAGCTCCTGGCCGGGTTTGATATTGGGCAGGGTGAACGTGAGGAGGAGTTGGATCACCGAGAAGCCGAGGGCGACGGCGTACCAGACGACTAGGGGTGGGAGGCGCCCGATGAGCGCGGTCCAGACCCCTGAGCCGATGAGCAGCCCGCCGCTGAACATCGCGCCGAGCCAGCCGATTGCGGTTCCCCTGACCCGGGTGGGGAAGCTCTCGGCCCAGTAGGCGTAGCCGACCCCGGACCAGGTGCCGTTGGAGAACTGGTAGATGAAGAAGTAGCACAGCCACAAGGCGAACGTGCCTGCCACCCAGGGCCACAGCGCGGTGAGCGCGACGAGCAGGACCGCGCTGCCGATGAGCACGCGTTGGCGACCCACCTGCTCGCCGAGCAAGCCCCCGAGGACGTAGAAGAACCAGCCGAAGGCCGAGGCGACCAGCAGCATGAGCGTCGAGGCTCGGTCGCTGAAACCGCGGTAGTTAACCAGCCAGTAGATGATGTAGGTGTTCGTGGCGGTGAACGCGGCGGCGTAGGCAAGCCACACGAGCGAGGTGCGCACGAGCTGGCGCCGAACCCAGCCGGAGGTGTGGAAGATCTGCTTGAGCGTGGGTTGGTCGACCTCGTCGACGTCGACGTCGTAGCGGCGCAGCAACTCGTCCACCTTCTGCCGGTCCCCGGCCTTCTTGGCCTCGCGGACCGCGGCCACATGCCGGTAGCGCTCGGGCTCGCGGACGCCGATGCGGGCGAGGATGACGAACAGCAGCGGGGCGACGCCGATCACGAACACCAGGTGCCAGCCGATGAGCTGGTTCAGGCCGAGCCAGACTCCAGCGGCCATGAGGACGCCGATGGGCCAGCCGCCCTGCACGATGGAGTAGAGCAGCCCGCGCCTGCGAGCGGGGACCTGCTCGTTGACGAGTGTGATGGAGATGGCCAGCTCGGAGTTGGCGAGACCGGAGGCGATGGCGCGGACGGCGACGAAGCTCCAGTAGGTCGTGGCGAAGTAGGTCAGTCCGGTGAAGACGGCCGCACCGCAGAGGGTGAACACCCACATCCACTTGCGACCGCGTTTGTCCATGGCGTAGCCGACGAACAGGGTGATCACGAAGAGCACGGCGTAGACGATGAAGACGAGCAGGCCGGTCTGCGTCGAGCTGAGGTTCAGGTCGTGCGAGACCGTGGGCAACGCGAAGACGAGCAGGTTGAAGTCGTAGGCCGCAAGAGCCCAGCCGAACAGCGCGACGAGGATGAGATAGATGAGATAGCGCCGGTCGTCCCGGGGCAGGCCCAGGAAATGTCCCCAGAACCGGTCCGACGCGGTGGCTGGGTTCGTCGTCATGGCGTCCCCTTCGCTGCTAGTCCTCTGTTGTCGTCACCGGTTGCGGCCGGTGCTGCCGTACCGCGCGTTCCGCGGTCAGGCCTTCTCGACCGGGACCCAGGCGAGTGCACGCCCGGGCGCGCCGCTGCCGCGGGCGATGTGCAACGGGGCGAACAGGAAGTAGGCCCCGCGCGACGGCAGCCGGTCCAGGCCGCGCAACGCCTCGACGAACACGGCGCCCGCCGAGAGCCCTGCGACGTGCACCGGGCCGCCGTCGTGCGCCGAGCCCATGCTCGGCCCATCCGTGCCGATACACCGCACGCCCCGCTCCAACAGCCGGTTCATGATCGGTACCTCGGGGGCTGGCCAGCCGGGGCCGGTCTTCCTGACAAGGGCGTCGAAGCAGTAGCCGTCGCCCGCAGCCCCCGGCAGGTAGCGGCGGTCCCAGCGGGTGCGGAACAGCACGACCGTGCCGGGCTCGACCTCGCCGAACCGCCGCTCGTGCTCATCGAGCACCTCCGGCCCGATGGCCGGGCTGACGCCGGGCGCCGCACCGGGCAGGTCCGCCGGTACATCGACCACGGCCGCAGGCCCGGTCAGCTGCTCGAGCGGCACCCGGTCCACGGTGACCACGCCTGCCTCGCCTGCGTGCGGGAGTCCCGAGCCGGGGGGTGGCACGAAGTGGGCCGGGGCGTCGAGGTGGGTGCCGGTGTGCTCGTCGATGAGCAGCCACCGGGTCTGGTAGGGCCCAGTGCGGGACAGCAGCGGAGCGGCGTCGTCAGGTCGGTCGGCGAAGTAGTTGAACGTCTTGTGTTGGTACGGGAGATGGGTGGACCACCAGCACGGCAGGTCCTCGGCGAGGAGCAGCGTGAGGTCGACCAACCTGCTGCGCCCGGCGCCGACCTGTCCTGGGCATGCGACGACGACCGCGTCCTGATCGGGCTCGGGCACGAGATCCACCCACCCTCGGGGTAAGTTGCGCACACGCACTGTTCGGAGGTCCGACGTGCACGGGTATGCCCGACGGCATGGTGGGGGAAACACGCGATCACGGCCAGGCGCGCAGGCCGCGTGGAGGGTGCGCGTCTTGCCTACCCGTTTCGCAGCCGATTGACCACCGCGTCGGCGACGGCCCGGGCGCTGCCCGGGTTCTGGCCGGTGATCAGGCGCCCGTACTCGACCACAGGGGTCTCGAACGGCTCGTCCGCAACTTTCACCAGCGGCTCGCCGGTGTTGAGCGGGACGTTGAGCAGGGGTCAGCTCACCGAGCCGCAGCCCGGTGCGCATCCCGACGGTCTCGTACTCGGTGGCCCGAGCTGGGCGGGCCGCATCAATTCCTCGATGTCGACCACAGCTGTTCGCCGAGGAAGCTTGCAAGCCGACCACGCCCGCGGTGACGACGCGCCACCCGCCCGCTCATGCCGCACTTCCGGTCTCGGCGACGCCACGCCGCGCTCGCCCGATCTCCGCGTCCACCGGCCGCGGAATGAGAAGCGACACCGCAAGTGCCAGGCCGGTGATCACCACGGCGACCAGCAGGCTGCTGACGTAACCGGCGACCGACGAGCTGCCCTGCGGGCTGCCCACCACCTGCACCGCAGGCAGCACCGCGAAGCTCAGGCCTGCGCCCAGGTTGAACGCTCCGGCGTTCAGGCCGGGCAGCGAACCGGGGTTGTGCTTCGGGGCCAGCGCCACACCCAGCCCGTTCAGCATGATATTGGCGACGCCCGCATAGGTGACGCCGATGGCCAGCGCCAGCGCGATGGTCAGGGCCAGCGAGTGCACCCCGGCCAGCGCCATCACCAGCAGCACCACGACGCTTCCGGCCAGCCCGATGCGCAGCACCTTCCGGTAGCCCATGGTCGGCGCCAGCCGGCCTGCGAACGGACCGACCACCCAGCCGATCAGCGCGTACGGGGTCAGGATGATCAGTGAAGCCACGTCGGCGGCCAGCCCGAACCCGGCCGCCTCGTTCTGGGCCAGCGACATGATCACCCCGTTGACCGCGGCGAACACACCGGTGAGGGTGAGCACGGTGGTGGCGATCACCGCCCATGACGCCCGCTGGGACAGGTCCGCGGTGGAGATCAGCGGGTCGGTCCGGCGTCCTTCCACCGCCCAGAACGCCGCGAACGAGGCCACGGCCAGCACCAGCAGCCCGATCACCAGCAGCCAGTTGGCGTCGGCCAGCTTGCCCGCCTCGTTCAGCGCGATCAGCGCGGCCGCGATGGACACCACCAGGGTGGCGGCGCCGGCCCAGTCCATGGACTGGCCCGCCGAAGGGGCCGACTCCGGCGCCCATACCAGCACCAGCACCACGGCGACCACCGCGATCGCCGCGGTCACCCAGAAGATGCTGCGGAACCCGAAGGTGGTAGCGAGCCAGCCGCCGAGCAGCGTGTCGATTCCGGCGATGCCGCCGGTGACCGCGGCGACCAGGCCCATCGCCGTCCCGTACCGTTTCGCGTCGGTGATCTGCGAGCGCAGGATCAGCAGGCACATCGGTATCACGGGCCCGCACACCCCCTGCACCACGCGGGCCAGGTACATCAGCTCGATGTTCGGCGCGAGCGCGGCCATCACGGTGCCCACCGTCATCACCGCGAGCATGATCACGAGCAGCCGCTTGCGTCCGACGATGTCGCTGTAGCGGGGCAGGAACAGCGAGAACAGTGCGGCCGCCGTGAAGAAGGCGGTTTGCGACAGCCCGACCGCCGCGTCGCTGACCCCCAGCTCCCGGCCCATCGTGACCAGCGCCGGGTTGAGCATGCTGGCGTTGAGCTGGAACGCCGCGCAGGCCGCGAGCAGCGCGGTGAGCAGCGCGCCGATACCCCGCGCCGTCCCGCCCGAACTCTGACCCACCGGTCGATCGGTCATCGTCCGCCCTCCCCGGTCCGGATCAGCGCGTCCCACACCCGGTCCCCGAGCCGGGTGTGGTCCAGCTCGGTGACGACCGAGGTGGTGCGGCCCTCCCGCCGGGCGCCAACCGCGGCGAGCCCGTCGAACACTTGCCGGGTGGCCAGCGCCTGGTGGGTCGAGTCCAGCCCGACCGTCACCAGCGGCCAGCGCCGGTTGAACGCGATGTGCGCGGCTTCGGTGCTGTGCGCGAGCAACATCGCGATCGCCTCACCATGGCCGGTATCACAGCCAAGGGTGATCTTGCGCGGGGTCGGGTCGGTCACGGTCCCCCCTCCGAGCGTGGCGGACCCCGTCGTCCGCGTCGAGCAGCGCCGACCACCAGTGGTCATCCGGGCGCGTCGGTCGGGCAATCCTCACCCCCGGGACCTTGTCAAGCAAGACCGTCGTCGGGTCCCGCCGGTACGCGCGGGTCACTCCCGACCCGCGCCCGCTCCGGCCCGACTCGACCCGGGCACGGTGGCGATGATCAGCTCCGGCGGGGTGACCGGCCCGTCGGTGATCACCAGCGCGTCGACCAGCGCGGCCCGGGCTCCGTCGAGCGCCTCCGGGGTGTCGGTGTGCAGCTCCAACAGCGGTTGCCCGGCGACGACCGGCTCGCCCGGCCCGACGAGCAGCCGAACCCCGGCTGCGGCCTGCACCGGGTCGGACTGCCGGGCCCGCCCGGCACCCAGCCGCCAGGCGGCCACCCCGACCGCCAGCGCGTCGCAGCCGGTCAGCACCCCGCTGCGGTCGGCGAGCACCGGCTCGACACGGCCGGCCACCGGCAGCGGCGCCGCCGGGTCACCGCCCTGCGCGGCGATCATCCGCTCCCACAACGGATAGGCTGCGCCGGACGCCAGCACCTGCGCGGGGTCGACGCCGGAGATGCCTGCGAGCGCCAGCATCTCCCGGGCCAGGGTCACGGTCAGTGCCACCACATCGGCGGGTCCGCCGCCGCGCAGCACCTCCACCGACTCGGTCACCTCCAGCGCGTTGCCTACCGCGCGCCCCAGCGGCACCGACATGTCGGTGAGCAGGGCGGTGGTCGGCAGGCCGTGGTCGGTGCCGATACGCACCATGGTCTCGGCCAGCTCCCGGGCCCGCTCGGCCGTCTTCATGAACGCGCCGGTGCCCACTTTGACGTCCAGCACCAGCCCGCCGGTGCCCTCGGCGATCTTCTTGCTCATGATCGAGCTGGCGATGAGCGGGATCGACTCGACGGTGCCGGTGACGTCACGCAGTGCGTACAGCTTGCGGTCGGCCGGAGCCAGCGTCGGGGTGGTCGCGCAGATCACCGCGCCGATGTCCGCCAGCTGGGCGATGATCTCCTCGGTGGACAGCGCCGCCCGCCAGCCGGGTATCGACTCCAGCTTGTCCAGGGTGCCGCCGGTGTGCCCGAGACCGCGCCCGGACAGCTGGGGCACCGCCGCCCCGCACGCGGCGACCAGCGGTGCCAGCGGCAGAGTGATCTTGTCGCCAACCCCGCCGGTGGAATGCTTGTCCACGGTCGGCCTGCCGATGTCCCCCAGCGGCAGCCGCTCGCCGGAATCGATCATCGCCTGGGTCCACCGGCTGGTCTCGCCCGCGTCCATGCCGTTGAGCAGGATGGCCATGGCCAGCGCGGCCATCTGCTCGTCGGCCACCTCGCCGCGGGTGTAGGCCTCGATCACCCACTCGATCTGCTCGTCGGACAGCCGTCCGCCGTCCCGTTTGCTGATGATCACGTCCACGGTGTGCACGGGCCTCGACCCTACGGCACCGATCTACGCCGTGTTGGCAGTTGGCTGCCCGCGGTGGGCGGTGTCGTGGCATGGGTGGCAGACCACGAGGGTCTTGCGCCGTTGCCAGAGCACGAGAGCGGCCCACGCGGGTTGGCCTGGTCCGGGTTCGCCGGGGCTGGCGAGTCGGCGGACTTGGTGCACGACGACCTTGCCCGCGTCTTCGCACAGCTCGCATCGCCGCCTGAGAAGCCGGGTGACCAGCTCTTTGCGGGGGCTAGGCGCGTCGTGTTGATTCGGTCCGTGCGGTACTTGAGGCTCAGGTCCGTCCCCTCGGCTCGAACGAGGAGTTCCACCTGCACCCCAACAGCCACTCACGACTAAAGGAGTCACGAATGAATCGGGCCGAAGTCGCCGCCTTGATCGACCACACGCTGCTCGCACCTGCAGCCACTCCCGAACAGGTCGCCGCCCTGATCAGCGAGGCTGCCTCGCTGGGCACCTACTCGGTGTGCGTCTCGCCGAGTCAGCTTCCGGTACGGACCCCGGACGCGGTGAAGGTCGCCACCGTATGCGGCTTCCCGTCCGGCGCCCACCACTCCACAGTCAAGGCCGCCGAAGCCGCGGACTCTGTGTCTCGCGGGGCCGACGAGGTGGACATGGTGATCAATCTGGCGCATGCCGTGACGGACGACTTCGATGCCGTGGAGGCCGACGTCCGCGCCGTCCGGGAGTCCTGCCCGGCGCCGGTGGTGCTGAAGGTGATCATCGAGTCCGCGGCGCTGACCGACGAGCAGATCGTCGGCTGCTGTCGGGCCGCCGAGGCAGCAGGCGCCGACTTCGTGAAGACCTCCACGGGCTTTCATCCCGCCGGAGGTGCCAGCGTGCATGCGGTCGAGTTGATGCGTAACACAGTCGGAGATCGGTTGGGCATCAAGGCATCCGGAGGGATACGCACCACCGCCGATGCGCTGGCGATGATCGATGCCGGTGCCACCCGGCTCGGGATGTCGGCCTCGGCTGCGATTCTGAAGGAGATCCCGGCGTGAGCGAGCTTGCGAGCTCCCCATCCAACACAGCAACGCAGCGAACGCGGCTGACGAGCGTCAGCGAGGAGGCAGCGTGAGCGAGCTGACCGATCGGGCACGCAAGTGGCTCGCCCACGACCCCGACACGACGACCCGCGACGAGCTCGCCGAGCTGCTCGCCCGTGTGGAAGGGGGTGACGCCGCCGCGCTGGAGGATCTGGAATCCCGGTTCAGTGGACCGCTCACCTTCGGCACTGCGGGCCTGCGGGGCGCTGTGGCCGCGGGCGAGTCGCGGATGAACGTCGCCGTCGTCATCCGCGCCACCGCCGGGGTGGCGCAGTATCTGATCGACACGGTCGGCCCGGACGCCAAGGTCGTCGTGGGCTGCGACGCCCGGCGCGGTTCATCGGAGTTCATGGACGCCGCGCTCGAGGTTCTGTCCGCGGCCGGACTCACCGCGTTGGCGCTGCCGAAGCAGCTGCCCACCCCGGTGACCGCCTACGCGGTGCGCGCGCTGGACACCGAGGCGGGGATCATGATCACCGCCTCGCACAACCCGCCTGCCGACAACGGCTACAAGGTCTACCTCGGTGGCCGCGCCGCCGATCCCGACGGGCGGGGCGTGCAGATCGTGCCGCCCGCCGACGCCGAGATCGCGGAGCGGATCGCGGCGTCTCCGCCTGCCGACCAGGTGCCGCGCAACGACGCCCGGATCGCCGCGGCCGACCCGGAGGTCGTCGAGACCTACATCGCCCGCATGGCTTCCCACCGGACAACGGCCGAGCCGTCGAAGGTGCGCCTGGTGCTGACGGCGATGCACGGTGTCGCAGGTGCGACCGCGGTGAAGGTGCTGCATTCGGCCGGTATCCCCGACGTGCACCTCGTGACGAAGCAGTTCGAACCCGATCCGGACTTCCCGACCGTCTCGTTTCCGAATCCGGAGGAACCCGGCGCCATCGACCTCTCGCTGGAGCTGGCGCGAGAGGTCTCGGCGGACGTCGTCGTGGCCCTCGACCCGGATGGCGACCGCTGCTCGGTGGCCATACCCCAGCGCGACGGCATTTGGCGGCAGCTGACCGGCGACGAGATCGGTGCACTCTTCGGTGAGCAGGCGGCCTGCGATGACAGCCGGGAGGGGGACACCCTGGCCTGCTCGGTGGTCTCCAGCCGCCTCCTGGGCCGGATCGCCGCCGCGCACGGACTGCGCAGTGCCGTCACCCTGACCGGTTTCAAGTGGATCGCGCGCACGCCCGGGATCCGGTTCGGTTATGAGGAAGCCATCGGCTACTGCACCGACCCGCCCGCAGTGCGCGACAAGGACGGTGTCGGCGCCGCGGTCCGCGTCGTCACCCTGGTCGAGGACCTCGCCCAGCAGGGCCGGACGCCGGAGGACCTGCTGGACGAACTGGCGCGCATCCACGGGCTGCATGCCACTTCGCACCTGAGTTTTCGGGTCTCCGACCGCACCCTGATCACCGATGCGATGGCGCGGTTGCGCTCGACAGACGTCAAGGCCCTCGCCGGATCGCCGCTGGTCGAGTTCCGCGATCTGGCCGAGGGCAGTGCCGACCTGCCGCCCACCGACGGCCTGCTCTATCGGACCGCGGCCGACGACCGTGTGATCGTGCGACCGTCGGGCACCGAACCCAAGCTCAAGTGCTATCTCGAAGTCATTGCGCCCTGCGACGGCGACGACGTGCCCCGGGCGGCGGCGGCCGAGCGCATCGCGGCGATCAAGACCGATCTCACCGCCCTGCTCGGGCTCTGACGCCCTGCCGACGACGAAGGAGTCCACCACCGCATGACCACCACGACCACCCCCACATCGACGTGAAGAACCTGATCCGCATCGGCAGCTGCGGCGCCATCCGGGAAGGCATCGGTCTCTACGACATCATCATCGCCCAGGGCGCCTCGACCGACTCGAACTACGTGAGCCAGTTCGGCGTGCCCGGAACCTATGTGCCGCTGTCCCCATACCGCCTGCTGGAAAGGCCAAGCGCATCGCCGACGAACACGGGCAGCACAACCACGTCGGCAGCATCCTTTCCTCGGACATCTTCTACAACGCCGATGCCGACGCGCTCGGCAGATGGGCGACGATGGGCATCCTCGCCGTCGAGATGGAGGCCGCAGGCCTGTTCGCCAACGCCGCGGCCGCGGGAGTGGATGCGCTGGGCATCTTCACCGTCAGCGACAACATCCTCGCCGACTCGCACATCACCCCGGAGGAGCGCCAAACGGCGTTCACCAAGATGATCGAGATCGCTTTGGAGCTCGCGTGACCGGCGCCAAGGGAATCGACCTGGTCATGGACAACGGCTTCAAGCTCATGTCGCCGTCGGTGATCTGGGCCGCGCGCAGGCCGTCGGCGAAAACGGGCAGGCCGTCGGGCTGTTCGCCGCGGATTGCGGACGACGCCCGAGGGGAACCTCAGCGGGGTTTCATCAGCGTGTTGATCGCCGGAAATGGGACATGCGCGCCAAATATGGCGGTCATGTCCCACTTCCGGCGATCATCGCTGGCGGCGAAACCTCGCACCAGTGCACGCCGATGTCGCCGAATGCGGTGGCGGCCCGGCGGCGCTTCTCGGGGGTGGAGCCCACGACAGCGACGAGCTCACCAACAACGACGGTGATGGTTTGGGCATGGACCGGGCCGATGAAACCGGTCCCGACGATGGCGGCGCGGATCTTCCGCATCGGACCTCACCCCTACCCGCGAAGATCGGTGCGAGCCGCACCTCACGGTCGCCGCGACCGGCCTCCTGTCCGGGTCGCGGAGATCATGGTCGCGCCCGGGTCAGACCGGTCACCATCGCTGGTCGAGGCAGAGTGCCGTTGCTAGGTTGATCTCGGAGCTGCGCCATGCGGCCTCCCCGGACGAGCGCGTCGTACCCGGCCCGACAAGACGACGCCTCTGTGGAGGTGCGTGGTCATGGCCTGGATTGCTCTTCTCGTCTCGGGCGTGCTGGAGACGGTGTGGGCTGCGGCCCTGTCCCAGTCCAAGGGGTTCACCCGACTGGTCCCGTCGGTCGTTTTCGGCCTGGCCCTCGTCCTGAGCATGACCGGCCTGGCCTACGCGCTGCGGTCGATCCCCGTCGGTACCGGCTACGCGATCTGGGTCGGTATTGGTGCGGTGGGCACCGCGGCGTACGGGATGGTGGCGCTCGGGGAGCCGACGACGTTGACGCGCCTGCTGTGCCTGTTCGCGATCGTGGCCGGCGTGGTGGGGCTGAAGTTCCTGACGTGAGCCTGCCTTTGACGCAAGCTCATCCGACTCGGATTGGCGCTCCGAGTTGAATTTCGCCGTCGGTGAGGATGTCGGCGCGCAGGCCGCCGCGGTGGATGAGTGGCCGCAGCAGTCCTGGTCCGCTGAGGCGGTCCAGGTGTACGCAGGGCTCGCAGAGTCGACGGCCTCGACAGACGACCTCGCCGATGTGGAAAGTGCGGCCGACCAGAGCGTTGACATCGATGCCCCGGGTGAGGACGTTGCGTCGGGAGCGGGCGAAATCGACGATGTGGCCCGCCGCGGTGAGCTCGTCGAGGACCTCGGCGGCGATCAGGGTCAGGTCGTAGCCGGGGCGCCGGTCGCCGCGGGGGCTGAAGGTGCCTGCGCCTGCCGCATAGCGGTCCCCGCCGAGTCCGCGGCCTGCGGAGGCCTTGGCGACGGTCACGAGCTGCATGGGGGCTTCGGCCGCGGGCGCGATGGCCAGCCCTTCGACGCTGCCGGTCAGGTCCGGCTGCGCGGGGGTCGAGGCCGGGCGAAGCACCGGATCGAGTGCGGCGACGGCGTATGCGGCCGTTATGGGGAGGTCCCGCGTGGCCCGGCCGAGCAGAGTCGGGGTCTGGGGGCTGAGCACAATCCCGGGTGGAGTGCCGAACGCCAGGGCCGCCACCTCGGGTTCGTCCGGCGCGGTCGTGGTCGGGACGATGTCAGGGTTCGACACGACAGCGATCCACCAGCCTGCCCACTGAAATCGGGTCGGGTCGGCGATGGGCACCAGCCCGGAGCCGTGCTCGGCCAGCCACGTCCGCCATGCGCCGAGGGCGTGGTGGAGGTCGGTGGCGGGCAGGGGCATCTCGGTCACCGGCACCTCCGTCACGGATGCGAGGCACGCGGCGAAGCCGCGGGTCAATGCGCTGACGGGTGGTGCGGACGGCAGCTCGGTGTCGATCATGGCCTGTCCTTCAGCCTGCCCGCCGCTCGCCTGCGGTCTTCAGGACCAGTGCCTGGCGGCGTTGGTGGACGGTGAGGTAGCGCAGCCCACCCGGTCCGGCGGTGAACTGGCGTCGAGATCGGCGGGGCAGCCACAGCAGGGCACCGGGCAGCAGGTCCAGGGTGCCGTGCTCCGTGGCGAGCTGCCCGGAGCCGGCCAGTACGTGAATGAGGACATCGAGGTCGGGGCCTGCGTGCGCCTCGATGATGCGGCCGGGTGGCAGCGCGATGATGTTGGAGTCCAGGTCGCGCTCGCGGGCCTGCAGCTTCCACACCGCCCCGGCGACATCCGGTTCACCTGAGCGCGCGGCGACGTCCGTCGTATTGACAAGGATTCGCGGGAGAGCGGTGGTGGCGAGCTTCGTGATGCGGATTCGCCAATTGCGCGGCTCGCGCGCCAGGTACTCCCAGTCGAATCCACCCGAAAGGTCGGCCTCGAACTCCTCGCGCAGGTGCACCGGGTTGTGGTCGTTCACCAGCACGAACGATCCACCGACGGGCAGGTCGGCGTAGGCAGCGAAGATGGTCGGGTGCCTGTCGGGCTTGCGCAGTGGCCGCACATCGAGTTCCCGCTCCACCGTCTGGTCGTCCGCCATCCGAGTCCTCCATGCTCCAGAGTTTCGCCAAGTCTATGTTTCAACAAGTCTGCGCTGTGTAAACTCGGCCGGGCAAGTCGGTGTGGTGTCCGACGCCACGGCGTGGGGCTCGGCCATGGTGTGGATGTCGGTGGCTTGTGCTAGGCAGGCATCGTCCGGGTGCGGCGACTGACGAAGGGCGGCTTCATGACCGGTGACCGCGGTGAGCTGCTGGCTCCGTTGCTGCCCGGTGGTGCACCCATCGAGCGGTTGTTGCGGGGCGCGCAGTTCTTCACACCCGGCAAGCCGACGCCCGACTATCGGGAGCTGCACCGCAAGGGCGGCCGTGAGGCCGAGGAGTTCTGGCACGAGCGCTGGCGACACGACAAGGTGGTCCGGTCCACGCACGGGGTCAACTGCACCGGGTCGTGCTCCTGGAAGGTGTACGTCAAGGACGGCATCATCACGTGGGAGACGCAGCAGACCGACTACCCGTCGGTGGGGCCGGACTCCCCGGAGTACGAGCCGCGCGGCTGCCCGCGCGGAGCGTCGTTCTCCTGGTACACCTACTCGCCCTCGCGGGTGCGCTACCCCTACGTGCGCGGCCCGCTGCTGCAGCTGTGGCGCGAGACGCGCGCGCGGATCGCGGACCCGGTCGCGGCCTGGGCCGAGATCAGCGGCGACCCGGAGCTCAAGGACCGCTACAAGCACTACCGGGGAAAGGGCGGGTTCGTCCGGGCGAGCTGGCCGGAGGTCAGCGAGCTGGTCGCCGCGGCGCACGTGCACACGATCAAGGAGTACGGGCCCGACCGCTGTGTGGGGTTCTCCCCGATCCCGGCCATGTCGCAAGTGTCCTACTCGGCGGGCACCCGGTTTCTTTCCATGATCGGCGGCACGATCCTCTCGTTCTACGACTGGTACGCCGACCTGCCGCCCGCCTCGCCGCAGGTGTTCGGCGACCAGACCGACGTACCCGAGTCCGGCGACTGGTGGAACGCAGGCTACCTGATCATCTGGGGCACCAACCTCCCGATCACCCGCACCCCGGACGCGCACTTCATGACCGAGGCGCGCTACCGCGGCCAGAAGGTGGTGGTGGTCAGCCCGGACTACTCCGACCACACGAAGTTCGCCGACGACTGGCTGGCCGCCGCCCCGGGCACCGACGGCGCGCTCGCGATGGCGATGGGTCACGTGATCCTCACCGAGTTCTTCCGCGACCGCCGGGTCGACTACTTCACCGACTACGTCAAGCGCTACACCGACCTGCCGTTCCTGGTCACGCTCCGCGAGCGCGGCGACGCGTACGTCCCCGACCATTTCCTCACCGCCGCCGACCTCGGTGCCACGGAGGACGGCGCGGCCCACAAGACCGTCCTGCTGGACGGGGCCGGGCAGCCCGTGGTCCCGAACGGCTCGGTGGGCTTCCGGTACACCGCCGACGGCGAGGGCCGGTGGAACCTCGACCTGGGCGACGTGGACCCGCTGCTCACCGTCTACGGGCGGGACGGCCAGGCCGTCCCGGTGGACCTGCCCCGCTTCGACGTCGGCGAGACCGAGGGCGGCTCGGTCGTGCGCCGCGGCGTGCCGGCCGTGCGGGTCGCGGACCGGCTGGTGACCACCGTCTTCGACCTGCTGATGGCCCGCTACGCCGTGCCGCGAGACGGCCTGCCCGGCGAGTGGCCCACCGGGTACGACGATCCGCACCAGCCGGGCACCCCGGCCTGGCAGGAGGCGATCACCTCGGTGCCCGCGGCCGCCGCCGCGCGGGTGGCGCGCGAGTTCGCCCGCAACGCCGAGCTGTCCCACGGCCGCTCGATGATCGCGATGGGGGCGGGCACCAACCACTGGTACCACTCCGACCAGATCTACCGCACCTTCCTCACCCTGATCATGTTGTGCGGCTGCCAGGGCGTCAACGGCGGCGGCTGGGCGCACTACGTCGGCCAGGAGAAGGTGCGTCCGCTCACCGGGTTCCAGAACCTCGCGTTCGCCCTCGACTGGCAGCGGCCCACCCGGCACATGACCGGCACGTCGTTCTTCTACCTGCACACCGACCAGTGGCGCTACGAGAACTTCGACGCCGCGCAGCTCGCCAGCCCGCTCGGGCGCGGAACCTTCACCGGCCGCACGTTCGCCGACTGCCTCGCTCAGGCCGCCAGGCTCGGGTGGACCCCATCGCACCCGACGTTCGACCGCAACCCGCTCGACGTGGCCGACGACGCCGCACGGGCAGGCAAGCCGGTGGGCGAGCACATCGTCGAAGAGCTGCGCTCCGGGCGGCTGCACTTCGCCGACACCGACCCGGACAACCCGGCCAACTTCCCCCGGGTGATGACCGTGTGGCGGGCCAACCTGCTCGGATCCTCGGGCAAGGGCATGGAGTACTTCATGCGCCACCTGCTCGGGATCGAGGACGCTGTCCGCGCGCAGGAGTGCCCCCCGCACCTGCGCCCGGCGGAGGTCAGATGGCGCGACGAGGCGCCGCGCGCCAAGCTCGACCTGGCCATCGCGATCGACTTCCGGATGACCAGCACCTGCAGCTACGCCGACGTCGTGCTGCCCGCGGCCACCTGGTACGAGAAGCACGACATCTCCACCACCGACATGCACCCGTTCGTGCACTCGTTCAACCCGGCGATCGCCCCGCCGTGGGAGGCCCGCACCGACTTCGACACCTTCGCGACGATCGGGCGGGAGTTCTCCCGGCTGGCCGCGGGCCATCTGGGCACCCGCACCGACGTGCTCGCCGTCCCGTTGATGCACGACAGCGCCGACGAGACGGCCCAGCCCGGCGGTCGCGTGCAGGACTGGACGAGAGGCGAGTGCGCGCCGGTCCCGGGCATCACCATGCCGCGGTTCGTCACCATCGAACGGGACTATGCCCGGGTCGCGGAGAAGATGGCCGCGCTGGGCCCGTTGATCGACAAGCTCGGTACGTCGGTCAAGGGCGTCAACGTCAAGCCGGACCGGGCGGTGGAGTACCTGCGGCGCACCAACGGCACGGTCCGCGGGGGGGTGGCCGACGGGCGGCCCGCGCTCACCCGCGACATCCACCTCGCCGAAGGCATCCTCGCGCTGTCGGGCGCCACCAACGGCGAGGTCGCCGTCGCGGGCTGGAAGGCGCTCGAGCGGCGCACCGGCGTCCCGTTGGCCGACCTGGCCGAGGAGCGCATGGGGGAGCGGATCAGCTTCGCCGACACCCAGGTGCAGCCGCGCGCGGTGATCACGTCCCCGGAGTGGTCGGGCAGCGAGACCGGCGGGCGGCGCTACTCGCCGTTCGTGGTCAACGTCGAGCGGCTCAAGCCGTGGCACACGCTCACCGGGCGGATGCACTTCTACCTCGATCACGACTGGATCCACGAGTACGGAGAGGCGTTGCCCGTGTACCGGCCACCGCTGAACTACCTCCGGCACTTCGGCGAACAGGGGGAGGGCGACCCCGAACGGCCGGAGATCACCGTCCGGTACCTCACTCCGCACTCGAAGTGGTCGATCCACTCGGAGTACCAGGACAACCTGCACATGCTGCGGCTGTTCCGCGGCGGTCCGGTGATCTGGATGAGCCCCCTGGACGCCGCGAAGATCGGGGTCTCGGACAACGACTGGATCGAGGCGTTCAACCGCAACGGGGTGGTGGCCTGCCGGGCCGTGGTCAGCCACCGGATGCCGGAGGGCACGGTGTACATGTACCACGCCAAGGACCGGCACCTGATGATCCCGAAGTCGGAGATCTCCGGATACGGCGGCGGCGGGGACAACTCGCTCACCCGGCTGGTGATCAAGCCGACGCACATGATCGGGGGCTACGCCCAGTTCTCCTACGGGTTCAACTACTACGGGCCCACCGGCAACCAGCGTGACGAGATCACCGTCATCCGGCGCCGGTCCCAGCAGGTGGAGTTCTGATGGCAGTTCTGATGTCCGGGGGAGGCAGCGACACATGCGGGTGATGGCCCAGATGTCGATGGTGATGAACCTCGACAAGTGCATCGGATGCCACACCTGCACGGTCACCTGCAAGCAGGTGTGGACCAACCGGCCCGGCACCGAGTACGTCTACTTCAACAACGTGGAGACCAAGCCAGGCTCCGGCTATCCGCGCCGCTACGAGGACCAGGAGCACTTCAAGGGCGGCTGGATGCTGGACCGCAAGGGGCGGCTGCAGCTACGGGCAGGCGGCAGGCTGCGCAAGCTGCTGTCCATCTTCTACAACCCCGAGCTGCCCACGATCGACGACTACGGCGAGCCGTGGACCTACGACTACCAGCGGTTGATCGAAGCGCCCCTGGGCGACCTGAACCCCACCGCCAGTTCGCATTCGGCGCTGACCGGCCGGAAGATGACCATGCAGTGGGGCAGCAACTGGGAGGACGACCTGGCCGGCGCCACCGTGCACGCCGCCGCCGACCCGAACCTCGAGCACATGGACGAGCACGTGCTGATGGAGTTCGAGCGCGCGTTCATGTTCTACCTGCCGCGCATCTGCGAGCACTGCCTCAACCCGTCGTGCGTGGCCTCCTGCCCGTCCGGGGCGATGTACAAGCGCGAGGAGGACGGCATCGTTCTCGTCGACCAGGACCGGTGCCGTGGCTGGCGGTTCTGCGTCTCCGGCTGCCCGTACAAGAAGGTCTACTTCAACCATCGCACGGGCAAGGCGGAGAAGTGCACGCTGTGCGCACCGCGGATCGAGATCGGCCAGCCGACCGTCTGCTCCGAGACCTGCGTGGGCAGGCTGCGCTACCTCGGGCTGGTGCTCTACGACGCGGACAAGGTCCTGGAGGCGGCGGCCACGCCGAACGAGCAGGACCTGTACGAGGCGCAGCTGTCGTTGTTCCTCGACCCCGAGGATCCCGCGGTGCAGCGGGCGGCCGCCGAGCAGGGCATCCCGCACGACTGGATCCAGGCGGCCCGCCGCTCGCCGGTTTACGCGCTGGCCGCCAAGCACCGGGTCGCGCTGCCGCTGCACCCGGAGTACCGCACCATGCCGATGGTCTGGTACATCCCACCGCTGTCGCCGGTGGCGGACGTCGTGCACGCGGCGGGCTACGAGGAGGCGGACCCGGACCACGTCTTCGCCACCATCGACTCGTTGCGGATCCCGTTGGCCTACCTGGCCAGCCTGTTCACCGCCGGTGACGTTGACGGCGTGCGCCGGGTGCTGCGCAAGCTCGCCGCGATCCGGGCGCAGATGCGGGCCGAGCAGCTGGGGCTGGCGCCGAAACCCGAGCTGTCGGCGGCCGTGGGGGCGACCCCCGCCGAGCTCGCCGACCTGTACCGGCTGCTCGCGATCGCCAAGTACGACGACCGCTACGTGGTACCGCCCGCGCACGCCGAGGACGCGGGGCGGCTGATGTCCCAGCACGAGCAGATGTTCTGCAGCCTCGACACCGAGGGCGGTCCCGGCATGGGCGGACCGCCGGGCACCGAGCAGTCGTTCCATCCGGCCGGGGAGGCGGGCGGCAGCCACACGGTCACCGGCGCGGACGGGCGCAGGCACTTCAACCTGCTCGGGTGGGACGGCCGCGGCAGCGCCCCGTACCTGTTCCCCGAGCGCGGCACACCATGAGCGTGGCGGGCGCCGCGGAGGTGGGTGCCTACAAGCTGGCCTCGGTGCTGTTGCAGTACCCGAGCGCCGCGCTCTTCGACGGCCTGGACGTCCTGGACGACGTGGCCGCGCACTGCCCGCGGGCCAGCCGGGGCCCGTTCGCGCACTTCCTGGCCTGGCTGCGGGCCACCCCCCCGACCGAGGTGGCGCAGCACTACGTGCAGACCTTCGACCTGCGCCGTCGCTGCGCGCTGTACCTCACCTACTATCGCTACGGCGACACCCGCAAGCGTGGGATGGCCATGCTGCGCTTCAAGGCCTCCTACCGACGGGCGCGGTTCGCGCCCACCGATGCGGAGCTGCCCGACTACCTTCCGCTCGTGCTCGAGTTCGCCGCGCTCGCGCCTGCCGGGGTCGACCTCCTGCGCAGCTGCCGCGCCGATCTGGAACTGTTGCGCCGGGGGCTGGACCAGGCGGGGTCGCCGTACGCGCACGTCGTCGAGGCCGTCTGCGCCGAGCTGCCGAGGATGCGCAAGCGGGAGCAGGAACTGGTGCGCGAGCACTGGACGGACGGCCCTCCGCGCGAGGAGGTCGGCCTGGAGCCGTTCGCGCCGCCCGAGTTCATGGGCATGGAGTACCACGGAACGAAGGGGGCGCGGTGAGCACGGCCTGGGCGTACTTCTGGTGGGTCATCCTGCCCTACGTCGCGATGGCGATCTTCGTGCTCGGGCACATCTGGCGGTGGCGCTACGACCGCTTCGGGTGGACGAGCTATTCGACCGAGCTGCTGGAACGGCGCAGGCTGAAGTGGGGCGCGCCGCTGTTCCACTACGGCGCGTTCGCCGCGATCTTCGGGCACGTCCTGGGCATCCTGATCCCCAAGTCGTGGATCGACGCGATCGGCATCCCCGAGCACGTCTACCACCTGTTCTCGGCCACGGCGGGGCTGGTCGCCGCGGCCCTGGTGATCATCGGCGTGGGGATACTGGCGACCCGGCGGCTGTTCGTGCCGCGGGTGCGCGCCACCACCAGCCCGGTCGACTGGGTCGCGCTGATCCTGCTCGGCATCATGGTCGCGCTCGGCATCATCACGACCGCGATGAACACCCAGCTGGGACACGAATACCGGGAGACGATCTCGATCTGGTTCCGCAGCCTGTTCACCGGCACCGCGAACGTGGCCGTCGCGGAGCAGGCGCCGCTGATCTTCCAGATCCACGCGATCGCGGCGTGGCTGCTGTTCCTCGTGTGGCCGTTCACCCGCCTCGTGCACGCGTGGAGCTACCCGCTCTGGTACCTGTGGCGCCCTTTCATCGTCTACCGCTCCCGCGGCACCAAACACCCGAACGAGCCGGGCACGGGCGGCCGTCGCTGGCGCAGGGTCGGCACCACGTTCTGAACGAGCTGCAGCTCAGGAGTCCGCACGCGCACTGCGAGGGGCGTACTTCGACTCCAGCTCCTGCCAGGCGCCTGCGCCTGCGCTGGCGGCTGCCCTGGCCTGCTCCCACTTCAGCCGCGCGAGCTCCTGAGGCGACAGGTCCGCTCGGCGGTACCAGCGCCGACAGGCGCCGATCACTGCGACGCAGCCGACCGAGACCCCGGCGACGCCGAGGAGGCTGCCGATCCCCACCAAGACAGCTGCGGTGAGGACCGTCCCGCGGTCGAGGTCGTCGAGGGACCAGTCGGTCCGGCGAGAGTTCATCCCACGCTCCAGTGATTTGAGGACGCTGACGCACCTGTTCCCCATCGGTTCAAGCAGGCAACGATGGGCGGTTCTCACGCTAGGGCAGCCGAACCCACGGCGTCGAGTCCGTGGCGGCAACTGATCGTCAGCCCGGGGCGTCGGAAAGCACCAGACCGGCAGGTGCGCGCAACTGTGCGACACAGAGTGTGGGGGTGACGAAAGGTTCGATCGACTCGGCGTCCACCGGCGCCCCTTGTTCGGCGAGGGCCCCCTGCATCATTCCCAGGTGGATGGCGCAGACCACGTCGGTGTGCCGGATGGCGACCTCCCGGAACGGGCAGTTGTGCAGCTCGACCTGCGGACCGTCCACTCCGGTGTGCAGCTGCGGCTGGAAACCGACCGCCTCGAGCATCCGGCGCAGGCGGGCGATCGCCTCCTCGGGCCCGACCTGCTCCGACGGCGGCGAGCGCTCGACCAGGTGCTTGCCCCACGCCCGGCCCGCCTCGATCGCCGCGGGGCGTGCGCCGTCCAGGGAAGCCACCAGGCCGGTCAGGATCTCGGCCAGCAAGCCGTAGCTGCGATCACCCGGAATCTGAGCCCGGGGGCGGTAGACGATGCGCGGGCGCCCAGGGGTCTGCCGTTGTTCGGTGCTGCGCTCGACCAGACGGTCTTCGACCAACCCGTCCAGATGAAACCGCGCGGTGTTGGGATGCAGGCTCAGCTGCTCGGCGACCTGCGCCGCGCTCAGCGGTTGCGGCGACTCCCGCAGCCGCGCCAGCACCGCAGCACGCCGACCGCTGACCGCGACGCTGGGGGCCGCGTCTACCAGAGCGTCGGCCATGAAACCATGATACTTCCGCACTGCTGTTGTAGAAAAAGCCAGGCTCATGCAAAAGCGGCCGAGCCCGCCGACCGGGGGCGGGGGCGGACCGATCTGGCACTCGGGCAGGATGATCCGCTGACAGCCACCGCCCGGGTGGTGTCCATGCTCTGTTCACGATCGCGTGGGGTACGGATTTCCCTGAGGGAGCGCACATGGCGGTGGCGGTCGCGCGAGTGAGAGGCCTGCTGGCGGGGTGGCGGGCGCCGCAGCACCGGGACGGACTTGCGCTGGTGGTGAGCTCCGGGATGTCGTCGGGCGTCGGGCTGCTCTATTGGGTGCTGGCTGCGCAGGTCTTCCCGGCCGACGTCGTGGGCGTGAACGCGGTGATGGTGTCGTCGATGATGTTGGTGGGGGGCGTCGCGCATCTGAACATGTCGCAGGCTCTGCTGCGGTTCGTGCCGGTGGCAGGCACCGCGGCTCGCAGGCTCGTGGTGTTCGGCTACCTCGTGGCGATCACGCTGTCAGGCCTTGCGGGGGCCGGTTTCGGGCTCGGTGCGATCTGGTGGGCGCCGAAGCTGATCGACGTGGCCGGCTACGGCACGCTGGTTGCGTTCTTCGCCGTGAGCTGCCCGGTCTGGACGCTGTTCAGCGTGCAGGACTACGTCCTGACCGCGGTCGGCAGGGCCACCGTCGTGCCGATCGAGAATCTCGTCTTCTCGGTGCTCAAGATCGGCTTGCTCGTCGCGGTCATCTTCGCGGCGGTGCCCGGCGGGATCGCACTGTCGTGGGTGGTGGCCACTGGCCTGATCGTGCTGCCGATCAACCTGTGGCTGCTGGTCCGGCTGCTGCCCGCGCATGGCGTGAAGACCGTCGACCGGGCGGTGCCGATCACCGTGGGTGCCGTGGGCCGGTTCATCGGCGCCGACTACGTGGGCGCGCTGTTTTGGCAGGCGGCGATGATGGGGCTGCCGGTGCTGGTGCTGGACCGTCTCGGCGCGGCGGCTGCTGCCGCGTACGGCATGGTCTGGCAGTTCGGCCTGGCGTTGTACATGGTGCCGTCCGGCATGGGTCAGTCGATGATCGCGCACAGCGCCGCCGACCCGGGGAAGGTCGAGCAGGCGCGGCGGGAGACCGTGCGCCGTGGGCTGCTGCTGGTGACCCCGGTCGCGCTGGTGTTGGCCCTCGGCGCACCGCTGGTGCTCGCGGTGTTCGGGCCGTCCTACGCCGCCACCGGCGCCGGGGCGCTCGCGTTTATCGCACTGTCCGCGATGCCCAATGTGATCACTGCCGCAGCCACGAGCACAGCTCGTGTGCGGCAGCGGCGCGGCGTGCAGTTTGGTGTGCCGACTTCCCTGTCGGTGCTCACGATCGGGTTGGCCTGGCTGCTCATGCCGCACCTGGGCGTCCTGGCCGTGGGGTTGGCCTGGCTGCTCGCGCAGTGCGGTGTCGCGGTCGTCGTGCTGATCACGAACGCGCCGTGGGTTCCCGGCCCGCCGGGCAGGTGGATCGAGGCCGTCCGCAGGGCGGCCCTGCTGCGCCGGGTCGGCCGGGACGGCCTGCGGCGCGTTGGAGCGCCCGCCGACTGGGTGATCGGCTCGCACATGGCCGGGGGCTCCGAGACGGTCGTGGTCACGATCGGGCCTGCAGGCGAGCACCGAGCCTTGCTCAAGGCCGCCGACACCGCGAACGGGCAGGTCGAGCTGCGTCAGCAGACGTCGGCGCTGGCGGCGCTGCACGCCGACCCGCGACTGCAGGACTGGACATCGCTCATCCCTCGCGTGGTCGGCACCGCCGAGGTCGGCGAGATCTACTGCATCACCGAGACCCTGATGCCCGGCGGACCCGGCCCCGACGCGCTGGCGGACCCGGCCCGCCGCGGCGTGTTCCTGTCCAGCGCGGTGAGCGCGATCAGCGAGCTGCACCGGCACACGGCCACCCTGCGCCGCGTCGACGACGCCGTACTCGACGAATGGGTACACGGCCCGATCGACGCGATCTCCGGCACGCTGCCTGCCGGGCTGCGGACCGAAGCGAGCAGTGTCGCCGCGCTGCTGGACGCCCGCCTGCGTGGCCAGGTCGTCGGGGTCGGCTGGGCCCACGGTGACTACCTGCCGGTGAACCTGCTGGCGGCACCGAACGGGCAGGTGAGCGCGATCATCGACTGGTGCACCGCAAGTCCGGACGGCCTGTCCGTGCTCGACGTCGCGACGTTCGTGCCGATGGCGGAAGCGATGGCCGCAGGCGAGGAGTTCGGCCCGGTGGTGCTGCGGTGGCTCGGGGGCGTGCCGCGGGCCGAGGCGGAGGTGCTCGTCGGGTGCCAGTCCGCACTCGGCGGCAGCATCCTCGCTCCCGAGGTGCTGGTCCTGCTCGGCTGGCTCAAGCACATCAGCGCGTGCGTGTCGCGCTCGGACCGGATGGCGGCCAACCCGGTGTGGAACCGGCGCAACGTCCGGGTGGTCGTGCAGGGGGCCGCGAGTCTGCTCGATGCCGGGCCTGTGCGTTCCCCGGTGAGCTCCACGACCGGCGTTCGCCCCACCGGCGCCCCGGCGGTGCGCGAGTGATGTTCCACCGGTCGAGAGGTCAAGCGGTTGACAAAGATCGATTTGAACTCGACCGCTACGCTGCGTCGACGTGGTGCCTGATGACTACCGCGAGTTCTTCGTCACCGCCGCGACGGTGGCCGGAGCGCTCATCGGGCTACTCTTCGTGGTCGTCTCCGTTCGCCCGGAGGCAGCGGCACGCACCGCCCACATCACAACCCGGCTTCGGGCGATCGCCGCATTGACGGCATTCCTGAACACGCTTTTCCTCTCGTTGCTCGCGCTGCGCCCCCGGGGAGGCTTTGGCGAGGCGTCGATCGTGCTCGGCGCCATCGGGCTAGTCAGCATTCTGACGCTCTTGGCCTTACTGGCTGTCCAGGGCCGGGACCGTCCCCGAGCTCTCGCACGCGGTGTGCTGCTCCTGCTCGGCCAGGGCTTTCTCTTCGCGTTACAGGTGTGGAGCGGATGGAATATAAAAACCCGACCCGCGGACTTCGGGCAAGTGGATAACCTCTCAATCGTCGTAATCGTCCTGTTCGCGCTCGGTATCGCCCGGGCCTGGGAGTTCGTCGGGGCCGACGACCCCTCATTGCTGACAGCCTTACGCACGGTCGCCGGCGCCCGAGTCTCAGGGCCAGATCCAGAAGCTCCCCCAGCGAACAGGTCGCAGGTGGCGTCGGGCGACGGTGAGGACACATCCGTACCGCTTCTCGACAACGGGACAACTCCGCCGGAGCCACCGCAGCCGAGGCTCTAATCCAGGACGGTCCCTGTGTGCTGTAGTTCGTTACACGAGACATTCCACGACGAAGATCGGTTACCGGAGGAGTTCGAGGCCTTCGTGTGCTCGAAGTCGATGAAGTCCTTGATGGTGCGCGTCGCCAGCGGGAGATCGCGTCCGAGGCAGCAGGCGGTGATCCAGCTGTCGTTCGTCGGTCGGGGTTGGCTGCTGTCAGCTGCGGAGCTGGGCGTATGCCTGGACTTCGCCGCAGCGGGCGCCAACGCGACCTTCGTAAGGAAGCACGACGAGCCCGGCCAAGAAGGTTCGCATCGCCTGCAGGCTGCGCGGCCCCCACTTGCGCGCGAGCGTCCCTCGCCGACCGTGACGAACGGATCGCCGGACCTGCCCGGCGAGCTGGCGGGCGACGGCGTCGGGTGCGCGTCGGCGGAGTAGGGCCGAGGCGACGTCGGTGTCGAGGACGATAAGGTTCACGCGATGTCTGCGCGCCGGGAGGCATAGAGGTCGGCCGTGATAACGGCAGATCGGCGGCGGTCCACCCAACTTGGCATTGTGCGAACCCAAACGTGCAGGTCAACGGCTTGCGGTTCGGCGTCGCCTCAGTTCATGCCAAGCGGCGTCGGAACGGATACCGGCGGGACGGGTCACGAGCCGGGCGGTAGGCCATCGTGCTCCTGGTCCGGTAGTGCGGCGAGCATCTTGGGCAGATCACTGGTGACTGTCTGCCAGAGGATGTCCAGGTTGATGTCGAAGTAGTCGTGGATGAGCCGGTCGCGCATCCGGGCTGCTGCGCGCCAGGGAACCGCGGGTAGGGACGCCTGCATTGCCGGGCTGATGCTCTTGGCCGCCTCGCCGACGATCTCCACCAGCTTGGTGAGCGCCAGGCGGAGCAGTTCGTCGTCGTCCAGATCGGATCGCCGTTTGTCGGCGGGCGTATGCGACGGCCTTGGCCGCGGCGTCGGTCAGGTGTCGGAGTCGGTTGCGGTCGTCAGGCTGCATAGAGGGGCCGTGCCGTGGCGGTGACGGTGTCGCGGAAGTAGGGGCTGAGATCTTCGGGTGTCCGCAGTTCGACCTTGCGGCCGAGGACGGCTTCGAGTTCGAGTTCCATCTCGGCGAGGTGTAGGAGGCCGGGTGTGTGGCCGGGCTGGAACTCGACGAGCAGGTCGATGTCGCTGGCGGCGGTGAAGTCCGGGCGGAGGGCGGACCCGTAGAGGGCGAGGCGGCGGATGCCGTGGGTGGCCGCGAAGCGGGCGACGAAATCGTCGTCCAAGGTATGCCCCAGCCGCAGCTCCATGCCCTCATAATGCCGCATGGTCCGTGGTCCTCGTCTGCTGGCGCGTCTGCGCAGCCGGCCAACCCAGCCGACATGACCGCCAGGGTGGCGCCAGCGCCGCCTGCTCGGGAGGGTGCCGGTAGGTGGGTCGGTCGGTTCGTGGGTGCGGCGTGGCGACGCTGCTGCCCGTGCCATTGCTGCGCCGGTTCCACTCGCCAGCATGGTCGAGTCGGTCGGGTCGCTGACAATGATGTGCGCCACCAGCCCGACGGCAAGCCGATCCAAATGGGCTCGTTCGCGTAGATGTCGCCCACGGCGATCATGGTGGTCAGCTTCGCTCCCGCCACCGGCGAGGTGATCGCGAAGATCGCCGCTTGCGGCGAGACTGACGTCGATCGGGCCGTGGCCTGCGGACCGCCCGGGCCGCGTTCGAGGGCGGGGCTCGGAGCCGGGTCGATCCCGTCGACCACAAGTCCATGTTGCTCGGCTTCGCCGACCTGATCGAGGCCAAACGGCGAGGAGTTGGCGGTCACCGAGGCGATCGACGCCGGCCCGTGAGGAGATCTTCGGGCCGGTGGTGTCGGTGCTCGCCTTCGACGATCCGGAGGAGGCGCTGCGCATCGCGAACGACTCGCCCTACGGCCTGGCCGCCACAGTCTGGTCCCCCGACATCGACGCGGCGCTGCGGACCGCCCGGGCCGTGCGGGCTGGCACCGTCGCGGTCAACGGCTACTCCGAAGGCGACATCGATACCCCGTTCGGCGGCTACAAGATGTCCGGCTTCGGCGGCCGGGGCCAAGGGCCTGGAGGCCCTGCAGCAGCACACCGAGCTGAAGACCATCTGGATAACCCTGCGCTGACCCGCTGACCCGCTGACCCGCTGACCCGCTGATCTCGCGGCTCGCGCCGTGCCCGTGGCGACCCCGACGGCCGCGGGCACCGCGACCGCCGACCCGACCGTCATCACCGTGCGCCGTGGATCAGCGCGACGGCGGCCGCTCCGCCCAGCAGCAGGCTGCGCCTGCTCACCGTCCGCCGGGTCAGGAGCTCACGGTTCCAGTCACCGCGAGCGCGGTCCCGTCGGTGCAGAGGTACGACATCGTGCGCACGACGTGCGTGAGCACGCCGTCCCGCCGCACCGCTACGAACCGCACCGGCCAGTCGTGCTCGTGGTCGAAGGCCCGCAGGTGCTGCAACGCGAGTTCGTCGGCGTCGCCGTCATGACGACGGTCATCTCCACCGCACCGGACGTGCTGAGCTGCTGGCTCACCGCTTCGTCGGCGCCGACTTCCAGGCGAGCGCGGCCGGTCGGGCGTGCACACCTCAAGCCAGCACGGTCCGGGATGGCCGGACGCGGGGCGGTCGGACGCGACGACGTCGTTCGTCGGGTTCGAGGGCGCCTTCGCGAGCTGCGGCTTCACGGCCCGGCACCGGCCCAGCCCGAAACGGGTCCTCATGCGCCGCGAGCTGTGACCGCCGGTCAGTCGTCCCAGGCGCCTACCAGCGCATCGGCGCGCCGCGCGGGTGCGACGGCTGCGTAGAAACCGCCGCGACCAGCCCAACCCGGAGCTCCTCGACAACCAACCCGTCGGTAAGAATAGACATCGCCACCCTCCCGGAAGCACTGGCCAGGCAGCTCTTCGAAGCACTGCGGCTGGAGATCCACTACGACAATGTGCGACACAGCGC
>CAWGIV010000021.1:0-67889 GCA_963822805.1 uncultured Actinomycetota bacterium | reverse complement strand
TCGTGCATCTGCCGGGTGGCGCCGCTGTCCTGCCACGTGGACACGTAGTGGTACACGCTCGGCCAGGGTGGGAAGTCGGTCGGCAGCGCCCGCCACGTGATGCCCTCCTTGACCAGGTACCGGATCCCGTCCACCACATCGACCAGGTACCGGATCCCGTCCACCACATCGCGGCGGCAGTGATCGGTCGGGCGCCGATCGCGCCCGGCCAGCCAGGCCGGGGCGGGCAGCACCGGCTCGATGACCGCCCATTCCGCGTCGGTCATGTCCGAGGGATAACGCCGCGCGCGGGGGCTGCGGCTGATCCCGCCCGGGTAGCACCGGCACCGCGTATCATCCGGTACGGGGCCGGGGGACGCGTCGGTCGAGCCGACCAGGTACAACGTCATCGAAGCTTCCGGTGGGCCTGCGGCTTGGGGCTGTCGTGGCCCGGCCACCTTCCGCAGCCAGCCTGCCCGCGCCGCGGTTGGATCAACCTCCGGTCCGTCACCGTCCGTTCGCAGCGGACGCCGGCGTGGACCCGGGCCGGACGGCCAGCTCAGCGGGCGCCGCCTGCGGCCCGCGGGTCTCGGCGCCCCCGGGCGGGTTGGTCGTGCGTCGGACCGCGTCGAAGATCGAGAGACCCTGGCTGACCAGCCCGGCGGCGATCTCGCCGAGGCCGTCGGCGCCGTTGAGGACGGTGACGTTGGCGCCCGCGAGCCCGAGCGCGGCCTGGCGGACGATCTCGGGAAGCTGGTCGATGAGCATCCGGTCGAGCGCGACACGATCGTTCGACGCGGCGGCCTCCGCCTGGATGCGCATCTTCTCCGCCTCGGCCAGCGCGAGGATGCGCACCCGTTCGGCCTCCGCCTCCGCGGGGCGCACGACCTCGGCCACCAGTTCCTGTTGCCGCAGCGCGGCGGCGCGTTGGGCCAGTTCGGTCTGCGCCGCGATCACCTCGCGCTGGGCCTGCGCCTGGGCGAGCGGTCCGGCCTGAGCCGCCTCTGCCTGCGCGGTGTCGATCTCGCCGCGGTACTGCGCCTGGATGACGGCGGTCTGCCGGGCGTACTCGGCCTGCTGGCGCTGCGAGAGCTGCGCGGCCTCGGCGGCTGCGCGGTCGGCCTGCGCCTGAGCGATCTTGGCCTCGCGCTGGATCGCGGCGTTGTACGGGGCCGCCATCGCCTTGATGTATCCGAGGTCCCGGTCGTCGATGGACTGGATCTGCAGTGAGTCGACGCTCAGCCCGAGGGTCGCCATCTCCACCTTGGAGCCGTCGAGCACCTCGCCTGCCAGCTTCTGACGCTCGGTGACGATCTCCTCCACGGTCATCGATCCGATGATCGACCGCAGGTGGCCCGCGAAGATGCGGCCGGTCAGGACCGACATCTGGTCCTGGTCGGACAGGAACCGGCGCGCGGCGTTGACGATGCTCTCCTCGTCGTTGCCGACCTTGAACGCGATGACGGCGCGGACGTTCAGCGCGATGGCCTGCCGCGTGACGCAGGCCTCGGCGACCTCGGCCTCGCACATGGCGAGGGTCAGGAAGCGGACCTTGCGGACGAAGGGCAGGACGAACGCGCCGTGGCCGGTCACCACCCGGAACGGGGTCCCGCCCGTGCCACCCTTCCCTCCTGAAATCAACATGGCCTGGTCTGGTGCGGGGACTCGATAACCGAACATGGGTTTTCTCCCTAGCGAAGCGGCGTGCCGTTGGGATCCGTCCACGCGACCACACCCACGGTCCGGGGGCCGCGGCATTCGACCACAAGCACGTTGATACCGGGTGGAAGCGGATCGTTCGACCACGCCAGAAACGTCTCCGAGCCGCCTCGAATGCCCACCAACGCCTCCCCGGGCCCGCTGTGCCCGCGCGTCGCAACCGTCAACACCCCGGTGCGCCCGATCACCGACACGTCCGACACCATCGGTCACCGGCCTCTCCGTCGCAGGCCCGATACCCGCAGGCTACGCCGACTGGCCGTTGCCCGGGGGGCATCTCCGGGCGCGGCACGAGCCGACGAGGTGCAGTGGTTTCATCACGTCCGTCACCGAGGGGCTGCCAACGTAAGCATGGTCGGCGCCTCACCGCTCCGTGGCCTGCGTGCTCTAGAGCAGCTAGATACGGAGGCCACCCGGTAGGCGATCACTCGTGCCACGTCCGCGCGGCCACCATGTCCGCCGCCGCTTAGCGGAAGACCGCGGCCACCGGCAAGACTCACCTGGGCGGACACTGCGACCAACCCGGCGGCTCCTAACTCGCCCCGCCAGGCGGTAATGGCAAGCGGCGGCATTCGGCATACGGCTGCACGCGCCGACCACCGCGCACACCCACCGCTTCACGGTCAGCTCCAAGATCCGCGGCCGGATTACCTGCCCTCGATTGCCTGACGGGCACTAGGATCGGTGGCGGCCGACGGCACTCCTGCTCGGTGAGCATCTCCCCCGACGCGGAGTGATGGGTGCCGTGCAAGGTGGTATTGCTGGAGGGACGTACGGAAGGGGCGAGCCATGACATCGACCTCTATCCGGAATGGCAGGGGTGTGAGCCAGACCCTCCCGGCCGGGAACCGGAACGCCAGCACGCAGGCGATGCAGGCCGCTGGCCGGCAGTTGCTGGCAACTGTTGGCAACCGAGTTCTGAAAGTCGCAGTCGATCGTGCCGTGTTGAAGGTCGATCAGGTAGCCGCTCGGCTGGACACCGTCGCGGCGGGTGCTGGCAGAACCCCGCGTTCGGCCCCAAGCCGGAGGCCGCCCGGGCGCCCAACTGACAGCGGCGAGCAACGGCCCGAACACCCGATGCGTCAGGCAGCCGCTCGGCTGGACACCGTCGCGGCGGGTGCTGGCAGAACCCCGCGTTCGGCCCCGAGCCGGAGGCCGCCCGGGCGCCCAACTGACAGCGGCGAGCAACGGCCCGAACACCCGATGCGTCAGGCAGCCGCTCGGCTGGACACCGTCGCGGCGGGTGCTGGCAGAACCCCGCGTTCGGCCCCGAGCCGGAGGCCGCCCGGGCGCCCAACTGACAGCGGCGAGCAACGGCCCGAACACCCGATGCGCGTCAAGATGGGGGCGGCCTTCACCTTCGTCATGCGACAGGCGAAGCATCTCCTGCAGCTCATCCAGCGCCTTGCGCAGCAAGTGCTGGGCGCGCTCACGCGTCTCCTCCGCCGCCTGCAGAAGCTGCTGGGCGCACTGGTCCACAGGGGCGTCGCCGCGGCGCTGCAGACCGTTGACCGGCTCCGCGAGAAGCTGAAGGACGTGACCAGCCGCCGCGGTGGCGTCGTCGTGGGTGCCGCTGGTGGCCTGTTGAAGGCGTTCGCTGCGGGCACGAACCCGGTGTGGGGAGCCGTGAAGGGTGCGATCGGCGGACTGAGCACGAAGGCGAAGGTGTTGATCGTTCTCGCGCTTGTCCTCGGCGTGCTGCTTTGGCCCGTCGTGCTCGTCCTGGTGCTGCTGGCGCTGCTCGTATTCGCCGTAGTGGCCGCGGTGCGAGCCAGCGCGTCAACATGAAGACTGCGCTAGCCAGCCTCATCCAACACGACGTCCGGCATCAGGCCCAGTACCAGGCTGCGCCAGGTCTGCGGCTGACCTGAGAGGGCTCGACCGACTCTGGGCCGACCTCCGGCATGAGCAGCAGGGGGAACGGCTACGCCCACGATAACCTCGGGCACCCGAAAACCAGGTTGAACCGGGCCGCGAGTCTACGAATATGCGAAACGGGTCCCGGTCGGAGACGGTGATCTCCGACGCCGACGGAGAAGTGACCATCGACGTGCCACGAGACCGGGAAGGAACGTTCCAGTCAGACCCCCGGCTGGCCTGCGGTGTGTCGGTGCTGGCGTCTGGTGTTTGATCATGTTTGACTCCCGGCTGTGTCCGAGCCGTCGCCCTCCTATGTGGAGTTGGCGGCGCCGAGCAGGCCGCCCAGCTGGCCGAGCAGGCGGTGTTGATCGAGGCGTTGCGGGTCGAGCTGGAGGCGCTGCGGCGGCAGGCGGGCCAGGACTCGTCGAAGTCGGTCCGGGTATCAGCGGCCGTGGGTGTGTCCGTGGGCGAGGTAGCCGGCGCCCAAGGCCAGTTCCCGGACTTGTAGATCGGGGAGGTGCTCGGCCAGCTGTCGCCACGGTCGGTCGAAGCCGGTGAAGTCGGTAATGAACGGTGCGTGGAGCTCGGTGACCCACGCCCGCAGCGGCCACATCCACGGGGCAGGCCATTTGCCGCCGGCCGCGGCGACCGGCGCACCGGGGCGCAGGTGGTCGAACACGTTGCCCAGCGCGGCGGGGGATTGCATGACGTCATGTACCGCACAGAACAGGGCGGCGTCCGCCACACCGTCGATGGGCGCGGTGGCGACCGGGGCGGCGATCAAGTGGACGTTCTCCCAGCCGTGCTCGGCGACGCGGGCGGCGGCCACATCAAGCATCTGCTCGGAGGCGTCGATCCCGATGATGGCCCCGGTTCGGCCGACCTTATGCTGCAGCAGCGGCAGGCACAGCCCGGTGCCGCAGCCGACGTCGAGCACGGTGTCGCCGTGGCGGAGGGGCAACCGCTCGACGAGCAGTTCGCGCCACTGCCGGAAGGCGTCGGTGCGCCGGTCGTAGTCACCGGCCTGGCTGCGGTAGGCCTCAGACACTCGGCCAGGCGCCGCACGATATGCGGCGCTCGTCGGCGGGGCAGTTGTCGGTCTGTCGGTGGTCATGCCGTGCGCCGTTCGGGCCTCGCCATGATGGATCCTTCTCCGAGGTCAGAGGACGCGGCCGGGGTCGGCGCCGCGCTGTGGGGCTGGTCGCGGTGTTCGGTGAGCCAGTCGCTGAGGACAGCGGCGAACCGGCCGGGTTGCTCGATGTGGGGCAGGTGCCCGCAGCCGGGAAACACGGACAGCCGCCCGTGGGGTAACAAGTTCACCGCGGTCTGGGCGTGGTGGGCGGGCAGGACGTAGTCGCAGCCGCCCCAGATGACCAGTGTCGGCGTAGTCAGGGTGGGAAGGTGGTCGAGCAGGATCTGGCGTTGCCCGTTCGGGCCGAACAAGGAGCGGGCCATGGCGGTGGAGGCTTCGAGCTGGCCGCGGCGGCGTCCGAGGGCGTGGTGCTCGGTGACGAACTCGGCAGGCACCCGCCAGGGCTGGCCGAACAGCATCGCCGTCGACATGGTGGTGCGGCCCAGGTCACCCCCGGGCAGGCGGCTGATCATGATGGCCAATTCGCCGATGATCGGCATGGTGTCCAGGGCGAGCAGGGGGTGCACGTCGGGTCCGAGGCCGGCACTGTCGACCAGGGTCAACGATTGGATGCGCTGCGGGTCGGCCACGGCCAGGCGCAGCGCGATCGCGCCGCCGGCGGAGTGTCCGACCAGGTTCAGCGGCGGGTCGATGTGCAGGGTGTCGAGGAACGCGGCCACGAACCGGGTCAGGTCGGAGCCGGGGGCGTAGTCGCCGACGGCCGGGGCGGATTCGCCGTGACCGGGCAGGCTCAACGCGAGCACCCGGTGGGTGCGGGCGAGTGCGGGGATGACCCACCGCCAGCTGGTGGCGCTCTGCTCGTGCCCGTGCAGCAGCAGCAGCGGCGGCCCGGCGCCGGCTTCCAGGTACTGGATGTGCATCCCGTCCACGGTGACCCGATGGTCGTGGACGGCGAGCTCGCCCTGGTCCTGACGGTGGGGCGGGACGGATGACGCCGTCGAGCTGATCGACATGAAAGCCTCCTGGTACGCGGTCTGGGGTACTGGCCGCGTCACCGGGGGCTGGGGCGACACCGAACCGTCATGCACACACGGCCGAATCGCCGCCGACCGTGGGCGTTTACTATCGTACGCGGGTGCGACTCGGCTGGAGTGTGCCGGCGCGGGCCCATGTGTTCCCTACAGGATCCCGACCTCACCGGCCGGCTGCCCAGATCTGCTGAACAGCCGACCAGCCGGTTTGGCGCTGCTACTGGTTATCGCCGGTCGTGCTCGATCCGGTCGGGCGTCGCTGCCGTGGTGCGCGACCCGGAGAAGACAAGTTCGTCCTTGCGGTGACCGCCGAGCGTGATGTCCTTGGCACTGGTGTTGGCAGCACCGATCATGCTGGCGAAGGCGTCTTGCTGCACCTTCACCATGGTTTCCGCCAACTCCGACCAGGACTTGAAGATCTGCTGCCAGGCATCCAGCACGGGCGCAAAGGCATCCATGCCCGCCGGCAGCGCCTGCTGCTGCTCGCGCCTTGAGTCCTGCTCGGCGTACGCGCGACGGTCACCGCGCTCGTCGCGGTCCCGGCGCCCGCCGAACTCGCGGTCGTCGCGGCCGTTGACGTTGCCGCGCTCGTCGCGGTTGGCGCGGGAGTCGTTACGTTCGTTGTCCGGCTCGTCACGAACGGCGGTCAGGTTCTCGCGGCGTTCGTCGTTGCCGCCGAGCTGACCGTCCTCGCTCCGCTGATTCTGCTCGTCGAGCGAGCCGGACCCCTTGGCGACCACCGCTTCCTTGCTGGAGATGCGTTGAATTGCCGTGGACGGCTGGTTGGTGGTGCGCGCCATAGCGCTCCTTCGTGGTGACGATCGATGCCCGGCACAGCGCCGAGGCGGGTCTCGCGTCCTGAACCAGGAGATCCAGATGCGATATCCCGTCGACCGTAGTCGTATCTGGACAATGTCGCAATACGCCGTATGCTTACAGCTCTAGAGTAGGGAGATCGATGCCGAGCGACGCCGCCCAGACCCGGCCGCCTGCCGCGCCACCGCCGGCGGGCCGCCCGCCGGCGCTGACCCGCGAGCAGGTGCTGGTTGCCGCACTGGAGATCATCGATGCGGGCGGTGTCGAGGCGCTTACGATGCGCAGGCTCGCGCAGGCTCTTGACCGCAACCCGATGGGCATCTACCGACACGCCGCCGGCAAGGACGCCTTACTCGACCTCGTCGTCGAACACGTCGTCTCCGAACTGGTCGTACCCGGCGCGCCCGGCCGCGATGACGAAAGCGGCGACCGTGATGTGGATTGGGAAACCGCTCTGCGGCGCACCGCGCACGCGTTCCGCCGGATCGCCCTGGCCCACCCCAACGCGGTGCCGCTGCTGGTGACCCGGTCGGTCACCGGTCCGCTCGCCCGGCGACCGCTGGGTACGCTGCGGCCCCTGGAAGAGCTGCTCGAGGTGTTCATCGGCGCCGGGTTCGACCCACGCGGCGCGCTGCACGCCACCCGGCTGTTCACCGGGTTCCTCTACGGCCACATCCAGGACGAACTGCAGCAAAGGGTCCACGACCCCGACGAGACCGACGACGTGCTCCGCCTTGGATTGCACCGCCTACCCATCACCCAGTTCCCCCGGCTGCGCTCCATCGCCACGGTCCTGGCCACCTACGACGGCGCCGCCGAACTCGACGAAGGACTGGACATCATCATCGCCGGCCTCCGCAGCCAACTCCTCAACTGACCACCCAACCCGCGAGGGGCATGTGTGATCATGTGAGCCGATCTCCGCGGGCGCGCGGCGCCCGCTGCGCAACCGCGAAGACCTGACGACGCCAAGTTCACCGACATGTGGAACCGGCTGATCGATCTCGGCTGGCCCGGGCAGGACATCCTGTCCGCCTGGATCGCCAAGGAAGTACTGCGCGTCCGGGCCCTCGCCGACCTCGAACCGGTCCAGGTCACCATCATCATCGACGACGTCTTCGACTGAAGACCTCTCCCCCGCGAAGAGGAACCCCCAGATCAAGCGGCCGCCGGTCACGGCGGCCGCGGGCGCGCTCATCGACGGTCGAACCCCCCGACAACCTCACGACCCGTACTGTGACGGGTGTCACTGCCGCGATGCCGTGAGGTCCCTGCGAGCCAGCGTGTCCAAACAGAGTGCCGTTCAGGAACGCAGGCACGGTTCCCACAGAGCGCGGCGTCGAGAAGAACCGAGGCGAGAGCGGCGGCCGCGCCCGGTCGGGCTCCCAAACGGCACCTGCCCGTTTGGTTCACGATCTTGAGGAGTTTGTTGTCATGACCACCCCTGCGCCCACCGCGTCCCCGACGCCCAGCACCTCGTCCCCGGGTTCGCCGTTGCCCTCGGGTCCGACGATGTCCAGGGACGCCGTTTCGACGTCGTTGGAGAGCAGTCAGGGCAGGACCACAGTGGCCGACACCGTGGTATCGAAGATCGCCGGGCTGGCCACGCGGGAAATCTCCGGGGTGTACGCCCTTGGTGGCGGTGCGGCGCGGGCGTTCGGATCGATCCGTGAGCGGATCCCCGGTGGCAGCACCAACGCCAGCCAGGGCGTCACGGTCGAGGTCGGGGAGAAGCAGGCCGCCGTCGATTTGGACATCGTCGTGGAGTACGGCGCCGCGATCGTCGATGTTGCCTCGGCGATCCGCCGCAACGTCATCGGGGCGTTGGAGCGGATGACGGGCCTGGAGGTTGTGGAGGTCAACATCGCGGTCAACGACGTGCACCTGCCCGACGAGGACCGCGACGGTCATGACCCGCTGCCGCCCTCGCCCCCGCGCGTCGCGTGAGCGTCCCCGCCCCGCGACGAGCACGCCACCGACACCTCCGACCGACGCAGAGCCGTGGCCGACCCGCTCGACGGGGCGGCACGGCGCCGAGACCGGCCGGGAACGCACCGCGGCCACCCAACGCGCCGAGGAACAAGCGCGCCGCGAGAAGGCACGTGCCGTCGCCCGCGAACAACGGCTCGACACGCTGGCCAAGGCCCGAATTGCGCACGCCCGCCGGATCGGACGACCGAGAGATACATGCACTCTTGCATGCAAGAGTCTAGGATGACCCGATGGTTGCCATCCAGATCCGTGACGTTCCCGAGGAACTCCGAGACAGGCTGGGTGCGCTTGCGCGCGAGCGGGGACAGTCCCTTCAGGCATACCTGCTCGACCTCGTCAGTGACGAAGTGCGACGCCAGGACAACCTCGCCGCCCTACACCGCCCGACCAGCCGCTCCCGGGGAACCCGATTGTCCGGCGCCGACGTCGTTGGGACTCTGCACAACGCACGCCGAGCACGCGATACCGAGCTCGGTGTACCGGCGCACGACCGGTGATCGTCGTCGACGCGTCGATCTTCGCCTTCGCACTCCTGGACGAGGGGCCGATCGGAGAGACCTGCCGCACTGCCCTGACCGACGACGACAGGTGGATCGCGCCCGAACACTGGATGGTCGAGGTCGCGTCGGTCATCCGGGGCAACCTGCTCGGCGGCAAGATCACCCCAGCTCATGCGGCCGACGCCATCGCCGCCCTCGGTGGGATATTTCCGCTCGTTCCGCGCACCCAAGTGCTGTTGCCCCGAATGTGGGAACTCCACCCGAACATCACGACCTACGACGCGGGATACATCGCGGCCGCCGAGGCGTACGGCTGCGCCCTCATCACGACCGACTCCCGCGTGGCGTGCGCACCGGGAATCCGCTGTCCGGTCGAGGTCCTCAGCTGACGCTGGACTTCGGCGACCGTCACTCCGGCCCGCATCCTTCGTCACCAAAACTTGGCATTGTACGAACCCACCTTGGCAGCAGATCCACGAAGCTCTCGCCTCGCCCTCGCCACCCCACCACGCCCCCGCTCTTGCGGCTTCGCCCATGAGGATGTGCCGCGCCGGGATGGGCGAGGGCGGCCGACCCGGTCATAGAACGCACACCGACCGCCGCGCGCGTCGATGACGTCATGGCTGCTTCGAGCCTGTCCGGTCGGCGTGCAGCAACTGGCGCAGCACGTACTGGAGGATCCCGCCGTGCCGGAAATAGGAGGCCTCGGCGGGCGTGTCGATCCGTACGGTGGCTGCGAATTCTGTGGCTTGTCCGTCCGGCCCGTTGTTCTCGGCGCGGACGGTGACGGCGCGGGGGAACGGCTCGGCCGGGTCGCTGCCTTCGAGTCCGGTGATCGAGTACACCTCTTCCCCGGTGAGGCCCAGGCTTTCCCGCGACGATCCCGCCGGGAACTGCAGGGGCAGCACGCCCATGCCGATCAGGTTGGAGCGGTGGATCCGCTCGAACGAGGTGGCCAGGACCGCCTTCACGCCGAGCAGCAGGGTGCCTTTGGCGGCCCAGTCCCGCGAGGACCCCGAGCCGTACTCGGATCCGGCGAGGATCACCAGCGGCACCCCGTCGGCGGCGTAGGCGGTGGCGGCGTCGAAGATGCTCATCAGCGCGCCGTCGGGGAGGTGGCGGGTGACGCCGCCTTCGGTGCCGGGTGCCAGGAGGTTGCGGAGCCGGATGTTCGCGAACGTCCCGCGGATCATGACCTCGTGGTTGCCGCGCCGCGAGCCGTAGGAGTTGAAGTCGCCTCGGGTCACGTCGTGTGCGGTCAGGTAGTTCGCGGCGGGCCCGTCGGCCTTGATCGTCCCGGCCGGTGAGATGTGGTCGGTGGTGAGCGAGTCCCCCAGCACGGCAAGCGCGCGTGCACCGGTGATGTCGCGGACGGGTGCGGGGTCGCGGCGCATCCCGTCGAAGTACGGGGGGCGCCGGACGTAGGTGGAGGCGGGGTTCCAGGAGAACGCCGGGCCTTCCGCGATGTCGAGGCTGTGCCAGTTCTCGTCGCCTGCGAGCACGTCGGCGTAGTCGCGGGTGAACATCTCCGCCCGGACGCACTCGTCGATGACCTCCTGGATCTCGTGCGTGCTCGGCCAGATGTCGCGCAGGTACACGGGTTGTCCGTCGACGCCGGTGCCGAGCGGGTCGCGGAGCAGGTCGGTCAGCATGGTCCCGGTGAGCGCGTAGGCGATCACCAGCGGTGGGGAGGCCAGGAAGTTCATCGTGGTCTCGGGGTGGATGCGGCCCTCGAAGTTCCGGTTGCCCGAAAGCACCGCGCAGACCGTCAGGTCGTGTCCGGTCACGGCCGCGCTGACCTGCGGGATCAGTGGGCCGGAGTTGCCGATACAGGTGGTGCACCCGTAGCCGACAAGCCCGAACCCGAGCTCGTCCAGATGCGGGGTGAGCCCGGCCCGGTCGAGATAGTCGGTCACTACCCGCGAGCCCGGCGCGAGTGAGGTCTTCACCCAGGGCTTGCGCGCCAGACCGTGCGCCACGGCGTTGCGGGCGAGCAGCCCGGCACCGATCATGACCGACGGGTTGGAGGTGTTGGTGCACGAGGTGATGGCGGCGATCACCACATGGCCGTGGTCCACCACCGCGGGTTTGCCGTCGTCGAGGACCACCGCCACCGGATCCGACGGCCGCTCGTGAGGCGCGCCCCCGGCCCCAAGCGCGGCCGGGGCGTCGTACTCGCGGTCGTGGTCGACGGCGATCGGGTCGCTCGCGGGGAACGACTCGGCCGAGGCCTCGTCCAGCCCCGCCTGTAGTGCGACCGCACGCGGGTACCCGGCCAGCAGGGAACCGACAGTGTGCGCAGCCACCGCCAGCGGGATCCGGTCCTGCGGGCGTTTCGGTCCGGCGATGCAGGGTTCCACGCCGGCCAGGTCGAGCTCGACGGTGTGGCTGTAGGCCGGCTCGTGCGCCGGGTCGTGCCACAGGCCCTGGTGCTTGGCGTAGGCCTCGACCAGCCGCACCTGGTGCTCGGGACGCCCGGTCAGGCGCAGGTAGGACAGGGTCTGGCCGTCGATCGGGAAGATCGCGCAGGTCGAGCCGTACTCCGGGCTCATGTTGCCGATGGTGGCCCGGTTCGCCAGCGGGACGTGCGCGACGCCGGGACCGTAGAACTCGACGAACTTGCCGACCACCCCGGTCCTGCGCAGCATCTCCGCGACGGTGAGCACCAGGTCGGTGGCGGTGGTGCCCTCGCGGAGCTCGCCGGTGAGCCGGAAGCCGATGACCTGCGGGATCAGCATGCTCATCGGCTGTCCGAGCATGGCCGCCTCGGCCTCGATCCCGCCGACCCCCCAGCCCAGCACGCCCAGCCCGTTGACCATCGGGGTGTGTGAGTCGGTGCCCACCAGGGTGTCCGGGTAGGCCCGGACGCCGTCCGGGCCGGGCCGGGTGAAGACGACCCGGGCCAGGTACTCGAGGTTGATCTGATGGCAGATGCCGGTGTCCGGGGGGACGACCACGAAGTTGTCGAGCCCCTGCTGGGCCCACCGCAGCAGCTCGTAGCGCTCCTTGTTGCGGGTGAACTCCAGCCCGGCGTTGACCGCGAACGCGTCGGCGCGGGCGAACACGTCGGCGATCACCGAATGGTCGATGACCAGCTCGGTCGGGATCAGCGGGTTGATCAGGGTCGGGTCCCCGCCGAGCGCGGTCATCGCCTCGCGCATCGCGACCAGGTCCACCACGCACGGGACCCCGGTGAAGTCCTGCAGCAGGACCCGGGCGGGGGTGAACCCGATCTCGGTGCCGCTGGTCTCGGAGGGCTGCCACCCGGCCAGCGCGGACACCTGCTCGGCGGTGACCAGCTGACCGTCCTCGTTGCGCAGCAGGTTCTCCAACAACACCTTCATGCTGTAGGGGAGCCGCTGCGCGCTCGCGAACCGGTCGAGGCGGTAGATCTCGTAGGTGTCGCCGTCGACGACCAACCGGTCGCGGGCGTCGAAACTGTTGAGGATCATGAGGGGTCACCCGCCGGCCGTGAACCTGCGCTGCGGCGGCGGAGGGTCACACCGAGCCAGGCCAGCCTGCCGTTGTTGCCGTCCACCACGCGCTCCTTCAGTGGAATGATCGCGTTGTCGGTGATCTTGATGCCCTGGGGGCACACCTCGCTGCAGCACTTGGTGATGTTGCACAACCCAAGCCCCTGCGCGTCGTCGACACCGCGGCTGCGGTCGAGGGTGTCGAGGGGGTGCCGATCAGACTACCGGCTCGGCCGCACAACCGCGACGTGGACGACAGCGGCAATGCCGGTCCGCAACCTCTCGGCCCACCCCGCCGCGACGGCGATCAATATCCCGACAGGCTCGCCCGGAATGATCAGCTCAGGGCTTCGCCTCGGGCGGCAGACGACGCGAGGGTGCCGCTGTCCGGTTTGTCGCGCACGATGACGACGGGGCAGGACGCGTGCATGGCGCATTGATGGCTGACCGAGCCGAGCACAAGGCCCGCGAAGCCGCCGTGTCCCCGCGATCCCACGACCAGCAGGTCAGCGTCGCGAGCCTCGTCGATGAGCACCTGCGCGGGCTGACCGAAATCCACCACCCGTTCGACCTGGACGTCGGCCGGTTCGCCGAGCGCGTCGACTGCCCTGTCCAACGCCGCCCGCGCACCCTCCTCCAGCTCCGTCGGATCGACTCCGGGGCCGCTTGGACCCCATCCGCTCATCTCCCCGTAGGCCATCGTGAGGAGATAGACGCCCATCACCGCCCGCACGCCCGCGCCACGCAGCCGGGCCTCCTGAACCGCGAAACGCAGCGCCGCCTGTGCGCTGTCGGACCCGTCCACGCCGACCACGATCATTGCCATCGCCACTCCAGCATTTCTTGTTGTCGTTCACTCGTTCATGCCCTGACGAGCAAGCGGCCGGATCAGGCCGGATCCAGCCCGACGATGTGGGGCAGGCAGGCGGGTGGCCGCCGTCATCAATCCGCGCCGCCACCGGCGCGGGTGGAGCGGTCGTCGCCGCCGGTGTGGCGTCGCCGGGCCGGTTCGCGGCCGGGTGGTTGCGTGGGTGTCGGTCCCGGCGCGGGCAGTGCCGGGATCGGCGCGACAGCCGGGGTTCCCGCCGAGACGGTGATGGGCCGCCCGTGATGGGTGATGTGCAACGGGTCACCGTCGAGCAGGGTGTAGGTCGCGGCCGCCGCGGTCACCTCCACACGTAGGCGCCTGCCCCGCAACGTGACCGCGAACGCGAGCCGGGTCAGCTCCTGGGGGAGCCGCGGCGCGAAGCTCGGGACGACACCGCGGTGCCGCAGCCCGGCCATGCCCGCGACCAGCGCGATCCAGCATCCGGCCAGGGCGGCCATGTGCAGCCCGTCGCGGGTGTTGCGTTCCAGGTCGTCCAGGTCCATCAGCGCGGCCTCGGCGAGGTAGTCGTAGGCCAGCTGCAGGTGTCCGGTCTCGGCGGCGAGCACGGCCTGTGTCCCGGCCGACAGCGAGGAGTCCCGCACGGTGATCCGTTCGTAGTAGGCGAAGTTGGCGGCCTTCTGCGCGGGCGTGAAGGCATCCGGACGCCGGTGCATCGCCAGCACCAGATCGGCTTGCTTGACGACCTGCTTGCGGTAGAGGTCGAAGTAGGGGAAGTGCAGCAGCAGGGGGTACTGCTCCGGGGTGGTCGCCGCGAAGTCCCATACCTGGTGGCCGGTGAAACCCTCGGACTGCGGATGGACCCCGAGCGGGCCGTCGTAGGGGATGGACATGGCCTGCGCGGCGTCGTGCCAGAGCGCCATCTCCTCGTCATCGACCCCGAGGTCACGGGCCCGGTCGGGGTAGCGCTTGGCGTACTCGGCGGCGGCACGCAGGTTCTGCTGGGCCATCAGGTTGGTGTAGACGTTGTTGTCCGCGACCGCGCTGTACTCGTCGGGCCCGGTGACCCCGTCGATCCGGAACTTTCCCGCGGCGTCGTGGTGACCCAGCGAGCGCCACAGCCGCGCCGTCTGGACCAACAGCTCCAGTCCGACGCCCGCGGCGAAGGTGTCGTCGCCGGTGGCGTCGAGGTAGCCGATCACGGCGCCTGCGATGTCGGCGTTGATGTGGAACGCGGCCGTGCCCGCGGGCCAGTAGCCCGAGCATTCTTCGCCCTGGATGGTGCGCCACGGGAACGCCGCGCCGCGCAGCCCGAGTTGGCGGGCCCGCTGCGTGGCCGTCGGCAGGGTGGAGTGGCGCCAGCGCAGGGCGGGCGCGACGGTGTCGGGCGCGATGTAGGTGAGCATGGGCAGCACGTAGGCCTCGGTGTCCCAGAAGCAGTGCCCGTCATACCCGGGCCCGGTCAGGCCCTTGGCGGGGATCGCGCGTCCCTCGGCCCGGGCCCCGGCCTGCAACACGTGGAACAGCGAGAACCGCACCGCCTGCTGGATCTCGGCGTCGCCGTCGAGCTGCACGTCGGCCCGGTCCCAGAAGGCGTCGAGGTAGGCCCGCTGTCCGGCCAGCAGCCCGTCCCACCCGGTCTGGGTGGCCCCGGCCAGCGCCGCGTCGGCCTGATCGCGCACCGCGGGCAGCGACCGGGACCCCGACCAGCCGTAGGCGACGAACTTGACCAGCCGCAGCCGCTGCCCGGGCTCGATCGTCGCGGTCACCGTCACCCGACCCAGGTGTTCGAAGCTCTCGGCGGCCACGGTGGTGTCGGGCGGCCCGTCGACGACGTGATCCATCACCACGGCGACCCGCAGGCCGCTGTGCCGGGTGGAGTGCACCAAACCGGCCCGCGCACCCCGAGCGGCGTCCGCCTCGGCGACCAGGGGCGCCTGCAGCGCGGCGGCCACCCGCGGATCACCGTCTGGGGAGGGGAGTTGCTCGTTGGCCACCAGCTCGGACTGCACGACCACCCGGATCGGGTCGTCGAGGGCCTGCACGTCGTAGCGGATCGCCGCGATCGAGCGCTGCACCAGCGACACCATTCGGATCGAGGACACCCGCACCGCGGATCCGGCCGGGGACGCCCACTCGGCGGTGCGGTGCAGCACCCCGGCCCGGAAGTCCAGGCACCGCTCATGGGCGCGCAGCTGTCCGTAGGTGATGTCGAACGGCTCGTCGTTGACCAACAGCCGGATCAGTTTGCCGTTGGTCACGTTGACGATCGTCTGCCCGGACTCCGGGAACCCGTAGCCTGCCTCCGCATACGGCAGCGGGCGCAGTTCGTAGACGCCGTTGAGATAGGAGCCGGGCAGCCCGTGCGGCTCCCCCTCGTCGAGGTTCCCGCGCCAGCCGATGTGCCCGTTGCCCAGCGCGAACACCGACTCGGTCTGGGCGAGCACCGCCACGTCCAGACCCGTCGCCCGCAGACACCACGGCTCGACCCGGAACTCCGGATGGATGATCACGACGTCGCCCCCGACGCGGCCGGGTCCCAGCAAGCGGTCATGGCGCTGCTCCGCGAGTCAACGGCCGAGGCCTGGGTCGTCCGGTGCGGGAAGCCATGGCAACTGCCAGGGAAGGTGTCCGCGCAGCAGTTGGTCGGCCGCGGGCGGCCCCCAGGACCCGGTTGGGTAGGGCAGCGGGGCTGGCGGTCGCTCCACCAGTGGCTGCAGCACCCGCCAGGTCTCCTCCACGGCGTCCTCGCGGGTGAACAGGGACCGCTCACCGGTCAGCGCGTCGTGTTGGAGGCACTCGTAGGGTCCTGGAGGCCGACCCAGCTCGGCGACGAACGGCAGGTCCATGTGCACGTCGCGCGTCGCGGTGCCCTGCGCGCCCTTGGACAGCAGAATCAGACGCAGGGCGGGTTCGGGGTCGATCCGCAACACCATCTGGTTCGGGTCGGCGTGCGGGGACTCGTGGAGGAACGACAGCCGAGGTGCGTGCTTGAAGATCACCCGCACCTCGGTGGCGCGGGCGGCGAGGGCCTTGCCTGCGCGGATGAAGAACGGCACCCCGAACCAGCGCGCGTTGTCCACCTGAAGGCGCAGCGCCACGTAGGTTTCGGTGCTCGACCCGGGCGCCACACCGGAAACCTGCTGGTACCCCTCGTACTGGCCGCGCACGCAACGGGCCGGGTCGGCGTCGGGCATGACGCGGAAGACATCGACCTTCCGGTCCCACAGTGCGCGCAGCCCGGACCCGACCGGGGCCTCCATCGCGATCAGGGCGAGCACCTGCATGAGGTGGTTCTGCACCACGTCGCGCAGCGTCCCCACCCCGTCGTAGAAGGCGCCCCGGTCGGCCACCCCGAAGTCCTCGGCCATGCTGATCTGCACCGCGGCCACGTGATGGCGGTTCCACACCGGTTCGAGCAGCTCGTTGGCGAAGCGCAGGAACCCGATGTCGCGGACGGGCTGTTTGCCCAGGAAGTGGTCGATGCGCAGGATCTGGCCCTCGTCGAGCACCTGGTGCAGCTCGTCGTTGAGGGCGCGGGCCGAGCCGAGGTCTTGACCGAACGGCTTCTCGATCATCACCCGGGCGTGGGTGGTGAGACCGGCCTTCCCCAGCTGCGCCACTACCGGCGCAAACAGTGGCGGGGGGATCTCCAGGTAGAACAAGGGCCGCGACCGGCCGCGCAACTGGGCAGCCAGCCTCTGGTAGGTGTCCGGGTCGGTCATGTCGCCGCTCAGGTAGCCCAGCCGGGAGCCCAGGCGCGCGAAGGCGGACTCGTCGACCCGGTCACCGTCGGCCGCGACCGCCTCATCGACCGCTTTCCGGGCAACGCTGCGGAGCTGGTCTACGGACCAGTCCTGGCGTCCGATGCCGATGATCGGGCAGTCCAGCTGTCCGCCGACCTCCAGGCGGTAGAGCGAGCGGAACGTCATCTTCCGGGCCAGGTCCCCGGTGATCCCGAAGATGACCAGAACGTCGGACGGCTGCTCGATCATGTGTTCCCACCGGGTTGTGCGTGGGCTCTGCCGGAGCCGCTGTCCAAACCCTCCTACCGCCGAGGAACGGCCGCAACCCGGAGCCGTTCATGCCCGAGATGAGCGCCGGGTTGCGCGGGCTGCGCCGCTCCGTAGAGTTGAACCTGAGCGCCCAGGACCCCGGTGCTGCGTGAGCCGATGAGCCGCGCAGTCACGGGCCGGCACCCCGTTGCTGCCGGTCTTCGAGAAGGGACATCCCGGTGAGCAAGCAGATCTTCGTGATCGTCGGAGCGAGCCTGGCGGGTGCCAAGGCGGCCGAGGCGCTGCGCGAGCAGGGCTTCGACGGGCGGGTGGTGCTGGTCGGCGGCGAATCGGAGCGCCCGTACGTGCGCCCGCCATTGTCCAAGGACTACTTGCGGGGGGAGGCGGGCCTGGACAAGGTCTACGTCCACGACGGGTCGTTCTACGAAGCCCACGACATCGAGCTGCGCACGTCCACCACGGTCGAACGGATCGAGCCGTCCTCGTCGGAGGTGGTGTGCGTCGGCGGGGAACGGCTGCGTTACGACCGGCTGCTGGTGACGACGGGCGCCAGGGCACGTCGACTACCGATCGCAGGCGCCGGGCTCGGGCAGATCTACTACCTGCGCGAGCTGGCCGACGCCGATCGGTTGCGTGATCGGCTGGGTCGCGGTGGGCGGCTGGTGGTGGTCGGGGCGGGCTGGATCGGCTGCGAGGTGGCCGCGTCGGCGCGCCAGCTGGGCCTGGACGTGACGGTGATCGACCCCGCGGCGGTGCCGCTGGAGCACGTGCTGGGCGCCGAGGCCGGTGGGATTTACCGCGACGTCCACACCGACCACGGCGTGGCGATGCTGCTCGACACCGGCGTGGCGGCCTTCGAGGGCTCCGGCACGGTGGCGCGGGTCGTCACGTCGGACGGGCGCCGGATCGACTGCGATCTTGTGGTCGTGGGGGTCGGCGCACAGCCCAACACCGAGCTCACGGCGGGCAGCGGTATCGCGGTCGACAACGGCATCGTCACCGACGAGTTCCTCCGGACCAGCGTCGAGGGCGTGTTCGCCGCGGGCGACGTCGCCAACGCGCGGCACCCGCTGTTCGGGCAGCTGCGGGTCGAGCACTGGGCCAACGCCCTGCACCAGGGCCCCGCGGCGGCGCACAACATGCTCGGCCACACCGCGACCGGCGACCCCATCCTCGACCACCCGCTGCCCTACGCGCGCGTCCCCTACTTCTACTCCGACCAGTACGACGTGGGGATGGAGTACAGCGGCCACGCCACCGACTGGGACGAGGTGGTGTTCCGCGGCGACGTGGCAGGCCGGGAGTTCATCGCGTTCTGGGTCAAGGACGATCGCATCCTGGCCGGCATGAACGTCAACGTCTGGGACGTCACCGACCAGATCCAGGCGCTGATCCGCTCGCGCCTCCGCGTGGACCGCGACCGCCTCGCCGACCCCGACACCCCGCTCACCGACCTCGCCCCGCAACTCGAGCCGGACCGGAGTTCGCCATGACCGAGCACGAGTGATGGTCGGAGCCGGGCCGGTAGATGTGGGTGGACTCGGTCCAGGCGGCCGCTGCCGTGGGGTCGGGTCACCCGACGCCGTCGATGTCGGACGGCGGATGTGGTACTAGCGGCGCAGCAGAACGTTATCGAGATGACGCCGGGGGGTGGGCGGCAGGTCCGGCGCGCCGGGCTGCCCCAGCCCACCCGCAGCAGCAGTTGCGGGAACAGCTGCGGTCCGACGATGTGCTTGCTGATCGATGCCCGTGTCTGCGCCACTTCCAGCGGCTGGCCCAGTGGTGTCGTGGCGAGGCCGAGGTTGGTGGCGGCGAGCAGCACGGCGCTGGTCGCCTCCCCGGCGCGCAGCGCGGCGAGACGGTCGTCGCGACCGGTGGCCAGCACCATCAGGGTCGAGGCGTCGTCATGCTCGAAGCTGTGTGGGGATTGGGCCAGTTCGGCGTGGGGAAATGTTCGCATCGGGACCTCGCCGGGGCGGCCGATCCCGGCGGTGACGGTGTCGGACCCGATGCCGTCGTCCGCACCTGTGTAGCGACTGGTCCACTGCGCCAGCTCCGCGGCGTAGCCCATCTGCTGTCGCTGCAGGCTCGCCGATGCGGCGATGATCTCGATCAGGCGCCGTCGCGCGTCGGCGTCCGCGACGACGTGCAACTCCGCACCGCTCCCGGCGGCGTGCTCGACCAGGGCGGCGAGCAAGTCCTCGCCGACCGGCTGAGCGCTGAAGCGTCGGCGGTCGGTGCGCCGCCGCCCGATCGCCGCGGCCAGCGCCGCCGTACCCGCAGGCGGGATGGCCGTCTGTGGCGTCACCCGGGCGAGGTGATCGCTGTTCTCCGGGTCGGGGAAGCGATCGATCCGCGCCGACCAGCCCAGCCCGGCCAGCGCGACGACCAGATGATGCAGCGCGGCGCCGCAGCTCAGCAGCAGATCACGCCCGTCAAGGTCGATGGCGATCAGATGGCGGTCCGGGTCCGCGAACAGACCCACCCCGTCGGTGATGCCGGCGCGCCACCGCCACGGCTGGGAGTTGTAGATCGACGGAGCGCGTATCGCGGACGCGAGGGCGCTGCGCAGTGTGGGTTCATCGGGAAGAGCGGTCGGCACAGGGAAACCTCCGTTCCCGCCTCGGGCGAGCGTCGCACCCCGGCTGGGCGCTGTCCACTGCTGAGTCGGCACCGACCGACCGGGTCCGTGGTGGTGCTGGATGACCTGCCCGCGGCCGTCAAAACGGTCGCCGCGACGCTCGCCGCGCAGCGCTACGCTCTTGTGGAGGAGCAGCCCGCCGAGGTGCTGATCCGAGCTGCTGGTGGTCGGCTCCCGCGACCACGGCAAGGTCCGGACCAGCCCACATCGATGGAGGACAGCCCGTATGCAGAGGATCTCGCTGGACGCGCTGGCCCAGCAGCAGCTCACGGCCGCGGCCGGCGCGGGTGGGGGCCACACGGCGGACACCGTCTACGGGGGGCACGAGAAGGTGCTGCGCCAGACCGTGATCGGGATGATCAAGGGTTCGCGCCTCACCGAGCACGAGAACCCGGGCGAGGCCACGGTGCACGTGCTGCGGGGGCGGGTGCGGCTGCACAGCGGGGAGCTGTCGTGGGAGGGCCGCTCGGGTGACCTGCTGATCGTGCCCGACGCCCGGCACGGCCTGGAGGCCCTCGAGGACTCGGCGGTCCTGTTGACCGTCGCGAAGCTGCCCTGATCGGCCGGTCCGGCCCGGAGGCAGTGGGAGCACGGGCCTACAGGTCCCGCCCGTGGACGATGGCGAACGCCAGCGCTCGGGTGATGTCGGCGGGCAGCGTGACGCCGGAGGGCTCCAGCTTGCCGCGGAGCATGTCCTCGGTCTCGTCGAGCCCCTGCGGGCTGTGCCTGCGGGTCTCGCGGTAGGCGGTCTCCAGGGCGCGCACGAACACGTCGTGGTCGCGGGCCTGCGCGGTCATCGTCGGGCGGTCTGGGTGGGCTTCATCGCGTGTCCTTCGTGTCTGTGTGCTCGGTGTCTGCCTGGTCGGGGTTGGCGGTGGCCACCAGGCTGCGGGCCGCGTCGACGATGTGCCGCGAGGAGATCCCGGCGGCGTCGAGCAACTGGGCGGGGGTGCCGGAGGTGGGTAGCGACGACACCGCCAGGTGCGCGACCTGCAACGCCGGGACCGCGGCGTCGGCGAGGGCTTCGAGCACGGCGCCACCGAGGCCGCCCTCGGGGTAGTGGTCCTCGACCACGACCAGACGGCCACCGGTCTCCCGGCAGGCCGCGACGAGGGTGTCGCGGTCGATCGGCTTGACCGAGTAGGCGTCGATGACCCGCGCCGCGATCCCGGCGGCGGCGAGCTCATCGGCAGCCGCGAGGCACTCGTGCACCGTCACACCGCCCCCGATCAGCGCCACCTGGTCCCGGCTGCCCGCGGCGGTGGACCTTGGACCCGCCGACCGGGAACGCCTCGCCTGCCGGGTAGAGCACCGGGTAGGCGCCGCGGGTGGTGCGCAGGTACACGACGCCGGGGGTGTCGGCCATCGTCGCGACCAGCGAGGCGGTGGCGGTGGCGTCGGCGGGGTAGAGCACGACCGATCCGTGCACGGCGCGCAGCGCGGCCAGGTCCTCCAGCGCCATCTGCGACGGGCCGTCCTCGCCGATCTCGACCCCGGCGTGCGACCCGACCAGGCGGATGTTCACCTGGGAGATCCCGGCCATCCGGATGAAGTCGAAGGCGCGGGCGAAGAACACCGCGAACGTGGACGCGAACGGCACGTAGCCGCGCACGGCCAGCCCGGTAGCGGTCGCGACCAGCTGCTGCTCGGCGATGAACATCTCGAAGTAGCGCTGCGGGCAGACGGCCTGGAAGTCCTCGGCGTGGGTGGAGTTGCCGACCTCGCCGTCCACCACCACCACCTCCGGCCGGACGGCCAGTGCGGCGATGGCGGCGCCGAACGCGGCACGGGTGGCGACCTTCTCGCCCGGCTCGTAGCGGGGCAGGGTGAGCGCGGCGGCGGGGTCGGGGGTGACGGCCGGGGTCCCCGGGGCGGGCGGCTGCGTGGTGACGTGCAGGTCGGTGCGGCCGCCCAGCGCGGCGATGGCGCGCTCGGCCATGTCGGGGGGAAGGGCCTTGCCGTGCCAGCCGTTGCGGTCCTCCAGCTCGGGCACGCCCTTGGCCTTGACCGTGCGGGCCAGCACCACCGTCGGCTGGTCCGGGTTCTCGCGGGCCTGCGACAGCGCCCGGTCGATGGCGGCGAGATCGTGGCCGTCGATCACCAGCGGGCGGGCGCCGAACGCGGCGACGCGGACGGCGTAGCGGTCGAGGTCCCATTCCAGCTCGGTGGGGCCGCGCTGGCCCAGCCGGTTCACGTCGACGATCGCGGTGAGGTTGCCCAGCTGGTAGTAGCTGGCCTTGTCCAGTGCCTCCCAGATCGAGCCCTCGGCGGTCTCGCTGTCCCCGCACAGCACCCATACGTGGTACGGCAGCTCGTCGAGGTAGCGCCCGGCCAGCGCGACGCCGACCGCGTCGGGCAGCCCCTGGCCCAGCGAGCCGGTGGCCACGTCCACCCAGGGCAGGACCGGCGTGGGATGGCCCTGCAGCCGGGCCCCGAACCTGCGGTAGGTGTCGACCAGTTCGTCCTCGCCGACCACCCCGACCGCGCGGAACATCGAGTACAGCAGCGGGGAGGCGTGGCCCTTGGAGAAGATCAGGTGATCGTTGGCGGGCAGCCGCGGCTGGTCCCAGTCGTAGCGCAGGTGCCCGACCAGCAGCACCGCCATCAGGTCCGCCGCCGACAACGACGAGGTCGGATGGCCCGACCCGGCTTGGGTGCTGCAGCGGATGGAGTCCACCCGCAACTGGGCGGCCAGCCGCGCGGCCAGGTCGAGCTGCTCGGTGCTCATCTGCGTGTCCTGGGTGGTGCGGCTCATGGTCGTGCTCCTTGTGCTTCAGATGGATTGCCGGTAGCCGAAGAACTCATGGTCCTCGTTGTAGCCGCCATAGCCGCCCCCGATCTGGGAGAAGTCCGCCACGAACTCGATGCCCTTGATCCACTTGACCTGTTTGAAGCCGAGCTGGACCTCGTTGCGCAGCCGCAGCGGGGCGCCGTGCCCGAACGACAGCGGTGCCCCGTTCATGTCGTAGGCCAGCATCGTGAGGTGGTTGCCCATCTGCCCGATCGGATGCGCGTCGTAGTAGATGCCCTTGTCCGGGCCGTCGCCGAGGGAGTAGAAGACCACCCATTTCGCCTCGGCGCTCGGTTGGACCAGGTCGAGAATGGTCTGCATCGAGACGCCGCCCCAGCGGGCGACGCCCGACCAGCCCTGGATGCAGAAGTGCTGAGTGATCTGCTCGTGATGCGGCAGCGCGCGCAGCGCGCGCAGGTCCAGCTCGACCGGGTGGGCGACCAGGCCGTTGATCCGCAGCCGGTAGTCGGCGAAGTTGCCGTCGAACAGCGCGGTGTACTCCGGTGAGTCCGGATACTGTCCGTTGTGCCAGAAGTACGGGGAGATGTCCTTCTCGGCGTACTGGCCGGGGGTGGCGTCCACGTGCTCGAACAGCCGCTGCACCGGCCCGATCAGCGCATAGCCGACGCGCTGCACCACCCGGGGGTGCGCCAGGGTGAACGGGGTGGCCGCGACCCAGCCCGCGATGACCACGACCATCGACGCGGCGAACACCCAGAACCCGACCCAGCCCTCGTCGTTGCGGGCGGCGTACATGTGGTTGAGGTTGACCAGGAGGCCGGTCATGAACACCAGCGCGACGTGGATGAGGATGAACACCAGGAAGTAGCAGAGCACGAGGAAATGCACCGAGCGCGCCAGCTGTATCGAGAACATCCGGCTGATCGGCTTGAACCGCGTCGACAGCGCCGGTGACATGCCCAGACCGGTGATCACGGCGAGCGGGGCGGCCACGAAGACCGTGACGAAGTAGGCGATCAGCTGCAGCCCGTTGTAGGCCACCCACCCGTTTTCGACCGGCCAGTTCAGCGACAGGTACTGGATCGCCACCGACACCGCGCTCGGGAACACCGCCCAGCTGGTCGGGATCACGTGGCGCCACTGCCCGGTGGTGAACAGCACCACGTAGAACACCAGCCCGTTGAGCAGCCACAGCACGTCGACACCCAGATGCCACCAGCGGGCCAGTCCGATGGAGTGGCGGATCCCGGGCAGCCCGACCTGGCCGGGCAGGCTGATCGAGTCCTTCTTCGCCGTCCACAGCGGGTCGGTCGGCACGGGTTTCTGAATCCGGAACCAGTCGCGGCCCGGGGTGGAATGCCGCGTCCAGTACAGCCGCGGGTGATCGCTGAGGATCTGCACCCCGGAGCGGATGATGAAGATCATGAAGAACAGGTTGAGGAAATGCGCCCAGTTCACCCATGGGGAGAACCCGGCGTCCCCCTGGGCGCCCGGCGGGTACACGACGCCCGGGTACCGGGAGATGAACCCGGCCACCGAGGGCACCTGACGCAACCCCTGCGCGACCGCCACGGCCACCATCAGCAAAACCAACCCGATCGGCAGCAGCCACAGCAGGTTGAACCAACGGGAGCGCCCGACCCGTACCCGGGGGGCGATCCCGTTCACCCGGGGCACCGACCCCGCCCAGGTGCCGGGGTCGACGCTGTCCTCACCGGTCGTCAGCTGTGATCGGAAGCTGCGCACCGCCGCCGGTGACACCGGCGACGCCGCGGGCGCGGGCAGATCCGCCGGTGTGGGCGGGCGCGGCGCAGCGCCGTTGCCCGCGCGGTGAGCCGGGTCCGCGTGCTCGGGTTTTGGGTGGTCCCGCGCGGTGGGACTCGGTTCGGTCATGCCCAGCTCCGCGGCGTCATTCGATGAGGCGTTCAGGCGGTCAGATCGACGACGACTTTGACGTCGTCATCCTTCTTGTGCAGGGCGTCGGCGAACCCGCTCATCGGTACCCGCCGGGTGATCAGCCGTTCCAGCCAGCCGCGGTCGGCCGCCGCGAGGGCGTCGGCGGCCTGCTGATAGTGGCGGCGTCCGGCGTTGACCGATCCGAACAGCACGGTGTTCTCCAGCACCATCTCCTTGTTCACCTGGTCCAGGCCGAGGCCGACGGTGCGGGTGCCCGAGGAGATGCCGGTCAGGCAGATCACCGCGTCCGGGGCGACGATGCCTGCGAGCTCGAACACCAACGAACCGTCTCCGGTGCACTCGATCACCACGTCCGGGGTGACCCCGATGTCGGCGACCGGCCCGGTGTGGAATGTGGCGCCCAGGTCGGCGACCAGCTGCGCTTTGGGGCCGGAGTCGGTGCGGTCCAGGACATGGACCTGCATGCCGCGCGCCGTCCCGAGCAGCGCGGCGAACAGCCCGATCGGGCCAGCGCCGGTGACCAGCGCGACCCGGGGCCGCCAGCTGGCCCGGGTGAAGATCCGGTCGGTCTGCTCCCACGCCTTGGCCAGCACCGACGCCGGCTCCAGCAGCACCCCGCAGTCACCCAGCCCGGGGTCCAGGCGTATCGCGTACTCCGCTTCGACGCACCAGCGTTGCGCACCGTAGCCGTCGAGGTCCTTGATGCCGCGCTCGGTGTAGCGGCCGTTGCGGCAGAAATCCCACTCACCGGCCGTGCACGGCCCGCACGGCACCGGGTCGGGGCGGCGCACGATGCCCACCACCAGATCCCCCGCGGTGAACCCGCTCCCGGGCGGGGCGTCCAGCACGGTGCCGAGGGACTCGTGGCCGATCACCAGCCGGTCGGTGCCCGGCGGCGCCCAGCCGTAGCCGTTCTCGACGATGTCGACGTCGGTGCCGCAGATGCCCAGCAACCGGCCCGCCACGAGCAGCTCGCCCGGCCCCGGTGTCGGCTCGGGCAGGTCGGCGACCTGCACCTGGTCGGTCTTGCCGGGAACGACGGTGATCGCGTTCATGCCGGTGGTCTCCTCATCATGCGTGTGATTCGCTGGCTCACGCGGCCTCGTCCAGGGCGCCGTGGGGCAGGCCGAGGTCGCGTTCGATCTCGGGCAGGCTGCGGTTCTTGGTCTCCGGCACCTGGCGCACCAGGATGCCCAGGGTGATGGCCAGCTGGTTGAAGCTGACCAGCGCGCCGCGGATCTTCGGCGGCGCGGCCTCACCGATGTAGAGCGGCACGACCATCGACGCCGACCCGACCGCCAGCCCGATCACCACCCGCGCGATGAGCAGCACCAGGTAGCTGGGGGTGAACGCGGCCAGCGCCACCCCGATGACGAACACCGCCGCCGTTCCCAGCACCGTGGGGCGCCGCCCGACCTTGTCGGCGATCTTTCCTGCGAACAGGGCTCCGACCACCGCGCCGATGAGCAGGATGGAGGTCAGCAGCTCCTTCTCCAGCGCCGACATGGGGAAGTCCTTGCCGATGAACAGCAACGCACCCGAAATCACCCCCGTGTCGTAGCCGAACAGCAGCCCACCCAGCGCGGTAATGGCGGCAGCCCAGACGACGTGGCGACGGATGCTGCGCCCCGACGGCGCCGCGCCCGGCGGTGGGGCCGGTGGTGGGGATGGGCGGGTGGTGGATGTCATCGGTGTTGCCTCGATTCAGTGGCGGTGCGTCGCATGGGCGCGCCCGTGCGGCCGGCTGCTCAGCCGGGTTGGATGCCCCACCGGGTGGTGATCGACTGGCCGGGCTCGAGCCGGATCAGTCCGTCGCCGCTGCGGAAGGCGTTGGGGGCGCACGTCATCGGTTCGACGCCCAGGCCGCGGCGGCGCTTCTCAGGGGGTTGGGTATCCCCGGTGTAGAGCTCGATGAACGGGTAGTGCTCGTCGACCCACAGCCCGACCGTGGCGCCCTCGGGTCCCGACAGCCGCGCCCAGGCCAACCCGTCGCCGTCGCGGGCGAGGTCGGTGAAGGTGTAGTCGAGCCAGGTCTCCCCGATCATGCGCCCGGTCCGGTAGTCGAAGGCGGACCCGGCGGCAACCGGTTCCCGGTCGATGGGCAGGCCGCGGTCATCGGTGGGCAGCCACGTCGCCGCGTCCAGTGCCAGGGTGGCGTCGTTGATGAACTCGGTGCCGACGGTGAGGTAGGGGTGCTGCCCGCACGCGTACGGGCACGGGGTGTCGCCGAGGTTGGTGGCCGTGGTGGCCACGCTCAGCCCCGCCGGGGAACCCGCGGCCGCGCCGACGTGCACGAGGTACTCGATCGCGACGTCGAGGGTGAACGGGTAGCCCTGCAGCGGGTGCAGCACGGTGCCCAGCACGACCCGGTCGACGTCACGGTCGCGGACCGTCCAGTTGCGCCAGCCCAGGAAGCCGTGGATGGCGTTGTGCGCCTCGGGTTCGGTCAGCGCCACCTGGTAGTCGACGCCGTCGAAGGTGTAGGCGCCATCAGCGATCCGGTTCGGCCACGGGATCAGCGGGGTGCCCCGCGCCCCGGTGCGCATCTCCGTCGCCGCGTAGCCGTCCAGGACCCGGCGCCGATCGACGGTGTACTCGCGGATCCCGCCGCCGACCTCGACCAGGATCACCTCGTGGGCGCCTGCGAAGAGGGCGAACTGCTGCCCGGAGGGGACAACCGCCGACCGCCCGTGCTCGCGCTCGGCCGCTGCCGCGCCGGAGTCCGCCGTCATCGCCGGGCCCCGCTCGCCCCGTGGTGACGGCCGGAAGCGGGGGTCGCAGCAGAACGGGTCATGTCCGTGGTCTCCTGGGGCGCCGGGCACTCGCGAGTGCCGTTGACACGCATTTCCCAAGGTCCGGGGGACATCCGCGTGAAGGTCCTACAACGTCTTCACCGTCCTCCACATCGACCCGCCATGCAACCCGTGGCCCCCATCATCGCGCAACCATTGCGCCATGCGGTTCGGTGATGAGGAAGCGCGGCGCAACCCGCTCAGCGGGGCGGTCCGCCGGGGTCGGGTCGGCCACCGGTGCCGGTGTCAGCGGGGTGTTGCCGGGGGCAGCCGGGCGGCGCGGTCGGACGCCCCGCTGACCGGAGTGAGGATCATGCGTTCGGCGCGGGTCCGGCTGCCCAGCAGGAACGCCCAGCGGACCAGCACCCCGACCCGGTTGCCCCACCCGACGAGGAACGCGATGTGCACGCCGACCCAGGCGAGCTTCCCGAGATGCCCGCGCAGCTTCAGGCCGAACACCGCGGCGATCGCGTCGGTGGCGGAGATGGTCGCCATGATGCCCAGGTCGCGGTAGCGGAACGGGCCCGGTTCCGCAGTGCCGGACACCCGGTGGTGCAGGAGCTTCGCGACGTAGCGGCCCTGCTGCATCGCAGGCTCGCACAGCCCGGGCAGGTTGTCGTGGTTGGCGAGGTCACCGATGGCGAACACCTCGGGATGCCCCGCCAGGCTGCAGTCCGGGCGCACCACCACCCGCCCGTGGTGGTCGACCGGGGCGCCTGTGCCCTTGCCGAGCAGGACGGCGAGCGGGCTGGCCTGCACCCCGGCCGCCCAGATCACGGTGTGCGCCTCGATCCGCGTGGTGTGCCCGTCGGTGGCGGTGGCGGTGATGGTGTGCTCGTCGACGTCGCTGGCCCGGGCGCCGAGCATCACCTCGACCCCCATCCGGGTCAGCCGCGCATGGGCATGGGTCCGCAGGGACGGCGGGAAGCCGGCGAGAACCTCGTCGACGCCCTCGATCAGCACGATCCGGCTCTCGACGCGGTCCGCACCCTCGGCGTTCTGGCCGAGTTCCTGGCCGAGTTCGGTGGCCAGGCTCGCGAGCTGGCCTGCAAGCTCCACCCCGCTCGGCCCGGCGCCGACGATCACGAACGTCGTCCACCCGCGCCGCTGGTCGGTGTCCGCGCCGGCCGCGGCGCGTTCGTAGCAGTCCAGCACGTGAGCGCGCAGCGCCACGGCGTGGGCGAGGGTCTTCATCGGGAACAGGTGCCGCGCCCACTCGTCGTGGCCGAAGTAGCTGGCCGCGGCGCCGGTGGCGACGACCAGGTAGTCGTAGGAGATCCCGCGGGTGGACCCGTCCTCACCCCGCACCGCGACCTCCCGGCGGTCGAGGTCCACATCGGTCACCTCGCCCAGCTCGACCGTGGTGCCGCGCTGCCTGCGCATGATCTTGCGGAGCGCCGGCGCGATCTCCCCGGGGGCCAGGATGCCGGTGGCGACCTGGTAGAGCAGGGGTTGGAACAGATGGTGGTTGGTGCGGTCGACCAGCACGACGTCCACCGGTGCGCGCGCCAGCCCGCGGACCGCGCTCAGCCCACCGAACCCGGCCCCGACGACGACCACCCGGGGTCGTGATCGCCCGGTACCGGCCGCGGTCATCCGCGCGCGCCGGTCAGGCCGGGGAACGGTTCGGTCAACGCGCCCAGGACGTGATCGGGGGCGGCCGCGGCCAACTCGTCGACGCTGTAATGGCCGCTGGCCACGCCGATCGCCGTGGCCCCAGCAGCGTGGGCGGCGTCGATGTCACGGGGGGTGTCACCCACCACGTACACCTCGTCGTGGTGCAGGTCTCGGCCGTGCAGCCGGGCGGCCTTGGCGATGCCCAGCCGGGTCAGCTCGGTGCGGTCCGGGGAGTCCGAGCCGTAGGAGCCGAACACGAAGTAGCGGCCCAGCTTGCCCGGTTCCAACTTGGTCCGCGCCGCGCCCTCCATGGCCCCGGAGATCAGCCCGAGGATCGCCCCGGCGTCCCCGAGACGCCCCAGCAGGTCCTCGGCGCCGGGCAGCACCCGGTAGCCGGTCGAGGTCCAGATGTCGTGCGACAGGTGCCACAGGTACTTGGCGTAGATCCGGTTCATCTCCGCCGGGCTCGGGTCACGCTCGAGCACCCCGCGGAAGGTCTTCCGCCCGACCTGCGGGTCGGTCTCCCCGGCCGAGGTGTGCGCGCCGATGTCGGCGGGGATCCCGTAGAGCTGGTCGAACGCCCACGCCCAGCTCCGGGCCCCGGACCCGCCGGTGTGCACCAGGGTCTCGTCGATGTCGAACAACACCACAACCGGTCCCGTCATGCTCGCCCTTCCTTCGCAGCGTGTCGCCCTCGTGCACCTGGCCGGGTTGCGGCGCGGTGATCGCCTGCCGAGCACGGTGACCAGCTGGTCGGTGGTCAGCTCCTGAGCGGCCACGCCGACGATCGGGCAGCCCAGCAGCCCGCGGCGCTCCAGCCGGCAGAGCGCGCGGAAGGTCATCTTCCGGCCCGTGTCCCCCGGTGATCCCGAAGATCACCATCACGTCCGTGGCCGTGCCGTGCGCACGAGCTGGTGTCTCCCTCAGCGTCATCACGCGTCTCCCGGGTCTGCTCTGACCAAGTCGGCCGCCGGGGTCTGGGGACGGATCCGAGACGAGGCTGGCAACCTTGCCGCCCCGGCTCGTGGGTTCACTGTAGGCGACCCTGCCGATTTCGCAATCGTTGCGGTCATCGTCGCGTCCCGGGACGTCCGGCCCTGTCGCTCAGAGCACCGCCGGGTCATCATCTGAGGTATGACAGACGCGGCCTATCTGACCAAGCCCGTGTCCCGAGAGGTGCTCATGCGAGCCACCGAGCGCGCGCTGCGTGCGCCGTCGGTGCACAACACTCAGCCCTGGCAGTGGCGGATCTCCGACGGCGTGGTGGAGCTTCACGCGGACCCGAACCGGCACCTGGTAGGGACCGATCCCGACCGTCGCGACCTGGTGATCAGCTGCGGGGCGGCGCTGCACCACCTGCGGGTCGCGCTCGCGGACCTCGGCGTCGCGACCACAACCGAACGGTTGCCCGATCCGGAAGACAGCACGCTCCTTGCGGTCGTGCGTACCGTCGACGGGCCTGTCGACGCGCACGATGCAGCACTGGCGTCCGCGATCGAGGAGCGCCGAAGCGACCGGCGCGCCTTTCGGGACGAGCCTGTCCAACCGGCGCAGCTCGACCTTCTCACCGAGCGCGCCGCCGCCCAGGGGGCCGGACTGATTCCTGTCCAGAGTGACGACGCCCGAGCCAGGCTCGCGGCTGTCCTCGGCGAGGCCGCTGCGAGTGAACGCACCGTTCCGGGCTACGCCGTCGAGCTGGCCATCTGGAGCAGGCGCTCCGCCGGGGGCCACGATGGGATCCCCACCGGCTCGCGCACGGGGGGCCAAGTTGGACCCGAAGGCGTTGGGCTGCGACATTTCCCCCATGGCCAGCTGAGCGAGGCGCCGCGCCCCCTGACGGCAGGCCCGGACGGTGCGACGCTCATGGTGCTCACCACCCCGGGCGACGGCCCCGTCGACTGGCTGCGAGCGGGCGAGGCCACCAGTGCCGCCCTGCTGATCGCGACACAGAACGGCCTGGCCACCACGGTGTTGAGCCAAGCGGCGGAGGTCGCCGACACACGGCGGCAGCTGGCCGACACGGTGGTGCGGGTGCCCGAGCATGCACAACTGGTCCTGCGAGTCGGATGGGCCCCGGACGGCGCCGCCGCCCTCCCCGAAACCCCGCGCCGGCCCCTGCGCTACGTGCTGCTGGTCTAGCCGGACTTCGCCACCAAGCTGACTGGTTGATGCAGTGGCGCGCCCACCGCCGCGGCGGCCGTCGGTGCGGCATGGTCCGCCACATCGGGCCCCCGCCGCGCCCAGCATGGCGTCAGGTTTACCGACGCGAGTTGCCGTGACCGACGATCAGGTTGTCGTGCAGGCTGCCGACCCCGGGCACCGTCCAGCAGGACAGCTCGACCTCCTGCCGCAGGCTCTGCGTCGCCACGGTGCCGGTGAGTGTGACCAGGCCGTCGGGCCCGGCCGTCACCGTGATGCGGTGCTGTCGCAGGCGGGTGTTGCGGGCGAGCGCGTCGGTGATCGCGGCTTCGATGTCGAGCGCCTCCCGGCGAGGGTCGCGCCCGGCGGCGGCATCCCACACCACGTCCTTGTGCGTTTCGGGCGTCGTCACACTGATGCCGTCAAGGACGACGCTGCCCAGGTCACCCACGACCGATGGCGTTGTCGACCTCATGGCTTGACCGAGGCGCCGTTCCCGGCCGCGCGCGTGCGGTTCGGAAGGTCGGCGAGGTCGGCGGCGGCGGTTGGCGTCGCCGCGATGACGGAGGCGGCCGGAACCGGCTGCGGCCCAGGCCCCGACACGGTGGGGGCAGCGGCGGCGTTCTCCCGGGCGAGGAACGCCCCCAGCTCCCCGATGGTGCTCATCAACGGGGCGGGGAACACCACCGTGGTGTTCTTGTCCACGCCCAGCTCGACCAGGCTCTGCAGGTTGCGCAGCTGCAGCGCCAGCGGATGGGCCATCATGATGTCGGAGGCGTCCCCGAGCGCGGCGGCGGCCATTGACTCACCCTCCGCACTGATGATCTTCGCGCGCTTCTCCCGTTCGGCCTCGGCCTGACGCGCCATCGCCCGCTTCATGCTCTCGGGCAGCTGGATGTCCTTCAGCTCGACCAGGGTGACCTCCACCCCCCAGTCGACGGTGGTCACATCGAGGATCTCGCGGATGTCGATGTTGATGCGGTCGGTCTCGGACAGCGTCTCGTCCAGCGTGTGCTGACCGACGACCTTGCGCAGCGTGGTCTGGGCGATCTGGTCGATCGCCGCGGTGACGTTCTCGATCGCCACCACGGACTTCACCGCGTCGGTCACCCGGAAATAGGCCACCGCCGACACGTCGACGCTGACGTTGTCCCGGGTGATGATGCCCTGGGACTGGATCGGCATCGTGACGATCCGCAGCGACACCCGACGCAACACGTCGACGAACGGGATGATCACCCGCAGCCCGGGCTGCCGCGCCCCCAGCACCCGGCCGAGCCGGAACAACACCCCCTGCTCGTACTGCTTGATCACGCGCACCGCCGACACCAACACGATCAGCAGTACGACGACGACGATCACGACGATGGTGACGGTGGAGCTCATGAGGTCCTCGGTCCTGGCACGGGTCGGCGTTCGGGAGGGGACGGCCGCTGCGGCGAGCCTGCCCGCGCGGTGGCTGTGGCGAGCAGCCGGAACATCTCGGATGCGTCGCACCCGACGTAGACGACGTCGCCGCGCGCGTCGGTGAGGTGGTTCTCGCCGCCGGCGGGCGTGTTCCGCCAGGGCAACGGGTGCGGCTCCGTACCCGGGCGCGTCTCCGTACCGTCGTCGCTCGGGATTCGATCGCGGAGGGACGCGGACCGGCGGGAGCGCCGGGACCCCGGTCCGAGGATCTTCACGTTCCACCGCCTCGGTCTGGGGATGCGGACCGGCGCCCGTCGGTTATGATCATGGTGCACCTCTGTAGGTTGGATGAGCGGGCCGCGCCGAGCGGCCGGACGGCTCAGGACGCGAGCGCGGACGGGGACAGCAACTCCATGACGCTGTCCGCATTGCCACGCTGCCCCGCCGTGACCATCACCTCGTGCGCCGGTCCCGGCGACGTCGCGGGCGGCAGGACGAGCAGCGTGACCCGGTGCAGCTCCGCGAGCACGTCCAGGGTGCCCGCGGGCTGCGAGCGGAATCCACCGATCCGCACGACCGAACCATCGACGACGATCTTGCGGACGACCAGGTCCCAGTCGCCCAGGTGAAAGGTCACGCGCTCGATCCGCCCGAGCCGGACCGCCAGCACCGGCAATAGGGCGCCCAGTTCGACGACGAGATCCCGCGACCGCGGCCACCACGCCCCGTCGACCTGGCCGACGGCGGTCGCGGTCTTGGGCTTGAGCTTCAGACGCAGCGGCTCACGATCATCCGAGGCGGCCCTCGCGTCCGCTGAAGGTTGTAACGTGGTGGGTGCGGACATCATGTCCGTGCTCCGGAATCCCGGACGATCACTGTCCGGTGTCAGCGTTCGCCGAGGACGACGCGGGCCAGACCGCCCACGTGCAGAATGCTCTCGACATCACCAAGCATACGCCTTGCGGACGGTGGACGGGGGCATCCCACGCGGCACGTCCAACACCAGCAACCCCAACAGCGGGGAGGGCAGCTGGGTACTCGGACGCCTGCCACGGCTGGGCCGCCTTCATCGTGAGGTGAGCGGCGAGGGAGCACGAAGTCCGGACAGATCCAGGCGCGCTTGAGGCACCTTTTTAGTGCGCCATGGCAGTAGCGTGGGTGGCGGCCCCTCTCCAGATGACGCGGCGCGGTCATCACGGGCACCGGTTCCGCGGCGCCCGCCCCGCGGTCGAGGAGCCACCGTGACGCCACTGTCCGCCACCCGAGCCCGCCTGGACGTGTCTCTGATCGACGCATACTGGCGTGTGGCGAACTACCTGCCGGTGGGCCAGATCTACCTGCTGGTCAACCCGCTGCCGCGCGAGCCGCTGCGTGCCGAACACGTCAAGCCGCGGTTCGATGAGTTCGAGCAGCGGGACGGCGCCCGCTTCCGCCGCTGGCTGGAGGCCGGTGCCCGCGCCGGCGGCGACCCCGGCCGCTGCTTGGCCACCGGTCCCGATGGGTGAGGGCGGGGTAACGCGGGCGTTGCTGGGCATGGGCCATGACGTCCGCGACGACCGCACGCTGGCCGAGCGGATCTGCCGGGCCTGCGTCGACGAGCTCGACATCGATGGGGCGGCGATCTCCGTGCACACCGCGACCACGCTGCGCCAGACCCTCTACGCCAGCGACCCCACCTCCGACCTGCTCGAGGAGCTGCAGTTCACCCTCGGCGAGGGCGCCTGCATGGACGCCGCGCGCACCGGGCGACCGGTGCTGGTGCCCGACATGAACGAGGTCACCGATTCGGCCCGGTGGCCCGTCTACGCCCAGGCCGTCGCCGAACAGGCCGGGGTCGGCGCCGTGTTCGCTCTGCCCCTGCAGTGGGCCACAGTTAACCTCGGCGTGCTCGACCTGCACCGCAAGGCCGCAGGCTCGCTGCCGACGGCCCAGCTGCGCGACGCGCTGGGCGCCGCCGACATCGCCGCGCTGATGCTGCTCGGGCTGCGCACTGACCCCGGCGAGGACCGGATCTGGGAACGGTCCTGGGGCAACCGCGCCGAGATCCACCAGGCCACCGGCATGGTGCTGGCCCAACTGGGCCTCAACGCGACCGATGCCTTCGCCCGGCTGCGGGCCTACGCTTTCGTCGAACACCGGCTCCTGGGCGACGTCGCCCACGACGTCGTGGCCAGGCGTCTGCGCTTCACCAAGGACACCTGACCGCCATGGTGCCCCTCGATCGGGAGGATGGGGAATGATTCAGCCTGCAAGCAGCCGGGAGACCCCACTGATCAGGGCATTCGTCGAACTCGCCGACACGCTCGTGGATGACTACGACATCATCGATCTGCTTGACCGCCTGGCGGGCTACTGCGTCGAGTTGCTCGCCGCCGAGGCAGCGGGCATCCTGCTCGCCGACGCCCACGGTGACCTGCGCGTGGTGGCCTCCACCAACGAGCAGACCGAATGGATGGAGCTGCTGCAGCTGCAGGCCGACGAGGGGCCCTGCGTGGACTGCGTCCGCACCGCCACCGCGGTCAGCGTCGCCGACCTGGCCGAGGCCACCGAGCGGTGGCCCCGGTTCGCGGCCGCGCTCGCCGACCGCGAGTCCTACCGCTCGGTGCACGCGCTGCCGTTGCGGCTGCGTGGTGAGCCGATCGGCGCCCTGAACCTGTTCCACCGCGGACCGGGTCCCCTGCCCCCGGCGGACCTTGCGCTGGGACAGGCACTGGCCGATGTGGCCACAATCGGCATCCTGTCCGAACGCGCCATCAACCGCAGCGAAGTGCTCAACGAACAGCTGCAGACCGCCCTGAACAGCCGCGTCATCATCGAACAGGCCAAGGGGATACTCGCCGAACGCGGCAACCTCGGCATGGACGCCGCATTCGACCGGCTACGCGGCTACTCCCGCAACCACAACCTCAAACTCAGCGACGTCGGCCGCCAGATCGTCGAAACCGACCTCGCCACCGCCGTACTGACCGCTCACCCCTCCCGCAAGCCAACACCGCAACGACGCTGAAACGCACCCGCCCAGTCGTAAGCCAGCCAGACGACGGGAACGGGGCAGGCCGCGTGGTGCTCGCACCGGGTCACGATGCCGACCAGTCTCGTGCCCTCGACGATCGGCATGTTGCGCAGGCCGTCGTCACGCATCGCGCTCACGAGATCGACGACATCCGACGGCGCGGTGCAGGCGGTCCTCGGTGGCACGATCGCGCTCACCGCGCCGGCCGCGCGGAGGATCTTCGGGTCGATGTTGCGGCCGGTGGACCGCATCGCCATCGGACCGTGCGATGATGATGTCCAGTCCTTGGGTCACCCGGCTACGCCGTGTGGTGTCAGGAGCCCCTGCGGTGGCGACCTAAGTGGGCGGGGATGTCCGCAGGGGCCACTTTCACCATCGGCAGGCCAGCTGGCCGCCTGCTTGGGTGCATAGGGGGCTCGGTCGTGTCGCCCCGCCTGGGGGGCCAGAGCGGCGAGCACCGCGGCCCCTGCACTCGGGAACTGGATCGGCAGCTCGGCATCGGGCCAGCCCAGCGCCCACACCCGGTTGGCCTGGCGCGAGGCGCCGCACAGAGCGTAGTTGGTTGCCTGCCCGTTAGCGGTGTCACCGGCGTCGACCAGCACCGCGAGCCCACGCACGCTGCAGAACCGCAGCTCGGCGAGATCGACGATCACATGCTCGGCTCGTCGGCTCAATACTTCGGTGAGCGCAGCGCGCAACACCGGCAAGCTGCACAGATCGACCTCCCCGGCCACCCGCAACACGATGACCTCACCCGTCGGCGAGGGCAGCGACATCGCGCTGCACGAGCACAATGGGACCAGATCGCCGCGCGCTCCGAGCGCTTCGGTCACCTCCGCCCGAGCACCTCCCGGTGCCCTGGCCTCGTCTTGCTGGACCGACATGGCGGCACCTCCGGCGGACGTCGTAGCACGAAGTCACCGGGGTCTGAAGCAACTAACGAATCGTAGCCCGATGTGTCCATGCCGGACAATCCTTGGCGAACCAGAGACTGCACATCGACGTCCTTCTGTTCGCGGTCGGCGCTGGCGCGATCGTCCCCCGCTCCAAGCGAAGGCCGGTGTTGACCGTCGTTGATCTTGCGGACGATGCCGTCGTTCGTGTGGCCATGAAGGTGGCGTGGAAAGGCCCCGCCCGCTGGTTGCGGGCGCGGCCTTGGTCGGCTTTCTGCCAGGGTGCTCGGAGTGGTGATGGTGCCGGTCAGTCGGCGCCGGCTTCGGAGATCGCGATACGAGCAGCTTCCTCGTCGACGAGGGAGCTGTTCCGCGCGGACGCAGAGGTGAGCGCGTTGATAGCGAGGTTGTTGATCGTGCGCGGGTAGCCGCGGGAGGCGCTGTCGACGCCGACGACCGCACCCCGACCACTGGTGAGCACAGCCTGATCGAGCCCTACGCCAGCATGATCGACGCCACCGGCGCGCAAGAACCCCAGACACACCTCGGCGGCCTCCTCGCCATGGCTCTCTCAGGAGGGTGTGCGAGTAAAGGCCGCCATCGTGGAGACGAGGGGAATCGAACCCCTAACCCCCGCCTTGCAAAGGCGGTGCTCTGCCAATTGAGCTACGTCCCCATGCCGGACGAGCCAAGCCCGCCCGGCATGAAGAGTGTCGTGCCGTCAACTGTTGGTGGTGGCCTCGTGCCAGAGATCCTGCTCGGAGCGAGAGCTCCGAACCTTGGCGAACACGAGAGCCCCCGCCGCGATGGCGACGACGATTGCAATGATCTTCTTCATGCGGTCATCCTTGCCTGTCCCGGTGTTGGGGAGTGGGCCCAGCTGGATTTGAACCAGCGACCTCGTCGTTATCAGCGACGCGCTCTAACCAACTGAGCTATGGGCCCGTGCGGCGGAGTCGAGGTTACCCCAGCGTCTCCGGCCGCCTACAACCGGATACCTCCGACGATCAGTCCCGCTCCGAGAGCGTCACCTCGATGCCGCCGACCAGGTCGGCCGACACGTTGTAGACGAACGCCCCCAACGTGACGGCTACCGCGAACAGCAGGCTGTTGATCGCGCCGACCACGGCCGCGATGCCGAAGACCCGGCCCGCGCTGATCAGTGGGCTGCCGCTCGGTGCCTCGCCGGACACCAGGTCGGCGTAGGTGCCGTTGAGCCGGTCCCAGACGCCGATGCCGTCGAGCACCCCATAGAGCACGCCGACCGCCACCAGCCATATGAGGAACAGCACGACCGCAAGGACGAGTGCCAGCTTGAGCACCGACCACGGGTCCAGCCGCTTGAGCTGTAGCGACGCCCGGCGAGGGGGCCGGGCCCGACCGCTGCGGGACGGGCCCGCTACCCCCGAGGTGCGATCGCTCTTGCGGTCGTCCGACGGCGGCGACGTGGGCGGCTCCAGGAACGCTGTGGGCCCCTCGCTGTCCTCTTCGATCTCGGTCGGGCGGTTCTCGACGAGCACGGGCGCGGGCTCCTGCCCCGGAACGCGGTTCCAGGGAGGCGGCGCAGCCGCAGCCGGTCCCGGCATCGGCACCGCTGCCGGCGTCGTGCCACGGTGAGCAGCCGGGGCGGCCTGGCCGCCGTTCGGGCCGGTGCCATTGGCCGCTGACGGCAGCCGCATATGGTCGGTGGGATCGTCGTCGGTGCCCGCCTTCGTGGAGACCACCCCGGGGCCGGACGGTGGCGTGCGCGGCATGCCTGCGGCCGGGGTGCCGGGGCCGGGCGACCTCGGCGAGGCCGTCGGCATGCGAGCCGGGAATCCGCCGGTCGACGCCGTGCCCGGGGGAGGTTGGCCATCGGGCGCAGTGGGCGCGGACCGCCCGGAGGTTGGCCGCACCGAATCGCCGGATCGTGCCGCGGCGTCCGCCGAACCCCCGACCGGTGCGGTCACGGCGGCCGGGTCGGCGGCACGGCCAGGCCGGTCGGCGGCCGCACGGCCAGCGGCCGGATCGGCGGTCAAAGCCGGATCGGCGGTCTGGGCCGGGTCAGCGGTCTCGGCCGGGTCAGCGGTCTGGGCCGGCTCGGCGGTCTGGGCCCGGTCGGCGGCCGCACGGTCGGCGGGGCCGGTGGCCGCGCGGCCCGCAGCGGCGTCAGCGGCCACGCGGCCCGCAGCGGCATCAGCGGCGGCACGTTCGGCGACGGCGTCCGCGACGGTCCGGCCCGTGTAGCCCGCTGTACCCCGGGGTGCGGTCGGGCCGGTGAAACCCCGACGTGCTGCGGCGCGGGTCGCCCCGTTGGCGGCTTCGCGCGCGGCGGCGGGCTGAGCATTTGGAGCGGAAGGCGAGCGGCCCGCGGGCGGGGCGGCCCGGTCCGGTGAGCTGCCTGCCGGAGGCGTGGCGGGCGCGCTCTCGCCTGTGGTGGACTCGGCTCCTTCAACCGCAGGCGCAGCACCTGCGTTGGGCACGGCATCAGCCGTCGGCGCCGCGCTCGTGGGCGCCGCACCCGCCGGGATCGCCGTGCCGCCCGTGGGAGGGCCGTGGACCGGAGCCGGGTGTACGGCCTCCGCCCCCGCGGCGGCCGGGGGGCTCTCGGGACTACTCGCACCGTCGCCTGCCGCGCCGCCCGGCGGGGCGGCGGGCGGGCACGATGACGGACCGCCAGTCTGGTCGTCGGCGACCACCGGGCCGTCGGGTTCGTCCGGAGTGCGCGTCGTGTCGTTCACGAGGTGGGGACTCTCCTGGTCCGTCAGAACAGCTCGGAATCGCTCGCGTCGTCCTCGGCGTTGCGGGCGACGGCCAGGAGCGACGAAGAGTCGCCCAGGTTCATCAGGCGCACCCCCTTCGTCTGCCTGCCTGCCTTGCGCACCTCGCGAGCCGAGGTCCGGATCACCCCTCCCGTCGAGGTGATCGCGTACAGCTCGTCGTCGATCCCGACGATGAGCGCGCCGACCAGCGTGCCACGCCTGCGGTCGTACTGGATGGTCAAAACACCCTTGCCACCCCGACCTTGCACCGGATAGTCCTCGATCGGAGTGCGCTTGGCGTACCCACCAGCGGTGGCGACCAAAACGAACGTGCCGTCCCGCACGACGGCGAGCGACAGCAGCCGGTCGCCGCCGTTGAACCGCATACCCAACACGCCGGACGTGGCCCGGCCCATCGGGCGCAGCGCCTCATCGGTCGCGGTGAACCGGATCGACTGACCTTCCGCGGAGACGAGCAGCAGGTCGTCGCTTGCCGAGCAGAGCACGGCCCCGACGAGCTCGTCGTCCTCGCGCAGGTTGATGCCGATCAGGCCACCCGAGCGCGGCGAGTCGAAGTCGGTGAGCTTCGACTTCTTGACCAACCCACTTTTCGTCGCGAGGACGAGATAGGGGGCGGCCTGATAGTCGGAGATCTCCATGACCTGGGCGATGTGCTCGTCGGGCTGGAACGCGAGCAGGTTGGCCACGTGCTGGCCGCGCGCGCTGCGGTTGGCCTCGGGCAGCTCGTAGGCCTTCAGCCGGTAGACCCGGCCCTTGTTCGTGAAGAACAGGATCCAGTCATGTGTCGAACAGACGAAAAAGTGGGCGACGATGTCGTCCTGCTTCAGCTGCGCGCCCTGCACACCCTTCCCGCCGCGCTTCTGCGCCCGGTAGAGGTCGGTCTTGGTGCGCTTGGCGTAGCCCGTCTGAGTTATCGTCACAACGACATCTTCGACGGCGATCAGGTCTTCGTTGGTGACGTCGCCGTCGTCGGCCACGATCTTGGTGCGCCGCTCGTCGCCGTGCTTCTCGACGATCTCGCTGAGCTCGTCGCGCACGATCTGCCGCTGCCGCTCGGGCCGGGCGAGGATGTCCTGCAGGTCGGCGATCTCCAACTCGATCGCGGCCAGCTCGTCAATGATCTTCTGACGCTCCAGCGCGGCGAGGCGCCGCAGCTGCATGTCGAGGATGGCCTGGGCCTGCTCCTCGTCGACGTCCAGCAGCGCGATCAGGCCGTCGCGCGCGACCTCGACCGTCTCCGAGGCCCGGATCAGCGCGATGACCTCGTCGAGCGCGTCGAGCGCCTTGACGTAGCCGCGCAGGAGATGCGCCCGCTGCTCGGCCTTGCGCAGCCGGAAGCGGGTGCGCCGGACGATGACCTCGATCTGGTGGCGCACGTAGTTGCGCACGAGCTGGTCAAGGCGCAGGGTGCGGGGCACGCCGCCGACGATGGCCAGCATGTTGACGCCGAAGCCGTACTGCAGCTGGGTGTGCTTGTAGAGGTTGTTCAGCACGACCTTGGCGACGGCGTCGCGCTTGAGCGTGATGACGATCCGCATGCCGACCCGGTCGGAGCTCTCGTCGTTGATCTCCGCGATGCCCGCGAGCTTGCCGTCGCGGTGCTGGGCGGCGATCGACTCGATGAGGTTGTCCGGGTTGACCTGGTAGGGCAGCTCGGTGACGACCAGGATCGTGCGCCCCTTGGCGTCCTCCTCGGCCTCGACGACCGCGCGCATCCGCACTGAGCCCCGGCCCGTGCGATAGGCCTGCTCGATGCCGTCGCGGCCGACGATCAGGCCCGCCGTCGGGAAGTCCGGGCCCTTGATGCGCTCCATCAACGCAGTGAGCAGCTCGTCGTCGGTGGCCTCCCAGTTGTCCAACGCCCAGACGACGCCCGCGCCGACCTCGCGCAGGTTGTGCGGCGGCACGTTGGTGGCCATGCCGACCGCGATGCCCGCGCTGCCGTTGATCAGCAGGTTGGGCACCCGCGACGGCAGGACGACGGGCTCCTGCGTCTTGCCGTCGTAGTTGTCCGAGAAGTCGACGGTCTCCTCGTTGATGTCCTGGAGCATCGCCATCGCGAGCGGCGACAGACGGCATTCCGTGTACCTCATGGCGGCAGGTGGGTCGTTGCCGCGGGAGCCGAAGTTGCCCTGGCCGTCGATCAGCGGATAGCGCAACGACCACGGCTGCGCGAGGCGGACGAGCGCGTCGTAGATCGAGCTGTCGCCGTGCGGGTGGTAGTTGCCCATCACCTCGCCGACGACGCGCGCGCACTTGACGTAGCTGCGGTCGGGGCGGAAGCCGTTCTCCCCCATTGAATAGAGGACACGCCGGTGCACGGGCTTGAGCCCGTCCTCGACCAACGGCAGCGCCCGGCCGACGATCACGCTCATCGCGTAGTCGATGTAGGAGCGCTGCATCTCCTGCTGGATGTCGACCGGCTCGGTGCGGTCGCCGCCGCTGCCGGCGGGCAAGGCGGGGTCCAAGGTGTCTGTCACAGAGATTCCTTTCGCGCTGCCGCGGACGTCTACTCAGACGTCGAGGAAGCGGACGTCCTTGGCGTTGCGGGTGATGAACGAACGACGCGACTCGACGTCCTCGCCCATCAGGATCGAGAACAGCTCGTCGGCGGTGGCGGCGTCGTCCAGCGTGACCTGCAGGAGCACCCGGTTGGCCGGGTCCATCGTGGTCTCCCACAGCTCCTTGGCGTTCATCTCGCCGAGGCCCTTGTACCGCTGGATGCCCTCTTCCTTGGGCAGCTTCTTGCCCGCCTCGCGGCCCGCCCGGATGAGGCCCTCCAACTCCGGGTCGGAGTAGGCGAACTCCGGCTCGGCGCCCCGGCCGCCCCACTTGATCTTGTAGAGCGGCGGCTGCGCGAGGAAGACATGACCGTGCTCGATGAGCGGACGCATGAACCGGAACAGCAGGGTGAGCAGGAGGGTGCGGATGTGCTGGCCGTCGACGTCGGCGTCGGCCATGAGGACGACCTTGTGGTAGCGCAGCTTCGACAGATCGAACTCGTCGTGGATGCCGGTGCCCAGCGCCGTGATGATGGCCTGGACCTCGGTGTTCTTCAACACCCGGTCGATGCGGGCCTTCTCCACGTTGATGATCTTGCCGCGGATGGGCAGGATCGCCTGGAACATCGAGTCGCGCCCGGACTTGGCCGAGCCGCCCGCCGAGTCGCCCTCCACGATGTAGACCTCGGACCGCGCCGGATCGGTGGAGCGGCAGTCGGCGAGCTTGCCGGGAAGGCCCCCGATGTCGCCCGCGCTCTTGCGGCGGACCAGCTCGCGGGCCTTGCGCGCGGCCATGCGGGCCTGCGCGGACTGCACCGCCTTGTTGACGATCGTGCGCGCCTCGGTGGGGTTGCGCTCCAGCCAGTCGGACAGCCACTCGTTGGAGACGCGCTGGACGAACGACTTCACCTCGGTGTTGCCCAGCTTCGTCTTCGTCTGGCCCTCGAACTGCGGCTCCTTGACTTTGACCGAGACGATCGCGGCCAGGCCCTCGCGGATGTCATCGCCCGACAGCGCCGGGTCCTTCTCCTTGAGCAGCTTCTTGTCGCGCGCGTACCGGTTGACCGTGCTCGTCAACGCCGCGCGGAAGCCCTCCTCGTGGGTGCCGCCCTCGCGGGTGTTGATCGTGTTGGCGAACGTGTGGACCGACTCCGTGTAGCCGGAGTTCCACTGCATCGCCACCTCGACCGCGTGCCCCCCCTCCTCGGCCGAGTAGGACACCAGCTTCTTGTGGATCGGGTCCTTCGACTTGTTGAGGTGCGCGACGAAGTCCTCAATGCCGTTCGGATAGCAGAACGTGTAGTCCCTGACCTTCGCGACGTAACCCTCGGCGTCGGGCTCCTCGGCGTTGCCGTTGGTGCCGTTGCGCTCGTCGCGCAAGGTGATGGTGAGGCCCTTGTTGAGGAACGCCATCTCCTGCAGGCGGCGGCGGATCGTCTCGATGTCGTAGACGGTGGTCTCGAAGATGTTCGGATCGGCCCAGAACGTGACGGTGCTGCCCCTGCGCGTGGTCTCCTCGCCCTTGCGCAGCGGGCCGGGCACGGAGTGCGCGTAATGCTGGCGCCACACCCGCCCCTCGATGTGGATCTCGACATCGAGCGCGGCGGACAGCGCGTTGACCACCGAGACGCCGACGCCGTGCAGGCCGCCCGAGACCGCGTAGGAGTCGCTGTCGAACTTGCCGCCCGCGTGCAGCACCGTCATCACGAGCTCGACGGCGGGCTTCTTCTCCACCGGGTGCATGTCGACGGGGATGCCGCGGCCGTTGTCGGTGACGGCCACGCCGCCGTCGGCCTGCAACACCACGTCGACCCGGGTGGCGTAGCCCGCCATCGCCTCGTCGACCGCGTTGTCCACGACCTCCCAGATCAGGTGATGCAGGCCACGCTCACCGGTGGAGCCGATGTACATGCCGGGCCGCTTGCGGACCGCCTCGAGACCCTCGAGAACGGTGATCGACGAAGCGCTGTAGCCGCTCTTCTTCTCCGCCACGGAACGTGTGCACTCCTCGCGATGACGACCCCACGCCCGCGGCACGACCCGTTCTGGTGAAGCCTCTCCGACCGGACATCTCGGGGACTGTCCGGGAACATGGCTCCATCATACCGGGGCGGCCCGACAGAAATGCGGTTAGGACACCCCTGAGTGGCCCACAGGACGCCGAACGCGCTTCTGGACGGGTGGCGACGGCGGACAAGGGGTTCCGACGGGGCTGCGGGGCCATACGTCCCGCCCGGTGCCATCCGGGGTGATGATCGCCGGTTCGGTGCGGAAAGCGGCCAGATCCGACCGCTTCCGCACCGAACTGGTGATCATGGTGGGCGGGCGGGGTCGGCCGCACGTGTGATCATGGCAGGCAGGCGGGGTCAGCCGTAGGTGTCGCGCGGGCCGCGGCCGCGAACGGTGCGCGGGCCGTGGCGCCAGTTCGGAGCGCCGGGCCCGACCACCCTGATCCGCTTCACCACGTCCTTGCCGACCGCCGCGGCGAGCCGGGTGAGCAGCTGGCGCTGCAGGTTGCGCAGCTGGGTGGCCCACGCCGTCGACTCCGCCTGCAGCACCAGCTCGCCCTCGCGCAGCGACACCGGCGTGCAGTGGTCGGCGATCTCCGCGCCGACCAGGTGCGGCCACCGGCCGAGCACGGTCGCGTCGGTGAGCCGCGGCGACCAGCCCCGGTCCAACGAGACCCGCGCGGCGAGCCTGCCGAACGGCTGTGGGTCACGTTCGTCCGGGCCTGGGCCCGACCAGCGCCGACGCCGACCTCGGGCGCCTGCGGGCTTGCGCCCGGACCGCTGGGCCGCCCGCTCGGCCGCCTTCTCCGCCGACGCTTCGCGCGCGGCCCGTAACGCCTCGCGAGCAAGGTCGGCGCCCCGACGAGCGGCGCCCCCCACGTTGTCCCCAGGGCTGGGGACAACTGGCGCGACAGGCGGTCGGCCGCCGTCGACGGACGGCCGTTTTGGCTCGTCATCCCCGGCGTCGCGGGAGTTATCCACAGTATCCACAGTGTTGTCCCCAGGCCGTGTCGATCACGCTTGCTGCAGGGATGTGCTGCGCCGCGCCACTCGTCCGTCACCGACCGTGTACCGAACGCCGTCGAGCACGTCGGGCACGTCCTCGTCGACGGCGACCGTGACCAGCACCTGCTCGGCGCGCCGGGCGACCTCAGCGAGCGCGCGGCGGCGCCGGGTGTCGAGCTCGGCGAACACGTCATCGAGGATGAGGACGGGCTCCACGTCGTCGTCGCGCAGCAGCCGGTAGGACGCCAGCCGGAGCGCGAGCGCGAGCGCCCACGACTCCCCGTGGCTCGCGTATCCCTTGGCCGGGCCGTCGCCGAGATGGAGCTCGAGGTCGTCGCGGTGCGGGCCGACGAGGCACACCCCGCGCTCCACCTCCTGGCGCCGCACCCGCGCCAGCGCCTCGAGCAACGCGTCCGTCAGCGAGCCCGAATCGGTGTCGACCGAGCAGCGGTAGGTGAGCGCGGTCGGCGGCGACGACGGCGCGACCTCCGCGAATGCCTCCACCACATGCGGCGCGATCGCCGCGACGAGCTCCAGCCGCCCGGCCAACAGCGCCGCGCCATGGGTGGCGAGATGGCCGTCCCACACGTCGAGGGTGCGCAGGTCGCCGCCGGACCGTGCCGTCTTGAGCAGGGCCACGCGCTGGCGCAGCACACGGTCGTAGTCGGCGCGCACGGTGGCGTAGCGGGGATGGCGGGCGACGAGCAGCTCGTCGAGGAAGCGGCGACGCTCGCCCGGGTCGCCGCGGACCAGCGCGAGGTCCTCGGGGGCGAAGAGCACCGTGCGGAGGATGCCCAGCACGTCGCGGGGCTTGGCGGGCGCCCGGTTGACCCGGGCCCGGTTCGCCCGCCCCGCCGCGATCTCCAGCTCGACCGACAGCTCGCGGCCGAGGTGCACCACCTGCCCGCGTACGACGGCCCGCTCCGCCCCGCGCCGGATCAAGGGCGCATCCGTGGCGACGCGGTGTGAGCCGAGCGTGGCGAGATAGCCCGCGGCTTCGACGAGATTGGTCTTGCCGACGCCGTTGGGCCCGACGAGCACGGTGATCCCGGGTGTCAGGTCCAGCTCGGCCGCCGCCCACGAGCGGAAGTCGGTGACCGCGAGGCGCCGCAGGTGCACGTGCTGATCAACCCCGGTTGGTCAGCCGGGCAGCCGTACGGGCATCAGCAGGTGGAGGTAGCCCGGCACCGGCTCGGCGGGCGGCTCGGGGGCCTGGTCGGAGCCTTCCGCGGGCGGCGGTGGCACCGGCCGGACGAGCGCGGGCCGGTTGGGGGTGGTGAAGGTGAGCCGGGCGCGTTCGACATGCAGAACGCCCAACGCGTCGAGGAGATAGCCGGGGTTGAAGGCGATCGTGAGCGGCGCGCCTTCGAGCTCGCAGGGGAGCTCCTCCTCGGCGCTGCCGACGTCATCGCCGCCCGCGGTGAGGCGCAGCGCGTCGTCGGCGAACTCCATGCGGACCTGGGCGACGCGGTCGGTGACCAGCGCAACCCGCTTGATCGACTCGATCAGCCCGGCGACCTCGAGGATCGCCGACGTGGTGTGCTCGGCCGGTATGAGCTGGCGGAAGCGGGGGAACTCGGCATCCAGCAGCCGGGTGGTGGCCCGGCGGCCTGCGCCGGTGATGCCCAGCATGCCGTCGCCCGCCGACAGCGCGAGCTCGACCCGGCCCGCACCGGCCAGCGTCTTCGCGACCTCCGCCAGAGTGCGGGCGGGAATGAGCACCGCGGTGGACTGCTCGGTGTCTTCCGGCTGCCACTCGAGCTCGCGGACGGCCAGGCGGAACCGGTCGGTGGCGGCCAGGGTGAGCCGGGGCCCGTCGATCTCCATGCGGATGCCGGTGAGCATCGGCAGGGTGTCGTCCCGGCCCGCCGCGACGGCCACCTGCGCAACCGCCGCCGCCAGCTCCTCGGCCGCGACCGTGCCCGCCAGCTGCGGCATCGCGGGCAGCTGGGGATAGTCCTCGACCGGCATGGTGGGCAGGCTGAACCGGCTGTTGCCGCAGTTGATCGTGACGCGGGCCCCGTCGACGGCGAGATCGACCGGTTTGGACGGCAGGGCGCGCGTGATGTCGGCGAGCAATCGGCCGGAGACGAGGACGCGGCCGGGATCGCCGATGACGGCGTCGACCTCGACCCTTGCCGAGGTCTCGTAGTCGAACCCCGAGACGGTGAGCCGCTCCCCCGCCGGTCCGGTGGATGCTTCGACGAGCACGCCGCCCAGCACCGGAACAGGGGGGCGCGCAGGAAGGCTGCGCGCGACCCATGCGGCCGCATCGGCCAGGACGTCGCGTTCGACCCGGAACTTCATGACGGGGACCTCTCGCGTTTCGGTGTCGGGCAGACCTTCTCACGACGGGGCGACAGTTTTGGGCTCCGCACGAAGAGGGACCGGCCGGGGCATCACCGTAGAGCCTCACGGCGGCGGTGTCACGGGGGTGGGATCCGCCCGATCCCGCGGCTCGATGCACACCCCGGATCTCTTCTTGGTTCATGGGGAAGAAAGATCCAGCAGTAGTACCAGGGCCTGTGCGCAGTGTGGATGGGCGGCATCGGCGCCGGTCAGAGGGTGTGGCGCGATGTGGACTCCACCCGGGGACGGACGGTGGGCACCTCGACGGGCCGGTGGACGGGCCGTCCGCGCGGGCACCTGTCCCCCGCCTGGGCACCGGTTGTCCACGGCTTCGACGCCGACCGTCCACCGGCCGCACGGTGCGCATCCACAGAGTTGTCCCCAGATGTGGGTGGAATCGTGGTCGCGCGTGAGCGCAGCGCGACCGGACGACGATGGGAAGCGAGGCCGGGAACTCACAGGGGCCCCTCGCTGCGGCCCCGGGACAACGGTGCGTCACGGCGTTTGTCATGCGTGGGCCGCGGCGCGCAGGGGTGTGCTCGTCGAACGGCGGCTGTCCGGCGACCGCCGGTCGGTCACCGTCGGGAAGCGGTGATGGGCAGGCAGCCCGCGCGGCCACCGTCGGGGAGCGGCAGTGGTGGGCAGCAGGCGCGCCCGGCTGGGCCGACGTCGCACCCCTTCGATGCACCTCGCACCCCATCGACGGGGTGCGAAGTCGACATAAGGGGTGCGCGGCGGGCCAGCGGCGAGTGGGTGGGCGGGGTGTGCTGTGCGGGGCGGGGCCGGGCTGTGCGGGGCGCGTGGCCGCGACGATCGTGCTCAGCCCGGGCACGGCGAGCGCGCCGAACAGGCCTGCTGGCGAGGTCGGCCGCAAGTCGCCCGACGGCCGGGAGAACCTGCTCATCGTGGCGGGCCCGTCGGACACCGCGGCAGCTGCTGGACAACTCGGGCTTCCCCCGACGTGTTCAGCCCCTTCGTCTGAACTCTCGTCACGCCACCGGCCCGCCGAACGCGGCGCTCGGGCACAGCACCGCGTTCGCGACCGCGCAAGAGTCCTCAAGATCCGCGGCAAGGCGCCGTGCCAGCGGCAGCTGGAGGGTCCGGGCTTCGTCTTCGCGCCCGAGCTGGTGATGTCCAACCCCGCAGCGTCCACAAGATCGGCGCGAGCCGCACCTCATGCAGGTCGCCAGCGGCCTGGTGTGCGGCTCGACGCGATCATCGGCCGCGCGGTGATGAGGGGCGGGGAGCGTGGCCGCCTGCGGGGTCAGGCGGGGTGTGCGCGGCCGGCGGGGCGCCGGGGCGGGTGCGGGCGGGGGTGTGCGCGGCGGGATGTGGGGCGGGGCGGGGTGTGGACGGAGCGGGTGTGCGGGGGGCCCCGGCGCGCGGCGGCATGCGCGGCGGAGCGGGGGCGTGGGGGCCCCGGCGAGCGGGTGGGCGCGGCGGGATGTGCGGCGCGGCGGGGCGGGGGCGGCCGGAGATGCGGGGCCCCGACGAGCGGGTAGGCGCGGCGGGCCGGGGTGCGGGTCAGTCCTTCTGCTGGCGGGCGCGCTGCTTGATGCGCGCCGTGAGCTCCTGCACCTGCTCGAACGTCTTGCGCCGCTGCGCGATCTCGTTGCGGATCTTCCGGTCCGCGTGCATGACCGTGGTGTGGTCGCGGCCGCCGAAGGTCTGGCCGATGCGCGGCAGCGACAGGTCCGTCAGCTCCCGGCACAGATACATGGCGATCTGGCGCGACTGGGCGAGCGCCTTCGTCTTCCCCGGCCCGCACAGCTCGTCGATGGTGACGCCGAAGAACTCCGCCACCACCGCCATGATCGTCGCGGCGGTGATCTCGGAGGCGCCCGAGTCCGGGATGAGGTCGCGAAGGACGATCTCGGCGAGCTGGGTGTCGACCGGCTGGCGGTTGAGCGACGCGAACGCCGTCACCCGGATCAGCGCGCCCTCGAGCTCGCGGATGTTGCGCTCGATGCGCTCCGCGATGAACTCCAGGACGTCACCGGGCACGGCCAGCCGGTCCTGCGCGGCCTTCTTGCGCAGGATCGCGATGCGCGTCTCGAGCTCGGGCGGCTGGATGTCGGTGATCAGCCCCCACTCGAACCGCGTGCGCATGCGGTCCTCCAGGGTCTCCAGCCGCTTCGGCGGTCGGTCGGAGGACACGACGATCTGCTTGTTCGCGTTGTGGAGCGTGTTGAACGTGTGGAAGAACTCCTCCTGCGTGCCTTCCTTGCCCTCCAGGAACTGGATGTCGTCGACGAGCAGCACGTCGACGTCCCTGTAGCGGCGCTGGAAGGCGACCTTGCGGTCGTCGCGCAGGGAGTTGATGAAGTCGTTGGTGAACTCCTCGGTGGACACGTAGCGCACCCGCATCCCGGGGAAGAGCCGTTGCGTGTAGTGGCCGACGGCGTGCAGCAGGTGGGTCTTGCCCAGGCCGGAGTCGCCCCAGACGAACAGCGGGTTGTACGCCCGCGCTGGCGCCTCCGCCACGGCGACGGCCGCGGCGTGGCTGAACCGGTTCGACGCGCCGATGACGAACGTGTCGAAGATGTATTTCTCGTTCAGGCGGGTCTGGGAGCGCGGCGCGGCGGACTCGGCGGCGGGCGCGCCCGCGTAGGCGGGCCACCCGTCGGCCGGTCGCGGCGCCGGGCCGCCGTTCGTCGTGGGCCCGGGCTCCGGCAACCGAAATGGGCCGGTGTCGGCCAACGGGTCCCGGGGGGAGGGCGCGCGCAGCTCGGGTGGGGCGGCGGCCGCAGGCTCCGGGCCCGGCGGGTCCGGCACCTCGGTGCCGCCGGAGGCGGCCGAGGCGTCGACGACGACGGCGAGGTTGACCGTGACCCCGAGGTGGCGGCCCAGCGCGTCACTGATCGGGCGGCGCAGGATCCGCTCGATGGCGTCTTTGGCGAACTCGCTGGGCGCCGCGAGGAGCGCCGTGCCGTCGATCAGCCCGAGCGGGCGGGTCAGGCGCAGGAACGCGCGTTGTTGCGGGGACAGGGGCGGCGCGCCCGAGCCCGCCGACGCTCCGGAGAGGTCGCCGATGACCCTGTTCCAGACCTGTCCGAGATCTCCTGCTTGGTCGGCCACCGGGTCGGCACCCCCCTCCGGTTGACGCCCTAGGCCTATCTGTCCACAGACTTATCCACAATTGTGCGCAAGACGGTACGCGGGCACGCCCAGTGCGCTGCGGGCGGTCCGTAGAGTTCGTGCGGAGTCGATCCCCCCGGATCATTGATGGAGGCGCACGCTAGCAACCGGGACGCATCGCCCACAAGACGCCAGCGAGTGGCCGGCCGGTTTGACCCCCTTCCGCGCCGCTGCGTACGCTGGACAGCAAGCGTGCCCCTGCGATGGGCACCCTGTCCGACCCCAGCGAGATGGCGACCGGCGGCCCCCCGCGTGCCGGTTGCCGACCAGGAGAGCCGACAAGTGAGCAAGGGCAAGCGCACCTTCCAGCCGAACAACCGCCGCCGAGCGCGCAAGCACGGGTTCCGGCTGCGGATGCGCACCCGTGCCGGTCGTGCCATCATTGCCGCCCGCCGCGGCAAGGGCCGCGAGCGGCTCTCCGCCTGATCGCCGGGACCCGGTGCTGCCGGTCGCATCCCGGCTGACGCACCGGGACGAGTTCGCGTCCGTCATCCGGCGTGGTCGCCGCGGGGGCCGCGCCCGCTTGGTGGTGCATCTGCACAGCGCCGACGGGGCCACCGCGCCGCGCGCTGGTTTCGTCGTGAGCAAAGCCGTCGGGAAATCGGTGGTGCGCCACCGCGTCGCTCGACGGCTGCGGCATCTCGTGGGTGCCCGGCTCGCCGGCCTTCCCGCCGACACCCTGCTCGTCGTCCGGGCCCTTCCGCCCGCGGCCACGGCTACCTCCGCCGAGCTCGGTGAGGACCTCGACGCCGGTCTGCGCACCGCATTGCGCAAGCGGGGCCCGTCGTGATCGCGCGGATGCTCGTCGCGCTCGTCCGCGGCTACCAGGTGTGGATCTCGCCGATGTTGCTGCCGAGCTGCCGTTTCGAGCCGTCCTGTAGCGCCTACGCGGTGGAGGCGTTGCAGGTGCACGGCGCCGTTTTCGGGTCCTGGTTGACGTTGTGGCGCCTGCTGCGCTGTGCGCCGTGGCACCCTGGAGGCGTCGATCTGGTGCCCCCGCCGCGTAAGCGTGCCGACGCTGCCCGCACCCGTCCGGCCGAGGACCACTCCGAGGAGCAAGCGCCGTGCTGAACTTCATCTACTACCCGGTCTCGTTCATCCTCTGGGTGTGGCATAAGGCCTTCAGCTTGGCGTTCGGCGGCACCGGGTGGGGCGGGGGCATCGCCTGGGCGCTCGCGGTGGTCTTCCTCGTCTTCACGCTCCGCGCGGTCCTGTACAAGCCGTTCGTCTCGCAGGTGCGCTCGATGCGCAAGATGCAGGAGTTCCAGCCGGAGATCGCGAAGCTCCGCAAGAAGTACGCCAACGACAAGCAGAAGCAGGCCGCGGAGATGCAGCGGCTCCAGAAGGAGCACGGCGTCAACCCGGTGGCGGGCTGCCTGCCGGTGCTCGCGCAGCTGCCGGTGTTCATCGGCCTGTTCCATGTGCTGCGGTCGTTCAACCCCATCCTGACCAACGGGGCGCCGCGCACCGAGAACTACTTCTTCGACCAGGCGGGCGTCGACTCGTTCAACAACGCCAGCCTCTTCGGCGCGAAGCTCGGCTCGTGGGTCACGCAGGGTGCGGCGGCGCTGGAGGCCGCGGGCACCACGATGACCAACATGATCATCGTGATGATCCCGCTGATGATCGTGGCCGGTTTCTTCACGCACATCACGGCGCGGCACTCGGTAGCTCGCCAGATCGCTTCCGGCCAGGGGATGGACAACCCGCAGACCGCGATCATGCAGAAGTTGCAGCTGTACATCTTTCCGATCGGCGTGGTGGTCGGGGCGCCGTTCCTGCCGCTGGCGATCCTCATCTACTGGGTGTCGAACAACCTGTGGACGCTCGGCCAGCAGTACGTCGTCTATCGCCGGATCGACGCCGAGCAGGCGGAGAAGAAGGAGCAGGCCGTCGTCAACCGGCAGGCGCTCGCCCCTCGGCCGGGTCAGAAGCCCGTGCGTCCCGAGGCCAAGCCCGCCGAGCCGCCCGCGAAGAAGCCGGGGTCGAAGCCGGTCACGCGTAAGCAGGCGCCCGCGGAGACGGATGGGGCGACGAACGGCGTGAGCCCGAACGGCACACCGAAGAACGCCGACGGCACGGCGAAGAACGGCGGGAACGGCACGGCGAAGATCGGCGACAGCGGTGCGGCTGGTGCGGGCAGCCGCGGCCCGGGGGCGACCCCGGCCGCGCGCCGCCCCCGGAAGCGCCGCTGATCCGGCAGACCACCAGCGGCCGCCCGCGTCGGCGGTCGCCGCGGCGACGCTCGACGCCGCACCACCGGAGGAGGAGACGCATCGTGCCCAAGACGGCGCAGGAAGGCCCGGCAGGCGGCGAGGACCAGCTCGTTCGTGAGGGCGATATCGCAGGCGACTACCTCGAGCGCCTGCTCGACGTGCTCGACTACGACGGTGACATCGATCTGGACGTCGAGGCGGGCCGGGCGATCGTCAGCATCGACGGCGGGGAGGACCTCGACCGGTTGGTCGGCGACCGCGGGGCCGTGCTGGAAGCGTTGCAGGAGCTGACGCGGCTCGCCGTTCAGCAGGTGTCGGGCAATCGCAGCAGGCTGATGCTGGACATCGCGGGCTGGCGCCAGGCCCGCCGCGACGAGCTCACCGAGCAGGGCCTACGCACGGCCAAGGAGGTGCTGGCGAGTGGCGAGTCGGTGCGGTTGCGGCCGATGACGCCGTTCGAGCGCAAGGTCGTGCACGACGCCGTGGCGCGGGTGAAGGGCGTGTCCAGCGAGAGCGAGGGTGAGGAGCCTCGGCGCCAGGTCGTCATCTTCCGCGGTGCTTAGGAGCGCGCGCTGAAGAACTCGGCCCTACTGAAGAACTCGGCCCTACTGAAGAACTCGGCCCTACTGCGCGGCGCTCAGGCGCGGCCCTCGCGGCGTTGGCTGCCGCCACCGATACAACCCCGGTATCGACGGCGGCGGCCGCCATGCGATGGCACCACCTGGCCGCCGCTCGCTACCGCTGGAGTTCTTCAGCACCCACCCAGTGAGTCTCCGCCTCGGACCGCCGAGGTGGAGCGACCAAGGATCGCTAGCAGGGTGCGGTCGGCCGTGCCAGGGCAGTCCCCGGCTGCGTTGTCGGCCTGCTTGCGAGTCTGCCTTGGCCGTGTCCGGAGCCGCCCAGATCACGAATCTCCGCGTCCGTGATCAACGTGACACGGCCTGACCTCTTCGGCGAACGGCTCCCCCTGGCGCGGCGCTACGCCGAGCATCTCGCCACCACCGGGGTCGAGTGGGGCCTCGTCGGGCCCCGGGAGGCGTCGCGGGTGTGGGATCGCCACGTCCTGAACTGTGCGGTGGTCGCGGATCTCGTCCCGCCCGACGCCCGAGTTCTCGATATCGGCTCCGGCGCGGGCCTGCCCGGGATACCGTTGGCGCTGGCCCGGCCGGATCTGCGCGTCGTCCTCGTGGAGCCGCTCGCCCGGCGGGTTGAGTGGCTGCGCAGAGTACTCGCCGATCTCGAGCTCCCCGTCGAGGTCGAGCGGGGGCGCGCCGAGGACACCTCGGTCCGCAGACGATGGGAGGGAGCCGACGTGGTGACGTCACGCGCGGTCGCTCCGTTGCACCGACTCGCCGCGTGGTGCCTTCCCCTCGTTCGGCCGGGTGGGATGATGCTGGCCGTGAAGGGCATGTCCGCCCCCGCCGAGGTGGAGCGGGACGCCCGCGCTGTCGCCGCGTTGGGTGGTGGCATCCCCCGGATCGAGACGTGCGGGATCGGCATCGTCGATCCGCCGAGCACGGTGGTCGTCGTGGAGCGTCTGCGGCGGAGGAAAGGGTGAGCGTGTACGTGCCCGAGCGGAGCTTGCGGAGCGAGCATCAGCACGAGCGGAGCTTGCGGAGCGAGCATCGGTCCGATGTTTCACGTGAAACATTGCCGCAGCCCGGCTGGACCCCGATCGCCGAGGAGGCCGCCAGGGCAGCCCGAGTGCTACACCCGGACCGGCACCGCATGCCCCGGCCGTCGCGGCGTCGGATGCTGACGGTCGCCAACCAGAAGGGCGGCGTGGGCAAGACGACGAGCACCGTCAACCTCGCGGCCGCGCTCGCCCTGCATGGGGTACGGGTGCTGGTCATCGACCTCGACCCACAGGGCAACGCCAGCACCGCCCTCGGCGTCGAGCACCGGCTGGGCACGCCGTCGGTGTATGAGGCGTTGCTCGGCGAGATCACCCTGACGGAGGCGGCGGTGCCGAGCACGGCCTCCCGTGATCTCCTGTGCGTGCCCGCGACCATCGACCTCGCAGGCGCCGAGATCGAACTCGTCAGCATGGTGGCCCGCGAGCACCGGCTCCAGCAGGCGTTGGTGCCCGAGGTGCTCGACGAGCTGCGCGTCGACTACGTGTTCGTCGACTGCCCGCCGTCGCTCGGGCTCCTCACCGTCAACGCGTTGGCCGCGGTGGATGAGGTGTTGATCCCGATCCAGTGTGAGTACTACGCGCTGGAAGGCCTCGGGCAGCTGCTGTCGAACATCGATCTCGTGCGGTCGCATCTCAACATCGACCTGCACGTCTCGACGATCCTGCTGACCATGTACGACGGGCGCACGAAGCTCGCCGACCAGGTCACGAACGAGGTTCGCGGACACTTCGGGCCGACCGTGCTGCGGACCGTGATCCCGCGCAGTGTCAAGGTGTCCGAGGCACCGGGCTACAGCCAGACCGTCCTCGCCTACGACCCCGGATCGCGCGGGGCGATGAGCTATGTCGACGCGGCGCGGGAGATTGCCGACCGGGGTGCGCAGTCGCCCACCTCGGCGGTCCGAGACGGGGGTTAGCCTGCCATGAACGAGCGAGCGGTCCCGCAGCGCAAGGGTGGGCTGGGGCGTGGGCTGGCGGCGCTGATCCCTACGCGACCCGACGACGGCATCGACGTGTCCGTGCGGTTCGGCACGACCAGGGGCTTCCCCGAGCCGCCCGGGCAGCGGCTGCCCGTCCCCGACGTCTCGGGATCGTCACCTCCCGCCGAGCTGCGCGAGATCGACATCAGCGCGATCGTCCCCAACCCGCAACAGCCGCGCACCCAGTTCGACGACGAGTCGCTGGGCGAGCTGGAGCACTCGATCCGCGAGTTCGGGCTCCTGCAGCCGATCGTCGTCCGCGAGACCCTGCCCGGCAACTTCCAGCTCGTCATGGGCGAGCGCCGGTGGCGGGCCGCGAAGCGGGTCGGGCTTGACCGGGTGCCCGCGATCGTCCGCCAGACCGCCGACGACGCGATGCTCCGCGACGCGTTGCTGGAGAACATCCACCGCGTTCAACTCAACCCCCTCGACGAGGCGGCGGCCTATGAGCAGCTCCTCGGCGAGTTCGGGGTCACCCACAACGAGCTCGCCGATCGGCTGGGGCGCAGTCGTCCCGTCGTCACGAACACGATCCGGCTACTGCGGCTGCCGGTGCCGGTGCAGCGCCGGGTGGCCGCGGGCGTGCTGTCCGCTGGACACGCGCGCGCCCTGCTCGGGCTCGACGACGCTGGCCAGCAGGAGGAGCTCGCCGCGCGCATCGTCGCCGAGGGCATGTCGGTGCGTGCCACCGAAGAGGCGGTGGTGCTGCTGCGCCGCGACGTCCCCGACAACCCGCGGCCACCGAAGCGGCGGCCGATGCACGCGCCGGGGTTGCAAGAGCTGGCCGAACGCCTGTCCGACCGCTTCGACACCCGGGTGAAGGTCGAGCTGGGGCAGCGCAAAGGCCGAATCGTGGTCGAGTTCGGCTCGGTCGAGGACCTGGAGCGCATCGCCGAGCTGATGAACCGCTCGGCCGGGGTATAACGCCTCCCCCTGGCCGCCCCGGGACTTCGCACCCGGCAGGCTGGCCGCAGCGCACCGCAGTCGGGCCGCGCCCCCGCAGGCCGCACGCCGCACGCGACCGATCGGCGACAAGAGCGGGACGTTAGCGGGGTTTCGCGCGCGCAAGACCCCCTCACTTCCCGTTCGAGCGCAACTGCGCAGCACCTGTGTTCCGCGGCCGCGTGCCAACGTCGCCTCGGCCGGTGCGGTGCTACGGCCGATGTTTCACGTGAAACACCGCGCGATGGCGCAGTCGACGAGGCGCTCGTAGAGACGTCCGAGGTCGAGGCCTGCGACGGCCGCCGCGGTGGGGAGCAGGGAGGTGTCGGTGAGCCCCGGGGAGACGTTGACCTCCAGGATCTGGACGCGCCCGGCGGCGTCGACGACGGCGTCGGTGCGGGAGACGTCGCGGAGGCCGAGGAGTCGGTGCGCGGCCAGTGCGGCGTCCGCGAGGGCGGCGGCGGTCGCGGCGTCGACGCGGGCCGGACAGTGGAACTGCGCAGCGCCGGGCGTGTAGCGGGCCGTGTAGTCGTACACCCCGCCCTTCGCCTCCACTTCGACGGCGGGCAGCGCGCGTGGGACGCGTTCGTCCTCAACGACCGCGATCGCCACCTCCACGCCGTCGATGAACCGCTCGGCCAACACGGTGTCGGCGTAGGCGAGACAGCTCACCATCGCGGCGGGCAGCTCTGCGCGGTCGCCGACGACCTGCGCGCCGAGCGCCGAGCCGCCCTGATCGGGCTTGAGCATGAGCGGCAGGCCGAGCCGGTCGACCATCGCATCGAGCACCGTCCGGGCGCCGAGCGCCCGGAACGTGGTGTGTGGCAGCGCGACCCAGTCCGGGGTGTCGAGCCCGGCCCGCGCGAGCTCGGCTTTGGCGGTCGGCTTGTCCCACGCTCGGCGGCACGCCCGCGCGGGGGTGCCGACGAAGGGGACACCCAACAGCTCTAGCACCGCCTGTACCGAGCCGTTCTCGCCCTCCCCACCGTGCAGCGCGATCGCGACGGCGTCCGGCGGGTCGGCGTGCAGGCGTTCGACGAGTGCGCCGTCGACGTCCCACTCCCGTACGTCGAGGCCGACCCCACGCAGGGCCGCCGCCAACCGTCGCCCCGACCGCAGCGACACCTCACGCTCGTGTGACATGCCGCCCGCCAGCACGGCGACCGCCCGGTCGGCGGCCGGTACGGGCCGCACTGGACGCCGAGTGCGGCTGCCGGCGGGCGAGGGCCGGTCGCGGGCGGGTGGGGGGTTGGAGCCTGTGGCTTGCCGCGCGCCATGGGCGTCGGTGGTGGCGGCCGCGGGCTGTGGTCGACGGTTGCCGGGCAGGGGCTGGTTGGGTGCGGGTGGGGGGTTGGCGCCTGTGGCCGCCCGCGTGTGGCGGCCGTCGATGGTGGCGGCGCCCCCGGGCCGGTGTGGTCCATCGCCGTGTAAAGCGGCGTCGCCTGCTGGTCTCGGCCGGTCGCAGGCTCGGCCCCGCTGCGGCTCGCTCATCACGGCGTGTGCGGCGACGGTGCCTGCGGGCCGCGACCGATGGCGGGGCGGGCCGGGCTGCCGAACGTGTGCAGCACGTCGAGTTCGGCCTCCAGCACTCGCGCCAGACGGCGGACGCCCTCGGTGATCCGCTCCGGTGACGGATAGCAGTACGACAGTCGCAGCTGGCGGCAGCCGAGACCGTCGGCGTAGAACCCGGTGCCCGACGCGTAGGCCACCCGCGCCGTCACCGCGCGCGGGAGCATCGCCTTCGTGTCGACGCCCTCGGGCACGGTGAGCCACACATAGAACCCGCCGTCGGGGACGTTCCACGTGCAACCATCGGGCAGGTAGGTCTCCAACGCGCGCAGCATCGCGTCGCGGCGGTCGCGGTAGGCCTCGGTGTACGTCTTGACCTGGCTGCGCCAGTCGTGGCCCGCCAGGTACCGCGAGACCAGCATCTGGGTGAAACTCGGCGGGCAGAGGGTCGCCGATTCGGCGGCGAGCACCAGGCGGTCGCGCACCGCGGGCGGCACGAGCGCCCAGCCCACACGCAGGCCCGACGCGAACGTCTTGGAGAAGGAGCCCAGGTAGACGACGTCGCGGTCGAGCGAGCGCAGCGCCGGGTAGGAGGGGTGCCCGCTGAAGCCGAGGAGCCCGTACGGGTTGTCCTCGACGACGGCCACGCCGTACTCCTCGCAGATCGCGAGCACCTCGGCCCGCCGCTCGACCGACAGCGTGACGCCCGCCGGGTTGTGGAAGGTCGGCACCGTGTAGAGGAACTTCGGCCGCGGAGTGACCGTCTGCAGGGCCGCCCGCAGCAACTCCGGCACCAGACCGTGCGCGTCCATCGCGACGTGCACCACCCGCGCCTGGTAGGCCGCGAAGCTGCCGAGCGCGCCGACATACGCCGGGCCTTCCGCGAGCACCACGTCGCCGGGGTCGCAGTAGATGCGCGTGACCAGGTCCAACGCCATCTGCGAGCCGACGGTGACGACGACGTCGTCCGGATCGGCGCGGATCCCCTCCAGCGCCATCACCTCGCAGATCTGCTCGCGCAGCTCTGGGCGGCCCTGCGCCGATCCGTACTGCAGCGCGACCTGCCCCGCGCGAGCGACGAGATCGCCGACCTCGGCGGCCAGCGCGTCCATCGGCAAGGCGGCCAGGTTGGGCATACCGCCCGCCAGCGAGACGACCTCCGGCCTGCTCGCCACCGCGAAGAGTGCCCGGATCTCCGACGCCGTCATCCCAGCCGTGCGGGCCGCAAACCGTTCGGTGGCGGGGATGCGGTGCTGTCCCCTGTCGTTTGGGTAACGGAGATCCGATCGAGTGTAACCGGGATGGCGGAACGTCCTGCCCTTCGTCGTGACGGAGCTGCCGGTCACAGCTCACGGGGTGGGAATCGCGGCTGGGTCGATCTATCGTCGGGGCTGTCGGCGCGCACGGCGGCGGCCACACCCAACCTGTCCCACCGAGATCGGTCGCCGGAGGTCCTGTTCGTGTCTTGGCACATGGCGCCGCTCACCCTGGACAATCTGGACGATCTTCCGAAGCGCTGTCGCCGTTGCGTGTTCTGGGAACTGTCGGAGAACCTCGCCAAGCAGGCGGCCGACTTCGGCTCCACCGAGCTGGAGAAGGAGGCGTGGGTCTCCGAGGTGCTGCTTGAGTGGGGCTCGTGCGGCCGGGTCGTGCACATGGACGGGGTGCCCGCCGGATACGTCATCTACGCCCCGCCGTCGGCCGTGCCGCGGGCGGCCGAGATGCCGACCGGTCCGGTCAGTGCCGACGCCGTGCTGCTCACCACCATGCAGGTGATGCCGGAGTTCGCGGGCGAGGGCCTCGGACGGATGCTCGCCCAGGCCGTCGTCAAAGACCTCACCCGCCGTGGGGTCAAGGCGATCGAGGTGTTCGGCGAGCAGCAGCCCGGCACCGAGCCCGGCTGCCTGATCCCGGCCGACTTCCTGCGCGGTGTCGGCTTCAAGACGATCCGGCCGCACCCGAGGTGGCCGCGGCTGCGGATGGAGCTGCGCTCGGCCATGACGTGGAAAGAGGATGTCGAGGCGGCGTTGGAGCAGCTTCTCGGCACGATCACGATTCCACTGCAGACCAACGCGCCCCGGGTGGATCTGCCGACGCAGACGCCGTCGCGCGCCACCGGCGCGCTCAGGGCGCGCTGTAGCGGCCGCTGACGCATCGGCGCGGGCCCCGTCGTCAGATGACCTTGGCCTGGTCGCGTTCGAGCTCACGCGCCAGTACGTCGCCGAAAGTGAACGTGCCGGTCGGCTGGTCGTCCTGGCCGAGCAGGTACAGGCGCTTGACCGCGACCAGGATCCCCTCCGCGACGACGTCGCGGAACGCCGGATCCATCAGCCTGCGCAGGTCGCCCATGTTGGACAGGTAGCCCACCTCGATCCGCACCGCGGGCATCCGCGTGAGCCGCAGCAGCTCCCAGGTGCGGCCCTGGGTGCGGCAGTCGTGCATCGCCGTGCGGGTGAGCAGCTCGCGCTGGAGGAGACCCGCGAGCGCCTCCCCCACGGTCGACGTGGTGCCGGTGCCGTTGCCGAAGTGGAACGTGGCGATGCCCTGGGCGTACATGCTGCGGTCGGCGTCGGTGTGCAGCGACAGCACGAGGTCGGCACCCGCGTTGTTGGCGAACGCCGCCCGCTCGGGCTCGGACGGGCAAGTGTTCTCCTGGCGGGAGAGCATCGCGTCCATCCCGGTGGCGCTCATGCGCCCGACGAGGCGACGCGCGAGGTCCCACATGAGATCGGCCTCCGCGACGCCCGCGGACACGACGCCGCGGTCGGGCCCGCCGTGGCCGGGGTCGACGACGATCCGCTTGCCGCGCAGCCGCGGGCCTGCCTGGCGCAGCAGCTCCTGCTCGCGCATCAGGTGCGGCCGTCCGCCGGTGACCTTGCGTCCGAGCTGCCGCAGCGAACGCAGGGTGGCGGGCCCGCACAGGCCGTCGGGGACGAGGCCGTACTCGCGTTGGAAGCGACGCAAGGCGTGCTCGGTCTGCTCGTCGAACACCCCGCCGGGACGGCCCGGGTCGTAGCCGAGCTCGGAGAGCCGCTCCTGTAGCGCGACGACGTCGTCGCCGGTCATCGGGGCCGTGACCATCAGCGCGAGCATGCGGTCGCCGAGCGTCCAGCCCGCGTCGCGCAGCGCACGGTAGGTGGCGGGCCCGACAACGCCGTCAGAGATCAGCCCGCGCTGCTGCTGGAAAGACCGGACGGCGTGCTCCAGCCCGGCGTCGTAGGCCGGATCGTCACTACTGACCGGGAATCCGCACTGGTGCAGCATCGCTCTGATCTCGATGACCGCTGGACCGCAGTCACCTCGCCGCAGCAGCTGCATGCACTCCTCGCTCTTCTCGCCCGGGCATGGCGAGGGCCATTGTGCCCTGCCCGCTCTCGGGTACCCGGAAGCGGGCGGTGTATGGGCGTGTCAATGTCGTGATATGCCGGTGCCCCGCTCCTTAAGGCGCGAGCGGGGCACCCGTGGCGGCGATCAGGCGAGGTAGTCGGCCAGGTCCGAGAGCAGCGCGGCCTTCGGGCGGGCGCCGACGATCTGCTTCACGGGCTTGCCGTCCTGGAAGACGATCATCGTCGGGATCGACATGACCTGGTAGGCCTGCGCCGTCTGCTGGTTGACGTCGATGTCGAGCTTCGCGACCGTGATCTTGTCCTTGTTCTCGCCCGCGATCTCGTCGAGCACAGGGGCGACCATCTTGCACGGCCCGCACCACTCCGCCCAGAAGTCGACGAGGACAGTCTTGTCGCTCTTGAGGACGTCGCTGTCGAACGTCGCGTCGGTGACGTCGACGGTGTTGTAGCCCATGTGATCTCCTTCGTTCGTGGTTGGACGGTCAGCCGGTGACGGCGGCGACCTGGTCGGACGCCTGGCCGTAGCCGCCGCCCGCGAGCTCGCTGGGCACGGGGCCCTCGGCGAGCCAGCGTTCGGCGTCGATGGCCGCCGCACAGCCGGAACCGGCCGCCGTGACGGCCTGCCGGTACGTGTGGTCGACGAGGTCGCCGCAGGCGAACACGCCGGGGATCTTCGTGTACGTGGTGGGGAGGGCGACGCGCACGTAGCCCGCGTCGTCGACCTCGACCTGGTCACGGACCAGCGCGCTGCGCGGGTCGTGGCCGATGGCGACGAACATGCCCGTGACGTCGAGCGTGCTCTCCTCGCCCGTGCGGGTGTCGCGCAGGCGCAGGCCCGTGACGCTGCCCTCGCCGAGCACCTCGGTGACCTGGGCGTTCGTCACCCAGCGGATCTTAGGGTCCTGCCGGGCGCGCTCCAGCATGATCCGGGAGGCGCGGAACTCGGCGCGGCGGTGGACGATCGTGACCGAGCGGGCGAACCTGGTGAGGAACGTCGCCTCCTCCATGGCGGAGTCGCCGCCGCCGACGACGGCGATGTCCCGGCCGCGGAAGAAGAACCCGTCACACGTGGCACAGGCGCTCACGCCGTGGCCGAGCAGCGCCTGCTCCCCCGGCACGCCGAGATAACGCGCCGCGGCGCCCATGGCGAGGACGACCGCGCGTGCGGAGTACGGCACACCGTTGGCGACGACCGTCTTGACCTCGCCCTCGAGCGACATCTCCTCGACGTCCTCGGAACGCAGCTCCGCGCCGAACCGGACGGCCTGTCCGCGCATCTGCTCCATGAGCGCCGGGCCCATGATGCCGTCGGTGAAGCCGGGGTAGTTCTCGACCTCGGTCGTGGTCATGAGCGCCCCGCCGAACTGTGAGCCCTCGAACACCAGCGGCTTCAGTTGTGCGCGCGCCGCGTACACAGCGGCGGTGTAGCCCGCGGGCCCCGACCCGACGATGATCAGGTCGCGCACGTCGGTGGTCACAGCTCTCGTCCTCTCGTTGCTTGCACAGTGCCCAACACGATCTCAATACCAGGCATTCCATGAAGTGTCGGGGGCGTAGCGGGGCTCACCGCGGCGCGACGTGGGTGGCGGCGAGCAGCCTGCCGCCGTCCGGCCCACACTCCGGATCGACGATGAGCACGTCGAACGCGCCCCGCTCGGCCGTGCCGAGGACGAGCAGTACGCCCGGGTTGCCCTCGAAGGTCACCCGGCGGCCGCCGAGGAGCGGTGCGCCGGTGGGACGGCCGACCGCGCGGAGGCAGCTTGCGCGGCGGGTGGGGTCGTCGAGGCCTGCGGTGTCACGTACGCCGACCGTGGAGATGGCCTCGGCGACGAGCTGCGGCCCGTCGACGGTCGGCGGGGGCGTAGGGCGGGCCCGTAACCCCGCCACGACCGCCACGACCACAAGCAGAGCGGCCGCGAGCACGGCGGGGCGTCGGACGAGGCGGCGCGCGGCGGTCCGGGGACGGCGGGCCGGGCCACCGCGGCGCGCCTGCGCCCCCAGCCCCCCACCGGTCCCGCCGGGCCGGCCTCGCCGCGCAGGTGCGGGGGGGCTGGGAGCGGGCGGGGGATGCGGAGTGGGCGCGGGCCGAGGGTTGAGGTGCCGACGGGCGGGGCAGGCGTCGGCGGGGCGGGCGGGCCATATGGCCGCTGCGGAGCCGGGGGGCGCGGTGGGTGGGTCGGGCGCTGCGGGTTGCGCGCGGGCGGCGGGGGTGCGGCGCGCGGGGGTGGGGTGGGCGCTGCGGGTTGCGCGCGGGCGGCGGGTGGGGTGGGCGCGGCGGGCGCGCTGGATGCGGCGGATGGGATGGGCGCGGTGGGGGCGGTGGGGGCAGCAGGCCCTCCGGGTCTGATGGATGCGGCGGAAGCGGTCGGTGCCGCGGGCGCGGTGGGCGCTGCGGGGGCGGTGGGCGCTGCGGGGGCGGTGGGGGGGCTCTTGCTGCGGGGGCGGTGGGAGCGCTGGTTGCGGCGGAGGCGGTCGATGCGGCGGGCGCGGTGAGGGCCGCGGGTGCGGTGGGAGCGGCGATGGCGGGACTTCGCACGCCTTCAGTTGCTTCGCACGGCGCCTGCGGGGTGTGAAGTGGACGCCCGGAGTGCGAAGTGAGCGGGTCGGTGGGAGCGGGGATGGGGCCGTCTGCTGGGTCTGTCGCGGCCCGAGCGGCTGACTGTTCAGCCGCCAGTGCCGCGGACCACCGCTCCGCGACGGCGGGCGGTACCGGTGGGTCGGGCAGGTTCGCGAGCTCGGCCCGGGTGGCGGCGAGGGCGTCGAGGATGGCGCGGGCGGCCGGGTCGGCCGCGGCCGCCGCGCGCACCTCGCGTGCACGGGCCTCGTCGAGCAGGCCTGCGTCGAGCTCGGCGAGCAGGCGAACGTCGGGCCCGGGGCCGGGCGCGGTCATCGGTGCTCCTCCCTGAGGTGCCCGAGCAGCTCGGCCAGCCGGGTGCGGGCCCGTGCGCACCGGCTCTTCACGGTGCCCGGCGGCACCCCGACCAGCTGCGCGACCTCGGCCACCGACCAACCCTGCACGTCGACGAGGACGACCGCCACCCGCTGTTCGACGGTCAGCTGGGCGAGCGCCTCGTCGACGGCCATCCGGGTGACGACCCGGCCCGCGTGGTCGACGCCGGACGGTGGCTCGTGGTCTCCCCAGGCCTCGGTGGGGCGGAGGCGTTCGCGGCGGATGCGGTCGATGCAGACGTTGATGGTGATGCGGCAGAGCCACGTGCGCACCGAGGCCTCCCCGCGGTACGTGTGGGCTCGGCGAAGCGCCGCGATGAGCGCTTCCTGCACGGCGTCGGCGGCGTCGTCGGGATGGTTGAGCATCCGCATGGCCACCCCCCACAGGCGCCCGTAGTTGTGCCGGGCGAGCATGCCGAACGCCTGTGGGTCGCCCCCGCGGTGCGCAGCCAGCAACTCCGCATCGGTGGGCACCCGCACGTCGTCGGGCGCCGCCGGGATCACGGCATGAGGGTAGGGCGCGGGGCCGGGCCGCCGTGGGCGTTTGGGAGCACCCGCGCCCGAAATCGCCCATGATCATCGATTGGGCGCAAAAAGCGGCCAGATCCGGCCGCATACGCGCCGAACCGGTGATCATGCCCGGGCGGGCGGGCAGGTGTCAGTGGGGTGCGGCCCCGGCGGGCGGGCAGGCGGCAGTGGGGCGCGGCTCCGGCGGCCGGCCCGGTTGGGCGGAGCGGGCGGTCAGCCGCCCGCGCGGAGGAACTGCACCTCGTTGATCTGCGTGACGTTGTCCGAGCCGCCCCCGCCCAGCTTGGTGATCCACAGCAGGACGTGGGTGACGGGCTGGCTCCCGGCCAGCGAGATCTGGGTGCCGCCGTCGCCGAGCGCGCCCTCCGCTATCACGGTGGTGTCGTCGAGCGCCGCGTCCGCGCTCTGCGCCGACCGCACCTGGATAACCGTGCCCGGGCTGGGTGAGTCGATCGTCACGGCCGCGAGCTGCACCGCCGACGCGAACGACACCATGATCCCGACGCCGGGCTTGTACGCCGGGAACTGCTGCTTGTACTCGTAGGTGCGCCAGTTGGTCGCGGGGTCGCCGTCGATCACGCGGGAGACCCGCCCCGCGTTGTCCGGATCGCCGGTCGGATCGAACACCTCGACCCCGGCGACGGCGACCGCCGCCCCCCCGGCCGGGGCGGGCGGCGCGGCCGGGGCGGGCGCGCCCGGTGCGGCGGGCTGGGCGTCGTTGCCGACCACGATCACCGGAGCACTGCCGTTGTCCACGAACAGCGAGCTCACCTTCGTGCCGACGAACCCGAGCACCAGCGCTACCGCCACCGCGAGCCCGGCCAGCCCGATCAGCAGCTTGCGGCGACGGGTGGGGTCGGGCGGGGTGTGGGCGCGGGTGCCGTCCTGCCAGACGTCGCCTGGCGCGGACGGGACACCGTCGGGCTCGGGCGGGAACAGCGCGATGCGGTCGTCCTCGGCCACGACCTCGTCGAGCAGCCGATGGACGGCGGCGGCGGTGTGGACGTGCGCGGCGCTGCCGACGGGTCCCAGCGCCCCGGAGGCGACCGTGTCCAGCTCGACCGGCACCCCCGGCCGTTGCGTGGACGGGGCGGGCACGCCACCGCTGACCCGCTCGGCCGCGCCAAGGCCCGCACGGGCGGCGTCGGCGACCGAAAGGGGCCACCGCGACGTGAGCAGGGTATAGAGGATGGCGCCGAGGCCGCGGACGTCGTCGGCGGGGGCGAGGTCGGGGCGTGGCAACGCAAAGCACATCTGGGCGTTGCCGTCGGGTGTGATGCGGACGCGCTGCGGATGGTCGCAGCCCAGCACCAGGCCGTGCCGGTGGGCCTCCTCGGCGGCCGCGGCGAGCGGGAGGACCGCGCGGGCGGCGGCCAGCGGCTTGATCAGCCCATCGGCGACGGTCTCGGCCAGGCTCCGGCCGGGCACCCACTCGGTGACGGCCGCGCCGAGGACGTCGTCGGGCACGCCGGGGGCGCCGGGGGCGAGGACGTCGAGCAGGCGGGCGCAGCCGGGGTGTTCGAAGCTGCCGGTGCGCAGCGCCCGCACGAGCATCTCCCCCGCTCGTGCGCTGCCGGTGGGGTCGGCCTCGCCACCGATCGCGCCGCTTTCGGGGGCGAGCTTGCGCAGCACGGTGACGGCGACGTCACGCTGCAGCACGGTGTCTTCCGCCTGCCAGAACTCGGCGCCCGCTGCGGTGTCGGAGCCAACGCGGGTGGTGAGCCGGTAGCGGCCGCCGAGCACCGAGCCCGCGGCAGTGGAAGTGGAGACACGCGTCGGTACGGCGACCTGCACGGTGGCAGGCTCGCCGTTGTGTTCTGGCGTGGCTGTGCCGGACGGCGGGCTCGCCACCTCACTCACCGCAGGACCTCCCCCAGGCCGTGCATCTCCCCGCGGCAAGCCTACTTCAGGCCGGTGTGCCGCGCCCGGGATTGTGGCGGTCGACAAGCCGTTCGAGCTTCCGCAGGAGGGGATCGAGCTCGCGCACCCGCAGCAGCCGGAGCCCAACCAGCATGATCGGCGCCGCCACCACCATCGCGACCAGGAGCTGCAGCCAGGCCCGCCCGAGCGGGGCCAGGCCGCCCCACGGGATCAGCGCGACGACAACGGCGGCGGCGAGGGCACCGACGAGGGCGGCGACGAGGGTGCGCCCCGTCGTCGACGCCACGGCGGACGTCGGGATCCGGCCCAGACGTCGGCGCAGCAGCACCTGGCCGAGCGCGGCGCCCGCGACGAACGACAGGCCGTTGGCCGCGGCCAGCCCCAACACGACCTCGCGCGGCGGCAGCAGCAGCGGGCACACCAGTAGCAGGGGGATCTTCACGGCGACGGTGAAGAGCTGGATGAAGGTGGGGGTGCGGCTGTCGGTCATCGTGTAGAAGACCCGCAGCTGCAGCATCGTGACGGCGTAGGGCAGCAGGCCGAACGCCGAGCACGCGACGGCCGCCCCGATGCGGGCCGCGCCGTCGAGGTTGCCCGAGCGCAGCCCGAACAGCGCGATGCCGACCTGCACGCCGAACACGGTGAGCAGCACCGCCAGCGGGACCAGGAAGACGGCGGAGAGCCTGCTCCCGAGGGCGAGGTCGTCGACGACGGCGCGCAACCGCCCGTCCGCGGCCGACCGGCTCATCCGCGGCATGAGCGCGGTGAGCAGCGAGACGCCGAGCACGCCATAGGGCACCTGCAGCAGGAGCCAGGCGTTGGCGTAGACGGTGACGCCGCCGGGATCGGCCGCCGCGGCGACGCGGGTCGTCACCATGTAGCCGGGGATGCCGATCAGCACGTAGGCGATGACCCACGCCACGAGGCCGCCCGCGGTGGACAGCCGCGGGTCCCAGCCCCAGCGGGGGCGGTACACGAAGCCGGTGCGGCGCAGGGTCGGCAGCAGCACGAGCGCCTGTACGACGATGCCGAGCGTGGTGCCGAGGCCCAGGACCAGCAGCTTCGGCTCGCCCATCCGCACCGGATCGAGGCTGATCTCCCCCGGCATCAGCGCGTAGGCCGCGAGGACGCCGAGCACGACGACGTTGTTGAGCACCGGCGCCCACGCGAACGCGCCGAACGAGCCGCGCGTGTTGAGGATCGCGCCGAGCAGCGCGCCGAGGCCGTAGAAGAGGATCTGCGGGAGGAGGAGGTAGGCCAGCGCGGTGGCCAGCTCGGGGTTCGCGGTTGCGGACTGGCCGCCGAGGTAGAGCCGCGTGAGCAGGGGGGCGGCGAGCACGGCGAGCGCGGTGCCCGCGAGCAGCGCGACGCCGGTGAGGGTGATCAGCCGTCGGATGTAGGTCTCGCCGCCGTCGGCGTCCTCCTTCTGGGCGCGCACGAGCAGGGGCACCATGACGCTCGTGAGGACGCCGCCGAAGAGCAGCTCGTAGACGATGTTGGGCAGGGTGTTCGAGACGGTGTAGGCGTCGTTCAGCACGCCGACGCCGAGCACGCCGACCAGCACGACCTGGCGGAGGAAGCCGGTGATCCGGCTGACGAGGTTGGCCACCGCCATCACGCCGCTGGAGCGGCCGATCGATTCCGACCTGACCGTTGGGTCG
>CAWGIV010000020.1:0-120679 GCA_963822805.1 uncultured Actinomycetota bacterium | reverse complement strand
ACTTCAGCCGAACATCCCCAGCCACCGCACGGGCATCCGGCGGAGCTCTACAGAGATCCCCTGTCGCCAAGCGCCAGAAAGGGGCGCCACCGACGCAATTGTTCTCTCCATTTTCTCCAACGAAGGAGCCCTGTCATGTCTCGCTTTTTCTTCCGCTGGCTGATGGTGCAGGCCCGATCCATCCAGGATGGGCCCTGCAGGGGTCGCCCCGTCCTGGCTCGTCGGCCAACTTTCGGTGTGCCTCACCTGGAGTATCTCGAAGCCCGAATCGTTCCCAGCACTCTGACCGTCACCGATGCACAGGATCCGGCCGCCCTCACGGCGGGAACGCTGCGCCACCAAGGTCAACCAGGCCAATGCCGACGCCCTTCTCGGTGTCTCCGACACCATCGTCTTCAACACGGCCAAGATGGGTACCAACACCATCACCTTGCACCAGGGTCAGCTCAATCTGAACAGCAGCGGAGGCAGCGGAAAGGAAACCATCGACGGCTGGGATGAGGTCACGATCAGCGGCAACAACGCCAGCCGCGTTTTCGACATCAAGGCCGGCACGACCGCAACCCTCGAAGGGCTAACCATCGCCAACGGCAGCGCCACAAGCACGACGGACTCTACCCAGCAAGGCGGCGGTGCTGTCGTGAACCAGGTCTGTGCCACCCTCTACCTCAGCAGCGACATTTTCCGCAACAACCAGGCCAGCGTGGTCGGTGGGGCCGTGTGGAACCAGGCCGGCTCCACGGGCGGCGGCACCGTTACCATCACCGACTCGCGGTTCACCGGCAATCGAGCCATCGGCTCAGTTAATGGCACCACCAACCCGGCCGCCGAGCTGGAGGGTTTCGGTCCGGGCAACGGAACAGCGGAAGGGGGTGCGATCGACAACGACGGAAGCCTCAACGTCTCTGGCAGCACCTTCACCAACAACCAGGCCCTTGGCGTCGCCGGCAGCGACGGCGTGAATGGCGAGGCCCACGGCGGCGCACTCGCCTGCGATGGCACGGTGAGCATCACCGGCTGCACCTTTACCGACAACAAGGCCATCGGCGCCACCGTGCCCAGCAGCTTCGGCGGCAGCGAAGCGGGTCTGGGCGGTGGCGTGATCGTCTTTGGCAACGCGACGATCAGCGGCTCCACTTTTAGCTACAATCAGGCGATCGGCGGCACGGGTGCCGCTCCTGCCACCAGCTACGCCTTCGTCGGCGCCGGCGGCGGCCTCCTCGGCCTCAACGGAGCGGTGCTCAACGTGAGCGGCAGCACCTTCTTCCACAACCAGGCCATTGGCGGAGCGGGCAGCGGCGGCGACGGCGCCGTCGGTATCGGCGGCGGCCTGGCAGTGCATGCGGGCGGGGGCAGCACCACCACCCCGAAGCTCGACCTTGAGCAGCTCGTCGTTCCTGGACAAGACCGCCGTCGGCGGGGCCGGGAGCAGTGGTTTCGCCGGCGGCGACGGCATTGGCGGCGGCATTTCGCTGGACAAGTCTTCCACGGCGACCATTACCGGCATCGTGCTGAGCTTCAATCAGGTGCTCGGCGGAGCCGGGGGCGCGGGACAGGACGGTGGCACTGGCGCGGGCGGAGGGATCGCTGCGGGCGCCAGATCGCTTTATTTTCCGGGTTTGCCAGACAACACCTCCGTCACCCTCAGCGATGCCCTGATCTCCGGCAACCTGTGCTGGGCGGTGAAGGCGAGTCTGGTGGCGACGGCGGCAACGGCCTGGGCGGCGGCGCCCTTTGTTGGACCGCCAGGAGCGACCGGCACCCCCAGCCTGGCCGTCAGCTACAGTCTCATCACCGAGAACAGTGCGGTTGGCGGCTGGGCCGACCCCGGCGGCAGTGCTGGCCAGGGTATCGGCGGCGGTGTCTACAGCCTGGGCACCTTCAGCGACGTGGTCACCCTGATCATCAACAACCACGCCTCCACCAGCCACGACAACGTCCTCAAGTAAGGCCAGCCGAGGAGATAGGTCCTCTGCCTATCTCCTCGCCGAGCCGCGTGCTTTAGCTGTCCGCTCGGGCACGCGGCTTGTCTCCTTGCCAGAAAGGACCTGGCAAGGGCGTCCGCGAGGACCTGCACCGTTGCTCATGTCGGCTCGCACTGCCCCAGCTTGGCAATGACCTGGCGGCCGGGTCAATTATTTGATTTTCCTCCCGACCTTCTCCCTTTTCATCCTGAAACGCGAATGCCACGACGGCCGCCCCTCTTGCAAGCGGCAGGGCCCCAGCCAGCTGTCCCCGATGCCGCCCAAGGCGGGTAGTTCGCGACCTTGCGAGCCCGAGCTGACGACCGCCACCATGGCGATAGCGTGGCCCGGATGGTCCTGTCAAGGAGGGCCAGACTGCACCGCTGCAGTCCTTCCTGCAGACGCAGCTTAATGGTCCAGACCACCACGCCGACCTGGGCCATTAAGGCGATTATGAGCAAACATGAGGCCGTTTGCTGCTCCGCTGTGACACTTTGCAGAGTTAAAGGTGTCCGTGGCGCAGGAAAACGGCCGTTTGAGGTCGCCGCAAAATCGTCTACGTGGGGGTCGAAAGGGAGGGCGTTGTGGGGTGGTAAGGCGGCTGCGGTGCCCGCATCCCTGCTGGCCGTGCAACGATGGAGGACGCTGTTTTTAGGCCATCGGCGCCGAGTGGCCTCGGCTGGGCTGCCGTGCCCCCCTGGCGGAAGAAGACAGAGGAGGACAATGCCCGTTTGCTGTCGGGCTTTTCAAGACATTTGTTTGGTTGTGCGGAACCGGAGGTATGGCGGCGTCGAAGGCGGCAGTGTAGCCGAGCAAGGGCGGCATGGGGAGTGCTGCTGGGACAGGCTCCCACCCGCTCAGGGCTTGCGGAACAGGTCGCTCAGCACCAGGGACTCGATGAGGGTCGCGAGCTTGTAGCCTTCCGGCTTCGACTGCTCGGCAAGCTTCTTGAGTGGCGCGGTCACGAAAGGTCAGGCGGCCGAGGGCGTAGGTCGCGAGCTTCTCGAAGAAGGCGGCGTTGAACTTGTCCTTGTCCTCGACAAGAGCTTCTTCAGCTCGCCGGCATCAGCGAATTTTCGGCCGTCGATCAGTTCACCGCTCGCATCGATCTTGGGGTTGCTCCCCGTCCCGTCCCGGACCGATTCCACGCTTTGCCAGCGGCCGATGGCGTCGTAGTTGTCGAACGCCAGGCCCAGCGGATCGATTTTCCGATGGCAGCTGGCGCAGTTGGCCTCGCCCTGATGCAACTCCAGCTTCTGCCGCACCGTCGCTTTTTTCGGTCGGCCGCGGGCGTGGTGATAGCGGGAACATTGGCCGGCGGCGGGCGCGGCCGGCCGATGATCGACTCCAGCACCCACTTGCCCCGATGCACGGGGCGATGCCGCGTCCCGTCGGAGGTCAGGCTGAGGACGGAGGCGTGCGTGAGCAGGCCGCCCCGGTGGTGCTCGGGGGCCAGCGTCACCCTCCGCATCTGCTCACCAGGTTGGCGAGGTAGCCGGAGGAGAACACGAGTGCGGCGGGGGCGCCGACGAACGCAGCGAGCTCGGCCTCCAGCTCGGCGTGCAGCGCAGTGCTGCCGGTGACCAGCCGAGACCCGGTCGAGCCCGCGCCCCAGGTGCGGGCGGCCGCGACCGCGCCCGCGACGACCCGCGGATCGGTGGACAGGCCGAGGTAGTCGTTGCCCGCGAGGTCCAGCAGATCCTCGCCCGGGGCGCGGGGGCGAAGGACGCGCCGCAGCCCGGCGGCGCGGCGACGGTCGGCGTGGGCGTCGAGCCAGGCCAGGGGGTGGGGATCGGGGTGGGGAACGGGCACGCCGGTCACCCTAGGCGCGGTTGCGGCCCGGCGCGCCCCAACGTCGAGTCCCGGTTTTCGCCACGCTGAATTCGTGATTTCGCCACGCCGAGCTGGGATTCGAGCACCGACGAGCAGCGCGCACGGCACGAATGGCCAGACTCGCCGTGCCGAAAACCGGGACTCGCCGTGCCGAAAACCGGGACTCGCCGTCAGCGGGAGGTCGCCCCGGCCGCGGCGGCGCGCACCACGGCGTGCGTGATCGCCGCCAGGTCGTCGGGGGTGCAGACGTACGGCGGCATCGTGTAGACGAGGTCGCGGAACGGCCGCAGCCACACCCCGGCGTCGACGGCGGCCGCGGTGGCCGCCACCACGTCGACCGGGCCGTCCAGCTGCACCACGCCGATACCGCCGAGCACCCGCACGTCGACCACACCCGCAAGCGCGCGGGCCGGCCCGAGCCCGGCCTTCAGCGCGGCCTCGATCCCGCGCACCTCGCGGCGCCAGTCCCGCTCGAGCAGCAGCCCCACCGACGCCCCGGCGACGGCCGCGGCCAGCGGGTTGCCCATGAACGTCGGCCCGTGCATGAGCACGCCCGCCTCGCCGTCGCTGATGCCGCGCGCGACCGCCTCAGTGCACAGCGTCGCCCCCAGCGTCACGTACCCGCCGGTCAGCGCCTTGCCCACGCACATGACGTCCGGGGACACCGGCGCGTGGTCGGCGGCGAACAGCTCGCCAGTGCGCCCGAACCCGGTGGCGATCTCGTCGAACACCAGCAGCACGTCGTGGGCGAGCGTGAGCTCCCGCAGCACGTGGAGGTAGCGCGGGTCGTGGAAGCGCATGCCGCCCGCCCCCTGCACGACGGGCTCGACGATCACCGCCGCCAGCTCGTCCGCGTGCTCCTCGACCAGCCGGGCGAGCTGCTCGACGTAGGCGGGCTCGAACGTCGCGGGCGGCACCCCCGCGAAGACCTGCCGGGGCAGCACGTCGCGCCAGAGCGCGTGCATCCCGCCGTCGGGGTCGCACACGCTCATCGCGCCGAACGTGTCGCCGTGGTAGCCCCCGCGCCACGTCATCAGCCGGTGCTTGCCCGGACGTCCACGCGAACGCTGGTACTGGAGACACATCTTGATCGCGACCTCCACCGCGACCGACCCCGAGTCGGCGAAGAACACGTGCTCCAGCCCCGCAGGCGTGATCTCCACGAGGGTGCGGGCCAGGTCGACCGCGGGCGCGTGCGTGAGTCCGCCGAACATCACGTGGCTCATGGCGGCGAGCTGGCGGCGGACCGCGGCGTCGAGAACGGGATGCGCGTACCCGTGCACGGCCGCCCACCAGGATGACATGCCGTCCACCAACTCCCGCCCGTCGGCGAGATGCAGCCGCACCCCCTCGGCTGCGACGACCGGCAGCGGCGGCACGCGCGCGGGCATCGGCGAGTAGGGATGCCACACGCGCCGCCGGTCCTCGCCGAGCAGGCGTTCGACGTCCACGAGCGGCGAGCGTAGCCAGCGGGCCAGGAGGTGTCCCGTCTCGGCGCGAAGACCGCGATCGCTGATCCACGGGACACCGCATAGGGTCATCCGCATGGCTGCGTTCCCGGCCCGACCCCGTTGACGAGCGGGACGGTGGCCTCCGCTGAACCCCTCGGCACCGAGCACCCCGCGCTGTCCCGGCGGCGCGAGCTCGGTGCGACGAGCGCGCGGTCGCTGCTGCTCACCGTGCTCGGCGAGTTCGCGTTGCCGCGCCCCGAGCCGGTGTGGACCCAGACGTTGATCGACGTTCTGTCGGAGCTGGGTGTGGAGCAGAAGTCGGCCCGGCAGGCAGTGGCGCGCACGGCGGCCGAGGGCCTTCTGGAGTCCGACCGGTCCGGCCGCCGGGTCCGCTGGTCGATCTCCGCGGCCGGGCGGCGGCTGCTCACCGAGGGCGCAGCGCGCATCTACGGGTTCGGCACCCGGACCGCCGCGTGGGACGGGCGCTGGCTCGTGCTCCTGGTGAGCGTCCCGGAGTCGCGGCGGCAGCTCCGGCATCGCCTGCGCACCCGGCTGGCCTGGGCGGGGCTGGGCTCGCCGACACCGGGCGTGTGGGTGACGCCGGACCCGGCGAAGCAGGACGAGGTCGCCCGCGTCGTCGCCGACCTGGAGCTCACCGAGGTGACGAGCTCGTTCGTCGGCCCGTTCGGCGCGATCGGGGCCGAGCGCGACGTCGTCGCGCAGGCCTGGGACCTCGCGGGCATCGAGGCTGCCTACGCGGACTTCCTCGACACGTTCGGGGCGGCCGCGCCGAGCAGCCCGGCCGAGGTGATGACCGCGCAGATCCAGCTCGTGCACGCGTGGCGCCGCTTCCCGTTCCTCGACCCCGCCCTGCCCGGCGAGCTGCTGCCCGCGGAGTGGGCGGGCGCGCGGGCCGCCGCGCTCTTCGGCACCCTGCACGCGCGCTGGGACGGCCCGGCCCGACGGCACTGGCGCGCGATCCTCGGCTCCCCATGATCACCGGTTCGGCGCGAAAGGCGGCCAGATCTGACCGACTCCGCACCAAACTGGTGATCAGGGCCGACGGCGGCGGGCCTACACTGCCGCCGATGGCCGACCGCTCCCCCTACGCCGCGCTCGTCGAGCGCCTTCCGGTCCGCCGCGACGAGCTCGCCCTCCGCGGCGGTCGCACCGCCTGCTGGACCTACGGTCCACCCGACGCGGCCCGCACGGTCTTGTTCCTGCACGGCCTGCGCGGTGACCACCACGGGCTGGAGCCGATCGCCGCCCATCTCGACGGTCTGCGCGTCGTCGTGCCCGACCTGCCGGGCTTCGGCGCCTCCTCACCCCTGCCCGCGGACGCCCACGACGTCGCGGGCTACGCCGCCTGGGCTGGCGAGCTGCTGCAAGCGGTCGGCGGGGACCCGGTGCTGGCGGGCCACTCGTTCGGCTCGATCGTCGCCGCCGCCACTGCCGCGACCGCGCGTCCCGGCCGGTTGGTGCTGGTCAACCCCATCGCCACGGTCCCACAGCATGCGATGACCCGGCTCACCGTCGGCTACCACCGCCTCGCCGCCGCGCTGCCGGAGCGCGTCGGCACCGCCCTGCTGCGCAGCCCGGTCATCACCCGGATCGCGAGCGTGGCCATGACGACCACGCCGGACCCGGCGCTGCGCCGCTGGATCCACGCCGAGCACGGCCGCTACTTCGCGGGCTTCGCCAACCGGCGCATCCTCCTGGAGGCGTTCAACGCGTCGATCTCCCACGACGTTGCCGAGTTCGCCCCGGCGATCACCGCCCCGACGCTGCTCGTGGCCGCGGACCGCGACGACATCGCCCCCCTGCCCACCCAGCACGCCTTGGCGACGCGGTTTCCCGACGCGCGCCTGGTCGTCGTCCCCGGCGTGGGACATCTCACCCACTACGAAGCCCCCGCCGCGGTGGCCGCCGCGATCAGGGACTTCGCGGCGTGAAGCTCGTCGTCGACTGCCGCTACGTCACGCCCGGGCGGCACAACGGCATCAGCCGGTACACCGCCGGGCTCGTGCACGCGCTCGCCGGGCTGCAGCCGCTGACGATGCTGATCAGCGACGAGCGGCAGCTCGCCCTTCTCCCCGCCGCGCCATGGGTGCGGATCAGCGCTCCGACCAGCCTCCGGGAGCCGTTCGTGGCCCGGCAGGTCAACCGGCTCGCGCCGGACGTGGTGTTCTCGCCCATGCAGACCATGGGCACATGGGGGCGCCGCTACCCGGTGCTCCTCACGCTGCACGACCTCATCTACTACCGCCACCGCACGCCGCCGCCGGAGTTCGCCGCTCCGATCCGGCTGCTCTGGTGGCTCTACCACCTGGCCTGGTGGCCGCAACGGCTGCTGCTGAACCGCGCCGACGCCGTCGTCACCGTCTCGGAGACCACCGCGGCGCTCATCGCGGCCCACCGGCTGACCCGGCGACCGGTTACCGTGGTGCCCAACGCGGCCGATCCCGTGCCGGACCCCACGCGCCTGCCCCGCACCCGCGCGCTGGTCTACATGGGCACGTTCATGCCGTACAAGAACGTCGAGACGCTCGTGCGCGCCGCCGCGCTGCTCCCCGACCACGAGCTGCACCTCATGAGCCGGATCACCGCCGACGACCGCGCCCGGCTCATCGCGCTCGGCCCGCGCGCCCGGCTCGTGTTCCACGACGGCGCCGACGACGCCACCTACCGCGACCTCCTGCGCGGCGCGACGGCGCTGGTCACCGCGTCGCGCGAGGAGGGCTTCGGGCTGCCCCTCGTCGAGGCGATGGGCGTGGGCACGCCGCTGGTGGTGAGCGACATCCCGGTGTTCCGCGAGGTGGGCGGGGACGCCGCCACCTACGTCGACCCCGACGACGCCGCGGGCTTCGTCAGGGCGATCCGCGCGCTCGGCGACGACACGGCGTTCGCCGCGGCGTCCGCCGCCGCCCGGCAGCGCGCCGAGCACTACTCGTGGGAGCGCTCGGCGCGCGTGCTGCTCGCGTGCGCGGAACGCGTGGTGGACCTCAGGCGGCGGGGCGCAGCGTGACCGCGGTGCGCGCGATCACGTCGCGGTAGATCCCCTCGAAGCGGTCGAGGGTGGCGCCGATGGCGTGCTCGCTCACGAGCTCGCGGCTGGCCGCGCCCATCCGCCCGCGCAGGGCGGCGTCCCCGAGGAGCGTTGTGAGGCGGGCGGTCAGCTCACCGACGTCGCCCGGCCGGTAGAGCCATCCGTTGCGCCCGGGCCGGATGAGGTGCGGCAGCGCCATCGCGTCGGCGGCGATCACCGGGGTGCCCGACGCCATGGCCTCCAGCGTGACGAGGCTCTGCAGCTCCGCGATGCCCGGCATGCAGAACACCGCGGCGCGGGCGTAGGCCGCCACCAGCTCGTCCTCGGGCACGAAGCCGTGGAAGCGGACGCGGTCGGCCACGCCCAGCTCGTCGACCAGCGCGGTCCACGCGCCGCGCTCGGGGCCGTCGCCGATGAGGTCGAGTGTCGCGAGGTCGCGCGGCAGCGCCGCGAACGCCCTGATCAGCTCGTCGACCCGCTTCTCCTGGTCCATCCGCCCGACGAACAACACGTTCGGCGGGACGGACTCGGGGTCGCGGCGGTAGCGGTCGGCATCGATCCCACAGGACACGGGGAACGCGGCGGCCAGGCCCGCGGACCGCTGCAGCAGCTCGACCGCCCGCGGCGTGGGCGCGGTGACGACGTCGGCCTGGCCGAAGATGCGCCCCAGGTCCTTCCAGGCGAGGCGATAGCCCAGCCGCTGCAGCATCCGCGGGACGGGGGTGTGCGCCGCGAGGTTCTCGGGCATGAAGTGGTTGGTGGCCACGAGCGGCCTGCCGGTGCGGGCGGCGGCCTTCACCATGTAGCGCCCGACCACCATGTGCGCCTGCGTGTGCACGACGTCCGGGTCGATCTCCGCCAGCACCGCGGCGGTCGTGGGCGCGACCTCCCACGGGATGCAGATCTGGAAGTCGGGCCGCATGAAGTAGGAGTGCGAGCGCATCCGGTGCACCGTGACGCCGTCGCTGCGCGGTCTTGCCGGGCGGCCCGTCCGGCGAAGGGGCGACGACGTGCACGTCGTGCCCGCGCCCGGCGAGCCCGCCCGCGAGCCGCTCGGCGAACCGGGCGGCCCCGTTGACGTCGGGCGGGTAGGTCTCGGCCGCGATGAGAATGCGCAGCGAGGAGGGCATGGTCAGGGGGTTCCTCTCGGAAGCGGGCGCGTCACCGACGGCGGGGTTCGAGCCGGTGGCGGGCGTGGGTCGGCGTCGCGGCATGGTGGCGGGTCGTCGCCTCCGGATGGTGGCGGGCGAGCACGCCGACGCCCACGGTGGCGGCGAGCGCCGCGGCGCCCAGCACAGCCCAGTGGGCGGGCGAGGTCGCGTTGCCCTCCCCCAGCAGCACGACGCCGAACAGCACGGCGACGATCGGGTCGACGACGGTCAGGCAGGCCACGACGACCTCGGGCGGCCCCGCGGCGAACGCCTGCTGGATGAGCCAGCCGCCCGCGAGGATGGCCGCCACCACGCCCGCGACGATGGTGAGCAGCGCCGGGTCGAGGAGGCCGATCTGACCCGACGTCACGGCCTGCGAAGCCGCCCGGACCAGCGCGGACACCAGCCCGAACCCGGCTGCGCCCGCCATGGCGCAGGCCACGCAGCGGGCCACGCCGGTGCGGGCGAGCCCGATGCCGGCCAGCACGAGCACGACGAGCCCGACGACGCCGCCCGCGAGCAGCATCGCCCGGCCGGGCGCCGGGGTGCTGACCGCCGAGCTCGCGGCCGTGCCCACGAACGTGACGACGGCGGTGACGCACACGAGGACCCCGACGAGCATGCCGGGCGTCGGCCTGCGGTGTGTGCGGGCCGCGGTGAGAACGACGGCGATGGGCACCGCGAGCACGCCGACGGGCTGCACCACCGACAGCGGCGCGAGCACGAGGGCGGTCGCGTGCAGGGTGGATCCGCCCGCGGCGAGGACGAGCCCCAGCAGCCATCCGGGCCGCCGCGACACCTCCCGGAGCCCGCGCAGGGACAGTGTGCCCGTGCCCGGGTCGGGCTCGGCGCAGACGGCGCGGTGTTGCAGCACGGCCGCGCCCGCGAAGAAGAACGCGGCGATCACGGCGAGGGTGATGGACGGCAGCGACAGGACCAGCTGGTGTTGGGTCACGCCGCTCCCTCGTCGCACGCCCGCCCCGCTCGCGGCCCTCCGGTCGCGAGCTGCGTGCCCGAAACGTTCCCTAGCGGCGTCACCACCGACCAGCCTGCCCGGCGCACCCCGACGAACGCGGGAAATCCGGGTGACGCCCCGATAACGATCAGATCATGACTGCGCCCGCACGTCGCCCCGGCTCCGGTCATGACTCCACCGTGCCAGGCCGCTGCTGAGACCGTCATCCGGATCTCCACCTAGTCCATTCCGGGGAATCCCCGGGGGCGAGCACGGTCACGGCACCGGTCCGTCGTCGGGGAGCGGATCGGCCCGCTCGGCCTGCTCGGGGAGCAACGGGGACAGCGCCAGCTCACGCAGCGTAACGCCGGGGGGTGCGGCCTCGATCACCCGGACCCCGCTCGCGGGCCTGCGCAGCGCGGCGCCGTCGGCGCTGACCACCAGGGCGACGAGGCACGTGCAGTCGGGCCGGGCCAACGCGGCCGCCTCGGCCGCGGCGACCTCGCGTGCGCGGCCCGTCAGCCTGCCCGCGTCGGCCGTGGCGGCGTCGGCAGCCCGTCGCCGCGCGTTGTCGAGTGCGGTAGCGACCCCGGGCTCCAGCGGGACGAAGCGCAGCGCGGTCTGCACCCGCGGCAGGTCGACCCGGAACACCGCCTCGGTGGGCACGCCCGGCGTGGGTGCGTCGGCGACCGTCTGCTCGTCGGCGAACTGGACGAGCGCCAACGCCGTGGTGCCTGCGGGCGGCAGGGTGGCCGCGGCGCGCGTCCGGTAGGCGGCGACGGCCTCACCGGGCTCCGGACCGAGCCGCACCGATCCCGGTGGTGGGCCCGGGCTCGGCGGCGGCGAGCGGACGGCCGCGGAGAACGCGACCAGCGCGGCGACGAGACCGCAGGCGGCCAGCAGCGCGAACCGCCCCCGGGTGGTCACGCGCGCAGCCGATCCAGCGCGTGAGCAAGATCGGCAGGGTAGGGGCTGACGAACGTGACCCACCGCCCGTCGGCCGGATGCGCGAAGCCGAGCGAGCGGGCGTGCAGCCACTGACGGGACAGACCCAGCCGCTTCGCCAGCACGGGGTCGGCACCGTAGGTGAGGTCACCGACGCACGGGTGGCGCAGCGCGGACAGGTGCACGCGGATTTGGTGGGTGCGGCCGGTTTCCAGGCGGATGTCCAGGAGGGACGCGGCCGGGAACGCTTCGAGGGTGTCGTAGTGGGTGACGCTGGGTCGTCCGCCCGCGACGACGGCGAACCGGTGGTCGTGGCGGGGGTGGCGGTCGATGGGGGCGTCGATCGTGCCGCTGGACGGGTCGGGGTGGCCTTGGCAGACGGCGTGGTAGCGCTTGTCGACAGCGCGCTCCTTGAACGCGCGCTTGAGCACCGTGTAGGCCCGCTCGGACGTGGCGACGACCATCACCCCGGTGGTGCCCGCGTCCAGCCGGTGCACGATGCCCTGCCGCTCGGCGGCGCCCGAGGTCGCGATGCGGTGGCCCAGCGCGGTCAGCCCGCCGACCACGGTCGGGCCGGTCCAGCCGGGGCTCGGGTGTGCGGCGACCCCGACCGGCTTGTCGACCACCACGATGTCGTCGTCCGCGTACAGCACCGTGAGGCCCGCGACCACCTCGGGCGGGGCCGCGATCGTGCCGGTCTGTTCGGGCTCGGGCAGCGCGACCTCGAGCCAGGATCCCGCGGTGAGCCGGTCGGACTTGGCCGCGGCCCGGCCGTCGAGGGCGACGTGCCCGTCCTCGGCCAGGGTCGCGACGACCGTGCGGGAGAGGCCGAGCAGCCGGGCGAGCCCGGCGTCGACGCGCATGCCGTCCAGGCCGTCGGGGACCGGGAGCTGGCGGACGTCACTCACCGGGGGGCCGCTTGGTCGAATGCGAGCCGTCGAGCTCGTGGCCCAGCAGCGCGAGGACGACGAGCAGCACACCGCCGCAGGTGATGGCCGAGTCGGCCAGGTTGAAGACGGCGAACGCCTCGCCGTTGGGCGCGAACGGCGACACCATGTCCACGACGTGGCCCTGCAGCGGGCCGGGGGCGCGGAAGATGCGGTCCATGAGGTTGCCCAGCGCGCCGCCGAGCACCAGCCCGAGCGCCACGGCCCAGCCCGTGGAGCGCAGCCGCCGCGCCACCCGCACGATGACGACCACCACGGCGATCGCGATCACCGAGAGGATCCAGGTGAAGCCGGTGGCCATGGAGAACGCGGCCCCCGGGTTGCGCAGCAACTGCAGGTAGATCAGCCCGCCGAGGATGCGGATGGGCTCGCGGCCCTGCAGCTGGGCGACCGCGATGGTCTTGGTGATGATGTCGGCCACCAGCACCGCCACCGCTATGGCAGCGAGCAGCCACACGCGGGTCGCGGTGGCTGGCGCTGCGTCGGGGGCGGCGTCGGGTCGGTCGCTCACCCTGTCCATGATGCCGTCCCCGTGAGTTGTCGCGCGGGCCAGGGCACTCGTTGCCGCTGCTGTGTCTGATGGTTCGCTCGCAAGCTCGCTCACGCCCCGCCCGACCACCTGGCCAGGCGGCCGCGCATGTCCACCGCGCGGATCCGGTCCTCGGCCGCGGTCCGCACCTGTGCCGTAGTGACGACGAGCAGCTGGTCCCGCTCGCGTAGGCGAGTCTCCAGGTTCGGGGTGAACGCCTCGTTGTCGCGCACGACGAGGCTCACGGTGGCGCCCCTGGGCAGCCGCAGCTCCCGCAGGTACACCCCCTTCAGCCGGGAGCCGACGGGCACGCGGACCTGGAGGAGGTCCGCGCCCAGCTCGTCGAGCGGCGCGACGTCGACCTCCAGCTCGCGCGGCTCCCCCGCCCGCGCCACCCCGAGCAGCCGCGCGACCCACGGCAACGTCGTGCCCTGCAGCAGCGTGAGCACGACCACCAGCACGAACACGACGTCGACGAGCGCGGTCGCGCCCGGCGCACCCTCGGTGAGCGCGATGAGGGCGAGCACGATGGGCACCGCACCGCGCAGGCCCGACCAGGACAGGAACGCCTGCTCCCGCCAGGGCACGCGGAACGGCAGCGCCGCGGCCATCACGGACAGCGGGCGGGCGGCGACCAGCAGCACGACGCCCGCTATCAGCGCGGGCACCACGGCGGTCAGCAGCCGCGGCGGCGAGGCGTAGAGCCCGAGCAGCACGAACACGCCGATCTGGGCGAGCCAGCCGGTGCCCTCGGCGAACGAGCGCACGCCGCCGCGGTGCGGCAGGTCGGAGTTGCCGAGGACGAGCGCGGCCACGTATGTGGCGAGGAGCCCGGAGGCGTGGGTGAACTGGCCTGCGGTGAAGCCGAGCACGCACACGGAGATCGCGGCGAGCGGGTACAGACCGGTCGAGGGCAGCGCGGCCCGCCGCAGCGCCCACGCGCCGCCGAAGCCGAGCGCCGCGCCGATCACCCCGCCCGCCACGAGCTCGTAGACGACCAGGAACGGCGTGACCCACGTGAACGGCTCGCCGGAGGACAGCAGCACGACGGCGAGCACGACCGGCGCGTCGTTCATGCCGGATTCCAGCTCCAGCGCGCCGGAGAGCCGCTTGCTGACCCCGACGCCGCGCAGCACGCTGAAGACCGCGGCCGCGTCGGTGGAGGAGAGGACGGCGCCCCACAGCAGCGCGGTGCGCCACCCGAGATCGAGCAGCAGATGCAGCGCGACCCCGACGACGCCGATGCTGACCAGCACAGACACGGTGGAGAGCGCGACCCCGATCCCGAGCGCGGGCCGCACCGCGCGCCAGCTGGTGGTGAGGCCGCCCTCGGCCAGGATGAGGACGAGGGCGGCGAGGCCGAGCGACTCGGTGAGTGCGGCGTCGGAGAACTGAATGCCCAGCACCGACTCGCCGAGGATGATCCCGATGCCGAGGTAGAGCAGCAGCGAGGGCAGGCCGAGCCGCACGGACACCCGGACCGCGACGACGCCGATCAGGACGACCCCCGCCGCGATCCCGAGCACGAACTCCAGGCTCGGCATGCCCAACCCTAGCGATCGCCCGACCGCCGTCCGCGCAGGTGGCGCCCGCCCCCGCACGGTGAGTCTGCGATACGACCACGGCGAGTCCGCCATTCGGCCGGGGCGAGTCTGCGAAACGACCACGGTGAGTCTGCGTCCCCGCCGCGGCGAGTCTGCCCCTGCACGGTGAGTCTGCGTTTTCGACGCGGCGAGTCTGCGTCCCCGACCGCGGCGAGTCTGCGTCCCCACCGCGGCATCTAGCCCCGCCGCCGGCAAGAGCGTGTTGCTCACGGCCGCCAGGTGAGGGTCGCCGCAGTGCGCGGGCGTACGAGGTCGTCGAGCGCCGCCGCGACGTCCGGCACCCGCTCCGGCGGCAGGCACAGTCGTTGTGCCACCCAGGCCGGGTCCTGCCGCGGCGGGTTGACCCGCTCCCAAAGCGTCACCTCGGGTACCAGGCCGATCTCGCGCAGCACGGCGACCGCATCGTCGACTGTGGCGGGCGGCGGACGACGGAGGCCGTGGAAGTGCTCCCAAAGCGGGTCGAGCCAGGCCATCGGGTGCCGGTCGAGCATTTCGACGACCACACCGCGGCGCGCGGCCGCCGTCAACGCCTGCAGGAACGGCGGCAGGTTGACGACGTTGTGCAGCACGTGATGCGCGACCACCACCTCTACCCGGCCCGCCGCGTCGGCCGCGTCGGGCCACTCGCCCAGCACGATGCGCGCCGGAACGTCGCGCTCCCGGGCGGTGGCGGCGAAGGCGTCGAGCATGTCCTGCTGGCGGTCGACGCCGACCAGTTCGGTCGCACGCTCGGCGAGGCCGAACGCCGCGTCTCCACCGCCGCAGCCCACGTCGAGCACGACACCGGGTGGGATCAGCAGCGACAGCCCCGCCGCGCGCGACGGCGTGTCCGCGGGGACCGGCGGTGGCAGGAACCGGGACGGCTCGTGGTGCCATGGGTTCCAGTCGACGCGGGCGCGGATCTCCGGTGGGATGCCGCGCCCCAACTGCAGCTCCGCCCACCGCGCTGCCGCACCGCTGTCCGTCACGTCCTCCAGCCTAGGAGGCGCCGGACGGCGGTACGGCCGGGTCGAAGCGCGTGCGGTCGAACCCGCGGAGCAGCCACCGCGACCCACCGCGCGCGGAACGCAGACTCACCCCGTCGAAAACGCAGACTCACCGCGTCGAAAACGCAGACTCACCGTGGCCGGGTGCGCGACTCACCTCGGGGGGTGGCGATTACCTGCACTCTTACCTGGGATGACGAGCCGTCGGGGGCGGTCGCCGCACCGGTGGACGTCGGCTCGGCCACCGAGGCGTACGTGACGGCCGTGGCCAGCACCTCGCCGGCCACGAACGCCTCGTGCGCACGGACGGCGTCGCGGACGGGGTCGGACGCGTCCAGGGTGAGCGTGATGCGGTCGGACACGTCGAGCCCCGCCTCGCGGCGCGCCTGCTGCACCACCCGGACGACGTCGCGCGCGGTGCCCTCGGCGGCCAGCGCAGGCGTCACCACCGTGTCCAGCAGCACCAGGCCGGTGTTGCCCGGCAGGGCGGCGGTGCGCTCGGCGTCCACCGCGACCAGCCGCTCGGTGAACTCGCCCGTCAGCAACGCGATCCCCGCGGCCGTCACGGTGCCGTCCGGTTCGACGGTCCACTCCCCCGCCTTGACCGCGCGGATCACCTTCTGGGTGTCCCCGCCCAGCCGCGGCCCGCACACCCGCGCGTTCACGGCGATCTCGAACCGCCCGTGCGCCGCGACGTCGTCGGTGAGGACGACGTCCTTGACGTTCACCTCGTCGCGCAGGATGTCCGCGAACGGGGCAAGCGCGGCGGCGTCCGCGGCGGCCACCGTGAGGGTGGCCAGCGGCAGCCGCACCCGCAGCCCGCGCGCCTTGCGCAGCGAGAGCGCCGCCGAGGCGACCTGCCGCACCCGCTCCATGGCCGCGACGAGCGCGTCGTCGCGGGGCAGGCCGCTGGAACGTCAACGGAGCGGGCATCGGCGGAGTCCGCGGCGGGCCAGTCGGCCAGATGCACCGACCGGCCGCCGGTGAGCCCCTGCCAGATCTTCTCCATGGTCAGCGGCAGCAGCGGCGCCGCGACCCGCGCCGTCACCTCCAGCACGGTGTGCAGCGTGTCGATGGCATCGGCGTCGCCCGCCCAGAACCGGTCGCGGGAGCGGCGCACGTACCAGTTGGTGAGCGCCTCGGCGTGGTCGCGCACCCGCTCGCAGGCGCCCGCCACGTCGTAGACGTCCATCGCGGCGGTCACGTCCTCGACGAGCGCGGCCGTGCGGGCCAGCACGTAGCGGTCGAGCACATGTGGCGAGTCGGTGCGGAACGTGCCCGTGCGCCCGGCCGCGGTGGCGTACAGCGACAGGAAGTACCACGTGTTCCACAGCGGCAGGATCGCCTGACGCACGCCCTCCCGGATGCCCTGCTCGGTGACGACCAGGTTCCCGCCCCGCAGGATCGGCGAGGCCATGAGGAACCAGCGCATGGCGTCGGAGCCGTCGCGGTCGAACACCTCGTTGACGTCCGGGTAGTTCTGCCGCGACTTCGACATCTTCAGCCCGTCGTCGCCCAGCACGATCCCGTGGGCGACGCACGAGCGGAACGACGGCCGGTCGAACAGCGCCGTGGCCAGCACGTGCAGCGTGTAGAACCAGCCACGGGTCTGGCCGTTGTACTCGACGATGAAGTCGCCCGGGTAGTGGTCCTCGAACCATTCCCGGTTCTCGAACGGGTAGTGCACCTGGGCGAACGGCATGGAGCCCGACTCGAACCAGCAGTCCAGCACCTCCGGCACACGCCGCATCGTGGAGCGGCCGGTCGGGTCGTCCGGGTTGGGCCGGGTGAGGTCGTCGACGAAGGGCCGATGCAGGTCGGTGGGCCGCACGCCGAAGTCGCGCTCCAGCTCGTCGAGTGAACCGTAGACGTCGGTGCGCGGGTACGCCGGGTCGTCGCTCATCCACACCGGGATGGGCGAGCCCCAGTACCGGTTGCGGGAGATCGACCAGTCGATCGCCCCCTCCAGCCACTTCCCGAACTGGCCGTCGCGGATGTGGGTGGGCACCCAGGTGATCTCCCGGTTCAGCTCCACCATCCGCTCGCGGAACGCCGTCACCTGCACGAACCACGAGTCCACCGCACGCTGGATGAGCGGGTTGCCGCACCGCCAGCAGTGCGGGTACGGGTGGTCGTAGGTCTCGTGACGCAGCAAGATCCCACGCTTCTTGAGATCTCGGATGATCTGGTGGTTGGCGTCGAACACGAGCATGCCTTCGTAGGGGGGCACGGTGGCGTCGAACGTGCCGTCGGTGCCGACCGGCACCACCACCTCGATGCCCGCCGCGTCCGTGACGACCTTGTCCTCCTCACCGAACGCGGGCGCGATGTGGACGAGGCCGGTGCCGTCCTCGGTGGTGACGTAGTCGGCGGCGAGCACGCGGTGCGCGTTCGGACGGCCGAGGAAGAAGTCGAACGGCGGCGTGTAGGACAGGCCGAGCAGCTCGCTGCCGGGGAAGGTCCGCAGCACCGTGGGCTCGTCGCCCAGCTCACGGGCGTAGGCGCCGATCCGGGCGGTGGCGAGGACGTAGCGCCCACCGTTCGCCGCGACGAGCGCGTAGTCGACATCGGGGTTGACCGCCATCGCCAGGTTGGACGGCAGCGTCCACGGCGTGGTCGTCCAGACCAGGGCGAGTGCCGCGTCGAGGTCGGTGCCGGGCGCGGTCAGCCGCAGCCCGACGGTGACGGCCGGGTCCTGCCGGTCGAGGTAGACGTCGTCCATCTTGGTCTCGGTCGCCGACAGCGGGGTGCCGTCGTGCCAGCAGTACCAGAGGACGCGGAAGCCCTGGTAGACCAGACCCTTGTCCCACAGGGTCTTGAAGGCCCACATGACGGACTCCATGTAGTCCAGGTCGAGGGTCTTGTAGTCGTGGTCGAAGTCGACCCAGCGGGCCTGGCGGGTGACGTAGGCGCGCCACTCGTCGGTGTAGCGCAGCACCGACTCACGACAGGCGGCGTTGAACGCCGCGACGCCCATCTCGTCGATCTCGGACTTGTTCTTCAGCCCGAGCTGCTTCTCGGTCTCGGTTTCGGCGGGCAGGCCGTGGGTGTCCCAGCCGAAGCGCCGTTCGACGTGGCGCCCGCGCATGGTCTGGTAGCGCGGGACGACGTCCTTGACGTAGCCGGTGAGCAGGTGCCCGTAGTGGGGCAGCCCGTTGGCGAAGGGGGGCCCGTCGTAGAAGACGAACTCGTTGCTGCCGTTGTCGCCCTTGGGCCGGGCGTCGAGGGAGGCCTCGAACGTGCCGTCGGCCGCCCAGAAATCGAGAACCTCGGTCTCGAGCTGCGGAAACGACGGGTGGGCGGGCACCGTCGGGTAGGCCATGAGCGTGCTCCTCGTGCGCTGTGGTCACTCGCACGGGGACGACGGCCTGGCTGGGCTGCCGCGGTACCACCCCGCTTGCCGTCCACCGGGCGTGGGCGACCGCTCATTCGACGGCTGTGACGGGCCGAACCCGTCCGGTTCTACTCCGGGCCGCCATCACGACAACTGCGGTACCCGTTTCTTCCGGAGGCTCCCCGGTGATGGCCGGATCTGTGCCTGTGCGTCCAGGGTAGCGCCGCGCCGCCACCCGGTATTCCCCCGGGTTCGTCAGGGGCGGGCGGACGCCGGGTGGCGAGCGCCGAGCGCGGCGGCGGGGTTGCACCAGCCGCACGGCGTGAAGCCGAGCTCGACGGCTTCCCGGGCGGGCAACGGGATGGTCGGCCGGGCCGTCAGGGCGCGGCAGCCGCTGAGGTGATAGCGGGGCAGCTCGTCGATGACGAGGACCGTGTCCTCAACGTCTGCGACGATCCCCGCAAGGGCGGGGTCGACGGACTCCTCGGGCGAGTCGGCCTGGTCAGCGTCTGCCTGCTCTGCCGGGTCCTGCGGTGTCGAGCCCTGATGCGTCAAGCCTCCGGCGTCCATGACGGCGGTGGCCTCCGCGGAGCTCGCGGGAGGTTCGGCGGGTTCGAAGAGCCCGTTCCGCGGGCCGTCGAAGGCCGCGAGAGTGGCCTGGTCGTCGCGGGCAGGTGGTTCGGCGGCCGGGGCGGTCGGCGGTATGGCAGGTGCCTGCTGGTCGGCGGGCCTACCGTCCGCATCGGTGGGGGCGCCGAACGCGGCGGTCTCGGCGGAGGCGGGACCCGGCCCGCCTGTCGGTTCGGGTTCGCGCGGATCGGACGGGCGCCGGTCGCCTGCGAGCTCCGCGGCCTCCTCGGCGCGGCCTGCGCCCGTGGCTGCGGCCGCTCCGGTCGCCCACGCACCGCCGCCCGGGCGGGTCTCGGCCGTCGGCGGGTCACCCGCGGACGCACCGGCCGGCGCGGCATCGGACGTCCACACGTCACCCGGACGGTCCGCACCCGCGGAGGCACCGGTCGGCGTGGCATCGGACGTCCACACGTCACCCGGACGGTCCGCACCCGCGGAGGCACCGGTCGGCGTGGCACCGGACGTCCACACGTCGCCGGAACGGCGGGTGTCCGCGGCGCCCGTGTCTTCGCCGCCCTCCGCGGCGCCCGTGTCTTCGCCGCGCTCCGCGGCCGCCTGATCCTCGCCGCCGCTGGCGGCTGCGGCCGCCTGGGGCTCCCCGAGGGCGTGGGCGTCGGGTGCGCTCGTCGCGGCGGATCGGCCTGTCCCCTCGGCACCGCTCGCCGAGGGCGCGGCGGCGCCGGTCGCGGCCGAGGGCTGGTGGTCGGGGCGCGCCTCGGGGGGCCGATCGACGGCCGGCCCGAGGGTGCGCCCGTCGAAGCCGGCGCCCATCGTCCCGGCCTCGGCGGCCTGCGTGTCCGCCGCGGTGCGGTCGGTCGAGCCGCCCTTCGCCGCGGCCAGTCCACCTGCGAGCGCGGCACCCGCGACACCGGCCGCGCCCGCAATGGCCGAGCCCATGGGTCCCGAGGGCGCCCGGGTGGCTTGATCGGCCGGGGCCGGTCCGGCCGACTCGGCGGCCGCCGCCGTGCGATCCGCACCCGCACCGAACCGATCGACGTCGCCCGCGGTGTCCGACCCCGTTCCTGCCTCATCGCCCGTCGTGTCGCCATGCGGCGAGGAGCCGCCGATACCGGCTTTGCGGATGTCGACCACCACCGTCGCCTCGGCGTCGGAACGATTGGTGCGGTCGTCGGGCCGGGACCGGGCGTCGTCGCTCGATCCGGCGTCCACCGCCGAAGACGTCACTCTGGGTGACGAAGGTCCGCCCAATGGGGTGGACGTGCCTTCAGCGCCGGATGGTCGCGCAGCAGAGCCGGACGGTTGTACCGCGGGCATGACGACGGTCCGCTGACCGTCCCGCGGGCGATCCTGGCTCTTCTCGGCGACGACCGTCTCGCCTGCGGGGTCGCCGTCCGGCGCGTAGACCGGGAGAACCTCCGTGACGGGATCGATGTCCGCGGGCGGTGTCTCCGACGGCGGCGCCGAGGCACCCTCCGCCCCCGCCCGGCCTGCCTTGACCGCCGACCGGCGTTGCATCCAGTCGACGGCCAGGACAACGGCTGCCGCGACGCTCACCGCCACGGACAGCCACGCGCTGAGCACGCTGCCGGTGAGCAGGGCGACGACCAGGAGCCCGAAGGCGACGAGGACGAGGATCAGGACAAGCAGCAGCACGTTTCACTCCGTCTGCGATGGCGCGGCGGCGACGGGCCCTCCGCGACCCGCCGATGGCGGGGTCGGTCAGCTACCGGTCTCGGCGCGCTGGCCGTACCCGCTGGCCGCGTAGCCGCCTGCGCCCGCCCGGCTGTCGGACGGCGCGGCGGAACCACGTTCGCCCAGGTCCCGTAGCTGCGACTCGAGGTAGGTCTTGAGCCGGGTGCGGTACTCGCGCTCGAAGGTCCGCAACTCGTCGATCTTCTTCTCGAGCACGGACTTGTCGCGGGTGATGCTGCCGATGATCTCCGACTGCTGCCGCTCGGCGTCGCCGACCAGCTTGGCGGCCTTGTCACGGGACTGGCGCTCGAGGGTCTCGGCGCGGGTGCGGGCGTCGTTGAGCATCGTCTCCGCACGGGCCCGCGCGTCGTTGACGAGGCCGTCGGACTTGGTGCGCGCCTCGGACAGGAGCTGCTCGGCCTTGGTGCGGGCGTCGGTCAGCATCGTGTCCGCCTCGGACTTCGCCTCGGACGTGAGCCGCTCGGCCATCTCCTGCGCCATGCTGAGGACCTTCGCCACCTGGACATGGTGGTCGCCGGTCGGCTCAGGGGGCTCGGCCATCTGCGGTGGCGGGGCGGACATCGCCCGCTGCGGCTCCATCGGCCGCTGCATGGGCGGCGGCTCGACCGGCCGGATCTGCTGCGTGGGCGGGGAGACCGAGCCCATCGCAGCGGCTGGCGGACGCGAACGGGCGTCCTCCAGATCGGCCTGGACGTTGCCGAGGCGCTGTTCGAGCTGGGAAACCTGCTCGCGGAGATCGTCGTTCTCCTCGATCAGGCGGGCCAGCTCGGCCTCGACCAGGTCGAGAAACGCATCGACCTCGTCCTCGTTGTACCCCCGCTTCCCAATGGGGGGTTTGCTGAACGCGACGTTGTGGACGTCAGCGGGCGTCAGCGGCATCGGATCACCTCATGCAGTCCTCGGCGGCGGCACCGCGCGACTGGGGCTCGCTACGGCGTCGGCTGGGCAACGTTCATCAGTATGAACACGACCAGCAACAGAACCATAATCGACAGGTCCAGACCCACGCCGCCGATCCGGACGACGGGAATCACTCTCCGCAACAATTTCACGGGAGGATCGGTGGCGGTGAAGATCAGTTCCAACGCCACCGCGCTCGGTCCGGCGGGTACCCACTGCCGTGCGAAGCTGCGTACCAGCTCGGCCACGATGCGGCCGATCAGCAGCAGCCAGAAGAAGAACAGCACGTAGTAGACGACGAACTGGATGACGAGCACGTGCTCCATAGTGGCACGAGGGCCCGACAACCAGCCGGTGAGTGCTGCGTCAGTGGCCGGTCAGAAGCGCGGCCGCTCCGTGCCGACGCTGCCGACCCGGCTGACGAGCTTGCGGGCGTCGTCGGCGGAGACCTCCACGTCGGCCGGGGTGAGCAGGAAGACCCGGTTGGTGACCTTGTCGAAGCCGCCCCGGAGCGCGAACACCAGCCCGGCCGCGAAGTCGACGAGGCGCTTGGCCGAGGCGTCGTCGAGCTCCGTCAGATTCATGATCACCGGGATGCCGTCGCGGTAGCGCTCACCGATGGTGCGGGCCTCGTTGTAGCTGGTGGGGTGCAGTGTGGTGATCCGCGCGAGGGCCGCCGGGCCGGTCGCGCGCTCGCGCTGCTCCGGCACGCTGGACGGAGCCGGGAGCCGCACGGAGTCGGGGTCGATCGCCAGCGCGCCGCGCACGGGAGCGGCCGATGTGGACCGGGCGGACGCGGGCGACGACACACGCTCGACAGCCCGCTCGACCACCGCCGTGCGGGCCGGGCGCCGCTCCCAGGAATTCTCACTGTCGTACCGGTCGTCGTCGGCAACGTACCGGTCGTCCCACCGCGAGGTCGTCTCGCGTTCGCGGATTTCGGGCTCGTGCTCGGCCGCGTAGTCGCGCACGGTGCGCCGAGCGGGCGGCGCGTAGCGCTCGGGCTCGTCGGCGTACTCGCCCAGCTCCTCGGCGGGCACCATGCCGAAGTAGGCCTTGAGCCTGTACATCGCGCCCATCCGTGCCCCCATCCTCGTGGCCCGCCCGTCCGTCGCCACCCCGACGACCTGCGATCAACGCGAGGTTAACGTCCGCTCCCCCACAAGGGCCGTTCCGACACGCACGACATCGCAACCGTGCCTGATCGCTATCTCCAGGTCGCCGCTCATGCCCGCCGACAGCGTCGCCGCCTCGGGGTGCGCCGATCGCAACTCGGCGGCGGCCGAGGCGATGTCGGTGAAGGCGGCTTCGGGGTCGGCCCCCAGCGGTGCCACCGCCATCAGCCCGGCCAACCGCAGGCCGGCGCATCCGACGACGTGCTCGGCCAGCCGGAGCAGGTCCGAACGTGGCACACCGCCGCGCTGCGGATCCCCATCCACGCTGTATTGGATGAGGACGGAGAGTGGCGACTCGCGCCCGCCGGTCTCGACGCTGCGCCGGACGGCGGCGTCGAGCACGTCGGCCAGGCGCGGGGAGTCCACCGATTCCACCTGTTCGGCCCAGCGCGCAACGGCCCGGGCCTTGTTCCGCTGCAGGCCGCCGACGAAATGCCACCGCGGTCGAGCGGTCGGGCGGAGCGCGGCGACGGCGTCGACCTTGCGGGTGGCCTCCTGCGCGCGGTTCTCACCCAGCAGGTCGAGGCCGAGGTCGAGCAGGGCCGCGACGTCCGCCGCGGCCACGGTCTTGGTGACGGCCATCAGCCGGACCTCGTCCGGGCCGCGCCCCGCCGCCACGCAGGCGGCGGCGATCCGGCGCCGGACGGCGGCGAGCCGGTCCGCGAGCTCCGCACGGCGGGCGGATGACACCTCGGCGGCTTCGGCCGTTACCTCCGGCCTGACGGACCCGGTCATACGAGGCGACTCGGGCGCCTCGGTCGCCTGGCCCGCCTGCCCCACCGGGCCCGCCGGCCCAGCCTGACCCGCTGGCCCCGCCTGACCCGCCTGACCCGCCTGACCCGCCTGACCCGCCTGCGTCGCCTGGCCCGCCTGCGCGGCCTCGCTCGCCTGGGTCGCCTGGGTCGCCTGCACCGCTTGGGTCGCCGACCCCGCTGTCGTCCGCTCCGTGCGCATGTCCCGATTCTCCGCCGTTGATCGTCGGTTGGGGTGCGGGGCGCGACCGCTCAACAGTCCTTGATCACCGAGTCCGGTGCATCAGGTGCAACTGCGCACCTCGTGCACCACTCCTGGCGATCTTGCTACGAACTCGGGCCTGCGGCCCCTTCAGGGCGGCCGTGCCCGAAATCCGAACTCGCCCCGCTCAAATTCCCAACTCACGGTGTCGAATCGTGCGACTCACCGTCGTTGGGGGCGCGCCTAGCCAGATGATCGCGGCCTGACGGCCGGTGCGACCGTCGCGGCGGTGGCTGTAGAGGTCCCGGTCCTCGACGGTGCAGCGCGGGTCGGCGCCGACGCGGCCGATCCCGAGCTCGACGAGCTGGTGGTAGAGGCCCGCACGCAGGTCGAGCCCCGGTGTGCCGGAGCGGGTGCGCACGGCGCTGCCCGGCAGCCGGGCGTCGACGGCGGCGCGCATCGCGGCGGGCACCTCGTAGCAGCCTCCGCAGACGGCGGGGCCGAGCAGCACCTCGATGGCGCCCGCCCGGGCGCCGAGGTCCGTCATCGCGGCGACGACGGCGGGCAGCACGCCCTCGGCCGCACCGACCCGGCCCGCGTGCGCGGCGCCGACCACCCCGGCTTGCGGATCGGCCAGCAGCACCGGGACGCAGTCGGCGGTGAGCACAGCGAGCCCGAGCCCGGGCCGAGCGGTGACGACCGCGTCGGCGTCCGGGCGGTCGGGCTCGCCGCCGTCGGGTGGCGCGTCGACCACGACCACGCGGGTGCCGTGCACCTGCTGCAGGAACACGACCGGCACGCCCAGCTCCGCGGTCAGGCGGGCCCGGTTGGCGGCGACCGCAGCGGGGTCGTCGCCAACGCCACCGGACAGGTTGAACGTGCCGTAGACCCCGCGGGACCGCCCGCCCGCACGGGTGCTGACGACCCGTCGGACGCGCGTCACGCGGAGCTCAGCATTGATGTTCGCTCCGCAAGCTCCGCTCAGCGCTTCATGAATGGCGGGACGTCCACGTCGTCGTCGAGGTCGACGCGGCTCGCGGAGGCCCCGTAGCTGGTCGGGGCCGGGCTGTTCGCGGCAGGTGGCGTGTACAGGCCAGACCGCTCGGCCGGGCTCGGCGGCGCCTCACCGGGCTCGGGCAAGCGCGGCGTCGGCGGCGTGTAGGCCGCGGGCGGCGGGCTGGCGGGCGGCAGGGTGCCGGACTGGAGGGCGCTGCCGTGGGAGCCGTCGCCGTTGGCGGGGGTGTCGGCCGTGGCGGCGCCGTAGCCCGCCTGCGTGCCGCCATCGCTGCCGTAGCCCGCCTGCCCGGCGCCGTCGGTGCCGTAGCCCGCCTGCGTGCCGTTGTCCGCGCCGCCGTAGCCCGCCTGCCCGGCGCCGCCCGCGCCGCCGTAGCCCGCGGTGGCGGCCCGCGGCGAAGGCGTCTGTTCGGCAGCAGCCGCGCCGTACCCGCCGTTGGTACCTGGCGCCGAGCCGTTCTCGTGGCCTGCCGCGCCCTGGCCGTGGGCACCCGCCTGGCCTGCGGAGGCGCTGGCGTGGCCCGCGCCCTGGCCTGCCCCGTAGCCACCCTGGCCCGCGCCCTGACCCGCGCCGTAGCCACCCTGGCCTGCCCCATAGCCGCCCTGGCCTGCCCCGTAACCGCCGGTGGCCGCCGGAGCGCCACCTGGTCCGGACCCGTTCGCGCCGTAGCCGGTCGGCCCGACCGCCGTGGGGCCACCGACCCCGGGCGCGACGCCGCCGCCCGAGCGCGGCCCGAAGGCGGGCGCCTCCAGCTTCTTGTGCGTCGGGCCGCCTGCCTCGAACCCGGCGGCGATGACGGTGACGCGCACCTCGTCGCCGAGCGAGTCGTCGATCACCGTGCCGAAGATGATGTTGGCCTCGGGGTGGGCCGCCTCCTGGACCAACGAAGCCGCCTCGTTGATCTCAAACAGCCCGAGATCGGAGCCGCCCGCGATCGACAGCAGCACGCCCTGGGCGCCGTCCATCGACGCCTCCAGCAGCGGCGAGTTGATCGCCTTGCCCGCCGCCTGCACGGCCCGGCCCTCACCGCGGGAGGAGCCGATGCCCATCAGCGCGCTGCCCGCACCCGACATGACGCTCTTGACGTCGGCGAAGTCGAGGTTGATCAGACCCGGTGTGGTGATCAGGTTGGTGATCCCCTGGACACCGGAGAGCAGCACCTCGTCGGCGGAGCGGAACGCGTCCATCAGGGAGACGCCCACGTCGCCGAGCTGCAACAGCCGGTCGTTGGGGATGACGATGAGGGTGTCGCACTCGTTGCGCAGGCCCTGGATGCCCTCCTCGGCCTGCCCCGCGCGGCGGCGGCCCTCGAACGTGAACGGCCGGGTGACGACGCCGATGGTCAACGCTCCGAGCTTGCGCGCGATCGACGCGACGACCGGCGCGCCGCCGGTGCCGGTGCCGCCGCCCTCGCCCGCGGTGACGAAGACCATGTCGGCCCCCTTGAGGACCTCCTCGATCTCCTCACGGTGATCCTCCGCGGCCTTGCGGCCCACCTCCGGGTTAGCACCAGCGCCCAGCCCCCGCGTCAGCTCGCGGCCGATGTCGAGCTTGACGTCGGCGTCGGACATCAGGAGGGCCTGGGCGTCGGTATTCACCGCGATGAACTCGACGCCCTTGAGGCCGACCTCGATCATCCGGTTGACGGCGTTCACACCGCCACCGCCGATGCCGACGACCTTGATAACTGCGAGGTAGTTGTGCGGGGGCGTCATAGGGCGCACCTTCCACTCCAGCTCGGGTCCGACCCCGGGGGTCCGGGCCTTCACCTGAGAACGCTATGTGGCGCCCGCGACGCGGTCCACTAGGCGCGCCGCGCAGAAAACAAGTGCCCGAACGGGTATGGCCTACCTGCGGATGGTGGGCAGGTCCGGGCTCGTGACGTCGAACACCCGCCCCGGCTGGGTGAGCAGCGGGACGAGCACGGCGGCCTTCTCCGCGGCGCGGTCCTCGGTGCCCCAGACGACCTGACGGTTGCCGGTGAGCCCGAACGTCACCTGGCCGGGCACTCCGGAGCCCGCCACCGTGGCGTCGACGGTGAGCACCTGCGACCGGATCGGCGGCGGCAGCGTGGCCAGCGCGGCGAGCGCCGAACGCGTGGAGGGGTCGTTCGGGCCGACGGCGCCGAACACCAGCCGCGGCAGCCCGGGCGCCGGTGCGCCCGGGTAGACCACGCCCGCCGCGTCGACGAGCTCCACCCCCGCAGATGTCGTGGCCGTGGCCACCGGGACTCGCTCGACGACGGTCACCGTGACCGTGTGCGGCCACGACCGCGTGACCGTCGCCATGGAGACGGCAGGCAACTGCGCGACCCGGGTCGCGATGTCCGACGTGTCGATCGACGCGAGCGGAGCCCCGATGGGCACGGCCGCGGCGGCGACGACGTCGGCCTCGGCCAGCGTGGAGATGCCCTCGACCTGTACGCCCTGCACGTCGAAGAGGTGGGAGTCGTACAGCATCACGCGCACGATGAGCCCGAGCGCGCCGAGCAGCAGCACGGCCACAACGGCCGCGGCGAGCCTGCGGCGGCGGTACACCTCCGGCGGCGGCCGGACGGATCGGGCGGGCGCCGTGCGGGTCATCGCGACAGCTCCAGGAGGATCTCGGGCGCGAGCACCGTGACGTCGCCCGCGCCCATCGTGATCACGAGATCGCCCGCGCGGGCCATCCCGGCGACCACCGCGGGCACTTCGGCCCATCGGGGCACGAAGCGGACGTGCTCGGGCGCGAGCGGGACGTTCTCCGCCACCATCGCGCCGCTGACGCCCGGCTCGGGGTCCTCCCGTGCGCCGTAGACGTCGAGCACGACAACCTCGTCGGCCAAGCCGAGCGCGGCGCCGAACTCGCGGGCGAACTCCCGGGTGCGGGAGTAGAGGTGCGGCTGGAACGCCACGACGACCCGGCCCGACCCGGCCACGTCCCGGGCCGCCCGCAGCTGGGCGGCGACCTTGGTGGGGTGGTGGGCGTAGTCGTCGTACACCGCCACGCCTGCGGCGCGGCCGCGGAACTCGAACCGGCGGCGCACGCCGGTGAACCCGGCGAGGCCCGCCAGCAGCCCGTCGGCTGGGGCGCCGAGCGCGACGCCTGCCAGCAGCGCGGCCAGCGCGTTGAGCGCCATGTGCTCCCCGGGGACGGGCAGCCGCAGGCGGTGCTCGACCCCGTCGAGGGCGAGCACGATCCGGGCGCCCGGGCCGTCGGGCCGGAACGCGACGAGCCGAGCACTGGTTTCGTCCGCCCGCCCGTAGGTGCGCACCCGGATCCCGCGCGCCCGGGCGGTGGCGGCGAGCGCAGCGGCGCCGGGGTCGTCGATGCAGGTGACGAGGGTCCCGCCGGGGGTGATGCGCCCGAGGAACGCGTCGAACGCGGCAACGTACGCGGCCGGGCTGCCGTAGTGGTCGAGGTGGTCGGCCTCGACGTTGGTGACGACCGCGACCTCCGGCGAGAACGCCAGGAACGACCCGTCGCTCTCGTCGGCCTCCACAACGAAGACGTCGCCGCTGCCCTCGTGGGCGCCGGAGCCGGAGGCGGCGAGGTCGCCGCCGATCGCGAAGGACGGGTCGAGGCCGCAGTGCTGCAACGCGACGGTGAGCATCGACGTGGTCGAGGTCTTGCCCGCGGTGCCGGTGACGGCGGCCAGCCTGCGGCCGCGGGTGAGCGCGGCGAGGGCCTGGGCGCGGTGCTCGACGGGCAGGCCGCGGGCGCGGGCGGCAGCGAGCTCGGGGTTGCTCTCCCGGATCGCGCTGGACACGACGACCCTGGCGGGCGGGTCGGGCAGGTGCGCCGCGTCGTGACCGACGTGGACCTGCGCGCCGAGCGCCCGCAGCGCGAGCACAGTGGCCGACTCCCGGGCGTCGGATCCGGTGACCCGCTCGCCGCGGGCGAGCAGGATGCGGGCGATCCCGCTCATCCCGGCGCCGCCGATGCCGATGAGGTGGACCGTCACGCCGCTTCGCCTCCTGTGTGCTTGCGGGTGCGACCGACGTCGAGGACGAGCTGGGCCAGGCGTTCGGCGGCGTCGGCGTGGCCGGACGCCCGCGCCGCCGCGCCCATCGCCGCGAGCCGTGCCGGGTCGGTGAGCAACGGGACGACCTCGGCGAGCACCCGCTCCCCGGTGAGCTCGGCGTCGGGCACCAGCACCCCCCCGCCCGCGGCGACGGTCGGCGCGGCGTTGAGCGCCTGCTCGCCGTTGCCGTGCGGCAGCGGAACGTAGACGGCGGGCAGCCCGACCGCCGACACCTCCGCGACGGTCATCGCCCCGCACCGGCCCAGCACGGCGTCGGCGGCGGCATAGGCCAGGTCCATGGTGTCGATGTAGGGCAGCCCGACGTAGCCGGGGGTCTGCGGGGCGGGGGTGCCCGTCGTGCCGTGGGCATGCAGGACGGCGATCCCGGCCCGCAGGAGGCCGGGCAGCGCGGCGGCGAGCGCGGTGTTGAGCGTGCGCGCGCCCTGCGAGCCGCCGAAGACCAGGAGCACCGGACCGTCGGCGGGCAGGTTGAACCGCTCGCGGGCCACGGCGCGCAGCGCCGGGCGGTCCAGCTCGCTGACCGAGCGGCGCAACGGGATGCCGAGGATCTCGGCGTCGGGCAGGCTGCCGGGCACCGCGGCGGCGACGCGCGCAGCGAACCGGGCACCGACCCGGTTGGCCAGCCCGGCCCGTGCGTTGGCCTCGTGCACGACGATCGGCACGCGGCCGCGGGCGCCGAGGTACGCGGGCAGGGCGACGTAGCCGCCGAACCCGACGACGACGTCGGCGTCGACCCTGGCCAGCACCTCCCGCACCCGGCCGACGGCCCCGCGCACCCGCCCGGGCAGGCGCAGGAGGTCGGCGCTGGGCTTGCGCGGCAGCGGAACCGGCGGGATCAGCTCCAGCGGGTAGCCCCGGGCCGGGATGAGGGTGGTGTCCAGGCCCCGCTCCGTGCCGAGCGCGGTGATCCGGGCGGAAGGGTCGAGCCGCCGCACGGCGTCGGCGAGCGCCAGCGCGGGCTCGATGTGGCCCGCGCTGCCCCCGCCGGCGACGACGACGTTCACGACGCCGACTCGGTCATCGGACACCTCGCGTGGGAGCGGGGCGGGCGCTCGGACGGTACGGCTCCGGAGGCGGCAGCCGCAGCACCCGGGCCAGCCTGCCCTGCCCGTGGTGGCGCAGGGCGGCGATCGCCTCGGGCTCGTGCCGCGCCGCGTTGGCGAGCAGTCCGAACACGAACATGGTGACCACCAACGACGTGCCCCCCGACGAGATCAAGGGCAGCGTCAGCCCGGTGACCGGGAGCAGTCCGACCACGTAGGCGATGTTGATGGTGGCCTGCCCGACGAGCCAGGTCGTGGAGGTGGCCACGACCAGCTTGAGCCACGGGTCGGAGTTGCGGGACGCGATCCGCAGGCCCGCGTAGGCCAGTGTGCCGAACAGCGCGAGCACCGCGAACGCGCCGACGAAGCCCAGCTCCTCGCCGATGATGGCGAAGATGAAGTCGTTGTGGGCGTTGGGCAGGTAATCCCACTTGGCGCTGCCCTGCCCCAGCCCTTGGCCGAACAGGCCGCCGCCCGCGAGCGAGTACAGCGCCTGCCGGGACTGGAACCCCGCGGCCTCGGTGTTGGCGCCCGGTGACAGGAACGCAACGATCCGGCTCATGCGGTAGCTCGCCGTCGTCGCCAGCAGCAACGCACCCGCGGCCGCACCTCCGCAGAGCGCCGCCATCAGCCGCAGCGGCGCGCCCGCGTAGAACAGCAGCGCGACCAGCACGATGCCCAGCGTGACCGTCATGCCCAGGTCGGGCTCCAGCACGAGCAGGGTGAACAGCACCACGGTGACCGGCACGACCGGCGACAGCGCGTACTTCCATCGGTGCATCACCGCCCGCCGCGCGACCAGCACGTGCGCCCCCCACAGCGTGAGCGCCACCTTCGCCGCCTCCGACGGCTGCACGGTGAACGGGCCGACGGCGAACCAGGCCCGCGAGCCGTTGCGCGTGACGCCGACGGCCAGCACCGCGATCAGCAGCAACGCGCAGAGCACGAGGAACGCGGGGGCCAGCGCACGCAGCTGTCGCGGCGGGACGCGCAGCCCGAGGTAGAACATCGCCAGCCCGGGCACGCAGAACAGCAGCTGCTTGGTGAACACCGAGTACGACGAGCCGCCCGCGGTGTAGGCCTCCACCGACGACGCCGACAGCACCATCACCAGGCCGAACAGCGTGAGCAGGCCGAACACGCCCAGAACGAGGTGCAGCGAGGTGAGGGGGCGGCGCAGCCACTGGCCCAGCGCCGACCCGGCCCGGCCGACGGCCATCCGCGCCGCCGTCGTCCGGGCCGCCATCGACCGCCCGGGACGCCCCGTCGTCCCTGGCGGCGAGCCCGCCGAAGACCGCGCCGACGTACGCGCGGAAGCCCCCGCCGACGTACCCTGCGATGACCGCGCCGTCGTACCCCCCGAGGACCGCGCCGACGTCCGCGTGGCCGACCGGGGCGCCGCGCGGGTCACGGTCGGCTCCCTGGCAGCCCGGCGACGGCGGCGGCGAACGCGTCGCCGCGGGCGGCGTAGTCGGTGAACTGGTCCATGGACGCCGCCGCGGGCGCCAGCAGCACCGTGTCGCCCGGCCGGGCGAAGGCGGCGGCGCGGCGGACGGCGGCTGTCATGATCCCGGCCATGGCGTCATCGTCGCCCGGGGCGACCTGCACGACAGGCACATCCGGCGCGTGTCGTCGCATTGCGCTGACGATCTCCGCCCGATCGGTGCCGATCACCACCACGGCCCGCAGCCCGGGGCCGTGCGCAGCCACCAGCGCGTTGACGGAGGCACCCTTGAGCAGCCCGCCGACGACCCACACCACCGCGCGGGCCGCCCCCGAGCCATCGACCCCGCCAGCCCCACCGGCCGCGGTCGCGCCCGTCCCACCCGCGGCGCCTGCCGTCCAGGCCGCACCGACCCCATCGGCCGCGCCGGAGGCCGCCGGGCCCTTTATCGCTCGCCGTCCCACCGATCCCGCCGCGGTGAGCGCCGCGGCGGCCGCGTGCGGGTTGGTTGCCTTGGAGTCGTCGACGTACACGACGCCGTCGACCCTGGCGACGACCGCGCCGCGGTGGCCGCCGGGGCGAAACGCCGCGAGCCCGGCCGCGACCGCCGCGGGCGGCACGCCGTGCGCGCGGGCCAGCGCCGCCGCCGCCAGTGCGTCGGTGAGGCCGGACGGGCCACCGGGCACGACCGTCATGACGTCGGCCAGCGCACCGCCACCGAACGCCCGGTCGACCAACGCGCCGTCGGCGACGCCCAGCTGGTCGGGGCCTGGCGCCGCCAGCGTGACCCCGACCCGGCGCGCGGCGGGAGATGCGGCCAGCAGCGCCGCCGCGCCCGGGTCGTCGACCCCGCCGACCGCGATCCGCCCGCGCAGCGCCCGCGCCTTGGCGGCGACGTAGGCGGCCAGAGAGCCGTGCCAGTCGAGGTGGTCCTCGGCGACGTTCAGCACGCAGCCCGCGGCCGGGACCACCGAGGGCGACCAATGCAGCTGGAAGCTCGACAGCTCGACGGCGAGCACGTCGCGGCCCTCGCCGACCGCCGTGACGACGGGATGCCCGACGTTGCCGCAGGCCACCGTGTCGACCCCGGCGGCGCGCAGGATCGCCTCGAGCATCCCGACCGTGGTCGTCTTGCCGTTCGTGCCGGTGACGACCAGCCACGGCGCGGGCACCGGCTGCGCCTGCGCGATCCACCACGCCAGCTCGGGCTCCCCCACGACCGGCACGGGGGCGTCCGCCACCAGCGAGTCGTCAGGTCGCCGTCCCGGCCCGGTGACCACCAAGGCGACATCGGACGGCAGCCGCTCCGGCCCCGCGACGGCGCCGTCGGGCAGGTCGGCGAGCGCCTCGGGACGGGCGTCGGTGACGGTCACCCGGGCGCCGAGCCGCAGCAACTCCTCGGCGGCGGCCCGCCCGGAGATCCCCGCGCCCGCCACGAGGACGTGTGCCCCCCGCAGCTCGTCAGGTTTCACGTCAGCCCCCCGCGGACGCCGTCAACCACTCGCTGTAGAACAGCCCGAGGCCCAGCGCTGCGCACATCGCGGCGAGCAGCCAGAAGCGAATGATCACCGTCGTTTCCGCCCAGCCCGCCAGCTCGAAGTGGTGGTGGAACGGCGCCATCCGGAACACCCGCCGCCGGGTGGTGCGGAACACGAGGATCTGCATCGCGACCGACAGCGCCTCCACCACGAACACGCCGCCGGTGACGACGAGCAGCAGCTCCGTGCGCGTCACGATGGACAGGCCCGCCACCAGCCCGCCCAGCGCGAGCGAGCCGGTGTCGCCCATGAAGATCCGGGCGGGGGCCGCGTTCCACCAGAGGAACCCGATGCAGGCGCCCATCGCGGCGGCGGCGAGCACCCCGATGTCCAGCGGGTCGCGCACCTGGTAGCAGCCCGCGGCGGACACCAGCGCGCAGTTGTTGCGGAACTGCCAGAAGCAGATGATCACGTAGGTGCCCAGCACCATCGCGGCGGTGCCCGCGGCGAGCCCGTCGAGCCCATCGGTGAGGTTCACCGCGTTGGACCATGCCGCGACGATCAGGTTGGCCAGCAGCACGAACCCGACCAGGCCGAACGAGAGCACGGCTATGTCGCGCACGAACGAGAGGCTGTCCGAGCCCGGCGTGAGGCCGTCGGCGTTGGCGAAGCGCAGCGCGAGGATCCCGAAGATCGTGGCCGTGAGCACCTGACCGGCGATCTTGGACGTCTTGTTGAGGCCGAGGTTGCGGGCGCGGCGGAGCTTGATGAAGTCGTCGAGGAACCCGACGACACCCAGCGCGGTCGTCAGGAAGAGCACGAGCACGGCCGACGGGCTGATCTGCTCGCCGGTGACCAGGTGCGACAGCAGGTAGCCCAGCCAGATCGCGATCATGATCGCCACGCCGCCCATCGTGGGCGTGCCGCGCTTGGCCTGGTGGCTCTGCGGGCCTTCGGCGCGGATCTCCTGGCCGAAGCCCTGCCGGGCGAAGAACCGGATGAGGTACGGCGTGAGCAGGATGGAGATCGCCAGTGCCACGCCCGCGGCGATGAAGATGCCCCTCATGCCGTCCCACCCAGGAGGTCAACGGCGATCCGGTCCAGCCCGGCGGCGCGCGAGGCCTTGACGAGGACGACGTCGCCCGGCGCCAACTCGGCGTCGAGCAACGCGGTGGCGGCGGCGACGTCGGCCACCGGGCGGCCCGCCCCGTAGTCGGGGCTGTCGACCGTGACCAGCTCGTCGATCCCCAGCTCCTTGGCGAGCGCCGCGACGTCCGCGTGCGCGGTGGCGGTGTCGGGGCCCAGCTCGCGCATCGGGCCGAGCACGGCCCACGTGCGCCTGCCCGCGCCCAGCGCGGCGAGGGCCCGCAGGGCGGCGGCCATCGAGTCGGGGTTGGCGTTGTAGGCGTCGTTGACGACGGTGACGCCGTCGGCGCGGTCGGTCACCGCCATCCGCCACCGGGAGGCGGGCACGGCCGCCGAGAGCGCCGCCGCGACCGTCGCCGGGGCGCCCCCCAGCTCACCGGCCACGGCGGCCGCGGCGAGCGCGTTGCCGACGTGGTGGGCGCCGACGAGCCGCAGCGCGACCGGCGCGCTCCCCGCCGGCGTGACCAGCCGGAACCGGGCGCGTCCTGCGTCTAGCGTGAGGTTTTCCGCCCGGACCTCGGCGCCGGTGCCGAACATGACCACCCGGGCGTCGGTGCGGGCGGCCATCGCCGCGACGCGCGGGTCGTCGGCGTTCAGCACCGCGACCCCGTCCGACGGCAGGGCCTCGACGAGCTCGCCCTTGGCCCGCGCGATGGCCTCGACCGAGCCGAACTCGCCGAGGTGCGCGCTCCCGACGTTGAGCACTACGCCGATCCGCGGCGGCACGGCGGCGGCCAGTGCGGCGATGTGTCCGGCCCCGCGGGCGGAGAACTCCAGCACGAGGTGCCGGGTGTCGGCGTCGGCGCGCAGGGCCGTCCAGGGCAGGCCGAGCTCGTTGTTGAACGACTCCGGCGGGGCGACGGTCGGGCCCAGCGGCGCGAGGACGGCGGCGAGCAGGTCCTTCGTCGAGGTCTTGCCGGAGCTGCCGGTGACCCCGACGACGGTCATACCGCACAGCGTGCCGACCACGTGCGTGGCCAGCCGGGCGAGGGCGGCGAGCACCGCGGCGCCGGAGCCGTCGGCGTCGGCCTCCCCGAGGTAGGTGCCGCTGACCCGAGCGACCGGCGGCACGACCACCGCGGGCGCGTCGACCGGGCGGGCGGCGAGCACGCCCGCGGCGCCGTGGTCGACGGCGGCGCGGGCGAAGGCGTGCCCGTCGACGCGCTCGCCGGGCAACGCGAGGAACAACCCGCCGGGGCGGATGGTGCGGGAGTCGAACTCGACCGCCGTGACCACCTCGGTGCCGCGGGCGCCGTGCAACCGCCCGTTCGTGACCGCAGCGACCTCCGACAGTGACAGCGGGATCACGGTGCACATCCGATCATGCGGGAGTGGATCATCGACGGGCGGCCCCGAGCACGCCGGTGATCACCCCTCTGATAGCCGCGGCGAGCTCCACGGCGTCATCGAAAGGATGCCGCACACCGGCCACCTCCTGTCCGGTCTCGTGCCCCTTTCCCGCGACGACGACGGCGTCGCCGGGGCGGGCGGCGGCGACGGCCGCGACGATCGCCGCACGCCGGTCGCCGATCTCGTGCAGCTCACCGTGACCGGGCTCGGCGCGGGCTCCGGCGAGCATGGCGGCGCGGATTTCGGCCGGGCGCTCGGAGCGCGGGTTGTCGTCGGTGACGACGAGGAGGTCGCTGCGCTGCGCGGCGGCCGCACCCATGAGGGGGCGCTTGCCGCGGTCGCGGTCGCCCCCGCAGCCCAGCACGGTGATCAGCCTGCCGGGCACCTGTGCGCGCAGCGTGTCCAGGAGGGCGGCGACGGCGGCGGGCTTGTGCGCGTAGTCGACCACCGCCAGGAACGGCTGGCCCACGTCGATTCGCTGCATCCGGCCGGGCACGGTGACCTCGGCGAACCGCTCCGCCGCGAGGGTGGCGGGCACGCCGACCGCCGCCAGGCACGCGAGCGCCACCAGCGCGTTGGCCACGTTGAACGCCCCGGGCAGCCGAAGCCGGACCGGCACCGGGCCGTCCGGAGTGAGCGCGGTGAAGTGCTGGCCGCCGTCGGGGTCGGTGCCGAGGTCGGCGGCGCGCCAGTCGGCGGGCGCGCCGGTGGTGGCCACCGTGACGGCACGCGGGGTGCGGGCGGCGAGGCGGGCGCCCCAGATGTCGTCGACGCAGACGACGGCGTGCTCGGCCCGCCCGTCGAACAGCGTGGCCTTGGCCGCGAAGTACGCGTCCATGTCCTGGTGGAAGTCCAGGTGGTCCTGGGAGAGGTTGGTGAACGCGCCGACCGCGAAGCGGGTGCCCGCCACCCGGCCCAGCGCGAGCGCGTGGCTGGACACCTCCATCGCCGCGTCGGTGACCCCGGCCTCCCGCATCGTCGCGAACAGCGCCTGCAGGTCGGGGGCCTCCGGGGTGGTGAAGGCGCTGGGGAGCGGGCGCCCGTCGATGCGGATGCCGACGGTGCCGAGCATGCCGGTGGTGCGCCCGGCCGCCGCGAGACCCGCTTCGACGAGGTGCGCGACCGTGGTCTTGCCGCTCGTGCCGGTCACGCCGATCACGCTGATGCGGGCGGTGGGGTCGCCGTAGATGTGCGCGGCCACCGCGCCCAGGACGTCGCGGGGATGGGGGTGGAGGAGCAGCGGCACACCCGCCCCGCCCGTCCGGCGACCGTCGGCGGGCGCGGGGGCCTCAGCGCCCGCTGGCGCGGCCCGGTCCGCACAGCGCGCGGGCGCGGCTGCCTCAGCGCGGGCGGGCGCGGGGCCCTCAACGCGGGCGGGCGCGGCGCCCTCAGTACGGCTGGCGGTTCCGACCCCCTCGGCGCACGCGGCGGCCGCGAGGCGGCGTGCGCCCTCGAGGTCGGTGAGCAGGGCGACGGCGCCGCGGGCGAGTGCCTCGTCCGCGAAGTCGGCACCGTGCGCGCGGGTGCCGGGCAGCGCGGCGAAGAGGTCACCGGGTCGCACGTCGGAGGCCCGCAGGGTGACCCCGGTGACCACCGGCCCGGACCCGCCCCCACCACCTTGATCGTCGGTTGGGTGCAGATGCGGCCAGATCTGGCCGCTTTTTGCACCCAACCGACGATCACCGACGGTGGGGGCGGCGGCAGGGAGGGGGGCCGCGGCGGGGAGGGGGGCCGCGACCGCGGTCTGGGCGGCGGCGGTGGGGGCGGCGGCGGTGGGGGCGGCGGCAGTGGCCGCGGAAATGACCACCGCGACCTCGTCGATCGGGACCGGCCGGACGGCATGTGGTCGCGGCGATGGAGCGGGCGCGGCCGGGGCGGCGACCGGAGCGGGACCGGCGGCGGACATGGCGCGGAGGCTACCGGCGGCGTGGTCGCCGCCCGGACGCGCATCGCCCGCACCCGGCCCCGTTCCATGACGGTGGGCCGGGTCAGCGCCACCTCGCACCCCATCGCGGCACCTCGCACCCCATCGACAGGGTGCGAAGTGATGCGAAGGGGTGCGAGGTGCCCGGACGGGTGCGAGTGACGCTGGGGTGTCAGGGCAGCTGGAGGGTCTGTGGCGGGGTGGGGTTGGTCGTCAGCGGGATGCGGTCGCGCTGGGCGAGGTAGGTGGCGATGTCGTGGAACAGCGGGGCCGCGCTGGTGCCACCCGCAGGCGCGTCCAGCATGATCCCGACGACGTAGCGCGGATCCTGTGCCGGGAACATGCCTGCGAACGTGATCCAGTACGTCGAGGACGCGTAGCAGCCGCACACCGGATTCACCTGCTGCGCCGTACCCGTCTTGCCCGCCGTCTGGTAGCCGGGCACGGCGGCGGCGGGCCCGGTGCCGCGCTGGCCGTGCGCGTCCTGCGTGACCGCGGTGAGCATCGTCCGCAGGGTCGCGGCCGTCTGCGGCGACACCACCTGCACCCCCGCGGGCGGGGGCGGGACGGTGCGCACGCCGTCCGGCGAGACGGTCGCCTCGATGATCCGCGGCGGGATCCGCAGGCCGTTGTTCGCGACGGCCTGATACATGCCCGCCATCTGCAGCACCGTCATGGACAGGCCCTGCCCGATCGGGAGGTTTCCGAACGTCGAGCCGGACCAGCTCGCCATCGGCGGCACGAATCCCGGGCTCTCCCCGGGCAGCCCGACACCCGTCTTCTGCCCCAGGCCGTAGCGCGTCAGCATGTCGGCGAAGCGATCCGGGCCGACCTTCTGCGCCGTCATGATCGTCCCCACGTTCGACGACTTCGCCAGCACTCCGGTAAGCGTGAAGTGCACCAGCCCGTGTGACCAGGCGTCGTTGATCGTGCGGTCGGCGACCCGGATGCTGCCCGGGACGTCGAGCACGTCGTCGGGCTTTGCGATGCCGTATTCGATCGCCGCCGACATCGTCACGATCTTGTTGACCGACCCCGGCTCGTACGGCGAGGTGACGGCGGGGTCGCCGAGCTGGTCGGGCGTCGACGCGCCGGGGTTGGTCGGGTCGAAGGTCGTCCCGGTGGCGAGCGCCCGCACCTTGCCGGTGGCCACATCGAGTACGACCGCGGAGCTGTCGGCCTTGGCCCCGGTCTTGGCGATATAGGCCGAGAGGTCGCGCTGCACGGTGTACTGCAGGTCGGAGTCGAGGGTGAGCTGCAATGTCGAGCCGGGCACGGCAGGCCGCTCGTAGCGGACGCTGCCCGGGATCTCGGCATTGCTGCCCTCGGCGGTATCGACCTCGCGCACGCCGTTGGATCCCGACAGCAGGTTGTCCTGCGAGCTCTCCAGGCCGATGCGGCCGGTGAGCTTGCCGGGCGAGTCGGTGGTGTCCCAGGTCGCCGCGCCGACGACGTTGGCGGCAAGCGACCCGCCCGGATACTGGCGGGCCTCGCGGCGTTCCAGCGCGATTTCGGGGAACTGGTCGTGCATCGCCTGCGCGACGCCGGGATCGACGAGCTTGGCCAGTACGACGTAGCCCTTGTCCGCGGTGAGCAACGCCTCCAGCGCGGCCGGGTCCTGCCCGGTGGCCTGTCCGACGGCGGCGGCCATGCGGTTGACGTAGTCGGCCGTGCCCGCACCGTGGGTCCGCGCGATAGTGCGCGGGTTGGTGACGAGCGCGTTGGCCTCGATGCTGAACGCGAGCGGCTTGCCCGCGCTGTCGAGTATCGGGCCACGCTCGGCGGGCAGCGGGATCTCGGTGAGCAGCTGTCGGGCCGACGCCGCGTTGAGGTCGGCGGCCTGGACGGACTGGATGACGACGAGCTTGAGCGTCGCGAGCCCGAGCGCCACGACGAGCAGCACACAACCGACCCGCAGCCGCCTGCTCGCCATGGATGTGAGACGGCGTCCCGGCGTGACACGCCGCGGGGGGGCGGACCGGACGGCGACCCGCTCCCGGGGGCGGGGCGGGGCCGTCGTCATCGGTGCGCTCCCGCGCCGCAGCGGGTGGCGGGCAGCCTGCGGCCACGACGGATCGGCCCGGGGGCCCGGGGTCCGGGGAACGCGACGACCTTCACCGCGCCCGCGCGGCGGACACGAGCGCCCAGACCCCGGGCCGGGGCGGTGGCATCGGCGCGGCCGCCGCTCCCATCCGGCGAGCGGGTCATCGACCCACCCCCGCCGCAGTTCCGCTCGGAGGCGGGGCGGTCGGGCCTGCGGCCCGCGCGGCGGGCGTGGGCGATGGGTTGTCCGCTGCGGTCCGCCCTGCCGCGCCCACCGTACGGCTCGGCGACTGCGTGGACGTGGCCGCGCCGGACGTCGACGAGGCCACGCCGGAGGTGGTGGATCCCGCTCGCGGGGCTGCGGTGGCGCCGCTCCTGCCCGCCTGGCCGCTGAGGGGAGGCGTGGACGTGCTCGCAGTGGTGGGCGTGCTCGCAGTGGTGGGCGTGCTCGCAGTGCTGGGCGTGCTCGCAGTGGTGGGCGTGCTCGCGACGGTGGGCGGAGCGCTCGCGCCGTCCTGACCGATGCCCGCGGCCGCCGCGCCGTCGGCCGTCATGGCGTTCGGGTCGGTGCCGTCCGGCGCGGCCGTCGGGGTCGCGGTCGAGCTCGCGGTGGGTGTGGCACCGTTCGGCGCGGCGGACGCCGGGGCGGGCGGCGGTGCCGTGGCGATCGCCGCTTTGGGCGTTCCTTCCACCGTGACCGTTCCGTTGGGCGCGACGACGAGCCGCGCCGAGTCCTGCACAGGCACCATGCCCAGCTCAGCGGCCCGCTGCGCGAGGACGGGGGCCGCCTCCATCGCGGTGACCTCCCGGCGAAGCTGCTCGCTCTGCTCGCTCAGGGTCCGAGCGGCCGAGCGGGCGTCCTGCAGCCGGTAGGAGTCCGCGGCGGCGGCCGTCGAGAGCCACAGCGTCAAAACCAGCCCGGTGGCGAGCAGGGCCATGACGAGCAGCACGAACTTGGCCCGACCGGCAGGCGGGGCGCCGCGCGGCGCCCGGCCACTTCCGACGAGCCTGCGCAATCGATCGTCGCGGCGCGCGTAGGCGCGGCCCGCCACCCCACCCCGCTCGACGGACGGCGCCCCACGCTGGGCGGGAACGGTCGCGATGCGAGCCGTCGATCCGGCGGCGCGCCTGTCGAGCGTGGATCCGCGACGTGCGGTGTGCGTGGCGGACCGCGCGGCCCCCGCCCGTGCCGTCGTCCCCCGCGGCGTTGCCGGCTCGACCCCGACCGCGGGACCCCCGCCCGTGCCGTCGTCCCCCGCGGCGTTGCCTGCTCGACCGCCGACCGCGGGACCCCCGCCCGTGCCGTCGTCCCCCGCGGCGTTGCCTGCTCGACCGCCGACCGCGCGATGTCGGCCCTTGCAGCGCTCGTCCGAGACCGCGCGGAACCCGACCCACCGACTGCCGGCCCGGACCGGGTGCGCACCCCCGAACCCGTCGCCGCTGCTCGCGGAGCCAGCCGAGCGGCGACCGCCCTGCGCAGCGCCGCCCCGATGCCGCCCGGACGCGCCCCCGCCGCCGAACCCACGGCGGCCGAACGGGCCCGCCCCGCCGAACCCACTGCCGAACGCGCCCCCGCCGTCCGTGTCCGCTCCGCGGCGGGCGCGCTCACCGGAGCCCCCCGACGTACGACCGCCCGGTCATGTGGTCCCCCCCACCATGCCGCTCTCCCCTTCACCGATCCGTTCGGCCGCACGCAGGCGCAGCGACGCCGCCCGCGGGTTGTCCGCGACCTCGTCGTCGTCCGCCCGCTCCGCCCCCCGCACCAGCAGCCGGAACGACGGCCCGTGCCCGGGCAGCTCGACCGGCAGCCCCACGGGCGTGCTCGACGTGGACCGCTCCCCCAGCTCGCGCTTGGCGGTGCGGTCCTCCAGCGAGTGGTAGGCCAGCACGACGATCCGGCCACCGACGCGCAGCGCGTCGAGGGCGGCGGGCAACGCGGCCGTCCATGCCGCGAGCTCGCCGTTGACCTCGATGCGCAAGGCCTGGAACGTCCGTTTGGCCGGATGTCCCCCGGTGCGCCGCGCCGCCGCGGGCACCGTCTCGTACAGCAGCTCCACCAGGTCGGCGCTGCGCCGGAACGGCCGCTCCCCACGTCGGCGCCCGACCGCCGCCGCGATTCGGGACGCGAACCGCTCCTCCCCATACTCCCGCAGCACGCGCGCCAGCTCCGGCACCGAGTAGGTGTTGAGCACGTCGGCCGCGGTCGGCCCACCACTGGGGTCCATCCGCATGTCGAGGTCGGCGTCGCGGGAGTAGGAGAACCCCCGCTCGTCGGCGTCGAGTTGCAGGGAGGAGACGCCGAGGTCGAACAGGACGCCGTCGACCCGCGGAAGCCCCAGCTCCGCGAGCACGTCGGTGAACCGGTCGAAGACGGCGTGCACGAGATGCGTCCGGTCGGCGTAGGCGGCGAGCCGTCGCCCGGCGAGCGCGAGCGCCTCCGGGTCGCGGTCCAGCCCGACGAGCGTGAGCTGCGGATGCTCGGCGAGGAGCGCGGCCGCGTGGCCGCCAAGCCCCAGCGTGGCGTCCACCATGACCGCAGGCCGTCCGGCCAGCGCAGGCCGCAGCAACTCGACGACCCGAGGCAGGGCGACGGGGATGTGCCTAGCCCCAGCAGGCCCATCTCCGTGCGGGTGCTGCCCCACAGCCACCCACCTCCTGCCCCGAGTCGCCGAGCCATCCGCGCCCGACCCGCTCCACCGGGCTTGTCCGATGTCTCCTCCCGGCAGACCTGGCACCGGGGAAGGTGCGCCAGGGCCGCCGGGAGGAGACACCGGCCGGGTCCTCCTCTTTGAGTGGAAACCGAAGTCGACGCCCGTTCGTCACAGTGCCCGAGGCTTGGTCGGGCGGAGAACGGTCGGGCCTCACATCAGCCCGGGCAGCACCTCCTCTTGCGCCTTCGCGTAGGTGTCCTCGTGGTCGTCCTGGTAGCGCTGCCACGCCTGCGCGTCCCAGATCTCGGCCCGCGTGAACGCCCCGATGACCACACAGTCCTTGGTGAGGCCCGCGTAGCGCCGCAGCTCGGGAGTGATCGCGATGCGGCCCTGCGCATCGGGGTTCTGCTCATCGGTGCCCGAGAACAGGTTGCGCTGGAACACCCGCGCCGACTCGCTCGTCAGCGGCGCCGACGCCACCTTCGTGGCCAGCTCGGCGAACGCGTCCCTGGTGAACACGTACAGGCAGTGGTCCTGCCCCTTCGTGATCATCAGACCGCCTCGCAGCTCGTCGCGGAACTTCGCGGGCAGCGTCAACCGCCCCTTGTCGTCCAACTTGGGGGTGTAGGTGCCGAGGAACACCGGCCCCACCTCCGCCCATGTGCCGAGTCACGCAGCTCCCCGACGCCCCCAGCGATCACCACATTACCCCACTTCCCTCCACCGTCAACCCGAAGAACGCCCCTCCTGACCCCAAGAGGTCGGTAAACGCGCAGCTCATCGTCGGTGGGGGGAAGTGGGGCGGGATCCGGGTGCCACTCGCTCGCGCTACCTCCAAGCGGGGACGCCCCCGCCGTCGGAAGCCCGTCTCGGGCGGTCGGTGGGGGAATGTGGGGGCGACCGGGCGATGCGGGCGGACACGGTTTGAGAGACTGGAGCGGTGACGACGACGAGCAGCCGCATCGAGGGCGCTCCCCTTGGCCTGCCCGACGTCGCGGACGTGGGCGCCCGGATCGCGGGCAACGTCCAACGTGTGATCATCGGCAAACCCGAGGTGATCCGCGTCGCACTGGTCACGCTGCTCGCCGACGGGCACCTGCTCGTCGAGGACGTGCCGGGCGTCGGGAAGACGTCGCTGGCCAAAGCCATCGCCCGCTCGATCGACGGCTCGGTCAGCCGTGTCCAGTTCACCCCGGACCTGATGCCGGTCGACATCACGGGCCTGTCGATCTTCAACCGGCAGAGCACCGAGTTCGAGTTCCGCCCCGGGCCGGTCTTCGCCAACATCGTCATTGCCGACGAGATCAACCGGGCGTCGCCTAAGACCCAGTCGGCCCTGTTGGAGTGCATGGCGGAGCGCCAGGTCACCGTCGACGGCGCCACGTACGCGCTGGCCAGCCCGTTCATGGTGGTGGCCACGCAGAACCCGGTCGAGATGGATGGCACCTACCCGCTGCCCGAGGCGCAGCGCGACCGCTTCACGGCCCGGGTCTCCATCGGCTATCCCGACATCACGGCCGAGCTCGCGATGATCGACGAGCACGCCGCCACCGACCCGCTCGACGTCCTGGGCCCGGTCACCGACGCCCGCCATGTCCAGGCGGCCATCGACGCCGTACGCCACGTGCACATCGGTCCGGAGGTGCGCCAGTACTGCGCCGAGATGGTCGGGGCGACGCGACGGCTGCCGGAGCTGCGCCTCGGCGCGTCGCCACGGGCCACCCTGCAGCTGGTCCGGACGGCCCGCGCCCAGGCCGCGCTGTCCGGGCGGAGCTTCGTGGTGCCCGACGACGTGCAGGCCGTCGCCGTGCCGGTGCTCGCCCACCGGCTCCTGCTCACCCCGGACGCGCTGGCGGGCCGCCGCTCCCCCGTCGACATCGTCCGCGCCGTCGTGGCCCGCACGCCCGTGCCCGCCCCCGCTCGCCCCACGGGCTGAGCCGCGTGGCCCGCTTCTCCGGCCTCACGACGCGCGGACGGTGCCTGCTCGCGGGGGGCACGGCCACGGCCGCCTGCGCGATCGTGCTCAACGAGCGGGACCTCCTGCGGATCGGCGCGTTCGTCGTCGTCCTGCCGCTGCTCGCCCTGCTGTTGGCCGCCCGCACGCGCCGAGCCGTACGGGTCACGCGCGAGCTTTCGCCCCCGCGGCTACCGGTGGGCGGCGGGGTCGAGGTCGCGCTGCGGGTGCGCGGGTCCGCGCTGGTCGGCGCGCTGCGGATGGTCGACATCGTCCCCGACGCCGCCGGGCCGCAGGCGGCCGCTCCGCCCGGGTTCACCATCCACCGCCTCTCCGGCCGCGGCGGGGCCCGGCTCACCTATCCCCTGCGGCCGCGGCTGCGCGGGGTGCACGCCATCGGCCCCCTCACCGTCGGCGCCACCGACCCGCTCGCGCTGGCCGAGTTCGAGCGCGCGGTCACTGGAGCGGACCGGCTGATCGTCCTGCCCCGGGTGGTCGCGCTGCACGGGCTGCCCGACGCGCTCGGCGCAGGCGAGGGCACGTCGGGGGCGGCGCTCGCGCACCAGGGCCAGGGCAGCTCGGACGTCCTGGTGCGCCCCTACCGGCACGGCGACGAGCTGCGGCGCGTGCACTGGCGCAGCACCGCGCGGCACGACGAGCTGATGGTGCGGCTGGAGGAACGGCCGTGGCGCGCGGGAACGACCGTGCTGCTCGACCGCCGCGACGCCGCGCACCGCGGCCGCGGCGCCGAGTCCAGCCTCGAGTTCGCGATCAGCATGGCCGCGAGCGTCTGCGCCCACCTCATCGGTCGTGGTGAGCCCGTCGATCTCGTCACCGAGGACGGCGCCGCGCTGCCGGGGCCCGGGCTCGACCCCCTGCTCGACGCCCTCGCCGCGCTGCGCCCCTCCGCCCGGTCCGACCTCACGGGACCGGACCTGCCCACGGGCCGCGACGTCGTCGCCGTGCTCGGCGCGGTGACCGCTGGTCACCGGGAGAACCTCATGGCGCGCCACCCGAAGGGCGGCTACGCCGTGCTGCTCGACACCGCGACGTGGGACCCGGCCGACGGGCGGGCAGGCAGCGCGGACGCGGCGGCGAGCGCGCTGCGGAATGCGGGGTGGACCGTCGCCGTCGCCACGGCGGACACCAGCCCCGACCGGGTCTGGGACGCGCTGTGAAGCGGCTGCCGTGGCGCGCCGCCGCGGGAGCCGCGATCGCCCCGCTCCTCGCGAGCGCACCCGTCGGTGTCATCATCCAGGGCTATGCATGGCTGGGCCATGCGCTGCTCGCCGCGCTCGTCGTGGTGGCCCTCGGGCTGGCGCTGCACCGCCTCGGCCCGGCGGTCGTCACGGCAGGCCAATGCCTGGGCCTGCTCCTGCTGCTCAGTGCGCTGTTCGCGGGTTCGCCGATGCCGGGACCCGCCACCTTTGCCCGGTTCGCGGCGCTGTTCAGCGGGTCGGGCGCGCAGATCGCCACCGGAATCGCCCCGGTGCAGGCCACTCCGGAGATCCTCTTCCTGGTCACCGTCGGGCTCGGCGCAGTCCTGGTCGCGGTGTACGGCATCGCCGTGCTCGCCAGGGCGCCCGCCGCGGCGGGTGTGCCGCTGCTCGCCGTGTTCGCCGTGCCTGCGGCGCTGGACGACGCGCTGCTTCCGTGGCAGTCGGTCGTCTCGGCGGCCGCGGGCTTCGGTCTGCTGCTCGTGCTGCACGACGGGGCGCGCAGGCAGCGGACGGGTGGGGTCGTGCTGGTCGCCGTGGCGGTGGCGATCGCGCTCGGGGTCGGCGCGGCGAGCACGTTCGTCGGCACCGCGGGCCGCTTCGCAGGCGGTGGCGCGGGCGCGGGCGCCGCGATCGGCCTCAGCCCCTTCACCGCGCTGCGTGGGCAGCTCAACCAGAACACCCCCGCCGAGCTGTTCCAGGTGCGCGGCCTACCCCAGCCCGCCTACCTGCGCGCATTGACCTTGAGCACGTACGTCCCGGACGTCGGCTGGCAGGCCACCCGCCCCGGGCCGGGACCGAACCTGCCCGGCACGCTTGGCGTGGTTTCGGGGGCAGGCGTCCGGTTGGCGACCGTCGACGTCAAGAACGTCGGCTTCAGAGACTACTGGCTGCCGCTCTACGGCCAGCCGATCAGTGTCACGGGCCTTTCCGACCGCTGGACCTACGACGAGCGCAGCGGCACCGCCTACACCGCGCGGCCACGCGCCGAGAGCGGCTGGCAGGAGGTCGCGGACTTCTCCGCGCCCAGCGCGGCGCAGCTGCGGGACGCGCAGGGCAGCACCGGCCCCGTTGCCCCCTACCTCGACACCTCGGGGATCGACCGGCGCGTGCGCGACCTCGCCGCGCAGGTGACGGCGGGCGCGGCCACGCCGTTCGACAAAGCCATTGCGCTGCAGGACTTCTTCACCGGCCCCACCTCGGCGTTCCACTACAGCCTCCAGACGGCGCCCGGCAACGGCGACGACGCGCTCGTCGAGTTCCTCACGTCCGGCAAGACGGGCTACTGCGAGCAGTTCTCCGCCGCGATGGCGGTGATGCTGCGGGCGGTCGGGGTACCTGCGCGGGTCGCGGTCGGCTTCACCGGCGGCACGCCCGACGGCGACCATCGCAAGATCAGCACCTCCGACGCCCACGCGTGGGTGGAAGCCTGGTTCCCCGGCTACGGCTGGTTGATCTTCGATCCGACGCCGCTCACCGATGGGCGCACGATCATGCCGCCCTATGTCGCGGAGGCCCAGGCCGAGGAGGCGGCCGCAGCGGGCGTACCCGCGGGCGCCGACCCGGCCGCCCCTCGGGCGGAACCCACCCCGCAGGCGCCGCCGCCTGCGCCCGCCACGCCCGACGTCCCGGTTCCGGCGACTCCCAGTGCCGAGCTGCCGCTCTGGCCGCTGCTGCTGGGCGTCGGCGTGATGCTGTTGGTCGGCGGGGCGCTGACGCCCGCCGTCCTGCGAAGGCGCATGCGCCGACAGCGGCTCGCCGCCGTGGCCGCGGGCGGGCCTAACGCGGCCGCGGCGGGGTGGGCCGAGCTGCTCGCCGAGTCGACCGACCGGGGCGTGCCCGCCAAGGACAGCGACACCGTGCGGGCGGCGGCGCGCCGCCTCGTCCGCGAACACCATCTCGACGGCGATGCTCAGCAGCACGTGCGGCAGGTGGTCGGGGTGGTCGAGGCCAGCTGGTACGGCGGGCAGCACCCGGAGCCGGGGACGCTCACCGAGCCGCTCACGGGAGTGCTGGCCGCGGTCGCGGCGGCGAGCCCGCTCTCGACGCGCGATCGGCTGCTGCCCCGCTCGGTGCTGCGTCGTGCCTCGCGCCCCGCAACGCACGACGCCGCCGCCTCGCGCCCTGCAATGCACGACGCCGCCGGTCCCGTGGGGCGGGGCGGCGGCGTCGGTGGGGACGTGCGGGAGCCGTCAGGCGCTATTCCTGCTCAAACCGGCGGCGGAAGCGCTCCTCCATCCGGCCCGTGAAGCCGTTCTTGGTCGGTTCCGTCTTCGCGGCGGGAGCCGCGGCCGCCGTGCCGACCGAGGTGATGGCCAGCACCGCACCGCCCAGCATCGCGAGGAAGCCGAGGACGCTGACCACAGGGATGCCGCCGAGCCACGTCCATTGAACGGCGATGCCCAGCACGAGCATGACGAGACCGACGACGAACAGGGCGACGCCTTGCAACCGACGGCGCCGGGTGGGCTTGCGCAAGCGTCCACCGCGTACGGTGGACGCGAACTTCGGGTCTTCGGCGTAGAGAGCGCGCTCGATCTGGTCGAGCAGTCGCTGCTCGTGCTCGGAGAGGGGCATAACTTCGCCTCCGGCACTGTCTCGTCCTGTCGGGTCATCGTCCATGGTGCCGGAACGACGCGACGAGCGCCCAGGGTGGGCGTCTAAGAACGAGGATACGAGTCCGCGGCCCCGCCGACTACCCGGACTCGTCAAGCGGAGCCACCAAAATGCGGACGGGTGTGTTGGGCAGGTCACAGCCGCCCGCGCGACCGACCGAGCGTGATCATCGGACCCCTTTCGGCGACGCTGTGTGGTGTGATCATCATCCCCGTCGGGTGGCGCTGCGCGCGCTGATCAACGGTCCCTCGTCGGGCGACGCTGCTTGTCGTGATCATCCCACTCGGCGCGCGAGGGCGTGCAGGCGGGCCGCGACGTCGATCAGCGCAGGCTCCGCGGCAGCGAGCTCCTCCAGCTCGCCGAGGACGCCCGCCGCCGCGCCGCCGTCCCGGAGGCCTTCGCGGACGCCACCGGGGGCCCAGCAATCCAGCACCCCGTCGCCGTGCAGGAGCTCCAGCCGCAGGTCAGGGTCCGCGCCCAGCACCCGACGCAGTTCTGCGGCGTCGAGGCGGCGGCGCAGCGCGTCGTCGGGGCCGAATCGCCCGTCGGGGTCGGCGAGCAGCGCCCTGGCCTCGGCGAGGCGGCCCGCGAGCGTGCGCGCCAGCACCGCGGCGAACCGGCCCGCGACCAGCAGCGACACCGCGCCGCCGGGGGCGGCGGCGCGGGCGAGCGCTCGGACGGCAGCAGGAACGTCGTCGACGACCTCCAGGAGCCCGTGGCCGAGCACGAGATCGGCCTGGCCGACCGGCGCGACATCGGAGAGGGCGTCGACGTCGCCGGGCACGGCCGTAACCAGTTCTTCGACGCCCGCGTCGCGTGCCCGTCGGCGTAGCGCGGCGAGTGCGTTGGGGCTGGGGTCGACGACCGACACCGCGCACCCCATCTGGGCCAGCGGCACGGCCCAGGCTCCGCTGCCGCCGCCGACGTCGAGCACCCGCGGGGCGCGGTTGGGGGCGCGGTCGCGGACCGCCGCGAGCTCGGCCGCCACGGCGCGGTACACCGTGCCGCTGTGGCCTGCGCTGCAGCCGCCGCTGTGGCTGTGGTCACTGTGGCCGCCGCCGCTGCCGCCGAGCCAGGGCCCCGCGTCGGCGCTCGTCACGGGAGCCACCTCACCGTTCGTCGTGCCGCCGCCACAGGCGCAGCTTAGTGCGGCGGCCAGCCCACACGTTGCCCCCCGCACTTCGCACCCCTACGGTCGACTTCGCACCCCACCGGTGGGGTGCGAAGTCGACCGTAGGGGTGCGAAGTCGACCGTCGGCGCGCCAAGTCGACCGTCGCGCGCGAAGTCAGGGCGAGGGCGTGGGGTCGGGCGTCGGCGGACTGGCCGCTCACCCGAACGGTAGGTTCGATCGCGTGCAGGTGGTCGCCACGTTGAGCCTCAAGGGTGGGGTGGGCAAGACCACGGTGGCGCTCGGCCTCGCCGGTGCCGCGCTGCAGCACGGGCTGCGCGCGCTGGTGGTGGACCTCGATCCGCAGGCCAACGCCACGATCGCGCTCGACACCGGGCCGACGTCGGCCACCGTGGCCGATGTGCTCGACGAGCCCCGCCGCTCCGTGATCGAACGCGCGATCGCGCCGAGCGGCTGGGGCGCCGGGCTGGATGTGTTGGTGGGCGACGAGCAGACCGAGCGGCACAACCACCCCGACCCGAGCGGCAAACAGCTCACCCGACTGAGCCGGGCGTTGCAGCGGCTGCGCGACCCCCGCTCGGGTGCGCTGCACCCATCAGGTGACAACGAGGACCGGAGCGACGACCCCGACGACCCGGCGCAGGAGCCCTACCGGCTGGTGATCGTGGACTGCCCGCCCTCGCTCGGGCAGCTCACCCGCAGCGCACTGAGCGCGGCGCATCGGGCCGTGCTCGTGACCGACCCGACGATCTTCGCCGTGTCCGGGGTGCAGCGCGCGTTCGACGCCGTACAGACTGAACGGCAGCGCGCGAACCCGGACCTCCAGCCGCTCGGGGTGCTGATCAACCGGGTGCGGCCACGCAACAGCGAGCACGAGTTCCGCATCGCGGAGCTGCGGGAACTGTTCGGCCCGCTGGTGCTCAGCGGCGTGCTGCCCGACCGCTCGGCGATCCAGCAGGCCCAGGGCGCCTGCCTGCCCATCCAGCGCTGGGACACGCCCGGGGCCCGTGAGGTGTCGGCGGTGTTCACCACCCTCCTGGGCCGGGTGTTGCGCGCCGACCGCCCCCGGCGCGCGGTGGCCGCCCCCGCCCCGCCCGCAGTCATCTGACGCCTGCCAAAGGCGCGGCCCACCCGCCGGGACGACGCCGGACGACGCCACAGCCATCATGGCACTCGGAGGCTGGCAGGCTCGCACTTCTCAGCGCCCTTCAACCAGGTCGGTGACCAGCTCCAGGAACTGCTCGGCCTGGCGCAGCAGGTCGTCCGCGTCACGCATGCTGACCAGCCGCTCGATCCCCGCCTCGGCCGCGGCGCGGGTGGCCGAGCACGACGCGAAGTAGGCGGCCCACTCGGCGAGCTCGGGCGCGACATCGCACAGCAGCAGCCACACGCTGCGACTGCCGCGCCGTCGCGGCGCGGGCCGCGCGCGCAGAGCGAGCACCGCGGCGCCCGCCCGCAGCGCGGCGAGGTAGGCGGCCGGGTAGCGCATCAGCGGCTCGGGCCTGCGATGGGCCTCGGCAAGGCCCTCCGCGGCCTGGCGCAGGAGGTCGAGCGCGGCGCGCGGGGTAGGCGCGGCCGCGGCCGGACGCGAGGCGTGGCCCGGCGCGCGTCCGGCCGCCGCGGCGGGACGCGGGGCGCGGCGCGGCGCGGGGATGAGGGCCGGGTTCAGCGTGGCACTGGTCATCTCGGGGCTCCTTCGGCATAGGTCGGTCGTCGTTGTGCTGATGGTGCCGCGACACCCCGACAGTTCCGGGCTGTCGTCGGGACCGGGCGTGAGCGGGCTCACCCCGCTGACCTGACGAGGTCCCACACGCCGGGCCCGGCCCGCATGCGGAGCACGAACTCGCGGGGCGGCCCATCCGGCTCGCCCGCCGAGCGCGCCTCGACCCGCCAGCACCGGAGCCGATCGCCGCCGACGGGCATCGGCGACGGGAACGGCCATGGCGACTCCTCGATCCACCTCTCGCGGATGCCGGTGACCAGGAACCGCGGACCGCGCCGTGCGGACCGCTCGAACTCGATCGGCTCACCGTCCTTCCACCGGACCTGGATCGGCGTGGGCCCCCGCTGCCGGAAGGGCCAGCCCAGGGGGGTCATGCCCGACCGCCGATGCCGGGATGCCGATCGAACGAGGCGCCGAGCGAAACACCAGCGGGGTTTTGCCGCACCAAAACCCCGCTGGCGTGGCGCTCGATGCGTCGTCGTCCGCCTACCGCCCGGCACGGTGTTCCTCGTCCGCGAATTCGCGCGTGCGGGCCGGGCCGGACCCTTCCCCCACCTTCGGCCCGGGCGCCAACCCGACCGGAACCGATCCGGCCGACCCGCACCGCGCGGGCAGTTCCGATCCGGGCGCTCCGCGCCGCTCCGACGGCACGGCAGGCATCCCGCTCCGCGCCTCCTGCCTCGTCCACCTGCGTGCTCCCTCCCCGGCGCCAGTACCGTGCCGCCGGTGGCCACCCGGCGGCGACGCTTCCCCCGCCTGCCACCGGGTGACCCCCGAATCGAACCTTTGTTCGACCAGTCCAGTAGACCTCGCCCGCGCCGCGGCGTCAAGTCGGATGCCGAGCCGCCGGACCGCGTCCGACCAGCTCACCGGAGAGGGCGCGACCGGTCGCTCCGTGGTGTGATGACGTCGTGACCACGGCACCGGCGCGGCACCTCGTGACGCTCGGCCCCGGCGACCTCGCCGACCGCCTGAGCGAAGCCCTACAGGTGTACGTGGCGGCCATGGGCTACCCACCCAGCACCGCACGACAGCGCCGGGCTCTCTGGCTCGACCACGTCCGCAGGCCGGGCTGGCGCGCCACAGGCTGGCTCGACCATCGAGGGACGCTGCTCGGCATCGCCTACGGTTACACCGGGGGCCCCGGCCAATGGTGGTACGAGGAGGTGCGGCGCGGCCTGCGCGGCACCGCGGAGGAGCACCGCGGCTGGCTGCACGACTACTTCGAGCTGACCGAGCTGCACGTCCGCCCCGACGCCCAGGGGGCAGGCCTCGGCGAAGGCCTGCTGCGGGCGCTGCTCACCGGCGTCGAGCAAGGGCGGGTGCTGCTGTCCACACCCGAGTACGGCGCCCGGTCGCCCGGCCGCGCCTGGCGGCTCTACCGGCGGATGGGCTTCGAGGACGTCTTGCGCGATCACCGGTTCACCGGCGACTCCCGCCCGTTCGCCGTGCTCGGCGCCCGGCTGCCGCTCGCCCCACCGCCTCCCCGGTGACACCCGCCGGAGGTGCGCCCCTGCGCCGCGCACACCAAGAGCCAGCGATCTTGAGGGGCTGCACACCCGCCCAGACGGTCGGCACGCGACGGCCGGCACCATGAGCGCGTGCCGCCGCCGTCCGCCCCTAGGAGCGCAGGGGCGCTGCTGATCGTCGCGGTACTGCTGTTCAGCGCGTTCCTCGGTGGGTGCGCCCGGGTGCACGCGGCGTTGGCCGTGCAGCCCGACGACACCGTGACCGGCCAGCTCGTGGTGGCCACGCCCGCGAAGTCCGACGACGACAAGGGCCCGGCTGTGACGCTCCCGGCGGACCTGGCGTCCGCTGTCGACGTCACGGGCTACCGGCAGGACGGCTACACGGGCTCGGTCCTGCACTTCTCCCGCCTGTCCTTCGACCAGACCGCCACGCTCACCCGGGCGACGTTCCCGGAGAGCAACCGGGCGCAGTTCAGCTTCCGCCGCGCAGGCGGTCGAGTGCTGGTCACCGGCTCGGTGGATCTCACCGCAGCGCCGGTCGACAACGCCGACTTCCAGCTCAAGATCAGCTTCCCCGGGCGCGTGGTCGACGCGAACGGCGAGGCCGAAGGGGACACGGTGAGCTGGCGGTTCACCCCCGGCGAGGTCGGGGCCGTCAGTGCCACCGTGGCCTACGCTGACCCGGGGGCACCCTCGGCGCTGAACTGGACGATCGGCCTCGCGGTCGTCGTGGCGCTCGCGGCGCTCGCCGTCGTGCTCGCCGCACGGCGGACGCGCAATCCACCGGTCAGCCCGCCCGTCGGCTGACGCCCACCCGCCGCTCGGCACCGAGCCCGAGGCGGGCGACCAGCTCGGCCGTGGCAGGCGAGCGGTTCAGCGTGTAGAAGTGCAGCGCGGGCACGCCTTCGGCCAGCAGCCGTTCACACAGCCGCGCCGTCTCGTCCATCCCCGCCGCGCGGAAGGCCTTCGCGTCGTCCGCGAACGGCGCGAGCCGCCCCACCAGGTCCGGGGGCAGCGGCGCGCCGGACAGCTCCGGCCCGCGATGCAGCGTCCGGACCGTGGTGAGCGGCATGATCCCGGCCAGCAGCGGGGCGTCGCAGCCCGCCGCGACGAGCCGGTCGCGCAGCCGCAGGAACCCCTCCGGCTCGAGGAACAGCTGACTGATCGCGAAGTCGGCACCCGCCCGGATCTTCGCGAGCAGGAACCGCAGGTCGGAGTCGGGGTCGGGGGAACGAGGATGCCCGTACGGGAACGCGGCGACGCCGACGCAGAAGTCCCCGACCTCCTTGACCAGCCGCACCAGGTCCTCGGCGTAGGTCAACCCCTCGGGATGGGCGACCCACTCCCCCAGCGGGTCGCCGGGCGGGTCTCCGCGCACCGCCAGGATGTTCGGGATGCCTGCGGCGGCGTAGGCGCCGATCACCTGCCGGAGCTGCGCGACCGAATGCGACACGGCCGTGAGGTGGGCCATCGCCACGAGTGTGGTCTCGGCGGCGATCCGGCCGGTGGTGCGGATCGTGCGGTCGCGGCTGGAACCACCGGCCCCGTACGTGACCGAAACAAACGCCGGATCCAGCGGTTCGAGCCTGCGGATGGCCCGCCACAGCTCGGCCTCGCCCACCGCGTCCTTGGGCGGGAAGAACTCCACCGAGAACACCGGACGGCGGGCGGCCAGGCGTGCGGTGATCCTCATGGTGCTCAGGGTATGGGGTGGCGCAGCGCCGCCGCGCCGAAGCCCCGACCCCCCGATACGCTCGGCGACGTGACGCATTCCGGCGCTCTCGGCACCGCCGCGGCGGCGGCCGCCGGCGAGCCCGATCCCGCCGACGGGGAGCTGGCGGGCGACATCGAGGCGGCGTTGGCCGTCTACCTGGAGGCCCGTACGGCCGAGGCGTCGGCGATCGATCCGCACTATGCCGCGGCCGCCGCCGAGCTGAGCACCTTCGTCCTCGGCGGCGGCAAGCGCATCCGTCCCACGTTCGCGTGGTGGGGCTGGCGAGGCGCGGGCGGCTCCGTCGACGCGCCCGAGGCCCTCTCCGTGCTGCGGGCGGTGAGCGCGGTGGAGCTCATCCACGCGTGCGCGCTCGTGCACGACGACCTGATGGACGCCTCCGCGCTACGGCGGGGGCGTACCACCGTGCACGTCGCGTTCGCCCGCAGGCACGCCGAGGCGGGCTGGCACGGCAAGCCTGCCCGGTTCGGCGCCGCCGCGGCGATCCTGCTCGGCGATCTCGCCATGGTGTGGGCCGACGACATGTTCCACACATGCGGCCTGCCGCAGGAGACGCTCGTACGGGCGGGCGTCCCGTGGCGGGCGATGCGCACCGAGCTGCTGGGCGGGCAGTACCTCGACGTCCTCCACCAGGCCACCCGCGACGCCTCGCAGGCCGCGGCCCTGCGCATCGACCGTTACAAGACGGCCGCCTACACGGTCGAGCGGCCACTGCACCTGGGCGCGGCGCTCGCGGGCGCCGGGTCGGAGTTGGTCGACGGCTACCGCCGCTTCGGCGCCGACATCGGCATCGCCTTCCAGCTCCGCGACGACCTGCTCGGCGTGTTCGGCGACCCGGCCGTCACCGGCAAGCCCGCGGGTGACGACCTGCGCGAGGGGAAGCGCACACTGCTGCTGGCCGTCGCGTTGGAGCGGGCGGACCGCTGCGGCGACGACGCGGCCCGCAGGGCCATCGAGGCCGCGGTCGGCAACCCCCGGCTGACGGCCGAGGAGGTGGAGCAGGTGCGCGACATCCTCACCGAGCTGGGCGCCGTCCAGGCCGTCGAGCAGCGGATCGCTGCGCTCACCGGTTCGGCGCTCGACGCGCTCGCCGCGGCATCCGTCGCCGAGCCCGCGGCAGGCGAGTTGGCCGAGCTGGCCGTCACCGCCACCCGACGCCGCCGTTGAGCGAGCTCGGGGCACGGCGGCTTGTGGAGCAGGCGGGGTGGGGAGGCGCGGGACGGAGGCCTGCGGAGCAGGCCGGGGCGGGCGAGCGTTGAGCCGCCGGGTCCGGGGGGCGACCGACCATGTCGTCGTCATCGGCGCGGGGCTGTCCGGCCTGTGCGCCGCGCTGCATCTGCTCGGCGCGGGCAGGCGCGTCACGCTGGTCGAACGAGCCGAGCACCCCGGCGGTCGGGTGGGGCGGCTCGACCTCGGCACCGAGCAGGGCACCTTCCACCTCGACACCGGCGCCACTGTGCTCACGATGCCCGACCTCCTCGACGAGGCCTTCGCGGCGGTCGGGGAGAAGCTCGCCGAGCGGCTTGACCTGATGCCGCTCGATCCCGCCTACCGCGCGCACTTCGCCGACGGCTCCACCATCGAGGTCCACACCGACGCGGCCGCGATGGAAGCCGAGGTCCGCCGGGTCTGTGGGCCCGCTTCGGCCGCCGGGTACCGCGCGCTGCGCGAGTGGCTCACCGCCCTTTACCGCGCCGAGATCGACACCTTCATCGGTGCCAACCTCGACTCGCCGCTCGCCCTGCTCGGCCCCGACCTGGTCCGGCTGGCGCGCCTGGGCGGGTTCGCCCGGTTGGGCCCGCGCGTCGCCCGTTTCCTGCCCGACGGACGGCTCCGGCGCATCTTCTCGTTCCAGTCGCTGTACGCGGGGGTCGCGCCGGACCGGGCGCTGGGCGCATACGGGGTGATCGCCTACATGGACACCGTGGCGGGCGTGTGGTTCCCGCGCGGCGGCATGCGCGCGATCGGCCAGGCGCTGGCGGACGCGGCCGAGGCGGCGGGGGCCCGCATCCTCTACGGGCGGACGGTCACCGGGCTGGCGCGCAGCGGTGGCCGGGTCACCGCGGTGCGACACCGCGCGACCGCCGACCCGCTCGACCACAGCGAGGCATTGCGGTGCGACGCCGTCGTGCTGACGCCGGATCTACCGGTGGTCGACGCGCTGGTCGGCCGGGCCCGGCCGCGCCCGGTGCCGCTGCGGTGGTCGCCCAGCGCCGTCGTGCTGCACGCAGGCATGCGCGGGCGCCGTCCCGAGGCCGCGCATCACACGCTCTCGTTCGGGGCGGCCTGGGAGCAGACGTTCGCCGAGATCATCACGGCGGGTCGGCTGATGAGCGACCCGTCGCTGCTGGTCACCCGGCCGACCGCCACCGACCCGACGCTCGCGCCCCCCGGCGCCGACCTCCTGCTCGTGCTCGCCCCGTGCCCCAACCTGGAGCGCAGCCGGATCGACTGGGCGCGCGTCGGCCCGGCCTACCGTGACGAGCTGCTGTCGGTGCTGGCCGCGCGTGGCCACCCCGGGCTCGGCGACATAGCCGGGGAAATGACGGTCTCGCGGCTGGTGACCCCGGCCGACTGGGCGGCCGACGGCCTGGCGGCAGGCACCCCGTTCTCGGCGGCCCACACCTTCGCGCAGACCGGCCCGTTCCGCCCGCGCAACCTCGTGGCCGGGCTGGAGAACGCCGTGCTGGCAGGCTGCGGCACGGTGCCCGGCGTCGGCATCCCACCGGTCGTGCTCAGCGGCAAGCTGGCGGCGCAGCGGATCACCGGCTGACCACGGAGGCGATCCGGCCCGGCCGCTGCGGCCCCTTCCCGCCCGCGCCGGGGCGGCCCCGCCCCACCGGCCGGTCCTCGCAGACCCGCTTGTCACCTCGCAGGGCCCACGGCCTCTGCGACGTGTACATGCGCCATGCGAGGACGCCTGCACGGCGGTCGGATGGGGGGCGGCGGGCGGCGGGCTTCAGCGCGGCGGCCCGCGGTCGGACGAGCGCGCTCCGGCGCGGGTGGTGCACGGTGCGGCCGCCGCGCTGCCACGCGCGTCGGGTCGTGCGGCCGACCCGGCGCGCCGGAGGGGTCATTCGGCCGGGTGAGCGCGCGCGTGGGAGCATGGATCGCGTCATGAGCGCCTCCGCACGGGTCGACCCCGACTTCCGCTCCGAGCCGTCGACGACCGACGCTCCCCGCACCGCCCGGTTCGGCAACCCGCCGCGCCGTCCGCTGCTGATCGGGCTGCTCGCGGCGTTGATGCTGCTGGTCGGCGGGTTCGGCGCGGGCGGCGTGCTGGTGCGCGATCCGATCATGACGAACTCGGCGATCGGTTTCTGGCGCTACGGCCACGGTCATGATCTCGCCGCCTGCCTCATGTACGGCGGCGTCGGGCTCATGCTGTGGGCCTGGATCATGCTGGGCCGCGACGTCCTCGCCGAGCGGGTCGGCGGCCGGGCCGTCCTCACCTGCGCAGCCGTCTGGACCGCGCCGCTGTTGCTGGCACCCCCGCTGTTCACCCGCGACATCTTCAGCTACCTGGCACAGGGCGCCCTGCCCCTGCACGGCCTCGATCCCTATTTGGTCGGGCCGGACGCGATGCCGGGGATCCTCAGCGACAACGTCCACTACTTCTGGCAGGACACCCCTGCCCCCTACGGCCCGCTGTTCATCATCATCGCCAAGGCCGTCGCGTGGCTGATCGGCAACAACATCATCGCGGGCGTGCTGCTCATGCGGCTCGCCCTGCTGCCGGGGCTCGCGCTGCTGGTCTGGGCGCTGCCCGAGCTGACCCGCAGGTTCGGCGGGCGCGTGCCGGTGGCGATGTGGGTCGCGGTCGCGAACCCGATGATGGTGCTCAACATGATCGGGGGAGGCCACAACGACCTGCTGGTGGTCGGCCTCCTCGCCGCGGGTGCGCTGCTCGCGCTGCGCGGTCGGCACGCGGGCGGGATCGCCCTCGTCACCCTCGCCATGGCGGTGAAGGCGAGCGCGGGCCTCGCCCTGCCCTTCCTCGTGCTCGTTTGGGCCGCCCACATGTCCGGGTCGCGGTGGGTCCGCGTCGCCAAGGCTGCCGCGGCGGGCATCGCGGTGTTCGCCGTCGTCTTCGCCGCGTGCACGCTGGTGGCGGGCGTCGATCTCGGCTGGCTGCCCGCGCTGAGCGCCCCGTCGATGATCGTCAACTGGATGTCGATCCCGACGGCGGTCGGCCAGATGGTCGGCTGGCTGGCTTCCCTGTTCGGCGGATCGCAGCAGTTGTTCGTCAACATCTTCCGCGGGATCGGCGCCGCCGTGCTCGTCTGGATCGCAGTGCGCCAGTGGTGGGCGGCGCGGGACGGCGGGCCGGACGCGATCCGGCGCGCAGGCACCGTGCTCCTCGCCACCGCGGTGCTCTCCCCCGCCACGCTCCCGTGGTATTTGAGCTGGGGCATGGCGTTCCTCGCGATGACGCCGTGGACGGTGCGCGGGCTGCAGTACCTGGTCGTCGTGTCGACGATGCTGGTCGTCGTCTACTACCCCAACGGCGAGGACGCCCTCAACAACTGGGGCTACCTCGCGGTGTGCCTGGCTGTCGCAGTGCTCGCGGCGCAGTCGCTGGTGCGGCCCGACCCACTCCGGCTCGCCGCGGGCGCCCGCAGCAAACCGAAGCCTGCAGGCGCGGCGGGCACCCGCAGCAAGGCGGAGCAGCCCGTCCCGGCTCCCGCGGCGGGAACCCGGAGCCAACCCCCGGCGCCCGCAACGGTCGCCCGAGACAACGCCGAGCCCGTCCCGCCGCCCACGGAGCCCGCCGCCGACCTCTCCCCGCCCCCGGTCGCCGCCGAGCAACGCGCAGGCTGATGCGGTGTCCGGAGCGGAGCTGGACGCCGCCGGGATCGTCGACCCCGCTCTCCGGGCCGCCTACCGCACCTGCCGCGCACTGAACGCCCGCCACGGCCGCACCTACTTCCTCGCGACCCGGCTTCTCCCGCGCGCCCGCCGCCCCGCCGTGCACGCGCTCTACGGCTTCGCCCGACACGCCGACGAGATCGTCGACGACCTCGGCGACGGCCGATCGCCCACCGCGAAGGCCGCCCGTCTGGGCGTTCTGGCCGGTCAGCTCGCCACCGCGCTCGACGGCGGCCCGGCCGCGCACCCGGTGCTGGCCGCGCTGGCCGACACCGCCCGCCGCTATGCGATCGACCCAGCCCACTTCGCCGACTTCCTCACGTCCATGCGCATGGACACCGAGGTCACCGACTACGCAACGTTCGCCGATCTCGACCGCTACGTCCACGGGTCCGCCGCCGTGATCGGTCTCCAGATGCTGCCGATCCTGGGGACGACCGGCCCGCGGGCGGCCGCCGAGCCCGCCGCCGCGGCGCTCGGAGTGGCGTTCCAGCTCACCAACTTCCTCCGCGACGTCGGCGAAGACCTCGACCGTGGGCGCGTCTACCTGCCCGCCCACGAGCTGGCCGCGTTCGGCGTCGACCGGCAGCTGCTGGCCTGGTCGCGGCGCACCCGGCGGCCCGACGCCCGCATCAGCCGCGCGCTCGCGCACCTCGTGGCGCACACCCGCGCGGTCTACCGCCGCGCCGTCCCGGGAATCGCGCTGCTCGAGCCGGTCTCCCGGGCCTGCGTCGCCTGTGCGTTCACCCTCTACGAGGGGATCCTCGACGAGATCGAGCGCGCCGGGTACGCCGTGCTGCACCAGCGGGTCGTGATCCCGCCCCGCCGGCGCGCGGCAGGCGTCGCCCGCGCCCTGCTCGGCGTCGGGCTGGCGCGCGGATAATGTGCTACCCACGAAGCGCTGGAACAGGAGGCTCCTCATGGCGGCGGTCCTGCGCAGTCACGTCCTCGGCGCCTGGCACACGCCGTCCGACGAGGGTCGGCCGCTCTACGACGCGGTCACCGGGGCCGAAGTGGCGCGCCTGTCGTCGGCGGGCATCGACTTCGCGGCGGCGCTTGACTACGGCCGCCGGGTCGGTGGGCCCGCGCTGCGCGAGCTGACCTTCCACCAGCGCGCCGCCCTGCTGAAAGCGCTGGCCGGGCACCTGCGCGAGCACCGCGAGGAGCTCTACGCGGTCTCCGCGCACACCGGCGCCACGCACTACGACTCCCGCTTCGACGTCGACGGCGGCATCGGCGTCGTGCAGTCCTACGCGTCGCGCGGACGCCGCGAACTGCCCGACGACACGGTGTACGTCGAGGGCGACGTCGAGCCGCTCGGCAAGGGCGGCACGTTCCTCGGCCAACACATCGCGACGCCGCTGCACGGCGTTGCGGTGCAGATCAACGCGTTCAACTTCCCCGTGTGGGGACCGCTGGAGAAGCTCGCGCCCGCGTTCCTGGCGGGCGTGCCGTCGCTGATCAAGCCCGCCAGCCCCACGGCGTACCTCACCGCCGAGCTGGTCCGGCTGATCGTCGAGGCGGAGCTGCTGCCCCCGGGCGCGGTGCAGTTCGTCGCGGGCTCCCTCGGCGACACGCTCGACCACCTCACAGGCCAGGACCTCGTCGCGTTCACCGGCTCCGCCGCCACCGCGGCCACCCTGCGGGCCCACCCCGGCGTGGTCCGGCACAGCGTGCGGTTCTCGGCCGAGGCGGACTCGCTCAACCTCTCCGCGCTGGGCCCCGACGCCGCCCCGGGCACCCCCGAGTTCGACCTCTACGTCGGCCAGCTCGTCACCGAGATGACGGTGAAGGCGGGCCAGAAGTGCACGGCGATCCGGCGGGCGTTCGTGCCCGCGGAGCACGTCGACGCCGTCGTCGAGGCCGTGTCGGCGAAGCTCGCCGGAGTCACGGTCGGCGACCCGGCGACCGCGCGCATGGGCGCCCTTGCGGGCCTGGAGCAGCGCGAGGAGGTGCGGCGCGGGATCAAGGCGCTGGCCGACGCGGGTCGGATCGTCTACGGCAACCCGGAGAAGGTCGACCTCATCGACGCCGACGCCGAACGTGGCGCGTTCCTCTCCCCGATCCTGCTGGTCGGCGACCCGGAGCGGGCCGAGCCGCACGAGGTGGAGGCGTTCGGCCCGGTGTCGACCGTGCTGCCCTACACCTCGACCGGGCAGCTCATCGGCTACGCCGCGCGCGGCCTGGGCAGTCTCGTGGGCTCGGTCGTCACGGCCGATCCGGGGTTCGCGCGCGAGGTCGTGCTCGGGGTCGCCCCCTGGCACGGACGGCTGCTCGTGCTGAACGGCAAGGACGCCAAGGAGTCGACCGGGCACGGTTCGCCGATGCCGCAGCTCGTGCACGGCGGCCCCGGCCGGGCGGGCGGTGGCGAGGAGCTGGGCGGGCTGCGCGGGGTGCTGCACCACATGCAACGCACCGCCGTGCAGGCCGATCCGGACACGCTCACCGCGATCACGGGCCGCTGGGTGGCGGGCTCTGCGCGCAACGAGACCGACGTGCACCCCTTCCGCAAGCACCTGGAGGAGCTGTCCATCGGCGACACGATCGTCGCCGGTCCGCGGGCGGTGACGCAGGAGGACGTGGAGCACTTCGCCGCGTTCACCGGCGACACGTTCTACGCGCACATGGACGCCGAGGCCGCCGCGAGGAGCCCGATCTTCGGCGAGCGCGTGGCCCACGGGTACCTGACGCTGGCGTTCGCCGCAGGCCTGTTCGTCGATCCCGATCCGGGGCCGGTGCTCGCGAACTACGGCCTCGACCGGCTGCGCTACCTCACCCCGGTCCGCTTCGGCGACGAGATCACCGTGACGCTCACCTGCAAGCAGATCACCCCGCACGGCAGCCAGCCCTACGGCGACGTGCGCTGGGACGCCGACGTCACCCGGCAGGACGGCGAGTCCGTCGCCCGCTACGACGTCCTCACCCTGGTAGCCAAGCGATGAGCGCTCGTGTGGGCGCGACGCCCGCGCCGGACACCCTCGACGCCGAGGAGCGGATGTCGGTCGACGAGCTGCGTGCGCTGCAGCTCACGCGGCTGCGGCAGACCCTGCACCACGCCTACGCCCACGTACCGCACTACCGCCGCGCGTTCGACGAGGCGGGCGTGCATCCCGACGACTGCCGTGACCTCGCCGACCTGGCGAAGTTTCCCACGACGTCCAAGGCCGACCTGCGGGCGAACTACCCGTTCGGCATGTTCGCGGTGCCCCAGGAGCAGGTGCGGCGCATCCACGCGTCGTCGGGCACCACCGGCAGGCCCACGGTCGTCGGCTACACCGAGCGCGACATCGACACGTGGGCGAACGTGATGGCCCGCTCGCTGCGCGCGGCGGGCGTCCGGCCCGGGCACAAGGTGCACAACGCCTACGGCTACGGCCTCTTCACCGGCGGGCTGGGCGCGCACTACGGCATCGAGCGCCTCGGGGCGACGGCCATCCCGGTGTCCGGCGGGATGACGCCGCGCCAGGTCCAGCTGATCACGGACTTCCGGCCGGAGGTCATCATGCTCACGCCGTCCTACATGCTCACGATCATCGACGAGTTCGAGCGGCAGGGCCTCGACCCGGCGGCGTGCTCGCTGCAGGTGGGGATCTTCGGCGCCGAGCCGTGGACCGAGCAGATGCGCGCCGAGATCGAGGAGCGCATGGACATGCACGCCGTGGACATCTACGGGCTGTCGGAGGTGATGGGGCCCGGCGTGTCGCAGGAGTGCGTCGAGTCGAAGGACGGGCTGCACATCTGGGAGGACCACTTCTACCCGGAGGTCGTCGACCCGCTCAGTGTTGGATCTCTTGGGTCGGTCCCGCTGAGCGACGGCGAGGAGGGCGAGCTCCTGTTCACCTCGCTCACCAAGGAGGCGCTGCCGATCATCCGGTACCGCACGCGCGACCTCACCCGGCTCCTGCCGGGCTCGGCGCGGCCGGGCATGCGGCGGATGCAGAAGATCACCGGCCGGTCCGACGACATGATCATCCTGCGAGGGGTGAACGTGTTCCCCACGCAGATCGAGGAGGTCGTGCTGCGGACCGCCGGGCTGTCGCCGCACTTCCAGCTCGTGCTGTCGACGGAGGGCCGCCTGGACGCCATGACCGTGCGTGTCGAGGCCCGCCCGGACATCCCCGCCGAGCTCCGCGGGTCCGCCGCGGCGGAGCTGGTGAGGGCGGTGCGGGAGACGGTCGGGCTGGGCGTGGCGTGCGAGGTCGTCGACCCGGAGACCCTCGAACGCTCGGTCGGCAAGCTCCAGCGAATCAAGGACCTCCGCGTCCGCTGAAGATGGCGGCGGCAGGCTGAGGTCAGGCCTCGTCGTCGTCGACGACGTGCACCGCGGCCTCCTCGGCCGAGGCGCCCGCCCCGTCGATGCCGACGTCCGAAGCCACGGCGTCGGGCTCGTCATCGCGGACCCCGCCCTCGTCCGGGGCGACGAGCCTGCCCGCGCGGCGGTCGCCGACCTGCTCGTCCCAGGGTTCGCCGTCGGTGTCGGCGGTGTCCCCGACGCCTGCGTCGAAGTCGTCGTCGTTGGGCTCGTTCGCGCCGATGTCGGGAACCTCGCGGGCCAGGCGGTGGTCGAGGTCCTCGTGGCCCGCGGCCTCGCCCGCCGTCATGCCCCAGTCGTCGATGGCCAAGGGGCGCTCCGGGGGCGAGTAGCCCTCGTCGAGGGGATCGTCGGGGCCGCGGTCGTACAACGTGTCGGCCGGGTCGAGCTGGTCGTCGTCGGTGTCGTCACGGTTGTCGCTGTCGGTCGCGCCGCCGTCGCGGTACGCGTCGTCGAGGTCGTCCTGGTCGGGCCGGCTCACGCAACCGAACCTATCCCGTGTCCGGTGGATCAGCGACCGCAGGCTCCGGCCCCTCCGCCGCGTTGGCCGGCAGCCCGGCCCGGCCCGCGACCCTTATCGTGACGCGATGCGCGTGAGCGACGGGATCCGGCTGGCCGTCCACGAGCGCGGCGACCGCGCGGCGCCGACGGTCGTCGCCCTCCACGGCTACCCCGATGACCACCGCGTCTGGGACGGAGTCGCCGCCGACCTCGCCGCCGACCATCGCGTCGTCACCTACGACGTGCGCGGCGCAGGTGCCTCCGACGCGCCCGCAACCCGCGCGGGCTACCGCCTCGACCGGCTGGTCGACGACCTCGCCGCGGTACTCGAGGCGGTGAGCCCGGGCCGTCCCGTCCACCTGCTCGGCCACGACTGGGGGGCGATCCAGGCCTGGCACGCCGTCACGGACCCCCGGTTCGCGGGCCGGGTCGCGTCCTACACGTCGATCTCCGGGCCGTGCCTCGACCATGTCGCCGCCTGGTTCCGACGACCCGGGGTGCGCGGCGAGACCCTCCGCCAGGCGCGGAAATCCTGGTACACGCTGCTTTTCCGGCTGCCCGTCCTGCCCGAGCTCGGCTGGCGCAGCGGGCTGTTCGGGCGGTTGGCGGCGCGGTCGCAGCGGGTGCCGCGGCCGGTCGTGCGGGACGCGGTCAACGGGCTGGAGCTCTACCGGGCCAACATCGCGGCGACGATGGGCGCGCCCGCGATCCGGCGCACGGCGGTGCCGGTGCAGGTGCTCGCGCCGCGGCGCGACAGCTACGTCAGCGTCGCACTGCAGCGCAGCGCGGCGCCGTTCGTCGACGACCTCACGGTGCGGGAGATCGACGGCGGCCACTGGGTGGTGCGGCACCGGCCCGAGCTGGTCGCCGGGCTCGTCCGGGCGTTCGTGCGCGGACTCAACCCTGGGTGACGTTGTCCCGCAGCCGCGCGAGCAGGGTGCGCAGGGTGTCCAGCTCGGCGTCGGAGAACCCGGCGCGCAGGCGCGTGTCGTAGCGCTGCGCGACGGTCCGCAGCCGGTGGAACGCGGCGTCGCCCGCCTCGGTCAGCTCCACCAGGTGCACACGCCGGTTGGCCGGGTCGCGACGACGGGTGAGCAGGCCCTCGGCCTCCATACCGTTGAGGTGGTGGGTGAGCGTGGCGTCCTGGATGCCGACGGCCGCGGCCAGCTCGCGCTGGTTGGCCGTGGGTTGCGCCTTCAGCGACAGCAACACCAGCCACATCGGACGCGAGCCGCCCGCCGCCGCCAGCGCAGCGTCGAACGCCCGGCCGACGTCGCGGGCGACGCCTGCGAGCTCCAAGCCGATCGGGGTCTGCGCGGGGCCGGACACCGGGGAACTCTATCCGTTCGACGTCTAACTGCGGCCCCCCGCACCGGTGACCGTCGATGATCGCCGCTTCGGCGCAAAAGCGGCCGGATCTGGCCGCTCTGCGCACCGAAGCGGCGATCAAGCCGTGGGTGAACAGCAGCGTCACCGTCCGCGCCGTCGCGTCCCTATGGCCGTCCTGTGCCCCGCCTGTGCGCGCCCGATCGCCCGGTCGCGTGCGCTCCGCCACCGGCGCCCTCTACCGTGGGAACGGTGCAGCACCTGATCGCGATCGGCGTCGCCTTGCTCTCGGCGGCGTGTTACGCCATCGCCGCGGTGCTGCAGCAGCGTGAGGCGGCCCGGCACGACATGCACGGGCTTGAGCTGATCTTCAGCCTGCTGCGGCGGCCCCGATGGTGGATGGCCGTGACGTCCACGGTCGCGGGCGCGGCCTTGCACGTCGTCGCGCTCCGGTTCGGCCCGCTCACCCTCGTGCAGCCGTTAGGAGTGTCCGCGCTGGTCATGGCGCTGCCGCTGGGGGCGTGGTTCGCGGACCGGAAGGTGCTGCGGGCGGAGTGGATCGCGGCGTGCGCCGTCGTATCGGGCCTGCTCGCCGTCCTCACGCTCGCGCCCCACCATGTTCCGCCGCCCGCCGTACCCCGGATGGAGCTGGCCATCGCGATCGGCACCTGCCTCGGCGTGCTGCTGCTGTGCGTCGTCGTGAGCAAGCTGCTGCCGCGGAAGGCCGCCCCGGTCGTGCGTGCGATCGGGTCGGCGGCCTGCTTCGGCTTCGCTTCGGCCATGGCCCGCCTGCTGGTGGCGGGCGAAGGCCCGCTGCTCATACCGCTGCTCGCCTGCGGGTTCTTCGCCGTCACCGGCATGCTGATGATCCAAGCCGCCTACCGCGACGGCGGCCTGGGCGCGCCGTTGGCCACGTGCACGATCGTCGACCCGGTCACCGCCTCCTTCATCGGGATCGTGCTGCTGGACGAGCACCTCCGACTGGGTGTCGCGGGTGGCGCGGTGGGCTTCGCGGGCCTGCTCCTGACCATCGTCGGGCTCACTGTGCTGGCCCGGCACGCGCATCATCCGTCGAACACCCCGGTCGCGGTCGGCTGAGGCCGAGCCGCTCCCCACCCGGGCGGCCGCGCCCCGCCCCCACCCGGGCATGATCGCCGGCATCGGTGCGTGTGGTGCATCTGCACACCTCAGGTACCGGTTCCAGCGATCACGTCGCCCTTCCTGCGAACTGGGCCTCGTACAGCCGCCAGTAGGCGCCGCGCGCGGCCAGCAGCTCCTCGTGCGCGCCCTGTTCGACGATCGATCCGGCCTCCATCACGAGGATCAGGTCGGCGTCGCGGATCGTGGAGAGCCGGTGGGCGATCACGAAGCTCGTGCGGTCGCTGCGCAGCGCGGCCATCGCCCGCTGCACCAGCACCTCGGTGCGGGTGTCCACCGAGCTCGTGGCCTCGTCCAGGATCAGCAGCGACGGGTCGGCGAGGAACGCCCGCGCGATGGTGATCAGCTGCTTCTCCCCCGCCGAGACGTTGGAGCCCTCTTCGTCGATCACGGTGTGGTAGCCGTCGGGGAGGCTGCGCACGAACCGGTCGACGTAGGTGGCGGTGGCCGCGGCCCGGATCTCCTCCTCGCTCGCGGCCGGGTTGCCGTAGGCGATGTTGTCGCGGATCGTGCCCCCGAACAGCCACGTGTCCTGCAGCACCATCCCGACGCCCGTGCGCAGGTCGGCGCGGGTCATCGTGGCGATATCGACGCCGTCGAGGGTGATCCGGCCGCCGTCGAGCTCGTAGAACCGCATGATCAGGTTGACCAGCGTGGTCTTGCCCGCGCCGGTCGGCCCGACGATCGCGACGGTCTGGCCCGGCTCCGCGACCAGCGACAGGTCCTCGATCAGCGGCTGGTCGGCTCGGTAGGAGAACCGGACGTGCTCGAACGCCACCCGGCCCCGGCGCTCCGCACGCACCGCGGGCACGGCCGGGTCCGGGGCCTGCTCGGGCGCGTCGAGCAGCTCGAACACCCGCTCGGCCGATGCGACGCCGGACTGCAGCAGGTTGGCCATCGACGCCGCCTGGGTCAGCGGCTGCGTGAACTGGCGCGAGTACTGCACGAACGCCTGCACGGCACCGAGGCTCATCGCCCCCGACGCCACCCGCAGCCCGCCGACGACGGCTACGGCGACGTAGTTGAGGTTCCCGATGAACATCATCGACGGCATGATGATCCCGGAGACGAACTGAGCGGCGAAGCTCGCGCCGAAGAGATCCTCGTTCTTCTCCCGGAACGCCGCCTCCACCTCGGTGCGTCGCCCGAACACCCGCACCAGCTCGTGCCCGGTGAACGCCTCCTCGATCTGACCGTTCAGCGCGCCGGTGTGCCGCCACTGGGCCACGAAGTGCTTCTGGCTGCGTTTGCCGATGGCGCGGGTGAGCCACAGCGACACCGGGACCGTCACCAGGGCGATGATCGCGAGCAGCGGCGACACCACGAGCATCATGGCCAGAACACCGACCACCGTGAGGATCGACGTGATGAGCTGGCTCATCGTCTGCTGGAGGCTGGTGGAGACGTTGTCGATGTCGTTGGTGACCCGCGAGAGCACCTCGCCGCGCTGCCTGCCGTCGTAGTAGGACAGCGGGAGCCTGCCCAGCTTGTCCTCGACGTCGCGGCGCAGGTTGTAGATCGTGCGCTGCACGATGCCGTTGAGCAGGTAGCCCTGCAGGTAGCCGAACACGGCCGCGCCGAGGTAGATCCCGATGACGGCGAGCAGCACGAGGCCGAGCGCACGGAAGTCGATGCCGACGCCCGGGACGACGTGTTGGCGCTCGAGCACGCCCGCGACCGTCGCGTTGCCCGCCGCCGCCGCGGCCTGCGCCGCGGTCATCCCGGCCGGAAGCTGCTTGCCGATGACCCCCGCGAAGATCACGTCGGTGGCCCGGCCGAGAATGATCGGCCCGAGCACGTTCAGCCCCACCGAGACCACGCCGAGCGCGAGCACGACGCCCACGCCGAGGCGTTGGGGGCGCAGCAGGCCCACCAGCCGTCGCGCGGACCGGCCGAAGTCCACGGCCTTCTCCACCGGCTGCCCGGCCCCGGCCCACGGCGGCCCGCCGCCCCGGCGCTGGGCGGCCATGCCGCGCGCGGCCGAGACCGTGTCCGCGTCCTGGCGCGTCCGGGTCGGGGCGCTCACGCGACCGCCTCCTGCGCGGCGAGCTGCGACTCGACGATCTCCACGTAGGTCGGGCAGTTCGCGAGCAGCTCCGCGTGCGTGCCCTTGCCGACGACCACGCCGTCCTCGAGCACCACGATCTGGTCGGCGTCGGCGATCGTGGACACCCGCTGGGCGACGATCACCACGGTGGCGGCGGCGGTCACCGGCTTGAGCGCGGCCCGCAGGCGGGCGTCGGTGGCGAGGTCGAGGGCGGAGAAGGAGTCGTCGAACAGGTAGATCTCGGGCCTGCGCACCAGCGCGCGGGCGATCGCGAGCCGCTGCCGCTGGCCGCCGGAGACGTTCGTGCCGCCTTGGGCGATCGGCGACGCAAGGCCCTCCGGCATGGCCCGCACGAACTCGGCTCCCTGCGCCACCTCCAGCGCCGCCCACAGCTCCTCGTCGGTGGCCTCCGGGTTGCCGTAGCGCAGGTTGCTCGCCACCGTGCCGGAGAACAGGTACGGCCGCTGCGGGACGAGGCCGATGCGCGCCCAGAGGTCGTCGGGCTCGAGGTCGCGCACGTCGACGCCGTCCACCCGCACCGCGCCCGAGGTGGCGTCGGCCAGGCGCGGCACCATCGACAGCAGCGTGGTCTTCCCGGCGCCCGTGCTGCCGATGACCGCCGTCGTCTGTCCGGGCAGCGCGGTGAAGGACACGTCGCGCAGCACCGGCGCGGCCGCCCCGGGATAGCAGAACGTGAGGTCGTCGACCTCCAACCGGCCGTCGGCGCGCAGCGGCACGACCGGCGCGGACGACGGCTCGACCGTGCCCCGTGTGCGCAGCACCTCCATGATCCGGTCGGCGCAGACGGCGGCGCGCGGGATCATGATCGCCATGAACGTGGCCATCATGACCGCCATGAGGATCTGCAGCAGGTAGGCGAGGAACGCCGTGAGCGCGCCGATCTGCATCCGGCCCGCGTCGATGCGGCCTGCGCCGAACCACATGACCGCGACGCTGGAGACGTTGAGCACCAGCATGACGATCGGGAAGATCAGCGCCTGCAGCCTGCCCGCGGCCAGGGCGACCGCGGTGAGGTCGGTGTTGGCGGCACGGAACCGCTCCGTCTCCACGGGCTCGCGCACGAACGCCCGGACCACCCGGATGCCGGTGATCTGCTCGCGCAGCACACGGTTGACCGTGTCGATGCGCTCCTGCATGAGCCGGAACTTGGGCACCATCCGCGCGATGACGAGCCCGATCGCGGCGACCAGCACCGGCACGCTGACCGCCATGAGCCAGGACAGCCCGACGTCCTCCTGCAACGCCATGGCCACGCCGCCCACACACATGATCGGCGCGGCGACCAGCATCGTGCACGACACCAGCACGAGCATCTGGACCTGCTGCACGTCGTTGGTGTTGCGGGTGATCAGCGACGGGGCGCCGAACCGGTTGAGCTCGCGCGCGGAGAACTCACCGACGCGGTGGAAGACCGCCGAGCGGACGTCGCGCCCGAAGCCCATGGCCGTGCGCGCCCCGAAATAGACCGCGGCGATCGAGCACCCGACCTGCAGCAGCGTGACGGCGAGCATCCAGCCGCCGGTGGACATGATGTAGCTGGTGTCGCCGCGGGCGATGCCGTTGTCGATGATGGCGGCGTTGAGGCTGGGCAGGTAGAGCGACGCCATCGTGCCGACGAGTTGCAGCGCCACCACGGCGCCGAGCGGTCTGCCGTAGGACCCCAGGTGCAGGTGCAGCAGGCGAACTAACACAATCGGTTCCCCCTGATCGAAACCCCGTCCAGCAGGATGCCGACGATCTGGTCGGCCGTCAGGGGATTTCCGTCGTTGATGATCGGATGCGTCGAGGCGAACACGAGCATCCGCAGTGCGGTGGCGAGCTGGGTCGGCGGCACCCGCAGGCGGGTACGGTCGTCGCTGACCAGCTCGACGATCGCGTCCCGGAACTGGTCGTTGACCAGGCGGAACCGATGCCCGTCCGGCGGCGGAGCCTGCATCCCGAGTGCGTGGACGAGGGTGAACACCGTGTCCAGGCGGCGCTGCAGGATCGCGACCAGCCGGACGAGCCGCTCGCGCAGCGGCTCCGCCCGGTCGATCGCGACGATCTCGGCGAGCGCGGGCGCCGGGTCGAAGGCCCGCTCGGCGACCGCCCGGATGAGCGCCTCCTTGTCCGCGAAGACCCGGAAGATCGTGCCCTCGGCGACCGCGGCCGCCTCGGCGATCTGGCGGGTGGTCACCCCGGGCCCGTGCCGGAGCACGAGCGGCAGCGTCGCATTGATCAACGCCTCGCGCCGCTCGGCGGGCGGCATGCGACGGGCGCGTTCATTGCGGACGGACATGGTCACCACTGTAGATGAGCGCGCACTCACTATCCGGTTCGGGCCCCGCAACGTTCCGATCACGGGGGCCTTCTGACTACTGTGAGGACGCCGCATGATCGCTACGCCGACGGGGGACGCGCGTGAAGCCGTTCGTGATCAACAAGCATGGCAGGCTGGTCTTCCCGGCCACCGTTCTCAGCGAGCTGGATTTCTCGGTGATGCACACGCTCGACCAGTTCACCGCGGTGATCGGTCGGGATTTCGAATCCAAGGCGCCGACCGGGAGCGACATCCGCAAGAAGGTGGAGACCGGGGCCTACGCCGACCGGTTCAGCCTGCTGCGTGATCTCGGCCAGAACCTGTTCTGGGTCAACCGCTACTCGATGACGATGTTCGACAAGCGGCCCACCCGGTGGCGCGACCTGCCCAAGCGCCGCTCCGACGTCTTCCTGCCGGTGCTCACCCCGTGGGAGGACGGCGAGGCGAAGGTGGCCGCCGTCGAGCGCGTGTGGGGCGAACTCCCACCCACCTGGGACGCGCAGGCCGAACAGGCGATCTTCGACCTGTTGTTCGACCTCTACCGACACAAGCGCCACCACGCCACGGAACTGCCTGCGGTCAAACCGACCGTCGCCGAGTTCCTCGAGCGGCCCGGCGCGCTCACCTGGGTGGTGCCCGAGCACGACCCGGACTACCCGGTCTTCGGCCTGAGCGAGATCCTCGACGCCGAGGGCCCCGTGCCCGAGCTCGAAGCGCTCCTGCGCTGGGCCATGGTGCTGCACAACCAGTACCCGTGGGACCGCTCCCGCACCCAGCTGCGCCCGGTCACGGAGATCGGCGACGACGACTGGGTGATCGCCTTCCATCCGCGCAACCGGGACGTCGTGGCGTTCCTCGACCGCGTGCGGACGGGCGCCGAGCCGGTGCGGACGGAGCCGCAGCCGACCATCACCGCGGTTGCGCCGGTGCGGCCCTACCCGGCGGTCCACGTGCGCGCGGCCTTCCGTGTGCAGCCGCGCATCGAGGCGCTCGCGGTGGCCCGCGGCGAGATCGTCTGCGACAACGCCGACGTGGTGCGCAACGCGAGCTTCTCGTGGTCGCCGATGAGCGCCGAGGAGATCCGGACCAAGACCGGCATCGCGCAACGGCGCTACACCGCCCACGACATCGACCACCTCGCGTTGGAAGCCGCCAAGGGTGCGCTCGCGCACGCCGGACGCGGGCCCGCGGAGATCGGCGCCGTGCTGGTGGCCACCTGCACCAGCGAGCGGCTCATCCCGTCGCTGTCCACCTGGCTCTCCGGCGAGCTCGGCATCCTGCAGACCCGCTGCTCGGCCGACATCGTCGCGGCCTGCGCGGGTTTCCCGTACGGCCTGTCCGAAGCCGTGCGGCTGCTGCAGGAGATCGAGCGGCCGGTGCTGCTGGTCTGCGTCGAGAAGTTCTCCGACAAGATCGGCGCCGTCCGGACGTCCAGGATGATCTTCGGAGACGGCGCGGCGGCGACCGTCGTCGCACCCGCGGCCGAGGGCCAGGCGGGCGACATCCACGTCTTGAACACATACGCCAGCGGGCCGTGGAGCCAGGTGAACTCGATCATCTGGCCCAATCCCGAGTTCGACAACGACATCACGGTCTACGGGCCGGAGGTGAAGGCGCTCGCGGGCCGATACCTGCTCCAGATGATCGAGGAGCTGGGCCAGGAGCCCGGCGTGACCGCCGACACGCTGCTGGAGGACGTCGAGCTGATCGTGCCCCACCAGGCGAACAAGACCATGATCCTGCAGCTCGCGGCGAAGGCCGGGGTCAAGGCCGAACAGCTGTACTTCAACATCGAGACGATGGGCAACGTGTCCTCGGCGTCCATCCCGGTGGCGATCGCCGACGCGGTGCGCGACAAGGTGATCACCAGGCCTACCCGGGTCTTCGCGCCGGGCTTCGGTGCCGGTGCGGTCGGCGGGTACGCGGTGCTGACCGTCGACCCGGCGATCATCGCGCCCGAGGTGGTCCTCGTGGGCCCGGCGCCCGACGGTGCGAGCACGGCCCCCACCACCAGCGAGGACATCGCCGCGGCGTTCGGCGACTAGGCCCCTCGACCCACCCGACCCATCCCTTCAGGAGAGGACGAACCCATGACCGCACCTTCCGAGCAGCGCGTCGCCATCGTCACCGGGGGCGCTCGCGGCATCGGTGCCGCGATCACCACCACGCTCGCGCGGTCCGGCGTGCACGTGGCGGCGGGCTACAGCGCAAACTCGAAGGCCGCCGAGGAGCTCGCGGGCAAGCTCGGCGCCGAGGGCGCCTCCATCTCGGTCCACCAGGGCAACGTCGGGATGCCCGCCGACTGCGAGCGCGTCGTGAACGAGGTGCTCGAGCATAAGGGCCGGATCGACTACCTCATCAACAACGCGGGCATCACCGTGGACAAGACGGTCCGCCGGATGACCGTGGACGACTGGCACGCCGTGCTGCGGATCAACCTCTCCGGCGCGTTCTACATGAGCAAGGCCGTGCTCGAACACATGCTCGGCAACGGCTTCGGGCGCATCGTCAACATTTCCTCGGTGATCGGGGAGACCGGCGCGATAGGGCAGGCCAACTACTCGGCCTCGAAGGCGGGCCTGATCGGGTTCAGCCGCAGCCTCGCGCAGGAGGTCGCCCGCAAGGGCATCACGGTCAACTGCGTGGCGCCGGGCTACATCGAGACCGAGATGGTCGCGGCGATCCCGGAGGAGATCCTCAAGAAGCTGCTGGCCGGTGTGCCGGTCGGGCGGCTGGGCCAGGCCCGGGAGATCGCGCGCGCGGTGCAGTTCCTCGTCGACGACGACGCGGGCTACATCACCGGCTCGGTCATCGCCGTCAACGGCGGCCTCGACATGTAGCCGCACATCCGTGATCGCCGGAGTCGGGACATGAGGTGCGTGAGCACACCTCATGTCCCGGCTTTGGTGATCATGGCCAATGGGCCGCAAGCCTCAGCCGCCGATGCGGGCGGTGATCGCGCGGGCGGTGCGCGCGACCTCGCTGACCAGTGACGGCGTGACCAGTGACGGGACGGCCGTCGGCGCGGCAGGCCCCGCGCACGGGAACGTGACGGCCACGCCCGCCACCGGGTGGCGGGCGTGGTCGAGCACGGCCACCGCGACCGACGCGAAGCCCGGGGTCACCTCGCCGTCCTCGATCGCGTAGCCGGTGCGGCGGACGTCGGCGAGCACCCGCCGCAGCGCCGACATCGACCGCGGCCCGGCCTCGTGCCGGGTGACGAACGCGTCCGGGCCCGGAAACAGCGCCCTGACCTGCACCGCGGGCAATGCGGCCAGGATCGCCCGCCCGCTCGCGGTGAGCTGCGCGGGCAGCCGCACCCCCACCTCGGTGACCAGCGACGGACGGCCCCGGGCGCGCTCCTCGATCACGTAGATCACCTCGCGGCCGTGCAGCACGACGAGGTGCGCGCTCTCGCCGAGCCGATCGACGAGCCGGGCCAGCGGCACCCGCGCGACCCGGGCCAGCGGCGCCTGCCGGACGTAGCCGGTACCGAGCTCGTATGCCGCCACGCCCAGGCTGAAGCGCCGCTCGTCGACGAGGTGCACGACGAACCCGGTCGCCGCCAACGTCGCCAGGAGCTGGTAGGTCGTGGAGCGGGGCAAGCCGAGGTCACGCGCGATCGCGGCCGCAGGCACCGGCCCCGCCTGCTTCCCCAGATGGGCCAAGACCATCAGCGCCTGGTGGGCGGCCGGTACCTTGACCGGTCTCGTCATCGGTTCCGCCATCTGGCTCAGGCTAGCGCCTTGTCCGGGATCCCGGACAACTTCGTCCTCCGCGCCATGGTGCGCGGACCGGTCGCGGGTGTCCCATGGAATGCGTGTCAGAGACCCCGAAGACCGCTGTGAGCATCCGCCCCGCCCCCCTCTCCCCCGCCGAGGTCGTCGCCGTCGCACGGGACGGCGCCGCCGTCGCGTTGTCCGCCGAGGCCGAGCACGAGCTCGAGGTCGGCCGGAAGGTGGTCGAGGCGCTCGCCCACGACACGGCGCCGCACTACGGGATCTCCACCGGCTTCGGCGCGCTGGCCACGCGGCACATCCCGGTCGCGCAGCGCGCCCAGCTGCAGCGCTCGCTGGTGCGCTCGCACGCCGCGGGCGCCGGACCCGAGGTGGAGCGCGAGGTCGTGCGGGCCCTGCAGCTCCTGCGCCTGTCGACGCTGGCCACCGGCCGCACCGGCGTGCGGCCCGAGACGGCGCGCGTCTACGCCGCCATGCTCTCCGCCGGGATCACGCCGGTGGTGCCGGAATACGGCTCGCTCGGCTGCTCGGGCGACCTCGCCCCGCTCGCCGCGTGTGCGCTGGCCGCCACCGGCGAGGGCATGGTCCGCGACGCCGAGGGCGCCCTGCGCCCGGCCGCCGACGCCCTCGCCGCCGCCGGGATCACGCCGGTCGTGCTCCACGAGAAGGAGGGCCTCGCGCTGATCAACGGCACCGACGGCATGCTCGGCATGCTGGTGCTGGCCGCGCACGACCTGGCGCAGCTCGTGCGGACCGCCGACGTCGCGGCGGCCATGAGCGTGGAGGCGCTGCTGGGCACCGACGCCGTGTTCGCCGCCGACCTGCAGGCCCTGCGCCCACACCCCGGCCAGGAGCGCAGCGCGGCCAACCTGCGTGCGCTCCTGCACGGCTCCGAGATCATGGAAAGCCACCGCAACCCGGAGTGCACGCGGGTGCAGGACGCGTACTCGCTGCGCTGCTCGCCGCAGGTGCACGGGGCCGTGCGGGACACCCTCGCCCACGCCGAGGCGGTCGCCGCCCGCGAGCTGGCCGCGGCCATCGACAACCCGGTCGTGCTGCCCGACGGCCGCGTCGAGAGCAACGGCAACTTCCACGGCGCCCCGCTCGGGTACGTGCTGGACTTCCTCGCGATCGCCGTCGCGGACCTGGCGTCGATCTCCGAGCGGCGCACCGACCGGTTCCTCGACGCGGCCCGCTCGCACGGGCTGCCGCCGTTCCTGGCCGCCGACCCCGGCGTCGACTCCGGACACATGATCGCCCAGTACACCCAGGCCGGGATCGTGGCCGAGCTCAAGCGGCTCGCCGTGCCCGCCTCGGTCGACTCGATCCCGTCCTCGGCGATGCAGGAGGACCACGTGTCGATGGGGTGGTCGGCCGCGCGCAAGCTGCGCCGCGCCGTCGACGGGCTGGGCCGCGTGCTGGCCGTCGAGCTGCTCACCGCGGCGCGCGCACTGGACCTGCGGGCCCCGCTGCGGCCCGCCCCCGCGACCGCGGCGGTCGTGGCCGGGCTGCGCGCCCACGTCCCGGGACCCGGCCCGGACCGCCATCTCGCCCCCGAAATCGACGCGGCGCACACGTTCGTCACCACCGGCGCGGCGCTGGTCGCCGCCGAGACCGTCACCGGAACCCTGAGCTAGCGAGGAGAGCACCCATGGAGGGCGCACGCCCCGTCCGCGCACCGCGCGGCACCACCCTGACCGCCCGGTCCTGGCAGACCGAGGCACCCCTGCGCATGCTGCAGAACAACCTCGACCCCGAGGTCGCCGAGCGGCCCGACGACCTCGTCGTCTACGGCGGCACCGGCCGCGCCGCCCGCGACTGGCGCTCGTTCGACGCGATGGTGCGCACCCTGACCACGCTGCGCGACGACGAGACGATGCTCGTGCAGTCCGGCAAGCCGGTCGGGGTGCTGCGGACCCACGAGTGGGCGCCGCGGGTGCTCATCGCCAACTCCAACCTGGTCGGCGACTGGGCCACCTGGCCGGAGTTCCGCCGACTCGAACAGCTCGGCCTCACCATGTACGGGCAGATGACCGCGGGCTCGTGGATCTACATCGGCACCCAGGGCATCCTGCAGGGCACCTACGAGACGTTCGCCGCGGTCGCCGCGAAACGGTTCGGTGGCACGCTCGCCGGGACCCTCACCGTCACCGGTGGCTGCGGCGGCATGGGCGGCGCGCAGCCGCTCGCGGTCACGCTGAACGGCGGCGTGTGCCTCGTCATCGACGTCGACCCGGCCCGGCTGACCCGCCGCGTCGAGCACCGCTACCTGGACGAGCTGGCCCCCGACCTCGACGCCGCGGTCACCACGTGCGCGGCGGCCGTCCGCGAGCGGCGGGCCTGGTCGGTCGGCGTGGTCGGCAACTGCGCCGAGGTGCTGCCCGAGCTGCTGCGCCGCGGCGCGCCCGTCGACATCGTCACCGACCAGACCTCCGCGCACGACCCGCTGTCCTACCTGCCGGTCGGCGTCGCGCTGGAGGACTGGGCGGACTTCGCCGCCGCCAAGCCCGAGGAGTTCACCGACCGGGCGCGGGCGTCGATGACGACGCACGTCGAGGCCATGGTCGGGTTCCTCGACGCAGGCGCCGAGGTGTTCGACTACGGCAACTCGATCCGCGACGAGGCCCGCCAGGGCGGCTTCGACCGGGCGTTCGCGTTTCCCGGCTTCGTGCCCGCCTACATCCGGCCGCTGTTCTGCCAGGGCAAGGGCCCGTTCCGATGGGCCGCCCTGTCCGGCGACCCCGTCGACATCGCCGCCACCGACGCGGCCGTGCTCGACCTGTTCCCCGACAACGACCACCTGCAGCGCTGGATCCGCGCGGCACAGGAGCGCGTCGCATTCCAGGGGCTGCCCGCGCGCATCTGCTGGCTGGGCCAGGGCGAGCGGGACAAGGCGGGCCTCGCCTTCAACGAGCTCGTGGCCGACGGACGGGTGTCGGCGCCGATCGTCATCGGCCGCGACCACCTCGACACCGGCTCGGTGGCCTCGCCGTACCGGGAGACCGAGGGCATGGCCGACGGCTCCGACGCCATCGCCGACTGGCCGCTGCTCAACGCGCTGACCGCGGCGTCGTCCGGCGCGACCTGGGTGTCGATCCACCACGGCGGCGGCGTCGGCATCGGCCGGTCGATCCACGCGGGCCAGGTCAGCGTGGCCGATGGCACCCCGCTCGCGGCGGCCAAGCTCGCGCGGGTGCTGACGAACGACCCGGCCATGGGCGTGCTGCGGCACGTCGACGCCGGGTACGACGAGGCCCGCGCCACCGCCGCGGCCCAGGGCGTGCGCATCCCGATGGCGGAGGGGTGAGCCGGGGGGTGGGCCTCGATGTGCTCGCGCACCTCGGGCGCGCCCGCAGCGGCGGGTACCGCAGGTTCGCCTGGACCCGGGAGGACGCCGAGCTGCGCGAGTGGTTCACCGGCGAGGCCGCGGCCCGGGGGCTCGACGTCGCCACCGACCGGGCGGGCAACCTTGTCGCCTGGTGGGGTGATCCCGACCGGGACGGGCCCGGCGTCGTCACCGGTTCCCACCTGGACTCGGTGCCCGACGGCGGCGCGTTCGACGGTCCGCTCGGCGTCGTGAGCGCGTTCGACGCGCTCGACGCCCTGCGCGCGGACGGGTTCGCCCCGGCGCGGCCGTTGGGCGTGGCCGTTTTCGGCGACGAGGAGGGCGCGCGGTTCGGGGTGGCCTGCGCGGGCTCGCGGATCCTCACCGGCGCGCTGCCCGCCGACCGGGCCGCCGGGCTCACCGACGTCGACGGCGTGCCGATGGCCGAAGCGGTCTCCCGGGCGGGCCACGCACCGCTGGGCCCCGATCCGGTGGCGCTGCGCCGGATCGGCATGTTCGTCGAGCTGCACGTCGAGCAGGGGCGGGGGCTGGCCGACCTCGGCCGGTCGGTCGCGGTCGGCACCGCGATCCACCCGCACGGCCGCTGGCGCCTCGACCTGGCCGGACGGGCCGACCACGCGGGCACCACGCGCCTCGACGACCGCGACGACCCGATGCTCACCTTCGCCCGCGTCGTCCTGGCCGCCCGCGCCGCCGCCGAGCGCCACGACGCCGTCGCCACCTGCGGCAAGGTGCACGTTGCGCCCAACGGCGTCAACGCGATCCCGGCGCACGTCACGGCGTGGCTGGACGCACGGGGCGAGGACGCCGAGCGGGTGCGCGCCGTCGTCGCCGACGTGTCCGCCGCCGGTGGCGTCATCACCGAGGAGTCGTGGACCGACCGCACATCGTTCGACCCGACGCTGGCGCGGCGGCTGGCCGACCTGCTCGACGACGCACCGCTGCTGCCGACCGGGGCAGGCCACGACGCGGGCATCGTCGCCGCGGCCGGGGTCCCGACCGCCATGCTCTACGTCCGCAACCCCACCGGGGTCTCGCACAGCCCCGAGGAGCACGCGGAGGACGCCGACTGCGCTGCGGGTGTCCACGCGCTCACGACCGTCCTTCGGGAGCTTTCGGGATGACCGACACCTACTGGGCCGCCGCCGCGCACTTCCCGGACGGCCTCGCGACCGACGTCACGTTCGAGATCGCCGACGGCCGGTTCGCCGCCGTTCGCCCCGGCACCGCGCCCGAGGGCGCGCGACGCCTTCCCGGCGTGGTGCTGCCCGGCTTCGCCAACGCCCACAGCCACGCCTTCCACCGGGCGCTACGCGGACGCACGCAGGACGGCGGCGGGACGTTCTGGACGTGGCGGGAGGCGATGTACGCCATCGCGGCCCGCCTGGATCCCGACTCCTACCGCGCGTTGACGACCGCGGTGTACGCCGAGATGGCGCTGGCCGGGGTGACGGCGGTGGCCGAGTTCCACTACCTGCACCACGGCCCGGGCGGGGTGCCCTACGCCGATCCGCACGCCATGCGCGCCGCCCTGCGCGCCGCCGCGGCCGATGCGGGCATCCGCCTCACGGTGCTGGACACCTGCTACCTGGCGGGCGGCTTCGACACCCCGCTCGCAGGTCCCCAGCTGCGCTTCGGCGACCGCGATGTCCACGCCTGGGCCGAGCGCGCCGCGGGCGCCGACGGAGTGGCCGTGCACTCGGTGCGGGCGGTGCCCCGCGAGGCGCTCGCCGTCGTGGCGAAGGCCGCCGAGGGCCGTCCGCTGCACGTGCATCTCTCCGAGCAGCCCGCCGAGAACACGGCCTGCCGGGCCCGTCACGGGCTGACCCCGACCGGCCTGCTCGCCGCCGAGGGCGTCCTCGGCCCGACCGCCACCGCCGTCCACGCCACCCATCTGACCAGCGCCGACATCGCGCTGCTCGGCGCCTCCGGCACCGGGGTGTGCCTGTGTCCGACCACCGAGCGCGACCTCGCCGACGGCATCGGTCCGGCGGGGGCGTTGCGGCACGCGGGAGCGCCGCTGTCGCTGGGCAGCGACCAGCACGCCGTCGTCGACCTCATCGAGGAGGCCCGCGCGCTGGAGATGCACGAGCGGCTCGCGACCGGGGAACGCGGCCGGTTCCGGCCGCCCGAGCTGCTCGCCGCGCTGACGAACCACGCCCCGATGGGCCACCCGGACGCGGGCCAGCTCGCGGTCGGCGCGCCCGCCGACCTGGTCGCCGTGCGGCTCGACAGTGTGCGCACCGCGGGCGCCGACCCCGGCCAGATCCTGTTCGCGGCGACCGCGGCCGACGTCGACACGGTGCTGGTCGACGGAAACCCGGTCGTCCGGAACGGCGTGCACCGGCTCGGCGACGTCGGCGCGCTGCTGGCGACGTCGATCGCGGCCCTGTGGTGACGCCGACGCGGGCAGGTGTCCCGATCCATGATCACCGGTTCGGCGCAAAAGCGGCCGGATATGGCCGCTGCGCGCACCGAACCGGCGATCAAGCGGGGAACAGGAGGCGGATGTGAGCACGGTCGTCACCGGGATCGGCGAGCTCACCACCCACGACCCCGCGCTGGGGACCCTGGCGGACGCGGCCGTCGTGGTCGACCGCGAGCGCGTGGCGTGGGTGGGGGCCGCACGGGACGCGCCTGCCGCCGACCGGCGCATCGACGTGAATGGGCGCGCGGTCGTGCCGGGTTTCGTCGACACCCACACCCACCTGGTGTTCACCGGGGACCGCTCCGCAGAGTTCGCCGCGCGCATGGCGGGCGAGCGCTACGACGGCGGCGGGATCGCCGCCACCGTCGCCGCCACCCGGGCCGCCGCCGACGACGCCCTGCGCGCCGCCCTGGACGCCCGGGTGGCCGAGATGCGCGCTCAGGGCACCACGACCGTCGAGATCAAGAGCGGGTACGGGCTCACGGTCGCCGACGAGGAGCGGGCGCTGCGCCTCGCGGCCGAGGTCACGCCGGAGACGACGTTCCTCGGCGCGCACGTGGTGCCCGAGGGGACGCACCGGCGCGCGTATGTCGACCTCGTCGTCGGGCCCATGCTCGCCGCCTGCGCACCGCACGCGCGCTGGATCGACGTGTTCTGCGAGCCGCACAGCCCGCACGCGTTCGACGGCGACGAGGCGCTTGCCGTGCTGCAGGCGGGCCGGGCCGCCGGGCTCGGCCTGCGCGTCCACGGCAACCAGCTCGGTCCCGGGCCCGGCGTCGCGCTGGCCGTGGAGCTCGGCGCGGCCAGCGTCGACCACTGCACCCACCTCAGCGGCGCGGACGTGGACGCGCTGGCGGGCGGCGGACACCGTCGCGACCCTGCTGCCGGGCGTCGAGTTCTGCACCCGCTCCCCCTACCCGGACGCCCGGCGACTGCTCGACGCGGGCGTCACGGTCGCGTTGGCCACCGACTGCAACCCGGGCACGTGCTACTCGTCGTCGATGCCGCTGATGATCGCGCTGGCGGTGCGGGAGATGGGCATGACGCCCGACGAGGCGCTCTGGGCCGCCACCGCCGGAGCCGCGCGGGCGTTGCGCCGCACCGACATCGGGGTGGTCACGCCAGGCGCCCGCGCCGACCTCACGGTGCTGGACGCCCCGAGCCACCGGCATCTGGCGTACCGACCGGGGGTGCCGCTCGCGCGGACGCTGGAGCTGGGTCCCGCGCGCGACCTCACATGATCGCCGCCGCCGCACCCCCATGATCGTCGATTGGGTCGCAAAAGCGGCCGGATCTGGCCGCCTTCCGCGCCGAACTGGTGATCAAGCCGGGGGTGTGGGCGACCGGACCGGGCCTACCTATTCCGGCGTGATCCCCTCGATCAGGCCGACGATCTGCTGCAGTCCCGCACGGACGCTGGCGAACTGCCGCTCCACCTCCGCGAAGTTCCGGTCGACCTGCTCGAAGTTTCGGTCGACCTGGGCGAAGCCGCGCCGCATCTCCTGCCGCAGCGCGACCTGGTCTTCCCGCAGCGCACCGATCACCCGGGTGTGGGCCCGCAGCTCGGCCCGCACCTCCGACACGTCGTGGTCGGCGCCCCCGGCCAGCACCCTGGCGGCCGAGGCGTCGGCGCGCACTGTGGTGAGCTCTTCGCGCACCTGGCCCATCTCGGCCTCCAGTGCGGTGACCCGTTCCGGGATGTCGTCCTCGGGCATGCCGCAGATCGTACGGCGCGCCCCGGCCCGTCGGAGTCCTTCCGTTAAAGGACGACTGAAAGACGACGCCGAACCGTCAGATGTCGAACTGTCACTCCAGTTCCGAGTCGGGCATGTCCGCCGGGGCGGAGTGCTCGGACTCGGCCGTGTCGACGTTCTCCGGCGCGATCAGGGCGTCGGCCGGGCTGTTCAACGACCGGATGCCCGCATTGAGCACGGCCAGCAGCGGCACGGCCAGCAGTGCTCCCGTGATCCCCCAGACGAACAGGCCCGTACCGATCGCGAGCACCACCGCGAGCGGGTGCAGCGCGACCGCGCGGCCGAGCAGCAGCGGCTGCAGCACGTGGCTCTCCAGCTGCATCACCCCGATGATCACCGCCAGCACGATCAAGGCCGTGATCGGGCCTTGCGCCACGAGCGCGACGAGCACCGACGCCGCCCCCGTCGCCACCGCCCCGATGATCGGGATGAATGCGCCGAGGAACACCAGGGTGGCCAGCGGCATCGCCAGCGGGACCCGGAGGATCCCCAGCGCTATCCCGATGAGGGTCGCATCGACCGCGGCGACGATGGCCGTCGCGCGCACGTAATGCACGAGCGCGGCGAGCCCGCGACGGCCCGCCACGTCGACCCGGGTACGGGCGCGGTGCGGCACGGCCTTGATGAGGAAGGTCCAGATCTCGTTCCCGCCGTGCAGGAAGAAGATCAGCGTGAACACGACGAGCAGGAACTCGGTGAGCAGCTCACCAACGGTGGCGGCCGTGGTGAGCGTGGCCGCCGTGATGTTCGCCTGGTTCTCCTGCAGGGTCTTGAGCAGCTGCTGCTGTGCGGCGTTCAGCTGGTCGGAGCTGATGTGCAGCGGGCCGTTGGCCAGCCATCCGGTGAGCTCGGAGATGCTCTGGGTGAGGCTGGCGCCCAGCGCGGGAAGGCCGCCGATGATCGTGCGCACGACGAAGGTGATCAGCACACCCAGCGCGGCGAGGCCCCCGACGAGCACCACGGCGGTGGCGACCCCGCCCGGCACGCGCCAGCCGCGCAGCCGCTGGACCGCGGGCGCGAGCAGCGCCGCAAGCAGCAGCGCTATCGCCACCGGCACGAAGATCCCGGAGAGGTACGCGATGATCTGACCGAGCACCCACAGCGCCGCGGCCACGACGAGCAGCCGCCACCCGAGCGCCGCCGCCACGCGCAGGCCGCGCGGCACCACGGCGGCGGCGTCGTCCGACTCGTGCCGCCGCTCGACGGCAGGCCCTGCCCAGGGCAGCCGCGGGCTGCGTTCCGTCGCCGTCATTGGTCCGGTGTACCCCGTTTCCTGTCTTTCAGTCGAGCAACACGGTCCGCAGGTCGAGCCTGCGCAGCACCCGGTCGGCTGCCTCGGGGTCGACGCCGGGCTCCCGACGGGCGGCCAGCACCTCCGCGCGGGCGGCGGCGAGGGCGTCGGCCTGCACGGCGGCCACGACCGCACGGTAGCGGCGCGCGGTCTCGGCGTGTTCGCGGTCCTCGGCCGACGCCGGGTCGCCCCGCAGGAGGCCGTCGAGGCGATCCATCCGCTGCCGCAGGTCCGTGCCGACCCCCGCGGGCAACCGGTTGACCCGGTCGTCGGCGGTGAGGACGGCCGTCGCCGCCATCCGGGCCCGGTGCACGATCGCCTGCTCCGCCGCGCGCTCGGCGTCGGCGTCGGTGGTGACGCCCAGCCGCCGGACCAGGAACGGCAGCGTGAATCCGGGCAGCACCAACGTGAACACGAGCACGGCGACGGCGATCAGCACGATCTCGGCGCGCTGCGGGAAGCCCGCGCCCGCGGCGGTTGCCACCGGCAGGGAAAGGGCCAGCGCGAGCGTGGCCAGCCCACGCATGCCGCACCAGGACAACACCACGGCCTCACGGCCGGTGCGCGGCGACCGGTCCGGGTCGTCGCTGCGGCGCACGAACCACCAGGCCGCGAGCATCCACACCACCCGCACCACCACGACGACCGCGCAGACGATGGCGGCGTCGCGCAGCATGCGGGGCAGGTCTGCGCCGCCCGCCTCGATGACCTGGCGCAGGTCAAGGCCCATCAGGCCGAACGCGATGCCCGTGACCAGGAGCTCCACGACGGCCCAGAACGAGCGCTGCACCAGGCGCTCCTCGGCCTCGTCCGCCCCGCTCGCGGACCGCAGCTGCAGCGCCAGCACGACGACCGCGACCACCCCGGACACGTGGATCTCATCGGCGGCGGAATAGACCGCGAACGGCAGCACGAGCGTGAGCGCGCTGCGCCCGGTCGTGTCGTCGACCCGGGCGGTGATCCACCGGGCGGCGAGCGCCACCCCGATGCCGAGCGCGACGGCCCCCGCCACCCCCAACACGAACCGGAGCACCAGCGTCGGCGCCGAGACCGTGCCGCCCTGTACGGTGGCGAGCACCGCCGTCTGGAACACAACCAGCGCGGTGCCGTCGTTGAACAAGCCCTCGCTCTGCAGCACCGCCAGCAGCCGCCGCGGCATCCGGACGGGACCCGCCACGGCCTCGACCGCCACCGGGTCGGGCGGCGCCACCATGGCGCCCAGCGCGATGGCCGCGGACACCCCGATCCCCGGCACCAGGAGGACGGCGGTGCCCGCCACCGCGGCCGTCGTGGCCAGCACCAGCGCGACGGCGAGGAACGCGATGCTGCGCCAGCGCGCCCGAAACTGCGCCCACGAGGTGCGCTGGGCGGTCGCGAAGAGCAACGGCGGCAGGAACAGCGGCAGGATCAGCTCCGGTTCGAGGTCGAAACGGTCCGGGAGGCCGGGCACGAACGCCACCCCGACGCCCAGCAGCAGCATCAGCGCGGGCCACGGGAGCCGCAGCCGGTCGCCCACACCGACCAACAGCACCGCGGCCAGCATCAGCCCGACGACGAGGACGAGGTTCTCCACCGCACCAGCGTTTCAGCAGCCCGGGCTATGCAGCCGAGGCGGACCGGGAGTGGCGGGGTGCGTGTCCTCACCGACGCCGTTCAGGTGCGCTCCACCGCCCCGGGGTTCAGCTACACGGTCGAATTGCGCTGACGGCACGGCCCCCGGCCCGGCAGGATGCGCGCCATGATCCCCGACATCGCACGGCTCCGCCCCGGGGTCGGCACCCGCTCGATCAGCCCCGAGAACCCCACGGGCGCGCCGGGCGGCGGCGGACGGGCCACCGAGGGCACCGGCGCGGGCCCGGCGCGCGACCTCGGGCAGGGCTGGAAGGTGTCGCCGAGCATCGAGATCCCCGCGGGCACGACCGCCGACCTCGCCATCGTCGACGGGCCCGGCCGGATCACCCACATCTGGCTCACCACCCACCCCGACCACTGGCGCACGCTGCTGCTGCGCGCCCGCTGGGACGGCGCCGCGAGCCCGGCGGTCGAGGTGCCCGTGGGGGACTTCTTCGGTCAGGGGTGGGGCCGGTTCGCCCAGCTCTCGTCGTCGATGGTCGCGGTCAACCCGCACGGGGGCCTCAACTGCTACTGGCCGATGCCGTTCCGGGAGGGCGCGCACCTCACGCTCGCCAACCTGTCCGGGTCGCCTGCCGTCGTGTACTTCCAGGTCACCTACGACACCGGGGGGGACGAGTCGACGAGCGCCTACCTGCACGCGCAGTGGCGGCGGTCCAACCCGGTGTCGTCCGGCGTGCATACGCTCGTCGACGGCGTGCGCGGCACGGGCCAGTACGTCGGCACCTACCTGGCGTGGGGCAGCAACTCCCGCGGCTGGTGGGGCGAGGGCGAGATGAAGTTCTATCTCGATGCGGACGATCGGTTCCCCACGATCTGCGGCACCGGCACCGAGGACTACTTCGGCGGCGCCTGGGACTTCGACGTGCCCGGCCAGGGCTACACGGCGTACTCGACGCCGTACCTGGGCCTGCACCAGATCATCCGGCCGGACGGGCTGTACGAGAGCCAGACGCGGTTCGGCATGTACCGCTGGCACGTGCCCGACCCGATCCGGTTCGCCGCGGCGCTGCGGGTCACCGTGCAGGCGTTGGGCTGGCGTGCGGGCGGTCGCTACCTCCCTCTGCACGACGACCTCGCCTCGACGGCCCTGTTCTACCTCGACCGCCCCACCGGCGCCCGCCCGCCGACCCCCGAGCTGGACGACCTGGAACCCCTCTAGCCGCGCCGCCCGGCACCCCACCGACCGACCGCGCACCCCATCGGCCGACCGCGCACCCCATCGACGGGGTGCGCGGTGCTGTCGTGGGGTGCGCGGTGCCCCGGCTGGACGTGGAGTGTCAGGCGTCGGGGTCGACGCAGACCAGCGCCCACGGCCGGTCGCGGACCCGCGTCATCACCAGCGTCGCCCGGCGGGTGCCTCCGCTGATGGCCCGCGCAAGACGCCGTCGCAGCACGTCGACGTCGCCCGCGAGGCCGCGCCTGCGCACGTCCACCGCGCCGACGTCGAGCGCGCGCAGCCGGGCCGCCAGCTCCTTCTCCCGCCACGGCCCCGAGTCGAGCACCCGCAGTGTCCGCGCGAACGGCGTGGTCACCGGCCCGTCGGCGGCCAGGAACGCGATGCGCTCGTCGATCTGCCACGCACCCACCGCCCGGGCGAGCTCCGCGACGAGCCCCGCGCGCGTCACCGCCGGGTTGGGGTCGAGCAGGTACTCCCCCGGCTCGCCGACGGCCACGGCGTCGCCCGGGGCGGGCAGGAGGGTGTGCCGCACGCCATCCCCGAGCACCGTGGCCCGGGTTGGCGTCTCCGCCGCCGCGGGCGACCACAGCACCGCCTCCTTCAGCTGCGTCCCGACCGCGACGAACTCCGCCTCCCACCCCGGCGGCACGACGGCGCGGTCCAGCCCGGGCGCCGCCTTCACCGCCACCCGCGGCACGCGCGCGGCCAGCCCGACGCACCAGGCCAGCGGCGGCTCGCCGTCCCGGGTGCGACCCCGCTCGGTGCGCCGGGCCGGATCGACGAACACCGCTTCCACGTCCGCGAGGTCGACCGCGCGGACGTCGGCGACCTCCGTGCGCACCCGCTCGCCGACCCCGTACACCGCGGCGTTGTGGCCTGCCATCCAGGCGTGCAGCGGGTCGCGGTCGACGCCGCGGACGGGCCCGCGCGCGGCCAGCGCGACGAGGTCGCCGCCGATCCCGCAGCACAGGTCGGCCATCGGGCCGCCGGTCGCGAGCCGAGTGGCGCGATGCCGCGCGACCACCTCGCCGGACGCCTGCTCGACGCCGTCGCGGGTGAGCATCATGTCCTGCGCGCGGGAGAACTTGGCGGCGGCCCGGTCGCGCAGCAGCGCCAACGTGAGGCCGTCGGCCACGAGCGCGGCGGGCCAACGGGCGCGCAGCGGATCGGTGAGCCGCAGCGCGGTGTCGTCGGTGACGCGTTCGGCGGCGAGGGCCTGCATGAGCGAGCGCCCCTCAGGCCCGGTGAGGGCGACGAAACGGGCGACATCGGCGTGATCGTCGGTTGGGCGCGTTTCCGGCCGGATCTGGCCGCCTTCCGCACCGAACTGGTGATCATGCACGGGCAATCCTGGCGCGCACGGCGGCGATCTCGTCGGGAGGCAGCGTCCGCACCGGCAGGCCGGTGGACAGGGCGCGCAGGTGCACGTCGCAGAGGTACTCCAGGTACTCCGCCAGCGCGTACGCCCCCGCCAGGTCGTCGGCGACGGTGACCGCACCGTGATTGCCCATGATCGCCCCGGACCGGTCGCGCAGCGCCGCCACGACGCTGTCGGCGAGCGCGTCGGTGCCGTAGGTCGCGTACGCCGACACGCGCACGGGGCCGCCGAAGAACGCCGTGTAGTAGTGCGAGGCGGGCAGTTCGTCGAGCACCGTCGACAGCGCCGTCGAGGCGACGCCGTGGGTGTGCACGATCGCGGCGGCGTCCCTCGCGGCGTAGATCGCGAGGTGCAGCGGGAGCTCGCTGGAGGGCGGTAGAGGCGCGTCCACCGGCTCGCCGTCGAGGCGGTGCAGCCCGATCATGTCCGCGGTCAGCGTCTCGTAGGCCACGCCGCTCGGGGAGATCGCCAGCAGGTCACCCGCGCGGACGGACACGTTCCCGGCCGTGCCGACGACGAGGCGGTCGCGCTGCAGCGCCCGGCACGTCGCCACCACCGCGGCGCGCTCGTCACCCAGCAGCACGGCACACCATCCCGTCGACCACGGTGACGGCCACCGGCGTGAGCGGCCCCGGCGCCGGGCCGCCGACGACCGCGCCGTCGGTGATGCGGAAGCGGCTGCCGTGGCAGAAGCAGCTGATCGTGCCCGCGGCGACCGCGCGCACGTGGCAGCCCTGGTGCGGGCACAGCGTGGCGAAGGCCACCACCTCGGCCGCGGCGGGCCGGGTCACCACCACTCCGTGGGCGGTCATGATCATGCCGCCGCCTACCGGCACGGCGTCCAGCGCGACAAGTGGGGTCCCCATCAGGGCAGGATAGGGCCATGGACCTCATCGACGAGTGGGCACAGGCCCAGGCGCGGGTGATCGAGCTGGTCGCCCCGCTGACGGTGGAGCAGGCGGCGATCCGCGTCCCCGCCTGTCCGGATTGGACGGTGCGCGACCTGTTCGCGCACATGGTGGGGCTCGGCGCGGACGTCGTCGCGGGCGACGAGCCGGACGACCACAACGCCATCTGGACCGCAAGACAAGTCGCCACGCGCCGCGACCACGACATCGCCGCGCTGGTGACGGAGTGGGAGGGCCTGTCCGCCCATCTGCGGGAATGGATGCGCGAGCACGGCACGCGGCCGCTCGGCGACGTGATCATCCACGAGCAGGACCTGCGTGGCGCACTCGGCGTACCCGGCGGGAAGGACTCCGGCGGTGTGCGCGCCGTCCGCGACCGGTTCCTCCCCCGCTTCGCCGCCCGGGTCGGAGATCTGCCGCCGATCGCGCTCGTCGCCGACGGCTGGGAATGGGCATCCGAGGCCGCACCGGGCGACGCCGCTGTCGTCGTCCGCGCCTCGGAGTTCGACCTCGCCCGCGCGTTGGTGACCCGCCGGTCGCAGCGCCAGCTGCGGTCCTGGACCACCCGCGGTGACGTCGGCCCGTACCTCGACGGCTTCGCCCTCCTCGGCCCGCTGCCCTCGGCCGACCTCACGGAGTAGGTCGATGAGGGCTTCGTGATGGCCACAACGCAGCCGGCGGCCACCTGGGCGCGAAGACTGCGGGCGGCCTCACCGGACGCGGCCGCGGCCGGGATGATGGGGCCGTGCGCCCGTCCCTGCTGCTGCTCGGTGTCCTGCCGCTCCTGATGGCGGCGTGCGCGGCGGCGCCAGGACCGGCCGCCCCGTCGGCAGTTCCGTCCGCAGCTCCGTCGGCTGAGCCTGCGCAGCCTTCGTGCGTCGATACCGTGCTGGGCGGACTCGACCCCCGGGCAAAGGCGGGTCAGCTGATCGTCGTCGGTTCGCCGTTGGGCGCGGCCCTCGGGCCCAGCGTGGACCTGGTCAAGCGGCTGCCCGTAGGTGGCGTGCTGCTGACCGGGCGCAGCCGCGGCGGAGTGGCCGCGGTCGCCGCCCGCACCGGCGCCCTGCAACAGGCGGTCACCGGGCGCGCTGGCCTCGTCGTCGCCGCCGACCAGGAAGGCGGGCAGGTGCAGACGCTCACCGGGCCCGGGTTCTCCGCCATCCCCACCGCCGTCGAGCAGGGCGGATGGGGCGCGGCGAAGCTCACCGGCGCGGCCACCACCTGGGGCAACGAGCTCAAGGCGGCAGGCGTCACCCTCGACCTCGCTCCCGTCACGGACGTGCTGTCAGCCCAGCTCGGCCCGGCCGACCTCGCCGTCGGGGTGAGCCGCCGGACGTTCGGCACGGAGCCTGGCGCGGTCGGCTCCAGCGTGGTCGCGTTCACCGACGGCCTGTCCCGGGCCGGGGTCGCGGCGGCGGTCAAGCACTTCCCGGGACTCGGGCGGGTGCGGGCCAACACCGACGACACCGCGAACGTCCGCGACACCACCACCGACGCCGACAGCCCCTGGCTCGACCCCTTCCGCAAGGCGATCCTGGCGGGCGTGCCCGTCGTCATGGTCTCCTCGGCCGTCTACACCCGCATCGACGCGACACAGCCCGCCGCCTTCTCCCGGCCGGTGATCACCGACCTGCTGCGCACCCGGTTGGGCTTCGCGGGCGTCGTGATCTCCGACGACCTCGGCCGGGCCGTCGCGGTCGCCGCGGTGCCCCCGGCGCAGCGGGCGGTGCGGTTCGTCGCCGCAGGCGGGGACCTCGTGCTCACCGTCGATCCGCAGACCGCGGAGGCGATGCTCGACGGACTGGTCGCCCGCGCGGGCGCCGACCCCGCCTTCGCCACCACGCTCACGGCGGCCGCCCGCCGCGTCCTCGACGTCAAGCACGACTACGGCCTGCTGCGCTGCTGAGCCCACACACCCGCCCGTTTCCACCCGGGGGTGGAGCAGGTCCGGCCCTCGGGTTGACGCGCCGCGCCTGCCCCGCTCCTACCGTCGTGGACATGCTCACCGCGACCACGACCACCCCGCTCGCCCGGATCGGGGAACGCCTCGGCGGCCCGCAGATCCTGCTCGGCGCCGTCGCGCCCTTCGTCGTCTACCAAGTCGCCACCCGGCTCGGCGCGTCCGAACTGGCGGCACTCGCGTGGGGTGCGGTCTTCCCGCTCGTCGGGATCGCCCTCGGGCTCGCCCGCCGCCGCCGCCTCGACGTCATCAGCGCCATCTCCCTGACCTCGATCACCGTCGGCCTCGCGGGCGGGCTCCTGCTGCACAGCGCGCAGTTCCTGCTGGTCAAGGACTCGCTCGTGACCGCGACGATCGGGCTGGCGTTCCTGGGCTCGCTGCCTGCCGCCCGTCCGTTGATCTTCATGATCGCGCGCGCCCAGTCTCCCGAGCGGGCCGCGGAGCTCGACGCGCGCTGGGCGGAGCCCGGGTTCCGCCACGCGCTGCGGGTCATGACCGCCGTCTGGGGTGGCACGCTGGTGGCCGAGGCCGCCACGCGGATCGTGCTCGCGCTGCTGATCCCGCCCGCCGCGCTGCTGCTGGTCTCGCCGCTGCTCACGGTCGTGTTCCTCGGCCCGGTCGCGCTCTGGACCGTCCGCCGCCGTCGTGCGTTGAAGCGTTGAAGGAGACCCGATGACCGCCCCACAGCTGCCGTTCGCCCGTCCGGACGTCCTGTCGATCGGCCCGCTGTACGCGCAACTGCGCGCTGCGGCGCCGCTGCATGCCGTCCGCACCCCCGCGGGCGACCCGGCGTGGTTGGTGACGAGCTACGCACTGACCCGCGAGCTGCTCGCCGACCCGCGGCTGGGCCGCTCCCATCCCGATCCCGAACGAGCCCCGCGGATCTCCGGCTCAGCGCTGCTCGGCGCCCCCACGGGTGACCCGGCGGACGAGGCCGAGAGCCATGCCCTGATGCGCAAGCTCCTGGGCCCGGCGTTCGCGGCCCGGCGGATGCACCGGCTCCGGGCGCACGTCGCGGACCTCGTCAGCGCCGCGCTCGACCGCATGGCCGCCCACGGCGCCCCGGCCGACCTGCACGAGCTGGTGTCGTTCCCGATCCCGGTGCTGGTCATCTGCGAGCTGCTCGGCGTGCCCTACGCCGACCGGGACCGCTTCCGCGCGCTGTCCGAGGGCGTCGGCGGGCTCACCGACCGTGCGGCGTCGCTGCGCGCCCTGCACGACCTGATCGCCTACGTCGGCGAGCTGGTGCCTCGCAAGCGCCGCGCACCCGGCGAGGACCTGCTGTCCGACCTCGTCGCCGCCGACCCCGAGGGCCGCCATGACGACCGGACGGCCGGGCTCGCCGCCATGCTGCTCTTCGCGGGCCACGAGACGACCGTGACCCGCATCGACGTCGGCACCGTCCTCCTGCTGACCCACCCGGAGCACTACCGCGCGCTGGCCGCCGACCCCGCCCGGGTGCCGGGCACCGTCGAGGAGATCCTTCGGCTCGCCGCGCCCGGCGGCAACAGCGGCGGGCTGCCCCGCTACGCGCACGCCGACATCACCGTCGGCGCCGTGACGATCCGGGCAGGCGACGCCGTCCTCCTCTCCCCCGCGGTCGCGAACCGGGACCCGGCGGCGTTCCCCGAGCCCGAGACGTTCGACCCGGCCCGCGCGGCGGGCGGCCACCTCGCGTTCGGCTACGGCCCCCGCTACTGCATCGGGGCAGCGCTCGCCCGCGTTGAGCTGCAGGCCGTGTTCAGCGCGCTCCCGGCCCGTTTCCCACACCTGACGCTGACCGTGCCCGTCGAAGACCTGGAGCTGCGCGCCGACCTGCTCACCGGCGGGCTGCGGACGCTCCCGGTGCGATGGACATCGTAGCTGTGCGAGGTCGTCAAATCCGACGGCCGCGGAGGTAGGGTCGGGCCATGGCCATCGCATCGACGAACCCGGCAACCGGAGAGCTGATCCAGGAGTTCGACGCGCTCACGGCGGAGCAGATCGAGGAAAAGCTGGCCGCCGCCGCGGCGACGTTCCGGACCTATCGGGCCACGACGTTCGCCGAGCGCGCCGCCTGGCTGCGCGCCGCCGCCGACATCCTCGACGCGGAGGCCGAGGCGCTGGGTCGCCTCGCCACGCTGGAGATGGGCAAGACGCTCGCCTCCGCGGTCGCCGAGGTCGGCAAGTGCGCGAAGGGCTGCCGGTGGTACGCCGAGCACACCGAGGCCATCCTCGCCGACCAGCCGCACCCCGTCGACGGCGCGAAGGTGTTCACGCGCTACGAACCGCTCGGGCCCGTCCTCGCGGTCATGCCGTGGAACTTCCCCTACTGGCAGGTGTTCCGGTTTGCCGCGCCCGCGCTGATGACGGGCAACGTCGGGCTGCTCAAGCACGCGTCGAACGTGCCGCAGTGCGCGCTGGCCATCGAGGACGTCCTGCGCCGGGCCGGGTTCCCGGACGGCGCTTTCCAGACACTCCTGGTCGGCTCGGGCGCCGTCGACGCCATCATCGAGGACCCCCGCGTGTGCGCGGTCACGCTCACCGGCAGCGAAGCCGCGGGCCGGGCGGTCGGCGCCACCGCGGGCGCCGAGATCAAGCCCAGCGTGTTGGAGCTCGGCGGGAGCGACGCGTTCGTCGTCATGCCGTCGGCCGACCTCGACACGGCCGTGGCGAAGGCCGTGCATTCGCGCACCCTGAACAACGGCCAGTCCTGCGTCAACGCCAAGCGGTTCATCGTCCACGAGCAGATCGCCGACGAGTTCGTGCGGCGGATGGTCGCGCGGCTCGAGTCGCTCAAGGTGGGCGACCCGCTGGACCCGGCCACCGACATGGGCCCGCTGTCCAGCTCGGACGCCGTCGAGGAGATCGACCGGCAGGTGCAGGAGACGGTGGCCGCGGGCGCCCGCCTGCACACCGGGGGCAAGCCGCTCGGCGGCCCGGGCAGCTTCTACCCGCCCACGCTGCTCACCGACATCCCCGACGGCTCACCGGGCCACAACGAGGAGCTGTTCGGCCCGGTGGCACTGGTCTGGCGCGCCCGCGACGTCGACGACGCCATCCGCATCGCCAACGACTCCGACCTGGGGCTCGGCGGCAGCGCCTGGACCGCCGACCCGGCCGAGCAGGAGCGCTTCGCCACCGAGATCGAGACCGGGATGATCTACATCAACCACTTCACGGAGTCCACGCCGGAAGTTCCGTTCGGCGGCGCCAAGAAGTCCGGCTACGGACGGGAGTTGGCCGAATACGGGCCGAGGGCGTTCGTCAACGCCAAAACGGTATGGATCGCGGGCAACTGACCGTCTACCTTGCTCCGTATGCCGGGTTTCCGGCCGGTCCGGCCGGGAACTCCTTACTATGAACACTACGTCGGACGACAGTCGGTTCGCCGAGATCGTCGGCGCGGACACCGCGACGCCTGACCGGCTCGCGGCGATCGACCACCAGATCGCCACGCTCAACGCCCGGGCGAAGGCGACCGGCCCACGCTTCGCTGCGCTCGTCCCGCATTACCGGGCCGACATCGACGCGCTGCTCGACCTGCGCCTCTGGCTGACCGGCGCCTCGGTCTGACGGCGCGCGTGGCGGACCCCCGCCGCACTAGCGCCGGGCGTGGCCGAGCACGCCCAGCTCCGCGCGGAACCACCCGCGCAGGGCCAGGAGCACGAGGCCCGCGGCGGCCGTCGCCGCCAGCGTGCCCGCGGCCAGCGTCAGCGGGTCGGAGCCGAGCGGGCGCACCAGGCCTGCGACGGCGACGACCGCCGCGACCGTCGCCACCAGGGCCGGGAGGTGCCTGCCGTACATCCGCAGCGTGGCGCCCATCAGCCCGGCCGAGACCCGGGCGGAGAAGTGCAGCATCACGAAGAAGTGCGCGACGATCGCCACCGCGGCCCCGACGGCCACGCCGTCGACGCCCGCGAAGTCCGCCCCGACCGAGCAGAACACCACCACCTCGGCGGCGTACAGCCATTGCCGCCACGCCGCGCGGTAGACCGCGCCGGTCGCGCGGGTCAATGAGGTGCTGATCTTGTAGGTCGTGCGGGGCAGCAGCACGAGCGCGAACACCCGCAGCGGGAGCACGACGGCCGCCCATCGCGGGCCCAGCAACACCCGCACGACCTCCGGCGCGAGCACACAGAGCAGCACCGACGCGGGCGCGGCGACCAGGGCGATGAGCGAGGCGGAGCGGACGTAGGCCGCGCGCAGCCGCTCGCCGTCGTCGCGGACGCGGGCCATGGTGGGGAACAGCACCTTGTCCGCCGCGCCGCCGATCACCGCCGCAGGCTGGGAGAGCAGATTGTAGGCGCGGGAGTACACCCCGAGCGCCGCGGTGCCGAGCACGTTCGCGACGACGAAGTTGTCGGCGTTCTGCGCTACCCAGTTGCCCAGTTGGGTCAGCGAGTAGCCCGCCCCGAACCCGATCATCGGCCGGAGGCGGGCCACCGCGGCGGCGGGCGGGATCAGCCGCAGGCGCGGCCGGGCCAACACCAGGTACCCCACGGCGGTGACCACCCCGGCGACGACCGACGCCCACGCCAGCGCATACGGGCCGAACCCGGCGAGGGCGAGCGCCACGCTCACGCCGATCGTCGCAGGGCCGGCCGCGATCAGGTCGACCACGGCCAGCAGCCGAAACTGCAGCCGTCGCTGCAGGAGCCCGCTCGGCACCGCCGCGACGCCCGCGAGCAGCAGCGTGGGCGCGAGCAGCGGCAGCAGGCCCGAGCCTGCGGACAGCCCGACCAGCGGGCTCAGTGCGGGCGCGCCCACCGCCAGCGCCGTGGCGAAGACCAGCGCGACGAGCACGGAGAACGCGAACGCCGCGCTGACGTCGTCGTCGGTGAGCTCGCGGCGCTGGACCAGCGCGGCCGAGACGCCCACCTGGGTCAGCAGCTGCGCGAGCCCGACGACGAGCAGCGCCGCGGCCACCGAACCGAAGTCCTGAGGCGTGAGCAGCCGGGCGAGCACAATGGTGGCGGCGATCTGCAGCACCGCCTGGCCCGCCGACCCGGTGAACGCCCACAGGAATCCGCGGACGGTGCGCGCGGTGAGCGACATGGGCTTCGGTTCCGTCACAGGAATTTCCACTGACGGCGTCACCGGCCGCGCCGCACGAGCGCGTGCAGCCGTCCGGCGGTCGCCATCGTCGCGTACCAGCCGAGCTGCGTCGCGACCCGGCGCAGTCCGTCGCCGCGCCGGGCGGGGCCGAGCAGCCGTTCGACGGGCAGCCCCGCGACGGCCGGGTGGAAGACGGAGTTGCCGACGCCCCTGGTCAGCGTGAGCCGCGGGAGGTCGATGTCCGCGGCCACCGCGCCGGGCAGTCCGCGGTAGGTCCACGCCCCCTCGGCCGAGGGCGCCGGGACGGGGTAGTCGGCGTAGGGCCGGACGAACTCCAGGTCGAGGACCTTGAGCCCGGCCGTCGGGTCCGACACGAGGTTCTGCGGCGACAGGTCGAGCATGAACAGCCCCCGGTCGTGCAGCGTGCGCGCGAACCCGGCCAGCGCCCTGGCCGCGGACGGCCGCAGCTGAGCCATCCCCGCGATGCCCGGCAGGCGCCGCACCTGGTGCCCGCCGTCGTCGGTGTATTCCGGGGTCAGCAGCCAGTTCGGGCCGTGCTCGAGGAGCCGCGGCACGAGCGGCTGGTCGGCCAGCAGGGTGCGGGCGGACAGCTCCCGCTGGAAGTAGGCCATCGCACCCGGACGGAAGATCTTGCAGACGCTCCGGCCGTGCTCCGGGTGCTCGACGAGCGCGACGCGGGCCCGGTAGCCGGGCGACTCCGCGCCCAGCATGCGGACCAGCGGGAACGGGATCGCGCACACCCCGGCCAGGGTCTCGAGCCGCCCCAGCACGCGGTCGCGCAGGGTCGGATCGTCGAACGCCTCCAGCATGTCCAGTGCGGCTGCCGGCCCGACCGTGTGCCGCACGACGTCGTCCGCGGGCGTGCGGGCACCCCACAGCCGCCGGGTCGTGTGGCGGGCGACCGATTCGATCCGCTGTGCGACCCGGCGCGCGGCGTCGCCGTCGGCCGGAATCGGCGGCACATCGCAGGCGACGATGAGCGTGTGCGGCGCGCCCGCCGCGGCCGAGAAACGGCCGCGCTGCCCGAGGCGGCGGGCGACACCCGTCCGGCTCCGCGCGTCGAGCGGCAGGATGTCCAGGATCTCCAGGCCGCGGGCGATACCCGCCACCGGCTCCGAAAGCGGGACGGCCCAGCGCTCGGGGACGACGAAGACGCACAGCCCGAGCCACGACAGCGGCGTTCCGCCATCGTTGTCAATGCACTGGTCCGTTTGGGGCTCTCCGGTGGCGGCCACCGGCGGAGCGTAGGGCCAGCGATGAACGAATCGTGAGGCGGGTCTTACTCCACGTGATCAGGGGGTGGCTGTGCCGTGATCACGGGTTCGTGCGCTCCTCACCAGCAATGATCGCCCGGTCCGGTGCATGAGGTGCGCAGGCACACCTCACGTACCGGTTCCGTCGATCATGGCCCGGTTCGCCGACCGCTTGACCTCAGCGGCCGAACCGCCTGGCCATCATCCCCGTCCTGGTCGTGCCCATCCCCAGCATGGCCAGACCACACAGCAGGATGATCGCGCCGACGATCACATTGCCCAGGATCGCGCTCATCGTCGGGTCCGCCCTGACGATCACGAACGGTGCGATGACCGTCCAGACGCCCAGCACCGGAATCACCCATGCCAGCCGGTGGGTGCTCGCGTAGTCACGCGCGAAGCCGACGCCGAGCACCGCCAACGCCAGCCCCACTATGAGGTTGTTCATCGCGAGCGGGCCGGTGAAGCCGACCAGCCAGGACGAGAGTGCGACGTAGAGGCCGCCCAGCACGATGACGCCCTCGGCCGCCTGTCCGGTCGGGGTCTCAGCCACTCTCTCGTAGCGATCACGCAGCTCAGCCAGATCGGGGTGTGCAGCTATCGAAGATTCATTCGGCATGTTCCTCACCTCCAGCGGCGGACTGACCCGCTGGACCTACAATTCTACGCTCGTAGCGTCCGGTTCCAGCGGTCCCGGCGGGGCATCCGCCCGGTCTCCGGCACGACCGCCCGCGCGTTACGAACGACAGCCTCACCCGACCGTCCCAATGCTGCTGGACGACCCGGCCCCGGCCGGGCGACCGTCCCGCTGCTGAATGCGTAGGGCGCCTGGAACTGCGGCCCATCATCGACGACGGCGCAATCATCACTCAACGGGCCTCGAAAAAGCCGAACGGCCCGGTCCTGAACTCCATTGGAAGCTCCTGACCGGACCGTTTGCTGGTGGGCGACGCAAGCATTGAACTTGTGACCTCTTCCGTGTCAAGGAATCCCAGCGGACCTATGACCGGCAGGAACGCGCCGCGATGCTCGCTCGCCTGGAAGCTCGTGACGCCCGCGTCGACCAATGTGTCATAGGCCCAGGAACCGACCGCGCCGCGAGCCGAGCTGATCATCCCCGAGATGCAGCCCACCCCGATCGCCCACGGCCGCTGCCGGTTCGAGCACCGCCCACGATCATGGGCGGGCGCAGATCGGCGACCCACCGCTCTGACCGGAGGCCTCCGGGAAGTCGTACGGTGCAATTAGGTTCGGTCCCGGCGTACGACTTATGCTCGCCCGTGTGAGCCCCCGTGGACGACCGCCGCGCCTTGAGGTCTACCAGCGTCTTCAGGTGCAGATCGCTGAGCTGCGGAACCGGATGGGTGGTCTCCCGAACCCGCAGGAAGCAGCGGACATCTGGCGAGGGATCTGGTTCGAGGAAGCACACCACTCGACCGCCCTCGAGGGCAACACCCTCGTCCTCAAGCAGGTCGAACAGCTGCTGGCCGAGGGAAGAGCGGTCGGCAACAAGGAACTGAGCGAGTACCTCGAGGTCAAGGGGTATGCCGATGCCGCCGAGTGGGTCTACGGCCAGGCGATCGAGCCGGAGTACGAGGGCGACGAGCTACTGCCCCTCACCGAGCTGCGCAAGATCCATCACCTCGCCATGCAGCCGGTCTGGGACGTTGCCCCGCATCCCAGCTCGACCCATCAGGAGGGTCCAGGCGAGTTTCGTCGTCACGACATACACGCGTTCCCCGGAGGGATGGTTCCGCCATCGTGGGTACAGGTGGCGGGCGAGGTGCGCAGCTGGTTGACCGCGGTCCAGGTGCTAGACGCCAGCAAGGCGGACTTCCCAGAGCACGTTGCCGAGCTGCACTGCCGCTTCGAGCAGATCCACCCATTCCTGGACGGCAACGGCCGAACGGGTCGCCTCGTGCTCAATCTGCTTCTGGTGCGGCTCGGCTACCCACCGGTGATCATCTACAAGAAACAGCGGACACGCTACCTGCGCGCACTTCGAAGGGCCGATGGCGGCGACTGCGGTGAACTCGGGGAGCTCATCGCCCGGGCCATCCTCGACAACCTCTACCGATTCGTGGTGCCTGCCGTCGCCGGGCCCGCCCGGCTGGTGCCGCTCGCGGCGCTGACCACACCCGAGGTGACGGCGGGGGCCCTTCGAGCCGCGGCCGTGCGAGGCGCGCTACAGGCGGCCAAAGCCCAGGATGGCCAGTGGCGGTCATCGCGCAAATGGGTCGATGAGTACGTCGCCGCGCGGGCGAAGCGACGGGGCCGTCCGCGAAGGCGGTGATCATCGGTCACCCCTGCCCCTCGGCGCTTGTACCCCGGCCGCCGTGACGAGGCATCATTCGCATGGAGAGACAGGCCAACGCCCGACCCTGGGCAGGCGACCGGGCGAGTTCTCCACAGCACCGCGCCACGAGCTCGTCTCGCTCGGCGACTAAGCACCAGATCGCATCCGTCCACGCCGACGACGGCGGCCCGCTGGTGCGGTCGGGGCCGCCTGCCGACGATCGACCATCTTGCGCGACGTCGATGCGAGCGTGGTCCGCATTGTGGTCAGCTTGCGCACCAGCGCAACCGGCTTGTCTTGCGGTGGGGCAGACCCTACTGCCTCTTCCCCACCCGCGCCCGTAGTTACTCAGAACACGGCGAAACGGCCCGGTACTGAACTCCATTAGAAGCTCCTGGCCGGACCGCTTGCTGGTGGGCGATACAAGGATTGAACTTGTGACCTCTTCCGTGTCAAGGAAGCGCTCTCCCACTGAGCTAATCGCCCGAGGCGGAGGCGGGAATCGAACCCGCGTACAGGGCTTTGCAGGCCCTTGCCTAAGCCACTCGGCCACTCCGCCGGCAGTTGGAGGTCCGACTGTGGAATCCGAGCGGACGACGGGATTCGAACCCGCGACCCTCACCTTGGCAAGGTGATGCGCTACCAGCTGCGCTACGTCCGCGTGTGCAGCGTCTCCGCTGCGTGATGGACCAACCTTAGCCCAGACCCGGCGCGGCCTCCACACCGCCCCCCGACGGGCCGTACGACCCTGCGGATCAGTCGTGCGCCGACTCGTTGAGAAGCTCGGACAGCGCCATGTCGAAGTTGAGCCACGAGTATTCCGAGCCTGCGGGTACGGCCTCGAAGGTGCGGCGCAGGAAGTCGCCCAACGTCCTCGCACAGGTCGTGAACACGGCGTGCCCTGACGGCGACGAGAGCTCGAGCTGGACCTTCGCAGGGGTGCCCTGCAGCGGCCGCACCCGCACGTCGCCCGCGCCCGACGGCCCGACGAGCCCGCCGTGCAACAGGTCCCGGGCGAAGACCCACTCGACAGAGCTGCTTCCGGTGCGGAAGGACGCACGGACCGCGTACGGATCGCGGCTGTGGTAGGTCAAGTCGACCTTGACGGGGACAGCCGAGGCTTCCGCGGAGGTCAGTTCGAAAACTGCCGGTGAGCAGATGACCGTGTGCTCGTCGCGCATCGTGCGTCCTCTTTCGTGATCCCGCCGTGGTTCGTCATGCGGAGAAACGACCGTGTGGCGAAGATGTGACGGGTCGGGGGACACGGAACCCCCCGTTGCTCCCTGATATCACTCTGACGGGCCAGCGTGTTACACACTGCCGCGCGTTCCGTCCGTCACGGATCGCCGGCCCGTACTAGCCTGAACCGGCCGCCTTCCCCCGGCGAACACAACGACGTGAGGATCTCAGCGGTGGACGGAGTCGCCGACACCCCCGACACGCCGGGTAGGCGCGCCTCCGCGCCGCGCACGCCGGCGAGGGATCGCGGATCCGATCCGGCCGATGAGCAGATCATCCGGCGAGTGGTCGAGGGTGATCAGCGGGCGCTCGCGGACCTGTACGACCGTTGGGCCAGACCCGCGTTCTCACTGGCCAGACGCGTCTGCGCGGACGAGGGGCTCGCCGAGGACGTCGTCCAGGAGGTCTTCATCGCCTTCTGGCGGGAACCCGGCCGCTTCGATCCGATGCGGGGCGCGTTCGGCAGTTGGCTGCTCACCCTCGTCCATCACAAGGCGGTCGATGCGGTGCGCCGTGAGAGTGCCATCCGCCGTCGTACCGTTCCGGCGGCCGAAGACGGCGAGGAGTGGTCGTCGACCCCGGGGCCGGGTGCGGACCAGGCGGCCCTGGGGGCGGTCGTCGCGGGTCAGGTCCGCGACGCGCTCGGCCGCCTGCCCGACGAGCAGCGCGAGGCCCTCGCCCTCGCCTATTACGGCGGATACACGCAGCGCGAGGTCGCGACGTTGATGGGCGTGCCGCTCGGCACCGTCAAGTCCCGGATGTTCACCGGGATACAACGACTACGTAATGTGCTCGGCCCACTTTTGGTTGAGGTCGCACCGGATTTCGGGGGAGGTGCGCGATGACCGAGCCGCGTTCGACGTGCACCCGTACGGAGCAGGCCTTCGGCTGGGCGCTGCATGCGCTGGAGCCCGAGGAAGAGATCAACGTGGAGCGTCACGTACGGACGTGCTCCGAGTGCCGCGCCGCGGTCCGAGATGCCGAAGCCGTGATGGCGCAGCTCGCCACGGGAGTGGAGCAGGTTGACCCGCCGGCGCGACTGCGCGGCTCGATCCTCGACGCCGCGGCGGCAACCCCACAGGTCCGACCGCAGACGGCCGAGCAGCGGGCGCCCGCTCCTCGTCAGCCGCGAGCGGCACGTCCGGCAGGTGCCGCGGGTCCGGTCCCGGACAACCCCCGCCCGACGAGTCCGACGCCCCGGAGTAGGCGCATCACCCCGGGCCGTCTGGTCGCGGCCACGATGGCGGCGGTGGCTGTCGTCGCCATCGGCGGTCTCGGGCTGCGGACGGTCCAACTCCAACGGCAGCTCGCCACCGCGTCGTCGCAGGTGTCCAGCACCACCGCGCTCGTGCAGGATCTCGCTCGACCGGGATATTCCCACGCGCTGCTGGCTCGCCCGGACGGCACGGCCGTCGCGGCTGTGGTCGTCGCAGGCAGCCAGCGGACCGTCTACACAATCGGTCTGACCGCCAACAGCGCCGACCAGATCTACGTCCTGTGGGGGCTCAAGAACGCCTCGTCCGCCCCGCAGCCGCTCGGGGTGTTCGACGTGAACGAAAGCGACGCCGGCCCGCAGACAGTCGGCTCCCCCGGCCCGCAGCCGTTCGGCGCCTACGCCATCTCCCTGGAGCCCGGCCGGACACCCCCGGCCGTGCCGACCGACGTGGTGGCTTCGGGGGCGCTCTCCGCCTGAGGGCCCCGCCTGCCGCCATGGGCAGTGCTGTACTGTCGTCCCCGCTGGGCGATTAGCTCAGGGGGAGAGCGCTTCGTTCACACCGAAGAGGTCACTGGTTCGATCCCAGTATCGCCCACCAGCAGACGGCCTGGTCAGGGGCCTCTTTCGAGAGCTTCCGGCCAGGCCGTTTGATCTTGTTGGGGTGATGGCCGGAGCATTCCCGGAGCATTTGGCATTTAGGCCGTTGTGCTTGTTCCTGCTTGAGCACGGACGCGCTGCTCCCGCCTCGAGAGCCGCCGGTCACCCGAGGTTGAAGACGCCGTAGCCGAACCCGTCGGCGTCGATCTCGCCGTCGTCCGCGCGGACCCCGCTGACCTCCAGCGGGATGACCGTGCGCCCTAGCAACGCCTGCGGCCGGGCGGTGACGCGGCTACGGCCGGGGTTGACGACCACGAGGTGCGAGCCGCCCCGGAGGTAGCTGAACGGGTATCCCCGGGTAAGGACCTCGGTCGAGGCGGTGCGCAGTGCCGGTGTCTCCCGCCGGAGCCGGACGAGCCGGCGAACCCGGTTCAGGGGGGAGTCGGGATCGTCGCGCTGGGCGGCGACCGTCGGACGAGGCCGTGCCGGGTCCTGCGGGAGGTAGAGCCGGTCGGGCGGCGCCGTGGAGAAACCCGCGTTGGGCAGGGCGTCGTCCCACTGCATCGGGGTCCGGCAGCCGGAACGGTTGTAGCCGGGGAAGCACACGCTGCCCTCGTGGTCGGCCAGGCCGTCGACGTAGCGCGTGCCGATCTCGTCGCCGTAGTAGACCGACGGGACCGAACCCCAGGTGAGCAGGAACGCGAACGCCGCTCCGAGCTGCTCTGATGTCCGGGAGCCGGTGACGAGCCGGGAGTAGTCGTGGTCCGACGACGGCACGATGACGAGCCGGTCGGAACCCGCAGCGGCCCGGTGCTGCTCCCACAACCGCAGGAACATGCTCAGGGCCGTCCGCGCCGCCCCGTCGGCACCGTCGGCGTCGAAGAAGCAGCCGTGGTGCTCGGGCAGCCACGGCAGCGTGCCGGCGCCGCCGTTGTTGAACAATGCGCTGTGCTCCTGTTGGTTCACGACGAAGAAGTCCGCGTCGAAGCCGCCGCGCACCCCGATGTCGCGGGGAGCTCTGCGTTCGCTCTCGGGGAGCAGCACCGCGCCCGGATGAGCGATGGCCAGCCACTCGCGCAGCTCCCGCCACAGCTCGGCCGACCACGCATACCCGGGATCGTCCTTGACCAGCGAGTAGGCCATGTCGACATGGAAACCGGCGACACCGCGGTCACACCAGTAGCCGATGATCTCCCGTAGCGCGGCCCGGTTGGCCTGCGGTCCCGGGGCGTCGACGGGCTGTCGCCACGGCTGCTCGGGATCGAGCCGGGCGTAGCCGTAGTTCAGCGCCGGCTGCTCGTCGAAGAAGTTCTTCAAGTAGTAGCCCGACCGCGGGCCCGGGGAGGGCACGAGGTCCGGACCGGGCCGGTCCGCCCAGATGAAGCGGTCGTCCCCCTCATCGGCGGCCGAGGCCCGAAACCAGGCGTGCTCGACCGAGGTGTGCCCCGCCACCAGGTCGAGCAGGACGCGGATGCCACGGCGCCGGGCGGCCTCGACGAAGGCGACCATGTCGTCGTTCGTCCCGTACCGCGGCGCGATGGTGAGGAAGTCGGAGACGTCGTAGCCCGCATCCCGGAACGGCGAGGCGAAGCACGGGTTGAACCACACCGCGTCCACGCCCAGCCAGGCCAGGTGGTCCAGGTGAGCGAGCGCCCCGGGGAGATCGCCGATCCCGTCACCGTCGGAGTCCGCGAACGACTGGGGGTAGATCTCGTAGAAGACCGCGTCGCGCAGCCAGGAGGTGCCGTCCTCCGGTGAGTCCATGGGTACATCCTCCAGGCCCGACGTCCCCGGTCATTTCGCCCTGGATGGCCACCCCCGACGTCACACGGACGGCACGCCGCCACCTTCACCCGCGCCTTCGGCCGGCACTACGGGCTGAGCCCGCCCGTCGGCGTTCCGCCGGACCGCGCAACGCCTGAGACGGCACCTCCTCCGACTCGTGCAGAAAGAACTATGAGACCAGGTCTAAGTCGGAGCGAGAGCCGGCGAAGCGCCGTCGTCCGGGCCGTCATCGTCGGGATCGTCCGGGTCGTCGAGCGCACGCAGGATGCGGTCGCTGGTCGGTCCTACGCGTGTAGAGATCCAGGGTCGTTGACGATCGCTCGTAACCCATGACCCGCTGGACCATGTTCGGCGGAACACCGTCGTCGAAACTGGTAGAGAGCAATGTTCTGACCCCGTGGTTTAGGGCCTTATGATCATGGCCGGCTCAGGGGTATTCGCAGGGTTGGTGATCGCGGGTTCGGGCGAGTTCGGCCGCGTAGCGGGTCCAGTCGCCTCCGGCTTGGTGCATCCACTTCGCTGCGGTGGTGGGGTGCAGGTTGACCAGGTCGGCGAGCACGGCAGCGGGGAGTTGGACGGCCAGGTCGAGGAGGGTCGCCCGGCGGGCGGCTTGGGTGAGGATGTCGAGTGTTCGCAGTCTTTCGGCCAGCCGGGATGCGGTGATGGGCTGTCCGGGCATGCCACCGGGAATCAGCCATCGGCTTTGGGCCGGTGAACCGATCCCGGTGTGCGACTTGCCGTCGGCGAGCAACCGAAGCAGCAGCGCGCCCAGCGGTTCCGGGACGGGCAGGTCATGGCGGCCGAAGCGAACGAACACCTCTCCGTCGCGGTTGCTGACCTGGTTGGTGGTCATGACGGCGATCCGGGACTGTTGTTGACCGAACAGCAGCAGGCAGCCGGCGACGCCGCATCACCCGCCAGGTGGCGTAGGTGTGCACGAGCCGCCGATGCTCGGGCGGCTCGGTGGCGGCGAGCAGTTCGGCCAGCCACGTTTCGGTGCGCGCCAGCAGCAACCGCGTAGCCGGCTACCGATCGGACCGAGGCGTCCCTTTGACACGAGTGAGTGCCCGGAAGGTTGTTGCGTCGAGAGCCACCCTTTTGAGTTCGGAACGGCTCTCGACGCGTGCGGTCAGCGAGTGTTTTTCGCGGCGAAGCCTGCGATCTTGTTGATATTGCTGGCGTCGACGAATGACGGGCCGGTGAGCGTCGGCTTGCCGCCCCCGATGTCGTTGCCGTTGGTCAGCTGCAGCCAAAGCGAGTCGACCGCCTCGTAGCCCTGCAGGTAGGGCTGCTGGTCGACGGAGAACTCGATCTTCTTGTCTTTGATCGCCTGCACGACATCGGGGCTGAGATCGAAGGTGACGATCTTCGCGTTGGTGCCGGCGGCGGCCTGAGCCTGCACGGCGGCGCCCGCGATGCCAGCGTCAAGGGTGACGATGTCGGTGATCGAGGTGTCTTGGACGAGCTTGGCCTGGATGGTCTGCTGCACCGAGGGGAGGTCTTGACCATTGACCTGCAGGTTCTCGGTGTTCGCGAGTCCTTGTTTGACGCCGGCGCAGCGGGTTTCCAGCGAGCTGTTTCCCTGCTCGTGGATCACGCAGAGGGCCTTGCCGCCCGGGGACTCCTTGGCGAGCCGCTGACCGGCGCTCTGCCCGGCGAGGCTCTCGTCGGAGCCGAAGTACATGCTGGCGCCGTACTGCTGGTACTTGTCGATGCCGGAGTTGAACACCACGCCGGGAATGCCGGCTTGGGTGGCCTTCTGCAGGCCGGGGCCGACCGCGGCGGGGTTGGCCAGGGTTACCGCGATGCCGTCGACCTTGCTGTCGATCGCGTTCTGGATCAGTGTGGCCTGCCTGCCGGAGTCGGGGTCGTTCGAGTATTTGAGGTCGATGCCGTGCTGCTTGGCGGCCTGCTCGGCGCCTGCACGGATGCGGTCCCAGAACGTCGACCCGGGGCCTCGTGGGTGACCATCGCGATCGTGTAGCTCTTGCCGCCAGCAGAACCTGGAGCGCCAGGTGTGTTCTGCGCGCCGCCCTGGCTGCTGCAGGCGGTCACGGTGAGGAGCAGCCCTGCGATGGCCGCGGTCACCAGCTTCTTCGTGTGGAGCATCGATGCCCTTTCGGTTCACGGGAATTGCCGGATAAGCCGTCAAGTCAGGCGGCTATGGATTGCTTTACCGAAACGGGTCGGCCGCACGATCAGTCGTTGACGCACAGAGCGCCGACAGATTCCTTCGAATGTTGAAGTTGATCAATGTGGGAATTGCGAGCCCGGCATGCAGATTTGGCCCGTCGCCGTCCGCGGAGTTCAGTGCGGACCTTTCACTCGCGACCCCGAATGCTGGTCATATCTCGCATCCACATGCGCGCCGATTTTGGCTGCTTTCGCAGATCTTGTCGACGAACTCATCCCAGAGGGCTTCGGGCAACTCATGCCCCACGCCGGGGTAGATCGTCAGCGTGGAGTTGTCGATGAGGGTGTGCATGACGGTGGAGGCCGCAGGGTCGATCAGTTTGTCGTCGGACCCGTGAATAATGGTTGTGCGTGCGGTGATTCGGGGCAGGAGCAGGGTGCGGTCTTCGGAGTTCTGCAGCGCCTCGGTCTGTCGTTGGACGCCGCCGGGGTCGTAGCAGCGGTCGTACATCAGACCGCCGAGTTCGCGGATCCAGCTGAGGTCTCTCGGGTAGCGCGGTGAGGCGGAGGCGGCCTCGTTCTGCACGAAGAGTTCGATGGCTTCGTCCCGATTGCGGGCAGAATTCGCTTGGAGCCGCCCGGCGAGCAAGTCGATACCGTGGATGAAGTCGGTGTTCGGTGTGCTGTAGACGAGGGTGAGCGAGAGCACCCTGCTCGGGTAGTTGAGCGTGAGGTATTGAGCGATCACGCCGCCCATTGATTGGCCGACGATGTGTGCTCTATCGATGTTTAAGGCGTCGAGCAGACCGGCGGTGTCATCCGCCATGTCGGCAAGGGCGTAGCCGCCGTCTGGGAACTTATGCGAAAGCCCGACGTCACGGTTGTCGAAGCGGATGACGTGGTAGCCACGGTCGGCGAGTCGTCGGCAGAACTCCTCGTGCCAGCCGAGCATATGCGCGCCGAGCCCCTGGATCAGCAGCATGGCGGCGTGATCAGGACTACCAAAGGTGTCGTAGTGGATCGAGACGCCACTCGGAGTGGTGGTCGCGGGCATGGCCGGGCTCCAGTGGTGACGGGTCGGGGGGCCGACCGATGCCGGCTCCCCCCGAGGCTCTGCTAGCGAGTGTTGTGCGCAGCGAATCCGGCGATCTTGTCGATGTTGGTGTTGTCGACGAATGACGGGCCGGTCAGCACCGGCTTGCCGCCGCCGAGGTCGTTGCCGTTGACGAGGTTGAGCCACAGCGCGTCAACGGCCATGTAGCCCTGGACGTAGGGCTGCTGGTCGACGGTGAACTCGACCTGCTTGTCCTTGATCGCTTTGACGAGGTCCGAGTTGAGGTCGAAGGAGACGATCTTGGCCTGGCTCTTCGCGTCGGTCTTGGCTTTCATCGCGGCCAGCGCGAACGGTGCGCCGAGCGCGACGATGGTGCTGATCGACGGGTCCTGCTGCAGCTTCGCGCCGAGGGTCGCCTGGACCGAGGGCAGGTCCGTGCCGTTGACATAGAGGATCTCGGTGTTCGGGTAGGTCTTCTTCACCCCGGCGCAGCGGGCCTCCAGCGCGACGCTGCCCTGCTCGGTGATCACACAGATCGCTTTGCCGGTGCCTCCCGCCTGGGTAAGGCGCTGACCGACGGCCTGGCCTGCGACGTCCTCATCGGAGCCGAAATACATGCCGATGCCGAACTTCTGGTAGTCAGTGATGCCGCCGTTGAAGGCGACGACCGGGATGCCCGCCTGCACGGCCTTCTGGGCGACCGGGCCGACGGCGTCGACCTGGGTCAGGGTGACGGCGATCCCGTCGACCTTGCTGTCGATCGCGTTCTGCACCAGCGTGGCTTGGTGGGTGCCGTCCGGGTCGTTGGAGTACTTCAGCTCGACGCCGTCGTTCTTGGCCGCCTGCTGGGCCCCGGCACGCACCTTGTCCCAGAACGTGTCGCCGGGCGCCTCGTGGGTGATCATCGCGATGGTGTACTTCTGGCCGGTACCGCCCCCGCCACCACCGGCTCCGGGAGCAGCGCCCTGGCTCTGTGCGCCGCCCTGGCTGCTGCAACCTGCAAGTACGGCAGACACCGCCACCACGGCGGCGAGCACGCGGAGCGATCCCCCCGATCCAATGATCTTCATCGACTTCCTCTCGCTGGGCAGCCGACCGGGTGGACGGACCGCGTTGGCAACGTCAATGAGCGCCGGTGAAGCGCTTCACCCGGTATGGTGAAGCGCTTCACCGGGGTTGTCAAGACGTGAAGGGTGGCGGGCGTGGCTGTGACGATGGACGACGTGGCGGCTCGGGCGGGGGTGTCCCGTGCCGCGGTCAGCATGGCGCTGAGGAACTCGCCGAAGGTCTCCGCGGCACGTCGGGCGCAGATCCTGCAGGTCGCGGCCGAGCTGGGTTACCGGCCGAACGTCAACGCCAGCCGATTGGCGCGGAGCCGGACCGGGACGATCGGGGTGGTGTTCTCGGATCTGCACAACCCGCTCTACGCCGAGATGCTCGACGGACTGGCCTCAGCGTTGCAGGGCGAGCCGGAGCAACTCCTTCTTGCCTCAGGCTTCCACGATCCTGACCGAGAGCGGGCCGCCGTCGAAGGGTTCCTAGCGCACCGCGTCGACGGGCTGGCCCTGCTCGGCTCCCAGCTCCCGGCACCCGAGATCCAACGACTCGCCTCCGAGGTCCCCACCGTCGTCGCAGGCCGGCGCCTCGACGGAGTCGACTGGGTCACCGTCGACGACGCCGCAGGCTCGGCCCTCGCGACCGAGCACCTCATCGCCCTCGGACACCGGCGCATCGCCCACATCGACGGCGGAGCCGGCGCAGGAGCTGCACTTCGCCGCGAGCAGTTCCTGACGACCATGCACGAGCACCACCTCGCACGGCAGGCCGTCGTCGCGACAGGGGACTACACCGAGCGAACAGGCCACGCCGCCGCGCTCAAACTAATCACAGCACAACGCCCACCGAGCGCCATCTTCGCCGCCAACGACTCGTCGGCCCTGGGCGTACTGTCCGCGGCTCGCTCACTCGAACTCGCCGTGCCTACATCGATCGCGGTGATCGGGTTCGACAACACCACCATCGCCCAATCCGAGTTCGTCGGACTCTCCACCATCGACTACCCCCGGTGGGAGATGGGCGAACAAGTCCTGGCGCTACTCCGAGACCGCATCGCCGACCCAAGCCGTTCCCCACGTGAGGCGACACTGGCCCCGAGACTTGTCGCGCGAATCACCACAGCCCCCCTCTTAACATGAAGCTGGAGTGGGGCGCCCCCGTTCATCAGCGGACCACGACTGCATGCTCACCAAGGACCTGAATCGTGCCGTCGTCCTTGACCCATGGTCCACCGCCGTGCGTACGTCGCCGAAGGAGTGCGTCGCCGAGTGAGGTCGGCCCGGCCGAGTGAAGTTCTTCATCCGCCGGTGCCCGGCGCTGTTCGCGGCGCTGACCTGCGGAAGTGACGTCGAAAGTGAAGTGAACCGGTCGCCTTCAGACGTGGCCGACCATGCCCTAGGCTGGCTTCGGGCGACGACCGAGACGACTGCACTCACTCCGACCGACCGCAGCGCGCAGCCGACCATCGGCCTGCTCCTCCCCCGCCCCGTCATGCTCCACCGTCCATGCCGGCGGACGCGTCGCGTCGGGCGATGGCATCTCGGATCGCGGCCGGGTCGACGGGGTACTTGCGTCCGGTCGTTGCGAGCTTGACGCCGTGCTTGGCAGCGAGGTAGCGGCGGATGTCCAGCCCGTTGATCGTCCGGTAGGCGCCCAGTCCGGCGCCAGTGTGCGCAGCCGGGCCGGGAGGTCGGCGGCCGGGACCTTCGGCGGGTCGAACTGATCGACCCGCAGCACGGTCGCGATGTCGTCGAGCAGGTCGCGTGCCATCGGCTCCGCCTCCCCCGGGCCAGCCGGTCCGGCGATGGCGGGATGAAGACTCGTCATCGCGCGGGCGATGATGTCGGCGGCGGCGTCGTAGCGGTGTCGTCGTCGACCACTTGACGATCTCGAAGCGTTCCGCGGTCGCGCCGGGAGGATCGAGGTGCCGACGTCCTTGCTGTCGGTGACGCCAGCCCGCGCGTGACACGTCGACCTGATCGGGTGTCTTCTGCAGCCTGCGGGGACCGGCACGTCTTGGCCTCGCCGGGTTGTTGTCACGACACATCGGGGCGTCGCATCCTGTCGGCTTGCCGGTCCAGGTTGCGGACGTGTACCGATCCCGGCCCATAGCGTTGCTCGAACGCGGGGCGGAGGACTTGCAGTTCGGCGTGCGCCTCGTCGAGCAGGCCCTCGGCGGCGAGCAGCTGCGCGATCACGAACCGCGTGTCCAGCCCCCTCTCGTCAATGCGGGCGGCATGGTGGACGAAGTACCGCAGCTGAACGAGTGCCGCCGCGGCCCCGATCGCTGCGGCCCACGCCACCGGCGGGGTGGCGTCACCGTCGTAGACGGCTGCGTCGAGCAATGTCTCCAGCGTTGAGCCGCGCAGCAGCTGCATAACCAGCCAGACCTGCTCGCTGCCGTCGGGCTGCTGCTCGGTCCCGGTGTCGTATACGGCGGGGGTGCCGGGATGTTCCAGCCGCGCCGCCGTGCGGATCTCGCGCAGGAAACGGACACGGTCTCGACGTTGTGCGTCGAGCAGCTCCAGCGCCTCCGGGCTACCGTCGCCCGCCGCCGTGGTGGGCTGGCGCAGCATCTTGATGGCCACCGGCCGGTCGAGGCGCTCGTCGTAACCGTGGAACACCTCGCCCATGCCGCCCCGACCGATCCGACCGTCGATGCGGTAGCGGCCAGCCAGGATCCGGTCGGGGGGCGGGGCCGAGGTCACGGCTCGTCCTCCTCCGCGTCGGGCAGGCCGCGCTCGATGGCGGTCAGCTCGTGCAGGTCGTCCCATGCCTCCAAGGCGGCCCGCTCGGCCTCCTCCGCGCGGCGACGCTGCTCGAACTCGGCGTATCGCCCGGCGGTGATCTCTTTGGCGGACTCCGCCGACATCCGGCCGGGTCCGTCGAGCACCTCGCGTTCGTTGAAGACCAGGAAGCGGTCGGTCTGCGTCACCCAGTCGACCATGCGGACTTCCTGGCGCCGCCGGGCCCGGTCCTCGGCGAAGTCGAGGAACATCGTGGTGAGCCGGTTGAGTTCGGACACCTCGGGCTCGGTGAGATAGTTCTTCGCGACCGCGACGTCTCCCTTGCGGACCCGATCACCGTCCCAGGTGAGCAAGCCGAGGTTCACAGCGTTCGGGTCGCACCGCTTCACCACGAGTTCCGCGGCAGTATGGCCAGTGACCGCAAAGCACAGCTTGTTCTGCAAAGAAGGTCCTGGCAGCGTCCGACGTGTTGTCGTAGTCGACGCTGCTGGTAGCGAACACGTCGCGGACCTTCTGGTAGAAGCGCTTCTCGGACGCCCGGATGTCCCGGATGCGTTCGAGCAGCTCGTCGAAGTAGTCGGTCCCGCGAGCGTCCTTGAGCCGCCGGTCGTCGAGCACGAAGCCTTTGACGAGATACTCGCGCAGAACGGTCGTCGCCCACTGCCGGAAGTGCACAGCTTGCGGGCTGGTGACGCGGTATCCGACGGCGAGCACCATCTCCAGGTTGTAGATCTTGACCTCACGCCGGACGGCCCGAGAGCCCTCCTGCTGAACCTTTGACTCAGAGTCAATAGTTGCCTGGGTCACTTCGCCGTCGTCCAGGACGCGCCGCATGATGTGCGCGATGTTGGACACGGACGTGTCGTAGAGCGCCGCGATCTGAGCTTGGGTAAGCCATACGGTGCCCTCGACCGCCCGCAGCTGGACGTGGGTGTGCCCGGCCTCGCTGCGGTAGACGACCAGCTCGCCCTCCTCCCCGATCACGCCCTCAACCTCCCGTGGCGCGGTTCATCTCGGCCCGTAGCTTCGCAAGAGCGTCGTCGCGGGCAGGGGCGGTGATGATCTGATAGGCGCGCCGGCGGGCGGCGGCCTTGATCTCCTTGCGGAACTCGTCGTTGTCGAAGTAGATCTTCATGAACTCGGTGTTGCGCTCGGCGTTCTCGGCGACGATGTCGTCGAGGCGGTCGTCGGCGACCTGCCCGAAGCGGCTCTCGTCGTTCATGAGCGCGATCTGCCGCATCGCCGGGTCCTCGACGAGGCCAACGACCTGCTGAATGACAAGGATCTCGTCCGAGGTGCCGAGGTCGAGGCCGAAGCGGTCGTTGAGCTCGGCGATGATCTCCGAGAGCAGCGCCGTCTCGGGTTCGCGGGGGCGGCCGCCATCGGCGGCGTGGCCGCGCACGGACACGTCGCCCCCCTCGGTGAGCGAGACGTTGTGGTCTCCAGTGTGCTCCAACCGGAAGTGACTCAGGTCGGCGGCACCGATGTCGACCTTTACCGGAGCCTCTCCCGGCAACCGCAGCAGCAGTTTGGCGCCGTACTGGTAGAGCCGCTCCAGGTCGCGATCGCCCCAATCCAGGACCTGCGCGAACAGGCTGTAGGCGCGCACGTAGGAGCGCAGGTCACTGCGGAAGTCCTTGCGCTGGTCGTCGGTCTCCAGCGCGGTGAACCGGTCGATCGCGGGCTGCAGGTACTGGTGCAGCTTGGCGTGCAGGGCGTTCTCGGCCGAGGGGGGCAGGTACCCGGCGGGCGCCTCGCCCGCCGCCGTCACGAACGCCTCCATCTCCGGCACGGCCACCACTGCGTACTGCATAACCTCCTGTTGCATGCGGTAAAGGATGTTCGGGTCGGCCTCGTCGGTGATCGTCCGCTCGAACCAGGGCTTGAACGACTCCTCCATCGACTCGGCGGAGTTGGCGAAGTCGAGCACCCGCACATCGTCCTGGGACTTGAGCGGGTGGATGCGGTTGAGCCGCGAGAGGGTCTGCACGGCCGCGACGCCGTCGAGCTTCTTGTCCACGTACATGCCGCACAGCAACGGCTGGTCGAAACCCGTCTGGTACTTCTCGGCCACGACCAGCAGCCGGTACTCGTCCCGGTTGCGCGCGGCGGCCTGCGGGTCGTCGGCCTTCACGTAGCCGAACGCCTCGGGCAGCCGGGTCTCGGGGAACCCGTTGAGCTGCGCCTCAGTCCACTCGGTTCCTGTGTCGGGGTCCTCGAGCGTGCCGGAGAACGCGACAAGCACGCCCAAACCTGGCCACGCCTTGTCAGCGTAGTGGCGGATGGCCTGGTAGTGCTCCAGCGCGTCCTTGCGGCTGCCGGTGACCACCATCGCCTTGGCCCGTCCGCCGAGACGCCCGGCGATGTTGTCCCGGAAGTCCTCGACGATCAGCTTCGCCTTCTGCGCCTTCGCGGTGGGGTGCTGCTGGGCGAAGCGGACCAGCGCGGCCTTGGCCTTGCGCTCGTCGACCTCGGGATCGTCCAGGCGGGAGCGTTCCTGCGCATCGACGGCCGCGTTGCGCAGCCGCCACTTCGTCTCGTACGTGATGTAGTTGGCCAGGACGTCGAGGATGTAGCCCTCCTCGATGGCCTGGCGCATCGAGTACACGTGGAACGGCACCCGCTTCGGCTCACCCGTCTCCGGGTCGCGTTCCTGCGGGTCGGGAGTGCCGAACAGCTTCAGCGTGCCCGACTTCGGGGTGGCCGTGAACGCGAAGTACGACAGGTTGGGCTGCTTGCCCCGCACGCGGGTGCGGTAGGTGGCCTCGTCCTCGTCGCCTCCGTCCTCGGCACTGCGCCGCTCGGCGTTGGCGCCGATGGCCTCCTTCAGCCGCGACGCCGCCTCACCGCCCTGGGAGCTGTGCGCCTCGTCGATGATCACGGCATAGCGGTGGCCGCGCAGGTCGGCGCCCGCGATCTTGTCCAGGACGTACGGGTACATCTGCAGCGTCGAGATCACAATCTTCGACGTGGAGTCGGTGAGCGCGGCCGCGAGCTGCATCGAGTTCTCGTCGATCTTCTTGACGACGCCGGGGGTGTGGTCGAACTGGTAGATCGTGCGCTGCAGCTGCCGGTCCAGCACGGTCCGGTCGGTGATGACGACGGTCTTGTGGAACACCGGTTCGTTATGCGCGTCGAACAGGTTCGAGAGCCGGTGCGCAAGCCAGGCGATGGTGTTGGACTTGCCCGAGCCCGCGGAGTGCTGGACGAGATAGCTGTGCCCCGCGCCCTCCCGCTGGGCGTGGTCGATCAGCTCCCGCACGGCGTGCCACTGGTGGAACCTCGGGAAGATCCGCGTCGCCGTGTGGGGGTTGGTCTTCGCACCCTTCTTGTCCGGGGCCTGGACGTGCACGAACCGCTGCAGGATCTCCAGCCAGTTGTCCCGCTGCCAGATCTGCTCCCACAGGTACGCCACGGCGTACTCCCCCGGCGACGGGGCCGGGTTGCCTGCGCCACCGCTGTTCCCCGGGCCGTTGGTGCCGATGTTGAACGGCAGGAACTGCGTGTCCTTGCCCGTCAGCCGGGTCGCCACGAACGCGCGGTCCGGGTCGACGGCAAAGTGCACCACGGCCCGCTTGGCGAAGAACAGGTCGTGGACGTCGCGGGACCGGTACTGCGCGATGGCCTGGTCGGTGCCCTGCCCGGTGTTCGGGTTCTTCAGCTCCACCGAGGCGACGGGGAGGCCGTTGACGAACAAGGCCAGGTCGACGGACTGGTTCGGGTGCTTCGCGGAGAAGTACAGCTGCCGCGCGACCGTGAGTACGTTGTGGCGGTACTCCCTCATCGCGTCGGCGGCGAGGGTGTGACCCGGACGGAAGTAGGCGAGGTCGATCTGCACGCCCCGGTCCTTCACCCCCTGCCGCAACACATCGAGGATGCCCCGGTTGTCGATCTCGGAGGCGACGCGCTGGTAGAACTGCCGCTGCGTCATGCCCTGGTCGCCGCCGTAGCGCTCGATGAGGTCGTCCCACGCCTGCTGCTGCGTGGCGCCGACGAACTGCAGCAGGGCGCCGGTGTCGATGCCCAGCTCGGGTCGCCAGTTCGCGGGGCCGGGGTGCCAGCCTTGCTCCTGGACCAATTCGTAGACGGCGTCCTCGAACGCCCGCTCCGTGTGCATGCCGGGGCTCATAGCGTCACTCCTGACGCTGTCGACACGTCGATCTGCCCAGTTACTGCGGCAGTGATTAAGTGCCTGGCGACGCTCAGCAAGCAGTCCCACTTGCCGATCCACGGCATCAATTGCTGCGTCGATGTGCGCGTTTTCTCGCCGGATCTGAGCAACGATCCGTTCCTGCTCTCGCACGTCAGGTAGCGGGATGCGTAGGCCTTGCAAGTCCGGCATATAGATTGTCTTGTGGGTGGACCCCATGGCAAGTCGCTCCAGCAGATCGGGCCGCATCGCACGCAAACACCAGAGCAGGTACTCTGGCTTCAAGCGCGGACTACACGTCCACGTAGCGATGTCCTGACTGGTCGCCATGTCGGTTCCCATGATCGCTGAATACCCAGCAGAGGCCGCGGTGCGGCAAAGCACGACAGTCCCCTTCGGATGAATTTCGGCGGAGCTGTTCTCCATCCCGACCTGACTAATCTTCTCCCGGGTGTCGAACAGGTATTCTAAGCGATCAGAGCGCATTTGACTGACCTCGCCCGTTGTTACCCAAGGAATCGAGCAGTCTAGCCACCATTCTGGCTTGTTTCGGCTCGGCGTGTGCCCGCTGCCCAACTTGGCGACGTAACTCAGCTTGACCGAGGTCCACGACGCCGGGATTTGGAGCGTCCAGGCTAGCTGAGAGTTCTTCTTTTCATCGGAGTAGTCGCCCGCTTATAAGCATGATGTTGACTGATTGACGGCGACTCAACAGCGCCGCTCGCATCGAAGTGCGAGTGCTCATCAAGGCGTCAATCTTAGATACTTCGGCATCAAGGTAGTCAGCTATCCGACGCTGCTCCAAGACTGTTGGCACTTTCACCTGTAGAGCCGCCAGCATGTCCGTCGACAGTTCGCTGAAGGTCGAGCCCGCCCCCAAGGAATTGAGATCAGGCTTTCGCGCCACAAGCTGATAGGAAAAGTACCGCAAGTCAAGCTCGACGAGCGGCTCCAATCCCTTGCAGCCTTGATTGAACAGCGATTTCGCCGACACACTGTGCGACGTATCCGATAGGAGCACGCGTGGACAAGATAAGAGAACCAGCCGCGATCGTGCGAGAGCCCGATCGTACGCCCTCCCGAGTCAGACTCCGAAGCGTCGACTTCAAATAACGCCCGTCGACGGATCCCACATCGACCGGCGTCGCCCACGCGATCTCATCACCCCAGTTCCGCTCGTCAGCCGATGGCGTCCCTCCATTTACGACCCGAAACAAGCGCTTCAGGGCAATCTCTTTCCACACTACTGCGGTCACCTCACCGAGCAGCTTCTGGATCTGCTCCTCCAACTGCTGCAGCTCGGCGTCGATCTCCTCCAGCGGACGGGGGGGGTGTAGACGTAGAAGTGGCGCGTGAAGGGGATCTCGTAGCCGATCTTCGTCTTGTTCCGGTCGATCCAGGCGTCGGGGACGTGTGGGGTGACCTCGCGGGCGAAATACTCGTCGATGTCCTCGTCGAGAGGGATGTTCTCGAAGTCGCGCAGGTCCGGGTCGGGCAGCACCTCGCCCTTGGACTTCTGCGCCTCGCCCTCCGGATCGGAGACGGCGACCGCGCCCCAGATGCCCTTCACCAGGGACGCCGGGGTCGGCCACGTACCACCCGCGCCGGCGACGGCGGCCCGCAGGGCGTCAGCGGCCTCGCGCTTCGTCCACCATGTCGACCCCGTTAGCGGCCGTAGGGCCTTGACCAGCACGTCCCGCCCGTCCCATTTGGACAAGGCGCGGGCGTTCTCCAGCGCGGCGAGGGTGTCGTCGGTGATCTCGAAGCGCTGTTTGAGCGGACGCTCGACCGTGATGCGGTGGTAGCCGAAGTCGCGGGTGCGGAAGACCTTCACCTTCGCGTGGTCGGCATGCTCCGGATCGGCGGCAATGTCGAGGGCGTGGGCGTAGAGCTCTGTGATGTGGTCAATCTGCGGCTCGCTGATCTGCTTGCGCTTGTCGCCGAGGGACTTGCGCATCTTCTCCCACTGGTCGCGAGCGTCCAGCAGCACGACCTTGTCCTTGAGCGTGGGCCGCTTGCGGTTGGACAGGATCCAGAAGTAGGTGGAGATGCCGGTGTTGTAGAAGAGCTGGTCGGGCAGCGCGACGATGCCTTCGAGGTAGTCCATCTCCAGGATCCACTGCCGGATCCTCGACTCCCCCGACTCCGCGGCCCCGGTGAACAGCGGCGAGCCGTTGAAGACGATCGCGAGCCGGGAGCCGCCCTTCTCGGCGGGCACCATCTTGCTCAGCATGTGCTGCAGGAACAGGAACGAGCCGTCGTTGATCCGCGGCAGGCCCGCCCCGAAGCGGCCGCCGTAGCCGAGTTCGGCCTCGTCCTCGACGTCCTCCTTGACCTTCTTCCACTCCACGCCGAACGGCGGGTTGGCGAGCATGTAGTCGAAGGTGCGGTGGTGGGCGTCGTCGCTGAACGAGTTGCCGAACGCCACCGTGCCGCCCTGGTCGCTCATCAGCATGTCCGACTGGCAGATCGCCCATGACTCGCCATTGAGTTCTTGCCCGAACAGGTACACGCGCGCGTCGGGATTGAGGGCCTTGATCTGGTCCTGGGCCGCGGTGAGCATGCCGCCCGTGCCGCAGGCCGGGTCGAGGACGTTGATCACCTTGCCGGGGTCCTGCACGGCCTCCGCGTCGGGGGCGATGAGCAGCTTCACCATGAGCTGGATGACCTCGCGCGGGGTGAAGTGCTCACCGGCGGTCTCGTTCGAGGCCTCCGCGAACTGGCGGATGAGGTGCTCGAACACGTATCCCATGTCGTGACTGGAGAGCTTCTCCAAATCCTTCATCTCATCGAAGCGGCCCACCACCCGGTAGAGCAGCTTCGCGCTCGCCAGCTCGGTGATGGTCGCGTCGAACTTGAACTGGTCGAGGATTTCGCGGATGTTGGAAGAGAAACCGTTAACATAGTCGCGCAGGTTCTTGGCCACGTTCGTCGAGTCCTGGACAAGCGAATCGAAGGACTGCCGCGACGTGTTGTAGAAGGGCAGCTTGGCTGCCTTCTGCAGCAGGATCCGCTTGTTGCCGATCTCCGGGAGGCTTTCATCGCGGGCCCGCACGGCCTCGCGGGTCGGCTCCATCACCGCGTTGATGCGGCGCAGGACCGTGAACGGGAGAATCACCTTCCCGTACTCGTGGCGTTTGTAGTCGCCGCGCAGCAGGTCGGCGACCGACCAGATGTCGCTCGCCATCCGCGTGTGCGTGGGACCGGAACCCGGCAGGCTCACTTGATGCTCTTCTCGTCGTCGGGGTGCGGGGAGACGGGACGCGGGGACGCGACACCGATGTTCCCGCGTGCCGCGAAGTCGGCGGGATCCAGGGCGCCGGTGACGAGGCCGTGGATGTTCTGGTCCAGCACGCGCCCGGTCGCGATGGACAGGGCGCGCAGGGCGTCCCTGGTGTCGGTGAGCTGCCGGTACGCGGTGCCGTAGATCTGTTGGTCGCGTAGCAGCAGCCGGGGTATCCGGCAGCGGCGCAGGTCGTCGCGGGACAGGGCGCCGTGGGTGTTGGCGACGGGGACGGAGTGGGCGTCGGCGCGGACGAACAGTGCGACGAAGTGCGGGTCGAGCCGGGCCGGGTCGATCTCGACCACCTGGGCGACGCCGCGGTCGTCATCGGAGGTGCCCGTGGCGACCACCGGGTCGCGCCCGAGCGTGCGGAACAGCAGGTCGCCTGCGCGGGGCGTGGCGTCGCGTGACAGGATCGTCAGCGCCCCGCTCCGTTCCAGCTCGCCGAGCGTCACGTGCACATGCCGCGAGTGGCCCGACGCCGCGGCCGGGCGGGGCAACCCGGCGCCGACGGCCGCGTAGAGCCCGCGCAGCCGTTCGTTGAGCCGCACCAACTCGTCCGCCCCGGCCAGCCCGCCATCTGCGAGGTACCGCGACGGAGACAGGACGGTGTCGCCGTCGAGGAGGTCCATCCGCGGCACCGAGCGAGCGGCCGGTGTCGTCGAGGAGCCCATCAGATCCCGCCACTCGGTGTGCTCCTGCGGGACGTCGGCGGGGGCGGCCACCGCCGGTCAGGTCGACCATCCGGACGGTCGCGGGATGCTCGCCGTCGCGGCGCAGCATCCACACGTGCATCGACTCCGCCACCTGCTCCGCGCCGGAGGGGACGGAGTCGGACGGTCCGATGCCCGGTCGGCAGCGCGACGACGGCCCGGAGCACCCCGGACCGCACCAGCGCCGCCCGCACGAGTCGGCCGCTGGGGCGCGCCCCCGTCAGCGGCGACACCGCTACGACGGCCTCGTCCGTGCTTCCGCAGCATCGCCACGGCGTGCTGCACCCAGGCCAGCTCCCCGTCACCCGGGTCGGGGGTGCCGAACCGCCACCGCGGGTCGGCCGCCAACTCCGCGGCGGGCCACTGGTTCGCCGTCCTTGGCACGACGCACACGACCGCGTCCACCCGGCCGCGCCCCTCCGGCGGCCGGGCGCTCCGCAGCGCGTCACTGTTCAGAATCGCGTACGGCGGGCTCAACGGATGGTCACGCAGCTGCTGGCGGCCGAGGACGGCCGCGTGCTCATCCAGCTCCTGCCCGAGCAACTCGACGTGATCGCCGAACCGGTCGGCGACGGCGGCGAGCAGCGTCGCCTCGCCGCACGCCGGATCCAGCACGGTCGGCAACTCGACGTCGAACACCTCATCCGCCTCGTCGTCGGCGGCGCCGAGCAGTCCGCTGTCGGTCAACGGGGGCAGTAGCGAGGCCAGCACCCGCGCGAGCAATTGCCGGGGTGTTAGGTCCCGAAGCACTGGATCAAGTGGCGGGGCAGGCACACGTCCGGCCGAGCGGCCCGTCGCCGAGGCTCTGCGTGCCGGTTGCGGTGCGCCCGGCGGTCGCGAGCTGGTCGCCTTCCCGGTGGCGACGAGCCATTTCTCGACCTCGGCCACGAGAACACCGGGCTGGCACCACCGCCGACGGGCTTCGGGAATTCGGCATAGCGCTTGCGCCAATTCGACACCGCGGCCCGGCCAACGCCAGCGCGACGCGCGATGGCCGCGGCCGTCACGTGGTCCTGGTCGCCGGTGGTCACGGTGTGAACATAGCAGAGTGTCCAGCGCCTTGTGAACACCGTTGCCATCGTTCACAAATCTACGCTACGGTCGATCCGACAACGGAGCGCATCGACCTTATCGCCCTGTGTTCCAGCGCTTCACGCTAGGGCAGTGTCTTACCACCGCATCCGACGACCACTTCACAGGAGGACGCATGAACCAAGCGGAGCGCGACTCCACGACCTGCTGACCGAACGACTCGAGACCGACCCGGCGGTCGACGAGCCACTATCCCGCCTGTCCTCGCCGCATGGGCCGGTGACGAGGCCCTCGCCGCCGCGCTCGAGGGCCGCCCGGCGCACCGCAGCGGGAGGGTCGACCCCGTCGGGGATCCCGCGCCCGACGTCTACCTCGATGCCGTTCACGTGGAGGGCTTCCGCGAGGTCGGACCGGCAGCCATCCTTCCCCTGCGTCCCGGGCCGGGCTCACGCTCGTCACCGGTCGCAACGGATCCGGGAAATCCAGCTTCGCTGAAGCGGCGGAGCTCGCGCTCACCGGCGACAGCAAGCGTTGGTCAGGGCGCACGGTGGTGTGGCGCAAGGGCTGGCGCAACATGCACTCGCCATCCAAGGCCTTCATCGGTGTCGACCTCGTGACGGCAGGCGCCTCCGGCATCACCCGCATCGCCCGCCGGTGGGCCGACGGCGACGAGTTGGGCGGCGGCAATGGACTTGGCAGCTGTCCGGCGCCGAGCGCGAGGCCTTCGACGGCGCGGCCTGGCGCGAGGACATGGTCACCTACCGCCCGTTCCTCTCGTATAGCGAACTGGGGGCGCTGATCGACGGCAGACCCACGGAACTGCACGACGCGATGCGCAACTTGCTTGGGCTCCGTCCACTGACCGATGCCACGGACAACCTCC
>CAWGIV010000019.1:0-117460 GCA_963822805.1 uncultured Actinomycetota bacterium | reverse complement strand
CCACCCCCATGATCACCAGTTCGGCGCGCCCCCCCACTCCACCCCCATGATCACCGGTTCGGCGCGCGGAGCGGCCAAATATGGCCGGATCTGCACCCAACCGGTGATCACGGCGGTGCCCGCATCAGCGGCGGGCCGCGAGCAGCTCCTCCAGCACCGGGACCAGCGCGGCCGGGTCGGGCACCCGGTGCGCCGCGGCCGTATCCCCCTCGCCGACCTTCACGCCCACGTCGCCGGACCGCAGGCGGGCGAACACCGTCTCGTCGGTGACGTCGTCGCCCGCGAAGAAGACGGCGGCGGTGCCGCGCATCCGGTCGAGCGCGACCCCCTTGCTCATGTCGGTCACGGCGAGGTCCAGCACCGCCTTGCCGGGAGTGGCGACGATCCCCGCTGCGGACGCGGGGCCGTCGCGCAGCGCGTCCAGCACCCGCGTGCCGACGTCCGGCGCCGCCCCGCGCACATGCACGGCCACCCCCGCGGGCTTGCGTTCGGTCCGGACCCCGGCCGCGCCGTCGACCAGCGCGTCGACCTCGCTGATCAGCTGAGCGAGCCGGGCCCGCTGCGCGTCGTCGAGGGGCACGGGGCCGCCGTCCGGCTCGAGGCCGTGGCTGCCGACGAGCTTGACGGGCGGGCCGAGACCGGATACGGCAGCCAGGTCGGCCAGCGCACGGCCGGACATCAAAACGACGCTTGTGGACGGCAGCGCGGCCAGGCCGTGGATCGCGGTCAGCGCCTCGGGCAGAGCGCGGGCGTCGGCGGGCACTGCGACGATCGGCGCGAGCGTGCCGTCGAAGTCCAGCGCAACCAGCAGCTCCGGCGCGGCCGCCAGCCGGGAGAGGTCGATCATCGCGGGAGGCCGAGCGCGTCGAGGAAAGTGGCCGCCCAGCGGTCGACGTCGTGGGTGAGCACCTGTCGGCGCAGCGTCCGCATCCGCTTGCTGATCTCCTCGCGGGGCATGTCGAACGCGGTGACGATGGCCGCCTTCAGCCCGTCGATGTCGTGCGGGTTGACCAGCAGCGCGTCCTTCAGCTCGGTGGCGGCGCCGGTGAACTCGGAGAGCACGAGCACACCCCCGAGGTCGGGACGGCTCGCCACGAACTCCTTCGCGACGAGGTTCATGCCGTCCCGCAGCGGAGTGACCAGCATGACGTCGGCGGCCACGAAAAAGGCGACGAGCTGGTCGCGCGGCAGCGACTGGTGCAGGTAGTGCAGCACCGGATGCCCCACCCGGGAGTACTCGCCGTTGATGCGCCCGACGGCCTGCTCGACGTCGGCCTTCAGCCGTTGGTAGTGCTCGACGCGCTCGCGGCTCGGTGTCGCGATCTGGATCATCACGGTGTCGTCGGCGCGGCCCTCGTTCATCAGCTCCTCGACGGCCCGCAGGCGGACGTTGATGCCCTTGGTGTAGTCGAGCCGGTCGACGCCGAGCACGAGGTGTTCCGGATCGCCGAGCTCGGCGCGGATCGCCTTGGCGCGTTCCTGGACCTCGGGAAGGCGGGCGAGCTCGTCGAGTGCGCGGACATCGATGGAGATCGGGAACGCACCGACCTTGACCGTGCGGCGTCCGTAACGCAGCTCGCCCCGCTCGGCGGTGGCGTCGGCGAGACGGGTGGCGAGGGCGCGGAAGTTGCGCGCGCCGCCGAGGGTGTGGAAGCCGACGAGGTCGGCGCCCAGCAGGCCTTCGATGATCCGTTTGCGCCAGGGGAGCTGCAGAAAGAGCTCGGTCGGCGGGAAGGGGATGTGCAGGAAGAACCCGATGCGCAGGTCGGGCCGCCGCTCGCGCAGCGCGGCCGGGAGGAGCTGGAGTTGGTAGTCCTGCACCCAGACGGTGGCGCCTTCGTCGGCGACCTCGGCGACGGCGTCGGCGAACCGATCGTTGACCTTCACATAGGCCTGCCACCAGTGCCGATGGAACTCGGGCGGCGCCACGACGTCGTGGTAGAGGGGCCAGAGCGTGCCGTTGGAGAAGCCCTCGTAGTAGTCCTCGACATCCTGAGCGGATAGGGCGACGGGGTGGAGGACGAGCCCGTCGTCCTCGAACGGCTCGGGCGCGGCGTCGGCGACCCCCGGCCAGCCCACCCAGGCACCACCGCGCCCGCGCAGCATCGGCGCCAGGGCCGTGACGAGCCCGCCGGGGCTGGCCCGCCACTCGGTCGTCCCGTCGGGCAGGGTTTCCATGTCTACCGGCAGCCGGTTGGCCACCACCACGAAGTCGGCCATCACCTGTGACCCTACGTGCCCAAGCCGCCGGGCACCGGATTCGTGACGACCGTCCCCCGTACGATGACCGGGATGCCGGTGTAGCTCAGTGGTAGAGCAACCGCCTTGTAAGCGGTAGGTCGTCGGTTCGATCCCGACCACCGGCTCGTATCGTGACCTGCGCAGATATCGGTTCGAAGATCCGCTGAAAGATCAAATATAGATACCGGACGGTTGCTCATGCGCCCAGCGACCGACGTCGGACATTTCGATCGCCCATGCCGACGTTTCGGGCGCGCGGACGGACCGCACGGTGACATCGGAGCTCGTGGTCGCCGAACCGACAGCCCCTCTCATTACCCGCTAGTGCTGGGCCGCGCGGCGCCGATGGTGAGGTGGGTCTCCATGCCCCTGGCGCGGTGGCCGTCGATGGGGCAGTACATGTCGAGGTCGCCCGCCTGCAGGGTCGCGGCGAGGTCGGTGGTGCCGCCCGGCTGCACGGTGCTGCTCGTCTGGTCTGATACCCCGGCGCCGTCGAGCTCGATCGCATGGGGGTACTTGCCCGCGTTGACTGCGTGGAAGACGTAGGCGCCCGGCCCGTTGGGAGCACGGTCGAGCGCGAACGCGAACTCGGTCATTGTGACCGTGATCGTCTGCGGCGCTCGGCCGGAGGTGGCCGGGGCCGCGCTCGACGGAGCGGGCGAGCCGCACGCTCCGGTGAGCGCTGCGGCGCACGCCAATGCGAGCCCGGAGCGGGCTTTCCCCAGCGGGGTCGAAAGGATGGCCATGGCGCGCTCCCGGGCTCGGTGATGCAGGTACGTACGGGCCGGGACCTCGGGGGGATTTTCGTGGTCGAACTTCGTAATGTCATCGTGACCTGCAAGTGTCGATCAAGCCGTTCCATGATGCGGTTTTCGGGATCGCGGTCGCGGTGGTCGGCGGCGGGTCGGCTCGACGAGGACGTCGCGCAGCAGGCGTTCGAGGCATGCGTGTTGTGCGTCGCACCAGGACGCGTCCCGTGGATCTCGACCGGGGACGAGGTGGCGAAGCGGGAGGCAGGTGGGTCTTGCGCGCGGCTCGCCGAATGGCGTGGGAGATACCCGAACTCGCGTGGCGAACCCGTCCGCACGTGCGCCCGACCAGGGTGTGCGCTCGTGCAGACACTGGCGACGCGCAGTTGGTGTTGTCGGGTCGCAGGCGGTGGCGGCCCCCTGTGATGCGGCTCGGCAGCCAGGCGCTGCTGCAGCCCGCCGACTGCCCGTCGTGGTGTCCAGTCGCCGGATCCTGCGGGGTTGCAGCGGCTCGTGGCGCTCAGGAACGCCGTGAGACCATCATGGGGTCTGGCGGCAGGACGATCCGGAACATCGCCCCACCCTCGGGTGGATTGGCGGCTGTGACGGTGCCACCGTGGCGGGCGATGACGTCGCCGACCAGCGCGAGGCCGATGCCGTAATGCCGGTTTCGGTCGGGTCGGTGTGTGCCCGTGGTCGCGAACCGATCGAAGACACGCGGCAACAGTGCGGCGTCGATGCCGGGCCCGTCGTCGGCGATCTCGACGACGATCTGGGTGGGTGTCGCGGCGACCGTGACGCGGACGCGGGTCGTGGCGTGCCGGACGGCGTTGTCCACGACGGCGGTGATCGCACGGCGGAGCCCGGCCTCGATCCCGCGGACGGTCGCATGCTCGGGCGCGTCGAGTTCGAGGCTGACGTCTACCTCGGCCGCACCGGCTCGGGCGGCGTCGAGCACGGCCGTGACGAGCTGGGCCAGGTCGATGACGGTATCGGCGGGTGCCTGCAGGTCGGCGGCGAGGAGCAGGTCGTCGAGGATTGCGGCCAGGTGACCGGCATCGGCGACGACCGCGTCCACCTCCCGGGTCACCGCGCGCGCGTTCGTATCCGGGCGGTTGAGCTTGCGGCGCAGCATCTGGGCGCGGGTGCTCAGCAGCGTGAGCGGCGTGCGCAGCTCGTGGCCCGCATCGGTGACGAACCGCCGCTGCAGCACGAGCGCCACCTGGAGCGGTCGGACGGCGCGGGTGCCCAGCCAGGTACCCACTACCGCAGTCAGTACGAGGCCGACCAGCCCGGCCTCGGTAAGGATCACGAGCAGGGCCGTGCGCCGCGCCTGGGCGGGGGCCTCGTCCAGGACAACTTGAACTTGCGTGCCCGGCGCGCCCGTGCGCGGCTGTGTGCGCACACGGTAGTCGTGGCCGCCGATGCTGACGGTCGTGTCCTGCGACCCGTCGCCTGCCGCGACCCGGTCGAGCTCCGTGGTCAGGGGAAACCCCGCGGGCAGCCCGCGCGTCGCGCTGAGCTGACCACGGGTGCGCATGACGATCCACGTGCCGTCCGGCGGGTCGATGACATCGTCGGCACGGTCGGCGGTGGTCGCGAGCTGGGCCGTCTCGTCGGCGGTGGCGTTGCGCACCAGCAAAAGGCCGACCACCGCGATCATCACGGCGATGACGAGCAGCGTCGCCGCCGCGGTCTGCAGGCCCAGCCGGAGTGCGGCGCGATGCACCAGGGCAGCCTCCCCGAGAGGTGCACCGTTGGACGGCTTCACGGCCTGCCCATCTGGTAGCCGCGACCCCGAACGGTGGCCACCACCTCGCGGCCGAGCTTGCGGCGCAGGTAGTGGACGTAGGTGTCGACGACGATGTCGTTCTCAGCGTCGGGAAACACGATGGCAACCAGGTCGTGGCGGCTGTAGACCTGACCGGGTCGGGCCGCGAGCGTCGCCAGCAGGGTGCATTCGCGGTCGGAGAGCCGGACCGGGTCGTTGTCGGCTGCGAACCGGTGGACCTGCCGAGTGTCCAGGTCGAGCCTGCCACCGCCGACCGGCAGGCTGCGCGCGCTGTCGAGGTGGCGGCGCCGCAGCGCACGCAGGCGGGCGAGCAGCTCCTCGACGTCGAACGGTTTGGCCAGGTAATCCTCCGCGCCGGCGTCGAGGCCTGCCACCCGGTCCCCAGGCTGGGCCATCGCCGAGAGCATGAGGACCGGCGTCGTCACGCCCCGGACGCGGAGTCCGGACAGGAGATCGATTCCGTCGACGACGGGTAGGCGCCGGTCGAGCAGCAGCACGTCGAAGGTATGGGTCAAGCCCAGGTGCATGCCGCGTTGACCGTCTGCCGCAGCGTGCACGGCGTAGCCGTTGTCGATGAGCAAATCTGTGAGCAGCGCGCGCAGGTCCGCGTCGTCCTCGACGAGCAGCAGCCGGGCACCCTTCACGGTCACATCGTGACGCGTGACGCTGTGAGCGGCCTGAGGGGTGGGGTGGTTCTGAGGAATCGCCAAAGATGACCGACCAGACTCGGCGGCGTGACACGACCACCTTCCGACACCCGAGTCCTCGAGCCGTTGGCGGACATCCGGAGGCGGATCCGGTCGACGACGTGGCTCGCGGCGGGGACCGCCACGGCGGCGTCGGCACTGTTCGGGGTGTTGTTCGCCCAACCGGATCCGACCCCCGCGGTCGCGGAGCCTGCCGCGGCGCCGGTGTCGATCCCGGCGGCTGCCCCGGCTGTTTCACCGGCGCATGCGCCGAACTCCGAGTCGGCTCCTCACCATTCGACCGTCCAGCACCACCGCGTCCCCCACACACCGGCGCCCTTGCAGCCGCCCGTGCAGCCGCCCAAGCTGGCGAGCTCACATGGCAGGGCGACCTCAGGCGCATCGTGACCGCCGTTCTGGGCCGGATGGAGCGGCCCGTATGGGGGACGACGGCGGTGCTGCTCACCACCGACCCGGCGGGGCTGTCACCTGCAGTCGAGGTCTTAGCTGAGGAACTGGCCGCAGTCGATGGCGCGTGCAGCCGGTTTCGCCCCGACTCGGAGATCTCCCGCCTGCACGCCGCCCGCGGCACCGCCGTACGGGTCGGGCCGCTGCTGGCCGAGGCGCTGACCGTCGCGCTGCGGGCGGCGGAGCTCACGAACGGAGTCGTCGATCCGACGATCGGTGCGGCTGTGCGGGCGCTGGGCTACGACCGCGACTTCGCACAGGTCCACGACGACGACAGCCCCATCGCGTCGGTGGGTCCGGCGCCGGGGTGGTGGCGGCTGGGGTGGGACGCCGAGCGGCGCTCGTTGCTGGTGCCGCGCGGCGTCCGGCTGGACCTGGGGGCCACGGCCAAGGCGCTGGCCGCCGACCGGATCGCCGCCAGGGCAGCCGAGGCCGCCCGTTGCGGCGTGCTGGTCAGCCTCGGTGGCGACGTCGCCGTCGCGGGCGACCCACCGGAGGAGGGTTGGCAGGTCGGCGTGTCCGACGTCCACACCGACCCGGAGCCCGAGGTGACGATTGCCCTCACCGGAGGCGGGCTCGCGACCTCCGGTATCGCGCGCCGACGCTGGCGGCGCGGCGGGCGAACGGTGCACCACATCATCGATCCGCGGACCGGCGACCCGGCCACACGGTGCTGGCGCACGGCCAGCGTTGTCGCCGCCACCTGCGTGGACGCAAACATCGCCAGCACAGCGGCCATCGTCATGGGCCGGGCCGCGCCGCGATGGCTGGCCAGCTGCGCCCTGCCCGCCCGGCTCGTCGCCGAAGACGGGACCGTCACCCATGTCGCGGGATGGCCGCAGGAGGCGGCGCCATGAGCCAGGCCCTGTGGTACGCCAGCCGGTCGTGCGGGCTGGTCACCTTGCTGCTGCTGACCGTCGTGGTAGTGCTCGGCGCGCTGCACACCGGCCGCGCCACGACCCGGTCGTGGCCGCGGTTCGCCCTGCACGCGCTACACCGCAACCTCGCCGTGCTCGCGGTCGCGTTCGTCACCGTCCACGCGGCGACCGCGATCATCGACCCGTATGCAGGGATCACGTGGGTGGACACGGTGGTGCCCTTCAGGTCGAGCTACGAACCGTTCTGGACCGGGCTGGGAGCGGCGGCGTCAGACCTGCTGCTGGCCCTCGTGGTGACCAGCGTGGTGCGCACTCGCCTGCCGTGGCGACTCTGGCGCGGGCTGCACTTCAGCGCCTACCTGCTCTGGCCGGTGGCGCTCGTGCATGGGCTGGGCATCGGTGGCGCGGACAGCGCCCGCGGTTGGATCCGCATCGTCGACGCGGTGTGCGCGCTGGCGGTGTTGGCCGCCGTTGTCGTCCGCGCGCGGGCGCGCCATCAGGACACCGAAGCCCGACGCGCGGAGGTGGGGATGCAATGACGGCGGCCGTGCACGATCTGTGGCGGGACGGGGTGTGCGCCCCCCGGCTGCTCGAGGGGTGGTTCGCGACCGGGGCCGCGGCCGATTACGCGGAGCACGTCGCGCGATTCCGGCCACTGCCTGTGGACGCGTACCAGCGCCGAGCAGGACGCGAAAAGCTGGTCGCGATCGTGGCGAGTGCAGGGCTGCGCGGGCGGGGCGGAGGCGGGTTCCCCACCGCACGCAAGCTCGCGGCCGTCGCCACCGCGCGAGGACGCGCCATGGTTTTGGCGAACGGCTGTGAGGCAGATCCCGCCAGCGTCAAGGACCGCGCGTTGCTTGAGCTCGCTCCGCATCTCGTTTTCGACGGAATGGTGCTCGCGGCCGCAGCGGTCCGGGCTCGGGAGGCGGTGCTGTGCGTCGGCGCGGGCGGGATTCAGGCCGCCCGGCTCGAGGCCGCCCTCGAGGAGCGTGCCGGCATCGACCCGGTCACCATGCGCGTCGCCGAGGTACCGCACCGCTACGTCGCAAGCGAGGAATCGGCCCTGGTCCGGTTCCTCACCCGAGGCGACGCCCGACCCCTGGTCACGCCGCCGCGACCGGCCCAGCGTGGTGTGCACGGCAGGCCGACCCTCGTCGACAACGTCGAGACGCTCGCCCACCTCGCTCTCATCGCCCGCTTCGGCGCCCGGTGGTACCGCGGCTGCGGCACCGCCGCGGCCTCCGGCACCACGCTCGTCACCGTCGGCGGCGCCGTCTGGAACCCCGGCGTGTACGAGGTCGAATACGGGACGTCGCTGGAGTCCGTGCTCAGCGAGGCGGGCGGTCCGGCAACCCCGGCGAGTGCCGTGCTCGTCGGGGGGCTGGCAGGCGCATGGCTCTCCCTGCCCGCCGCCGCCCAGGTCGCCTTCACCCCGGAAGACCTGCGCGCCGCGGGCGCCATCGGCGGAGGCATCGCCGCGCTGACCGTCCTGCCCCACCGGGCGTGTGGACTCGCCGAGACCGCGCGCGCCCTGCGCTACCTCGCGGCGCAGTCCGCCCGACAATGCGGGCCGTGCATGTTCGGGCTGCCCGCCATCGCGGACGACATGACGAAGCTCGCCACCGGAGTAGCCGGACAGGCGGGGCTGCACCGGCTGTGGGGGCGGCTCGATGTGGTCCGCGGCCGGGGTGCGTGCGCGCATCCCAACGGAGCCGTCGCGCTCGCGTCCTCGGCATTGCGCGTGTTCGCCGACGACCTGGACAGCCACGTCGGCGGCGCGCCCTGCGGTTCGGCGGGCCTGCGACCGTGGCTACCCGTGCCGGGAGCGGGCGCATGACCCGATCCGCGCAGCTGGTGGTGAACCCGATCGCCTGCCGAGCCCACGGGCTGTGTGCCGAGATGCTGCCCGACCTGGTCCGCCTCGACGAGTGGGGCTACCCGATCATCGAGCCGGGCCCGGTTGCCCCCGACCGCAGACGCGATGTGCGAGCGGCCGTGCGAGCGTGTCCGAGCCTGGCGCTTCGCCTGCAGCACGCGGAGCCGCGATGACCGATGGCGGGCGGGCAGCACGAAACCACCCCGGGGAAGGGCACGGTGACGGCTTCGCCGCGCGGCTGAACTGGCTACGCGCGGGCGTGCTGGGCGCCAACGACGGCATCGTGTCGGTGGCCGGGCTCGTAGTCGGCGTCGCCGGAGTCACCACAGCGCGCGGGCCGCTGTTCACCGCGGGCATCGCGGGCCTGGTGGCGGGCGCGGTGTCTATGGCGCTCGGTGAGTACGTGTCGGTGTCCAGTCAGCGCGACTCGGAGGTGGCCCAGCTCGAGACCGAGAAGCGTGAGCTGCGGGAGGACCCCGAACAGGAGCTTGCCGAGCTTGCGGCACTTTATGAGGCTAAAGGCCTACGGCCGGAAACGGCGCGGATCGTCGCCCGCGAGCTCACCGAGCACGACGCCCTTGCCGCTCACGTCGACGTCGAGCTCGGCATGGATCCCGAGGCGCTCACCAGCCCCTGGCACGCCGCCGCCGCGTCGGCGCTGGCCTTCACGATCGGCGCGGTGCTGCCGTTGCTGGCCATCCTGCTGCCGCCGCCCGCATGGCGGGTGCCGGTGTGCGTGGGCGTTGTGCTGGTCGCGCTCGGGCTCGCCGGTTGGATCGGCGCCCGGCTCGGACGCAGTCGCCGCGCCGTCGCCGTGGCCCGGGTGGTCATCGGCGGCGGACTGGGATTGGCCATCACCTACGCGATCGGGCACCTGTTCGGCGCGGCGGTCGGTTGAGCCTCGGTCCGGTCGCCGCCTGTCAACACGTCCGACCGACCCAGCACAAGTAGCCGAGCAGCCCGCGCCCTCCGATGACCCACCCAGCCAGGACGTGCGGCTGTTCCAAGGAATCGCTGAGGAACCGACGCCACGATGGGTGCGCACGCTCGTAACCGACGAAAGGCTGATCGTGCCCACGTTCGTCTCCGGACTTCCGCTGCATCCGCTCGTCATTCACGCGGTCGTCGTCCTGGTCCCGATGGCGGTGATCGGATCGGTTCTGGTCGCCGTCTGGCCCGCTGCGCGGCCGCGCTGGGCCTGGCCGGTTGCCGTGCTTACCGCGGCGGCGGTCGTCGCGATCCCGCTGGCGACGAGCACAGGCGAGGGGCTCGAGCACAACCTGCCACGCACACCGGCGATCGCCACGCACGCCGAACTCGGCGATCAGCTGCTCGTGTTCGCCGCACCTCTGCTGGCGTGCGTGGTGGCGCTCGCCTTCCTCGACCAGCGGCGGCGTCGGGGGCTCGCCGCCGCCCAGGCAGCGGGACCGGGCACCATGACGGCGCCGATGGCCACCACGGGCCGCGCTCGCGTTCTGGCAGTCGCTCTCGCGCTGTTGACCATGGCGTTCGCGCTCGTCTGCGCCGTTCAGGTCTTCCGCATCGGGGACAGCGGCGCCCGGGCCGCATGGGGCGACATCCACTACGTCCAGCAGCCACGTCCGCTCGGCCGCCACGGCTGACCGGCCGCGGGCCGCCCCGACGCGTCAGGGTGCGCTGCTTGCGAGAGTCTTATCCCCGCCGCGCGTGGACGACGACCGCGGGCGCCTCGCCGTACGTGTCCTCGCTCCGGCCGTCTCCGCCGCCCGCAATGTACTCTGGAATCCGTCCTCATCCTCAAGGCTGGCGCTCCGCCACGGATACCGGAACGACTGATCATCGATGTCCGTCCATGACGCCCTCAGAGGCGACTCAGGGCGGGCATGGAATCACTCGTGGTGCGAGTTTCCGCCTGCCGCGTGCACAGGGTGCACAACTGCCACCCGCTGGTGCGACTTATCGGCTGGTAGACAGCGTGATCACCGCCGTGGGTTGACCTTGTAAGCGGTAGGTCGTCGGTTCGATCCCGACCTCCGGCTCCAGATCTGACGCGATGAAGGAGCGGGCCTCCGCTCCTCGTGACCCCCCGGCTCATGCTCGGGGTGCTCACATCAACCGATTGAGGAGGCCCCTGTGAGCGAGGGACGGCAGATCGTCGGGATGGATCTGCATCGACGCCGGTCGGCGCTGGTGCGGATGACCGAGACGGGGGAACGGTTGGAGACGGTGCGGATCTCGAACGATCCGGAGTACCTCTAGCAGGTGATGGCGCGGGCCGGGGAGCATCCGGAGGTGGCGGCGGACACGTTGGCCGAGCTGGGCGCGGCCGTGCATCTGGGAAGCTGACAACCCCCGGCGGGTCTGGGATCCTGGAAATGAGCCTGCGAGCGAAGGGAGGTCGACGGATATGAGCGTCTCTGCTGCTGATGAGTCGGATCTCGAGTTTGTCGTCTCGCCGGGGCTGGCTGCGGCTGCGCGTCGGGATGGGGTCGACTTGCCCGAGGGCGCCCGGGTCCGCATGCACGTCGTGCCCGATGACAAGGGGGCCGCGCCGCGTCGCCGGTTGCCGTGGATCGGCGCGGTCACGAGTGGCGTGACGGATCGCAGCGTGACCTATCGGGAGACGTTGCGTGCCGAGATGGGGCGTACGGCTGGGTGATCCTGGTGGATGCCGGGCCGCTGATCGCCGCCTTCGACAACTCCGACGACCACCACGCCGAATGCGCGGAGCTGCTGCGGTCGGCGCCCGACGAGCTGCTGGTGCCGGAGCCGGTGATCGCGGAGGTCTGCTACATGATCGGCCGGGCGCACTTCGGCGCTGCAACGGAGGCCCTGTTCTTGCGGAGCTTTGCGGGCGGCAGTCTGACGGCGGCAGGGAGGCACCGTTGTGGGTCATGTGCGCCAGCCGTTGTGCCGGGGACCAGTAGAGACGCGACGAGTCGGGCCTGCTCAGCAGGGTGCCGTCGATCTCGAGCTCGAGGGCCAATCGAGGGTTGCGCGGCCCGGCCACGCGCAGGTACGGCAAGGGTTCCGGGCTGCCTTGTCAAGGACGTCCTCGTGGCGCCGCCCGTCGGGCGCGCCACGATCTGGAGACCACCGGATACGCCGTGACATCAAACGTGACGCGAAACTCCCTGCTGCGCGTGCAAACTACGCACCGGGTAGGCCGAGCCGCCGCCGGCGCCCGAGTCCGCCCGGCGGCGGCTCGGTCAGCGGTGGGCGATGCTGCTCGCCGCATCTGCTGGAGACGGTTCGACCGCCGTGAGCGGCACAGCCCCAATGGCCTCGACTCCCGGCCGGGTGCGATGCCGGGCGAGCAGTACGAGGCCGCCGAGCAAGGTCATGCCCTGCGTCGCCGCAAGCAGAATGTAGCCGGCCTTGAACCCCTGCGCGCCACCCGCTGCGATCGCGAGCCCCATCAGCGCGGGCAGCGCCGCGGCCACCAGGTTGCCAACGCCGTTGATCAACCCGTAGGTACTTCCGACCGTCCCAGGTAGGGCGTACTGCTGGACCAGGGTGGGGATCGCCGGGCCTTGCAGCCCCCAGCAGCCGTTCGCCAGGACGAGCGCCGCCACTGCCACCCAGCGGGAGTCGGCCACCACCACGGTGGTCACACACGCGGCGGTTCCGATCGAGCCAGCCACCAGCACCAACGGTACCCGCGCCGGAGGGAGCTTGTCGATCACGTAGCCGCCGAGGAACTGCGAACCGAGGCTGACCAAGAACGGCAGCGCGGCCAGCAGCCCCATCTGCGCGAGCGAGAAGTGGCGCGCCTGCAGTAGGTAGCTGGGTAGCCACGCGCTGCTGCCCCAGAGGTAGCCCAAGGTGGCGATCTCGATCAGGAGGATCCAGGCGAGCCGGGGCGTGCGCAGTGCTGAGACGAAGCTCGCGCGGGCCGATCGGCGGGCCAGCGGCCCTCGGGGGGTTTGTTTGACGAACAGCAGCACCAGTGGAATGCCAACCAGGAGGTTGAGCGCGGCGAGCGACAGGAATGACCCGTGCCAGCCCAGGTGGTACACCGCGAAGGTGACCAGGGGCAGCCCGGCGGCGGTCCCAAGCGAGATCCCCATCGAAGTCACCGCGTTGGGCTTGCCCAGCTCGTGCTCGGCGAACTGGTCCTTCACGTACATCGTCTTGAGGGAGAACAGCGGACCTTCACCTGCACCCAACAGCAGCCGCAGCGCCAGTAGCATCACCGCACCCGCCGCGTACGGGGACACGATCGTGAAGACCGACCAGCTGAGCAGGGAGACCAACAGCCCGCGACGGACCCCGAGCGCCGCCTCGTAGTACGGCGTAATCAGCAGAGCGGAGACGCCGTAGCCCACCAGGAACAGCGTCATCAGCGCCCCCTGGGCTGCGCGGTCACCGGAGATCCCGAAGTGGTCGGTGAACTCCTTGTCGGTGATGAGGACCGAGACGTTGATCCGGTCGATGTAGGAGATCCCGACGACCATCAGGAGGGCGAACACGCCCCACCAGCGCATACTCATCGTCTTGAACACCCGGGATCCCCTCTTGTTGGCCGTCTCCAACTTGCCAGATAGCTTAGGGCTTAACTAATGCACGGGCAAGCGGTTTGTCATGAGGACATCACGGTTGTGTCAGGAGACACATGCGGCCTGGCGGCGCACCCTGCTCGGCGCGTTTCCTGGACGAAGGCGGGGAGTTGACTGGCACACCCCCCGCGTCCGCGAGATGGGCGAGTAGAACGGCGAAGGTCTCAGTGGCGCTGCCGAAGCCCGCGATGTCGACGACCCCGTGTTCGAGTGCCCGGTTGAGGCCCGCGCGTTGGGCAGGAGGACCGGGTAGCGGACTAGGTACGGTCTGTCTCCCTGCCGATGAAGGTCAGCGAGATCATCCGGCTGCTGGAGCAGGACGGTTGGACTCTCAGGCGGGTGACCGGCTCGCATCGGCACTACGTGCATCCGGCGAAGCCGGGCCTGGTCACCGTCGCCGGGAAACCGAGCGCGACATTGAAGCCGAAGACGGAAGCGAGCATCCTGAAGCAGTTCTGGACTACGAAGGGAGCGGCCATGAGGGGCTACACAGACTCCTGGCGTCGTCGCAGCTGCCGACTCCCGCGAGGAGACCGAGCATCTGATGCTTGAGGCGGTGGCCGAGCACCTGGCTCTGCTGCGCGAGCTTGGGCAGCCTGTGCCCGAACCCGCAGACTCGGCAACCGTCACGATCCTCGACCCGGCGGCCGCCTAGCCTGATCGAGCGACCTTTGAGGTCTGACCTTCGGCAGGCTTATTCACATGGCGAACAGCTCGGGCCTGTTTCAACAGCCAGAAGACCTCGCTCGAACCTGGCTTCGATGGTCATCGGCATGATCAGCGGTTCCGGCAAGGTCTCCAGCAGCCGTGAACACTCGTCGTGCCAGACGCTGCCCAACCAGCTCAGGCGCCGACGGCGGGGAACTGGGTCGGACCGACCTCCGTCGATGACCTCGAACCGCACACAATCGCCTGCGTGTAGCGGTACGCCGAGCCGTTCGGCCACTTCGGCGAGCTCAGGCTCGACGACGAACTCGTGGGGGCCATCTGCTGCGGATGTGCTCATGGTCGGCAACCTCACTCGGCCCATCCTCCCCATCATGGGGTGTTCCGGGTACCGACTCGCGGACACAGCGACGCAGCGAAGTAGGCGGCGACGCGGTGATCGCCGGTTGGGTGCGAATGCGGCCGAATCTGGCCGCTCCGCGCACCAAACCGACGATCATGGCCAGGATCCCTGGGCCTAGCGGGGCGGCAGGTTCGCCTGGTCCTGATGGCGGCCGCCAGCGCGGCGCCTGCCGCGACGAGGCAACCCGCCCCGTACCCGCCCGCCCGGCTCATGAGGCGACGGCCTGCGCGTCCACATCGGACGGATCCGGGCGGAGATGGCGGGCGCGGAACTCGCCGTGCAGGTAACGCACGGAGATGTGGTGGACCTGGGCGATCCCGGCGGGGGCGAGCTCGGGATCGCCCAGGTGCTGATCGATGAACCGGATCACGCGCTCCAGCAGCGCCTGCGGACCCGGGCCCAGGCGTCGCACGCCAGGCGCGACATGGTCCGGGCCGGGCCGCGGGATCAGCAGGTGGACGCTGATCAGCCAGCGGGCCTGCGGGGCGCAGCCGCCGGGTCCGGCCCCGGGGTCGGGGAGGGCGATGACCAGGTTGCGTGGGCGGCGGGCAACACCAACACCCCCCTGCCCGCATTCCTGGAAACCGCCCGCCGGATCGCGTCGGGGTTGGCATCCCCACCCGTCACGACTTCTCGTCGACCCAGTACTTGATCGCCTTCTGCCCGAGCGGGCAGCCGAACCTGTGGGCTTCTGCGCTGCGAAGGTAGTCGCTGTAGTGGTTCTGGCCGTCGCTACACCGCACGCCGATGCGCCACTCGACCCGGCGTTGTTGCACCAGCCCTGGACCATGTTGGCGTCGACCCGCGCGTGGAACAGCTCGTCGCCGGAGCGCCGGCGGGCTGCTCGTCGATCCAGTAGCGGCTGGCGTTGCCCGTGCCGGGCGGGCAGCCCCACTGCCGTGGATCGATCGTGTCGAAGTAAAGGCTGATTGGTACCTCCGGGGCGGGCCACCCGGGCCCGGTCTTGGTGACCAGCGCGTCGAAGCAGTAGCCGTTGCCTGCCTCCCCGGGCAGACACCGGCGGTCCCAGCCGGTGTGGAACAGCACGATCGTGCCGGGCTCGATGCGGCCGAAGCGCTGCTCATGCTCGTCGAGCACGTCCGACCCGATCGCCGGACTGACGCCGGGCGATGCACCGGGCAGGTTCTCGGGCACGTCGATCACCGCCGCCCGCCCGGCCAGCTGCTGGATCGGCACCCGGTCCACCGTGACCGCCCCCGGCTCACCAGCATGAGGCAGACCCGAACCCGGAGGCGGGACGAAATGCGCGGGCGCGTCCACGTGGGTGCCCGTGTGCTCGTCGATGAGCAGCCAGCGGGTCTGGTACGGGCCGGCGCGCGACAGCAAGGGAGCGGCGTCGTCGGGTCGATCGGTGAAGTAGTTGAACGTCTTGTGCTGATACGGCGTGTGGGTTGACCACCAGCACGGCAGTTCCTCGGCGAGCACGAGCGTGAGGTCGACCAACGTGCTCCGCTCGCCGCCCGACTCGGCCGGGGGCGCAGCCGTGCGGCCCTTATCGGAACCCGGCACCGTTCCTCCTTACAATTGCGTTTACGCAGTGTTCGGACGGCCAAGCTCGTCCTCGGTATGCCCGGGGGTTCGCCCTCGGAAACACGGTCTTGTTCGGTCAGGCATCGAGGTGCCGAGTCCCGAGGTACCAGACGTGCCCGGCGATCAGGCAGGCCGGCACGGCGAACCACGCCACGGTCGTGACCAGGGAGATGAGGTCGCGGAGGCGCCGCGCTGCCTACGGTGATCGCGCGGCCCAATGTCGGCTGGGCTGGTCTGCCGACGATGACGGTCACCAGCATCCGTGCGCCGGACATCCCGCCCGGCGCGGCGGTCCACCCCTCCCGGATGGCCAGGGCGCGTGTCGACGGGCTCGCGGCCGACCCACTCGATCCACTTTTCGCCGCACTGCGCGTACCTCCCACCTCGACCGTGCTCGCCTATCGCGAGCAGGTGGCGAAGGCCGGTCAGGCGCTCCGCGCCGTCGAGGGGGAGATGCACCCCGTGGGGCCGCCGCCGCCGTCGGAAGACGCCCAGCAGATCATGGCAGCGATCGGTGCTCGCCTTGATCACGTGGACCGGGATCTCGACGGCGCCGCCGCCCAACTCGCGGGGTCCGGCAGCGTGCCGCCGCAGGCTCTCCAGGCGGCGCGCAGCGCCCTCACCGCATTCGACCGAGCCGACCCTCGCGCCATTGCTCGACCCGGACCCGTCGCTCGCCAACGCGCTCGACTACGCCCCCGCCTGCGTGTAGCGAGGGCGGCGGCCTTGGATCCGCCATTCGCCGCGGAACGTCGCCGTGCCCGGACCTGCTCGCCCACGTGCGCGGTCACAAGCGGTCAACCCGGCAGGCCGCCGGTCCCCTCCGCGAGCAGCAGTCGCATTGCCGCCGTGATCGCCTCGACCGCGTTCTCGCTGTCCGCTCCCAGCCCGTGCCGGGTGGCCAGCCAGTGGGGGTCGTCGTAGGTCACCCACACCGCTCCGTCCGCGTCCTCCCATACCAGCGTCCGCAGGGGGAGGTCGAGGCCGACGGTCTGCTGGTCCTGCATCAACGCGGTTCCCGCCCGGGGATTGCCAAAGATCAGGAGCTCGGTCGGCCGCAGTGCCATCTGCACCTTGGCCGCGTTGGCCGCATGGTCGATGTGGGCGAAGACCGTCATGCCGCGGGCGGTGATGGCGGCCCTCAGGCGGTCGACCGTCTCGGAGACGGGGAAGCCGCTGCTTGTGGTGATCAACCCTACGTCGCTCATGACGGGTCAGCATGCCACCGCCGCGCCGCTCGCCCCGAGTGATCACCGCAGCCGGGACATGAGGTGCGTGAGCACACCTCATGTCCCGGTTGCGGTGATCACGCCCCGCTCCCGACCCGCGACTACTGAACAGTTACGACTGCGGGTGTCGCCGCGCCCTCGGAAGCATCCACCTGCGCCGATGTGAGCGGCTTGCCCGCGACCGTGCACGCCCGGAATGTCACGTTGGTGACGGCGCCAACGAGTTTGATGGCCTGCGCCGCATCCCACGTGACATCGGTCAGTGTCACATCGGACACGGAGCCCGAACCCAATACCCGAATCTGAAAGTCCGTGTGCTGGACCGACGATTCGACGCGAATGTTGTTGTACTGCACATCGTGGACGTGCACCGTGTCGCCCTCGGGCAAGATGCTGAGCGCGGCGCTGCCGCCCCAACTGTTCTCGCCATAACACCGCACCACATCGCAGTCGTGAACGTGAATGCCACTGATGTCGTCGCAGTCGCTTTCGGTGCCGATCTTCACGCAGTCGCCGCCCGCGCCGTCGCCGGTGCTCGGGTAGGTCTCAAGCACCGTCCGAGACACCTCGATCTTGGCGACGTTCGCGCCCATCGACTTGATCGCTATGCAGTCGTCGCCGGTCGAGATCAAACACCGGTCGATGGTGACGCCCGTGCAACCGACAGGGTCGATACCGTCACCGTTCTCGGCAAACGAAAACACCTTGAGGTCCTGCACTGTGACGTTGGCGCACTCGTCGAGAAGGGTGGTCCACACCCCGAACGTGTTCCGCACGGAGATCCCCTCCACAGTGGCTCCGGTGCAGTTCCGCAGCCAGATGACGGAGTCATGGTCGTCGGGTCCGGAGAGAGTTCCTCGGCCGCGGATGGTGACGTTCTTCGCGCCCTTGGCGGTGACCCGTCCGGTCACCAACGCCCCGGCAGCGAGATACACCGTGCCGCCGTCGGTCAGCGTGATCTCGCCCGCATCGTGCGTGCCCGCCGCGAAATACTGCACGTTCGGGGTGCTGGGGGTGGGCGGGTCCACCTCGGGTTCGTCCACCAGCAGATACAGGGGGTCCAGGGTGCCTGCCGCGGTGGTGACGAAAACGATCGCCTTCGTGGGCTGCGGCAACGTAAACCGGGCCGACGGCCCGTCGACCGTGGCTGCCACTCCGAGGCTTGCCGGGCTGACCTGCACCGACGTGATCGTGTCGCCGACCTCCACCTGCACCGGGATGGCTCCGCTGCCGGAGAACGCGGCGCAGTGGACGGTGCGGTGCGCTGTCACCTGCTCCACCCAAACCTGCTGCTCCGGCGACCCCGCGGACACCTTGTACACCGAGCTCGTCGTCAGCCCGCTGACGGGCGGGTAGGGCGTGACCCCCGCCGCCTGCGCAGGTGTCGGGTGGGGCGCAGCAGACGGGGTGGGGGTCGGCGCGGCAGCGCGGGTCGGGGCGGTGTTCGACGAACACCCGGCGACTACGGATGCCATGCCGAGGGCGAGCAAGCCCAGCATGTGTCGTCGGTCGTAGGTGCCGTCCATCCCTGGCCAGGCTAACCCTCGCGGGCGTCGTGTGTTGCCCCCGACGGACCGACCCGGGCGCGTTCTCAGGGCTGCAGGGCTCTGCGAAGCATCCCGACCAGCGCGCCGATCAGCGGCGGCAGCGCGTCGGCGTCGGGTTGCCTGCTCATGAGCCACGTGTCCATCGCTCTGCCCATGCCGAGGGCGACAGCGATCAGCAGGCCGGGCGGGAGGTCGGTGCGCACGGCTCCGCAGGCTTGTCCGGCGGCGAGCACGCGGTCGAGCCAGGGCAGTATCTCCCGCTCCATCTCCTCCTGCGCGCGCCGCAGGGCAGGGCTGTCGGCGGCGGCGAGCCATCCCCGCACCAGCGCCGCCAGCTGTGGTCGGGCGGCAAGTCCGGCCAGAGCGTCGAGGTAGTAGCTGTTCACGGCCGACCAGAAGGCGTCCGGGCCCTGCTCGGCCGGGATGTCAACGGCTCCCACCGTGGCGAACAGCCGCTCGAACTCGAACCGGACCAGGTGGGTGAACAGGTCCTCTTTGCCGTCGAAGTAGTAGTACATCGAGCCTTTGGAGATGCGCGCGGCGTCGATGATGCGGTTGAGCGAGGCGTCGTGGAAGCCGTGGGCGGCGAACTCGTCCAGGGCGGCGCGCAGGATCGCGTGCTGCTGGGCCGGGGGGAGCTTGGCGAAACGGGGGCGGACCACGTGATCGCGGCGCTCAGGCGACCGGCAGGGCGGGCAGCTCGACGGCGTCGCGGAGACTGCGGCCCATCAGCAGATCCGGGATGCGCGGCAGCCCCAGCAGCCGCATCGCGGTGTTCCGGACGGCGAGCTGGGCCCGGCCCCGCGGCGCGAACGCCAGTCCCAGCCCCTTGGCCGCATCTTGCTTCGATCGCAGCAGCGGCGCCAGCCGGGCGTGGTAGCGACCGAATGCCGCGACGTGATCGTGGCGGGCCAGCTCGACGGCCAGCACGTACGCCTCGACCATCGCCAGCGCGGAGCCCTGGCCCGCCAGCAGCGACGGGCAGGCCGCCGCGTCCCCGACCAGGGCTACCCGGCCCCGGCTCCAGGACGACGGGATGCGGATCTGGCTGACGCGGTCGAAGTAGAACGTGCGGGCCGCCGCCATGGCGTCGAGCATCGCCGGTGTCTCCCAGCCTGCGTTCGCGAGCCGACGGCGCAGCAGGGCCTGCTGCTCGCCGGGGCTGTCCAGCGGCACGTCGCCCCGGTCGCGGAGCGTGACGAGGAAGAGGGTGACGTCGTCGCGCAGCGACATCCGCAGCAGCTGGAATCCCACGTCGGCGTGCAGCACGGCGACGAGCTCGTCGCGCGGGCGGTAGCCTGCGACGTCGAAGGCGGCCGCGACGATCCCGAGACGCTTCTCGAACCGCTCCTGCGCACCGAAGGCCAGCAAGCGCACCCGCGAATGCAGGCCGTCGGCCCCCACCACGAGGTCGAAGTCCCGCCGTGTGCCGCTGCGGAACGTCACGTGCACGCGCCCGCCGTCGTCATCGATCGCCTCGACGGTGTCGCCGAAAACGGTCTCGACGCGGCCGTCCAAGGCTCCGAAGATGGCCGACGCGAGAGCGGAGCGAGCGATGGTCACGTAGCGATCCCCCGACCCGACGAACGCCTCGGGCGCAAAGGAGGCGATCCGGCGGCCGTCGCGCCCGACCGCGCGGGCCTCCGCGAGGTGGTATCCCCGGCCGCGCAACTCGGGGACGATGCCCATCCGCTCGGCCACGTCGAACCCGGCGCCCCAGAAGTCCACCACGTAGCCACCACGACGCAGCTCGGGCGCCGCCTCCACCAACGTGGGCTGATGGCCGAGGCGCGCCAACCAGTAGCTCAGCGTCGGGCCTGCGATCCCCGCGCCGACGACCAACACCCGCATGCCACGACCCCCGACTGACGGTTCGACCGCCAGTCTAGACCACCGCGGTCATGCCGCCGTCCACGTAGAGCACCTGCCCGTTGACGAAGTCCGACGCCGACGAGGCGAGGAACACGAGACCGCCGACCAGGTCGGTGACGCGGCCCCAGCGGCCCGCAGGCGTGCGGTCGACGACCCAGGCGGTGAAGGTTTCGTCCTCCACCAGCGCCTTCGTCAGCTCGGTCGCGAAGTAGCCGGGCGCGAGGGCGTTGGCCTGGATCCCGTGCGGGCCGAGGTCGGCGCACATGCCCTTGGTGAGCATGACGATCCCGCCCTTGGTCGCGCTGTAGGGGGCGATCCCCGGGCGGGCCAGCTGGCTCTGCACCGACCCGATGTTGATGATCTTGCCACGCCCACGCTGGACCATCCCGCGCGCCACCCGCTGCCCGACCAGGAACGCGCTGGTCAGGTTGGTGGCCACGAGGTCGGCCCAGTCGGCGAAGCCGAAGTCGACGAGCGGTGCGCGGCGTTGGATGCCCGCGTTGTTCACCAGGATGTCCGGCGTGCCCCACCGCTCTTCCACGCAGGCGACGCCCGCGTCGACGGCGGCCGGGTCGGTGATGTCGAAGGTGCTGACCATGGTCTCGCCGCCGGTCGTCTCGTGCAGGCGGGCCGCGGCGGCTTCGGCCGCCTCGACGTCGCGTCCGTGCACGACCACCCGGGCGCCCGCCTCCAGCAGTCCCTGGGCCAACGCGAGCCCGATGCCCCGGCTCGATCCCGTGACCAGCGCGCTTCGTCCCGTCAGGTCGAACAGCTTCACCGCACGACCTCGGCCGCGGGCGCGTCGTCGAGCGCGTCGCCGATCAGGGTCAGGTCGCGCCGCAGCGTCTCCGGCGTGACGAACGTGGTGGCCAGTGTGATCGCGGCGAGGACGGCGGTGTAGATCGCGAGCGGAACCCACGAACCGCCGAACGCCTTCAGCAGGTACGCCCCGAGGACACCGGCAAGGCCACCCGCGATGACGGCGCTGAACTCCCTCGCGACGGCCACGCCGAGGTAGCGGTGCTTGTTGCCGAACAGCTCGGGCAGCAGCGCGCACTGGGGGCCCAGCATCGCGTTGACGCCGAACGCGATGGCCACCGTGATCACGACGATCACCAGCCAGGCCTGGCCGAGCGAGATCAGGTACCAGCCCGGGAACGCCAGGACCAGCAGCACCAGCGCACCGAAGCGATAGACGGGCACCCGCCCGACGCGGTCGGACACCCAGCCTGCCGCGGGCACGGAGAACATCCCCACCAGGGACGCGACGGCGACCGCGATCGGGCCGACCGACGCGTTGATCATGACGGTGCCGGTCGCGTAGGCCACGGCCAGCGAGTTGAACAGGTACGAGCCGCCGTTCTCGGCCATCCGCAGCCCGATGCCGCGCAGCACGCTGCCGAAGGAGTGGGTGAAGATCTCCCGCATGGGGTGTTCGGCGATCTGCTCGTGCTTCTCCAGTTCGACGAACGTCGGGCTCTCCTTGAGCCGCATCCGGATGAACAACGCAATCAAGATCAAGACGATGGACGCCAGGAATGGGACCCGCCACGCCCAGGCCAGCAGCACCTCCCGGGGGAGCCCGCCGAGGTAGGCGAAGACGCCCGCCGCCAACAACGTGCCCCCCTGGATGCCGATGAACGGCAGCGAGGCGTAGAAGCCGCGGGTCTTGACCGGGGAGTACTCCGCCATCAGCACGGTGGCGCCCGCCTGCTCGGCCCCGGCGCCGAAGCCCTGGCACAGCCGGAGGACCACCAGCAGGATCGGCGCCCACACGCCGATCGTCTCGTAGGTGGGCAGCGCGCCGACGAGGGTGGAGGAACCACCCATGAGCAGGATCGTGACGATCAGCACCCACTTGCGACCGAGCTTGTCGCCGATGGTGCCGAAGAACAGCCCACCCAGCGGCCGGGCGATGAAGCCGACGCCGAAGGTGGCGAAGCTGGCGATCAGGGCCGTGCTCGGATCCAGGTTGCTGAAGAACAGCTTGGAGAAGATCAGCGCCGACGCGAGGCCGTACAGCGCGAAGTCGTAGTACTCCAGTGCGCTGCCCGCCGTGCTGGCCAGGGTCGCGCGCCGGAGGTTGGCGGCGTACTCGGGGTCGTCCGAGTCGCTGACCGGTGGCGTGAGGGGGACATCCTGCGCCATTGCGGCATCTCCCTTATGAGTACGTTTCCCGCCTCTCGGCAGACCCGTGGACGGTAACAGAATGCTGTACGAGGTTCAATTGACTGAACGGCGCTAGTGCTGGTGTTCCGCAAGCTGGATACTGTTCACTGGGCTGGATGCAGGCGAACGGGAGAGGGATGGTGGTGTAGGTGCGCGCGGTCGTCGTCCACGCTGCGGGGGACGTCCGGGTCGAGGAGCGGTCGTCGCCGCCGTCGGAGTCCGGGCACGTGCTGATCCGCGTGGCGTTCGGCGGGGTGTGCGGCTCGGACGTGCACTACTGGAGGCACGGGCGGGTCGGCGACTTCGCCCTCCGCGAGCCCCTGGTGCTGGGCCACGAGATTTCGGGCACGGTGCTGGACGCGCGCAACTCGGCCCTGGACCTGCAGGAGGGGCAGGCCGTGACGGCGCATCCGGCCTCGCCGTGCGGCGCGTGTGGCCCGTGTCGCGCCGGGCACCCCAACGTCTGCGAGCGCGGCCGCTACCTCGGCTCCGCCGCCTACTTCCCGCACGTCCAAGGCGCCTTCGCCGACGTGCTGAGGGTGCGTGACGACCAGGTCGTGCCGCTGCCCGAGGGGCTGAGCCTCCGTAACGCCGCGCTGGCCGAACCCCTCGGGGTCGCGCTGCACGCGCTGAACCGGGCCGGCGACGTGACCGGGCGGCGCGTCCTCGTCAGCGGGTGCGGCCCGATCGGTGCGCTGGCCGTTGCTGCCGCGCTGGCCCGCGGAGCGAGCGAGGTCGTCGCCACCGACGTCACCGCCGCAGCGCTCGACGTCGGAACGAAGCTCGGCGCGCGCACCGTGAACGTCGCCGAGGTCCCGCCCGAGGAACACGCGGAGGCCATCGGGCCCGTCGACGTCGCGGTGGAGACCTCCGGCAGCGGGCCGGGGCTCAAGACCGCGCTGACGTCGTTGACCCGCCGCGGCGTCCTGGTGCCGCTGGGGCTGGCCCCCGGCGACATCGGGGTGCCCATGGCGACGGTCGTGGCGCGGGAGCTCACCGTGCGCGGGTCGTTCCGGTTCGACACCGAGATCGCCGATGCGGTCAGGATGCTGAGCGGCGGACTACCCGCCGATCACATCATCAGCCACGTCATCGGGGTCGAGCAGGCCGTGGCGGCTCTCGAGCTGGCCGCCGACCCGGCCCGCTCCTGCAAGGTGCTGCTCGACCTGACCACGCCTTCTTGAGCCGGGGGCCACGGAACGCCGCTGGTACCATGGAGATCACCATCGAGCAGAGCAAGGTCCCGTGACCCCGATGCCCAGAACGCCGCGCGCCGAGAGCGAACGCGGCGTGCTCGTTCCTGCGGTGGCCCGGGCCGCGGCGATCTTGGACGTGCTCGCGGAGCAGGACGGCGTCCCGGTCTCCGTCAGTGATCTTGCGCGGCTGCTGGGGCTCCCGAAGAGCTCCACGGCGAACCTCTGCGCCACGCTCGTCGAGACCGGGCTCGTCGCGCGTCGTGAGTCGGGCTTCGTCCTCGGCCGCAAGCTGGCCGAGCTCGGCGGGCGTTATCTGTCGACAGTGGACGAGATCAAGGAGTTCTACCACCTCTGCCGGAGCTCGCCGCTCCTGTCCCGGGAGACGGTGCGCGCCTCCGTCCTGGACGGCCTCGACGTCCTCTACCTCGCCCGCTACGACGGAAACCGCCCACTCCGGCTCACGGCCAACATCGGCGACCGCTTCCCCGCCACGTGCACCGCCACCGGCAAGGCCCTGCTCGCCACTCTGGACCCCGCGGTGCTGCGGGACCGGCTGTCGCGGGTCACGAGCCTCCCGGTGCTCACCAGCCGCTCCATCGCTTCGGTGCCCGAGCTCCTCGCCGAGCTCGACAAGGTCCGCGAGCAGGGATGGGCCGAGGACGACGAGGAGACGACGAGCGGTGTCACCTGCCTGGCGATTGCGGTCGGGCAGGAGGGCGTGCCTGCCCGCTTCGCGGTGAGCGCCACGGTGCTGACGTCCCGGCTCGGGCTCGACCTGAGCCGGGAGGACCTCCTGCACGAGCTCTTGGCCCTGCGAAAGGGCTTGTCGTCGCCCCTCGAGCCGCACCCCGCGTGATCACGGGAACGTGCTGCGCCCGGCCCGTTCGCGAAGCCAGTTGCGGCCCCGTCGCCCCGATGGTCGGAGACGAAGTGGCCGCGCTTCTGGTTGAGCACCGGCCGCGACGAGTTGGGGGAGTCCGGAGCTCGGCGCGGCCCGTGACCAACTCGGGGCCGCCTGCGCCCGGGTCGCCGAGCTGGAAGCGCGCTGCGACGCCTGAGCAGCGCAGCGCGGCGTTCTCCGGCGCCCGCCGCCATCCCAGTCGTCGCGGGGGTGGTGGCGTAGAGCACGCACGGCCGCGCCGAGCCGCCGTCCTGGGGGTCGGCGAGCGCGAACCGCAGGTCTGAGCAGCCGCGCTTCGGCGCGACCCTGGCCGACCTTCGCCGCGTCCCGGTCCAGCCGAGATCGACAGGAGCGGGGTTTCGCCGCGCCGAAACCCCGCTCCTGTCCATCTCGGCGCGCGGGCCGGGCCGCGCCGGTGTCGCGGTGGCCGCGCCCGTGTTGGGATGGCCGCCGGTGTCGCGATGGCCCCGCCGATATCACGGCGGCTGCGCCGCTCCCCGCGCGCCCGGCCCGGGGCCAGGGCCGGGTCGTCGTGGACCGGCTGGGACCCCACCGCCCCGCTCACGACCCTGCCTCCGTTGTGCCGGCTCACGGCCCAGGTCGGCGTCCCGGTGCCAGCGCCGTCCGGACAACCCGCCGTCCGGACAGCCCGTGGTCGTCTGCCTGACGGTCGGGCTCCTGCTCATGCTCTGGTCGGAAGTCGGCGACTGGAGCCACGTGCGGACGTGGCCCGCCCACCTGGAGCACCTGGTTGTCTCGCCATGAACCGTGCGGCTTCAGTTCTTGTAGCGCAGCGCGAGCACGGTGCGCTCGCTGTCGGGGTTGAGCAGGCGATGAACGGCGATCGCCAGGGGGAGGGGCACAGCCACGTCGGTGCCCGACCCGTCGTCGAGCCAGTCCAGGACGACCCGGACATCGGCCGGATCGACGCACACGGCGGACGCCAACTCGTCAACGGTCACCGGTCGAGCCTGGCACGGCCGGTCGCGCCGGTCGACCCTTCGAGGCCGCGGAGGACGAACAGCCGGACCGTCGCACCACGACCGTTTGACCCTCCGCGGGGGCCGATCGCCTCACCCAATAGGGCGAACCTCTTCGGTCATGGAGACGTTTCGGCCCTGCTCCTCGACATGCCGATAGCGAGATGGCCCGGCTTCGAGGAGTGGCGGATGAGCGGCGCGGACGGTGCGGCAAGGGAGCGCGGACCCGAGGGCGCTCCGGAGGTGCCGAGGCAGCGTCGCGAGAGCGCCGACCCGGACGGCGTCCGGACCGAGCGCGACGACCGTCCCGACCTGGCCGAGCAGTTGATGGCCGCGCTGCGCCGGGGGTGCTGAGGACCCCCGCGCCGGGAACCTCGCCGCGCTCGATTCTCTTCACAGCAGTTGATGGCCGCGCTGCGCCGGGGGCGCTGAGAGGACCCGCAGGGCAGGCGCCGGGAACCTCGCGATCTCGGCGGCGACCATGGAGAAGATCCACCACGATGGCGGCGACCTGCCAGCCGGTGCCGCCGCCATCGTCAGCGCCGCAGCTCTCGAACGTTCACAATGACCAGCACCAACGCGAGGAGGGACAGCAGCACGGCGAGCACGATGCGCCAGTTCTGGACCAGCCCGATCACCACGCCCGCGACGACGGCCACCGTCAGGCCGAGCAGCACCAGGCCGACGACGAACCGCAGCAGACGGCCGCGGGCGGTCGCCTCGACACCGAAGAACAGCAGCACCACGAGGACGAGGCTGGTGAGGAAGGCCAGTGGAGGCCCCAGCAGGAGCACGACAACGGTCAGGACGAGCAGCGGCGTGCTGAGCGCGGCCCAGACCCGCAGCATCCGCGGACGGCCGGGCGGCCGCGCGGCGGGCGCGGACGGCCGCAGGGATGCGTCCCCGGCCGGGCGCGCCGGGCCCGCCAGGCGCTCGCGGTGCACGGCGAGCTCGTCGGCGACCTCGGCCCGCGTGGCGCAGGCGGCGGCGAGCTCCCGCTCCCGGCGGGCCAGCTCGCCCCGGCGCGCGGCCGTGCGCCGGTTGGCGCGCCCATCGAGCGAGCGCAGTTCGGCCGCGAGGTCGCGGAGGGCGTCCCGGCCCGCCGCGATCGCCTCGTCGAGTTCGCGGAGCCGCTCGGTCTGCTCCAGGACGCGACGGGCGAGGTGCTCGGCCTCGGCCGCGTCCGTCGGGGCCTCCTTCTGCAGCCCGGCCCAGCCGAGCGGGTCCGCCCACGACGCCCGGACCGCCCCGCCGCGCTCGTAGCGCGGACCGGCGGGGGCGCGCTCGCCGCCGAACACGTCGTGCGTGTCCAGGCCCCACAGGCCGCGGTAGTCGCGCACCCACGGCGTCCCCTCGGCGATGACGCAGGCGTCCCAGGGGCGGCTCTGGCCGGGCCCGACGGCGAGGCCGTCCCCCCGGGCGTAGTCCAGGAACGGCAGGCCGAACGCCCCCGGCGGAGGGGACCAGCGCGACCAGGGCGCCAAGAGCCCCCACACCCCCGCGGCGGCGACGACGGCCCGCCGCAGCGCAGGCAGCTCGACCGAGACCACGACGTCGTCCGGCTCGAACATCCCTGCATGCGAGCCCGCCCCGGCGAAGATCACCGGATGGTCTCCCTCGCGCCGCAGGCGGGGGTCGTCCCAATGCCTGCGCAGCTCGTCGCCCGTGTGGTCGTGGCACGACGCCGCCACCCAGCGCGGGACCGGGCCCTGCGGCTCGTCGGCCAGGTAGACGGTGACGAGCTCCCAGTCCGCCTCGTGGTCGTTGATCCCGGAGAACGTGGAGCGCCAGTCGTTGAAGACGTAGAACAGCCAGTACTGCAGGACGATGTAGCCGCCATCGCGCACGACGCGGCCGTGGTACACGGGGCGGTCGGGGTCCAGGTGCTCGCGGCTCGCCACCTCGGCGGCCGCGGCCATGCCCCCGGGGGTGCGGCCGCGCAACAGCAGCGACAGCCGCAGGAGCGAGTCGATCGTGCGCGCGAGCACGCCGACGGCGGCCAGCCGGGCGGCGCCGCGCAGGCGGGGCCGCTCCTGCCGTCGCCACGCCCGCATCGCCTTGCCGCGCAGCGGCCGCTCGACGAAGCGCAGCTCAAGCGACCGGTCGCCGCGCTCCCGACCGGCGGCCGCCAACGCGTCGAGCGACAGCCCTCCGGGCGCCACGATCAGCTCGGCCGTCTCGGGTGGCGTCCCGAGCTCGTGCGCCCAGAGGCCGCACCGCCGCACGTACGGGCCGACGGCCGTCGGCCGAAACAGCTCGCCCTCGGTGTAGCGGACCACCGGTTCGTAGGCGCGCAGCAGCGCGAGGTCGTCGGGCGCGGCAGTGGCGTCATTCACAAGGTGGATTATTCGGCGAACGCCTCGCGGTGCAGCCGACCCGGTGGCTGAGCGGAGCGACGCGCGGCCCATGATCACCGCTTCGGCGCGGATCCGGCCGGATCTGGCCGCTCCGCGCACCGAACCGGTGATCATGCAGGGCGGTCGCGGCCTGCTGCGGGGGTCAAGCTCTATCCGCTCGTCCGCCAGGCCCTGGGCGCTGATCATCGGGGAGCACGGCCCCGCAGCGCCAGCAGCGCTCGGGGTGCTCACCAGTGGGCATGGCGCCGCACTCCGGGCAGAGCTCGTGCAGCCAGCACACCGGGTCGCCGGGCTCGTCGTCCTCGCCGGGCGTACTCACGCGGCGAGGTCCGCCAACGGCACCGCGGGATCGGCGAGCGCGGCGGCGTCGAGCCGGTTGCCTGCCCGGATGAGCTGCTGCGCGGCCTCCGGCACCCCGGTCCAGACGTTGACGTTCATCGCCGCCGTGAGCCGTCCGTCGCGCAGCCAGAACGCGACGAACTCGCGGGCGTCGAGGTCGCCGCGCACGACGAGCTCGCCCTCCGCGAGGCCGGTGTACTCCATGCCGAGGTCGTACTGGTCGGTGAAGAAGTACGGCAGCCGGTCGTAGGCGGCGTCCTGTCCGAGCATCGTCTTCGCCGCGACCACCGGCTGGTTGAGCGCGTTGGCCCAGTGCTCCACGCGCAGGTGCCTGCCCAGGAACGGGTGGTAGGCGTTGGCGACGTCGCCTGCGGCCAGCACGTCGGGGGCGCTGGTTTGCAGGTGCTCGTCGACCAGCACGCCGTTGTCGACCTTGAGTCCGGCGGCCCGGGCAAGGTCGACGTCCGGGGTCACCCCGATGCCCGCGACGACGAGGTCGGCCGGGACCGTGCCGTCGTCGAGCAGCACGGCGTCGGACCGCACGGCGCGGACGTTCACCCCGCACCGCAGGTCCACACCGTGCTCGACGTGCAGCCGGGCGAACACCGCGGCCATCTCCGGCCCGAGCGCGGCGAGCAGCGGCGCGGGCGCCTGCTCCAGCACCGTGACCTCCGCCTCCGCGATCCGGGCCGCGGCCGCGACCTCCAGCCCGATCCAGCCCGCCCCGACGATGACCACGCGGGCGCCGGGGCGCAGGGCGGCGCGGAGGCGGTCGCTGTCGTCGAGCGTGCGCAGGGTGACGGCGTCGGCGAGCCTCCGCACGTTCGACCCGGTGGTGAGCAGCAATTTCGTGTAGCGGAGCCGGTCGCCCTCGGCCGTCTCGACCTCGTGCGCGGCCGGGTCGAGCGCGGTGACCCTGGTGCCGAGGCGCAGGTCGACGTCCTGCTCGGCGTACCAGTCCGCCGGGTGCACGAACGGCGCCTCGGCCGTGCCCTGGAGGTAGCCCTTCGACAGCGGCGGGCGCTCGTACGGCAGGTGCGACTCGGCCCCGAACAGCACGATGCGGCCGTCGAACCCCTCGGCACGCAACGTCTCGGCGGCCCGCGCCCCGGCGAGGCTCGCCCCGACGATCGCGAACGTGCTCGGTTCAGCCATGGCGGCCTCCAGTGGTGAGGGCGAGGAACTCGGCGCGGGAGCGAGGGTCGTCGCGCAGGGTGCCGCGCAGGCTCGAGGTGATCGTGGAGGTGCCCGCGGCCCGCACCCCGCGCAGCGTCATGCACATGTGCTCGGCCTCGACGACCACGCCGACCCCGCGCGGGTGCAGGTGGGTGTGCAGCCAGTCGGCGACCTGCGTGGTGAGCCGCTCCTGCACCTGCGGGCGATGGGCGTGCAGCTCCACGACGCGGGCGAGCTTGGACAGCCCGAGGATCCGCGCGTCGGGCAGGTAGCCGACGTGCGCGACGCCGACGAAAGGCAGCATGTGGTGTTCGCACACCGACCGTACCGGGATATCGCGGGCGAGGACGAGCTCGTCGTAGCCCTCGTCGTTGGGGAAGGTCGTGAGGTCGAACGAGCGCGGGTCGAGCAGCTCGGCGTAGGCGCGGGCCATGCGCCCGGGGGTGGCGGCTGGGCTCGACACTCCCAGCGCGGCGAGGAACGCGGCGGCCGCGCGCTCGGCCGCCGCGAGGTCCACCCCGGTGACCTGCGGGAGCACCCGAAGCGGCGCGCCGACCGTCATGCCCGCTTCCCGGCGAACGGCGTTGTCGTGGTCATGGGGTGTCCTCCGAAGTCTAAAAGACGGTACCGTGCACGTTAGACCTTGGATTTCGTCAACGGAAGTGTCCCTTAGATGGACGACGTGGAGGGCCTCGGCGCGTTGGCCGAGCCGGTGCGCCGGGCGCTGTACCGGTGGGTCGTGGCACAGGCCGAGCCGGTGAGCCGCGACCAGGCCGCCGCGGGCGCGGGCGTACCGCGGCACACGGCCAAGTTCCACCTGGACAAGCTCGCGGCCGACGGGCTGCTGGAGACGGAGTTCCGCCGGTTGACCGGTCGCCGCGGCCCCGGGGCGGGGCGACCGGCGAAGCTGTACCGGCGTTCGGCGCGGCAGGTCACGGTCACGCTGCCGCCGCGGCGCTACGAACTGGCCGCGCAGATCATGGCCGCGGCGCTCGACCGTGGCGGCGACGCCGACGCCCTCGCCGCGGCCGCCGCCGACGTGGGCCGCCTGCTGCGGGTTGGCCCGTTCGGCCCGGCCCTCGAGGCGCTGGGCTACGAGCCGCGCGAGCGCGACGGCGTCGTCGAGCTGCTCAACTGCCCCTTCCACACCCTCGCGCAGGAGCACACGGCGCTGGTCTGCGGCATGAACCTGCACCTGGTCGGGGCGCTGCTCGAGGGCACCGACCGCCGCGCCGTCCTCGATCCGGCGCGGGGGCGGTGCTGCGTGACCGTGGTCGGCCGCGCGGTCGACGGCTCGCGATGAGATCTGGGCGCCGGTCGGGTCAATCCTCCGTGCGCAACGTGCAGGAGATCGCCGACGAGCTGGTGGCGTCGGGGGCCGAGCGCGGACTGCAGGTGGCCGCGTACGTCGGCGGGGAGCAGGTCGTCGACGTCGTCGTGGGCGTCGCGGACCCCGCCACCGGGCGTCCGGTCACGGCCGAGACGCTGTTCTACAACTGGTCGATCGGGAAGGCCGCCACGGCCACGCTCGTGCACCGGCTGGTCGACGACGGCGCGCTCGGCTTCGACACACGGGTGGTCGAGGTGTGGCCGGAGTTCGGCAGACACGGCAAGGACGTGGTCACCGTCCGGCAGGTGCTCGACCACACGACGGGGGTGCCGGGGCTGCCCGCGGGCGTCACGGTCGACGACGTGTGCTCGTGGTCGAGGATGACCGCGGCGCTGGAGGACGCGCGGCTGTGGTGGGAGCCGGGCACGGCCGTCGGCTACCATGCGTACACGTTCGGCTACCTCTGCGGGGAGATCGTCCGTCGGGTCACCGGGCGTGAGCTGGGCGACGTCCTCGCCGACCTGACCGTCGACCTCGGCCGTCCCGGCGAGATCCGCTACGGGATGGCCGACCCGGCCGGACTCGCCGTGCCGGAGGACGCCGAACTCGGTGCCCCGGTCGTGCGGGCGCCGCACCGCAACCCGCCCGAGAGCCTCGGGCCCGGCCACCGCGAGATCTGGATCAGCGACCCGGACGGCTACACGGTGGTTGTCGCGAGCCCCGACGGGGAGGCCATCGAGCCCGACCCCGGCCCCGGCCCCGCATGATCATCGGTTCGGTGCAGATGCGGCCGAATCTGGCCGCGGCACGCGCCGAACGGGCGATCTTGCCCGGCGAATCGGGTCGCGCGGCTTCGTAAGCTGACAGCGTGGGGGAGATCACCTTCAGCCGGTTGCAGCGGGCCGACTTCCCGCTGCTGGCGAAGTGGCTCACCGAGCCGACCGTGGCGCGCTGGTGGGACCACGAGACCTCACCAGAGGCGTTGGAGAACGACTTCGGCGCCGGGATCGACGGCACCGAGCCGACGCAGGCCTTCCTCGCGTGGACCGAACGGCGGCCGTTCGGGCTGATCCAGCGGTACGCGATCGCGGCGTATCCCGAGTTCGTGGACGAGCTGTCGGCGGTCTGCCCCGTTCCGCGGTCCGCGGTGAGCATCGACTACCTCATCGGCGAGCCCGACTGCCGCGGCCGCGGGCTCGGCGGGGGATGGTCGCGGCGTTCGTCGCGGAGAGCTGGGCGGCCTACCCGGACGCGAGCGCCGTCGTCGTGGCGATGCACCAGGCCAACCCCGCGTCGTGGCGGGCGGTCGAGCGGGCCGGGTTCCGCCGGGTCGCCGCCGTCGAGCTGACCCCGGACAACCCCGTCGACAACCGCGACCACTACCTCTACCAACTCGACCGCCCGTGGTAGCGGCTCGGCGTGCTGACAGGGCCACGCGGGAGCGGCTCGGCCGTGCTGTGGTGATCCCGCTGGAGCGGCTCGGCCTGCGGCGGTCCGCCCCCGATGCCAGCCGCACACCCAGCTCGCTCGCCCGGTCAGTGAGGATCTTGCGGCTCATGCTGTAGCCGTGCGTAGCAAGCGATCGTCCGGCCCCGATCGGGTTACTGCCGGTGATATACGGTGCGTTCCCGTATCTGCTCCCGGACCGTCCGGCGCGCGGTCGTGATCCGCCGCCGCGCCCGCCGCAGCGGCTCGACCTGCGTGGCGAGGTGCAGCTGGTAGCGCCACGGGGCCTGGTCGCCATGCCGGTCGGACAGCGACCACGCCACGCGTACCGGGTCGACGGTGAGCTGCCGTTCGACGTCCTCGAACCACCGCATGCTGCGCAGGGCCACGCCCTGGATCGGGCTGAGCGCCGCGCGACGCCGTCGGTCGTACGCATCGAGCGCGGTGTCCAGGCCTGCGCCCTTCGTGCTGACCCCGCTCAACGCGTCGGCGAGCGCGATCGCGTCCTGCACGGCCAGCACGGTGCCCGAGCCGATGCTGAAGTGCGTGGTGTGGGCGGCGTCTCCTGCGAGGACGAGGTTGCCCGCCCGCCACGTCGCGTTGCGGATCTCCTTGAACCGCAGCCATGACGCGGGGCCCAGCAGCGGCTCGCCGGACAGGACGTCGGCGAAGATGTCGGCGACGCGCTCCAGCCCGTCTTCCGATCCCAGCCAGAGTCGCTCCCACGTCGACGGCGCGCATTCGACGATGAACGTGCTGGTCGCGCCGGAGGACGGGTAGCCGTATGCCCAGATCCACCCGGCGTCGGTGCGTTCGAACGCGAACGTGAACGCGTCGAACACCTTCGGGGTGCCGAGCCAGACGTAGGTGTTGCGGCCCGTCGTGACTGTCGGGCGGAACGTCTCGGCGTGCGTGGCCCGCAGGCGGCTGCCGATCCCGTCGGCGGCCACCACGAGGTCCGCGTCCAGCTCCGCGGTGTCCGCGACCGTCCGCTCGTACTCGACGCGGCCGCCGACCTCGACGACACGCGCGGCGAGGACGTCGATCATGCTGCTGCGGTCGGCGCAGTAGCCGTACCGGCCGCCGAGGTGCACCGGCTCCTGGCCGCTGAAGCGCACGACCTGGTCACCCCACACCCGGGCGACCGCGCGCAGCCTGCGCCCGCTCACCGGGTCGGCCGCGTAGACGTCGTCGAGGAACTCCTCGCCCCACGTGACGCCCCAGCCCTGCGCGGTTCCCGGCGGGTTGCGCTCGATCACGGTCACCTCGTGGCGCGCCGGGCCGCGGCGGGCCAGCAGGGCGAGATACAGACCGGCGGGCCCACCGCCTACGCATACGATTCGCACGATCACTTCCTGTCACCGGATCGGGGAGGGGCAACGTACCAACCAACGGGCGGAGCGCTGCCGGGGTGCGGCGGCCCGGCTCAGGAACCGACCGCTCCGTGCGGGCGCCGGATGAAGCGCTCCGGGATCGGGGTGCCGGTGCGCCACAGCTCACCCAGCGCCCGGTCGAACGCACGCGGGCGCAGCCGGACGAGCCCGCCGCCGGGGTGGTGCGTGATCTCGCCGAAGTAGATCCGGCCGTCGACGTTGTAGAGGTCGATGCGGGCGAACGCGAAGTCGGCGGCGAGGCGCTCGGCCACCGCCAGCATCTCCCCGTAGTTCGACGGTTGGACGGGCAGGTTGGCGGCCGCGTCGAACGTGCCGTCGACGGCGAACGCGTGCCAGTCCGGGTGCAGCAGCGTGGAGGTGTGCGCCGAGAAGCGGTCCTGGTCGACGACGACCATGCCGACCTTTCCGTGGAACACGAAGAACTTGTAGTCCGACGGCGGGGCGCCGTCCGTCCCGATGAACCGCTCGACGACCGCCCGCCGCGGCAGCCCGCGGTAGGGCGCCTCGCGCCACCCGCTCCGGTAGAAGTCCGTGGCGAGCCAGCGCCGGACCGTCGCGCGGATGGCGCGCTCGTTCCGCGGCGCCCCCTCCGGTAACAAGATCGTCATGTTGCACCCGTGCGTCCCTTTGATGACGCATGGCTCCGTTAGCGCCGGCATGTCCAGATCATCAGAGTGGCTGACGACCTGGATCAGGGGGACCAGGTACTCCTCACCAACCGTGTCCGCAACATACGACCGAACGGTGTACTTATCAGCCGTTAGAGGGACAAGGGGGGGCTGAGAGGCGAGGTTCTTCGCGGCCACCATCTGCGCGTATCCCCGCGGGCGACGCAGCGAAGATAGCTCCTCTTGGAACAGAAGATGCAGGCCAATGGCGTAAAGTCGGGGCGGCAAGAAGCCCAACCGTCGGCCGATTACGATACGAGCAGTAAGCGACATAGTTCGTAGAGTAGTCGCCTGGTTCGGGCGTTCCCCATCGCCCAGATCCCGGCAGATGGTCTAAGTTGACTGGTCTGGAGGGGTGATGATCGACGCACCGCTGGTCTCCGTCGTCACGCCCGCGTACACCGTCGGGCCCTGGATCGGGCAGGCGATGGACTCGGTGCTGAGCCAGACGGAGCGCAGGCTCGAGTACGTCGTGGTCGACGACGGATCCACCGACGACACCGCTGCGATCGTCGCCGAGCGCGCCGAGCGCGACCCGCGCCTGCGCCTGATCAAGACGGAGAACGGGGGCTCCGGCCGGGCGCGCAACATCGGGATCACCGCGACCTCCGCGCCGTTCGTCGCCTTCCTCGACGGCGACGATCGCTGGCACCCTGACTTCCTGCGCACGGCGCTCGCGACGTTCGGGGCCGCGCCGCCGCACCTCGGCGCCACGTTCAGCCACACCCGCGTGCTGCTGGAGACCGGCCGCGTGGTGGGGCTGCGCTGGCAGCCCGCCGGGCCGTGCGACCTCGACCGGCTGCTCGTCGAGCACAACCCCCCGCACAACGGCAGCTCGCTGGTGCTGCGGCGGTCGTGTTTCGCCGAGGTCGGCACGTTCGACGCGAGCCTGCGCAGCGGCGTCGACTTCGACATGTGGCTGCGCATCGCGGCCAAGTCGGCCACGCCGGCGTTCCGGGGGATCCGCCGCTGGCACGTCGACATGCGGCTCATGCGGACCGGCTCGATCAGCCGCGACCGCTCCGCCCGCTACCGGTCGCTCGAGACGATCCTCGCCGAGTACGCGCCGATGATGCGGCGCAGCCACCCGGGCCTCGCGTACGTGCGGCCCGCCGTCTTCGCCTATCGCGACGGCTACGACGAGATCGGCGACCGCTGGGCGGACGAGGCCAGGGCCGCGGGCACCGCAGCGCTCCGCCGGGACGTCTGGGGCGTGTCGCTGCTCGCCTGGCACGGGGCAGGGGCCGCCGGTCGCGCCCGGATGCGGAGGGCGCGCGACGCCGCCCGCGGGGGCGTCTATCGCGGGCTGGCCGCGGCAGCGAGGGTCGTCGGTGGCTGACAGCGACCCCAACGACATGGATGGGCCGACCGTGCAGGTGCGCGCCCAGCCCATCCACGGACCCGCCTGGATCAGCACGGTCGACCGGGCCGCGCCGCTGCAGCCGATCTCGGTGGCGGGCCGCTACGTGGCGGCGCGGCTGCTCGTGACCGTCGGCGACGTGCCCGTCGGGATGGCGACCGTGCGGCTCGAGCGCGGGCACGCCTCCGCCGAGGCCGTCGAGCGGGCGCTGACCGCCCAGCTCGGCCCGCTGCGCCCGGTGCGCAGGCCCGCGGTGTGCCCGGGGCCGGTGACCGCGGTCGTCGCCACCCGCGGGCGCGCCAACAGCCTCGCCCGCTGCGTGCGGAGCATCCTCGCGGGCGACCACCCCGCGATCACCGTGCTCGTCGTGGACAACGCGCCCGACGACGACCGCACCGCGCAGGCCGTCCACGCGCTGGCCGACCCGCGGGTGCGCTACATCCGCGAGCCACGCCGGGGCGCCTCCGTCGGCCGCAACCGTGGGCTGTTCGAGGCGACGACGCCGGTGGTGCTCTTCACCGACGACGACACCGAGGTGGACCGCGCGTGGGCCACCCGCATGACCGGGGCGTTCGCGCAGGACCCGACGCTCGCGTGCGTGAGCGGGCCGGTGCTCGCCGCCCGGCTCGACACCGAGCAGGAACGTGCCGCCGACACCGCGCTGGCCTGGAACAAGGGGTTCCTGGCGCGCCGGTTCAGCCTGCAGGACCCGCCACCGGACTCGGCGATCTTCCCCTTCTCACCGGGGCTGTTCGGGATCGGCGCGAACATGGCCGTCCGCACGGAGTTCGCGCGGGCCGCAGGCGGGTTCGACGAGGCGCTCGGCCCGGGCACGCCCACCCACGGCGGCGAGGACGGCGAGTTCATGATCCGGCTCATCCTCGCAGGGCACGCCGTGGGGTACGAGCCGAGCGCGCTGCTGTGGCACCACCACCGGGTCGACGGCGCGTCGATGCGCGACCAGCTGCGCGGTTACGCCGTCGGGCTGTCCGCGCTGCTCACCAAGATCGCGCTGGACCGGGGGGCGCGCAGCGCGGCGCTGCGCAGGCTGCCCGCGGCCGTCGCGCAGCTGAAGATGATCTCCGACCGGGAGGCGGACGCGGGCACCGGGATGCCGGAGGACACGGCCCGGCTGCGGGTCGGCGGCACGCTGCGCGGGCCGGGGGCGTACGTGATGGCCCGCCGCGCGGTCCGCCGGGCGGGCGGGCGGGTGCCGTCGCTGAGCCCGACCCCCAATGTGCCGACCGCGCAGACGGCGGCGCAGTAGCCGGGCCCGGGGCGCGGTCACCGCGGGGTGGCCGGGGCGCATCCGCCGCGCCACCGGGCCGCGCCAGGTCCCCGCGTCGGGGCGGGGCCGGGCGCCCGCGCACCCCTACCCTCGACCGCGTCGGGGTGGCCCGGCCACCTACGTCGCACCTCATCGCACGACTGCGCACCCCACCGGGCCACTGCGCACCCCACCGGTGGGGTGCGCAGTGCCTCCACGGGGTGCGCAGTGCTTCCACGGGGTGCGCAGTGCTTCCACGCGATGCGAGGTGCGGGCGAGGCCTGGCGGGGGTGGCGCCCCCCAGTGCGGCAGGCTGGCCGGGTGCGGGCGGACGTGTGGGTCGTGGCCGGGCCGCCGGGGGCGGGCAAGTCCACGGTCACCGAGCGGCTGCTCGCGCTGCTCGACCCGGTGCCCGCGCTGCTGGACAAGGACACGGTGTACGGCGGGTTCGTCGCCGCGACGCTGGCCGCGGCCGGGCGCCCGCCCGGCGAGCGGGAGGGCGCCTGGTACGACGCGCACATCAAGGTGCACGAGTACGGCGGGCTCGCCGCCGTCACCCGGGAGATCCGCGCGCACGGCTGCCCGGTGCTCGTGACCGGCCCGTTCACAACGGCCATTCACGACGCGCGGCGCTGGGCGGAGTGGGTCGCCGAGCTCGGCGGCCCGCGCGTTCGGCTGGTCTGGGTGCTCACCGACGCGGCCACGCTGCGGCGCAGGCTGCTCGCCCGCGGCTCGCCGCGCGACGCCGGAAAGCTCGCCGACCTCGACACCTTCCTCGCCCGGATGCGCGCAGGCTGCCCGCCCCCGGTGCCGCACCTGGCCATCGACAACCGCGACGGTGCACCGGACGTCACCGACCAGCTCCGCGCCGCACTGGATTAGCTTCACCCTGGGTGCCTCGACTTCTGCGTGGCGGGTGCCGTCCAACAATCCCCTGCGCAATCCCATGCGGCGCGACGCCCTGGTCGTCGTGGCGGCCCGACCGTTCGGGGTCCGCCGGTGCGCGGACGTCAGAACGGGGCGGGGTCGGTGGGATCTTCGGGGGGCGGATGTCGCCAGGTCGAGTGCCGGGGTGGGGGCTGGTTGTGGGTTGGTGAGGGGCGCGGCGCTCTGCGGTCGAAGGTGGGGTGTTCGCTCTGTGGTGGTGTGCCGGGTGGTTCGCTTTCCGGCTCGCCGGGCTGGGGGTCGGGGAGTGCGGGCATGATCGGTTCGCCGCGGGTGGTGTAGGTCTGGCCCAGGGGGCTGGTCCAGTGGAACCAGCCCGGGCGGGGCTGGTCGAGTCGCCAGCCGCCGTGGTGTTTGAGCGCGTGGTGGCGTGGACACAGGGGGCCGGTGTTGGCGGCGGTGGTGGGGCCGCCCTGGGCGTAGTCGCGGGTGTGGTCGGCGTGGCAGGCGCGCGCGGGACGGTGGCAGCCGGGATGGATGCAGGTGCGGTCGCGGATCTGCAGGTGGCGCAGCAGCGGGCCGCGGGCGTGGCGGCTGTGGGGATGGGCGTCGAGGGCGTCGATGAGCCGCCGGCGGTGGGCGAGCTGGCGGGCCAGGTCGGTGAGGACGTCCGCCCAGGCGTGGTGTGCGCCGGGCTCGTGGGTCAGCGTGGAGGCCAGTGCGGTCAACAAGGGGCCGTGATGTGCAGTTCGACCAGGCCGCCGTCGCTGCGCGGGGCCGGGGCGGCCGCGGCAGTGGGGGCAGTGGGGGCAGTGGGGGCGGTGGGGGCAGTGGGCCCGGCGGGGGTGGGGTGGGCGGCGGCGGGGTCCGCGGTGGTCGGGTCGGCCAGGGTGGGTCGGCGGCGGGTGATGCCTGCGAGCAGGAGGTGGCCGTCGTCGTCGACGATGGCGAAGCGCCAGGGGGCGTGGCGGAGGCGGGTGACCTGGTCGCAGGCGGTGGCGGGCAGTGTGGGGCCCCAGCCGGGGATCTCGCCGGGGCGCTGGTCGAGCCCGAGCAGGGTGGCCAGCCCGACCCGGATCTCCATATCGGCCGGCTCTGCGGTGGCGCCGCGGGCCTGCTCATCGCCGCGGTGAGGAGTCGGGGGAGCTTCGCCGGCTGCCGGGTTGCCGCTGGGCGCCGGGTCGTCGGTGGTTGCCGGGTCGTCGTTGGCTGCCGGCTCGTCGTTGGCTGCCGGGTCGTCCGTGGCTGCCGGGTCGTCGGTGGCTGCGGGGTCGGCGGCGGATGCGGTGTCGTCGTGGCCTTCCGCGTCGTCGTGACCTTCCGCGTCGTCGTGGCCTTCCGCGTCGTCGTGGCCTGCCGCGTCGTCGTGGCCTGCCGCGTCGCCGTCGCCTGTCGCGTCGCCGCCGGCGGTCTTGTCATCGGGCGCGGACTCCTGGCCGGCGCCGGCGCCAGGGTCAGCGGCAGGGTCAGCGGCAGGGCCGGCGGCCGCCGCCGTGTCGGCGAGGAGGGTGGTGATGATCTCCTCGGTGGTCAGGCCGGTGAGACGTCCGTCCAACAGGCGCAAAAACACGTCGGCACGGATCTGGGTGATCGTGGCGGGATGCCCGGCCCGGCGCAGCCGCTCGGCCAGCGTGTCCACCCGCGCGCACGCGGCGGCGGCCTGCTCGGCGGGCAGCCCGCAGGCGGTAATGGTGGCGGTGCCGTCCGCGCCCAGGTAGCCGACCACGGCGCGGGCGGCGACCGCGCGCCGATACCGGCGTGCGGCCGCATCCGGGTCGATGGCCAGAATCGCGCGGACCAGCCGGTGGCGCAGCTGCCCGGCGGTCAGCCCGGGCGCGGCGGGCACGTAGGCGGCGCACAGCGCCTGCGTCTGTTGCGGGGTGAGCTCGGCGGGGCCCAGCACGTCGGTGAACACCCAGGCCTTGCCGTGATCGATGCGTCCCCCGTCGAACGCGGCGGCCACCAGCGGCAGCCCGGCCAGGGCTTCGGCGAACTCCAGCTCGCGGGCGGCCTTGCCCTCCGACCAGGTGAGCGCGGCGGCGATCTCCGCGCCCGCCCACTCGCCCAGCGGGACCGCACCCCGCCCGGCGGCGGTGGCCTCGCCGGACAGGGCGGCGACCCGGGCCATGGTGGCGGCCATGCGGGCGTGGTCGTGCGCGCGCTGCCGCGACCACGCCCGCAACACCGCCACGGCCTGCTGCGGGCCGAGCGTGTGCGGGTCAAGCGGCTCCAGGAGCGCGCCCAGCGCCGGGCCGGGCGGTGTCTCCGCCAGCCCGTGCAGCGCGTCCTCCGGCATGGATCGAACATACCGTCGACCCCCGACAATTTTCGCGGATGATCTCGGGGCGGTCCGATGGATGACCTCCCGCCCGCAGGCCCCGCGGCAGAAACAGGGCGTACGCCATCGGGCGGGCGCCGGTGCGGGTGCAGCGCGTTACCCCGGCACTTCGCCGCGCGAAACAGCACCGTCTCCCAGAAGTCGCAGATGATCGGCAGGTGCCTGTCGAGGTCCATGTGCGCAGCCATGGGGTAGCCGCCGCCCGGCCCCGCCCAGCTCCGCGCCGCACCGGGTCAGCCGCCGCCCGACCCCACCCGGCCGGCTCCCACGCGTCGCAACAGGCTTGACACTCCGCCAACCCACCACGCGCCGAGCGGCGCGCGATCATCCGAGCGGGCTACGGACGTTGATCCACCCGGCGGCGCGCAGTCGACCGGGAGCCCGGTATGCGGCACGGTGACGGCCTACAGTCCTTCGAGGAGGATCCATGGCCCGTCCCGCGGTGTTCGTCCACGGACTCTGGCTGCACGCCACCAGTTGGCGGCCGTGGCTGGACCTGTTCGCGCAGCGCGGCTATGACCCGGTCGCTCCGGGGTGGCCGCACGAGCCGCCAACCGTCGAGGAGGCGCGGGCGCGGCCCGACGTCGTCGCGGGGCTGGGGATCGAGGACGTCGCCGACCACTACACGGGTGTCATCGCGGGCCTCCCCGAGCCTCCGGTGATCGTCGGGCACTCGTTCGGCGGCCTGATCGCGCAGAAGCTGCTGGGCCGCAACCTGGGCGCTGCCGCCGTCGCGATCGACCCGGCCCCGATCCGCGGGGTGCGGGTGCTGCCGCCCGCGGAGCTGCGGGCGTCCGGGCCGCTGCTCGGGAACCCGGCCAACGCCAAGCGCGCGGTGAGCCTCAGCGCGAAGCAGTTCCGCTACGGCTTCGGCAACGCCCTGAGCCGCGACGAGTCGGACGTGCTGCACGAACGATGGACGATCCCGTCCCCCGCCAAGCCGCTCTTCGAGGCGGCGACGGCGAACTTCGTCGCGCACTCGCCCGCTGCCGTCGACACGCGCAACGCCCGTCGCGGCCCACTGCTGCTCGTCTCCGGCGGGAAGGACCACACGGTGCCTGACGCCGTCACGCGGTCGACATTCAAGCAGCACCGCCACTCGGCCGCGGTGACCGAGCTGCGGCAGTTCCCCGACCGGGGGCACTCGCTCGTCATCGACAGCGGCTGGCGGGAAGTCGCCGATGCCGTGCTGGAGTGGTTGGACAAGTCCCTCGCATGATCCCCGGTTGGGGAACGCGGTACGTCCCCCAACCGGCGATCACCCGGCAGGCCCCCACGACTTGCCGGGCGTCCGCGGCACCCGAGCGTCCCCACGATCGCCCGGGTGCCGCGTGGGTCAGCTGGTCGACGAGGCGCCAGCCGTCTGCCGCACGGGGTCAGCTCATGGCCGCGGCGCCGCCCGACGCGTGGGGGCGTACTGGGCGCAGGCCTTCTGCGCCGCCGCCCACGTGGTCGCGTCGACGCCTGCGGGAGCTTGCATGCGGCCGCCCACCCGAGGGGCGCCGGTGGCCGGGGTACCTCCACCCGCGCGGCTGGGCCGGGTGCCTCCACCCGCTCCGCCCGCCGACGGGGCAGCAGACGGCGGGCTGCCGCCGCCCGGCTCGTTCCCCCGCTTCGGCAGTGTCACCCCGTTCTCGGCCATACAGGACGCGAACGCCTGCATCGCGGTGGCGGACGGCTGCGAGCCGCTGCCGGTCGAGGTGGTCCCACCGCCGCACGCGGCGAGGCAGGCCAGGCCGACCGCGGCCACCGGGATCCCGATCAGAAGGGCCCAGCTGCGTCGGGGGTCATCGATCGTGCTCAACAGAGGTCCTCTCCTGGGGGCCGCTTCGGGGTGCGGCCCGTGATCCCGAGACTGTCGGGCCGGCCTGGGTCTGCCGTGTGGCTCGCCTGTGCCCACGCTGTGGGTCGATCGACCAAGATGGCGGACATGACCGTTCGCTGGGGTGTCGTCGGACCGGGCCGTATCGCGTCGAAGGTGGTCGGCGACGCGCCGCTCGTGCCGGGCGCGGAGTTCGTGGCGGTGGCCTCCCGCTCGACCCTGCGCGCGCAGGCGTTCGCCACCGCGCATGGCATCCCCCGCGCGTACGGCTCCTACCAGGCCATTCTCGACGACGACGGCGTCGACGTCCTCTACATCGCCACCACTCACCCCCAGCACCGCGCGATCGCGCTCGCCGCGCTGCGGGCGGGCAAGGCGATCATGGTGGAGAAGGCGTTCACGGTGACGCCGGAGGCGACGCGCGAGATCGTCGACCTCGCCACGTCGACCGGCACGTTCGCCATGGAGGCGATGTGGACCCGGTTCCAGCCCGCGGTGGTCCGGATGCGCGAGCTGATCGCGGACGGGGCACTCGGCGAGGTCCACTCCGTGCAGGGCGAGCTGTGCGTGCACGCGAACCAGGACCCGGCCGACCGCTTTCTCAACCCGGCCATCGGCGGCGGCGCGGTGTTCGACCTGTCGGTCTACCCGATCTCGTTCGCGCAGATGCTGCTGGGCATCCCCGACACGGTCCACGCGTGTGGCGCGCTCACCGACACCGGCGTCGACCTGGAGGAGTCGATCCTGCTGGCCTTCCCCGGGGGGCGGACGGCCGCGCTGTTCTGCTCGCTGCGTGCCACGTCGCCGGGCCAGCTCCGGGTGTTCGGCACCGACGGCTGGATCGACGTGCTGCCCCGCTTCCACCACCCGGACACGATCGTGCTGCACCGCCGAAACGCCGAGCCGGAGACGATCGTCGTGCCGCGCACCGGCGGCGGGTACGCGCACGAGCTGATCGAGGTCACCGAGTGCGTCGCGGCCGGTAAGGCGCAGAGCGACGTGATGCCGCTGGCCGACACGGTCGCGGTGCAGGACGTCATGGGCGACGTCGTGCTGGAGTTAGGGGTGCGGATCGAGGAGGGCCCAGCGCAGCTGTAATCGTCGCGACGGCGGCGTCGGGCGCCTCGTGCTCCCAGATCCGCACTACCCGCCAGCCCGCATCGGCGAGGCGACGGTCGGTGGCCAGGTCACGGGCGACGTTGGCGTCGAGCTTGGCCTGCCACCATGCCCCGTTGTGCCGCGGGGAGGTCGCGTGCTGCGGGCAGCGGTGCCAGAAGCAGCCGTCGACGAAGACCACCACGCGGGCCCGGGTGAAGACGAGGTCGCCGCGGGCGCGCACGTCGGGCAGCGGGCGGTGGTCGACCCGGTAGCGGTAGCCCAACGCGTGCAGTCGCGTCCGGACGGCCAGCTCGGGCCCTGTGTCCCGGGTGCGCTGCCGCGCCATGCTGCGCCGCTTGTGCTCGTCGGCCGCCGGGGGTCGTGAGCGGAGCGGAGTTCCGCTCACAGGCGTAGTTGGGACGTCGGCAGGTTCAGCACCTGCGCCGCCCGGCCGCGTGCCCGAGGTCGCGGTGGCCACGAACTGGTCGTCGGCCAAGATCTGGCCGTCCGGGGAGTCAGCGGTGGAACGATCGCGGCCACGCACGCCGTCGCCCACTACATCACTGTAACGCCGAGTGGTGACGCGATACCCGTTCGGGTTAACGGCTCGGCCCCGCGGCCCGGTAGCACGCCCCCGTGTCACGTCCAGCCCCGCCCCCGCGTCCCGCCGCGCCACCGGCTGTTCGGCCAGGCCCTGCTCGGTGGGCCACCTGCCGGGCGCTACCGTCCCTCTATCGCCGCTCCCCGACACGCTCCCCGGCAGGCCGTCGCCCTCGTCGTCACGGCCGGCCTTGCGCTCGCGGCGTGCGCGGCCCCCGGATCGGCGGCGCCGACCCCCGTCCTCGCCACCCTCTCCGCGACCGCCCCGACCCCGACCGCCGCCGTCCCACGGAGCACGCCCGCAACCGCGTCCGGCTGCTCGGAGGGCCCGTGGAGCTGCCCGCAGCAGGAGCGGTTCGCCGCGGTCAGCGCCTACGCGCGCCGTACCGTCGGCGTCCACGGCTACCTGTCGGTGGTGTTCACCGACCGGGAGACCGGTGCGACCTGGCGCACCGGCGACACGACCCACCCCGGCTGGACCGCCTCCACCATCAAGCTGGCGATCGCCGCCGACCTCCTGCGCCGCGACCGTGCAGGCCAGATCACCCTGAGCGCCGCCGACCGCCGCGACATCGCGACCATGCTCAACTTCTCCGACGAGGCCGCCTCCGACCGGCTCTGGAAGGCCTACGGCGGCGACGCGATGCTCGCCCGTTTCCGCACCGACTTCGGCATGGCAGGCCTGCACTTCGTCCCCGGCTTCACCTCCAGCACGTACTGGGGGTTCGTCAAGTGCACGGCCGACGATCTCGCCGCGCTCATGCGCTACGTCCTGGCCGGCGCAAACCCCGCCGACCGCGGCTACCTCGTCGGGGCCATGCGCGGGGTCGCGCCCAACCAGCAATGGGGCGTGTGGGGGGCGGGGCCTGCCCAGCGGCCGGGGAACAAGGACGGCTGGTCGTTCGAGTCCGACCCCTACGGCAAACACTGGGTGACCGACACCGTCGGCTTCGCCGGGCCGGGCGAGCGCGACACCGTCGCGATCATGTACCAGATGGGGCCGTCGGGCTCCCTTGCCGATGGGGTGCACGAGGTCAGCGACGTCGTCGCCCTCCTCTTCGGCGCACCCGTTCCCGCGCGGATCACGGTCCCGGCCCCCGACGGCTGATCCCGCCGCCATCGCACCACCCCGGCCCGCCCGACCGCGACCGGGCCGGCACCGCACCCCCGTCCGGCGCCGCGTCACCCCGTCCAGCGCCGTCGCCACGCCACCCCGTCCAGCGCCACGCCACCCCGCCCGACGCCACGCCACCCCGCACGTCGCCACGCCACCCCGTCCAGCGCCACGCCACCCCGTCCAGCGCCACGCCACCCCAACCGGCGCCGCGCCCCGATCGGCACCGCCACCGCTCGCTCGCCGCTACCTCGCAGAGCCCGCTGACACCTCGCAGACCCCCCGGCCCCTGCGAAGTGACAGTCCGCTCTGCGAGGACGCCGCACGCCGTGCCCGGACGGACGAAAGGGCGCCTGGCGCCGCCTGCCCCCGCGGCCGATGCACGCCCGCTCCTCCCGCCGCGTCGCGCGGTGGGGAAGACTGGGCCGATGGCTGATCGCGTGGCAGTGGTGACGGGGGCTGGTTCGGGGCTCGGACGGGTCGTGGCGCGGGCGCTCCTCGACGCCGGGTACGGCGTCGCGCTGGCGGGCAGACGGGTCGACGCGCTCGACGCCACCGCCGACGGCCACCCCGACGCCTTGGCGGTCGCCACCGACGTCACCGACCCCGCGGCGGTGGACGCCCTGTTCGCCGCGGTCGCCGACCGGTTCGGCCGGGTCGACCTGCTGTTCAACAACGCGGGCATGTTCGGCCCGTCCGGGCCCGTGGACGAGATCGACGTGCAGGCGTGGCTCGACACCGTCGCCGTCAACCTCACCGGCTCGTTCCTCTGCGCCCGCGCGGCGTTTGCGAAGATGCGCGCCCAGTCCCCGTCGGGTGGCCGGATCATCAACAACGGCTCCATCTCCGCGCACGTCCCGCGCCCCGGCAGCGCCGCCTACACCGCGACGAAGCACGCGATCACGGGGCTGACCAAGTCGCTCTCGCTGGACGGGCGCCCCTTCAACATCGCCTGCTCGCAGATCGACATCGGCAACGCCGCCACCGAGATGACCGCAGGCATGGCCACGGGCGTCCGGCAGGCCGACGGCTCGATGCGCGCCGAGCCCACGTTCGACGCCGCCCACGTCGCCTCCACGATCGTGCACATGGCGGACCTGCCCCTCGACACCAACATCCAGTTCATCACGATCATGGCGACGACCATGCCGTTCATCGGACGGGGCTGAGCACCGGTCCGATTCGACCCGAAAACTGTCGGTGCCCTTCTCTACTGTGGGAGCCATGACCACCACCGAAAGCGCGCTCGCACCCCAGTTGGAGCGCTTCCGGGTCGAGCTCACGGGCTACAGCTACCGGATGCTCGGCTCCAGCCACGACGCGGAGGATGCCGTCCAGGAGACGATGGTCCGGGCCTGGCGCAGCTACGACAAGTTCGAGGGCCGCTCGTCGCTGCGCTCGTGGCTCTACCGCATCGCCACCAACGTGTGCCTCACGATGCTGGATAGCCGCGGCCGCCGGGCCCGTCCGATGGATTTCGGCTCGGCGAGCACCCCCGAGCCGTCGTCGCTCGGCGATCCCATGGGCGAGGACACGTGGCTGCAGCCGGTGCCCGATGCGATGGTCGTGCCGGTCGACGGCGATCCCGCCGAAGTGGCCGTGGCGAAGGAGACGATCCGGCTCGCGTTCGTCGCCGCGCTGCAGCACCTGCCGCCGCGCCAACGGGCCGTGCTCATCCTGCGTGAGGTGCTGCAGTGGAGCGCGGCGGAGACGGCCGAGCTGCTCGGCACCACCGTCGCCTCGGTCAACAGCGCGCTGCAGCGCGCCCGCGCCACGATCAGCGAGCGCGAGCTCGACACGGTGGGGGAGATCGGCCCCGAGCAACAGGAGTTGCTGGAGCGCTACGCCGACGCCTTCCAACGCTACGACATGTCGGCCCTGGTCAGCCTTCTGCACGACGACGCCGTGATGTCCATGCCGCCCTACGCGCTGTGGCTGGTCGGCCCCGACGACATCGTCGCGTGGCACACCGGCCCCGGTTCCGGCTGCGAGCACTCGAAGATGGTGCCGGTCACGGTCAACGGCATGCCGGGGTTCGCGCAGTACAAGCCCGCCCCGAGCGGTGACGGCTACGTGGCGTGGGCGATACAGGCCCCGGAGATCCGCGGCGACAAGATCGTGCGGCTCAACGCGTTCCTGGACGTCGAGGCGCTGTTCCCGATGTTCGGTCTGCCGCTGACAATGGGAGGTTGAAAAAGATCATCGGGTTCACGGTCGTCCCCCGGGCGCCGGTGAGGCCGAGCTCGGCGCGCACCTCATCGAGTGCGGCCAGCGTGGCGGGCGCGTGCCTGCGGGCGGCGGTGAACCACGCCGTGTCGTGCACGGCGAGCCAGCGCAGCACCTCCGCGCCCTCTGACCACGGGCGCGCCCGGCGGCCGTGGAACACGTCGTGCACGCTCACCGGTGTGCCCGTCGCCACCAGCGGGAAGAGGTGCGCGAGGTACCAGCGGGCGAAGCGGCGGCCGTGGTCGGCGTCGACGAAGAGGTAGCCGACGTCCGGCGGCACGGTGGCGAGGTTGGCGGCCACGTCGCCCGCCACGAACGTCCACCGGTCGGCGGCGAGCTCGTCGGGCACCGTGCGCAGCACGGTGTCGAGGCGGTCGAACGAGTGCAGGCGCCCGCTGCCGTTGTCGCGCAGCGCGCGCAGGATCCAGGTGGTGGACCAGCCGTGGTACGTGCCGAGCTCCATCACCGTCGCCGGCCGGTGGTCGCGCAGCGCGAGGTAGGTGAGCTCGGCCTCGACGTCGTCGAGCTGCGGGGTCACGCGCGTAGCGGCGAGGAAGGCGCGCTGCTGGTCGATCACGGTGCGCAGGTCGTCGGCGTACGTGCGGTAGAGCCGGGTGGCGTGCGCGAGGTCCACCCGCGCAGGCTACGAGCCCCGGGTCCGGCCGTGCCCGCACAACCCCCCTGCCCGCCGCGCCTCGCCCCTCGCCCACCCATCGCCATGCACCTCGCACCCCACCCGACGACCTCGCACCCCACCGATGGGGTGCGAGGTCACGCGTAGGGGTGCGAGGTCGCGTGGGGTGCGAGGTCACGCGTAGGGGTGCGAGGTCGCAGTGGGGGTGCGAGGTCACGCGCGCGTTGGGGTGCGCGGTCACACGTGGAGTTCGCTGTCACTCGGCTCGACGGGTTCGGGGCTCCGCCGGGCCGCTGACCGCACCACCACGGCCCCCGCCGCGGCCGCGACGAGGCACGCCACCGCACCGAGCACCAGCCCCGCCCGACCGCCGAAGTACTCGACAACCACGCCCGCGATCGGGCCGCCGATCGGCGTCGACCCCAGGAACGCCACCGCCCAGAGCGCCATCACCCGTCCCCGCATCTGGGGGTCGGCGGCCAGCTGGAGGGTGCTGTTGCCGGTCGAGAGGAACGCGACGCTGAACGCACCGACCAGCGCCATCCCGACCAGCGCGACCGGCAGGTTCGGGGCCACCGCCGTGCCCAGCATCGCCAGCCCGAACAGGCCCGAGGCCACCACCAGCGCAGGCATTCCCGTGCGCCCCCACCCGGCCACGTAGAGCCCGCCGACCACCGCGCCCAACCCCATCGCCGCCGTGAGGAAGCCGTAGGTGCGCGCGTCGCCCGCGAACGTCTGCTGTGCGACCACCGGAAGCACCACCTGGAACTCATAGGCCAGGCAGCCGACCAGCGCCATCATCAGCAGCGGCACCGCGAGCGCCGGGGTGCCGCGCACGTAGGCCAACCCCTCACGAAGCTGGCCCGGCGCACGCGGTGCGGGGGCCGACCGCAGCAGCGCCGTCGTGTCGAGGCGGACCAGTGAGACGACCACCGCCACGAAGCTCACCGCGTTGAGCAGGAAGCACAGCCCGATGCCGCCCAGGCTGATCACGATGCCCGCGATCGCCGGGCCCACCACCCGTGCGACGTTGACCATCACGGAGTTGAGGCTCACGGCGTTGCGCAGCTCGTCGGGCCCGACCATCTCCAGCACGAACGACTGCCGCGCCGGGTTCTCGAAGCAGTTGTCGATCCCGAGCAGCAGGGCCAGCACGTAGACCTGCCACAAGGCGATCGCGCCGGTGATCGTCAGCAGGCCCAGCGCCAGCGCGAGCACCCCCATGGCGACCTGCAGGCCGATCATGAGGCGGCGCTTGTCGATCCGGTCGGCGACGACGCCCGCATACGGGCCGAGCAGCAGGGTCGGCAGGGTCTGAAGGGCGATGACGGTGCCGAGCGCGGTCGCCGAGCCGGTGAGCTCCAGCACGAGCCAGGACTGGGCGATGGACTGCATCCAGGTGCCCGCGAGCGAGACGGCCTGGCCGCGGACGTAGCGGCGGTAGTTCGGATTGGCCAACGACGAGAACGTCTGGCGGCCGACATGGGAGAGCGTGGTCAAGCGGGGTCCTTCGGGGTCGGGGCGGTGAGGAGCGCCGTGGCGAGGGCTTCGAGGTGGGGCAGCGCGGCGAGCAGCCCGGTGACGTGCTCGCCCGGGAGCTCGGCGAGGTGCTCCGCCAACAGCCGGGTGCGCTCCTCGCGGGCGCGTCGGTGCAGCTCCCGGCCCGCGGCGGTCGCCTCGACGAGGGCAGCGCGCCGATCGTCCGGATCGGCCCGCCGGTGCAGCAGACCCGCGTCCTCGAGCTTGCCGACGACCCGCGACAGCATCGTCGGGTTGATGCCCTCGATCTCGGCCAACTCGGTGATCCGCACCGGGCCCAGCCGGGCGGCCGTGCCCAGGACGGAGGCCTGGGTGCCGGTCAGGGTGTGCCCGCGCGACTGCCGGTCCAGCACCCGCGCGATGCGGGCCAAGGCGATGCGAAGCCGGGCGACGTCCTCGGCGTCGAGCTCGGCCACGGCGGCTCCCTCTATAGTTGCCTACCAGCAAGCATACACCTGGGTGCCACCCGCCCCGCAGGCGCCGGGTCGACCCGCGCCCTGCCCACCGCCCCGCCCATGTCGGGTGGCCGGCGGGAGTCTCACCCGCCGGCTCCCACGGAACCCGGCGTGAACCTCTCAGCTCACCGGGCTCTTGTCATCCGGTTCTTGCTGCTGCCACGCGGTGGATGGCTTCCCATCGCCAGTGCGCGAGCACTCCCGGCCGGGTCTTCTTGATCTCGGCCAGGATCCGCCATGCTCGTCGAGGGGCCCGCCGCAGGTGTTTGTACTTGCGGCAGGCCCACCGCACGAGGTAGTGGTCGACGTGGGAGAGGACGTAGACGGTTTCCCACGGGCCGAACCGGCCGTAGTAAGCAGCCCACGCACCCGCCCGCGAGTTGACCAATCGGGCAACTTCGGCGAAGGACAGGTCACTGCGTAAGTGAAATCGCATCCGGCGGATCTGCCGCCGGATCGAGGTGGCGGCCGCCCGGCTGATCGCCGGAGAGAAGGTCGTGAACATCGACCCGTCCGGTCTTCTCACCGCGCGTGGTTTGAACGTGTACCCGAGGAAGTCGAACGACACGTTCTCGTGCGAGCCGTGCCTTCCACTCTTCTTGCAATACACGATCCGGGTCTTGGTCGGGTGCAACCGCAACCCGCCACACTCGGCCAGCCGCGCGGCGATCGCCGCCCGCAGCCTCTGGGCCTGCTGCCGACTCACACAGTGCACGATCACGTCGTCGACGAACCTTTCGAACAGCACATCCGGGAACTCCCGGGCCATCCACGCGTCGAAGGCGTAATGCAGGAACAGGTTCGCCAACAGCGGGGAAATCGCGGCACCCTGGGGGCTGCCCCGATCACGAGCGATCGGCGTGCCGTCCGCCGCCACCAGCGGCGCGGACAACCACCGCTGCACATACAGCAACAGCCACCGCTCGCTCGTGTGGTGGGCCACCGCCTTGAGGACCAGGTCATGATCGAGGTTGTCGAAGAACCCTTCGATGTCCAGATCCAGCACCCACTCGTGGGACAGACAACGCTTCCGGCAGGTCGCTACCGCGTCCAGCGGCGAGCGACCCGGACGGTAGCCGTAGGAGTCCGGGTGGAACATCGGCTCCACCAACGGCTCCAGACAGGCCACCGCTACCGTCTGCGCGGTTCGGTCGGCCATCGTGGGCACCCCGAGGACCCGCACTCCCCGACCCCCGTCCTTGGGGATCTCCACCTTCCGCACCGGGGACGGGAAGTAACTTCCCGACGACATCCGGTTCCACAGCTTGTACAGGTTGTCCTTGCGGTCCTGCGCGAACTGCTCAACCGTGACGCCGTCGATCCCCGGCCCCCCTTTCTTCTCCCTGACCTTCTCAAACGCCGTCACGAAGACCTCCTTCGAGATCTCGAACGGCTTCGAACCTGGCCGACTCATCCGGTTCCTCCCGAGAACTTCGGTTGACCATCGATTCCAGACCTGGATGACCCGTCTCCTTCGCTCCACTCCCATTACAGGAGCTTCATCACTACTACGAGACAGTCCGCCCCTGTGCCCCGTAACCGGTACTCAACCCCTCGCGGCTCTTCACCACTTGAAGCGCTCCCTCTCGCCCCCGCCCTGTCGACGGAGGACACTTCCAGGACGACAGGTTCCCGCGTTCCGAGCAGAAGCCCGGACCAAGCTCACGCCACCTACATGCCGGGCACCGCCTGGGCGGTAAACAGGTATCCCCCAGACTTCTCCCGAAGATGCGATCAATCCTCGGTTCTGGCACCATCTGGAACTTTCGACACTTCAACAGTGGTTCGCTCGCGCTCGTCTTCTTGGTCCACACCTGACGCACTCACCGGCGCGCCTTTTTCCGCATCGCTTCCCACCCCGGCTGTGAAGAGAATCAACCGCAGGCGACCTCCTTAGGCGATCTTGTCGAGGGTGACGTAGTAGCCGAGTCCGGTGAGCTGTTTGATGAGGCGGTCACGTTGGTGGTCGGTGTTGCGGCGGGTGAACCAGTCCCCGCCCAGGTCGTCGTAGTCGCAGTCGTGGGTGAGCAGGTGCCAGCAGATCACCAGGATGGAGTGCGCGACGGCGATGGCGGCCTTCTTCTTCCCGATCCGCCGCGCCAGCCGCCAGAACTGGGCCGACAGGTAGGTGTCGCGGGTGCGGGCGGCGGCCCAGGCGCACTGGGTCAGGATGTCGAGCAGCCAGACGTCGCCTTTGGTGGTCTTGCCCGAGCCGCGTTTCCCGCCGGTGATGTTGTTTCCCGGGGCGAGGCCGGCCCAGGAGGCCAGGTGCGCGGCGGTGGGGAAGCGGGTCATGTCGACGCCGATCTCGGCGATGACGGTCTCGGCGGCCCGTTTCCCGACCCCGGTGATGGTGTCGAGTCGGTCACGGGCGCGGGTGAAAGGGAGACCGGTCTCGCTGGTGTGGGTGGCGACCAGGGTGTCGACGCGCTCGTCGAGTCGGGCGATCGCCGCTTCGAGGTGGGCGGTGTGCTCCAGGCACAACCCGATCAGCAGCGCGTGGTGCTCGGTGAACCGGCCGCGCAGGGCCTGACGCAGCGCGGGGATCTTGCGCCGCAACCGGCCTTTGGCCAGCTCCGCGAGCATGTCCGGGTCGCGCTCGCCGGCGACCAGGGCGGCCAGCATCGCCCGACCGGACACCCCGAGCACGTCGGAGGCGACCGAGTCCAGCTTGATGCCCGCGTCTTCCAGGGTTTTCTGGATCCGCTGGCACTCGCTGGTGTGGGCCTGGATGAGCCGTTTGCGGTAGCGGGTCAGGTCCCGCAACTCCCGGATCGCCGGCGGGGGCACGAAGCTGCCCCGCAGCAGCCCGTGTTCGAGCAGCTCGGCCAGCCATTCCGCGTCCAGGACGTCGCTCTTTCGGCCGGGTAGGATCTTCACGTGGTGGGCGTTGACCAGCTTCAACGCGAACGCCCGCTGCTCCAGCACGTACCAGACGGGTTTCCAGTACGAGCCGGTGGCCTCCATCGCGATCTCGGTGACACCCTCGGTGGTGAACCAATCGGCCATCGCCTCCAACGACGCGGTGAACGAGGAGAACGTACGGGTCTGCTTGCGTCGACCCCGCCCCTTCGTTGCCGGGCCCCGCACACAGGCCACCACCTCGTCCTTGCCGATGTCGATCCCTGCGCAACACTCCACCAACACCTCCACCAGCGACCTCCTCGACCGCAACGTCCTACCGGTGGGATCGGCGGGGCCAACCGATCAACGACGCTGTGAAGCGTGCACGAAGGACAACAGTTCGAGGTGCCGGGAAGGCCCCTGGCGTCAGTCTCTTAAACGGGTTCGCGCGCACCAAGCGCAAACGAGCTCGGCCGACCCCGACCAGATTCTCATCCTTCGAGGCGGCCCGCGGCAGCGGCCATGGGTTCTCTTAACCGACGCAGTATGCGGTGGTTTCAAGCCATCCCCTGCAGGACGGCTCCGGAGGGCCTACCTCCATCTCCTGCCCAGTTGCGCACGTCCAACAGAACCCGATCTACACCAGCTTCTCCCTTCCGTGCTCGCGGCACACGATCACCGGTTCGGCGCGTGGACCGGCCAAATCCGGCCGGAAACGCGCCCAATCGACGATCATGCCGCCCGGGCCTGAGCCCGCTGCTCCGGCCTTACCCGTGGTGGATGCGCGGCGACGGGCACCCGGCGCGGTGGCGGCACGGATCAGAAGCGGCCGCCGCCCCCGCGGCGCGGCTCGTCAGAGCCACCCGAGCCACCCGAGCCACCGAAGCCACCCGAGCCACCGAAGCCACCCGAGCCACCGAAGCCACCCGACGAGCCCCCGCCGAAGCCGCCCCCGAAGCCGCCGCCCCCGCCGCGGCCCCTGCCGTAACCCCCGCCGTAGCCGCCCCTATAGCCGCTGCGGCCGCCGCGGCCGCCGGAGAGGCCGCCCGCCACGATCCCGCCGAGGACGAGCCCACCCAGCTCGGCCGCGAGCCCGCCCATGCCGCCGGCCGTTCCGCCGCCGGCCCCTCCGCCGCCAGCCGACCAGCGCGCCACGTCCGACCGCGCGAGGTCGAGAGCCTGCCGGGCCAGGGTATCGGCGGCCTGGGCCTCGGCGAGCGCGGCGGCCGGGTCGACACCGGCGGCCTGGGCCTGAGCGAGGTGGCGCTGGGCCTCGGCGAGCCGGGTGCGGGCCTCGGTGCCAACGGCCCCGCGTCTACTGGCGATGAAGTCCTCGGCTGCGGCGACGGCCGGGCGGGCCGTCAGCAACGCCTGGTCCCGGGCGGCGGCGGCGTGGCGGGCGGCGGCTTGGGCGTCGCGGGCGGTGACGAGCCCGCGGTCGAGCGCACCGTCGGCCTCGTCGACGAGCCGCAGCGCCGCCATCGGGTCCGGGGGCACGGCGTTCTGGGCTGCCGTCGCCGACGCCAGGGCGGCCTCGGCGCGGGCGACGAGCCCGGCGAGCTCGCTGGAGCCGCCCGAACCGTCCGCCGCGAGCAGCGCACGGGCCTCGGCGATGTCCTGCTCGGTCTCGGCGCGTGCGGCAGCGATCCGCTCGCCCGCGGCGGCCAGGTCGGCGCCGAGCCGGCCCAGTCCGTCGAGCAGTGCGCTGGCCTGCGTGATCGCCGCCTCGGCGGCCCGGCCCGCAACGACCGCCGCGCTTCGCCCACCGTGGCCCGCGACGGCCGGTCGGGCGCCCGCCGCGGGATCGGCAGTGACGGACCCGGGCGAGGTCGGCGCGCCCGCAGGGTCCGCAGACGGGACGCCTGCCGACAACGGGCCCGCCGCCGCATCCGGGCCGCCGGACAGCGGGGCGGCAGGCACGCCCGGGGCACCGCCGCTCGCGCGGGCTCGCCGCCGCACCACCGGGCAGCGGGTCGGTCGGCGTCCCGGCAGACGGGACGGCGGCGAGTGCCGCGCGGGCCGTGGCCAGCTCGGCCGCCGCGCCGCTGAGGAGCTGGCGCGCCTGGTCCAGGTTGCCCGCGGCAGGCTCCCACGATCCCGACGCGTACCGCCTCTGCAGCTCCGCCCACGCCGCCTCGGCCTCCGGCAGCCGGGCGTTCGCCGCATCCAGCCGCGTCGCCAGGCCCGCGAGGTACTCCGGCGCCGTGGCCTCCAGGTTGCGGAGCTGGTCGAACGCCGCCACCTGCGCGTCCAACCGCTCGTCCGCGGACCGGCACACGGTGATGATCTCGGCCAGCATCCGGCGCTTCGTCGGCTCGTCCTCGGGGATGTCGTCGTCGAGCTGCTGGCGCAGCGTGAACCCGCGCAGCATCTCCCCGCGCGCCGCCTCCAGTGCCGCGGCGAACTCCGCCACTGCGGCGTCGCCGAAGTACGCCCGCGCCGCCGCCAGCTCCTGCTCGGAGCGGCGGACGGCGTCGTCCACGTCCAGCAGTGCCTGACTGCCGCGGTAGTTGAGGTCGTCGGTGGGGACGTCGGCGAACTCGCCCGACTCCGGCACAGGCCGTTCCGCCGAAGGGGCCGCGGCGGCCCGGCGCCGCCGCCGCACCAGCAGGTAGCCCCCGACTCCGGCCACCGCCACCCCCGCGACGATCAGGCCGCCGACCCCCGTGTCGCCCGACGAGGTCCCACCCGCCCGCAGCCCGTCGGCCAGCCCGACCGCCGCGCCCGCCCAGTCGTTCGCGGCCAAGCGCGGCTCGACGTCCTTGTCCGCGATCGCGTCGGTGGTCTGCCGGCTCAGCGGGAAGCTCTGCGCGTAGGAGACGTGGTAGGCGCGGTCCTGCGTGGCGACGGCGAACAGCACGTCGGTGCGGCCGAGCTGGGACAGCTGCGCGGTGCGGTCGGCCCACGCGCCGGTCTGCGCGCCGTCGAACGAGCGCACGTAGACGACGAAGAGGTCGTAGCCCTTCGCGGCGCGCAGCTGGTCGACCGCCTGCTGGACGCGGGCCTTCGCGGCCGGGTCCAGCACGCCCGCGCGGTCGGTGACCCGGTCGGCCAGCCGGAAGGGCGCATCGGCGGCCGCGACACCGGTCCCGGAGAGGACCAAGAGGGCCACGACGGCGAACAGTCGCACGATTCGGGACACAGCGCCCATCGTGCCGGCCCAGCGTGCCTACGTCCTCAGCTCCCGAGCACGTCAGCATGCCCGTTGCGGCGACACCAACTGATCAGGTACCGGGCGTGCGCACCGCACCACCGGTACACCGTCTGCGTGGTCAGCGGCAGGTCCGCGGCGTGCTCGCCGCGCTCCCGGATCAGCGGCCCGAGGTACTTCTCGGCCACCTTCACCGCGGTGTTGCGCGAGCATTTGGCCGCGGCGGCCAACGTGTCGTGGTTGGCCGCTCGCCCGGCCGCGATCGCGCCCGCCATCCGCGCCGCCGTCTCGCCGCGCCGTCCGGCGAGGAACCACTGGTGAATCGTCGGCTGCGCAGGTGGGTCCATGGCCAGGATCCGCCCCGCGGCCACGTCGCGCAGCACCGCCGCCATCGCCGCGATCCCGCCCGCCTTGGCCACCGTGCCCGCCACGCCCTCGCGGACCACCGCCTCGTCGAGGTGGTCGCGCTCGGCGTTGTGGCCCTGCAGCGCGAACAGCACGGGCGCGGGCCTGCCGAGCCGCTGCACGACGTCGAGCACGTCCAGCCCGTCGAACGCGAACTCCAGCTCGACGTGCTGCCAGGTGAGGTCGGTGAGCACGACGTCGTAGCGCAGGTGGTCGGCGATCGCGGACCGCACCTCGGCCTCGTTCACCGCGACCGTCACCAGCCCCGGCCCGAACACCTCCCGGAACGCGGGCGCGACGATGCCGCCGAGCTGCGACGCGATCAGCACCCGCACACCCGGCCCGTCCATGCGGCAATCCTGGCCGCGGCGCACCCGTCAAGGCAAGATCTGGGACGCACCGTCACGGAGCGGGCCCATGGTGGGCCACCCACCCAACGTACGAGCGTGGTCATGGGACGGACGGCTCCCACACGGGTGCGGTTGACCACTCCCCGCACACGGGCAGATCCTGGTTGAGTATCCGGGGGAGGGGACCCCTGGCGGCGGTGGTGGACGAGCATGTCCGCCACCGCCGTGGTGTTCGACCGGTCAGTACTTGAAGCGGAGACCGGCGAGCACGTCGTCGATCTCCATGCCCGCCGCCGCGGCGGCGTCCGAGCGCCGCACCGCGAGGAACGCGCCGAGCACCTCAGGGCCCAGCGCGTCGGCCACCCGGGAGTCCCGCAGCGCCGCCTCCTGCTCACCCTGCGTGGTGGGCAGGGCGAGAATGCCGTGCTCGGCGCGCTCCTCGTCGGACCATGTGCCCGGATCGGCCTGCACCGGCGGGGGCAGCTCCAGGTGGTCGGCGATCCCGGCGGCGCCCGCGGCGAGCACGGCGGCCAGCGCGAGGTACGGGTTTGCCGCCGCGTCCGACGTCTTCAGCTCGACGTTCGCGTGCCCGGCCCCGAGCAGCGGTGAACCGGGGATGTAGCGCAACGGGGCCTCCCGGTTCTCCACCCCCCAGAACGCAAACGCCCCGGCGAAGTAGCCGGGCCGCAGCCGGACCAGCGAGCCGAGGCTGGGTGCGGTGACCGCCGCGACGGCGGGGAGGTCGCGCAGGATCCCCGCCACGTACGGGCCTGGCCCGTCGGCCAGCAGGTTCACCCTGTCGCGCCAGACGGACGAGTGGATGTGCCAACCGTTGCCCGCCATCGTCAGTCCGGGCAGCGGCGCGAACGACAGCTGCAGGCCGTGGCGCTGCGCCGCGGCGCGCAGGGTCTGGCGGGCGAGCAACTGGCGGTCGGCGGCGGTGACCGGATCCGCCGCCTCGAGCGACACCTCCACCTGGGCCGGGCCGTATTCGGCGTGCAGCTGGCCGAGCGGCAGGCCGTTGGCGGCGCAGTCGCGCAGGACGTCGGCGACGAACCCGTCGAGCGGCACGAGCGCCTGCGGGCTGTAGGCGGGCCCGGGATGCGCGGGCTCGAAGTCCCCGCTGGTCACGGTGAACTCCAGCTCGTAGCCGACCTGTGCCGTGAGCCCCTGCCCGGCGAGCGCCGCGACCTGCCGCTCCAGCACGCCGCGCTGGTCGTAGGGCCACGGGCTGCCGTCCGCGGCCACCTGGCGCCCCGGCACCCAGGCCAGCGCGGGCTGCCCGGCGAGCGGCGTGAGCGCCTCCAGCACCGGGATCAGCCGGACGTCACCGGACGGCGTGGACAGCGGCTCGTGCGCGTACGTGATGGCGTCGTGGCTGTCGAACACGGCGAAGAGCGTGGTGATCCCCACCCCGATCTCGGCCACCCGGGGCAGCGCCGCCACCGGCACCGTGCGCGAGCGCGGGATGCCGTTGTTGTCGGCCCAGTGGATCGTCACGCCTGCGACGCCGCGGGCGGCGAGGTCGTCGGCGAGCTGCTGCGCGCCCGACGTCGATGCGGTCATGGCGCCTTTTCGTAGCAGCGATCACCGATCGAGGGAAGGCCGGCCGAGGTAGACAATGAGGGGCCGAACTGAAGAGACTTCATGTTCGGCACGAGGGCGGGTGAGGCATGACGATTCGCGATCACGAGTGCGTGCCGGGCGCCGCGCAGGCCGCGGGCGACGAGTACCGCTGTGCCTGCGGCGCGCGCTGGGTCGCCGTCCGCAACCACTGGTGGAGCCGGGGGCTGCGCTGGGAACGGCTGCTGTTCGCGCTGCCTCCCCACCGCGCCGCCACCCCGCGGAACGACAGCCGCCAGGAGCACGCCTGACGTGTCGACCCCACTGCTACGGACGCGGCTCGTGCTGGTCGCCGCGGCGGCCGCCGTGGCACTGGCCGCCGCCGCGGTCTGGATCGGGCTGGGTACCACCGACGCGTCCGCGTCCGTGCGGCTCGAGGCGGTCACCGCGCCCGGCCCGGCGCCCTACACGGCCCCCGTCGGCAAGGACCGCGCCGACGTCGTGCCGCCCGCGGACCCCGGCGGCGAACGGCGCGGCGACAGCCCCGGCCTCTACGGGCACGCCGACGGCACCTGTGATCCGGCCGCCCTCCTCGCCGCCCTGCAGGCCAACGGCCGCGCCGCCACCTGGGCGCGGGCCCAGGGTGCCGCCGACGCCGCGGCCGTGCTCGCCCGGCTCACCCCGCTCGTGCTGCGCGCGGACGTGCTGACCGACGAGCACGAGTGGCGCGACGGGGCGGACTCGACCTACCCCGCGGTGCTGCAGGCGGGCACTGCCGTGCTCGTCGACGACCGCGGCGTGCCCCGTGTGCGCTGCACCAGCGGCAATCCCCTCGACCCGCCGGACGACTCCCTCGGCGACGACCTCGCGGGCACCCCCTGGCGCTGGTTCACCCCGTCCGCCGTCGCCACGGTGGACCCGACCGACCAGCCGCTGGCCACCTTCCCCGCGATCGACCTGGAGACCGGCGCGGCCGCCCTGATACCGGCCCGACACTGAAGATTCAGATACTGACGAGTAGGGAACATTTCCCTGCCATCCTTCGCGGAACGTTCTCCCCGCGGCGTGGATCCCGCCGGGCGCCTGGGGTCGGCACCATTCTCCCTAATGTTGCACCACCTGGGGAGGACGTCCGATGTGGACCCCGAGCTTTGCGCCCGTTCCGCCGGTCTCCGTCGTCGTGCCGGCCTTCAACGAGGCCGAGAACATCGCGCTGCTGTTCCAGCGGCTCGCCGACGCGCTTCCCGCGGGCGCCGAGGTGATCGTCGTCGACGACAGCACCGACGAGACCCCGGACATCGTCCGCGCGCTCGGCTCGACGATGCCCTTCCGGGTCGTGCTGATCCACCGCGACGCGCCCACGGGGGGCCTGGGCGGCGCGGTGGTCGAGGGCCTGCGCGCCGCCGCCGCCGAGTGGGCGGTCGTCATGGACGCCGACCTGCAGCACCCGCCGCACGTCGTGCCCGAGCTGCTGGCCGCCGCGGAGGGGAACGACCTGGTCGTCGCCACCCGCTACGCGCCCGGCGGCAACGGCGACGGCCTGGGCAGTTCGTACCGGCACGCCGTGTCGCGTGGCGCGAAGAGGTTCGCGATGGGCCTGCTCGGTGACCCCGTTGCCCGCATGACCGACCCGCTGAGCGGCTTCTTCGCGGTCCGCCTCGCCGCCCTCGACCTGGACCGGGTGAACCCTATCGGGTACAAGATCCTGCTCGAGCTGGCCGTCCGGTGCGAGCTCACCCGCATCGCCGAGGTCCCGTTCACCTTCGCCCCCCGCCACGCGGGCGAGTCGAAGTCGACCCTCCGCGAGGGCCTGCGCTTCCTGCGGCACCTGGCCACGCTGCGCACGGCCACCCTCGGCCCCACGATCCGCCCCGCCACCGCCCCGTTCGAAGGCGGCCCCGACAGAGCCCTGCGAGTCCTGGTCATCACCAGCGAGGCCCCGCCGATCGTGTCGGGCATCTCGCGCTGCGTCGACCGGATCACCAACGGGCTGCGCGAGCGCGGCCACCGCGTCGACGTGCTCTCCTCGGTGCAGATCCCGCGCCTCGTGCTCGGCGAGTACCGCTTCAGCACCCTGCTCGCCCACTGGCGCCGCATCGCGCGCCTGATCGCCGACTACGACGTGGTGAACTTGCACGGCCCGGTCCCGACGATGAGCGACGTCGTGCTGCTGCTCGCGGGCGCGCGCCGCAGTGTCCCGATCGTCTACACCCACCACTCCGCGCTCGCCGTGCGCGGCGCCGAGACCCTGTCGCGGGTCTACAACGGCATGCACCGCTTCCTCAGCGGCCGCGCCGACGCCATCATCACCAGCTCCGCGGCCTACGCCGACGACCAGCGCCGCCCCGACGGCCCGCCGGTCGAGACCATCCCGTGGGGCGTCGACCTGCGCCCGATGCCGCTGCGGCCCGCGGCGCCCGAGCGTCCCCTGCGCGTGCTGTTCGTCGGCCAGATGCGCCCGTACAAGGGCCTGGACTGGCTGATCCCGGCCGTCGCGGGCCGTCCGGGCCTCGAGCTCACCCTCATCGGCGACGGCCCCGGCCGCGCGGACTACGAGCGCCTGGCGGGCGACGCCGCGAACGTCAGCTTCACCGGGCGCGTCGACGACGCCGAGCTCACCGCGGCGTTCGAGCGCCACGACGTCGTGGTGCTGTGCTCGGTCACGCAGGCCGAGGCGTTCGGGCTGGTCGTGCTGGAGGGCATGGCGGCGGGCTGCGTGCCGGTCGTCACCGACCTTCCGGGTGTGCGCGAGCTCGCGGGCGACGCAGGCATCGTCGTCCCCCTGCGCGACAGCGCCGCCCTGCGCGCCGCCTTCGATGGGCTCGCGGACGACCGCGCCCGGCTGCGCGCCCTGTCCCGCCGGGCCCGCAGGCGAGCTGAGGGCCTCAGCTGGGACGCCTGTGTCGAGCGCTACGAGCTGATGTTCACCAAGGCTGTCGCGGGCAGGCCCAGCACCCCGCGCGCCACCGTCACCCGCATCCCCGCCACGGCCCCCGTCGCCGCGGTCGCCGCGTACCGGTGATGGGCATGCGGCGGGAACGGGGAGTCGCGGGCGGCAGCGCCGTCCTGCTCGGCGCCGTCGCGACGACCTCCGTCCTCAACTACGGTCTCGGCCTCGCCCTCGCGTGGCTCCTGCCCGCCGACCGCTTCGGCGTCGTCGGCAGCCTGATCACCCTGCTCCTCCTGGCCACCTCGGTGCTCGCGGCGGGCTTCCCGTGGGCGCTGGCCCGCTCGCTGGCCGCCGACGGCGGGGAGGACACGGCCCCGGCGTTCCGCGCCGCGCTGGTCGGCAACGTCGGGCTCGGGGTCATCCTCGCCATCGTCTTCGTCGCCATCCAGCTGCCGACCGGCGCGCTCCTGCCCGGCGTCGGCCCGGTGCCGACCCTGCTCGCCGCGGCCACCATCGTGCTGCTGGCCCTGGGCTCGGCCCAGGTCGGCGCGCTGCAGGGGGTCCGCCGGTTCGACGCGGTCGCCGCCACCCGCGTGCTGGAGTGCGTCGCCAAGGTCGTGCTCGTCGTCGGGGCCGTCACCGCGACGGCGTTCGGCATCGGCGGGGTCGCGGCGGCCCTGCTGGTCAGCGCGGCCGCCGCGGCCGTGTGGTCGTTCCGGTCGCTGCGCGACCTGTGGCCCGGCCGCGGCCCGGTCGCCGCCGCCCGCACGTTCGTCGACGCGCTGCCGCTGTCGATCGCCACGACCGGCTTCGGCATGCTGGGCACGCTCGACGTCCTGCTGCTCGGCGTGCTCGGGCACGGCGCCGCCGCCGCCGTCGGCATCTACCAGGCCGCGGCGATCATCGGGCGGGCACCGTTCTTCCTCGGCTCGGCCGTCTCCGAGGCGGTGTTCCCGCACATCGCCCGTGCCCGCACGCTCGCCGACGCCCACCGCGTCACCATGACCGCGCTCCGCTTCATCCCGCTCGCCCTCGTGCCCGCCCAGCTCGTGCTGCTGGTCGCGCCGGACCGGGTGCTGTCGGTCGTGCTGCCCGCCGCCTACGCCGACGCCGCAGGCCCCGTGCGGGTGATCACCCTGGGCACGATCGGCCTGCTCGTCGCGGACGTGCTGCTCAAGGCGCTGCTCGCGCGCGGCCTCGGCGGCGTCGTCGCGCTGCGGGTGCCGGTCGCGGTGGGCGTCCAGCTTGTCGGGCTGGCCGTCGCGGTGCCCGCGTTCGGACCGCTTGGCGCGGCCTGGTCGTTCGCGGCGGGCACCTGGGCCATGGCGGCGCTGCTGGCCGGGGCCTACCTCGCCCGGTTCCGGCCCGCGCGCGCGCCGGTGCCCGCCGCGCGGTGGCTCGTGGCGCTCGCCGCGCCCACCGGTGCCTTCCTGGCGGCCGAGCACTCCGGTACCTTCACCGGCACCGCGCTGGTGCTCCTCGGGCTCGCCGCCTACGTCGCGCTCGCGCTCCGGCTCGGGCTGGTGCCGCCGGAGGTGCTCGCGCACGTGCGGCGCCGCACCCGCGCCACCCCGGAGGCCCGGTCATGACCACGACGTCCCCCGGCGCCGCCGCCGCCCCGCCCGTCGCGGCCCCCGCGCCCGCACCGCGCAAGCCGAGCCACGAGCTGCTGGTGGTCCTCGGCGGGGCCGCGCTCGCGGGCGTCGCGCTGCTGACCAACATCGTCACGAGCCCGGACACCCAGTACGACGAGGTCGTCTACACCCGGGCCGCGCAGGAGGTCGCCCAGGACTGGCACCTGACGTGGTCGAACACCGCGTTCTTCGTCCACCCGCCGCTGTCGTTCCTCACGCAGGCCGCGTGGCTGCGGCTGCTCGGCATGCAGTACGCGCCGCTGGAGCAGGCGATCATCGCGGCCCGGGTGCTCACCGCGGTCACCGCCGTGTTCGCGATCCTGCTGCTCGGGCTGCTGGCCGCCTACCTGGCGCCCGCGGCGGGCCGCACCCGCGGGCTGGTGCTCGTCGGGCTGGTCGTCGGCATCGCCGCGTTCGACCCGGTGCTGCTGCGCTACGGGCGGCTCGCGCTGATCGAGCCGCTGGCGCTGATCGCCGCGATGCTGACGCTCTGCCTGGCCATCCGGCTGCGCGACGCCCGGGCGCTGGTCTACGTGCCGGTCGTCGGCCTGGCGACGGGGCTGACCCTGCTGACCAAAGAGGTCACCGCATTCTGCCTGTTCACCCCGGTCGTGCACGCCGTGCTCAGCCGGGACCACCGCCGGGTCGGGAGCACCGCGGGCGCGTTCGGCTGGGGGCTGGGGCTGTGGCTGCTGTTCCCGCTGTGGGCCTATGCGCTCGGGCTCACCCCCGATTTCGTCGACGTCAAGTTCGCGACGTTCGAGCGGCTGCTCGGCCTGATCCAGATCACCGGGTGGAACCGGCCCGGCGTGTCGTTCGCGTCGGCGGTGGTGGCCCAGCTCGGCGCGTACGCGACGTCCTACCTGTTCCTCGCCCTCGGCGGCCTGGCCCTGCTGTGGCTGCTGACCCGCGCGGTCACGGGCGCCGCGCGGTGGCTGCTGGCCTGGCTCGTCACCAGCTACGCGTTCGCCGCGTACATGGTGCTGCTCGGCACGCTGAACGAGCAGTTCTTCGTCTACATCCTGCCCGCCGCGATCGTCGGCACGGTGCTGGCCGCCGACGCGATGTTGATCCGGGTGCGGGGCGTGCGGGCCCGCGTGGCGATCGCCGCGGGCGTCGCCCTGCTGGTGCTCGGCACGTCGATCACCGGCTGGGTGCGCCTCTACACCACCGACAACGCCGCGATCTTCGCGATCACCGACATGATGCGCGACACCCTGCCGGACTGCGCCGCGATCTCCGTGACCGGCGACCCGGACCGGTTCAGCTACCTTCTGCCCGGCACCACGGTCGCGACGTTCGCCACCGGCGAGGGTGCGGCGGCCCACGGCGTGCACCTGTTCGTGCTCAGCGACAAGGACGTGGCGTCCGGCTACGGCGACGCCACCGTCGAGCTCACCCGCTGGGTGCGCGCCCACGGCCTGATGATCGCGGGCCACGACACCTTCACCTACGACGGCCTGGAGGTCTGGCGCACCCCGATCGACCCCTATGCGCCGCTCGCCGACACCGAGCCGATCCCCGGCGGGTCATTCGTCATCACCGACACCAACCGCTGCGGCGGCTTCCCGGTCGTCGACGCCTTCGCGGCCGGGGTGGCCGCGCTGGGCGGCAAGCAGGTCGTCGGCGCGCCCGTCTCCGGGAGCTGGCCGACGGCACCCGGCGTGCGTACGCAGGTCTTCACCGGCGCCGTGCTCACCGCCGACGGCGACGCGCCCGCGACCGCGCTCCCGGTGGTGCCCCAGCTGGCCGCGAGCCCCGCCTACGCGGCGGCGAACCTGCCGCCGGTCACGAACGGGGACCCCGCCACGCTGCTCACCGACCCCGCGTTCGCGAACGCCCCGGCGCGGGCCCGCCTCGGCGACCCGGTCGGCCCGCCCACCACGATGCCCGACGGGCAGGTCCGGCAGGCGTTCGCGGGCGGCGTGCTGGAGCACGCGGGCGGCGCGACCGACGTCCGGCTCGCCCCGATCGGCCCGCTCGTCCTCCAGGCGAAGCTGCTCACGCCGTCGGCCGCCGCCGCGAACCCGCTCGCCGCGCCGCCGCTGAGCACCGACATCCAGCCCGGCCAGCCGACCACCGTGCGGCCGTTCGTCACCGCGCTGCTGGCCGGGCTCGCCCTCTACGTGGCGCTGCCGCTGCTGGCCATGGAGTTCGTCCGGCTGCTGCGCCGCCGCCCCGGGAGGAGGCCATGAACGCGTCGCCAAGCACGGCGAGTCGTCGTTTTCGACGCGCTGAAAAGGCGAACACGGGGTGCCGAAAAGGACGACTCGCCCGCCAGGAGCCGGCGTTGGGCCCGCTGCGCGGCCTGGGCAGGCGCAGCATCCTCCTCCGCCTGGGCGCCGTCGTCGCGCTGCTGGCCGTCGCGCTGGCCGTGCGCGCCTCGGGGGTGCTGCACCCCAACACGAGCGCCGCGCTGCCCCCGCTGCCCGTGGTCGCCGCCGTGGTGCCCGGTGTCGTCCGCTCCGCCACGCCGACCGAGACCGACCTCGTGTTGCTGCGCGACACCTACTCCGTGCACACGATCGTCTGCGTGGGCGCACCGAGCGTGGAGGAGCAGGCCGTGGTCCCGGCGCTCGGCATGGCGCTGGTGCGCCTCGACGTCGCGCTCGGCGCCGCGCCCACCGCCAAGCAGCTCGGCGACCTGCGCGCGCTCGTCCGGGCGGGCGGCGGGCGGATCGTGATGCACGACGAGACCGGCACCGGCCCGGTCGTGGTCACCGCGGCCGCCCTGCAGCTGGCCACCGGGCTGCCGCGCGACGCCGTACTCGCCGACCTCGGGCAGGCCGCGCAGCAGCTCACCCCGCCCGAGCAGCAGGCCTTGAAGGACATCGCCGCCGCCGTCGGCGGTCCCGTCGACCCCGCCAACCCCTACGCCGACCTCGCGAGGTAACCCACGATGACCCGCTCGACCCGCACCCGCCCCACGACGGCCGTCGTCAGCCCCGCGCCCCGCGCGGTCTGGCGGGAGGTCATGGCCGCCGACCCGGACGCGGTCGCCACCCAGGCCCCCGAGTGGATGGACTGCCTCGCGACCCGCGGCTATACCGACCGCAGCAGGCTCTATCTCCTTCCCGACGGCAGGCGGCTGGTGCTGCCGGTCGCGGCCCGGCGCGTCCTGACCGAGCAGTCCTGGCCGTACGGCTGGGGGTACGGCGGCGCCCTGGTCGAGGGCGGCGACCTGGACGTGGCGAGCTGCCGACTGGTCCTCGACGACCTGACCCGCAGCCGTTCGCTGCTGCACTCGGTCACACCGATGCCGCTGCGCGGGGCCGTCTGGGCGGCCGCCGCGGGTGCCGCCGCCGAGCGCGTGCCTTACACCGCGCAGGTCATCGACCTCGCCGACGGCTGGGACGCGCTCTGGACGACGAAGTTCCGCCGCCAGGCCCGCAACTCGGTGCGCAAGGCCGAGCGGTTCGACCTGGAGATCGTCCGGGAGGACGGCGCCGACCGCCGTGGCGTGGACATCTTCGCCGACCTCTACGCGCAGTCCGTGGACCGCTGGGCGGCGCAGCGCGGGCAGCCGCTCGCGGTCGCCCGACGGCTCGCCGCCCGGCGGGACCGCCCCGGCCAGGTCGCGGCCGCGGCCCGCGCGCTGGGCGAGCGGTGCGTGGTCTGGTCGGTGCTGCGCGCGGGCGAGCCGGTCGCGGTCAACGTCATCCTCACCACGGAGAACCACGCGATCGGCTGGATGTGCGCGATGGACGACCGGCTGGCCCGCGAGACCCTCGCCACCTACCTGATCCACTCCCTGTCGCTGAAGGACGCGTGCGAGCGCGGCGTCCGCTGGTTCCACATGGGCGAGTCCGACACGGGATCGGGCAGCGAGCACTTCAAGAAGTACTTCGGGGCCGTGCCGCACGAGTACGCCGCGCTGCGGTTCGAGCGGCTGCCGTTCTCCCGGGCCGAGCGCGGCGCACGGGCCGCCTACGGCGCGCTGTCGGCGGCACAGGCCTCCCTGCGTGCGCGGATCCGCAAGGTGCAGCCGTGAGCCGGGTCACGCTGTCGATCTACGACCACGTCGGCAACCCGCACTACGGCGGCGGCGGTGCCTTGGTCGTCGCGCGGATCGCCCGGGAGCTGGCCGCCGAGCACACCGTCACGGTGTTCTGCGGCTCGTACCAAGGCTGCCGTCCGGGTGTCGTGGACGGCGTCCGCTACCGGTTCCTGCTGGTCGGCTGGGCCGGACCGCGCGCAGGCCAGCTGCTGTTCGGCCTGCTGCTGCCGCTGGTCGCGCTCGTGCACCGCAGCGACCTGTGGATCGAGAGCCTCACCCCGCCGGTCTCGGCGAGCCTGCTGCCGCTCACCACCCGGCGCCCGGTGCTGGCGCTCGTGCAGATGCTGACCGGCGCGGACATGCAGCGCCGCTACGGGCTGCCGTTCGCGGCGGTCGAGCGCCGCGGGCTGCGGCTGTACCGGCACTTCGTCGTGCTGAACGACGTCGACGCGGGCCTCGTGCGGGCCGCGAATCCGGCCGCGTCGGCTACGGTGATCCCCAACGGGGTCGACGTGCCCGCCGAGTCGGGGGAAGACACCGGTCCGATCCTGTATCTGGGCCGCATCGACGTCCGCCAGAAGGGCCTCGACCTGCTGCTCGCCGCGGTCGCGGACGAGCCGTCGCTGCGGCTCGACATCGCCGGGTCCGGCACCGCGGCGGAGGTCAAACGTCTGCGCGCGCTGATCCCGGCGGCCGACCGCATCCGGCTGCTCGGCCGCGTCGAGGGCGAGCGCAAAGCGGCGTTGCTGCGCGACTGCCGCTTCGTCGTCGTCCCGTCCCGCTACGAGACGTTCTGCCTCACCGCGCTCGAGGCCCTCGCCTACGGCAAGCCCGTCGTCCATTTCGACCTCGACCGGCTGTCGTGGATCGGCCCGGGCTGCGGCGTCGCCGTCCCCGCCTTCGACGTCGCCGCGCTGCGCACGGCCATGACGGAGCTGGCCGCCGACGCATCGCGGCGGGCCGCGCTCGGCCACGGCGCCCGCGTCCGCGCCCGCGAGCACGCCTGGCCGACCGTGACCCGCCGTTACCGGGAGCTCGTCACGGCGCTGCTCGTCACCCCTCAGCGACGCAGCCGGTTCCGCAGCGCCGAGAGGCGGTCGCGGGCGTCATCGGGCAGCCGCGACACGACCTCCGACCGAGCCCGCGCGGCGGCGGCGACCGACCCGCGCAGCACGGGGCCCGTGCGCCCGGGGAAGAGCAGCAGGCGCACCTGCTCGCGCGTGCCGCTGGCCAGGTCGGCCTTGTACGACTCGTTGTCCCCCAACAGGTCGAGCTCGCGCAGCTCCGGATCCGCGAAGGCGTAGTCGATCAGATGTTGGGTGAGCACCACCCCCGGGCCGAGCTTGGCGTGCGCGTCGTCCATGCCGAGCTTGAGGAACGACAGCGTGGACCCGTAGCGCAGGCACAGTCCGAAGCCGATCGCCGTGCCGTCGAGGCGCAGGAAGACCAGCCGCAGCAGCCCCTCGTCGGCCGCCCAGCGCGTCGCGGCGGTGTAGAACGCGACCGCGGCGGGCGAGGAGCGCACCGCGGAGCCCGCCGCGAGCTTCCATTCCCTGGCTTCGAGCCGCAGCCCCTCGTCGAGCAGCGCGGCGAGGTCGCTGCGGCCGTCGCGGACGTCGAACTCGACGGTGCCGGCGTCGGCCATGCGGTTGCGCAGCCGTTTGAGCCCGTGCCTGCGGTTCTTGGAGAGGCCGCGCTGGAACGCGGCCGGGTCGCCGGACACGTCGATGTACGGCGAGCGGCGCATGACCGCCGCGATCACGCCTGCGCCCGCGCGCTGGGCCGCGACGCGCAGGGCGACGACGTCCGGGTCGTCGACGCCGACGGCGGCCAGGTCGATCACGCGCGGGCGCGCCGCCAGCAGCCGCTCGGCGAGCTCGGCCGCCGCCTCGGGGTCGGCCGTCACCGGGCGGTACAGAGCGGTCTCCTGGTTTGTGGTCGACCGCACGCCGAACGGCCCGGCCAGCACGGGCAGGACGGCGACCAGCTCACCGGCGCGCTCCACCGTGACCAGCCGCATCGCGTCCGTGCGGCCGAACGCCGCGGCCCACGCCCGCAGCCACCCCGGGCGCATGAACGGCGGCGCGCCGGTGGTCACCGCCAGCCGGTCCCAGCGCTCGAGGAGCGCGGGCGAGAGCGTCTGCAGAACTCCGCCGCGCACGGCGACCTCCCTCGGGCTGAGCGATCAGCGGGAGGCTACTGGCGCGGGCGGGGAAGGACCAGGTCGATCCGCCTCGGGCCGGTGGTCGCGGGGCTGGTCGGCGGCGGCCCGGTGGCCGGTCGGTTGCTCGCCGGGCTGACCCTGGCGCTCGTTGCCGTGTTGCAGCTCAGCGCCTGCACGGTGCCCGGTCGGGCCGTCGCGGCACGCCGCCCGTTGCTCGCCTCGCTGACCCTGGCGTTGGTTGCCGTGTTGCTGCTCAGCGGCTGTACCGTGCCCGGTCGGGCCGCCGCGGCACCGGCAGGTGCGCCGACGTTCGGCACGCTGGTGTCCCGGCCCGACCGGGCCGCCGACGAGGCGCGGGCCGGGGTGACGGCGGCGATGGTGGAGCTGTCGTGGGCGCAGGCCGAGCCAGCACCGGGCCGTTTCGACCTCGGCTATCTGGCGTCGGTGCGGGGGCAGGTCGACGCGCTGCGGGCGGCGGGCCGCCCGGTCAGCCTCGGCCTCGGCCTGCACGCCACCCCCGACTGGGTGCTGGCGCTGCCTGACGCCCGGTTCGTCGACCAGGACGGCAACGTCTCGGCCGAGGCCAACCTCGTGTTCGCCCAGAACACGCGGGCCGCGGCCGAGGGCTACTTCGCGCAGCTGAGCAGCCGGTTCGACCTCTCCGCGATCGCCGCCATCCGGATCACGTCCGGCGGCTCCCCGGAGGTGCTTTATCCCGGCAGCGGCCGCTACTGGGCTTTCGACCGGCACGCCCAGACCGGTGCGGGCCTCCCGCCCTCGATGGCACCCAACCCGTTGCCCGGCTGGCTGCCCGGCACCCCCGGCCCGGACGAGGCGCAGGTCCGCAGCTGGGCGGACTGGTACGTCGGTGCGCTCGACGACGTCGTCACCTGGCAGATCGACGCGCTCGGCCACCTGGGCTTCCACGGCCGGTACGAGATCATCATGCCGGGGGTGGGGGTGCAGCCGCGCGCCTACGACCGCGCGATCCATGGCGGCCTGCCCCCAGGTCTCTTGGGTTCGGGCGCGGCGTGGCCGGTCTTCTTCGCCAAGCTGCCGCGCAGGCCGGACGTCGTCGCGTACGTCAGCTCCGTCGCCGACGGCTCCGGCGGGGACGACGACTGCCAGCCCGGCGACGACAACGTGCCACTGGACGGGGCGGCGCCCACCACGTGGTCGGCGACCCGGTGGATCGCGACGCTGGCCCGCCGCAACGGCTACGCGGTGGCGGGGGAGAACCCCGGGTGGCACCAGTCGGGCCCGTTGGACGCGCGCTACGTGGACACCTCCGACACCGGCATGATGGCCGCCGCCGTCCGGCAGGCCCGCTCCTGCGGCCTCGAGACGTTCTACTGGGCCCACGACGCGCAGCTGTGGGACGGGACCGTGCCGTTCGACCGCTACGCGGAGCTCGTCGCCATGCGGTAGACGGCCGTGTCATCTGATGGCGCCGAGATGGACACCATGGGGCTTTTGCCCCGGGAAAACCCCGCTCCTGTCCATCTCGGCGCGCTCGGTCACGCCTCGAAATAGGTCTCCGGACGCAGCGGGATCTCGCCGCCCGGGAACAGCGCGTCGACCTGGGTGCCGTAGCCGCGGATCAGCTTCTCCTTCGCGGGCAGCTCGGCGTCCCAGGACCATGCGGACAAGCCGTGGCGCGCCACGTAGGCGCGGTCGACGCCCGCCCTGAGGTCGTAGGGGAAGTCCGAGTAGCGCAGCACGGGGCGGCCCAGCAGCTCGGCGGCCCGCCGCGTGATCAGGTGGTCGACGTGCGCGCCAACGCCGATCGGCGCCAGCACCACCGCCGCCTCGACGTCGGCCAGCTCGTCCGCCAGCGCCTGCGGCAGGGCACGGTCGGCGCGCGCCACGCGGCCCTTGGCGATGTCGTAGCGGTAGGTGGGGTAGCGGTGCGCGAGCTCGGGCACCCGGCGGCCCAGCCCGCACAGCGCGGTGGGCACGCGGCGGGGCCGGAACAGCGCGTCGGTCACGCCGAGGTGGCGCCATTCGGCGCCCAATGCCGTCAGCACTTCATCGTCCTCGGCCTGGCGCGCGGCGAACAGTCCCGCGGCGTCCGGCACCGCACACTGCCGCAGAAAGGAGCGTGCCGCGCGGGTGTGCGGCGGCGGACCCGCGGCCGTGAACACGGTGACGACCGTGATCGGGCAGCGCCGGACCAGCGCCGACAGCAGCGCGCCGCACGACAGGACGGCGTCGTCGAGGTGCGCGGAGAGCACGAGGATCGGGTCCCCCGCCGCCACCGCCGCGCTCAGGACAGCGGACCGAGAAACGTCCACCAGGCCTCCACCAGGGACTGCGGGGCGACGAGCCCGGCCGCCGCACCGTTGATGCGATGCAGCACGACGAACAGGATCGCCCCGATCGCGACGAGGACCGCGAGCAGGGCCAGCGCGAGGGCGAGCGACCGCCCGATCGCGGGGTTGCGCCAGCTGCCGTCGGTGGTGTTCTCGGCGGCGTTCCCGGCCGTGTCGGCGGTGTTCCCGGCCGTGTCGGCGGTGTTCCCGGCCGTGTCGGCGGTGTTCCCGGTGGGTGCGCCGAACGGGGCTCCCGCCCCACCCGGCGCGCCGCGCGGTCCCACCTCGCCCGGCACTCCATACGGCCCCACCCCACTCGGTGTCCCACGCGATCCCACCCCGCTCGGTGTCCCGCTCCCCGGCGTCGAGGGAGCCGGGGTGAAGGGGGGCGCCCCGCGCGGCGAGGTCGCAGGCTGCGGGGCAACCGGGAACGGGGCAGGCGGGGTCGGCGGCGGCACGGGCGGCGGGCCGGGGCGCATGAACTCGGTCACCGCCTCGGGCGCGGGGGGCTGTGGTCGGGGTGCGCCGGGTCCGGGTGGTGGGATTCGCGCGGCCGCAGCTACGGCGCGCGGCGGGCCCGGCGGCGGACCGGGCCGGCGAGCAGGCCCAGCCGGGGGCGGCACCCGCTTGCGGGCGAGCCGGGCCGCCCCCTGCGCCACCGCGTCGTCCGCCGCCTGCTCGATGTGGACATCGGGCCCGAGGCGTTGCTGGAGCATGGCCTTGACCAACGGGATCCGCGTCGAGCCACCGGTGAGGAGGAGGACGTCGAGCTCACCGGGCCGCACGCCCGCAGCGCTCAACACGCGCCGCAGCGCCTCGACGGTCTCCCCGACCGGGCTGCGGAAGAGCGCGTCGAGCTCGTCGCGGTGCAGCAGGCAGCGGCGGACTCCGGAGGGCAGCGGCAACGTCACCTCCACCACGTCCTGCGTCGAGAGCGCCTCCTTCGCCGCCGCGCAGGCGGCAAGCGCCGCGTTGCGGGTGCGTGCCCCCTCGCGGGTGTGGGGGTCCCACCGGGACAGCGCGCCGCCGAGGCGGGTATCAAGGTGCCTGCGCAGCAGCTCGTCCAGATCGGTGCCGCCGAAATGCGGGACGCCACCCGGCGGCCAGAACTGCTCGACGCCGTTCGCGTCACCGCGCAGCACGGCGGCCTCGACGGCGGCCCCACCGAAGTCGTAGACGGCAAACCGGCCGATGCGGCGCCCCGTTCCGGCGAACCAGGTGCCGCAGGCGAGCGTTGCCGTGGTCGTGGTCGCGTCCGGCTGTCCCGCCCGGGCCGCGGCCTCGGCCAGCCGGTCCCGCCCGCGCGCACCCAACGCGGCGGGGCGCGTGAGTACCGTGTGGGCGGGCGGTCCGCCGCGCAGGGTGGTCACTCGGTCAAGGACGTCCCAGAGCAGCGTGCCAAGCAAGTCGGTGATCTCGCAGGTGAGTTCGCCGAGCTGGAGCGGCGCCGGGTCGTCCAGCCGCCTGCCGAGCAGCCGGGCGGTGCGCACGGGCTCCAGAGTGGCGGCCCGCACGGCTTCCTCGCCGGTGAGGATGGAACCGTCCGGGGTGACGTGCACGACGGCCGGGAGGCTCGGCGTTTGGCGCCCGAGCCGGACGGTCTCGACCCCGGCGTCATCGGCCACCGCGGCAGTGACCGCCGAGTTCCCGATGTCGACCCCGAGGCAGTAGCGCACGACACCTCCCGTCGACGGAGGCCGATGCTACCGGTCAAGGGGGGCAGCGCGGACGGTATTCGGCGCGGACCGCCACCCCGTCCCCGGCGGTCACGACCCGCCGACAGCTGACCATCAGCCCGATCGAGCGCCGACGACGTTCTGTGCCCGCCGCCGGTTGTGGCACCGCCTCACGGGGACTCGCCGCCGGTTGTGGCGCCGCCTCCCGGGAGCCCGCCGCCGGTCGTGGCGCCGCCTCCCGGGAGCCCGCCACCGTCACCAACGAGCATGTCGCACGCCGCCGCGGGAGGGGCACGCCGCGGTCATTTGCCCGCGAGCAGCCGCTGCATCAGCTCGATCGAGGCCTGCTGGGCGTCGGAGATGTTCTGCGCCATGAGCATCGCGTCGCCGTCGCGGCCATCGGCCAGCTCGCTCTTGGCCATGGTGAGCGCGCCCTGGTGATGCGTGATCATCATCTGCAGGAACGCCCGGTCGAACGCGGGCCCCGCGGCGGACTCGAGCCGCGTCATATCGTCGTCGCTCATCATGCCCGGGGCGGCGGCCGCCAGCGCCGCGCCGCCGTTCATGCCCGGCATGCCGCCCATCGGGGCCGCGGTGGGCGCTGCGGGCTGGTCCCACTCGGCCAACATGCCCTGCAACTGCGCGATCTCGGGGATCTGCTCGGCGGAGATCTGGCTCGCGACCTCCTGCACCGGCCGCGACGCCCCGTGGCCAGGCGCGAGCTTCGCCATCGCCACGGCCTGCTCGTGGTGCGGGATCATCTGCGTTGCGAAAAGGACGTCGGCGTCGTCGTAGGGGCGGTTGTCCGGCGCGGCGGCGCACCCGGCGAGGAGGATGACCGCGACGAACGCGCTCGCGAGCCGGCCCACCGCCACCGGACGAGCGTAACGGCTTCCGCCCCGCCCGCCCCACCGACCTGCAGCGCTGATTCCACCCGCGCTGGCACTTCGGTGTGACGCCCGCACCCCGAGCGCCGGCTACGGTCGGTCTGGAGACACGCCGCGTGTTGTTACCTCGCGTGTGCGCGCCCGCGGCTTGTTGACGAGCGGGCCTGCCGCGGTCCCTGGCGATGCCCTTTCGGCAAGGAGCGAACCGATGAGAGAGACCGACCCGACGGTCGCACGACGACCACGGGCGTCCGCGAACTCCCACGAGACGCTCCTTCGTCAGCGGGAGCTGGGCGTGCTGACGTGGCGCGGCCCGGCGCTGATGCTCTTTGCGCGGGCAGCTTTGGCGGTGGGAGCGCAAGCGGTTGTCGCGGTCGTCTTCGCCCTGCGCGGATCGCCGACGCCGTGGCAGGACGCTGAGCCGTGGCTGCCGGTGTACGGGACATTGATCGACATCGGATGCCTGGCGCTGCTGTGGCGGCTCACCCGCCGCGAGGGCATCGGCCTGTTCGATCTTGTCGGCTTCGAGCGGGCGCGCCTCGTCCGCGATGCGTTGTTGGGCCTGGCGCTCATCCCCGTAAGTCTCGCGTTCATTTTCGGTGGCACTTTTGCGGCAGGCTGGATTGTCTACGGGGCACCCGCACCGCCGTACTTCTTGGGTGGCCTGCCATTGCCTGCCGCCCTCTACGGAGTGTTGGTGTGGCCATTCGTCTGGGGGCTGACCGAGCAGATGACCTATAACGGGTACCTGTTGCCCCGCTTCCAGGTCCTTTGCCGAACCACGAGCGTGGCGATCGCCATTGTGGCATTCAGCTGGTCCTTGCAACATGTTTTCATGCCGCTGACCTTTGACGCCAACTTCATGGCATACCGCCTGTTGGCGTCGCTACCATTAGCCGTCTTCGAGACGTTCGTGTATCTGCGACTTCGCCGGCTGCTCCCGCTCGCGATCGCGCACGCGCTGATGGATGGGGCCACCGTGCTGATCCCCTTGCTTACGCCCACGGCGTAGGTGAAATCGACCGGAACCTGAGGAGGAGACATGAACGAGGTCACCAGTCTGGAGCTGACGGCCGCCATGGACAACGTGCGCCGCGCCGGGATGCCGGGGGTGTTCGCCGAGGTCCGTGACGGCGACGAAGTATGGCGCGGCGCCGTCGGGGTCGCCGATGTCGGCACCGGCCGTCCGGTCACTGCCGACATGCGACACCGTGTCGGCAGCATCACGAAGACCTTCACCGCGGCCGCGGTCCTGCAGCAGGTCGAGAGGGGCCAGATCGGGCTCGACACACCGATCGGCCACTACCTGCCGCGACTGGTGCCCGGAGAACGCGGCGACACGATCACGGTCCGGATGCTGATCAACCACACCAGCGGCCTCGCCGAATACCTGCCGTCCGCGTATCCGTCGCTACGGGCGTTCCCGTCGCTGGCGGACACCACACCCGAGAGCCTGGACGACAACCGGTTCACGCGGTTCCATCCGACGGAGCTGATCGACATGGGGGTCACGGCACCTGCCGTCGGCGTTCCGGGTGGCCTTCCGGGCGTCTACTCCAACACCAACTACCTGCTTCTGTGCCAGCTCCTGGAGCACGTGACCGGCACCGCTGCCGAGAAGTGCATCACCCACGACGTCATCGAGCGCGCCGGGCTGCGGGACACCGAGCTTCCGGCCGGACCGTACGTCAACGGGCCGCACTCGCAGATCTACGAGGCGTGGTTCGGCATGATCGAGCCGCCGCGCGACTACAGCGTCTACGACATGTCCTGGGTGGGGCCTGCGGCCTCGCTGATTTCGACCGTCGCGGACCTCAACCGCTTCTACGCCATGCTGCTTGACGGCGAGATCGTCAACCGGTCGTCGCTCGCGCAGATGCAGCGCACGGTCCCGGTCATCTCCTTCGAGGGAAAGAAGATCGACTATGGCCTTGGGCTGCACAAGGTCGAGGTTCCTGGCCACGGCACCTTCTGGGGCCACGACGGCACGGTCTGGGGCGCCGGGGCGATCTCCATGACCCGCGCCGACGGCAAGCGGCAGATGTCCGTCGCGGTGAACCTCATGCGGTGGAACAAGCTGGACTCCTCGGGGCGGCCGCAGCACCATCCCCTCGACGATGCGCTGCAGGCCCTCTACAAGCTGGCGATGTGCGGCAAGGATTGACGAAGCCGGCCGGTGGGCCGGGTGGAGCCGAGTCCGTCCAGGTGGGTGTCGGGGGTGCTGGCGGCGCGGACCCAGGTATCAGCCCGGCCTGCGCTAGCGTGCTGTCGGAGAGGCAGCTGCGGAGGCGACGGGCTGGGGGCATTTGGTGGCGACGACATCCGAGCTGATCATCGATCGACTGCTGGAGTGGGGCGTGGACACCTACTTCGGGCTACCGGGTGACGGCATCAACAACTTCTTCGAGGCGCTGCGCCGCCGCCGGGACGACGTGCGATTCGTGCATAGCCGCCATGAGGAGGAGGCGGCGCTGGCGGCGGTGGGGTACGCGAAGTTCACCGGTCGGCCTGCCGTCGTGGTCTCGACGTCGGGGCCCGGCGCGGTGCATGTCCTCAACGGTCTCTACGACTCTGCGGTGGAAGGCGCGCCGTTGATCGCCATCACCGGGCTGCAGTTCCATGACATGCTGGGCACTCACTATCTCCAGGACATCAATCACCACTACGCGTTCGACAACGCCTGCGTGTTCAACCAGCAGGTGAACGGGCCTGCGCACGCGGTCGGCATGACCGACCTGGCCTACCGCACGGCCATGGCCCGGCGTGGCCCGGTTCATCTCGCCATTCCGATTGACGTCCAGGCGTGGGAGCTCGACGACCTGCCGCGCTCGAACAAGAACCTGCCGGGGCACACCTCGACGGTCCTGGCGCACCAGCGGGCCGACGCCTCCCCGCAGGATCTGGAAGCCGCCGCCGAGACCCTGGCCCGGTGTTCCAAGGTCGTCATCGTCGCCGGTGCGGGCGCGCGCGGGGCGCATGCCGAGCTCGAAGCGGTGGCCGACAAGCTCGCCGCGCCTATCGTGAAGCCGGCGCTGGGCAAGGACGCGCTGGGTGACGACAGCCCGTTCGTGCTCGGCGGCACGGGGTTCGCCGGGACCTCGCCGGGCCAGTGGGCTCTGGCAGAGTGCGACGGGATCCTGATCGTCGGCAGCTCGAGCGGCTACTTCGACTTCTGGGCCCAGCCGGGCCAGGCCAGAGGGGTGCAGATCGACCTCGACGCGGCGCGCATCGGGCTGCGTTACCCGGTCGAGGTCGCGGTGGTCGCCGACGCCCGCTCCGCCCTCGACGGGCTCGCGCACCGGCTGGACCGGCGCACCGATCGGTCCTTCCTCGAGGCCGCGCAATCCCACCTCCGGGACTGGTGGCAGCTGGTAGAGAAGCAGTCGGCCAGCATCGACATGCCGATGAAACCGCAGGTCGTCACCGCTCACCTGGCCGAGCAGCTCACCGACGACGCGATCGTGTGCGGCGACGCAGGCACGGTGACGGTGTGGCAGGGCAGGCTGCGGATGCGGACGGGCCAACGGTTCAGCTTCTCCGGAACCAACTGCTCGATGGCCGCGGCGATCCCGTACGCCATCGGCGCCAAGACCGCGTACCCCGACCGTCAGGTGGTCGCCATCCAGGGCGACGGGAGCGCCGCCATGCTGATGGGCTCGCTGGCGACCCTCGCCCAGCACCACCTCGACGTCACCGTCGTGGTCATGAACAACGCATCACTCGGGTTGATCGTCTGGGAGCAGATGGCCTACCTCGGCAACCCCGAGCATGAGTGCGACCTTTCCCGCGTCGACTTCGCCAAGGTGGCCGAAGGCTGTGGCCTGCGTGGCTTCCACCTCGAAGATCCGGCCGACGCCGCCGAGGTCATCGCGCAAGCCGTGGCACATCCGGGTCCGGCGCTCGTCGATTGTTGGGTTGACGTCGACGAGTCACCATTCGCCGAGACGCTCAAGCCTGCCCAGGCCCAGCACATCGTCACCGCCCTCGAACGCGGCGAACCCGGTGCCCAGAGGAAGGCGGCGCGACTGACCGCGCCCGATCTCCTCGCGCAGTCGCCAGGACTGCGCGACGTGGCCGACCGACTGCGAACGCTGGATAGCGAGGCGTAGCGACCGCGCGCCCGTCGAGGCGAACTCCCTGACTCCCATGCACCGCGCCGGCCGGGCATGATCGCCGAGTTCGGGACAACGCCGCCAGATCCGGCCGCCATGTCCCTCATCCGGCGATCATCCGGGCCGAGCCGCGCGAGGTCGCTCCGATCCCTGCGGCGACGCAGGCTATCCGTTCGCGAGGTCGGCGAAGCGACTGTAGTGCAGCTGGTGGGCGACGGTGATCGTGCTGGTGGGGCCGTTGCGGTGCTTGGCGAGGATCAGATCGGCCTCGCCCGCGCGGGGATCGTCGCGCTCGAAGGCGTCGGGACGGTGCAGGAGGATCACCATGTCGGCATCTTGCTCGATCGAGTTATGCATAACTATTCCATCTGCTACATAGTTGTGCGTTGTTGGGACCGTCGCGTCGAACACCTCCTGCTCGCCGAGGCTCGTCACCTCGACGATCCGGTCCCAGAACACGTCGTTCGTTGCCAGCATCTTCAGATCGGCGTCGTGCAGCAGTGACGCGACCCGGGCCAGTCGTGAGCGACTCGGCGCTTGCTTCCACATGGCGGAGCCGCAGTACCGTGAGCCCATCGCTGCGGCGAAATCCCGGTACGTCATCTCGCGGTTTGCGAGAAGGTTCCGCACCTTGTTCCACACCTCCACCGGGACTGTGTCGGCGTTCGCCCGCCCGACGATGTCGCCGAGTCGGTCGGCGAGCTCGCGTCCCGCGTCCCCGCGGAGGCCGTGCACTCCGATCTCCCGCAGGAAGACCAACTGGTTCTTCGCACCGCTGATGTACAGGTGCCAACACTCCCGAAAACCGGGCTTGGTGGTGCGCTGCAGTCGGCTCCGGACACCGAAGCGCAGCAGCAGTCGCGCTACGTCCTCGACGAGCCGCCGACTTGTCGAGGCGTAGTAGATCTTCCCCATCGACGCGCATTTGTCCCAGCTGACCGACCCGTCCGTCGCCCACAGATGTCGCAGGAACAACGCCACCTGCTCGTCCGGCAGCGAGAACACCGGCCCTGGCACAAACTTCTCATGACTGCGCAGCCCGAATAGCCCAAGCTCGTCCAGCCACAGGGCAATCGGGTTCCGCCTACCGCGCGCGAGCGGATACGGAGCGGGCAATCGCAGCGTGGTGCACCGTGCCGCGGCGTAGTCGTCGCGCACTGCGGTGATGCCAAACGCATTCCGTGCCGCCGCATCGACCGCTCGCAGGTTCGCCTCGTCCGTGCTCGCGTATCGCAGCGGCTGCCGCTTGACGAACGACCCGTCCCCGATCAGGTGGGCCAGCAGCACCACCCGCTGCTCCGGCATCGACACCGGCTCGACGGGAGCGGGAATGCGGCGGGGCGCCGCGACCCGGTCGCCCACCGCGAGATCCCCGAGAGCGCACCATCCGTCGACGGTGAGAAACGGGTGGTTGGCGGTGGCCTCGACCTCGCGGCCGGAGGCCAGGCGCACCCGGAACACCTCCTTGACCCCACTGGGGAACACCGCGGTGACCTCGCGCGGCACCATCCGCATGCGCTCGTCCACGGACCAGAGCCGGACGCCTCGCTCCCCAGACGTGAGAAGGTCGCCGATCGTCACCTCCGCGCCGGTATCGGCCCGCAGCAGGCGGGTCTCGGCCGTGAGGCAGCCCGACTCACGCAGGTCCGACAGCATCGGCCGCTTGTCCGTGCGCTGCTCCGGCCCGCGGTTGAGCTGGCTGATCGCCACCACCGGCACCTCGAGCTCCTTGGCCAGGAGCTTGATCTGCCGGGAGAACTCCGACACCTCCTGCTGGCGCGACTCGACCTTGCGGCCGGACGACATGAGCTGCAGGTAGTCGAGAATGATCAGCTTGAGGTCGTTGCGCTGCTTGAGCCGCCGCGCCTTGGCCCGGATCTCCATCAGCGTGAGGTTGGGCGAGTCGTCGATGAACAGCGGCGCCTCGCTGATCTCGCTCATGCGCCGGGCCATGCGTGTCCAGTCGTCGTCGCTCATGCGGCCCGCGCGCATGTCGGCGAGGCGGATGCGCGCCTCGGCCGACAACAGCCGCATGACGATCTCGGACTTGCTCATCTCCAGCGAGAACACCGCGCTCGTCAGGCCGTGCTTCACCGAGCAGGAGCGGGCGAAATCCAGCCCCAGTGTGGAGTTGTGGGTCGGGATCATCGATCGCCCCGCGAGATAGAGATGGGGGATGGCGTCGACCTCGACGCACCTCACCGGCACGGAGGGCACGGACCGGACGTCGACGATGTATCGGAATTGGCTGCGGTTGCGACCGGAGTCGCACCGCGCGTTCTTCCGCGTCGACCCGAATACGGCCGCGCCGGGGGTGAAACTCACGAGGTACTGGCCGTCAGCTTCCTCCTCCCGCAGGTGAGGCACATATCCGAGCGATGCCGCAAGCTCGAACACCGCCTCGGCCAGCCGTCGATTCGTGTTCCGGAACCGCACGTGGCCCCCCGGCGTGACCGACCCGTCGGTGTCGAGCAACCCCGCCAACAACGCCCGCCGATCCTTCTCGGGGGCCCGCAGGTAGGCATGGGGTACGTGTTTGTTGGAGTGCACGCCGAGGCTGCGCAGTGCAGGCAACAGCCCACGGATGTCGTACTGATACGGGTCGCACTGCGTCGCAACGGCAAACCCGTCGGCCCGGACCAGGTCCAACACCTCGGGGTCGGTCGAGGTGAGGCGACCGCTGCGGCTGCTTCCGTCGCCCAGCCAGGCACCCAGGGTGTAGGGCGGAACGGGCAGCATCACGTGATCACCAGTCTGGAGCGGTTCGGGTGCCCGAACTCCATACCGTGGACGACTTGCCGTGCCGAGCGGCAGACCGGCCGCGATCTGCTCGGTCGTCAACACCACTGGCCCGGTGTCCCGCAGCCGGTTTGACCGGGCGTTCTCGGTCCACACCGCCCACTCGTGCTCGGCGTCCGCGACGATCACCGTGCCGTCGGAGAACTCGACCCCGAAACACGGGCGGCCGACCATGACGGCGGTGGCGGCCACCACTCGCGTGGGCAGTCCGTCGACGCCGAGCAGGTGGTCGCCCACGGCGACCTCACCCATCGTGGTCCAGCCGGTCGGGGTTGGGAGCGGGGTGTCGAGGGCCAGCGCCTTCCCCAACCCGGGACGGGCGGCCACGACGATCATCTGGCCGGGATGCAGGCCGTTGGTGGCCGCGTCGAGGTCGACGAAGCCGGTGGGCACGCCGAGCGCGACCCCGCCGCGCGAGGCGATGGCGTCGATCTCGTCCATCGTGGGCTGCAGCAGCTCTTCGAGGGCGACGTAATCCTCGCTGGTGGAGCGCTCGGTGACCTCGTAGATGGCGGCCTGTGCCCGGTCGACCACGTCGTTGACCTCGGCGCCCTGATCGCCGTGGTAGCCGAGCTGCACGATTCGGGTGCCCGCCTCGACCAGTCGGCGCAGGATGGCCTTCTCGGCGACGATCTCGGCGTAGTAGGCGGCGTTGGCCGCGGTGGGCACGGTGGCGATGAGCGTGTGCAGATAGGGCGCACCGCCCAGTCGGATGAGATCGCCACGGCGCTGCAGCTCGGCCGACACCGTGACCGCATCGGCAGGCTCGCCGCGACCGTACAGATCCAGGATGCAGTCGTAGACGGTCTGGTGTGCGGGCCGATAGAAGTCGTCGGGCCGCAGCACCTCGACGACGTCGGCGATGGCGTCCTTGCTCAGCAGCATGCCGCCGAGCACGGACTGCTCGGCCGTGAGGTCCTGCGGGGGCTGCCGGTCGAACGTGCCCGATTCAGCGCCCTCGCCCGGACGGATGGCGCGCGGACGCCCCGACTCCGCCCCGCGAAGATCAGGCTGTGCCATACGCTGCGTCACCCCCCACTCCCAGTGTATCGAACACCAGTTCGATCCGCGCATTTCCCCCGGCGCGGCTCCGGGAAGCGACCCGGGAAGCGACGGACGCCCACGAGCCGGACTCCTCGCACCTCGCGCGGACGTTAGGGACCGAGATGGAGGCGTGTCCACCTGGGCTGTGCAAAGCCTGTGCATCGCCTTGGGGAGGAGCCGGGAAGAGCGCGGGACGGACCTGTGGAAGAGATGGGGACAACCGCCTGATTCTCGGCGTCCTTGCTGCTCATCGTCGGTGCACGGGATGTGGACAACATTGGGGAGCGACACGCCGCGTGCGCCGATTCCTCGGCGTGTCGCGCCCCTCGAGAGCGCCGTCCACCCGTCGCGCCCGCATGGTCACTCGGCGCTCGTTATCCGGTCGTTCGCAACCCTCGTCCAGGTGATCCATCCGCGTCAACCGTCATCTTGACCTCTCGCCCATTCCCGCGCCGGGAGGTCACGCTATGTAGCGACGCCGGCAGGCCCTCGTGCCGGAGGTGACGCCGCTGGACATTTGCCTTAATCTTATGGACCGGCAATTGAGCGTTGGCGCAGGTGCCTGTCGGCCGCCGTGCACGAGGCGGAGCCTCCTCGCAGACGCGTTTGACACCTCGCAGAGCCCGGGGGCTCTGCGAAGCGCACACGTGGTCTGCGAGGCTGGTCGGGTCAGCCCACCGATGGTCGCGGCGGCGAGCGCGGCCACCGCCGCGGCGCCCGGGTCGATACGTGGCGAACTTCGCCGGATCCGCGCAGTGATCATCGGTTCGGTGCGGAAGGCGGCCAGATCCGGCCGGATCCGCACCGAACCGATGATCTCGACCCGGCCCAGCCCGCCCCCGGCCCAACCCGACCCCGGCCCAACCCGACCCGGGCTCCACGCGCCCGGGCCGACCGCCGCACGGCCACGTCGGCATCATTTGCCGGACGCTCTTTATTCGCGGCTGACCGCGCACGAGCACGCCGGTCAGCATCTTGTTAAGAAGGGCGGGACACGCACCGCGTGTCCCGCCCTTTCGGCGATCGGGGGGTCAGCTCGCGACGACCGCGATCTCCACCTGGGTGGTGACCTCCGGGTGCAGCCGGACGGCGACGGGGTGCCTGCCGACCGTCTTGATCTGCCCCGACACCTCGACGGCCCGCTTGTCGAGCGTGGGTCCGCCCGCGGCGCGCACGGCGTCGACGATGTCGCCCGCGGTGATCGAGCCGAAGAGACGGCCGGAGTCGCCCGCCGCCTTGGCCTTCACCGTGAGGGTGAGCTTGCCGAGGTCGCCTGCGACCTCCTTGGCATGGTCGAGATCGCGGATCTGCCGCGCCCGCTGGGCGCGCCTGATCGTCTCGACCTGCTTCTCGGCGCCCCGGGTGGCGACGATGGCCATCTTGCGCGGCAGCAGGTAGTTGCGGCCGTAGCCGTCCTTGACCTCGACGATGTCGCCGGGCGCGCCCAGGTTGGGCACGTCGGTCGTGAGGATGATCTTCACTGACCGTCCTCCTATCGCGCGGTCGAGGTGTAGGGCAGCAGCGCGACCTCACGGGAGTTCTTGACCGCGATCGCGATGTCGCGCTGGTGCTGGCGGCAGTTGCCGGTGACCCGGCGCGCCCGGATCTTGCCGCGGTCGGAGATGAACTTCCGCAGCAGGCCGGTGTCCTTGTAGTCGATGTCCTGGGCCTTGTCCTTGCAGAATGCGCACACCTTCTTCTTCGGCTTGCGCAGGACGGGCTTTGCCATTTCTCAGTGCTCCTGAAAGGGCGGGTGGGTGGGTGCGCCGGAGGCGCCCATGGGGTTGCTCTAGAAGGGGGGCTCGTCGTCGGCGGCCGGGCCGCTCCCGGCGGGCGGGGCGGAACCCCACGGGTCGTCGGACGGGGCGTTGGAGCCGCCGCCCCCACTGGCCCCACCGGCCGCCGCCGGCCCCGCCGCTCGAGCCGTAGCCGCCACCGCCACCGCCGAAGCCGCTGTCGGAACTGCGGCTGACGCGGTTGACCTTGGCCGTGGCGTACTTCAGCGACGGGCCGACCTCGTCGACCTCGAGCTCGACGACGGTGCGCTTCTCGCCTTCGCGCGTCTCGTAGGAGCGCTGCTTGAGCCTGCCGGACACCATCACCCGCATGCCGCGGGTGAGCGTCTCGGCCACGTTCTCGGCCGCCTGGCGCCATACGTTGCAGCGCATGAACAGCGCATCGCCGTCCTTCCACTCGCCGGACTGGCGGTCGAAGTTGCGGGGCGTGGAGGCAACGGTGAAGTTGGCGACCGCGGCCCCCGACGGGGTGAAGCGCAGCTCGGGGTCGGCGGTGAGGTTGCCGACGACGGTGATGACGGTTTCGCCTGCCATGGCGGCCTCAGCCCGCGGCGGCCGGGACGGGTGCGCGCTTCGGCTCGCGCCGGAGCACCTTGGTGCGCAGCACGGACTCGTTGAGCCCGAGCTGGCGATCGAGCTCCGCGACCGTGGCGGGCTCGCACGCGACCTCGAGCACCGCGTAGATGCCCTCGGCGTGCTTGGCGATCTCGTAGGCGAGGCGACGCTTGCCCCACACCTCGATCTTCTCGACGCTGCCTCCGTCGGTGCGAACGACGTTGAGGAAGGTCTCCAGCGACGGCTGCACGGTGCGCTCGTCGAGGTTGGGGTCGAGAATGACCATCAACTCGTAGTGACGCATGAGAACCACTCACCTCCTATGGACTGGAACGGTCACGGACGATCCGTGACAGGAGGTTCTCACCGCACCCCGACAGAATTCGGCGATCCGGGGCCGCCGGGTAGAGGTGCGACCTACGAGGCTACCAGCGAGTCGGAACGCCGATGACGCCGGTCCGTCTGCTCGGACACGCACGGGAGCGCGGTGACCGAAGACGCCGTGTGCTCAACCACCTCGGCAACAGCGTGTCCTCGGCGTGGACGGCCCCCCACAACCTCGGTCAGCGGCGGCGTGTGCGCAGCCTCACGCCTGCGGGGTCTCCCCGGACGACCTGCCCGACATTGTCTGGTTGACCGCCTGCCGCACGGGCCGACGCACGGAAGTGTCGGGGGTCGCGATTACGCTGCACCCATGCTCATCGGGGCCCACGTGCGCGAGGACGACCCGATCGTCTCCGCCGCCGAGCGCGGCGCCGAGGTCGTCCAGATGTTCCTCGCCGATCCACAGGGGTGGAAGAAGCCGCCTGCGCACCCGCAGGCCGAGGCGCTGCGCAGCGGCGATCTCGCGGTCGTCGTGCACTCCCCCTACGTGGTGAACCTCGCGTCGCTCAACAACCGCATCCGCATTCCGTCGCGCAAGCTCGTCACCCAGCACGCCGAGGGGGCCGCCCAGGTCGGCGCGATCGGGCTGGTGGTGCACGGCGGGCACGTCACGCAGGGCGATGACGAGGCCACGGGCGTCGACAACTGGCGCAAGTTCCTCGCCCGCCAGGAGGACGAGGGCGGGTTCGCCGTGCCGATCTTCATCGAGAACACCGCGGGCGGCGATCACGCCATGGCGCGGCGGTTCGATGCGCTCGCCCGGCTGTGGGATGCCGTGGGAGAGTTCGGCGTGGGCTTCTGCCTCGACACCTGCCACGCGTTCGCGGCCGGGGAGGCGCTCGTCGACGTGGTCGACCGGGCCCGCGCGATCACCGGCCGCATCGATCTCGTACACCTCAACGACTCACGCGACGAGTTCGGCTCGGCGCGCGATCGGCACACCAACATCGGCGAAGGCACGATCGATCCCGAGCAGCTCGCCGCCGTGTGCGCGGCCGCGGGCGCGCCCGTGGTCGTCGAGACCCCCGCCGAAGGCCAGGCCGCCGACATCGCCTTCCTCCGCGAGCGGCTCACCGGCAGCGCCGTCGCGGCGGGCAAGGCATCTCCGCCCGGGCCCCGCCGTGACCCGTAGCGACGTGCGGCGCACCGGCCGGGCACGCGACGACGCTGCCTCCGACGCCGCGGACGCCACCGGGAACGGGAATGCGGGGGAGGACAACACGCCGAGCACCACCACGAGCGCCGACGGCAGCGCCGCGTGGGACGGCTCGGTGGCGACCGACGCGGCGGGCCAGGCCACAGACGAGGACCACGCCACGGCGAGCGCCGGCCGCGATGAGGACCACGCCGCGGGCAAAGACGAATACCGCGCCGTCCGGGCGGGCGGCCGGTGGGCGGCCGTCGACCCGCGGCGGATGTCGACGCGTGCCGTCGCCGCCGTCGTCGTCCTGCTCACCGCCGTGCTGCTGGTGGTGGCCTACGCAGGCAAGGCCCGCTGCGTCGGCCCCACCTTCGACGACAGGGGCCGCACCACCCCGGATTACGACATCCGCATCGACCGCGACCTCTGCTACTCCGACATCCAGTACCTGTGGCTCGACCGCGACATCGACAAGCACGTCTTCCCCTACATTCACGGCGGCATCACCCCGCCGCCGGACAGCAAGCTCACGGGTGGCACGGTCGAGTACCCGGTGCTCACCGGCCTCTTGATGTGGGCGGGGGCGCTGTTCGCCCACAACGACGGCGAGTTCCTGCTCTACTCGGCGCTGCTGATGGCCCCGTTCGGCCTGGCCACCGGATGGATGCTGGCCAGGCTTGCACGGTGGCGGGCGCTCATCTGGGCCCTCGGTCCACCGCTGTACCTGTACGCCTTCCACAACTGGGACCTCCCCGTCGTGGCCTGCGCGGTGGCCGCGGCGTACGTGATGCACGGCTGGCGCACGTCGCGCCCAGTGCGGCAGCGCGCCACGCTCGCCGCCGTCCTGCTCGGGGTCGGCTTCGCGTTCAAGCTCTACCCGGGCGCGTTCGTGGCCCCGCTGATGCTCTACGTGCTCACCGCCGCCCGGCCCGGCCGTCGCGACTGGTGGGGCGCCGCCCAGGTCGCGCTCGCCGCCACCGCCACGGCGGTGCTCATCAACTTGCCGTTCGCACTCGCAGGCTACGACGGGTGGCGCGCCTCGTTCACGTTCCAGGAGCTGCGCAAGGTCGACCTCACCACCAACTCGATCTGGTTCTGGGGCTTCCGCCCCGACTCCGAACCCACCAACGAGGCGTTCCAGCGCTGGGTGAGCTGGCTGTCGCCCACGCTGGTCATCGCCTCGTTCGTGGTCGCGCTGGCGGTCGGCTGGTGGCGCTGGCGTCGCTGCGGAAGCTATCCCTGGCTCGCCGTCAGCGCGGCCATGCTGTGCGGCTTCCTGCTGCTGCACAAGGTCCACTCCCCGCAGTACACCCTGTGGCTGGTGCCGTTCTTCGTGCTGCTGGCCGTGCCGTGGCGGTGGGTGTTGGCCTACATGGTCGCCGACATCTGCATGGACATCGGCGTGTTCCGCTGGTTCTACGCGATGCGGGTCAGCGGCGTCGACGTCGGCGGCAACGTGTCGGCAGGCCTCGCGGCCCAGCTGGTCGTGCTCGGCGTGTGGGGGCGGGCGGCGCTGCTCGCGGTGCTGTTCGTGGTCGTGTTGGCGGGCCGCGACCGGTTGGCCGCGCAGGGCACTCCGACCACATCGACGTCCGGGGCCGTCGCGGCCCTCTGAACAGCCGCGCGCCGCCCTCGCGGGGTCGGCCGTCGTCGTCGCGGGCTACGTGGCGCCAGCCCTGCGTGCAGGTTGCCGCCTGGTTGGGCACGAGCCCGAGGCGGCAGGCGGCGGGCGGCCCGCTCGACGCTCACGCGGGCGCCCGGGCCTCGACCGGCCACTCCGGGTCGTCCTCGACGTCCCGGTCGCGGACCGCATCGGTCTCCGGCTGAATGATCGTCCGGACGACGAGCACCATGAGCAGCACCACCATCGCGTCGCGCACGACCGCAGCACCGAGGAACCAGTCCGGCGGCAGGCCCTTGTTGGCGGGCGTGAGGTAGTAGTACATGCGCGGCGCCCAGAGGAGGGCGTCGACCGTCATCCAGGCCAGCACAATCCGCCACCGAGGCATGGCGAGCACGGCCAGCGGCACGAGCCACAGCGAGTACTGCGGGCTCCACACCTTGTTGACCAGCAGGAACCCCGCCACGAGCAGGAACGTGAGCGACGCGAGCCGCGGCGGACGGGGCGCGCGGAAGCCCAGTGCGGCCACGCCCGCGCACACCAGCAGGGTCAACGCGGCCACCACGGCGTTGAGCACGACAGGGGTCTGCCCGTCGGCCAGCGGACCGTCGAAGCCCGGCCAACCGGTGAAGTAGCTGACGACGAAGTACAGCGAGTCCGGGTCGGCGGGCCGTTCCTGGTTGAGCCGGAAGAACTCCGACCACCCCACCGGCCAGGCCAGCGCGACGGGCAGGTTCACCGCGGTCCAGGTCAGCACCGCGCCGACGATCGCGGGCACGGCCACGCCGAGCTGTCGCCGTCGCAATCCGAGGACCAGGATCGGCAGGAGCAGGAACAGCGGATAGAACTTGAACGCCCCGCCGATGCCCAGCGCCACCCCCGCGAGCCACGGCCTCCCGCGGGCCAGCGCAAGCATCCCCGCCGTGGCGCAGGCGACGGCGAGCGCGTCGAAGTTGGTGAAGACGTGCACGATGACCAGCGGGGACAGCGCGACGAGCGCGGTGTCCCACGGCCGCACCCGGCGCAGGCCGTGCATGCAACGGACGACGACGATCCACGCGATCGCCAGGAACACCGCGGTGATGTCGAAGTAGACGACGACGGGCAGCCCGGCGGGCAGCGGCAGCCGCGTGGTGAGCCACAGGTAGGCGTCGGTGAGCCGGGCGTCCGTGTACTGGAAGAACCCGGTGAGCACCGGGTACTCCATGTAGCGCACCCGTTCTTGCGGCGTGCCCTGGTTCTCGTACCACGGGTCGCGGTAGGGCACGTTGCCCGCCGACAGGCCCTCGATGCCGTACAACGGGACGGTGTCCGAGTAGCACATCGCGACGTACTGGCGGTTGTTGCGCCAGTCCAGTGCGGGGCCGCTGGAGGTCTCGTAGGACTGCAGGCACGGCGCCTTGAACAGCCAGCCCGCCGCCAGCGTGATCATCGCGAGCAGCAGGAGCACGCGCAGCGGCGTCCAGAAGATGCTGCGCCCGACCAGCGCGTGCCGTCCGAGGGGGCCGCCCACCAGCCTGCTCGCCGACGCGGCCAGCGGCTCGGTCCAGGTCGGGACGACCCGCCCGCCGCTCACCCGCCCGCACGCCCCAGCCCGGCGAGGTCACTCGGCGGGATCAGGAACGCGTTGTTGCTGTTGTCGCTGTTATCGCTGTGCTTCTTTTTCTTCTTCTTGTCGCCGTTGTCGTTGTTGTTGTTGTTGTTCGCTGTTGTCGCCGTTCTGGCTATCCGGGCTCGCGGTGGCGGTGGTGGACGGCTGGTCGCCGGAGTAGCTCGACCCGTCGCTGTTGGCGTAGGCGGGGGTGCCCATTGGCTCGTACGGCGAGAAGCTGTCCTGGGGAGTGCCCTTGAGCGCGGCGTTCATGAAGGCCTGCCAGATCGGCCCGGGCAGCGTGCGGCCGTAGACGACGCTGCCCGCGCGGGTGCGGATCGGGTCGCTCTTGTCGGTGCCGACCCACACCGCGGTGGACAGCGCCGGGGTGTAGCCGACGGTCCAGGCGTCGCGGTTGTCGCGGGTCTCGCCGAGCTGGTTGGTGCCCGTCTTGGCCGCCGCGGTGCGACCGCCCGCGAGCGCGAAGTCGGAGGTGCCCGCCACGTCGAGCATCGACTCGGTGACGTTGCGCGCCAACTGCTGGGGGAACACGGCCTGCTGGCCGACCGGGGTGGTGGCCCGGTCGAGCAGGACGCGCCCGTCGGCGGCGGTGACCTTCTGCACGATGTGCGGGTCGGACCGCTGCCCATCGGCGGCGAAGGTGCCGTACGCGGCCGCCATGTCGAGGACGTGTACGGGCTTGTCACCCAGCGAGATGCCGCCGGTGGGGTCGGGAAGCAGGTTGTCGGGGATGCCCGCGGCGTGCGCGGTCTGCGCCACCGTGGTGGCCCCGACCTGCACCGCGATCTGGTAGAAGACGGTGTTCGTCGACTTCGTCATGGCCGACATGACCGTGCACTCGTCGCAGCTGTCGCCGTCGGAGTTGGCCACCTTCGTGCCCGCGATCGTCATCGGCGACGTGCCCGCGTACTCGGTACCCAGGCCGAACCCGCCCACGTTCTGCAGCGCGGCGGCGACGACGAACGGCTTGAACGTCGATCCCGGCGGACGGGTGACCGCGTCGCCCGCGTAGTCGATGCCCGGGCCGTTGGAGCCGCCGTAGTAGGCCTGGATGGCGCCGCTGCGCGGGTCGACCGCGACAAGCGCGGTGCGCAGGTTCGCGGGCTGGGTCTTCATCACCTTGTTGACGGCGTCGACGGCGGCTTTCTGCCGGTTGGCGTCAATCGTTGTGGTGACCGTGAGGCCGCCGGTGTCGATCTCGTCCTGCGAGATGCCGTTGGCCCGCAGCTCGGCCTCGGCGCGCTCGAAGATATGGTAGCGGTCGTCGGCGGGCACGCCCGCCCCGACCGGCGCGGCGGGCAGCACGTCGGCCGGGAACTTCTGCTGTGCCCGTTCGGCAGGCGGGAGGAAGCCCGCCGCCTGCATCTGGTCGAGCGTGTAGTTCCACCGGATCGTGGTGCCCGCGGGGTTCTTCATCGGGTCGAGCGCCGACGGCGACTGGATCATCCCGGCGAGCATCGCGCCCTCGGTGATGGACAGCTGCCCGACGTCCTTGCCGAAGTACGCCTGCGCCGCGGCCTGGATGCCGTAGGCACCGCGACCGAAGTAGACGGTGTTGAGGTAGTTCTCGAGGATCTGGTCCTTCGTCTGCTCCTTGGAGATCTTGATCGAGAGGATGATCTCCTTGTACTTGCGCCACAACGAGGCCTGGTCCTGGCCGGTGGAGACCTTCACGTACTGCTGCGTGATCGTCGAGCCGCCCCCGACGCCGCCGGTGAGCTGGTGATAGATCGCGCGCGCGATGCCCATCGGGTCGAAGCCGGGGTTGGAGTAGAAGGAGCGGTCCTCGGCCGCCAGCACGGCCTGGCGGACCTGCGGAGGCACCTTGTCGATCGTGACGATGTTGCGGTTGATGTTGTTGTCGTTGCTGTCCTTGGGCCGGACGACCGCGATGGGCTCGCCGCCCGCGAACGTGTAGGTGGCGGTCTGGACGATCCCCTGGTCGCCGATCGCGGGCACCTTGAAGATCATCCAGCCGACGACGAACGCCAGTAGCGGCAGCAGGACGAAGACGCTGAGCACGCCGAGCGCCCAGTTGCGCAGGCGGTGGCGGCGCTTCGGCGGACGGCCTTGCTGCGGCGGTGCCGACGGGGGTGGGGGACCGACCGGCGGTGGCCCCGGGCGTCGAAGGGGAGCCGGGTAGCCGGGTGCGTCGGACCGGGGGTGTTGCCCGACGGCCATCGCGCTCCTCCTGGCGGTTGTGCGTGGGTGCAGACTGCCACGTCGGTGGGGGGCCGACGCCTGCCGGTCACTCGGCAGCGGTACGACGCCTGCGCCGGGCGGGCGCGTTGCCGGTACCCATGACGTAGGACAGCACCAGATGGTTCCAACTGCAGGTGCGGCAGACCTCCACGACATACACGGAGAAATCCGGGTGGAGGTTCGCCATCAGCTCGATCTCCTGTACAGCGCGCGCGGAGCCTGCGGCGTTACCGAGGCTCTCGCCGAAGACCCAGGACACGAGCGTCAGCCGCTCCTTGCGGCAGACCGGACACGTGACGTCGCTCGGGTCGCCGTGGAAACGGGCGGCCTGGAGCAGGTAGGGGCTGGCGTCGCAGACCTCGGCCACGGGGACCCGGCCCGCGTGCACGTCGGCAAGCAGCGCCCGCCGCCGCAAGGCGTAGTCGACCATCTGCCGCTGGCTGCGCACCCGGCCAGGGTACGCGGCGCGCCATCCCCACCGACCGTCACCGCTTCCCCGCGCGCGCAGATGTATCGGGTCGATATAATGACCGGGTACATCGCCGTCGCGTATCGGGAGGTCGGCCGTGCTGGAGCTCGCGCTGCTCGGCCTGTTGCGCGAAGCCCCCGTCCACGGCTACGAGCTGCGTAAACAGCTCGCGCTGCGGCTCGGCGGGCTGCGCGCGTACTCCTACGGATCGCTGTACCCGGCCCTGCGGCGGCTTACCCGGGCGGGCCTCATCGTCGAGGAGTCGGGCCCGCGCACGGGGCGCGCACGGCGCGTGTACCGGATCACCGCCGAGGGCAAGGAGCGGCTCGACGAGCTGCTCGCCGAAGCGGGCCCGCACGCGTGGGACGACGAGGGCTTCGGCGTCCACCTGGCCTTCTTCGCCAGCACCCCGACCGAGACGCGCATGCGGATCCTCGAAGGCCGTCGCCGCTGCGTGGAGGAGCGGCGGGAGGGCATGCGCTCGGCGCTGGCGAAGGCGGGCGAGCAGATCGACCGCTACACGAGACAGCTGCAGCAGCTCGGGCTCGACACCTGCGAGCGCGAGGTGCGGTGGCTCAACGAGCTGATCGAGAACGAGAAAAAGGAGACCGGACCATGACCGAGGTACGGGTAGCCGTCGTGGGCGTGGGCAACTGTGCCGCGTCGCTGGTCCAGGGCGTCCATTACTACGCCGACGCCGACCCGGCAACGCGGGTGCCGGGGCTGATGCACGTCGACTTCGGCGGGTACCACGTGCGCGACATTCGCTTCGTCGCCGCGTTCGACGTCGACGCCAAGAAGGTCGGCCGCGACCTCTCCGAGGCGATTCACGCCAGCGAGAACAACACCATCAAGATCGCCGACGTGCCACCGCTCTCGGTACCGGTGCTGCGCGGGCACACGCTCGACGGGCTGGGCCGGTTCTACCGCGAGACGATCACCGAGTCCGACGAGGAGCCGGTGGACGTCGCGGCGGTGCTCCGGGAGACCCGAGCCGACGTGCTCGTGTCCTACCTCCCGGTGGGCAGCGAGGCGGCCGACCGGTTCTACGCGCAGGCCGCGCTCGACGCGGGCGTGGCGTTCGTCAACGCGCTGCCGGTGTTCATCGCCTCGGACCCGGTGTGGGCGGAGAAGTTCCGCGTGGCCGGGGTGCCGATCATCGGCGACGACATCAAGAGCCAGGTCGGCGCCACCATCACGCACCGCGTCCTGGCGAAGCTCTTCGAGGACCGCGGCGTGCAACTCGACCGCACGATGCAGCTCAACGTGGGCGGGAACATGGATTTCCTCAACATGAAGGAGCTGGAGCGGCTGGAGTCGAAGAAGGTCTCCAAGACGCAGTCGGTCACGTCGCAGGTCGACCGGGACCTCGGCCGCGACAATGTGCACATCGGCCCGTCCGACTACGTGGCCTGGCTCGACGACCGCAAGTGGGCCTACGTGCGGCTGGAAGGGCGCGCGTTCGGTGACGTGCCGCTGAACCTCGAGTACAAGCTCGAGGTCTGGGACTCGCCCAACTCCGCGGGGATCATCATCGACGCCGTGCGCGCGGCGAAGATCGCCCTGGATCGGGGCATCGGCGGCCCGGTGTTTTCGGCGTCGAGCTACTTCATGAAGAGCCCGCCCGCGCAGTACGCCGACGACGTCGCCCGCGATGCGGTCGAAGCGTTCATCAGAGGCGAGATTTCGTAACATTTCCGGATCGGAACGTTTCCACCATTCCCGATACCTGGATGGAAATGTTGCTGCTGGTAGGCCGGTCGCAGTGCATAATGTGGACCGTTCGGAGCAGTGCGGTGATGTTGCCCACCAAGGGCCGCGATCGGCGTCAGTGGAAAGCGTCGAAATAGGTTCGTAATGTGCGCGACGGCCTCGCGGACCGTTGTCCAGCCGGGACGGCGGGCGTGGGGTCACCGCTTTGTGCCCGCGATTCCCGGGCGCGGCGGTGCGCACCCCGAGGACCTCCGTGCCCGCTCCGACCCCGTCCCTGGCGACCCGCGCTGCCGTCGTCGCCGCCGGAACCACCGCCGCCGCGCTCCTCACGTTGCTGCCCGCCGGGCCGCCGGTCCCCGCGACGACGGTGGTGGCGGCGGCGGCGTGGACGGCGGGGGGCGGGACGGCGGCGGGACCGCCGGGCCCGGGACCGGCGGGACCGGGACCGGCGGGACCGGGACCGGCGGGACCGGGACCGGCGGGGGCGGGATCTGCCGTCCCGGGCGAGCCGCTCGCGGTGTTCGGCGGCGGAAGCCAGGCGGTCCCGCCGCGCCCTGCGCCCCCGGCCGCGGCGGCATCGAGCCCGTTCCAGACCGCCATGCGTAGGTTCGGCACGTCGCCCGCAACCGCTGCCGCGCCCGCAGCCCCGCCTGGGGTGGGCGCTCCGCCAGCCGTGGGCGCCCCGCCTGCCGTGGCTGCGCCGCTCGTGGCAGAGGCCGCCCCGCAGGCCGCGCCCCCCGCACCGCAGGCCGCCCCAGGCCCGGCCGCCCCGGCAGCCGCGCCCACGGCATCGGCCCCAGCTGTCGCGCCCGCCCAGCCCACCGTCGCGCCTGCGGCCGGGCAGCGCGGCAGCGCGATGGCGAACGCGATGAGCAGGCTCGGCGCGGCGTACCGCTGGGGCGCCACCGGTCCCAACGCCTTCGACTGCTCCGGCCTCGTCTACTGGTCCTACCGCCAGGTGGGACTCACGCTGCCGCGCACGAGCCAGGCGCAGTCGCAGGTCGGCGCGCCGGTGGCAAGGAGCGCGCTGCAGCCCGGCGACCTGGTGTTCTTCTACCGGCCGGTCAGCCACGTCGCGATCTACATCGGCAACGGCCGCGTCGTGCACGCCAGCACGTCCGGGAGTCCGGTGAAGATCGCGCAGCTCGACACGATGCCGTTCGCCACGGCGCGCCGGATCTGACCTATCCGCCGCCCGCGCCCTGCCTCGCCCATCCGGACGCCGGTCCGGCGAGCCCGCGGCACCTCGCAGGGCGGGCACACACCTCGCAGGGGCCACGGCGTCTGCGAGGTGCCCACGAGGTCTGCGAGGTCGACACCGGTGCTCCCACCGCCCGCGCGGTGAGATCAGCCCGCCCCACTCGGGTGACGCGTCGCGTAGAGTCCGGCTCCGTGACCGAACCTGATCTTCGCCCACTGGCGCTGGTCACGGGCGCGTCCGGCGGGATCGGCGCCGCTGTGGCCCGCGCCCTCGCGCCCGGCCACGACCTGCTCCTCGGCGGTCGGGACGCGTCGGCGCTGCAGGAGCTCGCCTACGAGCTGCCGGGCGCGCGGCCGTGGCCGGTGGACCTCACCGACTCGCGCGCGGTCGCGGAGGCCGTCGCGGGCATCACCCGGCTCGACGTGCTGGTGCACTCGGCCGGGGTCGGGCTGCTCGGCACCATCGCGGACACGCCCGCCGATACGTGGCGGGACCAGTTCGAGGTGAACGTCGTGGCGGTTGCCGAGCTGACGCGGCTGGTGCTGCCCGCGCTGCGCGTCGCGCGCGGGCGGGTGGTGCTGGTCAACTCCGGGTCCGGGCTCGCCGCTCGGGCGGGCTGGGCGTCGTATGCGGCGAGCAAGTTCGCCCTCCGGGCCTTCGCCGATGCGCTGCGCGCCGAGGAGGCGGGCAACGGCGTGCGCGTCACGTCCGTGTTCCCGGGCCGGACGGACACCGAGATGCAGCGCGGGGTGGTCCACCAGGAGGGCGGGGTGTACCGGCCGGAGAGTTATCTCCGGGCCGAGTCCGTGGCGGGCGCCGTGCTCTTGGCGGTCACCGCGCCGGCCGACGCCGCCCTGACCGAGCTGGTGCTGCGCCCCGCCGAAGCCTGAGCTGAGCCCGCCCCACCCCCACGGTGAGTCGTGCATTTCGACACGGCGAGTTGGGCGAACCGGCACCGACGAGCATGATCGCCGGTTCGGTGCGCAAGGCGGCCAGATATGGCCGTATCCGCGCCGAAACGGCGATCAGCGCATGGGCCGCGCACCCCCCGAGCGGTCCTGGGAGCGCGCTGACGAACTCGGCGACGCAGACCACGGTCGTGGGTTAGTAGAGTCGAGGCATGCTCGATCCGAAGTCGCTCGACCTCGACGAGCTGTGCGTGGCGCTGGAGGACCACTCCCCGGAGATGACCTGGTGGATCCACACCGGCGACGGGCGCATCCAGCCGGGGGATCCCGACGAGGAGGAGGAGGGCTGGCTCGAGATCGGCTCGGTGGGCTCGCACGAGGGTTATCGCGACATGGCGGAGTTCGTCGCGGGCGTCCGCCACCGGCGCGCCGCCGAGCTGCTGGACCGGGCGATATCGGGGCGCGGCGCGTTCCGCCGGTTCAAGGACACCCTCCTCGAGTTCCCGGAGCTGCGCGAGCAGTGGTTCCGCTTCCGCGACGCCCGCGCCCGGCGTCGGGCACTGCGCTGGCTGGCCGAGGAGGGGCTGGTCGATGAGGCTGTCGCGGACGAATGGATGGCGCGCTACCCCGACCCGGTCCCCGACGAGGAGGACGTGCCCGCAGCGGTCGCCGTCGACCTCGGCCTGCTCTACGGCGACCGGCTGGAGCGCGTGCTGCTGTTCGGCGCCTGGGCCCGCGGGGAAGGGGCGGAGGACTCGGACATCGAGATCGTGGTCGTGCTGGCGGATCTGCACTCGCCCTGGGAGGAGCTGGCCCACATGGACGCGGTGCTCTGGCAGCACACCGAACGGGCCGGGCTTGCGGTGGTCGCCGTACCCGTCACCGCGGAGCAGTGGGCCACCCCGGGCAACCCCCTGCTGCGGCGCGCCGCGGCCGAGGCGGTGCAGTTGGCATGAGCACCGGGATCGAGCGCGCCCGCGAGGAGCTGTTCGCCGCGCACCTGCTCGCCACCACCCAGTTCGCCGCGCAGGCCGTGGCGCTCGCCCACCGGGCGGTGCTGGCCGCCGCCGAGGCCGCGCTGGAGGCGCTGGACCGGGTGCCGCCCGCGGACCCGGCCGCGCTCATCGGGATGTTCCTCAAGCAGGTGGTGCGCGAGCGCGGCCTGGATCCCGAGGCCGGACGGCTGGTCCGGGCGCTGCACAACCGCGCCCTGCTGGCCGACGCCGACGGCGTCGCGCCCCCGCAGGAGGCCCCGCGCGCGATTGCCGACGCCACCGCCGTCATCGACGCGGTGGACGACTGGCTCACCCACTCCGAGTTCGTGACGATCGCCCGCACGGCGTTGACGCCCCCGCGCCGCCGAGCCCGTGCGCCGAAACAGTCGCCCTGACCACCGCGCAGGCAAACGGCGCGGACGGCCGCCCACGGCCCGAGCGGGCCGGCCTGCCGCGTCGACCGCCTTCGGGTCAGGCCACCACGTTGACCAGGCGGCCCGGCACCACGATCACCTTGCGCGGCGCCCGGCCTGCCAGCAGCTCGACGACCTTCGCGTCGGCCAGCGCGGCCGCCTCGACCTCGTCGGTCCCGGCGGCGGCGGCCACCGTGACCCGCGAGCGCACTCTGCCGTTGACCTGGATCGGGTACTCGACGCTGTCCTTGATCAGGTAGCGCTCGTCGGCCACCGGGAACGGGCCGTACGCCAGCGACGTGGTGTGCCCCAGCCGCGCCCACAGCTCCTCGGCGATGTGCGGGGTGAGCGGGGCCATCATCAGCACCAGCGGCTCGGCCACCGAGCGCGGCAGACCGCCGTCGGGGTAGGCCTTCGTCAGGTGGTTGTTCAGCTCGATCAGCTTGGCCGCGGCGGTGTTGTAGTGCAGGGCCACGAAGTCGCCGTGCACGCCCGCGATCGCCTTGTGCAGCGCCCGCAGTGTGGCCTCGTCCGGCGCGGCGTCGGAAATCCGCAGCTCACCGGTCGTCTCGTCCACCACGTTGCGCCACACCCGCTGCAGGAACCGCTGCGAGCCGACGACGTCGCGCGTCGACCACGGCCGCGACACCTCCATCGGCCCCGTCGACATCTCGTACAGCCGAAACGTGTCCGCGCCGTAGCGCTCGCACATCTCGTCGGGCGTCACCACGTTCCTCAGGGACTTGCCCATCTTCCCGTACTCGCGACGCACGGGGACGTTGTTCCACGTGAAACCACCGTCCGCCGTCTCGACGACCTCCTCGGCGGGCACGTACGAGCCCCGCGCGTCGGTGTAGGCGTAGGCCTGGATGTAGCCCTGGTTGAACAGCCGCCGGTAGGGCTCCTCCGAGCTGACGTAACCCAGGTCGTACAGCACCTTGTGCCAGAACCGCGCGTACAGCAGGTGCAGCACCGCATGCTCGACGCCGCCGACGTACAGGTCCACACCACCCGGGTCCGCACCGTCGCGGGGGCCCATCCAGTAGCGCTCGACCTCGGCGTCGACAAACCGCTCGTGGTTCGCCGGATCCAGGTAGCGCAGCTCGTACCAGCACGAACCCGCCCACTGCGGCATCGTGTTGGTCTCGCGGGTCAGCCCGTCGCCCGCGTGCAGCCACTCGGTGGCCCGCGACAGCGGCGGCTCCGGCTCGGTGTTCGCGTCGTCCGGGTCGTAGGTGCGTGGGGAGTAGTCGTCGATCTCGGGCAGCTCGACCGGCAGCTGGTCTTCGGGCACCGGGATCGGCCCGTCGGCGTCCCAGAGGATCGGGAACGGCTCGCCCCAGTAGCGCTGCCGGGAGAACAGCCAGTCGCGCAGCTTGTACTGCACCACCGACTCGCCGAGGCCCTTCGCGGACAGCCAGTCGATGATCCTGCGCTTCGCCGCGGGCACGTCCAGTCCGTTCAGGCTGACCTCGGCGTTCGCGGAGTTGATCGCGACGCCCTCGCCGACAAACGCCTCGCCCGCGAACCCGGCAGACGGCTCCACCGTGCGGACGATCGGCAGGCCGAACGTCTTCGCGAAGTCCCAGTCGCGCTGGTCCTGTCCCGGAACGGCCATGATCGCGCCGGTGCCGTAGCCCATCAGCACGTAGTCGGCGATGAACACGGGGATCGCGCTGTCGTTGACCGGGTTGATCGCGTAGGCGCCGGTGAAGACGCCGGTCTTGTCCTTGTTCTCCTGGCGGTCCAGGTCGGACTTGCGCACGGCCGCCGCGCGGTAGGCCGCAACGGCGTCGGCGGGCGTCGCGGCGCCGCCCGTCCAGCGCGGGTCGACATCCGACGGCCACACGGGAGTCGCGATGGCGTCGACCAGCGGGTGCTCGGGGGCCAGCACCATGTAGGTCGCCCCGAAAAGGGTGTCCGGACGGGTGGTGAAGACCTCGATCGCGGCGCCGTCCCCGGTGCCCGGGACGATCGGGAACCGGACCTGCGCGCCCTCCGAGCGGCCGATCCAGTTGCGCTGCATGGCCTTCACCGAGTCCGGCCAGTCCAGCCGGTCCAGGTCGGCGACGAGCCGGTCGGCGTACGCGGTGATCCGCATCATCCACTGCTTCAGGTTGCGGCGGAACACGGGGAAGTTGCCCCGGTCGCTGCGCCCGTCCGCGGTGACCTCCTCGTTCGCCAGCACCGTGCCCAGCCCGGGGCACCAGTTGACCGGCGCCTCGGAGACGTACACCAGCCGGTAGGAGTCGATCACGCGACGCTGCTCGGCGCGGGTCAGCGCGGCCCAGGCGCGGCCGTCTGGGGTGGCCCGCGTGCCGTCGACGAACTGCGCCTCCAGTTCGGCGACCGGACGCGCCCGCTCCCCGTCGTACCAGGAGTTGTAGATCTGCAGGAAGATCCACTGGGTCCAGCGGTAGAACTCGACGTCGGTGGTGGCGACCGAGCGCCGCTGGTCGTGCGCCAGGCCCAGCTGCCGCAGCTGCGTCTTGTACCGCAGGACGTTGTCCTCGGTGGTCTTGCGCGGGTGGGTGCCGGTCTGCACGGCGTACTGCTCGGCGGGCAGCCCGAACGCGTCGAAGCCCATCGCGTGCAGCACGGTCTTGCCGGTCATGCGCAGGTAGCGGCCCAGCACGTCGGTGCCGATGAAGCCCAGCGGGTGCCCGACGTGCAGGCCCGCGCCCGACGGGTACGGGAACATGTCCAGCAGGTAGACCTTCTCGCCCGCGGGCATCGGGCCCGCCCACGGCCCGGCGGGATTGGGCACCTCGAAGGTGCCCTCCTTCTCCCAGTGGTCCTGCCAGCGGCGCTCGATCTCCCCGGCCAGCGCGGCGCCGTACCGGAACGGCGGCATCTCGGTATCCACGGGGGTCGGGGCGGTGTCGGTGCTCATTGTCCACTCCTGAAATCGGCCCGGAAACCAGAAGACCCCTCCGCCCGCCAGGGCATGAGGGGTCACCGCGCCGGTGCTGTCGTCTACGGCGCGGTGGTGTCGGTAAGTCGACGGGCCACGTCACCAGGGTAACGCCGCCCCACCGGGCCCGACGATCGGGTTCGCCTACCCTGGGCGCGTGCCCGTCACCGTCCGTCTCGCCGTCGGCTCGCTGCTGGTGCTCGCCGGGCTGGCGCTGGTCGTCGTCGCCGTGCTCGGAGCGCGGTCGGTGCTGCGGCGCAACCGCTGGGTCGGCGTGCGCACGGCGGCCACGCTGGCGTCCGAGACGCAGTTCGTCGCGGGCAACCGAGCGGCCGCGGTGCCGGTGGCCGCGGCGGGCGTGGTGGCGGCGTTCGGCGGGGCGCTTCTCCTGGTGGGCGGCACCCCCGCCGTGAATTGGGTCGTCCTGACCATAACGGTGCTGGGGGTGCTCGGGCTGACCGCCGTCGGCGGGCTGGTGGGCGATCGCGCCGCCGCACTCACCCCAGGACCCGTGCCGTTCGCCGCGAGCTGCGGCGGCGTGTGCGCAGGCTGCGACCTCGTCGCGGGGTGTCGCACTCCACACTCCGAACTTCCGCAGGACGTTCGCCCGACGGACTGAACCGGGCCATCCGCTCGGGTCCGCCGCACGTCGCGGGCGTACTCGCGCGCCACTCGGGTCGTTGGCGACCAGACGACCCGAGGGAGAACCATGACCGCCCCGCAACCACCCGCATGTCCCATCGAACGGTGGGCGCTGACGTCCGCTGCCCTGACGACCGCGGCGGCCGCCCTGGTGTTGGTCACGCACTTCGCGAGCTCGACGTCGTGTGCGGTCGCGGTGCCCGCGGCCGCGACGACCCACCTGACCACCACCACGACCGCGCCCCCGACGACCGTCACCACGGTCGTCAGCACGGTCGTCAGCCGACCTGCCGTGAAGGCGGCGAGTTGAAGGTCCACGGTCGCGTCGAGGCCAACGAGGCCGCCGGATCGGTGACCGGCGCCGCCAGCAGCGGCGGCGGCCAAGGCAGCGCGGGCGCAGCGGGCGGCGGGGCCGTCGGGGGCGCGGGCGGCACAGGCGGCGGAGGAACGGCGACGGGCGAGGCGAGCGGCACGGGCAGCGGCACCGTGATCCTCATCCCGATCCTGTCGCCCGACAGCACAGCCATCGGTGGGGGCGACGGCGGTGACGCCCGGACCCGCGGCGGCAACTCGCGGGGTGGCGACGGCGGTGCGAGCGGGGACGGCGGGGACCTGGCGTCGTCCGGCCGTTAGGAGCGTGCTGAAGAACTCCGCCCGTGGCGAGCGGCGGTGTGGGTCGCAAGGCGCTGGTCCGAGCCTCGTACTAAGACGTACTCGGGCCGGACCGGCGACGCCGCCGATGTGCGGTTGGGGCGTCGAGATATGTGGCGGATTTCCGGCGAGGAAGCTAGTTCTGCCGGACGTCGGCCGGGTAGGTCGCCAGCAGCGCGAGGGGCACGCCCTGGCGGCGCAGAACGCGGCCCCACAGGTTGGGGTCGTGCCCGGCCAGCACGTCGTCGGGCAGGGCGGGCACCACGATCCAGTCGCCGCGCCCGATCTCGGCCGCGAGCTGGCCCGCGTCCCATCCGGAGTACCCGGCGAAGACGCGCAGGCCCCGCAGCCGGGACGCGAGCGGGGCGGGGTCGCCGTCGAGATCGACGAGGGCGACCGGGCCGCGCACCCCCACCAGCCCGGTCAGCGCCGCCGGGTCCTCGCCGGTGCGGACGGCGGCCAAGCAGAGCGCCGTCTGATCCTCCACCGGCCCGCCGACGAACACGGCGTGCGGGAGGGTGGCCAGCGGCGCCCACGACGGCAGCACGTCGCGCACCGACACCTCGCCCGGCCGGTTCAGCACGACGCCAAGGGTGCCCCGGTCGCGGTGCTCGATGATGTAGACGACCGTGCGCCGGAAGTTCGGGTCGCAGAGCCCCGGCGCGGCCACCAGGAGGCTTCCCGGAGCCACCCCGGCGTCGAGCGGGGCGCGTCCCCTCGAGCGGTCGTCCACCACGCTGGCCATCGTCGCATCCACGGGTTGCGCGTAGCGTTCGGCGGGTGCCGTCCCCGGTCCCGCCGCCGTCGCGCTTCTTGCCCGGCCGGCCCGCACTCGGCCGGTCCGAGGGCGTAGCGCGCCGTGCTCGTGGCGGTCGAGGTAGCGGGACGCCGACCCCGGAACGGCTCGGCGTCACCGGGCTGCTCCGTCTGCGTGGCTACCGTCGCCTCCTCGAGCTGCGGTTCGCCACGCAATGGGGTGACGGCATGTTCCAGGCGGCGCTCGGCGGGGCGGTGCTGTTCAACCCCGAACGCCAGGCCGACCCGCTCGCCGTCGCCGCGGGCCTCGCCGTGCTCCTGATGCCGTACTCGGTGGTGGGCCCGTTCGTCGGCACCCTGCTGGACCGCTGGGACCGCCGCCGGGTGCTCGTCACCGCCAACGCCGCGCGGGTGCTGCTGGTCGGCGGGGTGGCGGCGGTCGTCGTCGGGGGCGTCGGCGGACCTGCCCTCTATCTCGGCGCGCTGGCCGTGATGGGGTTCAGCCGGTTCGTGTTGGCGGGGCTGTCGGTGGCGTTGCCGCACGTCGTGGCGAAGCGCCATCTCGTCGAAGCCAACACCCTGGCCGTGACGGCGGGCGCGGGCGTCTCGGCGTTCGGCGCGGTCTGCGCGATCGGGCTGCGGATGCTCGTCGGGTCGGGGAACACGGGCTCGGCGATCACGACGGTCGTCGCGGGGCTCGGGCCGCTGGTCGCAGCGCTGGTCGCCACCGGGTTCCCCCGCCGCAGCCTGGGCCCGGACGCGCCGAGCGACCCGTCGCGCACGGTGGTGGCGGTGCTGCGCGGGTTCGTCGACGGGGCGCGCGCGGTGGCCGCGAACCCGACAATCGCGGCGTCGTTCGCGGGCCTCGCCGCGCACCGGCTGGCGTTCGGCATCAGCACCCTGCTCACGTTGCTGCTCTACCGCTACACGTTCACCGGCATGGGACCGCTGCGCGTGGGCCTGCCCGGGATCGGCGAGGCGGTGGCGGTGGCCGCGGCGGGGTTGCTGTGCGCCGCGCTCGTCACGCCGCAGTTGGTGCACCGGTTCGGACGGCCGTGGACGATCCGGGGGTCGCTGGCGCTCGCCTGCGTCATGCAGCTCCTGCTGGGGCTGTTCCTCAGCCTGCCGCTCGTGCTCGTCGCGGCGTTCGTGATCGGGTTGGCCGGGCAGGTCGTCAAGCTGTGCGCGGACGCCGCCGTGCAGAGCGAAGGCCCCGACGGCGCGCTCGGGCGGATCTTCGCGCTCTACGACGTGGTGTTCAACGTCGGCTACGTGGGGGCGGTGGCGCTGGCCGCGTTCGCCGCGCCGCCCAACGGCTGGGCGCCGTGGCTCTTCGCCGGGGCGAGCGGGCTGTACGCGGTGGGCCTGCTGGTGCACAACGCCCAGCAGCGCCGCACCGGGTAGACGCGCCCCGGATCGCTGCTCGCCCGCCCCGCGCCGCCGCGCCCCGCCGCCGCGCCGCCCGCCCCGCGCCGCCCGCGCCGCGCGCCCCGCCCGGCCCGCCGCGCCCGCCCCGCGCCATCCGCCCGCCCCGCGCCGCGCACCCGCCCCGCACAGCCGACTGCCGCCCAGCCATCCGCCGCGAGATCGCTGATATTGGGACATGAGAGCCATATCTGGCGTCCATGTCCCATTCTCAGCGATCTTGGGGCGGTCCAGGCGACCCCAGCGGCCAACCTCGGCGACCGCCTCACCCCACGCCGTTCTCCGCCGCCCAGCGGCGCAGCTCGGCCTCCGCGTCCGCCCGCGACACCGGCCCGCGCTCCATCCGCAGGGCCAGCAGGTGCTTGTACGCCCGCCCCACCAGCGGTCCGGGCGGGATGCCCAGCAGCTCCATGATCGCGTTGCCATCCAGGTCGGGGCGGATCGCGTCGAGCTCCTCCTGCGCGCGCAGGGCGGCGATGCGCGCCTCGAGGTCGTCGTAGGTGCGCTGCAACGCGGCGGCCCGGCGCTTGTTGCGCGTGGTGCAGTCCGAGCGCACGAGCTTGTGCAGCCGCTCGAGCAGCGGCCCGGCGTCGGTGACGTACCGGCGCACCGCCGAGTCCGTCCACTCGCCGCCGCCGTAGCCGTGGAAGCGCAGGTGCAGGAACACCAGCTGCGCCACCTCGTCGACGACCACCCTGGGGTACCGCAGCGCCCGCAGCCGCCGCCGCACGAGCTTCGCGCCGACCGCCTCGTGATGGTGGAAGCTGACCCGCCCGTCCGGCTCACGGCGGCGGGTGTCGGGCTTGCCGATGTCGTGCAGCAGCGCGGCGAGCCGCAGCACCAGGTCGGGCCCGTCGGTCTCGCGGGCGATCGCCTGTTCCAGAACCACCAGCGAGTGCGTGTAGACGTCCTTGTGCTGCATGTGCTCGTCGATCGCGAGGCGCATCGCGGGCACCTCGGGCAGCACGACCTCGGCGAGGCCGGTGTCGACGAGCAGCTCGACGCCGCGCCGCGGCTGCACCCCGAGCAGCAGCTTCGACAGCTCGACCTGCAGCCGCTCGGGAGTGATGCGCGCCAGCTCACCCGCCATCGCCGTCATCGCCGCCACGACGCGCGGCGTCGGCGTAAACCCCAGCTGCGCCACGAACCGGGCGGCCCGCAACATGCGCAGCGGGTCGTCGGCGAACGACTCCTCCGGCGTGGCGGGCGTGTCCAGCACCCCGCCCGCGAGCGCGGCCAGGCCGCCGAACGGGTCCACGAACGTCCGCCGCTCGCCGGTGAGCTCAATCGCCATCGCGTTCACGCTGAAGTCGCGGCGCTTGAGGTCGTCCTCGATCGTGTCCCCGTAGGCGACGACGGGATTGCGCGACACGCGGTCGTAGGCGTCGGAGCGGAACGTCGTGACCTCCATGGTCACGCCGCGGCGCCGCAGCCCCACCGTGCCGAACGCGATGCCGGTGTCCCACACCGCGCTCGCCCAGCCGTCGACGAGCGCGAGGACGGCGTCAGGTCGGGCGTCCGTGGTGAAGTCCAGGTCGGACTCGGGACGGCCGAGCAGTGCGTCGCGGATCGTGCCGCCGACGAGGTAGAGCCGATGCCCCGCCGCCGCGAACAGCTCGGCGAGCTCGTCGGCGACCGGCGGGACGGTCACGAGCTCGACCACCGCATCCTCCTGGGAGCGCACGAGATCGGACGAAACGGTGGGCACTGCGAAGGACACGGCGGGCAAGTCTAGTGCGGCGCGGGCGCAACACCCGTTTGGTGGTTGCTCGTTACCATCGGCACATGTCCACCTCCCGCGGTCGCTCGGGCGGGCGCCGCGGAGGCCGTCCCGTCGATCGCAGACGACGGCTGCGCACGGTGGACGAGACGTCGGCGGGCGGCCTGATCGTCGACCACGAAACCGGGACGGCCGCCGTCATCGGGCGGCTGGACCGGCGCGGACGGCTGCTCTGGTCGCTGCCCAAGGGTCACATCGAGGAGGGTGAGACGGCCGAGCAGGCCGCGGTGCGCGAGGTCGAGGAGGAGACCGGCATCATCGGATGCGTGGTCGCGCCGCTGGGCACCATCGACTTCTGGTTCGTCGCCGAGGACCGGCGCGTCCACAAGACCGTGCACCACTTCCTCCTGCGCGCCACCGGCGGACAGCTCTCCGACGAGGACATCGAGGTCGCCGAGGTCGCGTGGGTGCCGCTCGACGAGCTGGAGTCGCGCCTGGCCTACGCCGACGAGCGGCGGCTGATCCGGCGGGCCACCGAGCTGTTGGAGGACACGGCGTGAGGCCGGTCGCGGCCATGGCGGCGGTCGTCATGGTGGCGCTCACAGTCCTCGTGTCCGGCGTCCCGGCCGCGGCCGCCACCGGATTTTCGTCCGGCGCCCCGGACCTGGCCGACACCGGGCCTGCTCCCGGTGTCCCGGCCCCGGGCCCGGGCGGGCTGCGGCTCGTGCTCACCGACGTGAGCCCCCGCGTCGTCACTCCGGACGGGCCGAGCACGCTCACCGTCACCGGCACTCTCGTCAACGACGGCCCGGACCCGGTCACCGGCCTGCAGGTCCGCCTCCAGCGCGGCAACCCGCTCACCACGGAGGGCCAGGTCCGCGACGCGCTCGACGGCGACGCCCCCACCGACTCCGCCGCCTCCCCGTTCGCGAAACTCGCCGACGAGCTGGCGCCCGGCGGGCAGCTGCCGGTGCACCTCGCCGTGCCGCTGCGCGGATCGGGTCTCGCGCTCGACACCACGGGCGTGCACGAACTGCTGGTCAACGTCAACGGCACTCCCGCGGGCGGCGCACGGGCCCGCCTGGTCGCCGCCCGCATGCTGCTGCCCGTGGTCGGCCTGCCCGGCGCAAACCCGCCCCGGGCGCCCACCGAACCGACGCCGCTGACCGTGCTCTACCCGATCGCCGACACACCGCACCGGATCGTCACCGTGCCGGGGTCGCCACCGCTGCTCGACGACGACTCCCTGGCCGCCTCGTTCGCCACCACCGGGCGCCTCGGCGGCCTGGTCGCCGCGCTCGCCCAGCGCGCGCCCGCCGGTTCGCCGGTGCGGGCCGGGCTGTGCCTCGCCATCGACCCCGACCTCGTCGAGACCGCGTCGGTGATGAGCCAGGGCTACCAGGTCGTCGGGCCGGACGGGACCGCCGTCGCGGGCACCGGAGCCGCGGTGGCCGGGCAGTGGCTCACCCAGCTTGCGGCCGTGGCGAAGGGCGGGTGCGTCATCCCGTTGCCGTACGCCGACGCCGACCTCGTCGCCCTCACCCGCGGCGGTCTCGTCGACGCCGCCACCCGCGCCCTCGGCCCCGGGCGCCAGATCCTCTCGACGCTGCTCCAGAACCCCGTCCCCGCCGACATCGCGTGGCCCGCCGACGGTGTCCTCGACAGCCCGACGCTGGATGTCGTACGGGCCTCCGGTGCGCAGTCGGTGCTGCTGTCGGCGGACGCCGTCACCGGCCGGGCCCGCGGCGGGGTCGTGTCGCTCGCCGGACGGCCGGTCACGGCGCTGCTCACCGACCCGCTCCTCACCCGCGCCGCAAGCGCGCCCTCGGCCACGCCCACGCCCGCGCCCGGCCCCGGCGCCGCGGCCTCGGCGGAGTCCGTCGCGGGCGACAACGGCCCCCTGGCCACGCAGGACCTCATCGGGGCGCTGGCGTTCCGCGCGACCGGCGCCCCGATCGTCTCCCCACTCGTCCTGGCGCCGCCGCACCAGTGGCGAACCGACGGCGCAGGCGCGCGGGCCCTGCTCGACGCCGTCGGGGCGCTCGTCACCGCGGGCGACGTCGACCCGGTCGGACTCACCGATGTTGTCGGGCCGCCCGGCCCCCAGGTACGGCCCGACCCGCCCATGGACGCCGCCGAGGTGCCTGCCGCGGCAATCGGCTCGCTCGCCGACGCCGCGCACAACCTCACGGATCTGCGCAGCGCCGTCGTCGACGGGAATGTCGGCATCACGGCCGACCAGTTGTTCACGCCGCTGGAGTTCGGGCTGCTGCGCGGGGCGTCGGCCGCGTACCGGCAGACGCCCGCGGCCGCCGAGGCCGCCGCCGCCGCAACGCTGGGGCGGGTCAACGCGATCCGCAACTCGATCCGTGTGCTTGAGCCGCCAAACCCATACGCGCTCGGCAGCTCCGACGCACCGCTCCCGATCACGGTCGCGAACGCGCTGCCCGTCACCGTGCGGGTGCGGGTGGAGCTCGCGAGCACGTCCGGGCTGCGGGTCAACGCGATCGACGTACAGCAGATCCCGCCGCTCGGCCGCCGCCAGGTGTCGGTGAACGCGCAGGTCACGCGGGCGGGGCAGTTCACGGTCGACGCGGCCGTACGCACTCCCGACGGCGGCCTGCTCGGCCCGCCCAGCCACTTGAAGGTGCGCTCCACCGCTTACGGCACGATCACGGGATGGCTGACGGCGATCGCGGGCGGAGTCCTCGTGCTGCTCGCGGCGCGTCGGGTCTGGCGCCGGGTGCGGGGCGAGGCGCACCGGCAGACGGCCCGGGTGGCCCCGACCCCGGCGCCGACCGTCGACCCGGTCGTCGACCCGACGGGGCCGACCGTGCGGCTCCCGATCCACGACTATGGCCCGGCCCCGCCGGACCGGGTGCCGCCGCCGCCGGACCGAGTGCCAGCCCCGCCCGGCCGGATGCCGCCGCCGCCGGACCGAGTGCCAGCCCCGCCCGGCCGGTCCGCCGCCGCCGACCATGCGCCCCGCCCGCCGGGTGCCGCCGCCGCCCGGCCAGAGGGCCACGCCACCGGGATGGATGCCCACCCCGTTCGATCCGCGCCCCAGCCCGCACCCGCCGCCCGTCCTCCCGGCACCCACACCTCCCACTCCGCCCCGTTCGACGCCGCCACTGGTCGCTGCCCCGGAGGACGTAGCACCCACCGAACGCCTCCCGCGCCCGCCCGTGCCCCCACCCCGCCCGTGACCTTCCCGGACGGCCCCACCGAACCGCTGCCCCCGCTCGCCCCCGACCACCCGCCGCGGCAGCAGGGCGACATTCCTCCCGCCGCGGGGCCCGGCCCAACCACGCGGCCCGATCCAAGGGCGGGGCCGGCCCGAGCCCGGCCCGAGGACGCGGCCCAACCCAACCGCGCAGCCCGGTCCAAGGGCCCAGGCCCGCCCCAGGGCCCGACCCAACGACGCGGCCCAACCCAACGAGCGGCCCAACCCAACGAAGCGGCCCAACCCAACCGCGGGGCCTGGCCCACGGCCCGACCCCACCGCGGGGCCCGACCCCACCGTGGGGCCCGACGCTCTCCGCATAGCGCCACTCGGCACACCTTACCGGGTCGGTTCTGTTTGCTGTGGTGCCAGGAAAACGGATGGTTTCCTTGTGGTTGCCCAACCCCGTCGATCAAAACCTGGGAACCGCCAGGAAACCCATCGCAACTATCAAAGCAAGGTCACCTGGCGCAACCTATCTTGGCAGTCCCACTCCCATGCCATCGGCTATGTCCGGTTCTCCAAGAGCGACGGCAGCCAGACGCTCGCCCCGCAGCGCGATGCCCTGCTCGCCATCGGCGTGGACCCCGGGCGCATCCACCAGGACCTCGCCTCCGGCCGCCACGATGCCCGCCCCGGCTTGGCCACCTGCCTGAAGGCGCTGCAGCCCGGCAACACGCTCGCGCTGTGGAAACTCGACAGGCTCGGCCGCGACCTGTGGACCTGGTCAGCACGGCCGAGGACCTGCGCGTGCGCGGGATCGGGTTGAGGTGCTGACTGGCGCCGGCGCCGAGATCGACACCACCACCGCCAACGGCCGGCTCGCCTTCGGCATCTTCGCCGCCTTCGCTGAGTTCGAGAGGGACCCATCGCCGAGCGCACCGAAGTGGGCCTCGCCGCTGCGCGTGCCAGGGGCCGCATGGGCGGGAGGCCGCGCAGTGGATCGCGCGACGCTGACCATGGCTATGGCCGCGATGAGCGACCCGAAGGCCAAGGCGACCGAGGTGGCCCGGCGGCTTGGCGTCACCATGACCACGTCGACGCCTACGTCAACGGCGATGGCTCGCCCAAGGTGGCCGGCACTGCTGTGCCCGCCGGCACGGCCGGCCGCGGCAGCCGCACCACCTGACGGCATCGCCGGTGCCGGTCATCGCCGACACCGCCTACCGGAGCCTGGCCTCTGGAAGCGACCGTTGCCCATTATCGGTTGGTGACGCAGGAGACGCGTTCGGGGCATTGATGAAGGCGTTCCAAGCCCGACAGCAGGCATGATGATCTCCGTGTAGGTGTTCGACCCATGAGTTCGCGCGCTGCTGCGGCTTGGCTGCCGCGGTCCACGGTATGCACGAACGCCGAGAGTTCGACGAAGCGATCCATCCCGCTCGATTATAGAGAGCGCGTATCGGGCGCATGGAGCGGTCCACCACCCCCCGGACCATGCTTATGCACCATCTCTCGGACCGGAACCGAACTGGGGAGTGAGGAGGTCATGGCCGTAGCCAAAACGGAATCGACAAGATTGGCGCGGCCCCGGACGTCGGGCAGTCGGCGCCAGGGCGCGAGCCGCTCCGAATCGGCGGGGTCACCCTGGCCGTTCGCGACCTCGTGCGCGTGGAGGCCTTCTATCGCGACGTGCTTGGCCTGGGTGTCCTGGCCCGGACCGGCGAGCGCATCCACCTCGGAGTTGGCGGCGTCGGGTTCCTGGATCTGATCCATCGGCCGGACGCGCTGCCCGACGACCCGGCGACCGCCGGCCTGTTCCACACCGCTTTCCTGCTGCCTTCCCGCGCCGACCTGGGCCGCTGGCTCGGCCATTCCGGCGGGCGTGGCCAGTCGCTCGATGGCGCCGCCGACCACCTCGTGAGCGAGGCGGTCTATCTCAGCGATCCCGAGGGCAACGGCGTCGAAGTCTACGCTGACCGTCCCCGCTCGGGTGGCGTTGGACCGGCGGTCCCGAGGGCCGCCGGGTGGAGATGGCAAACCGGCCGCTCGACGCCGAAGGCCTGATCGGAGGGCGGCGGCGCACCCTGGGTCGGCGCGCCGGACGGCACGCGCGTCGGCCACGTCACCTGCGGGTCGGCGACGTGGGTAGGCAAGCGGTTCTACGGCGGCTTGCTCGGCATGGACGTGATCGCATCCTCCCCAGCGCCGCGTTCCTGTCCACCGGCGGCTACCACCACCACCTCGCGGCGAACACCTGGCGGAGTGCGGGGGCGGGGCCGCGCGACGACAGGCGGGCCGGCCTGGCGTTGGTGACGTTGGAGGCCGCGAACGAGGCGGTCCTGGAGGGCATCGCCCAGCGGGCTGGGTTGGCAGACTTCGCCGAGGACGGCCTGGGCGATCCATGGGCACGGCGCTGCACTTCCAGCCCGCACCCGACGCCAGCCCGGAGGCTAACCTGACCGGCACCAAGGGGTTCGCCATGCCTACCAACGTCTTGATCGCCTTCTACTCGCGCAAGGGCTCGACCGAGGCGCTAGCCAAGAGCATCGCCGAGGGTGCGCGGGGCGAGGGCGCTGAGGTCCGCCTTCGCCGGGGCGCGAGCTGGTCGGCCCCGAGTCATGGCGAAGGCGCCGGGCTGGGCGGAGAATGCGGACCGCATGAACGCCGCCTACGAGGCGCCGACCGAGGCCGACGCCGAATGGGCGGACGCCATCGTGTTCGGCTCGCCGACGCGTTTCGGCGACGTTCGGCCGAGCTGAAGGCGTACATCGACGCTTTGGGCGGGTTGTGGTTCCAGGGCAAGCTGAACGGCAAGGCGGGGCCGCCTTCACTTCCACCTCGAGCCGCACGGCGGCAACGAGAGCACGCTCATCTCGCTCTACAACCCGATGGCGCATCTCGGCCTGATCATCGTGCCGCTGGGCTACGCCGACCCGAGCGTGTTCAAGGCAGGCACGCCCTATGGCGCGTCATCTGTTCCGGCCAGCAGACAGCCTCCCACCGCTGACGATCTGGAGGTCGCGCGCTTCCAAGGCCACCGAGTGACGCAGGTCGCGTCCGCGCTCAAGGCGGCGCGGGTCACCGCGATTAAGGACTGAAGGAGAGATGCCTATGAACTACACCACGACCGGCCATGGCGCGTCGCCCCGCGCCGGGGCGCTCGCCGCGGAGTGGGCGCCGCGCCTGCTCAGCGTGCTGCGCGTCGTCGCTGCCCTCCTTTTCCTGGAGCACGGCATGCAGAAGCTGTTTGGCTTCCCGCCGCCGCTCGCCGCGGCGGGCGGCGCCCGCCTGCGTTCTCGCTGCTTTGGTCCGCCGCGATCCTCGAGTTCGTGGGCGGCCTGCTGCTGCTCGTTGGCCTGTTCACGCGGCCGGTGGCGTTCGTGCTCTCGGGCGAGATGGCCGTCGCCTACTGGATGGCGCACGCGCCGCATAGCCCCTTCCCCGCGCTGAATGGCGGCGACGCGGCGGTCCTCTTCTGCTTCGTGTTCCTCTATCTCGCCGCGGCCGGGGGTGGGACGTGGAGCGTAGACCGGATCCGTGAGCGGCGCGGCGGCGTGGCATAGCGCCGCCGTCGAGGAAATGATGATGCGTTGCATGCCGGATCCCTGTTCGCTGACGACGGCCCCAACGTCGAGTTCGTGCAGGCTTCACGATGGCGCTGCGGTCAGAGGGCGTGCAAAAAGGTTCCCCCTGCTGGCCGTGGGCTTGCTTCCCGTAGTTTCTCGCCGCGCGATTTGCAGGAACACGGGACGATACGAGGCGAGCTGTATGACACGGACCTGAGCGACGCAGCGTGGGCCGTCGTCGCGTGACCGCTGCCACCGGCGCGCCGGGCAGGTCGGGACGGCAGGCGAGCGCGTTCTTGTGGATCGCGCCGTCCTTCATGATGACGACGAGGTTGCGCTCATGATCCTTCAGCACGCCGAGCTTCGCTTCCTTGTCCCTCACCGAGGCCAGCACCTCGGGCACGCCATTGGCGACCACGAACTTGCCGATCTCCTCGAAGTGCGACGGCCGGCCCGATCGTGAACGGCCGCGCGTAGGGAGGATGCAGGCATGAACAGGAGAGACCTCGTGGCCGGCTCTGCTGCGCTCGCGGCAGCTTCGCTCCTCGACACCGCGCCGAGCCGCGGCCAAGCTCTCAGCATGGCATCGCCTGCCGGAGACACCGCCCCTCAAGGCACGAACCCGTCGTGGCGCTGCGACGCGATCGCTCTCGCGGCCGCGATCGCGGCGCGGCGGGTCTCGAACTGGGAGGCGACCATGATCTGCATGGAGCGGCTCGGCGCCATCGATCCCAGGATCAACGCCGTCGTGGAGCCCTGGCTGCCGCCAGCGACACCCTTGCTGCAAAGCACCCGGCCGAACGTCCCCGCCGCGCGCCGTAGCTGATGCTCCACACGCTTCCGCAGACACTGATAGCGGCGCTCGACGGACTGGGTTCGTTCGTGTTCGCCTTGAGCGGCGGCCTGCTCGCCATCGAGAAAAGGTTCGACCTGTTCGGCGTGCTGCTCCTGTCGTTCGTGGTGGCGGTGACCGGGGTACATCACGCGCGACCTGCTGATCGGCGCGGTGCCGCCCGCCGCGGTCGCGAGCTGGCACACCCTCGCCATCGCGGTCTTCGGTGGCCTGCTGACCTTCTACGTCTACCCGGCGGTGCAGTCGCGCAGGCGCGACGTCCTGCTCTTCGACGCGGTCGGCCTCGCCGTGTTCGCGGTCACGGGCGCGCAGAAGGCGCTGCATCACGGGATCGATCCGGTGATGGCCGCGGTGCTCGGCATGGTGTCGGGAATTGGCGGGGGGGATCATGCGCGATGTCCTCGCCGGCGAAGGTTCCTACGGTCCTGCGCGCCGACCTCTACGCGCTGGCGGCGCTCGCGGCCGCGGGGGTCGTCTCCCTGGGGCAGGTGCTCGACGGACGGCCGCTCTACCCGATGCTGCTCGGCGTCGCCGCCTGCATCTTCCTGCGCATGATGGCGATCTATCGCGGCTGGCGGGTCCCCGTCGCCCGCTGGCGCGCGGACGGGAACGAATGAGGGATTTCGGCCTGTTGGTCGCGTGGACAACCTGCGCGGGGAAGCTACCGGCGGCGATGGCGACGGCGGTGGACTACGTGATGCGGGCCGATCGCGCCTGCCGGCGCGCCTCGTCTGACATCTCACGATGGGCACCCGGCAGTGTCCTGCCGCACGACAGGCCGATGACAACGATGTGTTCCCGACTGAGGTGGGGCTCGCGCCGCGAGGACGTTCGCCCTGTAGGCGAGATCAGCGTTAGGATCGCTACAGGGGGCGCTGCGCCGCAGAGGCGACGCCAGAGGAAACGAGCATGTGCTTGCTGTGTGCTGACGGTGCAGGAGACCGCGCGCTGGCGCGTCGTGCCCATGTGCTGCAGCTCCTGGCGCTCGTCGAGCACCCGGACGCCTGGCCCGCAGGCGACGCACTACGCCTCGGCCGGGAGATCATGATGCTGCTCCGCCCAGAACCAGGCTTCCTCCGTTGCGACCCCGTGATGCCGCCCGGACCGGACATCGAGGGAACCCGCTGAGAGGAGACGACCCATGGCCGCAGATGCCTCCGACACCCCCGTGCACGCCGTCCCTTCCCGACCCCTCGGACGACCTGCTCGCCGAGCTGGAGAAGACCTACAAGGACATCCACGCCAATCCCGAGCTGTCCATGCAGGAGCACCGCACCTCCGGCATCGCCGCCGCGTGGCTGAAGAAGCAGGGATACGAGGTCACGGAGGGCGTCGGCGGCACCGGCGTGGTCGGGCTGCTGCGAAACGGCGACGGCGCGACGGTGCTGATGCGCGCCGACATGGACGCGCTGCCGCTCGGAGGAGAGCACCGGCCTGCCCTATGCCAGCGACAAGACCGGCACCGACCGCTTCGGCCAGGCCACCTCCATCGCGCATTCCTGCGGCCATGACATGCACGTGGCGTGGATGATGGGTGCGACGCGCATCCTGGCCGAGAACCGCGACAAGTGGCGCGGCACGGCCGATGGCGGTGTTCCAGCCCGGCGAGGAGACCGCCCAGGGTGCGCGCGCCATGGTTGAGGATGGCATGGTCAAGCGCTTCCCCAAGCCGGACGTCACCCTGGGCCAGCACGTGATGCCGCTCAGCGCCGGCCAGATCGGCTACCGCGCCGGGACCATGCTCTCGGCCGGGGACAGCTGGGAGGTGACCCTGTTCGGCCGCGGCGCCCATGGGTCGATGCCGGAGAAGAGCATCGATCCCGTGGTGATGGCCGCCGCCGCCGCGACGCGCCTGCAGACCGTGGTGTCGCGGGAGGTCGCGATGGCGGACGGCGCCGTCGTCACGGTCGGCACTCTTGCGGGCGGGGGCGAGCGACAACGTCATCCCGGACCAGGCGCTGCTTCGGCTGAACGTCCGCACCTTCAAGGACCAGGTGCGCGAGCGCGTGCTGTCGGCGATCAAGCGCATCTTGGAGGCGGAGGCCTCCGCCTCGGGTGCTCCGAAGCCGCCGGAGACCTCCGTGCTGGGCCAACTGCCGCTGACCCGCAACGACGAGGCCGCCACGCGCAAGGTGGCGGCCGCCTTCGAGCGCCGGTTCGGCGCCGAGGACGTGCAGGAGATCGCGTCGCCCATCTCCGCCAGCGAGGACTTCGGCCTGTTCGCCGCCGCGTGGGGCGTGCCCGCGGTGTTCTGGGCGGTCGGCGGCGTCGATCCGGAGACAGTACAAGAAGGCCGAGAAAGCGGGCAAGTTGGACGAGCTGCCGGTCAACCACTCCCCGGACTTCGCGCCCGTGATCGACCCCACCCTGCGCGTCGGCATCGAGGCGATGCTCATGGCCGTCGGCGTGTGGCTGACGAGTGAGGGCGCGAAAGCGTAAGTGCCGGGATTCCGGCAGACCCGCCAGGCTTCCTCGCCAGGCATGGCATGGCCTCAACGAGACCTGGAGCAGGCCATGGGTAAGAGCAGGACTGTTGGCCTCTGCGCAGGCGCGGCCTTGGCGTCCTTCGGCGCTGGCTGTGGATGGCGGCGGCCCCGTGTGCGCGCAGCCCGTCTCAGTCGCGCCGGCCACGATGCCGCGCGTCGCGACCGTGGACCAGCGATATCAGTCCTACAATGTCGAAATGGCCGAGGTGATCGGCGGCAATTTCTGGAAGCCTTACGACAAGCAGGGCAAGGCCGCACAGAAAGCCACGGCAGCCCCCGCGGCCCCACTCGGGCGGCGCCGCGGGCCTTCAAGCCGGCCAGGACGCGACCATGTTCCAGGCGCGGCCTCCCATCGACCTGACCAATGCGCGCCTGCGCAAGCTGACGGCGGCGCTCGGACCGGCCTATCTGCGCGTGAGCGGCACCTGGGCCAACACCGTCTATTTCCACGACTTGACACGCCCGCCCCGGCGAGCCCGCCCGCAGGGCTTCCAGGGCGTGCTGACGCGCCCCCAGTGGAAGGCCGTCATCGATTTCGCCCATGCGGTGAATGCGCAGTCCTCACCTCCTTCGCCATCAGCGCGGGCGTGCGCGACGCCGCCGGCGTGTGGACGCCGGATCAGGCCCGCAAGCTTCTCGCCTACACGAAGTCCATCGGCGGCGACATCGCCGCGGCGGAGTTCTTCAACGAGCCGACCATGCCGGAGTATGGCGGCGCCCCTGCCGGCTACGACGCGGCCGACTATGCACGCGACTTCGCCGTCTTCCGCCATTCGCCGAGGAGGCCGCGCCGGACATGCGCATCGTCGGCCCCGCCGCCGTCGGCGAAGCGTGTTGCTGCCGGCGATGCGCACGGCGCGGTCTCCGTGCTCAAGACCGTGGATCTCCTCTCGGCCGCCCCCCGGCCCGTGTTCGACATCTTCTCCTATCACTTCTATGGGGCGGCCTCGATCCGCTGCGCGTCGATGGGCGCGGGAGCGCAGACCACGCCCGAGGCGGCGCTGTCGGAGGAGTGGCTCTCCCGCGCGGATCGGAGCTATGCCTTCTATGGCGGCCTGCGTGACCGCTTCGAGCCGGGCAAACCGGTGTGGATCACCGAGATCGCCGATGCCGCGTGCGGCGGCAATCCGTGGGCCGCCACGTTCCTGGACACCTTCCGCTATCTCGACCAGCATGCGCGCTTGGCTAAGCAGGGCGTGAAGGTCGTGTTCCACAACACGCTCGCCTCGAGCGAGTACGGCCTTCTCGACCAGAACACCTTCGCGCCGCGGCCGAACTACTGGGCCGCCCTGCTGTGGGAGGCTCATGGGCGCCGCCGTGCTCGACGCCGGCCCCTCCCGGCCGGGCCTGCACCTCTACGCCCATTGCCTGCGCGGCCATCCCGGCGGGGTGGCGCTGCTCGCGATCAATACGAGCCGGACGCAGCCGGCGTCCGTCGAGCTCCCGATGGCGGCGGAGCGCTACACGCTCGCCGCAGCAGACGCTGGAAGACGCCCATGTCCGACTGAACGGGCAAGACCTCGCACTGGGGGCGAATGACGAGCTCCCGACCTGCAAGGCAGCCGCGTCCCTCCGGACCCGTGGAACTCGCGCCGGCGACCATCACCTTCCTAGCCGTTGCGGACGCAGGGAACGCGAGCTGCCGCTAGCGTGCCCCGAAGATGAGGGCGGTACGGTTCGGCGGCGCGCCCGCCGGGCTTGCTCCCCCCGGACCGCCACAGGCGCCGGTCGGTTGCGCGAAGGTGACCATGGATCAGCCCCCGACCGTCCCCGTCCCGCAGCCAGAGGCGCGCGTCGATCCGCGTCTCGCTCGCACCCTGGCAGTCGCCGCGCTGGGTGCTGCCTGCTTCTCGGCGACATCGCCCAGCCGTTCCTGAGCGCGGTGACCTGGGCGGTCATCCTTGCCGTCTCGGCCTGGCCGAGTTTCGTGCCAGTGGTCGCGGCATTGGCAAACAGGCGACGCCTGGTAAGCATCATCTTCGGCGTCGTCGGCATGGTCATCCTTGTCCTGCCGCTCGTCCTGGCCGGGATGTCGGCCGTCCGCCGGGCGCCGGCGGTGATGCAGGTCATCGAGCACGTCGAGCACAAACGGGGTGCCGGGGCCGCCGGACGCGGTTGCGCGCTTGCCGCTCGTGGGTCCGCGGCTGTTCGACTTCTGGACGGGCCTCTGGAGCAGGGCAACGAGGTGCTCGCTCAATACAGGGCAGAGATCAACGGCACCGCCCGCTGGCTGCTGCGCCGGGCAGGCTCACTCGGGCTGACCGTGCTGCAATTCGCTTTCGCCATCATCATCGCTGCCTTGCTCCTGGCGAGGGCTGACCGGGCAATGACGCCGCTGGCGGGAATTCACTGCGCGGATCGGCGGCGCGGAGGCGCTCGACCTGTTGCCCGTCGCCGAGCACACCATCCGCGCGGTGTCCTTCGGCGTCGTCGGCACGGCGCTGGTTGAAGGCGTGCTGTCGTGGGCCGGCTTCGCGATCACAGGCGTGGAGTATGCTGTCCTGCTGGGGGTGCCACGTTCCTGTTCTGCCTCTTGCAGGCCGGACCCGGGTTCGTCTTCCTGCCGGCGGCGGCATGGATGTGGTGGCAGGGAGAGATCGGCTGGGCGCTCTTCATCCTCGCATGGCATGCAGCGCTCGTCCTGCCGGTCGAG
>CAWGIV010000018.1:0-27316 GCA_963822805.1 uncultured Actinomycetota bacterium | reverse complement strand
TGGATTCACACTGCACTCCTGGGGCGTTTGCGGTGGTCTTTCCTTGTGGGGTGCGGCCGGGAGGCCGTCCGATCTTCTTGAACGGCGCGGTGGTGGGGATCTGGTAGAGGCATTGGGCCTTGTCGTCGAAGGGCTCGCCAACCAGCCGTCCCTCGCGGTGCCAGGTCTTGATCGGCTGGTGCAGACCCCGAGGCGGGCGGCGAGTCGCCGACGCCGATCCAGCCGCGGCGGCGTAGCTGCTGTTCGCGGCTGTCGAGTTGGGGCCAGGCGGAGGTGGCGGATGATCCCGGCGTGGAAGGGTTGGCCGGTGCTGGAGCTGCGCCCGGCCTGGTTGAGCGTGTCGGCGATCTGGGCGTCAGTGTGCTGGTCGAGGAGCCGGTCGATCTCGGCGATCAGCTCGGGTGGGGCGCGGCGGGCGTCGGGCGCGGGTAGCGGGGCGGGCAGGGTGAGGCTGGTGGTTGGCCCGCCGGTGAACCGCACGTGGGCGTGGATCTGGGCGTCCCTGATCAGGGTGACGTCGGCGATCAGGAGCCGGACCATGCGTTTGCGCTCGCGGTCGGGGTGCGCGGGTTGGTCCAGAGCGCGGGGAAGTCGTTGGCCAGGGCGTGGATGCGGGCTCGGTCGGCCGCGTGCAGCGGGGCGGCGGCGCGGGTGGCGCGTTCGTAGTCCTCGCTGGCCGTGGTGAGCGCGCGCAGCGCGTCGTTCCAGTCGGCTTCCAGACTCGCGGCGACCAGCCGGTTGTCCGGATCGACCGACAGGTAGCGGCGGCGGGCGAGCTCGGCGGCGTGGCGGGTGCGTTCGACGTCGGCGTGGTGAGCTGGTCGGCCTCGTCGGCGGGGCGTCGAGCTCGTCCTGGACGGTGAGGGCGACCTCGAGGGCCAGCGGGGTGACCGTGTCGAGCAGCAGCGCGCCGATGGCCCGGTCGAGCTGTTCGCCGGGGATCGAGGCGCAGATCGGGGTGGCGGTGGAGATCCCTTCGCGCTGGCAGAGGTGCTGGGCGCCGGTCTGTGGTCGCGGCGGTGGTGGTAGCGCACGGTCATCCGGTTGCCGCAGCGCCCGCAGATGACCAGGCCTTGCAGCAGCGCGGGCCCCTCGCGGGGTGGGCCGGCGCGCCGGTCCTGGGCGGCTTGGGTGAGCCGCTGCTGGTTGCGCTCGAACTCGGCCCAGCTCAGATACCCCGGGTGCGCGTCGGGGATCAGCGCGAACCACTGGTCGCGGGGTGGAGCAGGAGCGGGTGTGCCCGTCGGCGGTCTTACGGGTCTTGCGCCGGCCGAACACGAACGCGCCGGCGTAGCGGGGGTTGTGCAGCACTTGCAGGACCCGGTGGTGGCGCAGCGGTGCCCGGGTCAGGGTTCCTTTGTTCGGGCCGGTGCGCACCCGCACCGGGAATGACAGGCCCTCGGCGGTGAACGTCTTGACCACCGCATAGGCCGACCCGGTGCGCGCGAAGGTGGCGAACAGGTGCCGGATGGCCTGCTGCACGCCGGTGTCCGGATCGAGCACGACCGCCCCGGCCGGGTTGTAGACCAGCCCGATCGGCAGCGGCGCGGCGAGCTCGCCGCGGCGGGCCTTGGACAGCACTCCGCCGCGCAGCCGGGCCCGCAGCAGGTGCAGCTCGGCCTCGGACATCTGGCCCTTCAACCCCAGCAGCAGCCGGTCGTTGAACGCGCACGGGTCGTAGAGCCCGTCCTCGTCGAGGATCAGCGTCTCGGTCAGCGCGCAGATCTCCAACAGCCGGTGCCAGTCGGCGTTGTTGCGGGCCAGCCGGGAGACCTCCAACCCGATCACGATCCCGGCCTTGCCCATGCCGACGTCGGCGACCAGGCGTTGGAAGCCTTCCCGCCCGACGGCGCTGGCCCCCGAGCGGCCCAGGTCGTCGTCGATGACCACGACCTGGGTGGCCGGCCAGCCCAGCGCCATCGCGCGTTGCCGCAGCCCGTACTGGCGCTCGGTGGAGGTGGTGTTCTCCATGACCTGACGCAGCGTGGACTGGCGCACATACAGATAGGCGTCGCGGCGCAGGTGATCCGTGCCGACCTTCTCGACCGCCTGCGGGTTCATCGCTCACCGCCCCGACGCTCACCGGCCCAGGCACGCGGTGGCCATGGCGGCGAGCACGGCCACCACCTCACCGGCCATCCCTTCGTCACCGGCCCCATCGCCGGTGCCGGCGGGGTCGGGGCGGGCCAGCGGCGGGCGGATCGGCGGCGCACCGGCCGGTACCGGGCACAGCAGCCGCCAGGCCCCGATCCACGCGGCCATCCCGCGCGTGGACAGCAGGGCCAGCCCGTGGCCGCCGCCATCGGCGCCGCCGGACAGCGCGGCGGTGCGCAGTTGCTCGTAGTGATCCACGAACGCGCCATCGGCTGCGCCGCTGTCGGCGAGCCTGCCGTGGTTGTGCTCGCGGTGCTCATCGGTCGCTTTTCCGGTCGCGGCGGGCCAGGGCCCGCTCGATGGAGCGCGGGTGCACCGAAACCCCGAACCGGGCGCGCACCGCCTCGGCCAACTCCACCGGCCGCGCCGCCGGATCGGCGGCCAGCCGCTCGGCCACGAACGCCACGATCTCCGCGGTCAGCTTGTGCGCCCGCCGCGGCCCGGGCCGCGCGGGCACCAGCCCGGGCAGCCCGTCATCGTCCAACGCCGCGGCGGCGGCATACCAACTCGGGCGGGAGAACCCGAACGCCGCCGCGGCCTCGCTGACCCGCTGGCCCTCCACCCGCACCCGGCGCACCATCTCGTACTTGACCTGCACCAGATCCCGGGCATCGAGGAACTCCTCGCGGTCGAACGCCGCGTCGCGCACCGCCTCCGGGCGCGGGTTCAACGCCCGCCCGGCCCGCAATGCGGCCACCTTCGGGTCCTCCGGCGTGGCAGCTCCCATCGCACCCTCCAAGATCCGAACTACAATGCTGTAAGCCTATTTATGTCCGTCGCTGTCGTGAGGTCAAGCGCGCCACGCGGTAGACCGGCGATGACATGCGGCAATAGCGCCCAGCCGCGGGGAGACCGGGCCCCGGGTCAACCCTGATTCGGCATAATGGAGTTTACATGTGCGGCGTAGTTGGCTTGACAGCCTCCGCCGTCCCCGCCGCCTCAGAATCGGCGAGCGCGGCGAGCAAGTCGGCCAGCGCGAGCAGGTCCGTCACCCGCAGTCGAGACCGCCCGGCCGCCACCGTGACGAACGGATCGGCCGCGGCGGCGTCGGTCCACGCTGCGGGAAGCCCGCACAGCTCACCGTCCTCGCCGACGACGAACACCCGGTCCTCACCCCAGGTGCTGCGGCGGAAGGCGAACACGAACTCCTGGCCCGACCACGGATGGAACGGATGGGTCACCCGAACCCGATCTTGCTCAACCGGCCGACCGGGTGCACTCGACGGGTCGGTCCAAGGGCGGGGTGGAGGGCGAGGTCGGTCGGTTCCGCCGCCGGCACCTGACCCCGGTGCCGGCGGTGGACAGCCTGGCCGAGCTGAACGCGCTGCTCGCGGCGGCCGATGCCGCCGACGACGCGCGGCGGATCGCCGCGCGGGCCGAGACCGTGGGCCAGGCCGCGGCCCGGGAGCTGGGGCTGCTGGCGCCGTTGCCCGCCGAGCGGCTCGACATCAGCGCGCAGCTGTCGTGCCGGGTGGACCCCAAGGCGCGGGTGTGTGTGCGCCAGTCCTACTACTCGGTGCCGGTGCGGCTGGCCGGGCGCAAGGTGACGGTCCGGTTGGGGGCGCGCGAGTTGCGTGTCCTGGACGGCGCCCGGGTGGTCGCGGTGCACGTGCGCAGCCTGCACAAGGGCACCGAGGACCTGGTGCTGGATCACTACCTGGAGGTGCTTGCCCGCAAGCCCGGGGCGTTGCCCGGGGCGACCGCGCTTCACCAGGCCCGCGCCGGCGGCGGGTTCACCGCGCTGCACCAGCGCTACTGGGACACCGCCCGGCGCCGCCTGGGCGACGGGGCCGGCACCCGAGCGTTGATCGCGGTGCTGCTGCTGCACCGCAGCATGCCGGCCGCCGCCGTGACGGCCGGGATGACCGCGGCGCTGGAGGGCGACCGGATCGACGCCGACCTGGTCGCGGTCGAGGCCCGCCGCCACCTCGAGCCCCCAGCCACGGCGACCGCCACGACGGCGGCGCCCACGACGGCGGCGCCCACGACGGCGGCGCCCACGACGGCGGTGGTGGACGTGCCCGCGGGGATGCGGTCCTCGGGTGCAGCGAGGTCGGGTTGTCCCGTTCGGCCCGCGCCCAGCCTCGCCGGCTACGACGAGCTCCTCGCCGCCGGCGGCGGTGCCCGATGAGCCCGGGCGGGTCGGCCGGCGCCACCGGCACGGCCGGTGCCGGCCCGGCGGTGACGGCGCTGGCCGACCCGGCCGCCGCGGCCGCGATCGGCGCGGCCTGCCGTGCTCTGCATCTGCCCACCGTGCTCGCCGAGGCCGGGCGCATCGCCGATGCCGCCGCCCGGGAACGGCTCTCGCACCGGGCGTTTCTGGCCGAGGTGCTCTGCGCCGAATGCGACGAGCGCGACGCTCGCCGCCGGCTGCGCCGCGTCCAGGAAGCACGCTTCCCACGGATCAAGCGGCTGGCCGAGTTCGACCTCGCCGCGCTGCCGTCGCTGCCCCCGGCCACCCTGGCCATGCTCGCCGCCGGCGGCTGGATCGACGCCGGTGAGCCGGTGGTGCTGCTCGGTGACTCCGGCACCGGCAAGACCCACCTGCTGATCGGGCTGGGCATCGCCGCCGCCGAAACCGGCCGCCGGGTCCGCTACACCGGCACCGCGGCCCTGGTCAACGAGCTCGCCGAGGCCGCCGACGACCGCCAACTCGGCCGGGTCCTGGGCCGCTACGCCCGCCTCGATCTGCTCTGCCTGGACGAACTCGGCTACGTCCACCTCGACCCGCGCGGCGCCGAGCTGCTGTTCCAGATCATCACCGACCGGGAGGAACGCGCCTCGATCGCGTGCGCCTCCAACGCCCCGTTCTCCGAATGGGGCCACACCTTCACCGACCCGCGGCTGGCCGCCGCCGTAGTCGACCGGCTCACCTTCCACGCCCACATCATCAACACCGGCACCGCGTCCTACCGGCTGCGCACCTCCCGAGCCGCCAAGACCACCCGCCCGGCCCCGACCCGAACGCAGCCGCGGCCATGACCGAGCCGTCCGCCCGACGCACCGACGACGACACCTTCGCCGTCCTCGACGACGCGATCTCCGCACTCGCCCAGCGCAAAGGCCTGTGGATCGGCGACGACCTCGTCCTGATCCACCTGCTCGACGCCCTGATCACCCAAGCCGAGCGGTGCCTGCCCGAAGCCGTGCACAGCGCCCGCGCCAACGGCGCCGGCTGGGACGACATCGCAGCCCTCCTCGCCACCAGCCCGCACGAGGCCTGGCTGCGCTTCGCCGCCGACTCGCCCATCGCCGACGGGAGGTGGCCGATCACCCCCACCGACTGATCACCGGCACAACTGCATACCCGCGCCTCGTCGACGCCTCCACCGCACGCCACCCAAACCCACCACCTCGAAAGGAGCCGCCAGCCCAGACCACCAGCCGACCACCAAAATCCATCACTCACCGTCACCGTCGATGGCCGTGAGTTGCATCAGCCTGCCCACAGGTGGGGCCAAATCAAGCCATCACAGTGGGGCCAGATGGGGTTGACATTCCCACGCCGAAGTCGACCTCGGCCTCGGCGCCGGCCAGATGCGTCTGCGGCACCGACACCTCGACCCGGGCCAACTCGAGTTCCCGCTTGCGCCCGGCCACGTAGCGCGACACCGTCACCTCCGAACACGTCGCGCCATACTCGGCAACCAGGCGCTGCCACACCCACCGGGCGGTGTGTCGCTGCTTGCGTGGCACCTCCCGATCCCCGATCAGCCAGCCGTCGATGACCTGCGCGTACTCATCGATCGCCGGATGCGGCCGCGGTGCGTACTGCTTACGCGGCGGCGGCAGCGCCGAGGACAGCGCCTGCCGCACCGTGCGCCGATGCACCCCAAACCGCTGCGACAGCTGATGGATCGACAACCCCTCGACCCGCCGATCCCGGCGGATCTGCTCGAACAACTCCACCCGCGACCTCGCCACTCTCGACCTCCACGCCGACGGACACGACGCGAAGATCGGAAACGGGGTGGGGCCAAAATTCGTGAAGACACGCCGCCCCACCGCCAAGACGCGAATCACCCACCCAGCTGGGGCCAAGATTCGTGACGACTACCTACCCAACTGGGGCCAGGTCAGGTGATCACACTCAGAAGTAGGCCAGGACGTCGTCTCGGCGCCGCTGCAAGGTTCGTCCGAGAGTGGCCGACTCGTTCAATCCGGCCGGTAGCCCGGCTCGGATCGTGTCGATCACGCGGGTGAGAAGGGTCTTGCCCTCGCGGGGGTCGGGGTGGGCATAGGCGGTGATGATCTGCTGGTAGACCAGCCAGGTCACCTCGACCGGGGTGTGCTCCTCGGCGGCGAACACGGTCTCCAGACGGGCCTTCTGGCGGGCGGTCAGCAGCGCGGTACGGGTGCGCAGGGTGCGCCGTGACCGGTAGAGGGGGTCACCCGCGCGGCCGCGGTGCCCGGTCGTGTCCTGCTGGACGCGTTGGCGGCACAGGTCGAGCTTGGCCCCGGCCAGGGCGACGACGTGGAAGGGGTCCATGACGGTGACCGCGTCCGGAACCGCCGCGGTGGCGGCGTTCTTGTAGCCGCCGAACCCGTCCATGGCGATCACCTGGACCTGGGCGCGGAACGCGGGGGTGCGCTCGGCCAGCCAGCTGGTCAGGGCGGCGGCCGACCGGCCCGCGACCAGGTCCAGCAGCCGCGCCCGCCCGGTCTGCTCGACGACTGCGGTAAGGTCGACGATCACCGTGACATAGCCCTCTCCGGCGGCGTGGCGGGTGTGCGCCCAGCGGTGCTCGTCGACCCCGATCACCCGCACCCCGTCCAGCCGGGCCGGGCCGGCCGTCGCGAGCAGCGCGGTCGTCGCCTCGATCGCGATCGCGTTGACCGTGTCCCAGCAGCGGCCCAGCTCGCGGGCTACGGCGGCGACGGTGGCCCGGTCGACGATCAACCTGCGTAGCACGTAGCGAGCGCATCGGCGGGTGGTCGACGCCCCCGGCCGGGCCAACCCGGAGGTGTCGCGGGAGAAGACCACCCGCTCGCACGCCGCTGCCGGGCAGCGGTAACGCGGCGCCCGGACCCGCAGCTGCAGCGGATGCCCGGCCACCGGCAAGTCGGTCAGCCGCCGCTCGATGGTGTCGCGGTAGACCCCCACCTCCGCGCAGCCGGGACAGCGGCCCGGGCCGTCGCTGGTACGCAGCTCGCACCACACCACCGTCGCGTCCCCGTCCACCGCGGCGTCGGTGATCGTCACCCCGAGCTCGACCGTGCGGACGATCGTGTCGGCCAAGATCGAGGCGGGCGAGAACGTAGGCTGCGACACAGCGACACAGGGCCTCCGGGGGTTGCTGATCATGGCGTAGGAACCTGCATCATCAGCCACCCGGGGCCCGTCTCAGCGCACCGACACGGCCCCAGCCCGCCGGGCCGTCACGGACCTACCTGCACTCCGTTTCCGGAAGAGCCGGTATGACGAGCACGGACCGCATCGCGTAGGCTCGGGCGGCCGCGCAAAGGGATCGCACATGCGGACGTAGCAGCAGACCACGGGCAAGACGTCTCGGCATCACCAGGGCCTAGTGAATGCGCCCGTGGTCTGCTGGCAGCGTCAGATGCGCTCCCAATACATCCAGCTGCGCATCCAGTCTTCCGGCAGATCGTCCGCTGGCCTCATGGTGAAGCCCGCCCCCCGCAGGCAGGCCTCTACCTTGGCCCGCGTCCGGAAATGCTCTCCATCACCGCGGTCGGCGCGAAAATCGTGCGCGCTCACTAGGACGCGACGCACGATCGTGAGATCGGCATGAGCGAGAAGCGCAGCCTCCGCGCCTTCGATGTTGACCTTCAGGAGGTCTATGCGCTCAATGCCGTGGCGGCGGACAAAGTCGTCCCAGTCAATCCCTTCCACGGGTACGCTGCCCCCACCGGAAATGGACACGTCAGTTCCCGCGGCAGTCGGGCTGAGATGAACTACCGGCGCATCGCCGACAGCAAGCGCGAATGGCCGGTAGTTGGGGCCGAATTGGGCCAACGTTAAGCAGAGGCATTCATAGACCCAAGGCTGGATCTCGACGGCGATATAGTTGAGATCGGGGGCGCGAAGGGCCATCGGAATGATCTCCGCGCCATTACCTGCGCCGAAGTCCACAACGCATTCCTGTCCCGACGGCATATAGTGCCGGAACTGAACACACTCGAAGTTGAACTTCCTGCGCTTAGCCCGAACGCATTCATCTGCTGATCGGATGTAGAGGTGCTTGCCGTCCGCAATATAGTATAGATGTCCGGTTACAGCATCGCGGCGGACTCCAAAGACGGCGGTCTTCGCTATTGGCTTTAATCGCGATCGCATGTCATCTCCTCCTGTGGCGCTTTCGGATAAACGGTAACGTCAAGCAAAGTGGCCGTGCTACGTGCCGTCCCAGCTCCGGAGCACTTGCAGCTTGTTCCAGGGAATGTGCGGCATCTTGTCGTAGTCCGAGTCGAAACCGGCCTGCGGATAGGGGTCGGGTTGGTCGGTCGGAGCCTCGAAGTTGATCGCCATCGTGGCACCGCCATCCCCGCGGCAGTAGCCGCCGTAGATCTGGAGGGCCCGGGCGACCGCCACCTCGCCGGGGGTGATGCCTGGTATCGCCGCCACGTCGATCGACGGGTCCAGTTGCACACGCGCACCCTCCGGAATGCACGGGGCAGTCGGCAGCCCGAACCCGTCGGTGTGGGTGGCCGGGTACCTCATGGTGTTCTTACAGACGAGGCTCGAGGTAAACACCAGCGCATGGTCGATCGAGCCGGAACTGATCTCGAAGGTGCGGACCAGCCCGGCGAGCGCGGAGAAGCCAGCCGGTGTGGCGCCGACTGCATCGAGACCGGAACCGTCCAGAGACGACTTGGTGGCCCAGGACGCCTCCCAGCTACCGTTGGGTTGACGGCGTGCCTGCCAGAGGTCGTAGACGGTTCGGTTGTTGAGGTCGACGATGGACGTCACCCCGTCCGAGTTGGGTTGGAAGTTGGCGGGGATCGGCACGTCGTCGTTGGCGACATCGCACGTGCCCCAGGTTGCGGTGCAGATGATCGGAACACCGGTGATCGGCCGGTCGACGGTGTAGACGGGGGTGCCGGACGCGTAGAGATTCGCGACGACACCGTCGGCCAGGGCGGGAACGACCTGCTCGCCGCCTGGATCGACGACCGGGTTGGCTGGAATGACGACGTTGAACACGCTTTGCGGAGAAAAGGGAACCCCACTGGTGGATGTCAACGTCGCGCGATCCGGCCGGGTGGCGGATTCGACAACGAAGGAAATGACCAATGCACTCGCGACCAGGGCAGCCGTCACCGTCAGTACCCGGATGGACGGCGTGCGAAGTCTAGGCAATCGAACCATTCCGATCTTGGTTTGGTGATTGACTCGCCAACCGCCTTCTTCGCGGCCAGATGCACGATCCCGGACACTTCTCATGGTCCCTCCACATACCCGCGAGCAGATCGGCTGGCAGGCGGACGCTCGCCTCCACAACCGGTGTCGGGCACCACCCGCTCGCGTAGCTCGCTCGACAAGTCGTCGCGTACCACCGTCACACGGCCGGTGGCACGGAGGGCGCGGAGCACGTGCCCTCCGATGTCCCCTGCCTCACCGGTTAGCCATATCACCGACGAGATCCCTTCCATCCGCCCGGAAATGCTCCTCTGGGCTGGCAATCGATGAACTCCCGACGAGGCGCGATGGGTGTGGGCTGGCGGAGACACAATAGGAAGCTCGCGAACGCGGCCAAGAAGGCCGCCGCCACCGACGCCGCGGCAACGACCGGCCGAACATGGCGCCCTGCCACCGGGGCCGTGCGTGAACCGGGCAGCACCTCGAAGTGGAACAGTGGCTGCGGTCTGGTCATGCCCTCGTCGACGGCGGTCGGCAGTGCCCCCAGCACCACGTTGGCCACCTGCGGGTTGTCCGCATCGACCGACAGAAGGATGATCCCTCCCGGTTCGGGCGTCGCCGATATCGTCGTCGTTGCCCGCTCCTCGGCCGACAGTCCGGCCGCGGCCATGGCCCGTTCCTGCATGACTGGATCGGAGAGCAGCGCCAGGTAAGTCAACGACACCGACTTTCGGGTCTGCACGTTCAGCGTGTACGCATCCACCGGCTGGTCGCCTGTGCTCGGCACCGGACGGATGGTCTCCGTCGCCGTCCACTGCTGCGGAAACGCGAACGGTCCCATGGTCGCGCACGCCACCACGACGAAAACCGCGCCCGCAACCAAGGCTGCCGTCCGCACAGGGCGGAGGAGGTCGCGGTAGTACTGAAGGACCCCTGCAGCAGCGAACCCCTTCTCCGAGACCCGGGTTCGGACGTCGAGGGACGCTCCGATGGCAAGTACCAACCCGTAGATTCGCAGGTTGTCGATATGCAGCGTAAAGCCCGTGAACGCCCAGGCCGTCAGCGCGGCGAGGACGGCGCCGCTCAGCAACCAGTCCCGGCTGGGCTCCTCGCCGCGAGACATCGGGCGTAGGCGCACTCGGGTGCGCAAGACCACGCCAATGGAGGCGATGAAGAAGGCTAACCACCCCATGAGCCCGATGAGCCCGCTCTCGGCGAGGAACTCCAAATAGAGGTCGTGCGGTGCGGTCGCTGCACCGCCGATCCCGGAGAAGCGCAGGTACTGCTGCTCGACGAACTGGAAGTTCTGTACCCCCACACCCAGTAGGGGATGGTCGAAGAACATGCGCATGCTGACTTCCGCCGCCCCGTACCGATCGGTCAACGACGCGTCGGCCTCGGCGCCTGCGGTCGTGGTGACGTCACCGAGCGTCGCCAGTCGCGACCCGACACCAGGGATCGCCATCACCAGGGCCGCGACGACCGGCGCGAAAGCCACCTTCCGCGCGTAACGCCTGCCCGATAGCAACGCCCAGATCAGGATCACCAACGCCCCCGCCAGCAGCGTTCCGCGCGACCCGGTGAGATACACCCCGCCGAGCAGCAGGGCGAACGGCACAAGCCAGCACCAGCGCTGCCGTCCCGCACGACGATCGGCGAACAGCGCCAACGACAGCGGCACGATCATCAACAGGATGCGACCCCAGAAGTTCGGATCGTTCACCGGACCGGTGTGGCGCGTCACCGTCAGTCCGAGATCCACCACGGTCGACGCGTGCAACAGCCCGAAGAACGTCACCGTGTTGCCGACAACGAACTCCCGCAGCAGGTCCAACCCGCACAGCGCGGACGCCGTCACCACCGCAGTGCCTGCGATCAACCGCTCGCCCTGCACATTGACCGAGAAGATGAGGATGACGGCGCAGATCACTAGGTCCTTCGCCGTGCCCTCGAGCGACAGCAGCGAGATGTTCTTGTCTGACGCCCCGAGGAGTGACAGGCACTGGGTGGCCAGGAAAAGCGCACCCAGCCCGAGCACCGGAGAAAAGACCAGCCGCCAACCCGCCCGACTCCGCTGCACTACCAGACAGACGAGCGACACGGCCATCAGAACCTGCATGAGGCTCGAGAAGCCCAGGCCAGCCGAGAAGTCGCCGAGATTCGCGACCTCCGCCACTACGAGCACCACTAGCAGCACCCGCGGGCGGGTGAGCAGAACCGGCAGTATGGCCAACCCTGCCAAGGCCACCGCGGCCAGGCGCAATTCCGGGACTGAACGGCCAGCGACCAAGACCGTGGCACCGATCGCCAAGGCGATGATCACGGCCCAAGGCGGCGGGCTCCATCCCGGCGTCGGCGCTGACCGGAGCGGAGCGTCGCTCAAAGCGCCGCGCCGATCAGGTCGAGGAGGGTGCAGGACGCTCATCGTCCAGCTCCATCGGTGGCGTGTGTCCGTTGCTCGCGACCAGTCGGTCGTGAGGGGACACCGCTGCGTCAGCCGGGTACGCAGTTCGCGGACGGTCCTGCTCCTCGCGGGTTCGCCGCCGCCTCAGCTTCCACACCGCTTGCTGAACCCCTACGCCGACGAGCAGCGCGACCAAAGCGATCAACAGCGCGATGGTCGGCTGCGCCATACGGTTGGAGGTAGCGAGATCCGCGGAGGCGGGCACGGTCATCGCGACGCTGAATGGGATCCCCAGCTTGGCGACGATCTGCTGACCGATCCCGGCGACCGCATTCGCCTGCTGGGCGGCCTGCTCCGGCGTGGACGCCGTCGCAGTCACCCCGACAATGGACGTGTTGGTCACAGCCACAACTTGCACGTTCGGGTGCGATCCTGCCGCGATGTTCGACTGCACAAGTTGGGCGATGGTGGTCACGATCTGGCCCTGGTCGAGCGCCTCGTAGAAGCTGGCCGTGACCTGCTGGCTTGTGCTGTCCACCGGCAGGACCACGGACGACGCCGTCGCCGTGTAAGACACCGGCGTGACGATGGCGACGACGACGCCGAGACCAGCGACCAGGGCTGCAGCAACCAGCCCGACCGCGACACTGCGCAGGTCACCGATCCTCCTGCCCGGCCGTCCATCGGCCTGCGGCTGCTGCCCACCCGTCGTGCCATCGGCCGGACCTTCGCGCTCCATCACCGTTTCCTGTTCCACCAATGTCTCCCGCCCTGCCACAACCTGACCCCCAACAACACAGCGAGCTTCCACACCGCTCGATGCGGCCTATCCGCATGACTCGCAGCTCCGGCGCCCTCCGTTACGCGATGGTCGCCGCTATGCCAGCGACACCCGTGTCGAGCGTCACAACACCCGTGCAGTGCCGTTTTCCTGCCGGTTCGCCCGACTCACTCATCGCCGCTCCTCGCTCGGTGCTGACGTCGCTTCACCCACAGGGCCCGGGCCCCAGCCGCCAGCGACCTCGCCGCCGCTGGCGCGAAGACTCGAAGGGACAGCAGGTAGACAGCACCGAAGGCGAGTGTCTCCACCACGAGCAGTGCGACGCCCGTCGCCAGCCCATGTCGGTCGGCGACGATGAACGCGCGGTCGACCCAGAGGAGGAGAACGCAGGCCACCAGCCCCGCGATGGCCGGTCCGGCCATGGCCTTAGCGATCAGGAGACCCGAGATCCCCACGACCTTCCGGGACAGGACAAGCCCGACGATTCCGACGACCAGCGACGACACGCTGACCGACAGGCCCACTCCGACGAGCCCCAAGAACGGCGCGAAGAGGACGAGGAGCCCGAGACCCGTGATGACGTTCAGCGAGGTCGTCCAGTTGAGCTTGTTGGGCTGGCCGGCCCCCTTCATCGCTTCGAACGACACTGCGTTCATGGCCACGCCAAGGCCGTACCCGCTCATCGCCATCAGGGCAACTCCCGCTTCGCGCCACCGTTCTCCGAGCAGGACCACCACGGCTGGCTCGCCCAGCGCGACAAGCAGGCCGGCGACCGGAACCGCCGCGACCCACACCCCAGCCAGCGCGCGCAGGTACGCGCGCCTCAGCCGGGGCAGATCGTTGCCGATCCGTGAGAACACGGGCAAGAGGACGTAGGAGGCGATCTCGAGCACTGCTGTGGCCGGCAGCATCGAGAAGCGGCGCCCGTAGCGATAATTGCCCAGCGCAGTCGCGTCCAGCTGATGCCCGACCAGAACCCCCTCCGCTGCCTCGCGGACCCGCTCGGCGAGGGACTCAAGCGCCAGCGGAAATCCGAAGCGGGCGAGCTCACGCCACAAGGCGAACGATGGCCGCCGCCATCCCGGCCGCCATCGCGCCAGCCCCCACGTCAGCAGGTTCCAGACGAGCTGCTGGACGTAGGTGGCGACGACCAGGCCCGCCACCCCGAAGCCCAACGCGCACAATGTGATCGAGACCACCGCGAACGTCAGCGTCACACCGGGATCGACGATCATGCGACGGCGGAAGTCCAACCGCCGCTGAAGGAGTGCGTCCGGAACCGTCGTCAGAGTGCGCAACAGCACCGCACCGGCGCTGGCCGCGGCCACCACCGCGACCTCGGTGCTGTGGAAGATCGCTCCGATGACCGGCGCCGCCGCGAGGGCGAGCAGGCTCATCACGATGCCGTTGGCCGTGGTCGCCCAGAGCACCGCAACGGCCGAGTCGTGCTCGTTTCCCGCCTGCCGTTGGATTAACGCCTCCTTCAGGCCACCCTCGTTGACGGTGGCGAGGAACCCGGTCAGGATCGTGCCCGCGGCGTAAACCCCATACTCGGCCGGGCTCAGCAGGCGCCCGAGGGTGATCGTCTGAGCGAAGGCGATCACCTGGACGACGGCCAGCACGACCGCCGAGATGAGGGCGCCACGACGGACGATGTGCGAGAGAGGTGCGCTCATTACCGCGCGGCAGGACGGGTCGGCATAGCGTTTGACACGTTCGCTCCGTTGTCGACATCGACCCTCGCGGCCCGGACGCGGATTGTAGCCGGGTCCAACATGGCGGTCAGTCGGGCCAGAGGTTCGCGCCGCACCGTTGGCGGGGCGTGGACGACACGAGCTTCGTCGGACGGTGCGGCCATGCAAGGCTCCTCGGGAGGCACGCACGGCCCATCGACCGCGCATAGCATGACTCGCTCCAGCCCTCCGAGATGTGACGGATCCACGTCCTGCTTAGAATCCGACCTTCAACGCGGGTCCACGTCTGCCCTGCAGGCGCGCCGTCACCGCGGGTGCCGCATACCACGTGCCGGTGACGAACCGGTTCACGGGCCCGAAGCTCGGGACGGCTGGCGCCCCGACGAAGTGCAGGCCCGGCAGCGACGACTCGAACCCCGAGCCGAGCTTGAGCCCGGTGCCCCGCCGATCCAGCCGACGAAGCAGCTCGGGTGGGAGGATCCGGAACCGGGCGACGTCTACGTCGTAGCCCGTTCCGAGCAGCACGTGATCGACGGTCAGGATGTCGCCGCCCGAGAGGACCAACTCGATCACCCCTCCCTGGCAGCTGACCTTTTTGACCCGTTCACCGAGATGCATCGGCACGGCAGCGAGGCGGTCGCGCAGCGCGTGTGCGGCGGCGGGCTGCAGGCAGCGCTTGTCGACCTTGGCCCGTGCCCTCCCGGGCAAGACGTGATAGACGTCCGGTGCGGCTGCGAGCCAACCCGTGACGAACCCACCGATGTCGGTCGGCGCCTGCGGCAGGCGCGACGCGGGCCGGGCGTCGAGCGGGTGAAGCCAATGCACCGATGCGGCCCTGGCGACGATCTGCACGTGGGCACCTGCCTCGGCGGCCAGTGCGGCCGACTCCAGCGCGCTCTGGCCGGAACCGACCACGGCCACTCGGCGGCCCCGGAGCTGGTCAAGCGGGAGGTTGTCGGCGACGTGCGAGACGAACTCCGTCTCGATCCCGTCGAACTCGGCCGGTCGACGGGCACAGTTCTCGAAGCCCAATGCGACGACCACCCGGCGCGCTGACAGACGTTCACCGTCCGACATGTCAAGCGCGAACCCGTCGCGGACAGTGGAGATCGATATGACATGCCGGGGATCCACCGGGTCGACGTTGCGCTGCGCGTACCAGGCGGTGTAGTCGAGGAAGTCGTCAAGCGGCACGGGCGCGACGATCGTGCGCCCGACCCGATGCGCCCAGTCGCTCAGCGTGCTCCCCGGCTGCGGATGCGCGACCGCGGAGGCGCGGATCGACGATCGCAGCACCATGCCCTCGGGCATCTGCGCTCTCCATGAGCTCATAATGTCGCCGAAGATCCTGTGCTCAATACCGGCGAACCTCAGATATGCAGCGACGGAAAGACCGTAAGGTCCGGCTCCGACAACCGCGACATCGGTCTCGCTGCTCAACGGCTTCTCCTTCCTCCGCCTCTGGCGGAGCCCTTGGACGACCATCTCTACCGCGCGTCCGATCATTGGCATCGGGTCTGACGCGGAGATGTGTGCATGCGTCACATTCCGGCGAGGCCGCACCACTGCGGCGGCCGCCGCCAACTCGCCCCGAGCGAGCAGCCATCCGGCGTGCCGGACGTCGCCGTCCTCCCAGCGGTACCGCTCGAAGGGCCGGGCTGACACCGGCTGCACGTGGGCGCCGAGCAGATACTCCACCCACATAACCGGCAGGTTCGCACCGGCCTTGATCGCCAGCGCCATCGACCCGTAGACGCGGGGGTTGAAGTCGATGGGTGTGAGACGGCCGTCAGGCCCGGGCAGCATCTCAAGCTCAAAGATCCCGTGCCACCCCAACGTCGAGACCAGCCTCTCGACATCGTGAAGCAGGGTAGCCGGAATCGGCACCGTCTCGGCGAACGCGGCGTTCCCCGCGAACGGAGGCCAGGTGCGCCAGTACCGGGTGAGACATGTTGCGAGCAACCCCTCGGGCGTCGCGATGCCGGAAAAAGACGATACCGGGCCGGTCAGCCGCTCCTGCACCAGGACCGGAGTCTGCCAAGCGGCGATGACGTTCCGCAGCTCGGCCACGGTACCGACCGCCAAGCCGCCCTGATGCCCCGCTCCCGGGCCGGGCTCGCTGAACGACCGGTGCGGCTTCACCACGACCGGAAACCCGAACGCGCGGGCGGCGTGGCATGCGGCGTTCACATCGGGGCATACGCGGGTCGCTGGCGCCGGCATCCCGACCTCGACGGCGGCGCGGTGCAACTCGAGCTTGTCGAGGGTCCGCTCCACGGCGTGCCGGTCCGGCAGCCCGATCCGGGTGCCGGGCGGCACGCGACGACGATGGACGGACAGCGCCGAGACCGCGGCATCGGACCCGGGTAGGACAACTCCGACGGCGAGATCGGCCGTTACGCACGCGACGTCGGTGGCAAAGCCAATTGGGTCGATGGCGGGGTCGGTGAGAACGAGGCGTCGGTCGGCGTGCCGTGACCAGAAGCCGACCGCGCCGCGCTGTGGCGCCGAAGCAATCACCCTGTAGCCCGCCGCGTCCAGGGCCCGGATCGCGGCGAGCGTCGCGCGCCCCCGTGCGCTGGTCACCAGCACCCGCGTCCTCGACGGCCGGTCGACCAGCGTTGTCGCGACGGCCGGAGACACGGCGTGCTCCACTCCTTGGCTCCTTCACGGTCGGGTTACGCGCATATGGATTCGATTGAGGGACTGCGGCGTTACGTCGTGCAGGCCACGAAAGCCCTCGGCAGGGTTCCGCTACCCTCCGCGTGTGTTTTCGGCCGCACGACGGACCGGCCCTGCGTCGGACAGCTGTATCGCGCTCGTGGAGTTCTCGCCGTCAGGCGGGCTCTTCCAATTCGCTGCTCAGCTCGGCACGGCCCTCGCCGAGCGTGGTCACGAGGTCCATCTCATCACCGGACCGACACCCGAGCTGCGCTCGACCCATCCTCGGTTCACCATTCACGCAGTGTTGCCGACCTGGCATCCGCGCGACGGAGCTGCCGGGGTGGGGCCGCTGCAACGCCGCCTGCGGCGTGGCCTGCGCGCAGTCAGGCTTCTGCGGGCGTGGCTGGTGCTGACCCACCGACTGCTCCGGCTCGCCCCGGACGCCGTGGTGTGGTCGACCTTGCGCTTCTCGCTGGACGCTGCGTTCGTGACGCTGCTCGGTCGTCTCCTGCCCCGCAGCACGGCCGTGTTCGTGGCCCACGAGCCCACCCCGCACCAGTACGGCAACACCACCGCCGACAAGACAGGCCGTGTCCTCGACCGCCTGATGGCCATCGCTTGGAGCAGCATGGACGTCGTCTTCGTGCTCGGCGAGGAGACCCGGCGACGCGCCATCGCGGCCTGGAAGCCGACCGCGCCCGTCATGGTGATTCCGCACGGCGACAGTACCGCACTGGTCCGTCCCGGCGGCCCCTACAGCGCCGCGGCGACGGAACCCGTGATCCTGTTCTTCGGAACCTGGACGACGTACAAGGGCGTAGATCTCCTGCTCGACGCCTTCGCGCTTCTCCGGCCGGAGCTGCCGCAGGCCCGGCTCGTTCTCGCTGGAGGCGTCGGCTCCGACCTGGACCTACCGACGGTCCTGCGTCGGGCCGAGGCGATCGGCGGCATCGACGCTCGCCCTCGCTACATCGACATCGACGAGCTAAACGATCTCTTTATGGCAGCCCGTGTCGTCGTGACGCCGTACCGGCGGGCGAGCCAGAGCGGCGTCGCGCATCTCGCCCACACCTTCGCGCGCCCTGTCGTCGCAACGCGGGTCGGCGACATACCCGCTGTGGTCTGTGACGGGGAGACGGGTCTGCTTGTGCCGCCGGACGACGTGCTGGCGCTGAAACGGGCCCTGATGTCCCTGCTCACCGACGCTCGACTCGCGGCCAAACTCGGCGACGCAGGCCAGCGTCGCCTCCGCAGCGCGGCCTCGTGGGATGAAGTCGCCGAGCAGGTCGATCTCGGCATTGCGAAGGTCCGTAAATCGCCCTAACCGTAGTTGGCGCACCCGTCGTCGACCACCTTCTGAGGTGCTGGATCGTCCTGCTCCCCGAACGGGAGAACCTGGAACCGGTCGGTCGGAATTCGGGAGAGATCGACCCAGTTTCCGTCTGGCAGGAGCCCGTTGTAGGCGCCGGGCGGCTGGCTCTGCGGGTTGACGGCATAGATCGTCAGAGCGCCGCTCGTGTCGCCCAGGATCATGCCGTACTTCTGGAGTGCGCGGGCGATCGTCATCTGGTAGGGCGCCAGACCGAGACTGTCGAGGTTCAGCGTCGGGTCGAGTCGCACGCGTGCTCCCTCCGGTAAGGCGAAGGGAGCGGTGCTCTTGCCGTCGCTTGCGGTGGCAGGCGCGACAGGACCTCCGGCCTTGGTGAACGGGTAGGCGAAGACGAGCGCGTGGTCGATCTCGCCGCGACGGAGGTCTTCCGGCGTCACGAGTCCCGCAGCGGCCGAGAGGCCGGACGCCCGCGCCGCCAGACCGTCCGGGTAGACGCCTGTGCCGTCGGTGGGAATGGCGTTGCCCCACTGCGCCTTCCACTCCGAGCCGTCGCGCTCGGCTCCCCAGAATTCGTACACGCACCCCTGCGTCGGATCGAGCACGACGAGGTGGTGGTCGCCCTGGGGATCGGGCTGAGCGTTGTCGGGGATCGGCACGGCGTCGAGGGAGCTCCGCGGGGCCCAGCGAGCGGTTAGCTGGACCGTCCGGCGCGGGGTGGAAGCGTCTGCCTGGTACACGGGGACGGTCCATATTTTGTATGACATTACAAACTTTCGCTGCTGGAAGCCCTTGACGTACTCGGGTGTCCGTGTATCGGTCCGAGCCCCTGGGTCAAGGGCGGCCGCCCACGGGCTCGCCGCATCGCGGAATAGATTTTGCGAACCGAGAGAGGTGTTCACGGGTGCTCTCCCCGTCGGTGTCTGGCGGAATGCGGGCGGCTCGGCCGCGGCGGCGGTCATCAGCAGCACAGCGAGGATCAGCAGACGCGTGAGGACGGTGGTCGGCCTCGGTGATGGCCGGGACCTGCGATGCCTGTGGGTGCCGGGCACCGCCGACGTAGGCCGAGCCTTCAGGAGAGTGGACGTTGCCGTCTGACGGCCATGGCGAGTAGTCACCGGGGCGACGGCAGCTGATTACGCACAGCGCCCACCCTCGGTTGGGCCACCTGCTCGACCTGCTCGACATGTGTCACAGACGGCCTCCCCGCGCTGTTCAACGAGCGTCGCGACCGACGTCGGCGCTTCGCGATGATACAGAGGGAGGCGCCGAGCCAGGCCACGCACCGTGTCTCCCGTTCGTCCATCCGGAGCCGAAACACCGGAGAGGGCTCGCGCGAGTCACCCTTCGGAACCCCTGGGGGCGAAGGAGGGTGCGGATGATCGACACGTCTAACGGGGACCAACTGTGTCGTAGGGAGGGTAAGGCTCCGGCGACAATCTGCAGCTCGGAGCCTTCTCGAGCACGGTTCGCCGCGGTCGTCGGGAAGGTGCGCGCCTGGATGGTGGTCCTCCCCGTCGACGCCGCCATGCTCATGCTGCCCATCATCTGGACGCTGGAGCAGTGGAAGGCGATCGTTGTCATGGCGGGCCTGTCCGTTCTGCTCCTCAAGGGCGACCGCTATCGGGCACGTTTGAGCCTCAGTGTCCTCGATGAGCTTCCTTCGCTGCTGGGCAGGATGCTGATCGCGGCAGCCATGGTGGCGACCGTCATCGCGCTGCGTCACGAGCAAGAGGAAGTGACGATGTTCCTCGTCAACGCCGCCGTAGCGATGGGTCTGGTCGTCAGCGGTCGCCTGGCCACCACCCAACTGATCGCCTACGCGCGTCGTCGGCAGCTGACGGCCCATCCGACCATTCTGGTCGGTGGAGGACCGCTCGCCGCCGAGATCGGCCAGATCATCACCACATACGCCGACTACGGGCTTCGCCTCGTGGGCTTCGTGGACGACGGCCCGCATCCGCTGGCCGATACGGTGGCGCGCGACCTGGGCAAGCTATCGGATCTCGACGGGGCGGTCGAGGCGTCGGGCGCGGACGTGCTGCTCATCGCCGACGGCAACATCCCCGAGCATCACCTTCTCGATCTTCTACGGAGCCCGGCCTGTCTGCCGTGCGACCTGCTCGTCATACCGCGCATGCACGAGATGCACACGCAGACGAGAATGCCGGACCGCATCGGTTCGCTGCCGATTATGCGTATCCGGGCACCGTCGCTCGTGGGCCCCTCCCGCCTGCTGAAGCGCATGTTCGACATCGTGGTGGCGAGCACGACGCTCGTTCTGGTTGCCCCGCTCATGGCTGCCTGCGCGATAGCGGTGCGCCTGGAGGGTGGTCCCGGCGTCATCTTCCGACAGCAACGCGTCGGTCGGGGGGGAACCGTGTTCGAGCTGCTGAAGTTCCGCTCGATGCGGCCTGCGACCGGGGAAGAGGCCGCGACGACGTGGTCGATCGCGAGCGACGCCCGGGTCGGGCCGGTCGGACGCTTTCTGCGCCGCACGTCGTTCGACGAGCTGCCGCAGCTGTGGAACATCCTCAAGGGTGACATGACCTTGGTCGGCCCGCGGCCGGAGCGGCCGCATTTCGTGAGCCGCTTCTCGACGGAGATCGACCGTTACCACCACCGTCATCGCGTGCAGGCCGGGCTGACGGGGCTCGCGCAAGTCAGCGGGCTGCGCGGAGACACCTCAATCGTCGACAGAATTCGCTACGACAACTACTACATCGAGAACTGGTCGCTGTGGCTCGACCTCAAGATCATCATTCACACGGTCAAGGAGGTCGCGTTCGCGCGCGGCCGCTGAGGACTGCAGAGCAGCCCTCAGCTCCGCGGATGAGCCGTGCGTCAGCGGCTCGGCGACCTCGGCGCACGCAGAACCTTGCCCGCGAACCGCAGCAGGCCGGTGAGCAGACCGATTCCCCAGGCCAAATGGATCACAGGGGGTACGCAGACCACGCGCCACGTCGCGGCCTCACCCGGTCGCAGCCCGCGGGCTGCGACCGCTCCGACGGTGCCCGCGTAGGTCAGCAGAGCGAGAGCGCCCCACCGCGGTCGGACGGCGACGGTTGTTGCGAGGGCCAGTACCAGCGTCGGGGGAGCAAGCTGGCGAGGCTTGACCGAGTTGGGCAGCAGCCAGAGGGTGAGTGCCTTGTAGTGACCGTAGCGGAACATCTTCCTGGCGAGCGCGGCGAGCGAGTCGGGTCCGAACCACGTGCTGTGGGCCGTGGGCGTGAGCCAGATCGTTCTGCCAGCTGCGCGGAGGCGCGCGTCGAGCTCGAAGTCCTCGTTGGCCAGCAGTCGCTCGTTGTAACCGCCTGCCTCCACGAGGGCAGCACGCCGGTAGCAACCGGTGAATACGTGGTCGACAGGTCCCGCCGGACGGTCGACGCGGTGCGCGGCGCCGCCCATCCCGATCGGCCGTCGCAGCACGGCCGCGATCGCCCGGCCCCATGCTCCGTGCCCAGCGGTGTTCATCGCGCTGCCTGCGGCAACGATCCCGGCATCGGCGTCGAGCACGCCGATGAGCTCGGCGATGTAGGTCGGCGCGTAATCCGCGTGCGTGTCCATGCGCGCGACGTAGCGGCCACGCGTGTGGTCGAGGCCGATGTTCATGGCAGTCGGCACGGTGCGCCGCGGGTTGTCCACAACACGCAGCCACGGTCGATTCTTGGCCGCATCGCAAAGCCATTCCCGGCTTCCATCGGTGGACATTCCGTCGACCACGATGACTTCGTCGGGTGGCAGCGTCTGCGCCTCGATGCCCGCGATCACCGCCGGAAGTCGGACGCGCTCGTTACGACACGGCACGACTACGGAAATGCGCACCGAATCGACTGTCGGCTGCGGTTCGGCTTCGTTTCCGCCGTCGGTCACCGGTCGCGATCCTTCGGCGCGCTCGACGGAAGACCCACGGCACATGAATGCTCTCCTCACCCCTGTGGAGGATACCTATGACTGGTTCGTACCCTACCAGGCGTCGCGCTATGAGCCCGGAGTTCTCAGGGGCTCCAGGGTGTCGGGACGAAGGTGCCGCACCGCCGGTGCGGGTCGTTCACCTGATCCACTCGCTGACGCCGGGCGGTGCGGAGCGGGTACTCGTCGAATTGGCCGGAGCAGCACCACGGGCAGGATTGACGCTGGCCGTGATGCCACTCGTCGAGACGGTTGACGATCGCTACGCTCGGCTGCTCCGGGAAGCAGCTGTGCCGGTTCTCGGCCTGGGTCTGGCGTCAAGGTGGGACGTCCGCGCCTTCGGGCGCGCGATCGGCAGGCTGCGTCGGTGGCGCCCCGATGTCGTACACACCCATCTCAAACACGCCGACGCGGTGGGTGCGGTCGCTGCGCGGCGGCTCGGGATTCCCATGGTCTCGACGTTGCACGTGATCGAGGACGGAAACACCCCCATGCTGCGGTTCAAACGGAGGGTCGCAGCGCTGGCGCGGACCTCAACCGCGGCGCGGACGATCACCGTATCCGATGCCCAGCGCGACTGGTATCTTTCCGCATTCCCCGGGGCAAGCGCGGACCGCGTCGTAACGATCCGGAATGGGGTGGCCGATCCGGGACGGCACTCCCCGGCCGGGTGGCTGCGCGCGGAGCTCGGCGTGCCGGCGGGCGCCGTGCTGGCGGCAACCGTGGGAATCCTGCGTCCGGGAAAGGGGCATGACGACCTGTTCCACGCGCTCCGCTTGCTCAGAGCAATACCCGAGGTACATGTCGTGGTGATCGGCGAAGGCGAGCTCCGGGCGACGTGGGAACATGCGTCGGCAGACCTGAACGGCCGAGTGCATTTCATCGGTTTCCGCGACGACGTGCCTGCGCTGCTGGACCAGTGCGACATGCTGGTGCATCCGAGCCACTTCGATGCCCTGCCGACCGCGGTCATCCAGGCCCTCGCCGCTGGGCTCGCGGTGGTGGCGACGGCGGTAGGTGGCGTGCCGGAGATCGTCGGCGATGCCGCGGGTGTGCTCGTGCCACCGCGGGACCCGGTGGCCCTCGCCGAGGCGATCGACGCGATCGCGGCCGATCCGATGTCGCGGATGCGCGCCGCGAGGGCCGCCCGATCGCGATTCGAGGCCCTGTTTGACGCTGCCGTCTGGGCACGCGGTCTACGTGAGCTCTACGTCGAAGTATGCCGGGAGGCGCGGTGAAGGTGCTGGTTGTGATCGACGCGCTGAACTTCGGCGGTGCGGAGAACGTCCTCGTCACGTTGGCCGGGCGAGCGGCGGACGTCGGCCTCGAGTTGAGCGTCGTCGTGATCGCGCCCCCGACCGAAGGACGCGGCCAATGGGAGCCGCGGCTGCGCGATGCAGGCCTCAGCCCGCGGTATCTGGGTATCCGCCGAGTTTCGCAACCTGATGCCGTGGTGCGGGTTCTGCGCGCCATTCGGGCGGAGCGGCCCGATGTCGTGCACGCGCACCTGGGCACCGCGAGCACGTTCGCTCCTGTGGCGTCCTGGATGGCCGGGGTCGCGTGCGTATGCACGCTTCATCATGTGCCGGGGCCGCTGCAGGGCCGGGACGCGGCCCGGGAGCGGTTGTCGGTGGCCGCGGCGAGCCGCTCGCAGGGGCTCATCTTTGTGTCCGAGGCCTCGCGACGTGGGTTCGCGGCACGGTACCCCCGTCGGACGGTGCAGTGGACGGTGATCCCGAACGGCGTCGACCTGGCGCGATTCCGGGAGGGCAACCGAGACACGCGGGACCCGCTGACCGACTTCGGCGTCGCGGCCGGTACCCCGGTGGTGATGGTTGTGGGGCACATGCGGCCGGGCAAGGGGCACGACGTTGCCGTTGAGTGCTGGCCCGCGGTCCGGGATAGTCACCCCGACGCACGGCTCGTGCTGGTGGGCGATGGCCCCCTGGAGGGCCGACTTCGCGCTAGGGTCAGCGAACTCGGCGTCGAGGGCCAGGTGCTCTTCGCGGGGGTGCGCAATGACGTGGACGTGCTGCTGCGCCGGGCGACGGTGGTCGCGCTGCCCACGGCAATCGAGGCCCTCCCGACCGCGTTGATCGAAGCCGGGGCGAGTGGCGTACCGGTCGTCGCGACGCGTGTCGGGGGCGTCCCCGAGGTCGTGGTGGACGGGTCGACGGGCTGGCTCGTGGACGAGCCGCTGCCGGAGCTGTTCGCCGAGGCGCTGACCACAGCGTTGAAGGACGATGCCGGTCGGGCCATGATGGGCGTCGCCGCGCGCGAGCACGTGGAGCGGCATTTCGACGCCGACCGTTGGGCACGACGGCTTCGCGGCGCCTACTCGGCCGCGGTCGAGCGCGGCACGCTTGCTGGGTTGGACGAAGGAGGCTTGAGTTGAGTCGCTCCTTGTTGGTCCTTGGCTGGCACAACATCGATCCGACGCCGGCATTTCCCGCCACGAAACCGGGCCCACGCCAGGCTGGCCTGCGCGGTTTCAAGCGCCAGCTACAGTGGTTGGGCCGGTGCGCGAACGTGGTCCCGCTCGCCGAGGCGTTGCGACGGTTGACGGTTGGTGAGCCCCTCCCGGCCCGCGCGGTCGCGTTGACGTTCGACGACGGCTACCAGGACAACGTCGACCTCGCCCTGCCCGTGTTGGCCCGCATGGGGATGCCTGCGACGTTCTTCCTGGTTCCCGGGCTGTTGTCGAGGCAGGTGCGCTGCTGGTGGGAGGATCTCGCGTACACGTTTGATACGGCCACCGTCGAGGACTTCGTGTGGAACGACGAGCGCTTCGTGGTGCGGAGCGCCCCCGAGAGCCGGGCCGTCCACGACCGGTTGCTTCCCGCGCTTAAGTCGATGAACGGGCAGTCGCGTCGAGATGTCATCGTCGAATTGGGTCACCGGCTGCGCAGCGCGGAGCCACCGCCGACCGAGAAGATGTTCATGGACTGGGCCGGTGCGGAGAAACTGCTCGTCGCCGGACACGAGGTTGGGGCGCATACTGTCACGCACCCGATCCTCAGCCGCGAGACTGAAGCCGACCAGCGCCATGAGGTCCTGGGATCCCGTCAGATGCTCCGCGACCGGCTGGGCGTGCCGGTGGATCTGCTGGCGTACCCGAACGGCACCCGGCTCGACTACAACGCGGTGACATTGCACCAGGTCGGCGAGGCCGGGTTCGCCGCGGCCATCACGACGCAGCCGGGTGTTGTCAGGCCAGGCTTTCGTCCCTTCGAGGTTCGGCGGGTCCTGCTGACCCCCGAGTCGGATCTGGTCAGTCTGTGCCGGTCGGCCTGGCGGCTGGCAGCCAGGACCGTGCGCGCGCGTGGCCGGCGAGTCGTGTCATAACCTGTCGACCCTTGCCGGGAGGGGGCCGCCCGTCGGCTGGCCGGCGTGTGGTGCGGTGGCCCGGGCCAAGGACCGCCTCTCGACCTAGGTGCGGGATCTGCCGATCGGCGGTCGCCCGGTGGTGATCTGCTGGGTCGAACGGGTCTGGTCGTGCCCGCACCCAGCTTGTGAGCAGCGGAGCTGGACCGAGCAGCACCCGGCGATCGCCCCTCGGGCGGGGCTGACCGAACGCGCGGGTGTGGGCTTTCGAGCAGGTCGGTGCCGCCGACCCCGCCGTGTCCCGGGTGGCGGCCGAGTTGGGGGTGGCGTGGTGGACGGTCACGCGTCAGGTCATCGACCGTGGCACACCGCTGATCGACGGCGACCCAGGCCGGCTCGACAACGTGAGAGCGCTCGGCGTGGACGAGACTGCCTACCTGCGCGCCAACGCGACACGGGCAACGACGTTCGCCACCGGGATCGTGGAGCGCTCGCCTGCTGGATGTGGTGCACGGCCGCTCTGGCACCGTGCTGGCCCAGTGGCTGGGCGAGCGCGACGCCGCGCGGCGGGCCGGAATCAGCACCGCCTCACTGGACCCGTTCCGCGGCTACGCCACCGCGCTGAGCATCCAGCTTCCCGCCGCGGTGAGGGTGCTCGACCCGTTCCAGGTCGTCCGCCTCGCCCTGACCGCCGCGGATGACGTGCGCCGCCGCGTGCATCAGGCCCAGACCGGGCACCGCGGCCGCACCGGCGACCCGCTCTACGGCATCCGCCGGGTGCTGCGCCGCCGCGCCGACCACCTCAGCCCCAAGGCCCGGGCGCGGCTGGGGGCCGGGCGGATCGCCCGCGAGTACCGCCACTTCACCCTACCGACTGCGACTGTTGCTCAACGACGGCCGTATCCGCGAAGATCAGTCACCGACGCGAATCAGAACCCGCGCCTCGCAGGTTCGCTGCGTAGAGCCGCATATGGCCCGATTGAGTGACCCGGACCTGCTTGACGTTGATGTCTGGAGCCGATCTTCGAGACGGATCTCTTACTGTGTTCTTACGGTTCCATCCGGAGCGTCGGCGTCACCGGGGTGCGCCGGGCCGACGGGTGGTGGCTGGTCGTGCAGTCCACCCCCTGCTGGTGGGGCGCGGGGCGGGCGTTGCGCCCTGGGCCGACTTTGCCGACCGTTGCTCGGGGGCAAGCCGCTCTATATTCACATGTTTCCGCCACCTATTTCAGACCGAGCCCATTTGAGGAACGGCCGTGCCAGAGCGCCCCGCAGCCTAATTCGCGTGGGGCTGGACAGCGTCCGATCGCCGGGCGGGAATGTTTCTGAGATCCTGGAGTAGATAGGCATGTGAACGGCAGCCGAAAGACGTTGCTCCGCCCGCCGGGCCATCCGGGATTCGGTCGGCTAATGCGGATGGTGGCAATGCGCGTCGTGCGCAGCGCGTGCTCTACATGAACATCACGGTCCGTGATGAACATGTCGTGTATCGTTCTGACCTGGTCGAACGTGGTTGAACGACGCCAGCGACCGACTCGCCGTGGGGGAGTCCGTCGCCTAGCAATGGACCGACCGCGACGAGCGCCATGTGTCATTGACCACAGACGAGCAACCTCCGGCGCATTCCCGGATGGCGTGCATCGACGAGCAAGCGCGGTCCGGTAGCGCCGAGTCGCTAACCAGGCTCGACCCATCCCTCCGATGCACAATTGTGATGTTAAAGAGGGTGACGGTA
>CAWGIV010000017.1:0-339686 GCA_963822805.1 uncultured Actinomycetota bacterium | reverse complement strand
GCTACCGCGTCACCCTCCCTGGCGACACCGTCAGCACAGCGCAAACCACGGCAAATGTCGCCATGCAGCACAAAGCAGGCAAGCGAACAGATGATCCAGAAACGACTTCAGACGAAGGGAATCGGTTCCCATCTGCCGTGTGCCCCCGGCAGGATTCGAACCTGCGCTCCCGCCTCCGGAGGGCGGTGCTCTATCCCCTGAGCTACGGGGGCAACGGACGAACTCTAGCGCACGTCGGGAGGTCCGAGGCCGGGGGGAGCCGTCGCCACGTAGGACTGGCGTGGCTCGCCCGACCCGGCCCGACCCGACGACGGCACGGGCGTTGTGGTGTTCGCACTGGCGCCCGGACGGGGGGTGCGAGCACCACAACACCGGCGCGAGCACCACAATGCTGGTGCCGTCGGACAAAACACCGGTGTCGTCCCGCCACCCGACGCGGTCGCGGCGCAACTTGTTGAGGAGGAGCGGTGGAGCAGCGCATCACTCTGGTGACCCTGGGCGTCGACGACCTGGCGCGGGCCAGGGCCTTCTACGAGGCGCTCGGTTGGGCCGGGGCCGAGCAGCCCGACGACGAGGTCTGCTTCTTCCAGGCGGGCGGCATGGCGTTCGGGCTGTGGACCGCGCTCGGCGGGCACGGCGCGCCCGGGATCGAGCTCGCCCACAACGTGCGCTCGCCCGCCGAGGTCGACGGCGTGCTGGCGGAGGCCGAGCGGGCGGGCGGGACGATCCGCCGCCCCGCGACGGCCATGGACTGGGGCGGTACCTCCGGTGCCTTCGCCGACCCCGACGGCTATGTATGGGAGATCGCCCACAACCCCGGCTGGACGATCAACGCGGACGGGACCGTGCACATCGGATCATGACGACAGGAGGGCGGCGCCGCGGGCGGTGAGCAGCTGCTGATCACCCACGTGCGGCGGCAAGGCGAGTGCGGATGGTAGAGGAGGCCGCCCGCCGGTGTCGGACGACGCTCGAGAGGAACCTCAGCGGGGTTTCACCGCGCAACACCGCTGAGGGCAATCTCGCGCAAATCGGACCCGCTGCTCGGCTCGGTCTTCGGTGATGTCGCGCACTTGGACCTGGACAGGCACCGGGTAACGCGCTGCACCCGCACCAGCGCCTGCCTGCGGGCGCGCACCTGACGCTTGCGCACTTCGAGCGGTGGCTGGCGCCGTGGGTGCGCACGGTCGACGACCGGCGTGCGGGCCGAAGGCCGAGCTGGCAAAACGGCAGGGCAGCCGGATGGCGTACGCCATGTTTCTGCCGCGGGGCCTGCAGGCGGGATGTCACTCATCGGACCGCTGCGGCCCCGAGATCATCCGCGAAACTTGTCGGGGGTCGACGGTATGTTCGATCCATGCCGGAGGACGCGCTGCACGGGCTGGCGGAGACACCGCCCGGCCCGGCGCTGGCCGCGCTCCTGGAGCCGCTTGACCCGCACACGCTCGGCCCGCAGCAGGCCGTGGCGGTGTTGCGGGCGTGGTCGCGGCAGCGCGCGCACGACCACGCCCGCATGGCCGCCACCATGGCCCGGGTCGCCGCCCTGTCCGGCGAGGCCACCGCCGCCGGGCGGGGTGCGGTCCCGCTGGGCGAGTGGGCGGGCGCGGAGATCGCCGCCGCGCTCACCTGGTCGGAGGGCAAGGCCGCCCGCGAGCTGGAGTTCGCCGAAGCCCTGGCCGGGCTGCCGCTGGTGGCCGCCGCGTTCGACGAGGGGCGCATCGATCACGGCAAGGCCTGGGTGTTCACCGACGTGCTCGGCCCCGCCGAGCTCACCCCGGAGCAGACGCAGGCGCTGTGCGCCACCTACCTGCCCGCCGCGCCCGGGTTGACCGCCGGGCAGCTGCGCCACCGGCTGGTCCGCGCGATTCTGGCCATCGACCCGGATGCGGCCGCACGTCCGGTATCGGCGCGCGGTCGCCGCCCGCGCCGTGGTCGGCTACCTGGGCGTCGACGGCACCGCCACCATCACCGCCTGCGGGCTGCCCGCCGAGCAGGCCGCCGCCGCGTGCGCGCGGGTGGACACGCTGGCCGAGCGGCTGCGCCGGGCCGGGCATCCCGCCACGATCACCCAGATCCGTGCCGACGTGTTTTTGCGCCTGTTGGACGGACGGCTCACCGGCCTGACCACCGAGGAGATCATCACCACCCTCCTCGCCGACACGGCGGCGGCCGCCGGCCCTGCCGCCCATCCCGGCGCTGCCGGCCAGGAGCCCGCGCCCGATGACCGGACCGCCGGCGGTGGCGCGGCAGGCCACGGCGACGCGGCAGGCCACGACGACGCGGCAAGCGACGGCGGCACCGCCGCCACTGACGACCCCGTAGGCGCCGCCGACCCCGCACCCGCCGCCGACCCCGCAGCCACGGACGACTCGGCAACCAGCGGCAACCCGGCGCCCAGCGGCAACCCGGCAGCCGGCGAAGCTCCCCCGACTCCTCACGGCGGCGATGAGCAGGCCCGCGGCGCCACCGCAGAGCCGGCCGATATGGAGATCCGGGTCGGGCTGGCCACCCTGCTCGGGCTCGACCAGCGCCCCGGCGAGATCCCCGGCTGGGGCCCCATACTGCCCGCCACCGCCTGCGACCAGGTCACCCGCCTCCGCCACGCCCCCTGGCGCTTCGCCATCGTCGACGACGACGGCCACCTCCTGCTCGCAGGCATCACCCGCCGCCGACCCACCCCGGCGGACCCGACCACCGCGGACCCCGCCGCCGCCCACCCCGCCCCCGCCAGCCCCCCTGCCCCCACTGCCCCCACTGCCCCGACTACCCTCGCCCCGCGGAGCGGCGGCGGCCTGGTCGAACTGCACATCACGGCCACCTTGTTGACCGCACTGGCCTCCACGCTGACCCACGAGCCCGGCGCACACCACCCCTGGGCGGACGTCCTCACCGACCTGGCCCGCCAGCTCGCCCACCGCCGGCGGCTCATCGACGCCCTCGACGCCCATCCCCACAGCCGCCACGCCCGCGGCCCGCTGCTGCGCCACCTGCAGATCCGCGACCGCACCTGCATCCATCCCGGCTGCCGCCGTCCGGCGCGCGCCTGCCACGCCGACCACACCCGCGACTACGCCCAGGGCGGCCCCACCACCGCCGCCAACACCGGCCCCCTGTGTCCACGCCACCACGCGCTCAAACACCACGGCGGCTGGCGGCTCGACCAGCCCCGCCCGGGCTGGTTCCACTGGACCAGCCCCCTGGGCCAGACCTACACCACCCGCGGCGAACCGATCATGCCGGCACTCCCCGACCCCCAGCCCGGCGAGCCGGAAAACGAACCACCCGGCAGACCACGCCAGAGCGAACGCCCCACCTTCGACCGCAGAGGGCCGCGCCCGTCACCAACCCACGACCAGCCCCCGCCCCGGCGCTCGACCTGGCGACATCCGCCCCCCGAAGATCCCGCCGACCCCGCCCCCTTCTGATGTCCGCGCACCCGGATCCCGAACGGTCGGGCCGGGACGACAAGGGCGTCGCGCCGCATTGTCAGCGGCCACGGGATCCTGAATGCAGATGGCCGGACCCGCGTCCGCGCCAGATCGACGTGAGCGGGGTTTCGGCGCCACGAAACCCCGCTCACGTCGACTTCGGTGATCAACTATCTCCGGACGCCGTTCATCGCGGGCCCGTGCGGATCACGCGTCGGGCGTAGCGCGGCCATCGGCTCCAAGGGTGTCCGCACCTCGGCGACGTCGCGGAGCTCCTCCGGCGAAGGCTGCGCGACGTGTATACCCCTGTCGGGCACCTGAATGAGGGCTCCCTCGTGGATGAGCGGGCGGCCGGAAGAGCGGTTCAGAGGGACAGGGGAGTGCCGCCGCGGACGGTGAGCAGCTGCGTGATGTAGCTCGCCTCCGCGGTCTGCGCGCTCAGCATCTGTGCGGCGAGGTTGCGCACCGGCTCCTGGGACGCGTTCTGGGCCGCGTAGCTCAGCATCGCGGCCCCGCCCTCGTGGTGGCGCAGCATCAACTGCAGGAACAGCACGTCCAGCTCCTTGCCGGTGGACGCGCGCAGCCGCTTCAGGTCGTCCGCGCTCGCCATCCCCGGCATCGTCGCGACACCCGCGGACGTCGCAGCGGTGACGGTGTGATCGTGGGCGCCGGTGGGGGAGCCCGCCATCCACGTCATGTACGGCCGTCCCACCGGCTGCGCCGACGCCCCCCACAGCTCCAGCCAGCCCTGCATCCGTCCGATCTGGCCGGTCTGGGTGCTCTCGATATCGTAAGCCAACTGGCGCAGCTCGGGATCGGCCGTGTGGTCGCGCTCCCAGGACGCCATCTCGACGGCCTGCTGATGGTGCACGCTCATGTCCTGCAGGAACCCGACGTCCACGGAGTCGGCCCCGGGGACCTCCGGTCCGGCCGAGCGGCCGATCAGCAGCCCGCCGGTGGCGCCGACGAGCAGGAGCACGAGCGCCGCCGCCACGATGACGAACGGCCGCACCCAGCGCGGCTCCCGCACATCGACGTCCGGCCGCGCGTCGACGGGCGGGACGGTGCGCAGCTCGGTCACCGGCCCGGGTCCGGCGTGACGCCCTGCGCCCCGGGGATCACCTCGGGCATCACCGTGGTGTTGTTGACGGCGCTGACCGGCGGCGCGGGCTTGTAAGGCGGCGGGTTGTCCTGGTCGAACGCGCCCGGCCCGAGCGCCGCGCAGCTCGCCCCTGGCTCGGGGTACTGGTACTGGTTGCTGCGCAGCGCCTGGATGAACTCGTCGATCCGGAGGTCGTTCGGGTCCGCGAGCTTCAGCTGGTGGCCCCACGACTGCAGCGAGATGGGCTGGTCGAGCCCGGGGTAGGGGGACATCAGGCTGTACGGCTGCCCGTTGATCTTCGCGGCCAGCGTCTTCACCGCGTCCCCGGTGATCTTGTCCGGGTCGTAGGCGATCCACACCGAGCCGTGCTCGAGCGCGTGCACCATGTTCTCGTTGCGCACGGGCGTGGTGTAGACGACGCCGTTGCACGCCGCCCAGTAGCCGTCGTGCGTGCCGCCGAACGGCGGACTGTGGGTGTAGGCCACCACCTGGTTGGGCTGGACGTGGTTCGCCCCCGCGTACTGCTGCGTGACGATGCCGGGGATCTTCAGTGACGGGTCCTTGTTGGTCGCCGACGGCGTCCACTGGGCCAGGGCGACCGCCTTCGCCTGCTTCGCGTTGTTCTGCACGACGTAATAGCCGAAGATCCCGCTCGCGAACAGCAGCACCGCGAGGATCGCCGCGATCATGCCCCACGGCGTCGACCGCCTCGTGACGACGGCGGCGCGCGCGTTGCGCACCGCTCGGCTGTTCTTGCCACTGGCCATGCCGAAAGTGTATGTACGGCTACTGAGAAACCGGTGAGCAGCACCTCCTTTTGCGGATGGCCACGGACGTTGTCGGGTTGAGGACCCGGCAGACGTCTGTGGGCGCCGGACTGGATTTTGCGTGATGGCCACGGACGTTGTCGGGTTGAGGACCCGGCAGACGTCTGTGGGCGCCGGACTGGATTTTGCGTGATGGCCACGGACGTTGTCGGGTTGAGGACCCGGCAGACGTCTGTGGGCGCCGCACTAGACTCGTCCGGTGACCCCAGCCCTGCTCGCCGACCTCGTCCGTGCCGCTGCCGCCGACGTGCTGGCGCGACGCGGCCTGGACGTCGCGGCACTCCCGGCCGACGTCGGGGTCGAGCGGCCGCGCAACCCCGAGCACGGTGACTACGCCACGAACGTCGCGCTGCGCACCGCGAAGCAGGCGGGCGTCCCGCCGCGCGAGCTCGCCACGTGGCTCGCCGCGGAGCTGGCGGGCAAGGACGGCATCGCGAGCGCCGAGATCGCCGGGCCCGGGTTCATCAACCTGAGGCTCGCCGCCGACGCACAGGGCGGCATCCTGGCCGACGTCCTCGCAGCAGGCGCCGCCTACGGCCACGGCGACGAGTACGCGGGCCGCAACGTCAACCTGGAGTTCGTCTCCGCCAACCCGACGGGCCCGCTGCACCTGGGCGGCACCCGCTGGGCCGCGGTTGGCGACGCCCTCGGCCGCGTGCTCGCCGCACGAGGCGCGAAGGTCGTCCGCGAGTACTACTTCAACGACGCGGGCGGCCAGATCGACCGCTTCGTCCGGTCGTTGGTGGCCGCGGCGCGCGGCGAGCCCGTGCCCGCGGACGGCTACGGCGGCGCCTACATCGGCGAGATCGCCGCGCGGGTGGTCGCGGCCGTGCCCGACGCGCTGGCCTCCCCGGAGCGCGACGAGATCTTCCGCCGAGTCGGCGTCGGGCTGATGTTCGACGAGATCAAGGCGGCGCTGCACGCGTTCGGCACCGATTTCGACGTGTGGTTCCACGAGCAGTCGCTGCACGAGTCGGGCGCGGTGAACGCGGCCGTCGAGCGGCTCAAGGCCGGAGGCTCGCTCTACTTCAACGACGGCGCCTGGTGGCTCGCGTCCAGCGAGTACGGCGACGACAAGGACCGGCCGGTCATCAAGTCCGACGGCAAACCGGCCTACATCGCGGCCGACATCGCCTATTTCCTCGACAAGCGTGCGCGCGGCTTCGACCTCTGCATCTACATGCTCGGCGCCGACCACCACGGCTACATCGGACGGCTGAAGGCGGTGGCGGCGGCGCTCGGCGACGACCCGGCCGTGGTCGAGGTGCTCATCGGGCAGATGGTCAACCTCGTCCAGGACGGCACGCCGGTGCGGATGAGCAAGCGCGCGGGCACGGTCGTCACCATGGAGGACCTGGTCGAGGCGGTGGGCGTCGACGCCGCGCGTTACTCGCTGATCCGGTCCTCGGTGGACTCGACGCTCGACGTCGACGTCGACCTGCTCCGCCGCCGCAGCAACGACAACCCGGTCTTCTACGTCCAGTACGCGCACGCCCGCCTGGCGTCGCTCGCGCGCAACGCGGCCGACCTGGGCGTCACGCCGGGCACAGCGTTCGGGTTGCTGACGCATCCGCGCGAGGGCGACCTGATCCGCACGCTGGGGGAGTTCCCGACGGTCGTCGCGTCGGCGGCCGAGCTGCGGGAGCCGCACCGGGTCGCGCGCTACCTCGAGGCCCTGGCCAGCGCGTACCACAAGTTCTACGACGCCTGCCGGGTGCTGCCGATGGGCGACGAGGAGACCACCGAGTTGCACCGCGCGCGGTTGGCGCTGTGCGTCGCGGCCCGGCAGGTGCTGGCCAACGGGCTGGGGCTGCTGGGCGTCAGCGCGCCGGAGCGGATGTGAGAGTTCATCCGGCCGGCCCACTGCACGCCGGGATCCTCGCCCCGCCCGAGACGGCCGGGCCGCGCCCCGCCACCGCCGCCGATCTCGACGCGCTCGCGCCCGCCGTCTGGCCTCGACAGGCCGTCCGGGCCGCGTCCGGGGCCGTGGAGATCGCGGGCGTCGACGTCCGGGACCTCGCCGAGGCCTACGGCACCCCGCTGTTCGTGATCGACGAGGCCGACTTCCGCTCCCGCGCGCACGCCTTCGCCGCCGCGTTCGGGGCGTCGTCGGTGCACTACGCGGCCAAGGCGTTCCTCTGCACCGAGGTGGCGCGCTGGGTCGCGGAGGAGGGCCTCGCGCTGGACGTCTGCAGCGGCGGCGAGCTGGCGATCGCGCTGCGGGCGGGGTTCCCCGCCGCGCGCATCACGTTGCACGGCAACAACAAGTCGACCGCCGAGCTCGCCGCCGCAATGGCCGCGGGCGTCGGCCGGGTGGTGCTGGACTCGTTCCACGAGATCGCCCGGCTGGACGCGGTCGCGCGGGAGCGGGGCGTCGTCGCGGAGGTGATGGTCCGCCTCACCATCGGGGTCGAGGCGCACACCCACGAGTTCATGGCCACCGCGCACGAAGACCAGAAGTTCGGCTTCGCCCTGCCCGAGGCCGCCGAGGCGGTCCGCCGTGTGCTGAAGTCCGACGCGCTGTCGCTGGTCGGGCTGCACAGCCACATCGGCAGCCAGATCTTCGACACCGGCGGCTTCGAGGTGGCCGCGCACCGCGTCGTGCGGTTCCTGGCGGAGCTGCACCGCGAGCACGGAGCCGCCGCGCTCACCGCGCTGACCACGCTGGACCTCGGCGGCGGGTTCGGCATCGCCTACCGGGCCGACGAGACCCCGCTCGACGTCGGGCAGCTCGCCAACGAGCTACGCGCGATCGTCACGCGCGAATGCCACGCCGCCGACCTTGACGTTCCCGCGATCGCCGTGGAGCCGGGGCGGGCGATCGCGGGCCCCGGCACGGTCACGCTGTACGAGGTGGGCACGCTGAAGGACGTCGACCTGGGCGGCGGCCACGGGCGCCGCTACGTCAGCGTCGACGGCGGCATGAGCGACAACATCCGCACCGCCCTCTACGACGCGGTGTACGACTGCAGGCTCGTGTCGCGGTCGTCGGAGATCGACGGGACGGGCGGGGCGGCGCTGTCGCGTGTGGTCGGCAAGCACTGTGAGAGCGGTGACATCGTGGTGCGCGACTGTTGGCTGCCCGCCGACCTCGCCCCGGGTGACCTGCTCGCCGTCGCCGCCACCGGCGCCTACTGCTACGCGATGGCGAGCTCCTACAACCGGCTGCCGCGGCCCGCGGTCGTCGCCGTGCGTGACGGCGCAGCGCGGGTGCTGCTGCGCCGGGAGACCGAAGCGGATCTCTTCCGGCTGGAGGTGGCCCCGTGACCGAGCCCGGGGGACGGAAGCCGGCGGGGTGGGCAGGCACAGCGAGGTCGTTATCGAGCGTGGAGCCGATCCGCGTCGCGATGCTGGGCTGCGGCACGGTCGGGAGCGAGGTGGTGCGGCTGCTGCGCGAGCAGGCCGTCGACCTCGCGGCCCGGGTCGGCGCGCCCGTCGAGCTGGTCGGGGTGGCGGTGCGGCGCCCGCACCGGCACCCCGAGCTGGGGCAGCTGCTCACCACGGACGCGTCCGCGCTGGTCACCCGGCCGGACGTGGACGTCGTCGTCGAGGTGATCGGCGGCATCGAGCCGGCGCGCACGTGGCTCCTGGAGGCGCTGAAGGCGGGCAAGTCCGTCGTCACGGCGAACAAGGCGCTGCTCGCCGAGGACGTGGCCGGGCTCGCCGAGGCCGCGGACTCCTCGGGCGCCGACCTCTACTACGAGGCCTCGGTCGCGGGCGCGATCCCGCTGCTGCGGCCGCTGCGCGAGTCGCTGGCGGGCGACCGGATCACGCGCGTCGCCGGGATCGTCAACGGCACCACGAACTTCATCCTCTCCTCGATGGCCGCCTCCGGGGCCGGCTACGCCGACGCGCTGGACGAGGCCACCCGGCTGGGCTATGCCGAGGCCGACCCGAGCGCCGACGTCGACGGCTACGACGCGGCGGCCAAGGCCGCCATCCTCGCGTCGCTGGCCTTCCACACCCGCGTCACGGCCGCAGACGTGCACTGCGAGGGCATCCGCGACGTCACCGCCACCGACATCGCCGCCGCCCGCAGGCTCGGCTGCGTGATCAAGCTGCTGGCGATCTGTGAGCGCACCGGCGACCCGGACTCGGTCTCCGCGCGGGTCTACCCGGCGATGATCCCGGCCGCGCACCCGCTCGCGGCGGTCGACGGGGCGTTCAACGCGGTGTTCGTCGAGGCCGAGGCCGCGGGCCAGCTCATGTTCTACGGCCAGGGCGCGGGTGGCGCGCCCACCGCGAGCGCCGTGCTCGGCGACCTCGTCGCGGTCGCGCGCAACCGCGTGGTCGGCGGGCGCGGGCCGCGCGAGAGCACCTACGCCAGCCTGCCGGTGCGCCCGATGGGCACCGTGCCCACGCGCTACCACGTCAGCCTGGACGTCGCCGACCGCGCGGGCGTGCTCGCGACGATCTCGGGCGCCTTCGCCGCGCAGGGCGTGAGCATCGCGGCAGTGCGCCAGACCAGCGGCGACGGCACTGAGCCGATGGCTCGCTCGCGAGCTCGCTCGGCTGCGCGCCTGGTGGTGGTCACGCACGTCGCGCCGGAGGCCGCGCTGGCCGCCACGGTCGCCGAGCTGGCCGGTCTGGAGATCGTCAACGGCGTGGAGAGCGTCCTGCGGGTGGAGGAGCTGGGGCGGAAAGGGGTGGCCGGATGACCACCGCGCGCGTCGCCCCCTGGCCGGGTGTGATCGACGCCTACCGGGAGCGCATGCCGGTGCGGGACGACTGGGAGATCGTCACCCTCGGTGAGGGTGGCACGCCGCTGCTGCCCGCGCCCTACCTGTCGGAGCGCACCGGGTGCGAGGTGCTGCTGAAGGTCGACGGGGCCAACCCGACCGGTTCGTTCAAGGACCGGGGCATGACGGTGGCGGTCACCGACGCGCTGGCCCGCGGCAAGCAGGGCGTGCTGTGCGCCTCCACCGGCAACACGTCGGCCTCGGCCGCCGCCTACGCCGCGCGGGCCGGTCTGACCTGCGCGGTACTCGTCCCACAGGGCAAGATCGCGCTGGGCAAGCTCGCGCAGGCGGTCGCGCACGGGGCGCGGATCCTGCAGGTGGACGGCAACTTCGACGACTGCCTGGAGCTCGCCCGCAAGACCGCGGCCGACTACGACGTCGCCGCGCTGGTCAACTCCGTCAACCCCACCCGGATCGCGGGCCAGGCCAGCGCCGCCTACGAGATCTGCGACCAGCTCGGCCGCGCCCCCGACGTGCACTGCCTGCCCGTCGGCAACGCGGGCAACATCACCGCGTACTGGGCGGGCTACTCCGCCTACCTCGGGGACGGGCTGATCCCGACCGCGCCGCGCATGTTCGGCTATCAGGCGGCCGGGGCGGCACCGCTCGTGCACGGGGCGCCGGTGAAGCACCCGGAGACGATCGCCACGGCCATCCGCATCGGCGCCCCCGCGTCCTGGGCGGCGGCGGTCACCGCGCGTGACGCCTCGGGAGGGCGGTTCGCGGCCGTCACCGACGCGGAGATCCTCGCCGCGTACCGGCTGCTGTCCGCCCGTGAGGCCGTGTTCGTCGAGCCTGCATCGGCGGCGAGCGTGGCCGGGCTGCTGCAGTCGGCGGCCGACGGCACCCTGCCGTGCGGGTCGCTGGTGGTCTGCACCGTCACCGGGCACGGGCTGAAGGACCCCGACACGGCGCTGCTGGGGGCGCCGCAACCGACGGTGGTTCCCCTGGACCCGGCGGCCGTGGCGGCGACACTGGAGCTGGCGTGATGCGCAGGTCCGCACCTAGCAGGAGATCCCCGGGGCGCGCGCATGGGTAGGCCCACCGAGGTCCGGGTGCGGGTGCCCGCCTCGTCCGCCAACCTCGGGCCCGGGTTCGACGCGCTCGGCCTCGCGCTCGGCCTCTACGACGACATCGAGGTGTCGGTCGCTCCGCACGGCGTCGCCGTCGAGGTCGACGGCGAGGGCGCAGGCCGCGTCCCGTGCGACGACGCGCACCTCGTCGTCCGCGCGATGCGCACCACGTGGGCGGTCACCGGCGACGCGCCACCCGGGCTGCGGATGCGCTGCCGCAACGCCATCCCGCACTCCCGCGGGCTGGGCAGTTCCGCGGCGGCGGCGGTGGGCGGCGCGGTGGCCGCCGTCGTGCTCGCCGGACGTGACACCGAGCTGGAGCGCGACACGGTCCTGCAGGTCACGGCGGGTATGGAGGGGCACGCCGACAACGCCGCCGCCAGCCTGCTCGGCGGTTTCGTCGTCGCGTGGGAGACACCGGGGAATACCGCGGGGCGGTTTCACGCTGTAAGGCTCGACGCACATCCGGGCATCCGTCCGGTTGCGTTCATCGCGGAAGCCGAATCACTCACCAGCACGACACGCGGGCTGCTGCCCGAGCGGGTGCCGCTGGTCGACGCGGCGTTCACCGGGAGCCGTACCGCACTGTCCGTGCTGGCCTTCACCCAGCGGCCCGAGCTGCTGATGCCCGCCACGGAGGACCGCCTGCATCAGGGCTACCGCCGTCCGGCCTACCCCGAGTCGGCCGACCTCGTCGACGCACTGCGTGCGCACGGCGTCCCTGCGGCGATCTCCGGCGCGGGCCCCACCGTGCTCGCCTTCACCACGGACGGTCGGGTGCCCGCGGTCGACATCCACGGGTTCGCGCCGCTGCCCCTGCCGATCGACACCGCAGGGGTCGTCGTCGAGACGTAGAAGGGCGCATCCTCGAGCGTGTCGGGTGGGGGGTTGTTGCCGCAACCAGTGGTTACGTCTACCCTCGACAGTGCAACGGCGATCCACGCGTCATCCGCGTGGCCACTCGCGCCGGAATCTGCATCCCCTTGTGGTTCGGATCCGGTTTCGGACGAGCGGCCGCATTCGGCGAGGAGTCGCGAAGATCACCGTCCCGCCCGTCGAGACGACCGCTCTTCCCGCGATCCGTCCACCGACATCTCTAGTGAAATTCGCTGACCCGGGCATGGCGCCCGGTAGGTCAGGAAGGACAACCTTGAGCGAGACCGAGCTCGTCAGCACCGCCGCACCGCGCAAGCGGGGCCTCTCCGGCATGGTGCTGGCGGAACTCCGCCAACTGGCGGGGGAGCTGAACATCCCCGACATCACCGGCATGCGCCGGGGCGATCTCATCGCCGCCATCAAGGCGCGCCAGGCGGGCGCAAGCGCCGCCCCGCAGCTCCCGCTGCCGGAGCAGGCCCCGGGCAGCACCGGCCCGGCCACCACCGAGAACGGCGCCGCGTCGGCCGCGCCCACCACCCGTCGTCGGCGCGCAGCCTCCCGACCTGCGGGCGCGCCCGACCCGAAGCCCGTCACCAACGGCGCCGCGGCCCCGGCCGACGCGCCGAAGGCGACCGAGGCCCCGTCCGCGCCCGCGTCTGCGGGGACGGCCGGGCCGACCGTCGAGTCCGCGTCTGCGGGGACGTCCGGGCGGACCGTCGAGTCCGCGTCTGCGACGACGGCCGGACCGACCGTCGAGTCCGCCTCTGCGGCAGCGGCCCCCGCGTCGCCGACGGCGCCTAGCGCAGCGCCGAGCACCGCCCCCGCCGCAGGTGCCGAGGCAGGCCCTGCCACCGACACGCCGAGCACCACTCCGCCCGCGGAGGGCGAGGCAGGCGGTCGTCGGCCGCGGCAGCGGCGCCGGGCCGAGCACAGTGGCACCAATGGCACCGTCGCCGAGCCCGCTGCGACCGCCGACGCCGCTACCAGCGCCGATGCGTCCGTCGACGGGTCTGCCGACACCGGACGCCCCCCGCGGGGCGAGCGGCGGGGCGGCAGCGAGCGGTCCCCGACAACCGCGCGGACAACCGGAGTGACAACCGCCCCGACAACCGGAGTGACAACCGCGCCGACAGCCGGACGGACAACCGCCCCGACAACCGGGGCAGCGACAGTCGGACAGACAGCCGCCCCGACAACCGGGGCAGCGACAGCCGGACGGACAACCGCGGCCCGCGCGACAACCGACCCGACGACGACGGCGACGATGACGGCGAGGGCCGCGGCCGCCGCGGGCGCCGCTTCCGCGACCGCCGCCGCGGCCGGGAGCGCCAGAGCGGCGGCCAAACCGGTGGCCAGAGTGCCGTCGACACCGAGGTGCGCGAGGGCGACGTGCTGCTGCCCGTCGCAGGCATCGTCGACATCCTCGACAACTACGCGTTCGTGCGCACCACCGGCTACCTCTCCGGTCCCACCGACGTCTACGTCTCGCTGTCCATGGTCCGCAAGTACGGCCTGCGCCGTGGCGACGCGATCACCGGCGCGGTGCGGGAGCAGCGCGAGGGCGAGCAGTCGCGGCAGAAGTTCAACCCGCTCGTGCGGGTCGACGCGATCAACGGTCAGGACCCGGAGACCGCCCGCAAGCGCCCCGAGTTCCACAAGCTCACGCCGCTCTATCCGAACGAGCGGCTGCGCCTGGAGACCGAGCCGCACAAGCTCACCACCCGCGTCATCGACCTGGTCATGCCGATCGGCAAGGGCCAGCGGGCATTGATCGTGTCGCCGCCCAAGGCGGGCAAGACCACGATCATGCAGAACATCGCCAACGCGATCACCACCAACAACCCGGAGTGCCACCTCATGGTCGTCCTCGTGGACGAGCGCCCGGAGGAGGTCACCGACATGCAGCGGTCGGTGAAGGGCGAGGTCATCGCGTCGACGTTCGACCGCCCGCCGACCGATCACACCACGATCTCGGAGCTGTCCATCGAGCGGGCGAAGCGCCTGGTCGAGATGGGTCACGACGTGGTCGTGCTGCTCGACAACCTCACACGGCTGGGCCGGGCCTACAACCTCGCGGCGCCCGCGTCGGGCCGCATTCTGTCCGGCGGGGTCGACTCCACCGCGCTGTACCCGCCCAAGCGCTTCCTCGGCGCCGCGCGCAACATCGAAGACGGCGGCTCGCTGACGATCCTCGCCACCGCGCTGGTCGAGACCGGCTCCACGATGGACACCGTGATCTTCGAGGAGTTCAAGGGCACCGGCAACGCCGAGCTCAAGCTGGACCGCCGCATCGCCGACAAGCGGGTCTTCCCCGCCATCGACGTGGGCGACTCCAGCACCCGCAAGGAAGAGCTGCTGATGTCGCCGGACGAGTACGCGGTGATGGTCAAGCTCCGGCGGCTGCTGTCCGCCCTGGACGACCAGCAGGCCATCGACCTGCTGCTCACCCAGCTGCGCAAGACCCGCACCAACATCGAGTTCCTCATGCAGGTGGCCAAGAGCACGCCGGGCGGAGACCTCGACTGACGGGTGCGGCGGTCCTTGGCGCGCTCGGCGCGGCGTTCGCCGTCGCCGGGTGCGCGGCGCCGCAACCCGCTGTGCGGAACGAGGGCCTGCCGGGAACAGGAGGTGGGCCTGGATGGTTGAATGGTCCGTCATGCTCCGGCGCCGGTTCACCCCTCAACAGCAGGGGACCCGGGGCCCATCGAGAGGAATCCCCGTGCGCGAAGGCATCCACCCCGCTTACGTCGAGACGCAGGTCACCTGCGGCTGCGGCAACCACTTCACGACCCGCAGCACGAAGGCCAGCGGGACCATCACCGTCGAGGTCTGCTCGGCGTGCCACCCGTTCTACACCGGCAAGCAGAAGATCCTCGATTCCGGCGGTCGCGTCGCGCGCTTCGAGGCGCGCTACGGCAAGCGGACCCCGGGCAAGAAGTAGCTGCTCAGACGGCGCCCATCAGTGCGGTGGGCGCCGTTGTCAATCCACGAGACACCGCGGTGGATCCCAGGGTGACGCCCCGTCGGCGACGGTGGCCGTGTTTGGTCGGGAGAGAACGAGATGGCCGCGCCCACTGTCGACGCGCTGCTCATGGAGTACGCAGAGCTGGAGCGCGCACTCGCCGACCCCGCCGTGCACGCCGACGCCGCCCAGGCCCGCAAGCTCGGGCGGCGCTACGCCGAGCTGGGCCAGGTCGTGGGCGCGGCGCGCGAGCTGGAGTCGGCGCGCTCCGACCTCGCCGCCGCCCGCGAGCTCGCCGCCGAGGACACGTCGTTCGCCGCGGAGGCCGACGAGCTGGCCGCCCGCCTTCCCGAGCTGGAGACCCGGCTGGCCCAACTGCTCGTGCCGCGCGATCCGCACGACGGCGAGGACGTCGTCATGGAGATCAAGTCGGGAGAGGGCGGCGAGGAGTCGGCCCTGTTCGCGGGCGACCTGGCCCGCATGTACCAGCGGTATGCCGAGCGGCGGGGCTGGAAGGTCGAGGTGCTCGACGCGATCGGCAGTGACCTCGGCGGCGTCAGGGACATGACGATGGTCGTGCGCTCCCGCGGCACCGGGCCCGACGGCGTGTGGGCCGCGCTGAAGTACGAAGGCGGCGTGCACCGGGTGCAGCGGGTGCCGGTCACCGAGTCGCAGGGGCGCATCCACACGTCCGCGGCGGGCGTGCTCGTCTACCCGGACACCGGCGACGACGACGCCGGCATCGAGATCGACGAGAACGACCTGCGCGTCGACGTGTTCCGCTCCTCTGGGCACGGGGGGCAGAGCGTCAACACCACCGATTCCGCGGTGCGGATCACGCACCTGCCCACCGGCACCGTCGTGAGCTGCCAGAACGAGCGCTCCCAGCTGCAGAACCGGGCACGGGCGATGGAGGTGCTGCGCGCGCGGCTGCAGGCGCTGGCCGAGGCGGAGGCGGCGGCGCAGGCGTCGGACGCCCGTCGCTCACAGGTGCGCACCGTCGACCGTTCCGAGCGCGTCCGCACCTACAACTTCGCCGAGAACCGCATCTCCGACCACCGGGTCGGCTACAAGGCCTACAACCTCAGCGCGGTCCTCGACGGCGAGCTGGACGGCGTCGTGGACGCGCTGGTCACGGCCGACCGCGCCGAGCAGCTGGCCGAATGAGGGCGAGTCGTCGATTCGGACACGGCGAGTCGCGAATTTCGGCACGGCGAGTTGGGCGTTTCGCCGTGGTGAGTCGTGCGTTTCGTCGCGGTGAGTCGCGCATTTCGGCACGGCGAGTTGGGGTTTTGCGCACCCTGCACCGGTCATGACGGCCGGGAACCCGTCGGACGCCGGACGGGTGCCCGACCGGTCGATGCGCTCCGCCCTCGCCGCGAGCGAGCGCGAGTTGGCGGCTGCGGGGGTCGCGTCGCCGCGGTTCGACGCCGAGGCCCTCGCCGCGCACGTGCTGGGCATCCCGCGCGGCAGGCTGCTGCTGCATCCGCGCCTCGATTCGGCCGCGGCCGCGGAACTGCACGCGCTGATCGTCCGCCGGGCGGCCCGGGAGCCGCTGCAACACCTGCTCGGTTCGGCCGTGCTCGGCCCGGTCGAGGTCGCGGTCGGGCCTGGGGTGTTCACGCCGCGGCCCGAGACCGAGCTGCTGCTGGAGTGGGGGCTGGCGGCGGTCAAGGACGTCGCGTCGCCGCTGGTGATGGACCTCTGCACGGGCTCGGGAGCGCTCGCGCTGGCCGTCGCGGCCGTGCGACCGGATGCCGTGGTGCACGCCGTCGAGATCGATCCCGACGCGCTGGCCTGGGCGCGCCGCAACATCGACGCGCACGGTCGGCGCGTCGTGCTCCACGCCCGGGACGTGCGCGTGCCCGACCTTCCTCCCGACTTTGCGGGCCGCTTCGACCTCGTCCTGTGCAACCCGCCCTACGTCCCCGACGGCACGCCGGTCCCGCCCGAGGTCAGCGTGGGCGACCCGGCGGTGGCCGTCTTCGGTGGGCCGGACGGGCTGGCGATCATCCCGGCGGTTGCGGCGCGGGCCGTGGCGCTCCTGCGGCCGGGAGGGGCGTTCGCGGTCGAGCACGACGACTCGCACCGCGCCGCCGTCCCCGCGCTCCTGCGCGCCCGTCCCGAGCTCGTCGACGTCCTGGAGCACGTCGACCTCAACGGACGCCCCCGCTTCACCACCGCCTACCGTCGGTAGCCCCGCCCTCCGCCACGGGCGAGTCGTCGTTTTCGGCACGGCGAGTCGTGCATTTCACCTTGGTGAGTTGTGCGTTCCGGCACGGCGCTACTGCGACTCGCTGCGTGCGGGCCAGGCAAGTGCGCGCAGGCCGTCGACCGGTGGGTCGTAGTCTGCGCGGCGTGGCGATGACGTACGACTGCTCCGACCCGGACGCCCGCACGGAGGGCTTGGCCGTGGCGGCGCGCGCCGTCCGCAGCGGCCGACTCGTCGTGATGCCCACCGACACCGTGTACGGGCTGGGCTGCGACGCGTTCAACGCCGAGGCCGTCCGTGGTCTGCTCGCCGCGAAGCACCGCGGTCCCGACATGCCCGTGCCGGTGCTGGTCGGCTCCTGGTCGACCATCGACGGGCTCGTGCTGAGCGTGCCGCGTGCCGCGCGAGACCTCATTGAGGCGTTCTGGCCTGGGGGTTTGTCGCTCGTGCTGGCGCACGCCCCGTCGCTGGCCTGGAACCTCGGCCAGACCAAGGGCACGGTCATGCTCCGGATGCCGCTGCACCCGGTCGCGCTCGAGCTGCTGCGCGATGTCGGCCCGATGGCCGTCTCCAGCGCCAACGTCTCGGGCCAGGCGCCCGCCAGCGACGCGGCCATGGCGGAAGACCAGCTGGGCGATTCCGTCGATGTCTACCTCGACGGTGGCCCGTCCGGTGAACCGGTGGCGTCGACGATCGTCGACCTCACCGCCGACGAACCCCGCATCCTCCGCCAGGGCGCCGTCACCGCTGAGCAGGTCGCCGACGTCCTCGGCCATGCGGTGCTCTCGATCTGACGCGCCCGGACTCACCGGGGCGAGATGCCCGACTCACCGGGGCGAGATGCACGACTCGCCGTGTTGGTTTCGACGACTCGCCGTGCCGGTTTCGACGACTCGGGGTGGGCGTAGCGTGAGGGGCCGTGCCCACGCTCGTACTGCCGATCCGGGAGTACCTGCTTGCCGGGCTGACGTCGGCCGTCATCACCTTCCTCCTCGTCGGGCCGGTGCGGCTGCTCGCGCTCAAGCTCGGCGCGGTGGCCTGGCCGCGCGGGCGCGACGTGCACGTCATCCCCACACCGCGCTGGGGCGGGCTCGCGATGTTCGGCGGCGTGCTCGCGGGCGTCGCGATGGCCTACCAGCTCCCCGCCCTGCGCCTGGCGTTCGACACCAGCTCGGCCGAGGTGCTCGGCGCGGTGCTGGCCGGGGCGCTGCTCGTGGGCGTCGGCGCGCTCGACGACCGCTACGACCTCGACGCGCTCACCAAGTTCGCAGGCCAGACCACCGCCGCCGGGGTACTGATCATCTTCGGGGTCCAGTGGTCGACGTTCTGGATCCCGTTCGGCGGCGGGGGCAGTGGTGGCGTCGGGGGCATCTCCGGCTCTGTGCTCTCCCTCGGCTACGGCCAGGGCATGCTGCTGACCGTGCTGTTCACCGTGGTGTTGGTGAACGCGATGAACTTCGTCGACGGCCTCGACGGGCTCGCCGCGGGCATCGGCATGATCGGCGCTCTGGCGGTGGGAACGTTTGCGATCAGCCTGATCCTCCAGTACGGCAACGACCCGTCGTACTACTCGCCCGCCCTCATCGCGGCGGTGCTCGGCGGGGCCTGTGTGGGCTTCCTCCCGCACAACTTCAACCCCGCCCGGATCTTCATGGGGGACTCGGGGTCGATGCTCATCGGTGTGCTGCTGGCCGCCGCGACGACCAGTGCGTCCGGGAAGATCCCGGTGGTGGTCGACTCGCCGCGGTACTACCTGGCGTCGCTGGCCCCGCTCATCGTTCTCGCCGCCGTGCTCTTCGTGCCGGTGCTCGACCTCGCGATGGCCGTCGTGCGCCGCACCCGTGCGGGCATGAGCCCGTTCTCGCCCGACAAGATGCACCTGCACCACCGGCTCCTGGAGATCGGGCACAGCCAGCGGCGGGCGGTGCTGTTGATCTATCTATGGGCGGGGGTTCTGGCCTTCGGGGCGGTGGCGCTCACCTTCATCACCGACGCCGTGGTGGTGCTCTGGACGGTCGGGTTCGGGCTGCTGCTGGCCGCACTCGCCTCCGCCGTGCCCCGGATGCGCCACCACGTGTAGAAACCGATCGCCCGGAAACGGTTTCCTGCAGGTCACGGTGTGTCGGGGGTCCCGGTCACCCTGTGGTAGCGTCCCCGGTCACGGGCCGGTCAACGGCCTGGTTTGTCCCCTTGGGACAAGCCCCTTCCCGGCGGCGACGAAGGAGAAGCTGGTGAGAGCCCCCCTGTCCCGTCGATGCGGCACGTCCCGGCCTTGAGTACGACCGATGGACAGCAGTGGCCCGGAGCTGGGCGATCTGCTCTCGATGGGGCTCACGCTCGCGCTCTGCGTAGTCATCGGCTTCGGCCTAGGGTGGCTGGGCGATCTGGCGACGGGCACCTTCCCTCTCATCGCGATGATCGGCCTGGCGCTCGGCGTCGTCCTGGCCACGGTCTACGTCGTGAAGCAGTTCAAGCGGTACTCGTGAAGGGCAGGTGCGTCGCGTGACCAGCACGCCCTCCTATACCCCGCCCGTCACCCGGGCGATGTTCCGTCGGACGACGGTCATGGCGGGGGCCGTGACGGCCGCCGCCGTCGTCGTCCTCACGGTGCTCGGCTACGGCCTGTACGGCCTGTTCCTGGCCGTCGGGGTCGCGCTGGGCACGCTCAACCTCTGGCTCGCGGTGCGGTCGGTCGCGAACTTCGCCTCGGCGCGCCCGTCGAAGATGCGTTTCTCCGGCTCGGTGCTCGGGCGCCTCGCGGTCGTCACCGTGATCGCGCTGGCGATCGCCTGGCTGGTGCGGCCCGCGGGCATCGCGGTGATCGGCGGCCTCGCGCTGTTCCAGTTCCTCGCGATCGTGAGCTCCATGCTGCCGTTGATCAAGGAGATCCGACAGAAATGAACCTCGCCGCTGAGGGCAACAGCATCACTCCCGGTGAGCACTGGACCGGCGAGTTTCTGGGGCTGACGTTCAACCTCGACACGATCATCGGCACGCTCGTCGCCGGGGCCATTGTGTGCGGGCTGGGCTACTACATGGCCAACCGGGCCACCCACGGCCGCCCGTCGGGCCTGCAGGTGGCGTTCGAGGCCCTCGCCTCGTGGGTCCAGGGCCAGGTGAAGGAGGGGATGGGCTGGCGTACACCGCGCGGGGTCGTGGGCCTGTGCATCACGCTGTTCGCGTTCATCCTCGTGGCCAACTGGCTCGCCGCGCTGCCCACGGAGCACTGGATCCCGCCGCCCACCGCGGACGTCAACCTCGTGTACCCGATGACGCTGCTGGTGATCATCTGGGTCAACGTGGCCGGCATTCGGGCGAACGGCGCCAAGGCCTACTTCGGCCACTTCACGAAGCCGTACGCGTTCCTGGCCCCGATCGAGTTCGTCACGCAGTACCTGTCCCGCCCCGCGTCGCTGGCGTTGCGGCTGTTCGGCAACATCTTCGCAGGCGGGATCATGGTGGCCGTGATCGCGCTGATGCCCCCCTACATCCTGTGGGCGCCCAACGCGATCTGGAAGCTCTTCGACATGTTCATCGGCGTCATCCAGGCGTTGATCTTCGCTCTGCTCACCCTGATCTACTTCAGTGAGGCGGTGGGCAGCGAGGACGAGGCTGCCCACCACTAGTCCGCCACCCCCGATCCATGACGTCTGTAAGAAAGAAACGAGGAGAGAGATGAGCGTTCTGGCCCAGGCCGCCCAAGGCATCAGTGGAAACCTCACGCTCGGGCTGGCCATGGTCGGCGGCGGGCTCGCCCTCGGCGGCGGTGCCATCGGCGCGGCCGTCGGCGACGGTCTCGCGGGCGCCTCGGTCATCCAGGGTGTGGCCCGTCAGCCCGAGGCCGCAGGGCGACTGAACACGACGATGTTCCTGATCATCGGTCTGGTGGAGGGCATGTACTTCATCAACCTGGCGTTCATGGCGCTGTTCGTGTTCGTACTGAGCTGAGCGCCGAGCCATGACACAGCCGTTGGCCGCGACGCAGAACTTCCTCGTCCCCAACGCCACGATCATCGTCGTCTCCGTCATCTTCCTGGCCATCCTCGGGTTCTTCTACCGGTTCGTGGTCCCGCCGCTCACCACCGCGATGGCCGAGCGGGACGCGATGAACAGGAAGCAGGCCGAGGAGCGCGACGCCGCCGTCCGCAAGCTGGCCGAGGCCCAGGAGCGCTACGACGCCGCGCTGGCCGAGGCGCGCGCGCAGGCGACGGCGGTCAAGGACGAGGCGCGCGCGGAGGCCCAGCGCATCCGGGACGAGATGCGCGCCGAGACCGACCGGCAGGTCGCCGAGATCCACCGGCAGGGGGCGGAGGAGCTCGACGCGCAGCGCGCCGAGGCGCTCAAGCAGCTGCGGGGTCAGGTCGGCGGCCTGTCCACCGAACTGGCGGGCAAGATCCTCGGCCGCCCGGTCGCTCACGACGACGCGGACCTCGGCCGCTTCCTGGCCGAGCTGGACGAGCGGCAGACCGCGGGAGGGCAGCGCTGATGGAGATCATCGCCGAGCTCGTCGGGTTCGCGGTCATCGTGTTCGTGCTGTGGCGCTACGTGCTGCCGGTGGTCGCCGACATGGTGAAGCGGCGACAGGACGAGATCCAGCGCCAGGTCGAGGAGGCCGAGGAGGCCGCGCGGCAGCTCGAGTCCGCCCAGGGGCGCTTCGACAACGCCGTGCAGCAGGCCGAGGCCGAGGCCGCCCGCATCCGCGACGACGCACGCGCGGACGCCACCCGCATCCGCGAGGAGCTCACGGCGCAAGCCGAGGCCGACGTCGAGCGGATGCTGCAGCGCGGGCGCGATCAGCTGGCGGCCCAGCGCGACCAGGTCGTGCGCGGCCTGCGCGCCGAGCTGGGCGGGGCCGCGATGGATCTGGCCGAGCGGACCGTCCGCAAGGAGCTGAGCGACGACCGCGTCCGCAGCGCCTCCGTCGACAGCGTCCTTTCCGAGATCGAGAACCTGCCGTCGCCGCGGGGGAGCCAGGTGGCGGTCGGGGGAAGGGCCTAGTCGATGGCGTCCGTACTGCAGTCCGCCAGCCGCGAGTCGCTCGCCACGGCCATGGGCAGGCTCGACGCCCACGTCGACGGCACCGGAGCGGCCGAGCTCACCCGCCTCGCCGACGACCTGTTCGCGGTGCTCGGCCTGCTCGAACGCGAGCACGCGCTACGCAGGGCACTGGCCGACCCGGCGACACCCGCCCCGGCCCGCACCGGCCTCGCCGACCGGCTGCTCTCCGGCAAGGTCGGGCGTCCGGCGCTGGATCTGGTGTCGGATCTGGTGACGTCGCGCTGGTCGCATTCGGCCGACCTGTTGGAGGCGCTGGAGACCCTGGCCCGCGGCGCGGCGTTCGGGGTGGCGGAGAAGGACGGCTCGCTCGACCGCGTCGAGGACGAGCTGTTCCGATTCGGCCGCATCCTCGACCGCGAGCCCGAGCTCGCCCGCCTGCTGGCGGACTCGGCGACGCCCGCCGAGAAGCGCATCGAGCTGTTGCGCGAGGTGGCGGGCCAGAAGATTGCGCCCGTCACGGCCACACTGTTGGAACAGACCGTGCGCAGCCCGCGCAGCCGCAACCTCGACGTGGCGGCCGAGGAGCTCTCCGAGCTCGCCGCGGCCCGCCGCGACCGCTACGTCGCCCACGTCCGCACGCCCGTCCGGTTGACCGCCGAGCAGGAGCAGCGCCTCACGGACACGCTCACCCGGCTCTACGGCAGGCCGATCTCCCTGCAGGTGGAGCTCGACCCCGACCTGCTGGGCGGCCTCGTCGTCCGGGTCGGCGGCGAGCTGATCGACGGCAGCGTCGCGGGCCGGGTGGCCGCCGCGCGCCGCACCCTCCCAAGTTGAAACCCAATCCTTTAAGGACCTGAAGTGGAAATCCAACTGAACGGCCGCCCGCTCGCAGTGCCAGCGGCTTGGCTGGGCGGGAGACTGAGATGACAGAGCTGACGATCTCCCCCGAGGAGATCCGGAGTGCGATCGCGGGCTACGTCTCCTCCCTGGAGACGGAGACGTCACGGGAGGAGGTCGGCACCGTCGTCGACACCGGCGACGGCATCGCGCACGTCGAGGGCCTCGCGTCGGCGATGACGAACGAGCTGCTGGAGTTCGAGGGCGGCATCCTCGGTGTAGCGCTGAACCTCGACCAGCGTTCGATCGGCTCGGTCATCCTCGGCCCGTATGACGGCATCGAGGAGGGCCAGCAGGTGCGGCGCACCGGCGAGATCCTCTCCGTGCCGGTCGGCGACGGCTTCCTTGGCCGGGTGATCGACCCCCTCGGTGCGCCCATCGACGGCCTCGGCGAGATCCCGTCCGACGAGCGCCGTGTCCTTGAGCTGCAGGCGGCCTCGGTGATGCAGCGCCAGTCGGTGTCCGAGGCCCTGCAGACCGGCATCAAGGCGATCGACTCGATGACCCCGATCGGCCGCGGTCAGCGCCAGCTGATCATCGGGGACCGCAAGACCGGCAAGACCGCCATCTGCGTCGACACGATCATCAACCAGAAGGACAACTGGGCGTCCGGCGACCCGAAGAAGCAGGTGCGCTGCATCTACGTCGCCATCGGCCAGAAGGGCTCCACGATCGCGGGCATCCGTTCGGCGCTGGAAGAAGCGGGCGCGCTGGACTACACGACGATCGTCGCCGCCCCGGCGTCGGACCCCGCGGGCTTCAAGTGGCTCGCCCCTTACACCGGCTCGGCGATCGGCCAGCACTGGATGTACGCGGGCAAGCACGTCCTGATCATCTTCGACGACCTCTCCAAGCAGGCCGAGGCCTACCGGGCGATCTCGCTGCTGCTGCGCCGCCCGCCCGGCCGCGAGGCCTACCCCGGCGACGTGTTCTACCTGCACTCCCGACTGCTGGAGCGCTGCGCGAAACTCTCCGACGACCTCGGAGCGGGCTCGATGACCGGCCTGCCGATCATCGAGACGAAGGCCAACGACGTCTCGGCCTACATCCCCACCAACGTCATCTCGATCACCGACGGCCAGGTGTTCCTCGAGTCCGACCTGTTCAACCAGGGCGTCCGGCCCGCCATCAACGTCGGGATCTCGGTGTCGCGGGTCGGCGGCGCCGCCCAGGTGCGGGCCATGCGACAGGTCTCGGGCTCGCTGCGGCTGGACCTGTCGCAGTACCGCGAGCTGGAGGCGTTCGCCGCCTTCGGCTCCGACCTTGACGCCGCGTCGGCGGCCGCGCTCGGCCGTGGCAGCCGCCTCGTCGAGCTGCTCAAGCAGCCGCAGTACTCGCCGTTCCCGGTCGAAGAGCAGGTGGTCTCGATCTGGCTCGGCACCACCGGCAAGCTCGACGACGTGCCGGTGGCCGACGTCAGCAGGTTCGAGAGCGAGTTCCTGGCCCACGTGCGGCGCAACGCCGAGGGCGCGCTCGCGGAGATCCGCGACACCGGGAAGCTGACCGACGAGAACGTCGAGCGGCTCGACCGCGTCGTCAAGGACTTCAAGCGTAGTTTCACCACGTCCGACGGCTCGTCGCTGGGCCAGGACGAGCCGGTCGACGCGATGGACGCCGAGGACGTCGACCAGGAGACCGTCAAGGTCCGCAAGCAGGACTGAGGGTTGGGACATGGCCGCACAGATTCGCGTCCTGCGCAGACGCATCCGCTCCACGCAGTCCATCAAGAAGATCACCCGCGCCATGGAGCTCATCGCGACCTCGCGGATCGTGAAGGCCAGGGCGCGGGTGCAGGCGTCCCGCCCGTACGCCGAGCAGATCACGGCGGTGCTCACCGAGCTGGCCAGCAACGCCGCGCTGGACCACCCGCTGCTCGTGGAGCGGGAGAACCCGCGGCGCGCCGCGGTGCTCGTCGTCACGAGCGACCGCGGCCAGTGCGGCGGCTACAACAACAACGTGCTCAAGGAGGCCGAGGCCCTCTACACGTTGCTGCGGGAGGAGGGCAAGGAGCCGGTCGTCTACGTGATCGGGCGCAAGGGCGTGAACTACTACCGGTTCCGCAACCGCGAGGTCAAACAGTCGTGGACCGGCTTCTCCGAGCAGCCCAGCTACCCGGACGCGGCCGAAGCGGCGCGCACGCTCGTGGCGGCCTTCATGGCCGACGACGACGACCCGGACAGCGTCGACGAGCTGCACCTGGTGTTCACGCAGTTCAAGAACATGGTCACGCAGACGCCGCAGGCGCGGCGGATGGCGCCCATGGTCGTCGAGTACGTGGAGGATGCGCCATCGGGCGGGATCCGGCCGCTGTACGAGTTCGAGCCCGACGCCGATGCGCTGTTCGACGCGCTGCTGCCCAAGTACGTCGGGGCGCGGCTGTTCTCGGCGTTGCTGGAGTCTGCGGCCTCGGAGTCGGCCAACCGCCAGCGCGCGATGAAGGCGGCGACCGACAATGCGAACGAGCTGATCCGTAACCTGACCCTGGAGTCCAACCAGGCCCGTCAGGCCCAGATCACGCAGGAGATCAGTGAGATCGTCGGGGGCGCCGACGCTCTCGTGACCACAGGGAGTGACTGATGACCGCCACTGCTGACCACACCGGGACGGTGACCGGCCGCGTCGTGCGCGTCACCGGGCCTGTTGTCGACGTGGAGTTCCCGCGCAACCAGGTGCCGGAGCTCTACTCCGCGCTCGAGGTGCCCGTCGAGATCGGTGAGCTCAAGCGCACGCTCACGCTGGAGATCGCCCAGCACCTCGGCGACAACCTCGTTCGTACCATCTCCATGCAGCCCACCGACGGCCTGGTGCGCGGCGAGGAGGTCACCGACCTGGGCCGTCCGATTTCGGTGCCGGTCGGCGACCAGGTCAAGGGCCACGTGTTCAACGCGCTCGGCCACTGCCTCGACGACCCCGACCTGAAGATCACCGGCCAGCTGTGGGGCATCCACCGCAAGGCACCACCGTTCGACCAGCTCGAAGGCAAGACCGAGATGCTGGAGACCGGCATCAAGGTCATCGACCTGCTCACCCCGTACGTCGTCGGCGGCAAGATCGGCCTGTTCGGCGGCGCAGGAGTGGGCAAGACGGTGCTCATTCAAGAGATGATCACTCGTGTCGCCAAGAACTTCGGTGGCACGTCGGTGTTCGCGGGGGTCGGCGAGCGCACCCGCGAGGGCAACGACCTCATCACGGAGATGACCGAGTCCGGCGTGATCAACGACACCGCGCTGGTGTTCGGCCAGATGGACGAGCCACCCGGCACGCGTATGCGGGTGGCACTGTCGGCGCTGACGATGGCGGAGTACTTCCGCGACGAGCGGAACCAGGACGTGCTGCTCTTCATCGACAACATCTTCCGGTTCACCCAGGCGGGCTCCGAGGTCTCCACGCTGCTGGGCCGCATGCCGTCCGCGGTGGGTTACCAGCCCACGCTGGCCGACGAGATGGGCGAGCTGCAGGAGCGGATCACGTCGACGCGCGGCCATTCGATCACCTCGATGCAGGCGATCTACGTGCCCGCCGACGACTACACCGACCCGGCGCCCGCCACCACGTTCGCGCACCTGGACGCCACCACCGAGCTCTCCCGCCCGATCTCCCAGAAGGGCATCTACCCTGCGGTGGACCCGCTCACCTCCACGTCGCGGATCCTGGACCCGCAGTACGTCGGCGAGGAGCACTTCCGCGTCGCCAACGAGGTGAAGCGCATCCTGCAGCGCTACTCCGACCTGCAGGACATCATCGCGATCCTCGGTATCGACGAGCTCTCCGAGGAGGACCGCCAGCTGGTCGGCCGAGCCCGCCGTATCGAGCGCTTCCTCTCGCAGAACCTGCTGGTGGCCGAGCAGTTCACCGGCCAGCCGGGCTCGACGGTGCCGCTCAAGGAGACCATCGAGGCGTTCGACAAGATCGCCAAGGGCGAGTTCGACAACGTGCCGGAGCAGGCGTTCTTCCTCTGCGGCGGCCTGGAGGACCTGGAGCGCAACCGGAAGAGGCTCGAGGGCAACGGCGACAAAGATGGCTGAGATGACCGTTGAGCTCGTCGCCGTCGAGCGGCGGGTCTGGTCGGGCAAGGCGAGCTTCGTCTTCGCGCGCACCACCGTCGGCGAGATCGGCATCCTGCCGGGGCACGAGCAGATGCTCGCGCAGCTGGAGGAAGCCGGGATCGTCCGCATCGACGGGGTCGACGGCAACGTGTTCACGATCGCGGTACACGGCGGGTTCCTGCACGTCACGCCGGAGACCGTCACGGTCTTGGCGGAGTCGGCCGAGATCGCCGAGGAGGTTGACGTCGCGCGCGCCCGGGCGGCCCTCGACCGGGCCGACACCGGCGAGCCCGAGGGCGCGGCCGCCGCGGCCCGCGCCCAGGTCCGGCTCAAAGCCGCGGGCGTCGAGTAGGCGCCGCATGGAGGCAGTGGCGACCGTCGCCGGCATCCTGCTGCTGCTGGGTTGTCTCTGCCTCGGATACCTCGCCTTTAGGCGAGTACGCCTCATGCGGGGCGGTGGCGTGGACGTCTGCCTGCGGCGGCAGGCGCCGGGCCGCCGCCCCGCACGTGCGTCCCGCGACGCCGCGGCGGGCTGGCACTTCGGCGTCGGCCGCTACCAGGGCAACGAGTTCGCCTGGTACCGGCTGACGTCGCTGCGCCCCGGCGCCACCGCCGTGCTCGACCGCGCGATCGTCGAGATCGTCGAACGCCGCTACCCGGTGTCCGCGGAGGCCTACGCGCTGCCCCAGGCGGCGTCGGTGCTGCGGTGCCGGGTGGGGGAGCGCGAGATCGAGCTGGCCATGACGCCCGGCGTGCTCACCGGCTTCCTGTCCTGGCTGGAGTCGGCGCCCCCGGGCCCGGCGGGCTACCGCGTGGCCTCCTGACGGCGAGTCCCGGTTTTCGACACGGCGAGTCGTCATTTTCGGCACGGCGAGTCGTCGTTTCGGCACGGCGAGTCCCGGGTTTCGACACGGCGATCCGGGCGTTTCGCCACGGCGAGCTGCTATTGCGTCCCTTCCGGGCCACCGGGCCTCCACAGCACGTCACCCTGCGGGTTCGCCACCCGGGCGAAGATGAAGAGCAGGTCCGACAGGCGGTTGAGGTAGCGGGCGGCCAGCGGGTTGGTGCGCTCGGCGTCGGCCTCCAGCAGCGCCCACACCGAACGCTCCGCCCGCCGCGTCACCGTGCGCGCGACGTGCAGATACGCCGCGCCGGGCGTGCCGCCGGGGAGGATGAACGAGGACAGCTTGGGCAGGTCGGCGTTGAACGCGTCGCACCAGCCCTCCAGCCGCGTCACGTACGCCTCGGTGACCCGCAGCGGCGGATATTTAGGATCCGGCACCATCGGCGTGCACAGGTCGGCACCCACGTCGAACAGGTCGTTCTGCACCTGCCGCAGCGGCCCCAGCAGCGCTTCGGTGAGCCCGCCCACCGTGACGGCCACGCCGAGCGCCGCGTTCGCCTCGTCCGTGTCAGCGTAGGCCGCGAGCCGGACGTCGGTCTTGCGGACGCGGCTGAAGTCACCGAGCGCCGTGGTGCCGTCGTCGCCGGTCTTGGTGTAGATCCTGGTCAGATGCACGGCCATGGGGGGACGGTAACCCGGCGGCCACGAGGAGATACCGTCGGCTTTCGTGGCAGAGCATTTCGCGGTGACCGGCGGAGCCCGGCTGGTGGGCTCGGTGGACGTGGTCGGCGCCAAGAACAGCGTGCTCAAGCTCATGGCGGCGGCGCTGCTGGCCGAGGGCACGACGACGCTCACCAACTGCCCGGAGATCCTCGACGTCCCGCTGATGGCCGACGTGCTGCGCAGCCTGGGCTGCGGGGTCACCGTGGAGCGCGACGTCGTCGCCATCGACGTCCCGGCGGGGCTCGGGGCGGAGGCGGACTACCGGTCGGTGTCGCGGCTGCGGGCGTCGGTGTGCGTGCTCGGCCCGCTCATCGCGCGGTGCCGCCGCGCGGTCGTCCCGCTGCCGGGCGGGGACGCCATCGGTTCGCGACCACTGGACATGCACCAGGCGGGCCTGCAGAAGCTCGGTGCGACCACCGAGATCGAGCACGGTCGGGTGGTCGCGCGCGGCGAAACCCTGCGCGGCGCGCAGATCTGGTTGGACTTCCCGAGCGTCGGCGCCACGGAGAACATCCTCATGGCCGCCGTGCTCGCGGACGGCACCACCGTGATCGACAATGCCGCTCGCGAGCCCGAGATCGTCGACCTTGCCGCGATGCTCACCCAGATGGGCGCCAAGATCGAGGGCATCGGCACCTCGACGCTCACCGTGCACGGCGTGAGCGCGCTGCAGCCCACCGAGCACCGGGTGATCGGTGACCGCATCGTGGGCGCCACCTGGGCGTTCGCCGCGGCGATGAGCCGGGGCGAGGTCACCGTGCGCGGGGTCGACCCGCACCACCTCGACCTCGTGCTGGACAAGCTGCGCAGCGCCGGGGCGGAGACGGCGGCGGGCACGCAGGAGTTCACCGTTCGGATGGACGGACGACCGGGGGCGATCGACTTCGTCACGCTGCCCTACCCGGGCTTCGCCACGGACCTGCAGCCGATGGCGATCGCGCTCTCGGCCGTGGCCAACGGCACGTCGATGATCACCGAGAACGTGTTCGAGGCCCGGTTCCGGTTCGTCGACGAAATGGTGCGCCTCGGCGCCGACGCGCGCACCGACGGGCACCACGCCGTCGTGCGGGGCGTGGATCGGCTGTCCAGCGCGCCGGTGTGGGCGAGCGACATCAGGGCCGGGGCCGGACTGGTGCTGGCGGGCCTGTGTGCGGACGGCGTGACGCAGGTGTGGGACGTCGAGCACATCGACCGGGGCTACCCGCGGTTCGTGGAGAACCTGCAGCGCCTCGGCGCGGACGTCGCTCGGGTGCTCACCGACCCCCTGTGACGGCGAGTCGTGCGTTTCGACACGGCATGTGCGCGATTCGTGCACGCCCCGGCCAGCGCCCCGCCGGCCGCGCCGTGGCGGTCAGATGCCCGTCGTTGGGCTGGGTGGAGTAGTCCCGCGTGCGGGGAGGGGTCCGGCATGTCACCTTTGCCCCATGACCAGCGCCGCCCGCTCCGCCCAGGAAGTCACCGACAATCGGGGGGTCCGGGTCGGCGCGCGGGTGGGCCTGCTCTGCTACGGCGTCACCCACCTTCTGATCGCCTGGGTGGCGCTGCAGGTCGCATTCGGCGGCGGCGGGGGTGAGCAGGCCAGCCAGCGCGGGGCGTTCCAGGAGCTCGCGGACGACACGCTGGGCCAGGTGCTGCTGTGGGTGATCGTGGTGGGGTTCATCGCCGTCGCGCTGTGGCGGCTGGGCCAGGCGATCTGGGGATTCGGCTACGTGTCCGACAAGATGCAGCAGCTGCGCAAGCGTGGCACCTCGGCGTTCAAGGTGGCGGTGTTCGGCACGTTCGCGTTTCTGGCGGCGCGCACCGCGGTCGGCGGCGGCGGAGGTGGCGGCCAGCAGAAGGCCACGGCGGGCGTGCTCGGGTTCCCCGGCGGCCGGTGGATCGTCGGCGCCGTCGGGCTCGGGATCATGGTCGCGGGCGGAATCAAGATCTACGCGGGCTGGAAGAAGTCGTTCAAGGACGATATGAACATGCCGTTGGATCCGATGGCGCGCATGGCCGTCGAGCGCATCGGACAGGTCGGCTTCATCGCGAAGGGCGTCTCGATCGGGGTGATCGGGGTGCTCGTCGTGACCGCCGCGATCCGGTTCGACCCCGCGAAGGCGTCCGGCCTCGACGCGGCGCTGCGCTCACTTGCCCAGACCCCAGCGGGGCCGTGGCTGCTCGTCGTGGTGGCACTCGGGCTCGCCACCTACGGGGTGTTCTGCGCGGTCGACGGGAAGTACCACCGGGTCTGAGCTCACTCCTTCAGCACGACCTTGGCCTGCCCGACGTCGTCCTCGAACACCATCAGCCGGTAGGCCCGGCCCTCCCGGCCGATCGTGGCGCGGATCCCCGCCGTGGTCAGCCGGGAGCGCAGCACCTGGGCGGCGGCCTCCGTCGGCACCCGGGCGACCTCGGCGAGCAAGCCGTCGCCGACCGGATCGTTGGGGTCGGGGATCAGCAGGTTCTTCCCGGTGCCGAAGGTCCAGCGCAGGCCGAGGGTGAGCAGCCCGATCAGGACGAGCCCACCGACGAGCTCGACGATGCGCGGATCGTCCACGACCGCATTGTCCTCCCCGATGTGACCGCCGTCGCCCGGAAAGCGACGCTACGCGCCAGTAGGATCGAGGCCCGGCCTTCCGGGGATCGCGGGAACCTTCCTGCGACGCCCGGGAGCACGGCCGAGGTACGACCTGGCGGAGGTTCCGGTGCCGTTTCCGACCGACGACGAGCGCGACCGCCCGTGGGTGATCCGCACCTACGCAGGGCACTCCTCGGCGGCCACGAGCAACGCGCTGTACCGGCGCAACCTGGCGAAGGGGCAGACCGGCCTCTCGGTGGCGTTCGACCTCCCCACCCAGACCGGCTACGACCCCGACGACGAGCTCGCGCGCGGCGAGGTCGGCAAGGTCGGCGTGCCGGTGAGCCACATCGGCGACATGCGCACGCTCTTCGACGGCATCCCGCTCGCCGAGGCCAACACCTCGATGACGATCAACGCGCCCGCGATGTGGCTGCTCGCGCTGTACGTCGCGGTGGCCGACGAGCAGGGCGCCCGCCGGGGCACGCTGGCGGGCACCACGCAGAACGACATCGTCAAGGAGTACCTCTCGCGCGGCACCTACGTGTTCCCGCCCGCACCGAGCCTGCGCCTGATCTCCGACATGATCGCCTGGTCGGTCGCCGAGATCCCCAAGTGGAACCCGATCAACATCTGCAGCTACCACCTGCAGGAGGCGGGCGCCACCCCCGCGCAGGAGCTCGCCTACGCGCTGTCCACCGCCATCGCCGTGCTCGACGCGGTGCGCGCCGCGGGCCAGGTGCCGCCCGAGCGCTTCCCGGACGTCGTCGCGCGCATCTCCTTCTTCGTCAACGCGGGCCTGCGGTTCGTCGAGGAGATGTGCAAGATGCGCGCGTTCGGCGTGCTCTGGGACGAGATCACCCGAGACCGCTACGGCGTGCAGGACCCGCGCAAGCGCAGGCTGCGCTACGGCGTGCAGGTCAACTCGCTGGGCCTCACGGAGGCACAGCCGGAGAACAACGTGCAGCGCATCGTGCTGGAGATGCTTGCCGTCACGCTGTCCCGCGACGCCCGCGCCCGCGCGATCCAGCTTCCGGCGTGGAACGAGGCGCTCGGCCTGCCGCGGCCCTGGGACCAGCAGTGGGCGCTGCGCATGCAGCAGGTGCTCGCCTACGAGACCGACCTCCTGGAGTACGAGGACCTGTTCGGGGGCTCGCGCGTGGTCGAGGCCAAGGTCGCGGAGCTGACGGCGGCCGCGCGCGCCGAGATCGAGCGGGTGCAGGAGCGGGGCGGCGCGGTCGCGGCCGTCGAGTCCGGATACATGAAGGGGCAGCTCGTCGCGTCGTTGGCGCGGCGGCGGCGGCGGATGGAGTCCGGCGAGGTCGTCGTGGTCGGGGTGAACCGCTTCGAGTCCACCGAGCCCAGCCCGTTGCAGGCGGAGGGTGCCGCGGCGATCGAGACGGTCGACCCGGCCGTGGAGGCCGCGGCCGTCGAGGCGATCCGGGCGTGGCGGGCGGGCCGCGACGCGGCGGCCGTCGAGGCGGCCCTCGACGGGCTGCGCGACGCCGCCAAGACGGACGCCAACCTCATGGCGCCCTCGATCGCCTGCGCGAAGGCGGGTGTCACGACCGGCGAGTGGGCAGGGGTGCTGCGGGAGGTGTTCGGCGAGTTCCGGGCGCCCACCGGGGTGTCGGCCGCGGTGTCGAAGGACGGGCTCGGGGAGCTCACGGCCGTGCGGGAGCGGGTGCGGGCCACCGGCGAGGAGCTGGGCGTGCGGCTGCGCATGCTGGTCGGCAAGCCCGGTCTCGACGGGCACTCCAACGGCGCCGAGCAGGTGGCCGTCCGCGCCCGCGACGTCGGCTTCGAGGTCGTCTACCAGGGCATCCGGCTCACCCCCGCGCAGATCGTCGCGGCCGCGGTGCAGGAGGACGTGCACGTCGTCGGCCTGTCGGTGCTGTCGGGCTCGCACCTGTCGGTGGTGCCGGCCGTGGTTGCGGGCCTGCGGGCGGCGGGTGCGGTCGACGTGCCCGTGGTCGTCGGCGGGATCATCCCGCCGGAGGACGCCGCGGCGCTGCGCGAGCAGGGGGTCGCCGCCGTGTTCACCCCCAAGGACTTCCGGCTCACCGAGATGCTCGACGCCGTCGTCACGCTCGTACGGGAGGCCCGCGGCCTGGGCGGTTGATGCCCCACACCTGACGCGCGAGACGGACATTTCCGGGGTTTGATCACCGGAATCGTCGGTCTCGCCGAGATCACCGCGGATCCAGCCAGCTGCGCACCTCCGCTGCGATCTGCCAGGTCTCTCCGAGCACCACCGACGCCGGGAATCGCAGCACGGTCCAGCCCAGACGGGTGACGTACGCCTGCCGAGTGAGGTCGTGACGGGCCCGCTCGGGGGTGAGATGCTGCCGCCCGTCGTACTCCACCGCGATCATCCGCTTCGGGTACGCCATGTCGAGGAAGTAGGGCCCGACCCGGTGCTGCAGCACCGGCATCGGCAGCCGGGCGTCCTCGATCGCGACCCGGATGCGCGACTCCATCGGCGACTGCGCGAGGTGGGTGGATCTCCGTAGTACCTCCGGCATCTGGCGCGCGCCACGTGCGCCGGGGTGGCGCCGCGCGATCGCCCAGACGTCGTCCACACCGAGCGCGCAGGCGTAGCGGAGTGCGTCGACACCCATGATCGCGTGGACGATCGGCGTGACCCGACTGAGGTCGAACGCCGTACGCGTGGGGCTCGTCACCCACAGGGCGCCCAACCGGACGATCTCCGCGGCGGTCAGCACGTCCGACCGGATCGTCAGCCCGGGCCGGGAACGACCACCGCCGGGGACGACGAGCTCCACCGGCGCACCCGACGGTGCGCACGACGCCCCCAACAACTCCGCGGCCGACCACCCCGCCAACACACCCCGGCGGCCCATGAGGAGCCCCGCCGCCCGGCAGCGGAGCGCGAAGTCGACCTCGGCCCCGGCGCGCACGAAGACCCCGCGGAACAGCCGGGTGAACCCGGGCCCGCGCAACTGGTCCGCGGTGACCAGGCCCGCCGCGACCGCCGCGGACCCCGAGAACGGTTCGTCGTGCACATCCCGGATAGACGGAACCCGCGGCACCCCGGTTCCGTGGTCTCCGCGAGACGGACGTTACCGGTGATCAAACCCCGAAAACGTCAGTCTCGCTCGTTCTCGTCGCGCCTGCGGAACAGGCGGAAGCCGAGGATGGACTGGAGGGCCTGGCGCACCTCGGTGAGCTGGTTGAGCAGCTCGTGGACGTCGGGGCCCACCCGGTCCAGCGTGGCCAGCAGCGGCATGACGTCGGATTCGACGTGCTCGGTGAGCTGGGGGAGCTGGTCGACCAGCCGGACCGCGGCGAGAATCTCGTCTTCGGAGAACTCCTGTACGAACTTCCGCGCCAGGGGGGCGGCCTGGGCCGCGATGGGCTGGTAAGTGTCGAGGAGGCCGCCCGCGCCTTCCGCGAGCGTGCCCGCGCGGCCGACGAGCGCGTCGGCGCGGTCGGCGACCCCAGCGGCGCGGTCGACCAGGGCCCCGGCGCCGTCGGCCACGCCGCCTGCGCGCTTGACGAGCGCGTCGGCCCCCTCAGCCACCCCACTCGCGCGCTCCACCAGGGCCCCGGCGCCGTCGGCGACCCCGCCTGCTCGGTTGACGAGCGCGTCGGCGCCCTCCGTCACTCCGCTGGCGCGCTCCACCAGCGCTCGCGCGTTGACGGCCACCCCGCTCGCGCGGTCGACCAGCGCGGCCGCCCCGCCCGCCACCTCGCTGGCCCGCTCCACCAGCGCGCCCGCCCCACCCGCGACCTGCTCGGCCCGCGTCACCAGCGCGTCGGCCCGGGTGGCGATCCCGTCCGCGCGATAGACCAATGCGGCCCCAGCGCCCGCGACGGCTTCCACCTCCACCAGCAGTGGCTCGATCCGCGCCGCAAGGCCCTCGACCACGTCCAACAGCTGCGCGAGGCGTTCGGGCAGATCGACGAGAACCCCGACCGCCTCGTCGGTCCAGCCGAGGACCCCACGCACGCCCGCGACCAGGTCGGTGGGTCCGACCCACACGGGCAGGCCCCCGATGCGCACCACCATGCCGGTGATCCTCGCACGCCTGCGAGCGCCCCACGCGCCGTTCGCCGGAGGGTGCCCCCGGCCGCGAGATGCCGCTGCCCCCGCACCGGCATCCGGACGCCCGTGCGGGGACCGCAACGCCCGTGCGAGCCCGCGGCCCGGGCGCAGGGCGCAGGCGTGGTCAGTCGGGCCAGGAAGGGGCGCGCTTCTCCAGGAACGCCGCCATGCCCTCCTTGGCGCCTGCGCTCTGCGCCATCCCGGCCATCACCTCGATGGCCACGGCGTAAGCGTCGGCCTCGGGGCGGTCGAGCTGCGCGTAGAGCGTCTGCTTGCCCACGCCCTTGCCGAAGCGGCTGCCGCGGGTGGCGCGCGCGAGCAGGTCGTCGACGCGCGCGTCCAGCTCGCCGTCCGGCACCGCGTAGTTGATCAGCCCCCACTCCGCGGCCGTGCGGGCGTCGATCGGGTCGCCGGTGAGCGCGAGCTCCATCAGCCGTTTGCGCCCGACGTTGCGCGCCACCGGCACCGCGGGCGTATGGCAGAACCACCCGCCCTTGCCGCCGGGGAGCGCGAAGCTCGCCGACTCGGCGGCCACGGCGAGGTCGCAGCTCGCCACGAGCTGGCACCCCGCTGCCGTCGCGATGGCCTGCACGCGGGCGATCACCACCTGCGGCACCTCCTGGATGGTGCGCATGACCGACGTGCACAGCCGCAGCAGGTCACGGACCCCGGCCAGGTCGCGGGCGGCGACGTCGGCGAAGTCGTGGCCCGCCGAGAACGCCTTCCCGTCGGCGGCGAGCACGATGCCGGTGGCCTGCGACCGACCGGCGGCCTCGAACGCGGCGAGCAGCTCGCGCAGATGGGCCTCGGAGAGCGCATTGCGGCGCTCCGGGCGGTTCATCGTGATACGGACGGTCTCGCCGTCGTGTTTGACCAGCAGGTGCTCGTAGTCGCCCATGCTCAGCACGGTACGACGTCGGTACCCCTCCCGCGTCCCTCAGCGCACGGAACGGCAGGCTGCGCGGCCCGGCGCAGCTTCAGCAGCAGGTAGGCCGCGAGGGTCTGGGCGTCGACGATCACGCCTTCGCGGATCATCTCCTCCAGTTCGGTGGCGGCGAACCAGCGCGCCCGCATGTCCTGTTCGCTGTGCTCGCGCGCGATCTCGCCCATGGTCAGCTCGGTGGCCAGGAAGACGTGCTCGCGCTGGCTGGACATCCCGGGGGCGATGTCGAGCCGACCCAGCAGCTCCATCCGGCCCGCGACCAGGCCCGTCTCCTCCCGCAGCTCGCGGGCGGCCAGCCGGGCCGGGTCGAGCTCGGCCCGGTCGGGCGCGGTGCCCATCGGGAACTCCCAGCGTCGCTGCCCGACCGGATAGCGGTACTGCTCGACGAGGTGGAACCGGTCGCCGTCGCACGGGATGACGACGGCGGCCGTGGGCTTGTCGACCACCCCGTAGATCCCGTCGGAGCCGTCGTCGCGGCGGATCGCGTCCTCACGGACCGTCATCCACGGGTTCGCGTAGACCTGGCGGCTGGAAAGCGTCTGCACCTGGCCAGTATCGCGGGCTGACCAACCGCCAGATCGCCGCCGCCGCCCGTCTGCGGTGATCGCCGGTTGGGCGCGTTTGCGGCCGGATCTGGCCGCATTCCGCGCCGAACCGGTGATCATGGGGGCGCTCGGGTGGTGGGCCCGCGATCACAGGGCCCGGCCGGGCCGGGCGGGTGCGGCGCCCGGGCCAGTAAGGTCGCTCGTCGTGCGTCTCGTCATCGCCCGCTGCCAGGTCGACTACGTCGGGCGGCTCACCGCCCACCTGCCGATGGCGCCCCGGCTGCTGCTGATCAAGGCGGACGGGTCGGTGAGCATCCACGCCGACGACCGCGCGTACAAGCCGCTGAACTGGATGAGCCCGCCGTGCTGGCTGGCGGAGGCACCCGGCGTCTGGACGGTCCGCAACAAGGCCGACGAGTCGCTGGTGATCACGATCGGCGAGATCCTGCACGACTCGTCGCACGCGCTGGGCGTGGACCCGGGGCTGGTCAAGGACGGCGTCGAGGCGCATCTGCAGGAGCTGCTCGCCGCGCACCCGGGCGCGCTGGGGGAGGGCTACACGCTCGTGCGCCGCGAGTACATGACCGCGATCGGGCCCGTCGACCTGCTCTGTCGGGACGGCGCAGGCGGCTCGGTGGCCGTCGAGGTCAAGCGTCGCGGGGAGATCGACGGCGTCGAGCAGCTCACCCGCTACCTCGAGCTCATGAACCGCGACCCGCTGCTCGCGCCGGTCACCGGCGTGTTCGCCGCCCAGCAGATCAAGCCCCAGGCCCGCACGCTCGCGCAGGACCGCGGGATCCGCTGTGTGACCGTCGACTACGACGCCCTGCGCGGCACCGAGTCCGACGACCTGCGGCTGTTCTGACCGGCCACGCATACCGCCTGGGGCACGTCCCGCACTGTGTGCGGGCCCCCGACGGTGTGTCTCGGCCACCCTACGCTTCAGCGGTGACCACGTTCAGCTCCCTCGACCCGCGCACCGGTGACGTCGTCGGCACCTACCCCCTGCACGACGCCGCGGCCGTCGACGCCGCGGTCGCCCGGGCGGTCGAGGGCGCCCGGTGGTGGGCCGACCTCGGGTTCGACGAGCGCGCCCGGCGTCTCCTCGAATGGAAGAAGGCGCTGGTCCGCGGCCTGGAGCGGCTGGCGAGCACGATCGCCGACGAGACCGGCAAGCCGTTGGACGACGCTCGGCTGGAGCTGGTGCTGGCGGTCGACCACCTCGACTGGGCGGCCCGGCATGCCGAGCAGACGCTGCGGCGGCGGCGGGTGTCGGCCGGGCTGCTGATGGCCAACCACGCGGCGACGCTCGCGTACCTCCCGCTCGGCGTCGTCGGCGTCATCGGACCGTGGAACTACCCCGCGTTCACCCCGATGGGGTCGATCGCCTACGCGCTGGCCGCGGGCAACGCCGTCGTGTTCAAGCCGAGCGAGCTGACGCCCGGGGTCGGGGTCGCGGTGGCCGACGCGCTCGCCGAGATCGTCGAGGGCCATCCGGTGTTGCAGGTCGTCACCGGGTTCGGGGAGACGGGCGCGGCGCTGTGTCGCGCGCAGAGGATCGGCATGGTCGCGTTCACCGGCTCGACGGCGACGGCCAAGCGCGTGCTGGCCACCTGCGCCGAACGGCTGACCCCGGTGCTGGTCGAGTGCGGCGGCAAGGACGCACTGCTCGTCGACGCGGACGCCGACCTCGCCGCGGCGGCCGACGCGGCCGTGTGGGGCGGGATGTCCAACGCGGGCCAGACCTGCGTCGGCGTCGAGCGGGTCTACGTGCACGAGGCGGTGGCCGCGGCGTTCACTGCGAAGGTCGTGGCCAAGGCGGAGGCGCTGCGGCCCGACGCGTTCGGGCCGATGACGCGGCCCGCGCAGGTGGAGGTCGTCCGCAGACATCTCGACGACGCGCTGGCCCGGGGCGGCCGCGCGGTGGTCGGCGGGCCCGCCGCGGTGCGTCCGCCCTACATCGACCCGGTGGTGCTGGTCGACGTGCCGGAGGACAGCGCCGCGGTCGCCGAGGAGACGTTCGGGCCGTTGCTGGTGGTCAACCGCGTGCGGGACATGGACGAGGCGGTGGAGCGGGCGAACGCGAGCGGCTACGGCCTCGGGGCCACGGTGTTCGCGAAGAAGCGCGGCGCCCAGATCGCCGCGCGCCTGCGGTGCGGCATGGTGTCGGTCAACTCGGTGATCGCGTTCGCGGGCATCCCCGCGCTGCCGTTCGGCGGGGTCGGCGACTCCGGCTTCGGCCGCATTCACGGCGCGGACGGGCTGCGCGCGTTCACCCGGCCGCAGGCGGTGGCGCGGCAGCGGTTCGCGCCGCCGATCGCGGTCACCAGCTTCCGGCGGTCGCGCCGCGCGATGCGTGCCCTCGTGGGCGTAGTGCGGCTGCGGCACGGCCGTTAGGCGCGTCACACTGGGTCAAGGGCGCCGTCTGGGAGGATCGCGCCAACACTCGTCGGTCGGAGGGAGCAGCGTGGCACGGGAGTTCCGGACGGTCGGTGTCGTCGGCCTTGGCACGATGGGCGCGGGCATCGCCGAGGTCTTCGCCCGCAACGGCCTGCACGTGATCGCAGCGGAGACCGACGACGACGCCGTCGCCCGCGGCCTTGCCCATCTCGAGTCGTCCACGTCGCGGGCGGTCGGGCGCGGCAAGCTCACCCAGGAGGACGCCGACGCGCTGCTCGCGCGGATCACCACCACCACGTCGCTTGCCGACATGGCCGACGCCGATCTCGTGGTGGAGGCCGTGCCGGAGCACCTGGACCTCAAGGCGGGCGTGCTCGCGACGCTGTCGCAGGTGTGCAGGCCCGACGTGATCCTCGCGTCCAACACGTCGTCGCTCTCGATCACGGAGCTGTCCGTGCGCACCGGGCGGCCCAGCAAGGTCGTCGGCATGCACTTCTTCAACCCGGCGCCGGTGCAGCGGCTCGTCGAGCTGGTGCGCACCGTGGTGACCGAGCCCGACGTCATCGACGACCTCAAGGCCTTCGCCGCCACGCTCGACAAGGTGCCCGTCGTGATCGGGGACCGGGCAGGCTTCATCGCCAACGCGCTGCTGTTCGGCTACCTCAACCACGCCGCGCGGATGTTTGAGCAGCACTACGCCACCCGCGAGGACCTCGACGCCGCCATGCGCTACGGCTGCGGCTACCCAATGGGCCCGCTCGCGCTGCTCGATCTCATCGGCCTCGACACCGCGTACGAGATCCTCGAGACGATGTACGCGCAGTCCCGCAACCAGCTGCACGCGCCCACGCCGCTGCTCAAGCAGATGATCACGGCGGGCCTGCTGGGCCGCAAGAGCGGGCGCGGCTTCTACACCTACGCCGAGCCACACAGCTCGAAGGTGGTGCCCGACGCCGACACCCCGGCCGGCGCCCTGCCCGAGGACGTCTCGGTGCGGGACGTGCAGCGGGTCGGCGTCGTCGGCACGGGCACGATGGCCACGGGCATCGTCGAGGTGCTCGCGACGGCCGGGCTGGACGTGGTGGTCCGCGGGCGCAGTGAGTCGAAGGTGGCGGCCGCACTCGGCACGCTGCGCAAGTCGCTCGAGAAGGGCGTGGTGCGCGGCAGGCTCACCGAAGCGGAGCGCGACGCAACACTGGCGCGCATCAGCGGCACGACGCGGCTGGAGGATCTCGCCGACGTCGACCTCGTGGTCGAGGCCATCGCCGAGGAGCTGGACGTCAAGCGGGCGGTGTTCGCCGCGCTCGACGAGATCTGCAAGCCGGGCGCGATCCTGGCCACCACCACGTCGTCGCTGCCCGTGGTGGAGTGCGCGGCGGCGACCGCCCGGCCTGCCGACGTGATCGGGATGCACTTCTTCAATCCCGCGCCCGCCATGAAGCTCGTTGAGGTCGTCTCGCCGGTCACCACCGCGCCGGACGTCGCGGCCACAGTGCGCGTGCTGTGCGAGCGGCTCGGCAAGGTCCCGGTGAGCTGCGGGGACCGCGCGGGATTCATTGTCAACGCGCTGCTGTTCCCGTATCTGAACGACGCGGTGAAGATGCTGGAGGCGCACTACGCGACGGTCGACGACATTGACGCCGCCATGAAGACCGGCTGCGCGCTGCCGATGGGGCCGTTCGAGCTGCTGGACGTGGTCGGGTTGGACGTGGCGCTGGCCATCGAGCGGTCGCTCTACCGCGAGTTCCGCGACGCGGGGTTCGCGCCCGCGCCGCTGCTGGAGCACCTGGTGACAGCGGGGCGGCTGGGCCGCAAGACCGGCCACGGGTTCCGGGACTACAACGGGCGCTAACGCCCATGGCTCGGGTCAACCGCCGGCGCGACGATCATGTGCCGCTGCGCTCGGCCGCGGCGGCCCGCGTCGAGGTCGCGGCGGACGGGGAGTGGCAGGTGCGGCAGGTCAGCGGGTCGGCGGCGACCCGCGACTACCGCTGCCCCGGGTGCGACCAGGTCGTCGCGGCGGGCAGCCCACACGTGGTGGCCTGGCCCGCCGCGGGTCACGGCACGGTCGAGGAGCGGCGGCACTGGCACACGCCGTGCTGGGCCGCGCGGGCCCGCCGTAGACCCGGCCGTCGGCGGTAGCGAGCCCGGGCCACCGGGTCGGCGCGCCGCCATGATCGCTGCGATCAGGCCGTGGCGGTGGTCGGCGGCAGCGGCACGGCCCGTTCGGGGCGATCAGCGGGTCGGTCGTGGCGTGGGCCTGCGGTTCGGAGTGGGGCTCGCGGTCGTGGCCGCCGCCCCGGACGGGCCGGGCCCTGCGGTCGCCCTGTCGGCGGGCGTGATGGGGGGCGCCGAGGTGGGGCTCGCGCCTGCCGGGGTCGTGTTCGCCCGAGTGGGGCTCGCCGGCGTTGGGCTCGCGGTCGCTGGTTCGGCCGCCCGAGTGGGGCTCGCCGGGGTGGGGCCAGTGGGCGGCGTGGCCGTCTCGGACGGCGCGCACGCGGGCCGAGGTGGCGCGGGGGCGGCCTGGGATGGCGCGGGAGCGGCCTGTTCGTCCGGCAGCGGCCCGAGGGCGTCGACCAGCGCGCCGAGCTCGGCCCGCGAGGCCGTGAGCTGCTCGACCATGCGCTGCCGCCGGGCCCGCAGCCGCGCCACCTCGGCTGTGGCCTCGGACACGATGCGCGTCGCCTCCGCCTGCGCGGCCTCGATCATGCGACGGCTGTCGGCGTGGACGCGCTCGCGCATCTCCTCCGTGGCCGCACGCGTGGCGAGCTTCTCGGCCGTCAGTGCGGCAAGCGCTTCCTTGCGGCGCTGGTCCATGGCGACGTGGAAGTCGGCCTCGACCTGCTTGCGGTGAGCTTCGGACTCCGCCCACGCGTCGGCTCGGCGGCGCTCAGCGGCGCCGTCCGCAGCAGTGGCAACATCGGTGTGTCGCTGCCGGTCGCCCGCGAGGCGGGCGCGGGCCTCGGCTATCTCCCGCTCGGCCGCCGCGCGCGTGGTGGTGAGCCGCTCGTGGTGGACGCGCTCGGCCGCCTCCATCTCGGCCCGGCGCCGTGCGTCCTTCTCCTCGGCGGCCTCGGCTTCCGACTTCGACTGCATGCGGATGGCGTCGGCCTCCGAACGCGCGCCCTCGACGATCGTGGCCGCGAGCTGCTCGGCGTCCTGCAGGCGTTTCGCGACCTCGGCGTCCGCCCGCTGCAGCATCTCGGCGACCTCCTCCTCGGCCATCCGCAGCATCGAACGCATCCGCTCGCTCATGCCCTGGACGCTCGGCTGCGGGCTCACCAGCGTGCGGACCTGCGCGCGTAGGCGCTCCGCGCGTGCCCGCGAGTCGTCGAGCTCGCGGGTGAGCTGTTCCGACTGATCGACGGCCGCGTCCCGGTCGGTGGCCAAGATCCGCATTTCGGCGTCGAGCCTGCGCAGATGCGCTTCCACCTGCTCCTGGTCGTACCCTCGGCGCACCACCTCGAATCCGGCGGGGGACAGGGGCGCAGCGGAGTCTCCGGCCATGCGCTCACCGTACCGGGCCGATCGCAGCCGGTCTTGGTGCAGAGGGTGCTGGTCAGACCCCACGGAAGCGGTTGATGGCGTCGACGTGTCGGGCCCGCTTCTCCGGGTTGGTGACACCGAGTCCCTCTCGGGGCGAGAGTGTCAGCACCCCGACCTTGCCCTGGTGGCTGTTGGTGTGCACGTCCAGCGCCGCCTGCCCGGTCTCTTCCAGGGGGTAGACCTTCGAGAGGGTCGGGTGGATGAGCCCTTTGTCGATCAGCCGGTTGGCCTCATACGACTCACGGTAGTTGGCGAAGTGTGAGCCGACGATGCGCTTGAGGTTCATCCAGAGGTAGCGGTTGTCGTACTGGTGCTCGAAGCCCGACGTCGAGGCGCAGGTCACGATCGTGCCGCCCTTGCGGGTGACGTAGACGCTCGCGCCGAACGTCTCGCGGCCCGGGTGCTCGAAGACGATGTCCGGGTCATCGCCGCCGGTCAGCTCGCGGATCTTGGCGCCGAAGCGCTTCCACTCCTTGGGGTCCTGGTTGTGCTCGTCGCGCCAGAACTTGTAGCCCTCGGCGGTTCGGTCGATGATCAGTTCGGCGCCCATGGACCGGCAGATCTCCGCCTTCTGGGGGGACGACACGACGCAGACGGGCGTCGCGCCGCCGTTGAGTGCGAACTGCGTGGCGTAGGAGCCGAGGCCGCCGGACGCCCCCCAGATGAGGACGGTGTCGCCCTGCTTCATTCCCGCGCCGTTGCGTGAGACGAGCTGGCGGTAGGCGGTGGAGTTCACCAGGCCGGGGGCCGCGGCTTCTTCCCAGGTCAGGTGGGCGGGCTTAGGCATGAGCTGGTTGGACTTGACGAGCGCAAGCTCGGCGAGGCCGCCGAAGTTGGTCTCGAAGCCCCAGATGCGCTGCTCGGGGTCCATCATGGTGTCGCCGTGGCCGTCGGGGCTCTCCAGCTCCACGGAGAGGCAGTGCGCCACCACCCGGTCGCCGGGCTTCCACGCGTTGACCCCCGCACCGGTGCGCAGCACGACGCCCGCGAGGTCCGAGCCGACGACGTGGTAGGGCAGGTCGTGCCGGGCGGTGAGCGGCGAGATGCGGCCGTAGCGGCGGAGAAAGCCGAACGTCGGCAGCGGCTCGAAGATCGACGTCCAGACCGTGTTGTAGTTGATGGCACTCGCCATCACCGCGACCAGGGCCTCACCGGGGCCGAGTTCGGGTGTGGCGACCTCGTCGACGTGCAGGCTCTTGCGGGGGTCCTTTTCCGCGGAGGGGATGCCCGCGAAGATGTCGACCTCGTCGGCGTGCACCGTGACGCCGCGGTAGTGGTCGGGCACTGCGACTCCGGCGAGCGCGTCGAACTGCTCGGCCTGGATCGCGTCGAGGATCTCCTGCACGGCGTTGGCCTCCCGCCTCAGCGTTGCGTGGTATCCCGAACGTTACTGCACAGTATGGTAATCGGGGCTACCCGACCCAGCGGGGTGGGCTGTGACCGGGGTCACGACGCTTAATCGGTACGTGAATCGGTTAACCAACGTTCACCGCGCCGGCTCCACGAGCTCCACGAGCACCCCGCCCGCGTCCTTCGGGTGCAGGAAGTTGATGCGCGACCCGGCCGTCCCCCGGCGCGGCTCGGGGTAAAGCAGGCGCTTGCCCTGGGCCCGCAGCGCGTCCGAGGTCGCCTCGATGTCGACCACGCGGTAGGCCATCTGCTGGATTCCCGGGCCGTTGCGGTCGAGGAACTTCCCGATCGCCGAGTCCGGCCGCAGCGGGGCAAGCAGTTGGACCGCGGCAGCGTTGTCGGAGCCGTCGCCCGCCGACAGCATCGCCTCACGCACTCCCTGCTCCTCGTTGACCTCGGCGTGCGTGGCCACGAGCCCAAACGCCTCGCCGTACCAGGCGATCGCCTCATCGAGGTCCGCGACGGCGATGCCGACGTGGTCGATGCCGAGGATTCTGTGCTCTCCCATAGATGGGGAATGTAGCTTCCGTCACCGGGAAACGCCCTTACCTGCGGGTATCGTCACGTCTATCCCGTCATCGCAGCCGTTGGAGGACATGTGTCATCGTCGGTGATCGTCGCCGGAGCCCGCACACCGATGGGACGGCTGCTGGGCTCGCTCAAGGGCTTCTCCGGCGCCCAGCTCGGCGGTGTGGCGATCAGGGCCGCCCTGGAGCGGGCCGGGGTCGCGCCCGAGCAGGTGCAGTACGTGATCATGGGTCAGGTGCTCACCGCGGGCGCAGGCCAGATCCCCGCGCGGCAGGCGGCCGTCGCGGCCGGCATCCCGATGGACGTGCCCGCGCTCACGATCAACAAGGTGTGCCTTTCCGGGATCGACGCCATCGCGTTGGCCGACCAGCTGATCCGCGCGGGGGAGTTCGAGATCGTCGTCGCGGGCGGCCAGGAGTCGATGACGCAGGCGCCGCACCTCTTGGGCAAGTCCCGGGAGGGCTTCAAGTACGGCGATGTTTCCATGATCGACCACATGGCCCACGACGGCCTGTTCTGCGCGTTCGACCAGGTCGCGATGGGTGCCTCCACGGAGAAGTACAACGGCCGCTACGGGCTGACGCGCGAAGAGCAAGACGCGTTCTCGGCGCGCTCGCACCAGCGGGCGGCCGCCGCCGCCGAAAAGGGGATCTTCGCCGAGGAGATCGCGCCGGTGCGGATCCCACAGCGCAAGGGCGACCCGGTGGAGTTCGCCACCGACGAGGGCATCCGCGGCGAAACCACCGCCGAGAGCCTCGCCAAGCTGCGTCCGGCGTTCTCGTCCGACGGCACGATCACGGCCGGGTCAGCGTCGCAGATCTCCGACGGGGCCGCGGCCGTGGTCGTCATGAGCAAGGCGAAGGCGGAGGAGCTGGGGCTGTCCTGGCTGGCGGAGATCGGCGCGCACGCGGTGGTCGCCGGGCCGGACGCGAGCCTGCACGAGCAGCCCGCCAACGCGATCGAGAAGGCGTGCGCCAAGGAGGGCATCTCCCCGGCCGACCTGGACGTCGTCGAGATCAACGAGGCGTTCGCTTCCGTCGGGATCGTCTCGGCGCGCAAGCTGGGCCTCGACGAGGAGAAGGTCAACGTCAACGGTGGGGCCATCGCGCTGGGCCACCCGATCGGCATGTCCGGCGCCCGGCTCGCGCTGCACCTGGCGCTGGAGCTGAAGCGGCGGGGCGGTGGGGTCGGCGCGGCGGCCCTCTGCGGCGGCGGCGGCCAGGGCGACGCGCTGATCGTGAAGGTCCCCGCCCCCTGACCCATGGCGAGTCGTGGTTTCCGGCACGGCGAGTCGTCGTTTCGAGCACGGCGAGTCGTCGATTCCGGCACGGCGAGTCGTGGTTTCCGGCACGGCGTGTCGGCCATTTGGGCGCGGCACCCATCGGGGCGGGTGGCACCCTCGGAGGATGTCGGCACGGCGGAAGGAGGCCACGGTGTGACAGGCCCGGACGTTGCGGGGCTCGTCGCCCGGGCCCGTGCCGGTGAGCCGCTGGCCGTCGGGCGCCTGCTCTCCCTGGTTGAAGCCGGGGGTGCACGCGCGCGTGAGGTGGCGGCCGCGTTGGCCGACGACGTCGGTCGCGCGCACGTCGTCGGGTTGACGGGGCCGCCGGGCGTCGGCAAGTCGACCACCACATCCGCCCTGCTCACAGCGTTTCGCGCGCGGGGGGACCGGGTCGGGGTGGTGGCGATCGACCCGTCCTCACCGTTCTCGGGGGGCGCCCTCCTCGGCGACCGGGTGCGGATGGCCGAGCACACCGAGGATCCGGGCGTGTTCATCCGGTCGATGGCCACCCGCGGCCAACTCGGCGGGCTCGCGGCCGCCACGCCGCAGGCCTTGCGGGTGCTCGACGCGGCGGGGTGCGACGTCGTGTTGATCGAGACGGTCGGCGTCGGCCAGTCCGAGGTGGATGTCGTCGCCCTGGCCGATACGACCGTCGTCCTGCTGGCGCCGGGCATGGGGGACGGCGTGCAGGCCGCGAAGGCCGGGATCCTCGAGGTGGCCGACCTCTTCGTCGTGAACAAGGCCGACCGGGATGGCGCCACGCAGGCGGTGCGCGAGCTGCGTCATATGATCGGACGCGGCGAGCGCGGGGAGTGGACCGTTCCGGTGCTGCGAACCGTGGCTTCCCGCGGCGAAGGGGTGGCCGAGCTCGTGGCCGCGCTCGACGCGCATCGGCGGTGGTCGGACCGCTCGGGCGAACGTGGACGACGGCGGGTCGCGCGCGCCGAAGCCGAGATCGAGGCGGTGGCGGTGGCCCGGCTGCGCGCCCGCATTGCCGGCGTCGAGGGCCGCGTAGGCCTCGCCGACCTGGCCAAACGGGTGGTGGCGGGCGAGCTGGATCCCTTCGCTGCGGCCGACGAGTTGGAGCCCGGCCTGGCTGATCCCTGTCGCCCAGGGTGAACACCGGCGGCGATCACGACGGGCATGCCCCGGCGGTGGGCGCGCGACGCTGCCAGGCTCACGGGGGCACGGCCCGCGGTGAGGCGCGCGGCGATGCGCGGGGCACCGATGCGCAGCGCGAGGCTGCGGGCCTCACCAGCGTAGTCGGCGGCCTCCTTTGGAGTGGTGTGGGCCAGCGCAACCGCGAGGTCCGCGAGCACCTCGGCGCGGTGGCGGATCGCGCGCGGACGCGCCGTGAGCGCCCGACGCAGGTCGTCGGTGGCCGCATCGCCGAGCAGCGCGAGGGTGTGCCCGCGCCAGCGGTGCAGGTCGGCGAGCTCGATCGGTGGACCGGTCGGATGGATGCGGTCGACGGTCGACGTGATCACCGCAGCCGGGACATGAGGTGCGTAGGCACACCTCATGTCCCGGCTGCGGCGATCACGACGGGCATGCCCCGCCAGCGGGCGCGCGACGCTGCCGGGCTCACGGCGGGGTACGGGCCGCGGTGAGGCATGGCCGCCCCCGCCGGGGTAGGCGTCGGGTCCATGTGGGTGACCGACCAGCGCGGGCGTGCCGGGCGGCACGCAGCGCATTGGATGGCTGCTGCGGGTTCAGTCGGCTCAGGATTGTCGGTGCGGCCGGTTAGCGTCAGTGGTGTTGGCGCAACAGGCGTCAATGCCGATGAGGAGCGGAGATGGACGTGACGACGTGCTCGGTGTGTGTGATCGCGGCCTCGGCAGGCGGCGCGGTGGGCGGCTATTTGGCCGTCGGCAGATGCGGTCGGCGTCGCGGCAGGCGAGCGGTCCGGAGCAGCCGCACGATGCGGTCGTGGCCGGGCGGTCGACGTGTCGATCCGCCTCCGGCTGGCCGCAACGGTCCACATCGGCGGTCACGGCCGTCCCATCCGGGGAACGGCGGGTCGGGAGGTGGGGAAGGGCCTCCGGAGGGCGAGGGGCCCGGGTGAGGGATCGAGCGACGGGGAGCGGGGTGCGTGCGGGGGCTGGGCGGGGGAGGGGCCGGGACTGCTCCATTCACGCCGGTCGTGCGGTAGGACGGAGCTGGGTGGGTGGGTGTCAGATGAAGTCGCCCGCCGCCCGGCGCACCTTCCCGAGCAGCTCGGTCAGCAGGGATTCCTGCTCGGGTGCCAGCCCGACGAGCCCGAAGTCGATGGTCGTGACGGAGTAGGTGGCCTTTTCCCGCAGCGCGGCCCCCGCCTCGGTGATCTCCACGAGCGTGGCGCGCCGGTCGGTCGGGTGCGGCACTCGGCGCACGAGACCGTCGGCCTGCAGCCGGTCGACGATGTTGGTCACGCTCGTGGGATGTAGCTGGAGCCGTTCGCCCATCGTGCGCATCGGAAGCCTGCCACTGCGGGCAAACGTGAGCAGCACCAGTGCCTCGTAGCGGGCGAATGTCAGGTTGTGCGGGCGCAGTGCCCCATCAACGGCCGAGAGGAGGATCTGTTGCACCCGCATTATGCTCGTGACGGCGGCCATCGTCCGCGAGGGCCCGATCCGCCGCTCCCATAGCGTCGCCGCCCGCATGATCGGGTCGAACGGCAGCGGTTCGCGGGACGTCATGACGGGCGACGCTAGCAGCGTCCGCACCGGCGGGTCGCGGCCGAGGCACCGTGTACGGCAGGCTCCTCGGCATGCTCTTTGCTTTCAGCGTGGCGCCCGCCGGGATCGGTGACGAGAGCGTCGGTGACATCGTCGCCGAGGCCGTGCGGGTGGTCCGCGAGTCCGGCCTGCCCCACGAAACCACCTCGATGTTCACGACGATCGAGGCCGACACGTGGGACGAGGCGATGGCCGTGGTGAAGAAGGCGGTCGAGGCCGTGCAGGCCCGCGCTCCACGGGTGAGCCTGGTGCTCAAGGCGGACATCCGTCCGGCGCACAACCGGGGCCAGCTGACGGCCAAGGTCGAGCGCGTTGAACAGGCGCTGCGCGGCGACGCCGACGGCTGAGCCCCTGCATCGAGCCGCGGCGAGGCCGAACCGTGGTCGGGCTGGGCGGTGGGTCGGGCTGGGCGGCGGACCGGGTCGCGGCGCGAAAGGGGACCACCGTGCGGTGATCCCTCTCGACGCGGCCCGTGGCTCAGTTCATCGCGAAGTTCAGCGTGAAGAAGAACATGCCGATGAGGATCGCGACCACGCCCAGCACAATGGTGATCTTGCCGCGCTTCACCGAGACAGGACGGCGCACCGCCACCACGCCGGCCCCCACCGCGGCCGCGCCGACAATCCAGCCGAGGATCGAGATCGGGCTGACGATCACGCCGATGATGCCGACGATGAGCCCCACCTTGCCCATCTTCGGGCTGTCCTGCTTGGCGGTCTTCTTCCGTGCCTCGGAGAGCAGGCGGTCGGCGACGTCGTTCTCGGAGCTCATGCAGTTCCTCCGGGGAAGGTTGCCGCGGTGCCGCGGCCCGTTTGATATGTACGCAGAGCGACGCTGCCGTCACTCTCGACTGCTCAACGAGCGCGGCTCGGCGCTGGGTTCTCCGCCAGAACGGTGATCGTCCGGACGGCGTCGGCGCCGCGCGGCTCCGCAAGGTGACGAAGGCCGCCCGCCCCGCAACACGGACGGCAGCGTCGTGCCAGGATGAACGGCGTGTCCCGACCCGATCCCCGTGGCCGTGCCCGTGCGGCCGCACCTTCCCCCGCCGCGCTGTCCATTGCGGGCGCGGTGGATCTCGCCTCCGTCAAAGCTCGCTCCGAGGCGGCCGCGCGCGCCAAGACCGCTCCCGGAAGCGACGGGGCAGCGGCGGGCGATGCGTTCGCCGTGGACGTCACCGAGCAGACCTTCCAGGCGGAGGTCATCGACCGGTCGATGCAGGTCCCTGTGGTCGTCGACCTCTGGGCCACCTGGTGTGAGCCGTGCAAGCAGCTGTCGCCGGTCCTCGAACGGCTCGCCGCGGCGGCGGGCGGCGCATGGGTGCTCGCCAAGGTCGACATCGACGCCAACCCGCGCATCGGTCAGGCGTTCGGGGTGCAGTCGGTTCCGACGGTCGTCGCCGTCGTCGCCGGGCAGCCCGTCGACGGGTTCTCGGGGGCGCTCCCGGAACCCGACGTCCGCAAGTGGATCTCGACGCTGCTCGACGCGCTGCGCGACCGCATGCCGGGCATCCGCGAGGCCGAGCTGCGGCAAGGCGGCGGCGCTGAACCGGAGGAGGAGCCCGACGACCCGCGGTTCGTGACCGCCGAGCAGGCCGTCGAGGAGGGCGACTGGGCCGCCGCCGAGGCCGCCTACTCCGCCATCCTCGCGGCCGAGCCGGGCAACGAGCAGGCCGAGGCGGCGCTGAGCCAGGTGCGGTTCCTGGCCAGGGCCGAGAACGCCGACCCGGGCGCGATCGCGCGGGCGGACGCTGCGCCCGACGACGTCGACGCGCAGCTCGCCGCGGCCGACGCCGAGGTGGCCATCGACGCCGTGGAGGCCGCGTTCGAACGGCTGGTGGCGACGGTGGGCCGCACCGCGGGCAGCGATCGTGACAAGGCTCGCGAGCATCTCGTCGGCCTGTTCGAGCTGTTCCCGAGCGACGATCCCCGCGTCACGGCGGCCCGTCGCTCGCTGGCGCGGGCGCTGTTCTAGTCGCAGCCCACGTCCCTCGGCGCACTGCGCACCCCTCGGCTTGACTTCGCACCCCGCCGGTGGGTGCGGGGTCACGCGCTGGCGTGCGAGGTCGTGCGGTGGGTGCGGGGTCGTGCGACGGGTGCGGTCGCGCGACGGATGCGGTAGCCCGCGGCGCCGGGACATCACGCCGCCAGACCCTGCGCGGCCACCGCGCACCGGTCCTGTAGCGCGGTGGCCGCCCTCCGGGCGACGTCGGCGACGGGCGCCGCGGCGCTGCGGCGCTCGGCTGCCCCGGGACCACCTGGCTGCACCCGGCCGTCAGCAGCCCGGCGGCAGTACGCCGACGAGCGCGGGGTGGTCCGGGACATGGCGTGATGATGCCCAGGGCGGCCCGACCGGGGAGGCGTTTCGGAGGAACTCGACCCGGGCGGCTAGCGTCGACACCCGTGCGCCTGGATCTGCCGCGTTCCCGCCCCGCCGTCGGATGGCTGGTGGCGGGTGTCGTCGCCGTGGCGTCGGTGGTGGCGATGGTGTGGCTCGACGTCGTGTACCCGCCGCTCCCGGTCATGATCCCGACCACCGACATGTACGAGGTGCACGTCGACTTCGACACGTTCTGGCACTCGGCCGTCGCGTTGGCCCACGGCGGCGACATCTATGCGACCCCCGCCAAGCTGACCAACCTCAACCCACCACTGCTCACCGTGCTGCTGGCCCCGTTCGCGTGGCTCGACGCGCTCACCGCGTACCGGGTGTGGGTGGGGCTGTGCGTGGTGATGGTGCTCGGATCGCTGCTGATCGTGGCCCGTGAGCTGCGGCTACGACCGGTGCCCGTGGTGTTCGTGATGGCGGCGGTGCTCGCGTCGTCGCCGCTGCACGGCACGCTCGTGCTGGGCCAGATCTACCCGCTGCTGCTCGTCGGGCTGGTGGCGGGCTGGCTGGCGGAGCGGCGGGGACGAGCCGTGGTCGCCGCTGTGCTGTTCGGGATCACGGTGTCGCTGAAGCCCTCGCTCGCACCGGTCCTGTTGCTGTACGTGGCGCAGCGCCGGTGGGCACCGCTGCGGGCGGGCGTCGCGTCGGCGGTGGTCGCGTCACTGGTGGGGGTCGCGGTGTGCGGCCCGGCGAGCGGCCTGACCTGGCTGCGCATCGCGTTCAGCTCGCCCGTGCCCGACACGGTCGACAACGCCTCTCTGCCGGGGCTCGCGGTGCGCCTGGGGCTGCCGCCGACGCTCGGGCTGGCCGCGGGCGTGCTCGTGCTCGGCGGCACTCTGGTGGTGCTGGCCCGGCACCGGCGGCGCGTTGCGCCTGCAGGCACGGCGGTGTGGGCGGTGCTGGCGGCGGGGCTGCTGCTGTCGCCGATCGCCTGGCACAACTACCTGATGCTGCTTTGGCCCGGCGTGCTCGTGTTGATCGCGCTCGGTCGAACGGCCACCGCCACGGTGATGTTCGCGGTGGCGGTGATCCCCGTGGCGTGGAACGCGGCGGTTGTGCCCGCGGTCGCCACGGGGCGCTCGCTCTACCTCGTGATCCTCCTCGGCTACTGGGCCGTGTTGTTGCGCTCTGCGGTGCCCGCCGGGCCGTCGTCGTCGCCGTCGTCGAGCGCGTCTTCGGCCGTGTCGGTGGCCTCGTCGGCGGGCTGAGGGTCGCCCGTCGGGATGCGGACCGTGTCCTCGTCGGACGCCCAGCGGCCCGCGCCGCTCCGGCCTGTCGAGACCGAGACCGTGGGCTCGTCGGCGGGGTCGGCGAACGTCGCCTGCCCGCCGGCGTCGGTGTCCGGGTCGGCGCCGGACTCGAGGTCGGACACCGGCGGATACTCCTGCGGCGCTACGGCGGCACCGAGTGTGGGCTCGGCCGGGCCGGTGGCGGCCGACCCTGCCGCCGCGGGCGCCGCAATCGCGTCGTCGGCAGGCTCCAGGATGACGGAGTCGGTGGGTGCATCGGTCGCGGGTGGGACCGCGGGCCGCCCCGGGTCGGGCGGGGCGGGGGCCGGATCGGACGGTGCTGTGGCCGACGGGGCGGGGGCCGGGTCGGACGCGGCCGCGGTCCGCGGGACCGCGCCATCGAACGGCTCCGGCGCCAGCCACAGCACCCCGGCGGGCGGGAGCTGCAGCACGGCCGACGCAGGCCGCCCGTGCCAAACGACCTGCTCCGCGTCGACGCCGCCGTAGTTGCCCCAACCCGAGCCGCCATAGGCCTCGGCGTCGGTGTTGAGCACCTCGCGCCACCGGCCTGCGAACGGCAGCCCGACTCGGTAGTCGGGCTTCGGGGTGCCGGAGAAGTTCGCGACGCACGCCATCACGGTGGGCCTGCCGTCCGCGTCGACGCCGTTGCGCAGGAAGCTCAGCACGTTGCCGCTGGAGTCGTTGGCGTCGATCCAGGAGAAGCCCTCGGGCGTGGAGTCACGCGTCCACAGCGCGGGCATCTCCCGGTAGGCCCGGTTCATGTCCCCGACGAGCGCCTTGATGCCGCCGTGCAGCGGGTCGTCGAGGAGGTGCCAATCCAGGGAGCGCTGCTCGGACCACTCGCGCTCCTGCCCGAACTCGCAGCCCTGGAACAGCAGCTGCTTGCCCGGGTGCGCCCACATGTACGCCAGCAGCGCGCGCAGGTTGGCCGCCTTGTTCCACGCGTCGCCGGGCATCCGCTGCCACAGCGAGCCCTTGCCGTGCACCACCTCGTCGTGCGAGAGCGGCAGCACGAAGTTCTCGCTGAACGCGTACATCAGCGAGAACGTCAACTGGTTGTGGTGGTAGCCGCGGTAGATCGGGTCACGTCCGGCGTAGTCGAGCGTGTCGTGCATCCACCCCATGTTCCACTTGAAGCCGAAGCCGAGCCCGCCGAGGTGGGTGGGCCGCGAGACCCCCGGCCAGGCCGTCGACTCCTCCGCGACCGTCACGACACCCGGGTACGTCCCGTATACCGTCGCGTTCATCTCCTGCAGGAACGCGACCGCGTCGAGGTTCTCCCGGCCGCCGTGGACGTTGGGCAGCCACTGCCCCTCGGGGCGGGAGTAGTCCAGGTAGAGCATCGAGGCGACGGCATCGACGCGCAGGCCGTCGATGTGGAACTCGTCGATCCAGTACAGCGCGTTGGCGACGAGGAAGTTGCGCACCTCCTTGCGACCGAAGTCGAACACGAGCGTGCCCCAGTCGGGCTGTTCGCCCCGGCGTGGGTCGGCGTGCTCGTAGAGCGGGGTGCCGTCGAACTTCGCGAGCGCCCACTCGTCGCGCGGGAAGTGCGCGGGCACCCAGTCGACGAGCACGCCGTAGCCGTGCTGGTGGAGGTAGTCGACGAACCACCGGAAGTCGTCGGGGGTGCCGAACCGGGCGGTCGGGGCGAAGTACGACGTGACCTGGTAGCCCCACGACCCGCCGAACGGGTGTTCGGCCACGGGCAGCAGCTCGATGTGGGTGAAGCCGGTCTCGGCCAGATAGTCGACGAGCTGCTCGGCGATCTCCCGGTAGCCCAGCCCGGGCCGCCACGAACCCAGATGCACCTCGTAGATGCTCATCGGCTCTGCGTGCGGCTTGCGTTGCGCCCGACCGCTGATCCACGCCTCGTCGCCCCACTCGTGGGTGGGGACGTCGACGATGGACGCCGTGGCGGGCGGGATCTCCGTGCGGAACGCCAGCGGATCGCTCTTCTCGCGCCACCGCCCGTCCGCGCCGAGGATGCGGAACTTGTAGCGGGTGCCCGACCCGATGCCCGGCACGAACAGCTCCCACACGCCACTGCTGCCGAGCGCGCGCATGGGGTGCGCCCAGCCGGTCCAGCCGTCGAAGTCGCCGGTGACCCGCACGCCCTGCGCCGTGGGCGCCCAGACCGCGAAGCTCGTGCCGGTGACCGCGCCCGCCGGGGTGTCGTACGTGCGCACGTGGGCGCCGAGCACGTCCCAGAGCCGCTCGTGGCGACCCTCGCCGATGAGGTGAAGGTCCATCTCGCCGAGGGTCGGCAGCCAGCGGTAGGGGTCGTCGACGATGTCGACGCGCTCGCCGTAGCGGACGGCGAGGCGGTAGTCCGCGGGCGGCCCCGGGACGAGCCCCGAGAACACGCCCGCCTCGTGCACCTTCACGAGCGGCTGGTCGTCCCCACCGACGCGCACCACGTGCACCTCGTCGGCGTGCGGGCGCAGCACCCGCACGACGGTGCCTTTCGGGTGCGGGTGCGCGCCGAGCACCGCATGGGGGTCGTGATGGGCGCCGCCGAGCAACCGGTCGACCGTATGCGGGTCGGGCGCGCACGCGTCGATCGTCTGGGTCGGGTTCTCGTCGCGATCCACACGGGAACCCTATTGCTCCCGGGAGGAGAACGCCCGGTGCGGGGAGGAGGAATCCGCAACAACGGACGACGGCGCGTCGCGATAGGTCGTGCGCTGGTCGCAGGATGCCGCGGCGGACCGGGCGGCACACGGCTTCGCCGCCGTAGGCGCGGTCGGGATCGGGGTGGGAGTCGGGTGGGTCGGGGTGGGCGTCGACGTCTGCCCGACGGAGGTCGGGGCGGATGGCACGACGGGTGGTCGTACCGCCCGTGCGGCGGGCGGGCGTGGGCGGACGGCCTGTGGGTGCGCGGCGGAGGCGCCTTCGGCCAGCGCGACCCCGCCGGTGGCGCCCGCCGCCGCCAGCAGAATCAGGGCGATGGCCTTGGCGGCGAACAGCCGCGGCGGGAACGCGCGCCGCGGCGTCCAGACGGGCGGTGCCGTCGTCGCGCCCGCCCCGGAGAAGGCGGCCCTGGCCGCGGCCTCGCCCGCGATCTCCTCGGCCCGGCCGGGGGCGGCGGCCGCAGCGAGGAGCCACGTCAGCGGCGCGTCCGGGCCGCGACCGTCGAGCAGCTCCTCGGCGGCGGCCCCGCTCAGCCGGGGGGATCGGGGTGTGCGCATCTCCCCCCGCTCAGCGCGGCGCTCCCGCCTGCCGTTACCTGTCATCGTCGGCCTGTTCGGACAGCATCCGCGCCAGCCGCTTGAGCCCGCGGTGGGCGGCGATGCGGACCGCGCCCGCGCTCGTGCCGAGCACCGCGCCGGTGGCGATCGTGTCCAGCCCGACGACGGCCCGCAGCAGCACCGCCTCCGCCTCCCGCTGCGGCAGCGACGCGATGAGCGCGATCGCGGCGCGGGAGGACAGGCCGGTCAGGGCGTCGTCGGCGGTGTCGGTGGGCGCTGACGGCTCGGCGACAGCCCCGATGTCGCCGATGTCGCCGACGACGTGTGGGCGCCGCGCCCGCACCCGCGCCACGTCCGTGGCCCGGTGGCGGCAGATCGTGCTGGCCCAGCCGCGGAAGCCGTCGATGCTGCCCTCGAAGCGGTGCAGGTCGCGGGCGACATGCAGCCACGTCTCGGCCGTGACGTCCTCCGCCTCCGCCCCCACCAGCGCCGTCGCGTAGCGGAGCAGGCGGGGCTGCAGGTCGCGGTAGAGCACGACGAAGCCCCACTCGGCGCCCGCGCGCGCGGCGGCGAGCGCCGTCTCGAGCTCGGCGTCGGTTTCGCTGCCCGCGGCGACGTCCACGCCAGAGCGCACGCGCCCTCCTCGTCAAGGACGGGTGGGCGCGGGGGAGCGCAGGCCCGGGGGAACCGTCCGTCCCCTCAGCGCCGGGCGCGGCCGAGGCGTTACTGAGGACGCGACCCCCGAGATTGCACTGGGCGGGGTTTCGGCGAGCTCGAACCCCGCTCAGTGCAATCTCGGCTACGGGAGGTGGACGTATTGGTAGTCCACCGGCTTGTCGTTGATGCCCTTCATGGGCGGGGCGATCCAGCTCGCCATCTTTCCGGGCTCGTAGACCGGGCGCATGAGCGAGCGGACGTGGGTCTTGTCGGCCTCGGTGGGCAGCCAGCTGTCGCGGTTCGCCGCCCACACGTCCGCGCCGACGAGGTCCCCGGCCGGCGTGACGTGGTGGCCCGCGAACAGTCCGACATGCCGGTTGAACCCGACATGCGGCAGCGAGAGCCGCCGCTCGATCCCGGCGTTGGCCAGTACCCGGTTCCACCGCTTCATGCCGGTCTGGCAGTCGGCGACGTACTCGGTGCGCAGGTCGTGGTTGAGCGCGACCAGCGCCGAGACCTCCTCCGTGGTGATCGCCTCGTCGCGGATCGTCTCGATGTGCCTGCCGTCCTCGGTGAGCACGTGGTCGTCCTTGCGCCGCTCTTCCTGCCAGCGGCCCTTGAGCCCGGCCGTGAAGTAGTTGGCGGCGTTCGTGGACTTCTCGGAGCCGAACAGGTCCAGCGACACCGAGTAGTGGAAGTTCACGTACTTCTGGATCACGTCGAGCGGGATGCCGCCGTGCGGGGCGACGTCCTCGGTGTCGTGCTCGCGCATCAGCTCGGCGGTGCGGGCCACCACCCGGTCGACGCCGGTGGTGCCGACGAACATGTGGTGCGCCTCCTCCTTGAGCATGAACTCGCAGGTGCGGGAGAGCGGGTCGAACGCCGACTCCTTCAGGGTGCCGAGCTGGTACTTGCCGTCCCGGTCGGTGAAGTAGGTGAACATGTAGAACGACAGCCAGTCCGGCGTCTCCTCGTTGAACGCGCCGAGGATGCGCGGGGAGTCGAGGTCGCCGGAGTTGCGCTGCAGCAGCGCCTCGGCCTCCTCGCGACCCGCGCGGCCGAAGTAGGCGTGCAGCAGGTAGACCATCGCCCACAGGTGACGACCTTCCTCGACGTTCACCTGGAACAGGTTGCGCAGGTCGTACAGCGACGGCGCGGTCTCGCCGAGGCGGCGCTGCTGCTCCACGGAGGCGGGCTCGGTGTCGCCCTGGATGACGATGAGCCGCTGCAGGTCGGCGCGGTATTCGCCGGGCACCTGCTGCCAGACCGGCTCGCCCTTCTGCTCACCGAAGGCGATGCGCCGGTCGGAGTTGCGCTCGGCGAGGAACACGCCCCAGCGGTAGTCCTCCATGACCACGTGGTCGAAGTGCGCCCACCCCTCGCGTCCCACGGCGACGGCGGTGCGCAGGTAGACGTCCTCGGTCGGGACGGCAGGCCCCATCGTCTTCCACCAGTTGATGAAGTTGGGCTGCCAGCTCTCCAGCGCCCGCTGCAGCCTCCGGTCGCCCGCCAGGTCGACGTTGTTCGGGATCTTCTCGGAGTAGTCGATCGGCATCTTTCACACCCGCCTGCGGTCGAAGTCGGCCCTGCGGCCCGTGCCGTAGCGGCGCAGCGCCCCGTCGTCTCCGGACGCGTTGGGCCGCACGAAGATCCAGTTCTGCCACGCCGTGAGACGGCCGAAGATGCGCGTCTCCATCGTCTCGGGACCGACGAAGCGGTGGTTGGCTTCCATACCGGTGAGCGCGTCGGGCGACAGCGACGCCCGCTCCTCGAGCATGATCCGCACCTCGTCTGCCCAGTCGATGTCGTCCGGGGCGTCGGTCACGAGGCCCAGCTCCAGCGCCTCGACGGCCTCGATGCGCCGGTCGGTCTCCTGGCGCAGCTTCGCCACCGTCTCGTCGTCACCCCAGAACCGCGAGCCCAGCCGGGACAGGCCGTTGCCCATCGGGAACGTGCCGAAGTTGGACGCGGAGAGCACGATCTGGGCGGGCTCGCCCTCCTCGTCGTGGTCTTCCATGAACCCGTCGAGCATGTATTGGCGGTCGCACGCCAACGCCAGCTCCAGCAGTGCGCCCGCGAAACAGGAGCCGGGCTCGATCAGCGCGACCAGCGACCGGGAGGTGACGTCGAGCCGCTTGAGCACGCGCTTGAAGTAGTGGCGGATCTCGTTGACCAGCCAGTCGGAACCGGAGTGCTCGGCGATCACCCGTTCGAACGCCAGCGCGGCCTCGATGTGGCCTTTGGTGCGGACCACCCAGGTGCCCAGCTCCAGCTCGTTGGCGCGCAGGCGCAGGATGAGGTCGTCGAGCTCACGGGTCATGGCCAGCGGCCAGAAGTCGGCGCCGAGCTCGTGGACGCGCTCGACGGTGTCGGGGACGTCGCCCTCCGGCCCGTAGACGGTGATGTTCACCAGCCCCGCGTCCCGGTCGAAGCCCGCCTCGACGTGCCGGTACTTGATGCCGTCTTCGGTCTCCTCGCGCTGCAGAGGCGGGAGCGGGATCCCGGCGGTATCGCGTGGGCGGCTCGACCGGGCGGCCGCGGCCGTCGCGCGCTCGCGCACCGTCTCGTCCCAGCGCCGCTTCGGGACCACCTCGTCGACCAGCCGCCACTCGACCGCCTGCTTGCCGCGCACGCCCTCGGCCTTCGTGGCGAACACGTCGGCGCGGTCCTTGCGCACCCGGCGCTTGTCGATCACGCGGGTGAGGCCGCCGGTGCCGGGCAGCACCCCGAGCAGGGGCACCTCGGGGAGCGATACCGTCGAGGAGTTGTCGTCCACCAGCAGGATCTGGTCGCAGGCCAGCGCCAGTTCGTAGCCCCCGCCCGCGGCGGTGCCGTTGACCGCGGCGATCCAGGTCTGCCCGGAGTGTGCGGTGGCGTCCTCGATGCCGTTGCGGGTCTCGTTGGTGAACTTGCAGAAGTTCACTTTCCACGGGTGCGAGCTCTGGGCAAGCATCCGGATGTTGGCGCCTGCGCAGAAGTTGCGGTCCTTCGCGCTGGTGACGACGACCGCGCGCACGCCCGGATGCTCGAAGCGCAGCCGCTGGGTGGCGTCGTACAGCTCGATGTCGACGCCCAGGTCGTAGCTGTTCATCTTCAGCTCGTAGCCCGGCACGATGCCGCCGTCCTCGGCGACGTCCAGCCGCAGGTAGGCGATCTCCCCGTCGACGTCGAGCTTCCAGTGCCGGTACCGGGCCGGGTCCGCGTCGAACGACACCTGCGTCATGGGCGAGAGTCTACAAGCGGACAAAACTACGTCAACAAGTTGTAGAAGATTAGCCCGGCGGAAACTGTCGGTCCCGCCTGCCATCGTGCGACCATGGCTCCGAACCCGGAGGTGACACGGCGATGGCCCAGCCCGCCTCGGCGGCCGACGCGCTGCTCGATCACGACGGTCCGTGGACGGAAGCGGAGTTCCTCGCCCTGCCCGAGGATCCGCGCATCGAGATGCTGGACGGCGGGCTGCTGGTGAGCCCGTACGCCGGGCGCCGCCATCAGCGCCTGTCATCGCCGTTGTGGAGGGCCCTTGACGCGGTCGCGCCTGCCGCGTTCGAGGTTTTCGCGACGATCAATATTCGGGTCGGGCCGCAGCGCATCCTCATCCCCGACATCGCGGTGGTTACCGATCCGGGTGCCGATGGAGCCGTCACGGATGCAGCCGACGTCGCGATGGTGGTCGAGATCGTCAGCCCGGGCAGCGCCGCGGCTGACCGGGCGATCAAGCCGCCGTTGTACGCGGCGGCGGGCATCGGGCACTACCTGCGGGTGGAGCTCGACGGCGCGGGCGCGTCGGCGGTCGCGTACGCGCTGCACGGCGCGGGCTACGTCGAGGCCGCACGCGCTGCGGCCGGGGCGACACTGACGCTCGCCGAGCCCTTCCCGGTCGAGCTCAACCTGTCGGTGCCGGCCCGCCGCACCCGCCCGCAGAGCTGACGCGGCGGCCCCCGCTACCGCCGCGCCCGGCCGGGCGCCGACTTCGCAGGGGCGCTGTGCGCTTCGCAGGGTCTGTGGGGTCTGCGACGTGTCAATCCGGTCTGCGAGGCCGACAAGTGGGTCAGCCACACGCGACGGCGATCGCGAGGGCTTGGCAGAGCTGCTCCATGCGTTCCGGACTGAGCAGGCCGATCCGCTGTACGAACCGGCCTTTCGCCAGCAGCGTCAAGTTGTCCATCGCGGCGATGCACTCGCGGTCGAGGCCGTCGTCGGGGCCGAGCCGGACGGCGGTCGGGATGTCCCGCACAGTCGACGTCAACGGCGCGACAAGCACAGCGTTCAGCGATCGCCCGGCGAAGTCGCGATGCATGACGACGGCCGGGCGGACCTTGTCCATGTCGGCGAGCCAGATCTCCCCGCGGCGCGGCGGCCTACCAGTCAAGGTCGGCCGATCGCAGGCCCTCGACGCTCAACTCGGCCAACGAACGCTCCTCGTCGCCGTTAGGCCGCGCCCGGTAGCCCGCCTCGAGTTCCGCGTCGATCCGCTCTTCGCGGCGGCGGGCGAGGAACTCGTTCACCGCAGCGCGGAGCGCTTCGGCGCGCGAGCGGAACTCGTGCCGCTCGACCATGAGGTCGACCTCGATCAGCCGCTGCCGATCGAGCTGGAACGCGACCTGAGTGACGGCCTCCATGGCGTCATCATACAGAACATCACTCAGAGACGGGCGATCGCGCCCGAGGTTGCCGCAGGGCCTGCCGCGCCCAGGGCGCGCAGGCGGTAGCGCTGGATCTTGCCGGTGGCGGTCTTCGGCAGCTCCGCCACCGTGATCACCTTGCGGGGCCGCTTGAACGCCGCGAGCCCGGCCCGGCAGAACGCGATGACGTCCGCCTCGTCGACCACGGCACCGGGCATCGCGACGACGTAGGCCACCGGCTTGTCCAGCCCATCCGCGTCCGGCACCCCGACGACGACGGCCTCGGCGACCGCGGGGTGCTCCAGGATGCGCGTTTCCACCTCGGTGGGACTCACCCAGATGCCGCCGACCTTGAGCACGTCGTCCGAACGGCCGAGGCAGGTCCAGCTGCCGTCGGCGCCGCGCACGTAGGTGTCGCCGGTGCGCATCCACTCGCCGTGGAACACGAGGCGGTTGACCCCGGTCCGGCACCAGTAGCCCGTGCAGAGCGACTCGCCCGCCACCCACAGCATCCCCGGCTCGTCCGGGCCCTCGATCACGGTGCCGTCGGGGCGGCGCAGCTCGACGCGGTAGCCGGGCACCGGGAACCCCGAGCTACCCGGCACGACCTTGCCCGCGACGTTGGAGATGAAGATGTGCAGCGCCTCGGTGGAGCCGATGCCGTCGAGGATCTCGAAGCCGTACCGCTCCTTGACCGCGTGGAACATCCGGGCGGGCAGAGTCTCACCGGCCGAGACGCCGTTGCGGACGGTCGCGAATGTCTCCCGCGGCAGATCGGCCGCGATCAGCGGACCCCAGAAGCTCGGGCCGCCGAAGAACAGGGTGACGCCGTGCTCGACGATCCGCTCGGCGAAGAGCGTAGGCGAGGGCCGCGACGGCTCCAGCACCGCGCTCGCGCCCACCGAGAGCGGGAACAGCAGGCTGTTGCCGAGGCCGTAGGCGAAGAACAGCTTGGCGGCCGAGAGGCAGACGTCGTCGGGGCCCACGCCGAGCACCTGATGGGCGTAGGTCTCGCAGACCTGGCGGATGTCGACGTGGCGGTGCATCGCGCCCTTGGGGGAGCCCGTCGTGCCGGAGGTGTAGAGCCACAGCGCTGGCGACTCCGTCCACGACGCGTACGGCGCGGCCAGCGGTTCGGCGCCGCGCAGCGCGCCCCAGGTGTGGCAGGCGACTCCGGCGACCGCGGGCGCGGTGTCGCCGGTGAGCACGACGTGGCGCAGGTCGGGGGCGGCGGCGGCCGTCGTCACCGCTCCCGCAAACTGGCTGCTGCCCAGGAGCACCCGGGCGCGGGAGTCGACGACGAGCGTGCCCAGCTCGCCCCCGGTCAGCATCGTCGAGCACGGCACGGCCACCGCGCCGAGGTACATCGCGGCCAGGATGCCGGTGGCCAGCTCGACGTCGTCGGCCATGCACAGCAGCACCCGCTCCTCCGGGCGCACCCCGATCGCGGCCAGTCCGCCCGCCACCCGGCGGACCTCGTCGGTGAGCTGTCCATAGGTGTGGGTTCCGCGGGGGTGACGCAGCGCAGGCCGGTCGGCGTCGCCCGCGGTGACCCGGCGTTCGGTGAGGTACGCGGCGGCGTTGAACGGTTCCGTCATCGGGGCGCTCCGGTGCTCGGCGGACGCGGTGACACTACGCCGTCGTGGCGCTGCGTCAACGGAACGTAGATCTTCCCATGGCCTGTACGTACTGCTATGAACGGCAGAAGACTCGTTCAAGGGAGAACCGTCATGCAGACGCGCGGAGCAGTCATTCGGCAGGCACCGGGCAAGTACGAGGTGGTGGATCTCGAAGTCGACGACCCGCGCGCTGGCGAGGTCCAGGTCAAGATGGTGGGGTCGGGTTTGTGCCACTCCGACGACCACATCGCCACCGGCGACATCCCGGTCGGCGTCTACCCGTTCGCGGGCGGCCACGAGGGCGCGGGCATCGTGAGCAAGGCCGCGCCGAACAACAAAGGCCTCAAGGAAGGCGACCACGTCGTCTTCTCGTTCCTGCCGTCCTGCGGGCACTGTCGCTGGTGCGCCTCGGGCATGCAGAACCTGTGCGACCTCGGCGCCGGGTTGTTGGCGGGGTCGCGCTGGTCGGATCCGAGCTCGTTCCGCCTGAAGATGGCCGACGGTGGCCAGCCCGTAGGCCAGATGTGCGGGATCTCGACCTTCTGCGAAGTCACGACGGTTGCCGAGGACTCGTGCGTCAAGGTGCCCGAGGACATTCCGCTCGACGTCGCCTGCCTCGTCGGCTGCGGCGTCGGCACGGGCTGGGGCTCCGCGGTCAACGCGGGGGGAGTCCAGCCGGGAAACACCACGATCGTGATGGGCACCGGCGGCATCGGCATCAACGCCGTGCAAGGCGCGGCCCATGCGGGGGCGGCGAACATCATCGCCGTGGACCCGGTGGCCTTCAAGCGGGAGAAGGCCCAGGAGCTCGGCGCCACCCACGCCGTCGAGACGATGGAGGAGGCCACCGAGATCGCCAAGCAGTTCACCAACGGGCAGGGGGCTGACCAGACGATCGTCACGGTCGGCGTCATCAAGCCCGAGCACCTCGGGCAGGCGATGGCCTCGATCCGCAAGGCGGGCACGGTCGTGGTGACCGCACTCGGCAACATCGCCGACACCACGCCGGTGCCGATCTCATTGGCCGACGTCACGCTGTTCCAGAAGCGCATCCAGGGCGCGATGTTCGGGATGTCGAACCCGAACTGGGACATCCTGCGCCAGCTCGAGCTCTACCGGAACGGGATGCTGAAGCTCGACGAACTCGTCACCAAGACCTACCGTCTCGACGACATCCAGCAGGGCTACCAGGACATGCACGACGGTAAGAACATCCGCGGCGTGATCAAGTACGCCAGTTGACCACTCCCGTCGTCGGCCTGCGTCGCGAGCGCGAGGTGCTCACCGTCGCGCTCCCGACCGGGCGACACGTGGTGCTGGAGGGGCCGCCCGTCCGCCCATGGTGAGTCGTGCGTTTCCCCATGGTGAGTCGTGGATCTCCCCAGGGTGAGTCGTGCATCCCCCCATGGCGAGTCCGCCATCTCGGCGCGGCGAGGCAGGCGCGGCCACGGGCGGCGCGCCGGCCTCGAGGCATGCGCGGGCCGCTGGCGCCCCGGTGCACTCGATCGTGTCGGGGACCGTCGGCAAGTGGGCCAGGTCGGGTGGCGTCCGGTCGGGTGGCAGCGGGTCGGGTGGCAGCGGGTCGGGTGGCAGCGGATCGGATGGTGGCCGCGGGTGGTGGCCGGGTTCGGGGTATCAGGCGGGCGGGTCCACGGCTCCTCTCGGCATGACGAGCGGCCTCGAGCGGGTTCTTCCTCGGGCGACGGGCGGGCCGGTGCGGCTCGCGGCGATGGCGGGTACCGGGTCGGGTGTGGCGGGCGCACTGGCGAACATGCTGGTGCTGGCGTTCGTGGTGCTCGCCGTTGTGCGGCCGGGCCCCGTTCAGGCGGCACTCTGGCCGCTCGCGTGCACAGCCGCGGGCGCAAGCGCGGCACTGCTGATCCCCGTGGCGCTGGTGCTCGGCGGGGCGAGCGTCGTCGCCCTCGGCGTGGCGTCGATGGGGTTCTCGGCCGTTGCCTGGCTGCTGCTGGCCACCGGGCAGCTGGCCCTCGCTGCCGGGGCGTCGCTGCTGGCCGGGTGCGGATTGGGGGTCGCACTGTGGCTCGTCCTGGTCTGCCGTCGTGAGGGCGTGCCATCGCGGGCAGGCCGTGTCGGTCGCCGCGCGGGCGTCGCGGCGCTGGTGGGGACGGCGGTCGTGACGGTCGCGCTGGCGGCGCTCCCGACGTGGTCAACGGCCTGGGCGGGGGCGCTCGTACTCGGCGGCATCCCCGCGGTGCTCGGGTGGTTGGCTCTGCCTGCATGGACGCTGCGCGTGTCGCGTTGGCTGCGCGTCGCCCCGTGACCTGCAAGCACGGTGAGTCGTGCGTTTCGTTTCGCGCTCGAACGGGACGTGAGCGGGTTTGAGCCGCGGGAAACCCCGCTCACGTCCCGCTCGTGCGCGGCCTGCGGTGGGCTTGCGTTGCCCCCGCGCTGCGTAGGCTCGCCCGCGTGGGCACCATCGTCTCCTTCCACGCGCATCCCGACGACGAGGCCATCGCCGCGGGGGGCACGCTTGCCCGCGCCGCAGCGGCCGGACACCGGGTCGTTCTCGTCTTCGCCACCCGCGGCGAGCTGGGCGAACCGGTGCCGGGCGTCCTGGAGCCGGGGGAGCCGCTGGCCATGCGGCGCTCCGCCGAGTGCTACGCCTCAGCGGCGGCGCTCGGGGCCAAGCGCGTGGAGTTTCTCGGCTTCACCGACTCCGGAATGATGGGCGAGCCCAGCAACGACGCCCCGTTCTGCTTTTGGCAGGCCGACGTCGAGTACGCCGCCCGTACCCTGGCCGTGCTGCTCGACCAGGAGGAGCCCGACGTCCTCACGATCTACGACGACAACGGCGTCTACGGCCACCCCGACCACATCCAGGTACACCGGGTGGGCAAGCGGGCCGGAGAGCTGTCGGCGGTGCCGGTCGTCGCGCAGGGAACCGTGAACCGCGACTGGATGCAACGCGGCTTCCGCGAGTCGGGCCGAGAGGGCGACATCCCGCCGAACATGGGCAAGCCCGAGTCGGAGATCACACACCGGGTCGAGGCCGTCGACTTCGTGGGCCAGAAGCGGGCTTCCATGCGCGCGCACGCCAGCCAGATGGCGCCCGACCACTTCCTGCTCGCTCTGCCGGACGCCATGTTCGCCCTCGGGATGGGCACCGAGTTCTACATCGTGGATCCGCCGCCGAGCCCCGCGGCGACCCCAGACCTGTTCGAGGAGCTGTTCACCCCGCTGCACTGAATCGGGGCAGGCCCGCGACGCCACTTCGACGGCCAGTAGAGCTAGGATCCCGGGGTGACCCGCCCAGCACCGACCGGGAGAGCACTGTGACAGCCGTCGCGCCGCAGCCGATTACGTCGCGCCCCTATCCGGCGCGCGTGTCGCCCAGGGGCTCCGTACTGCTCAAGATGATACGGACCACAGACCCGAAGGACATCGCGATCCTGTACATGGTCACGTCGTTCGCCTTCTTCATGGTGGGCGGGCTGATGGCCATGCTGATGCGCGCCGAGCTGGCCGAACCGGGGCTGCAGTTCCTGTCCAACGAGCAGTACAACCAGCTGTTCACCATGCACGGCACGATCATGCTGCTGCTCTACGCCACCCCGATCCTCTTCGGGTTCGCCAACTACATCGTGCCGCTGCAGATCGGCTCCCCCGATGTCGCGTTTCCCCGGCTGAACGCGTTCTCCTATTGGGCGTTCCTGTTCGGCGGGCTGATCGTGCTGTCGGGCTTTCTCACCCCGGGCGGGGCGGCCGACTTCGGCTGGTTCGCCTACACCCCGCTCTCGGACGCCATCCACTCGCCCGGCGTCGGTGCCGACCTGTGGATCGTCGGCCTGGCCCTCGCTGGTCTCGGCACGATCCTCGGCGGCGTCAACTTCATCACCACGATCGTCTGCATGCGCGCGCCCGGCATGACGATGTTCCGGATGCCGATGTTCACGTGGACGATCTTCGTCACCGCGATCCTGGTGCTCATCGCGTTCCCGGTGCTCACGGCGGCCCTGTTCGGGCTGCTGGCCGACCGCCAGCTCGGGGCACACGTGTTCGACCCGGCCAACGGCGGCGTCATCCTCTGGCAGCACCTGTTCTGGTTCTTCGGCCATCCCGAGGTCTACATCGTCGCGCTGCCCTTCTTCGGCATCATCTCCGAGGTCATCCCCGTCTTCAGCCGCAAGCCGCTGTTCGGCTACAAGGGCATGGTCTACGCCGCCATCGCGATCGCGGCCCTGTCCGCGGCGGTGTGGGCGCACCACATGTACGCCACCGGCGCCGTGCTGCTGGCGTTCTTCTCGCTGACGACCTTCCTCATCGCCATCCCGACCGGGATCAAGTTCGTCAACTGGATCGGCACCATGTGGAAGGGCCAGATCACCTTCGAGACGCCGATGATGTTCGCGCTCGGTTTCCTGGTCACCTTCCTGTTCGGCGGCCTCACCGGGGTGCTGCTGGCGTCGCCGCCGGTCGACTTCCACGTCAGCGACAGCTACTTCGTGGTGGCGCACTTCCACTACGTGCTGTTCGGCACGATCGTGTTCGCCACTTACGCCGGGATCTACTTCTGGTTCCCGAAGATGACCGGCCGGATGATGAACGAGACGCTGGGCAAGGTGCACTTCTGGCTCACGTTCATCGGGTTCCACACCACGTTCCTGGTGCAGCACTGGCTAGGCAACATGGGCATGCCCCGCCGCTACGCGGACTACCTGCCCACCGACGGGTTCACCACGCTGAACATGATCTCCTCGATCGGCGCGTTCATCCTCGGCGCCTCCACACTGCCGTTCATCTGGAACGTGTTCCGCAGCTACCGCTACGGCCGCGTGGTCACCGTCGATGACCCGTGGGGCTTCGGCAACTCGCTGGAGTGGGCCACCTCGTGTCCGCCGCCGCGGCACAACTTCACCGAGCTGCCCCGCATCCGCTCGGAGCGCCCCGCGTTCGAGCTGCACTACCCGCACCTGGTGGAACAGTTCCGCAGCGAGGCGCACATCGGGCACCAGGCCGACCAGTTCGAGGGGATGGCGAGGGCGCACGAGGGCCCGCAGAGCCCGTCCAGCGACCCCGAGGCCCGCTAGCGCGTGCCCGGCTCCACTGTCCTCATCACGGTCACCGGGCCCGACCGCCCCGGCGTCTCCTCCGTCCTCTTTGCCGCGCTCACCCGGCACGGGGTCGACCTGCTGGACGTCGAGCAGGTCGTCATCCGGGGCAGGCTCACGCTGGGCGCGCTCGTCACGGCGCATCACGACCCGGAGGGCCTGCAGGAGGCGGTCGAGCAGGCCATGGCCAGCATCTCCATGCAGGTGCAGACCTCCCTGGAAATGGTCGACGACCCGGCCGCGCGCAGGCACTCGACGCACGTCGTTGTGGTGCTCGGGCGGCCGATCACGGCACGGGCGTTCGGGTCGATCGCACGGGCGTTGGCCGACGTCGGTGCCAACATCGACGCGATCCGTCGGGTCGCCGACTACCCCGTCACCGGGCTCGAGCTCCTGGTCTCGCCGGTGCCGGGCCAGGGCTCGGAGGACTACCCGCCCGGCACCCTGCGCAAGAAGCTGGTCGACGTGGCGCGCACCGCAGGCGTCGATGTCGCCGTCGAGCGGGCCGGGTTGGCGCGGCGCAGCAAGCGGCTGATCGTCTTCGACGTCGATTCCACGCTCGTCCAGGGCGAGGTGATCGAGATGCTCGCCGCGCGAGCGGGCGCCGAGAATGCGGTCCGCGCGGTCACCGAAGCGGCGATGCGCGGCGAGCTGGACTTCGCCGAATCTCTGCGCGCCCGCGTCGCGACATTGGCCGGGCTGCCGGCGTCCGTGCTCACCGAGGTGGCCGACGAGCTCACTCTCACGCCCGGCGCGCGCACCACGATTCGCACGCTCAAGCGGCTCGGCTTCCGTTGCGGGGTGGTGTCCGGTGGGTTTACGCGGGTGATCGCGGGTTTGGCGGAGCAGCTCGCGCTCGACTTCGTCGCCGCTAACGAGCTGGAGATCCGCGACGGGCGGCTGACCGGGCGGGTCGTCGGCGAGATCGTCGACCGGCCGGGGAAGGCAGTCGCGCTGGCCCGGTTCGCCCGGGAGGCGGGTGTGCCGTTGGAGCAGTGTGTGGCAGTGGGCGACGGGGCCAACGACATCGACATGCTCACCACCGCCGGGCTCGGGATCGCGTTCAACGCCAAGCCCGCGCTGGCCGAGGTCGCCGACACCGCGCTGTCGGCGCCCTACCTCGACGTCGTCCTGTTCGTCCTCGGCATCACCCGCGACGAGGTGGAACGTGCCGACGCGGCCGACGGCGTGGGTGGGCGGGTCCCCCTGGAGCCCGTGCGCGGATAACGTCGCGATGACCGCGTTTCCCGCGCACGCCCTCCTCGCGCCGCTCGCCGCCCGCTATGCGACCGGGCGCGGCGGACCGATCGTCATCCCGCCGGAGCCGGACGGGGTGGTGCGCGCGATGCCGGTCATGTTGCGGCTGGAGCGGCCCCCACCGGAGCGCACCGCCGTGCTCGAGGCCGCCGCGGCCGCCGCGCTCGCCGTCTGTCTGGACCCGCGCGCTGCCGACGAATGGCGCGACGCGCTGACGACCTGGGTGGCGAGCCGCATCCGCAAGATCGCCCGACGGGCGCGCGGTGCGCATTGGGCGGCGGTGCAGGAGCTGCCCGGGGTGACGGTCACGGTCGGGGAGGCGCAGGCCAGGGCGCTCGTCCCGGGGCCGGTGGACGACGTGCCCAAGGTCGTCTCGCGGCTGCAGATCGGCGGCACCGACCTCGCGTCCGACGACCCGGGCCCGCCACCGCCCGGAGTGCCGGTGATCCACGTCAACGCGGCGCTGGAGATGACCGTCGGCAAGGCGGCGGCCCAAGTGGGACACGCGTCCATGCTGTATGCGGCGGCGCACGGGCTGGTCGCCGTGCCCGCGTTCGCCGTGCGGGACGCCGGGCCTGCGGACTGGCCGGGGCTGTGCCGCGCGGTCGAGGCGGGTGCGGCGGTGGCCGTCCGCGACGCGGGGTTCACGGAGGTCGCGCCCGGCACGATCACCTGCATCGTCACGGGGTGACACCCGGCGGTCGGCGCCACCGACGAGGTGCGGGTGCCGAGCCGAAACGCGCGTCTCACCGTGTCGAAACGCGCGACTCGCCGTGTCGAAACGCGCGACTCGCCGTGTCGAAACGCGCGACTCGCCGTGTCGAAACGCGCGACTCGCCGTGTCGAAACGCGCGACTCGCCGAGCCGAAACGCGCGACTCACCATGGCGGACCGGTCTTGTCGGGCGTGGGTGGCAGGCTCGGCGTGTGGTCACCCGGTTTGTCGATTCCGCCGAGCGACGCGCGCGGCTGGCCGTCCGCCACCGGCACGTCGCCGCCACGCACACGGACGACATTGTCGCCCTGAGCGACGGGCTCGTCGCGTTGCACTCCAGCGACCCGGTGTCGGTCTATCTGTCGGCGGCCGCGCGCATGGCCGTCCCGTCGCTCACCGCCGTCAACGCCGCCCTCTATGACGAGCGAAGCCTGGTGCGCCACCACGCGATGCGCCGCACGTTGTGGGTGTTCGGGCACGAGGCCGCGCGGCTGGCCCACCACGCCGCGACGGTCGACGTGGCCCGGGTCCAGCGGCGGTTGGCGCTCACGATGCTCGCCGACGGGGGCATCGCCCGACCGGAGCAGTGGCTCGCGTCGGCGTCCGCGGACATCCTCGCGCTCCTGGAGGAGGAGGGGCCGCTCTCGGCCCGGGAGATCGGCCTCCGGCTGCCCGCGATGGCCGTGCCGCTGGCTGTCGGCAAGGGCTCGTACGCGGGCACGATCGCCGCCCACTCGCGGGTGCTGCTCCTGCTCGGTTTCGACGGCCGGGTCGTCCGGGCCCGCCCCACCGGCACGTGGGTCAACGGGCAGTACCGGTGGGCCGCCACCTCGGCATGGTGGCCCGCGGGCTTCGGTGCCGTGGAGCCCCGCGCCGCAGCCGCCGGGCTGGCCCGCCGGTGGCTCGCGGCCTTCGGGCCCGGCACCCACGCCGATCTCGCCTGGTGGACGGGGTGGACCGGCAGCGCCACGAAGCGGGCGTTGGCCGACGTCGGCGCGGTCGAGGTGGCGCTGGACGAGGGGCCCGGCTATGTGCTGCCCGACGACGTCGACCCGGTCCCGCCCGCGCCGCCGTCGGCGATGCTGCTGCCCGGCCTCGACCCGTCGGCGATGGGCTGGAAGCAGCGCGGCTTCCACCTCGCCCCCGACGACGCCGCCCTGCTGTTCGACCGCAACGGCAACGGCGGCCCCACCGCGTGGGTCGACGGCCGGATCGTCGGCGGGTGGCACCAGCGGGCCGACGGCGAGATCGCGCTGCACCTCACGGTCGACGTCGGCGCCGCGGCCTGCGCGGCGCTGGAGATGCGCGCTGCCGAGCTCGCGGCGCTGCTCGGGGACGTGCGCTACCGCCCGCGCTTTCCCGCTCCCCTGCAGGCGAAGCTCGGCTAGCCGATCCGTAGTCTGCCCCCGTGGACGATGCGCGGTTGGAGTTCCTGTTCGGATTCGTACCCGACGCCGAGAGCTACGCCGACGAGGACGGCCGGTCGGACCTGATCGCGGCCGACCGCGAGGACCACTCGGCGCTGCAAACCGTGATCGCCAACCAGGTCCTGGCCGACGATCCGCCCGCCGTGTGGCGCGCCGCCACCCGGCTCCTCAAGGCGGGCTTCTCGCGCCACGACGCCATGGACCAACTGGTCATGGCGCTGCGGCCCTTGATCGTCGCGGTCGTGCGGGACAACTCGACGTTCGAGGCCGACGACTACGACGCGGCGCTCGACCGGCTGCCGTTGCCCTCGGTCGCGGACGCGACGGCGCAGTATCTGACCGCCGCCCGCGCCGCCCGCGTCATCCCGGTCGACGATCTGGAGCACCAGGTGGCGGAGCAGCTCGGCCTGGCCGCGGACGATCCGCTCACGGAGTCGCTGCTCGAGGAGGTCGACCGCGAGCTCCACGACGACCCGTACTGCCCGGTGGTCGTGCTGGCCTCCGACCTGGTCGCGCACCTTCCGGTGCTCGTCGACGGCGCCGTCTTCACCCATCGGCTCACCGCCGCCGAGCAGGAGGATGGCCGCCTCGACCTGCAGCCCGACCTCGCCGCGCTCGTGTGGATCGACGAGCCGGAGGTGGGCGGGGTCGTCCTCGACGCGGATCCCGAGCACTGGCACGGCCCGCCCCACTGGCTCGCCGACCTGCCCGTCGGTCGGCTGCTCGCCGTGCGGGTGACGGAGGACGGTCGCGTCACCGTCGAGGCGCTGTCGACGCCACCCGCGCCGTCGCCGGAGCTGATCGAGACTCTGCGCGCCTGCTACGACGCCGAGGTCGCCGAGACGCAGCTGCCGGTCGACGCCGTCGACCTCGTCGCCGGAATGCTGCATCGGGACCCGGCCGCGTTCGCCCAGCCGCGCCCGCCGCTGTCCGAGCTGGCGGCGGAGGCGGGCCTGGAGCAGCGCGATGGCGAGTTCGCCCACGACGCCTCGGTCTGGGCCCGGCTACACGACGTCCGGCGGGCGGGCAGGCTGATGACCCGGCTGGGCCCGGACGGCCGGGCGAGCATGCAGGCATATGCGCTGCTCACCGAGGACGTCGACGACCCCACCGCGCTCCGTGCGGCGCTCGACATCCTGGAGGATCCGCGGATTCTCGTGGCGGTCGTCGACGAGCTGCTCGGCTTTGACGACGACCCGGACCGGATGCGGGATCTCGTCGCGCTCGCGCAGCGTCTGACCACGGTGGCAGGCCGCGGGCTGCGGGGAGCCGTCGCGGCCGCGGTCGCAGCGCTCGCGGCGGAGCGCGACGGCCGACCGCTGGACGCGGAGTCGCATCTGCGAAGGGCCGCCCGGCTCGACGAGGGCTGGGACTTCGTCGAGGAGCGGCTCGCCTGGTACGAGTCCGACCGCGGGGATGCGGCCGCGGCGCTGCGGCGCTGGTCGGACCTCGGGGCCGCCGCGGACGATCCTGATCTCGCGGTGCTGCGACCCTTCGTCACCGCCCCCCGCGAGCTCGGCCGCAACGAGCCCTGTTGGTGCGGCTCGGGCCGCAAGTTCAAGCAGTGTCACCGTGGGCAGGTCGAGCGGGCGCCGCTGCCCGAGCGGGTCGGCTGGCTGACGCACAAGGCGCAGGCCTACCTCACCCGCCGCAGCGGCCTGGCCCCGGCGCTGGCGCCGTACCTGGTCGCCCGGTACCCCGATCTGGACACCGCCACCGTCGATCCGCTCGTCCTCGACGTCGCCTTGGTGGAGGGTGGGCTGTTCGCGCGGTTCCTCGCCGAGCGCGGTCCGCTGCTGCCCGAGGACGAACGGCTGCTCGCCGAGGCGTGGACGCTCGTGGAGCGCACGGTCTACGAGGTCACGGCGGTCGACACCGGGCGCGGGGTCTCCGTGCGCGACCTGCGCACCGGCGACCGGATCGACGTCCGCGACCCCGCCTTGGGCAACCGCGCCTCCGTCGGAGAGCTGCTGTGCGCGCGGGCTGTGCCGGACGGGGCGGGGCACCAGTTCGTCGGCGCACGGCTTCCGGTCGACCCCGGCACCGAACGGCCCGTCATGGAGTTGCTCGACGAGCGGGACGGCGTCGGCCTGCTCGAATGGGTCACGGGTCGGGAAGCCGGGCCGCGGATCAGGAGCGTCGAGGGCGACGAGCTGATTCTGTGCACCGCGGTCCTCGCGGTGCCCGACACCGCCGCCGCCGTGCTCGACGAGGCGTTCGAGCGCACCGACGACGGGTGGGTCTGGTCGGGCGACACGAGCGGCGGCTTCACGCGCATGCTCGCCTCGATGGCGCTGGCGGACGGCAGGCTCGTCGCGACGGCCGTCACCCAGCCGCGGATGGACGACCTGCTCGAGCGGTTGGCCGAGCTCCTGCCGGGCAGCACGGTGCTGTCCGAAACGTGGACGCCTTCGAACCTCGGTGCGGCACCGCCGAGCGCGCCCGAACCGCTGGATCCGGCGGTTGTCGACCAGGTGCAGGACCAGATGGAACAGCGCTGGTGCGACGAGCCCGTACCCGCCCTCGACGGCTTGCGTCCCCGCGACGCTGTCAACGACCCCACCCGGCGCGCCGACGTGGCGCGGCTGATCGCCACCTTCCCCGAGATCGACCCGGCGTCGGGCGTCTTCGGGCTGCGCCCGCAGCGGCTGCGGGAGCGTCTCGGGCTCGGCTAGGAGCGAGACCGATGTTTTCGGGGTCGGGACCCCGCGAACGTCGGTCTCGCGATCAACCGGCTACTTCGCCGCGCAGCCGCCGTAGCGCCGCGTGGACCTTCGCCCGGTCGTCGGTCGGCCAGAACGGCGGCAGCGACGCCCGCAGGAAACCCCCGTAGCGGGCGGTGGCCAGGCGCGGGTCGAGGATCGCCACGACGCCCCGGTCGTCCATCCCGCGCAGCAGCCTGCCCGCCCCCTGCGCCAGGAGGAGCGCGGCGTGGGTGGCCGAGACCTGCAGGAAGCCGTTGCCGCCCCGGGAATCGGCCGCGCGCTGGCGCGCCGCGACCAGCGGGTCGTCAGGACGGGGGAACGGAATCCGGTCGATGATCACGCACGAGAGCGACGGCCCGGGCACGTCGACGCCCTGCCACAGCGACAGGGTGCCGAACAGCGACGTCGGCTCGTCCGCGGCGAACCGCTTGACCAGCAGCATCGTGGCGTCGTCGCCCTGGCAGAGCAGCGGGGTGGCGAGGCGATCGCGCAGCGCCTCGGTGGCCTGCTTGGCGGCGCGCATCGACGAGAAGAGCCCGAGCGTGCGGCCGCCCGCGGCCTCGACGAGCCCGGCGATCTCGTCGAGGTAGGCGGGGGGCAGCCCGTCGCGGCCGGGCGGGGGCAGCGAGCGGGCGACGTAGAGGATGCCGCTGCGGGCGTGCGCGAACGGCGACCCGACGTCCAGCCCCGACCACTTCGGCGCCTCGGGGTCGGGCACCGGGTCGTCGCTCGCGGCCGCCGCGGGACCGCCCGCGGGCGCGGTGGTGGGACCGGCGGCCGCTGACGCGACGGGCCCGCCCGCGGCCGAAAGCGGAAGGCCCCACTGCCGTGCCAGCGCGTCGAAGTTGCCGCCCAACGCCAGGGTGGCCGAGGTGAGCACCACCGTGGAGCGGCCGAACAGCCGCTCGCGCAGCAGCCCGCCGACCCATAGCGGGGCGGCGTGCAGCACCTTGTGCCGATCGGCGCTCACCTCGGCCAGCCACACGACGTCGAAGCGCTTCGTCGGATCCGGCTCCTCGAACGACCTGAGCAGCCGGGCGGTGGTGTCGATCACTTCGTCCAGCGCGGCCTCCGCGATCTTGCGGGCCGCGGCGGCCTGGGGCTCCTCCCGGCGCTCCGCGCCCAGCGCCGTGCGACCTGCCCCGGCCGCATTGAGCACGGCCGAGAGAGCACCCGCGGCGGGCTGCGGCAGCGTCTCCCAGCGCGCGGGGCGCAGGTCGTCGAGCACGAGGCCGAGGCCCTCGCCCGCCTCGGTCAGCCGGTCGGTGATGTCCTGGTCGACCAGCTTGCCCAGCCTGCGCGCGGCGACACCCACCGCCGCGGCGGTGAGCTCGGACGTCGCGACGCTGGTGACCCGGTCGACCAGCTCGTGCGCCTCGTCGACCACCACGACGTCGTGCTCGGGCAGCACCGCCCGCCCGTCCATCGCGTCGATGGCCAGCAGCGCGTGGTTGGTGACGACGATGTCCGCCCGCCCGGCCACCGCGCGGGCGCGCTCGGCGAAGCACTCGTCGCCGACGGGGCACTTGGTCGCCCCGAGGCACTCGCGCGCGGTGACCGACACCATCCGCCACGTGCTGTCGGGCACGCCGGGGACGAGCTCATCGCGATCGCCGGTCTCCGTGGTGTCGGCCCACTCGTGGATCCGCTTGACGGCCCGGCCCATCGCGGAGATCTGGAACGGGTCGAACAGCTCGTCCTCGGGGCTCTCGTCACCGCCGTGCAGCTTGTTGAGGCACAGGTAGTTGCGGCGGCCCTTGAGGATGGCGAACGTGGGAGCGCGGCCGAGCAGCGGCTTCAGCGCCTTGGCGAGCCGGGGGAGGTCCCGGTCGACCAGCTGGCGCTGGAGCGCGATCGTGGCCGTCGAGATGACCACCGTGGTGTTCTTCGCGATGGCGTGGTGGATCGCGGGCACGATATAGGCCAGCGACTTGCCGGTGCCCGTGCCCGCCTGCACCGCGACGTGCTCGCCGGTGGCGATCGCCGAGCGCACGGCCTGGGCCATCCGGTCCTGACCTTCCCGGCGGGTGCCCCCGACGGCGGCGACGGCGGCGTCGAGAAGCTCGCCGACCCCGGGGAGCTGGGCGGTAGGCACGGATCGAGGCTACCGGCCGCCCCCGACACCATTCCCGCCGCGCAGACCGCTCCGTCTCCGCGCAGACGACGCAGGCTCTGCGCGGAGGCGACGACGCCTGCGCGGTGCGCCATAATCCCGGCTTGTGACGACAACCCGCGCGTTCCCGGTCATCGTCGAGCGCACCGCGCGCTACAGCGACCTCGACCCGACCCGTCGCCTCGGTCGCGACGCGCTACTGCGGTGGTTCGAGGACGCGCGGGTGGCCGTCGAGCGGGACGCGTTCGACTCCGACCTCACCACCCGCGAGCACTGGCAGGTGAAGCGGCTGCTCGCGGGCGTCCGCGTCGACGTGTTGGCGCCGCTGAAGGTGACCGGGCGCCCGTACGCGGTCGGGCTCGGGGTGACGCACATCGGGCGGTCGTCGTTCAGCTACGCCTACGGCGTCTACGACGGCGACGAGTGCGTGGCCACGGGCGCGTCCACCAGCGTGCACGTCGACGAGAACGGCTCGGCACCCCTGCCCGACGCGGTGCGCGGCGAGCTGGAGGGCCTGCGGGTCGACGCGCCGGAGCCTGCGCGCGCGGCCACCGAGCCCGCCCGGCGGGTGCGCGAGACCTACCCGTTCCGGGTGGACTTCCGCACCCGCTTCGGCGATCTGGACACCAACCGGCACGTCAACAACGTCGCGCTGGCGGGCTGGTACCTCGACGCGCTCGCCGAGCTGCACCTCGACGTGCTCGGCTACCCCACCGGTGGGCCACTGGACAGCCTCGCGCCCAGCTCGCTGGGCGTCGAGTACCTCGTCGAGGTGCTCTACCCGGCCATCCACCAGCTGCGGGTGGGCGTGGTCGAGATCGACGAGACGTCGGTGCGGTACGCGTGCGGCCTCTTCGACGGGCCGCGCTGCATCGGGCTGGCCGAGGCGACCGGCGGCCTGTCCCCCGACGAGGACCCGGAGCTGGGCAGACGGCTGGCCGCGTTCACCCTCCGCGCCTGACCCTCAGGTCTTCGTTTCGCGCACGACCACGCCCGCGGCCCGCAGCTCGGCGAGCGCGCGCTCGGTCGTGTCCGCGGCGACGCCCGCGCACAGGTCCAGCAGCACGGTGGTCGTGAAGCCCGCCCGCTCCGCGTCCAGGGCGGTGGCGCGCACACAGTGGTCGGTGGCGATACCGACGACGTCGACGGCGGTGACCCCGCGCTCGGTGAGCCATTCGGCCAGCGCCGCCCCACCCGGCTCGGCGCCCTCGAACCCCGAGTAGGCCGCAGCGTAGGAGCCCTTGTCGAAGACCGCCTCGATGCCCGCGACGTCCAGGTCCGGATGGAACGACGCCCCCGGGGTGTGCGCCCGGCAGTGGGCAGGCCACGTGTCGACGTAGTCGGGTGTGGCCGAGAAGTGCGCGCCGGGGTCGACGTGGTGGTCCCGGGTGGCGACGACGTGGGCGTACCCGCCCGCTCGGATGTGCGCGGAGACCGCGGCGGCCACCGTTGCGCCGCCGTCGACCGCCAGCGACCCGCCCTCGCAGAAGTCGTTCTGGACGTCGACGACGACGAGAGCGCGTCTCATGCGAACACCGTAGGGATGGCGGGCTCCCCACGCGACAGCTTCAGCCCCTCCCACGGCACCGACACCAGGGCCGCGCGCAGCCGTTCGCGCGCCTCGTCGAGCGTCTCCAGACCGGGGACTAGCTCGCCGTTGCGCATGAGCGGCACCGGCACCACCCGGTCGTGCGGGCCGACGGCGTGCGGCGCGGCCGCGGCGTGCACGACCTCCTCGGTCGCCGTGCCCGTCGGCTTGAACCGGCGCACCGCCGACTTGCGCCCGCCGCGGGACTCCTTCGCCGCGCTCCGCTTGGCCACCGGCCGCCCGTCGACCTCCACCAGCTTGTAGACCATGCCCGCGGTTGGCGCCCCCGAGCCGGTGACGACCGACGTGCCCACGCCGTAGGAGTCGACCGGCTCGGCCCGCAGCGCGGCGATGGCGTACTCGTCGAGGTCACCGGACAGCACGATCTTGGTGTTCGTGGCGCCGAGCGTGTCGAGCTGGTCGCGGGCCTGGCGGGCCAGCTCGCCGAGGTCGCCGGAGTCGATGCGCACCGCGCCCAGCCCGGGCCCGGCCGCGCGCACGGCCCGCTCGATGCCGCGGCGGATGTCGTAGGTGTCGACCAGCAGGGTGGTCTCCGGGCCGAGCGCCTTGACCTGGCTCTGGAACGCGACCTGCTCGTCGTCGTGCAGGAGCACCCAGGCGTGCGCGGCCGTGCCCGCCGTCGGGATGCCGTGGCGGCGCTCGGCCTCCAGGTTGGACGTGGCGGAGAAGCCCGCGAGGTAGGCCGCCCGCGCCGCCGCGACCGCGGCCGACTCGTGCGTGCGCCGCGACCCCATCTCGATGATCGGCCGCCCGGCCGCGGCCGTGACCATGCGCGCCGCGGCCGACGCGACGGCGCTGTCGTGGTTGAGGATCGACAGCGCCAGCGTCTCTAGCATCACGGTGTCGGCGAACGTGCCGCAGACGGTCAGGATCGGGGAGCCGGGGAAGTACAGCTCGCCCTCGGGGTAGCCGTCGACGTCGCCCGCGAACCGGTAGTCGGCGAGCCAGTCCAGCGTGCCGCGGTCGACGACCCCGTCCAGTGCCGCGAGCTCCTGGTCGCCGAACCGGAACCGGCTGATCGACTCCAGGAGCCGCGCCGTGCCCGCGACCACCCCGTAACGACGTCCGTCGGGCAGCCGCCGCGCGAACAGCTCGAACACGCAATGCCGGGCCGCGGAACCGTCGGCGAGGGCGGCCGCCACCATGGTCAGCTCGTACCGGTCGGTCAGGAGCGCGGTGGACACGCCCGCCGTGGAGGGACTGCCGCTCATGGAACAGGAGCCTAAGGCCCGTGCGGCGAGGGCCGGGACGATGTCACCATGGACACATGGCCGCGCCGCTGCCCGCACCCACCCGCCAGGTGGATCCCGTTGTCTCGGAGAACGTCACGCCGGATGTCCCGTGGCAGGCGATCGTGTGGAACGACCCGGTCAACCTCATGTCCTACGTCACGTACGTCCTGCAGAAGCTCTTCGGCTACCCCGAGCCCAAGGCCACGGCGTTGATGTTGGATGTACACCAGAAGGGCAAGGCCGCGGTCTCGGCGGGCGACAAGGACAAGATCGAGACCGACGTGGCGAAGCTGCACGCCGCCGGCCTGTGGGCCACGATGCAGCGCAGTTCGTGATCAGGGGAAGTTCGTGAACGGCTGGAAGAAGGCGGGACGCGGCGCGAAGGCGCGCCTGGTCGGCACGTTCGACGCGCAGGAGGCCGCGGTGTTGCGCGGCCTGCTCGACGAGGTGCGCCAGATGTTGGCCAAGCGCACCGCCGACGCCCCGGCCGACGAGCTCGCGGTGCTCACCGGCATCCGCACCGGCCCGTCCACCCGCCCGAACGACCGCGTGCTCGCCCGCCTGCTGCCGGATTTCACCACCGAGGACGCCGACCTCGCCGCGGGCCTGCGGTCGCTGCACGAGCCCGAGCTGATAGAGGCCAAGGACCGCGCCGCCACCGAGGTGCTCGCGGGGCTGCCCGCGCACGGCGGGCGGGTGGCGCTCACCCCCGCGCAGGGTGACGTGTGGCTCGCCGCCCTGAACGACGTCCGGCTCGCGCTGGGCACCGCGCTCGACGTCAGCGAGGACATGCCCGACGACCTCGAGCCGGACGATCCCCGCGCCGCCCACCTGGGCATCTACCACTGGCTCACGTTCGTCCAGGACGGGCTGGTGCAGGCCCGCATGCGGGTGTAGTCCGCCTGCGCGAGCTCCGCGGCGTGTGTGAGCCCGAGTGTGAGCCTCCTCGGCGGGACGTGCGGTCTGCCGACCCCGCCCCGTAGTCTTGGGGCGTGCTGGTCATCCGCCGCGACCTCGTCGACGAGATCGTCGAGCACGCCCGGGCAGAGCACCCCCACGAGGCGTGGGGCTATGTCGCGGGACCGGAGGGCGCGGAGCGGCCGGAGCGGCTGATCCGGATGGTCAACGCCGCGAAGCCGTCCGGCGACGCCGCGGCCGAGGCGCGGGAGCGCGCCCACCGCGAGGTCCTGCTCGGCGAGCACGACGAGTACCAGGGTGAGGCCCGCTCGTCCACGACGTACTACGCCGTGGATCCGGCCCAGCACCTGCGCGTCCAGCGCGAGATGGACGCCCGCGACGAGTGGGCCGTCATCAACTACCACTCCCACACGCGCAGCGAGGCCTACCCGTCGGTGGTCGACATCGAGCTGGCGTCCGGGCCTGCCAGCGACCCGCGCATCCATTACGTGATCGTCTCCACCCGGCCGGGCGCCGCCGAGTTCCGGTCGTACCGGATCGTGGACGGCGCGGTCACCGAGGAAGACATCACCGTCGTCGAGAGTTATGCCGTCGAGAGCTACATGTTCGCGCACACCGGCGCGGACGACGTGCCCGACAACTCCTGACGCCCTCGCCCGACCGATTCCTATCCTTGGAGCCACCGCATGGCCGTGACCGTCTCCGTCCCCACCATCCTGCGCACCCACACCGGCGGCGAGAAGTCCGTCGAGGCCAAGGGCAGCACCGTTGCGGAGGTGATCGACGACCTCGAGTCGCGCCACCCCGGCATCGCCGCGCGCCTGGTCAAGGACGGCAAGCTGCACCGCTTCGTCAACATCTACGTGGACGACGAGGACATCCGCTTCGCCGGTGGCCTGGAGGCGCCGGTGGGGGAGAACTCGACGTTCACGATTCTTCCCGCCGTCGCCGGGGGTGCTTCCTTCCCGAGCGCGACTGCCGTCGCGCACGGCTCGACAGGAACCCGGGTAGCAGGCGGCTGATGGCTCGATACGAGTCCCTCTTGGCGGCCGTGGGCGACACCCCCCTCGTCGGCCTGCCGTCGCTGTCGCCGTCGCCCGATGTGCGGCTGTGGGCGAAGCTGGAGGACCGCAACCCCACCGGGTCGATCAAGGACCGGCCCGCACTGGCGATGGTGGAGCGCGCCGAGGCCGAGGGCCTGCTGAAACCCGGCTGCACCGTGCTGGAGCCCACGTCCGGCAACACGGGCATCTCGCTGGCGATGGCCTGCAAGCTCAAGGGCTATCGGCTGATCTGCGTGATGCCGGAGAACACCTCGGAGGAGCGCCGCGAGCTGCTCACGATGTACGGGGCGGAGATCATCTCGTCGCCCGCGGCCGGTGGGTCCAACCAGGCCGTCGCGATGGCCAAGCAGCTCGCCGCCGAGAACCCGGACTGGGTCATGCTCTACCAGTACGGCAACCCGGCCAACGCCGACGCGCACTACCGCACGACCGGCCCGGAGATCCTGCGCGACTGCCCGGAGATCACGCATTTCGTGGCGGGCCTCGGCACCACCGGCACACTCGTCGGCACCGGGCGGTACCTGCGCGAGCACCAGCCCGACGTGCAGATCGTCGCCGCGGAGCCACGTTACGGCGAGCTGGTGTACGGGCTGCGCAACCTCGACGAGGGCTTTGTCCCGGAGCTGTACGACCCCGACGTGCTCACCGCCCGCTACTCGGTGGGCAGCCACGACGCCCTGCGCCGCACCCGTCAGCTCGTCGAGCAGGAAGGCATCTTCGCGGGCATCTCGACCGGCGGGATCCTGCACGCCGCGCTCGCCGTCGCAGAGAAGGCCGCAGGCGCGGGGGAGCGGGCCGACATCGTGCTGATCGTGGCCGACGGCGGCTGGAAGTACCTCTCCACCGGCGCCTACACCGGCACCCTCGACGAGGCCGCCGAGGCGCTGGAAGGCCACCTCTGGGCCTAGCCTCACCCGCATTTTCACGTCCGCGGGTAGCCTCGGTGGCATGGTCGCCCCTGCGCCCGCCTCGCGGCGGTCCGTCGCGCGCGTGCTCCCGCCGCATCCCGTCTTCGCCGCGCTCGTCATGCTGGCGTTCACGGCGCTGCTGTACGTGATCGAGCTGGCCGACCAGCTCACCGGCGATTCGCTCGACGGCGACGGCGTCGTGTCCCGCTCGCTGCCCGGGCTCGCGGGCATCCTGTGGGCACCGCTGCTGCACGGCGGCTGGCCGCACCTGTGGGCCAACACGGTGCCGTTTCTCGTGTTCGGCTTCCTCGCGATGGCCGGGGGCATGGCGCAGTGGGCGATGGTGACGGCCACGATCTGGCTGCTCTCCGGGCTCGGCGTGTGGCTGGTCGGGCCGCCGGACACCTCCACGATCGGCGCCTCCGGGGTGATCTTCGGCTGGCTGGTGTTCCTGCTCGCCCGCGGGTTCTTCGCGCGCAGCATCGCGCAGATCGGTCTCGCCGTCGTGCTGTTCGCGATCTGGGGCAGCGTGTTGCTCGGTGTGCTGCCGGGCGCCCCGCAGGTGTCCTGGCAGGGGCACCTGTTCGGAGCGCTGGCCGGGCTGCTGTGCGCGTCGCTGGTGGCCAAGGCGGACCGGGGGCCGTCCCGGGTCGGTCCCTAGGTCTGGGGCGACTTCGCCACAGGACGTGGTGCCTTCGCTGACCGCCACGGGCGGAGCCCTCCTAGGTGGCTGGTGTCGAACGGTTGGGTCGGGAGTGGGTCCGGGTCGGCGTGCGGTTCATGGGGCGTGCGGGAGGTGGCTGGACGAGGCTTGGATGCGGTTCCGCGGAACCGCATCGTGCGCCGGGTTGGCGCTCGGTTCGGGTGTGGTCCGGCGGAGGCTCCCTATTTCTGCTGGTCAGGCGGCCACTGCCCATCCATTGGCGGATCCGCGCACGCCGAGCACGGCCAGCCGGGCAAGGTTGATCGCGCCGGCGAGGAGCCGGAAGTCGGCGTCAACGCGGACAGTGCCGCGGACACGGGCTCGGCGACCGCCGTGGCGGCGGCGCATCATGTGCCCGAGCTTGCGTTCGACCTTGGGCCGGGTGGACCGGTAGTCGGTGACCCAGGCGGGGTCGGTCTGGCGAGCGCGGGCCTCGGCCAGCGCCTGCTCGTGCGGGCCGATGTTGATCGAGCGACCGGCCGCGGCGGTGGTGCACCGCGTGCGCAACGGGCAGTCGGCGCAGATCGCACCGAAACAGGCGGTGCCGCCGCCGGTGCGGGCCGCCCGGATCGGGGCGGTGTTCCCGGCCGGGCAGGTCACCGCCTGAGCGTCGAGGTCGATGTCGAAGCGGTCCTTGCTGAACAACCCGCCCGCCGCCGTGGGGTTCTGGGTCTTGCAGCGGGAGTTGATCCCGGCCTCGCCGAGGCGGGTGTGGAACTCACCGGTGCCGTATGCGTTGTCCCCGTACACCGTGGGCGGCTCCACGGCCGGGTCCTCACTCGCCATCCCGGGCCCGGCCATCCCGGGCTCGGCCATCCCGGGCTCGGCCATCCCGGGCTCGGCCATCCCGGACTCGGCCATCCCGGACTCGGCCATCCCGGACTCGGCCATCCCGGAGATGGTCTGCTCCGGCTCAGCCGGCGCCGTCTCGGACTCGGCGGGGGCGGGCGGGGCCGGCTGGGCCTGCTCCATTGCGGCCTCGTCCGGCTCCGGCTGGGTCGGCTCCGGCTGGGTCGGCTCGTTGAGCAGGTCGGTGATGAGGTCGTCGGCGACACCGGCGTCCCCGGCGTTGCCCGGGGTGACCGTGGTCGCGGTGATGATCTCGGTGTCCGGGTCGAGCGCGACGTGGCCCTTGTAGCCGTCGAACCCGCGCGCGGCGGTCTTGTGCCCGTGCCGGGTGTCCGGGTCCACGGTGGAGATCACCCGATCCTTCGCCACCCGCCGGGCGATCCGGAACACCCCGTCCTCGCCGGTGTCCAGGTCCTGGCCCAGCACCGTGGCCAGCAGCGCGGCGGCCTGCTCGACCCGCTCGTCGAGCTCGCGTCCGTCCAGCAGCGCGAGCACGGCGAACCCGTCGCGGGCCCGGGAGTCGATCAACTGTTCGCGGGCGGCCGGGTCGTCCCAGTCGATCTGCGGCTTGCCGGCGCCGGCGTAGTCGTCCCCGCTGCGCAGCGCCGCGCGCAGCACGAGCGCCAACCCCGGATCGGCGGACCCGGCGGCGGCGAGCAGCCCGCGCAGCGCCGAACGGATCAACGTGACCGTGTCCATGGTGGCCACCGCGTCATACAGCGGGGTCGAGTCCAACACCCGCCGCCGCCCGACCAGCCCCGCCGCGGCCGCCGCCTCCAACCCGACCTCGAAGATCCGGTCCGGGCGGGTCGAGCGGCGCAACCGCTCCCGCATGTCCACCAGCACGGTGTGCGCGAACCGCTCCCAGCCGGCCCCGCCGTGGCCACCGACTCCGGCGGCATAGCGCCAGCGCACGTCGAAGGCGTATCGCTCGACCGCCTCCCGGTCCGATGCCCCGTCCAGCCGCTGCAGCACCATCACCGTGGCCACCACCGACGGCGGCACCGAGCGCCGGCCCCGCTCGCTGAACAGATCGGCGAACATCTCGTCGGGGAACAACCGGTCCCGCTCCCGGGCCAAGAACCGGTAGATCGAGTTCTCCGGCAGCGACTCCTCACAGAACCGGACCACATCGTCGAACAGGTCGCCCTGCCCATCCGCCCGCCCCAACGTCACATGATCATTGTCACGGACCTGCATTGCCGGGCCGGGCAGCGACACGCGAAAAACACCAGCCACCTAGACTCGCGCACGTGCCTGACCTCGACGCGCCCATCGGGATCTTCGACTCCGGGGTCGGTGGCCTCACCGTCGCACGCGCGATCATCGACCAGTTGCCCGCCGAACGCGTCGTGTACGTCGGCGACACCGCGCACGGCCCGTACGGCCCACTGCCCATCGCCGAGATCCGCCGCCACGCCCTCGCCCTCGGCGACGCGCTCATGGACCGGGGGATCAAGGCGCTGGTCGTGGCCTGCAACAGCGCGTCGGCGGCGTGCCTCGTCGACATCCGTGAGCGCTACCCGGTGCCCGTCGTCGAGGTGATCCTCCCCGCGGTGCGGCGGGCCGTCGCCGCCACTCGCAACGGACGCATCGGCGTGATCGGCACGCGCGCCACCATCGCGTCGGGCGCGTACCAGGACATGTTCGCCGCGGCGCGGGACGTCGAGGTCACGGCGGCCGCGTGCCCGCGCTTCGTCGACTTCGTCGAGCGCGGCATGACCAGCGGGCGCCAGATCCTCGGCATCGCGCAGTCGTACCTTGCGCCGTTGCAGGAAGCGCGGGTCGACACGGTGGTGCTCGGCTGCACGCACTACCCGCTGCTGGCGGGCGTCGTGCAGATCGTGCTCGGGCCGGACGTCACGCTCGTGTCCAGCGCGGACGAGACGGCCAAGGACCTCGTGCGCCTGCTCATGGCGCGCGACCTCGTCCGCGACCCGGCAGGCCCGCCGCCCACGTCGCACGAGTTCCTTGCGACCGGTGACCCCGAGCCGTTCCGGCGGTTGGGCCGCCGCTTCCTGGGCCCGGAGATCGGCGCGGTGGCCGGGCTGGGCGTGGCGGCAGGTTAGCTCGGCTCGCCCGTCCGGCCCGCTCACGCGCCCGCGCGCGCCGTCCGCCCGCGCGCGCCGTCCGGCTCACCCGGCCCCACCGATCTCGCACCTCGCACCCCATCGCAGCACCGCGCACCCCATCGGTGGGGTGCGCGGTGGCCACGAGGGGTGCGCAGTAGGGGTGGGGAACCGACGGGTCGGCCGCGCGGTAGCGTCGGGCCGTGATCGGCTGGCTGGTCGTCGTCGTGCTCGTCGTCACCGGGTCGCTCGCGGTCTACGGCGTCGGGATCACGGTCGCCGGCCGCCCACCCGGGCGGGCGATGCGGTTCGCGGTTGGCGGCACGGTCGCGCTGCTCGCCGTGCAGGCCGCGATCGCGGCCGTGCGGGTGTTCACCGGGGTGGTGCTGCCGGAGAGCTCGACGTTCCTCATCTACCTCGTCGTCTCGGTGCTGGTGCTGCCCATCGCGCTGCAGTTCGCCACGGCGTCGGACGAGAACGAGGGGCCGTCGCGATGGGGCGGGCTGGTCGTGGCCGTCGCCGCCGTCGCCACCGCCGTGGCGGTGCTGCGCCTGCAGGGGTTGTGGGCGGCCGGTGGCGTCTGATCCGAACCCCGCGGCCCGGGCGACCCGCTCCGGTCCCGGCCGGGTGCTGATCGCCGTCTACGCGATCTTCGCGCTGTCCGCGACCGCACGCGCCGCCGTGCAGATCGGCACCAAGTTCGCCCAAGCGCCTCTGGCCTACCTGCTCTCGGCGCTGGCGGGCGTGGTCTACCTCGTGGCGACCGTCGCCCTGGCCAGGGGGATGCGGCGGCTCGCCTGGGCCGCGGTCGGGTTCGAGCTGGTCGGGGTGTTGGTCGTCGGCACGCTCACCGTGCTGGTGGCGCGCGACTTTCCCGACGACACGGTCTGGTCCGGCTACGGCCGCGGGTACGGGTTCGTGCCGCTCGTCCTCCCGTTCTTCGGTCTCTGGTGGCTGTGGCACACCCGGCCGCGTTAACTTCTCCGCATGCGGTTGATCGTGCTGGGGTGCTCGGGCAGCGGGCCGGGCCCGACGTCACCTGCCTCGGGCTATCTCGTCAAGGCGGGCGACGCGCACCTCACGCTCGACCTCGGCAACGGCACGTTCGGCCTCTTGCAACGTCACCTGGACCCGTGGGACCTGTCGGCCGCCGTGTTCTCCCACCTGCACCCCGACCATTGCAGCGACTTCGCCTCGCTCGCCGTGCATCGCCGCTACCACCCCCGTCCCCCCTACGACCCCGCCACCCGGCCGCTGCCCGTGCTCGCGCCGGACGAGGCGCCCACCCGGTTCGCCGCCGCCTACGCCGCCAGCGACGCCGAACGGGCCGAGACCGATCTGACCGACATCTTCGCCTTCCAGCCCCTCGCCGACGGTGGGAGCGTCGAGCTCGCCGGGGTCACCGTGCGGGCACGGGCGGTCGAGCATCCCTGTGAGGCGTACGCGTTGCGGGTCGAGCACGACGACCGCAGCCTCGTCTACTCCGGCGACACCGGCCCGTGCGCCGGGCTGGTCGAGGCCGCGCGCGGCGCCGACGTGCTGCTGTGCGAGGCGAGCTGGCCGCACGTCACGCAGTGGTGGGACGAGCCGCCGCCCGGCGTACACCTGTCCGGCAGGCAGGCGGGCGAGCACGCCGCCGCGGCGGGCGTCGGCCGCCTGCTGATCACCCACGTGCCCGCGTGGTTCGACGCCCAGGCGCTGCTCGCCGAGGCGAAGGAGGCGTTCGGCGGGCCCGTCGATCTGGTGGAGCCGGACGCCGCATACGACGTCTGAGCGGCCCGCCTAGTCTGTCGCGGTGACCCGCGCAGATGGCAGAACCGACGACGAGCTCCGCCCCGTGACGATCACCCGCGGCTACCAGAAGTACCCGGCAGGCTCGGTGCTGGTGGCGTTCGGCGACACGAAGGTGCTGTGTGCGGCGAGCGTCGCCGAGGGCGTGCCGCGCTGGCGCAAGGGATCGGGGCTGGGCTGGCTGACCGCCGAGTACGCGATGCTGCCGTCGGCGACGAACACGCGGGGGGACCGGGAGTCGGTCCGCGGCCGGATCGGCGGGCGCACACAGGAGATCTCGCGGCTTGTCGGTCGGGCCCTGCGGGCGTGCATCGACCTCAAGGCCATCGGCGAGAACACCATCGCGCTCGACTGCGACGTCCTGCAGGCCGACGGCGGCACCCGCACCGCCGCGATCACCGGCGCGTACGTGGCGCTCGCGGACGCCGTCACCTGGCTGGGCGCGCACCGGCGGCTTTCGGACCCGAAGCCGTTGTCGTGCCAGGTCGCGGCGGTGAGCGTCGGGGTGGTCGACGGTCGGGTGCGGTTGGACCTGCCCTACGAGGAGGACTCGCGGGCCGAGGTGGACACCAACGTCGTCGCGACGGACACGGGCACCCTCATCGAGGTGCAGGGCACGGGGGAGGGCGCCACGTTCAGCCGCCGGACCCTCGACGCGATGCTCGACACCGCGCTCGTGGGCATCCGACGGCTCATCGACCTGCAGGCGGCGGCGCTGGCCGAGCCCTACCCCGGCGAGCTGCCGTGAAGCTCCTCCTCGCCACCCGGAACGCGGGCAAGCTCGTCGAGCTGCGGCGGATGCTGACCGGGTTCTCCGTGGTCGGACTCGCCGACGTGCCCGAGTTCCCGGAAGCCCCGGAGACGGGCGCAACGTTCGCCGAGAACGCCCTGGCCAAAGCCCGCGACGCGGCGGCCGCCACCGGCCTGCCGTCGGTAGCCGACGACTCCGGGCTCACCGTCGACGCCCTGAACGGGATGCCCGGCGTGCTGTCGGCGCGCTGGAGCGGCCGCCATGGCGCCGACCGGGCCAACCTGGAGCTGGTACTGGCGCAGATCGCGGATGTGCCCGATGCGCGTCGGGGGGCGGCGTTCGTGTGCGCAGCGGCGCTCGTCGTGCCCGACGGGCCCGAGACGGTGGTGCACGGGGAGTGGGCCGGGACCCTCGCCCGCGCACCTCGCGGCACGAACGGGTTCGGTTACGACCCGATCTTCGTGCCGGAGGGGGAGACGCGCACGTCGGCCGAGCTGTCGGCGGCCGAGAAGGACGCGGCGTCGCACCGGGCCCGGGCGCTGCACGCCCTGCTGCCGCACCTGCGTGCCCTGACCTGATCGCCACGGTTCGGCCGTCCACTCGGCAAGATCGCGGCGATCCGTACGTGAGGGTGGTCGGGACCAGCATGGTGTGCGACTCGCGGCGATCATCAGCGGCTCGCGGCGGCCGCCCACGCGCGGTCGGTACCGTGGGGGACGTGCGGTGGGGGCGGCTCGTGACCGCGGTGGCGACCATGCTGGGCGCCGCCGTCGTCGCCGTGCTCGCGATGCGGGCAGGCGGCGTCGCAGGTGTGCGGGCCGAGGTGGCCGCGGCCGGGGCGTGGGCGCCACTGCTGTTCGTGGCGTTGCAGGCCGTCGTCACGATCGCGCCGCTGCCCCGCACGGTGTTCACCGTGGCCGCCGGTGTGCTGTTCGGCGCCGTGTGGGGCCTGTTGTTGACGGTCACCGGTACCGCCCTCGCCGCGCTGGCCGCGTACGGGCTGGTGCGGTGGGTCGGCGGCCCGATCGTCGCGCGGCACGAGCACCGGCCCGGGTTCGCCTGGTTGCGCGCGCGGCTCGACCGCAGCGGGTTGCTGGCGATGGTCTCGCTGCGGCTGCTCCCCATGGTGCCGTTCTCGGTGCTGAACTACGCCGCTGGCGTCGCGCGGGTGCGGCTTTTCCCGTACCTCGTCGGCACGGTTCTCGGCGTGCTGCCGGGCACTGTCGCGATCGTGGTGCTCGGCGACGCCGTCACGGGCGGCGACGTGAATCCCGCGCTGTTCGCCGTGTCGTTCGCCGGGGCGGCGGTGGGCTTGGCGGGCGCGGCGACAGCGGCCCGGCGCGTGCCCGGCCCGGCGCCGGTGACGGCCCTCGCCGCGCCCGACCCGCCCGCCGCCGCCCGGGGCTGACGGCCCGGGCCTGGCGCGGCGGCTACCGGCCCACCGCGCGGAGGGCGTCGCGCACGGCCTTCGTCGTGCTCGGCAGCGTGGCCGTGGGCCCGACCTGGCCGCTCACCGCGTCGAGCGTCTTCAGGCCGTCCCCGGTGATCAGCAGCACGGTCTCGGCGTCGGGGTCGAGCCTGCCCGACTCCACGAGCTTGCGCGTGGTGGCCACCGTGACCCCGCCCGCGGTCTCGGCGAACACGCCCTCGGTGGCCGCGAGCAGCCGGATGCCCTCCACGACCTCGGTGTCCGAGACGTGCGCCACCGCCCCGCCGGTGCGCCGCACCGCGTCGAGCACGTACGGGCCGTCGGCGGGGTTGCCGATGGCAAGCGAGCGGGCGATGGTGTCGGGCCGCACCGGGCGGATCACGTCGTGGCCCTCCGCGAACGCCTGCGCCACCGGCGAGCAGCCGGTGGCCTGCGCCCCGAAGACCCGGTACGGCGTGGCCTCGACGAGCCCGAGCTTGCCGAACTCCGTGAACCCCTTGTCGACCTTCGTCAGCTGCGACCCGGAGGCCACCGGCACGACGATCTGCTCCGGCAGCCGCCATCCCAGCTGCTCGGCGACCTCGTAGCCCAGCGTCTTCGAGCCCTCCGCGTAGTACGGCCGCACGTTGACGTTGACGAACGCCCAGTCCTCGTGCTCGGCCGCCAACTCGGTGGCGAGGCGGTTGACGTCGTCGTAGGTGCCGTCGACGGCGAGCAGCGTGCCCCCGTACACGGCCGTCGTCAGCACCTTGGCCCGCTCCAGCGAGGACGGGATGAGCACCACGGAATCCCAGCCCGCACGGGCGGCCGCGGCGGCCACGGCGTTGGCGAGGTTGCCGGTGGACGGGCAGCACAGCACCCGGAACCCCAGCTCACGAGCGGCGGCAAGGGCGACGGCGACGACGCGGTCCTTGAACGAGTGGGTCGGGTTGCCGGTGTCGTCCTTGACCCACAGGTTGCGGATGCCCAGCGCCTTGCCCAGCCGGTCGGCTTTGATCAGCCGGGTGAGGCCGGGCTCGGTGTTGGGGTGCTCGGTGACGGTGGTGGGCACCGGCAGCAGGTGGCGGTAGCGCCAGATCGACTTGGGGCCCGCCTCGATCGCGGCGCGCGTGACGTCGCCGAAGTCGTAGGCGACCTCCAGCGGACCGAAGCACTCGGTGCAGGCGAACTCGGCGGCCAGCGGCGTCTCGTGGCCGCACTCGCGGCACGAGAGCGCCCGGGCCGGGCCGAGATCGAAGGAGGTGGACGTGCCGAGATCGGCAGTCAGCGTCATGGAGGTTCTCCTCATCTTCCCCGCGTCGTGCGGGTCGGAATTGGCACCGTGATCGACTACAAAAAAGTCGCCGGTTGCCGGGGTGTCGTCGGGCCGTTCCCTCAACCCCTCTGGATGAGCCATATGCAGTTGTCGCGGATGACGGTACGACAGCGCCCCGCCGTCACCCAAGTCATGCCCACGATCTGGGAGCCGTGTCACGGACTGTCGGTGCGCTGGTCCACCATGGGCGCATGAGCCCGTCCGCGCTGCAGCTCATCCTCGGCGAGGAGGAGCTGCTCGTCGAGCGGGCGGTGGCGGCGATCGTCGCGCAGGCCCGCGTGGCCGACCCGGCGGCCGAGCTGCGCAGAATCCGCGCGGGCGAGACCACCCCCGCCGACCTGGTCGAAAGCCTCTCGCCGTCGCTGTTCGCCGAGGGCCGCGTCGTCGTGCTGCTCGCTGCGCACGAGGCGGGCAAGGAGCTCACGGCGGCGGTGCTGAAGACGGCGGGCGATCTCGCCGACGGCATGGTGCTCGTGGTGCAGCACACGGGCGGGGCGCGCAACAAGGCGCTGGTCGACGGGCTGCGCAAGGCGAAGGCGGCCGTCACCACCTGCGACCGGATCACCCGGTACGAGGAGCGCGCCGAGTTCGTGCGCGGCGAGGCCCGGCGGGCGGGCGGACGGATCGCGCAGGCGGCCGTCGGGGTGCTGCTGGAGGCGGTGGGATCGGACCTGCGGGAGCTGGCCGCCGCCACGGGCCAGCTCGTCGCCGACACCGGCGGCATGATCGACGAGCAGGCGGTGCGGCGTTACCACCGCGGGCGGGCCGAGTCGTCCGGGTTCGCGGTGGCCGACAAGGCGGTGGTGGGTGATCGTGCGGGCGCGCTGGAGGCGTTGCGCTGGGCGCAGCTGCTGGGTGTGCCGTCCGTGCTGATCGCCGACGCGCTGGCCGATGCGGTGCGCACCCTCGCACGGGTTGGTGCCGCGGGGCGGGGCGACCCCAACCGGCTCGCGGGCGCGCTCGGCATGCCGCCGTGGAAGATCCGCAAGGCGCAGCAGCAGGTGCGGCACTGGAGCCCGGCGTCGCTCACGGCGGCGTTCGCGGCTGCCGCGGAGGTCAACGCGGACGTGAAGGGCGCCGCGGCCGACGTCGACTACGCGCTGGAGCGCGCAGTGCTCCGGATCTGCGCGGCCCGCGGTCGCTAGGCGCGGTCAGATGAATGAGCGGGGTTTCGCCGCGGCAAACCCACTCACGTCGATCTCGGCGGCGCCGGACCAGCCCGGGCCCGGGCAGCACAAAGCCACGGACCCCGCGGGATCCGTGGCTGCGCCAAACGGGCTCAGGCGGCGGAGTGGATCCGCTTCGCCATGGCCGACTTGCGGTTGGCGGCCTGGTTCTTGTGGATCACACCCTTGCTGGCTGCCTTGTCGAGCGCGCGCGCGGCGGCGCGCTGCAGCTCCGCGGCCTCCTCGGGGTTGCCCGCTTCGACGGCCGCGCGGAACTTCCGCACGGCCGTGCGCACGGACGAGCGCACGGACTTGTTGCGCATGCGGCGCTTCTCGTTGGTCTTGACCCGCTTGATCTGGGACTTGATATTGGCCACGCGTCTGCCTCGGTCTCTTCCTGCCACCGGTGTCGGGATGCTCCGGCGGCGGGGATGGTGCGAGCACGCCGGGCGCTCGGCTGTCCATGTTACAGACTCGTCCGGCACCCCCCGACGAGCACCCCGTCGCAACCCCGCGCGGTCGCCGAAACCGCCCTGCGCGTGCCATCGTGGGTGAAAGGTCGCGAGAGAAGTCGGTGATGAAGACCCTTTTGCACTGGGTGTTGGTGGGTGCGGCCCTGGCCTATCTCGGTTATCAGGCGCCCAAGCTCATCCATTCGGCCGATGCCAGCCGGAGCTGGCTTGCCGACGCGCGGTGGGAGTACGTCGCGCTGGCCGTCGCGGTCAACCTGGCCGCGGTGGCGCTCTACGGCGAGCTGCACCGCCAGCTGCTGCTGGTCGGTCGCGTTCGGATACCGGTCGCGGCCGTGCAGGGGATCACGTTCGCGCAGAACTCGATCACGAACACCGTGCCGGTCGTCGGGGGCGCAGGGGCAATCGCCTACGCGATCACCCGATTCCGCCGCTGGGGTGCCGACCCCGCGCTCGCGTCGTGGGCCGTGCTGCTGGCCGGGCTGCTCACGACGTTGTGGCTGCTGGTACTGGGCGCGGTGGGGCTGGCGGTGGCCGGATGGCTGCCCCCGGCGGCGGCCGGTGTCGTGGTCGTCGCGATCATGGTCGGCGGCCCGGCGGGCTGGCTGCTGCTGACCCACCCGACGGTGATGCGGGGGTTCCTGCACCCGGTGGTGCGGCTGGCGGCGCACCTTCCCCACCCGTGCACGGAGTGCCGTTCCGGCTGGGCCGACGACATGGAGGCCGCCGTGCAGCGCGGGGCCGCCCGGATCGCCCTGCTGCGCCCCGGCGCGCTGCGCTGGCTGTTGCTGCTCGGCATCGCGGCGGGCACCTGGGCGCTGGACTTCGCAGGCCTGGCGGCCAGTTCCGCCGCGGTGCTGCCGACCGTGCCGTGGACCGCGCTGATCATCGGGTTCCTGCTCGTCCAGGTCAGCATCGTGCTGCAGGTGCTGCCCGGCGGCGCCGGGCTGGCCGACATCGCGTTGCTCAGCGCGCTGTCAGGCGCGGGCGTCGAGGCCGGCGCGGCCGCCGCGGTCGTGCTGCTCTACCGGGCGGCCAGCTGGCTCCTGCCATCCGTGCTGGGCTGGTTCGTCTACGGGGTGCAGATCCATGTCATCCGGCCGCTGCCGCACCTGCACGGTCCGGCCGCCCATCGGGCCGTGCGGTAGTGCGAGAAGAACCGGTCGGACCATGGCTCGGTCGACGCGTCACACCACCCGGTGGTGCTGGAGGTAGCGGAAGACGGCGATGCCCGGCAGCACCGGTAGCCAGTACGTCAGCAGTCGGGCGGCGAGCACCGCAGCCACGGCCACGGTCGGGACGATGCCCAACGCCCTCAGTCCGGCGACCATCAGCGCCTCGGTCGGGCCGATCCCGCCGGGCACCGGGATCACGTGGCCGAGGGTCTGACCGACCATGAAGACGGCGATCACCGCGAGGATCGGCGCCTGCGCATGGAACGCGGCCACGCATGCTGCCAGCCCCAGGCCGGACACGACCAGGTGCCCGGTCACCCCGCCGAACAGCTGCAGCGCCCGCACGGGCTTCCGCAGGGCGGCGAGCAACTCCCGGACCACCGGCACGGCGGGGCGGACGAACCGGCGGCGGCCGAACGGGCTGGCGAGCACCACAGCGGCGACGACCAGCACAACCGTCGCGGCAAGGACAAGCCATCCCGCCGGGATGTGGAGGCCCCCCAAGGGCGTCGCCGCCCCGATCCCGAGCAGGCCGATCAAGCACCAGAGCCCGCCGACCACGCTGGTCGCGGCCATGTTCAGCATGGTCACCGCGACGGCGCTCGAGCGGCGGAAGCCACGGCGTTCCAGGAAGGCGATGTTGACCCCGAAGAAGCCGACCCCGCCCGGCGTGGTGCGACCGGTGAACGCCGCCGCCACCTGCACGGCGGTGGTCGGCCAGAACGGCAACGCGGCGGGGGTCGAGCCCATGATCGATACTCCGGACAGCACGATCGCGACGAACCCGGCGACGGTCGCCGCGGCCAGCCATGCCCAGTCGGCGTCAGCCATCGACGCGATCACCTCGCGCATGCTTGTCAGCTGCGGGAGCAGGGTGTAGACGGCCGCCCCGAGCAGCAGCAGGCTCAACAGGGCCGCTGGGCGCACCGGCGAGCGCAGGGTGGGGATCGGGCGATCGATCCGCTCCGCGAGCGTCTCCCGCAGGTCGGTGAGCTCGTACCGTTCGCGCTTGAGCTGTTGGCGGATCCGCCGCGGCAGCGCCAGCGGCTGCAGGTAGGCCAGCGCCGGTTCGAGGGGGTCGGGCCCGAGAACTCGGTCGGCGCTCTCGACTGCGCGCCGCACTCCGACGAAGGCCGTCAGCGCAACGAGCGCCTCGGCGACATCCTGCGCCGTGTGCGGCGTCGACGCCCCGACTTTCGCGAGGGTGAGGTTGAGCAGCCACGGGTTGCCCTCCCGGTCGACCAGGACGTTCCGTGCCCGCAGGTCGTGGTGGGCGATCCTGGCGGCGCCCAGCGTGGCCACCTGTACCCAGATCGCGTCGAGCAACCGATCGTCGACCTCCTCCGCGGGCATGTCGACGAGCCTGCGCCCGTCGATCTGGCGTCGGACGAGCAGCGGTGCGCCGTGGCGTGCCTCGCAGGTCAGCAGCACGGGCGGGACCCGCACGCCCGCCTGCTGCGCGAACAGTGTGACCAGCCCCTCGTGATCGGTCTCGTGGTAGATGCTCGACAGCGGAGGCTCGTCCTCGACGTCCAACGAGGCCAGCAGCCGTCGCAGCCGGTACCACGGGCCCGCCCGGCGGTGCAGCCTGCGGACCGCCTCGACCCGCAGCTTCTGCCCGTCGCCGGTGGTGACGGTGAATTCGAGCGGCCCCCACCAGCGCCCCTTGACGGAAACGATCTTTTCCGGGGCGAGGCCCGCCCGCTCCAGCGCCCGCCGGACCGCAGGCTCCGAGGTCTGCCGTCCCGGGGCGCCGAACGCCACATGGAAGGCCGCGCCGATGCCCCACCCGAGCGCGACACCCGCCAGCGCATCCAGGGGCAGCTGGGTGCCCAGGTACATGTCGGCCGCCGCGACCAGCACCAGCGCCACCCACGGCAGCCCGCGATACCGCCGTTTGAGGTAGGGCGCTGCGACCACCACGATCGCCGCGACGACCGCCACCTGCGTCGCCGGGAAGGCGAACCCGGGCGACCCCGGGAGGCGCAGCACGCCGGAGCCGAGCAGTTCGGGGGGGATTGGCCTGCGGCCCACCAGCGCTTGGATCCCGCCGGCGGCCGCCCAGGCGAGCACCCCGGCCGCGGCGATCTGCAGTCCGAGCCTGATCCGTTTCAGATACAGCGTTACTCCGGTGGCGACCGCGATCCCCACCCATCCGCCCGCGATGGCGATCACCTCCCACAGCGCGGTCGAGACCGGTGGGATCTGCTGGATCTGCTCGAAGGTGGCGATCTCCATGAGACTGGCGGGAAGCCCCCGCGCCACGTACGCGCACAGCGCGACGAGCCCCGCGGCGAGGAATACCACCGCGAGGTCACGCGGGTGTCGACCCGGCGGCGCTGCCGCGGACCGCAAAGCCGAGTCTTGCACCGTCGCCTTCTTGATCGTTGGTGCGCCGCTCACCGTCTCACGTCCCAGCTCGAACCTGTCCCTGCCCGACCGCTCCAGCATTGCCGACGACATCGGGAGCCGAAAGCGCAAGCGGCTACTCCGACGGCCCGGCGGTCAGATCCGCGGACAGCCCCCTCCTAGCTCGCGGTGGGCGCGCTCGCCGTCGTGGCCACCGCCTCATCGGCCCGATCGAGCTGGTCGAGCGCCCAGAGCGCCCAGTCGTGCACGGCGTCGTACTGCCGCAGGCCGTACTCCGCCGCGAGCTGCCCGAAGCCCGCGGGACCCGGCCGCACCGGCCCGGCCGCCTCCCGGAGCCGCCGCAGCTCCGCGGCCTCCCGGGCGGTGCTCGCCGCGATCCGGACGAGCACCGCCCGTGCGTCGGCCGGGTCGAGCGCCGAGAGCAGGAACATCCGCAACACCAGCTCATTGCGCACTTTCCCCTGTCGGGGCGGCGTGAGCAGCCACGTGCGCAGCTCGCCGCGGCCCGCCTCGGTCACCGCGTAGGTGCGGCTGCCGCGCGCGCCCTCGTGCGTCACCTCGACCAGACCGCGCTCCGCCAGCCGGGCCAGCTCCGGGTAGATGCTCGTGTGTCCGGCCTGCCAGGCGTACCGGCCGAGATCGCCCGCGAACGCCTTCGTCAGCTCGTATCCGGAGCGCGGCGCGACGGCGAGCAGGCCGAGCAGGGCGTGCGGCAACGACATGGACGCACCCTAACCGGCCGACGTCGACATGTCATGCTTGACATGTCGAATCTGACGCGTGCATGCTCTCCTCATGACGACCTCCGCTCCGATCCACATGACCGGGCACCTCGCCCCGGTTCCGGACGAGATCGACGCCGTGGACCTTCCGGTCGAGGGCGCGCTCCCGCCCGAGCTCACCGGCCGCTACCTGCGCAACGGCCCCAACCCCCTGCCCGGCGAGCCGTCGCGGCACTGGTTCGTCGGGCACGGCATGGTGCACGGCGTCCGGCTGCGCGGCGGCCGGGCCGAGTGGTACCGCAACCGCTGGGTGCGCACGAAGGCGCTGGCAGGCGAGTCGATGATCAAGCCGGATGGCACGGTCGACCGCTCCGTTGGCGTCGCCAACACCCACGTGATCGCGCACGCGGGCCGGATCATGGCGCTGGTCGAGAGCAGCTTCCCGCACGTGCTCACCCCGGAGCTCGCCACCGTCGGCCCGTGTGACTTCCGCGGCCGCCTCACCACGGCGATGACCGCGCACCCGAAGACCGACCCCGTGACGGGCGAGCTGCATTTCTTCGGCTACGGGTTCGCGCCCCCGTTCCTCACCTATCACCGGCTCTCGGCGGCGGGCGAGCTGGTCACCAGCGCGGAGATCGCGGTGCCCGGCCCGACGATGATGCACGACTTCGCGATCACCGACCGGCACGCCGTCTTCCTCGACCTGCCCATGACGTTCTCCCTCGATCGCATGCGCACCGGCATGCCCTACGGCTGGGACGACAGCTACGGAGCGCGGATCGGCCTCATGCCGCTCGCCCGGCCGGGCGAGGTGACCTGGTTCGACGTCGACCCCGCCTACGTGTTCCACGTCGGCAACGCGGCCACCGACGCCGACGGCCGGGTCGTCCTCGACGCCGCGCGCTACGCGCCCGCCGACGCCGTCGCGATGTGGGACGGCCTGGGGTCCGACCCGGCCGGGCCCGCCGCCGCGGCCGCGATCACCGGCTTCGCGCGGATGTACCGCTGGGTGCTCGACCCGGCGTCGGGCACCGTCACCGAGACGCTGCTCGCCGACCAGGCCGTCGAGTTCCCGACCGTGGACGACGAGCGCGTCGGCCGCGCCGCCCGCTACCGCTACGCCGTCGGCCGCTCCGCGGTGGTGAAGTTCGACGTCGGCACGGGCGCGGTCACTGAGCACGCGGTCGGCGCCGACACGGTGGCGGGCGAGGCGGTCTTCGTGCCGTCGGCCTGCGCGGACCGCGCCGAGGACGACGGCTGGCTGCTGACGATCACCACCCGGCGCGACGGCAGTGCGTCGCGGCTGCTCGTGCTGGACGCCACCGACGTGGCGGGCGCGCCGGTCGCGGCCGTGACCCTGCCCCGCGGGGTGCCTTCGGGCTTCCACGGATCCTGGATCCCCGACACCGAGCTGGAGCGGTCATGAGCGCACCGCAGGGCGCACCGTCCGCCCGGTTGATGCTGCGCGGCCTGGGCTGGGACGTCGGCCTGCCCGTCCTCGGCTACTACGCGCTGCACCTCGCGGGGGTGTCGGACTTCGCCGCGCTGCTCGTGGCCACCGGCCTGGCGGGCGTTCGGATCGTCTGGGTGGCCGTGCGGGAACGCGAGCTGAACCCGTTCGCCACCGTCATGCTCGTGGTGTTCGGGATCGGTCTCGTGCTCGCGCTGGTCAGCGGCGACCCGCGGTTCCTGCTGCTGAAGGGCTCCATCGTCACTGGGGTGGTCGGCCTGGTGTTCCTCGGGACGACGCTGCTCGGCACCCCGCTCACGCTCGCCGCGTCGCAGAGCTTCCAGCCCACCCGCAAAGCGGAGATCCGCCAGGCGTACGACACCGACCCGGACGTGCGGCGCGGCCACCGGGTCAGCTCGATCGTGTGGGGCGTGGGCCTCATCCTCGAGGCGCTGGTCGTGGTGCCGCTGGTGTTCCTGCTGCCGATCAGCGTGATGGTCGGGCTGAGCGATGCGCTGATGATCGCCGCCTTCGCCGTCCTGATCGCCTGGAACATCTGGTACGTCAAGCGGGCGACGGCCCGCGGGCAGGCGGCGGGGGAGGTCCGGGAACCGCTCGCGCACCCCGGCCGGGACAGCATGGGACGATGGACGCAGCCACGTACGAAGAGGAAACCCTGATCTGTGAGCTCGTTCGCCGACAAGACGTTCACCACGCCGTCGTTGATCCGCAACTTCTGCATCATCGCGCACATCGACCACGGCAAGTCGACGCTGGCCGACCGGATGCTGCAGCTCACCGGCGTCGTCGACGAGCGGATGATGCGCGCCCAGTACCTCGACCGCATGGACATCGAGCGCGAGCGCGGCATCACGATCAAGGCGCAGAACGTGCGGCTGCCGTGGAAGGTCGGCGCGACCCAGCACGTCCTGCACCTGATCGACACCCCCGGCCACGTCGACTTCACCTACGAGGTCTCCCGCGCGCTGGAGGCGAGTGAGGGCGCGATCCTGCTGGTGGACGCGGCGCAGGGGATCGAAGCGCAGACGCTGGCCAACCTCTACCTGGCGCTGGAGAAGGACCTCACGATCATCCCGGTGCTCAACAAGATCGACCTGCCCGCCGCCGACCCCGACCGGTACGCCGCCGAGATCGCGCACATCGTCGGCTGCGACGCGGCGGAGGTGCTGCGGGTCAGCGCCAAGACCGGCCAGGGCGTAGCGGAGCTGCTCGACGAGGTGGTGCGCCAGGTGCCCGCCCCCGTCGGCGACGCCGACGGCCCGGCGCGCGCGATGATCTTCGACTCCGTCTACGACACGTATCGCGGCGTCGTCACTTACATCCGGGTCGTCGACGGGCGGATCACGCCGCGCGAGCGGATCAAGATGATGTCCACGGGTGCCACCCACGAGATCCTGGAGATCGGCATCGTCTCGCCGGAGCCGAAGCCGTCGGCCGGTCTCGGCGTCGGCGAGGTCGGCTACCTCATCACCGGCGTGAAGGACGTGCGCCAGTCGAAGGTCGGCGACACCGTCACCTCGGCCCGCAAGGGGGCCCAGACCCCGCTCACCGGCTACCGCGAACCCCGGCCGATGGTCTACTCGGGCCTCTACCCTGTCGACGGCTCGCAGTACCCGGACCTGCGGGAGGCTCTGGACAAACTGCGGCTCAACGACGCCGCGCTCACCTACGAGCCGGAGACGTCGGCGGCGCTCGGCTTCGGATTCCGCTGCGGCTTCCTCGGCCTCCTGCACCTGGAGATCACCCGCGACCGGCTGGAGCGCGAGGCCGGGCTCGACCTGATCTCGACGGCGCCCAACGTCGTCTACCGGGTGATCAAGGACGACGGCACGGAGATGACCGTGACGAACCCCTCGGACTGGCCGACGGGCAAGGTCGCGCAGGTGTTCGAGCCGATCGTGAAGACGACGATCCTCGCGCCTTCGGAGTTCATCGGCGCGATCATGGAGCTGTGTCAGAGCCGCCGCGGGCAGCTCGGCGGCATGGACTACCTCTCCGCGACCCGCGTCGAGCTGCGCTACACCATGCCGCTCGCCGAGATCATCTTCGACTTCTTCGACGCGCTGAAGTCCCGCACCCGCGGCTACGCCTCGCTGGACTACGAGGAGGCGGGCGAGCAGGAGGCGGACCTCGTCAAGGTCGACATCATGCTGCAGGGCGAGCCCGTGGACGCGTTCTCCGCGATCCGGCACAAGGACGACGCCTACGCCTACGGCACGCTGATGACATCCAAGCTGCGCGAGCTGATCCCGCGCCAGCAGTTCGAGGTGCCGATCCAGGCCGCCATCGGCTCGCGCATCATCGCGCGCGAGAACATCCGCGCGGTCCGCAAGGACGTGCTCGCCAAGTGCTACGGCGGTGACATCACCCGCAAGCGCAAGCTTTTGGAGAAGCAGAAGGAGGGCAAGAAGCGGATGAAGACCATCGGTCGGGTCGAGGTGCCGCAGGAGGCCTTCGTCGCCGCGCTCTCCACCGACTCCTCGGCGGACAAGGCCAAGAAGTAGCTCGAGATCGACCTGACGGGGGTTCTCCGGCGGCGAAACCCCGCTGATGTCGACTTCGAGCGCAAGGTCCCGGTCGCCGGAACCGGCGCCGATCGAGGTCGCAGGGCGATCGTTCGTTGCGCGAAGAGGACCGCTGCTCTTGACTGACGTGCCGGGGGTCTGATCCGAGAGGCGGAGTACGGCGATGTCGAGCAGCGCAGCACAAACCGGGCAGCACCCGGCACCTGGTGGACGCACCGTCTTCGGCCATCCCATCGGGCTGACGAACCTGTTCGGCGTGGAGCTCTGGGAGCGCTTCTCGTTCTACGGGATGCTGACCATCCTCGGCTATTACCTGTACTACTCGCTCGAGCAGGGCGGATTGGGGCTGCCGCAGGAAACCGCGACCGGCATCATCGGGGCGTACGGGGGCCTGGTGTACCTGTCCACGGTGCTCGGCGGCTGGCTGGCCGACCGCCTCGTCGGCATGGAGCGCATGGTCTTCTACGGCGGCTTCGTCGTGATGCTCGGCCACATCTCGCTCGCCGTGCTGCCCGGGCTCTCCGGGGTCACGGTCGGCCTGGTGTTGATCGCCCTGGGCAGCGGGGCACTGAAGGCGAACGCCTCGTCGCTCCTCGGCACGCTCTATGAGAAGGGCGATCCGCGCGCTGACGGCGGGTTCACGCTGTTCTACCTGGGCATCAACGTCGGCGCATTCGTCGGTCCGCTGATCACCGGACTGCTGCAGACCGACGTCGGGTTCCACTACGGATTCGGCGCCGCCGCCGTCGGCATGGCTCTCGGGCTGACCCAATACGTCATCTTCCGCCGCAACCTCGGGAACGCCGGGAAGCGCCCGCCCAACCCGCTGCCGCCCAGCGCGCGGGTCAAGATGCTGGGCGTCGGCGTCGGCATCCTGGTGGTGATCGCGGTGGTGCTGACGACCGGCCTGGTCACCTTGGCCAACCTCGCCCGGGTGACGACCTGGGTCATCATTCTGGCCTCGATCGCGTACTTCGCGATGATGCTGAGCAGCCGCCGCGTTTCCCCGCCGGAACGCAGCCGGGTGCGCGCGTTCATCCCGCTCTTCATCGCCAACGCGGCCTTCTGGTCGCTGTTCCAGCAGATCTTCACGACACTGGCGGTGTATTCCGACGAGCGCATGAACTGGAACCTCTTCGGGTGGACCGCCCCGTCGTCGTGGATCGGTTCCGAGGAACCGATCTGGGTCATCCTGCTCTCCCCGATCTTCGCTGTGATGTGGACGAAGCTGGGCAACCGCGCGCCGTCCACGCCGATGAAGTTCGCGATCGGCGTGATCGGCATGGGGATCGGGTTCCTGCTGTTCCTCACGATGGCGGGTGGGACGGGGAAGTCGAGCCCGGCGGTCGCGGTGCTGTTCATCCTGGCGGTGTTCGCGATGGCCGAGCTGACGCTGTCGCCGATCGGGCTGTCGGTGACGACCAAGCTCGCCCCGGAGGCGTTCCGCGCGCAGATGATGGCGCTGTACTTCTTCTCCGTCGGCATCGGCACCTCGCTGTCCGGAGTGCTGGCGGGCTTCTACTCGCCGGATCACGAGTTTGCCTACTTCGGCATCAACGGCGTGGTCGTCATCGCGATCGGGATCGTCGTGGCCCTGATCAGCCCGTGGATCCGGCGGCACATGGAGGGCGTGCACTGAGCAATGGGCCCGTGGGCGGCTCGATCAATCGGCGGGCACGGCCCGGATGAGGGTGCGGACGCCGTCGATGTAATGGGCGAAGACGCCGGAAGCACTTCGCGGCCAACAACCAGGAGACCGACCGGCTCCGGGTCGACGCCCGGGTCGACGAGCGCACGCTGCGGGAGATCTACCTGCCCGCGTTCGAGCGGATCGGCACCGCCTGCAGGCCGTGGACGGTCATGTGCTCCTACAACAAGGTCAACGGCCGCTCGGCGTCGGAGAACCCCTGGCTGCTCACCACGGTGCTGCGCGAGGAATGGGGCTTCGACGGGCTCGTGGTGTCCGACTGGGGCGCGGTCTACCACCGGGTCCCGGCCCTTGCGGACGGGCTGGACCTGGAGATGCCACCCAGCCTGCCGCGCAGCCCCGACCAGATCGTCGCCGCCGTGGGCTCGGGGGAGCTCTCCGAGGGGGTCCTCGACGCCCGGGTCGCACCGTGCTGGAGCTGGTCGACAAGGGCATGGCGGTGCTCGACCTCGACGAGGAGTTCGACGCAGAGGCCCACCACCGCCTGGCCCGGGAGGCGGCGGCCGAGTCGATCGTCCTGCTCAAGAACGACGACGGAGTCTTGCCACTGTCCCCGACGAGCAGGCTTGCCGTCATCGGCGAGTTCGCCCGCACTCCCCGCTACCAGGGGGCGGGCAGCTCGCAGGTCAACCCCCTCCGGCTGGAGAACGTCCTCGACGAGCTGAGCGCGACGTTCGACACCGTCACGTTCGCGGCCGGGTACGGGATCGGCGACACGTCCGCGGACGAGGCCCTGCGCGCCGAGGCGAGCGCGACCGCCGCCGCCGACACGGTGGTCATGCTGATCGGGCTGCCGGCCGCCGACGAGTCCGAGGGCTTCGACCGCACCCACATGAACCTGCCCGCCAACCAGATCGCCACCCTGCACGAAGTCGCCGCGGCGAACCCCAACCTGGTCGTCGTGCTCGTCAACGGCTCCACCGTGCTGCTGGGCGACGTCACCCCGCACGCCAAGGCGCTGGTGGAGGCGTGGCCGGGCGTCGAGGACGTCCGCGCCGCCGCCGCCCGGATCGCGGGCCACGCCATACACCACGTTCGAGGTGTCGGACCTGGACGTGGCGATCTCCGGGTCGGTCGCCGACGGCAACCTGGCCGCCGAGGTCGGCGTCACGGTCACGAACACCGGGGCGGGGCGGGCGAGTTCGTCATCGAGGTCGGCCACCACTCCCGCGACCTCCCGCTCACCCACACCGTCACCGCGGACTCGACGTTGCACGAGTGGATGGCCGATCCGGTCGGTCGCAGGCTCCTCGCGGAGGCCGCCGCCGCCGGACAGCCGGATCCGACCGGCGACGAGGAGTCTGTGGCCGTCATCGGCACCATGCCGATGTCCACCTTGGCCGCCTTCAACGGCATGAGCGTCGACCACGACACGCTGGCCGAGCTCGTGCAGCGCTGGGAGAAGAGCGAGACGCCCGCATGACCGCGGCCAAGAGGTAGCTCGAGATCGACCTGACGGGGGTTTTCCGGCGGCGAAACCCCGCTGATGTCGACTTCGAGCGCAAGGTCCCGATCGCCCGGCCACGGCGTCACGGTGATCGATCTGATGGCCGCGATGGCGGGGGATCGCACACTGCTGTCGCGAGTCCGGCACGCCGAGCCGGACCTCGGCGTGCGCGGCAGGCAGTTGCTCGCGTGCGGGGCCAGGCGGGAAACAGCCTAGCGAGCCAGGGCCGCGAGGAGCTCGGTCAGCCGTTCCCGCTGCGGGGTGTGGGTGCCGCCGAGCAGCGCGGCGGCAGTGCGCTCGACCCGCCTGCAGACGCGCTCGACCAGCTCACGCCCGTCGGCCGCCAGATGCACGAGCACACGGCGCCGGTCGACGGCATCGGTGTGCCGGTAGGCGAGCCGGGACTCGACGAGTCGGTCCACCACGCGGGTGGCGGTCGGTGCGGGGAGCGCGGTGTGGGCGGCGATCTCGCCCATGCTGCGTCCGCTGCCCCTGGCGAGCATCAACAGCACACGCCAGCCGTCGCGGCTGACGCCTTCGGACTCGGTCACGGGCAGCAATGCCGACGCGACCGCTCGGTCGAGCCGGTCGAGCAGCTCGACCACGCTCGTGACTCGGGGCGCCGGGACGAACACCGTCCCCGCCGGTCTTCGACTTGGTGGTTCGGACACGATTACACACTGTACGTTCTGAAAGGAAAAAGGCTACCTCTCAGCTACGGATGCGGGACGAACGGTCCAATCCTGTCGAGCGACGGTCTCAATGCGTGAAGACGATCTTCCCGGAAGTGTTACCGTCGAGCATCGCGCGGAAGCCGTCGGCCGCCTTCTCCATGGGCAGCTCCAGCCCGATTTCCGGCGAGATGCCCGCGTTCGCGACAAAGCTGAGGAGACCGGCGAGCTCGTCGCGCGTGCCCATGGTGGAGCCGATGACCCGGAGCTGCAGGAAGAACAGCCGCTGGAGGTCGGCGCTCGGCGCGGGCCCACTCGTCGACCCCGAGACGACGAGCACACCCCCCGGCTTGAGCGCGCGCATGGAGTGCGCCCAGGTCGCCTCGCCGACGGTCTCGAAGACGCCGTCGACGCGTTCGGGCAGCCGCGCGCCTGTATCGAAGGTCGCGTGCGCGCCGAGCCGCGCGGCGACGGCCTGCTTCTCCTGGGTGCGTCCGGTCACCCACACGCGCATCCCCGCCGCGGTGCCCAGCTGGATCAACGCGGTTGCGACGCCGCCGGTCGCGCCCTGCACGAGCATCGTCTGGCCCGGGCGCAGACCGGACTTCACGAAGATCATGCGGTACGCGGTGAGCCATGCCGTGCCCATCACGGCGGCCTGGGCCGGGCTGAGCCCCTCCGGCATGGGCACGGCGTTGCGCGCAGGCACCACGACCGTGTCGGCGAACGTGCCCTGGTACTTCTCGGTGAGGATGTTGCGGCCCGGGTCCAGGGTCTCGTCGCCGAACCACGCCGGGTCGCTGATGAGCGAGTGCAGCACGACCGCGGTGCCGTCGGGCAGCGTGCCCGCGCCGTCGCAACCGAGGATCATGGGGAACCGTTCCTTCTTGATCCCGACGCCGCGCAGGGTCCAGATGTCGTGCATGTTCAGCGACGCGGCCGTCACCGTGACCGGCACCCAGCCCTCCGGCACCTCGGGGGCGGGTCGCTCGCCGACGACGAGCGCGTCGAGCGGCGATTCGGGGTTCGGGGCGGCGGCGTAGACGGCGAACATGGGCCGAAACTAGCCGTAAACGGCCCGGACTACCCTGTGAAGCGTGCTACGCGCGATCGCGGACTGGTGGGACGCGGTCGAGCTGTGGCTCACCCAGCTGGCGTTCCCGTTCCAGGTGGCGCTCGCGATCGTCGTCGGGCTGCCGCTGTGCTGGCTCGCCGCGGCCGGGATCGACCGGCTGGTGGATGTCGCTATTGAGCGGGTGGCGGCGCTGCGGAGCCGGACAGGGCCACCGCCAGGGCGGTGAGGGTCTCACTGCAGCCCGCGTCGAGCCGGACGTCGGCGAGGTCGTCGCCGCGGGTGGGGCCCCGGTTGACGATCACCACGGGGATGCCGCGCTTGCGTGCGTGCCGCACGAACCGCAGTCCGGACAGCACGGTGAGGGACGAGCCTGCCACGAGCAAGGCCTCGGCGGCGTCGACCATCGCGTAAGCGCGGGCCACCCGTTCGCGGGGCACGTTCTCGCCGAAGAACACCACATCGGGCTTGAGCACGCCGCCGCAGCCGACGCAGCCGATCAGGCGGAAGCTGTCGGTGGCCGCCAGCTCCGCGTCGCCGTCCGGGGCGGCTTCGACGGCGTCACCCGCCGTCTCGACGAAGCCCGGGTTGGCCGCGGCGAGCCGCCGCTGGAGCGTCGTGCGGGGGCCGCGGCGACCGCACGTGATGCAGATGACGTCGGCGATGCGGCCGTGCAGGTCGATGACGGTCCGGCTGCCCGCGGCGGCGTGCAGGCCGTCGACGTTCTGGGTGATCAGGCCGCGCAGCACGCCGGTGCGCTCGAGGTCGGCGAGCGCGCGGTGCCCGTCGTTGGGCGCGGCCTTGCCGATGCGGGTCCAGCCGACGTGGCTGCGGGCCCAGTAGCGGCGCTGCGCGGACGGGCCGGACAGGAACTCCTGGTAGGTCATCGGGGTGCGCCGAGGCGAGCCGGGGCCGCGGTAGTCGGGGATGCCGGAGTCGGTGGAAAGTCCGGCGCCGGTGAGCGCGGCCAACCGGCGGCCCGCGAGCGCTTCGACAGCATCCCCAACGGCGTTCGCCTCCGCCAGCAGCTCCACATCGTCCACGGTAGCTGTCGCGTTCGTGCAATGCGCGCCGCCGCCGGGTGCGGGAGGGTGGCGGCATGGATCACGCAGACCACATGCGAGAGAGCATCGACGTCGCCGTCGCGGCGATCCGGGGGGCCGACCCTGCCCGGTACGGCGACCCGACCCCGTGCACGGAGTGGACGGTCGGGCAGGCCGTCAACCACCTGGCGTTCGGGCTGGTGATGGCCGAGTACGGGGCGCGCAAGACGGGGTGGCCGCCGGACTGGACCGAGGACGAGCGCTGCCCGTACCTGCGCGGGGTGCCGGAGGCGGAATGGGCCGCCCGAGCCGCCGAAGCAGGCGCCGCGGCCGCGCGCGCCTGGCAGGACCCGGCGGCGTGGGAGGGCAGCGCGCCGTTCGGGAGCGGGTCGATGCCCGCCGCGGCGATCGGGTCGATGATGACCGCCGAGTTCGTGCTGCACGGGTGGGACCTGGCCCGGGCGACCGGGCAGCCGTTCAGCGTGCCGGAGCCGCTGGCCGCGACGGTGCTCGCAGGCGTCGAGTCGATCGCGGGCATGGGCCGTGACGGCGGGTGGTTCGGCGCCGAGGTCACGGTGCCCGAGGGCGCGTCGACGCTGGACCGCGCGCTCGGCCTGTCCGGCCGGGACCCGGCCCAGGCGGGGTGAGACCTTGCCTACGTGGCCCAGCGCGGCGGGCGCTTCTCGGCAAACGCCCGCATGCCCTCCTGACCCTCATCGCCCGCGAAGAACCGGGCGGAGAGCGTGAGCATCTCGGCGAACTGATCGTGCAGCGCGGGCGGTCGCTGCGCGCGCAGCATCTCCTTCGTCGCCGCGAGCGCGCCCGGCGCGCCGAGCCGCAGCATCCCGACATAGCGCGCGACCTCGTCGTCGAGCTCCTCGGCGGGCACCGCCGCGTTGATGAGCCCGACGGCGACGGCGCGCGGCGCGTCGAACGTCTCCCCGGTGAGGAACAGCTCGTGGGCGGCGTGGGGCAGGAGGCGGGGCAGCAGGGTAACGGAGATCACGGCCGGGACCACGCCGATCCGGACCTCGCTGAACGCGAACGTGGCCGGGGTGGCCGCCACCGCGATGTCGCAGGCGGCCACAAGCCCGATCCCGCCCGCCCGCGTGGGGCCGCCGACCTTCGCGACGACCGGTTTCGGTGCCGTCCAGATCCGTTGCAGGATCATGGGGAGCTCGTTCACGCCCTGGTCGGCCGCCCCGGCGCCGCGGGCCTCCTTCAGGTCCATGCCCGAGCAGAACACCCGTCCCGTGTGGCCGAGCGCGATCACCCGCGTGGAATCGTCGGCCAACGCCGCGTCCAGGTGGCGGAGCAGCTCGCGGCGCAGCTGGGCGGACAGGGCGTTGCGGTTGGCGGGGGAGTCCAGCGTGATCGTCGCGACGCCCGCGGCGACGTCGAGGTGCACCAGCTCGCTCATGACCAGAACGTAGTGCCGGGAATCGGGACTCGGTGTGTCGAAAATGACGACTCGCCGTGTGGGGGGGTCAGGGGGAGCAGCCGTGCCCGTTGTAGAGCGGACGGGGGTCGACCGGGCGGCCGGGCGGCGGGTTCAGCTCGACCGCCACCCGCCCGTCCGGCGTGAGGTTCTCCTCGCACTGGATGATGGCGGCGCCGGTGAAGTTGCCGGTCCACAGGTCGATGTGCGGGATGTGGGAGGACGCCCAGTCGGCGATGCACGCCACACAGTCGTCCTCCATCACGAAGTACTTCCGCAGCGGTGGGTAGTAGATGCGGGTGCCGACGCGGATCGCGCGGGGGTCGGCCGCGAGCGACAGCGGGTCGGCGAACGTGCCGGTGCCGCCCGCCGCGCGGTGGTGGCCGTTCGGGTGCGCGATCGCCGTGGAGCCCGGTGGGTCGTTGTCGGCCGCGCCGTAGAAGGTGACCACCACCGACCACAGCCGCCCGACGGGCGCCGTTGCGGGCGTCGGCCGGAGCGACGGTGTCGGCAACGGTGTCGGTGTCGGCACGGCCGTGGTGGTCGGGGCCGCGGGTGCGGCGATCGGCTGCGGGGGGCTCGACAGCGGGCCGGCCGCAACCCATCCGAGCGCCACCGCGCAGACGCCGACCACGACGACCGCGGCGGCCAGCAGGGCGCGGCGCATCGCCGGGGTGCACCGGGGGAGGGGGGAGCGGGGCATCGCCGCCATCCTCGCAGGCAGGCGAACCTGTCGGTGCGACGCGGGTCCGGAAGCAGACCACCGGACGGCGCGGCGCGCCCGGCCGCCATGATCGGCGGATTAGGTGCAGGAGGTGTGCTGGCGCACCTCCTGCACCGGATTCGGCGATCGTGTGCCGCGAGCACGGAAGGGAGAAGCTGGTGTAGATCGGGTTCTGTTGGACGTGCGCAACTGGGCAGGAGATGGAGGTAGGCCCTCCGGAGCCGTCCTGCAGGGGATGGCTTGAAACCACCGCATACTGCGTCGGTTAAGAGCCGGGGTGGGAAGCGATGCGGAAAAAGGCGCGCCGGTGAGTGCGTCAGGTGTGGACCAAGAAGACGAGCGCGAGCGAACCACTGTTGAAGTGTCGAAAGTTCCAGATGGTGCCAGAACCGAGGATTGATCGCATCTTCGGGAGAAGTCTGGGGGATACCTGTTTACCGCCCAGGCGGTGCCCGGCATGTAGGTGGCGTGAGCTTGGTCGGGCTTCTGCTCGGAACGCGGGAACCTGTCGTCCTGGAAGTGTCCTCCGTCGACAGGGCGGGGGCGAGAGGGAGCGCTTCAAGTGGTGAAGAGCCGCGAGGGGTTGAGTACCGGTTACGGGGCACAGGGGCGGACTGTCTCGTAGTAGTGATGAAGCTCCTGTAATGGGAGTGGAGCGAAGGAGACGGGTCATCCAGGTCTGGAATCGATGGTCAACCGAAGTTCTCGGGAGGAACCGGATGAGTCGGCCGGGTTCGAAGCCGTTCGAGATCTCGAAGGAGGTCTTCGTGACGGCGTTTGAGAAGGTCAGGGAGAAGAAAGGGGGGCCGGGGATCGACGGCGTCACGGTTGAGCAGTTCGCGCAGGACCGCAAGGACAACCTGTACAAGCTGTGGAACCGGATGTCGTCGGGAAGTTACTTCCCGTCCCCGGTGCGGAAGGTGGAGATCCCCAAGGACGGGGGTCGGGGAGTGCGGGTCCTCGGGGTGCCCACGGTGGCCGACCGAACCGCGCAGACGGTAGCGGTGGCCTGTCTGGAGCCGTTGGTGGAGCCGATGTTCCACCCGGACTCCTACGGCTACCGTCCGGGTCGCTCGCCGCTGGACGCGGTAGCGACCTGCCGGAAGCGTTGTCTGTCCCACGAGTGGGTGCTGGATCTGGACATCGAAGGGTTCTTCGACAACCTCGATCATGACCTGGTCCTCAAGGCGGTGGCCCACCACACGAGCGAGCGGTGGCTGTTGCTGTATGTGCAGCGGTGGTTGTCCGCGCCGCTGGTGGCGGCGGACGGCACGCCGATCGCTCGTGATCGGGGCAGCCCCCAGGGTGCCGCGATTTCCCCGCTGTTGGCGAACCTGTTCCTGCATTACGCCTTCGACGCGTGGATGGCCCGGGAGTTCCCGGATGTGCTGTTCGAAAGGTTCGTCGACGACGTGATCGTGCACTGTGTGAGTCGGCAGCAGGCCCAGAGGCTGCGGGCGGCGATCGCCGCGCGGCTGGCCGAGTGTGGCGGGTTGCGGTTGCACCCGACCAAGACCCGGATCGTGTATTGCAAGAAGAGTGGAAGGCACGGCTCGCACGAGAACGTGTCGTTCGACTTCCTCGGGTACACGTTCAAACCACGCGCGGTGAGAAGACCGGACGGGTCGATGTTCACGACCTTCTCTCCGGCGATCAGCCGGGCGGCCGCCACCTCGATCCGGCGGCAGATCCGCCGGATGCGATTTCACTTACGCAGTGACCTGTCCTTCGCCGAAGTTGCCCGATTGGTCAACTCGCGGGCGGGTGCGTGGGCTGCTTACTACGGCCGGTTCGGCCCGTGGGAAACCGTCTACGTCCTCTCCCACGTCGACCACTACCTCGTGCGGTGGGCCTGCCGCAAGTACAAACACCTGCGGCGGGCCCCTCGACGAGCATGGCGGATCCTGGCCGAGATCAAGAAGACCCGGCCGGGAGTGCTCGCGCACTGGCGATGGGAAGCCATCCACCGCGTGGCAGCAGCAAGAACCGGATGACAAGAGCCCGGTGAGCTGAGAGGTTCACGCCGGGTTCCGTGGGAGCCGGCGGGTGAGACTCCCGCCGGCCACCCGACATGGCCGCGATGGGCCTGCGTCGAGCGGCGGGTCCGGGCGGCGCACCCCCGGGCCTGTGGCGGGTCGGCCTGGCGTCGGGCGGCGCGCCCCCCGCCGTCAGCCCCCCGCCACGGGTATGTCCGCGTACGCGCGGGCCTGCAGCGAGAACAGCTCGTGGTACGTGCCGCCGCACGCCATCAGCTCGGCGTGCGTGCCGAGCTCGGTCACCCGCCCACCCTCCAGCACGACGATCTGGTCGGCGTGGCGGACGTTGGCCAGCCGGTGGGTCACGAGCACGGTGATCCGCTCGCTGCCGCCCAGCCCGCGCAGCGCGGTGAACACGGCATGCTCCGCGCGCGCGTCCATCGCGGCGGTCGGCTCGTCCGCGATGACCAGCGGCGCGTCGCGGTAGAGCCCGCGGGCCACCGAGAGCCGCTGCCACTGCCCGCCCGACAGGTCACGGCCCTGCTGGAACTGACGGGACAGCATGGTCGCAGCACCTTCGGGCAACGCGGCGAGCACGGCGTCGGCGCCGGAGCGGGCGGCGGCGTCGGTGAAGGCGAGGTCGCCGGGATCGGGCCGGCCGAGGCGGCCGATGCGCACGTTGTTGGCCGCGGTCATCGGCCAGTGCAGCGGGTCCTGCAACACGACGGCGATCCGCTCGTGCAGCGCCGCGGCATCGAGGCTCGTGGTGGCGACGCCGTCCCACGCGACGACGCCGTCCTCGGGCAGGTAGAGCCCGGTGAGCAGCTTGGCGAGCGTGGACTTCCCGGACCCGTTCTCGCCGACCAGCGCGATCACCTCGCCGCGGCGCAGCGTGAGCGAGACGTCGACCAGCGCCCGCTCGTCCTGGCCCGGGTAGCGGAACGAGACGCCGTCCAGGGTTATCTGTGCGGGGCCGACGGACAGTGTCGCGCGCCCGGACGGCCTGCTGCGGGCGCCCGCGTCGGCGATCAGCGTCTGGTGAAGCTCGAGGGTGAAGCCGGACTCGTACAGCTGGCTCACCTGGTACATCGAGTTCACGATCGCGCTCGCCGCCGCCCGCATCGCCAGCACGGCCGTGCCCGCCACCGCGAGCGGCATCGCCCCCGCGTACAGCAGCAGACCGAGCACGACGTAGCCGAGGGCCGTGCCGATCCCGGAGAGGGCACGGCCCCACGTCGTCGCGCGGTTCTGCCGGTGCGCGACCCGGATGGCCTCGGTCAGCAGGCCGTCGGCGATCCGGCGGTGCTCGGCCAGCAGCACCTCCTGCGTGGTGAACGCGCGCACCTCGGCCGCGTTCTCCCGCTGCGCGATCAGGCTGCCTGCGACCTCAAGGCGCCTGCTGCGCGACGTCGTGCGCAACCACGAGTCGAAGGCCAGCTTCGCGCCCTTGACCTGGGCTCACGCCTGTGGCGCCGCGGCCAACAGCACCGTCGGCGCGAGCAGCGGATGCAGGATCCCGGCCGTGATCACCGCGGAGCACATCGACACGGCCAACGCCGTGAGGTCGCTCGTCTCGCGGACCGCGGCCCGCACCCGCCCGGGTGCCCCCTGGGTGACCCGCTCGACGAGCTGGGTGAAGTCGGGCTCGTCGAAGGCGACGAGATCGACGTGGATGAGCGCGGCGTACAGCTCGTCCTCGGCCATCCGTTGGATCCGGGGCGCGAGCGCGGCCTGGGCGGCTCCCTCCACGGCGTCGAGCAGCCCGCGCCCGGCGTAGGCGGAGACGACCACGGCGAGCGCGGGCAGCGCGGCGACCACGCGCTCCGGGGTCGGGCCCTCGGCCAGCAGGCGTGCGAACACGTTGGCGGTAGCGAGGAGCCCGAACGCCTGGACGCAGCCGGTGACCACCTGCAGCACCCCCGACAGCAGCGTCAGCCCGGGGGCGGCCTGCCACGCCCAGCGGGTGATCAGGGCCATCGTCCTGGGGACGGCGACGGCGACCTCCCGCAGCTTGGCCTGCACCACCTTCTCGTAGCCCTGCGCCCAGTACGGGGTCTCCATGTCGTCCACGCCGATCAACGGCTCGTCCGCCACCTCGGAGGCCACGCCGTCCCCTCTCCGCCGCCGGACGTTCATGGTCCCCGACGACGGCGACGATCGACAGCGCTTTGCCGCGACGGCTCGGCGTGAATGCGCAGAGCCGCGCTACAACGACGCCCGGTCGAACGGGACCCGCCGTGCGGCGCGCACTCAGCGCACGAAGTGGGTGCGCGGCCGAGGCAGCGGGGTGCCGTCCACGACGATGTCGACCTGCTCGTTGTAGAAGGCGATCATGCCTGCGATGACGGCGACCGAGCGGTCCGGGTACTGGTAGGTCCACGCCACGTCGGGCAGCACCGCGTCGCCGACCCGCACCGACCAGTAGCCCGACGTCACACCCTTGTATGGGCAGGCGGTCTGCGTGTCCGAGGCGATGAGGTGCTTGAACGCAACGTCCGTGCGGTCGATGTAGTAGCGCGTCGGCAGCCCCGTCTCGAACAGCAGGACGGGTGCGTGGGTCTCGGCGAGGACCACGCCGTCACGCTCCACCCGCACATGCCGGTGCGACCGCAGCGCGTCGACGCGTGCGTAGGGGTTGCGCGGGTGGCCGCCGACGATCCGCTCGTCCTCCTCGAACCAGTCGACGGCGTCCCACGTGAAGCGCGCGGTGTCGGCGATGCCGGGCAGCGCGTCGTCGCCGAAGACGCGGACGGCCTCAGCGATCGTCACCCCGTTGACGTGCAGCGCGTGGCTGTGCGAGGCGCCGAACTGGACCCTTTGGACATGGTTCTCATCGACGAGGTGCTGGGTGCGCACGTCCTTCATCGGCACGTAGTACGACGGGTAGTACGGCACCTCCCACACGTAGCGCGCCGCGAGGGTGTCGAACACCAGCACCCCGTCGACGTAACCGCGCACCCGCCGCGGCGCGGGCTCGACCCGGCCCCGCTCGGCCGCCATCTGCGGGTAGTCGCGGTCGGCGGCCGATTCCGGGATCACGGGGATCACGCTGTGGAGGCCCGGCGCGGCAGCTTCCAGTTCGGCCGCGGGAAGTGGCAGGTGTAGCCGTCCGGGTAGCGGAGCAGGTAGTCCTGGTGCTCCGGCTCGGCTTCCCAGAACGGGCCGACCGGCGTCACCTCCGTGACGACCTTGCCCGGCCACAGCCCCGACGCCGCGACGTCGGCGATCGTGTCCTCGGCCACCCGCTTCTGCTCGTCGTCGACGTAGAAGATCGCCGACCGGTACGACGTGCCGACGTCGTTGCCCTGCCGGTTGCGGGTGGTCGGGTCGTGGATCTGGAAGAAGAACTCCAGCACGTCGCGATAGCTCGTCTTCTCCGGGTCGAAGAGGATCTCGATGGCCTCGGCGTGACCCGGGTGGTTGCGGTAGGTCGCGTTCGCGTTCTGGCCGCCGGTGTAGCCGACCCGCGTTGCCACGACGCCGGGCTGGCGCCGGATGAGGTCCTGCATGCCCCAGAAGCAGCCGCCCGCGAGCACGGCCCGCTGTGTCGTGCTTGGTGTGGTGTCGCTAATCGTCACTCCTCGATTGTGGCTTCCGCAGCGCTCAACGCCTGCCACCGTCCGGGTATTCGCAGGCACCATCATGGGCGGGTGCAGCCGCTTCGTGGACTCACCGTGGTCTCGTTGGAACAGGCGATCGCCGCGCCGTACGCCACGCGGCACCTCGCCGATCTCGGCGCGCGCGTGATCAAGGTGGAGCGGCCGGACACCGGCGACTTCGCCCGCGGCTACGACCACCGCGTCAACGGGCTCAGCTCGCACTTCGTGTGGGTGAACCGCAACAAGGAGTCGCTGGGGCTGGATGCCAAGGACCCGCGTGGGCGGGAGCTCCTGCACCGGCTCGTGGCCGGCGCGGACGTGTTCGTGCAGAACCTCGCCCCCGGTGCGGCGGCCCGCCTCGGGCTCGGCGCCGCCGCGCTGCGGGCCGCGCATCCCCGGCTGATCGTGTGCGACATCTCCGGCTACGGCGACGGCGGCCCCTACACGACGATGAAGGCCTACGACCTGATGGTGCAGAGCGAGGCGGGCCTGGTCTCGGTCACGGGCACGCCGGACGCGCCCGCCAAGGTCGGCATCTCCGTGTCGGACATCGCGGCCGGGATGTACGCCTACTCCGGCGTGCTGGCCGCGCTGCTGGAGCGCGGCCGCACCGGGCAGGGCTCGGTCGTGGACGTGTCCCTGCTGGAGTCCACAGTGGAGTGGATGGGCTTCCCGCTGTACTACAGCTACGCCGGCGCGCCGCCCCCGCCGCGGGCCGGGGCCGCGCACGCCACGATCTACCCGTATGGCCCGTTCGTGGCAGCCGATGGCCAGGCCGTGATGATGGCCATCCAGAACGAGCGGGAGTGGGCCCGGTTCTGCGCGCGCTTCCTCGGCCGTCCCGAGCTGGCCGACCACCCCGACTACGCGAGCAACGCCCGCCGCGACGCCCACCGCGACCTGCTCGGCGGCCTCATCGCCGCCCGGTTCGCCGAGCTCACGTCGGCCGAGGCGATCGAGCTGTTGGCGGCCGTGCCCGTCGCCTACGCCCGGGTGAACACGATGGCGGACGTCTGGGCGCACCCGCAGCTGGCGGCGCGCGGCCGCTGGCACCAGGTCGGCACGCCCGCAGGCCCGGTGCCCGCGCTCGCCCCGCCGGGCCTGGTCGACCCGGCGCCGCGCATGGACCCCGTGCCCGCGCTCGGCGAGCACACCCGGCCGATCCTGGCCGAGCTGGGGCTCACCACAGCCGAGATCGACGCGCTGGTCACCCTGGGCGTCGTCCGCGAGGCATGATCGCCATTTCCGGGACATGAGGGCCGCTGAGGAGGCTGTCGCCCAATCCGCCGAGCGCCGGATTTTGGGCCACCAAAGTTGTCGGCGACATCCGAGTTCGCGCGCCAGCGGCCACCACAGCCGTGTTCGGTCGAGCACGCTCCGCACACGACGCAATTAGGCAACAGCCTCTGAGAGGCCGGAATGTCCCTGAAACGGCGATCATGGGGGCGGAGCGGCGGCGGCGGCCGGGCGCCCCTATGCGACGCGGTCCGTGTCGCGCCCCGCGCGGCGTGGCGGCCGCCCGCGCGGACGCTTGAACGGGATGATCTCCCCGTTCTCGAAGATCTCCCCACCCCACACGCCGCACGGCTCCCGGCGCAGCAACGCCCCGGCGAGGCACATGACCCGAACCGGGCACAGCCCGCAGAGCCGCTTGGCCTGCTCCACACCGGCCGGAGTGTCCGCAAACCACAGGTCGGGCCCGAAGGCCCGGCACGGCAGCGCCAGTTCGTCGTCGATCGCTCGGTCGAGCATCCCCCCGCCCAGGCGGACCTGGTTGCCATTCATGCCCAGCACGCTATGGGCATAGGCCTTCCCAGACGTCCCACCAAGGTGGTATGCGCAGGTGGACATCTTCCCTCCCACGCCGGTGGGATGACCGCGCCTGCCTATCGACCTAACGTTCCCGGCATGAGCGATCGACGGGACGCGAGGGTCTACGAGATTCGCGTGCAGGGCGAGCTCACGCCGCGGTGGTCGTGCTGGTTCGCGGACCTCTGCGTCCGGGCCGACGGCGGCGAGACCGTCATCGTCGGCCCCGTCGACGACCAGGCCGCGCTGCACGGCCTGCTGGCCAGGATCCGCGACCTCGGGCTGCCGCTGCTGGCGGTGCGGGTGCTCGACGAACCCGCGGGATGAGGCGCGCCCCCTACGCCGGTGGCCGCGCAGAGGCCTCCGGCACCTCGCAGCGGCCGGGGGGGCTGCGAAGTGACAACGGGCTCTGCGAAGAGGCGGCCGAGCGGCTGGGTCCCGCGGGCCGAGCGGTCCCGACCTCCCGCGCGGCGGCAACGGCGACCGGGCCCAGCTCCGCGAACATCTGCTCGGGCACCCGGTCCCTCGGGCCCCAGATGCTGAGCACCGCCAGCGGACGGCCGGTGCGGTCGAGCACTGGCGCCGACACGCCGTACAGGGCCGACTCCAGCTCGCCCGCGCACGTTCCGTAGCCGCGGGCGCGGGTGGCGGCCAGCTCGGCGGCGAGCTCGGCGGGCGAGGTGATCGTGGTGGCGGTGTACGCCGGGAGCGTCGCGGGCAGCACCCGCCGCAGCTCGCCCGGGGGCAGGAACGCGAGCAGCGCCTTCCCAGTGGACGTGGCGTGCAGCGCCACGGTGCGGCCCAGCCAGCTCGCGGTCAGCACGGCGGTCGGGGTGACCTCGTCCACGTAGGTGAGGCCGCCGACGCCGGGTATGGCGAGCGAGGCCGTCTCGCCCGTCCGCGCGCAGGTGCGCTCCAGCACCGGGTGCGCCGCCGCGATCAGGGCGTCCGGGCCTGCGGCTCCGCCCAGCTCGACGGCGGTGAGCCCGATGGCGTACCGGCCGCCCTCGTCCACGGTCACCATCCCGCGCGCCTGGAGGGTCTTGAGCAGGCGCCAGGCCGTGGCCCGGTTGAGCCCGCACGCCTTGGCCAGCGCGGGCACGCCCGATTCCGTGGGGCGGGCCGCGGCCACCGCCAGCAGGAGGTCGATCGCCCGGTCGACCGACTGAATCCGTTCTGTCACCCGGACCTCCTTGACGGATTGTGACGCGCGTCTCTACGTTCACATCATTCCGAAAGGGTTCGCATCATGCGACAGATTGAGCCGTGGCGGCCATCGCGCCGCGACGTCCTGAAGCTCGGCATGGCCGCGGGCGTGGCCGGGCTCACCGGGCTCGCGGGCTGCGGTGCCGTGCCCGGGAAGCCGGACCAGAGCAAGCCGCAGCTGCGCGGCGGGGTCTACAGCCACGGCGCCACCGGCGGCGGCCTGAAGGACACCCTGGAGCCGTACTTCCCGGTGACCAACCCGGACATCGCCCGGTGTCTGCAGCTCTACGAGCCCCTGCTGCGGTGGAACGCGGAGTACAAGATCGAGCCGTCGGTGGCCGAGTCGGTCACGCCGAACGGCGACAACACGCAGTGGACGGTCCGGCTGCGCGACGGCGTGCAGTTCCACCACGGCAAGACGATGACGCCCGAGGACGTCATGTTCAGCCTGGCCAAGGTCACGGACCCGAAGAAGCCCGGGTCGGGCGGCACCGAGCTGGCCAAGATCCTGGAGCTGAAGAACTCGAAGATCGTCGACCCGAAGACGATCCTGCTGCAGCTCAACCAGCCCTATGCCGTGCTCGACCAGCTGCTGGCCGAGTACACGGTCGGCATCCTCCCGACCGACTTCACCGTGAACAAACCGGTCGGCACCGGCCCGTTCAGCTACAACAGGTTCGTCCCCGGCCAGCTGTCCGAGTTCGACCGGTTTGCCAACTACTGGGACGGGCCGCCGTTCGTCGATCAGCTGATCATCTACGACTTCGCCGACGACGCCGCGAAGGTCAACGCGCTGCTCGCGGGCCAGGTGCAGAGCGTGGACAACCTGCCCAACTACCTGGCGGGCACGATCGAGGACCAGGGCGCCTCGCCGCTGATCTCCGAGACCGGCGCCTGGGTGCCGTTCACCATGCGCGTGGACGTCGCCCCGTTCTCCGACGTGCGGGTGCGCCAGGCGCTGCGGCTGATCGTCGACCGGCAGCAGATGATCGTGCAGGCGCTCAACGGGTTCGGCATCCTCGGCAACGACCTGTACTCGCCGTTCGACCCCGCCTACGCCAAGGACCTGCCGCAGCGGCATCAGGACATCGACCAGGCCAAGTCGCTGCTCAAGCAGGCGGGCCAGCAGGACCTCGACGTCGAGCTGGTCACCTCCAGCGCGGTGGGCGCGGGCGCCGTGGAGTCGGCCAACCTGTTCGTCGAGCAGGCGAAGCTCGCCGGGGTCAACGTCCGGCTCAACAAGGCCGACGCCAACACGTTCTACGGCGACCGCTACCTGTCCTGGAGCTTCGCCCAGGACTTCTGGAACACCCGCAACTACATCCCGCAGGTGGCCGCGTCGTCGGTGAAGGGCGCCACGTACAACGAGACGCACTTCGACGACCCGACGTTCACCGCGCTGATCAACCAGGCCAAGCGCGAGTCCGACGAGGCCAAGCGCAACCAGCTGCTGCACGACGCGCAGAAGATCGAGTACGACACCGGCGGCTTCATCATCTGGGGCTTCAAGCGCCAGCTCGACGCGTACTCGAACCTGGTGCAGGGGCTGCAGCCCAACCGCTATCTGCCGTGCTCGAACTTCGGGTTCAAGCGCGCGTCCTTCGTCACGCCCCCGGTATGAGTGAGGCGCACACCATGACCGAAGTCGCGACCCCGGCCGCCGAGACCCTCGCCCCGCCCACGCCGGTTCGCGGGGGCTCGGCGGGCTCAGCCTGGCTGAAGTGGCTGGCCCGCCGCCTCGGGCTGGCCGTACTGACCCTGTGGCTGTGCTCGGTGCTGGTCTTCTTCGCCACCGCCGCACTGGGCGACCCGGTGCGCGCCATCCTCGGCAAGGACTACGCGTCCAGCCCGGAGCGGGTGGCCGCGCTCACCGCGGAGCTCAAGCTCGACCAGCCGGTGATCGTGCGCTACTTCGACTGGCTCGGCGGCCTGCTCACCGGCCACCTCGGCAACTCGATCGCCAACGGGCTGCCGGTCGGGGAGCTGGTCGGCAACCGGATCGTCAACTCGGCGGTGCTGGTGATCGTGTCGGCGATCGTCATGATCCCGGTCGCGTTCGGCATCGCCATGATCTCGGCCAACTACCGGGGCAAGCGCACCGACGGCGTCATCCAGATCATCATGATCGCGTTGGCCGGGCTGCCCGAGTTCGTCGTCGGCATCCTGCTGGTGGCGCTGTTCTCCACCACGGTGCTGCACGTGCTGCCCGCGGTCACCATCGCGGGCGGTGGCGCCCCGCCCTGGTCCAAGCCGGCCTCGATGATCCTGCCGGTGGTCACGCTCGTGATCGCGGTGGCGCCGTACGTGTCCCGGATCGTGCGCTCCAGCCTCCTGGAGGTGCTCGACAGCGACTACGTGGAGCTGGCCCGGCTCAAGGGCGTGCCGGAAGGGGTGGTGATGCGCAAGCACGCGCTGCTCAACGCCATCGTCCCGGGCATCCAGGTGATCGCGCTGCAGCTGGCCTGGCTGGCGGGCGGCGTCGTGATCGTCGAGTACCTGTTCTCCTACCCGGGCATCGGGGCCAGCCTCGTCGACTCGGTGCGCAACAGCGACTTCCCGATGGTGCAGGTGCTGGCCATGGTGATCGCAACGGTCTACGTGGGGGTCAACCTGATCGCCGACGTCCTGTCCATCCTATTCACCCCGCGAGCGCGGACGGCGATCTCGTCATGAGCATCCTGAGCGCCCCCACCCTGCGCCGGATCGGTCAGCAGCGCAGGCTCGTCACCGGCCTGGTGATCACCGTGGTCATCACGCTGATGGCGATCTTCGGACCGCTGCTGGCGCCCTACGGGGAGAACGAGATCGTGGGCAAGCCGTTCACCCACGAAGGCTCCTTCCTCGGCACCGACTACCTCGGCCAGGACGTCTGGAGCCGGGTGCTGGACGGTGGCGGCTCGATCCTGGTCATCTCGCTGCTGGCCACCGCGCTCGGCATGGTCATCGGGATCGTCATCGGCGTGGTCGCCGCCTATGCGGGCGGCTGGCTGGACGAGGCGATCATGCGGCTCAACGACGTCGCGCTTGCCTTCCCGCAGATCCTGCTCGCGCTGCTGGTGCTCACCGCGGTGGACCAGCCCTCCTGGTGGATCGTCGTGCTGCTGGTCGGCGCCTCGCACGCCCCCCGCGTGGCGCGCCTGGCCCGCGGTGTGGCGCTGGGCATCGTCTCCCGCGACTACGTCACGGCGGCCGAGGCGCTCGGCGAGAGCAGGCTGCGGGTGATCATGGCCGAGGTGCTGCCGAACATGAACGCGCCGCTGCTCGCCGAAGCCGGGCTGCGGCTCACCTACTCGATCGGCCTCGTCGCGGGGATCGGCTTCCTGGGCTTCGCCACCAACCCCGGCGCGGCCGACTGGGGGCAGATGATCAACGAGAACCGGCTGGCGCTGCTGGTCCAGCCGTGGGGCGTCCTGGCCCCGGTGATCATCATCGGCATCTTCACCATCGGCACCAACCTGATGGCCGACGGCATCGCGCAGCTCGCGGGTAGGGGTGACTGAAGTGGCACCTAACGGAACGTCCAGTTCGTCGACGGAACCAGCGGTTTGGTCGGGCGGGAGGAACTGACGTGACGTTGCTGGAGCAGGACACGGCCGACATCGAGGCGGGCTGCACCGTCTCCGACCTGCGGGTGGCGCTCACCGGCCGGGGCCTCGACGTCGTCGACGAGATCAACATCGACCTGCGGCCCGGCGAGGTGGTCGGGCTGGTCGGCGAGTCCGGCTCGGGCAAGACCACCGCGGGCACCGCCCTGCTCGCCTACGCCCGCCGCGGCGCCTTCATCGAGCGCGGCACGGTCATGTTCGAGGGCCAGGACATCCTCGCGCTGCCGTGGGAGCAGATCCGCGAGATCCGCGGCCTGAAGATCGCCTACGTGCCGCAGGACCCCGGCGCCGCCCTCAACCCGGCGATCCGGATCGGCCGCCAGATCGTGGAGCTGCTGGAGCTGCACGACATCGGCACCGCCGAGGAGCGCCTCGACGGCGCCCGCGCGGGCCTGCGCGAGGTGGGCCTGCCCGACGACGACGAGTTCCTCGCCCGCTACCCGCACCAGCTCTCCGGCGGGCAGGTGCAGCGCGTCGCGCTGGCGATGGCGTTCCTGCCGCGGCCCAAGGTGCTGGTGCTGGACGAGCCGACGACCGGCCTGGACGTCACCACGCAGGGCATGGTGCTGCAGACCATGGGCGAGCTGTGCCGCAGCCATCGGGTGGCGGCGCTCTACGTCACGCACGACCTGGCGGTGGTGGCCAACATCGCCGACCGGGTCGCGGTCATGTACGCGGGCCAGATCATCGAGCTCGGGCCGCGGGACGCGATGTTCCGCCAGCCCGCGCACCCGTACACGCGAGCGCTGCTCGACGCGATCCCGCACCTGTCCCAGGCGCGCGCGCTCACCGGCATCCCCGGCTCGACCCCGGGGCCGGGGCGGCGCCCGACCGCCTGCCGGTTCAACACCCGCTGCGAGTACGTCCAGGACCGCTGCCGGGAGATCGAGCCGGAGGACGTGCAGATCGGTCCGGACCACACCGCGAAGTGCTGGCGCGTCGGCGAGATCGGCACCTGGGACATCAACCGCGGCAACACCACCGACGCCGACCCCAACACCGAGCGGGACATCATCCTGACGATCGACGACCTCAAGGTCTTCTACGGCCGCACGGAGGTCGTGCACGGGGTCAGCTTCGACGTGGCCAAGGCCGAGGTGGTCGCACTGGTCGGCGAGTCCGGCAGCGGCAAGACCACGATCTCGCGCTGCGTCGGCGGCCTGCACAAGCAGTGGACCGGCGACCTGACGTTCGAGGGGCGCCCGCTGGGCAGGGGATCGCGCGCGCGTTCGGCCGAGGACCGCAAGCGGATCCAGTACATCTTCCAGAACCCGTACCTGTCGCTGAACCCGCGGCTGACCATCCAACAGATCGTCAGCAGGCCGATGGAGCTGTTCGGCATCGCCAAGGGCAAGGCGGCCCGCGACCGGGTGGTGGAGCTGCTGGACGCGGTGGCGCTCGGCCCGACCGTGCTCGACCTGCAGACCAACCGGCTCTCCGGGGGCGAGCGGCAGCGGGTGGCCATCGCCCGCGCGCTGGCCGCCGAGCCCGACCTGCTGGTCTGCGACGAGATCACGTCGGCGCTGGACGTCTCCGTGCAGGGCTCGATCGTCGCGCTGCTGGAGGACCTGCGGAAGACGCGGCAGATCAGCATGCTGTTCGTCACCCACAACCTGGCGCTGGTCCGCTCCATCGCCGCGCGGGTGCAGGTGCTCAACGCGGGCGAGCTGGTGGAGTCCGGGTTCGTGGTGGAGGTGCTCGACACGCCGAAGCAGGACTACACCAAGCGCCTCCTGGCCAGCTCACCCGCGGTGAACTGACGATGAATCGCAAGGTCATCATCACGTGCGCGCTCACCGGCGCGGGGGACACGGTCGGCAAATCGGAGCACGTGCCCGTGACGCCGCAGCAGATCGCCGAGTCCGGCATCGCCGCGGCCCGGGCGGGCGCGGCCATCGTGCACGTGCACGTGCGGGAGCCGGCGAGCGGCGCGGGGTCGCGGGAGGTGGCGCTCTACCGCGAGGTCGTCGAGCGGATCCGGGACAGCGACGTCGACGTCGTGATCAATACGACCGCGGGCATGGGCGGTGACCTCTACCTGGACCCGGACGACCCGTCGGGCTTCGCCGAGGGCACCGACCTGGTCAGCGGCATCGAGCGGCTCGCGCACGTCGCGGAGCTGCGCCCCGACATCTGCACGCTCGACTGCGGCAGCCTCAACTTCGGCGAGGGCAGCCTGGTCTACGTCAGCACCCCGGACATGCTGCGCGCGGGCGCCAAGCGGATCCAGGAGCTGGGGGTGCGGCCCGAGCTGGAGATCTTCGACACCGGGCATCTGTGGTTCGCCAACAAGCTCGTCGCCGAGGGCCTCGTCGACGACCCGCCGATGTACCAGCTGTGCATGGGCATCCCGTACGGCGCCCCGGCCGAGCCCGGGCTGCTCGCCGCGATGGTGCCGCAGGTCCCCGCTGGCGTGGTGTGGACCTCGTTCGCGATCGGGCGCATGCAGATGCCGTGGGTGGCGCAGTCGGTGCTGCTCGGCGGCCACGTGCGGGTCGGCCTCGAGGACAACCTCTACCTCGGGCACGGCAACAAGGTCACCAACGCGGACCTCGTCGCAAACGCGGTCACGATCATCACGGCGATGGGCGCCGCGGTCGCCACACCAGACGACGCGCGGGAGATCCTCGCGCTGCGGCCCCGTCGGTGAGCGAGCGGGTCGCCCCCGACCGGGTGCGCACCGTCGCCTGCGTGGGCGCCGGGGTGATCGGCGGCGGCTGGGTGGCGTACTTCCTGGCCCGCGGGTTCGCGGTGCGCGCCTGGGACCCGGCGCCGGGCGCCGAGGCGCGGCTGCGCGGCCTCGTCGACGCGGCGTGGCCCGCGCTCACCGAGCTGGGGCTGGCGCCGGGGGCGAGCGTCGACCGCCTGACCGTCGTGCCGGAGCTCGCCGCCGCGGTCGCCGACGCCGACGTCGTGCAGGAGAGCGCGCCCGAGCAGCTGGACCTCAAGCGGGATCTGCTCGCCGCGATCGACGCCGCGACGCCGGAGCACGTCGTCGTCGCGTCGTCCACCTCGGGCTTCGGCATGACCGAGATGGCGGTCGAGGCGCGCACGCCGCACCGGCTGGTGGTGGCCCACCCGTTCAACCCGCCCTACCTCATCCCGCTGGTCGAGGTCGTCGGCGGCGAGAAGACCGCGACCGAGGTGGTGTCCTGGACGGCGGCGTTCTTCCGGCACCTCGGCAAGTCGGTGATCACCATGGAACGCGAGGTGCCCGGGTTCATCGCCAACCGGCTGCAGGAGGCGCTGTGGCGGGAGGCGCTGCACATGGTGGCCAACGGGGAGGCGAGCGTCGAGCAGATCGACGCCTCGATCACCGACGGCCCGGGCCTGCGGTGGGCGTTCCACGGCCCGATGCTCACGTTCCACCTCGCGGGCGGCCCGGGCGGCATGGCGCACATGCTCGACCACTTCGGACCGTCGCTGCTGTCGCCGTGGACCCGGCTGGAGGCCCCCGAGCTCACGCCGGAGCTGCGCGACCGGGTGGTGCGCGGCTGTGCCGAGGAGGCCGGGTCGCGGACCATCGCCGAGCTGGTGCGGGAACGTGACCGCGCGCTCGTCGACGTGCTGCGCCTACGCGGGAAGGCGCCCCGTGTCTGAACCCCTGGTCTGGTCCGAGGACGTCCGTCCGGAGTGGATCGACTACAACGGCCACCTGTCCGAGGCCTACTACGTGCTGGTGTTCGGGCACGCCACCGACGCGGTGATGGCCCGACTCGGCATGACGCCGCAGTACCTGGCCGACACCGGCACGTCGCTGTACACGCTGGAGGCGCACGTCCGCTACCTCGCCGGGGTGCCTCCGCACTCCCGGCTGGAGGTGCGCTCGTCGGTGATCGGGGTGACCGACAAGCTGCTCTGGCTGTGGCATGAGATGTGGTGCGACGGCAGGCGACGGGCCAGCGAGGAGGTCCTCACGGTGCATGTCGACACCACCGTGGGGCGGGCAGGCCCCTTCCCCGACGAGCTGCGGGCGCGCGCCGAGGCGCTGCGCGTGCCGCCGCCTGCGCACGCGTCACGCCAGATCGTCCTCACCCCCACGCGTCCCGACCCCCCGCACCCAGCCCCATGATCACCGCTTCGGTGCAAAAACCGGCCAGATCTGGCCGGAAACGCGCCCAACCGGCGATCACCGGATGGCGAAGGGGCGGGGGACGCTGACATGCCGGGCCACGGGCACGGCTGCGCGGCCGACCACCACCGCGGCGAGTACACCGACCGGCAACGGGCCGACCTGGACCTGGTGCTGGCGTTCAACCACCGCCTCGTGGCGGCGATCGAGGACAACCTCGACCTCACCGACACCATAGCCGCGCTCGATCCCGACCCGTTGCGCTACATGTGGGTGGACGAGGGCGACGGCCAGATCCCCGCCCAGCTGGTCAAGGCGGCCGCCATGCTCGACGCTGCGCCCCGCCTCGCCGGGCAACATCGTTCCACTGCGCAAGCCGTAACCAAGAGCCAGACGGCGGCCCGGCCCACCGTCGCCGTCCACGCCGACACGACCGTGCTCGCCTGGCTGGAATGGCAGGAAGGCCGGGGCGACCGGCTGGTGGCCGCCGTGGACGGGCACGTCGCGGTGGTGGTCGCCGGGCCCGAGGACCTGTTCCGCCCGACGGCGGCTGTCACCGCCGGGGGCGTGCCGTGGGTGCTCTTCGGCCGGTCGGTCGACGGGCGGGTCGGGGTGTGGGCGAGCCGCTGGGACGGCCGGTGGAGCGAGCCGGAGCCGGCCAGCGACACCGACGGCCCGTCGTTCAACCAGGAGGTCGTCGCGAGCGCGGACGGCGGCCTGCACGTGTGCTGGCAGGGCAACGACGGCGGCCAGTTCGCGATCTTCGCCCGCCGGTTCGCCGGTGCATGGGCGGCGACCGAACGGGTCAGCGACGGGGTCGCGGGCAACGTCTGGGACCCGAGCCTTGCGCTCTGCCCCGACGGTGTGGCCTACGCCTGGACCGAGTACGTCGAGGGGCGGTACGCCGTGGTGGTGCGCGCGCGGGGGAGCGGTGCGCCGTCTCACCGGCGGCACCGACTACGCGCTGCACCCCAGCCTGGCCACGACCACCGACGGGCGGCTGTGGTGCGCGTTCGACGTCGTCACGGTGCAGGGCCACGGCGGCAGCGGGCCCACCCACCTGCGTCCCCGCCGCGCCCCGGCCGAACACGACGGCATGCGGGAGCCGGGCCGCAGCGTGCCGCCCGAGCTGCTGCCCGAGGTGAGCGCGTCGCTGCGGGTGGTCGGCGTCGAGGCGGACGGACTGGTGGAGCCGCCCGGCGCGCTGGCGCCGGGGCTGAACGTGGTGCCCTCGGCGCTGCCGCGGCTGGCCGCCACCGCCGACGGCGGGCTGGTCGTCGGCTACCGGATCCACCGCCAGCTGCCGCTGATGACCTACTACTGGGAGGCGGCCGCGCAGGTGCTCGGGCCGGCCGGGTGGGGCCCGCCGACCACGTTCGGCGGCACCGACGCCACCCTCGAAGAGCCGTCGCTCGCCGCCACCGCCGACGGCGTGCTGCTGGCCACCCAGGCCGACGGCCGCCTGGCGCGGGCCCTGCACTGGACCGAGGGCTTCGGCGGGCGCGAGTGCCCCTACCTCGCCGACCACCACGGCGCCGTCATCTGGCACGGCGTGCACGGCGCGGGCCAGGTGGTGACGGCCACCGTCGCCTCCGCGGGCCCGGCCACCCGCGACGGCCGCCGCGTGGCCACGGTCGACTCCGCCGAGCGCCGGGAGGCGCGGCGGTGGGCGGGCGCGGCCCGGGACCCCGTCCAGGTCGACGGCTACCACCTCTACTGGGGCGACCTGCACCGGCACTCGCTGGTCAGCCGCTGCACCTCCGGCGACGAGCCGTCGCTGGAAGACTTCTACCGCTACGCCTGGGACGTCAACGAATACGACTTCTGGGCCGTCACCGACCACGCCGAGAACTCCACGGCCTACCAGTGGTGGAGCATCCAGAAGATCGCCGACCTGCTGCACGTGCCCGGCCGGTTCGTGCCGCTCTACGGGTTCGAGTGGACCTCGGCCGAACACGGCCACCAGAACGTCATCTACGGCGACGTCGGCCGCGGCGCCCCGATCTTCTCCGCGTTCGCCGAGGGCAGCACCACGCCGGACGGGCTGTGGCGGGGGCTCGCGGCACACCCGGCGTTCCCGGCGATCACGATCCCGCACCACCCCGGCTCGGCGATGGTGCACAACGACTGGGACTACCACGATCCGCGCTTCTCGCGGCTCGTCGAGGTGTTCCAGGCGTGCCGGGGCAACTACGAGTCGCAGACGTGCTTTCGCCAGTACTCCGACGGCACCGCCACCGGCACGTTCATGCTCGACGGCCTGCTGCGCGGGCACCGCTTCGGCCTCATCGCCTCGTCCGACCACGGGCACGGGGCGAGCTACGTCGCGGTGCTCGCCCGCTCGCTGTCCCGCGCCGACGTCTTCGACGGCCTGCACGGGCGCCGCACCTGCGCCGCCACCACCCGCGGCGTGCTCGCCGTCCTCCGGCTGGGCCCGCACCTGATGGGCAGCGAGATCGACTGGGCAGGCCCCCGCCGGTTGACCGTGCAGGCCCGCGGCTACGCCGAGCTGGCCCGGATCGACGTCGTGCGCGACGGCCGGGTCGTGCACACCGTCCGCGGACAGCCGGCCGCTGCCGCCCGGCCACCGGCGGGTCGACCTCCGGGTGGAGTGGGGGCAGGCGGACACGACGACCAGCTGGGACGGCACGCTGTCGGTCGTCGGCGGCGAGCTGGTGCTGCCCGAGTACGTGGGTCCCGAGGTCGTGGGCATGGACGAACGGACCGTCGAGTGGCGGCACACGACGCGCAGCTTCGGCGAGCCCTACGGGGCGCAGCGCGGCGGGGTCGAGGTGAGCGTGTGCGGGCCCGACGACGCGCGGGTGCAGGTCGGGTGCGGAGGCCGGACGGTCCGGATCGGGCTGGGGGAGCTGGCCGCCCGCCTGGCCGACGGCGCGTTCGTGCCCGAGGCGCAGTCGGGCCTTCCCGGGGTGCTGCAGCTGCAACCCGCCGTCGGGGCCCTGCTCGGCCTCGGCCGCCGCGCGCTCGACGTCAGCTTCACCGATGCCGAGCCGGGCCCCGCCTTCTACTACGCCCGGGTGTTCCAGGTGGACGGCGAGCTGGCGTGGTCGTCCCCGATCTGGGTGCGGCCGAGAGCGGGCGGCCCGCCAGGGTCATGAGGATCCTGCGCGACACGGCCCGCACGCTCGCCGGGGTGCCGGTTCATCTGGCCAGAAGAAACGAGCCGTACCCGACGACCCGGCGAGGGTCAGCGCCGACATCGGCGGACGTGGCCTGTCGCAACGGCCGGACTCGAGCCGGTGTGACCCCTGCGACTATGTCTCGGGCGGTTCGGCGACGGTGAGGATGTCGGTGTGGACGAAGTCGTCTCCCTTGTAGAGAAGGGGCTGTCCGCTGATCTTCGCCAGCGCGTAGCTGAAGCAGTCACCGAAGTTAAGGCCGGCGCGGTGGGTTCCCTTGCCGTACCGGCGATAGGCGACCCGTGCCGCATCCGCCTGTTCGAGGTGGACCGCCACCAGATCAATGGCGGCACGATGAAGCCAGAGGTCCAGCTCGCGCCCGCCGGGCTCGCCGTAGCGGCGTTCGATGACGATCGCGGTCTCGAGGTATGACGCGGTCGACATCAGCCGTATGAGATCGGCGTCGACGGCGGCCTCGAAGCGTTCCGCTTCCGGCTCGTCGCTGAGCATGGCGACGAGCGCGGAGGAGTCGATCACCATCAGGCGGGCAGCCCGTGCTCATCGTAGCCGAGGATCTCGTCGGCCGGGCGTTTGTCGAGGACCGGAAGCGCGGCGCAGCGACGCCGAATCGCGGCGAGCTCGTCGCGCAACGGGATGGCCCGGGACCTGCCGGTTTCGCGGGCCAGTCGCTCACGAAGCGCGACGACCACCGCCTCGGTGAGTGTCTCACCGGTCCGGGCGGCAAGCTCTCTGGCCAGCCGATCGGCCTCTGGGTGCTTGATGCTCAACGCCATATCGTGATTCTAGACGATCTGGTCGATTCTCGACATCGAATGCCGACGGATCCGCGAGCCGGACCCGGAGCGGCTACGCACAATAGCCTGGACTACGCAGGGAGGGGCGGCGCTCGTCGGTACACCGGGGCAGGCTGCGGTTCCAGGACTGGGTCGGCGACTCAGGGGCGGTGCTGAAGCGCGCCCGCACGGCCGTTGCGGTGGCCGGACGGGGGTGCGAGCACCACAACGCCGCTGCGGCCCTCCCCCGGGCGGTGCGGCGCGGCCGGGTCCCCCGATCGACCGACATCGGGTCAGCCGCCGTAGGGGTCTCGTGACGGACGCCGCGGCCGCCCGCCCGCCGCCACAGTGGTCGTGACCCACAAGGCCAACGAGCGAGGACCCGACCATGACCGCCTGCCTGACCCAACCCGTGGTGCGCGCCCCGAGCCGGGCCTCGTGGCTGGTCGCCGTGGATCTCACGGCGACCCTGCTCTTCGCCCTCGAGGGCGGCCTGCTGGCCATCGCCGCAGGCCTCGATCTGTTCGGCGTCCTGGCGGTCGCGTTCATCTCCGCGCTCGGCGGGGGCCTCGTCCGGGACCTGCTCTGCCACGCATCCCCACCCGCGGCGCTCGGGTCGCTCACCTATCCCGCGACGGCCATGCTGGGCGGCCTGCTGGCCGTGCTGGGCCACCAGGCGCTCACCCCCGTTCCGCTGGGCGTCCGCGCCCCGCTCGACGCGGCCGCGCTGGGCCTGTTCTGCGTCGTCGGGACGATCAAAGCGCTCGACTTCCGGATGCCCGCGCTCGCCGCGGTCATGTTGGGCACGGTCAGCGCCGTCGGTGGCGGTGTGATCCGCGACGTACTGCTGGGCGGGGTGCCCGGCGCCCTGCGCACCGACATGTGCACGGTCGCGGCCGTCTGCGGGGGGACCGCCACCGTCCTGGCGTTGCGGCTCGGCCGATCCCGCGCGACCGCCGCGGCGCTGGGCGTCGCGACGTGCGCGGCGGTGTCGCTGGTCAGCGCGGTGCAGGGCTGGCAGCTTCCGCCCATTGCCTAGCGCGCGAATGCCGAACGCCGGACGGCCACGTGGCCGTCCGGCGTTCGGGTGTCGGGACTACTCGCCGGCTTCGAGCCGGAAGCCGATCTTGACGGTGACCTGCCAGTCGGCGACCTGGCCGCCGGACAGGTGGCCACGGACCTCGGTCATCTCGAACCAGTCGATGTTGCGCAACGTCTGGCTCGCCCGACTGACCGCGTTGCGGATCGCGTCGTCGACACCGCTGGGCGAGGTGCCCACGATCTCGGCGATGCGGTAGATGTGCTCGGCCACCAGGATCTCCTTTCTACGGGGGTCAAGGAAATCAGATCAACGGCCGGGCCGCTCGACGACCGGCTCAGGGGGCGTTGAGGCCCTGGTCGGCCTGCACGGAGTTGGAGAGGGTGTTGGCGAAGACGGCGGGGTCGTGGCTGCTGCGGTAGGTGGCGATCGCGTCGTAGAAGCCCTGCTGGAACGCGGGGCTCATCGCCTCGCCGTGCACGATGGACAGCAGGAACGTCTTGTCGCGCAACGCCTGCGCCGCGCTCTGCTGGTAGGGCGAGAGCGACGTCGTCGGCACGTCGGTGCGCACCGGCACCGAACCCTTGATCGCGTTGAACTTCAGCGTGGCCTCCGGGGAGGCGATGGTCTGGAGGAAGTCGAGGCCGTTGCGCCCGTTCGTGGCGTTGCTGCCGACCACGAACGCGTCGATGACGGCCAGGTAGTCGGCATCGGTGCCGGGGAACGGCACGGAGCCGATCGTCGCGTCGGTGGCGCCGTCGGCGACGAGCTCGCCGTAGGCCGAGTCGTTGAACGACTCGAACGCGCACTGGCCGCCCGCGAGCTTCTTCGTCGCCTGGTCCCAGGTGAGCCCGTCGTTGGCCGGGTCGGCGTGGTTGAGCACGCTGGTGAACTGGGCGAGGGCGGACCGGGCCTGGTCACCCGACCAGTCGAACCGGTCGGACTGGATCCGGCTCCACCCGTCGGGCCCGACGGTGGACAGCAGGATGTTCTCGAACAGCTCCGCGGGGGCGAACGCGTCCTTGCCGCCCAGACACAGGCCGGTGCCGCCGGTCTGGCTGACCTTGGTGAGGTCGGCGAGGAACGCGGGCATGGTGTAGCCCGCCGCTGGCGGCTTGATCCCGGCCTTGGCCAGCGCCGTCTTCGAGTACCAGAGCACGTTGCTGCGGTGGCTCCCGGTGGGCACGCTGTACTGCTTGCCGTCCACGGTGACGGCGTCGAGCACGCCCTTGGGGAGCACGCCCGCGAAGTTCCCGGTGGTGTACACCGAGCTGACGTCCGCGATCCGGCCCTTGCGGGCGTAGGCCTGCGTCGACGAGCCGACGAACGTCTGCCACACGTCGGGCGGGTCGCCCGCCGTCAGCCGGGAGGCCAGCACGACCGAGACGTTGCTGCCGCCGCCGCCCGCGACCGCGCCGTCGATGACGGTGACGCCGGGGTGCGCGGCCCTGTAGGAGTTGAACAGCGACTCCAGCGCGGGCTTCTCCGATGCCGACGTCCACCAGGAGACGACCTCGAGCCGGTCCGTGGGCTGCTGCGTGGCGACGTCACCGCCGCTCCCGCAGCCCGCGACCGCCAGCGCGACGGCGGCTGCCACGGCCGCAAGCCGCCGTCTCACGACGTCACCCGGGCCGGGGCGCGCAAGTCGTACACGGCGTAGGCGGTGACGACCGCGAAGCAGAACGCCGGGACGATGAACGAGATGGCGGCGCTGGTGGTGTCCAACACCTTGCCCTGCACCACCGGCAGGATGGCCCCGCCGACGATCGCCATGACCAGGCCCGCGGCGCCGAACTTCGTGGCAGGCCCGAGCCCCTCCAGCGCGACGCCGTAGATCGTCGGGAACATCAGCGAGAGGCAGACCGAGATCGCGACGACGGCGGCGACGCCGACCGCGTTGGGCGACACCATGGCGAAGAGGCAGAGCAGCACCGCGAGCCCACCCAGCAGGGTGAGCATCTTCGTCGCCCGGACCCTGCCGATCACCCACGTCATCACGAACCGGGAGATGAGGAAGATGATGAGGCTGATCTGCAGCAGGTAGCCACCCAGTTGCAGCGAGCCGTGCACGGCCTGCTCGACGTACTGGATGATGTAGGTCCACGTGCACGTCTGCGCGGCCACGTTGAAGAACTGGGCGACCACGCCGAACACGTAGCGCTTGTTCGAGATGAGGATCCGGAACGCCGCCCGTGGCCCGGTGTCGCCCGCGTCGGGGAACTCCTCCACGATCTTCGGCGCCTTGCGCATCGCGACGACCAGCCAGATCGCGACCAGCAGCAGGCCAAGTCCGATGTAGGGGCCCATCACCGCGGCGAGCTCGCCCGCCCGGATGGCCTGCAGCTGGGCGGGCGTCAGCTGCGTCATGTTCACGGGGTCTTCGAGGTTGGGCAGGATCAGCGTGGCGGCCAGCAGCACGCCGATGTTGGTGCCCAGCGGGTTGAACGCCTGCGCGAGGTTGAGCCGCCGGGTGCCCGTCTCCTCCGGGCCCAGCGAGATGACGTAGGGGTTGGCCGAGGTCTCCAGGATCGAGCAGCCCGCGGCGATGGCGAACAGCGCGAACAGGAACGCCTCGTAGGTCATGATCTTGCTGGCCGGGTAGAACGCGAAAGCGCCGATCGCCGCCAGGCCCAGCCCGCTGAGCAGGCCCGTCTTGTAGCCGAACCGCTCGTTGATGAACGCGGCGGGCAGCGCGAGCAGGAAGTAGGCGCCGAAGTAGGCCAGCTGCACGAGCGACGCCTGGAACGTCGACATGTCGAAGATGCGCTTGAAGCCCGCGACCATCGGCGTGGTCATGTCGGCCGCGATGCCCCACGAGAGGAAGCAGCAGGCCAGCACGACGAACAGCACACCCATGCCGGGGTAGACCAGCCCCGGCCGTCCGCGGCCGGTGCGTTCCCGGGTCTCGGCGGTCATCGGCGGGGACCCCCTGTCGCGCCGTGGTGCTCGGGTCGCACTCGGTCACCGAAATCTAGCCGGCCGCTGTCGGGGTCACCAGCCTGCGTAGTTCCGCGGATCCGCGCAGGGCCGTCCGGGCGGTGAACTGACCTGGTCAGACCCCGTCAAATCCGGGAGTGAACAGTTGAACGGCCTCTACGCAGTGAAACCGTGGTACACGCGCAGGCTGCGGCGCCTGGTCGACCTGGCCGTGGCGCGGCGGATCTCGCCCGACGTGTTCACGCTCGCCGGCGTGGTCGCGGCGGGGATCGCGGCGGTGTGCGTCGCGCACGGCTGGTGGCTCGGCGCGCTCGTCGCCCTGGCCGCACGACTGGCCGGGGCCAACCTGGACGGCGCGGTGGCCCGGGCCCGCGGCGTCGCGCGACCGTGGGGGTTCGTGCTCAACGAGGTCGGCGACCGGGCGTCGGACCTGATCGTCTTCGCCGGGCTCGGCTGGCTCGCCGCGGGCACCGGCGGGTCGGTCGGACTGGTGGCCTGCACGGCCGCGGCGGCGACGCTGCCGACATTCGCGTCGCTGGCCGCCGCGGCGGCGGGCGGCACCCGGCGCAACGGTGGCCCGGTGGGCAAGACCGAGCGGTGCGCGCTGGTCGTGCTGGCCACGGCGGGGCCCGCCGCGCTGCCGGTGGTGTGCGGGATCGTCGGCGTCGGCAGTGTCGTCACCGCCGTCGTGCGGCTGGTCGTGGCGCACCGGGAGCTGACCGCATGAACCTCTTCGACTTCGACCGCGTCGGTCGCATCGACCTGGACTGGGGCCCGATCGCGGTGCACCTGGCCGGGCGCGCGGTGTTCTTCCTGTGGGTCACGCTGGCGCTGCTCGGGGCTGCTGGGATCGCGGTGTTCGCGTCCCGCAGACGGGAGCTGATCACCCGCTGGACGACGTGGGCGTTGATCGTGCCGGTGGTCGGGCTGCCCCTGTGGTCCGGGCGGGGCACGACGGCGGCGCTGGCCGCGGCGCTGGCCGTGCTCGCCGTGCTGGAGTACGCCCGGCTGGCCCGGCTCGCCCGGATCGACGCGGTGTTGCTACTGGCGCTGGCCGTCGCCTATCCGCTGCTGGCGTGGCTCGCGCCCGCGTGGCTTTCCCTGGCCCCGCTGGCCGCGCTCCTCTGCGCGCTGCCCGCGGTGCTGTCCGGGGACGTCGAGGGCGGCATCCGGCGGGCCGCGTCCACCGCGTTCGGGTCGATCTGGATCTGCTGGTCGCTCGCGCACCTGGTGGTGCTGTGGGAGGACGCATTCGGAGTCTGCTTCGCCGCGGCGGCCACCGACGTGGCGGCGTGGTGCGGCGGGCGCGGGCTGCGCCGGTTCGGGTGGGCGCGGCGCCCGCTGTCGCCGCTCAGCCCGAACAAGACCGTCGGCGGACTGGTCGGCGCGGCACTGGGTGCCGTGCTGGTGCTGACCCTGCTGGGCATGGTGACGCCGGGGCTGGTCGTCGCGGTTGCGGTCGGCGGCGTGCTGGGCGACCTGCTGGAGTCCATGGTCAAGCGGCAGGCCGGGGTGAAGGACGCGGGCACGTGGCTGCCGGGTTTCGGCGGCCTGCTCGATCGGGTCGACTCCCTCCTGCTGATCCTGCCGCTCGCGGCGGTGCTGGCGTGACCGCGGCGCGGGTGGGCGCGAGCCGGGCGCGGTCGATGCTCTGGCGGGCGGTGTGCCGGGCGCTCGGGGGGCTTACGGTGTGCGGGGAGCTGCCGCGTCGCCAGGCGTGTGTGGTGGTGGCCAACCACGGCTCGCACGCCGACACCGCGGCGCTGCTCGCCGCGTTGCCGCCCGCGACGCGGCCGCTGTTCGCCGCGGCCGCCGACTACTGGTTCGACGTGCCCGCCCGGCGCGCCCTGGCGAGCGGGCTGGCCGGGATCCTGCCGGTGCGTCGGGGCGAGCACGGCGCGTACGCGGCGCTGCTCGCGGCGGCGCGGCCCGCGCTTGCGGCGGGCCGCACGGTGGTGGTCTATCCGGAAGGCACCCGCAGCACGGACGGGCGCGTCGGCGAGTTCCACTCCGGCGCCGTGCGGCTGGCGGCCGACTGCGGGGTGGCGGTGGTGCCGGTCGCGGTGCTGGGCACCCGCGAGGTGCTGCCCAAGCACGGCAGGCTGCGGCGAGCGCCGATGGAGGTGCGGATCGGAACTCCCCGGGCGCCGGACGCGACCGACGCCGGAGCGCTGCGCGCCGACGTGCTCGCCCTGCTCGACCGGCACCCCGCAAGCTCCGCTCAGATGACGACGAGGTGATCGGCGGTCGCCGCAGGCACGGCCGACAGGACGACCGACCGGTCGAACGTGGCGAACCGCCCGCCCCGGGCGGTCGTGAGCGCGAGCAGGTAGGCGTCGGTCACCTGGCGCGGTCCGTGCACCCGCGTCCGGTCGACGGACTGCGGATCGAGCAGGCTGACGTCGCACGGCCAGAACTCGTGCAATGAGGTGGCGGTCGCCCGCTCGAGCAGGTCGGCCGCCTCGGCGGGCGCCACCGGACTCGGATACCGGGGTTGGCTGATGATCCGGATGAACCCGTTCTGTGTGATCGGGCACGACGCCCATCCCGACTCGAGGTTCCCGCCCAACCATTCCCGCGACCGCTCGTGATCGACATGGTCGGCGTCGAGCAGCGCCAACAGGACGTTGATGTCCAGCAGAACGCGGCTCACTCGCCCTCGTCCTCCCGGAGCTTGTCGATGACGGCGTTGGTGACCGGACGACCGCGCGGCGGCAGGGGCCGGAAGCCGTGGAACTCCGCGCTCGACGACTCGACCGTCCGGGCCGTCAGCCCGAGGCGGGCCAGCGTGGAGAGCACCTCGCCGAGCGTGCGGCCTTCCCGCGCGGCCCGTTCGCGGGCCGCGGCGAGGACGTCGTCGTCGATGGATACCGTGGTGCGCACGCATCAGATGTTATCGCATCAAGCGGGGCGTGACGGCCCGCACTCGATCAGCCCCAGCAGCCGTGGGACCACGGCGGCCGCGACCTCGGCGACCATGACGCCCGGCACCTCGTCGGCGATCGACCCGACCGTCGCCGGGTTCCAGTCCAGTCCCAGCAGCGGGTAGGTCGCGGCGAGCACGGCCCGGACCGGTTCGGGGTCGCCGACCAGCACCACCGCGCTGAACAGGTAGCCGTGTCGGGTGAGCCGCTGGGCGGTGCCGACGAGCTTGGTCGCGCCGCGGGCGTTCACGCTGAACTCGCCGGGGCAGTACTCGCCGGGCACCGGGCCGGGTCGGGCGTCGACGCCCAGCGTGCGCAGCCCCTCCGCCAGCGCCGCGGCCGCCTCCGCGAAGCGCGCGCGGTGCCCGACGTGCGGCGTCGGATGCGGGGCGGCGAGATCCAGCACGAGCGCCTCCCGGTGGTACGCCGCCAGCCTGCCGCCCGCGGGCCGCACCACGGGCGCGAACCCGTGATCGGCCGCTGCGGAGGAGGCGGCCGGAAAGCCGGGGGCGAGCGCATCGCGCCTGCTGAACGCGGCGGTCGGCCGTGGGCGATGGACCCGCAGCAGCCCGTCCGCACCCCGGCCGAGGTCCGCGAGCGCGGCCCGGGCCAGGTCCATGTCCTGTTGCGGCGTCGAGAGCCCGCTGCCGCGGGCGAGCCGCACCGGCCCTACCCCGAACGCGCTCGTCATGTCGGAAGGAGTTTCCGCGGCGTGGCCCGTATCAGGCGCGGTGCTCGGCGAGAATCTCCGGCTCCTTGTTGTGCAGCTTGGTGAAGTAGTAGGCGGCACCGACAAGTATGAAGAGACCTGTGACCAGGAAGCCAGCGAAGCGGAAATACCATTCGCTGCCGTACACCTCGGCGCGTGGCCAGACGAGGTCGAGTATGAGGAGGACCTGGAAGACGACGGCGACGATGTTGATGGGCAGGCCGAGCCTGCCGAGGCAGAAGTACGGGCCGTGCGTCGGGCGGGGCCAGCGGCCGCGGAGGCGGGTGATGAGCAGTGGGATGGTAACGCAGGAATAGGCGATGTTGAAGAACAGGATGGCGATCGAGACGAGGGTGCCGAACACCTCCTGGTTGGCCAGGTTGAGCGATAGTAGGAGCATCGTGGCGATGCCGACGAAAACCGTGGGGATGAGCGGCGTCTTCGACCGCCCTGAAACTCGGGCCAGCGCTGAGCCGAAGGGCATGCGGCCGTCGCGGGACATGGTGAAAATCATGCGTACGCAGCCGGCGTGGACGGCCAGCGAGCATACCGTCACCGCGAAGATGGAGGCGACGAGGAAGAGCTTCGCCAGCGTCGTTCCGAGCGTGGCATTGAAGATGTAGGGCAGCCCGAGCCCGAGCGACGTGCCCGTCGCGCAGTGGGTTGCGTCGTTGGCGATGCAGGCGTAGACACCGGGATCCTCGATGTTCGGCACCGCCATCATGCCGAACAGCATGAGCAGCCCGCCGAGGCCTGCGGAGGCGATGACGGCCCGGTAGATGCCCGGCGGTGCGTTCCGGCGCGGGTTCCTGGTCTCTTCGGCGAGGGACCCGGCGGTGTCATAGCCGTAGAAGATGTAGGCGGGCATCAGCGCAGCGAGCAGCAGTGCGCCGAGATATCCCCAGGCGTGGCCCGCGGCCAATCCGTGGGTGTCCAGGATGATGCCCGGGCTCCGCTTGATGTTCCACGCGAGCACGAGCACGAGCAGAACCGCACCGCCGAGCTCGACCGCCACGCCTGCGTTGTTGAGGAACGCCACCACCTTGACGCTGATCGTGTTGACAATCGTGGTGAAGAGAACGAGGAAGATGGCAAGAACTATCGCGTTCTTGGCGCCGTCCGGTGTGGAGTAGGTGCCGACGTCGGAATCGGTCCCGATGATTTCGAAGCCGTTCCACAGGACCGGTAGGACGACCTGATAGCCCACCGCGACGGCCGCCAATGTGATGACCGAGCCGACCAACACCATCCAACCACCGAGCCAGGCGATCCACGGATGTGCGACCTGCTTGGCCCACTGGTAGACGCTGCCGGAGAGCGGGAACTGCCCGGCCATTTCAGCGAAGAGCAGTGCGACGAGCAGTTGGCCGCCGAAGACGACCGGCCACATCCACCAGAAGCCCGGGCCTGCGAAACCGAATCCGAGTCCGAAGAGGGAGACCACCCCGGTCAGGATCGACAGATAGCTGAATCCGGCCGCGAACGACGAGAACTTCCCCAATGTGCGGTCGAGTTCCTGACGGTAGCCGAACTGAGCGAGGTCGTCGCCCCCGTCGCCTGGGTCGGCGCCTTCCGCTAGCACGTCCTGGTTGGCCTGATCGCTCACGTGGCGGACCTCCGGCCGGGCGTCTCGAGCCGCCCGCGTAGACGCTCCCATGGTGAATGAAGGGCCATCGTACGGTGGGATATCGGCCGTCACGCAATGTTGTCGGCTCAACGAGTAGCCGAGGTTGGTGGCGGCGAAATGCAGATTTGCGACATTCGTATCGATCGGTCGCCCATCCGCTCCGCGAATCAAGAGCGGTCAGCCCGGCGTGAGGCGGACGCTTCGTGCACCCGCCGCCCAGCAGCGACGCAGGTCGGCCGGGTCGGGCTCGCCCACGGCGTCCAGCGCGATGCGGTTGAACCGGGCGAACTGGTGGTTGTCGCGGGCGAGAAAGCCGTAGTCGGCGACCACGCCCGCCTCGTCGGTGGTGACGGTGACGTCCGCCATCCGCCGCCTGCCCGCCAGCCGGATCTCGACGGGCTCGCCGGTGCGCAGGTTGCGCGCCCAGCGGAACTCCGTCCCGAACAACAGGACGCCCTCCTGACGGCTGTAGGCCACGGGGACGGCGTAGCGCGTGCCGCTCTTGCGGCCCACGACATAGACGGTGAGCAGCCGGGCTCCGACGAGGCGGGCGAGGAGCGGCGTGCGGAGGAGAGTCCGCACTACGCGATTGGCGGCGCCCTGGAAGGCGAGGGTGTGGGCGCGGTGGTCGGTGCTGGTCATGGCGGCCCTTTCGGCGGTTGTGCGGTCTCGGCTCGGCACAGCACTGACGTGGCGGCGCGCAGGAAGGTAACGCCAGACTCGCGGTGTCGTGCGATTCACGGCGTCGGATCAGCCAACTCGCGGTGTTGAGTGTTGAGATGGACCGGCAATTGAGCGTTGGCGCAGATGCCTGTCGGCCGCCGTGCACGAGGCGGAACCTCCTCGCAGAAGCGTTTGACACTTCGCAGAGTCCGGGGGCTCTGCGAAGCGCACACGCGGTCTGCGAGGCTGGTCGGGTCAGTCCATCGGTGGTCGCGGCGGCCGGCGCGGCCACCGCCGCGGCGCCCGGGTCGATACGTGGCGAACTTCGCCGGATCCGCGCGGTGATCACCGGTTCGGTGCGGAAGGCGGCCAGATCCGGCCGGATATGCACCGAACCGATGATCTCGACCCGCTCCGAGCCCGACCCGCCCCGGCCCAACCCGCCCCCGGGCTCCACGCGCCCGGGCCGACCCGCCGCACGGCCACATTGGCATCATTTGCCGGACGCTCTGAATCGTGCGACTCACCGTGGCGAATCGGCAGACTCGCGGTGTCGGATCGTGCGACTCACGGGTCAGTGGGACTCGCGGGCCACGGGCGAGCCCCGCACCCCGGCCAGGAAGTCGAGCCCCGCGCCGCGGTCGGCCTGCTCGACGTGCTCGCGGTAGAGCTGTTCCCAGCCGCCGGTGGCGGACGGGGCGGCCGCCGTGACGTGCTCGCGGCGGGCCAGCTCGGCGTCGGGGACGTCGAGGTGCAGGGTGCGCGCCTCGACGTCGAGCGCGATCGGGTCGCCGGTGCGCACCAGCCCGAGCGGGCCGCCCGCCGCGGACTCGGGGGCGACGTGCAGCACCACCGTCCCGAACGCGGTGCCGCTCATCCGGGCGTCGCTGATGCGGACCATGTCGCGCACGCCGTTCTCCAGCAGCTTGCGCGGCAGCGGCATGTTCCCGACCTCGGGCATCCCCGGATAGCCACGGGGCCCGCAGCCGCGCAGGACGAGCACGTCGTCGGCGTCGACGTCGAGCGCGGGATCGTCCAACCGGGCGTGCAGCTCCTCGATGCCGTCGAACACCACCGCCCGACCCCGGTGCCGCATCAGCGCCGGGGACGCGGCGGCGGGCTTGATCACCGCGCCGTCCGGGGCGAGGTTCCCGCGCAGGACCGCGAGCCCGGCCTCGGGGGAGATCGGCGCGTCGGCGGTCCGGATGACCTGGAGGTCGGCGGGTGGCAGGCCGGAGACCTGCTCGGCGAGCAGGCCGCCTGCGACGGTCCGGCTCGGCTCCAGGTGGTCGACGATCTGACCCAGCACGGCGTCCAGCCCACCGGCGCCGTGGAAGTCCTCCATGAGGTACGCCCCGGCGGGCTGGATGTCGGCGAGCAGCGGGATGCCCCGCCCGGCGAGGTCGATGTCGGCGAGCGTGACGGGCACGTCGACCCGGCGCGCGATCGCGAGCAGGTGCACCACCGCGTTGGTCGAGCCGCCGACCGCGGCGACGACCCGCACGGCGTTGCGGATCGCCGCGGCGGTGAGGATCGCGCTCGGGCGCAGGTCCTCGGCGACCATCGCGACGGCGCGGTTGCCCGCCGCGTGCGCCAGCTCCAGCAGGCGGCTGTCCGCCGCGGGCAGGCCCGCGTTGCCGGGCAGGGTCATGCCCAGCGCCTCGGCGACGCAGGCCATGGTCGAGGCAGTGCCCATGGTGTTGCAGTGGCCCCGGCTGCGGATCATCGCCGACTCGGCGCGGCGCAGGTCGGCGCGCGCCATCCGCCCGGCGCGGACGTCCTCGCTCAACTCCCACACGCCCGTGCCGCAGCCCAGCAGCCTGCCGTTCCAGCGGCCGTTGAGCATGGGGCCGCCGGTGACCATGAGCGTGGGCAGGTCCACCGAAGCGGCGCCCATCAGCAACGACGGAACGGTCTTGTCGCACCCGCCGAGCAGCACGACGCCGTCGACCGGGTTGGCCCGGATGAGCTCCTCGACGACCATGGCGGCGAGGTCCCGGAAGAACATGGCCGTCGGCCGCATCAGGGTCTCGCCCAGCGACGGCACGGGCAGCTCCAGCGGCACCCCGCCCGCCTCCCACACGCCGCGCTTGACGTGCTCGGCGATCTCCCGGAAATGCCCGTTGCAGGGCGTGAGGTCCGACCACGTGTTGCAGATGACGATCTGCGGCCGTCCGTCGAACGCGTGGTCGGGCAGGCCCCGGCGCATCCACGCGCGGTGGATGAAGGCGTCGCGGTCGTCACCGGCGTACCAGTGCTGTGAGCGCATCGCCTGAGAGTATGTGCGTCATGACGCCCATGCGCATAGTCGCGCGGCCGCTCGTCGGGGTGCGCTCCGAGCATGCCGAGGGCCCGGTCTACGACCCGCTCACCGACGAACTGCTGTGGGTGGACATCCCCGCCGGCCTGGTGAACGTCGCGCGGCTGGACGACGGGTTGCGCGATGTGCGCGGCTACGCCACGGGCGACGTCGTGGGCGCTGTCGTCCCGCGCCGCGTTCCCGACGACGGCTGGGTCGTCGCGAGCCGCGACGGGTTCGCCGCGCTCGACCGCGCCGGCCGGGTCACGCCGCTCGCCACACCGGAGCGCGGCGCCGCCACCCGCATGAACGACGGCAAGTGCGACCCGTACGGCGGCTTCTGGGCGGGCAGCATGGGCCTCGACGAAGCCGACGGAGTGGCCAGCCTCTACCGCCTCGCCTCGGACGGCACGTGCCGCCGCGCGCTCGCCGGTGTGACCATCTCCAACGGGCTGGCCTGGCGTGACCCGGCCCACGTGTACTACGTCGACACCCCGACCCGGCGCGTCGACCTGCTCACGGTGACCCCGGACGGGGCCGTGACCGACCGGCGTCCGGCCTTCGCCGTGCCCGCCGAGCTGGGCTTTCCCGACGGCCTGACGATCGACGCCGACGGCCGCCTCTGGGTCGCGCTGTGGGGCGGCGGGGCCGTGGCGTGCTTCGCCCCGGACGGCGCGCTGCTCGCGACGGTGGAGGTGGACGCGGCCCAGGTGAGCTGCTGCACGTTCGCCGGGCCCGACCTCGCCACGCTCGTCATCACGACCTCGCAAGAGTCCTACACGCCGGGCCGCTCGGCGGCCGAGCCGTGGTCGGGGCACCTGTTCGTGGCCGACGTGGGCGCGCGCGGCCTGCCGCCGTACCGCTTCGGGTGACGGGTGCCGCGCCCGCGCATCGGTGGCCCTGCTGGTCGACCCGGGTGCCGCGCCCGGCACCGGTTCGCCGAGTGGGACACCACGGGGGTTGGATCTTGGCGAAACCCCGCTCAGGTCCCGTTCGCGCGCGGGCCCATCCCTGTCGGAGCGCCGCCGCGCGTTGGCCGGCGGTCGGGGTCGGCTCAGGTGACGATCGACCATTTCGCGTCGCCGTCGGTGACGGTGGCGTCAACGTACGTGTCGGCGACGGCGGCGGGCCAGCGGCCGCCGGGGAACTGGCTGTGGTCGACCAGCTCCCCCCGGAGGTTGATCATCCACAGCGCCTGGGCACCGAGCAGCGTGGTGAGCGTGGTGACCAAGGCGACGAGCTGGCCGCCGGTGATCTCGATCTCGGCGAGCGCGCCGAGCAGCCCCGCCCAGGAGAACACCTCGGAGAGCAACGCGGCGACCGCCGCGACTAGGCCGACGATGAGCTGGACGATGATCACCCCGAGCGCGACGTAGAAGAGCAGCGCGGCGCCCGCGCAGGTGCTCAACGCGGTGGCGGCGGTGCCCGCGACGACGGCGACGCGGCCCGCGGCGGCCGACTGCGTGGCGACGGCGGCGGTGTAGCGGTCCGCCGCCGCCCCTTTCCAGTGCGCCTTCGCGGGGAGCTGGTCGACCCGCAGCCTGCCCTGGACGTCAGTGGCCCGGCCTTTGACATCGATCCAACTCCCTGCGTAGGAGAACAGGGCGACGGGAGCGGCGACGCCCTCCAGCGCCTCCTCCAGGGTGGCGGCGGTCTGGGTGGCCGACCGCGCGATCCGCTCGGCCGTCTCGACGATCGCGGTGACGACCGGCTGCGGCAGCAGCGGCCGACCGACCGCCGTCGCGACGGCGACCCGGAGCCGCGCCAGGTGGGCGGGCACCTCCGCCAGCCGAGCCCGGACGGCCTCCACGGCCCGTTCCAGGTCGGCGGGATCGACGTCATCCCGGGTCGGTGTGGCCATGCGCCGCACGCTAGCCCCACGTCCGCCCGCTTCGTGGCCGTTTGACCGAACTCGCGACGGTCGGGCTATCCAAACCGCCAGCAAACCCTGACCGGTCCCGGCCCTTCCTCTAGCCCGGCCGAGGAGCGCGCCCGGACCGCTGCGGCGAGATGCTCGTCATGTCACATTCCTTGTGGAGGGGAGCGAAGTCATGGTGAGTTTGCAGGCCACGGGGCCGGCCGCGGTTGCTCAGGCGAAGAGCTGGCTGCCGACCCGGAAGTGGTGGGCCGCAACGGTGCTCGCCGCGGTCGCGGTCGCGACGCTGTGGGTGACCAAGGGCGCGTTCGACCGGGACGTGGCGATCGCCCTGATCGGCGCCATCGGCCAGGCCGTCGTGTCCTACCTTCTGCCGAACCAGGGCACGCCCGGCGGCGTGCCGGTGCGCGCCTGATCAGTACCAGTGTCGCCTGCCGCCGATCGCCCGGCCCATGCCGCCCATGATGGCCAGAATCGCGCCGATCACGAGCAGGATGATCCCGATGATCCACAGGATGTGGATGGCGAAGACAAAGCCCAAGATCAAGAGAATGATGCCCAGAATGATCACGTGAGGGTCCTTCCGACGACACGGGAGTGATCAGGCGAATGCTAGGCAGTCCGGCTCCGGTGTGCAGTGTGGAGCGAACGGGGATGCGAGATCGTGATCTGCCGCCTCACGCCCCCGTGGTGAGGCCGCGAGCCCGCAGCACCCGGCGCTCGACGGGCCGGAACACCAGCAGCTCGACACCGATGCCGACGACCAGGATGAGGAAGATCGCGGAGACCACCCCGGGCATGTCGGACAGGTCGCTGCCCTGCTTGAGGTACGCGCCGAGGCCGAACCCGAGCAGCGGCCCGGCCGCGATGATCTCAGCAGCCATCAGCGAGCGCCAGGAGAACGCCCAGCCCTGCTTGCACCCCGCGAGGTAGCCGGGAAGGGCTGCGGGCAGCAGGATGTGCCGCGCGTTGGTGAGGCCGCGGGCGCCGAGCACCCGGCCCACTCGGGGCAAGATCGGCGGGATCTGGTCGATGCCTGCGACGAGCCCGTTGGCGATCGACGGGATCGAGCCCGCCAGGACGACGAAGAAGATCGTCGCGTCGGTCAGCCCGAACCAGAGCACCGCCGCGGGCACCCACGCCACCGACGGGAGGCTCTGCAGCCCCGAGAGGATCGGCCCGATCGCCGCCCGCACCAGCGGGACCTTCGCGACCACCAGGCCGAGCGGTGTCGCGATCACCAGCGCGATCGCGAAGCCGACGAAGGCCCGGCTGATCGAGGTCCAGAGGATCGACCAGACCTGCCCGGTGTCCACGGTGCCCAGGAACGACTGCCAGACCGCGATCGGCGCGGGCACCTGGTACTCGCTGGTGATTGCGGACGCCCAGATGAGCTGCCAGACGACGATGAACAGCACGAGGGCCGCGAACGGCGGCACCCCGACCGTGAGCGCGCGCCGCCACCGGGGTTTGCCGACCACCGTGGGGGTGTCGAGGGCGTCGAGGCCCTTCAGTGCCTCGGCGATGGCCCGGTCGTCTGTGCCGGGCCGGACCTCGGCGTCAGGCGGCATGGCTCGTGATCACCTGCCGGAGGCGGGCGGTGATGGCGTCGTGCAGGGCTTCGTGGTCACCCGCGACCGCCCATTCCCGAACGACTGTGCCGGGGCGCGAGGACAGCAGCACCACCCGCTGCGCCAGCCGCACCGCCTCCCGTACGTCGTGGGTGACGAAGAGGATCGTCGTGCCGGTGGCCTCCCACACCCGCAGGAGCTCGCCCTGGAGCAGGTCGCGGGTGATGGCGTCCAGCGCCGCGAACGGCTCGTCCATGAGCAGGAGGCCCGGCTCCGCGCTGCTGGTCGCCGACGCCAACGCCCGCGCCAGCGACACCCGCTGGCGCATGCCACCGGACAGCTCGTGGGGGCGCTTGGCGCCCTGCCCGTCCAGGCGGACCAGGGAGAGCAGCTCGGCGGCCCGCTCCCGGCGCTGACGGCGTCCTACGCCCGAGAGCTGCAGCGGCAGCTCGACGTTGCGGCCCGCCGTGAGCCACGGCAGCAGCGCCGACTCCTGGAACATGAACGACGGCCGTCCGGTGCGCAGCTCGATGTCGCCCGTCGACGGCTCCTCGAGCCCGGCGACGACGTTCAGCAGCGTCGACTTGCCGCAGCCCGACGCGCCGAGCAGGCAGACGAACTCGCCGGGGCGGACCGTGAGGTCGATGTCCCACAGCGCGGGCACGGCGGTTGGGCCCGCGCCGAAGGTCTTGCCCACCCCGCGCAGCTCGAGCGCGGGCGGCGCGAGCCGCGCGGGCCGGGCCAACGTCGCGGTCATCTGGTCACCCCTGTGCCTTGTCGAGTCCCGCGGCGTCCACCGTGGGCTTGCCGGACTGTGTGAGCACGCCGTTGAGCGCGGTGACGTCGATCAGCCCCTTGAGGTCGGTCTCCTTGGTGGTGACGCCCGCCGTGACGCTGTCCTTGGCCAGCTGGCCGAAGGTGGCGGCCAGCGGGTCGAGGGTGAAGGACAGCTCGGTGAACGACCGGTCGAGCACGTTCTGGCTCAGCGCGGAGCCGGTGAGCTTCTTGATCGAGTCGTTGGTGGTCGTCTTGGCCTGTGCCGCGTCCGCCGTCGCGTAGTCGACCGCCTTCTGCTCGCCCCGGATGAGCGCGGCGACCGTGTCCGGGTGCTCCTGCAGGTAGGGGGTGCGGACGAGCAGCACGGTCGTCGGGAACTGGCCGTTCGGCCACAGCGACTTCTCGTCGACGAGCACCTTCGCGCCCGCGTCGACCAGCCGGGAGCTCCACGGCTCGGGCAGCCAGCCCCCCGCGATCTGCCCGGTCTTGAACAGGTCGAGCGTGCGGGGGTTGTCCAAGTTCTGGACGGTCACCTTGTCCGGTCCCTGCCCCTGCTCGAGGTTGTTCTGCTTCAGCCACTTCTTCAGCGCGACGTCCTGGGTGTTGCCGAGCTGCGGCGTCGCGAGGATCTTGCCTTTGAGCTGGTCGGGGGAGGTGATGTCGGGGCTTGTCACGAGCTGGGCGCCGCCCGAGGTGGAGCCCGCGACCACCCGCACGGCCGCACCGTTGGACTTGGCGAAGGCGTTGATCGCCGGGCTGGAGCCGATGAAGCCTGCGTCGAGCGAGCCGCCGAGCAACGCGGAGACCTCGTCGCCGCCCGCGTTGAACGTCTGGGTGGTCAGCTTGGTGGCGCCGAGCTCCTGGGTGAAGTAGCCGTTGGCCAGCCCGACGAGCGCGGGCGCGTGGGTGATGTTGGGGAAGTAGCCCAGCCGCAGCTCGGCGGCGGGGGATGCGGCGGCGGTCGGGGCCGCCGGGGTCTCCGCGGCGCGCGAGCAGCCTGCGAGGGCCAGCGCGGAGGCGAGGGTGGCGGTGAGGATCGGGCGGATGCGCATCGAGGGGTGCTCCAGGGCCGGGTGGGACGAGGGGGGTCGCGGCCGACGGGCGCGCCGGAGTGCCGCCCGGATGGGCGGTTGCAGGCGCGCGAGGTCAGCGGGGAGGGCGACAGAGCTCGTCGAACGCGTGGCCGCGGCGGGACGGCCAGAACCGCTCGAGGTCGGTCATCACGACGGGCGGCACCAGTGTTGCGGGGCCGCACCCGAGTGCGGTCCCGTCGTGTGCGGACCCGTTCACGAGACCATCGTGCGTTCCCCGTGACGGTGTCGGCAAGCAGGCGTCCGACCTGCGGGATCGCGCTGAAATGTCCGGACGTAGGCGACCACAGTCGATCAGCTCATCGTGAGGCCGCCGCTGACGCTGACGGTCTGCCCGGTGACGTAGGCGGCTTCGTCCGAGGCGAGGAACGCGACGACGTTCGCCAGGTCGGACGGCTGCGCGAGCCGCCGCAGCGGGATGGCCTTGAGCAGCGCGTCCCGCAGCTTCGGGCTGTCGCCGCCGATCGAGGCGAAGAGCGGCGTGTCGGTGGGGCCGGGGCACACCGCGTTCGCGGTCACCTGGTGGCGGGCCATCTCGCGGGCGATCGTCTTGGTGAACGCGACGACCCCGCCCTTGGCCGCGGCGTACACGGCTTCGCCGGAGGAGCCGACGCGGCCCGCGTCCGAGGCCAGGTTGACCACCGAGCCGTGGCCCTGCGCGGCCATGATCGGCAGCACGGCCCGGCAGGTGTGCAGCACCCCGTAGAGGTTGATCGCGATGATCCGGTCCCAGTCGGCGGGGTCGGAGTCGACGAATGGCCCGACCTTGTCCCAGCCCGCGTTGTTGACCAGCACGTCGATCCGTCCGAACTGCGCGTGTGCCTGCGCGACCATGGCCTCGACGGACTCGCGCGAGGTGACGTCGACGGGGATCCCGACACCGCCGACCGCCTCGGCGGTCTCCTTGGCCGTCCGCTCGTTGACGTCGGTGGCGACCACCGTGGCGCCCTCGGCGGCCAGCTTCTCCGCGATGCCGCGGCCGATGCCCTGCCCGGCCCCGGTGACGACCGCGATCTTTGCGTCCAGCTTTCCCATGGCGTTCTCCTGCGCGTCGGTGCGTGCGAAGTCCGCGTCGCGCGGCCTCTAAGTTGGTCCCTGTGAAGGTAGTTCTGCTGGAGAACATCCACCCGGTCGCGGCCGAGGCGTTTCGCCGCGCAGGCTTCGAGGTCGACGTGCGGACGGGCGCGTTGCGCGAGGACGAGCTGTGCGACCAGCTGCCGGGGGTGTCCCTGCTCGGCATCCGCTCCAACACCACGATCACTGCGCGGGTGCTGGAGGCCGGGAAGGACCTGCTGGCGGTGGGGTGCTTCTGCATCGGCACCAACCAGGTGGACCTGGCCGACGCGGCCGAGCGCGGCGTGGCCGTCTTCAACGCGCCCTTCTCCAACACCCGCAGCGTCGTCGAGCTGGTACTCGGCGAGATCGTCGCGTTGGCGCGCAGGCTCACCGAGAAGTCCCAGCGGATGCACGAGGGGATCTGGGACAAATCGGCCAAGGGCAGCCACGAGTTCCGCGGACGCACTCTCGGGATCGTCGGCTACGGCAACATCGGCACCCAGCTGTCCAACGTCGCCGAGGCCGTCGGGCTGCGGGTGATCTTCTACGACACCGCCGACCGGCTGGCCCACGGCACCGCCCGCCGCGTCGGCACCCTGGACGAGCTGCTGGCCCGGTCGGACATCGTGAGCATCCACGTCGACGGCAGGCCGGGCAACGCAGGACTCTTCGGCGCCGACCAGTTCGCCCGGATGAAGCCGGGCGCGGTGTTCATCAACGCCTCCCGCGGGATGGTCGTCGACGACGCCGCGCTGCGCGAGCACATCCTGTCCGGGCACCTGTCCGGCGCGGCGATCGACGTCTTCCCGATCGAGCCCAAGGCGCAGGGCGACCCGTTCGAATCGCCGCTGCGCGGCCTCGACAACGTCATCCTCACCCCGCACGTCGGCGGCTCGACGCAGGAGGCGCAGGAGGAGATCGGGCACTTCGTCGCGAACAAGCTGCTCGGGTTCGTCACGGCGGGCGGCACAGCGCTCTCGGTGAACCTGCCGGAGGTGGGGGCGCCCCGCTCGCCGGGCGCGTTCCGGATGGGCTACCTGCACGTCAACGTGCCCGGCGTGCTGGCGGGCATCAACCAGGTGCTGGCCGACTCCGGAGCCAACGTGATCGGCCAGTCGCTGTCCACCCGAGGCGAACGCGGCTACGTCGTCACCGACACCGACGTGGCCCCGGGCGAGGCCGCGCTTGCGGAGCTGCGCCGCTCGCCGCAGACCGTGTGGCTGCGGACCTGGCGGTCCTAGGCTCCCGGCTGCCCGGGCGTCGGACACCCGGAATCAGGGCTTGGCGCGGTCGCCGGTCGGGCTGATGGCGAACCAGGCGTGGTCGAGGCCGTTCCCGTAGGTCGTGGTCAGGCCCCCGTCGTCGCCGGTGTGGCGGTAGAGCGGCCAACCGGCCAGCGTGAGCTGGCGCTGACCGTCGGGGCGTTGGAGCGTGCCGACCAGCGCGGGATCGATGCCGTCCAGCTCGGGCTGGTGGTTGCCTGCCAGCACCACCGGCGGCCACTCCTTGCTGCAGTCCCCGGTGCAGGCCGTGGTCGGCGGCTTCGTGCCGTCGCGGTCGTAGCGGTAGATCGGCAGTCCGTCGCCGTCGGTGACGAGTACGCCGAGCGGTCCGGACTGCACGGCCCACAGCGCCACCCGGCTCGGGGCGCTCCGGGGGACCGCGGCGCCCGGGGCGGTCGCCGCGGCTTCCGCCTGGGCGGTCGCCGCCGCGGCGGCCACGGCGGCGGCCCCGCTCGAGGAGCCTGCGTCGCTCGACGCGGCCGGGGCGCCGCAGCCCGCGAGGGCGAGGGTGGCCAGCGTCGCCGGGATCCAGCGGGAGTGGGGAGCTCCGTTCACGTCCTGGCACGGTATGGCAGCGGGCGGCCGGGTTCATCGAGTTGGGCGGATTTGCGGCGGCCGTGGCCGTGCCGACGGTGAGCGGCACGCTCCGCACCGCCGTTCGGCCGCATCTGTGCCCGCCGAAGGTACGACGGGACACAGGTTCCGTCCTCTCGGAGGACGAGCGCGCCGCCCGCCAGCCCGCGCCGCCGACCCCGCGCCGCCCCGACCCCGCGCCGCCCCGCGCGCGCCCCGACCCGCGCCGCCCCCTGCGTCCTCGCAGACCCCGTCGTCACCTCGCAGACCCCGTGGGCCCTGCGAAGTGCCTGCCCGCTCTGCGAGGTGCGGCCCCGGACGCGTGTCGGGGTGCCCGCGGCAGGCTGGCCTGCGCTCGCCCGCGGCGCCGCGCGCGAAGGCGGCGGTCGCGTCGACGGCGAGCTGCCCAACTCGCCGCGTCGAGATGCACGACTCGCCGCGTCGAGATGCCCGACTCACCGGGGCGAGATGCCCGACTCACGGTGGCGAGATGCACGACTCACCGTGGTTGAGGGACGTAGCCGACGGCCTTGTCCACCACGTTGCGCAGTGGCTGACCCGCACACCAGCGCCGGAGGTTGTCCAGGAACAGCTCGGCCAACCGCTCCCGCCAGCCGACGGCGTCGCCGGACATGTGCGGGGAGACGAGCACGCCGGGCAGCTGCCACAGCGGCGAGGACGGCGGCAGCGGCTCCCGCTCGAACACGTCGAGCGCCGCGCCCGCGAGCGTGCCCGCGCGCAGCGCGGCCACGAGCGCGGCCTCGTCGACGAGCCCGCCCCGGCCGATGTTGATCAGGCGGGCGGTGGGTCGGCAGGCGGCGAGCTCGGCCGCCCCGACCAGCCCGCGGGTCTGGTCGGTCAAGGGCGCGACGAGCACCAGCCAGTCCGCCTCGGGCAGCAGCCGGACCAGGTCGGCCGACGCGCTGACGTCGCCGAAGTCGGGGTCACCCCCGCGGGCGGTGCGGCCGACACCGCGCACCCGCACGCCGACGGCCCGCAGCAGCCGGGCCGTCGCCCGCCCCACCGGCCCGATCCCGACGATCACCGCGGTCGTGCCCGCCACCCGTTCGGTGTCCCGGTGCTGCCACTGCGTGCGGCGCTGCCTCTCCCACGTCCCCGGCAGGTCCTTCGCGAACGCCAGCACCACGGCGAGCACGTACTCGGCGAGGGAGCCGTCGAACACGCCGCGGGAGTTCGTCACGACGACGTCGCTCGCCGCGACCTCGGCGGTGAGCACGTTGTCGACCCCCGCGCTCGCGGTGTGCACCCACCGCAGCCGGTCCGCCGACGGCCACGCCGCCGCCAGGGCCGGGGTCAGGAAGTCCCACGCCAGCAGCACCTCCGCGCCCGCGAGCGCGGCCGGAAGATCATCGGCGCGGGCGGTGCGAACCTCGCCGAGCCGGGCGATCTCGGCCAGGTTGGGCGGCAGGTCCCGATCGACCAGCACGGCGACCCGTGGTAGCGACATGGCGTCTCCCTTGCGCCCGCGACCGCGCGGGCGCATCGTGCGATTGTCGACAATTGTGAGGTGCGGTTGGACGCTGCGGAACGGCGGCGGGTCGGCGTGGTCGTACCCTACGACTTTGCGCTCGACCGGGAGATCTGGCGCTGGGTGCCGGACGGGACCGACCTGCTGATCACGCGCACCCGCCACCAGGCGCTGCGGGTGGACGTCGACCTCGCCGAGCTGATCAGCACCGAGGACGCGCTGCGGGTGGGCACCCTCGACCTGCTCGCCCCCGGGCCGGACGCCGTGCTCTACCTCTGCACGTCCGGGAGCTTCGTGCGCGGGGTGGCGGGCGAGCAGCGCATGCGCGAGGTCATGGTGGCGGCCGGTGCGCCTGTCGCGGTGACGACCTCGGGCGCGCTGCTCTCGGCGCTGCGCCACCTGGACGTCGGGGCCGTCGCCGTCGCGTCGCCGTATCTCCCCACGCTGCGCCGCCTGCTCGACGCGTTCCTGCGTGCCGCCGGGTTCGGCGTGGTCACCCACTACGGCCTCGACCTCGACCAACACATCTGGGAGGTCGCCGACGGCGTGGTCCGCGACCTCGTGCGCGCCGCCGACCGCGCGAGCGCCGAGGCCGTGTTCATCGCCTGCACGAACGTGCCGACCTACGACCTGATCCCGGACCTCGAGGCGGAGCTGGGCAAGCCGGTGCTCACCGCCAACCAGGTGTCGCTGTGGGCCGCCCTACGGGCCGCGGGTGCGCCGCTGCCCGCTCTCGCCCAGCGCCTCTTCATTCAGAGCGCGCCGTCGTGACGGCGGAAGCTCAGCGTCTCGCCCTCCATGCCGCGCTTCCACAGGTCCTGCGACGCCGCGGCGAGCTCGTCGAGGCCGCGGACGATCGTGGCAAACACGTTGGCGGGCACGAAGCCGTAGTCGGGGTTGAGCAGCAGGTTGTTGCGCTCGTAGAACAGCGCCAGATCGACGATCTGTGCGGCGCGGTGCGGCTGCTCGCTCGCCGAGTAGCCGTGCGAGGGCGTCGCGAGCTGCCACTTCTCGAAGCTGAAGTAGACGACGTCGCCGGGGATCGGCGTGATCGTGGGGTTCTCCCGCCCCGGCTCGGGGTCGGCGAACGCCTCGACCAGGGTGTAGATCTCGTTGCGGGCGTACTTCGCGTGGTAGACGTCCGAGCCGAGCGGCAGCGCGTTCCACACGGCGTCGCACGTGCGTGGGGCGAGGTCATCGAGCAGGCGGGCGACACAGGTCACCCCGCGCTTGTCGAGCGAGATGTCGAGATAGCGGGTCATCGGTGGTCTCCTCTAGTCGGTTCCGGCGAGGGCGGGGCGGGCGGCGAGCGCCCCGGCCTCGAAGAGCGGCACCCGCTCGTGCACCGAGCCGAACCGCTCGGCGAGCGCGGCCCCGCGCTCCTCCGCCAGCACGCGGGCCTGGTCGCGCAGGCCGAGCCGGGTGGCGGCCCAGCCCGCCATCAGCCGGCCCACGAGCGGGCGCACGTGCGCCGTGACCATGGCCCGCGCGCTGTCGGCGTCGCGCACCAGGCCGAAGATCACCCACCAGGCCCAGGCGGCGGCGGCCGCGTTCGCCACGAAGTCGGGGACGACCGGCACCCCGCGCTCGACCAGCCTGCGCTCCGCCTCCGGCGTGAGCGGCACGTTCGCCGCCTCCACGACGAGGCGGGCCCGGATCCGGTCGGCGTCGGCCTCCGTGACGGCGTACGACGTGGCCGCGGGGACCGCGAGCTCGGCCGCCTCGGAAAGCCACGCCCCGCCGGGTAGCTGCTCGTCGTCGGCGCCCAGCAGGGCGCGGTTGACGACGCCCCCACGCCGACCGCCCAACAGCGTCGGGACGTCGAGGCCACGGTCGTTGCGCACCAGGCCGTGGGCGTCGCTGATGCCCACCACCCGCACGCCCGCCCGGTGCAGGTAGAGCGCCGACGAGCCGCCCATCGCCCCGAACCCCTGCACGACGGCGCGGCTCTGCGTCGGCGCGAGCCCGAGCCCGGCGAGGCCCGCGAGCGCCGCCTCGGCGACCCCGTATCCGCCGATCAGGTCCGGCATGGCCAGCCCGTCGTCGACGACGGCGAAGCCCTCCCGCACCCGGGCCGTGGCGACGGCGGGATCGGGGCTGCGCAGCAGCGCGGCGCGCAGCGACGACGGCCCGAGCCCGACATCGGCGAACACCGCGTCGAGCGCCGCCTGGGGGGTGCCGAGGTCGCCCGCGGTCACCCAGATCGTGTCCAGCAGCGGCCGCATGGCCGTGAGGAAGCGGCCCCGTACCGCGTCGACGTCGGGGGCGTCGGCCGGATGGTCGATGCCGCCCTTCGCGCCGCCGACCGGCAGCCCGTAGGCGCCCGCCTTCAGCGACATCTCCCGCGCGAGGTCCTCGACCTCGGCCAGGGTGCAGCCCGCCCGCGTGCGCAGCCCGCCCGTGGCGATGCCGCACACGAGCCGGTCGACCACCACGTGCCCCGTGGCGGGACCTTCCGGATCCGACCACGTGACGCGCAGGTACGGCCGGTACATGTGCGCCGACGCTAGGCACCGCTCTGTAGGATTGTCAACAAATTGCGGTGACGGAGGTGGCGCGTGATCGGCGTCCTGTACCCGGGGCACTCGGCCGAGGACGACTACGACGAGCTGACGGCGCGGGTGGGCGTCCCGTTCGCCGTGCGGCACACCGTGATGGTGGAGGACGCGCACCGCATCGACGCGCTGCTCGACTGGGGGCGCGCCGACCGGCTCGCCGCCGGGGTGAGCGCGCTGGCCCCGCTCGCCCCCGCGGCGGTGGTGTGGGCCTGCACAAGCGGCAGCTTCGCGTTCGGCTGGGAGGGCGCGCACGAGCAGGCGGCGGCGCTCGCCGCGGCCGCCGGGGTGCCCGCGAGCAGCACGTCGCTGGCGTTCGTCGCGGCGGCGCGTGCGTTGGCCGTGACCGAGGTCGCGGTCGTGGCCACCTATCCTGAGGACGTGGCCCGCCTGTTCGCCGAGTTCCTGGGCCGCGCCGGGCTCCGGGTCACGAGCATGCGCAGCCACGACATCATCACGGCCGCCGAGGTCGGCACGCTCGACGGCGAGCGGCTGCGCGCGATCGCGGCCGCGGGCGACGACCCCGCCGCGGAGGCGCTCCTGCTGCCCGACACCGCGCTGCACACCGTCGCGCACGTCGCTGCGCTGGAGGAGGCGCTGGGCAAGCCGGTGCTCACGGCGAACCAGGTCTCGGCGTGGGAGGGGTTGCGCCTGGCGGGTCTCCGTCGCCCGTGCTCCGGGCTCGGGGCCCTGTTCGCCGAGAAGACGGCCTGATGGCGCGGCCGGGCAAGCTGGGGCCGCTCGAGCGGGTGCCCACCGCGTCCCGGATCGCCGACCAGCTGCGCGAAGCGGTGATGTCCGGCACCCTCGCGCAGGGCTCGCAGGTGGGCGAGGTGCACCTGGCCGCGCAGTTCGGCGTGAGCCGCGGCCCCGTGCGCGAGGCCATGCAGCGCCTCGTGCAGGAGGGCCTGCTGCGCAGCGTCGCGCACCGCGGGATCTTCGTGGCGGCGCTCACCGACGTCGACGTCCGCGACATCTACGACGTCCGGCACGCGATCGAGAGCGCCGCCATCCGTGCGATCATGCGGCGCGGCGACGTCGCGAAGGTCGCCCGCAGGCTGGACCCGCTGGTCGCCCGGATGGCCGCCGCCGCCGCGCGGGGTGACGCCGCCGCGCTGAGCCGTGGCGACCTCGCGTTCCACGAGGTGCTCGTGGCCCAGTCCGGCAGCGTCCGGCTGCGGCGCATGGCGAGCACGTTGCTGGTCGAGACCCGCATGTGCATGTCCGCGCTGGCGGGCACCTACGTCGCGCCGCTGCACCTCGCGGAGGAGCACGCCGAGATCGCCCTGGCCATCCGGTCCGGCGACGAGGCGCGCGCGCTGGCGATCCTCGACGACCACATGCGCGACGCCGTCGAGCGCCTCACCGGCTGACGGCTCCTCTGGCGGTTTCCCGCCACCCCGGCTACGGTGTCAGATTGTCAACAATCGTACGAGAGGGTGGGGCGTCCCGGGTCGACGAAGCGACGGGTTGGCCGGGGCGGTCGAGGTGGTCGAGAAGGGAGAACCTCATGGCTGACCACGGCACCCCGGACCCTGCGACGCTGCGACGGGCGGTCGCGGCCTCCGCGATCGGCAACGCGACGGAGTGGTTCGACTATGGCGTCTACGCCTACGCCGCCGTCTACATCGGAAAGGCGTTCTTCCCCAGCGACAACCCGACCACCTCCACGCTCAGCAGTCTGCTGGTCTTCGCGGTGTCGTTCCTCATCCGGCCCATCGGCGGCCTCGTGTGGGGCCCGCTCGGCGACCGCCTGGGCAGGCAGCGGGTGCTGGCGACCACCATCCTGCTGATGGCGGGCGCGACGGTCCTCGTCGGGCTGCTGCCCGGCTACGCGACGATCGGCATCCTGGCGCCGATCGGGCTCGTCGTCCTGCGCGTGATCCAGGGCTTCTCGACCGGCGGCGAGTACGGCGGTGCGGCCACGTTCATGGCCGAGTACGCCCCGGACCGCAGACGCGGCTTCCTGGGCAGCTTCCTGGAGTTCGGCACGCTCGCGGGCTTCACGCTCGGCGCGGTGCTGGTGCTCGTCGTCCAGCTCGGTGTGGGGCCGGACGCCATGCAGGCCTGGGGATGGCGGCTGCCGTTCCTGGTCGCCGCCCCGCTCGGGATCATCGGGATCTACCTGCGCACGAGGCTCGAGGACACGCCGTGCTTCCGCGAGCTTGCGGACGCAGGACAGACCGAGCACGCGACCTCGGCCCAGTTCCGCGACCTGCTGGCCTACTGGCGGCCGCTGCTGCAGCTCGCGGGCCTCGTCGTGGCGCTCAACGTCGCGAACTACACCCTGCTCGCGTACATGCCCTCCTACCTGCAGACCGAGATCGGCCTCAGCGACAACGCGGCGCTCGTCCTGATCATCATCGGCCAGCTGGTGATGATGGTGCTGCTGCCGTTCTCCGGAGCGCTCTCGGACCGGTACGGCCGGAAGCCACTGTGGTGGGTCTCGCTCGTCGGCCTGTTCGTGCTGGCGATACCGATGTACAAGCTCATGGCGACGGGGTTCGGGCAGGCCATCGTCGCGTTCACCGTCCTGGGGCTGCTCTACATCCCGCAGCTGTCGACGATCTCGGCGACGTTCCCGGCGATGTTCCCCACCCACGTCCGCTACGCCGGGTTCGCCATCGCGTACAACATCTCGACCTCGCTGTTCGGCGGCACCGCGCCCGCGGTCAACCAGGCGCTGATCAACGCGACCGGCGACAAGATCGTGCCCGCCTACTACATGATGGCGGCGTGCGTCGTCGGCGCGATCGCGCTGGTGGGGGTGCCCGAGACGCGCGGCTGCTCCATCCGCGGGCGGGGGATCCCGGGCATCGACACGCGGTTCGTCCCCGAACCGCGGCGCGCCTGAGCCCCCGACCCTAGCGACGTGCCCGGACGGTCGCGAGCGCGGCGAGCAGGCAGGCGCAGGCCATGACGAAGAAGGCGGTCCGGAATGAGAACTGCGCGGCGATCAGGCCGACGACCGCAGAGCCCAACCCGGTGCCGAGGTCGAAGCCGACGTTCCAGGCGACGGAGACCCGGTGCTGGTCGTCGCCTTCGCCGAAGGCCTGGATCAGCGTGACGCTCTGCAGGCCGCCGTACGCGACGCCGGTGACGAGCGCGCCCGCGATCAGGGTGCGAGGGTCGCCCGTCAGGCCGACGAGCGCGAGCCCGCCCGCCCCGACGACGAGCAGCGGGCCGAGGAACGGGCGCGTGCCCCAGCGGTCGGACAGCGCCCCCAACTGCCACCGGCACAGCGCGGCGGCGGCCGTCAGGCAGACGAGGGTGAGCACCGCCGTGTCGGTGTCGGGCGCCAACTGGGTCGTGAAGGTGAGCAGCGCCCCGCCCGCGCTGGTCGCCAGCAGGAGAGCGAGCAGCGGCCGCCAGATGCGCAGCGGCGTCGCAGGCCCGTGTCGTGGGCGGGGCCGCGGGGCCGACGCACCATGGGCGCTGGCCGTGATGCGCCTGCCCAGGTGCGGCATCCACGCCAGCGCGAGCAGCGGCACCGCGCCGAACACCGCAACCAGGGGAAAGCCGAACCGCTCCATCAGCCACGGGGCCGCGGGCGTCAACGCGAGCTGCGGCGCGGCGATCACCAGGCCGTAGGCCCCGACCGCCCGGCCGCGCGACTCCGGCGCCACCAGCAGCGCGATGGCGGTCGCCCCACAGACGGTGAGGATGCCGAACCCGAGTCCGCGCACGGCCGACGTGAGCAGGATCAGCCACAGGTCCGGCGTGAGCGCCTGTACCGGTGCCGGCACGGCCAGGAGCACCAGGCCGAGGGCGAGCACCCGGCCCCAGCCCAGCGCCGCGAGCACCGCGTTGACGCGCAGCTGCGCGGCGACCGTGAAGAGCATCAGTATGGCGGTGACCAGGCCCGCACCGCGCTCGTCCGCGCCGCCCTGCACGGCCCACAGCGGGGAGAGCGGCAGGAGCAGCCCGAACCCGGCGAACACGAGCACGGTCATCGCGAGGAGCCCGCGCATGCCCGGGGCGCGCCAGACGGAGCTCACGGGTGCCCGAGCCGCATGAGCAGGCCCTCGGCGGCGGCGAGGTCCGCGGACAGCGAGCGGTCCTCCCTGCGTGCCTCGAACAGCGCCCGCTCCGCCGCGTCCCGATGCACCGGCGGACGCCCGCGGGCGACGGCCACGACATCCGGGCGGCGCAGGTGTCTGCCGTCGATGATCACCGGATCGATCTCCTGCACACGAGGATTCTCGACCTAGCGCGGCCCGTTGACTTCGCACACGCCACCAGCTGTGCGAAGTCGACATCTGTTGACGTGTTCAGACGAGCAGGCTTAGATGGCCTCCGTCCAGCTTTCGTCGTTGGGAGACCTGCCATGTCGTCCGCCGCTGTCCCCGCCGCACGGCCGCGGGCCGTCGCGATCCCGGTCTCCGAGACGCTGCCCTGGCTGGTCGGTGCGGTCGTGGTCGGGCTGTTGCTCTACTACTTCGTGGGGATCGACCAGGGCGCGACGTCGGTGTTCGGCGACAACATGTATGTGCACGAGTTCGTGCACGACGCCCGGCACCTCCTCAGCTTCCCCTGCCACTGATGGTAAGGGCGCTCGTCCTGCGGGGGGCCGGGGTCGGGGCGCTGGCGGGGCTGGTCGCGTTCGTGTTCGCGCGGATCTTCGCCGAGCCGGTGATCCAGGCCGCGATCGACTACGAAGCCGGGCGGGACGAGGCGAAGTCGGCGCTGGCCGTCGCCGCCGGACAGCCGCCGTACCCGGAGGAGCCGGAGCTGTTCAGCCGGGCGGTGCAGGGAAACATCGGCATCGGTGTCGGCATGGTCGCGTTCGGGATCGCGATCGGGCTGTTCTTCGCGGTAGCGTTCTGCATGGCCTACGGCCGAACCGGCAACGTGCGACCGCGGCAGCTGTCGCTGCTGGTGGGCCTGTTCGGGTTCCTGGGCATGTTCGCCATCCCGTTCGTGAAGTACCCGGCCAACCCGCCCGCGATCGGGAACCCGGACACCATCCGCGACCGGGGCGCGTTGTGGGTGCTGATGGTCGTGGTGTCGATCGTGGTGCTGATCGCGGCGGTGGTGCTGGGTCAGCGGTTGCAGGCCCGGCTGGGCACCTGGAACGCCACCCTCGTCGCCGGTACGGCCGCGGTCGTGGTGCTCGGGATCGTGATGGCCCTGCTCCCCGCGCTGGGGGAGCTGTCCACCAACGTCGCCGAGTCCGGCAGCCGTCTCACCGAGACCCCGCAGCCGTTGACCGACCCGTCCGGGAAGATCGTGTATCCGGGCTTCGACGCCGACGTGCTGTACTGGTTCCGGCTCTACTCGGTCGGCGCCCAGATGCTGCTCTGGAGCGTGCTCGCGCTGGGGTTCGCCCCCCTGGCCGAACGCGTGTTCCGCACTCACGGCACCCCGAGCCAACGCGACCTCGCCTCCGCCACCTGACCGAGCGTGACCGATGACCGAACCGACCGAGCTGAGTGCCGCGGCGCGGGACCGTCTGGAGGCGGAGCTGGCCCGGGCGCGCGAGCAGCGGCACAGGCTGGCGGCCCAGCTGGCGGGCGAAGACCCCGAGGACCGCGACCTCGGCGACCGGGGCGACGCCGCCGTCCAGCTGGAAGGGCAAGCCGACCTGGCCCGGATGGACCGGCGCATCGAGGAGCTCGAGCGGCTGCTCGCGGGCCCCGGCGCGCTGGACACGCCGCCCGGCCTCGCCGACGGCACCGTCGTCACCCTCCGGTTCCCGGACGGCGACGAGACCACGTTCCGGGTCGTGACGATCCCCGAACTGGCCCCGGGCGACGACCAGGACGAGGTGCTGACGGCGAGCAGCCCGCTCGGTCAGGCCCTGATCGGGCGGCGCGCGGGCGACACGATCACCTATCCGGGCCCGGACGGGGACCTGCGGGCCGAGGTGGTCGCGCTGCACGCGCCCTGATGCCCGCGTCGCCCGCGTCGGCGCCGGGGTTCTGCGCGGGCGGGCGGCCGTCGGTCGGCTCCTCGTCGGCCTGCTCGCCATCGCCTTCCGGCTCCAACGCCTCGGGCTGGAGCGCGTCCGGAGCGTCATGGGGATGCAGGGAATTGCCCATGTCGGCGGGGTACCCCCGGAACGCTGCGGGCATGCGCGTGCATATACCCCCTAGGGGTAGTAGGGTGATGACATGCCGAGTCACGCCGACCACCGCCACCTGCACACCTCGCAGGTGGTGAGGGACCCGACCTGCGGGCCCACCGGCACCGCTTCCGACACGGCGGCGGGGGCGTCGGAGTGGACGTGTCCGATGCATCCCGAGATTCGCCGGTCGGGCCCCGGGTCCTGCCCCATCTGCGGGATGGCGCTGGAGCCGGTGACCGTGACCGCGGACTCCGGTCCGACCCCGGAGCTGGCGGACATGACCCGCCGGTTCTGGGTCGCGGTCGCGCTGTCGGTCCCGGTTTTCCTGCTCGGCATGGGTGCGGACCTGCTCCACGATGTCCTCACCCCGACGGCGTCGGCGTGGATCCAGCTCGTCCTGGCCACTCCGGTGGTGTTGTGGGCAGGCCTGCCGTTCTTCGCGCGCGGCTGGACCTCGGTCCGCACCGGGAAACTGAACATGTTCACGCTGATCGCGATGGGCACCGGCGTGGCCTGGCTGTTCAGCGTGATCGCGACCATCGCTCCGGGCATCTTCCCGGACGCGTTCCGGATGAACGGTTCGGTCGATGTCTACTTCGAAGCCGCGGCCGTCATCACCACGCTGGTCCTGCTCGGGCAGATCCTGGAGCTCCGCGCCCGCGAACGCACCTCCGGCGCGATCCGGGCGCTGCTCGACCTCACCCCCAAGGCCGCGCACCGCATCGACCCGGACGGGACCGAGCAGGAGATCACCCTCGACCTGGTCCAGATCGGCGACCGGCTCCGGGTGCGCCCCGGCGAGACGGTCCCGGTCGACGGCACCGTCGAGGACGGCCGCTCCTCGGTCGACGAGTCGCTGGTGACCGGTGAGTCGATGCCGACCACGAAGACGCCCGGGGACAGTGTCATCGGCGGCACCGTGAACCAGACCGGCGCGCTGATCATGCGCGCGGACAAGATCGGGCGCGACACCATGCTCGCCCGGATCGTGCAGATGGTCGCCGAAGCACAGCGGTCCCGCGCGCCGATCCAACGGATGGCCGACCGGGTGGCCGCCTGGTTCGTGCCGACGGTCATCGTCGCCGCCATCGTCGCGTTCCTCGTCTGGGCCATCGTCGGACCGGACCCGCGCCTCGCGCACGCACTCATCGTCGCGGTCACCGTCCTGATCATCGCCTGCCCCTGCGCGCTCGGGCTCGCCACCCCGATGTCGATCATGGTCGGGGTCGGTCGCGGTGCCGGGCTCGGCGTCCTGATCAAGAACGCCGAGGCGCTCGAGCTGATGGAGAAGGTGGACACCCTCGTCGTCGACAAGACCGGCACGCTGACCGAAGGCACGCCGTCGGTCACCCGGATCGTCCCGTCCGGCGGGTTCGACCGCGATCAGCTGCTCCGGCTCGCCGCGAGCGTCGAACGGGCCTCCGAGCACCCGCTCGGGCGCGCCATCGCCACCGCCGCCACCGACGCCGAACTGGCCCTTCCGGAGGTCACCGACTTCGACGCCCCGGTCGGCCAGGGCGTCACCGGTCGGGTCGAGGGTCACCGCGTCCTGCTGGGCAGCGCGACCTTCCTCGCCGGCCGCGGGCTCGACACCAGCGGCGTCGACGCGGAGGCCGACCGGCTGCGCGCGGACGGCGCGACCGCGATCTTCATGGGCGTCGACGACCAGGTGGCCGGGATCTTCGCCATCGCCGACCCGATCAAGGAGACCACGCCCGCCGCCCTCGAAGCGCTGCGCCGCGACGGGATCGAGGTCGTCATGCTCACCGGCGACAACCGGGTCACCGCCGCCGCGGTCGGGCGTCGGCTCGGCATCGGCCGGGTCGAGGCCGAGGTGCTGCCCGACCACAAGAGCGACGTGGTCAACCGGCTCCGGCAGGACGGCCGCGTGGTCGCGATGGCCGGTGACGGGGTGAACGACGCACCCGCCCTCGCCGCTGCCGACGTGGGCCTGGCGATGAGCTCCGGCACCGACGTGGCCATGGAGAGCGCCGGAGTGACCCTGCTGAAAGGCGACCTGACCGGCATCGTCCGAGCCCGGCAGCTGTCCCGGGCAGACCATGTCGAACATCCGGCAGAACCTCGTGTTCGCCTTCTTCTACAACACCGCAGGCATCCCCATCGCGGCCGGGGTCCTCTACCCCGCGTTCGGCCTGTTGCTGTCCCCGATGATCGCGGCGGCGGCCATGGCGTTGTCCTCGGTCAGCGTCATCGGCAACGCCCTGCGGTTGCGCGCACGCCACCTCGGCTAGGTCTAGGAGCGTCCGGCAAATGATGCCAATTCGGCCGTGCGGCGGGTCGGCCCGGGCGCGTGGAGCCCGGGGGCGGGTTGGGCCGGGCCGGGGTCGGGCTCGGAGCGGGTCGAGATCATCGGTTCGGTGCGGATCCGGCCGGATCTGGCCGCCTTCCGCACCGAACCGGTGATCACTGCGCGGATCCGGCGAAGTCTCTGCGAGGTGTCAAACGCATCTGCGAGGAGGTTCCGCCTCGTGTAGGTCCCCTCGGTGTCGCCCGCGCGGCCGACGAAACGTCGGGCCCTGCGCTCGAAGTCGACATGAGCGGGGTTTTGCCCCGCCCAAACCCCGCTCATGTCGACTTCGAGCGCCGTCCGACACCGGCCAGCGGCCTCCCCTCCTCTACCATCTACACCCGCCGCTCACGCCGACCGTCAATTGCCGGAGAGTCACGTTTTAACGCGTTTCGCTCACTGGGTGGAAGTCGGGTATGCCCAGGACCGACGGGGCAGCGAGGATCAATCGGACCGTCGACGACGTCTCCGAAGGAGAGCGCATGCCTGCTGACGTGGTGAACCCCCGGGAGCGCTACGGCGGCTGGGTGGCGCCGCTCTGCTGGTTGGCGGTGGCCCTGGAGGGATTCGACCTTGTGGTGCTGGGGGTGGTGCTGCCCTCCCTGCTGGCGGACAAGAGCTGGGGTCTGACGCCCAACACCGCCTCGTTGGTCTCCGTGGTGGGTCTGCTCGGGGTGATGGCGGGGGCGCTGGTCGTGGGAACGGTCTCCGACTACATCGGGCGCCGACAGACCATGCTGTGGACGGTCATCGCGTTCTCACTGCTGACCTTGGCCTGTGCGTTCGCGACGAACCCGTGGTTGTTCGGGCTGTTGCGGTTCCTGGCCGGGCTGGGTCTCGGCGGGGTGTTGCCGACGGCGCTGGCGTTGATCAATGAGTACGCGGCGCGGGGCCGCGGAGGCGCGGCGACCACGAACATGATGACGGGCTATCACGTGGGCGCGGTGTTGACCGCGCTGCTGGGCATCCTCATCATCGAGCGCTTCGGCTGGCACTGGATGTTCGTCGTCGGGGCGCTGCCCGCGCTGGTGCTGGTGCCGCTCATGTGGCGGTTCCTTCCGGAGTCGACGGCGTTCCTGCGGGCCCGGGCGGGTGTCGCGGAGCGCCCGCGGCCCGACAGCACCGGCCCGGCCGCCGCCACGAAGGCGGGCGCAGGCCCGATCGCGACGCTGTTCCACCGCGGGCTCGCCCGGTCGACGATCGCGTTCTGGATCACGTCGTTCATGGGCCTGCTGCTGGTCTACGGCCTCAACACCTGGCTTCCGGAGATCATGAAGGCGGCGGGCTACCAGCTGGGCGCGGCGCTCGCGCTGCTGCTGGTGCTCAACGCGGGCGGGGTGCTGGGTCTGCTGGTCGCGGGCCGGGTGGCCGACCGGATCGGCAACCGGCGCTCCACGATCGCCTGGTTCGTCGCCGCGGCGCTCTTCCTGGCGCTGCTGAGCGTCAAGCTCCCCGGCATCGGCATCTACGTCAGCGTTCTGCTCGCCGGGGTGTTCGTGTTCAGCGCTCAGGTGCTGGTCTACGCCTACGTCGGGCACGTCTATCCGGCGTCCGCCCGGGGAACGGCGATGGGCGCGGCGAGCGGCATCGGCCGTGCGGGCGCGATCTCGGGTCCGCTGATCGGCGGGTGGCTGCTGACGGTGGGCCTGGCCTACCCGTGGGGCTTCTACGTCTTCGCGGGCGTCGCGGCGATCGGCGCGGCCTGCATCGCGCTGGTGAACCGGGATCCGGCGCCGGACGAGCCGCTGCCGCTCACCGCGGACGAGGCCGAGATCGGCGTGCGGACCCGCCCCTGAACCGCGGCGGCGGGCACGACGACGTGAGGAGCACGGATGCCGACGGTGCGTGAGGCCACCTTCGATGTCTTCCGGCGATTCGGGCTGAGGACGATCTTTGCCAACCCCGGCTCAACGGAGATCTCGTTTCTGACCGGGCTGCCCGACGATCTCGAGTTCGTCCTGGCGCTGCACGAGAGCGCGGTGGTCGGGATCGCCACCGGCTACGCGACGGCCACCGGTCGACCGGCGTTGGTGAACCTGCACACCACGGCGGGCCTTGGCAACGCCGTCGGCGCGTTGGCCACCGCGCGCACCAACCGGGTGCCGCTCGTGGTGATCGTCGGCCAGCAGGACCGGCGGCACCTGATCTACCGGCCGTTCCTGGCCGGGGAGCTGGCGGGGTTGGCGGGCGAGTACCCGGTGTGGGTGCACCAGCCGATGCGCCCGCAGGACGTGCCCAGCGCCGTGGCGCGGGCCTGGCACGAGGCCACCGACGGGCGCGGGCCCGCACTGGTCATCGTGCCCAGCGACGACTGGGCCGCCCCGGCCGACGACGTCGAGCTGGCCGCTCCCGCGGTGCTGCGGAACGCGACGGCCGCGGACCCCGACGCCGTCGCGGAGCTGGCCGCCGTTATGGCAGGGGCCCGCGCGCCCGCGCTGGTGGTGGGGGCCGACGCGGACGACGCCGAGACCTGGGCGGCACTGGTCGAGCTCGCCGAGCGGTTGCAGGCGCCGGTGTGGCAGGAGGCGTTCGCCGCCCGCGCCGGCTTCCCCCAGGACCATCCGCTGTTCGCGGGCCACCTTCCCGCCGGGCGGGCCCGGCTTCGCGCCGCGCTGGCCGGGCACGACGTCGTGCTGGCGGTGGGTGCCCCGGTGTTCCGGCAGTACCCCTACGAGCAAGGACCGTTCACCGAGCCGGGCACCACGGTGGTGTTGGTCACCGACGACGTCGAGGACGCCCACCACAGCCCGGTGCAGCTCGCTCTGGTGGCCCGGCCCGCCCCGGTGTGTGCGGCACTGGCGCGGCAGCTGCCGGAACGGCGGCGGCCCACGGCGTTCCCGCGGTCACCGCAGCACGCGCCCGGCCGCCCCGCCGACGGCGAGCCGTTGCGGGCGGCGCACGTGCTGGCGGTGCTCGCCGAGTGGCTGCCCGCCGAGACGGTCGTCGTCGAAGAAACCCCGTCGAGCCGTCCCGACCTGCAGCGACTCGTGCCTGCCCGCACCCCGTTGGGGTTCCTGAGCGCCGCGATGGGCGGGCTGGGGTTCGGCCTGCCCGCGGCGATCGGGGTGCGGATGGCGAGTCCGCGGCGCCCGGTGGTCGCCATCGTCGGAGACGGCTCATCCCTGTACGGCATCCAGGCGCTGTGGAGCGCCGCGCACTACCGGGTCGGGGTGCTCTTCGTGGTGCTGGCCAACGGCCGTTACGCGATCATGGACCGGCTCGCCGAGCAGGCGGGCGGCCGGGCGCCCTGGCCGGCCTTCGCCGAGGTCAGCATCACGCAGCTGGCCGAGGGGCTGGGCTGTGCCGCCGAGCGGGTCGACTCCTACGACGCCGTGACCAAGGCGCTGGCCGAGATCGCCCCCACCCTTGCCGACCGGACCGAGCCCCTGGTGCTCGAGGTCGCCGTCGTGCCCGACGAGACCTTCGAACCGTGAACCCGGCGGCCACGCTCCCGGCGGGCATCGACGTCGGCATGCCCCTAACCTGACAGCAACCGGGCCGCATGCTCGGGGAACGTCCGCTTGCCTGAGGGGACCACGTCGTGCTTGACCCGGGAGTCCACGCCGCAGGGCGCCCCGTGCCCGCATCGGCGGATCTCGAGCGGATGGTGCGCGGCGCCGCCCTCCGGGTGACGCGGCCCCGGATCGCGGTGCTCGCCGCGGTGCACGCTCATCCGCACGCCGACACGGACTCGATCATCCGGGTCGTCCGGGAGAGCCTCGGCGAGGTGTCCCACCAGGCCGTCTACGACATTCTGCGCGCGCTGACCGCGGCCGGCCTGGTGCGCCGCATCCAACCGTCCGGCTCCGTCGCCCGCTACGAGGCCCGGGTCAGCGACAACCACCATCACGTCGTGTGCCGAACGTGCGGGGCCATCGCCGACATCGACTGCGCTGTCGGGCACGCCCCCTGCTTGACGGCGGCGGACGATGCGGGCTACGAGATCGACGAAGCGGAAGTGACCTACTGGGGCCGATGCCCTGAGTGCGTCGCGCGAGCATCGAGCCGACCAGCAACAGACATCACGAGGAAACAGCGAGACAAGGAAGGACCGTCGTGACCGATCACGGCAGCGAAAGCGAAAACCCGGCAATCCCGTCCCCCACCCCGACCGCGCACCGGCCCATGACGAACCAGGACTGGTGGCCGAACCAGCCGAACCTGGACGTGCTGCACAAGCACTCGCCGCAGGCCAAGCCGCTGGATGCGGACTTCGACTACGCGGAGGAGTTCAAGACCCTCGACCTCGAGGCGCTCAAGCGGGACATCGTCGAGGTGCTGACGACCTCACAGGACTGGTGGCCCGCCGATTGGGGCCACTACGGCGGCATGATCATCCGGATGGCCTGGCACCAGGCGGGCACCTACCGCATCGCCGACGGACGCGGCGGCGGCGGCCGGGGTGCCCAGCGGTTTGCGCCCCTCAACAGCTGGCCGGACAACGCGAACACGGACAAGGCGCGCAGGCTGCTCTGGCCGCTCAAGCAGAAGTACGGCAACAAGATCTCGTGGGCCGATCTCATGATCTTCGCAGGCAATGTCGCCTACGAGTCGATGGGGTTCAAGACGTTCGGCTTCGGCTTCGGGCGGGAGGACATCTGGGAGCCCGACGAGGTGTTCTGGGGCTCCGAGGACACCTGGCTCGGCGACGAGCGCTACAGCGGTCCCGGGGAGTTCGCCGCCCCGTTCGGCGCCGTCCAGATGGGCCTGATCTACGTGAACCCGGAGGGCCCCCAGGGCAACCCGGACCCGCTGGCCTCCGCCCGGGACATCCGGGAGACGTTCCGCCGCATGGCGATGAACGACGAGGAGACGCTCGCGCTCATCGTCGGCGGCCACACGGTCGGCAAGTGCCATGGGGCGGTCGACCCCCAGTACCTCGGTCCGGAACCCGAGGCGGCCCCCCTGGAGCAGCAGGGCCTCGGCTGGAAGGTCACGGCAGGCACCGGCAACGGCCCCTACACGATGGTCAGCGGGCTGGAGGGGGCGTGGACCAACAACCCCACCCGGTGGGACAACGGCTTCCTGCACAACCTGTTCGAGTACGACTGGGAGCTGACCAAGAGCCCGGCGGGCGCCTGGCAGTGGCGGCCCACGAACCCCGAGGCCCAAGAGGCTGTACCGGACGCCCACGACCCGTCGAAGCGCGTCGCGCCCATGATGTTGACCTCGGACATCGGGCTGAAGGTTGATCCGATCTACGGGCCCATCGCCCGGCGCTTCTACGAGAACCCCGACCAGTTGGACGAGGCGTTCGCCAAGGCGTGGTACAAGCTGCTGCACCGCGACATGGGCCCCGTCACCCGCTACCTGGGCCCGTGGGTGGCCGAGCCGCAGCTCTGGCAGGACCCGGTGCCTTCGGTCGACCACGCGCTGGTCAACGACGCGGACGTCGCGGCCCTCAAGGACAAGCTCCTCGAATCGGGGCTGTCCGTCGGGCAGCTGGTGACCACCGCGTGGGCGTCGGCGGCGAGCTTCCGCGGCACCGACAAGCGCGGCGGAGCCAACGGCGCGCGGATCCGGCTCGCGCCGCAGAAGGACTGGGAGGTCAACGGCGGCGCCGAGCTCGGCGAGGTGCTGCAGACCCTCGAGCGGATCCAGCAGGACTTCAACAGCGCCCAGGCGGACGGGAAGAAGGTGTCGCTCGCCGACCTGATCGTCCTCGGCGGCTGCGCGGGCGTCGAGCGGGCGGCGAAGAACGCCGGGCACGACATCACGGTTCCGTTCGCGCCGGGGCGCACGGACGCCGCGCAGGAGCAGACGGACGTGGAGTCGTTCGCGGTGCTCGAGCCGACGGCGGACGGGTTCCGCAACTACCTGCGGGAAGGCGAGAAGCTGCCACCGGAGATCAAGCTGGTGGACCGGGCCTACATGCTGAACCTGACCGCGCCCGAGATGACGGCGCTGATCGGTGGCATGCGGGTGCTGAACACCAACTTCGGACACACCCGAGACGGCGTGTTCACCGACCGGCCCGAGACGTTGACCAACGACTTCTTCGTCAACCTCCTGGACATGGGCACGGAGTGGAAGACGTCCGAGTCGGTGGAGAACGTGTACGAGGGACGCGATCGGGCCTCGGGCGAGGTCAAGTGGACCGGCACCCCGGTCGACCTGGTCTTCGGCGCCAACGCGCAGCTCCGCGCCATCGCGGAGTTCTACGCACAGCAGGACTCCCAGGAGAAGTTCGTGCGGGACTTCGTGAAGGCCTGGAACAAGGTGATGAACCTCGACCGGTTCGACCTCACCTGACGACGCGAACGCCCGGGTCGGCCGACCCGGGCGTTCGGCTTCCGACCCGTCCGGCACCGCCGATCGAGCCTGATCCGTCTCCGGCGACGGCGGGTGGGTAGTTTCCGCGTATGGCTTTCCGGCTCCGGCCCGCCGAGCGCGGCTTCTACCCGCTGTTCACGCGGGCGGGCGAGAACATCCTCGCAGCCACCAACGGGCTTGCCCTGGTGGTGGCCGCGGAGCCGGGTGCCCGCGCCGGGCTGGCGCGCCGCGTCAAAGACGCCGAGCTCGCGGGGGACGGGCTGACCCACGACATCCTGGTGATGCTCAACTCGACCTTCGTCACCCCGTTCGACCGGGAGGACATCCACCGGCTCACGGCCGCACTCGACGACGTGGTGGACGCCGTCGAGGAGGCCGCCAACCGGATCGTGCTGTACCGCCTCGGCGCGTTGCCCGCCGGGGTCGAGGCCCAGGTCGACGTGTTGTGCCGGGCCGCGGAGGCGACCGCGGCCGCGATGCCGCGGCTGAGCGACGTCAGCGCGCTCGCAGGCTTCACCGAGACGGTCAACGCCCTGGAGGACGAGGCCGACGCGATCCATCAGGACCTCCTCGGCACGCTGCTCGCGCCGCACGCCGACGTGGCGCCCGGCGACCTGCTGCGGATCATCACGCTCAAGGAGGTCGTGGACACGCTCGAGGACGCCGCGGACGCGTTCGAGACCGTCGCGAACACGGTCGAGAGCATCGCGGTGAAGGAGTCCTGAGCCCGTGCTGCTCGCCGCGGTCGTGGTGGTGATCGTCGTCGCGCTGGCGTTCGACTGGACCAACGGCTTCCACGATGCCGCCAACGCGATCGCGACGTCGGTGGCCACGCGGGCGCTGACCCCGCGGGTGGCGCTCGCGATGGCCGCGGTCATGAACCTGGTCGGCGCGTTCCTCGGCACGCAGGTGGCCGCCACCGTGGGCAGTGGCATCATCGCCGCGCCACAGGGCGCGCACGGGCTGCTGGTGGTCCTCGCGGCGCTGCTCGGAGCGATCGCGTGGAACCTGGTGACGTGGCGGCTCGGCCTGCCCTCCTCGTCGTCGCACGGGCTGATCGGTGGGCTCGTCGGCGCGGCGTTGGCGTCCGCGGGCACGGTGCACTGGACGGGCGTGGTCGAGAAGGTGGTGGTGCCGATGGTGGTCTCGCCACTGGTCGGGTTCGGCCTCGCCGCCCTGGTCATGATCGCGCTGCTGTGGATCTTCCGGCGGGGGAAGCCGCGCAGGCTCACCCGGGGCTTTCGCCACGCGCAGACCGTGTCCGCGGCCGCCATGGCGCTCGGCCATGGCCTCCAGGACGCGCAGAAGACCATGGGTGTGATCGTGCTGGCGCTGGTGGTCGGCGGCTTCCACCAGGGCTTTGCCGTGCCGTGGTGGGTGGTGCTGCTCTCCGCGGGGGCCCTGTCGGCGGGCACCTGGACGGGCGGCTGGCGGATCATGCGGACACTGGGTCGGCGGATCATCGACCTGGATCCCCCGCGCGGGTTCGCCGCGGAGGTCACCGCGTCCGCTGTGCTCTACACCACGGCGTTCGTCTTCGCGGCGCCGATCTCGACCACCCAGACGATCACCTCGGCGATCCTGGGTGTCGGCGCCACCCGCAGGCTCTCGGCGGTGCGCTGGGGGGTGGCGGGCAACATCGCCGTGGCCTGGGTGCTGACGATCCCGGCGGCGGCGCTCTCCGCCGCGGCGGCGTACGGCCTGCTCGCCCTGGCCGTCGGGTGATCGAGCGCAGGCTCAGTCCTGCGCCTGCCCTCGGAGCCGCTCGCGTTGCGGCTCGATCGTGTAGCGGGGGTCGCGCGCGGAGGCCATGCCCGCGTGGAAAATGCCGAAGCGGGTGAGGGCGGAGGCGGCGAGCAGGGCGATGCCGGACAGCGCCGCGACCGGCCGTCGGCGTCGGCCGAGCACCGCCGCGAGCGCACCCCCCACGGCCAGCGCCTTCCCCATCCGCACCGACCTGCCGCCCGCCCCGGACCGGTAGGGCTCGCCGACCATGCCGAGCCTGCGGGTCATGCACTCGAACGCGGCCAGCTCGCCCGCGACGCCCAGCAGCGCGAGGGTGCGCGCGGGGTCGTGCTCGGCGAGGGGGGCGGCGAGCAGCCCGAGGCCGCCCGCCGCGGTCGCGGCGGAACCGACGAACACGTAGGGCAGCTCGCGATGAGCGTCGTGCCAGGCGGGGACGGCGGTGTCGGCGATGAGGGCGGCGGTGTAGGCGGCGACGGCCGGGCCGAGCATGGCGGCGCCGCCGGTGGCAACGGCGCCGATGCGCGGTGCCCGACCCGTGAGCGCGGCCGCCGCCGCGATCCCGGTGAGCGGCGCGTAGCCCGCGAGGAGCCACGAGCCTGCGCTCATCGGGGAGGTCGGTTTGACGACGCGCAGCATGTGGAGAAACCGCGCGGGCCTGCCGAGGTCGTGTACGAGTGCGGCGAGCGACACCGTCGCCGCGCCGACCGCGCCGAGCTTGGCCACACGGGCGAGCGCGGGCAGACCGGTCGCGTGCGCGCCCGCGCCCAGCAGGGACGATGCGCCCGCCAGGCCGCCGAGGAAGAGGTAGCCCGCGACGTTGCTTGCCGCCCACACCGGCGGGTTGAGCACCGGTAGGCCGTAGTAGGAGCGGAAGTCCGCGCGCGGCACGGTCGGCGCCCCGTCGGCGCCCCCGCGCCCGCCCGACCGGCCAAGACCACCGGTTGGGTGCGAAACCGGTCGGATCTGGCCGCCTTCGGCACCGAACCGGTGATCACGTGGTGTGGCGAGCTCATCGCGTCCCCCTGCCGAACACGGCCGCCAGCGCGCCGCCGACGAGGGCGAGCGCGGCCAGCCCGACGTGGCGCCACATCGCGGGCAGGTCCCGCGTGGTGACCACCGGGTCGGGCGGCAGCCCGTAGGTCTCCGGCTCGTCGAGCAGCAGGAAGAACGCCCCGTCGCCGCCGACCCCGTCGTCCGGGTCGCGGCCGTAGAGCCGGGCCGCGGCGACGCCCGCCCCGTGCAGCGTGGCGAGCCGGGCGTCCGCGCGTTCGCGCAGCTCGTCGAGCACCCCGAACTGGATCGAGTCGGTGGGACAGGCCTTGGCGCAGGCAGGCTCCTGGCCGACGCTCAGCCGGTCGTAGCACAGTGTGCACTTCCAGGCGCGCCCGTCGCCCTTGCGCTGGTCGATCACCCCGTAGGGGCAGGCCGGGATGCAGTAGCCGCAGCCGTTGCAGATGTCGGCCTGGACCACGACGGTGTCGAACTCGGTGCGGAACAGCGCCCCGGTGGGGCAGACGTCCAGGCAGGCGGCGTGGGTGCAGTGCTTGCACACGTCGGATGCCATGAGCCAGCGCAGCTCGCCCGCCCCGTCGGCGGCGGCCGTCAGAGCGTCGACGGGTTTGCGCTGCTCGACGAACGCGACATGCCGCCAGGTGTCGGCGCCCAGCCCGACGGTGTTGTCCATCGACATCCCGGTGAACGCGAGCCCATCTTCGGGGATCGCGTTCCACTCCTTGCACGCCACCTCGCAGGCTTTGCAGCCGATGCACACCGAGGTGTCGGTGAAGAAGCCCATGCGCGCGGTCATGGTCGTACCCCCATCCCGGTGTCCGCGGTGACCCCCGCCCGGCGCCGGTACTCGGCCACGAGCTCCGCACGGGCGGGTCCGCGGGGTCGGCGGCCCGGCCGGATGTCGCACACGAGCGCCTTGGTCTCCATGATGTGCACGTTGGGGTCCATGACGAGGCTGGTGAGGTCGTTGGCGGCGTCGCCGGTGACGAGGCCCTTCCAGCCCCAGTGGTAGGGCAGCCCGACCTGGTGCACGACCGCGTTCTGCACCCGCAGCGGGACGATCCGGTCGGTCACCATGACCCGCGCCTCGATCGCGCCGCGCGGGCTCACGAGCGTCGCCCAGCCGCCGTGGACGAGGCCCCGTTGCGCCGCGAGCGCGGGGGAGACCTCGCAGAACGGGTCCGGGGCCAGCTCGGCGAGGTAGGGCGACCAGCGGCTCATCCCGCCCGCGGTGTGGTGCTCGGCGATCCGGTAGGTGGTGACGACGAACGGGTAGACGTCGGCGCCGGACTCGTGCCCGCTCGGGGCGAACCGGTCGTCGGGGTGGACCACTTCGGCGATCTGCCGCACGGGGTTGCGCTGCTGGCGGTAGAGCGGGTTCGCGACGGGCGACTCCTGTGGCTCGTAGTGGGCGGGCAGCGGGCCGTCGGTGAGCCCGGCGGGCGCGTACAGCCAGGCCTTGCCGTCGCCCTGCATGACGAACGCGTCGGTGCCGCCCAGCGCGGCTGCGCCCCGCGCGTCCTCGGGCGGGGTGTGGTCGGGCGGTGTGGTCGGCGAGAAGTCGGGCACGTCGTGACCCACCCATTTCCCCTGCTCGCCGTCCCACCACACGTAGGCCTTGCGCGCGCTCCACGGGGTGCCGTCGGGGGCGGCCGAGGCCCGGTTGTAGAGGATGCGCCGGTTCGCGGGCCAGGCCCAGCCCCACTCCGGCGCCACCCAGCTCTGCTCGCGGCCGGGCTTGCGGCGGGCGGTCTGGTTCACCCCGTCGGCGTAGCAGCCGCAGTAGATCCAGCAGCCGCACGCCGTCGACCCGTCCGGCTTCAGCTCGAGGTAGCTCGACAGCGGCTCGCCGTCGGCGTCCCAGCCGTTGATCTCGGCGAGCACGGCCTCCGCCGACGGGTCGTCGTGCGCGCCCTGGGTCGGGTAGTCCCAGGTGAGATCCAGGACCGGGCGGTCCATCGGTTCCGCGGAACCGGCGAGCTTCTCCCGGATGCGGCGGCCGAGGTGATAGAGGAACCAGGCGTCGCTGCGGACGTCGTCGACCGGTTCGACGGCCTGGTGGTGCCACTGCAGCATCCGCTGGGTGTTGGTGAGGCTGCCGTCCTTCTCGGTGTGCGCGGCGGCGGGGAGGAAGAACACCTCGGTGGCGATGTCCGCCGTGGCGAGCTCCCCGGTCTCGATCTCCGGGCCGTCCTTCCACCAGGTGGCCGACTCGATGAGCTGGAAGTCACGCACCACCAGCCAGTCGAGGCTGGCCATGCCGAGGCGCTGCATCTTGCCGTTGGCCGACCCGACGGCCGGGTTCTCGCCGAGCAGGAAGTAGCCGAAGCAGTCACCGGCGATCTGGGCCATCACCGTCTCGAACGAGCTGTGGCTGCCGGTGAGCCGCGGGAGGTAGTCGAAGCAGAAGCCGTTCTCCGCGGTGGCCGCGTCGCCCCACCACGCCTTGAGCAGGCTGACGAGGTAGGAGCGCAGCTCGGCCCAGTAGCCCTTGTCGGCCTTCTCGGCCTCGACGTAACCGTCCAGGTCCTGGGTGGACTCGGCGTGCGGCATGGCGATGTAGCCGGGAAGGATGTTGAACAGCGTGGGGATGTCGGTGCTGCCCTGGATGCCCGCGTGCCCGCGCAGGGCGAGGATGCCGCCGCCGGGACGGCCGATGTTGCCCAGCAGCGTCTGCAGGATCGAGGCGGCGCGGATGTACTGGACGCCGACCGTGTGATGGGTCCAGCCCACCGAGTACACGAACGCGCTGGTGCGCTCGCGCCCGGAGTTGTCCTCCAGCAGCGCGCAGACCCGCAGGAACGTCTCCCGTGGGACGCCACACACCCGCTCGACCATCTCGGGCGTGTAGCGGGCGAAGTGCCGTTTCAGGATCTGGAAGACGCAGCGGGGGTCCCGCAGGGTCTCGTCCTTGTGGATGTGACCGGAGAGGCCGACCCCGCCCGATCCGTGCGCCTCCCCGCGGCCGGAGTGTCGGGTGGTGCGGCGCGCCGTCCGCTCCGTCGCCACCTGGCCCCGTTCGCCGGACGCCGCCTGCACCAGCACGCCTTCGTACATCCAGCTCGCCGGGTCGTAGCTGCGCTCGTCGGCCTCCAGTCCGGAGAACACCCCGTCGAGGTCTTCGGTGTCGCGGAAGTCCTCGCCGACCAGGGTGGCGGCGTTGGTGTAGGCGAGCAGGTAGTCACGGAAGTAGCGCTCGTTGTCCAGGACGTGGTGGATGATCCCGCCCAGGAACGCGATGTCGGTGCCCGCGCGCAACGGGACGTGCAGATCGGCCATCGCGCTCGTGCGGGTGAACCGGGGGTCGACGTGGATGATCGTCGCGCCGCGCGCCTTGGCCTCCATCACCCACTGGAACCCGACCGGATGACATTCGGCCATGTTCGAGCCCTCGATGAGGATGCAGTCGGCGTGCTGCAGGTCCTGCTGGAACGTCGTGGCGCCGCCGCGGCCGAAGCTGGTCCCCAGACCGGGGACGGTGGCGGAGTGTCAAATGCGGGCCTGGTTCTCGATCTGGAGGGCCCCGAGCGCGGTGAACAGCTTCTTGATGAGGTAGTTCTCCTCGTTGTCCAGCGTGGCGCCGCCGAGGCTCGCGAAGCCCATCGTGCGCCGCACGCGCTTGCCGTCCACCTCCCACTGCCAGCCCTTGCGGCGGCTTTCGAGCACCCGGTCGGCGATCATGTCCATCGCCGTGTCCAGGTCGAGGTCCTCCCACTCGGTGCCGTGCGGGCGCCGGTAGCGGACCTTCGTCTCGCGCTGCGGGCCGGTCGTCAGCTGCAGGCTCGACGAGCCGCGCGGGCACAGCCGACCGCGGCTGACCGGCGAGTCCGGGTCGCCCTCGATCTGCACGACCTTGCTGTCCTTGACGTAGATCTGCTGGCCGCAGCCCACGGCGCAGAACGGGCACACCGACTTGACGACTGTGTCGGCGTCGGCGGTCCGGGGGTGCAGCGCGGCGGTGGCCGCGCTCTTCGCTGCGGCTCCGCGACCGGACCGGTCCGGGCCGCCCAGCTGCCGCACCACCGGCCAGCCCTCAACCCACTCGAGCAGACTCACAGCATTGCAGTTACCCGTGGAGATCGGCCCGAAACGCCTTCGCGGCTCACGTGGCCAGTTGCGCGATGCGCCCGCCCGCCAGCAGCGTGTCCACCTGCCGCGGGCCGAGTCGGTGGATAACCGAGATCGTCCGGTCCGCACCGTCCGTGGTGATGGTCAGCTCGCGTGTGCGGGGCAGGGTGGCGTGCAGGTCGGTGAGGTGCAGGACGTCCCCCGGTTGGATCCCGTCGAGGTCCGCCGCGTCGGCGAACTCGAGCGGCAGCACCCCGAAGTTGACCAGGTTCTGCCAGTGGATCCGGGCGTAGGAGCGGGCGATGACCACCGAAAGGCCCAGGAAGCGCGGTGTGATGGCGGCGTGCTCACGGGAGGAGCCCTGGCCGTAGTTGCGGCCTGCCACGACCGCGTGGGGGCCCGCGTCCTGCGCCCGCGCGGGGTAGGTCTCGTCGACGCGGGTGAAGGTGAACTCGGCAAGTTTCGGGATGTTCGAGCGGTAGGGCAGCGCCTGGGCGCCTGCGGGGGAGATCTCGTCGGTCGAGACGTCGTCGCCCATCACCAACAGCACCGGCACGTCGAGGCGGTCGGGCAACGGTGTCAGCTCGGGGAGGGCGGAGATGTTCGGGCCCTTGACCAGCTCGACCTTCGCGGCCTCGGCAGGCGGGAGGGGCGGGACGAGCATGGCGGTGTTGACCGAGGCCACGGCGGGCAGGTCGAGCTTCGGGTAGGGCATGTCGAGCTCGCGCGGGTCGGTGATCACGCCGATGAGCGCGGACGCCGCGGCGGTCTCGGGGGAGCACAGCCACACCGCGTCGTCCGGTGTGCCGGAGCGGCCGGGGAAGTTGCGGGGGAAGGTCCGCAGCGAGTTGCGGCCGGTCGCCGGGGCCTGGCCCATGCCGATGCAGCCCATGCACCCGGCCTGGTGGATGCGCGCGCCCGCGGCGATCAGCTGGAAGGTCGCGCCCATCTTGGTGAGGTCCTGGAGGATCTCCCGGGATGTGGGGTTGACGTCGAAGCTGACCGCGTCGCTGGTCTGGCGGCCCGCGACGATCGCGGCGACGATGGCGAAGTCGCGCAGCCCGGGGTTGGCCGACGAGCCGATGACGACCTGGGCGACCGGTTCGCCTGCGACGTCGCGGACCGGGACGACGTTGCCGGGGGAGGAGGGGCGGGCGATCAACGGCTGCAACGAGGAGAGGTCGATGGTGTCGGTGAGGTCGTAGCTCGTGTCCGGGTCGGCGCCCAGCTCGCGGAAAGCGTCCTCGCGGTCTTCGGCGCGCAGGAACGCCCGCACCGCGTCGTCGGCGGGGAAGACGGTGGTCGTGGCGCCCATCTCCGCGCCCATGTTGGCGATCACGTGGCGGTCCATCGCGGTGAGACCGGCGAGCCCCGGCCCGTGATACTCGATGATTCGATGCAGGCCGCCGTCGACGCCGTGCCTGCGCAGCATCTCCAGCACGACGTCCTTGGCCGAGACCCACGCGGGCAGCTCGCCGTGCAGCTCCACCCCCCAGACCTCCGGCATGCGCAGCCGCAGCGGCTCGCCCGCGATCGCCATCGCGACATCGAGGCCGCCGACGCCGATCGCCAGCATCCCCAGCGACCCGGCGGCGCACGTGTGCGAGTCGGAGCCTGCGAGGGTGGCCCCGGGCAGGCCGAAGCGCTGCATGTGCGTCGGATGCGACACCCCGTTGCCCGGCTTGGAGAACCACAGCCCGTAACGGAGCGCCGCCGAGCGCAGGAACTCGTGGTCCTGGGCGTTGCGGTCGTCGGTCTGCAGCAGGTTGTGGTCGACGTACTGCACGCTCACGTCGGTGCGGGCGCGGTCCAGCCCCATGGCTTCGAGCTCCTGCATCACCAGGGTGCCGGTGGCGTCCTGGGTGAGGGTCTGATCGATGCGCAGCGCGATCTCCTCGCCCGGGGTCGGGTCACCGTCCACGAGGTGCTCGTCGATCAGCTTCCGGGTCAGGGTCCGTCCTGCCATGCGATGACCGCCTCCTCGATCGTGGTCGAACCCTGCGTACCCGCAGGTCGGTCCGTTGAATCGAGCAGCATGTCAGGCCGCTTTGCGTCCCACCAGATGAAAGACGCGACTGAGCTGCCGGTAGGGGTCTCGCCTGGCGGCTTCGAGCTCGACCGCGGCCATCGCCGCGACCTGCTGGGCATCATCGGGGTCCAGCTCGGCCCCGCTAAACTCGAGCCAGTCGACGAACAGCCATACCCCGTACCAGCGCAGTGGCTCCACGCTCCGGCTGCGCACGAGCTCGCTGAGCTCCTCCACCGTGTCGGCCCGGCCGGGAACGCCCAGCACCCCGATCTCGGTTCTGGCGTCGAACGCCTTCAGGGCGTCGTCCCAGCGCCGTTCCAACGCCGGGCGTACGGCCGACGCCTTGGCGTTGCCCGTCATGATCGAGACGACACCACCGGCGGCGGCGCACCGGCAGAGCTGGGTGACCAACGGCTCCGGCCGCTGGAGGTACCCGAGCACGCCATGGCACAACACGGCGGCGAAGCGGCGGCCCTGCACCGCCTCGTCGGCGTGCTCGCCGTCCGCCTGCACGAGCGTCACCCGTCGTCGGGCGTCGCCCGGCAGCCGAGCGAGTCGTTGGCGGGCTTTGTCCAGCATCGCCTCCGACGGGTCGAGCAACGTCACGTCGTAGCCGGCTTCGGCCAGGGGAAACGACTGATGGCCCGCCCCGCCGCCGACGTCGAGCACCTGCGCGGGAGGCGCGGGCAGGTGCCCCAGCAGTTGCTGGTGCAGCACATAGGTGCGCACGCGCCCCTTGACGGAGGCGTACGCCTCGTCGGCGAACCGGTCGGCCAGGCCTGCCCAGATGTCGTCCCCCATTTCGCCAGGTTAATGATCGCCGGGATCGGGACATAGGGTGTGCTGGCGCACCTCATGTCCCGGCTTCGGCGACCAAGCCCGTGCGGTGTGCTGGGGGTGACACGGCGATGACCCGCGACGTCGATCAGCCCGACGACGCCGACTGGAACTTCAGCGCCCGCCATGAGACTCCGACGGCCCGGCTGGACCGCAACTGGAGCGACCTGCTGCAGGAGCTGCGGGTGGCCCAGACCGGCGTGCAACTGTTGACCGGGCTTCTCCTGACGGTGCCCTTTCAGGCGCGGTTCGGTGAGCTGCGGGGGCACCAGATCGCGGTCTACCTGGCGTCGGTCAGCCTGGCCGTGCTGGCCAGCGGCCTGCTGATCAGCCCGGTCGTGCTGCACCGCGTGCTGTTTCGCCAACACGCCCGCCGCACGCTGGTTTCGGCCGGGCAGCGGTTGGCGCTCGCGGGATTCCTCACGCTCGGCCTGGCCGTGGTGGGGGTCTGCACCCTGATCGTCGACGTGGTGTTGGGCACCGCCGCGGGGGTGACGGCGGCCGTGGTGACCTTCGTCGTGTTCGCGCTGCTGTGGGGTGTCTGGCCGCTGCGTTTGCGCGCCCGGGCCGCCGAGGAGGAGGAAGAGGTGTAGCTGAACAGATCGCCGACGCCTGGACGACCTCCGACGACGTCCGCGCCAGCAAGCCCGCCCCCGATCTCGTGCGGGCCGCGATGGAGAAGGTCGGCGGCACGCGCGGCGTGATGATCGGCGACTCGGTCTGGGACGCGATCTCGGCCTGCGAGGTCGGGGTACCCACGATCGCCGTCCGCACGGGCGGGTTCGCCGCCGATGAGCTGCGCGATGCGGGCGCGGGCTGGGTCTTCGACTCCCTCGACGAGTTGCGGGACGACCTCGACGCGACACCACTCGGGCGCCGGGCGCGGGTGTGACGCCCGCGGCTCGGCGTCTCACACGAGGCTTGATCTCACCTCCGCACGAGGCTTGATCACCGGTTCGGTGCGCAAAGCGGCCAGATCCGGCCGGATCCGCGCCGAACCGATGATCATGGGCGGCGTGCCGGTGCGGCCGGCCCGGTCCGGCGGTCTGGCCCGGCGGCCCGGCCCGAGGCGTCGTTGACAGCGGTTTGCGCGGCTGGAACGGTGGTTGCCGGGAGGTCACATGCCGATCTTCGTGTACCGGTGCGCGTGCGGCGCGTCGTTCGAGCGGCTCGCTGCCCGGGACGCGGACCCGCCGGAGTGCCCGGAGTGCGGCGGTGCCACCCGGAAGGTTCCGGCAGGCCCGAGCATCGGCCGCCGTGCCACCACGTCGGGCGGGAGCGGTGCCGTCGCGCCGCCCTGGCAGGCCATGCGCGGCAACCCCGAGAAGCAACAGCGCGAGGTCGGCCTCCGCCGCAACCTGGCCGCCAAAGCGGAGGGCCAACCGGCGCCGTCGGCCGACTGAGGTCGTGGCATGACCGCCCTCGGGAGTGTGGCGCCGTTCGTTGGCCGCGCCGCCGAGCTCGACCTCCTCCGGGCCGAGCTCGCGCTGGTGCGTGCGGGTACGCCGCGCACGGTCGTGATCGAGGGTGACGCGGGCATCGGCAAGACGATGCTCATCGACCGACTGTTGGCCACGGAGTCCGAGCTCACGGTGCTCCGCGCCACCGGAGAGCCCTGGGAGGCGTTCGTCGCCTACGGCGTGGTGGACCAGCTCATGCGGGTGGCGGGCGTCAGCGTGGCGCGGCTTCTGGTGAGCCGGGAACGGTCCTTCCCCGCCGAGGAGCCGGTCGGAGTCGGTGCATGGATCCTCGAGGTCGTCACCGACCTCGAACGATCCGGGCCCGTCGCGCTGGTCGTCGACGACGCGCACTGGGCCGACATGGACTCGCTGCGCGCGCTGTTGTTCGCGACGCGCAGGCTCGTGGCCGAGCGTGTGCTGGTGCTGATCGGGCAGCGTGCGGAGGACGCGCAGCGCCTCCCGGAAGGTCTGCGCAGGCTCGCCGCGGGGCGCACGGGCCGCACGATCTCGCTGGGCGCGCTCCCCGCGGCCGACATCCAGCAGCTCGCGAAGACGCTCGGCGTGCGCGGCTTCTCCGGCCGCGCCGCGCAGCGGCTGTATGCGCACACGGGCGGCAACGCCCTCTACGTCACGAGCATGCTCGCCGAGCTGCCCGAGCGCCGCTGGCGCACCTGGGACTCCTCGCTGCCGCCGCCGCGGGCCTTCGCGGCACAGGTGCACCGGAGGCTCCAGGCGTGCAGTGCGGCCGCCCGGCACCTGGTGGAGGCCGTCGCCGTGCTCGGCATGACGGCGCCGCTCGCCGCGGTGTCCGTGCTCGCCGACGTGCCCGACGTCGTCGGGGCGCTGGACGAGGCGTCCGCGGTCGGCCTGCTGCACGTCCGCGACGAGATCGGCGTCCGCGAGGTCGGCTTCCCGCACCCGCTGGTGCAGGCCGCGGTGTACGAGCAGCTGGGTCCGCGACGGCGGGTGGAGCTGCATGCGGCGGCCGCCCGCGTCGTCGAGGACGAGGGCGCGCTGCTGCGCCACCGGGTGCTGGCCGCCACGCCGCCCGACCCGGCTCTGGCGGTCGAGCTGGATGACTACGCCCGTCGCGAGGTGGCGGTCGGTGCCTGGGCAGGCGCGGTGTGGGCGCTCGTCGAGAGCAGCACCTTCTCCGCCGACCGCCGCCAGCGGGAGGAACGGCTGCTGCGGGCCGTCGACGCCAGCATCGGCGCGGGCGACCTCATCCAGGCCGAGGCGTTCGCCAGGGACGTCGCCTCGTTCGGCCCCGGCGCCTGGCGCGACGCCGCGCTCGGCTACCTCGCCGTGTTGCGCGGTCGGCCCGGCGAAGCCGAGCACCTGTTGCGCAGCGCGTGGCGCCGCAGTGCCGACGCCGCGCCTGCGGACAACGCGGTCGCTGCGGTCGTCGCGCAACGGCTGGCGCTGCATGGCGTCGGACGGCTGCGCGGCGACGAGGTCGTGGAGTGGTCGCGGCGGGCGGTCGCGCTGGCCGCGACGTCGGACGAGCCGGTCCGCGTCGAGGCCGAGGCGCTCCTGGGCCTGGGGCTGGGCTGGCAGGGGCAGCTCGCCGCGGGCGTCGCCGCCTACGACGCCGTGCTGGGCCGGGTGACGGCGGTCGACGACGGCCCCCAGCTGGACCGCGTGCGGATGGCCCACGGATGGCTACGGCTGGTCGGCGACGACGTCGTCGGCGCGCGGGCGTCGCTCGCCCGGACCGCGCCCGCCGCGCTGGCCGCCGGGTCGGTGCGGATCGCCGTGTGGTCGTTCGTGTGGCTGTCGCACGCAGGCTTCGCGGTCGGCGCCTGGGACGAGGCCGCGCAGGAAGCGGAACGGGCGATCTCGCTCCTGGATGAGTCGGGCCACGAATGGCTGCGCCCGCTGGCCCGCTACGCGGCGGTCCAGGTGGCGGCCGCGCGGGGCGAGTGGACGGCCGCCGAGGAGCACGCCGCCGCCGCCACGTCGCAGAGCGGCGACTACGAGCTGATGGTGGTCGCGGCCGCGCTGGCGAAGGCCCAGGTTCCGGTGGCGCGCGCCGACCACGACGCGGTGCTGCGGACGCTGGACCCGGTCGTGGCCATCGCCTCGCCCGGCATCGACGAGCCGGGGTTCTGGCCGTGGCAGGATCTCTACGCCGACGCGTTGGTGAGCGCGGGCAGGCTCGACGAGGCCGACGTCTTCCTCCACCCGCACGAGCGCCGGGCCGCCGAACGGGGACGGGGCTCGAGCATCGCCCGGTTGGCCCGGGTCCGCGGTCGGCTCGAGGCGGCGCGTGGCCGCGGCGCGGACGCCGAAGCCGCGTTCGTGCGGGCGATGGCGGAGATCGAGCGGCTGCCGATGCCGTTTCACCGCGCACAGGTGGAGCTGGCCCACGGGCAGGTGCTGCGCCGTGCGGGCAGGCGCCGCGCCGCGGCGGGCCGCCTGCAGGCGGCGTGCGAGCGTTTCGCCGAGCTGCGCGCGGTCCCGTTCCTGGAGCGCTGCGAACGCGAGCTGCGGGCCTGTGGCCTGTCGCCGGCGAAACGCGGCGACTTCGACCCCGGCAGGCTGACCGCCCAGGAGTTGGCCGTGGCCCGCCTCGTCGCGCGCGGGATGAGCAACCGGCAGGTGGGCGCGGAGCTGTTCGTCAGCGTCAAGACCGTCCAGTTCCACCTGACGCACATCTACGCGAAGCTCGGCATCGGGTCGCGGGCCGAGCTGGCGGCCCGGTTCCGGGAGTGAGCGGGACCGGCGGGGGCTGCTGCGGCAACCCCCACCGGGGGCGCCGGTCAGGTAAAGACGCTGGTGAAGGCGTCGTTGAGCTCGCGAGCGTGGTAGAAGATGCCTTTGGCGAGGTGGTCGACGGTCCAGTTGATGGTGGGGAAGTCGTGGTGCACCCGGTATCCGAGTCCGGCGAAGACCTCGTTGCGATTGCCCGCGGGATCGAAGAAATAGATGGTGGTGCCGCGGGTGATGCCGTGACGGGTGGGGCCGATGTCGATGGGGACGTCGTCCATGGAGAAGATGTCGCCCGCTTTGAGGATCGCCGACCAGTCTTCGAGATGGTAGGCGAAGTGGTGCAGCTTCCCATTGGGCCCCTGGATGAACGCGATGTCGTGGGGTGATTCGCCGCAGCTCATCCAAGCGCCGACGACCTGGGGGTCTTCCATGCTGGTGACGACGCGTTCTGCGGTCTTGAAGTCCAGTACCTCTGTGAAGAACTTCTCGGCAAGGCCCGGGTCTTCAGCAGGCACGAGGGCGTGGTCGATCCAGTGGGTGCCCACCCCGCGGACGTGGCGCGGCCAGGACTCCGGGTTGATCGCCCCGGTCTCGGTGCCCGAGAACTCCATGTCGGTGTAGAGCTCGATGTCGTGCTCCGACGGCGTGGTGAGCCGCACACCCTCGCCGACCTTCAGGTTCTCGCCCTTCGAGAAGCGGCTCGTGGTGACGCCGAAGGTCTGTGCCCGCTGCTCGTACTCGCTCAGCGCCTTTTCGTCCTCGACCTTGTAGCCGAGCTTCACCAGGCCGACGCCGCCCTCTTCGACGACCAGGGAGTGGTGGTCCCATTCGTCCCAGCACTTGAGGTAGAGTCTGCCGGGCTCTTCGTGCACGACCTCCATGCCCAGCGTGTTGGAGTAGTGGTCACGGGCTTCCTCCAGGTCGGTCACCTGCAGATGCACGTAACCCAACCGAATGACAGAACTCATTTCTTCTCCTGTTTCTCTCCGAGCGGGTAGCCGAATCCGAGGACGCGGCGGAGCTTGTCGCCTTCTTGGAGCTCGATGACGAGGTTGGTGAGCGGTACCGCGCGGCAGCTCAGGCAGACGCCCTCGACGCGTTCGTCGTCGGTGAGCACGGTCGGGGCGATCGGTCGTTCGTAGGTGACTTCGCCGAGCTTGAGCTCGACCTTGCAGATGCCGCACCCGCCGCGCTTGCAGCCCACGCGGTAGCGCAGGCCCGCTCGGGACAGGGCCCGGAGCAGGGTCTCGCCCTCGGCGACGGTGACGCGTACGCCGTCGGGAAGGATCGTCACCTCGGGCAGGCCTGACATTGGCTCGGTGCTCATGGCGAGCACCGCACCGTGATCGAGCCCAGGCCGTCGAACTCGGCGAGGACGAGCCCGCGCGGCCCGAGCGGCACCGAGGCCGTCAGTCCGCCGGAGAGCACGATCGCGCCCGGCTCCAGTGCTTCACCCCGCGCCGCGAGCGCCTTGGCCAGCCAGACGAGCGCGGCGGCGGGGTGGCCCATCGCCGCACCGCCCGCCGCCGTCTCGATGCCGGTGCGGGACCGGAACACGCAGCCCAACACGCTCAGGTCGACCAATTCCGCAGGCCGCCGCGGTCGGGTGCCGAGCACCACGCGGGCCGCACCGGCGTTGTCGGCGACCGAGTCGGGCAGCCGGAACGCCGTGGCGTAGCGGGTGTCGACGATCTCGACGGCGGGCAGCACCGCCTCGGTCGCCGCCAGCACATCGGCGATGCTCGTGGCCCCCGTCAGACGGCGGCCGATCACGAACGCGATCTCGGGCTCGGCGCGGGGATGGATGAGCTCGGGCAGCGGCACCTCCTGCCCGAACGGCAGCAGCATGCCCGAGGTCAGGGTGCCGTAGACCGGCTCGTGGATGCCGAGCATGCGGCGCTTGACGGCGCTGGTGAGCCCGAGCTTGGCGCCGACCACCCGCTCCCCGCCGCGGATGCGGTGCTCGACGACGTGCGCCTGGACCTTGTAGGCCGTCTCGGCGTCGAGGAACGGGTTGCGGCGGGTGAAGGGCGGGATCGGGGTGCGGGTGCGCTCGGCTTCGATGAGGGCGTCGGCGATGGCTGCGGAGTTGTCGTTCACGCGGCCGCCTCCCCGAACTGCGCGGTGACCGAGCCCAGGTGGGCGAACGTCGCCTGGAAGACGTCGCCGGGGCGGGCGGGCACCATGCGGTGGAGCGCGCCGGGCAGCACGACGTCGCCCGCCCGCAGGCCGCTGCCGAGCGAACCGAGGCGGTTGGCGAGCCAGGCCACGCACCGGGCGGGGTTGCCGAGCACCGCCGCGCCTGCGCCGCTGTCGATCGGGGCGCCGTTGCGGTGGAACAGCACGCCGAGCAGCCGCAGGTCCAGCCCGGTCACCGGGGTGATCCGCGCGCCGATGACGGCACGGGCCGCGGCGGCGTTGTCGGCCACGGTGTCGGCGATGCGGATGCGCCAGTCGACGATGCGGCTGTCGACGATCTCGATCGCGGGCAGCACGCCCGCCACCGCGGTGAGCGCGGCGGTGGCCGTGACGCCCGGCCCGGCGAGGTCGGTCGCCATCACGAACGCGATCTCCGCTTCGACCCGCGGCGCGATCAGGGCGTCGATGGGGATCACGTCGCCCTCGTCGACGAACATGTCGTCGAGCAGCACCCCGAAGTTGGGCTCACGCACCCCGAGCAGGTCCTGCGACGCCCGCGAGGTCAGCCCGACCTTGTGGCCCCGGACCACGGCGCCGCCCGCGATCCGGCGCTCGATGTTGCGGGACTGGATGGCGTAGGCGTCCTCGACGGTGAGGTCGGGCGACCGGTCGGTGAGCGGCGCGATCGGGATGCGCTCGACCTCGGCCCGCCACAGCGCCTCCGCCAGGTGGCCGGTCGAGGCAGCGGACCGGTCCATCCCGTACCTCCCCCGCCGCTCTGGTCTCCGATCGAGCCTTACACCTCCACCGCCGGTTCGCACAGGGAATCTGCCTAGGTTTCCGTCCGGTCGTCGCGTGGGTCCGACCGCTCGTCCGCCGACCTAGGCGTTCGCCCAGCGCGAAGGGAGCGTCCGCGCCGGAAGGCTGATCCGCACGTACTCGACGACGAGGAGCACCGATGACGGTCACTTTCGACGAACTACGGACGCGGATCGACGGCGCGTTGGTGCACGACGCCGAACGGGGCCTGTACCGCAACCGCCGCGACGCGTTCACCGACCCGGAGCTGTTCGAGCTGGAGATGAAGTACATCTTCGAGGGCAACTGGATCTATCTGGCCCATGAGAGCCAGCTGCCGAACAACAACGACTACCTGACGGTCTACATGGGTCGGCAGCCCGTCGTGATCTCCCGCGACAAGAACGGCGAGCTGCACGCGCTGATCAACGCGTGCACCCACAAGGGTGCGATGCTCTGCCGTCGCAAGAAGGACAACCGGGGGACGTTCACCTGCCCGTTCCACGGCTGGACGTTCCGCAACAGCGGCGAGCTGCTCAAGGTGAAGGACCCCCGCGGGGCGGGCTACCCGGAGCAGTTCAAGACCGACGGCTCGCACGACCTCACCAAGGTGGCCCGGTTCGAGTCCTACCGCGGGTTCCTGTTCGGCAGCCTGAACCCGGACGTCGTGCCGTTGACGGAGTACCTCGGTGGCGCGGCGAAGATCATCGACATGGTCGTCGACCAGTCGCCGGATGGGCTGGAGGTGCTGAAGGGCGCCTCCACCTACACCTACGACGGCAACTGGAAGGTGCAGGCGGAGAACGGGGCCGACGGCTACCACGTCTCGGCGACGCACTGGAACTACGCGGCCACCACGTCGCGGCGCACCACGGGCGAGTCGGCCACCGAGACGAAGGCCATGGACGCCGGACAGTGGGGCAAGCTGCGCGGCGGTTACTACGCCTGGTCACACGGGCACGTCCTGCTGTGGAACGAGTGGGGCAACCCCGAGGACCGGCCGCTGTGGAACCGTCGCGAGGAATGGGCGAAGGAATTCGGGCAGGCCCGTGCGGACTGGATGCTGAAGTACTCGCGCAACCTGTGCGTCTACCCGAACGTCTACATCATGGACCAGTTCGGTTCGCAGATCCGCCATTTCCGGCCGGTCGCGGTGGACAAGACCGAGGTCACCATCTACTGCATCGCCCCGAAGGGGGAGAGCGCCGAGGCGCGGACCGCGCGGATTCGTCAGTACGAGGACTTCTTCAACGCCTCCGGCATGGCCACGCCCGACGACCTGGAGGAGTTCCGGTCCTGCCAGAAGACCTATCTGGCGTCGGCCGCCCCGTGGAACGACCTGAGCCGCGGGGCCACGCACTGGATCGACGGCCCCGACGACGAGGCCAAGGAACTGGGCTTGGACCCGGTCTCCAGCGGAGTGCGCACGGAGGACGAGGGCCTCTACATCGTTCAGCACGGGTACTGGCAGAAGGCGATGCGCGCCGCCGTCGACAGCGCGGCCGCCGCCGAGATCGCAGCGAAGGGACACTGACATGGCCGTGTCGCAGAACGAGGTCGAGCAGTTCCTCTACCGCGAGGCCCGCTACCTCGACGACCGCGAGTTCGACCGGTGGCTGGAGTGCTACGCGCCCGACAGCGAGTTCTGGATGCCTGCCTGGGACGACGACGACACCCTGGTCACCGACCCGGAGACCGAGATCTCGCTGATCTACTACAACAACCGTGGGGGGCTGGAGGACCGCGTCTTCCGCATCAAGACCGACCGCTCCAGCGCGACGAGCCTTCCCGAGCCGCGCACCAGCCACAACATCTCCAACGTCGAGATCGTGGCCCAGAACGGTGACACGGTCGACGTGCGATTCAACTGGCTCACCCTCTACTACCGCTACCAGAACATCGACCCGTACTTCGGGACGTCGTTCTACACCATCGACTTCTCCGGCCCGGCTCCGCTGATCCGGAAGAAGAAGGTGGTGTTGAAGAACGACTACATCCACCACGTCGTCGACATCTACCACGTGTGAGGGCAGTGCCATGACGTACCAGATAGCCCTGAACTTCGAGGACGGGGTGACGCGGTTCATCGAGTGCCGTCCGAACGAGCTGGTGGCCGACGCGTCCTACCGGCAGCGCATCAACATCCCGCTGGACTGCCGCGACGGCGCGTGCGGCACGTGCAAGTCGTTCTGCGAGTCCGGCCGCTACGACGCGGGCGACTACATCGACGAGGCCATGACCGACGACGAGGCCGCCGCGGGCTACGTCCTCACCTGCCAGATGGTGCCCGAGTCCGACTGCATCATCCGGATCCCGGCCACCTCGGACGTGGCGAAGACGGGCATCTCCACCCACGCGGGCGAGGTCTCGTTCGTCGACCGGGTGTCGGACACCGCGATCGCGTTCGGGGTCAAGCTGGACAACTCGTCGGCGCTGGGCTTCCTGCCCGGGCAGTACGTCAACATCCAGGTGCCCGGCACCGACCAGACCCGCTCGTTCTCCTTCAGCTCCGGCCCGGGCCGCGAGGAGGTCGAGTTCCTGGTCCGCAACACCTCGCACGGCGTGCTCACCACCTATCTGCGGGACCGGGCCACGGTCGGGGACCGGATCGAGTTCAACGGGCCGCTGGGCAGCTTCTACCTGCGCGAGCTGAAGCGGCCGACGCTGATGCTGGCCGGTGGCACGGGCCTGGCGCCGTTCCTGTCGATGCTGGAGAAGATCGAGCAGAGCGGCGGCACGGAGTACCCCATCCACCTGATCTTCGGCGTGACCAACGACCCGGACCTGGTCAAGGTCGACGCGCTGGACGGGTTCGCGCAGCGGCTGGACAACTTCACCTACACCTGCACGGTCGCGGCGGAGGAGTCGACGTACGCGCACAAGGGCTTCGTCACCCAGCACATGACCTACGAGCACCTCAACGACGGGCTGGTGGACATCTACCTGTGCGGGCCACCCGCAATGGTGGACGCGGTCCGCAAGCATCTGGCCGACCAGGGCATCCAGCCGAACAGCTTCTACTACGAGAAGTTCGCGGGAAGCGGCGTGGTCACCGAGATCGGCGAGATCCACGTCAAGGTGCCCGAGTCGAACGAGGCCTTCGACGCCCGGATGGCGTTGGAGCTGGGGGCGGCGAGCATGATGTGCGGCAAGCTCACGCCCGACCAGCTGGCCGAGTACCGGCATCTGGCCGAGGCGACGGCCACGCACATCTCCGGCAACCGGTTCACCGACTCGGCGGGCTTCCGCGAGGCCAACGCGGCGTTCCACCTGTTCCCGGTGCAGGCCACCGGGAACCCGACGCTGGTCGAGGCGCACCGGCGGCTGCTGGTCACCGAGTACATGGGCGAGGTGCTGACGCTGTCCACGGAGTTGGTCGGCGACATCACCCGGGACCACCGCGACATCGTCGACGCCTTCGCCACGGGCGACTTCGGGCGGCTGCGCGGGATGCTGACCGAGCACAACGAGCACGCCAAGCTGACCATGCGCGCGGGCATCGAGCAGGCCGGAAGCACGGCCTGAGATGATGTTTCCCAGTCGCTTCGAGGGCAAGGTCCTTGTCGTCACCGGCTCGGCGCAGGGCCTGGGGGAGGCGGTGGCCGTCCGGGCGGCCCGCGAGGGCGGAGCGGTCGTGCTCGTCGACCGCTCCGACCTCGTGCACGACGTCGCCGCCAAACTCGCGAGCGAAGGCGCACAGACGCTGTCGCTGGTCGCGGACCTCGAGCAGTACCTCGGCGCCACCACCGCGATGGCGGCCGCCCGCAACCGGTTCGGCCAGATCGACATCCTGGTCAACAACGTCGGAGGCGCCATCAACTTCAAGCCCTACGTCGAGTTCACCGAGGCGCAGATCGCGGCGGAGATCCGCCGGTCGCTGATGCCCACGCTGTGGTGCTGCCGGGCGGTGCTGCCCGGCATGGTCGCCCAACGCGGCGGCGTGATCGTCAACGTGTCATCCGCGGCCGCCCGGGGCATCCACCGCATCCCGTACTCGGCGGCCAAGGGCGGGGTCAACGCGCTCACCGCGTCGCTGGCCTGGGAGTATGCAGAGCACGGCATCCGGGTGGTGGCCACCGCGCCCGGCGGGATCGAGGCTCCGCCCCGGCGGATCTCGCGCGGCACCCCGGAACGGCGCAGTGATCAAGAAGAGGCCTGGTTCCGGGCGCACATCGACCAGACCCTCGGGTCATCACTCATGGGGCGCTACGGCACCCTCGACGAAGAGGTCGCACCGATCCTCTTCCTCGCCTCCGACGAGGCCTCGTACATCACCGGGAGCTGCCTGCCCGTGGCGGGCGGCGACCCCGGCTGAGTTCTACTAGGCGAACACCAGCGGCAACACGATGGCCGCGGTGACGAGGGAGACACCACTCAGCAGGTCGGACCGGATCGGGATCACTCGGACCGCCGCCCGCCCGAGCAGCAGCCCCGCCAACGACATCACGACCGTCATCAGCCCGAAGGTCACGGCCGGGATGACGGGGGAGAACCCGAGCAGGCCGAGGCCCGTTCCGGCGAGGAGGTTGTCCACGCTCAGCGACAGCGGCATCCCGAACAGCGTGACCCAGGGGTGGTCCACCTTCTCCGGCTCCGGGTGCCACAGCGCCCCGATGAGCAGATACAGGCCGTACACGCCCATCAGCGCCGGGCCGACGTAGTCCGCGACCGGTCCGATCGCTTCGCCGAAGTAGTTTCCGAGCTCGCCGCCCACCAGTGGCGCGACGGCGTCCCAGAACCCGAAGACCAGCGCGATCTGTATCGCGCGCCGGATGCCGAACGGAATCGTCCCGAGCGCGATCGAGGACCGGAAGTTGTCCAGGCTGAGGAAGAACGCCAGCGCCAGCAGCCCGAGGACCGGTTCCACGCTCATCGCGAGGCCGCCCGGTGCGGACGGGGGACGAGGGCCACGTCGGCAAGCCCGGGTTCCACGTTCGCGGCCCGTACCGCGTCCGCCACGATCCCGTGGTCGGGCGACAGGTGGCAGACCGGATCGGTACGGGCCGCGTCGCCGGTGAGCAGGAACGCCTGGCATCGGCAGCCGCCGAAGTCGATCTCGCGACGAGCGCAGCTCCGGCACGGCTGCGGCATCCAGTCCGTCCCCCGGAAGGCCTGGAAGAGCGGCGACGCGCGCCAGATCGACGCCAACGTGTCCGCACGTGTGCTCGCCCGCGGTAGCGGCAGCACCTGCGCGACCGGGCACGGCAGGACATCGCCGTTCGGCGCCACGGTGAGCTGGCGTCGCGCCCACCCGCCCATGCAGGGCTTGGGGTAGCGGCTGTAGTAGTCGGGGAGCACGTAGATGACGTCCATCCGGCCCGCCAGGCGCTGGCGCGCGGCGCTCACGACCGGCTCGGCCCGCTCCAGCTGGGCCCGGCTGGGCAGCAGCGCGTCGCGGTTGCGCCACGCCCACCCGTAGTACTGCGTGTTGGCCAGCTCGATCCGGTCGGCCCCGAGCTCCTCGGCCAGGCGCAGGACCGCGCCGACCCGGTCGATGTTCTGCCGGTGCAGGACGACGTTCAGCGTGAGCGGCCAGCCCAGCTCCTTCACCAGATGACAGGCCTCGATCTTGCGCGCGAACGAGGGGGTGCCCGCGATCCGGTCGGACAGCGCGGGCTCGTCGGCCTGGATGCTGACCTGGACGTGATCGACGCCCGCCGCCCGCAGCTCCTCCGCGCGGCGGCGGGAGAGGCCGAGTGCGCTGGTCACCAGATTGCTGTACATGCCGAGGTCGTGCGCGGTACGCGCGAGCTCGGCCAGGTCGCGGCGCAGCAGCGGCTCCCCGCCGGACAGGTGCAGCTGCAGCACGCCCAGCTCGTGCGCCTCGACGAACACCCGCTGCCACTCCGCGGTGGTCAGCTCGTCTCCGTACTGGGCGAGGTCGAGCGGGTTCGAGCAGTACGCGCAGGACAGCGGGCACCGGTAGGTGAGCTCGGCCAGCAGCCCGAACGGCCTATCCATCAGTGATCTCCACGTAGTGCTTGGCGGCCATGCGGGCGAGAAACGCGCGCACGTCGTCGTCGACCACCCGGTCGTAGCGCCTCCGCAGCTCCGCGATGATCTCGGCGACGGTCCGCCGCCCGTCGCACAGCCGGAGGATGTCCGCGCTCGTCCCGTTGAGCACGGCGACCGTTTCCGGGCTGAGCAGCACATACCGGTCGCGTGCCGCGTCGTGGCGCAGCCGGACGTGCGGGGCCAGCTTCGGCAGGATCGACGTGACGGCAGCCATCACGATCACTCCGGGTAGGCCCGGTCGATGCCGTCCAGGACGCTCCACAGCACGTCGCACTTGAACGACAGCGCGGCCACCGCACGGGCCTGCTCGTCGGCCGTCCGGCAGTGCCGGGTGACGACCTCCAGGGCGTGTTCGGCGTCCCGGGGAGCCTGGTGGAGCCGCGCGCGGAAGTAGGAAAGACCGTCCCGGTCGATCCAGGGGTAGTAGCGTTCGAAGGCGGCAAGGCGCTCGGCCATCAGGTCGGGGGCGAACAGCTCCGTCAGCGACGATGCCACCGCCTCCACCCAGGGCCGCGTGCGGGCGAACGTCACGTAGGCGTCGACGGCGAACCGCACCCCGGGCACGATGTGCCGCTCCGAGAGCATCTCCTCGCGGGTCAGCCCGACCGCCTCGCCCAGCCGCAGCCAGGCCTCGATGCCGCCCTCGCCCGGCCGGGTGCCGTCGTGGTCGACGATGCGGCGGATCCAGCGCCGCCGCACCTCGACGTCCGGGCAGTTGGCCAGGATCGCGGCGTCCTTGCGGGGGATGCAAAGCTGGTAGTAGAAGCGGTTCGAAACCCACCCCTGCAACTGGCGACGGCTCAGTTCGCCTGCGTTCATCCGGACGTGGAAAGGGTGCTGATCGTGGTAGGCGCGCGACTGCGCGCGCAACGCGTCCACGAACCCGTCGACCTGTACTGACGTCATTACACCTTCACCTCGAGACCATCCACGGCCACTTCCATGCCGCGGTCGGTGACCATCCGCCGCTCAGGGGAGTCCTCCAGCAGGACGGGGTTGGTGTTGTTGATGTGGATGTAGATCTTGCGTTCGATGGGCAGCCCGCTCAGCTGCTCCAGGCTGCCGCCCGGACCGCCGATCGCCAGGTGCCCCATCTGCCTCGCCGTCTTGGCCGCCAGGCCGAGCCGGATCAGCTCGTCGTCGTGCCAGCAGGTGCCGTCGACCAGCAGGCACGCGCAGTCGCGAAGCTGCTCGCGCACCTCCGGCGTCAACCGCTGCACCCCCGGCAGGTACACCGCCCCCCGTCCGCTGTGCTCGTCGGTGAGTCGGTAGCCCACCACCCGCCCGTGCTCCGTCCCGGCGCCGAAGCGCGCCCGCTTGGTGGTCGGGACGTCGAAGGCCCGATACGACAGACCGTCACCGAGCGACACGTCCACACCCGGGGTGACCGGATGCCAGTCCACCGGACAGCAGCGCTCCAGCGTCGCCAGCACGGCCGTCCCGGCGTGCAGCGTCGCGTGCACGGCCGGGGTGGCGTGCACCTCGAGGGCCTGCGCCTCCCGCAACAGCAACAGGCCGAGCGTGTGGTCGAGCTCGGCGTCGGTGAGCAGCACCGCCCGCAGCGGCGTGGCCCGCCCGGCGCGCGGGTGCAGCGGGGGGAAGGCCTCGATCTGGCCGCGGACGTCGGGCGAGGCGTTGAGCAGGAACCACCGCCGGTGGTCGGCGCTCACCGCGAGCGACGACTGGGTGCGAGCGCGGGTCGGGCGAGCGCCCTCGCGCACCGCACGACATCCGGGGCAGCCGCAGTTCCACTGCGGGAAGCCGCCGCCCGCCGCCGATCCGAGCACCTGCAGCCACATCCTGGCCCTCCGGAAGCGCGACAGGGTGCCGGACTCGGGGTCCGGCACCCTTCGCGTCCCTCTAGTCGTCCATCCGAGCGACGTACATCGTCACCTCGGGCGCGCACCCGATCTCCTCGATCTCGGGCGCCTCCCACTCGGTACGCGACTCCATTGGTTACCTCCTGTCTGTCGACTCGGCTACTCCGGAAGGGCGAAGACCAGCAGGGCGCTGCCGTGGCCCGCGCCGAGCATGCCGGGCAGGAACCCCTCGGCCCATCCGCCCCACCCGACCGGCACGGCGACGTACTGCCTGCCGTCGACCATGTAGGTCGTCGGGCTGCTGTGGTGGCCGCTGCCGCACTGGAACTGCCACAGCAGGTCCCCGGTGCGGGCGTCGAGCGCGTTGAACTCCCCGGAGGGCTCCCCGGCGAACACCAGGTCGCCGCCCGTGGCCAGCACGGACGCGCACATCGGGAGCTCGTTGCGCCAGCGCCACTTCTCCTCACCGTTGCCGTCGAACGCGCTGATGGACCCCGCCATGTCCTCGATGTCCACCTGAACGCCCGCGCCCCAGTACGGGATGCTCTCCTTGAACTCCCGACGCCGCCGGGTGGCCGTGGCGCCAGTGTCCTGCACCGGGACGTAGAAGAGCTCGGTGCGCGGGCTGTAGGCCGCGTGGGTCCATTCCTTGGCGCCTGCCGGTCCCGGGTAGAAGTGGACCGGCTCGCCCTCCTTGTCGGGGTACTTCGAGGGTGTCACCTTGCCGTCCCTCGTAATGTTCCCCCAGTCGATCCGGTCCACGAAGGGGGTGATCTGGACCAACGCGCCGTCCGTGCGGTCGAGCACGAAGAAGTAGCCGTTCTTGTCGAAGTGCCCGAGCAGCTTGCGCCCTTCGGACTCGAACAGGATGCACTCCGAGATGCTGTCGTAGTCCCACAGGTCGTGCGGGGTGCACTGGTAGTGCCAGCGGATCTGGCCGGTGTCGACGTCCACGGCAACCATGCTGTCGGTGAAGAGGTTGTCGCCCTCGCGGACGGCTCCGTCGAAGTCGGGCGCCGGGTTGCCGGTGCCCACGTACAGCAGGTTCGTCTCCGGGTCGAACGTGCCGGTGAGCCAGCAGTTTCCGCCCCCGCGCGCCCACGCCTCGCCGTCGGCGGGCCAGGTCTCCGAACCGGGCTCCCCGGGCTTGGGCACCATGTAGCAGCGCCAGACGTGCTCGCCGGTGTCGATGTCGAAGGCGTCCAGGTGGCCGCGCACCCCGAACTCCCCGCCGGAGCTGCCCACGATGACCATGTTCTTCACGACCAGCGGAGCAACAGTGGCGCTCTCCCCGGCCCGCACGTCGCCGTAGGTCTTGTCCCACACGCGCTGGCCGGTGGTGGCGTCGAGGGCGAGCACATGCGCGTTCGCGGTGACGAAGAAGACCTTCCCCTTGGCCACCGCGACCCCGCGGTTCACGTTTCCGCAGCACAGCGACACGTCGAAGGGGATCGCGTGCTTGTACCGCCAGATCTCCACCCCCGTCTTCGCGTCGAGGGCCCACACCCAGCCGTCCCAGCCGGAGAGGAACATGACCCCGCCGACCACGATCGGGGCGGCCTCGAACGAGTAGGTCGACGCGCCCGCGATCATGCCGCTCGTGCCTGCCTGGAAGATCCACGCAGGTCCGATGCGCTTGACGTTCTCGGTGTTGATCTGGTCCAGCGGGCTGTACCGCTGCCCGTCGTAGGCGCCGTAGTAGGTGAGCCAGTTCTCGGGCTCCGAGCGGGCGTCGCGAATGCGCTCGTAGGTGAGGTCGGCCACCACCGGCGGCGCAACGTCTCCGCCCGCGGTCTTGCCGCTCAGCTCTCCCTGGTTGATGGCCTCGCCCGCGTCCACGTACTCAACGGTCATTGCCTCCTCCTTCCTACGGGCGTGGCTGGTCGGGGCGGTCGAGGCGGGCCTCCGGCGGAACGTCCCCGAGCACGACGATGGCTCCGGTCAGTCCCCGGCCTTCGTCGTTGCCGGTGGGTGAGCTGAACCAGTAGTAGCCGGGTCCGTCCAGGTTGAGGGTCGCCTTTCCGCGCGAGTGGTTTACCAGCCAGATGAATTTCCGGTCGCCATTGCTCGGCAGTAGCGCGCAGTGCGTGTTGAGATCGTCGTTGATGAGCTCGAGCTCGATATCACCTCCGTGCGGCATCACCAGGATCTGGGGATCCCAGGTGAGCTCATCCGGCTTGATGCGAATGGTGGCCGACATGCGGCCATCGCCACTCTCCGTGGCCTGGCCGATGTTTCCGGTACCGAGGACCCGCCCCAGTGCCGCCTTGTTCTGTGCGTCCAACCCGAGCTGGCCCAGCAGGGCGGATCGCTCCTGCGCGGTGCTCGTCATCGGGCCTCACCTCCCTGATACCGAACCATTTTTTGGTGACGTCTCGTGCGCGCAACGATTTCGAAATGCCAGGATTATCGGCTCAATTTGGCGATAACAATTCACCCTACGCCGGACGATTTCCGCCGACAAGAGGTGGCCGCGGAATCCGGACGCACCTGCCGTTCGTTGGGCGGGAGCTACCGTTCGTACGCCGTCCGCCGCCGACCACGGCCGCCTGCGAGGTCGAAGCGGTCGACGTTCATGATCTTGACCCACGCGGCCACGAAGTCATGCACGAACTTCTCCCGCGCGTCGTCGGCGGCATAGACCTCGGCGAGTGCACGCAGCTCGGAGTTCGCTCCGAAGACGAGGTCGACACGGCTGGCGGTCCACCGGAGCTCGCCGGTGCCGCGGTCGCGGCCCTCGAAGGTCTCCGGGTGCGCGCCTGCCCCGGCGCTCGGCCGCCACTGTGTGGCCATGTCGAGCAGGTTCACGAAGAAGTCGTTGGTCAGCGCCCCGGGCCGCGCGGTGAGCACGCCCAGCGGACGCTGCCGGTAGTTCGCGCCCAGCACCCGCAGGCCCCCCACCAGGACGGTCATCTCCGGCGCAGTGAGCGTCAGCAGGCAGGCGCGGTCGACCAAGAGGTGCTCCGACGGCAGCACGCAGGCTTTGCCGCGGTAGTTGCAAAACCCGTCCGCCGTGGGTTCGAGCGCGCCGAACGACGCGACGTCCGTCTGCTCCGGTGTGGCGTCGGTGCGCCCGGGCGTGAAGGGAACCCGCACATCGAGCCCCGCGTCCGCGGCCGCGCGTTCGACGGCCGCGCACCCGCCGAGCACGATCAGGTCCGCCATCGAGACCCGCTTGCTGCCGCGCTGGGAGCTGTTGAACGACTCCTGGACCCCTTCCAGGGTGCTCAGCACCGTGGCGAGCCGGTCGGGCTCGTTGACCTCCCATCCGCGTTGCGGCTCCAGGCGGATCCGTCCACCGTTCGCCCCACCACGCTTGTCGCTGGCCCGGAACGTCGAGGCCGCCGCCCACGCCGTGGACACGAGCTGGGCGATCGACAGCCCGGAGGCCAGGACCCGGCTCTTGAGGTGGGCGATGTCGTCGGCGCCGACGAGCTCATGGTCCACGGCAGGCACCGGGTCCTGCCAGATCAGCGTCTCGGCCGGGACCAACGGGCCCAGGTACCGTTGGATCGGACCCAGGTCGCGGTGGGTCAGCTTGAACCATGCCCTGCCGAACGCGTCCGCGAGCAGGTCCGGGTGCTCCAGGTAGCGCCGGGATATCGGCTCGTACACCGGGTCGAACCGCAGCGCCAGATCGGTGGTCAGAAACGTCGGGACGTGGGTCTTCGACGGGTCGTGGGCGTCCGGCACGGTGCCGGTTCCGCCGCCGTCGGCGGGAATCCACTGCCACGCCCCGGCGGGGCTCAGCACCGCGTCCCACTCGTAGCGGTAGAGGGTTTCCAGGAAGCTGTTGTCCCACGTCGTCGGGGTGGGCGTCCAGGTGCCCTCCTGGCCGCTGGTGATCGTGTCCGCGCCCTTGCCGGTGCCGAAGCCGCTCCGCCAACCCAGGCCCTGCTCCTCGATCAGGGCGGCTTCCGGGTCGGGGCCCAGGTGGCGCTCCAGTGCCGCGCCGTGGGTCTTGCCGAACGTGTGCCCGCCCACAATCAGCGCGACGGTCTCCGCGTCGTCGAACCCCATGCGCCGGTGCGTCTCCCGGACTTCCCGCGCGGACAGGAGCGGGTCCGGGACACCGCGCGGACCTTCCGGGTTGGCGTAGATCAGACCCATCTCGGTGGCGGCCAGGGCGCGCTCCAGCTCGCGGACGCCGGAATGGCGCTCGTCGGCGAGCCACTCGCGCTCGGGACCCCAGTAGACGTCCCCGGCGGACTCCCAGACGTCGGCCCGGCCGCCCGCAAAGCCGAAGGTCGGGAAGCCCATGGAGGCCAGCGCGACGGTGCCCGCGAAGATCATCAGGTCGGCCCAGGAGATCTTGCGGCCGTATTTCTTCTTCACCGGCCACAACAGCCTGCGCGCCTTGTCCAGGCTCCGGTTGTCGGGCCAGCTGTTCAGTGGCGCGAAGCGCAACATCCCGGTGCCCGCGCCGCCCCGGCCGTCCGATATGCGGTACGCGCCCGCGGCGTGCCACGCCATCCGGACCATGAGCGGTCCGTAGTGCCCGAAATCGGCGGGCCACCAGTCCTGCGAAGTGGTGAGGATCTCCTCGATGTCGCGCTGCACGGCGGCCAGGTCGAGGCTCTCGAACTCGGCGGCGTAGTCGAATTCCGCGCCTATCGGGTCGACGGCGGCGCCGTTCTTGGCGAGGATCTGCAGATTGAGCCGATGCGGCCACCACGAGCGGCTGGTGCCACCCTGGGTCGGGTGCGGAATGCGGTCGCGCTTCCGGTTTCTTCCGGCAATGACTTTGTCATAGGTGACGTCCACGCGCACAATCCTTCGGGGATAGTCAGATGCCCAGTGCCCGCCGCACCGTCGCGGCGTTGCGCCGGGAGACCGGCACAATGTCCGCCGTCTGGCCGTCCATGACCAGCAGCATTTCGCCCTTGACCCCGCGTTCGACCTCCCGGATGCGGTCGAGGTTGACGATGTACCGGCGGTGTACCCGCAGGAACCCCGCCTCGGCCAGCTCGGCGTCCAGCTTGTCCATGCCCTGGGCCACGGCGCGCAGCCTGCCCCGGTCGGTGGCCAGCCACACGTCGTTGCCGTCCGACTCGGCGAGGTAGACCTCCGACAACCGCAGGAGCACCATCCGGTTCTCGCGCATCCCGATGAGCCGATGCACGGGCGTCCGGGCGCCGGTGGGTCCGTCCGCAGGGGCGAGCCGTTCGCCGTCGGAGACGCCGAACGCGATCAGGCTCCCGACCAGATGCCCCGAAAGGAAGACCGGCCGGATGCTGATGGCCGTCGGCTCTTCGGCCAGGTGGGTGAAGACCTGCGTCGAGCCCACCCAGCCCGGGTTGTGCGCGGCCAGCTTGCCTGCGTAGCGGGCCGCGCTGATCAGGTCCGGCAGGCCGGGGTTCCAGCGCACCGTGGGGTCCACCGCCGGGGTGGCGGCCGGGACCCCCATCAGCACACTCGCGGGCTCGTCGGCGATCACCACCTTGCCTGCGGTGTCCACCGCCGCGAGCGCCCCGCTGGAATGGCCTTTCGCCTGGGTGAACGCGGCGACGAGCTGGGCGCCGCTGTCTCTGGCGCGGCGTTTCAACGTGTAGTGCGTTCGGGTGACCGCGCCCGCCAGCCAGCCTGCCGCCGACCGGGGGAGCTGCGTGCGCCAACAGGACACGTTCAGCACCGCGATGGGCTCCTTGGTCACCACGTCACGCACCGCGACGCCTGCGCAGACCCAGTTGTGGAACGCTTCGCACCAGTGCTCGGGCCCGCTGACGAGCACCGGCCCGTGCGCCTCGAGCGCGGTGCCCATGCCGTTCGTGCCCACCGCGCACTCCGACCAGCAGTACCACGGCGCCAGGTGGGAGTCGTTGGCTCTGACCAACGTGGCGGGGTCACCCCAGGTGGCGAGGATGCGCCCGCTGGCGTCGGTGACGGTGACGATGCCGCTCAGGTTCTCCAGCTCGAGCGCCGCGGACACCGCGAGCCCGCCCAGCTCGGCGAAGATCACGTCATGTTCGAGCGTGTGTTCGCCGTCGGCGTCGGCCACCGGGGCTTGGTTGAGGCGCGGGTCGACCCGGTACTTCTCCCGGCAGCGATGCCAGGAGATCGCCACCTCCGGCCGGACTCCCCGGACGTGGTCATCGCCCTGTACGAACCTTTCCCATGCCTCCAGCACGGAGCTCCCGCCCACGTTCCCCGACGTGGGTGCGAGCCGATGTACGTCCTTCATGATGGAGAACCGCCTTTGGCTCATCTCCACACTGCGTCGCGCGCTTGGTCAGTTCGCCGCCCGCCGCGCCATGGACGACTCTGGTCTGTGTGTACCGCGCAGGCTGACGTAGGGCAACCGGCTAGGCAGAGCTCCGGGTGGGATTCGGGCCGGAGGGGGACGGGTACCCGGCTCGTGTGGAGACGATCACGGTCGGCTTGTGGGCCATGAACCTCGAGCCGCCTGCGGCCTCGCTGGCGGACTGGGCCGCCCTCGTCGAGGCACGCATGGCCGAGGCGCAGGCCGCAGGCGCGCAGATGCTGGTTCTGCCGGAGTTCGCCTGTGCCCAATGGCTCGGCTTCGCGCCCCTCGGGCTGCCCCTCGACCAACAGGTCCCCTGGCTGGCGTCGCTCACCGAACCGGCGCTGGCCGCCCTCGGCCCGCTTCCTGCCCGCTACGGGGTCGCGCTGGTCGCGGGGACGATGCCTGCCGCCGTGGCGGACCCGGGGAACGGGATGACCCGGCACTTCAACCGGGCCTGGCTGCTGACGCCGGAAGGTGGCAGGCACAGCCAGGACAAGCTGTGCCTCACGCCCAGCGAGAACAACCCGCAGGGGTGGCTGCTGACCCCCGGTGCGACCCTTGACGTCATCACCTGGCGAGGGCTGCGCATCGCCGTGGTTGTCTGCCTGGACGTCGAGCTGACGTCGCTGTGGGCGCGGCTGGCGACGCTCGACCTCGACCTCGTTCTGGTCCCGGCCAAGACGGACCTGCTCTCGGGGTACTACCGCGTCTTCGGATGCGCCAAGGCCAGGGCCATCGAGCTGCAGACGGTCGTCTGCGCGGTGGGCGCCGTCGGCTCGCCGCTCGGGCACCCGGCGGCCGACACCGTCATCGGCGGGGCGGCCGCCTTCCAGCCCTGCGAGGCGACGCTCGGATACACCGGCGTCGCCGCGGCGCTCGAACCGCATGCGGCGGCGGCCGGGCTCAGCCCGGTGCTGTACGCCAACCATCTCCCGGTCGGCTTGTGCCGCAGGCTGCGGCACGGCGGCGCCGAGGCGGAGGTCTGGCCGGGTGCGTGGGCGTCCGACCACATCGAGATTGTCGACGTTGACAACACTGTCGACACTGTCGACAACGTCGACCCGGCCGCCGCGCCGGGTGGCCGCAGCCGTGCCTGAGTCACTGGCCGCCCTCCGGCAGCAGGCCGCCTGCTGTACACGTTGTGAGCTGTATCAGGCCGCAACACAGACGGTGTTCGGCGAAGGCCGGGCGGCCGCGTGGCTGGTGCTGGTCGGCGAGCAACCCGGTGACCAGGAGGACCGGGCGGGCAGGCCGTTCGTCGGACCCGCAGGCCGGGTGCTGGACGATGCGCTCGAACGCGTCGGCATTGTCCGCGACGAGGTCTACCTCACCAACGCCGTCAAGCACTTCCGCTTCGAGCGGCGGGGAGCGCGGCGGCTGCACCGTGCGCCCACAATCACCCAGGTGCGGGCGTGCGGGCCGTGGTTGGCGGGCGAGCTGGACGCTGTCGCGCCCGCGGCGCTGGGGCTGCTCGGTGCCACGGCCGCGAAGGCCGTCCTCGGTCCGCGGTTCCGCCTGACCGTCGACCGCGGGAAGGTGCTCGACCACGACGGTCGACCGACAGTCGCCACCACGCATCCGTCGGCGATCCTGCGGACGCCTCCGGACGGGCGGGACGAGGCCGTCGCCGCATTTGTGGCGGACCTCGGCGTGCTCGCCACGCTGCGACGGGCTTAGGCCGGGCTTGTCAGATCATGACGACAGGGCCGCGCGGAGTGTCGAGCAGCGCGGCGAGTCCTGGCGGCCCGGGTTCGACGGCGAGCCGGACGCCCAGTGCATCCAGCACCACCGACACGGCATCCGGATCGGGGTGGGTGGCCCGCAGACCGCGCAGCGCCAGCTGGGACAGCGCGGATGCCGGGTGTGGGGTGGTGCTCCAGTCGATGAGGAACGGCGTGACGCCGTCCAGCGGTGCCGGATGCGCCGACGCGAGCCGCCACTCCAGCAGCGAGCCTGCCGGCGTGCGCCGCGACAGCGGCCAGATCTCGCCGAGGTCAGCGCCCGCGGCCGCCGAGGCCGCGGCGGCGGCCTCGAGGTCGGCGGGGTGCACGGCCCACGTGACCAGCCGCGGCCGGGCCGGCTCGCTCAGGCCGAACGGCATCGCGACGCCGGGGTCGGCGGGGTTTTCCGGATCCGGGCCGATGATCTCGAGGTAGCTGGTCTCCCCGAACCCGACCAGGACGTTGCGGGTGCCACGGCCCGGGTGCCGCCCGCCCTCGGCGGGGGCGACGCCGGTCGTCGCGGCGAACTCCCGCGTGGCCGCGTCGAGATCGGGAACGGCATAGACGAGGTGGTCCAACAACGGCTCGACCGGGCCGAAACCGCGGCTGTCCGGCCGCGCCGGGCTGATGCTCATGGCACCCGATCCTGCACCCGCTCGCTTGCCGCTGCCGCCGCACTGGACACTTCGTGGTCGCCTACGGCGCTGCAGCGGGCAGCACGTAGCGGGCCGGGCGCCTTGGATGTCCTTTACGCGAAGCTCGACCGCATGCACCGCGAGGAGCCGACTCTGACCGTCGCCGACCTCGCGGGCTCCGGCGCCCGTCGCCCCGCTTTACCGCCGAGCTGCGCGACGCGCTCGCCCGCGCCGGCGAGGATCTGGACCTGGCCGGCCCACAGGCCGTGCTGGCCCGCTGGCACGCGCTGGCCACCATGGCCGCCAACCCGTTTCACCCCTGACGAGCAGGCTTCGGCTCACGAGTCAGGACGACACCACAACCGAGCCGTCGCGCACCGTCACCGTAGCCCGACGCAGCGGGAACACGCCCGTGAGCGCGCGGTAGGCCGCGTCCAGCCCCGGGACCCGGGCGAACACACCCTGTGGGCCGCGCCGCATCTGCCCGGACTCCACGTCGTAGACGGCGCCATGCCAAGGACACACCAAACAACCGGCCTCATCGATGCGGCCCTGGGCGAGATCGGCACCCAAATGCCGGCAGCGGCGGCCCACCGCGAAGTAGCGGCCCGCAACATTGCCGACGGCCCACGGCCCCACCCCGCGCACCATGCCCGCAGTCAGCTCCTGCTGCGGACCCACCCTCCACTCGCCCATCGCGCCTCACCCCCGACCGACCGGTTCGCGTTGCCCGACCCGCCCGAGCGTACCGCTGACCCGGTGATCGAGGACGGACGCGGGCACGAACCGGTGTCCCATCAGCCGAACACCACGGCCGCCGCCACCCTTCGAAGACCACCGCTGCTCGGCGATTCCAGTAAGACCCGCCCGCTGAAATGCCCGATGAGGGGATGGCAACCGGACCCTCCCGCGGTGACCGGACTGCTGATCGGCTACGCGCGGGTAGTTGTTCAGCCGTGTAGGAGACGCGGCGCTCGGTGACGCGGCGCATCGCCGCGGCCACGGCAGGGTGGCCTGCTGTGGCCAGCAGCGTCATTTCTGATGGGGCCGCCGCGGTCGTCGTTCCCGTCTGCTAGGTGGTGAGCTCGGTCGCAGCAGCACCGGGCGGGTCAAACTGGCTCTGACGGCGTTCATCGGGGTTCGTGGTGAAGGAGCAGCCGCTTGAGCGCGGAGGCGATCGAGTCCTGCTGCTGTCCACTGAGCGGTTCGAGGAATGCCTGGTTGGTGGCGATCAATTCATGAAGCGCCTGCCCGGCGACCTTGCTGCCTTGCGGGGTGAGACGGACGAGGACCCCGCGCCGGTCGGCCGGGTCGGGGGTGCGGCGGATGAGCCCGGCTCGTTCGAGCCGGTCGAGCCGTGAGGTCATGGCCCCCGTGGTGATCAGGGAGGACCGGGCCATGTCGCTGGGCCTGCTGCCGTGCTGCGCGGGTACACGCCGCGCGGACCGTCGCCTGCAACGCCCGCGGCGTCCAGGACCTGCGGCTTCTGCTGTCCATCCTCGGCCTCGACGCTTCCGACCACTGCGCCGATCGCGACGCCGGCTCGTGGGGCCGGTAGCCCGCTGACGCGGCGCGTCCAGCCGCCTGCCGGGCTAGGGTCAGCTCGTGTCAACGGAAGTCGGGCCGGAGCATGCCTCCGAGGAGCGCCTGCGGTGGCTGGAGATCGTCACCGACAGCGGGCTCGCGCAGCTGACCGTGGACCGGCTCCTCGACGAGCTGCTCGAGAAGGTTCGCGTGCTGATGGCCGTCGACACCGCTGCCGTGTTGCTTCTCGATCCCGCTCACCAGTTCCTGATCGCCACCGTCGCGCGGGGTCTCGAGGAGGAGGTCCACCAAGGGGTGCGGATCCCGGTCGGCGGAGGCTTCGCCGGACGCATCGCGCAGAGCGGGCGGTGGGTCGCGATCGAGCAGGTCGATCACAGCAACGTGCTCAACCCGCTCCTGCGGGAGAAGGGCATCGTGTCGCTGCTGGGCGTGCCGCTGGTGGCCGGTGGGACGGTGCTCGGCGTTCTGCACGTGGGCACCCTGACCCGGCGCCGCTTCACCGAGGAGGACGCCGAGCTGCTGCGGATGGTCGCCGACCGTGCGGCGATGGCGACGCAGTCGCGCCTCTCGCAGACCGAGCGTGCGGTGGCCGCGGTGCTGCGCCGCCACCTCTTGCCTGCCCGGCTTCCGGACGTCGACGGGTTGGAGTTCGCCGCACGCTATGTCGCAGGTGATGACGGCGAGGTCGGGGGTGACTGGTACGACGTCTTCGCCCTGCCCTCGGGCTCGGTGTGCCTGGTCGTCGGCGACGTTGCCGGGCACGGCCTCGCTGCGGCGCAGTCGATGAGCCAGATCCGCGCGGTGCTGCGGGCGACCGCCCTGCACGGGGAGGATCCCTCCGGAATACTGACCCGGCTCGACGAGCATGTCCGATTTTTTCTGCCCCACACCATGGCCACCGTGATGTGTGCGCTGCTCGCCCCTTCCACCGACCTGCTGCGCATGTCCTCGGCCGGACACCCACCCCCCATCCTCGCTCGACCCGACGGGCAGGCGAGCACCGTGCAGGTGCCCGCCGACCTTCCCCTGGGCGTCGCGGCCGGACATCCGCGCACCACCACCGACGTGCCATTTCCGCCCGGATCGGTGATGTGCCTCTATTCGGACGGGCTGGTCGAGCGGCGTGGCCTCGTCATCGACGACAACATCGAGAAGCTGCGCAAGACGGTGACGGCGCACGCGCCCGAGTCGGTCTGCGTCGAGGTCATGCGGCGGCTGATCGGGCTCACCAGCCCTGAGGACGATGTCGCGGTGCTCGTCACACGTCGTAAGCGGCTCGACAGGTAGCGTGGATCGAATGACCACGAAGAAGCGCACGGCTCGCGGATCGTTGCCCGGTGCCGGATGGGTACAGCCGTGGATGCAGCTCGCTGAGATCATGTGGTCGGCGCCGATGGTGATCGCCTACCGCACCGCGCGGATGATGGCGGGCGGGTGGCCGCCGAGTGCCCGGGACCGCCGGGAGTACACGCGCATGGTGCAGGAGAAGGCCGACGCCTTCGGCCAGGCCGCTGTGGCGGCCATGACGACGCCGCCGAAGGACACCGCGAGAGTGCTCGGGAACGCCGTTGCCCCTGTCCACCGCCGGGTGGTGGCCAACCGCCGCCGCCTGTCGCGGGGTTGACCCCGGCGCAGCGTCAGCCGCACGGCCCTTGCACACCTTCCGCTCACCCGTTCTCGGTGCGCCGCTGCACTGGTCGGCGTGACCGCGGCGCTGACCGGATCCGCGAGATCGCACTCAGCGGGGTTCGAGCGCCGGAAAACCCCTCTCAGGGCAATCTCGGGCGCCCCGGGCGACGTCGTCAGGCGGCGGTGATAATGGGAGTATTCGGGTAGAACTGGTTGCACGCAGGCAGGCCCCCGCGCAAACCGAGCAGCATTGATTGGGATCGCTCCTCGAGGTCCCCGTGATCCCGATTGGGCTCGGCGTCGCTCGCGATGTCGACCAACACTTTGGCCGCCGACAGCGAGTCTTCGGGCTCCAACCAGCCTTGGCTGCCTGCGAACTGCAGCCACGCCCCCGCAACGCAGTCTGCTTGGTCCTCGTACCTGACGCTGGCGGCCGGGGTGTCTCCCCGAGGCACGTGGGCATAGTTTTGCACGTTGTGGCCCATCTCGTGGGCCAGCCCGATCGCAGGCCCGATGTCCCCGTCCTGATACAGCTTCCACAGCATCTGTTGCCCGACGTAGACCTTCTGGTCTGCGGCGCAGTACGCGTAGGCCATGTCGTCCTCCAGCCCGGTGCATGCCGACTGAACCTGTTGGCCAATGGGTATGTAGATGTACTGCTTCGGGGGCGGCATCGCCCGGTAGGAAGCCTGGAAGAACTTGACGATCATCGGCAGTACGGTATCGGCGTATTGCTGCATCGTGGCCTCGGTAAAGCAATTCGCCAACGATGGCGGCCGGCACTGCCCGTCGGTAATTCTGGTGCTGGGCGCGCTCGCGACGAACGCCGTCCGCTCGGGTGCTCTTCCGGCGTCGCCATCGACCGACGGCGCCAAACTAGCCGCAGCCCACAGCATCAGGATCGGCAAAGGGTGCGACGAAACGTGTCCGCATGAGCCTGCGCCACCTCTCCCGGAGACCCGGCGGCTCGGATGGGCAGAGCGCGCCGAGTGGTCAACTCGACTGTGAGAGTCGAAGCGGGTCGGGGGTAATACTCGCCGGCTATACGTTCACCTGAACAGAGCAAACGAGACCGCGGCCACCGCAGGTGCCTGCGGGCGGTAGAAGGAGCTACGATCAATGGTCGAGCCCGCGGTGCACGCCGCTCGTCAGGTGACGGCGGGCCGAAGGCGGTGGGTGCCGGGACCCGTTGTGCGGGCCGGCTTGGTCCGTCGCGCCGGTCGCCCGCAGATCCGTGGGCCCCGGTCGCGGGTCGGACGAGCGGCCTCTCCCGGCGACCCCCACCGCCCGTCCGCAGCGCTGCCTGCGGCATGGCGGCCACGGCCGCCATGCCGGACGCCCAGGAGGAGGAGTTCGTGGCTCGACGAGGCCAGCCCCAGACCAGGGCTCGCCGTACCGCCCCGCGGAACCGGCGACGTGTCCGCGACCGCGACGACGTCCTCTCGGTGCTGGCCAGCGCCGTCGGAGACGTCGAGGCAGCGCTGCGGCGCGGCCGGGCCACTTCCGCGACACGCGCGACGTTCCAGGCTGTCGCGCTGGTGCTGCGCGACGAGCGCGCCCGGCTCCGCACGGAGGGGCCCGGGAATCCCACGCACTCCGAGCGGCTCAAGCGGCTCGACGGCATCGCGACGACCCTCGCGAAGACCGCTGTCCGTGATGTCGGGCTCCTGGCACTCCTCGAGGAGGACGCCGTGGTCTCCGACGAGGCGCGCTCGCGCAAACGGGACATGCTGGCCAGGGCGGGCATCGAGACGGGTACCGACGAGTTGCCGCCGGTGGAGGGTCCGGGCGCCGCCGCCACACCTGGTGTCGTGCCGCGATCGGTCGTCTCACGGCAGCTGGCCAACCCCTTCCTCGCCCCCGACTTCTCGGCCGCCCGGCCGCGCGCCCCCCGACCCACGCGGCTGGCGAGCTGGGAGCTGCTCGGCCCGCTGCTCAGCTCGTTCGAGCGCGCAGGCGGCGGAGCCTCGGCGTGTATGCCGCTGCCCGCGCCGTCCGCCCGGCACCTGCCGGGCGGCCGGGAGCTGATGCCGCACCAGGCCCAGGTGGTCGCCGCGGCCGCGGCCGGGCACCGAACCTTCCTGCTCGCCGACGAGCCGGGCCTTGGCAAGACGGCCCAGGCGCTGCTCGCCGCGGAAGCGGCGAACGCCTACCCACTGCTCGCCGTCGTGCCGAACGTGGTGAAGACGAACTGGGCACGGGAGGCGGGACTGTGGACACCTCGCCGCTCCGCCACGGTCATCCACGGCAACGGCGACTCGATCGACGGCTTCGCCGACATCGTCGTCGTCAACTACGACGTGCTCGATCGCCATGTGGGCTGGCTCGGCCATTTCGGCCTGCGCGGAATGGTCGTCGACGAGGCGCACTTCATCAAGAACAAGGCGTCGCAACGTTCCCAGCACGTATTGCGACTCGCCGAGCAGATTCGGTCCCGCACAGCGCGTCCGCTGCTGATGGCCCTCACCGGCACCCCGCTGATCAACGACATTGAGGACTTTCGGGCGATCTGGCAGTTCCTGGGTTGGATCGACGACACAAAGCCGCTCGCCGAGCTGATGCACGCGCTCGACGAGACCGGCCTGACCCCCGCCGATCCGGGGTTCTACCGGGCCGCCCGCCGTTGCGTCGTCGACCTCGGCATCGTCCGTCGACGCAAGCTCGACGTGGCCGCCGACATCCCCGCGCGGCGCATCGCCGACCTCCCCGTCGAGCTGGACGGGGCGGCCGGCCGGTCGATCCGGGCGGCCGAGCGCGCCCTCGCTCGACGGATGGTGTCGCGGTACGAGAACGCACTCGAAGGCCGCCGCTCCGGTGCCGTCGTCGAGGGCGCCGTCGTCGAAGGCATTGACCACGACCTCGTGCACCGGGTGGCCAGGTGGGAGCAGAAGGACGCGAGCACGTCGGCGACCGGCGAGAACGTGTTCAGCATGATGCGGCGCATCGGCCGGGCCAAGGCAGACCTCGCCGCCGACTACGCGATGCAACTCGCGCGGAGCGCAGGCAAGGTCGTCTTCTTCGCCAAGCACGTCGACGTGATGGACGCCGCCGAGGAGGCGTTCACCAAGCAGGGAGTGCGGTTCTCCGCGATCCGGGGCGACCAGACGCCCTCGGTGCGGCAGAGGAACATCGACGCGTTCGTCAACGACCCCGACGTGGCCGTCGCGGTGTGCTCGCTCACCGCGGCGGGCGTGGGCATCAACCTCCAGGTCGCCTCCAACATCGTGCTCGCCGAGCTCTCCTGGACCGCTGCGGAGCAGACGCAGGCCATCGACCGCAGCCACCGCATCGGGCAGCGGGAGCCGGTCACCGCATGGCGCGTCATCGCCGCACAGACGATCGACGCCAGGATCGCCGAGCTGATCGACAGCAAGGCAGGCCTCGCCGCGCAGGCCCTCGACGGCTCGGAGGAGGAGGTCGGGTCGTCGACCGACGTGCAGCATGCGGCGCTCGTCGCGCTACTGACCGACGCGCTGTCGGCGGCGTCGTAAGTGGATGCGCGGACCAAGCACAACGTCGTCGTACTGGGCCGCGACGACGGTCCGGTACTGATGTTGGCCCACGGGTTCGGGTGTGACCAACACATGTGGCGGCTCGTCACGCCGATTCTCGCCCGGACGTGTCGGGTGGTTCTGTTCGACCTGATCGGGGCGGGCCGATCGGATCTGTCGGCGTGGGACGACGAGCGTTACTCGACTCTGCGCGGCTTTGCCGAGGACGTGGTCGAGATCTGCCGGGAGCTCGATTTGCGCAATCTGGTGTTCGTCGGCCATTCCGTCAGCGCGATGATCGGGGTCGTGGCCGCAGCGCTGGAGCCCGAGCGGATCACGAGGCTCGTTCTCGTGACGCCGTCACCGTGCTACATCGACGACGGCGAGTACCGTGGCGGCTTCAGCCAGGAGGACATCGACGAGCTGCTCGAGTCCCTCGACAGCAACTACCTCGGATGGTCCAGGACGATGGCCCCGGTGATCATGGGCAACCCGGACCGGCCCGAGCTGGGCGTGGAATTGACCAATGCGTTCTGCCAGATGCCGCCCCACATCGCCCAAGTATTCGCCCGCACGACGTTCCTCTCGGACAACCGGGCCGACCTGGCGGCCGTCGCCGTGCCGACGCTGATCATCCAATGCATGCAGGACGTGATCGCGCCACTCGGGGTCGGTGCCTATGTGCACGCGGCGATTCCCGGCAGCCGGCTGGTCACCCTCGCCGCGACCGGACATTGCCCGCAGCTGAGCGCACCTGTCGACACCGCGGCCGCGATTCTGGACTTCCTGGCCGCGACATCGTGACGACACAGGCGCAGCGCACGGTGAGGGCCTGTGGACGGGCGTAGCAAGCCACCCGATCTCGACCTCGACGCCCCACCGCCGAGCTCCGACGTCGCCGCAGCGATAGCCGCCGAGGAGAGCAGCTCGGCCGATCTCTACGACAATGCGCCCTGCGGCCACCTGTCGACAACGCTGGACGGCATCATCGTCCGGATCAACGCAACGTTGGCGGCCTGGACGGGATACGACCGCGCGGAGCTCGTCGGCAGGCGGCGGTTCACCGACCTCCTGACCGTCGGCGGCAGAATCCATCACGAGACCCACTTCGCGCCGCTGCTCGCCATGCAGGGCGCCGTGAGCGGAATGGCGCTGGACCTGCTCACCGCGGACCGGAACCGACTGCCGGTGCTGATGTCCTCACGGGTCGCGCGGAGCGGCGGCGCGGATGGCCCGACCGTCATACGCACCAGCGTGTTCGAGGCGACGGACCGACGGACCTACGAGCGCGAGCTCCTGCAGGCCCGGCAGGACGCCGACCGCGAACGCGACCGTGTCCAAGGCCTGGCCACGGTCCTGCGGCAGACCCTGCTCCCCCCGCAGTTGCCGGACATCGCGGGCGTCGAGGCCGCCGCGTACTTCCACCCGGCGTCGCTCGACGAGATCGGCGGCGACTTCTACGACCTGTTCCGTCTGCCCGACGCCCGGTGGGGGTTCTTTCTCGGCGACGTGCGCGGGAAGGGGGCGGCCGCGGCGGTCCTGACCTCGCTGACCCGCTACGCCTTGCGATCGGCTGCCGCTCATGATTCCGACCCGGTCGCGGTGCTCACCAATCTGAACGCCGTCCTTCTGGACGAGCGGCTCGATGGCGGCCCGGCGTTCTGCACCGTGCTGTTCGGGGTGCTCGACCCCGCCCCGGGCCGGTGCACCGTCACCATCGCAAGCGGCGGCCATCCCCCCGCCATCCACTTGCGCGCCTGCGGCACAGCCGAGTTCGTCGACCTCGACGGCGGACAGCTGGTCGGCATCCTCTCCGACGCCCACTTCGTCGCGACCGTGGTCCACCTCGTCGCGGGAGACACGCTCCTGCTCTACACCGACGGCCTCACGGAGGCCCGCATCGACGAGCACCGCACGCGCTACAGCGAGCAGGAGCTCCTCAGGTTCGCCGCGACTCTGGCCCCCCTCTCGGCCCAGCGGCTGGTCGGCGCCATCACCGACTTGATGGCCGGATTCGCGGTTGACGACGACGCCGCCGTCCTCGCCGTCGGAATTCCCGCGGCTGACCTGGCAGGCCCCGCTCGCGGGTGCCACGCCAACCTGTGACGTTGCCGAGAATCCCGGGTCACGGCAAGACATGGCGGGCCACGGGCTGCACAGTGGGCGGATGCGGATACACGATGGGACGCCTGTGGAGCCTGACGCTGCGGGCTGCTGTGTCGGGCTGATCGGAGCGAGTCGCTCGGGATACAGCCCGTGCATGTCCGAGCCCACCCACAGCGGGATCATCGCGTTCCTCGACACCGGCGACGTGGCGTGGGCGTTCTCCTGCGATCGGCACCTCGGTGTACTGGCCGATTCCCGGCCGTTGACGAGCGACGACGTCGAAGAGCTGAATCGGCGCGCCACCGAGGAAGGCTGGTCCGTCGGTCCGGTGGAATCCATCCTCTGACGACGCGCGAGACAGCCTGCCGTCGCGATCTTACGGTCGGAACAGCACCTTGACCATGCCGTCGGCCTTCTGCTGGAACGCCGCATAGGCCGCCGGTGCGCTCTCCAGGGGCAGGTGGTGGGTGGCGAAGCCGTCGACGCCGAGCGGGTCCTCGTCGGTGAGCAGCGGCAGGATGTCGGGCACCCACCGACGGACGTTGGCCTGGCCCATCCGCAGCTGGATCTGCTTGTCGAAGAGACGGAGCATGTTGACCGGGTCGGCGGTGCCGCCGTAGACGCCCGAAAGGGAAACGGTTCCGCCGCGGCGAACGATGTCGATCGCGAGACGGAACGCGTTCATCCGGTCGATGCCCGCGTTCTTGATCAGCGGTGCCGCGATGACGTCCGGCATCACGCCGACGGCGGTGTGGGCGAGCTTGCCGACGGGGGAGCCGTGCGCCTCCATGCCGACCGCGTCGATCACGGCGTCCGCGCCCCGGCCGTTGGTGAGTCCGCGGACGACGTCGGCCAGGTGTCGTCGGTGGGCCCGTATGTCGATCACTTCGATGCCGTGTGCTCGGGCGCGTTCGAGACGGGCGGGCACCAGGTCGATCCCGATGACCCGCTTGATGCCGCGGTGGCGGGCGATGCGGGTGCACATGTCGCCGATCGGGCCGAGGCCGAGTACGACAAGGGAGCCGTCGGGGGGTGGGTCGGCGTACGTGACGGCTTGCCATGCGGTCGGCAGTACGTCGGAGAGGTAGACGAACCGGTCGTCGGGCGGGCCTTCGGGGACTTTGATCGGAAGCGTGTTGCCGAACGGGACCCGCAGGTACTCGGCCTGCGCGCCGGGCACCTGGCCGTACAGCTTGGTGTAGCCGAACAGTGCGGCGCCGCTGTTCTGCGTGCGCACCTGGGTGGTTTCGCATTGGCTGTGCAGACCTGTCGAGCACATCGCGCAGGTGCCGCAGGAGACGTTGAACGGAATCACGACTCGGTCGTCGACCTGCACCTCGCTGACTGCGGGGCCTGCCTCGGCGACGATCCCCATTGGCTCGTGGCCGAGGATGTCGCCGGGGTCGAGGAAGGGACCGAGGACCTCGTAGAGGTGGAGGTCGGAGCCGCAGAGCCCGGTCGAGGTGATCTTCACGACGATGTCGGTGGGGTCCTGGATCGACGGGTCCGGCACCGAGTCGACGCGGACGTCGCGTCGACCCTGCCAGGTGAGAGCGCGCATAGGCAGGCAATACCCCGGGCTCCGCCGACTATGTCCGTCGGCCGTGCGTGAGGAAGAACCGGATCATCTCGGCGGAGGCGTCAGGGCCCGACGGGTCGGTGTAGGAACCCACCCGGCTGCCGCCGGACCAGGCGTGCCCACCGCCATGCACGATCCACGACTCGACGAGGACGGTGCCGTCGGCGTCGGTGTGGGTGGTGCGGGTGGCGGCGCGGTGCGCCCGTTCGTCGCGTTCGCTCGTCGATACGGAGGTGCCGACCTGGGCGAGGCGCGCGGCCACGAGCTTCTCGGCGTTCACGGGAGCCACGATCGGGTCGGCGTCACCGTGGAACACGATCACCGGCACGGGGGCGCCGGGCGCGGGCGAACCGCCGGTCCGCATGGCGGCGAAGGCCGAGCCGAGGTCGTGCGCCGCCCCATAGGCGATGCCGGAATGCACCCCGAGCCCGGCGTACAGCCGCGGATGCGTCGCGGCGACGACCGCCGCCATCGCCCCGCCCGCCGAGATCCCGGCGATGTAGACCCGGTCGGGGTCGACCCGGTGCTGCGCCATGACCTCGGCCGTGACGCCCGCGATGATCGCGGGCTCGCCCGCCCCGGCCTGCTGGTGAGACGGCTGGAACCAGTTCCAGTAACCACCGGCGTTCGCCGCCGTGGACTGCTCCGGATAGGCCACCAGGAACGTGTGCTGCTCGGCGAGCTCGTTCATCCGGGTACCCGCGGCGCAGTCGAGGGCGTTCTGTGTCCCGCCGTGGAGCATGACGAGCAGCGGCACGGGTTCCCCCCGGTAGCCGGTGGGGATGTAGAGGTCGTAGCTGCGGGTGCCTGCCGCCGCCGTGTGCTGGAGGTGGCGGATCTCACCGCCGGGAGCGGCGGCCGCGGCGGCCATCGCCTGCGACCCGGCATCGGTGGTCGTGCCGCGGAGCTTGCCGAGCAGGCCAGCCAGGTCGGCGGTGCGCCCGCCCGCGCCCGATTCCGAGCCGAGCGCGCTCCGCAGCCGGTCGAGCAGGCCGCCGCGGGAGAACGGCAGTTCGGGCCTGCCTGCCCCGATGCCGCGCGCACCGGCCGTCCGGGCCGAGAGCCCCGGGACGAACGAGCGCTGCAGGAGCGCGACCGCCTCGTCCAACTGTCCGGCGCGGATGAGCCGCAGTGCTTCGGGCATGCCGGTGTTTCGGTCGTCGTCCATGGAGTGCCCCTTCCGGGGATGTGGAATTCCGGCGTCGACCGAGCGGTCGAGCCGTGCGGAAACGCTGGGGGTGCGTGGGTGGAGGGTCAGATCATCCGAGGGGCGAGTGCGGCCTTGACCGCCCGCGATGCCCGGAAGGCGCCGAGGACCTCGACCGACGCGATCGTCGCCAGCGCCAACTCCGGGCTGACATCATCGGCGACGACGGCCAGGCCCAGAACCCGCAGCTCCATCTGGCGCCCCGCGTCTCGAAGCGTCTCGAGCTGACGGCGGCTGACGTGCTGTGTGCCGAGCGTCAGTGCCCGGCGTTCCACCGTGTCGTTCACCGCGCCCGCCTTGCTGTCGAGCTGGCGGCGGATGGCCGTGCGGATGAAGTCGGTGCGGTTGGCGTAGAAGCCCTCGTCGACCAGCAGATCGATCTGGCCGAGGTCGACAAGCCCGATGTTGATGGTGATCTTCTCGCTCTTCTCGACCTCGGCCATCGCGACCCCTCCATCCAGGAACCAGCCTAGCACCATCCCACGGGATGGCAAGGGCTGCGACACACCTCGCACCCCGACCGTCGACTTCGCACCCCGCCGATGGGGTGCGCAGTCACCGTCCGGGGTGCGAGGTCACCTGTCGAGGTGCGAAGTGTAGGTCCGTCAGCGCGGGGGGCTCTGATACACCGTCCCGGCACCCGGGGGACTCTGACGCACCGTCTCGGCGGCGTCCTGGGCGTGGTCCTGGACGTCCTGGGCGGCCGAGCGTCCCTCGTCGAGCACGGTCCGTCCGGAGTCGGCGGCGGTCGCGCGCACCGACTCGACGGCCTGCTGCGCAGGCTCCTGCATCTCGCCGGCGACCTCCTTGGCGGCATCGGCGAGCGGCTTGCCGAGCTCACTTGCGTGCTGCTTGGCCTGCTCGGCGAGCTCCTGCTCGCGTTGGCTGGCCGGAAGCAGCGAGGACACGAGCCAGCCCGCGCCGAACGCGATGAGCCCGGCCGCGAGCGGGTTCCCGCGGGTCTGACGCACGACCGCCTGCGGGGCCTGCTGCACCGCGTCCTGCACGGTTGACGCGGCCTGGGAGGCGGTGTCGGAGACGGTCGAAGCGGTCGACTGTGCCGCGTCCCCGACCGTATCGGAGGCGGAACCTGCGAGATGACGGGCGCGGTCGGCGACGCTCGGGCCCCCACCATAGGTCCCGGAGGGGTAGCCCGGATGCGGGTCGCTGCCCATCACCTTGTCCTTCCAGCGGGCGGCGGAGCCACGGACCCGGTCGACCCGACGCTGGGCGATCCGGCCCGGGCTGACCTTCTCGGCCAGCGCGTCGACGTCGGTGGAGAGCGTTGTCTGCGTGCGTTCGATCTCGCGGCGGATCTCCTCGGGGTCGCTCGAGCTCGTGCCCGTGTGGGCGCTCGTCGAGTACGGGCTGGTCATGGGGTGCCTCCTCGTTGGCCCTTGAGGGCGTCAGGGACGTTGCTCAGGGTGTCGACCGTTCGCTCGGGCTTCGGGTGGACCTGGCGCAGCTTGCCGCGTCCGACGGCGTACAGCACGCCGCCGATCACGGCCCACACCGCCGCGACGATGAGCCCGGCCCACCCGGCGTTCATGACGTTCGAGAGGGCCGCCCACAGCGCGATCGACAGGAACAGCAGGACGAAATAGCCCGCGAGACCAGCGCCGGACACCGCGGCCGCGCCCTTCGCGGTCTTCGAGACCTCTTGCTTGACTTCGGCTTGCGCGAGTGCCAGTTCCTGGCGCATCAGGGTGGACAGGTCGCGGGTGACGTTGCCGAGGAGATCGCCCACGGAGGTATCGGCGACGTCAGGATGCCGCCCCTCGGCGGAGAGCGCGCCGTACTGCTCCCCGAGCGGCGGTTCGGCAGCGGGGTGCGATCCCCGACCTGTCCCCTGCGGGACGGTGTAGGCGGCCGCGGGTGCGACGTCGCCCTGGTAGGACCCCGGTTGTCCGCCAGCGCCGAGGCCGTGGCTACCGCCGGGCGGCGGAGCCCCGTATCCGCCGGTCACCGGGCGCCACCCCGGTACGGATCGCGTTCGGGTTGTTCGACGTACTCGCCGACGGTCTTCGCGCTCTGCCGCGGCGGGTGCGGTGGCCCGGGGTGGGGAGCAGGCGGTGCGGTGGCGGGCGAGGGCGGGAGGGGCGGCGGCACGACCGGCGGCACCTGCCCCGCGGTGTAGGGGTCGTACGGAACCTCCGGGGCGGGCGGTGGCATACCGACCGGGCGGCCTGTTGGCCTTCCTGCCTCGGGCAGCGGATCGTAGGCGGGCGGCGGGCCAGCGGGGGGCGGCGCGGCCGCGAACGGCGTCGTCGTGGCGTCGCTTGGATAGCGATCCGGGCGCCGAGTCGCGTCGGAGCCCGTGTCGCGCTGGGCGTCGACGGCGCCGCGGGTGAGGCGGCCGACCAGCACGCCTGCGACGGCCGCCCCGAGCAGGAAGGCGCCGGGGCGCCTGCGTGCGAACCGGCGCACTTCCTCGACCAGGTCACCCGGCTCGCGGTCACCGATCCAGTCGGCGACGCCGTGCAGTCGGTCCGCTGCCTGAGCGGCGAGCTCGGATGCGGTGCCGTGATGGTCACCGCGGTCGGCCATCTCGCGTAGCTCGCTCGCCAGCTCGCGGATGCTCTCCTCGGCCTTGTTCTGGCCTGTGCGGGCTTGTTGGGTGGCTTGGCTGCGGGCCTCGCCCACCAGGTCGCGGGCCTGGCGATTGACCTCGCGCGCGACGTGGCCCGCCTGCTCGCTCGCGGTAGCCGCGACGTCGCGGCCTGCGTCGGCGGCGGTTTGCCCGACCTCGGAGGCTTGCTGCCTGGCGACCGAGGCGGTCGGTGGGGGCATGTTCTGGCCTGTCTGTTGGGTCATGGGCGCGCCTACCCCCCGATAACGCCCGCCACTCTGAACGCGGACGAATTTCCGCCACTCGGAGCAGCGGCATGTCACGAACTTCGAGCGTCGTCCGACACATCGAGCACCAGGACGGCTGAGACGCGCAGGCAGGGCGTCCGCACGTCGCCCGGCGGCCGCCGCTACAGTGCCGGGCGATCGCCACGCACCACGGAAGGCCCCCGCGCATGCTGGTCCTGCACGGCTTCTGGTCACCAGAGCGAGGTCTCTGCGTGTGGGCGGAGGACTCCGAGCGTGCCGTGACCAGCCGCAGCCAGGCGCTGCGTGCGGCGCGTCCGCACCCGTTCGCCGCGCCGGTGGAGGTGCTCGCCGAGGTCTGTTCCGGCAAGCCGGGCGACGCGACGCTGCGGCTGCCGTCGCTGGCCAAGTCTCCGCTGGACTCCCCGGAGCTGACGCGGGTCGTCCCGCGCGCCGCACAGTCCGAGCCGGTCCTGCTGTCGTGGCGGATCCCGACGATCGAGCTCGACCCCGCCGCCTCGCTCGCCTGGCTGGCCACGGGAGCGGACGGCGGCGCGGGCGAAATCCGCTGGGGCGCATCGCTCCGCTACCTGGCCGGGTTGGCCGCCTTCGCCTGCGAGCTGGTCGAGCGCGGCCGGGTGTTGCCGACCGTGGTGCGGGACGAGGTCGGACCGCTGGCGCGGTGGAGACCCGCGCTGCAAGGCCCCGATGTGGTCGCCTTCGGTGCGCTGGTCACCGCGATGCCGCCGGTGTGCCGCGCCGAACTCGCCCGAGACGACGCCCACGACCTGGTCACCGACGCGCTGCACGGCCTCACGGACGCTGCGTCGCGGCAGCACCTGGGGCACGGCGTCGACCTGGTGCCGCCGCGGCCCGGCCGCCGTCCGAAGCGCGTGCCCGCGATCGAGGCGTGGCTGGCGGCGCTCACCGCGGCCGACGGCCGGTTCGACGCCGATGACGAGGAGCTCCGCGCGCTCGAGCGCGAGCTGCGGCCGTGGGCGGAGATCGGCACCGGCCGGGTCGGCCCGGCTCGCGCCACCTTCCGGCTCGGCGAGGTCGAACCGTCATCCGACGAATCCGCGGACTGGCGGCTGGAGTTCCTGCTCCAGTCCACCCAGGACCCCAGCCTGCTCGTGCCCGCCGCCCAGGCGTGGTCGGATGACGGCAGCCTGCGCCGCTGGCTGGACCGGCCGCACGAGCTCCTGCTCGCCGAGCTGGGCCGGGCCAGCCGGATCTATCCCGAGCTGGTTGCCGGCCTGCGGCAGGCCACCCCGCGCGCGCTCGATCTCGACGCCGACGGCGCCTACCACTTCCTTGCGGTCGTCGCGCCCGCGCTGGACGAGGCGGGCTTCGGTGTGCTGCTGCCGTCGTGGTGGGACCGCCGTGCCCGGCTCGGCCTCAAGGCCACGGCGAACACCCCGACCGACGGGGTGGTGGCAGGCCGCCACTTCGGTCGCGAGTCGCTGATGGACTTCCGGTGGCAGCTGGCCGTCGGCGACGACACGCTGACCGCCGACGAGATCGCGGCGCTGGCCGAGACGAAAGCGCCGCTGGTGCGGTTGCGCGGGCAATGGGTCGCCGTCGACCCCGAGCAGCTGCGGCGTGGCCTGGAGTTCCTGCGGCACGCGCCTGCGGGAGCCAAGACCGCCGCCGAGGTCCTGGCGCTGGCCGCCAGCCACCCCGATGATCTCGACACCCCGCTGCCGGTGACCGGTGTACAGGCCGACGGCCGGCTCGGCGAACTGCTGGCGGGCACGGCGGCCAGGTCGCTGACGCCGGTCGACCTGCCTGCGGCGTTCGACGCCACCCTGCGGCCCTACCAGGAGCGGGGGCTGTCCTGGATGGCGTTCCTGTCGTCGCTGGGCCTCGGCTCGTGCCTGGCCGACGACATGGGGCTGGGCAAGACGGTGCAGTTGCTCGCGCTGGAGTCCGCGGACCGCAGCGCGAACCCGGAGGCCGGGCCCACGCTGTTGCTGTGCCCCATGTCGCTGGTCGGCAACTGGCAGCGGGAGGCAGCCAAGTTCGCTCCCCGGCTGCGCGTCTATGCCCACCACGGCCGGGAGCGGCTGGGTGGTGACGCGCTGCGTGCTCGGCTCGCCGTGACGGACCTGATCGTCACGACCTACGCCACCGGTACCCGCGACATCGACGAGCTCTGCGGCTACGACTGGCAGCGGGTGGTGCTGGACGAGGCACAAGCGATCAAGAACAGCCTGTCGCAGACCGCCAAGGCCGCGCGCAGGCTGCGCGCCGCACACCGGGTCGCGCTCACCGGCACGCCGGTGGAGAACCGGCTGGCCGAACTGTGGTCGATCATGGACTTCCTCAACCCCGGGATGCTCGGCTCGTCGGAGCTGTTCCGCACCCGCTACGCCATCCCGGTGGAGCGGCACGGCGCGGCCGAACCTGCCGAGCGGCTGCGCGCGATCACCCGCCCCTACATCCTCCGCAGGCTCAAGTCGGACCCGGCGATCATCGACGATCTCCCGGAGAAGATCGAGATGAAGGAGTACTGCCAGCTCACCGTGGAGCAGGCGTCGCTCTACCAGTCAATCGTGGACGACATGCTGGAGAAGATCGAGAACTCCGAGGGCATCGAGCGCCGCGGAAACGTGCTGGCCGCGATGGCCAAGCTCAAGCAGGTCTGCAACCATCCCGCCCAGGTACTGCATGATCGTTCGCCGGTCGGCAGGCGCTCCGGCAAGGTGATCCGCCTGGAGGAGCTGCTGGAGGAGATCCTCGCCGAAGGCGACCGGGTGCTGTGTTTCACGCAGTTCACCGAGTTCGCCGCCATGTTGCTGCCGCACCTGGCCGCCCGTTTCGGCACCGACATCGCCTACCTGCACGGCGGCACCCCGAAGAAGCGCCGCGACGAGATGGTCGAGGGCTTCCAGTCCGAGCAAGGGCCGCCGATCTTCCTGCTGTCGCTGAAGGCGGGCGGTACAGGCCTCAACCTCACCGCCGCCAACCACGTCATCCACCTCGACCGGTGGTGGAATCCCGCGGTGGAAAACCAGGCCACCGACCGCGCGTTCCGCATCGGGCAGAAGCGCAGCGTGCAGGTCCGCAAGTTCGTGTGCACCGGCACCCTCGAGGAGAAGATCGACCAGATGATCGAGGACAAGAAGGCCCTGGCCAATCTGGTCGTCGGCGACGGGGAGAGCTGGCTCACCGAGCTGTCCACCGCTGAGCTGCGCAACGTGTTCGCCCTCTCGGACAGGGCTATCGGTGAATAAGTTCTTCCCGCCGTCGAAACCGCGCGCGGTCGAGGGCGGCCTCAAGGCGCGCAGTCAGCGCGGCGCCATCGCGCAGTCATGGTGGTCGGAGCGGTTCATCGCGGTCCTCGAGGACATGGGCATGGGGAACCGGCTGCAGCGTGGCCGCAGCTATGCCCGGAAGGGGCAGGTGATCTCCCTCGAGATCGACGCAGGCTCGGTCACCGCACAGGTGCAGGGCAGCCGGGCGCGCCCGTACCGGGTGCGGATCGGCCTGCAGGCCTTCGGCAAAGCCCAGTGGGCCTGCCTGGAGCGCGAGCTCGCGAGCAACGCCTGGTATCTGGCAAAGCTGCTCGCCTGCGAGATGCCCGACGACATCGAGGACGTCTTCGAGGGCGTCGGACTGTCGCTGTTCCCGGCCAGGGCCGGCGAGTTGTCCCTCGACTGCTCATGCCCGGACTGGGAGGTGCCCTGCAAGCACCTCGCCGCCACGTTCTACCTCCTCGCCGAGTCCTTCGATGACGACCCCTTCCGCATCCTGGCGTGGCGGGGCAGGCAGCGCGACGATCTCCTCGACAACCTGCACGCCGCGCGCTCCGACCGTCCGCCCACCGCCGATGGCGGCGAGAATCGCGGCGTTCCGCTGGAGGACTGCCTCCCCGGCTACTTCGCGCTGCAAGGCGATCCGCCCAGGCTGAGCCCGCAGGTCACCTCCAGCACCTCCCTCCTCGACCAGCTGCCACCGGTCGACGCCAGCCTGCGCGGACGTCCGTTGGCGGACCTGCTGCGACCCGCCTACCGTCGCTTCGGGACCGAAGGCCGTCTGGCCCAGCGGTAGGGCAGCCCGTCCTGTCGCGGGCCCGACCAAGGGAGGGTCGATGACCGAGGCGGCGTCGCGCGTCCCGCTCGCCGATCGGCTTCGCGGCTGGGCACCCGCGCCCGTGGAGTCGGTGCGCCGGGTCGACCCCTGGGCGGCGGGCGCGTTCGCCGCGCTCCTGGACGTCGCGTCGCCGGTCCGCGCGGAGGGCGACCCGTTGCCGCCGCTGTGGCACTGGTTCACGCTGGTCGACGCGGTCCCCCAGCGCGAGCTGGGCGCGGACGGCCACCCGCGCGACGGCGCCTTCCTGCCCCCGCTCCCAGGACGACGGCGCATGTTCGCCGGGGGGCGGCTGCGACAGTGGGCGCCGATCCCGGTCGGCGCGCGGCTGACCGGCCGGTCCGCGCTGGCGGGCGTCACGGTGCGGACCGGCCGCACCGGCGAGCTGGCCTTCGTGACCGTCCGGGAGGAGCTGTTCGCCGACGACCGCCACGTCGCCACCGAGGAGCAGGACCTCGTCTACCGCTGCGAGCCCGACGGGGCGCCCCGGCGACGGGTCACCGCGCCCGGTCCGGCGGAGGTCACGGGAACGCCGCGGCGAGCGCTGGCCGTCGACCCGATGCTGCTGTTCCGGTTCAGCGCGCTCACCTACAACGCCCACCGCATCCACTACGACCTGCCCTACGCAAGGGCCGTCGAGGGCTATCCGGGGCTCGTGGTCCACGGGCCGCTGCTGGCGCTGCTGGCGTTGGAGCTGCCGCGCCTGAGCCGCCCGGACACACCCGTGCGGGTCTTCGACTATCGCCTCGTCCGGCCCGTCTTCGCGCCCGCCGAGATCGAGGCGGTCGCGCGCTCGGGCGGCGCGGACGGCACGGAGGTCGTCGTCGGTGCCCGCGCGTGCGAGCCGTCGCTGACGGCGACCATGGCGTTTGCCGGCAGCAGGGGCGGGGAGGACAGGCCATGAGCCTGCTCAGCCCCGAGGAGCGCGAGGTCGTCGCGGTCGTGCGCGAGTTCGTCGACCGGGACGTGAAGCCGGTCGTCCGCGAACTCGAACACAGCAACACCTACCCGGAGAAGCTCATCGAGCAGATGAAGCGGCTGGGGATCTACGGCCTGGCGATCCCCGAGCCGTGGGGTGCGGCGCCGGTGTCGATGCCGTGCTACGCGCTGGTCACCGCAGAGCTGGCGCGGGGCTGGATGAGCCTCGCGGGGGCGATGGGCGGGCACACCGTGGTCGCCAAGCTCATCCTGACCTTCGGCACCCAGGAGCAGAAGGACCGCTACCTGCCGCCGATGGCCACCGGGGCGCTGCGGGCCACAATGGCGCTGACCGAGCCGGGCGGCGGGTCGGACCTGCAGAACCTGACCACGTCCGCGCGCCTGGACGGCGCCGAGTACGTGATCAACGGGTCGAAGACGTGGATCTCCAACGCGCGGCGCTCCGGGCTGATCGCGCTGCTGTGCAAGACCGACCCGAAGGCCCGGCCCAAGCACAAGGGGATCTCGGTGCTGCTGGTCGAGCACGGGCCCGGCCTCACGGTCTCGAAGGACCTGCCCAAGCTGGGCTACAAGGGCGTCGAGTCCTGCGAGCTGGTGTTCGAGGACATGCGCGTCCCGGCCGAGGCCGTGCTCGGCGGCGTGCCCGGCAAGGGCTTCGGGCAGATGATGAAGGGCCTGGAGACCGGCCGGATCCAGGTGGCCGCTCGCGCGTTGGGGGTCGGGCAGGCCGCGTTGGACGATGCACTGCGCTACGCCCAGGAGCGGGAGAGCTTCGGCAAGCCGATCTGGCAGCACCAGTCGGTGGGCAACTACCTGGCCGACATGGCCACCAAGCTCACCGCGGCCCGCCAGCTGATCCTCTACGCCGCGCAGAAGTTCGACGCGGGCGAGCGCTGCGACATGGAAGCCGGGATGGCCAAGCTGTTCACCAGCGAGGTCGCCATGGAGATCGCGCTGGACGCGGTGCGCGTGCACGGCGGCTACGGCTACTCCACCGAGTTCGACGTCGAGCGCTACTTCCGCGACGCCCCCCTGATGATCGTCGGCGAGGGCACCAATGAGATCCAGCGCAACGTGATCGCCGCCCAACTCGTCAAACGCGGCGGCATCGACCCGGTCTGAGCGGCCTGCCCTGAGGGGTGTAGACCTCGCACCGGCCATCCGTCGCAAGATCTCTGAGATTGGGACATGGCCGCCAGATATGGCGCTTATGTCCCAATCTCAGTGATCTTGGGGCGGGGAGTCGTCGTAGTGCTGCCGGGTCACGAGTGGCCCTTCGGCCGGTTGTCGCGGCGCATCGAGGGTCTGCGCGAGCACCACCGCGAACGGCTCGCCGAGATCGAGCGGGCGGTCGTGCGGGGCTGTGCCACCACCTGGGAGGTCGCCGAGGCGGTGTCCTGGGCTCGACCCTTCTCGGCTTTCACCCCGCGCTCGCTGCGCTCGGCGCTCGCCGAGACCTCCGCACACCTGGTCCGGCTGGTCGAGGAGGGCCGCGTCCAGCGGACCGCGGACCACCCGGGGCGCTGGACCCCAGAGCGGGCCCTCACCACTCCATGACGAGGAGACGAGATGACGACGGGGCCTCCCCGACAGTTCGTGCTGGTCCACGGCGGGCGGCACGGGGAGTGGTGCTGGCGGCCGGTCGCGCGGCGGCTGCGCGCCGCCGGGCACGAGGTATTCACCCCGACGCGGACGCCGCCCGCTACGGCGTCACCAATCCGGTCGATGCGGCCTGGGTGAACAGCCGAATGACGGCCCAGCCGCTCAAGACCTACCAGGACCCGAGCGGCCCCACCGAGCGCGCCTGGCGGCACCCGGGCCTCTACGTCGAGTGTGTCCCCTCGTCCCAAGAGCCCCACATGCTCGAACGCATGCGCCGCCGCAGTGGCGAGGATCCGCACTTCGACTACCGGGTGCTGAAGACCGCGCACAACGCGATGGTCACCGGCCCCGCGGCCGTGACCGCGTTGCTCCTCGAGGCGCTCGACCTGGGCTGAGCGGCCGGGACGACGTCCGTCGACGTCGCCCGTGACGGCCCGACGTGCATTGACGGCCGGGGAGGATGCCCTGTAATCTCGAAATCGTAATAAGAGACATGAGTCCGTATATAAAATCCCGCGAGGAGGACAATCGTGATCGAGCGAGACACGATCTTCATCGACGGCAAGTGGGTCGAGTCGGCGGGGACCGGCACCCTGACCGTCGTCAACCCGGCGACGGAGGAGCCGATCGCGGCGGTGCCGCGGGGACACGTCGACGACGTCGACCGGGCCGCGCAAGCCGCCGCCCGGGCGTTCGAGTCATGGTCGCGGACGCCGCACGAGGAGCGTGCCGCGGTGCTCGTGCGCATCGCCGACATCCTGCAGGCCAAGGTCGAGGAGCTGGCGCGGTCCACGACGAGGGAGATCGGCACGCCAATCGCCCTCGCCCGCAGCTCGCACGTCGCGAACCCCATCAACGACCTGCGCATCGCCGCGGCAGCCATCAAGGACATCGTCTGGGAGGAGCGGTTCGACGACACGATCGTCCGCCGCATCCCCGCGGGTGTGGCCGGGGCGATCACCCCGTGGAACGGCCCCATGCGGATGATCGCGCTGAAGGCGGGCGCCGCCTTCGCCGCGGGCTGCACCATGGTCCTCAAGGGCACCGAGGTGGCGCCGCTGAGCTCGTTCTACTTCGCCGAGGCCGCGGCCGAGGCCGGTCTGCCGGACGGAGTGTTCAACCTGGTGAGCGGCACCGGCCCGGAGATCGGCGAGGCGATCGCGACCCATCCGCTCATCGACATCGTGTCACTGACCGGCTCGGTGCGCGCAGGCAGCCGGGTGATGGAGCTCGCGTCGCGATCGGTCAAGCGCGTCGCGCTCGAGCTGGGCGGCAAGTCCGCCAACCTCATCCTCGAGGACGCAGACCTGGAGAAGGCGGTGGGCGACGGGCTGATCGACGCGTTCCGCAACGCGGGCCAGGTCTGCGGCGGCCTCTCCCGCACGCTGGTCCCGCGGTCCCGGCTGGCCGAGGCGGAGGAGATCGCCGCGGCGCGGGCGGCCGGGTTCGTCATGGGCGACCCGTTCGACGAGACCACGACCCTCGGCCCGGTGGTCTCCGATGTCCAGCGCGACCGCATCCGCGGCTACATCCGCACCGGCATCGACGAGGGCATGAAGCTGATCGCCGGAGGCCCGGAGGCGCCGGAGCACCTCGACAAGGGCTACTTCGTCCGGCCGACCGTCTTCGTCGGCAGCAACACCGACACGCTGGCGCGGCAGGAGGTCTTCGGGCCGGTCAACGTGATGATCCCGTTCGAGGACGAGGACGACGCCGTGGCCATCGCCAACGACTCCGACTACGGGCTCGCGGGCGGTGTCTGGTCCGCCGACCCCGAGCGGGCCCGCAACGTCGGGCGGCGGCTGCGCACCGGCCGCGTGCGCATCAACGGCGCGCCCATCGACATGCGCGCCCCGCACGGCGGCCTGAAGCTCTCGGGCATCGGCCGGGAGATGGGCCGGTACGGAATCGAGGAGTACCTCGAGTACCAGTCGCTCATTAGCTGAGGCCCGACCGCACAAACCCTGGAGAAGCAGCGTGATCACTGCACTCGCGCGGGCGATGACCGGCCCGACGACACCGTTTCGCACCATCACCGTCGAGCGCCGCGACGTCGGCCCTACCGACGTGCTGCTGGACATCGCCTACTGCGGTGTCTGCCACACCGACGTCCACCACGCCCGCGCGGAGTTCGGGCACACCCACTACCCGATCGTGCCCGGCCACGAGATCGCGGGCATCGTCCGCGAGGTCGGCGCCGAGGTGACCGGCCTGACCGTCGGCGACCACGTCGGCATCGGCTGCCTGGTCGACTCGTGCCGGGAGTGCGCGGCCTGCCGCGCCGGGCAGGAGTCCTACTGCCGCCGCGGCAAGGTGCTCACCTACAACGGGGTCGGGCGCGACGGGGCGGTCACGCTCGGCGGCTACAGCGAGCGGGTGGTCGCCGACCAGCGGTTCGTCGCCCGCATCCCGGACTCGCTTCCCCTGGAGTCCGCGGCCCCGCTGCTCTGCGCGGGCATCACCATGTACCAGCCACTGCGCCACTGGGGTGCCGCTCCCGGCAAGCGGGTCGGCATCGTCGGCTTCGGCGGGCTGGGGCACGTCGGCGTGCAGATCTCGCACGCGCTCGGCGCGCACACGACCGTCCTCGAGCTCACCGAGGACCGGCGCGCCGACGCTGAGCGCCTCGGCGCGGACGACTACCGCACGACCGCCGACCTGGCGGAGATGCGGGACTCGTTCGACCTCATCGTGTCGACGGTCCCGTCGACCTACGACCTGTCCGCGCACCTCGACCTCCTCGGTCTCGACGGCGCCTTCGTCAACCTCGGGGTGCCCGACGAGCCGCTGCGGATCGACCCCTACGCGCTGCTGACCAACCGGCGGAAGCTGGCGAGCTCGATGAGCGGTGGCATGCCCGAGACGCAGGAGATGCTCGACTTCTGCGGCGAACACGACATCAAGGCCGAGATCGAGGTGATCGCGGCGAAGGGGCTGGACGAGGCTTACGACCGGCTCACCGCGGGCGACGTCCGCTACCGGTTCGTCCTCGACACCTCGACCATCGCCGCGGCCTGAGCGGCCCACCGACGACGGCTACGGCGCAAGCCGGGACGGTCGTCCACGTACTGCCAGTACCTCCCGCGGGCAACCGGCTGGTCCTAGCGTGTGCGGTATGGAGCATCGAGCGGAGGTGGCGGAGTTCCTGCGCACCCGCCGGGATCGGATCACCCCGCACCAGGCGGGCATCCTCAGCGGTCCCCGGAGGCGCGTGCCGGGACTGCGCCGTGAGGAGGTCGCGCTGCTCGCGGGCATGAGCGTCGAGTATTACGCGCGGATGGAACGCGGTGATCTCTCTGGTGTCTCTGCCGAGGTGCTGGACAGTCTCTGCCTGGCCCTCCAACTCGACGAGGCGGAGACCGGACACCTTCAAGACCTCGCCAAGGCGGCCGGGCCGCGGCCCGCGCGTCCGCACAAGCGCGCGGCCGACGGGACTGTCCGGCCGAGCCTGCGGCGCCTGCTCGACGCGATCACCGGGGCGCCGGTCTGGATCCGCGACCGCCGGATGGCCATCATCACCGCCAACGCGCTCGGCCGCGCGCTGTATGCGCCGATCCTCGACAACCCCGTGAATCAGGCGAACACAGCACGGTTCATGTTCTTCGACCCCGCCGCCGACACGTTCTTCCCGGAGTGGGCCCGAGTGGCGGACGAGATCGTCGCGACGTTGCGCAGTTACGCGGGGCGGCGTCCCCACGACAAGGGCCTGACCGACCTGATCGGTGAGCTGGTGACCCGCAGCGACGAGTTCCGGACGCGGTGGGCCAGGCACGACGTGCGATTCCACCGGCTCGGGATCAAACGCATCCATCACCCCCTGGTGGGAGACCTGGAGCTCGACTACGAGGCACTGGATCTGCCCGCGAACCCGGACTGGTTCCTGTTCGGTCATACCGCCGTGCCCGGCAGCCCGACCGAGGAACGACTCAAGCTTCTCGGCAGTCTCGCCGCCACCGGCCAGCCGACCGTCGACAACCCAGCCGACCGCTGACCCCGGTCCGGATCCGCGAAGGGTGTACTGTCCGTTACTCCCTCAACCGCGATCCGGAACCTAGCGTGGCGCGCATGAGCGCTGACGACTCATTCCGGTTCGCTGCGATCGGCACGGATTGGCAGATCGACACCGAGCGCCCGATGCCGGAGGCACTGCGCCACCGGATCTGCGCGCTCGCGGAGGAGTTCGATCACGTCTGGTCCCGGTTCCGAACGGACTCGCTGATCACCCGGATCGCGCACACCGAGGGCGGGGGACGGTTCGAGTTCCCCGCCCGCGACGTGGCGCTGCTCGACCTCTACGACCGCCTCGTCGCCGCCACCGCCGGCGGGGTCGATCCCCTCGTCGGCAGAGATCTCGAACTGCTCGGCTACGACGCCCGCTACTCCCTCGTCCGCGACGACGCCGACATAGCGGGTCGGCGACGCCGGGACTCCTGGGCTCGCGACATCCGCCGGGAGCAAGCCACGATCACCACGGATCGCCCGGTGGTGATCGATGTGGGCGCGGCCGGGAAGGGCTATCTGGTCGACCTCATCGCCCACACGCTGCTGGATGCCGGCCTCGACGGGTTCGTGGTCGACGGCAGCGGCGACCTGCGACACCGCGGCGGTGCGCCCGTCACGGTGGGACTGGAGCACCCGACCTTGTCGGGCCGGGTCATCGGAACCGTCTCGCTACGGGATGCGGCGCTGTGCGCGTCGGCGACGAACCGACGGACCTGGGGCGAGGGACTGCACCACGTCCTGGACGGACGAACCCGGCGCCCGGTGACCGACGTCGTGGCGACCTGGGCCATCGCCGCGGACGCCGCCACCGCCGACGGGCTGGCCACCGCGCTGTTCGTCAGCGACCCCGCACGCCTGCGCTCGTTCCCTTTCCGCTGGGTGCGCATGCTGGCCGACGGCAGAGTCCAGTGGTCGAACGACTTCGACGGAGAGCTCTTCCTCTGGAAGGAGAACAGAATGACGTCCGCCATCCTCACCCGCGCAGCCTCCGCCGCCGCCGCATCGGTCGCCGTGATCGTGCCGCTGGCCGGATGCGGCAGCGGCGCCACACCGTCGGCGCAGCCGCCGAGCGCGTCAACCTCCAGCTCGCCGCGAGGCGGCACGAGCGCCGGCGGCACGGAGTACAAGGACGGGACCTACACCGTGAGGGGCGTTTACGGTGGTGCCCCGTCCTACCTCACCGTCACCGTCATGCTCAGCGCCGACACGGTCACCAAGGTCATCGTCGAGCCGATGCCGGACAACAACGAGACATCCCGCGGCTACCAGGAGCGGTTCGCCGCGGCCGTGCCGGACGAGGTGACCGGCAAGAGCATCGACGACCTCAAGGTCGGCAAGCTCGCAGGCGCCAGCGGCTGCGCCGACGGGTTCAACGACGCCCTCGCGAAGATCCGCGAAGAGGCGAGCACCCGCAACTGAGGAAAGGAAGGCACATGCCGGAGGAGATGTCCACGGTGCTCGTCGTCGGGGCGAGTGGAAGCGTCGGACGGCTGGCCGTCGCCGAAGCGCTCGGCGCCGGTTACGAGACCAAGGCGTTGGTGCGCAACGGAACACCGGCCGACACGTTTCCCGAGGGTGCGCGGGTCGTCGTCGGCGACCTGACCAAGGCGGAGACGCTTCGCGATGCTGTCACGGATGTCACCGGCATCGTCTTCACGCACGGCAGTCACGGCGAGGCGCATCAGGCGGAGCTGGTGGACTACGGCGCGGTGCGCAACGTCCTGAGCGTCCTGGACGCTCCGGCCCGTATCGCGCTGATGACTGCAATAGGGGTCACGAAACACACGCCGGGTCACGACTGGAAGCGGCGCGGTGAACGGCTCATCCGGGCCAGCGGCCTGCCGTACACGATCGTCCGACCGGGCTGGTTCGACTACAACGCCCCCGGCCAGCATCGGCTGGTGATGTTGCAAGGCGACACGCGCTGGGCGAGCGATCCGTCCGACGGTGTCGTCTCCCGCTCCCAGATCGCCCAGGTCCTGGTCGCCTCACTGACGTCGGAGGCCGCGGATCGCAGGACGTTGGAGCTGGTCGCCGAAGACGGACCGGCGCAGACGGACCTGAACCCGCTCTTCGCGGCATTGCGGGCCGACCCGGCGGACGCGCTCGACGGAGTCCTAGACCGCGACAACATGCCGCTCGACCAGGAGCCGCCGGGGGTCATCGCCGAACTCGACGGCATCCGGGCGCGGTTCTGAACCTACGGGTAGAGCCCCGCGTGGTTCACGGGGCTCTACCGCGCGAAGCGGCTAGATGGTTCGCGCGTAGAACGCGGTCAGCTTGTCGAGTGCGGCGTCGACGTACTTGTCGACCCAGTAGGTCTCGATGTGCTGCGCGCCCTCGATGAGGAACAGCTCCTTGTCCTCGGTTCCGGTGGCCTTCGACAGGGCGTCGTCGCTCATGTAGCGGGTGTCGGCGTCGCTCCCGGCGATCAGCAGCAGCGGAACGTCGATGAGCTCGAGCTGATCGGTGGCGTCCCAGCTCATCAGGTCCAGCAGGCTGCTCATCGTGTACTTGAACGTCGACCCCGGGCACGCGTGGGTCTTCCAGTAGTACACGTAGCCCTCCCGGTACAGCGGGAAGGGCTGGGCGGCGATCTGCTCGTCGGTCAGGTCGGCGTCGCCCGCGTAGCGGACCTCGCCGCCTGCGGCTTCCTGGGCGCGCGCCTCCGACGCCTGCCGCAGCCGGTCCTGGATCGTGTCCAGCGCGGTTTCCTGCATCCCGTTGCGGCGCACGCGGCCGGAGTTGAACATGCTCACCGTCGCGACCGCCTTGAACCGCTTGTCGGACTTCACGGCGTTGAGGGTGTACCCGCCGCCGCCGCAGATCCCCAGCGCACCGAGTCGGCTGGCGTCCACGCCGGGGAAGGTCGCGATGAAGTCGGCCATGCCGTGGATGTCGTCGGTGCGGAAGAAGGGCTTGTCCACGCTGCGGGGCTCGCCCTCGCTGTGCCCCTGGTAGGCGGCGTCGGCGGCGATCGTGATGTAGCCCTGCTCCGCGAGGCGCTGCGCGTACCGGCCTGCGGTCTGCTCCTTCGTGCCGCCGTTCGGGTGCGCCACGGTGATCGCCGGGTAGCTGCCGTTCGGGTCGTATCCGGCCGGGGTGTACACGTTCGCGGCGATCTTCAGGCCGCGCAGCGGGTAGCTGACGGGATGGATGTTGACCTTGCCCGGCTCGTTCTCGGTGATCGGGTACTCGTAGACCAGGCCGAACGGGTTCTGCCGGTAGTCGTGCACCGGACCCGCATCCGCCACGATGTCGATGTCGCTCATTGGATTCTCCTTGTCAATCGAGGTTCTTCTCCGCGAGGAACGCCGTGATCTGGTCGGCGATCTGGTGGTTGTTGAGGTCACTGAACGGGAAGTGGGTGTTGCCGTGGATGCCACGCTCGGGTAGCGACACGAAGGTGGCGTCCCCGCCGTGGCGATTGATCGTGTCAACCCAGATGCGAGCCATCGCGACTCGGACGCGCCAGTTGTCGCGGCCTGCGATGTCGGTCGGCTCGGTCGGGATGTTGTCGCCGTAGTAGACGATGATCGGCACCCGGGTGAGCGCCTCGAACTCCTGGACGGGGATGGGAACCGGGTCCAGGGTTCCGTTCGAGCTGGGCATCGCGTCGGGCTGCTCGCCGTCGGGGAAGACGAACCCGCTGCCCGGTTCGATGCTGACCACGGCACGGACGTTGCGGTTGCGCAGCTGGGTGAGCCAGCCGAACCCGCCGGCGTGGGAGTGGGTGACCAGCACGACCGGGCCGATGCGGTCGATCGCCGCCGATGCTCCTGCGACGATCACCTCGGTGTCCAGGGGACCGGTGTCGGGGACCATGGACCGGAAGAACTGCTCCAGCGCCGCGGGGTCGGAAGAGAACTGGCCACCCTCGTACGGGTCCGGCCACAGACCGAGCCGGAACTGGTTGAAGAACCACTGCTCGTTCGGCGCGGTGTTGATCTCGGCCCCGGTTGTCGTCTTGCCCGCGGAGCCGCGTCGCGACTGATCGAGCAGATACACGGGGAAACCGCGGCGCAGGAACAGGGTGCGGAAGCCTTCGCGGCCGTCGGGCGTGGTGTCCCAGCAGCTGCTGTCCACCCACCACCCGTGCCAGAACAGCAGCGGCAGCGGCCGCGCATCGACCGGGATCTGGAAGGTGACCCTGGCGTGGTCGCCGTGCAGGGTCTGCCCGGCAGGGTTCATCGGGTTCCGAGGGTCGAAGCTCCCGTCCCTGGTCGTGACGGTGCCGCCCACGGCGAAGCTTCCCTGAGAGGCGATCGCCAACGGATCAGTGGTCGGCTCGGATGGCGCGACGTCGTCCGTTGTCATCGCGTGCGTTGTCATCGCGTGCGCCTCTCGGTCTCGTCACGAGTCGTGGCGGTGGTGTACTCGTCGTCGCTGACGTGGCCGCCCCACTCGACGTCGGCGACACCGGCCTCGGCGTCGCTGTCGGAGAGTGCGAGGTGCGTCATGAAGGAGTCGGGCAGCGCCCCGTGCCAGTGCCAGACGCCGGGCGGGGTGAAGACGGTGTCTCCCGTCCGCATCACGATGGTCTGCCCGTCCCTGGACTGAACGAGTCCGCGGCCGTCGGCCACGTGGAGGGTCTGGCCGTAGGCGTGGCAATGCCACGCCGTGCGCGCGCCCGGTGAGAACCGCACCGTCGCCAACCGTGCACAGCCGGGGCCTGCACCGCCGGTGATGCCGTCCACCCACACGTCGCCGGTGAACCGATCCGCTGCCGCCTTCGTCGTGGCCGGTGCGGTCAGCACGACCATTGGCTCACCGCTCATCGAGGACCTGCTTGAGCGTGGTCGCGGCGCTCATCCCGGCAGGCCATCCCGCATAGAACGCGAGATGGGTTGCGGCCTCGGCCAGTTCTTCGCGGGTCACGCCGTTGTCCAGCGCGAGGCCGAGGTGGGAGCGGAGCTGATCGGTGCGCCCCAGCGCGGTCAGAGCGGCGACCGTGATCAGGCTGCGGTCGCGGGGCGAGAGGCCGGGACGGGCCCACACATCGCCGAACAACACCTCGTCGGTCAACTCCGCCAGCTTCGGGGCGATGTCACCCACCAACTGCTGTGCACGACTCTGTTCCTGCGCCATGAAGTACCTCCTTGCGTTGGGCGAGAACGGATGTGGTTCTCCACTTCGACGCTAGGGGCGCCCGGCGGAAGAAGGGAGGAACCGGCATTACAGGGATCCGGCGACCCGGCGATGCTCGCACCGCGGGCCACGTGCTGTTCTATGCGGCAGCCGTCGCGGGCGTGTCCTCGCGGTCGAGGTCGAGCTGCTTGGTCTCGCCGATGACCCGGACGCAGACCAGGCTCACCACGGCGACGCAGGCGAGGATCACCCCGAAGGTGAAGCCACCCCACGCAGCGATGATCGGACCTGCGACGAGCGGCGGGATCGCGCCACCCAACATGCCTGCAACGGCGTAGCTCAGGCCGGTTGCCGCCGTGTAGCGGTAGCGGGTGTGGAAGATCTCGGAGACGAAGGCGCCGAGCGGCCCGGTCGCCAGGCCGGACAGGAACATCGTCACCGGCACGCCCACGGCGAACGCGGACAGCGAGCGGGTGTCGAGGATCGGGAACAGGACGAGCGTCCAGACGATGGCCAGGCAGGCGGCGATGGTGATGACGCGGCGGCGCCCGATCCGGTCACTCAACGTGGCTCCGAGGACGGTGGCGACCGAGATCGCCACGCCGCCGAGGGTCGCGACCGCGAGCACGGCGGGGCGGGGCGGGCTCCAGCACGGTGGTGCCGTAGGCGACCAGGGCGATCTGCTTCTTGAACATGCGGGTCTCGTCGGTGCTGAGCCGGATCCAGAGGCCGAATCCGATCAAGAGGATGCTGGCGAGGAACGGGACGCGCCAGCCCCAGGCGAGGAAGGTGTCGTTGCTCATCCCGACGGCGGTGCCCCAGAACGTGGCGTTGGCCAGGATGATCGCGATGCCGCCGCCGAAGGACGGGAACATCGACCAGAAGCCGCGCTGGGACTTGGGGGCGTTCTCGGAGGCGAAGAGCACCGCGCCGCCCCACTCGCCGCCTGCGGCGAGGCCCTGCAGGATGCGCAGGACGACGATGAGGATCGGTGCGGCGACCCCGATGGTCGCGGCGGTGGGCATCAGGCCGACGAGCAGCGTGGAGATGCCCATGGTCAGCATGGTGGCGATGAGGGTCTTCTTGCGCCCCAGGCGGTCGCCGAAGTGTCCGAACAGGACGCTGCCGAAGGGGCGGGCGACGAAGGCGACGCCGAGGGTGGCGAATGCGGCGACGGTGCCCGCGGTCGGGCCCAGTGCCGGGAAGAACAGTTTGGGAACACGAGCGCTGCCGCGGTGCCGTAGATGCCGAAGTCGTAGAACTCGATGATGGTGCCGACGAAGCTGGCCGTCGCTACGCGCTTCATGCTCTGGGGTCTCTTGCCGTCGGCCGGGAACGCAGGCGGACCGGCCTGCTCCGGTGAGTGCGTCATTGCGTCTCCTTGATGTCGACTGGTCAGCCGCGGTCGAGGACCGCCTGGACCTCGTCGGCCGAGAGCTTGATCGATACGCCCGCCCGCTCGTTCTGCAGGAGCAGCGGGGTCTGCGAGTCCCGGTTGCCCCACCCGCGGTCGAGGGCCTCTTGGAAGTCCTCCTGGACCAGCCGGGCGGCGCGCATCGGGACGTCGAACTCGTCGGCGAGCTCGAGGGCGAGCCGGAGGTCCTTGTTCGCCAGGACGAGCGCGAACGAGGGTGGGTCGAAGGCTTCCTGCAGGTACCGGTCGCCGACCCGGTCGAAGGTCCGGGCCCGGCCGATGGCACCCTGACGCAGGGCGTGCCAGAGGGCGGCGGGCTCGACGCCTGCCTTGACGCCCATGGTGAAGACCTCGGCGATCCCGGCGCGGATGATCATGCTCGCGCAGTTGTGGACGAGCTTGGCGGTGTTGCCCGCGCCGATCTCGCCGACGTAGAGGATCTGGTCGCCGATCGCGTCGAGCAAGGGACCGACGCGGTCGAAGGCCTCGCGGTCGCCGCCCACGTAGATGGCGAGCTTGCCGGAGGCCGCGCCCTTGGGGCCGCCGCTCACCGGGGCGTCGAACAGCTCGACGCCGTGCTCGTGGGCGATCGCGTGGACCTCGCGGACGACGGTGGGGGAGTTGGTGGTCAGGTCGAACCATGTGCTGCCTGGCTCGAGGGCGCTGAGCAACCCGCCCGCGCCGGTGCCGATTTCGCGCATCTCCACGGGGCCGGGCAGGGAAGTGAACACCACGTCGACCGATCCCGCGAGGTCGGCGACCGACTCGGCCCAGGTTGCGCCCGCCTCCTCCAGCGGAGTGCCACTGGCGCGGTGCAGGTCGTGCACGGTGAGGTCGTAGCCCGCTCGCCGCAGGTTGAGTGCCATGCCCCGGCCCATGGTTCCCAGACCGATGAAGCCGACCTTCATGGTTGTCCTTTCGTCGGTGGCGGACAGCGCCCGCGTTGTCCCCGCCGCTGCTGTCGATCGTAATTGCGAACATCTGACCGCATCTACGGATAAAGTAGGGCCCGGGCGGCCTCATGTCAACGCCGCCGGGGCCTCGTCTTTGCTGGTACGGCGAACGGGCTGACGGGCCGGCGGCCACCGGTCCCGCGTCGGTGACCGTCCTCCTGTCGGCAGGCCCGGCAGGACGGGCGGACCATGCACAACATCTGCCTGCACGACATGCTCGGCGTCGCCCTCGTCCGTGGCGGGATCAGCCTGTCCGAGTCCTACTTCCCCGGGATCGAGGCCGATCCCGCGTTCCGCCGCATCCGGGAGCGGATCACGCTGCGGACCGACCCCGATCTCGAACGCGACCAGCCGAACGGGCGCGGCGCGGTCGTCACGATCACCCTGACCGACGGGACCACGGCGAACAGGCGCGTGGACCAGCCGCGCGGGCACAGCCTCCGGGGCGAGCCGACCTGGACCGAACTCGCCGCGAAATGGCGCGACGCGCTCCCGGCGTCGACACCGCCACGTGGATCACGTCGGCCGCCGCCCTCGACGAGTTCGACGACGTCGCGCCCTTCGTCGAACAGTTCGCCTCTAGCGCGGCGCCCGAGACCGCTTCAGTGCGCAGCGTGGTCACTGGTACGACACGAACACGATGTCGCTGCTGACGTGCATGGTCTGGGCGGGGTCGAGCATCGGTCGGTCTTGGGTGATGAAGTTCTTCCAGCCCCAGAACACATTGGGCGCGTTTTGTCGCAGCACGTTCCAGGTGTCCATCTTCATCGCCTGTGTGCCGAAGCCGTCGGCGTGCACGAGGGTGGCGAGCTCGTCGTGTCCAGTGTTCAGCCGCTGCCGGTCGACGATCATCGTCGTGCGGAACTGGTGCAGCATCAGCAGCTTCTGCGGCAGGTTGTGCTCGCGAACCACCCCGGCGAGCCAGTCGCCGACCTCGTTGATCTCGTCGATGTTCACCGAGCCGATCTGCACCCGGTGCACCTGTCCGGGCTTGAGCCGCCACTCCGGGTCGAGGGCGAGGCCGACGTGCGGCTCGAGGAGCAGCTGTTCGTAGCGTTTGGCCTGGGTGCGGAAGTCGGTCCGGCCTGGTTGTAGGTCGAGCACCACATAGATGCCTGCGGCCTTAGCCGCGTCGACGTAGGGGCGGATCTTGGCGATGTCGACCTCGTTGGAGTAGTCGCCGTCGGCACCGGGCGTCCCGGACGCGACCGTGGTGATGATTTCGAAGGCGGGCACGACCGTGACGTCCGAGTACGGCTGGTACTGCGCAACGAGTCCTTTGACGCGAGCGATTGCGCCGTTCAGGTTCTGCTCGCCCAGCACGCCGAGCGACGGGGTGCCGGGGGTGCCGTAGAGCGCGACCATCCGCCTGCCCGGAAAGACCAACTGGCCGCCGCCGGGTAGCTGCACGCCGGTCTTCACTACGGCGAGTCGCCGCTGGAGCTGCTCGACGTTGCCGAACGCACCGCCCAGCGCCAGCACCTTCCGGTTCGGCGCGGAGGAGAGGTCGGTGACGAGCTCGCCGCTGCTGCGGGGGTCGGGTGTTCGCAGGACGTGCACCGGGACTCCGGCCGCGCGGGCGGTGGTGACGGCGGCCACCTGGTCGTCGCCCGGGCGAGCGAGCACGACGAGGTCGTGAAGCGGCTCGGCGGGAGTGGAGGCCGGCAGCTCTGGCGGCTCGTCGACCGCCGCTGGGGGTCCGGCAGCGGCGATGGGGGGGCCGCTCCCTGCCCCGCTCTGCGGGGCGGTGGGCTGGACCACGACGTCGGGGCCCGGTGTGGCGGGGGCGGCGGTCCTGGCGGGTGCGCCCGAGCCCGCCGCGGCGGGGGTGCCGGAGCCGACCGTCAGCAGCTCCGGACGCGCACGGTCGAGCTTGGCGACGGCGCTGGTGAGGTCACCTGCGTCGACGGTGCGGGTTTGGTGGGGGTCCACCGTGACCAGCCCGGCGAGCGCGGCGGGCGTCGACGGCACGATCTTCGGGTCATCGGCTTGTCGGGCGGCCCAGTCCTGGGCGGCGCGCCCGACCGCGAGCACGGCGTGAGGCCCCAACCTGTGCACTTCGTCGTTCACCGCGGACGTCGCGGCCGGGTCGGCGTGGGCCGGCGCGAGCAGCATCGGCACGCCGAGGGCCACCGCGGCCGACGCGCCAGCTACCTGTGCGTCGGCGTCGTCGTCGCCCGCCAGGACGAGAACCGGGGCGCTGCGGTACAGCGCGGCGCTGGTCGCCACCGCCAGCGGCACCGGACCCGTGGGGGCCAGCACGGTTGCCGGCTCGGTGGGGCCGCTGAGCTGGGGGACCATGGGGGCGCGGAGCACGCTCCTCGCTGTGCAGCCAGCCAGCACCGCACAGCACAACATCAGGGCGATTCCCGATCGGGTCCGCCACCCCCGTGCACTGCGTCGGCCCCCCAGAGCCCGTACACCACGCCCCCGCGTCGCCCCCACGTCCGAACCGTAGGCACCCCGGCACCCCCTCGTACACGGCGACGCGCCGGTTCCCCCTGACGGGCGCGTCCAGTCGGTGGTGTTGGCCGGCACCGCCCGCCATTGATCGACTGTCGGGGCGAGCCTGCCCTACCCTGGGTCCGGTTACCGACCACCTCGCGCTCGCCATCGTCAGGATCCCATGCGACGTCGCCAGTTCCTCGCCGCAGCTACCGTCGCCGCTCTGGCGAGCTGTTCGTCACGAAATGCGCCGCCGGCCGGATCGCCGCCTCCGACCCCCATTCCCAGCACCGTGCAGACGGCCCCGCACGGCCGGCCCGGAACCCCGCAGGAGATCCTGAAGCGCAGCACCGTCCCCGTGCTGTGCTACCACCAGATCCGCGGGCAGACCGCCGCCGACGGGCCTGGCGCGCGCCCGCTGATCTGCCCACCGGACGTCCTCGAGCGCCACCTCGACGGGCTGCTGGATGCCGGAATGCGGCCCGTCACCGCGAACGCGCTGGTCGACCACCTGCAGTTCGGCACACCGCTGCCCGAAAAGCCCGTCTTGCTGTCCTTTGACGACGCCTCCGCCGGCCAGTACGCCAACGCCCTGCCGATCCTGCAGCGCCTCCACCTGCCTGGGACGTTCTTCATCATGACGGTCGTCCTCGACCGGCCGCACTGGCTCTCCCGCGACAACGTCCGCGCTCTCGACGCCGCCGGCATGACCATCGCCGCGCACACCTGGGACCACCATCCCGTCACCAAGTACACGGGCGGGGACTGGGCCCTCCAGCTGGACAAGCCGCGCGAGGTGCTGGAGGGCCTGGTCGGCCATCCCGTCGACATGTTTGCCTACCCCTACGGCCTCTGGAACGCTGCCGCACTGCCGCACGTGCAGGCCGCGGGCTACCGCGCGGCCTTCCAACTCACCGGCCAACCATCCGACCCGCAGCGGCCCCTGCTCACCATCCGCCGTGTCCTTGTCCCATCCAGTTGGGACAAGGACACCCTGCTGACCCGGCTGACCACCTGACCAGACCGCGCCGCCCAACGGCCGGGGCGAACGCCACGCATGCGGGATGGGAGCATCGCTCGGGTGAACGCACGGAATGTTAACGGCGAGCAGTTGATCATCACCGACCAGACCCCCGAAACGGTGGCCGTCGAGCTCCCCGCCGAGCCTCCGATCGGGTCTGTCGTCATCGACCGCGACGGCATGGCATGGCAGGCGCGCACTGCATGGCAGGCGCGCGTATTGCGCGGGGACGGCAGGGTCACCTGGGTGTCGACCGGTCCCCGTCACCTGTTCGCATTCGGCATGCGCCCCGAGGACGGGCTGACGCACTGGGCGCTGCTCGTGACCGAGCGGTCGCCGCTCACGATCGTGCACGTGGCCGAGCCGACGGCCGTGGCCGTCGACGACTGGGGTTGGGGGGTCCAAGATGCCTGAGACTGCGCCCCCCTCGTGGTCACCGCGCACCCCACAAGGCCACCGCGCACCCCACCGATGGGGTGCGGGGTGCTGCGATGGGGTGCGAGGTGCGGTAGATCGGTGGGGCCGTGAGACCGACGTTCCGCGGCGGCTGCCCAGATCCCGCGGGCTGGAGATCGCCGCGCACCCTACGGAATGACGGGGGTGCCCACGGCCTCGTCGAGGAGGCCGGCACGAGCCGCTGAGGCGGCCTCACGGAGCGGCTGCTGCGGCGCCACGGCCACCCGCTACGTCGTCGCGCCCAGACGCGGTGGGGCGCGACCGCCATCGATCCGTCCCAGGCGCCGGACCGGCTCTCTGCCGCGGTCAGGCTTCGGGGATGTCGCGGTGGAAGGCTTCGAGGGTGACGGCCTCGGGTTCGGGTCCGCCTCGCACACCTTTGTCGAGACCGTCGAGTGCGGCGAGCTGGTCGGCGCTGAGCTCGAAGTCGAACACATCGAAGTTCGCGGCGATCCGTTCCGGGTTCACCGACTTCGGGATCGCGGAGCGTCCTTCCTGGAGGTGCCAGCGCAGCATCACCTGGGCGGGTGTGCGGCCGTGGTCGTCGGCGATCCGGGCGATGACGGGGTCGTCGAACGTGCTGTGGCCGGTGCCCCGATAGCTGGTGATACCGCCCATAGGCGACCACGCCTGGGTCACGATCCCGTGTGCCGCGTTCGCTTTCTGCACGGCGGGCTGGGTGAAGTACGGGTGCACCTCGACCTGGTTGACGGCCGGGGTCACCTCGGACCGATCGAGCAGGGCCGCCAGGTGCTCGGGCATGAAGTTGCTGATCCCGATCGCGCGGACGCGGCCGTCGGCCAGCAGCGTCTCCAGGGCGCGGTAGGCCTCGACGGTTCGGTCGAACTGGGTCGGAAGAGCCTGGTGGAGCAGCAGGAGGTCGATCTGGTCGACGCCGAGCTTGCCTGCGCTCTTGTCGAAGGCGTGCAACGTCTGGTCATAGCCGTAGTCGCTGATCCAGATCTTGGTCTCGACGAACACCTCGGACCGGTCCAGACCGGACCGTCGGATGCCCTCGCCGACTTCGCGTTCGTTGAAGTACGAGGCTGCGGTGTCGATGAGTCGGTAGCCGACGCGGAGGGCCTCCGCGACCGAGCTCGCGGTCACCTCGGGTGGGGTCTGGAACACGCCGAAGCCCAGCGCAGGCATGTCCACGCCGTTGTTCAGTTTCATGGTTCTCCTCAGCTCACGTGTTGAGCGGGTTCTGTTCGGCGTACCTGCCGCAGGGTCGCGACGATCTCGTCGGCACCCTGCTCCCCAGCCATGCCTCAACCGTAGCGTCGCTCGCCGCCGCGAAGGATGTACTGGCATTACGCGGATGGGATCACCGGAAGACCCTCCGCTCGACCACCAGCGGATCGTGGCTCGGGATCACCTCGCAGTCGAGCTCGGCGATCCGTCGCATGCTCTCCTCGTAGGCCACGATGTCGGTGAAGAGACCGGAGGCGATGTGGTCGGCCTCGGCGTCGCCCGCCCAGTTCTCGTAGAGGTCGACACAGTCGCCCGCGAGGAGTAACCGGCGTGTCTCTCCCCGGACGAGGACTCCCTGTGAGCCGGGCGTGTGCCCGGGAAGGGAGATCAGGGAGATGCCGGGAACCAGGTCGACGTCGCCGTCGACCAGACGGATCCGGTCCTCGGCGCGTCGCCACGCCGCCGACAGGTCGGGCAGCACCTCGAACTGCCGCCGTTGCCACACCACCGGCTTGCGGGCGTAGTCGAGCTCGCGCTGTTGCACGATGACACGGGCGTTCGGAAAGAGGTGGTTGCCGGAGGAGTGGTCCCAGTGCAGATGCGTGTTGACGACCACGCCCACCTCGGCCGGATCGATCCCCAGGGACCGCAGGGCCACCTCGGGCCGCTCCTCACGGGTCTGCTCCATCCGGATCCGATGGTGCTCCCACGCGCGGTGGAGGTCGGCGCCGGTGTCGACGACGACGGGCGCCTCGCCGCCCTCGATGACGAACATGACGAGCGGGATGTCGATGGTCTCGCCCCAACCCCGCATGTAGGTCATTGCGGGCTTGTGCAGGCCGAAGACCCGGCCGACCGAGAGTGCGGTGATGGTGAGTGTCATCGCTCAGGCGAGCCTGGCCTGGGGCGGGATGTCCGCGACCAGGTCCCGGCCGCGGGTCTCCCGGAGGGCGAGCGTGCACAGCAGGCCCACGAAGCAGTAGATCGCCAGCAGGACGCCGAACGCGGGGCCGCCGTAGGCCCCGATGACGCTCGCTGCCACCAGCGGCGGGATGGCGCCGCCGAGTACCCCGCCCAGGCTGTAGGCGAGCCCCGCGGCGGTGTAGCGATATTGCGTCTGGAAGAGCTCGGACAGGAACGCTCCCGCGACGCCGAACCCGTGTCCGGCGATGAGGAATGTCACCGCCACACCGACCCAGTAGGCCGCGGGCGACTTGGTGTCGAGCAGCGGGAAGAGGGCGAGCGACCACGGGATGCCGATGACGTTGGCGATCAGGAGGACCCGCTTGCGGCCGACCCGGTCGGCGAGGAGCCCGCCCGAGATCATGGCCGCGCCGTTGATGACGTTGCCGACGATCCCGGCGGCCAGCACGTCGGACCTGCCCAGTCCGAGTGTCGCGGTGCCGTAGTTGGTGAGGAAGGCGATCCCCATGTACCCCAGGGAGAAGGCCATCACGAGCGAGCCTGCGCCCAGGAGGATCTCTTTCCACTGCACGGCGAACGCCTCTTTGAAGGGCAGGCTGCCCGCGGTGTGCTGCCGCACCTTCGCGGTGAAGACGGGTGTCTCTTCGATCTTCAAACGGATGTAGAGGCCGACGACGATGAGCACGATGCTGATCAGGAACGGAACCCGCCAGCCCCAGGCGACGAACGTGGTGTCGGTCATGAACAGGCCGGTGACGAGGAAGGTGAGCAGGGCGAGGATGTTGGCGACCGCGCCGCCCAGGTTGGTGAACATCCCCCAGAAGCCGCGGCTGGCCTTCGGTGCGTGCTCAGTGGTGAACAGGGCCGCACCTGCCCATTCGCCACCTGCGGCGAGCCCCTGGGCCACCCGAAGCAGCACCAGCAGGATGGGTGCCATGGCACCGATGGTCGCGGCCGTGGGCAGCAGGCCGATGAGTACAGTGGCGACACCCATCGTGGACATCGTGGCGATGAGGGTGCGCTTGCGGCCGAGGCGGTCCCCGAAGTGTCCGAACAGGATCGCGCCGAGGGGGCGGGCCACGAACGCTATGCCGAGGGTCGCGAACGCCACGATCGTGCCGGCGTAGCTGCCCAGCGACGGGAAGAAGGCATGGGCGAAGACCAGCGCAGCCGCCGTGCCGTAGATCCCGAAGTCGTAGAACTCGATGACGGTGCCCATGCAGCTGGCCAGGGCGACCTTGCGCATCTTGTGCGAAGAGCTCTGCCCGCTGGATGTGGACGCGTCTGCCGTCGGACCCTGCGGCGGTGGGTGGTCTGAAGCCATGGACTGCTCCCGGAGTGCTCGGCGTTGAGAGGGATCTTGTTCTTATATACGAACCATTGATCGTAGATGCGAATCCTGCCATCTGAGGACTGGCCTGTCAACGGCTCGCCCGGACAATGGTTCCTATATACGAACACCTCCATCACGTGTCACGCGGCGCTCCCCCGTCTGGCGTTGCCGTTGACACCGCTGATGGAGCTCCGTAGCCTGCCGCCTGTAAATACGTGTTACTGTCCGTAAATAAGAACAGCCGTGGGGAGCGGATGACGGCCGGAACCGCCCCGGCACGGCTCAACCAGGCGTCATCGCGGCGAAGGAGCAGCGGCCAATGAGTACCGATTCCCCCCTGAAGCTCCGGCATGTCACCCCGGCGTTCCGCACCTTCTGCGGTGACGACGCGCTCGCCGCACTGCCGCGCGAGTTCGCCCGCGTGGGTGCGCACCGAGCGGTCATCGTGTGCATCCCGGCAGTCGTCCAACACACCGACGCCATGCAGCGGCTGCACCAGGCGCTCGGTGACCGGCTCGTCGGCCAGTTCGAGGGCGTGGAAGAGCACAGCCCCCTTCCGTCGGTGGAGAAGGCGCGCTGGTTCCTGGCCGAGCACGATGCGGATGCCGTCATCGCGGTCGGCGGCGGGTCCTCCATCGTCACCGCCCGAGCGGCGACCATCCTGCTCGCCGAGCAGCGGGACATCCGGCAGCTGTGCACCCACCGCGACGGCACCGGCAGGCTGGTCAGCCCCAAGCTCGCCGCACCGAAGCTTCCGCAATGGGTGGTGCCCAGCAGTCCCACCACCGCGTATGCCAAGGCAGGCAGCGCGGTGCGCGATCCCGAGACCGGTGAGCGGCTCGCGCTCTACGACCCGAAGTCCCGCGCGCAGGGCGTGATGCTCGATCCGGTGATGGCGCTCACGGCGCCGCCGCGGCTTTCCTGGTCGGCTGCGCTCAACGTGTTCTCGATGGCCGTCGAGGGCCTGCTGTCGCGACACGTCGACCCCTTGGCCGACGCGCTGCTCGCGCACGCGCTGCGGACGGTGGTCACCTGGCTTCCCCGGGTCGCGAAGGAGCCGGAGCAGGCCCAGCCCCGCCTGCAGCTGATGCTGGCGGCGCTGATGAGCGGCCAGGGCAGCGACCACACCGGCGGCGGCCTGGCCCAGGCGCTCTCGCACGCCGTTGGGCCCCGCTCGTCGGCGCCCAACGGCGTCGTCGAGGCGCTGCTGCTGCCGCACGGCATGCGCTTCGCCGCCGACGTCGCCGGGGATCGCCTCGCCGCGATAGCCGACTACCTCGGGCTCGCCGACCGCAGCCCGGACGGGGTGATCGCGGAGATCGAGCGGCTGTTGGCGGTCTTCGAGGCACCCACGCGGCTGCGGGACATCGGGGTTGACCAAGAGTCCCTCGACGTGGCTGCCGAGCACGCGCTCGACGACTGGGCCATCACCAGCGGGCCGCGGGTCCCGAACCGGCAGGAAGTCCACCAGCTGCTGCACGACGCGTGGTGAGCGCACCCGTGGACGACCGAGAACCGCACAAGAAAGGTGGCCTCGTATGAGCGACGTCGGCATGGAGGTGGTGGCCGACCGGGTCGCGATGCTGGAGCTGCGGCGGCCGCCCCACAACTTCTTCGACGAGGCGCTGCTGACCGACCTGGCGGACGCGCTGCTCGCTCTCGATGACGACGACAGCGTCACCAGCGTCGTGCTGTGCGCACAGGGCAGGAACTTCTGCGCGGGAGCCGACCTGCGCGGCGTCGGAGCCGCCGGGATCCGCCGGGTCTACCGGCAGGCGTTCCGGATCTTCTCCGGGCGCAAGCCTGTCGTGGCCGCCGTACAGGGCGGCGCGATCGGCGGCGGCCTCGGGCTGGCCATGGCCGCCGACTTCCGGGTCGCCGCCCCGGACGCCCGCTTCACGGCGAACTTCGTCCGCCTGGGCTTCCACCACGGCTTCGCGCTGAGCGTGACCCTGCCGAGGGCGACGGGCCACCAGCGGGCTCTGGAGCTGCTCTACACCGGACGGTCCGTCCCCGGCAAGGAAGCGCTCGCGCTCGGCCTGTGTGACCAGGTCGCCGACGAACCGCGCGCGGCGGCGCTCGCCCTCGCCGAACAGATCGCGGCGTCGGCGCCGCTGTCGGTGCCCGCGATCCGGGCCACGATGCGGCGCGCGCTGGTCGCGGACGTTTCGGCGGCCCTGGCGACCGAGGCCGACGCGCAGGCCGCGCTCCTGGGCACGGCCGACTTCGCCGAGGGCATCGCCGCCTCGATCGGCAAGCGCACACCGCAGTTCGTCGGTTCGTGATGACCCACCGCACGGTCGACCGGGTGACACAGATCCTCGAGGAGGTCGTCTACCACCCGGGCATCGGCTTCGCCGAGATCGCCCGGACGCTGGGCGCGCCCAAGAGCTCGGTGCACGGGTTCATCCGCGGGCTGCAGGCCAAGGGGTGGCTGTACGAGAGCAACCACCGGTTCTACCTGGGCCCGGCGATCTACGGTCTCACGCTGGCCAGCGGCAACATTCGGGCGGGCCAGGTCACCCAGGCGGATCTCGACGCCCTGCACAAGGAGACCGGGCTGACCGTCTTCCTCGGGGTCGAGGCGGGCGAACACCTGATCTACATCGGCGAGTCCGGCACCGACGCGCTCACCGGCTTCGCGGCGCGCAGCGACATCCGCCGCGGATTGATCTCGACCGCCGGGGGCAAGGCGTTGCTGGCCACGTGGCCCGACGCCTCCCTCGACGCCTACCTGCGCAGGCAGCAGGCGGAGGACCCCGAGCGCGTCTCGGGCTTCCTCGCCGAGTTCGGCGACATCCGCAAGTCCCGCGTCGCACGCAACACGCTCCACCATGGCGCCCAGATGGCGTTGGCAAGCGTCGTGCGCAACCCCGCCGGGGACAGCGTGGCCGCGGCGGTCGTCGTCGGGCAGACGACCGAGATGGCGCCTCGAGAAGCCCGCCTGCGCACGGTGCTCCTGACCCACGTCGACCTCTGGTCGCAGCAGAAGGTCGCCGCGCGGGAGCCCGTCTAGACGACGGCGCTTCATGATCACCGATTCGGGCCCTTGAGCGGCCATTTCGGCCGGATCCGGACCGAACCGACGATCATGCGGCGCGATCCTCGCCGAGATGGTCGCCGACGCGGGCCTGCCCGACGGGGTGTTCAACCTGGTGTCGCCGGCCCCGAGGTCGCCGAGGCCATCGTGACCCACCCGCCGGGGTGCCTCTTCTCGCGCGGCCGCGGTCGTTGACAGGCGACCTTCGCAGGAGCATAATCGTATTTACAATCACTTGTTCTGATTTACGAACGACGGAAGGCGGGGCAGGACATGCCGGTTTCGACCGTGGAGTGGACCCATCCGCTGAGCCGGGACGGGGAGCCCGTGCCCATGCTCATCGACGGGCGATGGGTGCGTGACACGACCACGGCGACGATCCCGGTCTTCGACCCGGGCACCGGCGAGGCGATCGCGCAGGTCGCCGCGGGCGGCCGTGCGGAGATCGACGAGGCGGTCCGCGTCGCGCGCAGCGCCTTCGACGAGGCGCGGTGGCGGGCGCTGTCCGGCACCCAGCGCGGCGTCGTCCTGTGGCGGGCGGCCGATCTCATGCAGGCCCGAGCCGACGATCTCGCGCAGCTGGAGAGCCTCAACTTGGGGCTGCCGGTGGCCCAGGCCCGCAGCATGGTCCTCGAGGCCGGTGCCCAGTTCCGGTACTACGCGGGCTGGGCCGACAAGATCCACGGCCGCACGATCGACCTGGGCACCGCCGACAACCGGGTCCAGGGCTACACCCTCCGCGAGCCCACCGGGGTCGCCGGACTGATCACCCCTTGGAACGCGCCGCTGAGCATGGCGGCCAAGAAGCTGGCCCCGGCGCTCGCCGCGGGGTGCTCGTGTGTCCTCAAGCCCGCCGAGGAGACACCGCTGACGTCGCTGTGGCTGGGCCAGATCCTCACGGAGGCCGGGGTACCGGCGGGCGTCGTCAACGTGGTCACGGGCGTGGGCGACGCCGCAGGCGCGGCGCTGGTCGCCCACCCGGACGTGGACGTCGTGTCTTTCACCGGCTCCACCGAGGTCGGCCGCCTCATCACGACGGCGGCCACCGGGAACATGAAGAAGCTGTGCCTCGAGCTGGGTGGCAAGTCGCCGGTCATCGTCTTCGCCGACGCCGACCTGGCGTCCGCGATCCCGGGCGCGGCCTCGGCCGTGTTCTGGAACACCGGCCAGGTCTGCGCGGCTGGCACCCGCCTGTTCGTGCACGAGTCGGTCTACGACGAGGTCGTCTGCGGCATCGCCGAGCTCGGGCGGCACATGAAGATCGGGCCCGCCTCGGACGCCGGTGCCGACATCGGACCCCTGATCTCGCAGAAGCAGCTCGCCCGCGTCACCGGGTACGTCGAGCAAGGCCGTGACGACGGCGCACGCGTCGTCAGCGGCGGCACCCGGGTGGGCGACAAGGGGTACTTCTTCGAGCCCACCGTGCTCGTCGACGTCGACCAGTCCATGACGGTCATGCGCGAGGAGATCTTCGGGCCCGTGCTCGGCGTGATGTCGTTCTCCGACACTGATGAGGCCGTCGCGCTCGCGAACGACAGCTCCTACGGGCTCGCCTCGAGCATCTGGACCCGCGACACCACGGTGGCGCATTCGGTCGCCCGGCGGCTGCGGGCGGGGCGGGTCGGGATCAACGTCCACCGCGCGGGCGGCGCCTACATGCCCGCGGGCGGTTACCGCCAGTCGGGATGGGGCCGCGAGAGCGGACCCGAGGCGCTCGAGAACTACCTCGAGACCAAGTCCGTCGTCGCCCAGCTCGCCTGACCCACACCTTCACCCAAGAGGAACACTCTCGATGACAACCACACACGAAGACCAGAGCGGCGGAATCTCGACCGAGCTGGCACGCGGCAAGTTCACCGACCAGATGCTCGCCAACATGCGGGCGCTGATCGGGACCGAGCTGCGGTCGGAAGCAGGCGTCAACAACGAGTACGCGACGCGGATGGCCATCCTGCGGTTCGGCGAGGGGATCGGCGACGACAACCCGCTGTGGACCGACGCCGCCTACGCGGCGGGCACCCGCTTCGCCGGAATCATCGCCCCGCCCAGCTTCATCTTCGCCTGCCTGGGCTCGATCCAGGTCGGCTGGCCCGGCCTGGGCGGCTTCCACGCCGAGACGATCGTCACGTTCAACCGGCCGATCCCGGTCGACGACAAGATCACCGCCAAGGTCTTCTTCGACGGCTTCGACGGACCGATCGAGCAGAGCAACTTCGGCGGTCGGCGCATCAAGGACTACCTGCGCCAGGAGTACCGCAACCAGCACGACGAGCTCGTGGCCACGTTCATCTGCTCCCGGATGCGCTTCGAGCGCGGTGAGATGCAGGCGCGTCGCGAGTCCCGCAAGGTCGAGCTGCCCCACCCGTGGACCGAGGACGAGCTGGTGGCCATCGAGGAGGACGTCCTCGCCGAGAGCCCCCGTGGCGGCTTGCCGCGGTACTGGGAGGAAGTCGCGGTCGGTGACGGGATCGACGTCATCACCAAGGGCCCGCTCGGCATGACCGACTTCATCGCCTACATCGCCGCGGGCGCCGCGCCCATCCCGCGCCTGTCCGCACACGGGGTGGCCCTGCGCCGCTACCGCAAGCACCCGAAGTGGGCGTTCCGGGACCCGCGCACCCACGCGTTGGAGCCCGTCTACTCCGTGCACTACAACGACTACGCCGCCGCCTTGCAGGGCGCTCAGATCGCTTACGACGTGGGCATCCAGCGCACCTGCTGGCAGATCCACTCCCTGACGAACTGGATGGGCGACGACGGCACTCTCAAGTCGATCCACGGCCAGTACCGCAGCCACGTCTACCTCTCGGACGTGGTGCGCCTGGGCGGCCGGGTCGTGGCCAAGGAGGTCGACGCCGACGGCGACCACGTCGTGCGCATCGAGACCTGGGCCTACAACCAGCGTGGCCAGAACGTGATGCCGGGATCGGCCGTGGTCGCGCTGCCGAGCCGCGACACCGCGGAGGTGGCACTGTGACCGAGGCATCCCCCGTGACCGCGCCGACCTGGGGCACCGACATCGTGCCCGTCGAGATCGGCGGTGTGTCCTATCGGATGTACGCCGACCGCCCGCGGAACACCGCCGAGATCCTCGCCTACGCGCGACGGTGGGCGGACCGCCCGCACGTCGTCCAGGGCGATCGGGTGCTGACCTTCGCCGATCTGACACGCGCCGCGGCGGCCAAGGTGAACGAGCTGCGCCGGAAGGGCATCGTACCCGGCGACCGGGTCATGATCCTCGGCTTCAACAGTCCGGATTGGGTCGTCAACTTCTGGGCGACCCTGCTGGCCCGGGCGGTACCCGTGCTCGCCAATGCGTGGTGGAGCAACGAGGAGCTCACCGACGCCGTCGCCCTCATGATCCCCGCCCTTGTCCTGGCCGACACCAAGGCCGCCGCCCGACTGCCCGCCGACTGTCCGACCGCGACGTGGTCGACCACTCCGGCTGACACCGCGCCCGCAGAGCAGGTCGCGGTCGGCGGGGCGACGTCCGACGAGAACGATCCGGCCGTGGTCATCTTCACGTCGGGGACCTCGGGCCGCCCCAAGGCCGTCGTGCTCTCGCACCGGTCCCTGCTGGGCGGGCTGCACACGTTATTGCACATCACCAAACGCCTGCCGCACCAGGTCACCGAGAAGGACGGGAGCGCGGGCCTGCACACCGGCCCCTTGTTCCATATGGGCGGCATCCAGACGCTGCTGCGCGCCGTCGTGCTCGGGGACACCCTCGTCATGCCGCGAGGGAAGTTCGATCCCGGCGAGGCCCTCGCCCTCATCGAGAGCTGGAAGGTGACGCGCTGGAGCGCGGTGCCGACCATGGTCAGCCGCGTGCTCGAACACCCGGACATCCACGTCCGCGACCTGCGCAGCCTCCGGTCGATCACGGTCGGCGGCGCACCGGTCACCGCCGACTTCCTGGCTGGCCTGCACGCGGGCGTCCCGGGCGTCGAGCCACGGGTCGCGACGGGGTGGGGTCTGACCGAGAACGGCGGGCAGGCCACGGCCGCGTCCGGGAGGGACACCACCGAGCGGCCCGGCAGCTGCGGGCGACCCCTTCCGTGTGTGGAGCTGCGGGTGGCTCCCACGGACGGGGAGATCCTGGTCCGCAGCCCCACGCAGATGCTCGGGTACTTCGGCGAGGGGAGCTCACCCATCGACGCCGAAGGCTGGCTGCACACCGGCGACCTCGGGCACATCGACGACGACGGCTATCTGTGGATCACCGGCAGGTCCAAGGACATGATCATTCGTGGGGGCGAGAACATCGCTCCCGCGGCCGTCGAGGAAGCGCTCAACGGGCTTCCCGGCGTCGTCGAGTCCGCGGTCTTCGGTGTTCCCCACAGCGACCTCGGCGAGGAGGTCATGGCCGTCGTCTATGCGCTCGGCGACGAGACGGGGGAGAGCCTGCGCGGGCAGCTCGCGGGCAAGTTGGCGTCGTTCGCGATCCCGAGCCGGTGGCAGATCCAAGGCTCGCCGCTGCCGACCGGGCACTCCGGGAAGATCGACAAGCCGGTGATCGCGGCCGCAGCACGGGCGGCCCTGCTCGCCGATACCGAGCCGCCAGCGTTGATCACCGGAAGTGGGACATGACGGCCATATTTGGCGCGCATGTCCCACTTCCGCCGATCAACGCGCAGGCAGCTCAGACGGTCAGACGAGACGGAGGCGAGGAGCCAGTGCCAGCCCTCGATGGCGTGAAGGTTGTGTGCGTGGGGCAGTTCTATTTCGCCCCCTACTGTTCGATGCTGCTGGCGCGCCTCGGTGCGGATGTCATCAAGATCGAGGCGCCGGCGGGTGATCCCTACCGCCGACTGTCCACCGCTGACGCCGACGGAGCCTCGACGCAGTTCACAATGCTCAACTCGGGCAAACGAGCGATGCGGCTGGACCTCAAGAACCCGGCAGGACGTGAGGTCCTACGCCGGCTGGCCCGCACCGCGGACGTCCTCGTGCAGAACCTGGCGCCAGGAGCGATGGACCGCTTCGGACTGGGGTATCAGGCGCTGCACGAGATCAACCCGCGGCTGATCGTAGCTTCGGGCACCGGCTTCGGGTCCTTCGGTCCCTACGCAGGCCAGCCGGCCATGGACCTTACGATCCAGGCGCGTACCGCCGTCATGAGCACGACCGGGTTCATGGACGGACCGCCGCTGCGGACCGGACCCTCGGTCGTGGATTTCATGGGTGGTGCACACCTGGCGGGCGGCATCCTCGCCGCCCTCTACCAGCGCGAGCACACAGGGCTCGGCCAGCACGTCGAGGTGGCGCTCCAGGACGCCATCCTTCCGTCGTTGTCGTCCAACATCGCGGGACTGGTCAACAGCAACGGCGCCATGCCGGAGCGGACCGGCAACCGGCACGGGGGTCTGGCCGTCGTGCCCTACAACTCCTATCCGACAAGTGACGGCTGGTGCACCATCCTCTGCCCCACCCAGGCCCACTGGGAACGGCTGTGCCGGGTCATGCAGGATCCGGCCGCCGACGATTCTCGGCTCGCCACCATGGCCGGTCGCTGCGCACACGACGGCGAGGTCGATGCCATCGTGGAGCGGTGGAGCTCCACACGGTCGAAGGACAAGATCGCGGCTGTCCTGGCGGAGGCGAACATCCCCAACGCGCCGGTCATCGCACTGGCCGAACTGATGGACGACCCCCACGTCCAGGAGCGGGGGGTGCTCCGTCGAATGTCGGACGGGCAAGGTCCGTGGTTGACGCTGGGCAGTCCGCTCTTCCTCTCGGACTCTCCGATGATCGAGCCCGAACGGGCCCCGGCGCTCGGTGCTCACACCGAGCAGATCCTGCGCGACGAGTTGGGAATGAGCGATGCCGAGATCACGGAACTGCAGGCGTCCGGAGTCGTCTGACGGGCCAGCGCCCTTGTGGCGCGGGCTATTCATGGGGTGGAGAGTGCAGATCGCGGCGGCCTCGCCGTTGTTCAGAAGACGATGACGCCCTTTCCTGCGGCCTGCTTGTCGAACGCGGCATAGGCCTCGACGACCTGGGGGAGGTGCCACTCGTGGGTGAACAGCTCATCGACGGGCAGTCCGCGCTCGACGATGAAGTCCGCGAGCGCCGCTGGTCGACGATGGACATCGTCCACGACGTCAGCACCGTCATCTGGCTCCGCAGGAAGTCGGCCACCGCGAACTCGACCCGGCCGCCGAGTCCCACGAACCATGCCTTCCCCCATGGGGCGAGGCAGCCGAGCGCGCTCGTCGCCGCCTGTGTGGAGCCGGACGTCTCCAACGCCAGGGCGGCGCGCTCGGCCTCCCGTGAGGTCTTTGACGGCCGCGACGACATCGGTCGTCGTCGGATCGACCGTCTCCGCCGCACCGCCGAGGTCCCCCAGCCGCTCCAGACCGCCCCAGGCGGTGCCGGTGCCGCAGCCGATCGCCGCGCCCGCGGCGAAGCTCAGCGCGTCGTCCAACGGCACCAGTGCCAGCGCCGGCACGCAGAGAAACGCCGCGTGGGCGCCGTGGGCGTTGCCGCCGAAGACCCGAACCGAGGTTCTGCGTGCACATCTGCGGCCACCCGGAGCGGCACGCGCCGCAGGCCGTACAGCCCGCGTAGTGATGCACCATCACCCGCGCGCCTTCGGTCGCCATCGACGGCGAGACGGCGGATCCGACCGCGTGGACGACGCCCGCGGGTTCGTGGCCACCGATGGGGCGCGCCGAGGCGGGCACACCGGTCGCGTCCGCCAGGCCGATCGTATATGGAAATAGATGTCTAAGTTTTCGGACACCACGAGCGGAGTGTCAAGGCATTTTGGGGGCTTGAACGTATATGAGGGCGCGTGTCCGGGATTGCGATTGCTCGGGGTAGACTGGCGAGCGCGCCGTAGGGGGCGACCGCTGGTCGCGCGCAGGATCGAGGCCTCGGACCGCAACGGCCGTGCCGGTGCGTGTACGAGGAGCTTACCTGTCCGGGCGCATCCGGAAGGACGGAAACCAGCGTGAGCACAACCGACGACCGAGCGACGAATAACGAACGGACCGCACCCGTTGACAGCCAGCCCGCCGCGGGCAGCCACCAGACCATCAGCCGCGTCACCCGGATTCTGGAGGAAGTGGTCTACCGGCCCGGATCGACCTTCGCGGAGCTGACCCGGGCCGTCGGCGCGCCGAAGAGCTCCGTCTACGGGTTCGTCCGCGGGCTGCTCTCGGTCGACTGGCTGATCGAACAGGACCACCGCCTCTACCTCGGGCCTGCCTTCTTCAGCCTGGCGATCGCCAGCGGCCACATCCGCGCGGGCTCGGTGACCGCAGGCGATCTGGAGTCCCTGCACCGCGAGACCGGGCTGGCGGCGTTCGTTGGCGTCCGCGCCGGTGACCACCTTCTCTACGTCGCCGAGGCGGGAAGCGATCTGTTGACCGGCTTCGGCTCGCGCTCCAACATCCGTCGCAGCCTGCTGACCGCCGCGGGGGGCAAAGTGCTGCTTGCCGAGCTACCCGAGGCTGAGCTCGAGGCCTTCCTCCGCCACCGCGGACCGGAGGAGCAGGCGATGGTCGACGAGTTCTTGGGCACCCGCGCCTCCATCCGCTCGAGCGGCATCGCGGTCAACCACAACCGGACACTGGGAAGGACCGGAGTCGCGACCGCGATCCGGAATGCCTCGGGCAACCCGATCGCCGCCGTCACGTTGCTCGGGCCGGACTCGGATGTCGTGCCCCGGATCAACGCCCTCGGCGAGTTGCTGCTGAAGCGGGTGGGGGAGTGGCGACTGCGGTCGAGCTCTTCACGCGAACCGATCTGATAACCGCCGCGCCCTCGCACCCGAGTGTCCCCCATCAGCGCGATGAACAGCGCAGACGAGTCCGCGCGCGCACTCGGTTATCGGTGACCGAGCGCCCTTGTCAGCGGGCGAGCGAAGGAGTAGACCAGGTTGTACGGGACCACCGGCAGGCCAAGGCCGAATCGGCAGAGAAGGTTCGTCCTCCCGGTCGGCGCTCCCAGACTTGAGTACCGAGCACCCACGCGAAGCACGCCGCGAAAAGGCAACGGGCACCTGGGTCTGCCTCAGCAGACGATGATCGGCTGCTGAGGCCGAGACCGCTTGATATGGCACCCCTGCGCACGCCTGGTCACCCGATCTCAAGTTCGCGGAGGTCGCCCCGCGGCACACGCGGGGCGTCATCCGCTTCCTTCAGTGCGTAAGACGTGCAGTGGCGTGCCCAGGCCGTCGCGCGCTCTCCCCGCCCAGCGCCACGCCCCCGCGTCACCGCCTGTACCAGCTCGCGCCGTTGGGCGACGGGCTGGACGCGCGTCGCGCTGCCGACCATGATCGTTGATTCGGTGCATTTCCGGCCGGATCTGGCCGCTCTGCGCAACGAACCGGTGATCATGCCGGTGCGCGTTTGATCCGCGCCAGATCGGCGTCCCGCTCGAGCAGTCGGCCATACGGCCCAATTGGGCTCACCCGTGGGGCGTGTCGTGTCGCGGCGCTCTCCGCCGACCGAAAGTCCGGGGGGTGCCCCCGGCGTGAATACCGTCACGCCCGTACAACGATAGAAGACCGTCGGAACGCAAACGGACGGGAGAATGTGCATGTTTGTCCGTCTGACCTCCACGGGCAGTGGGACGGACCGCCATGACGACACGTGGCGCTCCCACGACCGCCAGACGTCGAGGCAGCTCGGCCACAATCAGGGGGTACGACCGCTTCCCGCGGCGACGCTGTGGGGCCGCGACGACGAGATCGAGCTGATGGACCGGCTCGCCGATCGCGTTCACGAGGCGGCAGGCGGCGTGGTGATCGTTGGTGAGCCCGGGATCGGGAAGTCGTCGCAGTGGGCGTACGGAATGGCGGCCGTGCGCCGCACAGGCGCCCGGATCCTCGCCACGACCTGTGCCGAGGCCGAGAGTGAGATGCCCTACGCCGGGCTGGACGATCTGCTGGGGCCGTTGATCGACGAGTACGCACCGACGTTGCCTGCTCCCCAGCGCGCTGCCCTCGACGGCGCGTTGCTGCGCGGGCACACCGACACGGCCACGGATGGCCGAACCGTCGCCGTCGGTATCCTGACACTGTTGCGCTGCGCCCTGGACCAGGGCCCGGTCGTACTGGCTGTGGACGACCTGCACTGGATGGACACCGAGACCGAGCAGTGCCTGGCCTATGCCGTGCGTCGCCTCCATGACCGCAGGCTGGTTCTGTTGCTGTCCACTCGTGATGCATCGCCGCTGTGGCGGCCGCCGCGGCACGCCACTGATGCGACGGCCCTGGCGTTCGCGGGTGACGGCGTTCTGCCGGTGCGCCTCGCTCCGCTCCCGGACCGGGCGATCGGGCAGATGCTGCGCGACCGGCTCGGCATCGCCCTCTCCCGTGAGGAGATCAAGCGGATTGCCGAGGAGACCGGCGGCAACCCATTCTGGGCCCTGCAGTTCGGGCAGGCCTGGGGCGGCGTGATCGAGGACGCACGCCCGCCGTCGCTCAGCGAGCTGGTGCCGAAGCGGATCGCCGACCTCGACCCCGACGTCCTCGACGCCGCGTGCCTGGTGGCCGCGCTCGGACGCCCCCGAGTAGGTGTGGTGTTGCGGGCGGTCGCCACGGGCGATGCCGATGCCGAAAGCATTCTTGACGGGGCGATCGCAGCGGGGCTGTTGACCGTGGCAGGTGACCGGCTCGCACCGTCCCATCCGCTCATCGGAGCCGCCCTGGTGGCCTCGCTGCCTCCGTTCCGCAGGCGGCGCTTGCACCGGCGGGCGGCCGAGCTCGCGGACTGTGCGGAGGCGAGGGCTCTGCACCTGCTGTGGGCAGACGCGCAATTCGAGACCGAGGACGATCCGTTCGCCGATCGCCGCGCAGGGCGCGCGGAGCTCCGCGATGCGCTCGACGCCGCCGGCATCTCGGCCCGGCACCGCGGCGCGCCGAGTACGGCCGCCCGGTTCGCTGCACGAGCTTTGTCGGTCGCCGAGCAAGACGCGGACACCGCTGATCATCCGGAGGGCGCGGACGAGCAGGACCTGCTGGGACGTCGGGTGGCCATCGCGGAGCTGCACTATCGTGCCGGTGAGCTCGATGCGACTCCTGGTCGGGGGTGACGCCCTCGATCGCCAGGATGTAGTTGTTGTCCCGCCTGCCGCCCCACGCGGTGTCGTCCTCGCCGACTTCGCGGTACGCCCCGATCATCGGGAAGATTTGAATCTTGGACAGTGGCGAGCCGCGGCGAGCCGCCCGGTCGGCGATGACCTCGGCGGTCGCGTCGGAGATCTCGTCGAGGTAGAGGCCCTTCGCGTACGTGCGGACGCCCCAGACCGCGTCCTCATCCAGCATCTGCTGCAGCGCGACGTAGGGCAGCGGCATCGCCGCGTCGAACAGCGGTGACAGCGCCTCCTGCAGCGGCGCGATGGCCGCGGCATGCTCCTCCGCCGTGCCGAACCCGACGACGATCACGCCGACGCCCGGCACGAAGTGCTGCGACTCGGGGACGAACGGGGCTGGTGGCGCGTTGATGCACGCGATCGCGGGGGTGCAGCCCGGCGGCAGCTTACGGAACTCGTCGCGGGCCGTGCGGATCGCGTGCGCGGCCCGCTCCTGCTCGACGAACAGGAAGCCCAGGTGCACGATCGGGCCGACCTGGTGCAGCCGGAACTCGAACTCGGTGACGACGCCGAAGTTCCCGCCGCCGCCCCGCAGCGCCCAGAACAGCTCGGGGTGCTCGGTGGCGCTGGCCCGCACGCACCGGCCGTCGGCCAGCACGACTTCGGCCGACTCCAGGTTGTCGATCGTCAGCCCGTACTGGGACGTGAGCCAGCCGAAGCCGCCGCCCAACGTCAGGCCGCCGACACCGGTGTGGCTGACCGTGCCCGCCGTGACCGCGAGGCCGTGCTCCTGCGTTGCCACGTCCAGCGCCGCGAGCTTGGCGCCGCCGCCGCAGCGGGCGCGCCGGGCTTCGGGATCGACCGTCACCTGGTCCAGGGGGCTCAGGTCGATCATGAGCCCGCCCTCGGGCACGGCCGCGCCCCAGAAGCCGTGTCCGGCGCCGCGCACCGCCACCCGCAGGCCCGCGGTCTGGGCGTGCGCGAGCGCGGCCGCCACATCCTCCGGGCTCGTGCAGCGCGCGATGATCGCCGGACGGCGGTCGATGTCGCCGTTCCAGACGGTGCGGGCATCGTCGTAGCCCGCGTCACCGGGTTCGAGCACGGCGCCGGTCATCGCGACCTGCAGCGCGGCTGCATCAGAAGTCGCTTGGGTCATCTTGGCTGTGTCTGTCATTGCACCTCCTTCCTCGAACACGCGTCGGTCGCCACCGGCGGTTCGTATGGGTCCGGGCCCAGTGGATTTCGCTCGGTCGACAACGAAACGAACTCCGGAGGAGCCGGTGTCCGTGTGACAGGAAGAGCGTTCGCAAGATGGACCCCGCCCGCGGAGGCCATGACCCGATCGCCGGATCCGCGGTCGGCGGACCGGCCGTGCACGGAAAGACTGAGATTCTCCACGATGTACCTCGACTACGCGGTCGACCTCGGCGTCGACGTGCTCGCGATCTTCTTGCTGTCCTATGTTCTCTACTTCCGTCGCCATCGGCGGGCCGACCTGCTGCTGGCCTACGTCGCGCTCAACATCGGCATCTTCGTGACGATGTCGCTGCTGAGCACGGTCCGCCTGGACGTCGCGCTAGGCTTCGGGCTCTTCGCGATCCTGTCGATCATCCGCCTGCGGTCGAGCTCGGTGACCCAGCAGGAGGTCGCCTACTACTTCGTCGCGCTGGTCATCGGACTGGTCAACGGGCTGGACCTGGCCGACCGCTGGCTCGCGGCACTGATGAACGTGGTGCTGCTCGCGACCATGCTCCTCGTCGACAGCAGGCCGCTGCGCGCACGGGCCCGGCAGCTGCAAATCACTTTGGATCTGATCCATGCCGATGACGAGGCGCTCGTCGCCGACCTGGAGCGCAGGCTCGGCGGCCGCGTGATGCACCACCAGGTCACCGAGGTCGACTACGTGCGCGACATCACCGTCGTCGACGTGCGGTACCAGGCCGGATCGGCCCTCACCGCGCGTGGCGTTGATGAGCGGGCGCTGCAGGTGCCGTCGTGAACCCACCTGCCCGAAGCGCCGAAGCCACGGCCAACGGCGGCTCGCCTGCCGAGCAAGCGGTCGCCGCAGCCGCCGCGACGGTCGACCCGATCGGCCTGGACGAGCTGATGGAGCTGGCCGAACTGCAAACCCGCATGGACCGCAAGTACTTCGTGCCCGCCGACGTGTTCCGCCGGATGATCGACGAGCTGGCCCGCGACCTGCGGGTGCTCGAGATCGACGGGCTGCGCATCTTCGGCTATGAGTCGGTCTACTTCGACACGCCCGATCTCGCCACCTACCGCGCCCACCTGCAGCGTCGGCGTCAGCGGTTCAAGGCGCGCACGCGCACCTACACCGACAGCGGGTTGACGATGTTCGAGGTCAAGCTGGCCGGCGCACGGGGCGAGACCGTCAAGCAGCGCGTGCCCCACCCGGCCGAGCACCACGCCGAGCTCACCGATGAAGCGCTGGCCCACCTGCGCACCACACTGTGCCGGGCCTACCACCAGGATCCGCCGCCTCGGATGCAGCCGACGGTGGTCACCACCTACCGGCGCACCACGTTCGTCACGCGGAGCGGGGACGCGCGCCTGACCGGCGATGTCGGGCTCGTCAGCCGGGATGGCCTGCACGAGGTCCACGACACCGGCGCCCACGTGCTGGTGGAGAGCAAGTCCGGCGGGCGGGGCGGCAGCGCGGCCGACCGGATCCTGCGCAAGCTGGGCGTGCGCCCGGCCGCGGTGAGCAAGTACGCCGTCGCCGTCGCCGCGCTGCACCCCGAGCTGCCCTCCAACCCCTGGCACCGGACCCGCCGCCGCTACTTCGCACCGCTGCAGGTCGCGGCCTGAGGGGACGACATGCGAAGAACGGTTCTGCGAACGATCACCGCGCTCGCCGCAATGGTCGCGTCGGCGATGCCGGCAGGCTGCGGCGCCGGCAGCCCCCCGACGACGGTCCCGACGATGGACGGCGTCCCGGCCGTCACGGCGACGCCCGGGACCGCCGTCGCCGGGAAGCTCGTGATGATCATTCGGCACGGCGAGAAGCCGGACGGGTCCGAACCGGGGGTCGACGCGGGCGGCGAGCAGGACGACAGTTCGTTGACCGCGGTCGGCTGGGATCGGGCGCACCGCCTGGTCGGCCTGTTCGACCCCGCGCAGGGGCCCGTTCGGCCGGGGCTGGCCCGGCCGGCGGCGATCTACGCCGCCGGCGTGACGGGCGAGGCGGAGGGCCAGCGAACCCGCGAGACCGTGACCCCGCTGGCGCGGGCCCTCGGCATCCCGCTGAACACCGACCTCGGCCGCTCCGACGAGAAGGAGCTCGCCAAGGACGTCGCGGACCAACCGGGGCCAACCCTGATCTGCTGGCAGCACGGGGGGATTCCGGAGATCGTCGCCGCCTTCCCGCACGTCACTCCGGGCCCACCGCAGGTGTGGCCGGACGATCGCTTCGACGTCGTCTGGACGCTGACCAAGACCCCGGACGGCTGGCGGTTCGCCCAGCTGCCCGAACTCGTCCTACCCCAAGACCAGCCCGGCGTCATCGCGGGCTGATCGTCAGGCCCGCGACGTCCGGTCATATCGGAGGACTTCCATGTCCGTGGTGATGATCGCGGTCATCCTGGCCGCGCTCGTCTTCGACTTCACCAACGGCTTCCACGACACGGCCGGCGCGATGGCCACCTCGATCGCCACCGGGGCAATGCGGCCTCGGGTCGCCGTGGTGCTGGCCGGAGTGCTTAATCTGGTCGGGGCGTTCCTGTCGGTACAGGTGGCCTTGACCGTCTCCAGCGGCCTCGTGGACGAGGCCCGGATCACCCCCGAGGTGATCTTCGGCGGGCTGGTCGGCGCGATCCTGTGGAACCTGCTGACCTGGCTGCTGGGGCTGCCGTCGAGCTCGTCGCACGCGCTGTTCGGCGGGCTGCTCGGTGCCACCGCCGTGTCTGCCGGGACCGGCGCGATCAGGTTCGCCAATGTGGTGGGCAGGGCGCTGGTGCCGTTGGCGCTCTCCCCGATCGTGGCCGGGTTCGTCGCGCTGGCCGCCAGTGCGCTCGCTTACCGCCTCCTCGACCACCTGGCCGGGCGCAGCGACCGGCGCGCCGTCGTCCGCGGCTTCCGGTCGGCGCAGGTGGTGTCGGCGTCGATGGTCGCGCTGGCGCACGGCACCAACGACGCGCAGAAGACCATGGGGGTGATCACCCTGACGCTCGTCACCGTGGGACTGCTGCCTGCCCACTCGGCGCCTCCGGTGTGGGTCGTCGCCGCGGCCGGGTCGGCGATCGCGGCGGGCACGGTCATGGGCGGTTGGCGGATCATTCAGACGCTCGCTCGGCGGATCACCGACATCGAGCCGCCGCAGGGGTTCGCGGCGGAGACGGTAAGCTCGGTGGTGATCCTCGCCGCCGCCCACCTCGGGTTCGCCCTGTCCACCACGCAGGTGACGACCGGGGCGGTGTTCGGCTCGGCCGCAGGCCGCCCCACCGGAGTAGTGCGCTGGCGGGTCGCCGGGCGCATGGCGGCCGTCTGGCTGCTGACCCTGCCTGCCGCGGCCGCGGTCGGCGCGCTGGCCGCCCGGGTCGCCGCCCGGGGCCCGGTGGGCACTGTCGCGGTCGGTGCCGCGCTGGTCGTCGCGGCCGCAGCCATCTACGCGGTGTCGCGCCGGAAGCCGGTCACCGCGGTCACCGTCAACCACCGCCCGGCGCCGCAGCCGGTCGCCAGCCCCACCCGCCGTCGCCGAGCTCGACTTCGAGCATGTCGGCGCCGGTTCCCGGTCGCCGACACCGTGGCCGCACGCGATCCCGAAGCGGTCGAGCAGCTCAAACCAGGGCGCCTGGCGGTGATGGTGAGCGCCGAAGCGTCGTTCACCCTGGTTGAGCCGTCGCCGCCACGCCATAGTCAGGGTCCGGGAGGCTGATCACCTCAAGAAGGAGAACTGAAGTGAGCGTGCCTTGGGTCGCCCGCGAGGCGACGCAACAGCGGATCGCGTGGATCGGCGGCAGCGTCTACCACGTCGTCATGGACGCCGCGGCCACCGACGGCAGGCTGGCCGCGTTCCGGTCGTCGATGAACGGAGGTGCGGCCTCGCCCGTGCACGTCCACGATCACGAGGACGAAACGGTGTTCGTGCTGGACGGCAAGTGCGTCTTCTGGGCGGGAGACCAGCGCTGGGAGCTCGGCTCGGGCGACACGGCTTTCTTGCCGCGCGCAGTTCCGCACACCTACCTGATCATCTCGGATACGGTGGACATCCTGACGGTGTGCAACCCGGCTGGCATGGACAAGGTCTTCCGAGCCGCAGGTTGGGACCTGAAGGACCCGCAGCCGGAGGACTGGACGGTCGACATGGAAGCGCTGCGCACCGCAGGCGAGGCGTGCGGGCAGCGGGTGCTCGGCCCACCTCTTGCCGCACGGGACCTGATGCCTGCGCAGTACCTCGTGAGTAACAGCCGATAGTTTCGGCTCGCGAGACGTCCCCGGCCAGGCGCAGACAGCGGCATCCGCGGGATCGTCGAGGTCGTATCGGCTGCGGCCGGCCCAGCCGAGTTCGCGGGGCAGCACCACTCGGCCGCCGGCAGGGCCGTCCAGCTCGGCCAATGTGTCGGGCCGGGCGTAAGGGCGACGCTCCTGGTAGGTCCCCAGGTTGGGCACGTTGCCCAGTATGCGGTACAGACCCTGCCAACTGCCCCAGCAGGCACCGTCCGCCGTGCCGTCTGAGTGAACTCAGCGCCGCCCACGTCGTCTTCGCAGACCCCGCATGCACTTCGCAGACCCCACGGGCTCTGCGAAGTGACAGCCGGTTCTGCGAGGTGTCGGCCGATCCCGGGGGCCCGGCCGCCGTCAGGTCACACCGCGGTCGCCGCATCGTCACGGTCGATGACGCGCGCTATGGCCGAGGCGGTGGCCAGCCGCGTGTCGTCGACGGGCGTGTGGTCGGACGGCGCGAACAGCGCCGCCTCGAGCACGGCGTGGTCGCCGCGGCGGTGCACCACCCGACCCCGGCCGAGGATGCGCCCCGGTCGCGCGGGCCGCAGGAAGGTGACGTTCATCTGCAGCGTGGACTGGAACTGGTCCGGCTCGAGCGTGGCCAGCAACGCGGGCCCGACGACGTCGTAGAGCATCGCGGCCAGGAACGCGCCGAGCACGTTGCCCGCGGGGTTGGTGAACTGCTCACCGGCGGTGAAGGCCAGCTCGATCGTGCCGGTCCGCTCGTCGGCGGACAGGAACTCGAGCCCGAGGGTGCGCGCGGCGGGCGGGACCGGTGCCCGGCCCTCGACGCCGTCCCAGAACGGGCCTCTGCGCTCGGTCATTCCCCTCAGCACCTCTCGCTCGTCGTGCGGCGGGCGTCATCGCGCGGCTCGGGTTCGCCCGTCAGGCCGGTCACCGTAGGTTGCGGTCGGTACGGGCGTCTTGAATGAGATTCACCTCGCAGGCCTGACAGAAAGCCGGTCGGGGTGTCGCCGGTGAACGTGCGGAACTCGCGGACAAGGTGGGACTGGTCGGCGAAGCCGGTATCCGCGGCGATGCGTTCCCAACCGTGTGGATCGGGTCGTTCCAGCGCGCGCATGACCCGCTCGAAGCGGATCAGCCGGGCCGCGGTCTTGGGGGACAGTCCGACCTGCTGACGGAATCTCGTGATCAGGTGTTTGTGGCTCCAGCCGACCTCGTCGGCGATGCGGCCGATCGGCACGGTTCCGCCGGTGGCCAGCATCTGCCGCCAGGCCCGGCTGATCTCCGGGGACGGTCGGGGGCCGCTGTCGAGACGGTGCAGCAGCAGCCGGTCGACGAGGGCGAACCGTCCGCGCCAGGTCGGTTCCGCGCGCACCCGCTCCACCAGGCGCCGTGCCGGCGGGCCGAGCACGTCGGTCAGGTCGACGACCTGTCCGCTCAGCTCGTGCATCGGCATTCCGAGCAGGGTGTAGGCGCCGAGCGGCCCGAGGAACACCCGCAGGTACGCCGGTGCGCACGCGCCGTCGAGCACGGTGTGCTCGCCGTGCACACCCATGAGGAACGCGGGCGGCCGATGCGCCGAGTCGCGGATCTTCACGATCAACCCGACCGACGCGGTCGCGGGAAGCACGACCTGCGGCCCTTCGGCCGCGGCGAACCCCGCGTACCCCGGGCCCAGCAGTGAGCGCAGCCGCGGATGCGGTCTCGCGGACGACCGGGGGACCAGGGCTCGTTCCGGACGGGCCGAGGACCTGCGCTCAGCCATCGCGGTCCTGGCCGCCGACGGCGAGCAGACGGTCGACGAGACGTCGAGCCTGCGCCGGTCCGGCGGGTCGGGAGAAGAGGGCGTAGAAGTACAGGGGGGCGACGACGAGCTCGATCAGCTCGTCCACGGCGGGCGGGGTCTCGCCGCGGTCGCGGGCGCGCTCGAGCATCGCGTGCAGCTGCCGGGCCCGGCCGGTCAGCGTGGGGGACAGTGTCGAGGCCTGTCCGGGGCGGACGTCGACGACCGCGGCGCGCAGGATGAGCACCCGGAACGGCCCGGCGAGGCCCTCGGCGACCCCGGTGGCGTACGCGTCGAGATCGCCGCGCAGCGATCCCGTGTCCGGCAGCGAGGCGGAGCGGGCCAGGTGGGCGGCGACGACGTCGTCGAGCAACAGCGGCACGCTGCCCCAGCGCCGGTAGAGGGTCGCCGGATGGACGCCCGAGCGTTCGGCGACGGCCGGGATGGTCAGCTCCTCCAGGGTCCGCTCGCTCAGCAACGTCAGCACGGCGTCGTGCACCGCCTCGCGGACGCGCGCGGTGCGGCCACCGGGGCGTCGCACCGTCTGAGCCTCGGCCATGTCACACCATAACGCGAAAATTCTTGCAGTAGTGTGGTCACGGTTGGAGTTGGGCGAGGCGGGTGATGAGGAACTGGCGTTCGACGGCGTTGTCGGTCAGGTGCAGGGCTTCGTGGTAGGCGGCGGCGGCTTCGGTGTCGCGGCCCAGGCGGTGGAGGAACTCGGCGCGGGCGGCGGGCAGGTAGTGGTAGGCGGCGAGTTGGGGTTCGGTGCCGAGCCGGTCGAGGGCGGCGAGCCCGGCGTGGGGTCCCTCGGCGTGCCCGATGGCGATCGCCCGGTTGAGCGCGACGATGGGCGAGGGCCAGATGGCGATCAGCTGGGCGTAGAGGTCGACGATCTGGCGCCAGTCGGTGGCGTCGAAGTCGGGGGCGGTGGCGTGGGTGGCCGCGATGGCGGCCATCAGCACGTAGCGGCTGGCGGGCCGGTGGCGCAGGCAGGCCCGCAGCAGGTGCAGCCCTTCGGTGATCTCGGTTCGGTCCCACTGGGCGCGGTCCTGCTCGGCCAGCGGCAGGAGTCGGCCGTCGGGGTCGGTGCGGGTGTGTCGGCGGGCGTCGGTGAGCAGGATCAGGGCGAGCAGCCCGGCCACGGCGGGCTCGTCGGGCAGGAGCAGCCGCAGCATCCGGGCCAGGTCGAGGGCGCGTTCGGCGAGTTCGCGCCGTTGCAGGTGCTCGCCGGCGGGGGCGGTGTGGCCGGTGGTGTAGAGCAGGTGGACCACGTCGAGTACGGCGCCGAGGCGCTCGGGCAGTTCGGCGGCGTCGGGGATGGTGTAGGGGATCCGCGCGCTGGTGATCTTCTTCTTGGCGCGGGTGAGGCGCGCGGCCATGGTCGGTTCGGAGGTGAGGAAGGCGGCGGCGACGTCAGCGGTGGATAGCCCGCACAACAGCCGCAGGGTGAGCGCGACCCGTGCGTCGGGGGCCAGCGCGGGGTGGCAGCAGGTGAAGATCAGCCGCAGGCGGTCGTCAGGGATGCGAGACGGGTCGTCATCGGGCGCGGCGTCGGGCTGGGCGAGCAGCGGGAGCTTGGCGCGGGCCAGGTCGCGGCGGCGCAGCAGGTCCATCGCGCGGCGGCGAGCGACCATGGTCAGCCACGCCCCGGGCTTGGCCGGGATGCCCGCCGTCGGCCACGAGGCGAGGGCGTGGGCGTACGCGTCCTGGGCGCATTCCTCGGCCTCGTCCAGGTCGCCGGTGAGCCGGGCCGCCGCGGCCAGCACGAACCCCCACTCGCGGCGGTGGGCGTCGGCGACCGCGGCGGCCACGACCGGATCCATGCCGGGCCCCGCCTCAGCCGGTCGGGAGCACCGGTCGGACCTCGACCCCACCGAACGGGGCGGGGACCTGGCGGGCGATGCGGAGCGCCTCGTCCAGGTCGGTGGCCTCGATCAGGTAGTAGCCGCCGATCACCTCCTTGGCCTCGGCGAACGCCCCGTCGGACACCGTGACGGTGCCGTCCGGGGCCGTGCGCAGCGACGTGCTCGCCGGGCTGGGGTGCAGCCGGTTCCCGCCCCGCAACACCGGCCCGTTTGCGGCGATGAACTCGCGGTGCGCGGCCAGGGTCGCGTCCACGACCTGCTCGTCGGCATTCGCCCAGGCCTGCTCGTCGTCCCAGATGAACAGCATGTACTCGGCCATCGCGGAAGCTCCCTTCGTGGTGATTCTCACCCGACCGCCGGTCAGCCGCCGACCACCTCGGCGACCTCGACGTCGACGCCGTGGGCCAGGCCCGGGCAGCCGGAGGCCAGCTCCGTCGCGGCGTTCAGGTCCGCGGCGGTGATGACGACGTAGCCGGTCAGCACCCGCCCGTCGGGGCCGGGGCCGGGTTGGGCGGACAGGGTGCGGGTGGCGCCGACCCGGTTGCCGAAGTCGGCGATGGCCGACCCGAGGCTGCCGAACCAGGCGCCCCAGGCCTCCTCCTCGCCCGGCTGGGGGGTGCGGTCGGGTCGCCCGTGGAACGCCAACACGTAGTTGCTCATGACTGCCTCCATCTCTCGGTGGTGGGCCCGGCGGGATCGCCCGGCCTCACCCCCGACGTCGCGCGGCGCCCGCCCATATCGACAATCGGCAGCGGCCCATTTTCCCAACCGGTCAGCCCGCAGAGCGCGGTTGACGGCGCCTACCGTGCCAAGTACGCCGCCAGGCAACGCCTTAAGGAGCACCACATGGCACGCGTCCTCGTCACCGGATCGGCCGACGGCCTCGGGCGCACGGCTGCGCGGGCCTTGCTCGACGACGGCCACGAGGTCGTCGTCCACGCGCGCAGCAAGGCCCGGCTCGCCGCCGTCGGCGGCCTGCTCGAGCGGGGGGCCGCGGCCGTTGTCGGGGACCTCGCTGACCCGGACCGGACGCGGGACGTCGCCGAGCAGGTCAACCGGCTCGGCCGGATGGACGGTGTGATCCACAACGCGGCCGTCGGCAGCGGCCCGTCCGTGCTGCCGGTCAACGTCGTCGCCCCCTACCTGCTCACGGCCCTCCTGCACCGTCCGCGGCGCCTCGTGTACCTCAGCAGCAGCATGCATCGCGGCGGGCGGGCCGACGTGGCGGGCTTGGACTGGAGCGGGCGGCGGGCGACCGGTTCCTACTCCGACAGCAAGCTGTTCGTGACCGCCCTCGCGTTCGCCGTGGCCCGGTGGTGGCCGGACGTGCTCAGCAACGCGGTGGACCCCGGGTGGGTGCCGACGAGGATGGGCGGCTCCGGGGCCTCCGACGACCTGCGTCTCGGGCACGTCACCCAGGTGTGGCTCGCCACCGGCGAGGCCCGCGAGGCGCGAAGCAGCGGCGGGTACTGGTACCACCAGCGGCGGCACACCCCGGCTCCGGCCACCCGCGACCCGCGCTTCCAGGAGGCGCTGGTGGTCGCGCTCGCGGATGCCACCGGCACGCCTTTGGGAGCCCCGGCGGTGCACCGGCCCATGCCGTGAACGGCGCGAAGGCGCTGTCGCGTCCGGGCTGCGGGCTGGGTCGGTCAGCGGGGTTTCGCCGCCAGCGTTGATCGCCGAGAGTGGGACATGACGGCCATATTTGGCGCGCATGTCCCACTTGCGCCGATCGACGCGCTGAACCCCAAGCGTCGTCCGACACGGGCAGGCGGCCTTCTCCACCGCCCACACCCGCCGCCCACCGCGGACTTGCCCTTCCCCCGGGTCCCCGGTTGTGAGCGTCCCGCCGGGCTCGACGCGCTGGACGCCGTGGTGCCGGCGGGCGTCTTGATAGAGCATGGGTCCGGCACGGATGCGGTCAGCCGAAGCCCGAAGACACATGCCATTGATCGACCCGGAGAGGACGATGTTCGAGATCGTCGAGCTGCTGGCCGAGTACGACCGGGCCCGCGGCTACACCGATGAGCTGTGGCGCGACCTGAGCGCCGAGGAATTGCACTGGCGTCCGCACGAGGAGTTCAGCCCCATCGGCTGGCACCTCGGTCACCAGGCGCACGTCGCGCACTTCATGGTCCGCAACCTCACCGCGGCCGAACCGAGCCCGATGCCCGACCTCGACGATCTGATGGACTCGGCGAACCCCGAGAAGCTCCGGCTACCGCTGCCCGCACCAGCACGGCTGGGCGCGTTCCGGGACACGGTCGCCGATCGGGTGCACGCGCGACTGGAAGCGATCGGGGCGGGCGAGGTCGGTGCTCCCGCGCAATTGAAGATCGTCGCGCAAACACTGTTGATCGCGATCATCAATCACGAGTACCAGCACGACAAGTGGATCGGCGAGGTCCGCGGCGGTGACCTCGGACATGCGCTTCCGGACGGACCGGTGTCGGATCGGCTGCGCACCCTCGACGGCTACCTCGTCGTCTGTGGTTGGGAGCAATGACACCCATGACCCGGGCGGAGACGAGAGCGGTTGACCGAATCGAGGCCGACAACAGCGCCCGGGCGGCGCTGCAGCGTCGGGTGCTCGCCGTCGTGGTGGCCGGGCAGGTTCTCGGTGGCGCCGGTCTGGCGGCCGGGATCACGGTCGGGGCGCTGCTGGCACAGCAGATGCTCGGTTCGGACGATGTGTCCGGGTTGCCGACCGCGCTCTTCACCCTGGGCTCGGCGCTGGCCGCGTTCTTGATCGGCGGCATCACCCAGCGGTATGGCAGGCGGCTGGGCATCGGGCTCGGGTTCGCGGCGGGCGGGATCGGCGCGATCGGGGTGGTCATCGCGGCGGTCGCAGGCAGTGTTGGCCTGCTGTTCGTGGCGCTGTTCGTCTACGGTGCAGGGTCGGCGACGAATCTGCAGGCGCGCTACGCAGGCACCGATCTCGCGACGCCCGGCAGACGCGGCGCGGCGATCAGCGTCGCGTTGGTAGCCACCACCGTGGGGGCAGTGGCAGGCCCGAACCTGGTGGTACCACTGGGACGGTTGGCGACGGCGGTGGGCGTGCCGCCATTGGCCGGACCGTTCCTGCTCGCGGCGACGGCGTATCTGGGCGCGGGCACGGTGTTGTTCGCCTTGTTGCGTCCCGATCCGTTCCTTGTCGCCCGCCAGCTGGACACGCGGGTCGCGGTCCGAGCCGGCGCAGGCGGGCATGACCTGGCGGTTCCACACATCGGACCGCGGGTCGTCGTCGGCGCAACGGTGATGGTGCTGACCCAGATCTCGATGGTCGCCATCATGACGATGACCCCGGTGCACATGCGCGCGCACGGGCACGGCCTGGGTGCGGTCGGGCTGGTCATCGGCGTCCACGTCGGCGCGATGTACCTGCCGTCGCTCGTGACCGGTGCCCTGGTAGACCGGATCGGCCGGGTACCGATGGCGGTGGCGGCGGGAGTGACGCTGCTCGTGGCCGGGCTGACCGCGGCCTCGGCGCACGGCGACTCGTTGTCGCTGCTGATCGTGGCCCTGGCGTTGCTGGGGCTGGGCTGGAACCTAGGCCTGATCTCTGGAACGGCTCTGCTGGTCGACGGGACGGTCACCGAGAACCGGGCAAGAGTTCAAGGCACGGTGGACGTGCTGATCGCGCTCGGGGGAGCAGGAGGCGGCGCACTGTCCGGGGTCGTCGTCGCAGGCGCAGGCTTCCCGGTGCTCGCGTTGACAGGTGGAGTCTTGTCAACGCTGCTCGTCCCGGCCCTGTTTCGCCTGCGGAGTCCGTCTCATCGCAGGGGCAGGTCGTTCGGGTGGATCGGGCAGGGCAGCAGGTGACGGTCGGTGAGGTAGGTATCCACGCCTGCGGCAGCGGCCCTGCCCTCGGCGATGGCCCACACGACAAGGGACTGCCCGCGGCCGATGTCGCCCGCGGCGAAGATGCCGTCACGGCTGGTCATGAAGTGCTCGTCGCGGGCCACGGTGCAGCGCTCGTCGAGCGCCACACCCAGCTCGGCGAGCAGCCGACTGCGTTCGGGTCCGACGAATCCGAGTGCGATGAGCGCGAGCTGCGCGGGCAACTCCCTCACCGCACCGGCCCGGTGGAACTGTTTGCGATCGTCGCGGAACCCGTCGACGGCGCGGATCGCGCGCAGCCGCCCCTGGTCGTCACCGAGGAACTCGACGGTGTCCACCCCGAACAGGCGGACGCCGCCTTCCTCGTGTGCGCAGGAGTCCCGGTAGATCGCCGGGTAGGTCGGCCACGGCATGTCCTTCGTGCGCCTGCCGGGCGGGCGTGGCCGGATGTCGATCTGGGCCACCGACCGGATCCGCTGGCGGTGCACGGTGCCCAGACAGTCGGCGGCGGTGTCGCCGCCGCCGATGATGACCACGTCCTTGCCCTCGGCCGAGATCGGAGACTCCGCCACATCACCTTCCTGCACCCGGTTTGCCCACGTCAGGTACTCCATCGCCGGATGTACTCCGATCAAGTCACGCCCGGGCAGAGGCAGCTCCCGTCGATGTGTGGCGCCGCAGGCGAGCACGATCGCGTCGTATTCAGACCGCAACTGCTCGACGGCCAGGTCCACGCCGACCTCCACCCCGGCCCGGAAGGACGTGCCTTCGGCCCGCAGCTGGTCCAGGCGCCGGTCCAATCGGCGCTTCTCCATCTTGAACTCGGGAATGCCGTAGCGCAGCAGCCCGCCGATCCGATCGGCCCGCTCGTAAACGACGACCTGATGACCTGCTCTGGTCAGCTGTTGGGCGGCGGCCAGCCCGGCCGGACCGGAGCCGACGACGGCGACGGTGCAGCTGGTCCTGGTGGCGGGCGGCCGCGGCGTGACCCACCCTTGGGCGTAGGCGCGGTCGATGATCCGTAGCTCGATGTCCTTGATCGCGACCGCCTCGCTGTTGATCGACAGTACGCAGGCGTCCTCACACGGGGCCGGGCACAGCACGCCCGTGAACTCCGGGAAGTTGTTCGTGGCGTGCAGCCGATCCGCGGCGCGCTGCCAGAAACCCCGCCAGACCAGGTCATTCCAGTCCGGAATCAGATTGCCCAGCGGGCACCCGGCGTGGCAGAAGGGCACCCCGCAGTCCATGCATCGGCCCGCTTGCCTCCGCCCCTGCTCATCTCCGACCGGCTCGCGTACCTCGTGCCAGTCCCGTAGGCGCAGAGGCACCGCCCTGCCTCGTACCGTCTCGCGGGGCGTTCGCAGAAATCCCGTGGGATCGCCCATGGCGGTCTCCCCGATGTGACCTCGCCAGCATCGACAATACGGTCCACCCGCGCCGTCCCGACCGCAAGCTCCGCCGGTCGTCATCCTCTGTTCGTCGCGCCATCGAGGTGTGGGCGGTCGCTCGGTCTGCGGGGCCCGAGCCACCCCCGTAGGGTGGGACGGCATGTTGGCAATCACCGATCTCGCGGCCGAAGCCATCAAGTCGCTGACCACCGACGCCGAGCTGCCCGCGGGTGGCGGCCTGCGCATCTCCGCCCGGTCCCCGGAGGAGGGACTCGAGCTCGCGTTGGCAGGCCAGCCCGAGGGCGAGGATCTCGTGCTGTCCGGTGACGGCGTGAGCGTGTTCCTGGAGCCGACCGCAGCCCAGGTGCTCGACGACAAGGTGCTCGACGTCCAGCCGCTGACCGGTACCGATGGGCAGCAGGAACTGCGCTTCGCCATCGGTCCGCAGCGTCCGTCCGAGGCCTGACGCTCACCGATCGTCCTGCGGATCCACTCGCCCCTCCTGAACGAGGGGCGTTTCCGTGGTCACGGCCGACACCGCGGCGACGTCGGCGGCGCGGGCCGCTCAGGGCGTCGTGAGCTCGTCTGTCGAGAGCAGGATCTTCCCCACCGGCCACAACACCAAGGCTGCCAGCAGCTGCGGCACCGCATCACGACAGCAGAAGGAGAGCATCATGACGGATCAACCGAAGCAGGTCGGAGGCGGACGGAAGACCCTCGGCGACTTCGCTCCCAAGCTGGCCGAGCTCACCGACGACATGCTCTTCGACGACATCTGGAACCGGCCCGAGCTGCCCGCTCGCGACCGCAGCCTCATCACGGTGGCCGTCCTCACCGCGGGCGGGGACACCGACCAGCTACGTTTCCATCTTGGTCGCGCCATCGAGAACGGCGTCACCCGGGAGGAACTCATCGAGGCGATCACCCACGTCACGCTCTACGCCGGCTGGCCCAAGGGCATGGCCGCGATGGGTGTGGCCAAGGAACTCTTCACCGCCGAGTGAACCACGGCCCAGGAGAATCCGACCGCTGAGGGGTGCGCCGCCATGCAGACCATCGCCGACGCCATCGTTCAGACCATCCGGGGAGCGGGGGTCGAGCGGATTTACGGCTTGCCCGGGGATTCCCTCAACGGCTTCATCGATGCGTTGCGCCGGGACGGCGCGATCGCGTGGCAGCATGTCCGCCACGAGGAGGCGGCGGCGTTGCCGAGGCCGCGCTGACCGGTGAGCTCGCCGTGTGCGCGGGCAGCTGCGGGCCGGGCAACACGCATCTGATCAACGGGCTATACGACGCGAACCGCAGCCGCGTCCCGGTCCTGGCCATCGCGGCGCAGATCCCGGGCCCCGAGATCGGCAGCACGTACTTCCAGGAGACGCACCCGCAGGATCTGTTCCGCGAGGCGTCGGTTTACACCGAACTGGTGAGCATTCCCGAACAGCTTCCGCACGTGCTGGAGATCGCGATGCGCACCGCCATCGAGAAGCGCGGTGTCGCCGTGGTCGTCATCCCCGGCGAGATCTTCCTCAAGGAGAGCCCCGCAGGGCGCCGATCCGCGCCGATCACCTACGCCCCGCGCGTGATACGACCCGCGGATGCCCAGCTGCAGCAGGCGGCCGACCTGCTCAACGCGGCGAGCAAGATCACGATCCTCGGCGGCGCAGGGACCGAGGGGGCCCACGCCCAGTTGATCGCGGTCGCGGAGAAGCTCAAGGCGCCGGTGGTGCATGCGCTGCGCGGGAAAGGAGTTCATCGAGTACGACAACCCCTTCGACGTCGGCATGACCGGCTTGCTCGGGTCTCCTCCGGGTACAAGGCCATCGAGAGCTCGGACGTGCTGCTGATGCTGGGCACCGACTTCCCCTACCGGCAGTTCTACCCGTCGAAGGCGAAGATCATCCAAGTCGACATCCGCGGCGAGAACCTCGGCAGGCGCACGCCCATCGACCTCGGCCTGGTCGGCAGCGTGAAAGACACGATCGAGGCATTGCTGCCGCTGCTGAAGGACCGCACCGACCGCAAGCACCTCGACTCCTCGACCGCCCACTACGCCAAGGCACGCAAGGGCCTCGACGAGCTGGCGACCAACGACCGTGGCCGCACGCCGATCCACCCGCAGTATGTGGCCAAGCTGGTCAGCGATCTGGCCACCGACGACGCGGTGTTCATCCCCGACGTCGGCTCCCCGACGGTGTGGGCGGCCCGCTACCTGACGATGAACGGCCGACGGCGCCTGATCGGGTCGTTCAACCACGGCACCATGGCCAACGCCCTTCCACACGCGATCGGTGCCCAGTCGGCATTCCCGGAGCGTCAGGTCGTCGCCCTCGCAGGCGACGGCGGCCTCGCGACGCTGCTCGGCGAGCTGATCACCGTGCGACAGCTGAAGCTGCCGGTCAAGCTCGTCGTCTTCAACAACTCGTCACTGAACTTCGTCGAACTGGAGATGAAGGCGGCCGGGTTCGTGAACTACGGCACCGAACTGGACAACCCGAACTTCGGCGACCTCGCCACCGCCATCGGCATCCATGGTCAGCGCGTGGAGCACCCGGGCGACCTTACGGACGCGCTCAAGGTCGCGTTCGACCACGACGGACCCGCCCTGATCGATGTGGTCACCGCCCGGCAGGAGCTGTCCATCCCACCGACGATCACGGCCGCCCAGGCGAAGGGCTTCACGCTCTACGCGCTGCGTACGATTCTGTCCGGGCGCGGCGAGGAACTGCTCGACCTGGCGGACACGAACGTGTTCCGGCGCCTGTTCGACTGACACGCCCAATCTCGCGTAAAGGACGGATCGGTTCACACCCTACCCGGCGGGGCTGTCGAGAGCAGGATCTTGCCGATGGTCCGCCGGTCTTCGAGCAGCCGGTGCGCCTCCGCTGCTCGGGACAGCGGCAGGACGTCGTAGATCCTCGATGTCAGCCAGCCCTGGCCGATCGGTCTCACGGCTGGATGAGGACCTTCAGGCTCTTGCGGTTGTCCATGTCCTGGTATCCGGCCGGGACGCCGTCGAGGTTCGCGGTGGCGTCGAAGACTCTCCCCGGTTCGATGGTGCCGTCCAGGATGTCGGGCAGGAGTTCCTCGATGTAGGCGCGTACCGGGGCGGGGGCGCCTGCGAGGCGGATGTTGCGCCCGAACAGGCTGCCGAAGCCGATGGGTGCGTCCTCGTACTGTGGCACGCCGACGCGGCTGATCACGCCGCCGGGCCGGACGACACCGATGGCCTGTTCGTAGGCGGGCATGTGTCCGACCGCTTCGAGCACGACGTGCGAGCTGTGTCCGCCGGTCAGATCGCGCACCTGCGCGATGCCGTCCTCGCCGCGGGCGGCGACCACGTCGGTGGCGCCGAACTCGCGGCGGAGGTCGGTGCGGGCCTGGTGGCGGCCCATGAGGATGATCTGCGCGGCGCCGAGGCGCTTGGCCGACAGCACCGCCATGAGCCCCACCGCTCCGTCGCCGATCACGGTCACCCGGCTGCCCGGGGTGACGCCGCCAATCGTGGCGGCGTGGTAGCCGGTGCCGAACACGTCGGAGAGGGTCAGCAGCGACGGGTTGAGCGTCGAGTCGGGCGCGACGGGGAGCTTCACCAGAGTTCCGTCGGCCAGTGGGACGCGGATGGCTTCGGCCTGGCCGCCCTCGGTCCCGCGTTCGGGCAGTTCCTCGGCAGCTCGGCGGCCCTGTCCAGCTCGGTGATCACTAAGCTAAAGAACGTCCGGCAATTGACGGTCGGCGTGCGCGGCGGGTGTAGATGGTAGAGGAGGGGAGGCCGCCTGCCGGTGTCGGACGGCGCTCGAAGTCGACATGAGCGGGGTTTTGCCCCGCCCAAACCCCGCTCATGTCGACTTCGAGCGCAGGGCCCGACGTTTCGTCGGCCGCGCGGGCGACACAGAGGGGCTAAAAAGCTGGTCGAGACCTGGAAGGCCGAGCAGGCGCACGTTCGCCGCCCGGGATCTGTCCGAGGTGGACTACGTATACCTATGGGCGACGGCATTCGGCGTGCGGGCCGACGGGCGGAAGGAGCTGGTCGCGCTGGCCGACGGGTACCGGGAGTCGACAGAGTCCTGGGCCGACCTCCTCAGGGACTGTGCCCGCCGCGGCATGCGCGCCCCCGTCCTGGCCAGCGGGGACGGCGCGCTCGGGTTCTGGGGCGCGCTGCGCGAGGACTTCCCCACCACCCGCGAGCAGCGCTGCTGGTTCCATTATGCCGACCTCCGGGTTATGCCGATGTGGTCGTTGATGCCGTTGCGGGACACCGGTCCTCGGCTGGCGAGGTAGGCATAATCAGCACGCCTGGCGCTGGCCTGATGGGTGTCTCAGAGTGATCAGGCGATGCTCCCCACCGGCGGGCTGGGCCACCACTGATGAGCCCTACTACTCTCAGGCGATGACGTGCCGCATCGAGGTCTTCGTCCGCAGCGGGCACACCCTTGATCTGGCGTTGGAGGACGGCGAGGACCGCGCGTTCACGACGGCCCTGCACGAAGCATGGGGGTCGCCTGGCCGCGTAGAGGGGTTCACCTATCTCACGCTCGGTGCGCAGGCTGCGGTTCTGGTCAGTGAAATTGTCGGTTACCGGCTTCACGGCGCGTTGCGGCCAGACACACAACGATTGTGATGGTGTTCGGCAACCTCGCGGCCGTCGGCCCAGGAGCTGGCACGTCGGAGAGGTTCCCAGGGACCAGGATCAGTAGTCCATGCCACCCATGTTGGACCCGGTGCCCGCCGAGTTCCTTTCCGGCTTGTCGGCGATGACGACCGCGGTGGTGAGGAACAGGGCCGCGATCGAGGCCGCGTTCTGCAGCGCCGAGCGGGTGACCTTGGCCGGGTCGATGATGCCCGCCTTGATCAGGTCGGTGTACTTGCCGGTGGCCGCGTCCAGCCCCCAGCCCTCCTTCAGCCCGCGCACCTTCTCCGCGACCACACCGCCCTCGAGGCCCGCGTTGATCGCGATCTGCTTGAGCGGGGCCTCCAGCGCGACCTTGACGATGTTGGCGCCGGTCGCCTCGTCGCCCTCCAGGCCCAGGCCCTCGAACAGGCCCGCGCCCGCCTGGATGAGCGCCACGCCGCCACCGGCGACGATGCCCTCCTCCACGGCCGCCTTCGCGTTGCGCACGGCGTCCTCGATGCGGTGCTTGCGCTCCTTGAGCTCCACCTCGGTGGCCGCCCCGGCCTTGATCACCGCAACCCCGCCCGCCAGCTTGGCCAGGCGCTCCTGCAGCTTCTCGCGGTCGTAGTCGGAGTCGGTCTTCTCGATCTCGTTGCGGATCTGGTTGACCCGCCCGGAGATCTGCTCGGCGTTGCCCGCGCCGTCCACGATGGTGGTCTCGTCCTTGGTGACCACGACCTTGCGGGCCTGGCCCAGCAGCGACAGGTCCGCGTTCTCCAGCTTCAGCCCGACCTTCTCCGAGATCACCTCACCGCCGGTGAGGATCGCCATGTCGGTGAGCATCGCCTCGCGGCGATCGCCGAAGCCCGGGGCCTTGACCGCGACCGACTTGAAGGTGCCGCGGATCTTGTTGACCACCAGCGTGGCCAGCGCCTCGCCCTCGACGTCCTCGGCGATGATCGCCAACGGCTTGCTGGTCTGCATGACCTTCTCCAGCAGCGGGAGCAGGTCCTTGACCGTGGAGATCTTGGAGCTGACCAGCAGAATGTACGGGTCCTCCAGCTCGGCCTCCATGCGCTCGGCGTCGGTGACGAAGTAGGGCGAGATGTAGCCCTTGTCGAACCGCATGCCCTCGGTGAGCTCCAGCTCCAGCCCGAAGGTCTGCGACTCCTCGACGGTGATGACGCCTTCCTTGCCGACCTTGTCCATCGCCTCGGCGATCAGGTCGCCGATGGCCGTGTCGCCCGCGGAGATCGACGCGGTGGCCGCGATCTGCTCCTTGGTCTCGACCTCCTTGGCGCTTTTCAGCAGCGCCTCGGAGACGGCCTCGACGGCCTTCTCGATGCCGCGCTTGAGCGCCATCGGGTTCGCGCCCGCGGCCACGTTGCGCAGACCCTCGCGGACCAGCGCCTGCGCCAGCACAGTGGCGGTGGTGGTGCCGTCACCCGCGATGTCGTCGGTCTTCTTGGCCACTTCCTTGACCAGCTCGGCCCCGATCTTCTCCCACGGGTCCTCCAGCTCGATCTCCTTGGCGATGCTCACACCATCGTTGGTGATGGTGGGCGCACCCCACTTCTTCTCCAGCACGACGTTGCGGCCCTTCGGGCCCAGCGTCACTCGGACGGCGTCGGCGAGGACGTTCATGCCGCGCTCCAGCCCGCGCCGTGCCTCCTCGTCGAAAGCGATCATTTTCGCCATGACGGACGTCCTTTCCAGCAGCTCGTGTAGGGAGCAGTCGGCACCGATGCACGCGACGGACGGCTTCCAGCCGTGGCCTCGCCGACGCCGACCACCCGCATCAGCACTCCCATGCTCCGAGTGCTAACCGCTACTCTACACGGAAATTGCGTGCACGCAGGTATGCGTGCACGCATATTTTCCGTACGCTGCCAGGCATGAACGGCAACGACAGCGGCGGTATGCGCGAGCGCAAGAAGCTCGCCACCAGGAAAGCCCTCAGCGCCGCCGCATTACGGCTGGCCCGTGAACACGGACCGCAGAACGTTCGAGTCGACGACATCGCCGAGGCCGCCGGGGTGTCACCGCGCACCTACAACAACTACTTCTCCAGCCGGGAGCAAGCGATCATTGTCGCGCTCGCCGCGGAACGCGGTGCCCGTGTCGCGGCGGGGCTGAGCAAGCGCCCCACCGACGAGCCACTCGAGCAGGCCGTCGTCGGCGCGCTCATCGAGCAGTACTCCGGTGAGGGAGAACCCGACCGCGACACGCTCGCGCTGATCACCTCCGCACCCGCCCTGCAGGCGGAGTTCCTCGACACCATCGCCGCGATCGAGCGACCCCTGGCCGAAGCGATCGCGGCCCGCACTGGTACCGACCGCCCGGGCGCGCTCGGGCCCGAGGTGCTGGCCGCAGCCGTATCCGCGGCAGCCCGGGTCGCCGCACAGCGCTGGCTGCAACCCGAGCCGGACACCAAGTTCTCGGTCGTGCTGCGCGACGCGCTCACCTGGATCGCCCCCGCCCTGTCCTCAGCGGATCGGTAAAAGGGGGATCCCTGCCACCGTTCAGTAGGACAGCTCGACCTTCCGCCGCAGGCTCTGCGTCGTCACGGTCCCGGTGCGCCGTTCACGGCCGCGCGTGTGCGGTCCGGAAGGTCGGCGGCGGTCGGCGTCGCCGCGACGACGGATGCCGCCGGAACCGGCTGCGGCGCGGGCTCCGTCAGGGCGGGGGCGGCGGCGGCGTTCTCCCGGGCGAGGAACGCTCCGAGCTCCCCGATGGTGCTCATCAACGGGGCGGGGAACACCACCGTGGTGTTCTTGTCCACGCCCAGCTCGACCAGGCTCTGCAGGTTGCGCAGCTGCAGCGCCAGCGGGTGGGCCATCATGATGTCGGAGGCGTCCCCGAGCGCGGCGGCGGCCAACGACTCACCCTCCGCACTGATGATCTTCGCGCGCTTCTCCCGCTCGGCCTCGGCCTGACGCGCCATCGCCCGCTTCATGCTCTCGGGCAGCTGGATGTCCTTCAACTCGACAGCGTACCCACCCCCAGTCGACGTGCCTCAGGATCTCGCGGATGTCGATGTTGATGCGGTCCGTCTCGGACAGCGTCTCGTCCAGCGTGTGCTGACCGACCACCTTGCGCAGCGTGGTCTGGGCGATCTGGTCGATCGCGGCGGTGACGTTCTCGATCGCCACCACGGACTTCACCGCGTCGGTCACCCGGAAATAGGCCACCGCCGACACGTCGACGCTGACGTTGTCCCGGGTGATGATGCCCTGGGACTGGATCGGCATCGTGACGATCCGCAGCGACACCCGACGCAACACGTCGACGAACGGGATGATCACCCGCAGCCCGGGCTGCCGCGCCCCCAGCACCCGGCCGAGCCGGAACAACACCCCCTGCTCGTACTGCTTGATCACGCGCACCGCCGACACCAACACGATCAGCAGTACGACGACGACGATCACGACGATGGTGACGGTGGAGCTCATGAGGTCCTCGGTCCTGGCACGGGTCGGCGTTCGGGAGGGGCCTGCGGGTGCGGGCGCTGCGGCGAGCCTGCCCGCGCGGTGGCTGTGGCGAGCAGCCGGAACATCTCGGATGCGTCGCACCCGACGTAGACGACGTCGCCGCGCGCGTCGGTGAGGTGGTTCTCGCCGCCGGCGGGCGTGTTCCGCCGGGGCAACGGGTGCGGCTCCGTACCCGGGCGCGTCTCCGTACCGTCGTCGCTCGGGATTCGATCGCGGTGGGCCGCGGACCTGTGGGAGCGGCGGAACCCCCGGCTGAGGATCTTCACGATTCCGCGCCTCGGTTCCGAGATCGGGACCGGCGCACGTCGATCATGGTCATGATGCACCTCTGTCGTTTTCAAATGAGCGGGCCGCGCGGCTCAGGACGCGAGCGCGGACGGGAACAGCAACGCCGCGACACCGTCCGCGTTGCCACGCTGCCCCGCCGTGACCATCACCCGGTGCGCCTGCTCCGACGACGCCCCAGGCGGCAGGAGCGGCTCGCGATCATCCGAGGCGGCGCTCGCGCCCGCGGAGGGTTGTAACGTGGTGGGTGCGGACCTCATGTCCGTGCTCCGGCATCCCGGACGATCAGCCGTCCGGTGTCAGCGTTCGCCGAGGAACACGTGGGCCAGACCGCCCACGTGCAGAATGCTCTCTACGTTACCAACGATACGCCTTGCGCACGGTGGCCGCGGCTGCACGCCTGTGCCTGGTCCGTCGCCCGCCAGGACTACCCCTACGCCCTCGACGGCTCACCCAGGTGTCCGAATGACCATCCCGAGACCTCCGACAGCCGTCCTCGCCAATGCATCCCGCCCGGCGGCAGGGGACTGACCCCGGAAGCGAGCACCCGGGCATCACTGAGGTGAATGCAGGTGGTCCGGTCCTCCCGAGCGAGCAGGCGGCGGTAGCTCTCCGACAGACCCCCGATCACATTCTGTGCAGCACGGTGCTCCTCGCGGTCCCGTACCAGCGACTCGCTGATGCCTCGTAACAGCCTCGCCCAGCCACCGTGCTCGTCGTCGATGGAGCCGCCGGTGTGCACCGTGAACGCCGCCTGGGCCGCATGCTCGACCTCGTCGAACCACTGCCAGTCAGGAATGATCGTCCCGCCGATGACCAGGCCACCCACCGTGAGCACGACGCCGGGGCCGCCGTCCTGTCGCTCCGTCAAACTGTTGATCTCGCTGACCACGACCTCCAACGCCCGATCGATCTCCGTGTCCCCGTGGCGTGCCATCCCTCGATACTCCCCTGCCCGTCAACGGGGCCTCGTTGGTCATGGTTCGCTTCCAGACGGTGCCGTGAACGCCATCACGTCCAGGCTGCGGGCTGGGGGTCGGTCAGCGGCGGCCCGGACCGGGCCAGGGGATCGCCCGCCGGGGCCGCGGTGGCACGCGGCACGCCGCCTGCGGGGCGCTCGGGCAGCCACAGCACGAAGGTGCTGCCCTCGCCGGGCCGACTGTGCACGGCCGCCGCCCACGCCCACCCGCGTTCCCGCCCGCTCGCCACCGTGACCGTGCTGCCCGCAGGGGCGACGCGCACGGCGTTCGCCACCATGTTGTCCCACGAAACATGAAAGCGACACGAAGGAGAGCGGGGCATGAAGGAGAGCAGGGCATAACGGATCCCAACACTTGTTACGGGGTGCGCAGGTAGGCGAGAACAGCGAGCACTCGGCGGTGATCGCTGGGGTCGGCGCGGATGCTGAGTTTTCCGAGGATCGCGTTGACGTGTTTTTCGACTGTGCGGCCGGTGACGACGAGCCGCTCGGAGATCGCCTGGTTCGACCGTCCCTCGGCCATGAGGGCGAGCACCTCACGTTCCCGCGCGGTGAGTTTCGACATCGGCGAGACGGCCGGCCGGGGGCGCCCGACGAGTTGGGCGACCACGGCCGAGTCCAATACCGAGCCGCCGCGTCCAACCCGCTCGAGGGCCTCGGTCAGCTCGGCGAGGTCCCCGACGCGGTCTTTGAGCAGGTATCCGGCGCCGTCGGCGCCCTCGGCGAGCAGCGCGAACGCGTAGCTGGGGCGGGCGTACTGGGAGAGCACCAGTACCCCGACCCCGGGGTGACGGTCGCGGATCGTCCGGGCCGCTCGGATCCCGCCGTCCGGGCCGGGCGGCATGCGGATGTCGACGACCGCCACGTCCGGTGGGTCCGCCGCGATGAGCGCCAGTAGGTTGCCTGCGTCGGCTGCCTGTCCGATGACCTCGAACCCGGCCTCGGTGAGCAGCCGGGCCAGTCCCTCGCGCAGCAGCACTGAGTCGTCGGCGAGCACTACGCGCACGGGATGCTCGCCTGGATTTCGGTTCCCTCGCCGTCGTCGCTGCGCACCGACAGCGTGCCGCCGAGCGCGTGCACCCGGTCAGCGAGGCCGTGCAGGCCGGTGCCGCGTGCAGGGTCGGCGCCACCTCGGCCGTTATCGCGGACGACCACCTGCAACGAGCCGTCTCGATGGGACAATTCCACGGTTACCGACGTCGCGTCTGCATGCTTGGCCACGTTCGTCAGCGATTCGGCGATCACGTAGTAGGCGCCTTCCTCGATCTGGGTGGGCAGGCGCTCACTGTCCAGGTCGGAGACGATCTGGACGGGCATCGGCGTGACGAACGCCAGGTCCTCGAGCGCTGGGCGCAGCCCTCCGTCGGTCAGTACACCGGGGTGGATCCCGCGGCCGAGGTCTCGCAAATCGGCCAGCGCGGCCGCAAGGGTCTGTCGCGCCTGTTTCAGGGAGGTGCGAGCGGCGTCCGGATCGTTGCGCAGGCGGTGCCTCGGTCAGTCCCAGCGCCATCGTCACCGAGGTCAGGCGCTGCTGCGCGCCGTCATGCAGGTTGCGCGCGAGCCGCCTGCGTTCCTCGGCGGACGCTTCGACGATCCGGGCTCGGGACGCCGTCAGCTCCTCCAGGCGTGCGCGCAGCTCCGCCTGCAGCCGCTCGTTGTCGAGGGCAAGCGCGGCGGCCGCGGTCACAGCACGCATCAACTCGGGTTCGTCGGCGAGGGCTTCGTCGTGGATGATCGCGGCGACGCGTCGTCCGTCCCGCTCGACCACCGCGACGGTCTGCCCACTGCCCTCGGCAGGCAGCTCGATGTCGTGACCCGCGGCGTTGACGTATCGACCCTCCTGCGGTAACCAGTAGGCCACCATCGCTGTTGGGTCGCCGAGCGCCCGGGCGAGCGCCCCTCGCAGGCCGCCCGTCGCCGCCTCCTGCTCCAGCTCGACGACGAGTTCCGCGACCGACGCCCGCGCCAACCGCCCCCGTAGCAGTACCGCGAGGAACGCGAACGGGATCAGTGCGAACGCGAAGAAGAACACCCAGATCGAGGCGACGCTCGGCTCGGCGAAGAACCCCGTGATGTCGTAGTACGCGAGCGCGAGGAGGGTGGCGGCGCCTGGCCACAGCACCGGGCTGACCGCCCGCCGCCACGCCGGGCTGCCGTCGAACCAGCGACGCAGCAGCAAGACCGTCGCGGCGGGGAAGAGCACCGCGCCTGCCGCGAAGCTCACGTTCTTGGCGACAGCAAGCGCCGGCGATACCAGCGGCAGATGGAACACCACCACGAGGTTCACAAACGCCGCCACGACCAGGACGCGGGCGGCCGCGGACGCCAGCCTCCCGGTCGGGAACGCCAGCAGCACCCAGAGGAACAGGGCCAGGTGTACGGGGCGGATCCATTGCGCGATGGCCACGAGCACCGGGATGGACGAGTTCTGCAGCAGGCCCGCGTTGAAGGACACCCCGGTCCAGGTCAGCAGGGGCCCCGTGTGGTTGAGGGGACGCCGCGCCCAGAGAGCGAGTCCGCTCCCGAGGAAAGACCAGCCCGCCGGCAACAGCACGATCATCTCTAGCGGCGTGAAGGCGTCGAGGCCGGTCGCGAGCAGGAACCCACTGCAGCCAACGCCGAGTATCAGCGCGGCGGCCACAGGCTCCCAGCGCACGCCACCCCATGCACCGAAGGCGCCCTTCACACCGATCACCGCAGACCGCTCACCGTCTCATCCGGCTGCCAGTGTCCCGTGTCCGCACCAGGACGGGCAACCGTGGCGGCACCCGAACGCGCGTTGGTGCACGCCCCACCACATTTGCGCCGGGCCCCGCCTGACCAGCGCGGGTCCATTCGGGCCCGGCCAGGGCTCGGACGGGTCGAGCTTGCCGCCGGGTCCGGTCCCGCCGGAGCATCCCGAACCACAGTCCGGGAGTAGCGGGAAACGCCAGGAGCAGACCAAACCGGGAGGCCCTGGGACGCGGTCGCCGGGCGGAGAAACCGAACCATGAACGCGCGAGGACGCCACGCGGGGGAAGGAGAGTCTCATGCACAACACCGGTGATCAGGACCGGGCCACTCCGACCGGGACGAACGCGGCCGTCGAACCGCGCGTTGCCGACCACGACCTGCCCACGGTCTCGCCCCTGCCGCTGATGCAGCTCTCCATCGGCTTCTGGTCGTTCAAGGCGCTCGCGACCGCCAACGAGCTGGACCTCTTCACCCGTCTGTCCAACACCGACGGTCACACCATCGACGAACTTGCCGAGATACTGGGCATCGGCCAGCGGCCCGTTGAGTTGCTGGTTACCGCGTGCGCGTCCATCGGCTTGCTCGAGCGCCGGGACGGGCGCTACGTCAACAGCGCGCTGGCTGACGAGTTCCTCGTGTCCGGCAAGGCTTACCACTTCGGCGGCTGGGTGCACATGCTCGACCGCAGGCTCTACCCGGCTTGGGGCAGGCTGACCGAGGCGGTGCGAACCAACCGGCCGACGAGCTGGAACCCCGACGAGCAGGCGCACATATTCGACAGCGAGGACCCTATGCTGCTGGCCCTGTTCTGGGAGGCGATGCACTCGCTGTCGACGTTCACCGCGCGCGAACTCGGCGCACACGTCGACCTGTCCGCCTCCACCGCCCTGCTCGACGTCGGCGGCGGCTCCGGGGCCTATGACATCGAGCTGTGCCGGCGCTACCCCGACCTGCGGGCAACGGTGTTCGATTTGCCGCCGATCTGCGAGATCGCCACGAAGAAGATCGGGGCAGCAGGCTACGAGGACCGCATCGCGGTCGCCCCGGGCGACTTCCTCGCCGACCCCGAGCTCCCAGCAGGCCATGACGTCGTGCTGCTGTCCATGATCATGCACGACTGGACACCAGAGCAGGACCTGGCGATCTTGCGCAAGTGCTTTGCGGCCTTGCCTCCCGGCGGTCGCATTGTGATCAGCGAGTTGTTGGTCAACGACGAGAAGACCGGGCCACCCGCCGCCGCCTTGATGAGCCTGAACATGTTGGTGGAAACGGTGGGGCGCAACTACACCGCGACGGAGTACGAGCAATGGCTGCACGCCACCGGGTTCGTGGACGTCCAGACCGTGTCGTTCGAGGCTCCCGGCGCGAACGGCGCGGTCCTCGCCCGCAAACCGTGACGGCATCGGCCGGACACCCACCCAGTCGGTCGCGGTGCGAGACCGGTCAAGGTCGCCGCTCGTCGTGGCGTGGGCGCGCCAGGTCGAGCCTGCAGGCACCCGGCTCGCTGAACGCCAGCAGGTCGGCGTGTTCGGCGTCTCCGCCGTACACCTCCACGGCCCCACGGACGATCCCGAGATGCACCCCGCAGACGATCTCGGGGTGCCGGCTCGCCGCCTCGAGCAGCGGACAGCGGGTCAGCCTGACCACCGCGTGTCGCGCGTCCGGCTGCGGGGCGAACCCGAGGCCGTCGAGCAGCCCCACGACGCGTCGCCGGGCTTGCGCCCCTCCTCCGCTTCCCGGTCCCGTGTCGGTGGCGAGCTGCCGACCCCACCGCCGTCCCGCCTCGATCGCATCCTTGCGCGGCGTGCTGCTCGTCTGCTCGATCACCTCGGCGAGCGCCGACGCGAGCCCGGCGTACTCGGCGACGCCGGTGGGCAGCTCCTCGTCGGGGATCGCGCTGTAGAGCCAGGCCGGGCGGCCCCGTCCCGCGGCGGGGGCCCGCTCCCGGCGCACCAGCCCGGCGTCGGCGAGGGCGTCGAGATGCTCGCGCAGGGTGTTGGCGTGCAGCCCGGTCACGGTGGCCAGTGCGGCGATGGAGACCGGCCCCGGTTGGTCGTCGAGGACCTCGAGAACCGATTCCCTTGACGCCGACAGCGCCGGCCGTCGTGGTACTCGGCGCGCCGGCCGCGGACCCGCCCCGGCACGGTTATTTTTCACGGAATCGAGTGTAGTAAAGTCGCCACGACGGCGCATCCGGCGTCCAACGGGAGGTATCAGCCATGAACAACGTCGTCATCGCGTCGAACGAGGCCGAGGCCGCCGCCGTCGACGCGGTGGAGCAGCACCACGCCCAGCTGGCGGGGGCGCTGGACCTGCGAGTCGAGGCGCTCCTCGGCGCGGTTGCGCGCGGGGCGGCCACCGACCGTGAGCGCCGGGAGCTCGTCGAATGGTGCAACCGGGAGCTGGTCCCCCACGCGCTCGCGGAGGAGAAGGCGCTCTACCCCGCAGCCCACCGGACAGCCGAGGCCCGGCTCCTCGTGGACGGGATGCTCGACGAGCACCAGGTGATCACCAGCCTGGTCCGCGAGATCTCCGCCGCGCCGGACCCGACGAGGGCGGCGGCGGCGGGCCACGCCCTGCGGGTGATGTTCGCCGCCCACCTGGCGAAGGAGAACGAACTGATCCTGCCGCTGCTGGCCGCCGCGCCCGACGTCGCCCTCGCCGATCTCCTGGCCGGGATGCACGAGCTGCTCGGCGGCTCGCGCGAGGACGACCAGGTGGGGCACTCGCACGCGGACGGTCACCGCTGCGGCTGCGGCGAGGTCGACGCTCCGGGCTACCCGGAGCTCGACGCCCGCGCGATCCCGCACGCGATCCGCCACGCCACGATCTTCGGAGCGCTGGACTCGGTGCACCCGGGAAGCGGGCTGGTGCTGATCGCCCCGCACGACCCGCTGCCGCTCCTGGCCCAGATCGAGCAGCGCAATCCGGGACTGTTCACGGTGGACTACGTCGAGCGCGGCCCGCAGACGTGGCGGCTGAAGTTCGTGCGCGCCGTGTGATCGCGTGGTGATCGTCGCGAGCCGGACGTTCTCGGTGATCGAACGCCGAGAACGTCCGGCTCGCGACGATCACCGCGCGCTGCGCAGGCACCGGTGAGCCGACCGGCTCACGTTCCTGTGGCTCAGGAGGAAGGCATGTCGAGGAACAGTTTCGGGGCGCGCGACCGGCTGGATGTGGGCGGCACGGGCTATGAGTTCTTCCGGCTGAACCGGGTGGCGGGCTCGGCGCGGCTGCCGTACGGGTTGAAGGTGCTGCTGGAGAACCTGCTGCGAACGAGGACGGGGTGCGCGTCACCGTCGAGCAGATCCGCGCGTTGGCGGCGTGGGATCCGACGGCCGAGCACGGCACGGAGATCCAGTTCACCCCGGCCCGGGTGCTGCTGCAGGAGGTACCTGCGCGACATCTGGCCCACCACCGCCGAGATCGACGAGATGGTCGGGGCGTGCCTGCGCGCGGAGATGTTCACCGCAGGCTACGCCGACGTCTTCGCAGGCGACGACAACTGGCGCAGCCTGCCCGTGCCGACCAGTGACATGTTCGCTTGGGACGACTCCTCCACCTACGTCCGCAGACCCCCTACTTCGACGGGAACCCACGCGAGTCCGAACCGCTGCGCGACATCACCGGCGCCCGGGTGTTGGCCCTGCTCGGCGACTCGGTGACCACCGATCACATCTCCCCGGCCGGCGCGATCAAAGCCGACTCGCCTGCGGGGCGCTACCTCATCGAACACGGGGTGACGCCGCGGGAGTTCAACTCCTACGGCTCACGGCGAGGCAACCACGAGGTGATGATCCGCGGCACGTTCGCCAACATCCGGCTGCGCAACTTGCTCGCTCCCGGCACCGAGCGTGGGCTCACCGGCCACCTACCCGAGGGGCAGCAGATGACGATCTACGACGCGGCGATGCGCTACGCGGCCGACGGCGTGCCGCTGCTCATGCTCGCCGGCGGCGAGTACGGGTCGGGCTCCTCGCGCGACTGGGCGGCCAAGGGCACCCTGCTGCTCGGGGTCAAGGCGGTGCTGGCCACCTCGTTCGAGCGGATCCACCGGTCGAACCTGATCGGCATGGGTGTGCTGCCGTTGCAGTTCCGTGACGGCGAGTCGGTGGCCAGCCTCGGCCTGACCGGCCACGAGCTCTACTCGATCACGGGCCTGGCCGGCGCCGACCCGCTCCCGCGCGAGGTCACCGTCCGCGCCGAGCAGGACGGGCGGACCCGCGAGTTCCCCGCGACCGTGCGGATCGACACCCCCGCCGAGGCGGCGTACTACCACCACGGCGGAATCCTGCAGTACGTCCTGCGCCAGCTCGCGACGGGCTGACCACCGTGCTGGGCGCGGCTGCGCCGCGCGGTCATCGTTCCGTGCCCGTCGGCCTCCAGGGTTTGCGTGCGGTGATCGCGACGGCCACCAGGTGGCTGCGGTGGGCATGAAAGGTACGTCTCATGCTCATCACCCGGCGTCGCGCGTCGGGATGGGTGAGCAGGTTCCCGGCAAATCGGAGAGCGCCGAGCACGCCTTCGTCGGCGATGATCCGCCGGGGCTGAAGGAGGGCCATCGGGACGGTGTCCACGTGGTCGACGACCAGCCCGTGCTTCTCGAGGAGGACCCGCCATTCGATCACGGTCCCCGGCCGTGCGTTGACCCTGATGGAGCGGGCGAGATCCTGCCGGATGCCGATCCCGACGTCGTCGGGCAGCGAGTCGGGAGTGAGGGCGAGCTCCTGCACCGCGTAGCGGCCACCGGGCCGCAACACCCGTGCCGCCTCGGCGACCACCGCGCTCTTGGCCTTGTCGCCCTGCATGCTGAGCATCGCCTCGCCGACCACGACGTCGGCCGATCCGTCGGGCAGCCCGGTGGCCGCGGCATCGGCGACGACCGTGGTGCCGCGGCCTGCGACCAGCCTGCGCACGGTCTCCGCGGCCGCAGCGTCCCGATCGACGCCGAGGTAGGAGCGCGGGTGCCGGTCGAGGATGTCGCGTGCGGTACGGCCGACGCCAGGTGCGAACTCGACGACGTCCGCACCGATCACATCCGCCCGGTCCAGCAGGGTCGAGGTGAGACCGGCCCCGCCGGGACGCAAAACGTGCTTGCCGAGCCTGGCCAGCAGCCAGTGGCCCTGAACAAGCCAGTGGCCCTGAACATCGGCGTCGGCACGGTCGCCAGGCGACCGCCCGGGCGGGATGCGGTCGGGCGAGCCGCAGGAGTGAGCCATGGTCACCACCGTTCGTCGAGTCCCTCAATTAATACAAGCGCAAGTTGTATAAATCAAGACCCTGACCGGGCGCCTCGGCAGGTGACGTTCACACGATCCCGTGGTGCTGCAGGTACCGGAAGACCGCGACACCTGGCAGCACCGGGAGCCAGTACGTCAGCAGCCGGGCGGCGAGGACCGCAGCCACGGCCACGGTCGGGACGATGCCCAACGCCGTCAGGCCCCCGATCATCAGCGCCTCGGTCGGGCCGATCCCGCCCGGGATGGGCACGATGTGGCCGAGGGTCTGGCCGACCATGAACACCGCGATCACGCCGAACACCGGAACCGGCGCGTGGAACGCGGCGAGGGCGGCCGCCAGCCCGAGACCGGAGATGATCAGGTATCCGGTGACGCCACCGAACAGTTGGAGCGCCCGCACGGGCTTCCGCAGGGTGCCGAGCAGCTCCCGGACCACCGGCAGCGCAGGCTGGACCAACCGGCGTCGGCCGAGCGGAGTGGCGAGCAGCCCGACCACGACGACCAGCACGCCGACCGCCGCCGCTATGGGCCATCCCTCGGGGATGCCGAGGCCCTCCAGCGAGCGCCCCCCGATCGCGAGCAGGCCGACCAGGCACCAGAGGCCGCCGACGACGCTTGTGGCCGCCATGTTCAGCATGGTCACCCCGAGGGCGCTCGCGCGGCGGAAACCTCGGCGCTCCATGAACGCGATGTTGACCCCGAAGAACCCGACCCCACCCGGGGTGGTGCGGCCGGTGAACGCCGCGGCGACCTGCACGGCGGTCGTCTTCCAGAACGGCAACGCGGTCGCCGATGAACCCATGATCGACACCCCGGACAGCACGATCGCCACGAACCCCGTTACGGTCGACACGACCAGCCACATCCAGTCCGCGGTGAGGAACGAGGCGATCACCTCGCGCATGCTCGACAGCTGCGGGAGCACGGTGTAGACGGCACCCCCCAGCAACACCAGGCTCACCACCGTCGCCGGGCGGACCGGGGAGCGGAAGGTGGGGATCGGCCGGTCGATTCGTTCCGCGAGCGTCTCGCGCAGGTCGGTGAGCAGGTAGCGTTCCTGCCGCATCTGCTTGCGGATCCGCCGTGGCAACGCCAGCGGCTGCAGGTAGACCAGCGCGGGTTCGAGGCGGCCGGGGTCGAGAACCCGGCAAGCGCTGTCGACCGTGCGTGCCACGCCGACGAGAGCGGTGAGCGCGACCAGCGCCTCGGCGATGTCCTGTCCTGTCCGCGCCGCCGACGCCCCGATCCTGGCGAAGGTGAAGTTGATCAGCCACGGGTCGCCCGACCGGTCGACGAGGATGTTCCGGGCGCGCAGGTCGTGGTGGGCTATCCGGGCCGCGGCGAGGGTGGCCACCTGCCCCCAGATCGCGTCGAGCAACCGGTCGTCGATCTCCTCACGGGGCAGGTCGGTGAGCCTGCGGCCGTCGATCTGCTCACGCACCAGCAGGGGTGCGTGATGCCGCGTCTCGCAGGTCAGCAGCACGGACGGGCTGCGCACGCCTGCCCGCTGCGCGAGCACCGTGACGAGCGCCTCGTGGTCGGTCTCGTGGTGGACGCTCGAGAGGGCCGGCTCGTCCTCTACCTCCAATGAGGCCAGCAGCCGACGAAGCCGGTACCACGGACCTGCCCGTCGGTGCAACCGCCGTACCGCCTCGACCCGCAGCGTGGGCCCGTTCGCGGTGGTGGCCGAGTACTCCAGTGGTCCCAGCCAATGCCCCCGGACGGTGACGATCTCCACCGGCTGGAGCCCGACGCGCTCCAGCGCCCACCGAATGTTAGGTATCGAGGTCCGGCGGCCCGGGGCACCAAACGCCAGATGGAACGCCGCGCCGATGCCCCAGCCGAGAAATACGCCCGCCAACGCGCCCAGCGGCAGCTGGGTGCCCAGGTAGACGTCGGCCGTCGCGACCAGCACGACCACCGCCCATGCGATCCAGCGGTAGTGCGGCCTGAGATAGGGCGCGGCGACCGTCGCCATCGCCGCGATCGTCGCCGCGTGCGCGGCAGGGAACGCGAAACCGCCTGGCCCGGGCAGGTGCAGTGTGGCCGCGTCGGCGAGCAGTGCGACCGGCATCGGCCTGCGACCGAGGAGCCCGCCAACAGCGTCGGCGACCACCCAGCCGAGCACCCCGGCCGCCGCGATCTGCAGGCCCAACCGGATCCGTCTCAGGTACAGCGCCACCCCGGTGACGACCGCGATCCCGATCCAGCTCCCCCCGTCGGCGAAGCCGCGCCAAAGCTCCGTCGACGCGGCGGGGATCTCCTGGACCTGTTCGAAGGTCGCGACTTCAAGGGGGCTGGTGTGGACCGCCCACGCAAAGAACCAGCACAGCGCGACAAGCCCCGTGGCGACACAGAGCACCACCAGGTCGCGCGGATGCCGACCGAGCGGTGGTCCGGGGGGGCGCTGTGGCGCACCCGCTGTTTTCACGTTGTCCGTTGCGGGGACGTCGCCCACTGTCCTAACCCCGCTCTTGGTCCTTCGCGTGCCCGACCTCTCCAGCATCGTCGAGTACACCGCGCGACGAAAGGGCGGGGGGGTTTGGGTTCGTCAAGCCGGCCATCAGGGACCTGGTCGGCGCGGGCGTCCTCGGTCAAGCCGGACACGTCGCGTCCGCCGCCGGATCACCGCCCGGGTGGTGTACGACCACGTGATCGCGGCGCTGGTGCACGGCAGCGGCTACGAGCGGATCGACACCGGGCTGCTCGGACCGCACCATCCGCCGGCGTCTGGACGCGTGGGTCGAGGCCGAGCACGCCCAGGTGGGACATAGCGCTCCGTCAGGTATCCAGCCACGGGCGGCCCGCAGAGATGGCCGACGCATAACGCCGACGCCAGAAGTCCCGCCCTGCCTGCAGGCCGGGCCTCGGTAGGGTCGTCGGTGGGCGCTACAGAGGCTGGTCGTCGGCGCTCGTCCGCCGTTGCGGGACGTCCAGCTCACGAGGGCGGCCGCGGGCTATCTGCGGCGAGTGGACACTCGCTCCGGCCGAGCGAACAGTCCCGTGCGGGCCGAAGATCGCTTCGGCCTTGATCGCCATCGGGTAATGCTGTATCCGAGAGACTTGCGCACTGACCACACGGCCGCATCTTGGCAGGTGAACCTGACCGTCAGCCACGTGGCGACTGCGCACCCCACGTGGCGACCGCGCACCCCATCGGTGGGGTGCGCGGTGCTGCGGTGAGGTGCGCGGTGCGGTGGGGTGCGCGTGCTGCGGTGGAGTGCGCAGCCGTCCGGGTGCGCCGGGGCGCACTGATCAGACGGCGGCGGGTCAATCTGCAACTTCGATGGCTCATTCGATGATCCGCTTCGTGACCGCGACAGCGTCGGGCGTTCCGTAGCGCGTGTGCTTGCACGGCGTTGCCGCCCGCGAGTCGTTGCGTTGTGGCACCGCCGCGGCCCGGGCACCTTAGTAGACGGTGCCAGCTCAGCAGCCGGTGCTCGGTGGGTCAGACGTTCTGGGGCTTCGCCCGGTCCCTCTTGTTCCAGAGCTGATGGGTGATGCCGCTCGGCGAGGTGAGGGTCTCGACGGTGAAGCGGTCTTCGAGGCCGCTCAGGCCCTCCCAGAGGGATACTCCGCGACCGAGGGTGATCGGCACGATCACCAGGTGCATGAAGTCGATCAGGTCGGCCTGCAGGAACTGGCGGACCGTGGAGGGGCCGCCGCCGATCCGGACGTCGCGACCGTTCGTGGCCTTCTGGGCCAGGTGCAGGACCTCGTGGGGCGGCGCGTTCACGAAGTGGAAGCTGGTCCCGTTGGGGAACTCGATCGAGGGGTGCTCGTGATGGCTCATGACGAACACCGGTGTCCGGAATGGTGGTTCGTCGCCCCACCAGCCGCGCCATCCGTCGTCGGGCCACTCGCCGGTCTGCGGCCCGAACTTGCGCCGTCCCATGATTTCGGCGCCGATGCCCTGACCCCACGTGCTGAAGAGAGCACGATCCAGCGTTACGGGGTCGTCGACCTGGTCGATCCCGTGAATGACGCGGCCGTCGAACCAACCGAAGAGCTGCTGGGCACCGCCGATCGGGGCGTCGAACGTCACCTCCTCGCCTGCCGCGTAACCGTCGAGGGAGACGAACAGGTTGTGGACACGGGTGCGGGCCACGGCGACTCCTCGAAGTGATCGCGGTTGGCCGACGACTGTACCCGGAGCGGGCCGAGGGGATCGACGGATCGCGTCGGCGGCGAGGATGACTCAGTCGGCGTTGGCCAGGTTCGAGGCGGGAGGCGCGGTTCCGACGTTGCCGGTGCTGGGCCGGATCGCGCAGGCCCTGGATGCCGATCGCACCGTGCGGGCCGAGGCCCGGCCGCACGTGGCATGAGTGCTCAGCAGAGCTGAGAGAGGGGACGTGAGCGCACCCCCGCGGTCTTCGCGGACGACCGGGCGCGTTCGTTGCCGTTGACTTTCATCGGCGTAGCGCGTGGGTGCGCATGCCGAAGAAGCGCGCGGGTGTTCCGGATCCGCAGGGGACGTGTGTACCAATCGATCGATAGGTTGACCCCGCGGCGACCGGCGAGGAGTGGATGGGTGAGCGAGTACCAGTACTACGAGTTCGCTGCGGTGGACCGGCCGCTGGATGCTCACGAGCTGGAGGCGTTGCGCGCATTGTCGACGCGGGCGCATATCACGCCGACGTCGTTCGTGAACACCTACGAGTGGGGAAGTTTCCGGGGTGATCCTCGGCGGATGGTGGAGCGCTACTTCGACGCGTTCCTCTACCTGGCGAACTGGGGGACCCACGAGCTGATCCTGCGGCTGCCGGCCCGTCTTCTCGATTTCGACGTCGCGCAGCGGTACTGCGCCGGTGATGCAGTCTCGGCATGGAGCAGCGGCGAGCACGTGGTCGTCGCCGCGGTATCCGAGGACGAGGAGGGGGATTTCGAGTGGGGTGGGGAGGGCGTGTTGGCTTCGATCCTGCCGGTGCGGGCTGAACTGCTCGCCGGTGACCTGCGCGCCCTGTACCTGCTGTGGTTGGCGAGCGTGCAGCTCGGTGAGGTCCCCGAAGACACCATGGAGCCACCGGTGCCTGCGGCCCTGAACACCCTGAGCGGATCGGAGGCGGCGCTGGTCGAGTTCCTGCGGATCGACCGCGATCTCATCGAGGTGGCCGCTTCCGCGTCGCCTCGGGCGCGTGAACAGCGAGTCGACGTGGCTCGATGGGTGTCCGGCCTGCCTGCGCAGGAGCGGGACGCGCTGCTGGTCGGGCTGCTGGAGGGAAACGACCCGCTGCTCCGTGCGGAGACGCTGCGCAGGGCGGAACCTGATCAGGCCCGCTCTGCACGTGCGCGGACCGCGGCTGAGTTGGTCGATGCGGCAGTGGCTGTGCGGGAGCGTCGCGAGCAGGCGCAGCGTGCGGCGCGAGCGGCCCGTGCCGGGGAGCAGGCGCGGATCGCGGAGGAGGCCCGGCAGAAAAGGCTGGCAGCGCTGGCGGCTGAGGGTGACCGGGCCTGGGCTCGGGTGGCGGCGCGGGTCGCGGAGAAGAAGCCGTCGGGCTACGACGTCGCGGTGGATCTACTGGTGGATCTGGGGGAGGTGTGCGATCCGGCCGTGTTCGCGTCCCGGCTGGCGCAGTTGCGGCGCGAGCACGGTCGCAAGGTGACGTTCGTCGAGCGGCTCGGGCACGCGGGGTTGTGATCGGCCCGTTCTCCTCTTCGAGGGCCGAGCTGGAGGCACTGCGAGCCGAGAACGCGCGACTGCGGCGTTTGCTTGACCTGACCCCGGAGCAGGCCCGCCCGCCGGCTGCGGCGCAGACGGGGCTGTTCCTCGATCGTCCTGGTCCGGTGAGCGCGGCGTCGTCCGGGCCGGACAAGGTGCGGTTCTTCCGCACTCTGTTCGCCGCCCGCACCGACGTTTACGCGACCCGATGGGAGAACCCGCGGACGGGCCGCTCGGGATGGTCGCCGGCAGCTGAAGGCGGCTGGAGGAAGGGGACGAACCGACCTTACCTGCGCCTGACCGATCGGGTGGTCGAGGCCCATCTGAAGGGTGAGATCCACCTTGGCCTCTACCCGTTGCTCGCCGGCGACACCTGCCACTGGCTCGCGGCCGACTTCGACGGACCGTCGGCGATGCTCGATGCGCTGGCCTACCTGAAGGCGGCCCGGGCGTTGGGGGTGCCGGCGGCGTTGGAGGTGTCGCGATCCGGGATCGGTGCGCACGTCTGGATCTTCTTCACCGGACCGGTCGCGGCCGCAACAGCGAGGGCGCTCGGTTCGGGGCTGCTGCGAGAGGCGATCGCGCTGCGCGGATGCATGGATCTCGCCGCCTACGACCGGCTGTTCCCCTCCCAGGACGTGCTCCCGTGCTCGGGTGGGATCGGCAACCTGATCGCGGCGCCGTTGCAGGGTCAGTCCCGCCGGCAGGGAGCGACGGTGTTCCTGGATCTGGCGACGCTGGAGCCACACGCCGATCAGTGGTCCTACCTGGCATCGTTGCACCGGCTCTCACCACGGGAGGTGGATCGGCTCGCCGGCCGGGTCGCCCCACCGAAGACCGGTGTCGCCGTCACCCGGCTGACACCGGCCACCGCGACGGGCATCCAACCTCGTACGGCGCCGGTGGTGAACGTGCGCCTGGGTGCGGGCGTCGCGGTCGATATGGCCGAGCTGAGCCCCGCCTTGCTGGCGACGCTCAAACATGCGGCGTCGATGCCGAACCCGGCGTTCTACGAGCGGCAACGTCGCCGGCTGTCGACCTGGAACGTGCCGCGGTTCCTGCAGTCCTTCGACGAGACGCTCGACGGCCGCCTGGTGCTCCCGCGCGGGCTGTCCGCCTTGCTGACCGCCACCGTCGCCGAGGCCGGAAGCGCGCTGGAGATCGACGACCAGCGCGCGGTCGGCACGCCGCAGCAGTTCGACCTCTCCGTAAACCTGCGCGACGATCAGGCAGCCGCAGTGGCCGACCTCGTCGGGCACGATCACGGGGTTGTGGTCGCTCCGCCTGGTGCGGGCAAGACCGTGATCGCATGTTCGCTGATCGCCCGGCATGCGACCTCGACGCTGGTGCTGGTCGACCGCAAGACCCTCGCGGATCAGTGGCGAGCGCGCCTGGCCGAGCATCTCGGCGTCACGGCGGGTCAGCTCGGGGGCGGCCGCACGAGGTTGCGCGGCACGGTCGACGTGGTGACCCTGCAGACCCTCGCCCGACGCGACGACCTACCGGACCTGACCGCCGGCTATGGCTTCGTCGTCGTCGACGAGTGCCATCAAATCCCGGCTGCCGCGTTCGAGAATGCGGTGCGGCAGATCCCGGCTCGGCGGTGGCTCGGGCTGACCGCGACGCCGTACCGGCGCGACGAGCTCGACGATCTGATCGCGATGCAGCTGGGCCCGGTTCGGCACACTGTTCAGGCGCCGGAGCCCGGCACCCTCGCCGCTGCCGCGGCCGGTGGTACGCCGGACCGATCTGTCACGGTCCACCTGACCGACTTCGTCTACCGTGGCGACGCCGACCCGTCGGCTCCGGGCGGGATCGCGGCCGTCTACCGCGACCTTGTTGCCGACGAGGGCCGCAACCAGCAGGTGCTCGCCGACGTCGTGGCCGCGCTCGCCCGCGGCCGCCACTGCCTTCTCCTGACGCAGTGGACCGCGCACGTTGCGCTGCTCGCCGACCTGCTGCGGGCGGCCGGACACGAACCGGTCGTGCTGCGCGGAGGGATGGCAGCTGGGCAGCGTCGCGCTGCGCTCGATCGGCTGGTGCCTGACGGCGAGCCGGTGCTCGTGGTCGCCACGGGCCCGTACGTCGGCGAGGGATTCGACTGTCCCGCGCTCGACACGCTGTTCCTCGCTGCGCCGATCGCGTTCAAGGGCCGGCTCGTGCAGTACGTCGGCCGGGTGCTGCGCCCGGCGCCCGGCAAGCACGTCGTCGAGGTGCACGACTACCACGACGCGCAGACCGGGGTGCTCGCGTCGTCGCTGCGCAAACGTGCGCCCGGCTACCGCAGCCTCGGCTTCCCCGATCCGAGCTCTGTGCGCCACCATCCCCCACCGCGCTCGAGCTGAGCAGGGCGCAACCGGCCGACCGATGACCTTCCGGTCGCCAGGGATGAGTTCGCACGAGCACCGCGCGGCGGCACGGCGAAACCCCCTCGACGATTGGATCACCCATGGGCGCGGCGAGTCCGGCAGGGGTGCTCGGGCCTCGAAGTCGACATGAACGGGGTTTCGTCGCGCCCAAACCCCGCTCATGTCGACTTCGAGCCCTGTCCGAACGACGGTCGACGCGACGGTCCCGGCACCGGGTGCTTGCTGCGATGCGCAACCAGGCTCGAGAGCAGCGCCGGTATCTGGGAGGGCGGCCGCCGTACGGCTACCGGCTGGTTGACGCAGGTCCACATCCCAACCGTGCGCACCCTCGCGACGGCGGCAGTCCGACGCCGCCCTGCCGCCACTCCGTCCTCGGCCGGACCGGCGTCAGAACGTCCAGGATCTGCCTGGGCACCACCGCGTTCGGCGTCGCGCCCGCTGCGCAGGAGGCCGACCGGATCGTCGGCACCGCCCTCGACCTCGGCATCAACTTCGTCGACACCGCCGACGTGTACGGCAACATGCCCGTCTTCGACCGGCCCGGAGCCCCGCCCGCCGCCGACCGCGAACCCGCCGAGCAGATCCTCGGCCGCGCCCTGGGAGACCACTGGGACGAGATGGTGATCGCCACCAAGTCCAGCGGCATCGTCGGCTTCGACGCCAACGACCGAGGACTGTCACGCCGGCACATCATCCGTCAGGTTGATGCCCGGCCAGACGAACGGGGCGATCGAGTAGTCAGCCTTGCGGCACCCGCAGGCACGGCCCCGCTAGAAGCACCCGGCCGGGTCACTGCCGATCAAAGCGGCAGGAGTGTGGGTAACCGTGCAATGGTTGGACAGGCCGACGTAGCGGATCTTGCCGTGCCGGAGCAGGTCGTCGTACACCGCCAGTGGTTGGTCTACGCCGGAGTGCCGGACTCCGGGCCGCTCGCGGACGGCGGGAACCGCTGTGCCATAGGCCACCGTACGATCCGGAGGGCGAACGGGGGGCGCGGTGAGCGGTACCAGGGTGTTGGTGGCGGGGGCGAGCATCGCGGGGCCCGCGTTGGCTCATTGGCTGCGTCGGCGGGGGGCCGAGGTGACCGTGGTGGAGCGGGCCCCCGTGCTGCGTCCCGGTGGGCAGGCGGTGGATGCGCGGGGGGTGGCGACGGAGGTCATCCGGCGGATGGGGCTGGACGCGGCGGTGCGCGCGGCCCGCACCGAGACCGCAAGCGCGTACACCGTGGACGTGGACGGGAACGTGCTGGAGACCTACCGGGCGGACGAGCACGGCGGCGACGGGTACATCGCGGACATCGAGATCCTGCGCGGCGACCTGTCCCGGGTGCTCTACGACGACACCCGCGAGGGCGTCGAGTACGTCTTCGGCGACCGGATCGCCGAGCTGACCCAGGACGCGGACGGGTCGACGTGGTCTTCGCGTGCGGCGACCGGCGCCGCTTTGACCTGGTGGTCGGGGCGGAGGGGCTGCACTCGGCGCTGCGCGCGATGGTCTCCGGGCCGCACGAGCGGTTCGTCCGCCATCTCGGGCTCGTGCTGGCCTTCTACAGCGTGCCCAACGAGGTCGGGCTGGACCGCTGGGTGATCGACTACCAGGAGTCCGGGCGCTCTGCGGGTCTGCGGCCCATTCGGGACGCCTCCCGGGCGATGGCCATGTTTTTCCTTCCCCTCGCCCGACTTCGACGTCGACTATCGCGACGTCGTGGCCCAGCAGCGCCTGCTGCGCGAGCGGATGGCAGGCTTCGGCTGGTTGACCCCGCGCATCCTCGCGCACCTGGACGACACCCCGGACTTCTACCTCGACCAGGTTGCTCAGGTGGTGATGGATCGCTGGTCGAGCGGACGGGTGGGGCTGATCGGGGACGCGGCGTTCAGCTCGTCGCCGATGTCCGGGCAGGGCACCGGGCTGGCCCTGGTCGGCGCCTACCTGCTGGCCGGGGAGTTGGCCGCCGCCGGATGGGACCCGACGGCCGGGTTCGCAGGCTACACGCGATGCGTTCGTTCGTCGAGGCCAACCAGGAGATCGGCCGGACTGCACGTGCACAGCCGCGACGTCCCCGGCCCGGACGCCGAGCCGAGCACGGATCCCGACGTCGAGTGGGACCCCGAGCTGATCGAACGAGCGATCAACGGCGTCGAGCTGCCCGACTGTGCGGGGGTGCCGGACTCCGGGGCCCCGGCCGCGCCGCCGATCACCTCGTCGGCCAGGCCGTAGGCTAGCTCAAGCAACGTATCTTCGCGCACGCGCTACGTGGCAGCCGTTCGGCTTTCCTCTACGACGCGCCGGGCGCAGGCGCCGCGAACGGTGATCAGCCCGTGACCGGACGGTGCGCGGCTGCGGCGTGCAGCATTACCGGCGGTTGGGCGTCGTTCAGTAGGACGCGCGGCCCCCGCTGATGTCGTAGACCGCGCCGGTGGAGAAGGTCACCCGGTCCGAGCACAGCCATGCGATGAGCTCGGCCACCTCCTCCGGGCGGCCGAAGCGACCCATCGGGGTCAGGGACTGTGAGCGTTTGAGCACGGCCGGGTCGGTGGCGGCGTTCATCGGGGTGGCGACCGCCGCCGGGGCGACCGCGTTGACCAGCACACCGGCGCTCGCCAGCTCCTTGCCGAGGGATTTGGTCAGCCCGATCACCGCGGCCTTCGACGCAGAGTAGGCGCTCTGCCCGGGGTTGCCGTCCTTGCCTGCGATGCTGGCGAGATTGACGATGCGCCCCCAGCCCGCGTCGACCATGCCGGGGGCGAAGGCGCGGCACATGAGAAAGGTGCCGTCGACGTTGACCCGGAACGTGGCCTGCCACGCCTCAAGGCTGAGGTCGACGAGCGGGCCGGACGGGCCCACGACGCCTGCGCTGTTGACCAGGATGCGGACGGGTCCGACGGCGTCGCGCACAGCACGGATCGCGTCGGGGTCGGTGATGTCGAGCTTCTCGTCGGCCCCCGACGCGATGTCAACGGTGACGACCCGGACCCCGGCCGCCCGCAGCCGGGCGGCGGTGGCGGCACCGATCCCACTGGCACCGCCGGTCACCAGGGCGGTGACGTTCGGGTAGCTCACGACGGGTTCCCGGCGCTGGCGTCCGGCGCGTGGTCGATCGCCTCGGCGAGGTGGGCACCGGCGAGGTAGCCGAAGGTCATGGCGGGACCGATGTTGATGCCGCCCGCGGGGTAGTGTCCGCCCATGACGCTGGCCTGGTCGTTGCCCACGGCGTAGAGGCCGGGAATCGGGGCGTCGTCGCCGTCGAGGACGCGGGCGCGCTCGTCGGTCGCGAGGCCTGCGAACGTGCCGAAGCTGCCGGGCACGACCCGCACCGCGTAGAAGGGCGCCTTGTCGAGCGGGGCGAGCGACGGGTTCGGCCCGACGGTCGGGTCGCCGCCGTAGCGGTTGAACGGGGTCTGCCCGCGACCGAACTGCGGGTCCACCCCGCGCCGGGCGTTGTCGTTGAACTCCCCGACCGTCTCCACCAGCCCCTTCGGGTCGATGTCACACGCGCGGGCGAGTTCCTCCAGCGTCCGGCCCTTCGTGAGGTAGCCGCTGCGCAGGTAGGGGAACAGCGGCACGGGCCGGGGCTTGGCCATCCCGAGCGGGTAGCGGCGGACGAACCGCGCGTCGGCGATCTGCCAGGCCTGGACGGGCTGGCCCTCGGGGGCCGCGGCGATCATCGCCGAGACGTAGTCGTAATAGCCGTTGGCCTCGTTGACGAAGCGGCGGCCGGTGGACAGCACCCCGATGCTGCCGGGCTTGGCGCGGTCCATGATGTGCGGGAACACGCCGGTCCGTCCGGAGCGGTAGGGCACCAGCGACACCGGGCACCAGGCGGCGGGCGCGGCCAGATCCGTGCGCAGCCGCCCGCCTGCCGACTCGCCCAGCGTCGTGCCCGCGCCGTCCGCGGTGGCGGGGGCCAGCGACCAGTGTTCGGTGCCGGTCGAGGTGCGGGGGAACAGCGCGCGGCGGCGGGCGATGTCCTGCGGGAACCCGCCTGCCGCGAGCACGACGCCGCGGGCGGCGGTCACCCGCAGTGTTCCCTGCGCGGTCTGCGCGACGGCGCCGGTGATACGGCCGTCCGGCCCGCGCAGCAGCTCGGTGACGGGCGAGCTGACGTGGACGTCGACGCCGACGTCCAGCGCCGAGCGCAGCAGCCTGCCGATCAGCGCGGTCCCGTTGACCAGCTGCATTCCGCGACGGCGGGTGAGCAGGTCGTAGGCGTGCCTGCCGATCCGGCGGGTGGCGTGCAGCAGGCCCCTCGGGTTTCCGCGGGAGGCGGACAGGAACGCCATGAGGTCCGGGCCCGCCATGATCCCCATGCCGAGGAACGACGTCTCGTACAGCTGGCGCCGCAGCTTGGCCAGCACGTCGGCGCCGAGCGTGCGGCCGTCGACGGGGGCGGGCGCGACCGAGCGGTGGCCCGTGCCCGCGCCGGGCAGCCCGCCGTAGATGTCACTGATCTTCTCGCCGGGGACGAACGTCAATGCCGTGTGCTCGTGGAAGAACCCCACCATCTCCGGTGCGGCGTCGAGGAACGCCTCGACCCGGGCGGGCTCGTAGTCGCTCCCGAGGGCGGCCCGCAGGTAGGTGCGGAACTGCTCGACGTCCTCGTGCACGCCATCCGCACGGGCGAGCGGGTTGCCCGGGGCCCACATCCAGCCGCCGGACCAGGCCGTCGCGCCGCCGCACACCTCGGCGCGTTCGAGAACGACGACCCGCAGGCCGTGGTGGGCGGCGGTGACCGCGGTCGACAGGCCGCCCGCGCCGGCGCCGACCACGACGACGTCGGTATCCAGGGATGCAGAAGGGGCGGGGGTGGTCACGGCCTCGGATCTCCCTTTTGGCCTCCGCATTGTGCTCCGGCGCGTGAGAGGCCATGTAGTAGATGGTACTTAATTGTCGAGTTATTGTGTGCTTCTAGGACAGCATGGGCGGCCCGTGCTGCGCAACCCCCGGCCGCGGGAGGGTGTCGCTGTGGAGATCAGGTGGCTGGAGGCGTTCGTCGCCGTCGCCGAGGAACTGCACTTCGGGCGGGCCGCCGCGCGGCTGCGGCTCGCGCAGTCGCCGCTGAGCCAGACGATCCGCAGGTTGGAGCGCGAGCTGGGTGTCACGCTGTTCGACCGCAGCACGCGCAGCGTGGCGCTCACGCCCGCGGGGCAGGCGCTGCTGCCGCACGCCCATCGGGTCTTCGAGGAGCTGGAACTGGGTCGTCAGGCCACCCGGGCGGCGTCCGGGGTCTTCTACGGCATCCTGAGCATCGGGTTCTCGGGCGCGTTGAACCACCTCACGCTGCCGCCGCTGACCCGGGCCGTCCGGCAGCGCTACCCGGACGTCACGCTCAAGCTCGTCGGCCGTGTGATGACCCGCGACGGCGTCGAGCAGGTCGAGCGGGGCTCGCTCGACCTCGCGTTCGTCGCGCTGCCCCTGGATCCCTCGCCCGTGGTCCGTACCCGGCTGATCGCCCGGGAGCCGCTGGGCGTCGCGCTGCCCGTCGACCATCGGCTGGCGGGCGAGCAGGTGATCGATCTGGCCGACCTGGCCGACGACGGCTTCATCACCACGCCCGTGGCAGTGGGGTCGGGGCTGCAGGAGACCGCCCTCCAGGCGTGTGTGAACGCGGGGTTCCGGCCCCACATCGTCCAGGAGATCACGGACCCCTTCATGATCCTCACGCTCGTGGCGGCCGGGGTCGGGGTGGCGCTGATGTCGGCCGAGGTCGCGGGCATCATGCCGTCGGGGTCGGTGTTCGTGCCCCTGCGCGGTGAGCCGACCTTCCTCAACCACGCCATCGCGTGGTCGGTCGACAACCCGTCGACGGTTCTGAAGGCCGTCCTGGCGGTCGCCGACGAGGTCCTGCCGACCCCGCCCTGATTATGCTCAATCAGCACGTAGTCGTTGACTCATTTAGTGTTGGACTGAGCATAGTCCGGCCTGCGACCCTCAGGCCATGTCAATGACGACCCAGACCACCCCGATCGGGATCGCGCACCTCACCCTGCTGCAGGTCACGGTGCCACCCGAGACCCCGATCAGCGTCGAGGTCCCGAACGCCATGCTGCAGGCCCGCCTCTCTCCGCACGAGTTCGCCACCCGGAACCTCCGCGCCGTCCAGGCGCTTCTCACCCAGATCTGAGGAAAGGACCACGACATGGCTCGCGACGAGCATTGGGACAATCAGGTCGACCTGCTCGTCCTCGGCAGCGGCGCGGGAGGGCTCTCCGCCGCCGTCACCGGCGCTAACGAGGGGCTCGCCACCCTGGTGCTGGAGAAGACCGAGAACCTCGGCGGCACCACCGCCTACTCGGCAGGCACCACCTGGATCCCGGACCACCGCTACCAGCGGGCCGCCGGGGTCACCGGCGACGCGGACGCGGCGCGGCGCTACCTCGACGCCCTGGTCGGCGACCGGGCGCCCCGCGAGCTGCGCGAGGCCTACCTGCAGCACGGCCCTGAGGCGATCGACTACTTCGACCGGATCGGCGTGCGGTTCTGGTGGTCGCAGAAGGTGGTCGACTACCACCCGGAGATCCCGGGCGCGGGCGTCGGGCGGGCGCTGGAGCCGCAGACGTTCGACGGCCGCAAGCTCGGCAGGGCGAACTTCGGCCGCGTCCGCCGGCCGGTGCCCGAGTTCGCGCTGTTCGGCGGGACGATGATGGTGCGCCGCCCGGAGGTGAACGAGCTCCTGAAGATCTTCGACGGTTCGGCCCGCGGCGCTCTGCTCGCGCTGCGGCTCGGCGCCCGCTGGGCGCTCGACCGCCTGCGCTACCCCCGGGGCACCCGGTTGGCCATGGGCAACGCGCTGGTCGCGAACCTCTACCACCAGCTGCTCCGCCGTGGCGGCGAGGTGTGGTTCACCGCCACCGCGACGCGCCTGCTCGCTGACGGCGACCGCGTCGTGGGTGCGGTCGTCGCACACCGGGGCCGGGAGCTGCGGATCCGCGCGCGCCGCGGCGTCGTGCTGGCCGGTGGCGGCTTCGCCGCGAGCCCGGAGCGCCGGGCGGAGCACCTGCCGTCGCCGACCCCGCAGTTCACCCGGGCCGGAGAGGGCGCCACCGGTGACACCCTGGCCCTTGCGCAGGCCGTCGGCGCCGCGCTCGGCCCGGGTCGCGACGACAACGCCTTCTGGTTCCCGAGCTCGATCGGGCGCCGCCGCGACGGTTCGACCGCGGTCTTTCCGCACATCTGGGACCGGGCCAAGCCCGGGATCGTCGCCGTCAACAGCGCCGGTCGGCGGTTCGTCGACGAACGCACATGGTGAACGATCAGCCTCGGCCGGGCGGATCGAGCATCATCATCATCTGGACCGGCTGCTTCCCGTCTCGCATCGCTATGCGGTACCGCAGTTCGACCCTCGGGTGGTCCCATGACCGTGGCAAAACCCCGCTCAGGGTGGTCCCAAGCTCGTGGCCGATGACACGCCGGCTGCGGCGAATGATGGCGCGGTGCATGGCTGAGGAGCACGAGACGGAGGACGGAGATGGTTGAGTCCGGCGGATCGGGACGAGAGCCGTGGCCGGGGCTGCGGGATCGGCCTGCTGGCTGCACGATACGGGCGTCGACTTGAACCGGCCAATCCGGTCGTACCAGGCACTCGATCACGGCCGGAGCATGGACCGGTCCATTTGCTGAGAGGTCAAATACCTGAGCTCTGCGCTGCCTCTCGCGTGGACGCAGAATGTGCGACGACCGTAAGAGAGCCGGGCTCGGAGATGGATCTTGTTCCCAACTGTTTTGGCGGCTCGCATGTGCCTGTCGAAGATCTTGACGGGTGAAGAGTAGGGACCTCCTGGCGAAGGCTCTCGGGGTCCCGCTCGAGTACACCGAAGCACATCTTGACGCCGGTCGGCGAGGCTGTCATAGTGGACCGGTCCAACAACCGATCCAACACGAACGGTCCAACCCGCAATGAAGCGAGTGGAGACACCAGATGCCAGGACGCGGCGACTCGAACGGCCGCCGCCCCACGATTCGGGATGTCGCCGAGCGGGCCGGGGTGTCGAAGTCGCTGGTCTCGCTCGTGATGCGGGGTGAGCCGATGGTACGCGAGGAGAAGCGGCGGCGCGTCTCAGCACGTTGTTGAGCAGCGCCGTCATCCCTCCGCGGTTCACCTCCGGACCACGGATCGATGCACGCGCCATCGGCGCCCTTAAGGATCTTCGGGTGGAGGCAATGCTGGTTGTCGGTTCCGTCCCGGACAGAACCAGATTCGCAGAGGTACTGGGTGAGATGCCGGTGGTGATCGCGGCCGCCGATGACCAAGGTCTGCGGGCCGACGTGGTGCGCAACGACGATCATCTAGGCATGCGCCTGGTTGTTGACTACCTGGTGGCCACCGGGCATACCGCCGTTGCCCATCTCGGGGGGCTCGGTGGCGCTATCGCCGAGGAGCGCCGCGCCGGCTACTCCACCGCGATGGCGCAACATGGGCTCAAGTCGGAGACCATGGTCGGCGAGTCCGACTTCACCGAGGACGCCGGCTATCGCGCTGCGGCACGCCTGCTCCGCAGCGGGCGATCGATCACCGCGGTCGCGGCGGTCAACGACCTGGCCGCTGTCGGCGCAATGTCGGCCGTCGCCGACGCCGGCCTCCGGGTGCCGGACGACGTCGCTGTCATGGGATACGACGACACGTTCGTCGCCACCATCAGACAGGTGTCGTTGTCCTCGGTCAACCCCGACAGCCCCGGGATCGGATCCCTCGCGGCGCAATGTGTGCTCCGCCGAATCGAGGATCCCGAGCGACCCGTGGAGCAGCACCTGCTGCCGCCACGGCTGGTGACCCGGTACAGCTCCGGTGCTCCGCGAACAGGTGCTGGAGTAGCCAGAGGCTACCGGGAGGCGGTGAACGGGTCGACCCGGAAATCGTGAGGTTAAACGACATGTCCAGTCGTCACAATTGCGGGGCAAGCCGCCGAACGGCATTTAGATCCGTCCAAGTCTTCGGACATGTCCAAAATGTAGGCCGAGCCGTGGGCAAGCCTCCAGTTCGGAACGACCCGATCTGCGCGAGCGAGAGCCGGTTGCCGGCCCGACGAGAGACCAACGAGGAGACAGCGTGACGAGCACCCAGTTCCTGATCGGCGGCCGGTGGACGGCCGCGCGGTCGGGTGAGACCGAGGAGATCCGCTCGCCGTTCGACGGGGGCGTCGTGGGCGAGGTTCCCACGGGAGGTCCGGAGGACGTCGAAATGGCCCTGCAGACGGCCGAGCGCGGCGCCGCGACCTGGCGGCGCACCCCGGCCCACGAGCGGATGCGCATCCTGCTGCGCGCCGCCGAGCTTGCCGACGAGCGCACCCCGCAGATCGCCGCGACGCTCAGCGCCGAGAACGGCAAGACGATCACCGAGGCGACGACCGAGGCCGGCCGCTCCGGCGATCTCATCCGGCTCTCGGCGTTCGAGGGCACCCAGCTCTACGGGGACACGCTGCCGCTGGACGCGAACAAGGGCACCGGCTTCGACAAGATCGGCTTCACGGTCCGCCAGCCGGTTGGCATCGTCGTCGCGATCACCCCGTTCAACTACCCGGCGCTGCTGGTCCTGCACAAGATCGCGCCGGCGCTGGCGGCGGGGAACGCCGTCGTGCTCAAGCCCGCCCGCACCACCCCGCTCACCGCGCTGGCGCTGGCGGCGTGCTTCGTCGACGCCGGTCTGCCCGAGGGCGTGCTGTCGGTGCTGACCGGCGCGGGCGGCGTGCTCGGGGACCTGCTCGTTTCCGACCCCCGGGTGCGGAAGGTGTCGTTCACCGGCTCGACCGTCGTCGGCGAGCGCATCGCCGCCCGCGCCGGGGTGAAGAAGCTGTCGCTGGAGCTCGGCGCGTCCTGCCCGGTGGTGATCATGCCGGATGCCGACCTGGAGTTGGCAGCCGGCGCGGTCGCCGCAGGGGGTTTCGCCAACGCGGGTCAGGTCTGCATCTCGGTGCAGCGGGTGATCGCTCACCCGGCGATCACCGACGACTTCCTGGACGCCCTGGTGCCGAAGGTGAAGGCCATCCGGACCGGCGACCCGGCCGCCCCGGACACCACGATGGGCACCCTGATCACCACCGCCGAGGCTGAGCGGGTCCACGAGTCGATCGTGACCGCCGCGCAGGCCGGGGCCCGGGTGTTGACCGGTGGTGAGCGCGACGGCGCCGTGGTCGCCCCGACGGTGGTCGCCGATGTCGACCCGTCGTCGCCGTTCAGCCAGGAGGAGCTGTTCGGGCCCGCGGTCGCGGTGAGCAAGGCCGAGGACTGGGAGTCGGCCATCGCCCAGGCCAACGGCACCCCCTTCGGTCTGGCCGCGGGGATATTCACCGCCGACGTCGCGGGTGCTGTGCGGGCGATCCGCGACATCGACGCAGGCAACATCCACATCAACTGGACACCCCTTTGGCGGGCCGACCTCATGCCCTACGGGGGGCTGAAGGGCAGCGGCATCGGCAAGGAGGGGCCGCGCACCGCGGTCGCCGAGATGACCGAGGAGAAGACCGTCGTCCTGCACGGAACGCCCTGGTAACCCGCCCGAACCACGAGAGAAGACAACGATGAGCAACAGCCGTTCGGGCAAGACGGTCCGGCTGACCGTCGCCCAGGCCGTCGTCACCTACCTATCCAGGCAGTACTCCGTCGCAGACGGCGAGCGCCGCAGGCTGATCCCGGCCACGCTCGGCATCTTCGGCCACGGCAACGTCGCCGGCATGGGCCAGGCGCTCGACCAGCTCTCGGACCTGATGCCGTTCGTGCAGGGCCGGAACGAGCAGTCGCTGGGGCACCTGGCGACCGGCTACGCCAAGGCGACGAAGCGCCGCGCCACGCTGGCCGTCACCGCCTCCATCGGGCCGGGCGCCCTGAACCTTGTCACCGCGGCCGCGCTGGCCACGGTCAACCGGCTGCCCCTGCTTCTGCTGCCCGGCGACACCTACGCCACCCGCCGCCAAGGCCCGGTGCTGCAGCAGCTGCAGCACCCGATCGAGGCCGACGCCTCGGTCAACGACGCGTTCCGCCCGGTGTGCCGGTTCTTCGACCGGATCACCCGCCCCGAGCAGCTGCTCACCGCACTGCCCGCGGCCATGCGGGTACTCACCGACCCGGTCGACACCGGCGCCGTCGTGCTGTCGCTGCCCCAGGACATCCAATCCCACGCGTTCGACTACCCGGCCGAGTTCTTCGCCGAGCGCGACTGGGTGATCCGTCGCCCGATCGCCGACCCCGACGAGGTCCAAGTAGTTGCCCGCCTGCTCGCAGGGGCACGCAAGCCGATCATCATCGCCGGCGGCGGCGTGATCTACTCGGGCGCGACCGCCGAGCTGGAGGATCTCGCCGGCTCCGCCGGGATCCCGGTCCTGGAGACGATGGCGGGCAAGGGCGCGGTGCAGCAGAAGGCGTGGTGGCAGCTCGGCGGCATCGGCCTGGAGGGCACCCCGGCGAACAACGACCTGGTCCGCCAGGCCGATTTCGTCCTGACGGTCGGCTCGCGGCTCACCGACTTCCCGACCGCGTCGCAGTCGCTGTTCGAGAACCCGGACGTGGCGTTCGCGTCGATCAACGTCAACGGCTACGACGCGCAGCGCCTCGGTGCGACCGGAATCGTGGGCGATGCCAAGCGCGCGCTCGCCGCGCTCGCCGACGAGGTAAGGGCCGCAGGATTCACCAGCCCGCAGGAGTGGCAGGACCAGGTCCGTTCCGCCGTGGCCGGCTGGGAGCCGCAGCGCGCCGCGGCGCTGGACCCGGACACCCCGTTCGACCGCGTTTCGATCCCTGCCGACTTCCCAGACGTCGTGCCGGAAACGGGGGCGTTGCTCACCCAGGGCCAGGTCATCGGGCTGCTGCAGGAGCACGCCCGGGCCGGCGACACGATCGTCGCCGCCGCGGGCGGGCCACCCGGGGACCTGCAGAAAGTGTGGGACGCGACCGAGGGCCGGTTCTGCCATCTGGAGTTCGGGTTCTCCTGCATGGGCTACGAGATCCCGGCCGGGATGGGCGTCCGCCTCGCCGACCCCAACCCTGACGCGCGCGTGGTGGTCTTCATCGGCGACGGCACGTTCCTGCTCTCACCCAGTGAGCTGGTCACCGCCGCCCAGGAGGGCATCGCCGTCACCGTGGTGATCCCGGAGAACCGCGGCTACCAGGTGATCCACCGTCTGCAGATGGGTCGTCACGGCCGCGAGTTCGGCAACGAGTTCCGCTACCGCAAGGGGTCACTCGACCTGTCCGGGAACAACGCTGACGGCGGGCAGCCGCGCCTGGACGGCGACTACCTCGAGGTCGATCTCGTGCAGGTCGCGCAGGGGCTCGGCGCCCGCGGCGTTCGCGCCACCACCGCCGAGGAGGTGCGCGCCGCGCTGGGCGAGACCCGCGGCCACCAAGGCCCGGTCGTCATCGTCGTCCCGGTCATCCCGCACGTCGATCTGCCCGGTGCCGGCGCGTGGTGGGACGTCGCGCCGTCGGAGGTGTCGGAGGACGAGACCGTCCAGCGGCTGCGCACCGAGTACGAGGCCGGGCTGTCCAAGCAACTCTGGCTCGGCTGAATGGACGGACGAGCCCCTTCCGCTTCCCCTTCTTCCGCCTCTTTTCCTGGAGATTCGTCATGACTGCAATCCGTGAGATCGGCGTGGGCCTGATCAGCGTCGGCTGGATGGGCAAACTGCACACCCGCGCCTACCAGGCGATGCCCTCGGTGTATCCGGAGCTGGGCCTGAAGTGCCGTCTCGTGATCGCCGCCGACACCGCCCCGGACCGCGTCGAGTACGCCAAGAACGTGCTGGGTTACGAGCGCGGCACCACCGACTACCGCGAGGTCCTCGCCGACCCCGACGTCGACGTCGTCTCGATCTGCGCGCCGAACATGCTGCACCGCGAAATCGGCATCGCCGCCGCCCAGGCAGGCAAGCCGTTCTGGATCGAGAAGCCGGTCGGCCGCAACGCCCAGGAGACCGGCGCGGTCGCCGCCGCCGCCCGCGAGGCGGGCGTGGCCACCTCCATTGGCTACAACTACCGCCACGCCCCCGCGATCGAGCACCTGCGCGAACTGGTCGCCGACGGCACGCTGGGCCGGATCACCAACATCCGCTCGGTGTTCCTCAACGGCTACGCCGCCGAACCGAAGGGCGCCCTGTCGTGGCGGTTCCAGCAGGAGTTCTCCGGCAGCGGCGCCATGGGCGACCTGCTCAGCCACGTCGCCGACCTCGTCCAGTACGTCGTCGGGCCCATCGACGAGGTCACCGCCCTGTCCACGATCATCCACACCGAGCGGCCCATCCTGCCGATGGGCTCGGGCACCCACTTCGCCGTCATCGAGGACGGCGAAATGGGCACCGTGGAGAACGAGGACTACGGCGCGGTCCTCGCCCGCTTCGCACCGAACTCCCGCGGGGCCGGTGCCGTCGGCACCCTGGAGTGCTCACGGGTGGTCGTCGGCCCGCAGTGCGGGCTCGCCATCGAGGTCTACGGCACTGAAGGCTCGGCCACTTGGAACTTCGAGCGGATGAACGAGCTGCGGCTGGCCATCGGCCGCGGCGGCGCCCACGCCGGCTACACCACCATCCTGGGCAACCCCGGCATGGGCGACTACGCGAAGTTCCAGCCCGGTCCCGGCAACAGCATGGGCTACGACGATCTGAAGGTCATCGAGGCCAAGAAGTTCCTGCAGTCGGTCACCCAGGACGTGCCCGGTGCCTGCACCATCGACGACGCCCAGTCGGCCGCCGAGGTCGTCTCCGCGGCTGTCACCTCCGCGTCGACCGGCAGCTGGGTCAAGGTACCCGCCGTCCCCGGCGCCACGTACGGCGGCGAGCCGGTCACGTCGAACCTGGCCCAGTGATGGATAACCGTACAGCCGAGCGCCCAGTGGTCGTCGGGCTGGGAATGGTCGACCCGGCCCTCGTCACCGGCGTACTCGGTCCCGATGTCGACTTCGTGCCAACACCCACGGACGACGATCTTGCGGTGGCGCAGGGCGCCATCGTGCGTGCCGATGCGGTGGTCGACGCCGCGTTCCTCGACCGCACGCCCCGGATGCGCGTGCTCGCCCGCACCGGCGTAGGAACCGACCTGGTGGACCTCGAGGCGGCCACCGCCCGGGGCATCGCCGTGGTCGTCACCCCCGGAAGCGGCACCCGCGCCGTCGCAGAGGGCGTGCTCGCGCACGTAATGGCCCTTGCGAAACGGTTGGGGCCGTACACCACCCTCATCCGCGAGGATCGGTGGGCGGAGCGCACTGCGGGTGGCCCGCCCGGTGACTTGGATGGCGCGACCATCGGGATCATCGGATTCGGTCGGATCGGGCGCCGCGTCGGCGAGCTGGCCGCCGCCTTCGGGACGCGGGTGCTGGCCTACGACCCGTTCGCAGCCCCGCCACCGGAACTCGCGTGCCGAGACTTGGACGAACTGATTGCCGCCAGCGACGTGCTGACCCTCCACGTGCCGCTGACGGCCGAGAACCACCACATGGTCGATGCCGCCTTCCTGGCGAAGACCAAGAAGGGCGCGGTCCTCATCAACTGCGGCCGCGGCGGCCTGCTCGACCTCGATGCGGCGTACGACGCTCTCCAGTCCGGGCAGCTCGCAGGCGTTGGCCTCGACGTGTTCGAGCCCGAACCACCCGCGCACCACCCGATCTTCGACCACCCAAGCGTGACGCTTACCCCCCATCTCATGGGCCTCACTCGACGGGGAACGGAACTGACCTTCGCCGATGCCGCGCAGGGCGTCGTCGATGTGCTCGCCGGCCGCCAGCCCGCCGCCGTCGCCAACCCGGACTGGGTGCGCGCCGCCGACGTTCCCGCCTGACCCCTTTCCTCAAGAAAGGTACTGATTCATGCGGCTCGGACTCATTGGGCTCGGCCGGATCGGGGCGTTCCACACCAACACCCTGGTCGGGATCCCCGCGATCGACGCGCTGGTCGTGACCGACATCGTTCCGGAGAAGACGAAGCCGATTGTCGAGCGCTTCGGTGATCAGGATGTCGAAGGCGTTGACTCGCTGGAGGCCCTGCTCGGGGCTGGGGTCGACGGCGTGATCATCGCGGCAGGCAAGGCCGCCGTCGACAGCGGCGCGACCGGCACCAACCAGGGTGCGGACTTCTTCAAGCAGTACGACGACCCCGACACCTCGGCCGCCATCGTCACGTTCGCGAACGGCACTCTGGGAGTCGTCTCCAACACCCGCTACAACGGCCGGGACTACGACGTGCGCCTGGAGGTGCACGGATCCAAGGACAGCGTTGCCGCCGGCGTGGAGGAGGGCTGGCCCATCCGCGCATTGCAACCGGGAGTGGACTTCCCGTCTGGACAGCCGCACCGGTTCTTCATGGACCGCTTCCTACCCGCATTCCGCGCGGAGTTCGAGACGTTTCTCGAGGTCGTCGCCGGGAGGCGGCCATCACCGTGCACCGTCGCCGACGGGCTGGAGGCGGACTGGATCGCCGAAGCCTGTGCCCGGTCGCAGAAGGAGCACCGTCCGGTGCCCATCGAGGAGGTAAGAATCACATGACCGCCGAGAACCAGACCACCGAGTACCGGATCGCCGGAGCGCCGATATCCTGGGGCGTCTGTGAGGTGCCCGGTTGGGGGTACCAGCTCGGCCCCGACAAGGTGCTCACCGAGATGCGTGAGGTCGGGCTGCTCGCCACCGAGCTCGGGCCGGACGGCTTCCTGCCTGCCGAGCCCGATGCGATGGCGACCGTCCTCGCCCAGCACGAGTTGCAGGCCGTGGGCGGGTTCACGCCGCTCCTGCTGCACGTGCCCGACCACGACCCGGTGCCCGAGGTCCAGCGGATCCTCGAGGGCTACGTCGCGGCCAACGCCTCGACCCTGGTCCTGTCCTCGGTCAGCGGCCAGGAAGGCTACGACAGCCGCCCCGAGCTTGACGAACAAGGCTGGCAGGCGCTGCTTTCCAACCTGAGCCGGATCAGCCACGTCGCCGCCGAGCGAGGCATTCGGGCCGTCCTGCACCCGCACGTCGGTACCATGATCGAGAACACCGCCGAGGTGCAACGGGTGCTGGAGGGTTCGTCGATCGCGCTGTGTCTGGACACCGGGCACCTGCTCATCGGCGGCACCGACCCCGCCGAGCTCACCCGACAGGCGCCCGACCGGATTGCGCACGTGCACTTCAAGGACGTCGACGCCAGCAAGGCGAAGCACGTGCAGGACGGGCGTTGGACCTACACCGAGGGTGTCAGTCGTGGAATGTACCGGCCCCTGGGCACCGGCGATGTCGACGTCGTCGCCATCGTGGAGCACCTGACCCAGCGTGGCTACGACGGTTGGTACACCCTCGAACAGGACACGATCCTGACCGAGGAGCCGACCGGCGATGGACCGGTCGCCGACGTCCGGGCCAGTGCGGACAACCTGCGCTCCGTGCTGCGGAGCACCGGATGACCTCGGCCGCGGAGCCGCTGCGGGTCGGGATTCTTGGCGCGGCGCGCATCGCCGAGCTGGCGATCGTCAAGCCCGCACGCGTCACGGGAACCCGACTCGTCATCGTGGCCGCCCGGGACCGGCGGCGCGCCGAGGCGTTCGCCGCCGAGCACGGGGTCGAGCGGGCGACGGACTCCTACGCCGCGGTGCTGGCCGACCCCGAGGTCGAGGTGGTCTACAACCCGCTGCCGAACGCGCTGCACGGGCCGTGGAACCTCGCTGCGCTTGAGGCGGGCAAGCACGTTCTTTCGGAGAAGCCGTTCGCCTCCACTGCCGAGGAGGCGGCGGAGGTCCGGGCCGCGGCACACGTCGCCGGGGTCACGGTGGTGGAGGGGTTCCACTACCTGTTCCACCCGGTGATGCAGCGGCTGTTCGCGCTCCTCGACGCGGGCGAGTTGGGCGAGCTGCGCCGGGTGGACGCGCTGATCGCCATGCCCGAGCCGGACGACAGTGATCCGCGTTGGTCGTTCGATCTCGCTGGGGGGGCTTTGATGGACCTCGGCTGCTATGGGCTGCACGCGCATCGCGCGCTTGGTCGATGGGCCGGTGGTGAGCCGGAGCTGGTCGACGCCCAGGCGCAGGAACGCCCGGGGGCGCCCGGCGTGGACGAGTCGCTGGAGGCCCACCTGCGCTTCCCGTCCGGGGCCACCGGACGGGTGCGCTGCAGCATGGCCCATCCGCGGTTCGAGATGACGCTGCGGGTCGAGGGGAGCTTCGGCGAGGCGACGGTTCTGGATTTCGTCCAGCCGCACAAGGACGACCGGCTGATGGTGTCGACCGACCGGGACGTCCGGACCGAGCACCTGGGCACCCGATCGTCCTACATCTACCAGCTCGAAGAGCTCATCACGGCCCTGCGCGGCGGCCCGCCGATGCCGACCGGCCCGGACGACGCCGTGGCCACCGCGCAACTGATCGATCAGTGCTATCGCGCCGCAGACCTTCCCCTACGCCCCCGGAAAACCCTCACCCCAACGCCGAAGAACCAAGGAGTTGACCGATGACCGATGCCGAACTGGAGCCGCTGCCCGACGGCGTGCTGGAGACGTTGCGGAAGGTAAGTACGTCGACGATCGCGACACAGCTGTACAAGCGGGGATTCCGGCAACCGCAGCTGCTCGGGGTCAGGCCGCTCAGCGAGGTCGCCGACGGATTCGTCGGCGAGGCGTTCACCATGCGGTTCATCCCGATGCGTGAGGACGTGGACGGGCTCGACCCCTACCGCAGCGGCAACACCCTGCAGTGGGAGGCGTTCGAGGCCCTGCAGCCCGGGCAGGTGCTGGTGGTCGACTCCTACCGCACCGCGACCGCGGCATCGGGGGGCGACATGCTGATGACCCGGGCGTGGCGGCGCGGCGCGGCGGCGGTGGTCACCGACGGGGGCCTGCGCGACGGCCACGTGCTGGCCAAGCTGCCGTTCCCCACCTACGCCTCGCAGGTGACGATCACGACCCGGGCGGCGCAGTACCACGTCGCGGATCTCAATGTGCCGATCGGCTGTGCCGGGGTGGCCGTCTACCCGGGCGATGTTCTGATCGGCGACCGGGACGGGGTGCTGGTGATCCCGCGGCACCTAGCGGCGGAGATCGCCGAGCAGGGCTACGAGCAGGAAAAACTCGAAGCCTACGTCAGCACCAAGATCCACGCGGGCGAACCGCTGTGGGGCAACTACCCGCCCGGTGAAGAGCTGAAGGCCGAGTACAAGGCCTCCCTCGCCAACGCCGACGAAGACCCCACCTGATTCACAGCAGGCCGGTGCGCGGCAGTGCTGGGCGACAACGGGGCGGGCAAGTCCACATTGATCAAGATCATCTCCGGGCTGCACCCGCACACGTCCGGCACGCTGAAGGTGGACGGCAAGGAGGTCCGCTTCGGCTCGCCGCGCGACTCGCTGGACCGCGGCATCGCCACCGTGTACCAGGACCTGGCCGTGGTCAGCCTAATGGAGGTGTGGCGCAACTTCTTCGACGCTGGCCTGGGCGTGGTGTTCATCACCCACAACCCGCACCACGCGTTCATGGTCGGCAACCACTTCATCATCCTCAAGCTCGGCCGCCGGGTGCTGGACAAGACCCGCGAGGAGGTCACCCTCGAGGAGCTCACCAGCGAGATGGCGGGCGGCCGCGAGCTCGCCGAGCTCTCGCACGAGCTCCAAGGCCGCTGAACACGTACGAGCTTGTGGGCATGGATCAGCCTGGCGTCGGTCGACCTGGTCCCGCCCGATCGCCGTCGCCACCGCGCGGTTGTCCACGTACAGACGAGAAGGAGTTGGTAATGCACGACCAGCGGATGGCTCCCGGCGCCGACGGTGCCAACGATGTCGAACCGGCGGGCCCGGAGGAACGCCTGCTGGCGACGTGCTGGAGCAGCGCCGGTGATGCAGCCTCCGACCGCGAAGACCTTCGCAGTCCCTTGCCGCTGCGGGAGCGGATCGAGGCGGCGTCGGCGGCGGGCTTCCGCGGGTTCGGGCTGCTGTCCGCCGACCTTCCGGCGGCCCGGGAGGAGTACGGGCTCAAGGGCATCCGCGCGATGTTGGACGATAACGGCATCGTGGATCTCGAGCTGGAAGGGATCCCGTACTGGTGGGACGACGGGCCGCGACGGGAGGAGTCCGACCGGATTCGCCACGCGCTCCTCACCGCCGCGGAGACGCTCGGTGCGCGGCACATCAAGGTGACCCCGGACAGCGAGGACGCCCCCTGGGATCCCGACCACTGGGCGGCGAAGTTCGCCGAGCTCGCGGGGCAGGCCGACGGGGTCGGTACGCGGCTCGGGCTCGAGTTCTTCCCGTGGTCGAACATCAAAACCCTGCACGACGGGCTCCGGCTCGTCGAGGCCGCCGGGCACGACGCGGCAGGCGTCGTCATCGACGTATGGCACATCGATCGCGCCCACACCCCGGTCGCGGATCTCGCCTCCGTTCCCCTGTACCGGATCATCGGGGTGGAGCTCAACGACGCCGATCCGCACGTCGTCGGGACGTTGTTTGAGGACACCGTCCATCGACGCAGGTACTGCGGAGAAGGCGCGTTCGACCTGAACGGCATCATCACCGCGCTGCGCGCCGCCGGGTGGACCGGACCGTGGGGGGTTGAGATCCTCTCCGCGGAGCACCGGTCCCTGCCCGTCCGGGAGGCTCTCCGCCGAGCAGCCGAAAGCGCACGACGCCAGCTGGAGCGTGCATCGGGGTAGCCAAACGAACCGCGAAAGCCCTTCGCGCGCCGCCTGAAACAGCAGTCGCGATTATTTGGGAATCACTAGCCGAGGAGGCGAACAATGATTGGTCGACATCAGGTCGTTGTCGTAGGCGGCGGGTTCGGGGGCCTGCACACGGTTCATGGACTTGACGACCCGGGCCTTGAGGTGACGCTCGTCAACCGCACCAACCACCACCTCTTTCAACCCTTGCTCTACCAAGTAGCCGCGGGAATCCTGCCGCCCGGTCTAATTGCTCCCGCGCTCCGCGGCACGGTTCGCCTCGGGAGTAACGTGCGCACCCTGCTGGCCGACGTCGACAATATCGATCTGGAAAGCAAGACGGTGCACGCTCATGTCCCGGACAACCGCCCGATAAGGCTGCCCTACGACACTCTGGTAGTGGCCGCGGGCGCTACCCACTCGTACTTCGGCAACGACCACTTCGCTGAGTTCGCGCCAGGGATGAAGACCGTCGAGGACGCCCGCTACCTGCGCGACAGCATCCTCGCAAAGTTCGAGATGGCCGAGATCGCCACCGACCCGACGGAGCGGGCGGAATGGCTGACGTTCGTCGTCGTCGGCGCTGGACCAACGGGCGTGGAACTCGTCGGTCAAATCGCCGAGCTTGCCCATACCGTGCTGCCTCGTGACTATCGCTCGGTCAATACGAAGGACGCGCGCATCATCCTTCTTGAGGGCGCCGGGACGGTCCTCCCGCCCTTCGCGCCGAAGCTGCAGCGCTACACCCAGCGGGTGCTGGCACGTATGGGTGTCGAGGTCCGGGTGAACACCCTCGCCGTCGATATGGACCACTACAGCATCACCATCAAGGGCCCCGACGGCGTGGCGACGATCCCGACGCGGACGCGCATCTGGGCGGCGGGCGTACAGGCGTCGCCGCTCGCCCGGTTGCTCGCGCAGAAAGCGGGGTTAGAAGTCGATCGGGCTGGCCGAATCACGGTCGAGCCGAACTGCAGTATCGCCGGGCATCCGGAGGTATTCGCGATCGGGGATATGGTGTCGCTCAACAAGCTGCCCGGGGTCGCGCAGCCCGCCATCCAAGAGGGCAAATACGTGGCCAAGCTGATCAAGGCCCGGGTGGCGGGGGAGCAGGCAAAGGAGCCGTTCAAGTACTTCGACAAAGGCTCCATGGCCACCATCGGCTACCGGGCCGCGGTCGCCGATGCGTTCGGGATGAAGTTCACCGGGTTCATCGCCTACGCCATGTGGATGTTCATCCACATGCTCTACCTCATCGGCTGGGGCAACCGGCTGGGCACGGTCTACACCTGGCTGCGCGCGCTGGTGTTCACCAAGAACCGCGGACACCGCATCATCACCTTCGAACAGGCCACTGACCGGCTTGACGAAACTCGCCGGCTGCAAAGTCGACCTATGGGAGCGATCCTCCCGCAGTCCCACGGCAAACCTCCCAACGTCCAGGACTGACCTGAGGTGGGCTGACCTACATTGGAGCTGCCATGAGAATCGGTTTAATTGGACTTGGTCGAATTGGTGCGTTCCACGCCGAGACGCTGTCCTCGCTGTAGGCGGTGACCTCGCTCGTCGTGACTGACGCCGTCCCGGCGGCGATCACCTCGGTCGTGGAGCGGTTGGGCGTCGAGCCTGCTCCGACACCGGAGAAGCTCCTGGCCTCAGGCGTGGATGGCGAGCGTCGGTGGCCGCGGCCACCGACGCCCACCCGGAGCTCATTATCGCCGCTGGCGAAGCCGGAGTGCCGGTGTTCTGCGAGAAGCCGGTCGCGAAGACTATGACCGAAGGAGTCGCGGCCGCCCGCCGGGTCGCCCGGACGGGCGTGCCCATCCAGATCGGCTATCCGCGCCGCTTCGACGCGGGCTTCGCCGCCGTCCGGCAGGCGATCGCGAGCGGCGAGCTCGGGTGGGTGCAGACTGTGCGCTCGACAACCCTGGACCCGGCCCCGCCGCCGCCTGCGTACCTCGCGGTGTCCGGCGGCATTTTCCGCGATTGCAGCATCCACGACTTCGACGCCGTCCGCTGGGTCACCGGCCGAGAAGTCGTCGCGGCCTACGCAACGGGATCGGACCGCGGGGACCCGGTCTTCGCCGAGCACGGTGACGTCGTCTTCGCCGCGACCGTGCTCACCCTCGACGACGACGCCCGCGCCGTGGTGTCCAACAGCCGCTACACGCGCGTGGCCACGACGTACGGATGGAGGTGCACGGCTCGGACGACAGCATCGCGGCCGGTCTCGACGACAAACTTCCGCTGCGCTCGGCGCAGCCGGGCGTGACCTTCCCCGGCGGCAAGCCGTACGTGTTCTTCATGGACCGCTTCGCAGACGCCTTCCGGGCCTCACTCGCGGCGTTCACCGAGGTGGCCGCCGGCACCCGACCGTCGCCGTGCACGATCGAGGACGCGCTGGAGACGGGCTGGGTGGCCGAGGCCGCCACGTTGTCGCTGGCCGAGCACCGTCCGTTCGCCATCGAGGAGGTGCGCGAGCCACTCTCCTGATTGATCAGTCGGAGGGCTCGGGGTTGGTTGAGGACCGCTCGAACTGGCTGATCCGGCCGAACTGCTTCCGCGACAGAGCACATCGCCGCACTCCGGACGCTGGCCTCTCTTCGCGGGGTCTGGCGGACCTGCAGGCCGGGCGTCAAAGCCTCCACGGACGGTTGGGGACGGCCGCTACCGTGAGTACCGCGTCCTCATCAGGAGCGGACAGGGCTTGGTCGGCGACGTCGGCAGGCACCCTGAGTCGGTCGACGTGATCGGCCCGCGACCTTCCCAACGGACGAGCAGCGGCTCGGCCCCCGGCGGCGCCGTCACTAGACGGGTTCTGCGAGGTCGCGCCCCCGGGGGACTGCGCCGCCGGCTCGTCACGGTGCCGCAAGTGCGGTCGCACCGGCTTGGCCGCCACCCGCACCACACAACCAGCCTGCGAGGGCATTGGTTGCGACTATCCCATGCTGGCCGTCTGGCGCTGACGACGACCTTCCACTGCCTCGTCGGTATCGCCTCACTCGTGCTCCCGGAGGGAAACCCCGTCCGCCCATACGTGATCCTGGTGTTGATCACCGGGTTTGTGCTGTCGGTGCAGTCCTTCCTCAACATCGCCGTGTGGGCGTGGCTCGCGGAGATCTTCCCGCTCCAGGTGCGCGGCCTGGCGTTCGGAATCTCGGCGTTCTTCGGCTGGTTCGTTGACGGGCTGCTCGCGCTGTACGTCCCGACGCTGCTGTCCGCGCCCGGGGATGGGGACCTTCTTCCTGTTCGCGGCGATCGCGGGTGATCATGCTGGCGTCCTTTGGCACGAGGTGCCCGAGACCCGGGGCCGGTCGCTCGAGTCGCTGGAGGAGCAGCTCTCGACCGGACAGATCTACAAAACGCTGCCTCGCCGCCTCCCCTTCGCCGGAGTGCTGTTCGACCGCAGCGGCTGGCGCTGAGCCCGGGTCTTAGACTTCGAACATCCGGCAATTGACGGTCGGCGTGAGCGCGTGTGTGGGTGGTAGAGGAGGGGAGGCCGCCGGCCGGTGTCGGACGGCGCTCGAAGTCGACATGAGCGGGGTTTGGGGATCCTGGTGGTCAATTCCGGTTCTATGCGGCGAGGCTGAGATCAAGACGGACCAGGTGGCTGGTCCTTCTGCGGTCGAGCGGGGTGCCGGTCCAGTAGGCGTGCAAGCGGAGGAGGTTGAGCGCGCAGGCCATGTAGGCGTGGTCGAGGCGGGTTTTCGGCAGGCCGCGGTAGCGGGCGCGGCGGGCGCCGTGGCTGGCGGCCTGGTGCATGGTGCCCTCGACACCGGCGCGGCGGGCGTAGTCAGTTTGGAATGGGATCGTGGCTGCCGCGGTGCGGGCTGCGGCCTGGGCTTCGGCGAGCTCACGGGGCAGTACGGTGAGCTGTCGTCGTTTCTTGCTGCTGGTGGTGCACAGGGCGCGGGCCGGGCAGGGGCCGCAGTCGGTGACGGAGAAGGTGGCCACGATCGCGTCGGTGCCGCGCTGGACGCACGGCGTCCAGGACAGCGAGGTCTTGCCTTGCGGGCAGGTGACGGTCTGGGCGTCGTAGTCGACGGTGAACTCGGCGCGGGCGTAGCCGTTATCGGCGCGGGCCTGGGCGGAGGTGTCGGCTAGCAGCGGCCCGATCAGCGCGATGCCGTGCCGGGCGGCCTCGGTGACCACCAGGGCGGCGCTGAGGTACCCCGAGTCGAGGTAGTGCCGGTCCGGGCCGAGGTGCTTTGCTACCAGCTCGTCATCGATGATGCCGGTCATCTGGTTGTCGGTCATCGTGGCATCGGTGGTGGCCACATGGGTGATCAGGTTCGGGAACGCCGGGGCCAGGCAGTCCTTGTCGTGGCGGCGGTCGTCAGTCCCGCCGTGGTCAGTCTCGCCGTGGTCAGTCTCGCCGTGGTCAGTCTCGCCGTGGTCAGTCTCGCCGTGGTCAGTCTCGCCGTGGTCAGTCTCGCCGTGGTCAGTCTCGCCGTGGTCAGTCTCGCCGTGGTCAGTCTCGCCGGCGTCGGGGCCGCCGGCGTCGGGGCAGCTGCAGCGCGGCTGGTCGTCGCAGGTTTCGGTGACGTGCAGCTTGTAGCCCAGCCAGAAGGTGTCGCGCTTGACGCTCCAGCGGGCATCCAGGTCATACGGGGAGGCGATGCGTGCATGGCCGGGCGGGAGACCGTCGCCGTCTGGTTCCTTCTCCCGCCGCTTGATCACCTCCCGGCCATCGTCGGTGATGGTGCGGGTGTAGTTCTGCACCAGCACCCGGCGCAGCACGGTCACCGTGGGCAGCTCGCGCAGCCACGGCGGGGACGACTCCGCGTAGACCGCGTGCAGCAGCGCGTACCCGTCCCGGGCGTAGGTGATGGCCAGCTCGTCCCGCTTGGCCTGCGACGGCGGGGGCCGCCAGGACGTCATCGGGGTGCCGTAGCGGCGGGTCCAGTCCGGCACGCAGATCCGCTGGGCCAGCCAGTCCGGGTGCGCCGTGGCCAGCGCCTCCACCGCGGCCCGCACGCTTTCCCCGGCCAACTCCAGCCGGTTGAGCGCCGCCACCGCCGCGACCACATGCGTGGAGTCGGTGCGCTGCTTGCCGCCCGCTTTGACCAGGCCGTGAGCGGTCAGCCTGGCCAGCAGCGCATCCAGCACCACTTGCTCCAGCCCCCCGGCGGCCACCTTGCCCCGAAACTCTGCCAGCACGCTGTGATCGAACCCCGGATCGTCCAGCGGCAGCCCCAGCAGGTACTTCCAGTCGATCCGGGTCCGCACCGATTCGGCTGCCAACCGGTCGGTCAGGTTCTCCTCGCGCTGCAAGATCGTCACCAGCGCCAACCGCGACGGGGACCAGCACGGCCTGCCCCGGACCCCGAACGCGGTCGCGAACTGCTCATCGCCCAGCCACTGGCCCAGTCGGTCGCGGACCTCGACCGCCAGCGGCCGACCGGACTTCCGCGAACCGTACATCGCCTTGATCGCCGCCACGATCTGCGGATCGGGCTCCGGCCAAGAGGCAGGCTGCATGGACATGACATACCCCATCTGCGGCCGGAACAAGGAGTACGGGCAGCGACCGCAGCACCGGATCATGATCGTCAGCGCATCCCGGATCGAGCATCTTGCCCGGCGAGTCTCGAACAGGCCCGCGAATAGGCCACCAGGATCTTTGGGCGGGGCAAAACCCCGCTCATGTCGACTTCGAGCGCAGGGCCCGACGTTTCGTCGGCCGCGCAGCGACACCGACGGGCTGCAGCGGGGCCAGACCGACCACCCTGCCTGCAGCCGCTCGGCGCCATCATTTGCCGGTCGCAGGGCCTGGGTTGGCGGAGCGGCTTCGGCACCGGGGACGTTTAACCTCGGGCCGCCTGGCTGCTCGGGTTTGTCCGGTTGGACGGCGTGTCGGCGGGACATGGCACGGCCACCGCTTGATCCTCTTCGGGTTCCTTCCACAGAGCTCGAAGACGGAAGACGGTGGCCGTGATGGGCAGTGTGCCGCAGGACCGGGTCGGGGACCACAACCAGGTCGGGGGCCGGCGGGGTGATCTAGCCCGCAGTTGGACTGCGGTGCTGGATGCGGTGCGGCTGGGACCCGCCGATGACGCCACCGCGGTGACCGCCGCCCAACTGCGCGAGGTCGTGGCGCGGTTGTGCGAGGCCGGGCACTGGCGCCCGGCAACCCGGACATCTGGATCGTGCTCGACTCCGGCTACGACGTCGCCCGGCTGGCGTTCTTGCTGGCCGAGCTGCCGGTGGTGCTGATCGGGCGACTGCGCTCGGACCGGGTGCTGGCCCGCCCGGTCGGACCCCGCCGCGGCGGGCGGGGCCGCCCCCGCCGCCACGGCCCGCTGCTGGTCCTGGCCGATCCGGGCACCTGGCCCGTCCCCGAGCACACCACCCGCACCGACACCACCCGCTACGGCAGCGCACAGGCCAGCGCCTGGCATCGCTGCCACCCGCGGCTGGAACACCGTGGCCCCTGGCGTGACCACCCCGGCCCGCCGCCGATCATCGAAGGCACCCTGATCCGGCTGCAGGTCGCGCACCTGCCCGGCGACCGCGCCCCAAAACCGCTGTGGCTGTGGACCAGCAACCCGGCCGCGGCCGCCCTCGACGTCAACCGGGCATGGCAGGCCTTCCTGCGCCGCTTCGACCTGGAACACACGTTCAGGTTCTTCAAGCAAGCCCTCGGATGGACGACCCCCAAGCTGCGTGACCCCGCCGCCGCCGACCGCTGGACCTGGCTGGTCATCGCCGCGCACACCCAACTGCGGCTTGCTCGTGAACTGACCGTCGATCTCCGCCGCCCCTGGGAACCGCCCTGCCCACCCGGGCGGCTGACCCCCGCCCGGGTCCGCCGCGGATTTCGCCGCCTCCGAGCGAAGATCACTCTTCCGGCCCGTGCGCCGAAACCCAGCCACCCCGGTCCCGGACGCCTACCGGGCATCCCCAACCGGGTTCGGGCAGCCCGCCACGACGTCGGCAAGACGGCCAAACACGTCCGAACCACGAACACTCAACAGCCGATCAAGGGTTAAACGTCAAGCTTAAGCCTTAGGCTTAGCAGCCCCTGGCCATCCGGCCGCTGCAGGCTCCGGCGAACGTGGCGTTGAAGGCCCGTAGGTGCCCGTACCGCTCCGTGTCGGCCAGCACGGCACAAAGGTCACGGCAGTCTTCCTTCCCTGGTGTGTGACGTCGGGGAGTTGCTGGTGGGGGGCGCCTGCAGCGGCAGTGTCAGCGGCAGCGTCAGCGGGAACTGGAAGGTGGCGGCGGACCCGTCCGGCCAGCCGAAGACCACCTCGTCGGCGATGTCGATAAAGAACCCGTTCTCCACCACGCCGGGGATCCGATTGAGCTCGACGGTGAGATCGGCGATGTCTCGAGCCGTGTCGAGCCGGACGTCGATGATGAAGTTGCTGTTGTCGGTGATCACGGGGTTGCCGTCGCGCTCGCGCCTGCGGATTACGACATCCTCGGGATAGCCGTGCTCGACCAGCAGCCTGCGGACGGCCTTGGTGGTGGTGCCGTAGGAGAAGGGCACGATCTCGACCGGGAGCGGGAACCCGCCGAGAGCAGCCACGGCCTTGGTGTTGTCGGCCACGACCACCATCCGGGCGCTGGCCTTGGCCACCAGCTTCTCCCACAGCAGGCAGGCACCGCCGCCCTTGATCATCGCGCCGTCGGGGTCGATCTCGTCGGGACCGTCGATGCAGACGTCCAGTTGGTCGACATCGTCCAGGTCGACCAGCGTGATGCCCAGCGACAGGGCGAGGTCGCGGGTGCCGTTGGAGGTGGGGACCCCGACGACGTCGAGGCCATCGCGAACGAGCTCGGCGAGAGCCCGGACGAAGTAGTGCGACGTGGTCCCTGAACCCAAGCCCAGCCGAGCGCCGTCGAAGGCGTAGGTCCGTGCCGCGTAGCGGCCTGCGGCAAGCTTGGCGCGATCCTGGTCGTTGCGGGTGATCGGTTCGGACATGGTCGTGACGACTCCTTGCTGCTCAGGTTGCTTCACATCGAAGAGGTCTCTGGTTCGATACGGCCCCACGATGGCGATTCGCCAGCCGGTGTCCGCTGCTGGGGTATGTCCCAGGGATTGTCGTTCCGGAGCGGTGCGGGAAGCCAGGACTCGAAGAAGTTCTGGTAGGCCACCGGTCGGAGGAACCGGTCCATGGCGGCGGTGCCCACGGCGGTGTGCAGCGGGTTGGTCGTGGACGGGAAGGGGCCGCCGTGGTGTTGGGCGGGGGTCACGGAGACCCCGGTCGGCCACTCGTTGACGATGACCCGCCCGGCCTTCTCGGTCACCGTCTCGAGGAGATCGGCGAGCTCGGCGTGGTCCTGTTCCTCCGCCTGGACGGTGACGGTCAGGGAACCTTCCAGGGTGGATGCTGCCGCGTTGAGTTCGTCGGTGTCCGAGTATTCGACGATGATCGAGAACGGGCCGAAGACCTCCGCGAGCACGTTGTCGCGATGACGCTCGAAGGTCGGGTAGTCGATGGCCAGGAGTCCCCGGGTCGGGTGTCCGTCGGGTCCGTCCAAGCTCGACTCGACGATCTGGCGGCCGCCGACGTGCTCGACGACGTCGCGGAGCCGGGCCGCGTAGCCGGCGGTGATCGATTCGGTGAGGAGCGGGCCGGTGTTCGTGGCCTGCACGCGTTGTGCGAGAACCTCGTGCAGGCCGTGTCCGACCGGCAGGAAGAGCAGGCCCGGCTTGGTGCAGAACTGGCCGTTCCCCAGCGTGAACGAGTCGACGTAGCCTTCGGCCACCGCCGGCCCGCGTGCGTCGATCGCGGCTTGCGTGACGAAGACGGGGTTGATGCTGCCCAGCTCGCCGTAGAACGGGATCGGCCGCGGGCGTGCAGCGGCGATCTCGGCAAGGTGCAGGCCCCCGCGGACCGAGCCGGTGAACGTGGCGGCGTCCACGTGATCGTCGCGAAGCGCGGCGACGCCGATCTCCCGGCCGAACAGGATGCCGAACGTCCCGCGCGGTGCGCCAGCCTCGACGAGCGCGGCTTCGACGATTCGCGCGGTCTCCCGGCCGAGTCGTGGGTGGCCCTCGTGAGCCTTCACGACGACGGGGCAGCCTGCGGCGAGCGCGGAGGCGGTGTCACCTCCGGCCACGGAGAAGGCGAACGGGAAGTTGCTTGCCGCGAAGTTGAGCACGACACCGATCGGGCGGCGCATGCGCCGGATGTCGGGACGTGGACCCGCTCCGAATTCGGGGTCGGGTGCGTCGATCCGGGCGTCGATGTAGCGCCCGGTGCGGGCCTCCTCCGCGAACAGACGGAGCTGGAGGGTGGTCCGCTTCAGTTCGCCCCGCAGTCGCGGTTCGGTCAGGTGGGATTCCTCCATTGCGATGGGGACCAGCGCGTCGGCCGCCTCGTCGAGCCGGTCGGCGACGGTCACCAGCTGGCGGTAGCGCTCCTCGGGGGACTGGGCCGCGAGCGTGCCTTTCGCCGCGGACGCCTCGCCGAGGATCCTGTGCAGGTTCGTCGTGGTCGTGTCGTTCACTGGCTCGTTCACTGGCGCCACTCCTTTCGTCTCGCTCAGATGATCGTGAGCAGGTCGTCGAACGACCCGATATGGAAGTCGGCGGGGACGCACTGGTGCCCCCACGCCACGTGCGCATAGGTCACTCCGGCGGCTGCGGCTGCCACCTGGTCGATGCCGGTGTCGCCGACGTACAACGCGTTCATCGCATCGGCGCCCAATGCGACCACCGTGTCGGTGACGTGCCGGGGATCCGGTTTGGGATGGTCGGTCGCGTCGCAGCCGATCACCGCGCCGACGACCGGTGCGAGGCCGAGCCGGTCGATGAGGGCTTGCGCGATAAGCGTCAGCTTGTTCGTACACACGCCGATCGCGATACCCCTGCCGTGCAGCTCCGGGAGCACCGCCGCTGCGGTGTCGAGCAGCCTGGTCTTTTCGACCGGATGCGCGGCGTAGCGCGCGGAGTAGTCGGTGAGCACGCGATCGACCTGCGCGGCCGAGGGCGTCAGCCCGATCGACCGCAGGCATTTCTCGACAAGCACTCGCGGGCCTTCGCCGAATGCTGCCGCCACGGCGAGCGATGTGACCCGGCGGTCGCTCCACCCCGCGATCGCGTGGTTCAGCGCGTCGGCGATGTCCTCGCTGCTGTCGACCAGCGTCCCGTCGAGGTCGAATACGACGGCACGGAACGCGGTGGCCGGTCTAACCGTCGCCACGTGCCACCTCGATGTCCCGGTACACCTCACCGAGGTGGCCGAACAGATTGCGATAGCCCGAATAGATCTGGGTGTAGTGTTCGGCGTTCGTGCTGTCGGGCAGGTACCGGGCCGAGACATGTACGCGATCGAGCACGTCGTCGAACGACGCCCAGGTCCCGGCCCCGACCCCGGAGACCAGGGCGGCCCCGTAGGCGCCTCCCTCGGAGCTGCCGATCATCGTGACCACCTCGGTGCCGAACACGTCGGCCATCGTCTGCAGCCAGAACGGGTCGCGGGTCGCCCCACCCGAGGCCACGATCCGCTCGCACCGAACACCCAAGGCGGTGAAGATCTCCAGGATCTCCCGCATGTTGAGCAGGACGCCCTCGATCACCGCCCGGACCATGTGTCCGAGGCCGTGCACCCTGGTCAGGCCGACGAGGGCAGCGCTCGCCGAGGGTGCGTAGTGCGGGGACCGCTCGCCGGCGAGATACGGCAGGAACAGCAGTCCGTCCGCGCCGACCGGGGCGTCCTTGGCCAGGTCGATAAGGGCCGCGAACCCGACCTCGTGGGCGGTTCCGGGCACCTCCCGCAGGACATCGGTGAGCCATTGCAGCGCGCCGGCCGCCGACAGGGACACCCCCATCACGTGCCACAGCCCGGGCGCGTTGTAGCAGGAGAGCTGGACGTTGCCGGTGGGGTTGGCCGGGCACTCCGGTGCGACCGCCGCAACGATGCCCGCGGTACCGACGGTGACGCCGATGTCGCCCGGCTTCGTGATCCCCATCGAGACCGTCTGGATGACGGCGTCCCCGCCGCCCCCATAGACCTCGACGTCCTCCGGGAGACCCCATCGCTGGGCGATCGCCGGCAGCAGCCTGCCGGTCGAGTCGCTGGACTCGACGACCGCGGGAAGCATCGCCTCGGTCACGCCGACCGCCTGCAGCATCCGGGCTGACCAGCGACGGTGGGCGACGTCGAACAGGCCGGTGCCGGACGCTTCGGAGACGTCGGTGACGAACTGGCCGTTCATGCGAAGGCGCAGGTAGTCCTTCGGGTTGAGCAGCCGCCGCGCCCTTGCGAAGGCCGCCGGTTCGTGGCCAGCGAGCCAGGCGATCTTGCCTGCGGTGAAGCCGGTGATGAGCCGGTTGTCGATCTCGGCGAGCACCGCGGCGGGCCCGCCGACCGCGTCGGTCACCGCGACGCACTCGGCGTCGCAGCGCTGGTCGTTCCACAGGATGGCGGGACGCAGCACCTGGTGATCGGCGTCGAGGGCGACCAGCCCGTGCATCTGCCCGCACAGACCGATCCCTACGACCTCCGCACCGCTGCGCGGGAGCGTGGGGGTGATCTGCCGGATGCAGGCGTCGGTCGCCGCCCACCAGTCCTCCGGGTCCTGTTCGGACCATCCGTGGCGCGGCGAGGACAAGGGATACTCGCGCGTGGCGCTCGCCACGACGGCTCCGGCCTCGTCGACGGCGACGACCTTGCACGACGAGGTGCCGATGTCCACGCCGAGGTTGATCGGGCTGTCGGGGCTCATCGCGCTGCTCCGTACTGGATGCGCAGATGCTTGTACTGCAGGTAGCCCTCGAGCCCGGCCTTGCCGTGCTCGACCCCGAAGCCGCTGCCCTTGCGGCCGCCGTAGGGCGCGTTCATGATCCCGGCATCGACGTTGTTGACCGCGACGTTGCCGAAGTCGAGCAGCCGCCCCAGCTCGTGCGCCTCGTGCAGGTCGCCGGTGTAGACGTAGGCGGCGAGGCCGGCCTCGGTGCTGTTCGCCAGCTCGACGGCGTCGGCCAGAGCACCGACGCGCATGACCCCGACGACCGGTCCGAAGCTCTCCTCGTGCATCACGAGCATCTCGGGCGTGCAGCAGGCGAGCACCGTCGGTCGGTAGAAGTTCCCCGGCGCCAACTCGTCGACGCGCTGCCCGCCGGTGGCGACCGTCGCGCCGCGCTCGACGGCGTCCTGTACGTGCCGGTCGACGACCTCGAGGCCTGCCCGGGTCGTCATCGGCCCCACGTCCACGCCCGGGTGCATGCCGTCGCCGACGACGAGCGCGGCGACCCGTTCGGTGAGGCCGGTGACGAACGCGTCGTACACGGCATCGTGGACGTAGATCCGGTTGATCGCGATGCAGATCTGGCCTGCGTTGCGGAAGCCGCGCCGTGCGGCACCGGCGACCGCGGCGTCGAGGTCGGCCCGGTCGGTGACGATCATCGGGCACGAACCGCCGAGTTCCATGGTGAGCGGTTTCGCGCCGGGGACACCGCGAGCGATCTTCGCGCCGGTCGGGGTGGAGCCGGTGAACGCGAGCTTGTCGAGTCCCGGGTGCCCGGCCAGCGCGGGGCCGGTGGGACCGCCACCGGACACGAGGTTCGCGACACCGGGCGGCAGGCCGGCCTCGTCGATGCAGGAGAACAGCAGCGCGGGGGAGAGGGACGCGTACTGCGACGGCTTGACGACGATGGTGCATCCCGCCGCGACCGCCGCGCACAGCTTCCACCCGATGAGCTCGAGCGGGTAGTTCCACGGGGTGATGGCCCCGACGACGCCGATCGGCTCGCGCAGGGCCAGGCTCGTGAAGCCGTCGACGTCGTTCGGGATCACCTCGCCGTGCACCCGGGTGGCCTCCTCGGCGTAGAAGTGGAAGGCCGCGGCGAGTTTGTCGACTTCTCCGGTCGCTTCGCCGATCGTCTTGCCCATCTCGGTGGTGATCGCTTCGGCGAGCTCGCGCTCACGGGCCTTGACCCGATCCCCGATCGCGTGCAGATGCCGCGCGCGGATCGCCGGGTTGACGTGTCGCCATTCCGCGAACGCGGCCCGGGCGGCGGCCACGGCGGCGTCGACGTCCGAGGGGCTCGACTCGGGAATCGTGGCGACGATCTGATCGTTCGCGGGATTCCGCGCCGCGAAGGTGGATTCGCCGGGAACCCATTTCCCGTCGATGTAGTTCTGAAGGTTCTTCGTCATGTTGTCAGCCTTTGTCGAGAAGATTCAGTTGACCGGGCAGCGGAGCGGTTCGCCGCGTCCCGCGCGGCCGGCCTCGTCGGCCGCAAGCCGCTGGAGATCCCGGATCGACTGCTCCGAGTAGAACGCGGCATGGGGGGTGAGAATCGTGTTCGGGTGCGAACGCAGTCGATGCTCCACGGGCAGCGGTTCGGGTTGGAAGACGTCGAGCGCGGCCCCGGCCAGGTGGCCGCTGTCGAGCGCGTCCAGGAGCGCGTCCTGGTCGACGAGCGCGCCCCGTGAGGTGTTGACCAGGAATGCGCCCGCCGGCATCGCGGCCAGGTTCTTCGCATTGACGATCCCGGTGGTCTCCGGTGTCGCCGGTGCGTGCAGCGAGAGCACATGCGATCGGCGGAACAGCTCGTCGAGTTCGACCAGGGTGATCGCGGCTTCGGCCGAAAAGCCGAGGTCGGCGTACGGGTCGTAGGCGATGACCGTAAACCCGAAGGGACGCAACCGGCGCGCGACCGCCCGCCCGATGCGTCCCGTCCCGAAGAGACCAACGGTGGTCTCCGCCATGGCGCGGATCGGTGCGAGATCGGCCGCGGACGGCCACTCGCCACACCGGACGGCATGATCGAATTGCTTGATCTTGCGAAGCAGCGTGAGCACGGCGGTCACCGTGTGATCGGCAACGGTGTAGGCGCCGTAGTCGGGGACGTTGCAGACCCGGATGCCGAGACGGGTGGCCGCGTCCAGGTCGACGTTGTCGTAGCCGATCCCGTACCGGATCACCGTCGCCCCCGGATTCATCGCTGCGAGCACCCTCGCCGTCATCGGCGCGAAGTTGACCAGGGCGATGTCCGCGCCCCGCACCGCGGCCTCGGTGTCCGCCTCGGTGGACACGTCGTACACCTGGAAGTCGGCGCCGAGCTGCCGGGCCATGGCGCGCTCGAAGTCCTCGTCCGAGAAGTTGTGATCCGTGATCACCATGCGCATCTCAGGCGCCCACCCGTGCGACCAGGCCGCGGTCGTGCAGATTGGCGATCAGCGCGCGCAGCCCGAACTCCCAGCGGCGGGTCTTCTCCGCGTGGTTGACCCGGTTGACCAGGGTGCCGAGCCGCGGGCTCGAGATGCGGACGATGTCGCGCAGGTGGTGGGTGAAACCCGTGCCCTTGCCGTCGCGGTCATGGGTGGGGGAGAACAAGGTCCCCGTGTACAGGACGATGCCGTCCGGGTATTGGTGTGCGTCCCCGAGGGTGTAGTTCACCAGCGTCACGACATCCCGCGAGATCTCGCGCATGTAGCTCACGTCGTCGAGGACGAAGCCGTCGTCCTCACCGACGACCTGCAGCCGGACTTCGGCGGTCCGGATGTCGTCGAGGGTGAACGACTCGTCGAGCAACCGGAGGAAAGGACCCAGCGCGGCCGACGCGTTGTTGTCCTTCGCCTTGGGCAGCAGCAGGGCGGACCGCCCCTCGACGTCGCGGAGGTTGACGTCGTTGCCCAGGGTTGCGCCGACGATCCGTCCCGTCGAGCTGACCGCGACCGCCACTTCGGGCTCGGGGTTGTTCCAGGACGAGACCTGGGCGACGCCGATCTCGGCGCCGCAGCCGACGGCCGACAGTACCGGCGCCTTCGTGAACACCTCGGGATCAGGGCCGAGGCCGACCTCCAGATACTGCGACCACTGCCCGCGGGCTTGGAGGTCGGCCTTGAGCCTGGCGGACTCGCTGCTGCCCGGCTCGATCGACGACAGGGTCGATCCGATCAGGCTCTCCAGCTCGCCGCGGATGGCGTCGGCCCGCTCCGGGTCGCCGCCTGCGCGTTCCTCGATCAGCCGCTCGAGCAGCGACGTCGCGAACGTCACCCCGGCGGCCTTGAGCACCGACAGGTCGACGGGCGCGAGCAGATACGGCGAGGACGGGGGCTCGGTGAGTGAGTTGGCCAGGATCTCCGCGAGCGGCCACGACCGGCCTCCGGGCGCCGCGCGCACTGCGGCCACCGGGTCGGGCGACTCCAACAGGTCCGTGGTTGTCGGGAAGGTCGAGGTGATGTCGACGAGGGCGCCGTCGCGCACGGTGGTGACGCACGGCCCGCCCACGGAGTCGTCGTGGATCCGGCCGACGAGCGTCGCGGTGGCGACGTCGGTCGGGAGGAGTGACTGGTGATCTTCGATGAGGTTCATCGGCTTCTCTCTGTCTGTCATCTTTCTGATGTCGCGCACGTTCTCCTCAGACCAAGGTGTATCCGCCGTCCATCAGCAGTTCGCTGCCCGCGAAGTACGAGGCGTCGTCGCTGAGCAGGAACGTGATCGCGGCCGCGACCTCGTCCGGGCGCCCGAGGCGGCCTTGTGGTGTGCGGTCGAGCCAGTGGGCGAACTGGTGCTTCTTCTGGGCCAGGAGCTCGGTCTCGATGTAGCCCGGCGCGACGGCGTTGACCCGCACCCCGCGGGCCGCCCACTCGACGGCGAAGCTGCGTACCAGCGCCGAAACGCCCGCCTTCGAGGCGTTGTAGGCGCACTGCTTCTGCGGGGTGTTGACGACGTGGTTCCCACTCATCGACGAGATGGCCACGATCCGGCCCGCGCCCTGGGCCAGCATGACCCGCGCCGCCGCGGTGCAGCAGAGGAACACCCCGCGAAGGTTCACGGCCAGGATCCGGTCGAACTCGGCCGCGTCCATGTCCTCGGCCGGAACGTTGTCCTCCACGATTCCTGCGCCCGCCACCATGCCGTCGATGCGACCCTGCTCGGCGACGATCCCGGCCACTGCTGCTTCCACCGAGCCCGGGTCGGTGACGTCGGTGGCGACGGGCGTGCCGTGTGCGCCCGGCCGCAGATCGAGCGCATAGACGGTGGCGCCGTCGTCGACAAGTCGTTCGCACGTCGCCGCGCCGATGCCGCCTGCTGCGCCGGTGACGGCGATGACCTTTCCGGTCACTCCTGATGTCATGTCCGCTCCCGATGTCATGTCCGCTCCCGATGTCATAGGCGTTTCCGATGTCATGTGCGCTCCCGGCGTCGGATGCGCATCGCGTCGACGTACACGGCGAGGAAGATCATGGCGCCGCCGACCATCGACACGTAGTAGGCCGAGATGTTGACTAGCTGGAGGCCGACCTGCACGACGGTCAGCAGCAGGACACCGCCCAGCATCCCGACCACGCGGCCACGCCCTCCGAACAGGGAGACGCCGCCGATCACGGGCGCGGCGACCGCGTAGAGCAGCAACTGCGCGCCGATCGTGGAGTTCACCCCGGACAGGTAGGCCGTCGCCAGCCAGCCGGCGCAGCCGGACAGGAATCCGGAGAGCACGAAGGTGCCGATGATGAGCCGGTCGGTGGCGATCCCGGAGGCGTAGGCCGCCTTCCGGTTTCCGCCCGTGGCGTAGAGCTTCCTGCCCCAGGTGGTGCGGTTGAGGAGCACACCGACGGCGACGAAGAGCAGCAGCAGAGCCAACGGCATCACGGGCCAGCCGAGGACGAAGCCCTGACCGATCCAGGTGTACTGGGTGTCGAGGATGGTGATCGTTCGGCCCTGGGTGAGCGCCAGTACCGCGCCCCCCAGTGTGAGGCCCATGGCCAGGGTCTCGATCAGCGACGTCATGCGCAGTTTGGCGATGCACAGGCCGTTGACCAGTCCGATCAGCGTGCCCACGGCGAGCACCGCGAGAATGGCGAGGAGCCCGGGCACCCCCTTGTCGACCAGTATGGCGCCCACCGCCCCCGAGAAGCCGAGGATCCCGACGACCGACAGGTCGATCTCGCCCAGCAGCATGGTCAACGCGATGGCGAACGCGACGAAGCCGAGAGTAGTGCCCTGGACCAGGATGTTCTGGATGTTGGCGAGGCTGGCGAAGAACGGGTTGAGCATCGACGCGCCGACCGCGAACACGACCAACAAGATCCAGACGATGTTGTCGAACGCCAGCTCGCCCCACGGCCGTCGGCGATTCGGCGGTGTCGATGGTGGTGCTTGCGACGGGGGTGTCGGCGCCGCTTCCGAATAGGTCTGGGACATCTCAGACCGCCCTCTCGGTCGGTGTTTCGTTCGATTCGGATTCGTGATGGAGACAGGCGACGATGTCGTCCGGCGTGATCTGGTCGCCGGTGAGCTCACGCGCTACGTAGCCGTCCTGGAACGCGACGACGCGGTCCACCATCCGCACCATCTCGTCGGTGTCGTAGGCGAGCAGGATGACCGTGGTGCCACGCCGCGACAGCTCGTCGACCAGGCGATGGACCTCGTCCTTGGTCTTCACGTCGACGCCGATCGTCGGCTCGTCGAGGATCAGCAGCTTCGGTTCGAGCGCGAGAAGTCGGCCGATGAGGATCTTCTGTTGGTTGCCCCCGGACAGTTCCTCGATCGGTTGCTCGGGACCCGAGACCCGGAAGGACAGCCGGGCATGTTGCGCGTTGTAGATCGATCGCACCTTTCCCCGGTCGACGAATCCGGAGCGGGCAGGCCAGGCGCCGGTCACGATGCTCTCGAGCACGGAGAACGGGCCGACGATCCCTTCGCCGATGCGGTCGTCGGTAAGGTAGGTGACGCCGGATCTCATGGCGGTCCGCACGCTCCGGGTATCGACCTGCCGCCCGTCGATGCTGAGCAGGCCACCGGCAACCGGGTGCAGGCCCGCCATCGCGCGCACGGCCTCGCGAGCGCCGGAGCCGGGCAGCCCGACGAATCCGACGATCTCGCCGCCCCCGATGGTGAGATCGATCGGCTGCTGGCCGCGGGGAGTGAACGACTGAAGTGAGATCCTCGGCTCGGCGCCCGTCTGTCGGTCGCGGTGGAATTCGTCGATGGCGCCCCCGGTGACCAGCGTCGAGATCTCGGCGGGCGTCATCGTGCTCGGGTTCTGGCCGGTGGATATCAGGCGTCCGTCGCGCAAGACCGAGCATTCGTCGCAGACGGCCTGCACCTCGTTGCTGAAATGTGAGATGAAGGTGAACGTCTGGCCTTCGGCATTGAGGTCGCGTATCCAGCGGAACAATGCCTGACGTTCACGGTGGCTCAGTGCGGTCGTCGGTTCGTCGAGCATCGCGAGCGCACCGTCCTCACGCAGCGTGCGCACGATCGAGAGGCGTCGCTGGTCGGGCACGGAAAGGGAACCAGCCGGCGCGTCCACATCGAACGTCAACTGGTAGCGATCGAGGATCTGCCGGGCTTGGCGGTGCATCGCCCTCTTGTCCAACAGGCCGCCCGACGTCGGGTAGTCCGGCATCACGATGTTCTCGGCGACCGAAAGGTCGGAGACGACCTCGGCGTGCTGGGGCAGAAGGTTGATGCCCAGTTCGCGGCGCCGAGCCAGCGGCAGGTGAGTGATGTCCTGTCCCTGGAAGAGAATGCGGCCGCTCGTCGGTTGCACCGAGCCGGCAATCATCTTCACCAGGGTCGACTTGCCTGCCCCGTTCTTGCCGAGGAATCCGTGGACCGAGCCCTTCCGGATGGTGATGTCCGTCGGCGTGAGGGCTTGGAAGCTGCCGTAGCTCTTCGCCAGCCCGATGACCTCGAGCAGCGGCGCGCTGGTGGCCGTCACTGTGCCGGTCACTGCGCCATCCCCCACTTGTCCATGACCACGTTTCCCCACTGCCGGGGGTCGGTGACGTTGGAGCTGTCGATGTAGAAGGGGGGGATGACACAACTCGGCCCCTGCGCGGTCTGCGTGATCGGAGCCTTCTCCCAGTAGTAGGCGGCGTTCTTGTAGTCGCCGAGCGGGATGGCCTGGCCCTTCGCCACGTAGTCGTGCAGCATCTGGACGCAGATCTGCCCGTAGGCAACCGGGTCCTGGCTGACCTCGGCGTCGAGAATCCCCTGCTTGATCCACTGCAACGACTGGGGTTCCCCGTCGATCGAGGTCAGGATGACGTGTTTCGGGTTGTCCTTCGGCAGCGCGACGCCCTTCGACTTGAGGCTGGTGACGATCCCGCGCGTGATGGAGTCGCTGGGGGCGTGTGCGGCGTCCAGGTCGGGATGCTCGGAAAGTGTCGCATCGGCGACGGAACGCGCTTTCGTCTCGTCACCGTCGGTGGGTCGCGAAAGCAGCGTGATGTCGGGATACTTGCCGAGGACGGCCTCGAAGCCCTCCTTGCGGTCTCGCCATGCCGACGAGGACAACGCACCGTAGCCGTTGAGGACCGTGCCCTTGGGGGTGCCGTACCGAGTCCCCAGTAGCTCGACGATCTTCTCCGCGGCCATCTCGCCGCCACGGCGGTTGTCGAAGGAGATCGTGAAGTCGACGGTTCCGGCGGTGAGTGGCGTGTCGATGATGCCGGCCGGGACCTTCTGGTTCCTCGCCCTGATCGCCAGCGGTGCGAGGCCCTCGGAGTCGATGGGGTCGGCGATGAGCATCGCTGGCTTCTGGATGAGGAGAGTGTTGAACTGGTCGTACTGCGCGCTGGAGTCGGACTTGGCATCGGTGGTCATGAATTCGTAGCCGAGCTCTTCGCTCTTTCGCTTGATCGCCTCGTTCTGGACTACGAAGAAGAAGTAGTCCATGCTCTTGTTGGAGTAGGCGGCCTTGCCGGCGCCACCACCACCATCACCACCACCGCAACCGGCCAGGGCGAGCATTCCGGCGACACTGAGCGCACCGATCCCGAACTGACGGCGGGAGATATAGGGAACGGGATTTGACATGGCGGCGTTGCCTCCTGAACGGTGACGTTGGTCAGGGATGTGGGCGGAGATATGCTGACGGCCCCGCCGTCGCGGGTTCCAGGACCCGCAAGATCGCGACTACGAGATTCGATGTGTAGGACTGGCCATTCCTGGGCGCGGTGGATCGACACGTGAAACCCGGGTTGGGAGCCGTGTGTCCGGTCGCTCGAATTCAGTCAGCCGAGGCCAGGTGACTCGCTTCTCGCGTTCGGCTGCCTGTGATTACTTGTTCGTGAAGAGCATGCGGTTTCGGGCGACCCGGCGGAGATGGTTCTCTGCGGCAAACCGGGCGCGGGCCGGGTCACCCGCTTCGATCGCGTACGCGATCTCGTGGTGCTCCTGCACGGTGTGCCCGGCCTCGGATGGGTAGCCCGCGCCGGTGCTGTAGGTGTCGGCGAGGAACGTGTTCACCGGGCGCATCATGAGCAGGAAGAAGGGGTTGCCGCTGGCCTCGGCGATCTTTTCGTGGAACGCGAGGTCGGCGTCGAGGAACTCCCTGCTGGACGGGTCCGCGGCCTGCAGGCGTTCATTGAGCTGGGTGAGTTCGACAAGTTGGTCCTGGGTGCGCCGGGCTGCGGCCAGCGCGGCCATCTCCACCTCAAGGACCAGGCGCAGCTCCATGATCTGCTCGAAGGAGCCTCCGCCGACGCGAAGGAGAAACCCGTACTGCTCGGCGATGACGCTCCCGTCGACGGCGGCCACGGTCATTCCGCGGCCGGGGCTGACGCTCACCAGGCCGCGCTGGACGAGGAGTCTCGTCGCCTCCCGGATGACGGTGCGGCTGACGTCGAACCTCTCGACCAGTTCGGCCTCGGTCGGGAGGCGATCGCCGGTGGCCAGGCGGAGGATGTCCTCCTGAAGCGCCTGCGCGACGGTGTCGGAGAGGCGCTGCTTGGTGCCGATGCTCCCAGCCATGGCCCTAATGTATGATAATGGGCGGGAAAGTCAAGGGTTTCGACGCGGATGATGTGGCTCGTGTCACGCTAGATCCGCCAGTCTGCGGCGTCTGCGCAGGTGACGGGCTTAGCGGCCTTCCGGCGACGAACATCTTTGTATGATGAAGCGGTCGCTGGGCTGGCTACCGCGGCGGGTGCCCGCCACCATCATCGGCGTACCTCATCGCCGCCACAGTGCCTCGAGTTCGGCTACCTCCGCCTGTGCCTCTGGCGAGGTCGACGGCGGAGCCAGGTCTGGGTGGTCCAACGCATGGGGGCTGACCAACGGCGTCGTCTCACTGCACCCCTCCATCCGCCACTGCCGTTGGATGGCCGCCGAGCCGGTCCAACCTGCGACTGCACTGATGACGGCGAGAACAGTCCAGAGTGACCAGACGATCTCTCCCATGGGGTGCCTTCCCGTAAGTTCTCACTGGCTTCATGGCCGTGGGTCTTGAGCCCGCAGCGCCCGGGGACGTGATGGACGCGATTCACTCGCTTATCGAGTACGGGGCACCCGCGCATTAGCCGGTTTGACCCAGGTCACAGGTGCTGTCCGCCGGGTCGTGGCGGGCAATCGGGTGGTTCACTCGCCCGTCGGCAGGCGTCGGCCGGCTCATCCGGGCCACGCCGGCGCTCGCGGCGGCCGCCGGTCCGTCATCGCCCGGTTGTGTGTCGGCGGGTGGGGCGGCGGTGGTCCCGCGGATGACGAGGTGGGGTGGCACGACCAGCTCCCGCCGGGTGACGGGTGTGGACTCGAGTCGGTCGATGGCGCGGGCGACGGCGAGCGTGGTGATCCGCTCGACGTCCTGGGCGATCGTGGTGAGGTCGATGTGGGAGAGGCGGGCGAGGCGGGCGTTGTCGTAGCCGACCACGCTGATGTCGCCGGGCACGGAGACTCCGGCGCGGTGCAGGACGTCGAGGACCCCGGTGGCGCAGCGGTCGTTGAAAACGGACACGGCGGTGGGACGAGGTTCCGCGGCGAGGAGCACACGGGCTGCGGCGGCGCCGTCGTCTTCGGTGAGCCCGCCGGGCACGATCAGGGCGTCGGCGTCGAGGCCGTGGCGGCGCAGGGCGTCGCGGTAGCCGCGGCGGCGGTCGGCGGCGCCTGCGGCGCGCCCGCCGTCGACGTGGGCGATGCGGCGGTGCCCGAGGGAGACGAGGTGGTCGACGGCCTGGTGCAGTCCTTCGTCGTCGGCGGTGCGCACGACGTCGAGGGCGCGGTGGCGGGCCGAGCGGGCCACGACGATGACGGGCAGCCGGTCGGTGAGCTCGGCCAGGTAGGACGTCGGCGCGTGCGGGGCGAGCAGGATCAGCGCCTCGCACCGGTCCTGCAGCAGGCTCGCGACCGCTCGCCGCTCGTCGCGGTGGGGAGTGACGGCGCTGAGCGTCAGGTCGTAGCCGACCCGCCCGGCTGCGGTGTAGAGCCCGCTGACGAGGTCGCCGTCGAAATCGTGCTGCACGTCGAACACGACGCCCAGCAGGTGGCTGCGGCTGCTCCGCAGCCGCCGGGCCCGGACGTCCGGGCGGTAGCCCAGCTCGTCCACGGCTTGCAGGACCCGTTGTCGGGACTCCGCGCTGGCGCCCGGGGCCTCCCGGATCACGATCGACACCAGGGCGACCGAAACCCCGGCCCGCGCCGCGACGTCGACCATGGTGGGGCGCCGGTCGCGGTCGGCTTGCTTCGTTGCAGTCACCACCGCAGCATAGCCTGATCATAGAACGTTCTATGGCAGAAGCCTTGACAGGGCGTGCGCCACTCGTCACTCTGTTCCCACTTGCCTATGTCGTTCTAGCTAGGCGAGATTCGAGGAGGAACCGATGGGTGTGGTCATGCCCGGTTCGACCCCTCGGGGTCGCCATGATCGGGTCCGGTCGTCGGGGGCCGACGACGGTGAGGGGTTCGCTTTGCGTAGCACGGGGGCGCGGCCTGCGGCGGTGGTCGATCCTTCTCCCGGTGCCGTGGAAGAGCTTGCGGTCGCGTTCGGTCCGGGCTCGGCGTGCACCGCAGGCACGCTCGGAATGCCGCGCTCGGTCACCGGTTCCGCAATACCTCGCCTGCCGTAACGGCAGTCTTTTATCGCTTCGCCCGCACCCGCCACCCGGTGACCCATCGGCTTTTGCTACTGCAGTGGATGTCGGCTGCGGGACCGTCCCGTAGTTGCGGACATAAATGACTGAAGACAAAGGAGTCCTCGCATGACACATTCGACGGGCGCGGCGGAGGCCGCGCTACCCCCACTGGTTCCCGGACCGTATCGGAAACGGATCGGGCTGATCTCGATCGTCGCGTGTTTCGGCGGCCTGCTGTTCGGATACGACACGGGTGTCGCCAACGGCGCCGAAGGTCCGATGCAAATCGAGCTCGGGCTCTCTGATTTGCAGGTGGGCGTCGTCATCGCCTCGCTGGTCTTCGCCGCCGCCGTCGGATCGCTCATCGGCGGAAAGATCGCCGACGCCATCGGGCGCCGCACCACGATCATCGTGCTTGCGGTCCTGTTCTTCGTCGGCGTGCTGTTCGTCGTCTTCTCGCCCGGCTTCACGATCCTGGTGCTCGGCCGGATCATTCTCGGGCTCGCCGTCGGCGGCGCGTCGACGGTGGTGCCGGTGTTCCTGGCGGAGCTGGCGCCGTTCGAGATCCGCGGGTCGATCACGGGCCGCAACGAACTCGCGATCGTCGTCGGCCAGTTCGCCGCCTTCGTCGTCAACGCGGTCATCGGCGCCAGTCTCGGTCACGTCACCGGCGTCTGGCGCATCATGTTCGGGGTCTGCGCGCTGCCCGCCATAGCCCTGTTCGTCGGCATGCTGCGCATGCCCGAGTCGCCGCGCTGGCTCGTCGACAAGGGCCGCAACGACGACGCGCTCGCCGTGCTGAAGACGGTGCGCTCCAACGAGCGGGCCATCGCCGAGTTCGGTCAGGTGGAGAGCGTCGTTGACGAGGAGACGACGGCAGCCCGTCTCGGCCTCAAAGCCGTCTTGTCGAACAGGTGGCTGCGCCGCATCGTTCTCGTCGGTATCGGCGTCGCGGTGACGCAGCAGCTCACCGGGATCAACTCGATCATGTACTACGGCTCGCGGGTGCTGGAGCAGTCGGGCTTCAGCGATACGGCGGCCCTGTTCGCCAACACCGCCTTCGGTGCCGCGGCGGTCGTCGGCGGCATCATCGCGCTGCGCAACATGGACCGGATGAACCGCCGCAAGACGTTCTTCATCGGTTTGTTCCTGACGACGACCTTCCACCTCCTCGTCGGTATCTCCTCACTCGTGCTCCCGGCGGACAGCCCTGCTCGCCCGTACGTGATCCTCGTCTTGATCATCGGTTTCGTACTGTCGATGCAGTCCTTCCTCAACATCGCCGTCTGGGTGTGGCTCGCCGAGATCTTCCCGCTCGAAATGCGCGGCCTGGCGTTCGGAATCTCGGCGTTCTTCGGCTGGTTCGCCAACGGGCTCCTCGCGCTGTACGTCCCGACACTCCTCGCCACCTTGGGGATGGGAACCTTCTTCCTGTTCGCGGGGCTCGGCGTGATCATGCTGGGGTTCCTCTGGCACGAGGTGCCCGAGACGCGAGGCCGGTCGCTCGAGTCGCTGGAGGAGGAACTCCTGAGCGGTGGGCTCTACCGATCGCTGCCTCGACGTCTCCCCTTCGCCGGAGTGCTGTATGAGCGCAGCGGCTGGCGGTGAGCCCGCCCGGCAGTTGATGGTGGTCGCGTATTGTTGCAGGTAGAGGCACGGACCGCCGGTGATCATGGGATTGCGGTGTCCTGATGATCGCCGGGAGGGTCCGTGCCTCCGCCTCCAGCATCCCTGATCGAACGGGGCGGTTGGCGTGTCCGGGATGCGCGGGTGGGTTCGGCCGGCGAAGGTGCCGGCGGCGTCACGTCCGGCCTCCTGTTGGACCTGTCCAACGTCGTGATAGTCGTCAGACGATCACAGCCGCCCGCGAAATCCCGTATCAGCTCGCCACTAGAGGTCTCTTGACAGTACGTTCCGGCCCTCTAGTATTGGAACGGTCCAAGAGCCAATGGGCCTTCGTCGCTGCGCAGACTTGATCCGTAGCCGACTGCCAGCCGACCGAAAGGACTGTGTGAGGCGCTGATGAACGCGACAGACGGCAAGCGAGGTCCCCTGAACGGTGGTCGGCTCCGGGCCCGGGTCACGGCAGGCGAACTCGCGGTCGGCACCTTCATCGGCACCGCGTCCTCGGTCAGCGCCGAGGTGTGCGCCGCGGCGGGCTTCGACTACCTTCTGCTCGACCTCGAGCACGGCGCAGGTGGCGAGGAACAGATCCGCGCGACGATCCCGACCGCCGCCTCGTACGGCGTTCCCACCGTGGTCCGTGTGGAGTCCGACGCGCGGATCCGCATCGGCCGGGTACTCGACGCGGGGGCCGCCGGTATCATGCTTCCCCGCTTGGACACCGTCGACGACGTGCGGGCCGCGATCCGGCACCTCCAGTACTCCCCCCGAGGCGACCGCGGGGTCGCCACCTACAACCGCGCCTGCCGGTTCGGGCTCGACCCCGACGCCCTCTTCCGCGCCGACGACGAGATCCTCGGCATCGTCCAGATCGAGTCCGCTCGGGCGGTCGCCAACGCCGCCGACATCGCCGCGATCGACGGTGTCGACGTCCTGTTCGTCGGGCCGCGCGATCTCAGCCACGACCTCGGCGTGCCGGGCGAGACGGACGCCCCGAACTACCGCGAAGCCCTCGACCAAGTCCGGCGCGCGGCACAACACCACGGAAAGGCCGCCGGGCTCCTCGTCCCCGACGGCGCGGGGGCAGCCGGCAAGCACGCCGAAGGGTGGACCTTCCTCGTGATCGGCTCGGACTCCACCCTGCTCGCCACAGCCGCAACCACGCAGCTCACCGCGGCGCGTGGCTAGCCGGTCGGCTCGGATCAGCGGGCCCCGTCCCGACCACAACCGGAAGCCCGTGATCGGAGGAACGAACCCGTGAGGACCGTCAGCCACTGGATCGGCGGGAAGCCCGCCACCGGCACGTCCGGCCGGACGAGCCCGGTGTGGAACCCGGCCACCGGGGAACAGCAGGCGGAGGTGCTGCTGGCTTCCCCGACGGACGTGGACACCGCGGTGCAGGCCGCGGCGGCGGCGTTCGAGAGCTGGTCGCAGTCGTCGCTGTCGAAGCGCACCAAGGTGCTCTTCGCGTTCCGCGAGCTGGTGAACGCGCGCACCAAGGAGCTCGCGGAGATCGTCTCCGACGAGCACGGCAAGGTGCTCTCCGACGCCGCGGGCGAGGTGCAGCGCGGCCTGGAGGTCATCGAGTTCGCCTGCGGCATCCCCACGCTGCTCAAGGGCGAGTTCTCCGACCAGGTCTCCACCGGGGTCGACCTGTTCTCGTTCCGGCAGCCCCTGGGCGTCTGCGCCGGGATCACGCCGTTCAACTTCCCGGCCATGGTGCCGATGTGGATGTACCCGATCGCGATCGCGACCGGGAACACGTTCGTGCTCAAGCCCTCCGAGCGCGACCCGTCGGCCTCGCAGCTCGTGGCCGAGCTGTGGGCCGAGGCGGGTCTTCCCGAGGGCGTGTTCAACGTGGTGCACGGCGACAAGGAGGCGGTCGACGCGTTGCTCGCCCACCCGGACGTGGCCGCGGTCTCGTTCGTCGGTTCCACCCCGATCGCCAAGTACATCTACGAGACCGGCCTCGCGCACGGCAAGCGGGTGCAGGCCCTCGGCGGCGCGAAGAACCACGCGATCGTGCTGCCCGACGCCGGCATCGACTACGCCTCCGACCATCTGGTCGCCGCCGCGTTCGGCTCCGCGGGGGAGCGCTGCATGGCCATCTCCGCGGCGATCGCCGTGGGCGGGGCGGCCGACGACCTCGTCGCCGCGGTGTCCGAGAAGGCCCGCGCCACCAAGGTCGGGCC
>CAWGIV010000016.1:0-393329 GCA_963822805.1 uncultured Actinomycetota bacterium | reverse complement strand
GTGGGGGAATGGGCCGCGGAGGGACGCGGATCGGACGGATGGTCGCGGATCAGATCAGCGGAAATCCGCCTCATCCGCGTCCCTCCCGCGGCCCCTTTCAGGGGTGAAAGCCGAAGACAGGGGATTGCCATGAACAACCATCGCCATGTCCTGCTCCCTCATCGTGGCCGCCGGCCTGCTGGCGGCCGGGGTCGCCGACGAGCCGGCCGGCCTCCCGAGGGCGTTCATCGACGGCACCGGCCCGGGCTGGAAGGCGCTGGGCGAGGCCGACTTCGTCAACGTCAACTGCGACCCCGACACCTGGACCTGGAAGGACGGCGACGTCCACTGCACCGGGCCAGCCGGTCGGCGTGACCCGGACGAGGAAGCCGTTCACCAACTTCGAGCTGGTCGGCGCGGTGGCGGCACCTCAACTCGGGCGGGAACTCGGGCTTCTTCGTCTGGGCGCCGCGAGGCGGCGCTGGAGGGGATCAAGCCGGGCAAGCTGCCCGCGGGGCGGGATCGAGGTCCAGGTGCTCGACCACGGCTACGCCGAGCAGTACGAGAAGCAGACCGGCAAGAAGGCCGACTGGTTCACGACCCACGGCGACGTCTTCCCCGTCGGCACGTCGAAGATGAAGCCGTTCCCGCCGACCTCGCCCAACGGCTCGCGCAGCTTCCCCTCGAAGCGCCTGAGCAAGGGCGTGGACGAGTGGAACCATTACTACGTCCGGTGCATCAACGGCGAGGTCCGGCTCTGGGTCAACGGCGAGGAGGTCTCCGGCGGCACCGGCTGCGAGCCGCGGCGCGGGCTACCTCTGCCTGGAGTCCGAAGGGTCGCCGGTCGAGTTCCCCCAGATCCGGATCCGGGAGCTCCCGTAGGGGGTGCGTGAATCGCACGATGATTTCGCGAAAGATCAAGAACTGTGTGTTTCACGCACACGATGAGGGACGGCGATGGCGGCGACCATCCTGATCCTCGCGGCCTCGGCGCTGGGGGAGATCCGGGAGCATCCCGGCGGCAAGGAGCTGCAGCACGACAAATACATCCGAGTCGTGAGCGAGGCCGATTCTCCGGTCCAGCAGGTCTACATCAAGAGCCGCGACGGACTGTACGTGGCAGCGGCGATCCGGAAGCCGAAGGGCGACGGGCCGTTCCCGGCGCTGGTTTACTTCCACGGTGCACCGGGCGGGGGGGAATGGAGCAGCTCGTCGGCTGGTCTGCGGGGCGCCACCGGCGGGCCGGTCTGGGAGCGGTTCCTCCAGGAGGGCTACGTCGTCGTCGTGGCCGACTACCGCCGGATCGACTTCGCCGACATGGCCAGGCCGATCTCGAGCAGCCAGACGAGCTATGTCGATGACGGCATCGCCGTGGTCGATCATGTGGCCGGCCTGCCCTATGTCGACAAGTCCCGGATCGATGTCTACGGGGTGAGCCTCGGCGGCAACCTGGTGTTGCATCTGATCGCCCGGAAGCCCGTGCACGCCGCGATCCTCGGCACGCCGCGCCGATGAGCTTCCTCGGCGTATCCTTCCCTCCGGCGAAGCCGGGCGAGAAGATGGAGGATCGGCTCAAGAGGATGACAGTCGACCGAGGACCGGGCCCGCAAGAACATCGAGCCGATCAAGTGCCCCATGCTGATCCTGGTCGGCACCGACGACGGCCTGATCGGAGATCGACCGAAAGCTGCACGAGCTGCTCGACAAAGCCGGCAAGTCGGTCCGGATGGAGGTGTACGAAAAGGGTTATCACGACTTCTGCATGGGCCCGCAGGGACACGCCGGCCGCAAGGAGCCGCTGCTCGACGTGACCCTCGATGCGCTGGAGGAATCGGTGAAGTCTGCAGGTCTGCTCTGCGGACCAACCCCTGATCGCGGACCGCAGATCGGTCCGCAGAGCGGACCCTACAGGGTACCTCGATCGAGGCGATCCTGGTCCATTTCACGTCGGGTGGCCCGGACAACTGGTTGTCCGGGGCGAGGGGCAACGCGAGCGGGCTGCGTCCGCGACCCCGGGGGCCCTCGGGGCTGTGCCTGCCCGGACAACCAGTTGTCCGGGCCACCCAGCCGAGGTCCCTCATCGAGGCGATCCGGCATCATTTCATGGCCGGGACCGGCCCTGGGCGGCGGCCTTGGCCTCGCGGCGGCAGGCCGTCAGGACGCGCTCGGTGTAGCCGTTGGGCTCGTCGCGTCCCTCGAACACCAGGTCCAGGGCGGCGCGGAAGCCGAGGCTCGCGTCGAAGTCGGGGGCCATCGGCGCGATAGTGCGGGTCGCCGGCGTTCTGGCGATCCACGACGGCCGCCATCTTGCGGAACATGCGGCGACCTGCTCGCGGTCGGTGATGCCGTGATGCAGCCAGTTGGCGATGTGCTGGCTGGAGATCCGCAGGGTGGCGCGGTCCTCCATCAGGCCGACGTCGTGGATGTCGGGGATCTTCGAGCAGCCGATGCCCCTGCTCGACCCAGCGGACGACGTAGCCGAGGATCCCCTGCGCGTTGTTCTCGAGCTCGCGCTCGATCTCCTCGGCGGAGAGGGTCCGGCCGGCGAGCAAGGGGGGGGTGAGGATGTCGTCGAGGCGGCCCGCGGGCGGCGCGCCAGCTCGGCCTGGCGGGCGGCGACGTCGACCTCGTGGTAGTGCAGCGCGTGGAGCGTCGCGGCCGTCGGCGAGGGGACCCACGCGGTGCTGGCGCCGGCGCGGGGTGGGCGACCTTCGCCTCGACCATCGCGCGCATCCGGTCGGGCATCGTCCACATCCCCTTGCCGATCTGGGCCCGGCCGGGCAGGCCGGCGGCGATGCCGACGTCGACGTTCCAGTCCTCGTAGGCGAGCATCCAGGGCGTGTTCTTGATCTCCATCTTGGGGATCATCGGCCCGGCCTCCATGCTCGTGTGGATCTCGTCGCCGGTCCGGTCGAGGAAGCCGGTGTTGATGAACACGACGCGCTCGCGCGGCCTGGCGGATGCACTCGGCGAGGTTGACCGTGGTCCGCCGCTCCTCGTCCATGATGCCGATCTTGAGCGTGTTCCGCGCCAGCCCGAGCGCGTCCTCGACGCGGCCGAAGAGCGCGACGGTCGCGGCGACCTCGTCGGGGCCGTGCTGCTTCGGCTTGACGATGTACACGCTGCCGGCCCGGCTGTTGCGGTGCCTGCCCGAGCCCCTTGAGGTCGTGGAGCGCCGCCAGCGCCGGTCACCATCGCGTCGAGGAAGCCCTCGGGGATCGGCCGGCCGTCGGCCGTGGTGACCGCGTCGGTCTCCATGTGGATCCCGACGTTGCGGATCAGGAGCAGGCTGCGGCCGGGGAGCGTCAGCGCCGAGCCGTCGGGCGCGGTGAAGGTCCGGTCGGGGTTGAGCCGGCGACGACACGTGCGGCCGCCCTTGTCGAAGGTCGCCTCGAGCGTGCCCGTCATGATGCCGAGCCAGTTGCGGTAGACGCGCGCCTTGTCCTCGGCGTCGACGGCGGCGACCGAGTCCTCGCAGTCCACGATCGTGGTGACGGCCGACTCGAGCACCACGTCCTTGACGCCGGCCGGGATGGTCCTTGCCGACCGGGTGGTCGCGGTCGATCTGGATCTCGACGTGCAGGCCGTGGTGCCGCAGCAGGATGCCGGCGAGCCGGCCGTCCGCCTCGCGGTAGCCGACGAACGCCGCGGGATCGGCCAGCCCGACCCGCGCGCCGCCCTCGAGCGTGGCGACGAGCTGCTTCCGCCCCGCCGCTCGCGCGAGGACGGAACTCCGGCGACCTCGGCGTAGCTCCCCGCGCGCGAGGGGGACGTGCGCGTCGAGGAACGCCTCGGCGATAGGCGATGACCCGGGCGCCCCGGACGGGGTTGTACGCCGCCGCGCCTTCTCGGCCCCGTCGTCCTCGGGGATCACGTCGGTGCCGTAGAGGGCGTCGAACAGGCTGCCCCAGCGGGCGTTGGCCGCATTGAGGGCGTAGCGGGCGTTGTCGACGGGCACGACGAGCTGCGGGCCGGCGACCGTGGCGATCTCGGGATCGACGCCGGCCGTCGCGATCTCGAAGTCGTCCCCCTCGGGCACGAGGTAGCCGATCTCCTCGAGGAACGCCCGGTACTCGCCGGGATCGACGCGGCCGACCCCGCGCTCGGCCGATGCCACTCGTCGATCCTCGCCTGCATGGCGATCGCGAGCTCCAGCAGTCGCCGGTTCTTCGGCCCGAGGTCGCGGACGATCGCGCCGAGCGACGTCCAGAACGCGTCCGGGTCGATGCCGGTGCCCGGGGCGATCTCGTCCCGGACGAGGTCGTGCAGGCTCCGGTGCACCTTCAATCCGCCGGCTTCGACGTATTGAGACATGGTGTTCCCCCTGGGGCCGATCTCGGACGATGCCCCATGATAGGCGAAACGGGGGACGGAAAGAACGGGGGGGCCCCAGAGACGCCCCTCGTCCGATCGACTCCGATGCGCCGGCCGTCGCGGCGTCGCCCGCGCCGATCACGTGGTGACCTGGACGGCGTCGATGAAGGCGGTGTTGTCGCCGCCGGCGCCGTCCAGCCCCTGGAAGGTGATCACGTGCGCCCGGCTGTGACGGTGAACTCGGCGGTGGTGTACTGCGCGTAGGCGGTGCCCGCGGGCGTGAACTTGCCCACCACGGTGCCGTCGACGAGGACCTCGATGTCCTGATTCGCCGCCGCGTAGTTGCCCCGTTGCGCCGCCTCGAAGGTGATGTGGTAGCTCCCCGCGGTCAACCGGCGACCGCTGGCTAATCCCGCCGGTCCCTGGATGAAACCGACTTGGGTTCCTCCGGGGCGTTGGGGTTGCCCGAGGTGAAGCCGCTGCCGTTGCCCGCTACGCCGGCCGCCCTGGAGTAGGCCCAGGGGGTGCCCTGCGGGTCGTAGGCGAAGGAGCCGAAGGTGCCCGTGCCCACCGCGGCCGTCGCCAATCCCGCGTCGGCTACTGTGGGCGGGCCCGAGGCGGGGACGGTCACCGGGGTTGCTGAAGTTCGAGGTGGAGGAGACGTTGAAGTCGGCCGTCGCGGTGATGATCTGGCCGGCGGGGGACCGCCTTGTTGACGGTGGCGGTGAAAATGGCGTTGCCGTTGGCGTCGGTCGTCACCGTCCGCCTGCCCGATGAAGGTCAGGCCCTGGATGCTGGCGGGCGAGGTCGAGGCCGGGCTGGCGTAGAACTGGAGGACCAGGCCCGCTGTTCTTGAACGGAGAGGCGAAGATCGTGCCGGTGATGCGGTCGTCTGGCCGTTGGCGACCGTGGCCTGGGTCAGGACCGGCGCCGGCTGGGGCGAGGGGTTGCCCTGCAGGAGGATGCCGCCCGCGGTGTTGTTGTAGATCGAGTCATAGTACCAGGCGTTGCCGGTTGTGCCGGTGTCGGTCAGGTACCGTACCCGCCGTTATTCCGGATCACGTCCAGGTTCACCCGGTTGCCGGACGCCGAGTGGATGGACACGCCGTTGCCGCGGTTGGGCAGCGCGATTGTGTTGTTGAGGTCGACGCCGAGGTAGTTGAACGAGATGTTATTGCCGGACGAGGATGTGATTAGATGCCGTCGCCCAGGTTGCCCGAGATGATGTTGAGGTTCGCGATGCCGGACGTCTGGCGCCGACCGTGGTGTTGGAGGTCCCGGACGCGATCGTCACGCCGTTGCCGCCGTTGGGCAGGGAGGCCGTGCCGGTGACGTCGGTGCCGATGAAGTTGCCGCAACATCACCGTGCCGGTCGTGCCGCTGTCGGTGACCAGGATGCCATTGGCGGAGTTGCCCGAGATGACGTTCCAGGCGGCGGTGTTGAGGTCGCCGACGGGGTTCTGCCCGCCGATGGTGTTGTTGGACGTGCCGAGGCCGACGCAGACGCTGTCACCTGCTGCGAGCTGGCCAGGTGCTCGCCCAGACCGAGTCGGTGTTCGCGCTGGGCAACGGGCACATCGGCTGGCGCGGGAACCTCGACGAGGGAGAGCCGCACGGGCTGCCCGGCTCCTATCTCAACGGCGTCTACGAACTGCGCCCGCTGCCGTATGCGGAGGCAGGCTACGGGTTCCCGGAGTCCGGGCAGACGATCGTCAACGTGACCAACGGCAAACTGATCCGGCTGTTGGTCAACGACGAGCCGTTCGACATCACCTACGGACAGCTGCGCGCCCATGAGCGGTGCCTGGACTTCCGGCCGGGGTGCTGCACCGCACCGCCGAGTGGGCGTCCCCGGCCGGATCCGCGGTGCGGGTGTCCTCGATCCGAATGGTGTCGCTGGTGCAGCGCTCGATCGCGGCGATCCGCTACGACGTGCAGGCCCTCGACGACCCGATCCGGGTGGTCGTGCAGTCCGAGCTGGTGGCCAACGAGCAACTCCCCTCCCCAGACGGTGATCCGCGGGTGGCCGCCGCGCTGCAGGCGCCCCTGGTCGCCGAGGCGGACGCCGCTCGGGGTGCGCGGGCCGGTTTGGTGCACTCCACCCGGCACAGCGGCCTGCGGGTCGCCGTGGTGATGGATCACGTCGTCGACGGGCCGCCCGACACCACCGTGGCCGCCGAGAGCTTCGAACACCTGGGTCGGGTGACGGTGACCGCGACGATCGAGCCCGGCCAGCGGCTGCGGCTGGTCAAGTTCGTCGCCTACGGCTGGTCGGGGTCCCGGTCGCTGCCCGCGGTGCGCGATCAGGCCGACGCGGCGCTGGCCGGGGCCACCCAGACCGGGTGGGACGGGCTGCTGGCCGGATAGCGGGCCTACCTCGACGCCTTCTGGGACCGGGCCGACGTGCAGCTCGACGGCGACGCCGAGATCCAGCAGGCGGTGCGGTTCTCGCTGTTCCACGTGTTGCAGGCCGGGGCCCGGGCCGAGGGCCGCGCGATCCCCGCCAAGGGCCTGACCGGGCCCGGGTATGACGGGCACTGCTTCTGGGACACCGAGGCCTACGTGCTGCCCATGCTCACCTACATCGCGCCCGACACCGTCGCGCCCGCCCTGCGCTGGCGCCACTCCACCCTGCCGACGGCCACGCAGCGGGCCGGCGAACTCGGGCTGCGCGGCGCGGCGTTCCCGTGGCGCACCATCCAGGGCGAAGAATGCTCGGGCTACTGGCCCGCGGGCACGGCCGCGTTCCACATCAACGCCGACATCGCAGGCGCCGTGATCGGCTACCTCGACGCCACCGGCGACGACACCTTCGCCGCGGGCGTCGGACTGGAGCTGTTGGTCCAGACGGCGCGGCTGTGGCGCTCGCTGGGTCACCACGACGCCGCGGGAAAGTTCCGGATCGACGGGGTCACCGGGCCCGACGAGTACAGCGCGGTCGCGGACAACAACGTCTACACCAACCTGATGGCCCAGCAGAACCTGCGTGCCGCCGCCGAGTACGCCAAGCGCTACCCCGACCGGGCCCGTGACCTCGGGGTCGATGACGAGGAGATGGCGCTCTGGCACGACGCCGCGCAGGCCATGTCCATCCCCTACGACGGCCCGCTCGGGGTCCATCCGCAGTCCGAGGGTTTCACCGGCCACCAGGTATGGGACTTCGCGGCGACCACCCCGGAGCAGTACCCCCTGCTGCTGCACTTCCCCTACTTCGACCTCTACCGCAAACAGGTCGTCAAGCAAGCCGATCTGGTGCTGGCGATGCACCGGCGTCCGGATGCCTTCACGCCCGCGCAGAAGGCCGCCAACTTCGCCTACTACGAACGGATCACCGTGCGGGACTCCTCGCTGTCGGCCGGGACACAGGCCGTGCTCGCCGCCGAGACCGGACACCTGCAGCTGGCCTACGACTACCTCGCCGAGGCCGCGCTGATGGACCTGGACGACCTGGAACGCAACACCCGCGACGGGCTGCACATGGCCGCCCTGGCCGGATGCTGGATCGCGCTGGTCGCGGGCATGGCCGGGCTGCGGCACCGCGGTGTCGTCCCGAGCTTCGCGCCGCGGCTCCCCCAGGAGCTGACCCGGCTCGCGTTCGCGGTCACATTGCGGGGCCGGCGCCTACGTGTGGAGGTGACCGCGGCGGCCGCGACCTACACCCTGCTCGACGGTGACCCGTTGCACATCACCCATCACGGGCGGCCCATCACCGTCTCGGCGGGAACCCCGGCTGTCGCGCCGATCCCGGCACTGCCCGCGCCGGGACCGACACCCACGCAACCACCCGGCCGCGAACCGGCCCGGCGACGCCACACCGGCGGCGACGACCGCTCCACCCGCGCCGGTGGCGGCGCGGATTGATGACGGCGGCCACCAGCCTGCCTGCCCCACATCGTCGGGCTGGATCCGGCCTGATCCGGCCGCTTGCTCGTCAGGGCATGAACGAGTGAACGACAACAAGAAATGCTGGAGTGGCGATGGCCATGATCGTGGTCGGCGTGGACGGGTCCGACAGCGCACAGGCGGCGCTGCGTTTCGCGGTTCAGGAGGCCCGGCTGCGTGGCGCGGGCGTGCGGGCGGTGATGGGCGTCTATCTCCTCACGATGGCCTACGGGGAGATGAGCGGATGGGGTCCAAGCGGCCCCGGAGTCGATCCGACGGAGCTGGAGGAGGGTGCGCGGGCGGCGTTGGACAGGGCAGTCGACGCGCTCGGCGAACCGGCCGACGTCCAGGTCGAACGGGTGGTGGATTTCGGTCAGCCCGCGCAGGTGCTCATCGACGAGGCTCGCGACGCTGACCTGCTGGTCGTGGGGTCGCGGGGACACGGCGGCTTCGCGGGCCTTGTGCTCGGCTCGGTCAGCCATCAATGCGCCATGCACGCGTCCTGCCCCGTCGTCATCGTGCGCGACAAACCGGACAGCGGACAGCCCGCAGACCCGTGATGGCAGGAGGAGCCACGTCCATCACCGACGATTCCGTTCGAGCCGCCGATTCTCGAGTGCGGATCGGCGCACGGACGCTGCGGCGGGATCGGTGGTGGCTGCAGCCGGTCCTGACCGCGATCGGGCTGGTCGCGTTCGTCGTCTACTCGACCTGGGCGACGTTCCAGAACGCCGACTACTACGCCGACCCCTACGTCTCGCCGTTCTACTCGCCGTGTTTGGCCGTCGGCTGCCCGGTCGGCGCGCAGACCTTCCACGCCACCTTCGCGGTGCCCGCGGTGGTGTCCTCGACGCTGCTCGTCCTGGTCTTTCCGCTCGGTTTCCGGGCGAGCTGTTACTACTACCGCAAGGCCTACTACCGCTCGTTCTGGCTCTCGCCCCCGGCCTGCGCGGTGTCGGAGCCGCACCGCCGCTACACCGGCGAGACCAGGGGGGGGCGAGTCTGATCTGGGTGGCGCTGACCGACCTCTACATCCGGCTCGTCGCCGCCGGGGTCGTCGCCGATGTGAGGTTGTTCTGATGGCTTCCCGACCCGCCCTCCCGTGGCAGGTGCTGAGGATCTGGCGCGGCAACGCGGCCGGCGGCACGTTGGTCGACTACAGCGTGGAGGTCCAGCAAGGCCAGGTCGTGCTCGACGCAGTGTTGAACGTGCAGGCCGGGCAGGCCGGGGACCTCGCCGTGCGGTGGAACTGCAAGGCGGGAAAGTGCGGGTCGTGCAGCGCCGAGATCAACGGCTACCCGCTGCTGATGTGCATGACCCGGCTGTCCTCGTTGCCGCCGGACGAGCCGGTGACGATCACCCCGTTGCGCACCTTTCCGCTGGTCAAGGACCTGGTCACCGACGTGTCCGCGAACTACGGGAAGGCTCGGCAGATCCCGTCGTTCACCCCGCGCTCCGCTGGCGACGACGGCACCTACCGCATGGCCCAGGTCGATGTCGGGCGTTCCCAGGAGTTCCGCACCTGCATCGAATGCTGGTTGTGTCAGGACGTCTGCCACGTCATCCGCGACCACGGGGAGAACGAGCCGGGCTATGCCGGGCCGCGGTTCTTCATCCGCAACGCCGAGCTCGACTTGCACCCCCTCGACACCCTCGACCGCAGCCGCGGCGTCGAGGACGCGCAGGGGCTGGGGTTGTGCAACATCACCAAGTGCTGCACCGAGGTGTGCCCCCAGGGCATCAAGATCACCGACAATGCGATCATTCCACTGAAGGAGCGCGTGGTGGACGGCAACAACGGCAGGCTGGCCTGGCTCGGTGTGACCATCCGCCGCCGCAGCGCAGGTTCACGGCCGGCGGGTGACCCCTCATGATCCTCAACAGTTTCGACGCCCGCGACCGGTTGGTCGTCGACGGCGACACCTACGAGATCTACCGCCTCGACCGGTTCGCGAGCGCGCAGCGGCTCCCCTACAGCATGAAGGTGTTGTTGGAGAACCTGCTGCGCAACGAGGACGGTCAGCTGGTCACCGCCGAGCAGGTGTCCGCGCTGGCCGGGTGGCAGCCCTCCGAGACCAGCAGCACCGAGATCGGGTTCACCCCCGCCCGGGTCCTGCTGCAGGACTTCACCGGGGTCCCGTGCGTGGTGGACCTGGTCGCGATGCGGGAGGCGATGACCGCGCTCGGCGGGGACCCGACCCTGATCAACCCGCTGATCCCGACCGAGCTGGTCATCGACCATTCGGTGATCGCCGACGTGTTCGCCCGCGCCGACGCGTTCGCGGTCAACGCCGGGCTGGAGTTCACCCGCAACAAGGAGCGCTACGAGCTGCTGCGGTGGGCCCAGCAGGGGCTCGACAACTTCGTGGTCGTCCCCCCGGACACCGGCATCTGCCATCAGATCAACCTCGAGTACCTGGCCCGGGTCGTCTTCACCCGGCCCGGCCCGGACGGCGTCCGGGCCTACCCGGACACCCTGGTGGGCACCGACTCACACACCCCGATGGTCAACGGGCTGGGCGTGCTGGGCTGGGGGGTCGGCGGGATCGAGGCCGAGGCGGCCATGCTCGGACAGCCGATGAGCATGCTGATCCCGCAGGTCATCGGCTTCCGGCTCACCGGCGAGCTCCGCGAGGGCACCACCGCCACCGACCTGGTGCTCACCGTCGCGGAGATGCTGCGCAGGACCGGGGTGGTCGGCAAGTTCGTCGAGTTCTACGGTCCCGGCGTCGCGCACGTCCCGCTGGCGAACCGGGCCACCATCGGCAACATGAGCCCGGAGTACGGCTCGACCTGCGCGATCTTCCCGATCGACGGCCAGACCCTGTCCTACCTGCGCCTGACCGGGCGTCCCGAGCACCAGGTGCGGCTGGTCGAGGCCTACGCCAAGCACCAGGGCCTGTGGCACGACCCGGCGCACGAGCCGGCCTACAGCCACACCGTCGAGCTCGACCTGGCCGGCGTGGAGCCCTGCATCGCCGGACCGAAACGCCCGCAGGACCGGATCCCGCTGGCGGTGGCTGCGCACACTGTCGGTTCGCTGCTGGCCGGGTACCCGCGTGCGGTCGCACTACAGGCGGGGCTGGACGAGGCCTCGGCCGAGTCGTTCCCCGCGAGCGACCCGATTGCCGTCGACCACGACCGCGAGTACGACGCTCCGGCCGCGCTTGGGGCCGGGGGCGCGCCTCACGAGCGGCCGTCGGATCCGGTGGCGGTGGTCCTCGACGCCAACCCGCTGACCACGCCATTGTGATCGCCGCCATCACCTCGTGCACCAACACCTCCAACCCCTCGGTCATGCTCGGGCCGGCTGCTCGCCCGCACGCCGTGGCGCCGGCTGCGCGCAGCCCTGGGTGAAGACCTCACTCGCGCCGGGCTCGCGGGTAGTGACCGACTATCTCGACCGCGCCGGGCTCACCCCGATCTGCACGAGCTCGGTTCCTGCGCTCGGGTGCACCACCTGTATCGGCAACTCCGGCCCACTGATCCCGCAGGTCAGCGCGGCCGTGACCGGACACGACCTGACGGTCTGCGCGGTGCTTTCGGGCAACCGGAACTTCGAGGGCCGCATCCACCCCGAGACCACGATGAACTTCCTGGCCTCCCCACCGCTGGTGATCGCCTACGCGCTCACCGGGACCATGCTGACCGACCTGCTCCGCGACCCGCTCGGCACCGGCGTCAACGGACAACCCGTGTACCTGCGCGACATCTGGCCGAGCACGCACGAGATCCAGGAGGTCATCGACGAGTGCGTCCGGGCGGAGATGTTCACCCGCGACTACGCCGACGTGCTCGCAGGCGACGAGAACTGGCACAGCCTCGACATCGCGGAAGGCCCGGCGTTCTCCTGGAACCCCGCCTCCACCTACGTCCGGCGCCCCCCGTACTTCGACGGGATGCGCCGCGACCCCGCACCCGTCCGCGACATCACCGGTGCACGCGCGCTTGCCGTGCTGGGGGACTCGCTCACCACCGACCACATCTCACCGGCCGGGACGATCAAGGCCGACGGGCCCGCCGCGAACTACCTGACCGCACACGACGTGACCCGAGGCGACTTCAACTCCTACGGCTCGCGGCGCGGCAACCACGAGGTCATGATCCGCGGGACGTTCGCGAACATCCGGCTCCGCAACCTCCTGGCACCCGGCACCGAAGGCGGCGTCACCCGCCACCTCCCCGACGGCGCGCTGATGAGCATCTTCGACGCCGCCACCGCCTACGCCGCCGACGGGGTGCCGCTGGTGATCCTCGCCGGATCCGAGTACGGCTCGGGGTCCTCGCGGGACTGGGCCGCCAAAGGCACCCTGCTGCTCGGCGTGAAGGCGGTCCTGGCCACCTCGTTCGAGCGGATCCACCGCTCCAACCTGATCGGCATGGGCGTGCTGCCCCTGCAGTTCCCGGCAGGATCGTCGCGGGAAAGCCTGGGCCTCACCGGGGAAGAGGTGTACTCGATCACCGGACTCGAAGGCAGCGACCCCGCCCAGCCGTTCCCCCGCGCCGTCACCGTCCGCGCCGAGAACAACGGGCCGGACGGACAAGCCACAGAATTCGCAGCCACCGTACGGATCGACACGCCCGCCGAGGCCTCCTATTTCCGGCACGGCGGGATCCTCCAGTACGTGCTGCGCCAGTTGCTGCGGCCCGATCGACCGAACGCGGAGCAGCCATGACGTGCTCGACGCAGCTCGCCGCACGGGGCGGGCGGATGCCAGGCCGCCCCGGCGACCGGGGAGGTCCAGGACATGGCGGTTGACGAGCCGGTCACCGGCCCCCGGACGACGGCGCGCACGTCCGGGGCCGCCGCGCAGGTCCCGGCCGTCTTCCGGCCGGAACCGGCCCGCGTCGAGGACGTCGCCGACGTGACCAGGTGGGCGGGCTCGGTGCCCGCAGCGACCGGGGTCGCCCGCGGGTGCGCCCGGGCCACGTGGTTCAACCTGCCGTGGCTGCTCCCCGATCGCGTTCGTGATCCTGCCGGTCCGCGTCGCGGCAACGAAGGGCCTGCGCGACACGGCCCCCGTCCGGTCGTTCATCGCCACCTACCCCCGCACCGATCCGCGGTCGGACCTCGACGGCGAGTACCTGGGCGTCGTGCCTCCGTCACGCGGCCGGACAGATCGATTCATCACCATGTCGAACGGAGCGCCACCATGAGCACCACCGTCATCACCACCCTCGTCATCGTCGCAGCGGTCGTTCTGATAGGGCATCGGGATGGGGGTGCGGATCGTCAAGGAGTACGAAAAGGGCGTGGTGTTCCGGTTCGGTCGGGTAGCCGGCTCAGTCCCAAGGCATCATCACCCGCGACAACGTGAGCGCGTCGACGTATCCGCGGTCGCCTACTTCCGCGTGGTCGACGCCGTGAAGTCGGTCGTGGCGAACGAGACTGAGGGTCAGGCTGCGCACGTGGCGGTCTGCTCGGCTGTGTTCGCTATCGAGAACGTGTCGATCGTCTTGCGTGAACGCGTGGTGGACGACGCCACTCTGGCGGCGTGGAAGATCAAGAAAGCGCAGGGCGGTGGACTGGGCGCGGCGGACAAACTCGGCCAGATTTTGCAGCGTTCGATCGCGACCCGATCCATCGCCGCCGACCTGGCCGCCAGGTGGGTGCCGCTGTACCGGCTCCGAGGGCAGGCCGTGCACTTCGCGGAGCAGGAGGTCGACTTGGTTGATCATCCGGTCGGGACGCGCACCGACCCCTTCCTCGTGAAATACTCCTCCGAGGCAGCGAACAGCGCGCTGACCAATTGGGCGACTACCATTCCGGTCGCCTGGTGGATCTCCACCCGGTTGCCCCACGACCGCTCCCAGGCCCGGTCCTTGCCGGGGTCGGTGCGCAGCCCGAGCAGCATCAGCGCGGCGATGTCCGCGGCGCCCAGCGCATCGCGCAGCTGTGCCGCAGGCAGCGAGCCTGCCGCCTTACGGTGCAGGTCCAGTACCCCGAGCTTGATCGTGGCCCACTGCAGGGGCAGCGCGAACACGGCCCCGACCCCGGCTGTTCGACCACGGCCGCGGCGTAGACGGGCCACCGGCCCGATTCGGTGACCTCGTGCATGTCGGCACCGGCACCGGTCGGCCGGTGCGGGCGGCGTCCATGCAGGCGCCCTCGCCGAGGGTGAACTGCAGCTCCTCGAGCAGGTCGGAGGTGGGGTCGCCGGCGTAGAGGGTCTGGCGCAGTATGCTCGCGGTGTGCACGGAGATCGCCGCCCCGTCGATGTCGAGCCCGTCGATGCAGGCCCGGCAGATCCGCTCGGCCAGCACGCGGTCGTCTCGGACGTCGTGACCCATGGCCAGCAACGCACGCGTCACCCCACCCTCACACACCCCGCCCTCACGCACCGGGGCCGGCCGCCAGGTACCGGGCGGGGTCCCCGCCCCCGCGGGCACCGGCGTCGAGCCAGCGGCGGAAACCCTCGCCGTCGCGCTGCTCGAGCTGGTCGAGTGTCGACTGCCGCAGCGCGATCAGCTGGGCGGCCGCCGGTCCCGCAGGCACGTCGACCAGCGTGAGGTAGCTGCGCCGCCAGGCCAGGCACAGCTCGGGAGTGGCGAGCGTGCCGAATACCGGGGACGCCACGACGGCGGCGAGCGCGATGGCGGGCGTCGGGGGCTGGGCCGGGTCGGGCCTTCGCCGCAGGTGCGGGGCCGCCGGGTCACCGACGAGCAGCAGCGCGACCAGCACCGACGCGGTGGACGTGCCGAGCAGCACCACCAGGCCGGTGCCGATGAGCCACATCCACAGGGCGTCCCGCCCGCCGCGGTCACGCAGCTGGCCGCGGCGACCTGTACGAGGGCGGGCCCCGGCGTCCCGACGGGGAAGAACAGCTCGGGATCCTCGCAACGGCGCGCTGCGCTGTGACGCCAATCGGCGCGATTCTCAAGGGGCGTAGACATCCGCAGACCCTTTCGGCGGGCAGCCGCGGTGATCGTCTCATCGCGTGCGTCGCAGGGGTTCTGGAGCAACATCGCGCAGCCTGCAGGCCCGTTTCCGGTTCCGCCCACCGGTTCCCCCCACCGGGGGAAGCGGGCGGCCCAGGCGGGCGTCGACGCAACCCGCATCGGGACCGGGATGGCCGTCCTGGGTATTCCGCCGGCCGTACCGCCGCCCCCTGGTCTTCTCGGCGCGTTCATCCCGATCATCGGCGCCGTCGTGGCCGGTGGTGTCGCCGTCCTCACCGCCCTGGTCGCGGCGGGCCCGATCCCGGCGCTGGTGATAGCGGGCATCGTGGTCGCCGTGATGCAGTTGGAGGGCCACGCGGCCAGGCCATGTCCTGCAGGCCCCTCCTACTCGGGCGCGCCGTACAGCTGCACCCGCTGGCCGTGGTGCGATCGCCGCCGGGCTGCTGGTCGCACCCGGCGCACTGTAGGGAGTCCCCCTGCCGCGGCCAGCGCGCCGCTCATGGTCGCTCGTTCCGGGTCGGGCGTGGGTTACCGGGGCGCCGGGTCGGGCGGTTGAGGGAGCGCGAACACGCAGCGGGCGCCCGCGCCCAGCTCGCGAACCTGGTCCCCGACGGCGATCCGCACCGGCCCGCGGAAGCCTTCGGCCCGGGCGACCGCGGTCAGCTCGCGGCCCTTGATCGAGATCCGGATCGAGGTCCCGCGGAACTGCATGGAGAACGCGAGACCGTCGAGCCGGTCGATCAGCCGTGGTTCGAAGTGCAGCACGCCGTCGCGGACGCTGCTGCCGGCGTAGCTGCGCTGCAGCAGGTCCAGGGTCCCGGACATGACGCCCATGTGGATGCCTTCCTTGGTGGTGCCGCCCTGCACGTCGCCGAGGTCGCTTTCCAGCGCCTGCAGAAACCGCCGCCATGAGCTGGCCGGATCCAGCCCGGCGAGCACGCCGGCGTGGGTGATCAGGCTCAGTGTCGAGCCGTGTGAGGTGCGCTGGTCGTAGTAGTCGATGGTCCGGGCTGCCATGTCCGGGTCGTGGGCGTAGCCGAGCTGTTCGAGCAACCGGCGCAGCTCGTCGGGGGAGAACAGGAAGAACAGCATCACCGTGTCGGCCTGTTTGGCCACCTGGTAGCGGTCGGGGTCGTCGCCGTCGGCCTTGAGGATCCGGTCGAGGCGTTGGATGTTGGTGTGCTCGGCGCGGTAGCCGGCCCAGTCGAGCTCGTCCAGCTCGGCGTAGCCCTCGAATTGGCTGGGCACCGGCCCGGCGTGGGTGTCGTGGAACGGCACGAACATGCGGGTGCTCATCCGCCGCCAGGTGTCGAGCTCGTCGTCGGTCAGGCCGCGGCGGGCGCGCGCGGCCGGCAGCAGGTCGAGGACGCGCAGGGCAGTGGCGGCGATCCACGCGACCATGACGTTGGTGTAGGCGTTGTTGCGCAGCCCGCCATCATCAGCTCCGGGGTAGCGCTCGTGGAACTCATCGGGCCCCATCACGCCGTGGATCTCGTAGCGGTCCCGCTCGGGGTTGTAGTGCGCGATGCAGGCCCAGAAGCGGGCGATCTCGAGCATCAGCTCGGCGCCGTAGTCGCGGAGGAACTCCAGGTCGTCGGTGGCCTGGTAGTACTGCCACACGTTGTAGAAGATCGCCGCGTTGACGTGCCGCTGGTTGTGGCTATGGTCGGGTTCCCACCGCCCGGACAGCGGGTTGAGGTGCACGACCTGGGTCTCCTCGGTGCCGTCGCTGCCGCTCTGCCAGGGGAACATCGCGCCCCGGTAGCCGGCCTCCCGCGCCGCCGCCCGTGCCTCGGACAGTCGGCGGTAGCGGTAGAGCAGCAGCCCGCGGGTGATCTCCGGGAGCCGGAAGTTGAGGAACGGGTAGACGTAGAGTTCGTCCCAGAACACGTGGCCGCGGTAGGCCTCGCCGTTGAGCCCGCGGGCCGGGACGCCCGCGTCGTGCCGGGCGGTGTGCCGTGAGCAGACCTGCAGCACATGGGCGGTGTGGAAGCGCAGCAGCAGCTGTACCCGGGGTTCGTGCGGTAGCTGCACGTCGCAGATGTCCCACAGCTCGGTCCATGCCCCCTCGTGCTCGGTCAGCGCCGCGGCGAAGTCGGGGTAGCGCAGCACGTGCCGGCCGGCGGCCGCCAACGGCTCGGTGATCGCATTGTCGTGGGAGGTGAACAGTGCCACCAGCTTCTCCACGCGTACCGGCTCGCCGACGCCGACGTCGACGGCGAGGACTTGCTGGATGTAGTCCTCCATCTGGTAGAGGCTGCGCTCCACCACGGCCGGGTGATCGCCGCGGAACACCCGGGTCCGGGCGGCCTCGGCGATGTAGATGTTCGATTGCCGGGTCTGCACCTTGAGCGCGATCGTCTGCGGACCGAAGGTGCGGGGGGAGACCGGGTTGAGGTGGCGGCCCTCGAGCTCGCGGTAGCGCGCGACCATTTGGTTGGTTACCCGCCCGTCGAGCGCGGAGACCACCTCGATGCGACCCGACCAGTTCTGCGGGGTGAGGATCCACTCGATGCCGGCCTGGTGGCTGTCGGCCATGCTCACGAATCGACGACTCCGCAGGGTCGTCTCCCGGCCCGCGAGGTCCCGGAAACACAGCTCGCGTCCCACCAGCGCACGCCGGATGTCGTAGTCATGCCGGTAGGACAGCAGCTCCACGTTGTCGAGCCGGATCGCGTCCGCGCCCTCGATGCGCAGTTTCAGCACGAGCCAGTTGGGCAGGTTGACCAGGTCCTCGTTGAGCACCGGGCGACCACCCAGGATCGTGGTCTCACGGTTGAAGCCGCCGTGGGCGTAGGTGCCCGGGTAGTGGACGGTCCCCGCGTCCTCCCATTCGGCCGTCCCCCGGGTGCAGAAATAGCCGTTGCCGGTCGAGGTGAGCGCCTCACGCAGGCCCTCGGACGCGGGGTCGAACCGGTCGTAGGCGAGTGTGACGTCCTGCATGGGATCCCCTCCGAGCGGCATCCGGCACGGGTCAACGCCCGAGCGTGTCAGGAACTGCTCCACCGCGGTGGTGGAGGCGAGGACGAGATCGGCGGCGATGGGCCGGCCCGGCCATCTCCGGATCGGCGGTGCGGCCGACGATGATGCCCAGGCCGGGCCCGCGCAGCACCCGGACGGCGTCCTCGTCGGTGAATTCGTCACCCGGGTACAGCGACGCCACGTCGAGGATGTCCAGACCGAGCGTCTGGATCAGATCCCGCCGGGTTCCGCCGGGGGGCCTGTCTGGACCTCCGCGCCGCGCCGAGGATCTGCTGTGGCAGGCCAGGTCACTCGTGGCCGCGTCCGATCTCCAGCCTCCGGTTCTCCCTTCGCCTGCACCTCGCGGGCCAATTCCGGCCGGTCGAGATTTCCGCGACGAGGCTGCGCGTGTCGCTCTTGTGGCACTTGGGGGGCCTTACCTGCCGTGGGGCTCCGGCGCGATGCGGCCGGCGGGCCTGGTGGCCGTCTGCAACGACATCGTCCTCGATGGGCGGCGCCGCGTCGTCGAGCTCGGCAGCGGGGTCAGCACGGTCCTGCTCACCCGGCTGCTCACCCAGCGCCGTCCGCCGGGCGGTTTCCGGATGGCGGTTGTGGAGCACGACGCCAGTTGGGCGCGGTGGGTCACCGACCAGCGGGACCGCGAGGCATCGGGCACGATGTCGTGGTCATCCAGGCGCCGCTGCTGCCGCACGCACGCGCCGAGCGGGGCGCGCAGGGTATGACGACGCTGCGGTGGCCGCGGAACTCGACAGTGCGCTGCAGGGCGTCCTCATCGACCTGCTGCTGGTGGACGGCCCACCGGCGTACGCCGCCGGGTACGGGCTGGCCCGCTATCCGGCGCTGCCCGTGCTGCACGACCGCCTCGCGCCGGGCGCCACCGTCGTCCTCGACGACGTCGAGCACCCCGGGGAGCAGGAGGTCCTGCGGCGGTGGGAGCGCGAGACCGGGCTCGAGTTGGGCGACGAGTTGGGCGCGGATGTGGGCGTCGCGGTTCGCGGCGTCGGGGTTGTGGCCGATGACGAATCGTGTGGGTGCCGAGAACCATGTCACCGTCTTTTGACCGGTGCATTCGCGGCCAGCCGACCTCAACGTCACCGCCGACGACGAGGCCAGCATGATCGCTCGATGTGGCCTTCCGACTCGCCTACCTCATGCTCGTTCGCGTTCTGAGTTGGCTGGCGCTGCTCGCCCGCTCCGACAGCGCGAAGGACGCCGAGATCCTGACGCTGCGGCACGAGGTCGCGGTACTGCGCCGTACGAACACCCGGCCGACACTGACCTGGCTCGACCGCGCCGTGCTCAGCGCACTGAGCAGGCTGCTGCCCGCCCCGCTGCGTCGGCTGCGGCTCGTCTCACCCCGAACCCTGCTTGCGCTGGCACGCCCAACTCGTCGCTCGGCGCTGGACCTACCTGCGCCGACGACCAGGCCGACCACCCACCGCACCGCCGATCCGGGCGCTGGCGCTGCGGATGGCCCGCGAGAATCCTCGCTGGGGCTACCGAAGAATCCAAGGCGAGCTGATCGGACTCGGCCACCCAGTTGCCGCCTCGACCGTCTGGAAGATCCTCAAGGACGCGGGGCTCGATCCCGCGCCCCGACGATCCGGTCCGACCTGGCAACAGTTCCTCGCCGCGCAGGCCCACGCCATCCTCGCCGTCGACTTCGCCCACGTCGACACCGTCTTCCTACGCCGCCTCTACATCCTCCTCGTGATCGAACACGGCCACCGCCGCGTACACCTCGCCGGGATCACCGCCCACCCGACCGGAGCCTGGGTCACCCAGCAGGCCCGCAACCTGTTGATCGATCTCGGCGACCGGACCGACCGATTCCGGTTCCTGATCCGCGACCGGGACAGCAAGTTCACCACCGCGTTCGACGCCGTCTTGACCGGCGCCGACATCCGCATCATCCGCACGCCGATCCGGGCACCTCGGGCGAATGCGATCGCGGAACGGTTCATCGGGACACTGCGCCGGGAATGCCTCGACCACCTCCTGATTACTGGACCACGCCACCTCGACATCGTCCTGCGCGAGTACATCCAGCACTACAACTCCCACCGTCCGCATCGCTCGCTGCATCAGCAGCCGCCCGCAGACGGCACGCCGACACATTCCGAGACGGCCAGCCGCGTGCTTCGACGAGACCGGCTCGGCGGCCTTCTACACGAATACATGCAGGTCGCATGACGTGACCGAGTTCTCGGCACCCACACCATTCGGCGATCGCGACATAGCTGCGGGCCCCGGCCAGCACCGCGCACACCGCCAACGCGAGCACCGTCACCAGCCGGTGCCGGATCCCCCGGCGGGCACGGGGTTCGGGCACGTTCACCAATGCGGCCAATAGATCGGCCGGTCTCTCCGCATCGGCCTCCCGCGGCGTATCGGTGTCGACCACTCGATCAGGCGTGGACCCGATGCGGGCGGCGAGCAGGTCGATCGGCGAGGATGGGCCGGCGGGCACGGCGACGCTCCGATGATCAGCGGTGTAGGAACCTTCATGATCACCAGCGGGTCGTGCCCGCACCCGCATCTACCGCATCACCGGTGTGTCACCGCGCTGACACGCCGCGACTGATGACTTTGCCGAGGCCCTGGCCCGCCCCTCCTCGGACGATCACGACAACCAGCCCACAGAACGATCACGAGAGCCTTCGTCGTCGTTCGTACCAGGAGGGACATCCTTTTCACCACCCATTCTTGCGAGGTATTCATCATGCTTCTTCTCTTTGGCTTCAGAATCTGGCAGATGAAGACGCTTCCCGTGTTCAAGTGTGAAGTATTCCGGGGATGGCTCCTGCTTCCACTCCCAAGAAGCCACGTTGGTCAGATCTACTGTGTAGTTGGGCGCAATTCGAATGTGATTCAGGCTCACAGGACCGTTCTCTGACACAGCGGCCCTGTACTCTTCATCGCGAACCTCCATTTTGGTAGCAGCTATCCACTCTTGCTCCCTTTCCTCAAAAGACTTCTTATCGGGTTCGAAACGTGCGTCTTTAAACAATCCTAGAGTCTGCGGGTCCTCGCCGTGCGGTGGGTCTACAGCTTCCCATTTATCACCGACTGTTTCGCCTTCTTCTATTTGGTTCCAGGCTTCCTTCTCGTCATCGCTATCTTTGTCAGCGATTCTGATGTATTCATTCTTTCTTGTGTAAAGTTGACAAAACCTAGCACCCCCGAAGTCAACCTTGGCTCCGACGAAAAGAGCCCCTCCGAAGTCCGCCTCGATGGAGAATTCAGTCCTTCCGAAGTTTACGTGTCCACGTTGGAATTCTGCCGCACCAAAATTTGCCCGACAGTTGAACTTCGCATAGCCGAAGTTGGTGTGTCCACGAACAAACTTCGCGCGACCGAAATCAGCCTTGCCTGTCCCGCAGTTGAACTCGGTGTTCTCGAAGCTGACCCCGTACCCGCTAAACGTAGCGCCGTAGAATGAAACCCCATGTTCGAAGCGGGCTTTTTCGAAACTTCCGCCTTCGAAGGTCGCACCTGTAAAGTTGAAGTCGTAGCCTCGCCAACTTACCTCGGCTTTCTCAACGAGATGGTCGCGAATCAACGCGATAATCGTTTTGCGAACTTCTCTGTTGTGGCGCGGATCGGTCTCGTCCTTGTCGGGTAGCCGCAGGAAGCCACACAGAACGTCAAGACAGGCTTGTGCGCGATACCCGGCGGTGTCCGCCGCAGCACCGTCCTCGCCGCTGCTCGCTGCCGGGGTGGACGTACGCGCCGCACGTCCGTCATTACTGGTACGATTGACTGCCCAAGATGCCATATTCGTATAGTCGTCCGCTAACGACGCCATAGCGTAGACTCCTGCCAGCCGTACCGCTCCTTCCTTGTGTCCTAACTGCGCAGCGGCCACAGCAAATCGTTCATTGAGCAGGCGCGCCTCGTTCTGATTAGTCGCGATCGTGTTGAACTGCTGCTGCTGCTTTCTCTGCGCTTCGTCGTTACGCCGCGTCGAATATGCAGCAATTGCCCAGCTTACCGCGGCACCGAGCCCCGCACCTAGGATGGCGATCAGATCGGTTCGGGCATTGGCATCCTCATCGGAAAAGATGCCGATCCGCCACAAAATGCCAAGAACAATCACAAAGCACAGGAGTAGGACCGCCGGGACCAGCCAATCCGACCGTGCGATTCCCTGCTGTTTTTCGTCCGACGTCCCGCAACCGCCGTCGTCTGACGCTCCCGCCATGTTCCCGGCCTCCTGTCAGCGTGTTGGTGGCTCGTGTGTCGTTCCCGTGGGCCGCCAATCATGATCGTTGAGGGCGCACGCCGTGCTCGGCCTGGGGTTTCCTGGCTGTCGACGGCGCGGTTCCACGAGGTCTGAACCGCGCCGGGTTCGGTGGAGGCTCGTTGGTTGAGTCTCAGGCGACCAGACTGGTCAGGTCGCCCAGCTCGTACAGGGCCTCGAACTCGGTCGGTGGCCTGTATCCACAGGCCCCGTGAAGTCGCCGATTGTTGTACCAATCCACCCATGCCGCGGTAGCCACGTCGACTTCACTGAGATTATGCCACGGTCCTGGCGGCTTTATCAGCGTCGACGTCGGCGGGGGCGCCGAGCCCGGAGGCGTGCCAGGCGCGCTCGCCGAGGGTGTCGGAGAGTCGGCGTTCGAGGTGCTGGACTTGGCCGTGGAGTCGGGCGGCGCGTTCGTGGGCTGCGAGTAGGTCGGCTTGCAGTGACGCTCGGGTGACCGCCGGGCCGGCGCGCTCGCTGGTGCCCGGAGGTTCGGCGGCCAGCGTGTGGATCTTTGCGAGCAGGTCGCGGTGGCGGTAGAGGAAGCTGCGGTCGACCCCGGCGGCCCGGGCGATGGCGGACACGCTGATCTCGGCGCCCTCGGCGGTGCTGCGGTCGAGCGCGGCCAGGACGCGCTGGCGGTGGCGCGCGCTGCCGGCGTGGCGGCCGTCGAGCATCGGCTGGGCCCGCCTGCTCGGCGCTGCGCCGGGGGCGTCGGTGAGCTCGGTGGTGGCGGCGCGGGTGTTCACGCGGTGGCCTCTGGCGCGGTCGAGAGGGCGGTCATCGGGACGGGTGCGGCAGCGCGGACGGTGGGCAGGCCGAGCGCAACGGTGTGGGCGGCGCGGTGCCGGCGGACCACGGCGACGGCGTCGTCGATCTGGGCTCGTTCGACCGGGTCGAGTCGGCGATGTCACCGTTGATGCGGTTGATCAGCCGTCGGATCCGGGTGATCTCCTCGGTGCTGGGGGTGGCGTCGGCGCGGGCCCACTCGTCGATCCCGTCGATGGTGGCGGCGAGCCGTTCGCGGGTGCGTAGCAGGTCATCGAGGTAGGCGGTCAGCTCGGGTAGGTGGGAGACGTCGGTGCGGAAATGGTCGCAGCCCGCGCAGCGGAACCGGACGGGGCAGGCCCCGCCGCCGGCTTTCACGTTGGACGGTTCGGTGCAGCGGCCGTAGGGGACAGCAACGTCGCCGACGGCGTAGCGGGCGCTCGGAGTCCAGCAGGGCGTGGGCGTCGCGCCAGAGCCGGTTGCCGTGCCGGTCGAAGCTGCACGCGGTGAGCGTGTCGACGGCGGCGCGGCGTCGCTGCTCCCCGACCCGCTCTGGCGCGGTGACCTCGAGCGTGCGGTGATCGAGGAGCTTGGACAGCACGTCGATGGCGATCCCGGCGTCGGCGTGGCGTTGGGCGGTGTGCCGGTAGGCATACGGCACGATCTTGGCCCGGTCGAACTCGGTGCCGTCGGCGCGGCGCAGGACCGGGAGTTGGTCGACCCAGGCGCGGTGGCGCAGGTCGAGCAGGCCACCGCTGAGCGATTTGCGCCCGGCGGGATTGGCGTGCGGGGGTGGGAGCAGGACCAGCTCGGCGAGCGGGGTGTCGGGGAAGCGTTCCCGGACCCGCTGCTGCTGGGTGGTGATCACTGTGGCGGTGGCCTGGCTGATCGGCAGCCGGCGCTCGCGGCGATCCCGCTTGTGGTTGTCGTAGATCAGCACGGCCGCCCCGTCCGGGGTCGCGGGTCAGGCAGTCAAAGCGCAGGCGCAGGATCTCGGCGGGTCGCCGCCCGGTGTCCATGAGCAGCTCAACCGCGACCCGGATCTCGCCGCCGGAGGGACCGCGTTGCAGCACCGGTAGCTGCTCACACAGCTGCTGCATGATCGCCGCGGGCAGGTCGCGGCAGGGTTCGCCGCGTTCGGGTTCGGCGGGGATGTCGCCGCAGGCGAGGGTGAAGTCGCAGCCCAGCCCGGCGGCGGGGCCGCTGGGGCGGGTCAGCCCGAGCGCGCGGGTCCGGCCGAGGATCCGTTTGACGTCTCGGCAGGTCTTGGCCCGCAACTCGGGGCTGCACTGGCCGGTCGAGACCAGGTAGCTCATCCGGTGCAGGAACGATTCGATGTCGCGGCGTCCCAGCAGGGCGGGGTGATCGCCGTGGTCGGGTCGGCTGCCGCGCAGGCTCTGCGACAGGCGCACGACGGCGGCGAGCAGGCTGCGCAGCACGCTGGCGGCGCCATCGCCGTGGCGGCGCGGTAGCTCGTCTGTGGCCCACCGCTTGGCCCCTGCCGCAACCAGGGCTGCGAGATCGTGGTGAACGTCAGCCACCCCGCCAGCCCGAACACCGCCAGATCCCACACGTCCTTGGCCTTCTCGATTTCCGGGTCGCTGAGCGCGAGTGCGGCGTGGCGGGCCAGTGCGGTGAGCACCGTGCGCTTCTCCGCCCCATTCCGGGCGGCGGGGCCGTGGCGTGCACGGAGTCGGCCTGCGCGCTGCGCAGGTCCTCCACGACCATCCGCAGCATCTGCACGCGGGTGTGCGCTCCGGACCGGGTGCGCTGTTGCAGGCCGTAGAGCACCTGGGCGGTGATCAGCGGCGGCATGCCGGCCACGCTCACCTGGCCGGTGACTACGACCGGGGAGGTGGTGCGCCGCCAGCGGGCCTCGTCCACTCCGGTCTCGGCCCTGCGGTCGCGGGTCCACCTGCTTTGGTGTGGTTCGCAGTAGGCGACGCGCCCGCCGGAGCGAGCGGTCGCGGGGGCAGGCCGCGACCAGGCAGGGCCCGAACCGGGCCAGGGCGCGGCGTGCCGGGTCGGCGGCGAACTCGTCCACCGATATCCCGCGCAGCATCTGGCGCGACCGGTGCCCGCGGCACAGCCCGTGCGAGCCCGGCGGCCGCGAGCAACCCGCCACCACACAGCCCGTCACGCCGGCCGCCGCCCGGGCCAGGCCGACCGGTGGCGTCCATCCGAGCTGCGGGTGACCAGGTGGCGGGGCCAGAACCTGCCCGGCGGGGTCCCAGCCGCACTCGGCCAGGAACCGTGGGTCGACCAGAACGGCCAGCCGGACGGCCTGCTCGTCGAGGACACCGACGTCGCCGAACACGTGCGGGGCGCTCTCGCCGGTGGGCAGGGCCGGCGACACGGCCGTCAGGGCCGGCGACACGGCCGTCAGGGCCGTCACCGCGCCGTTCACCGTGCCACCCTGGCCTGCTCCCGCGGGCTGGGCACCGCGTCCACCGCGGCGCGTAGTCGGGACGGGTCGGGATGGGAATAGACCTGCGAGGAGGACACCGAAGCGTGTCCGAGCAGGTCGGCGACCACGTCGATGCCGCCGCCGGAATCGGCGATGTTGGAGGCGAAGGCGTGCCGCAGCTGGTGCGGACGGACCGCGGTGCCCAGCCCGGCCCGCCGCGAGGCCGCCGCGAGCAGCTCCCCGACCGCGTCCGGGCGCAGCGGCGCGCCGATCGGGACGCGGAACAGGTTCACGAACACGAAGTCGCTGTCCGCGGCCGCCGCGACCCGCATCCGCTCGAACTCGTAGGTATCGAACGCTTGCACGACCAGGAAGTCCAGCGGCACCACCCGCTGCCGGCGCGACTTCGCCCACGCCCGGTTCGGGTTGTCGTCGCGGCGCACCACGTGCAGATGTGCGCGGGCGACCTAATGGGAGCCGACGCGAGTCGGCCAGCAGGTGCACATCACCGCGGCGCAGCCCGCATAACTCGCCGCGGCGCAGCCCGGCCCGCGCCATCACCAGCACGAGCAGCCGGTCCCGCGCCGAGCAACACGCCCGCAGCAGCGCAACGATCTCCTCGTCACTGGCCCGGTCCACGGGCGTCTCCGGTTCCCGCAGCCGGTGCCGAGCCCGCATCCGCCACGCCATCCGCCCGTTCTCGCCCCGCGCCACCTCGGGAAGATCACGATCGTCGGCGACCTCGTAGAGCATCGGCACCAGGCCAGCCGAGGCCTGCCCAGCGGCGACCGCGTGCACCACCATGCCGCGCACCGCGGTCAGCACCCCGTTGATCCGCGCCGGACAGCGCGCCGGCGCCGCGCCCGGCCCGGGCAGTACCACCGCCGAACCGGCGTCGGCGGCCTCGGCACCCGAGGCGACCGGACCGGCATGGGCCAGCCACACCATGAACAGCCCGAACTGCTCGACCCCCGCCTGCCAGCCGCGGCCAGTCCGCGCGCACCAGCGCAGCAACAACGCGATCGCATGCGCATACGCCTTCGTCGTGGACTCCGCGCCGTCGCGACCGAACCGCTGATGCCGCAGGAACCCGTCGGCGACCTCAACCACCCGAAGATCCGCGTCCAGCACCGTCCAGTACCGCTGCCCGGACGGCAACCTCACCGGGAACGCCCGCACTCCATCCCCTCGCTCTCGGAGTCGATAGCCGTGAACGACTACCAGCGACGAGCGCAACACCCGCGGAGAATCACCGCACCACCGGCAAGATCACCCGGTTCGTGCGACGTCATGCGACAGGGATCGGAAACCCCGGAGAAGGAACGTGTGTTCGATGTCGAAGCGGCGCAGGAAGGCCTGCCAGGCCCGGTCGACGTCGCTGCCGGCTGCGGTCGGGTCGCTGCTGCAGAGCCACAGCGGTTTCGGGGCGCGGTCGCCGGGCAGGTGCTGGACCTGTAGCCGGATCAGGGTGCCTTCGATGATCGGCAGCGGGCCGGGATGCTCACGCCACGGGCCGCGGCGTTCCAGCCGCGGATGGCAGCGATGCCAGGCGCCGGCGTGCGCGGTGCCGTAGCGGGAGGTGTCGGTGCTGCTGGTGTGCTCGGGGGCGGGCCAGGTGGCCGGGTCGCCCAGCACCAGCGGCGGGCCGTGGCGGCGGGGACGGCCCCGGGCCTCGGAGCGGGGTTCGACCGGGCGGGCCAGCACCCGGTCCGAGCGCAGCCGCCCGATCAGCTGCACGGGCAGGTCGGCCAGCAGCAACGCCAGCCGGCACACGTCGTAGCCGGAGTCGAGCACGATCCAGATGTCCGGGTCGCCCGGGTGGTGGTGCCCGGCCCGGCGCAACCGATCCACCACCTCGCGCAGCTGGGTGGCGGTCACCGCGGTGGCGTCGTCGGCGGGTCCGAGCCGGACCGCGTCCAGCACCGCGGACCGGCGGTGTTGATCATCGAGGGGTTCCGGCGAACGCGGCCACGGCGCAGCCGCGGGAAGTCCGTCACGCCCCTCGCCGCCCCGAGGCACACGCTCATGGCCGCCGGCGCGCCCGCGAGCCGACTGGTTGGTGCCGGGACTAGTGAGGCGGCGGTGGCGCTGTTGATGCGCGCCCACCAGCGGTTCGGCTGGCCCGCGAAGTCGTCAGTCACCGATAGCGTGGCAGCAGGTCTGGACGCCCGGATCTTTGAACAGAAGGGATGAGCGAAATGAGTGTTTTACCGCGTCACTGAAGTCATCGGGACGAGCACCGAGTCCTGGGACGCGGCGGCGCGTAGCGCTGTCGAGACCGCCGCGTCGGTGCGCGAACTCCGCGTGGCCGAGGTCGTCCGGCAGGACGTAACGATCGAGAACGGCAGCGTGACCAGCTACCGGGTTCGCCTGGGAATCTCGTTCAAGTACAACTCGGAGAGCTGAAGGGTCGGCCGGGGCCGAACCCGTCGGCCCCGGCCGCCGGCAACGGCGGGAATCAAGTACCGGTTGGACGGAGGTTGGGCTGTCACCGTCGGCGCGTCCGCGGGCGGCTGACCGAACGCGGGCGCGGACTTCCTGCGAGTGAAGCCGCGTGTGACAGAGGCGTTCATGGAGCCGACGTGCCGCCCGTCACCCCGTGGGTACGCGCCGGCATGGGCCGGGGCGGGGCGGGGTAGTCCCTGCTGGCAGGTTGGGAAGGTCGGAATTGTCCGGGTGGGATGGCGCCGATGGCCCGTCGACGGCTACTGACGGTCACCGCGGTGCTGGTGCTGCTGGTGGTCGTGGTGCTGGCCGTGCTGGTCGCAGCCTTCACCGCAGGGCCGGTGGCCGCGGTAGTCGCGTCCATGATGCTCGCCCTGATAGTCGCCGTCCGCTCTCGGCTCACGGGCAGACCGGCCCGGTGGCGAGCCCGGCGCGCGGCGCCGCGCGGGCCGGGTGTCTGGTCTGCCGCGGTCGCGGCGCCGCCGGACCCGCCGGGGCCGACGTGGACCACGACGTGGGAGACCTTGCCACCGCCCGGCGAGATACCCGCGGTGCGCGGGCGTGTGGGCGCGGTGCTCACCGAGTGGGGGGTCGACGGCGACGCCGCCCAGCCCACGTTGCTGGTGGTCACCGAGTTACTCACCAATGCCGTCGAGCACGCCTCGGCGCCGATCCACCTCACCCTCGCGTGGGGCCACACCTTCGTGCGGGTGCAGGTGCACGACGATGCACCGGACGCCCCGCAGGCACGCACCCACGACCCGATGGCTACACGCGGCCGCGGCCTACAGGTCGTCGAGGGGCTCACGCTGCGCCGAGGCTGGACTCCGCAGCAGCACGGCAAGACAGTCTGGGCGGACGTGCCCACCGACTGGCCTGATCAGCGCCCGATGGACGGGCCACCGCGTCCCGTCGACAAGTAGCCTCAAGGTGCCGCATACTCGACGGCGCGACGACGTGCTGACAATGGGGCCAGCCACGATGAGCGACCCGACACGGTCCGACGGTCTGCCGGTCACGATGACCGCGCACTGGCCCCGCCCAAACGTGTGCGTGGTGCAGCTGGCCGGGGAACTCGACATCGCCACCGTGCCCCCGCTGGCCGAGTACCTGCGCCAGGAAACCGCGACCGGGGCCGGCCACCTCGTGTTGGACGTGGCCGAGGTGCGCTTCCTCGCCTGCGCCGGAGTCAGGTTGGTCCTCTCGGCGATGCAGAACGACGACGGCATCCGCGGCAGGCTGCATCTCATCGGCGTCACCGGCAACCACATGGTCGCCCGCGTGCTCGATCTGGCCGGGCTGATGCCCCTTCTTGACGTCCATGACAGCCTCGAGCAGCTGCTGGACCACCCTGACCACGGCTGACCGCATCTCGCGTTGCTGGTGCGCCGCGGGCATGGCCAGGCCGGCAAGCAGTTCCGTCGGGTCAACGGCCACCTGCATCTGCGAGCCCTGCGCGACACGCTGGAACGAATCACCGAAACCGTCACCGCGACCCACCATGCTGAGGGCGTCGACGCTTCCTGATGATCAACGGTCCGCCGCCGAGTTCCGCGCAACTCGGGACATCCTCGGTCGGCGCTGCGCTCTGCCACTGTCGGCTCTGTGAAGGTGCCAAGCCGTGGATCTGCGGCCGCCGGTGTCGACGTCGCGGCAAGCTTCCCTGCCTGGTCGGCACAGCGCTTCCCGAACCGTTGCCCCGCCCACGCGGCCGTGCGTCGCGGTGGCCGAGGCGGGGTAACCGAATGAGATGATGACCGTGGTTACGCACGTGAGGCTGAAGCCCGGATGCGAGCCCGAGTGGGATGCCGCGATGCGCGACCGGCTTTCGGCGGCCCAGGGCAGGCCCGGCTGGATCGGCGGGCAACTGCTTGTCCCGCCGACGGCCACAACAAGCGGGCCGTGATCGGCACGTGGGCGAGCCGCGCCGACTGGGAGGCCTGGCACGAGGACGCGACGTTCGCCGAGACCCGGGTTTTCACGCCGGCGCGGCGCCCCAACGGGGACATATGACTGAAGGGAGAGTCCGATTCCGTCCAGCAGACCGGCGTTGCACGACTCCTGGGGATCGCGAAATGCTCGTCCGGTCACACCGTTGCGCAGGTAGGGTTTGAACCCACGACCTGACGGATTATGAAGGAAGCGGGTTCGACTGACCCTCGCGTCTACCAGTGTCGACGTCACCCGCGACGCATCGGAAGTGTCCGCAGCGTCGGAAGGCATCACCGTTCAGCGTCACGCGACGTGTCACAACGGCTGCGCCCGATCCCTGCCGGCCGATACCCGCCTGCTGAGTTGGTGGCGGGCGGCTGGCGCTGCCTTCCGGTCCACGGCCGAGATGATGGCTGCATGGATCGTTGGATTGACCACGCGGTGTGGTGGCAGGTGTACCCACTCGAGTTCACGGAGCCGCGGGCGCTGTCCGCCGACGCTACGCCGGTCCCCCGCCTGACCGGATTGAGCCGTGGCTGGACTGCCTGGTCGACCTCGGCTGCAACGGCCTCGCGCTCGGCCCCGTGTTCTCTTCCGGCACCCACGGCCACGACACGATCGCCTGCGGATCGATCCGCGTCTGGGCGACGACGCCGCGTTCGACCGGCTGGTGCAGTCCGCCGCACCCGCGGTGTGCGACTGTTGCTCGACGGCGTGTTCAACCAGCAGGCGTTCCCCGGGGTGAAGGAGGAACGCGAGCACGGCGACGACGCCGTCCGCCCGTCCTTCCCCGACACCCCCGCCGACCTGGCCCCCTTCGGCGGCCCCGCCCACGAGGTGCATCAGCGGCTGATCGGGCTACGCAGGAGACACCCGTGGCTGGTGCACGCGCGCACGACCGTCGAGCACATCACCAACACCACGCTCGCGCTGCGCTCGATCCCCCGCGACCGCGGCGCCGGCCTCGTCCTGCTGCTCTCGGTCGACGACAAGCCGCAGCGCTTCCCGGCCGAGCTCGCAGGCGAGGTCGTCGAGTCGGCCACCCCCGCGGGCGACCCGCTCCACGTGCCCTCACACTCCTGGCGCATTCTCACCGGCTGACGACCTCGCCGATGTCAGAGGCGTCGGCGCACCAACGAAGCGCGTGCCACAGTGCAGGATGCGCTGGGCGTGCTCCCGAGCACGCGAGGAACTGACCGGCTGGGAACCAGCCCTGCTCGCGATGCTCGCTGTCGCGCGGCGCAGAGGACCGATCGCGCATGTCGCGGCAGGGCTACGCCGACGCCACCGGGCGCGGGCCGACCGGGTCGCCGAACAGCAGGCGGCGGCGGGCGGCAGTCCTCGAAGGCCGGCGCTCAGATTCGTACGGCACCGGGGCACGCCTCGGGACGCCACCACATCGGGCACGGAGTGCGCGGTACTCGATGCTCCATCGGCTGGCCGATCCCGACCGTTGCTACGTTCCGACGTGCTCATCGCCTCACTCAACGCGTGGGGTGGCGCGATGTACACCGACCTCGCCCGCTGGCTGAGGGACTCCTCGTTCGACGTGATCTGCCTGCAGGAGGTCACCTCCACGTCCGGGCTGACCGGCTGGACGAGCTTCGCAGACGGCGAGCGAACCCTGCCGTAGCGGGCGAGCCTCCTCCCGGACGTGCGTGCACTGCTGCCCCACCACCAGCCGCTGTTCGTCACCAGCGACTCCGGGCCGGTCACCGACGACGACGGTCGCCGTCATCGGCAGGCGTTCGGGCTGGGCGCGTTCATCGCCGACCACGTGATGATCGTCGGGGCCCGCGCGTCGAATGTGCACGGCAGCTTCACCGAGCACGACGAGTGGCCCCGCGACAACCGTCCCCGCACCGCCCTGGCGCTGCGGCTCGTCGAGCCGGGAGCCAGACGCGCGGCCACCGTCGTCCATCTATCTGCACGGCCTCCGCGACCGGCGAGGCAAGGCCGACACCCCCGACCGACATGCGCAAGCCGAGCGGATCGCCCGCCTCGTCCAAGCGGTCCGCGAACCCGACGACCTGGTCGTCGTCTGCGGCGATCTCAACCTGCTGCCAGACAGCCAGACCTTCGCCATCCTCGCCGCGATCGGCCTCGTCGACCTCGTCGGAACAGCCGACACAAGAACGTCGCAGTACCCAAAACCGGTGCGGCACGCCAGCTACGTCCTGGTGTCCGATCCGGCGGCCGTCCGAAGGTTCGACATCCTTTAATCAGTCGAGCTGGGTTCGACGACCGGGAATGATGATGGTATGCCCCCTCCGGAGCCATGGCCGCTGCGGCACCTGCTGCTGCGTACTCCGCGGCTAGAGCTGCGCCCCGACGATGACGCCGGCCTGCTTGAGCTCTTGGATGTAGCACTCGAGGGCGTGCATGCACCGGATCGCATGCCCTTCTACGTACCGTGGACCGACCTGCCGCCGGAGAAGCTTGGGCCCGGAATGCTCAAGTACTACTGGAACGAGCGCGCGCAGCTCACGCCCGACAGATGGTCGGTCAACTTCTTGGTGCGGTGCGAGGGCCACGTCATCGGCGCGCAGAACGTCTCCGCCGACCACTTCGCCCTCACCCGCACCGTGCAGAGCGGATCGTGGATCGGGATGCGGCATCAGGGACGTGGTTTGGGTACCGAGACCCGCGCGGCCATATTGTGTTTCGCCTTTGACCACCTCGGCGCGGCCCAGGCCCGGTCAGCGGCCTTCACCGACAACGACGCCTCGCAGCGGGTGTCAGCGAAGTTGGGCTACCGCTCGGACGGCACCGCGGAGTATGCGGTCCGGGGGAAGAAGGTGACCGCGGTCCGGCAGCTGCTGACAGCGCGGGAGTTCGTCCGGCCGGACTGGACGTTGCAGGTGAATGGCATCGCCGCGTGCGTCAGCGCCCTCGGCGCAACCCCTGACCGGATCGATGCGATCGAACCGAAGTGGGTCCCCCACGACGCCTGATCGTCGCTCCCCGGACCCTTGATGGCGCTTCCCAGAAGCGCCCAGACCTGCTCGGCGAGCGTACTCAGCAGTGGGCGGGCTTGAGGCTGCCAGTTCGGGTGTCGGGCTGCACGAGGCCGGGCTGGGTTGGTCGCATGTGGAGCCAGCGGTGCTCGGCGACGCGGCAGGCTGGACGGCAGTAGCGGGCTGGACGGCAGTAGCGGCGGGGTTGGCCGCGCTGGACGAGCGGCATCTGAAAGGTGCGGTCGCAGAGCCAGCGCGCGCGGCGGCGGATGAGGGAACCCCGCGTCGGCGCCGACCGGGGCATCCGGTGTTGTCGGTCAGGTGGAGGGCTCCCTGGTAGGCGCGGGCGGCCTCGTCGTCGCGGTGCAGGCGGTGCAGGAACTCCGCTCGGGCGGCGGGCAGGTAGTGGTAGCCCCTCCCGGTGCTGCAGCGCCGCACCGGCCGGGGCGGTCTGAGCGGTGGTGAACAGCAGATGCACGACATCGAGCACCGCGGCGACCCGCTCGGGTAGCTCGTCGGCGTCCGGGACGGCGTACGGGATCCCCGCCACGGTGATCTTCTTCTTGGCGCGGGTGATCCGCGCGGCCATCGTGGGCTCGGTGGTCAGGAACGCCGCGGCGACCTCGGCGGTGGACAGCCCGCACAGCTGCAGTGTCAGCGCGACCCGCGCGTCCGCCGCTAGCGCGGGGTGACAGCACGTGAAGATCAGCCGCAGCCGGTCGTCGGGGATCCGGGCGAACTGGTCCGCCTCGAGTGCCGCGGCCGGCTCATCGTCTGTCGCGGTGTCGTGCGGCGCGACCAGCAGGGGCAGCTTCGCCCGCGCCAGGTCACGGCGGCGCAGCAGATCCATCGCCCGGCGGCGGGCGACCATGGTCAGCCACGCCCCGGGTTTGGCCGGCCACCGGCGGCGGGCCAGGAGGCCAGCGCGTGGGTGAAGGCGTCCTGGGCGCATTCCTGCGCCTCGTCCAGGTCGGCGGTCAGCCGGGCCGCCGCGGCCAGCACGAACCCCCACTCGCGGCGGTGCGCATCGGCGACCGCGGCGGCCACGACCCGATCCACCTCGCTGCTCTCCCTCCGTCGGCGGCCTCGATCCACGGCGCCATCGATCGTAGCCGCCGATCACCTCCTTGGTCTCGGCGAACGCGCCGTCCGACACCGTCACGGCGCCGTCTGCGCCGGTGCGGACCGAGGTGGCCGCCGTGCCCAGACTCTGTCGGGTGGGCAGCTGCGCGTCGAAGTCGGCGGCGGTGGTCAACGCTTTCGTCGGCTCCTGACCCGCGGCCAGGATCGAGTGTCCGTGCACGCGGTTACCACCGCCTACAGCGAGTGGTCATGCAGCTCGGCGGCGAGCAGAGTCCGGTCGAGCTGGCGGGCTACCAACTGCACCCAGGCACTCACGCCCAACGACCGCAGGCCGAGCAATGGCAGCACGACCTGGTGTTGTGGGCCAGCCGCCGCACCGACGATGCCGCCGCAGCAAGCCCGGTCGTCGACCGGATCCGCCTACGGGTGTCGGCCACCGGCGGGTGTTCCGCGGCGACGGGATGAGATCGGGTCACGCTCATCAGCTTCGGCCGAGATCTTTGGCGATTCTTCAGAAGCGGACCCGCCCTCAGCCCGCTCACAGCGCGCCGGGCCACCTGTGTCCCGTGATACCCGCTCGGCTGCTGCTCGTCGAGGACGATCCGGACCTGCGCTCGATGCTGACGGAACTGCTCACCGACAACGGCTACAGCGTAGAGGCCGCATCCGACGGGCAACGCGGACTGCACCTGGGCCTGACCCGCAGGTTCGACGTGCTGATGCTCGACCGCCGCCTGCCCGTGGTCGACGGCATGGACCTGTTAACGGGGCTGCGCTCCCGCGGCGTCACCACACCCGTACTGATGCTCTCCGCACTGGCCCAGCCGGGCGACCGGGTGGCAGGCCTGGACGCAGGCGCCGAGGACTACCTGGGCAAGCCCTTCGACATCGACGAGCTGCTCGCCCGGCTGCGCGCCCTGAACACCCTCGCCGCTCATCCACAGCAGCGAGAACCACGACAACAGCTTGGCCCGCCCCGCGGCCCGGAGCCACACCGGGCCGCGGGGCGCAAGGGCGGGCGCGACGGCCGCGCAGCAGCCGTCTGCGCATCCCTCCTGCTCGACGACCGGCGTGGCCCGCTCGGCGACCAGGTGAACGGGGATCTGCGCGGCGGGCCGGCTACTCATACCCGCACCGAGTCAACCGGTCCCGGCATCCGCGGACAGCCCCCGCGTGTTCACCTGGCGCAGCGTCAGCGGGGGATGTCCTGGTCCGGGATGTGGTGCACCAGGTGCCCGGCGAACTGGTAGGCCTGCTCGACCAGGCCACGCAGGTGGTCGCCGGCCAGGCGGTAGAGCATCCGGCGCCCGTCCCGTCGGGCATGGACCAGCCCGACCAGGCGCAGCCGTCCAAGGTGCTGCGACACCGAGGACCGCGACGCCGCGACCTGCGCGGTGAGGGTGCTCACGTCCTGCTCGCCGTCCGCGAGCAGGAGCAGCAGGTGCAGCCGGGTGGGGTCGGCCAGATGCCCCAGCACCTGCGCGGCGAGCGCGAGCCGGTCGCCGGTCATTGGCTGTCGCACCGGGCTGTCACCAGCCATGTGTTTGCGCGCGCGCATGGTTGCATAATGGTCCTGAGCGGCGCACCCTGCCAACCGTGCGCCACACGCGAGCCGAGGACCCCGATCCCGGCCCCGACACGAGGACTCCCGACCTGCACGGGCACGGGCACGGGCACGGGCACGGGCACGGGCACGGGCACGGGCACGGGCACGCGGGTGGGATTCGGGGCTGGTGGGGGTCGGTATTTACCCCGCACAGCCACGACGCGGCCGACTCGGTGGACCCGGCCCTGGAGGCCAGCGCCGACGGCATCCGCGCGGTGAAGATCAGCCTGGCCGCGCTGCTGGCCACCGCCCTCGCCCAGGCGGTGGTGGTGGCGCTGACCGGATCGGTGGCGCTGCTGGCCGACACGATCCACAACTTCTCCGACGCCCTGACCGCGGTGCCGTTGTGGATCGCGTTCGTGCTCGGCAGGCGGGCGGCGTCGCGCCGCTACACCTACGGCTACGGGCGCGCCGAGGACCTGGCCGGGGTGTTCATCGTCGCCATGATCGCGCTGTCCTCGATCGTGGCCGGGTATGAGTCGGTGCGGCGACTGTTGAATCCACCGCCGGTGAGCAACATCGGCGTGCTGATCGCCGCCGGGCTGATCGGATTCGCCGGCAACGAACTGGTCGCGGTCTACCGGATCCGGGTCGGGCGCCGGATCGGGTCCGCGGCGCTGGTCGCCGACGGCGTCCACGCCCGCACCGACGGCTTCACCTCCCTCGCCGTGGTCGTCGGCGCGCTCGGCGTGCTGGCCGGGTACCCGCTCGCCGACCCGATCATCGGTGTGCTGATCACCGTGGCAATCCTCATCGTGCTCCGCGGCGCGGCCCGCGACATCTACCGCCGCCTGATGGACGCGGTGGACCCCGAACTCGTCGACACCGCCGAAACGAGCCTGCGCGCCGTACCCGGCGTGATCGCGGTAGAGGAACTGCGGCTGCGCTGGATCGGGCACCGCATACGCGCCGAGACCGGCATCACCGTCGACCCGACCCTGGGCATCGTGGCGGCGCACGACATCGCCACCACCGCCCAGCACACCCTGCTGCACGACGTGCCGAAACTGGTCGCCGCGACCGTGCACGTCAGCCCGTGCGACACCCCCGGACACGATCACCACGCCGAGCTCGCGCACCACCCCACCGCGCTGGAACCCGGCGCCATCACCCGACAAGGACCGCCCACATAAACGTCCACCACCCGCCCGACGGAGCACTTCGGGCCTACGGGGCTACGGGCTACGGCCCCATCGGGGATGGACGTCCCCAACGATCGGAACAATGCCGCGGCCAGCCGCGCCCACACCGACTCCCCCTACAACATCGCCGTGCGGCGTTGATAGTGCCCACACTCGGGGGTACGCGATCACTCACACCACCTTGCAGGTCGACCACTCGGTGTCGGCCCCGCTGCCCATGTCGGCGATGGCACCGCGATCCCGCCAGCTCAGGCGCGCTGCGACTGGCTCGCCGGCACATCAGGTGTGCGCCAACGCATCGCCTACGACCGCGCTGGCGGGGACGGGCCGGGCGAGCGAGACGCCGAGCATCTGCGTGATCTGCTCGTCGACGCTGGTGTAGTAGACGAAGGTGCCACGGCGGCGACCGCGGACCAGCCCGGCCAGCCGCAGCTTGGACAGGTGCTGGCTGACCGCGGCGGGTGCGGCACCGACGAGTTCGGCCAGACAGGTCACGGACGTCTCGCCCTGCGCCAACGCCCAGAGGATTCTGATCCGGGTCGGGTCGGCGAGCAGCCGGAACGCCTCCGCGGCCCGCTCGACCAGCTGGTCGTCGGGCATCTGGAACCCGGGTAGCGCGTCATGCACGCTCCCGAGCGTAGCGCTGGAATGTACACCTGTCGAGCTGTTCAGCTATCAAGCTCACTGCACACCTGCGTTGTCACGCATGTAGCGTGGTTCGGGTGATGACGATGGCACCCGACCAGGACCGCCCACGTGTGATGCGCCCAGCGCGGAGCGTGTGGGCCCGGTTGTGGGAACTGAGCGAGATCCGCTGGGCCGCGATCGCGACCGGGTTGTTCGCGTCTGGCGGGGTGGCGCAGCTGTCCGGCGCGCCGGCTCCGGTGTGGTGGGCGCTGTATCTGGCCTGCTACGTCACCGGCGGGTGGGAGCCGGCGCTGGCCGGGCTGCGCGCATTGCGCCAGAAGTCCCTCGATGTGGACGTGTTGATGATCGTGGCCGCGATCGCCGCGGCGGCGATCGGGCAGGTGTTCGATGGGGCCCTGTTGATCGTCATCTTCGCCACCTCCGGCGCGTTGGAGGCGTTCGTGACCCGGCGTACCGCCGATTCGGTGCGCGCGCTGCTCGACCTGGCCCCCGAACGCGCCACCCGCCTCAGCTCCGCTGATGCCCAGGACTCCGCTGGGGAGGTCGTGGACATCGCCGAGCTGGCCGTGGGCGATGTCGTGCTGGTGCGCCCCGGGGAGCGGGTCGGCGCCGACGGCCAGGTGCTGGACGGGGTCAGTGAGGTGGACCAGGCCTCCATCACCGGTGAACCGTTACCAGTGCTCAGACAGCCCGGGGACGAAGTGTTCGCCGGAACGCTGAACGGCACCGGCGCGCTGCGGGTGCGGGTCGCCCGCGCGGCCGCGGAGTCGGTCGTGGCCCGGATCGTGGCGCTGGTCGAGCAGGCCTCAGCCACGAAGGCCCGGACCCAGTTGTTCATCGAGACCATCGAGCAGCGCTATTCGATCGGCGTCGTGGTCGTCACCCTGACGTTGGTTGCGGTCCCGTTGGCCTTCGGGGCGGCGTTCACCCCGACCTTGCTGCGCGCGATGACATTCATGATCGTCGCCTCGCCCTGCGCGGTCGTGCTGGCCACCATGCCGCCGCTGCTGTCCACCATCGCCAACGCGGGCCGGCATGGGCTGCTGGTCAAGTCCGCGGTGGTCATAGAGAAATTCAGCCAGACCACCCTGGCGGCCTTCGACAAGACCGGCACCCTCACCGAGGGCACCCCTCGCGTCGCCGAGATCGAACTCCTCCCGACCGAGCCTGCTGTTCGCGGGTCGACCAGAGCGTTGAGCGCCGACGAGGTTCTCGCGCTGGCCGCCAGCGCCGAGCAACCCAGCGAGCACCCCATCGCCCACGCCGTGCTCGCGGCAGCCCACGCCCGCGACCTGACCGTCCCCACGGCGCGGATTTCAGTTCCACCCCGGGCCGGGGCGTGGCCGCCACCGTGGCTGGACGGCGGGTGCGGGTCGGTTCACCCGCCCTCCTCAGGACCGCCGGGGAGACCGGGACCGCGGCGCAGACCCTCCACACGGCACCGTCGGCAGGGTCCATCTCGGCAGGGAGCGTCAATGCCGCGGCGGGTTGGGCGCTTGAAATGGCGGGACGACTCGAGCAGGTCGGGCGGACCGCGGTGGTGGTGTTCGTCGACGACACCCCGGCCGCGGTGCTGGGACTCGCCGACCGGCTGCGGGCCGACGCCCGCGACACCGTGATCGCGCTCGGGGCACTGACCGGGAACTCGCCGGTCCTGCTCACCGGAGATAACCCGCGCGCCGCCGCCCGGCTCGCCGCCGAGGTCGGCATCACCGACATCCGCGCCGGGCTGCTCCCGGCGGACAAGGTCGATGCCGTGACAGCGTGGCAGGCCGAAGGGTATCGGGTGTTGCTGGTCGGCGACGGGGTGAACGATGCCCCGGCCATGGCCGCCGCGGACCTCGGGGTGGCCATGGGCCGCCGCGGATCGGATCTGGCCCTGGAGACCGCCGACGCGATCATCGTCCGCGACGATCTCTCCACCCTGGCCGCGGTCATCGGGCTGTCCCGCCGCTCCCGCCGTGTCGTGGGGGCCAACCTCGCCTTCGCCGCCATCGTGATCGTCGCCCTGGTCAGTTGGGACATCGCGGCCACGCTGCCGCTGCCGCTCGGCGTCGCCGGACACGAAGGCTCCACCGTCATCGTCGGGCTCAACGGGCTCCGGCTGCTCCGCGCCGCCGCCTGGCGCCGAGCCACTTCCCGAACACCGCACGCCGACCGCCACGACCTCGCCACCGACGCCACCGACGCCACCGACGCCACCGGCGATCAACCCGCAGCGGACGCCGGCCGGTACGAGGCCCCCACCACAACCAGCCTGACCGGCCGGCTGAGATCGTGAAACCGGTGAATTCCCGCAACGATCAGGCAGGGCTGCTGCGTCGCGGCCGGCGGCTGGAATACGCACCCTCACCACCGGCGGCCGGCCCGCCCCGTCCATCCCGGGCATCGTCTGGACCGCGCTGACCATGGTCGTGATGCCGATCGCTCGCCCGCCGACAAGGCCCGCACCGGCAACGCCCTGACCAACCCCGTGCTCACCGCCGAGGCGGGGTCATCGCCACCACCTTCGCGAGGACGGGGGCCGCGTGGTCGCCATGGTCGGCGACGGGGTCAACGACGCCGCCGCGCTGACCCAGGTCCGGGTTCCAGAATCCGGCCATGGCCTGTGACCAGCGGTTTCAGGCCGCAGCTTCGTACTCGTTGATCAGCCCGCCGAGGATCGGTCGACGCCGGATCCTGCCGTGGACCGGCTCGGGGACAGGCGCTTCCGGGCGCGGCGGACGCAGCTGCAGCGCTCGATGCGGCCGCCGTGCGTTGTAGTGCGCGGCGTACACGGCAAGCACCTGGCGGAGGTGCCGCTCTCCGAAGATCAGCATCCGGTCGGTGACCTCGGTGCGGACGGTCAGCACGAAGCGTTCGGCGAAGCAGTTCGCGCGCGGACACCGCGGCGGGATCTTGACCACCTCGATGCCCGCGTCCGCCAGGACCGCGTCGAACGACGCCGCGAACTGCCCGGCCCGATCGCGGACGAGGAACCGAAACCGGGCGACGTGCTCGCCGAGGTCCATGACGAGGTTGCGGGCCTGCTGGGTGGTCCAGGGCCCGTCGGGGTGTGCGGTCACGCCCAGGACGTGCAGGTAGCGGTCGCCGACCTCGAGCGCGAACAACACGTAGAGCCGCCGCAGCGTGAGCGCGCAGTCGACGTGGAAGAAGTCGACCGCGAGCATGCTGGTGGCCTGGGTGCGCAGGAACTGCCGCCAGCTGGTGTCGGTGTGCCGCACCGGCGCCGGTGGGATGCGGTGGCGCTTCAGGATCCGCCGGATCGTCGAGGCGCCGACGCGGTGGCCGAGCTTGAGCAGCTCGCCCTGGATCCTCTGGTATCCCCAGCGCGGGTTCTCCCGCGCCATCCGCACCACCAACGCGGCGAGCGCCGTCGTCGATCGGTGGCCGTCCGGTCCGGTTCGGGTAGGTCCATCGTCGGCGGACGAGGCGGCGATGCCAGCGCAGGATCGTGTCCGGGGTGACCAGGCGATGGCAACGCAGTGCTCGGGGCAGCCGCCGGACGAGGGCGGCGAACACGGCCCGGTCCGCCCAGTCCATGCGCGGTCGTGGGTTGGTGCGGCGCAGGATGGCGACCTCGTGGCGCAGCACGAGGAGCTCGACGTCCTTGGTGGCGGACGTGCGGCCCATCAGCAGGACCAGTCCGAGCACCTGCCGGAAGATCAAGTACAGCAACCGCAGCGACACGCCGGCGATCATGCCCTGCCGCTGTCGATCGCCGATTATCGCTGGTCAGCAGGATGTGCGACGTTCTGGCACCCCACAGGTCCGACGAGGAAGCGGCCTCGCCGAGCGGCGGGTGAAAAGTGTGCACGGCCTGGAACCCACATCGCGGGCGCGCGAACTCCGTGCCCGGTCAGCGCGAACCGGAGCCACGGGTCAACCGAGGTCAGCCGGCGACCGCGCCGTCGAGGTGCGGGAGCACCATGCCGCTGAGCACGCCCAGCAGGATCGACACCGCGCCCGCGGTGTAGGCCGCGATCGAAGACCAGGTCCCGGCGGGCCGCAGCGGGTTCGCCTGTGCGGCGTCGACCGGTCGGAAGACCGGGGTGATCCAGCGCAGGTAGTAGAAGACGCTGGCCACGGTGTTGATCACAGCGAGGACCGTCAGCCAGCCCAGATCCCCGTCGACGGCCGCCGTGAAGATCGTCAATTTGCCGAGGAACACAGCGGTCGGTGGGGTGCCGATCAGCCCGAACAGGCACACCACCAGCGCGGCCGCGAGGCCGGGGTGGCGCCGCGCCATACCTCGGTAGTCGTCGAGGGTGCGGGCGTTGGGCAGTTCGGCGACGACGGCGAAGGCGCCGAGGTTGGTGACCGCGTAGGCGGCAAGGTAGAACAGCAGGGCTTGCTGGGCGAGCGCGGCGCGCCCGGCGACGGCGACGGCCATGAGCAGGTAGCCGACCTGGCTGATCGTGGAGTAGGCGAGCAGCCGCTGCACCGAGGTCTGGAAGAACGCGGCGAGGTTGCCCAGGGTCATCGACGCCGCGGCGAGGATCGCGAGCAGCAGCGGCCAGTCAACGACGTCCGCGGGCACCGCGATCAGCAGCAGCCGGTATGCGGCGACCAGCCCGCCGATCTTCGGGATGGTGGTGACGATCGCGGCGACCGGTGGCGGGGTGCCGTCGGTGACGTCGGGCACCCAAAAGTGCGCGGGTACCGCGCCGATCTTGAACAGCAGGCCTGCGAGCACGGCGACCAGCCCGACGGCGACGGCGGCGGGCGCGGAGGCGAGCCCGTCGCGCAGCGGCGGGTAAGCGGTGGTGCGGGCGACGCCGTAGAGGATCGCGGTGCCGGTGATCATGGCGACGCCGAGGAACGCGCCGGTCAGGTAGTACTTCATCGCGGCCTCGACGCCCTGGGATTGCTTGTCCCATCCGGCGAGGGCGTAGAACGGGACGCTGGCCAGCAGGAACGCCGCGAACAGCAGCAGCAGGTCGTTGGCGCCGCCGAGCAGGATCGTGCCGAGCGCGCCGAGTTGCAGCAACACCACGAACTCACTTTCGCGGCGGTGCCCGCGGGTGGCGTCGACGGAGAGAGCCAGCGTGAGCAGGACCGCGCCGAGCACGATCGCGCGGGTGGCGTGCGTGAGGGTGTCGACGGCGTAGCTGGTGCCGAACACGACCTGGTCGGGGCGGGTCGCCGCGACGGCGGTGGCGAGCAGGCCCGCGGTCGCGGCGGCCGCGGCGAGTAGCCGCACGACCCATTGCCGGTGCCGGGGCAGCCAGGCGCCGAGCAGGATCCCGAGCACGGCGCCGCCGAGCAGCAGCAGCTCGGGGATCAGCGCTTCGGGGTTCTCGTTCATCCGGTCACCGCCCGACCAGCGCCACCAGCGCCCGGGAGGCGGGTTCGATGACGTCGAGCAGGAAGCGGGGCAGCACGCCGATCACGGTGGCGAGCGCGAGCAGCGGCACGACCGACCACGCCTCGCTGGCGTGCAGGTCGGCGAATGGGCGCGGGGTGCCGGGCACGTCCGGGGTGCGCAGCGGGCCGAGGAACAGCCGCTGCAATGCAACGAGGAACAGCGCGGCGGTGATGAGGATGCCGGTGACCGCGATTGCGGTCGCGACCGGCGCGCCGCCGAGGGCCCCGGTGAAGATCTGGAACTCGGCGATGAACCCGGAGAAGCCGGGCAGGCCGAGCGAGGCGAACGCGGCGACGGCGAAGGCGCCCGCGAACGCGGGGGTGCGCGCGGCGAGCCCGGAGTAGGCGCTCATCTCGTAGGTGTGGCCGCGGTCGTAGAGCACCCCGGCAAGCAGGAACAGCGCGCCGGTGATCAGTCCGTGGCTGACCATCTGGGTGACCGCGCCGGTGGTGGCGAGCTGGCGGGCCTGCTCGTCACTGCCTGCGAGGATCCCGGCGGCGCCGACGCCGAGGATCACGTACCCCATGTGGTTGACCGAGGTGTAGGCGATCATCCGCTTGACCCCGGTCTGGGCGAGCGCGACCAGCGCGCCATAGACGACCGACACCACGCCGACGACGACGATGACCAGCGCGTACTGCCGCCAGGTCGCGGGCAGGATCGGCATGGCGATGCGGACGAAGCCGTAGGTGCCCATCTTCAGCAGCACCCCGGCGAGGATCGCCGAGCCGGTGGCGGGGGCTTCGGTGTGCGCGGGCGGCAGCCAGGTGTGGAACGGCACGGTCGGGGTCTTGACCGCGAGTCCGACCCCGACGGCGAGCAGGGTCACGGCGGCGTAGGCGCCGCCTGCGGCGAGCGGGTTGGTCTGGGTCAGCTCGACGATGTCGAAGGTGTGCGGCGTCGCGGCGAGGTAGAGCAGGATGAACCCGAGCAGTAGCGCCAACGAGCCCAGGAAGGTGTACAGGAAGAACTTCAGCGCCGCCGCCCGGGCCGGCTCCCCGTGCCCCCACCCGGCGATGACGAAGTACATGAACACGATCGACAGGTCGAAGAACAGGAAGAACAGGATCAGATCCAGCGCCACGAACAGGCCCAGCGAGATCGTCTGCAGGCCCAGGAACAAGGTGACGTAGCCGCGGACCCGGCGGGTCTCGCGCAGCGCGAAGACCGCGCAGGCCAGAAACAGCACCGCGGTGAGCGCGAGCAGCGGCAGCGAAAGCCCGTCGACGCCGACGTGATAGCCGACCCCGGCGCTGGGGATCCATCGGGCCCGCTGCTCGAACTGGAACCCGCCGCCGGGCTCCCGGCGCAGCCAGGCCGCGACGACCAGGGCCAGGTCGAGCGCGCTCACCCCGATCCAGGTGCCGACGAGCACCCGCGCGGGCGTGGTGCGCGGCAGCACCAGCAGCGCCGCCGCCGCGGCCGCGGGCAGGAACACGATCAGCGACAGCACGGTCTCACCTCAGGACGATCAGGACCATGGCCAGCACCGCGAGGGCCGCGGCGGCCTGGGCGTAGTACTGGTGCAGCTGCCCGGTCTGCGGGCGACGCGCGAGACCGCCCAGCGCGCGGGCGGCCGCGGCGACGCCGCGCACGACCCCGTCCACGGACAGCTCACCACGGCGGTCCAGGGCCCGGGCGACGGCGCGGGTGCCGCGCGCGGCCGCATCCACGGCGCGGTCGAGCACGCGGTCGTCGAACCCGGCCAGCGTGCGGGCGAGCGCGAGCACCGGCCGCACCAACCCGGTGTGCACCGCGGCCTCGAGTCCCAGCCAGCCCGCCGGCGGCCGCGGCGCCGACACCCGCGCCGACACCCGCGCGGCCAGCCGCCAGGTCATCGCAGCCGCGGCGACCGCGACCACCGCGGACACCGCCAGCTCCGCGGCATCGGGTGCGGGCTCGACGGCCAGCGGCCCGGCGCCCAGCAGCGGTACGCCGAGGGTCGCGGCGAGCACCGCGAGCACCACGAGCGGTGGGCGCATCGGCGCGGTGACCGCACCGGCGGGTTCCTGCTCGACCGGGCCGGGCTGGGCGGGCGCGGGTTGCCAGACATACCAGACGGCCTTGACGCTGTAGACGGCCGAGACCGCCGCGGCGGCCAGCCCGACCGCGTACAGCGCCCCGCTCTGCTCGCCGGCGGCGGCCAGCACGGCGTCCTTGGTGACCCACAACGACAGCGGCGGCAGCCCGGCCAGCGCGGCCGCCCCGACCGTGAAGCTCACCCCGACCAGCGGGAACCGGCGCGCGGCGCCGCGCAGGCCGCCGAGCCGCTTGGTGCCCAGCGCGTACAGCCAGGCGCCGGCGGCGAGGAACAACAGGCTCTTGGTGGCCGCATGCGCGACCAGCTGCGCCGCCCCGCCCGCCACCGTGCCCACACCCGCGGCGAGCACCATGAACCCGATCTGCGCACACGTCGACGCCGCGAGCAGCTGCTTGAGGTCGGCCTGCGCCGCCGCGACCAGCCCGAGCAGCAGCGCCGTCCCCGCGCCCACCCAGGCCACCAGCGCAGCGGCCCAGCCGGTGGCGTCGAGCAGCGGGACCAGCCGCAGCAGCAGATAGGCGCCCGCGGCGACCATCGTCGCGGAGTGCAGCAGCGCCGACACCGGGCTCGGCCCGGCCATCGCCCGCGACAGCCAGAAGCTGAACGGCAGCTGCGCCGACTTGCCCAGCGCGGCCGCCACCACCCCGGCGGCCAGCACGTGCAGCCACGGGCCCCGGGCCGAGCCCAACGCGGACAGCTCCAGCGTGTCGACCCCGCCCGCGAGCGCGGCGCCCGCGGCCAGGTACAGCCCGAGGTCCGCGGCGCGGGTGGTGAGAAACGCGGTGTGCCCGGCCCGCACCCGCTGCGGCTCCCGCCACCGATACCCGATCAACGCCCAGCTGGCCGCCCCCATGACCTCCCAGGCCATCAGCAGCACCGCGAGCGTCGTCGCCGTGACCGTGACCAGCATCGCGCCCGCGAACAGCAGGATCCCGCCGACGAACCGGCCGGTGCGCAGCTCCGCCTCGCCCACGGCGTACACCAGCACCGCCAGCGTCGCCGCTGCCACCGTCACCACCATCAGCGCGGATAGCGCGTCCACCGCCAGCCCGGCCCGGATCCCGGCCACCAGCGGCGCGTCCGCGGACGGCCGCACGACCGCGGCCGCCCCGGCCAGCGCGAGCACCGCCGCGGCGGTGAGCACGCCGCCCAGCGGCGCCACCCGGTCCACCCGGCGCCCGGCCACCGCGAGGAGCGCCCCGACCGCGAGTGGCAGCGCCACCAGCCACCAGACCAGCACCGCGCTCAGCCCCTCAGGTCCGCGGCACCGTCGGTCATGTCCACCTGCCGGGACCGGTACAGCGCGGTCACCACCGCGAACCCGGCCGCCATCTCGATCGCCATCGCGGTGATCACCACCACGACCAGCACCTGGCCTTCGGTGCCCGCCGGGGTGACGAAGTACCAGAACGCCGCCGCGGCCACGATGACCCCGTTGAGCATCAGCTCCAGGCCCATCATCAGCATGACGATCGACTGCTGGGACAGCGCCCCGTACAGCCCGATCGCGAACAGCCCGGCCGCGGCCAGCAGGAACAGCTGCAGACTCACCGTCCGACACCCCCGCGCACCGGGTCCTCGGGCGCGCCGCGGCGCAGCTCGTCGCCGTAACGGTCGTAGCGGCCGCGGTCGGTGGCCAGCACGACCGTCGCGACGATCGTGGCGAACAGCCCGACCCCCAACGTCATCATGGTCAGCATCTGCGGGCCCATCAGCGCCTCGCCGAGCGCGAACGTCGGGTCCGGTGGTGGCGCGCCGCGCCGCACGGGCCAGTCCACCAGCAGGATCCCCGCGCCGAGCACGACGAACGTACCCACCGCGATGCTCATCGACCCGGCCTTGTTGTGGTACATCGCCATCGGCATCAGCCCGGCCGGGTTCATCATGTACATGATCATGAAAACGGCCATGATGACCATCTCGATGACCATCATCAGGGCGATCACCACGCCCAGGTAGCCCAGCCCGAGCAGCAGCACCAGCCCGGCGACGGCGAGGAACGAGGCCAGCAGCGCGAACGTCACCCGCGCCATCGAGTTCAGCCGGAACACCAGGAACCCGAACACCACCGCGGCGACCGCGAGCACCCAGAACAACGCGACCGTCACGTCACATCCCTCCCCGTTGCAGCACGACGATCGCGACCACCAGGGCCTGCGCGATCGTGAGCGGGGTCAGCACCACCCAGGCGAACTCGGTGTAGCGGTCCATCCGTACGGTCGGGAACCGCCGCCGCAGCCCGATCAGCAGCGCGAGCACCGCGGCCGTCTTCACCGCCACCCACGCCCACGCGGGCAGCAGCGGCCCCGCCCCGCCCCCGAGGAACAGCGGCACCGCCATCGCTGCGGCGACCACCAGCAGCAGCCACCGCCCCCCGAGGAACACCAGCCGGTCGACACCCGACAGCTCCGCGGCCGCCCCGCCCGCCAGGTCGCGGGACACCGGCGCGTCGAACGGACCCCAGAACGCCATCGCCGCCGCGGACAGCAGGAACACCACGAACGCCACCGGCATCAGCACCACGAACCACAGCTCGCGCTGGGCGTCCACGATCGCGGTCACGCGCAGGCTCTCCGCGCCCAGCGCGGCCGTGATGATCGCGAACATGTGCGGCAGCTCGTAGGCCAGGCCCTGCGCGACGAACCGGTAGCCGCCGACCAGGCTCAGCGCGCTGTTCGCGCCCCAGCCGACCATCCACACCGCCGCCCAGGCCAGGACCTCCATCGCGTTGAACCACACCACCCCGACCGGCAGGTCCGCGACCGGCAGCGCCCCCAACGGCAGCACCACCCCGGCGAGCAGGGCGGCCACCGGCAACACCGCCCCGCCGACCCGGGACAGCACCCGGTCGTCGGCAACCGTCCGGCGCCGCTGCCCCACCAGCAGCCGGGCCGACTCACGCAGCGGCGCCGCCAGCGCGGCGCGCAGTCCGGCGGGTCCGCCGGACGCACCGGTCGCCAACGCGGCCTCGAACGCGACGGCGGCAACCGTCGCGGCCGCGAGCACGGCCACCAGGACGAGGACCCCCCACGGCGGCAGGGCGCCGATCGGCTCACCCATACCGCTCGCCCCGCTCAAGGTCCGCCGCGCTCGCCGCGGACGCGGGTTGCGGGTCGACCGCGGCGACGATCAGCCGGACCGCGGCCAGCTCGGCGCCGACCAGCAGCCGGGCCAGCTCCGCGGAGTCGACGCGGCCGGCGCCGGTGGGCTGCGACGCCCGCGGGTCGGCCAGCGCGGCCTCGACCGCCGCGGCCCGATGCTCGACCCAGCCCGCCACGTCCACGGTTCCGGCGTTGATCCCGCGCAGCGACCAGCGCAGCGTCCGCGAGCGCCGCACCCGCCGCAGCAGGTCGGCCACCTGGGCGCCCACGCCGCGTCCGCCGAGCAGCCCGTCGCGCAACCTGTGGGCCCGGGCCGCCGCGTGGGTCCACCCGGCCACACCGAGGATCCGCGCGAGCCCGTCCAGCTCTCGAGCCGCTCGGTGCCCGGTTGGCCCTTCACCGTCCTCCCGGTCCCAGAACGGATCGTTGCTCGGCGCGTCGAGGAACTCCGCCTCGGCCTCCTGGACCACGTCGCCCTGCAGGGTCGCGCGCACGACCAGCCCGGCGGGCCAGTCCGGGAGTATCGGCCCGAGCGGCACATGCAACCGGTCGAGCATCAACCCGTCGCGGTCCTCGCCCAGGTCCGCCATCGGCAGCCCGCCGGGCATCTCCATCCCGTCGCGCCCATGGCTCAGGCCCGCGTGATCGGGTGGGTCCGGGTGCGGATCCCGACGGGGAGTGGCGGCGAGCTCGACCGCGCCCGCGTCGAGCAGGTCCGCGGTCTCGGCGGCCCGCTCAACCACGACGCGGGCGCGGGGCTCGGGAACCTGTTCCCACACCGCGTCCACCACCGGGCCCAGCCGCGGACCGGGGCGACCCGCGACGACGAGGAGGTCGGCGTTCGCGGGCGACCCGGCCCGCGGCCAACCCCGACGGTCGAGCTCGGCCTCGGCGGCCAGCCGGACCCCGGTCGCCCCGGCCGTGGGCACCAGCAGGACGTGCGGGCGCCGCGCGCCGACCCGGACCAGCAGCGAGGTCAGGCCCACCGCAGCGCTCCCTCGCGCCACGCGTAGGCGACCCCTGCGAGCAGGATCGCCAGGAACACGAACATCTCCACGACCGCGCTTACTCCGACCCGGGACACGACCAGCGTCCACGGGTACATGAACAGCATCTCCATGTCGAAGGCCAGAAAGACCATCGTCACCGGGTACCAGCGCACGTGGAACCGCGACACCGCGTGCTCCACCGGCGGGAGCCCCCCGGCAAACGGCAGGACCTCGCGCATCGGCGGCCCGACCGCCAGCAGTCGAGACGCCCCGTAGCCCATAAACACCAACCCGACGCCGACACCCAGCACCACCAGCACCGCAGCGAATCCGCTCACCGTGTCCCCCACCCGGGCGACGAGCGCCCCCGCATACCCCCGCAGCCAAACGCATAACGGGACCGCAGGGCATCAGCATCCCGACGATCCCGGCCCGAATCATGCGCACCTCCGGACGACCCGCTCCTGTCGTCGCCAAACCATACCCCCTGACCGTATACAGGATCGAAGGTGGATTGAGGGCATGCTTGCGACGAGACAGGTCGATGTCCGTGTCGTGATGCTCACGGCAGCTCCAGCCGAGATGTTCGTCGCGGTCAGGACCGGACCAGCCGGGCGATCGCGGCGGAGGCCTCCCCGACCTTCTCCTGGGCCACCGGCCCGCCTTCCCGCGCAGCGTCGGCCACGCAGTGCGCGAGGTGGTCGTCCAGCTCCAGCGCGCCGGCCTGCAAGGCCTTGGTCGCGGCGGAGACCTGGGTCAGGACGTCGCTGCAGTAGGTGTCGGACTCCACCGTCCGCTGCAGCCCCCGCACCCGACCCTCGACCCGGCGCAACCGCTTGAGCAGCGCGTCCTTGTTGTCGATGTAGCCAGCCCACAGGCCTCCCTCCGAGACCCACATGTATCCCCTGAGGGCATGATTGTAAACCAGTAGGGGGTACGGGTATTGGCTTGTGGTCCGGCGAGGAGAGCGGGGCCGTGCCGACCGGAATGCGGGGATGGCGTCGACGGGGCCGGCACGGACGGCACCACCGCCATTACTACCATCGCGGGTGTGGCGGCGTTCTGGGCAGGCAGGCGGCTGGTGCTGCTCGCCGTGATGCGAGGCGTTGTGACGATGCACGCCCTCGTCGCCGGATCCACCGCCACGGCGGCCATGGGCGCTCCCACGATGGCGGCAGCGCTCGTCCCGACCCCCGAGCACACGCAGGCGCCCGCGCACGCCGACGCGCAGCTGACCGCGGCGGCCGCCCACAGGGTCGTCACAGCTCCTGCCCCGGTCCATGCCATGCCGACGGGTCGATGCCGACACCGATGCCCGGCCACGATCTGATGCATCTGTGCCTTGCCGTTGTGGCCGCGTTGATCGTGCTGGCCGTGGGCCTCGTCCTGCTGTGGCGCGCCCGGCTCCCCGCGTCCGCCATAGCGGACGTCGGGCAGCGCTGGGTCCACCCGACGCCACGACGACCACCGCCAGACCACGCGATCCGGCTGGCCGAGCTCTGCGTACTGCGGAACTGATCGACCCACCGGCACCGACGGCACGAGTCGGAGCCGGTCAGCGTCCACGTTCCCGCAGACCCGACAAGGACTCTCGTACTCATGAACCACAAGCCTGTTCTCGGCGTGCTCGCCGCTGCCACCGCCGCGCTATTGATCACAGCCTGCGGCGGTCAGGCCCCGACGGCCGGCGCGCCGAGCGCCACCCCAGCCGCCGCCACCGGCGGCTCGGCCGCCCTGTCGGCGGTCCACAACCCCGCGGACGTCACCTTCGCCCAGCAGATGATCCCCCACCACCAGCAGGCCGTGGACATGGCGAAACTCGCCGCCGACCACGCTGCCAGCAGCGACGTCAAGCAACTCGCCGCCCGAATCCAGGCCGCGCAGGACCCGGAGATCGCACAGATGCGAGGCTTCCTCGCCACGTGGGGTGTCCGGGCTCAGACGTCCAATGGCGACATGAGCGGTTCGCACGACATGGGGGGCACGGCCGCTGCCGGCATGCCAGGGATGATGAGCACGGCCCACATGAACGAGCTCAATCACGCCACCGGGGCAGCGTTCGACAAACGTTCCTGCAGATGATGACCGAGCATCACGAGGGCGCCATCAAGATGGCCCAGACCGAACTCGCCGACGGGCAGAACCCCGACGCGAAAGCACCGGCTCAGAAGATCATCACAGCACAGCAGGGTGAGATCACCCAGATGCAACAGTCGATAAAGGGCTGATCAACCCGCGCGGGCTGGCGCCACCTGTCACGTCCGGTGCCGCCGGCCGCGCGGGCCTGCAACGCCGGACGAGCGCGTGTCGCGACGGGCGGCGCATCTCGACATGCCGATCACGACTCGACGGCGCAACTGGCCGGTTTGGACCGAGCATCAGCCCGCGTTCGACGCATCGCGGGACACCCCGTGTTCCCGGTTGCGCCGGGCCAACCGGGACAGGCCGCGCAGAATCGTGCGCGGCAGCTCCAATACCTCGACGGCGGTCCGATACATCGGTCCCGGAACGCAGACCGCGCGTCCACGCGCCAGGTCGGCCAGGCAGCGGTCGACGACCGTCTCCGGCTCGAGCCACATCGCCGAGCTGCCCGCCGGCAGGCCCGCGCGCTGATGGTTGCCGGTCTTGACCCGGCCGGGCGCGACGGCGATGACCCGCACGCCGGTGCCGACAAGCGACGCGGCGATCGTGTCGGTGAAGCTCAGCACCCATGCCTTGCCCGCCGCGTACGACCAGCCCGCGGGCGGAAGGTAGCCGGCGAAGCTCGCCACGTTGACCACCGCCCCGCGACGGCGCGCGATCATCCCCGGCAGCGCGGCGCGGGTGAGGCGCAGGACCGCGGTGACGTTGACCTCTAGCTCCTCCTGCAGCGCGTCCATCGGTGCCTCGTCGAAGAGCTCCCGAACGATGAGGGCGGCGTTGTTGACCAGGATGTCCACCGGCGCCGATCCATCGGCGAGCCGCTGCTCGACCAGCGCGCGCTCCCCGGCGACGGCCAGGTCCGCAGGCAGGATCCCGACGCGCACCCCGTGGGCGACCCGCAGCTCACCAGCGACCTCCTCCAGCCGCTCCTTATCGCGAGCGACCAACACAAGGTCGTGGCCGTCGGCGGCCAGCCGCCGCGCGAACGCGGCGCCCAGACCGATGTTGCCGCCCGTAATCAGAGCAATGGTCATAGATTGACGATAACGGACATTCCGTCACCCACCGGTGAGCACGCTGGGATGCACCGCCACCCGGCCGTCGACGGCGGAAGCGAGCGCCTCGAACGTCGACGGCCCGGCCGGCCGGTCACCGAGCAGACCTAACCCGCGTCTCCGTAAGCCCCCACAAAAATTCTATGTGCACATAGCCGGATGCGGTACCCCGGGATCGGCGCACGACACGACGGAGCCGGGTTACGGCCTGCGTTGCAGGGTCAGCCACGTGAAGTGCTGCACCGCGCCCCACGGCGTGCGGTGCTGCTCGTCGTCGGCGGTGCGCGGGGTGAAGTCGGGTGCGAACTCGGCTCCGGCCAGATGAGTGCCTTCGGCGCCGGTCCGTCGGTGATGCCGTCACAGAGCAAATTTGACACGATGCATCCACCCCGCGCGGAAGCGCGGGGGAAGGGCCGAGCCGTGCGAGCGCCGACGCTGGTGACCGGTTGAGCCGGCGTCATATGATGAATAAGATCATTCCGGCGAGCGCGCCAATCCTGCGGTGTGGGCAAGCCCGCATCCGGGCTCGCACCGGACCGGCCGCAGCGGCAACCGCTGTCGCCTTCATTCCCTCACCCCGCCTCCGGACGATCCCCTGACCCGGGCACCGTACGCACCTATAGGTAGCCATTGCAAGACTCTGGCGATACGCTGGCGATACGTACGGACGATCGACGGGGTCCCCCGTCCAGCAGGCCCGCCCGAGGAGGTGTCGCAGCCGCGTTTCTGCGTCCCCTTGCACAGGCTTGGAGGCAGCCGCACCACGCCAAGCGGATCGTCTATCCGGCCCAAGTGGCCGCAAGCCCGGCAATGCCCGCCACCCTGTCCACGTACTTCCCCGATCTAAAGGCGATCCTGGCCCGCTTGGCATGTGCGCCACCTCGAAGCGCACCTCGCACAGTGGCCAAAATCCGAGCATCCGCGGGAAATGGCGGGCCTGCCCGCCAAGTGTCTACTGGTCGGGCTTCGGATCGATGTAACCCGGCGACTCTGCACCGTCGTCGAAAGTGATCAGCTTGCCGATCCGCCGGTCCAGCTTGTTGTCACCGACGTGGGCGCCGGTCGACGCGTCGGCTAATGCGATGGCCTTGTTGTTCGAGCCCTGGAAGTCGTTGCCGACGATCGTGGCGTTCTTGACGTCCTTCAGCATCACAGCCTGCGCAGCGCCGTCGTCGCAATAGTTGTCGTAGAATATCCAGTCGGCGCTCTGCCCCGGACCGTTGACGCCGTCGCCGGGGAGCACCGGGCCCTCGCCGATCAGGCACTGCGCCGCCACGTTCGCACAGCGGTTGCCCTCGATGGTGATGTTGCTGCTGGTCGGATACGTGTCGCTGTAGAAGGTCTGCAGGCAGTCGGGGTGCGGGCCGTCTCCGCAGCCCTGTGCGTCGCAGTTCGATCCGTCATAGACGTCGCCGATGGTGTTGTGCACGATCTTGATGCCGTCACCAAAGAAACGCAGACCATCGGTATCGTCGCCCGCGTACACGGGGTGTATGACGGTGTTGTCCTGGAACGTGATGTTGTTCCCCTGCAGTCGGGCGCCCATGCTCTGCGCGTCGGTCGAGGTGAAGCCCTCGACGACGACGTTGTCGGCGGTCACGTCGATGCCCTTGACGGTCGACCGTCCGCCACCCGAGTAGGTGATGGGCGCGCCGTCGCTGCCGCCCTCGGCGATGGTCAGCCGTTCCGACGAGTCCCCCGTGAGGCACACCACGTCGCCCGGTGCCGCATCGGGAGGGGAGCGCACATCGCCCGTGGCGGTGCATTTTGTGGTGCCGAGCGGCCGGACCCCCGCATCCGCAGCGGGATCGGCGGACGTTGCGCCCGCGTCCACCGTCGTCGTGACGACGGCGCTTCCGGCCGCCGCCCGCACGGTGAGCGGTCCCTGGTAGCCATCGGGCACTGCGACGCTCGTGTTGATGCCTCCACCGCTGTCGGTGGTGACGTTGACCATTGACGATCCCCGGGGGGTCGTGCCCGTCACGAGGGCCGCGGATCCCACCGGAAATCCGGACCCGATGACCGCGACGAATGAGCTGCCCAGCGGCCTGCTCGACAGCTGGGGCACCGACGCGCTGCTCTGTTTTGATCCGGTACCGGGCTGGCCGCAGGCCACGGCGAGCAGCAGAACGGTCAGGACAAGCGCGTGCGTACGCAACCGCGGCTTTCTCGTCGGGCGTTCGCGCCACATCCTCATGTCGATCCTCGGTCCAGGCCGTCCGCCGAGCGGCGATCCCGTTCGCCGCTGCGGGCAAGAGGCGCTCAGGCGACCGTCTGAAGCCGTGATCGTGGCGAACCTGGGACCTTCCTGTGCGATGCCACTCGTCGAGACGTGCACTTCGAGGTCTGCCATCTGAGTGGATTGGATGCGCACGCTCCGCCGCAGGGTTGGCTGTCCGCGTGACGTGGCGGACGAGCCAGACGGTGCGGCCCGGGCAGCCCGGGCCGTAGGCCGTAGACCTGCGCCCGGTGCGGGGATCTGAGCGCCGCTGCCAGGAAAGGCACTGCAGCTCGTCCCTCTCAGGGAATTGCGCATGTTGCACTACTTGCCGACGCGGCCCGGGAAGGCGGCGCGGTGGCGCAGGAGAAGGTCGACGAGGCCTCGGCTGCCATCGCCCGGCTGGTCCGGTCCTGACCGCCACGAGCAACAGGAAGAGGTACCTCATGAACATCAGGACGACATCAGTGACAACGACAGGAACGACGTTAAGGACCTACCTCGTCGCGGGCATGACCTGCGCTCACTGCGTCGCCGCCGTGCGCGAAGAGATCGGGAACCTCGACGCAGTACAGGAGGTGGACGTCGATCTCGTCGGTTCGCCGCAACGAGGTCGACCCCGCGTTCACCGGTGGCGAGCACGAAACCACGCTGCTTGCGACACAGCCGACACGCCTGGTCGTCATCGACGTGGCGCTGCTGGCCGCAGCCGCGGCAGGCCGCGATCCTCGGATGCGCGGTGCGCCATCCCGAGCAGCCCTTGCAAAGCCAGCCGGTCGTGCGGGTGACGCCCCACGCGTGGCAGTCCGGGCAGGCCTCGACCACCGCCGGTGGCTGGCCTGGTCGTGGCACGCTGCGTTCTCCCGCCGCGTGCGAGTGGCAGCGGGCGCACAGCCCCGAGGTGTAGTAGTCGCGGCGGGATCCGCACCGCCGACACGGCGGGGGCTCGACCGGACCGCCGGGCCAGCAGTCGAAACAGCACGGGATCTCCCGCATCGCCGGTGGTCGGGCCCCGCAACCGGCGCACAGCCGTCGGGTCCTCACGCCGGTGGCAACGAGCGGCGCCTGCCCAGCCGCGGCACGACCGGGCCCGACCCCGACCCCGAACCGGGCGCCGCCTCGGCGCGGCGAGGTCGGCGGGCGGCGACCTTGTCCGGTTCGCGGATAAGCAGGTCCGTGGGCGCGCAGTCGAGCACCGCGCAGATCACGTCGAGGTCATCGAGGCGGATCGTGGTCGGATTCCCGGTCCACAGCGCCGACATCTTTCCGGCGCTGATCTCCAGGCCCGCCGCGGCCAGGCGGCGGCGCATCTCGGTGGACTTCCATATCCCTACCTCGGCGGCCTTCATCCGCAGGTTCCAACGCATCAGCTCAACTCCTCTCGATCAGCCGGGTCGCCGTGCGGGCGTTGGCCGCCGCCCACGCCCGCTCCACATGATCAGCATGGACGTGTAACGGCACAGTCGGATATCAGAACTGTCCGAATGCCTGTCGCTGGGAGTTGTCCGTGCGGCGGCTGACGTCGGCGGCGTAGCTGGTCCAGTCGCCTGCGGAGACGTGTTGCCATTGGACGGCGACCTTGATGTGGATGCCGAGCATGCGGGCCAGGACGGCGGCGGGGATCTCGGTGGCGAGCTGGAACAACGCGGTCGAGCGTGCCTGGCCGGGGTGGATCCCGATCAGGCGGAGCCGTTCGCCGAGTCTGTCGGCGCTGACGGGGCGGCCGGGTTGCCCGCCGGGGAACAGCCATCGTGAGGTTCCGTGATCGCCGGTGGCGGCGTGGCCGTGTCGGGTGGCGACCAGGTCGCGGACAAGGGTGGCGAGGGGTTCGGGCAGCACGACGGGGACAGTGCCGAGGCGGAGCTCGACGGTGTCGCCGCTGGTGTCGATGCCGTCGAGGGTGAGTCGGCTGATCGCCGCGGGCCGTTGGGCGTAGAGCAGCACCAGCAGCCCGGCGACGCGGTCGTCGGTGTCGAGACCGTCGTCGTGCAGCAGCCGTTTGGCCTGTTCCCAGCGCTGCTGTTGATCCAGCGGGCGGGCCGGGCCGGTCCATCGGGTGGCGGCGAAGCGCAGGTCGGGGTTGATGCGTTGGGAGATCGCCCAGCGCACGAAGTGGCCGACCTCAGCCCGGTGACTGGCGTCGTTGCTGGTCAGCCAGGCGTCGAGGTTGGGCTGGCGGCAGCTGGAAAGGGTGAGCCCGCGGGTATGTAGCCAGTCGAGGAGACAGATGGCGCCACGCAGTCGCTGGCGGACCATGTCGAGCTGCCCGTAGGTGGTCTCGGCGCCGCGGTTGCGTTGCCGGATCCGCCGCAGCTCGTGCCAGACCGCGTAGCGGCGCAGCAACTCCCGGTCCCGCGGGTCGGTGCGCTCGGTGAGAGTCTGGGTGACCCATCGCTGGAGCCGGGCGAGTTGCTCGTCACGGGCGGGCAAGACCGCGGTGGCCACCAGGACGCTGCGCAGATGCTCCACCGCTTTGCTGGGCGGTAGATCGTCGAGGGTGGTGTGGGTGAGCGGGAGTTGTCCGGTGGCGAGGTCGACGAGTACCGATCTGACCGCGGACCGCGTGAGCCAGCTCGTGATCGTGTCGGGCCGATCGGCGGTGGCCAGCGCGTCGTGCAGGGCCTGCAGTTCGGGGCGGATCTGTCCGGTGCTGTCGGCGAGGACCTCGCCGAGCTGACGGTGCAGCCGGCAGCGGCGGCAGACTCCGGCGAGGAGCCGCCCGCCGGTGCCGCAGCTCGGGCAGATCGTCCAGAAGCTCGGGTCCGGGACCGCGCAGCCGGCGCATAACGGTGCGTCGCGGGTGCCGGCCCGGATCGCATCCCACTGCCGGCAGCGCGAGCATTGCATCCAGGCTCGGGCGCAGGCGCGACACCACGGTTGTCCGGTCTTGGACACCATGCAGGCCGCCGTCCGTGCACAGACGCTGCAGGTCGCGGTCACGCGGGGCACGCAGCCGGCGCAGATCGGCCCCTCGGGACCGCGTGTGTTGACCCGTTGCCGGCGCTGGCAGCGGATGCACACCTCCAGGTTGAGCGGGTCACGGACGAGGCAGTTCGGACACAACGGGCCCCCTTCCGCGTCCCGGGCTGCCGGTTCGCGGACCGTTCCGCAGCCGGAGCAGGCCACCGCGTTGGCGCGGGCGCAGCAGTTGCGACAGATCCGCAACCCGTCACGGCGCTTGCTCAGGGCGACCACGCGTCGGCAGCGTGGGCAGGCTGGCGGCTGGATGCGGGTGGCGCCTGCATCGCGGAGCGCGTCGATCAGCCGCAGCACCATGGGGAACGGCGCCTTCGCCCCGTCCCCGGTGAGCAGCTCAGGTGCATCCTCGATGGCCCACGCCAGCTTCCGGGCGTGGGCGGGCTTGCTGACGGTGGTCGTGATCGCCGTGGCCACCGCGTCGGCGCGCAGCCCCGGATCCAGCGTGGTGATGATCCCGATCAAGACCTGCCGCGGGTCACGGTCGTCGTGGTCAGGACACTGGGAGCAGCGCGGCCGCCCGTGCCGGTCGCGGAAGGTGACCTGCCGGTGCTGTCCGCACGAGGCGCAGGGCTGCGGCCGTGTGTAGCAGGGCGAGCAGTACCAGTCCTGTCCGCGAAGTTGCATCGTCGACAGCTCCCGCCCGCAGCTGGTGCACCACGGCGGGGAGAGCCTGGTCGCTCCGGCCGCGCGGAGCGCGAGCAGGAGATCCCCGACGACTCGCGGAGCGGGGGACCGTCCGCTGGTCAACACCGACCCGTCCCAGGTCAACGCCGTGGCCAGGCGGCGGCGCTTGGCCCGGCCACCGCTGATCTGCTCGACGACCCGGCGGACATCGTCGCGGCCGAGCGTGGGATCGACCGCAGTCACCACCGCCGCCACGGTGCCGATCGGATCCACCATCGCCGCTGGCGCCGCGGGCGACGGCGGGACCGTCACGAGTCGGGCCGCGTGACTCGCGCACGCCTGGGTCGCAAGTCGCCGACCCCGCCACCACCACCGGCAGCCCTGGTGTGCTTCGCCGGTTCGGCAGCGACTGGCTCGATCAGCTCGTCCATCGTGGTGGCGAGGATGTCCAGCAGCGCCATCAGCACCTTCAAGCTCAGCCGCTCGGGACGCTCCACCACCAGTCGATAGATCTGGCTCGAGGACAGCCGGATGCCGCGCTCGGCGAGCGGTGCGAGCAGGTCGGTGGTGGCGAACATGCCACGGGTCGCCATGACCTGGCGCAGGTGCCATTGGTAGTTGAGCTTGGCTGTCATTGCCCCTCCCCGCCCGCAGGCACGTCCCCCAGCGCGGGGGCGAGCGCTCTGCGCAACGCCGTATTCATGAAATCGCTGCTCACATGCGTGTATACGGCCGTCGAGCTATCCACCTCGTGCCCGACCTGGCATTGGATGAACCGACGGTCCACGCCGTCCTCGGTCAGGTGCGAGACGTAGGAATGCCGCATCGAATGGGGAACCAGGGCCTTCGGCAACCCGAGGGCATCCCGGTAGGCCACGAACCGGGCGTTGATCTCCGCGGGCTTGATCCGCCCGCCGCGTTCGGTCACCCACAACGCCGCATGCTCCGCGCAGTCGAATCGCGGCCGAATGTTCTCCACGTAGTCGGCGACCGCCTCGACCGCCCACCCCATCACGGCGGCGACGTTGCGGCGCCGTGGTGGCTGCCCACGTTTGGCCTTGCCGTAGCGGACGTTGAGCGTGCCGAACCGGCCGAATTCCGGTGCCGCCGGGTTGCGACCGAAGTCCACAACATCCAGTTTGGACGCCTCTGTGCGGCGCAATCCCCACCCGTAGAGCACTTTGAACAGCGTGGCATCTCGGTAAGCGGCCAACGCGCCCTTGCGCTTTGCCCGCACCGCTCGGTCGACCTGTTCGTCGGCGTAGTCGAGGAACCGCTGCAGTTCCTCCCGTGTGAATGGGCGCGCTTCGGGATTGCCCTCGTAGTCATTGAGGTGGGGGATGGTGTTCCACTCGTGCACGATCGCGACCGGATGCGTCTGCGGCCCGAACTCGCGCTGGCACACCGCAATCCATCCGTAGCGGCTGTCACAGAGGTAGCCGTTGAACAGGCGCAGGCTGCACTGGTAAGTGCGGATCGTGGACGGCGCCAAGTGTTGCTCGCCGGCCAGCGACAGCGACCATTCGTCCACATGCGATGGTTCCCAGTTCCACGGGTACTCGTTGGTGAACTCGCCGAACCGACGCATCAACCGCTCACGCGCCCCGATCGCATCCTCCCGCAGACCGCGGGCCGCCTGCTGCGCACGCCAGCCCTTCAGCATCGCCTCGAACATCGCCTCCTCCGGGCGCAGCGCGACCACACCGTCGACGAGTTCGAGATGCGCCGCACCCGCCAGATCAACCCGCCGCAACCCGCCTCCAACGCCTTCGAATGGTGGGCGGATCATGCAACAGACGGGACCGTTTGATCAAATCGGCAGGTCAGACGCGCCCGCCCGCGCGCCAGGAACGCCACTGCTGAGCCATGCTGATCAGGCGACCTGCGGCTTCTCGCTCGTCTGATGCAATTCCCGAGGGTTCACGTAGCGGGTCGTGGTCGACAGCCACTCATGGCCGAGGACCTCCTGGATCGCCTTCAAATCCAGACCGCGCCCATACAGCGACGAGGCGCAGTAGTGCCGCAGCGTGTGCGGCGTCAACCGGCCCGCCCACGACGGCAGCCAGCGCCGGGTCGCCGCCGCCAGGCCATCACGCAGTGCCTGGTCACCGATCCGGGCGCAGAACCCGGTGTGCGGGTCGTGGCGCTCGCTGGGCAGCAGCGGCGCGTCCGGGTCGGCGTAGTCGTCGCCGAACTGATGGCGCACCTCGCTCAGCCACCAGTCCAGCAGTGGCCCGACCGAGTTGATCGCCGGAACCAGCCGCGTCTTCGGCCCGCGCCCGCGACTGCCCTTGCCATAGCGGATGTGAACCTTGCCGTGCTCGCCCAGATCACGCCGCCAGTCGCGGATGTCGAGCATGTAGGTCTCCTGGATGCGCAACCCGGCCCGACGCCACAACGACGCCGCCAGATAGTCCCGCGCCGCCGGCAGGAACTTCCGCGCTTGTGCCAGCCCGTCGCGCCACGCCTCGAACAGCGTCTCCACCTCGTCGTCGGCCGGTGGGATCCGCGCGGCCCCGTAGTCCGCCTTCGCCGGCCGGTTGTACTCGTCGATCGGCTGGACCACACCGACACCGGTCAGGGCGAGCAGATCGCCCTGGTAACGGTCGATCAGGAAGTCGAAGAAATGACCGAGTGCCCACGCCTTCTTCTGCACCGTCAACCGTGCCCGTCCCAGCTCCCGCCGCTGATGGGCCAGAAAGCGGTCCGCGTCCTTGGGCTGGGCCGTCCATACCGGGCGGCCCAGAAACCGGATGAACTCGAAGATCACCGCCCGGTCCGCGCCCACGACACTGTCGCCGCACCCGGCGCCGATCGCGGCGAGCAGGTACTGATCCACCAACTCCTGCTCGTAATCCTCGATCTCCTGCGTCGAGGACAACGTCCGCGGTGCACCCAACGAGCGCACCACCGCCAGCGCCACGACCACCTCAGTCCCGTAAGCCCGACCACCTGTCGAGAAGAACGGCAACCTATCGGAAATCCTGACGAACCGTCGACGGCGACACGCCAGTGCACCGCCCAGACACGACCTGCGACGCACGACCCGACCCGAACCCCGGGCGGGCGAAAACCTCGGGAAGTTGCTGCAACCGACCCGGCCGAGCTCGCCGAACTCGACACCTACCGCGGTGGCGGCGGGTGGGATGCGGGGCCGCCGGTACAGGCGAGGTCGTGGTCGTGCCCCGCCACTCCTGGGACGGGGCGCAGCCGGTCGCGGGGATGCCGTCATGACCCCGGCCGCGCCCACCGTCGCCAAACTCGACGCCGTCCTGAATCGGTTGGCGCACGGTCTGCTGCCGTGGGGAGTCATTACTGGGCGGTGCTGGGCTTGCTGCTGATCGCAGCCGCACGAATGGCGATAGCGCGGGTGCGGCATCGCCGCCTACAGGACGGGGCGCGGCTGGTCACCGTGCTCGCGCCACCCCGCCCCGACCCCGACGGGGCCGCGGCGTTGTGGGGCAACCTCGCCGGGCTGCTGCGCCCCCGCTGGCGCCGCCTGCTGTCCGGGCAGCCGCACCTGTGCTTCGAGTACCACCTCACCGCCCAGGCCAGCACGATCCGGATCTGGGTACCCGGCCCGATCCCACCCGGTCTGGTCGAACGCGCCGTCACCGCCGCCTGGCCCGGCGCCACCACCCGCACCACCCCCACCCAGCCGGCCGCCACGACCCTCGTCGTCCCGGGGTCGCGGCGGGTGACGACGGGCGGGGTGTTGCGGCTGGCCCGCCGGACCGGGCTGCCGCTGGCCGAGCAGACCCCCGGGGACCCGATCACCGCCCTGCTCGCCGCCGCAGCCGACCTCTACCCCAGCACGGCAGCCGGGGCGGCAGTGTCGGACGGGGAGATCGTCGTGCAGGTCCTCGCCCGACCCGTCCCCACCCGTTCCGCACCCGCCCGCGCCCGCGGCGGTGCGCTGGCCGACACGCTGGTGCAAACCGGGGTGGGGACGCTGCTGTGGATCGGCCGGGAGTTCCTCGCCCTCCTCGCACCCACCCCGGCCCACGCCGCACGGTCGACCTCGCAGGTGGCCGGCTCGGATCCGCGGGTCCGGCTGGAGCACTCAAGCGGGGACCGGGCCGCGGTCGCGAAAGCCCGCCACGCCACCTTCGAGACCCTGATCCGCTACGCCGCCTCCACCACCCTCCCGCACAGCACCGACCCCGAGGAGGCGCGCACGGCCTGCGCGGCCGCGCGGGGCCGTGTCCGTGGTCGCGCGCATGCGGTCGCGGCCGTGTTCGCCTCGTTCACCGGGCACAACCACTACCGTCGTCACCGCCTCCCGTTCCCGGACCGCGCGATCGCGGGCCGCCGGATCCGGGGCGGGGACCGGCTCTCGGTGGGTGAGCTCGCGGCGATCGCCGCCCTCCCCACCGGCTACGTCCCCGGCCTTACCCGCGCCGGCGCCCGCTCCGTCCCGCCGCCGCCGTCGATCCCGCGACCGGGACCGCAGGTGAAACCCCTCGGCGACACCACCACCACAGGCGGCCCGGTGGGGGTGCGGGTCGCCGACGCGCGGCATCACCTGCACGTCATCGGCGCCACCGGCTCCGGCAAGTCCACTCTGCTCACCCAGCTCATCCTCGACGACATCCACCACCGTCGCGGGGTCGTAGTCATCGACCCCAAAGGCGACCTCGTCACCGACATCACCGCCCGCCTGCCCGCCGCTGTCCTAGCTCGCGCGGTGTTGATCGACCCCGACCGGCCCGGCCCCCCGCCGAACCTCAACCCCCTCACCACACGCTGGTCCACCGCACCGGCCGGCGCGGGCGCGGGGGTGATGGAGCGGGCGTTGGCGGTGGAGAACCTGGTCGCGATCTGCCGCCGCGTGTTCGCCGGCTACTGGGGACCCCGCACCGACGACCTGATGCGCGCCGCCTGCCTCACCCTCACCGCCCAACCCGTCCCGCGCACCCTCGCCGACCTCCCCGACCTGCTCACCAACCCCGACGCACGCGCCCGCGCCCTGCGAGCGGTCGCGGATCCGGTGCTGCGCGGGTTCTGGGCCGGCTACAACCGCCTGTCCGAACCCGCCCGCGCCGTCGTCATCGCCCCGCTGATGAACCGCATCCGCGCGCTGCTCCTGCGCCCGTATGCCCGCGCGTTGCTGACCGGCCAGACCCCCGGCACGCACGCCACGGGACTGGCTCCGGCGACGGCCGGTGTGCCGATCGATGTCCGGCGGGTCCTGGACGGCGGGCTGCTGATGGCCCGGCTGCCCAAGGGCAGCCTCGGTGATGACGCGACCCGACTGCTCGGGTCGATCATCGTCGCCCACACCTGGACCGCCGCCACCGCCCGCACCCACCTCCCCCAAAACGCCCGCAGGGACGCCGCGTTGGTGATCGACGAATGCCACAACTTCCTCAACCTGCCCTACAGCATCGACGACCTGCTCGCCGAAGCCCGCGGCCTCCGCCTCTCCCTCACGTTGGCGCACCAGAACCTGGCGCAGCTCCCGCCGGAGTTGCGGGCCGGGGTCACGACCAACGCCCGCAACAAAATCATCTTCACCGTCGGCGCCGACGACGCCCGCGACCTGGCCCGCCACACGACGCCGCATCTCGACGACTACGACCTGGCCCACCTCGACGCCTTCCACGCCGCCGCCCGCCTCGTCGACCACGCCGCCCTGACCCCCGCCTTCACCCTGCGCACCCGACCCCTACCGCCAGCCCGCCGCCCATGACCGGGCGATCCGGCCCGACCTCTGCCGCAGCTGACGTGACCTCGACCCATGCAAGGAGCACCCAGAGATGACCGACCCTCCCCCCGACCCACGATCAAGCCCAGGGCGTCAGCGCGGATCGCCGCGCCCGCAACGGGCGCACCGCGACCCCGTCGCCGCGGGCCGGTCTGCCCGGTTCTCCGACCGGCACCTCGCCGCGCTCGCCACCCGGCTCACCCCCCGCGGCCTGTGGCTGCTCGCGATGCTGTGGGAGCACCGGGTGCTGACCACCCACGCCATCGCCCACATGGCCTTCACCTCCGACCACCGCGCCCGCCGCCGCCTCCTGCAGCTGCACCGCTGGGATGTCCTCGAACGCTTCGCCCCGCGTCTGCCCGTCGGGGCCGCCCCTATGCACTACGTCCTCGGCCCGGCCGGGGCCGCCGTCCTCGCCGCCCACCACGGCCTCCCCCTGCGGGCGCTCGGGTACCGGCGCGACGAGGCGCTGGCCATCGCGCACCACCACACCCTCGCCCACACCGTCGCGGTCAACGACCTGTTCGCCCACCTCATCCACCACACCCGCACCGCCGCCAACCCCGACGTCGGCGCGGGTCGGGGAAGGGCCGTGCGCTTGGACTGCTTGTGGTCTGAGGCTCGCTGCCGCCGCCACCTCGACTACGTGCGCCCCGACGCCTACGCCTGCCTCACCACACCCGCCAGGACGGGTTCGGGCAGGCGGGGCCTGGTGTTCGAGTGGTTCCTCGAGCTCGACTTCGCCACCAGCACCCTCGAGATCCTGGCTCGCAAACTCGACCGCTACGCCCGCCTCGCCGCCACCACCCGACCGCGCCCGATCCTGATCTGGTTACCCACCCCCGCCCGCGAAGCCCACGCCCGCCAACGCCTCACCGACACCGTGCAGGCCGTCGGACCCGGGCTGGTACCGGTCGCGACCTCGACCGCCGCGATCGCCGCGCTCCCCCGACCCGACCTCGCCACCCAGCGCGGCAGCGCATCCAGGATCGAGCCCGGGCCTACCGACCAGGTGTGGCTACCGCTCACCGCCCCGCGCAACATCGGGCGGATCGACCTCGCCGGGCTCGCCCGCCTGTGGCCCGCCTCGCCCGGCCACACCCTCGCCGACGATGCCAACACCCCGGCCGGCACCGACCTCGAGGTCGAACCGGGAGGCGGACGTCTACCCGCGCCGCACCCGCTTCCGCCGATCCCGACGCCCAGGCCCGCACGCGAGCATCGATGACCCGCACGGCACTCACGCTGGGAGCCGGGCTGCTCGCCCTCCCGGTCATCGTCGCCGTGCTCGTCGCCGGACTCCTCACCACCATCCTGACCGGCGGCCCGTCCGCAGGGAGCGCGACCGAGTTGGCCGACATCCCCCCGGACTACCTGATGCTGTATCGGCAGGCCGCCACCGACTGCCCCGGGCTGGACTGGACCCTGCTCGCCGCCATCGGGAAGGTCGAGTCCAACCACGGCCGCAGCCCAGCCCCCGGCGTTACCAATGGCCAGAACGCGGCTGGGGCGGGCGGACCGATGCAGTTCCTGCAGCCCACCTTCGCCGCCGTCCTCGCCCACCACCGGCTACCGGCCGGCGGCGCGACGCCGCCGTCGCGGTACGACCCGCACGACGCCGTCCACGCCGCCGCCGACTTCCTCTGCGACCACCACGGCACCACCAACCCCGACTCGGCAGTGTTCGCCTACAACCACGCCGACTCCTACGTGACCACCGTGCTCACCCAGGCCGCGACCTACCGGCAGACCGCGGCGCTGCGCACCGCCTGGCCACCGCAGCGGGCCGAGGTACCCGACCCGTCCGGCACGGGCGGTCACGTCACCGCACGCACCGCCGCCCTCTACCGCGCCCTTGCCGCCTTTGGCGCGACCCGCGAAGGCGCCACCTGCCGGGACCCACACCCGCAGAACCCCGACAGCGACCACCGGATCGGCAAAGCCTGCGACCTGTTCTTCCGACCGCACGACCCCACCGACGTCGCCCGCGGCTGGACCGTCGCCCACTGGTTCACCGCCCACCAGGCCGACTACGGCGTGCACTACGTGATTTGGCAAGGACTCATCTGGAGCGCCGAGCACCCCACCTGGACCACCTACCGATCCACGATTTACGGCTGCCCGAACCCGGCCAACCTCACCGGCTGCCACTACAACCACATACATTTCTCGGCGTACTAATTCTGACCATTATTTGATTTGACGATCGATTCGTTCATCTGACGAGTGCAGGTCGCAGGTGGAAGGGGCCAACGGAACAGCCTTCGTCCGAGGTGGTCGACACGCTTGCTGACCTGCGGATAAGCCGATGTCATCCGAGGAACGGGCGGTAATCTCGGAGATCAAGACGTTGGCAGGTCAACTCCTGGATGACGGACAACAGGAGCGACAGGTCGCCGGCGCAGGCGTCACCCTTCCATTGGTCGACGCATTGATTCGCCACTCTGAACTAGAGGCAGCCAACTCGCTACTGGCGAGATGTTTCGTCGCATATGGCGACGATGCCCATCTTTCCGACAGTATCCTGCAAATCTGCAAGACAGCGACGAGCGAGCCCGCTCGCCAACGCGAGCTCGACAGGGCGCGATTCGCGAACTGGATGCGCAGCGCGGAGCGGCGGAACGGCGTCGAAAGATTGATGGACCTCGAGAAAGCGATGAGAATCGCAGAGGATTCGGCCCTCAGGGAAGAGTTCGAGGTCGCCCAGCAGGCGATACAGCAAACAAATCGCGACGAGCTCAACCTCCAGGCAATTCGTCACGAGTTTGAGCTTCCAAATGAGGCCGTCGATCGCTATGTGGAACAGTTTACTGAGCCCGAAACCTGGCAGGAAGCGCTCAATCTCGCAGCTCTGCATCCTCCACTAACCGGACTCCTCGTAGACAACGAAGAACTGATCGAGACCCTCAGCGTAGAGGCGCCGCTTTCCGCAATGCTTCCACGCATGAAGCTGGGAAGCGATGGCCTGCCCCGCTGGAAGGCTGAAACTGACGAACAGCGAGAAGATGAACAGCTGGCACACCACGAATTGCTTCGCCTTCAGATCGCCGCACCCTTGTACGCACTCGGCTTGCAGGCAATTGGCAAAAAGTATGACATTGATCGAAATCAGTTAGAGGCCTGGCTTGCCGAACAAGTCTAGCGGGAGCGCCCGTATAGCGGAGGTGCTGACGGAAGCGTTCAAGGCATTTTGGCAGGAAGACTTCACCATAGCCGCGTATTTGGCATTGTTTCAAATTGAAGCAATCGCACGCGGCATTCTGCTTGAGGCAAATCGTGGTATCTACCATCTACAACGACAACGCAAACCCGGACAATATGTTGCCCTGGGGAGCCTTCTAAAAGAATTGGCCAGACTGGGACTTGACCCGTCCTGGTATAGGTACCTGTGGACCGTCCTAGCCAGTCCAGCCGGCCTCAATCTACGCAACGAGGTAGCTCACGGATTCGTTGGAAAAATAGGCCAGGAATACGCTGCTACGATACTCCATTTGGCTGCCTATCTTATCCGGATAGGCACTACGCCGGCTCCGACGACCCAGCAGGACTGATTGCTGCGCGAGCACTACCTTTGATCTGGCAGGTACGTGCAGACGCGCGGCGCGCAGGGTAGCGCTTCCTCATCAGCCCGGGCTGCGGCTGACCACGATTACCAGGCACTCAAGACCCTGGTCAGACGCAGGTGCGAGTCGCACAAATGCGGGAGTGGGTGGCCGGGCGTCAGGCCCGGCCACCCACGGGGATCACTTGGTTATCGCCGACTTTCGACCTACGAGTTTCTGGGTTCCGCCTAATACTCCAGCGACACTTCGTGATCGTTGGCGCAGCTAGGACCGGTGGTGCCTTCGAGATGCGCGAGCGACGGCGCTGCCGGGGTCATGTTCAGAGCTCGTACTTGTTCCCTGCCCACGCTCGGATGGGGTGGGTGTCGTAGATGATGTCGAGGTACGTGACCTGGTCGCTGTCTGGGGCGAAGGCGAAGAGGTCCATCACCTTGAACGTGATGAGGGTTCCGTCCCGGACGGTCCAGTCGTACTGGAAGTACGCGGTGGCATGGTTCTTGCCTGAGTTGCTCAGGAAGATGTCGATCGGCGTGATGACGTTCTTGGCTGATGCTCCGGAGAGCCGGTCAAAGAACGGGCTTGCGGGCATGTCGCCCAGGAAGGGCGACTTCACCCGTCCGCCAGGTGTGAAGAGGCTTTTCACTGTGCCGTAGTCACTTCGGCCGAGGGCGTCCATGTATGCCTGGAGAACGCGGATGTAGGGGTGCATGGGTAACCTCCGTTGCTCGAGCCGGCATCATGACGTTAAGCTCGTCGCCGCTGGCGGCGCGAGGAGGGGCAGGTTCGGGCGGTCTGGGCGGCGCGCGGTGCTGGCGGCGATCGGCGCCTGCCTCGCCGGCGATGCCGGGAGGGCTGCCCTAACGATCCAGCGGCATTTCATGATCACGCGGGTTCGCGGGCTCGCCGGCGGTAGTGGCAGCCTCGGGCGGCGGCCTGATGCCGTCGTCGCCATCGTGACCAGTGCAGCTGTTTCGCGGGTGCCTGCCGCTGCTGGCTCAGTCCGGTGAACAGCCGGCGGATCTCATGACGGGTCAGCGGGATGAGCTGGCCGTCGCGGGCGTGGTCGCTGCCGGGCTGGGCCGCGGCCAGGACGGACAGGAACGCGCAGGCGAGCAGGGCCAGGATGGTCCAGCGGTGCCAGGAGGTCCAGCTGCGGACCTGGTGCTCGTCCAGGCCGGCGAGTTCCTTTCCGGCGGCGAACCCGTCCTCGACCTTCCACCGCGACCCGGCGACCTTCACCAGCTGGGCCAATGGCACAGGATGCGGGGCGTGGGCGAGGTAGAAGGCGTATTCGCCGTCGCTGATCCGGCGGCGGATCAGCAGCCAGTGCGGCCCGGGACCTTCGGTCACGGCCGGGTCGGTGACCTCGATTAACGCCCAGTCATACCAGCGGGGTCCTTTGGCGCCGGGCCCGGCGGAGATCCGCTGCCAGGCCCGGGCGGGCACCCGCCTGGCCAGCCAGGCCGCCGGGCGCGGGCCGATCGCGGCGGTGACCTGGCGGCTCTTAGCCACGGCGAGCACGTAGCCGAGCCCGCGGCGGGCCAGTTCGGCGCGCAGGACCGGGTCCTGTCCGTAGACCTCGTCCGCAGTTGCCCACGCGGCCGGTGTCCCGGCATCCAGCGCGCGGGTGATCATCGCCCTGGCCAGCGCGGGCTTGGTGGCGAACGCCGTGCCTGCGGGCACCCCGGCGGCGCGGCACCGGGCCGGATCAGACGTCCAGGACCGGGGCAGGTACAGGGCCCGGTCGATGAACGCGGACCCGGCCGGGGCGGCGTAGGCCAGGTAGACGGCGACCTGAGCGTTCTCGGTCCGCCCGGCGGTGCCGGTGTACTGCCGCTGGGTACCCACGGTGGCGGTGCCCTTCTTGAGATCTCCCGTTTCGTCTACCACCAGGACCGCGCCGGGGTCGGCGAAGTGCTCCAGCACGTAGCCGCGCAGGTCATCCCGGACCCCGGCCTCGTCCCAGACCGCTTCCGACAGCAGCCGCTGCATGCCCCGCGGGCAGCGTTCTCCCGCGTGCTCGGCGATCGTCCAGCAGTTCACCCGGGGCAGCCCGGCCAGCAGGCCCCGCACGAACGACGCCATCCGCCTGCGCGGCTCGACCCGGGCGAACCGGGCGCCCACCCGCAGCATCAGCTCATCGAATTCCCGCCGCCAGCGACCCAGGTCTACGCTGAGGCCAGCGGCCATCGCGCGATCTTCTGTTGTCTGCACACCTTCGGATCATCGGGCGGTTGGCCGCGTCACGTCCACGGTCACGCTCCGTGCGGTCACAAAGTGACTAACCGCGGGTCGTCGCTGAATCGGCGGGCTCGGTGGGGTCAGTGGCGCGGTAGCGGCGCGGTCGGTTGTTGGTACGCACGGCCCAGCCCGCGGTGACGAGGCTCTCGAGAGCGTTGGCGACCGCACCGGACGACCGTGCAAGCGCGCGACCGACGGCGGTCGGGCCGTGGTCGCCGGGGTGTTCGGTCAGGTAGTCCTGGACCATTCCGTGCAACGCGCCAGCGGCCAGCCGGGGTCCGCCGGAGCGGTTGCGGCCGGCGCCGTTGACCGGCGCCGTGCCCGTACCGGCCGCGCCCCCGCGGGGTCGGCTGGCACCGGGTGCTCCGCCGTGCGGTGTGGTCACCGTCGGCGTGGTCGCGACCCTGCGGCGGCGCGTGCCGGTGCTGCTCTTGGTGTCACGGTCGGTGTGGGGGTCGGCGGGTGCGCTGCCGCCGGGGTCCGGTGCGGGCGCGGGTGGGAGGTCTGACGGTGCGGCGGTCCACCGGTGCGGGGCTCGGCCGGCCCGGCCGGTGGCGCCGGGGGTGGAGGTGACGCTGCCGTCGGCGGCCCAGGCGGTCAGGAGTTTGGCAACAGTCGAACGGGCCACACCGGCGGCGGTGGACAGCTCGGCGGAGGTCGAGCCGGGGTGGGAGCGCAACGCGGCCCAGACCCGGTCGTGGGCGGTGACGCTGACCCGTCGGGGCGCCACCGCGGGCGTCTCGGATGTCGCCGGGGGCGTCTCGGGTGTGGTGGTCTGCCGCCGCGTGTCGGCGGTGCGGGTGGTCCGACCTCGCCGCGCCCGTGCGGGGCGTGGGGATCGTTGCCGACCATCGGGTGCCGGGCTCGGCGGCGCGGCCGCGGCGTCCCCTCGTGGGGTCGCCGTGGCGGTGTCGCCGGTAGGCGCCTTCGCATCCGTCACGGTGTCGCCCGTCGTGTCCGTCACCGTGTTGGGAGGTGAGTCGGTCGTCGTGTCGGGTGGCGCGTCGGGCGCGGTGGCGGTCGTGGGTGCCGGGTCAGTCGTGGCCTGATCGCCGGTGTCGGCGGTGGCCGCGTTGGGCTGTTCTTGGTGGGTGGGGTCATCGGGCATGACGGGTCTCCCTGGACGGGTTGGGGCGGTGGGTCATGCCCCCCGGGGGCGGTGGTCGGCGGCGCGCGCTGCCGTGGTGTTCCGGCCACACGTGTATGGACGCTTGGTGGCGGTGGTGAAGTCAAGCCGCGCCTGCCGATCGGACGTTTCCGCTGCTTAGCAGGCCTCCCAGGCATGGCGTGCGGGTAGGCGGCCCGGGTGCGGCGGGCAGAGATTCCCTGCGCCGCGCCGGGCCACCCGGGTTCAGTGGGCGGCGCGTAGCGCGGTCGTGGCAGCGTGGCCGATGGCGCGAGCTGTCGCGGCGGGGTCGGACAGGGCGGCGACGGTGACCCCGCGCAGCGGGTCGGTGGGTGCGTGGGCGGGGGCGAGCCACAACACCCCGCACCCGGCCGCGATCAGCCGGTTGACCCGCAGCTGAGCCTCGCGGCGGGGGTCCTCGCGGTATTGGCCGTCGGAGACGATGACCAGCAGCCGCGCCGCACCGGGGCGGGCCAGGTCGAGGGCACCGTCGAGGGCGTCGATCGCCTTGTCGGCGTGTTCGTAGTTGTCGGTGGCGAGGAACTCGGTCACCTCGGCCGGGATCTCACCGGGGGCGTGGATGGCGCGCACGTACTTTCCGAAGATCACCGCGGCGGTGGTGGCGGGCACCCGGGTGTGCGCGGCGGCGTGCGCGAGGATCCAGGCCGTAGACGCGACGGGGCCGGCGAAGGCGTCCATCGACCCGGACACGTCACAGGCGATCCCCAGGCGCAGCGGCGGCGCCGGCACCGGGCGGCGGGTGGTGCGGGTGAACGGCTCCGCGGTCGGCACGCTGCCGGCGGCGCGTTGCGCGTCGGCGGCGAGCGCGCCGCGCATCTGCAACCGCCCGGGAGGGAGCGCGGAGCGGGTGCGGGTGGTGACCCGGTCCCGGATCCCGGCCGTGTCCAGGGCGCGGCCCAGGACGCGGGCGGCGGCCCTTTCGGCGTCGGTGGGCGGGCGGGTGCCGGCGGTGGCGGTCACCCCCCACCGGGGGCCGCCGATCCGGGCCGATCCGCGCGGCGACGCCGGGCGGCGACGGCGGAAGACGTCGGCGGCGGTGGTGGCAGCGTGCGCGGCGGCGGCCTGCTCGACCCGGTCCGCGTCGGCGGCGGCCCGGGCAGCGTCGGCGGGGCGGGGCTCGGCCGCGATCATGATTTTGACGCGGGTGCAGGACTCGCGCACCGCACCCACCACCGGGGAGTCGGTCTCGCTGGCGGCGACGAGGACGAGGACGGGTGCGGGGAGGTCGGGGTCGATGCCGACGGTGGTGCACCAGCGGCGGCCGAGCTCGAGCATCGCCTCGGCGTCGGTGTCGGCGACGGTGTGCGCGGTCTGCCAGATCTCCCGCAGCCCGGCGACCCGGTCGGGGCCGAGGACGCGTTCGGTGGTGGCGGTGACCGGTTGGACCTCGACGGGGTCGAGGATGCCGGCGTCGGCGCGGGCGAGGACCAGGGTCGCGGCCCAGGCCGCCTCCAGCTCGGTGGTTGGCACGGGAGGGGTCGGGTCGGCGGCGGCCGGGTCGGCCGGGCCTGTCTCGTCCGGTGCGTTGTTGGGCGTCAGGGTCGGTGAGGATGTCGGCGTCACGCTGTCGGCGGGCGCCCGGCGATGTTGAAGGCCCCGTCCGGTGTGGCCGGGCGGGGCCTTCGTCGTCGGGGTGGCGCTGTGCTGTTCACCGTGCCGTCTTGATCGAGTTTATTCGGCGGTGACCTCGGTGACGGCGGCGCGGGCGGCGGACTCGTCGACGATGGTCTTGTTCGCCGCGTAGGTGGCGACGAGGGCTTGCAGGCCGAGGTTGTTGACCGCGCGGGGTAGCCCGCGGGCGGTCTGGTGGATCAGGGCGGCGGCGTCGTCGGAGAATAGCTGGTCGGTGCGCCCGGCCAGTTTCAGGTGGTGGGACAGGTAGTCGCGGGTCTCGGTTTCGGTCATGCCGGGCAGGCCGTAGCGCAGCGCGATCCGCTGGTCGAGGGCGGCGAAGGCGCCGAGCTTGATCCGCCGACGTAGGGTGGGCTGGCCCAGCAGCAGCCCGGTGAAGGGGGCGACGGAGTCCATTTCGCTGTTGGTGAGCAGCCGCAGCTCCTCGAGCTGGTCGGCGGAGAGCAGGTGCGCCTCGTCCACGGCGACGATGACGTTGCGGCCGCGTTCGTGTTTCTCGGCGGCGAGGTGGTCGCATGGTCTGGGCGATCAGCGCGGCGGTGTGGAAGCGGGGGACCCCGCCCAGCCCGGTCACGAGGGCGGCGTAGAGGCCGCGGGCGCCGACCGCGGGGTTGGGCAGGTAGATGATGGTGTGCCGGGAGGCGTCGAGCTCGGCGAGCGCGGCGCGCAGCGCGACGGTCTTGCCCGCGCCGACCTCCCCGGTGATGACCCCGAGCGCGGTCTCGGCGACGCACCAGCGGATCCGGGCGACGGCCTCGGCGTGCCCGCCGTGGCGGTGCAGCATCGCCGGGGCGAGGTTGCGGCGGAACGGGGTGGCGGTGAACCCGAAGTAGGCGCTGAGTTTGTCCAGGCTCACCGGGTACTCCTCGCTGTCGGGGGCGGCGCGGTCGGGGGCGGCGCGGTCGGGGGCGGCGCGGTCGGGGGCGGCGCGGTCGGGGGCGGCGCTGTCGGCGAGGGTGAGCAGGTCGGCGCTGTAGGTCAGCCCGTCACGGTCTGGGGGTGGGTCCCCGGGGCCGGCGTCCGCGGGCTGCCCGTCGAGCGGCTGCGCGGGGTCGGCCAGTTGCGCGTAGTTCAGCCGCTCGCCCATCGAGCGGGTGTGTCGGTCTTCGATCAGGCGCAGGTAGTCGATCCCGGTCGGGGTCGGTGCGGGGGCGGGGTCGGCGGCGGCTTTGGGGTGGACGTGGCGACCGATCTGGTGCGGCACCGCCTGCCCGGCGGCTCGGCCGTGGTGGTGCACGGTGATGTCGGTCAGGTCGAACGGGTCGAACACCAGCTCCACCCGGGCCCCGGCCAACGCCGGGTCGACCTCGTAGAGGTTGCCGTGCAAGGAGACGGTGGCGGTCTTGGTCACGGTGCGCCACTCACCCCAGCGGAACGCCTCGGCCAGCAACCCGGCCGGGGTCGGTGTGGGCGGCCCGGCGGCCAGGAACCGGGACAGCGGCGCCATCCCGGTCTCCGAATGCACCCGCGGGTGGTAGACCTGCGCGACCCAGGCGGTGAACAGCGTGTTCAGCTCGGCCAGGCTGCCCACCGCGGTGCCGGCCCCGGCGGTGCCGTCGGCGATCTCGACCAGGAACTGGTCGCGCACCGTCTTGGTAGGGTCGGCCGAGCGGCGAGGTGCCAGCCTGAGCTGGTCCTTTTCCGCTCGGCCTCCCCCGAACCGGACGTGACCCGTTTCCGGTCATCCGGCTCTCCAGTGACTACTGCGTGAGCGGTGCGAGCTGGGTGCCCGTGGATGCAGGTCGTGGCAGTCGCCGCAGACCACGAGGGTCTTGCGGCGGCGTCTTGGCCATGACCTGCGCCCAGTCGGGTTGCGGCTGGCCGGGCCGGTTGAGCTCGGCGAGCGCCGCGGACGTGGTGAACTGAGATGTCGTCCGTTCGCTTGCAGAGCTCGCACCTGCCCTGCAGCAGCCGGGTGACCAGCTCCTTGTGCGGGTAGATCGGCCCGGTGTGCTGGCGGTCGGTGAGGACCGCCGTTCTTCTGCCGCTTGAGCGGGATGCCGCCGAACCGTGCGACCAGTGGTTTCCTGCCCGCGCGTTCGACGCTGGCCTCGAAGCACGTGCGCGGCCCATGCGGTGTCACGATCTTGGCCTTGTGGCGGGCCGCCATCTTCGTCACCGACGAGCGGTGCTTGCCTGGCCAGGGTCTTGAGCATGGACGGTCTCCATGACCCAACGCAGCCGGTGCAGCCGGTAGACGTCACCGGCGAGCAGGTAGTACTGGACGATGCCCCGGTACTCGGCCCCGAAGCTGGCCGACGATGGTGTAGTCGGCCTCGTTGACCATCGGGTTCCGGCAGCGCGGGTTTGCCGCGCGACCAGAGTACGGGGCGGACTTGGCCTTGATCACGGACGCGGGCACGTGCAGAACGACCGTCCCGTTGAGCGAACGACGATTGCGCCGGTCGCTGGCAGATGGGCGTCTCGTTCTGCGGTCGCCGCCCGCGACCGAGATCTCATAGCCGAGGAACCTGGCCCGCTGGGTGCGGGCATGGGTGATCAGCGTCTTGTCCGGCGACAGTTCCAGCTTGAGGTCATCACGCAGGAACGCCGCCAGCCGCTGCTTGATCTGCTCGGCTTCGGCCTTCGGTCCGGCGAACCCGAGCAGGGTGTCGTCGGCGTAACGGCAGTAGCGCAGCCTCCGATAGCCCGGATCATCGGGATCCTGGCTGGGCAGGCTGTGCAGCCGCCGGTAGAGCGACCGCGCCTGCGCGCGGTCACCGTGCCGGCGGGCTCGTGCGATCGCCTGTTCCACCGCGCGGTACTCCGGGTTACGGGCCCGGAGCCTGCCTCGGGTGTATTCCGGGATCAGGACCGTCTCGACGAAGATGTCCAGCTTGTGCAGGTAGATGTTGGACAGGATCGGGGATGCGACGCCGCCCTGCGGCGACACCGCTGAGCGTGGCGTTCCAGTTCCAGTCCTCCAGGTATCCGGCGGTGAGCATGTTGCGCACCAGCCGCAGGAACCGGTTGTCGTGGATCTTCTCCGCCAGGATCGAGACCATGACCTCATGGTCGAAGGACCCGAAGCAGTCGGCGATGTCGCCCTCGACGAACCAGGTCGTCCCGGTCCAGGTGTTGGCCACCTCCCGCAGCGCGGTGTGGCAGCCCCGGCCGGGACGGAACCCGTGGGAGCGGTCGGAGAACGTCGGCTCGTAGTACGCCTCCAACAGCAGCCGCACCACCTCGCCGACGAGCTTGTCCGACCAGGTCGGCATGCCCAGCGGGCGCGTCTTCCCGTTCTTCTTCGGGATGTGCACCCGCCGCACCGGCGCGGAAGCGGTAGCGCTCGTGGCGCATCGCCTCGATGATCCGGTCGATCTTGCCCATGCGACATGCCGTCCACGGTTTCCTGGCTGACCCCGGGCGTCATCGCGCCCTTGTTGGCGTAGATGCGCCCGTAGGCCAGCAGATACAACTGCGGGTTGAACATCTGCCGATACAGCTCCTCACACGGCAGGCCGCGCCTGCCGCGCTCACGCAGGACACCCAGCACCGTTTCGGCGCTCTGCATTACGCATACCTCCCGGTCGTTGCGGTGTCCGATCACCTGGCCCCCTTCGCCCTGTGGACGGCTTTCCCGTCCTCCTTGGCCGGGCGTGACTCCGGCGACTACTACGAGGCCTCCGTCGCCATAGGGCTCGCGTCCCGTAGGCGATCCCACGTTCGTCCCGGTCATACGTGACAGCGTGACGTAGGCGTCCCACTCATCTCCTTCAATGCCCTCACTGGGCATCGCTCCTTGGCCCCGGAGGTTGCGGCGACGCTGTTTCCACTCACGGCCGCAGGGCTGGCGCCGGTTTCAGATGTCTTTCCGGCGGATGCGAACTTTCATCTTCTGGAGATTGGGATTCAGGCAATCCAGCTTTCGCCATATCACGCGGGTCCCCCAGCGCACCGTCCCGAACATCTGGACCCGGCCGCTGGTTTCCTGGCATGCTCTTGTCCCCTTCACCTTTCGGCATCCAGGTCAGCCATCAGACCCAGGAACCTCCCTCCGAGTTCCTCCCGGCTACGCCGGGGATACAACCAGGCGCCTCGTGGCGCACTGGAAGCGTTCGATCTTGCCCCTGCCGGCGGGTTTGCCGGGCTGGGAGTGGGTGAGCTTGATCCCCAGCACCGCGCAGGCCCGGCGCAGCCCGGCGTCGATGAACATCGACCCGTTGTCCACATAGCACTGGTCCGGGCAGCCGCGGCAGGCCAGGCCCTCGCGCAGCGTCTCCCGCAACGTGACCGCGTTCTCCGCGTATACCCAGCGGGCCGCCATCACCCCCCGCGAATGATCGTCCAGGAAGGCGATCAGGATGGCCTTGCGACCGGCGACGTGCGGGCCATGCAGCGCGTCGCCGACCCAGCGGGCGTTGGGCCGCTCGGCCTCGAACCGGCCGAACACGGCCGGCAGCGCGCCGTCGGGGCGCGGGCGGTTGAGCCCGAGCGCGGCGAAGTGGCGTTGCAGCGTCCGCGGTGAGGGCGACCAGCCGGCGTGCGCGGCCAGCACGACGGCGACCTGCGCGGCGGTCCGTCCCGGCGTCTCCCGCTTGAGCCCGACCGCCAGCTCCAGCACCTCGGGCGGGGTCTGCGGGGCCAACCGGCGCGGCGTGGGCACCAGCGCGGCGAACCCGCCGACCCGATACGCCCGGATCCAGCGGTCCAGACTGGCCCGGCTCACCCGCACCGGCGCCGGCCCGAACGGACCGGGATGCAGCTGCGCGGCGACCGCGCGGACCAGCCGACCCCGCTGCTTGGTGGACAACGCCGGGTCCAACGCGTCCTGGATGAGGCCGTAGCGAAACAGCCCCACCTCCCGGGCCCGCACCCGCCGCGCCGTCTCCCGATCCTGTTCTGCGCTCACGTTCGAGTGTCCTTTCCGGTCCGGCCCGCCGGATGCGGGCCGATCCCAGATCAGGACCTGTCGGGGCGAGCAGCCGACCACCGCTGACCACCGCGGCCAGCCGCCACGGCTCACACGAACCCCCCAGCCACCGCGCCGCCGCGCGGGCCAGCGCCCCGACCCACTCCACCACCGCCCCGACCGGATCCGCGGTCGGCGCCGGCGCCACGAACTCGATGCCCAACTCCGCCCCGACCACCGCGAGCTCCGCGAGCACCCGGGCGGCGACCTGCCCGATCCGGCGCAACCAACCGCGCACCGTCGACGCCGGCCGACCGACCAGCTCAGCGATCCGGCGATGACCGGACCCGGCCACCTTCGCCAGCAACGCCACCCCGATCACCGTCACCGCGTCCGCCCGGCGCAACAGCACACTCGCCGGTAGCAACACATGCGTGCACCCACAACCGGTGCACCTCGTGCGCCGCGGCACCAGCCGACCCGCCCCGCGCACCCCCCGCTCCCGAGCCCACCCCCACGGCGCCAGCCGCCGCCCGCAGCCCCGCCCCGGGCACCCCAGCCCACCACCGCGAAGCACGGTCTCGACCTCCGCGGGGTCCACGCCTACCGTCAACACCGGTGCACTCCGATGCACCAAGACGGCCCTTCCGTGTCGGCCAAAACACGCGGAAGGGCCGTCGCCACCTACACGACGTCCTCACCCTGGCGTCGCACACGACCGCCCACAAGGGACGAACCCGCACGCTCCCCACCGCCCACCATGATCAGCCCACGGCGACGCGGCCGTCCTCACGCAGGTTGGCGGTCAACACACGGGCGGCTCATCACGCTGGGAGGGGCCGCCCGACCGGGCCGCCAACCGGGCCAGGTTGGCCACCACCGCCTGTCAGGCGCCCGTGAACGGACCGCCAGCCAGACCCCGACCATGTTTGACCAACCCGCCCCCGATCACGGAAAGCACGACCGCGAAGCCCGACGGGACGTCGACGGCGCCGAACTGCCTGCCTCTGAACCGCGCCCAACTACACCGAACGGGCGATACGAACTGGAGCAGAGTGTTGACAGTATTTCGCGCCCCAGGACGCCGTGCTCCAGTTTTGCTCCAGTATCAGTGCACACGCCATGAACAGTCGATCACAACAAGATCAGCAACAGTCCACCAAAAGACACACTGACCTGCGAGGATGCGCTGCGGGCTGACATCACCGCAAGAGTGGAGCTGAGGGGATTCGAACCCCTGACCCTTTGACTGCCAGGCAAATGTCCGCTCCGCGTTCGAGAGGATCTTGCCGTGCGAGTCAAGACCGTCCTCCCCCGCCCCACCACCCGCACGATCGCCGCGCCGGACCGTGACCCCTTGACCAGGCGACAAACGATCACCAGCCCGTGAAGATCACCCCAACGTATCCGACCCGGACTGCGCCCAACGGTCACCAACCGGCTCAGAAGTCTGGAGCAAAACCTGACCCTATTTCGCCGGCTTCGACGCCGTGCTCCAGATTTGCTCCAGATACGCGTGCACAAGCGGAAATCGGCCATCCAGCAAGATCAATCGAAGATCGATTAATGATCAACTGTAGCAACCCTTTGCCCAGGTCAGGACACAAATCGGGCGGCATCTCCGAAAAAGACGCCGCCCGATCTCGCCGTCGGGACGACAGGATTTGAACCTGCGACCCCTTGACCCCCAGTCAAGTGCGCTACCAAACTGCGCCACGTCCCGGCCGCCCCGCTCGGGGCGCTCGCAAGGATAGCGCACAGCCATCCGCGGCCTGGATCCGCCCGGCTTCGCAGGGCGAACCGCCACCTCGCAGGGCCCGGGGGCTCTGCGACGTGCACAAGCGGTCTGCGAAGTCGCGCCCGGGACCCGCATCCGCGGCGCCACTCCCGCGGCAGGCGGTCAGGGCTTGCGGCCGCGCTTCTCGCGCACGCGGACCGAGATCCGAACGGGCGTGCCGGAGAAGCCGAACTCCTCCCGCAGCTTGCGCTCCAGGAAACGGCGATAGCCCGCCTCCAGGAACCCGCTGGTGAACAGCACGAAGGTCGGGGGACGGGTGGCGGCCTGGGTGGCGAACAGGACCTTGGGCTGCTTGCCGCCGCGGACCGGCGGCGGGGTGGCCGCGACGACGTCGGAGAGCCAGGCGTTGAGTTGGCCGGTCGGGATGCGCTGGTCCCAGGACGCCAAGGCCCGACGCATCGCGGGCGCCACCTTCGCCACGGCCCGCCCGGTGAGCGCCGAGACGTTCACCCGCTCCGCCCACGGCACGCGCACGAGGTCGCGCTCCAGCTCGCGGCGCATCGCATAACGGCGGTCCTCGTCCACGAGGTCCCACTTGTTGAACACCAGCACGAGCGCGCGGCCCGCCTCCTCGACCATCGTGATCACGCGCTGGTCCTGCTCGGCGATCGGCTCGCTCGCGTCGATGAGCACGAGCGCCACCTCGGCGGCCTCGATCGCGGCCTGGGTGCGCAGGCTGGCGTAGTACTCCATGCCGCTGGCGGTCTTGACCCGCCGCCGCAGGCCCGCGGTGTCGACGAAGCGCCACACCTCGCCGTCCAGCTCCACGAGTGAGTCGACGGGGTCGACGGTCGTGCCCGCCACCTCGTGGACGACCGAGCGCGTCTCCCCCGACACCCGGTTCAACAGGCTGGACTTGCCGACGTTGGGCTTGCCGATCAGCGCGACGCGGCGTGGACCCGATGCGGTGGCGCCGAAGTCGTCCCGCGGGGTCTCCGGCAGGACGTCCAGGATGGCGTCGAGCAGATCACCGGTGCGACGGCCGTGCAGGCCCGACACCGGATGCGGCTCCCCGAGGCCCAAGCGCCACAGGGCGGCCGTGTCGGGGACGAGCCGCTCGTCGTCGACCTTCGTGGCCGCGAGCAGCACGGGCACGTCGGAGCGGCGCAGCACCCGCGCGACGGCCTCGTCCGTGGCGGTGGCGCCCACCGTCGCGTCGACGACCAGCAGCACCGCGTCGGCGCTGCGCATCGCGTACTCCGCCTGCGCGGCGACGGCGGCCCGCAGGCCGGTGGCGTCGGGCTCCCAGCCGCCGGTGTCGACGAGGGTGAACCGGCGGCCATTCCACACCGCGTCGTAGCTGACCCGGTCGCGGGTGACGCCCGGCACGTCCTGGACCACGGCCTCCCGGCGCCCGATGAGCCGGTTCACCAGGGTGGACTTGCCCACATTCGGACGGCCGATGACGGCGAGCACCGGTGCGGGCGGCGCCGCTTCCCCGGGGATCTCGGCGAACTCGTCGGGGTCAAGGCCGAGCTCCGCCATCGCGGCCCGGTCGTCCTGTCGTGCACTCACGTCGTTCTCCGTAGCTCGTCGAGATCCGCGACCAATCGGGCCAGCGCGGCGCGGATGGTCTCGGTGGCCGCGGCCAGTCCAGCGCGGCCGCCGCCCGTCGTCATGGCCAACGGCTCGCCCACCAGCACGTCGACCCGCGGGCGGAGCCTGCGCCGTCCGCCGCCGGGACGACGGGTGCCCCGGCACACCACCGGCAGGACGACCGCCCCACTCGTGCGGGCCAGCCACGCCGCCCCGTGCTGGGCCGCCGCGACCTCGCCGCCGGTGCGGGTGCCCTCCGGGAACACCGCGACGAGCCCACCGCCACGCAGCACGGACAGCGCCTGCGTGAGCGGGCGCCGGTCGGCTGTGCCCCGCCGCACAGCCAGCTGACCGATGCGGGGCAGAACCCACCCGACCAGCCCATGGAACATCTCCTGTTTGACCAGGAACACCGTGCGGCGACCGAACTGCCCGAAGAGCAGGGGACCGTCGACGAACGCGCTGTGGTTGGCGACGACGACGACCGGACCCTGCGCCGGAACCCGGTCGCGGTGGTGGATCCGCAGCCGGTAGACCGGCGTGAAGACCCAGGAGCCGATCCAGAGGGCGAGATCGTGCATCCGCGGCCACGACCCGGCGGGCAGATCCTCAGTGTACCGCTCGGTCACCGCACCAGGCCCCGCTCCTCCACGAGGCGCAGGAGCTCGGTCAGAACGGCGTCGACCGGCAGGTCGTCGGTGTCGAGCACGAGCGCGTCGGCGGCGGCGTGCAACGGCGAGGTCTTGCGGGTGGAGTCGAGGCGGTCGCGGCGGCGGACGTCGGCGAGCACGGTGTCCGGATCGGCGGCCCGCCCCGCCTTGCGGTCCTGCGCACTCCGCCGCGCGGCCCGCACCTCCTCCGAGGCGGTGAGGTAGACCTTCAGCGGAGCATCCGGGACGACGACGCTGCCGATGTCGCGGCCTTCGACGACGATGCCCGGGCTCTCCGCGATCACCGCGCGCTGGTGCTCGACCAGCGCGGCCCGCACGAGCGGCTGCGCGGACACCGCGCTCACCGCGCGCGTCACCTCCGGCCCGCGGATCTCGGCCTCGACGTCCTCGCCGTCGAGGAGGACGACGGGCGCCGACGGGTCGGTCACCGACCGGAGGGTCTTCGCGGCGGCGATGGCGATCTGCTCGGCGTCGACGCTGTCGGGCTCGACGCCCGCGCGCAGCACGGCGAGGGTGACGGCGCGGTACATCGCGCCGGTGTCGAGGTACGCGGCGCCGAGGGCCTTGGCGAGCCTGCGGGACACCGTGGACTTGCCGGTGCCCGACGGGCCGTCCATCGCGACAACCCCGTGCAAACTGCGCGCCACCAGTGCCCCTCTCCGGCCCGCAGGTCGCGGACCGCGCCCATCATGCCCGGCAGGCCGCCCGCCGCCCGCGAGGGCCCACTCCACGCGACGACGTCGACAAGCGCCCCGCGAGCCCCACTTCGCGGCGGGCGGCGGGTCGGGCGCGCCGGTCAGCGGGGCAGGTCGGAGCGCAGGGCGGCGGCGCCGTGGAGGTAGACGTGCCGCACGTTGGCCCGGGGAAGGTCGGTCTCGACGTGCGCGAGCAGCCGCAACACCCGCGGCATCGCGCCGGGCACCGGGATCTCCGCCGCGCACATCAGCGGAACGTCGGTGAGCCCGAGCAGGCGTGCGGCGTACGCGGGGAACTCCGCGGTGAGGTCGGGGGTGGCGGTGAAGAGGATCGAGATGATGTCGTCGGCGGACAGGTGGTTGCGCTCCAGCACGGCCCTGACCAGCTCGGCCGAGCACTCCAGCACGTCCTCGCGGGTGTCGGCGGCGACCTGGATGGCCCCGCGGATGGCCCGCACGCTCACAGGCCCACGGACCGGTACAACGACCCGATCTCGGCGTGGCTGAGCCGCCGGAACCGGCCGGGGCGCTGGTTGCCGAGCTGCACCTCCCCCACCGCGGTGCGCAGGAGCCGCAGCACCGGATGCCCGACCTCCTCCAGCAGCCGCCGGACGACGTGCTTGCGGCCTTCGTGGATCACCAGCTCGACCATCGACCGGCCCGCGTGCGCGTCGACCATGCGGAACCGGTCGACCACCACCAGCCCGTCCTCCAGCTCGACGCCGTCGCGCAAGCGGCGGCCCAGATCGCGCGGGATCGAGCCCTGCACCTCGGCGAGGTAGGTCTTCTCCACCTCGTAGGACGGATGCATGAGCCGGTGGCCCAGCTCGCCGTCGTTCATGAGCAGCAGGAGGCCCTCGGTGTCGGCGTCCAGCCGTCCGACGTGGAACAGCCGCGCCCGCGCACCGCCGTCGAAGTGCTCGTCCATCGCGCCGCGCTCGACGAGCAGGTCGCCGACCGACGGGCGGCCCTGGTCGTCGGACATCGTCGACAGCACGCCGCGCGGCTTGTTCAGCGCGAGGTAGGTGAGTGCGTCGTCGAGGACGATGCGCAGCCCGTCGACGTGCACGACGGCCGTGTCGGGGTGCACCCGGCGACCCATCTCGCGGACGGTCTTGCCGTCGACGGTCACCCGTCCCGCGGCGATCAGCTCCTCGGCCGCCCGCCGCGACGCCACGCCGGCCTGGGCCAGCACCTTCTGCAGCCGGACCCCGTCCGGGTGGGCCTGGATCATCAGATCACTCACAGCTCGTCGATAGCGTCGATGTCGGGAAGCAGCGGGGCCAGCGGCGGAAGGTCCGCGAGCGAGGTGAGGCCCAGCCGCTCCAGGAACAGCTCGGTGGTGGCGAACAAGGTGCCCTGTGTCGCCAGGTCGGTGCCCGCCTCCTGCACGAGGCCGCGGGTGAGCAATGTGCGCAGCACGCCGTCGCAGTTGACGCCGCGCACCGCGGCCACCCGGGCGCGGGTGACCGGCTGGCGGTAGGCGACCACCGCGAGCGTCTCCAGCGCGGCGCGGGTGAGCCGGGCGCGCTGGCCGTCGAGCAGGAAGCGTTCGACGTAGGGGGCGTAGGAGTCGCGGGTGTAGAAGCGCCATCCACCGCCGGTCCGGCGCAGATCGATCCCCCGTCGGGCGGCCGCGTAGGTGTCGGACAACCGCAGCAGGGCAGCGCGGACCAGGTCGACCGGCTGGTCGAGCGCCGCCGCGAGCTGCTCCTCCTCGGTCGGCGCGTCGACGACGAGCAGCAGCGCCTCCAATGCGGCGTCGAGCCCGGCGTCGTCCAACGCAGGCAGGGTCTCGTCAGGAGCGGTCATCAGGAGTCCAGCGTACGGTCAGCTCGCCGAACGCCTCCGGCTGCTCCAGGTTGACGGCGGCGCTGCGGTACAGGTCAAGGACCGCGAGGAAGCGGGCGACGACCTCCAGCGGGCCTGAGCAGTCGGCGGTGAGCGCGGCGAACGTGGCGCTGCCGAGCGCGGCGAGGCGTTCGGCCAGCAGCGCCGCCTGCTCGGCCACCGAGACCTGTGGGGCGTGCAGGTGATCGACGCCGACGGTGGGCGGCGGCTTGGGTCGGAACACCGTGGCCGCGAGCGCGGCGAACGCTGCCGGGTCGACGCCGAGCAGCACCTCCGGCAGCAGCGCCGCGAACCGCTCCTCCAGCGCCACCGAGCGGGGGAACCGCCGCGCCGCCCCGGCTTCCAGCTCCACGAACAACCCCGCGACCTGCTTGTACGCGCGGTACTGCAGCAGGCGCGCGAACAGCAGGTCTCGCGCCTCCAACAGCGCGAGGTCCTCGGCGTCCTCCACCTCGGCGTCGGGCAGCAGGCGCGCGGCCTTGAGGTCGAGCAGCGTGGCGGCGACGACGAGGAACTCGGTGGTCTCGTCGAGGTCCGCGTCGTCGCCGAGCGCGGCGAGGTGCGCGATGAAGTCGTCGGTGACGCGGTGCAGCGCCATCTCCGTGATGTCCAGCTCGTGCTTGCCGATCAGCTGCAGGAGCAGGTCGAAGGGGCCCTCGAAGTTGTGCAGCCGGACCGTGAACCGCGTAGGCGTCGCCGCATCGACCGTCACCGGGCGAGAACCTCGCGGGCCAGCAGGCGGTAGGCCGCGGCCCCGTTCGACGCGGGCGCCCAGGTGGTGATCGGCTCGCCCGCCACCGTGGTCTCCGGGAACCGCACCGTGCGGTTGATCACCGCCTCGAAGACGAGGTCGCCGAACGCCTCGACAACTCGCTGGCGCACCTCCCTCGCGTGCATGGTGCGCGGGTCGAACATCGTGGCCAGGATGCCAATGATCTTGAGGTCGGGGTTGAGCCGGTCCTGCACCTTGTCGACCGTGTCCATGAGCAGCGCCACCCCGCGCAGCGAGAAGAACTCGCAGGCCAGCGGGATGAGGATGCGCTCGGCACAGGCCAAGGCGTTGATCGTGAGCAGGCCGAGCGACGGCTGGCAGTCGATGAGGATCACGTCGTAGCGGTCGAGCACGGGCTTGAGCGCCCGGCCCAGCGCCTGCTCGCGGCCGACCTCGGTGACCAACTGCACTTCGGCGGCGGACAGGTCGATGTTGGACGGAAGGAGGTCCATGCCCTCGACGGTGGTGGGGCGGATGACGTCGTCGATCTCGACGCCGCGCTCCATGAGCAGGTTGTAGATCGTGGTGTCGAGCTCGTGGGCCTGCACGCCGAGACCGACGGAGAGCGCGCCCTGCGGGTCGAAGTCCACCAGGAGCACGCGGCGGCCGTACTCCGCGAGCGCGGCGCCGAGGTTGATGGTGGAGGTCGTCTTGCCGACGCCGCCCTTCTGGTTCGCCACCGCGATCACCCGGGCCGGGCCGTGCTCGGACAACGGAGCCGGTTCGGGAACCATCAAGCGGTGTCTCCCCACGGAGTCGGCCGGGCGGGCCGCCTCTTCGTCGAGCGGCTCAGGGCGGGGGGCTATGGGCCGCGGGTTCTGCATGCCGGCGCTCCGGTCTGTCGCGGGCGTCCTGTCCGGGGACGTTCCGCGCAGCGTAGGAGCACGCGACGACGACCGGCAACGCGCCCCGCCGTGGGACGGCCACCGAAATTACGCCGATGTTAGCGAAGGGTCGAGCGGGTCCCGCGCCTGGGTGTCACCGCACGGGGGTGGGAGGTCGCGTACACCTCGCGGAGCGTGTCGACGGTGACGTGGGTGTAGATCTGCGTCGTCGTCACCGAGGCGTGGCCCAGCAGCTCCTGCACCACGCGGACGTCGGCGCCGCCCGCGAGCAGGTGGGTGGCGAAGCAGTGCCGCAGCGTGTGCGGGGACACCTGGGCGGTGAGGCCCGCCGCGTCCGCGGCCGCGCGCAGCGCGTGCCAGGCGCTCTGCCGCGACAGCCGCGCGCCCCGGGCGTTGACGAACAGCGCCGGACCCCCGCCGCCGCGGCGGGCCAGCTCGGGCCGGGCCCGCACCCGGTAGGCGTCGACGGCGGCCAGGGCGGGCCTGCCCACGGGCACGATCCGGTCCTTGCCGCCCTTGCCGTGCAGGTGGACGACGCGCTGGTCGACGTCGAGGTCGTCGACGTCGATGCCGACGGCCTCCGAGATCCGCGCGCCCGTCGAGTACAGCAGCTCCAGCAGCGCTCGGTCCCGCAGAGCGACCGGGCCGTCCCCCAGGCAGCCCGCGAGGAGTTGCTCCACCTCGTCGGTGGTGAGGGTCCGCGGCAGCCGCAGCGGCTGCGCGGGCGGCGTGACGTCACGAGTGACGTCGTCGGCGACGAGCCCGTCGCGCGCGGCGAAACGGTGCAGCCCGCGCACGGCGGCCAGCGCGCGGGCGGCCGAGGACGCGGCCAACGGCGGGTCGGCCGCGCGCAGGGCGACCACGAACGCGGCGACGTCGCTCGCGCGGACGTCGGCCAGGTCCCGTTCGCCGAGGTGGTCGAGGTAGCGGCGCAGGTCGGCGGTGTAGGAGCGCAGCGTGTTGGCCGCGCTCCCGCGTTCGACGGCGAGATGGTGCAGGAACGCCTCGACCGCCCCGGAGACCTTCACGCTGCCCGGGCGGAAATCAGCTCGACGAGCTCGGCGCGGTCGGGCCCCTCGGGCACCGGCAGCCGCCATCCACCGGCGTAGATCTCCCGGGCCCGCGGCTCGATCGCGCGCAGGCTCGACGGCAGTGCCTGCATCCCCAAGTAGGGCCCGATCACGCGCATCAGCGACGGGTCGACCTCGGCGACGGCGGTGATGAGGTCGGACGGCAGCGGCCGGTCGAGGTCGACGTCGCCGCCCGCCCAGCGACGGGCGAGGTCGGTGTCGCAGGCGACGTGGTCGTCGAACCAGGGGCGGATCGCCGCCGTGCACCAGTCGTCGAACGCGCGGGTGGTCGTCTCGTGGTCGGTTCCGTGCTCGTCGAGGAGCTCGAGCAGCCGCCGGGCCTGCAGGAGGGAGGTGGTGACCCCGCGCCCGGCCGCCGGGTTGGTGGTGCAGACCGCGTCGCCGACGAAGACGAGCCCCGGCACCGGCACCGCGCCCGCCTCGTCGAGCTGGCCGCAATAGCTGTTGTACAGCCGCCCGCCCGGCAGCACGTCGGTGAACGGGCGGGAGCGGCGGGGATCGGTCCACTCGGCGAGCAGCGGGATCGCCGCGGCGGCCGCCTCGTAGGCCGCGTTCTCCCGCAGCCCGACCAGGCTCCGGTCGAGCGTGGAGCGGCCGATCATCGCGGAGAACACCCCGTTGTCGTGCGGGAAGACGATCGTGAGGTAGCCGGGGTAGATCGCCGCGCTCGCGATGGGCGACTGCATCGGACCGGGCTCGGCGCCCGCGCGCAGCACGTACTGGCGGGAGACGTACGCGATGCCGCAGTCACGGCCTTCGCCGGGCGCCCGCAGCCCGCGCCCCAGCCGTCCCGCCCGGCCCGAGGCGTCCAGGACGAGGTCGGCGTCCATGCGCCGACCGTCGACGCGCAGCCCGACGGCACGGCCGCGCTCGGTGAGCACTTCCTCGGCGTGGCCATGGCGCAACGTCACCCCGGGCTCGGCCACGACGGCCGCGCGCAGCACCCGCTCGAACGTCAGGCGCCGACACCGCAGGCCGATCAGCCGGTCCGGCTGGTCCGGGAACCGCGCGGGCTCGGCGCCCGCCGCGAGCAGCGCGTCGAGCACGTCGGGCGCCTCGGCCTGCAGCGCGTCCGCGACCTGCGACCGGAAGGCGTGCGGATGATGGAACTGCATCACCCCCGCGCGGCGCCACTGCCCGTCCGCCGCGGGTCCGGTGTCGCGGTCGACGACGGCGACGGCGTGCCCGCGGCGGGCGAGGGCGAGCGAGGTGTAGAGGCCGGTGGGGCCGGCCCCGACGATGGCGACGCGCATGTCCCGATGGTCCCGCAGCACGCAAGCGGGTTGATCGGGGAAACCACCGACCTCGACCGGGAGGTCGGGCGCGGGCAGTGCCGGGGTCGTGAGCGGAGAACCTGGCGGCAGATCAGCGCGGCCGATCGTGTGCGCTCACCCGAGCCGCTACCTCGGCCCGGTTCTGGGCGCCGAGCTTGCGGATGATGTTGTGTACGTGCACTTCCGTGGTCTTCTCGGCGATCCCTAGCGTCTTCCCGATCTGACGGTTCGTCGAGCCGTCGGCGACCAGGCGCGCCACCTGGCACTCGCGAACGGTGAGCACCCCGACCGAGGACGTCTTGCCGGGCGGCACGCGGACCGCCGATCCGCCGCGGCCGAGCCCCGCTGCCCGCAGTGGCCGCCGGGCCCCGTCCCGGGCGGCGTCGGCGGGATCGCTGTCGCGCCGCGGTCGTGCGCTTCGGCCGCCGCCGTCCGGGGGGGCGCCGGAGACGCCCGGCCGCTCCGGCGGCGAGAGGCGACGCACGACATCCCGAGGCTCTCGCCGGATACATCCCACCATCGACAGGCCTTCGAGGCAGGTGGCCACGCCGAGGCCGTCCTGCGCGGACCCGCAGCATCGTCGGGCCTCGACCAGCAGCCGCTCGGCGCCGTCCCCCCGGTCGCGCTGTGCCTCCGCGGTCAGCAGCGTCCACGTCGCGCATGCGATGGCGTGCGTGTCACCCATCTCCCGAAACAACTTCAGGACTTCCCGCAAGTGAGCCACGGCGCCATCGGCGTCACCGCGATGCCGTGCCAGCAGCGCCAGGTCGTAGCGTGACCAGGCGAGGCCGGGCCCGTTGCCGAGCGCAGAGAACAGGTCGGCCGCACGCACGTGGTAGCCGATCGCCTGGTCGTCGTGGCCGCGGGCCCGCGCGAGGTGGCCCCGAAATGCGGTGGCGATCGCCGTGTGCCACTGATCGTCTTCGACCGTAAGCACCCGCGTGAGCAGGGCTTCGGCGTCGTCGAGATCGCCGCGCCCGAACGCCAGCCCGGCGGCGATCAGCAGCACACCGCCGAGGGAGTTGCCCGGAGCCTGCGGCTGCCCCCGGTCGACGACGGCGCATGCGCGGTCCAGCGGCACAGGCTGGCCGCCGAGCCGACCCCGCGTGTAGGCGTACCAGCCCAGCGCCGAGGCGATCGGCAACGCCAGACCGGCGTCGAGGGTGGCCGTACCGTAGGCCAACGCCTTCCGCAGGTTGCCTTGCTCGAACCCGACCGACTCCGCCCACTCCGCCTCGGCCGCCTCACCGATGGCCGTCTCGACCAGAACGGCGAGGTCGGCGTAGTAGCGGGCGTGCCGCGCCCGGACCGCATCTTCCTCGCCGTGCTCCACCAACCGCTCGACGGCGTACTCCCGCAGGCTCTCCAGCATCCCGAACGCCGCCACACCGTCAGGTCGGGTCCGCCGTTGCAGGACGCTCTTGTCGACCAACGACGTGATGGTGGCCACCGGATCGTCGAGGCCGCATACCTGCCCGGCTGCGTCCAGGGTCGCACCGCCGACGAACACGGACAGCCTGCGGAAGGCGGCCTGCTCGTCCGGCTTGAGCAGGTCATGGCTCCACGTGAACGCGGCGCGCAGCGTCCGGTGGCGCCGGGGGACGTCGCGTGCGGTGCCGATCAGGATGCCCATCCGATGCCGCAGCCGAACGGTCAGCTCGCCCGGGGTGAACAGCTTGAATCGCGCGGCGGCAAGCTCCACGGCCAGCGGCAACCCGTCAACCCGGGCGCAGATCTCGGCAACTGCGGCCCGGTTGGCCTGCGTCAGGTCGAACTCCGGCGCGAACCTCCGCACCCGCTGCACCAGCATCTGCACCGCCGGGGCCGCGGCAACCCGGTCGAGGTCGTCGCCCTCGCGCGGCAGGCCGAGCGGAGGCACGGGAACCTCACGCTCCGCGCGAAGATGCAGCCGTTCCCGGCTCGTCACCATGAGCCGCAGCCCGCCGGACGCAGCGAGGGCGGCGGTTACCGCAGGCCCGGCATCGAGTACGTGCTCGAAGTTGTCGAGCACGAGGAGCATGTTCTTGTCGGTCAAGACCCGGACGAGGTGATCGGCCGCGTTCGCCGTTCCGACTGCGCCGGAGCCGACCGCTTCCAGCACCGCTCCCGGAACCATCTCCGGATCGCGAACCTCGGCGAGGTCGACGTAAGCGACGCCGTCGGAGAAGCGCGCGGCCACCCCGGCCGCGACGGCGATCGCCAGCCTGCTCTTGCCGACGCCGGGCGGACCGGTCAGCGTGAGCAGCGGGGTGTCCAAAGCGGCCAGGAGCCGGTCGAGCGCCGCCACCTCGTCGTCCCGCCCGACGAGCACGCCCGTCGGTGCCGGGAGCAGCCGATTCTCCCCCCGAGCACCGCCTCGGCCGCAGCCAGTACTTTCAGCATTTTGGCAAAGTCGTTCTTTACTGTCCGCTGCTGGCAATTCTCTACCCCCGACCAGCTCTTACGGAATGACACCACCCGGCACAACACCCAGCTCCTGCATCTCCCCCTGCAGGATCAACTGTGTCGGCAGATCGACTTTCTCCCGCTACGGTCAGTGCCTTCGCGCATCACCCCTCGTGAGCAAAACAGGGTACGGGCCGTCGCCGGCGACGCACACCCACCAGACGGCCTATCGGCACCCCGCCACATACCCCCCTCCGTATACGTGCCGCCGCAACGAGATGATCACCGCACGCCGCCCAACGACCGGCGCCACCCGCCCTGTCGTGCTCTCTCGCAGGTCAGAGCCTTGACTAAGTCTTTACCCGTACATGGTACTCCCCATAGCTACATGAATATCCCGATACCGCAGGCCGTTCCGGCGGGCGTAGCACTGACGCAGCGCCGGTCGATCGGTGACGGATGACGCGGGGGGACCCATGACTCTGACAGATGATCTCGAAGCGACGGTCGAGCCCCGTGTATGCGGTGCTCTGCCCGGACCGCGCTCGGCCGAGCTGCTGGCGCGCCAGGATCGTCGGGAGTCGAACGCGCGGGTGTACGGGCGGCATCTGCCGATTGCGGTGGAGTCGGCGTCGGGAAGCTTCCTGCGCGACCTGGACGGCAACGTGTTCATCGACTTTCTGACCGGCGCCGGTGTGCTGACGCTGGGGCACAACCACCCCGAGCTGGTGGCGGTGGCGGCCGAGCAACTCGGTCGGTTCTGCCACGGGCTGGACCTGCCCTCGCCCGCGAAGGACGCGTTCACCGAGGCCCAGCTGTCGATGTTGCCCGCCGGGATGCGCCGCCGGACGCAGGTGCATTTCTGCGGCCCGACCGGAGCGAACGCGGTCGATGCGGCGATCAAGCTGTGCAAGACCGCGACCGGGCGAGGTGACGTGGTCACCTTCCAGGGCGGGTTCCACGGGACCACCCACCTGGGGATGGCGGTCACCGGTCTGGTGGCGAACAAGGCGCCGATCGCCAACGGGGTGCCGGGCACCCACTTCTTCCCGTTCTCGAACTGCTCGGACTGCCCGCTCGGGCTGTCGCGGGCCACCTGCGCGACCAACTGCGCCGAGCTGCTGGAGCGGTCCTTGCGGGACCCCAACGGGGGGATACCCCTGCCTGCGGCGGTCATCGTCGAGATGGTCCAGGGCGAGGGCGGGGTCGTGCCCGCGGATCCCCAGTTCGTGCGACGGCTGCGGCGGATGACCCGGGAGCTGGACGTGCCGCTCATCGTCGACGAGGTGCAGACCGGCTGCGGACGGACGGGAACGTGGTTCGCCTTCGAGCGGTACGGCATCGAGCCGGACGTGATCGTGGCGTCGAAAGCACTGTCCGGGATCGGCCAGCCCGTGGCGATCATCCTGTACGACGAGCGGCTGGACGTGTGGGCACCGGGCGCGCACACGGGCACGTTCCGGGGCAACCAGGTGGCGTTCGCGGCCGGCGCGGAAGCGGTGCGGATCGTGCGTCGCGACGACGTGCTGCGCAACGTATGTGCGCGGGCGGCGCAGATCGCGGACCGGCTTGACGTGCTGGAGCCGCACCCGTGGGTGCGCGACGTGCGCGGGCGCGGCTTGATGTGGGGGATCGAGCTGGCCGACCCGGTCGACGGACGCCCGGCGGGCCTGCTGGCCCAGCAGGTGCAGGCGCGGTGTCTCGCCGAGGGGCTGATCGTGGAGTTCGGTGGCCGGGACGACTGCGTCGTGCGGCTGCTGCCACCGCTCAACGTCACCGCCGGCGTGGTCGACGTCGCGTGTTCGATCCTGATCGACGCCGTACAGCGCTGCGCGCCCGTGCACCGTCCGCAGCCCCTGGTCGGCGCGGCCCGGCCCCGGTGACCGCGATGGCGGAGACGGTGGTCTGGAAGTTCGGCGGCACGTCGGTGGTCGATCCGGCGCGGCTGCGGGCGGCCGCGGAGCGCATGGTTGCCGCGCAGCGGGCGGGTCGGCGGGTGGTGGCGGTGCTGTCGGCCATGGGCAGCACGACCGACGAGCTCGTCGCCCTGTCACGGGCGATGTCGTCGCGGCCCCCGCCGCGCGAGCTCGACGCGCTGCTGGCGGTCGGGGAGGCCGTGTCGTGCGCGCTGGCGGCGATGGCCATCGACGAGCTGGGGTCGCGCGCGGTGTCGCTCACCGGCGGGCAGGCCGGGATCTTGAGCGACGACCGGCACGGCAACGCCCGGCTGCAGGACATCCGGCCCCTGCGCATCCTCGAGGGGCTGGACGCCGGAGCGATCGTCCTGGTGACGGGGTTCCAGGGGATCTCGCCCCACGGGGACGTCACCACGTTGGGGCGCGGGGGATCGGACGCCTCGGCGGTGGCGGTGGCCGCCGCGCTGGGCCTGCGCGAGTGCGAGATCTTCACCGATGTCGACGGGGTGTTCACCGCCGACCCCCGCGTGGTGGCGCGGGCGCGGAGGCTGCCCGCGATCGGCCGCGAGCAGATGCTCCACCTCGCCTCGGCAGGCGCGGGGGTACTGCAGGCACGAGCCGTCGAGCTCGCCATCGCCCATGACATCGACATCCACGTTCGCTCGAGCTTCACCGGCGCATCCGGCACGTGGATCGTGGAGGAGACCACTATGTTCGAGACCGTCGAGGTCGTCGGTGTGGCCCACCGGGACCGCGAGACGTGTTACGCGGCGCGCGGGCTCTCGCCTGCCGCGATCACCGCGGAGCTGGCGCGACGGGGCGGGGCGATCGGCACGGCCGTCCGCCACGGGGCCGAGGTCGTGTTCACCGCGCCCGAGATGGCCGAGATCGACGTCACCGCCGTGCTGGCCGTCGCGGGCGCGCACGTCGCCGTGCAGGACGAGCTCGGCGCGGTCACCGTGGTCGGCAGCGGGCTCGAGCGCAGGCCAGACGTGACCGCTCGGGCGCTGCTGGCCCTGGAGCGCGACGGGATCGACCCTTACCTCGTGACCGGCACGCCGGGCCGGGTGTCCTTCCACGTCCCGGCGCCGAAGGCGCGTGCCGCGGTCCGGCTGCTGCACGACCTGTTCGCCCTGCCGGACGCCCCGGCCGTCGAGTGTGATCTCGCCAGCGCCGCGGGCCGCGCCGGATGAGGCGGTAATGATGAGCCCGTCGACCCATGCGACCGGCGTCCTCGACGCGCCGATACTGGCGAGCGCCGGGTCCGGTCAGGGCGTCCGGTGGCGGCCGGGCGAGCGCCTGGAGGACCTGTTCGCGCAACGATGCGCGGAGACGCCCGACGACCTCGCCGTGGACGTGCCCGGCACCACGCTCACCTTCGCCGAGCTGGACCGGCGCGCCAACCGGCTGGCCCGCCACCTGCTCGACACCGGGGCCGGGTCCGGCTGTCGGGTGGCGCTGCTGTTCGACGACCCGGCCCGCGCCTACGTGGGCATGCTGGCCGCACTCAAGGCCGGGGCGGCCTACGTCCCCCTGGACGTCGGGTTTCCGACGGACCGGATGGCCTACATCGTTCAGGACGTCGACGTGGGCGTGGTGCTGTCGCTGTCGCACCTGCGGGGCCGACTGGGGGATATCGGTGTCCCAGTCGTGTGCGTCGACGCCGCGCCGGGGATCGACGCCCGGGACGCCCGCCCGCTGACCGCGGCGGAGCGCGGCACCATGGTCGACCCGGTCGCCTACGTCATCTACACCTCGGGGTCCACCGGGCGACCCAAGGGCGTGGCGGTCGAGCACGGCAGCATCTGCAACTTCGTGCGGGTGGCCGCCGAGGTGTACGGCATACGGGCCGACGATCGGGTCTACCAGGGCTTGACGATCGCCTTCGACTTCTCCGCGGAGGAAATCTGGGTGCCCTGGATCGTCGGCGCGACGCTGGTGCCCAAGCCGCCCGGCTCGGCGCTGCTCGGCCCGGAGCTGCGCGAGTACCTCGTCGAGCACCGGGTCACGGCGATGTGCTGCGTGCCCACCTTGCTGGCGACCCTCGAGGAGGACGTGCCCGAGCTGCGCTTCCTGCTGGTCTCCGGCGAGGCGTGCCCGCACGACCTCATCCTGCGCTGGCACCGGCGCGGACGTCGGTTCCTCAACGTCTACGGGCCTACCGAGGCGACCGTGACCGCGACGTGGACCGCCGTCCACCCCGATCGCCCGGTCACGATCGGCGTCCCGCTGCCCACCTACTCCACCGTGATCCTCGACCCCGAGGGCCCGACGCGGGCGTTGCCCCACGGCGAGCTCGGGGAGATCGGCATCGCGGGCATCGGGCTCGCGGTCGGCTACGTCAACCGGCCGGACCTCACCGACAAGGTCTTCGTCCCGGATCCGCTCGGGATCCCCGACAACCCGTCGGGGCGGATCTACCGGACCGGCGACCTGGGCCGGGTGAACGACGACGGGGAGATCGAGTACCACGGCCGGATCGACCTCCAGGTCAAGATCCGTGGCTACCGCATCGAGCTGACCGAGATCGAGTCGGTCATGCTGCAGGTGCCCGGCGTCGCCCAGGCCGTGGTCAGCACCTACGAACCAGTGCCCGGCACCCTGGAGCTGGTGGGCTACTACAGCCTGCGTACCGATGCCCCCGCGCCGGACCCCGAGGTGATCCGCGCTACGCTGCGCGAGCAGCTGCCGCTGTACATGGTGCCCGCGTACCTCGAGCATCTCGCGGCGATCCCGATGACGGCCCAGGACAAGGCGGACCGCAAGAACCTGCCAGCCCCGACGAGCCGGCTCGCCGCGGCGAGTGGCCACGAGCACGTCGCTCCCGACGGCCCGACCGAGGCCGCGCTCGCCGAGCTGCTGGCCCAGGCCCTGGGGCTGCCGTCGGTGTCGGCGACCGCGCAGTTCTTCGATGACCTCGGCGCCAACTCACTGCTCCTGGCGCAGTACTGCACCCGCATCCGCAAGCACCCCGATCTCCCGCCGGTGTCGACCAAGGAGCTCTACCTGCATCCGACGGTCCGTCGGCTTGCGGCGGCGATCGGGGACGGCTCCGACGTCACCGACACGCAGGCCGCGGTGGCCGAGCAGGCGGCGTCGCGGCCGAGCACGCTGAGCTACCTCGTCTGCGGCATCCTTCAGATCCTCCTGCCGGTCGCCGCGGCCATCGGGGTTTTGTTGCTGGTGGTGGCCTGCCTGCGGTGGGTGTCGCACGCAGGCGACCTGACGGGGCTGTATCTGCGCTCGGTGGTGTTCGGGCTCGCCGCGTTCGGCCTCGCCTTCCTGGTGCCGGTGGCGGGGAAGTGGCTGCTCGTCGGCCGGTGCGGGCCGGAGGAGATCCCGCTGTGGAGCGGGCGCTATGTCCGCTTCTGGTTGGTCAAGAGCCTCCTGCGGTCGAGTCCGCTGGTCCTGCTCGCGGGCTCCCCGCTCTACGTGCTGTACCTGCGCGCGCTCGGCGCACGGGTGGGCCGCGGAGCGGCCGTGTTCTCGGCCAAGATGCCCGCCTGCCCGGATCTTCTGACGATCGGGGCGGGCACGGTCATCCGCAACGACGTCGCGTTCTTCGGCTACCGCGCCGTCGCCGGACGCCTCCAGACCGGCCGGATCCAGCTCGGCCGGGACGTCGTCGTCGGCGACGCGTCGGTGCTGGACATCGGCGTCGCCATGGGGGACGGCGCGCAATTGGGGCACGCCTCCTGCCTGCACACCGGACAGACCGTGCCCGCGGGCGAGCGCTGGCACGGGTCTCCGGCCCAATCGACCACCACCGACTTCCGACTGGTGGAGCCGCGGCGGTGCAGCACGCTGCGCCGGGCGGTCTACAGCTGCGCCCAGCTCGCGGTCCTGTTGGGCCTGCTGGTCCCGGTCGTGGTCGGCTTCGCCGTGGGGGCGCTTACCCGGGTGCCGTATCTGACCCAGCTCCTCGGCCCGGGGCACCGGGTGCTCGTGGATCCGTCGTACCACCGGGACGTCCTGCTGATCGGGGTCGTGCTGGCCCTCGGCGGCCTGCTGCTCAGCCTGGTCGTCCCGCTGACCGTGCCGCGCCTGCTCCGCCTGTTCATCCGCCGGGACGCGGTCTACCCGCTCTACGGGGTCCACTACTGGATCCAGCAGGCGATCACGTTCCTGACCAGCGCCCGGTTCGCCCGGCTGCTGGGCGACAGCGTCTTCGTCACGGGCTACCTGTCCGCGCTGGGGTATCGCCTGCGTCCCGTCGAGCAGACGGGGTCGAACTTCGGCCTGATCATGAAACACGCAACCCCGTACCTGACCTCTATCGGGACCGGCACGATGATCTCCGACGGGCTGACGATCGCCAACGTCGACTACTCCAGCACGTCGTTCCGCGTCGGGCGGGTGTCGGTCGGAGAGCGCAACTTCCTGGGCAACCACCTCACCGTGCCCGTCGCGAGCCGGGTGGGCGACAACTGCCTCATCGCCACAAGGACGATGGTCCCGATCGACGGGCCGGTGCGGCGCGACGTCGGGCTGTTGGGATCCCCGGCGTTCGAGATCCCGCGCTCGGTCCAGCGCGACGCCCGGTTCGACCATTTGTGTCAACCCGAAGAACGACGCCGTCGGCTGCGGGCCAAGACCCGACACAACGCGGTCAGCATCGCTGTCCATCTGCTGGTGCTGTGGGTCCTGCTCGTCGCGGCCGTTCTGGCGGTCCTCGCCGCCGTCGACCTGTACTCCCTGCTCGGCCCGTGGGCCCTGCCCGCCAGCGGACTCGCCGTGTTCCTGCTGACGTTCGCCACGCTGGTGCTGGTGGAGCGGGCGGCCACAGGGTTCCGGGCGCTCCGGCCGATGTTCTGCTCGATCTACGAGCCGTCCTTCTGGCGGCACGAACGCTTCTGGAAGCTCACCACGACCAGCTTCTTCGACATCTTCAACGGCACCGCGCTCAAGGGGATGGTGTGGCGGCTGCTGGGAGTGCGGATCGGTCGCCGGGTCTTCGACGACGGATGCAGCCTTCCCGAGAAGTCGCTCGTCACCATCGGTGACGACTGCATCCTCAACGCAGGCAGTTCGCTGTGGTGCCACACGCTCGAGGACGGCACCTTCAAGTCCGACCGGATCACCGTCGGGCACGGGTGCACGCTCGGGGTCGGTGCGTTCGCGCTCTACGGGGTGACGATGTGCGACGGCAGCATGCTGCACGCCGACGCGTTCCTGCTCAAGGGCGAGGAACTTCCGCCGGGCGCGCAGTGGCGGGGCAACCCGGCCTCGCCGATCCGAGAATCCACACCGACTCCGGAGAGGTTGGCGTCATGACGCACGTCGGTCGACCTCCGGTCGCCGTTGTATATAGCGACGACTCGACCGGACCCGCGGACGGCGACGACACCGGAGCCCTGGTGCGGCTGCTGCGCGCCAACCCGACGTGGCACTTCGAGGTCACCACCGCAGGCCCGAACGGTGTTATGACCGTACCGGAGGCGCTCGCGGCGCCCGAGGTGCAGCTCTACGCCCAGCCGGGCGGCGACGGCGACGACGACAGCGCTTATGCCCGGCAGAAGGGCGACAAGGCGGCCATTCGCCGGTTCGTCAAGAAGGGCGGCCGCTACCTCGGCATCTGCATGGGTGGGTTCCTGGCCGAACCCGGGCACTTCAACGTCTTCCGAGGGCGGGTGGACGAGTACTACTCGTCCGCGGACGCGTCGGTCACCACCGCCGACCCGGCCCTCGTGTCGGTCACCTGGCGAGGAACGCCCCGTCGGCTGTACTTCCAGGACGGCGGCTACATCGTGCCCAAGCGCAAAGCGGTCGGCGTGACCGTGCTGGCGAGGTACACCAACCATTCCATCGCCGCGCTCGTTTCCTCCTGCGGTCGGGGCAAGGTCGGCCTGTCGGGCCCGCACCCGGAGGCGCCACCCGAGTGGTACCGCGACGCGGGCCTGCCCTACCCCGGGTCCACGCAAGACCTCGGTGACGACCTCGTCGACACCCTGATGTCGCCGGCAGGTGAGTGTCGATGAGCCCGCAGGGCGTGACACGGGTGCTCCTGCTGGTACTCGTCGCGCTGCTCGCAGGCTGCACCTCAACAGCACCGGGGCCGGGCCGCCCGGAGGACGGTCTTGTGGGTCAGCTCGTCACCGAGGTCTCCGGCGCCGGCGCTTATCCCCACCTGCAGGCACTGCAAGGGATCGCCGACCAGAACGGCGGCAACCGGGCCTCTCCGGGCCCCGGCTACGAGGCGAGCGTCGACTACGTGGCGGGCGTGCTCCGCGACGCAGGCTTCGACGTCAGCACCCCCACCTATCCGGTCAGGCTCGGCCGAGGGGAGGACAAGCAGCAGATCACCCTCCGGCAGGTGATCGCCCAGACCCGGACGGGAGACCCGCAGAACGCGGTGATGGCAGGCGCGCACCTGGACTCGGTGCCAGCCGGTCCGGGGATCAATGACAACGGGTCGGGTGTCGCCGCCTTGCTGGAGATCGCCACTCGGCTGGGCGGCTCGCCCCCGGTCACCCACGCCGTCCGGTTCGGCTTCTGGGGCTCGGAGGAGGAAAATCTGAACGGCTCCAGCCACTACGTGAAGTCCCTCCCCGGGAGCACTCACCCCATGCTGTACCTGAACCTCGACATGCTGGCGTCGCCCAACGCGGGCTACTTCGTCCAGGGCGGCCAGGGTCGCCGGTCATCGTCGGCGGGTCCGGCCGGATCGGCGGAGGTGGCCCGGGTGCTGGTCGACCAGCTCGCGGCGGTGGGCGTCACCGCCGAGACCACCACCTTCGACGACGCCTCGGACTACGCCGCGTTCGTCGACGCGGGCATCCCCTCGGGCGGTGTCCTCACCGGCGACGAGGACGACAAGTCCGCGCGTGAGGCGCAGATGTGGGGAGGCCACGCAGGCGCGCCTTTCGATCCCTGCTATCACGCGGCGTGCGACCGACTCGGCAACCTGGACCGAACCGCGCTGGACCGCTACACGGACGCCGTCGCCGGTGCACTGGCCCACTTCGCGACGTCGACCCAACCGCTGCCCTCGTGAGACTCAGGGCAGGATGGGGATATGGAATCGATGGGGGATGTGAAATCGGTCGTCACGCGCACCATCGACGCCCCGCCCGACCGCGTCCGCAATGCGCTCGCCGACTACGAGACCATGCGTCCCTCGATCCTCACCGACGCCTACCGCGACTACCGCGTCGAGGCGGGCGGACACGGCGCGGGCAGCCGCGTGCGCTGGACGTTCCAGGCGACCCGGTCACGAGTCCGCGACCAGCTCGTGGAGGTCAGCCAAGCCGGTGATGCGCTGGTCGAGCGCGACCGGAACTCGTCGATGGTCACGACCTGGACGGTCACGCCGTCCGGCCAAGGCAGCACGGTCACCGTCGAGACCACGTGGAGCGGGGCGGGCGGCATCGGCGGCTTCTTCGAGCGCATCTTCGCTCCGAAGGGCATGGCACGCATCCACAACGGCGTGCTGGACAAGCTGGCGGCTGCGCTGCGGGCTTGACGACCGGAGCATGATCGTCGCGAGACCGACGTTATCGGGGTTCGATCATCGGAAACGGGGATCTCGCACGGATCTTTTGCCTGTCGCGCCGGGCTAGCCTGCGGTCGATCGGGTGCAGATGCGGCAGCGGCCGGATGATGTGGATCTGAACGGCGTAGACGAACCAGCCCACGACCGACGGCACGAGCCGGTGTTCGTCGGTGATGCGCCGCGCCCGAGGCCCCAGATGCGGGAGAGCTCAGCCGCCCGCCCCGAACGAGCCATGGCTCTTGGCCATCAACAGCGCTGTGAATATCGCTGCCATGACCCAGATTACTCCCACGATGTCCTTCTCCGAGCCTCCCGGACCGCCGCCCCTCGCTCGATTGCCGCCGATCTGCCGCCGGAACGGCCGAAGGGCGAGGGTCCCGATCACACCGGCGACGAACCACACCATAATGATCTGCTCAATCGACGTAGGGATCTTGGCTGCGATCAAGACAGTCACGACAGGCGAAGTTATCAGGCCTTCGCTCGATCGAGTCTGATCTGACGGCGGACCGGCCAATGACCCTTTCCGAGCAACGTGCTGATCAGCGAGGGTGATCGTCGGGAGCGGTGCAGCGCCTTGCTGGACGCATTCCACGCGGCCCCGCCGGGAGAAGATCGCGGCGAGCCGCACACCACGACGGTCGCCACCAGCGTCAGGTACGGCTCGCGGCGATCTTGCCGGGTGGCGCCGGGGCACGGCGCGCCTGCCGGGGACCCAACGGGCCGGGATCGGCCCGCGCGAGCGGTGTCGCGCGCTCGCGGCCCCGGCGCGCGCACCCCGGATGGTGACCTCGCACCTCGTCGGCGGGGTGCGAAGTCAACGCATGGGATGCGAGGTGCGCGGCTCACCGTCGGAAGCCGAGATCACCTGTCCGTCCCATCGTTCCTGTCGGCACGGGCGGACTACGGTCGGGCGATGAATCTCGACGAGGCGCGGGCGGTGATCCGCGAGCAGCACCGTGCGGTGCTGGCCACGGTGCGCGACGACGGAAGTCCCCAGATGTCGCCGGTGCTGGTCGCGGTGGACGACGAGGGGCGGGTACTGATCAGCACGCGCGAGACCGCGATCAAGGTGCGGAACCTGGGGCGGGACGGCAGGGTCTGGCTGTGCGTGCTGCCCGATGAGTTCTTCGGACGCTGGGTCCAGGTCGAGGGCCAGGTCGAGATCGTCTCACTGCCGGAGGCCATGGACGGTCTGGTGGACTACTACCGGCGCGTGGCAGGCGAGCACGACAACTGGGACGACTACCGCGCGGCGATGCAGCGTGAGCGGCGGGTGCTGCTGCGCGTACAGCTGCAGCGGGCCGGCCCCGACCGCGCAGGCTGACCGAACCTCGACACCGCGGGATCGGGTCAGGGCGATGTTCTCCGTGCGCGGGCGGCGAAGCGGGCGGGGCGGTCGGGCCAAGGGGCGTCCGGCGGGCGCAGGCCAGCCGCCGAGCCCGAGACGGCCTGGGCGGCGAGTACCCCGGCCACCGTGACCCCGTTGACGATCGTGCCCGCCAGCACCATCCGCACGGCCACCGAGAGCGTGACCCAGCGCGTGGTGAGGTCGGCCTCCTCGTCGTCGGTGAGCTCGGGGCGTCCGACCTCGGTGAGACCGCGCGCGAGGTAGACCCGGACGGACTCGTCGGAGAATCCCGGCGACGGCGCGACGTCCAGCAGCACCGCCCACTCGGCCGCATCGAGGCCCGCTTCCTCGCGCAGTTCGCGCCGGGCGGTCTCCCGTGGGTCCTCGCCCGCGACGTCGAGCAGCCCGGCGGGCAGCTCCCACAGCCGCCTGCCGAGGGCGTGCCGGTACTGGTGGATCATCATGATCCGGTCGTCGGGGTCCAGCGCGGCGATCGCCACCGCACCGGGATGCTCGATGATCTCCCGCCGCGCGGCGCGTCCCCCGGGCATCACCACCTCGTCGGCGCGCAGGGCCATCACCTTGCCGCGGTAGATCTCCGCGCTTTCGGCGACCGGAAAGTCGTGGCGAGCTGTCGTCATGTGCCTGTTCCGTTCACGCCCGCGGCCGCGGGCTCGCGGGTGGCCTGCTCGAAGGGGAGCCGTTCGGCCGCCCGGTAGGCGAGCGCGGCCCGCACGAACCCGGCGAAGAGCGGGTGCGGCCGGGTCGGTCGGCTCTTGAGCTCCGGATGGGCCTGCGTGCCGACGTAGAACGGATGCGTCTCGGTGGGCAGCTCGACGAACTCGACGAGCGTGCCGTCCGGCGAGGTGCCGCCGATCACGAGCCCGGCGTCCTCCAGCCGGGTGCGGTAGGCGTTGTTGACCTCGTAGCGGTGCCGGTGCCGCTCGGTCACCTCGCGCACCCCATATGCCTCCGCGACGACGGTCTCCGCGCCCAGCAGCGCCGGATAGGCGCCCAGGCGCATGGTGCCGCCCATGTCCCGCTCCCCCGCGACGACGTCGCGCTGGTCGGCCATTGTCGAGATCACCGGGTGCGGGGTGTGCTCGTCGAACTCGGTGGAGTTGGCGTCGTCGAGCCCGGCCAGTGACCGGGCGGCCTCGATCACCATGCACTGCAGGCCGAGGCACAGCCCGAGGGTGGGGATGCCGCGCGTGCGGGCGAACCGCACGGCGCCGAGCTTGCCCTCGATGCCGCGCACCCCGAAGCCGCCCGGGATGAGCACGCCGTCGACGCCGTCGAGCGCGGCGGCCGCGCCCGCAGGTGTGCGGCAGGCGTCCGAGGGCACCCAGTCGATCTCGACGCGGGCGTGGTGGGCGAATCCGCCCGCGCGCAGCGCCTCGGTGACGGACAGATAGGCGTCGGGGAGATCGACGTACTTGCCGACGAGCGCGATCCGCACGGTCTCGCGGGGGTGGTGGACGCGGTCGAGCAGGTCGCCCCACTCGGTCCAGTCGACGTCACGGAACGGCAGCGCGAGGCGGCGCACCACGTAGGCGTCGAGGCCTTCGCGGTGCAGCACCCGGGGGATGTCGTAGATGGATGGCGCGTCGGGCGCGGCGACGACGCCGTCGACCTCGACGTCGCACATCAGGCTGATCTTGCGCTTCATCTCGTCCGGGATCTCCCGGTCGGCGCGCAGCACGAGCGCGTCGGGCTGGATGCCGATGTTGCGCAGCGCGGCGACGGAGTGCTGCGTCGGCTTCGTCTTCAGCTCCCCCGAGGGGGCCAGGTAGGGCACGAGCGAGACGTGCAGGAAGAAGCAGTTGTCGCGGCCGGCGTCGTGGCGGACCTGGCGCGCGGCCTCCAGAAACGGCAGCGACTCGATGTCGCCGACCGTGCCGCCGATCTCGGTGATCACGACATCCGGCGCGACGCCGTCGTCGTCGGGGGCCGACATCGCCCGGATGCGGTCCTTGATCTCGTTGGTGATGTGCGGGATGACTTGCACGGTGTCGCCGAGGTACTCGCCACGCCGCTCCTTGGCGATCACGGTCGAGTAGACCTGGCCGGTCGTGACGTTCGCGTTGCCGTGCAGGTCGCGGTCGAGGAAGCGCTCGTAGTGGCCGATGTCCAGGTCGGTCTCGGCGCCGTCTTCGGTGACGAACACCTCGCCGTGCTGGAAGGGGTTCATCGTGCCGGGGTCGACGTTGAGGTAGGGGTCGAGCTTCTGCATCGTGACCCGGAGGCCACGGGCGGTGAGGAGTTGGCCGAGGCTCGACGCGGTGAGGCCTTTGCCCAGCGAGGACGCTACCCCGCCGGTGACGAACAGATGACGCGTGGCGCGGGGCTGCACGGAGCTTCAGGGTACATAACCGCTCGGCCTGCGGGCGTCGCGGTCCTCCATTCGGGAGTGACGCGTGGCCAGCCCGGCCGGGCCGCGGGTCGGCGTGCCCATCGCCGTCGAGTCCGGCCGGGGCCGGTCAGGTGCGCGGAGCGGCCCCATCCGCGGCCGAGGGAGCGGTGCCGTAACGGCCCGCGTGCCCATCGACCTGCTCGCGCAGCGCCAGCACGGTGCTGATCTGGCCCGCGCCCGTTTCGACGTCGTCGACCGTGGACAGTGCGGCCGTGACCGTGGGATCGGCGCGCGCGACGCCGACCGCGCCGGTGGCGTCGGCCGAGCCCGCGGCACCGGCCAGCACGGCGCCGCGGCCCGCGTGATCGAGCTGGGCGGCCATCCGCATGACGACCGCAGCGCCGTCGCCTGCGTCGATCCCGGTGAGCCCGCCACCGGTGAGCACGAGCACGAGGCCCCCCGGCGCGGGTGGGGGGCCCGCCGCCGTGAAGCCCGCCGCACTGAGGCCGTTCAGCACGCCCTCCGCTTGTGGGCCGGTGACCGGGGCCTTGTCGCTCGGCCCGGTGAGGACCCCGCCCAGCAGCCCGCCGAGCAGGCTTCCGGTGTCGGACGCGGCGGGCAGCTGCGCGCCCGCGGGCAGGAGGGTGCCGGTGAGCTGGCGGAGCTGGTCGGCCCGTGCCGGGTCGGTGACGGCCGGGGTGAGCGCGAGCGTGCCGGTGATCGTGGCCCCGGCCTGCTGGATCAGCCCGACGAGCGCGTCGCGCGTGGACCCGTCGGCACTTGCGGTGACAAGCACGACGCTCTGCCCCTGCAACACGCCCCGCACCGCCGCAGGCCCGATGCGCCGGGCGAACTCGTCGTCGGCGCGCTGGGCCGCCGCGAGCGCATCGCGCTGGGCGGTGAGCTGTTGGACCTGGCCGGTGAGGCCGTCGGCCTTCGTCGTGACGGCGCCGAGCAGGCGGTCCGAGACCCCGGCCGCGCCCAACACGACGCCGACCGCGAGTGCGACGAAGACCGCGGCCAGCGAGACGACGTGATAGCGCAGAGAGATCACCCGAGCCAGCCTTTGATCACCGCGAACAGGCCGTGCCACGCCTGGAGCAGCCAGGCGAGCACTGCGTCGCCCGCCGTGGACACGAACAGGGCCGTACCTGCCGCGATCAGCGCGGCGACGATCAGCAGCAGGACCGCGCCCATCGAGACCCGACTCCGGTACAGCGAGGCGATCACCGTGCTGTCCACGATGGCCCCGCCGACCTGCAGACGGGTGAGGAACGTGGAGGCGTTGCTGCCGGACCGGCCACGGTCGAGAAACTCGGTCATCGTCGCCGACAGACCCACCGTGACGATCATCGAAGCGCCGTGGTGGGCAACGAGCAGCAACGCCAGGTCTTCGGCGTTGGCCATGCTGGGGCACGTGACGGCGCTTGCCCCGAGATCCTGCACGCGGTGCAGCCCGGGTGCATGGCCGTCGTTGAACGCGGGCACGACGATGTCGGCGCCGCAGGTGAGGGCCTCGTTCGAGATCTCGGACGGATCGCCGACGATCAGGGCGGGCGCGTGGCCTGCCGCGCGCAGCGCGTCGGCCCCGGCGCCGACGCCCACCAGCACCGGGCGGTACTCGCGGATGAAGCTCTTGAGCCGGGCGAGGTCGGCGGCATGGTCAAACCCCGCCGCGACGACGACGACCTGCCGCCCGGCCAGCTCGACGTCGACAGCCGGGATGCCGACGCCGTCGAGCAAGAGGGCCCGCTCCTGGCGCATGAACTCGGTGGTGTTGGCGGCGAACGCCTCCAGCTGGTGGGTGAGGCCCGCTTTGGCCTCAACCAGCGCATCGGCGACCGACTCGACGTCCTGCTCGACGCCGCGCGCAAGCTCGAGCTCCCCGGCGTAGACGACGCCGTCGTGCAGCCGGATGCGACTGCCGTCCTTGATCGTGTGCAGGGCGCCGGAGCCGACGTCGTCCAGGAGGGCGACGCCGGCGTCGATGAGGATCTCCGGGCCGAGGTTGGGGAAGCGTCCCGAGATCGACGGCGAGGCGTTGACGACCGCCACCACCCCGGCAGCGACGAGAGCGTCGGCGGTGGCGCGGTCGAGATCGACCTGGTCGAGAACGGCGATCTCGCCCGCCCGCACCCGGCGGACGAGCGCATCGGTGCGGCGGTCGACGCGCACGGTGCCTGCGATGCCGGGCAGCTCGGGCCGCGTGCGCTGCATCAGGCCGGACAGCTTCATGCGCTGACTGTGGCATCCGGGGCCGACATTTTCCGGAAGGCACGCCGACCCGACCCCCGACAGGGCGAGTCGTCGTTCTCGGCACGGCGAGTCGTCGTTCTCGGCACGAGGGGGTGGGGTCTGGGGTGGGGTCGGCTCGCAGCGATCGAGGGCGGTCGAAGGCGGGAATGTGCCGAAAGTCGCGTCTCGCCGTGTCGGAATCGGGGACTCGCCGTGTCGGAATCGGGGACTCTCCATGGGCAGAACGACGACTCACCTGGCGGCGGCGCGGTCGGCGACTCGGTGGGAACGGGCCGCCTCCAGGAGCTCTTCGGCGTGCGCGCGACCGGTGTCGGTGTGGTCGAGCCCGGCCAGCATGCGGGCCAGCTCGACGATCCGCTCGTCCTCGTCGAGGGCGCGGACGCGGCTGCGCGCCAGGCCCCCGTTGCGGCGGGACTTGTCGACCACCAGGTGCCGGTCGGCGTACGCGGCGACCTGCGGCAGGTGGGTGACGACGATCACCTGGTGCCGGGTGGCCAGCCGCGCGAGCCGCCGCCCGACCTCGACCGCGGCCCGACCGCCCACGCCCGCGTCGACCTCGTCGAACACCATCGTCGGCACCGGGTCGGCCCCCGCGAGCGCCACCTCCAGCGCGAGCATCACCCGCGACAGCTCACCCCCGGACGCGCCCTTTTGCAGGGGCTGCGGCGACGCCCCGGCGTGCGCGACGAGGCGCAGCTCGACCTCGTCGACACCGTCGGCGCCCGCCACGAGCTCCCGCCTGCCCACCCGCACGGCGTCGGCGGCTCCGGGGCCGGCCGCCCGCTGCGTGACCGCGACGAGCAGCCGGGCGTCGGCCATCGCGAGCCCGGACAGCTCGGCCGACGTGTCGGCGGCGAGCCGGGCCGCGGCCTCGGTGCGCGCTGCGGTGACGGCGGCCGCGTGGTCGGCCAGTTCGACGGCGAGCCCGTCGCGTCGCGCGGTGAGGGCGGCGATCGCCTCGTCGGAGACGTCCAGCGAGCCCAGCCGCTCCCGCGCGGCGGCGGCCCACGCCAGCACGCCGTCGACGTCGGCGGCGTACTTGCGGGTGAGCGCCTTCAGCTCGACCTGCCGCGACAGCACGGCGGCGAGCCGCTCGGGGTCGGCGTCCAGTCGGTCGAGGTAGCCGGTGAGCTCCGCGCCGACGTCCCCGAGCAGCGCCAACGCCTCCGCGAGCCGCGCGTCCAAGACGGACAGCTCGGCGTCGCCCGCGGCGGCGAGGCGGTGCCGCGCCTCGCCGATCAGCGCCAGCGCGGCGGGCGCGTCGGGCACGTCCTCGACGCCGACGAGCGCGGCCTGCGCGGCCGCGGCGACCGTCCGCAGGTCGTCGGCTTCCGCCAGCCGCCGGGCTTGCGCGACGAGCTCGACGTCCTCCCCCGGCTGCGGGTCGACGGCGGTGATCTCGGTGAGCCCGTGGCGCAACAGGTCGGCTTCCCGCGCGAGGCGGCGGGCGCCGTCGCGACGCTCGACGAGCTCGGCGGCGATCCGTAGCCACTCGGCCCGCACCGCCCGGTAGCGCCTCAGCGGCCCGGCGATCGTGTCGGCCGCGAAGCGGTCCAGCAACGCCCGCTGCTCGGCCGGGCGCAGCAGCCGTAGCTGGTCGTTCTGGCCGTGCACGGCCAGCGTGGCCTCCGCCAGCCTGCCCAGGACGCCCACCGGCACGGACCGCCCACCCAGGTGCGCCCGGGAGCGCCCGTCGACCCCGACGGTGCGGACGGCGATCAGGGTGCCGTCCTCATCGGGATCGGCCCCCACCTCGTCGGCCACGGCGAGCGCGGCGGGCTCGGCGCTGAACCGGCCCTCGACGACCGCGCGCCGCGCCCCGGCCGCCACCCGCGAGGCTTCCGCGCGGCCCCCGCCGAGCAGAGTGAGGCCGGTGACCACCATCGTCTTGCCCGCCCCGGTCTCACCGGTGAGGACGGTGAGCCCCGGATCCAGGTCCAGCGTGGCGTCGTCGATCACGCCGAGGCCCTGGATCCGCATCTCGGCCAGCATGGCGGCAGCCTACGGCGCGTCACCGAGGGTCGTCGGCGCACCGCGCCAGCCGCGCACCGGAAGGTCGAACTTGCGCACCAGGCGGTCGGCGAACGGCCGCCCGTCGAGCCGCACCATGTGCACCGCACGCACACCGCGCGTGACCTCGACCCGGGTGCCCGCGGGCAGCGGGAAGGTGCGCCGCCCATCGCAGTCGAGCACCGCATGCGGTCCGGACGGGGCGATCTCCACCGCCACATGGCTGTCCGGCGAGATCACCATCGGGCGCGCGAAGAGGGCGTGGGCGTTGCTCGGCACCAGCAGCAACGCCTCCACCTGCGGCCACACCAGCGGTCCGCCCGCGGAGAACGCGTAGGCCGTGGAGCCGGTCGGGGTGGCGCACAGCACACCGTCGCAGCCGAACGCCGACACCGGCCGCCCGTCGACCTCCAGCACCACCTCCAGGATCCGCTCACGCGTCGACTTGTCGATCGCGGCCTCGTTCAACGCCCATGTGCGGGCGAGGACGTGCCCGTTGCGCCGGACGACCGCGTCGATCGTCATCCGCTCCTCGACCGCGTAGTTGCCACAGGCGATGGCGTCGACGGCCCCGGTGAGGAACTCCTCCTCCGCCTCGGCGAGGAAGCCGTAATGCCCGAGGTTGACGCCCAACAGCGGCACCCCGGTGGGCCGGGCCAGCTCGGCGGCCCGCAGGACGGTGCCGTCGCCGCCGAGGACGAGCACGACCTCCACGCCTTCGGCGCAGCCCGGCCTGCCCTCCACGATCCGCGGCCGCATCGCCGCCGGGAGGCCGGTGGCGACGACCTCGGCCCACTCCTCCTCGATCGCCCGCAGCCGGATGCCGTGCTTGGCGAACTGCACGGCCACCGCCCCGGCCGTGCGCAGGTTCGTCGCGCGGCCCGCATGCAGGACGACCAGGACCTCGCGGGTCACGGCGGACCCGCCTCCACGGCCGCCGCCAGTGCCTCGTCCCCGACGTCCTCGCCGTCGCGGCGCAGGCACAGGAAGAACTCGACGTTGCCCGACGGGCCGGGCAACGGGCTGGCGACGGCACCGGCAAGCCCCCACCCCAGCTCACGGGCCGCCGTGGCGACGCCGCGCAGCGCGGCGAGCCGCAGCGCAGGCTCGCGCACGACGCCGCCCGCACCGAGCCGCTGCCTGCCCACCTCGAACTGGGGTTTCACCATCGGGAGCAGGATGCCCGCGGTGCATGCCGCAAGCGCGGGCAGCACCGTGCGCAGCGAGATGAACGAGAGGTCCGCGACGGTGAGCTGCACGACCCCGCCGATCTCCGCGGGCGTGAGCGCGCGGACGTTGGTGCGGTCGTGCACCTGGACGCGGTCGTCGCTCTGCAGCCGCCACACGAGCTGCCCGTAGCCGACGTCGACGGCCACGACCTGCGCGGCGCCCCGCTCGAGCAAAACATCGGTGAAGCCGCCGGTGGAGGCGCCCGCATCGAGGCAGCGCAGGCCCGCCGGATCGAGCTCCAGCGCGTCGAGCGCGCCGATCAGTTTGTGAGCGCCGCGGGACGCCCACTGCCGTTCGGCCGTGGCGACCACCGAGACCGGGGTGTCGCGATCTACGACGGTGGCCGCCTTCGCCGCGGTGACACCGCGCACGGCCACGCGACCCTGCTCGATCAGCTCGGCGGCCTGCCCCCGCGAGCGGGCCAGACCGCGGCGCACCAGCTCGGCATCCAGGCGGGCCCTGGTGACCACAACCCTCACTCCTCGCCCGCGGCGAGCGCCTCACCGAGCGCCGCGTGCACCCGCTCGAACGCCGCGACGTGCTCGGCAAGGGGACGCTCGGCCAGCCCTTCTAGACCCGCCATCGCCGCGCCGACGACCTCCGCGGGATCGACGGCCCGCGGCGGCGGCCCCGGAACGGCTGCGGTCATGAGTGCACGGTAGCTGAGGCCTGTGACGATTCGAGGGACAATCCGAGGGCTTCCAGGGCGTCCGCGGCGCTACGGTCGCCGCCCGTGACCGTGATCGGTCCGCCCCCGTCGGCCCAGTGCGCGCCGCACAGCACCCGCAGCGCGTCGACGGGATCGCCGCTGCCGGTCAACGTCCAGTGTCCGGCGCCCCCGTGCACAGTCCATCCCGGCCGCGGTCCCGGTGCCAGTTCGGCGGGATCCTGGGTGAGACCGCGGAGGTCGGCGGCGATGTATTCGGGGCGGCGTCGGACAGGTGCGGGGAGCAGCTCGGCGGCGCCGGACACGCCCGTCAGCACCAGCAGGGTCGGCATGCCCGCGACCACGCCGCCCTCGATGTCGGTGTCCAGCCGATCGCCGATCATCAACGGGCGACGCGCGCCCACCCGCTGCACGGAAGCGTTCACCAGCGCGGGCGCGGGCTTGCCCGCCACCTGCGGCTCCCGTCCGGACGCGATCCGCAAGACGGTGACCATCGCGCCGTTCCCGGGCAGCGGACCCCGTTCGGTGGGCAGCGTCGGGTCGAGGTTGCAGGCGACCCAGACCGTACCCGCGCGCAGGGCGAGGGTGGCCGCCGCGAGGTCGCGCCAGCCCGTGTCGGGGCTGTGGCCTTGGACGACGGCCACGGCGTCGTCGGCGTCCGCGGTGACCGTCAGCCCGACGCCGGTGACCTCGGCGGCCAGCGCGTCGGTGCCGACGACGAACACCGCGGATCCCGGCGCCAGCTGCTCGGCGAGCATGGCGGCGGCCGCCTGTGCGCTGGTGACGACGTCGGCGTCGGTGGCGGGGAAGCCGAGCTCGGTGAGGTGGGCGACGACGTCGACCGGGCGGCGTGAAGCGTTGTTGGTAACGAAGACCGTGCGCACCCCACGGGCCGCGGCGCCACGGACGGCCTCGACCGCGCCCGGCACCGCGCGCGCGCCCCGGTAGAGAGTGCCGTCGAGGTCCGCGAGCAACACGTCGTGCCGATCGAGGAGATCGCTCACCGGGGTTCTGCTTCGCTGCGTGCCGCCGGTACCGAGTCGGACGGTGTGGGCTCGCCGTGCGTCGCGCACCCATTCGCCGTCGGTATAGGGCCTGGGTCGGTCGACCCCGCCGCGGCGACTCTCGGGGCTCCGGCCCTGTTGTCGGCGAGGTTGTCGACCGGGTTGACGGCGGGTTCGTCGGCCGTGCGACCCGCTCCGTCGGCCGGGTCGTCGGAACCGTCGTCAGCCGTGTCGCTGGGCGTGTGATCGATCGCGTCGCCTGGCGGGTGGTCGGCGGCGTCCTCGTCCGCCACATCGCCAGCATTATCGGTCGCATCGCCCGCCGAATGGTCGGCGGCGTCGGCTGCCGCCGGGTCGACAACGGCGGGTTCGTCGGCTGGGTACTCCTCGTCGAGCGCGAACTCGATCCCATCGTCGGCCAACGGTTCGCCCGTCAGCTCGGCGATCCGGACGTCTGCGTCGGTCTCGCCGTCGGCGTCGGCGTCGGCGGCATGTACGAACCACTGGAGGGCGTCGGACTCGCGCCCGGCGGCCAGGAGATTGTCGGCGTAGGCGTAGAACAGCCGCGCGCTCCACGGATCCCGACGGCTCGGCTCCAGCTCCGGCACCTGCAATGCGACGACGGCCGCGTCGAGCTCGCCGAGGTCCCTGCGCGCCCCGGCCACGACGATGGCGAGCTCGATCTGGGCGCTCCGGCCCAGCTCCCGCGACTCCGGGCCGCGGGCCAGCTCGATCGCCCGCTCGGGGCGGCCCATGGCCCGCTCGATGTCGGCCATCACGGCCAGATGGCCGGGACCGCCGCCCATCCGGCGCGCGGCGCGCAGCTCGGCCAGCGCCTCGGCCCACTCGCCCGCGTGGTAGGCCGTGATTCCCGCGGCCTCCCGTACGACCGCGATGCGCGAGGCCCGCCGCCTGGCGTAACGGGCGTGCGCGAGCGCGGCGGCCGGGTCGTCATCGACGAGGGTCCCGGCCGCGACGAGGTGCCGTGCCACGGCCTCGGCCAGATCCTTCTGCAGGCCGCCGAGGTCGCGGCGGGCCGCCGCGTCCAGCGCGGACGCCGCGATCGTGTCCGGCAGCGGCGGTGCCGGGGGTGCTCCCGACCGAGTTGGCCGATGATCGTGCCCCCCGGAATCGGACCGCGCGTCCCGCCGACGGTCCGACCAGGTGTCCGACCAACGGCCCTCACGAACGTCTCCGGTCCGCGCGCCTGGAGCGGTCGAATCCTCACGCCCGGCGTTGCGCGGGCGACTGTCGCCGTCCCGTCGATGCGGCGCCCCGCTCTGCGCGGCGTTCCCGCCGCCGGAGCTCCGGTCGTACGGACGACGTCGGTCACCGTCGCGACCCCGCTCCTCGTACCGCCGCGCGCCGTCCCGACCGTCGGCGCCATCGCCGTGCCTGCGGGTCCGGTCACGGCCGTCCGGGCGCCCCCGGTCATCATCGCGGCGCTCGAACCGCCCGCCTGCGCGGGACTGCTCTCCACGCCGTCGGCCGTCGTCGCCGCCCCGGCCTCGACCGTCCGTGCTGTCGCGAAGTCCGCCCTCCGCGCTCCAGCGCGGCGCGCGGCTGTCGGACCGGTCGTCGCGGCGGCCAGCGCTGTCGCGCCATCCGCTGCCCCGCTCGTCGCGGCGCCTATCGCCGCGGTTGTCGTCGTACCGGTGGGCGCCCGCACGTGAGCCGCCGCTCCGGCTGTCGCGCCCCCCGCTGCCATCGTCGCGGCGGCCACCTTCGCGACCGCCACCGCGATCATCGCGGCGGGGCGCACCTTCCCGCCAGCCGCCGCCGTCACGGCGGCCACCTTCGCGACCGCCACCGCGATCATCGCGGCGGGGCGCACCGTCTTGCCGGCCGCCGCCGTCACGGCGGCCACCTTCGCGACCGCCACCGCGATCATCGCGGCGGGCGCACCTTCTTGCCAGCCGCTCCCGTCACGGGCGGCACCCTGGCGCTCACTGCGGTCGTCGCTGCGGGGCTCAGCCGCCCGCCAACCACTGCCGCGGCGCTCGTCCCGACGGTCGCCGTCACGCCTGACATTTCCCCGGTCATCCCGGCGGCCGCCTTCCCGCCAGCCGGCACCGCCTCGATCGTCACGACGTGGGCCGGCGTTGGGCCGACCGCTGCGGCTCTGTTCGTCACGACGTGGGCCGGCATCGCGCCAGCCACTGCCCCGGTCGTCCCGGCGCGTAGCACCCTCGCGCCAGCCGCTGCCGCGCTCGTCACCCCGCGGGCCGTCCGCACGCCAGCCCCCGCCTGCGCGCGCCGACCGGTCGTCAGCGCTCCGGAAGCCACGGCGGTCACCGTCGCGATCCCGGCTGTCTCGTCGGTCGTAGCCCCGATCGCCGCCCGAGGCCCCGCGGCCACCGCCCCGATCGGGACGTCGGTCGTAGCGATCACCACCGCGGTCGTCGCCTCGCCCCGCGCCGCCACGCCGATCATCGGCCCGCTCGCCGCGTTGGCTACCCCGCGCCGCCGAACGATTCCGATCACCGCCGCCGCCACCCCGACGCGCGTCCTCACGACCGGAACCATCCGCCATACTCACTACACAAGGATACAAACCCCGCGGCGACCACCGCGCGCGCCCGACCGCAGCGGCCCGTGGACGCAAAAATGGGGGAGAGGCGTGTGCCTCTCCCCCATTTCTTTTCGATTTGATGTCGGCGGTGTCCTACTCTCCCACACCCTGTCGAGTGCAGTACCATCGGCGCTGGAGGGCTTAGCTTCCGGGTTCGGGATGGGACCGGGCGTACCCCCTCCGCCAAAACCACCGACAACACTATTCACAATGCGTGTTTCACCCGCCCCCGCCCCGGCCGAGGCCGCGGGGCGCGGGTGTGGTGGTGTGCTCAGGGTCACACAGTGGATGCGAGTCTTCGCTGCGACCGGCTCAATGGCCCGCAGAAAATGTTGTGGTAAGTCCTCGGCCTATTAGTACCGGTCAACTCCACACCTCACGGCGCTTCCATCTCCGGCCTATCAACCCCGTCGTCTACAGGGGGCCTTACCCCACACAAAGGTGGGTGGGAGACCTCATCTTGGAACGAGCTTCCCGCTTAGATGCCTTCAGCGGTTATCCCTTCCGAACATAGCCAACCAGCCGTGCCCCTGGCGGGACAACTGGCACACCAGAGGTCCGTCCGTCCCGGTCCTCTCGTACTAGGGACAGCCTTCCGCAAGTCTCCAACGCGCGCGGCGGATAGGGACCGAACTGTCTCACGACGTTCTAAACCCAGCTCGCGTACCGCTTTAATGGGCGAACAGCCCAACCCTTGGGACCTACTCCAGCCCCAGGATGCGACGAGCCGACATCGAGGTGCCAAACCATGCCGTCGATATGGACTCTTGGGCAAGATCAGCCTGTTATCCCCGGGGTACCTTTTATCCGTTGAGCGACACCCCTTCCACCAGGAGATGCCGGATCACTAGTCCCGACTTTCGTCCCTGCTCGACCCGTCGGTCTCACAGTCAAGCCCCCTTGTGCACTTACACTCACCACCTGATTGCCAACCAGGCCGAGGGAACCTTTGGGCGCCTCCGTTACCCTTTAGGAGGCAACCGCCCCAGTTAAACTACCCACCAGGCACTGTCCCTGAACCCGATCAGGGCCCGAGGTTCAGACACCCCATCCGACCAGAGTGGTATTTCAACAACGACTCCACAACCACTGGCGTGGCCGCTTCCCAGTCTCCCACCTATCCTACACAAACCGAACCGAGCACCAATACCAAGCTGTAGTAAAGGTCCCGGGGTCTTTCCGTCCTGCCGCGCGTAACGAGCATCTTTACTCGTACTGCAATTTCGCCGAGTCTGTGGTCGAGACAGCGCCCAAGTCGTTACGCCATTCGTGCAGGTCGGAACTTACCCGACAAGGAATTTCGCTACCTTAGGATGGTTATAGTTACCACCGCCGTTTACTGGCGCTTCAATTCTCCGCTTCACCCCCCACAGGGGGCTGACAGGTCCTCTTAACGTTCCAGCACCGGGCAGGCGTCAGTCCGTATACCTCGTCTTACGACTTCGCACGGACCTGTGTTTTTAGTAAACAGTCGCTTGGGCCTGGTCTCTGCGACCACCACCAGCCAGCCCGCAACGGGGCCTCACCAGCAGCGGTCCTCCTTCTCCCGAAGTTACGGAGGTATTTTGCCGAGTTCCTTGACCACAGTTCACCCGATCGCCTCGGTATCCTCTACCTGACCACCTGTGTCGGTTTAGGGTACGGGCCATGACGGCACTCGCTAGAGGCTTTTCTCGACAGCATGGGATCACCCTACTTCGCCACACACGGCTACGCATCACCCCTCACCCCCGTCATCCAAGACAGCCACCCGGATTTACCTGGGCAGCGGGCCACGGGCTTACACCAGGACAACCAACGCCCGGCGGGACTACCCTCCTGCGTCACCCCATCGCTTGCCTACTACCGGATCGGGTCCCACGCTCCCCCCACCCCCCACCCCGAAAGGCAGGACAGGCAAGGTTCGGATGGTCAGCATCACCGGCCTCGACACGGACGCACCACCACGGGCACGGGAATATCAACCCGTCCTCCATCGACTACGCCTGACGGCCTCGCCTTAGGTCCCGGCTCACCCTGGGCGGAACAACCTGGCCCAGGAACCCTTGGTCATCCGGCGGCAGAGATTCTCACTCTGCATTCGCTACTCATGCCTGCATTCTCACTCCCACACCCTCCACCCCTCGATCACTCGGAGGCTTCGCCGGATGCAGGACGCTCCCCTACCCAACACCCCCAGCCGAACTGAAAGGGTTGTTGCCGCGGCTTCGGCGGTGTGCTTGAGCCCCGCTACATTGTCGGCGCAGGACCACTTGACCAGTGAGCTATTACGCACTCTTTCAAGGATGGCTGCTTCTAAGCCAACCTCCTGGTTGTCTCGGCGATCCCACATCCTTTCCCACTGAGCACACACTTAGGGGCCTTAGCCGGCGATCCGGGCTGTTTCCCTCTCGACCACGAAGCTTATCCCCCGCAGTCTCACTGCCACGCTTCACAAGTACCGGCATTCGGAGTTTGGTTGAGTTCAGTAAGCTTGTCGGCCCCCTCACCCATCCAGTGCTCTACCTCCGGCACCCATACGCAACGCTGCACCTAAATGCATTTCGGGGAGAACCAGCTATCACGGAGTCTGATTGGCCTTTCACCCCTACCCACAACTCATCCCCCGGGTTTTCAACCCCGGTGGGTGCGGGCCTCCACGACCTCTTACAGCCGCTTCACCCTGGCCATGGGTAGATCACTCCGCTTCGGGTCCACACCCCGCGACTCCACCATCCCACAAGGAGACAGCAACGCCCTCTTCGGACTCGCTTTCGCTACGGCTACCCCACCACGGGTTAACCTCGCCACGGAACATGACTCGCAGGCTCATTCTTCAAAAGGCACGCCATCACCACCCCCACACCACCCACGAAGGACGGCACGGAAGCATCGGCTCTGACGGCTTGTAGGCACACGGTTTCAGGTACTCTTTCACTCCCCTCCCGGGGTACTTTTCATCATTCCCTCACGGTACTGTCCGCTATCGGTCACCAGGGAGTATTCAGGCTTACCGGGTGGTCCCGGCAGATTCACAGCACATTCCACGAGCGCGCTGCTACTCGGGTATCATGACCACAACCCGTGTGATGTTTTCGCGTACGGGGCTCTCACCCACTACGGCCGCCCATCCCAGAAACGTTCCACTAACACCACACACGATCGTCGAGGATCCGGCAGAACCCTCACGTCACAACCCCACAACCCCGCATCCGCAACCCCTGCCGGGTATCACACGAACACGGTTTAGCCACTCTCCGCTTTCGCTCGCCACTACTCACGGAATCACATGTTGTTTTCTCTTCCTGCGGGTACTGAGATGTTTCACTTCCCCACGTTCCCCCCAACACCCTATGTCATTCAGATGTTGGTAACACGTCATAACACGTGCTGGGTTTCCCCATTCGGACACCCTCGGATCACAGCTCGGTTGACAACTCCCCGAGGACTATCGCGGCCTCCCACGTCCTTCATCGGCTCCTGATGCCCAGACATCCACCCTGTGCCCTAAAACACTTCACCACAACAAACACCACAAACCACAAAACCAGACACAAAAAAAGATGCTCGCATCCACTATGCAACACTCAACACACCACCACACCCCAACCCACAACAACCACCACCACACCCACACTCACTCAAAAGCCGGGATGCGTTAGATGGTCCAAGCCGGAGACGGCACCAAGAAAACCCCAACAAGGTGTCTCCTCAGGACCCAACAGCGTGCCGAACCCCCACACCCACCACAGCAGGCGCGAGAAAATTCTCTGGTCACATGTTCCACCCAGCCACACCCCCCTCAACAACATGCAAAGGGCGTGAACTTTTTCGAGAAAAGGAGCCAAACACACCACACACCAACACAATCGTTGACCATGCGCATGCCTGGACACCCCCCAACACGGGGAGCTCCTTAGAAAGGAGGTGATCCAGCCGCACCTTCCGGTACGGCTACCTTGTTACGACTTCGTCCCAATCGCCGGTCCCACCTTCGACCACTCCCCCCCGCAAGCGGGTTGGGCCATGGGCTTCGGGTGTTACCAACTTTCGTGACGTGACGGGCGGTGTGTACAAGGCCCGGGAACGTATTCACCGCAGCATTGCTGATCTGCGATTACTAGCGACTCCGACTTCACGGGGTCGAGTTGCAGACCCCGATCCGAACTGAGACCCACTTTAAGGGATTCGCTCCACCTCACGGTCTCGCAGCCCTCTGTATGAGCCATTGTAGCATGTGTGAAGCCCTGGACATAAGGGGCATGATGACTTGACGTCATCCCCACCTTCCTCCGAGTTGACCCCGGCAGTCTCCCATGAGTCCCCACCACGATATCACTACCGCATGCTGGCAACATGGAACGAGGGTTGCGCTCGTTGCGGGACTTAACCCAACATCTCACGACACGAGCTGACGACAGCCATGCACCACCTGCACACCAACCACAAGGGAACCGGCATCTCTACCGGCGTCTGGCGCATGTCAAACCCAGGTAAGGTTCTTCGCGTTGCATCGAATTAATCCACATGCTCCGCCGCTTGTGCGGGCCCCCGTCAATTCCTTTGAGTTTTAGCCTTGCGGCCGTACTCCCCAGGCGGGGCGCTTAATGCGTTAGCTGCGGCACAGAAACCGTGGAATGGCCCCCACACCTAGCGCCCAACGTTTACGGCGTGGACTACCAGGGTATCTAATCCTGTTCGCTCCCCACGCTTTCGCTCCTCAGCGTCAGTATCGGCCCAGAGACCCGCCTTCGCCACCGGTGTTCCTCCTGATATCTGCGCATTTCACCGCTACACCAGGAATTCCAGTCTCCCCTGCCGAACTCCAGTGATGCCCGTATCGACCGCACGCCCACAGTTAAGCTGCAGGTTTTCACGGCCGACGCGACACACCGCCTACGAGCTCTTTACGCCCAATAATTCCGGACAACGCTCGCACCCTACGTGTTACCGCGGCTGCTGGCACGTAGTTGGCCGGTGCTTCTTCCACCCCTACCGTCACACCCGAAGATGCTTCGTCGAAGTCGAAAGAGGTTTACAACCCGAAGGCCGTCATCCCCCACGCGGCGTCGCTGCGTCAGGCTTCCGCCCATTGCGCAATATTCCCCACTGCTGCCTCCCGTAGGAGTCTGGGCCGTGTCTCAGTCCCAGTGTGGCCGGACGCCCTCTCAGGCCGGCTACCCGTCGAAGCCTTGGTAGGCCATCACCCCACCAACAAGCTGATAGGCCGCGGGCCCATCCCACACCGAAACCCCCAAAAGAGGCAACTTTCCACACCACCCCATGCGAGACAGTGTCATATCCGGTATTAGACCCAGTTTCCCAGGCTTATCCCAGAGTGCAGGGCAGGTCACCCACGTGTTACTCACCCGTTCGCCACTCACCCACCCCAAAAAGAGCAGGCGCGTTCGACTTGCATGTGTTAAGCACGCCGCCAGCGTTCGTCCTGAGCCAGGATCAAACTCTCCAACAAAAACCCTGACCAAAAACACAAAAACAAAACTGGCACAAAACCAGAAAAAATAAGCTCGACACACTGTTGAGTTCTCAAAAGACACCCGCACACCATCGCCCACCGCAAGGCGGGCTCCGGGGCTTGATCATCTTTTGCTGCCCATCGGCTGAGCCGGGGCAACCGTTCCAAGGTACATGGTCGTTGGCGCTTGTTCAACCCCTGCGACCGATGAGAACCACGGTACACGGTCCGTGCGGCCGGGTGACGGCGGGGGTCTGTTTGTCCGTCCGCCCGCCCGATCAGGGGCTGACTTTGGCCCCCGCGAGGCTGCGCTTGCCGCGGCGCAGGACGAGCCAGCCGCCAGGCAGGAGATCGGACGGGGCGGGTATCCAGTCGGCGTCGGTCACCTTCGCGTTGTTGACGTACGCCCCACCCTCACCGACCACCCGACGCGCCGCCCCGCGGCTCTGGGTGAGTCCGGTCGCGACGAGCAGGTCGACAACCGTGGGGCGCTCGGCCAGCCGCACGTCGGTGCTCGGCACCTCCGCCAGCGCGGCGTCCAGCGTGCCCGCGTCGAGGGCCCGCAAGTCACCCCGGCCGAACAACGAGCTGCTCGCGCCCACCACCTGGTCGGTCTGCCGCGGCCCGTGCACGAGGGTCGTCAGCTCGGCCGCGAGCCGTCGTTGTGCGGCGCGCAGGTGGGGGCGCTCGGCGACGTCCCGCTCCAACTCCTCGATCTCGGCGCGCTCCAGGAACGTGAACATCCGCAGGTAACGACCCACGTCGACGTCGGCGACGTTGACGAAATACTGGTACCACGCGTACGGAGAGGTCAACGCCGGGTCGAGCCAGATATTCCCGCCCCCGGTCGACTTCCCGAACTTGCGGCCCTCGCTGTCGGTGATCAGCGGCGTGGTCAACGCGTGCACGGTGGCGCCCTCGACGCGGCGGATCAGCTCGACGCCGCCGACGATGTTGCCCCACTGGTCTGAGCCGCCGATCTGCAGCCGACAGCCGTGCTGCCGGTACAGCTGCAGGTAGTCCTGGCTCTGCAGCAGCAGGTAGCTGAACTCCGTGTACGACATGCCGTCCGTCGCGAGGCGGCGTTTGACGGTCTCGCGCGCCAGCATGACGTTGACCGAGAAGTGCTTGCCGACGTCGCGCAGGAACTCCAGGGTGGTCTGGCCGCCGGTCCAGTCCAGGTTGTTGACGACGAGCGCGCCGTTCGGCGAGCCGTCGAACTCCACGAACCGCTCGAGCTGACCCTTGATCCGGTCCGCCCACTCGGCGACCGTTGCCACGCTGTTGAGATTGCGCTCGCCCGTGTCGCGCGGGTCGCCGATCATCCCGGTGGCGCCGCCCGCGAGCACGATCGGCCGCGCCCCGGTCTGTTGGAACCGGCGCAGTGTGAGCAGCGGGATGAGGTTGCCCGCGTGCAGGCTGGGCGCGGTCGGGTCGAACCCGCAGTACAGCGAGAGCACCTCGGCGGTCAGGTCGCGCCGCAGCGCGTCGGGGTCGGTGCTCTGCGCGACGAGGCCGCGCCACCGCAGTTCGTCAAGGACGTCGGTGCTCACGCCACCGATCCTCCCGCACTCCCGACTGCGCACCCCTCGGGGCCACTGCGCACCCCACCGATGGGGTGCGCAGTCGACCGATGGGGTGCGCAGTCGGCCGATGGGGTGCGCAGTCGGTTTACGGGGTGGGCAGTGCGCCGCGGGCGGCGCCGCGACCCGGACGGTAGGCGCTCACCGCCGCGGCGCCGTCGATCCAGAACCGCCACGGCGTGTCGTGCGCGGACGCGACACCGACGCGCGGGCCCGTGCGCACGAGACGCGGATCGACGGGCTCACCGGCGTAGAGACGCACCCGGGACGCGGGGTCGGTGAGGTCGAGACCGTTGTCCGCACGGTTCAGGCCGAGCAGCGACGCCAGCCGCGCCGGACCCCGCGCGAGATCTGCCGCGCGCCGGGCGCTCGGCCGCCGGGCATGGGCCACGGCGGGATCGGAGACGACCTCGCCCGCGCGCAGCAGGACCGCCCCCGCCTCGCCGTCGGGCAGGCACGTGACGTTGGCGCAGAAATGCATCCCGTACACGAAGTAGACGTACAGGTGCCCCGGTGGCCCGAACATCACGGCGTTGCGCGGGGTGCGGCCCCGGAAGCTGTGTGACGCCGGGTCGTCGGCGCCGCGGTACGCCTCGACCTCCACGAGACGCACCGCGACCGTGCCTTCGGGGGTGTCGGCCACCACCGTGCAGCCGAGCAGCCGGACGGCCGCGCGGAGCACGTCCGCGGCCAGCTCTCCGCGGTCGAGCAGGGTCACCGCTGGGCGAGCGCCAGCCGCACGCAGACCGCGACGCCCGCCATCGCCTTCTCCACCTCGTCGAGCACCGGGAACGTCGGCGCCAACCGGATGATCGCGTCCTCGGGATCCTTGCCGTAGGGGTGTGTGGCGCCTGCCGGGGTGAGCGCGATGCCCGCCGCCTTCGCCAGGCGCACGACCTCCGCCGCGCAGCCGTCGGGCACCCGCAGGGTGACGAAGTAGCCGCCCTCCGGGGTGGACCAGGAGACGCCCGGGGTGTCCGCGAAGTTCTCGGTGAGGATGTGCTCGAGCGCGGCGAACTTCGGCGCGATGATCTCGCGGTGTTTGCGCATGTGCGCGGTGACGCCCGCGGTGTCGCGGAGGAACATCGCGTGCCGGAGGTGGTTGACCTTGTCCGGGCCGATGGTCCGCTTGCTCGTGACGGCCAACCACCACGCCAGGTTGGCGGGCGACGCACCGAAGAACGCCACCCCCGCGCCGGCCAGCGTGATCTTTGACGTGGACCCGAAGACGAACACGCGGTCGGCGTTGCCCGCTTCGGTGGCGAGCGCGAGGAGGTCGGCGATCGGCGCGGGCTCGTCGACGAGCGTGTGCACCGCATACGCGTTGTCCCACATGATCCGGAAGTCCGGCGCGGCCGTCGACATGGTGGCGAGGCGCCGGACCGTCTCGTCGGAGTACACCGCACCCGTCGGGTTGGAGTACTTCGGGACACACCAGATGCCTTTGACCGCCGGATCGGCCGTGACCAGCCGCTCGACCTCATCCATGTCGGGGCCCTCGTCGGTCATGGCCACCGGAACGAGCTCGATGCCGAGGCGCTCGCACACCCCGAAGTGCCGGTCGTAGCCCGGGACGGGCGCGAGGAACACGACCCGCTCCTCCTCGACCCACCGGCGCGGCGCCCCCGGCATCGCGTTGAGCAGCGCGTTGACGAGCGTGTCGTGCATCAGCTCCAGGCTGCCGTTGCCGAACGCGACGAGCTGCTCGACGGGCACCTGCAACACCGGCGCAAAGATCTCCCGCAGCTCCCGCAAGCCCTGGAGGCCCTGGTAATTGCGGGTGTCGGTGCCGTCGGCGGCCTTGTAGCGGTCGCCGGGGAGGCGCAGCAGCTCGGCGGCGAGGTCCAGCTGCGCGGCTGACGGCTTGCCCCGCGTGAGATCAAGCTTCATGCCCTGGGCGACGAGCGCGTCGTACGCGGATCGAGCCTGGTCCAGGTCGGGGCGCGCCACGTCGGCGGGGGAAGTCATGCCAGAGTGCTCCTCAACCGGTGCCGCGGCTGGAACGGGTGCCGTGATGTTGGTCGGCCGGATCATAGGGTCCTCCCGGACGGAACGAGTGCGGCGCGGGCGGCAGCGGCCGCGGCGCGCAGCCCGGTGAGCTGTTCGGCGACGCGGACGGCCGCGGTGCCACCCCGGGCGTCCCGCGAGGCTATCGAGCCCGCCACGGTGAGCACATCGCGCACCCCGGGCCGCAGGGCGGGGTGGACGGCGGCCAGCTCGGCGTCGGTGAGCGCGTCGAGCCCCACGCCGCGGGCCTCGGCGGCCCGCACGCACCCACCGGCCGCCTCGTGTGCCTCCCGGAACGGCACACCCTGGCGCACCAGCCACTCCGCGACGTCGGTGGCCAGGCTGAACCCGGCGGGCGCGAGCGCGGCGAGCCGCTCGGTGTGGAACCTCAGTGTGCCGATCATGCCCGCGACCGCGGGAAGCAACAGCTCCAGCTGCTCGACCGAGTCGAACAGCGGCTCCTTGTCCTCCTGCAGGTCGCGGTTGTAGGCCAGCGGCAGGCCCTTGAGCGTGGCCAGGAGCCCGGCCAGGTTGCCGATCAGGCGCCCCGCCTTGCCGCGGGCCAGCTCGGCGACGTCCGGGTTCTTCTTCTGCGGCATGATCGAGCTGCCGGTGGAGTAGGCGTCGTCGAGGGTGACGTAGCCGAACTCGGCCGTGGACCACACGATGACCTCCTCGGCCACCCGCGACAGGTCCACCGCGGTCATGGCGCAGACGAAGGCGGCCTCGGCGGCGAAGTCGCGCGAGGCCGTGCCGTCGATCGAGTTGGCCGCGCTGGTGGCGAAGCCGAGCTCACCCGCGACCGCCTCAGGATCAAGACCCAGCGACGAGCCCGCCAATGCCCCCGACCCGTAGGGCGAGACGGCCGTACGCCGGTCCCAGTCGGCCAGCCGGTCGACGTCGCGCAGCAGGGCGTGCGCGTGCGCGGCCAGGTGGTGGGCCAGGAGCACCGGCTGGGCGTGCTGGAGGTGGGTGCGGCCGGGCATCGGAGTGTCGGGGTGGGCCTCGGCCTGCGCGACGAGCGCGTCGACGACGTCCAGCACGCCCACTGCGACCCGCGCGGCCCCGTCGCGCAGCCACATCCGGAACAGGGTGGCGACCTGGTCGTTGCGCGAGCGCCCGGCCCGCAGCTTGCCGCCGAGCTCCGGGCCCGCCCGCTCGATCAGCCCCCGCTCCAGCGCCGTGTGCACGTCCTCGTCGTCGGGCGCCGGGGCGAACGCCCCGGACTCGACGTCGGCGCCGAGCTTGGCCAGCGCGTCGAGCATGCCGCTGAGCTCGGTGTCGGTGAGCAACCCCGCCCGGTGCAGCACGCGGGCGTGCGCCTTGGAGCCACGGATGTCGTACGGCGCGAGCCGCCAGTCGAACTGCGTGGACTTGCTCAGCGCGGCCAGCGCCTCTGCAGGCCCGCGGCTGAACCGCCCGCCCCACAGTGCGGATCTCGGGGCCGTCATCAGTCGGTGCCCTCTTCGAGCGCGGCATCGTCGGAGGACACGCCGTGATCGCCGTCCAGCGCGGCGATCCGGTCGAAGCCGCCAGAGGGCAGCTCGCCGAAGAGCGTGCCGTGCTCGACGAGCACCGTGCCCTGCTCCATCGGCTGCCCGGCGTAGGCCTCCAACTTGGCGCGGGAATCGGCGATGTCGAGGTTGCGCATGGTGAGCTGGCCGATCCGGTCCGTCGGCCCGAACGCTGCGTTCTCGACCCGCTCCATGGAGAGCCGGTCGGGGTGGTACGAGAAGCCGATCCCCTGGGTGTCGAGGATCGTGTAGTCGTCTCCACGGCGCAGGCGGAGCGTGACGGTGCCCGTCACGAGCGAGGCGATCCAGCGCTGGATCGACTCGCGCACCATCAGTGCCTGCGGGTCCAGCCAGCGCCCCTCATAGAGCAGCCTGCCGAGCTTGCGGCCCTCGTTGTGGTAGTTGGCGACGGTGTCCTCGTTGTGGATCGCGGTGAGCAGTCGTTCGTAGGCGACGAAGAGCAGGGCCATCCCGGGAGCCTCGTAGATGCCGCGGGACTTGGCCTCGATGATCCGGTTCTCGATCTGGTCGGACATGCCCAGGCCATGGCGCCCGCCGATGCGGTTGGCCTCCAGGACGAGGGAGACATCGTCCGCGAACCGCCTGCCGTTGATCGCCACCGGGTACCCGGCCACGAAGGTGATCGCGACGTCCTCGGTCTCGATCGCGACCGACGGATCCCAGAACTCGAGGCCCATGATCGGCTCGACCGTCTCCAGGGACACGTCGAGGTGCTCGAGCGTCTTGGCCTCGTGGGTCGCGCCCCAGATGTTGGCGTCCGTGGAGTACGCCTTCTCCGCCGAGTCGCGGTAGGGCAGCGCGTGGGCGGTGAGCCACCTGCTCATCTCGTCGCGCCCGCCGAGCTCCTCGACGAAGTCCGCGTCCAGCCACGGCTTGTAGATGCGCAGCTCGGGATTGGCCAGCAGGCCGTAGCGGTAGAAGCGCTCGATGTCGTTGCCCTTGAAGGTCGAGCCGTCGCCCCAGATGTTCACGTCGTCGGCATGCATGGCCCGCACCAGCAACGTCCCGGTGACGGCGCGGCCCAGCGGGGTGGTGTTGAAGTACGTCCGGCCTCCGGACCGGATGTGGAAGGCGCCGCACGCCAGGGCGGCCAGGCCCTCCGCGACCAGCTGCGGCTTGATGTCGACCACACGCGCGATCTCGGCGCCGTACTGCTTCGCCCGGGCGGGCACACCGGAGATGTCCAGCTCGTCGGCCTGGCCGAGGTCGGCAGTGTAGGTGCACGGGATCCCGCCCTTGTCGCGCATCCAGGCGACCGCCACGGAGGTGTCGAGCCCTCCGGAGAAGGCGATGCCGATGCGCTCGCCCTTCGGGAGGGAGGTCAGGACCTTGCTCACAGGATCGTTGCTCCTTGTCAGAATTCGCGCAGGTCATAATTCGCGCAGCAGCGCGACGAGTTGGGCGCCGGTGACGGGCTCACGGGCCACCACCAGGAGAGTGTCGTCGCCTGCGATGGTGCCGACGACGTCGTGCAGTGCGGCGCGGTCCAGCGCGCTGGCCAGGTAGTGCGCGGCCCCGGGCGGGGTGCGCAGCACGGCCAGATTCCCACTCGAGTCCGCGGAGACGAGCAGGTCCCCCAGCAACCGCGCGAGGCGAGCGGTGCCGCCCTCCACGCCGCGGACGGGGCTGCCGTCGTCCGGGATGACGTAGGCGCCACGGACCTTGATCGCGCCGAGCTCGTCGAGGTCGCGGGAGACGGTGGCCTGGGTGGTCTCGATGCCCTCGGCCACCAGCAGGCCGAGCAGCTCGGCCTGGCTGTGCACCGCCTGGTCGCGGACCAGCTCGACGATACGGGCGTGCCGGCCCGCGCGGTTCAGCGCCGGAGCAGCCACGTCAGAAGCGCCTTCTGTGCGTGCAGCCGGTTTTCGGCCTCGTCCCAGATCGCGCTGTCGGGCGCGTCGAGGATGTCGTCGGTGATCTCGTCGCCCCGGTGGGCGGGCAAGCAGTGCAGCGCAATCGCACCCGGCGCCGCGCGGGCCATCAGGGCCGCGTTGACCTGCAGCAGCCGGAAGGGCGCGGCCCGGTCCAGGCCGTCGTGCTCCTGGCCCATCGACACCCATGTGTCGGTGACGACGACGTCCGCGCCCGCCACGGCGGCCTGCGGCTCGGCCACGAGCTCGGCGCCGCCACCCGTCTCGGCGCCGCGGGCCTTCGCGTCGCGCAGCACCTCGGGATCGGGCTGGAAGCCCGCCGGGGCGCAGATGCGAACCGTGATGCCTGCGGTGGCCCCGCCGAGCAGCAGCGAATGGGCCATGTTGTTGGCGCCATCGCCCAGGTAGACCAAGGTGCGTCCGGTGAGGTGGCCGAGGCGCTCGCGGATCGTCTGCAGGTCGGCGAGGACCTGGCAGGGGTGGAACTGGTCGGTGAGCGCGTTGACCACCGGCACCGACGCCGCCGCGGCCATGTCGGCGAGGCGCGACTGGTCGCCCGTGCGCCAGACGATCGCGTCGACGTAGCGGGACAGGACGCGGGCGGTGTCGGCGATGGTCTCACCGCGGCCGAGCTGGCTCGCCTGCCCGTCGATGATCAGCGGGGCGCCGCCGAGCTGCGCGATGCCGACCTCGAACGAGACGCGGGTGCGGGTGCTGGCCTTGTCGAACAGCACCGCCACCGACTTCGGCCCCGCGAGCGGCTGGTGCCCGAACGGCTCGGCCTTCATCGCGGCGGCCAGCTCCAGCACCTCGGCCTGCTCGGCCGGGGTGAGGTCGTCATCGCGCAGCAGGTGTCGAGGCATCAACGCGGCCGCTTCGTGTCCTCGGGCGGAGCAGCCTCGGGGAGCCGGGCACCGGTCGCGGCGGGCGGGGAAACCCTGGCGGCGTCCAATATCCCGGGCAGCGCGATGAGGAATTCCTCGGCCTGCGCCTCACTGAGCACCAGCGGCGGGGCGAGGCGGACCCGGTCCGGCACGGCGTTGTTGACCAGGAACCCGGCGGCTCGGGCCTGGGCGGCGACGGCGGCCGACACCGGCCGCGCCAGGAGGATGCCGATCAGCAACCCCGCGCCGTCGACCCCGCGGACCAGCGGATGTCCCAGCTCCTCGACCGCGGTGGCGATGCCCTTGCCGACGAGCGCAGTGTGCTCCAACAGCCCGTCGGCGGCGATCGTGTCGAGCACGGCGAGCGCCGCGGCCGCGCAGACCGGGTTGCCGCCGAACGTGGTGCCGTGCTGGCCGGGCTCCAGCAGCTCGCCCGCCGCGCCGAGGCCGATGCACGCCCCGATGGGCAGGCCGCCGCCGAGCCCCTTGGCGAGCGTGACGACGTCGGGGACGACCCCCACGCTCTGGTGGGCGAACCAGGCGCCGGTGCGCCCGATCCCGGTCTGCACCTCGTCGAGCACGAGCAGCGCCCCGCGCGCCGCGGTGATCTCCCGCGCGGCGGCGAGGTAGCCCGCGGGCGGGGTGACGGCGCCCGCCTCCCCCATGATCGGTTCGAGGAAGACCGCGGCCGTGTCGGAGTCGACGGCGGCGGCCAGCGCGGCCACATCGCCGTACGGCACATGGGACACGCCGGGTACGAGCGGCTCGAACGGGGTCTTCTTGCTCTGCTGGCCGGTGAGCGCGAGCGCGCCCATCGTGCGGCCGTGGAACGCGTCCTCGGCGGCGACGACCTTCGCACGGCCGGTGCGGCGGGCCATCTTGAACGCGGCCTCGTTGGCCTCGGCGCCGGAGTTGCAGAAGAGCACCCGACCGGGGGTGCCGAGCAGCTCCAGCAGCCGTTCGGCCAGGGCCAGCGGCGGCTCGGTGATGTAGAGGTTCGACGTGTGGCCCAGCGTGGCGATCTGTCGGGTGACGGCCTCGACGACCGCGGGGTGGGCGTGGCCGAGCGCGTTGACCGCGATGCCGCCGAGCAGGTCGAGGTAGCGGCGGCCGTCCGCGTCCCACACCTCGGCACCCGCGCCGCGCACGAGCGCGAGCGGCGGGGTGCCGTAGTTGTTCATCATCGCGGCCTGCCACCGCGCGCTGAGATCACGCTGTACCGAGGATTCGCTCGCAAGCTCGCTCATGACGGCACCACCATCGTTCCTACGCCTTCGGAGGTGAACACTTCCAGGAGCACCGAGTGCGGCACCCGCCCGTCGATCACGTGCGCCCGCGGCACACCGGCGCGGACCGCCCGCAGGCAGGCCTCCATCTTCGGCGCCATGCCGCTGGCCAGCCCCGGCAGCAGCGGCTCCAGCTCGGCCGCGGTGAGCTCGCTGATCACCGACTCGCGGTCGGGCCAGTTCGCGAAGAGCCCCTCGACGTCGGTGAGCACGACGAGCTTCGCGGCGCCCAGCGCGGCGGCGAGCGCGGCGGCCGCGCTGTCGGCGTTGATGTTGTAGACGGTGCCCTCGATGTCCGGGGCGACGCCCGCGACCACCGGGATCCGCCCGGCGCGCACGATGTCGAGCACGGCGTCCGGGTTGACCGTGGTGACGTCGCCGACCAGGCCGATGTCGACGGCCTCGCCGCCGACCAACGCGGTGCGCTTCTCCGCCATGAAAAGGTGCGCGTCCTCGCCGGAGAGGCCGACCGCGTACGGCCCGTGCTGGTTGATCAGCCCGACCAGCTCCCGCCCGACCTGGCCGACGAGCACCATGCGCACGATGTCGATCGTCTCCGGCGTGGTGACGCGCAAGCCGCCGCGGAACTCGGCGGGCAGGCCGAGCCGGTCGAGCATCGCCGTGATTTGTGGGCCGCCGCCGTGGACGACGACCGGCAGGATGCCCGCGAGCCGCAGAAACACCATGTCCTGCGCGAACGCGGCCCTGAGGCGGTCGTCGACCATCGCGTTGCCGCCGTACTTCACGACGACGACCTGGCCGTGGAAGCGCTGCAGCCACGGCAGCGCCTCGGCGAGCACCGCCGCCTTCTCGCCCGCCCTGGCGAGCTTCTCGTCAAGAGGAGTAGGCACTGTTCTCCTCGACGTAGCCGTGGGAGAGGTCGGTAGTGAGGATCTCCGCGGCACCCTCGCCGAGCCCGAGCTCGATCTCGACGAGGACGTCGACGCCGGAGAGGTCGGCGGCGTGCCGATCGCCCGCGGCCACCCCGGCACGGCACATCGGGACGCCGTTGATCGTGATGCCGAGGCGCGCCGCATCGACCTCGCCGGGTGCGCGGCCGACGGCCATCGCGATGCGGCCCCAGTTGGGGTCGGCGCCGAAGAACGCGGTCTTGCAGAGGTTGTCCTGCGCCACGGTGCGGGCGACGGCCAGCGCGTCGGCCTCCGTGCGGGCGCCGCGCACGGCGATTGTGACGTGCTTGGTGACGCCCTCGGCGTCGGCCTGCAGCTGCAGGCACAGGTCGCGGCAGGCGGCGTGGACGGCCGCGGTGAGCTCGGCGGCGCTGGGTGTGACCCCGGAGGCGCCGGAGGCGAGCAGCAGAACGGTGTCGTTGGTGGAGGTGCCGCCGTCGACGTCGAGCCGGTCGAACGTGCTGCCGACGGCCGTGCGCAGGGCAGCGTCGCAGGTGGCGGCGTCGGCGACGGCGTCGGTGGTGAGCACGACCAGCATCGTGGCCATCGCCGGGGCGAGCATGCCCGCGCCTTTGGCGAACCCGCCGACCGAGAAGCCCGCTGCGGTGTGGAGGGCCTGCTTGGGGTGGGTGTCGGTGGTGAGTACGGCCGAGGCGGCGGCGGTGGCCGCCTCGGGGGTGGCGGCGAGCTCGGCGGCGGCCTTCTCGACGCCCGCGAGCAGGGCGGCGCGGGGCAGCTGCTCGCCGATGATGCCGGTGGAGCACACCGCGACCTCGATCGCGCCGCACCCCACGGCCTCCCCCGCCTTCTCGGCCGTGGCGTGGGTGGTCTGGAAGCCCTCGGGCCCGGTGCACGCGTTGGCGCCACCCGAGTTGAGGACCACGGCCCGCAGCGCACCCGCAGTGAGCACCTGCCGCGACCAGAGCACGGGCGCGGCCTTCACCTGGTTGGTGGTGAACATCCCGGCGGCGGCCCGGCCGGGGCCGTCGTTGACGACGAGAGCGAGATCGAGCCGCCCGCCGTCCTTGATCCCGGCGGCTATACCGGCGGCGCGGAAACCACTCGGTCCCGTGACGCTCATGGCGCAACTCCCGTCGTCGGCAAAGCGGTGGTCTCGGGCAGGCCGAGGGCGAGGTTCATGCACTGGACGGCACCACCCGCGGTGCCCTTGGTGAGGTTGTCGATCGCGGCGACCGCGACGAGGCGGCCCGCCTCGGCATCCACCGTGACCTGGAGGTGCACGGTGTTGGCGCCCAGGGTGGCGCCCGTGCTCGGCCAGACTCCTTCGGGCAGCAGGTGCACGAACGGCTCGTCGGCGTAGGCCTTGGCGTAGGCCTCCACGACTTCCGCCGCCGACGCCGAGGTGGGCGCGGTGCACGTGGCGAGGATGCCGCGCGGGAGCGGGGCGAGGACGGGGGTGAAGCTCACGGCGACCTTCTTACCCGCGACCACCGACAAGTTCTGGACGATCTCGGGCGTGTGCCGGTGCACCCCGCCCACCCCGTACGCGGAGAGCGCGCCCATCACCTCGGCGCCGAGCAGGTGCGGCTTGAGCGACCTGCCCGCCCCGGACGTGCCGCTGACCGCGGTGACGACGACCTCGGGCGCGGCCAGTCCGGCCCCGAGCGCCGGGAAGAGGGCCAGGCTCGCGGCGGTCGGGTAGCAGCCCGGGACGGCGATCCGGCGGGCGCCGCGCAGGGCATCCCGGGCTCCGGGCAGCTCCGGCAGGCCGTACGGCCAGGCGCCCGCGTGCGCGCCGCCGTACCAGCGCGTCCACGCGGCGGGGTCGGACAGGCGGTGGTCGGCGCCGCAGTCGATCACGACCACGTCGTCGTCGAGCGCCGCGGCCAGCTCGGCGGAGCGGCCGTGCGGGAGGGCGAGGAAGACGACGTCGTGGCCCGCGAGCGTCTGCGGTGTTGTGTCGGCCAGCACCCGGTCGGCGAGGGGCAGCAGGTGCGGCTGGTGTTCCCCCAGCCGCATGCCCGCGCTGCCACCCGCCGTCAGCGCGCCGATCTCCACCTCCGGATGTCCGAGCAGGAGCCGCAACAGCTCACCCCCGGCGTACCCGCTGGCTCCGGCCACCGCGATCCGCACCATGCGCATGACTATGCACGATTATGTAACTCAATGCAAACCAATCGGACCGTTGCCGACCGACCGCCGACGCGGGACCGTGACCGCATGGTCGAGAAGACCGCCGATCCGCCCCGTCTGCACCGGGCGGCGCAACAGACGCTCACCGTGTGGAGCAGGCTGCCGTTCACGACGACGGTGGTCGTGCTCATGCTGGTCGCAGGCCTGGTGAGCGGGGCGCTGTGGCGCACGGCGGCCGACGCGCACTGGTACCCCTACATCGGCTTCGGCGTGCCGTCGCTCGGCGCGGGACGGTGGTGGACGCCCTTCATCGGCGCGTTCGTCGCGCTCAAGCCCTGGTACTACCTGCCGATGGTGACAAGCTTCGCGCTGCTCGTCGGCTGGGCGGAGTACTGGATGGGCACCCGGTTGGCGGCCGCGGTCACGGTGCTCGGCCACCTCTTCGCCGTGCTCGGGACGAGCCTCTTCCTCGCGGCCGTACAGGGCCCGCACTGGGCGTGGTCGGTGCAGACCGCGCAGCGGCTCGACGTCGGGTTCTCGGCGGGCGCGGTGGCCGCGGGCGCGGTCGCGACGGCCATGCTGCGGCCGCCCTGGCGGTTGCGGGTGCGGGTCGCGCTCGGGATCTACGTGCTGGTCGCGGCGGTCTACGTCGGTTCGCCCGCCGACCTCGAGCGGTTCTTCGCCGTCGCCGCGGGGCTCGCGCTGGGGCCCCGGCTGACCCGCGGGGTCCGACCCTCGGTCGCCGCCCGCCCGAGCAGGCGCGAGTGGCGGCTGATCGCCGTCGCGGGACTCCTCATGGTCGCGCTGATCAGGATGGTCACCTATTTCCTGCCGAACGACGGTCCGCTCGGCCCGACCCTGGGCAGCAACGAGAGCGCCATCGACGTCGGGATCACGCTGCTCGTCACGCTCCTCCTGGTGCGAGGGCTGCGCCACGGCAAGCGGGTGACCTGGTGGTTCGCCGTTGTCATCGCGGGTCTCAACGTGGCGGTCGGGCTGCTCGTCGCGGTGGCGGGCGTGCTCGCCGCCACCCTCGGGGGCATGTTCGACCTCGACGACGGCATCCCCCGCTTCGCCGCCGACGAGCTGCTGTGGACGGCGCTGTTCGTGGTGCTCATCGTCGGCCGCCGGGCGTTCCGGGTGCCGTCGCGGCGACGGGTCCGGCACAGCGCCGCGTCCACCGCGATCGACCAGCCTGCCGCCGTGGCGATGCTGCAGGAGCACGGTGGCGGCACGCTCTCGTGGATGGCGACGTGGCCGGAGAACAGCTACTTCCGCGACGGCGACGCGTTCCTGGCCTACCAGCGCCACGCGGGCGTCGCGATCGGCCTCGGCGACCCGGTGGGCCCGGCGGCGGACCGGGCCGAGGCGGTGCGGGCGTACGCCGCCATGTGCGAGCGCAACAGCTGGGTGCCCTGCCTGTTCTCGGCGACCGAGCCGACCGCGGACGCGGCCGAGGAGCTGGGCTGGAAGCGCGTCCAGGTGGCCGAGGACACCCTCGTCGACCTCCCCGACCTGCAGTTCCGCGGCAAGTCCTGGCAGGACGTCCGCTCCGCGCTCAACAAGGCGGGCAAGCAGGGCATCACGTTCCGCATGGTCACGCTGGCCGAGGAGCGATGGTCGCTGGTGGCGCAGGTGCGCGCCATCTCCGAGGAGTGGGTGTGCGACAAGGCGCTCCCGGAGATGGGCTTCACCCTGGGCGGGGTGGACGAGGCCCTCGACCCGCACGTGCGCGTCGGCCTGGCCGAGAACGCGCAGGGACAGGTGCAGGGCATCACCTCGTGGCTTCCGGTGTATGGCGGTCACGGCCAGATCCGGGGCTGGACGTTGGACGTGATGCGCCGCCGCCACGACGGGTTCCGGCCGGTCGTGGAGTTTCTCATCGCGTCGAGCTGCCTCACGTTCCAGTCCGAGGGTGCGCAGTTCCTCTCGCTGTCCGGCGCACCGCTGGCCCGTGCGAGCGACGCCGAGGGCGCCGCCGCCCTTGACCGGCTTCTGGACACGCTCGGCGAGGTGCTGGAGCCGATGTACGGGTTCCGGTCGCTGCACGCGTTCAAGACGAAGTTCGCGCCGCGCTACGAACCGATGTACCTCCTCTTCCGCGACGAAGCCGACCTGCCGCGGATCGGCATCGCGCTCACCCGGGCCTACCTGCCCGACACGCCGCTGCGCGAGCTCGTCCGTATGGGTCGGCACTGACCCGGGTCAGCGCAGGCGGGCCCCGTGCCGCCGGGCCGCGACCGCAACGGCGGCGTCGCGGGCCGTGTTGGCCTCCTCGCTGGTGAGCGTGCGATCCGGGGCGCGGAAGCGCAGCGTGAAGGCCAGCGACCGGTTGCCCGGGCCCGCCTGCTCGCCGGTGTAGACGTCGAACAGGCGCACGTCCTCCAGGAGGTCGCCGCCGCCGTCGAGCAGGGCGTCCGTCAGCGCGGCGGACGGCACCGTCGCGGCGGCGACCAGCGCGACGTCCACGGCCACCGGCGGGTACGGCGATACCCGCGGGACCGGACGGTCGTCGACCAGGGGCAGGAGGTCGAGGTCCAGCTCCATGGCGCACGTGCGCGGCGGCAGCCCGAGCGCGTCGATCACCTTCGGGTGCAGCTCGCCCGCGAAGCCGACCGGGAAGTCGCCCACCCGCAGCATCGCGCAGCGGCCCGGATGCCACGGCGGGTTGTTGCCCGCGGTGACCCGCAGCTCCACGCGCGCGGCCTGGCCGACGATCCGGGCCGCCTGCACGGCGTCGGCCCAGCCCGCCCGCCGCCCGTCGCCCCACCAGCCCCGCGGCTCCCGATCCCCGGCCAGGACCACGCCGACGTGCAGGGGCTGGGCGGGCAAAGCGGCGGCGATCTGCGCGATCTCGGCGTCCGACGGGCGCCGGTCGACCCCCGGCTCGGGCAGCGTCAGCTGCTCGCGATGCGGCAGCACGACCTGGCCGACCGTATAGAGCGCCAGGTCCACCGCCCCGCGGGACCGGTTGCGCACGAGCGTGTCGAGCAGGCCCGGCAGCAGGGTGGTGGCCAGCTCGGCGCGGTCGGCGTCGAGCGGGTTGCGCACGGGCACCGTGTGGCGGCGGGGGTCGTCGGCGGGCAGCCCGAACGCGTCCCAGGTGGCGGGGCCCACAAACGGGAACGGCAGCACCTCGACGTAGCCCGCCTCGGCCAGGGCCACCGACACCGCGCGGCGCCGCCGCTGCGCGGGCGTGAGGCCCCGACCTGCGGGTGCGGCGGGCAGCTCCGAGGGGATCGTCGCGTAGCCCTCGAGCCGCAGCACCTCCTCGACGAGGTCGGCGGGCTGCACCAGGTCCGGCCGCCACGACGGCGGCGTCGCCACGACCTCCCCACGCCCGTCCGCGCCCGCCCCGAGCTCGATCGCGCAGCCCACCTGACCGAGCCGGCGCGCCGTGGCCCCCGGCGGGTACGCCACGCCCGCCACCCGGTCGGGCAGGTCCAGCGCCATCCGCACCGGCGCGCGGGACGGCGCGGCGCCCGCGTCGGTGCGGCCTGCCGCGATCGTGCCGCCGCCGAACTCGACCAGGAGCGCCGCGACCCGTTCCGCTGCGACCGGCGGCAGTTGCGGGTCGACCGTGCGCTCGAACCGGCGCGACGCCTCGCTGGGCAGCTTGTGCCGCCGGGCGCAGCGCGCGACCGTCGCCGGGTCGAAGTGCGCCGCCTCGATGACGACGTCGATCGGCTCGCTGCCGGGCCGGATCTCGGTCGACGCCCCGCCCATCACGCCCGCGAGCCCGATGGGGCCGGAGTCGTCGGTGATGAGCAGGTCGTCGGGGTCGAGGCGGCGCTCGACGTCGTCGAGGGTGGTGAGCGACTCCCCCGTCTGCGCCCGCCGCACCACGATGGGGCCGGACAGCCGGGCCGCGTCGTAGGCGTGCAGCGGCTGGCCCAGCTCCAGCATCACGTAGTTGGTGACGTCGACGATCAGCGAGATCGGCCGCATCCCGGCCCCGAGCAGGCGCCGCTGCATCCACCACGGCGACGCCGCCGTCCGATCGACCCCGTTCACGCGGCGGGCGACGAAGCGCAGGCAGCCGTCGTCGGCGAGGGTGACCGGCCATGCCCCACCGTCGTCTGGGCCCTCGGCGATGGGCACGTCGACCCGGCTCGCCGGATCGACGTAGTCAACGTCGGTGGCGATGGCGATCTCGCGCGCCAGCCCGCGCACCGAGAACGCGTAGCCCCGGTCCGGCGTGATGGTGAGCTCGATCACCGGGTCGTGCGCCCCGAGCAGCGGCAGCGCGTCGTCGCCCGGTTCGGCGGTGTGCGGGGGCAGCACGAGGATGCCCGCGTGGTCGGACCCGATGCCGAGCTCGCGAGCCGAAGCGATCATGCCGTCGGACACGTGGCCGTAGGTCTTGCGCGCGGAGATCTCGAAGCCGCCGGGAAGCACCGTGCCCGGCAGCGTGACGACCACAAGGTCGCCCACGGCGAAGTTGGTCGCCCCGCAGATCACGCCGCGTGGGGTGTCCTCGCCGACGTCGACCCGGCACCACCGAATCGGCTTCTTGCGCCCGGGGAGCTCCTCGATCTCCAGCACGCGGCCGACCTTCACCGGGCCGCTGACCTCCGGCGCCGGATGGATCTCCTCGATCTCGAATCCGACGCGCACGAACGCCTCGGCCGTCGCCTCCGCCGAGGGCAGGTCGGCAACGTGCTCGGACAGCCAGGACTGCAGGACCCGCACGGGAAGACCTTTCTCAAATTCCGAAGGCACGGCTGAACCGCACGTCACCCTCGACCATGTCGCGCATGTCGGGGATGCTGTTGCGGAACTGCAAGGTGCGCTCGATGCCCATGCCGAACGCGAAGCCCGAATGCACCGCTGGGTCGACGCCGCAGGCACGCAGGACGTTCGGGTTCACCATCCCGCAGCCGCCCCACTCGACCCAGCCCGCGCCACCCTTCTTCTCCGGGAACCACACGTCCACCTCGGCGGACGGCTCGGTGAAGGGGAAGTACGACGGGCGCAGCCGTGTGCGGGACTCGGCGCCGAACATCGCGCGCGCGAACGCGTCGAGCGTGCCTTTGAGGTGCGCCATCGTGATGCCGACGTCCACGGCGAGGCCTTCGACCTGCTGGAAGACCGGGGTGTGGGTGGCGTCCAGCGCGTCGGTGCGGAACGTGCGGCCGGGGCACACGACGTAGACTGGCAGCTCGCGCTCCAGCAGCGCTCGGACCTGGACCGGCGAGGTGTGGGTGCGCAGGACGAGCTTCTCGTCCTCCTTCTCGCCAAGGTAGAACGTGTCCTGCATGGTCCGGGCCGGATGGTCCTTCTGGAAGTTCAGCGCATCGAAGTTCAGCCAGGCCGACTCGACTTCGGGGCCCTCCGCGACCTCCCAGCCCATCCCCACGAACACGTCGGCGATGCGCTCGGCGAGCTGGGTGAGCGGGTGGCGGGCGCCGCGCGGGTTGCGGTCCCACGGGAGCGTGACGTCGACGGTCTCGTCGACGAGCACGCGCTCGTCGCGCTCCCTCGCCAGGGCGGCGTGCCGGGCGTCGAACGCCTGCTGGGCCTCCTCGCGTGCGGCGTTCACCCGCTTGCCCGCGTCGGCGCGGTCCGGCCGCGGCAGGGACCCGAGCTCGCGGCGGGCGAGCAGCAGTGGGGCCCGGTCGCCGAGGTGGGCGGGTTTGGCGGCGGCCAGCGCGGCGAGGTCGGTCGCGCCCGCGAACGCCTCCCGGGCCGCGGCGACGGCGGCAGCCAGCGCGTCGGGGTCCAGAAGGTTCATGACGTCGGTCACTGTTTTCTCTCCGGCGACCAAACCACGGGCCGCCTCATCGACGGCCCGCCGCGTGGTGCTGTGTCTTCATCATCGCGATCTGATCGTAGGCGGCGCGCTCCCACGCTCGCGTACAGGCATACCGCCGCGGCCGTGGCCAGGTTGAGGCTCTCGGCCCGACCGTGGATCGGCACCCGCACGCGGTGGTCGGCGCGCTCGGCCACGGTCTCCGGGACGCCGTGCGCCTCGCCACCGAAGATCCAGGCCACGGGCCCGGCGAGCAGCGGCCCGACGGCGGGGTCGTGCAGGTCGAGCTCGCCATGTGCGTCGGCGACGAGCGTCGTCAGTCCGGCGGTGCGACACGCGTCGAGGGCCGCGGTCGCGTCGCGCGCCCGGGCGATCGGGAGGTGGAACACCGAGCCGGTCGACGCGCGTACCGCTTTGCCGTTGTGCGGGTCGACCGTGTCGCCCGCGAGGACGACGGCGTCGGCGCCCGCCGCGTCGGCGACCCGCACGACCGTGCCCGCGTTGCCCGGGTCGGCCACCGCCACACAGACGGCGACGAGCCGCGGCCCGCCCTGCAGCGCTCGGTCGAGCGGCACGTCGAGCAGATCGCAGACGGCGAAGATGCCCTGCGGGGTGACGGTGTCGGAGAGGCTCGCTGCGGCCCGGTCGGTGATCCGGACCGCGGACGGGCCGACCAGGTCAGGGTGGCGTGCCGCGGCGGCGTCCGTGACGAACAGCTCGCGCACCCGCGCGTGCCGCTGCGCTTCCCGGACGGCCTGTGCGCCCTCGACAAGAAACCGCCCCGTTCGGTCGCGACCCGCGCGGCGCAGCAGCTTGCGGGCGGCTACGACGCGCGGGGCGCGTTCCGTGCGGGGCGGCTCGGCTTCGCGGATCGCGGTCAGGCTGCCGAGCCCTTCGCGGGCTGGGCGGGCAGGTTCGCCTTGGCCACCTCGACGAGCGCGGCGAACGCGGCTTCGTCGGTGACGGCGATGTCGGCGAGCACCTTGCGGTCGACCTCGACGCCTGCTGCCTTGAGGCCCTGCACGAAGCGGTTGTAGGTCATGCCGTTGGCGCGCGCGGCGGCGTTGATACGCGTGATCCACAGCTGGCGGAAGTCACCCTTGCGGGCGCGCCGGTCGCGGTAGGCGTAGTTCAGCGAGTGGAGTACCTGCTCCTTCGCCTTGCGGTACAGCCGCGACCGCTGGCCGCGGTAGCCACTGGCCAGCTCCAGGGTGGTGCGCCGCTTCTTGTGGGCGTTGACCGCGCGCTTGACGCGTGCCATGGGGATCAGTCCTTAGATCGTCGGGAAAGGGGTGGGCTCGCCCAGCGCCGATTGTCGCTGCGCAAGCTCCGCTCAGCGGCCGATTGTCGCTCCGGTCAGCGGCCGATGAGCTTCTTGACGCGCTTGGCGTCGGCCTTGCTGATCGGCACGACGCGCGACAGGTCGCGCGTCTCCTTGCTCGACTTCACCTCGAGGCGGTGCCGCATACCGGCCTGCTGGCGCATCAGCTTGCCGGTAGCGGTGACCTTGACCCGCTTGGACATCCCGGAGTGCGTCTTGTTCTTGGGCATGGCAGTTCCTTCGCTGGCGGCACCCGCGGGGGGTGCCGGTGGGCAGTGCGGCGTGCGGTCAGGCGGGCGGCGCAGGCTCGGGGGTGCGAGCGGGCGCCTGGCGCTTGGCCTGGGGCTTCTTGGTTGGTGCGATCACCATTGTCATGTTGCGACCGTCCTGCTTGGGCGTCGCCTCGACCACACCCACGTCGCTCACGTCTTCGGCGAGGCGCTGCAGCAGCCGGAACCCGAGCTCGGGGCGGGACTGCTCGCGACCGCGGAACATGATCGTGACCTTGACCTTGTTGCCGCCTTCGAGGAAGCGCCGGACGTGCCCGCGCTTGGTCTCGTAGTCGTGCGTGTCGATCTTCGGTCGGAGCTTCTGCTCCTTGATGGTGGTGAGCTGTTGGTTTCGGCGGGACTCCCGGGCCTTCTGCGCGCTCTCGTACTTGAACTTGCCGTAGTCCATGAGCTTGCAGACCGGCGGCCGAGCCTGGGCCGCGACCTCGACGAGGTCGAGCTCGGCCTCCTGGGCGAGCCGCAGGGCGTCCTCGATACGCACGATGCCGACCTGCTCCCCGTTCGGCCCGACCAGGCGGACCTCGGGAACGCGGATGCGGTCGTTGATGCGTGTCTCAGTGGTGATGGGGTCTCCTCGTTTCGACGTCGGCCGGCGCGACGGAGCGGAGACCCTAAACGATCACAGCCCACGAGCCTTCGGCTCGTCGGCAGGACCGGACCCGGCCACCAGGGGTGACACGGGTGGGAGCGGGGCTCCACTTGAGCGCCCTGACGCGCGATTCAACGCGCGACGGGGTGGTCGCATTCCGCAGGGTAGCAGGCGGCTCGACGGGCCGGTACTGCGCCCGCCCACCGGGGGCGCCAGCCACCATGATCACCGGTTGGGCGCGTTTCCGGCCGGATCTGGCCGCTCCGCGCACCAAACCAACGATCACCCCCCACGGCAGGCAGGGGCGCGCCTCCCCCGGGCGCGCCTCCCCCGGGCGCGCCTCCCCCGGGCGCGCCTCCCCCGGGCGCGCCTCACCGGGCCGGGCGGGTCAGCCGCCGGGCCAGCGCGACGGCGCCTGCGTCACCCAGCGCGGCCCCCTCGGCCTGCAGCGACGCGAACCGGGGCCCGAGCGCCTCCCTGGCCGCGGCCTCGACCGCCGACACCCGTGCCGAGTCGGCCCCGGACGCCCGCCCCGAGCGCGGGCTGGTCCGCAGCGCGCCCAACAGGGTCGCCGCCTCGGCGTGCCGGTCGCAGCGGGAGAGGGTTTCGGCAAGCGCACGCATCGCGATCCACAGCTGGGTCCACGCGCCCATGCCGTGCCAGGTGTCGAGCAGGGGGCCGAACCGGGCGAGCCGCCGTGCAGGCGTGAGGTCCGGGCCGTCGGCGCGGGCGGCGGTGGTGAGCAGGGTGTGGCGGGCCACCCCAGCCAGGAACACGGCGTCCACCTCGTCCGCCGCGGCGAGGGCCATCTCCAGCCGCCCGACGGCCGCGGGGTCGCCGCGCTCGGCCAGCCGCTCCCCCTCCGCGTACGCGGCCCAGCCGCGGGCCAGCGGGGAGCCGAGGCGCCCGGCCAGGTCGGCCGCGGTGGCGGCGTAAGCGGCGGCCCGGTCGTGCGCACCCGCGTAGGCCGCGGCGAGCGTGCAGTCGACCAGCGCCATCAGCTCGGTCGTCGGATCCGCCGCGGCCCGTGACAGCGCGACCGCGTGTTCGCCGTGGACGAGCGCCGTGGCGAGGTCGCCGCCGAACATGACCACGTTGCCCAGCACCTCGTGGGCGTCCCGGGCCGCCGCGGGGTCATCGAGCCGCGCGGCGAGCTCCAGCGCCGCACGAGCCCGGACCGCCGCGCGGTCCAGCTCGCCGCGCTGCCAGAACGGGACGGCGGACAGCCCCAGCAGCCGCGCCAGCAACGGGTGCGCGGTGGCCCCGGCGACCGGGGCCGGGCCATCGGGAGCGCAGCCCGCCACCGCCAACGCCGCGTCCGCGAGCTCTGCCAGGTCCGTCCGGACCTGCTGGTAGCCGAGCTCCGCGCAGACAAGCGCGAGCCGTAGCAGGTCCTCCAACGGGCCGTGCGCGCACAGCCAGGCGTGCGCCCGCCCGACGTCGGCGCGGTGCGCGACGAAACGCCGGACCGCAGCGGCCTCGTCCGGCCGGGCCCGGGCGGCGGCGGTGTCGCCCGCGAGCCCGACCGCCCAGGCGGCGTGGCGGGCGCGCAGCGCGGCGGTGCCGGGGTCGGTGGCGAGGTGGGCCCGGCCGAACGCCCGCAGCGTGTCGAGCATCCCGTAGGTGAGCGGGTCGCCGTCCGACCGCAGGACCAGGGAGCGCTCGACGAGGTCGGGCAGGGCCGGTTCGCCGCCGCACACGGCGGCGACCGCACCGGGCTCGACCGGCCCCGCGAACACACCCATCCGCACGAACAGCCCCCGGGCAGGCTCGTCGAGCAGGCGAAAGGACCACTCAACGACATCGCGCAGCGACCGATGCCGCGGCGCGGCCTTCCGCCGGGGGCGACCGAGCCCGTCGAGGGGGTCGTCCAGGGCGCGGAGCAGCCCCGGCAGCCCGGTGGCGGGCACCCGTGCCGCGGCCAGTTCCAGGGCGAGCGGCAGTCCGTCGAGCCGGGCGCAGATCTCCCGCAGCACGGCCGGATCCACGCAGGTGCGGGGGTCGAGGGCCCCGATCCGGTCGCGAGGAGGGCGACGGCCTCCTCGGTGTCGAGCGGGGCGAGCGGCAGCACCCGCTCGCCGTCGACCCGCAGCGCCTCCCGGCTGGTGGCCAGCACGTCCACTCGGGGTGCCCCGAGCGCGATCTGCTCCACGAGCGCCGCGACCTCGTCCAACGCGTGCTCGCAGTCGTCGAGCACGAGGAGCTGATGGCGGTCGGCGAGCACCTCGACGACCCGAGCACGCAGCCGGCCCGGTCCGGAGTCGGAAAGGCGTAGCGCCGCGGCAACGGCAGCGACCACGGCGTCCGGGGCCGCCTGCGCCAGCTCGACGATCAGCGCGCCGTCGCCGTACCGCTCGGCCACCGCAGCGGCCGCATGCCGGGCCAGCCGGGTCTTGCCGACGCCGCCGGGACCACACAACGTCACCACCCGGCCCACAGCCAACGTCGCCTCGACCCGGACGAGGTCGGCCGCCCGTCCGACAAACGAGCTGATCGGGACGGCGGGCGGCGGCATGGGACGCAGCTCCTGGCGCAGCACCTGCTCGTGCAGCCGGGCCAGCTCCGGGGACGGGTCGGCGCCCAGTTCGGCGGCCAGCGCCGCCCGCAGCCGGGCGTACGCGTGCAGCGCCTCGGCCGCCCGGCCCGCCGCCACCCGCGCCCGGATCAGAACCGCGACCGCCCGCTCGCGCAGCGGGTTCGCCGCGACCAGCGCCTCGGCGGCCGCGGCGGCCTCGGCCACCCGGCCCAGTGCGAGCAGCGCCGCGGCCCGGTCCTCCCGCGCGCTCGCGCACAGGCCGGTGAGCCGGGCGACCTCGGGCTCGACGGCCGGGTGCTCGATCTCGGCGAACGGGCGCCCCCGCCAGAGGGCGAGCGCGGCGTCGAGCGCGGCGAGACGGCGGGCCGGGTCCGGCGTGGCCGCGGCGTCGAGGTGCGCCACGAAGCGGGCAGTGTCGAGGGCGGCGACGTCGAGCCGGTAGCCGCGCGGGCCCGTCGTGATCGTCGCGGCGGCCGGGAGAGTCCGGCGCAGACGGGCCACGAGGGTCTGCAGCGCGGCGACCGGATCGGCGGGCTGCTCGTCCGCCCACACCAGGTCGGTCAGCGCGTCGCGGTCGATGTCGGCCCCGGCGTGCAGCGCGAGCGCGGCCAGCAGCCGCCGCTGCCGTCCGCTCGTCAACGGTACCGGCGCACCGTCGGCGCCGCGCAGGACGACCGGTCCGAGCACGGCGACCACGACCACGTCGTCATTGTGGCGGGAACCGCGGTGACAGCGACCTGAAAGCGGACATTTCTACCGTCCTGCGGCATGACGACCACCCCGATGACAGCAGCCCCCGACGAGACCACCGCCGAGCAGTTCGCCGAGCGCCTCTTCGGCGCCGCCGTGGCGACCCAACTCGTGCAGGCCGTCTACCTCGGCGACCGGCTCGGCTTCTACCGCGTGCTCGCCGAGTCCGAGGCACTCACCTCCACCGAGCTGGCCGCCCGGGCGCGCTGCGCGGAGCGCTACACCCGCGAGTGGCTGGAGCACCATGCCGTGTGCGGCGTGCTCGCCGTGTCCGAGGTCGACGCCCCCGCCACCGACCGTCGCTACCGGCTGCCGCCCGGCGCGGCCGAGGTGCTCACCGACGTGCTCAGCCCGAACCACGTGTTGCCGCTGGCGCGGATCATTGCGGGTCTCGGAGTGCACATGGACGCGCTGGCCGCCGCCTACCGGTCCGGCGGCGGGCTGCGCTGGGTCGAGCTCGGCGCCGACGCCCGCGAGAGCCAGGCCGCAGCCAACCGCCCGTTGTTCCTCGGCGCCCTGCCGAAGCGCTACCTGCCCGCGGCGCCGGAGATCCACTCGGTGCTGGAGCGCGGCGGCCGGGTGGCCGACGTCGGCTGCGGCTTCGGCTGGTCGGCGATCGGGCTGGCCCTCGCGCATCCGCAGATCACGGTGGACGGCTTCGACGTGGACGCCCCGTCGATCGAGCAGGCCCGGCGCAACGCCGTCGAGGCAGGCGTGGCCGACCGCGTGCGCTTCCACCTCGCGGACGCCGCCCAGGCAGGCGCCGAGCGCCCCTACGACCTGGTGGCCGCGTTCGAGTGCATCCACGACCTGCCGGACCCGGTGTCCGTGCTGGCCGCGATGCGCAGGCTGGCGGGCGCCGACGGCGTCGTGCTGGTGATGGACGAGCGCGTAGCCGACCGGTTCACCGCGCCCGGCGACGAGGTGGAGCAGCTCATGTACGGCTACAGCCTGATGTGCTGCCTGCCCGACGGGATGGCGCATCCCGGCTCGGTGGGCACCGGCACCGTGATGCGCACCGACACGTTCCGCGAGTACGCCACGGCAGCGGGTTTCGCCGCCGTGGACGTGCTGCCGATCGAGGACGACATCTTCCGGTTCTACCGACTCCGCTAACCCAATAGCAGAACTCTGCTAGTCGAATTCGCCTATGCCTCGTGACGCGCTCGCCAACGCGATCGCACTGCCCGCGCTCGGCGTCCTGCTGGAACGGCCGACGCACCCGTATCAGCTCGCACGCGCGCTCGCGGAGCGGGGCGTGCCGGTCAACCGGGGATCGCTCTACGACACCGTGGAAGCGATGTCCCGCGCAGGCTGGATCGAGCCGCGGCCGGCCGAACGGGCCGGGACCCGCCCGCAGCGAACCCGTACGCCCTCACCGAGTCCGGGCGGGCGGAACTGGTCCGGCGACTGGACTCCCAGCTCCGCGTGCCCCGGCGGGAGTTCCCCGGGTTCCTGGCCGCGGTCAGCCATCTCGGCGTGCTCGGCCCGGAGCGGGCCGCCCACGCGCTCAGCGAACGGGCAGGCCGACTCGCCGCGCTCATCGCGGACGACGAGCGGCGCCTGGACGAGGCACTGGGCGGCGGTAGCGTGCCTCGCCTCTTCATGATCGAGGCGGAGTACGCCCTGGCGATGCTGCGGGCCGAACGGGCCTGGGTGCTCGCGGTGATCAATGACATCGGCAGCGGTCGGCTTGCCTGGCCGCGCTTGGGGCTCCACCACGAGGACGGACAGTGATGAGCAACGCACGGCGTGGGCTGGCCTTCGGCATCTACCCCCGCAGTGCCGTGGGGGACGTCGAGCAGGCCGGACCGCCCGACAGGCCGGACCGGATCAACCAGGCGCTCGACCAGCTCCAAGGCCGCGCAGGCCGACCGTTCCGTGTCCGGGCCTATGAGCTAAGGGCCGCCGCAGCGGGCACCAGAGCCTGAAGGTCGGCTGCAACACCTCACCGCTGCTCGGACCGGCCAACAGCTTCTTGGCCGAGCTCACCCGGGCGAGCGGGCAGCGGTTCATCGCGGACCTCGACTACATCGGCCTCGACTGCTTCCCCGACGTGTTCCGCCCCATCCTGCCCGCGGGCCTGGCCGCCGCCGTCCAGGCTCTCCTCGACGCACATCGCCGGGACAACCTGGCCCGCGCGGGTCTCGGCCACCTGCCCCTGGTGATCACCGAGCACGGCTGGCCCATCGGACCGGGCCGGACAGCCGATCGCCAGGCCGACGTCCTCCGCACCGCTACATCCATCACACGCTGCGCGACGCCTGCTCCGCCGGGTCCGCGCTCTTCTGCCGGTTCGGGCTCATGACCGACGACTACACGCCCAAGCCGCCTTCCACGTCTACCAGGATCTGGTCAACACGCACTCGCCGTGATCTCCACCCTGCCGGAGCCGCCCACTAGGTTCGGCCTGAGAGTGCTGTTAGCGGGTCGGGCGAGGCGGGGAGGCCATAGATGGAAGAGGCGTTCGGACTGAGCATCCCGCGCACCCTCGAGGAGGCCTGTGACCCGCGGCGGATGGCGCTGCTGGTCTACGACATGCAGGTCGGTGTGCTGAGCCAGATCGCCGACGGGCCGGAGATCACCGAGCGGGTCGGGCGGATCGTGGACGCCGCGCGGACGGGCGGGTTCCGGATCGTCTACCTGCGGCACTACTTCCTGCCCCCGGAGATGGCCGGGGTGGCCGCGCTGCGCACCGCCCTGCTCTGGCAACGGCTGGAGCGGGTGGCCGACCTGCGCCCGTTCCTGCTGCGGGACTCCCCCGGGTTCGAGCTGGTACCGGAGCTGCAGCCGCGGCCCAGCGAGCTGGTGCTGGACAAGGTGACCATGTCCGCGTTCGCAGGCACCCCGCTGGACCTCGTGCTGCGCGACTGCCGGATCGACTCCTATGTGATCGCCGGGGTGGCCACCGAGGTCGGCATCGAGCCGACCGTGCGGCATTCCCTGGACCTCGGCTACTTCCCCGTGCTGGTGACGGACGCCTGCGGGGCAGGCAACCGCGAAGCCGCGCAGCGTTCCCTGCAGACGCTGACCTTCGCAGGCGGCTCGGTGCAGACCGACACCGAGACGATCTGCCGGGCGATGCGCGGCTGATCCCGCGCCCGCCTGCCCGTGCAGCTCGGGAGCGCCCCTCCTGGCGAGGTGGCTGCGCGCCCCCGATGCGCCTGGCGCGCAGCTCGGGAGCGCGGGGCGGGCGTCAGCTGGCGGCGGCGGCCTTCCGGCCGCGCCGCTCGGGCGCGGCCTCGGGCTCCACGAGCCTGCGGAGGAACTCCCCCGTGTAGCTGTCCGGGTGGGCGGCGACCTGCTCGGGGGTGCCCGTCGCGACGACGGTGCCGCCGCCCGAGCCGCCCTCCGGGCCCATGTCGATGATCCAGTCGGCGGTCTTGATGACGTCGAGGTTGTGCTCGATGACGATCACCGTGTTGCCCTTGTCGACCAGGCCGTTGATCATCAGCAACAGCTTGCGGATGTCCTCGAAGTGCAGGCCGGTGGTGGGCTCGTCGAGGATGTAGACCGTGCGGCCGTTCGACCGCTTCTGCAGCTCGGACGCGAGCTTGACGCGCTGCGCCTCGCCGCCGGACAGCGTGGGGGCGGGCTGGCCGAGCCGGACATAACCCAGCCCAACGTCAACGAGCGTCCGCAGGTAGCGGGCGATCGAGGAGATCGGGGCGAAGAACTCGGCCGCCTCCTCGATGGGCATGTCGAGCACCTCGGCGACGGTCTTGCCCTTGTAGTGGACCTCCAGGGTCTCCCGGTTGTAGCGGGCCCCTTTGCAGACCTCGCACGGCACGTAGACGTCCGGGAGGAAGTTCATCTCGATCTTGATCGTGCCGTCGCCGGAGCACGCCTCGCAGCGCCCGCCCTTGACGTTGAACGAGAAGCGGCCGGGCTGGTAGCCGCGGACCTTCGCCTCGGTGGTGGCCGCGAACAGCTTGCGGATCTGGTCCCACACCCCGGTGTAGGTGGCCGGGTTGGACCGGGGGGTGCGCCCGATCGGCGACTGGTCGACGCGGACGAGCTTGTCGAGCTCGTCGAGCCCGGTGATGCGGGTGTGCCGCCCCGGCACCTGCCGGGCGCCGTTGAGCTTGTTGGCCAGCACCGTGGCGAGGATGTCGTTGACCAGCGTGGACTTGCCCGAGCCGGACACCCCGGTGACCGCCACCAGCGCGCCGAGCGGGATGTCGACGTCGATGCCGCGCAGGTTGTGCTCGCGCGCGCCGACGATCTTCAGCTGGCGCTTCCGATCGATCGGCCTGCGGATGTCGGGCACCGGGATCGAGCGGCGGCCGGACAGATAGGCGCCGGTGAGCGACGTCTCGTGTGTCTCCAGCCCTTCCACGGTGCCGCTGTGCACGATCTCGCCGCCGTGCTCGCCCGCCCCTGGCCCGATGTCGACGGTCCAGTCGGCCGCCCGGATCGTGTCCTCGTCGTGCTCGACGACGATCAGGGTGTTGCCCAGGTCGCGCAGCCGGATCAGGGTTTGGATGAGCCTGCGGTTGTCGCGCTGGTGCAGCCCGATGGACGGCTCGTCGAGCACGTAGAGCACGCCGACCAGGCCGGAGCCGATCTGGGTGGCCAGCCGGATGCGCTGGGCCTCGCCCCCGGACAGCGACCCGGCGGCGCGCGACAGCGACAGGTAGTGCAGCCCCACGTCGAGCAGGAACCCCAGCCGGGCCTGCACCTCCTTGAGGATCCGGCCCGCGATCATCGACTGCCGCGCGTCGAGCGCCATGCCCGCGAGGAACTCCGAGCACTCGGCCACCGACATCGCGGACACCTCGGCGATCGACCGCTCCCCCTGGTCGCGATGGGTGAGGGTGACCGCAAGGACCTCCGGCTTGAGCCGCGTCCCGTTGCAGACCGGGCACGGCACGTCGCGCATGTAGCCCTCGTAGCGCTCGCGCTGCGCGTCGGACTCCGTCTGGTCCAGCCGCCGCTCCAGAAACGGGACGACGCCCTCGTAGTTGGCGTAGTAGGAGCGCTCGCGGCCGTAGCGGTTGCGGTAGCGGATGTGGACCTGGTCGTCGCTGCCGTGCAGCACGGCCTTCTGCGCATCGGCGGGCAGCCGCCGCCATGGTGTCGATATGCGGAAGCCCATGGCGTTGGCCAGGCCCTCCAGCAAGCGGCCGAAGTATTCCGCGGAATGCCCGACGGCCCATGGGGCGATGGCGCCCTCGGCCAGGCTCAGCTCGACGTCGGGCACGACCAGCTCCGGGTCGACCTCCTTCTTGATCCCAAGCCCCGCACACTCCGGGCAGGCGCCGTAGGGCGAGTTGAAGGAGAACGTGCGCGGCTCCAGATCGTCGAGCGTGAGCGGATGACCGTTGGGGCAGGCCATGCGCTCGGAGAACCGGCGCTCGCGGTGTTGGTGATCATCGGGCAGATCCACGAACTCCAGCACGACCAGCCCGTCGGCGAGCCGCAGCGCCGTCTCCACCGAGTCGGTGAGCCGCTGCTTCGCACTGGCCTTGACCGTGAGCCGGTCGACCACCACGGCGATGTCGTGCTTCTCCTGCTTCTTGAGCTTCGGCGGATCGGTGAGCTGGTGCACCGTGCCGTCGACGAGCACGCGGGAGTAGCCCTGCCCCTGCAGGTTCGCGAACAGATCGACAAACTCCCCCTTGCGGGTGCGCACGACCGGCGCGAGCACCTGGAACCGGGTGCCCTCCTCCATCGCGAGCACCTGATCGACGATCTGCTGCGGGGTCTGCTTCTCGATCACGTGCCCGCACACCGGACAGTGCGGGACCCCGGCCCGGGCGTAGAGAAGGCGCAGGTAGTCATACACCTCCGTGATCGTGCCGACCGTGGAGCGCGGGTTGCGGTTGGTGGACTTCTGGTCGATCGAGACGGCCGGGGACAAGCCCTCGATGAAGTCGACATCCGGCTTGTCCATCTGGCCGAGGAACTGCCGCGCGTAGGCCGACAGCGACTCGACATACCGCCGCTGGCCCTCTGCGAAGATCGTGTCGAACGCGAGGCTGGACTTGCCCGACCCCGACAGGCCGGTGAAGACGACGAGGCTGTCGCGCGGGATGTCGAGATCGACGCCGCGCAGATTGTGCTCGCGCGCGCCGCGAACGATCAGACGATCCGCCACCGGATGCCTCCTCCAGGCGTCGGGGAACCTTGGCCCGAATAATCAGGCACCGACAATGCTAGGCGCGGCCACCGACAAAACCGGCGGACGGGGAGTGCGCCGCACCCAGCATCGCACGGACGTTCGAGGATCACCCGGCGGGGGTCGCGTCGGCGTTGCCGCAGGGTGACGCTGCCGCGGCTGAGTCGGAGGAATGCACCCTGCTGCAACCCAGGCGGCCGGCGAACCCCGATGGGATCGACTCGGGATCAGGCGCCGCCCGGCTGGCCCGCCACGCCGAGGTCGAACAGCACGGCGTTGCCGAGCGCGCCGTTGGTGTCCTGCACCTTGCGCAGGTAGACGTCCTGCAGCGGGCCCTGCTCGTCGAACTTCCATTTGCCGCGCGGGCTGTCGTACACAGCGCCCTTGCCCATCTGGTCGGAGAGCGTGTCGCCGTCGAGCAGCTTCACGTCCTCGCCGAGCGCCTGGTCCAGCACGCGTCCGGTGTCGTAACCGTGCACCGAGTAGCAGGTGGGCGGGTCCTTGTACGCGGCCTTGTACGCGGTGACGAACGCGGTGTTCGCCGGGGTGGTGAGCTGGTCGGCGTAGTGCAGTGTGGACTGGATGCCCGCCGCGGCCTGGCCCTCCTGCGTGAGCGCGCTGCCTTCGGTGAGCGGGCCGGAGCCGTACAGCGGGATGGTGGCGGGCAGCCCGGCCTGCGCGTAGGCCTTGATGAAGGTGACCGCGTCGGGCGGGGCCAACGCCACGTACGTCGCCTTGGGTCGGGCCGCCTTGAGCAGCGTGAGCGTGCGCGCAGGCGCCGTGCCGGGCGCGAGCCGCGCGATGCCCGCGACCTTGCCGCCCCCCGACTCGAAGGCCACCTGGAAGGCCGCGACCGTCGTGGTGCCCTGCTCGTCGGACGGCGCCACGACGTAGACGCCGTCGCGGGCATCGGACTGGGCGAGCTGGGTGCCGAGCGGCGCCGCCAGCTGCGGGTCGCTGAAGGACGTGCGCCAGACGTAGGCGGTGCGCGCCTTCTGCGTGACGTCCGCGGCGCCCGCGCCCGCGACGAGCAGCAGCTTCTTCGCCGTGACCAGCAGCGGGATGACGGCAAGGGCGGCGGCGTTGTCGACAAGCCCGACCACGACGTCGACCTTGTCCGCCTGCAGCAGCTTCTGGACGGCGGCCGTGGCGGCCTGCGGGGTGGTGCCCTCGTTCGCGGGCACGACGTCGGCGACGTACTGGCCGAGCATGCCCTGGTTCTGCTGCAGCCAGAGGTCCCAGCCGCGCTTGAGATCGGTGCCGAACGCGGCGTTCGGCCCGGACTGCGGAAAGACGATCCCGACCTTGGCGTGCGGCGGCGGTGTGGGCGGGGCCAAGGCGGGGGCGGCGGTGTCGCCGCACGCAGCCAGCGCGGACCCGGCGGCGAGCAGACCCAGCATCTGCCGCCGGGAGATCGTCGGTCGGTCGGACACGGGAACACTCCTGCTCGGTTCGGCTTGATCGTACCGGCCGCGTCGCGCGGACCGTTCCGCGCCCGGTGGATCGCAGCGGCGGCGACCGCCGCGCTTCGGTCTACTGTGACGGCGTGGACGTACTCGACACCTACAGCGGACACACCGATCCCGGCGGCCCGGCCACTCGCCGCGACCTCGACACGCTCAGCATCACGAAGGTGTCCGTCGGACCGATGGACAACAACGCCTACCTCCTGGTCTGTCGTGCGACGAACGAAGCGCTGCTCGTCGATGCGGCCAACGAGCCGGAGCGCCTCGCCGATCTCGTCGGATCGGGTGAGCACCGCCCCGAGCTGCGCCACATCGTCACCACGCACCAGCACTGGGACCACTGGCAGGCGCTCGGCGCGGTGGCGGGGATGTTCCAGACGCGCCAGATCGCCCATCCCCTCGACGCGCCCGAGCTGCCGATACCGACGGACGAGCTGGTCGAGCACGGCGACACCGTGCGCTTTGGGGACATCGAGCTGGAGGTCGTGCACCTGCGCGGGCACACCCCGGGATCGGTGGCGCTGGTCTATCGCGACGGCGCAGGCACCCACATCTTCACGGGCGACTCGCTCTTCCCCGGTGGGCCGGGCAAGACCGCCTCACCCGAGGCCTTCACCTCGCTGATGAACGACCTCGAGGAGCGGGTGTTCGGCACCCTGCCGGACGAGACGTGGGTCTACCCGGGCCACGGGGACGACACCACGCTCGGCAAGGAGCGCCCGTCGATCCCGGAATGGCGCGCCCGCGGCTGGTAGGAGCGAGCTCCGCCGGCGCCCGGGCCGACCGGCTTGGCTCCCGGACGGGCGCGCTGTGCCCCGGGCGCACCCGACAAGATCGCCGCGAGCCGTACCTGACGCCGGTGGCGACCGTCGTGGTGTGCGGCTCGGCGCGATCTCAGCGCGGCTGTTAGCCGGGGTCAAACGGCCACCAGCGTGAGCATGCCGTCGAGGTTGACGAGGTCAACGGCATTGCGGGTGAAGAGCGGAAGGCCTCTCGTCGACGCGATCGCCGCGATCATGAGCTCCAACCGTCGGGGCCTCGGATTCCGGTTCGCGGCGACCGTCAGCGCCACCAAGGTGCCGTAGCGAGCGGCAGCCGCACCGTCGAAGGGCAACGGCTCGAAGTCGACGATCGCGGCGCCGAGCAACTCCGTCCGCGCCGCCCGCGTGGCCGGATCGGTCGACATGGCCACGCCCTGATGCAACTCGGCCATCGTGATCGCGGTCAGCTCCGGGACCGCGGGCAGCCGGGCAGGCTCCAGCACAGCCAGGTCGATGTAGGCGGAGGTGTCGAGAACTCCGCTCGGAAAGCGGTCAGCCACGGCCGCGCCACAACGCGTCGTCCTCGTCGAGCCGATCCTCGGAACCGAGTATCTCGTCGGCCTGCCTTCGCATCGCGGCCAGGTCCACCCGAGGAAGCCGACGGTGTCGCTCGACCAACTGCTCGGCCGTCAGACGTTGCCCTCGTCGTAGCGGCCGCAGCTCGGCCACCTCCACGCCATGGCGGGTGACGTGGTAGGTCTCACCTGCCTCCACCGCATCCATCACGGCTGCGGAGTTGTTCCGCAGCTCACGCTGCGTGATGACCTTCATGACCTGTCATGGTACTCGCTGTAGCACATGGGGCTACACGGGCCAGGCCGACGCGCTGAGGAGCACGGCGCAGCGCGCGAGGACGTCGGCCGGGGTGCGCAGACCGGTGAGGTCGGCCACCAGCGCCCGGAAGCCCAGCTCGCGCTCGCGGGCGAGCGCGGGGGCCCGGGCGTTCAGCACCGCTTGGCCGCGGGCGGCCGTCGCGACGATCCAGAACACCGCCTCGCGATGGTCGCCGCCGTCCACGAGCGTGCGACTGCCGTCGATCGCGACCGGTCGGGCGGCGGACGTGAGGTCGGCGGCGAAGGGGAACGACGGGCCGTCGGTGCGGGCGAGCACGGCGGCGGCCTCGTCGAACCGTCCCGCCAAGGCGTCGAGATGCCGCGCGACCGGTCCCGGGCTGCGGTCGGCGCAGCCCAGCAGCGCGAGCAGCCGTTCGTACTCGGGCGCGGGGACCACCTCACGGGCCCGCAGGTAGCGCAGCCGGACCGTCGGCGGGCGCAGGGCCGCGACCAGCGCCGCGACCGCCGTGAGGCTCGCCGGGAACAGCCAGGCCTGCACCAGGTCGGCCCAAGCTGCGCCGGGATCGAGCGCACTGAGGCGCGTGCGGATGCGGCGGTGGACGTCGGCGGTGCGGGCCCGGATCGCCGCGGGCGAGGCGAACGCCGGCGCGATCACGGCCTCGAGGTGAGCGAGTTGCCCGGTGGGGTCGGCGAGGATGGCGCCACCGCCGCCACCGACGTCGCCGCGGAAGCTCGGCGCGTACACGAACGACGCCGCCACCCGGGCAGGCTCGGCCAGTGCGCGCTCGGGGAGGTAGGTCACGTCGAGCAGCAGTCCGTTGACGAGCCGCTTGCCCGCTGGGGCGGCCCGGACCGGCGGCGACGCGGACGGCGGCGACGCGGACGACGGCGAAACCGAAAAGGGGTCGGCCACGACCACCGTGACGTCGACGTCGGACGTCCGCGGGAGCGGCGCGGTGGCCGGGAGGGCGATGGCCGAGCCGGTGAGGAACGCCCCACGAAACGACGGATCGGGCGCCGCGCACCGGGCCACCCATGCCGCCGCGACCGCTCGGGCCGCGCCGACGGTCATGGCCCTGCTCATGACGCCGTCCGCAGGTGCTGCACGCAGCGGTTTCCCGGCCTACAGTGGACCTGCCCGGCCGGCCGCGGCGTGGCAGCCCAGCGCGTTTCCCGGAGCACGCCATGAAGATTGCCAGCCTCGCGCGCGCCGCGGTTCGTGGTCTTGTCGCGCTCGCTTCGGTCGGCGCCCTCGTGGCCACCGGGGTGGCCTGGAGCGTGCAGCAGCGCGTGACCACGACGATCGTCACCAGCGACGCCGTGGCTCCGCACCCGGTGCTGATCGGGCAGGCGTTCACCGCCCTGCTCGTCGGCCTCGATGCCCGCACCGACGCCAACGGCAACCCGCTCCCACCCGCGTTGCTCGACGCCCTCCACGCGGGCCCGGACGACGGTCAGCTGCATACCGACACGATCATCCTGCTGCATGTTTCCGCGCTACCCAACGAGCCCGCGGTCGCGATCTCCATCCCGCGCGACTCGTACGTCACCCTGGCCGACGGCAGCGGCAAGCACAAGATCAACTCGGCGTACGACCGCGGGCTGACCGCCGCCGAACAGCAGCTGACCGCGCAGGGCATCACCGGGCCGGAGCTGGACAAGCGGGGCCGCGAGGCAGGCCGCGCCGCGCTCATCGCGACCGTCGAGTCGCTGACCGGCATCCAGATCGATCACTACGCCGAGATCAACCTCGCCGGATTCGTCGAGCTGACCGACGCACTCGGCGGGGTGCCGGTGTGCCTCAACCATCCTGTGCAGGACACCTACTCCGGCATCAACCTCCCCGCGGGCTACCAGACCGTGACCGGACCCGTGGCGCTCGCCTTCGTGCGCCAGCGGCACGGCCTCGACGGCGGTGACCTGGACCGGATCGCCCGCCAGCAGGCGTTCATCGCAGGCCTCACCCAGCGGCTGCAGAGCGAGGGGGCGCTCACCGATCCTGCCATGCTCTCGCAACTGCTCGGGGTGGTGACCCGCCACGTCGTGATCGACAAGGGCTGGGACCTCCAGCAGGCCGCGGCGCAGATCGGCCGCCTCTCGGGCAGCGATCTCAGCTTCCACACCATCCCGACCGGCCGCCCCGACCTCCAGACACCCGTGGACGGCGTGGCCGTGCAGGTAGACCCGGCGGCGGTGCGCGCCTTCGTGAACGCCCAGTTCAGCGCGAGCACACCGATGAGCAGCGCTTCGACGCCGACCGCTGCCGCCACTCCGACCTCCTCGCCCGGGCCCGCCGCGACCCCCACCCGCGTGATCACGGCGGCCGGTGTGCCCTGCGTCAACTGAAGGGACGGCCGCAGCCTGCAGGCCCCGTCGTAACGGCAGACTGCCAAGCGTGACCGACAGTTTTCCGCGTCGCCAGGCCCGCACCCGCCGCTTCACGCTCGGTGCGCCACGCGGCCTGACGCTCTCGCCGGACGGCGACCGGGTCGTCTTCCTGCGGAGTCGCGGCGGAACCGATCCCGTCACCTGCCTCTGGACGCTCGACCTCGCCACCGGCGCGGAACTCCTGGTCGCCGACCCACTCGCCCTCACCACCGCCGACGAGCACCTGCCGCCCGAGGAGCGCGCCCGTCGCGAGCGCAGCCGGGAACAGGCGGGCGGCGTCGTCGGCTACGCCACGGACCGACAGGTGCGGACGGCGGCGTTCACGCTCTCCGGCCGCCTGTACGTCGTCAACCTCCCGGACGGCACCGACGGCGCCGCACGCCCCGCCGAGATCGACACGCCCGGCGGGGTCGTCGACCCGCGCCCCGACCCGCACGGACGGCACGTCGCCTACGTCAGCGGCCGGGCGCTGCACGTGCACGATCTCGCCGCCGGGACGACCCGCATCCTCGCCGCCCCGGAGGGACCGCAGGTCAGCTACGGGCTTGCCGACTTCGTCGCCGCCGAGGAGATGGAGCGGATGCGCGGCTACTGGTGGTCACCGGCGGGGGACGCACTGGTCGTCGCCCGCGTCGACGACACCCCGGTCCACCGTTGGCACATCGCCGACCCCGCGCAGCCCGCCCGCGAGCCCACGGTTGTCGCCTACCCGGCAGCCGGAACTCCGAACGCGCAGGTCAGCGCCGAGATCATCACCTTGGACGGGCGCCGCACCCCGATCCGGTGGACCGAGGAATACCTCGTCGACGTCGTCTGGGACGAGCACGGGCTGCTCGTCGTCGTCCAGCCCCGCGACCAGACGGCCCTGCGCGCGCTGCGCGTCGACCCGGCCACCGGCGCGACCGCGCCCGACCACGAGCGCACCGACCCGGCCTGGGTCGACATCGTGCCCGGGGTGCCTGCGCACACGGCGTCGGGCGCCCTGGTGACGGTCGCGGACGCCGACGGCGCCCGGCGGCTGGTCGTCGACGACGCTTCCGTCTCGCCGCCGTCCCTGCAGGTGCGCGGCGTGCTCGACGTCGATGGGGAAACCGTCCTGTTCCGGGCGAGCGAGACTCCCGAGTCGGTCGGGCTGTGGACGTGGGGACCGGACGGGCTCGTCGCGCGGACGTCCGGGGAGGGTGTGCACACCGGCAGGCTGCGGGGCGGGACGCTGGCGGTCGCGCGCCAGGACCTCGCCGTCGACGGCACCATCACCGCCATCGACCGCGGCGGAGCCGTCACCACACTCGCATCGCTGGCCGAGTCGCCCGGCCTCGTCCCGCGGCTCACGCTGCTCCGCGTGGGCCGCCGCCGCCTGCCGACCGCGCTGCTGCTGCCGTCCTGGCACCGGCCCGGCACCCCGCTGCCGGTGCTCATGGACCCCTACGGCGGGCCGCACGCCCAACGCGTCGTCTCCGCCCGAAACGCCCACCTCACCAGCCAGTGGTTCGCCGAGCAGGGGTTCGCCGTGGTCGTCGTCGACGGAAGGGGCACGCCGGGGCTCGGCCCGGAGTTCGAGCGCGCTGTCCACGGTGACCTCGCGGGGCCCGTGCTGGAGGACCAGGTCGACGCGCTGCGTGCGGTGGCTGCGGAGCATCCCGACCTCGACGTGTCGCGGGTGGGGATCCGCGGCTGGTCGTTCGGCGGGTACCTCGCGGCGCTGGCCGTGCTGCGCCGCCCGGACGTGTTCCACGCTGCGGTCGCGGGCGCGCCCGTCACCGACTGGACGCTCTACGACACCCACTACACCGAGCGCTACCTCGGCCGCCCCGACACCGACGCGGAGGCGTACGCACACAGCTCGCTGCTGGCCGACGCCGAGAAGCTGGAGCGCCCGCTGATGCTCGTGCACGGGCTCGCCGACGACAACGTCGTGGTCGCGCACACGCTGCGGCTGTCGTCGGCGCTGCTCGCGGCGGGGCGGTCGCACAGCGTGCTGCCGCTATCCGGGGTCACGCACATGACGCCGCAGGAGGTCGTCGCGGAGAACCTCCTGTTGCTGCAGGTGCGGTTCCTGACCGACGCGCTCGGCTGACTCAGGGCGCGTCGGGGAGGTGCTCGGGCGGCCCGCACGGGGTCTCCCCGCGGCGCCGGCCCGCCCGCCATTCCCCGATGGCCACGCCGAGCGCCACCGTCAGCGACACGACGGCCACGCCGACGCTGACCGCCGCCGCCATCGGGTAGTCCCGTCCGTTCACGGCGAGCCGCGCGTAGAAAATGCCCGGCAGCGCCGCCGTGCCGATGGCGCCGCCGATGCGCTGGCCGGTCTGCAGGGCCCCGCCCGCCGATCCCGCCATGGCCACCGGGACGCAGCGCAGGGTCATCGTCGTGTTGGGTGCGATCACCCAGCCGCCGCCGACGCCCGCGACGAGCAGCGCCGGGGCCATCCACCAGCCCATCGCCGCCGGCGGCGCGACCCGCAGGACCACCGCGGTCGCGGCCAGGCCCAGCACCACGAGCGTGAGGCCGGTGACCGTCAGCCGCCGCCCCCACCGCGTGACGAGGCGGCCGCCGATGGCCGAGGACACCGCCGAGCCCAGCGCGAACGGTGTGACGGCCAGTCCCGACTGCAGCGGCGTGTAGCCCAGCCCCGCCTGCAGGTACAGCGCGAACACCAGCCAGATCCCGCTGAATCCGACGAAGTAGACCGTGCCGAGCAGCGCACCGGAGGCGTAGCCGGGCATGCCGGTGAGCATTCCGAGGTCCAGCAGCGGCAGCAGGCCGTGCGCCACGACGCGCCGCTCCCACAGGACGAAGACGGCGAGCACCGCCGCGCCCAGCGGGAACAGCCACCACAGCCGAGCCAGGCCCCCGGCCTCGGCCAGAACCAGCGGGAGCATCAGCGCCAGCACGCCGCCGCCGAGCAGGCCGACACCCACGAGGTCGGCATGCTGGCGGGGACCACGCTCGGTGCGCGGGATCAGCCGCGCGGCGAGCAGGAGGGCGAGGACGCCGATCGGCACGTTGACGTAGAAGATCCAGCGCCAGCCCTCCGGCTCGCCCGCCACCGCGAGGATCACGCCGCCGACGATCGGACCCACCGCCGTCGAGACCCCGACGGTCGCGCCGAAGAAGCCGAACGCCCGGCCCCGCTCGGCCCCGCGGAACAGCTGCTGGATCAGCGCCGAGTTCTGCGGCGCCAGCGCCCCCGCGGCGACCCCCTGCGCCAGCCGGGCCGCGACGAGCACGCCGATCGTCGGCGCCGCCCCCGCCGCTGTGCTGCACAGCACGAACGCGCCCAACGCCGCGAGGAACATCGTGCGCCGCCCGATCGCGTCCCCCAGCCGTCCGGCCGGGACGAGCGCCAGCCCGAACGTCAGCGCGTATCCGGAAACCACCCACTGCACCCCGGATGGGCTGGCGCCGAGGCCCCGCTGGATCGACGGCAACGCCACGGCGACGATGCTCACGTCGAGCAGGCTCATGAATCCGGCGACGAGCGTGACGGTGAGGGCCTTCCACCGGCGCGGATCGGGCTCATAACCAGTCACGGCATCGGCCACAGAACCCTTGTCTACCCGGCGTGGGCGCTTCTGGCAGGGTGAAGAATCCGACAAGCGGAGGAGTGCCGGTGGCCTTGCAGCGACCCGAGGTCGACCCGCCACCGACCGAACTCGTCACGGAGGACATTACAGTCGGCGAGGGCGTCTCCTGAAGCTACTGCTGATCTCCGACACCCACGTACCGGTGCGGGCGCGGGAGCTGCCGCCGCCGGTGTGGGCGGCGGTGGACGCGGCCGACGTCGTCGTGCATGCGGGCGACTGGGTGTCTGTCGACCTGCTGGACGCGCTCGAAGGACGGGCCGCGCGGCTCGTCGGCGTGTGGGGCAACAACGACGGCCCGGCGCTGCGGAAGCGGTTGCCGGAGGTCGCGCGCGTGCGGCTCGACGACCTGCGGCTCGCGGTGGTGCACGAGACCGGGCCTGCCGCGGGTCGCGAGCGCCGGTGCGCCGCCGCCTACCCGGACGTGGACGTGCTCGTGTTCGGGCACAGCCACATCCCGTGGGACACGACGGCGGCAAGCGGGCTGCGCCTGCTCAACCCCGGCTCCCCGACCGACCGACGGCGCCAGCCCACGCACACGTGGATGACGGCCGAGATTCTCGGCGGCCGGCTCGTCGGTCCGGCGCTGCACCACCTGGAACGCTGACGCCGACGGCGTGCTGAAATCCGCAACTCGCCGTGCTGAAAACCGGGACTCGCCGTTGGTAGGTACCGTCGGCTCGTGGTCCCCCGGTCGCTGCTCGCCTGCGCGGTCGCCGTGCTGGCTTTGCTCGCGACCGCCACCCCCGCCGCCGCGGCGGACCCGGTGCGCGTCGAGGAGCAGCGGCTCGCCGGGGCGGGCGTATCGCTCGACACCTCGCTGTACCTCCCGGCCGTGACCCCGGCCCCCGCGGTACTGGTCGCGCACGGGTTCGGCGGTACCAAGGCGTCGGTCGACGCCGACGCCCGCGACCTCGCCGCGCGCGGCTTCGTCGTCCTCACCTGGACCGCCCGCGGCTTCGGGGCGAGCGGCGGGCAGATCGCACTCGACGCGCCCGACGCGGAGGTCGCCGATGCCCGCAAACTCGTCGACTGGCTCGCGGGGCGCCCCGAGGTCCAGCAGGACGGCCCGGGCGACCCGCGCGTCGGCGTCACCGGCGGGTCCTACGGCGGCGCGCTTTCGCTGCTGCTCGCGGGCTACGACCGCCGCATCGACGCGATCGCCCCCGTGATCACCTGGAACGACCTCGCCCAGGCGTTCTTCCCCAACGCCGCGGCGGCGGCCGCGCCCCCGGCCGACACCCCCGCCCACGGCGCGTTCGCCCCCGACGGGGTATTCAAACGCGGCTGGGCGGGCGTCTTCTTCGCCTCCGGCCGCACCGCGCAGCCCCCGCCGGGCACCGTGCTGACCTGCGGCCGGTTCATCCCGGTCGTCTGCGCCGCCTACACCGAGGCCGCGACCACGGGGCGGATCTCCCCGGCCACCGCCGCGCTGTTGGCCCGCTCCTCCCCCGCGTCGGTCACCGACCGGATCACCGCACCTACCCTCCTCATCCAGGGCGAGCTGGACACCTTGTTCGGCCTCGACCAGGCCGACGCGAACGCGCGGCAGATAGCCGCCCACGGCACACCGGTGAAGGTCAGCTGGTACGCGGGCGGGCACGACGGCGGGGCGCCCGACCAGGCCGTACGCGACCAGATCGGCGCCTGGTTCGACCACTGGCTCGCGGGCCGTGACGTCGCAGGCCCCGCGCCCGACCTGACGTTCTCCTACGCCGTGCAGTCCGGCGTGCGGGCGGGCCCCAACACGCCGACAGGCCACACGGTCATCGCGCCGGACTACCCGGGCCTTACCGGTGCCCCGACGCCCCGGCAGGACCTGCCGCTGTCCGGCGGCCCGCAGGTCGTGCTCACGCCCGCAGGCGCCAGCCCGGCCGCGATCACGTCGCTGCCGGGCCTCGGCGGAGCGCTCGGGGCGGTCGCCGGGCGGCTTACGGCGATCTCGGGCGCGATTCCGGGCCAGCTCGCGCAGTTCCGGAGCGCGCCGCTCACCGCGCCGCTGACGGTCGCGGGCGCGCCGCGGGTGCGCCTGTCCGTGTCCCGGGTGCCCGGCCAGCCCGCACCCGCGGAGGCGGTGCTGTTCGTCGGGACGTCCGAGGTCGCCGGCGACGGCACCCGCACACTGCTGGGCAGCTCCGTCGCGCCGCTGCGGGTGGCGGTGCCCGCCGACGGGTCGCCCGCCACGGTCACCGTCACGTTGCCGGGGGTGGTCGCGCCGGTCGAGGCGGGCCACGCGCTCGTCGTGACGGTCGCGACCACCGACCAGGGCTACGCGGGCGGCACCGACCCGGCCGTGTGGCGGGTCGGCGTGTCGGGCGGGCTCTCCGTTCCGCTGGTGGCGGGTGAGGCGCGCACGGCGAACACCGTGCCGCTCGTACCCGCGATCGGCATCGGCGTGATCCTTCTGGGCGCGCTGGTGGCGGGGCTGGTCGCGCGGCTGCGCCGCCGTCCGACCGCGGGTCCGCCCGACCCCGAGGCGCCGCCCTTGTGCATCACCGACCTCGCCAAGACCTACAAGGGCGGGTTCAGCGCGGTCAAGGGAGTGTCGTTCACGGTCGAGCGGGGCATGATGCTGGGCCTGCTCGGGCCGAACGGCGCGGGCAAGACCACCGTGCTGCGCATGCTGATGGGCCTCATCCGACCCACGGCGGGCACGATCACGGCGTTCGGCGAGGAGGTCCGGCCGGGCGCGGCGGTGTTGGCGCGGATCGGCGCGTTCGTCGAGGGGCCGGGCTTCCTGCCGCACCTGTCCGGTCAGGAGAACCTGGCACTGTACTGGTCGGCCACCGGACGGCCCACCGAGGAGTCGCACGTCGCGGAGGCGCTGGAGATCGCCGGGCTCGGCGCGTCGATCGACCGCCGGGTCGGCACCTACAGCCACGGCATGCGTCAGCGGCTCGCGATCGCCCAGGCCATGCTCGGGCGGCCCGACCTGCTCGTCCTCGACGAGCCGACCAACGGGCTCGACCCGCCCCAGATCCACGCCATGCGCGACGTGCTGCGCGCCTACGCCGCCGACGGGCGCGCGGTGCTCGTCTCCAGCCACCTGCTGGCCGAGGTCGAGCAGACGTGCTCGCACGTCGTCGTGATGCACCACGGGAAGGTGGTGGCTGCGGGCACCGTCGAGCAGATCATCGCGGGTGGGGGTGCCGCGACGTTCGGCGTCGACGCCCCGCACCGCGCGGCGGTCGTGCTGGGCGAGCTGGTCGGGGTGCAGGCGGTGCGCGTGGACGGCGACGCCGTGCACGCCGAGCTGAACGGCACGCCGCGCGCCGAGGCCGTCCGGGCGCTGGTGGCGGCGGGAGTGGACGTCACGTCGGCGGGGCCACGGCGCCGCCTGGAGGACGCGTTCCTCCAGCTCGTCGGGGAGGATCTGGAACCGTGACCCGACCTGGCACCCACGGCACGTACGTGGCCGGGCGCACGCTGCCGGTGCGCGTCGAGCTGGTGCGCCAGCTGCGGCGGCGCCGAACCCAGATCGTGTTCGGGCTGCTCGTCGTGCTGCCGGTGATCCTGTGGATCGCGTTCGCGCTGGCCCCGACCGGTCCCCCGGCGAACTCGGTGTCGCTGGTCGACCTGGCCAAGGGCAGCGGCGGCAACTTCGCGGTCTTTGCCCTGTTCGTCTCCGTGCCGTTCCTGCTGGTGGTCGTGGTGGCGCTGTTCTTCGGCGAAACCGTGGCGGCGGAGGCGTCGTGGTCGACTCTGCGCTATCTCCTGGCCGCGCCCGTCCCGCGCGCGCGGCTCGTGCGGCAGAAGGTGGTCGTGGCGGCGATCCTGTCGGTGGCCGCGGTGCTGCTGCTGCCGATCGTGGCGCTCGTCGTGGGCGCGCTCGCCTACGGCACGGGCGATCTGGTCAGCCCCACCGGCGAGTCGCTCACGTTCCTGCAGGGGACGGGCCGGGTGCTGCTCGGCGCGGTGTACGCGGCGATCTACCTCAGCTGGACGGCCACGCTGGCGCTCCTGTTGTCGGTGAGCACCGACGCCCCGCTCGGCGCGGTCGGCGGCGCGGTGCTCGTGTCGATCCTGTCCCAGATCCTCGACCAGATCACCGCATTGGACACGCTGCGCGACTACCTCCCGACCCACTACGCGACGGCCTGGTCAAGCCTGCTCGCGAGCCAGGTCGACTGGGGGAACATGACCCGCGGCGTCTTCTCGGCGCTCTGTTACGCGGCGGTGTTCTCGGTGCTGGCGGTCTGGCGGTTCGCCCGGAAGGACATCACCAGCTGATGGCGACCCGGAAGGAGACGCGCGACGGCGTCGAGCTCACCAGCCTCGACGGCCCGGCCTTCGACGGCGCCGACGCCACCAAGCGCGACCTCGTCGACTACCTCGACGCGGTCGCCGACCGGCTCCTCCCCGAGCTGGAACAGCGGCCGCTGTCGGTGGTGCGAGTGCGGCCGGGCCAGCAGCCGTTCATGCAGAAGAACCTGCCGAAGTACGCGCCGGACTGGATCGCGCGCACCACGGCGTGGGCGCACGCCTCGCAACGGGAGGTCGTCTACGCGCTGTGCGACGACCGGCGCACGCTGCTCTGGTTCGCCAACCAGCGAGCCGTCGAGTACCACCCGAGCATGCTGCGGGTCGGCGAGCACCACGCGTCGCGGCTCGTGCTGGACCTCGACCCGCCGCCGGGCGCGGACTTCGGCGCCGCGGTCGCCGCCGCCCGGCTCGTGCGTGCCGCCCTCGCCGCGGTGGGGCTCGCCGCCGCCGTGAAGACGAGCGGGGCGAAGGGCCTGCACGTCGTCGTCCCGCTCGCGGGCGAGGTGGCGCTCGAGGACGCCGCCGCGGCGACGAGGGCGATCGCCGCCCGGGCCGCTGCGCTCGACCCCGACGTCGCCACCACGGCGTTCATCAAGGAGGACCGGGGCGGGCGAGTCTTTGTCGACCCGACCCGCGCGGGGGGCGGCGCCACGCTCGTCGCGGCTTACAGCCCGCGGGCCCGCCCGGGCGTGTCGGTGTCGTTCCCGGTGGCGTGGGACGACCTGGACGCGGTGCGGCCCGCCGACTTCACGGTCCACACCGCGCTCGCCGCACTGGACGGCGACCCGTGGCGCGCCGCTCTGCCCGCCCCGCAGGAGCTGCCCGCAGAGCTGGTGACGGAGGGCCACACGATCCCGGTGCCGCGCGTGGCCGCGATGCACGAGGGCAAACGGCGCCGCCGCGCCGCCGCCCGGGGCGCCGAGCAGGGCTGACCGCGGACGTCACCGGGCGCCGAGGAACTCCAGGACACGTTTGTTGATGTCGGTAGGGCGCTGCACCATCATGAAGTGCCCGACGCCCTCGATCAGTTCCGACTGGGACCCCGGGCCGCAGTGGCTCGGAACCCGGTCGACCTGCTCCTGCGTCATGCCGTGGCAGCCGTCCTGCGTGCCGTGCAGATAGAGCGTCGGCTGCGTGATGTCGTCTCCCCATGCGGCCGCCTGCTCGGCGACCCACTCCGGCGAGCCGAAGCGCGTCGGGTCGAACTGGCCCCAGTAGTAGCCGAGTGCCGCCTGGAAGTACGCGGGGTCGCGGATGCAGGCCTTCATGAGCGGCAGGTCCTCGCTCGCGTCGTAGCCGGGCGACCAGTCGGCCCAGATGTGGTCGATGAACGCGAAGTCGTCCGCCGAGATGACGTCCTCGCAGACCCGCTGCATCTGGAAGTACCAGAAGTAGAACGACTTCTTGATCTGCTCATAGGTGACGATGTTCTCGCCGAATATCGCGAACGGCGGGATGTTGAGGATCGCGCAGCGCCGCCACCGGTCGGGCTCCTTGGCCGCCGCGCCCCACGCGCCGACCGCTCCCCAGTCATGGGCGATGAGCACCGCATCGCCGTCGCCGCCGAGCGCTTCGTGCAGGGCGTTCTGGTCGGCGACCATCATGCTCGTGTGGATGTGGTGCCGGTCGGCAGGCAGCTCGGTCGGCGCGAAACCGCGGATGAACGGGGCCACCGCCCGGTAGCCCGCGTCGGCCAGTGCGGGGAGCAGGTAGCGGTACGAAAACGGCGAGTCGGGGAAGCCGTGGACACACAGGGCGAGCGGCCCGTCCCCCGCGGTCAGGTACTCGAAAGTGAGGTGGTTGGCCCGCACCCTTCCGCGCTGGAACTCCGACATGGTGACCTCCTTGTCGCGTCGGCGGCCGTCCAGCGATGCCCCACGCCGAGTTCCGCCGGAATGACTGCTGCGAGATCGACGTTGCCGGGGTCTGATCACCGACAACGTCGATCTCGAAGGATCATCGGCGGCGGGTCACAGGCGCGCCTGAACCACGCGGAGGATATCGTTTGCCGCCTCCATGTGCAGCATGTGGCCCGCGGCCACCCGCTCCCCCACGCCGTCCGGCGGAGGCAGGATACGGTCCGACTCCCCCCACACCAACGTCACCGGCACGTCGACGCCTTCCAGCAGGCCCGGCGTGTCGATCGCCTGCGTGTCCGCGTCGGTGAGCAGCGTACCGAGCACGGTGGCGAGCGCCTTGTCGACGCCGTCGAGGCGCTTGTAGCGCAGCAGGTCGTCGACGAGCTGGCGGGTCACCAGCGACTCGTCGGCGAACAGCCGCCCGAGCAGGGGCTTGAGCTCCCGCCGGGACGTCGCGGCGGCGAACCCGCGCAGGTACTCGGCGTCGGCCTGCTCGCCATAGCCCGCGGGCGCGAGCAGCGTGAGCGACGCCACCTTGTCCGGCGCCGCTTTGGCCGCGGCCGCGATCACCGCGCCGCCGAACGAGTGTCCCACCAGGTGCGCCCGCTCGATCCCGAGCGCGTCGAGGAACCCGGTGAGGACGCCCGCGAACGTGGCGATCGACGCGTCGCCGACGTCCTTGTCGGACGCCCCGTGCCCCGGCAGGTCGAGCGCGGTTACGGCGCGGTCCTCGGCGAGCGGCTGCTGCACGAACAGCCACGAGTTCTTGTCGCCGCCGAACCCGTGCACCAGCACGACGGGCTCGCCCCCCTCGCCCAACGTGAGATACGAGATTGACCGGCCGCCGACCTCGACCAGCTGCGGCTGCGGTCCCTCGTCCTCCTCCAACGCCCCGGACGCGACCGCCGCCTTGGCCTCCTCGACGACCGCGTCGATGTCAGCGTCGCCGACCTCGGTCGGCGCCACCACCGCGAGGACGGCGCCCACCGGCAGGTCGTCGCCCGGTTCGGCGATGATCCGCCGGATCAGCCCGCCGACCGGCGACTCCAGGGTGCCTGCGATCTTGTCGGTCTCGATGTCGACGACGTCGTCGCCCTTGTCGATCGTGTCGCCTTCGGCGACGAACCACTCGACGATCTTGCCGGTCTTCATCGAGAGACCCCACTTGGGCATGGTCACCCGCTGGATGCGTTCGTCAGCCATCGGCCTACTTCCTCCAGTCCACGGCCGTCTTGACCGCGCCCGCGACCTTCGCGGCGTCCGGGATGAACAGGTCCTCCAGCGAGTCCGCGAACGGCACCGGCGTGTGCGGCCCGGTGACCATCTGGATCGGCGCCCGCAGCGAGCCGAAGGCGTCCTGCGCGACGGTGGCCGCGATGTCGGTGGCGAGCGAGCAGCGCGGGTTGGCCTCGTCCACCACGACCAGCCGTCCGGTGTTCTCCACCGACTCCAGGATCGTGTCGGTGTCCAGCGGCGAGACCGTACGCGGGTCGACGATCTCGCACTCCACCCCCGACGACGCCAGCTCGTCGGCCGCGTCCTGCGCCATCTGCACCATGCGCCCGATCGCGACGATCGTGACGTCGCCGCCTTCGCGCACAATGTTGGCCTCGCCGAACGGGATGGTGTAGCTCTCCTCCGGCACGTCCGCAGCCACGTCGTAGAGCAGCTTGTGCTCGGCGAAGATCACCGGGTCGTCGTCGCGGATGGACTGGATGAGCAGCCCCTTGGCGTCGTAGGCGTTGGACGGCACCACCACCTTCAGCCCGGGGATGTGCGTGAACACCGACAGCAGCGACTGGCTGTGCTGCGCCGCCGCGCGCAGGCCCGCACCCCACATCGTGCGGATGACCACCGGAGTGCGGGCCTTGCCGCCGAACATGTAGCGGAACTTCGCGGCCTGGTTGTAGATCTGGTCGAAGCAGACGCCCACGAAGTCGATGAACATCAGCTCGGCCACGGGCCGCAGTCCGCCGGTCGCCGCGCCGATCGCCGCGCCGATGAACGCCGACTCGGAGATCGGGGTGTCCAGCACCCGGCCCGGGAACTTGTGGTAGAGCCCCTTCGTGACGCCGAGGACGCCGCCCCAGGCGTCCTCCTCGCCCGGCGAGCCCTGGCCGCCCGCGTTGTCCTCGCCCATGACGATGACCGACGGGTCGCGCTCCATCTCCTGGGCCAGCGCCTCGTTGATCGCCTCGCGGTAGGTGATGCTGCGTGCCATGGTGACTCCTCAGTACGAGACGTAGACGTCGGTGAGCAGGTCGTCGGGGTCGGGCCTCGGCGCGGCCTTCGCCTCGGTCACGGACCGGTCGATCAGCTTCGCGACCTCGTGGTCCACCTCGTCGAGCTGGGCGTCCGTGAGCTGGCCCGACTCGGTGACCCGGGCGCGGAACACCTTGAGGCAGTCGAGGTTCTGCCGCGCGTTGGCCACCTCGTCGGCCCGGTAGAGCTGCTGGTCGCCCTCGAAATGGCCGTAGTAGCGGGTGAACTTGACCTCGATCAGCGTCGGGCCGCCGCCCTCGCGGGCCCGGGCTACCGCCTCGCCCGCCGCCTCGTGGACGGCGAAGAAGTCGAACCCGTCGACGATCACGCCCGGCATCCCGAACGCCGCGGCCCGGTCGGCGATGTCGTCGGTGGCCACCGACCAACTCGACGACGTCGCCTCGGCGTAACCGTTGTTCTCCGCGACGAAGATCGCGGGCAGGTTCCAGATCGTCGCCAGGTTCAGCGACTCGAACGTCGTGCCCTGGTTGGAAGCGCCGTCGCCGAAGAACGCGACCGCGACGCCGCCGTCGCCCTTCTGCTTGGACGCCAGCGCGCGCCCGCAGATCAACGGCGGGCCGCCGCCGACGATGCCGTTGGCGCCGAGCATGCCCTTGGACAGGTCGGCGATGTGCATCGAGCCGCCCTTGCCCCGGCACGAGCCGGTGGACTTGCCGTAGATCTCGGCCATCATCGCGACCGGGTCGACGCCCTTGGCGATGCAGTGGCCGTGCCCGCGGTGGGTGGACGCGATCGCGTCGCGGTCGTCCAGATGTGAGCAGACGCCGACGGCCGAGGCCTCCTCGCCCGCGTACAGGTGCACGAAGCCGGGGATGTCGCCGCCCGCGAACTCGTCGTGGACGCGCTCCTCGAAGTCCCGGATCGTCCTCATCGTGCGATAGGCCACGAGGAGTTGGTCAGGGGTGAGCTCCTGGCTCGTGGGGGTCTCCAGTGTGCCCGTCATGCCATCACGATCCCTCCGTCGACAATGACCGACTGTCCGGTCATGTAATCCGAATCCGGTCCGGCGAGGTAGGACACCAACCCCGCCACGTCCTCCGGGGTCTGGGCCCGGCCCAGCGCGATGAGCTGGGAGTACTGTTCGAACGTCGCGCCCTTGGCCTTGCCCGAGCGGGCGCCCATCTGCTCGTCGATGAGCTCCCACATGTCGGTGTCGACGATGCCCGGGCAGTAGGCGTTCACGGTGATCTTGTCCTTGGCCAGCTCCTTCGCCGCGGCCTGCGTGAGCGCCCGTACGGCGAACTTGGTGGCGCTGTAGTGGCCCAGCAGGTCGAAGCCCGAGTGGGCGGCGATCGACCCGGCGTTGATGATCTTCCCGCCGTGGCCCTGGCGCAGCATCTGCTCGGCCGCGGCCTGGAGGCAGTACACGACGCCGAACACGTTGACCTCGAAGATGCGCTGCAGGTCCTCGGGGGTCAGCTCCAGGATCGTCTTGACCTGCGCGATGCCCGCGTTGGCCACCATCACGTCGACGCTGCCCAGCTCGGCGGCCACCCGCTCGACCATGGCGAACACCGCGGCCCGGTCGGTCACGTCCGCGGGCACGGTGAGCGAACGGCCACCCGCCGCGGTGATCTCGGCGGCGACCGACTCCGCGCCCGCCTTGTTGACGTCGTTGACGGCGACGGCGTGCCCGTCGCGGGCCAGCCGCAGCGCGATCCCGCGCCCGATCCCCCGCCCTGCCCCGGTGACGATCGCGGTCGTCACGACAACGACTCCCGGGGCGACACCAGGATCTTCACGTTCTCCTCCTTGTTGTCGATCAGCTCGCGGAACCCGCCCTTGACGATGTCCGCCAGCCCGATCCGGCCGGTGATGAACTGGTCGGCCGCGACCTTGCCTTCCCGGAGGAGCCGGATCGTGTCGGGATGGTCGCCGCAGTACGCGAGCGAGCCGACGACGTCGATCTCGGAGAACACCAGGTCGTTGACCGCGACCTTGGCGGGGTGTCCCCAGATCGCCACGTTGACGACCCGCCCACCGGGGCGGACCGCGCCGATCGCCGCGGCGAGCACAGCATCGACGCCTGCGCACTCGAACGCGACGTCGGCGCCCGCCCCACCGGTCAGATCGCGCACGGCGTCGCCGACCTGCGTCTCGGTGGGGTCGAGCACGACGTCCGCTCCCGCGACGGTGGCCTTGGCCTTGCGCGCGGCCGCGGGCTCGACCGCGATGACCTGCCCGGCGCCGGTGGCCTTCAGCGACGCGATGGTCACGAGGCCGATCGGTCCGGCCCCGAAGACGACCGCGGAGCCGCCCGGTCGCAGGCCCGAGAGCCGCACCGCGTGGTACGCGACCGCCAGCGGCTCGACCAGTGCGCCGATGTCGGTGGGCAGGTCCCCGAGCGGGTGCGCCCAGCGGGCGTCGACCACGCATTTCTCGGCGAACCCGCCCTGGTCGCCCGCCAGCCCGACGAAGCCCAGCTTGCGGCAGATGTTGTAGCGCCCGGCGGCGCACGCCGCGCACTCCCCGCACACGTAGTACGGCTCGATGGCGACCCGGTCACCCTCCTTCACGTTCGTCACGCCGGACCCGACCGCGGCCACCACACCGGCGAACTCGTGGCCCATCACCACCGGAGTCTCCTGCCCGGTGAGGGGATGCGGGCTGCCCTTCGGCGGGATGAAGATCGGGCCTTCCAGGTACTCGTGCAGGTCGGTGCCGCAGATGCCACACCAGTCGACCGCCACCTGCACCTGGCCCGGGCCGGGCGTCGGCTCCGGGACGTCGTCGATCCGGATGTCGCCGGGACCGTGGAAGCGTGCTGCCTTCATCGACTCTCCTGGGTGTGCGCCTGGGAACCAACCGGAACCGCGGTGAGCATGAGCCGCCGCCGCGCCGCGGCGGCCATCACGGAGCGCACGTCCAGGACGCGGGGTCCGTCGTGCGCGAGGGCGACGGTGACCGGGGTGGACGGCCCGAACTCGATCTCGCGTTCGCCGTCGACCGCCACCGTGCCGCGGTCGAGCCCGACGCGCTGGGGTTCGCCGCGGCGGAGGGGGCCGACCTCGGCGATCCCCACGGCCATGACCCGCCCGGGCGCGATCGGAGCCAGCAGCGTCGACGTGGCGGCCGCCGGTCCGGCCAGGCGGACCCGCACCCCGTCGGGATCGGTGCGCGACACCGGGTGCACCAGCCCCGGGATGCTGGACAGCCCGATGGCGTGCGGCTCGGCGAACGCGCAGTACAACTCGCGCAGTGTGCCGGGCTGCCACAGGGCCTTCGAGCCGACGTGCGCCACCGTCGAGACGCAGACGTCGACCAACGCGATCTCGCGGGTCGCGCCCGCAGCTACGCGCACCACCTTCGCGCGGTAGGCGGCCTCGTCGTCGACCACGCGCCCGGTGGCGAACAGGCCCGCGGCCGTGCCCGCGACCGTGGCCTCCCACATCTCGGGGAAGGCGTTGTTCGTGCCCGTCGACAGCGGGAGGAGCACGACGTCCCCGGCCGCCGACGCGGCGGCCCGCACCGTGCCGTCGCCGCCGAGCAGCGCGATCACCGCGGCACCCCGCTCGCGCATGAGCCGGACCTGCGTGCGGGTGTCGTCGGCCGTCCCCTGCAGGGTGGCAGGCTCGACGAACTCGACCGTGGGCCAGCGGCCCTCGCCTTTGCGCCGACGATCGCGCGAGCGCAGCACCCCGCCCGCGACGCCCATCGCGTCGGTGGACATCAGCACCCGATCGACGCCTGCGGCGCCGCAGGCCGCGATGAGCCGCAGCACCATGTTGGTCTTCTCCGCGTTCGGAAAGACCGAGGCCTGCGCCACGAGCCTGCGGATGTCCCGACCCGACATCGGGTTGGCGATGATCCCGACGGTCGTGCCCGGCACGATCGGCAGCGCACCCCCCGGCCCGCCCTGCCCGTTCGCGGTGCTCCGCTGCACGAAACGTCCTTCCGTAGCCGACACTGGATACGCTGCTGTGTGCCACTTCACCCCCACGCTGCTCCCGGGGCAACAGTTGCAGCGGGGTTGCACGCGGCTGCCGCCGGTCGACGCCCGCGGTCTCAGCCGAGCGGGGCGGCGGGGAGCGCACGCACCCCCGGCGCCGTCGACGCGCGGACGAACGCGCAGGACGCAAGCTCCGGCAGCACGGCGTCGACGTCGGGGGCGAGTCGGTAGGGGCGGGCCAGCAGCAGGCCGCCCAGCGACCGGCGCAGCCGCGACATCTCCGCCCGGACCGTCACCAGATGGGCCCGGTCGCCGTAGAGCGCGGCCGACAGCGCCCCCGCGTCCATCCCCCGCTCCCCCGCGTAGGCCAGCAGGAGCAGCACCTCGGCGTGCCGGGTGGACAGCGGGTGCACCCACCGGTTGGCGCCCTCGACGGTCGCCCGCGGGGGTCGGGCGTCGAGGTCGAGCGTGAGCCGGATGGCCGTCGGCGCGCTGACGCGCAGGAGCCAACCGCCGGGGACGGGCTCGGGCACGCACACCCCGACGCCGTGGATCGCGACCGGCCGCTCGGCGCGCGGCACCGCGATGCGCTCCAGGCTGGGCATGCCGGTGACCGCGGCGACCCAGCCGTGGTCGTCGACGACCAGCCCGGGCCCGGACAGCCGCGACAGCAGCGGCGCGGCGACCGCCCGCAGCGCCTCCAACCGGCTCTCGTAGCGCCGCCAGAGGCTGGCCTCGGCGAGCTTCACCGCCGTGTCGACGAGCGCGACGGTGGTGGGGTGCACGGTCTCGGCGGGGCCGCTGACGTCGACCACGCCGAGCATCTCACCGGTGCGCGGGTCGTGGACGGGGCACGCGGTGCAGGTCCAGACGTGGTGGGTGCGCACGAAGTGCTCCGCAGCGAACATCTGCACCGGCGCCCCTTCGGCCAGCGCGGTGCCGATCGCGTTGCTGCCGACGGAGCCCTCCGACCAGTTGGCGCCCTCGGTGAAGCCCAGCCCGTCGGCGCGATGGCGGACCGCGGTGGAGCCCTCGCGCCACAACAGCACGCCATCGGCGTCGGTGATCACCATGATGTGCCGGGCGTCCTCGGCGACCGACGTGAGCGCCGCCCGCAGCTCGGGCAGCACGGGCACCAGCGGCGAGCGGGCGCGGCGCTGCTCGACCTCGTCGGCGGCAAGCGGACCGGGCGGGTCGCCGAGGTCGGGGTCGACGCCTTGGGCCCGCGCCCGCTGCCAGGACCGCACGACGAGCCGACGGGGGGCGGCGGGGGGCCGGTCGCCGGACAGCAGGGCGTCGTGCACGCGCGCGAGCATGCGCGCGTGCCGGGCGACGTCGGTGCCCGGCCGAATCGCGCAGACCGCCTCGTCCACTCGCCTCACCCCAGGCCAGCCTAAGGACGTCAGGTGTCCGACGCCACAGCCCTCGGGTCAGGAGCCGCGCGCCACCGCCACCACAGCGCGACGAACAGCAGCACCGTGAACCAGACGTAGGTGTCGCCGAACACCTGCTGGCCCAGCGTCCACCCCTCGCCGGTGTGCGGCAGCTTCAGCTGGTGCGGCGCGACAACGAACACGGCCGCCGACGCGAGCGTCACCCCGAGCCAGGTGAGCGACCGGGCACGCCAGGCCGACGCCGCCGCGACGAGCAGGAACGGCGCCACCCAGACCCAGTGGTGCGACCACGACGTCGGCGACACCAGCAGCGCCACCCCGGCCGTCGCCACCAGGGCGAGCGGCGCCGGCGCGCGCCGGATCGCGGGGGCGGCGAGCGCGAGGAGCCCGACCGACAGCACGACCCACAGCACGGTCTTCAGCGGCCCGTCGACACCCGCCCTGACCAGCACCGCCTGGAAGGACTGGTTGGTGAAGAACGGCGAGCCGCTCACCCCGCCCGCCGGGTTGTCCAGCCAGAACGTCCAGGACGGGCCGGGCGCGACGAGGAACCCGAGGCCGGTGACCAGCGCCGCGGACACCGCGGCCACGGCGGCGGCGCGGTAGTCGCGGCGCAGCAGGAAGTAGAGGACGAACGCGGCCGGGGTGAGCTTGATCGCAGCCGCGACGCCGACGAGCACGCCGCGCGGCCACCGTGGGCGCGCGGCGAGCACGTCGACCGCGACCAGCGCCATGAGCAGCAGGTTGATCTGCCCGAACTCGATCGTCTGCATCACGGGTTCGAGCGCGAACGCCGGAATCGGCGGGGCCGGGCGGCTGAAGTCGATGGGCTTGCCCGGCTGCACGAGCATCGCCAACGGCAGTGCGATCGACGCCACGGACAGCGCTCCGCCGCGCCCTCCGGACGGCCAGAGCTGCCGCACCACGACGAAGAACGTGACCCCGAGCGCGGCCGTGGACAGCGCGAGCAGCGCGGTCCAGGCCAGCAGCCAGGGCGCGATTGCGAGCGGCAGGAGCACGACCGCCGCGAAGGGCGGGTAGATGAACGGCAGCGTGACGTGGTCGGACGTCTGCGGCAGGGCGCCGTACATGTCGCCGCCCGCGAGCCAAGCCTGCACGCCGAACCGGTAGACCTCCAGGTCGATGTGCCGCCCGCCGGTGTGGACGATGACGTTCGCCAGCACCAGCGCCAGCAGCGGCAGCGTGATCGGCAGGACACGACGGGGAGCGCGCAGCTGCTCGAGCAGCCGCGGCGCACGTTCCGTCAACGACATGCCCTCACGGTAACGGCTTCGCCCGGGCGGCCGGTGCGCGGTCTCGGGCAGCCGCTGGTAGACGGCGAGCCCGAACCGCTACCTGATCCCCGCGGCGTCCATCCCGCGCAGCTCCTTCTTGAGATCGGCGATCTCGTCGCGCAGCCGGGCGGCCAGCTCGAACTGCAGGTCGCGAGCGGCGGCCAGCATCTGGTCGGACAGCTGCTGCACGAGATCGGCCAGCTCCGCGCGCGGCATGCCCTTCGTGTCGCGCCCGGCCACGATGCCCGAGCTGGCGGCCGTCGGGGCGCGGCCGGGCTCACCCGCGGCCCGCTTGCCCCGCGACTGGTTGCGGCCCGAACCGCCGACCGGCACCTCCTCCGCCTCTCGGTACACCTGGTCGAGGATGTCGGCGATTCGCTTCCGCAACGGCTGCGGATCGATGCCGCGCTCCTCGTTGTAGGCCACCTGCTTGGCCCGCCGCCGATCGGTCTCGTCGATGGCGTACCGCATCGATTCGGTGACCTGGTCGGCATACATGTGCACCTCGCCGGACACATTGCGCGCGGCACGCCCGATCGTCTGGATCAGGGAGGTGCCGGAGCGGAGGAAACCCTCCTTGTCGGCGTCGAGGATGGCGACCAGCGACACCTCGGGCAGATCGAGGCCCTCACGCAGCAGGTTGATGCCGACGAGCACATCGAACTCGCCGAGCCGCAGCTGCCGCAGCAGCTCGACCCGGCGCAGGGTGTCGACCTCGGAGTGCAGATAGCGCACGCGGACGCCGAGCTCCAGCAGGTAGTCGGTGAGGTCCTCGGCCATCTTCTTCGTGAGGGTGGTGACCAGCACCCGCTCGTCGCGCTCGGTGCGCAGCCGGATCTCGTGGAGGAGGTCGTCGATCTGGCCCTTCGTCGGCTTGACCACGACCTTCGGGTCGACGAGTCCGGTGGGGCGGATGACCTGCTCGACGAACTCGCCGCCGGTGCGGGTGAGCTCGTACGGCCCGGGGGTGGCCGAAAGGTAGACCGTCTGGCCGATCCGGTCGGCGAACTCCTCCCAGGTGAGCGGCCGGTTGTCGACGGCGGACGGCAGCCGGAACCCGAACTCGACGAGGTTGCGCTTGCGGGACATGTCGCCCTCGTACATGCCGCCGATCTGCGGGACGGTCTGGTGGGACTCGTCGATGACGAGCAGGAAGTCGTCCGGGAAGTAGTCGATCAGGGTGGCGGGCGCGGAGCCGGGGCCGCGGCCGTCGATGTGGCGCGAGTAGTTCTCGATGCCCGAGCAGAACCCGACCTGGCGGATCATCTCCATGTCGTACTCGGTGCGCAGCTTCAGCCGCTGAGCCTCCAGCAGCTTGCCCTGGCGCTCGAACTCGGCCAGCCGCTCGGCCAGCTCGGCCTCGATGTCGCGCACCGCACGCTCCATGCGCTCCGGGCCTGCGACGTAGTGGGTGGCGGGGAAGATGCGCAGCTCGTCGACCTGGCGCAGCACCTCGCCGGTGAGCGGATGCAGGTAGTACAGCGCCTCCACCTCGTCGCCGAAGAACTCGATGCGGACGGCGAGCTCCTCGTACGCGGGGATGATCTCCACGGTGTCGCCGCGCACCCGGAACGTGCCCCGGTTGAAGGCCAGGTCGTTGCGGGTGTACTGCACGTCCACCAACGCCCGCAGCAGCGCGTCGCGCTCCACGGCGCCGCCGACCTTCAGCTTCACCGACCGGTCGAGGTAGGACTGCGGGGTGCCCAGGCCGTAGATGCACGACACCGAGGCCACGACCACCACGTCGCGCCGCGAGAGCAGGTTCATCGTGGCCGAGTGGCGCAGCCGCTCGACATCCTCGTTGATCGACGAGTCTTTCTCGATGTAGGTGTCGGTCTGCGCGATGTACGCCTCGGGCTGGTAGTAGTCGTAGTACGAGACGAAGTACTCGACGGCGTTGTGCGGCAGCATCTCGCGCAGCTCGTTGGCCAGCTGCGCGGCCAGGGTCTTGTTGTGGGCCATCACGAGCGTGGGCCGCTGGAGCCGCTCGATCAGCCACGCGGTGGTGGCCGACTTGCCGGTGCCCGTCGCGCCGAGGAGCACGACATCCTGCTCGCCCGCGCGGATGCGCCGCTCCAGCTCGTCGATCGCAGCGGGTTGGTCGCCCGCGGGCGCGTGCGGGCTGACCACCTCGAACCGCCCGCCGGTGCGGGGGATCTCCCCCACCGGGCGGAACTCGGAGTGCGCCACCGGCACGTCGTGGTGCGCGGCGCTGCCGGGGATCTCTGTCGCGAAAGCCACGAATTCAGGGTACGAGGGGCCACCGACAGTTTTGTGCGGGCTCGTGCGGGAGCATCGGGCCGTGCACCCGCCGAAGGTCTCCACGTTCGACGTCCCGGCCCGCGTGAACATCGACAACAAGGGCCTGGTGCGCCCGGTCGACGAGTACCGCGAGACCCCGTTCGGCCTGTACATGAGCCGCCCCATGGTGAACCGCCCGACCGCGCACTGGGTGCAGACGTGGCTGCTCCCGGAGCTGGGGATCGCGGTGACCGACTGGTGGTGGACCCCGGGGCACGCCCGCGACCAGGACTTCTACCTCGACATCGGCACCATCGAGCGGCACGGCGACCGCTGGACGCTCACCGACCACTACCTCGACATCGTCGTGCGGACGGGGCGGGACGTCCAGGTGCTCGACGTCGACGAGTTCGTGGCCGCGGTCGCGCTCGGGCTGCTCGACGCGCCGACGGCCCAGGCGGCGATGCACTGCGCCTACCGCGTGGTGGACGGCATAGCCGCACACGGCCACGATCTCGACGCGTGGCTCGCCGGATTCGGCATCAGCCTCGACTGGCGCGCCCGACCTGACGGCGGGCCCGCTGAGGTGCCCCCGGTCTAGGAGGACGATCCCTGCGTCGACGATGCGGCCTGCGTGGACGACGAACCCGACGACCCGTTCGCCGAGGAGCTGGAACCGCCGGTGTTGCGGTGCTTCCGCTTCGTGGTGGTGGGGGGGTCCGGGTTGCCCTCCTTGGTCGGGGGCTGCGTGGTCTCGACGACCGTCGGCGGATCCTCGACCGGCGACGGGGCGACGACCCGGCGGTGCGTGGGCGGCACGATGACGTGGGTGCGACGCGGCGCGGGGGCCGGGGCCGCGGTCGTCGTCGTGACCGGCGGGGCGACGGCGACGGGCGGCGGAGTGGTGGTGGTGGTCGTGGTCGTGGTCGTTGTCGTTGTCGTCGTGGTGGTGGTCGGCGGGGGGACGACCGCGGCCTCGGCCATTGCGGCGGGGCGGACCCCTGCGTGCGCGACCGCGGTGACCCCGCCGAGCGCACCGACGGCGACCACGGCGATGGCCGCGGCGGTGCTCGCGCGGTTGAGGGTGCTCGCGCGACCGATCACGGCGTCGACAGCGGGCAGCGGGACGCCGCTGGACAGCTCGTCGTCGAGCCGGTGGAATGCCTCGCTCAGCCGGTTCTGTGCGCCGGTCACCGCTGCTCCTCCTCGTCGTCGGCGGGACGGGGTCCGTACCGATCCAGCGCCCAGCCGTCGAACCCGCTCGACGGCTCGTCCGTGCCGAACGTCCCGGTGGCCGGGTTGTCGTCCCGGTGGACGTCCCACGCGGCGTCAAGATCGGCGGCGAAACCGGCGTCGACGTCGCCACCAAAGGCGCCCTCGACGTCGGCACTGCCGTCGACGCCCCCTCCCTGCAAGACCCGCCAGGCCGTCGCTCACGACCTTCTGCGCCCGCGCGAGTCGGGCCGCGGTGGTGCCCACCGGGATCCCTTCGACAGCCGCGATCTCCTGCACCGACGCGCCCGCCATGTGGTGCAGCACGACGCATCGCCGCTCGGCGGCGGGCAGCGCGCGCAGCGCCGCGAGCACGGCGCCTGCCTGGGTCTCGGGGCCCGGCCCGACGGGTCGCCGCCATCGCGGTCGGACTCTGCGCCAGCTGCGGACGGTGGAGCGTACAGCCACGCGGCGCACCCAGCCGACGGAGTCGGGTGAGCGGCTGACCGTGGCCCACGACCGCCAGGCGCGCGAGTAGGCGTCCTGGACGACGGCATGTGCCTCCGCGGGGTCGAGGGTGATCGCGTAGAGCTGGGCGACCAGCCTGCGGTAGTTGGCTTCGAGGTGCGCCCCGAAGTCGACGCGCAGCTGGGCCGGGGTGGGGGCGGGCGCGTCCTGGACCACCTGGGGGCCCGTGCTCACCGGCTCGACCTCGACCGACCCGTCCGGGTGTGGCCGAGTCCCGCCGTCGGAGGCGTCGGCCGCCTCCGCGCCGGGCCACTGCGTCACGCGTGTGTCGGCGCCCGGGGCGTCAGACTCCGGGCAGGCCAGCGCGGTGTCGGTGGAGCCGCCGGTCGAGGGCTCGACCGGTGTTGCGGCCTCATCGCCCATTCCGCACCTCCCCCGTGCTCCCCGATGGCACCCGGCGCGCCTGGCGGTCTGCGCGCAGGCAGCACCCGGTCGCGGACCGGACCTGCTTCCCCATCGCGCGCCCGCAGCATCGCGTTACGGCCGGTCAAGTCCTCATCCGTCCGGATTCGTCCCGTTCAACGACGGCGCCCACCCCGACGATGCGGCCCATGTCTCGGCCGCCGCGGCAAACCGGGCCGCGACCGCCGTCTCCGTGGCCACGGTGGCCCGCGGATCCGGCTCGCCGGCCGCCGACTGCCGCTCGGCCGCCGCGTACTCCGACCGGGCGCGGGCGTCCGCGCGCAGCCAGTCGCGCAGGCGCAGCGCACTGCGCCATCCGGGCGAGCCGACGACGCGCACGTGCAGGCGGGCGGCCCGACCCGGGTCCGCCGACGCATAGCAGGTCGCAGCCGGGACGAAGCCCGCGCCGGCGAGCCGGTCGCGCAGGGCGCCGACGTCGTCCGGGCTCGCGACCCCGAGCTGCAGGTCGAGCACGTCCGCGGCGGGGAGGCCGGGCACGGCCGTCGGGCCGACGTGCGCGACCCCCCGGCCTCGGTCCCCCACCGCGGCCGCGACGCGGGCGGCGAGCCGGGCGGCCTGGGCGGGCCACGCGGGGTCGGCGTCGACGAGCGCGGTGGGGATCGGCGCCGCCCGGCCCGCAGTGAGGTCAGCGGCGAACGGCACCAGCCGACGGTCCCACAGCGTGTCCACGGCCGCGGCGAGTGCGTCGGGCGGGCCGGAGTTGTCGAGCCAGACGTCGGCGGCCGCGCGCCGCGCGGCGTCGTCGGCCTGGGCGGCGATGCGGGCCCGGGCGTCGACCTCGGGCATGCCGCGCCGCTCCAGCCGCTGCACCCGCACCGGCACGTCCGCGTGGACGACGACCACCAGCGGGAACTGCGCTGCCATCCCGCCCTCGACGAGCAGCGGGACGTCCTGCACGACGATGCCGCCCGCCGGTGCGGCCGCGATCAGCTCGCTGGAGCGCCGCCGGACCAGCGGGTGCACGATCGCGTTGAGCTGCTCCCGCGCGGCGGGGTCGTCGAACACGATGGCGGCGAGCGCGGGGCGGTCCAGGATGCCGTCGGCGGCGAGCACGGCGGCGCCGAACGCGTCCACCACCGCGGCGAGCCCCGGTGTGTCTGCCGCGACGACCTCGCGGGCGAGCCGGTCCGAGTCGACGAGCACCGCGCCGCGCTCGACGAGCCGGGCGGCGACAGTCGACTTCCCCGACCCGATGCCCCCGGTCAGGCCCACCCGCAGCGCGGCGCCCACGGAGCTCAGCGCAACGCCCGCACCGGCCCGGGCGGCGGGGCGGAAGTGGACGGGACGGCGGACACGGAGACTGCGGCCGCCATCGTCGGCAGCACCCGCCGCGCGAGGTCGACGAGCATCGCCGCCGGTGTGCTCCCCGGCGGCAGCGGTTGACTCGGCAGGACGAGCGTGACGGTGGCCGAGCCGTACTGGACGGCGAGCAACGTCTCCGCAGGCCGCTCGACGAGCACACCGGAGGCGCTGCCGACCGGCGCGCCGCGGTGCACGCCGTCCTCACCCGCGGTGTTGAGCATCCACTGCGCGCGGGCGGCGGTGGGCGTGGTGTAGGCGGCCGCGTTGATCGCGAGCAGCCGCTTTCCGCTGTCCGGTCCGGCCGCCGCCGTGCCGCTGTAGACGCAGTCCATGCGCTCGGTGCGGCCGACGGAGGGGGCGGGCATCCCGACGGTCGTGCGCAGGACGACGCTGTCCAGCGGCAGCCCGAGCACCGCGACGAGCTCGCCCACCGGCAGGATCCGCGCGCAGTCGTCGGGGATGGCACCCGCGTCGTGGGCGCTCGAGGCGGCGGCGGAGGACGGCCCGGCGCTCGATTCGGAGAACGTGGGCAGGCTCGGCCCGGGGGCGGCTGCACTGCCACATCCCGCGAGCAGGACGAGCGAGGCGCCGATCACCGGGCGCACGATCCACGGACCCCGGCGCACGAGAAAACCTTAGAGCCATCGCCGCACGAAGGCACCTCCGGCGCGCGGGAAAATACATGACGAACGGGCCGCCCGTCGCGTGTCGTGCGACGAACGGCCCGTTCCCGTCGAGGGGTGGTTAGGCTCCGCCGGACAGCTTCTCCCGCAGCGCGGCGAGTTGCTCGTCGCTGGCGAGCGAGCCGCCGGACTCCGCAGGCGCACCGGCCTGCGACGAGTAGTTGGCGCCCCCGCCGTCGACCGAGGCCTCCGCCTCGGCCTCTGCGCTCTTGCGCAGCTGCGCGATGTGCTGCTCGTAACGGGCGTGCGCCTCGGCGTACTCCTTCTCCCAGGCCTCGCGCTGGACCTCGAAGCCCTCCTGCCACTCGCCGGACTCGACGTCGAAGCCCTCGGGGTAGATGTAGTTGCCCTCCGTGTCGTACTCGGCGGCCATGCCGTAGCGGGTGGGGTCGAACTCGGTGTCGACCGTCATGCCCTCGTTGGCCTGCTTGAGCGACAGCGAGATCCGCCGCCGGTCGAGGTCGATGTCGATGACCTTGACCATGCAGTCGTCGCCGACCTGCACGACCTGCTCAGGGATCTCGACGTGGCGCTCGGCCAGCTCCGAGATGTGCACCAGGCCCTCGATGCCCTCCTCGACGCGGACGAACGCGCCGAACGGCACCAGCTTGGTGACCTTGCCCGGCACGATCTGGCCGATCGCGTGGGTGCGGGCGTAGAGCCGCCACGGGTCTTCCTGTGTCGCCTTGAGCGACAGCGAGACCCGCTCGCGGTCCAGGTCGACGTCCAGGACCTCGACCGTGACCTCCTGGCCCACCTCGACGACCTCGGACGGGTGGTCGATGTGCTTCCAGGACAGCTCGGACACGTGCACCAGGCCATCGACCCCGCCGAGGTCGACGAACGCGCCGAAGTTGACCACGGAGGAGACGACACCCTTGCGGACCTGGCCGCGGGCGAGCTGGTTGAGAAACTCGCTGCGCACCTCGGACTGGGTCTGCTCCAGCCAGGCCCGGCGGGACAGGACCACGTTGTTGCGGTTCTTGTCCAGCTCGATGATCTTGGCTTCGATCTTGCGGCCGACGTAGGGCTGCAGGTCGCGCACCCGGCGCATCTCGACCAGCGACGCAGGGAGGAAGCCGCGCAGGCCGATGTCCAGGATCAGGCCGCCCTTGACGACCTCGATGACGGTGCCCTCGACGGGCTCGTCCTTCTCCTTGAGCTCCTCGATCGTGCCCCAGGCGCGCTCGTACTGGGCGCGCTTCTTGGAGAGGATGAGGCGGCCTTCCTTGTCCTCCTTCTGGAGAACGAGCGCCTCGACGTACTCCCCGACCGCGACGACATCCGCCGGATCGACGTCGTGCTTGATCGAGAGCTCCCGCGAGGGGATGACGCCCTCGGTCTTGTAGCCGATGTCGAGCAGGACCTCGTCCCGGTCGACCTTGACGATGGTGCCCTCCACGATGTCGCCATCGTTGAAGTATTTGATCGTCTGATCGATGGCGGCGAGGAAGTCCTCCTCCGTCCCGATGTCGTTGATGGCGACCTGCGGCGTGGTGGTCGGGACGGCGGTGGTGTCGGTGGACATGTAGTGGGGTGCTCCGGTAGGGATGGATGGGGTGGTGCAACTGTCGGTTTCGTGCATGCGCGACCGTGTCAACGGTCACCCGTGATCGTCGATTCCCGAAGCCTGCCAGACCGCTCGCGAGCAGCCGCCTTGACCCCGGAACACCCTCCATGTTACGGGGACCACGATCACACCGGCAACGCGGGTGCAGGTCGCGGACGTGTCACGATCTGGGGCGTGAGCGAACCATCGGCGCCGAGTGCCGAGGAGACGTTGGGGACGGTCGGGATCGCGCGACGGCCGGTCGGCGCCGCCGAGTCGCGGCAGGCGAGCCGCCGGTGGTGGGACGCGGACGCCGACGACTACCTGGCCGAACACGGCGTCGACATCGGCGAGGTCGACTTCGTGTGGTGTCCGGAGGGGCTGCGGGAGCAGGACGCCCGGCTGCTCGGGGACGTCGCCGGGCGCCGTGTGCTCGAGGTCGGCGCGGGCTCGGCGCCGTGCGCGCGGTGGCTGGCCCGGGCGGGCGCGCGGCCGGTGGCGCTCGACCTCTCCGGCGGCATGCTGCGCCACGCCGCCGCGCTGGGGCGGGCCACCGGCGTCGCCGTGCCGCTCGTGCAGGCGGACGCCACGCAGCTGCCGTTCCGGGACGCAACGTTCGACGCGGCGTGCTCGGCGTTCGGCGCTGTGCCGTTCGTGGCCGAGCCGGAGCAGGTGATGCGGGAAGTGGCCCGCGTGCTGCGGCCGGGCGGGCGCTGGGTGTTCGCGGTGAACCACCCGATGCGCTGGATGTTCTCCGACGACCCCGGCCCGGACGGGCTGGTGGTGCGGCAGTCCTACTTCGACCGCATGCCCTACGTGGAGGTGGACGGCAAGGGCGCCGCCACCTATGTGGAGCACCACCGCACGCTCGGCGACCGGGTGCGCGCCATCGTCGCCGCCGGACTGGTGCTGGAGGACCTCGTCGAGCCGGAGTGGCCCGGGGACCGCGACACCGTGTGGGGCCAGTGGTCGCGGCTGCGCGGCGAGCTCTTCCCCGGTACGGCGATCTTCCGCTGCCGCAAGCCCTGAGATGACCATACCGTCACGATCAGGCATCAGACCTCGCGGGCTGCCTCCCATCCGGCACCGGCAGGGCTACGTTGCTCGCCCGAGCCATGCGTTCGCGGCGTGGTCGGCTGCCGATCGGCGGCGGCCTGGGTGTCGATGGAGGTCAGTTTTGTCTACACGGAGGCTCGCGCGAGCCCTCACCGGGGCGTTCGCGCTGTCATTGGCGCTGGGCGCCTGTGCGGCCGGAGGGAGCGGGGGCGGCAGTAGCGCCGCCACCGGCTCAGAGAGCTCCGGCAAGGTCGACCTTCCGGTCGTCAACACCATCCCGGTGCCCGCCGACGCCGCCCTGCCCGCGGGCAACGGAAAGGCCACGTGCAGCGGTGAGGCGCTCGCCTACGCGGGCGCGCTCACCGGTCCCAACGCGGCGCTCGGCGTGAACATCGTCAACGGCGTGCAGCTGGCCATCGACCAGCACAACAAGGCCAACGCCGGCTGCCAGGTCACGCTCAAGAGGTTCGACACCGAGGGCGACCCGGGCAAGGCGCCCGGCATCGTCACCCAGGTGGTCAACGAGCCCGACATCGTCGGCGTCGTCGGCCTGCCGTTCTCGGGCGAGTCGAAGGCCACCGGCGGGATCTTCGAACAGGCCAAGCTGGTGCACATCACGCCGTCGGCCACCAACCCGAGCCTGAGCAAGAACGGCTGGACGACGTTCTTCCGGGCGCTGGGCAACGACGCCGTGCAGGGCCCGGCCGCCGCGAAGTTCCTCACCGGCAAGCTCGAGGCCAAGAAGGTGTGCGTCATCCAGGACGACTCCGACTACGGCATCGGGCTGGCCACCCAGGCCATCCAGGCGCTCGGTCCGGTCGCTGCCGACTGCCAGGACAAGGTCACCACAGGGCAGAAGGACTTCTCCTCGGTGGTCACCAAGGTCATGAACGCCAAGCCGGACGCGGTGTTCTACTCCGGCTACTACGCCGAGGCGGCCCCGTTCGCCCAGCAGCTGGCCACCAAGGGCTACACGGGTGTCTTCCTCGGCCCGGACGGCGTCAAGGACGACCAGTTCATCAAGCTGGCCGGTGACGCGTCCAACGGCGCCTACTTCACGTGCCCGTGCGTGCCCGGCGAGCTGATCCCGTCGTTCGCCGACGCCTACAAGACCGTCAGCGGCGGTCAGGCGCCCGGTACCTACTCACTCGAGGGCTACGACGCCACGACGATCCTGCTCAAGGGCGTCGACTCGGGCATCAAGGACCGACCGGCGCTGGTCAACTTCGTCAGGAACTACGACGCCGACGGCCTGTCCAAGCACTTCAAGTGGGACTCGACAGGCGAGCTCGCGCAAAGCACTGTGTACGGCTACAAGGTCGACAATGGGAAGATCGTCTACGTGGGCACCATCTCGTAGCCTCGACCCATCCGCATCCGGGCATCCCCGTCGGCTCAGCGGGCCGACGGGGATGCCCTCTCCCGTATCAGGAACATCCCGTGCTCACCGTGCAGCTCGCCCAGGACGCCTGGATCCAGTTCGACGTCGCGACCTTCCTGGACCAGTTCTGGAACTCCACGATCGACGGCCTCGCCTACGGCGCCATCTACGCCCTGATCGCGATGGGCTACACCCTCGTGTACGGCGTGCTCCGCCTCATCAACTTCGCCCACTCCGAGGTATTCATCTCCGGGGCGTACGCGGTCTTCTTCACCCTGTCTTTCCTCGGCTTCGGGCCCTCGGTGCCGAAGCTCGGCGTGGCGGGTCTCGTCGGCGACCTGCTGCTGGCGATGATCGCGGCGATGATCGTGTCCGGGCTGGTCGCCGTGCTCGTCGAGCGGGTCGCCTACCGGCCGCTGCGCCGCCGCGGTGCCCCTCCCCTGGTCTTCCTCATCACCGCCATCGGCGCCTCGTTCGCCATCCAGTACCTGATCTTCATCTGGCGCGGCCCGAACCCGGAGCCGTCACTGATCATGTTCCGGCCGCGGCCGGTGTTCGAGATCTTCGGCACGATCGTCGACAGCCAGCAGATCGTCATCGTGGTGGCGGCGCTGCTGCTGATGGTCGTGGCGGACATGTTCGTCAACCGCACCCGGCTGGGCCGGGGTCTCCGCGCGGTCTCCCAGGACCCCGACACCGCGACGCTGATGGGCGTCAACAAGGAACGCGTGATCATGCTGACGTTCCTGATCGGCGGCTTCCTGGCCGGGGCCGCGGCGCTGTTCTACCTCATGAAGGTGCCCTCTGGCGTGCAGTACAACGGCGGTTTCATCCTCGGCATCAAGGCGTTCGCCGCGGCCGTGCTCGGCGGCATCGGCAACATCCGCGGCGCCTTGCTCGGCGGTCTCATCATCGGGATCATCGGCAACTACGGCGCTACGCTGCTCGGCAACGCCCAGTGGATCGACGTCGTGTGCTTCGTGGTGCTGGTCGGCATCCTCATGGTGCGGCCGACCGGGCTGCTGGGCGAGTCGCTGGGGAGGGCCCGGGCATGACGTACGCCGCCGCACCCGCCCGCCTGTCGCTGCGCGACCGGTGGAACTCGCTGGCCCGCTGGCAGCAGTGGCTGTGGCTGATCCCGGTCGTCGTCCTCATCTACCTGCTGCCGGTGCTCGACCCGCCGCTCATAACCACCGAGCCGGGCACCAACTTCCCGATCTCCATGTTCAACGCGGCCCGCTTCGCGCTCATCGCGGTGGGCCTCAACGTGGTGGTCGGCCAGGCCGGTCTGCTCGACCTGGGCTACGTCGGCTTCTTCGCGGTGGGCGCCTACGTCGCCGCCTTGTTCACCAGCCCCGACTCGGAGTTGGCGAAGCTGCCCTACCTCGTGACGCTGCCGCTCGCCATGGTCGTCACCATGGCCTTCGGCCTGGTCCTTGGCGCTCCGACCCTGCGGCTGCGCGGCGACTACCTCGCGATCGTCACGCTCGGGTTCGGCGAGATCATCCGGCTGCTGGCGACGATCGTCGGGCCGCTGAAGGGCCAGGTCGGCTTCCAGGAGGTCGGGAGCCCGCCGGGCACGCTGGCCAGCGGCGAGCCGATCTTCTCCACCTCCAACGGCACACCGTGGTACTGGCTGACCGTCTCGATCACCATCGTGGTTCTCTTCCTCGTCGGCAACCTCGAGCGGAGCCGGGTCGGCCGCGCGTGGGTCGCGATCCGCGAGGACGAGGACGCGGCGCAGCTCATGGGCGTGGCGACGATCCGATTCAAGCTGTGGGCCTTCGTGATCGGCGCGGCCATCGGCGGTCTGTCGGGCGCGCTCTTCGCGGGCCAGGTCGGGTTCGTCAACAACCAGAAGTTCGACGTGCCGACGTCGGTGCTGTTCCTGGCGGCCGTGGTGCTCGGCGGGTCGGGCAACAAGGTCGGGGTGCTGCTCGGGGCGTTCGTCGTCTCCTACATCCCCGACCGGTTCACCGCGCTGGCCGACTACAAATACCTCATCTTCGGCGTCGCGCTCATCATCCTGATGATCTTCCGTCCGCAGGGTCTTCTCGGCGCCCGGCAGCGGCTGCTCGCCTACGGCCGGCAGGCCTACCAACGGCTGATCGGACGCCCGGAGCAGATCAGCGCCGACAGCTCGCTCGTCACGGAGAAAGGGGCCGTGACGTGAGCACGCTCCAGGAGGTTCCGGCCGAGGAGCCGGTGGAGGGCGGCATCGTCGCCGAAGTCGCCCAGATGAGCACGGCCGAGCGCGAGGCCTACGAGGCCGAGGTCGCCGAGGCGGTGGCCGCCGACCGGGAGGTGGCCGTCGACGTCGGCGAGACCCTCCTGGCGGTCGAGCACCTCACGATGCGCTTCGGTGGGCTCGTGGCCATGGACGACGTCACCTTCGACATCCGGCGCGGCGAGATCCTCGGCCTCATCGGGCCCAACGGCGCGGGCAAGACGACGTGCTTCAACGCCATGACCGGCGTCTACCGGCCGTCGTCCGGCGACGTGCTGCTGGAGGGCCGGTCGCTGAGCCGCATGCATCGCTACCAGATCACGCGGCTGGGCGTCGCGCGGACGTTCCAGAACATCCGGCTGTTCGGGGAGATGACGGCCCTGGAGAACGTCGTCGTCGGCGCGGACGCCCGGCACAAGACGTCGGTGCTCGGCGCGATCCTGCGGCTGCCGCGGCACGGGCGCGAGGAGCGCGAGGCCACCGACCGGGCCATGGCACTGCTGGAGTTCGTCGGCATCGCCGACCGGGCCGCCGACAAGGCCCGCAACCTGCCGTACGGCTACCAGCGGCGGCTGGAGATCGCCCGGGCGCTCGCCACGCAGCCCAAGCTGCTGTGTCTGGACGAGCCCGCGGCGGGCTTCAACCCGGCGGAGAAGGACAACCTGATGGCGCTGATCCGCCGGATCCGCGACGACGGCTACACCATCCTGCTCATCGAGCACGACATGCGGCTGGTCATGGGCGTGACCGACCGGATCGTCGTGCTGGAGTTCGGCAAGAAGATCGCCGAGGGCCGGCCCGCCGAGATCCGCGAGAACCCGGCCGTGATCGCGGCCTACCTGGGGGTGCCCGACGATGGCGCTGCTTGAGCTGCGGAGCATCTCGACGTTCTACGGGCGCATCCAGGCGCTGAACGAGATCTCGCTCACCGTCGAGCAGGGCGAGATCGTCACCCTGATCGGGGCGAACGGCGCGGGCAAGACCACGACCATGCGGGTGATCTCCGGCATCCGGCCGCTGTCGTCCGGCTCGATCATCTTCGACGGCGAGGACATCTCCAAGCTGCGGGCCGACCTGCGGGTGGTGCGCGGGATCTCCCAGTCCCCGGAGGGGCGGGGGATCTTCCCCGGCATGACCGTGCAGGAAAACCTCGACATGGGCGCCTACGCCCGCAAGGACCGGTCCGAGCTCGCGAGCGACCTGGACCGGGTGTTCGCGCTGTTCCCCCGGCTCGCCGAACGCCGCACCCAGGTGGGCGGCACGATGTCGGGCGGCGAACAGCAGATGCTCGCGATCGGGCGGGCACTGATGGCCCGGCCGCGCCTGCTGCTGCTCGACGAGCCGTCGATGGGGCTGGCCCCGCAGTTCATCCAGCAGATCTTCCGGATCGTCACGGAGATCAACGAGCAGGGCACCACCGTGCTGCTGGTCGAGCAGAACGCCCAGCAGGCCCTCTCCCGCGCCCATCGGGCCTACGTGCTGGAAAGCGGGCGCATCACGACGTCGGGCAGCGGCCGGGAGTTGCTGGCCGACCCCGCGGTCAAGGACGCGTACCTGGGCGTGGCGTAGGTCGGCTCCGGCGGCGCACCTCGCAGGCCCCGCGCGCACCTCGCACACCCGCGCGCACGGACGCGCGCCACCTCGCAGGCCCCGTGTGCACTTCGCAGAGGCCGTGGGCCCTGCGAAGTGGCAGTGCGGTCTGCGAGGAGCCGGGGGCGGCGCACCCAGCCCCCGACGCAGGGGTCAGGACTTGGGGACGGCCAGCCCGTCGACGACGGCCTCGGCGACCGCCTTCATCGTGGTGCGGCGGTCCATGGCGGTGCGCTGGATCCACCGGAAGGCGTCCGGCTCGGACATCTGGCGCCGGACCATCAGCAGGCCCTTGGCCCGGTCGATGAGCTTGCGGGTTTCCAGGCGGTCGGTGAGCGTGGCGACCTCGTCCTCCAGCGCCTTGCGCTCGGCGAACCGGGAGACCGCCAGCTCGATCGCGGGCACCAGCTCGTGTCGGGCGAACGGCTTGACCAGGTAGGCCATCGCGCCCGCGTCCCTGGCCTGCTCGATGAGGTCGCGCTGGCTGAACGCGGTGAGCATGACGACGGGGGCGATCCGCTCCTCGACGATCGACGCCGCCGCGGCGATGCCGTCGACCTTGGGCATCTTCACGTCCATGATCACCAGATCCGGGCGGAGCGAGCGGGCCAGCTCGACCGCCTGCTCGCCGTCGGCGGCCTCGCCCGCGACGACGTAGCCCTCCTCGGTCAGCATCTCGGTGAGGTCGAGCCGGATCAGCGCCTCGTCCTCCACGACCAGCACACGGAGTCCGTCAGCGGACTCGGCGGCCGCATCTGCCTGCGTGTTGTCCTGGGACACCCGCTGGGTCACCGGTCACTCCTTCGACGGTAGGCAACGGTTCAGAGTAGCCGGGCGTGCGGGTGGCCCGGGTGTGACCCGTGGCCGACCGCGCCCGCTAGGTGACCCGTGGACAGTGCGGCTTCAATGTGCCCCCGGTGGGATTCGAACCCACACTGGACGCTGTTTGAGAGCGTTGCCTCCTGCCAATTGGGCTACGGGGGCCACTCCATCCAGCCGGTTACGGAGCGCTGGACGGGTCTGGCTTCGGGCCAACGATACCGGGTGCCCTTCCCGCCACATCAGGGTGCCTGCACCACACCGGAGCCGTTCGTCGAGCGGGACGTGAGCGGGGTTTTGCCGCGACGAAACCCCGCTCACGTCCCGCTCGACCGTCAGGGCGGCCAGTGCGTACGTGCTAGCCCGTGCGCGCGAGGATCGTCTGCATCGCGAGCTCGGCGGCGTTGCGCGCCTTCCCGCAGGCGATCTTGTGGGTCATCGGGACGGTCACACCATTGTAGAAGTAGCCCACCTGCACGGCCTGCGACGGGGCCACGTCCACGTTCACGACGCAGTCCCGTTTGCCGCTGCTGTACAGGCCGGGCGTCTGCACCGCGCCGAAGCCGGCCACGGTGGTCACCTCGAGCTGCGGCTGACCGAAGACCAGCTCGACCCCGCCGCGCGTGTTGATGCCGACCGAATAGTGTCTCGATCGGCTCGGTCGGATAGTGGTCCCAGTCACAGCCGGGCCCACGCTTGCCCTCCGGCTTGCTGGCGCCGTACCGCGCGACGCCGAGCGCCTTGAGCTGGACGGACGTCAACGTGCCGCACGGGTCGATCCCGTCGATGTGCAGCACCCGCGGACGGGGCGGCAGCCGCGGCCCAGCAGAGTCCGCGGCCGGTGCGCCACCGACCGAGCTGGTGCACGCGGCGCACAGGGTGATGGCGGAAAACAGCGCCAGCCAGCGGTGGATCACGAGCCCGGGCGGTACGAGGCGGCGATCTCCTCGTCGGTGTAGCCGTAGGCCCGGGCGGTCGCGTCCAGCGCGGATGCCGCCGCGCGCAGTTGCCCGTTGTAGGCCCGGCAGCTCATGACAAGCGCGTCAATCCGCTCGTTGAACGCGACCGCCGCCTCCGGTGAGACCGGGTCACCGCCGCACACGCCGACCTCGCTGCCGAGCTTTCGCTGGTCAAGCTCGAGATCGAGACGGCCTCGCCTCGGCCAGCAGGGCGGCGCGGGCCTTCAGCACCGTCTCCCGGTTCACTTGCAGCGCGAGCGCGCGCACGGCGGCGTCGAGGGGTGTGGCCACGGCGACAAGGGTAGGGGTTCGGCCTGCACCCCGGGGCCCGTTCGGAGAAACTCGCTCCCGACGCACGAGGCCGACGTTTTCGGTGATCAAACCCCGGAAACGTCGGTCTCGCGGGCTCATGTGGCGTCCGCCGCGCGGAGGACGCGCAGGCTGTTGCCGCCCGCGAGCCGCGCGCAGTCGGCCTCGCTCCAGCCGCAGTCGAGCAGCGGGTGGCCACGCCCGGCCGGGACCGCCCGACGCTGGCCTGCTGGGCGGTCGAGGCCGTCGGGCGGTTCGCGGGCAGCCTCGACCTGCGCGGGCAACCGCCCGAGATCGGCTACGCCCTCGCGCCCTGGGCTCGCGGCCGCGGTTACATGACACGGGCCGTGCGGCTCGCCACCCGCTGGGCGTTCGACGAAGCCGGCCTGCCGGTCGTGCACTGGCGCGCGCAAGCGGGCAACCTCGGATCGTGGCGGGTGGCGCACGCCTGCGGATTCGCCTTCCAGGGCGAGCTGCCGCTGTCGATCCCCCACCGCGGCTCCCTGCGGGACGCGTGGCAGGCCCTGCTCCGCGCCACCGACGACGGGCGTCCGCGCACGCCGTGGTGGCCCACCCCGGTGCTGGAGAACGACCGGGTCCGGCTGCGGCCCGCCGCCGACGCCGACGTCCCGAGGATCACGGCCGCCTGCCGCGACCCGCGGACCCGGCACTGGCTGCCCGAACTCCCCGACCCCTACACCGAGGACGACGCGCGGGCGTTCCTCCGGCGCGGACCGCTGGAGGCATCGCTCGGGCGGCGGGTGGGATGGGTCGTCGCCGACCCGACCGACGGCGAGGTCGGCTACTGGGCACACCCCGACGCCCGCGGCCGCGGCGTCGTCGGCGCGGCCCTCGACCTCGTGGTGGCGCACGCGTTCGCGCCGATCACCGCGGGCGGTCTGGGCCGCCACCGGCTGCAGATCGGCACGGCGTGGGGCAACACGGCCAGCAGGCACGTCGCCGAACGTGCGGGCTTCGTCCTGGTGGGCCACTTCCACGCCGACGGGATCGTCGGAAGCGGCGCCGAGGCCGTGCTCGACGACGGCGCCTGGTACGAGCTGCTGCGTTAGGTCGTGCGCGGAAATCGTCGCCCTCGCCACGACTTCCGCGCACGGCGGCTACGCCCCACCGGCGTTCAGGGTGACGGCCTCCGGCTGGTAGTTCGCGCCCACCACGTCGACGCCCTCGCCCTTGAGCTGGGCGATGGCCTTGCTGACGTAGTCGTTGGTGTAGGCCTTGTCGTCGGGGTCCTTCGTGAGCACGGTCTGCCCGTCGGCGTTGACTGCGGTGCGCGCCACCTTCACCGTCTGCGCCCACGCCGCCGCGTCGATCGTGCCGACGCCCGCCGACGGCGACGGCCAGATCAGCTTGTTGACCTCGTTGACCTGCCACAGCTGGTGGCTCGCGCCGAGCTTCGACCCGGCCTTGACGACGATGTCGCGGCACTCCGCCACGTGGTCACGGCAGTAGATCCAGCCCTTGAGCGACGCGGCGACGAACTTGACGGTCTGGTCCTGGTAGGCGGTGTTGGACAGCTTGTCCGTGTTGGCCCAGATCGCGTCCTGCAACATCGCGGTGCCGTCGTCGTTCCAGTTGATCAGGTTGAAGTCCGACGGCTGGTAGAGCTGCCCGGTCGCGGGGTTCTTCGCCTCGAGCACCTGCGCGTACTCGTTGTACGACATGGCCTGCGCGGCGTCGATGTCGCCCTTGAGGAAGGCCTGCATGTCGAACTGCTGCTGCACGAGCGTGACGTCAGCGGGCTTGAGCCCGGCCTTCGTCATGCCCGCGAACAGCTCGAACTCGTTGCCGAAGCCCCAGTTCCCGATCTTCTTGCCCTTGAAGTCGGCGGGCGAGGTGATGTTCTTCGTCTTGAACGACACCTGTCGGGTGCCGGAGCGCTGGTAGACCTGCGCGACGTCGGTGATCGCCGCCCCCTGCTCGCGGCTGGCGAGTGCCTTGGGCACCCACGCGATCGCGTAGTCGGCCTGGCCTTGGGCGAGGACGGTCTGCGGGACGATGTCCACCCCGCCCTCTTTGATCGTGACGTCGAGGCCCGCGTCCTTGTAATAACCCTTGTCGGCGGCGGCGTAGTAGCCCGCGAACTGCCCCTGGGCGACCCACTGCAGCTGCAGCGTCACCTTGGCGGGGCTGCCCGGGGGCGCACCGCCGCCACCGCTGTTCGCCGCGGTTGTGGTGGAGCAGGCCGTGACGGCCAGCGCGACGGCCGCAACCGCCGCGAACAGGGGGCGTCTGTGCATCGGATCTCCTCGGGTTCAGGCGGGACGTCCGCGGGTGACCAGCCGCTCGACGAGCGTCCCGCCGATGTGGAACAGCAGCCCCAGCACGATCGAGGCCACGACGAAGGCCCACGCGCGCGCGTAGGCGGTGTTGGCGGCGGCCGATGTGATGCGGCTGCCCAGTCCGTTCTGCAGCCCGCCGAAGTACTCCGCGACGACCGACGCGATCACCGCGGCGGGGGCGGCCAGCCGCAGGCCGGTCAGCACGAACGGCACGGCGCCGGGCAGCCGCACGAACCGCGCCCGCTGCCACGGCGTGGCGGCGAGCGCTGTCATCAGGTCGCTGTGCACGGGCGCGACCGCGCGCAGCCCGCGCGCCGCGGCCACGAAGACCGGCACGATCACGACGACCGTCACGACCAGCCTGCGCGGGATCTCGGTCGTCGAGCCGAACATCGTGGTGAACACCGGGGCCAGCGCGACGATCGGCACCGCGCTCGCCGCGAGCACGACCGGTGTCGTCAGCTCCGCGACGAGGCGCGACGACGCCGCGAGCACCGCGAGCACCAGCCCGACGAGAAAGCCCGCGACGAGGCCGATCAACGCGTTGCCGCCGGTGACGGCCGCGGTCGTGCGGATCACCGGGAACTCGGCCGCGAACTGCTCGGCGATCGCGGTGGGCGTGGGCAGCAGGAACGCGGGCACCGACGCGGCGACGACGATCACCTGCCATGCCACGAGCAGGAGGGCGCCGAGCACGACGGGCGCGAGCCATGCGCTCACCCCGCCGCCCGGTCGCGCGCGGGCCGTCACCGCGGGCCCGGTCACGACAGCTCCTCGCTAACGCTCGTCGACGCCGTGACCGGCGGTGCTGTGTTGACTGGTGACCTCGCAAGCTCGGTCACGACTGCCCACCTTTGCGCAGCGCCTCCCGCACGGCCGTGACCGCCGCGAAGAACGCCGCCGACTCGCGGACGTCCTCGACGTCCTCAGGCTCCAGCTCCGATGCGCCGCGGCCGGGCCGCCGCCCGGCGACGATCTCGGTGATCCGCCCGGGGCGCGGCGACATCACCGCCACCCGGTCGGACAGCACCACCGCCTCCGGGATGGAGTGCGTGACGAACAGCACCGCGGCGCCGCTCTCGTGGGCGATCCGCAGCAGCTCGGCCTGCATCCGTTCCCGGGTCATCTCGTCCAGCGCCCCGAACGGCTCGTCCATGAGCAGGAGCTTCGGCTGCGGCGCCAGCGCCCGGGCGATCGCCACGCGCTGCTGCATGCCGCCGGACAGCTGCGCGGGCCGCGACCCGGCGAACTCGGCGAGGCCGACCAGCTCCAGCAACTCGGCCGCGCGCGTGCGCCGCTCCGCCTTGCCGACGCCGTGCACCTGCAGCGGCAGCTCGACGTTCTCCGCGACCGTGCGCCACTCCAAGAGCCCGGCCTGCTGGAACGCGATCCCGTAGTCCTGGTCCAGCCGCGCCTTCCGGGCGGGCTTGCCGCCGACCCGCACCACGCCCGCGCTCGGCTGCTCCAGGTCGGCGACCACGCGCAGCAGCGTCGACTTCCCGCACCCCGACGGCCCGATCAGCGACACGAACTCGCCGTCGTCGAGGGTCAGCTCGATGCCCGACAACGCCTGGACGTCGCCGAACCGCTTGTCGACCCCGCGGAGCTCCACCGCCGTCGGCGCCGATGACTCGCTCGCAAGCTCGCTCATCCGATCGCCCCGCGGTAACGGCGCAGCGCCAGATCGAGCAGGCTCACCAGCCCGGCCGCCACCAACCCGAGCACGGCCGCGCCCAGGATGGCCGCGTACAACTGAGACGGGTCCCCGGTGGCCGTCTGCGCGTACTCGATGATCAACCTGCCGATGCCGCCGCGGGTGCCGGTGGAGATCTCGGCGACGATCGCGCCGACGACCGCGGCCGCCGCGGCCAGCCGGACCGCCGGGATGATCGCGGGCACCGCCGCCGGGAGCCGCAGCCGCAGGAGCGTCGTCCACCAGCCCGCGGCCAGCGACGCGAACAGCTCGACGGACGCCCGGCCCGGGGCGGCGAGCCCGCGCAGCGCGCCGACCGCGATCGGGAAGAACGCCAGATAGGACGCGATCACCATGACGCTGGCCCATGGCTGCCACGGCCACCCGAGGATCGCGATCTTGCCACCCCAGCCCGCGACCAGCGGCGCGATCGCGATCAGCGGAACGGTCTGCGAGGCGACGACGTAGGGCAGCATCGCGCGCTCCGCGAGCCGGAACCGCAGCATCACCAACGCCAGCACGATGCCGAGCACGCCGCCGAGCACGAGGCCGCCCACGGCGAGGCCGAGGGTGTACAGGGCGCTCTGGGCGACGGCCGCGCCGACCGTGCGGGCGTCGGCGGCGCCCGCCACCTCCGGCTGCGCCAGCTTCGCCAGCACCGTCCCCACGTGCGGCATCGAGGCGTCGTCGGTGCGGGGCAGGATCCGGACGCCGCCGACGACCACCCCGTCGGCGGGCACCGCCAGCTTCACCAGCTCCCACAGCGCCACGAGCAGGGCGAACGCGGCCACGGTCGCGCCGACCGTGCGGGTCCGCCCGCCCATGCTCGCCTCCCCTGAAATAGACGTCGAACCCGACGGCCATTCGTCAACGGTGGCCGCGATCCTGCGAGCCGCGGATGACGGTAGCGTCACGAACCGGTTGCCAACAGGATCATCGCGGCATACGCCGCCATAGTGCGCGCGGCGCGTGCCGGGCGAGCGCGAAGATCGGGCGCAGGGTGCGCGGCACCCACACCTCCCCGCGGCCCGCCCGCAGCGCGGCGACGGTCGCGTCGGCCACCGCGTCCGGGGTCGACGACAGCGGCGCGGGCGGCATGCCCGCGGTCATCCGGCCGGTCACGAAACCCGGCCGCACGAGCAGCAGCCGCACCCCCGAGCCGTGCAGCGCGTCGGCGAGCCCGGACGCGAAGCCGTCGAGCCCGGCCTTCGCCGAGCCGTAGACGTAGTTGGCCCGCCGCACCCGCGCACCCGCGACCGAGGAGAACACGACGACGGCGCCGTGCCCCTGACCGCGCAGGATCTGCGCGAGATGGGTCAGCACCGTCACGTGCGCGACGTAGTCGGTGTGCACGATCGCCCGGGCGTGCTCGGCACAGCGCTCGGCCCGGGCCTGGTCGCCGAGGATCCCGAACGCGACGACCACGACGTCGAGCGCCCCGTGACCGCGCACGATCCCGTCGAGAACGCCGCGCTGGGCGGCCAGGTCGTCGGCGTCGAACTCGACCGTGTCGACCGCCGCGACGCCCGCGTCTTCGAGCGCCTGCACCTCGGCGGTCAGCGCGTCGCTGCGCCGGGCCGCGAGCACGACCGTCGCCCCCGGGGCGAGGCGCCGCGCCACGGCGAGACCGATCTCACTGCGCCCGCCGAGTATGACGATCGTCTCGCCCATGGCAGGGAGACTGTCACACGGCGGAAACATGGGCGTCTTAGCGTCGACGGCGTGCCCGAGATGCGGTTCGAGGTGTGCTGGCCCGACGGGTCGCGCCGCGAGTACTACTCGCCGTCGCTCGTGGTGGAGGACTACCTGCAGCCGGGTGCGGCCTACCCGCTGGCGGACTTCCTCCGTCGCAGCCGGGAGGCGCTGCGCCAGGCCAGCGAACGGGTGCGGGCGGCGTACGGGCTGCCGTGCTCACTGGCCGCCGCGTCGCTGGCGCGCATCGAGCGCGCCGCGGCGACCTTCTCCGACGGCGAGGTCCGCGTCCAGCGCTTCCGGCGCTAGGTGTACGAAGGCGGCCTGGGATACTGGGGGCATGCTCGCCGCCGTCCTCGGCTCGCCCGTCGCTCACTCGCTGTCCCCGGTGCTGCACAACGCCGCGTATCGGGCGCTCGGGCTCAACGACTGGTCCTATGGCCGTCGCGAGTGCCGTGCGGCCGAGCTGGCCGCCTTCGTCGACGGCCTCGGGCCCGAGTGGGCCGGACTGTCGCTGACGATGCCGCTCAAGCGGGTCACGCTGGAGGTCGCCGAGGAGATCGACCCCTTCGCCGCGGCCGTCGGCGCCGCGAACACCCTCGTGCTGAGCGGCAGTCGTACCGCCTACAACACCGACGTCGCCGGGATCGGTATGGCGCTCGGCGCCGTGTCGGGCCGCGCAGTGGTGCTGGGCGCAGGCGGCACCGCCCAGTCGGCGCTGGCTGCGCTGCGCGAGCACGGGATCGCCGACGTCACGGTGCTGGTGCGGGACGCCGCACGCACCGCGGAGCTGTGCGCCACCGCCGAGCGGCTCGGCGTCGAGCCCGTGATCTCCGACGCGCTGGCCGACCCCGAGCGCGCCGCCGCCGTCCTCGTCGGCGCCGACATCGTCGTCTCGACCCTCCCCCAGGGTGCCGCCGACGGACTCACCCCGCCGGGGGACGGCGCGGTGGTGCTCGACGTCGTCTACGCGCCGTGGCCCACGCCGTTCGCGGCGGCCGCGATGGCGGCGGGCGCGCGCGTCGAGAGTGGGCTGGAGATGCTGCTGCACCAGGCCGTGGCTCAGGTCGAGCTGATGACGGGCAAGCCCGGCCCCGTAGCGGCGATGCGGGCGGCGCTGGACGCGGCGGTCACCGGGCGGGGCTGAGCCCGGCCCACGTCGCACCCCACCGCGCGACTTCGCACCCCACCGGTGGGGTGCGGGGTGCCCCGATGGGGTGCGAGGTCAACACCTACCCGCAGACCGCGCCCTGGGCCGACGAGCCGACGAGCTTGGCGTACTTGGCCAGCACACCGGTCCGCAGCTCCGGCTGGCGTGGGCTCCAGCCCTCGCGGCGGCGGGCCAGCTCGGCCTCGTCGACGTCGAGGGTGAGGGTGCGGTGGGCGACGTCCAGCACGACGCGGTCGCCGTCGCGCACGAACGCGATCGGCCCACCGTCCATCGCCTCCGGTGCGACGTGCCCGACGCACAGCCCGGTCGTCGCGCCGGAGAAGCGGCCGTCGGTGAGCAGCAGCACGTCCTTGCCGAGGCCCGCGCCCTTGATCGCGGCGGTGACGGCGAGCATCTCCCGCATCCCCGGCCCGCCCTTGGGGCCCTCGTAGCGGATCACGACGACGTCGCCGGGCTGCAGGTCCGGCACGGCCGCCATCGCCCCCGCCTCGCCGTCGAACACGCGGGCGGTGCCCTCGAACGTCGCCTCGTCGAACCCGGCGGTCTTGACAACGGCGCCGTCGGGGGCGAGCGAGCCGCGCAGGATCGTGAGGCCGCCGGTGGGATGGATCGGCTTGTCCAGCGCGCGCAGCACCTCCCCGTCCAGCCCGGGCGGGTCGATCGCCGCCAGGTTCTCGGCCACGGTGCTGCCGGTCGCGGTGAGCGCGTCACCGTGCAGCAGACCCGCGTCCAGCAGCGCCTTCATCACCACCGGCACGCCGCCCACCTGGTCGACCGTGCTCATCACGTACTTGCCGAACGGCTTGACGTCCGCGAGGTGCGGCACCCGCTCGCCGACCCGGGTGAAGTCGTCCAGCTCCAGCGGCACCGCGGCCTCGTGCGCGATCGCGAGCAGGTGCAGCACCGCGTTCGTGGATCCGCCGAACGCCATCACCACGGCGATCGCGTTTTCGAACGCCTCCCGGGTGAGCACCTGCCGTGCCGTGATCCCCTTCTCCAGCATGCCGACCACGGCCTCGCCCGAGGCGCGGGCGATCCCGTCGCGACGGCGGTCGACGGCGGGCGGGGCGGCCGAGCCGGGCAGCGCCAGCCCCAGCGCCTCCGCGGCCGCGGCCATCGTGTTGGCGGTGTACATGCCCCCGCAGGCGCCTTCGCCGGGGCAGATCGCGCGCTCGATGGCGTCCACCTCGGCTCGGCTGATGAGCCCGCGCGCACACGCGCCGACGGCCTCGAACGCGTCGGCGATGTTGACCTCCCGGTCGCCGACCCTGCCGGGCAGGATCGTCCCCGCGTAGACGAACACGGCGGCCAGGTCGAGCCGCGCGGCGGCCATCAGCATGCCGGGCAGGCTCTTGTCGCATCCCGCCAGCAGCACCATGCCGTCCAGGCGCTCCGCCTGGACGACGGTCTCCACCGAGTCGGCGATGATCTCCCGGCTGACCAGCGAGTAGTGCATCCCGACGTGGCCCATGGAGATCCCGTCGGACACCGAGATCGTGCCGAACTCCATCGGGAACCCGCCCGCCCGATGCACCCCCTCCTTCGCCGCGATGCCGAGCCGCTGCAGCGAGAGGTTGCACGGAGTGATCTCGTTCCAGCTCGACGCGATGCCGATCTGGGGCTTGCCGAAGTCCTCGTCGCGCATGCCGACCGCGCGCAGCATCCCGCGCGCCGCGGCGCGCTCCATCCCGTCGGTGACGTCGCGACTGCGCGGCTTCAGATCTGTCATGCGCCCCACCCTTCCGCATCCCGACCGGAAGACGCCACGCGCCCGTCGGCGATGATCACCGGTTCGTTGCGGAAGGCGGCCAGATCTGACCGCTTGCGCACCGAACCGATGATCACGGTCGAGCGGCGCTACCAGCGCGCGAGCGGGGCGTCGGGCCGGTCGAGCCACACGGTGTGGCTCCCGTCCGGGGTCACCGTGAGGCCGAGCCGGTCCCACCCCGGCCGTCGATGGTCCCGCCACACGGCGTGGGCCCGCTCGACGTCGTCCCACAGGCACCGTGGGCCGCCCCAGGTGACGGTCCGGTGGCCGCGCCGGTCGGGCGGGCCGACCGCGCACCACGCGCCGTCGGCGGCGACGAACCGCGCGCCCGCGAGGTCGGGCCCGAACCGGCGGAAGGTCACGACCGGCGGCGGCCCGATCTGGGCGAGGAACCACGGCACCGAGGCGGCCAGCGGGTGCGGGTCGAGCGTCGTCTCCGCCGCGCCCGCGGCGGGCCCCACCGGCGGGTCGACCGCCTGCCACGCGGGCGGCCGGTCACGGTCGCGCACCGCCATGAACCCGGCCCATGACGGCAGAAAGCGGCCCTCGAGGCGCTCCCCGGTCCGGCGCAGGAGCACGAGGCTGCCCGCGAGCAGCCCCACCTTCACGTCGACGAGCACGAGCCCGCCGTCCACCACCTGCTCGGCCCATGCCCACGGCACCGCGGGGAACGCGCAGGTCGCCATGATCCGGTCATAGGGGGCGTGGCCCGCGAGGCCTGCGCGGCCGTCGCCGACGGCGAGGACCGGGTGGTGGCCGAGGCTGTCGAGCCGGGCCCGTGCCGTGTCCACGAGCGCCGCGTCGACATCGAGGGAGAACACCGCCGCGTCGCCGAGGACGTGACACATCAGGGCGGCGTTGTAGCCCGTGCCCGTCCCGATCTCCAGCACGCGCGGGTGGTCGTGCAGGTCGAGGGCGTCGAGCATGCCTACCATCAGTGAGGGCTGCGTGGACGAGGAGACCGCGGCGAGGTCGCCGTGCCCGTCGGGCAGGAGCGCGGTGACGAGGGCGACGTCGCGGTACGCGCCGGCGAGGCCTGCGGCGACACCCGGGTCGGTCGGGGTGTCGGCGGCGCTCAGACCGCGGCCTGCGCCCGGGTCGGTCGGGGTGTCGGCCGCGCTCGAGACCGCGGCCTGCGCCCGGGTCGGTCGGGGTGTCGGCGCTCGGGTCGCTACCCGTGCCCGGGTCGACGGCGGCCGCTGCGGAGCACGGGTCGGCCGCCGCCGCGGCGCCGCATGCATCGGCTCGGTCTGCGTCCGATGGCGCCCCGATGCCCACCATCACCCAACCCGCGCGACCCCGCTCGTACCAGCGGGGGACGAACAGGTGCCGCGGCACCTGCGCGACCGCCGCCACCCAGCGGCGGTCGCGAACGCCCGCGACCGCGCCGATCGACCGGGCGAGGTCGGCGGCGTGCGCCGTCCAGCCGCTCACGGCGCGAGCGAACGCGTCGTCAGGACCTGCCGCGGCCTGCGCCCGCGAAGTCGCGGTCGCGGCGCACGTTGGCCCGCCTGCCCTTGAGCGTGGTGCTCCCCCGCAGGCTGCGCAGCACGTCGTCGGCCGCGTGCTCGGGCACCTCCACCAGCGCATGCCGTTCGTGGATCTGGATGGCGCCGATGTCGCGTCCGGAGAGGTTCGACTCGTTGGCGAGCGCGCCCACGATGTCCTGGGGCCGCACACCGCCCGCCCGCCCGGCGTTGACGAACAGGCGCGTCATACCCGTCTTCGGCGCCCGCGGACCCGCGCCGCGGGCCTTCACCGGCCGCTCGGACCGCTCGCCGCGCGTGCGGCCTGCTGTGACGACCGGGATGTCCTCGCCGTCGTCGGGCGCGCCCGCGGCCGACTGCATGAGCCGGAGGGCGGCGGTGGCGACGTCGAGGAGGTCGTGCTCGGCGGCGAGCCCGGCGAGCATGGCGCGCACGTCGTCCGCGTCGGCGTCGTCGACCAGCGCCTCCTCGATCGCGATGCGGGTGCGGTCGAGGCGGGCGGCGCGCAGGTCGGCGGCCGTGGGCACCGGCGCGATCTCGATCGGCTGCCCGGTGAGCTTCTCCACGTTGCGCAGCGCATACATCTTCGACGGCGGCACGAGGGTGATCGCGACGCCCTCGCGCCCAGCCCGCCCGACGCGCCCGATGCGGTGCACATACGCCTCGGACGACTGCGGAACGTCATGGTTGACGACGTGCGTGAGCAGGTCGATGTCCAGGCCGCGGGCCGCGACGTCGGTGGCGACCAGCAGCTCGGTGCGGCCGCTGCGCAGCCGGTCGACCACGCGGGTGCGGTGCTCCTGGTCCATGCCGCCGTGCAGCGCCTCGGCGCGCAGGCCGCGGGCGGTGAGCGTCTCGGTGACCGCGTCGACGTCCAAGCGGGTGCGGCAGAACACGATTGCGGCGCGCGGCCGCTCGGCCTCCAGCACGCGGCCCAGCGCGGCGGTGGTGTGGCTGCGCGGCACGAGGTAGGCCGTCTGGCGCACCTTCGGCGCCTCGCCCTCGGGCACCTCCTCACGGGCGATCCGCACGGTGACCGGCTCGCGCAGGTACTTGCGCGCGAGCATCTCGATCCGGTGCGGCACCGTGGCGGAGAACAGCACCGTCTGCCGGGTGTCCGGGGTGGCGTCCAGGAGGGTCTCGATGTCCTCGACGAACCCCATGTCGAGCATCTCGTCGGCCTCGTCGAGGACGACCGTCTCCAGCTCGTCGAGCTTGAGGGCGCCGCGGTTCATGAGGTCGATGGCGCGGCCCGGTGTGGCGACGACGACGTCGACGCCCTCCTGCAGGGCCTTCCACTGCGGTCCGACGGGGGCGCCGCCGTAGACGGTGACGACCCGGGCGCGGAGGCCCGCGCCGTAGCGGGCCACGGCCTCGGACACCTGCAGCGCGAGCTCGCGGGTGGGGGTGAGCACCATGCCGAAGGGCGCGTCGCCGCGGCGGCGGCCGGGCCGGATCTCGGCAAGACGCTCCAGCATCGGCAGGGCGAACGCGGCGGTCTTGCCGGTGCCGGTGGCGGCCTGGCCGAGCAGGTCACGGCCCTCGACCAGGGGCGCGATCGACTCGGCCTGGACGGGGCTGGGTTGGGTGTAGCCGAGCTCCTCCACCGCGCCGAGCAGCTCGGCGCGCAGCGGGAGGTCGACAAAGGTGGGCAGGTCGAACACAGTGGTAGTCACGTCGTACTTTCGTCGCAGTAGTCGGTGCGAGGATGCTCCCCGCAGGTGAGCCCGCAAAGGCCCATTGCACGACTTCTGCCTGGCCCGACGCGGTCTCCGGTGCCCATACAACGCACCACCCGGCATCTATAGTCCCAGGTGATCGCCGTCACCGCCACGCCGCCCCCGCCCAACCGTGCAGGCACCCCGATATCGGGCCGTCGCAAGGCACCGCTGCGCCTGCCGGGACATAGTGGCCACATGGCCGACCAACCACCGCTTGCCAACCTGATCACCCTCGGCGCACGCGACTTCGCCGTGCTGCGCGACTTCTACCGCCGCCTGGGCTGGCGCCAGGTCATGGACGACGGCGAGTTCGCCGTGTTCGAGCTGCGCGGCATCTTGCTTGCCCTGTTCCCGCTGGCCCAGCTGGCCCGAGACGGGGGCAGCGAGCCCGATCCCGGCACGGGAGGGATCCGCTTCACGATCGGAATGATGGTCGACAGCGCCGCCGAGGTGGACCGGCTGACCGACCAGATGCGCCGTGCCGGTGCCCGGGTCACCAAGGAGCCTGTCGACGCGGAGTTCTTCACAGGCCGTTCCGCCTACCTCTGCGACCCCGAGGGCAACTACTTCGAGATCGCCTGGGCCGAGAACGACAATCCGGTCTCGCAGGCGGCCCGTCGGGCGGCCGGGTTGTGACAAAAAGCCGGCTGTGACCACAAGATGGCGTTGGCGGTCTGTCTGCTGTTCGACCCGCGCTCGGAGCGGGCCCAGCGCGCCCTGTGGGACCGGCTGGAACGGGCCGGGGTGGCGAGCCTGCGCTCGCACACCCACGGCCGCCACGTGCCGCACGTCTCGTACGCGGTGCTGCGCAGCTGGGACGTGTCGGCGGTGGCGAGGGCGGTCGGTGCACTCGGTGCCCTCGCACCGGTCACGCTCACCTTCGACGGCGTCGGCCTGTTCCGGCGCGGGCGGGCCTGGCTCCTGGCGGGCGGCAGTGCCGAGTTGCACACGCGGCAGGAACGGGTAGTCGCCGCAGCGGCCGCCACCGGCGCCGAACTGCACAAGCACTACCTCCCGGGCCGGTGGATGCCCCATTGCTCGGTGGCGCCGCGCGCTCGCCTGTCCGCCGTACCGGTGCTGGTGGCGGCGCTGTACGACGTGCTGCCCCTGGAGGCCCGCCTCGACCGCGTCGCGTTGATCGACAGCGCGACGGGCGAGTCCTGGCCCGTCGCGCCGTCCACCGCCGGGCCCGGATGACCGACCGGCGCGGGAACACGATCAAGAGCGCCGCGCCGCGATGCCGAACCCGCCCGTCGCGCCAGCGACCTCGCTGTGGCCGACCAGGCTGTGGCGCATGCCTGCAGGCCTGCGGGCAGCAGGCAACGTCGCCAGCCGGGCCCGTAGCAGCACCGCCAGCACCGGGAACGGCGGGCCGCCGTCTTCGTCATCTTCGTCGTACATCAGCGTGCTGTCCGGGTCTTCTTCGTCGTGAACGGCCCGGGCGGCCAGGGCCTCCTCGACGTACCAGCGCCACTCCGCCGGGTCCAGCGCCTCGGTCTCGCGACCCACGTCCAAGCCCGCTTCGCCGCTGCGGATCTCGGCCAACGCCTCGGCGAGCTGGTCAGCATCCGTGAGGACGATCTCCGCGGCCTCGCCGCAGCGCGATCCGTCGACGACGACCAGGAACGCGTAGCCCTGGGCGCCCCGCCAGAACGGGGCGGCCAGTATCGACAGTGTCTCCGAGCTGTCGGACAGCCGCACACCCGCACCCATGGATACCGGCTCGGCCAACGCGGCAGCCCAGGGCGGCGCGGGAACTCCCGCCGTCATCATCCGTTGGGCAGCGGCCGCGGCGGCATCGGTCACCTGCTCCGCCACGCCGCCTGCCACCGAGCTCAGCGCCAGCAGCACTGCCAGGGCGTCCGCACTGGCCTCGGCTTCGATGCGGGGGACGAACGCCTCGACGACCGCGGGCAGTTCCGCCTCCCCGGCAGCGGCCACCATGTCCAGCAGCCCTGCACCGGCCAGCTCCACGTCAAGCACATCCTTGAGGGCGGCGAGGCCGTCCGCGATGCCGTCGAGCAGCTGGTGGACCAGTTCCGCCGGGTCGAGGTCCGCACCTGAACACGCGGGGCAGTCGCACTCCTGCGCGACGGCCGGTGCCACGGGTGGCTCGGCACCTCAGTGCCGGGTCAGCAGTCGTGCGACCGCGTGGACGTCGTCGAGCGGACGCCGCTGGCCGGTGTGCGCCCCGACGCGGCTGTCGAGGCCGTAGCGCGTGGTGGCCTCCGTGACGAGGACGAGCACCGCGAGGATCACCAGAGCCCAGATCATTTCAAGCACCCTTCGTCGGACGATGACGTCACCGTCGGCGTAAGGGAGGGCGGTGCGCGTCAGACGACCAAGCCGTTGTGCTGGTCGGGGCCCTTACCCGCCGGCACCGCGCTGTCCTGGGTGGCGAGTGGGAACCTCTAACCGTGGCGAAGGGGACGACGGCGGTGGTGCTGGGCGGTGGCGGTGTGCTCGGCGCCGTCCAGGTCGGCATGCTGCGTGCGCTGCTCGAGGCCGGGGTTCGCCCGGACCTGGTGCTGGGAACGAGCGTGGGCGCGGTGAACGGCGCGGTGCTTGCCGCAGTGCCCGCCGAGGATGCGGCCGACCGGCTCGAGTCGCTGTGGCGCTCTCCAGACGCGGCGGCGGTGTTCCGTACTGGCACCGTCCGGCGGCTGCGCGAGCTCGCGCGCACCGGCACCGCCCTGCACTCGGCCGAACCGTTGCGCCGCGCCCTTTCCGCCGAGCTCGACAACCGGCGGATCGAGGAGCTTCCCGTGGCGTTCCAGTGCTGCGCGGCGAGCATCGAGGACGCCGCCGAGCACTGGTTCGAGCGCGGCGCCGTGGTTGACGCGGTCCTCGCCTCGGCCGCCGTGCCCGGCCTGCTGCCACCGGTCGCGGTCGGGGACCGGCACTACCTCGACGGCGGCCTGGTCAACAGCATCCCGCTCGGCCGGGCCGTGGAGCTGGGGGCGCGGCGCGTGTTCGTGCTCCAGGTGGGGCGCATCGAACAGCCGCTGCGCCCGCCCCGCCGTCTCTGGGAGGTGGCCGCCGTGGCCTTCGAGATCGCTCGCAGGCACCGGTTCGCCCGCGACATGGTGGACGTTCCCGACGAGGTCGAAGTGCACATACTGCCCGTCGGGGCGGCGCCACCGCGCTGGGACACCCGCGAGGCCCTGCGGTACCGGGACATCGGCGGCGTCGCCCGACGCATCGAGAGCGCGTACCGCGCGACGGCCGAGTACCTGCAGACGGCGGCGGCCCGGTGAACCTGCCGCCGCGCTGGGTGCGCCGGGTCGTGCTGGCGCCCGCCGTGATCGCGCTGACCGTCGCCGTCCTGGTGAGCCTGCCGGCGTGGCTGCTCCTCGCCGCCGCGGCGTCCGCGCTCCTGCCGGGCAGGCTGCGTGCGCTGCGCCTGCTCTGGGTCGGGGTGGTCGCGCTCGTGCTGGAAAGCACGGCCCTGTTCGCGCTGCTGCTGCTCTGGATCGTGTCCGGATTCGGCGTGCTGCTGCACACATCGCGCTTCCAGCACATGCACTACCGGCTCGTCGCGTCGTACCTGGCCGTGCTCTACCACGAGGCCACCCGGGTGCTCGGGCTGCGGGTGCACGTCGAGGGCCCGCCTCCCGACGAGTACGTCGACCGCCCGCTGCTCGTCTTCTGCAGGCACGCGGGCCCGGGGGACTCGTTCCTGCTGATGCACGCCCTGACCAACTGGTACGCCCGCGAGCCCCGCATTGTGCTCGCCGCGCGGCTGCAGTGGGACCCGGCACTCGACGTCGTGCTCAATCGGCTGCCCAACCGCTTCGTCTCGGGCGGGGGGAACGACGCGGAGCGCAGGATCGGCGAGCTGGCGAGGGCGCTGGACGGCGACGACGCGTTCGTGATCTTCCCGGAGGGTGGGAACTTCACCGAGCGGCGACGCGTCGCCGCGATCGCGCGCCTGCGAGCCCACGGGCTGGAGGAGATGGCCCGGCGCTCGGAGGCAATGCGGCACGTCCTACCTCCGCATCCCGGCGGCGTCACCGCAGCGCTGGCGGCAGCGCCGGAGGTGGACGTGGTCTGGGTGGCCCACGCGGGCCTTGACCACATGTTCACCGTGGCCGACGTCTGGCGGGAGCTGCCGCTGGATGGCGTCGTCCGCATGCGCTGGTGGCGGGTGCCGCATGCGGAGGTACCGAAGGACTTCGACGCTCAGGTGGACTGGCTCTACCGCTGGTGGGAGACGATCGACGACTGGGTGGATCGCACGCGCGCGGCGTGCTCGCCTCCCCCGCGCCCCAGGAGAGGGCCGCGGTGGATGCCGGAACGCATGCGGTTCCGGTCGACGCCGAGAGGCAGATGACCGTCGAAACTCGCCCTACCCCGCCTTGCCCCCAACCAGTGTGGCCGCGTGGTCGGGCACCTCGTGGAACAGCTCCCGCGGCGGGCGCTCGTAGCCGGTGGGCCTGGGTCGCTTGGGCAGGCGCAGCTCGGGCCGCTCCACCGGCTGCCACGGCACGCTCGACAGCAGGTGGGCGATCGTGTTGAGCCGGGCACGGCGCTTGTCCTCCGACTCGACAACCATCCACGGGATGTCGGGGTTGTCGGTGGCGGCGAACATGTCGTCCTTGGCGCGCGAGTAGTCCTCCCAGCGAGTGAGCGACTCCAGGTCCATCGGGGAGAGCTTCCACCGCTTGAGCGGGTCCAGCAGGCGGGCGCGGAAACGGCGCTCCTGCTCCGCGTCGCTCACCGAGAACCAGTACTTGCGCAGCAGGATCCCGTCCTCGACGAGCAGCCGTTCGAAGATCGGGCATTGGCGCAGGAACCGCTGGTACTCGGCGAGGGTCGCGAAGCCCATCACTCGCTCGACGCCGCCGCGGTTGTACCAGCTGCGGTCGAACAGCACGATTTCGCCCGCGGCCGGGAGGTGCTCGACGTAGCGCTGGAAGTACCACTGGGTGCGCTGCCGCTCGGTGGGCGCGGGCAGGGCGGCGATGCGGCAGACCCGCGGGTTGAGGTACTCCGCCACCCGCTGGATCGTGCCGCCCTTGCCCGCGGCGTCGCGGCCCTCGAACACGACGACCAGGCGGGTGCCCGACGTCTTGATCCACTCCTGCATCTCGACGAGCTGGGTCTGCAGGCGGAGCAGCTCGGCCTCGTAGCGCTTCTTGGGCAGCTTGGCGTCCTTGGGGCCCGTGCCGTTGGTGCTGCTCTTGCCCATGCGTCCTCCTCCGGTCGGCACCACCCATCATCGACGCAAACGGGTGTCGCGGCTAGCGGCCTACTTCCCGGTGAGGCCCGCGCGGCGCAGGGCCTCGGCCATGGCGCTGTTCGCGGGCGCTCCGGCCCGACCCTTGTCGCGACGGTCGCGGCCTGCGCGCCGATCAGCGCCCCGGTCACCGCCCTTGCGGCTGTCCCGGTCCGGCGCTCTCCGGCTTGCCCGAGGCCGCCGCGTCGTCGAGCCGCAGGGTGAGCGAGATCCGCTTGCGCGCCTCGTCGACCTCCAGGACCTTGACCCGCACGACGTCGCCGGACTTCACGACCTCACGCGGGTCGGCCACGAACGTGGCGGACATCGCCGACACGTGCACGAGCCCGTCCTGGTGCACGCCCACGTCGACGAACGCGCCGAACGCAGCCACGTTCGTCACCTGGCCTTCGAGGACCATGCCGGGCCGCAGGTCGGAGATCTTGTGGACGCCTTCGGCGAACGTCGCCGTCCGGAACGCGGGGCGGGGGTCGCGGCCGGGCTTCTCCAGCTCGCCCAGGATGTCGCTGACGGTGGGCAGCCCGAACCGCTCGTCGACGAACTCCTTGGGCTGAAGCGACCTCAGCTTCGGCGCGTTGCCGATGAGCGAGCCGATGTCGGTCTTCGCGCGGGCCAGGATGCGACGCACGACCGGGTAGGCCTCGGGGTGCACACCGGAGACGTCGAGCGGGTCGTCGCCGCCGCGGATGCGCAAGAAGCCCGCGCACTGTTCGAACGCCTTGGGGCCCAGGCGGGGCACGTCGGCGAGCGCGGTGCGGGTGCGGAACGGGCCGTTGGTGTCGCGGTGGGCGACGATCTGCCCGGCCAACGACTCGGTGATGCCCGAGACCCGGCGCAGCAACGGTGCCGACGCGGTGTTGACGTCGACGCCGACCGCGTTCACGCAGTCTTCCACCACGGCGTCGAGCGAGCGGGACAGCGCCGACTCCGGCAGGTCGTGCTGGTACTGGCCGACGCCGATGGATTTGGGGTCGATCTTCACGAGCTCGGCGAGCGGGTCCTGCAGGCGGCGGGCGATGGAGACCGCGCCACGCAGCGCCACGTCGAGGCCGGGCAGCTCGGCCGACGCATACGCCGACGCCGAGTACACCGACGCGCCGGCCTCGCTCACCACGACCGGCACGAGGCCCAGCGCGGGGTTGCGCGCCGCCAGCTCCCGGGCGAGCTTCTCGGTCTCCCGCGACGCGGTGCCGTTGCCGATCGCGACGAGCTCGACGTCGTGCGCGAGGGCTAGCTTCGTGAGGGTCGCGAGCGCGGCGTCCCAGGCGCGGCGGGGCTCGTGCGGGTAGATCGTGTCGGTGGCAACGACCTTGCCGGTGGCGTCCACCACGGCGACCTTGACGCCCGTGCGCAGGCCCGGATCGAGGCCCATTGTGGCGCGGCTGCCCGCGGGAGCGGCGAGCAGCAGGTCGCGCAGGTTGTTCGCGAAGACACCGATGGCGCCCTCCTCGGCCACGGTGCGCAGCCGTACGCGGATGTCCACGGACAGGTGCATCAGGATGCGGGTGCGCCAGGCGAAGCGGACGCAGTCGGCGAGCCACCGGTCGCCTGCGCGGCCCTCGTCGCGAATGCCCGCGGCCGCCGCGATGGCGCGTTCCCAGTCGGTGACGGCGCCCGGCTCCGGCTGCTCGGCGTCGGGCTCCAGCGTGACGTCGAGGACCTCCTCCTTCTCCCCGCGGAACACCGCGAGGATCCGGTGGGAGGGGAGCTTGGTGAACGGCTCGGCGTAGGCGAAGTAGTCGGCGTACTTCGCGCCGTCGGCCTCCTTGCCCGGGCGGACCCTGGTGACGAGCCGCCCGCGGGTCCACATGCGCTCGCGCAGGCCGCCGATGAGGTCGGCGTCCTCGGCGAAGCGCTCCACAAGGATCGCGCGGGCGCCCTCAAGCGCTGCGGCGGCGTCGGGGACCTGCTCGGTGACGAAGCCCGCGGCGGTCTCCTGCGGGTCGCGGGTCGGGTCGCCGAGCAGCGCGTCGGCCAGCGGTTCGAGGCCGTGCTCCCGGGCGACCTGGGCCTTGGTGCGCCGCTTCGGCTTGAACGGCAGGTAGATGTCCTCGAGGCGGGCCTTGGACTCGGCCGCGCTGATGCGCTCCTCAAGGGCCGGGTCGAGCTTGCCCTGCTTGCGGATCTCCTCCAGCACCGCGGCGCGGCGCTCCTCCAGCTCGCGGAGGTAGCCGAGGCGTTCCTCCAGCGTGCGCAGCTGCGCGTCGTCGAGGGCGCCGGTGGCCTCCTTGCGGTAGCGGGCGACGAACGGCACCGTCGCGCCACCATCGAGGAGGTCAACGGCCGCCGCGACCTGGTGGGGTCGGACGCCGAGCTCGTCGGCGATGCGTTGGCGGATGGTCTGGTCCGCCCGGGCCTGCGCGGGCGCTGCAGTCGTACCGGTCACGCCGCCATCGTTCCGCATCGGGGTGAGGCGCGCGTTCGTGCCCGGTGAGTCGGGTACTCGCTAACAAACTTTGCCGTCCGGGGCGACTACTCGTCGACCTCGGAGTAGACGCTCAGCACGTTGCCGTCGGGATCGGTGAAGTCGAAGTAGTCGACCGCGCCGGGCACGTGTTCCAAGGGGCCGACGGCGAGACCCAAGCCCAACAGGCGATCCCGCTCCTGTCCCGCGTTGTCCACACCGAACCGTGTCACCACCGGCGCCGGACCCTCGGCCGGTTCCTCGCCGAGCTGTAGCCACACGGGCCCGACCTTGAATTCGAGGACGCCATCGGTGGGCTCCAGATCCGGCTCAGAAAGCTGGAGGACACGCTGGTACCACCTCTTGGACGCTGCGAGATCACTGGCATGCAGCCCGACAGTTACTCCGGAAACGTTCATATCGGACATATTGCCAGGACCCCAGCTATGCGGCCAGGCCAGAAGCCGTCGAGCATGGCGGCTGAAGCCAGGCCAGTCCCGGCCGGGCCCGGCGGAGAGATCGCTCGACGCGTAATGCGCGAGTCCGCCTGATCCGATCCACCGAATAGAGCCGACCAGCGGCGGGCGGCCGTCAGCGCAAAAGCCTCTGGTGTACGACGGTCCTCCGTGGCGCTACCCAGCAAGATCGCCACGAGCCGTACCTGACGCCGGTGGCGACCGTCGTGGTGTGCGGCTCGCCGCGATCTTCTGCCGTCATGGCCACGGCCATCTCCGTGCCGGACCCTGATCTCCAGCGGACACCGTTGTTTCACCCACAACAGACGTTGTATAGTCACAACATGGGACGGCACCCCCACAAGGAGATCCGTAAAGCCATCGCAGAAGCGGAGGAAGCCGGTCTCAAGGTCGCCGAGACCAGCGGCCACACCTGGGGATACGTGACCTGCACCTGCGGGCAACGCATCCCGGTCTACTCGACCGGGCGCATCCCCGAGTTCGGGGCCAAGCTGATCCGCAAGTTCACCGCCAACCATCGCAACCACGAGGAGCAGACATGACGACGCAGTACGAGTTCACGCTCGTTGTGGACCGCGACCCCACTGGGCTGGCCGAGCAACTGTTCGAGGTCGGCCAGGGCGACTACGTGCCCGAAGGCCCCAACCCACCCCTCGTCCACGTCCTCCAAGAAGCCGCCACCCTTCCTGCTGCGATTACCTCAGCCGTCCACGCCATCGAGTCGACCGGCCTCGCCGCAGTCGGGCTCAAGTCCGACGATCTGGTATCCGTCAGGGAGATCGCCGCACGCCTGGACCGCACCTACGAATCCGTGCGGCTGCTCGCCTGCGGACATCGCGGCCCCGGTGGCTTCCCTATCCCACTGTCCGACGGCCAATGGGCGCTCTACTCCTGGGCCGACGTCGCCGACTGGTTTGCGACCCACTACGGCACAGCGCGTCCCAGCGATTGGGACCGTGAAGTCGCCGCGGCCAACCACGTGATCCGTGCCCGACACATCCTCACCGGCAACAAACTCCGCGCCGAGATGGCACAACTGATGAGCGCATGATCAGGCCGAGCCACCTACGTCCGTCGACGCGCAAGGTTCCCCCGCCCACCGCATCGCCCGCACTATCGATGATCGCGCCGGGCCGGGTCAGCCGGGCGTCGGGACGCTGTCCCGCGCCGCCCACAGGTCGTGGAAGCGGCCCTTGGCCCGCAGCAGCTCGGCCTGCGTGCCCCGCTCGACGACGTGGCCCGCCTCCAGCACGAGGATCTCGTCGACCCGGTCGAGCCCCTCGAGCCGGTGGGTGATGAGCACCACGGCGCGACCGGTGGTGGCGGCGAGCAGATCATCGATCAGTGCGGCCGCGGTCGGCGGGTCGAGGTTGGCGGTGGGCTCGTCGAGCACCAGGACCGGGAAGTCGGCGAGCAACGCGCGGGCCAGCGCGAGGCGCTGCCGCTCACCCGCCGACATCCGGACGCCCCGCTCGCCGACGTCCGCGTCCAGGCCGTGGCGCAGCCCGTCGACCCACTCCAGCAGCCGGGCCCGCTTCAGCGCGTCGCGCAGCGCGGCTTCGTCGCAGTCGGGTCGGGCGAGCCGTAGGTTCTCGCGGACCGTGGAATCGAAGACGTGGGCGTCCTGGGCGCAGAGGCCGACCACGCGGCGGACGTCGTCGGTGGCCACGTCGCGCACGTCCTGGCCGTCGATGTGGTAGCTGCCCGCCGTGAGGTCGGCGAACCGCAACAGGACGGCGGCCAGGGTGGACTTGCCCGCGCCGCTCTCCCCGACCACGGCCACCCGGCGCCCCGGCTCGAGATCGAGGTCGACGCCGCAGATCGCCGCTGGAGTGTCGGCGGCGGCCTCGGCGGCGGGCGCGGTGTCCGGCCAGCGGGCGGTCGCCCCCCGCAGCCGCAGCACCCGCGGAGCGCCCGCGGGCAGGGCCACCGGCTCGACCGGCTCGGCCACCGGCGGCCGCCGATCGAGAACGGCGAGCACCCGCTCGCCGCTGCTGCGGGTGCGGGCCAGCGCGAGCAGCGCCGTCGGCAGCAGCTGCAGGGCCTCGAAGGCCGCGAGCGGGACCAGCACGACGACGGCCAGCGCGGTGCCGTCGAGCACGCCTGCCCGGACCGCGGGCGCGGCCACGGTCAGCGAGCCCCACACCGCCAGCCCGGAACACAGCGCGGCCAGCCCGGCACCGAGCCCCGCGGCGATGGCCGAGCGGCGCGCGATGCGGGTGAGCTCGTCGTCGCGGACGTCGATCCGGTCGAGGTGCGCGGACGCGGCGCCGAACGCGATCAGGTCGGGTGCTGCCCGCAGCAGGGCGACGACATCGCCCGCCAGGTCGGCCCTGGCCCCCGCCAGCCGGGTCTCGGCCTGCCTTCCCGCCCACGCCGTGGCGGCGGGCACCGCGACCGCGGCCACGAGCAGCGCGGCGAGCAGCACGGCCGCGGCGGACGGGAGGAGCAGCGCGACCAGCCCGACGGAGACCGCCGCCGCGGCCGCGGCCACCGCGGCGGGCTGCAGTACGCGCAGCGACAGGTCCTGCACCGCGTCGACGTCGCCGATCATGCGCGCGAGCAGGTCGCCGCGCCGGAACTCCGCAAGACCCGTCGGGGCCAGCGGTTCCAAGTGTCGGTAGAAGCGCACTCGGAGGCGGGCGAGCAACCGGAAGGCGACGTCGTGCGCGACCAGCCGTTCCAGGTAGCGGAACCCGGCGCGGCCGAGCGCGAACGTCCGCACCGCGACGATCGCCACCGAGAGGAAAATCAGCGGCGGCTGGAGGGACGCCGCGGAGATCAGCCACGCCGAGGCGGCCATGAGGGCGACGACGCTGACGACGGCCAGCACACCCAGCGCCCATGCCGCGGCGAACCGTGCGCGGTCGGGGGCGGCGAAGGCGAGCAGCCTGCGCACCGTGCCCCGCGTCGATGATTCGCTCGCCAGCTCCCTCATGACGCCACTCCCGCGGCCCACCCGACCGTGCCGGCGTCGATCTCCTCGCCCGCGCTCGGTATCCGGATGACCCGGTCGGCGGCGGCGGCGAGCGCACGGTCGTGCACGACGAGCAGCACGCAGCGGCCCCTCGCGACGCGGCGAAGACCCGCGAGCACACGGTCGCGGGTCGGACCGTCGAGGTGCGCGGTCGGCTCGTCGAGCAGCAGCAGGCCCGCTCCGCGCTCGGCCCGCAGGAAGGCCCGCGCGATCGCGATGCGCTGCCGTTCCCCCGCCGAGAGCCCGACGCCGTCCTCATGGAGGACCCGGTGCGGGTCGATGTCCTCGGCCGCGGCCAACGCCAGCGCTCGCGCCACCTCGGCCGCGGAGGCGTCCGGCGCGCCGAGCGCGACGTTGTCGGCGACGGTCCCGGGCAGGAGCGCAGGCCGCTGCGGGACCCAGGCGATCTGGGCCCGCCACCGCTCGGGGTCGACGTCGGCACGGACGTCGGCACGGCCGTCGGCGAGGTCCACGCCGCCCACCCGGACGGTGCCGCCATCCGGTCGGGCGTAGCCGAGCAGCACGGCGAGCAGCGTGGACTTGCCTGCCCCGCTCGCCCCGACCAGGGCCACCAGCTCTCCGGGGCCCACGTCCAGCGACAGCGGCCCCAGCCTGCCCGCCACCGTCGCCGCGCGGACCTCCAGCCCATGCCGGGCCACCGGCGGAACCCGCGCGTCGCCACCCGTGGACGTCGGGAGGTCGAGGACGTCGAGCACTCCGGACGTGGCGGCCCGCCCCTCCTCGGCCGCGTGGTGGGCCGCGCCGAGCTGGCGCAGCGGCAGGTAGACGTCCGGCGCGAGCAGCAGCACGAACAACGCGGGCTCGAGCTGGAGGTCACCGGCCAGCAGCCGCAGCCCGATCTGCACGGCGACCATCGCCACCGAGAGGCTCGCGGCCAGCTCGAGCACGAACGAGGAGAGGAACGAGACCCGCAGCACGCCCATCGTGGTGCGCCGGTACTCGTCGGTGACCGTGGCGATGGAGTCCTGCTGCGCCCGCGCCCGCCCGAAGGCGCGCAACGTCGGCAGGCCGTCGACCACGTCCAGGAAGTGGTGCGAGAGCCGCTCGAGGCTGCGCCACTGCCTGCGGCTCTGCCGCTGGGTGGCCTGGCCGATCAGCACCAGGAACACGACGACGACGGGCAGGGTGCACAGCACGACCAGCCCCGAGATCCAGTCGGTGACCCCGATGATCACGACGAACATCGGCGGCACGAGGGCGGTGAGCACCAGCTGCGGCAGGTAGCGGGCGAAGTACGGGTCGACGGCGTCGACGCCCCGGGTGGCGAGCTGCGCGAGCTCGCCGCTGCGCCGGTTCGCGAGGAAGGACGGCCCGAGCGCCACGATCCGCCGCAGAAGCGCCGTGCGCAGCTGCGACTTGACGGAGGCCGAGGCGCGCGCGGCCGCGGTCTCCTGCGCGTAGGCCAACACGGCCCGCAGCCCGACGATGCCTGCGAGCAGGACGAGGTCGGTGCCGATCCCGGCGAGATCGGCGCCTCCGCGGAACACCGCGGTGATGGCCGTGGCCAGCAGCATCGCCTGGCCGAGGACCGCGGCCGCGGACGCGAGGCCGAGCACGACGCAGACCAGCAGGTACGGCCGGCTGGATCGGCTGTGTCGCAGCAGCCGCGGGTCGAGCGGGCGCGCCCGCGGCGCCGACCGCGTCGCCCCAGAACGCGTCACTGCGGCGACAGCGTGGTGGCGCCGTGTTGGGGGGTCCTGGGGATGCTGCTGCGCCCGACGCGCTTACGGAACACCCAGTACGTCCAGGCCTGGTAGGCGAGCACGAACGGCAGGATGCACAGCGCGACCACGGACATCACCCCCAACGTGTTCGGGGTGGAGCTCGCGTTGGCGATCGTGAGGCTGAACGCCGGGTCGGTGCTCGACGGCATGACGTCCGGGAACAGCGCCGTGAACAGGGTCGCGACGACCCCGACGATGCCCGCCCCGAAGAACCCGAAGGCCAAGCCCTCGGACCCTTGTGCATTGGCGATGAGACCCACGATCAGCACGACCGCGGCGAGCGCAGCGAGGACCAGCGCCAGCCCGTTGCCGTGGGCCAGCAGCGTCCACAGCAGGAAGACCGCGCCGAGCAGCACCGCGACGATCCCGATGCGGCCTGCGAGCGAACGGGCGTCCTCCCGGATCATGCCGACGGTCTTGAGCGCCACGAAGATCGCCCCGTAGGTGCAGAACAGCGCGACCGTCGCCAGCCCGCCGAGCAGCCCGTACGGGTTGAGCAGGGTCAACATGGTGCCCGTGAAGTTGCCGTTCGCGTCGATCGGCACCCCGCGCAGGATGTTGGCGAACGCCACGCCCCACAGCAGCGCGGGCACCAGCGACCCGACGATGATGCAGGTGTCCCAGCGCCGTCGCCACCGCGGGTCGTCGACCTTGCCCCGGTACTCGAACGCGACACCGCGCACGATCAACGCCGCCAGGATCAGCAGCAGCGGCAGGTAGAAGCCGCTGAAGAGGGTGGCGTACCAGTACGGGAACGCGGCGAACATGCTCGCACCGGCGACGATCAGCCAGGTCTCGTTCATGTCCCAGACGGGACCGATCGTATTGATCATGACTCGGCGGCCGGTGTCGTCCTTGCCCAGCACCGGCAGCAGCATGCCGACCCCGAAGTCGAAGCCTTCGAGGAAAAAGTACCCGGCGAAGAGGAACGCGATCAGCACGAACCAGAACTCGGCGAGGGACACGGCTCCTCCTCTGACGTCAGTAGGCGAACGTGAGGGCGTTCTCGTCCTCGACGTCCTCGCCATGGCTCGGTTCCACCTGCGGCGGACCGGCCTTCGCGTAGCGCACGAGCAGGCCGACCTCGATGACGGCCAGCACCAGGTACAACAGCGACAGCCCGATCAGCGACGTCGCCGCCGTGGCCGGCCCGACCAGCGGCGACACGGCGTTGCGGGTGAGCATCTGGCCGAAGACCACCCAGGGCTGGCGGCCCATCTCCGTGAACAGCCAGCCGAAGGAGTTGGCGATCAACGGGAACGGGATCGTCCACATCGCGACCCGGTAGAACCACTTCGAGCGCGGCAGCCGCCCGCGGCGCATCAGCCAGAGCCCCAGCAGCGAGAGCGCGCTGGTCAGCATGCCAAAGCCGATCATGTACCGGAAGCTCCAGTACGTCACGGGGATGACGGGCCGGTAGTCGCCCGGTCCGAACCGCTGCTGCTCGGCCGCCTGGACGTTGCGGATCCCCTCGACCTGAGCGTTGAAGTCACCCGTGGCGAGGAAGGAGAGCAGGTGGGGCACGCGCACGGAGAAGAGCTCGTGCTCGCCGTCCGGCGTGCCGATGGTGAAGATCGAGAACGAGGCGGGCGCGGCGGTGTCCCAGATCGCCTCCGCCGCCGCCATCTTCATCGGCTGCTGCTCGGTCATGACCTTGGCCTGGGCGTCACCGGTGATGGCCACGAGCGCGCCGAAGATCAGGGCGGTGACCATGCCCCACTTCATCGACGTGCGCATCACCTCGACGTGCTGGCGGCGCCTCAGGTGCCACGCGCTGATCCCGATGACGAACGCCGCGGCGGACACGAAGGCCGCGGTGACCACGTGCGGATACGCCACCCGGTTCGTCGAGTTGTCGATGACCTCCCACAGGCTGGTGAGCTCGGCCCGGCCGCGCTGCGGGTCGATCTGGAAGCCGACCGGGTGCTGCATCCAGGAGTTCGCCGCCAGGATGAAGAACGCGGACAGGTTGGTGCCGATCGCGACCAGCCAGATGCAGGCCAGGTGGGCCAGCTTCGGCAACCGGTCCCAGCCGAAGATCCACAGGCCGATGAACGTGGCCTCGAGGAAGAACGCGAGGATCGCCTCGATCGCCAGCGGGGCGCCGAAGACGTCGCCGACGAAGCGGGAGTAGTCGCTCCAGTTCATCCCGAACTGGAACTCCTGCACGATCCCGGTGACCACGCCCATGCCGAAGTTGATGAGGAAGAGCTTTGACCAGAACTTCACCATGGAGAGGTACTTGGGGTTGCCCGTGCGGTACCAGACGGTCTGCATCAGGGCGATGAGGAACGACAGGCCGATGGTCAGCGGAACGAAAAAGAAGTGGTAGATCGTGACGATGCCGAACTGCCATCTGGCGATGTCGAGGGTGGTCATTCGGCCTGCTCCCTCCGCTCGTCGGCGTGGGGCGTCGGTCGCTCCAGATCCTGCACCTTCGGCCGACACGGGCCGGGATGGTTCCGCTGGGTGCAAACGCACTGTGTGTAGTTCTACCACCTGTCGAAGGACGATGCCGAGCCTTGGTTTTGCCGATTCGGCCTGTGCAGGACGCCCCGCGGGCACCCGGCGGGCCGCCGTCAGCGGGTGAGCAGGGCCACGCACTCCATGTGGTGGGTCATCGGGAACGCGTCGAAGGCGCGCAGCGGGCCGAGGGCGTAGCCGCGGTCGGCGAAGAAGGCGACGTCGCGGGCGAGCGCGGCGGGGTCGCAGGCGACGTACACCACCCGCGCCGGGCCGTGCACGGCCAGCGCGTCGACCACCGTCCGGCCCAGCCCTTTCCGCGGCGGGTCGGCCACCACGACGTCCGGGTCGGCGGGCAGCCCCCCGAGCACCTTCTCCACCCGTCCGACCCGCCAGCCGATCTGCGGGAGGTCGGCGAGCGCCCGGCGCCCGTCGTCGACCGCGACCTGCGTGGACTCGACCACGGTGACCGAGCCGTCCCCGCCCACCTGCTCGGCGAGCACGGCGGCGAACAGCCCGACCCCGCCGTAGAGGTCCCAGGCCGTGCCGCCGCGCGGCGCGGCCGACCACTCCCCCACGACCCGCGCCAGCACGTCCGGCAGCGCGGGGTGCACCTGCCAGAACACGCCAGGCGACAGGCGCCACTCCCGGCCCGCGGCCCGGACGGGCACCGACCCCTCGGCACCCGCATGGACGGCGCCCGCAGCGTCGACCACCACCTCGACCTCGCCGGGCGGGAACCGCCTTGCGAGCACCGGGGCGAGCGCGCCCGGCGGGGCGAGCGGACAGTCCGCGATGGCCAGCACGTCATGGCTGCGGTGCGCCCGCAGGCCCGCGCGGCCCTCGTCGTCGACGGCGAGGCGCACCCGCGTGCGCCAGCCCAGCGGGCCGCCCGGCAGCTCCTCGACCTCGACCTCCCGGGTCAGGCCCGCCAGCCTGCGCAGCTGCTCGGCGAGCACCTGCGCCTTCCACGCGCGCTGGGCGGAGGGCTCGACGTGCTGCAGGTCGCAGCCGCCGCAGCCGCCCGCCCGCGCCCACGAGCACGGCGCGGCCACCCGGTCGGGCGAGGCGGACAGCACGGCGACGGCGTCGGCCCGGCAGAACCCGCCGCCCCCGTCCTCGTCGACGACCGCGCGCACCCGCTCCCCCGGCAGCGCATGCCGGACGAACACGACCCGTCCGTCGTGGCGCGCCACACAATGGCCGCCGTGCGCGACCGCGTCGACCTGCAGCTCCAGGACCCGGTCGGTCCAGTCGAGCGCGGTGTTCACGACTTCACCGCCGGGGTGCGGACCTCCGCCGGGGCGGCCTCGTAGCCGCGGCGCGACGATCCGGGCGGCGTCTCCGGGCGGCGCCTCTTGATCCGCTCCGAGGACGGCAGCTGCCACGCCACGTTCGTCACCATCACGCCCGGCTGGAACAGCAGCCTGCCCTTCAGTCGCAGTGCGCTCTGGTTGTGCAGCAGCTGCTCCCACCAATGCCCTACCACGTACTCGGGAATGAACACCGTGACGACGTCGCGCGGGTTCTTCGTCCGCGCGCGCTTCACGTACTCCAGCACCGGCCGGGTGATCTCCCGGTACGGCGACTCGATCACCTTCAACGGCACCGGGATCGCCCGCTTCTCCCACTCGCGCATGAGCTTCTTCGTGTCGGCGTCGTCGACGTTGACCGTGAGCGCCTCCAGCACGTCCGGCCGGGTGGCGCGGGCGTAGGCCAGCGCCCGCAACGCGGGCTTGTGCAGTGTGGAGACCAGCACGATCCCGTGGTTGCGCGAGGGCAGCACGGCGTCCGTCTCGCCGATCACCAGCTCGGCGGCCACCCGGTCGTAGTGCCGCTGGATGGCCTGCATGAGCACGAAGAACGCGGCCATGGCCGCGATCGCGATCCAGGCGCCAAGCAGGAACTTCGTGATCAGCACGGTGATGAGCACGACGCCGGTCATGATCGCGCCGAAGCCGTTGATCGACTGGGAGCGGCGCATCCGGCGCCGCGCCGTCGTGTCGGTCTCGGTGCGCAGCAGCCGGTTCCAGTGCCGCACCATGCCCGTCTGCGACAGCGTGAACGAGACGAACACCCCCACCGTGTACAACGGGATCAGCCGCGTGACCTCGGCCTGGAAGCCCACCACGAGCACCACGGCGAACGCGGCGAGGATGAGGATGCCGTTGGAGAACGCCAGGCGGTCGCCGCGGGTGTGCAGCTGGCGCGGCAGGAAGCGGTCCTGCGCGAGGATCGAACCGAGCACCGGGAAGCCGTTGAACGCGGTGTTGGCCGCCAGCGCCAGGATCAGCGCCGTCATCACGACGACGAAGTAGAACCCCGGCCGGAACGCCGAGAACACGGCATCGGCGAGCTGCGCCACCATCGTGTGCTGGACGTAGCCCGGTGGGGCGTTGGCGAACTGCGTCGTGGGGTCCTCGGCGATCTTGACGCCGGTCAGCCGAGCGAGCGCGATCAGCCCCATGAACATGCTCACCGAGAGCACCCCGAGCAAGAGCAGCGTGGTGGCGGCGTTGCGGGACTTGGGCTTGCGGAACGCGGGCACGCCGTTGCTGATCGCCTCGACGCCGGTGAGCGCGGCGGCGCCCTGGGTAAACGAGCGCAGGATGAGCAGCACGAGCGCGAACCCGGTGAACGTGTCGCCCTCCGCGAGCAGCGTGAGGTTCGCACTGGCCGCCAGCACCGGCTGGCCGAACAGCAGGATCCGCACGAGCCCCCAGATGACCATCGCCCCGATGCCGATCATGAACGCGTACACCGGTACCGCGAACGCGATGCCCGACTCCCGGATCCCCCGCAGGTTGATCGCGGTGAGCACCACGATCGCGCCCACGGCGAACTCGACCTTGTGGTCCGCGACGTACGGGACGAGCGCCCCGATGTTGGCCGCGGCCGCCGAGATCGACACGGCCACCGTGAGCGTGTAGTCGACCAGCAGCGCGCTGGCCACCGTCAGCCCGGCCTTGCGGCCGAGGTTGGTCGTAGCGACCTCGTAGTCACCGCCCCCCGACGGGTAGGCGTGCACGTTCTGCCGGTAGCTGGTGACCACCGTGAGCAGAACGACCACGACCGCGAGGCCGATCCAGGGCGACAACGCGTAGGCCGACGCCCCCGCCACCGAGAGCGTCAGGAAGATCTCCTCGGGCGCGTAGGCGACCGACGACATCGCGTCGGACGCAAACACCGGTAGGGCGATCCGCTTGGACAGCAGGGTGTGCGCGAGCCGGTCGCTGCGCTGGGGCCGCCCGACGAGGATGCGCTTCAGCGCGACACGGAACGAGGGCACGCCGGAAGCGTAAGCGGTGTGACCGCCGCTGTGACTACTGCGGCGACTGCGCGCTGCCCGCGCCGCAACCGGCCTGCCTGCGATAGCGTGCCGCCGTGTACGTCGTCATCATGGGCTGCGGGCGGGTCGGGTCCTCGCTCGCCGCGAGCCTGGACCGGCTCGGCCACGAGGTAGCCGTGATCGACAAGGACGGGCAGTCCTTCCGGCGGCTCCCGGCCGAGTTCTCCGGGCGTCAGGTCGTCGGCCAGGGCTTTCACCGGGAGGTTCTCATCCAGGCGGGCGTCGAGCGGGCCCAGGCCTTCGCGGCGGTCTCGAGCGGGGACAACTCCAACATCATCTCGGCGCGGGTAGCCCGCGAGACGTTCGGCATCTCCCGCGTCGTCGCCCGCATCTATGACGCGAAGCGCGCGGCCGTCTACGAACGCCTGGGTATCCCGACGGTGGCCACCGTGCCGTGGAGCACCGACCGGTTCATGCGCATGCTGCTGCCCGACGGGGTGGCGTCGGCGTGGCGCGAGCCCACCGGCACGGTCGCGATCCTGCCGCTGCCGGTGCACGAGGAGTGGGTGGGCCATCCGGTGCATGAGCTGGAGGCCGCCACGGGCTCGCGGGTCGCGTTCATCGTCCGGTTCGGCACCGGGGTACTGCCGCGCGCCGAGACCTTCGTCCAGGCGGATGACACGATCTATGCCGCAGCGGTGTCGGGCACCGTCAGCGACGTCACGTCCGCCGCGGCCGCGCCGCCACCACAGGAGGGCTGAGCCGTGCGGGTCGCGATCGCGGGAGCGGGGGCCGTCGGGCGCTCCATCGCGCTGGAACTGGTGGAGAACCACCATCAGGTGATGCTGATCGAGCGGGAGCTGTCGCAGATCGACCCCGAGTCGGTCGAGGCCGCGGAGTGGGTGCACGCCGACGCCTGTGAGCTCGCCTCGTTGGAGGAGGCCGGGCTGGAGACGTGCGACGTCGTGATCGCCGCCACCGGGGACGACAAGGTCAACCTGGTGGTGTCGCTGCTGGCCAAGACCGAGTTCGCGGTGCGCCGGGTGGTCGCGCGGATCAACGACCCCACGAACGAGTGGTTGTTCGGGCAGAACTGGGGCGTCGACGTCGCGGTGTCGACGCCGCGCCTGCTCGCCGCGCTCGTCGAGGAGGCGGTGGCCGTCGGCGACCTGGTGCGCCTGATGACGTTCCGGCAGGGGCAGGCCAACCTCGTGGAGGTCACGCTGCCCGAGGACACCCCGCTCGCCGGGCAGGCGGTGGGCGGGCTGAAGCTGCCGCCCGACTCGGCGCTGGTGGTGGTCCTGCGCGGCGGACGCGTGATCGTCCCGCAGGCTGACGACGCGCTGGAGCCCGGCGACGAGCTGCTGTTCGTGGCGACGACGGCCGTCGAGGAGGACATCCGGGCCGCGCTGGGCTACTGAGAGCCGCGCGGGCGGCCGCGTCGGCCGGGGTGCGAGTCTCGGCTACGGCTCGTCGGCCTGGTGCGGCAGCCGACGTGCGCGGGCCACCGCCCAGATCGTGCCGAGCAGGGCGACCCCGACCAGCGGGTAGCCCATGGCGAGCCGCGCGATGCCGAGCCAGGTGGTGGCGTCGGCGTTGTAGAGCAGGCCTTGGACGACGAGGCGCGCCGCGAACACCAGCGACCAGAGCAGGCTGGCCCATGTGTAGGCGCGCAGCAGCCGGGGATCGCGGCGCCAGGACTGGCCGTCGCCGTTGATGCCGTGCCAGATGACGCCCGCCAGGGGCCAGCGCACCAGCACGGACGCCAGGAAAGCCAGCCCGAGCACGGCGCTGTAGATCAGGCCGGGCAGGTAGAACCCGCGGGCCTCGCCGGTGCGGTAGGCGATGAACGCGGCGATGCCGACGCCGAACAGGCCGGAGATCGCGGGCTGCAACGGCTGCTTGCGGCCGATCCGCCAGACGGCGATCACGACGCCCGACGCGAGCGCGGCGATGAGCGCGGGCTGCAGCGCAGCGACGATGTTGACCACGACGAACACGGCCACCGGAATCGTGGAGGCGATGATTCCGGGCACTCCCCCCATCTGCTCGAGGAGCGTGGGTGCGCGGCGCTCGGTGGGTGGGGACTCCTCCGGCGGACCAGCCGTCACGGGTCTCCTACGTGGTGTTGGCCTGACAGATCTCGTAGAACGGGTTGTAGATCACCTTGCGTCCGTCGCGGACCGCGATCCGCCCCCGCGCCCGCAGCGTGCGCCCGGGCTCGATGCCCGGGATGCGGCGGCGGCCCATCCAGACGAGGGTGACGCCCTCGGAGCCGTCGAACAGCTCGGCTTCGAGCGTAGCGTCGGCGCTCTGCGGGCAGAACTCGACGCTGCGTAGCCTACCGAACACCGTAACGTCCTGACCGCAGGCGCACTCCGAGGCCCGCTGTGCTCCGGACTTCTCGGCGTTCTCGGACAGGTCGTCGGCGTCGAGCGCGTCGACGTCGCTCGTCAGTTTGCGCAGCATCCGTTTGAACGCTCCATGTTCGGTGCCGCCCATGGGAACCTCTCCCCGGTCTGAAAGTTCGGGTCGGTTAACGTCATCCACTGTAACCTCGACGAAACCTTCCCACTGCTTCCGTCCTCGGGGCGTCCCAACCACCGGAAGGCCTGTGACCTGCGCCGTCCTGCACAGGGCGAGTCGTACGTTTCAACGCGGTGAGTTGGTCGTTTCACCACGGCGAGTTGGGCGTTCCGACATGGTGAGTGGTGGACCTCGACACGTGGGTGCGGAACTTCAGCACGGCGAACCGCCTGCTGGCAACCCGAGTGGCGCCGGTCGCCTGACGCACAGAATCGGTCCGGCTGGTCAGGCACGGTAGTGCCGCCCCGCGTCCTCGGCGTGGTCGTCGGTGGGCCCGCGGTGCCTAGTGGGCTCGGGCTTGCGCCGCCGACCGCCTGCGTGCCTGCCCTCGTCGAGCAGATCGGCCGCCGACCACGCGGATGGGCGGACGTCGTCGTCGGAGCGTCGGGTCGGGACGGGGTCCGGCGCAGGTTCCTCCTTCGGCCACGCCCACTGGGTCGGCGGTACCCGCGGCGGCGGGGCAGCGGTGTGTCTGTTGCCGCCCGCGTGCCGGGGTTGCGCGTCATCGTGGTGCCCGGCGTTTCCGTGGCGGGTCTCCGCGGTCGTCGGGGTGCGTCGCCGCGGCCCGCCGTCGGTCAGCGCGCCGGACGGGATCGACGCGTTGCGAGTACCCGTGCTGCGACGGCGCCGTCCGGCGCGGGTATCGGGTGAGGGCTCGGCGGAGCCGTACTCCGGGTCAGGCTGCGCCGATGCGCCGCCCTCGACGTCGCCGGTTCGCTCCCGGGCGTCCAGCAGGTCCGCGGCCGCCCACGTGCGCGCCCCGGCGGATCGCTCCCGGCCCTCAGGCAGGTCCGCGGCCCGCCGCCGGGACGGCGCCGCAGTCTCCCCACCGCGCCCCGGCTCTGCGAGCCAGCGGGACGCAGCCGGGGCGTCCCCCCTGAACCCACCGTTGCGGCCGTCATCTGGCTCCTCGGCCCGCGGGCGGGACACAGCCGCAGCGTCACCTAGCCCACCGTTGCGGCCGTCGAGGAGCTCGGCCGCGGGCCACGCGGACGCCGCACCGGCGTCGTCATGGCAACCGCCCAGGAGATTGGCGGCCCGCCACCGCGGGGCGGCGACGCCGCCTTCGGCTGTTGCGGTGCGCCCGACGTCGAGGGTCGCGCCACGACGAGGTTCCGCGGGACCGTCCACGGGCTCAGGCGCCCCGTCTCGGCTGTCCGAGGTGGTGGCGCGCCGTCGACCGGATCGACCCGCGCCAGCGGCACGTCCGAGCTCGTCGCGACCTTCAAGCAGGCCGGCGGCCAGCCACCGCGGGGCGGCCGCACCGTCGCCTGCTTCGTCGGCGCGTGCTCGACTCCCGGGTCCGTCGGTGGCACGTCCGATCGTCGCCGCGCCGCCGTCGCCGCCCCGTTCTGCGAGCAGATCCGCCGCAGGCCACGTGGGTGCGACGGCGTCGGCGGAGTCGTGCATGCTCTCCGGCAGATCCGCTGCCGACCGCCGGGATGTCGGGCCGTCGGCCGCCCCGACGGCGCCATCCCGGTTCTGGAACAGGTCCGCGGCAGACCATCGCGGCGCGGTCCCGCCACTCGCAAGCTCTTCTGCATCGTCCCGGTCACCGCGACGAGACGCGCGACGGCGAGGTGGCACGGCGCTGTCGCCATACCGGCTGTCCGACCCACCCGGGCGGCCGACGGCCCAGAGGGGGTCGGGCGCGGGGAGCGGATCGAGATCGACGGGGAGGGGATCGACAAGTGGGTCCCACCGTCCGGTGGCGCCGCGACCGGGCGCGGCGTCGGCCCACGAAGGGCGCCAGTCCGCGACCGAGGCGCCCATCGACCGCGGCTCGGGCGACGACGGGGTCTCGGGCAAGGGGGACAAGGGGCCTGCCGTCGACAGCGACTCCGGCGACTTCGGCGACGGCGAGGTCTCGGGCGGCAGATGAAGTGCGCCCGCCACCGGGGGTGGCGCGGACGGCGCAGCAGTAGGCGGCGAGGCTTCCGCAGGCGTCCCCGTAGCGCGCGGCCCGGCGTAGGGCGTGGCGACCGAACCGTCGGCGGCCGTGCCCACCGGCCGCCGACGGTGCCCTCCGGTCTCGTGAGCCCATGCCGTCGGGACCTCGGGACGGGGATACCCGCCCGTCCGGCCCGCGGCCTGACCAGCAGGAGGACCGAGCGGTACGCCATGTGCCTGCCGGTCCAGCCGGTTGGTGCTACTCGGGGCGGGGTACCCACCGGTCGTGCCCGCCGGGTCGGAACCGCGTGCGGGCGACCACACTGGGCCTGCGGGTCCGCCTCCCCAGAGGGCGCCCGTGGGCGTCGCTGCGGTGGCGGCGCCGGTCGCTGCGCCGACGTTCGTGGCCGCGTCGGAGGCCACCTGGTGGGGCGGCGCTCCGTTGGCGGGCAGGCCGTAGGGCGAAGTGCCCGTCTCCGTGTGGGCGATGTTCGTGGCGCCGATCGGGTAGGCAGGAGGCCGCGCGGGGCCGCTGCGGTTTACGCCGGTGTCGTGGGCGTTGATGTCGGTGGCGCCGGGGTTGCCGCCGCGCCTGGTGGACCAGGCCTTGTTCGCACCATTGGCGCGGTTCGGGTCTGCGCCGGACTGGGTGGCCCCGGCTCGGGAGGCACCGTTCGTCGGCACACCGGGGAACGGGACACCTGGGACTGCGGCACCGTTGGCCGCAGCACGTCTCTGACGTCGCTGTGATGCGGCCGGAATCGACGCGGGAGTGGCCGCTCCCGCCGACCCACCGGGGAGGGGAACGCCCTTCCGTGTACCACCCGTCGACCCACCGGGGGCCGGAACGCCCTTACGCGTACCACCCGTCGTCGACGAACCCGGCCCAGAGCTGACCTCCGGCGAGCCGACGCCGTTCGACGCGGCACCGTGCACCAGACCGTTCGGTGCCACCCCGTTCGCCACCCCGTTCGGCGCAGCACCGCCCGCAGTCACGGCGGGCAGCGCGCCGTTCGTCGTCCTCGGCCGGGCGCCGTTCGGCGCGGCACCGTTCGCGGTCCCGTTCACCGCCGTCCCGTTCACCGCCGCGGTCTGCTGCGCACCAGCGGTCAGAGCGCGGAGCGCCGACGCGGGGGTACGGAGGGTCATCGTGGGCGGCGCGGACGATCCCGCCTGCTCCGCGGCCCCACCCTCCGCGGCCCCACCCTCTGCGGCCCCACCCTCGGACGGCGCCACCAGCGGCAGCACCGTGCGGACCGGGTAAGGCGACCTGCCGCGGACCACGATCGTGCCCCGCAGCATCCGCCGCAGCCGCGCGTCGAGGTTCACCGCGTCCCGCGTAGGCCCGGTGGCGACGCCGTACAGCATCCAGCGGGGCCCGTCGACCCCCACGAACAGCGACGTCGCCCCGTCCGTGGTCGCGTGCAGCTCCCGGCCCCACTCCCCCGTGAATGACCGCACCCGCGCGCCGCCCTCGCGCAGGGACACGTCGATCTCGGTGGCGAGCTCCGCCCACAGCCCTCCGGTGCGCGGCGCGGCGAGCGCGCTGACCGACAGCCGCCCCTCCGGCACCGTCACGTGGACGGCCTGGATGCGCCCGGCCGTCGTCGGCTCCACGGAGACCGTGCCGCCGACCGGCAGCGGCACCCGGACGGCGCCGAAGTCCACCGTCCCCGGGGCCGGAGTGATCTCGGGGGCGAGGGTGTCGCCGTCGTGCGGACCGTTCGTCGGAATGCGTATGCGTTGGGTGGTCAAGCCGTTGTCGCCGGTGGGTGCGGCGACGGCGCCTGCGCGGTTGCGGGCCACTACCGGGCCTCCTCGTGGTGGCGGTGTCCCCCCGTCGAGCCGTAGCCTGCCGCGCCGCGCTCGGATGCAGGCAGCTGCTCGACCTCGAGGAACCGCACGTGCTCGACGCGCTGGACGACCAGCTGGGCGATCCGGTCGCCCCGGCTGATGCGCACGGGGGTGCGCGGGTCGAGGTTGACCAGGCACACGAGGATCTCGCCCCGGTAGCCTGCATCGACCGTGCCCGGCGCGTTGACGATGGTCAGGCCGCTGCGGGCGGCCAGCCCGGAGCGGGGGTGGACGAAGCCCGCGTAGCCGGGCGGGAGCGCGATTGCGACGCCCGTCCCGACCAGCGCACGCTCACCGGGCTCCAGCACCACGTCACGGACGGCGTGCAGGTCGGCACCGGCGTCGCCGGATCGGGCGTAAGCCGGAAGCGGCAGACCGACGTCAAGCCGGGTCAAGAGCACGTCGACCGTAGGACGTCCGCCCTCGACCGGCGGACCTGCGGCAGACGGCTCGTGCGGGGGAGCATGGACGGAGCCGGACACGACGAGCGACGCTACCCTCGGGCCTGTGAACGACAGCCCGGTTCCGGCCTCCCGATCGACGTCCGGCCGCTCCCGGTTCGACGAGCGGTTGTCGGTGCCGTTGTGGTGGTACGTCCCGGCGCTCGGCGTGGCGCTGCTGGTCGGCGTGGAGATCCAGATGGGCTATCCGGGCATCCGGGCGTGGATGGGCTTTGCGATCTGCCTGCCGGTGGCCGTGCTCGCGTTGGTCCTCCTGGGGCACACGCGGGTGCGGGTCGCCGACGGCACGCTCCATGTCGGGGGCGCGGCGAAGGAATTGCGTCATCTCGGCCGCGCCGAGATCGTGCCCAAGGTCGACCGGCAGCGCGCGTTGGGGCCGGAGCTGGACCCGGCGGCGTTTCTGATGATCCGGGCCTGGATACGCCAGGTCGTCCGGGTCGAGATCACCGACCCGGACGATCCGACGCCCTACTGGGTGTTCAGCGTGCGCGACGCCCCCGGCCTGCTCGCCGCGCTGAAGGGCTGATCGCGGCCCGGTCAGGCCGCGCAGTCGCGGCAGATGAACGTCGTGCCGTTGGACACGGCCAGCCTGCTGCGGTGGTGCACCAGGAAGCAGCTGGCACACGTGAACTCGTCGGCCTGCTTCGGCAGTACCTTGACCGTCAGCTCCTCGCCGGACAGGTCCGCCCCCGGCAGCTCGAAGCTCTCCGCCGTATCGGTCTCGTCGACATCGACCACGGACGACTGTGCCTCGTTCCGGCGGGCCTTCAGCTCGTCGAGCGAGTCCTCACCCATGTCGTCAGTTTCGTTGCGCCGCGGCGCGTCGTAGTCCGTCGCCATCGTTCCCACCCTCTTGCCATGCCTCTCGACATGCGCTTTGTCGTGTCGTGCCGCTGGACAACGTCACAGCGGCGGTGTTTGTGCCCGGCATCCGAGTGACGCAGCTCTCAGCGTGGGTCGACATGGTCGACCCTCCGGGCGTGCTGGATCCCCCCTGGGCGCGCAGAGGGTAGCCCAATCCGACGGCCCCTGCCCGGCGCCCCGTACACGCGTCCCGACCGCCAGTAGGGTCTCGTGCCGTGACCGCTGCGCAGCAGGAGGAATGACCGTGCGCAACCGCCCCTACCACCGCCGCCGCCGCGGGCCCATGCTCGCCGTCGTGGCGGTGTTGGCGGTCGCCGCGGCGCTCACGTGGACAACAGTGTTGATCAAGACAGGAGCCGCCGCCGGGGCCACGGCCTGCCCGGTCCCTGCCGCCGGGCCTGCCCCCGGTCAGGTGCTGCCCGCCGGGGCGTTGGCCAACGTGCCGCCGGTCCCGCCGTCGATGGTCAAGGTCCGGGTGCTCAACGCAGGGGGGCAGCGTGGGCAGGCGAACCTGGTGGCCGCCCAGTTCGGCGACCTCGGCTTCGCGCAGGCGGGCCCGCCGACGAACGACAAGTTCTTCCCCGACGGCGACATGCTGTGCACCGGGCAGGTGCGCTTCGGGCAGGCCGGACAGGGGGCGGCGAGCACGGTCGCGCTGCTCGTGCCGTGCGCCGAGCTGGTGCGCGACGCGCGCAGTGACAACACCGTCGACGTTGCCGTCGGCACGGCCTTCGGCGACATAAACCCCGGCCGGGCGGTACGGGACGCGCTCGACCAGCTCGGGGCGGCCAGCGCGGGGACGACCGGATCCGGCAACGCCGACCCCGCCGCGGGCAGCTCACCACCCCCGGCGACGCCGGTCGTCGACCCGGCCACGCTCGCCGCAGCCCGCGAGGCGACCTGCCGCTGAACCTGCCCCGCTACACCGACCCCGCGCCGTGCTCGACCGCGAGCCCGCGCAGCTCGTCGGCGATCGCGGGCGTCGCGGCATACAGCGCGTCGGCGCCCAGCCCGTCCTCCGGTGGGACGCGCCCCGCCGCGCCCGGCGTCCGCACCACCGCGCCCGCCTCGGCGGCCACGAGCGCGGCCGCCGCCCAGTCCCACCAGTTGCAGCCGTGCTCCAGGTACGCGTCGACCCAGCCCGCGGCCACCCCACACAGGTCCAGCGCCGCCGAACCCATCCGCCGGACGTCGCGCACGTGCGGCAGCAGCCCGGCGATCACCGCAGCCTGCCGGACCCGCCGTTCGGCCCGGTAGGAGAAGCCGGTGGAGAGCAGCGACAGCGCCACATCCGTCGCGCCCGAGACCGACAGCGGCTCGCCGTCGCACGTCGCCCCCAGCCCCAGCCCGGCGCTCCACACGCGGCCCGAGGCGGGCTCGACGACCGCGCCCGCGAGCGACCGCCCGTCGCGGACCGCGGCCACCGAGACCGCGTACCACGGCAGCCCGTAGAGGAAGTTCACGGTGCCGTCGATCGGGTCGACCACCCAATGCACACCCGGCCCGACCGCGCTGCCGCCGTACTCCTCCCCCAGCACCGTGTCGCTCGGGCGCAATGCGGCGAGCCGGTCGCGTACGAGCGTCTCGACGGCGTGATCCGATGCGGTGACGACATCGGTCGGTGTGCTCTTGGTGGTGACTCCGTCGCCGTTTCCGCCTTCCCACGGACGCGGCAGGCCACGCAGGTGCGCCGCCGCGGCGACCGCGACCTGTTCCGCGACCCGCCGCAGCTCGCTGGGGTCGTCGGGGCCTGCTGTGCCCGTCTGCGAATTCTCGACGGCACCGGGATGGCCGGACAGTTCACTCACGTATCCATCCGACCATATGACAGCGCGTCATGACGCACGGGAAGCCGAAGGGAGTGCGTCGCTGATCGCGCCGTTACAATGTCTGGGTACCCGTATCGAGACGGCCTCCGGAGCGAAGCCCGGACGCGCTCCCGCGGGACACACAAGATCTCGACAGGTAGCCGGGGGCGGGCTCAGCCGTCCCGGTTTCTGAGTAAGCGCACCGTAGCGAGAGGGCCCAGTGGCAGCCGCAGATCCCGCAAGCCGCAGCGACATCATCGCCGACCAGCAGGCGCCCGTCCGGGCGCGCCGTCCCCGTTCGCGGGTGGTTGCGGCGGCGAAGACCGCCGCCAAGGCGGAGCCGAAGGCGCGCGTCGCCCCGCCTGCCAAGAAGGCCGCTGCCCCCGCCAACAAGGCGGCGGGCGACGAGCCGGCCGAGCTCGAAACCGACACCGAGCTCGAGGCAGCGCCGGAGGAGGGCGACCTCGACGACCCGGAGCTCAGCGCCGATCTCGGCGCCGACCTCGAAGGTGACCTCATCGAGGTTGCCACAGAGGCGGACGCGGCCGACGACACCGCCGAGGCGGCCGATGACGACGAGGACGACGAGGACGACGAGGAGGAGGTCGCCAACACCGGCGCCAACCGTCGCACGCCGCGCGAACGCTCGGGCACCCCGCAGAAGGCGGGCGACTTCGTCTGGGACGAGGAGGAGTCCGAGGCCCTGCGGCAGGCCCGCAAGGACGCCGAGCTCACCGCTTCGGCCGACTCCGTCCGCGCCTACCTGAAGCAGATCGGCAAGGTCGCCCTGCTCAACGCGGAGGAGGAGGTCGAGCTCGCCAAGCGCATCGAGGCGGGCCTCTACGCCGCCGAGCGGATGCGTCGCTGCATCGACGCAGGTGAGAAGGTCTCCCCGCAGCTGCGCCGCGACCTGCGCTGGATCGTCCGCGACGGCGAGCGCGCCAAGAACCACCTGCTGGAGGCGAACCTCCGGCTGGTCGTGTCGCTGGCCAAGCGCTACACCGGCCGCGGCATGGCGTTCCTCGACCTGATCCAGGAGGGCAACCTCGGCCTGATCCGGGCGGTCGAGAAGTTCGACTACACCAAGGGCTACAAGTTCTCCACGTACGCCACGTGGTGGATCCGTCAGGCGATCACCCGCGCGATGGCCGACCAGGCCCGCACCATCCGCATCCCGGTGCACATGGTCGAGGTCATCAACAAGCTCGGGCGCATCCAGCGCGAGCTGCTCCAGGACCTGGGCCGCGAGCCCACCCCGGAGGAGCTGGCGAAGGAAATGGACATCACCCCGGAGAAGGTGCTGGAGATCCAGCAGTACGCCCGGGAGCCCATCTCGCTCGACCAGACCATCGGTGACGAGGGCGACTCCCAGCTCGGCGACTTCATCGAAGACTCCGAGGCGGTCGTCGCGGTCGACGCCGTGAGCTTCACCCTGCTGCAGGACCAGCTGCAGTCGGTGCTGGCCACACTGTCCGAGCGCGAGGCGGGCGTGGTCCGGCTGCGCTTCGGCCTCACCGACGGCCAGCCCCGCACGCTGGACGAGATCGGCCAGGTCTACGGGGTCACCCGCGAACGCATCCGGCAGATCGAGTCCAAGACGATGTCGAAGCTGCGGCACCCGAGCCGTTCGCAGGTGCTGAGGGACTACCTGGACTGACGGCCGCCAGCACGACGTTTGCGGGGCCTGATCACCGGAAACGTCCGTCTCGCGGCGATTGTCCCCCTTCCGAACGCGGCGCATCCAGATGCATTGATCGACCTTCCCGACGATCTGCATCGACAGGCGCTGTCCCTTGCGCGTGATACGTCGCGGTCGCTCAGCGAGATCGTCGCCGACCTCATGCGTCGTGGTCTGGGCCAGGGCGCCGCGGCCCAGATCACCCGCAGCACGACCACCGGCCTGCCGGTCGTGACCTTGGGCCGTCGCGCTCGTAGTGGCCGACCACGTGCACCATTCGGTGGCAGAGGAGTGGTTCGTCGGCACCGGCGAAGGCTTCGCCACCTGCCCGATCACCGAGGGCGGTCTGCTGCGCCTCCTGATCCGTGGCGGGCAGACCGCAACCGATGCGCTGGCCGTCCTCGACGCGGTGGCGGACAGCGCACGCCACGAGTTCTGGCCGGATGCGATCCCCTACCGCGAGGTGTCGCTGAAGGGGTGCTCGTACACCGCCAGGTGACCGATGCGTATCTCGCGCAGCTCGCCCGCGCGCGGCGCGGCAGGCTGGCCACCTTCGACCGGGGGCTCGCCGCCCTCCACGCGGACGTCGCCGAGCTTCTGGCCGGTTGACGAGGTCCGCTGCGTCGGCGCGGTCACCGCGCTCGCGTAGCCCGCGACTTCACCCCAGGCGAGCACGGCCCGAGTTACCGTGTTTCTGCCTGCGGGAGGAGACGCCATGGGACCCGACTACGGACCCGATGGACCTGGACCCGGGTTCCCACACGGACCCGGTCCATGGATGTCGGGGTTCGGCCCCGGCGGTCACCACTTCCACCACGGCCACTTTCACCACGGGCCGCCCCACATCCTCGCCGGCATGGATTGGTGGCCGGTCGTGGGCAGCCTGCTCATGACGGCGCTCTTGCTCGCCGTCCTCTGGTCCGGCGGGCTCGCCCTGCTCATGAGCCAGCTCGCCCGGAGCCCGCGCGCCGAGCGCGAGCGGGTCGACTGGCGCGCGCGCTGGCAGCGCGCTGTCGAGCGGCACCAGGCCGTTGCGGAGGCGTTCGCGCGCTTCGAGTGTGACGCCCATGCCGTGCTCGCCACCCCCGCCCTGGCCGACGTGCGGCAGCCTGCCACCGCGCGCTTCGTCGACGCGTTCGCCGAGGCCGTCGCCCTGGCCACCGAGCGGTACCCCGCCCGCGCGTTCGCCCGTCGCTTCATCGAGGCCGTCGAACGTGAGGAACGGGCGTGGGCGGCGGCCGTCGGCGCGGCCGAGCGCAGCCGCGACGCCCGGTTCTCCCCGGCCGAGCGGGAGCTGTTGGAGCAGGCCCGCCGCCTGCTCTCGGTGGTCGAGTCCTCGGAGTACGAGCAGGAGCGGCACACCGCGCTCCGCAAGGCCCTGCGCAAGCTCCGCGACCTGGAGCGGCGCACCGGCTGGCAGCTCCCGTCCCCCGCCGCACTGGCACTGGAGCAGCGGGCCCGCGGCGTGCTCGCCGCCTGACACCCTTACTAGACGGCAAGCCCACTCTGTCGACGGCCCGGGTGACATCTCCTATTGACGGGGAGTCCGCACACGGCCGTTCTCTCGCAGGATCTGTCCCTGTTGGCTCTGGGGTACTGGCCAGGGTTTGCTCGGATCCGCCAGGGGTCGCGTCTTCCTAGCGTCGGTACCGAGCCGATGGAGGGGACACGACATGAGCGAGATGGTGTGCGAGCGGACCGTCACGGAGCTGGTCAGGGCCGCGGCGGACGGCGACGGTCGGGCGTGGGGCGAGATCGTCGCCCGGTACGGCGACCTCGTCCGCGCCACGGTGGCCGGGTTCCGGCTGCAGCAGGCCGACGCCGCCGACGCGACGCAGAACACCTGGCTGCGCGCTGTGGAGCGGATCGGGACCATCCGGGACCCGGAGCGCCTCGGCGGCTGGCTGACGACCACCGCGGCGCGGGAGTGCCTCGCTGTGCTGCGCCGCTCCAAGCGGGAACTGCCCGTCGACGCGTTCATCGACCAGGTCGCCTGGGCAGGCCCCACGCCCGAGACCCGGGTGCTGCGCGCTGAGCGGGACCGCGCGATGGACGCCGCGGTCGCGGACCTGCCGACGCGGCGGCGCGAGCTCGTGAACGCGATCTTCCGCGGGCACGAGGGCGATTACGCCAACGTGGCCAGGACGACCGGGATGCCGGTCGGCAGCATCGGCCCGACCCGCGGCCGTGCGCTGGTCGAGCTGCGGGGCCGGATGCAGCGGGGCGGCTACGGCCCCGAGGACCTGGTCGCCTGACGGCTCGCAGCGTGCGCGCCTCGACGACACGGCGAGTCTCGGTTTTCGACACGGCGAGTCTCGCATTTCAGCACGCCGAACTCGGCTTCTCAGCACGCTGCGAGCCGAGAACCGGGACTCGCCGTGCCCAAAACCGGGACTCGCCGTGCCCAAAACCGGGACTCGCGTCAGTGGGTCCAGGTGACGACGAGCTCGCGGCGGGCGCCGAAGCGCTCCAGATGCCGGGCGAGCACGCCCTCGACGTGCCGGAGCGACTCCTCGTCGGCCGCCTCCGCCACCAGCAGGAGGTGATCGCCTGCAGGCCGGACCGTGCCGGTGCCGCGCTCGAACACCAGCCGCCCGCCGTCCGGCTCGGCCGCAAGCGCCTCGACCCGCGCCTTGTGGCCCAGGTGGGCGAGCAGCTGCTTGGCGTAGCGGGCTGCTGCCTCGGTGGGCACTTTCGCCTGCGATGTCGGCATGCTTCCCACGCTCCCACGACGTCGACCCACCTGACTACCCGAGCGTCGCTGCTCACGGCCCCCCGGGCAAGGCACCTTCCGGGGAGTAGGAGGCCAGCCGCTCGGCGAGCTGGCGCCGCGATGACACGCCGAGCTTCGCGAACGCGTTGCGCAGGTGGTACTCCACGGTCTTGACGCTCACGACCAGCTCCGCCGCCAGCTCGCGGTTGGACAGCCCCGCCACGGCGCGGCGGGCGACGACGAGCTCCTGCGCGGTGAGCCGGGTCTCGTCGCGGGTGCGGCGCGGGCCCGGCCGCAGCCCGGACGCGGCCAGCTCCTGCACGCACCGCTCGACGTAGGGCGTGGCGCCGAGCTCGACGAACCCCCGGTGGGCGGCGTGCAGCAGCTCGGCCGCTCGGCGGCGGTGCCCCGACCGGCGCAGGAACTCCCCCGCCGCCAGCCGGGTGCGGGCCGCGTCGAACGGGAACGCCACCTTCTCCACGGCCCCCAGGGCGTGGGTGAACGCCGCTTCGGCCGCCTCGGCCCGGCCCAGAGCGGCTTCGACCCGCCCGCGCGCCCGCGCCAACCGGGCGATCGAGGACTGTCGACCCCGCTCGGCGGCCCGCTGCTCGTGTGGGACCAGCAGGGTGTCGGCCTCGGCCGCGCGGCCCACCCTGGCGAGGGCCTCCGCGTATAGGTCGGGCCATGCCCAGAAGCCGGGCTCGTCGGCGCCGTCGCGGTACGGGAATCGGCGGACGGGCTCGAGCGCCGCGAGCACGGCTTCGGGGTCGCCGACGGCCTCGCCGATCCGGGCGCGCGACATGGCGAGCGCGATCACGGAGCGTTCGTAGTCGCCCGCGTCGCGCGGGCTGCCCTCCAACGCCCGTTCGGCCGCCTCCCAGTCGCCACGCGCGGCGGGGACCAGCGCGGCGATCCCGAACACCATGGAACGGGTGAACTCGAGATCCGCATCGATGTTGATGGCGACGGCGCGGTCCGCGTGCACCACGGCGTCGTCCCACTTCCCCGCCAGGTACTCGGCCCTGGCCAGATACGCGAACGAGAACGCCGCGGTGTTGAGCACGCCGAGGCGCAACGCCGTCGTGGCCACGGCGGCGAGGTCGTCGATCGCCCCGTCGAGGTCGTCCTCCACGAGGCGTAGCGTGCCGCGGGCCGAACGCGGCTCGAGCCAGCTGAAGTCCGGCCCGTCCGCCCCGGCGACCGCGCCGAACGACTCGGCGGTACGTCCGGCATAGCCCAGACCGTGCGCGAGGTAGGTGGTGGCGGCCCAGCGGGTGACGGTGTCCGGCCCCGTGCGGTCCAGGGCCCGGCCACACCAGGTGACGGTGCCCGCCCCGTCCAGCCTGCCGTAGGTGTGCATCGCGTTCTGCAGCGCGATCGTGGCCGCCAGCTCGGGGTCCCCGGGCTCGGCGGCTTCCCATGCGCGGTGCAGCAGCTCTTCCGCTTCGGCGGGACGACCCGCGGCCATGGTCAGCGCACCCAGCACGCTGTCGCGGTGCGGACCCGGCGTGAACGCCGCGATCCTCGACCGGTGCCGCGCCGCGCTGGCGAGGTCGCCGTTCTGCAGCATCCACGTGACGGCCGTCAGCAGCCTCCGCTGCCGGACGGACTCAGCCGGGCTCAGCCGGGAGGCGTTCACCAGGCTCGCCGTGGCCGTGGGCCAGGCCTGCCGCGCGGCCTCCCGGTGGGCGAAGGCCTCCAGGTCGGACGCGAGCGCCTCGTCCGGCAACGCCGCCGCCGCCACCCGGTGCCGGAGGGCGGCCGCCTCGTCGCCGACCAACGTCGCCGCGGCGGCGTGCAGGGCGCTGTGCCGAGCCACGCCCAGGCAGTCGTGGACGGCCGAGCGCACGAGCGGATGCGGAAAGGACACGGTCGCAGGCGGGCTCGGCACGGGCTCGGCCAGCAGCCCGGCCGCCGCGGCCTCGTCGAGCGGCGCGAGCGGCTCGGCGAGCTCGGCCAGCGCGGCCACCTGCGGCAGCGGGCTGTGCATCCCGAGCACCGCCGCGGCGTCGACGAGCCGTCGGGTGGCCGCGGAGCAGGCGGCCAGACGGTCGCGCACCACGAGCCGGAACGACCGCGGCCCGGGCAGGGGTCGGTGACCCTCGGCCCAGGCATCGGGCGGGAAGTCCGCCAGCACGGCCCGGACGTAGAGCGGGTTGCCCCGGGTGCCGTCGCGCAGGCGCCGCGCACCGCGCGCGGAGAGCGGTGCGCCCAGTTGCGAAGCAAGATCGCGCAGCTCCGGTTCGGCGAGCCCGGACAGGGCGATGGCGGTGCCGTGCGGCCCGCCGATGAGCCTGCGCAGGCCGTCGGGAAGCCCCGTCACCGCGTCGCGCACGCCGATCAGGACCAGCACCGCGTCCACGACCAGCCTGCGCAGCGCGAACTGCAGGGCCGACAGCGAGGGCCGGTCGGCCCAGTCGGCGTCGTCGACGACGACCACGACCGGCTCGTCGCGGTCGAGCACGTGCAGCAGCCGGGTGCCGACGGTGACCGGGTCGTCCACCGGGTCGGTCGGGCCGGTGACCGTCGCCGGGTCGAGCCCGACCGATCGCACGAGCTGCTCGATGACGCCGTACGCGAGCAGGGCCTCGGCCTCGTCGCCGCCTGCGCGCAGTACCACCGGCGCCCGTTCGGTGCCCGGCTCGGCCAGGAAGCGCTCGATCAGCGCGGTCTTGCCCACCCCGGCGGGTCCCTCGATCTGCACCATCCGCGGATGCCGCGCGGTCGCGTCGGCGAGCGCTTCGCGCAGGACGGTCAGCTCCCCCACCCGTCCGACGAAGGATGCGCGGGGCGACATCCCCCACCTTCCCTTCGGTCCGGCGCTGTGACCGTCCGACCCTACCTCTCGACGGGCTGTGCGCCCGGCGGCGGCGGCGCGCTGACGACGGCCCGGTGCAGCTCCATCCCGGTGCCGCCGAGGGTGATTTCGTCGTACCAGTACGTGGCGACCTCACGCTGCAGCGACGGGTCGTCGATGTCGAGCACCACCAGCCCAGACCGCTCGGCCGGGCCCAGCGCGACCGCGTTCAGCACGCCGAGGCCGACCCCCGCCCGCACGAGCGCCAGCAGGGTCTGCGGTGTGTCGACGATCGCCCGGGGCGCCGCCGCCCGTCCCCGGGCGACGAGCTGACCGCGCACCTCCGGCACGGCCGCCCCCTCGCCGTCGGTTCCGCAGACGATCAACGGCCCGGCCGCGAGGACGTCCAGCGACACCGGCCCGCCCGCCAGGGCGAGCTCATGACCCATCGGCACAACGACCTGCATCGGCTCGCGCCACAGCACGCGCTCGCGCAGGCCCGGTGGCAGCGGCGCGGAGACCCGCGGCAGCACGGCCAGCGCGGGCCCGTTGCCGAGCAGCCGACGCTCGAGGTCGAAACCGGCCCGCTCGACGAGCGAGACCCGTACGCCCGGATGGGTGGACACGAGATCGGCCAGAAGCCCCGGGAAGAGCGCGGCGCCCACGCACGGCGTCGTGAGCACGGTGATCGGCTGGGCGTCCATCCCGCGCAGTGCGACCACCGCGGAACGGGCGGTGCCGACGCCGGTGACGATCTCCCGCGCGTAGCGGGCGAACACCTCGCCCGGCGGGGTGAGGCGGATGGGTCGGTGGGTGCGGTCGACGAGGCGGACGCCGAGGTCACGCTCGAGCGCGGCGATGTGCGCGCTGACGCGCGACTGGGAGCGGTGGACCGCCGTCGGAGGCAGCGGCGAACCCCCCGCGATCCACGACCGCGAGGAAGGTCTCCAGCCAGCCCAGCTCCACCCCGGGATCCTGCCCGCCGGTGCGGCCGTTCGCCCCGATGAAACACCCTGGTTTCCCAGCGGTACCCCAGGCGACGATGCGTGTTTCAGATGTTCTCTTTCGCATCACGCACTGGTAAACCGGTCCAGCGGTGTAGTTGTCTGATCCGAGATCACGATGACGTTGGGGAGGCCGGGCACGTGGCAGGCAACTCGTCCGAGTGCGGACGTTCCGTCACCAGCAAGATCACATCGATCCTGATGACGTTCACCGAGGGCAGCGAGCACTCGCTGACCGAGATCGCCCGCCTGGCAGGCCTGCCCATCTCGACCGCGCACCGGCTCACCTCCGAGCTCACCTCCTGGCGGCTGCTGGAGCGCACGCCCGACGGACTCTATCGGCCGGGCCTGCCGCTGCGCATGATGGCGGGCTGTCCGGACCGCGCTCCCACGCTCGAGGAGCGCGCGCCCTGCGTCCTGGAGGATCTCGCCGCGGCAACCCACTGCCGCACCCGACTGGGCGTGCTGTACGAGCTGAAGGTGTCCTACATCGAGAAGCAGCCCGGCCACGGCCCGGTCACCAGCTTCAGCCCGGCCGCTACGCTGCCCGCCCATCCGACCGCGCTCGGCCGCGCGCTGCTGGCGTTCTCCCCGCCCGGCGTCGTCGACATGACGATCACGCGTGGGCTGCGGCCGTACACCCAGCACACGGTGACCTCGCCCGACCGGTTCCGGCGGGCGCTCACCGTCGCCCGGCTCACCCGCGTGGCGATCACCCGGTTCGAGCTCGAGGCGGGCGCCTGCGGGGTGGCGGTGCCCGTGTTCGGGCCGGGCGGCGACGTGCTGGCGGCGATCGAGCTGACCGTGCACGACCTGGGCGCCACCCTGCAGCCCGTGCTCGTGGCGCTCACGATCGCGGCGCGCAGCCTCTCCCGCGAACTCTGCGGCCAGCCCCGGCGGGCGGGCACCGACGAGTCGATGCACACGCCCGACCCGGTGCTGACCGCGGCGGCGGGCGGCTAGTCCGTCAGGTACTGACGTACCTGCCCGGGCCGTCGCCGAGGACGGGGTGGGCGTCGCTGCCCATGCGCGGCGGGTCGACCTTCGGGCCCGCGTTCTCCAACGACCAGGTCGTCCAGTCCTCCCACCACGAGCCCGGGTGGCGTTCGGCGCTCGCCCGCCACTCCTGCGCGGTCGGGATGTTCTCCCCGCCGATCAGGTGCCACGCCTTGGGCCCGGGCGGGCTCACGATGCCCGCGATGTGGCCGCCGGAGCCCAGCACGAACCGCACCGGTCCGCTGACCAGCCCCACCGTCTTGTAGGCCGCCTGCCAGGGCACGATGTGGTCGTTGATCGCCGACACCACGTAGGTCGGCGCCTTGATCACCCCGAGGTCGATGATCCGCCCGGCGATCTCCAGTGTGCCCGCGGCCAGTCGGTTCTCGATGTAGAAGTTCCGCAGGTAGAACGCGTGCATCGCGGCGGGCATCCGGGTGCTGTCGGAGTTCCAGGCCAGGATGTCGAACGCGGGCGGCTTCTGCCCCATCAGCCAGTTCGACACCACGTAGTTGAAGATCAGGTCGTTGGCCCGCAGGATGTCGAAGGTGCCCGCCATGGACTCGCCCTCCAGCGTGCCCTCCCGGCGCATCTTGCGCTCGAGCTTCTCCACCGTCGCCAGGTCGGTGAAGGTGCCGAGCACCCCGGGCTCCGCGTAGTCGAGCATCGTGTTGAGCAGGGTCAACGTGCCGATCCGGGCGTCACCCGCCTGCTGGAGGTACGCGGCGGTGACGGCGGTCATGGCGCCCCCGAGGCACAGCCCGACGATATCGATCGTCTCCGCCTTCGTGATCTCGCTGATGACGTCGAGCGCGGTCTGTGGGCCCTGGATCAGGTAGTCGTCCATCGTGGTGCCCGACATGTCGGCGGTCGGGTTGATGTAGCTGATCGCGAACACCGTGCGGCCGTGCTGCACGGCCCACTCGATGAAGCTGCGCCCCGGCGCCAGATCCATGATGTAGTACTTGTTGATCCACGGCGGGCTGCACAGAATCGGGTTGGCGTGCACCTGCTCGGTCTGCGGCTCGTACTGCAGCAGCTCCATCAGGTGGTTGCGAAACACCACCTTCGACGGCGTCACCGCAAGGTTTCGGCCCACCTCGAACTGGCTCGTGTCCACCTGGCGCGGGCGGCCGCCGTTGTTGCGCAGGTCGTCGAGGAACTGCCGCGCGCCCGCGACGAGGCTCGCCCCGCCCGTCTCGAACGCCCGCTTGAGCGCCGCGGGGTTCGACGGCAGGAAGTTCGTCGGCGCCAGCGCGTCCAGCATGAGGTCGACGGCCATCCCGGCCTTGCGCGCCACGTCGTGCGACACCGGCGCGGCCGCGACCACGTCCCGCGCGCACCGGCACGCCGCGAGGTAGGTCAGCCGGGTGCCGTAGAACAGCGGGTTCTCCGACCACGTCGGGTCCCGGAAGCGGCGGTCCTTGGGGTCGACCGGGACGGGCGGCGCCAGGTCGGTGCCGATCGCCTTCGCCGCGGCCACCCACGGGATCCACGCGAGGTCGGTGACCAGCTGCGTGGCCGCCCGCGTGGACTCGCGCGGGTTGGCCATCGTCGCGGCGACCGCCTGCAGCACCGCGTCGCCGAAGCCTGCCGCGTCCAGGTCCTGCAGGAGGCCGGACTCCGGGCCCAACACGCCCGCGGCGCGTTCGGCGACTTCATGGGCCGCGTCATGGTTGTTCATGACTCCATCGTGAAGTATCCCAAGCGAGTGGCACAACCGTTCCGCTGACTGGAAGATCGCGCGCGAGGCGTTTGCCGCCGGGCGCGTACCGTTGCCTCCATGGCCGCGATCCGCGAACGCCTGAGCGAGGCCCTCCTGCGGTTCGGCACCGTGGCCGCCATGGACCGCATGGCGCTCCAGCGCAGCCTGGCCACCGCGCAGGGCGCGCGGGGCACGCAGGAGGCGCTCAGCGCGCTGGAGTGGGCCCGCTGGGTCGACACCGCCGCGCTCTGGCTGGGATGGCGGCTGCGTTCCCGCTACATGATCGTGCAGCGGTAGGACGAGGCAAACTCCCTATAGCGAAGAGCCCGGCCTCACCGCCACGCTGAGGCCATGTCCCTTCGCGACCGGCTCCGCCGCCTCGGCTCGGCACTGCGGGACTTCGACGCCGAGGTCACGGAGCTGCACGAACGGCAACACCTCTGCGACCGGCCGTGGGAGGAGGAGTTCTTGCACTGGGCCTACGACGGCCGCGAATGGCACCTCCACGGCCATCTGACCCCGCCGGACGACGGGCGGCGCCGCAGCGTCACCACGAGTGGCTGGTGCCCCGGCCTCCGAACGACAGCGCGTTGATTGGCGGAAGGGGGACATGCGCGCCAGATATGGCCGTCATGTCCCACTCTCGGCGATCAAACTGTCGGGGCCAGACCGACCACCCCTACCTGCAGCCGCGCGGGCGTCATCACCGGATCGCTCTTTTAGAGCATCCGGCAAATGATGCCAATGTGGCCGTGCGGCGGGTCGGCCCGGGCGCGTGGAGCCCGGGGGCGGGTCGGGCCGGTGGCGGGTCGAGATCATCGCTTCGGTGCGGATCCGGCCGGATCTGGCCGCCTTCCGCACCGAACCGGTGATCACCGCGCGGATCCGGCGAAGTTCGCCACGTACCGACCCGGGCGCCGCGGCGGTGGCCGCGCTGGCCGCCGCGACCACCGGTGGACTGACCCGACCAGCCTCGCAGACCGCGTATGCGCTTCGCAGAGCCCCCGGGCTCTGCGAAGTGTCAAACGCCTCTGCGAGGAGGTTCCGCCTCGTGCACGGCGGCCGACAGGCACCTGCGCCAGCGCTCAATTGCCGGTGACGGCACAGTAGGTGCGATCACCGCCGCGTCGTCGTGTTCGGCATGACCAACGCAAGGAACACGCCGAGGCCGCCGAGCGCCAGGAACACCCAGCCGAACAGGCCCAGCTCGGACGCGCCTGCCCCCAGCAGGAGCAGCGCGCCGAGCACGGCCGTGCCCACGCACATGGTGAGCTGCACCACCCGCCCGCCGGGCACCGATCAGCCCGTCTGCGACGACAGGTGGTGCAGCCCGCGCATCGCGATGACGTAGCCCTGAACCCCGAACCCGATGACGATGCCCGCCGCCACCGGCGAGATGTACGAGTGGTGGCGGAACGCCTCGCGCTTGTGGACGTTCGAGATGTGGCACTCGACCAGCGGCAGGCTCGACCCCTCGATGGCGTCGTGCAACGCCACCGAGGTATGGGTGAACGCGCCGGGGTTGAAGACGGCGCCGATGCACCGCCCGGCCTTGACCTCCGCCCCGAACTCCTGGATCGAGTCGATGAGCACGCCCTCGTGGTTGGACTGGCGGAACTCCAGGTCCAACCCGAGCTTGCCCGCCTCCTCGCGGCACATGGCTTCGACGTCGGCGAGCGTCGTGTGCCCGTACACCTCCGGCTTGCGGGTGCCGAGCTGGTTGAGGTTCGGTCCGTTGAGCACGAGCACCGAGGTCATCGGCATATCCTTCCGTTCGTCAGACGCCTGCGGCCCGCAACCGGTCGTACTCCTCGCGCGGGATCGGCTCGGCGTCCTTCTTGCCGAGGTCCTCCAGGTGGATCCGATACGTCTCGCGGGCGCTGAACGCCGCAGCCGCCGCGATGATCGCCAGGCCGAACGTGATGCTGCCGACCACCCAGACGACGTGGATGTCGACCGTGTCGGCCAACTGCCTGCAGGTCTGGCCCGAGGGCAGTGCCACGCCCGGCGCGAACTTCTTCTCCACCACGCACGCGCCGGGCGCCGGGCCCGCCAGCTCGGCGTAGATCGCCGGGAGGAACGAGGTGATCAGCGTGCCGATGTTCTGCGAGACGGCGAACGCCGTCACCCGCGTCTTGGTCGGGAACAGCTCCTGGTAGAAGGCCGGGAACACCGCGTTGTAGCCCTGGTACACGACCCCCCACATGAGCATCGCGAACAGGAACGCCATGACGTCGTCCTGCTGTCCGACGAAGTACAGGTACGGGTAGGCCAGTATGCCCGAGGCCAGACATCCGAAGATGATCACCGGGCGGCGGCCGATCCGGTCGGTCAGGTTGCCCACGAACGGGATGAGGATGACCGCGACGAGGTTGCCGGACACGGAGATCCACAGGTAGGTGGTCGTGCTCATCCCGACGCCGTAGGAGGCGCTCGTGGCGTAGGTCGCACCGAAGATCGTGACGGTGGTCGGGATGACGTTCATCAGGGCCATGCAGATCACGCGCAGCATGTCCGAGCCGTTCTCCCGAACGGCCTGCACGATCGGCGCGGGAGCCACCTCGCCGGACTTGGCCTCCTCCTCGAAGGAGGGGGTCTCGTTGACACGGCGACGGATGATGTAGCCCGCGGCGACGACGACCGCGGACAGCAGGAACGGGATCCGCCAGCCCCACAGCTGGAAGGCGTCGGGCGACAGGAAGGCCGAGAGCGGCAGGTACACGGCCGCGGCGATGATCTGGCCCGCCTGCACCCCCTGCAGCGTGAAGCTGCCGAAGTAGCCGCGACGGCCGAAGGGTGCGTGCTCGAGGATCATCGCGCTCGCCCCGGAGATCTCGCCACCCACCGCGAAGCCCTGGATGAGCCGGAAGAGCACCAGCAGTGCGGGCGCTAGGAGGCCCACTGCGTTGTACGTCGGCAGCAAGGCGACCAGGAACGTCGAGCCGCCCATCATCAGCATGCACAGGACGAGCACGTTCTTGCGGCCGTGGGTGTCGCCCCAGTGCCCCAGCACGAACGCGCCGATCGGTCGCGCCACGTATCCGACGCCGAACGTCGCGAACGCGGCCACGATCGCGACCTGCGGGTTGGTCGACGGGAAGAAGATGTTCGGGAAGACCAGCGCGGCGGCCTGTGCGTAGATGAAGAAGTCGTAATACTCCAGCGCGCTGCCGATCCACCCACTCGCCGCAGCCTTCTTCGGCTGCTTGCCTTCCGGTTCGCGCGAGCCCGATGGCTCGACGGCCTCGTCCGTCATCTGTCCTCCTCGGGCGGAGCTTGCGGCACGCTCCATGGTGATGCGGCCAGTGCAGCCCGTTCGAACACGCATGGTCAACGCGTGCGGAGCCGGTTTCCGCTGGACGGCACGGGCGCGGCGACCCTTGTCACGGTCCGATAACGCCCGGGGTACGGACCGGGCGCGGCCGCTACCGCCCGGCCGCGCTCCACACGAACACCCCGTCGGGCCGCCTGCTGCGGTGCAGGGTCCCCCGCACCTCGTGGTAGGCCAGGTCCGCCAGCAGCTCGGCCATCACGAAGTGCCGCTGACCGCCTTCCAGCGGGCCCGGGTGAAGCCGCTCGGTAAGCTCCGTGACGGTCCACGCCCGCGCCTCGACCAGCTCCCGCACCTCGTCCAGCCGCCGTCGCTTCCCGCGCGCGATCGTGCGGGCCCGCCGCGCCCCGTCCGCGAAGGGCTTTCCGTGGCCGGGGAGCACCAGCGCCGGGTCGAGCCGCTCGACCCGTTCCAGCGACTCCAGGTACGAGCCCATCGGGTCACGCTCGAACCCCCGCTCGAACGTCACGGGCGGCGAGGCGATCTGGAGCAGGTGGTCCCCGGAGCACAGGATCCGGTCGGTCGCCGACCAGAGGCAGACGTGGCCGGGCGAGTGCCCCGGCGTCGGGACCACCTCCCAGGAGCGGTCGCCGACGACGACGCGCTCGCCGCCGTCGAGCAGCACCGAGGGTCGTCCGATGGACGGCATCACCGGCATCCAGTCCCGCAGCCCGGTGGCCGAGACCGTGAGGTCGCGGCCGAACAGTCCGTGGTCGGCGAGCATCAGCTCACGACGGTCGACGGCCTCGTCGGGGTCGGCGTACTTCGCCAGGTCGAGCTCGGTGCGCCGGTGCATCCACAGGTCACCGCCGCTGCGCCGCACCACCTCGCCCGCCAGGCCGAAATGGTCGATGTGCGCATGCGTGACGACGAGCCGTGCCACCCGTTCGATGGCGCTCCCGCACGCCCGCAGGCCAACATCCAGCTCGCCGCACGCCTCGTCACCCGCACCGGTGGCGATCCCGCAGTCGACGAGCGTGTCGCCCGCGTCGTCGCGCAAGAGATAGGCGCTGAGCGTCGGGATGCCCTGGATGCCCAGCGGCAGGGCCAGCCGGTGAAGGCCGGGAGCGACCTCCGCCACCGCCACCGCCATGCGCCCTCCCCCGCCCCGAGCTTTTATGATCATCGAAGGCCGCCATCGTACCTTCCGACCAGTGAGAGCAAGTGGCCGCAGCGGCGGGAGAGGCCGACAGTGGCGGGATGGCGATCAACGGCTCGGTGGACCCTACGGCGGGCGGGACCGCGCTCGACGGGACCATCGACGTCCACGCGCACGCAATGCCGTTGCCGCTGCTGCAAGAGCTCGCCGACCGCGGCCTCGCCGACCTCGCCGGCGTGCCCGACGGCATCGTGCGGCTCGACACCCGCGTCAGCGGGGTCGGTCCGCTCGCGCCGCTCCCGCTGGCCCGCTCCCAGTACGACGTGGACGTGCGCCTCTCGGAGATGGACGACGTCGGCATCGAACGCCACGCCGTGTCGCTGCCGCCGTTCCTGTTCTGCTCGACCGCCGACGACGAGGCGTTCGCCACCGGCATCGTCGCGGCCGGGAACGACGAGCTCGCCGTATACGTGGCCGACGCCCCCGAGCGGCTCGTCGCGCTCGGCTCGGTGCCGCTGGGCTGGCGCGGGGCCGCGGAGGAGGCCCGCCGCTGTCTGGACGAGCGGGGCATGGCCGGGATCGCGATCGGCAGCCGCGGCGGCGGCCGCGACCTCGACGACCCGGTCAACGACGACCTGTGGGCGCTGCTGTCCGAGCGTGACGCGTTCGTCTTCCTGCACCCCAGCGGGGTGCCGGATCCGCACCGGCAGGCCGACTTCTGGCTCCCCCAGCTCGTCGGCTACCCGATGGAGACGGCGTTGGCCGTCGCCCGCCTGGTGTTCGGCCGGGTGCTGGAGCGCCACCCCCTGAACCTGTGCCTCGCGCACGGCGGGGGCTGCCTGCCTGCGCTGCGCGGCCGGCTGGACATGGGGTGGGAACGCAAGGACGTCGCGCACACCACGGCGGTGCGGCCCTCGGCGTTCACCGACCGGCTCTACTACGACACGGCCGTTTTCTCCAACGTGCTCCTGCGCCGTCTCGTCGAGGACGTGGGCGTCGCCCACGTGCTGCTGGGCACCGACCACCCCTTCGAGCTGGGCGACCGCAGCCCCCTCGACACCGTGCACGCCCTCGGCCTCGACGCGCGGAACACGAGCGCGATCCTCGGTGGCAACGCGGCCGGGTTGCTGGGCCTGTCCGTCCACCGCTGACGCCGGGTTCCCACTACCCGGAAGGGCATTGTCCCCTGGCCCGGCCGGCGTCCAGGCTTCGAGCATGCCGACCGCCCTTCAGCACGATCTCGCCGACGAGCTGTGGGAGGCGGATCGCTCGGCGAAGCCGATCGCGCCGCTCACCGACCGCCACCCCGACCTCGTGCTGTCCGACGCCTACGCGATCCAGACGATCAACATCACCCGCCGGACCGAGGGGGGACAGCGCATCATCGGCCGGAAGGTCGGCCTCACGTCCCGGCCCATGCAGGAGATGCTGGGCGTCGCCGAGCCCGACTTCGGCGTGCTGACCGACGAGATGCTCGTCGAGGACGGCGATGCCATCGACCTGGGCAGGCTCATACAGCCCCGGGTGGAGGCGGAGATCGCGTTCGTCATGGCCGAGGACCTCGCGGGGCCGGGCGTGACCACGGCCCGCGCGCTGACCGCGATCGCGGGCGCGCTGCCGTCGATCGAGGTCGTGGACAGCCGCGTCGCCGACTGGAAGATCAAGCTGGTGGACACCGTCGCCGACAACGCGTCCTCCGGGCTGCTGGTGACCGGCGGCCGGGTGCGCCCGGTCGCGGAGCTCGACCTGCGGACGCTCGGCGTGGTGGTCTCCCGCAACGGGCAGGTCATCGACACGGGCGCCGGTGCCGCGGCACTGGGCAACCCGGCCCGTTGTGTGGCGTGGCTGGCCAACAAGCTCGGGGAGTTCGGGGAGGGCCTGAAGGCCGGCGACGTCGTGCTGCCGGGCGCGGTGCACAAGATGGTGCCCGTCGCTCCCGGCGACGTGTTCCGCGCCGAGTTCGCCCATCTCGGAGCGGTCACCGCCCGCTTCTCGAACGGAGGCTCCGCATGAGCATCAGCGCCAAGGAGATCGCCGACATCCTGATCACGTCGGAGCGTGAGCGCAAAGGCATCGCGCAGATCAGCGAGGAGCATCCGGACATCCCCGTGGAGACGGCGTATGAGGCCCAGAAGGCCTTCGTGCAGTCGAAACTCGACGCGGGCGAGACGTTCGTCGGCTGGAAGCTGGGCCTCACCAGCCGCAACAAGCAACAGGCCATGGGACTCGACGCGCCGCTGTATGGACGCGTCACCAGCGGCATGCTCCTCGCGATCGACGAGCCGGTGCGCTTGGACCGCTTCATCCACCCCCGCGTCGAGAGCGAGATCGCGTTCCTCCTCGCCCGTGACGTCGAAGGCCCGGCCACCATCACCTCCGTACTGGCCGCCACCGAGGTCGTGTTCGGGGCCGTGGACGTCCTCGACTCCCGCTACGAGAGCTTCCAGTTCACGCTCTCCGACGTCGTGGCCGACAACGCCAGCGCAGGTGGGTTCTACCTGGGCCCGATCGCCCGGCGGCCGGACGAGCTGGGGGATCTGCGCCTCCTCGGCGCCGTCGTCCGGGTGGACGGCGAGGTCGCCATGACCGCCACCGGCGCCGCGGTGATGGGTCATCCGGCCGCGTCGGTCGCGTGGCTGGCCAACCAGCTCGCCGCCGAGGGCGAGCAACTCCGCGCGGGACAGCTCGTTTTCTCCGGCGGCGTGACCGCGCCCGTACCCGTGAAGGCGGGCCGGAGCGTCACGTTCGAGTTCGACCAGCTCGGCGCCATCGAGGTCTACGGCGCCTGACGCGACTCGTCGGGGAGCCTGCGAGGTGAGTCAGGGCCGTCCACGGCCCGGGCCGGGCGACTGGGTGTTGCGGAGGCGAACGCGGGTACCCGCACACGGTGAAGATCGGGTACAAGCTCGCCACCGAGGCCTTCGGGCCCCAGGAGATCATCCGCCAGGCCGTGGCCGCCGAGCAGGCCGGATTCGACTTCGTCGAGATGAGCGACCACTACCATCCCTGGCTCGACGTCCAGGGCCACAGCGGCTTCACCTGGACCCTGCTCGGTACGATCGCGGCGCGGACCACGCGGATCGGCCTCGCCACCGGAGTCACCTGCCCAACCGTCCGCTACCACCCGGCGATCATCGCGCAGGCCGCGGCGACGCTGGCGATCGTCAGCCAGGGCCGCTTCACCCTCGGAGTTGGCGCGGGAGAGCGGCTGAACGAGCACATCGTCGGCCGCGGCTTCCCTGGCGTGCAGAAGCGTCACGAGATGCTCAGGGAGGCGCTGGAGATCATCCGGCTGCTCTGGCGGGGCGGCTACCAGTCCTACCAGGGCAGGCACCTGCAGCTGGAGGACGCGCAGGTGTTCGACCTGCCCGAGACGCAGCCTGTGATCGCTGTCGCCGCGAGCGGACCTGCCTCCGCGCGGATCGCCGCCGAGCTGGGTGACGGGCTGTTCGCCACCGAACCATTGCCCGACCTGGTGCAGGCCTACCGGGCGGCAGGCGGCTCCGGACCGGGCTACGCCGAGGCGCCACTCGCCTGGGCGCCCGACGAGCAGAGCGCGATCGACGCCGTGCAAGAGAAGTCCCGCTGGGCGCTGACCGGCTGGAAGGTGATGAGTGAGCTGCCGAACCCCGTCAACTTCGACGCCGCGTCCCGGTTCGTCAGCGACGACGACATCAAGGAGCAGTTCGCGTGCGGGCCCGACCCGGAGCGGCACGTGCAGGTGATCCGGCAATTCCTCGACGCCGGATTCGACCACATCGTGTTGCAGAACGCCGGGCCCGATCCCGACGGCTTCCTCGAGTTCTTCGCCACGGATTTGTCCGGGCGGCTGACGGGGCTCAGCACCGTCGCCTGACGCCTCACTCCGCCAGGTCGGCGCGGGAGCGCGCCGCGGGACTCAACGCGACCGCGCCCGCCGCGTCTCCCGGGCGTTCGCCTTCTCGATGGCCTGGACCAGGTCGTCCTTGTGCAGGTCCTCGGGATGCTCGATGCCGAGCTTGCGGGCCACGTCCTCCAGATGCCCCTTCGACGCGTTCGCGTCCACGCCCTGCGCGGTCGGGGCGGGCCGCTCGCGCGACTCCGGCGTGCCCTTCTCGGCCTGCTCATCCGACGGGCCCGGGCGCTCCTTCGGCTCCCAGTGATCGCCGACCTTCTCGTGCGTGTGCTTGAGCGAGGCGTACGCCGCCCGGTGGGCGCGCTCCTCGTCGTCGTAGCTCTCCTCGGCCGACTCCAGGGTCTTCTTGTAGGTCCGAACGGCCTTGTCGTCGGACCTCGCGATGGTCGAGGGCACGTCCTTGCGCATCCGCTCGGCCTCCGAGTGGTCGCCCGCCATGGTGGTTCCTTCCGTCGCGGTATTCGGTACGAGGTACCCGGAGATCAGCCGGGCCAACCGGGACTTGCCGCGAGCCGGGCGAACAGCGCGGCGTTGTCCGGCCAGCGTTCCACCGCCGCGAGCGCGGCGTCGGCGAGGAAGCCCATCGGCCGCAGCGGGATGCCCAGCGAGTCGCGCTCGACGGCGGTGACGAGCAGCTCCGCCGCGAGCCCGCCGTCGTCGACGACCACCCGGCCGACGCGGGTCCGGATCGACCAGCTGACCGTATTGTCGACGACGTGCAGCACGGCGACCCCGGTGCGGCGCAGGTTCGCCGACGTGCGCCTGCTGCGGACGGCGCACCGCAACAGGCCGGGTTCCGCCTCCAGCTCGGCGCGCGACAGCAGGCACACCCGGGGCTCGCCGCCGGGATCGGAGGTGAGCAAGGGGAACGCCGACTCCCACGCGCCCGGCACCGGGAACCCGGCCAGCCGTTCGATCACCTCGGCGGGCACCTCGGGCCCGTTCCCCGCCACGGCTACCCGGCCGGGTCATCCGTGGGCCGAGCCGCGCGGGCGGGCAGGCCGGTCCACCGCTTCACGGGCGGACCGGGCAGGCCGAACTGGTCCAGGATCCGGGCGACGAGGTGCTCGACGACGTCGCCGAGGGAGGCAGGCTGGGTGTAGAAGGCGGGCACGGGCGGCAGCATGATGGCGCCCATGCGGCTCAGCGCGAGCATGTTCTCCAGATGCACCTCGCTGAGCGGGGTCTCCCGCGGCACGAGCACCAGCCTGCGGCGCTCCTTCAGGCAGACGTCCGCGGCACGGCCGATCAGGCCGTCCGCGTAGCCCGCGCGGATGCCCGCGAGCGTCTTCATGCTGCAGGGCACGATGACCATGCCGTCGGTGCGGAAGGAGCCGGACGAGATCGCGGCGGCCTGATCCCCCGAGGCGTACACGACGTCGGCCAGCTTGGTGACCTCGCGGACGCTGTAGGGGGTCTCCAGCTCGAGGGTGGAGCGCGCCCACCGACTCAGCACGAGGTGGGTCTCGACGTCCTCCTGGTCACGCAGTACCTCCAGCAGGCGGACACCCAGCGGGGCACCCGTCGCCCCGGTCATCGCCACGATCAGCCGCACGGATTCCATCTTTCCCTAGCGGGGCTCAGGCCCCGCCCGACGAGCGCACACCGCTCCACTCCTCGACGCCCTGCTGCTGGAGGCCGATGAAGCCGAGCAGGCGCAGGGCGAACCCCTCGTCCATCTCCTCGAGGCTCTTCGGCACGGTGTAGTACTGCGGGGTCATCGGGTACACCACGGCGCCCGCCTCGGTGAGCTGCACCAGGTTGCGCAGGTGGATCAAGTTCAGCGGGGTCTCGCGGATGCAGAGGATCAGCTGCCGCCGCTCCTTGAGGCACACGTCCGCGGCCCGCTCGACGAGCGAGTTGGCCACCCCGTGCGCGATCCGGCTCGCCGCCCCCATCGCGCAGGGCACGACGACCATGCCCCAGAAGTGGTAGCTGCCCGAGGACCCCGGGCCTGCCGCGTCCACGTCCGGGTCCCACAGCGCGACCTTCTCGGACCGGCCGCCCAGCAGCACCTCGGCCGGGTCGGCGCTCTCCGCCACGCCCTGCTCGAAGGCCATGATCTTGCGGGCGTTCGCCGAGACCATGAGGTCGACGTGGCCGACGCGCTCGTCGGCCACGAGCTTCCGCAGGAAACCGCCTGCGAGCCGCGTGCCGCCCGCGCCGGTGACGGCCACCACGATCCGCCGCTGCTCCCCCATCACACGTCCTTTCCGTCGAAGAGGTCCGGCGCGAAGGGGCGCGGGTCCACCTCCCGGAACGGCGCTCGGACAAACTCCTCCCGCAGGTGGAACGGCGCTGTGCAGTCGAAGATGGTCTTCGCCGTCACCCCGACCGCGGGCAGGCGCGGGTTGTACCGGGGCGTCTGGGACGGGTCGAGGACGTGCCCGGCGACCCCCGGGATCGTGATGATGTCCAGGTCGCCCTGCATGCGGGTCTGCATCGCCCACAGCACGTCGTCGGAGTCGAAGACGTCGACGTCCTCGTCGACGAGGAACACGTTCTTCAGCTCGGGGTAGGCGGCCAGCGCCACCAGCGCGGCGTAGCGGGCGCGGCCGTCGTCGAAGGCCTTCTTCTTGTTGCACTGCATGATCGCCAGGAACTTGCCGCCGCCCGCGCTGTGCGCGTAGACGGCGCTGACGAAGCCGGGCATCGCCTTCTGGCAAAGGTTGTAGATGCTCGCCTCGGTGGGGATGCCCGCCAGCGTGGTGTGCTCCTCACCGGGCCCCACGAGCGTCTGCAGTATCGGGTTCTTCCGGTGGGTGATCGCCTTGATCTTCAGCACCGGCAGCGCCGGGTTCGCGGGCCCGACGTAGCCGGGAAACTCCGGCATGGCGTGGCCGGTGTGGCTGTTCTGGTCCTCGGGGACGCGCACGTTGGGCAGGATCTCGCCCTCGATCACGACCTCGGCCCCGGCGATGCACCGCTGGTCCACGGTCAGGCACCGGGCCAACTCGATCCCCCGGCCGCGGATGGCGCTCGCCACGGTCAGCTCGTCGAAGCCGTAGGGGGTGTTCGGCGCCTCGAAGGACGTCGAGAGGAAGATCGCGGGATCCAGGCCCATGTTGACCGACACCGGCAGCGCCTTGCCCTGGGCCTCCGCCTTGGCCCGGAACGCGTCGATGTGCCTGCTCGGGGCGAAGAAGATGGACAGCTCGTCGCGGCTCTGCACGCACATGCGGTGGATCGTGACGTCGGTCCCGTCCTCGGGGTCGCTGCCCATCAGCAGGCCCAGACAGAAGTACGGTCCGGCGTCGATGGGGGTGTTCGTCGGGGCCGGGAGCAGCGTGCGCAGGTCGAAGTCCGGATCCTCGGCGCGGTGGACGACCTCCTGGCAGGCCGCCTTGTCCGGGCCAACGTCCACCGGCGGGATCGGGTTCGCCAGTGCGTGGCCCATCCGCTGGGTCAGCTCGCGCGGCGGGCAGTCCAAGAGCAGGCCGACCCGTTCGCGGCTGGCCATCAACCCGACGAGAACCCGCCAGCCGGGGTATCCCTCCACGTTGTTGAACATCATCGCCGGGCCGAGGCGGGTGGGGCGCGCGACCGTGCCGCCTGCGCCGATCCGCTTGTAGACCCCCGCCAGCTCGGCGATCGGGTCCACCGGATGGTCGGTCTCGTGGAACTGGCCGGGGTGCTGCTGCAGCAGCGCGATCGCCGAGCGCAGGTCGTGCACGGTCAGAGCACCTAGATCCTTCCGCCGAGGCGCTGCATGCCCGCCCGCTGGGTCGCCTTGGCGTGCTCGTTGTGGGAGCTCAGCACGCCCCGCACCGCGGCGAGGTCCCGGCGCTCCAGAGCGTCGATCAGCGCGAAGTGGTCGGCGACGAGGTGCGGGTCGGCGTTCGCGTCCTGCGACAGCGCCCTCGCCATCACGTCGGGCAGGCTGAGCTGCTCGTAGGCGTCGGCCAGCGCCTGAATGCCGGTGGCCTCGATGAGGAACCGGTGGAATGCGTGGTTCGCACCGATGTAGCCCTCGACGTCGCGGAACCGGCCGTCCGCTACTTGGACGGCCGCCGCCTCGGCCAGCGCCCGGAGCCGGTCGAGCTGCTCGACGGAGAGCCCGTCCGCCACCATCTCGGCCGCGCCGAGCTCGATGGCGAGCTTCGCGTCGTGCGTGTCGTCCGACGTCGCGACGTCCAGCGGGGTGACGACGTGGCCGCGCTCCGGGTCGCGCGTGACGAGCTTCTCGCCGACCAGCCGGGTGAGCGCGTAGTACACCGACGACGGGGAGACCGACAGCCGGGTGGCGAGCCCCTCGACGTCGAGCGGCTCGTCGGGCCCCACCGCACGGCGCAGCACCATCTGGCGCAGCCTGTGGTAGACCTCGGCGTCCTGCCCGAGCTCGAACTTCCCGAAGCGGCCGCGGAAGTAGGCCAGCGGTGACCCCTCGCTCGCCTCGGCATGGACCGCCTCGGCGAGGAAGACCCGGTGCGTGCCGCCGCTGACGACCTCGAGCACCCGACACTCCACGGTGGCCAGCGCACCGGGCAGGACCGGCACACCGGTGCGGCCGTCGCGCATCGTCAGCCCGGCGAACTTGTCGCCCGTTCCCGGGCGGGCGAACTGCTCGGCGACGTTGCCCTGGTGCTCCGCGAGGATGTTCACGGCGAACCGGCCCGCCGCCCGTACCGCCTCCTGGGTGGCGCTGGACGCGTTGAGGCAGACCAGCAGCATCGGCGGGTCGAGTGAGAGCGAGGAGACCGCGCTCACCGTCATGCCGTACGGAACCCCGTTGTGGCTGGTCGTGATCACGACCACGCCGCTCATGAAGTTGCTGATCACCCGACGGAAGACGGTCCCGTCGAAGGTGGCCGGGCCGACCGCGGGCATCACCCGGGCCCGGTCACGGCGTCCAGGTGACCACGGACATCCCGATGATCCACTCGTAGATCGCCTCGTAGGCCAGCACCTTCATCTCGTGCCCGCGCATGGCGCCCGCCACGGCCACCCAGGAGCGGACCTCGCCGGTGCCGTTGCCCGCCTCCATGAGCTCGTCGTTGGGCAGGTCGAGCAGCTCGCCGCAGTCCGGCTTGCCGAGCTCCTCCAGGAACCAGCGCTCGAAGTCCTCGTCGATGTCGCCGATCCGCGGCTCGCCGACGAAGTGGCACAGCCCGCCGCCGCCGACGAAGGCGACCCGCTCGAGCCCGTCGTAGGCGCGCAGCACCTCGCCCATCGCGATGCCGAACTCGTAGCTCTGCCGCAGCGTGATCAGCGGCGGCGTGGTGCAGTTGAGCACCATCGGCACGAACGGCTTCTGCCACGTCGGGTCGAGCTGGTCGTAGACGGTGAGGAAGCCGTGGTCCGGCTCCATCTCGTACGACAGCGCGGGCCAGTAGTTCCGCTCGATCAGCCCCGCGACGACGTGCTCGCCCAGCTTGGGAGCGCCGGGCAGCACGGTGTGCTCCATGCGCAGCCAGCGAGCCGACGGGGTCTGGTACTTCTCGGCGAGGCCCACGCCCAGCTGCGGCAGCGCGTCCAGGAAGTAGCTGGTGAAGTGCTCGCCCGAGAGCATCACGACCGCCTGCGGGTCCGCGCGCTCGGCCTGGTCGCGCATGTGCTTGAGCCCGGCGAAGAAGTTGTCCGCCTGCTCCTTGGGGGCCGACCCCGGGTCGACCGCCTGCATGGGTGCGTGCGACGCGCAGTACGCGGTTACGATTTCAGCCATCGTGGCTTCACCTTCCGCTCGGGGGGCATCGATCCGGCCAGCAGTGGCCGGTAGTCGGCCTTTCGGTATCCCATGTTTCTCGCCAGCCCGTTGATGATCACGGGGTGGGTGCCCATCGCGTACAGCGATCCGAGGTCCAGCGCCTCGACCGCCTTGCGCTCCTCGTCGTCCAGCTCGTAGCCACGGGCGACGATGGTGGCGATCTCCGGCTGCTCCCCCTTCGGCGCGTGCTCTCTGGCTCGCAGGTAGTCGAACAGGCACTTCTGCACCTGATAGATGCTCATTGGCCGTCCCTTCGTGAGCATCGAACGCCAATCCGGATGCTACGGGCTGCGCGGATCACCAGCCCCGTCGTTGCATCCAGCGGAAGCAGTGACCGATCCCGGCATGCTCGGCAGGCGTCCGGAGCACGGCTCTGTCGATGCGATCGATCGCGGCCACGGCGACACGCTCGGCGCACGCGTCCCGAGCCACCTGCCGCGCCCTCCGCCAGACGGGCGACCCTGGACGCGGCCGCAGGCAGAGGTGACCGCTGCGGCCATGCGGCCGTCCGCAACCACCTCGCAGAGCGGGCTGACACCTCGCAGAGGCCACAGCGTCTGCGAGGTGTCCACGAAGTCTGCGAGGCGGCCCAACGACGGCCGGACCGAGCTCAGCGGCCACCCCGGGGCGGCCGCCGGCGGGCGGGCTCAGTGGCCCGGCCGCCGATGGCCGGCAGTCGGTCGCTGCGGCCACCCGGTGCGGCCGCCAGCGGCGCTCGGACGCCTACCCGATCTCGGCCGCCCAGTCCCGCTGCTCCAGCGCGTCGCGAATGTCGCGGAGGAACAGCGAGGCGGTGGACCCGTCGAACGCGCGATGGTCATAGACGAGCCCGATGACGCCGGTGGGGTGGATGGCGATCGTGTCGCCGACCGCCACCGGGCGGCGCTTCACGCCGTCGGTGCAGAGGATGCCGGTGTTGGGCTGGTTGATGATCGGCGCCGAGGCCCAGCTGGCGAACGGGCCGGGGTTGGTGATCGTGAACGTGGAGCCCTGCATGTCCGACATCGGCAGCTTCTTCGCCCGCGCCGCCGCCGCCAGCTCGGTGATCTTCTTGGCGATCCCGCGGATGTTCAGCCCGTCGGCGTCGCGCACGACCGGCACCACCAGGCCCTGCTGGTCCATGTCGACCGCGATGCCGAGGTTGACGTAGGGGTGCAGGGTCATCGTCTTGGCCTCGACGTTGATCGAGGAGTTGACGGTGGGGTGCGCACGGAGCGCGTCGACCGTGGCCCGCGCAACGAACGGCAGGTAGGACAACGACGAGCCGGTCTCGGCCTTGAACTTGGCCTTGAGCTTCTGCCGCACCCGCTCGACGTTGTCGAAATCGACCTCGACAGAGGTCCAGACCGACGCGGCGAGCGTCTGCGAGGCCTTCATGCCCGCGGCCACGGCCAGGCGCATGCGGGAGAGCTGCACGACCTGGTCGCGCGCGTCGGTCGGTCCCGACGGGGCGGCCGCGGCGGCGGGGGCCGCGGTGGCGGGGGCCGCGGCGGCAGCCGGTGCCGCGGCAGGCGCCGGTGCGGCGGGGCGGCGGGGGCGGCGGGGGGCGGCGCGGCGGTCGCCGTCGGGGCCTGGGCCCGGGCCGAGCCTGCGGCCATGGCGCGCTCCACGTCCTCACGCCGGATCCGGCCACCCGCGCCCGAGCCGGCGATCGCGTTGATGTCCAACCCGGCCTCGGCGACGAGACGGCGCACCAGTGGGGAGAGCATGCGACCGTTGCGGTCGGCGGCAGGCGCGACCGCAGCGGCTGCCGTCGGCGAAGCCTGCGCCGAGACGGCCGGGGCGGCCGGGGCGGCCGGGGCCGGGCCACCGGCCGGAGCGCTCCCGGTGGCCGCCCCGGGCTCGCCGATGCGGGCCAGGACGGTGCCGACGGGGGCGGTCTCCCCCTCGGGCACGAGGATCTCCAGCAACACCCCGTCGTAGGGGCTGGGGATCTCCGAGTCGACCTTGTCGGTGCTGACGTCGAACAGCGGGTCGTCGAACTCCACCGTATCGCCGACCTGCTTGCGCCAGCGCCCCGATGGTGCCCTCGGTGACCGTCTCGCCCAGCTTGGGCATGGTGATGTCATGGACCTCCCCGACCGGGACGCCCACCTGCGGGTCGGCGCCCGCCATGCCCTCCGAGCCACCCATGGCCGGGTTGGCGGGGTCGTCCAGCGCGGGTCCGCCCGCGGCGGCCACGCCGTGCGCCGCAGAGGGCAACCGGTCCGCACCCGACGGCCCCGGCGTGGACCCCGGCGCGCCGATGCGCACCAACGGGGTGCCGACCGGCACGGTCTCCCCCGACCCGACGAGGATCTCGACGATCACACCGTCGTAGGGGCTGGGGATCTCGGAGTCGACCTTGTCGGTGGACACCTCGAACAGCGGGTCGTCGAAAGCCACCGTGTCACCGGTCTGCTTGAGCCAGCTTCCGATCGTGCCTTCGGTGACCGTCTCACCGAGCTTGGGCATGGTGACGACCCACTCGTCTGACATCGCATACTCTCCCGGTGGCTCAGCCGTGCAGAGAACGGCCAGAGAAGGTGATCATGGTTTCGCCGATGGCCTCGGAGAGGCTCGGGTGGGCGTGGATCAGCCTGCCGACGTCGGACGGCAGCGCCTCCCAGTTGACCGACAGGTAGCCCTCGTGCAGCAGTTCACTGGCCCACGGGCCGACAGAGGTGGAAGCCGAGGATCGGACCGTCGCGCTCGGCGACGACCTTCACCAGACCGTCGGTCTCGCCGAGGATCATGGCGCGGCCGTTGCCCGCGAACGGGTGCTTGTGTACGACGACGTCGTGCCCGGCGGCCCGGGCCTCGGCCTCGGTCATCCCGGCCCACGCCACCTCGGGGTGGGTGTAGACGACCCACGGCACACCGCCGTAGTCGACGGGCACCGGGTTCTCGCCCAGGAAGTGGTCTACCGCGAGCACCGCCTCCGCGTAGGCGACGTGCGCGAGCCCTGGTGTGTCGACACAGTCGCCGATCGCGTACACGCCGGGCCGGGAGGTCAGCATCGTGTTCGTGTCGACCTCGACGAAGCCCCGCTGGTCGACCCGCACCCCGGCGTCCTCGAACCCCATCCCGTCGGTGAGCGGGCGGCGGCCGATCGAGACCAGCACCTGGTCGACCTCGATCTTCTCCGAACCCTTGGGTGAGTCGAACGGCACCACGACCCCGTGCTCGGTGTGCTCCAGTGTGCCCACCCGCGCCTCGGCGTGGATGGTGGTGCCCCGCTTCTTCAGGGAGCGGGCGAGGACGTCGGCGCAGTCGCGGTCGGGCCCGATCGGCAGCACGCCGTGCGGGAGCGCCTCGAGCAGCGTGGTGGCGACGCCGAGGTCGGTGTAGACGGAGGCGAACTCCGAGCCGATCACGCCGCCGCCGATCACCGCGACCCGCTCGGGCAGCCGCGGCGGACGGGCTCGTTGGTCGACTGGTCCGACGTGACCACCCGCACGCCGTCGACGTCCATGCCGGGGATCGCGCGCGGCACCGAGCCGCTGCAGATGATCGTGGCCCGCCCGCGCAGGGTCTCGCCGCCTGACCAACACCGACGGTCACGGCGCCGTCCGGCGTCAAGGTGCCGAAACCTTCGACCACGGTGACCTTGCGCCGCTTGAGCAGCCCCGAGAGCCCCCGGTACAGCTGGTTGACGATGCCCGCCTTGCGCTTGTTCGCCGCAGGCCAGTCCGGCTCGGGCGTTCCGGCGACCTTCACCCCATGCTCACCGGCGTGCTGGACGGTGCGGAACACCTCGGCCGCGTGCAGCAGCGCCTTCGCCGGGATGCAGCCCCGGTGCAGGCAGGTGCCGCCGACCTTCTCCTTCTCCACCATCGCCACCGAGAGGCCCGTGGACGCGGCGTAAAGTGCCGCCGCGTACCCGCCGGGCCCGCCGCCGAGCACCACCAGGTCGTAGTCAGCCATCATGTGCCTCCACGGGAGCTCGTAAGCGGGCGCTCATGCGCGCGCCACCTTGCGCAGCGTCTCGGCGATCTCCGCGGGCTGCGGGATCACCGCGTCCTCCAGCGGCGGGCTGGTGGGAGTCGGCGTGTTCTTGGCCGCGATGCGCACCACCGGCTGGTCGAGGTGCCAGAAGCACTCCTCCTGGATCGTCGCCGCGATCTCCGCGCCGTACCCCAGCCGCCGCGCCGCCTCGTGCAGCACCACGGCGCGCGAGGTCTTGCGCACCGAGTTGACGATCGTCTCGACGTCCAGCGGCACCAGGGTGCGCACATCCACGACCTCGACCGAAATGCCGTCCTTGTCCAGCTCCTCGGCCACCTCGACGCCCTGCGACACGCCCGCCGAGTAGGTGATCAGGCTGATGTCGCGGCCCTCGCGCACGACCTTCGCGACCCCGAGCGGGATGGGATCGAGCGACAGCGGCCCGGACGCCCGCAGCCGCCGGTAGAGGTACTTGTTCTCCAGGTACAGCGTGGGGCTGTTGTCCCGGATCGAGCTGACCAGCAGGCCCGCCGCGTCCTCCGGCGTGCCGGGCATGACGATCTTGATGCCGGGCACGTGCGCGAAGTAGCTCTCCACGCTCTGGCTGTGTGTCGGCCCGGCGCGCAGCCGCCCGCCGAACGGTGCCCGCATTGTGACCGGCATCGCGTCGCCGGTGCGCCAGTGGTGGCGCGCCAGCACGTTGATGATCGGGTCGAAGGCGCACGAGATGAAGTCGGCGAACTGGTACTCCACCACCGGCCGCAGCCCGACCAGCGCGGCGCCCGCCGCGAGCCCGGTGAACCCGGTCTCCGCGATCGGGGTGTCCACGACCCGCCGTGGCCCGAACTTGTCCAGGAACCCCTTCGTCACCTTGAAAGCGCCGCCGAACTGGCCGACGTCCTCGCCGATGAGAAAGACGTCGGGATCGCGCTCCATCTCTGCGTCCAGCGCCAGCCAGACGGCGTCAAGGTAGGTCGCTTTGCCACTGTCAGTGACCACGTCAGCGCTCATGTTCGCTCCGCAAGCTGCGCTCAGTCGGCATAAACGCCGTCCTCGATGTTGCTGGGATCGGGCATCGGGTCGGCGAGCGCCTTGCGCCGCGCGGCGATGCCCGCCTGCCGGGCCTCCTCGCGAACCTGCTTGACCGTGTCGTCGTCGATGACGCCTGCCTTGAGCAGCACGCCCTCGAACAGCTCGACCGGGTCCTTCTTCGCGTACTCCTCGTACAGCTGCTTGAGCACGTAGTCGGCCGGGTCGTGCTCGGCGTGCCCGTGCATGCGCATCGTGACGCCCTCGACGATCGACGGCCCGTCCCCGGCCCGGGCCCGCGCGACCGCCTCGGCCACCGCGTCGTGCACCGCCAGCACGTCGGTGCCGTCGACCGTCACCCCCGGGATCCCGTAGGCGACGGCCTTCGCCGACAACGTCTCCGAATGCGAGGTCAGCGGCAGCGGGGTCGAGTAGGCGTACTGGTTGTTCTCGATCACGAACACGTTCGGGAGGCTCTGCACGCTCGAGATCGACAGCGCCTCGTGGAAGTCCGCCCGCGACGTGGAGCCGTCGCCGCAGAACGCCAGGCACACGCGGTCCTCACCGCGGTACTTCGCCGCGAACGCCATTCCCGTGGCCACCGGGAAGTTGGCCGGGATGTGGCTCGGCAGGTTGTAGATGTTCAGGTCCAGCCGCCCGTAGTGCAGCGTGCCGTCGCGCCCACCCGTCGGCGAGGTGGCCTTGCCCATGAAGCTCGCCATCACCTGCCAGGGCTCCATGCCCCGCCACAGATGCGCGCCCAGGTCGCGGTGGATCGGGGCGAGGTAGTCATCGGGCCGCAGGCTCGAGGCGGCGCCGACGCTGATCGCCTCGTGCCAATGGCCACTGTAGAACGATCCGAGAAGGTCACCGCTCCGGTACATGGCGACCATCCGGTCTTCCACCGCCCGGGTGAGCACCATGATCTCGTAGATGCGCCGCAGCAGCTGCGGGTCGCGCTCGGCGACGGCCGGGGTTTCCGAGTTCGGTTCCGCCTTGCGGCGGTTGCGGGTGGTCATGACGTCTACTCGCCGAGGAAGAAGTCGCGGACGAGCCGGTTGAAGTCCGCCGTGCGCTCGATCATGGACCAGTGCCCGCAGTGCGAGAGCACCGCGAGGTCGGCGTTGTCGATCAGCTCCATGAGCTTGTACGAGTTGGCGAGCGGGATCACCTTGTCCTCGCGTCCGTGCACGATCAGTGTCCTGTTGCGCAGCGCGCGGATCTCATCCTCCGGCACGCTCATCGCCTCCACCCAGCGCTGACGGGGCGCGGGGAACATCGACGAGAACGACTCCTGGAACCCCGGCTGGGTGGCGCCGCGGTAGCGGACCTCGGCCAGCTCGTCGGTGGTGAGCGCCGTGTTGTAGGCGAAGAAGCCCATCACCCGGCGCATGTCCTCGAGCGTGCCGTCGTAGCCCCACACCGCGTCCAGGCCCTCGGTGAGCGGGAAGTCGACGCCCATGCTGCCCATCAGCACGAGCTTGTCGATGCGGTCGGGGTGCTTGGTGGCGATGCGCAGCCCGATGCCGCCACCAAAGCTGTTGCCGACCAGGTGCGCCTTCTCGATGCCGAGGGCGTCCATGAGCCCGACCGTCTGGTCGGCCCACGTGTCCAGGCTGTACGTGATGCCCTCCGGCCGGTCGGAGTAGCCGAAGCCGACCATGTCAGGCGCCACGACGTGGAAGTTCTCGGCCAGCGCCGGGATCACCAGCCGCCAGTTGGCGTAGGAGGTGACGCCCGGGCCCGAGCCGTGCACGAGTACCACGGTCTCGGTATCGCCGGACGACTTGCCGTCCTCAAGGTAGTTCGTGCGGATGCCGTTCGCGACAGCGCTCTGCCCGATCTCCGGCCCCTCGGTCGTGGTCATGGCGCTCCTAGTTGTAATAGCGGAAGACGAGGTCGGCGACGCAGCACGGCTTGGGCTCCCCCTCGATCTCATAGGTGAGCCGGTATACCGCCTCCGCGCCCTTGTCGGGATCGTCGCCGAGTGGCCGTACCTCGGCCACCTCCACGTGCATGCGGATGCGCTTGCCGACGCGCAGCGGTGCCGGGAAGCGGACCTTGTTGAGGCCATAGTTCAAGATGACGTTGAACCCGTCGACGGTGCAGACCTCCCACAGCAGGCCGGTCGCCAGGCCAAGCGTGAGGAAGCCGTGCTGGATGGTGACGCCGTAGGGCCCCTCGGCGGCCCGCGCCGGATCGACGTGGATCCACTGCTCGTCGCCGGTGAGCTTCGCGAAGAGATCGATGTCCTCCTGGCGCACGGTGCGCCAACTGCTCGTCCCTACTGTCTGGCCGACCCGATCAGCCAACCCCTCGTAGCCGTGCAGGACGATCGGCTCAGCCATTCGGCTCCCCTTTCCATCAGGCGCGAGTCAAGCATCGGGCACGGCGGCGGCGCGGGCTTTCCTGCTCAGTGGGAGCGCAGGCCCTCGACGAGCACGTTCGCGCGGCGCGGCCGCTTGATCCGTGGCGGGTGGCGGTCGGTCCTTGATCGCGTGCGGACTTGCTCGTGTGGACAAGCATGGCGCTCGAACGGGACGTGAGTGGGGATTCGGCGAGCTCGAACCCCATGGTGTATCCCTCGAACGCGGCACGCGCCCGGGCCGGGCGGACCGCTCGGTCGGGTCGGCAGATGGGACCCGCTCGGTCGGGGGGTCCGCAGACCGGACCCGGTAGCCGTCCTCACACCAGGCACAGGCAGAACGGATGCCCGGCCGGGTCGAGGAACACCCGGAACGTCTTGCCCGGCTGATGCTCGTGTTTGCGCGCGCCGAGCGCGACGACGGCCGCCTCGGCGGCGTCAAGATCGGTGACATCGAGATCGAGGTGCATCTGTTGGGGGTGCTGGGCGCTCGGCCACTGCGGCGGGACATGGTCGGGCGCGAGCTGGAAGGCCAGCAGCACCCCGTCGGTCGGCTCGAGCTGCACCCAGTTCGGCTCGTCGCGCCCGATCGGGACGTCGAGCACCGCGCTGTAGAACTCGGCGACCTTGCGGGGCTCTCGACAGTCGAGCGCGACGGCGGAAAACGTAGCGATTGCAGTCATGGCTGCGACGCTATCCGGGCCCACCGACATTCCTGGATGAGCGGGCTGGCCAAGCTTGCTCCGGGGCCACCCGTGCTGGCTCCCACCGGTCCAGCCCAGGTCCCGCGCCCGGCCGCGGCCTAGCGCTGGCCCGGTCCGCCCGCGCCGGCCCGGCCCCGCGCCGCCCGAGCCGACCTCGTCGGCACCCGCCCGGCCCCGAGCCACCCGCGCCGACCCCCGGCGGCCTCGCGCCGCCCACGCCGGTCCCGCGCGGCCCGACGCCGCCCGCGCCGACCCTCGTCGGTCCCCACGCAGCCCGCGCCGACCCACGCCGGCCCCCGCGCAACCCGCGCCGACCCCCCGCCGGTCCCGTCGGCACCTCGGCCCAGGGGTCCCTCGTGGACGTGCGGGGGTACGACCTCGGACTGCAGCGGTGCGAAGTCGGCGGGCAGGGGTGCGACGTCGGCGGGCAGGGGTGCGACGTCGGCGGGCAGGGGTGCGACGTCGGCGGGCAGGGGTGCGACGTCGGCGGGCAGGAGGTGCGACGCCGGCATCAGGACGCAAGTGCGCCCCTGCCGCGGCAGGGGTGCGATGGCGCGGCGGCACGCAAGCTGTCCGCGACCCCGGACCCTCCGCAGCCCGAAATCGCTGAGATGGACCAGTCGACGGGCGCCGGAAAATGTCGGTAGCAGATGCGAACATCTGTTCGTGCACGCCGAGGCCACCATCCTGCATGCCGATCTCGACGCCTTCTATGCGTCGGTCGAGCAGCGCGATGCGCCGCGGCTGCGCGGCCGTCCGGTGATCGTCGGCGGCGGCGTTGTGCTCGCCTGCAGCTACGAGGCCAAGCGGCGGGGCGTGCGCACCGCGATGAACGGGCGCCAGGCCAGAGCGCTCTGCCCGGAGGCGATCGTGGTTCCCCCGCGGATGGCCGCCTACTCGGCCGCCAGCAAGGCGGTGTTCGCGATCTTCCGCGACATCACGCCGCTGGTCGAGGGGCTCTCGATTGACGAGGCCTTCCTGGAGGTCGGTGGGCTGCGCAAGATCGCCGGGCCGCCGCTCGCGATCGCCGGGGAGCTGCGGGCGCGGGTGGCGCGCGAGGTCGGGCTGCCGATCACGGTCGGGATCGCGCGCACGAAGTTCCTCGCCAAGGTCGCGAGCGGGGTCGCCAAGCCCGACGGGTTGCTGCTCGTGCCGTGCGACCGGGAGCGCGCGTTCCTGCGCCCGCTGCCCGTGGAGCGGCTCTGGGGCGTCGGGAAGGTCACGTCGGCCAAGCTGCACGATCTCGGCGTCCGCACGGTCGCCGATGCCGCGGCGCTCGGCGAGGCCGGGCTCGTCTCGGTGGTCGGCCGGGCCGCGGGGCGGCATCTGCACGCGCTCGCGATCGGGCTCGACCCGCGGCCGGTGGACACCGCGCGCCGTCGCCGCTCCATCGGCTCCCAGCAGGCCCTCGGCCGCAGGACGCGCAGCGACGCCGAGCTCGACGCGATATTGGCGGGCACCCTCGATCGGCTCGGCCGAAGGCTGCGCGAGTGCCACCGCACGGCGCACACCGTCGTGCTGCGGCTGCGGTTCGACGACTTCTCGCGCGCCACCCGCTCCCGCTCCCTGCCCGAGGCCACCGCGCACACCGCCACGCTGCTGGAGGTCGCTCGGGTCTTGCTGCGCGCCGCGCTGCCGATGATCCGGGAGCGCGGCATCACGCTGCTCGGCGTCTCCCTCGCGGGCCTCGACGACGACCGATATGCCCAGCTCATGCTCCCGTTCGACGCACGGAGCGGCCCCGCCGTCGACGCCGCGCTCGATGCCGTACAGGCGCGGTTCGGCGCCCGATCCGTCGGCAGGGCCACCCAGTTGCGACTGCGACCCGTCCTGGAAACGCCCCGCTTGGAGGATTAACGATGACCAAACGTGGGTACGTGGGCCGGGTGACGACAGCACCGGCACCCGGCGTGGTGCGCAGCCTCATCCCCGCCCGGATCGACCGGCTCCCGTGGTCACCGTTCCACACCCGGATGGTGATCGCCCTGGGGGTGGCCTGGATCCTCGACGGGCTGGAGATCACGGTCGCCAGCTCCGTCACCGACGTGCTGACCAAGCCGGAGACACTCGCGCTGTCGTCCACCGCAGCCGGGCTGGTCGCGTCCGTCTACCTCGCGGGCGAGGTGGTCGGCGCGCTGTTCTTCGGGCGCCTGTCCGACAAGCTCGGGCGCCGCAACCTCTTCATGGTCACCCTCGGCGTCTACCTGGTCGGCAGCGGCCTCACCGCGGCCACGCTGGGCAACGGGGCTGCGTGGATCGGGTTCCTCTACCTCACCCGGTTCATCGCGGGTATGGGCATCGGCGGCGAGTACGCCGCGATCAACTCGGCCATCGACGAGCTCATCCCGTCCCGCTACCGGGGCCGCGTCGACATCGCGGTCAACGGCACCTACTGGGCGGGCGCGATCCTCGGCACGCTCGGCAGCCTCATCTTCCTCAACGTCCTGAGCCTTTCCCTCGGCTGGCGGATCGCTTTCCTCATCGGCCCGGTGCTCGGGCTGGTCATCCTGTTCGTGCGTCGCCACCTCCCGGAGAGCCCGCGCTGGCAGGTGATGAACGGCCGCGAGCGGCAGGCCGAGGAGTCGATCTCCTACATCGAGCACGAGGTCGAGGCGTCCGGGCGCAGCCTGCCGAAGGTCGACGAGAGCAAGACGATCGACCTCCAGCCCACCACGAAGATCGGCTATCTCGCGCTCACCCGGGTGCTGTTCCGCGACTACCCCTCGCGCGCGGTGCTCGGCGCGTCACTGATGATCACCCAGTCGTTCCTCTACAACGCGATCTTCTTCACCTACACGCTGGTGCTGAGCAAGTTCTACGGCGTCCCGTCGACGTCGGCGCCGATCTTCCTCATCGCATTCGCGGTCGGCAACCTGACCGGCCCGCTCACGATCGGGCACCTGTTCGACACGATCGGTCGCAAGAAGATGATCGCGGGCACCTACATCCTGTCCGGGGTGCTGCTGGCGATCACGGCGGTCCTCTTCGACGCCGGCGTGCTCAACGCGGTCACGCAGACGATCGCCTGGTGCGTCATCTTCTACTTCGCCTCAGCGGGCGCCAGCGCCGCCTACCTGACGGTCAGCGAGATCTTCCCGCTGGAGGTACGGGCGAAGGCGATCGCCGTCTTCTTCGCCATCGCCCAGTGCTTCGGCGCGATCGCCCCGGCGTTCTACGGTTGGCTGATCGGCGACGGGTCGCAGCCGATCAAGCTGTTCTTCGGCTACCTGCTCGGCGCGCTGATCATGATCATCGGTGGCGTGGTGGCGGCCTTCCTCGGCGTCAACGCCGAGGGTCGGTCGCTGGAGGACATCGCCTCGCCGCTGTCCGCGCGCCGCACCGGCTCCACGCGGGCCGAGGGGTCCGCGCGCCCGAACCTGGGCTGACCCTCGCGTGACACACTCGCCGGGTGGCAGTACAGGGCACACGCCGGCGAGGGCTGTGGCGCACGCGCTGGGCGGAGGTGCGCACCGCCGCCACCGGTATCGATCCCGGCCTCGTCCGGCTGCGCCTGGCGACGGGCGCGCTGCTGTCGATCGTCCTGGCGCTCGTCCTGGCGATCGTGCTGCAGCGGCTCAGCGGCGAGAAGCCGACCGTGGTGATCATGGCGGCGGTCCTGGCGATGATCAGCAACGTCGCGGTCAACGAGACTGCGGTGCAGCGCATCCGGGTCACGACCGCGCTGCTCGTACTGCCCGCCATGGCCGCCGTCGCGCTCGGCACGGTGCTGGCGCCCCATCGGGTGCTCGCCGATGCCGTGTTCGTCGTGATCATGATGGGCGGGGTCTACATCCGCCGATTCGGGCCGCGCGGCTTCGCCCTCGGCATGGCCGCGGTGATGGCGTACTTCTTCTCGCAGTTCCTCAACGCACAGGTGAGCGCGCTGCCGTGGCTCGTCATCACCGCCGCCATCGGCGTCGGATCAGCCCTGCTGGTGCGCGGCTTCGTGTTCGTCGAGAAACCCGAGCACACCCTCGAGCGCCTGGTGCGGGCGTTCCGCGCCCGCGTCCACACGCTCATCTTCGCTGTGGCCGAGCTGCTCGACGCCGAGGACGCCGACGTCGAGCCGGCGCGCAACGAGATCGCGCGTCGACGGGCCCGACTCAACGAGACCGCGCTGCGCATCGCCGAGCTGCTCGAACGCCAGGACGAGCGGAGCGATCTCGAGGTCTACGTCATCGACGCCGAGCTGGCCGCCGAGCGGCTGGCGGACACGGTCCGCTATCTCGTTATGACGTTCGGTCGGCCGTCGAAGGAGCTGCGGTGCCCGTTGCTGGCGGGCCTGCGCTCGCTCGCCGCGGCCACCGCGACCGGCACGCCCCCGGCCCGCGCACGCGAGCTGCTGGAGTCGGCGCAACGCCAGGTCGCGCCGCTGGTCGATCAGGTCGACGGGCTCGGCGACGACGGGCAGCGCGTCGCCTTCGCCGTGGCGCGTCTGGCGGAGGCGCTCGCCGAGGGGCGCAGGCACGACCCGATGACCCCCGCCGACGAACCGCTCGACAACAGCGATGGCGCGCCGCCCGGTCGCACCGATGACGGCGCGGGGCAGCGCGACAACGCCGATTCCGCCCCGACCGACCCGCCCGCGCAGCCCACCCTTGCCGGGCTCACTCTCACGACGCGCCAGGCCATCCAGGTTGGGGTGGCCACGGGCCTGGCCATCATCGGCGGCGAGCTGCTCTCGCCTGCCCGCTGGTACTGGGCGGTGATCGCCGCGTACGTCGTGTTCGCGGGCACGGCCAGCCGCGGCGACGTCCTGACCCGAGGCCGGGACCGGGTGATCGGCACCATCGGGGGCGTCGTCGCAGGTATGGCGCTCGCCTTCGCCGTCGACGGCGCCGTCGTGCCGACCATGGTGCTGCTGCTCACCTGCCTTTTCCTGGCGATCTACACAGTGCGCATCTCCCCGGGGCTGATGGCGTTCTGGATCACCGCGGTGCTCGCGCTGCTCTACGGGCTGATCGGCCAGTTCAGCGTCGAAACTCTCGTGCTGCGGGTGGAGGAGACCGCGATCGGCGCGGCGCTGGGGATGCTCGCGGGCTTCCTCATCCTGCCGACCGGCACCCGTGAAGCGTTCGGCAAGGCGCTCGAGGCGGTGGTGGACGCGGCGGACGCGGTGCTGGACGCCGCCGTCGACCGCATCCTCGGGCGCCCCGTCGTGGCCGCGCCGCTGGAGCTCGCCCGCGAGCTGGACACCGCGCTCGGCGTGCTGCGTCAGCGGGCCCGTCCGCTGGACACCGCGCTCCCCCACCGACGCGGCCGCTCCAGCTACGCGCGGGCAGTCCGGGTGTTCGCGGCGGTAGACCGCTACTCCCGGCTGCTCGCGCGGCTGTCCGACACCACGCGCGCCCCCGACTGGGCCGAGACCCTCACCCCGGCCGTCGAGCGCATCCGCACCAACCTCGACGGCCTGCGCGCCCTGGTGATGGGCACGGAGGGACCCGAGGTGGTCTCGGCCGAGCGTGCGGTGGACCGGGCGGAGGAGCACGCCGCGCACACTGCCGATCCGGTGCTGCGCAAGCAGTTGCTGTTGGGCAGCCGGCTGCTGCGCCGGATGAACCAGGCCGTGTACGGGTTCGCCGTCGACCTCGGCGCGGCGACGACGGAGGCCGCCGTCACCTCCCGCGTCACCCAATGATCACCAGTTCGGTACACAACCCGGCCAAATCCGGCCGCCTGCGCACCGAACCGACGATCACGAGGTGCGGGCGAGGGGCCGCCCCAGTCGCGGAGGGTGGCGAACGTCCAGTCGGCGGGGTGAGGTCCCTGCCCGGTCGGAGGCGGTCAGACGCCCCGCTCGACCGGCAGGAGCCCCCGGTCGACGGCGCGGCACAGCGCGGCGTGGTCGGCCTCGGTCTGGTCGGCGTAGGCGCGGGCGAAGCGGACCATCGCCGCGTCCAGCTTGGCCGAACCGCCGACGTACCCCGCGACCATCGACGCGCCGCTGGTGCGGGCGTGCCCCTTGGCCAGCAGGTGTCCGACGACGCCCGCGTAGTCGACCAGGGCCGCGGCGTCGATGCCCATCAGCTCGACGCTGCCCTTCATGTTGCGGAACTGCCGCACGTAGTACTGGCGGCCCTCGAAGCCGGTCCAGCCCAGCAGCGGGTCGCTCACGGTCTGCAGCGCCTGCTGGTACTCCACCACCCGCTGGCCCTGGTGGGTGTGCCAGGCGGCCTCGCCGTGCACGTAGCGCGCCAACACCGACCGGCGGGCCTGCTTGAGCTGCAGGAACACCACGTCGTCCGGCGAGGAGCCCTCCAGCAGCACGACGTAGGCGCGCAGGCCCACGCTGCCGACGCCGACCACCTTGTGCGCGGCGTCGAGGATCGTGTAACCGCCCAGCACCCGCCGCCAGTGCGGCGCGAGGGTGAGCAGGTACTCGTCGAGCGCGGCCCCGATGAGCTCGGCCTCGCCGTCGGGCACGCGGGTGATCAACGGCGGCTCCTCCACGATCCGCCGCCGCCCCTCGACCTCGGTGGTGAAGCGGGGCAGCGCGCGGTCGCTCGTGCGCTGGCGGGCCCGGCGGGCGGCACGGACGATCTCGTGCCGCAGCGGCTTCGCGCTCTCGTCCGCGAGACGGTCGACGTCGATGCGGCCGAACGAGCGCGACATCAGCGGCTGGTCGGCGAGGAACCGCACCTCGTCGCGGTAGGCGGCCACGCACGTCCGCACCGCGTCGGCGCAGTGGTCCTCACTCGTGCTGTTGGCCCGCCCGGCCACCCAGATGCTCGCCACCAGCCTGCGCAGGTCCCACTCCCAGCCGCCGGGATGCGCCTCGTCAAAGTCGTTGAGGTCGATCACGAGGTCGCGCTCGGGCGACGCGTAAAAGCCGAAGTTGCCCAGGTGGGCGTCGCCGCAGACGACCGGGGTGATGCCGGTGGCGGGCAGGTGCGCCACGTCCTCGGCCATCACGACGGCGGTGCCGCGCAGGAACCCGTAGGGCGAGGCGATCATCCGGCCCACCCGGATCGGCACGAGCCGTCCGACCCGGCCCTCGTGCGAGTCCATGATCTGCTGCACCGGGTCGGGCCGTCCCACCGGCGGCGACCAGTCGCCGAGCGACTTGCGCGGCACGCGCCCGCGCAGCCGCTTGCCCAGGGCGTACCGCTCGGCGCGGTCGACGGGGCGCTTGCGAAGGGACGCGTAGGCCGTGCCATCGGCGTCGGCGAGCACGGTGTGGGCGGGCGCGGTCACGGCGGCGAGCCTACGGCTCGTGCGTGAACCACGACTGTCCTTTGCCGGGGATCGCGTTCGTTCCTAGGGTGACGCCAACCCGGGTGTCACCCCGAGAGGAGCCTTCCCATGCCCCAGTACGCCGCGCTCATCTACTCGAAGGACGTCGACTGGACGCTGCCCGAGTACGCGACGGCCATGAAGGAGTACAACGAGTTCGGCCAGGCCGCCGCGGCCGTCATCCGCGGCGGAGCGGCGCTGTACCAGACCAGCACCGCCACCACCGTCCGGGTGCGGGGCGGCAAGGGCGGCGACGTCGTCACCTCCGACGGCCCGTACGCCGAGACGAAGGAGGCGCTCACCGGGTTCTACCTGCTGGAGTGCGCCGACCTCGACGAGGCGATCAAGGTCGCCGCGCAGATTCCGGCCGCCTGGGCAGGCGCCGTGGAGGTGCGGCCGGTCATCGACTTCGGCGGGTGACCACGGCCGATACCGACGCCCGCGCCGCCCTCGTCCGCCTGGTGCGCGACGAGGGCAGGCGCGTGCTGGCCACCCTCGCGCGGGTCACCGGCGACCTTCCGCTGGCCGAGGACGCGGTACAGGACGCGACGTTGCGGGCGCTGGAGACCTGGCCCCGCGACGGCGTGCCCGTGCAGCCGCGGGCCTGGCTCACCCTCACCGCCCGGCGGCGGGCGATCGACATCCTCCGCCGCGAGGCGGCCCGCGCCGGGAAGGAGGCCGAGTCGGTGACCGAGCCGGACGCCCCTCCCCCGCCGGAGACCGTGCGCGATGACCTCCTGCGGCTGGTCTTCACCTGCTGCCACCCCGCCCTCGCCGTCGAGACGCAGGTGGCGCTGGCCCTGCGCACGCTGTGCGGCCTGTCGGTGGCCGAGGTGGGTGCCGCGCTGCTGGTGCCGGAGGCGACGATGGCCAAACGCCTCACCCGGGCCCGTCAGAAGATCACCAAGGCGGCGATCCCGTACGCCGTGCCCGCCGACCACGAACTGCCGGACCGGCTGCGCGGCGTGCTGACCGTCGGCTACCTGCTCTTCACGACCGGGTACGCGCCCACCGGGGCACCGCGGCCCGCGCTGATCGACGAGGCGGTGCGGCTGACCCGACTGCTCCGCGAGCTGATGCCGGGCGAGCCGTCGGTGCTCGGCCTGCTCGCCCTCGAACTGCTGCAGGACTCCCGGCGCGACGCCCGCCACGACCCCGACGGCACCCCCGTGCTGCTCGCCGACCAGGACCGCGGCCGGTGGCGGCGCGACTTCATCGAAGAGGGCGTGCTGCTCGTCGGCGAGGGGCTGCGCCGCACCCCCGACCGGCCCGACCCGTACGTCGTGCAGGCCGCGATCGCCGCCTGCCACGCCCTCGCCCCGACCTGGGCGGACACCGACTGGGCCGCCGTCGTGTCGTGGTACGACGTGTTGCTCACCGTGGCCGACACGCCGGTGACCGTCGCGGCGAGGCCGACGCCGCGTACGCCGCCGCGCTGACGATCCCCCAGGACGACGCCCAGCTCACCCACCTGCGACGGCGGCGCGCCCGACTCGCGGGCCGAACCCGAACCGGATGAGCGCGGTGACGGCGGCGCTCGCGCAGATCGTCACCGCCATCACGAGCGCGGTGACGCCGCCGAGCGACACGAGCGGTGGCACGGCCGCACCGGTCGCGAACTGCAGCAGGCCGAACAGGGCCGACGCGGTGCCCGCGACCGTCGCCTGACCCTCCAACGCCAGCGCGGTGGCGTTCGGCATGAGCACGCCCGTGCAGGAGACGAGGAACAGCAGCGGCACCAGGAGCACCCACACCGACCCCGACACCAGCACCCCGACGAGCATCGCCACCGACGCGACGAGCGCGACGGCCACCCCCGCAGTGAGCAGCCGCGCGGCCCCGAAACGGCCGACTAGACCCGCGGACAGCCGTCCCACCGCCATGATGCCCACCGCGTTCACGCCGAACACGAGCGCGAACTGCTGTGCGGACAGGCCGTACTCGCGTTGGAGCACGAAGCTCGCCATCGCGATGTACACGAACATGCCGCACACGCCGACCGCGCCCACGACCGCGGGCAGCAGGAACGTGCGGTCGCCCAGCACCGAGCGCAGCGCGCGACCCGCCACACGCAGGCCACCCGCGTGGCGCTGCTTCACCGGCAAGGTGTCGCCGAGGGTTGCGGCGGCGATGAGCAGCACGGTCCCGAGCACGGCGAGCGCGGCGAACACGCCCCGCCAGGACGTCACCGCGAGCAGGAGCCCCCCGAGCAGCGGTGCCGCGATCGGCGCCACCCCCATGACGAGCGTGAGCAGCGCGAACACCCGCGCGAGCTGGGGGCCTGCGTAGAGGTCCCGGACCATGGCCCGGGCGGTCACGATGCCCGCGCCGCCGGCCAGCCCGCCGATGAACCGGAGTGCGAGCAGCACGCCGATGGACGGCGCGAGGGCACACAGGCCCGCCGCGAGCGCGAAGACGGCGCTGCCCACAAGCAGCGGGATCCGGCGGCCCACGCGGTCGGTGAGCGGGCCGACGAGGAGCTGGCCGACGGCCAGTCCGATCATGCAGAGCGAGAGCGTCGCCTGGCCCGCCGCCTCGCCTGCGCCCAGCTCCGCGGTCAGTGTTGGCAGCGCGGGAAGGTAGAGGTCGAGGGAGAGCGGTCCGAGCGCGGAGAGTCCCCCGAGCGCCAGGACACGCCCCGGCGGCACCCGGACGGTAGGGGCGGCGGTCACCCACCCTTCCTACGCGCCCGGCCCGGCCCGCGGCGCGTCAGAGCAGGAACAGCCCGACGAGGAACGCGACGACGACGGCAGCGAAGACCAGCCCGATGAGACGGCCCGCCAGCCGCCCGTCGGCCAGCGCGACGTCGTCGCCCGCCGGGGGCAGAGGAGTGATCGTGGTCATATCCGGATGTCGCGGGACGCGCCGGGGAAGTTACAACAGTGTCGGCGGTTCACGCCGGCGTGTCACGCCTTTTGTACGGTCGGCTCGTGATCGTCGACCGGATCGCCACCCGCCTGCTCGGCCTGCCCGCCCCGCGCACCGCCGCCGTCCGCCGCCAGGAGCGCATTCCGATGCGCGACGGCGTCGTCCTGCTGGCCGAGCACCACGTGCCCGTGACCGACCACCCGCTCGGCACGGTGCTCGTCCGCACCCCCTACGGCCGTCGGTCCGCGCTGGATGCGCTCTCCTCCCGGGTGCTCGCCGTCCGCGGCTACCACGTGCTGGTGCAGAGCGTGCGCGGCACGTTCGGCTCCGGCGGGGTGTTCGACCCGATGGTCAACGAGGAGCGCGATGGGCGCGACACCGTCGCGTGGCTGCGCAGGCAACCCTGGTTCGACGGGCGGCTCGCCACCTACGGCGCCTCCTACCTCGGCTGGACGCAGTGGACGCTGATGACCGACCCGCCACCGGAGCTGCGCGCGGCGGTGGTGCTCGTCGCGCCGCACGACTTCGCGGCGTCGGTGTACAGCAGCGGCGCGTTCGCCTTCCAGGGGTTCCTCGCCTGGAGCGACCTGATCCTGCACCAGGAGACGACCGGCCCGCTCGCGACCATCGCGCGGGGCGTCACCGCCAAGCGGCGGCTGGCGGCGGGGCACAACGGGCTCCCTGCGGCCGACGCCGTCGACCTGCTGCTCGGCGGGCGCGCGCCCTGGTTTCGCCGGTGGCTCGCCCATCCCGACCTGGCCGACCCGTTCTGGGACGACAAGCGGGCCGGGGCGGCGCTTGCGCGCTCGACGGTGCCGACCTTGCTCGTCGGCGGCTGGCAGGACCTGTTCTTGGAGCAGACGATGGCGCAGTACCGGGCGCTCACCGCGCGCGGCGTGGACGTCGCGCTGACCATCGGCCCGTGGACGCATCTCGAGGCCGTCACCCGCGGCGCAGGCACCATCGCGCGGGAGACCCTGGCGTGGCTCGACGAGCATCTCGCGGGCGCCACCGGCCGGACCCGCCGGGCGCCGGTGCGGGTCGCCCTCACCGGCAGCAAGCGCTGGTGGGAGCGGCCGGCGTGGCCGCCCCCGACCACGCCGCGGCGGTGGCGGCTGGGCCCGGCGGGGCGCCTCATCGATGTGTCAGACGCCCCGGCCGACATCGAGGTACCGGACGCCGCAGCCGACATCGATGTGCCGGACGACTCGGCTGCGGCGGCCGGCGAGGCTACGGCCGCGGGCGAGGCGGGTGCGGCGGGCGACGGTGGTGCGACCGCGGACGGCACGGACGTCGGCGCGGAGTTCTGGTACGACCCCGCCGATCCCACCCCGGCCGTGGGTGGGCGCCTGCTCACCCCCGACGCGGGAGTCCGGGACAACCGGCGGCTGGTCGACCGCGCCGACGTCGTCATGTTCACCACGTCACCGCTTCCGCGCGACCTGCTCATCGCGGGCTCGCCGTCCGTGGAGCTGGACCACGCCGCCAACCCGCCGCACGCCGATCTGTTCGTCCGGCTCTGCGACGTCGCCCCCGACGGCCGGGCACGCAACGTGGCCGACGGGATGCGCAGGCGCGAACCCGCCACGGGGCCGGTCACCGTCGAGCTGGACCCCTGCTGCCACCGCCTCGCGGCCGGGCACCGGCTCGCGCTGCTGGTCGCGGGCGGCGCGCATCCGCGCTTCCTGCGCAACAACGGCACTGGCGAGCCGCCCGCCGACGCCACCGGCCTGGTTCCGGTGATTCACCGGATTCGGGGAGGCCAGCTGACCCTACCGATCATCGACAGCTCCGATTTCCGCACCGAGCGGCGTAACGAGTGACGCACCCCAGACAGGCAGCTGAGCCTCCGCCGAGGTGAGCCACCGTCGAGGCCGCTGGCGCCACCGCCCCGCCGCATCGCAGCAGGGTGACTTTCTCCGGCTCAGAGCGCCCGGCAAGTGATGGCGCGAGGCGGTCGCGCAGTAGGGGTGTCGACGGGTCTGGCCCCGCTGCGGTCTCTCGCGTCCCGCTGGTTCGAGCGCCGTCGGGCGGGCGCACAGCGGGCGGGCGCACAACGGCCGGGCACACCACACCGGCCAGGCGCACACGGGGCGGGGCACACCGGCCGGGCGCACACCGGCCGGGCGCACCAGGCGCGCGCGCTCAGCCCGTCAGGGCGGCGTGCACCTTCTCCTCGGCCGCGGTCAGCGCGAGGCCTGTCGCCCGGGGGCGCGGGAGGTCGACGCTCACCTCCGTGCGCACCGTCGCGGGCCGCGGGGTCAGCACGATCACGCGGTCGGAGAGGAACACGGCCTCCCGGATGTCGTGGGTGACGAGCAGCACCGTCCAGCCGTAGCGCGCCCACACCCCCGCGAGCCACGCCTGCATATCCGAGCGGGTGAGCGAGTCCAGCGCCCCGAACGGCTCGTCGAGCAGCAGCAACGACCGCTCCTGCACCACCGTGCGCAGCAGCGCGGCCCGTTGGCGCATGCCGCCCGACAGCGCCTCGGGCCGCGCGTCCTCGAACCCCGCCAGCCCGAACGGCCCGAACAGCGCCCGCGCCCGCGCTCGCGCCTCCCGCCGCCGCACGCCCGCCACCTCCAGCCCCAGCGCCGTGTTGTCCAGCACGGAGCGCCACGGGAACAGCAGGTCCCGCTGGGGCATGTACGCGGCGTGCTCGACCCGGCCGGTGGCGTCGGCGCCGTCGACGAGTACCCGGCCCGCGTCCGGGCGCTCCAGTCCGGCGATCACGTCGAACAGCGTGGACTTGCCGCACCCGCTCGGCCCGATTACGGACACGAACTCGCCCGACCTGACGTCGAACGCGACGTCGTCGAGCACCGCCAGCCCGGGGTAGCTCTTCACCACCGCCTCGACCGTGAGCCTCATCGCCTGCCCGCCCGGCTCCACGGCGCCACGACCCGCTGCACGAGGTAGGTCAGCGCGAACAGCGTGACCGACACCGCCGCCGTGACGACCACCGCGGCCAGCACGAGGTCGGTGCGGAACGAGTTCTTCTGCACCTGCATGAAGATCCCCAACCCGGCCGTGGCGCCCACGTACTCGGCGAAGATCGCGCCGGTGACGGCGTATGTGATGCCGATCCGCAACGCGGTGAAGAACGACGGCATCGCGCCCGGGCACCCGCACGTAGCGGAACTGGTCCAGCCGGGACGCGCCCATACTCAGCAACAATGCAGTCGCCTGCCGGTCGGTGGCGGCGAACCCCTCGATGAGGCCGATGGCGATGGGGAAGAACGTGACCAGTGCGATCACGACCACCTTCGGCAGGAGCCCGAACCCGAACCAGATGATCAACAGCGGGGCGATCGCGACGATCGGCAGGGTCTGCGACGCGACGAGCAGCGGCGTCACCGCCCGCCGCAGCCAGGGCACGAAGTCGACGGCGACGGCGATCGTCCACCCCACGGCCAGCGACACCCCGAACCCGACGGCGGTCTCCTGCAGCGTCGGCAGGGTGTTGGTCCACAGCTCCTCCCGGAACGCCCAGCCCTGCTCGACCACCCGCAGCGGCGAAGGCAACACCTGCGGGCGCACCCCGGACAGGTCGACCGCCACCTGCCAGACGACGAGCCCGGCCAGCACGAGGAGCACGGCAGGCCCCGCCCGCCCCACCCATGACGGTGAGTCGCGCGTTTCGACACGCCGTGTTCGCGATTCGAGCACGGCCACGGTCACGGCTCCTGTCCGGTGAACCAGGTGGCGAAGTCCGGCCGGGTGGTCAGCGGCTTTCCGTCGGGCCCGGTGAGTGCGCCCACGTCGTAGAGAAACCCGGAGAACCCCGACCACATCGCCAGCGTCTGGGTGCCGACCTTCCCCGACGCGTCCTTGAGGTAGCGCTGCGCCAACATGTCCTGGCTACGGGTGACCAGCTCGGGCTCCGTGAACACCCCCGGGTTGGCGTCCTCCAGCAGCTTCACGCCCTGGGCCGGGTCGTCCGCGCCGAGCTGGTAGCCGCGCTGCACCGCCGCCACGAACGCCTTCGCGGCGGCCGTGTTCGCGTGCAGCCACGGCGTGTTGCCGATGACGATCACGCTGTAAGCGTCGGGGAAGTGGTAGTCGGTGTAGGCGAACGTCTTGAGCGGCTCGTTGCGCAGCTGCGCCTCGATGCCCTCCCAGGCCAGGAACGGCTCGGTGAAGTCCACCTGCCCCGCGTAAAGGGCCTCGTAGGCCGACGTGCCGAGCACGACCGTCTTGAACACGCCCTGGCCGCCCGCCGCGCGGATCACCGCCCGCATCTTGGGCACCTCGTACGCCGCGCCGAAGCCGCCGTAGGTCTTGCCGTCGAGGTCGCGGGGCGAGCGGATGTCGGTCCGGTCCGCGCGCACCCCGATCGCGGTGCCCCAGTGCTGCAGCACGGCCAGCACCGAGGTGATGTCCGCGCCCGCCGCCTTCGAGACCGAGAACGAGTCCTGGAACGAGATGCCGAACTCCGCGGCGCCCGACGAGACGAGCGTGTCCGGCGACGTCGAGTTGTACGGCAGGATCTGCACGTCGAGGCCCGCGTCGCGGAACCAGCCCTGCTGCTGCGCGACGTAGAGCCCGGTGTGGTTGGTGTTGGGCGTCCAGTCCAGCGCGAAGCGCACGGTGGTCGGGGCGCCGGCCGCAGCGGGACGCGCATCCCCACCGCCACAGCCGACCACCGCCAGCGCCGGGGCGGCCGCGAGCGCGGCGAGGATGGTGCGGCGGGAAACCGGAACCATCGGTTCTCCTCCCTACGCCGGTGCTAACCGGTTCAGGTTCGAACGGTCGACGGCCGGTCCTGCCGCCCTCTCAGCCTCGGAACGTGGGCTCCCGCGGGGTCACGGCGATGATACGACAACGGGGCCGCAGCGACGGCCCGAGAGCGCGGTTTTCGGGGTGCGCGGCCCGGTAACGTCGGTCTCGCGGTCGGCTACACCGCGCCCAGCACCGGTTCGAAGGCCAGCTCGGCCGCGCCCACGAGCTTGGCGTCACGACCCAGAGGGCTGGTCTCGATCCGGGTGCCGCCGACCGCGCGGCTGACCAGGCTGCGTTCGTGCACCGTCGCGCGCACCTCGTTGACCACGCAGCGGGGCAGCGCGGTGAACAGGTCGCCGAGTACCACGAGCTGCGGCGCCAGCAGGTTGACGATCGTCACCAGGCCGATGGCGAGCCACTCGGCGAACTCCTCGAGCGGGTTGCCGCGCCCGCCCGCGGCCAGGCCCGCCTCCAGCGCCCGCAGTTCGGCGACGACCACGCCCCGCGGCCCACCCTCCGGCAGCCGCAGCGCCCGGCGCAGCGCGGCCTCGCCCACCTCGGTCTCCCAGCAGCCCCGCGACCCGCAGTAGCACGGTCGCCCACCCGGCCGGACGACGAGGTGGCCGATCTCGCCGACGTAGCCGCGGGCGCCGCGCAACGGCCGTCCCTCGGAGATGACGCCGCCGCCGACCCCGAAGTCCGCCGACACGTAGACGAGGTCGGTGGCCCCGCGCGCGACCCCACGCACGTGCTCGGCCAGCGCGCCCAGCTCGGCGTCGTTGCCGACCCGCACCGGCATCCGCAGCACCGCGCCGAGCCGGGCGCCCAGCGCGACGTCGCGCCAGCCCAGATTGGGCGCCTCGTGCACCCACCCGTCGTCGCGGCGCACGACGCCGGGCACCGAGACCCCGGCCCCGGCGGGCGTCACCGCCAGCTCCTCGGTGAGCAGCTGCGCCGACTCGGCCACGTGCGTGATCACCTCGGCGGGGGTGCGGGTGCCCCGGTGCAGGTTCCAGCTGTGCCGCCCGAGGACCTGTCCCCCGATGCCGACGACCGACATCGCCACCTGCTCCACCCGCACGTCGACGGCGAGCACGACGGCCGCCTCCGGCGAGGGCAGCACCATCAGCGACGGCCGCCCGGCGCCGGAGCGCTTGGCCGGGACGGCCTCGGTCACGACGCCGGATTCGGCGAGCCCGTCGACGACGGACTTGATCGTGCTGCGGTTGAGGCCCAGCTCGGTGGCCAGCGTGGCCCGTGTGCACGGCCCGTCGACGTGCAGGCGGCGCAGCAGCGCGGCCCGGTTGTGCCTGCGCACCTCGTCCGGGCGCGCTCCTGCGGTGCTCGACCCGGGGCCACCACCGTCTGCGCCCCAGGCCCGGTTCACCGGCCCGTGTCGGCCGATCGCCGCCGCGACAGCACGTCGACGCCCGCGGCAAGAAGCAGCACGATGCCGTTGACGAGGAACACCACCGATGCGGGCAGCCCGAGCAGACCCATCCCGTTGTTGACCGTCGCGAGCACCGCGCCACCGATCACCGCGTTGCTGATCCGACCGCGCCCGCCGAAGAGGGACGTGCCGCCGATCACCGCCCCGCCGACCGCGAACAGCAGCGTGTTGCCGCCACCGGCGGTCGGCGAGACCGAGCCGACCTTCGACGAGTAGACGATCGCGCCGATCGCCGCGAACGCCGTCGAGATCACGAACACCGCGGCCCGGATCTTGACCACGTTGATCCCCGCGCGCCGGGCCGCCTCCCGGTTGCCGCCGACCGCGTAGACGTGGCGGCCGAACTGCGTGCGGTCCAGCACGTACGTGCCCGCGACCAGCAGCACCAGCACGATCGGCACGACGTACGGCACGCCCGCGATCTGGGTGGCGCCGAGCGAGCGGTTGATCGTGAGCAGGAACGTCGCGATCGCGGAGAGGATCACCACCGCCGCGATCTTGATCAGCACGAGCCCGGTGGGCTGGGCGACCAGGCCGAGCCGACGGCGGGAGAACTGCCGGTTCAGGAGCACCGCCGCGTAGCCGCCTGCGCCCACGATGAACAGGATCCAGCTGCCCAACGTCGAGAGGTTGCCGTTGGCCACGGCGTTGATCACCGGATCGCGCAGGCCCAGCGTGCCGCCCTCGCCGATGAGCTGGAGGATCACGCCCTGCCACGCGATGAACAGCGCGAGGGTGACCACGAACGACGGCATGCCCACCCGGGACACGAGGAACCCGGTGAGGATCCCGATGGCCACGCCGGTGCACACCGCGAGCAGCATTTCCAGCCACGGGTTCGGCGGGAAGCCGACCACCAGCAGGACCAGGGCGAGGGCGGCGAGCGCGGTGCCCGACCAGATGCGCAGCAGCGCGCCCAGCGCAACCGCGACCGCGAGCACGAGCACGAAGGCCAGGAACACCAGGGTGCCCATCGCGCCGAGCATGTTGCCGTTCGACACGAGGTGCAGCGCCATCACCGCGGCGGTGAGGCCGGACGCGGTGCCCGCCGCCAGGTCGATCTCGCCGGTGAGCAGTACGAACACCAGGCCCATCGCGATGATGGTCTGCCCGGCGCCCTGTTGGAGCAGGTTGGCCAGGTTGAGCAGGCTCGGGAACGTGTCGCTCGCCAGCGCCGTGAACAGGATGAACAGCGCGAGCAGGCCGAGGAGGGCGGGCAGGGCGCCGAGGTCGCCGCTACGCAGGTTGGTGAGGTAGGAGCGGACCGCCTCGCCGGTCGACTTCGCCGTCGTGTCGATCCCGAAGTCGGCCGACCGGCCGGATGCGGGAGCGGCCCGCTCGGCGGCGCTGTCGGGGGCGTCCGGGCGAGGGGACTTCTCCATTGATGTCATCAGACGGTCACGCTTTCCGGACGCTGCAGGCCCAGGTCACCGGACCGGCCTGCGGTGATCAACTCGACGACCTGGGTGTTGGTGACGTCCTTGGTGGGCACCTGCGGCCACCATGCGCCCCAGGTAGAGCGTGGCGATGCGGTCGGACACCTCGAAGACGTCGGCCATGTTGTGGCTGATGAGCACGACGCCGAGGCCCTGCTCGGCGAGGCGGCGCACCAGGTCGAGCACCTGGCGGGTCTGCGCCACGCCGAGGGCCGCGGTCGGCTCGTCGAGCATCACGACCTTGGAGTCCCAGAGCACCGCCTTGGCGATGGCGACGGTCTGGCGCTGGCCGCCGGAGAGCCTGGCGACCGGCATCCGCACCGACGTCACCGTGCGCACCGACAGCGACGCCAGCGTGCGACGCGCCGCCTGCTCCATGTCGGCCTCGTCGAGCAGCCACGGCTTGCCCCGCTCGCGGCCCAGGAACATGTTCTGGACGATGTCCAGGTTGTCGCAGAGCGCGAGGTCCTGGTACACGACCTCGATCCCGAGCTTGCTGGCGTCCGTCGGTCCGTGGATCGACACCGGCCTGCCGTCGAACAGCACCTCGCCCGCGTCGATCGGGTGGATGCCCGCCACGCACTTGATCAGTGTCGACTTGCCCGCGCCGTTGTCGCCGACGAGCGCGGTGACCTCACCGGCCCGTACCGTGAAGTCGACCCCGTGCAGCACCTGCACCGGCCCGAAGTGCTTGTCCACCCCGCGTAGCTGCAGGATCGGTTCGGTCACGACCACACCTCCTGGTGCCACGGATGCGCGGCCGGGGTCACCGGCCGCGCATCCGCTGCGATCGACGGGCTACTGGATGCCGAGCTGGTTGCAGGCCGACTGGGTGGCGGCCACGCAGATCTCCGAGGCCTTGACCTGGCCGTCGTCGACCACGGTCTTGACGTTGTCCTTGGTGATCGACTGCGGGGTGAGCAGCACCGACGTGACCTTCCGGTTGCCTTTCGTGTCATCCGAGGTGGCGGTCGCGAGCGCGTCGGCCGCCGGCTTGTCGCCCTTGGCCAGTGCCGCGGCGAGCTTGGCCGCGGCGTCGGCCTCCTGCTTGATCGGCTTGTAGACCGTCATGTACTGGTCGCCGCGCAGGATCGCCTGCAGGCCGTCCGGGGTGGCGTCCTGGCCGGTCACCGGCACCTTGCCGTTGAGGCCGTTCTTCTGCAGCACGGTGATGATCGCGCCCGCGAGCCCGTCGTTGGCCGCGACGACGCCGTCGACCTTGCCGCCGTTCTTGGTCAGCAGCTGCTCGAACGTGGTGCCGCCCTGCTGGTTGTCCCAGTTCGGGATGGGCTGGCTCGCCACCAGCTTGAGTGCGCCTGAGTGCGTAAAGGGGCTTGAGGACGTTCTCCTGGCCCTGGTGGAACAGGGTGGCGTTGTTGTCCGTCGGTGCGCCCTCGATCTCGATCACCTGGGCGCCCGGCTTGCTCTTGAGCGCGGTGGCCAGGCCCTGGCCCTGCAGCTCGCCGACCTTCACGTTGTCGAACGACACGTAGTAGTCGCTGGTGCCGCCGAGGTTGAGCCGGTCGTAGTCGATGACGGGGATGCCCTGCGCCTTCGCCTTTGCTGCGACGGCATTGCCCCCGTCGCTGGTGATCGAGGCGATGACGAGCACCTTCACGCTGGCTGGCGATCATGCCGTCGGCCAGGGTCGAGAACTTCTGCTCGTCGCCCTGGGCGTTCTGGATGTCGGCCTGCAGCCCCTCGGCCTGCATCGCCTGCGCGAGCAGCGGCTTGTCGAAGCCCTCCCAGCGGGCCGAGCTGGCGGTCTCCGGGAGGATCACGCCGACCTTGATTCCGCCGGTGGCCGCCGGGGTGGCCGAGCCCCCGCCGCTCGAGCTCGGGGCGGCGGCGTTCTGGCCGCAGGCCGCGAGCGTGAGGGCGAGGCCGAGCCCCGCGGCCGCGAGCGCGGCCCTCGTTGAACGCATCATTGTCCTTCCACGTCGGGGGAAATGTTGTGGCGGACAACGTATGCCGGACAGCAGAGTGGCGCCAAGCGCAGTGAATCGTTCAAGTCATCCCGGAAGCGTCACGATTCGATGAACCGCATGCGGCGACCGCCGCCCCGTGACACCACGCGGCGCCACCTCCCGAGCAGGTCGGGGAAAATCACCCACCCGGCCGTGGGACACCGCACCGGACGATCCGTGACGACGCTGGGTCACCGTCATGCCGGTGACACATCGTGACCGGCGGACCGATCAGCCCAGCCGTTCGGTCGGGTCGCCATCCCGCGACCGCAGCGCGACGGCGACCACGACAGCGGCGATACCGACCGCCTCCAGCGGGCTGGGCACCTGGGTGAGCGCCACCAGGCCGACGACCGTGGCCGTGGCGGGCAGCAGCGCCAACAGCACCGCGAAGCGGGCCTGCCCCACCCGGCGCAGCACGATCTGGTCCAAGACGTAGGGCACCACGCTCGACAGCACCCCGACGCCCACCGCGAGCAGCAGCACGGACGGGTCGGCGAGCGCCGCAAGTCCGCCGACGCCGCCCCACAGCAGCACCGGCGACAGCACGACCGCGGCCAGCGTGAAGCCGACAGCCAGGTCGTCCAGCCCATTCCCGGCGCCCGCCACACGCTTGCCGACCACGATGTACGCGGCCCACAACGCGGCCGCCGCAAGCGCCCACAACACCCCGGCAGGGGACCCTGACCAGCGCACATCCGCTATCAGGGCCACGCCGAGCGCGGCCAGCACGACGGCGGCGACGTCTCGTGGACGCCGCGAGGCCACCGCCGCGACGGCCACCGGACCACAGAACTCCACCGCCACCGCCGTGCCCAACGGTAGCCGCGCGATGGCCTCGTAGAACGCGATGTTCATGCCGGCCGTGGCCAGCCCGAAGACGGCCGCGCGCAGCACCCGGCCGCCGCGCCACGCCCCTGCGCGGGGACGGCGCCACGCCAGCAACACCAAAGCGGCCCCCAGCATCCGCAGCACGGCGACCGCCGCCGGAGCCAGGACGCCGAACAGACCGACCGCGAGTGCGGCGCCCGCGTACATCGACACCGCGCCGATCACGAAGAGCGCCGGGGCGGGCGTCCGGTACCGGAGGGCGGTGGCCACGGCTGCTCACAGTAATCGGCACTCGGAGAAAGTTAGCAATCCAGAGCTTGCACGGCCATGCAAGTCGACCCCATCATTCACTCGTCAGCGTGGGGTCGGCGGCCATCCTCCACCCTCCGAGGGCCAGCGTGATGCTTGTCGCGGCGCGCCGCGGGAACAGACGCAGGGGTACGGAACGTCTGGGAAGGTGAGCGCACCGCGCGAGCGGTCGCGAGAGCTATCGGTGTCGGACCCGTCCGGCGCCGAACGGAGGGAGACCGCCATGCAGCCCGATACGCTGACCCGGCCACAGTTGACCCTCGCCGACCGCTGCGACCGCTGCGGGGCGGCGGCCAAGGTCAGGGCCGTACTCGCCAAGGGTGGCGAGCTGCTGTTCTGCGGCCACCACGCGAAGGCGCACGCGGACAAGCTCCGCGAGATGCAGGCGGACGTGCAGACGGGCCGCTGAACGAACTGACGACTCGACAACGAGGGCGGGCACCCGCGGTGCCCGCCCTCGTCGCGTGCGGCCGCACCCCACCGGGCGGCCGCACACCCCATCGGGCCACCACGCACCCCACGAGGCCACCGCGCACCCCACCGGTGGGGTGCGCAGTGCCGCGAAGGGGTGCGCAGTGCCCCGAACGGGCGCGCGGCTGACGATGGGCTGGGCCGGCGGTGGGGGCGGTGGTGGTGGTGGTGGTGCGGGCGGCGCCGGTGGTGCGGGCGGCTAGCGCCAGCTGCGCAGCGTCGCGATGCGCTCCTCCAGCTGCTCGATCGTCGCCATCGCCGTCGGCGGGCCGCCGCAGTGGGCGCGCAGCTCACTGTGGATCACCCCGTGCGGCTTCTTCGTGCGGTGGTTGTGCAACGCCACCAGCGTGTTGAGCTCCTTGCGCAGCTTGTGGATCCGCTCGCGCACCGAGAGCTGCGCCGGGGCCTGCGCGGCCGGGGCGGCCGCGGGCGTCGTCGGCTTGGCGTGCGTCAGCCACTCCTTCTGCCGCCTGCTGAGCAGTGTGCGCACCTGGTCCGGCTCCAGGAGCCCCGGCAGGCCCAGGTAGTCCTCCTCGTCGGCCGAGAACGACCTGCCCTCGTAGATCAGCTGGTCGAGCTCGGCGTGCGCGGAGAGGGTGGTGAACGCCTTCTCCTCCTCGCCCGGCTCGTCCTCGGCCCGCTGCGCCCGTGCGAGCAGGGCGTCGTCCCACTGCTCGTCGGCCCGGTGCGGCGTGCCCAGCACGTGGTCGCGCTGGGCTTCCAGTTCGCTCGCCAGGCCCAGCAGCACGGGCACCGACGGCACGAACATCGACGCCGTCTCCCCCGGGCGCCGCGACCGCACGAACCGGCCGACGGCCTGCGCGAAGAACAGTGGCGTCGAGGCGCTCGTGGCGTAGACGCCGACCGCCAGGCGCGGCACGTCGACGCCCTCGCTCACCATCCGCACCGCGACCATCCAGCGCTCGTCGGAGCCGGAGAAGCGGGCGATGCGCGCCGACGCGCCCGGCTCGTCGGAGAGCACGACCGCGGGTGCCGCACCGGTCACGTCGGCCAGGATCGCCGCGTACGCCCGCGCGGTGGTCTGGTCGGAGGCGATGACGAGCCCGCCCGCGTCCGCCATGCCGCCCTCGCGGTGCGCGGTGAGGCGCCGGTCGGCCGCGCCCAGCACGACCGGGATCCACTCGCCGCCGGGGTCGAGCGCGGTGCGCCACGCCCGCGCCGTCTGCTCGGCGGTCATCGGCTCACCGAGGCGGGCGGTGAACTCCTCCCCCGCGCTGGTGCGCCAGCTCGACTGGCCCGAGTAGGCGAGGAACACCACCGGCCGCACGACGCCGTCGGCCAGCGCCTCCGCGTAGCCGTAGGCATGGTCGGCACGGCTGCGCAGCGCCCCGTCGCCGTCGGGGAGGTAGTCGACGAACGGGATGGGGTTGTCGTCCGAGCGGAACGGGGTGCCGGTGAGCGTGAGCCGTCGCACCGCGGGCTCGAACGCCTCCCGTACCGCGTCGCCCCACGACCGCGCGTCCCCGGCGTGGTGCACCTCGTCCAGCACGACCAGGGTGCGCCTGCCCTCCGTGCGCGCCCGGTGCAGCAGCGGGTGCGCGGCCACCCCGGCGTAGGTGACGGCGATGCCGCGGTAGTCGGCCGACGTGGCGCCGGTCGAGTTGCGGAAGTCCGGGTCGATCGCGATGCCCACGGCCGCGGCGGCGAGCGACCACTGCGTCTTGAGGTGTTCGGTCGGCGTGACGACGGTGATCGCGTCGATCGCCCGGTCGGCCAACAGCTCGGATCCCACGCGGAGGGCGAATGCGGTCTTGCCCGCCCCGGGGGTTGCGACGGCCAGGAAGTCCCGCGGGGAAGCAGCGAGATAGCGCGAAAGCGCGCTGCGCTGCCAGGCCCGCAACGGACGGCCGGACGCCGACGACGGCTGGTGGGCCTGCGACACTCCACTCCCTGCACGCTCGGCAACCCGGGGCGGCGAACAGCGTAACCCGGCCCGAGTCGATCACCGCGGGGGTACGGGCGCACAGGGGGGGTTCGGCGCGACGGGGCATCGCATCTCTGCCCGGCCGTACCGCACGAGTGGCAGGCCCCTGCGTGAGCGTCGTCTCCGCGCGCGCCGACGTGCTCGGGCAGCCGGGTGTGAGAAGATGATCGTCAACGCGCCCGCTGTAGTCAGGAGCCGACGTGATCGAGCCGCTGCTACGCCCCGGGCCGACGGAGCACCGCACCACCGAGGTCACGGTAAGGGGACGGCGGCTGCGCGTGGCCGTGCGCCCCGCGGTGCGGCCCGGACCGGCGCGCACCCCGCTGCTGCTCATGAACGGTCTCGGCGCGCAGCTGGAGGTCTTGGAGCCGCTGGTCGACCAGCTCCCACCCGACCTCGAGGTGATCCGGTTCGACGTGCCGGGCGTCGGCGGCTCGCCCGCGCCGCTCCTGCCGTACCACTACGCCACGCTCGCGTCGCTGGTCGGGGCCCTGGTGCGGCGTCTCGGGCACGAGCGCGTCGACGTGCTGGGGTTCTCCTGGGGCGGCGGGCTGGCGCAGCAGTTCGCGGTCACGCAGGCGCGCAAGTGCAGGCGGCTGGTGCTCGCGGCGACCGGCACCGGCGCGGTGATGGTGCCCGCCCGGCCCGGCGTGCTCGGACACATGCTCACGCCGCGCCGCCACCGCGACCCGGCCTACGCGCGGCGCATCGCGAGCCAGCTCTACGGCGGCACGATGCGCAGCCACCCCGAGCGCGCGGCGCAGGTGCTGCACGCCCACGCGCGCTCCGGCTCCACCCGCGGCTACCTCTACCAGTTGCTGGCCATCGCGACCTGGACGAGCCTGCCCGCCCTCACGCTCATCCGGCAGTCGACGCTCGTGCTGTCCGGCGACGACGACCCGCTCATCCCGACCATCAACGCCCGGATACTGGCCCGCGGCATCCCCCGCGCGCGCCTGCAGATGTACCGGGGCGGCCACCTCGCCCTTGTGACGGAGGCGGCCGCGCTGGCGCCGGTGATCGACGCGTTCCTCACGGCATCCTCGTGAGCGGAAAACCGACACTCGTTTCCGCGCTACGCGGTATCGGCCACCCTCCCGACGACCGGCTCAGCCGTCGGCTCGACCACCGGCCGGGCGACCGCGAGCTGGTGCGCGAAACGCCGGGTGGCCGCCATGGTGTGGAGCTCGGCCAGCTCCACATCCGCATCGGCGAGGCAGGCCCGGAAGTCGTCCTCGTAGGTCACCCGGCCGAACTCGATCGTGGTGACGTAGCGGATCAGCGGCTTGCCCTGCTCGGCCAGCCGGGAACGCCTGCGCTGGAACGTCTGGGTCGCGTACAGCGCCCCGCCGGGCCGCAGGAGGCCCCCGACGCGCCGTAGCGCGGCAGCGGGGTCGGGCAGCAGCATCAGGCTCGCGCTGAAGTAAGCGGCGTCGTACGGGCCGTCGCGGTGGTCATAGACCGACTCCAGCCGCGGGCGCACCCCACCGAGCCCGGCGCGGCGCACGGCCCGTTCACAACGGGTCAGGTAGTCGGGGTCGACGTCGATTCCGACGATGGACAGCTCCCGCTCGCGCACCACATCGGCGCAACGGACCAGCGCCCCGCCCGTGCCGATGCCGACGTCGAGCAGCCGTGTGCCGCGCGGCAGCCGGGTGAGCACCTCGCGGTACCAGACACTCGTCATTCCGGCAACGAGCCGGTCGTAGAGCCAGCCCCGATGGCCGGCCACCTCGCTCAGTCGGCGCTCAGCTGGTCGTAGATCTTCTTGCAGTCCGGGCAGACCGGTGACCCCGGTTTGGGTGCGCGGGTGACCGGAAACGTCTCGCCGCAGAGCGCCTCGACGAGGTTGCCGAGCACCGCGCTCTCCGCGATCTTGTTCTTGCGCACGTAGTGGAAAAGCTTGGGGTCGTCGTCGCCCGTGGTGTCCGTGCCCTCGGGCCGGGTCTCGACATCGGGCAGCACCTGGGTGGCCATGCACACCATTGTGCCGGGTGGGTCATCATGCCGCACGTGCCGATATCGATCTCGCCGCCACTATCGCTGTCACCCGAGGTCAGCGCCGTGCTCCAGGGTGGAGGAGCGGTCGTCGCGCTGGAGAGCACGATCCTCGCCCACGGTCTGCCCGCCCCCGGCAACCGGGCGGCCGCCGATGCGATCGAGGCCATCGTACGGGCGCATGGGGCCGTGCCCGCCACCGTCGCCGTGCTCGACGGACGTGTCCGGATCGGGCTGACCCGTGCCGAGCTCGACCGGGTGTGCGCGGGCGGGCTGGCCAAGCTGTCGGTGCGCGACCTGGGCGTGGCGGTCGGGCTGCGCTACGACGGGGCGACGACGGTGGCCGCGACGGCCGCGCTGGCCCACGCCGCGGGCATCGCCGTCTTCGCCACCGGCGGCCTCGGCGGGGTGCACCGGGGTGCCCGCGACTCCTGGGACGTCTCCGCCGATCTGGGCGCGCTCGCCCGCATCCCGGTGCTCGTGGTCTGCTCAGGGGTGAAGTCGATCCTCGACGTCGCCGCCACACTGGAGGTGCTGGAAACGGCGTCGGTGCCGGTGCTCGGGTACCGGACCGACGCGTTCCCTGGCTTCTACCGGCGCGATGCGGGCCTGCCGGTGCCCTGGCGGGTGGACGCGCCCGCCGCGGCCGCGGCCGCGTGGCGGGCGCACCTGGCGCTGGGCGGTGGGGCCGGGATGGTGCTGGCGCAGCCCGTGCCCACGGCCGACGAGCTGCCCGGACCGCTGCACGACCGGCTGCTGTCCGAGGGGCTCGCGCTGGTCGCCGAGCGCGGGATCACCGGCAAGGAGGTGACGCCCACGCTGCTCGCGCACTTCCACGCGGGCAGCGACGGCGCCAGCTTGGCCACCAACCGCGCGCTGGTCGTGGCGAACGCCGCGTTGGCCGCGCAGGTCGCGCTCGCGCTCGCCGGGAGCGGGCGCGAAGGCAGGTGAGGCCGCTGCGGGTGCTCGTCGTCGGGGACGCGGCGCTCGACGTCCTCGTGACACCCGCGGTCGACCCCGTCCCCGGCGCGGACGTGCCCGCGCGGATACGGACCCGGCCCGGCGGGGCGGGCGCGAACACCGCGGCTTGGCTCGCGCACCTGGGCCGGGACGCTGGTATCGCGGTGACGCTCGCCGCGCGCGTAGGCGCCGACCCGGCCGGCCGGGCCGCGGCCGCCGAGCTCGCCGCCGCCCGGGTGACGGCGCACCTCACGGTCGATCCGGAGGCCGCGACCTGCATCGTCGTGGCGATGCTCGGCCCGCCACCACCCGCGGCAAGCACCGGACCCGTCGGAGCGCTGGTAAGGGCTGGGGACCGCACGCTGCTGTCCGACCGCGGGGCCGCCGCCAGGCTCGACGCGGCCGACCTCCCCGACGTCGCCGAGTTCGACCATCTGCATCTCTCGGGCTACGTGCTGCTCGACGCCGCATCCCGGGCGGCGGGCCGGGCCGCACTGGCCGCCGCCCGCGCCGCAGGCCTCACCACGTCCGTGGAACCGCAGGCCGCACCTGCCCTCACGGCCCCGGGCCGGGCGGCGGCATTCCTCGACGACGTTCGCGGCGTCGACCTGCTCCTGCCCAACGCCGACGAGCTGCGAGCGCTCGGCGGGCCCGTGGCGGTGCCCTGAACCACACCGGCCCTACTCCGGTGATCGCCACGACCCGCACACCACGACGGCGCCGACCGGTCTCACGTGCGACTCGACGCGATCATGGAGGGCGGGCGTACCGGTCGCAAGGGAATGCGCAGGGCGACGCGGTCGCCGAGCGCATCCGCGAGGGTCATGACGCCCGCGACGAGCACCGCCGCGGCGGTCACGGGACCGAGCCGGTGGAGCGCCGACGCGCGGCGCGTCCGCCCGTGGAGCGCGGCAGACACTGCGGCCGTCAAGCCACAGGCCGGGCACCGCCGCCCGATGAGCCGTCGGAACGGACAGCTCGGCGCGGGCAGGCGGGGCGCGAGCAGCGCGAACACGCCGTACCAGCAGAGCAGACGACGGGCCATGGGCAGATCGACGCGCAGGGTGCCCGTCACCGTGCGGCGGCCGTCAGCGACCGAGCGTAGTTGACGCGCTGGTTGTAGTCCCACACCTGCTCCTGCGCCCACACGGGCAGCTGCACGGTGTGCAGGAGGTGCGGGCCCTGCACCACAACCTGCACGAACCCCTCGGTGTGGCGCTCCTTGACCAGGAGGAACAGAAGCCCGAGGAAACAGAACACGAAGAAGATCACCGCGCACACGATCGCCCAGGTCGGGATGCCCTCGCGGGTCACCGACAGGTCGGCGAACTGGAACGTCGACTGCCCGACCGGCGCCGAGCCGCTGGGCGTGATGACCGTCGTCGGCCCGACGCCGATGTCACCGATCGTCACGAGTGTGGGCTCGACGGGGTGGCCGTACCACGGCTGGAGCTCGGACATCGCGCCAGCGTAGTGTCCTGCACCGGAAACCGATTCGGCGGATTCCGCTGTGCGTCGACAGGCGCTGCTTGGAGCCGCGTACCTGCGGCGTACTCGACCGCACCAGCCTACGACGCCGACGTGCGGGTGGGCCGTCGAGATCTGGCGGACGACGCTGGGGGCCTAGCTGTCGAGTTCCCGCCGTTCCTCAACGACCGGGTGCGACTTCTCCTCGACCGCCTGCCGCTCGGCGCGGTAGCGGTGCGGGTCCACGACCTTCTTGGGCAGGCGGTCGTTGGCGATGAGGACCGCCATCCACGGCAAGGGGATCGACAGCACCAACAGCCCCACGGCGAGCCACGGGTACTGGTAGCACGCCGCTGCGGCGATCATGAGCGGAATCCGCATCGCCATCATGATCTTGTAGCGCGACTTGCGGTGAGCGAGCTGCTGCTCATAGGACATCGGGGCGTCGGTGATCAGGACCGGATCCGGACGCCGTTCCTCAGGCACAACTCCATCGTGCCACTCGGGCGGACGAATTGCGCGATAAGCGTCAGACCACGTGTTCGTCGCCGTGGGAGTGCAGCGCGAGGTCGCCGACCGACTCGGCCGAGACGATGTCGAGCAGGCGTGTGGTCAGCTCGCCCGCCACGCGGTAGTGCACCATCCGGCCCGCCCGCTGCGCGGTGACCATGCCATGCGCGCGGAGCAGCCGCAGCGCATGCGAGACGGCGCTGTCGGTCATCCCTACGGCGAACGCGAGATCCGAGACACACAGGTCTCCGGCATGGTGCAGCGCGAGCAGGAGCGAGAGGCGGTGCGGGTCGCCGAGCGCGTCGAGGACGGCGGCGGAGCGCTGCACTGCCGGGCGGTCGGCGAGGACCGCTAGCGCGTCGCACACGTGCTCCGGGTCGACGATCCGCTCACCCCGACGTGACGCGGGCACCTGGTGCACGGGCTCCTCAGTTTCCGTTGCCCGCAGCCGGCCCAGACCCCGGCCCCGCCCGGCCCGCGGCCTTCGACGCCGAGTCCGACGCTGACTTCGCCGCCGACTTGGCGGCCTGCTTGAACTCGCGGACCTTGGTCAGCGAGGTCGCGTCGACCACGTCGGCAACAGACTTGTGTACGCCGTCTTCGCCGTAGCCGCCCGCCGCCGCCCGCCACCCGGGCGGGGTGACCCCGCGCTGTTTGCCCAGCAGCGCCGTGAAGATCTGCGCCTTCTGCGGCCCGAACCCGGGCAGGGCGACGAGTCGCGAGTACAGCTCCTTACCGTCGGGGACGTCGCGCCAGATCAAGGTGACGTCGCCGTCGTAGGTCTCGACGAGGGCCGTGCAGAGGCCCTGCACCCGGCCCGCCATCGACCGGGGATAACGGTGCAACGCGCGCGGCGTGGCGAAGATCGCCACAAGCTCCTCGGGGTCGTACTCGGCGAGCACGCGCGCGTCGAGATGGTCGCTGCCGAGCCGCCGCGCCAACTCGGCGGGCGCCCAGAACGCGTGCTCCATCGGGATCTGCTGGTCGAGCAGCATCCCGATGAGCAAGGCGAGCGGGTCGCGGTCCAACAGCGCGTCGGACTCCGGATCCTGGGACAGCGAAAGCGACACGGCCCGAGGGTAGCGCCGCGCCACGTCCAGCGGTGGGGAAGACTGGCCGGTCGTGCTGCCCCACCTGTCCCCCGACGCCGCGAAGGCGCTGCGCGAGGCCCTGATGCGGGCCCGCTACTCCACCGACGGCGTACGCGGGCTGCTCGGCGCAGCGGCGCACGCGGCGCTCGGCCGCGGTGAGCCGGAACCCGCCTTCCGCGCCACCACAGCCGCCACCACCGACGCCACCACCGACGCCACCACCGATGCCGACGCCCTCGGCGTGCTCATCCGGCTGTTCCTGCTCGGATCGGTGGAGCCGGACGCCGCGGTCGCCGCCGCCCTCGCCCCGCTCCGCCCGGCCGAGGCCGCAGCGGCCGGGCTGGTCGTCCCCGAGGGCCCGGGGTGGCGGGCCGCGCTTGACCTGCGGCCCTACGGCGTGGCCGACGGCCCGGACTGGTGGGTGCTCTCCGACCTGGGCCGAGGCGGGTGCCGACACCCGCCGTCAGCAGCGCGACCACGTCACGGGCGTCGGGGCGGCCTCCGTGACCTTGGCCGCGGCGACCGTCCGACGGCCGGTGGGCACCGTGCTCGACCTGGGCACCGGCTGCGGGGTGCAGGCCCTGCACGCGTCGCGGCACGCCCGGCGGGTCACCGGTACCGACGTGGCGCCGCGCGCCCTCGCGCTGGCCGCGGCCACGTTCGCGCTCAACGACGTGGACGTCGAGCTGCTGACCGGGCCGTGGCTGGCACCGGTGGCGGGCAGGCGGTTCGACCAGATCGTGTCCAACCCGCCGTTCGTGCCCGGTCCCGCCCGGGTGGAGTTCGTCTACCGCGACTCCGGCGCCGACGGGGACGCGGCCCTCGCGGCGTTGGTCCGCGACATCGGCGCGCACCTCACGCCGGGCGGGGTGGCGCAGCTGCTCGCCTCCTGGCTGCACGTGCGCGGCGAGGACTGGCCCGACCGGGTGCGGTCGTGGCTACCGGCGGGCTGCGACGCATGGGTGGTGCAGCGCGAGGTGGCCGACCCTCCGCTGCACGTCGGCACCTGGCAGCGCGACGGAGGGCTCGACCCCGCGTCCCCCGCCGGACGCGCACAGGCGCGGGCCTGGCTGGACTGGATGGACCGGTCGGCGGTCGAGGCGGTCGGCTTCGGGATGCTCACGCTGCGGCGCACCGACGGCGCGCCCACGGTGGTGTTCGAGGATCTCGCCGAGCGTTTCGAGGACCCGCTCGGGCCGGAGGTCGAGGGCTGGCTGGACCGGGTCGACTGGCTCCGCGCGCACGCCGACGACGCGGCCCTGCTGTCCGCCCGGCTGACGCTCGCCCCGTCGGTGCTGCTGGAACGGTGGTCGGAGCCGGGGCCGGAAGGGTGGACGACGGTGGGCGCCGCGGTGGCGCGGCAGGACGGGCCGCGGTGGCGCCACGAGGTCGATGGGCCGGCCGCCGATCTGCTGGCGGGCTGCCAGGGCGCGCTGGCACTGGGCGAGCTCGTCGAGCTGCTGGCCATCGCGCACGACCGGCCGACGGACGCGTTCGTGGCCGCCACCCTGCCCGCGGTGCGCGAGCTCGTCCGGCACGGGGTGCTGATGCCGTCCGCGGAGGCCGGGTGAGACCCGCCGGTCGTGGACGGAAACGCGTGCGTGTGGCCTCGGCCGCCGTGAGCTCGGCGCCGCGGACGTCGTTTCCGCTCACGGGTGGGTCCTCATGAGGGCCGTCGCCGCCCGGGTCGCCGAGGCGGCGGTGCGGGTCGACGGCGGGGTCGTGGGCGCCATCGACCGGACCGGGCCTGCTGGTGCTGCTCGGGGTGCACCGCGACGACACGCGCGGCCGCGGCGACGGTGATGGCCCGCAAGCTGCACGAGCTGCGGATCCTCGACGGGGAGCGCTCCTGCGCCGACGTCGGCGCGCCGCTGCTGGTGGTGAGCCAGTTCACGCTCTACGGCGACACCCGCAAGGGTCGCCGCCCGACCTGGCAGGCCGCCGCGCCGCCGACGGTCGCCGCGCCGCTGGTGGACGCGGTCGTCGCCGCGCTGCGGGCCCGCGGTGCGACGGTCGCGACGGGCGTGTTCGGCGCCCGGATGGCGGTGGCGTCGGTGAACGACGGCCCGTTCACCGTGCTGGTGGAGGTGCCCCCAACATGACAGCAGGGTGACATCCCCGGGCGGAACGTCACCCTGCCGCAAGCGGGAGGTCAGCTCTCCTTGGGGGTGGCGTTGCGAGCGGCGCGCGCGGTGGAGGTGGCCTGCTCGCCCGCGGCCTTGGCGGCCTTGGTGGCCTTGCCGACGACGTTCTCGGTCTGCGCGGTCACGGTCTCGGCGGCCTTGGTGGCCTGCTCGGTGACGACCTCGGCGGCCTGCGCGCCCGCGCCGACGACGGTCTTGGCGAACGCCTTCTGGGTGTCGAGCACGGTCTGCGCGACGTCGAACCAGCGGTCGACGACGACCTGGGCGTCGGGCAGGCTGGGCTGACCACGCGGAGAACCCGGTGACGGTGTCGGTCCAAGTGCGCACGGCGCCGGTCAGCGCGCCCGCAACGGCCTCCTGGGTGCGCTGGGCGCCCTCAACGATGCTGTCGATGAAGGTGTCGGTAGGAGCGGTCATGGTGTTCCCTCCTGGGGTTCGGATGGCTTCCCCGGTCCGGGGAACCTTGCTATCCATAGTGCGCAGGAGCGTTAAGTATGTCAAGCACACGGACTGTGAAATGCCGCTCACCCGTCGACGAAGCTCCTGTAGACGCCCAGGAGCGCAACCCGCTGCTCCGGCGTGAGCCGCGGATCGGCGCGGATCGCGTCCTCGGTCGAGCTTACCGGCGCTGGAGCGGTGCCGTTCCGGACGACGTCGTCGCCTGCGGTGCCGCGGGTCCAGCCCGCCTGGGACAGGAGCTGCTCGGTGGACAGCTGCAGAGCGTCCGCGATCGAGTGGAGCACCTTCAGCGACGGCTGGTGCAGGCCGCGCTCCACCTGGCTGAGATAGGCGTTGGAGACACTGGTCATCGCCGCCATCTCCCGCAGCGAGAGGTTGGCCAGCTGCCGCTGGGCACGGATGAACCCGCCCAGCGCGTTGACCTGTGCGCTGAAGCGTCGTTCTCCGTTGCCCTCGCGTCATGTTCCCATCATGGACTACGCGGTAGCCGTGCTGACGCGCTGAGATCCTTCTCAGTCGGAATGCGTCGCGGGAACGATCCGGCTGCCCATCGGCGTTCGAATCCGATGAGAGCCCTGGCGGCGCGCAGGACCCGCCGCCTGGGTAGCCCAGGGGGAGGAAGTACCCAGATGACGATCACCACTGTGACACCCACGGAGACCACGGCGAGAACAGATGGCACTGCGCCCGCCGTCCCGAACCAGCGTACCGAGTCCACGGCCCACCTGGCCACCACCAGGTCCAGCAGGCCGGAGATGTCCGCAGAAGACCTCGACGCGCAGAGCCCCGCAGCCGATCTCGTGCGCGTCTACCTCAACGGCATCGGCAAGACGGCGCTCCTCACGGCGGCGCAGGAGGTCGATCTCGCGCGGCGCATCGAGGCGGGCGTGTTCGCCCAGCACGTACTGGACACCGCCGCGGAAGAGGGCCGCGTGCTGGAGCGCCAGTACGCCGCTGACCTGCGCACGGTCGTCCGCGACGGGCACTCCGCGCGCAACCACCTGCTCGAGGCCAACCTGCGGCTGGTCGTGTCGCTGGCCAAGCGCTACACCGGCCGCGGCATGCCCCTGCTGGACCTCATCCAGGAGGGCAACCTGGGCCTGATCCGGGCCGTCGAGAAGTTCGACTACACCAAGGGCTTCAAGTTCTCGACCTACGCCACCTGGTGGATCCGGCAGGCGATCACGCGCGGGATGGCCGACCAGGCCCGCACGATCCGGTTGCCCGTGCACCTCGTGGAGCAGGTCAACAAGCTCGCCCGCATCCGCCGCGACCTGCACCAGAAGCTGGGCCGCGACGCCACCCACGAGGAGTTGGCCGCCGAGTCCGGCATCCCCGAGGACCGCATTGCCGATCTGCTCGACCACGCGCGCGACCCGGTGTCGCTCGACATGCCCGTCGGCTCCGACGAGGAGGCCCCGCTGGGCGACTTCATCGAGGACGGCGAGTCCGCCGACGCCGAGACCACGGTCATCTCGCACTTGCTGCACGAGGACCTGCGCCGCGTGCTCGCCACCCTGGAGGACCGCGAGCAGCAGGTGATCCGCATGCGCTACGGCCTCGACGACGGCCAGCCCCGCACGCTCGACCAGATCGGCCGCCGGTTCGGCCTCTCGCGCGAGCGGGTGCGCCAGATCGAGCGCGAGGTCATGGCCAAGCTGCGCATCGGCGAGCGGGCCGACCGGCTGCGCGCGTACGCGAGCTGACCACTTCCGGTCACTAGAGTCGGGGCATGAGCCACGACGCGCCGCTCGGGGCGGTCTCGCCCGCGGTGATGCGCAACGTGCTGGGCCATTTCGTGTCCGGCATCGTCGTCGTCACCGCGGCGAGCGCCACCGGGCCGCTGGGCTTCACCTGCCAGTCGTTCACCTCGCTTTCGCTGGATCCCCCGCTGGTGAGCCTGGCTCCGGCGCGCACGTCGACCACATGGCCGCGGATCCGGGCGGTGGGCACGTTCTGCGTCAACGTCCTGGCCGCCGGGCACGAGGACGTCAGCGCGGCGTTCGCACGGTCCGGAGTGGACAAGTTCGCGGGCGTCGCGTGGACAGCCCGACCCGTTCGGCGCGCCCGTGCTGGACGGCGTCAGCGCCTGGGTGGACTGCGCGCTGTGGGCCGAGTACGACGGCGGCGACCACACCATCGCCGTCGGGCGCGTGCGCGACCTTGGCGCCGACCCGTCACACCCGCCGCTCCTCTACTACCGGGGACGGTACGGCGTCACCGCTTCCTGATTTATTTCATCAAGCGTTGAGTTCTGCGTTAGTCTGACGTCATGACCGCACTCCGGCCCGCCGTTCTCGACCTCGCCGCCGCCCGGGATATTGCGTTCGCAGGCGGGAAGTCGGTCAACCTCGCGGAGCTCATCGGCGCGGGCTTCCCCGTGCCCGACGGCTTCTGCGTCGGCACGCCTGCCTACGCGCAGGCCGCCTCCGCCGCCGGGCTCGACGCCGTGCTCGCCGACCCGGGTCCCGACCTCGCCGCCCGGGCCCGGACGGCGCTGCTGGCGACGAGCGTGCCCGACGAGGTCGCCGCTGCGGTCGCCGCCGCGTACAGCGCGCTCGGGGACGGGGCGGCGGTCGCGGTCCGGTCGTCGGCCACCGCCGAGGACCTGCCGTCCGCGAGCTTCGCGGGCCAGCAGGACACCTATCTGAACGTGGTCGGCGTCGATGCCGTGCTGGACGCGGTGCGCCGCTGCTGGGCGTCGCTCTGGACGGACCGGGCCGTGGCCTACCGCGCCGACACGGGCCTTCCGTACGCAGGCACGCAGCTTGCGGTCGTGGTGCAGCGGATGGTCGACGCGCGGGTGGCGGGCGTGCTGTTCACCGCGGACCCGATCAGCGGCCGCCGCACCCGCAGCTTGCTCGACGCCGCCCCCGGGCTGGGCGACGCCGTCGTCTCCGGCGCGGTCAACCCCGACCACTGGGTGGTCGACGGGCGAGTCATCGCCCAGGGCCCCGGCAAGGCCGCCTGCCTCACCGGCCGGCAAGTGCGCGATCTCGTCGACCTGGGCCGCCGCGTGGAGGCGCACTTCGGGACGCCGCAGGACATCGAGTGGGCCGTCGACGGGACGGGCGTGCTGTGGCTCACCCAAGCCCGCGCGATCACCACCCTCTACCCGGTGCCGCCATCGCGATGGCCAGGCCTGCGCGTCCACCTCAACGTCACGCTGGCGCAGGGGCTCACCCGCCCGATCACGCCGATGGGCCTTTCGGCGTTCCGGGTGGCGGGCGCAACGCTGGCCGAGCTGGCCACCGGCCGCGCCGTTGACCCGATGGAGGGGCCTGCGGCGTTCGGCGTCGCGGGCGGCCGGGCGTTCGTCGACATCACGGCGGCGCTGCGGAACCCGGTCGGGCGCCGGGTCGTGCCGCTCGTGTTCGACGTCATGGAGTCGCGCTCCGCCGTCGTCGTACGCAGGCTGCTCGTCGACGAGCGCACACTGGCCGCGACGGGCTCGAGATGGTCGTTCCTCCGGCCCGTGCTGCGGATCCTCGTGCGCTACCGGGCGCCCGCGCTCGCCGCACTGGCGCTGGTGCGCCCGGCCGCCGCCCGGGGCCGGGTCGCCGCGCGGGGCGAGCGGCTACGGGCCCGCATCGCCGAGCCGGTAGGGGGCGGGAAGGGCGGGCACAAGGAAACAGCGCGCGCCCGTCTCGCGCACATCGTCGCGACGCTGCGGGCGATCATTCCGATCATGCCGACCACAACGCCGGTGGCGGCGGCAGGCTTCCTCGCGCTGGCGCTGGCCCGCCGGGTCGCCGGGCCGGACCTCGACGCGCACGCCGTCCACGAGCTGTTGCGCGGGTTGCCGCACAACGTCACCACCGACATGGACCTCGCGCTGTGGGCCGTCGCCACGCGGCTGGACCAGGCGTCGGCCGCCGCACTGGGGTCGGGCCCGCCCGCCGCGCTGGCCGAGCGCTACCACGCCGGTGCGCTGCCGCCGGTGCTGCAGCGGGAGCTCGCCGCGTTCCTCGCCGAGCACGGCCACCGGACGGCCGCGGAGATCGACCTCGGGATGCCGCGCTGGTCCGACGATCCGACCCAGGTCCTGGGATCGCTGGCCAACTACCTGCGGATCACCGACCCGGGCGACCAACCCGACGTCCGGTTCGCCCGTTCGGCGGCCGCCGGTGAGGCGACCCTCGAGGAGATCGTCGCGCGGGTGCGGCGGCGCTCCCGGGTCCGCGCGTTGGTCACCCGCTTCGCGCTGCGCCGCACGCGGCAGCTCGCCGGGATGCGCGAGACGCACAAGGACTACCTGGTGCGGCTGCTCGCGCACGCCCGCGCCCAGCTCGGGATCCTCGGCGCCGAGCTGACCGCCCGCGGTCTGCTGGCCGCGCCTGCGGACGTCTACTTCCTGGAGCTGCGCGAGGTCGCGGCCGCGCTGGACGGAACCGACCAACGTGCCGTCGTCATCGCCCGCCGGGCCGAGTACGACCGGGAGCTGCGGCGCCGCCACGTTCCCCGTGTGCTGCTGTCGGACGGCACCGAACCGGAGGCCGAACACGCCGCCCGAGCGCGGCCGGGAGCGCCGGTCGGGGGGCCGGCGCGGGCGGGAGCGCCGGTCAGCCTCGCGGCGCGGGCGGGGGCGCTGGTCGGCACCCCGGCGTCGGCCGGGACGGTCACAAGCACAGCAAGGGTGGTGCTCGATCCGGCCGACGCGCACCTGGAGCCCGGCGAGATCCTCGTCACCCCGTCGACCGATCCCGGGTGGACCCCCCTGTTCCTCACCGCGGGCGGGCTGGTCATGGAGATGGGCGGGGCGAACTCGCACGGCGCGGTCGTCGCGCGGGAGTACGGCATACCGGCCGTCGTCGGTGTGCCCGACGCCACCCGCCGCCTCCACTCGGGCCAGACGATCACGGTCGACGGCGCCGCGGGCACGGTCGCCCACGCCCTGTCCTCCCCATGATCACCAGTTCGGCGCGCAGACCGGCCAGATCCGGCCGCAAACGCGCCCAACTGACGATCATGCCGAAGTGGCAGCCGGTGCGGCAGCCGGTCCCGAGCTCCGCACACCGCAGCCGGAGTCGGCGGCCCCCGTCGTGCGGTGACACCCGCCGCCGGCTCTGGCAGAGTCGGGCCCATGCGTGATCTCCGGCTCGACGGCGACGCGGTCGGCGCCTGGCTGCACCTGCCCACATCGGCGTCGGCGGAGCTGATCGGCTCGGTCGGCTTCGACTTCGCCTGCGTCGACCTCCAGCACGGCGTCGTCGACGACAACGCCGTGCTGCCCATGCTCCAGGCGATCGCGGCCACCGGCACCCCGTGCATGGTCCGGGTGCAGGTCAACACACCGGAGGCGATCTGCCGCGCGCTGGACCGCGGCGCCGACGGCGTGATCGTGCCGCTCGTGAACTCCGCCGACGAGGCCGCCGCGGCCGTCGCCGCCTGCCACCACCCGCCACGGGGCAACCGCAGCTACGGTCCGGTCCGCGCGCCCTGGCACCCGCCGCGCGCCGACCCGGTGTGCGTCGTGATGGTCGAGACGCCCGCCGCGGTGGCCGCGCTGCCCGACATCCTCAAGATCGACGGCATCAACGGCGTGCTCATCGGCCCGTCCGACCTCGCACTGAGCCATGCCATGCCGGTGGCCGCCCAGCACGGCGACGCCGACTACGACGCGCTCGTGCGCTCCATCGTCGAGCCGTGCCGCGCCGCCGACGTCCCCGTGGGGATCTTCACGGCATCGCCCGGGCACGCCCACCGCTTTCGCGCGCTCGGCGTCACGTTCGTGGCGGGCCCGTCCGACGCGGTTCTGCTGCGCGCCGCCGCGGCCGAGCACCTGGCGAGGTGCCGTCCCGAGGGCCGCCCCGAGGGCCGTCCCTGAGCCCGTCCAGCAGCGGCGCCTGCAGGCGGGCCCACGGGGAGATGTCGCTCGCGGGGTCGGCCGCGGCCGCCAGGAACCGCTCCCACGGCCACCACTCGCACGACTCCACCTCGTCCGGCCGCGGGCGCGGGGTGCCGACGAGCGTCCCGACGAACACGGGGCACAGCTCGTGCTCCTCGATCCCGTTCGCCGACGCGCGGTAGGCGAAGTCGGGAAGGAGCAGGTCGAGATCGGTCACGTCGACGTCCAGCTCGTGACGCAGCCTGCGGCGCACGGCGGCGGCCAGCGGCTCGCCCGGCGCCGGATGCCCGCAGCAGGTGTTGGTGAGCACCCCCGGGAACGTGGCCTTGTCCCGCGCCCGCCGCGTGACCAGCAGCCGCCTGGCCGCGTCGAACCCGTAGCAGGAGAACGCGAGATGTCGCGGGGTGCGCGCACCGTGCACGGTCGCCTTGTCCGCGGTTCCTACCGGGTTGCCGTCGTCGTCCACCAGCACCACCAGCTCCACGTGTCAACCGTACTTACGTGATCCGAACATTGCCCGGATGGGAGGCTCACCTCGGCTGCGGGGGCCGGTGGCACGATCAACGCCGGAGGTGGGTCGGTGCCGGAAGAGGACAAGGGCCGGGGGCTCGTGCTGGTCGTCGAGGACGACCGGGCGATCGCCGACCTCGTCGGCCTGTACCTGCGCCGCGACGGGTTCGGCGTGCAGGTCGAGGGCGACGGCGCGAGGGCCCTGGCGGCCGTGCGACGGCTGCGGCCCGCCGCGGTCGTGCTCGACGTCGGGCTCCCCGGGATGGACGGCGTCGAGGTCTGTCGGCGGCTGCGCGCGGAGGACGACTGGACCCCGGTGCTGTTCGTCACCGCCCGCGACGACGAGATCGACCGTGTGCTGGGCCTGGAGATGGGCGCCGACGACTACGTGACGAAGCCGTTCAGCCCGCGCGAGCTCGTGGCACGGGTGCGGACGGTGCTGCGCCGTTCCGGGCGCGTCGCCGATCGGGAAGAGGTGTTGGCGGTGGGCGAGGTGCGCGTCGAGGTCGACCGCAGGCGGGCCCACGCGGCCGGTCGCGAGGTCGCGCTGACCTCCACCGAGTTCGACCTCCTCACCCACCTCATGCGCGCCCCCGGCCGGGTGTTCACCCGGGAGCAGCTGCTCTCGGCGGTGTGGGGCTACACGGCGTCGGCGGGCACCCGCACGGTCGACGTCCACGTGGCCCAGCTGCGCGCCAAGCTCGGCCCGACGAGCCCGATCCGCACCGTGCGCGGCGTCGGCTACGCGGCGGACCGGCCCTGATGCGCCGGTCGCTGGCCTGGCGGGTGGCGGCGAGCTGCCTGGCCGTTGCGCTGGTGGCGGTGGCGGTGGCGGGCGTCGTCGCGTTGCGGCTGGTCTCCGAGACGGCCCGCCAGACGACCCAGGCCGTGCTGGCCCAGGAGGCCGACATCGTCGCGGCCCAGCTGACCGACCCCGCGCTGATCGGCAACCCCGGTCCGGCGCGGCAGGCGGCGGCGTCGCGCAGGCTCGTCCAGACCTTGCAGGCACAGGGCGTCGACATCGTGCTGCTCCCCCGGGCACGCGTGGGAACGGGGCCTGCCGCCACCGCGGTCGAGGAGGCGGGCGCCGACCGGGCCCTGGCGGGCATCCCGGTGTCGGCGAGCGTCGACGTCGCGGGTCGCACGTTCGTCGTCGAGGCCCGCCCCGCGCTGAATGGGGCGTTCGCGCTGGTCCGCCGGTCGGACACCGGCCCGCTCGGCAACGGCCTGATCCGCCGCAACCTCGGCTTCGCGCTGCTCGCGGGGGTCGGGGTGGCCCTGGTCGTCGGGCTGGTCGTCGGCACGCTGCTGGCCCGGCCCCTGCGCCGCACCGCGGCCACGGCGCACCTGCTCCGCAGCGGCCGCCGCGATGTGCGGGTCCCGGTGCAGGGGCCCGCCGAGGTGGCGGAGGTCGCGGGCGCGGTCAACGACCTGGCCGACGCGCTGGCCCGCAGCGAGGCGCGCCAGCGCGAGTTCCTGCTGTCGGTGTCGCACGAGCTGCGGACGCCGCTGACGGCCGTGCGGGGGTTCGCCGAGTCGTTGGCCGACGGCGTCATCACCGGCCCGGACGTCGCCCCGACCGGCGCGACGATCGTCGCCGAGGCGACGCGGCTCGACCGGCTCGTCGGCGACCTCATGGAGCTCGCCCGACTGGAGGCCGACGACTTCCGCCTCGATCTCATGCGCGTCGACCTCGGCGCGCTCGCCCGGGAAGCGGGCACGGTCTGGGACGCCCGGTGCCGGGCCGAGGGGGTGGTGTTCAGCTTGTACGCGCCGGAGTCGCCGGTGTGGGTCACAGCGGATCCCCGACGGCTGCGGCAGGTCGTCGACGGGCTCGCCGAGAACGCCCTGCGCATCACGTCCGCGGGCGCGCCGCTGGCGTTCGCCGTCTTCCCCGGCGGCGTGCTGCAGGTGCGTGACGGCGGGCCGGGCCTCGCCCCGGAGGACTACGCGGTGGTGTTCGACCGTGGCGCGCTGCACGAGCGCTACCGCGGCCACCGCCCCGTCGGCGCGGGCGGCGTCGGCCTCGCCTTGGTGCACGGCCTCGTCATCCGCATGGGCGGCACCATCGCCGCCGAGCCCGCCCCCGAAGGGGGAGCCTGCTTCACCGTGACGTTGGCGACCGGTCCGCCCGCCCCGACCCTCGCCCTGCCCGCCGCCCCCGCCCCGCATCGCCCGGCCCCGCCATGATCACCGGTTCGGTGCAGGAGGCGGCCAGATGTGGCCGCTTTCGCGCCCAACCGGTGATCATGGCGGGCGGGACGGGGTTCATGCCGCAGCGCGAAGGCGCTGCAGGGCCTGGTGTTGCACGCGGCGCACCGCGTCGGGCGTGGCACCGAGCGCCGCGGCCGTCCGCTCCGCCGAAAGGCCCACGGCGACCCGCAGCACCAGCACCTCACGCTGGGCGGGCGGGAGCAGCGCGAGCGGCCCCCGCAGGCCCACCGGGTCGGCGTGCGCGCTCGCCGCATCCACCGCGGCAGCGGCCGTGCGGTACACGAACGCCGTGACCGCGACCTCATCCGCGGAGTCGGGCGGGGTCGCGGCGATCGTGCGCCACACCGCACGGGCGACTTCTTCGGCGCGGTCGCCACAGCCCAGCCGGGCGCGGCAGTAGCGGGCCACAGCGGGCCGGATGGCCGCCATCAGCCGGTAGTCCGCCCGACGGTCCGCAGAATCCGCGGCCGTGGCCGCGGTGACCTGCGCGGGCAGGAGGGCGTCGACGGTGAGGCTCACGACCGGTCACCGATCCCGACCGGGACACCACATTCGGGTCGCGCCATCAGCCTCGTGCCTCCCTCTCCGTGACCGGCAGCAGACACCGGTCACCCTTAACGACGCTTCAGCGCCGCGGAGGTTGCGCGAGCCGCCCCGCGGCCACGTAGCCTGCGCCCATCGCCACCTCCCGCACGGACAGGTTGGCGACGCGTTCGGCGAGGTGGGTCCACGGCCGGTCGAAGCCCGCGAAGTCACGCACGTACGGCGCATGCATGGCGAGCACGCCCGCGTTGAGGCCGATCGCCCAGACCGGGCCCCACTTGCCACCGCCCGCCGCGACGCCCGCGCCGGGCCGCAGGTGCGCGAGGACGTTGTCGAGGGCCGCGCCGGACTGCAGGATGTCGTGCGCCGCGCAGAACAGCGCGTGGTCGGCCCTGGGCAGCTCCGCCGTCTCCAGGGGCGCACAGGCGAGCACGACGTTCGACCAGCCTTCGGCGTGGACGCGTTCGGCGGCGAGTTCGAGCATGTCCGGCGCCGCGTCCACGCCGACGACCACGCCCTCCGGACCGATGCGCTCCTGCAGGGCCGCGAAGCACAAGCCGGTGCCGCATCCAGCGTCGATCACGGTGTCACCCGCTCGCAGCGGCAGCGCGTCGACGATCATCCGGCGGTACCGGGCAAACGCGGACGTGCGGCTGTCGTACTCGACGGCGTCACGGGCGTAGGCAACGGGGAATGGGGACATGGGCCTCCCTCAGGAGAGATGCGCAGGGTGAGCGGGCCACGACACTGTGCCCGGAACCCATCATCCTGGTCGCGCCGGCGGCGGTGGCAAGCCGCCGTTCGGTGCGCCCTCAGGCCGCTGTGGTCGACGACGGTGCCACCGGCAGGGTGACGGCGGCACACGCCTGGCGGAGCCCGTCGGCGAACCCGTCGGGGTCGGCGAGGAAGACGCCGTGGTCGCCGTCGATCTCCACGACGGTGGCGCCGGGCACGGCCGCGGCCAGCCTGCGCTGCCGCTGGGGCGCGACGATGCGGTCGTGGCGGGTGAGGAGCACGGCGGTCGGCACGTCGACCCCGCCGATCCACTGGTGTGAGCTGAACGCGCAGGCCGCCCGCATGGCGTCGAGCGCGGTGGCCAGCGGGACGCGGCGCATGTGGGCGAGCGCGGCGCCGCGCTGGGCGGGGGCGAGGCCCGAGTCGAGCAGTGGGCCCGCGATGGCGTCGGTGCCCACCGGCGAGAACGGGGCGAACCACGAGGCGGTGAGGACGGCCCACGGCATCGCCAGCGCCAGCGCCCGCTCCCACGGCGATCCGGTGACGTTGCGGGCGGTGGAGCACAGCACGAGGCCCGCCACCAGGTCGCGGTGCCTGCGCCACAGGAGCTGGGCGACCATGCCGCCGATCGAGAAGCCGACCGGGATGACCGGCCCGGTACCGAGGGTGAGCAGCACGGCGGCGACGTCGTCGGCGCAGTCCTCGAGGCGGAACGCGCCTGCGACCGGCAGGCCCCGGCCGTGGCCGCGCAGGTCGAGCGCGAGCACCCGGTAACGCCTGGCCAGGGCCTCGGCCGCGAGCGACCAGTTGGTCTCGACGTCCAGCGCGACGCCGGGGAGGAGCACGAGCACCGGAGCCCCGGACGGGCCGGGCCACTCGCGGACGACGACCCTTCCGCGGCCGGGAAGGGCGACGAGCAGGTCCTGAAAAACCTGGGCCACAAGTCACCTCTCAGCGTCCGCCGGTGTCCGAATGATGAAGGACTGTTAACACAACGGCAACCTTGGGGTGCCCGTGCTGCGCGCAGATCGTGCACCCGCCACACTGCGGTCCCCGCACCCGGAAGGAGCTCGGATGACCGCGATAATCGGTGCCGTCCTGCTCGCCATCGCACTGCTGTTGCATCTGGCCACGCTGTCGCTCGGACCGCTCGACGTCACGTTCTTCGAGCTGGCGGGCCTCCTCGCGGTCGCGCTGCACCTCGCGGGCGTCGGCACGCACCGCCCGGTTCGGAGGCGTTGACGTGCGCGGCCTCTCGTTGCTCGTCGTCATCTGGCTGGTGATCGGCGCGTTCGCGGCGTATCAGCGCGACTACTTCTCGAGCGACGCGGTCAACTGTGCGCAGGTGACCACGGTCATCGTGACGGTCATAGCGGGCCCGCTCAACTACTTCGGCGTGAACCCGAAGATCAACTGCGCGGTGCCGCAGCCGTCGAAGTAGGTTGCCGACACCCCTTCATCCGGTACAGCCACCCCGCCGGGTGCCGCCCTCGCGGTCCTACCGCCGGGCCTCCTCCGCGGGCGCCGGGGGCCTGCCCGCGAGGAGGTCGACGCCGTCGCTGGCGTCCGGGTCGAACGGCGAAAGGCAACGAGCAGGAGCAGCCCGACGAGCGTCGCCAGCAGGACGGCATCCACCGAGCGCCGTCCCTCGGGGCCCCAAGTAGACTCGTGCCGACCGCGAGCAGCAGGAAGATCCCCCAGACCTGGTGGTGGACGTGGGCGCCACCGACGGACATGTCCCGAAAGGGGCCGCAGCCGCGGCGGATGAGGTTCGTGATGACCCGGGTGACCGCGAACGCGCCCAGCATCCAGAGGACGACGGCCGAGTCCGGCACCACGGACTACCCCCTGACGGCCGCGCCGAGGGCTCCGCGCAGCCGCACCGCCCAGACCACGATGATCACGCCGAAGACGATGGCGTACGCCCCGACCAGCCACAGCAGCGTGATCAGCGCAGCGCCGGGCGACGCCAGGAGCACGATCCCGAACAGCACGCTCACGATGCCCGCCGCGAGCATCCAGCCCCAGCCATCGCTGCCGCGCTTGCGCATCGTGAAGGACTCCACGATCTCGGCGATGCCGCCGACGATGCTCCAGAACGCGATCACGAACAGGATCGCCAGCACGGTGACGCCCGGCCAGACGAACGCGATGATGCCCGCCACCACCGACACGACGCCCTGCACGACATGCCACATCCAGTGCGGGTCGGCGCTCCGGTGCCGGATTCCGAGGGCCAGCGCCGTTGCGCCGTCGAGGATCGCGTACGCGCCGAAGACGTACACGAGCGCCAGGAGCGCGGTGCCCGGGGCGAAGAGCGCGAACACTCCGAACAGGATCGCCAGGATCCCCCGCAACAGCACCAACCACCACACGCCGCGCACCGCGGCAGTCACATCCGCCATGGTGCTCAGTATTGTCCGATTCCGCACCGGTGATCACCGGTACTTTCGACACCATTGGGTCTCGATCGCGGTTGGGGTGCGCCGGGAAGCCTGGTCGGCAGTCGTCTCGTCGCCCGTTCGGAGGGTTCGCGCCATGCCGTCGTCCCCCGTCCGCCGCGGGCGCCTTTTCGGCCGCGGCTCCTGGCCGGAAGCCCGCCGGATCGGTGACCTTCTGCGCGTCGAGACCGTCGGCGGGCTCCTGTTGGTGGGGGCGGCCCTGCTCGCGCTGGTCTGGGCCAACTCCCCGTGGCGGGCGGGCTACGTCGCGCTCGGCCGGATCACGGTCGGCCCGACAGCGCTGCACCTGGATCTTCCGCTGGCCGGGTGGGCCGCCGACGGGCTGCTCGCGGTCTTCTTCTTCGTCGCCGGTCTTGAGCTCAAACGCGAGTTCGTCGCGGGCGACCTGCGCGAACCCCGCCGCGCCGCGCTCCCGGTGGCCGCGGCGGTCGGCGGCATGATCGGCCCCGCGCTGATCTACGTCGGGCTCACCGCGCGGGCGGGCCCGCCTGCGATGGCCGGGTGGGCGATCCCGACCGCGACCGACATCGCGTTCGCCCTCGCTGTCCTCGCCGTGCTCAGCACCCATCTGCCTGCGGCCCTGCGGATCTTCCTGCTCACGCTCGCCGTGGTCGACGACCTGCTCGCCATCACGATCATCGCGATCTTCTACACGCACGAGCTGCACGTGGCGCCGCTGCTGCTCGCGCTGCTCCCCCTCGCCGCGTTCACGCTCCTGGTGCAGCGGCGGGTGCGCGCATGGTGGCTGCTGCTCCCACTGGCCGCTTCGGTGTGGGCGCTGGTGCACGCCAGCGGGATCCACGCCACCGTCGCGGGCGTGCTGCTGGGGTTCACCGTGCCGGTGCGACGGCGCGCGGCCGGGCCGGGGCCTGGGCTTGCCGAGCACTTCGAGCACCGGTTCCGTCCGATCTCGGCCGGGTTCGCGGTGCCGGTGTTCGCGTTCTTCGCCGCGGGCGTCTCGGTCGTCGACGGCGGCGGGATCCCCGCCGCGACGGCCGACCCGGTCACGCAGGGCGTGCTCGTGGCCCTCGTGGTGGGCAAGCCGATCGGCGTGCTCGCCGCCACGTGGCTGGTGCAGCGGCTGACCCGGTCCGGGCTCGCCGAAGGTCTTTCGTGGTGGGACGTGCTGGGGCTGGCCCTGCTCACCGGCATCGGCTTCACCGTGTCCCTGCTGATCGGCGAGCTCGCGTTCGGCACCGGCACCCCGGCGGGCGACAACGTCAAGATCGGTGTGCTGCTCGGCTCCCTGTGCGCGGCCACGCTCGCCGCCGTGGTGCTACGGGTCCGCAACGCCCACTACCGGCGCCTTTGTGCGGATGAGGAGCGCGACGACGACCACGACGGCATGCCGGACGTCTACCGGAGCGACGGGCAGTGACCACCGCGCGAGAGCGTCGCAACCGCCGTCGCGCCGTGTGAGCACATACGACTGGTGTAGTGACCGAACAGGGGATCTGTTCGAGTACTCGCTGGTCGACCCGGGCAGCAGGCCGGTCGACTGGGCGACCCGCCGTGCCCGGTTCGCCCCGCCTCGACGAGGGCGGACTGCCGGATGTCGACGCGGGCGGGGCGGCGATGCCGCTCGTCACGACGAGCGCGCTGCGCTTCCGACCAGGGAGTTCACGGGCTACCGGCCGGTGCCCGACGACGGCGGCCCGCTGTCCGCGCGGTGGCGTTCCAGCGGTCGTCCGCACTGGTCGCGGTGGCGACCCGGCTGCCGGTCGGGCTGGCGGCCGCGGCGGCTGGGGCGACACCGTGCTGGCGCTGCCCGACGGCGCCGCGGCCCCACAGGCATGATCAGCGAGAATGGGACATGAGGGCCATATATGGCCGTTATGTCCCAATCCTGGCGATCATCCGCTACGGCGAGTCCGTCACGCCCGCCCAACATCGGTCTCGACCGCACCACCGCCGCCGAGACCCTGGACTCCCACCTGTGGCCCGACTCCGACGACCGCACCCGCGACGCGGTCGACGCCATCTCGGGCGATGTGCGCCCAGCGTGCCCCAGGACGAGGCCAACTGACCTTCCCCAGGTCACGGCCGCACTGCGGCCGTGTCGGGCGAGGGCGCGGGCCCACCAGCGCTGGGTCCCGAGCGCCACTCCGCGGCGCTGGGCGGGCGACCCGCGGCGCCGTCGCCACTATGGCGCGGACGAGCAGGCCTGTAAGCCGGATCCTGTTCCCCGCCGCCTCGCGGCGCGCGGTTCGGCGACCATCCATCTAGGCCCGCCGTCGCCGACGGGCTCGAGCGACCTACCCGCAGGCTCGGACGGGCCGCCCTCGAACGCCTGCGCAGCTCCCTCGCGGAAGCCTCTTGGTCTTGCTCCGGGTGGGGTTTACCGAGCCGCCCCGGTCACCCGGGGCGCTGGTGGTCTCTTACACCACCGTTTCACCCTTGCTCCCCGCTTTGCGGCGGGGGGCGGTCTGTTCTCTGTGGCACTGTCCCGCGGGTCGCCCCGGGTTGCCGTTGACAACCACCCTGCCCTGCGGAGTCCGGACTTTCCTCGGCGGAACCCGGAGGTTCCGACGCGGCCGCCCGGCCTGCTCGTCCGCAGCGACAGGTTACCGCGCAGACCGCACCAGAAGCGTGGCGGCCACACCGGCAACCCGCTGCCCGCACCAGCCACCCGGTGTCTCGCCGGGCGCCGCGGTGAGTCGTACGATCCGCCGTGGTGAGTCGCACGTTTCATCACGGCGAGTCCGGCATTTCGCCGCGGCGAGTCCGGCATTTCATCGCGGCGAGTCCGGCATTTCGCCGCGGCGAGTCCGGCAACTCGTCCCCCGTGGGACGGCGCCGTGCCGAGAGGCTGGCCCCGCGTGTCGGGTCACCACGCCCAGGCGCCCGACTCACCGCGGCCAGGCGCCCGACTCACCGGGGCGGGGGCGCGCGGGGCGAGATAGCGTGCGCTGGTGATTCATGCGTCGCAGGGCGGGCTGGTGTTCCTGCTGTTCGCGGGGCTGGTCGCGGGGGCCGTGAACGCGGTCGCGGGCGGGGGGTCGCTGCTGGTGTTCCCGGCGCTGCTGGCGGTCGGGTTCGCCCCGCTCCCGGCGAACGTCACCAACTCCGTCGCACAGTGGCCCGGCTACCTCGGCAACGTGCTGGGCATGCGCGCCGAGTTGCGCGGCCAGCGCCGTCGGATCCTGTTGACCAGCGCGGTCGGCATCGCGGGCGGGGTCGTCGGCTGCATCCTGCTGTTGATCCTGCCCGGCGCGGTGTTCGACGCGGTCGTGCCTGTACTGGTGCTGCTGGCCAGCGTCATGCTGGCGTTGTCGCCGCAGATCAAACGCTGGATCGGCGCACCCGAGCCCGGCGCGCCCGACCGCAGCGCCGTGCTGGTGCCCGCGATCTTCTGCGCCGCGGTCTACGGCGGCTACTTCGGCGGCGCTCTCGGCGTGATCCTGATATCGACGCTCTCGCTGTGCGCCCACGACACCCTCATACGGCTCAACGCGCTGAAGGGCCTGCTGTCGCTGGTGATCGCCTCGGTCACCGTCGTGATCTTCGGCCTCGACGCGCCCGTGGACTGGCTCGCGGTCGCGCTCCTCGCCCCGGCCACCCTGGTCGGCGGCTTCCTCGGTGGACGGCTCGCGCGCAGGCTGCCGGAGAACGTGCTGCGCTGGTCGGTGGTGACGCTCGGCATCGCCGTCGGCCTCTACCTGATGCTGAAGTGAGCCTCCTCCTCGCCCTGGCCCTGCTCGTCGCGGTGCTCGTCACGTCGATCCTGCGGCCGTTCGAGGTGCCGGAAGCGGTCGCGGCGGTCCCGGCCGCGGCGGTGGCGGTGCTCGCCGGCCTCGTGTCGCCCGCGGCGGCGCTCACCGAGATCGGCAAGCTCGGCCCCACCGTCGGCTTCCTGGCCGCGATCCTGCTGCTCGGCCACCTCGTCGACGGCGAGGGCGTGTTCACCTGGCTCGGCGCCCGCCTCGCATCGGCGTCGGCGGGCCGACCACAGCGCCTGCTCATGCTGGTGTTCGCGGCCGCGGCGGCCGTCACCGCGGTGTTGAGCCTCGACGCGACGGTCGTGCTGCTCACCCCGGTCGTCCTCGCGACGGCCACCCGGCTGCGGCAGCCCGAGCGCCCGTACGTCTACGCCTGCGGCCACCTGGCGAACTCGTCCTCGACGCTGCTGCCGGTCTCGAACCTGACGAACCTGCTCGCGTTCGCCGCGTCCGGGCTGACGTTTCTGGGGTTCACGGCGCTGATGGCGTTGCCGTGGGCGGTGAGCCTCGTCGTCGAGTACGTCGTGTTGCGCTGGTGGTTCCGCGCCGACCTGCGCACCCGCACCCGCCCGCCGACCCCCGACGCCGCTCCGACGCCCTGGTTCGCGCTCGTCGTCCTCGGGATGACGCTGGTCGGGTTCGGGGTGTCGTCGCCCCTGGGTGTCGAACCGGTCTGGGTGGCGACGGCAGGCGCGCTGGTCCTCGCGGTCCGGGCGCTCCACCGACGCACGATCACGCCCGTCGGAACGGTCCGCGCGGCCGCCCCGCTGTTCTGCGTGTTCGTGCTGGGGCTGGGCGTGGTAGTGGCCGCGGTCGGGGCGCAGGGGCTGACGGCGGTGTTGCGCAGCGTGGTCCCGGACACGCCGTCGCTGGTAGGGCTGCTGGCCGTGGCGGGTATCGCGGCGGTGCTCGCGAACGTGGTGAACAACCTCCCCGCCACGCTGCTGCTGCTCGCCGCGCTCGGCATGGGCCCGGCGCCCACGGTCGTGCTGGCCGTGCTGCTCGGGGTGAACATCGGGCCGAACCTGACCTATGTCGGCAGTCTCGCGACGTTGCTGTGGCGGCGGGTGTTGGGGCCCGACCGCCGTCCCCGGCTGAGTGAGTTCACCGTGCTGGGCGTGCTGACCGTGCCGCTCGCGCTCGCCGCGGCGACCACCGCCCTCTGGCTGGCGAACTAGGCGATGTCCGCCTCGGGCCGCGGTCCGGCGCGTTCGACAGCGGTGGCGTCGCCCACCGCCCGACAGAGGCGGGCCGGACGGTCCGCCGGGGGTCGGGCCATGTTGACGCAACCGGATGGTTGCGATATTGTCGCAACCGATTCATTGCTACATGCAGGAGGGCTGCGATGGGGTTTCCTGACCGGATCGAGCGGAGCGTGCAGCTCCCCCATCCGCAGGCGAAGGTGTGGGCCGCGCTCACCACACCCACAGGCCTGTCCGCCTGGTTCGGTGACGAGGCGACGATCGACCTTCGCCCAGGAGGGGTCGGTCAGATGACCTTCCGGGGCGGGCTCACGGTCGACATGCGGGTCGAACGGGTCGAGGAGCCCGCGGTGTTCGGGTTCACCTGGCGGGTCCCGCACCTGCCCGAGGACGATCCGCGCCGGACCTATGTCGAGTTCACCCTCGAAGCGGTGGACGCAGGCACGCGGCTGCGGGTGGTCGAGACCGGTTTCGCGCAGCTGCCCGTCGACTCCCGCCGCACGACCTACGACAGCCACGCCGAGGGATGGGCGAGCGAGCTCGCCGAGCTGGCGGGCTACCTCGATGCCGCCTGACCTCGAGGCGATCGCGGAGCAGGTCTTCACGGCCTTGGCCGACCCCACCCGGCGAGCGATCCTGGCAACGTTGGCGGCACAGGGCCCGGCGACCGCCACGGACCTGGCCGATCGCCTACCGATAACGCGCCAGGCGATCGCCAAGCACCTCGTCCTGCTGGCCGACGCGGGTCTCGTGATCGCCGAACCGGGCGAGCGGCGCCGGGTCCGCTACCGGCTCCACTCCACGCCCGTGCGGGTAGCACAGCAGTTCCTGGCCGCGTTGGCCCATGACTGGGACGACCGCCTCGCGGCGCTGAGGGACCACCTCGACCGGCCGGGCCCCAGTTCTCAGACAACAAAAAGCAAGTCGGAACGGAAGGAACCATTGCCATGACAAGCACCGAGCAAACCTCCACAAACCCTGCGGACTACCAGACGACGATTCGGGTGAAAGCATCGCCCGACGCCGTCTTCGAAGCGCTCACCACCGTCACCGGACTCGCCGCTTGGTGGAACCCGGCCGTCGGGTCCGGTGCGACCGGCGGCGAGCTCAGGTTCGTCATGAACGCCCCCGAACCGCTCGTGATCCACGTCGACGAGGCGACCCGGCCGACGTCGGTGCGATGGACCGTCACCGACTGCCCCTTCCTGCCCGACTGGATCGGGACCAGGCCCACGTTCACCATCAACGCAGTCGACGGCGACACATCCGAGCTCCACTTCCGCCACCACGGACTGAGCGAGGAACTGGAGTGCATCGACATGTGCACTCGTAGCTGGAACCACTACATGACGAGCCTGCACGACTACCTCGAGGTTGGCCGCGGAAGCCCGTTCGGGAGCCCCGCGGACCGAGCTCGCCGCGAAGCACAAGCGCAAGGCAGGGAGCGCGGCTCAGAGACCCGCGACCGGGAGGAGACGTCCATCCATCGGGAAGCGCTCATCGCCGCACCGCCTCAGCAGGTCTAAGAGTCGGACGCGCTCGAAGTCGACATGAGCGGGGTTTGGGCGGGGCAAAACCCCGCTCATGTCGACTTCGAGCGCAGAGCCCGACGTTTCGTCGGCCGCGCGGGGCTCAGCGGGCCAGACCGATCACCTAAAAGCTCAGTCAGGCAGAATCTCGACGTACCCGTCGGTTCCGTGCACGCGGATCCGCTGCCCGTCGGTGATCAGCCGGGTGGCGTCCACCACGCCGACGACGGCGGGCAGGCCGTACTCCCGTGCGATCACTGCGCCATGGGTCATCAGGCCGCCCACCTCCGTGACCAGGCCCGCGATCGCCACGAACAGCGGCGTCCAGCTGGGGTCCGTGTAGGCCGTGACCAGGATGTCGCCCGCTTCGAGATCGGCGTGCGCCATGTCCAGGATCACGCGGGCCCGCCCTTCGATGACCCCGGCGGAGACCGGTAGGCCGACCAGGGCACCGGTCGGCACGTCGTCGCGTCGGTACGCTCCGGTGACGACCTCGCCGTCCGATGTGAGCACCCGAGGCGGCGTGAGCGCTTGATACGACCGGAACGCGTCCTTGCGCAGGCCGATGAGCTGGTCATCCACGTGGTTCGTGCGTGCGACGTCGTGGAGCTCCGAGAACCTGAGGTAGAAGATGTCTTCCTTCTCGCGAAGCACGTGGGCCGCCACGAGGCGCTCGGCCTCTTTCAGCAGGGCCTGCTTGTACACGAAGTAGCGGCGGACCATGCCGTACTTCGGGTACTCCCGGTACCCGATGAAGGTCCGCACCCGGTCGATCATCCGCTTGGCCTCTGCGGACTTCCGCTCCCCGTCCGGCAGGGCCCGCAGTCGCTCCAGCACGTCCTGTTCCTTCGCCCATGCCTCCTGCCGCCCTTGCTCGAAGCGCCGCGCGCCCGCGCCCGGCTCGAAGTTCTTGATGTTGCCGAGGATCACGGGCATGAGCGTGGAGGGGCGCTCGCTCCACCGCGGCCGCGTGATGTCGATCTCGCCGACGCAGCGCATGCCGTACTTGTCGAGCCACGCCTCGATGGCGTCTCGCGCTTCCCGCCCGCCCGGGAGCTTGGCCAGTTCGTCCAGGAAGGCCTCGTCCTCGACGTGGTGCAGAAACGCCACCACGTCCGGACACGGGCGGATCACGTCCGCGACGTCCAGGAGCGCCAGCCCCATCTCCGATGTGACGTTATGGGGAACGGACTGCGTGAGCGTGTCAGCCGCGTTCTTCTCGCCCAGCCACGCCTGCAGCTTTTCGTTGAGCCACCACGCGGCCTCCATCGCCGACATGAACACCTGATGGCTCCGCGGATCGAACAGGATCCGCTTCAGCTCCTGGATGTCCGCCTGGATGAAGTCGAGCAGCGCCTCTCCGGACAACGTCGCGATGTCGCGTTCCGAGGCGGCGATCGATGCCTGGCTGCGCTCGATCAGCTCGGTGACGATGGCCGGATCGGTCTCGATCGGCGCCGACGCGCCGCCGAACAGCGGCCCGGGGGGACCCTCGTCAGGGAGCGGCCGGATGAAGCCGTCGCGCTCGAGGATGGTCTGCAGCGCGTCCCCGGTCAGCGGATCGGATCTCCCCAGGGCCTCCACGAGGCCTGCGCGGCTCGCGGGCGCGGCCAGCCGTTGGGTGACGTCGACGAACAGGCGGCCGCCTGCCTCGGCCATGGGCGCGGGGGTCGTCATCTGCCAGAAGGACAGCCCGAGGGGCTTCATGGGGTCCGTCATCATCTGCTGATGACCGACGGAGACGTAGACGTGGTTCTCCCAATCGCCGGACTCGGGGATGGGGAACAGCGTGGTGATCGGCCTGCTCTGGACGATCTGGAATTCGCCGTCGTCAACCAGGCACCATTCGATGTCCTGTGGGCGGCCGAAGTGCGCTTCGATCCGCCTGCCGAGCTGCGCGAGCCGCACGACCTGCGCATCCGTCAGCGCAGGCCGGTCCGCCACCTCCGGGTCGACCGCCTGTTCCTGCGTCCCGCCCGCAGGCGAGGCGCGGATGGCGAGCCGCTTGGTGCCGACCGCCTTGGCGACGACCTCGCCGTCGCGCACCTTGTAGACGTCCCCGTTCACCAGGCCGGAGACCAGGGCCTCACCGAGGCCGAAGCCTGCCTCTACGGAGACGACCCGCCGGTTGGACGTGACGGGGTCGGCCGTGAACAGGATGCCCGCCGCCGCCGGGTTGACCATCCGCTGCACGACCACGGCCATCTGGACCGTACGGTGGTCGATACCGCTGCGCAGGCGGTAGGTCACGGCCCGCTCGGTGAAGAGCGCGGCCCAGCACCGGCTGACGTGCCGGAGGATCGCGGCCGGCCCCGCGACATTCAGGTACGTGTCCTGCTGACCTGCGAACGAGGCTGTCGGCAGGTCCTCTGCCGTCGCGCTGGACCGGACGGCGTAGGCGCCCTGCTCGCCGAGCTGGGCGAGAGCGCGGGTGATCGCCGCGGCGAGATCGCCGGGGATGGCGATCCCTTCGAGGGTCCGGCGGATCTGCGCGCTGAGCGTGCGGATCGCCTCCCGGTCGTCCGGGTTCAGGCGCGCCAGCCGATCGAGCCGATCGTCGATCGACGGCGCTTCCGCCATGATCCGTCGGAAGGCGGCCGTCGTCACACAGAAGCCGGCAGGCACGCGGATGCCGTCGATCCGCGACAGCCCGCCCAGGTGCGCGCCCTTGCCGCCGACGACCGCGACCTGCGTCTCGTCAACCTCGTGAAGACCCACCACGAACTGCTCGATCATCGCGGTACCGGGGTTCAGTCCGTGCGGTGGCTCGTGTCGTTGACCAGCCGCACGCACATGCCCCCGTCCGGGAAGACCTGCACCTCGGAGAGGCAGGCCAGGTCCAGGTGCAGGCGATAGAGGATCTCGGCGCTCCCGCCGAGCGCCTGACGGAGGATCATCTTGATCGGGGTGACGTGCGTGACGAGCACGATCGTCTCGCCCTCGTAGGCCTCGACGATCGACGCCAGCTCATCCGCCACCCGCGCCCGCACGGCCGCGAAGCTCTCCCCCGCGGGCGGCGCGACGTCCTCGGCGCCCAGCCACTTCGCGTGCAGCTCCGGATCCCGCTCGCGGGCCTCGGCGAAGGTCAGGCCCTCCCAATCGCCGAAGTCGGTCTCGATCAGGCCGTCCCGCACCTGCAGGGGGGCGCCGGTGGCCTGCGCGACCGACTCGGCGGTCTGCCGGGCCCGGCGCAGCGGCGAGGTGAGCACGGACGTGATGTCGCGGACGGCGGCGAGACGTGCGGCCGCACCCGCCGCCTGCGCCCACCCGACTGTCGTGAGCTCCGGGTCGCCGTGTCCGGAGTAGCGGCGGTCGATCGACAGCACGGTCTGGCCGTGGCGCAGCAGCAACAGCCGGGTCGGCGCCCCGGACTGTCCGGTCCAGGCGGAACTCATAGGGCGCCTCCGGCACTCGTGCGCGGAATAGGTGGCAGGGACAACGTTATCCGCGCACGGTCACGTTCTTCACAGGCCCGACTCCGGGATCCGCACCAGGATCACTCCGCACTCCTCGCAGTACACGATCTCATTGGGCGGCGCGGCCCGCAGCGCCGCCAACGCCGTGCGGTCCAGCTCGAGCCGACACGCCTGACAGCGCCGGTGCAGCAGGGCGGCGGCGCCGGTGCCCCGCTGTTCGCGGCGCTTGTCGTAGAGCACGAGCAGATCGGCGGGGAGGCTCGCCGCGATCTCGCCCCGGTCGCGGCGGCGTCCCGCCTCGGCCGCGTCGAGGTCGGCCAGCGCCATGTCCCGCCGTTCGACGATCTCGCCGACGGCCTGCTCGGCCGCCGCCAGCACCCCGCGGGAGTGGTCGACGTCCACGCCGACGGCCTCGCGCTGCTCCATCACCTCCAGCTGCTCGTCCTCCAGCACGGTCTGCCGCCGCGCGAGGGTCTCGAGCTCGTGCTGCAGCTCGGTGGCCTGCCGGGCGCCGACGCCCGCGCCCGCCAGGAGCTTGTTGTCGCGCTCGGCCCGGGCGCGCACGCCGTCGATGTCGCGTTCGAGGCGGCGGATGTCGCGGTCGAGGTCGCCCGCCGCCGTCTCCACCGCGACGAGCTTGTCCTTTGCCGTCCGGGCGGCGGTCTCGGCCGCGGTCAGCTGCGCGTGCTCGGGGAGCGTCCGGCGACGATGGGCGAGCCGGGTGAGCTCGCCGTCGGCCTCGGCGAGGTCCAGCAACCGCCGTTGGACGGCGGGGTCGGCTTTCATCTGATGCTCCCGATGCTCCAAGGGTCGGTGCGGCGCGTGGAGACGCGGACCTCGACGTTACCGTCCAACGCGTCCCGCAGGACGGCGGCGGCCTGCGCGCACCACGGCCACTCCGACGCCCAGTGTGCGACGTCGACCAGCGCGGGCGCCCCCGGCCGCAGCAGGTGCTCGGCCGCGGGATGGTGGCGAAGATCGGCGGTCACGTAGGCGTCGACGCCCGCCGCCACCGCCGCGTCGAGCGCGGAGTCCCCCGCCCCGCCGCAGACCGCGACCCGACGGATCATCCGGTCGGGGTCGCCCGCCGCCCGCACGCCCCCGGCCGTGGCGGGCAGCGCGGCCGCGACCCGCGTCGTGAACGCCGCGAGCGGCTCCGGCGCCTGCAGCGTGCCGATGCGGCCAAGGCCCCGCGTCGACGGCACGGCGCCGAGCTCCAGAACGTCGAACGCAGGCTCCTCGTACGGGTGCGCCGCGCGCAGCGCCGCCACCACCGCGGCCCGTCGGCCCCGGGGCAGCACCATCTCCAGGCGGGTCTCGGCGACCCGCTCCAGCCGTCCGACCTCGCCGATCGTCGGGTGCGCCCCGGCAAGCGGCTTGAACTGGCCGGTGCCCGCCGTGGCGAAGGAGCAGTGCGAGTAGTCGCCGATGTTGCCCGCCCCGGCCGCGGACAGGGCGGCGTGCACGGCGCCGAGGTCGGGACCGGTCGGCACGAACGTGACGATCTTGTCGAGCGGCGGGGCCGGGACGGCGACGAGCGGACCGGTCACGGCGAGCCCGAGGGCGGTGGCCAGCGCGTCGGAGACCCCGGGGTCGGCCGCGTCGGCGTTGGTGTGCGCGGTGAACAGTGCCGTGCCCGCGCGGACGAGGCGGTGCACGAGCGCGCCCTTGGCGGAGTCGGCGCCGACGCCGTGCACGCCCCGCAGCAGCAGCGGGTGGTGGCTGACGAGCAGCTGGGCGCCGCCGTCGATCGCCTCGTCGACCGTCTCCGGGACGGGGTCGACGGCCAGGATCACCGACCGCAGCTCGTCGGCGGGGTCGCCGCACACCAGCCCGACGGCGTCCCAGTCGGCGGCGAGCTCGGGTGGGTAGGCCTGCTCGAGCGCGGCCAGCGCGTCGCCGACGTTCATGCGGCTTCGCCGCCTGTGCGCGGAAACGCGTGCCCCGGCCCGGCCAGTGCGGCGGCGAGGGCCGTGGTCAGGCGGCCGACCGCAGGCGCATCCCGGACAGCGACCCGCAGGTGGTCCGGTCCGAGGCCGGGAAATGTGTCGCCGCGGCGCACGGCGATGCCCGCCTCCCGCAGCGCGGAGCGCGCGCGCTCACCCCGCCCGGCGGGCAGGCGCAGCAGCAGGAACGGCGCCCGGCCCGCGAGAACCGCCACCCCCGGAACCGCCGCGAGCGCCGCCGCCTGCGCGCCGCGACGGCGCTCCAGGTCGAGGGCGGCCCGGTCGGCCTCCGCCACAGCCGCCGCGGCCGAACAGGCGATCACCGCCTCCAGCGCCAGCGTCGAGACCGGCCACGGCGGCCGCGGTGCGGCGAGCCGCGCAAGGACGTCGGGCGCGCCGAGCGCGTAGCCCGCGCGCAGCCCCGCGAGCGCCCACGTCTTCGTGAGGCTGCGGAACACCAGGAACCCGGGCTCGCCCGCCACCGACTCGGCCTCACCGGGGACGGCGTCCGCGAACGCCTCGTCGACGAGCACCACCCGTCCGGGGGCCTGGAGCGCCCGCAGCGCGGCGCCGGGATGCAGCACGCCGGTAGGGTTGGTCGGGTTGCCGACGACGACGAGGTCCGCTTCCGCGGGCACGGCGGCAGGCCGCAGCCGGTGCCCGTCGGCGGCGTCGGTGAGAACCCGCGTCACCGGCACGCCCGCCGCCCGCAGCGCCGCCTCCGGCTCGGTGAACCCCGGGTGCACGACCGCCGCGCGCCGCGGCCGCAGGGCTGGGAGCAGCGCGAACCCTTCCGCGCTGCCCGCGAGGACGAGCACCTCGTCGGGTCGACGGGCGTGCCGGGCCGCGACGGCCTCCCGCGCGGCGGCGTCGTGCGCGGCCGAGGGGTAGCGGGCGAGGTCGTCGAGCGCGGCCGCGAGGCGGTCCCGCAGCCACCGCGGGGGCGCCGCGCCACGGACGTTGACCGCGAAGTCGAGCAGCCCGGGTGCGGCGTCGACGTCACCGTGGTGGCGCAGCGGGTCCATAAGCCGCACCCTATGGGACGCCGCCGAGCGGGCGGGGACGGCACAAGAGGCGCCAGAAGACCATAAGTGGCCACATGGCATCCTGGGGACCGTGCTGACGGTGGTCTTCGTCTGCAGTGGCAACATCTGCCGCTCCCCCATCGCCGAGAAGGTGTTCGCCGCCGAGTTGGCGCGGGCCGGGCTGGCCGAGGGGGTGCGGGTGAGCAGCGCGGGCACCGGGGGCTGGCACGTCGGCGACCCCGCGGACGCCCGGGCCGCCGCCGTGCTGCGCGCCGCGGGCTACCCCACCGAGCACCGCGCCCGCCAGGTGGACGCCGCGACGTTGGGCGCGGACCTGATCGTCGCGCTGGACGACACCCACCGCCGCGCCCTCGCCGGCGCCGGTGCCGGTCGGGTACGGCTGCTGCGCTCGTTCGACCCCGCCGCGCCGGAACGCGCCGAGGTGCCGGACCCCTACTACGGCGGCGACGACGGGTTCGCCGAGGTGCTCGCCATGATCCAGGCCGCCGTGCCGGGGATGCTGGACTGGGTGCGCGCGAACAGGTGCTGGTGATCGCCACGAGATCGACGTTGTCGGGGTTTGATCCCCGGAAACGTCCGGCTCGCAGCGATCACCCTTCTACCTCCACCCGCGCAACGGGAAGCCGGAGCCGCCGTGCCCGGTCAGCCGCACGCCGAGCACCTGGTGCAGCTGGATGTTGTCGCGCTCGAAGCCCAGTGCGCAGGCGGCCATGTAGAGCCGCCACACCCGGGCGCGCCCGATCCCGACCTCGGCGACCGCCTCCTCCCAGTGCTCCTCCAGGTTGCGGCCCCACGCGTGCAGGGTGAGCGCGTAGTGCTCGCGCAGGTTCTCCTCGTGGCGCACCTCGAAGCCCGCCTCGTTCATCTCCGAGACGATCAGCCCGACCGGCTCCAGCTGACCGTCCGGGAACACGTAGCGCGCGATGAACGGGTCGGTGTGCCGCTTGACGGGCGTGTGCGGCTGGGTGATGCAGTGGTTGAGCAGCCGCCCCTCCGGTCGCAGCCGGGCGCGCAGCGATGCGAAGTAGGACGGCAGGTTGCCGCGGCCGATGTGCTCGGTGAGCCCGATCGAGCTGATCGCGTCGAACTGCGACTCGGGCGCGTCGCGGTAGTCGCTGTGGCGCACCTCGGCCAGCGTGCCGAGGCCCCGGCGCTCGATCTCCGCCTGCGCCCACTCGGCCTGCTTGCGCGAGAGCGTGACCCCCAGCGCCTTGACGCCGTGCTCGGCGGCGGCGTGCATGACCATGCCGCCCCAGCCGCACCCGACGTCGAGCAGGCGCATGCCCGGCTCCAGCGCGAGCTTCTGCGCCACCAGCTCGTACTTGGCGGCCTGCGCCTCTTCGAGCGTGGCCGACGCCGTCGGGTAGCACGCGCAGGTGTAGGTCATCGACGGTCCGAGCACCCACTCGTAGAAGCGGTTGGACACGTCGTAGTGGTGGCTGATCGCCTTCGAGTCGCGCAGCTTGGAGTGCAGCCGCCCGCGCGGCCGCCGGTACTCCAGCGGGGGCGGGGGCTGGTGGTGGCGCAGCCAGATCGGGAACATCTTGCGGGCGAGCCGCAGCTGGTCACCCCGGGTGAGATCGTTGATCGTGAGATCGGCCATCGCCGCCAGCAGCTCGTAGACGTCGCCCTCGACGTCGATCTCGCCCACGACGTACGCGCGGGCCAGCCCGAGCGTGCCCGGCGCGGTGGCGAGGCGGGCGAGCGCGCGCGGCGAGTTGATGCGCAACGCCAGCTCCGAGCTGTCCGGTCCGGCCTTGCTGCCGTCGTAGCCGATCACGCGCACCGGGACGTCCGCCCCGACCACACTGGAGATGATCTCCGCGACCTGCATCGTGCCCCCCTTTTTTATCCGGTCACCTTCGCGTAGAGGTCGGGCAGCCGACCACGCGGGTCGTAGCGCTCCTTCGCCGCGCGGTAGGCGGGCCCGTTGTAGCGCTGCCAGAACTCCGTCTCGTCGTAGTGGACGGTCGAGTACAACGACTTGTGGCCGCCGAGTTCGGCGACGAGCCGCTCGATCAGGCGGTTGTGCGCCTCGGGGTCGCCCGGCCGCTCGGGGACGGCCGACCAGAAGCCGACGTTGACGTACAGGTCGCCGCCGGCCATCGGGTACAGCGGCCAGGTGCGCTCACCCCGCAGCCGGATCGGGCAGAGCCACACCGGGGTGATGCCGACCTCACGGTGGAACACGTCGAGGAACTCCGCGAGCCGGTCCACCGGGATCTCGACGTCCTGGACGACCGGCTCCTCGGGCGGCAGACCGCGTGCACCGCGGACCCGGCCGGAGAGCCCGGTGCGCCGGTCCAGCGCCACGATCCGGCGGTAGACGTCCGAGCGGCGCCACCGCCGCGGCCACATCCTGCGCACCAGCGGTTGTTGCACGCCCAGCGCGCGTGAGCACCAGAACCAGTCGGTGTCCCAGCGCCAGATGTAGTCCTCGACGGACAGGACGTCCTCGGGGCGCTCGTCGATCGACCGGTAGAAGATCTGTTGCCCGGTGTAGTCGCTCGGGCCCGCCCGGCCCGGATCGTCGGTGCAGCGGCCCAGCGTGAGGTACTGGTGGTCACGGGCGAACACGGTGCCATCGACGAAATCGGGCGGGTCCCCGTCGAGGTCGCAGACGTCGGTGATCACCTTGGCCAGGTCGCCGGTGTCGACCCGCACGTGCTCCATGTGGACGTAGCGCGCCACCGGCTGCACCTCGATCTCCAGGCGCAGCGCGTAGCCGAGGGTGCCGTAGGAGTTGGGGAACGCGGCGAAGAGCTCGGCGTGTTCGCCGTCCGGGGTCGCGGTGACGACGTCGCCGTCGGCGAGCAGCACGTCCATCGCGCGCACCGATTCGTGCGGCAGGCCGTGCCGGAACGAGGTGGACTCGATGCCCAGGCCGGTGACCGCGCCGCCCAGCGTGATCGTCTTGAGCTGGGGGACGACGAGCGGCATGAGGCCCCGCGCGAGGGTGGCCGCGGCGAGCGTCTCGTAGGTGGTCATGCCCTGGACCTGCGCGGTGTGCGCGGCGAGGTCGACGTCGATCACGCCGGTGAGCGCGGAGGTGTCCAGCCGCTGCGCGTCACGGTCGCCGAAGCGGAACAGGTTCGAGGTCTTCTTGCCCAGCCGCACGCGGGCGTCGGGCCCGAGCGCCCGGTAGCGACGGAGGAGCTCGTCGACCGCCCGCGCGTGCCGGTCCGGGGCCACCAGCGCCGGGCTGATCACGCTCATGACCTTGACGCTAGTCCGCGGTTCGGGATCTGCGCAGCCCGGAGCGGAGTGATCTGGTGTGACCCGCGTCCAACCCCGTCCAGAAGGTCACATTTCCGGCACGGCCCTGCGCCCGCACGCGCGTCAGCGCCGGGCGCGCACCAGGCCCGGAATCGCCGCGGCGCCCGTGCGCGGACGGAACTCCGTCGCCGCGGTCGTCAACGCGGCGAACTCGTCGGGGGCGAGGGTCACCTCGGCCGCGGCGGCGTTGCTCTCCACCTGCGCCACGCTCGACGCGCCGGGGATCGCCACCACGTTCGGCTGGTGCACGAGCCAGGCCAGCGCCGTCTGCGCGGCGGTGACGCCGTGGCCTTCGCCGATCTCCCGCAGCAGCGCCAGCAGCGGACCCGCCGCGTCGAGGTTCTCCGGCAGGAAGAGGGCGTTGGCTGCCCGGACGCCGCCTGTCGGCCGGTGCGCCGCGGAGTAGCGGCCCGACAGCAGACCCTGCCCCAGCGGGCTATAGGCCATCACGAGGTGCCCGGTGCGCTGCGCCCACGGCAGCAGGTCTTCCATGGGGCCGCGCGCGACGAGGCTGAACTGCACCTGGTTGGACAGCACCGGCGCGCCCAGCGCGGCCTCGGCCCGCTGCCAGCGGGAGAGCCGGTAGTTCGAGACGCCCACGTCCTCGACCAGGCCGACGTCGCGCAACGCGCGCATGCCCCGCATCGTGGTCGTGTCGGCGATCAGCGGATGTGGCTGGTGGACCTGGTAGAGGTCGATCGTGCGCACCCCCAGCCGGTGCGCGCTGGCCACCCCGCGCTGCTGCACGATCGGCGCGGTGGGCAGCACCGGGAACACCTTCGTCGCGACGACGACGTCGTCCGTGCCGCCCGAGTCTCGCAGCGCCCGGCCGAGGATGCGCTCGCTGCGGCCGAAGCCGTAGATCTCCGCCGTGTCGAACACGGTGATCCCCAGCGCACGGGCCCGCGCGACGATCTCGCCCGCCGCGTGCTCGTCGTACTCGCGTCCGTAGCCCCACTCGCGGGAGCCGAACTGCCACGTGCCCAGCCCGATCACCGAGTACCGCTTGCGCGTGGGGAGGTCCAGGTAGCGCATGCCTCCAGTCATACCCGCCCGCGCGATCGGTCGTGATCGCCGGTTCGGTGCGGATACGGCCGGATCTGGCCGCTTTCCGCGCCGAAACGGCGATCATGGGCTCGGTGGACGCACCGGCTCACTTCTCGGGCGGGAGAAGGCGCAGCCGGAAGGGCTCCTCCAGCTCCAGCTCGTCGGGCCCGGACGCGCGGGCGTACTCGTGGTAGCGGCCGCTGATGACCATGCTCGCCGAGGCGAACGGCACGTGCCAGTCGACGATCAGCAGGTAGGGCAGGCGGGCGCGGGCGTAGAGGAGCGGCTTGAGCGTGCGGTCGACCGCGCCGTGCTCCGGGCCGACGATCTCAACGACCATCAGCACCTCCTCGGCGTCCACGACCGCATCCGACTGCGGCCCGGGGTTGGCGTCAGCGGGGGCACCGAGGTTGGCGTCGGCGGCGGCGCCGGGGTCGGCGGCGGCGCCGGCGTCGGCGGGGGCGTTCGCGGGGGCGTCGGCGTCGGGGGCGTCCGCGGCGGCGGAGGCGGCGTCGTCGGCGCGCATGACGACCAGGTCGGGCACGAGCACACAGTCCGGGCCCATCCGCAGCGCGACGGGGCCGACGACGCACAAGCCGTCCGGGAGCGCCTCGGCGAGCGCGGCGCGGACATGCCCGACCGCGCGCTCGCCGTCGGCCGTGGGACCGGGGCCGATCACGAGCGCGCCGTCGACCAGCTCGACCCGTCCCCCGGGCTTGTCGACATCCGAGCCGCCCAACGCCCGGTAGTCGGCCTCACTCCACGGGCCATGGTGCCGGGTGACGACCTCACGACCAGCGTCTTCGCGTTCGGCGTCGGCCACGGGTCACCTCCGATGATGGCGGGTGTCATCGTGCCACGGTCACCGGGGCCGCACGGGTGCGAGACACGCTGTCACCGGAATGGGCAGCGGCCCGGGGACGTGCTGGGATGTCGCCGTGCGCACGCTGTTTCCCGCCGCCTCGGCGGCCGGGCCGGAACCGGTCGACCTCAGCGCGCACTACGCCTATCCCGACGACCTCGCCGTGCCCTACGTCCGCGTCAACTTCGTGTCCAGCATCGACGGGGCGGCGACGGTCGACGGCCGCTCCGGCGGGCTCGGCAGCGACGCCGACCGGCGGGTGTTCGGCACGCTGCGGGAACTGGCCGAGGTCATCCTCGTCGGCGCGGGCACCGTGCGCGCCGAGAAGTACGGCGGGGCGCGCAAACCCACCCGGGGTGCTGCGACGCCGCCGCCGATCGCCGTCGTCACGGGCTCGGCCGATCTCGATCCGGCGGCGCGCCTGTTCACCGACACCCGGGTCGCGCCGATCGTGCTCACGGGGCCCGACGCGCCCGCCGACCGGCGCGCCGCGTGCGCCGCCGCGGGCGCCGACGTCGTCGTGCTCGACCCGCTCACCCCCGCCGCGGTCCTGGGCGAGCTCGGCCGCCGCTGCCTGCGGCGCGTGCTGTGCGAGGGCGGACCGCGGCTCTTCGGCGACCTGGTCGCCGCCGACCTCGTCGACGAGCTCTGCCTCACCCTCGCCCCGCTGCTCGTGGCGGGGTCGGCCAGGCGGATCGCCGTGGGACCGCCCGGGTCACCGCCACGCCCGCTGCGGCTCGTCGGCGCACTGGAGGACGACGACGTTCTCCTGCTGCGCTACGCCCGAACGGGTGAGAACGGATGAGCCCGGCCGCCCTTCCCGCGTCCTATCCCCAAATGCCCACGACGACCAGCGGAGGAAACGCAGGATGACGACTCCCATGTCCGGCTCCACGCCCACCGGCACAACCACCGTGACCACCCCTACCACGACGGTCGGCTCGCCCGCGCGGCTCGCCGATGACACGGCCCAGGGCAAGACCACCATCGCGGCGTCGGTCGTCCAGAAGATCGCGGGAATCGCGGCTCGCGAGATCTCCGGCGTGTACGCCATGGGCGGCGGCGTGTCGCGCGCGTTCGGGGCGATCCGGGAGCGGATCCCCGGCGCTGGCACCGGCGCCGCGAACATCGCAGGCGTGCAGGTCGAAGTCGGCGAGAAGCAGGCCGCGGTCGATCTCGACCTCGTGGTCGAGTACGGGGCGTCTATTGTGGACCTGGCCAGGGCGGTGCGGCGCAACGTGATCACGGCCGTAGAGCGCATGACCGGCCTCGAGGTGATCGAGGTCAACATCGCGGTCAACGACATCCACCTTCCCGAGGCCGAGGACGGCTCGGAGGTCCTTGTCGTGCCCGCGCCCGCGCGCGTCCAGTAATCCCCCGCCCGTTCTATTGCCCCACCCGCCCCTTCGCAGCAACGGAGACACGCATGAACGCCACCCGGACCGGTCTCCTGGCGGGTCTGATCCTCGGTGCCGCAGGCTCGATCGGCGGCTTCGGCGCGTTCCTCATCACGCTCGTGGTGGGGATCGTCGGGCTGCTGATCGGCATGGCGCTCGACGGGCGACTGGACGTCACGTCGCTCATGGGCCGCGGGCGCGACCGATGAGGACGCCGCAGGCCGAGCCCGCCGAACGGGGCAGGCTGGACATCAACCCCACGGTGCTGCGCAAGATCGTCGAGCATGCGGCCGACGGCGTTCCGGGCACGTTGCGCAACGAGCGCAGGCTCGCGGGCATCGACGTCGGCGAGCACGGGGCGAGCGCCCGCGTCACGGTGGGCACGGGGATGCCCGCCCCGGTCGACGTCCGGTTGGAGCTGACGCTGCGGTACCCGACCGCGGTCCGCACCGTGGTCGACGCGGTGCGGTCCGCGGTCGCCGACGAGCTCGACCGGCTGGCCGGGCACCGGGTGCGCTCGCTGGCGGTCACGGTCACCGGCATGCGCGGCCCGACCGCCCCCGCCCCGGCCCGGCCACGGTAGGCGCGCCGTGCGTGCGCTGTTGCGCGTCATCGCGCCACTTCTGGGCATCGTGCTAGCGGCGGTCGGCGTCCTCGTCGTGATCGAGGTGGTGTCCGCGTGGGTGCTGCCCGGCAGCGAGGGTGGCCTGCTCGTCCCGTGGCCGCAGTGGGGGGCCGTGCTCGCCAACCTGACCTGGAACGAGAACCCGGTGTCCACCGTCGCGATCGGCGTCGGCGTGGTGGGGCTGCTGCTGGTGCTCGTCGGTCTCACGGCGCGACGCGGCGACGTGCGCCTCGACGCGCCATCGGCCGACACGACGGTGACGACGTCGCCACGGGTGCTCGCCCGCCTTGTCGGCACCCGGGTCCGGGCGTCGGACGACGTCCTGTCGGCCGCGGTGACCGCGTCGCGGCGGCGCGTGGCGGTGACCGCGCGGGCGTGGGACGACGCGCCGGAGGAGCTGCGGGAGACCGTCATCGGCCGGGTGCACGAACTGCTGGACGAGCTGCCGCTGCGGCGCAGGCCACGCGTCGCGGTGTCGGTGCAGGAGCGGGGGGGTCTGCAATGACCGTCGATCTGAGCAAAGAACCACCGGCCCCCGTACCGGCCCGGGTCCGGCGGCGCTCCCGCTCGGCCGTCGCGCGCTCGGCGGCCGCGGACCGGTGGCTCACCGTGCTCGTCGGCCTCGTGCTCCTCCTCGCCGGGGTCGGCGCGACGCTGCTGTCGTACGGCGTGTTCGGCACAGGCCGCGCCGCGCGCCCGCTGCTCGACCCGATCATGCTGGACACGGTGGCCGCGCAACCGCTGCTCTGGCGGGTGGTCGCGATCGTCGGCGGCGTCCTGCTTGCGGTGCTCGGGCTGGCCTGGGTCGCCCGGTCCGTCCGCCCGGAGCCGCGTCCCGACATCGTGATGAACGGCGGCGCCGACACCACGATCCGGGTCAGCTCGGCGGCGGCGGGCGAAGCGGTCGCGAGCCAGGCGGGCACGCTCCCCGGCGTCGCCAGGGCCCGGGCCCGCCTCGTCGGCGCAGCCGACGCACCCGCGCTGCGGGTCACCCTCTGGCTGGCCGACGACGCCGACGTGCGTGACGTGCTCGCCCGTCTGAACGACGAGGTGCTGGCCACCGCACGGGCGTCGCTCGGCCTGCCCACGCTGCCGGTGGCCGTGCGGCTGGAGCTGGAGCGCCCGCACCCCACCCCGCGGGTCGCGTAGGGCGCCCTTGATCGGCGCGAGTCGCACCGCACGCACGTCGGGACCTGCGTGCGGTGCGACTCGACGCGATCATCCCGGCTCACCGCAGTCACACCGGCCGTCCTGCACGGTGGCGCGCGTGGCACGGCCGGCACGACAGCGGGCGATGGGCGCTGTGCTGCTGGCCGTCGGGCTCCTCGCGGGCTGCACGGTCGGGCCGTCCACGCGCCCGCCGGTGGCCGTGCGCGCCGACCTGCCCGCCCCGCCCGCCGGTGCGCCGGGCGGCCCGGTCCGGCTGCCCGTGCCCGAGCCGCCGCAGGGCGCCCTCCCCGTCAGCGACTGCACCCCCAGCCTGCTCGGCGGCCTGGACGTCCCGATCCCGACCGACCGCACGCTGCGGGTCGACTGCGGCACCCTGACCGTGCCGCTCGACCCGGTCCAACCCGCGCTCGGCACCGTCACGCTCGGGGTCGTGCGCGCCGGGCTGGCCGATGTGCCCGGCCGCGCCCCGCTCGCCGCCCGTCCGCCGCTGCTCGTGCTGGGCGACACCGCGACCGACCCCACCGCGCGGCGGGCCGTCCGGCTGGCCGCGCAGGTCCCGACGCATCTGCTCGGCCAGTACGCGCTCATCGGGCTCGACCGGCGCGGCACCGGCACCGACACGCTCGACTGCGCCGACGCGTCCGCCCGCACCGCGCTCGTCGACGCCGACCCGAGCACGCTTCCCGCCGACACGCTGCTGGGACGGGCCCGCGCGGTGGTGCAGGCCTGCAACGTCGCGCTGGACGGCCAGCTTGGCGGCTTCTCCAGCCAGGCGGCCGTCGACGACATCGAGGCGGTCCGCCAGGCGCTCGGGGTCGCGCAGCTCTCGGCGCTGGGCACCGGCGACGGCGCCACGGCGCTCGCGGACTGGGCCCGCACCCATCCGCGCGCGGTCGGGCGGCTGGTGCTGGACGGCCCGTCCGACCCGACCCTCGACGAGCCGGACCGCTCGGAGGCCCGGGCCAAGGCGAGCGAAGCCACGTTCGACGCGTTCGCGCAGCGTTGCACGGCGCGCAGCAGCTGCCCGCTCGGCGCGGACCCCCGGGCCACGGTGACGGCATGGGTCGCCGCGCTGCGCGCACAGCCGCTGACCACCCCGGACGGACGCCAGCTCACCGCGGGCACGGCCGTGATGGCCCTCCGGATGGCGCTCGGCGAGCCCTCGACGTGGCCCGCGCTCGCGGACGCGCTGCAGGCCGCCCGGGGCGGTGACCCCACCGCGCTTCTCGCCGAGCTCCTGCCGGCGCTCGGCCCGCGCGGCCGCTACGACGCCGCGCTGGCCACCGATTGCAACGACGCGCAGAACCGCATCGCGCCCGCCCGGGTCGAGGACCTCGCCCGGCGGTGGCAGACGGCGTATCCGCTGTTCGGGGACAGCTTCGCGGCCGACCTCATCGCGTGCGCGCCGTGGCCGACCGGGGACGCGCGGCCGCAGTCGCCCGTCCCACCCGACCTGCCGCCGTTGACCGTGATCGGCACCGCGGCCGGTCCCCGGGTGTCGGTGGACGCCACCCGCGCCGTCGCGCAGTCGCTGCCGTCGGCGGTGTACATCGGCTGGCAGGGCGCGGGCACCGGCGCCTTTCCCCGCACCGAGTGCGTGAGCTCGCTCGTGGACGCCATGCTGGTGGACGGTCGGCTGCCGGACCCGAACACCCTCTGCCCACCCTGACCGGCTCGCCCCCACCCGCAGGCTCGCCCCCACCCGCGCAGGCCCGCCCCCACCCGCGGTGAGTCGCACGATTCGCCGCTCCGTGTTGGCCGAACGTGCGACTCACGCCGGGTGGGGGCCGCCTCAGCGCAGGGTCAGGTAGGAGGCGACGATGCCGCGCACGGCGTGCAGGTCGGCCGTGCCGCCCGCGAGGCCGAGGGCCACGGCGACGTCGAACACGGCCTGGTCATGCGCGGCCGCGAGGACGGCCGCGTCGAGGAACCGGGTGTGCGGCACGAGCCGGGCGAGCACGGCGAGGTGGCTGTGGTGGCGCCCGAACGCCCGCCGCATCGCCTCCCGGTGGGCCCGGCCCGCGCCCGCGCCGAGCAGGGCCGCCCGGCCCGCCAGCGCGCCCGAGGCCACGGCGTCGTAGATGCCTTCGCCGGTGACCGCGTTCACCAGCGTCGCGGCGTCGCCGACCAGCAGCACCCGTCCGTCGGGATGGTGGCGCGGACCGGTCGAGAGCGGCAGGTGGTGGCCGCGAACCGTGTCCGGGTCCGGTGGCTGGTCGGGCAGCAGGTCGGAAAGGGCGGCGAGCAGCTCGCGCCGCGATCCGCCGCCGCGCCGGTCGAACACGCCGAACCCGACGTTCGCGCGGCCGTCGGCCAGGGGGAACGCCCAGGCGTATGCGGGGTACCGGCCGCGCGCGAACTCGATCACCAGCTCGTCGGGTCGGGTCGTGATGGGCGCGTAGCCCCTGATCGCGACGGCCACGGCGCGCGGCGGCGCGACCGGAGCCCCGGTCAACCGGCGGACGACGGAGTTCGCGCCGTCGGCGCCGATGACGACCCGCGCGGCGAACCGGTCGTCGAGCACCACCCGGTCGGCCTCGACCCGCAACGCCCGCACGCGGTGGCGGCGCAGCTGCGCGCCCCTGGCCACCGCGGCGTCGACGAGCCGGGCGTCGAACACGGCCCGCGGGATCGGGTGGTTGGGCCGGGCGCAGCGGCGGGCGACGACCTGTCCGCCCGGGCTGCGCAGCCGCAGCCCGGGCACGGCCGGGCCGAGCGGTCGCAGATCGGGCACGCCCAACGCGTCGAGCAGGTCGAACACGTGGGCGGCCACCCCGTCCCCGCAGGTCTTGTCCCTCGGGAACGCGGCGGCGTCCAGCAGCAGCACCCGCGCGTCGGGGCGCAACTGCAACACGCGCAGGGCGGACGCCGAGCCCGCAGGCCCGGCGCCCACCACGGCGACGTCGGCGATCTCCTCCCGCACGCCTCAGGTCTTACCCGATCCGCATCAAACGACGACACCTGCCCGGAGCGCCAGCACGAGCAGGGCCGTCCGGTCGGGCGCCCCCACGGCCCGACCGATCCGCCGGATGGACGTGCGGACGGTCCTTTCCGGCACCTCCAGCCGCTCGGCGATCTCCAGGTCACGCCAACCGTCCGCGGCGAGCTGCAGAAACTCCCGCTCCCGCAGGGTCAGCGGGCAGGACGCGCCGCGCAGGCCGGGCAGCCGCCTGCCACGGCTGGACAGCCCGAGCGCGTGCCACTGCCGGGCCCGTTCGGCAAGCGCCCGCACCGGGCAGGGCCATGCCGCGCGGCGCACTCCGGTGCAGGCCCGGCAGCGCCGGTCCGCGTCGGGGACGTGGTCGCCGAGGATGCGGAACCAGACCTCGACCATCGGGGCGAGCTCGGCGGCGGGACCGGGGTCCTCGGCCACCCGCTCACTACTGACGTCGGTCAGGACGGTCATGGGTCAGGCCACCAGGATCCGGACCGAGTCGATCGCGGGCGTCTGGTTGGCGCGCTCCATCATCGGCACGCGGTGGGATCCGTCACCGGCCCACACGGTGCACTGGGCGATGCCGCGCGTGGGCAGGCCCTTGTCGACGTTCACCGACACGGTGTCCGGGGTGGCGCCGCCGCCGTTGTCCTGCGTCGCGAGGAAGAACGCGGGCACCGCCGCGGGGTCGGGCGGGGTGTTCAGGCTGGCCAGCATCCGGCAGGCGGTGTGGAAGTGGCCGCGCTGCAGCCCGTCTGCGGTGAGCACGGAGCTCTCCAGGTAGTAGCCGCCTGCCGCCGCGCCCAGGAACCGGTCGCGTACCAGGTTCTTGGTGCTCACCTTGAGGGTGAACGGCGTGTTCGGCTGGACCCGCAACGGGAAGCCGGTGATGAGCAGCGACGGGTCCTTGTCCTGGTCCGCGACCTCGCCGAACGCGGTCGAGACACAGGCGGGCGCGACCTGGAAGCCCGTGTGCGGCGGCAGCTTGCTCTTCGAGCAATCGCGGGCCAGCACGTCGAGGCCGTTGTTGTTCTTGACGCCGTCGGCGGCGGCCGTCGTCGTCGCGGCGGCCGCATCGGTCGTCGCCGCATCGGTCGTCGCCGCAGCCGAATCGGTCGCGGCGGGGTCGTCCGTGGCGCCTGCCGCACCGGACGGATTGACGGTGGGGTCGGCACTCGCGTTGTCGGTCGGGTCGGCCGCGGCCGAGCTCGACGCGGAGCCTGCCGGTGTGGTCGTCTTCCCACCGCCGTTGTGGCGGTGGCCGCCCTGCTGCCCCTGTCCGGGGTTGTTGCCGTGGTAGCCGGGGCTGGCCGCCGCCACATCGCAAGCGGCGGGCAGGAGGCACCCGAGCGCGGCAGCGGCCGCGATCACGTAGCGCCTCATCGAACTGTGGGGAGCGTTCGAGGACATTGTGGGGGTTTTCCGTTTCGAGTGGGGGAGCGGTTAGTTGCGGACCCGGGGGCGGACCGCGTGCCGGGGCCCGGTGACCTCGACAGGGACAATCAGTGGCAGCGACGGATGGCTGTCCGTCGGCACCGGCCGTGGCCCGGGGATGGCCACGAGATCGGGGGGAGCGGCGGCGCGGCGCGGGGGGTCGACCATGAGCGCGGGCGTCTGCTTGCGCTTGCGCCGGAAGGCCGCGGCGAACCCGGCGGCCGCCAGGAGGCAGCAGACGAGGATGAGCATCGGCATCACGAGGTCCTGGCCGCCGGGGGCACCCGAGAAGGTGAAGGCGCTCGGGTTCGGCGCAGCGGGGAGCGCGTTGTAGTCCACGAGCCCGGTGCTCTCCAGGTAGCCGATGTGCCGGTTCACGAACTGCGTGCCGACGGTGGCGAAGTCGCGCATCAGCGAGTTGCGGGTGCTCACCCGCACCTGGGCGAGCAGCGGCAGGATGATGCCGTGGGCCTGGCGCACCCGCTGGACGAAGATCCGGTCGTAGTCCGAGCCGGTGGCCGCGGAGATCTCGGCCATCCACCCCTGCTGCTGGGCGCTGGGGGTCGTCGGCAGCAGCACGCCGAGCTGGTCGGCGATCTTGCGGGTCTGCACGTCGAGGTCGGCGTGCTCGGCGGCGAGGTGCACGCCGACCTCGCGGACCGCGGGCGAGCTGGCCTGCTGCGCCGCCTGCTGGCTGGTGGGGCCCTCCCAGAGGTTCGCCTGGCGGACCTTCACGAGCAGGTCACGGTCGGCGGGCCCGAGCGGGCCCCATTGGGTCTGGGTCCAGCCGCCGGTGCCGACGGCACCGGTGGACCAGGATTGATAGACGGTCAGCGCGACCGCGGCCACGATGGCGAACACGATCGAGGCGCGCAGGAACCGAGGGATCCGGCGGAGCATTGTGGGGGGCCTTTCGAGTCGGACGGAGGGGAGCGTCAGACGAAGTCGAAGAGTTCGGTGTGGACGCGACCGGGGTCGACGTCCAGCGCGTCGATGACCTCCAGGGCGTCGTGGATCATGGCGGGCGGGCCGCAGAGAAAGAAGTCGACCGACTCGGGCCGCTCGGTGCTGGCGAGCACGAGCGAGAGCAGGCCGTAGCCCAGGTCGCCGTGGTGGCCTTCCCAGTCGTCGCTGGGGCGGCGCATGACCTCGGTGACCACCAGGTCGAGGCTCGTCCGCAGGAACCCGAGCTCCTCGCGGAACAGCAGGTCCTCGGGTCGGGAGGCCACGACGACGAGTCGGTAGGGCCGCCGGTCGCCGCGGTCGGCCGCGGTGCGCAGCATGCTCATCATCGGGGTGATGCCCACGCCGCCCGCGACGAGCACGAAGCCCGAGGACCGTCCGATGTCGCCGGAGAACGCACCGTGCGGACCGTCGACCCAGACCGGTGTGCCCGGCGCGAGCGCGGTCAGGGTGCGGGTGAAGTCACCGGCGTGCCGCACGGTGAAGGTCGTGTACTCGTCGCGGGCGCTCGAGGAAATCGTGAACGGGTGCTCCTCGGCGGCGGGTGAGCGCCCCATCCGCAGCCAGGCGAACTGACCGGGCACGAAGCGCCATGCGCCGTCGGAGACCCGCGGAGCGAGCACGACGGTGCTGATGGTGGGGCTCTCGGAGCGGACCTCCTTGATGACGAACTCGGTCGACGGGTCGAGCAGCCCGCGCCACAGCCACCGGTAGCTCGCTACGGCGACGACGATCGCGACGAGCACGAGGAACGCCCCCGACATCGCCGGGACCATGAGGGCGTGCTGCAGCCACACGACGTGCAGCGCGCCAAAGACCAGCACCGCGGCCGCCAGGCCGACGTGCATCCACCGCCACGACTCGTACGACAGCCGCAGCCGCTTCTTGAGTGCGACGACGACGACCAGGACCACCAGCGCCAACGTCGACATCGTCGCCGCCTGGGCGCGTGGGGGCGCGCTCGGGAAGTTCAGCAGGGTCACCGCGCGCGGATCGTTGGCGACGACGCAGGCGAGGTGCACGAGCACCAGCACGGCCGCCGAGACGCCGAGGAACCGGTGCACCTCCATGACGCTCTCGATGCCGAACGCGCGGTTGAGCGAGCGCAGTCGGCTCGGCAGAACCGCCGCGCAGACCAGTACCGTGAGCGCAAAGAAGCCGGACACCACGGCCAACCGGGACCACATCGGTTCCGGGGGCGCCGTGGCCAGCCACAGCAGCGGGGGTACCGCCACCGTGGCGCCCAGCCCGGTGAGCCACGCAGTGCGCAGCAGCCCGTCGTTCATGGCGGCGACGGTATGAGGGCAGCCGTGGCACGGGTTGCCAAGCTGAGAACTCCGTGGGCCCACCTGAACGGCACGCGCGATGAGCGGCGGACCATTACTCCGAACGCCGCGGAAACTGGCCCGACCGCCGGTTGGCCCCTTCAGGCTCATCCCCGGCAAAACGACCCATCTGCGACGCGCCACCGCTCGCCGATTCGCTGACCGGTGGTCGCACGGCCCGGCCGCCGGTCGCGGACCGGTCACCGCGGCCGGGTTGGACCGGAGGGTGAGCGGCCGCTCTGTCGGTCAGTGGTCGGGCGGTGGTCGCGCGTACCGGCCCGATCCTGAGCGACCACGGCCGTCCGGCGGGAACGGCGTCCGCCCGACGCGCCCAGCCCGCCGCAGACCGCCGCGGGCCTCAGCATCGGCCACGCCCTCGGCGGGCGTTCCTAGCGTGGGCCACCATGTCGCTCCCCTCTTCACTGCGGGCAGCCGCCACGGTTCTGCTCCTCGCCGCTCCCCTGGCCCTTTCCGCTTGCGGCACGTCGGAGAACGACGTCCCCGCAAGCCTGGCCGTGCCCGTCGGAAACGGGTCGCCCATCGGCGGCACCAGCACCCCCACGAGAGGCGGCATCTCCACGTCGGCCACGTTCGTGGGCACGGTCATGACCAGCGGCGGGTTCACGCTCTACCGGAACACGAAGGATCGAACCGCGCCGCCCGCGAGCACCTGCACCGGACCGTGCGCCGCGAGCTGGCCGCCGGTCCTCACCGACGGGCAGCCGAGCCTGGACGGCGTCGATCCCACCCTCATGGGCACCGTCGTGCGCCCGGACGGCAGCAAGCAGCTCACCGTGGCCGGTTGGCCGGTCTACCGGTACGCGAAGGACATGGTGCCGGGGATCGTCAACGGCCAGGGCGTCGGCGGCATCTGGCTCGCCATCGGGCCCGACGGCGGGCCGCTCGCGAGCCCGGCCAAGCCCGCGCCGACCAAGGCCCCGGCTCCCAAGGTCGCGCCGAAGGTGATTCCCGCACCGACCAAGGCCCCGGCCGCGCCGAAGGCCGCGCAGGCGAAGGCCCCGACCGTCGCGCCCACGACCGTGGTCCGGGACGCGCCCGGCACGTCCAGCACCGACTGAGTGATTCAGCCCTCCGGGTTGCGGGCGCGGGACGGCTGCACCCGCATCGGCTCGCCGGGCATCTTCGGATATTCCGGCGGGTAGGGCAGGTCGCCGCGGGGGTCGGCCGCGTACCACTCCAGGGCGGTCTCCAGCCCGCCCGCATGCGCGTCCATCTCGGCGTGCAGGTCGCCGCGCTCCGCGTACAGGCCGGGCACGGTGCGCACGTCGAAGTCCTCCGGCTCGACGGACGGCAGGTCGTCCCACGTCAGCGGCATCGAGACGGTGGCGCGCGGCCGTCCGCGCACCGACCACGCCGACGCCACCGTGCGGTCGCGCGCGGCCTGGTTGTAGTCGAGGAACACGCGCTCACCGCGCTCCTCCTTCCACCAGGCCACGGTGGCGCGCTCGGGCAGCCGCTCGGCGACCCGGCGGGCGACGGCGATCACCGCGTGGCGGACGTCGACGAAGTCCCACTCGGGACGGATCCGGGCGAAGACGTGGATCCCCCGCCCACCCGACGTCTTGGGCCACCCGACCAGGCCCGCCTCGTCGAGCACCTCGTGCAGCACGGCCGCGACGGCGACGGCGTCGGCGAAGTCGGTGCCCGGCTGCGGGTCGAGGTCGATGCGCAACTCGTCGGGGCGGTCCGGGTCGGGGCGACGCACCGGCCAGGGGTGGAAGTCGAACGTGCCCATGTTCGCCGCCCACAGCAGGACGGCGGGTTCGGTCGGGACAGAACGCGTCGGCCGTGCGGCCGCTGGGGAACGTGACCCGGACCGTCTGGGTGTAGGCCGGCGCGCCCTTGGGCAGGCGCTTGGAGTAGAACGGCTCGCCGGTGACGCCGTCCGGGTAGCGCTTGAGGTTGGTCGGGCGTCCGCACAGCACCCCGAGCAGCGGGTCGACCACCGCACGGTAGTACTCCACGACCTCCCGCTTGGTGATCCCGGGCTCCGGGAAGTACACCTTGTCCGGGCTGGTCAGCCGCACCTCGCGGGGCCCCTCCGGGCCGGGCACCGTGATCAGTTCCGCCGCCTTGGTCGCCACGGCATCGCACGCTACCGGCTAGGTGTGTGGCGGCATGCCGGATCGCTTCGATGACGAGCTGATCGGGCTGGACCGCGATGACCCGGAGGCCCAGGCCTTCGCCGCCCACCTCGACCGCATGCACCGGCGGCACCCGGCGTTCACCGTAGAGGGCTACCTCGACGACGTGTCCCGGTTCGTCGATTCCGTCCACCGCGCGGAAGGCGAGCGCGCCTGGTTCGCCGCGCTCACGGTGGTGCTCATGCTGCTGGCGGTCGCCGCGGGCGGCATCTGGGACGCGCTGCGATTCGTGCTCGCCACATGGTTCTGAGCGTTCTCGGCGGGCCTGCTGCGCGCTACGGGTGGCGCCCTCGCAGGACGTAGCCTGGGGACATGGATCCCGTGACCGACCAGCCCGCGAAGGTCGTCAAGTCCGACGCCGAGTGGCGCGCGCAGCTCACGCCCGCCGAATACCGTGTGCTGCGGCAGGCGGACACCGAGGCCCCGTTCGTCGGCGAGTACACCGACACCAAGACCAAGGGCGTCTACCGCTGTCGGGCCTGTGGCGCCGAGCTGTTCCGCAGCGACACGAAGTTCGAGTCACACTGCGGCTGGCCGTCGTTCTTCACGCCGCTGGCGGGCGACGCCGTGATCGAGCGCAGCGACAACTCGATGGGCATGAAGCGCACGGAGGTGCTCTGCGCCAACTGCCACAGCCACCTCGGCCACGTGTTCGAGGGCGAGGGCTACCAGACGCCCACAGACCTGCGGTACTGCATCAACAGCGTCTCGCTCACGCTGGAGTCGGACGAGGGTTAGCCGCGACCCCGGCCTACGGCAGGTTGGCGACGAGGTCGCCGGGCTGCACGCGCGGGCCGGTGAAGAACGGCACCTCGGTGCGCACGTGCCTGCGCGCCTCGGTGGCGCGCAGGTCGCGCATGAGGTCGACGATCCGGTGCAGCTCGTCGGCCTCGAACGCGAGGATCCACTCGTAGTCGCCGAGCGCGAACGCGGGCACGGTATTGGCGCGCACGTCCTTGTAGCCGCGTGCGGCCTGGCCGTGCTCGGCGAGCATCGCGCGGCGATCCTCGTCGGGAAGTAGGTACCAGTCGTACGACCGGATGAACGGGTACACGCACACGTACGCCCGCGGCTCCTCCCCCGCGACGAACGCGGGCAAGTGGCTCTTGTTGAACTCCGCGGGCCGGTGCAGCGCGACCTGGCTCCAGGTCGGGGTGCTGGCCCGGCCGAGCGTGGTGTGCCGCAGCCCGGCGTAGGCCGCCTGCAACGCCTCGACGGTCTCGGCGTGCCACCAGATCATGAAGTCGGCGTCGGCGCGCATGCCCGCGAGGTCGTAGACGCCGCGGACGATGACGCCCTTGCCTGCCAGCGCGTCGAGGTACTCCGTGAGCTGGGCGGCCACCGCTGCGCGGTCCTGGCCGAGCCGCCCCGGCTCGCTGCGGAACACCGACCACATGGTGTAACGGATCGTGCTGTTGAGCTGGGCGAAGTCGAGACGAGCCATCACCCGATCCTAACGACCGCCCGCGCGACACGGTCGGCCGCCGCCTGGCCGGTACCGATGCAGGCGGGAACGCCGACGCCATGCAGCGCGGCGCCTGCGACGGCGATCCCGTCGGGCAGCGCCCGCGTCGAGGGTCGCGACGCGCCCGACGTGACCGGGCGCGTACTGCGGCAGCCCACCGCCCCAGCGCTGCACATGGACGGCGACCGGTGCGGCGCGGTATCCCGTCGAGGACGGCGAGGTCGGCGCGTACCCGGGCGACCAGCGTGGCGTCGTCGGCCTGCAGCGCGGTGGCCTCGCCGAACCGGCCGAGCGAGGCACGCAGGCGGACGAGGCCGTCGCCCGCGAGGTGTGCCCACTTGGTGGACGAGTGGGTGACGCCCTTCACGGCGAGCGGCTCGCCCGCGGCCACCAGCGCGCCGGACGTGACGGGCGCGGGCACGTCCTCCTCTCGGAACGCCAGCGCCACAACGACCGACGACGCGAGCTCGATTCCCGCCGCCGCAGCCGCCGCGGCCGGGGCGACCGGCCGGAGCAGGCGCGCGACCGCGGGCGCGGGCACGGCCAGCACCACCGCGTCGACCTCGAGGGCTTCGGGTGCGGTCGTCGGGCCCAGCACCAAGAGCCAGCCCGCCGCGCTGGGCTCGAGGGCGCGGACGGTCGTGGCGAGGCGGAGGTCGGCGCGGGCGGCGTCGGCGAGGGCGTCGAGCAGCACTCGGTAGCCGCCGCGGAGGGCGCCGAACACCGGGCTCGACGGCCCCCCCACGGGTGAGTCGCGCGTTTCGACACGATGTGTTGGCGATTTCGACGCGCCGTCCCGCAACGGCGAGCCCCCGGACCCGGTCCGTCCCGACCGGCCTTGCGGTCCCGAGCCCGAGACACCGTCACGCTGTGTCTCGCCGTCGGCGGGTGAGCCCGATGCCCCAACTCGGCCCGTCGAATCGGCCGACTGGCACCGTTGCCGGGCGCGGCCAAACCGCCAACTCGGCCCGTCGAAACGCGCGACTCACCGTTGGTGGCGGCGTCGGCCGCGGCGGTCAGGGAGGCCGCGCCCGCGTCGAGCGCGGCGGCGAGCGCGGGCATCGTGGGCCGCAGGCCGAGGGTGTCGACCCGCCCGGCGTAGACGCCGCCGAGAAGCGGATCGACGAGCCGGTCGGTCAGCTCGTCGCCGAAGCGGGCCCGTAGCAGCCTTCCGAGCGCGACGTCGCCACCCGGCGTCCAGGCCAACGGGCGCATGGGCTCGGCCGTCACCGCCGCGAGCCCGGCGTCCGACAGCAGCCCCGCCAGCCGGGCCGCGCTCGTCGGCACCCCCAGTACAGTGCCGCCCGGCAGCGCCACGGTGCTGCCCGCGGCGCGGATCGTCGCCTGCGCCGCCGTCGGGTGCACGAGCCGCCCGGTCAGCCCGAGCTCGGCCAGCAGGGCCGGAACCTCGGGCCGCCGCGCGAGGAACGCCTCGGCGCCGACGTCATAGGGCTTGCCCGCGAGGTCCACGGTGCGCAGCACGCCGCCGATGCGGTCGCGCTGCTCCAGGACCATGATCACGGCGTCGGGGCCGAGCAGCATGCGCAGGCGGTGGGCCGCGGCGAGCCCCGCGACGCCCGCCCCGACGACGGCGACGCGCACGCTCATGGGCTCTCCCTCGCTGCGTTCCCCCATCCCGCATGCCACTCGACCGGGCGGTTCGCGGCACTGCGCCGATGATCCGCTCGAAAGCTAGCTCATCGAGCCACGCTGTGCACCATTTCGACCAGCCACGTGAGGACATCCGGGTCGGTCTCCGGCAGCACCCCGTGGCCGAGGTTGAACACGTGGCCGGGCGCCCGGCTGCCCTCGGCGAGGATGCGACGCACCTCCGCCTCCATCGCGCCCGGTCGGCGAACAGCACGGCAGGGTCGAGGTTGCCCTGCACCGGGCGGCCGGTGCGGCAGGCGGCCTCGGAGAGCGGCACCCGCCAGTCGACGCCCACCATGTCCGCGCCCGCCTCCGCCATCGCCCCGAGCAGCTCACCGGTGCCGACGCCGAAGTGGATCCGTGGCACGCCCGCGTCCGCGACGGCCGAGAGCACGCGCGTGGAGTGCGGCAGGACGAACCGGCGGTAGTCCCGCTCGGACAGCGCGCCCGCCCAAGAGTCGAAGAGCTGCACCGCGTCGACGCCCGCGTCGACCTGCACGCGCAGGAACGTCGCGGTGAGGTCGGCGAGGCGGCCCATCAGCGCGTGCCACACGTCCGGGGTGGAGTACATGAGCGCCTTGGTGCGCTCGTGGTTGCGGCTGGGCCCCCCCTCCACGAGGTAGGACGCGAGCGTGAACGGCGCCCCGGCGAAGCCGACGAGCGGGGTGTCGCCCAGCTCGCGCAGCAGCAAGGTGACGGCCTCGGCCACCGGGGCGACCTGCTCGGGGACGAGCTCGGGCATCGCGGCGACGTCGGCCGCCGTCCGCACCGGATGCGCGACCACCGGGCCGGTGCCGGGCACGATGTCCACCCCGACGCCCGCGACGTAGAGCGGCACGACGATGTCGGAGAACAGGATCGCGGCGTCGACGCCGTGTCGCCGCACGGGCTGGAGCGTGATCTCGCAGGTGAGCGCGGGGTCGAGGCAGGCCTGCAGCATGGCGGTGCCCGCGCGGAGCGCCCGGTACTCGGGCAGGGAGCGACCCGCCTGGCGCATCAGCCACACGGGGCGCCGCTGTGGCCTGCCCCCGCGGGCGGCGACGAGGAACGGCGCCGTACGCAGATCTCGACGGACCGAGGGTACGACCACAGATGGCGGAGGCATGACCTCTCCAGCATCCCACGCCGGGTGGCTTTCCGGCGCGCCTGCCCATGGGCGCGGCCTGCGGAGCTTAGAGTCCCGGCTCGTGCCCGACGCGAGCGTTCCTCCCGCCGAGTTCCGGCGTGCCGTGGCCGCGTTGAACGCGATGCGCCCGCGGCCGGAGCTGTTCGTCACCGCGTTGGACGCTCCGCCTCGGCTGGCCCCGTTCACCTGGGCGTTCAGCGTTGAGGCCGACGCCGGGCGGCCTGCGAGCGAGGATCTGGACGAACCCGACACCTCCGGGCGGCTCATCCTCCTGCATGACCCGGCGGGCCAGGAGGCCTGGGAGGGCACGTTCCGGCTCGTCTGCTTCGTCCAGGCCCGGCTGGAGCGGGAGCAGCTCGGCGACGAGATGCTGCCCGTCGTCGCCTGGTCTTGGCTCACCGAGACGCTGGAGCACCACGACGCTCCGCTATACGGCATTGGGGGGCACCGTCACCCAGACGTCGTCGGTCCGCTTCGGGGACATCTCCGGGCCCCGCCGCGACGACGACGTGGAGCTGCGGGCGTCCTGGACGCCCGTCGGCCCGGAGCTGACGCGCCACGCGGAGGCATTTTGTGAGCTCGTGGCGGTAGCAGCGGGATTACCTCCGGTCGGAGCAGTTCCGCTCGCCCATCGGACGGTTTGATTGCCAGCCTCACCTGCGGGTTCGATGCATTCGGTGATCAGCATCGTCCCCCGATCGGGTGGTTCGCCATCGACAACGCTGTAACTTTCACCCCGCCAAGTTCGAACCGATACACGACGTTAGACCGCTTGGGGGTCTACGCTTCCTCCTCGGACACCTCCCCGGGCGGTCGGACGAACGCTCTGTACGACCGGGGATCTGGTGCTGGTCGGGGGCAACGACCGTAACCAGGGAGGTAGTGACGTGGCCGTGGTAGGCCAAGGCGCGCCCATGCGCGGTGTGATGGGACAAGGGTCCCCACACCAACCCGTGTTGTCGCCTGCGATGGTCCCGCATCCGCGGGAGGAGCAGTTCTCCGTGCTGGTGGTGGACGACCATCCGCTCCTCCGGGAGGCGATCGCCGCCCGGCTGCGCTCGATGGGCGCGGGTACGGTGTACGAGGCGGCCTCGGTCGCGGAGGCCCGGGCGCAGGGCGCACGCCAACGGCCCGTGCGATCTCGCGATCCTGGATCTCGGCCTGCCGGACGGCAGCGGCCTCGATCTGGTCACCGAGCTGCGGGCACTGGGCTGGAACCGGCTGGTCGTGCTGGCCTCCTCCGACGACCCGTACGCGGTGCGGTCGGCGTTCCAGGCGGGCGCGCAGGCGTACCTGTTGAAGTCGGCCTCGGCGGCGATCGTCACCGACGGGGTCAAGCGGGTGCTCGACGGCGGGGTCTACGCCGATCCGACGGTCGCGCCCCTGCTCGCCACCGGCACACGCGTCCCCGGCACCGACAACACGCCGCGGGAGCTGTCCGCGCGCGAGGTGGAGGTGTTGCAGCTCGTCGCGGACGGCCAGTCGAACAAGGAGATCGGCGAGGCACTGAGCCTGTCCGCGCTCACGGTGAAGAGCCATCTCTCGCGCATCGGCCGCAAGCTCGGTACCGGTGACCGCGCCCAGATGGTCGCCCTCGCCATGCGTGCCGGAGTCATCCGCTGACCGAACCGCACGCGTCCGACAGTCCGGCACCGACACCACTGCTCCGACCGGCCGACGGGCTCCCCCCGATCGTCACTGATCCCGCAGCGCTGGCGCACACCGCCACCGCCCTCGCCTCGGGTTCGGGACCGATCGCCGTCGATGCGGAACGGGCATCGGGCTTTCGCTACTCCCAACGCGCTTACCTGGTTCAGCTACGCCGCGCGGGCGCGGGCACGGCGCTCGTCGACCCGATCCCCCTGCGCAGCGACCTGTCGGCACTCGCACCCGCGCTCAGCGGACCGGAATGGGTGTTGCACGCCGCGAGCCAGGACCTGGCGTGCCTCGCGGAGGTCGGACTCGTTCCGGCGCAGCTGTTCGACACCGAGTTGGCCGGACGGCTTCTCGGGCTGCCGCGGGTCGGGCTCGGCCCGATGGTCGAGCAACTCCTCGGGCTTGCGTTGGAGAAGGGGCACGGGGCGGCCGACTGGTCGCGCCGTCCCCTTCCCGAAGACTGGCTGGTCTACGCCGCGCTGGACGTCGAGGTGCTCGTCACGCTACGGGACGTCCTCAGCGGGCTGCTCGCCGAGCAGGGCAAGCTGGAGTGGGCGCGGCAGGAGTTCGAGGCGGTGCGCACGGCGCCGCCGCTCGCGCCGCGGGCCGAGCCGTGGCGGCGCACCTCGGGCGTGCACCGGGTGCGCAAGCCGCGCGCGCTGGCCGCCGTCCGGGCGCTGTGGGAGGCTCGCGACCGGCTCGCCGCCGAACGCGACATCGCCCCCGGCCGGGTGCTGCCCGACGCGGCGATCGTCGACGCCGCCACCGCCGCGCCCCCCACCGCAGGCGCGCTCGCCGAGCGGCCCGTCTTCCGCGGACGGGCGCAGCGGCGGCTCACCGCCTACTGGTTCTCGGCGCTCAGCCAGGCCGCCCGCTTGGACGCCGCCGACCTCCCCCGCTCCGCCCCACCGAGCGACGGGCCGCCGCCGGTCGCGCGCTGGGCGGACCGTGACCCCGCCGCCGCCGCCCGCTTGGCCGCGGCCCGCGCGGCGCTGGCGAGCGTCAGCGAGGAGCGCAGCGTGCCGATGGAGAACCTGCTACAGCCCGACCTGTTGCGGCGGCTGTGCTGGAGCCCGCCGTCCGACGGCGACATCCCCGCCGCGCTTCGCAAGGGCGGCGCCCGGGACTGGCAGGTGGACCTCCTGGCCCCCCTGCTGGAGCCCGCCCTCCACTCACGGTGAGTCGTGCATCTCACCCCCGCGAGTCGCGGTTTTCGGCACGGCGAGTCGCGGTTTTCGGCACGGCGAGTCGCGAGAGTCGGCACGGCGAGTCCGGATCCTCGACACGCCCCGAGCCTGCGCCTCATCACACGGCCCGCGTCGCGCGCCGCTTGACCACCGCCATCCGGAGCAGAAACATCGGCGACGGCGGAAGCCACCCGAGCTGGCGCGCCATTCCGAGGTCATCCCTGTTGGCCCAGTGCTCGATGATCCTGCCATCCTCGAGACGGAACCAGTGCGACTGCGTCATCGCGAACGTCCGGCGCGTCGGCGGGAAGACGATGTCCAGCGCGCCGTCCTCGGTGTAGACCGGCCACGGCGCGACGTGACGTCCGTTCATCGTCGAGTTGACCGCCACCAGCTCGCCATCGGCGACAGCGTGATGGATGTCGTAATGCAGATTGGCGAACGCGGCCCGCAGCCACAGCGCCGTTGAGTAGAACCCGGCCGGTCCCGCGACGCGCGACGACGCCGGCTGGATCCGGTGTTCTCCCGGGCGACGGCGTGCGGGTGGTAAGCGGGTCGAAGTCGACGCGACCGCCATGCTTGTGGAGGGCCTGGTGCAACGGCTGGCTCGCGGAGCTGGCCGGTCTGTCACTGACCGGTCGTGGCCGGGCGGTGGGCCGTTCTCACAACCTGCGCCGTCCGGAGGGCCGGTATCTGCCGTGCCCGAAACCGCGACTCGCCGTGCCCGAAACCGCGACTCGCCGTGCCCGAAACCGCGACTCGCCGTGCCCGAAACCGCGACTCGCCTTCAGGGGGGCAGGCGCACCGTTACCGACAGGCCGCCGCCCACGACCGGCCGGGCCTCCACGCTGCCACCGTGGGCAAGCACCACCGCGCGGACGATCGACAGGCCCAGCCCCACGCCCCGCGCCGCTCCCGTGCGCTCCACCGGGCCCCGGCGGAACGGCTCGAACAGCTCGGCTACACGGTCCGGCGCCACCTCCGGCCCACTGGACGCCACCCGCAGCTCGACCCCGCCCCCCGCACCGGCTCCCCCACCCACGCTGCCCGCACCTCGGCCCCCGCCGACGGCGACCGGGCCCGCACCACCACCGGCGCCCGCACCACCACCATCGGCCGCCCGCGCCCGCACCGACACGCGCACCACCGACACCGACACCACGACCACCGACACCCGCGACACGGGCACCACCGAAACCGCCACCCCCGCCACCGACACCCCCGCCGCCACCGCCCACGCCGCCCGCACCGCCACCGAAACCCCGCCGCCCGCACCACCACCCCACCGCCGACCGCGCCCACACCACCCGCGCCGCCGCTCACGTCGACCCTGCCACCAGGGCCGCCCGCATACCCGACGGCACCGATCGGGCCCGTGCACACCTCCAGCCACCCGCCCGCGACGTTGTGCCGCACCGCGTTCTCCAGCAGGTTGCCGACCACCCGCTCCATGAGCAGGGGGTCGCCGTGCGTCGGGGCCGGGGCGGTGCGCAACAGCACGCGCAGACCGCGGGCGGTCGCGTCCGCCCGCACCGCGGCGAGCGCAGGCACCACCAGGTCGGCCAGGTCCAGCGGCGCCCGCTCCCCCAGCTCGGCCCCGCTCTCGGCCCGCGCGAGCATCAGTAGGCCCGACACGAGGTCGTCGGCCCGCCGCGTGGCCTCCCGCACGACCGCGCCCATCCGCCGCAGCTCCTCCACGTCGGCGGCCGGGTCCGCGAGCGTGACGTCCACCTCGGTCCGCAGCACCGACAGCGGGGTGCGCAGCTCGTGGCTGGCGTTGGCGACGAACCGCCGCTGCGCCTCGAACGCGGCCTGCAGCCGGTCGAGCATGGCGTCGAAGCCCGCCGCCAGCTCGGCCACCTCACCCCGCGCGTCACGCACGCCGGTGCGCGTGTCCAACGACTCCACCGACAGCCGCCGCGCCGTCGCCGTGACGGCATGCAGCGGGCCCAGCACCCGCCCGACCAGCCACCACGACACGAGCGCCGCCGCCACCACCACCAGCGGGAACGCGACCAGCCCCGCCCGGAGGACCGCCTCGCGCGCCGCCGCGCCCACGGCGGCCGAGACCTGCTCGGACGGCACGACCCGACCGCTGACGCGCACAAGGCTCCCCGGTGGCAGCGACGGCGCCTGCGCCACCCCGCCGACCAGCAGCCAGCCCAGCCACAGCAGCAGCGCGCTGACCAGCGCCACCACCCCGGTGCACACGGCCGTGAGCCGGGGTCGCAGCCCGACCCCGCTAAACCGGCGCACCGCCGCCCCCCGCAACGACGCGCACACGGCGGATTCGAACCTGTGCGAGGACGCCACAAGCTGTGCGGGGTCCGAACCGGGCGGGCGCGCGCACCGCTACCCCGCTGCGGGGACCCGGTAGCCCGCCCCGACCACCGTCTCGATGACGCCGGGATCGCCGAGCTTCTTGCGCAGCGTCATGACCGTGACCCGCACCGTGGTCGTGAACGGGTCGGCGTTCTCGTCCCACACGCGCTCGAGCAGCTCCTCGCTGCTCACCACGGCCCCCTGCGCGGCGAGCAGCACCTCCAGCACCCCGAACTCCTTGCGGGTGAGGTCGAGCGACCGCTCGGCCCGACTGACGGTGCGCCGGGCCGGGTCCAGCACGACGTCGTCGGCCGTCAGCAGCGGCGGCGCGGCCGGGGTTGCCCGCCTGCCGAGCGCGCGACAGCGGGCCACGAGCTCGGGGAAGTCAAACGGCTTCGCGAGGTAGTCGTCGGCGCCACGGGACAGGCCGTCGACCTTGTCGGCCAGTGTGCCGCTCGCGGTGAGCATGAGCACCCGCGTGGTGGCGCCGGAGGAGACGATCTGCGCGCACAGGTCGTCGCCCCGCATCCCGGGCAGGTCCCGGTCGAGCACCACCACGTCGTATCGGGTGACGGTGGCCTTCTCGTGGCCCGAGTCGCCGTCGTAGGCGACGTCCACCGCCATCCCCTCCCGGCGCAACCCCCGGGCGACCGCGTCCGCCAGCGCCGTCTCGTCCTCCACCACGAGTACCCGCATCAGCGTGGCTCCTCCGCTGCACGGTCGGGCAGCAGTGCGGCCGCCCACTCCGTGATCCGCCGGGCGACATCCTGCTCCCCCAGCCCGACGGCGACCAGCACGTCGGCCCGGCTGCCGTGCTCGAGGAACTCCTGGGGGATCGCGAGGTCCCGCACCGGCACGTCACACTCCGCCGCGCGCAAGGCGTCGGCGAGCGCGGAGCCGAACCCGCCGTGCCGCCCGCCATCGGCGAGGGCGACGACGAGCCCGTGCTCCCGCGCCATCGCGACGGCCGCGGCGGGCACGGGCAGCACCCACCGCGGGTCGACGACGGTGACCGACACCCCCTGCCGCGCCAGCCGCGTCGCGGCGGCCACGCCGAGCCGCCCGAACGCGCCCGCGCAGACGAGCAGGACCTCGCGCCCTTCGTGCAGGACGTCGACGCCGTCGACCCGGCGCACCGCGGGCACCGAGTCGATCACCGCACCCTTGGGGAACCGGATCGCCGTGGGCCCGTCGTCGACCGCGACGGCCTCGGCCAGCTCCTCGCGCAGCGTGGCGGCATCGCGCGGCGCCGCCACCCGCATGCCCGGCACGATGCCCAGAAGCGAAAGGTCCCACATGCCGTTGTGCGAGGGCCCGTCGTTGCCGGTGACGCCCGCCCGGTCCAGCACGAGCGTGACGGCCTGCCGGTGCAGCGCGACGTCGAGGAGCAGCTGGTCGAAGGCCCGGTTGAGGAACGTCGAGTACACCGCGACCACCGGGTGCAGGCCCGCGTACGCCAGCCCCGCGGCCGAGGTGAGGGCGTGCTGCTCGGCGATGCCGACGTCGATGCACCGCTCCGGGAACGCCTCGGCGAACGGGACGAGCCCGGTGGGGCCCAACATCGCCGCCGTGATCGCGACGACGTCCTCCCGCACCGCCCCGATCTTGACGAGCTCGTCGGCGAAGACGCTCGTCCAGGTGACGCTCGGGGGCGCCGTCGGCAGGCCGGTGACCGGGTCGAACGCGGCCGGGCTGTGCATCTGCTCGGCCACGTCGTTCTCGGCGGGCGGGTAGCCGCGCCCCTTCTGCGTGACGACGTGCACGATGACCGCGCCGCCGAAGCCACGCGCGCGGCGCAATGCGGACTCGACCGCGGCGACGCTGTGGCCGTCGACCGGCCCGAAGTACTTGATGCCCAGGTCGGAGAACAGCTCCTGGGGCGCGAGGGCGTCCTTCACGCCCGCCTTGAGCGCGTGCAGCGCCGCGTACAGGGGACCGCCGACGACCGGGGTGCGGGTGAGCGCCTGCTTGCCCTTTTCCAACACGCGCTCGTAGCCGGGTTGCAGCCGCAGCGACGCCAGCCGGTCGGCCACCCCGCCGATCGTCGGGGCGTACGAGCGGCCGTTGTCGTTGACGACGATGACGAGGTTGCGGTTCTTCGCCGCCGCGATGTTGTTCAACGCCTCCCAGGCCATGCCGCCGGTGAGCGCGCCGTCGCCGATCACCGCGACGACGTGGCGGCGCTGCCCGGTGAGCGCGTAGCCGCGCGCGATGCCGTCGGCCCAGGACAGCGACGTGGAGGCGTGGCTGTTCTCCACGTGGTCGTGGGAGCTCTCGGCCCGGGACGGGTAGCCCGACGGGCCGCCGGTGAGCTTGAGCCGCTCCCATCCGTCGTGGCGACCGGTGAGCAGCTTGTGCACGTACGCCTGGTGGCCGGTGTCCCAGATGAGGGTGTCGCGCGGTGAGTCGAACACACGGTGGATGGCGATCGTGAGCTCGACGACGCCGAGGTTCGGGCCCAAATGCCCGCCGGTGCGCGACACGCACGACACCAGCTCGCGGCGGACCTCCGCGGCCAGGGCGGCGAGCGCCACGACGTCGAGACGCCGCAGGTCGGCCGGCGTGCGGACGGAACGGAGGACGGCACTCACGCCGACCAGCTTACGGAACCGCGTCGGCTCCGCTCGCGGCTCGGCGCAGGACGTCGCCCGGGACCCGGGGGGCGGGCACCGCGACGTCGCCCGCGACGCGCACCTGGTTGCGCCCGCCGCGCTTGGCCGCGTACAGGCAGACGTCGGCCGCGCGCAGCGCACCGTCCAGGTCATCGGCTCCGACGCACGCCCCGCCCACCGACGCCGTGAGCCCGTCGATCACGATGCCGCCCACCGCGGGCACGGTGAGCCGGGCGACCTGCTTGCGCAGCCTTTCCGCGACGGCGTCGAGCTCGACGCGCCCGGCCTGCCCCGGGGGCAACGCCCCGACGAGCACCACGAACTCCTCACCGCCGAACCGCCCGACGAGGTCATGGCCGCGCACGCCCGACCGCAGCGCACTGGCCACGGCGGCGAGCACGTCGTCGCCCGCGAGGTGCCCGTGCTCGTCGTTGACCGCCTTGAAGTGGTCGAGGTCCACGATGAGGACGCCCGCCCCGGTGCGTGCCCGGCGCGCGGCGCGGACGGCCCGGGCCGCGCGCGACTGCCAGGTGGTCGCGTTGAGCAAACCGGTCTTGCCGTCCAGGCTCGCGACCTCCTCAAGGTGGCGCACCCGCACCGCGCGATGCAGCACGAGGATCGGCGGCAACGCGAGCACCACGAGGAACGGGGCATCACCGAGCGCGACGGCGGCGAGGCCGCCGAGGCACAGCGTGGCGATCTCCAGCGCGTAGTCGTCCCAGCGGCCCATGAGCTCCCGCGGATCGGTCACGCGTCGGGACAGCCCGATGGCCACGGCGATCAGCACCGTGTTGACCACGGTGTAGACGAACACCGCGGCGAGGACGCCCAGCGCGCCAGCCAGGTCCGCCGGGTCCGACGGCAGCCCGCCCGCCCCCGTCACGACCTTGTGGGCGGCCGTGGCGGCGAGCACGACGGTGGCGGTCGTGTAGACGTGGCGGTGCAGCGGCACCTCCGACGGACGCCACACCCGCTGCCACAGGTGCGCGTAGACCACGAGCACGACGGCCGCGGCGAGCAGCGGCGGCAACAGCACTGCGGCCGCGAACGTCCATACCGAGCTGAGGTCGAAGTAGGAGGTCTGTGCGACCCGGCGACGGTTGCGCTCGATACCGGTAGCGAGCTCGGTGTGCGCCACGGACAGCAGGACGAGCAGCGCCGCGACCCCGAGCGCCGACGGCCGGGGCGGTCCGTCGACCGTGGTGGCGGTGCTGATCACGGGGGCCGCGACGGCGGCGAGCTCGACGACGAGCACCCAGGCGAGCGCGCGGGGCGGCAGATCCACGACCGGGTCCCTCCTCCGCCGACGATGCTGTCCCTGCTCTGCGGGCGAGGCTAGCGCCCCCCACCGGAAGTCCGCCGCATATCTCGACACCCCAGCACGTCGGCGGCGTTGCCGGGTCCGGCCGACTACGCCCGGTACGAGGCTCGGACCAGCGCCCTCCCGACGCACACCCGGATCGCCGAAACGGATCTCCGGTGGAGGACACTAGTCACGGGCGCGCGGCGTGTCAGTGGGCAGGCGGTCGCACATGGGGGTGGTCCTGCGCGACCGTCCGATCACAGAGCGTCAGATCTCGGGCTCGCCCCGGAGTGCAGCGCGGTGCAGGCGATCCATGGCGCGCGTCACCCATTCGCGCGGGCACGAGGGCCACCGCGGCGATCTCGACGGCCAGGACGGCGCGGCCCGCACCCGGCTGGAGTAATAGTAATACCCACGGCAACCAACCCGCGCAGCTCAGCCATGCCGAGCTGCCCGATGTGGCGGGACAGCCGCTTGTTCCGCATCATCCCGGCCACGTGCAGGTCCTCGACCACCACCACGCCGTGGTCGCGGGCGAGGCGGGTGGACAGCTTGTGCAGCCCGTCGCGGCGGGCGTTGGCGACGCGGGTGTGCAGGACCGCGACCCGAGCCTTGGCCCTGCGCCACCGATTCGACGGCACGGTCTTTGCGTGCTTGTCCGGGCCGTGACGCCGCGAACACCCGCGCTGATACCGGCGCAGCCTGCGCAACTCGCCGTCCAGGCGGCGCGGGTTGGGCACAACCTCACCGGTCGAGAGCACCGCCAGGGACTTGATGCCCAGGTCCACACCGACCACCCGGCCGTGCTCACGCGCGGCCGGGTCGACGTCGGGCAGCTCGACGGAGAACGACACGTGCCAGCGCCCGCGCTGCCAGGACAGGGTCGCCGAGCGGATCCGCGCCTCGCCGCGCTCGATTCTGCGGGCCAGCTTCCGGGTGGACTCGCAGGTGCGGACCGCGCCGATCCGGGGCAGCTGGACGTGCCGCCGATCGGCGGTCAGGCCGAACGCGCCGGTGGTGAACCGGCACGACCGCCGGGCCCGCTTGCCTTTGAACCGGGGGAACCGCACCTTCGGGCCCTTGCGGGTGCCATTCTTGCTGTCGGACCAGTTCGTGAGGGCGGTGGCGAGGTTCGCCAACCCGGCCGAGTACGCCTCTTTGCTGTTCTCGGCCCACCACGGCGCGACGGTGTCCTTGACGCCGTTCCACGCCTTCCGCAGGCCGTAGGCATTCCACGGCGCGTACGGGGGGTCAACGCGCCCCCGTCGAGGCCGTAGGAGCGCTCGGCTTCTCGCTGGTCCAGGTTCGCCTTGATCCGGGCGAGCGCCCAGTTGTAGGCGAACCGCTGCGCCCCGCAGTGCGACCGGAACGCCTGCTCCTGCTCCGGGGTCGGGTCGAGCGCGAACAGGTAGGCGCGGATCACGACGTGTCCTCGCCATCGGGCAGGTTCGCTGCGGCGTGCACGGCCGCAGCGGCCCGGCGGGCGGCGGAGCGGCGCCCATACAGCCGCGCGCACATCGCGGTGAGCACCTCGGTCATGTCCCGCACCAGGTCGTCGGCGACCTCGGAGTCGTCGAGCACCACCACGGACCGGCCATGCGCGGCCAGCGCCGCTTCCAGGTACTCGACCCCGAACCGTGCGAGCCGGTCGCGGTGCTCGACCACGATCGTCGCCACCGTCGGGTCGGACAGCAGCTTGCGCAGCTTGGTGCGGCGCCCGCCCCGCCCGGACCCGATCTCGGTGACGGTGCGGTCGATCCGCAGTCCGCGTTCGCTGGCCCCGGTCAGCACCCGCCCGGCCTGGCGTTCCAGGTCCCTTCTCTCGACACCCGGCAGTACGCCACGGTCACGCCGGTCTCCCGGACCGGCGGGTCGACCAGGATCGTGCCGGTCGGAAGCTGCCGGGCAGGCACCGGCAGCGTCCCAGCGTGGAACCAGTTCAGCGCGGTCCGGTACGAAACGCCCTGCTCAGAACGACATATTGTTACACGTTCCCGCGAACAGTTGAGCTACCCCTCGAGGTGGAGAGGAGGCGAGACCGGCATGAACAGGGACTGGAACTGACGGCGTCCGCCGGGCGCATCGTCAGGACGGCGGTGGTCGCGGCGGTCGCGGCGTGGACACGAACACCGACGGCGATGGCGACGGCGGCGACGGCGACGCGGGAACCGCGGCGGGCTCCACGCCCACCGCCGCGCCGGACCGGATCCCGATCTCAGTGCCCGGTGCAGGGACGGCACCGATGCTGACCCGGTTGCGGCCCGCCCGCTTGGCCGCATAGAGGGCCGTGTCCGCCGCATGCACGAGGGTGTGCAGGTCGCCATGGCCGTCCGGGCGCATCGCCGCGCCCACCGAGACGCTCAGCCCGGCGATCGTCAGCGGGCCGTCCGGGGTCTCGAGGCCGACGGTCAGCGAGGCGACCCGCCGCCGGATCCGGTCCGCGACGGTCTGGGCCGCGGCGAGGGCGTCCACATCCGTCCGGTCCGGCCTGCCCGCCAGCAGGATCACGAACTCCTCGCCACCGAACCGGCCGACGAGGTCGCCCTCGCGCACCTCGGCGAGCAACGCGGCGGCCACGGCGGCCAGCACCTCGTCGCCCGCGAGGTGCCCGTACGTGTCGTTGACGTCCTTGAAGTGGTCGAGGTCGAGGACCATGACCGCCGCAGGCGCGGGCCCCCGGCCGGGCCGGGTGACCGCCCGCTCGGCCCGCGCGTGCCAGGCGGCCGCGTTGAGCAGCCCGGTCTTGGCGTCGATGCTCGCGACCCGTTCCAGGTGCCGCACGAGCACGGCGCGCTGCAACACCAGCAGCGGCGGCATCGACAGCAGGACCAGCCACGGGTTGACCGCCATCACGGCGGCGACGAGCGCGCCGACGCACAGCGTGGCGATCTCCAGCAGGTTCTCGTCGGCCGTGCCGACGGCCTGGGCCACCCCGGACGGCGGATCGGCGACCGCCATGGCCCCTGCGACCAGCGCCGTGTTGACGGTGAAGAACACCAGCAGCCCGGCCGCCAGCACGAGCATCCCGGCGCTCACCGGCAGTCCGCCGCGCAGCCAGGCCATCACCGCCGAGGCGGCCACCGTGGCCAGCACGAACACCGCCGTTGTGTACGCCTGCCGGTGCGGCGGCACGCGGGGCCCCACCGACCGCCACCACAGGTGTCCGTGCACGACGACCGCGCACACGCCCGCCCAGCCCGGCGACAGCAGCGCGGCCGCCGCGAAGAACCAGACCGACGCCATGTTGACGTGCATCTCGCCCGCGATGGTGCGTCTGCGGACCCGTTCGGCGTTGCGGCCCAGCTCGGCGTGGAGCACCGCCACGACGACGAGCAGCACCGCGGTGCGCCCGGCCGCGTGCGCATCCAGCCCCGCGGGGGGCAGCAGCACGCCGACGACCACGAGCAGCGCCGCGCAGCACTCGACGGCGAGCAACGCCATGATCAGCGGGGCGGCGAGGCTCCAGAGCTTCCACTGCCGGAGGAACGTCCGCAACGCACTCTGCGACATGCGTGTCCTGACGGTTGGGGGGCCCGGCCAGGTTAGGCCACGAGCGCAGGTCGCGACGACCGATTCCCCCGGGTTAGTCCGTCTGCCGAGCAGGCGCCCCGGTCATCGCACCGCCACTCGCCCACCCGGTCCAGCGTGCTCCGCCGGTTGCGGAGCGTGGTTCCGGCAGGTCAGCGAGTTTTCCGAATCACCCTCAACGGCGGCCCGCACATGTCAGTCTGGCCCGGCGCGGGTGGCCCCGGCGGTCCGCACCGGCGTCTCGCCGTCGCATCCAGATCTCCGCTTTTCCCTGGAGAGCGGTCCGACGAAGGAAGGAGGCGGCCATGCGTGGAAAGGAGTGGACATGAGGCACCTTCGGCGCGATCAGCCCTCCACCGTGCCCGCGACCGGGCCCAGGAGATCCGCCACATGGGCGATCTCGTTCACCGTACGGACGGAACGTCGACCGTCCCGTGCGGCGAGCACCCGGGTGACGCCCGCGTAGTCGAGCGGGAAGGCGAGGGGGCGGGCGATGCCGAGGAGGTGCGCGAGCCAGGTGTTGATCACGCCGGCGTGCGCGACCACCACGGCGGTCGCCCGCCCCTCGTGGGCCGCGACCACCCGTTCGAGCGCCGCGGTGACCCGGGAGGTGAAGGCGGGCCCGTCGACATAGGCGGGCAGCAGCCCGGCCCTGATGCGGTCCCATGCGTCGGGGTCGAGCTGCGCCATCTCGTGCACCGGCACGTAGTGCGCCACCTCGGCGTCGTACTCACGCAGGTCCGCGACGACCGTCGGGGTGACGGCCAGCGCGGCGGCGAGTGGCGCGGCGGTGTCCCGGGCGCGGACCATCGGGCTTGTGTACAGCCCGGCCACGTCCGGGCCGACCGCCGCGACCAGCCGGGCGGCCTGCGCTCGGCCGTGCGGGGTCAGCGCCGGGTCGGCCGTTCCCGAAGTGCCCTGCACCAGCTCCGGGAGCGCGTGCCGGACGAGGACGAGCTGCACCGCTTCAGGACGGCACGTGCGCGCTGTGTCCGGCGGCGCGCAGAGCGGCGCGCAAGGTTTCGCAGTGGGCATCCTGTTCGGCGTCGTCGACGCTCGTGGCGGCGTTGGCGAAGTTGAACGCCCGCAGGTCCCAGGCCGGGAACACGTGCACGTGCAGATGCGGCACCTCGAACCCGGCCACGATCACCCCCACCCGCGGCGGATGCCAGACCTCCCGCGCGGCGGCGCCCACGGCGTGGACGACCGTCGAGAGGTGGGCCAGCAGGCCCGCGTCGGCATCCAGCCACTGGTCGACCTCCGCGCGCGGCACCACCAGGGTGTGCCCCGGGCCGAGCGGGTTGATCGAGAGGAAGGCGACGACGTCGTCGTCGGACCAGACGAACCGGCCGGGCAGCTCGCCATCGATGATCTTAGTGAATAAGGTGCTCATCGACCGCCGAGACTAGCCTGCCGATCATGCCGCGCACCACCGCCACGCACGCCGCCGTCGACCGGGACGACCGCGGTCCCGGCGGGATCCGCGGGGCGGCCCGTCGGCGCCCGGCGTTGCTGAGGTGCGCGAAATGTCGGGGGGCACCGGTAGCCTCGCGGTCGGGTGCCACACCCCCGTGCACCCCGACGAGACGAGGGATCTGCCATGCGGCCGTGGCCGGGCCACGCCTACCCACTAGGCGCCACCTATGACGGCGCGGGTACCAATTTCGCGCTCTTCTCCGAGGTGGCCGAGCACGTCGAGCTGTGCCTCTTCTCCGCCCGCGGAAAGGAGACGCGGGTCACGCTGACCGAGGTCGACGGGTTCGTCCACCACGGCTACCTGCCCACGGTCGAGCCCGGGCAGCGCTACGGCTACCGGGTGCACGGGCCCTATGACGCCGGCCCGTGGCCTGCGGTGCAACCCGGCCAAGCTGCTCGTCGATCCCTACACCAAGGCCCTCGACGGGCCGGTCTTGTGGGACGAGGCCGTCTTCGGCTATCCGTTCGACGATCCCGAGGGTCGCAACGACGACCGATTCCGCGAGGCACGTCCCGAAGTCGGTGGTGGTCAACCCGTTCTTCGATTGGGGCACCGACCGGTCACCGAGCATCCCCTACCACGAGACGGTGATCTACGAGGCGCACGTGCGCGGGCTCACCGTCAGCCACCCCGAGATCCCCGCGGCGCTGCGCGGCACCTATGCCGGGCTGGCCCACCCGGTGATGCTCGAACATCTGCGCACGCTGGGCGTCACCGCGGTCGAGCTCATGCCGGTGCACGAGTTCCTCAACGACCATCACCTGCAGCAGAAGGGCCTTTCGAACTACTGGGGCTACAACACCATCGCCTTTCTGGCCCCGCACCACGCCTACGCGCGCGCAAGGCAGCCGACCCGGCAGCCAGGTGCAGGAGTTCAAGGCGATGGTGCGCGACCTGCACGGCGCGGGCATCGAGGTGATCCTCGACGTGGTCTACAACCACACCGCCGAGGGCAACCACATGGGCCCCACGCTCTCCATGCGCGGCATCGACAACGCCGCCTACTACCGCCTTGTCGAGAACGACCCGCGGTACTACATGGACTACACGGGCACCGGCAACTCGCTGAACGTCCGCAACCCGCACACGCTGCAGCTGATCATGGACTCGCTGCGTTACTGGGTCACGGAGATGCACGTCGATGGGTTCCGGTTCGACCTCGCCTCCACGCTGGCCCGCGAGTTCTACGACGTCGACCGGCTGTCGGTGTTCTTCGACCTCGTCCAGCAGGACCCGGTGATCAGCCAGGTGAAGCTCATCGCCGAGCCGTGGGACGTCGGGCCGGGCGGCTACCAGGTCGGCAACTTCCCGCCCGCTGTGGAGCGAGTGGAACGGCAAGTACCGCGACACCGTGCGCGACTTCTGGCGCGGCGAGCCCGGCACCCTCGGCGAGTTCGCCTCGCGTATCGCGGGCAGCTCCGACCTCTACCAGGACGACGGCCGCCGCCCCTACGCGTCGATCAACTTCGTCACCGCGCACGATGGCTTCACGCTGCACGACCTCGTCAGCTACAACGAGAAGCACAACGAGGCCAACGGCGAGGACAGCAACGACGGGGAGAGCCACAACCGCTCGTGGAACTGCGGGGTCGAAGGCCCCACCGACGACGCGACGGTGCTGGCGCTGCGCGAGCGCCAGCAGCGCAACTTCATCACCACCCTGATGCTCTCCCAGGGCGTACCGATGCTGCTGCACGGCGACGAGATGGGCCGCACCCAGGACGGCAACAACAACGTCTACTGCCAGGACAACCCCACCGTCCTGGGTGGACTGGGCGGAGCTCGGGAAGAACGCGGCGCTGGTCGGGTTCACCGCGGGGGTCATCGCGCTGCGGCACGCGCACCCGGTGTTCCGCCGCCGCCGGTTCTTCGCGGGCCGCCCGATCGCCCGCCCACGCCGCGTCGAGGGGCAGAACCGGTGGTCGGGCCTACCGGACATCGCCTGGTTCCAGCCTTCGGGGCAGGAGATGAACCGGCGAGGACTGGGACTCGGGCTTCGGCAAGCTGCGTGGTGGCGTTCCTCAACGGCCTGGGGCATCAGCGAGGCCGACCCGCGCGGCGAACGGGTCACGGACGACTCGTTCCTGCTCTGCTACAACGCCCACTACGAGGATCATCGAGGTCACGCTGCCCGGTGTGGAGTACGGCGAGCGGTGGGCGATCGTCGTCGACACGGCGGCGGGCGAAGTGAGCACCCTGTCCACCGCGCCGGGCGTCGTCGCCGCCGAGCCGCCCGTCGCCAAGGGCGGCGACACCCAGCTCGTGCCCGCGCGCTCCGTGCTGGTGTTGCAGCGGCTCGACTAGCCGGCGACTAGCCGGGCGGCTCGACTAGCCGGGCGCCCGGCGGCCGCGTAGCCACCGGCCCAGCCCGGCCGCCCAGCCATCGGCCCAGCCCAGCCACCCCGCCAGCAGCCCAGCCCAGCCACCCCGCCAGCAGCCCAGCCCGGCCGCCCCACCACCGCCTCAGCCCGGCCGCCCAGCCACCAGCCCAGCCCGGCCGCCCAGCCATCGGCCCAGCCCGGCCGCTACTGGCGCGCGAACGGGACAGGAGCGGGGTTTTCGAAGGGTGCTTCGAACCCCGCTGGTGTCCCGTTCGCGCGCATTCCGGGGCCCTGCTGAAGGTCGACCCCACCCAACCCCGTGATCAAGAGCTACCCGCGAGAGGGCCGCCCGAGACCAGGTGGGAAAAGCAGGGATAGCGTTGGCCCCACCCGTCTCCGATCCCGCCGAGGAGGCCGCGTGCCCGCGGACCGGCAGCGCTCCCGCCCCGTCCCGTCCTCGACCTACCGCATCCAGTTCTCGAGGGACCAGACCTTCGAGCAGGTCCAGCACCTGCTGCCTTACCTCGACGCGCTCGGCGTGGGCGCGCTCTACGCGTCGCCGCTGCTGGAGTCGGGCGCGGGCTCCAACCACGGCTACGACGTTGTCGACCCCACCCGGATCTCCGCGGAGCGCGGGGGACCCGAGGGCCTCCGCGACCTGGTGGCCCGGGTCCGCGAGCACGGCATGGGCTTCGTGGTCGACATCGTGCCCAACCACCTCGGCGTCGCCGTGCCCCAGGAGAACCCCTGGTGGTGGGACGTGCTGCGGCACGGCCGGGAGTCGGCATACGCCGCGTACTTCGACCTCGACTGGGCCGCGGGCCCGATCCTGCTCCCCGTGCTGGACGCGGACGAGGAGAAGGCGCTCTCCGAGCTCGCTCTCTCCGACGACGGCGACGAGCTGCGCTACTACGAGCACGTCGCCCCGGTCGCCCCGGGCACGGGCGGCGGCAGCCCGCAGGAGGTGCACGAGCGCCAGCACTACCGGTTCTGCTCGTGGAAGCGCGGCGCGGCCGAGCTGACCTACCGCCGCTTCTTCGACGTCTCCACGCTGGCCGCAGTGCGCGTCGAAGATCCGGACGTGTTCGAGGCCATGCACGCCGAGATCCTGCGCTGGGTGGCCGAGGGCGCGGTCGACGGCATCCGCGTGGATCACCCCGATGGCCTCTCCGACCCCGGCGGCTACACCCGGCGGCTGCGGGCCGCGATCGGGCCGGAGCGCTGGCTGGTGGCCGAGAAGATCCTCGGGCTGGGTGAGGCGCTGCCCGCGTCCTGGCCGGTGGACGGCACCTCGGGCTACGAGGCGCTGCGGGAGATCCAGGGCGTCTTCGTCGACCCCGACGGCGCGGGCCTGCTCACTCAGTTCGCGGCCGAGCACACCGGCCGCCGCGAGTCGCTCAACGCGGCCGAGCACGCCGCCCGCCGCGAGGTGGCCGACACGATCCTGGCGGCCGAGGTGCGCCGCATCGCCGCGCTCGTCCCGGGGCTGCCGCGCGCGGCCGAACGCGCAACAGGCGTGGCCGCCGAGCACGCAACCGAGATCGCCGCCGAGCGCGCAACCGAGGAGACCGCCGAGCGCGCAACCGGGGTGGCTGCCGAGCGCACCCGCGACGCCGTCGCCGAGCTCCTGTGCGGCTTCCCCGTCTACCGCTCGTACCTTCCGGAGGGCCGGGCAGCGCTGGACACCGCGGTGTCGATCGCCCGCACCCACCGCCCCGACCTCGCCGACGTGCTCGACGCACTCTACGCAGGCATGCTCGCCGATCCGCACGGCGAGCTCGCCACCCGCGTCCAGCAGACCTCGGGCATGGTGATGGCCAAGGGCGTGGAGGACACCACGTTCTACCGCTGGAACAGGTTCGTCGCGCTCAACGAGGTCGGCGGGGCACCGGACCGGTTCGGCGTCTCCCCCGCCGAGTTCCACGCCGCGCTGGCTGGCCGGGAGGCGTCCCGGCCCGCCACCATGACCACGCTGTCCACCCACGACACCAAGCGCTCCGAGGACGTTCGGGCGCGCCTCGCAGTGCTCGCCGAGATCCCCCGCGAGTGGACCGAGTGCGTGCGCAGTTGGTCGGCGCGCCACCCGCTGCCCGACCGCTCGCTGGATCTGCTGGCGTGGCAGAACCTCGTCGGCGCGTGGCCGATCTCGGCGCAGCGGATGGCGGGCTACCTCACGAAGGCGGCGAAGGAAGCCAAGCTCGTCACCAGCCACGTCGAGCCGATCGCCGAGGTGGACGAGGCCGTCGCGGCGTGGCCCGCCGCCGTGCTCGCCGACGCCGGGCTGCGTGGCCGAGATCGAGCAGCTCGTCGCGCGCATCAGCGGCCCGGGCTGGTCGAACTCGTTGGGCCAGAAGCTCCTGCAGCTCGCCGGTCCCGGGGTGCCGGACGTCTATCAGGGCACAGAGCTCTTCGAGTACTCCCTCGTCGACCCCGACAACCGCAGACCGGTCGACTGGGCGCTGCGCCACGCGCTGCTGGCGCGGCTCGACGAGGGCTGGCTGCCCGAGGTCGACGCCGTGGGGGCGGCCAAGCAGCTGGTGACGACGAGCGCGCTGCGGCTGCGCCGGTTCCGCCCCGAGGTGTTCGCGGGCTACCGGCCCCTGACCGCCGACGGACCGGCCGCCGAGCACGCGGTGGCGTTCCAGCGCTCGTCGTCGCTCGTCGCCGTGGCCACCCGGCTGCCGGTCGGGCTGGCGGCGCGCGGGGGCTGGGGCGACACCGTGCTGGCGCTGCCCGACGGCGCCGCGGACTGGTACGACGTCGTCACCGACACGGCGATCGACGGCGCCACCCCCCGCCTGTCTGCCTTGCTCGCCCGTTACCCGGTCGCGCTCCTGGTCCGCCCCGCCTGAGCACCACCGACCCACAGGCATGATCAGCGACAATGGGACATGAGGGCCATATGTGGCCGCCATGTCCCACTATTGGCGATCACGGCCCGGCCCGCGGGAGTCGTTGTCGCTCCCGGCCCGCGGGAACCGGTCACGACGCCACGTGACTGCGCCGAACATGACCGCCGCGAAGCCCACGGCGGCGAGCGGGGTAAGGACCACAACCCTATGTGTGAGCCAGGGGGCAGGATAATGCCGAGTGCCCCGAGTAGTTCGCAGCACGCGACGAAGCGGAGCAGTGGCAACGGAAACACGAAGGCGCCAGTCTGTCCCATCTTGAGGAGCCTGTCCTTCGACTGGGACACCTTCGCCGCTCCCGAATACACGAACACCAGCGCCAGTAGCGCCTGACCCACCCATAGCGCGACGTTCATCCCAACCTCCCCGAGCTCCACGTTCCCCCTCAAGACGCGACGACGGCGTCGGACGTGACATCCGAACGCGAGGATCCGTCTCTGGCGCCTATCGTCCCCACCGTGGTCGGGCGCTGAGCCGGGGATAGGTGTTGCCGTGTACTTGGTCGAGGATGGCGGACGAGGTGATGAAGTCGTGGGGGAATCCCCGGTCGATGTGGCTCGACTTGTCGAGGCGTTCGAGATGTCCGGCATGGAGTTCGACGTCCAGGCAGCCGAGGTTGTCGTCCAGTTGCGCTACGTGCCGGGCTCCGATGAGCGGGATCATCGACCCTGGCTGGTGTAGCAGCCAGGCGAGCGCGACCTGCGCCGGTGTGCCGCCGATCTCGGCGGCGACCGATATCACCACGTCGGCTATCGCGAGCCCGCGTTCGGTCACCTGGTTGCGGGAGCGGCCCGGCGCCATCCGCCCATCCGCGCCGGCCCGGTTGTTGTACTTGCCGGTCAGCAGGCCGTTCGCCAGGGGAGACCAGGGCGTGACGGTCATGTCGAGGGCACGTGCCATCGGCAGCAGGTCGCGTTCGGCGTCTCGCTGGGCGAGGCTGTATTCCGGTTGCAGGCCGGAGAACGTGGTCCATCCGCGCTCCTGCGCAAGCGCGTTGGCATAGGCGACGATCCACGCCGGGGTATCCGAGATCCCGAGGTAGCGGACCTTGCCCGCGCGCACCATGTCGTCGAGCGCGCGCATGACCTCCTCGACCGGCGTGAAGAAGTCCCACGCGTGCAACCAGTAGACGTCGATGTAGTCCGTCCGCAGCCTGCGCAGGCTCTCCTCGAGGTTCCGCACGAGGCTCTTGCGATGGTTGCCGCCACCATTCGGGTCGTCCGGGTGGAGGGTCAGGGAGTACTTCGTGCCGAGCACGAACTGCTCACGCCGGTCCGCGACGAACTCGCCGACGAACTCCTCGCTGGCGCCGTTCATGTAGTTGTTCGCCGTATCGATGAAGTTCCCGCCCCGTTCGACGAAACGCTCGAACACCGCTCGGCTGGTGGATTTGTCGGCGCCCCAGGCCCGTTCCTGACCGAACGTCATCGTGCCCAGACACAACGCCGACACCCGAAGGCCCGTGTGACCGAACAACGTCACTGGCATAACCCGGTCATGACCCGACACTCGACCGCTCCCGCCTCCATATCGGGGATGGACTCGATTTCGACTGTCGCCGACGGCGCACAGCCAAGCCGGCGGAAAGAAGACATCGCGTTCGCTGGGGCCGCCGCGACGCCACCCCGATCCGCCCCGTGCCCGGCCGGCTGCGCGAGCCGGGTCAGGTGGGCGGGACGTGGCCAGGCCGGGCAGGATCGACGCGTGGCTGACTTCGCGGTGTGGGCACCGCAGCGGGAACGGGTGCGGGTGCTCCTCGACGGCGTCGCGCACGCGATGGTCCGCGACGGAGCGGGCTGGTGGCGCGCCGAGGTGGAAGCGTCCGCAGGCGCGGGCTACGCCTACCTGCTCGACGAGGACCCCACCCCGCTTCCCGACCCTCGCTCCCGCCGCCAGCCCGAGGGCGTGCACGGCCCCTCACAGCTTTACGACCACGCCGACTTCTTCTGGACCGACCGGTCGTGGACGGGACGGCAGCTGCCCGGCAGCGTGCTCTACGAGCTGCACGTCGGCACGTTCACCGAGGCGGGCACGTTCGACACGGCGATCGGGCGGCTCGACCACCTGGCCGAACTCGGTGTCGATCTCGTCGAGGTGCTGCCGGTCAACGCCGTCGACGGCCCCCGCAACTGGGGCTACGACGGCGTGGGCTGGTACGCGGTCACCGAGAACTACGGCGGGCCGGACGCGTTCAAGCGGTTCGTCGACGCCTGTCATCTGCGCGGGATGGGCGTGGTGCTGGACGTGGTCTACAACCACCTCGGCCCGTCGGGCGCCTACCTCGACCGCTTCGGCCCCTACTTCGCGGGCAGCAACATCTGGGGCCCCACGGTCAACCTCGACGGCTCCCTCTCCGAGCCGGTGCGCCGCTACGTGATCGACAACGCGCTGATGTGGCTGCGCGACTTCCACGTCGACGGCCTGCGGCTCGACGCCGTGCACGCGCTCCGCGACACCCGGGCCACCCACCTGCTGGAGCAGATGTCCGCCGAGGTGGAGGGGCTCTCGGCGCACGTGGGTCGGCCGCTCGCGCTGATCGCGGAGTCCGACCTCAACGACGCTCGCCTCGTCACCGCACGCGAGGGCGGCGGCTACGGGCTGACGGCGCAGTGGTGCGACGACGTGCACCACAGCCTGCACACCACGCTCACCGGTGAGGCGCAGGGCTACTACGCCGACTTCGCCACCGCGGGCCTCACCGGCCTGGCCCACGTGTTGACCAGGGCGTTCTTGCACGAGGGCACGTGGTCGAGCTTCCGGCAGCGCAACCACGGCGCGCCCGTCGACACCCGGCGGATTCCCGCCCACCGGTTCGTGGTGTACCTGCAGGACCACGACCAGATCGGCAACCGCGCCACCGGCGACCGGCTCACGCACACCCTCTCCCCCGGGCTGCTGGCCTGCGGGGCGGCGCTCGTGTTCACCTCGGCGTTCACGCCGATGCTGTTCATGGGCGAGGAGTGGGGCGCGCGCACGCCGTGGCAGTTCTTCTCCCATTTCCCCGACGCGGCCCTGCGCGACGCGGTGCGCGAGGGCCGCACCGCCGAGTTCGCCGAGCACGGCTGGGGGGACGTCGAGGTGCCCGACCCGAACGCCGAGTCCACCTTCCTCGACTCCAAGCTGGACTGGACCGAGCGCGAGCAGGAGCCGCACGCCACCCTGCTGCGCTTGCACCGCGAACTGATCGCGCTGCGGCGGGCGTGGCCGGAGCTGACGGACCCCTGGCTGGATGAGGTGGAGGTGGCGGTCGACGACGAGGCGCACACCGTCGTCGTCCACCGCGGCGGGCTGCGGGTGGCGTGCAACCTCGCGGACGCGCCCGCCTCGATCCCGGTCGGCCCGATCGCGCGCATCCTGCTCGCCTCGGAGCCGGTCGCGGGCACGGGCGGCGAGCTGAAGCTGCCCCCGGAGTCGTTCGCGATCGTCCAGGTCAGATCAGGCCCAACCCCTTGACGGCTTCGCGCTCGTCGCGGAGCTCGGCGACGCTGGCGTCGATGCGGGAGCGGGAGAACTCGTCGATCTCCAGGCCCTGCACGATCTTCCAGGCGCCGTTCACGGAGGTGACCGGGAAGCTGGAGAAGATGCCCTCGGTGACGCCGTACGAGCCGTCCGACAGGATCGCGGCGGAGGTCCAGTCGCCGTCCGCGGTGCCGTCCACCCAGTCGAAGACGTGGTCGATGGCCGCGTTGGCCGCAGACGCCGCCGACGACGCCCCGCGCACCTCGATGATCTCGGCGCCGCGCTTGGCGACCCGCGGGATGAACTCGTCGCGTATCCAGGCCTCGTCCACCTGCTCGGCGGCGATCTTGCCGCCGACCTCGGCGTGGTAGAGGTCGGGGTACTGGGTGGCGGAGTGGTTGCCCCAGATCGTCATGCGCTTGACCTCGGTGAGCGGCACGCCCAGCTTGGCGGCGAGCTGGGCGACCGCGCGGTTGTGGTCGAGGCGGGTCATGGCGCTGAACCGCTCGGCGGGCACATCCGGAGCAGCGGCCTTGGCGATGAGCGCGTTGGTGTTGGCCGGGTTGCCGACCACGAGCACGCGCACGTCGTCCGCCGCGCCCGCGTTGATGGCTCGGCCCTGCGGGGCGAAGATGCCGCCGTTGGCCTCCAGCAGGTCGCCACGCTCCATGCCCTTCGTGCGCGGGCGGGCGCCGACGAGCAGCGCGACGTTCACGCCGTCGAACGCCTTCGTGGCGTCGTCGGTGATGTCCACGCCCGAGACGAGGGGGAATGCGCAGTCCTGCAGCTCCAGCGCCACCCCCTCGGCGGCCCGTACGGCCTGCGGGATCTCCAGCAGCCGCAGCCGGACCGGCGTGTCGGGGCCCAGCAGTTGGCCGGAGGCGATCCGGAAGAGCAAGGCGTAGCCGATCTGCCCTGCGGCTCCGGTGACGGTCACGGTGACGGGTGCGCTCGACGCTGCAGACACGCCCCGGAGGCTAGTACCCGGCCGCTCCGGGCGCCGCGACGGGCGCCACACGGGTGCGCGGCGCCACACCCACTACATCACCACGCACCCCACCACAGCACCGCGCACCCCATCGGTGGGGTGCGCGGTCGCGCGGTGGGGTGCGCGGTCGCGCCGTGGGGTGCGCGGTGGGGGCGGGGGCGCGCGATGGGGCGGGGCGGGGCGCGCGATGGGGCGGGGCGGGGTGCGCGGTGGGGGCCGGCGGGGTGCGCGGTGGGGCGGGGCCGGGGCGCGCGGTGGCGGCGGGGCGCGGGGCGGGGTCAGGCGCGGCGGCGGGACGTGATCACGCCGGTGTCGAAGCCCGCCAGGTGCAGGCCGCCGTGGAAGCGGGCGTGTTCGACCTTCAAGCAGCGGTCCATCACCACCCGCAGCCCCGCCGCCTCCGCCCGCCGGGCGAGCGCCTCGTCGTACAGGCCGAACTGGAGCCAGAACGTGCCGACCCCGCCGAGCGCGAGCACGTCGTCGAGCACGGACGGCAGCTCCTCGGCCCGGCGGAACACGTCGACGAGATCGGGCACGGCGGGCAGGTCGGCAAGGGTCGGGTACACCGGCCGTCCGAGGATCTCGGTGGCGTTCGGGTTGACGAACCACACGTCGTACGAAGTGCTGGAGAGCAGGTAGGTGGCGACGAAGTTGCTGGCGCGGGCCGGGTTCGGCGAGGCGCCGACCATCGCCACGGTGCGGGTCTCGCGCAGGATCCGCTGCCGTTCACCGGCCGACGGGGCATCCCAGCGCCGCGTCGACGGTTCGCTCGCGAGCTCGCTCACGACGCCTCCTTCGCCGCCGCGCCCAACGCCTGGTCGAGATCCCACAGGATGTCCTCCGGGTCCTCCAGGCCGACGGAGATGCGCACCAGGTCCGCCGCCACCTCGGCGGCGCTGAGCTGGGCCGCGCTGAGCTGGCGGTGCGTCGTCGACGCCGGGTGCAGGACGAGCGTGCGGGCGTCGCCGATGTTGGCCAGGTGGCTGCACAGCTGCACGGACTCGATGAACCGCTCCCCCGCGGCCCGGCCGCCCGCCACACCGAAGGCGAAGACCGCGCCCGGGCCCAGCGGGAGGTAGCGGCGGGCGCGGTCGTGGTCGGGGTGGTCGGGCAGGCCCGCCCACGACACGTACGACACCCGCGGGTCGGCCGCGAGCCATTCGGCGACGACCCGGGCGTTGGCGACGTGCGCGTCCATCCGCTGCGGCAGCGTCTCCACGCCCTGCAGCAGCAGAAACGCGCTGTGGGGGGACAAGGTGGCGCCGATGTCACGCAGCTGCTCCGCGCGCAGCTTGGTGAGGAAGCCGTACTCCTGGAAGTTGCCCCACCACGTGAGTCCGCCATAGGCCGGGACGGGCTCGGTCATCTGCGGGAGGCGGCTCCAGTCGAACCGCCCCGACTCGACGACGACGCCGCCGAGCGTGGTCCCGTGGCCGCCGAGGAACTTGGTGGCGGAGTGGAGCACGATGTCGGCCCCGTGCTCGATCGGGCGGCACAGGTAGGGCGTGGCCATCGTGGCGTCCACGACGAGCGGCACCCCCGCGTCGTGCGCGACCTCGGCGAGCCCGGCGAGGTCGGCCACCGCGCCGGACGGGTTGGCGATCACCTCGGTGAACACGAGCTTCGTGGCCGGGGTGAGCGCCGCGGCGACATCGGCCGGGTCCCGGCCCGCGACGAACGTGGTGTCCACGCCGAAGCGGCGAAGCGTGACGTCCAGCTGCGTGATCGTGCCGCCGTACAGCCCGGCCGTGGCGACGATGTGATCGCCCGCGCCCGCGAGGCAGGCGAACGTAAGGAACTCCGCGGCCTGCCCGCTCGCCGTCGCGACCGCGCCGAGCCCGCCCTCCAGGCTGGCGAGTCGCTCCTCCAGCACCGCGACCGTCGGGTTGGCGATCCGGCTGTAGACCAGCCCGTACTTCTGCAGCGCGAACAGGCTCGCGGCGTCGGCCGTGTCCGCGAAGACGAAGCTCGTGGTCTGGTAGATCGGCGTGGCCCGGGCCCCGGTCGCCGCGTCCGGCACGGCCCCGGCGTGCACCGCGCGGGTGCGGAACCCCCAGCTGCGCTCGCTCATGGCACCCGATCCTGCCCCACGACGCGACGGCGCGTCGCCAGCACCGACCCGAGCAGGATCAGCGCGAAGGCGCCCAGCACCGGCGCGGTCAGCGGCTCGCCGAGCAGAAGCACGCCCGCGACGACGGCGACGGCCGGGTTGACGTAGGTGAACACGACCGCCCGGGTCGGGCCGACCTCGCCGATAAGCTCGAAGAACAGCACGAACGCGGCCGCGGTGCACAGCAGCCCGAGGCCGCCGAGGGCGAGCAGCACCTCGGGCGCGGGCGGCCCCACGGGCCGGGTGAGCACCGCGGGGACGAGGTAGACCAGCGCCGCGAAGCTCAGGCAGGTGGCCGTCATCAGCAGGTTGGGCACCTCGGTGAGCCCGCGCGCGGCGATGATCGGGCCGACCGCGTAGCCCACGGCGACGAGCAGCACCTCCCCGAGCGCGAGCCCGCTGCCGCGGTCAAGGTGCGGCCCGGCGAGCAACGCCACCCCGGCCAGGCCCAGCCCGAGCCCGGTCCACCGCAGCGGGCCGAGCCGCTCCGTGTCGCCTGCCAGCCGTCCGGCCAGCACGGCGATGATCGGCACGGCCGCGATCAGCAGGCCGGTGAGCGAGCTGTCGAGCAGGCGTTCGGCGTCCGAGAGCAACGCCCACGGTCCGATGATCTCGACGACGGCGAAGGCCAGCAGCGGACGCCAGTGCGCGCGGACGACTCGCATCGACCCCGGCCGCGCGGCCAGCGGCACCAGCACCAGCGCGCCGACGGCGGTGCGGGCGAACACCAGCACGGCCACCGACACATCGGCGACCGCCACCTTGATCAACAGATACGGGATTCCCCAGAGCAGGCACATCGCGGCGAACAGGAGCCACCCGCGTCGGCTCATCCCGGCAGCCGGACCAGGCCCTCCTGCACGGTGGTGGCCACCAGGGTGCCGTCGGCCTTGGTGAACCGGCCGGTGGCCAGCCCGCGCGAGCCGCTGGCCGACGGCGAGTAGCACGTGTACAGCAGCCACTCGTCGGCGCGGAACGGGCGGTGGAACCACATGGCGTGGTCGAGGCTCGCCATCTGCACCGGCCGGGCCTTCCGGTCGTGCCGGGTGAGCACCGAGCCCAGCAGCGTGAGGTCGCTGGCGTAGGTGAGCATGCAGACGTGCAACAAGCGGTCGTCGGGCAACGTGCCGTCGGCGCGCAGCCAGACCCGCAGGGGGGCGTCGCTGGCTTTGCGGTCCTGCGACCACATCGGCTCGGTGACGAACCGCATGTCCAGCGGGTGCGGGCCGTTCACGAGCCAGCTCGTTTCCGCGGCGAATGCGCTCAGGTCGGGCAACTCCTCGGGTGCGGGGACGTCCAGCGGGCCGGGATCGCTGTGCTCCAGCCCCGCCTGCGGCAGCTGGAACGACGCCGAGAGCGAGAAGATCGCCTCTCCGTGTTGGATGGCGAGCACCCTGCGGGTGGTGAACGAGCGACCGTCGCGCACCCGCTCGGTCTCGTAGATGATCGGGATCTGCGGGTCGCCCGGTCGGATGAAGTACGCGTGCAGCGAGTGGACCTCGCGGTCCGCGGGCACCGTGCGCCCGGCCGCGACGAGCGCCTGCCCGGCCACCTGCCCGCCGAACACCCGGGTGGGGCTGTGCGGCGGGCTGACCCCGCGGAACAGGTTGACCTCGAGCTGTTCGAGGTCGAGCAGTCGTACCAGGCCGTCGAGGGCTTGCTGTCCGGTGGCGGCGTCCGTCGAGGTGGTCACACCCCGCATCCTGTCAGCCCAGGTCCTCCTCGCCGAGGCGGTGGACGCGGATGAGGTTGGTGGAGCCCGCGGTGCCGGGCGGCGAGCCCGCGACGATCACCACGAGGTCGCCGCGCTGAAACCGCTCGATGGACAGCATCGCGTGGTCGACCTGGCGCACCATGGCGTCGGTGGAGGTGACGAAGTCGACGAGGAACGTCTCCACCCCCCACGACATCGCCAGCTGGCTGCGCACCTCGGGCATGGGGGTGAAGGCGAGCAGCGGGAGCCGGGTGTGCAGGCGGGCGAGGCGGCGCACGGTGTCGCCGGACTGGGTGAACGCGACGATCGCACGCGCGGAGAGCCGCTCGCCGATGTCGCGCGCGGCGTAGGAGAGCACGCCCCGCTTGGTGCGGGGCACGTGCTGCAGCGTCGGGACGTTGACCGGCCCCTCCTCCACCGCCTCCACGATCTGCGCCATCGTGCGCACCGTCTTGACCGGGTAGCGGCCGACGCCGGTCTCGCCGGAGAGCATCACGGCGTCGGCGCCGTCGAGCACGGCGTTGGCGACGTCGGAAGCCTCGGCCCGGGTCGGGCGGGAGTTCGTGATCATCGACTCCAGCATCTGGGTCGCGACGATCACCGGCTTGGCGTTCTCGCGGGCGATCTGGATCGCGCGCTTCTGCACCAGCGGCACGTGCTCCAGCGGCAGCTCGACGCCGAGGTCGCCGCGGGCAACCATGATGCCGTCGAACGCGAGCACGATCGCCTCGAGGTTGTCGACCGCCTCGGGCTTCTCCAGCTTGGCGATCACCGGAAGGCGGGCGCCCTTGGCGTCCATGATCTTGTGGACGAGGTCGATATCCGCTGGGCTGCGCACGAACGAGAGCGCGATGGCGTCCACCCGCAGGTCGAGGGCGAACTCCAGGTCGGCGACGTCCTTCTCGGACAGCGCGGGCACCGACACGTTCATGCCCGGCAGCGAGAGGCCCTTGTTGTCGCTGACCGGCCCGCCCTCGGTGACGCGGCAGACGACGTCCAGGCCCTCGACCGAGGTGACGCGCAGGCCGACCTTGCCGTCGTCGACGAGCAGCCGGTCCTCGGTGCGGGCGTCGTCGGCGAGGCCCTTGTAGGTGGTGGAGACGCGGTTGTGGGTGCCTGCGACGTCGTCGACGGTGATCCGCACCTCCTCACCGGTGCGCCACTCCACCGGGCCCGCGGCGAACCGTCCCAGGCGGATCTTGGGGCCCTGCAGGTCGGCGAGGATGCCGACCGCGCGCCCCTGCGCGTCGGCCGCGCGCCGGACCAGGTCGTAGACCTGCTTGTGGTCCTCGCGGCTGCCGTGGCTGAAGTTCAGGCGCGCGACGTCCATGCCTGCCTGCACGAGCTCCCGGATGCGGTCCGGGGTCGCGGTGGCCGGACCGATGGTGCAGACGATCTTCGTGCGGCGGCTCACAGGCCGAGCATAGCGCGGGTCTTGAACGATCAAATGGCCGAGCCGGAAACGTTTACCGCCGGTCTTGCTCAGCGCCGTATGTTCGCTCCGCAAGCTCCGCTCAACGCCGACGTTCGCTCCGCAAGCTCCGCTCAGCGCGTCCGACATGGTCGTCCAGCCACTCGACGAGCGGCCGCACCACCCGCCAGGTCGCCGCCACACGCTCGAGCGCGCCTGCCTCGTGCAACACGTCGTCGGGCGGCCAGCTACGGTGGGCGTAGAGGCCCTTGCGCCGGATCAGGTCCAGGCGCGGATGGTCCGGATCGACGCCGCGCGGGCGGGTCTTGAGCTGGGCACCGGCGATCGTCACGCCCTCGGTCTTGATCGCGGCGAGGCGCTTGACCAGGTCGTCGCCGCGGCCATCGTCGTCGACGGCGGTGCGGAACCGGGCAACCTGGTCGGGCGCCATCATGTAGTAGCCGCCCGCCGCCATCAGCCCGTCCGGGCCGAGGTGCACGTAGAACGGGCCCGCGGTGGCGCCGCAGTGCGTCTTGTACGGGGTCTTGTCGGGGGAGAAGCGCACGTCGCGGTAGGGCCGGAAGATCTTGCCGGGCCCGAACTCGGCCTCGCAGGCGGCGAGCAGGGCGAGCATCGGCGCCTTGACGTCGTTCTCGTAGACGGCGCGGTGGTCGGTCCAGTAGGCCTTGGAGTTGTCCGCCTCCAGGCCGTCGAAGAAGTCGACCGCGCCCTCGCCGAACCCCGCGAACGCCGTCATTTCCCGTCCGGCTCTTCCGTCTTGGTCAGCACGACCGCGGCGGGCTCGGGGTCGCTTTCCGGCGCCTCCAGCACCTCGCGGGGCTTGCGCACGACAACGAGGTAGACCACGGCGCCGATGCAGACGACCGCGGCGACCACCACGTTGATGCGGATGTCGCCGAAGACGCGGGTGGCGTAGTCGGTGCGCATCTGTTCGATGAAAAAGCGACCCAGCGTGTAGCCCGCGACGTAGACCGCGAACGCCCGCCCGTGCCCCAGCCGGAACCGCCGGTCGGCCCACACGACGAGCGCCGCGACCAACAGGTTCCAGATCAGCTCGTAGAGGAAGGTGGGCTGCACGATCGCGATCGGCGTGTGGTCGAGCGCCACCCCGCCCAGCGGGTCGGGGAGCCCCGTCGCCGGGTTGACCCTGCGGAAGATCTCCAGGCCCCAGGGCAGGGTGGTGGGGGCGCCGTAGAGCTCCTGGTTGAAGTAGTTGCCCAGCCGTCCGACCGCCTGCGCGACGACGATGCCGGGCGCCACCGCGTCGGCGAAGAACGGCAACGGCACGCCGCGGCGGCGGCACCCGATCCAGGCCCCGACCCCGCCGAGCGCGACCGCCCCCCAGATGCCCAGGCCGCCCTCCCAGATCTCCACGGCGCGCAGCGGATCGCCGCCGGGGCCGAAGTAGGTCTGCCAGTCGGTGGCCAGGTGGTAGAGCCGCCCGCCGACCAGGCCGAACGGCACCGCATACACCGCCACGTCGACGACCGTGCCGGGCTGGCCCCCGCGGGCGACGAACCGCTTCTCGCCCCAGTACACCGCGATGATGATGCCCGCGATGATGCAGAGCGCATACGCACGGATCGGGATCGGCCCGAGGTACCACACCCCTTGCGGCGGGCTGGGGATGTAGGCGAGGACGGTGGTGCTCACCCCGCCACCGTATCCCGCACCCCCTCGGCGAGCTCGGCCGCCAGCGCGCGGGCCCCGGCGGCACCGCCGCGCTCGACCGCCGTGACGAACGCCGAGCCGACGATCACGCCGTCGGCGAACCCGGCGACCTCGGCCGCCTGCACCCGCGACCGCACGCCCAGCCCGACCCCGATCGGCAGCGTGGTGTGCGCCCGGCAGCGCTCCACGAGCCGCGGCGCCGCGGTGCTCACCACGTCGCGCGCCCCCGTGACGCCCATGACCGATGCGGCGTAGAGGAACCCGCGGGTGGCGGCGGCCGTCGACGCGATGCGCTCCTCGGTGGAGGACGGCGCAACCAGGAAGGTCCGGTCGAGACCGTGCGCGTGGGACGCGGCGAGCCACTCGTCGGCCTCGTCGGGGATGAGGTCGGGGGTGATCACGCCGAGGCCGCCCGCAGCGGCGAGGTCGCGCGCGAACGCGTCGACGCCGTAGCGCAGCACGGGGTTGTAGTACGTCATGACGACGGCCTGACCACCCGCCGCGGCCACCCGTTCGACCACGCGGAACACATCGCGCAGCCGCACCCCGCCGCGCAGCGCGGTGTCGGCGGCGGCCTGGACGGTGGGGCCGTCCATCACGGGGTCGGAGTAGGGCACGCCGACCTCCACGAGGTCGCAACCGCCCGCGACCATCGCCGTCAGCATCTCCACCGAGCCGTCCACCGTCGGGTAGCCCGCGGGCAGGTAGCCGACCAGCGCGGCGCGGCCCTCGGCCCGGACCTTGGCGAAGATCTCCTCGACCGCACTCATGGCACCCCTCCGGTGCTCGTCACCGTCACAGCCCGAACCACTTCGCTGCCGTGTCGACGTCCTTGTCGCCCCGCCCGGACAGGTTCACGAGGATGACGGCCTCGGGCCCCAGCTCCCGGCCGAGGCGCAGCGCCCCGGCCACGGCGTGCGCCGACTCGATCGCCGGGATGATCCCCTCGGTGCGGCAGAGCAGCGCGAACGCATCCATCGCCTCCTTGTCGGTGACCGGCTCGTAGGTCGCCCTGCCGATGTCCTTGAGCAGTGCATGCTCTGGGCCGACGCCGGGGTAGTCGAGCCCCGCGGAGATCGAGTACGACTCGGCGGTCTGCCCGTCCTCGTCCTGGAGCAGGTAGCTCAGCGCGCCGTGCAGCGCGCCGGGCGAGCCCTCGGAGAGCGAGGCGCCGTGCCGTCCGGTCTCGACGCCGTCGCCGCCCGGCTCGAAGCCGACCAGCCGTACGCCGGGGTCGTCGAGGAACGCGTGGAAGATCCCGATCGCGTTGGAGCCGCCGCCGACGCAGGCCGCCACCACGTCGGGCAGCCGCCCGGTGCGCTCCAGCACCTGCTCGCGGGCCTCCAGGCCGATGATGCGTTGGAAGTCGCGCACCATGGTCGGGATCGGGTGGGCCCCGGCGACGGTGCCGAACAGGTAATGGGTGTTCTCGACGTTGGTGACCCAGTCGCGCAGCGCCTCGTTGATCGCGTCCTTCAGGGTGCGGGAGCCGGTCTTGACCGGGATCACGGTGGCGCCGAGGAGCCGCATGCGGGCGACGTTGAGCGCCTGCCGCTGCGTGTCGACCTCGCCCATGTAGACGACGCACTCCAGGTCGAGCAGCGCGCACGCCGTGGCCGTCGCGACGCCGTGCTGGCCGGCCCCGGTCTCGGCGATGACGCGCTTCTTGCCCAACATCCGCTTCGTGAGCAGCGCCTGGCCGAGTACGTTGTTGATCTTGTGGGAGCCGGTGTGGTTGAGGTCCTCGCGCTTGAGCAGGATCCGCGCGCCGCCCGCGTGTTCGGAGAGCTTCGCCGCGTCGGTGAGCGGCGAAGGGCGGCCGGAGTAGTCGCGGTGCAGGCGGTTGAGCTCGTCGAGGAAATCGCGGTCGCCGCGGGCCTTGTCGTAGGCGGTGGACAGTTCGTCGAGTGCCGCGATGAGCGCCTCGGGGACGAACCGCCCGCCGTATCGACCGAAGTGCCCGCGCTGGTCGGGCTCATGACCGGAGGGATGCTCGACGCCGTCGCTGGCCTTGCTCGACACGGGCGGGATCCCGGAGATAGCCGTCATTTGAACTCCAATCGGCGGAAGCCCCATCGTTCACGGCCGCGAGGAGCCGATCCCCGCTCTGGTGGTCTGGTCAGCGACCGGTTTTGTCGGTGGGTACCGACACGGTGCGCGTGATGTCCCGGTATCGGCTGTATCCCACCCGCGAGCAGGAATCGGCCCTGCTCGCGCACTGCAAGCACGCGCGGTACATGTGGAACCTCGCGGTCGAGCAACTCCGGTATTGGCGCCGTGGTCAGCGGATGCCGGGGTTCGCCGAGCAGTGCCGACAGTTGACCGAGGCCCGCGCCGAGCACGGGTGGCTGGCCGACGGATCGCAGACCGTGCAGCAGCAAGCGCTGCGGGACTTCAACCAGGCGACGACCAGCTGGTACAACGGCACGCACCGGGCGCCGACGTGGCGCAAACGCGGCCGGCACGAGGGTTTCCGGATCGTCGGCCCGCAGGTCAAGCGGGTCGAACAGCTCAGTGGGAAGTGGTCGCGCGTCCTGGTTCCCAAGGTGGGATGGGTGAAGTTGCGGCGCACTCGACCGATCAGCGAGGCGAAGTCCTACCGCGTCACCCGCGACAGCGCGGGCCGCTGGCATATCGCGTTCGCCGTGGTGCCCGAGCCGATCGTCGGACCGCGGGACGGCACGGTCGTCGGGATCGATCGTGGAGTGGCGGTGACGCTGGTGCTGTCGGGCGGCGCGATCTACCAGGCACCCCAACCGCTGCCGATCCAGCAGGCGGCTCGGGCGCTGGCCCGGTGCCAGCGCGGCTCGAACCGGCGCAAGCAGGCCAAACAGCATCTCGCGCGGCTGCACGTCCGCAACGCCAACCGGCGCAAGGACTGGGTGGAAAAAGCCAGTACTGAGATCGCGCGCCGCTATGATCTGATCCGGATCGAAGACCTCAAGGTCGCCACCATGACCCGCTCGGCCCGCGGAACGCCGACCGAACCGGGTTGCAACGTCAGACAGAAAGCTGGACTCAACCGGGCCATCCTCAACGGCGGATGGTCTCTGTTCGCCGCCCGACTCGAACACAAAGCAGCCGGACGGGTCGAGAAGATCGATCCCGCGTACAGCAGTCAACGCTGCTCGGCCTGCGGGCACATCGCCAGGGAAAGTCGCAAGAGCCAAGCTCTTTTCCGGTGCGTCGCCTGTCGGCATACGAGCAACGCCGACCTGAACGCGGCCAAGAACATCGCGGCCGGACGGGCCGTGCGGGGAGCCGGCAGGCCGCCGGTGTCGAACCGCGAACCTCAACGCTCGCCCTCCTCTGACGCAGCAGTTGGAATCCCGGCCCTTCAGGGTCGGGAGGACGTCAACGGACCATTCTGGAGCACGACGGATGGAAGCCCGCAGCCACCAGGCTGCGCACGGCCGCCTGGGGATCGCCGCTGGTCACGAGGCTCTCGCCGGTGAGCACGGCGTCGGCGCCCCAGCCTGCGTAGGTGAGCAGATCGGCCGGACCGCGCACCCCGGACTCGGCCACCCGGAGCACGTCGTTGGGGAGGCCGGGGGCGATCCGCCCGAAGATCGTGCGGTCGACGTCGAGGGTGTGCAGGTTGCGCGCGTTCACCCCGATGACCTTGGCCCCCGCCTCCAGCGCGCGGTCGGCCTCCTCTTCGGTGTGCACCTCGACCAGCGCCGTCATGCCGAGCGATTCCACCCGATCGAGCAACGCATCGAGCGCGTTCTGCTCCAGCGCCGCGACGATCAGCAGCACCAGATCGGCCCCGAACGCCCGCGCCTCGTGCACCTGGTAGGGGCTCACGACGAAGTCCTTGCGCAGGATCGGGACGTCCACGGCCGCCCGCACCGCAGCGAGGTCGGCCAGCGACCCGCCGAACCGGCGCTCCTCGGTGAGGACGCTGATCACCCGCGCGCCGCCGTCGGCGTAGGACGCGGCGAGGTCGGCGGGATCCGGGATCGCCGCCAGGTCGCCCTTCGACGGGCTGCGCCGCTTGACCTCCGCGATGACGCCGATGCCCGGCGCGCGCAGGGCGGCCATCACGTCCCGGGGCGGGGCCGCACCCGCCGCACGGCGCTTGATCTCGGTGAAGTCCACGGCCACTTCCCGCGCCGCCAGGTCCACCCGGACGCCCTCGACGATGGAATCGAGGATGCTGCCTCCGCCACTTCCCACGAGGTGCTCCTCCTCTCCTTTACCGAGCGTGCCGAAACGTCATGCTAGACAGCCCCGCCGCCGCGGCCGCCGCCAGGATCGTCCGGCTTGACCGCCGCGTCCGGCGCGGGGTCTGTTGCCGGGTCAATCATTGGGGGGACGGTCGGGTCGCGGCCTTCGTCGAGCGCGGCCCACGCGGCGCGGTCCGGGTCCACGGGCGTGCGGCTGCCCGCGGCGGCATAACGCGCGCCGGGCCGCGCCAGCCGAGGCTCGCGGACGAGCACGAACCCGCCGACAGCCGCAAGCAGCAGCCCACCCGCGACCGCCACCAGCGGCCCCGGGCCGACGGCCACACTCCCGCCCACCACGGCGACCGTCGCCCCCGCGACAACGGCAGCTCCTGCAACACCCAGCACAACCGCGACGGCTCGCCGCACCACGCCCGACAGCGCGACGACCGCCGCGATCCCGGCCAGCGCCAGCAACGCGACGCCGGTCAGCGCGGGCGGCGCCGCCGCCCCGTCGGCTGCGGCCGCCCGGCCCGGCGCGACCCAGCCAACCGCCGAAGCGCCCCACAGCAGGCCTGCGGCGACCGCGAGCGCCCCGCAAGCCCCGCCGAGCGCCCGCCCGCGGGCCGAGTCGCCTGCCCGGCCGCGGGCCGGGTCGTCTGCCCGGCCGCGGGCCGGGTCGTCTGCCCGCCCGCCGGCCGGATCGCCCGCCCGCCCGCCGGCCGGATCGCCTGCCCGGCCGCCGGCCGGATCGCCTGCCCGGCCGCTCACCACGCCCGCCCGGGCCCGGAGCCCGCGCGCCTCACGCCCGCTGCGCCTCCCCCGCGGGCCGGAGGGTGGCGGCCGTCGCCACGGCACAGAGAACGGCGCGCGCCTTGTTGAGGCACTCGTTGTCCTCCGCGACGGGGTCGGAGTCGGCCACGATCCCCCCGCCCGCCTGCACGTAGGCCACCCCGTCCCGCACCAGCGCGGTGCGGATCGCGATCGCCGTGTCGGCGTTGCCCGCGAAGTCGAGGTAGCCCACGATCCCGCCGTAGAGCCCCCGCCGGGTCGGCTCCAGCTCCTCGATGATCTCCATAGCGCGCGGTTTCGGCGCGCCGGAGAGCGTGCCCGCCGGGAAGCACGCGGTGACGGCGTCAAAGGCGTTGCGATCGTGGCGCAGCAGCCCCGTCACCGTCGACACCAGGTGCATCACGTGGCTGTAGCGCTCCACCGAGAAGAAGCTGCGCACCTTCACCGAGCCGGGCTCGCAGACGCGGCCGACGTCGTTGCGCCCGAGATCGACGAGCATGACGTGCTCGGCGCGCTCCTTCTCGTCCGTGCGGAGGTCCTTCTCCAGCGTGATGTCCTCCTCCTCGGTGGCCCCGCGCCAGCGGGTGCCTGCGATGGGGTGCGTGGTGACCACCCCGTCGAGCACGGTGACCAGCGCCTCCGGGCTGGAGCCGACGATGTCGAACCGCTGGCCCTCGGCGGCTTGGAGCCGCAGCAGATACATGTACGGGCTCGGGTTGGTGGCGCGCAGCACGCGGTAGACGTCCAGCGACGCGGCCGGGCACGGCACCTCGAACCGCTGCGCCACCACCACCTGGAACGCCTCCCCCGCGCGGATCTGCTCCTTCGCGGCCTCGACGGCGGCGTGGTGCTCCGCAGGTGTGCGCTTGCGGGTGAACGCGGGCTCGGCAGGCTGGTAGACCCCGACCGTGGACGGCGCGGGCGCGGCGAGGTCGGCGGTCATCCGATCGAGCCGGGCCACGGCGTCGTCGTAGGCTTCGTCGACGCGCTCGTCGCTCGCGTCCCAGTTGATGGCGTTGGCGATGAGGGTGATCGTGCCTTCGTGGTGGTCGACGGCGGCGAGGTCGGTGGCCAGCAGCATCACCAGCTCGGGGAGGTGCAGGTCGTCCTCGGCGTAGTTGGGCAGGCGCTCCAGGCGGCGCACGATGTCGTAGCCCAGATAGCCGACCATGCCCCCGGTGAGCGGGGGCAGCCCGGGCAAGGGTTCGCTCGCGAGCTCCTCGATGACCGCGCGCAGCGCGGCGAGGGGGTCGCCCGAGGAAGGCAGCCGGTCGGGCACCTCACCGGTCCAGACGAGCTCGCCCTCGACGGCGGTGAGCGCCGCCGCAGACCTGGCGCCGACGAACGACCAGCGCGACCACGACCGGCCGTTCTCGGCCGACTCGAACAGGAACGTGCCGGAGCGGTCGCCCGCCAGCTTGCGGTAGACCCCGACGGGGGTCTCGTCGTCAGCGAGCAGGCGCCGCGTGACCGGGATGACCCGGTGCAGGGCGGCCAGCTCGCGGAACTCCGCGCGGCTGGGGGTGACCGCGCCCAACGCGGGTGCGGCCGACACCGAAGCAGACGTCGGACCGGGGCCCCGCTCGCGGGCGGTACCCACGGCTCGGCCCGGCGAGAACGTCCCGGCGAGGGTCGGACCGGGGGCCCGCCCGCGGGCGGTACCCCCGGCTTGGCCCGGCGAGAACGGTCCGGCGGAGGTCGGACCGGGGGCCCGCTCGCGGGCGGTACCCACGGCTTGGCCGGGAGGAAACACCGTCATGTGCGTCAGTGTCCCAGTGCGCTGTCGCCGCCCCGTCATGGCCCGGATGCGAGGATGGTCGACGTGACCGGCACCCGACCCGAGCGCAGGCGGGGACGCCGTCCGGGCGGGGCGGACACCCGTGCGGCGCTGCTGGACGCCGCGCGCGTCGAGTTCGCCGAACGCGGCTATGAGGCCGCCACCGTCCGCCGCATCGCCGAGCGGGCAGGCGTCGACCCGGCGATGGTCAACCACTGGTTCGGCGGCAAGGAGGCGCTGTTCACGGCGTCGATCGATCTTCCGGTCTCGCCCGCCGAGATCCGCGCTCAGGTGGTGCCGGGCGATCCGGAGGAGCTCGGCGCGCGCATCGTCGGGAGGTTCCTCTCGGTCTGGGACGCTACCGGCGGCGGGCCGCTCGCGGCGCTCCTGCAGAGCGTGGCGGGCCACGACAAGGCGGCGACGATGCTGCGCGAGTTCATCACGCAGATGCTGATCGCGCCGATCGTGGCGACCGTGGCGCCCGACGCGCACATGCTGCGGGGCTCGCTCGTTGCAAGCCAGCTGATCGGGCTGGGTCTGGCGCGCTATGTGTTGCGGCTGGAGCCGCTGGCGTCGGCTGATCACGCTGCGGTGGTGGCCGCGGTGGCCCCGAACCTGCAGCGCTACCTCACCGGCCCGCTCGAGGCCGCACCCGCCCCATGATCAGCGGGAGTGGTACGTGAGGTGTGCCTGTGCACCTCTCGCACCGGACGCGGCGATCACCCAGAGGGCAGGGCGTCGAGAAACGCCGTGTAGCGGCGGGCGCGCTCGGGGGCGGGGAGCAGAGGGCAGGTCGTGCACAAGGCGTCGGACGGCCGGGCGACCGGCGGGTCGGTCCGGTAGGCGAGGCAGCAGGCGGCACGCACGGGCACGCGCTCGGGCCGTCCGCGCAGCGGCTGGTCGGCGCCGCGGCCGCGGATCGGCGCGCCGTGCGCAACGAGCCGGTCGAGGAGGGCGGGCGCCAGCCCGGGCCGCGGCACCCGACCGGCGTAGCGCGGTGCCATCTCGGCGGTGAGACGCACGGCGTCGGCGGCGGCATTCCAGAGCGGCACGAGACCGAACCGGGTGGCGGCGCGGACGTCGCGGAGCAGCGGCGCAAGCGTCGCCACGGCCGCCGCCGCGACGGCATCGAGCAGCGCGGCCTCGTCGGCAAAGACGCGGGCCGACGCCGCCGCCGGGTCGCAGGCAACCACCCAGACCGGTGGGCGCACGGCCACCCGGTCGAGGTGACCCGCCGGCGCGCGGTGCACTGTGAGGGCCTCCGCGGCCAGGTCCCAGGCGCGGTTGTCCAGGGCGAGCGCGGCCGTCACCCTGGCCAGCACGGCGTGCGTGAGCGCCCCGCCGACCGCCATCGCGGCCACCGACGCGAGCCGCCGGGGATTGCCGTGCTCCCGGGCGTCGGCGCACCACAGCGCGACGGGCACCTCGTCGAGGCGGACCCAACCCGGCCCCGCCGGCCCGGCCGTGACGATGTCGTACGTGTCGGGGAAGCCCGGCACGAGGGCGCGCAGCCGCCCCGCCGTCTCCGCGAGCGGATCGAGCACCTCAGTCCAGCAGCACGTCGGCGTCGAAGCAGGTGCGGCTGCCGGTGTGGCACGCAGGCCCGGTCTGGTCGACGATCACCAGCAGCGCGTCGCCGTCGCAGTCCAGCCGCACCTCGTGGACCTTCTGCACATGCCCGGAGGTGTCACCTTTGACCCAGTACTCCTGGCGGGAGCGCGACCAGTACGTGGCGCGCCCGGTGCTGAGGGTGCGGTGCAGCGCCTCGTCGTCCATCCACGCGACCATCAGCACCTCACCGGTGCCGTGCTGCTGGACGACGGCGCAGACCAGCCCGTCGGCGTTGCGCTTGAGCCGGGCCGCGATGGCCGGGTCGAGGGTCATCTGACCTCCACCTCCGCCGCCCGCAGGCTGGCCTTGACGTCGGCGATCCGGAAGTGCCCGAAGTGGAACACCGTGGCGGCGAGGACGGCGTCGGCGCCCGCCGCGACCGCGGGCGCGAAGTCCTCGACCCGCCCCGCCCCGCCGGACGCGATCACCGGGACGTCGACGGCCGCCCGGACGGCGGCGATCATCCGCAGGTCGAAGCCTTCGCGGGTGCCGTCGGCGTCCATCGAGTTGAGCAGGATCTCCCCCACGCCGAGCTCCTGACCGCGGGCGGCCCACTCGACGGCGTCGATCCCGGTGCCGCGGCGCCCGCCGTGCGTGGTGACCTCCCAGCCCGACGGGGTGGGCGGTGCGCCCGAGGGCACGGTACGGGCGTCCACCGACAACACGATGCATTGGGCCCCGAACCGGCGGCTGGCCTCGTGCAGCAGGGTGGGGCGGAGGATGGCCGCGGTGTTGATGCTGACCTTGTCGGCACCTGCGCGCAGCAACGTGTCGACGTCGTCGGCGCTGCGGATCCCGCCCCCGACCGTCAGTGGGATGAACACCTGCTCGGCGGTGCGACGCACCACGTCGAGCATGGTGGCCCGGTTCCCCGACGAGGCCGTGACGTCGAGGAAGGTCAGCTCATCCGCGCCCTCGGCGTCGTAGACACGGGCCATCTCGACGGGATCACCCGCGTCGCGCAGCTCGCGGAAGTTGACGCCCTTGACGACCCGCCCGGCGTCGACGTCCAAGCAGGGGATGACCCGGATCGCTACCCCCATCAGCCCGCCGTCCGGCTCGTCGCGGCGACCGCGCGCACCGCCGCCAGGGCTTCGGGGAGCGTGAACCGGCCCGCGTAGAGGGCCTTGCCGACGATCGCGCCCTCGACGTTCGCCCCGTCCGCGGCCGCGCGGGCCAGCGTGACGAGGTCGTCGATCTTGGCGATGCCGCCGGACGCGATGACGGGCGCCGCGGTGGCCTTCGTGACCTCCTGCAGCAGCTCGACGTTCGGGCCGCCCAACGTGCCGTCCTTGCTCACGTCGGTGAGCACGTAGCGCGGGGCGCCTGCCCGTTCGAGGCGGGCGAGTGTGTCCCACAGGTCGCCGTTGTCGCCCGCGCCGCCGCGGGCCGCGAGCCGGTGGTTCCCCTCGACGATGCGCACGTCCAGCCCGACGGCGACCCGCGCGCCGTAGGTGGCGATCACCTGTGCCACCCAGTCGGGGTCCGCCAGCGCGGCGGTGCTGAGGTTGGCCCGGGCGCACCCGGTGGCCAGCGCGCGCTCCAGTGAGGCGTCGTCGACGATGCCGCCGGACAGCTCGACTTGCACGTCCAGCTCCCGGACGACGGCGGCGAGCAGCTCGGCGTTGGAGCCCCGGCCGAAGGCGGCGTCCAGGTCGACGAGGTGGATCCATTCGGCGCCAGCGTGCTGCCATGCCAGCGCCGCGTCGCGGGGAGCGCCATACCTGGTCTCCGTGCCCGCCTCGGCGCGGACGAGGCGGACGGCCTGGCCGTTCGCGACGTCGACCGCGGGGAGCAACCTGAAGGTCACGGCGGGCACCCTACCGGGGCATCAGCCGACGACGTCGCGCAGCCAGTTGCCCAGCACCGCCGCGCCCGCGTCGCCGGACTTCTCGGGGTGGAACTGGGTGGCGGCGAGCGCCCCGTTCTCGACGGCGGCGACGAAGTCCTCGCCGTGGTGCGCCCAGGTCACCAGCGGGGGGCGCAGGACGTCGGACTCCTCCATCTCCCACCGGCGCACGGCGAAGCTGTGCACGAAGTAGAAGCGGGTGTCGGCGGGCAGGCCCGCGAACAGGGTGGAGCCCGCGGGCGCGCGGACGGTGTTCCAGCCCATGTGCGGCAGGACGTCGGCCTTGAGCCGCTCGACGGTGCCCGGCCACTGCCCACAGCCCTCGGTGCGCTCGCCCCACTCGACGCCGAGGTCGAACAGCACCTGCATGCCCACGCAGATGCCCAGCACGGGGCGCCCGCCCGCCAGACGCCGCCCGATGATCCGCGGCCCGTCGACCGCCGTCAGCCCGGCCATGCACGCGGCGAACGCCCCGACGCCAGGCACGACCAGCCCGTCGGCATTCGACGCGGCGTCGGCGTCTGCAGTGACGGTCACGTCCGCCCCGACCCGTCGCAACGCGCGCTCCGCGGAGCGCAGGTTGCCCGATCCGTAGTCCAGCACGACGATCCGCGGCACCGGCCCAGGGTATCGGCTCCGTGCCGCCTTCCTCGCAGAGCGGTTGTCCGCCTCGCAGAGCCCACGGCCCCTGCGAGGTGCAGGCGCGGTCTGCGAAGCGGCCGCTACAGCGCGCCCTTCGTGGACGGGATGCCCACCATGCGCGGATCGGGTTCGACCGCCGCGCGCAGCGCCCGGGCCACGGCCTTGAACTGGGCCTCGGTGACGTGGTGCGGGTCGCGGCCGTCGAGCACCCGGATGTGCAGGCCGAGCTGACCGTGCGCTGCGAGCGTCTCGAACACGTGCTTGTTGAGCACGGTCGGGTAGTGCCCGCCGATGACGAAGCCCGTCATCACCTCGGGCTCGCCGGTGTGCACTGTGTACGGCCGCCCCGAGACGTCGACCACTGCCTGCGCCAGCGCCTCGTCCATCGGGATCAGGGCGTCGCCGAAGCGGCGGATGCCCTTCTTGTCGCCCAACGCCTGGTGCAGGGCCTGGCCGAGCGCGATGGCGACGTCCTCGACCGTGTGGTGGGCGTCGATGTCCGTGTCGCCCTCGGCGCGCACCGTGAGGTCGAACGCGCCGTGCTTGCCCAGCGCGTCGAGCATGTGGTCGTAGAACCGGACGCCGGTGGCGATGTCGGTGGTGCCGGTGCCGTCGAGATCGATCTCAACGACGATCTTCGTCTCCTTCGTGACCCGCTCGACCCGACCGATCCGACTCACACCATCGCCTCCTGCTCCACCACGTCCGCTGCCACCTGCAGGAACGCATCGTTCTCCGTAGGCGTTCCGATCGTGACGCGCAGATGTTGCGGAATGCCGACATCGCGGATCAGCACACCGCGGTCGAGGAACGCCCGCCAGGCTCGCGGCGCGTCCGTGAGCCGTCCGAACAGCACGAAGTTGGCGTCGCTCGGCACAAGCGTATATCCGACGGCGGCCAGCTCTGTCACCACCCGGTCCCGCTCGGCCCGGAGGCGGGCCACCGACGCGAGCGTGGCCGGGGCGTGGCGCAGCGCCGCCCGCGCCGCGGCCTGGGTGAGCACCGACAGGTGATAGGGCAGCCGCACGAGCTGCAGCGCGTCGACGACGGCGGGCGCCGCGGCCAGGTAGCCCAACCGGCCGCCCGCGAACGCGAACGCCTTGCTCATCGTGCGGGAGACGATCAGCTTGTGGCCGCGGCCGTCGAGCAGCGTGATCGCGCTGGGCCGGTCGGAGAACTCCGCATACGCCTCGTCCACCACCACCATGCCGGGCGCGGCATCGACCAACCGGGCCAGGTCGGCGGGCTCCAGCGACTGGCCGGTCGGGTTGTTCGGGCTCGTCAGGAACGTGACGTCGGGCGCCTTCGCGGTGAGCAGCGCGGCGGCGGCGGCGACGTCGATGGTGAAGTCGGGCCGCCGCGGCGCGGGCAGCCACTCCGTGCGCGTGCCCCCGGCGAGGATCGGGTGCATCGAGTACGACGGCTCGAAGCCCACCGCGAGCCGCCCCGGTCCGCCGAACGCCTGCAGCACCTGCTGGAGCACCTCGTTGGACCCGTTGGCCGCCCACACGCGCGCCGCGTCGAGCGGCACCCCGGTGACCGCGGTGAGGTAGGCGGCGAGGTCGGCGCGCAGGGCGAGCACGTCGCGGTCGGGGTAGCGGTGCAGCTCCGTAGCGGCCTCGGCGACGGCGGCGGTGACGTCGGCCACGAGCTCCGGAGGCGGCGGGTACGGGTTCTCGTTGGTGTTGAGGCGTACCGCGACGTCGAGCTGCGGCGCGCCGTAGGGGGTCTTGCCGCGCAGGTCGTCGCGCAGGGGGAGCTGGTCGATGGTGACGGTCATCCGAACCGTCGCGAGATCGCCTGGCCGTGCGCGGGGAGGTCCTCGGCGGCGGCGAGCGTGAGCACGGCGTCCGCGGCCGCCCGCAGCGCCTCCTGTGTGTAGTCGATGACGTGCACGCCGCGCAGGAACGTCTGCACCGAAAGCCCCGCCGAGTGCCGCGCGCAGCCGCCGGTGGGCAGGACGTGGTTGGAGCCTGCGCAGTAGTCGCCGAGCGACACCGGCGACCACGGCCCGACGAACACCGCCCCGGCGTTGCGCACCCGCGCGGCGACGCTGGGCGCGTCGCGGGTCTGGATCTCCAGGTGCTCGGCGGCGTAGGCGTCGACGACGGCGAGCCCGTCCGCCAGACCGCCGACGAGCACGACGCCGGACTGCGGGCCGGTGAGCGCCGTGCGGATGCGCTCCGTGTGCTTGGTCTCGGGCACCTGGCGGGCCAGCTCGGCGTCGACGGCGTCGACGAGCGCTTCGGAGTCCGTGACCAGCACCGATGCCGCGTTCGGGTCGTGCTCCGCCTGGGAGATGAGGTCGGCGGCGACGTGTACGGGGTCGGCGGTGTCGTCGGCGAGGACGGCGATCTCGGTGGTGCCCGCCTCGGAGTCGATGCCGATCAGGCCGCGGAGCAGGCGCTTGGCGGCGGTGAGGTAGACGTTGCCGGGGCCGGTGACCATGTCGACCGGCTCCAGCTCGGCCCCGTCGGTGTCGGTGCCGCCGTAGGCGAGCAGCGCGACCGCCTGCGCCCCGCCCGCGGCCCACACCTCGTCGACGCCCAGCAGCGCGGCGGCGGCGAGGACCGTCGGGTGCGGCAGGCCGCCGTGCTCGGCCTGCGGCGGCGACACGAGCACGAGCGACGCCACGCCCGCCTCCTGCGCGGGCACGACGTTCATGACCACGCTGGAGGGGTAGACGGCCAGGCCGCCCGGCGCGTAGAGCCCGACCCGGCGCACCGGCACGAACCGCTCCGTGACCGTGCCGCCCGGCACCACCTGCGTGGTGACGTCGACGCGCCGCTGGTCGGCGTGCACCGTGCGGGCCCGCTCGATCGCGGTTTCCAGCGCCGCGCGCACGGCGGGGTCGAGCGCGGCCAGCGCACCGGTGAGTGTCTGGCCGGGCACCCGGATGCCGGTGGGGCGCACGCGGTCGAACCGCTCGGAGAACTCCAGCACGGCCTCGACGCCCCGCTCGCGGACGGCGTCGACGATCGGCCGGACCTGGTGCAGCACCGCGTCGACGTCCACCTCGGCGCGCGGTAGCAGCCCGCGCAGGCGGGCGGGGCCGGGGAGCGGGGCGGAGCGCAGGTCGAGACGGCGGAGCATGCGGTTCAGGGTAGGCCGGAGGTCCTGCGTCGGAATGGTTGCCCTGGCGGCGGGAGCGCGAGATTGCCGTCCGCGGGGTTCGATCTTGACGAAACTCCGCTCGACGCAATCTCGCGCGCCCGCCGGTTCAGGGTTGGGCCAAGTCCAGGCCCAGGTCCAGCGCGGTGACGGAGTGGGTGAGCGCGCCGACGGCGAGGTAGTCGACGCCGGTGTCGGCGTACGCGCGGGCGTTCTCCAGGCGCAGGCCCCCGGAGGACTCCAGGCGGATCGGGGCGTTCCCCCGTCGTCGGACGGCCTCGGCCGTGTCGGCGACGGAGAAGTTGTCCAGGAGCACGAGCTCGGCGCCGAGGGCGAGCACCTCGTCGAGCTGTTCGAGAGTGTCGACCTCGACCTCGCACGGCAGGTCCGGCGCGTGGCGGCGGACGGCGGCGAGCGCGGCGCCGACCGAGCCTGCGGCCTCGACGTGGTTGTCCTTGATCAGCACGGCGTCGCCGAGGCCGAGCCGGTGGTTGACCCCGCCGCCGCAGCGCACGGCGTACTTCTCCAGCAGCCGCAGGCCCGGCAGGGTCTTGCGGGTGTCGCGGATCCGGGCTCGGGTGCCCGCGACGGCGTCGACCCAGGCCCGGGTGGCGGTCGCGACGCCGGAGAGGTGGCAGACGAGGTTGAGCGCGGTCCGTTCGGCGGTGAGCAGGCCGCGGACGGGCGCGCGGACGACGAGGGCGACGTCACCTGGGGTGAGCGCCTCCCCATCGGCCCGGGTGGCGAGCACGGTGTAGCCCTCGACGCCGAGGACGACGTCCAGCACGGCGCGCGCGGCCGGCAGCCCGGCCAGCACGCCCGGGGCGCGGGCGGTGAACGCGGCGACCGCCACCGCGCCGGCGGGCACCGTGGCCGCAGTTGTGGCGTCGTGGCCGTAGCGGAGGTCCTCGGCGAGCGCGGTCTCGACGACGCGGCGGAGGTCGTCGGGGTCGGGGCGGGCCAGGTCGGGCGCGTCGCGTCCGAGCGCGTCGGCATGGGGGGCAGCGCCGGCCGGGGCAGCGCCGGGCCGGGGCGCGCCGGCCGCAGAGGCCACATCCGGCACCGGTCCGGCGGCGGGGTCGGACCTCGGACGTCCGGCCCGCGTCACGCCGCACCTGCCCAGGCGCGCGCCACGACCACCGGCCTGCCTGTGGCGTCCAGACGCACCTCGTTGCTCGCGCGCTGCCAGGCGTCGTCGCGCTTGGGGAAGTCGGTGCGCACGTGGCAGCCCCGGCTCTCGGTGCGGGTGCCCGCCGCGGCGAGCACGGCCTGGGCGAGCAGGGTGAGCGCGGCGTCCTCGACGCCAGCCCGGTCCACCGGCACCCCGAGCACGGTCGCGCCCTCCACCACGTCCGACGCCGCCGCGAGCCCGGCGGCGTCACGCCCGATCCCCGCGGCCGCGCTCATGGCGCTCTGCACCAGCGCCCGCGGCGCGACCGGCGCGACCGGCGCGACCGGCGCGACCGGCGCCGGACCCATCGGCGCGGCCAGGACAGGCCCGCCGTCCGCCGCAGCGGCACCGGCGCCCCGACCCGTCGCGCCAACCCATCCCGGCATCGCGACGTCACCCCGCAGCTCGTCCGCCGCAGGGCCCCGACCCGTCGCAGCACCCCATCCCGGCATCGCCACGTCACCCCGCAGCTCGGCGGCCACCGCCCGCGCCACCCGTTCGCCGACCACCAAGCCCTCCAGCAGGCTGTTGGACGCCAGCCGGTTCGCCCCGTGCAGCCCGGTGCGCGCCACCTCCCCTGCGGCGTACAGCCCCGGCACCCCCGTCCGCCCGTCGAGATCGGTGACGACTCCGCCGCACGCGTAGTGGGCCGCGGGCGTCACCGGAATCGGCTCGCGCACCGGATCCACGCCCGCCGCCCGGCAGGCCGCGTAGACGGTCGGGAAGCGCGTGGCGAAGCCGTCGAGCCCGCAGGCGTCGAGGTACACGCAGTCCGTGGCGGTCTCGGCCATGCGACGGGTGATCGCGGCGGCGACGACGTCGCGCGGCGCGAGGTCGGCCAGCGGGTGGACGCCGGACAGGAACCGGCGGCCCGCCCGGTCGCGCAGCACCGCGCCCTCACCCCGTACCGCTTCGGTCACCAGCGGCCGCCGACCGGTCGTCGGCCCGGTGTAGAGGACGGTGGGGTGGAACTGCACGAACTCCAGGTCGGCCGCCGCGGCCCCGGCGCGCAGGGCGAGCGCCACGCCGTCACCGGTGGCGGTCGCGGGGTTGGTCGTTGAGGCGTAGAGCTGCCCGTATCCGCCCGTGGCCAGCAGCACGGCCCGCGCGTGCAGCACACCCGGGCGACCCTCCTCGTCGAGGACCGCGAGCCCCGCGACCCGGCGGCGGTCCCGCAGCACATCCACGGCGACGTGCCCGGTGAGCAACGGCAGCCCGGCCGCGGCGCGCACGAGCGCACGTTCGATCGCAGCACCCGTCGCGTCCCCGCCCGCGTGGATCACCCGGAACGCCGAGTGCCCGCCCTCGCGGGTGCGGGCGAGCCGGTCCCCGTCGGCGTCGAACACCGCCCCCCGCGCCCGCAACCGGGCAACGGCGCCGGGGCCGTCCTGCAGGATCGCGGCGGCGGCGACCTCGTCGCACAGGCCCGCCCCGGCGGCGAGCGTGTCGGCGACGTGCGCCGCCACGCTGTCCCCCGTCACGTCCCCGACGACGACGGCGACCCCGCCCTGCGCCCACCGCGTCGACCCGGCGTCGGCCGCGTCCTTCGTCACGACGACCACGCGCACCCCGAGCCGCGCGGCTGCCACGGCAGCGGTGAGCCCCGCGACCCCGGTGCCGACGACCACCAGCTCGGCCTCCGCCGCCCAGCCGTTCACTCCCCGCTCCCCGGGTGGCCGATCTCGATCATGCGCTGGACGGCCCGGCGGGCGCGGGCGGCCAGCTCGGGGTCGACGCGCACCTCGTCGCGGCCTTCGCGCAGCGCCCGCAGCAGCTTCTCCGGCGTGATCATCTTCATGTAGCGGCAGGACGCCCGGTCGTTCACGGCCCGGAACGCGACCTCGGGCGCCGCGCGGCGCAGCTGGTGCAACATCCCCACCTCCGTGGCGACCAGCACCTCCCGCGCCGACGAGCGCCGCGCGGCGTCGAGCATCCCGCCCGTCGACAGGATCCGTACCCGCTCGGGCGGCACCGCGCCCGTCCCGGCGAGGTAGAGCGCCGAGGTGGCGCAGCCGCACTCGGGGTGCACGTACAGCTCCGCGTCGGGGTGCGCCTCGACCCGGGCGGCGAGCGTGGCGCCGTTGATGCCCGCGTGGACGTGGCACTCCCCCGCCCACACGTGCAGGTTCTCCCGCCCGGTCACCCGCCGCACGTGCGCGCCGAGGAACTGGTCGGGCAGGAACAGCACCTCGCGCTCGGCAGGCAGGGACGCGACCACCTCCACCGCGTTCGACGACGTGCAGCACACGTCGGTCTCGGCCTTCACCGCCGCGGTCGTGTTCACGTAGGACACCACGACCGCACCCGGGTGCTCGGCCTTCCACGCGCGCAGCTGGTCGGCGGTGATCGAGTCGGCCAGCGAGCAGCCCGCGGCGGCGTCGGGGATGAGCACCGTCTTCTCCGGCGCCAGGATCTTGGCGGTCTCGGCCATGAAGTGGACCCCGCAGAACACGATCGTCGACGCCGACGACCGGGCCGCGAGCCGCGACAGGGCCAGCGAGTCGCCGGTGTGGTCGGCGACGTCCTGGATCTCCGGCAGCTGGTAGTTGTGCGCGAGCAGTACGGCGTCCCGGCGGCGCGCGAGCGCGCGTACCTCCTCGGCCCACCTACGGGTCGGTGTCGCCACGGTCATCCCGGCCTCCTGTTTTCGACTATAAGTCGCAAACAGGGGATAGTAGCGGAGAGCGCGTCAGCACACACCCTCATCGTGGCCGGCACCTCACCCACCGGGCCCGCCCCCGGCCCGGGAGGCGCTGCGCCCCCGGCCCACCTCGTGATCACCGGTTGGGCCAGGGCGCCCCGCCCGTGATCACCGGTTGGGGGCAAACCCGGCCGGATCTGGCCGCTCTGCGCACCGAATCGGCGATCATCGCCTTCCGATGCCAAGGGGCCGACCCGCGGTTCCTACGATCGACTTCGTGAGAACGGAGCACGAGGTGCTCGCCGCGGTACTGCAGATCCGCGGCGGGACGCTGTCCGTGCTCGCGTGGCGCCGTGCGCGCCCGCCGGACGAGGGCCGCTGGGCGCTCCCCGGCGGCAGGCTCCGCGCCGACGAGGACGTCGAGGCGTCGGTGCTGCGGCAGCTCGCCGAGAAGGTCGACGTCCGCGAAGTGGCGCACATCGAGCAGATCGGGGTGTTCTCGCGACCGGACCGGGTGCCCGGCAAGCGGGTCGTCGCCACCGCGTTCCTCGGGCTCGTCCCGTGCGACGCCGAGCCCACCGTTCCCGACGACACGGCCTGGCATCCGGTCGCGACGCCTCCGCCTACGGCGTTCGACCACGCCGTCATCGTCGACGCCGCCCACGAGCGACTGCGCGCCAAGCTCTCCTACACCAACCTCGGGTTCGCGCTGGCGCCGCACACGTTCACGATCTCCGCGCTGCGCGACCTGTATGTCGCCGCGCTCGGCCATCCCGTCTCCGCGACCAACCTGCAGCGTGTACTAACCCGGCGCGGGGTGCTGGCGCCGACGGGCGGGTACGCGGCGTCCGGGCCCGCGGGCGGACGGCCCGCCGCGCTCTTCCGCTTCACCGAGCGGACCCTGCGGGTGACCGACGCGTTCGCCGTGCTCAAGCCACCGGGCGAGCAGCCCCGGGGAGCCGTACCGTAGACGCCGTGGCCGAGACCGTTCCACTGTTCCCGCTGGGTACAGTCCTCATGCCCGGGGCCACACTGCCGCTGCACGTCTTCGAGCCGCGGTACCGGCAGCTCACCGTCGACCTCGTCACCGGCAAGGTGCCGGACCGGGAGTTCGGCATCGTCGCCGTCCGGGAGGGTTTCACGCCCGACGACGATGGCGTCGCGGCGCTGCACACCGTCGGCTGCACGGCCGAGCTGCGCGACGTCCGGCGCCTGCCCGACGGCCGCTACGACATCGTCACCCGCGGCGCACGGCGCTTCCGGCTGCTCGATCTCGAGGCCGAGTCGAAGCCCTATCTCGTGGGCTCGGTCGAGTTCCTCCCCGACGTCGAGACCAAGGCCGACCTCGACGGCCACGCGGACGACCTCACCCGCATGCTCACCGCCTCCGCTCGCGCGGCGCATCGGCGCTACTGCGCCACGGCGTGGAAGTCGGGCGACTGGGCCGAGCCCGCGGACGACACCACCCCGGCCACGCTCCCCCACGTGCTCGCCGCCGACTGCCTCCTGCCCATGGCCGACCGGCAGCGGCTCCTGGAGCAGACCTCGCCCATCGAGCGGCTGCGCATGGTCCGGGCGCTGCTCGCCCGGGAGACCGGCCTGTTGACGCAGCTGCGCGCCGTCCCGGCGCCGATCACCACGTATGCGGTGGAGCACAGCACCAACTGATCCCGGTGAGTCGTACGATTCCCCGGGCGTGACCGGGTCGTCACGTCCAGCCGTACCGACCCCGCAGCTGGCAGGCGACCCGCTCGAACCGGTCGCGGTCCAGCACCGCGCCCTCCCTCCGGATTCCGTGCTCGGCGACCTCCAGCACCCGGTCGAGCCGCACGAACGACTCGCGCCCTTCCCGGTCCCAGGCGCCCGAGCCGATGGATATCCAGTCCGGCTGGCGATCGCGTCTGTGCTGACTCGACAGCATGAGCCCGAGCAGCTCACCCCCCGCTCGGCCAACGACGAGCAGCGGTCGGTCCTTGCCCTGTCCGTCGTCCTCCTCGAATGGCACCCACGCCCAGACGATCTCGCCCGGGTCGGCGGCGCCGTCCGGGTCAGGGGCGTAGAGGACCGTCCGCGCCCGCTCACCGGTGGGTGTACTGCGCACCCGCTCGCGGCTCGGCGCAGGCCGCGACGTCAGCAGCTTCAGCCCGGCTTCGACCGCCTGCCGCAGCAGCGGCCTCCAGTTCGCCATGCGGCCAGCATGCCGCAGCCCATGATCGTCGCGGTCCAGGAGTCAGATCTCCCACCCGTTCCGGTCGATCCGGCCCGACGGCCACGCCTCGATCGGCGTGGCCAGCGCCAACACCATCGACACCCCGCCGTAGACCTGCGTTCGCCCGTCCGCCCGGACCATGCGGGTCGGGCCCGGCACCCGCGCCCATCCGCCACGGGCGTAGAAGCCCGCCACCTGCTCGCCGCAGGTCAGGAAGCCGAACGGCATCCCCAACCCGCACAACGCCTCGCCGGTCCGCGCCAGCAGCGCGGCGCCGAGCCCGCTGCCGTGCCGCGCCGGGTCGACCGCGACCAACCCGACGTCGCCGACGAGCTGCGCCCGCCCGTCAACCTGCAAGAACCGGCGCAGGACGGCGGCGTGCGCGACGAGCTGCCCGCCCGAACGGCCGACAAGCCGCAGCTCCGGTCGGGCGCTCGACCAGCTTCGCTCACCGCCGAACGGCGTGAACGACCGGGGAAACGCGCGGGCCAGAAGCGCCGCGAGCTCCGCGTGGTCGTCGACGTCGTCCTCCCAGACCGACCTCCACTCAACATCCATGCACGCTCCACACGCTCCGCTCAATCGGCGAACTCACCGTGCTCAGTCGCCAGGCTCACGGTGTTCAATCGGAAGACTCGCGCGCTCAAACGGCAGACTCACCGTGCTCGATCGGCAGACTCACCGTGGCGGCTGCACCGCGCCGTCCAGCCCGTTGGGGTGACCTGCACAACCATGCGCCGCGCACACCGCGCGCAGTACCGCGGCGGCTCGTAGCGCCGTTGCGCCTGGCAGGCCGGGTGCTGACCCGGTCGGCCGCAACGGTCGCAGAACGGGGCGCTCACAGCGTCTCGTTCAGGGCCTTGATCGGCATCTGCAGCTCGTCCAACAGGTCGATGTCGGCCTCGGCGGGACGGCCCAGCGTCGTGAGGTAGTTGCCGACGATCACCGCGTTGATCCCGCCGAGCAGACCCTGCCGCGCCCCGAGATCGCCGAGCGTGATCTCCCGGCCGCCCGCGAACCGCAGCACCGTGCCCGGCATCGCCAGCCGGAACGCCGCCACCGTGCGCAGCGCGTCGGCGGCGTCGAGCGGCTCACGGTCGGCCAATGGGGTGCCCGGCCGCGGATTGAGGAAGTTCAGCGGCACCTCGTCCGGCTCGACGGCGGCAAGCTGCGCGGCCAGCTCGGCGCGCTGCTCGACCGTCTCCCCCAGCCCGATGATCCCGCCGCAGCACACTTCCATGCCCGCCTCCCGGACGAGCCGCAGCGTCTCGAACCGCTCCTCCCACGTGTGCGTCGTGACGACGCTCGGGAAGTGCGAGCGCGCGGTCTCCAGGTTGTGGTTGTAGCGGTGCACGCCCATCGCAGCGAGCGCCTCGACCTGCTCGGGCGTGAGCATCCCCAGCGAGCAGGCGATGTTGATGTCGACGGCGTCCTTGATCGCCGCGATGCCCGCCGCGACCTGCGCCATCAGCTTCTCGTCAGGCCCGCGCACCGCCGCGACGATGCAGAACTCCGTGGCGCCGGTCTTCGCCGTCTGCTTGGCCGCTTCGACGAGCATCGGGATGTCCAGCCGCGCCGCCCGTACCGGCGACGCGAACAGGCCGGACTGGCTGCAGAAGTGGCAGTCCTCCGGGCACCCTCCGGTCTTCAGCGAGACGATCCCCTCGACCTCGACCTCCGGCCCGCACCACCGCATCCGCACCTCGTGGGCGAGCTGCAGCAGCGGGTCCACGGCTTCGTCGGGCAGCCGCAGCACGTCGAGAACCTGCTCTTCCGACAGCCCTTCGCCCCGCTCGAGGACCTGGTCGCGGGCGATGTCGAGGATCTCGAAGCGCGTCGTCGTCACGGCTCGGGAGTCTGCCATGCACCCCCCAGCTCGGACGCCAGTCCGTGACGGGCGATACCGGCGAACGCGGGCGGGTCGAGCTCGCCCGCGCCGTCGGGGAGGGCGCCGAGGAGCGGCACGCCCGTCACGGCGGGGAGATCGACGACGTTGCAGCGTGCGGCGAGATCAGGTTCGACAGGCCACGCCCCGATGACGACCCCGACGCAGGTCAGCCCCCGACGGCGCAGCTCGACGACCGTCAGCTCGGTGTGGTTGAGCGTGCCCAGCCCCGCGGCCGCGACGACGAGGACGGGCGCGGCAAGCTTCGCCGCGACGTCGGCGAGCGTTCCGCCGTCGTCGTCGAACCGGACGAGCAGGCCACCCGCGCCCTCGACGAGCACGACGTCGTGATCGGCGGCCAGCTCCAGCGCGGCGGTGACGGCCGCCTCCGGACGCACGGGCGGTAGCCCCGACCGCCGCGCCGCGGTCGCCGGGGCCAACGGCTCGGGGTAGCGGGCGAGCTCGCGCGTCGTGACCCCGGGCACGAGGCGGGCGACCTCGCCGACATCACCCGGCTCCCCGGGCGCGACGCCGGTCTGGACGGGCTTGAGCACCGCCACAGGGCCGCGCGCAAGCGCCACGACGGCGGCCGTGACGACCGTCTTGCCGACACCCGTCCCGGTGCCCGTGACGACGAGGATCACCGCTGCTCGATCCCGGACAACACCTGGAGGAGGACCGCGGCTGCGTGGGCGAGCTCGGCGTCGGTGAGCGTCGCGCGCGCGGTCAGCCGGAGCCTGCTGGTGCCCTTCGGGACCGACGGTGGCCGGAAGCAGCCCACCCGCACCCCGCGCTCGGCGCACGCGGCGGCGGCGGTGACGGCGAGGTCGGGCTCGCCCAGCACCACCGACACCACGGCCGACGGCGGCGCGGGCACCCCGGCGGCCCTTGCGAGGGCCGCGGCGGCGCGGAGGATCGCGGCGGGGCGGTCCGGTTCGGCGCGCAGCACCCGCAGCGCCGCGAGCGCGGCGCCGACGCAGGCCGGGGCGAGGCCGGTGTCGAAGATGAACGATCGGGCCGTGTCCACGAGGTGCGCGATCACCGCGGCGGGTCCGACGACCGCGCCGCCCTGGCTGCCCAGCGCCTTGGACAGCGTCATGGTGGCCACGATGTCGTCGGCGCCCACCAGACCGTGCGCGGCGAGGAGCCCCCGTCCGCCCGGCCCGACCACCCCCAGCCCGTGCGCCTCGTCCACCACCAGCAGCGCGCCACGGGCCCGGCACACCGCGTGCAGCTCGGGCAGCGGGGCGAACGCGCCGTCGACGGAGTTCACGCTGTCGGTCACGACGAGCGCGCGCTCCTCCGTACGGGCGGCGAGCAGCGCATCGACGGCGGCGGGGTCGTCACGCGGGGTGACGGCGATGCTGGCGCGGGCGAGCCTGCAGGCGTCGACGAGCGAGGCGTGGTTGGCCGCGTCGGACACGACGAGCGCGTCCGGGCCCGAGAGCGCGGTGACGACGC
>CAWGIV010000015.1:0-270214 GCA_963822805.1 uncultured Actinomycetota bacterium | reverse complement strand
CGTTGCTGCCGCCATCGCCTCGCGGTCTGGGCGGGTCATCCTCGTGTCGCTGAGCCGGACACTTCGGCAGTGAAGCGCGAAGACGGCTCGGATGCGCTCGATGCGCGCAGCGATTGCAGCGCGTAAGCCCAGGCCGTCAGCTCATCGAGCAGCCGCTCAAGAACCTGGCGATGATGCTGCGCGGGGGTGAACGTGCCCGGTTCGGCCACGTCCGCGATGGCGAAGTCCGAGAACAGCGACAGCGCGACCTGGCTCCGGACGCACGCCACCTTCACCTCGGCCAGGGCCATCCGCAGTTGCTCGACGGCCCGGATTCCACCGCTCAACCCGTAGCTGACGAACCCGGCCGCCTTGTCGTTCCATTCGGCGAACAAGTAATCGATGGCGTTGATCAACGCCGGCGGCATCGCATGGTTGTACTCCGGCGTGACGAACACGAATCCGTCGAACGAGGCGACGATCCGCGCCCAGCGCCGGGTGTGCTCATGGCGGTAGTCGCCGATCGCGGCCGGCACCGGTTCGTCCAGCAGCGGCAGCCCGACCTCGGCCAGGTCCACCGGTTCGTACTCCACCCCCGACGCCCCGTGTGAGGCGGCGATGGCCTCGGACTCCACCCACCGGGCCACCTGATCGCCCCGGCGCCCCGGTCGGGTACTGCCTGCCACGATCGCAATACGGACCACGTCTCCACCTCGTCTCGTTGGCTCAGCCACAGTACAACGACCGTTGCACTCAGTACAACTGGCGTTGTAGTAACGTGGTCGTCATGACCGCCGCAGAGGCATCCGAGGCAGCAGAAGTAGCGCGCGCCCAGCAGGGCGCACGGGGCGCGGACAAGCGCCGCGCGCTGCTCGACGGTGCCCTGGCCGTCTTCGCCGCCGACGGCTACACCCGAGCCAGCATCGACAACATCGCGCGTACCGCCGGGGTGTCCACCCGCACGATCTACAACCAATTCGGCGACAAAGCCGGGCTGTTCGAGGCCGTCATCATCGACAGCGCCCAACGCGTCGCCGCCGCGCAGGTCGTCACCGTGCAGCGCTACCTCGGCAAGATCGTGGACATTGAGGCCGACCTGATCGAGTTCGGAAGGATCTGGGCCACCCCCGCCCCAGAACACGCCGCCCACTTCACCTTGGTCCGGCAGATCATCGCCGAAGCCGGACACATCCCCCAGGCTGTGCTGCGCGCCTGGCAGGAAGCCGGGCCGCTGCGGGTCCGCCGCGAGATCGCAACCCAGCTACGGCGCATCGCCGACGCAGGCCAGCTTGACATCGCCGACGCCGACCTAGCCGCCGTCCACCTCGTCCAGCTCGTCACCGGAGATGTCACCACGCGCAGCTATCACGGAGCGATACCCCTGCCACCGGCAGAGGTCCACCGGCTCGCGGACGCCGGCGTACGAGCATTCCTCCACGGCTACGCAGCGCGACGAGCCGTCAGGAGGGGGCGGCAAACATTGCGGGACCGCCCGACCGGCTGAGAACGGCATGCCTGATGCTGCTCGGCGTCGCCGCGATCCCGCACAGTTCCAGCACTCCGGCCGAGGCGCCCGGTGCAGCATGCTGCCACCGGGCTCGGCTGAAGATTCTCCTGCCGGTATCACGACCGCCAAACGTGCAGGCATGACCGTTCTCGCCGTCTCGACGACACACCCGGCGGCGGCACTCCAAGATGCCGACCTCGTCCTCCGACTCCATGTGCGCCGTCAACGACCGTCTCCTTCAGCGACAGGAACAGTCCGGTGACCGCCCAGGCCACGAAGGTCGAGGTGCCGGCGACCGCGAACGGTCGGCGGCTCCCGGCGGGGACCGACGGGCGCCGGGCCGCCACGGTTGCCGATTCGCAACGCGCCGAGCGTCATCGTCTGGACCGCCTGCGCGACGAACAGCACAGCGACGCTGCGCGGCCGCGAACAACGCGGCGGCGATCGCCGCCGCCAAGATCGCACCGATGAGCAGCTCGCGGCGGCCCTTCGCGTCCGACAACGGGCCGAAGATCACCAGCGCGGCGATCACCAGCAGCGCGTAGGTGCGTGACCATCAGCGGCGAGAGCCCGTAGACCGTCGCATAGAGCGGAAACAACGGGGGTGGCAGGTTGCTGCCGAGCAACAGCGTGAACAGCGCGACGCACGCGGCGCCGAACGGCCACCACCCAACGGGCCGTTGTCCCGAGGCCGCCAACTGCGCTCTCCGCCGCCCGGCAACGCGCTTCCCGGTGGCCGTCACGATGTCGGCACGGTGACGCCAAGCCCCGCCAGCCGTGCACGGCCGTAGGGGGTGATGCGGACCGCTCGGTCGGTAAGGCGGCGGGTCAGCCACCGGTCGCTGAGCATGCGATCGAGTAGCGACCGGCCGAGCCGTCCGGCGATGTGGTGGCGCTGCTCGGTCCAGTCGACACAGCTTGCAGCCACGCCGATCCCGGCCAACGTGTTGACGCCCGTATCGCTGACGCTGTACTCGACGGCACGCTGGCAGGCAGCGAGCGCCCGTCGGCCAGCGCCAAGAGCACCTTCGCGCGAGCGGGTTCGGCAAGTACAGCGCCGACCGCAGCGAGGTCGGCGTCACCGCTCCGGCATGTCGCAGACATGCCCCCACGGTAGGGCTCGCACGCTTCGATGCAGGTCGAAGCGCCGAGAGCACGCTTCCAGCGACACGCCATTCTTTCCCCGCGGACCAACGACTCTCATCCGGTTCATCGTGCGCCGTGCGGCAGGATGAGCTGGCCAGGCGTGGTGCTATGGAAGGGCGTTGTCCGTGACCGAAGCCGGTGGAACATCTGATCCGCGCCCGCAACTCGATGCCGCGCTTGATCAGACGCAGCGCCAAGTCGACCCGATTGAGCCTGCCGATCTCGGCCGGTCGACGCCGTGTGCTGAGTACGACGTGCGGGCGCTGGTTGCGCACCTGGTCGCCGTCCTGCGCAAGCTTGCGGCGGTCGGGAACGGCGGCGACATGACCCAGGTGACCGATCCAGCCGAGGACCATACCGACGACTGGGGCGAGGCGTTCCGCCGTGCCCGTGCCGGCCTCGATTGGGGCTGAGCGCCGGACTCGGCGCTCGACGCCAGCTACACAGTGCCGTGGGGCACGACGGCCGGGCGCGAGTTCCTCGACGCATACGGGCACGAGTTCACCGTCCACGCCTGGGATCTGGCCCGTGTTCACCGGTCGTGGGACCGAACTCGACCCGGTCCTGGCCGAGGCCGCGCTCGACTTGGTACTCGCGCAATGAGGCCCGCGGCAAGGACGGGCCGTTCGCGCCGGTGGTCCCGGTCGCTGACGACGCCGACGCGTATACCAGGCTCGCCGGTTTCGCCGGTCGGCCGGTGTAGGTACGGCAACCGAACAGCGCCGACCCCGAACGCGACTCGAAGGGGTTGGCCCGGTTGGCGACGCGAGCAAGGACGACCTCGACGGGCGCGCTCAAGAGCACGACCGCGTCGAAACGATCATAGAACACCCCCTCGTTGGCGACGCAGCTCCCCCAGCGGGCAGGGATTGACGCGATCGAGGCGACCGTATGAACTGGGACTTGTGAGGCTGGTGACCGCCGACCCAACCCACCCCGATGCGGTGCAGCCCGGTTCGACGTGGTGTCGGTGGTAGATGGCAACGTCGAAGGCATGACGCACTCGATTCCTGGGCTTGAGACCCGAACGGTGACGGTCGATGGACTTGCGACGGTCTGCAATGTGGTCGGGACCGGCTTGCCGATCTTGCTGCTGCACGGCTTCCCCCAAACGCGGCTGACATGGCGCTCGGTGGTCCCACACCTGTCGGAGCGCTTCGCAGTCGTGTGCCCGGACCTCCCCGGCTATGGCGACAGTGATCGTCTCGGTGATGGCCCTGGCGGGTTCGACAAGTCGCTGATCGCGAGCCACCTGGTCAAGCTGATGAAGCAACTGGGTCACGACCGATTCGCCGTGGTCGGGCACGACCGCGGTGCCCTGGTCCTTTCGGGCGGCGCTAGATCATCCGAACGTCATCACCCACCTCGGAGTGCTCGACATGATCCCCACTGTCGACAACTGGGCCGCGCTGTGCGGGCCAGCCGGCGTATTCGCGTTCCATCTCTACCTGCTGGCCCAGCCCAGCGACCTTCCCGAGCGGCTGATCGGCTCCTGCCCCGACGCCTTCTTCGGCCACTTCCTGGACACCTGGACCAAAGGACCGGACGCCATTCCGGCGGACGTGCGAGCGGCCTACCTTGCCGCTGCACGACGACCCGAGGTCATCCACGCCATCTGCGATGACTACCGAGCCAGCGCCTTCATCGACGCCGATCGGGACAAGCACGACCAGCAGATCGGCCGCACGATTGCCGTGCCGGTGCTCGCCGCATGGCAGGACCCCGGCGACACCGCGTTGCCGTTCGACCCACAGCAGATCTGGGCAACCTGGGCATCCGACCTCCGCACCGAGGTCTGGCCGTGCGGTCACTTCCTGCCCGAGGAACGCCCGACCGAGGTCGCGGACGCCATTGCCGAACTCCTCGGTGACTGAAAACGCACCTACAGGGTCAGCGAATCTCGGCCCGCGAGGTGCTGCAGACCGAGCTGGTCACCGAGGTGCTTCCGCTCCGACGACCTTCTGTGTAGACCGCCACTCGCCATGACGTCGACGTGCCACTCGAGGTGACGAGGAACCGTGGGCAACTGAAGGCGGCTGGCACGTTCGACAGGCGGCCAGAACGCTCCTTAAGCGGTTCCGCGGAACCGCTTAAGGTTCCGCGGAACCGCCGCGCGTCCCGTGACCGATAGCCACAGCACTCAGGCCCAGTGGTGGCGGCGTGACCAGCAGCGAGAGAACCCCCTCACCGAGGGCTCGCCGCGACGAGCCAGCGCTCCAGGGCGGTGGCAAGCACCTCGGGCGCGTCGAGCTGGATCAGGTGCCCGGCGTCTCGCACGAGCTGCAACCGGGCGTGAGGTATCGCGTTGACGAGGGCGTGAGCCCGGTCGACCGGTATCCAGGCGTCCTCGGCGCCCCAGACCACTAGGACCGGGAGCTCCAGCGAGCCGTATAGCGGCTGCACTTGGTCGGTATAAGACTGGTCGGCTTGCGCAATCTGCCGGTAGAACGCTGCCTGCCCCACCGGCCCGAGCCAGGGTTGGACGAGCATCTGCGTTTGGCGCTCGTCGAGGCCGCGATGGCTGGCGCCCTGGACGTACGCCCGCACGGCACCCTCATGCACTGCCGGCGGCAGCGCGGCGAAGACCTCGGCGTTCTCCCGCACCAAGCGGAAGAACGCCGATCCCCACGGCGCCAACGCCACGACGTCGACCAGCGCCAGCGAGCGGTAGCGCGCGCCGTGCAGCAGGTGTGCACGCAGCGCTACGGCCCCGCCGTAGTCGTGGGCGACCACGTGCGGCCGGTCCAGGCCCCAGTGGTCGATGAGGTCTGCGAGTAGTTCGCCCTGCACGTCGAGCGACACCCGGTGCTCGGCCGCCATCGAGGACTGGCCGTAGCCGGGCATGTCCCACAGGTACACCCCGAACTGGTTGCTGAGCGCCTCGGCGAACGGGCGCCACAGCACGGACGACCACGGAGTGCCGTGACAGAAGGCCACCGGCGCACCATCGCCCCAGCTGTCCCAACGGACTTGACGTCCCCGCCACTCGAAGGTTTGTCCAAGCTGCATCGGGCGACCTTCCAGTCCTTTCGGCGCGGGAAACTGCGGGGATGTCAGGCTGCGGGCACCGCAAGCTGGTCGGCGAGGTCATCGAGGCTCTCGGCGTGGATGTCGAAGCGCTCCCCGGACGCCGGTGGGTCACCGACAGGTCGGGGGATGTAGGCGGTGCGCATGCCGAGCGCTCGAGCGCCGCGCAGGTCCCAGGCGTGCGCGGCCACCATGAGCAGGCGCTCGGCGGCGATCCCGGTGACGTCGACGGCGAGCTGGTACACCCCGGCGGCCGGCTTGTAGGTCTGCGCGGCCTGGGCCGAGAGCGCCTGGTGCCAGCGCAGCCCGGCGTGTGCGTTGAGCCGCAACAACTCGCACCGGCTGGCGTTGGACAAGCCGATCAGCGGGAGCCGCGCGGCGAGCCGGGCCAGCCCCCGTGTCGAGTCCGGCCACGCCGGGAGACGCCACGCCGCCTGGGCGAGGTCGTCGACCGCGGCAGGGTCCCCTCGCACACCGGCGTGCGAGAGGACCAGTGCGGCTGCCTCGCGGTTGAGTACGCCGCTGGCCGCGAAGGGACGTTCGCCTGCGAGGATCTGTCGCTGCGCGCTCTCGATGTGCGCCGCCCACCGCTCAAGCAGCCCATCCTGCTCGGTCTCCGACACGGCGGGAAGAGCGGCGCGCAGCCCGGCCCGTAGTCCGGCTGGTTCATCGACCAGGGTTCCCAGGACGTCGAACACAACGACCTCGACTTCGGGCTTCAGCACGGCGCTCCTTCCTGGATCAGACCCAGGACCTCGGCGTAAGAGGTAAAGTCATGTTTGATCGAGACCCTAGCCGGGGAAGGTAAGACGTGCAAGTCGTACTTGACGATTACGTGTGGGCGGCGGGGATCGCGACCGACCTCGTAAACACCGCCTCGGAGGTGTGGCGCGGAGGTGGCGACCGCCTGCCTGACCCCGCCGCGCTGATCGAGTTCGTGACCCAGCACCCGGCACCCTCGAGGGCGCTCGACGCCGTCACCGAAAGCGTGGGAGAGCCGCTGGCCGCGATCGCAGACACGGCGCACCGCGACGATCTTCTCGCCGTGCACGAGCTGCGGACGACGGTCCGCGATCTGATCGACCACCCGCAACGCGACTACCTGATCGCCGGGGCGAGCGCCCTGACCACATCGGCGCGCGGGGCGTCGCTACTCGCCGCCCCGGAGCACGACACGCAGCCCCGCTGGACCCTGCAGCTCGGCCCTGACGCGGGCATCGCCGACGCCCTGGCCGTGATCAGCGGCGTAGGAGTCCTCGGAGTCGTACGCACCCTCGGTGAGCAACGCTTCCGGCCCTGCGGTGCCCCGACCTGCCGCGGCGCGTTCATCGATACCACCCGCCCTGGCCGACGCCGCTACTGCATGCCGGGGCTGTGCGGCAACCGGATCAACGTCGCCAACCACCGAGCACGCCGCGCCGCCAGGCACGACCCGCTCTGAGCACGACCATGCGCTCGCACAAGCCACCGACGCTCGAACGGGACATAGCGGGGATTTTTTGCGGCCAAACCCCGCAGGTGTCCCGTTCGAGCGCAGGGACCGACGTTTCGTCAGGCGGGTCACCGACGTCGGCGCCGCCGCGAGGCCCTTGCCGCGTGTCCCGCTGGCCCGCGTGCCCCACGGCCTGCGCCCGGCACGCCGCTGTCACTTCCGCGGTTCTCGCCGAGGTCACGGGGGTCGTAGCGGATCGTGACCTGCTCACCGACGAATGCGGCGGCGCCACCTGGGCGCGAAGACCGCAGCCCCTGATCCGCGGGACCCGGTCTACTCCTCCGCGGGCGGACTGACCTTCCGCAGGCCCAGCGGCGGCGTCGGCGGCTCCTCCGCCCGCCTGCCGAGGAACGTGTGCACGATGTGCTGCTGCCAGCCCGGGAAGGTCTGCACCCGTACGTCGACGAATCCGGTGGCGTGCATCCGCGTGGTGAGCGCCTCGACGCCGTCGAAGTCGAGCACGCTGCGCCACAGGTAGCGGTACAGGTCGGCGGAGCCCGAACGGAGCTTGCCCATCGGGATGATCACGCCCCAGCAGACGGCCGTCCAGATCAGCTTGCTACGCGCGGAGTCGGCCACCGAGTAGTCGTGTACCGCGAGCGGCGCGCCCGGCTTGAGCAGCGCGTGGAACGCGCGCAGGGCGGCGTTGGGCTCGGCGAGGTTGCGCAGGAGGTAGGCGGCGAGGATGCCGTCGTAGCGGCCGGCGATCCCAACGCTCGCGAGGTCGTCGACGTTCGCGTGCACGAATCGCACGCGGTGCGGCCAGGTCTTCGCGCGGGCGATCGAGAGCATCTCGTAGGACGCGTCCACCCCGATGATCTCGGCCTCCGGCGCGGCGTCGAGCAGCGCCTGGGTCGACGCGCCGGTGCCGCAGCCGAGGTCAAGGAGCCGTAGGCCCGCGCCGCGGTCGCGCAGCCCCATCCGGCGCGCCGTCATCCGCAGGTGCTCGTGGTAGCCGCGGTTAGCGCCGACGAGCCGGTCGTAGCTGCGGGCGTGCTCGTCGAACGCGCGGGCCACGTTCGAGGGACCGATCCGGCCGGGCTCGGGCTTCGCGGGACTCACACCGGGCATCCTGGCGCATTCCCCGGCCGTACGCTCGTAGGCAGGCGGCTCGCGGGACACCGCCGGGACCACTAGCTCATGTGGTGCTGGCCGCCCCGCCGGTGCCCATCGCGAGCTTCGCCAGCAGCTCGCGGGCCTTCTCCGCGCTGCGCGGCTGGCACAGGACGTCGTAGCGGCCCGCCACCATCTGGCTCTGTGACGTGAAGTCCCGCCGCCCGCGGCTGGCGCCGTAGCCCACAGCCGCGAACACCGCGAAGAACACGATGCCGGAGACCAGGCTCGTGAGGATCGCGCCCAAGCCGGGGCCTTGCGAGAAGAAGCTCAGCAGGAGCCCGATGAACAGCCCGAACCAGGCGCCCGACGCCGCCCCCGAGGCGATCACGCGACCCCACGACAGCCGCCGGATGACGCGCTCGACCAGCATGAGGTCGACGCCGACGATCGTCACGTCGCGGACGGGGAAATCGGAGTCGGCCAGGTGGTCGACGGCGCGCTGCGCCTCCTCGTACGTGGCGTACGACCCAACGGGCCATCCGGTCGGCGGCGTCGGCAGGTTGGGCAGGCCGGGCACGGAACGTGCGGGCCCACCGAACGGGGTGGTCACGGGGACTCCTTACGCGAGTTTCCTTAAACCGTCAACGGCCGAACCCGCCGCGAAGTGCCCAAAGTTCACCTGGACCGGTACTCGCGCAACAGCCCTCGACTGATGATGGTCTTCTGGATCTCGCTGGTGCCCTCGCCGATGAGCAGGAACGGGGCCTCCCGCATGAGGCGCTCGATCTCGTACTCCTTGGAGTAGCCGTAGCCGCCGTGGATGCGGAACGAGTCCTGCGTGACCTCGGCGCAGTACTCGCTGGCCAGGTACTTGGCCATGCCCGCCTCGACGTCGAACCGCTCTCCGGAATCCTTGAGCCGCGCCGCGTTGACCATCATCAGGTGCGCCGCCTCGACCTTCGTGGCCATCTCCGCGAGCTTGAACGCGATGGCCTGGTGCGCTGCGATGGGCTTGCCGAACGTGGAGCGCTGCTGGGCGTACTCGATGGCCAGCTCGAACGCGCGGATCGAGATCCCGCACGCCCGCGCGGCGACGTTGACCCGCCCAACCTCGATCCCGTCCATCATCTGCGCGAACCCACCCCCACGCCTGCCGCCCAAGATCGCGTCAGCGGGCACCCGGAAGCCCTTGAACACCATCTCCGTGGTGTCCACGCCCTTGTACCCCATCTTGTCGATCTTCCCGGGGACGATCAGGCCCGGCGCGACCTCGCCGAAGCCGACGGGCTTCTCCACCAGGAAGCAGGTGAGGTTCCGGTAGGGCTTCTCCGCGCCCTCGTCGGTGCGCACCAGCACCGCGGTGAGATTGGAGGTGCCGCCGTTGGTGAGCCACATCTTGGCTCCGTCGATGACGAACCCGTCCCCGTCTTCCACGGCCCTGGTCTTGATCGCGGCGACGTCCGAGCCGAGGTCGGGCTCGGACATCGAGAACGACCCCCGCACCTCACCGGCCGCCATCTGCGGCAGGTAGCGCTGCTTCTGCGCGTCGGTGCCGTGCTGGGTGATCATGTACGCGACGATGAAATGGGTGTTGATCACCCCCGAGACGCTCATCCACCCGCGCGCGATCTGCTCGACGACCAGCGCGTAGGTGAGCAGCGACTCGCCAAGCCCCCCGTACTCCTCCGGGATCGTGAGCCCGAACAGGCCCATCTCCTTCATCCCGTCCACGATGTCCTGCGGGTAGGTGTCGGCGTGCTCGAGCGCCGTGGCGTGGGGCAGGATTTCCTTGTCCACGAACGTCTTGACGGTCGCGAGGATCTCCCGCTGGATCTCGGTGAGACCGGCGGTCTGCGCGAGCCGGGCCATGTCTGTCTCCTCAGGACTCGGGAGGGGACCAGCGGTCGGTGCGCTGCATGCCTGCCGCGCGTCCCTTGCCCGCGATCACCAGCGCCATCTTGCGGCTCGCCTCGTCGATCATCTCGTCGCCGAGCATGGCCGCGCCCTTCTTGCCGCCCGCCTCCGAGGTGCACCATTCGTACGCGTCGAGGATGTTCTCGGCGTGGTCGTAGTCGGCCTGGGTCGGGCTGAACGTCTCGTTGGCCGCGTCGAGCTGGCCGGGGTGCAGCACCCACTTGCCGTCGAAGCCCAGCGCGGCCGAGCGCCCGGCCACCCGCCGGAACCCGTCGACGTCCTTGATCTGCAGGTAGGGGCCGTCGATGGCCAGCTTGTCGTGCGCACGGGCGGCCATGAGGATCGACATGAGGATGTGGTGGTAGGCGTCGCCGACGTCGTAGCCGGGCGGCTGCTCCCCCACCACCAGCGACTTCATGTTGATCGACGCCATGAAGTCGGCCGGTCCGAAGATGATCGTCTCGACGCGGGGGGACGCCGTGGCGATCGCGTTGACGTTGGTGAGCCCCAACGCGTTCTCGATCTGGGCCTCGATGCCGATCCTGCCGACCTCGAAGCCCATCGCCTTCTCGATCTGCGTCAGCAGCAGGTCCAGCGCCACCACCTGCTGCGGCGTCTGCACCTTCGGCAGCATGACCGCGTCGAGGTTGGCGCCTGCGCCCTCGACGACCTCGGTGACGTCACGGTAAGTCCATTCGGTGGTCCAGTCGTTGACGCGCACCACCCGGATCTTGTCGCCCCAGCCGCCCTCGTTGAGCGCCGCAACGATCGTCTTGCGCGCGCCGGGCTTGGCCAGCGGCGCACATGCGTCCTCAAGGTCGAGGAACACCTGGTCGGCAGGCAGCGTGCGGGCCTTGTCGATGAACTTCTGGCTGGACCCCGGCACGGCCATGCAGGAGCGGCGGGCGCGGGTGCGGGTCGTCATCGTCGAGGACTCCTCCGGTTGGCTGGAGGAGATGCTGACACGGATGGCGCCCGCTTGACCGTGTGAGGTGATTGGTTTCTCACCCACCGCACGGTCAGGGCTTCCGCGCGACCCCCGCCCAGTAGTACGCAGAATGCGGGTCGGCCACGGGGCCTGCGGGCCGCCACATCGCCACCGGCACCACACCCGGCTCCACCGGCTCCAGCCCGTCGAGAAACGCCGCCACCTCGGCCTCGTTGCGCGGCAGGATGGTCATCCCGGCTTGCGCGGCCACCGCGTGCACCCCCGCCATCGCCTCGGGGTCGAAGTCGCCGGTCGGGTGCGTGAGCGCGACGTAGCTCCCGGAGGGCAGCGCGTCCATCAGCCTGCGCACGACCGGGTACGGGTCGTGGCCCTGCGCCGGGTCGAAGTACATCAGCACCGCGATGAGCAGCAGTGCGACCGGCTCGCCGAAGTCCAGGGTCTCCTGCAGCTTCGGGTCGTTGAGGAATCCGTCGGGCTCCATGAAGTCGCCGAGGATGAACGCGGTGCGACCCTGGGCCGTGCTCGACATCAGCGCGCGGGCGTGGGCCAGCACGAGGGGGTCGTTGTCGACGTAGAGCACCCGCGCCGACGGCTCGATCCCCTGCGCCACCTGGTGCACGTTCGGCGCGGTGGGGATGCCGGTGCCGACGTCGAGGAACTGGCGGATGCCCACCTCACCCGCGAGGTACCGCACGGCACGGTCGAGGAACGCCCGGTTGGCCTTCGCCATGTCACTGATCGTCGGGATCTGGGCACGGATGAGGTCGCCGAGCGCGCGGTCGGGCGCGTAGTTGTCCTTGCCGCCCAACCAGTAGTCGTACATCCGCGCCTCGTGCGGCACGGTGGTGTCGATCTCCGGTGCGCCGCCCGCGCTCGTGCCCACGCCGCTTCCCCTTCCCGTCGCTGCGCCGACCGTAGCCCTGCGTCGCCCGGCCGAGTGGATCACCACCGTCGACTGAGCCGAGCGGGCAGGTCGGTTCGCCGGAAGGCGCGCCCACCCCGGGTGAGTCGCACGTTCGACACCGCGAGTTGGCGATTTCGACGCGTCGAAACGGCGAACACGGAGCGGCGAATCGTGCGACTCACGTGGGGGGGCACCGGACTAGCTAGGCTCTCGACGTGGGAATGGATCGCGTTTTCGTCGCGCGGCTGGTCGGGCTTTCGGTCTACGGGCCCGACGGCGAACGGATCGGGCGAATACGCGACCTGGTGGCGGGCCTGCGGGTGGACGCCAACCCGCCGCGGGTGCTCGGCATGCTCGTCGAGATGATGACGCGGCGGCGGATCTTCGTGCCGATGCTGCGGGTCACCACGATCGATCCCGGCGCCGTCACGCTCGCCACCGGGTCGGTGAGCCTGCGCCGGTTCGCCCAGCGCCCCAACGAGGTGCTGGTCGTCGGCCAGCTCATCGACGCGCCGGTGCGCCTCGCCGACACCGGGGTCGACGCCGTCGTCGTCGACGCCGCGGTGGAACCCACCCGCGCCCGCGACTGGGTGGTGAGCAGGCTCGCGGTGCGGGAGCGCCGGGGCAGGCTGGGTCGGCGGGGGCAGGCGCAGATCGTGCCGTGGAGCGCGGTCACCGGGCTCACGCTCACCGACCGGCAGGGCACCGCGGGGCTGCTCGCCGTGCTGGAGACGCTGCGCCCCGCCGACGTCGCCTCCACCCTCGCCGAGCTGCCGGAGAAGCGGCGCCATGAGGTGGTCGACGCGCTCGACGACGAGCGGCTCGCCGACATCTTCGAGGAGATGTCGGAGGCCGACCAGCGCGCGTTGGTGACGCACCTTGGCGCCGACCGGGCCGCCGATGTGCTGGAGGCGATGGCCCCCGACGACGCGGCCGACCTCCTGCGCGAGCTGCCCGCCGCCGACGCCGACCAGCTGCTCGCGCTGATGGAGCCCGGCGAGTCCGCTCCCGTGCGGCGGCTGCTGCGCTACGCCGACGACACCGCGGGGGGCCTCATGACCCCGGAACCGATCGTGCTGCGCCCCGACGCCACGGTCGCCGAGGCACTGGCCCGCATCCGCAACCGCGACATCCCGCCCGCGCTGGCCAGCATGGTGTTCGTCTGCCGCCCGCCGTCGGACACTCCGACCGGGCGCTACCTCGGCTGTGTGCACGCCCAGCGGCTGCTCCGCGAGGCCCCGTTCGACCTGGTGGCGGGCCTCGCCGACACGGACCTGGCGACGCTGCCGCCGGAGGCGACGATGCCCGAGCTGACCCGCTACTTCGCCGCGTACAATCTGGTCGCGGGCCCGGTCGTCGACGGTGGGGAACACCTGCTCGGCGCCGTGACCGTCGACGATCTCCTCGACCACATGCTGCCCGCCAACTGGCGGGACCACCTGAGCGCCGACGGACAGGAGACCGCGGATGCCTGAGACCACCGCGCGCAGGCGGCTGGACCAGCCCCTCGTCTCACGGCGCAGGCTCGACATCGACCCGGAGGCGTTCGCCCAGGTGTCCGAGCGGGCCGCACGTTTCCTCGGCACCGGCCGCTACCTGACCATCCAGACCGTCATCGTGCTCGTCTGGATCGCACTCAACGCGGCGGCCTTCTCCTGGCAGTGGGACCCCTACCCGTTCATCCTGCTCAACCTGGCGTTCTCGACACAGGCCGCCTACGCCGCGCCGTTGATCCTGCTCGCGCAGAACCGGCAGGACAACCGTGACCGCGTCTCGCTGGAGGAGGACCGGGCGCGGGCCGAGCGCACCAAGGCCGACACCGAGTACCTGGCGCGCGAGCTGGCGGCGCTGCGGCTCGCGGTCGGCGAGACCGTGACGCGTGACTACCTGCGCGGGGAGCTGGACAAGCTGTGCGACCGGCTGTCGGACGTGGTCTCAGAACGGGAGCCCGTCATTCGACCAGCCGACGGCTGATCCGTTCCAGCGCGGCGAGGTCGTCGGCGTCGAGGCGGTCGGCGAAATGCCGCGCGACACCCGCGAGGTGCGTGCGCGAGGCCAGCCGCAGTCGCGCGACCCCCGCGTCGGTGATCCGGGCCGCCACGCCGCGCCCGTCGTGCTCCACCGGGCAGCGCGCCACGAGCCCGGACCGCTCCAGCCGGTCGACCAGCCGCGTGACGCCGGAGCGCGACAGCAGCACCGCCTCGGCCAGCTCCGTCATCCGCAGCCGGTGCTCGGGGGCCTCCACGAGCTGGACGAGCACGTCGTAGGCGGCGAGCGAGAGCGCCTGCTCGGCGACCAGCTCGACCTCCAACGCGCGGGTGATCACCGCGTGCGCGCGCAGGAACGCCCGCCAGGACGTCAGCTCCTCGCGGCTGAGCCGCCGCTTGCTCCCCGCGGTCTTGCTCGGCCCCCCGGCCGCGAGATCGGTCACCGGTGCCATCTTAGGAGTGTGGTGCGGAATTCCGCCCCGATACGAGCGGAGTTCCGCAGCGCGTCCGCGCTGACCGGCACGGACGTAAGGTTGCGGACATGAGCACCACCACCGTCGAAGAGGCCGTGCACGCCGCGCTCGCGGACGTCGACGATCCCGAGATCCACAAGCCGATCACCGAGCTCGGCATGGTGAAGGGCGTCACCGTAGGGCCCGACGGGCTCGCGCACGTCGGCGTGTATCTGACCGTCGCGGGCTGCCCGATGCGCGAGACGATCACGACGCGGGTCACGGCGGCCGTGGAGAAGGTGCCGGGGATCAGCGGGGTGCGCGTCGAGCTGGACGTGATGAGCGACGAGCAGCGCACCGCCTTGCGCCGCAGCCTGCGCGGCGACGCGGCGGAGCCGGTGATCCCGTTCGCGCTGCCGGGATCGCTCACCCGGGTGTACTGCGTGGCCTCGGGCAAGGGCGGGGTCGGCAAGTCGTCGGTCACGGTCAACCTCGCCGCGGCGATGGCCGCGCGGGGCCTGTCGGTGGGCGTGGTCGACGCCGACATCTACGGCCACTCGGTGCCGCGCATGCTCGGCAGCACTCGGCGGCCCACCAAGGTCGAGAACATGATCATGCCCCCGCAGGCGCACGGCGTGAAGGTGATCTCGATCGGGATGTTCACGCCGGGCAACGACGCCGTGGTCTGGCGCGGCCCGATGCTGCACCGCGCGCTGCAGCAGTTCCTGGCCGACGTGTACTGGGGCGACCTGGACGTCCTGCTGCTCGACCTCCCGCCCGGCACCGGCGACATCGCGATCTCCACCGCGCAGCTCGTCCCGAACGCGGAGCTGCTGGTGGTGACCACACCGCAGACCGCGGCGGCCGAGGTGGCCGAGCGCGCGGGCTCGATCGCGCTGCAGACCCGCCAGCGGCTGGCGGGCGTGGTGGAGAACATGTCGTGGATGGAGCTGCCCGACGGCACCCGGATGGAGGTGTTCGGGTCCGGCGGCGGGCAGGCGGTGGCGGACTCGCTGTCGACGGCGCTCGGCGCGCCCGTCCCGCTGCTGGGCCAGGTGCCGTTGGAGACGCGGCTGCGCGAGTGCGGTGACGAGGGCACCCCGATCGTGCTGGTCGAGCCGGACTCCCCGGCCGCCACTGCGCTGCGCCGCATCGCCGACCGGCTCGCCGTGCGCGCCCGCGGCCTGTCCGGGCGCAGCCTGAACATCACCCCGCGCTGACGCGCCCGTGGACCCGGCCGACCTCGACGCCGTCGAGCTGCTCAACGCCTACCGCGCCCGCACGCTGTCGCCCGTCGAGGCGACCGCGGCCGTGCTCGCCCGGATCGGCCGCCTGGACCCGCGGGTCAACGCGTTCTGCCTGGTCGACGAGGCCGCCGCACTGACCGCCGCCCGCGCCTCGGAGGCGCGCTGGACCCGCAACGAGCCGCGCGGGGCCTTGGACGGCGTCCCGGTGTCGATCAAGGACCTGTTGCTCACCCGTGGCTGGCCGACCCTGCGCGGCTCGTACTCGATCGACGCGGCCGGGCCCTGGGACGTCGACGCGCCCGCTGTCGCCAGGGTCCGCGAACAGGGCGGCGTGCTCGTCGGCAAGACCACCACGCCCGAACTGGGCTGGAAGGGCGTCACCGACGCGCCGCGCACCGGGGTCACCGGCAATCCGTGGGACCCCACGCGCACGCCCGGGGGCTCATCGGGTGGCAGCGCGGCGGCCGTCGCGCTGGGCATGGCGCCGCTCTCGCTCGGCACCGACGGCGGCGGCTCCGTGCGCATCCCGGCGGCCTTCTGCGGCATCACCACGCTCAAGCCGACCTGGGGCCGCGTGCCGATCTACCCGGCGAGCCCGTTCGGCCCGCTGTCGCACGTCGGCCCGATGACCCGGTCGGCGGCCGACGCGGCGGTGCTGCTCGACGTCGTGTCCGGGGCGGACCCGCGCGACGCCTGGGCGCTCGGCCCGGCCGCGCCGACCGCGCCCGCGCTCGACCCGCCGCTCACGGGCCTGCGGGTGGCGGTGAGCCCGACGCTGGGGTACGTCGACGTCGAATCCGGCGTGGCCGCGGCGTTCGCGTCCGCCGTCGACGTGCTCGCCACGCTGGGGGTGCGCGTCGAGGAGGCCGACCCCGGGTTCACCGACCCGATCTCGGCGTTCGAGACGCTGTGGTTCGCGGGCGTCGCGACAGCGCTGGCCCCGCTGCCCGCGCACGTGCAGGCGCGGATGGACCGCGGGCTGGTGGACGTGGCCGCCGAGGGCGCGCGGGTCAGCGCCGTCGGCTACCTGAAGGCGATGGCGGTGCGCGGCGAGCTGGGCGTGCGGATGGGCGCCTTCCATGAGCGCTATGACCTGCTGCTCACCCCCACCCTGCCGATCACCGCGTTCGCCGCGGGCGTCGAGGTGCCGCCGGGGTGGCCGCGCGAGCGCTGGACGTCATGGACGCCGTTCACCTACCCGTTCAACATGACCCAGCAGCCCGCAGCGAGCGTGCCGTGCGGGCTGGTGGACGGGCTGCCGGTGGGGTTGCAGATCGTCGGACCGCGGCACGCCGATGGCCGAGTGCTGGCGCTGGCCCACGCCTTCCAGCAGGCCACCGACTGGCACCGGCACCACCCGCCGAGTCGCTAGGTGGCGTCGTCGTCGATCGGGGGGCGCTCGTTCTTCGCCAGCGACGGCTTCGGGACGGCGGGCTTGGTGAGGTCGGGCTTGCTGAGCGCGGAGCCTGCACCGGTGGGGCCGAGCGCGAACCCGTTGGGCTTGAAGGCGGGCCCGTCGTCGCCGAACAGCGCCTGGGTGGCCGCCACGCGGGGGTTGAAGTTGCGCAGGCCGCGCAGCTCTTCGAGGGGCTTGCGCAGCTCGTCGAACTCGGGCCCGAGCTCGTTGCGCAGCTGCTCGCGGGCGCCGGTGGCGTACTCGCGCACCTGCCGGACCGTGCGGCCCACCCACGCCGCGGCACCCGGGAGCCGCTCCGGCCCGAGGATGAACAGCCCGGCGACGACGAGGACGAGGATCTCCCCCCACCCCACGCTCTCGAACACGACTCGACTCTACCTAGTCGGCGGTGAGCGTGACCGAGACCGTCAGGGTGCGGCTGTCGCGCACGACCGTCACCGGCACGACATCGCCGGGGTTGTGCGCGCGGACGGCGACGACCAGCTCGTCCGCCCCGCCGATCGGGCGGTCGCCGACCTTCACCACGACGTCGCCCTCGACGATCCCCGCCGCCGCGGCCGCGCCGCCCGCCTGCACGTTCTCCACCTGGGCGCCGTCGGTGGCGGAGTCGCTGACCGAGCGGGCGTTGATGCCGATCTCGGCATGTGTCACGGAGCCGGTGCGGATCAGCTCGTCGGCGATGGACCGGGCGTACTCGATGGGGATGGCGAAGCCGAGGCCGATCGACCCGCCTTCACCCTGGTTCTGGCCGAGGCTGCGAATGGCGGTGTTGATGCCGACGACGGCGCCGGTGGCGTCCACGAGCGCGCCGCCGGAGTTGCCGGGGTTGATCGCGGCGTCGGTCTGGATGGCGTCGATGACCGCGACGGTGTCGCCGGTGCCGTCGAGCCGCACCGGGCGGTGCAGTGCGCTGACGATGCCGGAGGTGACGGTGCCCGCGAGGCCGAGCGGGGAGCCGATGGCGATCACACTGTCGCCCACGGCGAGGTCTCCCGAGGAGCCGATGCTGGCGACGACGGGGTTGGCGACGTCCACCTTCAGCACCGCAAGGTCGGTCTTGGGATCGCGGCCGACGATGCGGGCGGGCACCCGGGTGCCGTCGTGGAAGACGGCGGCGATGACCGCGCCCGCGTTCTCGGCGGCGGGCGCGACGACGTGGTTGTTGGTGAGCACGTACCCCGCGGGGTCGACGACGACGCCCGACCCGGTGCCGCCCTGGTCGCCGACCTTGACCTCGATCGACACGACGGCGCGCACGGTGCGGCGGGCGATGTCGGCGACCGAGCCCACGGGGCGTTCCTTCGCCGCGATGGCCTGCGTGATCGTGGGGTCGGGTGAGGTGAGCCGGGACGCGTCCTCGGCGCTCAGCCTGCCCACGACGCCGCCCACCGCCCCGATGAGCAAGGCGACAACGGCGAGCGCGGCCAGCGCCCGCGGCCGGACACGGCTGCCGAAGAGCACCTCGCGCAGGCTCAGGCGGGCACCCGGGACCGGCGTGGCCGCGACGTCCGGCGGCGTGGTGTCGGCGGGCGGCCCGAGGCCGACCGGGCTGTCGGGGTTGCGCCACGGGTCGGTGGCCGCACCGTTGGCCCAGAACGGGGAGCCGGCCTCGGCGGGGGCGCGCGGCGGGCCGGGCGGGCGCTGGAGGGGGTCGGCGTCCGTTGCGGGGCGGCCGTAGGCGGTGGCGAGGGCGGCCTGGGGCCTGGTCGTCTGCCGACCGTGCGCCACGCCGTTCGAGGTGCCGTTCGGGGGCGCGGCGAACGCCCCCTCGACACCAAGCGGACGGCCGAACGCCGCCGCGACCTCGGCATCGACCGCGGGCCGCTCCAGCGGACGCGGCTGTAGGCGCGGCGGCTCGGGTCGGGTGCCCGACCGGGGCTGCGTGACAGGGTCCGCCGTGTGCTCGGTCATGTGCGGCAGACACTCCTGGGCGGGTGCGGGCAGATGCCTCAGCGTGCCTCAGTGCTGGTGAAGTCGGCGTACCGGACCTAGGAGCGCGTGCAGAACCGAGGTTTCAGCGCGTTGATCAGCGGAAGTGGGACATGCGCCTCAAGGCGCGCCGGGAAGCTGCAGGTGGGCGTCGATGGAGGGCGGATCGCCGATGCCGGACGGCGCCGGGGTATCGCCCGCGATGATGGCCGCGCCGATGGCGAGCGCGCCCAGCGCCAGCCCGGAGATCGCGGCGCCTGCTCCCATGCGGGACCAACGGGGCTTGGGAGGTGGGCCTGCGAGGCCGGCGGGCGGGGTCGGATCGACGACGGGCCCCGACACCAGCTTGGCCTCCGGGCTCATCGCGAGGCCGTTGGGCGGGCCGGCCAGCTCGGTGTCGTGCGGGATCGACCGCAGCGCCGACATCAGCGACGACGGCAGGCTGGGACAGCGCGCCGACCGCAGCGCCGCCCGCGCCTGGCCCTGCGCGACGACCTGTGCGGCGCATTCCGGACACGCGGCGAGATGCCGGGTGGCGCGGTCGTGCGGGCGCTCGGCGAGCTCGCCGTCGACGTACGCGGCGATGGCCTCGACCGAGAGGTGGTCCTGCCCCCAGTCCGGCACCTGGACCGAGAAGAGGCGCCCGCCTGCACTCACCCCGCAACCTCCTGCAACTCTAATTCCTGCCCCAGGGCCCCCCGACGGCGCTCCAACGAGCTGCGCAGCGCCGCGCGTCCGCGGTGGATCCTGCTTCTCACAGTACCCAGCTTCACCCCGAGCGTGGCGCCGATCTCCTCGTAGGACAAGCCCTCGACGTCACAGAGCACGACTGCGGCGCGGAACTCGGGCGGCAGTTCGTCGAGCGCTTCCTGCAACAGGGGGTCGAGATGGGTCTCGGAGAAGACCTGCTCCGGCTCCGGGCCCTGGCCCGCGATCCGGTCGGAGTCCTCCGGCAGCGCCTCCATCCGGATGCGCGCACGGCGACGGACCATGTCGAGGAACAGGTTGGTGGTGATGCGGTGCAGCCAGCCTTCGAAGGTGCCGGGCTTGTAGGACGACAGCGAGCGGAACACCCGGACGAACGTCTCCTGGGTGAGGTCCTCGGCGTCGTGCTGGTTGCCGGTGAGCCGGTACGCCAGCCGGTACACCCGGTCGGCGTGCTCCCGGACGACCTCGTCCCAGCTCGGCGGGGTCCACTCCGCGCCGTCTCCGGGCAGCACCGGCTCGGCCGACGAGGTCGTCGACGGGGCGGGGCTTGCGGCCATCGTGGGGTGGCACCTCCTGCGGCGGGTCGTACCACTTGGCGACAACGTCGAGCGGGCTTGCGTAGTTCCCGCTGCGGCACCGGCCGACGACCCCGACCGATGAAGCCTACGGTGCCGGATACCCGTGAACGAGGGGTGAGAACCGTCTGAGAAGAGCCTGTGAAAGCGCGGGGCACGAGGGCGATCAGCGGCGATGTTGCTTCGCTCAGTAGCCTCTGCGACCATGTACGGCCCCGACACCGCCGATCTCGTCGAATCCTTTCTCACGGAGGACGACGTGATGGCCGATGCGCGTTCCGCCGCGAGCGTGCTCGGGTGCGTGCCGATCTCCCCCGGGGTGGGGTCGGCGCTGCGCTTTCTCGCCTGCGCGATCAAGGCCCGCGCGGTGGTGGAGGTGGGCACCGGCACCGGCCTGTCCGGTCTGTGGCTGTTGCGCGGCATGCGCCCGGACGGCGTGCTGACCTCGATCGACGTCGATCCGGAGCACCAGCGCATCGCCCGCGCCGCCTTCACCGCATCGGGGCACGGCCCCTCCCGGCTGCGGCTGATCAACGGGATGGGCCTCGAGGTGCTGCCCCGGCTCACCGACGGCGGCTACGACCTGGTGCTGGTCGACACGAGCCCGGCCGACCACCCCCGTTATCTCGACGAAGCCCTGCGGCTGCTGCGCCCGGGTGGGGTGGTGGCGCTGCACGGCGTGCTCGGGGCAGGCGTGCTCGACCCCAACGCCGCCGACGCCGGGTCGCTCGCGCTGCGCGAGGTGATACGCCAGGTGCGCGAGGACGAGCGGCTGGCCCCCACCTTGCTGCCGCTCGGCGGAGGCCTGCTGGCCGCGATCCGGACCTGACCCGGCCTCGCCCGCCCCGACCCGCGTACCACCCAAGATCGCTGGAACTGGTGCGGGAGGTGTGCCAGGCACACCTCACGCACCGAACCCGGCGATCATGGGCTACTGGGCCGTGGTGCCCTTCCCGAGCACCACCACGCCGCCCTGGCTGACGGTGTAGCGCGCCCGGTCCGTCGCGAGGTCGACGCCGACGAGCCCGCCGTCCGGGATCACCACGTTCTTGTCCAGGATCGCGCCGCGCACCACGGCGCCGCGGCCCACCCGCACCCCGGGCATGACCACCGAGTCGGACACCTCGGCGCCCGCCTCGATCCGCACGTTGGGACTGATCACCGACCGGCGGACGATCGCCCCGGAGACGATCGTGCCCGCGCCGACGATCGAGTCCTGCGCGATCCCGCCCTCCACGAACTTGGCGGGCGGGAACGAGGCCATCGCCGTGCGGATAGGCCAGCGCTGGTTGTACAGGTTGAAGATCGGGTGCACCGACACCAGGTCCGTGTGCGCCTCGTAGTAGGCGTCGATCGTGCCGACGTCGCGCCAGTAGCCCGCGTCCCGCTCTGTGGCGCCGGGCACCACGTTCTCGGCGAAGTCGTAGACGTGCGCCTCGTTCTCCCCGACCAGGCGCGGGATGATGTCCCCGCCCATGTCGTGGTCGGAGTCGCCGTCCTCGGCGTCGGCCTTGAGCGCGTCGAGCAGCACCTCGGTGGTGAAGATGTAGTTGCCCATCGAGGCGAACGTGACCTCGGGGTCGTCGGGCACCGACGGCGGCTCGCTGGGCTTCTCCAGGAACTCGATGATCCGTCCGGTGTCGTCGGAGGCGATGCAGCCGAACGCCTTCGCCTCGGCGCGCGGCACCCGGATCCCCGCCACGCTGACGCCCGCCCCGCTCTCGATGTGCGCGGTGAGCATCTGGCTCGGGTCCATGCGGTAGACGTGGTCGGCGCCGAACACCACGATATATTCGGGCGTCTCGTCGTAGATCAGGTTGAGGCTCTGGAAGATCGCGTCTGCGCTGCCGGTGTACCAGCGGCGGCCGAGCCGCTGCTGGGCGGGCACCGTGGTGATGTACTGGCCGAGCACGCTCGAGAGCCGCCACGTGGTGGAGATGTGCCGGTCGAGGCTGTGCGACTTGTACTGCGTGAGCACGCAGATCCGGTCCATCCCCGCGTTGACGAGGTTGGAGAGCACGAAATCGATCAGCCGGTAGTTGCCGCCGAACGGCACCGCAGGCTTCGCGCGGTCGGCGGTGAGTGGCCAGAGCCGCTTGCCCTCACCCCCCGCGAGCACGATGCCCAGGACGTTGGCGGTCAACCCGCGCGAGGATGCGGGGGAAATGCGGACGCCGGTCACGCAGCCGACCCTAGTGTCCGCCCACGCAACTGACCACCGCTGGAAGGAACCCTCCCGGCTGATGAACTTCGGGGCTCGGCGCGGCGTCCGGAAGAGGCTACGGTGCTGATCGTGCGCATCGGCCTGCTCACCCGCGAGTACCCACCCGACGTCTACGGCGGGGCGGGGGTACACGTCGAACATCTCGTACCGGCGCTCCGCGCGCTCGTCGACGTCGACGTCCACTGCTTCGGCGAGCCCCGGGACCACGCGTACGCGCATCCCGTGCCGGTCGGTCTGATCGGCGCCAACTTCGCGCTGCAGACGCTGGGCGTCAACCTGGCGATGGTCAACGCCCTCGACGAGGCCGATGTCGCGCACTCCCACACGTGGTACGCGAACATGGCCGGGCATCTCGCCAAGATGCTCCACGGCGTGCCGCACGTGGTCACCGCGCACTCGCTGGAGCCGCGGCGGCCGTGGAAGGCCGAGCAGCTCGGCGGCGGCTACCGGCTCTCGTCGTGGGTCGAGCGGACGGCCTACGAGGCGGCCGACGCCGTGATCGCCGTGAGCGACGGCATGCGCGCCGACGTGCTCGACTGCTACCCCGCGCTCGACCCGGCGCGCGTGCACGTCGTGCACAACGGCATCGACACCGACTTCTACCACCCCGACCCGGCCCGCGACGCCCTGCTGGCCAACGGGATCGACCCGGACCGGCCCAGCGTCGTGTTCGTCGGGCGGATCACCCGACAGAAGGGCGTCGGGCACCTCGTCGCGGCGGCCCACCAGATCGACCCGGCCGCGCAGATCGTGCTGTGCGCGGGCGCGCCGGACACCCCGGAGATCGCGGAGGAGACGGAGAAGGCGGTCGCCGCGCTGTCGGCGGCGCGTTCGGGGGTCGTGTGGGTGCGCGGGATGCTGCCGACGACGTCCGTGCGGCAGGTGCTGTCGGCGTCCACGGTGTTCGTCTGCCCGTCGGTCTACGAGCCGCTGGGGATCGTGAACCTGGAGGCGATGGCGTGCGGCACGGCCGTGGTCGCGTCGGACGTAGGGGGCATCCCGGAGGTCGTCGACGACGGCCGCACCGGCCTGCTGGTGCACTTCGACGAGAACGCGGTCGACGAATTCCGCTCCGGCCTGGCCGCGGCGGTCAACGAGCTGCTCGCCGACCCCACCCGGGCGGAGGCGATGGGCGCGGCCGGCCGGGAGCGCGCCGAGCGCGAGTTCGCGTGGGATACGGCCGCGGCGCGCACCGTCGAGATCTACCGCAGCCTGGTCTGACGGATACAGCGGACGGCACCGACCCCGAAGGGTCGGTGCCGTCGTGAGGCGCGGTCAGCCGGCAGCGGCCTTCAGCGCGTCGCCGAGGTCGCTGGCCTCCTCAGCCGACATCTCCACGACCAGGCGACCACCACCCTCGAGCGGTACGCGCATCACGATGCCCCGGCCCTCCTTGGTCACCTCAAGGGGACCGTCACCGGTCCGGGGCTTCATCGCGGCCATCTCCTGCTCCCTCCGTCGTTCTCTTACCGGTACCAGCCGTGGCAAGCGCGATGGGGAGCGCACGGCGGGATGCCTGATGTCCATCTTTCCTCATCGACCGGATCTGCAGGTAATCGGAGCGATCAGCCGCGCGGCGTGTCACCCCTCGGTCACAGCGCGCCAACAGCTCTGCACATGGTCGTCGACGAGGCCCGCGGCCTGCATCAGGGCATAGCAGGTGGTCGGCCCGACGAAGCGCAGCCCCCGCCGTTTCAGCTCCTTCGCCATCGCCGTGGACTCCGGGCTGACGGCCGGGACGTCGGCGAGCGTCGCGGGCCGGACGTGGGTGGCGGGCGCGAACGACCAGAGCAGCTCGTCGAGCGGCGTGTCGAGCTCGAGCACGGCGCGGGCGTTCGCCACGGTCGCCTCGATCTTGGACCGGTTGCGGACGATGCCCGGGTCGGCGAGCAGCCGGGCGACGTCCGCATCGTCGAACCGGGCGACGGCCGCCGGGTCGAACCCGGCGAACGCGGCCCGGAACGCGGGCCGTTTGCGCAGGATGACCAGCCAGGACAGGCCGGACTGGAAGCCCTCCAGCACCAGCCGCTCGAACATCGCGGTGACGCCGCGGCGCGGGCGGCCCCACTCGTCGTCGTGGTAGGCGACGTACTCGGGAGCCGACAGGGCCCAGCCGCAGCGCGCGAGCTCACCCATGACCGGCCGCGCACCGCCGGGCCATCGTGCGCAGCGAGCGCACGAGCCCGAACCGGACAGCGGGCGCGACGAGCCGCCAGCCCAGCGCCCCGACGGCGCCCAGCGGCAGGTCGAGCAGCTCCGACCACAGGAGCCGGGCCCGGTGCGGGCCGAGCGGCACCACCTCGAATACCCCGTCTCCGCGCACGAGCTTCCCCGTGTGCCGCACGACACAGCGCCGCGGCGGCTCCCACTCGACGATCTCCATCGTGTCGGTGAAACCGAGCGGGCCGATCCCGGTGACGGCCCGCAGGCGGGCCCCGACGTGGCGGCCTTCGCCGCCGCCGACGACCTCGACCCGGGTGCCGAGGATCCACTCCCCCTGGCCCGGCCAGTCGGTGACGGTCTGCCACACCGCCTCCGCGGGTGCGTCGACGTCGACGGGCACGGTCAGCTCGACGCGACGCGGCGCCGCTGATCCGCGCTCGCTCATGGGGCCCCCTCGTGCTGCTCGACACGGGCGGCGAGCTCGTCCCGCTCCCGGGTGAGGCGCTCGATCTCCTCGGCGAGCCGGTCAAGCACCCAGTCCACCTCGGTCATCCGGTAGCCGCGTACCGCCTGCGGGAACCTGAGCTCACGGATGTCCTCGCCACGGATGTCCTGCGCGGGCAGCCGGGTGGGGGTGGCGTCGGGGGCGAGCGGCGCGAGCTCCTCGCCACGCCCGAACAGCAGGGCGGCGACGCCGAAGAACGCCGCCGCCACCAGCGCGACGACGAGGAGGTAGAGCAGCGCGGTACCCACGCTTCCATCCCACCACGGCCTAGCGGACCCGCACCTCCCGCATCGGCGGCCGCTCGGCGACCGCCACCGGCCGCGAGGACGGCAGCCACTCCCCGCCGACCTGCACGAACTGGGTGAGCTCCGCACCGGCGTCCGGCACGCCGCAGTGGTGCAGCGCCGCGGCCAGGATCTGCCGCGCCATCACCCCCAGCTGCAGCAGTGACCGGTTGCGGTGCTTGCGCACCCCCAGGTTGACCTGCGCGATCGCGTCCAGCCCGTGCGTGCTGTGGGTGTCGAGCAGGAGCGCGATCTCCACGCCGTAACCGGCCGCGTACGGCAGCGACTCCAGCAACTCCCTGGTGCCTGCGTACTCCCCGCCCAGCGGCTGCACCACGCCCGACAGCTCCGGACGCAGCGCCGCGAGCAGCGGGCGCACAAGCAGCTCCGTGACCCGACCGCCGCCGGTGTCGACCTCGGCCGTCTCCAGCCGCAAGGGCCGTCGGTAGAACCCCTTCACCAGGTGCACATCGCCCTCGACGAGCAGCGGTCCCAGCAGCGCGGGCACGAACGCGGGGTCGAAGTCGACCAGGTCGGAGTCGAGGTAGCACAGCACGTCGCCGGTGGTGGCGGCCAGCGCCCGCCACAGGACCTCGCCCTTGCCGGGCAAGGGCTCCAGCTCGGGCAGGACGTCGGTGCGGCGCACCACCCGGGCGCCCGCGGCCGTGGCGACCTCGACCGTGCGGTCCGTCGAGCCCGAGTCCATGACCACCAGCTCGTCGACCAACCCGCGCGTCAGCGGAACGATCGCGGCGACGATCGCGCCGACCGTCGCCTCCTCGTCCAACGCGGGCAGCACGACCGACACGCGCCTGCCGCGCTTCGCGGCGACTAGCTCCGCCACGGTCCACGGCGGCTCCTGCCAGGTGCGGCGGGCGAACCAGCCGTCGTCCACGGGCCTCTCCTCTCCGGGTGCACGAGGCTCAGGCCAGTGCGCGGACCGTGCGGGCGGGCGCCCGGGTGCCCACGATCGAGGCGACCATCTCCACCGTACGTCGGGTAGCCGCCACCTCATGGGCCCGAAACACGCGGGCGCCCGCCGCCGCCGCGAGCGCGGTGGCCGCCAGCGTGCCCTCCAGCCGTTCAGTGACCTCGGTGACGCCGAGCGTCTCGCCAACGAAGTCCTTGTTGGACAACGCCATCAGCACCGGCCAGCCCGTCGCGACCAGCTGGTCGCAGTGCCGCAGCAGGGCGAGGCCGTGGAAGGTGTTCTTGCCGAAGTCGTGCGTCGGGTCGACGAGGATGCCCTCCCGCGGCACCCCCCGCGCGACCAGGCGCTCCGCCTGCCCGGTGACGTCGGCGACGACGTCGGCCACCACGTCGGCGTAACGCACCCGGTGGGGCCGCCTGCGCGGCACCGCGCCCCCCGTGTGCGAGCAGACAATGCCGACGCCGAGCTCCGCGGCCACCTCGCCGAGCGCGGGATCGGCCCCCGCCCACGTGTCGTTGAGCAGGTCGGCGCCCTCGGCGACGGCGGCCCGGCCAACCGCGCCGCGCCACGTGTCCACGCTGATCACGACGTCCGGATGGCGGGCGCGCACCGCGGCGATGAACGGCACCACACGGCGGATCTCCTCGGCGAGGTCGACGTCCGCGCCGGGACCCGCCTTCACCCCGCCGATGTCGATGATGTCGGCGCCCTCGGCCACCGCCGCGTCGACCCGGGCCATCGCGGCGGCGGCGCCGAACGTCGCGCCGCGGTCGTAGAACGAGTCGGGCGTGCGGTTCACGATCGCCATCACCAGCGCCCGGTCCTGCGCGGGCGCCCGCGTGCCGAACCGGATCACGCCGGCACCGCAGCGACACACGCGTCGAGCGCGGCGGCCACGTCCGTGGTGACGACGAGCCGGCGCAGCGCCGCCGGATCCACGAAGCCGCGCGCGGCGATGTCGCGCACCCAGGCGAGCAGCCCGGCCCAGTGCCCGTCGGGATCGAGCAGCACCACCGGCTTGCCGTGCAGCCCCAGATAGCCCGACGTCCAGATCTCGAACAGCTCCTCGCAGGTGCCGAGCCCACCGGGCAGCGCGAGGAACGCATCGGCACGGGCCTCCATCTGCGCCTTGCGTTCCCGCATGCTGTCGACGACGAGCAGCTCGTCCGACGCGCGGTCGGCCCACTCGCGCTCCATCATCGACCGCGGGATGACGCCCACCGTGTGCGCGCCCCCGGCCCGGGCCGCGGCGGCGACCGCGCCCATCATCGACCGGCTCCCGCCGCCGGACACGAGCGTCCAACCGCGCACGGCGATCTCGCGGCCGACCTGGCAGGCCAGCGTGAGATGCCGCTCCGCGATGCCGTCGGAAGACGCGCAGTAGACGCACACGGCCCGCATGACGCTAAGAGCGTCCGGCAAAGGATGCCAATGTGGCCGTGGGGCGGGTCGGCCCGGGCGCGTGGAGCCCTCGGGCGGGTCGGGCCGGGGGCGGGTCGGGCTCGGAGCGGATCGAGATCATCGGTTCGGTGCGGATCCGGCCGGATCTGGCCGCCTTCAGCACCGAACCGGTGATCACTGCGCGGATCCGGCGAAGTTCGCCACGTATCGACCCGGGCGCCGCGGCGGTGGCCGCGCTGGCCGCGGCGAGCACCGGTGGGCTGACCCGACCAGCCTCGCAGACCGTGTGTGCGCTTCGCAGAGCCCCCGGGCTCTGCGAGGTGTCAAACGCGTCTGCGAGGAGGTTCCGCCTCGTGCACGGCCGCCGACAGGTACCTGCGCCAACGCTCAATTGCCGGTCCATTTAATGCGCGTCCTCCCACGCCCGGTAGGCCTCGCGGACGACGCGCACCGCGTCCTCGACGTCATCGGTCACGTGCAGCAACTTCATGTCCTTCGCGCCGATATTGCCCGCGTCCAGGACAATCTTCTCGATCCAGTCGTAGAGCCCGCCCCAGTAGTCGCTGCCGAGCAGCACCACCGGGAACTTCGTGACCTTCTTCGTCTGCACCAGCGTGAGCGCCTCGAACAGCTCGTCCAAGGTGCCGAAGCCGCCGGGGAGGCACACGAACGCCTGCGAGTACTTCACGAACATCGTCTTGCGGGCGAAGAAGTAGCGGAAGTTGATGCCGAGATCGACCCAGTCGTTGAGGCCCTGCTCGAACGGCAGCTCGATGCCGAGGCCGACCGAGAACCCGCCCGCCTCCGAGCAACCCCGGTTCGCGGCCTCCATCACACCCGGCCCGCCGCCGGTGATCACGGCGTAGCCCGCCTCGGCCAGGGCGGCGCCCAACGCACGCCCGATCGCGTACTCCGGATGCTCGCGCGGGGTGCGGGCCGAGCCGAACACCGTGACCGCGCGCGGCAGCTCCGCCAGCGAGCCGAAACCCTCCACGAACTCCGCCTGGATACGCATGACCCGCCACGGGTCGGTGTGCACCCAGTCGCTCGGGCCGCGGGAGTCCAACAGCCGCTCGTCGGTCGTGGTGGGCTCGTTGCGACGCTCCCGGCGCAGCACCACGGGCCCGCGCTGCTTCTCCTCGGGAGGCCGTCTCGCCCCGTTCGGATTCATGGAATCAGCGTAATGTCGTTCGGCCTCAGGCCAGGAAGCGGCGCAGCACGCCCACGGCGTCCACGATGCGGCGCACGTCGACATGCTCTTCGCGGGTGTGCGCGAGGTTGGGGTCGCCCGGGCCGTAGTTGAGCGCCGGGATGCCCAGCGCGGCGAAGCGGGCCACGTCCGTCCAGCCGTACTTCGCGCTCGCCGCCGTTCCCGTCGTCGCGAGAAACTCCTGTGCCAAAGCGGACTGCAGGCCGGGAAGGGCGCCGGACACACCATCCGTGACGACCACGTCGAGCCCGTCGAACACCTCGCGCACGTGCTGCTCGGCGGCCGCGGCGTCGCGATCGGGGGCGAATCGGAAGTTGACCGTGACCACGCACTCGTCGGGCACCACGTTGCCTGCCACGCCGCCGGTGATCCGCACCGCCTGCAGGCCCTCCCGATAGACGCAGCCGTCGATCGGCACCTCTTGGGCGGGGTAGGCCCGCAACCGGTCCAGCACGTCGCCTGCGGCATGGATCGCGTTCACGCCCAGCCACGACCGCGCCGAATGCGCGCGCCGTCCCCGCGTCGTGACCTGTACCCGCAGCGTGCCCTGACAGCCCGCCTCCACCGCGCCGCTGGTCGGCTCGCCCAGCAGCGCCAGATCTGCGTCCAGCCACTCGCGGTGCTCGCGCTCGACCCGGCCGAGCCCGTTGCAAGCCGCCTCCACCTCTTCGCAGTCGTAGAACACGACCGTGAGATCGTGCCGCGGCGCCATGACCGTGGCCGCCACATGCGCGAAGACGGCGTCGCCCGCCTTCATGTCCGATGTGCCGCAGCCGTAGAGGAGATCGCCGTCGCGGTGGCTCGGCAGGTTGTCCGCGAGGGGGACCGTGTCGAGATGCCCCGCGAGCAGCACCCGTCGCTCCCGCCCGAGCCGGGTCCGCGCCAGCACGGCGTCGCCGCTGCGCAACACCTCCAGATGCGGCGCCTGCCGCCGAAACACCTCCTCGAGGAGGTCGGCCAACCCCGCCTCGTCCCCGGAGACACTCGGCACGTCCACCAAGGCCGCGCACAACGCGACCGGATCCCCCGCCAGCTCGAGCACGAATCTCACCCCACCAGAAACACAAATGAGGGGCCCACGGTGGGTGGGCCCCTCATTTTTCGGGTTTGCTGTCGGCGGTGTCCTACTCTCCCACACCCTGTCGAGTGCAGTACCATCGGCGCTGGAGGGCTTAGCTTCCGGGTTCGGGATGGGACCGGGCGTACCCCCTCCGCCAAAACCACCGACAACACTATTCACAATGCGTGTTTCACCCGCCCCCACCCCGGCCCGGCCGGGGGGCGCGGGTGTGGTGGTGTGCTCAGGGTCACACAGTGGATGCGAATGTCTCGTCACGACCGGCCTGCATGCGGCCGAGCCGGTGTGGGTAAGTCCTCGGCCTATTAGTACCGGTCAACTCCACACCTCACGGCGCTTCCATCTCCGGCCTATCAACCCCGTCGTCTACAGGGGGCCTTACCCCACACAAAGGTGGGTGGGAGACCTCATCTTGGAACGAGCTTCCCGCTTAGATGCCTTCAGCGGTTATCCCTTCCGAACATAGCCAACCAGCCGTGCCCCTGGCGGGACAACTGGCACACCAGAGGTCCGTCCGTCCCGGTCCTCTCGTACTAGGGACAGCCTTCCTCAAGTCTCCAACGCGCGCGGCGGATAGGGACCGAACTGTCTCACGACGTTCTAAACCCAGCTCGCGTACCGCTTTAATGGGCGAACAGCCCAACCCTTGGGACCTACTCCAGCCCCAGGATGCGACGAGCCGACATCGAGGTGCCAAACCATGCCGTCGATATGGACTCTTGGGCAAGATCAGCCTGTTATCCCCGGGGTACCTTTTATCCGTTGAGCGACACCCCTTCCACCAGGAGATGCCGGATCACTAGTCCCGACTTTCGTCCCTGCTCGACCCGTCGGTCTCACAGTCAAGCCCCCTTGTGCACTTACACTCACCACCTGATTGCCAACCAGGCCGAGGGAACCTTTGGGCGCCTCCGTTACCCTTTAGGAGGCAACCGCCCCAGTTAAACTACCCACCAGGCACTGTCCCTGAACCCGATCAGGGCCCGAGGTTCAGACACCCCATCCGACCAGAGTGGTATTTCAACAACGACTCCACAACCACTGGCGTGGCCGCTTCCCAGTCTCCCACCTATCCTACACAAACCGAACCGAGCACCAATACCAAGCTGTAGTAAAGGTCCCGGGGTCTTTCCGTCCTGCCGCGCGTAACGAGCATCTTTACTCGTACTGCAATTTCGCCGAGTCTGTGGTCGAGACAGCGCCCAAGTCGTTACGCCATTCGTGCAGGTCGGAACTTACCCGACAAGGAATTTCGCTACCTTAGGATGGTTATAGTTACCACCGCCGTTTACTGGCGCTTCAATTCTCCGCTTCACCCCCCACAGGGGCTGACAGGTCCTCTTAACGTTCCAGCACCGGGCAGGCGTCAGTCCGTATACCTCGTCTTACGACTTCGCACGGACCTGTGTTTTTAGTAAACAGTCGCTTGGGCCTGGTCTCTGCGACCACCACCAGCCAGCCCGCAACGGGGCCTCACCAGCAGCGGTCCTCCTTCTCCCGAAGTTACGGAGGTATTTTGCCGAGTTCCTTGACCACAGTTCACCCGATCGCCTCGGTATCCTCTACCTGACCACCTGTGTCGGTTTAGGGTACGGGCCATGACGGCACTCGCTAGAGGCTTTTCTCGACAGCATGGGATCACCCTACTTCGCCACACACGGCTACGCATCACCCCTCACCCCCGTCATCCAAGACAGCCACCCGGATTTACCTGGGCAGCGGGCCACGGGCTTACACCGGGACAACCAACGCCCGGCGGGACTACCCTCCTGCGTCACCCCATCGCTTGCCTACTACCGGATCGGGTCCCACGCTCCCCCCACCCCCCACCCCGAAAGGCAGGACAGGCAAGGTTCGGATGGTCAGCATCACCGGCCTCGACACGGACGCACCACCACGGGCACGGGAATATCAACCCGTCCTCCATCGACTACGCCTGACGGCCTCGCCTTAGGTCCCGGCTCACCCTGGGCGGAACAACCTGGCCCAGGAACCCTTGGTCATCCGGCGGCAGAGATTCCCACTCTGCATTCGCTACTCATGCCTGCATTCTCACTCCCACACCCTCCACCCCTCGATCACTCGGAGGCTTCACCGGATGCAGGACGCTCCCCTACCCAACACCCCCAGCCGAACTGAAAGGGTTGTTGCCGCGGCTTCGGCGGTGTGCTTGAGCCCCGCTACATTGTCGGCGCAGGACCACTTGACCAGTGAGCTATTACGCACTCTTTCAAGGATGGCTGCTTCTAAGCCAACCTCCTGGTTGTCTCGGCGATCCCACATCCTTTCCCACTGAGCACACACTTAGGGGCCTTAGCCGGCGATCCGGGCTGTTTCCCTCTCGACCACGAAGCTTATCCCCCGCAGTCTCACTGCCACGCTTCACAAGTACCGGCATTCGGAGTTTGGTTGAGTTCAGTAAGCTTGTCGGCCCCCTCACCCATCCAGTGCTCTACCTCCGGCACCCATACGCAACGCTGCACCTAAATGCATTTCGGGGAGAACCAGCTATCACGGAGTCTGATTGGCCTTTCACCCCTACCCACAACTCATCCCCCGGGTTTTCAACCCCGGTGGGTGCGGGCCTCCACGACCTCTTACAGCCGCTTCACCCTGGCCATGGGTAGATCACCCCGCTTCGGGTCCACACCCCGCGACTCCACCATCCCACAAGGAGACAGCAACGCCCTCTTCGGACTCGCTTTCGCTACGGCTACCCCACCACGGGTTAACCTCGCCACGGAACATGACTCGCAGGCTCATTCTTCAAAAGGCACGCCATCACCACCCCCACCCACCGGGCACACCCACAACAGGCACACCCCACAGGCGGAAGCATCGGCTCTGACGGCTTGTAGGCACACGGTTTCAGGTACTCTTTCACTCCCCTCCCGGGGTACTTTTCATCATTCCCTCACGGTACTGTCCGCTATCGGTCACCAGGGAGTATTCAGGCTTACCGGGTGGTCCCGGCAGATTCACAGCACATTCCACGAGCGCGCTGCTACTCGGGTATCACGACCACAACCCGTGTGATGTTTTCGCGTACGGGGCTCTCACCCACTACGGCCGCCCATCCCAGAAACGTTCCACTAACACCACACACGATCATCGAGAATCCGGCAGAACCCTCACGCCACAACCCCACAACCCCGCATCCGCAACCCCTGCCGGGTATCACACGAACACGGTTTAGCCAACCTCCGCTTTCGCTCGCCACTACTCACGGAACCACATGTTGTTTTCTCTTCCTGCGGGTACTGAGATGTTTCACTTCCCCACGTTCCCCCCAACACCCTATTTCATTCAGATGTTGGTAACACGTCATAACACGTGCTGGGTTTCCCCATTCGGACACCCTCGGATCACAGCTCGGTTGACAACTCCCCGAGGACTATCGCGGCCTCCCACGTCCTTCATCGGCTCCTGATGCCCAGACATCCACCCTGTGCCCTACAACACTTCACCACAACAGTCCAACCACAAAACCAGACACAACAAGATGCTCGCATCCACTATGCAACACTCAACACACCACCACACCCCAACCCCACAACCACCACCACACCCACCCAACCCCCCACAGGGAGCCACAGCGGGACGCGTTAGACGGTCCAGGCCGGACGCGGCCACCAAGAACACACCCACCACCCGGCGGGTGTCCCCTCAGGACCCAACAGCATGCCGAACCCACCCCACCCCAACCCTCCGGGGCCAGGGGCCTCTCTGGTTCCGTGTTCCACCCAGCCACACCCCACCCAACGGACGAGGCGCGGACCTGCAGAAGAAGGACACCCCACACCAACCGGCCAACCAACCAACCGGCCCCACCCACCCAAGCGGGCGGGCCACGGGGCTTGCCCTCCCCCCACCGGGGAAGGCTCCTTAGAAAGGAGGTGATCCAGCCGCACCTTCCGGTACGGCTACCTTGTTACGACTTCGTCCCAATCGCCGGTCCCACCTTCGACCACTCCCCCCCGCAAGCGGGTTGGGCCATGGGCTTCGGGTGTTACCAACTTTCGTGACGTGACGGGCGGTGTGTACAAGGCCCGGGAACGTATTCACCGCAGCATTGCTGATCTGCGATTACTAGCGACTCCGACTTCACGGGGTCGAGTTGCAGACCCCGATCCGAACTGAGACCCACTTTAAGGGATTCGCTCCACCTCACGGTCTCGCAGCCCTCTGTATGAGCCATTGTAGCATGTGTGAAGCCCTGGACATAAGGGGCATGATGACTTGACGTCATCCCCACCTTCCTCCGAGTTGACCCCGGCAGTCTCCCATGAGTCCCCACCACGATATCACTACCGCGCGCTGGCAACATGGAACGAGGGTTGCGCTCGTTGCGGGACTTAACCCAACATCTCACGACACGAGCTGACGACAGCCATGCACCACCTGCACACCAACCACAAGGGAACCGGCATCTCTACCGGCGTCTGGCGCATGTCAAACCCAGGTAAGGTTCTTCGCGTTGCATCGAATTAATCCACATGCTCCGCCGCTTGTGCGGGCCCCCGTCAATTCCTTTGAGTTTTAGCCTTGCGGCCGTACTCCCCAGGCGGGGCGCTTAATGCGTTAGCTGCGGCACAGAAACCGTGGAATGGCCCCCACACCTAGCGCCCAACGTTTACGGCGTGGACTACCAGGGTATCTAATCCTGTTCGCTCCCCACGCTTTCGCTCCTCAGCGTCAGTATCGGCCCAGAGACCCGCCTTCGCCACCGGTGTTCCTCCTGATATCTGCGCATTTCACCGCTACACCAGGAATTCCAGTCTCCCCTGCCGAACTCCAGTGATGCCCGTATCGACCGCACGCCCACAGTTAAGCTGCAGGTTTTCACGGCCGACGCGACACACCGCCTACGAGCTCTTTACGCCCAATAATTCCGGACAACGCTCGCACCCTACGTGTTACCGCGGCTGCTGGCACGTAGTTGGCCGGTGCTTCTTCCACCCCTACCGTCACACCCCAAGGATGCTTCGTCGAAGTCGAAAGAGGTTTACAACCCGAAGGCCGTCATCCCCCACGCGGCGTCGCTGCGTCAGGCTTCCGCCCATTGCGCAATATTCCCCACTGCTGCCTCCCGTAGGAGTCTGGGCCGTGTCTCAGTCCCAGTGTGGCCGGACGCCCTCTCAGGCCGGCTACCCGTCGAAGCCTTGGTAGGCCATCACCCCACCAACAAGCTGATAGGCCGCGGGCCCATCCCACACCGAAACCCCAAAAAGAGGCAACTTTCCACACCACCCCATGCGAGACAGTGTCATATCCGGTATTAGACCCAGTTTCCCAGGCTTATCCCAGAGTGCAGGGCAGGTCACCCACGTGTTACTCACCCGTTCGCCACTCACCCACCCCAAAAAGAGCAGGCGCGTTCGACTTGCATGTGTTAAGCACGCCGCCAGCGTTCGTCCTGAGCCAGGATCAAACTCTCCAACAAAAACCCTGACCAAAAACACAAAAACAAAACTGGCACAAAACCAGAAAAAATAAGCTCGACACACTGTTGAGTTCTCAAAAGACACCCGCACACCATCGCTCGTCGCTGACGAGTTCCGAGGCGGAGGCGGCCAGCGGGCCTGATGACCGGGCCCTCACGAGGGGGCGTCGTTCTGTCCGGCGTCACGCTGACCTGTGCAACGGTACGCCTCGGCTCTCAGCACCGTCAAACCGCCCCCCTCCGTACCCCATGACCTGCGCGAACCCGCTCCGCTACGGTCTCGTGGCGTGAGCACTGCACCGCGCCCCGACAGCGCCTCCGGCACCGGCCTCGCCACCACCTCGGCCGACGGGACGGTCCTCGACACGTGGTACCCGGCGCCCGCGCTCGGGTCCGACGCCGCCGACGTCGCTACCGACCTCGCGGTGCTGGCGGGCTCCGATCCCGCACGCGGGGTGACCACGACCGTCGTGCGCACCACCGTCGCGTCGCTCGCCGACCCGCCCGTCGACGCCCACGACGTCTATCTGCGGCTGCACCTGCTCTCCCACCGGCTCATCGCCCCCCACGAGGCCAACCTCGTCGGGATCTTCGGGCTGCTGGCGAACGTGGTCTGGACCGACCGCGGCCCGTGCGCCGTGCCCGACTTCGAGCGGGTCCGTCTCCGCCTGCGCGCGCACGGCCCCGTCACCATCTACGGGGTCGACAAGTTCCCCCGGATGGTCGACTACGTGCTGCCCGCGGGCGTTCGTATCGCCGATGCCGACCGCGTCCGCCTCGGCGCGCACCTCGCCGCGGGCACCACGGTCATGCACGAGGGATTCGTCAACTACAACGCGGGCACCCTTGGCTCGTCGATGGTGGAGGGGCGGATCTCGGCCGGTGTGGTGGTCGGGGACGGCTCCGACGTCGGCGGCGGCGCTTCGATCATGGGGACGCTCTCCGGAGGCGGCACGGAGGTCATCACGATCGGCAGGCGCTGCCTCCTTGGCGCCAACGCAGGCCTCGGCATCCCGCTCGGCGACGACTGCATCGTCGAGGCCGGCCTCTACCTGACGTCGGGGACGAAGGTCACGCTGCCCGATGGCGCCGTCGTCGCGGCCCGCACGTTGGCCGGACAGGACGGGATGCTGTTCCGCCGCAACTCGGTCAGCGGTGCTGTCGAGGTGCTCGTCCGCACCGGGGCGGGCGTCGCGCTGAACGCGGTGCTGCACGCCAACTGAGGTGACGCGGGTACGCTGGAGCGACGTGTCAGTCGTCCCGAATAGCGCAGTTCGGCTGTCCGATCCCAGGGCCGTCGACCCGGCCGCTACGCCGGTCGAACACGTCCGCGCGTCGTTGGCTGAGTGGCTTCGGGCGTTGCTCGCGCACGAGCCCGGCACCCGCACCGGCGAGGACATCGAAGACCTCCACCAGATGCGGGTCGCCGTGCGTCGGATGCGGGCCACGCTGAAGGCCGCCCGCCCCCTCCTGGACGCGGTCTGGGCCGACGACCTGCGGGGCGAGTTGGGTTGGCTGGGCGGCGCGTTGGGCCCGGTGCGGGATCTCGACGTGCTGCTGCTGCGGCTGCACCGCGAGATCGCGAGCCTGCCCACCGCCGAAGAGGCCGCGGGCGCGGTGCTGCTCGACGCGTTGGAGCGCGAGCGCACGACGGCGCGCGCGGCCATGCTCGGGGCGCTCACCGCGCCCCGCTACTTCGCGCTGTTGGAGCGGCTCGCCGCCACGGTCCGCGTGCCGCTGCCGACGCCGGGCCCAGCGGAGGTTCACCAGCCCGCGCTCGTCGACCTCGTCCGGACGGAGGCGCGCAAGCTCCGCCGCGCGGTCGACCGCGCCGGGGACGACCCGCCCGACGAGGTGCTGCACGCGCTGCGCATCCGGGGCAAGCGGGTGCGCTACACGGGTGAGCTCGTCGCGCCGTCGCTACGCGGCACCCTGACCGGCAAGACCGTCAAGCGGCTGCTGTCGGCGACGACCGCGCTGCAGGAGGTGCTCGGCGAGCATCAGGACGCGTGCGTCGCCGAACAGCGCATCCGGGGACTCCTCGCAGGCCTGGACGCCGCACCCGACACCGTGCTCGTCGCGGGACGGCTCGTCGAGCGGGAGATCCACCGCGCCGAGGAGAAGCGCCGGGAGTGGCGGGCCGCCTGGGTCCTCGTCGACGCCCGCATCGCGGAGGTCTAGCTCTAGCGATCGGCGATCCCGGCCGACCGCGCACCCCTTGTCGATCGGCCCGGCCAACCTCGCAGTGGGCCTCTGGGGCGGGGGGCCGCGCTCGGCGGGCGGGCCGCGCTCGACGGGCGGGCCGCCGTCGGCGCGCGAGCCACCGTCGACACGTGGGTCAGAGCCGGGCAAGGCGCCGGGCGGCCGTCTCGATCCGTTCGTCGGATGCGGTCAGCGCGACACGCACGTGCCGCGCGCCCGTCGGACCGTAGAACTCCCCGGGTGCCACCAACACACCTTCGGTGGCCAGGCGCCGCACCGTCAACCGGCCCGGCTCCCCCGCCGTCGCCCACAGGTAGAGCCCGGCGGCGGAATGCTCGACGGTCAGGCCCGCCTTCTCCAGCGCAGGCCGCAGCAGCGCGCGCCGTCCGTCGTACCGTGCGGCCTGGGCGGCGACGTGCGCGTCGTCGGATGCGGCCGCCGTCATCGCCGCCTGCACGGGGAACGGAACGATCATGCCCGCGTGCTTGCGGACCTCCAGCAGGCCGGCTACCAGCGCGGGGTCACCCGCCACGAAGCCCGCGCGGTAGCCCGCGAGGTTCGCGGACTTCGACAGCGAGTGCACCGCGAGCAGCCCTGCATGCGAGCCGTCGCAGACGTCCGGATGCAGAATCGAGCACGCGTCGGTGCCGCCTGCGAGCGAGAGATAGCACTCGTCGGAAGCGACGACCGTGCCCCGTTCCCGAGCCCACTCCACGACCTTGCGCAGGTGCGCGGGCGGCAGCACCTTGCCGGTCGGGTTGGACGGGGAGTTGAGCCAGATGAGTGCGACCCGGGCGGGGCCGAGTGCTGTGGTGGCGTCGGCCCGCACGCATGTGGCCCCGGCCAGGCGGGCGCCCACTTCGTAGGTCGGGTAAGCCAGCTCGGGAATCACGACGGTGTCGCCGGACCGGAGCCCCAGCAGCGTGGGCAGCCACGCCACCAACTCCTTCGAGCCGATCGTCGGCAGGGTCGCGGCCGGGTCGACGGTCACGCCGAAGCGCCGGTGCAGGGCTCCGGCGAGCGCCTGGCGCAGCGCGGGGGTGCCGTGCGTGGTGGGGTAGCCGGGCGCGTCGGCGGCCGGGCCCGCGAGCGCCGCCCGGACCACGGCCGGGACGGGATCGACGGGCGTGCCGACGGAGAGGTCGACGATGCCGTCGGGATGCGCCGCGGCGAGGGCTTTGTCGGCGGCGAGCGAGTCCCAGGGAAAGTCGGGGAGCGCGAGCTCCCTCACTCGTCGTGCTGCTGCGGCGGAAGGCTCAGCACGGGCTCGACGTCGCGGTCAATCTTGCCGACCTTCGACGCGCCACCGGGCGAGCCCAGATCGTCGAAGAAGTCGACGTTGGCCTTCGTGTACGCCGCCCACTGCTCGGGCACGTCGTCCTCGTAGTAGATCGCTTCGACGGGGCAGACCGGCTCACAGGCGCCGCAGTCGACACACTCGTCGGGGTGGATGTACAGCATCCGGGCGCCCTCGTAGATGCAGTCCACCGGGCACTCTTCGATGCACGCCTTGTCGAGCAGGTCGACGCAGGGCTCGGCGATCACGTAGGTCACGGGTGGGCCATCCTCCACGGGCGCTGACAGGGTCCTCGCACAGTATGTATCCGGAGGTGGGTGATGAAAGAGCCGGGGCGGTGTGACGCCGCGAACGTCTCCGGGGACCTTGACGGCCTGATGGGACGGCGCGTCGTCGTGCGCCACCAAGTGGGTGACAAGCAGACCGACGCCGTCGGCGAACTGTCCGCCGACGGGCCCGAGCTCGTCGTGCACACGCGACGGGGCCCGGTCCGGGTGGCGCGGTCGGCGGTGACGGCTGTGCGCGCGATACCGCCCCCGCCGCCGCGACGGCCGTCCCTGTCGGCGGTCATCCGGCTGGAGGAGCTGTGCGCCGATGCGTGGCCTGCGGTGGTCGAGGAGCGACTCGGAGCCTGGCGCCTGCGCGCGGCAGGCGGGTTCAGCGGGCGAGCCAACGCCGCGCTCGCGGTCGGCGGTCCCGGGATGCCGATTCCCGCCGCGCTGGAGGCCGTGCGCGCGTTTGCCGACCGGCACGGGATCGCGCCCCGGGTCCACGCGCCCGTGGGCTCGCCCTGGGACCGCGCGGTCGCCGCGCAGGGGTGGGTGCTCGACGTCGGTCATGCGGCGGGAGCCGTGGGGTCGGTACAGGTGGCGGACCTCGCACGCCTCTCCGAGGGCATGGGGGCCGAGGTCCGCGCACGTGGCGAGGGCCCGCGGGTGGCGGTGGACAGGCCCACCGAGGCCTGGTGGCGGCTCGTGCTGGGCGGGCCGCCCACGCCCGCGCAACGTCACGTCCTCGCGGGGTCGAGTGCCGCACGCGGGTACCTGGTACTGGCCGACGGGGACGGGACACCAGTGGCGGCGGGGCGGGCTGTCGTCGTGGCGGACCACCTGCACTTGTCGATGTTCACGGTGGCCCCGGCCGTCCGCCGCCGCGGGTACGGCACCGCCCTTCTGGCCGCCGCCACGGCCTGGGGGCGCGAGAGCGGCGCCCGATGGGGTGTGCTGCAGGTGGGCGTGCAGAACACCGCGGCCCTCGCGCTGTACGCCCGGACCGGGTGGACCGAGCACCATCGCTACCGCTATCTGGTGCCGCCCGGCCCGCCCAGCCCCGCCCCCATGATCGCCGGTTCGGTGCGAAAGGCGGCCAGAACTGGCCGCATCTGCACCGAACCGGCGATCATGGAGCCACCTACGGAAGGTGATCCGGACGGCGGGAGGAAACCCGGTGCAGCCCCCACAGCCCGGCCCCCACCCCGCCGACCACGAGCAGCAGCGACGGCCACGAACCGGTCAGGAGCACATCGCCGCCGGGCCCCGCCAGCCCGAGCACCCCGACGGTGGCGAACCAGACGAGGACGGGCGCGCCTGCGAACCGCCGGTCGATCTCCCCCGCCCGCAGCACGAGCCACGGCAGCACGAGCACCGACAGCGCCACCCCGAGCGGCACGGGCACCGCGCCGATGTAGAGCGGGGTGAACGCCAGCCCGACGGCGCCAGTGAGGATGGCGTCCACGACCAGGAGCGCGAGCACACCCGCCCCGCCCCGGTCAGCCATCGTCGTCCCCGAAGAGACCGGCGGTACGACGGCCGTCCACCGCGACGTACTCCTCGACGGGCAGGACCGGCTGAGCGACGCCGTTGCTCATCGCGTACGACCGCTCGTCCGGCGCCACCACGACCTGCGTGGCGTGCGCGCGCATGGCCGCGATCCGGCGGGCGTGCTGGTCGCGCACGTCCAGCCGAGTGGTGACGGCCGCGTCGGGCACGCTGGGCAGCTCGTCGGGCGCGGGCCTGCGGAAGGGGGTGTCGCGCAGGGCCGCGAGCCCGGCGTCGAGCGTGCCGCGGCCGACGACGGCGTACAGCAGCCGGGCGGGCACTCCGGGCATCTCCGCTACCGCCGCCACCGTGATCTCGTGCGCCCGGACGTGGTCAGGATGGCCGTACCCGCCGTCCTCCGCGTAGCTGACGACGATCTGGGGGCGCACCTCCGCCAGCACCGCCACCAGCGCCTCGACCTCCGCCGCGAACGCCGCGGGCGCGGCGAACGCCCGCGGATGCAGCGCCGCGCGGGCAGTGGCGCGCACACCATGGCCTGCCAACGCCATGCCCGAGTCCCGCCACCGGCCCGCACCGCCGAGGTAGCGGTGGTCGCTCACCCCCAGCGCCGCGCACGCGGCCGCCCGCTCGGCGACGCGGTAGCCGCCGAGCTGGTCGGCCTCCGCGCTGACGAGCAGCTGCGCCTCCGGACCGAGCACCTCCCCCTCCTCACCCAGCGTGCAGGTCACGAGCGTCACGGCCGTGTCCGCCCGCGCCGCATAGTGCGCGATCGTGCCGCCCGTGGCGAGGGTCTCGTCGTCGGGGTGTGCGTGGACGAACAGCAGCCGTCTGGTCAGTTGAGCCGCACTCTCGGGTCGAGGACCGCGTAGCCGACGTCGACGAGGATGTTCGCGACCACCACCGCCGTCGTCCCGAGCAGCACGATACCGATGATGACCGGCTGGTCCTGCTGGCCGATCGCCACCACGGCGGTGCGGCCAAGGCCGTCGATGGAGAACACCGTCTCGGTGACGATGATGCCGCCCAGCAACGTCGCGACGTCGATGCCGAACTGGGTGACCACCGGGGTCAGCGCGCTGCGCAGCCCGTGGCGCAGCACCACCCGCCGCTCGGACAGGCCCTTGGAACGGGCGGTGCGGATGTAGTCCTCGCCGAGCACCTCCAGCATCGACGTGCGCGTGAGCCGGGTGTAGGCCGCCGCGGAGACCAGCGCGACGGTGATCCAGGGCAGGATCATGTGCTGCAGCCAGCCGCCGAGGCTGGACGTGAGGTTCACGTAGCCGCCCGGCGGAAATATCTTGATCCCGACGAGGGTCAGCTGGAAGTACAGGTAGTACAGCAGCAGAAGCCCGAGCAGGAACGTCGGCATCGAGTAGAAGAACAGCGCGAACACCGTGAGCCCGCGATCGAGGAACGAGCGTGGGCGGACCGCGGAGACCACCCCGTTGGTCACGCCGAGCAGCATCCAGATGATCGCCGCGCCGATGGCGATCGACAACGTCTTGGGCAACGCCTCGGCGATGATCGACGTCACCGGGATCTGCTTGTAGTAGTCGTAGCCGAGGTCGCCGCGCAGCGCGTTGCCGACGAAGCCGAGGTACTGCTGCCACAGGGGCCGGTCGAGGCCCAGCCGCTGGTTGATCAGCGCGATCGTCTGCGGGGTGGCCTGGCGCCCGCCGAGGGTCTGCGCGACGTTGGCGGGCGCGATGAAGAACATCGTGAACAGCACGAGCGTGATCAGCCAGATGACCAGCAGTCCCTGCAGGGTCCGCCGGACGAGGAAACGAAGCATCGCCGCCTACTCCTCGATCTCGGCGGCCTGTGCCGCGAACAACCGGTCCGAGCGCGGATCGAACGCGTCGCGCACGCCGTCGCCGAACAGGTTGAACGCCAGCGTCGTGACCAACAGCGCGAGGCCGGGAAACAACAGGTACCACCAGGCGACCCGGTAGTAGCCCAGCGAGCCGTCGAGCATCCCACCCCACGTCGCCGTCGGCGGTGGCACCCCGAGCCCGAGGAACGACAATGTGGCCTCGGCCACGATCGCCGCCGGGATCAGCAGCGTCGTATAGACGATCACAGGGGCGAGCACGTTCGGCAGGATGTCGACGAACATGATCCGCCGGTCGCTCGCGCCGAGCGAGCGGGCCGCTTCCACGTACTCCCGCTCGCGCACCGAAAGCACCTGTCCACGCACGATGCGGGCGATCGAGGACCAGCTGAAGAACGCGATCACGACGATCGTGACGGTCAGGCTCGGCCCGGAGATCGACACGATCGCGATGCCCGCCAACAGGAACGGGATGGACAGGACGACGTCGATGATCCGCGCGAGCAGCGTGTCGACCCAGCCGCCGAAGTAGCCCGCGACCACGCCGATGAGCACGCCGACCACGACCGCCAAGAGCGTCGACACCACGCCCACCAGCAGCGAGATCCGGCTGCCGTAGGCGATGCGGACGAGCAGGTCGCGGCCCAGGTCGTCGGTGCCGAGCAGGAAGGTGCCGTTGGGGGGCACGGGCAGGCCCTGTGGCGTGAGCCCGATATCGCGGTACTGGTCGTTGGGTCCGTGGCCGATCGCGGCGGCGATGAGCGGCGCGAAGAGGGCCATGAGGATGATCAGCACCACCACGACCAACGAGATCATCGCGGCGCGGTCGCGGCGCAGCCGTTCCCAGGCCAGCTGGAGCGGGCTGCGGCCCTGGATGCGGGACTCGCCCTCCAGCTCGGTGGCTTCGGTGAGGACGAGCCCGTCCTCCGGACCCCGGTCGCGTTTGCTCAGCTCGGTGGTCACGACGCAGTCCCCTCCTCGGCGGCGGCGGGGTCGAAGGACAGGTCGGGTGCGGCGTCCTCGACCGCCGGGCGGGCGGAGGTGAGCAGCTCCCCGTCGGCCAACGGGAAGTGGCAAGCCGCGCGGTGCGATGGGGCGTCGCCCAGCCGAGGGATCAGCTCGGGGTCCGCCGTGCGGCAGACCTCCTGCGCCTTCGGGCAGCGCGGGTGGAACCGGCAGCCCGCCGGGGGTGCGACCGGCGAGGGCAGGTCGCCGCGCAGGACGATCCGCTCCTCGCCGGTGCGCGCGTCGGGGTCGGCGACGGGCACCGCCGACAGCAGCGCGCGCGTGTACGGGTGGCGGGTGTGCTCGTGCAGACCGTCGACGTCGGCGATCTCGACGATCTTGCCGAGGTACATGACCGCGATCCGGTCGCTGACGTAGCGCACCACCGAGAGGTCGTGGGTGATGAAGATGTAGGTCAGGTTGAGCTGGTGCTGCAGCTCGGCGAGCAGGTTGATGATCTGCGCCTGGATCGAGACGTCCAGCGCGGACACCGGCTCGTCACACATCACCAGCTTGGGCTTGAGCGCCAGCGCCCTGGCGATGCCGATGCGCTGACGCTGGCCCCCGGAGAACTCGGCCGGGAACCGGTTGTAGTGCTCGGGGTTGAGGCCCACGAGCTCCATCAGCTCCTGCACCTTGCGCTTGCGCTCCTCGCCGTCGGCCACGCCGTGGATCGCGAACGGGTCCCCGATGATCGAGCCGACCCGACGGCGAGGGTTCAGCGACCCGTATGGGTCCTGGAACATCACCTGCATCTCGCGCCGCAGCGGGCGCAGCTGCCCGCGGGTCAGCGTGCTGATGTCGGTGCCGTCGAACACGACGGTGCCCGCGGTGAGGTCGTACAGGCGGGTCATGCAGCGGGCGAGCGTGGACTTGCCGCAGCCGGTCTCCCCGACGAGGCCGAGCGTCTCGCCGTGTTCGACCGAAAGCGTCACCCCGTCGACCGCCCGCAGCGACGGCACCTCGCCGCCGAAGAACCCGCGCCGCCCGACGGGGAAGTACTTGCGGACGTCGTTGGCCTCGAGCAGCGCGCTCACCGCGCCGCCTCCAGCCGCCGCTCCCGGCGGTCGGCGGGCAGCCAGCACGCCGACCTGTGCTCGCCACCCGGGTCGATCGGCTGGAACGGCGGCTGCTGCCCGCACGCGTCGAACGCGTAGGGGCACCGGGGCTGGAACGGGCAGCCCGGCGGCGGTGTGATCAGGCTCGGCGGGGTGCCCGCGATGGGGGTCAGCCTGCCCCCGCGGCCCGCCGTCGGCAGCGAGCGCAGCAGGCCCTCGGTGTACGGGTGGTGGCTGCGGTAGAACAGCTCGCGCCGCGGCGCCCGCTCCATCACCTGGCCCCCGTACATGACGACGATCTCGTCGGCCATGTCGGCGACCACCCCCAGGTCGTGCGTGATGAGGATGATCGCCGTGCCGAACTCGCGCTGGATGCCGCGCATGACGTCCAGCACCTGAGCCTGCACGGTCACGTCGAGCGCCGTGGTGGGCTCGTCGGCCACAAGCACGGCCGGCCGCAACGCCATCGCCATCGCGATCATCACACGCTGGCGCATGCCCCCGGAGAACTCGTGCGGGTAGCTGTCGATACGGGTGCGGGGGCTCGGGATGCCGACGGCGTCGAGCAGTTCGATCGCGCGCTCCCGCGCCGCCGACTTGGACATGTCGCGCTCGTGCTCGCGGATCATCTCGACGATCTGCCAGCCGACCTTGTAGTAGGGGTGCAGGCTCGACAACGGGTCCTGGAAGATCATGCCGATCTTGGCGCCCCGGATGCGGCGCAGGGCCTCGGGGCTCGCGCGGAGCAGGTCCTCCCCGTCGAGCGTGGCCCGGCCGGAGACACGGGCGCCCCGGGTCAGTCCGACGATCGTCTGGGTCGAGACGGACTTGCCCGACCCCGACTCCCCGACGATGCCCAGCGTGCGTCCCCGTTCCAGGGAGAACGACACGCCGCGCACGGCGCGCACGACCCCGTCGGGAGTGTCGAACGAGACGTGCAGGTCCTCGACGTCGAGCAACGCCGTTGGGTGCGGGCTCATCGTCAGTCTCCGTTCTGGTCCGGCGAGAGCCACACGTTGGCCGGGTCGAAGTTCTGCATCGAGCCCAGGAACACGGCGTTGTGCACCTGGCCCGCGTGGTAGGTCGGCCACTTCGGGTTGGTGATCGGGTAGAACGGCGCGTCCGCCATCACCTGCCGGTCGGCCTTGGCCCACGCCGCGATCGCCGACTCCTGGTCGGTCGCCGCGAGCGCCTGGTTGATCAACGCGTTGGTGGCCGCGCTGTCGTAGAAGCCGTAGTTGCTGCCGTTCGGCGGGAACGACGGCGGCCCGGAGAACAGCGGGTTGAAGAACGACGCGGCGGCGTTGCCGTACCAGTCCGCGCTCCAGCCGATGAGCGCGAGGTCCCACACGCCGCGCGCCGCGACGTCGGGCACCTGCAGGTACTTGGTGTAGAAGTCGGCGTTGGGCGACGGCACGCCCTCGACCGTGATGCCCGCCTTCGAGAGGTCCTGCTGGATCGTGGCGAACGTCTTGCTGCTGCCCTGGGACGCGTTGCGGTAGAGGAACTTCAGCGTCAGCCCGTTCGGGAAGCCCGCCTCGGCCAGCAGCTGCTTGGCCTTGCTGGGGTCGTAGGGGTAGGGGTCGAAGTCCTGCGAGCCGAGGATGTTGGGCGGCAGAACGTGCGTCAGCGGCGGCACGACCAGCGTTCCGCCGTTGACCTGGATGATGTGGGCGCGGTTGATCGCGGAGGACAGCGCCTGGCGGACCTTCACGTTGGCCAGCGCGCCCTTGTTGTTCGGCGACTTGGTGTTGTAGACGACGAACGGGTTGCTGGCGGCGGTCTCCCCGAGTTCGATGCCGGGGTCGTCCGCGGCCAGCAGGCCGGGGATCTCGGACGCCGGAGTGGCGACGTCGAACTGCATGTCGGCGCCGGGCGTGCCGGTCTGCAGCTGCTCCTGGATCGACTCCTGGTTCTGGGTCTCGTCGACGACGATCTTGTCGACGAACGCTTTGCGCACGGGGTCGGTGGCCGCGTTCCACGCCGGGTTGCGGGAGAGCTCGATGCGCTTAGTGGGGTCGTACAAGTCGATCTTGTAGGGGCCGTCGGAGACCATGTGCTGCCCGATGTCGGTGCTGCCGGGCACGTGGTCGAGCAGCTCGACCGGCGCGGGGGACAGCGCGGGCAGGGTCAGCATGTCGACGAAGTAGGTCGCGGGGCCGGTGAGGGTGAAGACGACCGTGCGGTCGTCCTTCGCGGTGACCCCGGGCAGCGGCGTGTCCTGGACGTACTTCTTGATCGACGCGGCGTCCTGACCGACCCTGGAGAAGCCGTCGCAGAACTGCTTGAAGCCGACGATCAGGTTCTGGAAGTCCGGCAGGCCGCCGAAGGGCTGCACCGGGTTGCAGGTGCGCTTGACCCCGGTGACCTCGTCGGCCGCCGTCACCTGGCGCGGCGGGTTCGTGTCCCACTGCGCGCCCTGCCTTATGGTGATCGTGTAGGTCTTGCCGTCCGCGCTGACGCCGCCGTTCGCCGTCGTCGGGATCTGCTCGGCGAGGTCGGGCACCGACGTGGTGCTCTTGTCGGGGTCGGCCGGGTTGGCGAACAGCTGGCGGTCGTAGAGCCGGGCCACCAGGTAGCCGACCGAGTAGTAGGTGACGTTGGGATCCATGTAGTCGACGTCGCCTGCCCCGAGCATGTTGAGGGTGCCGCCCTTGACCGCGCCCTCCGTGGTGCCGTTGCGCGCCTGCGCCGCGCTCCCCGCACCGGTGACGCCTGCCCGGCTCAGGTCGACGGTTCCGCACGCTGCGAGCACCATGGCCGCGGACGTGGCGATCGCGATCAGCGACGCCCTCGTTCTCCACATCGATCCCGGCCCTCTCCTCATCGGACGTCCGGTTGGCCGGGCACGCCCTGGCACAACGAGTCGCCCATATCGACGAACGAGGTGTCTGCCAGGCGAACGGTAAGAGCCTGCGCCGAAGCGCGCCAAGCGGCGGGTCGATCGTGACCAACCGGTTACCGCCAAACGGAACAAATCCGTCAATGCGCGGCGGGGCGCCAGCGGGGAGCGCCCGCGAGCGGGCCGCCGACCAGCGAGCCGGGACCGATCGCGGTCGCCGCGTCCGCCTCGGCCGTGCTCACCACCAGGGTGACGGGCTGGAAGAGCGGCAGCGCGGGCATCTGCTGCCAGAGGATCCGCTCGACGACGGCATCGCCGTCCGCCCGCGGCGCGGCCGACATCAGCTCGTCGAACAACGGTTGCAGGGCCGGGAAGCAGAAGCCGGTCGGCGGCCGCGGCGGATCGGGGTACTGCGGGGTCGCCGCCGGGCAGCCGTACGCGCTGGCGAGCTCTGTGCCGAGGTCGCCGCCGACGGGGCGCGGGGACACGATGACGTCGGCCGCCACCCCGCTCGGGGTGGCCGTCGGGGTGACGGTGGCCGTCGGCGTCGGAGACGGGGACGGGGACGTGCTCGGCGGGGTCGGCGCCACGGTCGGCTGGGCGAACAGGTCGGTCGCGGACGGGGCGATGACCTGCGTCTGCATCCCCGCGGCACGGAGCTCGGTGGCCACGGCCTGTGCCACCCGCACGTCGGCAGGGCGGTCGGCGGCGGCGCCGATGACGATCCGCACGGGCCTGCCGTCGCCGGTGTCCCAGCGGCCGGTGGTCACGTCGCGTTTCCACCCCGCCGCGGTGAGCAGCCGCGCGGCCCCGGCCGGGTCGGGCGCGACCGTCGGCGGGGCCGTCGGGGCGTAGCCGGGCTGGGACGGGGCCAGTCCGAGCGCGTCGGCGGGCAGCGCGTCCGGGGCCACCGCGGCCCGCAGCGCCTCCCGGTCGACGAGCTTGGCGACGGCCTGGCGTACCCGGACGTCGCGCAGCGGTCCGGTGTCGGTGCGCAGGGCCAGCTGGGTGACGCTCGGCTGCGGCGCCCGCTCCACGCGCGGCGGCGGAGTGACGCCGCTGAGCGCGGTGCGCACGGCGTCGTCGGCCTCCGGGAGCGCCACGTCGACATCGCCGGTGGCCAGGCCCGCGGCGAGGCTCGACGGGCCGAGCCTGCGCAGCACGAGCTGGTCGAGCACGGTCGGGGTGTCCCAATAGGCGTCGTTGCGGGCGAGCACGATCTCGCCGCGAGCGCGGTCAACGCTCGCGACCTTGAACGGGCCGCCCGAGGTCGGCAGGCCGCCGGTGGTGGCGCCGATCCAGGAGCCGGGGGCGTCCTTGAGCAGGTGCGCGGGGAGCAGGCCGGAGAACAGCTGTTGCCAGGCCCCGTAGGGCTGGCTGAACACGACGTCGACCGCCTTGCCGCCTGCGCGGGACCGCACGTCGGTGATCAACTGGTAGCCCGCCGCGTCCGCCACACCGGGCTGGCTGCGCATCTGTTGCCAGAGGTAGACGAAGTCCTCGGCGGCGACCGGGGCGTTGTCCGACCAGGACGCCTCGAGGTTGAGCTCGTAGCTCACGGTGAACGGGTTGGTGGCGACGACCTTGGCGCTGGACGCGATCGTCGGGTCGAGCTGCGCCGTGCCGTCCGCGGCGACCTTGAACGGGGAGGGGAGCACGAGTGTGGCGAGCGCGGTCGTCACCGGGGAACGGTCGGCCAGCAGGTGCGGGTTGAACCCCGGGGGGAGGTCGCCGACGCCGACGACGAGCCGGGTCGGCTCCGCCTTCGGGGTTGGTGTCGGGGTAGGCGTGTTTCGACCCGGTGGGCGGGCCGCGACCGGCTGGTCGGAGCATGCCGTTGTGATGCCGAGGAGCACCGTGACGAGAGCTACGAGCAGCAGCCGTGCGCGCGTCACCGGGGGCTACACCTCAACTCTCCGCGCTTGCGCCGCCACGACCGACGACGGGCGGCCATCTTCCCATCGGCCGACGGGGGGTCGCGGGCGCGGGGGTGGCTCAGCCCGCGGCCGTGCGGGCCCGCGCGCGCAGGCGGGCCCGGGCGTGGGAGTCCAGCTCCACCTTGCGGATGCGCACCGACTCCGGGGTGACCTCGACGCACTCGTCGCTCGCGCAGAACTCCAGGCTCTGCTCCAACGACAGCAGTGTGGGCGGGGTGAGCTTGACCAGCTCATCGCCGGTTGAGCTGCGCATGTTCGTCAGCTTCTTCTCGCGGACGATGTTGACCTCGAGGTCCTCGCCGCGGGTGTATTCGCCGATCACCATCCCCGCGTAGACCGGGGTGCCCGGGCCGACGAACAGCACACCGCGGTCGGCCAGTTGCTCGACGGCGTAGGCGGTGACGGGGCCCTGGCGGTCGGCGACGAGCGACCCCCGCTGCCGGGCCCGGATCGGGCCGACCCACGGTCCGTAGCCGTCGAACACGTGACTCGCGATGCCCGCGCCACGCGTGATCGTCAGGAACTCGGTGCGGAAGCCGATGAGGCCGCGGGAGGGCACCCGGTAGTCCATGCGTACCCGGGTGTCGCCGTGCAGGAGGTTGACCAGCTCGCCCTTGCGGCTCGCGAGCAGCTGGGTGACCGCGCCGAGGTGCTCGGTGGGCACGTCCGCGGACAGCTGCTCGAACGGCTCGTGCAGCGTGCCGTCGACCGTCTTCGTGACGACCTCGGGCTTGCCGACCGTCATCTCGAAGCCCTCGCGGCGCATCGTCTCCACGAGCACGGCCAGCGCGAGCTCGCCGCGGCCCTGCACCTCCCAGGCGTCGGGGCGCTCGGTCGGCAGCACGCGCAGCGAGACGTTGCCGACGAGCTCGGTGTCCAGGCGGCCCTTCACCTGGCGGGCGGTGAGCTTGGTGCCCGGATGTGGGTCGCGGCCGACCAGCGGGGAGGTGTTGATGCCGATCGTGAGGGAGATGGCGGGCTCGTCGACCCGGATACGTGGGAGCGGCACCGGGTTGTCAGGGTCGGCGAGGGTGTCGCCGATGGTGACCTCGGCGATGCCCGCCACCGCGACGAGGTCGCCCGCCACGGCCGTGTCGGTGGGGATGCGCTCCAGTGCGACCGTGCGCAGCAGCTCGGTGATCTTGACGCGGGTGATCTTGCCGTCCGCCTGACACCAGCCGACCTGCTGGCCCCGACGGATCACGCCCGCGCGCACTCGGCAGAGCGCGATGCGACCGAGGTAGCTGGTGGCGTCGAGGTTGGTGACGTGGGCCTGCAGCGGCGCGTCGGGGTCGTCGGCGGGGGCGGGGACGGTGGCGGCGATGACGTCGAAGAGCGCGTCGAGACCCGGCTCGTCGGGCAGGTCGCCGTCGGCCGGGCGGTTGCGGGAGGCGCGGCCCGCGCGACCGGACGCGTAGACGACCGGGAGGTCGAGCAGGTGCGCGGTGGCGGTCTCGCCAAGCTGCAGCTCGTCGGCCAGCTCCAGCAGGAGCTCCAGGCTTTCGTCGACGACCTCGGCGCAGCGCGCGTCGGGCCGGTCGGTCTTGTTGACCACGAGCACGACGGGCAGGCCCGCCATGAGGGTCTTGCGGAGCACGAAGCGGGTCTGTGGCAGCGGGCCCTCGCTGGCGTCGACGAGCAGCAGCACGCCGTCGACCATGGAAAGGCCGCGCTCGACCTCGCCGCCGAAGTCAGCGTGCCCGGGCGTGTCGACGACGTTGACCGTCATGCCGCGCCAGTCGATCACCGTGTGCTTGGCGAGGATCGTGATGCCCTTTTCGCGCTCGAGATCGCCGGAGTCCAGCACACGGTCGATGACGGCGGCCCGCTCGCCGAACGCGCCCGAGGCACGCAGCATGGCGTCGACCAGTGTGGTCTTGCCGTGGTCGACGTGCGCCACGATGGCGACGTTGCGCAGGCGCGGGCGGGTCTCCCGGGTTGCGGAAGACGGGTCCGCGGGTGCGGCGAGGGTGGAAGTGCTCACGTCTCAGAGTAGCCCGACGCGGGGATCGGTGATTCCCGGCGGTGCCGCCCGGCCGCCCGAGCGCTGTACGGATGCGGCCCCGGACCGGCCCCGACGACCCGCAGGGACGGTGGCGGGGTGGCCAAACTCACCCGAGCCGACGACGGGGCCACCAGGGTGGCGGCGCGACTCACCCGAGGCGACCAGGAGGCCACCCGGGTGGCGGGCGCGCCGCCGCCCGCCCGAACCGACGCCAGCGCCCGACCCGACCGGCCGGCCGCTCGGCCCCATATCGCCGACAGGCCCCGCCGCTCGCCCGCCCGAACCGACGCTAGCGCCCGACCCGACCGCCCCGGCCCGACGTCGGCCGGCCCCCCACCGCCGACAGGCCCCCGCCGCTCGCCCGTCCGACGCGCCACCGCGACCCCGCCCGCCGCGACACCCGTGCGGTCCCGGCGCCGACCGCGTCATCCGGCCCTACCGAGGGCGGCGGGACCGCGCGCCACGTGCCGCGCGATGTCGGCGAGCACCCCGTGGGGGCGCTCGACGAGGTCGCGCCAGGTGACGTGGACGATTGTCCAGCCCTGCCCGATCAGCGCGGTCCAGCGACGTGCGGTGGCCTCGATGCGCAGCGGGTCCAGCGGCTCGGCCCAGCCGGAGGCGAGAACGGCGACCCGCGCGCCCGGGAAGGCGGCGTCGACCGGATGCCCGTCGACCTGGACCGCGTCCGTCCAGCCGCCCGCCCCCGCGGCCCGGAGGAACGCCCGCAACTCGCGCCGCGCGCCGTCCGCCGAGCGCTCCACGGCCCCGCTCAGGAGGCGTCCGGCCGTAGCCGATCCGGCCACGCCCGGGTAGCGGCAGTAGGCCGCGCGCACATCGGGGAACTGCACCGGCCCGCAGAGAGCGCCGTCGAAGAACGCGGGTCCGTCATCGCCGAGCTCGACGGCCGCTTCGAGCACGGTCAGCGCGGGTGCGGTGACGGCGAGCCCGCGGTGCAGGTGGCGGTCCTGCGGGGCGAGCTCGCGCCGGATCACCTCGGCTCCGGGGCGGCGGCGCAGGCGCCGTCGACGGCCGACGGACACCCCCACGGTCGGCGGCGGCTCGGCCAGCATGCCGTACCACCATGCGGCCGCGCGGCCGCACAGATACGCGTCGGCGCCCGCCCAGAGCAGCGCGGCACGGGCGCGTACCTCGCCGTCGCGGCCGTCGCCGGGCTCGGGCCGTTGACCGGCGGCGAGGTAGACACCCGGGTACAACGGCTGCCACTGGCGAGCCTTCACCCGACGGTCGACGGTGTCGCGGCTGAGGCCCGCGGCAAGGGCCTGGGCCCGGCTGATCACACCCGCCTGCCGGGCGAGGAGGTTCTCGAGGGTCATGCTGCTTTGGACGAGATCGGCCCGTCCGCGGTTCCACCTGTGGCCAAGACGTTCGCAGGTGCGAATGGGCGGCGCCGGTGATCGTCGGTTGCGGGACATGAGGTGCGCTGCTGAGGCACCTCCATGTCCCGGAAGTGGCGATCATGGCCGGAGGAGGTCGGCGAGCTCGCTCAGCACGGCCCGGTCGGCGTCGATCCAGTCGACCGTGTCCAGCTCCCCCGCGCCCAGCCAGCGCAGCGCGGCGTGTTCAAGCGCCCGAGGATCGGGCGAGCCGAGTGCGATCCGGGCGACGTGCACCCGCAGCACCCCCGCGCCGATCAGGAGATCGGTGCCGAGCCTGCCCGCCGGGTGGACGTGCGCGCCCAGCTCCTCACGGCATTCACGGACGACCGCAGCGGCCTCGGACTCGCCCGCCTCCACGCGGCCGCCGGGCAGCTCCCAACGACCGGCCACCGTGGAGGGCCGGGTGCGCTGGGCGGCCAGCACCCGACCGTCCCGGACGATCGCCGTCGCGACGACGACCGGTCGGGTGGCCAGCGCCGCGACCCGCGTTGTCAGTTCGCGGGCGCGGGCGGCGAGCAGGCCGCGCATCCGCGCCCGCAGGAGGAGTGGGTCGAGGGCCCAGCCCGCCGGAACCGACCAGCGCACCTCGTCATGGACCTCGGTGAGCACGCCGTCACCAGCGAGGCTCACGACGTGCTGCAGCCTCCGGAGTGGGCCGCTGACGAGCGACGACGTGATTCCGCCCGACGACACTGCGGTCACCGTGATCCGCAGCGGCACACGGATGCCCGCCATCAGACGCGCGTGGATGCGGACGTCGTCGCCGCGGACAAGGAGCCTGCGCTCGGCCGCCAGCCGATGCCCTTCGCAACCCAGCGCAGCGGCGGCCATGTCGGCGTCTCGGAGGACGCCTGCGACAGCGCGCGGGCAGGCGGCCAGGCGCATGCGGGAGCTGAGGGCGGGCACGGCGCGATGGTGGCAGGCCCACCGCGGCGACCGACGTGCCGTGTCGCCAGGGCGAGTTTCACGGCGGCGAGACGCGAGAGCCTCGACGTGCCGGACGCCCGACTCACCGAGTCGGAACGCCCGACTCACCGTGCCGAAATGCACGACTCACCGTGCCGAAACGCCCGACTCACCGTGGCGAAACGCCCGACTCACCGTGCCGAAACGGCACGACTCACCATAGTGAATCGTGCGACTCACCGTTCGGCGGTGGGCCAGCGGACTTCCAGGCGCGCGCCGCCTGCCGGGGTGGCGCCCGCCGTCGCCGTACCGCCCCTGCCCTGCACCAACGCCGCGACCAGGGCGAGCCCGAGCCCGGAGCCGCCGCCCGCCTCCGGCCGCAGCCGGGTGAACCGGTCGAACACCCGCTCCCGGTCGGCCTCAGGGATCCCGGGACCGTCGTCCTCGACCAACAACCGCACCCACCGTCCCGCGGGCAGCAGCACCACCTGCACGACCGACCGCGCGTGCCTGCGGCCGTTGTCGATCAGGTTGTCCAGCACCAGCGCGACCTCCGACGGCGTGGCCGCGACCGCCACCGGGGTCGGTGCCACCAGCTCCACGACGGGTCCCTCGTCGGATCCGCCCGACCCCTCGCCCGACCCGACACCACCCGACGCCGCACCACCCGACCCGGTGTCGCCCGACCCGGAACCAGCCATCGGAACGCCGCCAGCTGGCGGCTTCACCACGGCGGCCCGGGCCAGGGCGGCCCCGGCCGCGGCGACCAGGTCGACCGCGACGGCGGGCGGGCGCTGACCCGCGTCCGCACGCGCGAGGACCAGCAGGTCGTCCAGCAAGGACGACAGCCGGACGGCCTCGGCGACCACGGAGCGCAGGGTCTCCTCCGCGAGCCGGGGGTCCGGATGCGCGACCGCGACCTCGGCCTGCGCGCGGATCGCCGCGACCGGTGACCGCAGCTCGTGCGCCGCGTCGCCGGTGAACCGCTCCAGGCGGGCCGCGGCCTCGTCACGACGGGCGAGGAGGCGGTTCAGCTCCTCGGTCAGCGCGCGCAGCTCGTCGCGTGCCGCGGGCACCGGCAGCCGCTCCCCCGGCGGCAGCGCCGCCGCGGCCGCGCGTATCCGGTCGACCGGGCGCAGCGCCGCCCGCGTGCCCAGCCACGCCGCCCCGCCGACGACCACCGCGGCCCCGAGCGCGAGCAGCACGAACGCGGCCGCCGCCCGGGCGATCAGCGTGGCGCTGCCGAGGACGTCGCCGGTCACGATCACCAGGCGGGTAGTGCCGTCCGGGAGCACGGCGGGCGCGGCGAGCCACCGGCGCAGCCCGTCGGGGCCGCCCGCGACCAGCGCCTCCCCGGCCGCCAGCTGCTGGACCTGCGCCCGGCTCAGCGGGAGCGCCGGGCCGCCGTCGACCGGCTGCCCCGCCGTGTCGACGATCCGCAGGTTCGGTCCGGCGAGGTCGCCGGGGGCCGCGCCGGTGGCGAGCTGCGCCACGACGGTCTCCGCGTGCCGCTGCAGCTCCACGTCGGCCGCGCCGACCAACGCGGATGCCAGCACGCCGACGGCCAGCCGCCCGAGCAGCACCAGCACGACCGCCGCCGCCGTTCCCACGACGACCGCCATCCGCGCCCGCAGTGACCGCGCCGCCCACCAGCGCCGCAAGCGCCGCATCATGGCCTCTCGGCCACCCAACCTCGCACCCTTTCGATGGACCTCGCACCCCACCGGCGGGGTGCGAAGTGCACACAAAGGGTGCGAAGTGCGCGACGGGGCGGGCGCCGTCGCCGGGCCCGGCGGCTCACCGGACCGGCGGCCCGCGCGCCCACTGGGGCCGCCGCGGTCACGGAGTCCCCACCAGGTAGCCGTACCCCCGCACCGTCCGCAGCACGTGGCCCGCGCCGACGGCGTCGAGCTTGCGCCGCACATACCCGACGTAGACCTCGACGACGTTGCGGGTGGCCGCCTGCTCGTCGCCCCAGACCAGGCGCAGGAGGTCGTCCTTGGAGACGGCGGTGTCCGGCCGCGACGCGAGCGCATGCAGCAGCGCGAACTCCCGCGGCGACAGCTCGACCGCCGCCCCGTCCCAGCTCACCGCCCGCGCCACCGGGTCGACGACGAGCGCGCCCAGCCGCACTCGCTGCCCCGTGCGGCCCAGCGCCGCATCGCGGCGCCGCAGCAGCGCCTTGAGCTGCGCGACGAGCACCACGAACGCGAACGGCTTCACCAGGTAGCCGTCGGCACCCAGGTCGAGCCCGTCGGCCTGGTCGAACTCGCCGTCCTTTGCCGAGAGCAGCAGCACCGGCGTGTCCACGCCCGCCGCGCGCAGCCGTTCCAGCACGCGATAGCCGGAGAGCCCGGGAAGGATGATGTCGAGCACGATCACGTCGAAGCCGCCGGTGAGGGCGGCCGCCAGCGCGGCGTTGCCGTCGCCGACCGCCTGGACCTCCATGCCCTCGGCGCCGAGGCCGCGCACGAGTGCCGTACGGATGCCCGGCTCGTCGTCGACCACCAGCACGCGCGCCACACGGGGACGCTACCCCCAGGCGATGAGAGTGGTCTCAGGTCGCATGGACCAAGCTCAGGGCCATGACACGAGGGAAGGGACGGGCCGCCCGCGGCGTGGCGGCAGGCATCGCGGTCGTCGGCATCGTCGGGCTCGGGCTGCTCACCCTCCCCGGCGGCGCGGGGGCGCAGCCCGCGTTGCCGCCCGTGTCGCCAGAGGACCTCGTGGCGTCGGTGTTGAAGGCCGAGCCCGGCCCGTTCAACGGCACTGTGCAGATGGACAACGCGCTCGGCCTTCCCGCGCTGCCGAACATGCCGCAGGCCGTGAACGGCACCAGCACCGCACAGGTGTGGTCGGGCGGCGACGACAAGGGCCGCGTCCAGATCCCCAACCCGACCGGCGAGCGCACGCTCGTCTCCGACGGCACGACGTTCTGGGCGTGGAACTCCGACGACCGCACCGTCACCAAGGCCACCCGCCAGCCCGGCCAGACCCGGCCCGCGGACGCCGACCCGACGAAGGCCGCCACCGACGCGCTCGCCGCCCTGCAGCCGACGAGCACCATCAGCGTGGACGGCACGGACGAGGTCGCGGGCCGCCCGGCGTACGACCTGGTGCTGGCTCCGAAGCCGACCGAGCGCACGCTGCTGCGCGAGGTCCGCATCGCCGTCGACGCGCAGGAGCGGATGCCGCTGCGGCTCACCGTGTTGGGGCAGGGCTCGACCGCGCCCGCGCTGCAGATCGGGTTCACCGACCTCACGTTCGGCCCGCAGGACCCGGCGCGGTTCACGTTCACGCCGCCCGCGGGCGCCACGGTGCAGGAGGCGTCGCCCCGGAATGCGCCGCAGCGAGACAAGCCGACGGTGGTCGGCGACGGCTGGGACCGGGTGGTCATCGAGAAGGTGCCCCCCGACCAGAGCAAGGACCTCGCCGGGCTCGGCACCCCGATCAGCGGTCCCTGGGGCAGCGGACGGCTGATCAAGACCGCGGTGGCGACCGCCATCGTCACCGACGACGGGCGCGTCGCGGCGGGCGCCGTCCCCGAGCAGGTGCTGTCCGAGACACTGGCCAAGTGACCTCCCCGTCGACCGTGGCTCCGCCGGACGTGGCCGCTGCGCGGATGAGGGGTCTGCGCAAGGTGTTCGGCGCGACGGTCGCGGTCGACGGGATCGATCTCGAGGTGCCGCTCGGATCGGTGCTGGGGATGTTGGGCCCCAACGGTTCCGGCAAGACCACGCTGATCCGGATGCTGCTCGGGCTGACGCCGCCGACGGCGGGCACGGTCGAGCTGCTGGGCCATCCGGATCCGGTGGCGGCGCTGCCCCATGTGGGCGCGCTCGTCGAGGGCCCGGGGTTTCACGGCTTCCTCTCCGGCCGCGACAACCTGCTGCGCGCCGCGGCCGCCGAGCCGCTGCTCGCCTCGCGCGACATCCCCGCCACCGTCGACACCGCGCTGGAACGCGTGGGCCTCGCCGCCGCAGCCAACCGACGCTACCGCGGCTACTCGCTCGGCATGAAGCAGCGGCTCGGGCTGGCGGCGGCGCTGCTCGTGCCGCGCCGCCTCGTCGTGCTGGACGAGCCGACCAACGGGCTCGACCCGGCGGGCACCCGCGATGTCCGGCGGATCATCGCCGAGCTGCACGCCGGCGGCGCGACGGTGATCGTGTCGTCGCACCTGCTGGCCGAGGTCGAGGCGACCTGCACCCATGTCGCCGTGCTGCAGGCGGGCACGCTGGTCGCGTCGGACGAGCTGGCCACGCTGTTGTCGGCGGGGCCGGCTGGGCTCGTCGTCGCGACCCCGGACGTCGAGCTGGCCCTGCGCACGCTGCGCGAGGTCGCGGTGGCCTACCGGGGTGACGCGGCCGATGAGGTGGTGGTCGCCGAGGGGCCGCCTGCGCCGGAGATCCTCGCGCGGCTGGTGCGGGCGGGCGTCGCAGTGCACGAGGCCCGGCGCAGCCGCACCAACCTCGAAGACCTGTTCGCCCGGCTGACGGAGGAGTGGTGAGGCAACGGTCGGCGCCGCTGGGCAGGCTCCTCGGCTCCGAGGTGCGCTGGGTGCTGCGCCGTCCGCGCACGCTCGTGATGCTCGGGCTGTTCGCGCTGATGCCCGTGACGATCGCCATCGGCGTGGTGGTCAGCAGGCGGACGGGCGGCCTGGTCGGCAACGTCGTCGGCAACGGGCTCGTGTTGCCCGTCGTCACGCTGATCCTGGCCCAGGCGCTCCTGCTGCCGCTCGCCGTCGCGATGGCGGCGGCGGACGCGATCGCGGGCGAGGCCGCCGCGGGCACCCTGCGCGGCCTGTTGCTCGCCCCGGTGTCGCGGCTGCGGCTGGTGGGGATGAAGGCGTTCGGCGTGCTGGTGGTCGCGGCGTTGGCGACCGTCGTGATCGCGGTCGTCGGCGCACTCGCCGGGGTGGTACTGGTCGGCGGCACCGACGGGCTCGTCACGCTGTCGGGCACGACGGTCGGGGTCGGCGACGCGCTGGGCCGGATCGCGCTCGCCGTCGTCTGGACGGTGGGGCAGCTCGCGGCGATCGGGGCGGTCGCGCTCGCCGTCTCCGCGTGGACCGAGCACCCGTTGGTCGTGCTCGCGAGCGTGCTCGGCATGGTGATCGTCTTCGGCGTGCTGAGCGCGATCCCCGCGCTGGACTGGCTGCAGCCCTACCTCCTGACGTCCGGCTGGACGTCCGGCGCCGACGTGCTGCGCGACCCGCTGCCCGGCCACGGCCTCGTCGAGAGCACCCTGCGCGCGCTGTGCTACCTGGCGTTCGGCGGTGGGCTCACGGCGTACCGGATGCTGCGCCGCGACGCCTGACCACCCAGCGGGCAGGATGGGCCGCATGGCCGAACTCCTCGACGCCGCCGCCGTCACCGACGCGCTGGCCGGGTTGCCCGGATGGACCCGCGACGGCGACTCCCTCGTCCGCACCGCGAAGCTGCCGTCTTTCCCCGCGGCGATCGGGGTGGTCGAGCGGGTCGCCGAGTACGCGGAGGCCCAGGACCACCACCCCGACATCGACATCCGCTGGCGCACGCTGACGTTCCGCTGCTCGACCCACTCGAAAGGCGGGATCACCGAGCGCGACATCGCCCTGGCCGCGGCGATCTCGGCGCAGCTGCAGGAGGCAGGCGGCGCCTAACGCGCCGGCACGGTTGGTCCACCGCAACGAACCGGCGGCACTCGCAGCCGGACAACCTCCCCCGGTTCACACGCGCGGTGGCGACGTGGAAGAGTTGGGGGCGGTCGTGATTTCGGGGTCCGTGTTGCAGCACACGCGCTCGCGGGGAACGGGTGCGACCGGGGACCGCGCGGTGCGGGCCCCATCACCACCTGCAGGGAGCAGTTGCATGGCACAGGGAACCGTCAAGTGGTTCAACGGCGAGAAGGGCTACGGCTTCATCTCGGTCGACGGGGGCGGGGCTGACGTCTTCGTCCACTACTCCGAGATCAACGGCAGCGGCTTCCGCACCCTCGACGAGGGGCAGCGCGTGGAGTTCGAGATCGGCCAGGGCCAGAAGGGCCCGCAGGCCCAGGGCGTCACCGTCATCTGAGCGCCGCGTCGCAGGAGCCCGTCCCCTGTTGGGGGCGGGCTCCTTCACGTCCGGTCGGACCCGAAACGTAGGGTGGGGCGCGGCGGTACGGATCGTCATCGGCCCACCGCCCCCGCCTGGCGCCGACCGGGCCGCGAGATTGCGCTCAGCGGGATTTGAACGCCGGGAAACCCCGCTCAGGGCAATCTCGCGCGCCACCGGCCCCCTCGATCACGGGACGGCAGCGCCCGGGGCCCGCTCGATCACGGCGCGGGGGTCACCGTGATGTCGAGCGCCGCGAGCAGCGCCGCGCCGAGCAGGACGACCTGGTCCGCCCCGATCCGGGCGCCCTGCAGGCCCGCGGCGCCGCGCACGGCGTCGATGGTGGAGCCGTGCAGCAGCACGCCGGGCACGCGGGCGTCGCCGAGCGCGGCGTCGGTGAGGTCGCAGCCGAGGAACGCGCAGTCGGCACCCTCGAACGCGTAGAAGTCCGCCCCCCGCAGCGACGTGTCCTCGATCCACAGGTGTCGCGCCTTGGCCATGCGCAGGAGCGCGAGGTCGGCGCGGCCGTCGGCGATGCGCACGTCGCGCAGCGTCGAGCCGGACAGCACCACCCCGGTGAGCCGACACCCGGTGAACGCCACCCGGGTGAGCAGCGCGTCCTCCAGCACGGCGCCGGACAGGTCGCAGTGCACGAACTCGGTGTCGCGGCACTCGAAACCGAAGAGCCGCCGCCCCGACAGGTCCGCCCCGATCCACCGGCTCTCCCGCAGCCGCACACCCGTGACCCGCTCGGGGATCTCGACGGCCGCATCCGCGTCGACGCCGTCCCAGAGCGCGCCCGGCTCCAGCACGGCGGGCGCGGGGTCGCGGCGGGGCGCGAGGTCGGGCGGATCGGGCCGGGTCTTCGTCGCGCGGCGGGCCACCGCATGAGCCTAGGCCGCATGGCCGAGGCGCTCGATGCGGCCGCATGGTCGAGGCGCTCGACGCCGCCGCGTCGACGATCACGATTGAGGCGCGGGAGCGCCCCAGGACCGGCCCCGACCGGAACCGGGTGACGCAGCACCACGCGGTGCTACGCGCCGTGCGCCGCTGTCCGGGTGGCTGGCCGCGAGATCGACGTGAGCGGGGATGGGGGGCGGCGGAACCCCCCTCATGTCCATCTCGTCCATCTCGGCGAACGGCCGGATCGGAATGCCGCTCGACGCCACCGGGTTGCTTGAGGCGTGATGCGGCCGAGTCTCATGCGGTACGAACCAGCACGCCACCCGTGAGCGCCGCTATCCGTCGCCGAGGTCGGTTCGCTGTTCTCCGCACTCCCGATCCGCTGGTGGCTGTCCGGCGGGTGGCCATCGATCACTGGCTGGGCCCGCCGACCCGAAAGCACGGGGACATCGACATCAGTACTCTGCGGCCCAACCTACCGATCCTGCTCACGGCCCTACTGCCGCAGATGCAGCCGTTCGCGGCCACGGGGGGCCACCTGCTCCCGCTTACCGAGGACATCGACGACGCCGTGCACAACATCCGGGTGCGCGACAGCCACTGTGATCGCTGGGTCCTCCAGGTCAACCTGGAAGAGGGCGACGAGACGAGGTGGCGCTACCGCCGCGACCCCAGAGTCACGCTGCCCTGGGACCGTGCCGTCGCTCCCGTGCGCTCGCCCCGACCGGAACGCCTGCCACACAGTTGCTGTGGAAGTCGCGCGACCCCGCCCTCAGGACGAGCACGACCTCGACATCGCCCACGGCACGCTGTGCGAGCGACGATGGTTGCGTGCGGCGGTGAGCATCGCCCACCCGACGTCGTCATGGCTGCTCGACCCTCGGCTGGCCCGCCGGGGAGGCGAGCCCTGACACCCGGTGCCACGTCATCGGGTACTGATATCGGTTGGCGTTAATATCGTGACGCGTTACTATCGAGTCCGTGATCCAGTCCTTCGCGGACACCACTACGCAGAAGGTCTGGGCTCGCCAACGGGTCGCCCGGCTGGGACTCGATGTCCAGCGGATGGCTCAACGCAAGCTTCGACAACTCAACGCGGCCGAGCGCCTCGAGGACCTACGCGTGCCACCGGGGAACCGGCTCGAGAAGCTCCAGGGGGATCGCGCAGGGCAGTACTCGATCAGGGTCAACGACCAGTATCGGATCTGCTTCCGCTGGACGCGGGCCGGGGCCGAGGACGTTGTGCTCGTCGACTACCACTGAAGGGAGTGCGCGATGGCCGAGAAGGCCCATGACCCCATCACCCCGGGCGAGATCCTGCTGGAGGAGTTTCTGATCCCGCTGGGGATCTCGCAGTACCGCCTCGCCAAGGCCATCGGGGTGCCGCCGCGACGCATCAATGAGATCGTCCACGGCAAGCGCCGGATCACACCCGAGACGGCGCTTCGGATGTCCCGGGCTCTTGGCTTGAGCGACCGCTACTGGCTGAACATCCAGCTCGATTTCGACGTCGAGGTCGAGAAGGACCGGCACATCGCCGAACTCGATGCCATCACTCCGCTGACGGCCTGAGCGCGGCGGCTCACACGTTGACGGAACTCGACCGCGTCACGCGACTGAACAAACGTCTCAACGTCACGGCGAGGGCACCAGGAGCGTGAGATCGGGCCGCTCCCGGCGGAGCCCCTCGTCGAGAGTCGCCAGCTTCCTACCCCGGCGACCTGCAGCCAGGCTCACCAGATACGCGTCGGTCACCTGCCGGTGACCGCGCACGTTCGGAGATCCGCCTCGTCCAGCGCAGCGGCCACCTGCTCCGACGTCACTCGGCGACCGATACTCAGCACCGGAAAACCGGATCGGTCCTCAGTGCTGACGACCACCGGCTCGTCGAGTTGACCGAGGCCGCGCACGGTCAGCTCGGCGATGACGGCCGAGAGCGACAACCCCGACGTTTCGCGATCTCCAGCGCACGCCGATGCACGGCCGGAGGGAGATCGACGGTGGTGCGCATGACTGCACCATAGGCGCATCAGGGGTGATGCGAGGTCCGGTGCGCTCGGGTCACCTCATCCGCGAGTCGGCGATCACACGTTGAACCGGAACTCGACGACGTCGCCGTCGGCCATCACGTACTCCTTGCCCTCCATGCGCACCTTGCCCGCCGCCTTGGCCGCGGCCATGGAGCCCGCCGCGACGAGGTCCTCGTAGGACACGATCTCGGCCTTGATGAACCCGCGCTCGAAGTCGGTGTGGATCACCCCGGCGGCCTGGGGCGCGGTGGCGCCGCGGTGGATCGTCCACGCGCGGGCCTCCTTCGGCCCGGCCGTGAGGTAGGTCTGCAGACCCAGGGTGGTGAATCCCGCGCGGGCGAGCGCGCGCAAGCCAGGCTCGTGCTGCCCGATCGACTCCAGCAGCTCCGCGGCGGACTCCTCGTCCAGCTCCAGCAGCTCCGCTTCGACCTTCGCGTCCAGGAACACGGCCTGCGCGGGCGCGACCAGCTCGGTGAGCTCCTTGCGCTTCGCCTCGTCGGTGAGCACGGTCTCGTCGGCGTTGAACACGTAGAGGAACGGCTTCGTGGTGAGCAGCGACAGTTCCTTGAGCCGCGCCCGGTCCACGCCCGCCGAGAACAGCGTGCGGCCCTCGTTCAGGATCGCGGCCGCCGCCTGCGCCGCCTCGAACGCGGGCCGCCGGTCCTTGTGCGTGCGCGCCTCCTTCTCCAGACGCGGGACGGCCTTCTCCAGCGTCTGGAGGTCGGCGAGGATCAGCTCCGTCTCGATGACGGCGATGTCGGACGCCGGGTCGATCCGGCCGTCGACGTGAACCACGTCGGTGTCGGAGAACAGGCGCACGACCTGGCAGATCGCGTCGGCCTCGCGGATGTTGGCGAGGAACTTGTTGCCCAGCCCCGCACCCTCGGACGCGCCCTTCACGATGCCCGCGATGTCCACGAACGACACCGTGGCGGGCACGGTGCGCGCCGAGGAGAACATGCGCGCGAGCACGTCGAGGCGCGGGTCGGGCAGCGGCACGACGCCGACGTTGGGCTCGATCGTCGCGAACGGGTAGTTGGCGGCGAGCACGTCGTTGCGGGTGAGGGCGTTGAAGAGGGTCGACTTGCCGACATTGGGCAGCCCGACGATCCCAAGGGTGAGCGACACGTCGCACCAGGGTAGTCGGGCGGCCGCTGTGGCCTGGACGTCGAGGTGGGCAACATCGGCATCGATGAGTTACCGTCGAGTCTGGTCACCCGGGCCGGTGACCCTGCCCGCGGACTACGTTGGGGAGGGGAGGTCGTGCCCCCGAGCCTGAGAACTGCCGATCTGGCGCGCATTGCCGCGGTGATGTGCGTCGGCGCCGTGCTTGCCGCGAGCGGCCTCACCACGGCATACGTCAGCGTAGCGCCGTCGGCGGCTCGCCCCTCTTCGGCGATCGAGCCGACTCCGCCTGACGTGCCGCCGCGGGCCGACCTGAACCTCGTGGGCGGACGACCACCCTCGGCGGTCGTCGAAGGGTCCGACGTGGGGCCGAGCGACCGAACTCAGTCGGACGAGCAAGGCGACCACCCCGCTCGGCGGGACACGTCGCAGGGGGCGGACGACCGCACAGATCGCCCGGCTCGATCGTCGGACCGGACGCCGACCCGCTCTGGGGATGACGCAGGAGCGCCCGCGGTCGGGGCAGGCGATCAAACCACGGGCCGCGCGGCCACCACCGGGCGCGGGCCGGACGACGCCGTCGTGAGCGCGCCGCGTGATGCCGGGGAGGCCGCGGTGGCGGGGCTCGTTCCGGCACGGGCCAGTGCGGCTGCGCCAGACGACGAGCGGTCCGATCCCGATCGCTCCGGTCCCGCTCCCGCCCGCCCGGCACCCGCGGGCCCCGTCCCGGCCGCCGCGGCACCTGCCCCCGCCGCCGCACCTGCGGGCCGCGTCCCGGCCGCCGCCGCACCCGCGGGCCCCGCCCGCCCCTCCGCTCCCGCCGGCGCACGCACCGGACCCGCCCTCGCACCCCCAGTGCCCACCGGTGTCGCCGCGAGCGACGCGGAGCCCGACGGTCCCGGGTCGAGCCGCCGACAGCCGGGCCCACCCGGGCCGGGCTCGGTGGGCTCCCCGCCAAGCCGTCCCGACTCGCCCGGCCACGGTGGAGCCGGAGCAGGTGGTCGCGACCCTGCGTCCGGCGGCTCCGCTGCCGATGGCTCCACAACCGGCGCCGCCACGCCGAGCCGTCCGGATCGGGACGGTCCCCAGCCGAGCGGTTCCGGGTCCGTCCCGTCCCCTCCGACAGCCGACAGCCCGGCGCACGGCGAGCCGGTACCCGGTAGCGCTCACGGCCCGACCGGTCGCCCATCGAACCCCCCGGCCCACGCCGCGTCCAGCAGGCCGCAGCCCGCCGGACAGACCGATCCCCGGCCGAGCCATCCGGGGCAGAGCGACGCCCCGCCGGACAAGCCGAAACCGGACCGCGCGGCGACCGGAGGTGCCGATCGGCCCGCCGACAACACCGAGCCCGCTGCCCCGTCCAAACCCGCCGACCCCAAGCCCCCCAGCGCCGACGCCAAGCCCACGACCGACACCAAACCCGACCCCGAGCCCGCGTCCGCGTCCGCGTCCGCCAAGCCCAACGGCAAGCCCACAGCCGCTCCCAAGCCCGCTGCCGCCAATCCCGGCGCCGAGGCCACCGACCCCAAGCCCACCGTCCCCAAGCCCTCCGGCGCCGACCCCAAGCCCGCCACCAAGGCCGGCGCCGACCCCAAGCCCGCCAACAGGCCCGCGAACACCGGCCCCGCGGGCCCGCACGGATCGGGCGGCGCGCCCCACATCACGGTCCGTCGCCTTCCCAGGCCAGCCGCTCCACTCCCGGTCACCGGGCCGCCGATAGGGCTCCCGAACCCGCAGCCGACAGCACCGGCCTGACCGTCCGACCCCCGGATCAGACGCCCGGCGGCCGCGTCCGATTTCCGCCAGTATCGGGCCGGGCCGGGTGGCAGAGTCGTTCTCGTGCTGCTCGACCAGGAACGCTGTTACCGCGCCGTCGCCTCCCGCGACGCCCGGTTCGACGGCCACTTCATCACCGCGGTGCGGACGACCGGGATCTACTGCCGCCCGTCCTGCCCCGCGACCACGCCCAAGCGCGGCAACGTCGAGTTCCTCCCGACGGCGGGGGCGGCGCAGCAGCGCGGCTACCGCGCGTGCCGCCGCTGCCTTCCCGACGCGGTGCCGGGCTCGCCGGACTGGAACCTGCGCGCCGACCTCGCAGCCCGCGCCATGCGGCTGATCTCCGATGGTGTCGTGGAGCGCGAGGGGGTGCCCGGCCTCGCGACTCGGCTCGGCTACTCCGAACGGCACCTGAACCGGGTTCTGACGGCCGAGCTGGGCGCGGGCCCGTTGGCGCTCGCGCGCGCCCACCGCGCGCACACCGCCCGGTTGCTGATCGAGACGACCCCGCTTGGCATGGCGGACGTGGCGTTCGCGGCGGGGTTCGCGAGCGTGCGCCAGTTCAACGACACCGTCCGTGCGGTGTACGGGGTGGCCCCGACGACGTTGCGTGCCGAGGCCGGGCGCCGCCGGAACCCCGCGGTCGCCGGGACGCTCGTGCTGCGCCTGCCGTTCCGGCCGCCGCTCGACGCGGAGGGGCTCCTGCAGTTCTTCGCCGCACGAGCGGTCGCGGGCGTGGAAGCCTTCGGGGACGACGGGTACGTGCGCACGCTGCAGCTCCCGCACGGTCCGGGGACGATCGCGCTGCGGCTGCCCGAGGGCACCACAGGGCGGCGCGACGAGGCGGCGGGCCGCCGGGCGCCCGGCGCGAGCACGTCCGGCGCGCACGTCACGGCGACGCTGCGGCTGGCCGACCCCCGGGACCTCGGGCCCGCCGTGGCCCGGGTGCGGCGCCTGCTCGACCTCGACGCCGATCCCGTCGCCGTCGACGAACTGCTGGGCGCCGATCCTGCGCTGGAGACGGCCGTCAAGGAGGTGCCCGGGATCCGGCTGCCGGGCACCGTCGACGGCGCCGAGACCGCGATCCGCACGCTGCTGGGGCAGCAGGTGTCGGTCGCGGCGGCCCGTACGACGGCGGGGCGGCTGGCCGCGGCGCTGGGCCAGCGGCTGCCATCCGCACTCGCGGTGCCCGGCGCCGACCTGCTGTTCCCCACGCCTGCCGCGATCGCCGAGCGCGGAGGGGAGGTCCTCACCGGCCCGGCCCGGCGGATCGCGAGCGTGCGGGCCGTGGCCACCGCGCTCGCGGACGGTTCGCTCGCGCTCGACCCCGGGCGCGACCCGGCCGAACTGCGCGCCGAGCTCCTCGCGCTGCCCGGCGTCGGGCAGTGGACCGCGGGCTACCTCGCGATGCGGGTGCTCGGTGACCCCGACGAACTTCTCGCCGAAGACCTCGGCGTCCGGCGCGGCGCCGCCGCCCTCGGCCTGTCATCCGCCATCCCCGGCCTGACCGCACGCGCCGCGGCCTGGCGCCCCTGGCGGTCCTATGCCGCCACCCACCTCTGGAGGAGAGCATGAGCACCTGGAACACCTACGACACCCCGATGGGACCGTTCACGGCCGTCGTCGATGCGGACGGGGCCGTGCTGGCCTCGGGCTGGACGGCCGAGCTCGACGACCTGATCCCCCTGATCCACCCCACGCTCCGCCCCACCGACCTGCGGCAGGGCGAGCTGGGCACGGTCGGCGCCGCGATCGTCGGCTACCACAGCGGCGACCTCTCGGCCATCGACGACGTGCCGGTGCGGCAGCGTTCCGGCGCATTCCTCGAGCACGCGTGGGACGTCCTGCGCACCGTGCCCGCGGGTGCGCCGGTGACCTACACGGAGTACGCGGCCAAGTCCGGCCGTCCCGCGGCGGTCCGCGCGGCCGCGGCGGCGTGCGCCCGCAACGCGGCGGCGTTGTTCGTGCCGTGCCACCGCGTCCTGCGTACCGACGGCACGCTCGGCGGCTTCCGCTGGGGGCTGGACGTCAAGCGCGCGCTGCTGGCCCACGAGTCGGCGGCGTAGGGCCCGCTCCGCCGTCGGGTGCAGCCCTGCCTGCCCGGGGCCTTCGCAGAGCGGTTGTGCACATCGCAGACGCGATGGGGTCTGCGACGCGTCGAACGCCTCTGCGAAGTCGCCCCGGCCGAGCGCGCAACTTTCCGCCGACAGCCGGAGTACCTCGGCTACGAGCCAGCCCGACCGGGTGGCGTGCCTCCTTTCCCCTCCGTTGGCGAGCCTCCCCGGATTTGTCGGGGCCCGGGTGCACGCTGGGCGTCGTGAACGTCGTTCCTGTGCTGCTGCTCGGGCTCGCGATGGGTGTCGGGCTCGGCGCGTTGGGCATGTGGCTGCTGGCGGGCGCGCGCACCCGCGCCGCGGTGGCCGAGGCCGCACGCGCCGCGTCCGACGCCGCCGCGATGCTCCGCGCCGAGGCCGCGGGTCTGCGGGCCGAGCGCGGCGGGCTGCTCACGCGGCTCGACGAGCTGGGGCGCGCGCACGAGCGCGCTCAGGAGCGGCTGCGGGGGGCCGAGGCCGCGGCGGCGTCCACGACGGCCGCCCTCGAGAGCGAGCGGGCGGCACACACTCGCCGGGAGGAGCTGCTCATCGCGCGCGACGCGGAGCTGAAGCAGGCGTTCGCCGCGCTCTCGGCGGATGCGTTGGCGCACAACACCGAGCAGTTCGTCGCGCTCGCCGAGGGCAGGCTCAAGGAGGCGACCGTCGCGCTCAGCGCCAAGGCCGACGGCGACACCGCGGCCCGCGCCGCCGCCATCGGTCAGCTGCTCGACCCGATGGCGGCGGCGTTGCAGCGCGTCGAGGGGCAGCTGCGCACGGTGGAGAAGGAGCGCGAGTCGGCCTACGCGGGGCTGCGCGAGCAGGTCAGCGCCATGGCCAGCAGCTCGGATCAGCTCCGCGGCGAGACCCGCCAGCTGGTCAACGCCCTGCGCGCCCCGCAGGTCCGGGGGCGCTGGGGTGAGCTGCAGCTGGAGCGGGTGGTCCAGCTCGCGGGGATGGTGGAGCACTGCGATTTCTCCACCCAGGTCGTCGGGCGCGGCGAGGGCGGCGGCGTGCGGCCGGACATGGTCGTGCATCTGGCCGGGGGCAAGCAGGTGGTGGTCGACGCGAAGGTGCCGTTCCTGGCGTACCTCGACGCCGTCGAGAGCCAGGACGCGGCCACCCACCGCGAGCGACTCGCCGCGCACGCCCGACAGCTGCGCCAGCACGTCGACGCGTTGGCGGCCAAGGCGTACTGGGAGGCGTTCTCGCCGTCACCGGAGTTCGTCGTGCTGTTCGTGCCGGGCGACCCGTTCCTGGAGGCGGCGCTGCAGGCCGACCCGGGGCTGTTGGAGCACGCGTTCGCGGCCAACGTCGTGATCGCCACCCCCACCACCCTGATCGCGCTGCTGCGCACCGTGGCCTACGGCTGGCGGCAGGAGGCGTTGGCGCGCAACGCGGCCGCGGTGCACCAGCTCGGCCGTGAGCTGCACGGCCGCCTGGCCACGATGGGCACTCACGTGGCGAAGCTGGGGCGCAGCCTCGACGCGGCGGTCGACAGCTACAACCGCACGGTCTCCTCGCTGGAGGCCCGTGTCCTCGTCACGGCACGCAAGCTCACCGAGCTGCAGGTTGCCGACGGCGAGCTGCCCGCACCCGGACAGGTCGAGCGGGCGCCGCGCACGGTGTCGGCGCCCGAGCTGGTGGCGTCGGCCGATGAGTACCTGATCGCGCTCGACGAGCGGGGGCGTGGCGACGGCGGAGAGCAGGGTTCCCGGGCTACCGTGACGAGGTGAGCGAGCCCCGCCCCGACGCTGTGGACAGTGCCGAACCGGTGCCGCCGCGTCGGCAGCCGGACGACGGGCCGCCGCGGTCCGCCCGCGCCAGCCGTCCGCCACAGTCCGCCCCCGCCGACGGGCCGCCGCCGCGGTCCGCTCTCGGCGACAAGGCCCGCGCTCTGCCGACATCCGCCACCGCCCGCCGCCGCCCCGCCGCGGTCGGCGTGACTCCTGCGACGGGCGATCCGACGCGCCCGCGCCCCCCGGCGGCCGAGGTCACCCGGGCCGCAGCCGGGGGGTCGACGCGCGGGGCAGCGGGCAAGACAACGGGCAAGGCCGCCCGCGCGGACCACAACGCATCCGCCGGGTCGGCGCGCACCGTCGCCCGGGAGCGGCCCGGCGGTCCGTGGCCCATGCCCGAGCGCTCGCTGATGGCGACGGTGCTCGGTGTCCACCCCGCCGCGGCGGTGGGGGTCGCGGCGGCGCTCACGGGGGTCGGCGTGGCGGTCGACCTGCTGCGCACGGGCACCCTGAGCACCGCGTTCACCGTCTGCTACCTCACCGGCTGCGTGCTGGCCACGGCCTGGGTGCGCCGCAGCGGCATGTTCTGGCCGATGGTCGCGCCGCCGCTGCTCATGGCGATCGCGGTGCCGGTCGTCGTGCTCGCAGCAGGCACGCCGCGCCCCGGCGAGGGCATCGCTGGACGCCTGCTCGTGTTCGGCGCCCCGCTGGTCAACGGCTTCCCGATGATGGCGTGGACCACCGGACTGGTGGTGGCGCTTGGCGTGTTCCGGCTGGTGACCCAGCGGATCAACCCCGGGCGGGCCGCAGCTCGCGCGGGAGGGCGAACGTCAACGTCTCCTCCGCCGTCGTGAGCTCCTCGACGTCGGCCCATCCCCGTTCGGCCAGCTGGTCCAAGACACCGCGCACGAGCACCTCGGGCACCGACGCCCCGCTGGTGACGCCGATCGTCTCCACACCCGACAGCCAGGCGTCGTCGATCTGGCGGGCGTAGTCGATGAGGTACGCCGTACCGGCCCCGGCCTGCAGCGCCACCTCGACGAGCCGCACCGAGTTGGACGAGTTCACCGACCCGACGACCAGCACCAGGTCGCAGTGCGGCGCCATCGCCTTCACCGCGGTCTGCCGGTTCTGCGTGGCGTAGCAGATGTCGTCGCTCGGCGGGTTCTGGAGGCCGGGCACGCGCTCGCGCAGGGCGCGCACCGTTTCCATGGTCTCGTCGACCGAGAGCGTGGTCTGCGACAGCCACACGACCTTCTCCGGGTCGCGCACCCGCACCTTCTCGGCGTCGGCCGCGGTCTCGACGAGCTGGATGTGCTCCGGCGCCTCCCCCGAGGTGCCCTCGACCTCCTCGTGGCCCGCGTGCCCGACCAGCAGGATGTCGTAGCCCTCGCGCGCGAACCGCTTGGCCTCCTGGTGCACCTTCGTGACCAGGGGGCAGGTGGCGTCGATGGTCTGCAGCCGCCGTTCGCGGGCCTGCTCGCGCACCGCCGGGGAGACGCCGTGGGCGGAGAAGACGACGATCGCGCCGGGCGGCACGTCGTCCGTGTCGTCGACGAAGATCGCGCCACGCTCGGTGAGCGTCTCCACGACGTGCACGTTGTGCACGATCTGTTTGCGGACGTAGACGGGGGCCCCGTGCTGTTCCAGCGCGCGCTCGACGGCCTCGACGGCGCGGTCGACGCCTGCGCAGTAGCCGCGGGGCTTGGCCACCAGGACTCGCTTGGAGGTCATGACTTCGAGGGTACGTGGGCGCCGATGGGCACGGCGGGTTCCGGCCCGGCAGGATGGACGCCATGAAGCCGCTGCCGTTCCCCGTGCGGATCGCCGCCGGGCTCGTGGCCACCGCCGTCGAGCAGGCCCGCGACCTTCCCCGGCTGGTCGTCGAGTTCCCCGTCACGGCCGTCAGCCAGGCGCTGCAGGCCTCGATGCGGGTGCAGCAGAAGGTCACCGAGCTGGCGATCAAGGGCGACCGGGTGCTCGGCGGGCTGCGTCCGGTCGAGGAGACGCCGAGCTGGGCGACGTTCGACGAGGACGAGCCCCCCACCCGCAACGGGGCCAGCACCATCACGGAGCTGCGCCCGGCGGATCTGCCACCCGTCCTGCCCGACGTCGAGGACGTTCCCACCGACTCGCTGACCGACGAGCTTGCGGCCGACGAGGTGATCGGCGAGGCGGCGGCGAAGACCGTCGACCCGGCCGAGCCACCTGTCCTGCCCGGCTACGCCGAGATGTCGATCCCGCAGCTGCGGGGCAAGCTGCGCTTCCTGTCCCTCGACGAGCTCCGCACGCTGCTGGCGTGGGAGATGGCACACGGCGAGCGGCCGCCGTTCGTGACCATGCTCACCAACCGGATCACCGCGGTCGCCGAGGCATGAGCGGAGCGGAGTGAGCACCAGCACCAGCCCGGAGCAGCCGTGGCCGGTGCGCACGGTGGCGCGCAAGATCGCGGAGTGGGTGGACCGCCTCGGCGCGGTGTGGGTCGAGGGCCAGCTCGCGCAGGTCACCGCCCGTACGGGCACCGCGTTCCTGGTGCTGCGCGATCCCGCGGCGGACGTGTCGCTGCAGCTCACGGCGCCCGTCGGGCTCGTACTCGGCAACCCGGCCGTCGCCGACGGCAACCGGGTGATCGTGCACGGCAAGCCGTCGTTCTACCTCGGCCGCGGCACGCTGTCGCTGCGCGTGGACGAGATCCGCGCGGTCGGCATCGGCGAGCTGCTCGCCCGCATCGAGCGGCTGCGGAAGCTGCTCGCTGCGGAGGGCCTTTTCGACGCCGCGCGCAAGCGGCGTCCACCGTTCCTGCCGCACTGCATCGGCTTGGTCACGGGCCGGGGCTCGGCGGCGGAGCACGACGTCGTCACGAACGCGCAGGCCCGCTGGCCCGCCGTGCGGTTCCGGATCGAGAACACCGCCGTGCAGGGCGCGCTGGCCGTGCCGCAGATCGTGGACGCGCTGGGCGCGCTGGACCGCGACCCGGCCGTCGACGTCATCGTGCTCGCGCGTGGCGGCGGGAGCGTCGAGGACCTGCTGCCGTTCTCCGACGAGACGCTGTGCCGCGCGGTGGCCGCGTGCCGCACCGCGGTGGTCTCGGCGATCGGGCACGAGCCGGACACGCCGCTGGTCGACCACGTGGCCGACGTGCGCTGCTCCACCCCGACCGAGGCGGGACGGCGGCTGGTGCCCGACGTCGCCGAGGAGATGGCACGGATCGCGGGGCTGCGGGACCGGGCCCGGCGCGCGCTGGGCGGCTGGGTCGACCGCGAGCAACACGGCCTCGCCACTCTGCGGGCCCGGCTGGGCGACCCGCTGCGGGCGCTCGACGCGCACGCCGAGCGGGTGCACCGGCTGCGGGCGGACCTGCGCGGCGCGATGGCGCGCGGCCTGGACCGGCGGGCGGTCGACCTTGAGCACGCCCGCGCCCGACTCACGGCGCTCGGCCCGGCCGCCACGCTGGCCCGCGGCTACGCCATCGTGCAGCGCGTGACCGACGACGTCGTGCTGCCGGTGCTGCGCTCGGTCGGCGAGGTGGGCCCCGGCGACCGGCTGCGCGTCCGTGTGGCCGACGGGGTGGTCGCCGTTACGGTGGACGGGTGAGTGAACCGGTGAACGGCCTGGGCTACGAGCGGGCGCGCGACGAGCTCACCGAGGTCGTCCGAAAGCTGGAGGCGGGGGGCCTGTCGCTGGACGACGCGGTGGCGCTGTGGGAGCGCGGCGAGGCGCTCGCCCGCCGGTGCGACGAGCAACTCGCGGGCGCCCGGGAACGCGTGCGGAAGGTGCTCGACGCGGCGGAGTGATACCGCGCGTGTCCCTCATCCCAGCCCGGGCGGCCGTTGATCTGCGAGGATCTCCAGAGCGAGCGAAGGAGGCCGCCATGCCCACGTCGAACAGCCGCCGCGAGGCCCCCGACCGCAACCTCGCCATGGAGTTGGTGCGCGTCACCGAGGCCGCGGCGATGGCGGCCGGCCGGTGGGTCGGCCGCGGCGACAAGAACGGCGGCGACGGCGCCGCGGTCGACGCGATGCGCAAGCTCATCGGCAGCGTCTCCATGCGGGGTGTCGTCGTGATCGGCGAGGGCGAGAAGGACGAGGCGCCCATGCTGTTCAACGGCGAGGAGGTCGGCAACGGCGAGGGCCCGTGGTGCGACGTGGCCGTCGACCCCATCGACGGCACCACGCTGATGGCCAAGGGCATGCCGGGTTCGGTCGCGGTGCTCGCGGTCGCCGAGCGCGGCGCCATGTTCGACCCGTCCGCGGTCTTCTACATGGAGAAGGTGGTGGTGGGGCCGGAGGCGGCCGACGTCATCGACATCACGGTCCCGGTGGCCGACAACATCCACCGCGTGGCGGCGGCGAAGGGCATCGAGGTCACCGACGTCACGGTGTGCGTGCTCGACCGGCCCCGACACGCCGAGCTGGTCAAGGACATCCGCCGCACCGGCGCCCGCATCAAGTTCATCACCGACGGCGACGTCGCGGGCGCGATCTCCGCGGCCCGCCCCAACACCGGCATCGACCTGCTCTACGGGATCGGTGGCACGCCGGAGGGGATCATCGCGGCGGCCGCGATGAAGTGCATGGGCGGCGCGATGCAGGGCAGGCTCTGGCCGCGCGACGACGCCGAGCACCGCAAGGCGCTCGACGCCGGGCACGACCTCGCCCGGGTGCTCAGCGTCGACGACCTCGTGCGCGGCGACAACGTGTTCTTCTGCGCCACCGGCATCACCGACGGCGAACTGCTGCGCGGCGTGCACTACCGCGCCGGAGGGTGCACGACACAGTCGATCGTGATGCGGTCCAAGTCCGGCACCATCCGCATGATCGACGGCTACCACCGGCTGACGAAGCTGCGGGAGTACTCGTCGGTCGACTTCGACCTCACCGACGAGCAGCTCGCCGCCGACCCGGTCCCGCCGCTGCCTTGAGCGAGTGAGCCAGACTGGACCCCATGGGTACAGAGAGCGGTTTCCGGATCGAGCACGACACGATGGGCGATGTCCAGGTGCCCGTCGACGCGCTGTGGCGGGCCCAGACCCAGCGGGCCGTCGAGAACTTCCCGATCTCCGGCCGCGGCCTGGAGCGGGCCCAGATCCGCGCGCTCGGGCTGGTCAAAGCGGCCGCCGCGCGCGTGAACAAGGACATCGGCGTGCTGGAGGAGCCGGTGGCCGACGCGATCGCCGCCGCGGCCGACGAGGTCGCCGCGGGCGCGCACGACGCCCACTTCCCCATCGACGTCTTCCAGACCGGCTCGGGCACCAGCTCCAACATGAACGCCAACGAGGTGATCGCAGGCCTCGCGCAGCGGGCGGGCGTGGACGTGCACCCGAACGACCACGTCAACGCGTCGCAGTCGTCCAACGACGTCTTCCCGACGACGATCCACCTCGCCGCCACCGAGGCGCTCGCCACCGACGTCATCCCGGCGCTTGAGCATCTCGCCGCCGCACTGCGCCGCCGCGCCGCCGAGTGGGCCGACGTCGTGACCGCGGGCCGCACCCACCTCATGGACGCCGTGCCGATCACGCTGGGGCAGGAGGCGGGCGGCTGGGCCACGCAGGTCGAGAACGGCGTGGCGCGGGTCCGCGACACGCTCCCCCGGCTGGCGCAGCTCCCCATCGGCGGCACGGCGGTCGGCACCGGGCTGAACGCGCCGCCCGGCTTCGGCGCCGCCGTCGTCGAGCGGCTGCGCGCGGCCTCCGGCCTCGACGTCCTCACCGAGGCTCCCGACCACATCGAGGCCCAGGCCTCCCGCGACGGCCTCGTCGAGGCCTCCGGCGCGCTGCGGACGGTCGCGGTGTCGCTCTACAAGATCGCCAACGACATCCGCTGGCTGAGCTCCGGGCCGCGCACCGGCCTGGCCGAGCTGCATCTGAAGGACCTGCAGCCGGGCAGCTCGATCATGCCGGGCAAGGTCAACCCCGTGATCTGCGAGGCCACGATGATGGTAGCCGCGCAGGTCATCGGCAACGACGCCTGCGTCGCGTTCTCCGGCAGCCAGGGCAACCTGCAGCTCAACGTGATGATGCCGGTGATGGCGCGCAACGTGCTGGAGTCGGCCCGGCTGCTGGCCAACGCCGCGCGGCTCATGGCGGACAAGGTGGTGGACGGGGCCGAGGCCGACGTCGAGCGCACCCGCGAGTTCGCCGAGTCCTCCCCTGCGATCGTCACCCCGCTGAACAAGTACATCGGCTACGAGGAGGCCGCGGCGGTCGCGAAGCAGGCGCTGCAGGAGCGGCGCACGATCCGCGACGTGGTGGTCCAGCGCGGCCACGTCCGCGACGGCCGCCTCACCGAGGAGCAGCTCGACGCCGCCCTCGACGTGCTCGCCATGGCGCGCGGCGGTCGTTGACTGTCGGTGGCCGGGCGTGACTCGCGCTCGAACGGGACAAGAGCGGGGTCTTGGGAAGATCCAAGCTCCGTGACGTCCCGCTCGAGCGCAATCCACCACACGGGCGCGCCCCACGTCCCCGGCGCGCCGTGACCGGATCGAGCCTCGATTCTGTCGGGGGCCGGCGATACATTCCGCGCATGATCCGCGGCCGTCGCCTGCTGTCTCTCGTCACGATCGGCGCTGCGGTGGCCATGGCCGCCGCAGGGTGCGTCAGCTCGGGCGGCGGGGGTGGGGGCAGCGGCGGCGCGGCGCCGTCGGGCGGCAGCGGGTGGGCGAATGCCACGTCGGCGCAGGCGGGCGGCGGCATGGATGCGCTCGTGGCGGAGGCGAAGAAGGAGGGCACGCTCAACGTCATCGCGTTGCCGCCGGACTGGGCCAACTACGGCGCCATCCTCAAGGCGTTCACCGACAAGTACGGCATCAAGATTAATTCGGCGAACCCGGAGGGCTCCAGCCAGGACGAGATCAACGCCGTCAAGCAGCTCGGCACCCAGGAGCGCGCACCCGACGTGCTGGACCTCGGCCAGTCCTTCGCCAACGGCAACATCACCCTGTTCGCGCCCTACAAGGTGGCCACGTGGGACACGATCCCCGCGGCGAACAAGGACCCGAACGGTGCCTGGACCAACGACTATGGCGGCTACATCTCGATCGGCTGCAACAACAAGATCGTCCCCAACTGCCCTGCCACGTTCGCCGATCTCCTCAAGCCCGAGTACAAGGGCCAGGTCGCGCTGAACGGCGATCCCACGCAGTCGGCGTCGGCGTTCGCGGGCGTGTGGGCGGCGGCGCTGGCCAACGGCGGCAGCCTCGACGACATCCAGCCCGGCATCGCGTTCTGGGGCAAGGTCGCCAAGGCGGGCAACATGCTGAAGGTCGACCCCAACGACGCCACGATCGAGAGCGGCCAGACCCCCATCGTGCTCGACTGGGACTACCTCAACGTCACTCAGACCGAGAAGAACAAGGCGTCGTTCCCGTGGAAGGTCGCCGTGCCATCGGACGGCCTGTTCGCCCAGTACTACGCCCAGGCGATCAACAAGAACGCGCCGCACCCGGCCGCCGCCCGGCTGTGGCAGGAGTTCCTCTTCTCCGACGAGGGGCAGAACCTCTGGCTCCAAGGCAAGGCCCGGCCCGTGCGGCTCAACGCCATGCAGCAGGCGGGCACGGCCGACAAGACGGCGCTCGCCGCGCTCCCGCAGGTGACGGGCGAGCCGCAGTTCCCCACCCAGGCGCAGACCGACGCCGCCCAGAAGGCCGTGGCCCAGGGCTGGGCCGCCGCCATCGCCTGACGGTCCCGAGACGACACCCTCCCGAGACCGACACCCGAGACCACCCTGTGACCAGCCTGCTCGACGCCCCGGCCGCGCCCACGGAGGAGATCCGCGCGCCGCGGTCGTGGCGGGCCGTCGGCGGCCTCCTGCCGTTCGCGCTCTACCTGCTGGTGTTCCTCGGCGGGCCGCTGTACTTCGTGATCAGCGGGGCGCTGTCCGACCCGGACGGGCGGCCCACGCTGGACAACATCGTCGCCTCCGTCACCCAGCCGCAGTACCTGGCCGCGTTCGTGTCCAGCCTGAAGATCTCGCTGGTCACGGCCCTGATCGGGGCGGTGTTCGGGGCGTTCCTGGCGCAGGCGGTGCTCACCAGCCGCCCGACGAGCCCGCTGCGGCGGATCGTGTCCACGGCCTCGGGGGTGCTGGCCTACTTCGGCGGCGTGCCGCTGGCGTTCGCGTTCATCGCCGCGCTCGGGCAGACCGGGCTCGCCACGATCGCGTTGCGCGGCGTCGGCGTCGACCTCTACGCCGCAGGCTTCCGCATCGACTCGCTCACCGGTCTCGGGCTCACCTACGTCTACTTCCAGATCCCGCTGATGGTCATCCTCGTCAGCCCGGCGCTGGAGGGGCTGCAGCCGCAGTGGCGGGAGGCCGCGGAGAACCTCGGGGCGTCGGCGTGGGCGTACTGGCGGCACGTGGCGCTGCCGGTGCTCGCGCCCGCGCTGGCCGGGGCCACCCTCGTGCTGTTCGGCAATGCGTTCGCCGCCTACGCCACCGCGCTCGCGCTCACCAGCGGCACGATCCCGCTGGTGCCCACGGCCATCGCGGCGGCGCTGTCCGGCAACGTGCTGGCCAACCAGCAGAACGTCGGGCTCGCGCTCGGCTTCGACATGGTGGTCGTCATCGGGGTCGTGATGATCCTCTACCTGTGGCTGCAGCGCCGGGCGTCGAAGTGGGTCCCTCGATGACGGGGCGGCCATGAGGGGCAGGCGCTGGCGGGTCGTGGTGCTCGCGCTGGCCGCGGTGTACTTCATGGTGCCGCTGCTGTCGTCGCTGGAGTTCAGCCTGCGCAAGCCGGGCGGCGGCTACGGCGGGGCCAACTACCTGGCGATCGCCACCGACCCCGAGCTGCTCGGGGCGCTCATCGTGTCGCTGCAGATCGCGGTGATCACCGCCGTGCTGGTGCTCGTGCTCGTGGTGCCGACGGCGGTGTGGGTGCGGCTGCGGCTGCCGTCGGTGGCCGGGCTGCTGGAGACCGCCACGATCCTGCCCATCGTCGTGCCGCCCGTCGTCATGGCGGCGGGCATCGCGTTCGTGCAGGCCAACCTCAACACGCCGCTGTTCGACGCGCTGTTCTCGTCGCCGATCAGCGCGCTCACGCCGTTCTACATCGTGCTCGCGCTGCCGTTCGCCTACCGCGCGATCGACAACGGCCTGGCCGCCGTGCCGCTGCGCACGCTCGTCGAGGCCGCGCGCAGTCTCGGCGCGAGCCTGCCCACGGCGCTGCTGCGGGTGGTGCTGCCCGCGATCCGCACCGCCGTGCTCGGCGCGGCGTTCCTCACGCTCGCGCTGGTGCTGGGCGAGGTCGTGATCGCGCGGATCCTGCTGTACACGAACACGTTCCCGGTCGCGGTCGTCGTGGTCGGGCAGAGCCAGGCCGGGGTGGCGGTGGCACTCACGCTGGCCAGCCTCCTGCTCACTTGGGTCTTGTTGCTGCTCGTGTCGCTCGCGGGCGGGCGAAGGAGGGTCTCGTGACCGGCACCGCGGTCGAGTTCCGGGGCATACGGCGCAGCTTCGGCGCGACGCACGCCCTGGACGGGCTCGACCTGGCGCTGAAACCCGGCGAGCTGCTGGCGCTGCTCGGCCCGTCGGGCTGCGGCAAGACCACGGCGCTGCGACTGCTCGCGGGCTTCGATGCACCCACGGCCGGGCGGGTGCTCATCGGCGGCAAGGACGTCACCGGGGTGCCCGCCGCCAAGCGCGACACCGGCATGGTGTTCCAGGCCTACTCGCTGTTCCCGACGATGACGGCGGCGGAGAACGTCGGGTTCGGGCTGCGGATGCGCCGGGTCGGCGCGCCGGAGCGGCGGCGCCGGGCGGCGGAGCTGCTGGAGGTCGTTGGGCTCGGCGCGCGCGGCGGGGCGTACCCCCATGAGCTGTCGGGTGGCCAGCAGCAGCGGGTGGCGCTGGCCCGAGCGCTGGCCGTGCAGCCGTCGGTGCTGCTGCTGGACGAGCCGCTGTCGGCGCTCGACGCCCGGGTGCGGGTGCAGCTGCGCGACGAGATTCGCCGGGTGCAGCTCGCGGAGGGCATCACCACGTTGTTCGTCACGCACGACCAGTCCGAGGCACTCGCCGTGGCCGACCGGGTGGCCGTGCTCAACGCGGGCCGCCTGGAGCAGGTGGATGCGCCGCAGGCCGTGTACGCCCACCCGGCCACCCCGTTCGTGGCCGAGTTCGTGGGCGTGATGAACACGGTGCCGGTCGCGGGCGGGCGGATCGCGCCGGGCGCGGCGGAGCAGGCCCAGGTCCGGCCGGAGGCCCTGCGCGTCGGGGCGCCGAACGGGATCGCGGGCACGGTGCTCACCAGCACGTTCCTCGGTGCGGTCACCCGGCTCGTGGTCACCACGGAGGTCGGCGAGCTCACGGTCGACGCGGTGAGCCACCCGGGCCTGCCCGGCGTCGGTGCCGAGACCACGGTCGGCCTGGCCTGACCGGGCGCACCCCGGATCCGGCCCGCTTCGCAGAACGCGCCGTCACCTCGCCGACGCCACAGGCTGTGCGCAGTGCGCACCGGCTCTGCGAGCTGCACCGCCCGGCCTGACACACTGACTCCTGTGACGTTCGCACAGCTCGACGCGTTGGGACCGGTGTTCGCGGCCGACCCCCGCGTGCGGTTCGCCTACGTCTTCGGCTCGGTAGCCGCGGGCAGCGCCCGCCAGGACAGCGACATCGACCTGGCCGTCTCGGTCGTCCCGCGCGGCACCCTCCTCGACGACGCTCGCCTGCACGACACGCTCGTCGCCGCGCTCGGGCGCGAGGACGTCGATCTCGTCATCCTCGAGGACGCGCCGCTGTGGCTCGCCTACCGGGTGGTCGGGGGCAGGCCGATCTACAGTCGCAACGACGTTGCGCGAGTGCGTCACCGCGCCGCCGTGGAGCACGACTTCCTCGACTTCAAGCCGTACCACGATGCCTATCTCGCGGCAGTTCGCGAGCGGGCCCGCGCGGGACGGCTAAGCCATGGTTGACCGTCCCCGCCTCGACCAGTTGCTCGCGCTCCTCGCGGGGTATGTCCGCATCCTCCGACAGCTGGCGACAACGCCGCCCGCTGAATTCGTCGCGGACCCACGCAACTACGGCAGCGCCGAGCGCTTCCTGCAGCTTGCCATCGAGACCACTCTGAGCATCGGCCACCACGTCATCGCGGACGCCGGTCTCGATCAGCCCAGCAGCTACGCGGAGGTGTTCGCCGTGCTCGGCAAGGAGGCCGTTCTCGAGCCGGAGTTCGCTGCGGCGTTGCAGCCGATGGCCCGCATGCGCAACCGGCTCGTGCACCATTACGAAGACATCGCGGCCGAGCGGGTCCACGAGATCCTCAGCTCCCGGCTCGACGACTTCGACCGGTTCGCTGCGCAGATCACCGCCTACGCCGACCATTCCTGAAGAGCTCGGTAACCCAAGATCGTCGGCTTCGGTGTCGGAGGTGCGCAGGCACACCCCACGCACCGAAGCCGGCGATCACCCGGGCGCTGGGTCACCACCGGATCGCGGTCACGCCGTCGCCCGGGTGAAGCGGGTCGCCCAGTCGCTCAGCAGTTGCACCAGCTCCGGGGGCTCGCGCACCTCGAACTCCGCGCCCGTCATGCCCAGGGCCATGGCGGGCCAGGCCAGCGCGTCGATGGTCATGCGCAGCTCGCACGTGTCCGCGTCCACCTCGGTGATCTCGGCCCACCGGCCCAGCTGCGGACGGACGCGCGCGGCCGGAGCGTGCACCAGCACCTCGACCCGGTAGGTCGCCGGAATGGCGCGGATGCCCGCGCGCACGAACTCGGCGGCGTCGGCCGTCGGAAGCGTGCGGGGCCGGAAGCGCGCGCCGGTGCGCCGGGGGTCGGCGATGCGGTCGAGACGGAAGCTGCGCCAGTCGTGGCGGTGCAGGTCGTAGGCCACGAGGTACCAGCGGCGGCCGAGCGGGACGAGCCGATGCGGCTCGACCAGCCGCGTCGCCCGGTCGCCCGCGTGGGTGGTGTAGCCGAACTCGATGCGCTCGTCGTCGCGGCAGGCCTGGGCGAGCGTGGTGAGGACGTCCGGATCGAGGCTCGGGGCCGCGTTCCAGGTGGTGGGCACGGTCACCGCGCGCAGGGCCTCCACCCGGCGGCGCAGCCGCGGCGGCATCACCTGCACCACCTTCGTGAGCGCGCGCACCCCGGCCTCCTCGACGCCCGGGACCGCGCCCTGCGCCACCGCCTGCATCCCGACGGCCAACGCGACGGCCTCCTCGTCGTCGACGACGAGCGGTGGCAGCGCGGCCCCCGCGGCGAGCTGGTAGCCGCCCTCGGCGCCGCGGTGCGCGTCGACCGGGTAGCCCAGCTCGCGCAGCCGATCGACGTCGCGGCGCAGGGTGCGCGCCGACACCCCCAGCCGGTCGGCCAGCTCCGGGCCGGGCCAGAACCGGTGGGTCTGCAGCAGCGACAGCAGGCGCAGCGTCCGGGAGCTCGTGTTCGCCATGTTCTCCAGTGTGCCGGTATTGCGGTCAGGAACTGACCGCTGGGCGGACTAAGGTTCCTCTCATGAGCGAACGCGACGACCTTCTGGAGTCCCTCGCCGCCCACCGCGGCTTCCTGCGCCACACCGTGCAGGGCATCACCGACGAACAGGCCCGGCAGCGCCTGACGGTCAGCGAGCTGACCCTCGGCGGGCTGGTCAAGCATGTGGCCAAGACCGAAGAAGGCTGGGCGAACTTCGTCGTCGAGGGGCCGCAGACGATGGAGATGACCGAGGACAGCTACGCGGAGCACGCCGACGGGTTCGTCCTGCGCGCGGACGAGACCCTCGCGGGTGTGCTCGCCGAGTACGACAAGATCGCGGCACGCACCGACGAACTCGTCCGCACCTGGGACCTCGACGCCGTGCAGCCGCTGCCCCCGGCGCCCTGGTTCCCGCCGGGCGCCACCCGGTCGGCGCGCCGGGCGTTCGTGCACATCGTGGCCGAGACCGCGCAGCACGCGGGCCACGCGGACATCTTGCGCGAGACCCTTGACGGCCAGAAGACGATGGGGTGACCGTGAGCGAGAAGACGCAGATCCGCAACGTCCTGGCGTCCGCCCGGCAGAACCTTTCGCGGGTGTTCGCCGACGTCAGCGAGGAGCAAGCGCGCGCGACGCCGACGGCCAGCGCGCTGTGCCTAGGCGGCATCCTCAAGCACGTCACCTACGGCGAGACGCTCTGGATCGACTTCGTCGTCGAGGGCACGAAGGTCGACGACCTCGACCGTTACGCCGCCAGCTTCCGGATGGAGCCCGGCGAGACCGTCGCGGGTCTGCTCGACGACTACGCGGCGGCGGCGAAGCGCACCGAGGAGGTGGTCGCGGGGCTGCCGAGCCTGGACTTGGCGCACCAGCTCCCCGAGGCGCCCTGGTACCCGCCCGACACGGCGTGGTCGGCCCGCGAGGTGCTGCTGCACATCCTGCAGGAGACCGCCCAGCACACCGGGCACGCCGAGATCATCAAGGAGTCGCTCCTCGCCCGCTGAGCCGCGCGGGCGGCCTTGGGGGTGTCGCCTGCGCGGTCTACCGGGGGCGGAGCCCAGAAGATCGCGTCGAGCCGCACACCACGCAGGCGCCGACCGCCGTGGCGTGCGGCTCGTGCCGATCATCGCGGTGAGAGGATCGGGCCGTGCTGTTCAGTGAGGTCGTCGGCGCGTCCGCCGCCGTCGGGGCCACCCGGTCCCGCACGGCCAAGGCGGCGACACTCGCGGCCCTGCTCCGCGCGGCGACGCCCGCCGAGGTCGAGCCGGCCACCGCGTGGCTGGCGGGCGAGGCGCGGCAGGGCCGGGTCGGCACCGGCTGGCGCACGCTCTCCGGGATCGACGCGCTCCCGGCGACGGCTCCGACGCTGACCGTCGGGCACGTCGACGCCGTCTTCGCCGCGCTCGCCGCCACCGCGGGCGCAGGCTCGGCGAAGCGACGGGCCGAGCTCCTGCACGACCTGTTCGCCGCCGGCACCCGCGACGAGCAGCGCTTCCTCACCATGCTGCTCGGCGGCGAGCTGCGGCACGGCGCGCTGGAGGGCGTGATGCTGGAGGCGATCGCCACGGCCGCCGACATCCCCGCCGCGGTGGTGCGCCGCGCGTTCATGCTGTCCGGGCGCCTCCCCGAGACCGCCCGCCTCGCCCTGTGGGGTGGCGAGGCGGCCCTCGCGGCCGTTGCGCTGCAGGTGGGGCGGCCGGTCCGACCGATGCTCGCCTCCCCCGGCGACTCGCTCGATGCCGCGCTGACCGCGCTCGGCCCCGAGGTCACCGTCGAGTACAAGCTCGACGGCGCGCGCATTCAGGTCCACCGCGACGGCGACGACGTCCGGGTCTGGACCCGCAGCCTGCGCGAGATCACCGGGAGCGTGCCCGAGCTGGTCGCGCAGGTGCGCGCGCTCCCCGGCAGCGCCTTCGTGCTCGACGGCGAGACCCTCGCGCTCGACGACGACGGCCGCCCCCGCGCGTTCCAGGACACGATGAGCCGCTTCGGCAGCGACGGAAACGAGCAGGTGCTGCTCTCGCCGTTCTTCTTCGACCTCCTGCACCTCGACGGCACCGACCTCATCGACGAACCCCTCGACGTCCGGCTCGACGCGCTGGTCGGGCTGCTCGCGGAGCATCCGCCGCTGCGCATGCCGGGCGTCCGCCGCCCGACGCCCGAACAGGCCGCGACCGTGCTCGACGACGCGCTTACGGCCGGGCACGAGGGCGTGGTCGTCAAGGCGCTCGACGCCCCGTACGCGGCCGGGCGGCGCGGCAAGGCGTGGCAGAAGGTGAAGCCGGTGCACACGCTCGACCTCGTGGTGCTCGGCGCAGAGTGGGGCTACGGGCGGCGCACCGGGTCGCTGTCCAACATCCACCTGGGCGCCCGCGACCCCGACGGCGGCGAACCGATCATGGTGGGCAAGACGTTCAAGGGCATGACCGACGAGCTGCTGGCCTGGCAGACCAGCACCTTCCCCGGCCTCGCCCGCGCCGAGGACGGCTCTGCCGATTCCTCCGGGGCCGATTCCTCCGGGGCCGATTCCTCCGGGGCCGATTCCTCCGGGGCCGATCCCTCCGGGGCCGATCCCTCCGGGGCCGATCCCTCCGGGGCCGATTCCTTTGGGGCCGTGCTGCTGCGGCCGGAGCTGGTCGTCGAGATCGCGTTGGACGGCGCCCAGCGCAGCCCCCGCTACCCCGGCGGCGTCGCGCTGCGCTTCGCCCGCGTCGTGCGCTACCGCCCCGACAAGACCCCGGCCGAGGCCGACACGATCGACGCGGTGCGCGCGCTGGTGCGCGAGTAGCCGCGCCGACCGCGCCCGGCCCACACGACCTCGCACCCCACCGCACGACCTCGCACCCCACCGGTGGGGTGCGAGGTCGCCAGATGGGGTGCGAACTGCCCCCGTGGGGTCCGGAGCCGTCGCCGTGGCACTTCTGCGCGGGTAGACTTCCGTTACCGTGCGCTTCCTCGACGGGCAGACCCCGCAGCACGACCTCACCTACGACGACGTGTTCCTCGTCCCCGGCCGCTCGTCGGTGGCATCCCGGTTCGACGTCGACCTGGCCAGTCCGGATCGCGCGGGCGCGACCGTGCCCGTGGTCGCGGCGAACATGACGGCGGTTGCGGGGCGGCGCATGGCCGAGACGCTCGCCCGGCGGGGGGCGCTCACCGTGCTCCCCCAGGACGTGGCCCCGGCGGCGGTCGCCGACATCGTCGCGTGGATCAAGTCGCGGCACGTCGTGTGGGACACGCCGCTCACGCTCGGGCCCGGCGACGCGGTGGCCGAGGCGCTGTCGCTGCTGCCCAAGCGGGCGCACGGCACCGTCGTGGTGGTGGACGACGGGGGACGCCCGATCGGCACCGTCGACGAGGCGGCCTGCACCGGCGTGGACCGGTTCACCCGGCTCGCCGACGTGCTCGACCCCGCCATCCTCACGCTGCCGCTCGACACCCCGCCCCGCGCGGTGTTCGAGGCACTGGGCGGGCGCGGCGCGGCGCTCGGACTGGACGCCGAGGGCAGGCTCGCGGGCCTGCTCACCGCGCTCGGCGCGCTGCGCGCCGGGATCTACACGCCCGCGCTCGACGCGGCGGGCAGGCTGCGCACCGCGGCCGCCGTCGGGATCAACGGCGACGTGGCCGTCAAGGCCAAGGCGCTGCTCGCGGCGGGGGTGGACGTGCTGGTCGTGGACACCGCGCACGGCCACCAGGACAAGATGCTCGACGCGCTCGCCGCCGTGCGCGCGGTGGCGGGCCCGGACGTGCCGGTCGTGGCGGGCAACGTCGTCACCGCCGCGGGGGTGCGCGACCTCGCCGCGGCGGGCGCGGACGTCGTCAAGGTCGGTGTGGGGCCGGGCGCGATGTGCACCACGCGGATGATGACCGGGGTCGGGCGCCCGCAGTTCTCCGCGGTGCTGGAGTGCGCGGCGGCCGGGCGCGAAGCGGGCGTGCACGTGTGGGCCGACGGCGGCGTGCGCCACCCCCGCGACGTCGCGCTGGCGCTCGCTGCGGGCGCGTCCGCCGTGATGATCGGCTCGTGGCTGGCGGGCACGTTCGAGTCGCCGGGCGACCTGCTGCGCGACGAGGCGGGGCGGCCCTACAAGGAGTCGTTCGGGATGGCAAGCAAGCGGGCGGTGAGCGCCCGCACCCGCGGCGACGGCGGGTTCGACCGGGCGCGCAAGGCCCTGTTCGAGGAGGGCATCTCCTCCTCACGGCAGCTGCTGGACCCGCAGCGACCCGGCGTCGAGGACGTGCTCGACGGGATCTGCGCGGGCGTGCGGAGCGCGGCAGGCTACGTGGGCGCGCGCACGGTGACCGAGCTGGCCGAGCGCGCGACAGTCGGCATCCAGACGACGGCAGGCTTCACCGAGGGCACCCCGCACGGACTGTAGCGCCCCGCGGGCGCCGACCTCACAGAGCGCGCTGCCACTTCGCAGACCCCGTGGGCTCTGCGAAGTGCCGGCCAGGTCTGCGAGGACGGCGTGGAGGAGCCGCTGCCCCGGCGGGGCGCGGACGCCGTGCAGGAGCCGCAGCACCGGCCGGGGCGCGGACGGCGTGGAGGAGCCGCGACCCCGGCCGGGGGTGCCGTGGACGCCCGGCCGGGGGCAGCCGTCAGGCCGCGGGGCCCTCCAGCATCTCCGTCACCAGCGCGGCGATCGGGCTGCGCTCCGAGCGCGTGAGCGTGACGTGCGCGAACAGCGGGTGGCCCTTCAGCTTCTCGATCACCGCCGCGACGCCGTCGTGCCGCCCGACGCGCAGGTTGTCGCGCTGCGCCACGTCGTGGGTGAGCACCACCCGCGACGCGGTGCCCAGCCGCGACAGCACGGTGAGCAGCACGCCGCGCTCCAGCGACTGCGCCTCGTCGACGATCACGAAGCTGTCGTGCAGTGACCGGCCGCGGATGTGGGTAAGCGGAAGCACCTCCAGCAAGCCGCGGGCGATGACCTCCTCCAGCACGTTCTGGCTGACCAGCGCGCCGAGCGTGTCGAACACCGCCTGGGCCCACGGCGCCATCTTCTCGCTCTCGCTGCCCGGCAGGTAGCCGAGCTCCTGGCCGCCGACGGCGTAGAGCGGCCGGAACACCACGACCTTGCGGTGTTGCCGACGCTCCATCACCGCCTCCAGCCCGGCGCAGAGCGCGAGCGCCGACTTGCCGGTGCCCGCGCGACCACCGAGGGAGACGATGCCGACCTCCGGGTCCAGCAGCAGGTCCAGCGCCACCCGCTGCTCGGCGGAGCGCCCGTGCAACCCGAACGCCTCGCGGTCGCCGCGGACGATTCGCACCCGCTTGTCGGCCGTGACCCGGCCGAGCGCGGCCGAACCCGCGCCGGTGAGGCGCAGCCCGGTGTGGCAGGGCAGCTCGCGCGCCGCGTCCAGGTCGATGACGCCCTCGCGGAAGAGCGCATCCACATCGGACGAGCTGACGGCGAGGTCCGCCATCCCGGTCCAGCCGGTCGGGACCACGTCGAGCGCGTGGTACTCGTCGGCCGTGAGGCCGACCGCGGCCGCCTTCACCCGCAGCGGCATGTCCTGCGTGACGAGCACGACCGGGCCGCGTCCGCTCGCCCGCCGCTCGGCGGCCAGGTTGAGCGCGCAGGCCAGGATGCGCGAGTCGTTCGAGTCGGTGCGAAACCCCGCGGGGAGCACCTCCGGGTCGGCGTGGTTGAGCTCGACGTGCAGCGTGCCGCCCGCGTCACCGAGGGGAACGGGCGCGTCCAGGCGCCCGTGCTCGATGCGCAGGTCGTCGAGCGTCCGCAACGCCGTGCGGGCGAACCACCCCAGCTCCGGGTGGTGCCGCTTGCCCTCCAGTTCGGAGATCACCACCAGCGGCAGGACGACCTCGTGCTCCTCGAACCGGGTCAGCGACCACGGGTCGGAAAGGAGGACGGAGGTGTCGAGCACGTAGCAGCGCCGGGGTTCCGAGCCTTGCGCGCCAGCAGCAGGTTCGATCACGGGTGCTCCTTGTGGGCGCGGCACCACGCCCACTCTCCGGTGGGCCGGCCTGCCCTGGCCCGGACCTCCGCGACACCGCCGCGGACGCCCGCGAGGGCCGGTTGCCGGCCCTCTCGGGTGTGTGACACCACGACCAGGGCCTCCCGGGCGGTCCGCATCGGGTACGGCCCGCCGAGGGAAACGCTACCGGCGGTCACCCGGGTGCGGTCAACTGCAACGCCGTGTCGTCGCCGTGTCGCGCGCGCAGAAGTGGCACAACTGCGGCGCCCGGCTCGACGCCGGGTGGCGGCCGTCGACAACTCGCGGCACTGCGGCGACAACACCGCCTCCGGCGACGCGGTCACCCAGGCGGGCTGACCGCATCGCACGCGAAGGGCGCCGGACCGTTCGGCCCGGCGCCCTTCGCGCGTTGCCGATGATGTCACGCAGCGTGGGATGCCAAAGAGATACGGCGCTCTTCGGGTGATGGGCGACTACGCGACGTCGACCGCCGTCGCCAGATCCGGGCAATTACCTCGCCGGGAACCGCCCAAAAAGAGGAGTATCCCCACGCAAAGTATTTGGCTCACCCGATAGTGGTACACGGTTTGGCGGCTTGACACCCAGCCGCTACATTTTTCCTCGGTCGGCGCGGGCTCCCCAAGTCGCACGCCGGCTCCGAAGGGAATCGGCCCGGCCGAATCCGTGTCACCAACAGGAGATGAACTGTGCTGAAGAAGGCTGGAATCGTTGTGGCTGCGGCCGCCGCCGGTGTGCTCGCCGTGAGCCCGCTCGCCTTCGCCGGTGAGAAGGGCGACTGGGGCCACGAGCACCACTCGGCGCCGTCGCACGCCAAGCACGACGGCGACCACGGCAAGCACGACGGCGACCACTCCATCAAGGACGACCACTCCGTCAAGTACGACCACTCGCCGTCCTGCAACGCCGCCCCGCAGACCGTGGGCAACTACAACCCGCAGTCGGCCACCGGCGTCACGTCGCCGCTGCTCGGCATCATCGGGGTCGCCGCCAACGCGGCCGCGCCGGTCACGGCCCAGCTCCAGAGCCCGATCCTGAGCTGCAACAACCTCCAGGACATCGCGAACGTGGATGTCCACGACAACGCCCAGGACAACAGCAAGTCGGTCACCAACCGCTCGTTCAACCGCTGAGCGACCGCGCGTACCGAAAGGCCCGGACCCGGCAAGGGTCCGGGCCTTTCGCCGTTTCCGCCGGAAAAAGCTTCACCCGGAATGGGGAATAACCTTTTCCCGGCGATCACTCAATGGGGGTAGCGAATTTGTTTTCCACCGGTCGCTCCGATAAGTTGTTTCCTGGCTGGCACGGCTCCCCCCAAGCCGGCCCGAATGAAGTTGATGCGGGCCCTCGCTGGCCCGCACCGCCCATCAGGAGAGACTGTGCTCAAGAAGGCTGCAATCATCGTCGCCGGCTCGGCTGCCGCAATTCTCGCGGCTGCTCCCCTCGCGCTGGCGCACGGCTACGACCACTCGCCGCAGTGCAATGCGGCGGCGCAGAACGTGGGCAACTACAACCCCCAGACCGCCAACGGCGTCACCGCGCCGCTGCTGGGCGCGCTGGGGCTCGCGATCAACGCCAGTGCCCCGGTCACGGCTCAGGCGCAGGCTCCGATCGCGAGCTGCAACAACGTCGAGAACGTGCTGAACACGCACATTCACGACAACTTCCAGGACAACAGCGTCACCAAGATCAACCGCTCCGGCAACCACTGATCACGCCGCTGGGCACCTGGTGAAACCGGGCCCGGACCCCCGACGACGGGGGTCCGGGCCCGTCGCCGTTCCCCCTTTTCCCGCAAGGAGCCCCATGAACAAGCTCGCGCTTCGCATCACCATCGCCGTGGCCGGACTGGCCGCGGCGAGCCTCGGTCTCGCGGGGGCGGCGGCCGCTGCCCGCGCAGGACGTGGCCGAACCCGCGGCCACCGACCGGTAGCGGCTCAGGTGCCGAAGCGACGGTGTCGGGCGGCGTAGTCGCGCAGCGCGCGCAGGAAGTCCACCTTGCGGAACGCGGGCCAATACGCCTCGCAGAACCAGAACTCCGAGTGCGCCGACTGCCACAGCAGGAAGCCCGACAACCGCTGCTCCCCCGACGTGCGGATCACGAGGTCGGGATCGGGCTGGCCGGAGGTGTAGAGGTTCTGGGCGATGTGGTCGACGTCGAGCACCTCGGCGAGCTCCTCGATCGACGTGCCCGCCTCGGCGTGGCGCAGCAACAGCTTGCGCACCGCGTCGGCGATCTCCTGCCTGCCGCCGTAGCCGACGGCCACGTTCAGCTCCAGCCCGCGCCGCCCGACCGTGCGCTCGGCCGCCGCCGCCAGCCGGTGCGCGATCTCGGACGGCAACAGGTCCAGCGCGCCGACGATCCGCACGCGCCACGGCGCCGTCGGGCCCGCGAGCTCGTCGACGACGTCCGCGATGATCTCCAGCAGCGGCTCGAGCTCGTCGGCGGGCCTGCTCAGGTTGTCGGTGGAGAGCAGGAAGAGCGTGACGACCGAAACGCCCTCCTCCTCGCACCACGCGAGCAGGTCGGCGATCTTGGCGGCGCCCACCCGATGCCCGTCGTTGACGTCGACGAAGCCCGCCTCGCGCGCCCACCGACGGTTGCCGTCGAGCATGACCGCGACGTGCCGCGGGCGCTCCCCCATGCCGCGCAGCTGGCGCGAGAGCCTGCGCTCGTAGAGGGAGTAGAGCAGGTCGCGGGCGCCCACGGCGGGAGCCTACGCCGCGCCACGTCGGCGTGGTGGGACTCACCCGGGAGGGGAGGGAGCACGCGCCGGGTGCCGTAGCCTCGACGCGTGTCCGCCGGGACTGCCGCCCCGCTGCTCAAGCCGCGAATGCGCGGCTGGTTGCACCTCTGGTCGTTCGTGGCCTCGATCGGGTCCGGTGCCGTGCTCGTCGCCGTGGCGGGCGCGCGGGTCGGGGCGGGCGCGGCGCTCGCCACCGCCGTCTACAGCAGCACGATCCTGGGGTTGTTCGGGGTCAGCGCGCTCTACCACCGCCACACGTGGCGCACCCCGCGCGCTCGGGCGATCATGAAGCGGCTGGACCACTCCATGATCTTCCTATTCATCGCGGGCACGTACACGCCGGTGGCGGCGCTCGCGATGGACCCGGGCACGGCCCGCTGGGTGCTCGCCGTGGTGTGGGGCGGAGCGCTCGCGGGCGTCGTGCTCAAGACGGTGTGGCCGCACGCGCCGTCGTGGCTGGCCGTGCCGGTCTACATGGCGCTCGGCTGGGTGGCGGTGTTCGTGTTCCCCGAGCTGCTGCGGGGCGGCGGCGTGGCGGCATTCGCGCTGCTGGTCGCGGGTGGCGCGCTGTACACCGTGGGCGCCGTGTTCTACGCGACCAGGTGGCCCAACCCGTGGCCGCGCACGTTCGGCTATCACGAGTTCTTCCACGCCGCCACGGTGCTCGCCGCGCTCTGCCACCTCCTCGCGATCTGGCTGGTGTTGCTGCGTTAGGCGGATCGCGCGGGCGCTGGGCCCCACCGGGCGCAGCCCGGGCCCGCTCCCATGATCACCGCCGCCGGGACATGGGGTGTGCTCACGCACCTCATGTCCCGGCTGCGGCGATCACGGGTGGGGCCCGGCGAGCGCGACGAGGCGGACAGCGCGCGACGGTCGTCGAACTCGTACGCTGAAAGGGCCGGGCACGCGCGCACCGCAGACGGGGGGCGCGCGTTCCTTAGCGCTCGCTCGTCGGGCCCTTGGTGCGCAGCTCGTCGACCTTGGCCATGGCCTCCCGCAGCTCGGCCAGCCATTCGTCGGCGTGCTGCCCGACGAGCTTGACCGCCCAGGCCAGCGCATCGGAACGGGAGCGGGCCACGCCCGCGTCCACGAGCGTGTCGAGCACCACCCGCTCCGGCTGCCGCAGGCGCGTCATCACCGGCACCGAGGCGACCGTGAACAGCTGCTCGGTGTCGCCGACCCGCGCGCCCCACGCGACCTTCCGCCCATAGCGGTGCTCGGCCTGGCGCGCGATCTCGATGCGCTCCTCGCGGGTGCTCTCCCGGAACCGGGAGATCCGGCCCGCCTCGGCGGCGGCGCGCTCGGCGCCGCCCGCGTCACCTTCGGCGAACTGGCCCTCCACGGGCGGCAGTGTGCCGACGATGACGATCTCCTCGCGGTCCACCGTGACGTCCGGGGCCGCGGTGAACCAGCCGTCGGGGAGGCGTCCGGAGAGCCAGGCGGCGGCGTCGTCCGCGCCGGGCAGGTCGGCCTGCTGCCATCCACCGCGCCCCGGTCCGCGGCCGTGTCCGTGCCATCCCCGGTGCATCCGTCCGGTCATCTCGTCCTCCACAGCGTCAGCCCCTCGCCGTCCCCGAGGGCGCTCTGCGGCGATCCTCGGGGCATGCTTACGAGATTACACCGATACGGACGGCCGGAGCGTTCACCATGGGCGAACCGCCGCGGCCAGTGCCTCGGGCGTAGTGACGGGGCGGTCGCACACGAAGCCGCGGCAGAGGTAGGCCGCGGACGCGCCGTCGACGAGCGGGCGCGCCGCCAGCAGCGGGACACCGGGGGTGTCCGGCGCGCCCGCGACGATCACGGTGCCGCCGGGGGCGACGCGGCGCGCACCGGCCAGCAGCTCGGGCCCGTCCCCCGCGATCGCGATCTGCAACGGGCCCGCGACCTGCGCCTCGGCCGCAGCGAGCCAGTGGCCCGCGAACCGCGGGTGGCGGCGCAGCAGCGTGCCCGCGCCCTGCAGGGCCGCCTCGGCCGCGGCCCGGTAGCGGCCGCCGTCCTCGGTCAGCACCGAGGCCGTGAGCAGTGCCGACGCGAGTGCCGAGCTGCCGCACGGCGTGGCGTTGTCGGTGATCTCGCGTGGCCGGTGCAGCAGGGCCTCGGCGTCGTCGGCCGTGTCGTAGAACGTGGCGCCGTCGACGAAATGGGCGAGCGTCACGTCGAGCAGGTCGGTCGCCGCGGCGAGCCACCGCGCGGACCCGGTGGCCTGATGCAGCGCGAGCAGGCCGTCGGCCAGCGCGGCGTGGTCCTCCAGCACGCCCACCGCGGCACCGACCACCCCGCCGCGGGAGGAACGCCGCAGCCGTCCGTCGACGATGTGGCGGGAAAGCAGCAGGTCGGCGGCCCGGCAGGCGGCAGCCACCCACGCGGGCCGGTCGAGCGCGGCCCCGCCCTCCGCGAGCGCGACGATCGCCAGGCCGTTCCAGGCGGTGACCACCTTGTCGTCACGGGCGGGCTGCGGGCGCGCGGCGCGGGCGGCGAGGAGCGCGGCCCGCACCCGGGCCCAGCGCGCGGGGTCGTCGGGGTCGGTAGCGAGCTGCAGCGTGGAGGCGCCGTGCTCGAACGTGCCCGCCTCGGTGACCGTGAGCAGCCGCGCCGCCCACGCCCAGTCCTCCGCACCCAGGACGTCGACGAGCTGGGCGGGCGTCCAGGCGTAGGTCTTGCCTTCCACCCCGTCGGTGTCCGCGTCGAGCGCCGAGGCGAAGCCGCCCTCCGCGGTGCCCAGGTCGCGCAGCAGGAACGTGGCGGTCTCGTCGGCCACCCGCAACGCCAGCGGCGAGCCCGTGACCCGGTGCAGGTGGGCGTACGCGCGCAGGAGCAGCGCATTGTCGTAGAGCATCTTCTCGAAGTGCGGCACCACCCAACGCGCGTCCACGCTGTAACGCGCGAAACCGCCCGCGAGCTGGTCGTACAGCCCGCCGCGGGCCATCCGCTCGGCGGTCACGGCGACCATCCGCAGTGCGGTGGCCGAACCGGTGCGCTCGTGATGGCGCAGCAGGAACTCGCACACCATCGACGGCGGGAACTTGGGCGCGCCGCCGAACCCGCCCGCCTGCCCGTCGAACTCCGCGCGTAGCCCATCGACGGCGTCGGCGAGGGCCGTGACGTCGACGGCCGCGGCGGGCAGGGACGCGGCCGCGGCGTCGGCGAGCCTTCCCGCGATCTGCCCGGCGGCGCCGCGCACCCGCTCGCCGTCCTCGCGCCAGGCCGTCGCCACGGCGTCGAGAAGCTTGCGGAACGTGGGCCGCGGGTAGTACGTGCCGCAGTGGAACGGCTCCCCCGCCGGGGTGAGGAAGCAGGTCATGGGCCAGCCGCCCTGCCCGGTCATGGCCTGGGTGGCCGCCATGTAGACCGCGTCGATGTCCGGGCGCTCCTCGCGGTCGACCTTGATGGCGACGAAGTTCGCGTTCACCTGTGCGGCGGTGGCGGGGTCCTCGAACGACTCGTGCGCCATGACGTGACACCAGTGGCAGGCCGCGTAGCCGACCGAGAGCAGCACGGGCACGTCACGCCGGGCCGCCTCGGCGAACGCGGCGTCCGACCACTCCCACCAGTCGACGGGGTTGTCCGCGTGCTGGAGCAGGTAGGGCGAGGTCGCGCCGGAGAGCCGGTTGGCCATGTCGCCCAGCGTCGCATCCGTGCGCCCGCCCCGCGACCCGCGAGGCGTCAGGCCTTCTCGTCGGGGCTGTCCGGCTTCTCGGCCGGCCGCTCGAAGCTCGCGGGCACGCGTTTCAGGTGCCGGGTCATCGACCGGATGAGGAAGATCAGCGCGATGCCCAGCAGGATGACCACGACGAGGGCCAGCGGCGACGCCTCGCCGAACTCGGGGCCCTTCCCGGGCGGCGGCTGGGGATCCTGCGCGACCAACGCCGTGGTCGGCCCCGGACCCACCCCGACCAGCACCGCGTTCACGTACACAGGCTACGCGGCCGTCCGGTCGGCGCCGCAGCCCGCCCACACCCGCGTTGCCGCCTCAGCCCTCCCACGCAGGCGCCTCAGCGCCGCAGCCCGCCCACGCGGGCGTCGATCCCTGCGAACAGGTCGTCCTCGGGCAGCTCGGTGTCGACGAGGCTGCGCACGAGCTCGTAGTCCTCGGTGGGCCAGATCTCCCGCTGCAGGTCGCGGGGCACGGTGAACCACCGGCTCGTCGGGTCGATCTGGGTGGCGTGCGCCATCAGCGCCCGATCGCGCACGTCGAACCAGTTGGCGCACTGCACGCGGGTGGTGACCCGTTCGCCCGGGTCGGGCCGGTCGTCGGTCCAGTTCTTCACCCATTCCGCGTAGGGGGATTCCATCCCGCGCGCGAGCAGAGCGTTGTGGAAGGCCATCACCCGGGCCCGGGAGAAGCCGTGCGAGTAGTACAGCTTGAGCGGGGTCCACGGCTCGCCCGCATCGGGGTAGCGGTCGGGATCGCCCGCCGCGTCGAACGCCGCGACCGAGATCACATGGGTCTTGACGTGATCGGGATGCGGGTAGCCGCCGTTCTCGTCGTAGGTGACGACGACGTGCGGGCGGAACTCGCGGATCACCGCGACGAGGGGGGCGATCGCCTTCTCGTCGTCGACCAGCGCGAAGCAGCCCTCGGGCAGCGCAGGCTTCGGGTCGCCCTCGGGGAGGCCCGAGTCGATGAAGCCGAGCCACCGGTGCTGCACGCCGAGGATCTCCGCGGCGCGCGCCATCTCCGCCCGCCGGATCGCGGTCATGTTCGCCCGCACCTCGGGACGGTCCATCGCGGGGTTCAGCACGCTGCCCGCCTCGCCACCCGTGCAGGTGACGACCATGACGTCGTGTCCTTCCACGACGTAGCGGGCCATGGTGGCAGCGCCCTTGCTCGACTCGTCGTCCGGATGGGCATGGACGGTGAGCAGCCGCAGCGAGGTGTCAGACATGGGTGGGGTCGCAGTCCTTCCCGGGCCGATGGTGCGTCTGCGATCGTCGCAGAGCCCACCGACAATCAGCGCGTCGACTACTGCCAACGCCACGGCAGGCCCATACGTTCCCACCGCCAGGACTCGCGCCGTCGGACAGATGCGGCTACGGTTGGCGCCCGTCGCGACGGCCCGCCCGGGTCGCCGTGGCCGTTCGGCTTGCTCGTTCACGACCGTGACCAGGGCAGATGCGCGGCCCGGGAACTCAACAGCCACCCGGACCGTTCATCGAAAGACAGCGACGAGCGGCTGACGCCGTGTTACCGTGAACAGCACACGGCCCGCAGACGGGTCGTGTTTTTCCTTACTACGGGTGGTGCCACGCGCCGGGTGCCGCCTGCGCGAGCACGCGGGCGCGCCGGACCGTGGCCACACGGGCCGCAACAAGGTTGGAGGAGTGATGACCGTGACGGAAGCGTCGGTGACCTGGCTGACCCAGGAGGCCTACGACCGGCTCAAGGCCGAGTTGGAGGAACTCATCGACAACCGCCCCGTCATCGCCGCGGAGATCAACGCCCGCCGCGAGGAAGGCGATCTCAAAGAGAACGGCGGCTACCACGCCGCCCGCGAGGAGCAGGGCCAGCAGGAGGCGCGCATCCGCCAGCTGCAGGAGCTGCTGCGCACCGCGCAGGTCGGCACCGCGCCCACCAGCACCGACACCGTGTCCCCCGGCATGGTGCTCAAGATCCGCTACGAAGGCGACGACGACACCGAGAGCGTGCTGCTCGGCTCCCGCGAGGAGGGCGTGCGGGGCGGCCTGGAGGTCGTCTCCCCCAGCTCACCGCTCGGCGCGGCCCTGATCGGCGCGCACGTCGGCGACACCCGCGAGTACCAGCTGCCCGACGGCGGCAGCATGAAGGTCGCGCTCGTCTCCGCGGAGCCGTTCCGGTCCTGACCCTCAGCGCCGATGTTCGTTCCGCAAGCGTCGCTCAGCGCGTCTCGTCCACCACCGTGTGGCCCGCGGCCTGGATGGCCGCCACCAGCTCGGCACAGTGCTGCGGGCCGCGCGTCTCCATGGAAAGGTGCACGTCGACCTCGCCCAACGGCAGGGCGATCGACGTGCGGGAATGCGCCACGTCCAGCACATTGCCGCCGCGTTCGCCCACGAGCGCGAGCAGCCCCGCCAGCGCGCCCGGCGCGTCGCCGAGGCGCACCCGCAGCGTGAGGTAGCGCCCGGCGGCCGCCATGCCGTGCTGGATGACGTGCAGCAACACCAACGGGTCGATGTTGCCGCCGGACAGCACCGCGACCACGGGCGTCGCGAACCGCCGCGGCTGCTCCATCAGCGCGGCGACCCCGGCCACCCCTGCGGGCTCGACCACGAGCTTCGCGCGCTCCAGGCAGTGCAGCAGCGCGCGCGACAAGGCGTCCTCCCCCACCGTGACGATGTCGTCGACGAGCGCCGCCACCTGAGGGAACGTGACGTCGCCCGGACGGCCGACGGCGATGCCGTCGGCGATCGTCCGCATCGAGGGCAGGGTGACCGGCACGCCTTCGGCGAGCGACACCGGCCACGCCGCCGCGCCCTGCGCCTGCACCCCGATCACCGCGACGTCCGGGCGCAGGCCCTTCACCGCCGCGGCGACGCCGCCGAGCAGCCCGCCGCCGCCGGTGCACACCAGCACCGTGCGCACGTCCGGCACCTGTTCGAGGATCTCCAGCCCGACGGTGCCCTGCCCGGCCATGACGTCGACGTGGTCGAACGGGTGCACGAGCACGGCGCCGGTCGCGGCCGCGAACCGGTGCGCCGCGGCGATGCTCTCGTCCACCGTGTTGCCCTGCGGGCGCACCTCGGCCCCGTAGCCCTTCGTCGCCGCGACCTTGGGCAGCGCCGCGCCGACCGGCATGAACACCGTGGCGCGGATCCCCAGCAGCCGCGCGGCGAGCGCGACACCCTGCGCGTGGTTGCCCGCGCTCGCGGCGACCACCCCGCGGGCCCGGTCCGCCGCATCGAGCCGGGCGATGCGCGTGTACGCGCCGCGGATCTTGAACGAGCCCGTGCGCTGCAGGTTCTCGCACTTCAACCACACCGGTCCGGCACAGTGCTCGGTGAGCGCGCGGGCGCCCGCGATCGGCGTCTGCACGACGACACCGGAGAGGAGCGCGCGGGCGGCCTGCACGTCGGCGAGGCCGACGGGGTGGGCGGTGGCGGTCACCCCCAGATCCTCGCAGCATCCTCGCACGAGTTCGCGGGGCGTCGCGGCGAGACGGCGGGTAGCCTCGACGCCATGTCGGGGGCGTCGGCGCGGTTGCGCACGTTTGCGCCGCTGCTCGTGGCCACGGTGCTGGCGCTGGTAGCGGTGTTCACCGTCCGGCACGCCGCATGCGCCGACCCCGGTCGCTACGTGCCCGCAGGCGGCGGCGGGTACGTGCTGGTCGGCGGCTGTGTGGCCGCGGGCGACATCGTGGTGCCCGATCGCACGGCCCCCGACAACGGCTCGGCCCCCAGCCGCTCCTGACCCGCTAGGCGGAGTGGCGCTCAGGCCCGGCGGAGCGCCTGCCGGAGGTCCTCCACCAGGTCCTCGACGTCTTCGATCCCCACCGAGAGCCGCACGAGGTCGTCGGGCACCTGCAGCGCCGAACCCGCGACCGACATGTGGGTCATCTGCCCGGGGTGCTCGATGAGCGACTCCACGCCGCCGAGCGACTCGGCGAGCGTGAACACCTCGGTGGCCGCGCACATCCGCAGCGCCGCCGCGCGCCCCCCGGCCAGGCGCGCCGAGACCATGCCGCCGAACCGGCGCATCTGCTTGGCCGCGACCTCGTGCCCGGGGTGCTCGGGAAGGCCGGGGTAGAGCACCTGCGCGACCGCGGGGTGTCCGGTCAGGAACTCGGCGACCCGTTCGGCGTTGTCGCTGTGCCGCTCCATCCGCACGGCCAGCGTCTTCACGCCGCGCAGGGTGAGCCACGCGTCGAACGGGCCGGGCACCGAGCCCACCGCGTTCTGGGTGAACCGCAGCTGCTCGGCGAGCGCGTCGTCGGAGGTGACCAGCGCACCACCGACGACGTCGGAGTGCCCGCCGATGTACTTGGTGGTGGAGTGCAGCACGACGTCGGCGCCCAGCGCGAGCGGGGCCTGCAGATAGGGCGAGGCGAACGTGTTGTCCACGACGAGCCGGGCCTCCGCCGCGCGGGCGACGTCGGCCACTGCGGCGATGTCGGCGACGCCGAGCAGCGGGTTGGTCGGCGTCTCGCACCAGATCACCCTCGTCGCGGGGCGCAGCGCGGCGCGCAACGCGGCGATGTCGGCCAGGTCGACCGGCGTGTGCGTGACCCCCCACGGCCCGAGCACCTTGTCGACCAGCCGGAACGTGCCGCCGTACGCGTCGTGCGGGATGACGACGTGATCACCCGGGCGCAGCAGCGCACGCAGCAGGACGTCGGTGGCGCCCATCCCGGACCCGAACGCGACCGCCTGCCGCCCGCCCTCCAGCGCGGCGAGGCAGTCCTGCAGCGCAGTGCGGGTGGGGTTGGCGCTACGCGAGTACTCGTAGCCCGCGCGGGTGCCGCCGACGCCGTCCTGCGCGTACGTCGAGGACGGGTGGATCGGCGTGATCACCGCACCCGTGGTGGGGTCGGGCTCCTGGCCCGCGTGGATCGCCCTGGTCGAGAAGCCGTGCATGGGCCAACGCTACGCCGTACGTCCGCCGCCGCCGCGGGGAGGAGTGGCCTCACGAACCCAGGTACGCCAGCACGTCCGAACGGGTCACGACGCCCGCAGGCTTGCCGTCGACCAGCACCAGCGCGGCGTCGGCCGCCGCGAACGCGCTCATCGCCGTGTCGAGCGCCTCGTTCGCCCCGATGGTCGGCAGCGGCGGAGACATGTGCTTGGTGAGCCGGTCGGAGAGCTGCGCGCGGCCGGTGAACAGCGCGTCGAGCAGATCGCGCTCCACGACCGAGCCCACGACCTCGGCCGCCATCACCGGCGGCTCGGCCCGCACGACCGGCATCTGGGAGACGTGGAACTCCCGCAGGTAGTGCGCGGCGTCGGCGACCGTCTCGTTGGGGTGCGCGTGCACGAGCGCCGGGATCGCGCCGTCCTTGCCGCGCAGCACGTCGCCGACCGTGGCGCCGGTCGCGGGCGGCAGGAACCCGTAGCCCGCCATCCACGCGTCGTTGAAGACCTTGCCGAGGTAGCCGCGGCCGCCGTCGGGCAGCAGGACGACGACCACGGCGGCGGGGGGCAGCTCCGCGGCCACCCGCAGCGCCGCGACCGTCGCCATCCCGCACGAGCCGCCGACCAGCAGCGCCTCCTCCCGGGCGAGCCGCCGGGTCATGGCGAACGAGTCGGCGTCGGAGACGGCCACGATGCGGTCGCAGATGTCCTTGTCGAACGTCGTGGGCCAGAAGTCCTCGCCAACCCCCTCCACCAGATACGGCCGCCCCGTGCCGCCGGAGTACACCGAGCCCTCCGGGTCGGCGCCGATCACCTGGACCCGCCCGTCGGACACCTCTTTGAGGTAGCGCCCGGTGCCGCTGATCGTGCCCCCGGTGCCGATGCCCGCCACGAAGTGCGTGATCCGCCCTCCGGTCTGCGCCCACAGCTCCGGGCCGGTCTGGAGGTAGTGCGACTCGGGGTTGTGCACGTTGGCGTACTGGTTGGGCTTCCAGCCGCCCTCGATCTCGCCGACCAGCCGCTCGGAGACGCTGTAGTAGGAGTCGGGGTGGTCGGGCTCGACCGCGGTCGGGCAGACGACCACCTCCGCGCCGTAGGCCCGAAGCACGTTGCGCTTGTCCTCGCTCACCTTGTCCGGGCAGATGAACACGCACCGGTAGCCCTTGCGCTGAGCGATCATCGCCAGCCCGACGCCGGTGTTGCCCGACGTCGGCTCGACGATCGTGCCGCCCGGCCGCAGCTCGCCCGACGCCTCCGCGGCCTCGACCATGCGCAGCGCGATCCGGTCCTTCACGCTGCCGCCGGGGTTGAGGTACTCGAGCTTGGCCAACACGGTCGCCTCGGTGCCCGCGGCGACCGGCCCGAGCCGCACGAGCGGGGTGTTGCCGACCAGGTCGGCGACGTGCTCGACGTACTGCATGGCGACCATCCTTGCACCTACAGGTGTCCGCGCCGCCCAGACGGGGAACCCGACCGGACGGTGGGCGCGTTGGCGGGGAGACGGCCGGAAGGAGCAGGTGGATGGCGGCAAACCCGGCGAAACGCGGCGCAGCGCTGATCGGCGGCGGGCTGGTACTGGTGATCGGCGTGGTGCTGCTCGTGCTTCCCGGGCCCGGTCTCCTGCTGGTGCTCGCCGGGCTGCTCATCCTGGCCAACCAGTTCCCCGCCGTCGACAAGTACGTCGGTCCCGTCGAGAAACGCGCGGTCGCGGCAATGGAGGAGAGTGTCGCCTCGCCGCTGCGCATCGCGGGCTCCGTGCTCGCGGGCGTCGCGCTGGTCGCCGCGGGTGTGGTCTGGGGCGTCGACAAGCGGCTGTGGCTTGGTGGCTGGCCCACCGGGTCGAGCCTCATCCTCTCCGGCGTCGTGGTGCTCGTGCTGCTCGGATACAGCTACCGGCGCGTGCGGGCGAAGCGGGCGCCCGATCGTGGGACCCGTACCGTTTCCGCAGGTGGGGACGTTTAGCTCCGGCGCGTCGGCGGATGCGGTGATCGCCCGCCGTGTCCGAAAGCGCACGGATCACGCCAGGATGCGTCATCCGGTCGAGAGCGTCTGATCCGTCGGTACTACTCTCAGCGTCACTCAGGAGCCTCCAGGCTGAGAAGAGGGCACACTTCTCGGCCGGGGTGTTCCCGTGACCCAACCGCCGCTCCCCCGGACGCCACACCCGACGTCCGTACCGCGGCACGATCCGGGACCCACCCCGTCCCGGCTGCATCACGGGCACAACAGCGGGAGGGGCGCTCGGTGTTACGCGCCGAGTACGGGCAGGTGGACGACAGCGTCGACGAAGGGACCGCATATCGGCTCGCCGGAGGTGATCCGGCGGGCACCGCCGGGCTCGAGCAGCCGGGGCGCGACATTTCCCGGCTTGAGCCACTGGGCCACGACATCGCCAAGCCGGAGCAGCCGGGCCGCGGCACTGCGCGGCCGGAGCCGCCCGGCGATCTCGCGTCCACCGCGCCGGCGGCCCGCCTCGAGTTCGAGCTCGACGAGCTGGCCCTGCGGGCATCCGAGGGCGACGCGAAGGCGCTGAGCGAGCTGCTGGACCGGATCCGTGGGCCGGTGCTCTGGCAGTGCCGTGCGCGCATGCACGGCCGGGCCATCGGCCAGCAGACACCCGAGGACATCGCCCAGGAAGTGCTCATCGCCGTGTGCGGCGCGCTGGGCCGCTTCCGTCCCGCCGAGACGCGCTGGATGGCGTTCGTCTACGGCATCGTGCGGAACAAGGTGATCGACGCCTTCCGCGCGGCGGGCCGCGACCGCTCGGAGCCGATGCAGGAGCTCCCGGACCACGTCGACGACGACGGCGCAGGCCCCGAGGCAGCGGTGCTGCGCTCGGCCGACCGCGCCCTGCTGCACGCGCTCCTCGCCGAGCTGCCCGAGCTGCAGCGGGAGGTGCTCGTGCTGCGGGTGGCCATCGGCTACTCCGCGGAGGAGACGGCGCGGACGATCGGCTCGACGCCGGGCGCGGTGCGGGTGACCCAGCATCGGGCGATGGTGAAGCTGCGCGCCCTGCTCGCGAAGCGCATGCCCGACCGCGATTGACGTCCTGAATCAGCGGAGCCGGTTCTGTCGGGGCCCGCGCGTACAGTCGGGCCACCCCCTGAAGAAGGAGTGACCATGCCCGAAGCTGTGATCGTCGCAGCGGCGCGCTCGCCGATCGGCCGCGCCTTCAAGGGTTCGCTCACGGGCATCCGTCCCGACGATCTCACCGCCCAGATGGTCCGGGCGGCGCTGGCGCAGGTTCCCGAGCTCGATCCCGCCGATATCGACGACCTCATGCTGGGCTGCGGGCTCCCCGGCGGCGAGCAGGGCTTCAACATGGCCCGCGTCGTCGCCGTGCTGCTGGGCTACGACACCCTGCCCGGCACCACGATCACGCGGTACTGCTCGTCGTCGCTGCAGACCACGCGTATGGCCCTGCACGCGATCAAGGCGGGCGAGGGCGACGTGTTCATCTCGGCGGGGGTCGAGACGGTTTCGCGCTTCGGCGCGGGCAACTCCGACTCGTGGCCGAACACCCACAACCCCCTCTTCGCCGACGCCGAGGACCGCACGCGGCACGTTGCGGAGAACGGTGCGGACGAGTGGAGCGATCCGCGCGCCGACGAGCACCTCCCCGACATCTACATCGCGATGGGCCAGACCGCCGAGAACCTGGCCCGAGTCAAGGGCGTCACCCGGGAGGAGATGGACCGCTTCGGCGTCCGCTCCCAGAACCTCGCCGAGAAGTCCATCGCCAACGGCTTCTTCGCCCGTGAGATCGCCCCGGTCACGCTGCCCGACGGCGCGGTCGTCAGCATCGACGACGGGCCGCGGCCGGGCGTCACCTACGAGGCCATCAGCCAGCTCAAGCCGGTGTTCCGGCCCGACGGGCGGGTCACGGCGGGCAACTGCTGCCCCCTCAACGACGGCGCCGCCGCGCTGGTCATCATGTCCGACACCAAGGCGGCGGAGCTGGGCATCACCCCGCTGGCCCGCGTGGTGGCCACGGGCGTGTCCGCCCTCTCCCCCGAGATCATGGGCCTGGGCCCGGTGGCAGCCTCGAAGCAGGCGCTGGCCCGCGCCGGTATGACGATCGGCGACATCGACCTCGTCGAGATCAACGAGGCGTTCGCGGCCCAGGTGCTGCCGTCGGCCCGCGACCTCGGGATCGAGGAGGACAAGCTCAACGTCAACGGCGGCGCGATCGCCCTGGGCCACCCGTTCGGGATGACGGGCGCGCGCATCACCGCCACGCTGCTCAACGGGCTGCGCGCACACGACAAGACGATCGGACTGGAGACGATGTGCGTCGGCGGCGGGCAGGGCATGGCGATGGTGCTGGAGCGGCTGCATTGATCTATTTCGGTTGATCTGTTGGGGCTGACACGCGAGGGCCCGGCACCCCCCGCTCCAGAAGGGTGCCGGGCCGTCGGGCGGCTGCGCGTCAGTTGTCGCGCAGGTAGCTGAGCAGGCGCAGGATCTCGATGTAGAGCCACACCAGGGTGGTCATCAGGCCGAACGCGATGTACCAGGCGAACGACGCCGGGGCGCCGCCGCGGATGGCCCGGTCGGCCTGGTCGAAGTCGAGCAGCAGGCTGAACGCCGCCACGCCGATGACGACGAGGCTGAAGATGATGGCGAGCGGGCCGCCGTCGCGGAGCCCGGTGTTGATGCCGAACAGGCCCAGCACCAGGTTGAACAACATCAGCACGATGACGCCGACCATCGCGCCCAGCAGCCACTTGGTGAACCGCGGTGTGACCCGCACGGCGCCGGTCTTGTAGACGATCAGCATGCCGATGAACACGCCCGCCGTGCCGACGATGGCCTGCAGCGCGATGCCCGGATAGACGCCGTTGAGCAGCCCGGAGATCCCGCCGAGGGCCATCCCCATCGCCACCGAGTAGAGCAGCACCAAAGGCGCCTTGGCCAGGTGCGGCTTGAAGATCAGCACCAGTGAGACGACGAAGCCCACCAGGAACGCGGGCAGGGCCAGCCCGTAGAGGCCGGAGATCGCGGTGAGCGTGCCCGCGACGATCGCCGCGCCTGCCGTGATGCCCGTCTTGGTAACGACGTCGTCGACCGTGAGTGGTCGTTCGGCGACGCCGGGGCGCCCGGCATCTACAGGCGTATGCGGGCCGTAAGAAGCGGTGGCGGCCCCCAATCCAGCCTGGTCGAACGTGGCGTACCCCTGCCCTTGCGGCAGGTTGCGGAACGCCGGATTGCTACTGCTGCGCACCTGGTCCTCCTCGTCGAACCTCAGACAACCCGTCCAACGCGCGAGGCTGCCGGGTCGTTCCCCGGAAGGTTAAAGGGTCCTTTACGGTTGTCGCCATCCGCGCACTGCGATCATGCCGCAGCCGCGCCGGGCGGATCGAGCGCGATGCCCGCCTCTTCGAGCTGGGCCTCGGTGAGCAGGCGGGCGAACGGCCGCTCGGCCTCGCTGGCGCCGGTCAGCGGTGCGTCGACGCCGACGATCCGGCACGCCTGCAGAAGCGTGTCGTCGTAGGCGGAGAGCAGGGCCAGATGGCGCACCTGCGTCGGAGGTCTGCCGCGCACCTCGCGGCGCAGCCTGCGGAGGTTGCCGACCACGGACTCCAGCGACGGTCCGGGCGGGCGGCGGCGGCGCAGGCGAAGATCGAGAAGGAGCCCGATGACAAGCGGCAGCCACCGGACGGCCACCCAGACCAGCAGGGTGGGGGCGGCGGCGACCAGAGCGTAGATCAGCAGGTCAAGGACGACCGAGCCGTCTCCCGGCACCGGTTCAGACTACGCCGCGGGTGCGCGGTCGCGGCAGGGGTGCAGCGTGCGGCCGGAGCCGGCTCGGTGGCCACCGCGATGTTCCGTTGCTCCGGGCCGACGCGTTCTACCCTCATCGGTATCGCACGTACCTCTTCCAGGGAGTGATGATGGCCGTCGAGCGCCTGCTGCCGAGCCCGGAGGCGCGCGACCTCCTCGCGCTCGTCCGCGAGATCGCCGACAAGGAGCTCGCGCCGCGGGTCGAGGAGCACGAGCGGGCCGAGACGTACCCGGAGGGCCTGTTCGCCACGCTCGGCGCGGCGGGGCTGCTGGGCCTGCCTTACCCCGAGGAGTGGGGCGGCGGCGGGCAGCCCTACGAGGTGTACCTGCAGGTGCTGGAGGAGCTGGCGAGCCGCTGGGCGGCGGTCGCGGTGGCGGTGAGCGTGCAGGCCCTCGCGTGCCACCCGATCGCCGCCTTCGGCACCCGCGCGCAGCAGGAGCGCTGGCTGCCTCCGCTGCTGGCGGGCGAACTGCTCGCCGGGTACTCGCTGTCGGAGCCGCAGGCCGGGTCGGACGCCGCGGCGCTCACGTGCAAGGCCGAGCGGGTCGACGACGGCTACCGGATCACCGGCACCAAGGCATGGGTCACGCACGGCGGCCGGGTCGACCTGTACGCGCTCTTCGCCCGCACCGGGACCGGCCCCGGCGGCATCTCGTGCTTCCTTGCGCCGGGGCACGCCGACGGGCTGTCGTTCGGCAAGCCGGAGCAGAAGATGGGGCTGCACGCCATCCCGACGGTGACCGCACAGTGGGACGGTGTGCTGATCGACGCCGACCGGCTCGTCGGACGCGAGGGCCAGGGCCTGCCGATCGCCTTCAGCGCGCTCGACTCGGGCAGGCTGGGCATCGCCGCCGTGGCCACCGGGATCGCGCAGGCGGCGCTGGACGGTGCCGTCGACTACGCACACGAGCGCACGGCTTTCGGCCGCGCGATCATCGACCACGAGGGGCTCGGCTTCCTGCTCGCCGACATGGCCGCGGCCGTCGACGCTGCCCGCGCCACCTACCTCGACGCCGCCCGCCGCCGCGACGCGGGCCTCGCGTACAGCCGCCAGGCGTCGGTGGCGAAGCTGGTCGCGTCGGACGCGGCGATGAAGGTGACGACCGACGCCGTCCAGGTGCTCGGGGGCTACGGCTACACCCGCGACTTCCCCCTCGAGCGCTACATGCGCGAAGCCAAGATCACCCAAATCTTCGAGGGCACCAACCAGATCCAGCGGCTCGTGATCAGCCGTGGCCTGGCGCACAGATGAGTTCGCCGGTCCGCGCGGGTCTGCTTGGTGTGGAGGACGACGAGGCGCCCGTCCCGACGCGTCCCGGACCTGCCTTCCGGCGGCGCACGGTGACGATCCCCGCCCAGACGTCCATGCCGTACGTCGCCGGGGACTGGGTGGACGCCCTCGTCGTGATCGAGCACGGGTCGGTCGACCTGTGTTGCGTGCGTGGCGGCCGTCTCCGGTTCACCCAGGGTGCGATCCTTTTCCTCGACGGCCTCGCGCTGACGTCCCTCCACAACCCCGGCCATGAGGACGCGGTGCTGGTGGCGCTGTCGCGGAGGTAACACCCTGAGCGGCTTTGCGATCATCCAGTCAGCACCCGCACGCTCCCCGGGGATCACATGACCGAGAACTTCACCGCAGGCCTCACCATGCTCGACGGCGAGCGTTCGGTCGTCGTCACCGGCGAGGAGCACCACCAGGATGTGCTGTGGTGCTACCAGCCGGAACGCGGACGCAGCCGCCGGGTCGTGATCGAGCTCGTGCCGATCGGGCCTCGGTTGGAGGCGCGGCTCGATGGGCAGCGGGTGGGCGAGCTGACCGCGCTCATGTCGCAGCGCTACGGGCAGACCGTGGACAGCGTGCTGCGCCGGGGCGGGCGGCCCGGCTGCATCGGGCGGGTCGTCCTGGGGAAGCGGGGCGTCGAGGTGGAGTTGCGGCTGCCCGCCGTCAACGCCGCGGGCGGCCCGCCGACCGAGCAGCTGCCCGTCATCAGGCCTATTGCTGCCGCCGTCCCCGCCGCCTTCGCGCCCGGCGCCGCCCTCTCCGCCACGGCGGCCTTCCCACCCGCCCGCCCTCCTCCCGCGCCACCCCTGCCGGCGCCCCGGCGCAACGGCCTTCCCACCCGACCCCGCCCCTGCCGCAACCGCCTTCCCACCCGCCGCCGGCCCCGCCGCAACCGCCTTCCCACCCGCCGCCGGCCCCGGCGCAACCGCCTTCCCACCCGGCGCCGGCCCCGGCGCAACGGCCTTCCCACCCGACGGCGGTCCCGCCGCAACGGCCTTCCCACCCGACGGCGGCCCCGCCGCAACGGCATTCCCACCCGACCCCGCCCCTGCCGCTCCCCGCACGTCACCCGCCCCGGCGCCGTGGCCGCACACGCCCGTCCCGCCGGGGCCGGGCCTTCCACGGCGGAGCCGCAAGCCGCTGTGGGTGGGCGTCGGCATCGTGGGGCTGCTGGTCCTGATCGGCGGAGCGGTGGGCGCGTCGCGCGCCGGCACGCCGACCGCCGACACCAGCGCGGCCACGTACTCCGCCGCCCCGGCCCCCGCTTCCCCGACCATGGCCGCCGACCCGACCCCGCGCCACCCCCGCTGACCCGGCCCCCGGTGACCCGACCATGGCCGCCACCCGGGAGCCGACCGTCGACGCCACGGCGGACCAACCCGCCGCCGTCCGGGCGCGACCCACGGTGGTCCGATCCAAGCCCGTGGCATCCACCCGGCAACCCGCCACGTCGGCGCCGTCGTCGGATCCCGCCTCTGCCGTCTATTACCGGAGCTGCGCGGCGGCGCAGGCCGCGGGCGCGGCACCGCTGCGGAGGGGCGACCCCGGCTACCGCAGCGGACTCGACGCCGACGGCGACGGCGTGGCCTGCGAGGTCAGCTAGCGAGGGGCCAGATCAAGCGGCCCTGTCCGGCGGCGCCGTTCGCGCCTAAACCTCAAATGGACCGGCAATTGAGCGTTGGCGCAGGTGCCTGTCGGCCGCCGTGCACGAGGCGGAGCCTCCCTCCTCGCAGACGCGTTTGACACCTCGCAGAGGCCGGGGGCTCTGCGAAGCGCTCACGCGGTCTGCGAGGCTGGTCGGGTCAGCCCACCGGTGGTCGCGGTGGCCGGCGCGGCCACCGCCACGCGCCCGGGTCGACACGCGGCGAACTTCGCCGGATCCGCGCAGTGATCACCGGTTCGGTGCGGAAGGCGGCCAGATCCGGCCGGATCCGCACCGAACCGATGATCTCGACCCGCTCCCCAGCCCAACCCGCCCCTGCCCGCCCCCGGGCGCCACGCGCCCGGTCGACCCGCCGCACGGCCACATTGGCATCATTTGCTGGACGCTCTAACGTCACCGGCATGCGGATCCGAGTGATCGACGCCTTCACCGACCGCCCGTTCGCGGGCAACCCCGCCGCCGTCTGCCTCCTGGAGGGGCCGGACTGGCCGGACGAGGGGTGGATGCAGCGGGTGGCGGCCGAGATGAACCTGTCGGAGACCGCCTTCGCCCGCCCCGAGCCCGGCCCCGACGCGGACTGGGGCCTGCGCTGGTTCACGCCGGCGGTCGAGGTGCGGCTATGCGGGCACGCCACGCTGGCCACGGCGCACGCCCTGCGCAGCGACGGCCTGCTCAAGGGCGGGGTCCGGTTCGCCACGCGGGCGGGGGTGCTGACCGCCGAGGCCGCCGACGACGGGACGATCACGCTCGACTTCCCGATCGCCCCGGTCACCCCGATCACCCCGCCGGACGGCCTGGCCGACGCGCTCGGCGCCCCGCTCGTCGCCGTGTTCGACACGGGTGCGCTGGACGACATCGTGGCGGAGGTCGCCGACGCGGCCGCCGTTCGCGACCTGCGCCCGGACCTCCCCCGCCTGGCCGGGCTGACCCGCCGCGGCGTCGCGGTCACGGCCGCCGGATCGGACGGGTTCGACTTCGTGTCCCGGTTCTTCGCGCCTGCCGTCGGCGTACCGGAGGACCCGGTGACGGGCAGCGCGCACACCGCGCTCGCCGCGCTGTGGTCGGCGCGGCTCGGCCGCGACGAGCTGGTCGGCCTGCAGGCCTCGGCCCGGTCCGGCGTGGTGCGCACCCGCGTCGTCGGCGACCGGGTGATGCTCGCAGGTCACGCCGTGACCACCCTGGAGGGCACGCTGACCGCGTGAGGTCACCAGTCCCACACGCCACACGCGGGCACCGGGCCCTTCGCGTGGACGTCGGCGGCGAAGGCCCAGGCGGGCTCCTGGTCGGTCGCGTAGTACAGCTTGACGTAGCCCTCGGGGTCGCGGCGGCACACGATCCCGACCGCCTGCCCGACCCGGTCGGAGACGTCGACGGCCGGGCAGCCGCCCGCCTTGCACAGGAGGAACTCGGGGTCGTGCCGATACAGGGTGGCGCCCGCGTCGACGAACGAGCCGCTCGTCCAGGAGTCGTCCCAGAGGACGTCGGACGAGAAGGCCTGCGGTGCCACGGTGGGCTGCGGGTCAGGCGCCAGCACGATCACGAGCATCGCCAGCAGGACGGCGTTGACACTCCTACGCAGCAAGGACATGGGTGATCCGCTCCCCGTGGATCCGGGGCGGCCCCGCTCCCCAGGGAGCCGCCGGGCGAGGGGCGCGGAGCTTTCCGGGCTGTCTTGGGTCCCCACCCCGACGCTTCCGGCCGCGCCCCTCATCTGCGGTGACGGAGCGCCGTTGCGGCGGGTTCGGGATCACGCCGAGAAGTTCGCAGGTGCTAACGGTCAGGTGGGCGACGAGCCCGGGCTAATCGGTCGTCCCGACCGTCAAAGCGCACTGAGGAACATCGCTGCCATCAGTCCGCTCATCACGACGTGCGCGCCCGGCTCCACCCACAGCCCTCGGGCGGGCGGCGCCATCAGCACCCCGTCGCTACGGGTGCTGCCCGTCCACGCCTGCCGGGCGCTACCTGCGCTCGCCGCGGCGTGCCAGCCGAAATAGCCAGCGAGACCCAGCCACAACGCGGCGACCGGGACGGATCCAGCGGGGTGCCCGCCGGAGCCGTGGCTCAGGTACATCGCCGCCATCGCAGCGGGCGCCACCACCAGATGCGCCGCCCCACCCGGCCCCGCCGGGACGCCGCGCACCAGCCGTCCGCCGAACCACGCCGCGACTGCCGCGAACACGCCCGCCCCGAGCAGCGGCGGCACGGGGTCGCCCCACGGGCAGAACATCGCCGCCATGCCCAGCCCCATCAGCGTGTGCGCCACCGCCGCCAACCGTCCGCACCGGGGCCGCACGACCAAGACGGCGAAGATCGCGGCGAGGGCGAGGCTCAGCATCGCCAACAGCGCACCCATGCCACAGACGGTAGGCGGGTACGAGCCGCCCTAGCCATACGGTCAGCCGGTATGCCGTGTCAGCGACGTCGGAGAATGTCGGTGAGAAGTCCGAGGCGCGCTCGCGACGCTGAACGGCGGGCGGGAGACCGGAGTGCGACCGCCGGGGTCGCATGGCGCTCGAGATTGCTCTGACGGGGGTTGACCGCGTCAAAACCCCGCTGGTGTCGCGTTCGAGCACCCGCGCCGACGTTTCGTCGGCCACCGTGCTCGACGACTCGGCGCCGCGGCGATCGCCGAGGGTTGCCGCCGCCTACCTGTCGCTCCGCACCGTCAATCGCCGGGGTTCTTCTTGCGGTCGATGAAGTCCTGTAGCGACCGGGGCAGCCGACCGGCGCCGAAGTCGTAGAAGCGCACCCACCTCGGCGTAATCGCGATTCGGGCCTGCTGGTCGTACACATCGCGGACGTTTCGCTCGAACTGAGCCGCGGCCTCGGCGTCCATGCTCTTCCTGGCGGCTTGGAGGTACTCCGGCACAACGCCGTCGAGGATCGTGACGCTCGCCGTACCGCGGATCGACAACGCTCGGGCCTCGTCAGGCTTGTCACCTCCGTCGATAGCCAACGCGACGTCGGGGTGAACCGACAACGCCGCGACCTTCGGCGAGTTCGGAGTGGATGCGACCACGAACTCCTGGCCGGTCCAGAAGAATCCGACCGGGACTACTCGTGGGGTGCCGTCCTCGGACGTGTAGGCGAGGTGGGCGGCCGACGTGGACGCGAGCAGTTCCTGAGCGCCCGTCTCGGACAGCTCGTCGGCGATCTCTTGTTGCTCCATGTGTACCTCTCCTTCCGGTCCGCGACCAGTGCGGACGATACCGACCTTCGCGACGCGCGCTCGTTAAGGCCGATCTGAGAGGGTGCCCCGGTAGGACCCCGCACTCCTTAGCGCGCTGATCGGCGGAAATGGGACTTGCGCGCCAAATGTAAGAATTCCAAAATAACGTGTGTTTCCGGTGTGTCGGTGCCAGGGTCATGGTATGGGCGCGAACGCGGGGCTTGTGGAGCTGATGGGGCCGCAGCTGGAGTTGCTGCTGCCGGGGCTGGATGAGCGGGCCCGGCGGTTGACGTTGGGTGCGGTGGCGCGGGCGGCCGGGGATGGTGGGGTCGCCGCGGTGGCGCGGGTGGCGGGGGTGTCCTGGCAGACGGTGGCCGACGGGGCGGCGGAGCTGGAGTCCGGCCGGTCGGTCCCGGCGGGTCGGGTGCGCCGCCCGGGTGGGGGTCGTAAGCCGCTGACCGAGACCGATCCGGGGCTGGTGGCGGCGCTGTTGGGGCTGGTGGCGGACTCGACGCGGGGGGATCCGCAGTCACCGCTGGTGTGGACGACCAAGAGCGTGGCGAACCTGGCGCGGGAGTTGGCCGCGCTCGGGCACCGCGCCAGCCCGCAGTCGGTGTGGCGGCTGCTGCACGAGCAGGGGTTCTCCACCCAGGCCAACGCCAAGGTCACCGAGGGTAAGAGGCATCCGGACCGGGACGCCCAGTTCGGCTATCTGGCCGGGCAGGCCGCCCGGCACCTGGCCGACGGGCAGCCGGTGATCAGCGTGGACGCCAAGAAAAAGGAACAGGTCGGCGAGTTCGCCCAGGCGGGGCGGGAGTGGCGGCCCCGGGGGGACCCGCGGCAGGTCCGCAGCCACAGCTTCGGCGACCAGGACGTCGCGGACGGCCAGGGCGGGCACGTCATCCCGTACGGGGTGTATGACGTGGGCGCGAACACCGGGTTCGTCAACGTCGGTGTCGATCACAACACCGCCGCGTTCGCGGTGGAGTCGGTGCGCCGCTGGTGGGACCGGGTCGGCGCGGGCGCCTACCCGCACGCGGCGCGGCTGCTGATCACCTGCGACGCCGGCGGGGCCAACGGCCGGCGCAACCGGGCGTGGAAGGCCGGGCTCGCCCGGTTCGGCCAGGACACCGGCCTGCAGATCACGGTGTGTCACTTCCCGCCGGGCACCTCCAAGTGGAACCGGATCGAGCACCGGTTGTTCTCCCAGATCACCCTGGCCTGGCGTGGTCGCCCGCTGACCAGCCACGACGTCATCATCAACACCATCGGCGCGGTCAGCACCGCGACCGGGCTGGCGGTCACCGCCGTCCTGGACCAGGCCTGCTACCCCACCGGGATCGAGATCAGCGACGCGCAGATGCACGAGCTGGAAGACCGCGCGCTGGCCCGCCACGACTTCCACGGCGACTGGAACTACACCCTGCTGCCGGTCTGGCGGCCCGCCACCCCCGCCGCCACCTCCGCCGCGCCGACCCCCGCCGACACCCGCGCCGCGCTCGCCCCGGTCGTGACCGCCCTGGCCGGCCCGGAACTGACCGGGCTGTCCCGCGCCGAGTTCACCGCCCTGGCCGCCGACCTGCAACTGCCCTGGGCCGCCGCCCGCGAACAACGCCTGCACCGCGACCGCGGCGGCACCCGCCGGGCCCGCACCGGCCCGACCGCCCCGTTCACCTACACCCTGGACACGATGCTGCTGGCCACCATCTACCACCACCGCCACGGCATGCCCTACACCAACATCGCCGCCCTGCTCGGCGCCCACCCCACCACCATCGCCCCCGCCGTGCGAGCCATCACCGCTCTGCTCGGCACCGCCCACCCCGCCCTCGCCGCCGGCCCCGAGCTCCTCTACACCCCCGAGGACCTACGCGCACACGCCGCCACCGCCGGGATCACCATCCCCGACCCCCCACCGCGCGAGCGCTTCGGCCACTAGCACACCTGCGACCGCGACACACCGGAAACTCACCTTATTTTGGAATGCTCACATATGGCCGTCATGTCCCACTTCCGGCGATCTACCGTGGAGGGGGCGCAGCGGGGCCGACCTAGGCCAGACCCGACCAACCCCTACCGCATGACCTTCACCTGGATCACGGTGGACCCCGACCTCATGGCGGGCGTCCCGACGATCCGTGGCCTTCGCATCCCGGTCGCCACCGTCGTCTCCATGGTTGCCGACGGCATGACGGTCGACGAGATCTGCCGCGACCTCCCCGACCTGACACCCGATGACGTCGCCGGGGCGCTGCGTTACGCGGCCGAGACCACCTGTCACCTCGACTCGTCGAGCTGCTGACCGTCGCGGCGCATGTGCACGCCCTTGGCCTCCGAGCGGCAACGGACAAGGTCGTCCTCTGAACGGAGGCTACCCGCCGCAGGTGTCGGACGACGCTCGAGCGGAACCTCAGCGGGGTTGCAGCGCGGAGAAAACCCGCTGAGGTTCCCTTCGAGCGCAGGGACCGACGTTTCGTCGGCCGCGCAGCGACACCGAGAGGCGTCATCGGGGCCGACCACACCTTACCGGCAGCCGCCCGGGTTGTGGCCCGTCGGCCAGGAGGACGCCGCGCGCCGCCGGATCGATGCCGTGTTGGGTGGGTCGGAAAACCTCGGCGGCACGGCGGCCGGACCGACTTCCACCCCTTGCGTCGCTTCGTACCCCGCCGGCGGGGTGCGAAGTGCGTCGAGAGGGTGCGAAGTCGGCCGATGGCCCCGGCGCGGGTGCCCGGTGGGACTCGAACCCACACTCGAACCCTTTTAAGGGGAAGCTCGACGAGGGCTCGACGCGGCCTCTGATGACCTGCACGTCTCCGCTCCCCCGGCCTTGATCGTCCCGAACTTCGGCACGTATTCGGCGCAGACGGCCCCGGGCGTCCCTTCCTTCACGCGCCCCAGGCTGGGTGGTGATCTCCTCGCGGCGCGGGCTCGTCCCTGCCGGGCCGGGTGCCGGGGCGCAGGGCACGCTCTTCGCCTTGCGCCCCGGTGGCCGGTCCGGCTGCCCTCGTGGCGTGCCGGGAGGAGGTCGCCGCCCCCGGTGCCCCTCCCCCCGATTTGCGAGCGGTGCCGGTGCGGGCGGAGCCCGGGGTTCTTATTCGTTCTCAGGCACTGGTCCACACCTGTTGCAGGGGGCGATAGTCGATGAGCACGATGCCCTCGGCCTCGACGAGTTCCCGAGCTCGGGCCGACACGAGGAACCGGTGGTCGGTGGAGCGCACCAGCCACCCGGACGGTTCGGGAGTCGGTGGTTCTTGGTCAACGGCCGGGTGCACCGCCCACTCGGTGAGTCCGGCGGGCAGGGAGCGCAGCAGCGTGGCGTACCGGTCGTCCTTCGCGTCGACATCGAGCTGGAAGCTGTCGAGGAAGGCGTGATCGACCACCGGACGGCCGCGGTGGCGGGCGACGTCCCGGTTGCGATCGAGCCACACCCGGACGGCGAGACCGTGCTCCTGGGCGAGCGTCAGGGCGACGTTGAGCACGTCGTCTCGCCCGCCGTCGGCCAGGCTGTGGAAGTCCAGGTGGGTAGGCCGTAGACCGGTGGCCAGGACCGCGTGGAGCTGGGCACGGAACTCCCGGTCCACCTCGTCGATACGCAGCCGGGCGAGCATCTGCGGGGCCTGGATGTGCAGAAACAGCCGCCCGAGGTGATCGGCCAGCGTCGGAACGTCGTAAGCCGGAGACACCGGGGTCCAGGTGTCCGAGGGGTCGTCCCGCACGAGGGTGAGGTGGACGCCGAAGGGGATGTGCGGGTGGTCGCGCAACAGGCCCAGCGCGTCGTCGGCGGCGGGGCACGGGGCCATCAGGCTGCAGGACCGGGCGATGCCATTCTCGATCGCGTCGAGTACGCCTCGGTTGACGGCGGAGTGCATGCCGAGGTCGTCGGCGTTGACGAGCAGGACCCGCGCATCGGGTGGGAAGCCGAGCATCTCCGAGGCGAGCACGGGCTCATCATCGCGTGGCGGTGACGTCGATGAACGTGTTGTGGTCGAGGCCAATGCCTCCTGCGAGATGGCCGGCTGTCGGCCACGCCGGCCGCGCACGGGCCGGAGGCAGGAGTGCGCGAGCCGAGCGGGGCCGGCGTAGCCGGCCCGCGCCGCCGGAGGCAGCGCCTTGAACGCAACACGCGCGACGTCGGCGAGCTCGCCAAGCCCGGGGTTGCTCGGGCTGTTCTGGATGGGCTCGGGCTCACGAAGGATGGTCGACTCGCCGCTCCGTCAACCGTTCAGCGGCAACGCGGCGTCCTGGTCGACCTCGCGGAGTACGCGGTGGAACGGCGCTTGCTGGCCGAGAACCCGATCACTGTACTGCCGAGAAAGGCACCCAAGGTGGCACAGGCCGTGGATCGGCGAGTTGTGGTGAACCCAGAGCAAGCCCGTGCCCTGCTCGACGCGGTGGCGGTCCAGAAGCCCAGCGGGGACCGGCTCGTAGCGTTCTTCGGCGCCATGTATTATGCCGCGCTGCGTCCCGCCGAGGCGTTGATGCTCTGCAAGGTCAACCTCGCGCTGCCCGTCAACGGTTGGGGCGAGCTGCTGCTGGAATCCTCGTTGCCGGTCGCCGGACCGGCGTGGACCGACAGCGGACGACGGCGGAGGAACGGCCGCTCAAGCACCGCGCCCGTGGTGAGACCCGGATTGTCCCCTGCCCGCCCCCGCAGACGGCGCTGCTGCATGCGCACCTGGAAACGTTCGGCAACGGCACCGGACGGCTTGCTGTTCCGTGGCATCCGGAGCGGGGAGATGTCCGAGCGCACCTACTGTCGCGTCTGGCGAAAGGCTCGCGTCGCTGCACTCACGGCTGACGAGGTCCGCTCCCCTTGGCGCGCAGGCCCTACGACCTTCGGCACGCGGCCGTGTCGACAAGGCTCAACGCCGGTGTGCCCGCCACCCAGGTCGCCGCGTGGGCCGGGCATGGCGTCGCCGTCCTGCTCCAGATCTACGCCAAGTGCCTCGTCGGCCAGGAGGACGCCGCGCGCCGCCGGATCGATGCCGTGTTGGGCGGGTCGTGAAGCTTCGACGCGTATTCGACGCAGACGGCCGGGGTGAGCGGGGGTCAGCCGGACGCGACCGGACAGCACAAGAGCACAAGTTGACTGCATCGACGCTGGTCAGAGCGCGATTATCAGGGTGCCCCCGGTGGGACTCGAACCCACACTCGAACCCTTTTAAGGGGCTTGCCTCTGCCGGTTGGGCTACGGGGGCGGCGGCGTCAGCCTACGACCCCGAAGTGCCCGCGCTGACCGTCCGCTCCGGCGCTGCGACGCGCTCGAACTCCGCCTTGGGCTCGTTGATCTGCCCCAGCGACACGACCTCGCGGCCGAGGAACAGCGCGCCCGTCCAGTCGAACAGGATCCGGATCCGCCGGTTCCAGGTGGGCATGCGGCTCACATGGTAGGTGCGGTGCATGAACCACGCGACGATGCCGCGCAGCTTCACGCCGTAGATCTCGGCGACGCCCTTGTAGAGCCCCAGGCTCGCGACCGAGCCCGCGTAGCTGTGCTTGTAGTCCGTGAGCGGAAGGCGGCGCAGGTGGGCGATCACGTTGTCGCCCAACACTTTCGCCTGCCGCACGGCGTGCTGGGCGGATGGGCTGGTGCGCGCTTCGGGGTCGTCCTTCGACAGGTCCGGGACGGCCGCGCAGTCGCCTGCGCAGAACACTCCTGGCATGTCCTTCACCTGCAGGTCGGCGCCGCACTCGACGCGGCCCCGGCGGTCCCGCGGGAGGTCGGTCGCTTCGAGCATAGGGCTCGGCTTGACCCCGGCCGTCCAGATGACGGTGTCGGTGTCGAACTCCTGGCCGTCGTCGAGCTCGACGTGCCCGCCGACCATGGACTTCACGCGGGTGTCGAGGTTGACCTCGATGGCGGCGTCCAGCAGCCGCTCCACGGTGTAGCGGCCCATCTTCGGGCTGACCTCGGGCATGATCCGCCCGGAGGCCTCGACGAGGATCCAGCGGATGTCCGCGCGGTCGATCGTCGGGTAGTAGCGGCTCGCGTAGCGGGCCATGTCGGCCAGCTCGGCCAGCGCCTCGACGCCCGCGTAGCCGCCGCCGACCACCATGAACGTGAGCAGTCTGCTCCGCAGTGTCGGGTCGATCGTGGTGTCGGCGGCGTCGAGCCGGGACAGCACGTGGTTGCGCAGGTAGATGGCCTCGCCGATGGTTTTGAACCCGATGCCGCGCTCGGCGAGCCCGGGGATCGGCAGCGTGCGCGCGACCGAGCCGGGCGCCACCACCAGCACGTCGTAGCCGAGGGACGTGACGTGGCCGTCGGCCAGCTCGACGGTGACCTCGCGGCCGGCGTTGCTGATCGACGTGACGCGGCCCGTGAGCACCTGGCACCTGCGCAGCACCCGCCGCAGCGGCACGACGACGTGGCGGGGCTCGATGGAGCCCGCGGACGCCTCCGGAAGGAACGGCTGGTAGGTCATGTGCGGCTGGGGGTCGATCACGGTGACCTCGGCCTCGCCGCGGCGCAGCTTCTTTTGCAGCCGCAACGCCGTGTACATGCCGACGTACCCGCCGCCGACGATGACGATCCTGGTTGCGCGGGCCATAAGCCCATGGTCCCACCACGGCACCCGTCGCGTGGGTGATGTCTGTGACGATTCAGTACACGCCCGCCGCGGCGGCGGCCGTGCGCAGGACCTCCTCCAGCATCGCGGGGGTCAGCCGTCCGGTGAACGTGTTCTGCTGCGACACGTGGTAGCAGCCGAAGACGGCCAGCGGCCCGCGCTCCCCGGACAGGTCGACCCGCGCGCCGTGCCCGAAGCGCGGACGCGGCCGCGGCACCGCCCAACCCGCGTCGGCGAGCACCGGCAGCAGCGCCTGCCAGCCGAACGCCCCGAGAACGACGACCGCCCGCGGCGCCAGCAGCCGCAGCTCCGCGCGCAGCCAGTGCGAGCAGGCGGCGCGCTCGGCAGGCGTGGGCTTGTTGTCCGGCGGCGCGCAGTGCACGGGCGCGGTGATCCGGGTGCCGCGCAGCGCCAGGCCGTCGCCGATGTGCGTCGCGGTCGCCTGGTTGGCCAGGCCGACGGCGTGCAGCGCGGCAAAGAGGACGTCGCCGGAGCGGTCGCCGGTGAACATCCGGCCCGTGCGGTTGCCGCCGTGCGCGGCGGGCGCGAGACCCACGATCAGCAGCCGGGCGTCCGCCGGGCCGAAGCCGGGCACCGGGCGTCCCCAGTAGGTCTCGTCCCGGAACGCGGCGCGCTTCTCCGCCGCCACCTTCTCCCGCCAGGCCACCAGCCGGGGACAGGCGCGGCAGTCGACGAGCTCGGCGTCCAGCTCGGACAGCGTGGCAGGGCCGACAGAGCTCACGCGAGCGTGCGGGCGATGCCGTCGAGGATGTCGTGCTCGCTGATCACCAGCTCGGCGATGCCCGCGCGGTCGTGCAGCGCGGCGCCCAGCACGTCGACGATCAGCGCGCCGCCGCCGATCACGTCGATCCGGCCGGGGTCGATGGCCGGGTGCTCGCCACGCTGCGCGCGGGTCATGCCGAGCAGCTCGTCGGCGACGCGGTGCAGGTCGTCGACGGAGAGCCGGGACAGGTGCACCGCCGCCGGGTCGTAGGCGCGCAGCCGCTGCGCGTAGGCGGCGAGCGTGGTGATCGTGCCCGCGACGCCGACCCAGGTGCGCACGCCCTCGACCGGCACCGCGGCGAACGCCTCCTCGAGCACCTCCGCGGCCAGCGAGCGGGCCTTGGCGATCTCGTCGGCACTGGGCGGGTCACCCTGAAGGCAGCGCTCGGTGATGCGGACGCTGCCGATGTCGGCCGAGTGCGCGGCGCGCACCGCCACCCCGTCCGGGGTGAGCTCGCCGACCACCAGCTCGGTGGAGCCGCCACCGGTGTCGACGACCACGAACGGGCCGTCCGCCGGGTCGAGCTCGCCCACCGCGCCCGCGAACGACAGCCGCGCCTCCTCGTCGCCGGTGATGATCTCCGCGTCGACGCCGAGGGTGGCGCGGACCATGCCGAAGAAGTCGTCGCGGTTGCGGGCGTCGCGGGTGGCGCTGGTGGCCACCATCCGGACGCGCTCGGTGCCCTTGCGGCGCAGCACGGCGGTGTAGTCGGCCAGCGCGGCGCGGGTGCGCTCCAGCGCCGCCGGGTCCAGCACACCGGTGGCGTCCACCCCCTGCCCCAGCCGCACCACCCGCTGCTCGCGGTAGATGTCGCGCAGCGCCGGGGTGCCGTCGAAGGACTCGGTGACGTCGGCGACCAGGAGCCGGATCGAGTTCGTGCCACAGTCGATGGCGGCGACGCGGGACATGCGCCTACCGTACGGGCCGTGGCCAACCAGCCGCCGCCCCTGGTCGAGTACGACCCGCTGGCCTGCGACCCGGCGCTCACCGCGGCCCTGTCCCGCGAGGGCGCGGGCGACGCGCTGCCTGCGTTGAAGCACCTCGCCGCGCTGATCGCGTCGGGCGAGGCCCAGGAGCACGCCCGGCTCGCCGACGTCCACCCGCCCGTCCTGCACACCCACGACCGCTGGGGAAACCGGATCGACGAGGTCGAGTTCCACCCGTCCTGGCACTGGCTGCTGCGCCGGGCGGTCGGCTCGGGGCTGCACGGCACACCGTGGGCGGGCGAAGCCGGATCCGGGGCGCACGTCGCGCGGGCGGCCGGGTTCTACCTGATGGGGCAGCTGGAGTCCGGCCACTGCTGCCCGATCTCGATGACGTACGCGGCCGTGCCCGCGCTGCGCCACAGCCCCGCGCTGGCCGAAGCGTACGAGCCGGGCCTGCGCTCGACGACGTACGCGTTCGGTCTCAGCCCGCCCGCCGCGAAACCCGGGCTGCTCGCCGGGATGTCGATGACCGAGAAGCAGGGCGGCTCGGACGTGCGCGCCAACACCACGCGCGCGGAGCCCGCCCGCGACGGCACCTATCGGCTCGTCGGCCACAAGTGGTTCACCTCCGCGCCGATGAACGACCTGTTCCTCACCCTGGCGCAGGCCCCGGACGGGCTCACCTGCTTCGTGCTCCCCCGCGTGCTGCCCGACGGCACGCGCAACGGCATCCGGCTGATGCGGCTGAAGGACAAGCTCGGCAACCGGTCCAACGCGTCGGCCGAGATCGAGTACGAGGGCGCGGTCGGGTGGCGGCTGGGCACGGAGGGCCGCGGCGTCGCGACGATCATCGAGATGGTGTCGATGACCCGGCTGGACTGCGTGCTCGGCTCGGCGTCGCTGGTCCGGGCGGCGCTGTCGGAGGCGGCCCACCACGTCGCGCACCGCAGCGCCTTCGGCGCGGTGTTGGCGGATCAGCCGTTGATGCAGACGGTGATCGCCGACCTCGCGTTGGAGTCGGAGGCGGCCACCGCGCTGGCGCTGCGGCTGGCGGGCGCGGTCGACCGGGAGGAGCGCGCGTTCCTGCGCCTGGCCCTGCCCGCGGCGAAGTACCTGGTGTGCAAGCGGACGCCCACCGTGCTGGCGGAGGCGTTGGAATGCCTGGGCGGCAACGGGTTCGTCGAGGACTCGGGGCTGCCGCGGCGCTATCGGGAGGCGCCGCTCAACTCGATCTGGGAGGGCTCGGGCAACGTCACGGCGCTGGACGTGCTGCGGGCGCTGAGCCGCGAGCCCGAGGCCGTGGCGGCGGTGATCGCCGAGCTGGACGCGGCAGCGGGCGCGGACGAGTGGTTCGACCGGGCGGTGCGGGAGCTGCGCACCGAGCTGCGCAGCCGCGAGCCGCGCCGGGCCCGGCGGATGGCCGAGCTGCTCGCGCTGTGCCTGCAGGGCAGCCTGCTGCTGCGGCACGCCCCGGACGAGGTGGCGGCGGCGTTCGTGGCGTCCCGATTTCTGCCCGACGGGCCGTGGCGCACGGCGGGCACGCTGCCCGTCGAGGCCGCCACCGAGCCGCTGGTCGCCCGGGTCACGCCCCATCTGAGTTCGGGGGTGTGACGCAGGGTCCCGCCACCCACCAGCCGTCGAGCTCGGCGAGCACCTCGTCGCCGAACGGGTTCACGGCGGGCCCGGCGGCCAGCGCGTGCGCGGTGGCCACGTGCAGGCACTTCACGCGGTCCGGCATCCCGCCCGCGCTGACGTCGGTGCCGAGCGCGGCGATCGCGTCACGCTCGGCGAGGTAGGCCTCGTGTGCGCGCCGGTAGGCCGCCGCCAGCTCCGGGTCCGCGGCGAGCCGGGCCGTCATCTCCTTCATGCGACCCTCGGCCTCGAGCGTGCCGATGCGGGCGGCGAGCCGGGCGCAGGTGAGGTAGTAGAGCGTGGGGAACGGGGTGCCGTCGGGCAGACGCGGGGCGGTGCGCACCACCGCGGGCTGCCCGCACGGGCAGCGGCGCGCGACGTCCAGCACCCCGCGCGGGCGGCGGCCGAGCTGGGCGGCGACGGCGTCGAGATCGGTCTGCGTGACGACGTTCACGGCGACCCCGCCGCCATCTGCCGCCACAGGGTGTGGTACCAGGGCGTGCCGTTCCCGTAGGCCGTCGTCGGGCCCGCCGGCGCGGACGGCAGCTGCACGACGTAGGGCACCTCGCCCGGCACGACGTACCCGAGCCGCGACCGGGCCTGCGCCTCGACCTCCGCCGGGTCGGACAGCCGCGCCCGCTCGGCCTGCAGCTGCGCCACCTCCGCCGACAGGGCCTCCTGCCGCTGGGTGACGTCGGCCAGCTCCTGGCGCTGGGACACGTAGTTGCGCAGCGGGACGACGACCGAGAGCGCGAGCGCGCACACGACGAGGGCGAGGATCGCGGCGCGGCGGGTGGATGACAGGCCGAGCAGGCCCGTCGTCGCCGCGACGACGCCCCGCGACCGCCCGCGGGTCAGCTGCGGCCCCCGCCGCCGGGCCGCGGTCGGTGCGGTGGCGGGCCGCGCCGCCCGGCGCTGTCGGTTCGCCTCGGCCACCGCGCCCCCTTACACCGTTACACCGGGCCGAAATCCGAGATACGGCGTGTCGAGAACCGCGACTCGCCGTGTCGGATTCCGAGACTCGCCATCAGGGGGCGGTGAACCGGGGGAACGCCAAGTCGCCCGCGTAGCGCGCCGCGTCGCCGAGGCCCTCCTCGATGCGCAGCAGCTGGTTGTACTTCGCGACCCGGTCGGAGCGGGCGGGCGCGCCGGTCTTGATCTGCCCGCACCCGGTGGCGACGGCGAGGTCGGCGATCGTCGTGTCCTCGGTCTCGCCCGAGCGATGGCTCATCATGCAGCGGTAGCCGGAGGACTGCGCGAGCGTGACGGCGTCGAGGGTCTCCGAGAGCGTGCCGATCTGGTTGACCTTCACCAGCAGCGCGTTGGCGGCGCCGCGCGCGATGCCGTCGTCGATCCGCTCGGGGTTGGTGACGAACAGGTCGTCGCCGACGATCTGCACCTTCGACCCGAGGGCGCTGGTGAGCGCGACCCAGCCGTCCCAGTCGTCCTCGGCCAGCGGGTCCTCCAGCGAAACCAGCGGGTAGTCCGTCACCAGGCCTGCGTAGACGTCGGTCAGCTCGGCCGCCGACAGCTTCTTGCCCTCGTAGGAGTAGCTGCCGTCGGCGTAGAACTCGGTGGCGGCGGCGTCCAGCGCCAGCGCGATGTCGCGGCCCAGCGTGTAGCCGGTCTTGTCCACCGCCTCCGCGATGAGGTCCAGCGCGGCGCGGGAGCCGGAAAGGTCGGGGGCGAAGCCGCCCTCGTCGCCGAGCCCCGTGGCGAGCTTCTTGCCCTTCAGCACGGACTTGAGCGCGTGGTAGACCTCCGCGCCCCAGCGCAGCGCCTCCTTGAACGAGTCGGCGCCCACCGGGGCGATCATGAACTCCTGCACGTCGACGGACGTGTCGGCGTGCACCCCGCCGTTGATGATGTTCATCATCGGCACCGGCAGCACGTGCGCGTTGGGGCCGCCGACGTAGCGGAACAGCTCCAGCCCCGACGACTCCGCCGCCGCCTTGGCCACCGCCAGCGAGACGCCCAGCAGCGCGTTGGCCCCCAGCCGCGACTTGGCCGGGGTGCCGTCGAGGTCGACGAGGCGCTGGTCGACCAGCCGCTGGTCGACCGCCTCCATGCCCACGAGCTCGGGGCCGATCTCGTCCAGCACCGCCGAAACGGCCTTCTCGACCCCCTTGCCGCCGAAGCGCAGCGGGTCGCCGTCGCGCAGCTCGTGCGCCTCGTGCTCACCCGTCGACGCCCCGGACGGCACGGCCGCACGGGCCAGTGTGCCGTCGTCGAGCGCCACCTCCACCTCGACCGTCGGGTTGCCCCGCGAATCGAGGATCTCACGTGCCCCGACCTGCTCGATGACCGCCACCGCTGCTCCGTCCCACGAATCCGCGTCCTCGGTGCGTCAGCCTAACGGGCATCGACCCCTCGCCCGGGGAGGATGTCAAGCCTCGCGGTTCGTGGCGGATGCCCTTACCGTGGGAACGACCATGACGAGCCTGTTCGAGTCCTTCCGCCGCGCCGAGATGCTCGTCGCGAGAAGCAGGCCGCTCGATGCGCTCCAAGCGCTGCTGCCGCTGCTCGCCGACCGGCCCGACAGCGCCTCCGTGCAGCTCCTCGCGGGCCGCGCCTACCTCAACTCCGCCCAGCTCGCGCGGGCCGAGGAGGCGTTCACCCGGGTGCTGGAGCTCGACCCGGCCGACCACTACGCCCGCTTCGCGCTGGGCAAGGCGCTGCAGCGGCAGGGTCGCCTCGCCGAGGCGCACGCCCAGTACAAGATGGCCGCCGCGATGGATCCGCGCCCGGAATACCAGGAGGCGCTCGGCGAAGTCCGGGCTCGCATGGCGCTCGGCGACGCCAGCCAAGGTTAGGCACCCCTTCCCCCTCGCGAAACAAACGGCTAGCCTCCCCGCGGACAAGCAAGCCTGCCCTAAGGAGAGGGAGCCATGCTGGGCAACTTCCTGATCGGCTTGCGAGAGGGCCTCGAGGCCGCGCTGGTCGTCAGCATCCTGGTCGCCTTCCTCGTGCGCACGAACCGGCGCGACGTGCTGCCCAAGGTCTGGCTCGGCGTCGCGCTGGCCGTGGCGGTGAGCGTGGCCGTCACCGCGGCGCTCGCGCTCACCCAGCAGGCGCTCACGTTCGAGGCGCAGGAGGGCTTCGGCGGCTCGCTGTCGATCATCGCGGTGGGCTTCGTCACATGGATGATCTTCTGGATGCGGCGCACCGCGCGCACGATCTCGGCGGAGCTGCGCGGGAAGCTCGAAGACGCGATCAGGATGGGCACGACCGCGATCGTCGTGATGGCCGCGCTGGCCGTCGGCCGGGAGGGGCTGGAGACAGCGCTGTTCTTCTTCACCGCGGCACAGGCGACGGGCGAGACCACCCAGCCGCTCATCGGCTTCCTGCTCGGCATCGCCGTGGCCGTGCTACTGGCCTACCTGCTCTACCGCGGCGCAGTGAAGATCAACCTGGGCCGCTTCTTCATGGTCACCGGCGCGCTGCTGATCTTCGTGGCGGCCGGCATCCTGGCGTACGGAGTGCACGACCTGCAGGAGGCGGGGATCCTGCCGGGTCTGCACAGGCTCGCGTTCGACGTCAGCGGCGCGGTCCCGCCGGACTCCTGGTACGGGGTGCTGCTCAAGGGCGTCTTCAACTTCTCCCCCCAGACCACCGTGGTGCAGGCCGTGGTCTGGGTGCTGTACGTCGGCATCGTGCTGACGCTGTTCCTGCGTCCCCAACGGGCCCGGACACCCGCCCCCGCCACCACCCGCTAGGAGAGATCTCGCCATGTCCCGCAGATCCGCCGTCACCGTGGGCGCGGCAGGCGTCGTCACCGCCGCTGTCGCGCTTGCCGGTTGCACGAGCACGGCGCCGTCGGCGTCGACGCCCGGTGCGCCCGGCCCGATCACGGTGAAGGCCGCCGACACCAGCTGCGAGATCAGCACGGCCAGCGCGCCCGCGGGCAAGATCAGCTTCTCGATCAACAACACCGGCACCAAGACCACCGAGTTCTACCTGTACGGCACCGGCGACCGGATCATGGGCGAGGTGGAGAACATCGGTCCCGGGCTCACCAGCCAGCTCATCGTCGAGGTGCCCGACGGCGGCACCTACACCACGGCGTGCAAGCCGGGCATGGTCGGCGACGGCATCCGCGCGCCGTTCACGGTCACCGGCACGGCCGCCCGCGCCACCGACGAGAACGCCAAGCTGGCCGAGGCCACGGCCAGTTGGAAGCGCTACGTCCAGTCCCAGGTGGACGCGCTCGTGCCCAAGACGCAGGAGTTCGTCGACGCGGTGAAGCGCAACGACGTCGCCGGGGCCAAGACGCTCTTCCCGGTCGCGCGCACGTACTACGAGCGGATCGAGCCGGTGGCGGAGTCCTTCGGCGACCTCGACCCGAAGCTGGACGGCCGTGCGGACGACGAGCGCGACCCCGGGGTCGCGTGGACGGGCTTCCACCGGCTGGAGAAGGACCTGTGGGTGACCGGCCTGCAGCCCGACTCCGACAAGGTCGCCGACCAGCTCGTCGCCGACACCAAGGACCTGCAGGCGCGCGTCCCCACGCTGACCTTCACGCCCGTCGAGCTGGCCAACGGCGCCAAGGAGCTGCTCGACGAGGTGGCCACGGGCAAGATCACCGGCGAGGAGGACCGCTACTCGCACACCGATCTGTGGGACTTCAAGGCCAACGTCGAGGGCAGCCAGGGTGCGGTCGCCGCGCTGCGGCCGGTGATCGACGACAAGAACAAGCAGCTCGGTCCGACCTTGGACGAGCGGTTCACGGCGGTCGACAACCTGCTCGCCGGCTACCGGGTCGGCGACGGCTACAAGCTCTACACCGACCTGACCGACGCCGACAAGAAGCAGATGGCCGAGGTCGTCGACGCGCTGGCCGAGCCGGTGAGCCAGGTCGCGGGAGTGGTGAGCTCGTGACCGCCGACGCACTTTCTCCCACGGAGGCGGCCTCGTGACCCTCACGGACCGGCCGGTCACGCGCCCGCCCGACGAGCCCCCGCCCCGGGGGGTGTCCCGCCGCCGTCTGCTCGGCGCGGCGGGCATCGGGGCCGCGGTCGCGGGTGCCGGCGTCGCGGCGGGCTTCGCGGCTACGGAGCCCGCCGCGCCGTCGGCGGGGGTGATCCCGTTCCGCGGGCAGTACCAGGCCGGGATCATCACGCCCGCGCAGGACCGGCTGCATTTCGCCGCGATGGACTTGACGACCACGGACCGGGCGGCGGTCACCGACCTCCTGCAGCGCTGGACCCGGGCCGCCGAGCGCATGACGGCGGGCGCGGAGGCGGCCCCGGGCGGCGCGGTCAACCTCAACCCGGAGGCGCCGCCGTCGGACACCGGCGAGGCGCAGGGGCTGCCCGCGTCCTCGCTCACGCTGACGTTCGGCGTCGGGCCGGGCTTCTTCGACAAGCTGGGCCTCGGCGCGCACCGGCCCGCCGGGCTCGCGCCGCTGCCCGCGTTCGCGCACGACCGGATCGACCCGGCGATGTCCGGCGGCGACCTGTGCGTCCAGGCCTGCTCCGACGACCCGCAGGTCGCCGTGCACGCCGTCCGCAACCTGGCCCGGATGGGTTTCGGGGCCACGGCGGTGCGGTGGTCGCAGCTGGGGTTCGGGCGCACGTCGTCGACGTCGACGAGCCAGGCCACCCCGCGCAACCTCTTCGGCTTCAAGGACGGCACGCACAACCTCAAGGCCGAGGACACCGACCTGCTGCGCGACCACGTCTGGGTGCAGCCCGGCGACGGCCCGGCGTGGCTCACGGACGGCAGCTACCTGGTCGCCCGTCGGATCCGGATGCACATCGAGGTGTGGGACCGCACGGCGCTCGCCGAGCAGGAGAGCATCTTCGGCCGCACCAAGGGCGAGGGCGCCCCGGTCGGGCAGGGCGCCGAGTTCGACGAGCCCGACCTCACCGCCCACTCGATCGCCCCGGACGCGCACATCCGGCTCGCGTCCGCGCAGAACCTGGGCGGGGTGCGGATCCTGCGGCGGGGCTACAACTTCGTCGACGGCAGCGACGGGCAGGGCCACCTCAACGCGGGCCTGTTCTTCCTGGCCTACGTGCGCAACCCGCAGACGCACTTCGTGCCGATGCAGCGGGCGCTGGCGGGCAAGGACCGGCTGATGGAGTACATCGAGCACACCGGCTCGGCGGTGTTCGCCATCCCGCGCGGCCTGGGGCCGCAGGACTACTGGGGGCAGGCGCTGCTGGAGGCGTAGGCCGTCACTCCGGTCCCAAGATCGCCGTCTGCGGGACATGGGGTGCGCTGAGACCCCCGAATGTCCCGGACTTGGCGATCATCCCTGAGGGCTCGGCCAGTGGCGCGTCCAGGCCTCGGCGTCGAGCGCGTGCGGGTCGGCGCCCTCGGCCGCGGCGGCCTTCTCGGCGGCTCGCACGTCGTCGGCGAAGCGGAGGGCGGCGGCGCGCAGCTCCGCTTCGGGGTCGATGCCCGCCAGCTTGGCCCTGGCGGCCAGCGCGAACAGCTGCTCCCCCACGGCGGGGCCCGAGGGCAGCAGCTCGGCGGGCAGCCCGGCGCGGGCGGCGCGGCTGGTCAGCTTGGCCGCCAGCGCGACCGCGGGCTGGCCGAACGCGACGCCGTCCACGCTGGACTCGCGCCGCTTCTCGGCCCGCTTCAGCTCCTCCCAGCGCTGCTCCTGGCGCTGCGCGGTGTCCACCCGCTCGGTGCCCGCGAACACGTGCGGATGGCGCCCGACGAGCTTGGCGACGAGGTCCCGCGCCACGTCGTCGATTGTGAAGCCGTGCTCGGCCTCGGCCGCGACCCGGGCGTGGAAGAGCACCTGCAGCAGGACGTCGCCGAGCTCCTCGCGCATCGCGGCCTGGTCGCCCTGCTCGATCGCGTCGTAGAGCTCGTAGCACTCCTCGACCAGGTACTGCAGCAGCGAGGCGTGGGTCTGCTCGGCGTCCCACGGGCAGCCGCCCGGCGACCGCAGCCGGTCCATGACGGCCACGGCGTCGAGCAGCGCCGCGCCCGGCACCGGGTCCGACGCCATCAGCGGCCCGGGGTGAGCACGAGGCCCGCCGTCTGGTCGGCAGGCACGACGCGCAGCGCGACCTGGTCCCACACGCCGAAGCGGGGATTGACCCGCACCGAGAGGTCGTCGGCGAGCGGCTGCAGCGTGCGCTGCCCGATGAGGTAGAGCTGCTGCAGCGACAGGCTGGCCGGGGGGGCCGCCGGGGGGGCGTCGGTGCGCCGCGCGGTGACCCGGAAGACGTTCCAGGTGGCCTGCTGCGGGTCGGGCTGGTAGGCGACGACGTCGCCGACCGGCGTGCCGAACACCACGCTGCCCGCGTTCTGGGTGTCGGTGGCGGCGGCGACCTGCACGCCCTTGCGGGCCACGCGGCTGTCGGTGAAGAGCGCGTCGGCGGCCGGGCCGCCCGCGGCGAGCGTGTGCGCCTTCGCCTCCGCGTCGGGCCGGTTGGGCGCGCCGACCAGGTCGACGGTGACGACGAGGCCGGGCGCCGCCTTGCGGCCCAGTGCGGTGGCCACGAGGAAGTCGTGCGCCTGCGCGCGCAGCCCGTCGAGGTCCAGCACGGAGTTCTGCAGGAGGGTCTGCGCGCCGCCCTGTTGCTGAATGAACGCGTCCACCTCGGCGTCGCTGACCGTGACGTTCTGCTCGGCAGCGGCGCGGGCGAGCAGGGTGTGCAGCAGCTCGTTGGTGACGATGTCGCGGGCGAGCGACGGCGCCGTGTCCTGCTGGCGCTGGTCGGCGGGCACGCGCGCGAGCAGGGTGCCGACCTGCGACTGGACCTGCTCCAGTGGCACGGTCGTGTCGCCGACGATGACCGCGGAACCCGCCTGCACGGGGCTGCCGCATGCGCTGACCAGCGCGGTTGCGACCGCGACGGCGGCCATGGCGCGCCCCACCTTGGTGTACACGCTGGTCACCCTCTCACGGTGGTTGTGCGCGGAGAGCAGCGGGATCGCCCTGCCGAGTTCGATCGGCTGTCGTTCGTGCTCGCCTCGCGACCTGACGGGCGAGCTCGGCGCTGAGGCCGACATGGCGGGTGGGATCGAGAAGCGCCTCGATCTGGGCCGGGGTGAGATGCGCGGTGACCCGCGGGTCGTCGAGGAGGGCAGCGCGGAAGGTGATCGGTGGCTCCTGGGTGACGACCAGCGTCACGGCGTGGTGGACGACCTCGTGGGCGGTCTGGCGACCGATGAGAGCACCCAGCTCCATCATGATGGCTTCGGCGCTGATCAGTCCGCCGGTGAGGTCGAGGTTGGCGCGCATCCGTCCGGAATGAATCTCAAGACCCGCCGCGATTCGGTGGAGCAGGTCCAGCAGGTCCGCCGTGAGCACACAGGCCTCGGTGACGGCGTGGTCCATCATGGTCGAGCGGGATCCGTCGACCTCATGGGACTGGATCATCGCTTCGAGCGCGAGCGGGACGAGCGCACGGATCCGGGCAGCCGTCGCGACGGTCGTGGCGCAGAGCTTGGCGTTGCGCTTCTGGGGCATGGTGGAGCTGCCGACGTCGCCTGCCGGCAGGGACTCGCTGACCTCCCCGAACTCGACGCTCATCAGGCGCGCGACCTCCTCGGCCAGCCCCGCACCGGTGGCCGCGATGAGGGCGAGCACGCAGACCATCTCGGCGAAGGGGTCGACAAGGGCACGGTGCGGCAAGGTCATCGGCGTCAGTCCCAGTCGCCGGGCGACGGAGTCCTGCACGGCAGGCCCGTCGGGTCCCAGAGCGGCGAATGTGCCTGCGGCCCCGCCGGTCATGGACCTCAGCAGGCGCGGCCGCAACTCGTTGAGCCGGTCCAGATGCCGGAGGAACGGGTCCGACCACGCGGCCACCTTGACGCCGAACGTGATGGGAACGGCCTGCTGCCAGTGGGTGCGCCCGGCCATCACGGTCTCGGCGCTGCGCTCCCCGAGTTGGCTCAGGGCGACGAGGAGGTCGCACACCTGCCCGGTGATGACGCGGTGCGCCTCCCGCAGGCCGAGGACGTCACCACTCTGCTGGATGTTCTGGGTCGTCGCTCCCCAGTGCACCCAGCCGCCCTCCGGGTCACCGACCGTCCGGGCGAGTTCCGAGACGATCGGCATCATCAGGTGTCCGGTGACGGCCTGCTCGGCGGCGATCCGTCCGACGTCGAGCAGTTCGACCCGCGCGGCCGCCGCGATTCGGCGACCGGCGCCACCGGGGATGATCCCGAGCTCCTCCTCGGCCAGCGCCAGGGCCGCCTCGACGTCCAGGTAGCGCTGCAACCGGGCCCGCGGAGAGAACACCTCCCGCAGTGGATGGCCTCCCAGGCCGTCAAGCGAGCTGCCGGACTCGTCGCGACTGGACACCGGCTCGTGCTAGCACACCCGCGGTCCGAGCGACAACTGATGCGGTTCCAGTGGGTGGCGACCTCCTCGGGTGCGGCCGGGTGCCCTCGGTAGGACTCAAACCCGCACTCGAACTCTCTTGAGGGGCTCGGGCCTTGACAGCACGTGTTCGGCGTGCTTCCCGTGTCGGGGTGGTTCTCGCCTATCGGTTGAGGAGCTGGCACAGCGCAAGGGTGTGCGCCCGGTCGAGTCCCTCGATGACATGGTCCGCGACGTGTTCACCTCCGACGAGGAGCTGGACCACTGGTTGGGGCACGTCGTGGTCCTCGAGCCCGGGAACAGCCAGATCGCAAATCTGTCGGCACCCACGACCAGGGCGTGAACGGCCTATTCGGTGATCGGCCACGGCGCGCGCGCGCGGAACGCGTCAAGCTCCCGGACGATCTCTCGGGCGACCGCGTGGCGCTCGTCGGGCCGGTCCTCGTAGCGCACCGCAAGCTCCGTCATCGGCGCAATCAACCCGAACCGGTCGAGCGGTTCGTGGAAGTCCTCGGACGCGATGTGGCGGGCCGCCAGGTAGGGCCGTTGCACGTCTTCGGCCAGGGAGTTGGCCTCGTTCCAGCAGACCAGCTCGAAGTGCGACTCACGGTCACATTCCCCGAGGATCGTCCACGGCGGGATGGACGTCAGCACGTCGCGCACGCTGTCCTGGTCATCGAGCGAACGTGCCGAGAGACCACTGACCATCGGCCGAAGCTCGGCAACGGCCTCTAGGCAACGGACCTCGAAGTCGGTTCCGGTGCGCCGCTGGGTCGGGTCGTCGAGCCGCGCCTCGACCGCGTCGAACCGCCGCAGAACCACGTCCGTGCCATGGTCGCCAAACCAGAGTCGGGCAGCGACGTCGACGAACACGCTGAGCTGCACGCGCAACGCCCGGTCACCCCAGGAGTTGACCAATCGCCGCTCCGTGACGCCGAGCTCGCGCATGCGCTGCCAAACCTCGGGTGGCCGCACCGGCGGATCATAACGCGGCGGCGCAAGCCGTCCAGTCATCTATCTGCGGCTGCGTGTAGATCGTGGCGATATCGCCGGTGGACTCATTGACGGCCACGATCGCCCGGCTGTTGGTGCCATTGTACTGCTTGATCAGGTCGATGTTGCCCGGATCTTTGCTCGGCCGCGGGAATCCGTAGCTGACGACCTGGTCGACGCAGCGCATGAAATCGGCGACGTCTACAAACGGGTCGTGCGGCAGACCGTCGGATCCGTCGGCGCGCATCATGTGGCGAAGTGACGTGCAGCGCCAGCGCCGTTGCTCACCGGTACGCAGATTCACCCAGCCCATCAGGATGTCGTCCTTCGGTCCGGTGAACGCCAGCAAGTCTCCATCCGCGCCGCCAGCTGGGCGGGATCGAGATCGAACCCCGGCAGCGGATCAGCGCGTGCCAGGCTGAACCCACCCGCAGCCATCATCCCGACGAGGGCGATCGGAGCCGCCCGCCACATCCTGTATCGACCCATCGCATGCTCCTCCCGGCGCGACGAGCATCGTCGAGTCAGCTCCGCCGAGGCGGGAGAACGCAGAAGGAATTTGCACGTGCGAACGCTCAGGGTCATGAGTGGAAGAAGTCGCCACCGCCGTCGATCGAGCCATCTCGTGACCGAGCAGGCAGTACGACAGTTCCTCGAAGTGGCACCGGCTGCCTATCGTGCGCTCGCGGGCGTCACGCGTAAGCATGATCGCGCAACGCCCCTCTGACGGGCGCTTCCGCCCGGAGCGTCGAGGTGTTGGAGTCGACTCGCGATCGGAGGAAGCGTCATGAACCAGAAGCCCGTCGATGACTCGTCCGAGGACTACGGCTACGACCTCGCGCACGAGGTGCCCGTGGGGCCCGATCGACCGAACCGCTCGGGCCGCTCCACGGGACAGCCGCCGCGCCCCGCTGATGCCGACACCGACTACAGCTCGGACGAGGCACACGACCGCTGATCGTGTTTCGCGTCGTGCGCAGCCCCACCACCATGATCACCGGTTCGGTGCAGATCCCTGCCAGATCCGGCCGGAAATGCGCCAAACTGGTGATCACCCGGCCGCGGCGCGGCGTGTCGGCCTGTGCCCGCAATAGCCCGCCCGAGGGGCGGTACCGCTCATGACACGTTGTCGAGCAGCTTCGTGCACCACTCCAGAAGGGCGGTGTCGCGCAGGGCCGCGCCGCCGATCCGGCCGCCCTCCACCGGCCGCGGCACCGTGACGACCCGGGAGGCGGGCTTGTACTGCGCCCGCGGGTACAGCCGCTTGAGCCGCAGCTGGGCCGAGTCGGGCAGCTCCAGCGGCGCGACGCGGACACCGGTGCCCACCACCGCGACCTCCGCGACCCCGACCGTGCGGCAGTGCTGGCGGAACGCCGCGACGGCCAGCAGGTTGCGCACCGGCTGGGGCGGCTCGCCGTAGCGGTCGGTGAGCTCCTCGACGACCGCGTCCAGCGCGGCGCCGTCGGCCGCCTCGGCGATCTTGCGGTAGACCTCCAGCCGCAGCCGCTCACCGTCGACGTAGTCGTGCGGGATGTGCGCGTCCACCGGGAGATCCACGCGCACCTCGGCCAGCGCCTCGTCTTCGGGAGCCGCGGACCCCGCCTGCCTCCGGAACGCGGCCACGGCCTCGCCGACGAGCCGGATGTAGAGGTCGAAGCCCACGCCCGCGATGTGGCCGGACTGCTCGGCGCCCAGGATGTTGCCCGCGCCGCGGATCTCCAGGTCCTTCATCGCGACGGCGGTGCCCGCGCCCAGCTCCGAGTGCTGCGCGATCGTGGCGAGCCGGTCGTGCGCGGTCTCGGTGAGCGGGTGCTCGGGCGGGAACAGGAAGTAGGCGTAGCCGCGCTCGCGGCCGCGCCCGACCCGTCCGCGCAGCTGGTGCAGCTGGGCCAGGCCCAGTGCGTCGGAGCGCTCGACGATCAACGTGTTGGCGTTGGAGATGTCCAGCCCGTTCTCGACGATCGTGGTGCACACCAGCACGTCGTACTCGCCGTGCCAGAACCCGTTCACCGTGCGTTCCAGCAGGTCCTCGTTCATCTGGCCGTGGGCGACGGCCACGCGCGCCTCCGGCACGAGGTCGCGCACGTGCCGGGCCGCCCGGTCGATGCTCGCCACGCGGTTGTGCACGTAGAACACCTGCCCGTCGCGCAGCAGCTCGCGGCGGATCGCGGCGGCGACGAGCTTGTCGTCGTAGACGCCGACGTTGGTGAGCGTCGGGTGCCGGTCCTCGGGCGGGGTGGTGATCGTCGACATCTCCCGGATGCCCGCGAGGCTCATCTCCAGCGTGCGCGGGATCGGGGTCGCGGACAGGGTGAGCACGTCGACGTGCGTGCGCAACGCCGTGATGTGCTCCTTGTGCTCGACGCCGAAGCGCTGCTCCTCGTCGACGATCACCAGCCCGAGGTCCTTCCACCGCACGCCGGCCTGCAGCAGCCGGTGCGTGCCGATGACGACGTCGACCTTGCCCGCGGCGAGCCCCTCGATCGTCTCCCGCGCGTCGGCGGTGTCGGTGAACCGCGACAGGCCCCGGACGTTGACGGGGAACGCGCGCATGCGGTCGGCGAACGTCTCCAGGTGCTGGGTGGCGAGCAGGGTGGTCGGCACGAGCACCGCGACCTGCTTGCCGTCCTGCACGGCCTTGAACGCCGCCCGGACCGCGATCTCGGTCTTTCCGAAGCCGACGTCGCCGGAGACCACCCGGTCCATCGGGATCGGCCGCTCCATGTCCGCCTTGACCTCGTCGATCGCCGAGAGCTGGTCGGGCGTCTCCGGGTAGGGGAACGCGTCCTCGAGCTCGCGCTGCCACGGCGTGTCCTTGGCGAACGCGTAGCCGGGCGCGGCCTGGCGCGCGGCGTAGAGCTGCACGAGCTGCGCCGCGATCTGCCGGACGGCCTTGCGCGCACGGCCTTTGGTCTTGGCCCAGTCGGCGCCGCCGAGCTTGTTGAGCGTCGGGACCTCGCCGCCGACGTACCGGCTCACCTCGTCCAGCGCGTCGGTCGGCACGAACAGGCGGTCCGGCGGGTGGCCGCGCTTCGAGCTGGCGTACTCCAGCACCAGGTACTCGCGGGTGGCGCCCTGCACGGTCCGCTGGCGCATCTCGACGAAGCGGCCGATGCCGTGCTGGGCGTGCACGACGTAGTCGCCGGGCTTCAGCGTGACGAGGTCGACGGCGTTGCGGCGCCGGGAGGCGAGCTTGCGGGTCTCGGTCGCGGCCGCGCGGTTGCCGGTGAGGTCGGCCTCGGTGAGCACGACGAGCAGGCCTGCCGTGAACCCCTCCAGGATCCGCCCGCACGTGACCGTGACCAGGCCTTTCTTCGGCTCGTCCACGAGGTCGTCGACGAGCGTGGCGGGCACCTCGGCGTCGCGGAGCTGCTCCATCGCGCGCTGCGCGGTGCCGTGGCCGCCGAAGAGGAGTACTGCGGCGCCGCCGGTGGCGACGTGCGCGCGCAGGTCGACCAGTGCGCGGTCGATGTCGCCGCGGTAGGCCGCCACCTCGTGAGCGCCCGTGACGAGCGCGTCGGGACGCCCGGAGAGCAGCGGGCTGAGCGTGACGACGGGGTGGCCGGTGGTGGTGGCGTGCTCCAGGACGTCGGCGAGGTCGCGATAGGCGGAGGCGCCGACGTCGATCGGGGCTTTGCTCCCCATTCCGGCGGCGAACCAGCTCGCCTCCAGGAACTCCTGCCCGGTGCGGACGAGGTCGGCGCTGCGGGTGCGCACCCGCTCCGGGTCGGCGACGAGCACCAGCGCGCCGTCGGGCAGCAGGTCGGTGAGCAGCTGCAGCTCGGCTGTGCCATCTTCTCGGGCGACCAGCGCGGGGATGAGCGACTCCATGCCCTCGCTCGGGATGCCCTGGGCCAGGTGCTCCAGCAGCTCGCGCAGCGGCGCGTTGTTCTCGTGGGTGCGGGCCAGCGCGGCGGCCCGTGCGCGGACGGGGTCGGTGAGCAGCAGCTCGCGGCAGCCGGGGGCGTCGAGCGCGGCGACGGGGTGGGTGGAGCGCTGGTCGGCGACGGTGAACGCGCGCAGCTCGCTCACCTCGTCGCCCCAGAACTCGACGCGCACGGGGTGTTCGGCGGTCGGCGGGAACACGTCGACGATCCCCCCGCGCACCGCGAACTCACCGCGCGCCGTGACCATCTCGACGCGCGTGTAGGCCAGCTCGACGAGGCGCACGAGCAGGGCGTCGAAGTCGTGGGTGTCGCCGACGCGCAGGTGGACGGGGTCGAGCGCGCCCAGGCCGGGGGCGATGGGCTGGATCAGGCTGCGCGCGGCGGCCACCAGCACGCGCGGGGCGGCGTCGGTGGCCAGGCGGCGGAACAGGGTGAGCCTGCGGCCGACCGTGTCGGGGCGGGGCGAGAGGCGTTCGTGCGGGAGGGTCTCCCAGCTGGGCAGGACGGCCACGGCCTGCTCGCCGCCTTCGAGGAGGTCGGCGGCGGCCGCGCCCAGGTCCTCGGCCTCGCGGTCGGTGGCGGTGACGGCGAGCACCGTGCGGTGCGCCCCGTTGTCGTCCGCGAGCGCGGCGGCGAGGAACGGGCGCAGCGCCGCAGGCCCCTCGACGCGCAGGGCGGGCGTCTCGGCGGGGTGCAGGTCGGCGGCGCGGACGGCGTGCAGGTGGGGCTGGGTGAGGGCGGAGCGGAGCAGGCCGGAAAGCTGGGCCACGGTAGGGATTTCCCCCTGAGGGTCGGCACCGGTGGTGGGCGTGGTGGGCGCACACGGACAGACCCCTGCCTGGGACGGGTGGGGCCTCCCGTCAGGCTACGCCCCGCCCCCCGCCACGGTGAGTCGCACGTTTCGACACGGCGAGTTGGCGGTTTCGACGCGGGCCCGGCGCGCGGGTCGCAGCAGAGCCGCCAAGATCGCCGGATTCGGTGCGTGGGGTGCAGCAGCACACCTCCTGCACCGGTCGCGGCGATCATGACCGGGCGAGACGGGGGAGTGGGGCGGCAGCAGTGGGCGGGCCCCGGTGGAGCGGGTGGCTACAGGTGGCGGCGGCAGGGGCGGGCGGGGCGGCAGGGGCGGGCCGGGTTGGGGCTGGCGGCTACGGCGGGGCGGCAGGGGCAGGGCGGGGCGGGGATGGCAGGGGGCGGGCGGGGGGCGGCAGGGGGCGGGCGAGCGCGGCGCGGGGGCCGGGCGGCAAGGGCGGGCGAGCCCGGCGCGGCGCGGGCGGCTACGGGCGGGGCGGCAGCGGCGGGCGGGCGCGGGTGGGGCGGGTCGCCGGGTCGGGCGGGGTCGCCGCGGGGCGGGCCGCGAGGGCCGCCAAGGCCAGGTCGACCGCGCGCTCCAACTGCGGGTCGCGGCCTGCCGCCCAGTCCTCCGGGGTGATGACGACCTCGACGTCCGGGTCGACGCCGTGGTTCTCCACGTCCCACGCCAGGTCGTCGAACCAGAACGCGTAGCGCGGCTGGGTGACGCGGGTGCCGTCCACGAGGCCGTAGCGACCGTCGATGCCGATCACCCCGCCCCACGTGCGCGCGCCGACGACCGGGCCCAGGCCGAGCCGCTTGATCGCGGCCGTGATGATGTCGCCGTCCGAGCCGGAGAACTCGTCCGCGAGCGTGACGATCGGCCCGCGCGGCGCGTCCATCGGGTAGGTCCGTGGCTGCCGGTGCCGCACGACGTCCCACCCGATCACCCGCCGCGCCAGCTTCTCCACGACCAGCGGCGACGTATGCCCGCCCGCGTTGCCGCGCACGTCCAGGATCAGGCCTTCCCGGGAGGTCTCGCGGGAGAGGTCGCGGTGCAGCTGCGCCCAGCCGGTCGGCATCATGTCGGGCAGGTGCAGGTAGCCCAGCCGCCCCCCGGAGCGCTCGACGACGGCGGCCCGCCTCCCGGCCACCCAGTCCTGGTAGCGCAGCGCCGCCTCGGAGCCCAGCGGCCGCACGACGACGCGGCGCACCTCCTCCCCGCTGCGAATGGTCAGCTCCACCAGCTCTCCCGCGCGCCCGACGAGCAGTGGCGCGGGCCCGAGCCGCAGGTCCACCGGCTGCCCGCCGACCTCGATGATCACGTCGCCCGCCCGCACGTCGACGCCCGGGCTGGACAGCGGGCTCCGCGCCGCAGGGTCGGACGTCTCCGGCGGCAGCACCCGCGCAACCCGCCAGCCGTCCTCGCCGGGCTCCAGATCGGCACCGAGCAGGCCGGGCCGCCCGTCCGAGCCGGGCGACGTGTGCGCCATGACGTAGGCGTGCGAAGTGCCCAGCTCGCCGTGCAGCTCCCACAGCAGGTCGACGAGGTCGTCGTGGCTGCCGACCGTGTCCACGAGCGGCCGGTAGCGCGCGGCCTCGGCGGCCCACTCGACGCCCGCCATGTCGGCCACCCAGAAATGGTCGCGCATGAGGCGGACGGCCTCGTCGAACATCTGGTGCCACTCGGCGGTGGGGTCGACGGTGACGACGATCCGGCGCGTGTCGACCTCGTACTCGTCGGCGCCGGCGTCCACCGGCCCGTCGGTGGGCGCGCTCGTCGCGGAGCGGTCGGTGCGCAGCACCCGCAGCGTGGAACCGTCGCGGACGACGAGCCGGGTGCCGTCGCCGCTCACGGCGTAGTCGCTCACCGGGTCGGCGATCACATCGAGCTTGCGGCGGGCCAGGTCGAACCGCTCCAGCACGGGCTTCTCGGGCTGGACGTCGGCGCCCGCGCGGCCGTCGCCGAGCGTGCCGCTGACCGGGAGACGGAACCAGAGCACGCAGTCCTTGCCCGCGCGCATGCCGTGGTAACGGCCTTCGACGACGGGGACCGGCACGACCCGCGCGGCCAGCCCCTCGACGTCGACGACGACCTCCGGTGTCCCCTCGTCCTTCTTGTCGGCCGGGGGCTCGTCGGTCTCGTCGCCCGGGTCCGACGGGTCGAGCGCGGGCGGGTCCTCCGGCTTGTCGTCCTCCGGTGAGACCGGGCGGCCGTCCGGGCTCGCCCCGAACGGCGACGGGGTGCGCGCGCCCAACGGCACGAGGAACGGCCGCCAGGACGCGGGGAACGTGAGGTCGAAGGCGTGCTCGTCGTAGATCGGGTCGAAGCTGCGCAGGGACAGGAACGCGAGGTGCTTGCCGTCGAGGGTGAACACCGGGTCGGCGTCGCGGAAGCGGCCTTCGGTGACCGGCACCGCCTCGCCGTCTTCCAGTCGCACGAGGACGACCTGCGACAGGTCCGAGCCGACCGGGTCGCAGTAGGCCAGCCACGCGCTGTCCGGGGAGAACGCGATGTCGTAGATTTCGCCGTCGCCGCCACGGGCCAGCTCGCGGAAGTCGCCCCCGTCGAACAGGAGGAGGCGCCCGTCGTGCGTGGTGAGGGCGACGCTCTTGCCGTCGGGCGCGGGCACCAGCTCCAGCACGCGGCCGAATGCGCCGAAGCGCTGCGTCTCGGGCGCTTCCGGGGCGCGCGGATCGAGCGGGGCGATGCAGACGGCGTCCTCGCCGAGCGCGTCGTCGACCCAGACCGCGCGGTCCTCCCCCAGCGGCGCCGCGAGCCGGGCGCGGACGCCGGGCGTGGCGTGCAGGGTGCGGGCCGGACCGTCGCGGTGGGTGAGCCGATGCACGGTGCCGCGGACGGTGGCGATGCTGGACCGGCCCGTGGTGTCGGGGCGGACGCGGCCCAGCCACTCGCCGGTCGTGATCCGGTAGGGCTCGCGGGCGGTGCGCGGGCCGCCGAGCCGGACGTCGAGCGGGCGGGGCTCGCCGTCCAGCGACTCCAGCAGCCACAGCTGTCCGGCCGACTCGTAGACGACCCGGGTGCCGTCGGTGGCGGCGTGGCGGGCGTAGAACGCGGGCGCGCCCGTCGGCGCCGTGGTCGGTGTGGCGGCGCAGCCCCGCCCCCTGCCCGTCGAGGGAGTAGAGGTTGCCCCAGCCCTCGTGGTCGGCGAGGAACGCGATGCGGTCGCCGACCAGCATCGGCGCGTCGATGTTGCCGTCGAGGTCCGCGGCGAGGCGGACGAACGTGCCCGCCGGGTTCCACCACAGCTTGCCAGCGGTGCCCCCGCGGTAGCGCTTCTGCCAGGCCATCTCCCGGGTCAAGGTGGCCGAGAGGAGCACGGCGGGGCCTTCTGCGCGTTGCGCCAGATCGGCGAGCGGGCCCAGCGGCAACCGACGCGGGGTGCCCCCCTCGGGCGGGATGACGTACGCCCATGGGTGGCGCCGCGAGGGCTGCCCCGCCGCGCTGACGGCGAGCACGTCGCCCTCGGGGGTCCAGCCGATCAGCTTCGTGGTGTGGTCGCCCCACCAGGTGAGCCGCCGCGCCGCGCCGCCCTCGACGGCCGTGACGAACACCTCCGGCGCTCGCTCGCGCGTCGACGTCCAGGCCACGAGGGCGCCGTCGGGCGAGATCCGCGGCCGGGCGACCGGCACGCCGTCGGCCGTGAGCCGGTAGGCGCGGCCCCCGCCGACCGGCGCGGTCCACACGTCGTCCTCCGCGACGAGGACGAGCGTGTCGCCGTGGAGATGGGGATGGCGCAGGTAGCTCGGGGGCATGGCGAGACGGTAGCGAGGCGCCCCGACAATCCCGCACCGTGGCGGAGGCGACGCCGGGGCCGACAGGGGTACTTCGCCTCCGGGCCGTCGCCGCGCAGACCCGACTGGCACTTCGCAGGGGGCGTGGCCTCTGCGAAGTGACCATCCGCTCTGCGAAGCCGGGTGGGGCGTCAGGCGTAACGAGCGGCGGCGCGGGCCCGTGCCTTGGTCGCCTCGACCTCGCGGTTCTTCGGCGGCGCGGTGGTGACGAGCGCGTCGAGGAGGTGCTGCGTGGCGTGCGCGACCGCGGCCACCGCCTCCTCGAACGCCGCCGCGTTGGCCTGCGACGGCGCCGACGTCCCGCTCACCTTGCGGACGTACTGCAGCGCGGCGGCGTGCACCTCAGTGCGGGTGGCGGGCGGCTCGAAGTTGTGCAGGGTGCGGATGTTGCGGCACATAGGGCCACGGTAACCGCGCCCGCGTCCCCGCCCGGCCAGCCCGCCGCAAGCCCGCGCGGCACATGATCGCCAGTTCGGCGCGTATCCGGCCAGATCTGGCCGGTCTGCGCGCCGAAACGGTGATCATGCAGGATGGTGGGGTGCCGCCTGATCCGCTCGTCGCCCGGCTGCGCGCGGCGGGCTGCGTCTTCGCCGAGGACGAGGCGCGGCTGCTGCGGGCGGCCGCCGGATCGCCCGACGAACTGGACGCCCTGGCCGCGCGTCGGGTCGCCGGCGCGCCGCTGGAGGCGCTCTTGGGGTGGGCGGAGTTCTGTGGGCTGCGCATCGCCGTGGACCCCGGCGTGTTCGTGCCCCGGCAGCGGACGGCGTTCCTGGTCGCGCAGGCCGTGCGCCGGGCGCCGGCCCGGAGCGGTCGTCGTGGACCTGTGCTGCGGCACCGGCGCGGTGGGCGCCGCCGTGGCCGCGGCCGTTCCGGGCGTCGAGGTGCACGCCGCCGACATCGACCCCGCCGCCGTCGCCTGCGCCCGGCGCAACCTGCCGCGCGTCTACCCGGGCGATCTGTACGCCGCGCTGCCCGGGCAGCTGCGTGGGCGGGTGGACCTGCTCGTCGTCAACGCGCCATACGTGCCGACCGCCGCGATCGCCACCATGCCGCCCGAGGCTCGTGACCATGAGCCCCGCGGCGCGCTCGACGGCGGCGCCGACGGCCTCGACGTCCAGCGCCGGGTCGCCGTGGACGCCCCCGCGTGGCTGCGCCCCGGCGGCGCGATGCTGGTCGAGACGGGTGCGGACCAGGCGCCGCACACCGCCGCCCTGTTCGCCGCCGCGGGCCTCCGTCCCCAGGTGGCCCACGCCGAAGACGCGACGGTCGTGATCGGCGACCGATGACTCCGGGCCCGGCAGCTGGAGGAGCGGACGAGACCGCGGATCAGGGCAGGAACAGCCGAACGACCTGATACTCGACGGCTGTCCCGGTGCCGGGCTGGAACTCGAAGTTGGACGAGACAGGCCCGTCGCGCCGCTCAACCGACCGGTGCCCTCCACCTTCCAACTCACCGCGCCGCGCAACGTACCCTCCTCGGCGGAGGGCTCGATGGTTCCGGAGCCGACCGTCTCCAGCCGCAGGCCCCCGCCGTCCACCGTGAGTTCTCCGTTTTCGAGGAACGTGGTCTCGCCGGTCATCGTGACATGGGTCGTGTAGGACGCCTCGTTCGGCACACCGTCGTCGTCGCCCTCCAGCAGCGTCACCGTGCCGGGGCCGGAGGTGACGTCGAAGCTCGGTGGGTCACCCGCGGGCGGTGCGGCCTGCGGTTGGAAGCGCAGAAGCAGGGTCTGACGTCGCATGCTCTCGACCTCCGGCTCGACACGGCCCGCGTTGGCCGCGCCCCGGTGAGTAGCTCGGCGGCGCCGAAGGATCCGTTACCCGCGGCCCTGATGCGAGGACCGTTCGCCCCGGGCTGTGGCGGGTGCAGGACTCGAACCTTCGGCCGGGACCAGCAGGTAGCGTTGCCGGACATGAACGGCCCGGTCCCGCAGATGTACTACGTCGTGCAGTTCCGGACGACGTATCGGTCTCTGGATGACGCGATGCGCTCGGACCCGGAGCTGATCTCCCAGCACGTGGCGCACAACATCGAGCTGCACGAGGGCGGAGACTTGCTGATGGCCGGCGCGTTCCTCGATGAGCCCGACGGCCAGGAGCTGCACACGATGGCGGTCACGACGACGCGGGAGGCCGCCGAGGCTTACGTCGCCGGGGATCCATTCGTCGCCGCCGGCAAGATCGCCGAACACCGCATTCGGCCCTGGACGAATATCTTCGCCGCGCAGGGCCGGTGATCGGATAGCTCACGCCCTACGTCCCGGAAAGCTGCACGCGGTTCGTTTACCTTGATCACCGGCGTGTTGAGCCGCGAGCCGACCATCATCAGCAGCGCCGCAGCACTGGCGAACGGCGCGGTCGAAGGGTTCGTCATCGCCGCCGCCCTGGAAATCGCACGCAGCGGATCAACGCCGTGAGTCCCACGTCTTCACCGAGAGCCTCGACCGCTACGGCGGCGCGTTCCCCGGCTACCCGCCGGTTGATCTCGCCGACGTCGCCTCGGCCTACATCCGCTCGGTCGAGGGCGCTGAAACCGGCAAGATCTTCTGCCTCCCCTGATCCCGGACGTCAGCCCGACCTGTCTGCGTTCACGCCACGGCTTGTGGGACACTGGTGTAGATCGCCAGGCAATCTGCAGAAATGAGGTGGCAACGGTGCTGGAGAACGCGGCCGTGACGTTGACGGGCGGCAGCGTCGTCACGTCGACGCGGCGGGAAGAGGTGTCGGCCCGGATTCGCCGCGCGCTTCTGACCGGCGAGCTGCGCCCCGGTCAGCGCATCAAAGAGGTCCGTCTGGCCGAGGCCCTCGGGGTCAGCCGCCCCACTCTGCGGGAGTCGCTCCAGCAGTTGATTCACGAGGGAGCTCTCGTCCTGGTGCCCTACAAGGGCGTTCATGTCGCCCAGCCCACCCCTGATGAGTTGCGCGACGTGTCCGAGGTGCGGATGCCGTTGGAGACGATGGCGGCGCTGCGCCTGGCTCGGGATCCGCAGGGACCCGCGATGGACGGGGTCCGGGCGGCATTGCATGCACACCTCGACGCGATCCAGTCGGGGGACGAGGCGCAGAGCGACCTCACGCACCTCGCGCTGCACCAAGCCATCTGGGAGCTCTCGGACAGCGCCACGCTTCGCAAGATCTGGCCGTTGGTCGGCTCGCAGGTACAGATCGCGCTGACCATCGACCAGGCGGTGCGGCACGACCCGGAACGGGATGCGATGTTGCACCGCCGGCTCATCAACGTCATCGAGGAGGGCGACGAGGCGGCCATCGTCGCCGAGGTGGAGGAGCACATCCGGCGCAGCGTCGAAGAGGTGCTCCGGCGGCTCACCTAGCCTAGCCGGACCCTGAGGCGAGGTGAGCCTACGTACGGGCGGGGTTGGCGCTCGCTCAACCGATCGGGGTGTACCCAGATGTCGACCCGGCTCTGCCACACGACAAGCGACCTGCTGGGAACGCCCGCACGCCCCGACCGGCTCACACCGGCCGGGGCCCGCCGCGGGTTTCGGAACAGACCAATTGAAGATCACGACTCCGCTTGGGCTGCCTTCTCCTGTTCGACGTCGGCGAGAGTGTGCTTGACGACCTGGTCGAGCTCCCACGTCCGGTAGCCGGCGTGAACGGCCCAGTAGTAGGTGGCGAGGGCGAGCACGACGACCGCCAGGACGTCGATGCCGGACGTCAGGACCGGCTGCGGGCCGGTCGCGCCGAAGTAGGCGAGGAACGTCGTGCCGATCAGGGCGGGCAGGATCCACAGGCCGGCCCGGACGTGCCTGCGGCCGTCCTGGTTGGAGATCGCCCACAACACGGCCACGTACACCACGACCAGTCCGATGAACACCGGCAGGTACAACCCGATCGACCAGTGCGGCACCTGGTAGTCGGCCGCGAACAGCCACCCGGACTTCGCCCCGACGAACACCCACACGATCGCGAACACCAGCGACACCGCACCCGAGACGCCGTTGGCGGACCAGCCCGCCCGTACCGAGGTGTACGAGGCGTAGATCGGCAGGCCGAGCACGACGACGGTCATGATGTTGATCAATGTGCTCCAGCCGGCGAAGTAGCACAGCAACAGCGAGCAGACGTATCCGGCCGCCCCCCAGAACTTGCCGCCCGGGATGTGGACCGGCCGAGGCAGCTCCGGGGCCACCTTGCGGAAGATGGCCATCGCCGGGCCCGCCATCAGGTAGTTCAGCACCAAAGCGGTGCTGACCATGCCGACGAACGTGTACCAGGACGGGACCGGCAGGAACAACAGGAATCCGACCGCGGTGGATACGATCAGCGCGACCCAGGGCACCCCCCACTTGTTCATCTTCTGGAACGACCGGGGTACTTCGCTGTTCACCGACAGCGAGTACAGGGTGCGGCCGCCCAGACCGACCCACACCCACCCGCACGCCGACGGGGACAGCACCGCGTCGCTCAACAACACCAGCCCGAACCAGGTGAACCCGGCGGCGGTGACCGCGGCAAGCAGTGGCTCGGACGCCCAGTGGCTGGCCATCATGCCCGCCCAGTCACCCGGCGCGACCCCGGCGGCGGCCCAGTCGATAGCCCCGACGAACCCAATCTGCAGGCAGGTGTAGAGCACCAGCGGGATGAGCAGGCCCCCGATCAGCATCGCCAACGGGATGTTGCGCTTCGGGTTGATCACCTCACCGCCGAAGTCGACGATCTGGCGGATGCCGGCATACGCGAACACCACCCCGCCGCCGGAGACCGCGCCGAACACCGCACCCCACCCCATCGGGGCGAAACCGCCGTGCTCGGAGAAGTTCCCGGACCGGAACGCGGTGAACATCAACAGGAAGGTGATCGTCGGGACCACGACCTTCCAGATCGTGACGACCTTGTTCGACTCGGTCAGCAGCTTCGCGCCGAAGATGTTGAGCGCGAAGAAGATCACCAGCACCGCCCAGCCGACCAGGATCCCGTTGGGCCAGCCAACATGACCGGGCCGCCCGGCTCCTGCTTGAGGAAACCCAGCTGCGACCAGTGCCCGCCGATGTAGGTGAGCACCGCCTGCGTCTCGATGACCGGCAACGACACCACCGCGATCAGATAACCCCAGCCGTTGAGCCAGGACAGGAACGCACCGTGAGTCATCCGCGGATAGCGGACACCACCGCCCGAACGCGGCAGCATCGTGCCCAGCTCCATCCACGCGACACCGATCACCCCGAAGAAGACGGCACCGATCGCCCAGGCGATGATCGCCGCCGGCCCCGCCTTCGCCACCGCCGCCAGCGTCGCGAGCAGCCAACCCGAGCCGACCTGGATACTCACCGCCAGGCCGATCAAGCTGAACAGCCCGATCGTCCGTTTCAGGTGTTTGTCGCTCGCCTCGTATTCGGTGCCGAGCTCAGTCGACATGAACTTCCTCCCTCTGTATCAACGGGCACGCCCCCGCGCGCGACCGAGCGACGACATCAGCTTGATCGCGCAGGGTCCGGACCCGCGGACAGCAGCGATCGCGGCGCAGACATCGTGTAATTCGAGTCACACGGGCATATCGTCTAACAATCTGCACACGAAAGCAAGGGGATCGCCTGACAATCTGCAGACTCGGACGCCCGAGCCCGCGCAACGACAACGGCGAGCGCCGTCCTATGGCGTAGGGCCGTCGCGCACGGCGACCTCGGCCGGGCCAGGCTCAGCCCGGTAGCCGAGCGAATGTTGTAGAACATGAAGCGCCGAAGCGCCGACGTCCGCGGCGCGCGCGGTCAGCTGGGGCACTGCGGACTGTTTGACAATGTGCACCGCGCTCGCAACGATGACGGCCACCACATGGGGTCGTCGAGCCCTCCGAGTCCAGGAGGAAGGCAGGACATGGCCGGACCCACCACCACGGGTACCACGACGATCAATTCGGTCGACGTCCACGCAGAGGGCGAGGCCGGACGGATCCTGCTGGGCGCTCATCTGCTGGTGCGCGGCAGCACATGGCCGGAACGGATGCGCTGGTGCGAAACGCGGCTGGACTGGTTGCGCCGACTGCTGCTGCGTGAGCCGCGCGGGCATCCGTCCATGTGCGCGGTGCTCGTGCTGCCGCCCCTGGAGCCGACCGCCGACGTCGGCATCATCGTCCTCGAGCAGGGTGGCTTCCGGCCGATGTCCGGCAGCAACACGATGTGCGCGGTCACCGCGCTGCTGGAAACGGGCAGCTTGCCCGCCACCGAGCCCGAGACCATCGTCCGGATCGACACCGCCGTCGGCCCGGTGGAGGCAACCGCCCGGGTCGAGGGCGGTCGCGTGCGGTGGGTCCGGGTGCGCAACGTGCCCTCGTTCGCGCTGGCTCTGGACCACAAGATCGTCGTGCCGGAGTACGGGACGATCGCCGCCGATGTGGCCTTCGGTGGCCAGTTCTACGTCCAAGCACGCGCGGCCGACATGGGAGTCGCGCTCGGACCGGAGCACGCTCCGGCGATCGCGCGGGCAGGCACGGCGCTGCTGGCCGCCGCCCGCGAGCAGGTACCGGTGGTCCACCCCGAGCGGCCCGACTTCACCGAGATCGCGCTGGTGATGCTGCACGGCCCCGCCGACTCCCCCGAGGTCTCCGGTCGAAACAGCGTGGTCCTGCCCGCAGGCCGCATCGTTCTCGGAGACCCGGCGTCATGGCGCGGGACCCTTGACCGCTCCCCCTGCGGCACCGGCACCTGTGCTCGGATGGCCGCCCTCCACGGCCGCGACGAACTCGACCTCGGAATCCCGTTCATCCACCAGGGCGTGCTCGGCACAACCTTCCGCGGGATGTTGCACGAGCGCACCACCGTGGGCGGCCACGACGCCGTCGTGCCCTCGATCCAGGGCCGCGCCTGGATCACCGGCTACATGCAGCACGTCCTGCAGCCCGACGACCCGTTCCCGACGGGCCTGACCGTTGGCGACATCTGGAGCACGGTCCCTGACTGACCGCCGCCTGCCCGACACTTCACCCGTCCCGCGGACCGGGCGGTGAGCGCGGACAGGACACGACGGTGGGCGCTCTTCGCCCCTCCGCGGCGTGCACGGCCAACTCAAGCGCGTCCCGAGTGGACAACGCGCCCATGCCCGCCACCACCGGCAGCCGCCCACGCGCCGCCTTGGACGACTTCATCTGTTTGACAATCTGCATTTACCTCGGAAGGATGGCGGCAATCGTCAAGCCCTCCATGCCGCACCACCCGCCACCGCACCGCAAGGAGAACCATGGCCCCGTCGGTCGATGACACCGGCCAGCAATTCATCAACGGACACCGCCGTCACGGCAGCTCCTCGGACCCGCTGACGGTGATCAATCCGTCCAACGACGAGGTCGTCGCCATCGACACACGGGCCTCCGTCGAGGACGTCAACGAGGCGGTCGCCGCCGCGAAGGCGGCGTTCCCCGGCTGGGCAGGCGCGACGCCCGCCGAGCGCTCGACGGCCATGCACAAGTTCGCCGCCGAACTCGACGCCGTCGCCGACGAGCTGGCTGCCGCCGAGAGTCGCCAAGCGGGCAAGCCGATCCGGCTCACCAGGGGATTCGACGTGCCGGGCACCATCGACAACGTCGCCTTCTTCGCTGGCGCCGCCCGCAACCTCGAGGGCAAGGCCAGCGCCGAGTACTCCGGCGAGCACACCTCGTCGATCCGCCGCGAGCCGATCGGGGTGATCGGGTCGATCGCCCCCTGGAACTACCCCCTGCAGATGGCGGCCTGGAAGATCCTGCCCGCCATCGCCGCGGGCAACACCATCGTGCTCAAGCCCGCCGAACTCACCCCCACGACCTCGGTCGCCTTCGCCGAAGCCGCGCAGCGGGCAGGAATCCCCGACGGCGTGATCAACGTCGTCACCGGGCGCGGTTCTGACGTCGGCGAGGCCCTGGTGACCCACCCCGACGTCAACATGGTCTCCATCACCGGCTCGACCCGCGCGGGCAGCCGGGTCGGCTCCCTGGCCGCGGGCCTGGTCAAGCGCGTGCACCTCGAGCTGGGCGGGAAAGCCCCCTTCGTCGTGTTCGACGACGCCGACCTCGAGGCCGCCGCCCGCGGCGCGGTCGCCGGTTCACTGATCAACGCAGGCCAAGACTGCACGGCCGCCACCCGCGCCTACGTGCAGCGCCCCCTCTACGACGCGTTCATCGGTCGGGTCGCCGAACTCATGGCCCAGGTCGTGATCGGTCCCGTGGACGACCCCGCCACCGACCTCGGCTCGCTGATCTCCATCAGGCACCGCGACAACGTCGCCGCCATGGTCGACCGCGCCCGAACCGCAGGTGCGAAGGTCGTGACCGGCGGCCGTCCGTGCGCAGGAGGGCTGGAGACCGGTGCCTACTACGAGCCGACACTCGTGGTGGACGCCGCGCAAGACTCGGAGGTCGTCCAAGACGAGATCTTCGGTCCGGTCCTGGTGGCACTGCCTTTCGACGACGATGATCAGGGCCTGGACCTGGCCAACGACACCCCCTACGGGCTCGCCGCCTCAGCGTGGACCGCCAGCGTGTTTCGCGCCCAGCGTGCCTCCACGAGCATTGCCGCGGGCTGCGTCTGGATCAACGACCACATCCCGATCATCAGCGAGATGCCGCACGGCGGCTACAAGGCCTCCGGCTTCGGCAAGGACATGTCCACCTACTCGTTCGACGAATACACCCAGATCAAGCACGTCATGTCAGCCCGGTCACCGCAGCCCCACAAGAGCTGGCACGACATCGTGTTCACCGCATCCTGACCGCCTGAGGCGCCAAGCCGCCCGGCGACGGCTGCCATCAACCGTTGCCGCCCCGGACATCATCGGCAAGCACGGCAACGTGCAATGAGACGACGATGTCCGGATCGTCGAGGTCGACGTCGAGCACTTGCGCGATGCGGGCGAGCCGGTCGTAGAAGGTCGATCGCGACATGTGCAGCTCGGCGGCTGCGTCGGACTTGCTTCCGGGATGTCGGACAAACGCCCGCAAGGTGTTCAGCAGGTCGGTGTTGCGGCTCGTGTCATGTTCCTTGAGAGGGTCCAACTCCCTGGCGGCGAAGAGCCGCAGGCGGTCGTCGTTTGCCAGCATGCTCAGCAGACCGCGCAGATGCACGTCCTCGAGCCGGTAAACGGTCCGCTCGGGCGCGCCGTCGCAAAGCGAGTCCACGACATGGCGCGCCTCGCGCAGCGTGCGGTCGATCTCGCCGACCCGCGCCACGGCCCTACCCGCGCCTATCACGACCCGGATGCGCGTACGTAGCCTGCTGGCGAGATCCCCCGTCGCCCGCACGCTGTCCATTGATGGGCCGAAGGAGAGCAGGGCCCGCACCATGTCGTCGATCTCGCAGACGAGCACAGGCACCCGCATCTCGTGCGCGGAATGCACCAATGCGGCCACGACGGCGTCCATCTTCCCAGCGCGTCGGGCCGGTTCGTCTTCGGTTCGCGGCAGACGCAGCGCTAACCCGACGAGCTGCCGCGAGGTGAGGGGAACCCCGGCCCGTTCGCAACGTCGCTGCACATCGGGCGCACCGGGGTCGCCGAGGAGCCGGACGATCAGCTCGTGATGGGTGCGCCGCACGAGGCCGTCGCGCTGGCGATCGTGCAACCGGTGAAGGGCCAACGCCGCCGCTGCCCGCTCGGCCGTAGCCACGAGGCGCTGGCTGGGCGCGTCTGGGGATTCGATGACCAACCGGCCCCAGCCGCGTTCCGGCTTGCCCACTCGGGTCACCAGCCAGCCGTTCGCGTCGTCCCACGCGGTACGACCGTCGAGCACAACGGCGCGTGAGCGGGTCGGCCAGTCCGAGAGGAAGGCCGTGGCGTCGCCTGGGCCCGAGCGGTAGTCCATGATTCCCTGCTGCTCGTCCTCGAGAACGACCGCGGCACCCGCGAGCCGCTGGACCGACTCGAGGATCTCGACCGGGCCCGCTTCCGCGATGCTGAGCTCGGTGAAGATCTCATGGACGCGCTGCGCCTCGCGGAGCTCCTCGAGCTGTCGGTCGACGATCTGTTCTCCGACGGCTTGCGCCACAGCGGCGAACCGAACCTCTCGGGAGAGCGCGACCAGCGGTAGGGACAGTCGTTCGCAGGCAGTTGCGAGCGCGTCGGGCACCTCCCGCCACCGTCGCCCCAGCTCGACGACGAGTCCGGCGACCTCGCTCCGGTCAAGGCTTTCGGCGAAGACCGCGAGGTCCTCGGCGCTTCCGGGCAAGGCGATGCCGGTGGTGAGGACGAGGTCGCCGCCGCGCAGAAGGGGGCCGATATCCGCCAGCTCGGTGGTGTGCACCCAGTGCACGGTGCGGACCAGACCCGCAGCTCCCGCCAGCACGACCGGACCGGCGGCGCGCAGCGCCGGAACGGCCAATGCCTCCTTGACGGTCATGCCGGCCACGCGCGAGCTCCTCGGACGTCCGGGCGAGCTGGTCCGCCCGAGGGGGACGGTAGCCGACCGATGCCACCCGTGAACCCGGCGTCCGCGGAATCTGTCCTCAGCCGATGCGAACGAGGGTGCGGCCGCGGCTTCCGCCGCCCAGGATCCGCTCGAGCGCGTCGGGGACATCGGCCAACGCAACCTCGGCGGTGGCCAGGTCGTCCAGCATCGGCGGCCGCAGATCGGTGGCCAACCGTGCCCAGACCTCGCGGCGGCGGTCGATCGGGTACTGAACCGAGTCGATCCCCAGGAGGGACACGGCACGCAGGATGAAGGGGAAAACCGTGGTCGGCACGGCGGCGCCGTCGGTGTTGCCGGACGCCGCCACGGCGGCGCCGTAGCGCAGGGACGCGAGCACAGCGGCAAGGGTCTCCCCGCCGACGCAGTCGACCGCGCCTGCCCACGTCTCCCGGCGGAGAGGCCGCGACGCATCGCCGACAGCCGAGCGCTCCACGACATCGGCCGCGCCGAGCGATCGCAGCCAGTCCGCGGCTTCCGCCTTGCCCGTGACCGCGGTGACGTCGTAGCCGCGGGCGGCGAGGATCGACACCGCGACGCTGCCCACGCCGCCGGTGGCTCCGGTGACGAGCACGGGTCCGGCTCCTGGGACGAGGCCGTGCTCCTCCAGCGCGATGACGCTCAAGGCTGCGGTGAAGCCTGCGGTTCCCAACGTCATGGCCTGGCGCTCACTCAGCCCCGCGGGGAGGGGGACGACCCAGCCCGCGGGAACTCGGGCGTACTCGGAGTAGCCGCCGTGGTGGGCCACACCGGTGTCGTAGCCGTGCACCAGAACGGGCTGTCCGACCGCCAGATCGGAGCTGCCCGGGTCGACGATCGTGCCCGCCAGATCGATACCCGGCACGATCGGATCGATGCGCGCGACCTTGCCCTCCTTGCGCGACACCAGGCCATCCTTGTAGTTCACGCTGGACCAGGACACGGCGATCGAGACGTCTCCCTCGCCGAGGTCGCCGACGGGCAGCGAGCGGACTTGGAGGCGGGTCTCGGGGCCTGAGGAGTCGGCGACGAGGGCGCGGACCGAGGAAGGGAGGTCGGGCATGGACTCATCCTGCGACGTCACCTCCGGAGCGCGAAGCAACAGGTTGTAGGGCAGACGGCCGCGATCCCGACAGATCGTCGGCCGAACCGACGTGCTAACGCGCCACGCTGATGCCATGTCCTTCCCCGTGCCGTACCGGCCGCGCTCGCTCGCCGTCGTCGGTGCGTCGCCCTCGCGGTTCGTCGGCCGCATCGCCTTCGAGAACTGTCGCAAGCTCGGCTATGCGGGACGGCTCGTCGCCGTCACGCCCAGGCACAAGGACGTGGTCGGCGTACCCGCGGTCGCCAGCCTCGCCCACCTGGACGAACCGGTCGACCTCGCGTTGGTCCAGGTCCGCGCCGACCGCGTGCTCGGCGTCATTGAAGAGGGTCTCGCCGCCGGGGTGCGCACGTTCGTCATCCCGGGCGCGGGGACCACCGACTCCGGGGCGATGGCGAAGGACCTCGTACACGAACTGCGGCGGCTGCACACGGAGCACGACATCTCCGTCGTCGGACCCAACTGCATGGGTGTGCTCGACCTCGTCACCGGGGCGGCCCCCTACATCGGCACCGTCGGCCCCCACCTGCGGCGGGGCACGGTGGGCCTGGTCGCCCACAGCGGCGCGATCATCGAGGCATTCGTCAACGCGGGCCCGCGTGTCCCGCTCTCGACCGCGATCTCCTCGGGCAGCGAGGCGGTGCTCACCCTGGCCGACCACCTGAGGTTCTTCGCCGCCGACCCGGAAACGACGTCGGTCCTCGCGTTCGTGGAGGCGCTGGGGGACGGACCGGAGACCTTGGCCGCCTGCCATGAACTGGCCGAGGCGGGCAAGACGCTGGCCGTCTGCCTCGTCGGCCACTCGGAGACCGCGCGGGAGGGCGTGCAGGCGCACTCCGGTCGTCTGGCGGGCTCTGCGCGCACGGCCGCGGCCGCGCTCATCCAGGCGGGCGTCGTACTCGCCTCCGACCTCGACGAGCTCCTCGCCCTCGGCGAGATCCTCGGCACCGGCCGACGCATCCCCGGGCGGCGGATCCACATGGTCACCAACTCGGGCGGCGAGGGCAACTTGCTCGCGGACATCGCCGCCGACGTCGGGCTGGAGCTTCCGCGGCTGAGCGAGAACGCACGCGCTCCTCTTGCCGAGCGTTGGCCGCTGTTCTCGCCGCGGAACCCGATCGACCCCTGGGGAGCCGACGACCACGAGATCATCTATCCGGAGGTGCTTCGGGCCGCGGCCACCGAGCCGGGCGACATCCTGGTCGTCGGAATCGATCAGCAGCAGAGCGCGGGAGCCTACGAAAAGGAGCTCGGCGTCTTCCTGGCAAAGTCGCTGCACGAAGCGGTCGAGGGCACCACGACGGTGCCGGTCGTCCTCAGCCCGGCCAGCCAGGATCCGCCGGACGAACTCGCCGCATTTTGCGCGCGGGTCGGGATTCCGCTGCTTCGGGGCGCCCGTCCGGCCCTCCGCGCGTTGGCTGCTCTCGGTCGCCAGGCCGAGAACACGCACGCCACAACCCGTCCACGCTACCCAACGGGTGTGGGTAGGCCCGGTGCCGCGGCGACGGACGTTGCCCTCCCCCGCACCGAGGACGAAGTGTTGTCGACCCTGGCTGGACTCGGACTGAGCGTGCCACGCAGCCTGCGGGTCAGCTCGACCGCGGCAGCTGTCAACGCGTTCACGGAGATAGGCGGACCCGTCGTCGTCAAGGGGGTCGCCGAGGGGCTGCTCCACAAGACCGAGGCGGGCCTCGTCGCGGTCGGTCTCGCGACCGCGGAGGATGTCCGCCGCGAGGCGGACCGCATGCTCACGTGGGCTGCCGAGCAGCAAGCCCAGCTCGAGCTGCTCGTCGCCGAAATGGTCCGCGGCGACCTCGAAGTCCTCGTCGGGTTCCACCGCGACGGCGTCTTCGGGCCAACCTGTCTCGTCGGCTTGGGCGGTGTCTGGACCGAGTTCCTGGACGTCGTCGACATCCACATCGGCGAGCTGGACGAATCGACCGCGGGTCGTTTCCTGGACCGCAGCCGGGCAGGCCGCATGATCAGCGGCGCGCGTGGCGGTGCGCTCGACCGGGGCGGCATCATCCGCGCCCTGTGTGCGGTCAGCAAACTGGGCGCGTCGGCCCCCGAGATCACGGCCATCGACGTCAATCCCCTGATCGTCAGCAAGAACCGGGCGGTCGCCGTCGACGCGGCGCTGACCGTCGCACCGTGACCCAACCCACCCAGGAAGGGAGTCAACCATGACCCAGCCCACCGAGCCCATCGTCAGCACGCTGCGCGTGCGCATCGGACAAGAGGACGCCCACTACGGCGGCAACCTCGTCGAGGGCGCCCGCGTCCTGAAGCTGTTCGGCGACATCGTCACCGAGATCGCCGTCATCACCGACGGCGACGAAGGCCTGTTCGTCGGCTACGACAAGGTCGAATTTCTGGCGCCGGTCTACGCGGGCGACTTCCTCGAAGTCACCGGGACCGTCACCCGGGTCGGCAAGACCAGCCGCACCGTGCAGTTGGAAGCGCACAAGGTGATCGCTGCACGCTACGACGCCAGCCCGTCGGGAGCGGACGTCCTCGACGAGCCCGTCGTCGTCGTCCGGGCGGTGGGCACCACCGTTGTGCCGGTCGCTCACAGCCGGGGACCCGGCGGCAAAGGCAAGTCCACCGCAGAAGGGCCATTGGCCCGGATGTCGTCCCCCTCGGTCCACGACTGAGGCCAGCAGTTCATCGGCGGACGCCGCAGACCGCTCCCTGCGACGAGCGTCCCGACCGAACCTCAGCGTCGTGGGTCGTGGGAGACTGGCGGCGAGTGCCAGACGATCTGCAGGAGCGAGGTGTGGGCGTGTCGGAAGCCGCGGCTCTGACGTTGACCGGTGGCGCCGTTGTGACGTCGACGCGGCGGGAGGAGGTGACTTCACGAGTCCGCCGAGCGCTGCTGACCGGCGAGCTCCGGCCGGGCCAGCGCATCAAGGAGGTCCACCTGGCCGAGGCGCTCGGCGTCAGCCGCCCGACCCTGCGCGAGTCGCTGCAGCAACTGATCCATGAGGGCGCACTCGTCCAGGTGCCCTACAAGGGCGTCCACGTCGCCCAGCCCACGCCGGAGGAGCTCCGAGACGTCTCCGAAGTGCGGATGCTGCTGGAAACCATGGCGGCACTCCGCCTGACACGTGACGCACACGGGCCGGCGATGGACGGCGTTCGGGAGGCGTTGGGCCTGCACCTCGCGGCGATCGAGTCCGGGGACGACCTTGAGGCCCATCTCACCCACCTCGCACTGCACCAGTCCATCTGGGATCGGGCCGACAGCCCGACACTGCGCAAGATCTGGCCGCTGGTCAGCTCCCAGGTGCAGATCGCACTGACTGTCGACCAGGCGGTACGGCACGACCCCGATAGGGACGCGACGCTGCACCGCAAGCTGATCCAGGTCATCGAACAGGGCGATGAGGCGAAGATCGTCGCCGAGGTCGAGGAGCACACCCGACACAGCCTCGACGAGGTGCTCCGCCGGCTCACCTAGGAGCGCTAGAGCACCAGGGCGGGCCTACCGCCGGAACCGTTCCGGTCCGTAAGGCTGCACGGGGCTCGGGCGGCCCGACGCGACGTCGCGGGCCAGGTCGCGCACGGTCTTGGCTGTGCTCGGCGCCAGGGTGAGCCCGAGCATGCCGTGCCCGGAGGCCACCAGCACGTTGCCCTCCGGGCGGAGCCGTCCGACGATGGGCAGCCCGTCGGCGGTCATCGGGCGCAGGCCTGCCCACGGCTCGGCGTGCGGGGTCTGTTCGTCCCAGCCGCGGAAGCCGCGGGCGGCGGCCCGTTTCACCGCCGCCACCCGGCGAGCGTTGACCACGGTGTCGAGCCCGGCGAACTCCATCGTGCCTGCCAGCCGCAGCCGCCCGTCGAGCGGCGTGACCGCGACGTGCGCGTCCTCGAACGTCAGCGGTGTGGTCAGCGGGACCGGCGACGGGAAGTAGTCGACGCTGTACCCCTTGCCCGGCCCGATGGGCAGGACGGTGCCCAGCTTCGCCGCCAACATGCCGGTCCACACGCCGGCGGCCAGGACGACCTGGTCGCACTCGATCCGGTCGGCGTCGGTCACCACCGCGGTGACGCGCGCGCCGGTCTGCTCGAAGTCGAGCACGCGGGTGTGCTCGCGCACCTGCGCGCCCATCTCGCGCAGCCGCTTGGCCAACGCGCCGGTCAACGAGTCCGGCTCGACCTGTCGCTCGTCGGGGAAGAACAGCGCATGCCGCGCCCGCTCCGACAGGCACGGCTCCCGCTGGTGCAACGCGTCGACGTCGAGCAGCTCGGGCACCAGCCCGAACGCGGCGAATACCTCGCCCCGCGCCACCCGGTGCTCGAAGCTCGCCCGGTTCTCGAAGACCAGCAGCCCACCCTTGCGGTGCATCTCGAACGACAACCCGTCGTCGGCCCACTCGTCGAGGACCTCGGCACAGGTCGAGGCCATCTCCAGGTGCACCTTCAGCCCATGCCGGAAATCGCGCTCGTTGCAGTGCCGGGCCATGGTGAGCATGAACCGCAGGAACGGCGGCGACAGCGACGGCCGCACGTAGAGGGGACTGTCGGCCTTCAGCATCCACTTCAGACCCTGCAGCACCATTCCCGGGGCCGGGACGGGCGCCGCCTCCGCCATCGTGATCTTGGCGGCGTTCCCGTGCGACGCGCCGGCGCCGACGGCATCGGCGTCCAGCACGGTGATGTCGTGCCCGTCACGGACCAGCTCGTACGCACTCCCGAGTCCGACGATCCCGCCACCCACTACCACGATCTTCACCGCTTTGCCCCCCAGGTCAGTGCCCATGCGCGCTCCGCACGCTCCCCGCCGGGCTCGTGCGAACGGCCCGTTCGGCCAAGCACGTTGGCCGGGAGTGCCGCTCGCCCAAGCTCAGTCGACGACCTTGACGCCTGCGTCGCGCAGCAGCTCGGCCAGCTCGGCGCGGGCGTCGTCGTCGAGCAGCGCGAAGGGCTTGCGGACCGGGCCTGCGGGGTGGCCGGTCAGCTCCAGCCCGGTCTTGACCGCGGCGGCGTAGTTGTGCTGCTCGAGCAGCCGGCAGATCGGGTAGATCTTGGCCCACAGCTCGCGGCCACGGGCCAGGTCACCGTCCACGGCCAGCGCGTCCCAGAGCCGGCGCGACAGCTCCGGGATGAAGTTCGTCGCCCCCCACACCGAACCCTTCGCACCCGCGGCGATGCCGTAGAAGGTCAGGGTGTCCCAGCCGTTGAACGCCGTGATCGTGTCGCCGTGCAGCTGCAGGAGCTCGGTCAGCGCGACCGCATCGCCCGAGGTGTCCTTGAGGTAGCGCACGCCCTCGACCTCGGCCAGCGAGGCGATCTCGGCCGGGGTCAGGCTCAGCCCCGTCGCCGACGGGATGTTGTAGAACATGATCGCCAGGCCGGATGCGGCGTAGATCTCGCGCAGCAGCTCCTTCAGCGTGCCCAGATCCGGGGCGTCGTAGAACGGGGGCACCACCATCAGCGCCGAGGCCCCGACCTGGGCGGCGTGCGCAGCCAGGTCGATCGCATCCTTGGTCGACAGCGCCCCGGTGCCTGCCACGACCGGCACCCGCCCGCCGGCGGCCTTGACGGTCAGCTCGGTGAGCTGCTTGCGCTCCTCGAGCGTCAGCGTGGTGAACTCGCCGCTGCTGCCACCGGGCACGAGGCCGTGGACACCCGCATTGATCATCCGGTCGATGTGCGCCTCCAGCGCGCCGGCGTCGATCTCGCTTCCGTCGGCGGTGAAGGGGGTGACGAGCGCGACGAGTATGCCGGTGAGGTCGATGTTGGTCACGGGTATGCCTTCCTGCTTGCCTTCTGGTCAACCACTGCAGACTGTTTGACATTCTGCCGTCTTATCCGAGGATGGCTGCCACCCAGGCGTTCGTCAAGGCCTGCGACTGAGCCTTGGTGAAGCCCGCACCTGGATCACGGGCTCGGCGGCAGTCCACCGGTGGCACGTCTGCAGGCGCCATGGCCCGGACCACCAGTCGGTGGTCCGGGCCATGGCGTGAGCTCAACGCCGATCCGACGGACTGCTCGTGAAGAGCCCGGATCAGTGCGAGAACCCGGCGGCGGTTTCGGAGAGGCTCTTGCCTTTCGTCTCCGGAGCCCACAGCTGGGACACCAGCGCGCCGCTGAACACGATGACGGCCGCGGCCAGCATCGCCACCGTGACACCGAGGTTCGCCACCACGACCGGCAGCAGGAAGGTGCCCAGACCGGCCCCGACCCGGCTGACGGCAGCGGCGAAACCGGTGCCGATACCACGGACCTCGGTGGGGAAGACCTCCCCGGGATAAATACTGGTCAGCGTCCCGTTCATCGCGTTCAGGAACGAGAAGACCAGGAACAGCCCCAGCACAATCGCCGGCGGCGCACCCGACCACAGACCGATGATCAGGAAGATGCCAACGGTGATCCACTGCGGCGGGACCGTGAACAGCCGACGACCTGCTTTGTCGATCAACGCCACGGTGACCGCGACCCCGATCACCGCGACCATCGACAGCCCCACACCACCGGCGAGCCCACCGCTGAGGCCGTACTTCGACAACACGTCGTCGGCGAACGTCGCGATCGCAAAGTAGGGCAGCACGTTGCAGAACCAGAACCACGAAACGAAGACCGTCTGCCGAATGTACTGCGGGGCGAACAACTCCATGAACCGGCCTTGGCGCACCTTCTCGTGCGCGACGTCCTCCATCTCCTCGGCATGCGCCATGTACTTGTGCGCGATGGCCATGGCCTCGTCCTTGCGGCCCTTGTTCCACAGCCAGCGTGGCGACTCCGGCAGGCCGAGCCGCGCCAGGAACAACACGATCGCGATGACCGTGCTCGTGCCGATGATGACGCGCCACTGCAGGGCAGGCGGCAGGTCCAGGACGTAACCGACCGTGTAGCCGACCATGAACCCGAAGTACCAGGCCAGGATCGTGATGCCCATCAGGCGCCCCCGCAGCCGGGCCGGCGCGAACTCCGACATCAGCGGCCAGCCCACCGAGTACTCGGCCCCGATCGCGACACCCATCAACAGCCGGACGATGAACAGGAACACGAACGAGGTGACGAAGAACTGCATCGCCGAGGCCAGCACGAACAATCCCATGTCCAGCATGAACAACGGCTTGCGTCCGTACTTGTCTGCGGCCCATCCGCCCAACGGCGAACCGATCAAGATCCCGAACAGCGCGGCCGACGCGACGAGCCCCACCTCGGCCGTCGAGATCCCCAGATCCTGCTGCAGCTGCGTCGTCACCGGGCCGATGATTCCCAGGATGTAACCGTCGAGCAGCATCCCGCCGGTGAGGACGAGGATCATCCTGCGCATGAAACGTCGCTTGAACGCCTGCGCGGCGGCGTCGGAACGAGTGGTCTGGTCGTCTATCGAGGACATGGGCCACTCCTTACGGCCGGGATTGATGTCATGACTCGTTCTCATTCCTTCCGAGTGCGGATCGTGGTTATCCATCAGATCGAACAGCACAGTCGGTACGAGTCGAGAATCGCCGCGTGGATATTTCGGCTCGCCACGGAATCGCCCACCCGGTACAGTTCGAACTCCCCGTCCGGATGGTGCCGGGCCGATTGCGGTCGCCGGGCGAGCAGATCACTTACGACGATCTCGCCCAGGTTCACCGAGCGGCCGACCAACGCCTCGAACAGTTCCGGGTCCGGTACCGTGCCATGCTCGATGACGACGGTGTCGACGAGGCGCTCCGTCACCGTTTTCGCCCCCTCAACCTGTAGCCGGACCGCGAGCCGTGAGCCGCGCCGCTCGATCCCGACGAGGCGGTGCAGAACGGTGGTCAGCACGTCGTTGTCGGCGAGCATCTGGAAATACCCCACGGCGGGAGACGCACCGACGTCCGGGGCGACGGTTCGTTCGGGTGTCACGTACTCGACGCTCTGCGCGGACCTCGTGGCGGCCTCGACCGCGTCGAGAGCTTCGTGCCCGCCGTGGTCGTCGTACACCAGGACGTCGCCGGACGGCCGGGCGCCGCCGCCGATGAGGTCCCAGCCGTCCGTGGCGAGGGTGTCCCCGGGGACGCCGACCGCGGTGTTCGGCACGCCACCGGTCGCCAGGACGACGACGTCGACGTCGACGATGTCGTCGGCCTCGGCGTAGTGGTGGCGGCGCAGCGTGACGCCGAGCCTGCGGCACTCCTCGACCCGCCAGTCGACGATTCCGATGAGGTCGCGCCTGCGTTCGCTCACCGCGGCCAATGCCACCTGGCCGCCGAAGGTCGCATTCGCCTCGTAGAGGGTGACGGTGTGCCCCCGCTCGGCGAGCACCCGTGCGGCCTCGAGTCCGGCCGGGCCGCCGCCGACCACGGCACATCGCTTCGGCACTGCCGCGGGCGTGATCCGTTGTGGCAACTGGCGCTCGCGCCCGGTGGCCGGGTTGTGGATGCACGTCGACGAGCCTGCGGTGTAGATCGAGTCCAGGCAGACGCTCGCGCCGACGCAGGGTCGGACGCGGTCGGCCTCGCCCGCTTCGACCTTGCGCGGGAGGTCGGGGTCGGCCATGAGGGCCCGCACCATCCCGACGAGGTCGACCAGACCGTCGTCGATCGCGTGGCGGGCCGTCGCGATGTCACCGATCCGCGCGGCGTGCATCACCGGCACGTCGACCCGCTGCTTCACCCAGCCCGCGAACTCCAGGTGCGGGCTGGCCGGGGTGAACATCGGCGGGATCATCTTCGCCAGCTCCACGTCGGTGTCGGCCCGACCCCGGATGACGCTGAAGAAGTCGATGCCCGCCTTCGTGAACTCCGCCGCCATCCGGATCGCCTCGTCCGGTTCGATACCGGTGCCGTCAGGCCGCTGGTCGTCGAACGACATCCGCATCCCGACGACGAAGTCCCGTCCGACCGCCGCGCGAACCGCGGCGATCACTTCGAGCGGGAAGCGGAGCCGGTTCTCCAGGCTCCCGCCGTACTCGTCGTGGCGGTGGTTCAACGCGGGGCAGAGGAACTCCTCGAGGAGATGGCCCGAGTAGGCGTTGATCTCGACGCCGTCCAGGCCGCCCTCCCGGCAGCGCAGCGCGGTCTCGGCGAAGTCGCGGGCGATCCGCGCCAGGTCGCAGGCCTCGGCGACCCGGGTGAACGCGCGGTGTGCGGGCTCGCGGGTACCGCTCGCCGACAGCGCGGGGATCCAGTCGTGCGTGTAGTTGTAGGTTCGATGTCCCATGTGGGTGAGCTGGGTCATCACCGCGGCGCCCTGCTCGTGGACGTCGTCACTGAGCGCCTTGAGGTAGGGCACCGCCTCGTCGCGGTAGAGCTGGAGGTTGCCGAACGGCGGCGTGCTGTCCGGGCTGACCAGGGCGCTGCCGCCGATCATCGTCAGCGCCACGCCGCCGCGCGCCTTCTCCCGGTGGTAGGCCCGGTAGCGCTCCTTCGGGAGGCCGTCCTCGCTGTAGGCGGGCTCGTGGGAGGTGCTGACGATGCGGTTGCGCAGGGTGAGGTGCTTCAGCGTGAACGGGCTGAACAATCCATCGGTCATCCGTTGCACCCCCCGTCCGCCGTACCTGCCTGGGTCAGCCGTACCCTGCGTGCGGAGCCTGGTCCGCCACGCCGGTTCGAGACCGGTCGGTTTGTATAGTCGGTGGCCCACGTCACAGGCGCGAGCATCGCACGTTCTTCGGACGGTCTGAGTCAAAAGAAAGTTACAGTGGCGAGCATGGCCGTCGGCCGCGTTGAGGTTGCTGCGGACGACCGCGTGGAGCTGCTCCGGATCGTCCGATCGCGGCAGACACCGCGCGGTGTGGCCGCCCGCGCCCGGATCGTGCTCGACTGCGCCGACTGTGGCGTCGCGGAGGCGGCCCGGCGGTCGTCCGTGAGCAGGTCGACCGCGGTCAAGTGGTGGAAGCGTTACCAGGAGGGCGGGGTGGCCGCGCTCGAGGACGTGCCACGCGCGGGTCGCCCACCTGCGGGTGACGAGACCGTCCGGCGCATCCTGAGCTGCTCCCTCGGCGACCCGCCGCCCGGGATCGACCGCTGGACCACCCGCACGATGGCCGAGGCCGTCGGGGCCAGCCAGGCCACCGTGAGCCGGGTCCGACGCCGCTTCTTCCCCCATTCCGCGCCGTCGGAGCTGTTCCCCCTCAGCTACCGGCCGATGTCGATCCTCAGCTACGTCGGTGTCCACCCGGCGGGTTGCGCGCTCGGTTTCCACGCTGGAAGCGGCGCCCCCACGCGGGGTGGGTCAACCAGGGCCGCCCACGTCGAGGCCGTCGAGACCATCGTGTGCGCGAGCCTGCTTCGTCGACCCGTCCCCGGCCCCGGCGCCCCGGCCTCGGGCGACGCCTCCGGTGCGCTCGACGTGCTGTGCAGGGCAGCAAAGCGGCTTGCCGCAACGCCCGTCGTCGATCTTGTCATCGACGTCGAGCTCGACGAGAAGGCCCGGCGGTGGCTCGCCGACCGGCCATGGATCACCGTGCACTGCGTGCCGGGCGACAACTGGTTCGGCATGGTGCACGGGATCGTCGACATGCTCGACCCACAGCAGAGCGGCGAGCTGCGCGAGATCCAGGGCCTCATCCGCGCCGCGCGGCGGAGGTCGGCAGGAGAGTTCGTGTGGTCCCGCGGTCCGGCCCATCCGGCCGCCGCGGGGGCGCCCGACCCACCGGCGGCTGTCGGCCTCCTCGCCCGCGGTGACCTCGCCCAGGTCGTGCGCGGTATCTGCGTCGCGATTGCCGACGGCGAGCTGCGGGCCCGAGACGCCATCTCGCCGCGGCGCATCGCCCGACGAGCCGGGCTTGCGTCCGGCCGCGTCGCCGAGACGCTCGCGCACATGGCCGAGGACGCCTTGGTCGAGCGGACCGACGGGCAGTACCGGCTGCCCGACCCGACCCCGCGCGACGTCATCGACACCTACACCGCCCGGGGGCTGCTGGGCACGGCGATCGTGCGTGATCTCGCCTCGGTCCGGATCGACCTGCTACCGACCGTCGACGAGCACTATCTCGGCCTCGTCCGGTGCAACGAACACGGGCTGATGTCCGAAGCCCACCGGATCGACCTGGACTTCCAGGACGAGCTGGCGCGCTCGTGCCGGATGCCGCGCATCGGGGCGATGTTCGTCCGCCTCTCGATGCAGCTGCGTCTGTTCGTCACGATCCTCGGCTTGCGCTACCGCTACCCCACGAACGAGATGTTGGCCGAAGCCGATCGGCTTCTCCTCGAGATCCGCCGCAACGACCCGGGGGCCGCGGTCGCCGCATGGCATGACAAGATCGACAACTGCGCGCACTACATGCTCGACCAGCTCCCGTCCGACCGGGTGAACCGCGTGCCATCGGCCCACCGCGATGCTCCGCTCAGCGCCGATGCTCCCTCCGCAAGCTCCGCTCAGCGCTGATGCTCCCTCCGCAAGCTCCGCTCGGGGACAGGAACGACCGGATGGGCCCACCGGCCGCGAGTCTGGCTGATGTGCTCGCGCATCAGCCCCGCCACGGCCTCGGGATCACGCCGCTCGATGGCGTCGACGATCGCGAGATGCTCGCGGGCCACCTGCTCCAGCTCGCCACGAGCGAGCAGGGCCGACAGCCCGTAGAGCCGAGCGTGGGCCCGCAGCTCCGAGACGAGGTTGCTCATCCGGCTGTTGTTCGCATACGACAGCAGCCGGAGGTGGAAGATCCGGTCGGCCTCCGTGTACTCGATGAGGTTGCCCTCGACGGCGTGCTCGACGACGGTCTCGGCCAGCTTCCTGAGCTCCCCGACGTCTGCGCCCGGAATGCTCGGCGTCACCTTCCCGACAACCGCGGGTTCGATCAGGAGACGCAGCTCCGTGATCTCGTCGAGGGCGGACTCGCTGATCTCGGTGACGCGAAAGCCCTTGTTCGGGACGATCTCGACCAGCTCCTCCCGGACCAGGTCGAGCATGGCTTCGCGGACGGGCGTCGCGGAGACGCCGAACCGCGCGCCGAGCGACGGAGCCGAGTACACCGTGCCGGGTTCCAGCTCGCCGCTGATGATCGCGGCACGCAGGGCATGCGCGATACGTTCCCGCATGCTGATCTTCTGGATCGGCGCGAAGCCGTCCGGCATCGACACTCGCCTCCCCCCATCACTGTTCCGGCCGGATGACTTGTGACGTGTCACATCTTACCTACGAGGGCCCGGCGAGCCGGTTCAACGTGATCGGGGCGCAGAGCGACTGCTTGGCCAGGGGCCGCAGGTCGTCGACGGTCAACGACCGGTCGGCGGCCAGCTTCGCCGTCGCGAACCCGCAGACGTGGCCCTGGCACCAGCCCATGCCGGGACGCGCCATGAGCTTGACGGTGCGGGCGTCGGTGGCGCCGAGCTCGTCGCGCGCGGCGCGCACCGCGTCGTACGTCACCTCCTCGCACCGGCACACGACCGTGGCGGGAGTGAGCCATTCGTGCCATCGCACCGGTACCGGGTGCGCCTCATGCATGGCGGCGGCAAAGCCGCGCAGGCGGGCGATGCGGGCGCGCAGGCCGCGCACGCGGGCGGCGAGCCGCTCCTCGGCGCCCGCGGCGGCGATACCGGCCAGCTCGCCCTCGGCGACCGCCAGCAGCGCCCCGCCCACCCCGGTTGCCTCACCGGCCACGTAGACGCCGGGGGTGGTGCTGCGCTGGCTCGCGTCGACGACCGCGACCAGTGACTCGTCGACGTCGACCCGGGTCTGCGCCTCGACCGCGCTGATCAGCTCCATCGACGGGGTGAATCCCCAGCCGAGCGCGACGAGATCGACGTCGAGCGGCGGCAGTGCCTTGCCCGGGCGCCCGTCGGCGTCGATCCGGCGGAGCCACACCCGGCCGACGCGGGTGCCGGAGGCGTCGGGGTCGATCCGGGTGACGGCGGTCCGGGTGCGGTACCGGATCCGGTGGCGCAGCGCCGCGGTGGCGTACCCGACCCCTTCGGCGATCTTGCCGGGCACCCGGGCGACGGCACGGGCGTGTCGGACCCAGCCCGACAGGGCGTTCGCCTCACACACCGCCAGCACCTCGGCGCCCGCGTCGGCGAGCTGCGTGGCGACCGAGAGCAGGAACGGGCCGGTGCCTGCGACGACGGCACGCCGACCCGCCAGGCTCCGATGGCCCTTGAGCAGCGCCTGCACACCGCCTGCGGCCATCACACCCGGCAGGTCCCATCCCGGGACCGGCAGCTGCCGGTCGAAGCCACCCGGGCACAGGATCAACCGTCGCGCGGTGACTTGCCCAGGAGCGGCGGCGGCGCCCGTCGTCGGGACCAGGTGCAGCGTGAACGGCGCGTCACCGACGGGGGGCTCGACGAACCACACCTGCGCCGAGGGCAGGTGTCGGATGTCTCCGGCGGCGAACCGGCGGCGTAGGTCGCTGAACCGTTTCCCGTCGCGGTGGTCCGCTGGATCGGCGTCTCCCGACCCCGTCTGGGCCGGATGCCGCCAGTACTGGCCGCCGATCTGTGCGCCGGCGTCGACGACCACCACCCGTGCTCCGCACTCGGCTGCGGCCACCGCGGCGGCCAGGCCCGCCGGCCCGGCGCCGACCACCGCAACGTCGAAGGGCCCGTCGGCGCGCGATGCCGGGTCCGGTCGGCCCGGCGTCCCGGTCGGGGCCGGGCGTGCGGTCGTCAGTGCCGTTGTCAGGGCCGTCGTCAGGGCCATGCCGTCCTGCGCGGGAACGAGGCAGGCCCGCTGGTTCGCGGCGCCGTCGACCGTGATCAGGCAGTCGTAGCAGACCCCGATGCCGCAGAAGAGCCCTCGCGGGCGCCCGTCCACGCGGGTGGTGCGCCACGCCGGGATCCCGGCGTCGACCAGCGCGGCGCCGACCGACTGCCCCGGCTTCGCGGTCAGCTCCCGCCCGTCGAGGGTGAGACGTTGCGGGTCAGCGGGCATCGGCGGGCACCTCCGAGAAGCGCGCCGGTGCGAACGGCGTCAGGTCCAGGTCCGTGCTCCGGCCTGCCATCGACTGGGCCAGCAGCTTGGCCGTCCCCACCGACAGGCCGATGCCTGCGCCTTCGTGGCCGCCTGCGTGCCACAGCCCGGGTGCTCGGGTGTCGTGGCCGATCACCGGCAGATGGTCGGGACAGTACGGGCGGAAACCGTGGTAGCAGCGCAGGATCCGGGTGCGGGCGAGGGCGGGGAACAGCGTGCGCGCCTTGCGGGCGATCTCCCGCATCGCCGAGAGCGAGATGGTGCGGTCGAAGCCGACACGCTCGCGGGACGAGCCGATCAGGATGGTGCCCGCCCGGGTGCCTTCGATGACGGTCGAGGTCTGCAACGCGCCGTCCGAGGACTGGGTGGAGGCGACGTACTCCGCGGCGTACACCTTGTGGTTGATGGTCCGGGGCAGGGGCTCGGTCACCAGCACGAACCCCCGCCGCGGCAGGACGGGGACCTCGACGCCCGCCATGGCCGCGATCTCGCCCGCCCAGGTCCCGGTGGCGTTGACGACCTGGTCGCAGGCGATCGTCCCCTGGCTGGTCCGCACTCCGGTGACCCGGCGCCGTGGGTCTACCGACAGCCCGGTCACGGTGACCCCGGTGGAGACGCAGGCCCCGTGCCCGCGAGCCAGCCGCAGCAGTTGCGCGGTCAGCAGCATCGGCTGCACCTGGGCGTCCTGCGGGTAGTACGCCGCGGCCGTGAGCCCGTCGGTGATGTACGGCTCGTACCGGTGGACGTCGGCGGGGTCCACGTCGACGGCGTCGACCCCGGCGGCACGTTGGCGGGTCCCCAGATCCCGCAACGCCGCCGCGCCCTCGGGGGTGGCCGCGACGACGAGACCCCCCTTGGGCTCGAACTCCCAGAGCCCCCCGAACTCGGCGAGCTCGCCGCGCCAGACCGCGTGCGAGTAGAGCGCGAGGTCAAGCTCGGGACCGGCCTCCTTGTCCGACACCAGCACGTTGCCCTCGCCCGCGCCGGAGGTGCCGGAGGCGATCTGCCCGCGCTCGACGACGTGCACGGAGAACCCGTCCCGGGCGAGGAAGTAGGCGCACGCCGCGCCGACGGCGCCGGCGCCGATGACCACGACGTCCGTGGTCACAGGGAGAAGCCCGCCGGGAACGGGTCGGTGGGGTCGAGCATGTACTGCGCGGTGCCGGTGACCCACGCCCGCCCGGAGATGGTGGGGACCACGGCCCGGATCGTGGTCCCGTCGCGATCACCGGGGATCTCGATCTCCTCGACGAGCCTGCCGACGAAGGTGCTGCCGATGAACGACTCGTTGACGAAGTCGGTGTGCAGGCCGAGCTCGCCCCGGGCGTGCAGCTGCGCCATCCGGGCGCTGGTGCCGGTGCCGCAGGGCGACCGGTCGAACCAGCCCGGGTGGATCGCCATCGCGTGCCGCGAGTGCCGCGCGGTCGACCCGGGCGCCTTCAGGTACACGTGGTGGCAGCCGCTGATGTCCGCGCGTCCGGGGTAGCGGGGCAGCGCCTGCTCGTTGATGGCCGCCATGATGGACAGCCCCGCATCGAGCAGCCGCTGCTTGGCCGCCCGCTCGAAAGGCAACCCCAACGACTCGAGGTCGACGATGGCGTAGAAGTTGCCGCCGAACGCCATGTCGTAGCACACCTGGCCGAGCCCGTCGACCTGGACCTTCTCGTCCAGCGCCAGGCTGAACGACGGCACGTTGCGGATCGTCACCCGCTCCGCGTGGCCGTCGCGTACGGCCACCTCGGCGACGACCAGACCCGCCGGGGTGTCCAGCCGAATCGTGGTCACCGGCTCCACCACGGTCACCATGCCGGTCTCGACCAGCACGGTCGCCGTCCCGATCGTGCCGTGCCCGCACATCGGGAGCAGCCCGGACACCTCGATGAACAGCACACCGAAGTCGGCGTCGGGCCGGGTCGGCGGCTGGATGATGCTGCCCGACATGGACGCGTGCCCGCGCGGCTCGCACATCAGCAGGGTGCGCAGGTCGTCGTTGTGCTCGATGAACCACTGACGACGCTCGGCCATGGTGGCGCCGGGGAACACCCCGACCCCGCCGGTGATCACCCGGGTCGGCATGCCCTCGGTGTGCGAGTCCACGGCGTGGATGATCCGTGATGTCCTCATGGCCGTTCCTGCTTTCCGTTGACGGTCCGCGGGACCGTAGAGCCCTCGCGCAGCTCGGCCGGGAGCAGGGTCTCGGGGAACCCCTGGAACGCCACCGGCCGGGTGAACCGATCGATCGCCGCCGTTCCGACCGAGGTGGTGTCGCTGGCCGTGGTCGCCGGGTAGGGCCCACCGTGTTGCTGGGCATGGGTCACCGACACCCCGGTGGGCCACTGGTTCCACAGCAGCCTGCCTGCCTTGGTGGCCAGCACGGCCGTGAGCTCGCCCGCCACCGGATCGCCTTCGTCGGCGACCAGGGTGGCGGTCAGCTGGCCCGCCAACGTGCTCGCCACCTCCAGCAGCTGGGACTCCTCGCTGTACTCGGCCACCAGCACCGTCGGGCCGAAACACTCGCCCTGCAGCTCCTCCCGGTCCTCCAGAAGTGCGGTCACCGTCGTGGCGAGCACGCTCGGCGAGAGCGGATCACCGCCCTCGGCGATCACCCGCACCTCGGGGTGGGCGCGCAGCCGCTGCTGACCGTGCAGGTACGCGGCGGTGATCGTGTCGTTGAGCAGTGGCGCCGCGGGCGGCAGGGCGCCGTCGGCGAGCGCGGCCAAGAGCCGCGACCCCTGCGGCGCGAGGACCAGGCCGGGCTTGGTGCAGAACTGGCCTGCCCCGAGCGTGAACGAGCCGACCAAGCCCTCGGCCACCGTCGTGCCGCGGGCGGCGTCCGCGGCGACCGTGACGAACACCGGGTTCACCGACCCCAGCTCGCCGTAGAACGGGATCGGTTCGGGCCGGGCCGCCGCCATGTCGAACAGGGCACGGCCGCCCCGGATCGAACCGGTGAACGCCGCCGCCTTGACCAGCGGATGGGTCAGCACGGCGACCCCGGCGGCGTCGCCGTGGACGAGCTGGAACACCCCCGCGGGTGCCCCCGCGGCGGCAAGGGCGGCGGTGACGACCTGCGCGGTCGCCGCGGACAGCTCGGGATGCCCCGGGTGCGCCTTGACGATCACCGGGCACCCTGCGGCCAACGCGGACGCCGTGTCGCCCCCGGCCACCGAGAACGCGAACGGGAAGTTCGAGGCGGCGAAGACCACCACGGGCCCGTACGGGATCCGGGTGCGGCGCAGGTCTGGGCGCGCGCCCATCGGCCACGCGGGGTCGGCATGATCGACCCGCGCGTCCAGATAGCCGCCCTCGACCAGGACATCGGCGAGCAGTCGCAGCTGGAAGGTCGTGCGGGCGAGCTCGCCGCGCAGCCGCGGCTCGCCCAGGTGCGTCTCCCGGATCGCGATCGGCACCAGGTCCTCGGCTGCACCGTCGAGCCTGTCGGCGACGGCCCGCAACGCCGCCGCCCGCTCGGCGCGGCTCCGGCCCGCCCACGGGGCCGCGGCCCAGTCCGCGGCGGCAACGATGCGGTCGACCTGCTCCGGGCTCATGTCCTGCACCGGTCCTCCTTCGTCCGGACGGGGGTCGGCGCGCGGGGTCAGCGGTAGCCCTTGGCCAACGCCGCCTCGGTGTCGCGGCGAACGACCGCGGCAACGTCGGCGGGCAGCGGACCGCGCGGCGGACGGCACCTGCCACCCTTCCGCCCGGCGACGTCCATCGAGAGCTTGATCGCCTGGACGAACTCGGTGCGGGAGTCCCACCGCAGCAGCGAATGCAGGTCGCGGTAGATCGGCAAGGCCTCGGCCAGGTCGGTCACGTCCCCGGAGGTGACGAGTCGGTAGAGGCGAGTGGTCACCGCCGGAAGCGCGTTGGGGTAGCCCGCGATCCAGCCGACCGCGCCCGCGATCCCCAGCTCGAGCAGCACGTCGTCCGCGCCGATCAGCAGGTCGAGGTCGGGCGCCAGCTCCTTGATCTCGTAGGCTCGGCGGACGTCGCCGGTGAACTCCTTGACCGCCTTGACGAGGCCCTCGTGGTGCAGCTCCGCGAGCAGCTCGGGGGTCAGGTCGACCTTCGTGTCGATGGGGTTGTTGTAGGCCACGATCGGGAGTCCGACCTTCGCGGCCTCCCGGTAGTGGTTGAGCACGCTCTCGCGGTCGGCCCGGTAGACGTTCGGGGGCAGCATCAGCACCGACTGCGCGCCCGCCTCGGCCGCCTGCTCGACCCACCGGACCGTCTCCTGCGCGCCGTAGGCCGCGACGCCCGGCATCACCCCGAACCCCTCGGGTGCGGCCTCGACCGCCACCTGGACGACCCGGGCGCGCTCCTCGGGGGTCAGTGTCTGGTACTCGCCCAGCGAGCCGGACGGGCACACGCCGTCGGTGCCTGCCGCCGCCAGCCACTGGACGTGTGCGGCGTACGCGTCGTAGTCGACGCTGAGGTCGTCGTGGAACGGCAGGGCCGTCGCTGTGTACAGCCCACGCCACGGCGTCGTTGTCGCGATGGTCATCATGTCTCCTGAAAGTCGGCGTCCCCAGTAGTATGTGATATTGCACTGTCGTTGGCAAGGGTTCGACGCCGGTCAGCTTCCACGGCGGTACTGCCCCGGAGTCTCCCCGGCGAGCCGCGCGAACTGCCGGGTAAACGCGGGTTGGTCGTGGAACCGCACGCCAGGGCCGGGGCGCCGGATCGGGACAAGACGCGGCGGGGCCGGGGCGGGCAGTATCATGCCATGTCCGAGCTGCTCACCCCGCCCCTCGCGGGGGACACCACCATCCCGCAGGACCTCGTCGAGCGCGCCGTCGCGCGGGCGGACCGCTGGGCCGCCGCGGGGGCCGCCGACCGCGGCAGCGGCCCCGCCGCCCAGCTCGCCGCCCTCCTGCACGACCCGGCGGGGATCGGCTTCACCCTGGGCTTCGTCGACCGGGTGGCCCGCCCGGCCGACAACCACGTTGCCGCCCACGAGCTGGCGCGCCTGGCAGGCCCCGGACGCCCCGTCCCGCAGTTCGTCGGCGGGCTCGACCGGCTGATGCTGCGCGTCGGCGCAATGCTCGCCCCCCGGGCGCCGCGCGTCGTGATGCCGCTGGCCCGGCGCAGGCTGCGGGCCCTGGTGGGCCACCTGATCGTCGACGCGCGCGGCCGCTCCCTGCGCAAGCGGCTCGCTGCGGCCCGCGCGGAAGGCTACCGGCTCAACCTGAACCTGCTCGGTGAGGCGGTGCTCGGAGAACGAGAGGCGCAGCGGCGCCTGGCCCGCACCATGGAGCTGCTGCGGCGCGACGACGTCGACTACCTCTCGGTCAAGGCCTCGTCGGTGGTCAGCCAGCTCGTGCCGTGGGACCTCGCGGGCAGCCAGGACCGCCTCGTCGAGCGCCTGCTCCCCCTTTTCACCGCGGCCAAGGACGCCGGCGTGTTCGTCAACCTGGACATGGAGGAGTACAAGGACCTCGACCTCACGGTCGCGCTGTTCACGGCGCTCCTGCGCCGCCCCGAGCTGACCGGGATGCATGCGGGGATCGTGCTGCAGGCCTACCTGCCCGACGCCGTCGACGCCTTCGACGAGCTCGCCGCGTTCGCCCGCCAGCGGGTCGCCGCGGGCGGTGCGCCGATCAAGGTGCGGCTGGTCAAGGGGGCCAACCTCGCCATGGAGTGGGTCGACGCCGAGGTCCACGACTGGCCGCAGGCCACCTACCTCAGCAAGGCCGAGGTCGACGCCAACTACGTCCGGCTGCTGGACCGGGCGATCGGCGGCGACCTGACCGATGCCGTGCGGATCGGCGTGGCCAGCCACAACCTGCACCACGTCGCGCTGGCCGTCGAGCTCGCCGCCGCCCGCGGCGCGCAGCGCCAGCTCGACATCGAGATGCTGCAGGGCATGGCCCCTGCGCAGGCCCGCGCGGTGGCCGCGGACGTCGAAAACCAGCTCGTGCTCTACACCCCGATCGTGCACGCCGACGACTTCGACGCCGCGGTGTCCTACCTGGTCCGGCGGCTCGAGGAGAACGCGTCCCCGGAGAACTACCTCTACTCGCTGTTCTCCGAGGAAGGTCCGGCCGCCTACGAGGACCGGTTCCGCGCGTCGGTGCGCGACCGGAACGTCGTGGCGGCGGTCCCACGCCGCACCCAGGACCGGACGGCCGAGGAGGGCCCGATCCCCGACGCCTTCCGCAACGAGCCCGACACCGACCCGTCGCTCGGCGCGAACCGCGGGTGGGCGCTGCGGGCGATCGCCCGCCCGGCGCCCCCGGTGACGGGCGCGGACCTCACCGACCCCGAAGCGGTGGACGCGGTCGTCGCCGCCGCCGCGGCGTCGTCCTGGTCCGCCACGCCCGCAAGCCACCGCGCCGCGGCGCTGCGCGAGGCGGCCCGGGCCCTGGCCGCGGCGCGGGGTGACCTGCTCACCGTGATGGCAGGCGAGGCGGGCAAGACGATCGCCGAGGCCGACCCCGAGATCTCCGAGGCGATCGACTTCGCCGCCTACTACGCCGACCGCGCCGACGAGCTCGACGGGGCCCCGTTCACCCCGGACCGGGTCGTCGTGGTGACGCCGCCGTGGAACTTCCCCGTCGCGATCCCGATCGGCGGCTGCCTGGCCGCGCTGGCGGCGGGCGCCGCGGTCGTGCTGAAGCCTGCACCGCAGGTCCGGGCCTGCGCCGAGGTCGCCGTTGCCGCCCTGCACAGCGCAGGCATCCCCACCGACGCACTGCAGCTCGTCCACACCGACGAGGGCGCGGCCGGCCGGCGGCTGATCACTCACCCCGCTGTGGACCACGTGGTGCTGACCGGCGCGTCGGACACCGCCGCGCTGTTCCGGTCGTGGCGCCCCGACCTCCGGCTGATCGCCGAGACCAGCGGCAAGAACGCTCTGGTGGTCACCGCGGCCGCCGACCCCGACCTGGCGGTCGCCGACCTGGTCCACTCCGCGTTCGGGCACGCCGGGCAGAAGTGCTCGGCCGCGTCGCTGGCGATCCTCGTCGGGTCGGTCCGCTCGCCGTCGTCCCCGGCCGGGTCACGGTTCCACCGCCAGCTCCTCGACGCGGTCCAGACGCTTCGGGTCGGGCTGCCCGTCGACCCCTCGACGACGATGGGCCCGCTGATCGAGTCCCCGTCGGACAAGCTGCACCGTGCGCTGACCACGCTCGAGCCGGGTGAGCACTGGCTGGTTCGCCCGCAGCACCGCGGCGGGAACCTGTGGACCCCGGGGGTGAAGGAGCCGGTGGCCCGCGGCTCCTGGTTCCACACCACGGAGTGCTTCGGCCCCGTGCTCGGCCTGATGCACGCCGCCGACCTCGACGAGGCCCTCGCGCTGCAGAACGCCACCGGGTACGGGCTGACCGGCGGCCTGCACTCGCTCGACCCGGACGAGATCGAGTACTGGACCGAGCGTGTCGAGGTCGGCAACGCCTACGTCAACCGGCACATCACGGGCGCGGTCGTGCGACGTCAGCCTTTCGGCGGCTGGAAGGGCTCGGTGATCGGCCCGGGCGCGAAGCCGGGCGGCCCGAACTACGTCGCCCAGTTCGGCACCTGGCACGACGCGGACGGCCCGCCGACGGCCGTGCTGCCCTCGGCCCCCCCGGCCGCGGCCGCCTCCGCCCTCCTGGCGACCTCACCCGTCGCCGCACTGCCCGTCGAGGACCTCGACTGGCTGCGCGCGGCGGCCGGATCGGACGCGGCCGCCTGGCGCGATGTCTTCAGCGTGGAGCACGACGAGACCGGGCTGCGCTCCGAGTCGAACGTCCTGCGCTACCGGCCGCTCCCGCACCTGCGGCTGGCGGTTGGCCCCGACGCCCGCGCGCGCGACGTCCTGCGGGTCCGGCTCGCCGCGGCGTGCGCAGGCGTCCCGGTGGTCGAGCTCGACGGGCCGCCGCGGCCGGGCGAGCGGATCCGATGTGTCGGCACCCCGTCGACCGCGCTGCTCACCGAGGCGGCCCGCGTGGGGGCGTCGCTGATCGACGCTCCGGTGGTCGCCGACGGCAGGCGCGAGCTGCTGACCGTGCTGCGTGAGCAGGCCATCAGCCGGACCCGGCACCGGTTCGGCCACATCGAGACCGGCCGGTGAGGCCTGGACGGTGAGAGCCTGCCGGAGCGTCCCCTACATGGGCCGGTGAGGGACGCTCGCCCCGACCCCGCCACCAGGAGCCGACCGTGGATTCGTCGTGGAGGCGTTGCAGGCGGCTCAGCTGCCCACACGAATGACCTCGAGGACCGCCGGGGACTCATGCTCTCGCCGGAGCACCGACTCGATCTTGGCGGCCGCGTCGAGCAGGTGCTCGACCGCATCTCGGCCACGTTGGCGATCCAGCCGCTGCGTGGGGCCGCTCAAGCAGAGCACGCCGAGGAGCTCGTGCCCCAGCCCGCGGATCGCCGTGGCGATGCCGGACAGGCCTTCCTCTTCCTCGTCCCGGACGATGGCGTAGCGCTGCTCGCGGACGCGGTCCAGTTCCGCCCGTAGCCCCTTGACGGTCGTGATCGTCGAGGTCGTGAAGCGGGCGAGCGGCTCGAGGAGGAAGCGCTCGAGGCGCTCGACGTCCCAGGCCGCGAGGAGCACCTTGCCGCTCGCGCTCGCGTGAAGCGGGAAGCGCTGCCCGACCCACGACTGCGGGCGCAGCTGGGCAGGCGCGTCGACCTGCGACACCAGGTCCAGGCCACCGTCGGGGGCGACGACGCTGAGCGTCACGGTCTCGCGGAGAGCGGCGACCAGGTCGGCGACGACCGGCCGGGACACCTCGCGCAGGAGCAACTGCTCGTCGGTGTTCCGGGCGAGGCGCAGCAGTTCCGGTCCCAGCAGCACACGGTCGTCGCCGGGGATCCGCAGGAGAAAACCCTCCTGTTCGAGCGTCTGGATCATGCGGAGGGCCGTCGCGCGCGGCAGACCGGCCACCCTGGCCAGTGACGAGACGTTCGCGTTCCGATCCTCGGCGGTGGCACGGAGGAGGGTGATCGCCTTTCTCACCGACTGGTTGAGCTTGGCCCTCTCCTCCGCTGCCACGCGGCCACGATACCGAGCGTCTCGGTCGGCAGGCGCTCCTCCCGGGTCCTCGCGATCGTGTATGCAGCAGTCCTCGACGTGATCGGGTTCGGGGTCGTTCACCGAGACAGATGGGCCGTGACCCGGGAGATGTACCAGTTGACGAAGGCGTCGACGTCACCCTCGACCTCCGAGTACGGGCCCGGCTGGTAGCCGGGGTCCTCCACGCCGCGCTGCGTGCGGGCGACGAAGGCGCTGTCCTGGGAGTTGGTGGCGCTCCACACGTGGGTCAGCGTCGACACGTCGTAGTCGACGCCCTCCTCGGCGTCCGCGCGCACCAGCCAGGTCGATCGGAGGAGGGTCTTCTTCGGCCCGAGGGGCAGCACGGTGAACACCACCGAGTGGTCGGAGAGCATGTGGAACCACGAGTTCGGTTGCATGTGCAGGTGCAGGTCGCCGAACCGGTCGTCGGCGATGGAGCCCAGGCGCTTCTTGCACGCGGAGTCGCCGCCCACGGTGTAGGACTTCCCAGCGCCGTCGAGCGGGGCGTGGGAGATCATGAAGCCGGTGGGTCGGTTGTCGAGCTCGCGCATCCCCTCCATGGGGATGCCCTGACCGCGACACGCCACGTCGAGGGCCGCGGTGGCCTTCTCGAAGCGGTCCCAGACCGGGCGCAGGCGCGGCGGGACGTCCTCGGCCGTGTAGCCGTGCAGCGGGAAGTAGGCGCTCAACAGCTCGGGGTGACCGTCGCAGTGGTAGCACTCGCGGTTGTTCTCCATGACGAGCTTCCAGTTCCCCTCCTCGACGATGTCGAGCCGGTGCGCGACCTTCGTCTGCGCCAGCTCGTAGGGGGCCAGGTACGGCTCGACGCGCGCCGCGACCTCGTCGAAGTCGGTCGGTGGCTCGTCGGCGAAACAGATGAACACCAAGCCGGCGAGGCTGCGCACGTGGACCGGCTTGAGCCCGTAGCGGCTGCGGTCGAACATATTCGGCTGGTTCTCGGCGTACATGAGGTTGCCCCCGACACCGTAGGTCCAATGGTGGTATGGGCACACCAGGTTGCCGACGCTGCCGCAGGCGTCGTCGAGGATCCGGGACCCACGGTGCCTGCAGACGTTGTAGAAGGCGCGCACCTCCTCGTCGTCGTCCCGGACGAGGATCACGGAGGTGGGGCCGACCCCCACGGTGACGTAGTCACCCGGCTCGGGCAGCTCCGCCTCGGCCGCCACGAACAGCCAGTGCTTCGTGAAGATGGCCTTCATGTCCAGGTCGAAGATCTCTTGGCTGGTGTAGAAGGGCGCTTCCAGGCTGTGCCCGGCAGCGTGGCGGTCGACCAGGGCGGCGAGGTCGTCGTGGGCGGTGGACTGCTCGAGCTGGATGGTCATGATGCCTCTCCCGGGACGGCTAGCCGGAGCTGTGTTGCGGTGGGCGTGTGCAGCGGCCGGGCTCAATACCAGCGGCGGTCGCTGCGGCTTCGGTCTGCGAGCTTTCGCACTTGCAAGCAGAGAGCCCGAAGCCTACCCTTGCCATCGCAGGGTGAACATACCTGCCCACTTAGTGGTCATCCGACTGACGGGATGTCGCCTCTTCGGGAAGCACCCAGCTGCCGAGTCAGCGAATGCGAGCATGATGTCGAAAGGCACAGCGTGACTGTCCTCAACAGCCTGGGCGCGCTCGACGCTGCTCGGGCGGCCGAGTTCCCCACGGCCGAGTGGTTGCTGCCGGAGCATCCGTCGCGCTTGGCCGTCTGGGGCGAGGACGATCACTCGACGCTCGTCTGCCGACGGGTCCAGGACATCACCCACGACGTCAGGACCCTCCTGTTCGAGCCGGCGCACCCCGCGCTGTTCCAGTACGAGCCTGGCCAGTTCGTCACGCTGAAGCTGCAGATCGACGGCCGCCCGATCGACCGGTGCTACACGATCTCCACGTCGCCGACGCGGCCTCACCTGCTGGGGATCACCGTCAAGCGCCAGCCCGGCGGTCTCGTGTCGAACTGGCTGCACGACACGATGGCGCCCGGACACCGCATCTCGGCCGAGGGTCCCTTCGGCGTCTTCACGCCCGTCCACCACCCGTCGGCGAAGTACCTCTTCCTGTCCGGCGGAAGCGGGATCACCCCCGTCATGTCCAGTACGCGAACCCTGTTCGACCTCGGCTCGGACGCCGACGTCGTGTTCGTGCACAGCGCGCGAACCCCGTCCGACATCATCTTCCGTCGCGAGCTCGAGATGATGGCGAGCACCATGCCCTCCCTGCGCGTCCACCACGTGTGCGAGCGGGACGCACCGCTCGAGCCCTGGGGAGGACTGCGCGGTCTCTTGAGCGTCCCGATGCTGCAGCTGCTGGCACCCGACCTGTCGGAGCGCGTTGTGTTCTGCTGCGGGCCCGCGCCGTACATGGCCGCCGTCCGACGGATGCTCGGCGAGCTCGGCTTCGACATGCAGAATTACCACGAGGAGTCCTTCGTCTTCGAGGACCTCACGGTGAAGGAGCTCATCGACTCCGCGACTGACGACGTCCCCGCGGATGAAGGCGGGCAGGGCGCCGTGCCGAAGGCCAAGACGTACACGGTCGAGTTCGTCCGCAGCGGTCGCAGCTTCACCTGCGCCGACGACGAGAACGTGCTCGATGCCGCCTTCCGGGCCGGTTTGATCCCGCCGTCGTCCTGCGGACAGGGGATGTGCGGCACCTGCAAGACGACGGTGCTGTCCGGCGATGTGGACATGCAGCACATGGGCGGCATCCGGCCCCGCGAGATCGCGAAGAACAGGATCTTGATCTGCTGCTCGAAGCCGCTGAGCGACCTCGCCATCGACTCCTGAGCGGCGCTCGACCGCGGTCAGAGGGTGGCCAGCCTTTCGACTCCCACCGCAGTGTCCTTCGGCCTCGCCGCTTACGACAACCGACGGCGTCGCGCGTAACCGCACCCAGCCCACCGCTGCCGCCGTGGGTGATGAGCACCTGTCGTGGATCGACCGATCTCTCGGCCAGCCCACCGACCCGCTGGGCGATCTCCGCGCGCAGCTCGGATCACCCTGCGGCCGGCAGGCGAAACGATGCCCGCTGCGTCCTACAGTTGTAGAAAAGGCAGGTGACGGCGCCGGACCAAGGAGGGCCATGTCGACCACGGCCGAAGTACAGGCAGCCGTGGACCAACTCACTTCGCTCCTAGGCCGCTCGGTGCTCATCGAGGACGTCGAGCTGCGACCGGTGTGGTGGTGTACGCGCGGCCCCGTCGACCCGCACCGGACGAGGGCCATCCTGAACCGGACCGTGAACCCCGCGGCCGCCGCGATCTGGAAGGAGTACAAGCTGAACCGGGCTGGCTCGCCCGTTCGGACCCCGGCGATGCCCGAGGTCGAGATGTGGCCGCGATGGTGCGTACCCCTCCGCCACGCGGGCCACTTCCTCGGCGTGTTGTGGATCCTTGACCCGGACGAGCCGCTGAGCGAGGACGAGCTCCAGCCGGCGGTCGACTGTGCTGAGCTCGCGGCGTCCGTGCTCGCGCAGACACGTCGATCCGCCGAGAGCATCCGTCTGATTCGCAATGAGCTGGTGGCTCGCTTGTTGGAAGGCCCGGACGAGGACGCGGTCCGTGAGCTGGCCCGCCAGCAGCAGATCCCGCACGATGCGCTGATCCAGGTCGAGGCACCGGCGCGGCCGGGCGGCCGGGCGCTGCCCGACGACATGTCCCTGCACGTGGTCAACCGCGGCCCGCGCACAGCAACCGGTGGCGGGCCGCTGCCGCTCATCGAGCTCAAGGAGGCGGCTAGGCGCGCGGCCGCGCGCGATTCTCGCAGGCGCCCGGCCGAGTCCGCCGACCTGGGACGGACTGGGCGCCTGGCGGCCTACCGCGCCCAGGCGTGATCGGCCAACGCTTCGCGACGTCCGCCTGGTCGACTTCATCTCCCTCGTCGTCGGCGCCTCGACCACGGACCTCGAGCTCAGCAGGCACATCCGGCCGCTCGGCAGTCCACTCGGGGGCCATCTGGGCACGGTGTGCGGTCTGCCCGGCCTACCTCGACTCGCTCTACCGGGCCGGGTCGTCGAGCGTGTCGACCAGGTGGTCGTCGAGCACGGCACCCAGCCCGACGACGACGTGTACCACGCTCTGACTCAGAAGACGAGGTCCCTGTCGACCACGACACCGGAGGCCAACCGCTCGATCCTCAGCGGGCCCACGTCGATGGTGTGTGCGGCTCCGTCCACGACCTCCTCGGCGACGGTCCGCCCGATGGCAGGCGCCTGCATCACTCCGTGGCCGGAGAAGCCACACGCATTGACCCAGTTCTCGACTCCCGGCATGCGTCCGACGAACGGGAGGTGATCCGGCGACATGTCATAGGTGCCCGCCCAGGAAGCCCGCTGATCCATCGGCAGGTCGAGGATCCACGGGAAGCGCTCGTGCCCGGCCTCCATGACGCTTTCCAACCACGCCCAGTCCAGCGTGTTCGTGTAGCCGTCCGGTTCGTGCTCCCCGCCGAACCCCATGAGGAGCCGGTCGCCCTCGGACCGGATGAAGAACCCCGAGGTGGTGTCCTGCACCATCGGCAGGTCGGCGCGCTGGCCCGAGGCACTGGAGAACAGCATCCGTCGGGAGTGGGTCACCGGCACGGTCAGCCCCGCGAGCGCGGCAACCTCGCCGGACCAGCCACCGGCCGCGTTGACGAGCACGTCGGCGGTCACTTGGGCGCCGTCGCTGTCGACCTGCCACCGGCCGCCGACGTCGGTCATCGATCGCACCGGACTCGAGACGACGACCGTGGCTCCCCGCTGCTTGGCGTGGTCCAGGAATGCGCCGGTGGCCAGATGAGGGTCGATGCGGCCGTCCGTCGGCCCCCAGGTCACGCCGGCCACCCCGGTCGCGTCGAAGGCGACGGTGCGCTGTGCCTCAGCGGGAGTCATCACCTTCACGGGAACGCCTGCGTCCCGCTGCGCCGCCACGGCCCGCAGCTGAGCCTCCCACTGGTCCTCGCTGTGCAGGATGAGGTAGCCGATGGGCCGGTACCCCACGTCGGTGCCGTAGGTCGCGGCGAAGTCGCGGTACCGCTGGATGCTGTGCCAGGACAGGGCCATGTTCGTCATGTCCCGCCACTGCGAGCGGACGCAGGCGTTGGACCGGGCCGTGCTGCCCAGACCGGGAGCCTCCATCGCCTCAAGGACGACGACCCGGCGACCTCGTCGGGCCAACTGCTCCGCGCAGCTCGCGCCGACGATGCCGGCGCCGATGACGACCACGTCGATGTCGAGACGCCGCACGTCAGATGTCTTCGATCGTGGAGAAGTCCGCCGGGGCCAACGTGTCGACCTGCGGACTGCGCTGCTGCACCAGCACGCCGCCGTCGACGACGAGCCGGGTTCCGGTGACGTAGGCCGCGTCGTCGGACACCAGGAACAGGGCAGGCCCGGCGACGTCCTCCGCCGTCCCGCCACGACCGACCGGCACCGTCGCGTCGCGTTGCCGCCGTGACGCGTCCGGCTCGTTCGGGTCGGTGGCGATCAGCCCGGGCACCAGCGTGTTCACCCGGATCCCGTAGGGCGCGAGGTCGATCGCCGCAGCCCGTGTCAGAGCCTCGATGCCTCCCTTGGAGGCGTCGTAGGCGACGAGCCCGCGATGAGCCCGGGTCGCCCCGCCGCTGGAGAGGTTCACGATGGCGCCGCCCCCGGCCTTGGCCATGATCCGCGCCGCCCGGTCGATGCTCAGGTACTGGCTTTTCAGGTTGACCCGCAGGTACTCGTCCCACCAGGCTTCGTCGCCTGCGAAGAAGTGCTGCTGACCACTGGTGCGGGCGGCGTTGTTGACGAGGATGTCGACGGTGCCGTACTCGGCGAGGGCCTGGTCGAACATCCGGTCCACGTCGACCTTGCTGCCCGCGTCGGCGCCGGTCACCACTGCGACCCTGCCTTCGATTCTGCCTGGCATGGCGTTCACGTCCCTTCGTGCGAGAGGTGGTGGGGGTGGACGACACCGCCGATCCCGACGGTCCGGTAGACGCGTTCGGCGCGTCGCGCGAGGTCCACGAGGCCGCGCTCCCGGTCGACCAGAGCGGAGATCGCCGCAGACTGCGGGCACCGCCGCAACATCACCCGGTCGCCCGGGCGGACCTGCCCCAGCCGGTCGACCGTCGCCGCCGTCGCCACGGCGACCACCGGGTATCCGGCCGTCACCGGCCGCCCGCGCAACAAGGCGATCAGTCCGCCCGTCGGGGGGATCTCGATCGCCCCCAACGGGACACCACGGGAGAGGATCTCGGTGCGCACCGACGGTCGCGGAGCGTTCCCCGCCAGCCGCAACCCGATGTGGTTGCTCTGCGGCGAGACGGTGAACCAGCGGTCGTACAGTCGGTCCAGCTCGGCGCCGAACCGCTCCACGTCCGGACCGACGGTCACGTCCACCATCAGCTCGTCGGAGCAGGGCGGTCGCACCGCGCCCAGCTTGAACAACGGCAGGCGGAAGTGCGGGTGGTCCAACATCGTGAACGCGCTGGCCGGTCGCCACAACCATCGGCTCCCACGCCCGCTGGCGCGTCCTGCCGACGGCAACGTCATCGGATGCCCCGGTCACGGCCAGGAGGAGCGGCGAACAGGCGACGAAGACGAGCGTCGAGCCGGTGACCTCGAGCAACGGCGCGCTGTCCGGATTCCCCACCAGGACGTTGGCGACGCGGGCGGAGTACCGGTCCGCCGCTCCGTTCTCCGCAACTCGTACGCGGGAGTGTCCCGCTCGGCCGAGGTCCTGGACGGTGGTGTGGCCGGCGTGCTCGACGTTCAGAGCGTCACGCACCGCACCTCTGCTCACGTGTCGGATAGGCCGCTTCGAGCTCGGCCGCGAGTTCGGTCAGGTCGCCGTCCCACCGTGCCCACTCGCTGTCATCGACGGCGACGAACCGCAGGGTGTCACCGGGCCGGTACGGGACGATCGGGTCCCGGGAGGCGTCGGTCAGCCGCAGCGGCGTCCGGCCGATCAACCGCCAGCCACCGGGGGAGGCCACGGGGTAGATCACCGACTACCGACCGCTCACCGCTACCGAGCCCGGTGTCACCCTCGTCCGCGGTTCGGAACGACGGGCGACCGAGGCGCGGGTGCGTCCCCCCTCCATCGACGGCGCGCCCACCGGCGCCCCGCAGAACCGGATCACCCACGGTCGGGCCGTGTGGTCGGCGATGCAGTCGACCGGCGAGATGCCCAGTTCCTCCGCCACACCGGGCAGATCCGGCCCGTGCTCGCCGCCGTACACGACGGGCACGACGAACTCGCGGGCCGTCGTCCGTCCGCTCCGCGTGGTCGCCGCGCCGTCCACGGCGGCACGCATCCGCCGGTGGTCGGTGAGCAGCGGGTCGAACGACACGAACACGTCCGCGTAGCTGGCGACCAGGTCGACCATGCCCCTCGGGTGGGTGGACGACAGCGCGTCGGCCAGCGACTGCGCGGCCCGCCATCGCCGGTCGGCGTCGGCGCCGGACATCGAGACCAGAAGGCCGGAGTCGCCGTAGTCGGTGACCGACCGCCTGAGCGGAGCGGTCGTCATGCCCGCACGGTGTCCGCACGCACGGCGAGGACCTCCCGCAGCGGCGCGATGGTCACACCGGCCCGTTCCAGCTCCGTCCGGACCAGCCGCGCGGACTCGACGGACGCGGCGTTGTCGCCGTGCAGCAGGAGCGAGTCGCAGTCGACCGGGATCTCGCGACCGTGGTAGGACGTCACGGTCCCGGTGACCGTCACGGTGACGGAGCGGGCGGCGATGATCTCGGGGTCGTGCAGAACCGCGCCGGGCAGCTTGCGCGACACGAGCGTGCTGTCGTCCTCGTAGGCGCGATCGGGGAACCCGAGGAGGCCGACGGGAAGACCGTGATCGCGCGCGAGCCGTTCCAACGCCCCGCTGTAGGTCACCACGGCGAGGTTGCGGTCATAGGCCTCGACCGCGGCGAGCACGGCGGCGGCGGTCGGCTCGTCGGACACCACGAGGTTGCCGAGCCGACCGTGCGGCGACACGTGGGTCAGCTCTCCCCCGGCGGCCCGCGCGAACGCGTGCAGGGCACCGATCTGGTACAGCACGTCCGCCGTCGTCTCCGCACCGGACTGGTCGATCGCTCGACGACCGAAGCCGACGAGGTCGTGGAACCCGGGATGAGCGCCGATGGCCACGGAATTCCGCACGCTCAGCGCGACCGCCTCCCGCATCGTCTGCGGGTCACCCGCGTGGAACCCGCAGGCGATGTTGGCCGACGTCACCGTCTCCAGGATGCGCGCGTCGTCGCCCATCCGGTAGGCGCCGAAGCTCTCTCCCACGTCGGCGCTCAGGTCGATCATCCGGCCCATCGTCGACGCTCCCTTCCTCCTCGTCGCGTTCCCCGTGCGACGGCCCGTCAGTGGTAACCCAGCTCGCCGATGCGTTCCCGCAGGCCCAGGAGATCGACCAGGCTCCTGCCTTCGCGGAACGCCGCGCGGAAGCCTGCCTCCTTGCGCTCGCATTCGTCGCAGAGCTAGCAGGCGAAGGCCGTGCGCTGCTCGGGGAACAGCTGCCGGACGCCGCCGGCGCCCTTGCCGGTCGCGGCCGTCGCGTAGGTGTAGTCGGGCTCGACGACCACGACGTCGAGCCCGGCCTCGGCGATCTTGAGGTGCAGGGCGGTGGTGCAACCGACTGCTCCTGCTCCGATGACGTGGCGGCCGCTCAAGGCTTGACCTATGGCTGCCGGCGTGATTCAGCCATGGACGAGAGCTGCGCCGAGTTTGCAGAATATGTGCAGGTCAGGCGGTAGCCGAGCGGTCACCCGCGACATCTGCCAGGAGGAGTGTCATGTCCCGCTACTGCGTGATCGGAGCTGGCGCGGCCGGAGTGTCGGCCCTGCAGCAGTTGCGCGAAGCCGGTTACGAGGTGGAGTGCTTCGAGAAGACCGACCGGGTCGGCGGCCACTGGCACACCGACTACGACGCGCTGCACCTGATCACTTCGCGGGACATGACGCACTTCGAGGGCTTCCCGATGCCCGCCGACTTCCCGCACTTTCCGCGACGGGACCAGGTGCGGGCCTACATCGAGTCGTATGCCCGCCACCACGGCCACTTCGAGATGATCCACTTCAACACCGCGGTGGAGTCGGTGACGCCGGTGCCGTCCGGCGACGGGCCGGTCGGGTCGGCGGGCTGGCGGGTCGTCACCTCCCGCGGTGACGAGGGCGTGTTCGACGGTGTGCTGGTGGCCAACGGCCACCTGTGGAGCGCGAAGGTGCCCGCGGTCGCCGCCGAGTTCACCGGCGTACAGCTGCACTCGAGCGAGTACAAGAACGTGGCGGACCTGCGGGGCCACCGCGTGCTGGTGGTCGGGGCGGGCAACTCCGGCTGCGATATCGCCGTGGACGTGGCCCAGCATCGCCTCGACGTCGACGTCGTGATGCACAAGGGCATCCACTTCCAGCCCAAGACCTACTTCGGCGTTCCGCGCGCGGAGGTGCCGTTTCTGGCCGAGTTCAGCCCCGACGAGCAGGACCTGATCAACCGGCTGCTCGCCCGCGTATCGATCGGCGAGGCCAAGAACTACCCCGGTATGCCGATCCCGGAGTCCCGGACCCTCGCGGGCGGGGCCACCACGGTGAACGACCTGATGCTCTACTGGGTCCACCACGGCCGGATCGGCATCAAGCCCGCCATCGCGCGGATCGAGGGCACCACCGTGCACTTCACCGACGGCACCAGCAAGGATTACGACAACATCCTCTGGGCCACCGGGTTCAACGTGTCGCTGCCGTTCCTCGACGACGACCAGATCACCTGGCGCTCGGGCGTCCCGGTGCGCTACGCGGGCGGGATCCTGCCCGAGGGGGCGGAGAAGCTCTACTTCGTCGGGCTGATCGCCCCGCGTGGCCCCCAGATTCCGATCTACGGGGTGCAGACCAAGCTCGTCGCCCGGATGATCGGCCTGCACGACCAGGCGGCCCCGCGCGGTCTGGCGCTGGCCAACTACTTCGCCACCGTGCAGGAGCCCGAGCTGCGGATCGACATCGTGCGCACGGTCTGGAACGACCAGATGGCCGACACCGGCCGGTTGCTCGCCGCGCTGGAGGCCGTCCCCGCGGCGGGCCTGGCGGCATGAACCCGCGGGTGACCACCGCCGCTGCCGGGCGTCTCGCCGAACGGGTCGCCCTCGTCACCGGCGGGGCGCGCGGCCAGGGCGCCGCCCACGCCGCCCGGCTCGCCGCCGAAGGCGCCACCGTGCTGCTCGCCGACGTGCTGGACGACGAGGGCCGGGTCATCGAGAAGGAGCTGCAGGACAACGGCTACCGGGCCACCTACCTGCACCTCGACGTGTCGGATCCGGACGCCTGGAAGGCCGCGCGAGACCTGATCGACGAGCGGTTCGGCCGTCTGGACATCCTGGTCAACAACGCCGGGATCATTCACGTCACCGAGATCGCCGAGGAGAGCCTCACCGCCTGGAACCGGCTGTTGGCGGTGAACCTCACCGGGGCCTTCCTGGGTCTGCACACCCTGATCCCGTTGCTGCGCAAGGGCATCAGCCCCGCCGTGGTCAACACGTCGTCGATCTTCGGCCCGTCCGGCGCCGTCGGCTACGCCGCCTACGCGGCCAGCAAGGCGGGGCTGCTGGGGCTCACCCGCACCGCCGCGTTGGAGCTGGCGCCGGACGGGATCCGGGTCAACGCGCTGGTGCCCGGCGGGGTGAGCACCCCGATGAACGCCGCCGAACCGCACGGCGGCGTGGTGCCGGAGACCCCGCTCGGGCGGCGCGCGGACGTCGTCGAGCTCGCGGCCGCCGTCGCGTTCCTGGTCAGCGACGACGCCAGCTTCGTCACCGGCACCGAGCTGGTCGTCGACGGCGGCTTCCGCACCCGCTGATGCGCGTCGGCGTCGTGATCCTGCCTCAATACCGTTGGCCCGAGGCCCGGGCCCGGTGGATGTCGTTGGAGGAGCGGGGGTTCGCCCACGGCTGGACCTACGACCACCTGGCCTGGCGGGACCTGGCCGACGAGCCCTGGTACAGCACGATACCGACCCTGGTCGCCGCGGCCACCGCGACGAACACCCTCCGCCTGGGCACCTGGGTCGCCTCACCGAACTTCCGGCACCCGGTGACGACGGCCAAGGACCTGCTGACGTTGGACGACATCTCCGAGGGACGGCTCATCACGGCCATCGGCGCGGGCGGACCCGGCTGGGACGACCACGTCCTCGGCCAGGAGCCGCTCGGCCCGCGGGAGCGGGTGGCCCGGCTGGACGAGTTCGTCACGCTGGCCGACCTGCTGCTGCGGCAGCCGAACACGACCTGGACCGGGCACTACTACCAGGCCCGAAACGCGAGGATGGTCCCCGCCGGAAGCCGGGAGCGGATCACGCTCGTCGTCGCGGCCGCCGGACCGAAGACGATCCGGATCGCCGCCCGCGCCGACGGCTGGGCCACCACCGGGCCCACCGCAGCGGGCGACGACCTCGACCGGTGGTGGTCGGGTCTCGCCGAGCTCGTGCGGCGGTTCGAAGACACCGCCGCGGAGCACGCGCGCGATCCGGCGGCGATGCTCCGCATGCTCAGCCTGGACGCGGCGCCCGTCCCGGCAGTCACGAGCTTCGGCGCGTTCACCGACGCGGCAGGCCGCGCCGCCGAGCTCGGATTCACCGACGCGGTGCTGCACTGGCCCCGCCCGTCCGGGGCCTACGCCGGAGACGACGCCCTGCTCGACGCGATCGCAGGCACCCTGGTCGACGGCGCCTGGTCCAGCGCGCGTTGAGCGGAGCTTGCGGAGCGAACATCGGCGTTGAGCGGAGCTTGCGGAGCGAACATCGGCGCTGAGCGGAGCTTGCGGAGCGAACATCGGCGTTGAGCGGAGCTCAGCGCATCACATCGCCGCCGGACAGGACGATCGACTCGCCGGTCATGAAGCCCGCGTGCGGCCCGGCGAGCAGCAGCACCCAGCGGGCGATCTCCTCGGGGGTGGCGACGCGGCCGAGCGGGATGGAGCTCATGGCGGCCTCTATCCGGCCGGTCGCCCGGTTGCCGGGCGTGGCGACCCAGCCGGGCGCGATCGCGTTGACCCGGATCCCGCGCGGGGCCAACTCCAGCGCCAACTCCTTGGTGAGCATCACGACGGCGGCCTTGGACGCCCCATAGAGCAGCTGGCCCGGTGAGACCGTGAACGCGTCCACCGAGGCGAAGTTGACCACGGCGGACCCTTCTCCTAGGTGCGGGGCCGCTTCCGCGATGACGTTGAGGACACCCAGGACGTTGACGTCGAACGTGCGCCGGTAGAGCTCCTCGGTGAAGTCGTCCAGCGTGCTGGGCGGGTAGATGCCCGCGACGTTGGCGACCAGATCGATCCCGCCGTGGCGGTCGACGTGCTCGGCGAGAGCGGTTGCGACGTCGGCGCGGCGGGTGACGTCCACCGGGACCGTGCGCAGCACGCCCGCCTCGGTGTCGATGCCGGCGTCGGAGCGGTCGAGGGGCAGTACGGTCCAGCCCTCGCGGTGCAGCAGCTGGGCGGTGGCCAGGCCCATTCCGCTGGCTGCTCCGGTCACAACGGCGTTGCTCATGCCCTGGCCTCCGTCGGCGTGTCGGTGGCACCCTTCTTACCTCGTCGTCCTCGGCGATCTCGCGAAGCACCCGGCCTCGCCGACCCGCGTCCGGGATTTCGCGAATCGGCCTCGCTGGCCCCTTGCCGATCCGCGACACTCCGACCGTGCGCAGCGTCGTGCCGCGGTGGCCGGTCGCGTTCCGCGGCACGCGGGCCGTCGCCACAGGGCTGGTCACTTCCGACCCGGCTACGCGGACCCCACCTGGCCGGAGATCATGGTCGGCATCGAGTACGACGGAGGGGGCACGCCTCCGCGGCGGCGGTGCGACGCAACACGGCCCGAATCGCGCGCCTGGTCGACAAGGGCTGGCGGATCTACCGCTACACCAAGGACGAGATCCTCGGCGAGCCGGACCGGATCGTGGCCGAGCTGATGCGTGCCCGACGGACGAGATGACGCTCCGCGGGGTTCGATCACGGGTAAACCCCCCTGAACATCATCCCGGGTTCGACCTCAGGTCATGGGAATGGACGTGAACGAACGCTGGATGCACCATGAATCCGGCGTCCGGAGAGGAGGACCGAGCGTTGACCGTGCCCCGCTCCGCCCGTGCCCTGCCGCCCACCGCCGACGTCGTCGTCATCGGGGGTGGGGCGATCGGCACGAGCATCGCCTTCCATCTCGCGGAGGCGGGCGTCCGCGACGTCGTGCTGCTCGAACGGGGCGAGCTCGGCCACGGCTCGACCTGCAAGGCGGCGGGCGGCGTCCGCGCCCAGTTCTCCGACCGGATCAACATCGAGCTCGGCGCGCGCAGCCTGGAGGCTTTCGGCCGGTTCGCCCAGCGCCCGGGCCAAGAGATCGACCTGCACCGGGTCGGCTACCTGTTCCTCCTGTCCACCCCCGAGCACGTCGCCTCCTTCGAGCGCGACGTCACGCTGCAGAACGAGCTCGGCGTCACCACCCGGATGATCGACGTCGCCGAGGCCAAGGCGCTGTCCCCGCTGATCGAGACCGACGGGCTGCTGGCCGCGACCTACTCCCCCGACGACGGCCACTGCACCCCGGAGTCCGTCGTGCTCGGCTACGCCGCAGGGGCCCGCACGCACGGCGCCACCCTGCTCACCGGCGTCGCCGTCACCGGCGTAGACGTCACCGGCGGTGAAGCCCGCGCCGTGCACACCGACCGTGGCCCGATCACCACCGCCACCGTCGTCTGCGCCGCAGGCGCCTGGTCGCGCACGCTCGGAGAGATGTTGGACACCCCCTTGCCCGTCACCCCCGTGCGCCGCCAGATCGTCTTCACCGAGCCGATGCCCGAGCTGGCCGAGGTCGTGCCGTTCACCATCGACTTCGCCACCACCTACTACTTCCACCGGGAGGGGCGCGGCCTGCTGCTGGGCATGTCGGATCCCGACCAGGAACCCGGCTTCCACCTCTCCTACTCCGAGGACTGGCTGCCCCGCCTCGGCGAGGCCATCGGCGCCCGCACCCCGCGGCTGCTCGACGTCGGCCTGCGCAACGGCTGGGCGGGCCTCTACGAGGTGACCCCGGACCACAACGCGCTCATCGGGCGCTCGACGACCACCCCGAACGTCCTGTACGCCACCGGCTTCTCCGGCCACGGCTTCCTACAAGCACCCGCCGTCGGCGAGGTCGTCCGCGACCTGCACCTCGACCGCACCCCGTTCGTGGACATCGCCCCGCTCGGCGCGGAGCGCTTCACCCGCAGCGGCGCGGCCCGGCCCGAGTCGCACATCGTCTGACCACCACCCGGCACCACCCACGAGGACATCGATGACCGACAGCACCGTCTCCCTGCCAACCACCGACCAGCTACGCGAGCGTGCCCTCCTCGGTCTGAAGGCCACCACCGGCGTCAGCTTCCGCTGACTCACCCCGTTGGCCACGTCGATCACGCTCCAACAGCTGCAGTACTTCCTGTCGGCCGTGGAGCACGGCTCGCTCTCGGCCGCGGCCGAGGCGCACTTCATCGCGCAGCCCAGCCTGTCCGAGCAGATCCGCAGGCTGGAGCAGCACCTCGGGGTCGTCCTTTTCGTCCGCACCAACCGCAAGCTCATCCTCACCGAGGCCGCGCAGATGTTCCTCCCCTATGCCGAGCGCACGGTCATGGCGGCCGAGGAAGCTGCCGCCGCGGTGGACCCGGTCCGCAACCTCACCGGCGGCACAGTTGCCTTCGGCACCTTCTCCAGCGCCCACCACCTGTTCCACACCGACCTTGTCGCCCACTTCCGCGCGTTGCATCCGCGGGTCCGGGTGCGCCTGCTGGGCATGAACTCCGTGCAGGTCGCCGACGGAGTGCGCGACGGCGAACTGGAAGCGGGCATCGTCGCGCTGCCGGTGGATGACCGCGGGCTTTCCGTTAGCGCGGTCGTCTGGGTGGCCGAGGCGGTCTATCTGTCCCGCACCCGCAGCCGCGTGCGCAGCCCGCTCACGATCAACGCGCTCGCCGAGGCCGAGCTCATCCTGCCGGAGGTCCGCTGGGGCGACATGGACCCGACCCGCCGACAGCTCTTGACCATGGCGCAGAACGCGGGCGTCGCCATCCGGCCGGTCGTCGAGGTGGAGTCGCCCGCCGTGGCACTGGAGCTCGCGGCACGCGGCGTCGGCGACACGCTGATCTCGCTGCCGCTCGTACACGCCCTTGGCGCGACGAAGACGCTGCATTGGGCCTCGCTCGACCCGCCACTGCGCGAGACGTTCGCCGTCATCACCCGACGGGACGCCCCGTTGTCGCCTGCCACGGCGATCCTGGTCCGGCTGGTCCGGCAGCTCCTTTCGCAGCTTCCGCAGGCCGTGTCGACGCCCGGGCCCGACCCGTCCGCACGTTGAGGAGAAGACCTTGAATCGCTCTGTAACCGACGCCGTCGTCATCGGCGCCGGGGTGGTCGGCGCCGGGATCGCGCTGGAGCTCGCCCGAAGCGGCCGCACGGTCGTCGTCGTCGACAAGGCGGGAGGGATCGGACAGGGCTCCACCAGCGCCTCCAGCGCGGTCGTCCGGTTCAACTTCTCGACCTGGTCGGGCGTGGCCGCGGCATGGGAGTCGAAGTTCGCCTGGGAGGCGTGGGGCGACCACCTCGGCGGCGAGGACCCGGCGGGGATGGCTCGCTACGTGCGCACCGGACTCGCCATGCTCGACGTCGACGTCGCCCCGCGCGGCACCTTCCTCCCTTTGCTCGAGCGGGCCGGGGTTCCCTTCGAGGAGTGGGACGCCACGACCCTCGCCCGGCGCATCCCCGGCATCGACGTCGGCCGCTACTGGCCGCCCAAACCGATCACCGACGACCGCTTCTTCGATGACGCCGAGGGCACGCTCGGCGCCGTTTACACCCCGGACGCGGGCTACGTCACCGACCCGCAGCTCGCCGCGCAGAACCTCGCCTGGGCGGCCAAGCGGCACGGCGCGCGATTCGTCCTGCGCCGTTCCGTGATCGGGTTCGACCGCGGGCCGGACCGCATCACCGCCGTGCTGCTCGAAGACGGCACCCGCATCCCCACTGACATCGTCGTCAACGCCGCAGGCCCGTGGTCCTCGACGGTCAACCGGCTGGCCGAGGTTGGCACCGACTTCACCGTCGACGTCCGACCCATGCGTCAGGAGGTCGCCCACGTCGTCGCCCCGGCCGGGTACACCTCGGACGGCGGAGCCGGCATCGACGTTCGCCGATCTGGACCTGGGCATCTACGTGCGCGGCGAGATTGGCGGGGGCCTGCTCGTGGGCGGAACCGAACCGGAGTGCGACCCCCTCCAGTGGCTGGACTCGCCGGACGAGGCGAACCCGAACCCGACCATGGCCGTGTTCGAGGCGCAGGTCACGCGGGCCGCCCGTCGCCTCCCCGACCTCACCGTGCCCAACCGGGCGCGGTGCGTCGTGGGCGTCTACGACGTCGCCGCCGACTGGACGCCGATCTACGACAAGACCGAGCTTCCCGGCTTCTACGTCGCGATGGGCACCAGCGGCAACCAGTTCAAGAACGCGCCCGTGATCGGGCAGTTCATGGCGGCCATCATCGACCAGGTCGAGAACGGGACCGACCACGACACCACGCCCGTACAGGTCCGAGTACGGCACACCGGCGCACTCATCGACCTCGCCGCGTTCTCCCGCAGGCGCAGCGTCAACACCGACAGCACCGGCACGGTCATGGGCTGATCGACCGCCGCTCCTGCGCACTCCACGACATTGACCGCGAACGGGCCGACCGCGCCTCACCGGTGCGGCTCGGGTGGTCTGCCTGGTGCGACGTAGAGCAACACGACGGCACCGAGCAGGAACACTCCGCCGAGCACGTTGGCCACGGTGAGCGGCTCGCCGAGCAGCGCCGCCGCGAGCACCACGGCAGTGACGGGCTCGAGCAGGGTCAGGATCATCGCGATGCTGCCCGGGGTGGAACGGAGCCCGGCGTAGAACAGGCGGTACGCGACCACGGTGGCAACGACGGCGAGCCAGACGATCCCGGCGACGGTCGGTGAGGTGCGCGGAACATACCAACCGGTGACTGCGACGACCGGCAGGAGGATGACGGCGCCGATGGCGCTGGTGGCGAACGTGATGGTGGAGGGGTCGAGCCGTCGGGAGAGCGGCACGCACCAGCCGGTGGCTGCGGCGTAGGCGAACCCGGTCCCGATGGCTTCGACGACGCCCATGAGTGGATGCGGCGCCGCCTCCGGGCTGGGGGCGCCGGAAGCGGTCACGAGCGCCAGGCCGACCAGCGCCAGTGCGAGCGAGGCCACCATGCGCGCGGTGGGTCTCGTACGCGCGGCAACGGCCTCGGTACAGGTCAGGATGACCGGCGCGAGCCCAAGCGCGATGAGGGTGGCGACTGCGACGCCGACGTCCCGCACAGCGTAGAAGTAGAGCAGTTGGGCCGACAGGAAGCCCACCGCGACGGCGACGAGCCGGGTCGGTCGGCGCGCTTGTCGGGTCAGCTCACGCAGACCCGCGGATCCGAGCATGGGCGCCAGCACCACACTCGCGCATACGAACCGCCAGAACGTGATCGTGACGGCCGGCTGGCCATGGTCTTGCAACAGCCTGCCGACCAGGCCGATGCTCCCCCAGAGCAGACCCGTCGCCGCGATGAGCAGCATCCCCCGCCGGATCTCCGGCATCGAGGCTTGCGCCGGTCCGGTCGGGGGCTCAGTGCGGCTCACAACCTGAACAGTGCCGGAAGGGTCAAGCGAGATGTCGAGCACAGCGGAGGTGCAGGCAGCCGTGGACCGGCTCGCCATGGTGCTCGGCCACTCGGTGCTAATCGAGGACGTCGAGCAGCGGCCCGTGTGGTGGAGTACGCAGGGGCCCGTCGATCCGACCCGGATGAAGACCATCCTGCATCGACAGGTCGACCCCGCGGCCGCTGCCGTCGTGAAGACCTTCAAGCTCGATCGAGCCACCTCACCGGTCCGCACGCCTGCGCTCCCCGAGGTCGAGATGTGGTCGCGATGGTGCATACCCGTCCGCCACGCGGGCCGGTTCCTCGGGCTGATGTGGATCCTGGACCGCGACGAGTCGGTGAGCGAGGAAGACCTGCAGCCCGCGATCGGCTGCGTGGAGCTCGCTGCCTCCGTCCTCGCCAAGACGCGCCAGTCCGCGGAGAGCATCCGTCTCATCCGCGACGGGCTGGTGTCCCGCCTGCTCGAGGGACCGGACGAGGAAGCCGCCCGTGAGCTGGCTCGCGAGCAGCAGATCCCCCACGATGCCCTGATCCAGGTCGAGGCGCCCGCGCGGCCCTGTGGCTGGACGCTGCCCGATGACATGTCCCTGCACGTGGTCAGCCGCGGCCCGCGGTCCGCGACCAGGGGCACACCTGTGCCGCTGGTCGCGCTGCGGGAGGCCGTCCGCCGCGCTGCGGTGACCCGCCGCGCCATCCGTGCGGGCGCTCGCCCACAGCCGCCGACGTGGGACGGTCTGGGCGCGTGGCGCCTGATCGTCGACGCGCCGGACGACGTCACCGTGGAAGCCGTGCATCCCGGCGCGGCGATCCTCGCAGGCCTGCCGCGCAGCGACCTGCTCACCACGGCGAGACGGCTCGCCGACGTCGGGGGTGACGTGAGCGCCGCCGCGCGGGACCTCCACGTCCATCGCACGACGATCTACTACCGCCTTGACCGCATCAAGGAGCTGACCGGCGTCGACATGCAGGACGGCCAAGCCCGGACCCACCTGCAACTGGCCCTCTGGCTGGAGGCCTACCGCGCCCGGGCCTGATCACGCCGCCCACCCGGTCATCGGATCGTCAGCTCCGGGTACGGGTCACCGCTCAACACGCGCTTGAGCCCCATCCGGTCGAGATCGAGGGTCTGGAAGCCGCCGTGCAGGATCAGCTCGGCCAACGCTCGGCCGACCGCGGGAGCGTGCATGAGCCCGTGGCCGGAGAAGCCGGTCGCGAAGTAGTAGTTGTCGAGCTCGTGCCACCGGTCGAGGATCATGTTGCCGTCGAGCCGGTTCTGGTCGTAGTGCCCCGACCAGGTCGACATCAGCCGCAGCCGATCCGCTCGGGGTACGCGCTCGACGAGGGCAGGCCACACCACGTCTTCGAACCATGACTTGTCGATGCCGAGGTCCCAGCCACCCGGCGTCGAGAAGTCGACCAGGGCCGCGGTGAGGCCCTTGCCCTCCGGCCGGACGGCGAGCCCGCGCGGGTCCTTGATGAACGGATAACCCTCGAACGACATCGGGGTCTCGACGTAGTGGTCGAAGCGCCGCATCGGTTCCACCGGCAGCTCCAACCCCAGCCCGGCGGAGAGGCCGGGGCCCCAGACACCGGCGACGTTCACGACGTGGTCGGCGCGAAGGCACAGACCCGACGCGAGCCGGACACCACTGATGCGCCGTCCGGAGGTGTCGAAGGCGACGGCCCGGTCGGCCACGTACACCGCCCCGAGGCGCCGGCTGCGGCGCACCATGCCGCGCAGGAACGCGGTCGGGTCGAGCCACCCGTCCCGTGGGGAGAGCACCGCGGGGCCGAGGTCCTGGGTGGCGATCAGCGGGTAGCGCTCGCCGATCTCGTCCGGCTCCAACCAGCTGGCCTCGACCCCCAGGGCGACCTGCTGCTCGAAGTCGGCCCGGAGCCGATCGGACAGCTCCTTCTCGGTGATGAAGAGATACCCGTTGGGACGCCAGCCCAGATCCGGGATCTCCGCGGCCTCGACGGTCCCCGACGGCGGTGCCCAGGATGCCCAGGTGTCGATGACCTCGTGGGTGTAGCGCGACATCAGCACGTTCTCGGGTCGGGAGAACAGCTGGCGCACGCCACCGCTCGCGAAGGAGGACGCGGCCCCGGAGTAGCCCGGATCCGGTTCGATCACCGCGACCGAGGTGCCCGGGGCCTGGGCCAGCAGGTGCCAGGCCGTCGCACTGCCCATCACTCCGCCGCCGACCACGACGACGTCGTGGTGCCGACCGGCCGTTTCCGTCGCCGTGCTGTCCGCGTCCGTGTTGATGATCGAGCTCCCTACCGCACAAGCCGAATGCCGTTGGCGGAAGCGTAGGCAGCCGCGTCGTCGCCGGGCACCCTCGGCTGCAGGACGATGCCCCGCGGCGTTTCGACAGCCGCCGAAATCGATCGGCGACGTTCCACTCCGGCGCCGATGTGCGCACCGCGCGTGCTGATTACCTTCGGCGGCGTCCGAACCGCTCCGAGGAGATCAGCCATGGATTCATCGTTCGACTACGTCGTGGTGGGGGCCGGTACCGCCGGATGCATCCTGGCCTCCCGGCTCACCGAGGATCCCGACGTCACCGTGCTCCTCCTGGAGGCAGGCGGATCGGACCGCACACCCATCATCGCCATGCCCGGGGCCCTGCCCTTCGTGTACCAGAGCAAGCGGCTCGGCTGGGGCTACCAGTCCGGCCCGGAGCCCGGCCTCGGCGGCCGCACCATCGACGAGAAGATCGGCCGGGTCCTCGGCGGGTCGTCGTCGATCAACGCCATGATCTTCAACCGGGGCAATCCGCTCGACTACGAGGGCTGGGCCAAGGCAGGCCTCGCGGACTGGGACTTCGCCCACTGCCTTCCCTACTTCCGCAAGCTGGAGACCTTCGAGGACGGCGCCGACGAGTGGCGCGGCGGCGACGGGCCGCTGCACGTCACCCGCTGCCGGGCCGACCACCAGCTCTACGAGGCGTTCCTGCGCGGCGGCGAGCAGGCGGGCTTCGAGGTGACGCCCGACCACAACGGGCGCAAGCAGGAAGGGCTGCACGTCGCGCAGTCCTCCATCGCAGGCGGCGTGCGCCAGAGCACGTCCCGCGCTTTCCTGCGCCCTGCCCTGGGCCGCCCCAACCTGCACCTGCTCACGCACGCGACGGTGCAGCGGGTCGTCGTGACCGACGGCGTCGCTGCCGGCGTCGAGGTCGTCGAGCGGGGCAGGCGCCGGACGATCGTCGCGGGCCGGGAGGTCGTCCTGTGCGCCGGGGCGATCAACACGCCCAAGCTGCTGCTGCTGTCCGGGATCGGGCCGGCCGACGAGCTGGCGCAGCACGGCATCGCGTCGGTCGCGGACGTGCGCGAGGTGGGGCGCAACCTGCAGAACCACCCCGGCGTCGACATCCAGTTCGGCACGGCCCACGAGGACTCGTTGACCGCCGAGCTCGGCGTGCTCGGGCGGGCGAGGCTGGGCGGCGACTGGCTGCTGCGCCGGAAGGGGTTGGGCACCAGCAACTTCTTCGAAACGGGCGCGTTCCTGCGCACGCGCGACGACGTCGACTACCCGAACATGCAGTACGAGTTCCTGCCGCTGACCCGGCGGCTGGTCAACGGCAAGCTCATCCCCGTCCCCGGCTTCCAGTTCTGGATGGACCTCGCGCGGCCGGAGAGCCGCGGCGCGGTGACGCTGCGATCAGCCGACCCGGCGGCGCACCCGTCGATCGTGTTCAACCACCTGAAGCGCCGCCAGGACCTGATCGACCTGGTCGACGGCGTGAAGCTCGCCCGCGACGTCCTGGTCCGCCAGCCCGCATGGGAGCGCTTCCGCGCCGAGGAGCTGAGCCCGGGCCGGAGCGTGCGGAGCGACGAGGAACTGGAGACGTTCGTCCGGCTGCGCTGCGGAACCTCGTACCACCCCAGCGGGTCGTGCCGGATGGGCGTCGACGCCGGAGCCGTCGTCGACGAGGAGGGGCGCGTCCGGGCTCTGGGCCGGCTGCGCATCGTCGACGCCTCGATCATGCCGTTCGTCGTCACGGGCAACCTCAACGTCCCGGTGATGATGATGGCCGAGAAGATCGCGGACCGGATCCGCGGCCTGCCGAGCCTCCCGCCGTCGGACGCGCCGTTCCACTGCGACGCCGCCTGATGTCGCAGTGCCGCTCGACCAAGCCCCCACTGGACCTGCCCCTACATGGGCCGGTGAGGGACGCCCGCCCCGATCCCCGCCACCTCGCACCCCAACGCCGAACCTCGCACCCCACCGATGGGGTGCGAGGTCGCCATTTGGGGTGCGAGGTGCCCGTGGGGCGCGCGAGCTCCGCCGCCTCACCGACCACGGCGAAATCACCGTTGGCCACGTGACCATCCATCGCGGCATCGGAGCGACTGCACTGTCGGCATGGCAGAGTGGCAACGTGCTGCCCTCGAAGATCGCGACTGTGGACTACCACACGGGCGGGGAGCCCTTCCGGATCGTGGTGGATCCTCCGGTGCCGATCCCGGGCTCGACGGTGGCCGAACGCCGTGCCCGCGCGATCGAGGATTCCGACGTTCAGGGCTTGCGGGCGGTGTTGTGTTCGGAGCCGCGCGGGCATGCGGACATGTACGGCGGATTTCTCGTGCCGCCGGACGATGAGGACGCTGACCTGGGTGTGTTGTTCTGGCACAAGGACGGTTTCTCGACCGCCTGTGGGCACGGGACGGTCGCGTTGGGGGTGTGGGCGGTGGAGACCGGCCGGGTCGCGGCCCCGGCGACCGGCAGCGGGGATGTGGTGATCGACGTGCCGTCCGGTCGGGTGACCGCGCGGGTGCACAACGAGGACGCCCGGGTGGTCGCCGTCGACTTCGTCAACGTGCCCAGCTGGGTGGTCGCCGCCGACGTGCCGGTGACCACCTCCCGCGGCGACGTGCGGGTCACGGTCGCCTACGCCGGGGCGATCTACGCGACGCTGTCCGCCGCCCAGCTGGGCCTGTCAGTCGAGCGGCAGCACCTCGGTGAGCTCATCGCGCTCGGCCGCGAGATCAAGTGGGCGCTCAACGACACCGAGCATGCGCTCCATCCGACCGACCCGCGGCTGACCGGCATCTACGGCACCATCTGGTTCGACGAGCTCGGCGATGCCGCAGGGCAGGTGCACCAGCGCAACGTGACCATCTTCGCCGACGGCGAGGTCGACCGCTCCCCGTGCGGCTCGGGCACCTGCGCCCGGCTCGCGGTGCTGGCCGCCGAGGGCCGCCTGCCCACGGACACCGTGCTGCGGCACGACTCGATCGTCGGCAGCACGTTCACCGGCACGGTGCTGGACACGATCGACGTCGACGGACGTCGCGCCGTCATCCCGCAGGTCACCGGCATGGCCTACCGCACCGGCGAGCACGCGTTCTCGATCGACCCGCACGACCCGCTCGTCCCAGGGTTCCTGCTGCGGTGAGGTTCCTCGACGCGAGAGCCGTCGCCGCGCTCGGACCCGCCGCGGCGGTCCGGGCCATCACCGACGCACTGTGTGGCGGGCTCGACCCCGCCGCCGACCCGCCCCGCGTCCCGGTCGACCTGACGCAGGGCCAGTTCCTGCTGATGCCCTCGGAGGCGCCTGCCGCGGCCGGGGTGAAGGTCGTCACCGTCGCCCCGGACAACCCGACCCAGGGGCTGCCCCGCATCCAAGCCGCTTACCTGCTGTTCGACCGGGAGACCCTCGCGCTGCGCGCAGTCCTCGATGGCACCGCGCTGACCACGCTGCGCACCCCAGCCGTCTCGGTCGCCGCCGTTCTCCAGCGGCTACCGGACCGTCCACTGCGGGTCGCGGTGATCGGAGCAGGCCCGCAGGCCACCGCCCACGTCTCCACGCTGGCCGCCGTCCGCCCCCTCGACGACGCCACGTACCTGGTCCGCGACCCGTCCCGGACACCGCTCGACGCGGTCCGGCTCGGATCGCCGCAGGCCGACGAGGTGTTGCGGTCGGCCGACGTCGTCGTCTGCGCCACCTCGGCGCGGTCGCCGCTGTTCGACTCGGCTCTGCTGCGCGACACCGCCGTGGTGGTCGCCGTCGGCTCGCACGAGCCCGACGCACGCGAGCTCGACGCACCGCTGCTCGGTCGCGCCACCGTGGTCGTGGAGGACGTCGCCACCGCCCTGCGCGAGGCCGGGGACGTGGTGCTGGCGATCGCCGAAGGCCCGCTGACCCCGGCCGACCTGCTGCCGATGCGCGACGTCCTGACCGGCGCGGTCACCGTGCCCGCCGATCGTCCACTGGTCTTCAAGAGCGTCGGGATGTCGTGGCAGGACCTCGTCGTCGCCGCAGCGGTCGTGGGAGGCAGCGCAGGCTAGACCCGCCCGGCGATTGCGAGCTACCTCAATCGCGCTGGCGTATGAACCCGCGGTGCAGCTGCTTGATGGGAGGCGTGCGTGAGGATCGTTGGTGTTGACTGCTTCCACTACGACGTGGGCTACGTGCACGGGGAGTACGTCATGTCGGGCGGGCGGGCCGCAGTCTCCCAGGTGGGGACGCTGGTGCGGCTTCGCACTGACGAGGGCGTGGAGGGTTGGGGTGAGATCACGCCGTTGGGGGCGACGTACCTGCCGGTGTTCGCCGAGGGGGTGCGAGCGGCGATCCGGTTCATGGCCCCCGACCTGCTCGGGTTGGATCCGAGGAACATCTCCGCGGTGCGCCGGGTGATGGACTCGGTCCTGATGGGCAACGACTACGCGAAGAGCCCCATCGATATCGCCTGCTGGGACACCATGGGCCGGGCCTGCGGGCAACCGGTCTCGGCGCTGCTCGGCGGCGTCCTACAGGAGGACTTCCCCCTGTACGAGGCGGTGCCGTTGGGATCGCCGGAGTCGATGGCCGACTACTGCCGCACCCGGGGCGCCGCCGGGATCACGCGCTTCCAGCTCAAGGTCGGCAACGACCCGCTGGAGGACACGGCCAGGACCAGGGCAGTCATGGAGGTGGTCGGCGAGGACACCGTCGTGGTGGCCGACGCCAACGGCGGCTGGAGCCTGCTCGACGCCCGCCGGGCCATGGCCGCGATGACCGATCTGCGCGTGTATGTCGAGCAACCATGTCGGACCACCGAGGACTGCGCGTTGGCCGCGCGGGAGTCGGCCCTGCCGCTGGTCCTGGACGAGTCCGTCGTCACCGTCAGCGACGTCTTCACGGCCAAGCACCAGGCCGGGGCCGCCTCGATCAACGTCAAGATCAGCCGAGTCGGCGGGCTGACCCAGGCGGCTCGGATCCGCGACCTGATGCAGGAGCTCAACCTGACGGTGTCGCTGGAGGACACCTGGGGCGGTGACGTGATCACCGCCGCGGTCAGCCACCTGGCTGCCTCGACCCGCCCCGAGAGCATGCTCAACGTCTCGTTCTTCAACGACTGGACCGACGGCCACGTCGCAGGCTACGCCCCCAGATCGGTCAACGGCCGCGGCTCGGCCCCCACCGGCCCAGGCCTGGGCATCGAGGTAGACGCCGGAGAGCTCGGCGAGCCCCTGTTCAGCGTGACCACCTGACCACTTGACCCAGCCAGAGATCGGCCCACGACGACGCCCCGTGTCAGCAGGGCGAAATCGCCCATCGTGAAATGAGGGCTGCCCAGCACGACCATGTCCGGGGCGACACCCGCTTCGCCGGTGAACAGGCCTCGCTTCTCAGCTCCGGATCGCGTCGTGCAGGCGTTGCAGGATGTCCGGGCCGACCTCGACGACATCCACATGCGAGGTCGGTTCGAGAGCCGGGAGGCGAACCTCGTGGTCAGTGCGCAGCGGCTCGAACTGCCGGGCCGAGGAGATGACCGCCGAACGGCAGCAGCGTGCCGCGGAGTGCGGCGGTCGCGTCCCGGGTGTATTCCCCGGCGGGGCCGAGTGCCCATCCCGCCGGAATGGACTCCCCGGATTCGGCGGCCCGCCGCGCGGACGTCATGATCACCGAAGCCGGCGGCTTTCGTGCATAGACGCACGCTTTCACCCGGTTTCGCTGATCATGGGTGCTGCGGAACGGGGGACAGGCACGGGTTGCCACTCTCGCGGCCGAGGAAACAGTAGAACGGCCCCCGACCGTGAAATCGCTGGTCAGGGGCCGTTCTCCCCGGGTGTGGCAGGTGAAGGATTCGAACCTTCGTAGGCTGAGCCGACGGATTTACAGCTCGCCCCATCGGTCAACAACCTCGCCATCCGCCTGGCCGAGGCCGGGCGCCGCGCCGAAGCCCTGCACGCCGCTCGAGGAAGCCGTCGACCTGCTACCGCGAGCTGGCGCGCCGCGCAACCGCGACGCCTACCTGCCCGACCTCGCCATATCGGTGAATAACCTCGCCATCCGCCTGGCCGAGTCCGGTCCGCCGCGCCGAGGCCCTGCAGCGCCGCCGAGGAAGCCGCCGCCCTCTACCGCGAGCTGCGCCGCGCTCAACCTCGACGCCTACCTGCCCGACCTCGCCGGATCGGTGAACAATCTCGCCATCCGACCTGGCCGAGGCCGGGCCGGCGCGTCGAGGCCCTGGCGCGCCGCCGAGGAAGCCGTCGACATGCGCCGCGAGCTGGCCGCGCGCAACCGCGACGCCTACCTGCCCGACCTCGCCATGTCGGTGTACAACCTCGCCATCCGCCTGGCCGAGGCCGGTCGCCGCGCCGAAGCCCTGCCCGCCGCCGAGGAAGCCGCCGCCCTGTACCGCGATCTCGTCGCGCTCAACCGCGACGCCTACCTGCCCGACCTCGCCATATCGGTGAACAACCTCGCCTTCCACCTGGCCGAGGCCGGTCGCCGCGCCGAAGCCCTGCATCGCCGCCCAGCAAGCCGTCGATCTGCGCCGCGATCTGGCCGCGCTCAACCGCGACGCCTACCTGCCCTACCTCGCCACGTCGGTGAACAACCTCGCCATCCACCTGGCCGTAGCCCGGTCGGCGCGCCGAAGCCCTTCTGCCGCCGAGGAAGCCGTCGTCTATGCGCCGGGAGCTGGCCGCAGCGCAACCTCGACGCCTACCTGCCCAACCTCGCCACGTCGGTGTACAAACTTCCGCTCCCTTTGGCCACTCGGGCAACCTGCCGGGGTGCGTCGCAACGCACGAAGAGCATACGACAGCCGCGAGCCGGGCCGCGCCCCGGGCTCGCTGATGAGGAGGAAGCATGGCCGACCCGTCGTTCGACGTCGTCAGCAAGGTCGACCGGCAGGAGGTGGACAACGCCCTCAACCAGGCCGCGAAGGAGCTGACGCAGCGCTTCGACTTCCGCGGCACGGGCACGTCGATCGCGTGGGCAGGCGAGGAGACGCTGACGATCCAGTCGGAGACCGAGGAGCGAGCGAAGGCGGCCGTCGACGTCTTCCGCGACAAGCTGGTGAAGCGCCAGATCTCGTTGAAGGCGTTCGAGGCGGGCGAGCCCGCGCTCTCCGGCAAGGTCTACAAGATCAGCGGCAAGATCCTGCAGGGCATCGAGTCCGCCAAGGCCAAGGAGATCAGCAAGGTCATCCGCGACGAGAAGCTCAAGGGTGTCCAGGCCCAGATCCAGGGCGACCAGCTGCGCGTGAGCGGCAAGAAGAAGGACGACCTGCAGGCCGTGATCACCCTGCTCAAGGGCAGGGACTTCGGGATCGCGCTGCAGTTCGTCAACTACCGCTAGCCAAACCATTACGCGCGGACGGGTTCCTGCTTGCGGCGGCAGGCCTGCGCGTAAGCCACGGGCGTCAGGCCGATCGCGGCGGTGAAGTCGCGGATGAAGTGCGACTGGTCGAAATAGCCCAGCTCGGCGGCGACCTCCGCCCACGGCCGGTCCTGCTCGTGCGCGAGCGCGGCGGCGGCCTCGTGCAGCCGGTAGCGGCGCAGCACCCATTTCGGGCTGACGCCGACGTACCGCGCGAACAGCCGCTGCAGCGTGCGCGGGCGCAGGCCGAACCGGCGGGCGACGTCCTCGACGCGCGTGATCTCCCGGTCGTGCAGCAGCGCGGCCACGATCCGCCCGACGAGCTCGACCTGCGGATCCTCGGCAGGCCACCGGGCGCGCAGGAACCCCTCCGCCGCCGCGATGAGCTGCTCGACGTGCCGCAGCCCGGCCATCTCGGCCCCGAGCGCCGCGGCGGGCGGGCCCCACAGCCCCTCCGCCGCCACGGTGCGATCGGTGATCGTGCCCACCGGCGCGCCGAGGAACGGCCGGAACGCGCCCGGGCGGAACTTCACCCCGAACACCCGCCCGGCGCCGCGGTAGACGTAGGTGAAGCGCTCGCGCCCGACGCCCGCGACGGCCAGCCGCCCGCCGTCGAGCACCAGGTTGACGCACGGGTGCGGCAGCAGGGTGACCGACGCCTCGCGCCCGGGCGGCAGCGCCCATGTGACCAGCCAGTGTCGCTCGACGAGCCCGGCCAGATCCGGGGCGGGCGGAAACCGCGCCAGGCCGAAGTCGACGTCGCGCACGCCGAGGATGCCGAGCTCGCTGGTCGTCTCCCGCACGGGCCCAGCATGCACGGAAAGGCTACCGCGCTCGTTTCCGCGCACGGCCCAGCTCGGGCAGCGACGCCCGGTGCCCGCCCGCGAGCGCCCGCCGCGCCGCCGCCTCGGCCAGCGCGCCGGTGCGGGGGTCGCCCCGCGCGGCGGCCAGCTCGACCTCGGCCAGCCGCGCCTCGTAGTGCCCCAGCGGCGGCCCGACCGCCAGCGCGTGCGCCACCCACGCCGCCACGCCCGCCGTCGATCCCCCGGCGAGGGCCACCAGCGCCCGCCGGGCCGCCGCCCACGAGGCGAAGAGCGTGAGCGACTCCCCCGCCACCTCCGCCGACGCCGCGAACGCCGCGCCTGCCACGTCCAGCTCGCCACGAGCGGTCAGCGCGATGCCCAGCGCCCGATGCGCGGTGGCCGTCCACCCCCGGTGCCCAATGGCGAGCCGCAGCGCCTCCCGGGCGTCCGCCTCGGCCTCGTCGGCCCGGCCCAGCGCGGAGAGCGCCTCCGACCGGTGCCACAGCGCATACGCCTGCCCCTCGACGGTGTCCAGCTCCCGGGCCAGGCGCACGGCCGCGTCGGCCTCGACGAGCCCCGCGGCGGGCTCGCCCGCGAACACCAGGCCGTGCCCGCCGGTGGAGCGCGGCGTGACCGCCCGCAGCAGCTCCCCGGAGTCGGTGAAGAGCCGCGCGACCCGGCCGAATGTGGCGATGCCCTCGTCGATGCGTCCGGAAAGGAACGTCGCCATCGCGCGGCCGTCGAGGATCCGCGCGACGCCCGCGGCGTCCCCCAGCCCACGATAGGCGGCGAGCGCCGCCGAGGACCGGACGCGGGCGCGCCCGGCCCGGTCGGTGTTCATGTCGATGATCGCGGCCGTCTCCAGCGCGGCGGCGCGCGCGGCCGGGTCCGCGCCCGCCTCGACGACGGCCAGCTCCGCCAGCTCCGCCGCCCCCGCCACGTCCTGCGCGCCGAACGTGAGCATGGCCAGCCGGGCGAGGCGCCGGGAGCGGGTCGGGCCGGGGCCGGTGGCGGCGAGGGCGGCGCGCAGGTCGTCGGCGGCGGCGCGGTCGCCGTGCGCGGCCCGCGCCTCGGCCCGGGCGGCCCGCAGGTCGGCGGCCAACCCCGCGGCGGGTTCCAGCGCCAAGCCCGCCGACGCCAGCGCGGCCGCCTCCGCCGTGGCGTGTCCGGCCAACGCGCGTTCGGCCGCCCGCCGGAACGCCCGGACCGCGGCGGCGACGTCCCCGGCGGCGCGGTGGTGGCGCGCGGTCTCCGACGGGTCGGCGTCCTCGGCGTCCAGCGCGCGGGCGAGCAGCCCGTGCAGCCTGCCGCGCTCGCCCGCGCCGAGCTCGCCGGTGACGGTCTCCGCGACCAGGTCGTGCGCCGTCGCCCAACCCCGCTCCCCCAGCCGGACGAGCCCGGCGGCGGTCAGCGCGGACAGCGCGTCCAACACGGTCTGCGGCTCGGCGTCGACGGCGGTGGCGAGGGTCTGCGCGGGCGCTTCCCGGGCCAACAGCGCGAGCAGCGCCAGCACCTCGGCGCGCAGGCCGCTCTGCCGAGCCGCGCGCCGCCGGATCGCACCACGCTGCCCCGCCCGGCCGAGCGCCTCCGCCTCTGCGACGGCCGCCGGTCCACGGGCCGCCCATGTGCCGTCCGCACCGGTGACGAGCGCGCCGCGGGCCGCCAGCTCGCGCAGCACCTCGGCGACCGCGAACGGGGTGCCGTCGGTGGTCGCCGCGAGCGCGCGGGCGAGGTCGGGCGCCACCAGCGCCGCGACCGGCAGCGGTCCCAGCCCGATCTCGACGGCGGGACGCGCGCCGCGGAGCCCGTCGAGGACGTCGTCGGGCAGCTCCTCCGACCGGTACGCGAGCACGGCGGCCAGCCGCGGCAGCCGGGCCAGGGCGGACCCGAGCAGGGCGAGGCTGCTGGGGTCGGCCCACTGCAGATCGTCGACGACCAGCAGCGCGCCCTCGCCCACCGCGCTCGACAGCAGCCGCAGGCCACCGGAGAGCACCAGCGCCCGGCGGCTCTCGGCGTCCAGTGCGGGCTGGCCCGTGCGCGGAAGTCGTTGCCTCGGCGACCGCGCACGACCCCGTGCGCCGGGCCCGTCACCGAGCTCCGGCAGCAACACGCTCAACGCGGCGCGGGCGTGCCCCGGCAGCGCGGCATCGAGGTCCGCGTCCAGCGCCTCCCGCAGCACCGACCGGGCAAGCCCCCACGCCTCGGCGCGTTCGGGCAGGAACGCGCGCGCCGCCAGCACCGGCAGCGGGCAGGCCCGCATCAGCTCGGCCAGCAGCCGCGACTTGCCCGCCCCGGCCACGCCACCGAGCAGCACGAGGTCGCGCGCGGCCACCGCGGCCCGCAGCCGCGCCAGCTCGACGGACCGGCCGACGAAGGCGAGCTCACCGAACGCGGTGGTGGGCAGCCTGCGTTGTTGGACGACCTCGCCCCGCAGCAGCGCCAGGTGCAGCCGCTCGACCTCGGGCGACGGGTCGACGCCGAGCTCCTCGACCAGCCGCCCCCGCAGCGCAGCGAGCGCGGCCAGCGCGCCCGCCGGGTCGCCCGCCGCGGCCAGCGCCTCGGCCAGCACGAGCACGGCCGACTCGGCGAGCGGATCGTCGGCGACGGCGTCGGCGGCGTGTGCGGCCGCGGCGCGCGGGTCGCCGAGGACCATCGCCATCCGGGCCGCGCGCAGGCACAGCTCGGTGCGGGCCCGGCGCAGGCGGTCGCGAATGGGCCGGGCCCACTCGGCGTCGGCGTCCTCGGGCAGCGGCTCGCCCCAGAGCGCGAGCGCTTCCGCGGCCGCCGCCGGGTCGTCGGCACGGGCGCGGGCCAGGGCGGCCAGGAACTCATCGACGTCGACGGCGCAGTCTCCGAGGGCGTACCCCCCGCTCCCCGTGACGATCACCCGTGGATCGCCGAGCGCGCGGCGGGCCCGGTTCACGAGCACGCCGAGGTTCGTCGCGGGGTCGGCGGGCAGCCGGTCGGGCCAGAGCGCCTCCGCCAGCGCGTCGTGCGACACCAGGTCCGGACGGCGCACAGCGAGGATCCGCAGCAGGGCACGCACCTTCCGGCCGCCGAACGCGGCGGGCGGCACCTCCGCGTCGCCGCGCCGCGCCTGGAAGCGGCCCAGCAGCTGCAGGCGGACCTCCACGGTGGCCATCGTTCCGCTAACCCGCCGCAAAGTCGCCGCCCTACCGTCGGCGCACCCGAGAAGGAGGAAGCCATGTACGAGCAGCGCGACTTCGCCACCCCCACCGAGACCCGTGAGTTCCCGAACGGCCGCGTCGACGTCCTGCACATCGGCGGCGCCGAGATCGGCAGGCTGACGCTCCAGCCGGGCTGGCGCTGGTCGACCGACGTCAAGCCGATCGCGGGCACCGACCTGTGCGAGGCGCCGCACTTCCAGTACCACGTGGCGGGCACGCTGCGGGTGCGCACCGCCGAGGGCGTGGAGTTCGACGCGACGCCGGGCCAGGTCACGGCGCTGCCGTCGGGGCACGACGCCTGGGTGGTCGGCGACGAGCCCGTCGTGATCGTCGACTGGTGGGGCGCTTCCAACTACGCCAAGGTCGACGCGTGAACACCGTGGACCTCTACACCCGCTGCGACGCGGCCTTCCGCGCCCGGCTCGCGGCCGTGGACGGGCACTGGGCCGCGCCGACCGGCCTGCCCGGCTGGGACGTCCGCGCGCTCGTGCACCACATCGTGCTCGAGGAGCGGTGGGCGCCGCCGCTCTTCGCGGGCATGACCATCGACGAGGTCGGCGACCTCTTCGACGGCGACCAGCTCGTCCCCGACCCCGTGACCGCCGCCCGTGACGCGGCAGGCGCCGCGTTGGACGCCGTGCGCGCGGACGGCGCGCTGGAGCGGACCGTGCACCTGTCGTTCGGCGACGTCCCGGGCTCGGAGTACGCCCTCCAGCTCGCGGCCGACCACCTGGTGCACGCCTGGGACCTCGCCCGCGCCCTCGGCGTCGACGACACGCTCGACCCGGACGCCGTCGCGGCCGTGCTGGAGTGGTTCGGCCCCACCGAGGACGCGTACCGCGCGGCGGGCGTGATCGGCCCGCGGGTGCCGGTACCCGACGACGCCGACGCGCAGACCCGGCTCCTTTCGGCGTTCGGGCGGACGGCGTGAACCCCGCGGTCGCGCGGTTCGCGGCGGCGTTCGACGCCAAGGACGTCGACGCGATCATGGCCGCCATGACGTCGGACTGCGTGTTCGAGGACACCGCGCCCCCGGACGGCACGCGGCACGTCGGCACGGAGGCGGTGCGGGCGGCGTGGGCCCGGCTGTTCGCGGCGTCCCCGGACGGCGTGTTCAGCACCGAGGAGGTGATCGACGCGGGCGAGCGCGTGGTCACCCGCTGGCGCTACTCGTGGGACGGCGGGCACGTGCGCGGCGTCGACGTGTTCGCGGTGCGCGACGGGCTCGTCGCGGAGAAGCTCTCCTACGTCAAGGGGTGACCGGCCATTCCCTCCAGGCGCCGGATGCGCTCCTCGATCGGCGGGTGGGTGGAAAAGAGCCGGGTCATCTGGTCGCCCACACGGAACGGGCTGGCGATCATGAGGTGGGACTGCGTGACGAGCTGGGGCTCGGCCGGCAGCGGCGCGAGCTGGGTGCCGTACTCCAGCTTGCGCAGGGCGGAGGCCAGCGCGAGCGGATCGCGGGTGATGCGGGCGCCGCTCGCGTCGGCCTGGAACTCCCGCGACCGGCTCACCGCCATCTGCACCAGCCCGGCCGCGATCGGGCCGAGCAGCGCGAGCAGGAGGATCGCGATCGGGTTCTCGCGCTCGTCGTCGCCGCCTCCGAAGAAGCCCGCGAACATGGCCATGTTGGCCAGGAAGCTCACCATCGACGCGAGCGCGCCTGCGACGGAGGAGATGAGGATGTCGCGGTTGTACACGTGTGACAGCTCGTGGCCGATCACGGCGCGCAGCTCACGCTCGTTGAGCAGTTGCAGCAGCCCGGTGGTGGCGCAGACCGCGGCGTGGCGGGGGCTGCGGCCGGTGGCGAACGCGTTGGGCGCGGCGGTGGGGCTGACGTAGAGCCGCGGCATCGGCTGGCGGGCCTCCCGCGACAGCTCCCGCACGATCCGGAACATGACGGGGTGCTCCGGCTCGGTGATCGGGCGGGCGTGCATGGCGCGCAGGGCGAGGGTGTCGGACCGGAAGTACGCGTAGCCGTTCATGGCCAGCGCGACGACGAAGGCGATGACGAGCCCGGTGCGGCCGAACAGCGAGCCCGCGAGCAGCACCAAGGCGGAGAGCCCACCGAGCAGCAGCGCCGTCTTCAGGCCGTTCACGGCGCGATCCTCCTCTCGTCAACTACCGGGAGAACGAGCGACCACGGGTCGGTGTTCCGCAGGCGCTGAGGATCGGTCCGCCCGGGCACGGTGAGTCGGCACGGTGAGTCGCGCGTTTCGCCGCGGTGAGTCGCGCGTTTCGCCGCGGTGAGTCGGGCATCCGGGCACGGTGAGTCGCGCGTTTCCCCGCGGTGAGTCGGGCGTTTCACCGCGGTGAGTCGGGCATCCGCGCACGGCGAGTTGGGGGATTCGCACACGGTGAGTCGAACACCGCGCACGGTGAGCCGCGGATACGGGCACGGCGCGACGCCGGGTCGACCGGCAGCAGATGCCCGGGCGTGCAACGATCGCCTCCCCGAGAGGAGGGCGCCGTGACCTGCCGCCGAGCGTATGCTGTGCGCCGCGCTCCTGCTGGCGCTCGCGGCGTGCGCACCCCCCGCCGGCCCGCCCGCCGCGGCCCCCCCTGCCGCCGCCGTGACTACCGGGTCGGCCGCCGCGGCGCTCACCCTCGGCGCGGAGTGGCCCACCTACCACGGCGACGCCGCGCGCTCCGGCGCCGTGCCGGACGGCCCCGACCCGGCCTCCCCCGCCGTCGCTTGGCGGGTCACGCTCGACGGCCCGGTCTACGCGAGCCCGCTCATCGCCCGCGGGCTGGTCGTCGCGGCCACCGAAGGCGGCTCGCTCTACGGCCTCGACGCCGCCACCGGCGCCACCGTCTGGCGCACGCACGTCGCCGATCCCGTCCCCGCGGCCGCCCTGCCTTGCGGCGACATCACCCCCACTGTCGGCATCACCGGCACCCCGGCCTACGACGCGGCCACCGGGCAGGTGTTCGCCGTCGCGATCACCCAGGGCCTGACCGCGGCCGAGCGGACCTCCGCGACCGCCACCGCGGAGGCGTCCGCCTCCGCTGTCCCGACGCCCGGCGGCGCAGGAGCGGCGGCCACCGCGGGCGGCACCGGCGCGGCGGGCGGAGCAACGCCCGGCGGACCACCGTCCGCGACACCCGGCGTGACGGGGGTGCGGCACGTCCTGTTCGGGGTCGACCTGCTCACGGGCCAGATCCGCACCCACCGCGCGGTCGACGCGCCCGGTGCCGACCCCGCAACGCACCTGCAGCGTGGCGCGCTGCTGCTCTCCGACGGCGTCGTCTACATCCCGTACGGCGGCAACTTCGGCGACTGCGGCGCCTACCTCGGCCGGGTCGTCGGCGCCCCGATCACACCCGGGCCGCTGCTCACGTTCGCCGTCCCCACCACTCGCGAGGGGGGCATCTGGGCCCCGACCGGCCCCGTCGGCCTCCCCGGCGGCGACCTGCTCGTTACGACGGGCAACGGCGAGGCCGTCAGCGGCGCGTGGGACCACAGCGACTCGATCCTGCGCCTGTCCCCCACCCTCCAGCTCCGCGACGGGTTCGCTCCAGCGGGCTGGGCCCAGGAGAACTCGGTCGACGCCGACCTCGGCTCCACCGGCCCTGTGCTGCTGCCCGGCGCCCGGCGGGTGCTCGCGGCGGGCAAGGGCGGCGGGGTGTACCTGGCCGACGTCGACCACCTCGGCGGCGTCAACGGGCAGCTCGCGCCGCCTTGAGGGGTGCCACTCGTACGGCGGCGCGGCGGTCACCTCGACGGCGGACACGGCCGTGGCCTACCTGCCATGCACCGAAGGCCTTACGCAGGTCAGCGTCGCAGGCGACCGCATGACGCAGGGCTGGCGCAGCGCCGCCGTCAACGGCTCGCCGGTGCTCGTCGGCAGCACGGTGTGGGCGCTGGACTCGGGCGGCACCCTGCATGGGCTCGACGCGGCCACCGGCGCGGCGCGGGCCGCGGTGCCGGTCGGCGCGACGTCCCGGTTCGCAACACCCGCCGTGAGTGGCACCGCCCTTGTCGTGCCCACGCTCACCGGCATCACGGCGGTGGCGATCACCCGCTGATCATCGCGCACACCGCCCCATGGGCCATGATCACCGGTTCGGCGCGTAGACCGGCCATTTCTGGCCGGGTTCGCACCCAATTGGTGATCATGGGGCGGTGGGGGCGGGCGGGGCGCGGGCTGGCGGCGGGCAGGGCGGGTGTCCGAGGGCGCCGCGGCCCCCTTCAGGGCAGGATGCGGCCATGGCCGACGTCGCTGTGCACACCACGATCACCGACCGGGTCGCCGTGTTGACCCTCTCCCACCCCGCCCGCCGCAATGCGCTGAACATCGCCCTCTCGGCGCTGCTCACCGAAGCCGTGCAGGCGGCGGTGGACGACCCTGCGGTCGGCGCGATTGTCGTCACAGGCGAGGACCCGGCGTTCTGCGCGGGCGGCGACCTGGCCGAGCTCGCCACCGCGAGCGCGGCCCAGCTCAAGACCGTCTACGCGGGCTTCCTCGCCGTTGCCGAGTGCCCGCTGCCGACGATCGCCGCAGTCAACGGGGCCGCGGTCGGCGCGGGCCTCAACCTGGCGCTCGCCACCGACCTGCGCCTCGCCGGGCCGCGCGCGTCGTTCGACTCCCGGTTCCTGCAACTGGGCCTGCACCCCGGCGGCGGCTACACGTGGATGGCACACCGGGTGCTCGGCCCGCAGGGAGCGGCGGCGATGACGCTGTTCGGCGAGGCCGTCGACGCGGCGGAGGCGCAACGCATCGGGCTGGTGCACCGGGTCGTGGACGACGTCGTCGGCGCGGCCGTGACGATGGCGGCGCGGGCCGCGGCGAACCGCGACCTTGCCATCGTGACGAAGGGCACAATGCGCCTCGTGGCGGGCATGGCGGCGCAGGCCGCGGCCGTCGAGGTGGAGGTGCGGGCGCAGGCCGAGTCGGTGCGCTCCGACGAGTTCCGGCAACGGCTGGCCGCGCTGCAGGCCCGGATCAGCCGAGCTCGCTGACCGCCCTTTCGACAAGCGAAACCCGCGACTGTGCGGTGGGATGGGGTGAAACGACGCTCGGAGCGCGTGAGAGCTAACCTCGAAAGGGAATACATGCACCCGACCCGAGGAATGACCAGGACATGACGTCCACCGACACCACCGTCGACCATTCCCGCGTCGTGCAGAAGGACCGGGTGGTCGTCCGGTTCGCCGGGGATTCCGGCGACGGCATGCAGCTCACCGGCGACCGCTTCACGTCCGAGACCGCCGCGTTCGGCAACGACGTCTCGACCTTCCCCAACTTCCCGGCCGAGATCCGCGCTCCTTCGGGCACGTTGCCCGGTGTGTCGTCGTTCCAGCTGCACTTCGCCAACTACGACATCCTCACGCCCGGCGACCGCCCCGACGTCCTGGTCGCGATGAACCCGGCCGCGCTCAAGGCCAACGTCGCGGATCTCCCGCCGGGCGCGGTGCTCATCGCCAACACCGACGAGTTCACCAAGCGCAACCTCACCAAGGTCGGCTACACGGCCAACCCGCTCGAAGACGGGTCGCTCGACCGGTTCACCGTGGTCCCGGTCGCGATGGCAACGCTCACCCGCGGCGCGCTTGCGGCCACCGACCTCTCCAAGAAGGACGCCGAGCGCGCGAAGAACATGTTCGCGCTCGGGCTGCTGTCGTGGATGTACCACCGGCCGCATGAGAGCACGGAGCGGTATCCTGCGCGAGAAGTTCGCCCGACGTCCGGATATCGCCGAGGCCAACATCCTCGCGTTCCGGGCCGGGCACGCCTACGGCGAGACCACCGAGGCGTTCGCCGTCACCTACGAGGTCGCGCCCGCGCACCTTGCCGCGGGCACCTACCGCCAGATCACCGGCAACACCGCGCTGGCGTACGGGATCGTTGCGGCCGGGCAGGTCAGCGGGTTGCCGGTGTTCCTGGGCTCCTACCCGATCACGCCTGCGTCGGACATCCTGCACGAGCTGTCCAAGCAGAAGGCGTTCAACGTCACCACCTTCCAGGCCGAAGACGAGATCGCGGGCATCGGGGCCGCGCTGGGCGCCGCGTTCGGCGGGGCGCTGGGCGTCACCACGACGTCGGGCCCGGGCGTCTCGCTGAAGTCCGAGACGATCTCGCTCGCGGTGGCGCTGGAGCTGCCGCTGCTGGTGGTCGACGTGCAGCGCGGCGGCCCGTCCACCGGGCTGCCCACGAAGACCGAACAGGCCGACCTGCTGCAGTCCATGTTCGGCCGCAACGGCGAGGCGCCGCTGCCGATCATCGCGCCGCGCTCGCCCGCCGACTGCTTCGGGGCCGCGCTGGAGGCTGCGCGCATCGCGGTGACCTACCGCACCCCGGTGATCCTGCTGTCCGACGGCTCGCTGGCCAACGGCTCCGAGCCGTGGCGGGTGCCGGACGCCGCCACGCTGCCCACGTTCGACCCCGCGTTCGCCACCGGACCGAACGCGCCGGACGGCTCGGGCGAGTTCTGGCCGTACCTGCGCGACGACGACACGCTCGCCCGGCCCTGGGCCAGGCCGGGCACGCCGGGTCTCGAGCACCGGCTCGGCGGCCTCGAGAAGGCCGACGGGCGGGGCGACATCTCCTACGACCCCGACAACCACGACCGCATGACCCGGCTGCGCGCCGCGAAGATCGACCGGATCCAGGTGCCGGACGTCGAGGTCGACGACCCCACAGGGGACGCCAGCCTGCTCGTCGTCGGCTGGGGGTCGACCTACGGGCCGATCGGGGCGGGCGCACGGCGCACACGGGCGCTCGGGCACCGGGTCGCCACCGCCCACCTGCGCCACCTCAACCCGCTGCCCGCAAACCTCGGCGAGGTGCTGGCCCGTTACGAGACGGTGCTCGTTCCCGAGATGAACCTCGGGCAGCTCTCCCTCTTGCTGCGCGCCCGCTACCTGGTGGAAGCGCAGAGCTACACAAAGGTCTCAGGTCTGCCGTTCCGAGCAGAGGAGCTGCAGGACCTGTTCCTGGACTACCTGTCAGGAGTGCACACGTGAGCGAGCTCACAGTTGGACGCAGCACCGCCGGTCGTGCCGGCGCCGAGCACAGCGAGGTGACGGCATGACCGCGCTGGATCTGGGGCTGCCGACGATCGGCGGCCTCGAGGGCGTCCCCAGCGCGTCCGACAAGCAGACCGCCAAGGACTTCGCCTCCGACCAGGAGGTGCGCTGGTGCCCCGGCTGCGGCGACTACGCCATCCTGGCCGCCGTCCGCCAGTTCCTGCCCACGCTGGGGATCCGGCGGGAGAACACGGTCTTCATCTCCGGCATCGGCTGCGCGGCGCGGTTCCCGTACTACATGAAGACCTACGGCATGCACTCCATCCACGGCCGCGCTCCCGCGATCGCCACCGGCCTGGCCGTCAGCAGGCCCGACCTGTCGGTGTGGATCGTCACCGGCGACGGCGACGCGCTCTCGATCGGGGGCAACCACCTGATCCACGCGTTGCGGCGCAACGTGAACCTCAAGATCCTGCTGTTCAACAACCGGATCTACGGGCTCACCAAGGGCCAGTACTCGCCGACGTCCGAGGAAGGCAAGATCACCAAGTCGACGCCGTTCGGATCGGTCGACCATCCCTTCAACCCGGTGTCGCTGGCGCTCGGCGCCGACGCCACGTTCGTCGGGCGCGCCATCGACTCCGACCGGAAGGGCCTCACCGCGGTGCTGCAAGCCGCCGCCGCACACCGCGGCACCGCGCTCGTCGAGATCTACCAGGACTGCCCGATCTTCAACGACGGCAGCTTCGACGTGCTCCGCAAGGCCGACACCGCACCCGAGCGGCTCATCCCGGTGGTCCACGGCGAGCCGATCCGCTTTGGGCCCGCGGGCGACGACGACCTCGGCACCTACGCGGTCGTGCGCGAGGGCTTCGGGCTGCGGGTCGCGAAGACGATCGAGGTGGACGAGTCGGAGATCGTCGTGCACGACGCCGCCGACCACAACCTCGCGTTCGCCCTGTCCCGGCTCTCGGACGGTGACCTGATGCACACCGTCGTCGGGGTGTTTCGCAACGTCGCCCGATCCACCTACGACGACGCCGCCCGCGCGCAGGTCCAGAACGAGCGCGCCACCCGCGAGCCGGACCTGCAGGCGTTGCTCAACGGGCGCGACACCTGGACGGTCGCGGGCTGACACGCTCGCCTTGGGTCGCCCCGCTCGATCGGCCGTCGCTCGACGACCCGGCCGTCGCTGGCCCTCGGTCGACCCGCCCGGCCCGGCTCGGCCTCGCCGCCCCAACCGACTTCGCACCCCACCGGGGCACTTCGCACCCCACCGGTGGGGTGCGAAGTGCCCCTTTGGGGTGCGAAGTGCGCGGCGCGTGGGTGGTGCGGGCGCGTGGGAGCGGTCGGGCGGCGGCGCGCGGCGGGCGGGCGAGGTGCGCGGTGCCCGGCGGCGCGCGCGGGAGACGGCGGCGCGCGGTGCCCGGCAGCACGCGGTGCCCGGCAGCGCGCGGTGCCCGCGGCGTGCGCGGGTGCCCGGCGGCGTGCGAGGTGGCTCCTCCGGCACGACGGGGTGCGCGGTAGGTGCGGTCAGCGCTCCTTGGCGTCCACAACGGGGAGGGCCGAGGTCGTACTCAGCTGCTCCAGCGCGTCGACCGCGGCGAGCCCGGTGCGGCGGGCGTGTCGGGCGTGGGCATCGAGTGCGGCGAGCGCGGGGTCGGTGGTGAGCGTCGGCGGCTCCGGCGTGTGCGGCTCCGGTAGCGCCGGCTCCGACGTCCACGCGGGCGGCAGATGCACCGGCTGGGCGGCGCGCACGGCGGCGGCCCGCGCCGGGCGCACGAACACCAGCCACGTCACCGCGGCCCCCAGCAGGAACGCGACCAGCTCCAGCAGCCACATCTGGACGAACAGCCCGGCCATCGGCACCTCCTCCTCACTCTGTCCTGATCTCGACGCGCCTGCTCAACGCCGGGGTCGCGAGCGGGTCGGCGGCCCCGCGACCCACGGCGACCAGCCGCTCGCGGCGCACCCCGCCGCCACCAGCGCGTCCACGACGACCTGCGCCCGCTGTTCCGACAGCCGCTGCGCCACCTCGGCGAGGCCAGGCGTGTCGGCGGCGTAGCCGATGACGGTGACCCGCGGACCGGCGCCGTCGCCCAGCAGCCGCGCGAAGTAGTCGACCGCGGCGGCCGATGACCCGACGAGCTCGGCGCGGTCGGCCGCGAATGTGATCGGGCCCGGATTGGTGGGCACGGCCGGAGCGGTGGGCACGGCCGGGGCGGTGGGCGCCGAGGCGACCGGAAGCCGCGCCTGCGTCCTCAGCGGCGGGAAGAGGGTCAGGCCGAGCGCGGCGAGCACGAGCGGTACCACGAGGAGCGCAGCCCACCAGGCCGCCGGGCGCGGGGCGCGGCAGGGCGGCGTGCAGGGCCATTGAGGGGTCTCCGGGGAGCTGGGAATCGACGGACACGTTTCGCGCCCGACATCACAACGGGTCACGAATCGACAACGACGGTGAGTCGTGCGATCCGACCCGGTGTGTTGTCGTTTTGTGCGCATGGGCTTCCGCGCGGAAGTGACGTTCGCGGCACCCTGATGCTCACCGCGCCGCACCGCCGGGCAGGCGCGGTACAGCTTCTATGGCGCATTGCGGTTCGACGTGGGCATCCCATGACGCGCAGCAGGCTCGCGGGCCCGCCGGTGTTCCTCGCCTGCGGCCGCGTAGGGTAACGAGCGTCACCACCGAGGACTCCTTACTCGCGTGCGGAGCCTCGATGTCGGATGTTCTGATGGGCAGGTGGGGACGGAGCTCGATCGACGGGGTGTGGCGGCGGCGATCGGCGCGTACTCGATCTGGGGTCTGTTCCCCGCGTTCTGGCCGCTGCTCGCGCCCGCCGTCCCCGTGGAGGTGCTGGCGCACCGGATCATGTGGACGGGGGTCTTCATGGTCGTCGTGATCAGCGTGCTGGGCGGCTGGTCGCAGCTGCGCGCACTGCGCCCCCGCGGCTGGGGGATGGTGGCCGCGGCCGGCGCGTTGATCACGGTGAACTGGGGCCTCTACATCTACGCGGTCTTCGCCGGGCACGTCGTCGAGGCCGCGCTGGGCTACTTCGTGAGCCCGCTGGTCAGCGTGCTGCTCGGCGTCCTCGTGCTCCGTGAGCGGCTGCGGGTGGCCCAGTGGGGCGCGGTCGGGCTGGGGGCCGTGGCCGTCGTCGTGATCGCGGTCGAGGCGGGACGGCTGCCGTGGATCGCGCTGGGCCTGGCGGGCTCGTTCGGCGTCTACGGCCTGCTCAAGAGCATGATCCCGCTGAGCGCGACCGCCGGCGTCACGGCCGAGAGCCTCGTGCTCGCCCCGTTCGCCGTGACCGCCGTGGTGGCGTTCGAGGCGTCCGGCGCAGGCACGCTGACCGGGCACGGCGTGGGCCACGTGCTGCTGTTGATGGTGTCCGGGCCGGTCACCGCCGTACCGCTGATGCTCTACGGCGCCGCCGCGCGCCGGGTGCCGCTGTCCACCATCGGCGTGCTGATGTATCTCAACCCGATTCTGCAGTTCCTGTGGGGCGTGCTCGTCGTCGGTGAGGCGATGCCGCCCACGCGGTGGATCGGGTTCGTCCTGGTGTGGATCGCGCTCGCCGTGTTCACCATGGACCTCGTCCGCGCCGGTCGGGCCCGAGCGAAAGTGGCGGTTGCGGCCTGAGCCCGAAACCGGGACTCGCCGTGCCGAAAACCGGGACTCGCCCTCACTCGTGGTCAAGTCAGGCGGTGCGGTCCACCACGTAGATGGTGAGGGCGGCCAGGGCGTCGGCGGCCGGGCAGGCAGGGAGCTTGCCCAGCTCGGCGCGGGCGGCAGCGGCCTGGTCGGCGAGGACGTCGCGGGCGTGGGCCAGGCCTGCGCCCGTGCGCAGGAGGTCGAGCGCCTCGGCCACCTCGGCGTCGTCGGTGATCGGGCGGGCCAGCAGCACCCGGAGGCGCTCGGCGTCGCGGCCGTCGGCCGCCAACGCGTACAGCATCGGCAGCGTGTGCACGCCCTCCCGCAGGTCGGTGCCGGGGGTCTTGCCCGAGTCGTCCGACGGCGAGGCGATGTCGATCACGTCGTCGGAGATCTGGAACGCCGTGCCGATCAACGCTCCGAACCGGCGCAGCGACTCGACGTGCTCGGGCGGGCAACCCGCGAACATGCCCCCGAAGCGGCCCGCGGTGGCGATGAGCGAGCCGGTCTTCTCCGCGATCACCCTGAGGTAGTGCTGCACGGGGTCGTCACCGGGGCGGGGGCCGCGGGTCTCGCGCATCTGGCCGGTCACGAGCTCGGCGAACGTCTCGGCGATGATCCGCACTGCGTCCGGGCCGAGGTCGGCGACCAGCCGCGACGCGTGGGCGAACAGGAAGTCGCCGGTGAGGATCGCGACCGTGTTGTCCCAGCGCGAGTTGGCGCTCTCCGCGCCGCGGCGCATCGTGGCGGAGTCCATCACATCGTCGTGGTAGAGCGTGGCCAGGTGGACCAGCTCGACGACGGCGGCCGCCGTGAGCACATCGTCCGACTCCGGCCGTGGCCCCATCTGCGCGCCGAGCAGCGTGAACAGCGGCCGGAACCGCTTGCCGCCCGCGTCGATCAGGTGCAGGGAGGTCTCGGACACGAACTGGTATTCGCTCTGCACCTCGCGGTGCAGCAGTGCCTCCACCTGGTCCAGGCCCGTCTGCAGCGCCGCGGCCAGAGCCGGGTCCCCGACCGCGACACCTGCGACTTCGTTGCTCGTCACTCCCTCAGCTTACGAAGCCACCGGCGCCTGCCCAGCCCAAGGCCAGGGCCGGGACGATGCCGAGCAACAGGGTGATGATCACGCCGAGGGTGATGGCGGCCGTGGTGAACGCCCCCGGCACGCTGACGGCGGGTCCGTCGGCGGCGGGCTCGCTGAAGTACATGAGCACGATCACGCGCACGTAGTAGAACGCCGCGACGGCGCTCGCGATGAGGGCGATGACCACCAGCGGCGCCATGCCGTCACCGAGCGCGGCCGAGAACACCGCGAACTTGGCCGTGAAACCGCTGGTGAGCGGGACGCCCGCGAGGCCGAGCAGCAAGAACGTCATCACGCCCGCCACGACCGGCGAGCGCTTGGCCAGGCCCGCCCACTGCGACAGGTGCGTGGCCTCGCCGTTGGCGTCGCGCACCAGGGTGATCACGGCGAAGGTCGCGAGGGTGTTGAAGCCGTAGGCCAGCAGGTAGAACAGCAGCCCGGACGTGCCCGCCGCGGTGATGGTCATCGCGCCGAGCAGCAGGAAGCCCGCATGCGCGATCGACGAGTACGCCACCATGCGCTTGATGTCGGTCTGGGTGAGCCCGAGCACCGCACCGATGACCATCGACGCGATCGCGACGCCCCACAGCACCGGGCGCCACTCCCAGCGGGTGTCGCCGAACGCGACGAACAGCACCCGGGCCATCGCGCCGAACGCGGCCACCTTCGTGGCCGATCCCATGAACGCCGTGACCGCCGTGGGCGCGCCTTGGTAGACGTCGGGCGTCCAGGTGTGGAACGGCCCTGTGGAGGCCTTGAACAGCAGGCCGACCATCAGCAGCCCGAGTCCGGCCATCAGCAGGGTGTCGGGGCGCTGCGCGCCGGACGCGGCGCTGGCGATGTCGCTGAGCCTGACCGAGCCCGCGTAGCCGTAGAGCAGCGCGAGGCCGTAGAGGAAGAACGCCGACGCGAACGCCCCGAGCAGGAAGTACTTGACCGCCGCCTCCTGCGAGAGCAGCCGCCGCCGCCGGGCGAGCCCGCACATGAGGTAGAGCGGAAGGCTCAGCACCTCCAGCCCAATGAACATCGTGAGCAGGTCGTTGGCCGCGACGAAGGTCATCATCCCGGCCAGGGCGAACAGCGCGAGCGGGAACACCTCGGTCTGCATGGTCGCCGGCTGGCCCGGCGCGCCGTAGCCGGGCTCGTCGTCCCCGGGCGCTCCGGGTCGGCCGCCGCTTCCGCCGCCGCCTCCGCCGCCGACGGCCGCCCGCGCCGCCGCCGACGGGATGAACGCGCCGCCGGGCTCCACCGAGCGGTCGGCGATGAGCAGCACGCTGGCGAACCCGAGCGCCAGCAGGGTGCCCCACAGGAACAGGGTGGGCCGGTCCACCGCCACCGCGTCCGCGATCGTGGTGATGCCCTGCGGCGGGCTGGTGCCCGTGTACGCGCCGAGCGCGATCCCGGCCACGACGATGGCCCCGAGCGACAGCACCACCTGCGCGGGCCAGCGCTGGTAGCGCGGCAGGAACGCTTCCACCAGCACCGCGATGCACGCCGCGACCAGGATGACCAGCAGCGGCAGCAGCGCGCCGTAGTCGATCGCGGGAATCTCGATCGGCGCCGGGCCCTGGGCGAGAAGGGAGCTCACTTGACCAGTCCTCCCACCGGGTCGGGCAGGCCGACCTCATGCATGGTGGCGACCACCGACGGGGTGATCACGTTCAGTACGGGGCCGGGGAAGAACCCCATCAGCAGGATCAGCGCCACGAGCGGGGTGAGCACCGCTATCTCGCCCGTGCGCAGATCGGGGAACCCGCGCCCGGGCCGCGCGGCGGCCACGGCCGGATCGAGCATCGTGCCGGGCCCGCCCGCCCCGCCGCGCTCCAGCGCGGCGAGCACCGCCGACCCGCGCAGCGGGCCCTGCATCGTCTGCTGATAGATCCACAGCACGTACAGCGCGGCGAAGATGATCCCGACGGTGCCCAGGATCGTGTACACCGGCTCCCGCGGGAACGAGCCGAGGAGCACGAGGAACTCGGACACGAACGCGTTGGTGCCCGGCAGCGCCAACGACGACAGGCCCGCCACCAGGAACAGTCCCGCCAGCAGCGGAGCGGTCTTGTGGACGCCCCCGTAGTCGCGCACCAGCCGCGACCCGCCGCGGTTGATGAGCATCCCGACGACGATGAAGAGCATCCCGGTGGAGAGGCCGTGGTTGACCATGTAGAGCGTCGACCCGGCGAACGCCTGGCTGGAGAACGCGAAGATCGCCACCGCCATGAAGCCGAAGTGGGCGATCGAGGTGTAGGAGACGAACCGCTTCAGGTCGGCCTGGCTGGCGGCCAGCAGCGCCCCGTACAGAATGCCGAGCACGGCGAGCGTCAGCACCAGCGGCGCGAGATCACGGGACGCGAGCGGGAACAGCGGCAGACAGTAGCGCAGGAAGCCGAACGTGCCGACCTTGTCCATGATGCCGACGATCAACACGCCCACCCCGATCGGGGCCTCGGCACCGGCGTCGGGCAGCCACGTGTGGAACGGCACGAGGGGCGCCTTGATCGCGAACGCCACGAAGAACCCGAGGAACAGCCAGATCTGCGTGGACTCCGGCACGTTCGCCGCGATGCGCTGCAGGTCGGCCCACGTGAACGTGCCCGCGCCCAGCTGTTGGCCGGACACGACGTACAGGCCGATCAGCGCGGCCAGCATGATCAGCCCGCCGAGCAGCGAGTAGAGGAAGAACTTCATCGCCGCGTACTGCCGACGCGGGCCGCCGTAGCGCCCGATCAGGAAGTACATCGGGACGAGCATGGCCTCGAAGAACACGTAGAACAGGAACACGTCCGTGGCGACGAACACCCCGACGAGCATCCCCTGCGTGGCCAGCAGCAGCGCGAAGAAGCCCGCGGCGGTGCGGCCCTCCGGCAGCTTCTCCTCCCAGGAGTAGCCCATGACGATCGGCACCAGCACGGCGATCAGCGCGAGCATCACCAACGCGATGCCGTCGATGCCCAGCGCGAAGTGGGTGCCGAACGACGGAATCCACGGGACCGACGACTCGAGCTGGAACCGGGTGCCCGCCGCCGCGGCGGCCGTCGAGTAGGAGAACCAGACCACGATCGTCAGCACGAGCTCGGCCAGGGCCACCACCATCGCGGTGAGCTTGGCGGTGCGCGGGTTGGCCCCCATCGGTGCGACGGCGACAGAGCCGACCAGCGGCAGCAGCAACAGAGCCAGCAGCAAGGATCCTCCGGCGCTCATGCGAACCGCACCACCAACATGCCCGCGGCGACGAGCACCGCACCGCCCAGCATCGAGAGCGCGTACGAGCGGACGAAGCCGGTCTGGAGCCTGCGCAATCGGCCCGAGCTGCCGCCCAGGAGCGCGGCGGTGCCGTTGACCACCCCGTCCACACCGCGGTTGTCGAGGTAGACGAGGAAGCGCGACAGCCAGATGCCGGGCGTCGCGATGAGCGCCTCGTTGATCGCGTTGCCGTAGAGGTCGCGACGGGCGGCCTGCACCGGGAACGACACGTGCACCGGCCGCTCCACCGGGGTGGGCCGCCGCCCGACCGCCAGCCACGCGATGAGCACGCCGATCGCCGAGACCACCACCACCAGCGCGGAGATCGCCGCGGCGGGCATCGGTGCCTGGCGCTCGCCCAGCTCCCCCAGCGACGGGGTGAGCCAGTTGGCCAGCAGGTGGCCGTTGGTGAGGAAGAAGCCCGCGAACACCGAGCCGACCGCGAGCAGCACCATCGGCACCGTCATGACGGAGGGCGCCTCGTGCGGGTGGTAGGCGTGGCCGTCGGGCGCCTTCAGGTTCTTCCAGCGCTGCTCGCCGAAGAACGTCATGAACATCAGCCGGGTCATGTAGAACGCGGTGAGCCCGGCGGCGACCGTGGCGAGCAGCCCGAACGTCCAGCCCTGCCAGCCGGGAGCGGCGAACGCCGCCTCGATGATCGCGTCCTTGGTGAAGTACCCGGACAGGCCGGGGAAGCCGATCAGGGCGAGCATGCCCAGCCCGAACGTCACGAACGTGATCGGCATGACCCGCCACAGCCCGCCGTAGTGGCGCATGTCGACGTTGTCGTTCATCCCGTGCATGACCGAGCCCGCGCCGAGGAAGAGCCCCGCCTTGAAGAAGCCGTGGGAAAGCAGGTGGGCGATGCCCAGCGCGTAGCCGAACGGGCCGAGCCCGACCGCCAGGATCATGTAGCCGATCTGGCTGACGGTGGAGTAGGCGAGCACCTTCTTGATGTCGTCGTAGGCGCAGCCGATGATCGCGCCGATGAGCAGGGTGATCGTGCCGATGATCGCGACGGCCAAGCGGCCCGGCGCGGTGAGGTCGTAGATCGGGTGCATGCGGGCGACGAGGTAGACGCCCGCCGTGACCATGGTGGCCGCGTGGATCAGCGCGGACACCGGCGTGGGGCCCTCCATGGCGTCCGGGAGCCACGCCTGCAGCGGGAACTGGCCGGACTTGCCGCACGCACCGAGCAGCAGCAGCAACGTGATCGCGACGAGCGCGGCCGGGTCGACCCGCCCGATGTTCGCGAAGACGTCGGTGAACTGCAGGGTGCCCAGCTGGGTCCAGATGATGAAGATCGCCAGCGCCAGCCCGACGTCACCGACGCGGTTCATGAGGAACGCCTTCTTGGCGGCGGTGGCCGCGGAAGGGCGGTCCTGGTAGAAGCCGATCAGCAGGTAGGACGCCAGGCCGACGCCCTCCCAGCCGAGGTAGAGCAACACGAAGTTGTTGCCCAGCACCAGCATGAGCATCGCGAAGATGAACAGGTTGAACTGCGCGAAGAAGCGGCGTCGGGCCGACGGGTCGCCGCCTTCCGCCTCGTTGTGCGCGGGTGCCATGTAGCCCACGGCGTAGAGGTGGATGAGGCCGCCGACGCCGGTGATCAGCAGCACGAACGTGAGCGACAGCGGATCGAGCCGCAGCCCGAAGTCGACATGCAGCCCCGCGACGGAGAACCAGTTGTAGAGCGACAGCTCGCGCGTGCGGGCCGCGGCGTCCAGCCCGGCGGTCTGTACGAAGATCACCAAGCCGACGGCGAACGCGCCGAGCACCGACAGCACGCCGAGGATGTGACCCCACGCGTTGGCCCGGCGTCCGGCGACGAACAGCACGAGCGAGCTGACGGCGGGCAACGCGATGATGAGCCACGCGAGCCCGGCCGACCCCGTGGCGGGGCCGACCTCCGGCAGGTCGGCGGCGAGGAGGAGCGAGGAGGACACGGGGAGCTCCTAGGGCTTCTAGTACTTCAGCAGGTTCGCGTCGTCGACCGACGCAGAACGGCGCGTGCGGAAGATCGACATAATGATCGCCAGGCCGACCACGACCTCCGCCGCGGCGACGACCATGACGAAGAACGCCATGACCTGCCCGTCGAGCTGCCCGTTGAGCCGGGCGAACGTGACGAGCGAGAGGTTGACCGCGTTGAGCATCAGCTCGACGCACATGAACACGACGATCGCGTTGCGGCGCACGAGCACGCCGACCGCGCCGATGGTGAACAGCAGGGCCGAGAGCAGCAGGTAGTTGGTGGGGCTCATGGCTGGTCCTCCGCGCTGAACTCGGAGCTGAACTCGGAACTGTCGGCGGGATGGGGAGCGGTGAGCGCATGCGCGTCGCTGGCGGGCAGCTCCGGCTCCTCGATCGGTGTGGCGTCGATGATCGCCGAGATCGACTCGGGGGCGACGGAGCCGTCGGGCAGGAGCGCGGGCACGGCCACCGAGTTGCCGGTGGCGAACACGCCCGGGCCGGGCAGCGGGGAGATGCGGTCGTGCTCGCCGCGCAACCGCGCCTCGACCGTGGCCCGCTGGCCGATCTTGGACTGGGCGCCGCGGGACTGCGCGAAGGCCAGCACCATCGCCCCCAGCGCGGCCGTGATCAGCAGCGCGGACGTGAGCTCGAACGCGAACAGGTACTTGGTGAAGATCAGCCTGCCGATGCCGGTGACGTTGCCGCCCGACCCGGCGTTGCCTGCGGCCAGCCCGACGGACGGGATGTTGGTGAACGCGTTGCCCAGCGAGCCGATCAGCAGCACCGCGAACCCGATACCGAACACCAGCGCGGCGACCCGCTGGCCGCGCAGCGCCTCGATCATCGAGTCGGAGCTGTCGCGCCCGATCAGCATGATCACGAACAGGAACAGCATCATCACGGCGCCGGTGTAGACGATGATCTGCACGAAGCCGAGGAACGGCGCCTGCTGGGCCATGTAGAGCCCGCCGAGCGAGAGCATCGCCATCGCCAGGAACAGCGCCGAGTGCACCGCGTTGCGCGCGGACACCATGCCGAGCCCACCGAGCAGGGCGATCGGGCCGAGGATCCAGAACGTGACGGCCTCGCCCGTCGAGATCACGTCTGTCATGACTTCGCCTCCGCGGGAGGGAGTACGTCGGCGGACATCCCTACTTCACCTGCTCCCCCACTGGCTCGTTGGCCAGGTCCATCTTGGCCAGGGTCGGGCCTTGGACGTAGTAGTCCTGCTCGTCGTCACCGAGACGCATCGGGTGCGGCGGCTGCTCCATGCCGGGCAGCAGCGGCGCGAGCAGCTGCTCCTTCGTGTAGATCAGGTCCTGGCGGTTGTCGTCGGCCATCTCGTAGAAGTTGGTCATCGTGAGCGACCGGGTGGGGCACGCCTCGATGCACAGCCCGCAGCCGATGCAGCGCAGGTAGTTGATCTGGTAGATCTTGCCGTAGCGCTCCCCTGGCGAGTAGCGCGCCTCGGGCGTGTTGTCCGCGCCCTCGACGTAGATCGCGTCGGCCGGGCACGCCCAGGCGCACAGCTCGCACCCGACGCACTTCTCCAGCCCGTCGGGATGCCGGTTGAGCTGGTGGCGGCCGTGGTAGCGGGGCGCGGCGGGCGGGAAGTCCTCCGGGTACTCCTCGGTGACCACCTTCTTGAACATCGTGGAGAAGGTGACACCGAAGCCCTTGAAGAAGTCGAACATGACTACTCGCTCTCCTTCGCCGACAGCGCCGGGGCGCGCCGCTCGCGGCGCCTGGAGCCCTTCGGACGGGTCGACTTCGTGGGCACGGCCAGGTCGAGCGGCGGCACCGGGTAGTCCGAGGCCAACTCGACGACCTGCTCGCTGGGCTGGCGCCGGTCGGGCACCAGGAACGCGATGATCAGCACGACGCCGACGCCGATGCCGACGGCCACCAGCAGCGCGCCGGTGCTGCCGCCGCTCTGCCGCCACGTGCGCACCGCGAAGATCAGCAGGAGCCACAGGAGGTTGATCGGGACGAGCACCTTCCAGCCGAGCCGCATGAACTGGTCGTAGCGCAGCCGGGGCAGGGTGCCGCGCAGCCAGATGAAGACGAACAGGAAGATCAGCATCTTCGCGACGAAGACCACGAACTCCAGCCACCCGTTGAGGTTGACGAACGGCAGCGTGCCCCCGCCCAGGAACAGGGTGGTGGCCATCGCCGAAGCCGTGACCATGTTGACGTACTCGGCCAGGAAGAACAGCGCGAACTTCAACGACGAGTACTCGGTGTGAAACCCGCCGACCAGCTCGGACTCCGCCTCGGGCAGGTCGAAGGGCGCCCGGTTGGTCTCGCCGACCATCGAGGTGACGAAGATCAGGAAGCTCGGCAGCAGGAGGATGACGAACCACAGGCTCTGCTGCTGTGCGGCCACGATGTCGGCCAGCGACAACGACCCCGCGTAGAGCACCACCCCGACCACCGCGAGCCCGAGCGCGATCTCATACGAGATCACCTGGGCCGCCGAGCGCAGCGCGCCCAGCAGGGGATAGGGCGAGCCGGACGACCAGCCGCCGAGCACGATGCCGTAGACGCCGATCGAGCTGCAGGCCAGCACCACCAGCACCCCAACCGGCAGGTCGACCAGCTGCAGCACCGTGCGCTGACCGAAGATCGACACCTCGCCGCCGAACGGGATCACCGAGAACGCGACGAACGCCGGGATGGTGGAGATGACCGGGGCGATGAAGTACACCCGCTTGTCGGCCATCACCGGCATGATGTCTTCCTTGAACGCCAGCTTGAGCCCGTCACAGAGGCTCTGCAGCCAGCCGTTGGGGCCCACCCGGTTCGGGCCGGGACGCTGCTGCATCCGGCCGACCACCTTGCGCTCCCAGTTGATCATGAAGAGGGTCAGCACCACGCCGAAGGCGAACAGCGCCACGACCTTCAGGATGATCAGCCACAGCGGGTCGTCGGCGAGCAGCTGCTGCGTGGGTGTGAGGCCGCCGTCCGGCTGGGCCTGCGCGAGCAGGGTCATTTGCCCCTCCGCGGAGAAGAGTGCGTCGGCGGCGCCAATTGCGCCTCCACGGAAAAGAGTGTGTCGGCGGCAGCCATCATGCCGTCACCCCCACCAGGTCGCCGTGGCCCACGCCGAGCACGGCGCGCACCCGGGATTCGCCGGAGTTGCCCGGCAGCCAGACCACCCCGTCGGGCAGGTCGGCCAGCGCCACCGGCAATGTGATCGCGCCCCGCTCCGTGCGCACCGTGGCGGGCGCGCCCTCGGCGAGGCCCAACCGCGCGGCGGTGGCCGCGTTGACCCGCACCAGCGCGGGCCGCGCGGTGCCCGGGAGGTGCGGCTCGTTCGCCGCGAGCGACGACTCGTCGATGAGCTGGCGCCACGTGGCCAGGACGGCCTGCCCGAAGCCGGGTGTGCGCGGGCGGCCCGGGGCGACACTCGGCCCCTGCCCCCCGCCGGTGCCCGGCCCGAGCCGGGCGAGCCCGGCGGCCGCGGCGGCCGGGGTCTGGGTGAACAGATCGACGTCCATCTCGACGGCCAGCGTGTCGAGCACGCGGCAGTCGGACAGCGCGGTGCCGGGCTCGAGGGCCGGCCCGAACGACCGGGCCCGACCTTCCCAGTTGCGGTACGTGCCCGAGCGCTGGACGTCCGGCGCGACCGGGAGCACGACATCGGCGAGCTCGGTGACCGGCGAGCGGAGCAGCTCCAGGCTCACCAGGAACCCGACCTCGCGCAGGCCCGCCAGCGCGGCGGCCGGATCGGCCAGGTCGTAGGGGTCGACGCCGCCGACAACGAGCGCGGCCAGCTCGCCCAGCCCGGCCGCGGCGAGGATGGCGTCGGTGTCGCGGCCGGGGGCGGCGGGGAGCGTGCCTTCCGCGAGACCCCAGGCCGCCTCGACCTCGGCGCGTGCCCCGGGGTCGGCGACCGAGCGGCCACCGGGCAGCAGGGTGGGCGCGGCGCCCGCATCGAGCGCGCCCCGCTCGCCCGCGCGTCGCGGCACCCAGCCGAGCGCCGCGCCCGTGCGTGCGGCGAGCAGCGACACCGCCGAGTACAGGCCCGCCACCTCCGCCGCCCGCTCGCCGACCAGGATCACCCCACCATGGGAGAGGCCACTGAGCACGGCCTCCGGCAGGTCGCCGAGCACCGCGGCCTCCGCGCCGGGCACGACCGGGATGAGGTTGTCCTTCGCGGGGGGCGCCGCGGCACCGGTGGACGGCGACGTGCGCTCCACGGCGGGCGTGCTCCACTGCCCGAGGTGGTAGACGCGCTGGCCGTGCTTGCGCACCGCCTTGCGGAGGCGCAGGTAGACGATCGGCGCCTCCTCCTCCGGCTCCAACGCCACGCAGAGCACGGTGGACGCGGCCTCGAGACGGGTGTAGCTCAGCATCTCCGGCCCCTGGCCGACGACGTGCGCCGCGAGGAACTCCAGCTCCTCCGCCGAGTGCGGCCGGGCGCGGAAGTCGACGTCGTTGGTGCGCGCCGCCACCCGCGCGAACTTGGCGTAGGCGTAGGCGTCCTCGACGGTGAGCCTGCCGCCCGCGAGCACCCCGATGCCGCCCTCGCGGGCGGCCAGCAGGCCCCGCGCGGCGACCGACAGCGCGTCGGTCCAGGACGTCTCGGCCAACGTGCCGTCGGGCCTGCGGACCATCGGCCTCCTGATCCGGTCCGGCGAGGTGATGTAGCGGAAGGCGAACCGGCTCTTGTCGCTGATCCACTCCTCGTTGACCTCGGGGTCGTTGCCTGCCATCCGGCGCATGACCACGCCGCGGCGGGTGTCGGTGCGCATCGCGCTGCCGCACGCGCAGTGCTCGCACACACTGGGCGTGGACACCAGGTCGAACGGCCGCGACCGGAAGCGGTACGCCGCGCTCGTGAGCGCCCCGACCGGGCAGATCTGGATGGTGTTGCCGGAGAAGTAGCTCTGGAACGGCTTGTCCTGCGCCACGTCGATGAACTGCGCGGGGCCGCGTTCGAAGAACTCGATGAGCGGGTCGCCCGCGATCTGTGCGGAGAAGCGGGTGCAGCGCTGGCAGGAGATGCAGCGCTCGCGGTCGAGCAGGATCTCCGTGGAGATCGCGATCGGCTTGGCGAACGTACGCTTGGGGTCGACGAACCGCGAGTCGGGCCGTCCGTTGGACATCGCCTGGTTCTGCAGCGGGCACTCACCGCCCTTGTCGCAGATCGGGCAGTCCAGCGGGTGGTTGATCAGCAGCAGCTCCATGACGCCGTGCTGCGCCTTGTCGGCCACCTTCGACGTGTGCTGGGTGCGCACGACCATGCCGTCGGCCACCGTCATCGTGCAGCTGGCCTGCGGCTTGGGCATCGGGCGCCCGCCCATCTCGACCTCGACCAGGCACTGGCGGCACGCACCCGCCGGGTCGAGCAGCGGATGGTCGCAGAAGCGCGGGACGATGATCCCGATCCGCTCGCAGGTGCGGATGATCAGCTCGCCCTTGGGCGCATCGACGATCCGATCGTCGATGGTCAGGCGGACGTGCCCCTCCGGGACGGGTGGGGCGGCGGAATTGTCGCGGGCGCCTTCCTGGGTCAGCGTCATGCCATCGCTCCGGCGGGTTCGAGCTCGGGGGCGGCGGGCTGTTCGGCGCAGAGGTCGAGGAACTCCTGCCGGAAGTACTGGATACCGCTGGTGATCGGGCTCGTGGCGCCGTCACCGAGCGCGCAGAACGCCCGACCCAGGATGTTGTCGCAGACGTCGAGCAGCGTCTCGATGTCCTCCTCCGTGCCCTCGTAGCGCAGCATCCGCTCCAGGATCTCCAGCAGCCAGTAGGTGCCCTCGCGGCACGGGGTGCACTTGCCGCAGGACTCGTGCTTGTAGAACTCGGTCCACTTCATGACCGCCCACGGCACGGACACGGTCTCGTTGAAGATCTGCAGGGCGGTGGTGCCCAGCATCGAGCCCGCCGCGGCGGCGCCCTCGAAGTCCAGCGGGACGTCGAGGTGCTCGGCGGTGAACAGCGGGGTGGAGGAGCCGCCGGGGGTCCAGAACTTGAGCGGGATGCCGTCCTTCATGCCCCCGCACATCGCCAGCAGCTCGCGCAGCGTGGTGCCCATCGGCGCCTCGATCTGGCCCGGCCGCTCGACGTGCCCGGAGATCGAGTAGATCTTCGGCCCGGGGCTCTTGTCGGTGCCCATGGACCGGAACCAGTCGCTGCCGCCCTGCACGATGAACGGCACGCTGGCGATCGTCTCGACGTTGTTGACCACGGTGGGCGACGCGTAGAGCCCCGCGGTGGCCGGGAACGGCGGCTTGAGCCGCGGCTGGCCCTTGCGACCTTCCAGCGACTCGAGCAGCGCCGTCTCCTCGCCGCAGATGTAGGCGCCCGCGCCCGCGTGCACGAGGATGTCCAGGTCGAACCCCGTGCCGAGGATGTCCTTGCCCAGGTAGCCCTTCGCGTACGCCTCGCGGACCGCGTACTCGACCCGGCGGATCGGGTGCAGCGCCTCACCGCGGATGTAGATCGCGCAGAAGTGCGCGCGGATCGCGTAGCAGGTGATGATGCAGCCCTCGATCAGCGAGTGCGGATCGGCCATCATCGTGGGGATGTCCTTGCAGGTGCCCGGCTCGCCCTCGTCGCCGTTGACCACCAGGTACTTGGGCTTGGCGCCCGGTCCGGTGGGCCCCTGCGGGATGAAGCCCCACTTCATGCCCGTGGGGAAGCCCGCGCCGCCGCGCCCGCGCAGCCCGGAGTCCTTGACGAGCTGGATCAGCGCATCGGGATCGGCCCGCAGCGCGTCGCGGAAGGCCTGGTAGCCGCCGGTGCGCTCGTAGGTGTCGATCGACCAGGAGCGGGGCTCCGCCCAGCGGCGGGTGAGCACCGGGGTGATGGGGTCGGCGTTCATCTCTTGTCGGCCATCTCTTCGGGGTCCCTCGCGGATCTCGACCGCAGGGCGGGTGGTGTGTCGGGCATGGCGGGTGCGGTCCAGCCGCGCTCGGCGGCCAGCCGCACACCCAGGAGGGTCTCATCCGCCTCCGACAATCCTTCGACGCCGTCGGGGAGATCGGGGAAGATGCCCGCCAGCTCCAGCTCGACGGTGCGGAAGTCGGTGAGCCGCGCGCCGCGCGTGGGATGCGGCTTGTCGCCGCGGCGCAGGGCGTCGACCAGCGCCTCGGCCTTGTCGACGTCCTGGTTGTCGAAGTACTCGTAGTTGACCTGGATGACCGGGGCGAGATCGCAGGCGGCGAGGCACTCGGCGTGCTCCAGCATGATGAGGCCGTCGGCCGAGGTCTCCTCCTGGCCGAGCGGCTCACCGTCGGTGCCGAGCTTCTCCTGCAGGCGCCGGTAGATGGCGTCGCCGCCCAGCGCCGCGCACAGCGTGTTGGTGCACACGCTCACCAGGTGCTCACCGCATGGAGTGCGCTTGTACATCGTGTAGAAGGTGGCGACGGCGGACACCTCGGCCGTTGTGAGCTCCAGCGCGTCCGCGCAGAACCGGATGCCGTCCTGGCTGACGTAGCCCTCGACCGACTGCACGAGGTGCAGCAGCGGCAGCAGCGCCGAGCGCGACTGCGGGTACCTGGCGATGATCTCCTTGGCCCGCTGCCGCGTGAGGTCGTCGAAGATGCCGCCGACGATGGGCTGGTCGGGCGGACCCGCCCAGACGACCTCCTCCGGCGCGACGGACGGCCCGATGGACTCGGGCATGCCTTCCGGCAGTGTCATCGGGCTCCCTCGCTTCGCTCGGTCGGCGTCATCGGGCTCCCTCGCTTCGCATGGTCGGCCTCATCGGTCACAGCCCCCCATCACCGGGTCGATCGAGGCGACGGACGCGATGACGTCGGCGATCAGTCCGCCCTCGCTCATCGCGGGCATCGACTGCAGGTTCACGAAGCTGGGGTCACGCATGTGCACGCGCATCGGCCGGGTGCCGCCGTCGGAGACGAGGTGGCAGCCCAGCTCGCCGCGCGGCGACTCGATCGCCGTGTACGCCTGGCCCGCGGGCACCGCGAAGCCCTCGGTGACCAGCTTGAAGTGGTGGATCAGCGCCTCCATCGACTGGCCCATGATCTTCTTGACGTGCTCGAGCGAGTTGCCCATGCCGTCGGAGCCGATCGACAGCTGCGCGGGCCAGGCGATCTTGCGGTCCGCGACCATCACCGGGCCGGGCTCCATCTGCTTCACGACCTGCCGGATGATCTTGAGCGACTCGTGCATCTCGGCGACCCGCAGCCGGTAGCGGGCGTAGCAGTCGGCCTCGGTCGCCGTCGGCACCTCGAACTCGTAGTTCTCGTAGCCGCAGTACGGTTCGACCTTGCGCAGGTCCCAGGGCAGGCCCGCCGCGCGCAGGATCGGGCCGGTGGCGCCGAGCGCGATGCAGCCGTCCAGCGGCAGGTAGCCGACCCCCTCCATGCGGTTGCGCCAGATCGGCTGGCCGGTGAGCAGGTCGTCGTACTGGGGCAGCTTCTTGTCGATCTGCTCGGACACGGCCAGGACGTCCTCCGCGAAGCCGTCGGGGAAGTCCTGGGCGAGCCCGCCGGGGCGGATGAACGCGTGGTTCATGCGCAGGCCGGTGAGGCGCTCCAGCAGGTGCAGCAGGTCCTCGCGCTCGCGGAACCCCATCGTCATGCCGGTGAGCGCGCCCAGCTCCATCCCACCGGTGGCGATCGCGACCAGGTGCGAGGCGATCCGGTTGATCTCCATCAGCATGACCCGGCCCTGCTGGGCCCGCAGCGGCGCGCTCACCCCGAGCAGCTTCTCGACGCCGAGGCAGTAGGCGGCCTCGTTGAACAGCGGCGAGAGGTAGTCGGCCCGGGTGACGAAGGTGACGCCCTGGGTCCAGGTGCGGTACTCGCAGTTCTTCTCGATGCCGGTGTGCAGGTAGCCGACCACGGCGCGGGCCTGCGTGACCGTCTCCCCCTCGAGCTCCAGCACCAGCCGCAGCACCCCGTGCGTCGACGGGTGCTGGGGGCCCATGTTGACGACGATGCGGTCGTCGTGCTGCTCGTCGATGAGGGTGTCCCAGTCGCCGCCGGTGACGGTGTAGACCGGGCCCTCGGTCGTGAGGCGCTCTTCGGCGGGGGTGGTCATGAGGAGGACCTCCTCTCGGGTTGTTGGCGGGATCTCCCGGTCACGAGTACGCCCGCCGCTCGTCAGGGGGCGGGATGTCGGCGCCCTTGTACTCCACCGGGACCCCGCCGAGCGGGTAGTCCTTGCGCTGGGGATGGCCTTCCCAGTCGTCGGGCATGAGGATGCGGGTGAGCGCCGGGTGGCCGTCGAAGATCACGCCGTACATGTCCCAGGTCTCGCGCTCCTGCCAGTCGGCCGTCGGGTAGACCTCGACGACGCTCGGCACGTGCGCATCGTCCACGTCGACGGCGACCTCGAGGCGGATGCGCCGCCGGTACGTCATCGACGTCAGGTGGTAGACGACGTGCAGCCGCTGCTCGACCTCGGGGCCGTAGTCGACGCCGGAGACCGAGGAGCACAGCTCGAACCGCAGGCCGGGCTCGTCGCGGAACGTGCGGCAGAGCTCGAGGAGACTCTCGCGGCGGACGTAGAACGTGATCTCGCCGCGGTCGATCGTGGTCTGCTGGATGGCGCCGCGGGCGATCCCCCGCCGCTCCAGGCAGGTGCCCAGCTCGTCGGCCAGCTCGTCGAACCAGCCGCCGAAGGGGCGCTCGGCAGGGGCGGGCGCGTAGCCGGGAAGGCGCAGGCCGCCGTAGCCGGACGTGTCGCCGCTGTCGTGCACGCCGAACATGCCCCGGCGCGCCCGGGCAGGCGCAACGCGCGTGCCGCCCTCGGGCACGCCGTCGAGCTGTTCGATCTGGCCCCCGCTCGGGGCCTCGCCGCCGCCCGCGCGCTGGGCTGCCGTGTCGGGGCCGCTCGCCTCCGCGGAGGAGTGCTCGTCGCCGGTGGGCTCGGCGCCGTTCTTGGACGTCGCCTGATGTCTCGTCAGCCATCTACTTCCTTCTTCTTCGCAAACTTGATCGACGAGGGCACGAGCTCGGTCTTGTGGCCCTCCTGGGCCAGCGCCGTGGCCCGCTTGGCGCCCAACGGCTCGTCCATGATCTTGGCGTGGATCTTGAGGATCGCGTCGATCAGCATCTCCGGCCGCGGCGGGCAGCCGGGCAGGTACATGTCGACGGGCACGACGTGGTCGACGCCCTGCACGATCGCGTAGTTGTTGAACATCCCGCCGGAGCTGGCGCACACGCCCATGGCGAGCACCCAGCGCGGCTCGGGCATCTGGTCGTAGATCTGGCGCAGCACCGGGGCCATCTTGTTGCTCACCCGGCCCGCGACGATCATCAGGTCGGCCTGTCGAGGTGAGGCGCGGAACACCTCCATGCCGAAGCGCGCCAGGTCGTAGCGCGGCGCCCCGGTGGTCATCATCTCGATCGCGCAGCACGCGAGCCCGAACGTGGCGGGCCACAGCGAGGACTTGCGCGTCCAGTTGACGAGCTTCTCGACGCTTGCCAGGAGGATTCCGTTCGGGAGATGTTCCTCGAGTCCCATGTCCAGTGCTCCCCTACTTCCAGTCCAGCCCGCCGCGCCGCCACACGTACATGTAGGCGAAGCCGACCGTCACGATGAACAGCACGATCTCCACCAGGCCGAACAGGCCCAGCTGGTCGCTGGTGACCGCGAACGGGTAGAGGAAGACCATCTCGATGTCGAAGAGGATGAACAACATCGCGGTGAGGTAGTAGGCGACGGGCATGCGCCCGCTCCCGACGACCGGATCCGGCGACGGCTCGATGCCGCATTCGTAGGCGTCCAGCTTGGCGCGGTTGTAGCGGCGGGGGCCGACGTAGGGCGCGGACGCCACGGAGAACAGCGCGAACAGCCCGGCCAGGACGAACAGCAGCACCAGTGGGAGGTAGGATCGAGCATCGGCCCTCCTGATCTCTTGCGGGCGCCGCGGACCCTAGATCCCTGACGCCACCCGGTACCACCCAGGCATGCCTTACCTGCGATGCTGCTTGTGAACGGATTCACGAAGTCCCCGAAGTCTATGCATCCCGTGCCCGGGCCGCGAGACGGGCGGCCACACGTTGTGCAAACGGCTACGGACGGCGGGCGCGGTGCAGCGCCACCGCGCCGCCCGCGAGGTCACGCCAACCGACCTGGGCCCAGCCCGCGGCCGCGATCCGCGCGGCCAGCTCGGGCTGAGCGGGCCAGTCCCTGATCGACTCGCCGAGGTAACGGTAGGCCTCGGGGTTGCTGGAAACCCGGTCGGCCACGGCGGGCAGCACCCGTTCCAGGCCCAGGTGGTACGCCGCCCGGAAGGGCGCCCAGGTGGGTCGGCTGAACTCGCACACCACCATCCGGCCGCCGGGCTTCGTGACCCGGGCCAGCTCGGCGAGCGCGCGGTCGGGGTCGTGCACGTTGCGCAGGCCGAACGCGATCGTGACGGCGTCGAAGACGGCGTCGGCGAAGGGCAGGGCGAGCGCGTCGGCGGCGACCTTGGGGACCGGGCGCGCCGCGCCCGCGCGGAGCATGCCGAGCGAGAAGTCGGCCGCGACGCACCAGGCGCCGGAGCGGGCCAGCTCGACGGTCGAGACGGCCGTGCCCGCGGCCAGGTCCAGCACGATCTCGCCGGGCCTCAGATCGAGCGCGCGGCGGGCCAGCGCGCGCCAGCGGCGGTCCTGACCCGCGGTGAGCACCGTGTTGGTGAGGTCGTAACGGCGGGCGACGCCGTCGAACATCGTGGCGACGGCGTGCGGGTCCTTGTCCAGGTCGGCGCGGCTCACCGACGCCACACTACGAGCGGCGGCGCAGCCGCCGGGCCAACGGGCAGCGCCACGATCCACGTCACGAGGATCGCGGCGAGGAGCGGCGCCGACGAGCTGAGCGCGGTGCGGCCCGCGACCCGCACGTGCACGGCGTCGGTGACGTCGTACTCCACGGGCACGGAGGTGCCCGGGCTGAGCCCGCGCGGGTAGGCCACGCCCGAGCTCGGGGATCGCCACGTCGCCGTTGGGCAGCGGGAAGCGCACGAGGGTGCGGAAGAACGTGGAGCCCTCCAGCACCTCGGCCTGCGCCACGGCCTCGTTCGCGGTGATCTTCGCGTCGTCGACGGCCGCGCCTGCCAGGGCAAACCCGCAGAGCAGGGTGATGACGACGGCGACGCCGAGCACGATCTGCGCACGGGTGCGGGAGATCGCGCGCACGGGCGGAACCACGAGGTCCCTGACCTCGTCGATCACGCGGGTGCGCTCGGTCATCGACGGCGATTGTACGGCGGTGTGTTCGGCGCCTCGCGGGCCGGGCGGGCATCGGGCGCCGCGGGCTCCTACTCTCGGAATTCGTGACGATCGCCCCGCTACCGACCGGGTTGGGCGTAAGAACCAGGCTCGTCGACGACCCGGTGCGCCTGCTCGACCTGCTCCCCGACCGCGAGGGCGCCCTGGCATGGGTCCACGGCGAGGAGGGTCTGGTCGGCTGGGGCGAGGTCGCGCGGCTGTCGCACGGCGGGGCCCGCACCGGTTCCGCGACGCCGACCGGTGGTGGCGCTCGTTCGCGCGGCGCCTGTCCGTCGACGACGAGGTGGGGCTGCCGGGCACGGGCCCGATCGCGTTCACGAGCTTCACGTTCGCCGACGACGCACGCCGGATCCGTGCTCGTCGTGCCGCGCGTGGTCGTCGGCCGCCGCGACGGTGTCGCGTGGATCACCGAGTTCTCGCACGCCGACGGGGTGCACGCCGTCCGGCCGGTGCGTCCGTCCGGCGCGGTGCGCTACGCCGACGGGCAGCTGTCGGTGGCGGGCTACCGGCAGGCGGTGGCCGAGGCCGTGCGGCGAATGCGGGCGGGCGAGCTGGACAAGGTGGTGCTCGCGCACGACCTGCTCGCCGTCGCCGATGGCCCCCTGGACGCCCGCCACCTGCTGGCCGGGCTGGCCGCGCGCTACCCGGCGTGCTGGTCGTACGCGGTCGACGGGCTGGTCGGCGCCACGCCGGAGCTGCTGGTGCGCCGGCGGGCGGGCACGGTCTGGTCGCGCGTGCTGGCGGGCACGATCTGGCCGGGGCCCACCGCGGCGGCCGACCTCGCAGACACCCTCCTCGGCTCGGTCAAGGACCGGCACGAGCACCGGCTGGCCGTGCAGTCGCTCGTCGACTCGCTGCGGCCGCTGTGCACGGAGCTGTCCGCGCCCGCCGAGCCCGTGCCGCTGGTGCTGCCCAACGTCACACATCTGGCCAGCGACGTCGCGGGCACCCTGCCCGCCGAGTCCCCCGCGTCGCTGCTGGAGCTGGCCGCCGCCGTGCACCCGACGGCCGCGGTCGGCGGCACTCCGCGGGAGGTCGCCGTGCCGCTGATCGCCAAGCTGGAGGGGATGGACCGGGGCCGCTACACCGGGCCGGTGGGCTGGGTCGACGCCGACGGCGACGGCGAGCTCGGCATCGCGCTGCGCTGCGCGCTGCTGGACGGGCCGGTCGCGCGCCTGTACGCCGGGTGCGGGATCGTCGCGGACTCCGACCCCGACAAGGAGGTCCGGGAGGCGGCGGCCAAGCTGCTGGCTGTGCGCGAGGTTATGGAGCCGGAGGCCTGAGTGTCCGCCACGGCCGCGGCGCGCACGGTGGTCGATGAGCTGGTGCGCTGCGGGGTCACCGACGCGGTCTTGTGCCCGGGCTCGCGCAACGCTCCCCTCGCGTTCGCCCTGCACGCCGCGGACGCGGCCAAGCGCCTGCGGCTGCACGTGCGCATCGACGAGCGCACGGCGGGGTTCCTCGCGCTCGGGCTCGCGTTGGCGTCGGGGCGGCCGGTGCCGGTGGCGACGACGTCGGGCACGGCCGCGGCGAACCTGCTCCCGGCCGTGCTGGAGGCGGCGCATGCGGGCGTGCCGCTGCTGGCGCTCACCGCGGACCGGCCGTCCGAGCTGGTCGGCACGGGGGCGAGCCAGACCGTGGCGCAGGTCGGAATGTTCGGCGCGGCGGTGCGGCTCGCGCCCATCGTCGGGGGTACGGCGGCGCAGATGCGGGCGGCGGTCGGGCGGGCGGTCGCGGCCGCCGTCGGCCTCCCGCCCGGGCCGGTGCACCTCAACCTGCCGTTCGCCGAGCCGCTGACGCCCGACGACACCGCGCCCCCTGCGCCATCCACCGCGTCACCGGTCAACGCCACGCCGGTTTCCCGCCCCCGGGAGCGTCACACCAAGTTCTTCGCACCCTTTGGGGTCACTTCCCACCCCGCCGGCGGGGTGGGAAGTGACGCTGGAGGTGCGAGGTGGGGTGCCGCCGGTCCGGCGGGGGGTGAGCCGCCGCGGCGGCCCGGGGCGGTGTGGCCCGCCGGGCGGGACGGGGGCGGGCCCTGGGCCGCCGTCCCCGCCGGGCGGGACGGGGGCAAGCCCTGGACCGCCGTCCCCGCCGCCCGACTCGTGGCCCCGCCGCTACCGCTGGACCCGACCGCGCCCACGCTGGTGATCGCCGGCCCGGGGGCGCCACCGCTGGATCCCGGGGTGCCGGTGATCGCGGAGCCCTCGTCAGCGCTGTGGCCTGCCACCGTCCGCACCGGCCCCTGGCTGCTGGGGACGCCGTCGCTCGCGCCGCGCCAGGTGGTGGTCGCGGGCCGCCCGACGCTGCACCGGGCCGTCGCGCGCCTGCTCGCCGACCCCGCCGTCGCGGTGTACGCGCTGGCCGACGACCGGGGCATGTCCTGGACCGACGTCGCAGGCTCGGTCCGCGCGGTCGGCGCACTCCCCGCACTGCGGCCGGACCCGGAGTGGCTGCGCCGCTGGGCGAGCGCCGACAAGGCCGCGGCCGACGCGCTGGACGAGGCGCTCGACGACGTCGGCCCGGTCGGGATGCGGCTGGCCCGCGCGCTGGTCGCGGCGCTCGGCGAGGGCACCCAGCTCGTGCTCGGCTCGTCCAACCCGATACGCGACGTGGCGCTCGCCGCCGTCCCGCGCGCCGGTCTCGTCGTGCGGTCCAACCGGGGCGTCGCCGGGATCGACGGCACAGTGTCCACCGCGGCGGGCGCGGCGCTCGCGCACGCGGGCCCCACCGTCGCGCTGCTCGGCGACCTCACCCTGCTGCACGACACGACCGGCCTGGTCGTCGGCCCGGACGAGCCTCGCCCGGACCTGACGATCGTCGTGCTCGACGACCGCGGCGGCGGCATCTTCAGCCTCCTGGAGCAGGGGGCACCCGAGCACGCGGCCGCGTTCGAGCGGGTCTTCGGCACCCCGCACACGGTCGACCTGGCGGCGCTGTGCGCCGCGATGGGCGTGCCGCACGTCCTCGCCGACCCGTGTGACGTCGGGAAACACCTCGGCCGTCCGGGCGTGCGGGTGGTCCAGGTGGCGGCAGGCCGGGAGGGGCTGCGGGCCGCGCACGCCGTGCTGCGGGCCCGGGTGGCGGCGGCCGTCCCGGGGTAACCCGCCCCGCCTCGCCACGCTGCGCCCGTAGGCTGGTCGGCGTTATGAGCGCGACCCTCAAGGCCACCTCCCTCGCCGCAGGCCACGGCGCCCGGGTGCTGTTCTCCGGCCTGGACCTGGTGATCGGCCCCGGCGACGTCGTCGGGCTCGTCGGGGTCAACGGCGCGGGCAAATCCACGCTGCTGCGGATGCTCGCGGGCGAGACCGCAGCGGAGGCGGGCACGATCACGTTGAGCCCGCCGGACGCCACCGTCGGGCTGCTGCCGCAGGAGCCGGAGCGGCGGGCGGGCGAGACGGTGGCGGCGTTCCTCGCCCGGCGCACGGGCGTTGCCGCCGCGCAGGTCGCGATGGATTCAGCGGCCGCCGACCTGGCCGCGGGGGCGCCCGGCGACACCTACGCCGCCGCCCTCGACCGCTGGCTCGCCCTCGGCGGCGCCGACCTCGACGAGCGCATCGGCGAGGTGGCCGCGGAGCTGGGCCTCGGCGTCGGGCTGGACATGCCGATGACCGGACTGTCCGGCGGGCAGGCCGCCCGGGTCGGCCTCGCCGCGCTGCTGCTGTCCCGCTTCGACGTGCTGCTCCTCGACGAGCCCACCAACGACCTCGATCTCGACGGGCTCGCCCGGCTGGAGAGGTTCGTGCTGGGCCTGCGGAGCGCCGCGGTGATCGTCAGCCACGACCGGGAGTTCCTGGCCCGCACCGTGAACCGGATCGTCGAGCTGGACCTCGCGCAGCAGAAGGTGGGCGTCTACGACGGCGGGTACGAGTCCTACCTCATGGAGCGCGAGGTGGCGCGGCGGCACGCGCGCGAGGAGTACGAGGAGTACGACGACCGGCTCGGCTCCCTCAAGGACCGGGCCCAGACGCAGCGCAACTGGATGGCCCAAGGCGTGCGCAACGCCCGTCGGAAGGCGACCGACAACGACAAGTTCGTCCGCAAGTTCCGGGCCGAGACCTCGGAGAAGCAGGCGGCCAAGGCGCGGCAGACGCAGCGCGCGATCGAGCGTCTCGGCGGTGGTGGAGGAGCCGCGCAAGGAGTGGGAGCTGCGGATGACGATCGCCGCGGCGCCGCGCTCGGGCACGGTGGTGGCGTCGGCGACCGGGGCGGTGGTGCGGCGGGGCAGCTTCACGCTCGGGCCGGTGGACGCGCAGGTCGGCTGGGCGGACCGGGTGGCGATCACCGGGCCCAACGGCTCGGGCAAGACCACGCTGCTCGCCGCGCTGCTCGGGCCGGATCCCGGTCGATTCCGGATCGGCGGGGCTGGGGTCGGGCGTGCGGGTGGGCGAGATCGACCAGGCGCGCGGGCTGTTCCTCGGCCCCGATCCGCTGGCAAGGGCGTTCCGGGACGCCGTGCAGGGCGGCAGCGGAGCCAGCGGTGCGGCGGACTGGTCGGAGTCGGACGTGCGCACCCTGCTGGCCAAGTTCGGCCTCACCCGCCACCAGGCCACCCGGCCCGCGGGGTCGCTGTCGCCGGGCGAACGCACCCGGGCGGCGCTGGCGCTGTTGCAGGCCCGTGAGGTGAACCTGCTCGTGCTCGACGAGCCCACCAACCATCTCGACCTGCCCGCCATCGAGCAGCTGGAGCAGGCGCTGGACAGCTTCGGCGGCACCGTGCTGCTGGTCACGCACGATCGGCGGATGCTCGACACCGTGCGCACCACCCGTCGGTGGGCGCTCGACGCCGGGCGGCTCACCGAGCGCTGAGGCCCTGCGGCGAGCCCACCCGCGACACGCGCGCACGGTCGTCACCGTGCCGCCTGGCGGCGCGAGAAGCACGGTTTCGGGGTTTGATCACCGGAAACGTGCTTCTCGAGGCCCGCACCGCAGGGGCGCGCGCCGGTGGGCCGGACTCGCCGCGTCGAGAACCCGGGCTCACCCAGTCGAAACGCGCGACTCACCCTGGCGAAACGCCCGACTCACTGGGGGCGTCAGGTGGGGAGGCCCAGGGCGCGGGCGGCGAGCTGCGCCAGGTGCACCGGCTCGCGGGTGCCCGCTTGGCGCAGCTGGGTGCGGCAGCTGAAGCCGTCGGCCAGCACCGTGACGTCCGGGTCTGCGGCGCGCACCGCGGGCAGCAGCACCCGCTCCGCGCACGCCATCGACACCGCGTAGTGCCCCTTCTCGAAGCCGAAGTTGCCTGCGAGGCCGCAGCAGCCGGAGTCGAGCACCTCGGCGTCGACGCCCAGCGCGGCCATGACGGCGCGGTCGGCCTCCGTGCCCAGCTCGGCGTGCTGGTGACAGTGCACCTGCACCAACGCCCGGCCGCCGGGGGCGACGACGGCGGCGCGCAGGGCGTCGGCATGCTCGGCGAGCAGTTCGGCGAACGTGCGCACGCCGGTCGTGAGGCGCGGGACGAGTGGGTGGTCGGGCAGCAGCTCGACGGCGTCGGCGCGCAGGGCGGCCGTGCAGGAGGGCTCCAGGCCGACCACCGGCACGTCCGCCGCCAGCCACGGCTCGATCGCGGCGAGGCTGCGGCCCAGCACCCGCCGGGCGGTGCCGACCTGTCCGGTCGAGGTCCAGGTCAGCCCGCAGCACACCGTCCGCGGCGGCCGTTCGACGGTGTATCCCAGCGCAGTGAGCACCGCGGTGGCCGAGCGCACGACGGCGGGGTCGAAGGCCGACGAGAACGTGTCGGTCCAGAGCAGCACCCGCCGCGCCCCGCGGCCTCCGCCCGGCCCGCTGCCACCCGGCCCGCCGTCGCCCGGGCCGCCGCCACCCGGCCCGCCGCCGCCCGGCCCGCCGGGCCCGCTGCCACCCGCCCCGCTGCCGCCCGCCCCGCCATGATCGTCAGTTGGGCGCGAATCCGGCCGGATCTGGCCGGTTTCCGCACCGAACCGGTGATCATGGTGGGCGGGGCGGGCCTGCGGGGCAGGGCGGGCAGGGTGGGCCGAGCGGGCGAGGTGGGCGAGCCGGGTCAGCGGGCCGGTGCGGGCCAGCCGGGTCAGCGGGCCGGTGCGGGCCAGCGGGCCGCTGCGGTCCGGCGCGACCCCCGTGCCCCTGGCCGGGCGCACCCGGTCGCGGGCCAGCGTGGGGACCGCGCGCTCCGGCGCCACCCCCGCCAACTGTTTGGCCGCCCGCCCCAGAGGGCCGCGCGCCGCGGCGTTGAGCACGTCGACCGCCCGCGGCGGCAGCAGCCCCACCAGCCACAGCCACAGCGGCAGCGCGCCCATGCTGTAGTGCGACGCGGGTCGCGGCCGCCACCGGTAGCGCTGGGCGAGGTACTCGGTCTTGTAGGCGGCCATGTCCACGCCGACCGGACAGTCGCGCTTGCAGCCTTTGCACGACAAGCACAGGTCGAGCGCCTCCGCCACCTCCGGCGCCCGCCACCCGCCCTCGATCACCTCGCCGTTCGCCATCTCGAACAGCAGTCGCGCGCGGCCCCGTGTCGAGTGCTGCTCCTCCCCGGTCGCCCGGTAGCTGGGGCACATCACGCCGCCGGAAGCCGTGACGCACCGCCCGATGCCGAGGCACCGGCGCGTCGCGCGCGTGAATGAGCCGCGGTCCTCGGTGAACGCGAGCGCCTGCCGTCCACCCAACGTCGGCAGCCCGACGAACACCCGCAGGTCCTCGTCCAGCTTCGCGGGCCGGACGACCCGGCCGGGGTTCATCTTGTCGTCCGGGTCCCAGATGCCCTTGAACGCCGCGAACGCGTCGATGATCTCCGGCGGGTACATGCGCGGCAGCAGTTCGGCGCGCGCCACCCCGTCGCCGTGCTCGCCCGAGAGCGACCCGCCGTGCGCCACGGCCAGGTCCGCCGCGTCCTCCATGAAGGCGCGGAAGTCGGCGATGCCCGCCGTGGTGAGCAGGTCGAAGTCGATCCGGATGTGCAGGCAGCCGTCGCCGAAGTGGCCGTAGTAGGCCCCGCGCCGCCGGTGCCGCCGCAGCAGCGCGTCGAACTCCCGCAGGTACGCCCCGAACCGCTCGGGCGGGACGGCCGCGTCCTCCCAGCCGGGCCAGGCCTCGTCGCCGTCGGGGCTGCGGGTGACGATGCCCGCCCCGTCCTCCCGGATCCGCCACAGCGCCCGCTGCGCCACGGGATCGCCGACGACCAGCGACGACGCCTCCGGCACCGCCGCCACCACGGCTTTCGCCGCCGCCTCTGCCTCAGCGCGGGTGGCCCCGCCCGTCTCCACGTAGAGCCAGCCGCCGCCCTCCGGCAGCATCCGGCTGGCCGTCTCTCCCGGATGGTGCGCCCGCAGCGCCGCGATCAGCCCGGCGTCCATCCCCTCGATGGTCAATGGGGCGAGCGCGCGGACCGGCATGACGTGGTCGGCGGCGATGTAGGCGTCGGGGAAGCCGAGGATCGCGAGCGCCCGGACCGCGGGGGCCTCGACGAGCCGGACCGTGGCCTCCAGGATCGTGGCGCAGGTGCCCTCGGTGCCGACGAGCGCGCGGGCCACGTCGAACCCGTTCTCCGGCAACAGCTGGTCGAGGTTGTAGCCGGAGACGCGGCGGGTGAGCTCGGGGAACGACGCCCGCACGGCCGGCCCCACCCGTTCCGCCAGCTCCCGCAACGCCTCCGGGCCCGCGCCCGGCCCCACGGTGAGCCGCTCGCCGCGGTAGGTGAGGACGTCGAGGGTGTGGACGTTCTCGACCGTCTTGCCCCACGCCACGGAGTGCGAACCGCACGCGTTGTTGCCGATCATCCCGCCGAGCGTGCATCGGTTGTGCGTGGACGGGTCGGGGCCGAACGTGCGGCCGTGCGGACGGGCGGCATCGCGCAGGGCGTCGAGCACCACGCCGGGCTGCACGCGCGCGGTGCGCGCCTCCGGATCGAGCGCGACGATCGCGTTCATCCGGGAGAAATCGAGCACGACGGCGGTGTTGACGGCCTGCCCCGCGATCGAGGTGCGCGCCCCGACCGGCAGCAGCGGCACCTCCTGCGCACGGCAGACTGCGATCGCGGCGGCGACGTCGTCCGCGTCGCGCGGGGTGACGACCCCGATCGGCACGCGCCGGTAGTTCGACGCATCGGCCGACCACATCGCGCGGGTGGCCGTGTCGAACCGCACCGAACCCCGCACGGCGCGGGCGAGGTCCTCGGCGAGGCTCCGGAACGGAAGCGGGTGCTCCGACACTGGTCTGCCTACCAATTCTTCAGGATCCCGGCGATGTGGTCCTCGATGGTGCGTGGGACGTCGTCGACCATGGTCGGCACCGTGACACGCGGCCCCGCGCGCGTCAACGCGAGCCGAGGCTGCGCACCACCCGCTCGGCGGGTTCGTACATCGCCCGGACGGTCTTGCCGTCGTGGAACTCGCCGATGGCCGTCATGTCCCAGACAGGGCCGGACCGCACGAGCACCGACATGATCACGCCGGTGCGGCGCTCGGACTCGGTGAGGTCGTAGCGCACCAGTTCGGCGCCGGAGTCGAGGTCCAGCAGCCTGCAGTAGGCGTTGCGCACGTCGGTGAACTTCTGGCCGCGGAAGGAGTTCACCGTGAACACGAGCGCGTGGGCCTCGGCGGGCAGCCTGCCGAGGTCGACGGTGATCGTCTCGTCGTCGCCTTCGCCGGCGCCGGTGAGGTTGTCGCCGGAGTGCTCGATCGCGTGGTTGTAGGCGCTCTTGGCCATGAACCAGACGGCGTCCACCTTGCGGCCCTGGGGGTTGATGACGACCACGGACGCGTCGAGGTCGATGTCGCGACCGCGGCGCGCGGGGTCCCAACCCAGCCCCATGGCGATCCGCCGGAGTGCGGGTGCGCCGGTCTTGACGAGCGAGACGGTCTGGCGCTTGGCCAGCGAGACCCGACCCTTGTCGAGGTTGATCTTCGACCGAGCCGGGGACGGGGGCGCCGCCGGGCGTGCCCCCGCAGCATGGTGCCGTTCCTCCGATGTGGGAGCCGTCCCCGCGGGCGGGGGCTGCTCGACCGTGATCCCGAAGTCGGTGGCGATGCCCGCGAGGCCGCTCGCGTACCCCTGCCCGACCGCCCGGACCTTCCACGCCCCCGCCCGCCGGTACAGCTCGACGCACAGGAGCGCGGTCTCCGGGCCGAGGCCGTCGGGCACGAACCGGGCGAAGGGCTGCCCGGCCACGGCGACGTCCATCCGCAGGTCGCCGAGCGCGCCGAACGTCGCGGGGCCGCTCCCGTCAAGGCTCGCGGTGACGACCACCCGCTCGATCACCGGGTCGACCGCCCGTGGCTCAACGTCGATGCCCGCCGGATCGTGGCGCACGCCGGGCGCGGCGGGCTGGTTGTAGAAGACGAAGTCCGCGTCGCCGCGCACGGTGCCCGCGGCCGTCACCAGCAGCGCGGAGATGTCGACGGGCGCGGCGGCGGTCACGCGCACCGCTACGGGACCGGGCGGGAGCGGTGCGTTCGCACCTTTGGCGAGGTTCTGCACGCCCCCGATCCTGCCGGCGACCGGGGCCCCGCCGCCCCACGACGCGTGCCGCGCCGCCTGCGGGACCGACCCAGGCTGCCGACGGACCCGCCCTTCCCCGCGCTACGCGCCGCCGGACCCACGCGGAACCCGGGCGGGCCCCGCGCCACGCGGGTCCGCCGGACCCGCTCCGGTCCCCCCGCCACGCGGCCGCCAGAGCCACCCCATCCCCGCGCCACGCGGGCCGCCGGACCCACGCGGGACCCGCCCGCGGCACGCGCCACGCGGACCGCCGATTTGCGCGAGATTGCCCTCAGGGGTGTTTCGCGCGCGTGAACCCCGCGGAGGGCAATCTCGGGCGGGCCGCCACGGGCGCAGCTGCACCGCGCCCACCGTGGCGGGGCGAGGACCTGCTCACGCGCGGGGGAGGTCCGACCTGGGCACGACGTCACCGGGCGCCGCGGCGCGGTCCGACTGCTCGGCTGGACCGCGCGCCGATCAGGGTTGGGGCTCGCCGACGTCGCCGAGCGTTCGCGTGTCCTGTTCGACCACATCAAGGCCAAGCTCGAGAACGGATCGGGCGGCGCGGGGACGGCGGTCTCGCCGGTCACGCAAGACAGCGCGACCGTGCGGTGGACCACCGCAGGCGCGCCCGACCACCGGGAGCAACCGTGACCGACACCGACGTCTCGCCGCCATAGCCGCGGGTCTCGCGGTCCTGAGCGAGCCGGACCTCTCGGCGTTCACCCGTGACGAGGTCGAACATGGTGCGCGCGTTCGACGGCGAGCGCGACGCCGGGCTGGCCCGGCTCGGCCAGCAGGTGCTCGCCGACAGCGGCGGCCGCACCAGCATGGAGCTGGTCGCGCCCGCCGACGCGCCGGTGGTGAACAAGGATCCGTCGACGGCGTACGCCCGGCTCGTGGGCGCCGAGGCGACCCGGCTGGCGATGATCGGCCCGTTCCAGCCGCCGGTCCAGTACCTCCGGTGAGGACGAGTGTCGCGAGGATGGCAAGGCTGAGGACGTCGCGTCCCGGGCGTACTCGAGCCGTGACCGCGATCGCTGATCCCCTAAGGTCCGGGCGTGGCCGACTCGCCGTCCGAGCTGTTCGACCCCGCCGCCTGGCGCGAGGTGGCGGGGTTCGACTTCGTCGACATCACCTATCACCGCGCGGTCGACACCGGGGCCGTGCGGATCGCGTTCGACCGGCCCGAGGTGCGCAACGCGTTTCGCCCCGGCACGGTCGACGAGCTGTACCGCGCGCTCGACCACGCCCGGCAGACACCCGACGTCGGCTGCGTGCTGCTCACCGGCAACGGGCCGTCGCCGCGCGACGGGGGCTGGGCGTTCTGCTCGGGCGGTGACCAGCGCATCCGGGGCCGCACCGGCTACCAGTACGCCTCCGGTGAGACCGGCGACACCGTCGACCCGGCGCGCGCCGGGCGCCTGCACATCCTGGAGTGCCAGCGGCTGATCCGGTTCATGCCGAAAGTGGTGATCGCCGTCGTCACCGGGTGGGCGGCGGGCGGCGGGCATTCGCTGCACGCCGTGGCGGACCTCACGCTGGCCAGCGCCGAGCACGCCCGGTTCAAGCAGACGGACGCCGACGTCGGCAGCTTCGACGGCGGCTACGGCTCGGCGTACCTGGCCCGGCAGGTGGGCCAGAAGTTCGCCCGGGAGATCTTCTTCCTGGGTCGGACGTACACGGCCGAGCAGATGCACCGCATGGGCGCGGTGAACGAGGTCGTGCCGCACGCTGCGCTGGAACGGGTGGCGCTGGAGTGGGCGCGGGAGATCAACGGCAAGTCGCCGCAGGCCCAGCGGATGCTCAAGTATGCGTTCAACCTGCTCGACGACGGGCTCGTCGGCCAACAGCTCTTCGCGGGCGAGGCCACGCGGCTGGCGTACATGACCGATGAGGCCGTGGAGGGCCGCGACGCGTTCCTGGAGAAGCGCGCCCCCGACTGGAGCCCCTATCCCTGGCGCTACTGATCGCTGTTTCCGGGACATGCGGTGTGCTGGTGCACCTCATGTCCCGCGGACGGCGATCACGTATACCTGGGACGTGCGGCTGATCGAGGTGGACGGGTCCCCCGCGCGAGTGGCGGAGCTCGTCGACGCCCTGGCGGCCGCGCTGGACGGCGGGCCGCCCGTGCTGCCGTTGCCGGTCGGGATGCGGGTGGAGGTGACGCGCGCGCCCGCAGGGACGGCCGTCGTGGTCGCCACCTCGGGGTCGACGGGCGCGCCCAAGCTCGTGGCGTTGTCCGCGGCGGCGCTGCGGGCGTCGGCGCGGGCGACCGAGGCGCGGCTGGGCGGCCCGGGGCGCTGGCTGCTCGCGCTGCCCGCCGAGCACGTCGCCGGGGTGCAGGTGATCGTGCGGGCGCTGCTGGCGGGTGCGGCGCCGGTCGTGCTGGATCTGCGTGGCGGGTTTCGGCCGGGCGGGTTCGCGGCCGCGACCGCCGCGCTCGACCCGGGGCGGCGGTACACGAGCCTCGTGCCGACGCAGCTGCGCCGGATCCTGGACGCGGCGACCGTGGCGGGGGACGCGGCGGGGGACGCGACCGGGGCGGGGCGGGGCGGGGGACGCGACCGGGGCGGGGGCGCGAGCGGGGCGGGGGGCGCGCTGGCGGCGCTCGACGCCCTGCGCAGCTACGCGGCTGTGCTCGTCGGCGGGGCGGCGCTGGACCCGGGGACGCGGGAGCGGGCGCGGTCCGTCGGCGTGCGCGTCGTCACGACCTACGGCATGAGCGAGACCGCGGGCGGGTGCGTCTACGACGGCGTGCCGCTCGACGGCGTCACGGTTGATCTCGACCCGGACGGGCGGATCTTGCTCGGTGGCCGCACGCTGGCGTCCGGCTACCTGCAGCCCGACGGAACACCCGGCCCGCACGCCGACGGCACACCCGGCCTACACCCCGAAGACACGCTCGGCCCTGCGGACGGCGGCCGCGGCGACGACCCAACCCCCGACCGCGCCTCCACACAGGCGGCCATCGACCGGACCCCCGACCGCGCCTCGGCACAGGCGGCCTTCGACGGCGGCCGCTTCCGCACGGGTGACCTCGGCCGATGGCGCGACGGGCGGCTGGAGGTGCTCGGCCGGGCCGACGACATGATCGTCACCGGCGGCGAGAAGGTCGCGCCCGCCGCCGTGGAGCGCGTCCTCGCCGCACAGCCCGGCGTCCACGCCGCCTGTGTCACCGGGATCCCGGACGCGCAGTGGGGCCAGGTCGTCGTCGCCGCCGTCGTGTGGGAGACGCCGCGGAGCGCCGAGGCGCTTCGGAAGGCGGTGCGGGCGGCGCTCGGCCGGGCCGCGGTGCCACGCCGGATCGTCGCCGTGGCCGAGATCCCTCTGCGCGGGATCGGCAAGCCCGACCGCGCGGCCGTCGCACGCCTCGTGACGGCCGCCGCCGCGGGCGATCACCCGGCCCGGTGAGGCACCGCGCCCTCGATCGGGCGTCAGCGCTGCCTGCGCATTGACCACAGCGGCCCCATCCGATCTGCTGCGCCCCACTAGCCACACACGCCACATTCGGGAGGCCTGCATGCGGATGCTGCTGCCCCTGGTGGTCATCGCCCTGGTGGCGGCGACGGCCCAGCCCGCGGCGGCGGCCGTGAACCCGAGTTGGAGCCCGCCGTTGACCACCGGGAGCGGCGCAGGCGTCGTCGTACAGGATGGCGCCGCACGCATCGACCAGCGCACCGCCTTCCGCGCCCCCCTCCACGACAGCGGCAGCGGCAGCGCCGCGGAGGGCACCCCCGACACGGCCGTCCCCACCGGCCTGCTCACCCTCGACCCGCACCGGCTCGCGAGTCCCACCAACCGGGTCGGCGCCAGCGTCGCGGCCCGGCGCGCCGAGGACGGAACGGCCACCGTTGACATCCGCGGCCTGCGCGCAGGCGGCAACTGGTCCGAGTGGATCCCCACCGACGACGGCGCGGCCGTATTGCCCGAGCCCTCCCGCGACATCCAGGCCCGCCTCGTGCTGACCGGCAACCCCGGCCCGGTCGCCACCGGCGTCACGCTCACCGCGCTGGCGTCCGTGCGTTCCGAAGGCGCCGAGTCCGGGCCGCTGCGCTATCGGATCTTCGCCACGCGCGAGGGCCTGCCCGGCGGCACCACCGCGAACGGGCACGTGATCGCGCCGCACGACCGCTTCGTCGCGCTGCCGTCCCGCCGCGCGCTGTCCCCGGGCGGCAGTAGCGACTACTCCGTCCGCATCTGCGCCCCCAACGGTCGCTGCGCGTTCGCGCCGGTCTGGGACGTCGGGCCGTGGAACATCCACGACGACTACTGGAACGCGAACCGCGAGCAGTGGGGCGACCTGCCGCAGGGCACCCCACAGGCCCAGGCCGCGTTCCGCAACGGCTACAACGGCGGCAACGACGGGTTCGGCCGCAAGGTCGCCAACCCGGCGGGCATCGACCTCGGCGACGGCACTTTCTGGGACGACCTCGGCCTGATCAACAACACCACGGTCACGGTGGACTACCTGTGGACGGGCAGCACCCGGCTGGCGAAGGTCGTCGACACCGGCCCCGTGTACGCCTCACCCTCCCCGCAAGCCGACGTCGTGGGGGTGGCCGCGGACAACGCCGGTGTGCCGGTCGAGTGCGCCACGGACGGCTGGCTGCGCATCGGCTCCGGGGAGTTCTTGCCGGCCGCAGCGGTGCCCAACTCCGGACCGATCGCCCCCTGCCCACTCACGGGGGTGGCGCACGATCCCGACGCAACGGGTTAGCGTTCCTCCGTGGCCACACCGGCGCAGTGGATCCAGGGCGCGCGCCCGCGCACGTTGCCGACGGCCGTGTCCCCGGTCCTCGTGGGCACGGGCGCGGCGATCGGCAGCGGCACGGTCGCGCCGGGACGGGCGTTGCTCGCGCTCGTCGTCGCGGTCGCCCTCGTGATCGGCGTGAACTACGCCAACGACTACTCCGACGGCATCCGCGGCACCGACGACGACCGCGTCGGGCCCGTCCGGTTGGTCGGCTCGCGCGCGGCCGCACCGACGACCGTCCGCGCCGCGGCGTTCGCCTGCTTCGCCGTGGCTGGGTTGGCCGGGTTGACGCTCGTGTCACTGTCGCGCGAGTGGTGGCTGATCGCCGTGGGGGCGCTGTGCGTGGCGGGCGCCTGGTTCTACACGGGCGGGCGCAGACCGTACGGGTACGCCGGGCTCGGGGAGGCGGCCGTCTTCGTGTTCTTCGGGCCGGTAGCGGTGCTCGGCACCACCCTGACGCAGAGCGGGCCGCCGAACGCGCTCGCGGTCGTGAGCGCCATCGGTGTGGGGATGCTGACCTGCGCGGTGCTCGTGGCCAACAACCTGCGCGACGTCCCCACCGACGCAGCGGTCGGCAAGCGCACCCTGGCCGTGATCCTCGGCGACCGCGACACCCGCAGGCTCTACGCCGCGCTCGTGCTCCTGCCGTTCCTGTTGACGGCGCTGGCGGGTCTGCGCAGCTGGCCGATGCTGCTCGGCCTGGTGGCGCTGCCCGCCGCGCTGCCCCGTGCAGAAGGTGCTCGCGGGCGCGGACGGGCGGGCGCTGATCCGGGTGCTGGGGCAGACCGGCCTGCTCCTGCTGGTCTGGTCAGTGCTCACCGCCGTCGGGTTGGCGCTCGGGACGCTCGCCTGAACGTTCAACGGTGACGTCCGCCCGGCCCACGGGGCCCGCGTCGGGGAGATCGTCGCCACGCAGCCGCGCCCGCAGCACCGCACGCTGCGCCCCCCGGCGTTCCTGCGCCGCCGCCAGGCCTGCGTCCACCCGCTTGCGCAACCCGCGCAGCAGCACGGCCGAAAGCGGCAGTGCGGCAATCACCCCGATGAGCACGGCCAGGAGCAGCGGGACGCCCGCCAGGACGAGCAGGCCTGCGACGGCCGCCACGAGAACGAGCCGGGCCACCGTATAGGCCAGCAATGTGCCGACGAGGCTCGGCGGGGACGTCATGGCCCTAGCCTACGACCCCTCCGACTACTGTCCGGTTCGTCCTTTAAGAGACCTTTACCGGGTGACAACGGTTCGAGTACCTGGGGTTCCGGGTGTCACGATGGCCGGGAACGGCGGCCGCAACACCTCGGCCGCGGGAACGCAGGAGGACCACCATGACGGTTACGACCACCGCCAACGCCGAGCGGTTGCTCACCCCGGGAGAGGTTGCGGCGCTGTTCCGCGTGGATCCCAAGACCGTGACCCGGTGGGCGTCGGCGGGCCGCATCGGCTCGATCCGCACCCCCGGCGGGCACCGGCGCTTCCGCGAGTCCGAGGTACGCGAGATGCTCGCCGACCTCACGAGCGAGGCCACCGTCCAGCGCGTTCACTGAACCCGGCGCGATTCGCCGGACTGCCGCCCAGCACCCGGCGTGCTGGGCTACGCTCCACACCGGAGGTGGTCGTGGATGCTGCTGTTCCTCATCGCGTTCGTCGGCGCCGCAGTCATCGCCCTGGTGCTGTGGAAGGCGATGAACACGACCCAGGGCGAAACCCCGCCTGAGTCCCCAGTCCGACGCCCCGACCCCATCAGACCCCGGGTGAGCGGCCCGGACGACGACCCCGAGTTCCTGCGTCAGCTCGACGAGCGCGTCCGCCGCCGGGAGGACCCGCCCGCCTGAATGACCCGCGCCCGGCCGCCCCGCCCGGCCGCGCTCCCCGCCCGGCCGCCTTGCCCGCCTTTGCCCGCCCGGCCGCGCTCGCCCGCCCCGCCTGGCTGCACTGCCTCGCCCGGCCGCGCTCGCCCGCGCTCGCCCGCGCGCCCGCTCGCCCGCGCTCGCCCGCTCGCCCGCTCGCCCGCATTGTCTCACAACGCCCCGGCCATGATCGCCGGAAGTGGTGCGGGAGGTGCACAGGCGCACCTCCCGCACCATTTCTGGCGATCACAGGCCGATCGCGTCAGAGGGCGTGGACGCGTTCGAACGCGTCGGCGACGTTGGCCGCGAGGTCGAGCAGCGCCATCCGGGTGCCCGGCTCCAGCCGGTCGAGATCGATCTCCGCACCTTCCTCAAGGTGCGCGTCGAACGGGATGCGCACCACCGCACGGCAGCGGGCCGCGAAGTGCTCCGACACCCGGTCAAGGTCCACACCACCCCGCGAGCGGCGCACGAAGTTGATGACCACCACGGCATTGGACACGAGCTCGCCGTGCCCGTGTGCGTCGAGCCAGTCCATCGTGGCCGACGCGCTGCGCGCCCCGTCGATCGAGCCGGACGACACGATCACGAGCTGGTCGGCCACCCCCAGCACCCCGTACATCGCCGAGTGCATGAGGCCGGTGCCGCAGTCGGTGAGGACGATGTTGTAGAAGTGCTCGAGCAGGTTGACTGTGCGGCGGTAGTCGTCCTCGCTGAACGCCTCCGACACCGCCGGGTCCTGCTCACTGGCGAGCACCTCCAGCCGCGACGGGCCCTGCGACGTGTACGCGCGCACATCGGTGTAGCGGCGGACGCGCTGGGCGTCGCGCAGGAGGTTGCGCACGGTGGCGCTGGTCTCCAGCGGGATCTTCTGGCTGAGCGTGCCGCGGTCGGGGTTGGCGTCGACGGCGACGACCCGGTCGCCGCGCAGGGAGGCGAACGTGGCGCCGAGGGTGGCGGTCATCGTCGTCTTGCCGACGCCGCCTTTGAGGCTCAGCATCGCGATCTTGTAGCAGCCCAGCAACGGCTGGTTGACCCGCGCGGTGAGTTCGCGGCGGCGGATGTCGGTGGGGCTCTCGCCGGGGTTGAACATCCGCCCGGACAGCACATAGATCAGGCGTCGCCAACCGCTCTGCGGCGGCCGCTTGGTGTTGCGGAGCAGACGCGCGGACGACAGGTCCGTGCGTTCGGGGCTCCGCACGGACGATATGTTCGTGCGTTCGAGGCTCCGCGCGCGCTGGGCTTCCTGTGCGGCGACGGCGACCGGGTCCGTCCAGCGGGGTGTGTCCCCCGGCGCCGGGCGCGACGGCCGGGCGCCCGGCATCCGCGCCCCGGGCGGGGGCGGCCCGCCGGGACCGTCGACGGGCGCGACGGCAGGGAGCGGGCCGCTGGGCGTCGCCAGCGCGCCCGGAGGCGAACCGCCGGGCAGGTGGGCGAGGTTGGGTGGGCCATGCCCGGTCCGGACCGTCACGGAGCCGTCGGCCATGCCCGGCCGCAGGCCGCCGGGGACGGCGTCGCCCGACGTCGCCTCGCCCCAATATCTCCCGCCCCGCGACCGCTCGGCGGGCACTGCGTCGCCCGACGTGGCCTCGCCTCGGTATCCCGTACGCGGGAAGGGTGCCGCGGCGAGCGGCTCCGCCGGACGGCCTCGGCGCGGCTCGGTCGAATCGGTGCCGCGCGGCTCGACGGGGTCGCCCGTGCTGCCGCGCACCCCAGGACCCGGGGGTTCGTCGCGCGCTCCAGGACCCTCGCCCGGCGCGTCCGGGCGGGGGTCGCCCACGAGTCCGAGGTGCCCGCCGCGGCTCGCTGGGGTCGGATCGCCTGCCCCGCCGAGGTGCCGGCCCCGCGCCACTGGACCCGCGTGATCGTCGCCGCCACCGGCCGTGGCCGAGCCGGTTGGATCGCCCGCGACGCCCAGGTGCCCGCGCGTCGCCGCGCCGGTGGCACGTGCACCACGCCCGGCCGGACCGCTCGGGTCGCCTGCAGCACCGGGGTGGCCGTGCGCCGCCGCCTCCGCCGGACCGCCCGCGCCGCCACTACCGCCACGCGCCGCCGGGGTCGCCGGATCGCCCGCGCCGTCGCAAGCCGCCACGTCCGCGGACTCACCCACATCGCCCCGACCGCGACCCCCCGCCCTGGCCGCAGGCTCACCCGCGGCGCGCCCGACCGTCACATCAGCCACATCAGCGGCGCTGGATCGCGGGCACGGCGCGTCGCCATCCTCCGGAGCTTCTTCGCCCGCGCCGGCGGCCCATGTGGTGCTTCCGTACTCCACGCCCGCGAACGGGTCGTGCGCCGAGGACGGGCCCGGCCGGCCCGGACCGGGGCCTGCGGACGGGTTCACACGGCGGGGCTGCGCGGCGTCGGGTTGGTAGGCCCAGACGTCCTCAGCGTCCGCCTCGGCCTCGGGAGCCGGTCGCAGCGCGGGCGTCGCGACCGGCGGCACGTAGGGTCGCGCGGCCTGCGCCGAAGGCGTCCGCCCCTCGCCCCACCGCTCGCGCACGTAGCGACCCACGGACCCGTCCGGGTAGTCCCGATCGTCGCCGCGATCACGCTGCGTCATTGGCCCACTCCGCCGTACCCCACACGCAAACCGCCCAACCCTTTCGTCGACGCCGACGGTAGCGGCGCGACCACCCTATGGCGAGCCACGGACGGGTGCGTCGTCAGTTCACTCCCGCGTACGAGTGGAGCCCCGCGACCACGAGGTTGATGAAGAACAGGTTGAAGACGACGGCCGCGAGGCCCAGGACGTTGACCCACGCGGCGCGGCCGCTGCGCCAGCCCGCCGTCGCACGGGCGTGCAGGTAGGCGGCGTAAATCACCCAGACGATGAACGCGACCGTCTCCTTCGGGTCCCAGCCCCAGAACCGTCCCCACGCCGCCTCCGCCCAGATCGCTCCTGCGATGACCCCGAACGTGTAGAGGGGGAAGGCGACGATCGTCACACGGTAGGCGAGCCGGTCGAGCGCGTCGGCGGAGGGCACTTTGGCGGCCACCGCGGCGGGCAGCCGACCCGCGGTGCGCAGCAGGAACAGCGCGCTCGCGATGCCGGGCACGAAGAACAGCCCCGACGAGACCGTCATCGTGGTGACGTGCACCACCAGCCAGTACGACTGCAGCGCGGGCATCACCGGCGCGGCCTGCGTGTAGAGCACGGTGCCGCCGAGGAACTGCAGGATCACCACCGGGAACAGCACGAACGCGCCCAGCGGACGCAGACCGGTGCCGCGCTTCAGCACCACGAGCCAGGTGAGGACGGCGGCGAGCGTGATGGCCGAGATGAACTCGTACATGTTGCCCAGCGGCCAGCGCTGCGCCGCGACGCCGCGCAGCACGATCGAGACGAACTGTAGCCCCGCGCCGAGAATGACGAGCGCGACGCCCGTGCGCCCCATGCGTTCGGCAGGCGGCCGCGCGGCGCCCCGGCGAGGCGGCGGCGCGGCGTCCCGGCGAGACGGCGGCGAGGCGTCCGGGCCCGAGCGGCCGAGGTACCCCGCACCGGCAGCGGCCGCATCCGGCGCGTCGGCGACCGATGCTCCCCCACCGACCAGCGCAGGTGTCCGCTCCCGTGCGAACTCCCAGCCGTGCAGCACCATCGCCAAGACGTACACGCCGACCGCGGCCATGAAGAAGCGGTCGCTGTAAAGGGCGAGCTGCACCAGCATCAGGCGTCCTTCTCGTCTCTGTCCGTCGACGACGGGCGTCCGGTCGGACCGGCGCCGTCCGATTGTTCGAGCAGGTCGGCCCGCAGGCGGTCGAACTCCTCGCCATAGCCCGCCCGGTCGGTGCGGGCGAGCCCGCCGATCTCGACGACCGTCCGGCCCTCCCCGTCCGGGGTGAGCGTGGCCCAGAACCGCCGACGCCGCACGGTGAGCGAGCACAGCAGCCCGGCGAGCAGCGCGATGGCGAACACCAGCGTGACCAGTTCGCCGGGGTCGTGGCTGACCTGCAGGTTGACCCACTGGCCGAGGCCGTCGAAGCGCACGACGGTGCCGTCGTCGAGACGGATGCTCTGGCCCGGGACCAAGTTGGCCCGCGCCACCTTCACGAGCGCGCCGGAGTCCACCTTGGACTGATCGACGGTGAAGATGGACTGGCCGCGCCCGTCGTCGAGGCCGAGGTCGCCGCGCAGCACGTCGACGGCGACCTCCGGGTCGTTCGGGGCGGGGAAGACCGAGGTCACGGCGTTGCCGCCGGACGTGGTGGGCGCCAGCAGGCCGGTGATCGCCAGGCCCGTGACCTTGCGCTGCGCGTCGTCGGTGACGCCGGGCCGTTGGAACTTGGTGGCGCCCTGCGACAGCATCGTGGCCGTGTCGACCGGGGTCCACTGGACGGCACCGGTGCGCTGCTGTCCGTCCGGGAACGTCACCGTGAAGCGCGGCGTGTAGCCGTGACCCTGCAGGTAGACGCGGTCGCCGTCGAGGCGCAGCGGATGGTTGACCGCGAGCGGGAACGGCCGCCACGCGCTCGTGCCCGCTGCGAGGTCCGCGGCGGTCTGGTAGCCGATGTTCGCCGCGTAGGCCGACGCCTGGCCGTCCGGGAGGTAGGTGGCGGTGAAGTCGTCGACCTGCACGCAGAACGGGTCGAGCCGGGTGCCGTCGACGCGCAGGCCCGCGCGGAACGAGTCGTAGCCCAGAATGCCGGTGTTGCAGAACTGGCCGCCGTCGGACTGGACGATGACCTGCCCCTCGTAGCCCCAGAGCTTGCCGCCCGCGAAGCCCAGGAGCAGCCCGATGAGCGCGAGGTGGAACACGAGGTTGCCCGCCTCGCGCAGGTAGCCCTTCTCGGCGGAGAACCCTTGGGGGGTTTCGGCGCAACGCCAGCCCTTCAGCCGGGCGCGGACGGCGGCGGCGGCGGTCTGGGGATCGACGTCGAGCGTGGCGGCGGCGTGGTGCGGCAGCCGCGCCAGGTTGCGCGGCACGGCCACCGGCGCCGCGCGCAGGGCCGTGGCGTGGTCGAGCGCGCGCGGCAGCACGCAGCCGACCAACGAGACCATCAGGAGCAGGTAGATGGCGGCGAACCAGGGCGCGGCGAAGACGTCGAAGAAGCCGAGCCGGTCAAGGAGCGGGGCGAGCGTGGGGTGGTCGGTGAAGTATTGGTCGACGAGGCTCTGGTTCAGCGACCGCTGCGGCAGCAGCGCGCCGGGGAGCGCGCCGAGGGCAAGCAGGAAGAGCAGCACCAGGGCGATGCGCATGGACGTGAGCGCGCGCCACCCGTTGCGCAGCAGTGCCCACGCCGAACGGCCCGGCGGCCGCGGCGGCGCGGTGCTCGGCGACGCGACGGAGGAACCGGTGGCGACCACGTCAGATCACCGGCACGAACGCGCCGACCGACGTTTGCAGCCAGGCCAGCCACCCGTCCCACAGCCCGGTGAGCAGCAGCAGCCCGACCCCGACCAGCAGCGCGCCGCCGCCGATCTGGATCGCGCGGGTGTGGCGGCGCAGCCAGCCCAGCCCGCGCACCGCCCGGGAAGCGAAGATCGCGATGAGGACGAACGGCACGCCGAGACCCGCGCAGTAGGCCAGCGTGAGCACGACGCCGCGCAGGGACCCCCCGCCGGTGCCCGCCGCGACCGCGACCACCCCGGCGAGCGTGGGCCCGATGCACGGCACCCAGCCCAGCCCGAACACCGCGCCGAGCAGCGGCGCACCCCACACCCCGGCCCTGGGCACCCAGTGCAGCCGCCGCTCCTGCTGGAGCACGGGGATGAGCCCGACGAACGCGAGCCCCATCGCGATCATGACGACGCCGCCGACGCGCTGCAGCACGGCCTGGTTGTCCACCAGCGCGTCGGCCAGCCAGACGACCCCGACGAGTATGGCGCCGAACACGACCGTAAACCCGGCGACGAACAGCGCCGCGGCCCCCGCCACCCGCCACCGATGCCGTCCCGACTCGAGCGGCGCCGCGGCACCGACCAGGCCCGCGAGGTAGGCGAGGTACCCCGGCACCAGCGGCACCACGCACGGCGACGCGAAGCTGACCGCGCCCGCCGCCACCGCCACGACCGTCGCGAGCAGCAGCGGCCCGGAGACGGCAAGCGAGGTGGTGGCGTCCATCGCGAGCAGCGTACGCCGGGTTCTACACGCTGTAGTGTTGGCCGCCCCGCCCGCCGGGGCCACCGGGCCTGCCCGGCGCCCACCTCGCAGGCGCGTTCGCCACTTCGCAGAGTCCACAGCGTCTGCGAAGTGGACAACCGGTCTGCGAGGTCGCATCCGGGCGGTGCCTCGCGGGCGCGGCGCGCTACTCCGCCGCCAGCCGCTGCACCAGCGGGACGAGCTGCGCCACCTGCACCGGCACCAGCGACACGCAACGCGACCCGGTGCTGCTTGTCCAACACCACCGTGAGCGGGACGACGTTGCGCGGCACCCCGCCGAGGCCCGCGAGGCTGCGGCCCGGATAGTCGAAGATCGAGTCGTAGGTGACCCCCGCGGCGTGGACGAAGTCGCGGGCCGCCTGGGCGTCGTCACGGACGTCGATGCCGAGCACCGCAACGCCCTTCTCCTGCGCGGCGACGAACTGCAGGTTCGGCGCCTCGGTGCGGCACGGCCCGCACCACGAGCCCCAGACGTTGAGCACGACCACCTTGCCCGGGTAGTCGGCGAGCGAAACCGTCCTCCCCGGGTCGGTGAGGCTCGGGCCCGCCACCGTCCCCACCATGCCCCGCGCGGACGGCGGGTCGTAGGTGAGCTCGGTCCGCCCGCCGGGCGCCACGAACTGGAACGCGCCGCCCGTCGCCACGGCGTCCTTGCTGGTCGAGCAGCCCGCCACGAGCGCGAGCAGCACGGCGAGCAGCAGGGCGGCCCGCGGGTGCTCGGAGCGCATCGGGGCGCGGCCGCGGCCGTACCGGAGGCGGGCAGCTCGGCCGCCGCGACCCCGGCCCCGCGGCAGCACCGGCCGCACGACGGCGGGCATCATGCGCCGGTAGCGGTCGGTGCGCTCCCGCCCGCGGGCTCGCTGTAGGCCAGGCGCGTGAGCTCGGTGCCGTCGAATATGAGCGAGGTGACCGAGGCCAGCGCGCACTGCCGGTGCCGCGGGTCGTGCCACAGCCGCCTGCCCTCGACGAACCGGCGCAGCGTCCAGATCGGCAGCTGATGCGACACGCACAGCGCCTCGTGCCCCTCCGCCAGTTCCCGCGCCCGGTGGACGGCGCCGAGCATGCGGTGCGCGATGTGCAGGTAGGGCTCCCCCCAGGACGGGGTGAACGGGTCGCGCAGCAGCGGCCAGCTCCGCGGGTCACGCAGCGCGCCGTCGCCCACACCGCGGCGCCCCTCGAAGCGGTTGGCCGCCTCGATCAGCCCGTCCTCGATGTGTACCGGAAGGTCGTGCGCGGCGGCCGTGGGGGCCGCCGTCTCCTGCGCGCGCTGCAGCGGCGAGGCGAGGACCGCGACGAGATCGACGTCGGTGAACGCCTTCGCCACGATCTCGGCCTGGTGCCGCCCGGTCTCGGACAGGTGGAACCCGGGCAGCCGCCCGTAGAGGATCTTGTCGGGGTTGTGCACCTCGCCGTGCCGCAGGAGGTGCACGACGGTTCGGGTCACGACGAGTGCTCCTCGGCCGAGGGCGCGGCTGGCGAGATCATGCTGCGACCACCGCTGCCGCGGCCGCCGCCGCGAACGGGAGCGCCGACTCGAGCACGCCGAAGCAGTCGTCGTCGAGCGCGGCGGAAACGAACCACGCCTCGAACGCGCTGGGCGGCGCGTACACGCCCCGCTCGAGCAGCGCGTGGAAGAACGCCGGGAAACGCCAGGTGGCGGCGGCCTGGGCGGCCGCGTAGTCGCGCACCTCGTCCTCGGTGAAGAAGACCGAGAGCAGGTTGCCCGCGTACTGCACCCGGTGCGGCACGCCCTCGGCGGCGAGCGCCTTGTCGATCATGTCGCCGAGCCGGGCGGCGTGCGCGTCCAGGGCGGCGTACACGGCCGCGTCCGCGGCGCGCAGGGTGGCGAGCCCGGCGGCCACCGCGACCGGGTTGCCGGACAGCGTGCCCGCCTGGTAGACGGGGCCTGCGGGCGCCAGGTGCGCCATGTGCTCGACGGACCCGCCGAACGCCGCCGCGGGCAGCCCGCCGGACATGACCTTCCCGAACGTGTAGAGGTCGCCCGCCACGCCGTCGACGCCGTACCAGCCCGAGGCCGACACCCGGAACCCGGTCATCACCTCGTCGACGACCAGCAGCGCGCCATGCTCGTGGCAGACCTCGCGCAGGCCCGCGTTGAAGCCGTCGACCGGGCGCGATCGCCCCCATGTTGCCCGCCGCCGCCTCGGTGATCACGCACGCGATGGACGACGCCGTGCTCGGCGAACGCGGCGCGGACGGCGTCGAGGTCGTTGTAGGGCAGGACGATCGTGTCGGCGGCCTGGGCGCCGGTGACGCCGGGGCTGGTGGGCAGTCCGAGCGTCGCGACGCCGGAGCCCGCCTGGGCGAGCAGCGCGTCGACGTGGCCGTGGTAGCAGCCCGCGAACTTGATCACACCGCTGCGCCCGGTGATCCCGCGCGCGAGCCGGATCGCGCTCATCGTGGCCTCGGTGCCGGAGTTGACCAGGCGCACCTGCGCGACCGGCGGCACCCGCGCGATGATCTCCTCGGCCAGCTCGACTTCGGCGGGCGTCGGCGCGCCGAACGACAGCCCCCGCCCAGCGGCCTCGCGCACGGCCTCGACGACGGCCGGGTGCGCGTGCCCGAGGATCATCGGGCCCCAGGAGCCGACGAGGTCGACGTAGCGGTTGCCGTCGGCGTCGGCCAGCCACGGACCGGCCGCCGACACCATGAACCGCGGCGTACCACCGACCGCCTTGAAGGCCCGTACGGGCGAGTTCACCCCACCCGGGATGGCGACGCAGGCGCGCGAGAAGAGCTCGGCCGAGACGGTGTCCACACCCTCAGTCTGGCAAAGCTCGGCGGCGGGCCGCGTACCAGGCGCTCGCACCCGGGCTGAACAGGACCCCGACCGCTCCCAAGATCAGGATGAGCAGCACGCTGGACACGGTGACCGTGTCGATGGCCCCGCCGCTGGCCACCAGCGCAGCCACCAGCAGGAGCGCGAAGCCGACGGTGAAGACGCCCGCGACGATCCGGGCCCAGTTGCGTCCGGCAACAGCGAGGAAGCCCGCGAGCAGGTAGAGCACCGCGATCACGAGGAGGAGGCCGCCGAGGATCCGAATGGCCGAGACAACCAGGTCCGCGGTGGCGCCAGCCTGCTGCATGCGCGGGCTGGCCAGCACCTCCTGCACCAGGCTGTCCACGGGCCCCAACAGGAAGAACGCGCCGAGGAACAGGAACGGCAGCGACGCGAGAAGCATCAATAGCGGCGCGACGATCAGCAGCCGCGGCCTGCGCACCGCAGGCGCCGAATCGGACCGGGCGGGGTACGGGTTGCCGTACGGGCTGTACGTGTAGGGATTCTGCCCGGGCGGGGTGCTCACCTCGACCAAACTACCAACGGCTGGGGCGGGTCGGCTCGCGAGAGCCGACCCGCCCGGGGGAACCTAGGGCTGCGCCTTGACGACGATCGTGCCCGACCACTTGTCGTGTAGCGACTGCCGCCGCACCGAGTCGGTGAGCACGACGATGAGTTCCACCAGCCCGACCAGACTGAACACCATCCAGATGAAGAAGCTGCCGATGATCGGAATGAACCCGAGGAGACTCGCGACCGCCAGCACGCCGGGATAGATGACCGCGCGCCTGATCAGTGTGTTCTGGTCGGGCCTGCCGCCGTTCACCGTGACGAGCCGGGTCTTCATGACCTTCTTGCCGAGGGTCTGGCCGTCGCGACCGTGCATGAAGACGTCGTATCCGGCGTAGAGCAGCCCGCTGATCAGCGGGGCCAGGACGGCGCCCAGCCAGAGCAGGGCGCCGCCGGTGAGTGCGCCGGTCTCCGGGTCGTAGACGATCTGCGAGAAGAAGAGCGCACCGAAGATGAAGCCGAGGATGAGCGACAGAATCCCGAACGGAATGCCGTCGATGAAGCGGGCGATCAGCCGTTCCCACCACTCGGCGAGGAGCATGCCGGGGGCCTCGGGGGCGGGTGTGCCCTGCTGGGGAGCGCCGTAGGGCTGTTGGGGAGCACCGTACTGCTGGGGTGGGGCGCCGTAGGGCTGACCGTATTGCTGGGGCTGGCCGTAGCCGGGCGGGGGCTGCTGCGCGTAGCCGGGCGGAGGGTGCCCGTACCCGGCAGGCGGTTGCTGGCTGCCATATCCCGGGGGTGGTTGCTGCTGGTAACCGCCCTGCTGCGGCGGCTGCCCGTAGCCCGGCGGCGGGCCGTAGCCCTGCTGCTGGCCAAACGGGTCGGAAGGTGACGTCATGGGGCGAAAGGTAGGGCCGGACGTTCTACCCTGTCCAGGCGCCATGTGCAACCGTGACGTTGAGCGGGTCAATCCAGCCTGCGGGCGACCTCGGCCGCCCAGTAGGTGAGAACGAGGTCGGCGCCCGCCCGGCGGATGGCCGTGAGCGTCTCCAGGATCGTGCGGTCGCGGTCGAGCCAGCCATTGGCCGCGGCGGCTTCGACCATCGCGTACTCCCCCGACACCTGATACGCCGCGACCGGCACGTCCGCGGCCTCGGCGACGGCGCGCAGCACGTCGAGGTAGCTCATGGCGGGCTTGACCATGACGATGTCGGCGCCCTCCGCGAGGTCCAGCGCAAGCTCCCGCAGCGCCTCGCGGACGTTGGCCGGGTTCTGCTGGTAGGTCTTGCGGTCGCCGCGCAGCTGGGAGTCGACGGCCTCGCGGAACGGCCCGTAGAACGCCGACGCGTACTTGGCGGTGTAGGCGAGCAGGCCCACGTCCTGGTGGCCCGCGGCGTCCAGCGCCTCCCGGATGGCCCCGATCTGGCCGTCCATCATGCCGCTGGGGCCGAGGAGGTGCGCGCCCGCATCGGCCTGGGCCACGGCCATCTCGGCGTAGACGGCGAGGGTGGCGTCGTTGTCGACGCCGCCACGGGCGTCGAGCACCCCGCAGTGGCCGTGGTCGGTGAACTCGTCGAGGCAGGTGTCGGCCATGACGACGGCGGCGTCGCCGACCTCGGCCCGCACGTCGCGCAGCGCCACGTTGAGCACGCCGTCGGGATCGACGCCCGCGCTGCCCCACGCGTCGCGGCGGGCGGGCACGCCGAAGAGCATCAGCCCGCCAACGCCTGCGGTGACCGCCTCCGTGGCCGCCTTGCGCAGTGTCTCCCGGGTGTGTTGGACGACGCCCGGCATGGACGTGACCGGCACCGGCTCGTCGATGCCCTCGCGGACGAACAGGGGCAGCACGAGCTGGCGGGGCCGCAGGTCGGTCTCGGCGACCAGCCGTCGCATCGCGGGGGTGGTGCGGAGCCTGCGGGGTCGGTGAGCGGGGAACGCCACGCGGCCAGGGTAGACCCGACCCCGGCCCCGGGCGCTCACCCCCACCTGGCACTTCGCAGACCCGGCTGCCACTTCGCAGACCCCGTGGGCTCTGCGAAGTGGATACGGGGTCTGCGAAGACGGCGGCCCGGGGGTGCGCCGCAGCCGGGGGCCGGGCCGGGCCAGGGTCAGCGGCGGCGGGCCTTGGCCTTCCGGGGCGGGGGCAGGGCGCCCTCGGCGCGCAGGCGGGCGGCGTGCGCGGCCAGCGCGTCGACCAGCGTGGGCACCCGGGCCTCGTCCGGCTGCACGTCCACCCGCAGGCCGAACTCGCGGGCGGTCTCGGCCGTCTGCGGGCCGATGCAGGCGACGATCGTGCGCGCGTGCGGCTTGCCCGCGATCCCGACGAGGTTGCGCACGGTCGACGACGAGGTGAAGCACACCGCGTCGAACCCGCCGGTCTTGATCGCCTCTCGGATCGGGGCGGGTGGGGGCGCGGCGCGCACCGTGCGGTAGGCCGTGACGTCGTCGATCTCCCAGCCGCGGCCGCGCAGCCCGGCGGCGAGCGTCTCGGTGGCGATGTCGGCGCGCGGGAGCAGCACCCGGTCGACCGGGTCGAGCACGTCGTCGTGCGGCGGGAAGATCGACAGCAGGCCCTCGGACGACGACTCGGCGGGCTCGGTCTCGTTGGGCACGAGGTCGGGGTTGATGCCGAACTCCCGCACGCGCTCCGCGGTGGCCGACCCCACGCAGGCGATCTTGACGCCGGAGAACGCGCGGGCGTCCAGCCCGAACTCCGCGAACTTCTCCCAGACAGCGCGCACGGCGTTGGTCGAGGTGAACACCACCCACTGGTAGCGGCCGTCGACGAGACCCTTGACCGCCCGCTCCATCTGCGTGGGCGAGCGCGGCGGCTCGACCGCGATCGTCGGCACCTCCTCGGCCGTGGCCCCGTGCACGGCCAGCCGCTCGCTCATGGCGCCCGCCTGGTCCTTCGTGCGCGGGACGAGCACGCGCCAGCCGTACAGCGCCCGCGACTCCCACCACGACAGCTCGGCGCGGAGGCCCACCTCGTCGCCGATGGTGAGGACGAGCGGGCCGCCGAGCTCGGCGCCGTCGGCCGCGAGCGTGGCCAGCGTGGCCTGCACGGTGCGCTGGGTGGTGAACGTGCCTGCTGCGGTGATGGCGACGGGGGTCTGCGCAGGGAGCCCGTTCATGGTGAGCTCCGAAGCCACCTCGGGGAGGTGCGCCGCCGTGGCGTGCAGCACGATGAGGCCGGGGGAGGCGGCGAGGCGGGCCCAGTCGACGCCCTGCCGGACATCGGCCTCGACGTGCGCCGAGCCCAGCGGCACGCCCGCGTAGGCCGGGACGGCGGTGCCCGACGGCACGCCCGGCACCACGTCGAACGGCACGCCCGCGGCGGAGACGGCCAGCGCCTCGGCGACGACCGCGTCCACGGTCAGCGGGTCGCCCGCCACCAGGCGCGTGACCGAGCGCCCGCCCGCGACCTCTTTGACGAGGTCACGCGCGACGTCGGCCGGGGCGCCGACGGCGGGTCGTACCTCGGCGCCGTCGGCGACCAGCGCCAACACGGCCTCGGGCACGTCGGGGTCGGTGACGACGCTCGTCGCCGCCGCGAGCGCGTCCCGGGCCCTCACGGTAAGCAGTCCGGGGTCGCCGGGCCCCGTGCCCACGAAGGCGATCCGTCCCACGGGGGGCTGCGTTGGTGCGCGGTTCATCTCTGTCGGAACTCCTGATCCAGCGGTTCAGTCTGGTTTGCGCCGTGGGGCGCGCGCCCCAGGTCGAGCAGCTCGGCGGCCAGCGCCGCACCGAGCTTCTCGGCAACGTCCATGTCTCCCGTGACCGACGCGCGCAGCAACGCTCCATCGGCCGTGCCCACCACCGCGCGCAGGGACACGCGGTCGACGACGGCACCGTCGTCGGTCAGGTCGGACACCACGTCGGCCAGCGCCGCGATCGGCGCGCTACAGCCCGCCTCCAGCCCGGCCAGCACCGCCCGCTCCGCGGTGACCGCCGCGCGGGTGTACCCGTCGTCCAGCACCGCGGCGAGGGTTGCCGCGAGCCCGTGGTCGTCTCTGCGGCACTCGATCGCCAGTGCACCCTGTGCGGGTGCGGGGAGCATCTGGACGGGATCGAGCAGCTCGGTCGCCTCGGCGATGCGACCCAGCCGCCGCAGCCCGGCCGCGGCGACCACCACCGCGTCGAGCTCCCCCGTGGCGACCTTGCGCACGCGGGTGTCGACGTTGCCCCGGATCGGGACGACGTCGAGGCCGAGCCCGAGGGCCTCGAGCTGGGCCTTCCGCCGCGCCGATCCCGTGCCGACCCGGGATCCGACGGGCAGCTCCCCCAGCACCAGGCCGTCGCGGGCCACCAGCGCGTCGCGGGGGTCTTCCCGGGACGGGACGGCGGCCAACACGAGCCGAGGGTCGGGCGCGGTGGGGAGGTCTTTGTAGGAGTGCACCGCGACGTCGACGGTGCCCGCGGCGAGCGCGTCGCGCAGGGCGGAGACGAACACGCCGACGCCGGCACCCGCCTCAGCGAGCTGGGCGATCGGCGCCGAGGACCGGTCGCCCGTGGTGCTCACGTGCACCAGCTCGCAGGCGTGCCCGGCCGCGCGCAGCCGCTGCGCGACCTGCTCGGTCTGCGCCACGGCGAGCGCGCTGGGCCGCGTGCCGATCCGGACGGGCGCGCTCGCCGTCCACATCGGAGGAATGCCACCGGCGGGCGTTGGCGGGGTCATCGGTGGTCCTCCCGTGCTTCCAACGCGCCGAGCACGTCGCCGGTGCGCTGCAGCGCCACCGCGGCGGGGGTCTGCGGGTCCAGCTCGAACAGGGTGCGCAGGGCTTCGGCGTAGCTGTCGCCGTCCGGGCCCGCGGCCAGCCTCTTCACCTGCACGGTCGGGGTGTGCAGAAGCTTGTCGACGACCCGGCGGACGGTCCGCGCGAACTCGTCCCGCATGCCCGGGGCCAGCTCGGGCAGGCGGGCGTCGAGGCGCAGCAGCTCGGCGTCGATGACCTCGGAGGCGCGGCGGCGCAGGGCCGTGACCGTCGGCGTGACCTCGGCGGAGCGCTGGGCCGCGAGGTAGGCCTGCGCCTCCCGGGCCACCAGCTCCTGGGCGTGCGCGACGGCCACGCCGCGGGCGCCGTCGGCGAGCCTGTGCTGGAGCGTGGCCAGGTCGATCACGCGCACCCCGGACAGGTCGGCGACGGCCGGGTCGACATCGTGGGGCAGCGCGAGGTCGCAGACGGCGAGCGAACGGCCGGTGGCGACCGCCGTCACCACCGCGTCGATGTCGACGACCGTGCCGACCGCGCCCGTGCACGCCACCAACAGGTCGGCGGACGCGAGTTCGGCGGCGAGCGCGTCGAGCGTGCCCGCCCGGGCGGGGGTGCCGTGGATGGCGGTGATCTCGGCGAGCCGCCCGGCGCGGGCGAGCGTGCGGTTGAGCACGACGATCTCGGCCGCCCCGGCGCGCCGCAGGTGCGCCGCGGCCAGCCCACCCATCGCGCCCGCGCCGACGATCACCGCCCGCCGCCCGGCGAGCCCGCCGAGCACCTCCGCGGCGTCGGCGAGGGCTTCGGAGACCACCGAGGCACCCGCCGCGTCGATGGCCGTGTCGGCGTGCACCCGCTTGCCGACGCGGAGCGCCTGCTGGGCGAGCTCGTGCAGAACCCGGCCGACCGTGCCCGCCTCCGCCGCGGCGGAGTAGGCGTCGCGCAGCTGGCCGAGGATCTGCGCCTCGCCGACGACCATCGAGTCCAGCCCCGCCGCCACCGCGAACAGGTGCTGCACGGCCGAGCCCGCGTAGTGGACGTAGACGTGCTCGGTGAGCTCGGGCAGCGCCATGCCGGTGTGCCGCTCGAGCACCGCGGAGACGTCGGCGAGGCCGCCGTGGAAAGCGTCGACGACGGCGTAGACCTCGATGCGGTTGCACGTCGAGACGAGCATCGCCTCCGAGACGTGCTCGCCGCGCAGCATCTCGTCGACGAGCTTCGGCACGTCGGCGGCCGACACGGCGGCGCGTTCGAGCACCTCGACCGGGGCGCTGCGGTGCGAGAGCCCCACGACCAGCACGCTCATGTGAGAAGTCCTCCGCTGCTGCCGTTCAGAGCGTGGCCGTTGACCGCGAGGGCGGCCGTGCGCCGCGTGACGTGGAACGCGAGGATCTGCAGCTCCACGGCGAGGTCAACCTTGCGGACCTCGACCCCGCGCGGCACCTGCAGCACCACCGGCGCGAAGTTGAGGATGCTGCGCACGCCCGCCGCGACGAGCTGGTCGCACACGGCCTGCGCGGCCTGCCCGGGGGTGGCGATCATGCCGATCGTGATGCCGCGCTCGGGGCAGGTCACCGGGATGCTCCGCACGTGTTCGACGGGGATGCCGTTGATGGGGGTGCCGACGAGGTCGGGGTCGACGTCGAAGAGGGCGGTGACCGGGAAGCCCCGGCCGCCGAAGCCGCCGTAGCCCGCGAGCGCGTGCCCGAGGTTGCCGACGCCGACGAGCGCGACCGCCTGCCGGTGGTCCAGCCCCAGCACCCGTTCCAGCTGGTAGCGCAGGGCGCGGACGTCGTAGCCGACGCCGCGGATGCCGTGCGAGCCGATGTAGGAGAGATCCTTGCGGAGCTTGGCGGAGTTGACGCCGGTGGCGGCGGCGAGCTCCTCGCTCGACACCGTCTCCGCGCCCTGCTCGGCCAGCTCGCCGAGCATCCGCAGGTAGACGGCGAGGCGCGCCACACTGGCCTCGGGTATGGCGCGGGGCCCTGCGTCGGCCTGCTGGCCGGGCGTCACGCCTGCGCGGATCACGCCGCCGCCTCCGAGCGAAGGAGCGCCACGACGGTCACAGGCTCTCCTCGGCGGTCTCGCGGATGACGGGGGCGCCGGAACTCCCCGGGGAATCGGGTCTTGACGGCAACCGCGTTCCACGGTAGCTGCTTGTGAAGGCGGGCACAAAGTTGCGATCTTGACCACGATCGTGCTCACGCCGACGCCCGGATGGGGATGACCGGTGGTCGCGCGCGACCCTCCGTTCGGCGCGCCCTCGGCGCCGTCACGGGGCGCGCGCCGGACCGCTGCCCGCGGCCCGGCGAAACGCCCGACTCGTCGCGGCGAAACGCCCGACTCACCGTCAGCTCTTCGGCATGAGCACCCGGTCGATCACGAACACGGTCGCGTTCGACGTCGGGATGTTGCCGCACAGCACCTTGGCCGTGTTGCCCTGGCCGTCGGTGATCGTCGGCGCGGTCGGGGTGCCGCCGATGGTCAGGGTGCCCCCCGCCAGCTCGGTGGTGGTGCCCGCGGCCACGAGGCTCTTGGCGTCGTAGCGCTTGCCGATGACGTGGTAGGACAGCAGCCCGTCGAGCTTGTTCGGGTCGTTCAGGAGACCCTGGAAGGCCTGCGCGCCGATCTGCTTCTTCACGGCGTCGAACGCCCCGTTGTACGGCGCGAAGACCGTGAGGCCCTGCGTGCTGTTGAGCGTGTCGGGCAGGCCCGGCACCGCCTTGACCGCGGTGACCAGCGTGGTGAGCAGCGGGTTGGTGCTCGCCGCCGTCGCGACGGGCTGCGGGCCCATGGCGTTGAGCGAGCCGGGCGCGTCGCCCTGCGGCAGCTGGCCGCAGGCCGGGCCGAAGACGTCCGCGTTGGTCGTGACGCCCGTGTCCGCGGCGGCCGCGGCGGATGTCGCCGGAGCCGCGGCCGCACTGGCCGCCGGGTTGGCGTCTGCTGGTCGCGGGGGTGGCGCTGCTGCCGCATGCGGCGAGCGCCACCGTGGCCGCGGCCAGCACGCCGATGGTGGCCAGTCGCTGGTTCTTGCGCATGGGCGTACCTCTCGGCTGGTGATCCGGTGGTTCCGGACCTCGCAACGGGTGTTCGAAATCCGGCCGAACTTGGTTCACACGACAACGTGAAGCGGACGCTCGGCCATCCGGAGGCACCGTCCGGGATCGGGTCGGCGCGCTGCTCGGTCTGCACGTAGCCGCTCTTGTCGGTGGCGCGGACCTCCACGTAGTGGTCGCCCGGCGCCAACGCCAGCTCGCTGTGCCACATGCGCCAGGTGTCCACCGACACCTCGTCGGACAGCGTCGCGGCCCGCCACGGGCCGCCGTCCACGCGCATCTCCACCTTGGCGATCCCGGTGTGCTGCGCCCACGCGATGCCCGCGACGGTGACGGTATCCGCGGTCACGCTCGCGAAGCCCTGCGGCACGTCGATCCGCGTCATCGTCTTGATCGGCCCGAGCTGCGACCAGCCGCGCTGCAGCCAGTAGCCCTGCTTCTCGGGGTCGGCGAACGTCGTGGCCTCCAAGTCGACCAGCCACTTCGTACCCGACACGTACCCGTACAGGCCGGGCACGACCATGCGGACCGGGAAGCCGTGCTCGTACGGCAGCGCCTCGCCGTTCATCCCGACCGCCAGCAGGGCACCGCGGCCGGGCTCGATGCACGGTCGCCATCGGGGTGCCGGTGTACCAACCGTCCGAGCTGGTGCTGAACAGCTGGTCGGCGCCCGGCGCGACGCCCGCCTCCAGCAGCACGTCGCGCAGCGGCACTCCGATGAAGTTCGCCGTGGAGATGAGGTTGCCGCCGACCGGGTTGGAGACGCACGTCAGCGTGACGGCGCGCTCGACGAGCGGGCGGCCGACCAGGTCATTGAAGCTCAGCGTGAGCTCGCGCCCGACCATGCCGTGCACCCGCAGGCTCCAGTCGGCGGCCGAGAGCGTCGGCACCCGCAAGGCGGTGTCGATCCGGTAGAAGTCGGCGTTGGGCGTGAGGAAGGTCGGCGTGCCGAGCTGCGGGAACGCCGCCCCCGCGGGCGCCGGGGTGGCCCGCTCGACGAACTTCGCACGGCCCAGCATGGCGGTGACGTCGTCGCGCGCGGCCTGGATGTCGCGGGTGAGCAGCGCCCCGCCGCCCGCCGACGCCAACGCCCCGAGCCCGACGGCCGCGCCTGCCGCCAGCAGCACGCCGCGCCGCGACCGGTCGGTCTCCTGGACCGTCCGACAGCCCGAGGGCGTGCAGCAGCGCGAACGCGGCCAACCCGACCGCGGTGGACGCGAGCGGCGCGATGAAGTCGGCCTGCGTGAACGTCGGCTCGGACACCACCGCCGCGCCGCCGAGCACGCCCATTGCCGCGATGACGACGGTCCCGGGCTGCCGCCGCGCACCGCGACGCCAGCCCGCCCGCCGCGGCCACCAGCGTGATCACGACGAACATGCCGACCAGCAGCACCGGCTTGTCGTTCGTGCCGAGCGTGGTCTTGGCGAACTCGGTGAGCGGGTCGGGCGAGAGCCGGATCACGGCGTCGCCGACCGCGAGATACGGCGAGGACCCCGGCGAGAACAGGCCCGCGACGAGGTGACCGACGCCGAGCGCCGCCCACACCGCCAGCACGCCGATGGTGGCGGCGACCGGGCGGGAGAGGCCGGTCGCGGCGGGCGAGGTCACGGTCACGGCTGGGTGTTCGCCCCGGCCGGGATCGCGGTTCGGGGCGTTCACAGCAACGCGGCGCGCAACCGACCCTCCTCGACGCGCAAGAACCCGTGCTCGCGACCGTCGACCATGATCACCGGCACCCGGTCGCCGTACTCGGCGCGCAGCTCGGGATCGGTGTCGACATCGACGCTCGTGAAGCCCAGCGCCAGGTCCGCACAGATGCGCGCGACGTCGGCCTCGGCGACCTCGCACAGATGGCACCCGGCGCGCGTGTAGACCAGCACCCGCGCGCTCACGACAGGGCCAGCTGCCGTCGGGCGATCTTGCCGGTCGGGGTGCGCGGCAGCGCGTCGGTGAACACGATCACGGCGGGCACCTTGAACCGGGCCAGCCGCTCGGCGCAGAACGCGCGCACCCCCGCCTCGTCGACCCCGGCGGCCGGGTCGGCGACCAGCACGGCCTTCACGACTTCGCCCGCCCGCTCGTCGCGCTGCCCGACCACCGCTGCCTCCGTGACGCCCTCGATCGCCAGGAGCACCTGCTCCACCTCCCGAGGATAGACGTTGAAGCCGTTGACGATGACGACGTCGGACGAGCGTTCGACCAGGTGCAGGTCGCCGTCGGCGTCGAGGAACCCGACGTCGGCGGTGCGGAACCAGCCGTCGGCGTCGGGGCCGCCCGTGCCGTCGGGCCAGTAGCCGGAGAAGAGGTTGGGCCCGCGGAGGGCGACGAGGCCGGTGTCGCCGTCGTCGGGCTCCTCGTCGTCGGGCTCGATGGGCACGCCGTCGGCGTCCACCACCCGCAGCTCGATGCCCGGCAGCGCCCGGCCCACCGAGCCGGGCTTGGGCGGCGCGCCGAGCGGGTTGCTCGTCACGGTCGGGCCCGCCTCGGTGAGCCCGTAGCCCTCGACGATCGCCAGGCCCGTCGCCGCCTGGAACGCG
>CAWGIV010000014.1:0-378055 GCA_963822805.1 uncultured Actinomycetota bacterium | reverse complement strand
CCGAGAGCAGATGGGGGACACCTTCGAGCGAGCGCGGTGTGCCGAAGAAGCGCGCATAGGCATCGATCCGGTAGTCGGGGGGTCTCTTCGGGTTGGTGGTCGACTCCCACGAGCTGACGGTGGCCGCTCCGACCGGCTTCTCCGTGCTCAGCGCGGCGGCGAGCTCGGCCTGCTTCAGCTTCGCGGCCACGCGGAGTTTTCGCAGCTCATCGGCAAGACGAAAGGCCTGTCCGGACTCCGCCACGACCAACACCTCCTTTGAACGAGCGCAGTCTGCCCTTGCCTTGGCAACTCGTCAAAATCACCCTACTGCTAGCCAGACTGAGGCTGACCTGTCTGACCCTGATACGAGGTTGGCCAACTGAGCGTTGACCAGGCTAGCCAGCACAACTTATCGTTGCTCAACGGGTATCAAAATTTGGTTAAGCGAAGTTTAGCAAAGTTGGGCCAACACGGGTTCGGCGGTGGTCGAGTATGATGTCAGGCGCGAAATGCCTCCCGGCCACCGGGGTACTCCTCCTGACCAGGTGATCCACGGGTAGGCCGGGATGGACACCGAGGGGTCGGGCGACGAACTGCGGCGCGCGCTGCGGGTGCTGCTCGACGCCCTCGAGCTCGGTGACTGGCGGGCCGTTCTGTTCCCCGGCATCCGGTGTCCGCGGGATCTGGTGATCACGGGTTCGCGGCGGCAGTTGCGCCTGGTCGTCTTGCTGCGGCTCGTAGCCCGCAGCATGCAACTGCAGACGCACACCCAGGTGCACGACGCGTGGGACCGGCTCGGCCAGGCGAGCGTCCGGCTGCCGACCTGGTACCGCCGACCGGACGACCGCACACGGGCAGCGCTGCGCCCGAAGCCGCGCGACGACACCGTGGAAAGCGAGGCGGCGTGGCGGCTCGCCATGATCATTTGGCGCGAGCAGTGGGAGCTGCACGACCTCCGCGCCAGGTTCGCCCACGGGCTGATGAGACCGCGGGAGGAGCTCGTTCAGGCCTGTATCCAACACCTCGTCTGGGTGGACTTCGACCCTTACAGTTCGGACAGGCCACGGTTGGCGACCTGCGGGCCCGCCCCTGACCGCTCGCGCTCGTCGCTGTGCCTGCGCGCCTCTCGGCTGCGGCAGTTCGCGGACCCGCGAGCCTGCGACGTGAGCCAGTCCGTCTGGCGGGACATCGGGGCATTTCCCGGGCTCTGCGCCGAAGCCCTCGACCGACTGGCCGAACCCGGTTCGCCTGCTCCGTGGTGTGCCGACGCCGGCGTCGCAGGCCCGAGGATACGGCGCGGGCGTTACTACGCCTGGGATTATGCGGTGAAGCGACGCGCTGACCTCGACTACTGGAAGTAACAGCTCCTGAAGTGCGATGATGCGTCGAGCTCACGCACGCGCGACTCGCTCCACCTCGGACGAAGGACGTACTTCCCACCATCGGTTCGGCGTTTCCCAGCCGCGAAAGTGAGGCGAAGTGGTGATGCTGTCGCTCGGATGGTGTCCGATGGAACACATCGCCGACCAGCCGATCAATGTGGCCGGGCGGCAGGCGTCGTCGGCTGGCCCGCTCGTGCATCGGGCTGATCTCGGCGGAGGGGTGCGGATCGACGTCGACCTGCTGACCCCCGGGCAGTGGCGCACGGTCTCGTTCGGCGCAGTGGACGACGCCTCCGGCCCGCTGCTGCGGGCGCTGCTCGGTGAAGGGGATCTTTCCGCCGCGAGCGGGCAACGGCTGGCCGTCGACCCCGCCGGGGCGGCGCCGTGGCTGCGAGTCGCGGTCGTCGACGCCCTCGACCGCTGGCTGCACACCCCGCTGGACCAGTCCGTTGTGGACGCCGAACGCGCCGTCAGCCGAGGACGTGCCGCCAGGACCCTGCCCGACGGTCCGGCGCGGGCCTCGCTCGTCGGCGATGCCCTGCGCCTGGCCCGGCGCGCGTCGCGCGATCTCGCTGCCGTCCTGCGCAGGTTGTCGGCGAGCCCCGTCCCGCCCGGTCTCCGCAACGCCGTACAGGATCTGGTGGATGGGTACGCGGAGCTGGCAGACGAGATCCACGGGAGGCGCGACCGTGAGCTGAAGACGGTTCTCGACAGCTGGCGGCGACGGGAGGCAGGCCGACCCCCGCCCGCCCCGCCCCACTTCCCGGCGCCCGCCCCACCCCGGTGGGGCAGCCTGATCGACCCCCGGCAAGTGCGTGCCCGCGTCCTCGGGCTGTCGGCCGACCCGAGGGAACCGGAGATCTCCCTGTCCCCCACCGCAGACGGCAACGCTGTCCTGGTGCGGGTCCCGACGTTCGCACCGCTCGTCGATGCGGACGTCCGGGCGCGGCTGGTGGCCCGCCTGATCAACAAGCGATCCGGATGCGTCAAGCGCCATGCCCCGATGACCTGGGGTGCCGACGGGTTCGCGACGACCGTGCCGCTGTGCGGACTGGACCCGGCCGAGGTGCGCGCCGACGTCTTCGACGAGTGGAGCGACCTCCCACCTGCCCGCACCGACACCGATCCCACGCTGCGGGAGGCCCGCCGGGCGGTGACGTTCCTCGCCCAATGGCGAAGGCTGGCCGGCGCGGCCCGGCTGGGCGTTGCCTCCCCCGGGCTCGCCGGGCGGCTCCACGACCTTGCTGACCGGCTGCGGCCGGGCTTCCCCGGCGGCCCGTCCCCGTCCGATCTGGACGCCCTCGCCGCATTGGGCGACCGTGGGCTCCTGCGCACGCTGCGCGGCCCACGGGCCCGAGGACCCTTCGCGACCACGCGGGGCGCAGCCGGGTTGCTCGTCGCCGAACTGGTCGCACTGTACGTCACACCCTGACGCGCTCTACGACCGTCTCATCGACCGAGCGGTCTCGACGCGGCGCAGCTGCCGTTGGACGGCAGGCGCGGTGCCGTCGGCGCAGGAGCGGACCCGCAGGTCACGCACGGTATGCGCGGTATGCCCGCAGCGCACCGGCAGGCCCGAGCGGGGCCCTGCGTTGGATGGGGCCTGCCGCGCGGCGGGAGGATCCGACAGCGACCTCCGAGCTCGACACACGGCTTTTCGGCGTATCGGAAGCCGCCGAACGTGTCATCGCGCCGCCGACGACCGCCTCGGCGTCGCCGCTCGTCGCTACTCTCATGCCCCGCGGGCAACTTCTGTGAACTACTGCCGTGTGCCAGCCGTGTCGTCCCTGTCGGGGGTCGAAGCCGAGGGGGATCACATGACGGAGCCGACCAAGGGATCGAAGCACCCCGTGCTGCGCCGGGTGCTCACGGTGCTGGCCGGGCTGCTCGTGTTCTGCGCGCTCACCGCGCCACACGAGATCGACCAGCTCACGCCCCTGGCGTTCCTGCGCATCCCCGTCGAGGGGCTGGTGGCGGTCGCGGTGCTGCTCGTGCTCCCACCGCGGCCCCGCCGGGTCGTCGCCGCGGTGGGCGGCGCCCTGTTGGGCCTCCTGACCGTCATCAAGATCATCGACATGGGCTTCCTCGCGACGGTCGCGCGGCCCTTCGACCCGGTGTTGGACTGGACGCTGGTCGGCGACGCCTACAACTTCGTGCACGAGTCGTTCGGCGCGGCGGCCGCCGTGGGCGCCTCGGTGCTCGCGGCGCTGCTCGTCGTGGTCGTGATGGTGCTCATGACGTTCGCGGCGCTGCGGCTCACCGGTCTCCTGGCCGGACGGCGGCGACCCGCGACCAAGGCCGTGGCGGTGCTCTCGGTGGTCTGGCTGGGCGCGGCGGCGCTCGGCACCCAGCTCGTGGACCCGGTGCCGCTCGCCTCCCGCAGCGTGGCCGCGCTCGTCTACCAGGACGCCACCCAGATCCCGATCAGCTTGGCGGACCGCACCGAGTTCGAGGCGCAGGCATCCGTCGACGCGTTCCGCGGCACCCCCGACAACCAGCTGCTCACCGGGCTGAAGGGCAAGGACGTGGTGCTCGGCTTCGTCGAGAGCTACGGCCGCTCGGCGGTGGAGGACCCGCGCTACGCCCCAGCGGTGGACGCCGCGCTGGACGCGGGCACCCAGGAGCTCAAATCGGCCGGGTTCGCCGCCCGCAGCGGCTTTCTCACCTCGCCGGTGGCGGGCGGGGGCAGCTGGCTCGCGCACGCCACGTTCGGCTCGGGCCTCTGGATCGCCAACCAGCAGCGCGACCGCAGCCTCGTCTCCAGCGACCGTCTCACCCTGACCAGCGCGTTCAAGAAGGCGGGCTGGGACACGACGGCGGTCATGCCCGGCACGATCTCCGCCTGGCCGGACGCGAACTTCTACGGCATCGACCGCGTCTACGGGCGCGACGACCTGGGCTACAAGGGGCTGAACTTCAGCTGGTCGCCGATGCCGGACCAGTACACGCTGGCCCAGTTCCAGCAGCGCGAGTACGGCAAGCCGGGCCGCCCGCCGATGATGGCCGAGGTGGTGCTCACCTCCAGCCACGTGCCGTGGACGCCGGTGCCCAAGATGGTGGACTGGAACGCGGTGGGCGACGGCTCGGGCTACGACGCGCTCGTGCGCGCCGCCGACGGCCCCGACGTGGTGTGGCAGAACACCGACCGCGTGCGGGCGGGCTACCGCGACTCGATCGTCTACTCGTTGGACAGCCTCATCTCCTGGGTGAAGACCTACGGCAACGACAACCTGGTGCTCGTGTTCCTCGGCGACCACCAGCCCGCCCCGATCATCACCGGCGACACCGCAGGCCGCGACGTGCCGGTGACGATCGTGGCGCACGACCCGGCCGTGCTCGACCGGATCTCGGGCTGGGGTTGGACCGACGGGCTGCGGCCCGCCGCGCAGGCCCCGGTGTGGCGGATGGACACCTTCCGCGACCGGTTCCTCACCGCGTTCGGACCGCAGGCCGATCCCAGCCACTAGCGCAGGGCCGCTGGTCACGGCCTCCGGTGCGGGCGACTGTCGGGGCGCGGGCGTAGCGTCCAGCACGTGCTGACGATGGCTGTGGCCGCCCCACCGTTGACGCTCGCGAGGACGTTCACGGCGTGGCGGGCCGAACCGGGGGTGATCATCGCCGCCGCGCTGCTCGGCGGGGGCTACTGCTGGGGGCTGCGACGGCACCGGAGCGTCGGGCCCTGGCCCGCGGGCCGCACCGCGATCTTCCTGACGGGCGTGGCGAGCATCCTGCTCGTCGGCTGCTCGTTCCTGGGCGTCTACGACGACACCTACTTCTGGGTGCGGGCGGTGCAGAACACCGTGCTGCTCATGGTCACACCGATGCTGCTCGCCCTCGGCGCCCCGATCCGGCTGGCCGCCGACACGCTGCCGCCGCCCGTGCGGGCGCCGCTGGCCAGGGCGCTGCACAGCCGGGTGGCGCGGGCGCTGACGTTTCCGCTGGTCGTGACCGTCGTGCTGGTCGTGCCGCTGCTGGTGCTGTACCTGTCGCCGTTGTATCAGCTCACCCTGGAGAGCGCGGTCGCGTCCGGCGTCGCGGGCACCGTCGTGGCCTTCACCGGGTTCGTCTACTACTGGTCGCGGTTCCGCGTCGATCCCACCCCGCGGCGCGACTCCTACCTGGTCACCCTGTGGATCACGGTCGTGGAGATGATCGGCGACGCGGTGCTGGGCGTCGTGCTGTGGCTGGGGCCGCTCGTCGCCTCGGCGTGGTACGCGGCCCAGGCCACCGGCATCGACCCGCGGCTCGACCAGACCCTCGGCGCGGGTGTCCTGTGGATCGGCGGCGACGTCGTCGGCCTGCCGTTCATCTTGATCGTCGTCCACCGGCTGAGCCGCGAGGACACCCGCAAGGCCGCGGTGATCGACGCCGAGCTGGACGCCGCCGAGGCAGCCGGGCCCGCCAAGCTGTGGTGGGAGGACGACCCGCAGTTCGCCGAGCGGTTCCGCCGTACGTAGCGGGTTCCGCTGCTGTGTTGGATGGTGAGCTCGCAAGCTCGCTCACGCGGTGGCGAGCAGGGGCAGGGTGGCGCGGCCGGGCCCGAGCACCGGGGCCGGGTCGGCGTTCAGGACTCCGGCGAGCAGGGTGGCGTAGGCGTCGCGGAAGTCGGTGGTGGGCTTGAGGTCGCCGTCGTCGAGGTCGGTGAGGCTCGGCTGCGCGCCGACGAACCCGCCCTTCACCGGCGCACCCGCGACGAACATCGAGCCCGCCGTGCCGTGGTCGGTGCCCTCGTTGGCGTTGGCGGCCACCCGCCTGCCGAACTCGGAGTAGGCCATCAGCACGACGCCGCGTCCGCGGTCGGTGACCGCCATCCGGGTGAGGAACCCGGAAACGGCCTGGTCGACCTCGGTGAGCAGCCGCTGTTGGGTGCCGCGCTCGTCGGCGTGGGTGTCGAAACCGCCGAGGCTCACCGAGTAGACCCGCGCGGGGGCACCCGCCTCGACGCAGCGCGCCACGACGTCGAGCTGCGCCGCGAGCGCGCCCTGCCTGCCCCTTGCCCTTGTTGTTCGCGACCTTCGTGCCTGCGGTGCCCGGTCCGGCGTCGACGTCGTGGCCGAACGTGTCGACCGTGCGGTGCAGGTCGGTGATCGAGCGCGCCGCGTATGCCTGCAGCGCCGACTCGCCCGCAAACGGCTGACCGAGCGCCGTGAACGCCGTCCCGATCGGCCCGTTGGGAAGCGCGAGCCCGGACAGCGGCAGCGCGGCGCCCGCGGTGCTCGCGCCCGCCAGCAACGGTGGGAGCACCGGTTCCAGCGACACGGCCTTGAGCGGGTCGCGGCCGTTCGCGTCCAGCCAACGGCCGATCCAGCCGGTGCCCGCTGGGTGGTCCGGGGAGGCGGTCTGCCAGATGTCCATCGACCGGAAATGGCTGTGGTCGGGCTTCGGGTAGCTGACCCCGCGGACGATCGCCAGTGTGCCGTTCTCCCACTGCTGCTTGAGCCCGGCCAGGCCGGGGTTGAGCCCGAGGCCTTCGCCGAGGTCGAGCACCTCGCTCGGGGAGTAGGCGAGGTCGGGACGGGCCGACTGGTAGGCCGGGTCCGCCGCGGGCACCACCGTGTTGAGCCCGTCGTTGCCGCCGTAGAGCGTGACGACGACGAGCACGCCGGTGCCGACGGGCAGCGGGTCGCTGCGGGTGCGGTCGGCGAGGTCCTTCCAGCCGATGCCCGCCGCCGTCGCCGCGACCGCCGCGGCGCCGGAGGCGAGCAGGAACCGGCGCCGGGTCAGGGTGTTCATGCGCTCACGCAGCTTTCCGGGGAGGCCAGCGCGGCCGCGACGAGCTGGGGCGGGTTCCCGGTGAGCGGGGCCAGCGCGGCGGCCGTGCGCAGGGTGAAGGCGGGCAGTCCGAGCAGGGTGGCCGTCGCGGCCACGCGGGCGTTCGGCGGCGCGGCGGTGACCGGGGAGATGTCGCCGACGTTCACCACCGCCCGGGCCAGGTTGAGCCGCGCCAGCGCGGACGCGGTGGTGAGCCAGGGGGTGCCCGCGGGCCAGCCACCGACGTTGGGCGGCGCGAACGGCACCTGCCCCAGGCCGACCAGGCCTGCAGCGAGCGGTCCCGCGGGCACCTTCGACGCCGGGACGTTCAGCGCTCGCAGCGTACTGACCAGCCACAACACCGGTTCGTGGACGAGCACCGAGCCGGGGTCGCGGAACGCGGGCGTGCGCGCCGCGGCCCGCACCAGCGCCGTGATGTCGTGACCGGGGCCGTAGGCGTTGACGAGCGTGCCGAGCGTCGCGGGGTCCGGCGGGGTGTCGGAGACGAACCGGGTCCACACCCGTCCTGCGAGGAACTGCGGCGACACCGGCAGCGCGACCAGCTCGTCGACGAGGCTCGTCGTGTCGCTGACCGACTTGCCGAGCACGGTCTCCGGGCCGGGGTCGTGCCGCCTCGGGACGAGCGCCGCGCTCGCGGCCGGGATGTTGACGGCCCACCCGGTGAGCGCCCGCGCGGCGGCGCGCACGTCGTCCTCGGTGTAGTGGCCCACGCCGATCGTGAACAGCTCCATGAACTCGCGCGCGAGGTTCTCGTTGGGCTTGCCGACCCGGTTGCCGCCGCCGTCGAGCCAGATCAGCATGGCCGGGTCGACCGCCATCGACTGGGCCAACGCCCGGAAGTCGCCCGTGCCCAGCCGTCGTTGGGTCGCGTTCTGCACTTCCATGAGGTTGGCGAAGTGGACCTTCTGGATGCTGGTGGCGAAATGGCCGTGCCAGAACCACGTCATGCGCTCGGGGAACGGCCGGTCGGCGGCGGCCATCCGGTCCAGCCACCAACCGACGAGCTGCCTGCGCTGCTGCTGCAACGCCTGCGCCGACGCCGGGTCCTTCTTCATGCGTGCGACGGGCGCGAAGGCCGGTGCCGGCGTGGCGGCCGCGCCCGCGTCGGGTCCGGGCGTGGTCAGGGCGTCGAGCGTGGCGTCGAACCCGGCGGCCGTCGCGGCGTCGAGCTCGCCTCGGCGGGGTCCCAGCCCCAGCCGCTGGAGCAGGCGGCGGACGGCGTCGCGCTCACCGATCGGGGTCATGCGGCCATCGTGAACCGCGAATGTTCGAGCAATGTCAGGAATCGGCGGACATTGCGCCAGGCTGGTCCGGCGCCTGTCGCCGAAGGGAATACCGTGGACGGATGGCGCACGCGTCCGGTCTGCTGGTTGTCGGGATGCTGGCCGTCGGCGTGCTCGGGGCGTGCGCCTCCCCGGCGCCGGAACGGTCCGCGGCCCCGTCGTCGACCTACGCGGCGTCGCTGGCCGCCCTGCAGGACAAGGTCGACGCGATCGCCCAGGACAGCTGCACCACCCGCCCGGCCGTCCAGGCGTACCCGGACTGCGCGCGGTACGTCGCGGAGGTGGGCAACGCCGCGCTGGCGACGCAGAGCGCGGCGGCCGGTGGAGGGCCGTTGGCGGTGACCGCGGGGCGGCTGGCCGACGAGGTGGGCCAGTTCAGCCGCACGGGCTGCGTGGCCACTCCGGACACCGCCGGGCCGCCCCCGCAGGTGTGCGGCGATGCGCTGAAGAAGATCCAGGTCGACCTGACGACGATGCGCACCCAGCTCGCCGCCACAGCGCCCCGGTGAGTCGCACGATCCACCCCGGCGAGTCGCACGTTCCACCCGGGTGAGTCGCACGATCCGACGCCGTGAGTTTGCCATTCCAACACAGTTGAGGCGGGGACCCAGGCAGTGATCGTCGGTTCGGCGCGAGAACCGGCCACATCCGGCCGCAAACGCGCCGAACCGGTGATCACGCCGGATGGCGTGCCCCACGACCCGCCGATGACGATCACCGCGTCGGCCGAGCGCACCAGGACGGCGTTGCGGGCCTCGCCCAACCCCGTGGCGACGACGGCGGACAGGCCGGGGGTCGCGTCGTCGAGGTCGCCGCCGGGCCGGATGCCGACCACCAGCCCACCACACGACCGGACACCGTCCACCACCGCAGCCATCACTCCGCTCCCACCGCCGCAAAGCACGACCACCCCGGCCTCGGCGAGCAGAGCACCGACCGCACGGGCGGCCGACCGCTCCTCGTCCGAGCACTCCCGCGGACCGCAGACGGCAACCTGGCGCGCCCTCATCGGTCGGCGCCTGTGGAGGAGGCGCGGGCCGCGCGCGGCCCTCCGACCGAGGAGGGGCGGGCCGCAGGCGGCGCTCCCGCGGGAGCAGCCGGAGTGGCCGCGCTCATCCGCCGAGGAAGCGTTCCAGGGCCGCCCGGGCAGCGGCGTCGCGGGCGGCGATGCGGGTGAGGTCCTCGGCGAGCGCGCGCAGCCACTCGTCGATCCCGACGGACTTACGACTGATCACCACGCCGTGGACGACCTGCCGCACCTGCGCCTCGACCCCCCGCGCCCCCTCACGCAGCTCCAGCTCGCGGTCCATCCCGTGCACGATGACCGCGACCGCGCGCCCGTCGCGGCCCGCCATGCGGTCGGCCAGCCCGCGCCGCTGCTCGACCTCCACCATGCCGTCCGGCAGGGCGCCCGCGAGGGTGCCGGTGAGGACGCGGGCGTAGGACGCGACGTCGGCGCGGTCGGCGCGCAGCATGGCGGCCAGCAGCGCGACGTCGCCGGACGGGCCGAGCCCGCTGGGTTCGTCGAGCGTCACGGTGTTCAGTCTGTCAGCGGGAGCACGAGTTGGGGCGTCGGGATGTGATGGTCGGCACGCAATGGGCGCACGGCCGTGCCGATCGCGAAGAACTCCGTGGTGTGCCCGCCCCACCGGTGCCCGTGCGAGAGCAGCTGCACGCCGACGATGCCCTCCGCGTGCAACGCCTCCGCCTCCGCCTGCATCCGGCTCATCGCCAGCTCGCGGGCGTCATAGAGCGCCTCGGTGAACTGCGGCAGCTCGACGTTCTGCCCGAGGTTGTTCATCGCCTGCCAGAACCGCTGGTGGGCGATGTGGTAGACGCACGTGCCCATGACCATGCCCAGCGGCGCGTAGCCCGCCTGGACGAGCGTCCAGAAGTCCTGGCCGGACAGGTCGGACGTGAACGGCTGGTTGTGGTTGTTGCGCCACGTGCGGCCCTCGGGCGCCGGGTCATCGGACTTGACGGCCGTGCCGACGGCGATGAACTCGGCGAGATCGGATCCGAACTCCTTGAACTCGATCTCCAGCCGCACCCCGACGATGCCGTCGGCGCCGAGCTGGTCGGCCTCGGTCTCCATGCGGGTCATCGCGAGCTCCCGCGCGTGGTACATGGCCTGCGAGAGGGTCTCCAGCTCCTGGTTCTTGTTCCACCGCCCGAACTGGAAGCCGACGTGGTAGATGCTCGACCCCAGCACCAGCCCCAACGGCCGGAACCCGGCCTCGCGGACGAGCAGGAACTCGTTCACCGACAGGTCCGAGGTGAACAAGCTCGTGGCCTGGCCCGGTCGCATCTCGGCGAGGCGGCGCATCGCGTCTTCGGGGATGCCCAGCTGGGTGGGGTCGGCGGTCACGATCGGCTCCTTTTCAGGGGCAGGTAGGTCAGGGACCGGGACGGGGGCGCGGTCGATCGGTGGAACTGGGCGATGGCCGTGCCGACGATCGTGCTCTCGGCGACGTGGTCGGTGTGGCCTTCGGCCGGCTCGATCTCCCAGCTGTTGAGGCGCATCGACGCGACGACCGCACCTTCGGCGCCCGCGGACCGCACGTGTGCGGTGAAGGCCCGCCGTGCATCGGCCCGCGTTTGGTTGATCAGCTCGGTGATGCCGCTGACCTCGACGTTGCCCGCGCTCCAGGTGCGCTGCTGGCGGGTGTTCCAGTCGTCGTGGCGGATCCCGACGGCGATGCCCAGCAGCAGGTCGGTCGGGATCCAGCCCGCGAGCACGAGCTTGGCGACGTCCTGCCCGTGCAGGTGCGTCGAGAACACGCGGCGCGGGCGGGTGCGTGAGCGCGCGCGGACGGCGGTGCCGATGGCGGTGAACTCGTGTGCGTTGTTGCCCAGGTTGCGCTGGGAGAGCCGGACGCCCACGATGCCGTCGGCGCCGATCGCCGACGCCTCGGTGACCATGCGTCCGATGGCGGTGCCCCAGCCGCTCTCCAACATATGGGCGTACGGCGCGAAGCCCGCCCGTGGGTTCTGCACCGACGTGACCGTGCGGCTGGCCGTGCCGTACAAGCCCCGCGCGCCGCAGCCGTAGTAGCTCGACCAGCCCATGCGCTGGACGATCGAGCCCATCACCTCGCCGGCCGGGTCGAAGCCCGCCACCTCCAGCCCGGCCGCGGCGGGCGCGGACAGCAGCGACGTCCACGCCCCACCCTCGGCCGCGCGGCGCACGCGTTCGGCGGCCACCGGGGGCAGCCCCCGCCCGTCCCAGTCGGACACCTCTCCGACAGTAGTCCCGCTCGGCGCGGATCCACCGGAAGGTGCTCCGGAACGGGCCGGTCGCCTCGGCCAACGCCGCGGCGGCGCACTCGGCGCCCGGGTGCAGGGCGACGTGTCTCAGGTTGCCCGTCGCGAACGAGCCACGCCTGGTTCGGCGCCAGCGGGCGGGGCCGCCAACGTGTGCGCCGCAGGCCGCGCTAGCGTGTGAGCCTCCTGTGCTTCTGCATCGATGGAGATCCCCATGCGCGTCGGCGTGCTCACCGGTGGCGGCGACTGTCCCGGCCTGAACGCGGTCATCCGAGGGATCGTCCGCAAGGGCGTCCCGGACTACGGCTACTCGTTCCTCGGCTTCCGCGACGGCTGGCGCGGCCCGCTCGAGGCGCTGACCAAGCCGTTGGACATCCCGGCCGTGCGCGGCCTGCTCCCTCGCGGCGGCACGATCCTCGGCAGCTCACGCACCAACCCGTTCGCGATCTCCGGCGGTGTCGAGAAGATCAAGCGCAACCTGCAGAACCTCGGGGTCGACGCGCTGATCGCGATCGGCGGCGAGGACACCCTCGGCGTCGCGACGAAGCTGCACGACATGGGCGTCAACGTCGTCGGCGTACCGAAGACGATCGACAACGACCTGTCGGGCACCGACTACACGTTCGGCTTCGACACGGCCGTCAACATCGCGATGGAGGCGATCGACCGGTTGCACACGACGGCCGAGTCGCACCACCGAGCGCTGATCGTCGAGGTGATGGGGCGGCACGCGGGCTGGATCGCGCTGCACTCCGGCATGGCGGGCGGGGCGAACGCGATCCTCATCCCCGAGGTGCGGTTCGACATCGAGCAGGTCTGCCAGTGGGTCGAGCAGCGGTTCCAGCTCGACTACGCGCCGATCATCGTCGTCGCGGAGGGCGCGCGACCAAAGGAGGGCGAGGAATCGCTGCTCACCGGCGAGAAGGACGCGTTCGGGCACGCGCGGCTGGGCGGCATCGGCGACTGGCTGGCCCACCAGATCGAGGAGCGCACCGGCAAGGAGGCGCGCACCACGGTGCTCGGCCACGTCCAGCGCGGCGGCACCCCGACGGCCCGTGACCGCTGGCTCGCCACCCGGTTCGGCCTGCACGCCATCGACGCGGTGCACGCCGAGCAGTGGGGACACATGGTGGCGCTGCGCGGCACCGACATCATCACCGTGCCGCTGGCGGAGGCCACGAAGGAGCTGAAGGTCGTGGACTCCACCCTCTACGCGGAGGCCGAGGTGTTCTTCGGGTAGACGGGGGACCACCCCGCGGTGGTGATGCGCGGCGACGGTGTCGGCGGGGCCGGCCGCCCGGTTGAGATCGCGACCCCGGGCGGACGAGGGCTACACGATGCCCTGCCGCGTCGCCGTGTAGACGATCTCGGTGCGGCGGCGGACCTCGAGCTTGTCGCGCAGGTTGCGCACGTGGAACTTCACGGTGGCCTCGCTGATCACCAGCCGCCGTCCGATCTCGCGGTTGGACATCCCCATCGCGAGCAGCCGCAGCACCTGGTTCTCGCGCTCGGTGAGGCTCGCGGCGCCGAGGCCGCGGACGGGCAGCGGGTCGTCGCGCATCACGTCGGTGACGACCGGCGCCGACCCCCCTGAGTCGAACACGCTCTCCCCGCGCAGGAGGGCCTGCACGGCGCGCACGATGTCGGCGGTCTCGGCGCCCTTGCGCAGGTAGCCGTGCACGCCGAGGCGGATCGTGCGCAACATGACGTCGCGGTCGCGGCAGCCGGTGAGCACCAGTACCCGCACCCCGCGGTGGCGCTCCAGGAGCATCCGCACCAGCTCGACGCCCGCCGCGTCACCCCGGCCCAGATCGACGTCGAGGATGACGAGGTCGGGCGGGCAGCGGTCGGCGATGACCAGGGCGTCGCGCGGGCTGGCCGCCTCCCCGACCACGGTGACCTCCGGGTCGGGGGCGAACAGCTGGCGCAGTCCGAAGCGGACGATGGCCGCGCCGTCGACGATGAGCAGCCGCGCGGTGCGGCGTGCGACCGCGGACCCACACGGTCGGTCCAGAACGGCGTCCGTCGTCACAGCGGCCTCCTTCTCCCAGCGTGCGCCGAGGGTAGGGAGGCGCACGTTGCCCGGACGTTGCACCGCGGGTTGCTCCCCCGCCACGCACGAGGAAGGATGACCGGATCCCGCGAGCGATGATGCCCGGAGAGCTGATGACCCCACCCGGTGCCCACGATCCTGTGGAGCACGTCCATCGTCTGCATGACGTGTTCGAGACCGTCATGGCAGGCGACGAGCCGCGCGCCGCACCGCGGTCGCTGATCAGCGCGTCCTGGGAGCGGAGCCTCGCCGCGCACGTGGACCCCGACCGGGAGATGCCCCGGGTGGTGCACACCGACCACGAGATGGCCGACCTGCGCGGCGCGCACCCGCTCAACGACGTGATGCCGCTCCTGCGCAGCACCCTCGTGAGCATCGCCGACGAGGCCATGCACGTCATGCTGGTCACCGACGCCGACGGCACGATCCTCTGGCGCGAGGGCGCCACCGGGCTGCTGCACGCCGCCGACGCGACGGGCCTCTCCCCCGGCTTCAGCGTTTCCGAGGCGTCGATCGGCACCAACGCGATGGGCACCACGCTGGCCGTCGACGCGCCCGTCCAGATCCACTCGGCGGAGCACCTCGTGCGCGCCTACCACATCTGGACGTGCGCGGCCGCGCCCGTGCACGACCCCGACACCGGCCTGATCCTCGGCGCGATCGACATCTCCGGCCCGATCCACACCGTGCACCCGGCCATGGCCCAGCTCGTGTCGGCCACCGCACAGCTCGCCGAAAACCAGCTGCGGGTGCGGCTGGCCATCGCCGACGAGCGCCTGCGCGTGCGCAACATGCCGCACCTGGCGAGCCTGCACGGGCGCGAGGGTGCGCTCGTCACGTCGAGCGGGCGGATCATCGCAGGCGAGCCGTACGGGGTCTGGCCCGTCCGGGTCGCCGTGCCCGCGGGCGGGGGCCGCGTCACGCTCGACGACGGGCGGGAGATGGAGGTCGAGCCGCTCGCCGAGGGCTATCTCCTGCACGCGCCCCGGCGCGCGGCCCCGGCGCGGCACCGCAGCGCGCTGTCGCTGCGGTTCACCGGGGAAGGCGCGCCGCGGGCCATGTTGGACGGCCGCTCGGTGCCGCTCACGCTGCGTCTCGCCGAGCTGCTCACCGCGCTCGCGCTGCACCCGGACGGGCGCACCGCCGAGCAGCTCGCCACCGCGCTCTACGGCGACGACGGCAACCCCACCACCGTGCGCGGCGAGGTCCTGCGGCTGCGCGGCGTGATCGGCGCCGAGGTGCTGCGCACCCGTCCCTACCGGCTGGACGCGGTGGTCGACACCGACTTCGGCGCGGCCCGGCGCGCCCTCCACGCCGGGCAGGTCGCCGAGGCGCTGCGGGCCTGCGCCGGGCCGCTGCTCCCGCGCTCGGACGCCCCGGAGATCCGCGAGCTGCGCGACGAGCTGGCCGCAGGCCTCCGGCGCGGCGTGCTCGACAGCGACGACGTCGAGCTGCTCGCCGCGTTCGCCGCGCACCCCCTCGGTCGGGACGACCTGGAGACCCACGACCGGCTCGTCGAGGAGCTTCCCCCGCACGACCCGCGCCGACCCTGCTTCACCGCCCGTCTCGCCCGCCTCCTGGCGGAGTAGCAGGCGGGCCCAGCCACGGCCGCCCGCCTCGCCCGCCCGCCCGCCCGCCCACCCAAGGGTCCGTCCGCCCCCCAGGGCCGCCCGCCCAGCGGGTCTGCGCGCCCAGCGGATCTGTGCGCCCAACGGGTCCGCGCGCCCAACGGGTCCGCGCGCCCAACGGGTCCGCCCGCCCAACGGGTCCGCCCGCCCAACGGGTCCGCGCGCCCAACGGGTCCGCCGCCCGAGGGTGCGCCCGCCCGCCCAAGGGGCATGATCGCCAGTTGGGTGCAGAAGCGGCCGAATCTGGCCGGGAAACGCGCCCAAACGGCGATCACGGCCGGGGTGATCACTCCACCGTGACGCTCTTGGCGAGGTTGCGAGGCTTGTCGACGTCCCGGCCGAGCACGACGGCGGCGTGGTAGGCCAGCAGCTGCAGTGGCACCGACATGAGGATCGGGTCGAGCTCCGGCTCGTTGCGCGGCACGATCACCGTGCGGTCGGCCAGCTCGGGCGGCAGCTCGCGGTGCGCCAGCGCCACGACCGGTCCCTTGCGGGCCTTGATCTCCGACAGCGTCGAGGTGTTCTTGTCCAGCAGCTCGTCGTCGGGGACGATCGCGACCGTCGGCATGTCCGGGCTGATCAGCGCCAGCGGCCCGTGCTTGAGCTCGGCCGACGGGTAGGCCTCCGCGTGCACGTAGGAGACCTCCTTCAGCTTCTGCGCGCCCTCGCGCGCCACCGGCCAGCCGCGGCGGCGGCCGACGTACATCACGCCCGTGCTCTGCGCGATCATCTTCGCGACGTCGGCGATGGCCTCGGACTGGTCGACGATCTCCTGGATCTGTCCGGGCAGCCGCTGCAGTCCGGCCAGGATGCGCCTGCCCTCGGTGGGCGCGAGGTCGCGCATGCGGCCCAGGTACAGCGCGAGCAGCGCGAACGCCGTCACGGTGTTCGTGAACGACTTCGTGGCCGCCACCGACATCTCGGGGCCCGCGTGGATGTAGATGCCGCCGTCGACCTGGCGGGCGATCGTCGACCCGACCACGTTCACGATCCCGATCACGCGGCCGCCCTTGCGCTGCAGCTCCTGCACGGCGGCGAGCGTGTCGATGGTCTCGCCGGACTGGCTGACCGCGATGTACAGCGTGTCCGGCTCGACGACCGGGTTGCGGTAGCGGAACTCCGACGCGGCCTCCGAGGTGGCGGGCATGCGGGCGAGGTCCTCGATGAGCTGTGCGCCGAGGTCGCCCGCGTAGCAGGCCGAGCCGCAGCCGAGGATCTTGACGCGCTTGAGCTCGCGGGCCTCGCGGACGGTCAGGTTGAGGCCGTCGAGCCGGGCGGTGTCGAAGCGCTCGTCGATGCGGCCGGAGAACGCGCGCGCGATCGTCCGCGGTTGCTCGGCGATCTCCTTGATGAGGAAGTGCGCGTGGTCGCCGATCTCGGCGCCGACGACGTCCCAGTCGATCGTGGACGGGCTCTTCGCCGTGGAGTGGTCGTCGATCGTGTAGGTGCGGTAGCCGTTCGCGGTGATCGTGGCGAGCTCGCCGTCGTCGAGGTAGATGACCTGGCGGGTGTGTCCGATCAGCGCGGCGACGTCGGAGGCGACGAACATCTCCCGCTCGCCGATGCCCAGCAGCACCGGGCTGCCGTTGCGGGCGACGACGATGCGGTCGGGGTGCTCGGCGTCCATGATCGCGAGCCCGTAGGCGCCGACCACCGAGCGCAGCGCCTGCCTGACGGCCTGTTCCAGGTCGGTGGCACCGTCGGCGAACGCCTTCGCGACCAGGTGGGCGACGGTCTCGGTGTCGGTCTGCGACACGAACTCGACGCCGTCGGCGGTGAGTTTGGCCCGCAGCTCGTCGGCGTTCTCGATGATGCCGTTGTGCACGACCGCGATGCGCTGCGCCGCGTCGACCTGCGGGTGGGCGTTCTGCGCGGTGGGCTCGCCGTGGGTGGCCCAGCGGGTGTGCCCGATGCCCGGGGAGCCCTTGAAGCGCGCCGGGAGGTTCGCAACGAGGTCGGCGACCCGGCCCTTCGCCTTGCGCACCTTGAGCCCGGAGCGAGTGCAGACCGCGATGCCCGCCGAGTCGTAGCCGCGGTACTCCAGACGGCCGAGGCCTTCGAGGAGGATCGGAGCGGCGTCCTGCGGCCCCACGTATCCGACGATCCCGCACATGGCGTGTATCCCTTCTCGCTATCCGTAGACGAGGCGGCGCAGCTGTCGCACGGACAGCGGCGGGGCCGCAAATCGCCGGGCCGACAGCTCGGCGGCGATCTCGTCGAAGATCCGGTCGTTGGTCAGGCCCCGACGCTTGAGCTCGGCGTGGCGGCGGCGGACGTAGTCCGGCACCGCTTCGCCGTAGTACGCCACGACCTCGGCCACCACGCGCGCCGCCTCGTTCGGGGTGAGCGGCGTGCTGCGCACGAGGTGGGCGACGAGATCGTCATCGGCGGGCACTCCCGCGATAGTGCACGGAACGCGCCACTGACGCCAGCTCGTTGCCCGAAACCGGGCAGAAACGCAGGACAATGTCACTATCCGGCAACCCCCTGTGGTCACTGCCTACCCTTGACGCGTGTCGATGCGCGAAAAGGTTGCGCCGTCTCTGCTGGCGCACCTGCGGCGCGCCCGCGACCACGTCGACCGGCACTACCGCGAACCGCTGGACCTCGACACGCTCGCCGCGGTGGCGGGCCTCTCGAAGTACCACTTCGTGCGGTGCTTCGAGGCGACGTACGGGGAGACGCCGATCCGTTACCTCACGCGCCGCCGCATCGAGCGCGCGCAAGACCTGCTGCGGGCGGCGAACCTGACCGTCACCGAGGTCTGCATGCTGGTCGGCTTCTCCAGCCTCGGGTCGTTCTCCTCGCGATTCGCCCAGCTGGTGGGCGAGACGCCGACCGCCTACCGCGACCGCTGGGCCGCTCGTGGCGGCGCCCGCGTGCCCGGCTGCTACCTGTTCATGCGCGGGGGGCGCGACCCGGCGGGCACGACAGGAGCGCAATCTGGGAGAAGGCCGCCGTCCCCCGCGGGTTCTACGGTGGACGAATGATCACAAACGTCTCGCTGACCACTGTTTACTGCCTCGACCAGAATGCGGCCCGCGACTTCTACGTCGACAAGCTGGGCTTTCGGGCGTGCTCCGACGTGACGATGGGCGAGGATTTCCGCTGGGTGACCGTGTGCCACCCCGATCACCCCGAGCTCGAGGTGACGCTGATGAAGCCCGGCCCGCCGCTCGACCCGGACGCCGCCGAGTTCATCCGGCGCCAGCTCGGGAAGGGCCAGATGGGCGGGCTGGGCCTGCGGGTGGACGACTGCCGCAAGACCTACGAGGAGCTCTCCGCCGCCGGGGTGGAGTTCCTGCAGGAGCCCGCCGAGCGGCCCTATGGGGTGGAGGCGGTGATGCGGGACGTGTCGGGCAACTGGCTGGTGCTCGTCGAGCCGCGGGAGTTCACCCCGGGTGGCGACGCCTGAGCCTCGGTCGGCCGCCCGGCCCGCCCGGGCCGTCGGGGCGCGGGGCCGCCAGGCCTGTCCTCGCAGACCCGGCTGTCACCTCGCAGAGGCCACAGCGTCTGCGAGGTGACCAACTGCTCTGCGAGGACGCCTCGGGGCAGGGCGCAGCTGGGGCCGCCGGGGCCGACCTCGCAGACCCAGCTGACGCCTCGGGGCAGGGCGCGACGGGCAAAGGGCGCGGTTGGGCGGGGCGCGGTGGGCGGCGCGGCTGGGCGGGGCGCGGGCTGGACGAGGTGGCCCCGCCGGCCCCTTGGGCGCGGCGGGGTCCGGCCGGCCCGGGGCGGGCGGCCGCGCTCAGGCGGCAGGCTCCAGTTCGCCCGCCGCCCACAGGCTTGCGTAGACCCCGCCCGCCGCAAGCAGCTCGGCGTGCGTGCCCAACTCGACGATCCGGCCCGCCGCGAGGACGGCGATGCGGTCGGCGCGCGCGGCTGTGGTGAGCCGGTGTGCCACCACGAACGCGGTGCGGCGGGCCGTGACCCGGTCGCTGGCGGCGAGCACCGCGGCCTCGGTGGCCGGGTCGAGGGCCGCGGTGGCCTCGTCGAACAGCAGCAGATCAGGATCGGCCAGCTCGGCGCGGGCCAGCGCGATGAGCTGGCGCTGGCCCGCGGACAGCCCCTGGCCGCGCTCGCCCACCGGATGGCGGAAGCCGCCGGGCAGGCCCCGGACCAGCTCCAGCGCCCCCACCGCCCGCGCCGCAGCCTCGATCTCCGCGGGCGCGGCCTGCGGGCGGGCGTAGGCGATGTTGGCGGCCACGTCGCCGGTGAACAGGTGCGCCTCCTGCGGCACCACGCCCAACCGGTGGCGGTACTCGGCGAGGCGGAACCGCCGCACGTCCACCCCGTCGACGAGCACCGCTCCCGACCCGACGTCGTAGAACCGGGCGAGCAGCTTGACCAGGGTGGACTTGCCCGCACCCGTCGCCCCGACCAGTGCGACCGTCTCCCCCGGCGCGACGTGCAGGGCGATGTCGGCGAGCGCGGGCTCCGCGGTGCCCGGATACGCGAACGACACGTCGGCGAGCTCCACCTCCCCGCGCAGCCGAGCCCGGACCGGTACCGGCTCGCCCGCAGGCTCGGGCGGCACCGTGGTGGGGGTGCGCAGCAGCTCGCTGATGCGCGAGAGCCCGACCCGGGCCTGCTGGTAGCCGTCGAACACCTGGGACAGCTGCTGGATCGGGGTGAAGAACATGGCCAGATACAGCAGGAACGCCGTGAGCACGCCCGCAGAGAGGTCGCCGGTGGCCAGCCGGGCGGCGCCCACACCGAGCACGGCGGCCGTCGCGATGTCCGACAGCAGGGTGACGCTCGGGAAGAACGTGGCGATGTAGCGCTGAGCCCGTAGCCGGGAGCGCCGGTACGCCGCGCTGCGTTCGCCGAACGCGGTGGCGCTGTGTGCCTCCCGCACGTAGGCCTGCGCCACCCGGACGCCGGTCACGTTCTCCTGCAGGTCGGCGTTGACGATGCTGACCTTCTCGCGCGCATCGGCGTAGGCCCGTGACGACAGCCGCCGGAACACCACCGTGGCCACGAGCAGGACCGGCAGCACGGCCAGCGCCACCAGCGCCAGCTCGACGTCGGTGGCCAACAGCGCCACGGTGACCCCGACGACCGTGAGCAGGCTGACGATCGCCTGGGCGAGGCCCGTCTGCAGGAACGTCGACAGCGCGTCGACGTCGGTGGTCATCCGGGTCATGATGCGGCCGGACAGCTCGCGCTCGTAGTAGTCGAGCCCGAGCCGCTGCAGATGGGCGTAGCTGCGCACGCGCAGCAGGTAGAGCAGGCTCTCCCCGGCCCTGGCCGTGAGGACCGTCTCCAGCGCCACGACGAACCAGCTCGCCGCGACGATCGCCAGCCCCAGCAGCGCCGCGGTGAGCAGGACACCCGGCGCGTGGGCGGTGATCCCGTCGTCGACGGCGAAGCGCGCGATGTTGGGGAACGCGAGCGAGCTCAGCGCGTCGAGCGCGACCAGCGCCACCGCCGCGGCGACCAACCACCGCACCGGACGCAGCAGCCGGACCAGGCGGAACCCGGGGTCGGGCGCGGTCGGATCGACCGAGAGGCGCGGCTCGTCGCGCGGCGGAGGCAGCGCCGCGACGGCGGTCAGCAGCTCCGGGGTGGCGGCAAGGGCGGCCACCATCGCGCCCGGCCCACCCATCGCGGCCGACTGCCGCCCGACGGCGGACGACACGGCGGGCGTCTCGGGCGCCGCCGCAGGCCACAGCTCCGGGGTGACGCCGCGGGCAGGCATCGCCGCCCCCACGGCCACGGCGTCGATCGTGAAGAGCTCGCGGAAGAGCGCACACCGCGCCCGCAGCTCGGCCTCGGTGCCGACGTCGACCACCCGGCCCGCGTCGAGCACGGCGATCCGGTCGGCCAGCGCCAGGGTGGAGCGCCGGTGGGCGACGAGCAGCGTGGTGCGGCCTGCCGTGAGCGCGCGGAGGGTCTCGTGGATGGCGGCCTCGGTGGCGGTGTCGACCGCGGACGTGGCGTCGTCGAGGACGAGCACCCGCGGATCGGTGAGCACCGCCCTGGCCAGCGCCACCCGCTGCCGCTGGCCCCCGGAGAGCGTGAGCCCGCGCTCGCCGACGAGCGTGTCGTAGCCCTCGGGGAGGCCCTCGACGAACGCATGCACCTGCGCGGCCCTGGCGGCGGCGAGCACCTCCTCATCGGTGGCGTCTGGACGGCCGTAGGCGATGTTGGCCCGGATGGTGTCGGAGAACAGGAACGCCTCCTCGAACACCACGCCCAGCTCGCGGCGCAGGTCGACCAGCCGCAGCGACGGCAGCGGCACCCCGCCGAGGCGCAGCTCCCCCTCCTGAGGGTCGTAGAAGCGCGGCAGCAGCAGCCCCACCGTGGACTTGCCCGACCCGGGCGGCCCGACCAGCGCGAGCGTCTCCCCCGGTGCGACGGCGAGGCTGACGCGATCGAGTACCGGCTCCCGTCGCGAATACCCGAACGTGACGCGATCGAGCTCCATGCCGAGCGGTCCTTCCGGCAACGCCGACGGGTGTTCCGGGTCGACCACATCGGGCTGCGAGTCGACCAGGTCGTACACCCGCTCCACGCCCGCCCGTGCCAGCTGGGCGGACACGACCAGCGCGCCGAGCAGCCGCGCGGGCCCGACGAGCGCGGCGACGTAGGTGGTGAACGCGAGGAATGTGCCCAGGCTGATCGCCCCGGTGAGCGCGAGCCAGCCGCCGAGGCCGATCACCGCGACCTGCCCCAATGTCGGCAGGCTGAGCAGCGCCGGGTTGAGCCGGGCGGTGAGCCGCGCCGCCCGCAGCCGCTCGCCGAACAGCCGCCGGGCGCCCGCCTCCAGGGTGGCGACCTCCCGCGCCTCCTGCCCGAAGCCCTTCACCACGCGGACGCCGGTGACCGTCTCCTCGACGTGTTGGGCGATGTCGGCCGCGCGCTGCTGGGCCGACCAGGTGGCCGGGAACAAGGCCTTGCGACTGCGCACCGCGATCCAGGCGGCCACCGGCACGACGACCAGCGCGACGACGGTGAGCAGCGGCGACAGCCACAGCATCGCGGCCAGCGACGCCACGACGAGCACGGCGTAGCCCAGGGCGAGGGGCACGATCGACAGCAGCGCCTGCAGGAGGTTGAGATCGGTGATCGCGCGCGAGACCACCTGCCCGGTGCGCAGCGCGTCCTGCCGCTCGCCATCGAGGCGCTGCACCGCGGCGAACACCTGCCGCCGCAGGTCGTGCTGCACGTCCAGGGCGAGCCTGCCGCCCAGGAAGCGCCGCAGAAACGCCGCAGCGAACCGCACGAGCGCCAACGCGAGGATGGCGACGACGATCGGGACGAGTGTGGCCGTGGACCCCGCCACCGCCTGATCGACCGCCGAGCGGGTGAGCAGCGGGCCCACCGCATCGAGGCTCACCCCCAGCGCGGACGCCGTCAGCGCGGTGACCGCCACGCCGCGGTGGCGCATGCAGGCACGGGTGAGGCGGCGGATCCAGCCGGGGGTCGGGGAGTCGGGCACGGATTCCACAGTAGGTCGCCGGTCCGACAATTCTGGAGACGAGCAGCAGGGGAGTGAGCGACTCCACGAGACGCGCACGTCGCGACTCCATCCGCCTGCCGAGCCGGTGGATCTCGGCACGTCCGGAAGGTCGCGGCCCACCGGGTGGTTGCACCGGGCATGACCGGAGTGCCCACCACCGCATTGAACAACGGCGTCGCCATCCCACAGCTGGGCTTCGGGGTCTTCCTCGTGCCGCCGGGCGAGACCGCGACCGCCGTCGCCACCGCACTGTCCACCGGCTACCGGCACATCGACACCGCCCGCCTCTACGACAATGAGCGGGAGGTCGGCGGGGCCATCGGGAAGAGCGGCGTCCCCCGTGACGAGATCTTCGTGACGACCAAGCTCTGGAACTCCGACCAGGGCTACGACGCCGCGTTGGCGGCGTTCGACCAGAGCCTGGAACGGCTCGGCTTCGACTACGTCGACCTCTACCTCATCCACTGGCCCCTGCCGAAAGCCGACCGCTACGTCGAGACCTGGCGCGCGCTGGAGAAGATCGCCGCCGAGGGCCGGGCGCGGGCCATCGGGGTGTCCAACTTCCAGATCGGGCACCTGCGGCGACTGATCGACGAGACCGGCACCGTGCCCGCCGTCAACCAGGTCGAGCTGCACCCGCACCTCACCCAGGCGCCGCTGCGCGCGTTCCACGCGGAGCGCGGGATCGTCACCGAGGCCTGGAGCCCGCTCGCGCGCGGCGGCGACGTGCTCACCGACCCCCGGATCGCCGCGATCGCCCACCGCCACGGCAAGACCCCGGCCCAGGTGATCCTGCGCTGGCACCTGCAGGTGGGCACCGTCGCCATCCCGAAATCGGTGACGCCCAGCCGCATCGCCGAGAACCTCGACGTGTTCGGCTTCACGCTGACCCACGACGAGATCGCCGCCATCGAGGCACTGAACACCGACACCCGCATCGGCCCGGACCCGGACCGCTTCAACCGCTCGTGAGCGCGCGAGACCGGGTCAGCCGTCCGCGGTCGCCGCGACCTGCGGAATCCCTTCGGGCGGCGTCGGGTCCGAGCTGGGGGCCGGGTTGTCGATCGCCGCGACCATGATCCGCGCCCAGGCCGCGTGCGCGACGTCGCCGAGGCGGACGGCCTCGCGGCCGCGCGTCGGGGCGCTCTTGACGGCGCCGAGATCGGCCAGCCGCAGCCCCTGCCGCACGACCTCTTCGCGCAGGACGGCGTTGGCCGTGTCGGCGGCGCGCCCGGTGAGCGGCACCGTGCCGATCACCGCGCCGCGCGGCATGGCGGCGCACATCGAGCGCAGCGCGATGTCGGTGCCCGGCAGCCGGCGGGCGACGTCCTCCGCGCCGACGACGCACGTGACGAGCGCGGCAGGCTCCTCGTCGGTGAGCTCGGCGAGCTCGGACAGCTGGCGGGCCAGAACGTCGGCGACGCCCACCCCCGCGCGCGACAGGTTGATCACCCGCCAGGCGTCCCGACGGCGCAGCACCTCGTGCACGACCCCGACGTAGCCCGCGTCCCGCGTAGTGGCCCCGATCCCCTGACTGGTGGAATCGCCGAGCACGACCCAGAGCGGGCCGACGGCGTGCTGCGCGACGATGTTCGCCGCGGCCCACTCGTCGGCGAACGCCTTGGCCTGCAGCCTCCGCGCGGTGGCGCCCGCCATCATGCCGCCGAGGAAGCGCTCCCCACCGGCCTTGGCCCTGCGGAGCGACGCGCGCACGGTGCTGGTGGGCGGCATTGGGGTGGTCATCGGGGTCTCCGGACAGTCGGCACAGGCTGGAGGGAGCGTCACGAGGGGGTCTCAGGGTAGCGCCAGCGTGGCGCCGGAACGCGGCCGGGTGGCACACGCACCGTGACGATCAGCAGCATGCCGCACAACACCAAAGGAGGAATGCCGGACGTCCCCGCCGGTGTCGAGGCACAGGCGCAGCGCACTGACGCGGTCGCGATCAGCGAGACGGGAGCCGATACGACGTGGGCCGCGCTCGCCGTGTCCGGTTGAACTTGACTGATTCCAGAAACCGGGCAGACTCCCCTGTGTGCCGAGAGACTTCGCGGGCTTGCTGCGCGGCGTCTCCCTGCGCGTCACGCGACCCCGGACGGCGGCGCTGTCCGCAGTGCACGAGTGTGCCGCTCGTGCGGCTTGATCGCCGACGTCGGAGCGACACCCCCTGCCTCACCGCGAACGATCACCGAGGCCGAGGTCGGCTACTGGGGCCTGTGCCCCGACCTCTCCATATTGTCTGATGACGGAAGGATCCCCGTGTCTGAACAGCCCGACGCCGTGCTTGGAGAGATCAACGAGGAGGGTTCGGGCGGCTGCCCGGTCGCGGCCGGACGCTTCCGGTCCCCGACCGAGGTCGGGGGCAACCAGGACTGGTGGCCCAATCGGCTCAACCTGGCGATCCTCCGCAAGCACTCGCCAGCGTCCAACCCCATGGGCGCCGACTTCGACTACGCCGCGGAGTTCAACTCGCTCGACTTCGACGCGCTGACCCGCGACGTCGACGCGGCGATGACGACGAGGCAGGAGTGGTGGCCGCCGGACTTCGGCAACTACGGCCCGCTGTTCGTCCGGATGGCGTGGCACAGCGCGGGCACCTACCGCATCGACGACGGCCGCGGCGGAGCGGGCTCGTGCCAGCAGCGCTTCGCCCCGCTGAACAGCTGGCCCGACAACGTGCTGCTGGACCGGGCGCGCCGCTTGCTCTGGCCGGTGAAGAAGAAGTACGGCCGCAAGATCTCCTGGGCGGACCTGTTGATCTTCGCGGGGAACCGCGCGATGGAGACGATGGGCTTCAAGACATTCGGCTACGGCGGGGGCCGCGAGGACGTCTGGGAGCCGGACGACGACGTCTACTGGGGCTCGGAGACCACCTGGCTCGGCGACGAGCGCTACTCGGGCGACCGGGAGCTGGAGAAGCCCCTCGCCGCCGTCCAGATGGGTTTGATCTACGTCAACCCGGAGGGCCCGAACGGCAACCCGGACCCGCTGGCCGCGGCGCGGGACATCCGGGAGACGTTCCGGCGGATGGCGATGAACGACGAGGAGACCCTCGCGCTGATCGCGGGCGGGCACACGTTCGGCAAGACACACGGTGCCGCGGACGCCGAACAGTACGTCGGCCCCGAGCCCGAAGCGGCCCCGCTCGAGGAGCAGGGACTGGGCTGGAAGGGCAGCTTCGGCAGCGGCAAGGGCCGGGACACGATCGGCAGCGGCCTCGAGGTCACCTGGACGCCCACGCCGACGAAGTGGGACAACACGTTCTTCGAGATCCTGTTCGGCTACGAGTGGGAGCTGACCCGCAGCCCCGCGGGTGCCCACCAGTGGGTGGCGAAGGACGGCGCGGGCGCCAACACCTTCCCCGACCCCGAGGACGGTTCTCTGAACCGCCCGCCGACGATGCTGACCACGGACCTGTCGCTGCGGTTCGACCCGATCTACGAGCCGATCGCGCGGCGCTTCCGCGAGCACCCGGACGAGTTCGCCGACGCGTACGCCCGGGCGTGGTTCAAGCTGACGCACCGCGACATGGGCCCGATCGCCCGCTACCTCGGGCCGCTGGTCCCGCAGGAGCGGCTGATCTGGCAGGACCCGGTCCCACCCGTGGATCATGAGCTGGTCGACGCGGGTGACATCGCCGCGCTCAAGCAGCAGATCCTCGGCTCGGGGCTGTCCACGTCGCAGCTGGTCTCGACCGCGTGGGCGTCCGCCTCGACCTTCCGCGGCAGTGACAAGCGCGGCGGCGCGAACGGGGCGCGCATCCGGCTGCAGCCGCAGCGCAGCTGGGAGGTCAACGAGCCCGACACGCTGCCGCAGGTGCTGCGGGCGCTGGAGGAGATCCAGCAGTCCTTCAACAGCGCACAGACCGGGAACAAGAAGGTCTCGCTCGCCGACCTGATCGTGCTCGGCGGTTGCGCCGCGGTGGAGCAGGCCGCCGAGAACGCGGGCGTCGAGGTCACCGTCCCGTTCACCCCGGGACGCACGGATGCGACGCAGGAGTGGACGGACGTCGAGTCCTTCGCCGTGCTCGAGCCGACCGCGGACGGGTTCCGGAACTACCGGGGGAAGCGCGACCGGCTGCCCGCCGAGTACCTGCTGATCGACCGGGCGAACCTGCTGACCCTCAGCGCGCCGGAGATGACCGTCCTCATCGGCGGGCTGCGGGGGTTGGGCGCGAACTACCAGCAGTCCGCGCTGGGCGTCCTCACCTCGGCGCCCGGATCGCTCACCAACGACTTCTTCGCCAACGTGCTCGACATGGGCACGGAGTGGAAGCCGACGTCGGAGGACGCAGAGACGTTCGAGGGCCGCGACCGCGCCACCGGCGAGCTCAAGTGGACGGCGAGCCGCGTCGACCTGGTCTTCGGTTCGAACTCCGAGCTGCGGGCGGTCGCGGAAGTCTACGCGGCGGACGACGCCAAGGAGAAGTTCGTGCAGGACTTCGTGGCGGCGTGGGTCAAGGTCATGAACCTGGACCGGTTCGACATCTGATCCGCATGATCGCCGATTGCGGGACATGAGGTGCGCCTGCACACCTCATGTCCCCCCGTCGACGATCAAGCGGCGCCGAACCCGAAGGTGGTGATCGGCGGCACCCCTCCCGCCCGGAGGGCCTCGAGCACCCACCGCTCGTGCGGGACGACCGGATCCGGCAGGTCGCCGAGGGCACACCAGCGCAGGCCGCCGGTCTTCCCGGGCTCCTGCACGCCCGGCTCGCCTGCCCACGTCGTGCACGTGAAGAAGAAGTCGACGCGCTCGTCGATCGCCAGGCCGGTGCGCTGCGTGCGGTGCATCGCGGTGAGCGGCACCAGCGCGGCGGGCGCGATCGTCACGCCCAGCTCCTCAACCGCCTCACGACACGCCGCGGCCGTCACCGATTCGCCCCGCTCGACGTGGCCCGCGGCCGCGACCGCCCAGTGGCCGTCGCGGAAGCCGGTGTTCTGCCGCAGCTGCAGCAACACGCGCTCGTCCCGGCGAAGCAGAACGTAGGCGGCCGGTACGACGCTGAACCTCACGCGCCGACCCTAGGCTGGTGCGCTATGAAGCTCTCCACCCAACTCCAGTACGGCGAGGACCCCATCGGCCAGGCCGAGGCGGTGGTCGTGCTGGAGAAGGCGGGCCTCGACGTCGTGTGGGTGGCGGAGGCCTACAGCTTCGACGCCGTGTCGGTCATGGGCTATCTCGCGGCCCGCACGGAGCGGCTGGAGATCGGGTCCGGGATCCTGCCGCTCTACAGCCGCACCCCGACGCTCATCGCGATGACGGCGGCGGGCCTCGACGCGCTGTCGGGCGGTCGGGCGATCCTGGGGCTCGGCGCGTCCGGCCCGCAGGTGATCGAGGGCTTCCACGGCGTGCGCTACGACAAACCGGTAGCGCGCACGCGGGAGATCATCGAGATCTGCCGCAAGGTGTGGCGCCGCGAACGCCTTGAGCACACCGGCATCTATCCGATCCCGCTGCCTCCCGAGCAGGGCACCGGGCTGGGCAAGGCGCTCAAGCTGATCAACCATCCGCGCCGGGCGGACATCCCGATCTGGGTGGCCGCGCTGGGCGACAAGAACCTGGAGATGACCGCCGAGCTCGCCACCGGCTGGCTGCCGCACGCCGTGCTGCCGGAGAAGATGCAGGAGGTCTTCGGGCCCGCGCTGGCCGCGGGTTTCGCCAAGCGCGCGCCCGAGCTGGGCCCGCTGCAGATCACCGGCGGCGGGATCCTCGCCGTCGAGGAGGAGATGTTCGCGCCCGCCCGGCAGGCGGCGCGCAACCTGTACGCTCTCTACATCGGCGGCATGGGCGCCCGCGGGCGCAACTTCTACAACGCCGTCTTCCGCCGCCAGGGCTACGAGGCCGAGGCCACGCTCGTCCAGGACCTCTACCTCGACGGCAAGAAGGCCGAGGCCGCCGCCGCACTGCCCGACGACTTCATCGACCGCGTCACGCTGATCGGCCCGCCCGCGCACGTCAGGGAGCGGATCGCGGCCCTGCGCGAAGCCGGGGTGACCCACCTGCACGTCACCCCGTTCGGCTCCGACACCCCGAAGCTCATCGCACAGGCGAAGGAGTGGATCTCGTAGCACACGGCCTCACCGGGGGGCCGGTCGCGATGACGATCGGTCAGCGGTCGACACTGTCAGGTGACCTACCGCCGTCCCCGTACTGGAGCGTGCCGTGCCCGACCTCTCGATCGCGGCGTCGGACCGCTCCCTGCGGCCGGGTCAGTACGTCTACGTCGAGACACACGCGTGGTGGCTCAGCACCCACGGCCCACACCAGCTCCTGGCCGAGCACCGCCTCCGCCAGTGGGTCCCGTCCGACGCCGAGCGCGACTGGGTGTTGGAGCGCGAGGTCACCGGGGCGCAGGAGTGGATCAGCGGTTCGGCCGAGGACGCCCGCGCCGAGGGCTACGATCTGCGGCCCGCCGCGCAGGTCGGCCGGTTCCGGGCCCGGCACGGGGCGTTCGACGCGCTCGACGGCGGGGACGACGGGGACCGGCATTGCGGTCTCACGCGCAGGCCGCGGGGAAGTTGGCAGACGCCGACCCGCGAGTTCTTCGCCCGCCTCCCGCGCGATCCGGAATCGCTCGTGCAGCGGCTTCGCGAGGAGAACACGGGCAGCTGGTTCGGCCCGTTCGCGGCCGGGGTGACCGCCCTGCGCACCTGCCTCGTGCCCGCCGACCTGCGCGCGGCGCTGTGTCTGGCGCTGGCCTGCCTGCCCGGGGTGCGGGCGGCGGAGGGCGTCGAGAACATCGACGGCGTGACGTGCCTGGCGCTCGTCCACGACGCCGGTCGCACCCGCACCGAGCTGCTGCTCTCCCCCACCGACGGCCAGTTCGCGGGCGAGCGCGACACCGTGCGCACCGGCTCGCGCACCGGTCTCGCCGCGGGCACGGTGATCAGCTCGACGGCCGTCCGCACCGCCGTCGTCGACGCCGAGGGCGCGTTCCCGGCCTGAGGCCGCACCCGACCCGTGATCGTCGGTTGGGCGCGTTTCCGGCCGGATTTGGCCGGTCCACGCGCCAAACTGGTGATCATGAGCCGGTTCGGGCTGGGATCGTCGCAGGATCCGACAGGTGCTCCCCGCCGTCACGCAAGAGGACTAGCCTGGATTGCCAGTCCGGGCGAAGACGACGTGATCCGATTCAAGGCGGTCCTCAGCGTGTCCAGCAGCAGTACGCACAGTGCCACCGACCAGTTCGGGACGAACGAATGGCTCGTCGAGGAGATGTACCAGCGCTTCCTCGATGACCCGAACAGCGTCGACCCCGCCTGGCACGAGTTCTTCGCCGACTACCGCCCCGGCGATGCGTCCCCCACCTCGGGATCGGCCGCGCAGACCGCCGCCGACACGAACTCCGCACCGTCCCCGCTCCAGCCGACCGCGAAGCCCGCCAGGCAGGCCGCGCGCCCCAAGTCCGAGCCCACCGGGGCGCCCGCACCCCACGCCGCCGCCCCCAGCACCAACGCCAAGCCTGCCGCGGGCACCACCTCGCAGGCCGCGGCCCGCCCGGCCACGGGTTCCGACCCGGCCGCCGACGGCCTCGCCACCACCCTGCGCGGCGCGGCGTCGCTCGTCGTCAAGAACATGAACGCGTCACTCACGGTGCCCACGGCCACGAGCGTGCGCGCGGTGCCCGCGAAGCTGCTTGCCGACAACCGCGTCGTCATCAACAACCAGCTGCGCCGCACCCGCGGCGGCAAGATCAGCTTCACGCACATGATCGGGTTCGCGGTCGTCAAGGCACTCGCCGAGTTCCCGATGATGAACCGCCACTTCGCCGAGGTGGACGGCAAGCCGACGGTCGTGCAGCCCGAGCACGTGAACCTCGGCCTCGCCATCGACCTGCCCGGCAAGGACGGCGGCCAGCGCACCCTCGTCGTCGTCTCGATCAAGGGCTGCGAGGACATGACCTTCGCGCAGTTCTGGTCGGCCTACGAGGACATGGTGCGCAAGGCCCGCGCGGGCAACCTCACCGCCAACGACTTCAAGGGCACCACGATCTCGCTGACCAACCCCGGCACACTGGGCACCAACCACTCGGTCCCGCGGCTGATGCAGGGCCAAGGCACGATCGTGGGCGTCGGGGCGATGGAGTACCCCGCCGAGTTCCAGGGCGCGAGCAACGAGACCATTTCCAAGATCGGCGTCAGCAAGATCATCACGCTGACGTCGACCTACGACCACCGGATCATCCAGGGCGCCGAGTCCGGCGACTTCCTGCGCCGGGTGCACGCGCTGCTGCTCGGCGACGACGGTTTCTACGACGACATCTTCGGTTCGCTGCGGGTGCCCTACGAGCCCGTGCGGTGGGTGCAGGACCTGCCCGACGACCCGGTGGACAAGGTCGCACGGGTCATCGAGCTGATCGACGCCTACCGCACCCGCGGGCACCTCATGGCCGACACCGACCCGCTGAACTACCGCCAGCGCCGCCACCCCGACCTCGACGTGCTCTCCCACGGCCTCACCCTGTGGGATCTCGACCGGGACTTCGCGGTCGGCGGGTTCGCAGGCCAGGAGCGGATGAAGCTGCGCGACGTGCTCGGCGTGCTGCGCGACGCCTACTGCCGCACGATCGGCACCGAGTACATGCACATCTCCGACCCGGAGCAGCGCGCCTGGCTGCAGGAGCGCATCGAGGTGCCGCACCAGAAGCCGCACCCCAACGAGCAGAAGTACATCCTGTCCAAGCTCAACGCGGCCGAGGCGTTCGAGACGTTCCTGCAGACCAAGTACGTCGGGCAGAAGCGCTTCTCGCTGGAAGGCGGCGAGACCGTCATCCCGCTGCTGGACGCCGTGCTGGACAAGGCGGCCGAACACGAGTTGGACGAGGTCGTCATCGGCATGCCGCACCGCGGGCGGCTCAACGTGCTGGCCAACATCGTCGGCAAGCCGATCTCCCAGATCTTCCGTGAGTTCGAGGGCAACCTCGACCCCGGCCAGGCCCACGGCTCCGGCGACGTCAAGTACCACCTCGGGGCGGAGGGCAAGTACTTCCGGATGTTCGGCGACGGCGAGACGGTCGTGTCGCTGGCGTCCAACCCGAGCCACCTGGAGGCGGTCGACCCGGTGCTGGAGGGCCTCGTTCGGGCCAAGCAGGACCTGCTGGACAAGGGCCACGACAACGGCTACACAGTGCTGCCGCTGATGCTGCACGGTGACGCGGCGTTCGCGGGCCAGGGCGTCGTGGCCGAGACGCTCAACCTCGCGCTGCTGCGCGGCTACCGCACCGGCGGCACCGTGCACGTCGTGGTCAACAACCAGGTCGGGTTCACCACCGCGCCGGAGAACTCTCGCAGCTCCACCTACTCCACGGACGTCGCGAAGATGATCGACGCGCCGGTGTTCCACGTGAACGGCGACGACCCGGAGGCGTGCGTCTGGGTGGCGAAGCTCGCCGTCGACTACCGCGAGCGCTGGCACAACGACGTCGTCATCGACATGGTCTGCTACCGCCGCCGCGGCCACAACGAGGGCGACGACCCGTCGATGACCCAGCCCGCGATGTACGACCTCGTCGACGCCAAGCGCAGCGTCCGCAAGCTCTACACCGAGTCGCTCATCGGTCGCGGCGACATCTCGATGGAGGACGCCGAGCACGCCCTGCGCGACTTCTCCAACCAGCTGGAACACGTCTTCAACGAGGTCCGCGAGCTGGAGCGCACCCCGCCGCAGATCAGCCCTTCCGTGGAGAACGAGCAGCGCCAGCACCCGGACCTGGACACCTCGGTGCCGCTGGAGGTGATCCACCGCATCGGCGACGCGCACGTCGAGCTGCCCGAGGGGTTCACCGTGCACCAGCGGGTGAAGCCGGTGCTGCAGCGGCGGTACACGATGTCCCGCGAGGGCGGGGTCGACTGGGCGTTCGCCGAGCTGATCGCGCTGGGTTCGATGCTGATGGACGGCAGGCTCGTGCGGCTGTCCGGCCAGGACACCCGCCGCGGCACGTTCGTGCAGCGGCACTCGGTGGTGATCGACCGCAAGACCGGCGCCGAGTACTACCCGCTGCGCAACCTGTCCCCCGACCAGGGCCGGTTCCTGCCCTACGACTCCGCGCTCTCCGAGTTCGCCGCGCTCGGCTTCGAGTACGGCTACTCGGTGGCCAACCCGGACGCGTTCGTCGGCTGGGAGGCCCAGTTCGGCGACTTCGTCAACGGCGCGCAGTCGATCATCGATGAGTTCATCGCGTCCGGCGAGGCCAAGTGGGGCCAGACCTCCGACGTGGTGCTGCTGCTCCCGCACGGCCTCGAGGGCCAGGGCCCGGACCACAGCTCCGGCCGGATCGAGCGGTTCCTGCAGCTGTGCGCGGAGGGATCGATGACGGTCGCCGTGCCGTCCGAACCAGCCAACTACTGCCACCTGCTGCGCGCCCACGCGATGGACGGGGTGCGCCGCCCGCTGGTGGTGTTCACGCCGAAGTGGATGTTGCGCGCGAAGCAGGTGGTCAGCCCGCTCGCCGACTTCACCGGCGGCCGGTTCCGCCCGGTGATCGACGATCCGCAGTTCCGGGAGTCCGACGCGCCGGTCAACGGGGTCCGGAAGGTCCTGCTGTGCTGCGGGAAGCTCTACTGGGAGATGGCGGCGGCGGTCGCGAAGCGCGGCCTCACCGACGTCGCGCTGGTGCGGCTGGAGCAGCTCTACCCGGTGCCCGACCGCAGGCTCGCCGAGGTGCTCGACCGCTATCCCAACGCCGAGGACGTCCGGTGGGTGCAGGAGGAGCCGAGCAACCAGGGGCCGTGGCCGTTCCTCGGGCTCGCGCTGCCGATGAAGCTGCCGCGCCTGGTCGGGATCAAGCGGGTGTCGCGGCGCGCGATGGCCGCGCCCGCTGCCGGGTCGTCCAAGGTGCACGAGGTGGAGCAGCAGGCGCTGATCAGCGCCGCGCTGGACGACGAGGAGTAGGAATGTACGCCACCGACCGGGGAATCGAGGAGCTCGCCGACCGCCGGGGCGAGGAGCAGGTCAGCGTGGAATGGCTGGCCGAGCGACTGCGCGTGTTCGTCGACCGCAACCCCGCATTCGAGGACGCGGTGGAGCGGCTGGCGTCGTTCCTCGCCCGCGACGACGAGGAATAGGTGGTGCGCGGAGACATCGCCGTGGCGACGGTTCCGCGCACCAGCCGTCAGGCCCTGCGACGGGCCAGGGCGATGCCGCCGCCGAGCGCCAGGAGCGCACCACCGACCAGGAGGGCGACCGTGGTGGCATCGAGGGCGTTGTCTGCCGGGTCGGCGGCCCCACCGGATCCGGCGTTGACGCCCTTCGGGGCGGGCCCGGCGGGCTTGGCCGGGCTCGTCGACGGCGCGGTGGTAGACGCGGTGGTCGGCGCGGTGGTGGGCGGCGGCGTGTAGGTCGGCGACGGGACCATGTCGACGGGTGCCGCGGAGGTGGGCGGCGGGACCACCTGGCTCGCCGGGGTGGTCGTCGGGTTGCCGCCGGTGTTGGTGGGGTTTGACGGCCCGCAGGAGACGGCGGCGAGGATGATGCCGATGAGCACGACGATGGCCGCGACGACGGCGCCGATGATCGGCCCGCGCCTCCGGGGCGGCGGCGGGGGCGGCGGCGTCGGCTGACCATAGGATGACGGCGGCTGACCGTAGGACATCGTGGGCCTTTCTTCCTCGCAATCCCGGATATTTCCGCCGAACCCCCGGGAGAACATCGACGATCAGCGCCGCCGCGTCAATCGGCCATTTGCCGGACAGTCGCATCAACCGGTCACTTTGCGCGACCCGCGTGCCAAACTGGGCGCGATGTCGCGAAGGCGCCGGGCCGCACCCCACGTCGCATGCGCCGTCGGGCTGGTGCTGGTCGGCTGGGGAGTCGTCCGCGTCGCCGACCCGGCGCACGCGGACTTCGCGCTGCCCGCTTCGGTGTCGACGCCGTGGCCTGCCCGGCTGTGGGCGTCCGTGCAGGCGCCGCCGCTCGGGCCTGCGGTGCCCGCCGTTCCGCCGCCCGCCCCGCCCGTCGAGCGCCCGCCGCTGCTGAAGCCGGTGCGGATCGCGCTGCCGACCCTCGGCGTGCGGGCGTCGATCGTGCCCGTGGCCGTCGGCCGCAACGGGGCGCTCGCGGTGCCCGAGGACCCGCGCGTGGTCGGTTGGTGGGCGGGCGGCGGCGACGCGCTGGTGCTCGACGGGCACGTCGACACCGCGGCGCAGGGCCCCGGCGCCCTGTTCCACCTGGTCGACCTGGCGGCGGGCGACGCGATCGAGCTCACCGGTGCCGACGGCGGGGTACGGCGGTTCGCCGTGACCCAGGTGCACGCCTTCGCGAAGGCCACGCTGCCGCCCGAGGTGTTCCGCTCCCCCGCCCGGCTGGTGATCATTACGTGCGGGGGGCACTTCGACCGGCACCGCCTGCAGTACGACGACAACGTCGTCGCCTACGCCGAGCCGGTGTAGCGAGACCCTGGCCGGCTACCGCCGGAGCCTGCGGCGCCGCACGAGGGACCGCAGCTCGGCCACGCGCGCCTGCACCCGCGTGACCAGCTCCGCAGGGTCGCCTTTGGCGAGCCGGTCGGGCTTCGGGAAGGGTTTCATCGTCATCCACGACTCCACCCAGAGGATCTCCAGGGCGTCCTCCCACGCCAAGAGGTTCCCGATCCGTGCGACGTCGCGCTGGTCGATCGCCGCCTTCAGCTCCCTGCCGAGCTCGGCGACCGCCACCTGCAGCTGCTTCACCCGCTGGGCGTTGCGGGTCGCGTCGGTGTCGAAGCCCGCCGTGAGGTCGGCGATGATGGCCTTGTACTCGTCGGCGGCGGTCACGGCAGCTCCCCAGGTACCACGACGACCTGGGGCCAGAGGCCGACGGCACGGTACCGGTCGGAAACGGTCACGGCAGCTCCCGGGGGACCACGACGACCTGGGCGAAGAATGCTGTGCGCGGTCGAAGAACAGCGCCCGGCCCGGCCGCGGCGACCAAGTGAGCATCGTGCCCGGCAACAGCGACTGCAGCTCGGCACCCTGCACGTCGAGCGCCACCCACGCGCCGACGTCGTCGACGACGGCGCCCATCATCAGCAGCGCCTTGAGCCGCGGCGCGCTGCGCCACCAGCCGAGCACATGCAGGCCGGTCTCGGGCCCGAAGTGCACGAGTGCGCGCAGCGCCTCGGTGCCCGCGCGCTCCAGCACCGGGTCGGCCGCGTCGGCGCCGAAAAGGACCAGCACGGTGGCGGGCCGCTCGCCGCTGCTGAGACGCTCGGTGACCCCGGCCGCGAGCTCCTCGACAACGGCCTTGATCCCGTCCCGTCCGACGACGCGCGGCTCGTGCTCGGCCGCTTCGAGCCGCTTGCGCAGCGCCTCGACCGGCTCGGCCGCCTCCGTGACGAGCGCGCCGAGCACGACGTCGACCGCACCCGGGGGGTAGCCCGCGACGAGCCCGGCTGCGGCGGTCGCGAGCACGCGCACAGCAGGGCCCGCCCCCGCGCCGAGGACGGCGAGGTTGCGCCCCGGCGCGTCCGGCAGCTCCACAACGGCGGGGCTGGCCTGCAGGTCGATGGACTGGCCGATCGGGGCGTGCCGGTCGCCGGTCGCGATGCCGCTCAGCAGTTCGGCGACGCGGGGCGCGAGGCTGCCGTCGAACAGCCGCGGCTCGTCGAGACCGATGAACCACTCGTCGGGGATCTTCACCTGCACCTCCTCACGGAGCAGGCCGGGGGCGCTCGCGTTGGGGATGCGGGCCACCTGGTTGCCGTGCTTGAGGCCGGACTCGTGGTTGAGCACGGCGTGCCAGCGCGGCAGCTCCAGCGGGGCCTCGTTGCGCTCGTGGAGCACCCGGCGGCCCCGGGGCAGCGCGATCCGCAGGACGAACTGTTCGAAGATCGCCGGACGGCCCCAGAACGCCTCGATGCCGGACACGTCCTGGCTGGCGAGCACGAGGTGGATGCCCTGGGACCGGCCGCGTCGGGCGATGTCCTCCAGAAGGGTGAGCGACGCGCGGGTGACGGCATCGCGCTCGGCGAACAGGTACTGGAACTCGTCGATCACGGCGACGATGCGTGGCCAGTAGCCGCCCGAATCGGCGTCGCGGAGGTCCTCCAGCTTGGTGACCTCGCGCTCCTTGGCCGCCGCGGCCCGGCGGCGCATCTCGTCGGACAGGTACTGCAACAGGGCGAGCCCGAACTCGCGGTCGTCGTTGACGTTGATGCCGATCAGCCGCGCGTGCGGCAGCCAGCTCGGGTCCGTCTTGCCGGGCGAGAAACCCGCGAACGACACGCCCTCCTTGAAGTCGAGCAGGTACAGCTCCAGCTCCCACGGCGGGTAGCGGGTGGCGAGCGCCGCGATCCAGGCCAGCAGCAGGTTGGTCTTGCCCGAGCCGCTGGGGCCGCCGACCAGCGCGTGCGGGGACGCGTCGTCGATGAGGAGATCGACGGCGCCCGCGTCGTTGAAGCCGACCGGGGCGCGCAGGCCCGTCTTCGACGTGCGGGTGCCCCAGTCCGACGTCGACGTCGGCAGCAGGTCGGTGAACGTGCCCACCCGGCTGCGCCAGCTCTCGTGCGCGTCGGCGATGGCGTGGCAGCCGACACTGACCTGGCCTTCCGGGAACCGCGGTTCGATCTCGACCTGCACGTACCGGCCGGTCATCGAGGTGCGGACGAGGCCGCGGTCGTCGATGTCGACGGTCTCGACGGGCGCGCCGATCGCCATCGGCACGTCGAGCAGGATCAGCTGCACGCCGCACGCGAGCCCGCCACGGGCGATGCGGCTGAGCGCGCGGTGCTCGTCCTCGCGCAGCGGCTGCCGGTTGCCGACCAGCACTGCAAGCACCCACGGCTCCGGCCGTTCCCGACGGGTGCGGGTGCGGCCCGCGAGCGTCTGCTCCCCCGTTGCGAGGACGTCGCCGTGGACGCGACGGATGCGGTCGGCGAGCTCCTCGAGCAGGTGCGGCAGCCCGGCGGGGTCATGCACGTGCAGGATGCCGGTGCGGGTGAGCGGGTGCAGACCCGGCAGGGGCCCGGTGAGGTGCTCGACGTCCCACACGTGCAGCGCCACGAGGCCCGGCCGGAAGTGGCTGACGACCCGCACGAGCAGGTTCTCGACGAGCCCGAGCGCGGTGGCGCGGGCCTGCGGCGGCGCGCTGATCTGCAGGTGGGACTCGTCCAGCAGCGGCACCGCCACCTCGAACGGCGCGCCCGCCGGGCCGAGCCGCCCGACCCCGATGCGCCACAGCGGCGGCACGTTCTTGACGCCTGTGTGCTCGCCGTGCTTGCCCAGCCAGTCGTCGGGGCGGCCCGCCGAGCCCGGAGTCGACGTGGCGACGAGCTCGTCGAGCGCGGGGAGCGTGTCGGCGGGGCGGCGGGCGGTGGCCGACCGGTCGGCCTCGACGGCCCGAACGACGCGCGTGAACTCCGGATTGGTGAGCAGGCCGCGCAGCGCGGGGTCGGCGGCCGCCCCGTCGATGCCCGCTTCCCGCAGCCACAGCTCGACGAGGGCGTCCAGGTGGCGGCGACGGGCGCCCTCGGCCGCGACGCCCGCCGCGCCGTCGGCCGCCGCCATGGCCGCGCAGAGCGCGTCGTAGGCGGCCCGGATGCGCCGCCGCCTGCCTCCGCCGAAGATGGCCACCACGGGCGCTACAACCGGGCCGCGATGTCGGCGACCCGGGTTTCGCCCGCCCCGATCAGGTCGAGGCCGCGGTCGAGCTCGTCGGCGGCACGCTTCAGCTCGAGCGGGACCAGCGGCTCCCGGTGCTCGCCCAGCCCGCTGAGCAGGCCCACCGCATCGGCGAGGCGCCCACGGGCGACCCCGGCGTACTGCCGGGCCCGACCGATGTGCTCGACGGCACCGATCAGCATCACGCGCACCTCCTCGACGCTGCTCACAGCCGGGCCGCCACGCCCTCCGCGGCCTGGATCGCGGCCTGGACGTCCTGCTGCACCTCGGTGATGCTCCCGATCGCCTTGGACAGCAGGCCGTTCGCCTCGGGGGCGTCGGACTGGGCGCTGCCCTCCGTGGCCTGCATCAACATGCCCTGCGCCTCCTCCAACGACGACTGCGCCTGCTGGAGGGCACCCAGGCTCTCCTGGGCCTTCTCGTTGGCCTGGCCGATCCCGGCCCGGACCTCCTCGATGCTCGCCATGCGACCGCTCCCGTCCCGCTCCTACCCTGCGCGGGGCCAATCTATCTCGGTTCAATCCCCATCATCCGTCGCACGAGTGCCATCCGCAGCGTGGCGGCCGGACTGCGGTGCGCGACTTGCTCCGTTCCGGCCCGCCCGGGTGCACGCCCTCGGTAGCATCCCCGGTGTGGACGAGAAGGATGACCTCGAGCGGCGCGTCGGCGCACTGGAGGACACCGTCCAGGATCTGGCCCAGCGCGTCCGGCGCAGTGAGCAGGATGCCGCTGCCGCGCGCATCCTCGCGGGCGGCGCCGACCGGGAGGTCGGCGAGATGCGCGGCGAGATGCGGGAGTTCCGTACCGAGGTCCACGCCGAGTTCGACGATTTCCGCACCCAGAACAACCGCGTGCTGAACGCGATGCGCGAGGACATCATCGATCTCCGGGAGCACGTCGACCGCGGCTTCTTGGAGGTCCGGGGCAGGCTGGACGCCACCGCGGCGGCCCAACAGACCATCGTCGACCTGCTCGGCGCCCTGATCGCCCGCGAGGACGGCGGCCCCGACGGGTAACCGGGCCGCGCGCCCTCTTGCCCTGGAGCCGTCGGACGTTCGAAAGTGTCTCCTTATCCGTACGGAAGGCGAGACGATGGCGAACGTGGTGAAAGCAGCGCTCCTGCAGGCCAAATGGACCGGCGACACCGCGTCCATGATCGATGTCCACGAGGGCTACGCGCGCACGGCGGCGCAGCAGGGCGCGCAGATCATGGGCTTCCAAGAGGTTTTCAACGCCCCCTACTTCTGCCAGGTCCAGGAGAACGAGCACTACCGGTGGGCCGAGCGGGTGCCCGAGGGCCCCACCCTGCAGCGCATGCGCGACCTGGCCCACGAGACCGGGATGGTGCTGGTCGTGCCGGTCTTCGAGGTCGAGGACGCGGGCCACTACTACAACACCGCCGCCGTGATCGACGCCGACGGCACGGTGCTCGGCAAGTACCGCAAGCACCACATTCCGCAGGTGAAAGGCTTCTGGGAGAAGTTCTACTTCCGGCCGGGAAACCTCGGCTGGCCGGTGTTCGACACCGCGGTCGGCCCGGTCGGCGTCTACATCTGCTACGACCGGCACTTCCCCGAGGGCTGGCGCGCGCTGGGGCTCGCGGGCGCCCAGATCGTCTACAACCCCTCGGCCACCAGCCGCGGCCTGTCGTCGTACCTGTGGAAGCTGGAGCAGCCGGCGGCAGCCGTGGCCAACGAGTACTTCGTCGCCGCGATCAACCGGGTGGGCGTGGAGGAGTACGGCGACAACGACTTCTACGGCACGAGCTACTTCGTCGACCCGCGCGGCCAGTTCGTCGGCGACGTGGCGAGCGGGCACGACGAGGAGCTGGTGGTCCGCGACCTCGACCTGGACATGATCGCCGAGGTGCGCCAGACCTGGGCCTTCTATCGCGACCGCCGCCCCGACGCCTACGGCCTGCTGGTGCAGGCATGAGCGAGCTTGCGAGCGAATCATCGGCGCGGCGCCTCCTCGACCGCACCCGCGCCGTCCTGCCCTCCTGGCTCGCGATCTACTACGAGGAGCCGATCGAGATCGAGCGGGGTGAGGGCCGCCACGTCTGGGACACGCAGGGAAACGTCTACCTCGACTTCTTCGGCGGCATCCTCACCACGATGACCGCGCACGCCCTGCCCGAGGTGACCAAGGCGGTCAGCGAACAGGCCGGGCGGATCATCCACAGCTCCACGCTGTACCTCAACCGCCCGATGGTGGAGCTGGCCGAGCAGATCGCCACGGTGTCGGCGATCCCCGACGCCAAGGTCTTCTTCACGACCTCGGGCACGGAAGCCAACGACACGGCGCTGCTGCTGGCGTCGTCGCTGCGGCGCTCCAACCAGATCCTCGCGCTGCGCAACAGCTACCACGGCCGCTCGTTCTCGACGATCGCGATCACGGGCAACCGGTCCTGGAGCCCGACGTCGCTGTCGCCGTTCCAGACCTACTACGTGCACGGCGGCCAGCGCTACCGCTCGCCGTTCGCGGGGCTCTCGGACGGTGAGTTCATCGCCGCGTGCGTGGCCGACCTGCGCGACGTGCTCGACCAGGCGGGCGGCGACATCGCGGCGTTCATCGCCGAGCCGATCCAGGGCGTCGGCGGGTTCACCTCGGGCCCCGACGGCCTGCTCGGCGCGTTCGCGGAAGTGTTGCGTGAGAAGGGGATCCTGTGGATCTCCGACGAGGTGCAGACCGGCTGGGGCCGCACCGGCGAGCACTTCTGGGGCTGGGAGGCGCACCGGCGCGCCGACCCGAACCTCACCCCCGACCTGGTGACGTTCGCGAAGGGCGTCGGCAACGGGCTGTCGATGGGCGGCGTGATCGCGCCCGCGTCCATCATGGACTCGCTCGGCGCGAACTCGATCTCGACGTTCGGCGGCTCGCCGCTCACGTCCGCGGGGGCGCTGGCCAACCTGCGCTACCTGCTCGACCACCGGCTCCAGGAGAACGCCGCGCGGCAGGGGCCGCTGCTCTTCGACGGGCTGCGCGGGATCGACAGCGCACACGTCGGCGACGTCCGCGGCAAGGGTTTGATGATCGGCGTGGAGCTCGTCCGGGACGGCGATCCCGCCCCCGACATCGCCAATGCGGTGCTGGAGGGCACGAAGCGCCGCGGCGTGCTCATCGGCAAGGGCGGCCTGCACGGCAACGTGCTGCGCATCGCCCCACCCCTGTCCTTGACGCGCGCGGAGGCCGAGGAGGGCCTGGCCGCGCTCGTCGCCGCAATCGAGGAGGTCTGAGCAAGTGCGAACGCTCATCACGGGCGGGCTCGTCGTCACCGCCTCCGACGAGCTCGCGGTCGACGTCCTGATCGAGGACGAGACGGTCGTGGCGCTCGGCACCGGCCAGGGCTGGACGGCCGACACGGTGATCGACGCGACCGGCAAGTACGTCATCCCCGGCGGCGTCGACGGCCACACCCACATGGAGATGCCCTTCGGCGGCACCACCGCGGCCGACACGTTCGAGACCGGCACCCGGGCCGCGGCCTGGGGCGGGACGACGACGATCATCGATTTCGCGATCCAGTCGGTCGGCGCGACCCTGCGCGCGGGCCTGGACGCGTGGCACGCCAAGGCCGACGGCATCTGCGCCATCGACTACGGCTTCCACATGATCCTGGCCGATGTCAACGAGAGCTCGCTGAAGGAGATGGAGCAGCTCGTCGGCGAGGGCGTCACCAGCTTCAAGATGTTCATGGCCTACCCCGGCGTCTTCTACTCCGACGACGGCAAGATCCTGCGCGCCATGCAGCGGGCCGCCGAGACCGGCGCGCTCGCGATGATGCACGCCGAGAACGGCATCGCGATCGACGTGCTCATCGAGCAGGCGCTCGCCCGCGGCGAGACCGACCCGCGCTACCACGGCGTCGTGCGCCACGAGCTGCTCGAAGCCGAGGCGACGCACCGGGCGATCAAGCTCGCGCAGGTGGCGAACGCGCCGATCTACATCGTGCACCTGTCGGCGGAGAAGGCCCTCGCCGAGATTGCGAAGGCCCGCGACGAGGGCTACAACGCGTTCGCCGAGACGTGCCCGCAATACCTGTTCCTGTCCACCGACGACCTCGCCCGGCCCGGCTTCGAGGGCGCGAAGTACGTCTGCTCGACGCCCCTGCGTCTGAAGGAGCATCAGGCCGCGCTTTGGCGGGGGCTGCGCACCGACGACCTGTCGGTGGTCTCCACCGACCACTGCCCGTTCTGCTTCAAGGGCCAGAAGGAGCTGGGCCTCGGCGACTTCTCCAAGATCCCCAACGGGCTGCCGGGCGTCGAGCACCGGATGGACCTGCTGCACACCGGCGTGCTGGAGGGGCACATCTCCCGGCGGCGCTGGATCGAGCTGGCCTGCGCGACGCCTGCGCGGATGTTCGGGCTCTACCCGCGCAAGGGCACGATCGCGCCGGGCTCCGACGCCGACGTCGTGATCTACGACCCGAACGCGAAGCAGGTGTTCTCGGCAGCGACGCACCACATGGCCGTCGACTACTCCTGCTACGAGGGCAAGGAGATCACCGGCAAGGTCGAGAAGGTGCTCTCCCGCGGGCGGCTCATCATCGACGGCGACCGCTATCTCGGCGCCGCGGGCGACGGGCAGTTCCTGCGCCGCAACACGTGCGGATACTTGCGGTGATGGACATCGGGCTGGTTCTGCAGACCGATCCCCCCGCGCAGACCGTCGTCGATCTCATGGTCCGCGCGGAGGGGCTCGGGTTCAGCCACGGCTGGACGTTCGACTCGCACGTGCTCTGGCAGGAGCCGTACGTGATCTACCCGCGGATCCTGGAGCGGACCTCGCGGATGGTCGTCGGGCCGATGGTGACCAACCCGGGCACCCGGGACTGGACGGTCATCGCGTCCCTGCACGCCACGCTCGACGAGCAGTTCGGGCACCGCACGATCTGCGGCATCGGGCGGGGCGACTCCGCGATGCGGGTGCAGGGCCGCCCGCCCACCACCCTGGCCCGGCTGGAAGCGGCCATCGGGGTGATCCGCGAGCTGGCCGCGGGACGCTCGGTCGACCTGGGCGGCACACCGGTCCAGATCCCGTGGATCGCGGCCGGGGTGCCGGAGCTGCCCATCTGGATGGCTGGCTACGGGCCAAAGGCCCTGGACCTGGTGGGCCGCTGCGCCGACGGGTTCATCCTGCAGCTCGCCGACCCCTACCTCGTGGAGTGGACGGTCAAGACCGTGCGATCCGCGGCCGAGGCGACGGGCCGCGACCCCGCCTCGATCACGATCTGCGTGGCTGCGCCCGCCTACGTCGTCGACGGCGGCGCCGATTCTTGGGCGCACGCCCGGGACCAGTGCCGCTGGTTCGGGGGGATGGTGGGCAACCACGTCGCCGACCTCGTCACCCGTTACGGCTCGGAGTCGGCCGCTGTCCCGGCCGAGCTCACCGGCTACATCAAGGGCCGCGAGGGCTACGACTACAGCCACCACGGCCGGGCCGGGAACCGCAGCACCGACTTCGTGCCCGACGAGGTGGTCGACCGGTTCTGCCTGCTCGGGCCGCCGTCGGCGCAGCTCGACCGGCTCGCGGGCCTGCGGGCGCTCGGCGTTGACCAGTTCGCGATCTACGCCATGCACGACGCCCGCGAGGCGACGATCGAGGCCTACGGACGGTCGGTGATCCCGGCGTTGTAGCCGCCCCGCCCCGGGCCGCCCCGCCCCCCGGCCGCCCCGGCCCGCCCCGGCCCGGCCCGGCCCGGCCATGATCACCGCTTCGGCGCGAAACCGGCCGGATTTGGCCGCTATGCGCGCCGAACTGGTGATCATGACGCGGAGGGGGACCGGTGGGCCATGGCGGCCGGGTCGGGCCCCACTCAGGTGAGGATCTCGTGCCAGTCCCGGATCTCGTAGCTCGCCACGACCCCGTTCAGCACGAAGGGGTCGCCCGCGACGAACTCCTCGGCGGCCTCGCGCGTGCGGAAGATCGCCATCGAGCCCTGGGCCTGGGGGTCCGCGAACGTGCCGACCATCAGCAGGTCGCCGCAGGCGTGGAACGTGTCGAGCCGCGCCTTGTGGGCCGGGAAGTGCGGCGGGGCCCGGTGCGCGACGTCGTCGGCGGAGGCGTAGAGGACGACGTACTTCATCGAGCGGCGCGGGCGGCGTACGCGGCGAGGGTGGCGGTCCAGGCGCCTTCGGCCTCGAACGTTTCGCGCATTGCGGCGGCGTCGGCGCCGTAGGCCTCGAGGCCGTCGTGCTCCAGTACGACGCGGGTGCGGGCCGGGCCCTCCGCCGTGAACCGCACCGTGACCGATGTGACCAGGTCGGGGTGGAACTTCCAGTCGGCGCCGATCTGCCACGTGACGCCGAACCGGGCGGGCGGCTCCCAGGCCGTGACGACGCCGGTGTCGGTCTCCGTGCCGTCCTCGTGGCGGGTGTACCAGCGCCCACCGACCCGGGGCTCGATGACGATCTCCTGGATCGGCGCCGAGCCGATGTAGTGATGGGCGGGCCACCACGACGTCATGTCCGCGGTGAATATTTCGAAGGCGACGGCCTGTCCGACCTCGACGACGACCTCGCGCCGGACGGCCTCGACGGCGGCTTCCACAGTGCTGTCCACGGTGTTCAACTCCCGGGTCCGATGGGCGAACGCGGCCAACGAGCGCGCCCAGAACGCGTCCAGATGGGCCCGCAGCTGCGCGAGCCCGTCCGGATCGACCTGGTAGAGCCTGCGCGTGCCCTCCTGGCGGTCGAAGACCAGCCCCACGTCCTTGAGCACCCGCAGGTGCTGGGACACCGCGGGCCTGCTCACCGGAAGCGCCCCGGCGAGCTGCCCGACGGCCAGTGGGCCGTGGGAGAGCCGCTCGAAGATCGCCTGACGGGTGGGGTCCCCGAGGGCCGTGAACATCGCGCTTACGTTAGCCATGACGAACGGTAAGCTACTACTAACCGTTAGGCCGGGCAAGCGGTTGGGTGACGGCAGGGGTGCGAAGTGCGCTCGTGGCGCCTGCCGCGCGCCGCGGGATCAGGTCAGCCCGCTCTGGCTCAGCCAGTTCTTCGCCACGGTCTCCGGGCTCGGCTTCGTGTCCGACGACGCCTCGGCGTTGAGCTTCGTGAGGCCGTCGGTGGTGAGCTTCGCCGAGATCGCGTTCAGCGTCTGGGTGATCGTGTCGTTCACCTTCGATTTGTTGATCAGCGGGACGACGTTCTGCGCCGCGAAGTTGTTCTTCGGGTCCTGCAGGACGACGAAGTTGTTGGCCACGATGGATGCGTCGGTGCTGAAGATGTCCGCCGCCTGCACATCGCCGTTCTTCAGCGCGGCCACGGTGAGCGGGCCGCCCGCGTCGAGCGCCTTGTAGTCCTTGAACGTGCAGTTGTAGGTCTTCTGGAGGCCCGGGATGCCGTCGGGGCGGGTCTTGAACTCCGGCGGGCCGCCGAACACGAGCTGCCCGCAATGGGCGGCCAGATCGGCGATCGACGTGGCGTTGTACTTGGTGGCCGTGTCCTTGGTGACGACCACCGCGTCCTTGTCCTCCGCGCTGGACTTCTGCAGCACGGTGAGGGTGCTGGGCAGCGCCTTCTGCAGCGCGGTGTAGACGGCGTCGGGCGCGGTCTCGGTGGCCGACTTGTTGAGGTACTGCAGCAGCACCCCGGTGTACTCGGGGATGAGGTCGATCGAGCCGTCCTGCAGGCCCGGGAAGTAGGCCTCACGGCTGCCGATGGACAGCTTCTTGGTGACGTTGACGCCCTTGGCCTGCAACGCCTGGGCGTAGATCTCGGCGAGGATCTGGTTTTCGGTGAAGTTGGCCGAGCCGACGACGATCGTCGGCGATGAACCACCGCCACCCGAACCGGAGCCGCCGTTGGACAACGGGTTGCCGCCGCCTCCACAGGCGGCGAGGGCGAGGCACGCGGTGGCCGCCAGGGCCACGGTGCGGGTGATCAGGGAGCGTGTCATGGTGGGTTCCTCCAGATGGGGGTCTCGGGATCAGGCCGCACGGGCAGCGTCGGGGCCGGTGGCGGGACGGGTGATAGGCACCGCGCGCAATCTGCGCGGGCCGCGCGGGACGACCTGCAGGCCGGGCGAGACAACGATCTTCTGGAATGCCGCCAGCAGCAGGTCGGCCACGATCGCGAGCACCGCGACCAGGAGCGAGCCCCCGATCATCTGCGGGAAGTCGCGCTGGGCGAGGCCGTCGAAGATGTACCGGCCGAGGCCGCCGAGGCCGACGTACGCGGCGATTGTGGCCGTGGAGACGACCTGCAGCACCGCGCTGCGAACGCCACCGATGATCAGCGGAAGCGCGTTGGGCAGCTCGACGCCCAGCAGCACGTCGCGGCCGCGCATGCCCATGCCGCGGGCCGCGTCGACCACGGCCGGATCGACGTTGTGCACCCCCGCGTAGGTGCCCGCCAGCACCGGTGGCACGGCCAGCACGATCAGCGCCACGAGCGGGCCGAGAATGCTCAGCCCGAACGGGGTGACCAGCAGGATCAGCACACCGAGCGTGGGCAGGGCGCGCAAGGCGTTGGCCGAGCCGACGACGAGGAAGCCGCCGCGCCCGGTGTGCCCGACCCAGGCCCCGATCGGCACCGCGAGCACCAGCGCGACGATCATCGTGAGGGCCACGTAGCCGAGGTGCTCGACCAGGCGCGCGGGGACGCCGTCGGAGCCCGTCCAGTGGGCCGGGTCGAACAGCCAGCCGAAGTAGCTCATGCGGGCCTCCCGACCGTCGAGACGGCCCGGCTCCACGGTGTGAGCGCGCGCCCCACCAGCAGGATCAGCCCGTCGAGGGCGAGCGCGAGCAGCAGGACGAGCACGATGCCCGCGATGGTCTCCGCCGGGATGTCGCGCTGGAACGCATCGGTGAACATCTTGCCCAGCCCGCCGAACCCGATCACCGCACCGACGGTGACCAGGCTGATCGAGGACACCGACGCCACCCGCAGCCCCGCGAGGATCACCGGGACGGCGAGCGGCAGCTCGACGCCGAGGAACCGGCGGAACGGGGTGTAGCCCATGGCCGTGGCCGAGTTGACCACTACGGGCGGCACCGCGCCCAGCCCGTCGGTGACCGTGCGGACGAGCAGCGCGACCGTGTAGATCGTGAGCGCCACGATCACGTTGGCGGGGTTGAGGATGCCGGTGCCCAGAAGCGGCGGCAGCAGCACGAACAACGCCAGCGACGGGATCGTGTAGAGCAGCCCCGAGACGTTCACGAGGGTGCTGCGCAGCGCCGTGTTGCGGTTGGCCAGCCAGCCCAGCGGGATCGCGAGCACGAGCCCGATGACGATCGGCGGCAGCGCGAAGTAGAGGTGCTGCAGCAGCAGCCCCCCGATGAGGTCGAGATTGCCGAGTACCCAGGTCATTTACCTAGGCCACCGCCTCGTCGCGGCGGGCGTCGTCGAGCACGCGCAGCACGTCATCGGCGCTGACCGACCCGGCGACCACGCCCTGCTCGTCGACCGCCACGCCGACCCCCGACGGGGAGGACAGCGCCGCGTCGAGCGCGCTGCGCAGCGAGCCGGACCCCACGTCGTAGAGCGAGCCGCCGGGCACCAGATGCTCCTGCCCCACCACCGTGTCGGGCGCCGACTCGGCGGTGTTGAGCCAGCCCTGCGGGCGGCCATCGGTGTCGACGACGAGCACCCACCCGGCATCGGGGGCCGCCTTCTCGCCGAGCGTGACCGTGGGCAGCTCGCCGAGCATGAGCGTGGCCGACGACCGGAAGCCCAGCCCCCGGTAGCCGCGGTCGCGGCCTACGAAGTTGTCGACGAAGTCGTCCACCGGCCGGGCGAGCAGCTGCCCCGGCTGGTCGTACTGGGCGAGCTTGCCGCCCACCCGCATCACCGCGACCTTGTCACCGAGCTTGACGGCCTCGTCGATGTCGTGGGTGACGAACACGATCGTCTTCCCGAGCTCGCCCTGCAGCCGCAGCAGCTCCTCCTGCAAGCTCTCGCGCACGACCGGGTCGACCGCGCTGAACGGCTCGTCCATGAGCAGGATCGGCGGATCGGCGGCCAGCGCCCGGGCGACGCCGACGCGCTGCTGCTGCCCGCCCGACAGCTGGGTGGGGTAGCGCTTGGCCATCTCCGGCGCGAGCCCGACCGTGTCCATCAGCTCGGCCGCCCGCTTGCGGGCGCGGGTCTTCTTCCAGCCCAGCAGCAGCGGCACCGTGGCGATGTTGTCGAGGATCGTGCGGTGCGGGAACAGGCCCGCCTGCTGGATCACGTAGCCGATGCCCCGCCGCAGCTGCGCGGGATCGCCCGCCATGATGTCCTGCCCGTCGACCGTGATCGTGCCCTCGGTGGGCTCGATCATGCGGTTGATCATGCGCAGCGACGTGGTTTTGCCGCAGCCCGACGGGCCGACGAACACCGTGATGCGGCCCGCGTCGACCGTGAGATCCAACTCGTCGACGGCGACGGTGCCGTCCGGATAGCGCTTGGTCACACCTCGGAACTCGATCACCGAGGGCCTCCGGGGATCACCGACGGCCATTCGCCGGCCGCCGTGTCGGGTCAACCTAACCCGGGGCACCGACAGTTCGCAGAAGCTGTGATCCTTCCGCGACCCGGCTTTCAGGCGCGGGCGGCAGGCGTTTCCAGCCGGCCGGTCACGAGCAGCGCACGCACCTGCCCAGGCGCCAGCGGGCGGGCGAACAGCCAGCCCTGGTAGGCGTCGACGCCGATGCCACGCAGCACGTGGAACTGCTCGGCAGTCTCCACCCCCTCGGCCACCGTGGTGCGGCCCATCGCGCGCGCCATGTCCACCACGGCGCGGGCCACCGCGAAGTCCACCGGGTCCTCGGCGATCCCGGTGACGAACGCGCGGTCCACTTTCACCGTCTGCGCGGGCAGCTCCTTGAGCCGGGCCAGTGAGGAGTAGCCGGTGCCGAAGTCGTCGACCGCGAACCGGACGCCGCGCTCGGCCAGGCCCGCCATGGCGGCCAGCGCGTGCGGCGGAAGCGCGACGAGGCTGGTCTCCACCAGCTCGAGCACGAGCCGGTCCCAGGGCAGGCCGCCGCCGGTCACGGCGTCGCGCACCTCGGTCGCGAAGTCGACATCGCCGGGCAGCAGCCCGGCGAGGTTGACGGCCACGGCGGGCGCCCGGCCCTCGGGCGCCGGCCAGCTCGCGGCCTCGGCCGCGGCCGTGCGCAGCACCCACCGGTCCAGCTCGCGCAGCAGCCCGCTGCGCTGGGCGACCGGAAGGAACTCGGCGGGCGGGATCGTCCCCCGCTCGGGGTGTGCCCAGCGCACCAACGCCTCCAGCGACAACACCCGCCCGTCCGGCCCGACGACCGGCTGGTACTCGAGGACGAGCGCGTCGGCGGCGATCGCGGCCTGCAGCTCCGCCTCCAGCTCCAGCGCGCGGGTGGCGGTGCTCACCACGCCGTCGGTGGCCACCGCGATCCCGCCGCGGCGCTGCCTGCGCTTGCCGTCCAGCATCGCGGCCTCGGCAAAGCGCAGCAGGTCGGCGGCGCGGACGTCGCCGGTGGGCACGGGGGTGGCCAGGCCGACCGACGCCGTCATGTCCACCGGCCCGCCGTGCACCGTGATCACCGTGCGGAGGAGGTCAGCGACCAGGACCGCGAGCTGGTCCGGACCGCCCACCTCGGCGTGGTCGGCGCAGACCACCACGAACTCGTCGCCGGACAACCGCGCCGCGGTGCAGCTGACGGGCAGGTCGCGCTGCAGCCGTCCGGCGAGCGTCACGAGCAGGTCGTCGCCCGCCTCGTGGCCGAGGGCGGAGTTGATGCGCTGGAAGTCGTCGAGGCCGCCGCACACGACGGCGACCCGCGCCCGACCGGGCCCCGCCAACAGCCGGTCGAGCAGCTCGAGGCAGGCGGCGCGGTTGGGCAGGCGGGTGAGCTCGTCGACCCTCCCGGCGCGCCGCAGCAGCTCGGCCGCCCGCCGCCGCTCGGCGACGTCGGTGACCACCATCAGCCACTGCGTGCTGCCGTCCTCCGCCTGGATGCCCGCAACGTCCAGCTCGCACCAGACCGTGGTGCCGTCGGCGCGCAGCAGCGGCGCGCCGTCGACGTGGTACCCGTACTGCGCGCCCGGCGGCACGGGCCGCAGCCAGCTCGGATGCTCGCCGACCGACGGCTCGGCGGCCAGCGTGGACACCGCCATCCCGCGGAGCCGCTCGGCGGGCGCGCCCAGCAGCGCGCACAGCCCGGGGTTGGTCGAGACGATCCGGCCCGCCGGGTCCAGCACGGCCACCCCGCCGGGCATCACGGTCATGAGGTCGGCGAAGCGCTGGGCGTGCCGTTGCGCCTCGCTGACGTCGCGCACGACGCCGACGACGCGCAGCACGGCGCCGTCGGCGGCCCACTCGACCTCGGCCCGGCAGGACAGCCGCACGTCGCCGGGCAGGTGCAACTCGGCATGGTCGTGATGGTCGCCGGGGCGCGCGGTGCCTGCCGCCACCACCGCCCGCAGGGCGTCGGCCTGCCTGCGCTCGACGCCGCAGGCGGGATCGAGCCCGACGTCGCGATAGAGCTCCTCCAAGGTGTCGCTCCGCGCGAGCACGTCGGTGCCGAGGTCGAGACTCCACGTCCCGACCCGGGCCAGGCGCTCCAGCTCCGCCGCCCAGGTGCGGTCCACCCGCCCCGCCGTGGGCCCATCCCGCTCGACCAGCGCGACCACACCCAGCTCGGCATCGAGCGGGCCGAACCGGACGACGCCGACTGCCACCGTGTCTCCGTCGGTTCGCAGGAGCCGAGCGTCCCGGTCGGGACCGGTGAGAATCTGCGAAAGGCGCATTCCGAACAGGTCGGCGTCCTGCGCGGCGCCCGCCAGGCGGTGGAAGGCGGCGTTGGAGCGCACGATCCGGCCTGCGTGGTCGCACACGACGGCGGGGCCGTCAGGCAGCGGGAGGTCGCCGACCGCGGCAGGGCGGGGGGCCGCCGACGGCTCGGACATCGCGCTGGCCACGCTGGCGGCGAACCGGAGCGCCTCGGGGTGGCGTGCCCGGCCGAGTGCGGCCTGTCGAGAGCGGAACAGGTCGGCGCGGGCGACGGCGCCGCTCCGCGCGTCGGGCTCTCTCACGGCGGTCTCCTGACGTGGTGCGGCGGGCGTCACACCCTCAACGACGCCCGCCGCGACACGATCCGCGGATCTCTTTAACCGCCTTACCCGCCCTACCCGCCTCCCCGCCCGGATTCGGCCGCTTCAACGGTGAGTCGCACGATTCGCCACGCCGTGTTCGCCGTTTCGACGCGCCGAAATCGCCAACTCGCGGTGTCAGGACGTACGACTCACCCTGGTTTCCGAGCCCGAGCCGGTGATCACGCCCTGGCGGCGGCCGCGACCGCGGCGGCGACCGCGGGCGCGACCCGCGGGTCGAACGGGCTCGGCACGATCCGCTCCGGGCCGAGATCGTCCCGGGCCACCGCGTGGATGGCGTCGGCAGCGGCCATCTTCATCCGCTCGGTGATGCGTCGGGCGCCCGCATCCAGGGCGCCGCGGAAGACGCCGGGGAACGCGAGCACGTTGTTGATCTGGTTGGGGAAGTCGCTGCGGCCGGTGGCGACGATCGCGGCGTGTCGTCGCGCGACGTCCGGGTGCACCTCGGGGTCCGGGTTGGACAACGCGAACACCACCGACTCCGCCGCCATCAACGTGAGCAGCTCCGCGGGCAGGGTGGCCCCGGAGAGGCCGACGAACACGTCCGCGCCCGCCAACGCCTCGGCGAGGCCGCCGCGGACGCCGCGCGGGTTGCTCACCGCGGCGAGCGCCGCCTTCTCGCCTGCGCGAGCCGCGTCGAGCACGCCGCGGGAGTCGAGGACGACGACGTCGCGCACGCCCGCGCCGAGCAGGATCCGCGCGCAGGCGACGCCCGCCGCGCCCGCGCCGGAGACCACGACGCGCAGGCCCTCGACCGGGCGGCACTGCACCGCGCACGCCCCCCGGAGGGCGGCGAGCAGGACGATCGCGGTGCCGTGCTGGTCGTCGTGCATGACGGGGCAGTCCAGCGCCTCGATCAGCCGCCGCTCCAGCTCGAAGCAGCGCGGCGCGGCGACGTCCTCCAGGTTGACCGCGCCGAAGCTGGGCCGCAGCCGCACGAGCGTCTCGACGATCTCGTCGACGTCGGTGGTGTCCACCACGATCGGGATCGAGTCGAGGCCGCCGAACGCCTTGAACAGCGCCGACTTGCCCTCCATCACGGGGAGCGCGGCACGCGGGCCGATGTCGCCGAGGCCGAGCACGGCGGTGCCGTCGCTGACCACCGCGACGAGGCGGTCGGCCCAGGTGTAGCGACGGGCGAGCGCGGGCTCGGCGGCGATGGCCAGGCTGACCTGCGCGACGCCTGGCGTGTAGGCGATGGCGAGGTCGCGGGCGTCGGCGAGCGGCGCCCGCAGCCCCGTGGCGAGCTTGCCGCCCGCGTGCGCGGCGAAGATCTCGTCGCCGGACGGTTGGACTCGGGTCGCGCCAGCTGGGGGCATCGATCGGACCACCCGCTCGTCAAGCGCGGTCGCGACGTGGGCGGGTGAAGGAGCAGTCATGGGTTCTTCCTCGGTGCGGTCGGCTGTTGTCGTCGCGCACCGGGGCCATGGGTACGGGCCCGCACGTGCCGGACGGCCACCGCTCGGCCGTGGGCCGCGGGTAGGCGGCGGACCGGGGTGGGCGGTCGGGTACGGGATGACGGTACCGCGTGCGCGCCGCTTTCGGGGGCGTGGTGGCACCGGACACACGGCTACCCGCGATGTGTGCGGGCCGGGATGCGGCCGGGACGCGGCCAGATGCGGCCACGCACGACCGCTCGCACCTGTGCCGGGCCGAGGGTGCGCGAGTCCGTCGAGCCGAAGGGGTTGTCGCCCAGCACCCACCAGCCCTCGTCGTGGGGCCGCACGGCGCGCTTCACCGACAGCTGCCCCGGCCGCGCCGCCCAGCCGACGAGCACCACGTCACCGGGCCGCGGCGGGTCGCCGAAGCGGGCGAGTACGACGTCGCCGTGGTGCAGGGTGGGCGACATCGACGGCCCGCGCACCCCGACCCTGTGCCATCTACTGGGCCACCTTCTGGGCCACCTCATGCGCTGCCCCCGCCCGCGCCCGGGGGTAGTGTCAGACCAGCCAGAACGATCACCCTTTCAGGGAGGACCCATGCGGCTGTCCCGCATTCTCCGCCCGCGGCTGGAGGCCACCGCGCACTGCGACCTCCCCTGCGGCGTGTACGACCCGGCGCAGGCGCGCATCGAGGCCGAGTCGGTCAAGGCCATCCAGGAGAAGTACCAGGGCAACGACGATCCCGAGTTCCGCACCCGCGCGCTCGACATCAAGGAGCAGCGGGCCGACCTCGTCAAGCACCACCTGTGGGTGCTCTGGACCGACTACTTCAAGCCGCCGCACTTCGAGAAGTACCCGGAGCTGAACGAGCTGTTCAACAAGGCTACGAAGAAGGCTGGCGGCGGCCCCGGCGGCGTGAAGGCGTCCACCGACCCGGCCACCGGTCAGGAGCTGCTCGACCTGATCAAGCAGATCGACACGATCTTCTGGGAGACCAAGCAGGCCTCGTAGCAGCCGCGAAACCGGCGCAGGCAGGCGGCCACATGCGCCGCCTGCCTGCGCCGGGGTTCCCGGCCGGGCGTCCGGCCGCGTCGGACCGGACCGCCTCGCTTCCTACCTCGCCGCGTGCTTGACCGGCTCCGTGTCCAGCTCGAAGCCCCACTCGCTGTTCGCCTGGGCCAGATCGAAGCCGCTCGTGTCCGGCCCGTCGTGCTTGCCGGACTCGCCGAAGTTGCCCGAGTCCGCGATGTACGCGTGGCCGAGCTTCCGGTCGCCCTCCAGCATGCCGGGCGGGAAGTTCTGCTCGATCGAGGCCAGTGCGGCTTCGAACATCTTCTGGTGGGCGACTTCGCGGGTCATGAGGAAGTTGAGGGTGTCCTTGACCCCGGCGTCGTCGGTGAACTTGATCAGCCGTTCATAGGTGATCTTCGCGCGGGCCTCCGCGGCGATGTCCGAACGGAGGTCGGCGGCGGGCTCCCCCAGGGTGTCGACGTAGGCCGCGGTCCAGGGTGCGCCCATCGAGTCGGTGAGCCGTGGGCCGCCGCCCCCCAGCAGGTTCTCGCCGCTGTTGAGTGACATGTTCACGTAGTCGGGCAGCTTGCCGCCGAGCAGGTCGCCGAGGTAGTTGCCCTCGACCTGGTCGACCAGCTCGGACGGCGAGCCCTTGAGCAGCATGTGCAGTGTCTGCGCCACCATCTCCAGGTGGGACAGCTCCTCGGTGGCGATGTCGAGCAGCAGGCTGCGGCGCCGCTCGTCCGTCTCGTTCCAGCCCTGCGTGAAATACCGCATCGCGGCGGCGAGCTCACCGTTCGGTCCGCCGAACTGCTCCAGCAACATCTTGGCGAACGCCGGGTTGGGCTGATCGACACTGACCGTGTACATCATCCGTTTGTTGTGCAGGAACATCAACTGTCCTTCGGGTTGGGCAGCCCTCTTTGGCCACGCAGCCGGGTAGCCCGTTCGATGATCACTAAACCGCGAGGTCACGCCGAACAACCGGCCGTCACCGACGTCTTCCGCGCGCGAGCCGGTTAGGGTCCTCCTGTGTCCGCGCCTCGGGTTTTCCTGCTCCGCCACGGCGAGACGGAGTGGTCGCGCTCCGGAAAGCACACCGGGCGCACCGACATCCCCCTCACCGACCGGGGACGGCTGCTCGCGAAGGCCACCGGCGGCGTCGGGCGGTACCTGCTGGGCGACTCGCAACCGCTCGTGTGGTGCAGCCCCCGGCTCCGCGCACGCGACACCGCCGAGCTGGCGGGCCTCACCGTCGACCGCATCGACGACCGGCTGGTCGAGTGGGACTACGGCGACTTCGAAGGCGTCACCACCGAGGAGATCCGCGAGACCGTGCCGGGTTGGACGGTCTGGACCGACCCCTGCCCGAACGGCGAGACCGCCGCGCAGGTGGCGGCACGCGCCGATTCCGTGCTCGCCGACGCGCGGGCCGCGGACAGCGACGTCGTGCTCGTCGGGCACGGGCACTTCAGCCGCGTGCTGGTGAGCCGCTGGCTCGACCGCCCGGCCACCGACGGCGTGCACTTCGCGATGGACGCGGCAGGCTGGGCCGTGTTGGGCGACGAGCGGGGCGTGCCCCGGATCGACGGCCTCAACTACCGTCCCCTGGCGTGATCCGTTCCGCTACCGAGGGCGACGTCCCCGCGATCGTCGCCATGGTGCACGAGCTCGCCGGGTACGAGCGCGCCCCCGAGGAGTGCCACCTCACCGAGGAGCAGCTCACGACCGCGCTCTTCGGCCCGACCCCTGCGCTGTTCGGCCACGTCGCCGTCATCGACGGCGAGGCGGCTGGCTGTGCGCTGTGGTTTCTGAACTTCTCGACCTGGCGCGGCGTGCACGGGATCTATCTGGAAGACCTGTTCGTGCGCCCACGCTTCCGCGGCCACGGCCTCGGGCGCGCGCTGCTCGCCCGGCTGGCGGCCGAGTGCGTCGAGCGCGGCTACGGGCGGCTGGAGTGGTCCGTGCTGGACTGGAACGCACCGGCCATCGGGTTCTACCGCACCCTCGGCGCGGTGCCGATGGACGAATGGACGAGCTTCCGGCTCGACGGAGCAGCGCTCACGGCTCTCGGGAGTACGGCGCCGTCGCCCATGCCCGGGACCGTTCGCTGATGAGGAGCAGGAACGTTGCTATGACGTAAATGCCCACGAGGATGCCGAGGGCGAGTTGTCGGGACGGCCCGATCAGCGAGTAGACGACCGGCAGCAATAACAATTGGGTGACGATTGCGGGGGTGCGGGCTCCGCGGCGGCCGGTCGAGAGGGCCGCGCCGACGAACACGAGCGCGAGCCCGATCACCGCGAAATAGCCGACCTCGCCGAGCACCGAAGCGAGCGGCTGTGCGGCGTCCTGGATCCCGACCAGAACGGCGAACACCAGTGCGGCGACGCCCTGCAGGCCCACCAGCACGCCTGCGACGCGGATCTGGGGCGGCGGCGTGTCGCGGGTCACGCCCTCCACGATAGGCCCGGCGGCGGGCACCGTAGGGTGCCGCCGTGCGCGCGCTGCTGGTGGCCAACCCCCACGCGACGACGACGACGGCCGCGGGCCGCGACGTCATCGCGCGCGCGCTGGCGGGCGAGGTCAAGCTCGACGTGCTGGAGACCGAGCGGCGCGGGCACGCGGCGGAGGCCGCCGCGCAGGCCGTGCGGGACGGGATCGAGCTCGTGGTGGCGCACGGCGGCGACGGCACCCTCAACGAGGTGGTCAACGGCGTACTCGCGGCGACCGACGGCCGTCCGGGCGACACCTTCGACGGTCCATTCGTCGCCATCGTGCCCGGCGGGTCGGCGAACGTGTTCGCCCGTGCGCTCGGCCTCCCGGTGGATCCGATGGCGGCCACCGCGCGCCTGCTGGAGGCGCTCGGACACCGTGCGAGCAGGCTGGTCGGCCTGGGTCACGCGCAGCCCGAGGGGGACACGGCGGGGCGCTGGTTCACGTTCAACGCCGGGCTGGGCTGGGACGCCGAGGTCGTGGCGGCCGTCGAGCGCGCGCGGGCCGCGGGCCGCGCGGCCACCCCGCTGCGCTACGCGACCACCGCCGTGCGCCAGTACCTCGGCCAGCGGCGCAGGCCACCGTCGATGCGCGTGGAGATCGCGGGCGCGGCGGCCGTCGCCGACGTGCGAACGGCGTTCGTCAGCACCAGCGACACCTGGACGTACCTCGGCTCGCGCCCGGTGCGGACCAACCCGGGGGCGGTGCTCGGGGAAGGCCTTGGCGTGTTCGGCCTCCGTGATCTGGGCGTGTGCACGATCGCCACGACGCTGCGGCACATCCTGCGCGCAGAAGGCGACCCCCGCGGCCGCCACGTGCTGCGCCAGGATGCCGTCGGGGACGTGCGGGTGCGGGCGGCCGAGCCCGTCGCCCTCCAGGTGGACGGCGAACACCTGGGTCACCACCCGGATGTGCGGTTTCGTGCGGTAACCGGTGCGCTACGAGTCGTTGCTTGAGACGAACGGTCGACGGCCGGGCACCCCTGTGCCATCACACGCACGGGTGACAGATCAGGGCCATTCACCGCGCTAAGCGGACCGTCGAGCCGATAAGGGCTCGCACCTGGACAAACGGTGCCGCAAGGTAGGTCAGGCGAAACGGAACGGCGGCGGGGAACGATTTCCCGTCTGGTCCGTTGGAGACGTGGGCAACCGAGTATCCGACGGGCGACCGAGGTCAACCCTCGCCGGGACGGGTAACCGAACTCCAGGTCACTCGTTGCGGTGAGAAGGTGGGGGCACTCACCTAGCGGTTGGGTCTCGGCCCTTGAAGATCGAGCGCGCTCGTGAAACCCTTCACAAGCGCGGAAACACCGTGACGGACGATCGGCGCGACCCCGATCGCGCAAGTACGAGGAGCAGAGCACCATGGACTGGCGTCACCGCGCTATCTGCCGCGACGAGGACCCCGAGCTGTTCTTCCCCGTGGGGACCAGCGGGCCCGCGCTGCTGCAGATCGCCGAGGCCAAGACCGTCTGCAGACGCTGCCCCGTGGTCAGCGAGTGCCTCACGTGGGCGCTCGAGAGCGGCCAGGACGCAGGCGTCTGGGGCGGCATGAGCGAGGACGAGCGGCGCGCCCTGAAGCGCCGCAACGCGCGCACGCGCGCACGTACGGCCTGAACAACCGACCTACGCGACTCCCCCACCGCGGGCCCGCAGCCGGACAGCACCCGGTTGCGGGCCCGCGGTCGTCCCACCGGGCGAGCAGCTCCGGCGGGGACCACGACCCACTTCGGCGACCGGGCCGCGGTCACAGTGGCTGAGGTTAACGCCCCCGCAAAGAGAGCGTGATGAGGGCCTCCGTTCCCCCACCCGGCCGAGGCCGGACACACAGTGTGGAGCCCAGCTCCGACTCCAGCAGGGTGCGAACGATCGAAAGGCCCAGTCCCGCCGACGCGTCGATGTCGAAGCCGGGCGGCAGCCCGTTGCCGTCGTCGGCCACGGTGACGTCGAGCGCGCCCGCGCAGCGGCGGGCGGTGACCACCACCTCGCCGGTGGTCCCCGGGTCGAACGCGTGCGCGAGCGCGTTGTGCACCAGTTCGGTGAGGACCAGGACGAGCGGGGTGGCGAGCGCGGCCGACAGCGTGCCGAAGCTGCCGTCGCGGCGGACCTTCGCCCGCACATCGGCGGTGGCGCCGTCGCCGATCGCGGGGAGGACCTTGTCGACCAGCTCGTCGAGGTCGACGCGCTCGGCCACCGACGCGGAGAGCGACTCGTGGACCAGCGCGATCGAGTTCACCCGCCGTACGCTCTCCGAGAGGGCCCGCCGGGCCTCCGGGATGGAGGTGCGGCGGGCCTGCAGGCGCAGCAGCGCGGCCACCGTCTGCAGGTTGTTCTTCACCCGGTGGTGGATCTCCCGGATCGTGGCGTCCTTGGACAGCAGCGCCTGGTCGCGGCGGCGCAGGTCGGTGACATCGCGCACGAGCACCAGTGCGCCCGCGGGGTCCCCTCGCGGCCGCAGCGGCAACGCACGCACCAGCATGGACGCGCCCTGCGCCGCCACCTCGATGCGCGGCGAGTGGCGGCCGGCGAGCGCGCCGTCGATGCGGGCGGCGATCTCGGCGGCGTCGAAGGGGTCGGCCACCAGCCCGCGCGTCTCGGTGGCCAACGAGAGGCCGACGAGGTCGCTCGCGTGGCCCATCCGGTGGTACGCCGAGAGCGCGTTGGGGCTCGCGTAGGCGACGAGGCCGAGCGCGTCGAGCCGGATGACGCCGTCGCCCGCGCGGGGGCTGGTGTCGGCGCCCACGACGGCCGCACGCGGCGGGAAGGTGCCGTCCGCCACCATCTGGCAGAGGTCCGAGGCGCTGCCCAGGTAGGCGATCTCCAGCGGGCTGGGGACGCGGGGCATGGCGAGGTTGGCGTCGCGGGAGAGCACGGCGACGACCTTGCCCGCGTGCCGCACCGGAATCGTCTCCGAGCGGACCGGCACCTCCAGGTGCCAGCGCGGCTCCTCGTCGCGGCAGATCCGGCCCTCGATGACGGCCCGCCGCAGCTGGGGGTGCGCGCAGGCGGCGACGCGCATGCCGACGGCGTCCTCGGGGTGCGCCGTGGGCCCGGTGGTGGGGCGGGCCTGGGCCACACACAGGAAGGTGTTGCCCGCGCCGGAGCCTGCGAGGTCGCCATCCGGGCCGAGCGGGATCCAGAGCAGGAAGTCGGCGAACGACATGTCGGCCAGCAGCTGCCATTCGGCCACCACCCGCTGCAGGTGCTCGACGGTGCCGCCGGGCAGCTCGGTGTGGTCGGCGAGCAGCTCGCTCAGCGTGGACACTTCACGGCCTCCCCCGCGCGCGTTGGCCCCATCCAACCACGTGCGACCATGGCTCAGCTTCTGCTGAGGTGAAGCCAACGCGACGCCCGTTCAACACGGAGCACGTGGCTTGGCCGGGCAGAGGCGACCGGAAGGAGGAACGATCATGTCGAAGCGGGCCCGCAAGCGGCGCGACCGTAACAAGAAGAGCGCCAACCACGGCAAGAAGCCCAACACCTGAGCCCGGGCCGCGCACGAGCGACGCCCGGCCGCCTCCTCGCAGAGGCGGCGTGCACTTCGCAGGGCCCGTGGGCCCTGCGAAGTGGCGATGCGGTCTGCGAGGCGTGCTTCAGCGGCGCTCGACGCGGGTGGTGCGCACCTCGACCGTGGTGTGGGTCTGACCGTCGGCACTCTCGGACACCGTCACCTGCGCCTGGCGCAGCACCGCGACCCGGATCTGCTCGCGCAGGGCCGCGGGCGCCTGCTCCCCGCCGCACTTCGCGGCCAGCAGCCGCTTCAGCTTCTCGTCCAGGCCGTACTCGGCCAGGCATGGCGCGCACTCGTCGAGGTGGCGGGCCAGGAGCTCCCGCCGCGCCCGGTCGCACTCGTTGTCGAGAAACAACCACACCTCGGCCAGCACCTCGTTGCAGTCCGTCTCGTGCGGGTCGCCGCAGCTCATGACGCCGCCCCCGAGTGCTCGCCGCGCAGGAATCCGCGCTCGCGGGCGGTATCGGTGAGCAGCTCGCGCAGCTGACGGCGGCCGCGGTGCAGCCGCGACATCACCGTGCCGATGGGCGTGCCCATGATCTCCGCGATCTCCTTGTAGGCGAAGCCCTCGACGTCGGCGAGGTAGACCGCCATCCGGAAGTCGTCGGGCAGTTGCTGCAGGGCGGCTTTGACGTCGTCGTCGGGGAGCCGGTCGAGCGCCTCGACCTCGGCGGAGGGCAGGCCTTGCGAGGTGTGCTCCCCGGCCTGGGCGATCTGCCAGTCGGAGATCTCCTCCGTGGGTGCCTGCTGCGGCTGCCGCTGCCTGCGCCGGTAGCCGTTGATGTAGGTGTTGGTGAGGATCCGGTAGAGCCAGGCCTTGAGGTTGGTGCCCGCGCGGAACGTGCCGAACGCGGCGAAGGCCTTGAGGAACGTCTCCTGAACCAGGTCCTCGGCGTCGGCCGGGTTACGCGTCATCCGCAGTGCCGCGCCGTAGAGTTGATCGAGCAGCGGCATGGCGTCGCGCTCGAAGCGGGCCGCGCGCTCCTCAGGAGACTCGTGCTCCTGATCCACGGTGTCGTCACGGGGCTCGCTCTGCAAGCTCGGTTCGGGCACCGCGCTCCTTTCGAGCCGGATCGCGGGATGAGCGACCGGAACGACCTGCTGACGGGACGAGGGTACGCGCCCCGTCGCGCCCCGGCCCGCCGGAGCATCCAGTGCCGTCGAAATGGCTGGCCAAGGCGAGACCCGGTCGACAAGGGCCCCAGCGGCTTGGTCGGGTACCAACACTGACATCACGGCCCACTCAACGCCGGAGATCGCGCGCGGATTCCCTATCCTCTGTGGCCGTGGCAGGCACCGCGACCCCGGCGACGAGCAGGCTCGAGAAGGCGGGCGTGCCGTTCCGGGTGCACGCCTACCCGCACGACGCGGGCGCGGCGTACGGGCCCGAGGCGGCCGCGTCGTTGGGGATCGACCCCGCACGGGTGTTCAAGACGCTCGTGGCCGACGTCGACGGCGCGCTGACCGTGGCGATCGTCCCGGTGGCTGCGAAGCTCGACCTCAAGGCGCTCGCCGCGGCCGTCGGGGGGAAGCGGGCGAAGATGGCCGAGGTCACCGCGGCCGAGCGGGCCACCGGCTACGTCACGGGCGGCATCTCGCCGCTGGGCCAGCGCAGGCGGCTGCCGACGGTGCTCGACGCGAGCGCCGCGGGCTTCGAGACCGTGTTCTGCAGCGCCGGGCGGCGCGGTCTCGAAGTCGAGCTGGCGCCCGCCGACCTGGCGCGCCTCACGGGGGCGAAACTGGCGCTCGTGAGTGGATGACGTCGTTTCCGCCAAATTGTCCGCGCACGACCTCGGCGACCCACGACGTCACGGCGGCGCGCAGGCGGGGCAGGTCCGATTTGAGGCCGTGGTCGCCGCGCAGCAGCACCACGTCCCGGCCGGGGGCGGGCGCGGGACGGCCGAACGGGTCGCGCTCGCCCTGTACGACCAGCACCGGCACGCGCGGCGCCGCGAGCTCGGCGAGGCGGTCCTTCTCCGGCTTGCCCGGCGGGTGCACCGGGAACGCGAGGCACAGGACGCCTGCTGCGCCACCCGCCGTCGCGGTACGGCAGGCCACGCGCGCGCCGGAGCTGCGGCCGCCGAACAGAAGCGGGCGGTCCGTGCTCTCCCTGACGTGCGCGACGACCGCCAGCCAGGCCGTGTCGAGCTGGGCCGCGGGAGCGGGCGCGCGGCGCCCCGCGACGCGGTAGGGCTGCTCGACGAGCACCACCGACACGCCGAGGGCGAGGGCGGCCTGCGCGGCGCCGGTCAGGTCGGGCGCGCCGACGCCGCCGCCCGCGCCGTGGCCGAGCAGCAGCACGGCCCGGGGCTCGGCGGCCATGTGCACGGCGATCCGGGCGGGCCCGTGCGGGGTGGGGACCTCGACGCTCACGCCGGGCGGCCGCTCACGTGAGCAGGTCCAGTTGCAGGGGTGCGGCGTCGTCGTCGGGGCGGAGCAGGTCGGGACCGTTGTTGCGCACGCTGTTGACCAGCGGCGACACCGGTCGCAGCTCCAGGCTCCCCACGAGCTCGGCCGACGGCGGCGCGAGCAGCGCGGCCACGGCGTCGTCCTTGGCGCCGAGGTCCGGGTTGAGCCATGCGTCCCAGGCTTCGGCGGGCAGCACGAGCGGCATCCGGTCGTGGATCTGCCGGAGCGGGCCGACCGCCGACGTGGTCAGCACCGCGGCCGTGACCAGACCGTCCGGGTACTCGCCGTCCGGATCGTCCGTGGGCTTCCAGTACTCCCACAGCCCGGCCAAAGCGACCGAACGGCCGTCGGTGTAGTGGGTGTAGTAGGGCTGCTTGTGGTCCTCACCGCGCTGCCACTCGTACCAGCCGTCGGCCGGGATGAGGCAGCGTCGAGCGGCGAGGGCCCGGCGGAACGCGGGCTTCTCCGCCGCAGACTCGGACCGGGCGTTGATCATCCGGGCGCCACCCTTGGGGTCCTTCGCCCAGTACGGGACGAGCCCCCACCGCACCACGCGCAGGCTGCGCTCGACGGTGTCGGGATCCGGCGTGCCCTCCGCGTCGCGGGGGTGCCGCTCGACGACCGCGACGATGTTCTTCGTCGGCGCGACGTTGTAGTCCGGCTGCACCCCCTCGGTGGCGTCGACGGCGTGGAACTCGTCGGCGAGGTCGGCGGGGGCCTTGATCGAGGCGTAGCGACCGCACATGCGTCCCAGGGTGCCAGTTCGGCGAACGCCCACGCAGGCGCCGTACGCTCCGACCCATGAGGAGCGGCAGGCTTAGTTGCCCAGTACCCGCCGGGCGGCATGCGGGATCATGACGGGGTGACCTGGTCCGCCCCGCTCGCCACCGGGCCCGTGCACGGCGTCGTTTCCGTGCCGGGGTCGAAGTCCGTCACCAACCGCGCGCTGCTGCTCGCCGCCCTCTCCGGCGGCCCGGCCGCAGTGCACGGAGCGCCCGCCTCCCGCGACACGGCGTTGATGGTCGGCGCCCTGCGCGCCCTGGGCGTGCCGATCGGGGTCGACGGTGAGCGCATCACCCTCGGCGCCCACGACGGCCTGCGCGGCGGCGGCACGGTCGACTGCGGGCTCGCGGGCACCGTCATGCGCTTCGTCCCGCCCGCCGCGGCGCTCGCCGACGGCCCCGTCGCCTTCGACGGCGACGCCCGCGCCCGCGAACGCCCCCTGGCCACCGTGCTGGACGCCCTGCGCGCGCTCGGCGCCCGGGTCGACGGGAACGCGCTGCCGTTCACCCTGCACGGCACCGGCGGGCTTCCCGGCGGCCACGTGGTGATCGACGCGTCGGCGTCGTCCCAGTTCGTGTCCGGGCTGCTGCTCTCCGGCGCGCGCTACGACAATGGCCTCACCGTGCACCATGACGGCGAGCCGGTGCCGTCGCTCCCGCACATCGACATGACGGTCGCGATGCTCCGCGAGGCCGGCGTCGAGGTCGACGACGGCGCCGATGCGCGCTCCGCTGGCGCTCCGCGCGGTGCGCCCGACACGTGGCACGTCGCGCCGGGCGCCATCCGGGCGCGGGACTGGACCGTCGAGCCCGACCTCTCCAACGCCGCCGTCTTCCTCGCCGCCGCGGCCGTCACCGGCGGGCGGGTCACCGTCGCGGGCTGGCCCGCGACCTCGACCCAGCCCGGCACCGAGATCCTGGGCGTGCTCGCCGAAGCGGGCTGCACGGTCGAGCCGGGCGCCGCCGGGATCACCGTCACCGGGCCGGACGCGCTGCGCGGCGTGGACGTCGACCTGCGCGAGGCCAGCGAGCTCACGCCGACCGTCGCCGCGGTCGCCGCGCTCGCCGTCGGGCCGTCCCGGATCCGCGGGGTGGCGCACATCCGCGGCCACGAGACCGACCGGATCGCCGCGCTTGCCGCGGAGGTCAACGGGCTTGGCGGCGACGTCGTCGAGACGCCGGACGGTCTCCAGATCCGCCCGGCCACGCTGCACGGCGGCCCCTGGCACGCCTACGCCGACCACCGCATGGCGACGGCGGGTGCGCTGCTCGGGCTCGTGGTGCCCGGTGTCGAGCTCGACGACGTCGACTGCACCGCCAAGACCATCCCCGACTTCCCGGCCCGCTGGGCACGCCTGCTCGGTGGTGAGTAGGCCACGGCAGTACGACGAGTCCGACGTCCGGGTGCGGCCCGGGCGCGGTTCGCGTCCCCGCACGAAGCGCCGCCCCGACCACGTGGACGCCGAGGAGGCGATGGTCACCGTGGTCGACCGCGGCCGCTGGACGTGCGCGCCCGGCGGCGACCCGGCCCGGCAGGCGGTCACCGCGATGCGGGCCCGTGAGCTGGGCCGCACCCCGGTCGTCGTGGGCGACCGGGTCGGGCTCGTCGGTGACCTGTCCGGCGCGCCGGACACGCTCGCCCGCATCGTCCGCGTCGAGGAGCGCACCACGGTTTTGCGCCGCACCGCCGACGACACCGACCCCGTCGAACGGGTGGTGGTGGCCAACGCCGAGCAGCTCGTCGTCGTCACGTCGGTGGCCGACCCGGTGCCACGGGCAGGCTTCGTCGACCGATGCGTGGTCGCGGCGTACGCGGGCGGCCTCCGGCCGGTGCTGTGCCTCACCAAGGCCGACCTCGGCGACCCCGAACCGTTCGCCGCGCCGTACCGCGAGCTGGACCTGCCGGTGGTCGTCACCCGTCGCGACCGCCCGCCCGACGCGCTCGCGGACCTGCTCGACGGGCACGTCTCGGCGCTGGTCGGGCATTCGGGGGTGGGCAAGTCCACGCTGGTCAACCGGCTCGTGCCGGACGCGGAGCGGGCCACGGGCGTGGTGTCGGCCGTCGGGAAGGGCCGCCACACGACGGTCGCGGCGATCGCCCTGCCGCTCCCCGACGGCCGCGGCTGGGTGGTCGACACGCCCGGCGTGCGCTCCTTCGGGCTCGCCCACGTCACCCCGGATGATGTGCTGGCCGCGTTCGACGACCTCGCCGCCGCGATCGAGGACTGCCCCCGGGGCTGCGGGCACCTCGGGCCGCCCGCGGACCCGGAGTGCGCGCTCGACACGCTCGTCGCCGAGGGCAGACTGCGCCCGGCCCGGCTCGCGGCGCTGCGTCGCGTCCTGGTCGCGCTGGCTTAGCGGGGTTTCGCCGCCAGCGTTGATCGCCGGAAGGGGGACATGACGGCCATATTTGGCGCGCATGTCCCACTTCCGCCGATCAACGCGCTGAAACCCCGGGGTGGAGGATCAGGGTTCCACCGCCGCGGTGAGGTGGGACAGCGGCTCGGCGAGCGCGTCGAGCGCCACGGCGAGGCGGCGGCGTTCGGCGGCGGTGACGGTGGTGTAGTCGACGTAGCCGTCACCCCGGCGATAAGGCCCGAGGGCGAGGCCTACGGCGGCGAACCGGGCGTCGATCGTCCCCACCAGCCCGGAGTCGGTGACCGTGGGCCGCAGCGCCGCGTAGGCCGCGTAGGCGGCGCCGACGGCGGTGGCGAGATCGTCGAGGTCGGTGTGCGCGTAGCGCTCCTCCTCCCCGGTGACCATGGTGACCGTGCACGCGGTGAGCAGGTCGCCCGCCGTCGTCGCGACGTCGGCGGGCCGGTAGCTCGCGCGGGCGACCACCCCCTGCAGCGCCAGGACGTCGAGGTCCAGCGCGTTCGCGTACCCAACCATGCCCGCCAGCGACCCGTCGGCCCAGAGCGCCTTCTCGATGCGGTGGAAGCCCGTCCAAGTCGCGCGGCCGGTGTCGGTGCGCCCGTCGATGGCGTTGTCCAGCTCCTCGGCGAACGGCTCCAACGCGACGTAGTGGCGATGCGCAGGCTGGTAGGCGGCCTTCGCCGCGGCGACGTCGCCCGCCCGGACGGCGTCGGTCAGCGTCCGCGTCGCGCTCTGGAGCGCGGCGGCCTCGGCGACTGCCGCGGTGCGGTAGCCCGCCACCGGAGCGGGCGCGGCCTGCTCCGGGGCCGCGCAGCCCGCCGCGAGGACGCAGGCCATGGCGACCAGCGCGGTGGCGGCGCGGGAGCGCGGAGCGGGCACGACAGCTCGACCTCCCGGACCTGGCGACGATCCCCGAGTCAGCCTACGGTGGCGCGGGCCCGATACGGAGTTCCACCCGTGCCCTCGGCCAGGCCGACGAGGCTGGGCAGGTAGTGCTCCCACCCGGGTCGGCACGTTCCGAAGCACTCCAGGTCCGGGGTAAGGCCGACGTGGCGGAACGCGAGCACGCAGCCGCCGCCCGGCCGCGGGCGCACGTCGAACCACACGCTGGTGCCCACCCAGTCGTCGAAGATCTCGCTCGCGGTGCACGTCCAGACCACGAGCCCGGACGGGTCGACGTGCTCCACGCGCATCACGGTGGCCGGGCCGTCGAACCGGAACGTCAGCTCGCCGCCGGGGGCGGGCGAGCCGGTGACGTCCGAGGTCCACCAGCCCTTGAGCCCGCCGAGCGTGGTGATGGCGGCGAGGACGTCCTCGACCGTCGCGGCCACGCCGACCTGCGCGCCGAAGCCCTCGGCGTCCGAGCCGCCCGCCTCCAGGAGGGTCTTGATCTCGCCGACGACGCGGGGCCAGCCGCCGCTGACCATCTCCGCGACCGTGCTGCCCTCGTCGAAGTCGTCGTGCACCACGGTGAGTTTGACCAGTGGCCCATCGGGCTCCAGCTCGAAGCTCACCCGCGACCGGCGCTCGGCCGCGATCGTGGCCCGCAGCTCTTCGTCGACGCCGACGGCCGTCGCCCACTCGGGCGTGAACGTGTGCCAGGTGTAGGACAGCCGCCGGGGCGGATCGGCCTCGAGGACGACCTGTCCGTCGTCGGCGATCGCGACGTCACGGTCGCCCACGTGCCAGACCATCGGCGAACCGGGCGTCCAGTCGGTCTCGATGCGGGTCTGCCAGTAGCGGCGGGTGAAGGCGGGCTCGGTGAGCGCCGCCCAGAGCCGCTCGGGGGTGGTGCGGATGAAGCTGGTGTGCACGAACGTCGGGCGGGCCATGGGTTCCTCCAGTGCGTGTTTGAGGTCGGCCAGCGCGTGCGCCCTGGCCTGGTCGTAACGCCGGATCCAGCGATCGGTGATCTCCGTGATCGGGGCGGGGTTGAGGTAGTGCCACTTCTCCCGGCCGCGGCGGACGGTGGTGACGAGGTTCGCCGCCTCCAGAACGGCCAGGTGTTTGCTCACGGCCTGCCTGGTGGTGGACAGGCCCGCGCAGAGCTCGCGCAGGGTCTGGCCGTTGCGCGCGTTCAACCGGTCGAGCAGCCGCCGCCGTTGCGGGTCGGCCAGGGCGCGGAACACCTCGTCCATCGACCCTCCCGCATAGGCAACCGCTCAGTTGCCTAACTGTAGGCAACTCGATGGTTGCCTGTCAAGCGGTCGGCGCGTTTCGCCACGAACGCTCACGGGATGGTGATGTACTGCGAGGCGCCGGGGTGGCGGCGGCGCTCCTCGTCATCGCCTTGGTGGGCGGCGGCGCTGCCGACGGTCTCGGGGCCGGTGGCGCAGGTGCCGCAACCGGCGCAGGTGATGCCCTACCGGGCAATTTCGCGGGCGATGTCGTCGACTCCCTTCCGGGCCGCGACTTGGGGACGCGTCGGGCCGAGGCCCGCCGATCGGCCCAGCGCGGCCGCACCGCCGAGGCCTGGAGCAGGCTGCGGCTCAAGCAACTCGCCCGGCGGATCGAACACAGCGCGGAACGTCGGCTGGACTGTGTCGCCGCAGCCACCGGCGAGGTCCGGGAGTTCCTGAAGAGGACGCCGTGCACGTCGCTGGACCGCGTCCTGCTGACGGTCGGCGACGGTCACGGCAACGCGGCCATCGTCTCCGTCGTGCGGATCGGCTTCCGCACCAGCGAACAGGCCCGCGCCTTCAAGGAGATCGAGGACAACCCGTCGGCTGACGGCCGAGATCGACGTGAGCGGGGTTGGATCTTGGAAAAACCCCGCTCATGTCGATGTCGGGCGGCTTGCCGCGCCGCTAGCGGCCGTTGACCAGGTGCGCGATCTCCGAAGGGGCGTACCAGGCCAACTCGTGATCCTCCGCCTCGCCGACGAGGAACTCGGCGTCCAGGTCGCCCATGTCGGCGGCGTCCACCGCCTCGCAGGCCTGCCGGACGGCGTACTCGGCGTCCTCGTCGTCGACGTGTACCGCCGCCACCTTCTCCAGCGGCACGGAGCCGGAGATCCGCACGGCGCCGTCGTCGAGGTCGGGACGCAGGGTGACGTCGTCGAGATCGGCCGCGACGACCACGCGCCGGGCGGGTGTGCGCGTCCTCGTCGAGGCAGAGCTCCACCGACAGCAGCCGCAGCGACGCCCGCGCCGCCTCGTTCATCGCGGCGTACTCGAGCGACTCGTCGTCGCCGCTGGTGTAGTGCTCGCGCAGGCGCGGCGTGAGCGCGAACGCGGTGCCGCCGATCGGGTCCAGCTCGCCGCTGCGCACCAGCGTGCGCAACATCGGCCACGTCGCAGGCACGTACACCCTCATGGTCATGAGACCGTCCCCCGGAGCTCGTCGAGTGACTCGTGCACCATGCCCGCCAGCACGTCGACGTCGGGCATTGCGTCGCGGTCGCCGTTGAGACCGTAGTAGACGCCCCCGTCGTAGCTGGTCAGACCGATCGCAAGGGCCTGTCCCTTGGCCAGCGGCACGACCGGGAACAGCTCCAGCATCCGCGCCCCCGCCGCGTAGAGCGGGAACTGCGGGCCCGGCACGTTCGTCACCACCAGGTTGAAGATCCGTTTCGAGAAGCCGCTGGCCGCGCGGGCGCCGAGCGCGTGCAACGTGGGCGGGGCGAAGCCGCCGATCCGCACGAGCGTGTCCGCGCCCACGCTCTGCAGGCCTGCCGTGCGCTCCCGCATAGTGTGCCGCACCTGGTGCAGCCGAACCACCGGGCTCGGCTCGCCCACCGGCAGGTCCACGAGGAACGAGGACACCCGGTTGCCCAGCGACCCGGTGGTGGTCGAGCTGGGCACGTCGGCCTGCCCGCGCACCGACATCGGCACCATCGCCCGGACCGTCGCCGAGGACGTGACGGGCTCGCCGCGGGACAGCAGCCAGTTGCGCAGCGCGCCCGCCACGACCGACAGCACGACGTCGTTCACCGTGCAGCCGTGCGCCGAGCGGATCTTGCGGTAGTCCGCGAGCTGGGTGCGGGCGATCGCGTAGCGGCGCTGGGTGGAGATCGGCACGTTCAGCGGGGTGTCGGGGGCGCTGCCGCGGCTGGCCGTGCGGGCCATCGACAGCAGCTGACCTGCGATCTTGCCGACCGTGGCCGTGGCGTCCCCTGCGGCGGCGCGTACATTGTCGACGATCACCCCGGGCTGGGCGATCGCCTCCGCCACCGCACCGCAGAGGAGATCGATGTCGGTGGGCTCGTTGCGCGGCATCCACAGCTCCTCGGCCTGGATGCGCGGCTCCGGGGAGACGTCGAGGATGACCTGGCCGATGTCGATCGCGCTGATGCCGTCCACCATCGCCTGGTGGGTCTTGGTGAGCACGGCCGTGCGGCCGCGGGCCAGGCCCTCGACGAGGTACATCTCCCAGAGCGGGCGGCCGTGATCCAGCGCGCGCGACATCAGCCGGGCGACCAGCTCGGTGAGCTGTTCGTCCGAGCCCGGCTTGGGTAGGGCCGAGCGGCGGACGTGGTAGGCGACGTCGAAGTCGGGATCGTCGACCCAGACGGGCCGCGCGAGGTTGCCGGGCACGTGCCGGACCTTCTGCCGGTAGCGCGGCACGAGCGCGATGCGCTGCGCGATGAGCTCGACGAGCCGGTCGTAGTCGAAGCCCGCCTTCGGCCTCCGGAAGATCGACACCGCGCCGACGTGCATCGGCGTGCTCGCTTCCTCCAGGTAGAGGAAGGAGGCGTCGAGGGCGGAGAGCCGGGGCGGCATTGGCCGATCCTAGGCTGGGCGGGTGCGCGAGCTTGCGAGCGAACCATCGGCCCGCTCTCCCAAGGACACCTTCATCACGGTCTACGGCCGCATGCCTGTGCTGGAGGCGTTGGACGACGCGGGGCTGCGGGTGGACAAGGTGATCCTCGCCGAGGGCCTGCACGGTGGGCCGGTGCGGGCGATCCTGGACGCCGCCCGGGCGCGTGGGGTGCGCGTGGAACGGGCCAGCGCGCACCGGGTGAAGGTGCTCGCGGGCAACGGGCGGCACGACCAGGGGGTGCTGGCCGACGTCGTCGCGCCGCGGATGGAGCCGGTCGGCGAGTTCCTCGACCGTCTCGGGGAGGGCCCGGCGCGGGTGCTCGTGCTGGACCGGCTCACCAACCCCGCGAACGTCGGCATGATCCTGCGCAGTGCCACCGCGGCCGGGCTCGACGGGGTGCTGCTCCCCCGTCGCGGGCTGCCCGCGATCGACCCGCTGGTGGTCAAGGCGTCGGCCGGGGTGGCGTTCCGGGCGCCGGTGCTCCGCGCGAGCACCGTCGAGGAGGGCTGCGCGGCGCTGGCCGCGGCCGGGTTCGGGGTGTACGGGCTGGACGCGGGCGGGTCGTCGCTGCTCACGGCCACGCTGCCGGACCGTGTGGCGCTCGTGTTGGGAAACGAGACGAACGGGCTGTCCGCGTCGGTGCGGCCGCTGCTGGTCGGGCTGCTGGCGATCCCGATGCACGCCGGGGTCGAGTCGCTGGGGGTGGCGAGCGCGGGCGCGGTGGCGGCGTTCGAGCTGGCCCGCCGGTGAGTCGCACGATCCAACCCCGTGAGTTGGCCATTCCGCCGCGGTGAGTCGCACGGCACGAACGACCTGGCGAGGCCGGGGCCGGGGCCGGGGCCGGGGCCGGAGCCGGTGGCCCACCCCGCGTCGGGTGCAGCGGACGCGGCCCGGATCGGCTTACGCTGCGGAGATGGTCCAGCGCCGCCTGCCCCGGCCCTCCGAGCTCGCACCGCTCCTGCGGCCCGCCCCGTTCGTCCGGGACGCCACGGCCCGACGGCTGCGCCGCGCCGCCTCCGTCGCGGACCTGCGACTGATCGCTCGGCGGCGCACCCCGCGCGCGGTATTCGACTACTGCGACGGCGCCGCCGACGGCGAGCAGTCGCTCCGTCGCGCCCGGGAGGCGTTCGCCAGGGTCGAGTTCCACCCATCGGTGCTGCGCGACGTGTCCACGGTCGACACCAGCCGCGACATCCTCGGCAAGCGCGCCGCCCTCCCGTTCGTGTTCGCCCCCACCGGTTTCACCCGGATGATGCACACCGAGGGCGAGCGCGCGGTGGCGGCGGTCGCGCAGGAGGTCGGCGTCCCCTACGGCCTCTCGACGATGGGCACCACGACCATCGAGGACCTCGCCGCCTCGGCCCCTGACGCCCGGCTGTGGTTCCAGCTCTACCTGTGGCGCGACCGGTCGTTCGGCAAGGACCTCGTCCAGCGCGCCGCCGCGGCGGGCTACGACACGCTCATGCTCACCGTGGACACCCCTGCGGGCGGGGCGCGGCTGCGCGACGTCCGCAACGGCCTCACGATCCCGCCCGCCCTCACGCTCCGCACGTTCGTCGACGGCGCCCTGCACCCCCACTGGTGGTTCGACCTGCTCACCACCGAGCCGCTGGCGTTCTCGACGCTCGAGACCGCGGGTACCCCCGAACAGATGATCAATCGGGTGTTCGACCCCGCGCTCACCATGGACGACCTCGAGTGGCTGCGCGGCGCCTGGCCGGGCAAGCTCGTGATCAAGGGCGTGCAGAGCGTGGCGGACGCGCTCCGGGTCGTCGACGCGGGCGCCGACGGCGTGCTGCTCTCCAACCACGGCGGCCGCCAGCTCGACCGTGCGCCCGTGCCGTTGGAGCTGGTGGAGCCCACCGTGCAGGCGCTGGAGGGACGGGCCGAGGTGCTCGTCGACACCGGCATCACGAACGGCGGCGACGTCGTCGCGGCCGTCGCGCTGGGGGCTTCGGCCGCGCTCGTCGGGCGGGCCTACCTCTACGGGCTGATGGCAGGCGGTCGCGCGGGTGTGGCGAAGGTGGCCGAGATCTTGCGCGCCGACATCGTCCGCACGCTGCAGCTATTGGGCGTCACTCGCGTGGACGAGCTCGGCCCGCAACACGTTCGGCTCCGTTAGACCCCGCCGCGACGCCCGGGCCGTCGGTGAGCACCCCGCCGTAGCCCATCAGCGACCCGTCCCCCTACCCTACGAACTCAAACGGTTCGGCGTCGATGTCTGCCGTTCGGCCCCGGCGGCCCACGGAAGGACGCGACGCTCACCTGCGTGACGATGACACTCGCCCCGCCCCGGCTGCGCCCCCTCCGCTACGAACCCATGCCCGGCGCCCGTGTCGCTGTGGTGCGACGCGTGGCCGAGGCACAGGCGCCGTTCGCGCCGCCCGCACTGGACGCCGCGGGCGTACGGCTGACGGTCGGCACCACCCTGCGGCTCGCCGTGGAGGTGTTCGATGGCAAGCGGCCGCCCGAGCAGCTCGCGAGCCGCCTCGACCCCGGCACGCTCGGGCGGTGGCGGGCCGAACGGGCGCGCAGGCGCACCGCGGCGGTGTCCCGGGTGCTGCGACTGCGCCTATGCCTGCCGCACCCGGAGGCCGCCGAGGTGGCGGCGGTGTGTCGCATCGACGGGCGCGTGCGCGCGCTCGCGGCCCGGTTCGAGCGGCACGGTCCGGCGTGGACGTGCACGCTGCTGCAGCTGCTCTAAGGGCGGGCCGCCGTGGGCGAGCCGTGGCACTGCTTGTACTTGCGCCCGGAGCCACAGGGACACGGCCGGTTGCGCGACGGCGTCGCCGCCTTGGCGGCGGTGCCCGCGCGGCCGTTGCCCGACGGCCGGCTGCGCGTGGCGGAGCCGTCCTCGGCGGGGCCGCTGTAGCTCAGCTCCGACGGCGCCGTGCCGCCCCGGAACACCGCGGGCAGGGCCGCCGTCGTCTCGGCGTCCGGCTCCGGGGCTCGACGGCGGGCGGCGGGCTCGGCGGACACCGGCTCGGCGGCCACCGGCGCGGCGGGCACGGCCTCGGCGGCCACCGGCTCGACGGGCACGACCTGCACCTGCACGTGGAACAGCAGCGTGACCGTCTCCTCCTTGATGCCGTCCAGCATCGCGGAGAACATCTCGAAGCCCTCCCGCTGGTATTCGATCAGCGGGTCGCGCTGGGCCATCGCACGCAGGCCGATGCCCTCCTTGAGGTAGTCCATCTCGTAGAGGTGCTCGCGCCACTTGCGGTCCATGACCTGCAGCAGCATCTGCCGCTCCAGCTCGCGCATCCCGCCCTGGACGGCGAGCAGCTCGTCGATCTCGGACTCGCGGCGGGCGTACGCGGCGCGGGCGTCGGCGAGCACGAGGGCGAGCAGTTCGTCGCGGGTGAGGTCGACGGGCGAGTCACCGGACTCGCCGATGACGTCGTGCGGGCTGATGCCGATCGGGTACAGGGTGCGCAGCGCGGTCCACAGCTTGCCGAGGTCCCAGTCCTCGGCGTAGCCGACGGCCGTCTCGCCGTCGACGTAGGCCGTGACGACGTCGGTGAGCATGTTCTCGATCTGCTCTTTGATGTTCTCGCCCGCGAGCACGAGCCGCCGCTCGTCGTAGATGACGGTGCGCTGTTTGTTGAGCACCTCATCGTACTTCAGAACGTTCTTGCGGATCTCGAAGTTCTGCTGCTCGACCTGCGTCTGCGCGCTGCGGATGGCCTTGGTGACCATGCCCGCCTCGATCGGGACGTCCTCCGGCAGCTTGAGCCGCGTCATGATCGACTCGACGGCGGCGCCGTTGAAGCGGCGCATCAGCTCGTCGCCGAGGGAAAGGTAGAAGCGCGACTCGCCCGGGTCGCCCTGGCGGCCGGAACGCCCGCGGAGCTGGTTGTCGATGCGGCGCGACTCGTGCCGCTCGGTGCCCAGCACGTACAGCCCGCCCGCCTCCTTGACCTCCTCCGCCTCGGCGGTGACCTTGCCCTTCATCGACGCGACGACCTCGTCCCACGCCGCCTCGTACTCCGGGAGCGTCTCGACGGGATCCAACCCGCGGGCGCGCAGGTCGAGGTCGGCCAGGAACTCGGGGTTGCCGCCCAGCATGATGTCGGTGCCGCGGCCGGCCATGTTGGTGGCCACCGTGACCGCGCCCTTGTGCCCGGCCCGCGCGACGATCGCGGCCTCGCGCTCGTGCTGCTTCGCGTTGAGCACCTCGTGCGGGATCTGGCGCTGGACCAGCAGCTTCGACAGATACTCCGACTTCTCGACGCTCGTGGTGCCGACCAGCACCGGCTGCCCCTTGGTGTGCTTCTCGGCGATGTCGTCGGCCACCGCCTCGAACTTCGCCGTCTCCGTCTTGTAGATCAGGTCCGGCTGGTCCCTGCGGATCATCGGCATGTTGGTGGGGATCGGCACCACGCCCAGCTTGTAGATCTGGTGCAGCTCGGCCGCTTCCGTCTGCGCGGTGCCGGTCATGCCCGCGAGCTTGGCGTAGAGGCGGAAGTAGTTCTGCAGGGTGATGGTGGCAAGGGTCTGGTTCTCGGCCTGGACCTCCACCCCCTCCTTGGCCTCGATGGCCTGGTGCAAGCCCTCGTTGTAGCGGCGGCCGACGAGCACGCGCCCGGTGAACTCGTCGACGATGAGCACCTGCCCGTCGCGGACGATGTAGTCCTTGTCGCGGTGGTAGAGCTCTTTGACCTTGAGCGCGTTGTTGAGGTAGCCGACGAGCGGGGTGTTGGCCGCCTCGTAGAGGTTGTCGATGCCGAGCTGGTCCTCGACGAACGTGACGCCGTCCTCGGTGACGCCGACGGTGCGCTTGCGCTCGTCGACCTCGTAGTGGAGGTCTTTCTTGAGCAGCGGCGCCATGCGCGCGAACTCCTGGTACCAGCGCGCGCTCTGCTCCGCGGGCCCGGAGATGATCAACGGGGTGCGCGCCTCGTCGATGAGGATGGAGTCGGCCTCGTCGACGATGGCGTAGTGGTGGCCACGCTGCACCATGTCGGCGGCGTTCCAGGCCATGTTGTCGCGCAGGTAGTCGAAGCCGAACTCGTTGTTGGTGCCGTAGGTGATGTCGCAGGCGTACTGCGCGCGGCGCACCGGGGGCGGCATCTCCGCGAGGATCACCCCGACGGTCAGGCCGAGGAAGCGGTGCACGCGCCCCATCCACTCGGCGTCGCGCTTGGCCAGGTAGTCGTTCGTGGTGACGACGTGCACGCCGTTGCCCGCGAGCGCGTTGAGGTACACGGCGAGCACCGAGGTGAGCGTCTTGCCCTCACCGGTCTTCATCTCGGCGATGTTGCCCAGGTGCAGCGCGGCGCCGCCCATCAGCTGCACGAGGAACGGGCGCTGGCCGATCGTGCGCTGCGCGGCCTCGCGGACCACGGCGAACGCCTCGGGGAGCAGCTCGTCCAACGACTCGGCCGGGCCGTAGGGGACCCCATCGATGCCCTCGTCGGGAAGCTCGTCCACGACGATCGCCTCGCCCGCCAGCAGCCGCTTCTCCACCTCCGTGCTCCAGCGCCCCCGGTGGCGCAGCATGAACTCGGCGGTCTTCGCACGGAGCGCGGCATCGGAGAGCTCCTGTACCTCGGGCTCCAGCGTCTCGATGTGCTGGGCAATGCGTGCGAGCCGCTTCACCAGCTTCGTCTCACCGGCGCGGAGCAGGCGGTCAAAGAGCGGCACGGGTCGACCTCATTCACGATCGCGGTTCGTCGAGGCAGCGCAAGCTGCCCGGCCCAGGGTAGCGAAGCACCCGGGTATCACCTTGACAACGCCGGAGGGGCGGTCCCCGTTCCGCGTGGATTCGGGACCGCCCCACCGGGTGTCAGGGGTCAGTGTCGTGTCAGTGGCTGAGCCGGATCACGCCGTAGTCGTAGCCCTTCTTGCGGTAGACCACGCTCGGCTGGCCGCTTTCGACGTCGGCGAACAGGTAGAAGTCGTGCCCGCGCAGCTCCATGTGCGAGAGGGCGTCGTCGAGGCTCATCGGGGCGGACGTGCGGGCCTTGCGCGCAGCCACGCGGCCCGGCACATGCTCGACGTCGTCGGCAAGGAGTTCGGTGGGGTCGCGCGGAGCCGGGATCTCGGCCGTCTCCGTCTCCTCCAGCACCGCGACGCCGTTGCCGAGGCCGACCGCGACACGGGTGCGGCGACCGGTCACCCGGCGGCGGTCGTGGGAGCGTCGCATCCTGGCTTCGAGCTTGGCAACTGCCGCGTCGAGCGCCGCGTAGAAGTCCTGGGCACAGGCTTCCGCTCTGGCGACGCCGAGGCCACCGCGACCGGTGATCTCGACCCGCTGACAGCTCTTGAGCTGGCGACGGTTGCGCTCGTGGAAAAGCTCCACCTCCAGTGCGACGATCTTGTGGTCGTAGCGTTCCAGTCGGGCGACCTTGTCGGCGATGTGCTCCCGGAAATGGTCCGGGATCTCGACGTTACGGCCGGTGACAACGATCTCCACGCAGACTTCCCTCGCTCTCGGCGTCGGGTTGTTGTTGCGACTGTGCCGGGGAACGCCTCATCCCCGGTACACGATCGGTGGGTGTGTCCTCCTGAGTGGCCCGCTTTCGGCGCGGGCTCGGTGGATGGCGAAGACGGTAACGCGCATCACGGTTCGGCAACAGAGCCAAACGGCGAGTGACCCCGACCAGGGGAATGCGATGAGTGACATTCCGTGACCATCCGCAGGTCACTTAGATGCCGACGGGTGCCCATGATCGTCTCGCCCTGACGTGGCATCACAGAGTGCAACGGCGGTTTCCCCGCCGATGCCGACGTCCGCGAGCGCGCCGCGGCACGCACGGAGCGTCGCGCCGGTCGTGACGACATCATCCATCAGCACTACCCACGATCCTGGCGGCGGTAACACTCCGTGGCGCACGCGGAGGCGGCCCGCGAGGTTGGCGGCGCGCTCGGCGGCGTCGAGGCCGACCGAATCGCGGGTGCGGCGGGCGAGCGCGAGCGCCTGCGCCACCCGGACGTTGGGTCGGTCGGCGGCGAGTGCGCGAGCCAGGCGGGCGACGTGATCGCCGCCCCGGCCCCGCGCCGCGGCCGGGCGGGACGGGGCGGGCACGAGCCAGAGAGTTTCCGGCCGGTCCGCCCGGCCGGGGGCGCGGGCGCCGGGGGCGGGGCCGTTCGCGAGTAGGGCGTCCACTGCGGGGCCGAGATGGCGGGCCAGCGGGCAGGCGAGGTCGCGACGGCCGCGCTCCTTGTACCGCAGGAGCGCCGTGCGCAGCGGGCCGGCGTAGCGGCCTGCGGCCAGCACAGCCGGGCCGCCCGGCAGCGCGACCCACGCCCAGTCGCCGAGCCGCTCGGCACATCGCGCGCACCATGCTCCGACGCTCGGCGGCGCCGCGCACCCGCCGCACTCGGCAGGGAGCACGAGGTCGACCAGCGCGGCACCCAGCACCCTGATGTCCACATCCCCACTATGCCGCGCTCCCCCCGCCCCACACGGCGAGTCGTCGTTTCTGACATCGCGATTCGCCGTGTCAGAAACGGCGACTCGCCGTGCCGGAAACGGCGACTCGCCCCGCCGTGGGGTCAGCCGGGGTAGACGGGTACCGCGTTCGAGGCGCCGCCGAGCACCTGCCGCCACGCGTCCTGGCCGCCGCCCGCGAAGCTCCACACTCCGCCCTGGTCGGTGACCAGCAGCGGCCGGTTGGGGGCCGCGGCGACCGCGGTGAGCGGCGGCGTGAGGTTGTTGCCCAGCACCGGGGAGAGCGTGAGACCGTCGACGGAGATCTGCGCGACCGTCGCGTCCGGCCCGCCGGTGATCGCCACGATCGTCTCGCTGGAACGCCAGTCGGCCGCGACGGCCTGCGTGATGTCGGACGACCGCACCCGGCGGACGTCGCGGATCGCCACCTCGCCGTCGATACTGCGGGCCACCGCGCCGGTGTAGAGCCCGCCGTCGACGACGGCGACGACGCGCATCCCGTCCCGCGAGAGCCGCAGGTCGGAGATCGGCCCGAGGGCGGTGAGCGCATCGGCGTTGACCCCGCCGGTGCGCGGCGGCTGTTGCCCGTTCGGATCGACCGTGACGCGCGCGACGGTGTTGCCGCCGAGCACCGTCCACACCTCGGTGCCGGTCGGCGTCCAGGACGGGCGGGTCATGGTCGGCGCGTTCAGCCCGACGGACGCCACCCCCGCCCCGCCGCTGCTGCCACCGACCAGCAAGGTGCGCCCGGTCGGCGTGCGGGCAACGACGGCGAGGTGTTGCCCGTCCACCGTCGACGCCGCCGACTCCGCGTCGACCTGCCCGTTGCCGACCGGGCCGGGCAGCGGCGCCGACGGCTCCGGCCCGGACAGCTGCGCGACCCGGCCGCCCGCCACGACCAGCGCGGGCACGTCGGCGCCCGGCGCGACGTCGGCGACCGTGGCCGCGACGTCGTCGCGGGTCCACTCCGGATGGTCGGCGACCAGCGGCTCGCCGTCGACGAGCAGGCGCACCCTCCCGACGTTGACCTCGGCGAGGGAGAGCACGACCTGCGCGGCGAGCAGCCGCCGGGCGGTCGCGTCGAGGTCGCCGGTGCGGGTCAGGTCGACGACGACGGCCCCGTCCGGACCCGCCGCGACGTTGGACCGTAGCCGGGCGCCGGGGACCAGCTCGGAGACCGCGGCCCCGGCGAGCCCGCTCGACGGCCCCGCGAGCAACTGGTCGATCACGCGGGCGGGTTGCGCCTTGGCGGGCACGCTCGGCACGTACCGCACGTCGCCGACGGCGAGTTGCCGCGTGGGGTCGACGAACCAGGTGCGCACGGTCCGGAAGTCGTCGCGGAAGACCGACAGCGGCACGACCACGCCGTCGGGCAGGCGGGAGATCCGCCACTGCCCGTCGCGACGGACGACGTCGACGTCCCATTGGAACGGCGACTGCGCGGGCTCGAACGCCCCGGCCTGCGTGAGCCGTCCGATCTGAGTGCCGCGGACCCGGATGGTGGTGGCCCCGGTCGACGAGTCGGGCGCGCCCGGCGCAGGAACGGTGTCGATCTGCCCGTCGAGCACGGTGACGCCGTTCGTGTCGTCCCACTTCGCCGCCTCCGGGGCGAGGAACGCGCGGGCGGCGGCGTGCTTGTCGGTGCTGCTGCCGGACGCGGTGACGAAGTCGCGGACGAGGTCGAGCGGGTTGCTGCCGTCGACCGGGCCGGGCGGGGGGGCGGCCTCGTCGCCGCCAACCTGGCGCAGCACCTGCACCGGCGAGCTGTCCGGCACGCTCGCGCATCCGGCCAGACCCAGCACGGCGGAAAGCAACGCCACGGTCGTGAGTGGAAACAGCATCATCCGCGCACGACGGGTCATCGCGCACCCCCGGCGACGACCCCGTCCGAAACCGGCGTCCAGCCCAACGGTGGGGTCGGGACCGACGTGGGGACCCGCCGCGCGGTGTCCGGCTCCGGCCCCAACGGGAGCGGGCTGGACTCCAGCACGTCGCCGACGTTGCGGGGCAGCGTGAGCCGGAACACCGCGCCCTTGCCCGGCTCGCCCCACGCCTGCAGCCAGCCGCCGTGCAGCCGGGCGTCCTCGACGGCGATGGACAGCCCCAGCCCCGTGCCGCCCGTGCGGCGTGCCCGCGACTCCTCGGCCCGCCAGAAGCGGTTGAACACCAGGCTCGCCTCCCCCGGCCGCAGGCCGACCCCCTGGTCGCGGACCACCACCGCGACGGCGTGCTCGTCGGCCGCGAGCAGCACCCGCACCGGCTTGGCCTCGCTGTGGTCGACCGCGTTGGCCACCAGGTTGCGCACGATCCGCTCGACGCGGCGGGGGTCGACGTCGGCGTACACGCCGGTCGGCAGGTCGAGCTGCAGCAGGGTGCCGGACTCCTCGGCGATCCCGCGCACCGTCTCCACCGCCCGCGACACCACGCCGTGCATGTCGGTGCGCTCGGCGCCCAGCTCGGCGACGCCCGCGTCGTGCCGGGAGATCTCCAGCAGGTCGCCGAGCAGCGACTCGAACCGGTCCAGCTCCGTGACGAGCAGCTCCGAGCTGCGCCGCAGGGCGGGCAGCAACTCGTCGCGGGAGGCGTAGAGGACCTCGGCCGCCATCCGGACGGTGGTGAGCGGCGTGCGCAGCTCGTGGCTGACGTCGGAGGTGAACCGGCGCTGCAGCGCGCCGAACTCCTCCAGCTGCCGGATCTGCTCCTGGATGCTGCCCGCCATCTCGTTGTACGACTCGCCGAGCCGGGCCAGCTCGTCCTCGCCCTGGACGGGCAGGCGCTCGTCGAGATAGCCGTCGGCGAACCGCTCGGCGATCTCCGCCGCGCGCCGCACCGGACGCACGACCTGGCGCGTGATGATGCTGGCGATGCCTGCCAGCAGAAGCAGCAGCACGAGCCCGCCGACGATCAGCGTGCTCTGCACGAGCCCCAGCGTGCGCTGCTCGGAGTCGAGCGGGAAGAGCAGGTAGAACTCCAGGTCGCCGTTCGCGGTCCGCACGGGCTGGCCGATCATCAGCGCGGGGACGTCGCCGCCCTGGGAGTCGATCGTGCCGTACCGCACGGCGCGGGCCCCGTCGGCGACGCTCTGCCGCAGGTCGGACGGCACGTCCTCCAACGGGCCCGCAGACAGGCTCGAGGTGGCCCCGACCGCGGTGGTGGCGAGCACCGCGCGGAACGCGCCCGCGGCCGGGGTGCCCGATGCGTCGGAGGAGTTGGTGAGCCGGTCGAGGGCGTTGTTGAGCTCGCCCTGCGCGCCCTCGCGGTTGGGGTCGACGCCCGCCAGCTCGCGCTCGAGCAGCGCGGCGCCGGACTCGATCTGGTTCTGCGCGTCGTCCAGCTTGGCCTGCAGGATGTTGCCCGCGATCTGGGTCTGGATGACGAAGCCGAGCACCAGCACGACCGCGGTCGACAGCGCCAGGGTGCTGATCACGACGCGCAGCTGCAGCGAGCGGCGCCACACCGCGCCCCACGCCACCGCCAGCTCCGTGCCGAGCTGGCGCACCTGCTCGACGGTGCGCCGAATCATGTCAGCATCACGTCAGCATCACGGAGGCCCGGCTTTGTACCCCACCCCGCGCACGGTCAGCACGACCTCCGGGTGCTCCGGGTCGCGCTCGACCTTCGACCGCAGCCGCTGGACGTGCACGTTCACCAGCCGCGTGTCGGCCGCGTGGCGGTATCCCCACACCTGCTCGAGCAGCACCTCCCGAGTGAACACCTGGCGCGGCTTGCGGGCCAGTGCGACGAGCAGGTCGAACTCCAGCGGTGTGAGCGCGATCGGCTCGCCCGCCCGCGCGACCTGGTGGGCCGGGACGTCGATCGTGACGTCGCCGATCGAGAGTTGCTCGGCGGGCTCGGCGTCGGTGCGCCGCACCCGGGCCCGGATGCGGGCGATGAGCTCCTTGGGCTTGAACGGCTTGACCACGTAGTCGTCGGCGCCCGACTCCAGGCCCAGCACGATGTCGACGGTGTCGCTCTTGGCCGTCAGCATGACGATCGGCACGCCCGATTCGGTGCGGATCGCCCGGCAGACGTCGATGCCGTTCATGCCGGGGAGCATGAGGTCCAGCAGCACGACGTCGGGGCGCAGCTCACGCACGGCGGGCAGCGCCCGGGTGCCGTCGCCGACCACGGCGGTGTCGAAGCCCTCACCGCGCAGCACGATGGTGAGCATCTCCGCGAGGGCCGGATCGTCGTCGACGACGAGTACGCGCGACTTCATGCACAGAGCATCTCATCCCCTGGTCAAGGACCGTTTGGCGGCTCTCTGCCTCCATCATGCATGCAGTGCATGCTATCGTGTGCAAGTGGCCAAGACCATCCAGATCCGGGACGTCAGCGACGAGACGTACGCCGTCCTGCGGAAACGCGCGGCCGCTGACGACCTGTCGTTGACGCAGTACGTTCGGCGCGAGCTCGACCGGATGGCAGGCGCTCCGACGATGGGCGAGCTCCTCGAGCGCGCCGACCGGCGTCGTGAGCGGCTGGGCGGCGGGGTCCCCCGCGAGGCGCTGGAGGCGGCGGTCGACGAGGCCCGGCAAGACCGACGGTGACCGACTTCGTTGTCGACACGTCCGCGCTCCTCGACGTCTTCCTTGCCCGCGACACCGCGCCTGCCCTGCGGCGCGCCGTCGTGACCGGAAGGTGCGCCGCACCGGAGCTGATCGATCTGGAGTCGGCGAGCGTCCTTCGGAGGATGGTGCTGCGCGGCGGCCTCCCTCCGGGCGAGGGCGGCGAGACGCTCCGCGACATCCGCGACGCGCCCATCGCGCGCGTGCCGCATCGGGGGCTTGTCGGACGCATTTGGGAACTGCGCGACAACGTCACCCCGTACGACGCCGCATACCTCGCGTTGGCCGAACTCCTGGACGTACCGTTGCTCACCAGCGACGCCAAGCTCGGGCGAGCGCACGGTCACCGGGCGGAGGTCGTCGTCTATCCGAGGACCTGAGCGATGACGGCGTCGAGCTCGGGAGCCACGCCGTCGAGCACGGTCCACGGGGAGAGCCACGCTTCCGCCGCCAGCTGGGCGTACACCGCGCCGGTACGCTCCTGCAGGCCGTCGTCGGACTCGTATGCGTCCCGCGCGCGGCCGGCGTCCGTCCGCTCCCGGTGGGCGGCCCGCCGCGCCGCGATCTCCCGCGGCACGGCCAGGTAGATCTGGCGGTCGGGCTTCGGGACGGCGAAGCGTTCGATCTCCAGCTCGTGCACCCACGCCACGAACTCCCCGGCAGCGTCCTCGTGGCGGCGGGCGGCGCCGTAGGCGGCGTTGGAGGCGACATACCGGTCGACGAGCACGAGGTCGTGGACGTCGAGCGCGGCGCGGAGGGCGGGGGCGGCGGCGCGGCGGTCCAGGGCGAACAGCAGGGCCATCCCGTGGACCGACGCGGCGAGGTCGCCCATGCGGCCGTAGAGGGCGTCGCGGACGAGCTCGGCGTGCACGTCCTCCGTGTAGCGGGGGAAGGCGAACCGCGCGACGCGGCCGTCGATCGCGGCCGCGAGCCGGTCGGCGAGGGTGCGCTTGCCCGCCCCGTCGAGCCCCTCGATGACGATCAGCCGTCCCACGGGCCGCAATCCTGCCGGCGCTCGGGTTCGCGGGCGCACGTCGGCCCGGCCGGCACGGTGCGGTCTCCTGCCGCGTCGGGTCCTCGCAGACCTGGTGTGCGCCTCGCAGACCCTGCGGACTCTGCGAAGCGTCAGTTCGGTCTGCGAAGTGCCGCCCCGCCGGCCGAGTACGTCCGCCAGGTGGCGGCGTGGCTGATCAGTAGCGGTAGTGCTCCGGCTTGAACGGCCCCTCGACGTCGACGCCGATGTACTCGGCCTGGTCCTTGGTGAGCTTCGTCAGCTCCCCGCCGAGCGCCAGCACGTGGATCTTCGCGACCTTCTCGTCGAGGATCTTCGGCAGCCGGTAGACGTCGTTGTTGTACTCCTCGTGCTTGGTGAACAGCTCCACCTGGGCGATCACCTGGTTGGAGAAGCTGTTGCTCATCACGAACGACGGGTGCCCGGTGGCGTTGCCGAGGTTCATCAGGCGGCCCTCGGACAGCACGATGATCGAGTGCCCGTCCGGGAACACCCACTCGTCGACCTGCGGCTTGATGTTGATCTTGATGATGCCCGGCGCGCGGCCCAGCCCGGCCATGTCGATCTCGTTGTCGAAGTGGCCGACGTTCGCGACGATCGCCTGGTGCTTCATCGCCTGCATCGCGGGCACGGTGACGATGTCCTTGTTGCCGGTGGTCGTCACGACGATGTCGGCGGTGGCGACGACATCTTCCAGCCGGGCCACCTGGTAGCCCTGCAGCAGCGCCTGCAGCGCGCAGATCGGGTCGATCTCGGCGACGATCACCCGTGCGCCCTGCCCGGCCAGCGCGGCCGCCGCGCCCTTGCCGACGTCACCGAAGCCGCACACCAGTGCCACCTTGCCGCCGATGAGCACGTCGGTGGCCCGGTTGAGGCCGTCGATGAGCGAGTGGCGGATGCCGTAGGTGTTGTCGAACTTGCTCTTGGTGACCGAGTCGTTCACGTTGATCGCCGGGAAGAGCAGCTGGCCCTGCTCGGCGAGCTGGTAGAGCCGGTGCACGCCGGTGGTGGTCTCCTCGGTCACCCCGAGGATGCCCTCCGCGGTCCGCTGCCAGCGCTTCGGGTCCGCCGCCAGCGAGCGGCGCAGCACGTCGAGGATGATCCGGTACTCGGCGGGGACGGTCAGGTCGTCGGCCTCGGGCGTCGGCACCGCCCCTGCCTTCTCGAACTCCACGCCCTTGTGCACGAGCAGCGTGGCGTCGCCGCCGTCGTCGAGGATCATGTTCGGGCCGACGGTGTTGCCCTCGGCGTCGGCGAAGTCGAAGAGCCGCTCGGTGGCCCACCAGTACTCGTCGAGGGACTCGCCTTTCCAGGCGAACACCGAGACGCCCTGCGGCACCTCGGGCGTGCCGTGCGGGCCGACCACGACCGCGGCCGCCGCGTGGTCCTGCGTGGAGAAGATGTTGCAGGACACCCAGCGCACCTCGGCCCCGAGCGAAACGAGCGTCTCGATGAGGACGGCGGTCTGGACGGTCATGTGCAGCGAGCCCGCGATGCGGGCGCCGTGCAGCGGGCGGGCCTCGGCGTACTCGCGCCGCAGCTCCATGAGGCCGGGCATCTCGTGCTCGGCGAGCCGGATCTCCTTGCGGCCGAACTCGTGGAGGTCGAGGTCGGCGACGGCGAAGTCGAGGCCGTTGCGGTGCTGCAGCCGGTCGGCGCCGGTCGTGGCGGTCATGGGTGGATCTCCTTGCGGGATGAGCGAGGCGCGAGCATGGCTGCGCCTCCTGCCAACTTTCGGAGGCGCCCTTCTCGGTGTGGCCGGTCGGGCCGAGCGTGGCGGACCTCGTCCGTCGCAGCGCCCCTCGACCCGGGCTCGGCCCCCAGGGTAACGCGGGAGCGCAGGCGGGGTCAGCCCAGGAGGTGGTCGCGCAACAGGGACTCCGCGGCCGCCACACGCCCGTTCGCCGCCAACAGCCCTGCGGGTGCCACGGCGAAGTCGGTGTCGATCACGACCGGCACGTCCGCCAGCGCGGGCGCGAGCTCCGGGTCGGTGCGCAGCGTGGCCGACACCGCGGCCAGGCCGCCCCGCGGGTCACGCCGCCGGAACACCCCGCCGGAGAGCACGACCAGGTCCAGGGGTCGCTCCGGCACCTGTGTGCGCAGATGTCGCCGCACGGCCACGACGGCGGCGAGCGCCGCCACCCGCCGGTCCTCCGCGGCGCTTCCGGGATCACCGGGGACATAGCCGACCTCGCTGGTCATCCGGGCCACCGTCGGCCCGAGCAGGTCGGCCTCAACCGGGTCGACGACGCCCTCGGCCTGCGCACCGATCAGCACCCCCGCCGCGGCGGCGCGCACCCCGAGGTCGCCCTCCACGGTGCGCACACCCGCGCCGTCGGCCGCGGAGTGGACGTCGGTGGTGGCGCAGCCGACGTCGACGACGAGCACGCGCGCGCCCCGGATCCGCGCCAGCTCGACGGCGCCGTGCCCCACGGCCTCGGGTGTCGCCACCCGCACGAGCCTGCGGAACCGCGGCCCGACCGCGGGGCCCCGCCCGCCGACCGCGTGCCGCCGGTACAGGGCAGCAAGCGCGGCCCTGGCGGGCTCCGGCACGATCTTGCCCCGCTGCGGCAGCACGTTGTCACAGGGCATGACCGTGCGGCCGGTGGAGCGGAGCACGGCGAGCGCGTCGGCGCGGGCGGCCGCGTCCACGGCCAGCACGATCGGGAACCGCACGCGGGCGCTCGCGAGGCGCCCCGCGTTGTGCAGCAGCTCGGCGGGGTCGTCGCCCTCGTAACCGCCGAGCAGCAGCAGCGCGGTGGGCCGGGTGGTGCGCAGCATCCGCAGGTCGGCGTGCTGTAGCGGGCCCGCGTGCACGTGGACGACGTGCGCGCCCGCCGACCAGGCGACCCGGTGCCCCGCCTCCGTGGCCATGAGCATCTCGGCCCCGACGACGGCCAGTCGCATCCCGCCCCCCGCCGACGAGCACGCGTAGAGCTCCGGCTCGGCCCCGGACCCGGCGGCGGACACGGCGCGGACGGCGGCGTCCATGCCGGTCAGGACGTCGGCGGCGGTGGTGGGGTGCTCGGCGAACCCGGCGAGGCCGCCGTCCGGACGCACCAGCACGGCCTTCGTCCACGTCGAGCCCACGTCGAGGCACACGGCCGCCTGATCGGTGGGCATGGGCGTCGAGCCTAACGGCGATCGTGGCCCGCGGCGTGCCGCTGAAGGTAGGTTGACGGTGCCGCCGCCGCCTCCGAGGAGTAGCCATGCTCGGACTGATGCAGGATCGCCCACTGACGCTCACCCACGTCTTCCACCGTGCGGAACAACTGTTCGGACACAAGCCGCTCGTCACCGCCACGACCGACGGTGAGACCGTCACGACGATCGCTGACTGGGCGGTTCGCGTCCGCCGCCTGGCGACGGTGCTCGACATGTTGGGGATCAGCGCCGACGGACGGGTCGGCACGTTCTGTTGGAACACCGCGCGCCACCTGGAGCTGTACTGCGCGGCCCCGTGCACCGGCCGGGTGCTGCACACGCTCAACATCCGCCTGTTCCCCGAGCAGCTCTGCTACATCGCGAACCACGCCGAGGACGAGATCGTCTTCGTCGACCGCTCCCTGATCCCGCTGCTCGCCCCGCTGGCCGACAAACTGGAGTCGGTGCGGCACTTCGTCGTCCTCGACGACGGCGCCGACGTCGCCGTCCCACGGGGATGGGTCGACTACGAGACGCTGCTGGCCGCCGCCGAGCCGGTCAGCGGCACGTTCGTCGTGGAGGACGAGAACACGGCCGCGGCGATGTGCTACACGTCCGGCACCACCGGCAACCCGAAGGGCGTGGTCTACTCGCACCGCTCGACGGTGCTGCACTCGCTGATCTCGCTGATCGCGGACGGGGCGGCGCTGTCGGAGCGCGACGTCGTGCTGCCGGTTGTCCCGATGTTCCACGCCAACGCCTGGGGCCTGCCCTACGGCTGCCTGCTGGCGGGCTCGTCGATGGTGTTCCCGGGTCCGAACATGACCCCGCAGGCGATCGTCGGGCTGCTGGAACGGCATCGCGTCACGGTCACCGGTGGTGTGCCCACCATCTGGATGGGCGTGCTGCCGTTGGTGGGCGAGCACGACCTGTCGGCGCTGCGGCAGATCCTGTGTGGTGGCTCGGCGGTCCCGCGGTCGCTGTCCGAGGCCTACAAGCACGCGCTGGGCTTCCCGTTGCTGCACGCCTGGGGCATGACCGAGACCAGCCCGATCGCCACGATGTCCACGCCGCGGAGCCACCACGCCGCGCTCTCCGAGGACGAGCGCGCCCTCGTGCGGGCTCGCCAAGGCCTGCCGGTGCCGCTCGTGGAGCTGCGGATCGTCGACCCGGCCACCGGTGCGGTCCAGCCCTGGGACGACCAGGCCACCGGTGAGGTGCAGGCGGCCGGGCCGTGGATCGCGAAGGAGTACTACCGCGGCGAGGGCGGCGGCGCGCAGTTCACCGAAGACGGCTGGCTGCGCACCGGCGACGTGGCGGCGGTCGACCGCTACGGCTCCTTCCGGCTCGTCGACCGCACCAAGGACCTGATCAAGTCGGGCGGCGAGTGGATCGGCTCGGTCGAGCTGGAGAACGAGATCATGGCGCACCCCAAGGTCGCCGAGGCCGCCGTCATCGCCATACCGAGCGCGAAGTGGGTGGAGCGCCCGCTGGCGTGCGTCGTGGTGAAGGAGGGCGAGACCCTGACCGCCGACGAGGTCATCGAGCACCTGCGCCCGCGGGTGGCGAGGTGGTGGCTGCCCGACGCCGTCGAGTTCATCGACGAGGTGCCGAAAACGAGCGTGGGCAAGTTCTCCAAGAAGACGCTCCGCGACAAGTTCGCGGGGTACAAAGCCGAGGCGTAGTCCGTCCACTCCGCGGTCGGGGTTGGGATGAAGCCGCAGCTCACGACGGCAGGCGACGACCCGGAACCGCCCGGCTGGTGAACACCACGGTCGTACCCTCCGCACCGCCCCTCACCTGGACATCGGTACCGCACCCGCGCATGATCGACAAGCCGTGACCGCGGAACCTCGCTCTACTCGGGACCTTCCATCGCCCGCCATCGCGCACCGTCAGTACCACCTGGCGGCGCTGAGGGCTCACCGGCTCGACGTGAGCCGCGACGGCGACGGTCCCGGGGTTGTCCGGAGCACCGGGCCGCACCTCGTAGCCGTGCTCGATGGCGTTGCTCACCGCCTCATTCACAACCAGGACGATGTCCTCGCGCTCCGACCCGGGCCAGGCCAACGCCCGCAGCCACCCGCTGACCCGCTCGCGCGCAATCGACGCCGAGACCCAGCTCGCCCCGAGCACGAACACAATCCGATCGGGGGGCGCTTGGACGCCGCCGCCGTTCAGCGGGACCCGCGGGGTCCAGGCCGAATGCTCCTCCTGGTGTGAGGGCAGCATCATCGCTGCATCTTCTCGTCCACCGGGCATGATCGCAGCGCCGGTGTGCCACTCATCCGCATTCGTGCTCGCCCTCGATGGCGGAGGGTATGTCGTAGTACAGCTCAAGGAACTTGTCGAGCCCGACCAGCTCCATGGGTCGGATCACCGGCCGGTTGTGATCCACGACCACCCGCAGGGGCGTGAAGCCAGGGGTATCGGCGTCCTCGGCCGCCGCTTGCCACAGCGTGCGCAGCCCAGCCGATCCGAAAAACTCCACCGCGGACAGATCCACCACCACCGGGCGGCCGCTCCGTAGCTCGAACCCGCGCATGATCGCATCCCGCAGGCGTCCCGCCGTCAGCCCGTCCACCGCTCCGCTTACCGCCACGATGTATGCGTCCGAACGATCGATCACCCGGAGACTGATCAACTGCTCACGGTCCGGATGCTGCGGCGCGACCTCCCCGCCGTTAGGTGTGCGCTCGTCGCCGACCGGCTTCATCACGGAACGTGAGCATAGGCGACCCCGCAACCCACCCAACCCGCACCGCGCACGCCTGACCCCGGGATCACAGCCGAAGCTTTGCGGGTTCACAGGAACCTCTTCACGTTGCCGTGTTGCCTTAGCCTGGAGAGCGGGAATCCCATCCATCGGAGCGCGGCATGGCGGAGTGGCAGCAGTGCGCAGGCCCGGAGCGTGCGCCCGCGACGCAGCGACGGCGTCGAGGAGCGGTGATGCTCGGTGCGGTCGCCGTCGGGGCGGCCGTCGCAGTGGGCGGGGCCACGCTGTCACAGAGTGGGCTGATCACCGAGGTCGTCGCGGGGACGGCCGCCGCAGGGCAGCCAGGTGTCGCCGCGCCGGGTATCACAGCCACCGGCGCGAAGAACATGCGACCGCCGGGCCCGGCCGGCGCCGCCGGCTCGGTACGGGCGGCCACGAGCGCCGAGGAGGTCGGCGTCGTCGACATCACCACCGTTCTCGACTACGGCGCGGCGGCGGCGGCGGGCACCGGCGTCGTGCTCACCTCGTCCGGCGAGATCCTCACCAACAACCACGTGATCGACGGCGCCACGAAGATCCGGGTCACCGTCGTCAGCACCGGTGCCTCCTATGCCGCGTCAGTCGTGGGCACCGACCCGACCGACGACATCGCCGTCCTCCGCCTCTCCGGCGGCTCCGGGCTGGCCACGGCCCGGCTCGCCACGCCCGCGCAGGTCGCGGACGTCGCGGTCGGCGACGCGGTGACGGCGGTCGGCAACGCGGGCGGCACCGGCGGCACCCCCACCGCCGCGCCCGGCCGCGTCGTCGCGCTGGGCCGCGACGTCACCGCTTCCGACGAGAACGGCGCCGATCCCGAGCAGCTCACCGGGCTCATCGAGGTCAACGCCGCGGTGCAGCCGGGCGACTCCGGTGGCCCCCTCTACGCGGACGGCGCGGTGATCGGGATCGACACGGCCGCAGGCACGTCCGGCCGCGGGCGGGTCGCCACGACCGCCGCGCGCACGGGCTCGGCGGGCTTCGCGATCCCCATCACGAACGCGACGGCGGTCGCCGACCGGATCGTCGGTGGCGAACAGAGCAGCGCCATCCACCAGGGCAGCCCGGCGTTCCTCGGCGTCCAGCTGCCCGGAGCGGCCGGCGCGACGATCTCCGGCGTGGTCGCGGGCTCCCCCGCGGCCACCGCGGGCCTGCGGCGCGGCGATACGATCACCGCCGTCGACGGCACCGCCGTCGACGGCGCGGACGGGCTGTCCGCGGCGCTCGCCGGGCACCGCCCGCACGACCGGGTCACTGTCACGTGGACCGACACGGCAGGCACGTCGCACACCGCGACCGTCACCCTGACCACCGGCCCCGCCGACTGATCATCCGCACGCGCAGCCTGCGGAACCCGCGACCCTTGTTCTCCATCTTGACCACCTCCATGGGGCCGCCCCGCCCCCAGTGATCGCCGGTTCGGTGCGAAAGGCGGCCAGATCCGGCCGCAAACGCGCCGAACCGCTGATCATGACCGGCGGGTGGGTCGGGGTGGGTCAAGCGGGTGGTCGGGCCGGGTCAAGCGGGCGGCGGTCGGGCCGGGTCAACCGGGCGGGTGGGTCGGGCCGGGTGGTCGGGCCGGGTCAAGCGGGCGGGCGGTCGGGCCGGGTCAGACCCGCTGCAGGGCGTCGCGCACCTGCGCGGCGTCGAGGTCGCGGTTGTACACCGGGGTGCCGGGCTGCTGGCGCCACGACTCGGCGAGCGGGCCCGCGTCCACGGGGTCGAATCCCAGCTCGTCGACCAGCGCCATCACCTGCTGTTTCGCCGCCCGGTCGTCGCCCGCCACCGGCAGGGCGCGGCGCGCAGCCGTGCCGGGCGGGGTGGCGTGCGCGGTCATGTGCGCGAAGTTGATGGTGTTGAACGCCTTGACCACATGGACGTCGCGGAACTGGTGGGCGACCCATTCCGACGACGCGCTGCGCGGCTTCTCCAGTTCGGCGATGGCGCCGTCGCGCGCGGGGTAGTAGTTGCAGGCGTCGACGAGGACGTGGCCGCTGAACGCGTCGGCGGGCAGCGCGGCCACCGCCTTCAACGGCACGGCGAGCACGACCAGGTCGGCCGAGCGCACCGCCTCCTCCACGCTGGCTGCCCGCGCCCCGGTCTCGCGGACCAGCGGCACCAGGGAGGCGGGCCCGCGCGAGTTGGCCACCGCGACGTCGTGGCCGAGCGCCGTGAGCCGCCGCGTCAAGGTGCCGCCGATGTTGCCCGCCCCGATGATCCCGATCCGCATGGTCTCCGAATCTACTTGCCGAACCCGGCGGTGAGCCCACTCCGCAACAGCGCCGCCCCACCGCCGGTACGCCTGCAGCACCGCGATCCCGGGACGCTGAGCGGTCGCCCGGTTACCATCCGACGCGCGGCGGCCCCGGCATGCGAGCGCATTCGGGCAGGTGAGAGCCTCAAGGCATGACGATGACGGCGGCAGGCGGCAGGCGGGGGTGGCCCGCGGCGCTGATTCTGGTATGGGCTGCCCTGCTGGCCGGGTGTTCGGGCGCCACGGCCGCGCCCACCGCGCCCCCGCCCGCGAGCACGGCGCCGTCCGCCGAGGCCATGCCGGGCGGCGCACTGAGCACCACGACCGGCGAGTCGCCCGCCGACGTGGCCCTGCAGTTGGAGGCGCTGCTCGGGCAGCACTCGGTGCTGGTGGCGGACATGATGCGCAGCCGCATCCGGGGCGACGAGGACTTCGCGCAGGCCGCGAACACGGCGGTCACCCGCAACACCGACGACCTGACGGCCGTGGTCAAGGCGATGTTCGGCGAGCAGGCCGCGACGTCGTTCCGCGGCACCTGGTCCGATCACGTCACAGCGTTCGTCAACTACGCCCACAGTCTCGCCAGCGGCGACACCGCGGCCCGCGCCGACGCCCGCGCGCAGCTCGTCCGGTTCGAGAACGCCCTTGGCGACTTCTTCTCGGCGGCCTCCCAGGGACGGCTGCCCACGGACACCGCCCGGACCGCCCTCACCGCGCACGTCGACCACCTCCTGCAGCAGGCCGACGCCTTCGCCGCCCACGACTACCCCCGCGCCGCCGACCTCTACCGCACCGCGTACTCGCACGCGTTCGCCATCGGGCAGGCCTTGTCCGCCACCCTGCTGCCGCCCGACCAGGCGGCGCAGCTCGACCAGCCGTCGTGGCGGCTGCGGTCGGAGCTGGAGCGGCTGCTCGGCGGACACATCGCGCTCGCCGTCGCCACCCTGCGCGCCGGGGCGGCCGAGAGCCCCGACTTCCCCGCAACGGCGGCGACCCTCGACAAGAACACCGCCGACCTCACGGCCGCGGTCGGCACCCTGTTCGGGCCCGCCGCGGGGCAGCAGTTCATGACGCTGTGGGCCGACCACATCGACGCGCTCGTCGGGTACACGTCCGCGGTGACCCACCACGACGACGCAGGCCGCCAGGCCGCCATGGCGAAGCTGCGGGACTTCGAGGGCAAGCTGGCGGCGTTCCTCGACACGGCGACCACCGACCGGATGCCCCACGCCGACCTGGCCGCGGCGTTCCTGCACCACGACGAGCTCCTCACCCAGCAGGTGGACGCCGCCGCGAACAAGGACTACACGAAGGCGCACGAGCTGGCGTACACCGCCTACCAGGACATGTTCGGCCTCGCCAAGCAGCTGTCCACGGCATTCGGGGACACCGTGGCGGCGCGGCTTCCCCGCGGTGGCGCCGAGACCGGGGCGGGGGGCATGGCGGGCCCGCGATGAGGTGGCGCTTCCCCGTGTGCATGGCGCTCCTCGCAACGGCCGTGACCTGCTCGGCGGTCGCCGCGACGGCCCCGCAGGCCCCGGCGGCGCAGGCCCCGTCGTCGCAGGCCCCGTCGCCGTCGTTCCGTTCGGTGCGCACCTACGTCGCCGTGGCCGAACCGGTGCGGTTGCGCATCCCGGCGCTGCGCATCGACTCGCCGCTCCTGCGTCTCGGGCGGGCCCCGGACCAGTCGATCGAGGTGCCCACCGACTACGGAACCGCCGGATGGTTCGCCGAGGGCCCGCGGCCAGGGCAGCCCGGACCCGCGGTGATCCTGGGGCACGTCGACTCCAAGGCCGGGCCGGGCGTGTTCTTCCGGTTGGCGAGGCTGCCCGTCGGCGCGGACGTCCTCGTGGACCGGGCCGACGGCAGCACGGTCGACTTCCGCGTACGGAGCACCGAGCACGTCGCGAAGACCGCGTTCCCCACCGACCTCGTCTACGCGCCGACCCTGGAGCCGTCACTCCATCTGGTGACCTGCGGTGGTCAGTTCGACCACGCCACGGGTAGCTATTTGGACAATGTCATCGTCGATGCCTACCCGCGCCCGTAGCCGCCCCGTGCGATGGCTTGCTGCGCTCCTGCTGATCTGGGCCCTGTTCGTGCCCGCGGCGGCCTGGGCGCAGACGTCGGGGATCGGCGTCGTCGCCGAGGGCACGGAGGCCGGGCGCGCGCGCTTGGTCGTAGACCGGTTCCGGGCCGATCGCGGTGACCGTGGACGGGCAGCCGCAGCCGATCACCACCACGCCCGTCCTTGCCGACCGGTCGGCGGTGGCGCTGGTCGTCGACGCCTCGGCCGACGGCGGCCCCGGTCTGCAACCCGGGCTGGGCGGCCTCGTCGACTTCGCGCTCGCCCTACCGCCCGCCACGCGGACGACGGTCGTGGCCGACAGCACGCCGCCCGCGGTCGTTTCCCCGTTGCGGCCCGGGCCTGCGAACGTGCTCCCCGGTCTGAGCGGCATCATGCCCGGCGGTACGCGGCAGACCGCGGCGGCGCTGGACCTCGCCATCGCCCAGCTGCCGCGCGAGCCCGACGGCCCGCGCCTGGTCGTGCTCTACACGGGGGCCGACCGCACCGATGCGTCGGTCGACGACCTCGCCGCCCGGCTGCGGGCCGACGGCGTCGTTCTCGCCGCCGTCAGCACCGCGGGCGACGGGTACTGGGCGGCGGTGGCCACCGGGACCGGTGGGGTGGCGGTGGCTGCCCGCCCGGCCGGGGTCCTCCACGCGTTCGCCCAGGTGGAGACGGCCCTGCGCGCCCGGTCGCTGGTGACACTGCCCGTGCGGTCGGGCACCCGGGCCGTCGTGCACGCAGGCCCACTCGCCGTCGACACCGAGATCCCGGGGGCCGCCGACGCCCGCGTCGATCCCCTGATCATCACCGCTGCGGTCGTCCTCGGCGTCGTGGTGCTGGGGCTCATCGGGTCCGCGGTCATCCGCCGCAGGCGCCGGGGGCGCCCGGTGTGGAACATCCCGGAGCGGGCCGCGCCTGCGGTGCACCGCGGGCCCCTGCTGACGGCGATCGAGAACGCGCTGGCCGTGGGCGGACCCGTGGTGGTGCGACCCGCCGAGGGGCGGGCGGGCATGGGCGTCACGACCGCGATGCTCGAGTTCGCCCATCGCTACCGGGACGCCTACGAGGTCGCCTGGTGGATCGCGGCGCAGGACCCGCAGCTGATCGCCGACCAGATGGCGCGTCTGGCCGAGACCCTCGGGGTGGCCGCGCCGACCGACACCGCGCACGGGGCGGCGGCGGCCGCGCTCGCCGCGCTGCGCAGCCGGGGTCGGTGGCTGCTGGTCTTCGACGACGCGGTGAGCCGCCGCGACCTCGCCCCGTTCCTTCCCGAGGGAGCGGGCCACGTCCTGCTCGGCGCCGCGGGCCCGGACTGGGGCGATGAGGGCGTGCCGGTGCCGCCGTTCACCCGCGCGGAGTCCGTCGAGCTGCTGCGGGCCCGGCGCGACGGCCTGACCGCGGCGGACGCCGACCGGGTGGCGGCGGCGTTGGCGGACGTGCCCCTCGACGTCGACGCGGCGGCAGCGACGCTCGCCGCGACCGGGTTGAGCGCGGACGCCTACCGGGACGCGCTCGCGGCGGCGGGGTCGGTGGGCGCGGCCCGGTCGGCGGCGGTGGGGTCGCCCCCGGATGCCGGGGCTGCGTGGTTCGTCGCGTTCGACCGGCTCGCGGTCGACGACCCGACCGCGCTGGCCCTGCTGACGCTGCTCGCCTGGCTGGGCCCTGAGCCGGTGCCGCTGGCCCTGCTCGCCGGGCGCCCCGACCACCTGCCTCCGGCGCTCGCAGGCCAGGACCCGGCCGCGCTCGTTACCACCCTCGCGCGCCGGGGGCTGGTCCAGGTCGACCAGGAGACCGTGCAGCAGCACCGGGTGCCCGCGGCGCACCTCGTCCGGCGCACCGCCGACGAGCGCCCCGACGGCGTGGGCTGGGCGACGTGGGTGGTGCGCCTCCTGCGCGCCACCGTTCCCCCGGACCCGGCCGATCCCGCGGGCTGGCCCAGGTGGCGGCGGCTGATCCCGCTCGTGCTCACCGCGACCGACCCGAGCCGCCCGCTCGACGACGTCGCCGTCGACGTCGGGTGGCTGCTGCGCCAGGCCGCGGGCTTCCTGCGGGCGCGCGGCGAGCAGGAGTGCGCGCGGGCCCTGCTCGAGGACGCGTACGACCTCTACCGACGGCAGCTGGGCCGCGACCACCCCGAGACCCGGGCCGCGGCCCGCGCCCTTGCCGACAACCTGCGCGCTCTGCGCCGCGCCGATCAGGCAGGCCCCGTGGTGGAAGCCGAGTAGCGGGCAACGCCCGGTGGGAGCGGCCGTCAGGCCACCGATGTGCCGTCGACCCGACTCACCAGCCACGGGAAGGCGGCCGCGAAGCTCGCGGCGGCGACCTGCCAGGTGTGGCCGCCCGCGATGAGGTGCTGGGTGCAGGTGATGCCGTGGGCGGCCATCGCCGTGCACAGCTGCGCGGCCTCCTGGGCCTGGTTGCCGGTGTCGGGGGTGTCGGCCTGGCCACCGTAGCCGGTGCCGTTCGCGACGTGCCCGCCGCCGGGACGCCCGCCCGGCAGCCCCGGTGGCCGGTTGCGGAACGGGCGCTGCCCGACCCCGGTCGAGTTCGCGAACCAGCCCGCGGTGTCGGCGTAGCGGGTGTGCCCGGCCAGCACCGTGAGCGGGTCGAAACGGGCCCACGCGCGCGCGTCGCCGCCGTAGAGCTGTGCGATGGTCTGGGCCTTGCCGCCGACCGCCGGGCCGAGGTCGCCCGCGATGTCCTCGAACGTGCCGAACAGCTCCGGGTGCGTCACGACGAGGTCCGCGGCGCAGGTGCCGCCCATCGACCAGCCCACGACCGCCCAGCTCGACGGCGCCGCCGAGGCGCCGAAACGGGAGATCACGTACGGGCGGACGTCCGCGGTGAGGTGGGCGGCGGCGTTGCCGCGGGGGCCGTCGACGCACTGGGTGTCGTTGTTGAAGGTGCCGCCCGCGTCGACGAACACCATGATCGGCGTCGATCCGCCGTGGGCGGCGGCGTAGGCGTCGACGACCGTCATCGCGTCGCCGGTGCGGATCCAGTCGGCGGGCGTGTTGAACTCCCCGCCGATCATCATCACCGCAGGTAGCGCCGGGTGCGCGGGGGTGCCGGTGAACCAGGCGGGCGGCAGGTAGACGTATTCCTCGCGGTGGGCGAAGCCGCTGGCGGTGTTCGGGATGTCGACGCCGACCAGCGCGCCGGTCCGCGGCCGCGGGGCGGCCACCATCGCCGCGAGCTGGGTGGCGGAGACCTGGTCGGGCAGCGGCGCCGCGGTGAGCGCCGCCCACGCCTCCGGCACGGTCGGGAAGTACCCGACCCAGACGTTGAGCGTCGAGGCCACGCACAGCAGCGCGAGCGGGACGGCGAGCACCGACAGCCCGCGCCGCCACCACCGGGCCGCACGCCAGCCCACCAGGGCCACGACCGCGGCCGCGGCCGTCACCGCCGTCCAAACCCACAGGGCGGCCGGGGCGGGATCGTTGGTGAGGCCGTCCGCGGCGACCCGCCAGGCGACCAGCAGCGCGACGCCGGTGCCCACGAGCGCGGCCACCGGCAGCCACAACAGGTACCAACGCCGCGGCCCCCGGCGCAGCACGACGACGAGCAGCACCAGCACGGCAACGGCCGGAAAGGTGATCGGGAGCCACCCCGTCAGCAGCGACAGGCCATGGCCGTACGGACCCACCTGTCCCATACTGGCGCGGGAGCTGGGAGCCGGATGGCAGGAGCCTGTGCGCGCCCTGTGAGCCGACCGGCCGCAGCCGGATGGATGACGAGTGGGGCGACGCCGGGCGCCTCGGCACAGCGTAAAGTTGACCACCCGATCGTCTTCGGGGGGCGACCTCGCCCGAGGCCGACTAGGATCTGTAACACCCTTCTGATCCACAACGAGTGATTGAGTGGGAGGAGTATGGGCTGCGGTCCCACCCGGTTGGAGTAAGCACCTACCGGCGTGGCGATCGCGCAAGCGGGGGAATGAAGTCGCAGACTGACTCGGGGGATCGACGTGGTGCAGTCGGGTCGTGTCCACGTGGCTGTCGTGGGCTACGGGTACTGGGGAAGCAAGCACGTCAGGGTGTTGAGTGACATGCCCGACGTGATCGTCTCTGTGGTGGACACCAGCGCAGAGCGGAGACGTGAAGCGGCGGTCTACCGACCGTCAGGGGGGAAGATCAGCGCCGATCTGGAGTCGGTGTTGGACCGCGTGGACGCGGTGCTGGTGGCCACGTCGCCTGCCACACACACCGAGATCGGCCTGCAGGCGCTGAACGCGGGCAAGCCCGTCCTCATCGAGAAGCCGCTGGCCACAACGGTCGCGGACGCCGAGAAGCTGGTTGCCGCGGCCGCCGACAACGATGTGCAGCTGATGGTCGGCCACACCTTCGAGTACAACCCGGCCGTACGACGCCTGCGGGAGCTGATCCGCGCGGGCGAGCTCGGCCGCGTGCTCTCGATCGACACGGCGCGGCTCAGCCTCGGGCTGTACCGGGCCGACGTCAACGTCATCTGGGACCTGGCACCGCACGACATCTCGATCACGTCCTACCTGTTGGACGAGCTGCCGGTCTCCGTGTCGGTGTGGGCCCAGCGCAACGTCGGGCCGTGGACAGAGGACGTCGCATACCTGCGGCTGGAGTTCCCGACCACGCACGCGTTCGTCCACGTCAGCTGGCTCAACCCGGACAAGGTCCGCCGTACGACAGTGGTCGGGGAGCGCCGGATGGCGGTGTTCGACGACATGTCGGACAACGAGCGGATCCGGATCTACGACATCGGCGTCGATCCGCGCACGATCGACAGCCCGCACATGGCGCACGAGATGCCGGTGAGCTACCGGACGGGCGACATCATCTCGCCGTTTGTGCAACACCGCGAGCCGCTGAGCGTGCAGGATCGGGAGTTCATCGACGCCATCCGCACGGGGGCGCGCACCCTGACACCGGGCGAGCGGGGCCTCGACATCGTGCGCGTCCTTGCCGCGAGCGACGTCGCACTGGCGACGGGCAGGCCCGCACGGGTGCATCACCGTCTGCACGTCGTCGGGCCGCAGGCAGAGGCGCGCTCGTGACCGCGCAGGCGTCGGAGGTCCCGTTTTTCGACCTCGCGGGCCTGCACGACGCGCTGCGCGGGCATCTCGATGCGGCCTGGGGGTCCGTTCTCACGCACGGCAGGTTCGTCGGCGGCCCCGAGGTCGCGGAGTTCGAGACCGCGTTTGCCCGCTACAGCGAGGTCGGGCACTGCGCGGCGGTCGGCAACGGCACCGACGCGCTCGAGCTGGCGATGCGGGGCCTCGGCATCGGCGAAGGCGACGAGGTGATCGTCCCGACGAACACGTTCGTGGCGACCGCCGAGGCGGTCTGCGCCGTGGGTGCGACGCCGCGCTTCGTGGACGTCCGGCCGGACACGCTGCTCCTCGACCCGGCGGCGACGGCCGACGCGATCGGCCCGCGCACCACCGCGATCATCGCCGTGCACCTGTTCGGGCAGATGGCCGACGTCGTGGCGCTGTCGGCGCTCGCCGAGCGGCACGGGCTGGTGCTCATCGAAGACGCCGCGCAGGCCCACGGAGCCGAGTACGCGGGGCGCAGGGCGGGCAGCTGGGGCGCCGTCGGCACGTTCAGCTTCTACCCCGCCAAGAATCTCGGCGCCCTTGGCGACGGCGGCGCCGTTGTATCCGACGATGCCGAGCTGATGGCCCGGATCCGGGTGCTGGCCGATCACGGGCGCTCCGCGAGCAACCGGCACGCCCACGTCCTCATCGGCCGCAACAGCAGGCTCGACACCCTGCAGGCCGCGCTGCTGACGGCCAAGCTGCCGGGTCTCGACGAGGCCAACAAGGCCAGGGCCGCCGTCGCCGAGCGCTATCGGGTCGGGCTGCCGCCGTGGTGCACACCGGTCGCGGTCGACCCGAACGCCCGACCCGTCTACCACCTCGCCGTGGTGCAGGTGCCGAACCGGGCCGCGGTCACGCGCGCGCTCGACGCCGCCGGGATCGGATGGGGCATCCACTATCCCGTGCCGTGCCACCGACAGCCCGCGTTCGCCGCGTACGCCGACGGGTCGTTGCCGGTGGCCGAGTCCGCCGCCGAGCGGATTCTGTCGCTGCCGGTGTTTCCCGCGTTGGAGTCCGCGGGCATCGACCGTGTCTGCGAGGTGCTCGCCGGTGTCTGACGACGGAGCGGCGCTGCCGGACAGCGCCGGTCAGGCCGCTCGAATCCGCCGTCGGATACCGCGAGCCGCCCCGTTGGTGCTCATGTACCACTACTTCGGCGAGGCGCCGGGCGCGGACCCGGAGAAGCTCTTCGTCCGGGAGCATTCGTTGACCGCGCAGCTCGAACACCTGCGTCGCCGCGGGTGGCGACCGCTGAGCCTCGACGGGTATCTCGCCGCCCTCGACGGCGCACCGACCCCCCGGCGCTCCTTCCTGCTGACCATCGACGACGGTCACGAGTCCGTCGCGCGGGTCGCACCGCTGCTGGCCGAGGCCGGGGTGCCTGCGGTGCTCTTCGTCTGCCCGGGCCTGCTCGGGGACCGGGCGCGGTGGTCCGCGGCCTATCCGCAGGAGCGGCTCCTGTCCGCCGACCAGCTCCAGGACCTCACGGGTACGGGCATCGAGCTGGGCGTGCACGGCTGGGACCACACGCGGATGTCCGGAATGGACGACGACGCCCTGCGACGACACGTCGCCGAGGCACGCACCGCGTTGGAGTCCGCCACGGCCGTCCGCGCCCGCGCCTTCGCCTACCCGTACGGCACGCACGACGCCGCCGCACGGCGTGCCGTGGCCGCGGCGGGCTACCGCATCGCGTTCGCCGTCGCGCGCGAACACGGCCGCTTCGCGGCCGACCGGGTGTTCGTGCAAAGCACCGACTCGCTGCCCGCCTTCCGGCTCAAGCTGAGCCTCGGCTACCGGCTGCTCTCCCGGGCGGCGGGCCGCGCGTGGCGACTGCGGCACGCCGTCCGCGCCGGGATCGCCCTCGTGCGCCGCGGGCGGCCCCGCGCCGCGAGCGCGCCCCGTCCCGACCCGCCCTCGGAACCCGATCCGGCCCCTACCGGCGCCGTCGAGCACAACGCGCCCCCGGGAGGAGCCTGATGGTCTGCCACCGCTGTCCGCGAGCGTGGGCGCAGGCCTATCTGTCCCGCTGGTCCGCGGCCGACGTCGTCCGCCGCGCGATCGACTTTGTCGGCGCGGCCGCGCTGCTCGCGCTGCTCTCGGTGCCGATGCTGGTGATCGCGGCGGCCGTGCGGCTGGAGGACCGCGGGCCCGCCCTCTTCCGGCAGGAGCGGGTAGGCGTCGGCGGCCGCCGGTTCACGATGATGAAGTTCCGAACGATGACCGTCGGCGTCACCGACGACGCCCTCCGCGATCTGATCGGGCGCGAGCTGGACGGCGAGCAGACGACGGTGGCGGGCAGCTCCAAGCTCAACGGCGACAAGCGGGTCACCCGCGTCGGGGCCGTCCTGCGGCGCACCAGCCTGGACGAGCTGCCGCAGCTCCTCAACGTGCTGCGCGGCGAGATGGCGCTGGTTGGTCCGCGGCCGTGCCTGGGGTGGGAGGCGGAGCTGTTCCCGGCCGAGTACGCCGCGCGGTTCACCGTCCGCCCGGGGCTCACGGGTCTCTGGCAGGTGAGCGGGCGCAGCACCCTCGGCACGTTGGACATGCTGCGCCTCGATGTGCGCTACGTACGCACCCGCACCCTCGGGATGGACCTCGCGATCCTCGTGCGCACCCTGCCCGTCCTGCTGCGCGGCGACGGTGCGCGATGAACGGGGCAGGGATGAACGGGGCAGGGATGAAGGGCGTTCGATGACGACGGCCCTCGTGGCGACCACCGGCGGCCACCTCACCCAGCTCGTCGGCCTCGCCGAGCGCATGCCTGCCGATGCCGAGACGGTGTGGGTGACGCACGCGAACGAACAGAGCACATCCCTGCTCGCCGAACGGCAGGTCGAGTACATCCCCTACGTGGGGGTGCGCGACGTCCGCGGTGTGCTGCGCTGCCTGGCGTGGGCACATTCGCTCTACCGGCAGCGGCGACCTACCCTCGCGGTGTCGACGGGCTCGGGCATCGCGCTGGGCTATCTGCCGTATCTCGCGGCCCGGGGCGTCGAGTGCCACTACATCGAGAGCGCGGCCCGAGTGAGCGGTCCGTCGCTGACGGGCCGCATCCTTCGCTGGGCGCCCGGCGTGCGCACCTACACCCAATACCGGCGCTGGAGCGACGCCCACTGGCACTACGGCGGCAGCAGCTTCGACGCCTACGAGCCGGTGGCCGTCGAACGACCGCTCGGGGAGCGCGTCAAGGTCGTCGTCACCGTCGGTACGGCGGCGGAGTTCCCGTTCCGGCGGCTCATGATCGCGCTCGCGAAGCTGCTCGGGCCGGGCGGCGGCCTGGAGACCGCGGCGGGCAGGCCCGTCGAGGTGCTGTGGCAGACCGGCTGCACGCCCGTGGACGACCTGCCGATCCAGGCCACACCCTTCCTGCCCGCGACCGACCTCACCGCGGCGCTCACCGAGGCGGACATCGTCGTCAGCCATGCGGGCACCGGCTCCGCGCTGGCCAACCTCGCCGCCGGGCGGTTCGCGGTCATGACCACCAGGGTCGCGGCGTTCGGCGAGGCAGGCGACGACCACCAGGCGGAGCTTGCGGAGGAGCTGGCAGTCCGCGGGCTCGCCCTGCATCGCGCCCCCGACGAGATCACCGCCGCGGATCTCCTGGCCACGCGGAGCACCGCCGTGCGACGGGCGACGGAGGTGCGGCCGTTCGCGCTACGCCGCGGACAGGGCCGCGGACGGTGACGGGAACGCGGACGGTGACGGGGACGCGGGGGACGCGGTCGGGGACCAGCGCGCTCACCGTCGTCGCCGTCGACCCGATCACCGACCCCCGCTGGCGGACGCTCGCCACAGGCCCACGGGCCTGCCTGTTCACATCGCCGCCATGGATCGCCGCGATGTGTGGGACGTACGGGTTCGCCCCCGAAGCGCGGATCGCCCTTGATGCCGCGGGGGCGCCGACGGGGGGCCTGGCCTGGGTGCCCGTCGCCGACGGGCGCGGCGACCGGCTGCTGAGCCTGCCGTTCAGCGACCGGGCCGACCCGCCCGTCCCGGACCTGGCCACCTGGGAAGCGGTGTCCGACACCGCGACCACCGGGAAACCGCCGTTCACGCTGCGCTGCCTCGACGACTCCCCCGCGGTCGCCGACGGGCACCTCCGTGTCGTCGGCGAGGCCGCCTGGCACGGCACACCGCTCTCCGGGACTACGGACGAGCTGCGCCGCCGGATCGCCCCACAGGCGCGCCGCAACCTCGCCGCCGCCGAGCGGGGCGGGGTCACCGTGGAGGTCCGCGACGACCTCGCCGCGGTGCGCGCCATGCACGGGCTGCACGTGCGGCTGCGCAAGCGCAAGTATCGGCTGCTCGCCCAGCCGATCGCGTTCTTCGAACGCATCTGGGCCGAGCTCGCCCCCAGCGGCGGCTGCGTCACGCTGCTGGCGTGGGTGGACGGCCAGGTTGTGGCCGCCGCGCTCTTCCTCGAGTGGGCAGGCGTTCTCTACTACAAGTTCGGCGCGTCCGTCCCCGAGCACCTGCACCTGCGGCCCAACGACGCGATCTACTGGGCGGGGATCCGCTACGCCGCCGAGCGCGGCCTCCGGCTCGTCGACTGGGGTCTCAGCGACCGCGACCAGCCGGGCCTGGTGGCGTACAAGCGCAAGTGGGCAAGCGTCGAACGGTCGCTGCTCACCCTGCGTGCGGGCGAGCCCGCCGGGCCGCGCCCTCTCGATGCGGAGCTGGGCGAGCTGACGCGCTTGCTCACCGAGGAGTCGGTCCCCGACGAGATCACCGAACGGGCCGGTGCCGTGCTGTACCACTACTTCTGCTGACGAGAGGACCGGGAAATCGCGATGACGGGGGCACGCGTGGGCCGCGTGGTCGTGGTCGGCCAAGGTTACGTCGGGCTGCCGCTCGCGCTGCGCGCGGTCGAGGTCGGGCACGACGTGGTCGGCTTCGACGTGGACAAGAGCCGGGTCGACCGGCTGCGCAAGGCGGAGAGCTTCATCGACGACGTGAGCGACGCCGACCTCGCCGGGGCACTGGCCACCGGCCGGTTCACGCCCAGCGCGGACTCGGCCGACCTCGCGGGCTTCCGCACGGCCCTGGTCTGCGTGCCGACGCCCCTGCGCGATGGACTCCCGGACATGCACTTCATCGAGAACGCCGCGCGGATGCTCGGCCGCCACCTGACCCGCGGCGCGTGCGTCGTGCTCGAGTCGACGACCTACCCCGGCACCACCGAGGAGATCTTCGCGCCGATCCTGGAAGCGGGCTCGGGCCTGCGCGCCGGGACGGACTTCCACCTCGGCTACAGCCCCGAGCGCATCGACCCGAGCAACCCCACGTGGGGTCTCCGGAACACGCCGAAGATCGTCTCCGGAGTGAACGACGCCTCGGCCGCCGCCGTCGCCGCCTTCTACGGGAACGTCGTCGAGCGCACCGTAACCGCGCCCGGCACCCGCGAGGCGGAAATGGCGAAGTTGTTGGAGAACACCTTCCGCCACGTCAACATCGCGCTCGTCAACGAGCTCGCCGTCTACTGCCACGAGCTCGGGATCGACGTCTGGTCGGTGATCGACATGGCCGCGACCAAGCCGTTCGGCTTCATGCGCTTCACGCCGGGGCCCGGTGTCGGTGGCCATTGCCTGCCCATCGACCCGTCCTACCTGTCGTGGCAGGTCCGTCGCGCGCTCGGGCGCACCTTCCGCTTCGTGGAGATCGCCAACGACGTGAACGAGAACATGCCGGGCTACGTCGTCTCGCGGGTGATCGAGCACCTCAACCACCTGCGCCGGGCGGTGAACGGCAGCCGCGTGCTGCTGATCGGCCTGACGTACAAGCGCAACTCGGGCGACGCCCGACACTCGCCCGCCGCCGATGTCGCACACCGGCTCGCCGCGCTCGGTGCCGAGCTGGAAGCGGTCGACCCCCTCGTCGCGCCCCACGAGGTACCCCGCGACGTCCACCTCGTCGAATGCACCCCGGAGGTGGTCGAGAAGGCCGACGTCGTCGTCGTCCTCACCGACCACGACACGATCGACTGGGAACTGTTCGAGCGCCACGCCCCGAAGGTCCTCGACACCCGCAACCGGCTCAGGGCGCCGGGCGTCGACCGCCTCTGACCGCGGCGGGGCGGCCGTCGTCCAGTGCGGCGCAGACCCCGACGAGCGCGAAGAAGGCGCCATACACGGGCGGCCCCGTGAACGTGACCGTGCCGATGGACTGCACCAGCATGGCGACCAGCCACCCGACCATCGTCAGGCCGACCCACCGGCGGACCGGTCGCAGCCCGTCGCGCGAGAGCCGCCGTCCCGCCCGGTAGACGGCGGCGAGCCCCAGCGCGAAGGCGGCGGCCCCGAAGTAGCCCGTCTCGCCGAGGATCGCAGGCCATTCGGTGTCGGTGAGGAACCGGCCGTCGGCGACGCCACGGCCCAGGCCCCAGATGTACGGGTAGCCCCGTGCGACGTACTCCGGGCTGTAGTTCTCGGCGGCGACCGCCGATCCGAAGCGGCCGAACCCGGCGCCTGCGGGGAAGTGCTCGGCGGCGACGCCGAACGAGTCAATGGTCAGCACCGTGCGCGCCTCCGGCGTGCTCTGGCTCGCGTAGTCCTGGTACGTGGCCTGCGCGACCTCGACGACGGGGCCCACCAACAAGACGATCGCTATCGGCAGACACGCCACGAGGGCCACGAGCACCGGCACCGAGCGCACCATCCGCTGCAGCCACAGCCACGCCGCCGCGAGGCTGGCCGCTGCCGTGCGGCGGCCGGTCAGCACCGCGCCCACGGCCGTCGCGAGGAGGAGCCCGAGCGTGAACCCGCTCTTGCGCACCGCCGAGCGCCATGCCGCGATCGCGACCGCGGACAGCGACATGAACTGGCCGAGGTCGATGGGGTGCGTGAAGGGGCCGATCAACGACGGGAGGGGGCCGCGGGCCTCGACCGCGTTGGTGTCGCTCGCGAGGATCGCGTTCCACGCCCCCGGCACCGCCGCGTTCACGGCCGACGCCACGAGCGCCACGAGGATCACACCCACGGCGACCCGGGCGGCGCAGCGGAGGTGCCGCTCCGACCAGTCGAGCTGGGCGACCGCCCAGGCCAGCGGGATGCCCTTGCCCATCACGAACGCCCCCGCCAGGAAGATCGTGGGCGGTACCTGCGCGACCAGGCTGCTCAGCAGTCCGATCGTAAGGAACGCGACGAACCACCACTGGCCGGGGAACGTGCGCAGCGGCTTGCGCGCGATCAGCCGCCGCAGCGGCAGCGTCGCGACGCACAACAGGACGAACACCTCGTCGAGGTAGGACGTCGCAAGCCCGGGAAAGAGGTGCTCGAGCGGCCGGACGAACAGGATGCCGAGCACCGCGAGACCCGCGGTCAGCCGCGGCGCGAACAGCGCAACCGCCAGCGCCGCCACCCCGGCGACGGCGAGCAGGGTCGGCACGGGCGCCACCACCGCGGCCCCGCCGACCAGGAGCGCGACCAGCGGCGCCCCGACGGCGATCCGTGGGGGCGGCGGCCCTGGGCGCGCCCGCGGTGGCGCCGGTATCAGCGCCGGTATCGAGGCGTCGACGTCACGCCTGTCCACGACCGGCACCGATGAGCCCCCCGATCACGCCGTCGAACGCCCGACCCCTGCGACCGTACGCCGCCCCGACTGCGGCGGCCACGGGCGCTCCGGGCCTATGCTGCAACAGGGGCGACGGAGATACCGCGGGGGGATGGCGACGTGAGTGTCAATGAGGCTCTGCGAGTCGTGGCGGAACGGTGGCGCATTGTCCTGATCTGCCTGCTGCTCGGGCTTGTCGGTGCGGGCGTGACGCTCGCCGTGATTCCGCGGACGTACTCCGCGAGCGTCACTTTGTACGTGTCCCTGCAGGGCCGCGCCGACAACTCCGACTCCGCATACCAGGCCAACCAGCTGGCGAAGGACCGGGCGGTGTCCTACGCGTCGCTCATGCAGGACAAGCGCATCACGCAGGGGGTGATCACCCAGCTCAGGCTGCCGATGACGGCCGAACAGCTCGCCTCCCACCTCACCGTCACCGTCCAACCCGACACGGTGGTGATGACCGAGGCCGTCACCGACACCTCCCCCGAGCGGGCCGCCGCCATCGCCAACGCCGTCGCCCAGCAGTTCGTCGTGCTGGTCCAGCAGTTGGAGCAGCCGATCGGGGCCGGCGCGCCTGGGGTGGTCGGCCAGCCCGCCCCGGCACCCGCCCAGATCGGCGCGCAGATCATCCGGCAGGCCACGCCGTCGCCGATCCCGGTCTCGCCCAACATCCCGTTCGGGATGGCGCTGGGCGGGGCGCTGGGGTTGCTGATCGGGATCGGGGCCGCGTTCCTGCGCCATTCCCGCGACACCACGGTCCGCGACGCCGAGCGGCTGCAGGCCCTCACCTCCGTCGCCACGCTCTCGGAGATCCCGACCGACCGCAACGTCAGCGTCGCACCCATCGCCATCGACCAGGACGCGGGGTCGCTGCGGGCCGAGAGCTACCGCAGGCTCCGCACGAACCTGCAGTTCCACGACGGAGCGCCGGAGCACCACCAAGGGGCGAAGGTCATCGTCGTCACGAGCGCGGTGGTCGGCGAGGGCACGTCGGCCACGGCCTGCAATCTCGCCCGCGCGCTCGCGGAGGGCAGCCACGTGTTGCTGATCGACGCCAACCTGCGGCATCCGCAAGTCGAGACCTATCTCGATCTCGAGCCGGGCCCCGGGCTGACGACGGTGCTCACCGGCAGGCTGATGTGGCCGTTCGCCCGCCGTTGGCTGCACGAGGTGCCCTTGGAGGTGCTGCCTGCCGGTCCGGTCGCTCCGCGGCTGGGCGAGCTGCTCACCGGACGCGGGATGGACCATCTCCTGGAGGACGTCCGCAAGACCTACGACTTCGTGATCATCGACACTCCGGCGCTGCTGCCCGTGTCCGACGCCGCGGCGGTCGCGGCGCGTGCGGACGGCGTCATCCTCGTCGTCCGGTACCGACGTACCACCGAGGAGCAGGTGGCCGCGGCGGTGGCGGCGCTGGAGGCGGTGTCGGCTCGCCTGATCGGCACCGTGCTCACGATGACGCCGGCCCGGAAGGCGCGGCGCCGTCGGCTGCGCGCGTACCCGGATCGTCCCGCGTCCCTGCTGCCGCTGCTCGGCCCGGCGCGGCGGGAGTCGCCCCCGAACGGGCATGCGACCGTGGCGTCCGTCGTCGCCGGGGCCAACGGCTCCGGGTCCTCACGGCACCGGCACCCATCTCCGCCGACCCACAACTCTGCGCCGAGTCCCACGCCGAGGCCTCGGCGGAGGCGGACGAGGCGGCCGAGACGGCCAGCCCCAGTGAGGCCGCGGACACGCCCGGGGCCGAGCGCCACTAGCCAACTGCTAGGACAGCACCGACCGGCTCACCAGCCGCGCACGCCCGGCGTCACTCGGGCAAGCCGAGTTCGGCCTTCAACTGCGCCCACGGCAGCGCCCCCGGGGCTCCCTCCCCGCTCTGCAGTCGCTCCCGTGCCGACGCCAGCGTCCGCCGGTAGACCTCGGGGCCGTGCGCCGTGGTTACCCAGGCCACCTGCCGCCACCCCTCCAGCGCCTCATGAACCTCGGTGAGATCGAGCCGCTCGGTCGCCCGTGCCATCAACGCCCGCCACTGCTGGTCAAACGCCACCGCGTCCTCCGCGGTCAGCGCCTCGCGAACTCGCGCAGGCGTGGCATCAGCGAACGGTATCCGACCCGGCTCGACCGGGCCGACATCCGCGGCAGCGCTCACCCACCCCACGGTAGTCGCTTTCCCGGAGACCGCACCCGACGACACGGACGCCGCGATTCGACCTGCCACGGCCGCGCCGAGGGCGATCCCCCACGGCCAGCTGAGCTTAGGTGGCTGGTGTCGAACGGTTGGGTCGGGAGTGGGACCGGGTCGGCGTGCGGTTCATGGGGCCTTCTGGAGGGCTGGACGAGACCTGAATGCGGTTCCGCGGAACCGCGTCGCGCGCCCGAGTGGCGCCCGGTCCTGGTCCTGCTCTCGCCGCGCCGCGGTGTCCGGCGGACGCACCCGTGGGTCCCTCAGGTGCAGTATCGGCCCGCGCAACGACACCGGGCAGGATCGGAGTAAGGGGGTCGGTGTGAATGCGGCGCAGACGACACCGTAGCGACGTCCGAGGAGCCGCCCGATGTCGCATCGTCCTCGAGTTCGACGATTTCGCGCTCGGGCAGCCGCGCCAGGCCATCTCCACCATCCCGACGACGCCACAGCACGGAAGGCGCGGCGCCCGCACCAGCAGGTCCGCGTCGCCGACGCGCCAGCGCTTGCCGACCACCGCACCCGAGCAGTCGACGTCCGAGAGCGTGAGGTTCTGCCCAACCGTGGTCACCGGACGGTCCAGCTCGGCGGCCCAGAACGCGAGATCGTCGGCGTAGACGGCCTGGTCAGGGCCGCCCGTGGTGGGCGAGGCGCACATCGTGTCGCCGTCGACGCCCGACCTCATGAGCCGCACAGCGTCGTCCACCGGCCGCGTGTCGACGCACGAACGGCCGCTCTCGATGCGCGTGAACGGGTCGGGGGGCACGACGGCGACCGCGACGGACCCGACTCGACCGGGCACGCCGTTCGGGGTGCCCGCCAGTCCGGGCCGGGGCATCCCGATTACGGAACCATCACGATCTTGCCCCGGGTGTGACGGCGCTCCAGCTCGCCGTAGGCGTCCTGTACCCGCTCCAACGGGCACGTCGCGGCGATCGCAGCTCCGTCTGGCCCTTGGCTAGCAGCTCCGCCGGCTCGGTGAGCCCATCGGCTCAGAGACCCGCGGATATGCCGACGACGACAGGAGTCGTCCGAGCGCGGCGTAGGAGACGCGGCGAGCCTGGGGACTGACACCCCGGCAGCCCGACGCCGTCGTCGGCGACGTCGGCACCGAGCCGGCGAGCCGGTAGTCGTCACCCTCCTTGCCGCTCCCGATAACCAGGGTGGGCCGTGGCGCCGCACTGGCGGGTGCGGCGCGGCTTCCGCCCGGCCACCGGCTCGTGCGCGCCCAGGACCCTCAACCGGTCGAGCGGGTGACCTCCCAGACCCGGCACAATGACTGGCGCGCGGGCACCGGATTGCCGTGGGCATCTGATCGAGGCTGCGCCCTCGCTCGCCCCGAGGGCGCCCTCGGGGCGAGCGTGGCGACGTTGCTCGTCGCGGCTGCACGCCGACGACGAGCGGCTGGATAACGCGCACCTGATGCCGTGGCCGGGCGGTCCGCTCCCCGACTCCGGACCTCGGCCGCCGCGCACCGGGATCCCGGTGATCGACTGCGGGCGCGGCGAGCGCAAGCACCAGATGGCCCACCTACGGGTCCTGGCGGACCTGCCGAGCGTCGTGCTCTTCGTCGTGTCGTCGTGAAGTGCGCCGCGGTCGTGATCCACAACGTCATCCAGATGTCGGCGATAAGCAGCCGAACGCGAGCTTCCGACGATGGGAGATCCACCATGCAACGACGCAGCGCTCAACACCGCACCCGCAAGCCGCGCCATGGAGAGCGAATCCGGGAGGACGATCGACAGATCCGGAAGGACGCAGCCGAGCGGTACCTCTTGGCCGTCCGCGTCTTCATCGGACTAGTGAACCTGATTGCAGCAGTCGTGTCGGAGAGTAACCGCTGACCACCCTCCGGCGCAGCGGCCGTCCAACCAAGTAGCCCGAACGGGTGGGATTGGGCTTCCCTGCGCGGTCGTTGCGACTGGACGCCCCCCCAGCCGTCGTACCTGACAAGAGCGATCGCATACCGCATGAGGAGAACATCGATGACGAACCCCCGAGCGCTTCGAACTACGCATGCAACTCGCCGTGCGGATCCGCCGCCGGCGCCGGGTGACAACGAGGTCACGAAAGCTTCCCGGCCGTGGTTGACGGCGGATCACGGGCAGGCATGAGTGATGCCGCCGGGCGGAGGGTGGGATGACTTCGAAGCGGACTTCTTTGAGAAGTTTGGAATTCCCTTCACTCCAACAGCCGTTGGTTTCCTGTATCTGTGCGCCACCGACATGAAGAGAAACGATGGAACTGATCCGATCGAGCTGGTCCATATGTTCGTACTAGAACGGCTCGTCGAGAGGCTGCGGGACGGTCCAGTCGACAATCCGGAGGGCTATTTGCGGAGATCGCTTTCGAATTATTACATCGATCTTCTTCGCGCAACGAAGCGGCTACCGCCGGCCGCTTCAGATAGATTGGAAGGATATTGTGAAATGTCAGCAATCGATGATTCGTTCTCTCGGTGGCCGATCACGTGGTTCTGGGACACGGTAGAGGACTGCCGCTTTCCCGACAGGTATAGATGCGTGATCACGTTGCGCCTGGACCGGGAGACCTTGCAGAAGTTGCTGACGTTTGCCGAGATCGGCGAACGTCTCGCAATCGGGAAGATTGCGCCGGACGACGCTTCATATCTGGCTGGGCATTGTCCGATTTATCTACGAGACCGGCGACTGGCCGAACTGTGATGAATGACATGAATGCGAATGACGAGGCCGGGATGGACAACGAGCTGAAACATGACCGTGCCGATGCCAGGAAGGTGCTGGGCCTGCCGCGTCCCCTGGAGCCAACCCCGGAACGATTCGAACACGACACCAGGGAGATTCTGGACCGGGTTCGCAACGACCTGGCTCAGGCCGCTGAGCCAGTGCCGGCAGCGCCCGCCGCAGCGACGGTGCTACCGCGCCGACCGATCGATTGGCACCGGCGCTGGCGGTCGGATCGTCACGCTCGGGCTTGCCGTCTTCCCTAACAATATCATCCTGGCGATTCTACTCTTCGCCGTTTGCCCGGCGCTGTTGCTGGCCAAATGGGTGTTCGAGGCCTACGCGGGGCCCGAACTCCACCGCGCCTGCGATGTGCTCGACGAACGGGCCAACGACTTCCGGCGCATTCGTCGACGTATCGTCCGGGTGGCAGAAGCCGTTGCCTTAGCCGACGGATCCACCGACGCCCGACTGAGATCGGCGCTGGCGCCGGACCAGCCCGACGAGGTCATGACCAGGCTCCGGTTCGCGAGCATCTCGATGCGACATCTGGCCGAGCAGGTGGAACATACGACCCGAGTAACGCGCTTGTTCGCGAATGGCTGGTTCGACGACCCGATCAATTCCTGCACCAGTTATCAGAATGAAAGTGCGGCCATCGATCCGGACCTGGTACGCCGCGGTGTGGCTGAAGCACGGTCACAGCTGGGGGAGCTCGCCTTCGTGCTGACCAAGAAGCTAGCAGTGGATCGGCGCCAAGCAGGCGGACGAGCGGGCCAGCCACTATCGACAGCCGCCGACGAGATCGAGGCAATCGTGCAGGAGGTTGCCCTGTCGGAGGTAACGATCGGCAAGGAACTTTCTCGGCTGGAGCGCACATTCGATTCGGTGCACCATGCCGCTGCCACTCAGGTGATCAAGACTCGCGTACCTACCCGCCTATCGCGGACCGCGGCTGTCGTCGGGATGACGGCCGCGGCATCAACACTCTCGCGCGCCCGGCGGACCACCGCGCGAGCCGTTTTTGTGGACAAGACCCTGGCTTGCGACAGCATCACGCTCGGTTCTGTCGGCCGGGCCGTCGTCGCTATGCGCACAGCAGCTTGACGGAGGGAAACAGACCGATGACGCGCACTTCGACTGACAATCACACCGTGGTGAGCAATGTCCCGGCCCGACTGGACCGACTGCCGTGGTCGCCCTTCCACAACCGGCTCGTGGTTGCGCTGGGGGCCGTGTGGGTGCTGGACGGATTCGAGATCACTATTGCGAGCAATATCGGCGAGCAATTGGCACGGCCCGGAACGCTGGAGCTGACGCCAAGCCAAATCGGACTGCTCGCCACGTTCTATCTGCTCGGCCAAGCTGTCGGTGCGCTACTCTTCGGGCTCCTGGCCGACCGCTTCGGTCGTCGGCCGCTGTTTTTCGTCACCTTAGCCATCTACATGCTCGGCAGCGTCCTCACCGCAACGATCTTCGGCGTCGGAGAATCGACGCTCTATGCCCTTTACATCTTCCGGTTTGTCGCCGGGATGGGCATCGGGGGCGAATACGCCGCGATCAACTCTATGATCGACGAGTTGATCCCGGCCGCCCACCGTGGACGGACCGATGTAGTGATCAACGGAACCTACTGGGCTGGCGCGGCGCTCGCCGGAGCCATCCAACTACCCTTGCTCTCCGGTGCCGTCAGCTCCGCTTACGACTGGCGGATCGCCCTGTTGATCGGCCCGATCTTCGCCCTTGGAGTCTGGTTCCTCCGACGCAACATTCCAGAAAGTCCACGCTGGCTGCTCCTGCATGGTAATGCGGATGAGGCCGAGGAGTCGATCCGGCAAATCGAGCGGGAGATTATCGATTCTGGCGGACAGGTGCCGATTGCGCATGAGGACCGGCGTATTCAGCTGAACCCGCTCAAGCGGGCAGGATACTCGCGCCTGTTGGCTGTCCTGTTCCGCCGCTATCCTGAACGATCGATCCTGAGCGCCACCTTGATGATCACCCAGTCAGTGCTGTATAACGCACTATTCTTCTCCTATGCGAGCGTGCTCGTGACGTTTTTCGGGATCAATCCCGATCGAACCGCCATCTATATTGTTCCGTTCGCACTCGGCAACCTTCTCGGACCGATCTGCTTGGGCCGAATGTTCGATCGCATCGGACGCCGGAAAATGCTTGCCCGAACCTATGGTATGTCCGGTATGCTGCTCCTCGGGAGCGCGTTCGTGTTTCGAGCCGGGCATTTTACCGCGATCACGCAGACGATGGTCTGGTGCGTCATCTTCTTCTTTGCCTCCGCGGGTGCCAGCGCTGCCTACCTGACGATTAGCGAGGTATTTCCTCAGGAAGTGAGAGCCAAGGCCATTGCGGTGTTCTTCGCGATTACCCAACTATTCGGCGCCGGTGCGCCTTACCTGTTCGGCTCCCTCATTGACCGGGCACATCCAGACCGGGGAGCGCTGTTCATCGGCTACACCGGATGCGCCGTGTTAATGGTTCTCGGCGGCCTCGTCGCCCACCGACTTGCCGTGGATGCGGAGAACAGAATGCTGGAGGACTTCGCTCCTCCACTCGCACTGATAAACGGCTCTACCCGACAAGCCGGACGACACCGCCAGAAGCCCGGATCGAACGGGACCAGGCGTCGCAGGCGAATCGAGTCGGCCGACGCCTCATTGCCGAACGAGCAGCCAAACGAGACTTGAGCTTGCTACTCGCACACCCGACGAGAAACACAGATCAACGAAGCGGCCCGCTCAGTCAGCTGGCTGAGCAGGCCGCCCGGTTGGCCGAGCAGGCGGTGTTGGCCGAGGCGTGCGGGCTGCGTTGGAGGCGTTGCGGCGGGAGGCGCGGCGGGACTCCTCGAAGTCCTCGCAGCCGCCGAGCACGGACGGGGCGTCCGGGAAGGCGAAGGCCACGGCGGGCCAGCCGGCCGGCCGTCACCCGACGGGCAGCCGTCCCCGGGCGAGCCGGGCCGGGACCGGCCCGCGCGCAAGCAGGGCGGGCAGCCGGGGCATCGCGGCAGGGGTCTGGTCCGGTGAACACCCCCGACCATCGGGACGCGCTCGCCCCGGAGTCACACTGTCCGTCGGGTCAACGGCCGATCGGATCAAGGCCGAAAGACGGCAAACTCACCGGGCCCCCCGCGGCGTCCTCGGGTCGAGGGTCCGGTCCGGAACGACGAAGGGGTTTCCGTGGGCGATGCCGCCCTGTTCATCGCGGTGTTCCTGGCCTGCGCGGCGGAGGCCGTCGAAGCCGGACCATCGCGTTGGCGGCGGGCACAAGCCGTGACTAGCGGTCGGTGCTGAGTGAAGTCCTCGTGGGCGTGCTGGCGCTGGCGGTGCTCGTGGCCGTCCTCGGCCCGGCCGTCACCGCGATCCCCCTCGCTGTGCTACGGCTCGTGGTCGGCCGCCTGCTGCTGGTGTTCGGGCTGCGGTGGCTGCGCAAGGCCGTGCTCAGGGCGGCGGGCCTGAGGCGCTCCACGACGCCGCCGCACGCGAAAAACACCAGCCACCGAAAACACCAGCCACCAAAAAACACCAGCCAACTAGGCGGCGTCGCGCCCGATCGTGGCGGGCACGACCGTACGCAGGAGGTGCAGGTAGACGCCTGCCATCGTCCAGCGGAGCACCACCGTGGAGACGATGATGCCGATCGGGCCGAACAAGAAGTAGAACAGCGCGTCCAACGCGGCGTTGAGGACGGCGGTGGCCACCGCGATCCACAGCATCAGGTTCTGCTTTCGGCCGATCACAAGCAGCCGTGTGCCGACGACGTTGAACAAGTGGGCGGGCAGGGAGAGCATCACCAGCGAGCCCCACACGAACCCGGTTCGCCAGTCGAGCGGCAGCAGCCCCGATGCGAGCGCGGCCAGGCACAGGGCGACGCTCGCCACGGTGAGCACCACCGCAAGGCCGCCGAGCGTGCGCGCGTCGCCACGCAGCAACCGGTGCGCCCGCTCCGGGGGCATCACGGGAATCTGTGCCCATACGGCGACGCGGCGGAAGATGAACGTCATCGTGAAGAACTGGGACGCCGCGTACATCAGCCGGTCCGACATCTCGTAGCTCGAGATGGCGCCCTCGGCCGCCGAGGAGAGAAACAGCCGGTCGACCGCGGGCCCGAACTGGGTCACCCCCGAGGACAGGGACTGTGCGACGAGACCGTAGGGCGTGAGGCTGCCGGACGGCTCGAGCGCCTGCCGCAGCCGCAAGCGGCGACAGGCCACGCTGAGCACCACGGCCCGCGCGCCCTCCCCGACCGGGAGCATCAGGGCGAAGAGCACCAGCGCGGCTCCGGGACAGACAAGCAGTAGGAGCGCGGGCACCAGGGAGCGCATCGCCTGCACGGCGATGGGCACCACCGGAGCGCCCCTGGCGACACACTCCCCGGACAGCGTGCTGGCCACGGCGGCGACGACCGGGGTCACGGCGACGGCGCAGGCGAGCATGAGGAACGTGGGCCGGTCGGGCGAGCGGCTGGCATAGGCCAGCACGAGCGCGGGCACCACGAGCACGGCCAGGACGACCGCGAAGCGCACGATCCGCCGGTGGAACGCGCGCAGTGCGGCGGGGGTCGGACCGCGTGCCTGGCCGAGGAGGCGCCCGAACTCGGCCACCGTCGTCAGCTCGACCGCCGAACTGACGACGATCGCCGGTGTGATGCCGACCGACAACGCCAGCAGCAGCACGTCGGACTGGCCTGCGGGCAGGACGAGCGCGGCCGCGAACGGCAGCGTGAAGCCGGGGAGCGACCCGACGATCGCCGCCACCGCGCTCGGGAGGCTCCCCCGACCGGGCAGTGCGGAGAGCTTCAGGCGCCCAAGGCTGCGACGCACCGGTACTGCTCCTCGAGACCGGCGCGCAGCGGGGTGCGTGGCGTCCACCCGGTCGCGGCCCGGAGCGCGTCCGTGCTGCCACCCGTACGGGCCGTGTCTCCGGGCACCCGCTCGCCCTGCTTGACGAGAACCTCCCGACCGGAGATCTCCCCGAGCAGGTCGAGCACCTCGTTGATGGTGGTTTCCGCGCCGCCTGCCACATTGAACACCGACCCCGGCGCGACCTCCGCTTCGACCACCCGCAGGTTCGCCTCGACGACGTCGTCGACGTAGGTGAAGTCGCGCACGTGGTCCCCGCTGCCGTAGAGCTCGATGTGCTCGCCGTCGTGGACCGCGCGGCAGAACCGGGAGAAGGCCATGTCCGGCCGCTGGTGCGGGCCGTACACGGTGAAGTAGCGCAGGGCGACCGTCGGCAGGCCGTGGTTCGCCGTGTAGGCCAAGCACAGATGCTCGGCGGCCAGCTTGGTGACTCCGTAGGGGCTGAACGGCTGTGGCCGGTCGGTCTCCCGGGTCGGGTACCGCTCGGCGGCGCCGTAGATCGAGGAGGACGAGGCCAGCACGAAACGGGTGAGGCGGCCTGCGCGGAGGGCGGCCTCCAGCAGCCGCTGGGTGGCCTCGAGGTTGTCGCGCAGATAGCGGCCGAACGCCGGACCCCACGACGCGCGGACACCCGGCTGCCCGGCCTGGTGATACACGACGTCGACGTCGGCCAGCAGCGGCCCGAGGTCGAGCACGTTGAGATCGGCCTCGACGACCTTGAGCCGGGGGTGCGCGATCCGACGCAGGTTCGCCCGTTTGATCATCGGGTCGTAGTACTCGGTGAGCGCGTCGACGCCCACCACGTCATGCCCCTCGGCGAGCAGCCTGCTCGTCAACGTGCTTCCGATGAAGCCCGCCGCACCTGTGACGAGTGCCCTCATCGACCACCTCTTCCCGCGGGTGTCCCCGGCTCGATCCCGTCCCCGAAAAAGACGTCGCGCACCACGTTGGGCGCACTCAACCGCGACACCACCTCGGTCACCGCGATCCGGTCGAGGGCCCGCGCGGCACGCAGGCCCGCCGCCAGCGCGGCCTGGTCGCGGCCGTGCACGGAGCCGGACACGCCCGGCCGCACGAGTCCTCCGGTGTCGCTGCCCTCGGTCACCACCGCGGGCAGCCCGCTGGCCAGCGCCTCCACCAGAACCCGCGGGAAGCCCTCGTATCCGACGTGCGACGTCATGAGCAGCACGCCCGCTCGGCTCCGCACCTCGGCGAGCTCCGCAGGCGAGAGCCGCCCCCGCAGGGTGATGCGCCGCGCGACGTCCGCGGGAAGCGCGGCGACCTGGTCCTCGAGGGTGGCTCGCAGCGCGCCGGAGCCGACGACCTGGAGGGTCCAGGGCTCCTCCGGGTGAGCGAGCGCGAGGTGCGCGAACGCCCGCACGGCGAGCTGCGGATCCTTGGGCACCTCCAGCCTGCCGACCCAGAGCACCGCGAAGGGATCGGGGGGCACGGGCGCGGGTGGTGCGATCGCCGGGTCGAACCAGGTGGGCGCGGAGACGGTGCGCGGGTTCCACTGCCGCACGCGCTCGGCGTAGTCGGGGTTGAAGACGATGACACAACGCGCCCAGCGGGCCAGCCGCCGGTCGAGCCGCTCGTAGAGCCGCCCGCCCGCGAACCGCCAGAACGAGTCCGACGTGCGCCCGATGAGCCCTCGCCGCTGGGTGTGGATGCAGTACACCATGGGCTCCCGGAACAGGAACCGCACGACCATGCCGACGTCCAGCCGGTGCACCTGCACGATCCGCGCGCGGACGATCGCCGACCGGTAGCGCAGCACACCGGCGACGAGCCGCATCGAGTACGGCACGAACCGCCTGCGCCGCGTCGGGTCGATCCGCGCGACGGGCAGGAAGCGCACGACGCGCTCCCCCCGCCGGTGGCGCTCCCACTGCCCGAGTACGCGACCGGGCACCGTGCCCTCGTCCACACCGACGATCGCAATCTCGACCCCGGCCGGGGCGTACTCCAGCAGGCCCCGGATGCAGGTGTCGATGCCGCCGATCGTGACGGCGCGGGCGATGTCGTACTGCTGGACGATCAACCGATCGACCTGCGGGCGCGCGGTGGTTGTGCGGTGCGTCATCGCCGTCGTCCGCCCGCCACGCGGCGCGCGGGGCGCCCGACGCCGAGCCAGGAGAAGCCCGCGCGCCGCAGCACGTCGGGGTCGACGAGGTTGCGCGTGTCGACGACGACCGGGCGGCGCACGAGGCCGACCAACCGCCCCCAGTCGAGTGCCCGGAACTCCGGCCACTCCGTGAGGATGACCACGGCGTCGGCGTCCTTGACCGCGGCGTCGGCGCTGTCCACCAGGGTGAGCAGCGCGCCATCCGGCGGCGACGCCCCCGCGAGCGCGCGACCGGGGACCACCGCCGGGTCGTAGGCGCAGAGCTCGGCGCCCGCCTGGCGCAGGCGGGCCGCCACGGCCAGCGCCGGCGAGTCGCGCAGGTCGCCCGTTCCCGCCTTGAAGGCGAGCCCGAGCAGGGCGATCCGGGTGCGGGTCAGCGGGCCGTTCCGCTTGCCGGTGACCGCCAGGCTGACCTTCTCGACGACCCGCGCGCTCTGGCGGGCATTGGTCTCGATCGCCGCGCGCAGCAGCCGGAACTCGAAGTCGACGGAGTCGGAGAGCTGCAGCAGGGCGGCGGTGTCCTTGGGCAGGCACGAGCCGCCCCATCCGGGGCCGGGCGACAGGTACGCGCTGCCGATCCTGCGGTCGAACCCGAGCCCCTCCGTCACGTCGACGACGTCGGCGCCGAGCCGTTCGCAGAGCTCGGCAAGCGCGTTGACGTAGGACAGCTTGATCGCAAGGAAGCAGTTGCTCGCATATTTGATCAGCTCGGCGGTGGCGCAGTCGGTGAGCACGGTCGGGGCGCCGAGCCGGGCGTACAGCGCGGCCACCCGCTCCGCGGCGTCCTGGGCGGCCGAGCCGATGATGATCCGGTCGGGGTGGCGGAAGTCGCGCACGGCGGATCCCTCGCGCAGGAACTCCGGGTTGCTGACCACCTCGATGTCCGACCGGTCCAGCAGCTCGCCGATGCGCTCGCAGGTGCCGACGGGCACGGTGGACTTGGCGACCACTATGGACCCGGGCGGCATGGTGTCGCGCACCTCCGTGATCACGGACTCGACGGCCGCGAGGTCCGCGACGCCGCCGACGCCCATCGGCGTCGGCACGCAGACGATCACGATCTCGGCGGGCTCCCCCTCGGCTCGCAGGCGCTCCAGCCCCGCGGCCGCACCGACGACGAACGACAGCCGTCCAGCGGCCGTCACCTCCGCGACGAGCTCGGCGAGGCCCGGCTCCCGGATGTCGAGCTCGCCGGTGCGCAACCGTTCGACCTTGGCCGCGTCGACGTCGGCACAGACGACCCGATGGCCCAGCGACGCCATGCACGCACCCGTGGTGAGCCCGACGTACCCGGTGCCCACCACCACGATGCGCCGCGCGAAATCCGACACCGTCTCTCCTCCCCCCGGAGGTGCTGGGCTCGTGGGCGGTCGCTGTGCGCAGACGCTCGTCGGGCGCTGCGCACCCGTCCTTACTACACCCGGGACCGGCATTCCCCCAACCGAGTGTCCCCTAGCGGCTGGCGTTGCCCCCTCACCGCGCGGGCGGACCCCGGTAGCCGTCCCGCACCGACGGGTCGTCGAAACCTACCGTGCGTCGGTAGTCCGGCCCGATCTGGTTGTCGTCGGTCACGGTGACGCCGGTGGACCCCTGCCCCAAGGCGAAGGCCTTGGTGCCCTCGCCCACCATGACGTTGCGCGCGATCCTGACGTTCTGCACGTCCTGGATCGCGACCGACTGCGCCTTCGCATGGGCATCGCAGTAGTTGCCCTCGAACAGCCAGTTGCGCGACACCCCCTCGCCCGAGCCGTCCGCGACGCTGGGACCCTCGGCCATCAGGCACTGCGCCCTGATTCCCTCGCACCGGTTGCCCTGGATCACGACGTTCTGGCTTCCCGGCCGCGACGTCGCGAACGTCTGCATGCAGTCCACGTGGGAACGGCCGATGTCGGAGCTGCCCTCCAGATCGCGCACCGAGTTGTGCAGCACCCGCGCGCCGTCGCCGAAGAACCGGATCCCGTCGAGGTCATTTCCGACATAGCGGACCCGGGTGATCGTGTTGTCCTGGATGGTGACGTTTTCCCCGGCTGCCCAGATTCCGGTGCTCTCGGCGCGATCGGAATGAAATCCCTGAATGACGATGTTGTCCGCTTCCGCGCGGATTCCCGGCACGCGCGTGTTGCCGTCGCCGGAGTACGTGATCGGCGCGTCAGGGGTGCCGCCCACGGTGATCTCCAGCGGCCGGTCGCGGTCGGCGAAACAGAGGACATCACCGGGTTGCGGATCGTCGACGTCGCCATGGCAAGCCGGGTGCACGGACCGTGCGCCGAACGTCCCGTCCCACTGCGGCGGCGGAGAAGGAGGACCCACCGATGGTGCTGCGCAGCCCGCGATGACCAGGACGAGTGCGACCAGTACGCCCAGGGCACTGCGGGTTCGCCCCACGCCGTTCTCCTTCCGCCGATGCGCGCCTCGTCCCGATTATGCCCGTCCGTCCGTATCGGCGGGATGAAGCGGGATGAAGCAGCGCAGGCGGCGGGCGCTCAGCGAACCAGCCCGAGGCGGCGCAGCATCCGCCGCAGGAGACCGCCCGCACGGCGGTAGGCGGCGCATTTCGCCGCGCCGCATGTCCCGCAGTCGGAACCGCGGCGGTAGTGCTCGTGCGCGGCGCGGGGATGCCCACAGACGCAGCGCGCGCAGGCTCGTGCGCCCGCAGGCGGCTCGCGCGCGGCCGGGGCAGCGCCCCCGCCTGCAGGCTCTCCGCCGGCGTTCCCCGGTACCGACGGCACGCCGACCGGGGGCGTGAGGACGGACACATCAGTGCCGCGTCTGGCCCCGCGCGACCCGCGCCTGTGTCGTGGCGGCTTGCCCGGCTCGTCTCGCATCGCAGTTCGCCCCCTCGGATAACTGCACCTGTAGTCCTATCCCGGGCAGCCGTCGTAGGCAATGGCGCCCACCGGCCCGGACGAAAACGACACGCCGCCTCGACCGCCTCCGCGGAACCTTCCTATTACTCAGCCCACCTTGCAGCCTGCCGACCGCAGGGGCAGTCTCGGAAGCGAGGGGATGCGTTCCGGGGGGATCCATGACAGCTCATCTCACGTCGACGAACGCGCTCGGCCTGCGGGAGTCCGTGGGCACCGGGGCGGCGTTCACCTCGGTCTGTGCCCGGATCCGGGCGCACGCGGCACGTGATCCGCACCACGTCGCGGCCGCCGACGCCGCCGGTGCGCTGACCTACGCCGATCTCGTGCGGCAGGCCGACGACCTGGCCTCCCGGCTGCGCGCGGCAGGCGTGCGGCACGGCTCGTGTGTCGGAGTCTTCCTGGACCGCTCGCCCGAGTTCGTCGTGGCTGCGCTCGGGGTCCTCTCGGCGGGCGCGGCGTACCTCCCGGTCGACACCGCGAGCCCGCGCGACCGCGTCGGGTTCGTCCTCACCGACGCCGACGTCGCGGCGGTCGTGACGTCCGCGGCGCAGCGGCCGAACCTGCCCGAGGGCACCTGGGGGTTGCTGTCGATCGACGGGCCTGCCGGGGACGGGAGCGGCCGGCAGGCCGGTTCGCCGGTCGACGTCGCGCCGGACGACCTCGCCTACGTGATCTACACGTCCGGCAGCACCGGACAGCCCAAGGGCGTCGAGCTGACCCACGCGAACCTGGCCAACCTCGTCGACTGGCACGTCACGGCGTTCGGCGTGCGCCGCACCGACCGGGCGAGCCAGGTCGCAGGCCTGGGCTTCGACGCCGCCGTGTGGGAGATCTGGCCGCATCTGGCCGCGGGTGCGGCGGTGCACTTCGCCGACGACGCCACCCGCCGGTCCCCCCACCTGCTCCGCGACTGGCTCGTCGACCGGAAGATCACCATCAGCTTCGTGCCGACGGTGCTGGCCGAGCAGGTGATCCACCTCCCGTGGCCGCGCAGCACGGCCCTCCGCGCGATGCTCACCGGCGCTGACGTCCTGCACCGCCGCCCGTCGCGTGAGCTGCCGTTCCAGCTGGTCAACAACTACGGGCCCACGGAGTGCACGGTCGTCGCCACGTCGGGTGCGGTCGCCCCCGACGGCGACGGGCCGACCACCCCGTCGATCGGCAGGCCGATCGCGGGCGCCACCGCGCTGATCCTGGACGGCGCACTGCGCCCCGTCCCACCGGGCGAGGCGGGTGAGCTGTGTCTGGCGGGCGCACTCGTCGGCCGTGGCTACCGCAACGACCCCGAGCTCACCGCCGACCGCTTCGTCACCGTGGCGAGGGGCGACGCCGCGCTGCGCGTGTACCGCACCGGCGACCAGGTCCGGCTGCTGGACAACGGCGAGATCGCCTTCTTGGGGCGGCTGGACAAGCAAGTCAAGATCCGCGGCTTCCGGGTAGAGCCCGCCGAGATCGTCGCGGCCGTGGACCGCTTCCCGGGCGTCGCGGCCAGCGCCGTCGTCGCGCGGACGACGACCGAGGGCGACGGGGACACGACGGCAGAACCCGAACTGGTCGCCTATGTCGTCCCCGCGGCCGAGGCCGCCGCTCCCACCGGCCCCGACCTGCGCGCCTTCCTCGCCTCCCGGCTGCCCGAGTACATGATCCCGGCCAGGTTCGTGAGCATCGACACACTGCCGCTCACGATCAACGGGAAACTCGACGAGGCCGCGCTGCCCAGCAGGGCCGCGGAGCGCCTCCTGCCGGGACAAGCCGGTCCCGGCGGCCCGGGCGGCTCGGTCGCTTCGGTCGGCACTGTCGAGGAGCAGATCTCCGGGATGGTGTGCAGTCTGCTGGAGGTGGCCTCGATCGACCCACGGGAGAACATCTTCCTGGCAGGCGGGCACTCCATGCTCGCCATGCAGCTCGCCCTGCGCATTCGGCAGGCCTTCGGCGTGAAGCTGACGCTGCGGCAGGTGTTCGTCGCGCCCACCGTCGCGGGCCTGACGGCCGAGGTCGAGTCGCGGATCGCGGGCGGCCCGCGATGAGCACCACGACCGCCGCCGACGAGGCCCCGCTGAGCCTCTACCCCCTGCTGGACCCAGAGGTGCTGGCCAACCCGTACCCGCTGTACCGGCGGCTGCGCACCGAGGCCCCGGTGCTCTGGGACCCCTATCTGCACGCCTGGATCGTCACCCGCTACGCGGACGTCGCCGCGGTCCTCCGCGGGTTCTCCGCCGACCGCACGCCGGGCCCGGAGTACTTCGAGGCGCTGGGCGTGCCGGAGGTCGGGCCGGTCGCCAAGGTGATGATCAAGCAGATGCTCTTCATGGACGCACCCGCGCACACACGGCTCCGGCGGCTGGCCGGAGCGGCGTTCCAGCCCGTGCACGTGGCCAAGCTCCGCGAGCACATCCAGGACATCGCCGACCGGCTGATCGACGACATCCAGGCGCGCGGCACCGGCCGCATGGACATGCTGGCCGACTTCGCCGAGCCGTTGCCCGCCATGGTGACGACCGAGTTGCTCGGCGTACCGGTCGAGGACCACGCCAAGCTCAAGGACTGGTCGGTCACCTTCGCCGAGATGCTCGGCAACTTCCAGCACAACCCCGATCTGCTCGGCGGCGTGCTCGAGGCCGTCGAGAACCTCTCCGCCTACTTCCACGACGCCATCCGCGAGCAGCGGCGCCATCCGCGCAACGGGCTGGTCAGCGCGTTCCTCGCGGCCGAGGTGGACGGCGACCGGCTCTCCGACGAGGAGGTGGCGGCGAACCTCATCGTCACGATGGTCGGCGGCCTGGAGACCACGACGAACCTGATCGGCAACGGCATGGTGACCCTGCTGCGCAACCCGGCGGACCTGGAGCGCCTGCGGGCCGAGCCCGAGGTCATGCCGAGCGCGGTCGAGGAACTTCTGCGGTACGAGAGCCCCAGCCAGCACACGGCCCGCATCGCGCGCGCCGACGTCGTGCTCGGTGGCAGGCAGATCCGCAAGGGACAGGCGGTGATCGCCGTCATGGCGGCGGGCAACCGCGATCCCGAACGGTTCCCCGATCCCGACCGGCTGGACATCGAGCGCCCCGACAACCGGCACCTGGCGTTCGGCTGGGCCGCCCACTTCTGCTTCGGCGCGCCGTTGGCCCGGCTCGAGGCCCAGATCTCGTTCCGGTCGATCCTCACCCGCATCGCGGAGCTCCAGCTCACCGACGAGCCGCTGGTATGGCGGGAGAACCTGGGTCTGCGCGGACTGAAGGCCCTCCCCCTCACGTTCACGAGCCCGTGAGCGGCGACCACCGGACGGTGTTGCCGTCGGCGGAGCCGTCCTCGCCCCCGACGCTGCGGGAAGCGCGCTTCGCGGACTACCCGCAGATCTTCGAGCTCGAATCCACGTTCTTCGACGACAGCCTGCCGCCTGCCGAGCGGCGGAGCCTCTTCGAGGACAACCCGCTCTGGCCGCGGCTGCGCGACACCTGGCCGGTCGGCTGGGTGCTGGAGGACGTCGACGGGCGCATCGTGGGGGCGGTCAACAACATCCCCTCGCCGTACGTGTTCGCGGGCCGGGATCTGGTCTGTGGCAACGGGCATTGCTGGGCGGTCCTCGAGCCGTACCGCGGCTACGCGACGATGCTGATGGACGAGTACTTCGGCCAGGACGGCGCCGACCTGCTCGTCAGCGCGAAGGTGGGCGCCGACGCCGCGTCCATCTGGAGCGCCTACGCCCACCGGGTCCCCGTCGGGGACTGGTCGAGCGCCGCCTACGCGATCACCCGGTACCGCGGCTTCGCCCGCGCGGCGCTCGTGCGCAAGGGCTTCCCGCTCGCGGGGGCGATGACCCTGCCCGTCGCGGCGGCGCTGCGGGTCAAGGACGCCCTCACCCGCAAGGCGCTGCCCGACGGGCCCGCGTCGTATGAGTTCTGCGAGGTCGACGGCTTCGACGCGCGTTTCGACGCCTTCTGGCTCGAACTGCTCGCGCAGAATCCGACCAGGCTGCTGGGCGTCCGCGACGTCGCCTCGCTGCGATGGCACTACGGGGTCCCGCTGCGAGCGGGGCGGCTGTGGGTCGCGGCCGCGCTGCGCGACGGCCGGATCCGCGCCTACTGCGTCCTGAAGCAGCACCACCGGCCTCCGGACGTCCGCAGCATGAAGATCGTCGACTTCCAGACCCTGGAGCCCGACGAGGACTTGCTGCCCGGGCTCGTCAAGCTCGCGCTGCACCGGTCGGCGGCCGCGAACTGCGCGTTCCTCGAACATCACGGATGCGGGTTGCCCAAGATGCGCGGGTTCGAGAAGATCGCCGGGTACCGGACGGCGAAACCCAGCTGGTCGTTCTTCTACTACACCGACGATCCGCTCCTCGAAGAACGGCTTGCCGACCCGGAGGTGTGGGATCCCTCGGAGTACGACGGGGACTCGAGCTACAAGTAGCGGAGGGAAGACGACGAGCGAGCACCAAGCGCCGGCTTCGTCCGCATCGTCCGGCGGCTCCCAATTGCTCCAGACCGTGGGCGCCAATGCAACGTCTGCTGTAACGGCTACTGGACCGTTTGCGAGTATCTCTCCGATGCGACCCATCACTGTTCGGATCACCACGACCCCCGACCCGAGCTGGGACGGGCTCGTCGAACGGACACCGAGCACGGACGTCACGCAGCTCACGGCGTGGGCGCGGGTGCGGCGACACGTCGGTTTCGTTCCGCTCTACCTTTTCGCCGACGGTGGTGACCGGCTGCTCGGTGGCGGCCAGATCCTGGTCCGCACGCTGCCGGTGGTCGGACGCCTCGGGTACCTTTCGTACGGCCCGCTGATCGCGCCGGACGCCCCCAATCCGCTCGCGGTGCGCACAGCGCTCGTCGATGCGCTCGAACGCGTCGGGCGGCGGATGCTGAGCGGCCTGTTCGTCCAGCCACCCGAAGACGCCTTCGCCGTCAGCGCCGATCTGCTCGCGAGCGGGTTCCGCCGGTCCTCGGCGGACATCGCCCCCGTGGGCTCGGTCCGGATCGACCTGACCCAGAGCCTTGAGGTCATCCGCGGCCGCTTCGGCAGGCGCTTGCGCTCGTGGACGAACCGGTGGGCCGACCGCGGCGTCCTCGTGCGCCGCGGCGATGAGCGCGACCTTCCGGTGCTGTGCGAGCTCATGGAGCGCTCCGCGGCAGCGCAGGGACATCGCCCGCTCGCACCTGCCTACGTCGAGACGCTCTACCGTGAGCTGGCCCCGGATCACGCCGCGCTCTTCGTCGGCGAGCTGGACGGCGTGCCCCTGGCCGCCGATCTCGTGACGCGCTGCGGCGGCCTGCTCCGCGGGCGGCTTTCGGGCTTCGACCGGTCGGGGGCGGCGGCGCGGGTCAGCCTGCCCGCCGCGGTGCGCTGGCAGATCGTCCAGTGGGGCAAGGCGGAGGGCTGTCACTGGCTCGACTTCGGCGGTCTGAGCAAACCGACCCTCGACATCCTGCTCGCAGGCGGGTGTCGGCCCGAGGAGGGCTGGCCCGCCCGCGACCAACCCAAGCTGACCTTCGGCGGCAGCCCGGTCCGCTTCGCCCCCGCGGTCGAGCTGATCAGCTCACCGGTGCTCCGCGCGGGCTTCGACCTCGCCGAGCGCTCCCGCCGCGGGCGGCAGGCGCTGGGGTTCGCGGCGCGACTGCTGCGCAGCGGACGAAGCGCGCTGCCGCGCCCCGGTGGCCGACGATGAGGGTCGTCTGCATCGGGGGCGGGCCCGCGGGCCTGTACACGGCGCTGCTCACCAAGCTGTGCCACCCCGGCCACGAGGTGCGGGTGCTCGAACGCGACCCGGCCCTGGCCACGTACGGCTGGGGCGTCGTGTTCTGGGACGACCTCCTCGACGGACTGTTCGCGCACGATCCGGTCAGCGCGCGGCACGTCCGCCGGGCGTCGGTGCTCTGGAACGGCCAGCAGGTGCGGCTGCCCGGACAACGCCCCGCGCACCTGGGCGGGTACGGGTTCAGCATCGCCCGCACACGGTTGCTCGGGATCCTCGCAGAGCGGGCGCTCGGCCTCGGCGTCGACATCGTGTACGAGCACCCGGTGGACGACCCGGCCGCGCTGCCGGACGCCGACCTCGTGGTGGCCGCCGACGGCGCCGGGAGCGCGTTGCGCGATCGGGGGGTCGAGCACTACGGCACGACGGTGCGGGCCGGGCGCAACCCGTACCTGTGGCTGGGCACCTCGCAGGTGTTCGACGGCTTCGTCTTCGCGTTCGCGCCCACCCCGCACGGCTGGGTCTGGATCCACGGCTACCCCTCGGCCGGGGACGGCAGCACCTGCGTGATCGAGTGCGGCCCCGACACCTGGCGGGGTCTCGGGTTGGACCACGCCGACGACGCCGCGGGCATCCGGCTCCTTGAAGCCCTCTTCGCCGACCTGCTCGACGGGCACCGTCTCCTGCAGCGCACCCGCGAAGGTCGCCCCGCGGTGTGGCAGACCTTCCGCCAGATCACCAACCGGACCTGGTGCGACGGGCCGGTCCTGCTCGCCGGAGACGCCGCGCACACGACGCATTTCACGATCGGCTCGGGCACCAAGCTCGCGATGCAGGACGCGATGACCCTCGCCGAAGTGCTTCCGGCCGACGCGGCGGCGCTGCCCGCCGCGCTGCGGTCCTACGACGAGCGGCGGCGCGCCGCGCTACGGCCGGTCCAGAGCGCCGCGCACCGCAGCATGGCCTGGTTCGAGGACGTCGACCGGCACCTCGGGCCGGATGCCGACCCGGTCGGGTTCGCCTTCGCGCTGTGGCAGCGTCGCGGCGACGCTCCGGCCTGGCGACGCCGGTTGCACGCCGCCACCCAGCACGCCGGGCCGCGCCTCGTGCGCCGCGAGGTGAGCGCCGCCCGGCGCATCCTGCGGGCGCGCCGCCGGGGGGAGACTGGGCCGGACCGGCCTACTGATCCGGCGTCGGGCCGAGATAGCCCGGCGCCTCCTGCCCGTCGTCGAACGTGATCAGTTTGCCGATGCCCGAACTGAGCTTGTTGCCACCCACGTGTGCGCCGGTCGACGCGTCGGACAACGCGATGCCCTTGTTGTTCGACCCGTGGAAGAAGTTGCCGACGATCGTGGCGTTCTTGATGTCCTTGAGCTGGATGGCCTGGGCGGCGCCCGTGTCACAGGAGTTGTCGTAGATCGTCCACCCGAGGCTCTGGCCCGGGCCGTTCACCTTCTCGGCCGGGATGACCGGGCCCTCGGCGATGACGCACTGCGCGGCGATGTTCTTGCAGTTGTTGCCCTCGATGGTGATGTCGCTGCTGGTCGGGTACTGGTCGCTGTAGAAGGTCTGCATGCAGTCCGGGTGCGGACCATCGCCGCAGCCGCTCTGATCGCAGTGCGACCCGTTGTAGACGTCGGCGATGTCGTTGTGGATGATCTTGATGCCGTCGCCGAAGAACCGTATGCCGTCGGTGTCGTCGCCCGCGTAGACCGGGTGCTCGATCTTGTTGTTCTGGAACGTGATGTTGTTGCCTTGCAGCCGCGCCCCCATGCTCGCGCCGTCCTCGGAGGCGAAGCCCTCGACGACGACGTTGCTGGTGAGGACGTCGATGCCCTGCACCTTCGCCCCGCCGCCCGCGTAGGTGATCGGCGACCCTTCGGCGCCGCCCGCGGAGATGGTGAGCCGCGAGGACGTTTCGCCGGTGAGACACACCACGTCGCCGGGGCCGACATCCGGGATGGAGCCGCCGACATCGGCGGTGACCGTACACGCGGGTTTGGCGAGAGTTCCGGTGCCCGCGTCGTTCGCGGGATCCTGATTCGAGCTCCCGCCCGCGGCGACCGTCGCCGAGGCGGCGGCGCTCCCGACCGTCACCTTGACGCTCATGGAGCCCTGGAAGCCGTCGGGGACCGGGACGCTGGTGTTGAGTCCTCCACGGCTGTCGGTCATGGCGTTCACGGTGGTCGGCCCGTGCGACGTCGTGCCCGTCACGGCCGCCTGGGTCAAGGCGGGGAAGCCGGATCCGCCGATACCCGACGAACGTGCTCCCCAGCGCCCGTGCCGTCACCTGCGGCGACGGGCCCTCGCTGCCACCCGTCCCGCCGGGCACGGCACTGCTGCGACGCGGAGATCCAGAACGCGACCAACGCGATGCCCAGGACGAGCGCACTCGGCCGAAGCCACTGCGCTTTGCGGTGGGAAACCCTGGTCGTGACGACGGCCGTGCCTCCTGTGCGGACCACTCCCCGGAAAGCCCTCCCCCGGGACATTCGTTGGCCGACTCTACGCGGCGCGGGTGCCACCGGTGTGAAGTTGCCGGGCTGGAGCATGTGCGCGGCCTGTGAGTCGCCGCTTACATGATCCGAACCTGTGCCCGCCCGTTTCCGAACGGTGCGCCGCCATCGTCTGTGGCCCAGCTCCCCGACGAAAGTAGAAGAAAATGCACAGCTCCCCTGTCCGGCGGACGGCGATCGGCGCCGCAGCGACCGTCCTCGCCGCGGCGGCCACGTTCACGCTCACCGGTGTCGCGGCAGCCGCCGCGGCCGGCCCGTGCGACAGCGACGGTTGGCACGTGGCGGGCGCGTCCGTCGACGGCGCCCCTGCCGGGTTCGACGCGGGCGACGCGGGCAGAACCTACGTCTGGCACGACGCGGACGGCTGGCACCTGCGCACCACCGACGCCAACCCCGCCGCCCACTCCTACACCGGCACCATCGCCGCATCCCCCGGCGCGGCGTTCGTCGGCGTCACCAAGGTCCGGGTCGACCCGGCCGACGCTCTCTGGGTCGACGATCACAAGGTGCTGCACTACTCCTTCGTCACCCACGCGGGCATCGACGGCATCGACTTCCACGTCACCGGCTGCGCCGACCCCGCCCGCGACACCGTGGTGTTCGCCCTGCGCAAGAACGGCGCGGCCGATCCCGCGCTGATCGACCTCGGCAGGCACCGCGACCACCCCGGCACCGACCCCTTCACCGCCGCCCGCGGCTGACCGTCACGCCCACCGCGGCACCCGCGGCTGAGGGTCACGTGACGGGGGTTTCGCGGCGGCGAAACCCCCGTCACGTCCATCTCGTCAGGACCCTTCGGCGAGCGTCGGGAACACCCGCAGCGCCTGCAGCGCCACGGTCAGCTCGGCCGCCGCGCGGGGGGCGTCGACCGAGCGCCCGGTCAGCTCCTCCACCCGGCGCAGCCGGTAGCGGACCGTGTTGGGGTGGCAGAACAGCGCCTGGCCCGCCGCCGTGGCCGAGCCGCCCGCGTCGAGCCACGCCTCGACCGTGGCCAGCAGCCCGGCGCGGTCCTCGGCGTCGAGGGCGAGCAGGCGGCCCAACACCCGTTGCACGAGGTCGCGGGCGACGCCCGGATCGGCGGCCACCAGCGCGCCGAGCGGGCTGTCGTCGAACTGCGCGACACCGCGGGTCCCCAGGTTCTGCATGGCGATGCGGGCCAGCCGCACGGCGCGGGGCGCGTAGTCCACTGTGGGGAACGTCGGGCTGACCCCGACCCGGCCCGTGGCCAGCTCACCGAGCACGCCCATGGCCAGCTCGACGGGCCTGCGGCCAAGGGAGACCACCCCCACCTGCTGGTCCGGCCGCAGCCGCCAGGCCGAGGCGACGTCGTGGGGCGCCAACCGAGCCTCCACCCCGGCCAACGGCTCCGTGCCCAGCTCGGTGTTCTCCGCGACGACGGCCAGGAAGACCCCCTCGTAGGGCAGGTCGAGCAGCTTGGCGACCTCCCACGTTGGCCCGTGGTCGCTCACCCCGCCGGTGACGAGCGCCTCGGCCAGCGCCGAGCGGTGACGGTCGGTGGTGACCAGGCGATCCGACACGGCGTCGCGGTACGCCTCGGTGAGCGCGATGGCGTACTCGTCGGAGCAGGTGAGGATCACGGCGGCGGTGTCGGTCAGCGCGCGCACCGCGCTCTCCCCGGCCGTGCGGGCCTCGGCCAGCAGCTCCTCCCACAGGAACGCGAAGCCGAGCCGATAGGCGCGCAGCAGCTCGGGCAGCGGCACCCCCTCCTGGGCGCGGCGCCGTCCGGTGCGCCGGGGCGGGCCGAGATCGGCGTCGTCCGATGTGGACATCTGGCCGAGCATGAACGTGAAGTTGTCCGCGACCGAACGGCGCAGCTCGGCCCGCGGGACGACCGCGCCCGCGCCGTACAGGTCGATCTCGGCGGCGATGCGGTCGGTGAGCCGGTCGACCAGCTCGTCGAACCGCAGCTTGAGCGCGGCCGCCAGGCGCGCCACCTGGGGATCCGGAACTGCCCGTGCCATCTCCGCAGGGTAGCTGTCCGCGTGCACAACCGACGCTGTCGCGACGTCCATGGAGGTGGATCTCCGGATGGTCGATCCTCGGACCCATGGACCTCGACAACCGCATCGGCGAATCCCTGAAGACCGACTACTTCCTGCTCCGCGAGGAGTTCACCCCCGCCCAGCTGGACTACCTGACCCGCACCCGCGCCTTCGTCGAGGACGAGGTGCTGCCCGTGATCAACGGCTACTGGGAGCGCGCGGAGTTCCCCCGCCCGCTGATCGAGAAGCTCGCCGAGGTCGGCATCGTCGGCGACGGCATCGCGGGCTACGGCTGTCCGGACATCGACCCGATCTCCGCGGGCCTGATCACGATGGAGCTCTCCCGCGGCGACGGCAGCATCGCCACCTTCGTCGGCGTGCAGGCCGGGCTGGCCATGCGCGCGATCGCGATGCTGGGCTCCGAGGAGCAGAAGAACCGGTGGCTGCCGCGGATGGCGCGGCTGGAGAAGCTGGGCGCGTTCGCGCTCACCGAGCCCGACCACGGCTCGGACTCCATCGCCCTGTCGACGACCGCCCGCCGCGACGGCGACCACTGGGTGCTCGAGGGCCACAAGAAGTGGATCGGCAACGGCAGCATCGCGGACGTCGTCGTCGTGTGGGCCCGCGACGTCGCCGACGGCCAGGTCAAGGGCTTTCTCGTGGAGTCCGGCACCCCCGGCTACCACGCCCGCGTGATCGAGGGCAAGGCGTCGCTGCGCGCCGTCCTCCAGGCCGAGATCGACCTGGTCGACCTGCGCATCCCGGCCGAGAACCAGCTACCGGGCGCCCGCTCGTTCCGCGACACGGCGTCGGTGCTGGCCGCCACCCGCGTGGGCTGCGCGTGGGCCGCGCTGGGGCACGCCGTCGCGGGCTACGACGCGGCGCTGACCTACGCCAAGCGCCGCACCCAGTTCGGCAAGCCGCTGGTCAGCTTCCAGCTGATCCAGAACCGCCTGGTCAAGATGCTCGGCAAGGTCACCGCGATGCAGCTCTACTGCCGCCGCATCGCCGACCTGCAGGCCGCGGGCACGCTCGACCCCACGTTGGCCGGGCTGGCCAAGGCGCACAACACCACCGCCGCCCGGGAGGTGCTCGCCGAGGCCCGCGACCTGTTGGGCGGCAACGGGATCCTGCTCGACTTCCACGTCATCCGGCACATGACCGACATCGAGTCCATCCACACCTACGAGGGCACCGAGTCGATGCAGACGCTGATCGTCGGCCGCGACATCACCGGCGTCTCCGCGTTCGCCTGACCCCCGCAACCCCAGGAGAAGATCATGAACCTCGTCCGCATCGTCGACGAGTCCGCCCGGATGTACCCCGACCGCCCGGCCGTTCGGCTCGACGACCTGGTCCTCACCTACCGGCAGCTGTCCGACCTGTCCGCCCGCGCCGTCGACCGGCTGCACGAGCACGGCGTCGGGCCGGGCGACCGGGTCGGGATCATGCTGCCCAACGTCGCGGAGTTCCCGGTGCTCTACTACGGCGTGCTGCGCGCGGGCGGCGCGGTCGTCCCGATGAGCCCGCTGCTCAAGGCCCGCGAGGTGGAGCACTACCTTGGCGACTCCGGCGCCAAGCTGGTGTTCGCCGCAGGCCCCGCGGCCGCCGAGGCCGCCGCCGGGGCCGCCGCCGTCGGCGCGACGGCCATCACCGTCGGGGCCGACACCCTCACCGAGATCGCCGCACGGCCGTCGGTACCGGAGATCGCCACACGCGCCGACGACGACACGGCCGTGATCCTCTACACCTCCGGCACCACCGGCACCCCCAAGGGCGCCCAGCTGACGCACGCCAACCTGCACCGCAACGCCGTCGTCACCGCCACCACGCTGCTCGACGTCGGCCCCGACGACGTGATCATGGGCTGTCTGCCGCTCTTCCACGCGTTCGGCCAGACCTGCGCGCTCAACGCCGCGCTCGCCGCGGGCGCCTGCCTGACGTTGATCCCCCGGTTCGACCCGGTCACGGCGCTCAAGGTGATCGAACGGGACCGGGTCACCGTGTTCCAGGGCGTCCCGACGATGTACGTCGCCATGCTCCACGCGGGCGCGGGCGTGGCCGACACGTCGACGCTGCGGACGTGCATCTCCGGCGGCGCCGCGCTGCCGGTCGAGGTGCTGCGCGGGTACGAGGAGGCCTTCGGCACCGTCATCCTGGAGGGCTACGGGCTGTCCGAGACCTCACCCGTGGCCTCGTTCAACACTCCGGCCCGGCGCAAGCCCGGCTCGATCGGCGTCCCGATCACCGGTGTCGAGATGAAGCTCGTCGCCCCCGACGGCACGGACACGCCGGAGGGCGAGGTCGGCGAGATCGCCATCCGCGGCCACAACGTGATGAAGGGCTACTGGCAGCGCCCGGAGGCCACCGCCGCCGCGATCCGGGACGGCTGGTTCCACACCGGCGACATGGGCCGCCGCGACGCCGACGGCTTCTACTACATCGTCGACCGCAAGAAGGACCTCATCATCCGCGGCGGGTTCAACGTCTATCCGCGGGAGATCGAAGAGGTGCTCTACGAGCACCCGGCGGTGCTGGAGGCGGCCGTCCTCGGCACGCCGCACGCCACGCACGGCGAGGAGGTCGTCGCCGCGGTGGCGTTGCGCCCCGGCGCCGCCGCGACCCCGGAGGAGCTGCGCGAGTACGTCAAGGCGCGCGTCGCCGCCTACAAGTACCCGCGGCACGTGTGGCTGGTCGACGCCCTGCCCAAGGGCGCGACCGGCAAGATCCTCAAACGCGACATCGTCGTGCCCGGTGAGATCAGCGCGGCGGCGCGGGCATGACCGCCGTGCACGAGCCCGTCGAGGCTGTCGAGGCCGCGGAGGCCGCGGGCTCCCTGGACATGCTGACGGCCGACGCGGCGCTGGGCGCCACGCGCCTGCTGCGGCCCGACCGGTCGACGCTCCGGTTCCTCGGGGCGCTGGCGAGCAGGCCCGGCCCGACGCTGGACCGGGCGAAGGGCCTGGTGAGCGAGCTGAGCCGGATCGCGCGCGGCACCTCGACCGTAGCGCCCGCGAAGCGGGACCGGCGGTTCGCCGACCCGGCATGGACCGAGAACCCGTGGCTGCGCCGGGTCGTGCAGGCCTACCTCGCCGCCGGGCACACGGCCGAGGAGCTCGTCGACGACGCGGAGCTGGGCTGGCGCGACCAGGAGCGGACGCGCTTCCTGGTGTCCAACCTGGTCGAGGCCGCCGCCCCGTCGAACAACCCGCTGCTGTCACCGGTGGCGTGGAAGGCGGCCATCGACTCCGGCGGGATCAGCGTGCTCAAGGGGCTGCGGAACCTGGCCACGGACCTGACGACCGCCCCGCGGGTGCCGACGATGGTGCCGCCGGACGCCTACCGGGTGGGGGTCGACCTCGCGCTCACGCCCGGCCACGTCGTGGCGCGCACCCCGATGTTCGAGCTGATCCAGTACGCGCCGCAGACCGAGACGGTGTCCGCCACACCGCTCCTCATGGTCCCACCGATGATCAACAAGTTCTACGCGATGGACCTGGCCCCGGGGCGCAGCCTGGTCGAGTACCTGGTCGGCGAGGGGCTGTCGGTGTTCATGGTGTCCTGGCGCAACCCGGACGCGCGGCACGCCGACTGGGGCTTCGACGCCTACGGCCAGTCCATCCTCGACGCCCTCGACGCCGCCTGCGCGATCACCGGCGCCGAGCGCGCGCACCTGCTCGCCACCTGCTCCGGCGGCGTCGTCTCGGCGCTTGTCGCGGGGCACCTGGCGGCGACCGGGCAGGACCGGCTGGCCTCGTTGACCCTGCTCGTGACGATGCTCGACCAGCGGCGGGCGGGCACGGTGGGGGCGATTGCCGACCCGGCGGTGGGGAAGGCGGCGATCGCCGCGTCCCGCGCGAAGGGCTACCTGGACGGCAAGGTGCTCGCCGAGGTCTTCGCGTGGCTGCGCCCCGGCGACCTGATCTGGAACTACTGGGTCAACAACTACCTCGCCGGGCGCACCCCGCCCGCGTTCGACATCCTGTTCTGGAACGCCGACACCACGCGGATGAGCGCGGCGCTGCACCGCGACTTCGTCACCGCCGCCATTGCCGAAACGCTGACCCGCCCCGATGCGACCACCCTGCTCGGCACGCCGGTCGACCTGCGGAAGGTGACGGTCGACAGCTACGTGGTGGCGGGCAGCGCCGACCACATCTGCCCGTGGCGCAACTGCTACGCGAGCACGCAGCTCCTCGGCGGCAACAGCCGGTTCGTGCTGTCCAGCAACGGCCACATCGCCGCGCTGATCAACCCGCCGACCAACCCCAAGTCCAGCTACCAGATCGCCGACGAGCATCCGGCCGACCCGGACGCGTGGGCAGCGGCCGCCCGCACCGAGCGCGGCTCATGGTGGCCGGACTACGTCGGCTGGCTGGCGCAGCGGGGCGGCGAGCGGGTGGCCGCGCCGACCGCCCCGGGCAACGCGACATTCCCTCCCCTGGACGCCGCACCGGGCCGCTACGTGTTGGAGACCTGATGGACGACACGCGCATGATGACGGTCGGCGGGCGCAGGCTGCGAGTCGCCGTCCGCCCCGGCACCGACCGCGACCGGCCGCCGCTGTTGCTGTGCAACGGCATCGGCACGAGCTTGGAGAAGCTCCGACCGCTCGTCGACGCGCTGGACCCGGTGATCACGGTGATCCGGTTCGACCCGCCGGGAGTGGGCGGGTCGCCGGTCCCGCCGTTGCCCTACCCGTTCCCGCTGCTCGCCCGGCTGGTCGGCCTGCTGCTCACGGGGCTGGGGTACGACCGGTTCGACGTGCTCGGCGTCTCCTGGGGCGGTGGGCTGGCCCAGCAGCTCGCGCTGCAGAACCCGCGCCGTTGCCGCCGCCTGGTGTTGGTGGCCACCGCGCCGGGCTGGACGATGGTGCCCGGCAGGCCGCACGTGCTGCTGCAGATGGCCACGCCGCAGCGGCACCGGGACGCCGCGCGCGCCCGCGCGATCGCCGGGGAGATCTACGGCGGGCGGCTGCGTGAGCAGCCCGAGCTCGTCGGGGCACTGGCGGGCGAGACCTCCGCGCGCGGGTACCTCTACCAGCTCGCCGCGGGCGTGGGCTGGACCAGCCTGCCGTTCCTGCCGCTGCTCCGCCAGCCGACGCTGATCCTGGCGGGCGCCGACGACCCGATCGTCCCGCTGGTCAACGCACAGGTCATGGCCCGGCTGATCCGCGACGCGCGCCTGCACGTCTACCCGGACGGGCACCTGGGCCTGCTCACCATGACCGACGAGCTGGCCGCCCTGGTCGCCGCGTTCCTGTCTGGCCAGCCCCCACTCCCGTGATCACCAGTTGGGTGCGAAAGCGGCCGAATCTGGCCGGTCTGCGCGCCGAATTGGTGATCATGGGGTGGGGGCCGGCCAGCACGGCGCCCGGCCAGTGCGGGCCCGGCCAGTGCGGGGCCGCGGCTACTGCGCGGCCGGGGCAGGCGCGCCGCGGTCGAGCACATGCGTCGCGGTGAAGCTGCCCTGCCCGGTGCCGACGACCACCGTCCGGTCCCCGACCTTGACCTGGCCGATCGTGCCCGGGGCCGCCTTCGTGTCGCCCTTGGCGTGCACCTTCGTGTCGGCGCCGACGGCGTAGGTCTGGGCGGTGCCGTCGGCCGCCTTGACCGTGATGCTCGACGACGACACCGCGGTGACCGAGCCACGGATCGCGTCGTGCACGGTCGAGGTGTTGGTCTTCGGGTCGAACGTCGTCCACTGGGCGTATTCGCCGCGGAACAGGCGGTGGGCATCGCCGTGGCCTGCCGGGCTTGCGGTGGGCGCGGCCGTCGGCGCGCTGGTCGGCGCGGTCGTCAGCGCGGCGGTTGGCGCGGCGGTCGGCGGGTTGGTTGGGGCGCTCTCGGCGGCGAAGGCGGTGCCTGCGGCGGCAACCAGGAGGGCGGCGCCGACGCCGACGGCGATGGCGGTCTTGCGGATCATGACGTGCTCCTTCGGGGACGGCGGCCGCGGATCGGCCGTGTCTCCACGGTGGAACTCGTCGGTTCGGCGTACGCGAAGCCGATGTCAGGGCGAGGTTCGGGAAGTTAGGAGTCTGCTGTGGAGACGGCGCGACCGTCCGGCCCGATCGGCCTGCGCAGGTGCAACGGCGTGCGCAGCACCAGCGAGCGGTCGACGACCCCGGTCTCCGGGAAGTGCCCGGCGAGGTAAGCCTCCAGCTTCGGCACGTCGTCGAGGGAGCGCAGCCAGACCGCAAGCGCGAGGTCGTAGCTTCCGATCAGGGACATGACGGCCCGCGCCTCCCGCAGCGTCGCGAGCCGGGCCGCCGTGGCCGCCCGCTCACGGGCCCCGACCGTCAGGAAATACCAGGCGTAGACCGGCCACTCCGAGTAGGGCCGCGCGATCTCCGCCCGCAGCACGATCCGCCCGTTCCCCAGGACGGTGGCCAGCACGGCGGCCGCACGTGGCTTGCCGACCGACAGCTCGGCGGCCAACGCGCTGACGGTGATCCGCGGCGTGCGGCTCAGAATCTGCAGCAGCGCCGCCTCTGTCTCCCGGTCGACGGCCGCGCGGCCGGGTCGTTCCCGGTCGGTGGAAAGCGCGGCGATCTCGCCCGCGTCCAGGGCGCGCAGCCGCCACCGACGCGCGTCCATCTCGAGCGACCACACGATCTGTGTGCGCAGGGCGCGCACCAGCGGCAGCGCCGACATCCGCTCCAGGACGTACCCGGCCAGCTGTTCGCGGTCCTCCATGAGCAGCGTCACGAGCAGGTCGCGGTTGCCCGTGGTCACGTCGATGGTGAGCACCTCCGGGTCCTTGGCCATCCGCTCGGCGATCGTGAGCGACGCGGAGGGCGGGCACTCGATCTCGATCAGCGCCCCGGTCGTGGACGTACCTCGGTAGGCGGCGATCCACGCGATGCCGCGCTCCTGCAGTCGCTCCCAGCGCCGCGCCAGCGTGACCGGGTCGGAGCCGATCACCCGCGCGAGCGCCGACCAGCTCGCCCGCGGCCGGATCTGCAGCGCGTTCACCAGGCGCAGGTCGTCGTCCGCGAGATCCTGCATGCGATCACCTCTGAGCACATGAATCCTGCAAGTCAGGCGGGTGATTCGGCGGGCATTTTACTCTCTTATCACGAAGTTCGCCCTGATCCTGCATCGCTTACCTTGAGAGAGGCACATGTCCGACAACGTCGGGACCACCGCGTCCGACCCACCCAAGGTCCACTTCACCCTGCGGTCGCACCGGTTCTGGATCCTCGCCGGCCTCATCGCCGTCATCGCCGCCGCGGCGCAGCTCGTCGGGCCCGCCGTCATCCCGCTCGGCGCGGCCTCGGTCACCCTGTTGCCGATGGTGTGGGGCCTGCTCGCCGGGCTGCTCGTGTCGGCCCAGCGGCGCAGGCCGTTGGGGGTGGACCTGCAGACCGCAGCCGCCACGGCGATGGGCATCGCGGTGCTGGTGCTGTGCGGCCGACTGGCGGTCACGATCGGACCGAACATCGGGCTGCTGGTGAAGGCCGGGCCTGCGCTGCTGCTGCAGGAGCTCGGGCACCTGTTCGGCACCATCGTGCTCGCCCTGCCGCTCGCGGTGCTGCTGCGGATGGGCCCCTCGACCGTCGGCGCCACGTTCTCCATCGACCGCGAGGCGTCATTCGCCATGGTCGGCGACCGCTACGGCATCGACTCACCGCAGTACCGCGGGGTGCTCTCGATGTACGTCTTCGGCTCGATCTTCGGCGCCGCGCTGGTCGGCGTCATCGCCTCGCTCGCCGCCTCCCTGCGCGTGTTCGACCCGCTGGCGCTGGCGATGGGCGCGGGCGTCGGGTCCGGCTCGATGATGGCCGCGGCCACGGGCAGCGTCGTGTCCGCGCATCCCGAGCTGAAGGACCAGGTGCTCGCCGTCGCGGCCACGTCGAACCTGATCACGAGCGTGCTCGGGGTCTACGTGGGCATGTTCGTGGCGCTGCCGCTGGCCGAGCGGGTCTACCGGCTGCTCAGCCGTGGGGCGCGCCCGGTGACCGAACCCGCCGCCCTCGCCGCCGACGGGCCCGCCCCGCTGGTCACGGTGGGCCTCACCACCGCACTCCCGGTGGTGTTTGTGGTGGGCGTGCTGACCGCGTCGCTGGCCGCGCACGGCTTCTCCTGGACGATCGTCGCAGGCTACGCGGTGATGACGGCGCTGCTCGCGATCGGCGTCGGCACAGCCAAGCTCACCCGCGGCAAGGTCGCGCCCCTCTTCACGATCATCACCCTCGGAGCGCTGCTCACTAGCCCGGTCTCGCCGGTCGCCGCCTGGGTCGTCGAGGTCGTCGGCAGCGTCGACTTCCTGTCCATCGCCACCGTGGTCCTCACGATCGCCGGGCTCAGCCTGGGCAAGGACCTGCCCAAGCTGCGCGGGATCGGCTGGCGCATCGTCCCCGTCGGGATCGTCGCCGTCGCCGCCTCGTACCTGCTCTCGACCGTCGTCGCCGAGTTCGCGCTCGGCCTCTGGCACTGACCTCGAAAGGAACCCATCCATGACCACCACCCTTGAGCCGACCGACGCAGTCGCCGCGGTCGTCGAGCGCAACGCCGCCCGCCTCGTCGAGGTCTCCCACGCCATCCACGGCAGGCCCGAGCTCTCCTTCGCCGAACACGAGGCCGCCGAGCTGCTTGCAGGCGAGGCCGAACGCGCGGGCTTCGCCGTCACGCGCGGCGCCTACGCGGTGCCCACGGCGTTCGAGGCCGTCCGCGGCACCGGGCCGTTCCGCGTCGTGGTCTGCGCCGAGTACGACGCCCTGCCCGGTATCGGCCACGCCTGCGGCCACAACGTGATCGCCGCCGCCGGGCTGGGCGCGGCGCTGGCGCTGGGCGAGGTCGCCGAGGAGCACGGCCTCACCGTCGTGCTGCTCGGCACCCCGGCCGAGGAGCATGGCGGCGGGAAGGTCGTGCTGCTGGAGCGCGGCGCCTGGGACGACGCCACCATCTCGATCATGGTGCACGGCACCGCGGGCGAGGACTTCTCCTGCGCCGCCACCTTCACCCAGGCCGTCGACCGGTTCGACGTGACGTTCACCGGCCGGGCCGCGCACGCGGCCGCCGCACCGGACAAGGCGGTCAACGCGGGCGACGCCGCCACCGTCGCCCTGGTCGCGATCGGCCTGCTGCGCCAGCATCTCGCCGACGGCATCCGGCTGCACGCCTACGTCGAGCACGGCGGCGAGGCCACCAACATCATCCCGGGCGAGACCGTCGTCAAGGCCGAGGTGCGCGCCGCCGACTCGGCGACGCTGGACGACGCCAAGACGCGCATGCTCGCCTGCTTCGCGGCTGGGGCGATGGCCACCGGGTGCACGTGGAGCGACAAGCGGGCCGAGCCGCGTTACGAGGAGTTGGTGCAGGACCCGTTCCTGGCGGCGCAATGGGACGAGGCGGTGCGCGGGCTGGGCCGCACGGTGATCACGACGTCACCGCACAAGGGCGGCTCGACCGACATGGGCAACGTGACCAAGACGCTGCCCGCGATCCACCCGATGATCGCGCTGCGTGGCGCGTCCGGGGTGCCGCACACCGTCGAGTTCGCCGCTGACGCCCGCAGCGACGCCGCGTCCGAGGCGATCCTGCACGCCGCGACCGCCATGGCCCGCACCGTGATCGCGGCCGCAAGCGGCGCCGAGCGGGACCGCTACCTTGCCCTCGCCGAGGCGCGCCGCGCCGCGCGCTGACCCGGCCCGCACCCCGCCGACGGGGTGCAGGTCGCCCATCACGGCCGAGAGGGACCTGAGCGGGCTTTAGCAGGCGCCGAAACCCCGCTCAGGTCCCTCTCGGCGCCCGGGCGTGCTTGGCCGCACAGCGCGTCACAAGCCTGCACGGCACCGACCGACGCAGCAGCCCTGCGCCGATTGCTTAACGTTCCGTTCGATGGGCTATTCCGTTGCATGGCCACGTATCGAGTGAACGACGACGCCGTCAAGCACGCGCGCAAGCTGATCGACGCAGGCACCTATGACGACACGACCAACTGGTCAGATGCAGCACCGTCCGCCGACGACGCGAACAAGGAGATCGACAAGGAGAGCTTCGACCGGTTCGCCGAGTGGCACCTTGGCATCAACCCGGATGCCTCGGAGGGCACGAAAGGTCGCTTCGCCTTCCCATACGGCGACTTCGCGAAGGTCAACCGAGCGGCGCTCATCCACGCCAAGCAACGGGCCGCTCAGAACAACCACACCGAGATCGAGAAGGCAGCCGACGACCTGCTGCAGCGCCTCGACCGCAAGCGCTCATGACAATCATTGCAGGGCCGACGCGGCCGGGCCGCAAGGTGTTCGGGAGGTCCGGAACCCGCTTGCCTCGCCGGGGCGCCCGGACGAGGCTCGGGGTATGACCGTCGCACTGCTGACCTTCGTCGCGGCGGCGACGCTGATCATCGTCGCGCCGGGCCCGGACACCCTGCTGGTCACGCGCAACGTGTTCCGCCGGGGCCGACGGGGCGGCCTGGTCACGGCAGCGGGCACGGTGACCGGTCTGGCGCTCTGGTCGGTGGCCGCGGCGCTCGGGCTCTCGGCGCTGCTGGCGGCCAGCCGGATCGGCTATGACGTGGTCCGCCTCGCGGGCGGCCTCTACCTGATCTGGCTGGGCGTCCAAAGCCTGCGCTCGCACGGTGCCGTGCCCGCCGCACCGACGGAGGCCGCGCCGATGCCGATGCACCGCGCGTATCTCAGCGGGGTGTTGTCGAACCTGCTCAATCCGAAGATCGGCGTCTTCTTCGTGACGTTTCTGCCCGGCTTCGTCCCCGCGGGCGCCCCGGTCGGCGCCACCGCCGCCCTGCTCGGCGCCTTATTCGTGGTGGAGACAGGGCTGTGGCTCGTCGCGCTCATCTGGCTGGTCAGCCGCGGCACGGGCTGGCTGAGCAGGCGCGACGTGCGCCGCTGGCTCGATCGGGCGACCGGAGTGGTGCTCATCGGCTTCGGCGTCCGCGTGGCGGCTGAGGCGCATTAATCGCGGGCCAACTGACATTGCCGCATCATGTCTGGGCCATTCAGGGCCTGCCAGGCCACGCGGACGCGGAAGCCGCCGTCGGGGATGGGCCGCGCGTCGAGGTCGCCGCCGGTGGACTGCGCGCGTTCCCGCATGCTCCTGATGCCCACCCGGGTGCCGGCCCTGCCAGGTTGGCGGGCGGACCGGGCGGCCGTCATTCGGACGTGTCCGTCAGATCGGGAAGCTGCTGGTGGGTCGCTACCGCGAGCCGGTTCCACACGTTGATGGTGGCGGTGGCCATGAGCAGTTGGACGATGCCTGCCTCGTCGAAGTGCGCGGCCACGTCGTCCCACACCGCATCGGGGACACCGGCGTCGCCGATGCGGGTGACCGCTTCGGTGAACGCCAGCGCGGCCCGCTCGGGGGCCGTGAACAACTCCGGCGCTTCGCGCCACGCGGACAGCACGTCCAGGCGTCGCTGCTCCTCCCCGCCCTTGCGGGCGTCGCGGTTGTGCATGTCGAGGCAGAACGCGCAGCCATTGAGCTGCGACGCCCGGATCTTGACCAGTTCGTACAGCCGCGGGTCGAAGCCGCTGCCGCGCACGTAGCGTTCCATCGCGAAGACGGCCTGTTGCGCGTTCGGGTCGATGCGGCGCACCTCCAGGCGCGGGTGTCCAACCGGCATACGGAGTCTCCTTGCCTCAGATGGGTTACTTGTCGAGTGCCTCGAGCGCGAGGGTGGAGTGGGCATAGGCGCCGCCTGCGCGCATCTCGGCCGCGACCCAGATCGCTTCCATGATCTCCTCGTCGGTGGCGCCTGCGCGGTGGGCGAGGCGGGTGTGGCCGCTGATGCAGTACGGGCACTGGGTGGTGTGCGCGACGGCGACCGCGATGAGCTGCTTGGCCTTCTCGGGCAGTGCGCCGTCGGCGAACACGGCGCGGCTGAACGCTTCGAACGCCTCGTGGACGTGCGGGGCGAGTTCCCTGCGTCGCTTGGCGATCTCCGGCGTGGTGGGGTGGTACAGGGCATCGGCCACGATGCTCTCCTCTGGGGGCAGGACTTGGGGGTCAGCGGGTGCCGAGCCGCCGGTTCGACGCCATGCCGGTCGGCGTGCACAGGAGCGCCTGCTAGCGGTTGGGTTGAACGATGACCTTGACGGCGGTGGGGTCGGCGCGGGCCGCGGTGAGCGCGGCTTCGGCGGAGGCGAGCCCGTAGTGGCCGGTGACGACGGCGTCCAGGTCGACGCGACCGGATGCGGCCAGTTGGACGGCTATGGGCCAGGTGTTGGCGTAGCGGAACGCCCCGGTGAGGGTGATTTCGCGGTCTTGCAAGTACGGGAGCGGCAGGCGGAGCTCGTCGCCGCCCATCCCGACAAGTACCACCCTGCCTGCCCGGGCGACGGTGGAGAAGGCGTCCCAGGTGGCGCGTGGGTTGCCGGAACATTCGAGCAGGACGTCCGGTTCGATGCCGACGGTGTCCAAAGGCGTTGCGCTGACGTCGATCGTCTCCAGGCCGAGTCGTGCGGCGAGGGCGAGCCGGTGCGGATTGACGTCGGTGACGGTGACGCCGTCCGCACCGTAAGCCCGAGCGACCTGAGCGGCGATGATCCCGATCGGTCCGGCGCCGGTGACCAGCACGCTGGATCCGGGGGCGACCCCGGCGCGGCGGGAGGCCCAGATTCCGACCGACAGCGGTTCGAGGAGGCCTGCCGCGTCGTCACTGATGGTGTCGGGCACCGGGAAGACGAACTCGGCAGGCATGACCAGGTACTGGCTGAAGGCGCCGTCGTACGGAGGGGTGGCGAAGAACCGCACGTCGGGGCAGAGGTTGTAGCGGCCCGCCAGGCACTGTCGGCAGTGACGGCACGGCACCCCGGGTTCGATCGAGACCCGCTGCCCCGCGCGCAGCGCGCTCACCTCGGGTCCGACGTCGACGATGGTGCCGCCTGCCTCGTGACCGAGGACCAGCGGGGCGTCGACCACGTAGGGGCCGATGCGGCCGTGTTCGTAGTAGTGCACGTCGGATCCGCAGACCCCGACCGAGCCGATCTCGATCAGTACCTCGCCGCGGCCCGGGGCGGGGATCGCGCGCTCCTCGATGTCGATCTCCCCGGCTTTGCGCAACACGCTGACCCGCATCGTCGTCACGGCCACCACGCCCCGTCCCCTGCTCTCGAATGAGCGTCTTTGTCCTGCACTGCTCGAATGCTAATCTCGCTCTGCTCAAAGGAACAAGAGTCGAGGTTGGTGCTCATATGAGCAGGCCGACGACGGTGGCGGCCGACAAAGCCCCTCCGGCAGACGAACTGGTCTTGGCCACGCGGATCGCGCGCCGCTACTTCCTCGACAACCGCACGAAGATCGAGATCGCCGACGAGTTCGCGATCAGCCGTTTCAAGGTCGCCCGACTGCTGGACGTGGCCCGCGACCGCGGGATCGTCACCATCACCATCACCGGTCCCGGCGCGCTGGACATCGAGCTGAGCGAAGCGATCCGTCGACGGTTCGGGCTCCGTCACGCGATCGTGGTCAGCACTTCACCCGGTGACGACGCCCGGATCCGCCGGCAGCTCGGTCAGGTGGCCGCGGAACTGCTGATGGAGATCGCGAGGCCCGAGGACGTGCTCGGTCTCGGCTGGGCCCGCGCCGTGCTGGCGATGGCGCCCCACGTGCGCGAACTGAGCCTCACCGGAGTCGTCCAACTCACTGGCGCCCTCACCCGCCCCGACGTCGAGGTCAGCGCCACCGAACTGGTCCGCGACATCGCCCGTCGCACCCAGGCCGAACCCTCGGTGTTCTACGCACCGATGATCGTCAGCGACGCTCCGGCGGGAAGGGCACTGGCCCGTCAACCGCAACTCATCGACGCTTTCGCCCGTTTCGCACGTGTGACGATAGCGGTCGTCGGCATCGGCGGATGGAACCCGCCCGCGTCCACGCTCTACGACGCGCTGGGCGCGCAAGAGCGCGAGCTGATGCGCCAACAGGGCGTCCATGCCGACCTGTCCGGCGTGCTCCTCGACGCTACCGGCGCTGCGGTTGCCTCCTCGCTGAGCAAACGAATCATCGGCATCAACGCACGGCAACTGCGGCAGATCCCGATGGTCATCGGCATCGCCTATGGCACAGCCAAGGCTCCCGCCATTCGCGCCGCGCTCAACGGCGGCTACCTACAGGCGTTGGTCACCAACACCCCCGTCGCCGAACATCTGCTCTCCCAATAGGGCGTCCCCCGCTGCGCACGCTTTCCCAGATCGCGAGCGGGAGCGACTAGCCTCACGCGCATGTCTCGCGACCCGTATGCCGACCTGCCGCAGGTGGGATCCTTCTCCGTGACGAGCACCGACCTGACCGACGGCAGCCCACTCGGGCAGCCCCAGCTCTCCGGGATCTTCGGCGCGGGCGGCGAGGACGTCTCACCGCAGCTGTCGTGGAGCGGATTCCCCGAACAGACGAAGTCGTTCGCCGTCACCTGCTACGACCCCGACGCCCCCACCGCCTCCGGGTTCTGGCACTGGGCCGTGGCCGACCTCCCCGTCGGGGTCACCTCGCTCGACACCAACGCGGGCGACGAGAACGGCACCGGCATCCCCAAGGGCGCCGTCACCCTCGCCAACGACGCGGGCCTGGCCCGCTACCTCGGCTCGGCACCGCCGCCCGGGCACGGCGTGCACCACTACTACTTCGTCGTGCACGCCGTCGACGTCGAGTCGCTGGGGCTGCCCGAGGGTGCCACCCCCGCCTTCCTGGGCTTCAATCTGTTCTTCCACACGCTCGCGCGGGCGGTCCTCGTCGGGACACACGAGAACAAGGAATAGGTGCTCGGCACCGCATCCCGACGACCTCAGCCTCCGGAGAGGGCCCTGACCGTCCGAGACGGGCTGGGCCTGCCCATCCGTTGCGCGAGCCAGATGCTCGTCTCGGCGAGCTTCGCCAGGTCGACCCCGGTGTCGATGCCCAGGCCGTTGAGCTGCCAGAGCAGGTCCTCGGTGGCCAGGTTGCCGGTGGCGCTCTTGGCGTACGGACACCCGCCGAGCCCGCCTGCCGCGGCGTCGATGACCGTGACGCCGTGCCGCATCGCCTCCAGGGTGTTGGCCAGCGCTTGGCCGTAGGTGTCGTGGAAATGCACAGCGACCCGCTCGACCGGCACGCCTTCGTCGATGAGGCGGGCCAGCAGCGCGGCAACCCGCCCGGGGGTGGCCACGCCGATGGTGTCGCCCAGGCTGAGCTCGGTGGCGCCCAGCGCCATCATGCGGGTGGCCACGTCGGTGACCTGAGCAAGTGGCACCTCGCCCTCCCACGGGTCGCCGAAGCACATCGACAGGTAGGCGCGCACCCTGATGTCCGCTTCACGGGCCCGCGCGACGACGGGCGCGAACATCTCCAGCGACTCATCGACACTGCGGTTGAGGTTGCGCCGGGCGAAGGTCTCGGTGGCGCTGCCGAACACGGCGATGTCGGTCACGCCGTGCTCCAAAGCCCGGTCCAACCCGCGGGCGTTGGGCACCAGCACGGGGTAGCGCACCCCGGGGCGGCGGGTGAGCCGTTCGAGCACCTGCTCTGCGTCGGCCAGCTGCGGCACCCACTGGGGGTGCACGAAGCTCGTGGTCTCCACGACGGTGTGGCCCGCGTCGACGAGCCGCTCGATGAACGCGACCTTGACCTCGACGGGCAGGACCGTGGCCTCGTTCTGCAGACCGTCGCGGGGTCCGACGTCCCAGATGGTGACGCGGTCGGGGAGCCCATCGAGCGGCTGGGTCCCGTAGTCGGTCATGATCGTCCTCCGCCGTGTGATGCGGCCACCCCGTGCGTTGACTCGCGCGCACCCGATGATAGGGACGCCCCGCGGGACCGGAGCCGCTCGAGATTGCCCTGCGCGGGCTTCGATCTTGCCCGAACCCCGCTGAGTGCCATCTCGTGCGTCGCCGCAGGCTGCTACGGGGCGGTCCCGGATCGGTGACCGCGGCAATCGACGCCGAACGCCTGCTGGTCGGACATACCCAACTCCGAGGCGCCATAGCGGTCGGTCACGGCCTGCACCTGCCGGATGTGAAAGCGCGCAACCCGCTCTGCGGCCTCGGCATCCTTCGCCTCGACCGCGCGAAGGATCTCGCGGTGCTCCGCGACCGACTCGGCCTTACGGCCGGGAACCAGCGCCGCCTGGAACTGGTACTTGACGAGCGGGAAGTTGAGCGACTCGAGGAACGCCGCGGCCTTCGGGCTCCTGGCGGCCTCGATCAACGAGTTGTGGAACTGCCGGTTGAGCGTGGAGTAGCGCCGCACGTCATCGGCATCGCGCGCCTGCTCCGTGTCGGCGACGATGGTCCGCAGCCGTTCACGCTGCTCCGAGGTCGCGCGCGTCGCGGCCAGCCCGGCGACGAGACCCTCGAGCGCCTCACGCACCAGCAGGATGTCCCGGGCCTCGTCGAGGGTGAACGTCCTGACCCGCGCTCCGCGGTTGGGCTGGAGAACGATGAGCCCTTCGTGCTGCAGACGCGCGAGGACGGTCCGTAGCGTGTTGCGGCTGACCGCCAGGTGCCGGGTCAACGGCGCTTCCACCAACCGCTCGTTGGGGCCGTACACCCCGGCCATGATGTCTTGTCGCATGCGCTGATAGGCGCGCTCGATCTTGGCTGCATCACCCGACGACGAGCGCTCCGCAGCGGGCTCGCCGGGTGTGGCGGTTTCGACCGAACTCATCCGATCAGTCTAGTCAGGAGACCTGAGGCGCAGACCCGACAGCGGCCCACCCGGGTGTGACGGGGCACCCATCAGGTAATGGATGAGCCCGGGTTCGCGATGCCCGAGTTGATAGCCATCAACACATGATCGGGTCAGAGACATGGGCCAGCCCGCCTTCACCCACGACGAACTCCGTGACATCTTCAACCTCGACCCGCAGCGGCCACAGGACCGCCCCGCCATCGCCGCCCTGCAGGCCAGCCTGTCGCGCCAACTCGACCAGACGCCCCCGGCGACCAAGCCGCGCCTGCTACGCAACATCGCGATGCACGCGCTCAAGAAGCGCGGACGACGCGCCGCTTGACCGCCTCCGCCGGACGACGTGTCGACGGCAGCCGAAAGCCTGCTCCCGGCCCGCGGCGGGTCTGTCCGTTCTCAGTCGTCGTCACGGCTCGGCGGATTCGGGGGGTGACGAGGCGGACTCCTCCGTGTGCCGAGGAAGCGGTCGATGCGCGCCCGACTCTCGGCGACCCTTCGCCTGGTCTCGGCGACCGTCTGATCCTCGTGCTCCGCTCGCTCGACGGCTGATCCGTGTTCGAGCCGATTCAGCTCGGCCGGATCAAGCTCCTCGCGCTCGATGGCGGCTTGACCGCGATCTCGTGCGGACAGGTCGCGGTCTCCGGCGGAGTCGTCGCGGTCGCACGCGGAGCTGCGGCGGTCCCGGCCTGCCGCGTGCCGGTCATCACTGGCAGCGACGCGGCCCATGCGACTGCCGTGCGTCTCCTCGTCGAGCTCGTCCAGCCCCGTGATGATGGCTTCCCGCTCGCGCATGGCGAGGTGTCGTTGCTCCACGACGAGCGTGTGGAGCCGGTCGAACGCGGCCGGGGTGAGGTCTGCCCACTCGTTCGGGTTGAGCTCAATGTTCTCGAGGCGGGTGAAGTGATCGAGGATCTGTGCGCGCAGCCGCCAGTGCCGATCAGCGGTGTCGTGTGCGTCGCGGTTGCCCTCGCCGTCGCGGACCGCGGCATCGTCGTCGCGCCTGCGCGCGGCCTCGTCCCGCTCGCCAGCGCTCATGTCCCGGCGGTCGGCGGCCTCATCCCGGTCGTCGGCCAGCTCGTCCCTGCGCGCGGCGGGCGTCGTGGGGTCGGCCATAACCGCTCCTCATCACGATCGGTGTCCGGCTTGGCGCCGGACCCATGCCGGAGTGGGCACGGTGAAGACCTCGGCGCCTCCTGGGCCATGGCCAAGGTGACCAGTCCGTGGGCGATCCGGTCGAGCGGCAGGGCGAAATCGACGCAACCCGTGGCCAGAGCCGCCGAGGGCATGCCGGCGGCCCGCGCGGTGGCGGGCTCCTGAACGAACACCCGGCCGCCGTGCCGCTTGACGGCCCGCACACCCTGGGCACCGTCGTCGAGCATGCCGGTGAGCACGACGGCGATCGCGGCCGAGCGAAACACGGGCGCGAGACTGGTCAGCAGGGCATCACCGCAGTGCTGCGAACCGACCTCGGTGAGAGTCAGCGTTCGGGAAGCGTCCACGGTGGCCGCATGGCCATTGGGAACGACGGTGACCCCGGGGCCGCTCCTGAGCAGGCAGCCGGCCTCGGCGGTCTCGACGGGCAGCGCGGTGACCGTCCGCAGGAGCCGGGACAGCCGGTCGTGCTCGTCGCGGAGGCCGTGTTGGGTGACCAGCACCCGCGGCGGGAAGTCCGCCGGGAGCGCGCGCAGCACCTCTGTGATCGCCGCCAGCCCGCCCAGGGAGGCCAGCAGCGTCACCACCTCGAAACGGCGTGCTCGGCCGTCCGCCACGACTCGACTGTATCTGCTGCGCCGGGTGTCCGACATAAATCCGGCGGCTACCGGGTATGCGCATCCCGGTGGTGCCGAGTTTGACACAATCTCCGGACCTGGCCTGGTCGGGAAGCACCCGGCGCCTCTTTCGACGGACGGGAATCAGGCGGCAGCGACGGCGGGAGAAGCTTGCGGACGAAGGGAGCCGCACCGGATGCGGGAGACCGCGCAGCTGGCCGCTCTGGAGCCGCGCTGTGACACCGAGCAGGCACTCGAGTTCTTCGACGCGCTTCCGACGGTGAGGGCGGAGCAGATCACGGGCCGATGGAAAGGCCGCGAGCTCCACACCGGCCACCCCTTGGACGGGCTGCTGACCGCTTCGGGCTGGTACGGCAAGCAGGTCGACAGCCCGGACGCCGTTCATCCCCTCCTGTACCGGACCCCGAGGGGCACGCTGTTTCCCGTCGATCCCGCCCGCATACCGCTCCGCCTCGCCGGGCACACCCCCATGATCGTGATATCCGCCGCTCGTCGCCTGCTCGACCTGGGCACACCGCTCCTGCGGGCTTCTGGACCGAAGGCGCGACTGCGCAACGTGCAGCACCGCGGCAAGATCAGCGCGGCGATGATCTACGACCAGCGGCCCATCATCGACGTCTTCCGCCGCGTCGATGACACGACACTGCTGGGGGTCATGGACATGCGCGCCCTCCCCCAGCCCTACTTCTTCATATTGACCCGGGACTGACGGTTCGACGCCACAGGCGGGCTCGTTGGGGCGCCACGTATGCGTTGCGGTGGCCGCGCAGCCGGCGCCGCGAGTTGAAGATCTTCACCCAGCGCGAGGGCGGCGTCGAGCACACCGACGCCCACGACCAGTCCAACGCCACCCACTTCATCGCCGACTGGATCGCCGAGACCGTCGGCACCACCACCGGGTAACCCACTGACTCGAGTGCGCCATCCTCGCGAAACGCGGACCGTTCCGACGCGGGCTCACTCCAGGGCTTCAGGCCAGGTCGAGGCCGCGGCGTCCGGTGGCGTTGAGGTCGTCGACGGTGAAGCGGCCGTCCCAGGTCTGCTCGTAGTGCTCGGCGGGGAAGTCGTTCGGGCTGGTCCCCGAGCGGAATGCCGCACGGACATGCCGCGCGTAGGCGGCGTTGCGCGGGCACCAGGGGGCGGCCGGGATGTACATGACGTTGCCCCAGCCCTTCTGGTCGGACACCGGGGCGACGCCGTGGACCATGTCGCAGTGCCACCAGACGGAGTCACCGGCACGCACGTCGGGGATCCCGGTGACGGCCTGCATCAGCAGCGGATGCCACCGCTCGTTCGCCGGGAAGACCTTGCCGACGGTGACGCCGCACATGTCGTCCTCGGGCACGTCGGAGAGCAGCGGACGAAGCATGAGGTAGGCCATCGCCTCGGGGATCGGCACCGTGTGCAGCACGCCCTGGTCGTGGTCCATGTCCGACAGCGCGGTCCAACCCTGGAAGGTGCGGAACACCGAGGTCATGGTCGATCCGGGGTACTGCGGCCCCGTGGTGCGGTACGCGGCGTCCCACGGGTCGTAGGCCTCGACCGTGCCGTCGAACAGGTGTCGGAACGCGCGCTGGTTGGCCTGCGTCATCCACAGGTCGAGGGTGCCGGGGTCGAGATGCGTGCCCAGTCCGGCGGAGTCTGCGCCAGGCGGCCTGCGACGGATCCGGTCCGGGTACAGGCAGTCGCGGTCGGGGTCGAACCACGTCACACCGTCGGACTCGTGGCGCCACCGGGCGTTGAGGAATGCCTGCACGCGGGCCATGCGCTCGCTCTGGCGGGCCTGCATCTGCGGGGGCGACCAGTAGATCGGGTAGATCTCGGGCTTCGACCCGACCGTGCCGAAGAAGTCGTCCCCGGGCCCGCGGTAGGTCTCGAAGAACCGGTTGCGCCCAACGTAGTCGACGATCGCGGCGTCCCAGCCCAACGCCTGCTCGCGCGGGAAGTGGCCGCGGATCACCGCGCAGCCCCGCCGCTGCAGCTTCGCCAACGTCTCGTCGGGGACGGTGCCCGCCGCGATGTCGGCGTAGTCGATCACCGGCCAGACGGTCTCACCGCGCCGCTTCTCGTCGGCGATCTCGACGACACGCGCCGCGACCCTGCGTTCGACGACCGCGAAGACCTCCTCCACCGTCCGCCCGGAGGCGCCGATCCGCGCCCGTAGCGCCGCCTTGATCTCCCGGACCGCAGCCGCGAGGTCGTCCGGGATGGTCTCCGAGTGGGGCAGCGGGGGCAGAACAGGCAACATGGGTGAGCCTTTCAGTCAGGAGTCCTTACTAAGGGTAGGTTCACCGTCGCCTTTAGGCAAGCCTCCTTACTAAGATCGGGCGTGTGACACCCGCCAAGCCGTCGCTGGAACTGCTGCGGTCATTGACCGACGAGCACGTGCTGCGCGCGCTGATGGACCACCCCCGCCTCACCCGGGCCGAGATCGCCGCCCACACGGGCCTGTCCAAGCCGACCGCCTCGCAGAGCGCGCGCAGGCTCACCGCGGCCGGGCTGCTGCGCGACACCGGCGAACGCACCAGCGGACGGGGCCGCGTCGGCAGCTACTACGCGCTGGCCGACCTCGGCATCGCGCTGGTCGTCGACATCCGCCCGGCAGCCGTGCACGTCGAGGCCCTCGACGTGCACGGCAACATCGGCGCCCGCATCCAGCGTCCACTCCCGCGCCCCGCCGACCCGACCGACGTCGGCACCGCCTTGCACGTCGCCGCCCGCCAGGCCCGCGATGCGGCATCAGGTCCCACCCATCTCGCTGTCGTCAGCGCCGCCGATCCCGTGGACCGCGCCACCGGACGGCTCGTCCACCTGCCCGACGCCCCGTTCCTGGTCGGCGAGCTCTCCCCCGGCGAGGTTCTCGGCCCCCTTCTCGACGGCCCGGTCGAGACCGACAACGACGTGAACTGGGCCGCCCGCGCCGAACGCGACGCCGCCGACCCACCGCTCGACGACTTCGCCTACCTGCACCTCGGCGAAGGCCTCGGCTGCGCCGTCGTCAGCGACGGCGAGGTTCGACGTGGGCACCACGGCCTGTCCGGTGAGATCGCCCACCTCATCACGGCAGGCCCCGACGGCCGGGCCACGCCCTTCACCCAGGTCTTCGCCGACCTCGGCCTGCGCCGACCCGACTCGGCCGCCATCGACGAGCACCGCCTCCGGCACGCCCTCGACGGGGAGGCGACCCTCCGCACCACCCTCGCCCGCGCCATCAGCGGCGTGGTCGCGGCGCTGATCGCGCTCACCGATCCGGCCCTCGTCGTCCTCGGCGGCAGCTGGGGCACCCTGCCCGGCCTCCACGTGGCGATCAACGATCAGCTCGCCCACGCGCCGCGCCGGGTGCCACTGCGAGCAGCGGCCATCCTCGACCGACCGTCACTCACCGGCGCCCGCCACCGCGCGCTCCAGCGCCTGCGCGACACCCTCGTCACTCGCAGCCAGACCCACTCCCCGGCTACACCCTGCTGAACGACTCCATGATCATTCTTCCGGAGCGGTCCGTCGTCATGACAAACCGGTACGGCTCAGTGCTTGTGGTCCCGTCCTTCTGCACGAAGCGGACCGTCGCGTCGACGGTGGTGTCGTCGACCAGGCGGGGGTTGTGCACGCTCACGGACTGCATGCGGGCGTAGAAGCTGGTGAAGCCGACGGCTCCGCCTGCCTGGCTGCGCGCCCGTGGCCCGAGCAGCGCGAACGCCGCATCGGTGTGGCCGGGCAGCAGGGCGTAGTAGCGCTCGACGAAGGTGACCGGGTCGAGAGCAGGCGCGGCCGGGGCCACCGTGGGCGCTGAGGCCGGAGCGGGGCTGGGCGTCGGGCCCGGAGGGGTACTGCTGGTGGGCCCGGCAGACCCTCGCGGCGAGGCCGGAACTCCCGCGATGGTCGGTGCGGCCGTCACCGTGTGGCCTGCCCGCGGCGCGGCCGCGCCGCCACCGGATCCGCTCATGAGCGCCACGACGGCCGCCCCGCCCCCGAGCACGAGCACCAGCGCGCCGAGGAGCAGGCCAGCCAGCGCAGGACCGCGGCGTCGCCGGGTCGGACCGGCTTCCGGGGCCGGTCGCGGCGCTTTCGCCCTCTTTGGCGTGCCCTCCGTCGGGAGCATCCCGAGCGGGGCCGCCTCGGGGTCGCCACCAACGGCCGCCACCGCGGCGAGCAGGTCCCGCGCCTGCGCTGCCGACGGGCGGGCCTTCGGGTCGACGCTCAGCAGCCGCATCAGGACCCCGGCCAAGGGACCGGCCTGCCGGGGCGGCTCGGGCTCGCCCGTCGCGACCTTGTGCAGCAGGGCATACGCGTTGTCGTCGAGCCCGAACGGCGGCACGCCTTCCACCGCCGCATAGAGCGTGGCGCCGAGCGCGAAGACGTCCGACGCCGGCGTCGGCTCCAGACCCTGCGCAACCTCCGGCGGGAGATACGCGGGCGTCCCGGCGATCACGCCGGTACGGGTCAGCTGCACCTCGTCGACGGCCCGAGAGACCCCGAAGTCGGTCAGCTTGACCAGCCCGTTCGCGGCGATGAGCACGTTGCCGGGCTTGACATCGCGGTGCACGACACCCGCGAGATGGGCGGCCGCCAACCCGTCGGCCACCTGGCGGCCGATGTCCGCGACCTCGGCGGCAGGCAGCTGCCCGCACAGCGCGACCCGCAGCGCGAGCGACTCCGAGGGCAGGTACTCCATGACCAGCCACGGACGGTCCTCGTGGATGACGACGTCGAACACACTGATCGCGTGGGCGTGCTGCAGCCGGGCGCCGATCCGGCCTTCGCGCAGGATGCGCTGGCGTGACAGCTCGATATCCGGGGCACCCGCGCTAGACATGACGGCAAGCAGCTCCTTCACTGCGACCGTGCGGCCCAGCAGCTCGTCGGTGGCGCGCCAGACCACCCCCATGGCTCCGACACCGATACGCTCCTCGATGCGGTAGCGGTTGCCGATCCGCACCAAACCCCCGTCGGGCGCGCTCATCGATCTCCTTGGCCGCACTCGTCAAGCCGTCCATACGATGGCAGGCACCCGGGCATCCTGGGCGCCACCAAGCGTTCCTCCGCCCGCCGGACAACGGCGGATTGCCTGGTCAGCTGGCCGCGCCCGCGCGCCGCCGAAGCAGCCGAGCGCACGGAAAGCGCGCACGCTCCGGGCTCAGGCATGCGGATCCGCACCGCAGTCCTGCACAACCACCCCCGGCTTCATGACATGGTGTTTCCCAAGCGGGGCCTCGGCACCGCACCCTCGCGGCCCGGCGGCCGGGGCGACGTCGGCTCCGGGCCGAGCAATTCGCGGGCGCACACTGCTGCTTGCGACCTCGACAAGCAGCTCCCGCAACTCGCGCACATGCTCCGGATCGATCACCACGCTGCCGGGCTCCATCGCCGGAATCGTGCCCGTCATGCCGTGTTGTACCCGGCCACCGGAGTGTGTACACCCGCAGGGCAGCGCCCCGGTGTGGTTGGTGCCTCCCGAGATGCTAGACCATTCGAAGCACGCGGTTACCGCGGACGCAGGTCACGAGCGTGGCATCCGGCCCTGATTAAGAGATTTCTGTCGAACGGGGTTGGCACTGAAGGTGGCGGGGAAGGCGGTACGCAGCCGTCCAAGCACGCCGCAGGAGGAGTCCAGAGTGTCGACACCGCAGAACAGCGGAAGTGATCTTCGCGAGGCGTTCATCGCTTTCAGCAACGAAGTCTTCGAGGCAACCCAGCGGCTCCTGAGTGCGCAACAGCGGCTGACGCAAGAGATCTTGCGAGAAGCGTCGCGGACCGGCCCTTGCGAGACCGAGCAGGAGGCAATCGGCGAATATCAGGACGATCGCGATGCCGGCACCGAGGACTTCGCCGAGGAGGAGCCCACCGACGAGGATCTGGTCGACGAGGGCGAGGACGTCGACGAGGACGAGGACGTCGACGAGGACGAGGACGTCGACGGGGACGAGGACGTCGACGAGGACGAGGACGAGGACGAGGACCTCGACGAGGACGTCAACGAGGACGAGGACGGCAACGAGGACGAGGACGGCAACGAGGACGCCAGCTCCGACTCGGAGGGTGTTTACAACGAGGTACCGGCCGAGGACGGGGAGGAAGCGGGGGCGTCTGCCGCTGGTGGCGACGGCGGACGCTCCCGAAAGCGGCGGCGGCGGGGCTGATGCCGCCGGGCCGGGGGCGGATCATCGCGACGCCACATACCCATCAATGATCGCCAGTTGGGTGCAGAAACCGGCCATATTCGTCCGCTTTTGCACCGAACTGGCGTTCACTCGCCGCCCTATCCCGCCAGGTGCGGTGCACACCCCCTTTCGCCGAACCTCCTGCGTGGAAATCCGCGCCAACTGAACGGCTTTCGGCCTAAGGCGACCCTCGGGGAGGCACCCGGCTTCAGTCGAAGAAGCGAGCAAGATGCACGGGGTCGGGCGCGTATTCGGGCCCGACCGGGGTGAGGTCGGCGAACACCGTCGCCTCGTCGCGGCTCACGTGCAGGGCGTGCCACCGGTGCCGGTCGGGGAAGTCGCAGATCTGCTTGAACGTCTGGGTGTCGAGCAGGCGGACGTGCGTGGGGTCGGCGACGGCGTTGACGTGACGCCACCACGGCGACAGCACATGAAGGACGCCGCCCGGCTTGAGCACGCGGTGGCACTCGTCGACCAGCGGCAGGAAGTCGACGAGGTGCTCAAGCACGTGCACGAGGAAGATCCGGTCAGCGGCAGCGTCCCGGAAGGGCAAGGCTGCCGCGATGTCGGCCTGGACCTCCACCGCGGGCGTCCGCCGCCGATCGACACCGATGTTCGTCGGGTACTGCTTGTGGCCGCCGCACCCGAGGTCGAGCACCACTGGCGGATGCCCGCCGACCCGCACGCGGTCCCACACCGCGTGTACGCCGGCCAGCAGGCCGATGAGCCGGCGCAGCAGCGCCAGCTGCGCGGGGCTGTCGACGTCGCCGGTCAGGTGGACGACACCGCCGTCGGTGTGGGCGGTAACGGCGAGGCCTGCCACGCGCGGGTCGTGCACCAACAGATCGGCGACCACCGCATCGAGGTGCGCATCGCACCGCCGCCTCCGGGCCGCGTCCACAATTCGCGCCTACCCGGCGGCCGCATCGACAAACGGGCCGGGGCGCGGCTCCCCGCGGCTCGAGGCGCTGGAAACAGCTTCAGCGGCTGGGGTGACCGCGTCGCTGAGGGTCAAGCGGGGGCGCGTCGACCACTATCGAATGCCGGTCCTCACCGGGTGGCGTTGTGCCCGCGCACGCCCTCGGCGTACTCGACGGTGTACCCGTCGGGGTCGCGCAGCTGCATCTGCCGTTCGAAGCCGCGGTCCCGCGGTGGGGTGTGCACCGCGATCCCGCCCGCGAGCAGTTCCCGATGGAGAGCGTCGAGGTCGTCCGTGCTCAGCTCAACCTGCACCAGGCTGCGCAACCGCGTGTCGCCGTCCATGGGATTCCGAGCGGCACGGGGGCCGACCTCCAATAGGCCAACGGTTCCTGCCCCGAGACGAAGCAAGGCGAATCGATCGGCGCGGATCTCCAGAGTGAAGCCGAGGGATTCGTAGAACCCGATCGAACGGGCGAGGTCAGAGACGGGAAGGCTCATGCCCTCAAACCACACGTCTGCCATGGCACTCCTTCAGCGTGAACAGGTCGAGACCTGTGCGCCCTGGAACCACCTGCGATGGCACGCGCGGCGTTCCGACGCAGCACCGCACGCGACCGCTAGGTTATCAGGGCGTCACAGCTGGCGAGCACGCTCCTTGCGCGCCCCGGGCCAACCCGGTGCTCGTCCGGCGCGGGTGCTGAGTGCTCCGGTTAGCGGCGGAGGCCGCGCGTGCCGCGCCGCACGTACAACCGCGACACGATGGACACGAAGATCGCGGCGATGATGATCTCGACGATCCAGGCCACCCAGGGAAGCCCTCCGTTGGCGTTGTGGTAGCCGAAGGCTGTGACGATGGCGCCGCCGATGAGCGCGGAGACGATGCCGATCACGATGGTGAGCCAGATCGGAATCGGCTGCTTCCCCGGGACAATGAGGCGGCCGAGTGACCCGATGATCAGGCCAACGATGATCGCGACGACGATGGTCCAGAGCCACATGGCAAGGCCTCCGAGAGTTCAGTGACGGGCTGCAGGCGCGTACCCGCTTGCCTCCTGTGACAAACCTCAACGAGCTGCGCCGATGGCCGCGCGTATGGCGGGACGGTCCGCTCAGGTCGACGAGGGTCATCTGCCCCACCTCGGGAGATCAGCTTCGCTCATTCACCGGGACGTACATACCCGGGCCGCGCGGTCGACGCATTCCGCAAAACGTCGACAAGCTCCGCCGAAGAAAGCAGTTCGTGAGTCGCAACCGAGCGGAAAGCGCCGCTGCTCCCGATGACGAGGGCTACCGCGGCGGCCGTCGCAGAGTCCGGCGCCTCGAAGATCGCCATCCCGTCACGCTCACCGAACATGTAGTCGACCGACTCCAGGCGACCGCCCACCTCGGCGATCGTCGCGCCCACGGGACCGCTGCGGTCACCAGGATTGTCGAGCAACCGAGCCCAAGCCTCCGGCGTGTAAGAGAAGAACGTGACATACCTGGCCATGGCTCGCTCCCTTCGTCGGGGCGGGCGATAGTAGTCGGGAGTGGCTTGACCTTCGACCACACCACGCTGGGCCAGCGGGTGCTGTTCGGGGCCGGGAAGGCGGTCGCGAACCTCGCGGCGGACGTGCAGCAGGGCGACCGCTTTGGCCGCCTTGACCGACGCCACACCTGACCTCCCACCACCGCCGAGCCCGCCCCACCAGGAGTTTCCTCATGACCGACAACGCCGTCGCCAACACCGCCGTCGAACAGGCCGCCCGCGAGCAGGACGTCATCGAACGCGTCGTCGCCAGCTTCGCGAACTGCCCCGATCCCCGACTCCGGCAGGTGATGAAGTCGCTGACCCGACACCTACATGCCTTCATCCGCGACGTGCGGCTGACCGAGCAGGAATGGAACGCCGCGATCGGGTTCCTCACCGCCGCCGGGCATATCACCGACGACAAGCGCCAGGAGTTCATCCTGCTCTCCGACGTCCTCGGCGCCTCGATGCAGACCATCGCGGTCAACAACGAAGCCTCGAAGAACGCCACTGAGGCCACCGTCTTCGGCCCGTTCTTCCTCGAGAACTCACCGGAGATCCCACACGGCGGCGACATCGCAGGCGGCGCGACCGGAATGCCGTGCTGGGTCGAAGGCACCGTGACCGACACCGACGGCAACCCGGTACCCAGGGCGCGCATCGAGGTGTGGGAAGCCGACGAGGACGGCTTCTACGACGTCCAGTACACCGACGGCCGCGTCGCCGGTCGGGCCCACCTCTACTCCGCCCAGGATGGCCGCTACAGCTTCTGGGGACTAAGGCCCACGCCCTACCCGATCCCGCATGATGGCCCGGTCGGCAAGATGCTTGCCGCCGCTGGTCGCTCCCCCGTCCGCGCGGCCCATCTGCACTTCATGGTCACCGCCCCGGGCTACCGCACCCTGGTGACGCACATCTTCGTCGAGGACGACCCCCAACTGCAGATCGGCGACTCCGTCTTCGGTGTGAAGGACTCGCTCATCAAGCGCTTCGACGACCAGCGCCCCGGCACCCCAACCCCCGACGGGCGCGACCTCGGCAACCAAGCCTGGTCGCAGACCCGCTTCGACGTCGTCCTCGCCCCGCAACCCTGAGGGCCGAAGACCGCGACCGCAGGCCCCTGCCCACGAAATGAATCTCCTGAAGCCGGGACGACAACGTGACCCGACGGCGTGGAAACCGCCACCACCTACATGCCCCCGGCTCACGGCCCACGGTGCTCGACCTGCCGGGCCACCGCGCCGAGAGCGGCGCGGGCGGCAGCTCGGATCGAGGGGTCCAGTGACTCCGGAGGCGGCTTACCGGCGACCAGATACCTGCGGATGGCCGAGGAAGGCAGGTCGAGCAGCGCGAACCTCATCGCTCGGCGGTGCACGGAGTGGACCTCGCCATACCAGCGGCGTGTGAAGTCGGCGACCGCACCGATGAGATCGTCATTCACCGTCGCCATCTCGGCGGCGAGCTCGTCGGGCCAGTCCGGGGTGAGCTGCTCACGGGTGAAGGCGGCCAGCACCTGCGCGGAGGCGAGGTCCACGCGGGACCACCGGGGGTAATGCAGGACGGCCCGGTCCAGTGCCTCGTCGAGATCGTCGTGGTTCAGCGCGTCCAGCAACCCGGCTTGGCCCGCGCGGGCGCACCGCATCCACAGCTGCGCCAGCCCGACAGCCCTGTCGTCCTCACCGGCTAGGGAAATCGCTTCTCCGCAGGCCTGGACCTGGGCGAGCACTTCCCGCTGTTCGCAGGCCCACCCGAAGGTGTTGCCGACTGGTTCGCCGACTACCGGGCCACCAACATGCGCCTGTTCACCTACCCGCGGCCCACCGTGGCCGCCGTCAACGGGCACGCCTTCGCCGGTGGACTGATCACCTCGGCGGTCTGCGACCGACGCATCGCCGTCGATACCGGCGCCCGGTTCAGTCTCAACGAGGTCCCCATCGGCATCCCCATGCCCGCGGTCTACGTCCGCATGCTCGCCTACCATGGGGCGAGCCGACCGCGGCGCCCGTGTCCCTATTCGGCGAGGCCTTCGACCAGGACCAGGCCCACCAGCTCGGCATGTTCGATGAACTGGTCCCGGCTCACCGACTGTTGGAACGCGCCATCGCCGTCGCCGAATCCATCCCCGAGGACTGCCTGGAGCACTACGCGTTCACCAAGCGAGCCGCCCAAGCTCCTGCGCTCCGCGACATCGCCGAGCTGTCCGACCAACTCGACCAAGAACTGCCGACCTGGTTCACCACACCCAACGCCTGCCACGCCCACCGTCGCAACTGGCAACAACTCAAGAACACCGAACCCACCTGGTAACCACTGCAGCCAAACGAACCGTGTCTCGCCGAAATCAATCCAGCGATGTCCCACTCCTTTGGACCGCGATGCCACATTCAGACGAATCAGCGCTCGGCAAACTCGAGCCAGGCAAAGTCACCTATGACACTCGTCTTGGGGATCATATCCACGTTGTTGGCTACCCAATCCTTTGCTGCCTCATCTGCGCTCTGTGCGTCACGCGCTGAGTTCCAAACACTCATCGAGACAAGCTGGTCACCTTGGAGTATTACGCCGTAGGCCACGAATCCAGACTGCTTCTTGAAGATCGGCAGGATGCCAGCCCGTGCCTTCTCAACTATTTCCTCACCATCGCCTCGGAACGAGTAGATCACGCATCGGCCATATGGCATGGCTACTTCCCTCCGCTCAGGCTGCACCACAGCACTGACAGGCTCCTCCGATGATCTTCCTATCGGAAGGGGCAGTCGGCCTCGAACCCACACGACCTCGTTAGTGACACTCCAACAGACGTAGTCCGGCCGGACCGTCGCCGCCCGCCCGGCAGGGGACACCACAGGCGGTGCTCACCCAGCGTGTGCTCGGGATTCGACGAGCATCTCCCCGCTGACCGAACGCGTTCCCAGCTTGTACGGGGTGTGACCCCGTGAGCCCCCGACCGTGACCGAAGCGGTCGGGGGCCCCCACCTGTCCATCTACTTCGATCACGTCATCGTTAGCAGCCGCAAGGAACGAGCTCCGTGCCGCGATGCAGGCGCACCGGAGCAGGAGCGCTGCATCACAGCAGCCTTTGTTGGGCATATCCCGCAGCGGACGCGGATCCGTCAACAGCGCCTCAATCTGGACCCCGTGGCGACGATCTTGGACTATTGGATCCCATCGATTTCGATCGGCAGGTGGCGGGGGCCTCGCAGGGTGGGATTCTGCCGGTACGGTGGCGGGTCCTCCACAAGCCGTGGGTTCTCCAGCCTCCGGGCGAGCTCGATCAGCGCGACCTGTGCCTCCTGCCGGGCGAGCCCGGCGCCGAAGCAATAGTGGATCCCGGTGAAGAAGCCGAGGTGCTCGTTGTCCTCCCGCTCGGGATCGAACCGGTCCGGATCCGGAAACCGGTCCGGGTCTCGGTTGGCAGCGGCCAGTGCGAGGATGAGGCGCGCGCCCTTCGGAATCGTCACGTCCCCGACCTCGACGTCGTCCAGGGCCATGTACTTCGGATTGATCTGCACGGGCGGCTCGTAGCGCAGCAACTCCTCGACGAGGGGGATCGCCAGCTCGGGCTCATGGCGTAGCCGGTCCAAGACGTCGGGATGACGCAGCAGCGTGAGCATGCCGTTGGTGATGAGGTTGACGGTCGTCTCGTGGCCTGCGATCAGCAGCAGCCTGCCGGTGGCCACAACGTCCTCGGTGGACAGCCCCTCCTCCGCGGCCAGCCCGGACAGCAGTCCCGCTCCCGGCTCGACGCGGAACCGCTCCACCAGCTCGGACATGTACCGGTTCATCTCCGCGGACGCCTGAGCGGCGGCATCTTGCTGGCCCGGTCGTGGGTCGAGTTGGGTGATGATCGCTTCAGCCCACGGGTGGAAGCGGGGCTCATCCTCGTGCGGCACCCCGAGCTGCCTGCAGATCACCGTGACCGGCAGGGGGTAGGCGAACTCGTCCACCAGATCGATCTGGTGCTTGCCCCGCATGCGGTCGATGAGGTCGGTGGCGGTGCGCAGCATGTCGGGTCGCACCGCTTCGCTCTGCTCGAAGTGGCTGGTGGCCAGGCGCCGCATCCGGTCGTGCGCGGGCGGGTCCATTCCGATGAAGCTCCCGCCGCCTGCAGGTGCGCCGGCACCGCTACCTGTGCTGCCGGCTGGACCGGCGCCGAACCCGCCCACGGCGATCCGCGGGTCGTGCATCAAGGCCCAGATCTCGCGGTAGGTGCTGATGACGTAGCTGCCGTTGGGCGCGCGGAAGACGGGCGTCTTGCGCAGCTCGGCGTAGAGCGGGTAGGGGTCGTCCCGGTTGGCGTAGTCGAGAATCTGGGCGAGCAGGCCCGATTGGCCGATCGTCGCGTGATCGGTCATCCCCGCCCCCCGCGCGCAGGCTGAAGCGTCCACGCCCGCTCGGTCGGTGAGTGGCCGGTACGCACGATCATGGGACCTTCGGTCGGCACCACCGGATCGGGGAAGTCGGCGGGCAGCACCGGCCGCACGTCCGACTGCGCCACGTTGCGGTACTGGGGTGGGAACGGCGCGGCCCGTTCGATTTGGTCCAGGTAGAACTCGAGCCACTTGCCCTGCTCGAAGGTGACCGCGGCCACCGTGCGGCCGTGGTGGCCGTAGAGGGCGACGAAGCGCCGCTCGTCGGTCGATCCCTGCACAACGACCACCTCCTCGCCGAGGGGCGGCACCCCGACCGATTTGATGCTGACGCCGAACTGGAACGACCAGAACGTGGGGACATGCAGATAGGGGCGCCGCTCGGACTCGCTGTGCAACATGTTGTGCGCCGCGACTTCGGCCTGCTCGACCGCGTTGCTCCAATGCTCGAGCGCCAGGAACTCGAATCCGAACAGCGGGTGCGGCGAGCGGGCGACGTCGCCCGCGGCGAAAATGTCGTCGGTGACGATGCCGTACATGTCGAACACGCGGCACCCGGCATCGCAGGCGACGCCCCGCGGGCCCGCCCCGAGGCCCGAGTTTCGCAGCCACTCGGTGTTGCGCTGGGCGCCGAGCGCCACCACGGCGACGTCGATCTCCAGCGTGGTGCCGTCGTCCAGGTGGGCACGGCGCACATGTCCGGCGTCGTCGCCTTCCAGCGAGGTGACGCTGACCCCGCAGCGCAGGTCGACACCGTGCTCACGATGCAGCCGCGCGGCGACTGCGCCGATCGTCCCGCCCAGCGCACCGGCCAACGGGGTTGCCGCCCGCTCGGTGACCGTGACCGCCAGGCCCAGGCCGCGGCACCCCGAGGCGATCTCGGAGCCGGTGAACCCCGCTCCGATGACCAGGACCCGACGGGGTCCGACGGCCAGCTCACGGCGAAGCCGCACCGTGTCATCCCGGCCCCGCAGTGTGACTACTCCGTCCAGCGCGGCCTCCGCCGGGTTGGGCCAGGGCCGGGCCCTGGTCCCGGTCGCGATCAGCAACCGGTCGAAGCCGAGTTCGTCGTCATCGGCCAGGCGCACCCGCTTGCCCGCCAGGTCCAACCCGACGGCCAGCGTGCCGAGTCGCCACTCGGCGTCGAGCGCAGGGTCCTGCGGCAGCGCGGTCGACTCCGGCGCGACCCGGCCCGTCAGGACCTGCTTGGACAGCGGCGGCCGATCATAGGGTTCGTAGGGCTCGTCACCGACCAGCGTCAGCCGGCCCCGAAATCCCCCTTTCCGCAAGGCCTCCGCGGCCCGCAAACCGGCCAACGACGCGCCGACAATGACGACATGCCCATTCATGCTGAACGCGCCATTTGCCGGGCTCATGCTCGCCTATCCGGCCCTTCCACACGGATCGCCTGCACCGGACATGCCGTGGCGGCGCGCACGACCGGCAGCCGCTGCGTCTCGTCCGGGCCCGGGTCGTACATCAGGGCCTCCTCGCCGTGCAGCTCGAACACGAGCGGTGCCAGGAAAACGCACTGCCCGTAGCCCTGGCAGCGATTCAGATCGACCACGATCCGCATGACCGTCAGCTTGACCGCGCCCATCCGCCGTGTCAACGGTGCGCGCTCAGGCCTACCCGGCAAGTGCGGGTGGGCGTGGCCGTGACAGATATTCGGATCGACCTCGAAACGAACTCGACACTTTCGAGGCCGGGCGACGGCACCGCATTCTCGAAAGGGGACGACTTGGCCGGGCGTGGCCCAGCATGATCCGCGACACTGATACGGGTCTGGGGTGGTCACCGTGTCAGGACGGGAAGTTGCAGGTAGGAGGCGTGCTCGCCGCCGGTGTGGATGACGTGCTGTCCGCTGTTGGCGCCGGTGTACTCACGGATGCCGGGCATCAGCGTTCCCAGCAGGTTCCGCGAGCTGACGACGAAACGCAGCTGTTAGCCGGCGTGGAACGCGAGCCCGATCGGGAGCAGCTCGATCTCGACGTCGACGACCTCGCCGGTCGAGAGGTGCTCCGCCCGGTCGAAGCTGTGGGTTGGCACGTCGTCGTTCGAAAGTGCTTCGTCCAGGTGACGAGCCGAGACGCGCAGGCGTCCGTCCGAGCCCTTGTACCGCAGGATCGTCGCGCCGTGATCGGTGAGGTCGTGGGCGATCGCGCCTTCGGGTAGCCGACCAGCACGGTGTCCTGGTCGAACCGCACGAGGAAGGACACCGCGTCCGGGTTCACGTCGACGGCGTAGGTTACGGCGGCCTCGTCGATGGGGGCGGTGGTCGTCAGCGCGCGCGAGCGGCCGTCGAGGTAGTACTTCGTCGACGTGACGTCCGCCGGGGGGAACTGGTCGGAACTGGTCCGCGGCGACACCGACCCGGTCACCGCCCTGTAGGTCGAGGATCGAGTAGCGAACCCTGGGGGTCTGTTCCCAGCCGTTGTCCTCGTCCTTGAGGTAGTGGTCGAAGGTCGTAGTAGTCGGGCCACTCCTGGCTGTTGTGGATGCGCAGCCACTTCTCATCGGAGGCGATCCGTCGCCAGGCGCGGAATGTCCCCACCGTGTGCAAGGTGTTGGAGTAGCTGGCCACGATGTAGGCAGGCACGGTGATCTGGCCGAAGCCCGGGATCTTGTTCTCCCAGAGGTCGTTCACCAGGGGGTAGCGCTCCACTTCGGTGAGGATGTCCTCCTTCCGGTTCTTGCCGAAGAAGCTGCCCTCCTGCAGTTGCTGGGCGAAACCGGTGTCGGGCATGCCGCCCCGCATCACGAGGTCGCGGTAGACGTCGCTGACGCCTTCCCACGGATTGATCGCCACCAGGTTGGGGGGCTGCTCAGCAGGCCTTCCTGGCGGTCCCACAGCACGCTGTCGCCGTCGGAGTCGACCACGCCTCGGACGTCCGGGTTGCAGACCGCGTAGCCCCGGGCGCACCAGTACGCAGGGTCCGGGCCCTCGAACTTCTCCAGCCCGGACACGACTGAGCGCCTGGGAGGGCACCGCCGACGAGTCGGAGCCTCTGATGGCGATGCTCCGTGGCGCGAGCGCACGTCTGCGCTCCAGGTGGATCATGCGCCGCCAGCGACCCGCTCGCCCGCAATCCATACGCCCCGGATCGTACGAGTGGCCGCGATGTCGACGGTCGGGTCAGCACCCAGCAGCACGAGGTCGGCTCTGAGCCCGGGCGCGATGCGGCCGCGGTCGGGGAGCCCGAACTGCTCGGCGGCGACGGAGGTGGCGGCATCCAACGCCTGCGCGGGCGTGAGCCCGGCATCGATCAGCAACACAAGCTCGTCGTGCAGGCTCTCGCCGAACACCGGTGACGCCGGCGCCGCAGGCGTCGCATTCGCGTCGGTGCCCGCGAGGATCGGCATTCCGGCTGCGTGCAGCGTGGCCACCGTCGCGCGGGCGGGCCCGTAGGCCGGTCCCGGACGGCCCGCGGCCTTCAGGTTCTCGACGATGCCCCGCATCATCGTGAGAGTCGGCACGATCACCGTTCCAGCGGCTACGAGTTCCGCGGCCTGCACCTCGTCGACGGCACGGTCGAGTGGTGTGTGGGTGAGGATGTCGACCCCGGCCCGCTGCGCCATCGAGACGGCGTCCGAGCGCGACGCATGCGCCACCACATTAAGATCACGCGAGTGTGCGGCGGCGACCAGCGCGTCCACCGTCTGCTGGTCGAATCCGGGCAGGTCGATCACGATCTTGATGTAGTCGGCGCCCTGCTGCACATGACGGGAGTTCCAGGCGTCGACATCCGCCACCCCCCGCACGAGCGCCTCCGCGGCCGCGGGGATGTCCTTCATCCGCGCCGCGTGCGCGCTCGTCGGCGAAGCTGCGGCCATCAGCGGACTACGGATGTCGGTGACGCCGGGCATCCCGCGCAGCGCCGCGACGAGCGGAGCGGGCGAACTCATGTCCATGCCGCTGGTGACGCCGTAGACGGCCAGGGCACTGAGGGTCTCGGGCCCGTACAGGTGGATGTGGCAGTCGATGAGTCCCGGTATGAGGTACCCACCGGACGCGATCTCCTGCCCGTCTACGGGACCGCTCCCGATGACACTGCCTTCGATGACGACATCTCGCGGCTCGCCGAAGGCTCCGTCCCGGTAGACCCGGACGTCGCGAAGGAAGCGGCGGGTCATACTGCTGCCCGCTCGGTGGTGGCCGGCGCGAACTGCAGCTGCGACCGGTGGAATGAACCATTCGGGAACGTCGTAGCCGTCCGCCACATCGCACGACCGATGTCGTTGCGGAAGATGACGTTCACGACATCTGCGCTCTCGAGCTCACAGGGCAAGCATGCACTCACGCTGATCTCCTCACGTCGGTCGGGCGCGCGCTGTCGGGCAACTGTTTCGGCGACAACGTCACCCGCACCGGCATCGACCTGCCCACCCGGGAGTTGCTGACGTTCGCGATGCTCGTCTCCCCAAGGAGAACGCATGAACTCCGCGCTGCGTCTGGTCGGCGCGACCGGCAACGGCGGCCAGCACGTCGTCCGAGAAGCCCTCACCGAGGGCTACACGGTCCGGACGATCGACCTGGACACCACCGGTGCGGAGGTCTTGGTCGCCCCGGCCCGGCCCGGCCCCGGCGCGGCCCGGAGCTGTCGTTCAGATCCGAGCCGTCGCACCTGCTAGATTGTCGACAATCCGACTGTCGCATAGTCAATCGTTCAAGGACCCAGATGAACCGGATCGACCTCCGCGGGCGTGCGGCGGTGGTGACCGGTGGTGGTAGCGGGCTGGGCCGCGCGGTGACCGAGCGTCTGCTGGCCTCTGGTGCGCGGGTGACGGTGTGGGATCGCTCCGACGTCCTCCTGGACGAGGTCGGCGAGGCGCTTGCCCACCCTGGCCTGGTGAGCACCACCCGGGTCGACGTGACCGACTTCGAGCAGGTATGCGAGGCCGCGGCGCAGGCCGAGTCCGCACTGGGCCGGATCGACGTCCTCGTCACCAGTGCGGGCATCACCTGCTCGCCGACCCCCATCGAGGAGTACCGGGTGGAGGACTGGCTCGCGGTCCTCGAGGTGAACCTGTCGGGGGTCTTCTTCTGCTGCCGCGCAGTGATCCCGGGCATGATCTCCCGGGGTTATGGACGGGTGATCAACGTGGCGTCCATGGCAGGCAAGGAGGGCAACCCGCAGGAGACCGCCTACGCGGCAGCCAAAGCGGGGGTGATCGCCCTCACCAAGTCGCTGGGCAAGGAGGTCGCCGCCGCGGGAGTGTTGGTCAATGCGGTGGCGCCGGGGGTGCTGACGACGCCGATGAGAACGAGCACCGCATCCGCGGAGCTGGTGGGGCGCCTGATGGAGCGGACCCCGATCGGCAGGCCGGGAGATGTCGACGAGGTGGCCGCACTGGTCGCGTGGATGGCCTCAGCCGAGTGTTCCTACACCTCCGGGTTCACCTTCGACGCCTCCGGTGGGCGGGCCACCTACTGACCGACGTTTACGGCGCCCATTCGGCTCGGGCCAGCGTGACGAAGTTCTCGATCAGCGGGTTGTGCTCACCACAGCGGTAGGCGAGTGCGAGGTAGGTCCGCGGCACGGGGTCGCTGAGACTGCGCAATGTCACTCCCGGTATTTGCAAGGCGCGAGCCCGGTGTTCGGGGACGGCCGCAATCCCGGCACCGGCGGCCACCGCGTGCAGGAGCTCTTCGTCGTCGGGTTCCTCGCGCGCCACGGTGGGGGGCTGGTCGGGCCAGATCTGGTCGCTGATCTGGTCATGCCAGCCGGAGCCGTTGGCGCGTGACCAGAACACGACCGGCTCGCGGGCGATCTGGGCGCGGTCGATCTGCTCGTGCCGGGTCAGCGGGTGTGCCGCAGGCAGGGCGATCAGCACCTCCTCGACCCCGATGGTCTCCACGTGGATGACGTCACTTTCTACAGGGGGGCGGACGAAGGCGAGGTCGACCTCGTCCCGGATGAGCCGCTCGACGTTGCGGCTGGTCCATCCGGTCTCAGCCTCGACGCTGACCTCGGGATAGCGTTTCCGGTATGCGGCCACGAGGCGGCTCGCAGGCGGTCCCGTGGCGGAGCGGGTGTAGGCGAGTCGCAGCCGCCCGGTGTCACCCCGCCCGGCTGCGGCGACGCGCGCGTGCGCCTGGTGGGCGTGCTGCAACAACGCAGCCGCTTCGGTGGCGGCCACCTGGCCTGCCGTGGTGAGCGTGAACCGTGGCCCGTCGCGGTTCAGCAGCTGCACGCCCAGCTCGTGTTCGAGCACGCGGATCTGCTGGCTGAGCGAGGGCTGGGAGATATACAGCCGGGCGGCGGCCCGGGTGAAGTTCAGCTCCTCGGCCAGCACCTGGAAGTAGTACCAGCGACGCAGGTCGACAGGTTCCACACGGGCGATCATAGGCACAGCCGATAGCACGATTGGATCGGCGTCTTGGACCTCGCGGGATGGGGCTGATGTGCTGTGTGTCACACGCGAGCACGCCTTTGCCGAGAGCCCCGGTTCCCGACCTCGTGCGCACGGCTAGCAGGAGGAACACATGGCTTCCGCGACCACCCCCAGCCAGGAGTTTGCCATCCCGCCCACGTCCCTGATCCGGCGGGCAACGGCGGCGGCGGCGATCGGCAATGCCACCGAGTGGTACGACTACGGGGTCTACGGGTACCTCGCCATCGAGCTCGGGCACAACTTCTTTCCCGGGCCGTACTCGACACTCGCCTCACTGCTGACTTTCGCGGTGTCGTTCCTGCTGCGCCCGTTGGGCGGCATCGTGTGGGGTCCGCTGGGCGACCGGCTCGGCCGGACCAGAGTGCTGTCCATCACGATCCTGCTGATGGCCGGATGCACATTCCTCATCGGCCTGTTGCCCACCTACGGCTCGATCGGTGTGATCGCACCGATCGCGCTGGTCGTGCTGCGCATCGTGCAGGGCTTTTCCACGGGCGGTGAGTACGGTGGCGCCGCTACCTTCATGGCCGAGTATGCGCCGGACAAGCGCCGTGGGTTCTGGGGCAGCTTCCTCGAGTTCGGCACCATCTCCGGCCTGACCGTCGCGGTACTGATCATCGCAGGCTTGAGCAACCTCCTCGGCGAGACAGGGATGAGCGCCTGGGGATGGCGCATCCCCTTCCTGCTCGCCCTCCCGCTCGGCGCCATCGGGTTGTACCTGCGGCTTCGGATGGAAGACACGCCGGTGTTCCGGGAGCTGGAAGCAGCCGATCCCCCGGAGCGGCAGGACAACAGGCCGCTGCGCGAGCTGTTCCACATCTACTGGCCGCAGATGCTGCGCCTGGGCGGGATGGTCATCGGCCTGAACGTCACGTCCTACACGCTCCTCAGCTATGTCGTGACCTACGTGCAGACCACCGGCAGCATCAGCGGCGCGCAGGCCAAGACCGTGGTGACCGTCGGCCAGGTCTGCATGCTCGTCGTGCTCCCCTTCGTGGGGATCCTCTCCGACCACATCGGACGCAAGCCCTGTTGGTGGGTCTCCTTTGCCGGGCTCTTCGTCCTTGCGGTGCCGATGTTCCTGCTGCTGCAGGGTGACATCGGGATGGCAATCGTCGGCTTCGTGGTGCTCGGCTTGCTCTACACGCTGCAGATCGGCACCATCTCGGCGACGCTGCCTGCCATGTTCCCCGCGCACGTGCGCTACTCGGGGATGGCCACCTCGTACAACGTCGCCACGGCGGCTCTCGGCGGCACGGCCCCCTTCGTCGCCGCGCTGCTGGTCCAGACCACGGGCAACAACCTCATGCCTGCCTTTTACATGATGGCCGCCTGCGTCGTGGGAGCCATCGCGCTGGTGAGCGTTCCCGAGACTGCGGGCTGCTCGTTGCGGGGGACGACCATTCCGCGGCGCATGACCAACGCGGCTGGCACCTCGGACGTCAGCACCAACCGGCCAGACGCCGGTCTCGGCTGACCGTCAGGCGGTCGAACAACGCGTCAGGACTATAGGAAGTGACTATAACGCGATCCGATCCAGGTCTTGGACGTCGACTCAGGTGGCCTGATGTGCTGAGGAACGTGCGACAGCGGATCGGGGTGATCTATCCCAGCAACGGGGTCTACGAGCAGGAGTTCATCCGGTTCGCTCCCCCGGGGATCACCCTGCACTTCACCCGGCTGCGCTGGCCGGATCCCGACTGGTTCCGTCCTGACTGGCCGGGGCGGATGGCGTCGCTGGCTTCCGATCCGAAGCTCACGAGCTGCGCCGCGCTGTTCGAGGACATCGAACCGGCCGTGGTGACGTACGCGTGTACGAGCGTCAGCTTCGCCGGGGGAGCGGGCGGCGACCAGCCGGTGCTGGCGGCCATCCGTCGCGGCACCACCGGGGCCGTCTCCAGCACTGCGACCGCATACGCGGCAGGCTGTGCCGCCCTCGGCATCGGGCGGGTGGCGATCGCCTCCGTCTACCGAGCCGAGCTCACCCGGCGTTTCGTAGAGTTCCTCGCAGGGGCAGGCGTCGAGACGGTCAGCCAGACGAGCGTCGGCTGGGAGCGTCAGCCCGACGACGCGCATCGGCTGACCACCGCCGACGTATGCCGCATGGCGGCCGACTGCGACCACCCCGCGGCACAGGCCGTCCTTATTCCCGAAACCAACATCGAGACCAGTGCCGCGATCCCCGTGTTGGAAGCGCGCCTGGGCAAACCGGTGCTCACCGCCATCCAGGTCACCACCTGGCACGCCGCCCGCCTGGCCGATGTCACGACGGGCGGCGGCATCGGCCGCCTCTTCCACAACGCCTGCGCACCGATCTAACCGGCCCGACCAACCCCCAACCAAGGAAAGGACTTCGTGGCCAGCTTGTCGACCGCCACGCATACGCAACCCGCAGTACCGACCTCAGAGCCGCGACGGACGCGGGCGTTCCCGCACGTCCTCGTCATCGGCGCGGGCATCTCCGGCATCCTCACCGGGATCAAGCTGCGCGAGCACGGGATCGACTCGTTCACCATCCTGGAGAAGGCCGCCTCGCTCGGCGGCACGTGGCGAGACAACACCTATCCCGGGGTGGCCTGCGACGACCCGGCGCACCTGTACGTCTACTCCTTCGCGCCCAACCCGGACTGGACGCACCGGTTCGCAGGCGGCGCCGACATCCTCGGCTACTACCGGCGCACCGCGGCCAAGTACGACATCAACAGGCACATCCGTTATGGCACCGAGGTGACCGACCTGCGCTGGAAGGCGGATCACTGGGACGTCACGACCAGCACCGGCGACCGGCTTCGCGCCGACGTCGTGATCTGCGCCGTCGGACGGCTGCACCACCCCTCCATCCCCGACATTCCCGGCCTGGACACCTTCTCCGGCCCGGTGTTTCACAGCGCGGCGTGGCGCCACGACGTCCCGGTCGAGGGTCGGCGCGTCGGCGTGGTCGGCACCGGGTCAAGTGCCACGCAGATCACCACCGCGCTCTCGAACACCGCGGGCAGGCTGGTGCTGTTCCAGCGCACCCCGCAATGGGTCCTCACCGTGCCCAACGAACCCATCCCGCGCTGGATGCGCACCGCCTTCAAGCACCTGCCGTTCGCCGGCCGCTGGTACTACCGGCATCTGTGCCGGGAGACCGCCAAGGCCACCCGGATCCTCACCCGCGGCGACCGCTCGGAGTACAACCAGCGCGCCAAGGACAGCCTGAGCTCCGTGACCGACCCGCTGCTCCGGGAGAAGCTCACCCCGGACTACGCCCCGGGGTGCAAGCGCATGGTCAACTCCCCGGCCTTCTACCGGGCCGTCCAGGGGCCGCGAATCGAACTGGTGGACGGCAGCGTCGACCACGTCGAGCCACGCGGCGTCGTGGATGCGCACGGACGCCTGCACGAGCTCGACGTGCTCGTGCTGGCCACCGGGTTCCAGACCCAGGCTTTCCTGCGGCCGATGACGGTGACCGGCCAGGACGGCGTCACGCTCGACACCCTGTGGCGCCGGCGGTTCACCACCTACCGGTCCGTGGCGCTGCCGTCCATGCCGAACCTCTTCGTGATCAACGGCCCCTACACCCCGGCCTCCAGTGGCTCCGTCGTTCCGGTGCTGGAGATCGACGTGGACTACGTCATGCAGTGCGTGGACACCATCCGCGCCGAGGGAGTCAGCCTCACGCCCCGCCAGGAGCGCAGCGACCAGTGGGTCGAGGAGGTGCGCTCCCGGGCCAGCAAGACCGTCTGGGTGACGGGCGGGTGCCACAGCTGGTATCTCGACAAAGACGGCGTGCCGGTCAACAACCCGGCCACTCGTGCCGAGTTCGCCCGGGACCTGAAGGCGCCCCGCTACGAGGACTTCGACGTCCGGCCGCTCACCCCGACCGTGTCCAGATCCGCCAAGTCATCCACCAACGCTTGATGCGCAGGCCACCGCACGAGCACGGCTACCGCTGTGTCGCGGCCCGGCGCCATGGGCGTCCACCGGCGCAGACGTCCGGCAGGTCGAGGTCCCCAGAAGCGCCGGCGCTCGAAGATCCGCGAAGAAGGTTTTGGGGTCGTGTCGAATCCACGCCTTCCCCTTCGACGCATGGGTAAGCCAGGGTCGAAGCGGTCAATGGGGCCGAGCCCGGGCAGACGCGAAGGAGCAGCGCGATGAAGGTCATGGTTCTGGTCAAGGCGACGGAGCGGTCCGAGTCCGGCGAGTTCGGTCCCGCCGAGGAGTTCGTGGCGATGGGCCTGTTCAACGAGAAGCTCGTCGAGGCGGGCGTCATGCTGGCCGCCGACGGACTCCAGCCGAGCAGCAAGGGCAAGCGGGTCGCCTTCGACGCCGACGGCAACACCACTGTGATCGACGGCCCGTTCGCCGAGACGAAAGAGCTGGTCGCAGGCTTCTGGATCTGGGAGGTCGCGTCGATGGACGAGGCCGTCGAGTGGATCAAGCGCTCGCCGTTCCGCGACAATGAGATCGAGCTCCGCAAGGTCTTCGAGGCTGGGGACTTCGGCGACTCCTTCCCGGCCGAGGTCGCGGCGGCCGAGAAGCGGATGCGCGCAGAGCTCGCCGCCAAGCAGTAGTGACCTCAGCGACCCAGCAGGCGATCAACGCGGTCTGGCGGATCGAATCCGCCAGGCTGATCGCCGGCCTGGCCCGTGCCGTGCGCGATCTCGGGCTGGCCGAAGACCTTGCGCAGGACGCGCTTGTTGCGGCGCTCGAACAGTGGCCCGAGTCAGGTGTCCCGGACAACCCGGGCGCCTGGCTCATGGCCGTGGCACGTCGCCGCGGCGTCGACACGATCCGTCGCGCCGTGACGCTGCAGAACAAGGTCGAACTGCTCGGTCGTGAGCTCATTGATTACGAGACTCCGATGGACGAGATCGAGTTCGACGCGCACGTCGAGGACGACGTGCTGCGGCTGATGTTCACCGCATGCCATCCGGTGCTGTCGGTCGAAGCCCGCGTTGCCCTCACCCTGAAGATGGTCGCCGGGTTGTCGACCGAGGAGATCGCCCGCGCGTTCCTGGTGCAGACGACCACGATGGCAGCACGGATCACCCGGGCGAAGAAGGCGCTCACCGCGGCGAACGTGCCGTTCGAAGTGCCGGTCGGAGACGAACTCGCCGTACGGCTCAGCTCGGTGCTCGAGGCCGTCTACCTGGTGTTCAACGAGGGCTACACCGCCACCGCAGGCGAGCAGTGGGCGCGCCCCGAGCTGTGCCATGAGGCCATGCGCCTCGGCCGCATGTTGGCCGCGTTGGCCCCGCGCGAATCCGAGGCGTATGCGCTGGTGGCGCTGATGGAGATCCAGGCGTCCCGCCTGCGCGCCCGCACCGGGCCGGACGGCGGGATCATCACGCTCGACAAGCAGGCCCGCGCTCGTTGGGACCGGTTGCTGATCACGCACGGCCTGACCGCGCTGGAACGGGCCGAGGAGCTCGGCGGCACCGGCTCCTACGCCATCCAGGCGAAGATCGCGGCCTGCCACGCGCGAGCGCCGCGTGCTGAGGACACCGACTGGGTGCGGATCGCCGCTTTGTACGGCGACCTCGTCGCGTTGACCCGCTCGCCGATCGTCGAACTGAATCGCGCGGTTGCCGTGTCGATGGCCGACGGACCGGCCGCCGGGCTCGCGGTGACCGACGGATTGCTCGACGTTGCCGCGCTGCGCAACTACCACCTGTTGCCGAGCGTGCGTGGTGACCTGCTGGCCAAGCTTGGTCGCTCCGAGGAGGCACGAGCTGAGTTCGAACGGGCCGCCGAGCTCACCTCGAACCAGGCCGAGCGCGCGCATCTGCTCACCCGGGCAGGCACCGATGACCACGGCGGTGCCTGACCAGGCACGCGTCCCGGGGCGGGCGCGGCTCACCGGGCGTCGTGCCGTCGCCTGCGCAGCAGATGCCGCACGACGAGCGCCACCACCAGCACTGCCAGTGCCACCAGAAAGTAGATCTCGTAGCGGTGGACGGTGTCGTAGATCGCGGTGAGATGGCCGCCCGCGAGGTAGCCGACCGCGCTCCACGTCCCCACCCACAGCGCCGCGCCCAGCGCGTTGAACGCCAGGAAGCGCCGCCAGCGCATCCCGGCCACGCCCGCGGCGATGCCGTTGACCTGCCGCAACCCCTCCACGAACCGGGCCACGACCACGATCTTCCCGCCGTGGCGGGCGAAGAACCCCTCCGCGCGGTCCAGGCGCCGCTCGGTGAGCCCGATGTAGCGGCCGAAGCGCAGGACCAGCCGCCGCCCGCCGAAGTGCCCGATCGCGAACCCGACGTTGTCGCCTGCGACCGCGGCCACCAGCGCCACCACCACCACGAGCAGAAGGTGCAGCCGCCCCGCACCCGCGTAGACGGCGGCCGCGATCAGGATCGTCTCGGCGGGGGCAGGCACGCCGAAGTCCTCGAGGAAGATCAAGCCGCCCACCGCGAGGTAGCCATAGGAGTCCAGGGCAGGCGCGAGGGCGGCGAAGACTCCGGGCAGGGCGGGTGGGACGCTCACGGGGCCTGGTTACCCCGGCCGCGCCGGGTCCTCACCGGCGGCGAGCAGCGGGCGCAGCGGCGTGCGTTCCAACGCCAGCACCAGCGCGGTGATCGCCCGGGCGAGCAACAGCCAGCCGAGCACCGCTACGAGGGTGCCGAGCAGCAGCCCGGCGATGACGTCCCCGGGCCAGTGCACCCCGACGTAGACGCGGGCGAACGCGATGAGCAGCGCCAGAACCGCAGTAACGATCCCGAGCCGCCACGAGATGAGCCAGAGCCCGGCCGCGGCCGCGCCCGCCATCACCGCGTGGTCGGAGGGAAATGCGAAGTCGGCCGAGTGCGTGACGAGGGTCTCCGCCCCCGGCAGCACGGTAAACGGCCGGGCCTCGTGGAAGGCCGAGCCGATCGGCTGGTTGATCCCGACGGCCACGAGCACCGCGACCGGCGCCCACAACGCCGCCGCCATCACCCGAGGGGCGTTCGCTGCCCGCGCTGTCCACCAGCCCAGAAGCAGCAGCGCCGCGAAGAGTGCGACGCCGTAGGTCGCGTAGCCCGCGATCAGCGCGTGCAACCACGGGGTATCGCGGGCGAAGGCGTTCACCTCCTCGAACCACCGGTCATCGACCGTCGAGCCCGTGGAGTCCAGCACGGAGACGCCGGTCGGCAGGGGCGTCGACGGCATCGGGTCCTCCTCGCTCAGAGCGCTCCTATCCATGCCGACGCTACGGGAGCGCCCAGCCCACGCTCATCGTCGAACCTTCCTGGGATCCGGGAGGTTGTCAGAAGCCGGATCGTCGAGTCCGGTGGCCCTTCATCCTGCCCGGGATCTTGCAGCTTCAGCGCACCATGAGCGTGATCTCAGTTGTCATCACCGTTCACCGCGCTGGAGCCGACCGCGCCCGCCCGCCGACGACCTGCCGACCGCCCGCTGTCCGCCCGCCCGCCGTCCGCCCACACCGGCGCCATGATCACCGGTTCGGCGCGCAGACCGGCCAAATCCGGCCGGAAACGCGCCGAACCGGCGATCACCGCCCTGGGTACGCCGCGGCGCGACCCCGCACGGTGGGGCAGGTGCCTGAGACGTCCCGGGGCGGGCCGCGCTTCGCAGACCCGATGTGCACTGCGCAGGGCCCCGGGGCCCTGCGAAGTGCACAACAGGTCTGCGAGGAGCTGCCGGAGTGGGACCGCGCTTCCGCCGCGCCTGCCCGCGATGACGGGGTCGAGTCCGGGCGGAGGGAGGCGGGTCCGCCCGGCACTCCGGCCACCGAGCGGCCGCCGGGCGAGGTCGTAGCCGCCGGCGGTGAGCGGTACCCCCTCGCACGACAGCACCCGCGGCCCACGGTCCCCGGATGTCGAAACCACCGCGCTCCCGAACGTCGTCGGGGGTGGAGGCACCGTCACCCGAGGAGTGACGATGAGCCTGCGTCCGATGGAGGAGGGTCCGTGAAGTACGTGCTGATGTTCGCCGAGACCGCGGGGTACGCCGAGGACCTGGCCGCGATGAGCGACGCGGAGCGCCAGGCTGCCTACGACGAGGTGGGGCGCTGGTTCGCCGACAACGCCGCGCGGATCACCCACCACGTCCATCTGCAGCCCGCGCACACCGCCACCACGATGCGCAAGGCGGACGGCCACGCGGAAGTGCTCGACGGGCCGTTCATCGAGGGCAAGGAGATCGTCACCGGGTTCGTCGAGGTGGAGGTGGCCGATCTGGACGAGGCAATGGCGATGGCCCGCTCGTGGCCCGCCTGCCCGGTCATCGAGCTCCGGCCCGCCGCTTCCTGACCGCGTGAGCAGCCCGCACGACGAGCTGGCCCGCGTGGTGCGCGACCACGCGGGCCACCTCGCGGCGTCCCTCGTGCACCTGCTCGGCGACTTCTCGGCCGCGGAGGACCTCGTGCAGGACGCGATCGAGGCCGCCCTGCGCCGCTGGCCTGCCGAGGGCATCCCGGACCGCCCGGATGCCTGGCTCTTCACCGTCGCCCGCAACCGCGGGCTCGACGTGCTGCGCCGCCAGGCCCGTTACCGTGAGAAGCTCGCCCAGCTGCAGTGGCCGTCGCCGACCGAGGCGGACGACCGGCTGCGGCTGCTGTTCACCTGCTGCCATCCCGCGCTCCCCCGGCACGCGCAGATCGCGCTCACCCTGCGCACGATCTGCGGCCTGACGACGGCCCAGATCGCCGCGGCGTTCCTGGTGCCGGAGAGCACGGTGGCGCAGCGGATCACCCGGGCCAAACGCAAGATCACCGACGCCGGGATCCCGTACCGCATCCCGTCCGACGCCGAGCTGCCGGAACGGTTGAACGAGGTCCTCACGGTCGTCTACCTGCTCTACAACGAGGGCTACCTGTCCTCCACCGGCGACGAGGCGTGGTCGCGGCGGCTGGCCGAGGACGCCGAATGGCTGGCGTCCTCGCTCGCCTGGACCCTGCCCCGCGAGCCCGAGGTCCTCGGGCTGCTCGCGCTGATCCGGCTGCACCAGGCTCGGGTCGCTGCCCGCTTCGACGCGGAAGGGCGCATCGTGCTGCTACCCGACCAGGACCGCGGCCGGTGGGACCACACCGCCATCGCCGACGCCTGCCAGCTGATCACCCGTGCCGCCGCGCTCCACAGGCCGGGTCCCTACCAGCTGCAGGCCGCGATCGTCGCCTGCCACGCCGAGGCGCCGCGCTGGGAGGACACCGACTGGGCGCAGATCGTCGTCCTCTACGACATGCTGCTCGCCGTGGCCCCGTCGCCCCTGACGCGGCTGCAGCGCGCCATCGCCCTCCGCCACCTCGCGGGGCCGGAAGCGGCGATGCGCGAGCTCGACGAGCTCGCCGCGCCGCTCGACCGGTACGCGCCCTTCCACGCCACTCGCGCGGAGCTGCTGAGGGCGCTCGGCGCACCCGGGGAGGCGCGGGAGGCCGACCGCCGGGCGCTCGACCTCACCGCGAACCCCGCACAGCGCGCCCTCCTCGAGGACCGCATCAGCTGGACGTGACCGCCACGGGCGGCCAGGCCGCACGTCCGAGGAACGCGAGCATCCTGGTCTGCTCGTCGCTGCCCGCGGGCGGGCTCAGCTCCGGCCCGAAGAACCCCGGGCGGCGCACGACGTGCGCACGTGCCCAGTCGAAGGCCAGCGTGACGAGCCCCGGGTCGAGCCGCACGTCCATCCCGAGCCCGTGCCCGACGTCCCAGGTGTGCGCCACGAAGTCGGTGGTCAGCAGTGTGACGATCGCGGCGATCGGGACCTCGCCCATCCCCGTGATCGACGCCGTGCGGCCCAGCGCTTCGGGCGTCAACGCGGCCACCGACTCCGCACGCGCCGCCCGCCAGACCGGGACCGGATCCGGGCCCGCCAGCTCTCGCGGATGCGGCGTACCGGGAGCGCCCCGCCGGTCGGTATAGTCCGCCCCCGTCGCCCAGGCCTGCATCTGGCGCTGTCCCCAGATCACATGCCCGACGACGTCCCGCACCGTCCACTCGGCGCAGGCCGAAGGGGCGTCCCACTGGTCCGGGCGCACGGCGGCCAGCACCGCGTCGAAGTCGTCCTGTGCCTGCCGGTACCGCTGCATCGCGTCCATGGCCGTCCTTCCGCTCGAGGAACTCACACCCCTGAGACGAACGGGCGGTGGCCGATCTCGACAGCCGCAACCGGACCGGTGGGGGCGCCGAGGTCGGCTTCAGCATCGACCCCGAACGGGTCTTACCCGATTCCGACCCAGATCACGTCGCGATCTCAGACGGGTCGGCAACGGTGGAGGACACCTGACCGATCCGTCCACTCGGAGTGTTCATGGCTGCCCTGCCGTCCCTGCCCACGGATTCGTCCGAGCCGTCAACGGAATCGTCCGCGGTCGGCATTCGTGCCTCCGACCGGGAGCGTCAGCACGTGGTGGACTGTCTGCACCACGCGGTGGGTGAGGGCCGTCTGGACCTCGACGAGGCCGACGCCCGCGTCGCGGCCGCCTACGCCGCCCGCCACCGCGCTGAACTGGTGCCGCTGCTCGCCGACCTGCCACGAGATGGCGCGGACGGGGCCGTAGCGTCCGCGCCCAACTGGGCCACCATCTGGTTCGAGGTTGTCTGGCGAGCCCGCACGACGCTGCTGAACGCGCCCGCCGACACACCACCCACGCAACGCCAGTGCCGCAGCGCCGTCGTCCTGGCCCTTCTTGCCCTGGGATGGATCGCGCTATGCGCGGTCCTCGGCGCCGTCGTGGTCGCCGCATGAGCGAGATCGCCGGGCGGAGTCGACGCCTCGTGTCGAGACCGGTCACGATGCTGGTCGCAGCCCTGATCGGCCTCGGAATGCTCGGCGGGGCGGCGGGGGCCGCTCTTGCCGAGATCGGCGCGACGCACCATCAGACCCAGCACGCCCGAGACATCGACGATGTCGGCCTTCGAGGCCATCACTGAACGAGAACATCCGGCCCCAACGTCCGGATCAGCCCGGTGGTGGACCCTGCCCAGGCCGCGGTTGGGCTTGCTGGGTGAACTGGCCCGTCCACGCCGCCCGAGCACCCGAGTCGCCGATCCGGTAGACGGTAATGACGGAGCCGACGGCGACGACCACGGCGATCACCGCCAGCGCCACGGAGACACCGCGGCCACCCCACCGGGCCGCGGGGTCCGACCGGTCCCCTTCCGCGAGGCGGGTCGTCCCGGGACCGCCACCCACCGCCACCGGGTGGCGGCGAGACCGAGCTGCGAGCAGCTCACGGGCCAAGACCATCAGCGCGACCACCGTGAGCCCGATCGCCCAGGGCAGCATCGAGTCGCCCAACTCGGTGTGGGCGCGGACGAGCTCCGTGCGGTTGACCCGCCGTTCGAGCCACTCCCCCGCCTGTGTGGCCAACGGCACGCTGATCACCATCGCGACGGTCAGAACGGCGGTCGCCACGGTCAACCGCGCCCGCGCGGCGGGCCAGATCGTGATCAACATGATCAGGAGCGCGCTCAACGGCACCAGCACCACGACGGCGTGGATCAGCAGGATGTGTGCGGGCAGCCCGTCCACTGTGGTCATATCCACCTCTCGCTCTCGTGCGGCGACCGGTCACCTCGCCGCCGGCGACGGTACCGACCGGCTCTCGATCTCGATGGGGATAAGCGCCCGCTCTTACCCGATTCCCACCCAAGCCCCGCTCGGGTCTTACCCACACCGGACGGTGCCCGGATAGGGTTGCCGCGTCCGCTTCGACCGACCCGCCGCAGACGACGCGCCTTCCGCGACAATCGGGCCGATCATCGCGGTCGCTCCCCGCTTCCGCCTGCGCCGCCATGAGCGAGAGCCAGGACGTGCCGGGACCTGACGCGGGTAGGCAGTGTCACGGGTTGAGGCAGATGAGGAGGGTGATGGGCGTCGAGGCCGAGCAGACGGCCGCGGTGGGGCTGACGACGGCGGAAGCGGCCGCCCGCCGGGGCCGGGGCGAGGCGAACACGGCGGTGACCGGCACGTCGCGCAGCTACGCGACGATCGTGCGGCGCGGCGTGTTCTCCTTCTTCAACGTCATCCTGTTCGTCATCGGCATCGCGCTGCTCGCCCTAGGTCGCTACAGCGACGCACTGATCAGCGTCGGGCTTGGGCTGGTCAATGCGTTGATCAGCGCGGGCCAGGAGATCCGGGCCAAACGCAAGCTCGATCGGCTCCGGCTACTCGACACCGCACCGGTGGTCGCCGTCCGCGACGGCCACGAGATGGAGGTCGCCCCGGATGCGGTGGTCCGCGGCGACGTGCTGCGGGTGCGGGCAGGCGACCAGATCGTCGTGGACGGCCCGCTGCTCGACGGGGCCCTCGAGACCGACGAGTCGCTGCTCACCGGGGAGTCCGATCCGGTCGTCAAACAGGCAGGCGACCGGCTGCGGTCGGGCAGCCTGTGCGTGGCGGGCGAGGGTCACATGCTCGCCCGTGACGTGGGAGCGGCCAGCTATGCGGGTCGGCTGACGGCGCAGGCCCGCCGCGTCGCGATCGACTCCACACCGCTGCAACGGCGCATCGGGTTCGTCGTGCGGCTGGTGATGGCGCTGACCGTGTTGATGAGCGGCGCCATCCTGGGCCAGGCCATGTTGGAGGGGTTCACGCTGCTGCGGGTGGTGCAGATGACGGCGGTGCTGTCCGGGCTGGTGCCCTACGGTCTGTTCTTCCTCATCGCGGTCGCCTACACCGCGGGCGCGGCGACGATCGCCGGGCGCGGCGCGCTGGTGCAGCAGGTCAACGCGGTGGAGTCGGTCTCCAACGTGGACGTCGTCTGCACCGACAAGACCGGCACCCTGACCACCGGTCGACTCACGCTCGACGACGTCACCCCGCTGTCCGGGGACGCAGGCGCCGCCTGCGGCGCGTTGGGGGCGTTGGCCCGCAGCGCAACCACACCCAACCTCACCACCACCGCGCTGGCCGCCGCCCTACCCGAGGGTCCGACGTGGCGAATCCGCGACGAGGTGCCCTTCGCCTCGTCGCTGCGCTGGTCGGGCGTCACCACCGACGAGGGCAGCTGGGTGCTCGGCGCCCCCGACGCGCTCGAACCCCGACTGCGCCGCCCGCTGCCCGAGCACCTGGTGGGCGAGCGGACGGGCCGGGGCCTGCGGGTGGTGGTGTTGGCGCGCGCCCTCGACCCGGCCACCGGCCTTCGCGACGCCGCGGGCCGCGCCGCCCTTCCCGAGCTGGAGGCCGTCGCCCTCGTCGCGCTCGCCGACGAGCTGCGGTCCGAGGTCGTCGACGTCATCACCCGCTTCCGGTCGGACAGGGTGGCGCTCAAGGTGGTCTCCGGCGACGATCCGCGCACCGTCGCGGCGCTGGCGGCCCGTGCAGGCCTGCCCGTCGGCACGCCGGTCGCGGGCACGATTTTGGACGGACTCGACGACGCCGAGTTCGACCGGCTCGTCGCCGCCACCACCGTTTTCGGCCGCGTCGCCCCCGAGCAGAAGGAACGGATCGTCGCCGCGCTGCGCCGCCAAGGCCACTACGTCGCCATGATCGGTGACGGGGTCAACGACGCCCGCGCCCTCAAAAGCGCCCAGGTCGGGGTGGCCATGCGCAGCGGCAGTGCCGTGACCCGGGACGTGGCCGACATCGTGCTGGTCGACGACTCGTTCGCCGCGCTGCTGCCCGCCCAGCGCGAGGGCCGTCGCATCATCAACGGCATCGCCATATCCATGTACGTCTACCTCGCCCGCGTCGCGACCCAGGGCCTGGTCATCCTCGCGGTCACCCTGCTCGGGCTGGGATTTCCCTACTCGCCCACCCAGGTCGGGCTGACCCTGCTCACCGTCGGCATCCCGACCTTCTTCCTGACCTTCTGGGCCCGCCCCATGCCGCCCGACGAGCACCTGCTGGGCAACCTCGCCCGGTTCGTCATCCCCGCCGCCGTCGTCACGGCGGCATTCGGCACCGCCGTGTACGCCTTCCTCTACGAAAACGTCGCCCACTTCCTGACCAGCGGCCGCACCCCGGCCCAGGTGATCAGCGACTTCGAGAGCTACACCGGCCTCACCTACACCGACGCCGACTTCACCCAAGCCGCGGCGACCATCGGCGCCCAAACGGGCCTCTCGACGTTCGTCTGCCTCACCTCGTTCGTGCTCCTGCTGTTCCTCGCCCCGCCCGCGCCGTTGTTCGCCGCCTGGACGCCGCCCGTCCCCGACCGGCGCCCGACCCTGCTCGTCCTCGGCCTGGTCGTGGTGTTCGCCGCCGTGCTGTTCGTCCCCGCGCTGTCGAACTACTTCGGGCTCACCGGCGCCGCCCCCGCGGTCTTCCAGGCCGTCCTGCCCGCGCTGGTCCTCTGGTTCCTCACCCTCACCGCTGTGTTCCGCTTCCGCGTGCTCGACCGCGTACTCGGCCTCGACGAGCTATCAGCCAGCTCGGTGTGAGTCAGCCACTTCGATCGGCTGAATCACACCCGAGCTGGCTGAGCTTCGTCCACGGGACGCGCTGAGCTGCCCCGCCATCGCGCTCACCAACTCGTAGAGCACGTGGCTTGCGGCGATGCCGGTCATCTGGGCATGGTCGTAGGCGGGCGACACCTCGACGACGTCGGCGCCGACGATCCGTCGATCGGCGAGCGCGCGCAGCATCCGCAGCAGCTCTCGGCTGGTGAGCCCGCCTGCCTCCGGTGTGCCTGTTCCGGGTGCGTGCGCCGGGTCGAGCACGTCGATGTCTACGGACACGTACAACGGCTTGTCCCCGATCCGGTTCCGCACGCGTGCGATCGCCGCCTCGACACCGTGCTCCTCGACGGACTCGCTGGTCACGATCGAGAACCCCAGCCGCTCGTCGTCCTCGAGATCCTGAGGAGAGTAGAGCGGACCACGGGTGCCGACGTGACAGCTTGCCGTGAGGTCGATCAGCCCCTCTTCGCTCGCCCGGCGGAACGGCGTGCCGTGGGTGATGGGCGCTCCGAAGTACGTGTCCCAGGTGTCCAGGTGGGCGTCGAAGTGCAGCACCGCGACCGGCCCGTGTTGCTTCGCGATCGCGCGCAGCAACGGCAGCGCGACCGTGTGGTCGCCGCCGATCGTCACGATGCGCTGCACCTGCCTGCCGAGCTCCGACGCGGCGCGCTCGACCTCGGAGACGGCCTCCGTGATGTCGAACGGGTTGACCGCGAAGTCACCGGCGTCGACCACCTGGCAGGCGGCGAACGGCGAAGTCTGCTGCGCGGGGTTGTACGGTCGCAGCAGACGCGAGGACTCGCGCACGTGTGACGGCCCGAACCGGGCGCCCGGCCGGTAGCTCACGCCGGTGTCGAACGGAATGCCGACGATCGCGATGTCGGCGCTCGGCACCTCGTCGATGCGCGGCAGCCGCGCGAACGTGCCGAGCCCGGCGTAGCGCGGGTTCTTCGATGCGTCGACCGGGCCGACGGGTTCCATGGTCACTCTCCTTCTGAATGTTCGACCGGCACGTGCACGAGCCGCACACCGCCTGCCGCGATGGCGTCCGCGATCGCAGGCTCGAACTGGTCTGCCCGTGGCACGCGGATGCCGGTGCCGCCGAACGCGTCGGCGAGCGCCGCCCAATCGGGCTGCACCAGTTCCACGCCGACGGGCGCGATGCCGCGGTCGAGTTCGTTCTGCCGGATCTCTGCGTAGCCGCCGTTGTCGACGCAGACCACGGTGAGATCGAGACGCTGCTCCACCGCGGTTGCCAGCTCGTTCACGCAGAACATCAACGCGCCGTCGCCGATCACCGCGACGACGGGGCGCGCAGGTTCGGCCACCCCGGCGCCGATCGCGGCAGGCAGGCCGTAGCCGAGGGTGGCGTAGGTCGGCGTGTACAGCAGGGAGTGCGGCCGCGGCAGGCGCAGCAGGTTCGCGAGCGCCAGGTAGACGATCTGCGACGAGTCGCCCGCGACGATCACGTCGGGCGGCAGCGCCGCCACGATCCACTCCGCGAGAGCGACCGTCTCGGGCGCGGTGGCGCGGATCTCGGCGAGGATGCGTTCGCGATCGCCGCCGAGGTCCGGCCTGCGCCGAGCGCGCTCCGCGGGCAGTGCGCCGAGCAGCCGTGCGGTCACCGCCGCGGCGTCGCCGACGATCCCCACGTCGGCGGTGAGGTTCTTGTCGAGCTGGCCGTGCGCCACATCGACGCGGATCACCGTTCCCTTCGCCTCCAGCTGCGGCGCCCACAGTTCGGCCGCGCCCAGTTTGGAGCCGACGACGAGCAGCACGTCGGCGCGTTCCGCCACCCCGCGTGCCGCCGCGAGCCGCAGGTTGGAGCCGAGCGAGAGCGGATGCGACTCGTCGACCGTCGCCTTGCCGTTCAAGGTCGTCAGCACCGGCGCGCCGAGTCGCTCGGCGAGCCGGGTGATCTCCTCGCTCGCTCCGGTAGCGCCGCCGCCCGCGATGATCACCGGGTTGCGGGCGGCGGCCAGCACCTCGGCCGCGCGCCGCACGGCATCCGGGTCTCCCGCCGCCGGTGCCGGTGCGGAGCGGGCCAGGCGGCGTTCGGCAGGCACGTCCGCCTGCGACTCCAGCACGTCCAGTGGGATCTCGATGTGCACGGGCCTGGGTCGGCCGGTGCGGAACAGCGCGAACGCGTCGTGCACTGCTTCCACCGCATCCGTCGCCGAGGTCACCCGGCGGGACCACTCGGCGATCGCGCCGACCATGGCCGTGGCGTCCTTCGTCTCGTGCAGCGTGCCGACGTCGGCGAACTCGCCGCCGAGCGGTACGCCCGGCGAGAGCACGATCAGCGGTCGCGACTCGCAGAACGCCGTGCCGATCGCACTCATCGCGTTCTGCAGGCCCGGCCCGGAGGTGGTGATCACGAACCCCGGCAGTCCGGTCTGCTGCGCCCAGCCGTCCGCGGCGTAGCCTGCGCCCTGTTCGTGGCGGGTCGTGACAACGCGGAAGCCGAGCTCGGCGAGCGGCCGGTACAGCTCCAGGTTGTGCGTGCCCGGGATGCCGAACACCGTGTCCACACCGTAGGAGCGGATGCTCTGCAGCGTCGCGCGGCCTGCGGTGTCGGCGAAGCGATCCCGGTCGGATGTGGACATGCTCATCGGCAGGCTTCCGCCCGGGAGTAGCGGCGCACCCCGTCCACCCACGTCTCCACCACCGGAACGTCGGCGAGCTGTGCGCCGTTGACGGTCAGCGGATCATCGGCGAGCACCACGAAGTCGGCGTACTTGCCTGTCGACAGCGAGCCCAGGTCGTCCTCGCGCCCGATCGAGACGGCGCCCTCCAGCGTGTGCGCCCGCAGCGCGGCCTCGGCCGAGATGCGCAACGAACCCGGTCCGAGCGTGTGCCCGCGGCGCGTCACCCGCGTCACCGCGGCCTGCATCGCCTCAAGCGGACGCGGCTCGGCGACCGGCGCGTCCGACGAGATCGTCATCGGCACGCCCGCCGCCTCGAACTCGCCGAGCGGGTTGAACCGTTCCCCCGGGGTGCCCACCGCCTGCTGCACACCCTCGCCCCAGTTGTAGTAGTGCTGCGTCTGGTTGACCGGGCGGATGCCGGCGGCGGCCATCCGCTGGATCTGTGCGGGGGTGGGCAGCCCGCAGTGTTCGATCCGGTGCCGGGCGTCGGGATCGGGGCGTTGTGCCTGTGCCGCCTCGATCGCGGAGACGACCATCTCGATCGCGGTGGGGGACTGCGCGTGCGTCGCGGTCTGCAACCCGACGGCGTGCGCACGGCGCACCAGTTCGGCGTACTCCGCAGGCTCGTGGTAGAGCTGGCCGGTGCGGCACGGGTCGCCGACGTAGCCGTCGGGGAAGTATGCGGTCCAGCCGCCCAGGGTGCCGTCGGCGTAGAGCTTGATGCCTGCGAAGCCGAGGAACGCGTTGCCGAACTGCCCGTGCAGCCCGATCTCGATCGCGTCGTCGAGCAAGTGCGACAGCAGGTACATCGACACGCGGACGTCGAGCCGCCCGGCTTCGGCCAGCCGCAGGTACATGTCGAACTCGCGCCTGGTCACCTGGCAGTCGCCGATCGCGGTGACCCCGCCGGAGAGGAAGCTGCGGGTCGCGGCATCCAGCTGCCGCAGGTGCTCCGCCGGCTCGTCGGCGAGGTGGAAGTTCGGCCCGTGGTGTCCGATCGTCACGCCGTGCACGCCCGTGAGGATGTTGCAGGCGGCATCCGACAGCTCGCCGGTCAGCTCGCCCTCGGCGTCCCGGAAGTACTCGCCGCCGGGCGGGTTCGGGGTGTTCCGGTCGACGCCTGCCTGGGCGAGCGTGTACGAGTTGACGACGCCACCGTGTCCGGAGGCGTTCATCAGGTACACCTCGCGGTCGGTCGCGACCTGGTCGAGCTCGAAGCGGGTGGGATGGCGTTGCTCGGCAAGGTTGCGGTGCTCGTAGCCGTAGCCGCGCACCGGCCGCCCCGCGGGCATCGACTCCGCCGCCCGCAGCAGCAGGGCGACGATCGCGGGGATGCTCGACGCCTTCTCCGGTCCGCAGTCCACCCAGGTCATCATCTGGCCGTACATCAGCGGATGCGCGTGCGCGTCGACGAAGCCGGGCACGACGATGGCGTCGCCGAGGTCGACGCGCTCCGGGCGGCGCCCCACGCCTTCGGCGGCCCGCTCGCACTCGGCGACGGTGCCGATTTCGGCGATGCGGCCGCCCACCACGAGCATCGCCCGCGCCGTGGGCTTCGCCGCGTCGACGGTGCGGATCAGGCGGGCGGAGACGATGACGGGCGGCTCGGTGCGCGGCCGGTCGAAGGCGACGAGCTTTCTCATGGCAGAACGTGCCCTGTCGTGTTGGCCGATGCCGGCAAGGAGCTGGTGACCGGCGCCTCGTCGGAGTGTTGCGGGGCGAGCCAGGTGCAGACCCAGGCGATCGCCGCCATGACGACGAACATCGCGACCACCGACCAGATCGTGCCGGTCGCGCTGTAGAGCTGGGTGGCCACCAACGGGGAGAAGCCTGCCCACAGCGCCGCTCCGAGGCCGTACGAGATCGCGATCGAGGTGTAGCGGGCCTGCGGTCGGAACATCTGGGCGAGGATCGCCGCGATCGGCGCGTAGGTGCCGCTCATCGCGACCCGCACGAGCGAGGCAAACAGGAAGATCAACGGTTCGACCCGTCCCGGCATGACCAGGAAGAACGGTATGAACGTCGCGACCGACGACGCCAGTCCGATGTACATGACCGTCTTGGTCCCCCATTTGTCGCCCAGCCATGCGATCGGCAGAGTCACGAGGAACTCGACGAACGACGCGATCGTCATGGCCAGCAGGATCACCTGTTCGGTGACCCCGATCTCGGGGAGTGTGGCGTAGGTGGTCGCAAACGTGGTCGCCAAGTAGTAGCCGCCGGTCGACACGGGGAGCACACCGATGCCGATAAGGATCGCCAGCCGGTTCACCCGGAGCGCGTACAGCAGCGGCACGGACTGTTTACGGCCCTCGATCTTCTGCTCGAAGACCGGGGATTCCTCGACCTTGAACCGCACCCACAGGCCCACGCCGATCAGCACGATCGAGGCGATGAACGGGATGCGCCATCCGCCGCCAGCGAGGAAGTCGTTGCCCTGGGCAGACAGCAGGGCGAAGATGCCGCTGGCCAGCAGGGCGCCTGCGGGGTTGCCGAGCTGGGTGAAGCCGCCGTAGAACGACTTCGACTTCGCAGGCGCGTGCTCGACCGACATGAGCACGGCGCCGCCCCACTCGCCGCCGACCGCCAGCCCCTGCAGCACGCGCAGCAGGATGAGCAGCGCGGGCGCGAAGAACCCGATGCTCTGGTAGGTGGGCAGGCATCCCACGAGCACCGTTGACGCCCCCATGATGAGCAGCGTCAGCACGAGCGACACCCGGCGGCCCAGCTTGTCTCCGATGTGGCCGAAGATGATGCCGCCGAGCGGCCGCACCACGAACCCGACTGCGAAGGTCGCGAACGCCGCTGCCGCGGAGGTGAGTCGGTCGGAAGCCGGGAAGAACAGCGGGCCGAGCACGAGCGCCGCGGCCGTCGCGTAGGCGTAGAAGTCGTACCACTCGATGGTCGTGCCGACGAACGCGGCTGTTCCCGCGCGTCGTGCACGGCTGTGCGCCTGCGCGTTGGTGATGGACATGCGGCTCCACTCCTTCGGGGAGACATCGGGATGTTCGGGCGAGAGTAGGGCCGGCGGCGCGTGGCGACAAATGCAGAAGTTGCGTGCGGAGACTCCGCTGCCATTGTTCTGTATCGCAGACAGTCGAATAGGCATCCGAGCGCCGCCACATGCCCGCTTACACCGATGTTATGCTCGCGGAGCCGGTCAAGAACACGGAAGTCAAGAAAATCCGGAGATGCAGGACGGAATGGATCTTGATGCCGCATTGATCCGTGCGCTGCAGGAAGACGGGCGCGCCAGCATCCAACGGCTCGCCGCGGCACTCGACCAGCCGCGCGGCGCCGTGGCGACCCGGCTGCGAAGGATGCTCGCCGATGGCACCGTGCGCGTGGTCGCCGCCGTCGATCCCGTGCTGCAGGGGCAGTACGTGCTGGCGCACGTCTCGGTGCGAACGGCCGGGCCGGTGCGGGAGCTCGCCGAATCCCTGCGCCGCCTCGACGAATCGGTGCTGGTGTCGGCGGTCGGCGGCGAATACGACCTGATCACCGAGCTGCGCGTCGGATCGATGTCGGAGCTGCACGACCTGCTCGGGCGCATCCGCGCCATGCCACGCGTGAGCGCGATCAACTCGCTGATCTACTCGGAGGTGGTCAAGGGCTTCTTCATGACCTCGTACCACGGCGAGATCACGATCGACGACATCGACCTGCGGCTGGTCGAGCAGCTGCAACGCGACGGCCGGGCGACATACCGCGCACTCGGCCGCGCGGTGTCACTTTCGCCGTCGGCGGTGGCCGTGCGCGTGCGGCGCATGGTCGACGCCGGCGCGCTCAAGGTCAGCGCGATCGAAGGGCGCGGTCTGGCCCATCGGCAGCTGTCGATGGGCGTGGGAATGAACCTCGGCGACAGCGGCGACGCCGTGCTCGGTCGGCTGCGCGAGTGGCGGGGCATCGACTTCATGGCGCGCACGGTGGGTCGGTTCGACGCCGTGGCAACGCTCGTCGAACCCACCGCAGGCGACCTGTTCGCGAGCCTGGAGCGCCTGCGCGCGGTGCCCGGTGTGCTGCGCGCGGATCCCTGGCTGCACCTGGCCGTGTTCAAGGAAGACTACGCGCGCACCTTTGTTCCCGCTCGGACGCCTCCGCGGGGCGAGTAGCCAACCCGCGCTCCGCTTCGCCATCGGTCGTGCAGGCATATCGTGGACGGGTGGACCCGCTGTCGCCGCAGCGCTCGTTCGCCGCCTATGGTGCGTCCCACTGGGTGGTGGTGGTCCTGTTGGCCGCGGGGGCGCTGGTCCTCGCTTTGCTCGGACGCCGATACCGGGGAACACGGACCGCCTGGACGCTCGGACGTCTCCTGGCCGTCGTGCTGGTGGCCTTTCTCGTTCCGATACAGATCTACGACCTGACGCCGACCCGGTTCCATATCGAGAACTCACTTCCTTTCCAGATCTCTGATCTCGCGTGGATGGCCGCCGCATACGCGTTGTGGTCCCGCAGACAATGGGCTTACGCGCTGACCTACTACTGGGGACTCACACTTGTTCCGCAAGCACTGATCACCCCGGCCCTGGACGAACCAAAGGTCCTGAGCATCGACTTCTTGAGTTTCTGGGGCCAACATCTGTTGGTGGTGTGGGCCGCCGTCTACCTGACCTGGTGGGCGGGTATGCGTCCGAACTGGCGCAGCTTCGCCTTTGCCGCCTCGGTCACCGTCATATGGGGCATCGCGATGCTGGGGTTCAACGAGCTGGCCGGTACCAACTACCTGTTCGTGAGCCGCAAGCCTGCCAATCCGTCGGTGCTGGACTTCATGGGCGGATGGCCCTGGTACCTGGGCGTCGAACTCGTCGTTGGACTGGCCGTTTGGGCCTTGCTGACGTTGCCTTGGACCCGGTCCGACGCCCGGAGCGGAAGGGGCCGAGCGGCACATTCCCGCGCCCGCCCCCGCCGTCGCCGTGCTGCTGGTGTTCGCCGTCGCCGGGGTCCTCGACGCGTTCGACGGTCTGCTACCACGAGACAGGGACTACGAGACAGGGACTTCGAGAAGGGCCGGACATGCCGACGATCCCGAGGCCGAGCTTGGTGCGCTGGCGCGGGGCCGCCGCGCTGCCCGGGCTGCTGCTGACTCTCACCGCGGTCACCGGACTCGTCGATGCCGTCAGCTATCTCCGGCTCGACCACGTGTTCGTGGCCAACATGACCGGCAACGTGGTGTTCATCGGGTTCGGTCTCGTCGGGGCGGTGGGCATCTCGGCGTCGGCCTCGCTGGTCGCGATCGCCGCGTTCTTGCTCGGCGCGGTCGGCGGCGGACGACTCATCCGCCGCCGTGGCGACCATCGCGGACGCCACCACACCATCGCGGCCGCGATCGGTCTGCCCGGGCTGATCCTGGCCCTGTTGATCGACCTGGGCTGGGGCGTCGACGCCGCCGCGCCTCGCTACCTGCTCACCGTCGTGCTCGCCGCCACCATGGGCCTGCAGAACGCCACCGCCCGCGCCCTGGCCGTCCCCGACCTCACCACCACCGTGCTGACCCTGACGCTGACCGGGTTGGCGGCCGACAGCCGCATGGGCGCCGGTCGCGCCAGCCGTCCGGGGCGCCGTTGGGCGTCGGTGCTGGCCATGTTCGCCGGGGCACTGGTCGGCGCGCTGCTGGTCCTGAAGGTCACGGTGGCGGCCGCGCTCGGGCTGGCCTGCCTGGTACGCCACCGCCGCGGGGAGGTGGGTGCCGGCCGCGACCGTGCTCGGCTCGGGCGTGGCCCAGCTCGACACAGCGGCGAGCTCCGCCAGTTCGTGCTGCCCTACCAGGCCGTGCGCACCGCGCCCGACCCGGACCGGGCGCTCACCGAGTTCTCCACACCAGCAACGAGGCCGCCGCCGAACGCGGCCACTGGGACCGGGCGGCCCTGGAGGACGATCCCCACCGCCGGCGTGATCAACGGTCGACGACCTCCCGGCCCCGACCGAGGGGCTCGAAGGGAACCTCAGCGGGGTTTCGCCGCCAGCGTTGATCGCCGGAAGGGGGACATGACGGTCATATTTGGCGCGCATGTCCCACTTGCGCCGATCAACGCGCCGAAACCCCGCTGAGGTACCTCTCGAGCGTCGTCCGACACCGGTCGGCGGCCGCCTCTATCACCCACACCCGCCGCTCACGCCGATCGTCAATTGCCGGACCTTCCAAGGCCTGCAGATGACCTGACCGACCGGCACCTCGCCCTGCGGGGACGCGCCAGCACCGCACGCTGCGGGAACGCGGGCTACCGCTTCCCGACGGTGTAGGTCAGGTGGGTCACCCGCGACGATGCGTCCGCGCGGGCCTGGTCCAGCGCGAGGCGGGCGGGGTCCACGCGGTCGAACAGGCGGATGCCGGTGCCGAACAGCACGGGCGCGAGCGTGATCGAGAACTCGTCGACCAGACCGCTGTCCAGGTACTCCTGGATCGTCTCGGCGCCTCCTGCGATGCGCACGTCGCGGTCGCCTGCGGCCTCGCGGGCCTGGAGCAGCGCGCTCTCGATGCCGTCGTTGACGAAGTGGAAGGTCGTGCCGCCCGGCCGCTCCCACGGGTCACGCTCGGTGTGGGTGACGACGAACACCGGGGTGTGGAACGGCGCCTCCGCCGGCCACGCCAGCTCGCCGGCGTCGAACATCCTTTTGCCCATCACGCTCACGCCGGTGCGCTCGTACGTCGCGCGAGCGATGTCGTTGTCGGGTCCTTCCTCGCCGCCCTCGCCGAGCTTGAGGTTCTCCCGGAACCACCGCTGCGGGAACAACCACGCCTGCAGCTCCGACCACTTCGTCATCCAGCGCTGGACCCTCGGGTCGTTCCGACCTTCGGGCGAGAATACGTACTCGATTGGCACGGCGTCGGGCGCCATGAAGCCGTCGAGCGACATCGTCACGCTGAAGAACACCGTCCCGGCCATCAGCCCTCCGCTCCCTTCGGTGTGGTCTCGTTCCGGGCGGTCTCGTTCCAGGTGAGTTCGGCGACGTAGGCCGCCAGGTTGCGCAGGGTCTGCTCGCCGCCCTCCATCGCGTGGTACTTCTCCACCGCCTCGTCACGGAGTTCCTTGGTGGGGAACACCGTGCGCATCACGATCCGGCTCTCCTCGCCGACCCGCTCGAAGGTCAGGACCGACGCGAAGGCGTTGGGGTCGTCGCGCGACTCGCCGTGCACCAGCGCGATCCGCTCTGGCGGGACGATCTCCCGCCAGGTGATCCACTCCTGGTAGTCAGTCCCATCCGGCCCGTGCATCACGAAGTCCCAGACCCCGCCGACGCGGAACTCGAAGGACCGTGTCGTGGTCGTGAACCCTTCCGGTCCCCACCACCGCGACAGGTGCCGGACCTGCGTGAACGCCTCGAACACCAGCTCCTGCGGGGCGCCGATCACCCGGGAGACCACGATCTCGCGGTCCGCGGTCGCGGGCTCGCCGCCGCTCCTCGTCGTCGTCATCCCGTGGTTCCTCCTGTCTTTCCCTGATTGAGATTTCGCACGTACTCGTCCAGCCGGTCGAAGGTCTCGCTCCAGAACCGCTCGAAGCCGCCCACCCACTCGTGGACCGGCCGCAGCCCGCGGGCGTCCAGGCCGTACAGCCGCTGCTTGCCCGCCCCACGGACCCGCACCAGCCCGACCTCGCGGAGCACCCGCAGGTGCTTGGACGCCTGCGGCTGGCTCATCCCCAGGTCCCGCGCCAGCTCGGTCACCGGCCGCTCGCCGCCCCGCAGCAGCACCAGGATCTCCCGCCGCTGCGGCTCGGCAATCGCATTGAACGCGTCCGAGGTCGTCGCCGCTCGTGCCACGGCGCCATCATATTCCCATATGGGAATGTGTCAACGCCCCGTCGCATCACGGCAGGGGCTGTGTGACGAAGACGGGCTGGAACTGTCAGGCAGACGGCCAGCCAGGCCCATCCGCGACTGCGGCGTCGACGTCGCCCGGACGTCGTGATGCTCAATCCCGAGCCCCAGCGCAGGATGCGCCGCGAGCCCTTGTTCGACACGCGCCGAAACTCGTGGGCTATGTCCGCCGCAAACTCACTAGCTCACCCGCTAGAACCCCTATCCGGACACATAGGTCAGCCGTTCGGCGACCTTCTGCAAAGCGTGCTTGCTGTGCACGGAACGGATGGTGCCACTGCGGGAGCGCATCACGATCGACTCGGTCTCCGCACCCTGCGGCGTGTACCGCACGCCGCGCAACAGCTCACCGTCGGTGATCCCGGTGGCCACGAAGAACGTGTTGTCACCGGTCACCAGGTCATCGGTGTGCAGCACTCGGTCGAGATCATGGCCTGCGTCAAGCGCCTTGCGTCGCTCGGCCTCGTCCCGCGGGGCAAGCCGTGCCTGGATCACGCCGTTCATCGCCTTCATCGCGCAGGCGGTGATGATTCCCTCGGGGGTGCCGCCGACGCCGAGCAGCAGGTCGATCCCGGTGCCAGGGCTGGCCGCGGCGATCGCGGCGGCCACATCGCCATCCGAGAACAGCTTGATCCGAGCCCCGGTCGCGCGGACCTCGGCGATCAGCTGCTCGTGTCGGGCCCGGTTGAGCACGCTCACGGTGATATCGGCAGGCGTACCCCCGATCGCGCGGGCCACAGCACGCACGTTGTGCTCGACCGGGGCGTCGATGTCCACCTCGCCCGCCGCCGAGCCCGCGCAGACCAGCTTGCTCATGTAGAAGACCGCGCTCGGGTCGTACATGCTGCCCCGGTCGGCCGCGGCCAGCACCGCGATCGCGTTCGGCATCCCGTTGGCCAGGAGCGTGGTGCCGTCTACCGGGTCGACGGCGATGTCGATCTCCGGCCCGGTGCCGTCGCCCACCTCCTCGCCGTTGTAGAGCATCGGGGCTTCGTCCTTCTCACCCTCCCCGATTACCACCATGCCGCGCATGGGCACGTTCGCGATCACGTCGCGCATGGCGTCCACGGCCGCACCGTCGCCGCCTTCCTTGTCGCCGCGGCCCGCCCACCGGCCTGCGGCCAGCGCTGCAGCCTCGGTGACCCGCATCAGATCAAGGCCCAGGTTCCGGTCCGGAAGCTGATAACGCAGCGGTCGTGTCATTTCGATTCTCCCCTGATCAGCAGTTATCCTTGGAGCTGGGTAAAGGTCCGATACTCGCCTGGCTCGCTGTTTGCGCGCTCGACAAGCCGCTCCGCGGCCGTGGCGGCCAGCAGTAGCGTGCGTGCTTGTTACGCGAGACCGTAGGCAGTCGCCAGCCAGTTGGGGACTGGAAGACCGCCACGAGCATCCTGGCGGATCTGACCGCTCTCGACAATCGACCCGCCCGACAACAACCCATACGTCGCTGCCGACAATGCCGCCGCCGATGATCACCAATCGAGCGCAGCCCACACCGGCCCGTAGGACGGCTTGATCAGCAATGATCGCCTCCCGCTGGCGTCGGTGATGAACTCGTCGGTCAGCTTGTCGATCAGCGATGGGTGCTCTACCAGCCTGTTCGTCAGCTCCGCACCGTCGAATGGCAGCGGGCACCGATCAAAACCCAGTCCCGGATCGACCGGCCACGCCCAGGCCACGCCCCCTCGACACCCTCACCCCCGCACCGGATGGCACCGTCACCCTGGCCGGGATCGCCTGGGCCCAAACACGGGGCATCGACAAGGTCGAAGTCCGCCTCGACCAAACCGGGCCCTAGATTCCCGCGACCTTGAGCACCCCGGTCAACCCGCAGACCTGGCGGATGTGGCGCCTGGACACCGCGCTGGCACCGGGTAGCCACTTCGTGCAATGCCGCGCCACCGACTCCACCGGCGCTACCCAAACCCCGGAACCCGCACCCCCCATCCCCGACGGCGCGGCGGGCTGGCCCGGGATCAGATTCGGTGTCGCCTAATCCGAAAATCAGCCGGGGACGGGCGAACGGGACCGGCGGCTCGGCGGTTGGGTGTGCGGAGCCGGGGACGGGCTGAGGTGAGTCAGGCGGCGGGCTCCAAGGTGACCTTGTAGCCGAGGGCTTCGAGCTGACGGATGTGGTTGCGTTTCTTGCGGTCCGGGCCGATGCGGGTGTCGTAGAAGTCCGGGCCGAGGTCGTGGAAGCGGGCCTCGGGGTCGGACAGCAGGTGCCAGACGATGACCAGGATCGAGCGGCCGACCGCGACGATCGCTTTCTTCTTGCCGCGTCGGCGGGCGATGCGCCGGTAACGTTCGCCGAGGAAGGTGTTGGTCCGCCCGACGGTGACCGCGGCCTCGCCGAGGGCGGCGGCCAGGTAGCGGTTGCCGTGCCCGGTGGTGCCGCGGCCCTTCTTCTTGCCCGCCGACTCCTTGACGCCGGGGGCGAATCGGGCCCAGGCACACAGGTGCGCCGCGGTGGGGAAGCGGGTCATGTCCAGCCCGACCTCGGCGAGGATCACATGCGCGGCGGTCACACCGACGCCGGGGATCTCATCCAGCTGCTCCACGGCGTGGACGAAAGGGGTGATCAGCTCCTCGATCCGGGCCTCTACCGCGGCGATGTCGTCGCCGGCCTCGTCGATGCGGGCCAGCATGGTGGTCAGCAGGAACCGGTGATGGTTGGTGAAATGCCCGACGAACGCCTCCTCCAGCAGCGGGATCTTGACACGCATCCGGGTCCGGGCCAGCTGGGCCAGCGCCTTGGGGTCGGACTCGCCGGCGATCAGCGCGGCCAGCATCTCCCGCCCCGACACCCCGAAGATGTCCGACACCACCGTCGAGAGCTTGATCTGGGCGTCCTCGAGCAGCTTCTCCACCCGGTTCTTCTCCGCGGTTCGCACGGCGACCAGGTCGGCGCGGTAACGGGTCAAGTCCCGCAGCTGGCGGATCTCGGGCGGCGGCACGAAGCTGGGCCGCAGCATCTGCCGTTCGGCGACCTTGCACAGCCACACCGAATCCAACTTGTCGGTTTTGGGCCGACCCGGCAGGTGTTTGACGTCGCGGGCGTTCACCAACCACGGATCCAGTCCCTGCGCCTCCAGCAGGTAGAACACGGGTTTCCAGTAGTCCGACGTGGCTTCCATGACCACCCGGGTCACGCCCAGCTCGCGCAGCCGGTCGGCCAGCCGCAACAAGGAGCGGGTCATGGTCGAGTACCTCGTGATCTCCTGCGCCCGCCGGCCCGGGGTCCGCGGGCTGGGCACCCGCACACAGGTCACCACCTCGGCCTTGCCGATGTCCAACGCCGCAACCCGTTCGATGATCTCCTCGTGGTCCTGGGTGTCCTCCAACATTGCCATCCCTCCTGCTTGCGCCACCCACGGCGGCCGCCCGCAGGAGCTGCACGGGACTGGCGAATCTAATCCGCGTGCTCGAAGCAACACTGAAGGGCCCATGACGCAGCTCCCAGCGCCCGACTAACGCACGACCTCAAGTGGATCAAGGAACAACGGCGTCTGCGGGCGACCAGCACAGATTTTCAGCCCGGAACGGGCCGCCCGACAGGGGGAACGGAGCCTAACGCCAGGAAGGTGTCGCCGTCGCGGCTGGATCGGCACTCGGCGAGGACCCGGTCCCGACGTTCAACACGACGAACAGGGTCGTCGTGCGAACGTAGTCGCGGGTGCGCTTCTCGGTCCCGTCGACCGCGATCGGCAGCAGCTCCCGCGGGCGCCCGATGGCCCGGTCGTCGACGCCGCCGAGGCCGTCACCTAGCTGATCGCGCTGCTGGTCGGCCTGCGGGAACGCATCGCCGCGCTCGAATCCCGCATCGCCGCGGTCTTGGCCCATTCCGCTCGACTTGGTGTAAGCCATCCGCCGTCCATCGAAACCGCGGGTGAGCCACCCGCTGCTGCGGGCCGGTTGTCGCGGGATCAAACCTCGACCCGGGCCGGGCGGGCCGCCCAGGCGAACCGCCACGCCGCGGCCTCGTCCAGCGTCGGCGGGGGCTGTCATCGGCGCCGTCGTCGGCCTCGGCGCTGATGTCAGATGATCGCGCCGGTGCTGGCCGTGGGCCCGCGGCCTGGTCGAGCCCCGGGCGAGAAGCAGCGATGTCACCGCGTCGGCGATCGGCAGCCGGGTGTGCTCCTCGAACCAGGAGAACGCAGGCGAGGTATTCACCTCGAAGCAGTACCAGGCGCCGTCCGGGTTTGGCGCAGGTCGATGCCGCTCACCGCCAGACCGAGGTGTTGGGTCAGATCCACGCAGCGCACCGCCAAGGCGTCGGGCAGCGTGGCGGCCGCCATAACCCGCGGCACCCCCTCCCGAGCAGCGTAGTGGTAGTCGACCGCCTGCGACCGCACCTGGACGGTGAACACGTCGTCGCCGACGACGTGCACCCGGTAGTCGACTCCTGGCACGTATCCCTGGAACTGGGTGGGGCAGGTGCCGAGCCGGTCGAGCCGGGCCCGGTGCGCCGGCGTCAAGCGCGCGGCGATGCTTCGCACGGCGCTGGTCGACTTGTAGACGACGTCCCCGTGCTCCGCCCAGAACGCCTCGGCGACCGACCGCTCGTTGGTCACCACCATCGGCGGGATCGGGAACCAGCCGGCGGCGATCGCTGGGACCGTCCGCCGCACCGTCACGCACGCGACCCCGGCCTGGCAGGCGGCGGCCGTCCATCCCTCGTCGGGACAGCCGGGACCCCCCAGGTCCGGCGCCGAGGGCCGGTTCGCCATCGGACAGGGCAGGTCGCTCAGCCAGGCACGCAGGAACGCGGTCAACTCGGCGGCCACGAAGGCACGGTCCTGCGCGACGACGTGCGGCAGGTGCGTGGCAAAGACCGCAGCGGGGCGGACGATGACGTGGGTCAGGTCGCCCGCGTGGAACCGACCGGCCGCGGTGGCGCCCGTGCGGCCCGCCACATCAGGCCGATAGGTCCAACCCGGCCGAGACAGGTCGACCGCGACGACGCGGACCGCCCGCCCACCCAGATCATCGGAGTCACCAGCCCATTCCACGAGCGCGTCGCGCAGTTGCCGATCCACGGCCCAGCGGAACCCGACGATGCGGCTCTTGCCCGACTTTCGCGTCGACGGGACACCCCGGCAAGCGATGCCAGGGCTTCGGGGTGGGGACCCGCCCGCGCGTCGCCGATCTCGGCCAGCAGCCGTGCCGACGGCGCGGACGAGGGTGTGCTTCGTGCCCAATGATGAGCACGTGGGGACCTCACGCGTGGAAGCATTCAGCGACGGGGTGTTCGCCATCGCGATCACGCTCTTGGTGCTCGATCTGCACCCACCGGAGTCGGGCGACCTCTGGGCCGGGCTGATCCACGAGTGGCCGCAGTTCGCGGCCTACCTCACCAGCTTCGTCATCATCGGAATCATGTGGGCCAACCATCACTCGATGTTCCGGCAGGTCGTGCGCTCGGATCGGGTGCTGCTGTTCCTCAACCTCAGCCTGCTGTTGTGGATCTCGTTGCTTCCGTTCCCGACCGGCCTCGTTGCGCACTACCTCGGCGCGGGCGGACCGAACGCGTCGGTAGCCGAGGCGCTCTACAGCGTCAACCTGACGCTCGCCGCGATCGCGTTCAGCTTGGTGTGGTTTCGCGCAGTGCACGGCAACCGGCTGGTCGACGCCCAGCTCACGCCACGTCAGCAGTGGGCCACGCTGGCCCGATTCTCGACGGGAACAATCGTGTACGCCCTCACGGTCGCCGTTGCGTTCGCCGCCCCCGCCGTAGCGCTGGCGATCCAGTTCCTCCTCGCGCTGTACTACCTGTTCGAGCAGGTCCGACCCGTCAGCGCGGACGCGCCGACGGCGGCCAGTTGATGGTGGCCGGTTGACGGCAAGCGTGTGTCTCGGCCTGCGGGGTCCGGTGGGGCGCGCAGACCGTTATTCGCGTGCCCAGGTGCCGCCGATTCCGGCGCGCGTCTCGGGACGCAGATAGCTGGCGCCGGCTGGCGATGGGCCGGGAGTTCTCGGGTGGCTCGTTCCAGGCGCACGGGCCGGTGAGCAGCGCTCCGGACAGCTCGAAGCAGTGCAGGTGCGCGCGGTCCCTGCGGGCGAAGGCGTCGTCAATCGCGCCGGTGAGCTGGGCGAAGGTGTGCGAGCGCGCCGCGGCGAAGATCCGCCCCGGCACGGCAACACGCTGGCGTGTCCGCCGCCTTTGACGAGGTCGACGCAGATCAGCCAGATACGCACCATCAGCCCATCACGGCCGTCCCCGGCCCGGCACGCGACCAACGCCTCCCGCAGCCCGGGGCGGTCGCGGTGGGTGCCGGTGAGGCCGTGGTCGACGTAGATCCGCTCGGGTGTGATGCCAAGCGCGGCGAGCGCGTTGCGCTGCGCGGTCAGGTCCTGTTCGTCGATGGACACTCGTGCGTAGCCGATCCGTTGACGATCCGTGGATGCGGCGAGCGGCGCAGTGCTGGCACGAACGCGTTGGTCACGGCTACCACTCCGGACACGTTTGTCTCGTAGGTACGGCGGAACACCTCGCGTGACCGGCACCGGCGATGACGGCTTGGGCGGCGGGCGGCCGGCGTCGAGCGGGCAGCCGCACCAAGGCTTTCACCCCCCGCGCGGCGACCCACCGGGACATGAGGACTGACCCCATGACGCTGATGATCATCGGACGACATGCCCATGCGGACGCACCTGCGAGTGCTCAACCACGAGCACGGCGACGATGACTTCGGCACCTTTCGTTTCGTCGCTGGACGGCCGCGGCCGGTCCTGTCCTGAACGCCAGGCCTGGCCGGTCTCCCGACACTGCCCGCGCCTGGCCTCGCGCGGCTCGTTATCCTGGCGGCCGGCTCGGGAGGCGTGGGTATGACTGGCCGGTCCCAGCGGCGGCTGTGGCGAGGGCTGGCCGTGAGCGGCTGTCTGGTCGGGTGTGCCGCGCTGGCGACCGGGTCGAGCACCGCCGGGCTATCGCAGAGTGGACGTGATGCGTCCGACGGGCTGACGCACACGCAGGTGCGCGTGTTACAGATGAATCTTTGCGACAGCGGTCTCGCCAGCTGCTACACCGGTCGGTCGGTGAGCACCGCCGCTGCGGTGATCCGCGACGCGGCACCTGACCTGGTCACCCTCAACGAGATCTGTCGGGACGACGTGTCGATCCTCGAGCTGGCACTGGCCGAGTCCGACCACGTCGGCGCGACGAGAGCCGCATTCCAACCTGCTCTGGACCGACGCACCGGGGACCCGTTCCGCTGCCGCAACGGCCAGCCCTACGGAATCGGTGTGGTGGCCCGCCGCTCGCCGCTCTCCCGCGGGTCCACCATCACCAGCGGGATCTACCCGATCCAGGACACCAACGACCCCGAGGAGCGGGCCTGGCTCTGTCTGGACACCGCCGCCTTCGCGGCGTGCACCACGCACCTGGCCGACACCAGCGCATCCGTCGCCCGGGCCCAATGCGGCTACCTCTTCGACACCGCGATCCCCGCGGTGCGCGTCCGGGAGGATCATGCACCCGCGGTACTGGGCGGGGACCTCAACCTCCACGCAGGAGGCGCCCCCGACGTGCGGTCGTGCCTGCCCACCGGTGATCGACGCGCGGACGATGGCGGCGTACAGCACATCGTGGTGACGCCGGAATTCGTCATCACGTCCCGCCAAACGATCAACATGCACACGGCGACCGACCACCCGGGCCTGCTGGCCACCCTCACCCTGACCGCACCCCAGCCCAGGGCTGCCCACGCCCCCACGACAACGGCGTGAGACCCGGGCCGACGTGCGGCCCAGAGCGCCGTTCCTGACCAGCGCGCCGGGCACTGCGGGCCGAAACCGGATCGAGGCCTGGACCTTCTTCGACGGCGCCTACCGGGCCCTGCGCGCGCCGGCAGCACCGGGACGCCCACGGGCACGACGCCGCGCCAACACGCCGTAGCACCGGTCGCGGCCGAACCCAGGGCGCACGGGCTGGCCACCCCGACTACGCGCTGCTGCTGGTCGCCACACGCTCCAGAGGTTGGCGTCCGACGCTGCAGCCCTCCGGCAGGCGGTGAGAGCTATCACCGCCTCCCACCAGGACGCATCCGGCCCGTTCCCCGAACGTCAGCACATCGGCACGCTCACCGAACGGTTCGTGTTCGCCTACGCCAGCATGCTCAGCGCCTGGGCCACATGGGCGCTCCAGCATGTGGACGAGCGGCCCACCACCGGGCCGCCAGCGGCCCCGCTCGGCGACAAGGTCCAACGTGAAACCATTCGGCTGGCGCGCCTCCAACAAACTCGGCCGACGCGATCCGCTCACACCGATCTGTAGCGGTCCGCCCGTTGCCGGCCAGCCATGATCCGCTGTGGAGGTAGCGCCACGGAAAGCGCCGCCTAGAGTTCGATCCGTGATCCCATGATCACGGTGCGGCCGACGGGCAGGCAGAAATACGCCGCCGGGTTGGCCGCGTTGTGCGACATCCCGACGAACATCCGCTTGCGCCAGCTGCTCATGCCCGGCCGGCGGCCACGTTCGAGCACCATGCGGGACAGGAAGTAGAGGGCCTCGTCCGGGTCGACATCCAGCTCGGGTGACACGCCGCACGCCTGCCGCAGCACCGCCGGAAGATCCTGCTCGTCCTGGAACCCGAAGCGGGCCGTCACGTGCAGGATCCCGTCGTGGTCCTCGCCGAGCGACTCGATCGAGAGCCGGTCGCATTCGGGGACGTGGGGCACGTTGGCCGCCGTCACCGAGACGATGACGACCCGCTCGTGCAGCACATGGTTGAACTCGACATTGGCCCGCAGCGCCAACGGCGCGGTGAGCTTCGTCGGATGTGGGAAGACCGCGGTGCCGGGCACGCGCGGAATGTGCTCGGTGCGCAGTTGCACGACGAAGTCCGGCAGCGAACCCTCGACCTCGACACGGCGGGCGGTGGTGATCTGCCGTCCGCGCTGCCAGGTGGTCATCACGGTGACGACGATCGCCGCGACCAGCAGCGGCAGCCACCCACCCTCGACGATCTTGACGAGGTTCGCGCTGAAGTAGGCCAGCTCGCTGCCGCCGAAGACCACCCCGGCCAACACCAGCTGCCACGTCGCCCACCGCCACGCGATCGCCGCATACATCAGGAACAGCGTGGTCGTGAGCAGCAGCGTGCCGGTCACGGCCACGCCGTACGCGGTCGCGAGCCGACTGGATGACTGGAAGACCAGCATGAGCACCAGCACGCCCGCAAACAACAGCCAGTTCACAGCAGGCAGATAGATCTGGCCGCTCTCGACCGTGGAGGTATGGCGCACCGTCAGCTGCGGCAGATAGCCCAGCCGCACCGCCTGCCGCGACATCGAAAACGCCCCCGAGATCACCGCCTCCGACGCGATCACCGTCGCCGCGGTGGCCAGCACCACCAGCGGCCACTGCGCCCAGGACGGCGCCAGCAGATAGAACGGGCTCGCAATCGCGCGCGGATCGTCCAGGACCAGCGCCGCCTGGCCCAGGTAGTTGACAATCAGCGCCGGAAAGACGACGGCGAACCACGCGACCCGGATCGGGCGCCGCCCGAAATGGCCCATATCCGCATACAGCGCCTCGGCGCCGGTGATCACCAGCACCACGGCGCCCATCCCGACGAACGCGGTGAGCGGGTGCTGAACCACGAAGGACGCGGCATAGGTGGGCGACAGCCCCAACAGCACCCCCGGATGCCGGACGATGTGCGGCACACCCATCACGGCCAGCACCACAAACCAGATGACCATGATCGGGCCGAACAGCCGCCCCACCCGGTGGGTGCCGAAGCGCTGCGCGGCGAACAGCACGGCGAGGATGACGATGCCGATCGGCAGGATTGCCTCGGCCAGCTCCGGCTGCGCCACCTCCAGGCCCTCCACCGCGGACAGCACCGAGATCGCCGGCGTGATGAGCGAATCGCCGTAGAACAGCGACGCCCCCAGCACCCCCAGCCCCAGCGCGAACCCCGCGCGGCGTGCCGTCGACCCGGACACCCCGCGCACCAGGGCCGCGAGGGCCATGATCCCGCCCTCGCCGTCGTTGTCCGCCCGCAGCATGAACACCACGTACTTCACCGAGACGACCAGCGTGATCGACCAGAAGATCGCCGATACCACGCTGTAGACATCTGCCATCGTCGGCTGGATCGCCCCGTTGTCGATCGAGAACACCGTCTGCAACGCGTAGAGCGGGCTGGTGCCGATATCGCCGAACACGACGCCCAACGCACCGAGCGCCAGCCCGTAAAGCCCGGAGCTGTGCGCGGCCGGGTGGTCGGGATTGCCGCCATGGATCCGGCCCGGAACGCCCAGCGTCTCCCGGGCGACGACATCCTCGGCCGTGGTCCCTGCGTCGGACGCAGAGGCCTGCGCATCGGTCACCGCGTCAGTGTGCACCGAAGATGCGCCGGGAGGATGTCCCGAGTTCGTGGAACTTCGATGACGGCCCGGTGATCATCAGGCGGCGGTGACGGTGTCAGTATGGCCCGGTGACCCCGACGGGTACCGCGGACACCAGCACCGCCAACGCGGGGTTGATCCGCCGCGCCTACGACGCCTTCGCCCACGGCGACATCCCCACCGTGCTCGGCCTGCTCGCCGTCACCATCACCTGGCATGTGCCGGGGCGTAGCCCGAGCCGGGGCCCGATCTTGACGTTTTCCTGACGTGCTGAACGACCTCGTGCGGACGGTGGACCCCGACACTTGACGGCATGTTCCAGGTGGTCAAACGCCTGCTCGTAGGGGAGCCGTTGAGCAGCGCGCGGCTCGGGGAGACGCTGCTGCCGAAGCGGATCGCCTTGGCGGTGTTCTGTTCCGACCCGATCTCCTCGGTGGCGTATGCCACCGAACAAATCGTGTTGGCGTTGGCCGCCGGCGGCCTGGTCGCGTTGCGCACGACGCCCTGGGTCGGGCTGCTGGTGGCACTGCTGTTGGTGACAGTGGTGGCGTCGTATCGGCAGACCTGCTTCGCATACCCCTCCGGCGGCGGAGCCTATGTCGTGAGCCGCGAGAACCTGGGCGAGTCCGCGTCGTTGGCAGCGGCCGCGGCATTGCTCGTGGACTACGTGATGACGGTTGCGGTGTCGGTCACCTCCGGGGTGGTCGCGGTGACCTCGGCCTTCCCGGCGTTGTCGCCCTACGCGGTGTGGATGGCGACCGGATTGATCGTCGTGCTGGCGCTGGCCAACCTGCGCGGCACAAAGGAATCCGGGCGGGCCTTCGCCGTCCCCACCTACGCGTTCGTCGGCCTGACCCTACTGATGTTGGTCTGGGCCGGAGTGAAAGCGGCGACGGTGGGACTACCACTCGCGTCCACCGCAGGCCAGCAAGTTCCGACCTCGACCGGTCTTGGGGGCGCGGCCATGGCGTTGCTGCTGGCGCGGGCGTTCGCCTCCGGCTGCACCGCCCTGACCGGCGTCGAAGCGATCAGCAACGGGGTACCGTCGTTCCAGAATCCCAAGGCGCGCAACGCGGCGGCCACCCTGACCATGATGGGGGCCATCGCCGTCGTACTGTTCGGCGGGATCACGATCCTGGCTGTCGCGCTGGACGCCCGCGCGCTGCCCAACGGTGACCCGTCGGTGATCAGTCAGATCGCGGTCGCGGTGTTCGGCAACGCCTCGGTGCTGTTCTACCTGTTCCAGGCCGCCACCGCGGCGATCCTCATCCTCGCCGCCAACACCGCGTTCAACGGCTTCCCCGGGCTGGCCTCGATTCTTGCCCGGGACCGCTACCTGCCGCGGCAGCTGCACAACCGCGGCGACCGGCTGGTCTTCTCCAACGGCATCATGCTGTTGGCCGCCGCCGCGGTCGCCCTCATCATCGGCTTCGACGCCAACCTCGACCGCCTGATCCAGCTCTACATCATCGGCGTGTTCACCAGCTTCACCCTGTCCCAACTCGGCATGGTCCGTCATTGGCGGCGCGCCCTGCACGACCGGACCCGCATCAACAATGTCAGCGCTGGGCTCGGCCGTGCCGAGCGACGGGCGATCCGTCGCTCACAGGCGATCAACGGGGTCGGCGCGGTCTTCACCGCCGCGGTGCTCGTCGTGGTGTTTGCCACCAAGGTGGCGCATGGCGCGTGGATTGCGGTCATCGCCATGATGCTGCTGTTCGTCGCCATGCGCGCGACCAACCGCTACTACCGGCGGGTCACCGCGGAGGTCAGCCCGCACCCGGACGACCCGCCCGTCACCCTGCCCAGCCGCGTGCACGCGGTCGTGCTGATCTCCCGGCTGCACAAGCCCGCATTGCGCGCGCTGGCGCTGGCCCGGGCCATCCGCCCCGACGTCGTCACCGCCCTCACCCTCACCATCGACGACGACGAGACCCGCCAGCTGCGCCGGGAATGGGAGGACCGGACGATCCCGGTCCCGCTCACCGTTCTCGAAGCTCCCTACCGCGACCCGCACCGCCCGCTGCTCACTTACGTCAAGCGCCTGCACGCGACCAGCCCACAGACGGTGATCATGGTCTTCATCCCCGAATACGTGGTCACCAAGTGGTGGCAGCAGCTGCTGCACAACCAGAGCGCGCTGCGGTTCAAGGCCCGGTTGCTGTTCACCCCCGGCGTTGTCGTCGTCGACGTGCCCTACCACCTCGGCGTCGGCGACCAGGGCTGGCTCGGCACCCGCAGTGCGCCCGCGGCGCCAGTCCACACCCGAACCAGCAGCCACGCAGACGACGGAGCCGACCTCAGCGACGTGGCATCACCGCGGTGACACGTCAGCGAGCTGAACCGCCTGGATCAACGTGTGTCACAAACCCCGAAGGGAAGTTGGTGTATCAGCACCACCTGCCGCCAGGACTGCATCGACGGCGCCACCGCGAACTGTCGCTCGAACCGGGCATCCACGCCGTGCAGTGGCATGGCGCCGACGACGCCGACCTGGTCCAGGCCACCCAGGATCTGCGCCCACCGCAGCTGCAACAGGGCGATGTCGTGGTGGTGGAGGCCGGCCAGACCATCCCTGGCGACGGCGACCAGTCAGCGATGCCCCGGCTCAGCGCGTCGTGGACTGTGTTGGGCGGGCGCGGCCTTCGATGTCGTGGCGTGGCGCCCGTCGTACGGGATGCCGGCCCGGGCCTCGTGGACGAAGTCGACCGCGAGGATCCCGTGGGCCTGCGCGGACAGGAACTGTCGCCAGGTCGGCCCGGACCGTCGTGGGGCGGGGTCGAGGCCCGCGGCCTTCAGGATCGTCCACACGGTCGACGCGGCGATCGGATGGCCGAGTCCGACCAACTCGCCCTGAATGCTCCACATTTGCTCCAGCCCGACCGGTCAAAGAGTTCATCTCTCTTGACAATTTGACGCGCCGTCAAACAGTCAACAGCTGGCTGCGGATCGGACTCGGTGCACCACCTCACCATCACCCCCCGGCGGGCTCCCGGCGGGCAGCCACGTGTGCACGGGTGTCCGCCGCGGCCACGCCATGATCGACACCGGTGCCGGAAGCTTTGCCTCGCCCGGTCCGCCAATTCGGCGCGCCGCTGTCCTCTGGGGAGACTCGGTATTTGCAGTTCTGGCCCATACCGCATCGGCGCTCTCCAAGGCCGGGTCGGTCTAGATGTTCGATCCGTCGGGTGGCAACTCGGCCCCGACCTGTGGTGATCCCCCGTCAGCGTGGCTGGGCGGGCATTCCATGCCGAGGGTGTAGGCGGTCATGGACAGTGATCCGTAGGCATAGCCGTCGATCAGCATCCGGGTGTCGGAACGGTCAGGACCGTCGGATCCGGCGAGACCTGCGAGGTAGAGCGCGGGGATGAAGTGGTCGGGTGTGGGTACGGCCAGGCCGTAGTCGGGGTGCCCATCGAGGCCGGCGAACGCGGTGGGGTCGGTGAGCATCCGCTCCTTGGCGGCCTCATCGAACCGCTGGGCCCAGTCGAAGCCCGCATCGGCGGTGCGCCAGTTCATGCTGCGCAGGTTGTGCACCACATTCCCGCTGGCGATCACGAGCACCCCGCGATCGCGCAGCGGGGCCAGCTGGGCGCCTAGCTCAAGGTGGTAGTCCAGCGGCTTGTCGGCGTTGATCGACAGCTGCACGATCGGGATCGAGGCGTCCGGGAACGCGTGCACGAGCACCGACCAGGTGCCGTGGTCGATGCCCCAGCTGTCGACGTCCGCGCCGACCCAGGTCGGGTGCACGACGTCGGAGATCTCCTCGGCGAGCCCGGGAAGCCCCGGCGCCGGGTACTGCACGGCGAACAGCTCGGATGGGAAGCCGTAGAAGTCGTGGATGGTGCGCGGGCGTGGCATCGCGGTAACCGCGGTGGCGTTGATGTACCAGTGCGCGCTCACCACGAGCACCGCCCGTGGGCGCGGAGGAGTGATCGACCCCACTGTCGATGGTTCATCGCGCCGGTGTTCGGGCGGGTCTGGCCGCGCGGGGTTCGGCGTTCCATCTCGACGGGTCGCCGATCACCGAAAGGCGCTTCGGGCCCGGCCCGCGATGGCGAAGCTCCATGTCCGGTGCACAGCCGCCCGTGGACGAACCAGTAGGAACGGGCGGCAGGCAAGCCCACTTCGCCAGCTGCTCGCGCTCTGGCTTCTCGAAGCCAGCGCATCCCGATCCGTCGATCTCGGCGGCTCTGTCGTTGGCCGTTGTCCAGGTGTGGCCGGGCCGTCTCCGGGGACGGCCCACGCGGCGACGCTGTCGTCGGCATTGTGTCGCGCCGCGCTGTCCCCCTGCGGTGGTCCTGTATCGGGGAGACGTTTGGCCCGCAGGCCTTGTCGTCAGCCCTTCACCGGCCGTCTGCGCAGCAGCAGCAATCCGGCGCGCACCAGCAACAAGATCGCCACGATGTCCAGGACCACACCGATCGTCAACCACCGCGCCGAACCGCTCATCACGGTGCCATGCCACACATTCAGCCCCTGAAGCGTCCAAATCACACCAAACCACAGCAACAGGAGCCCTAATGCCCCAAACGCCACAATTTGGACCCACCGTGTCATGGGTCAATCATCCACCGGACCCGACGTTCGGAAAAGGTCCTTCGAACGACGCTAGCCGGTGCCATCATCCTTCGGGACCTCGAGTTCCACCACATCGGTCTCGGGACGTCTGGCCGAGCGTCGCCCACTCGCCGTTTTCCAGTACGTCTCCTTGCCCAGCAACGATTCCCCAAACCGATCGAACTCGGCGATCACCTTCTGCGTTGCCGCGGTGACAGCCTCGCTCGTCCGTTCTCGTACCTCGTCCAGCTGCCGCGTTACCTCGCCGTGAACCTGATCAGCGACCTCGTCCTTGGTCAGCTCTCGAAGCTCCTTCTTTGCCTCGCGCACCGCGGTTCGCAGATCCTTCGTGGCTGCGTGCGCCTCACGGATCATCTCGCGGCACTCGCTGATCGCGGCCTCCAGTCGGTCGAGATCGCTCATTGCTTGCTCCCCGCTACTCGGCTGGTGTGGTCATTCCATTGTCCGTGGGTACGCGATTTGCCAGCAACGTGACCGGCTTGTCGCGAGCCGGCCGAGCACGTCGCTAGTCCTTGGCGTCGTCGTGGTCTCGACGACGCGTCTAACGTCCCAGCGAAGCGGCGTGCCGGCGTTCTCCCACGTCGGCAGCTTGAACCGCGTGCTGCGCCCAGCGGAGATCAATGCCATCTGCTCGGTGATTGCGGCCGCGTTCGCCAGGCTCGGGGCCTCGCGCTCGGGATCGCGCCACGCCGACGCACCCCACGCCATCCCCGGACGGGTCACCACGGCCCGGCGCTGGTCGCGATCTTCGGCACCCGGACGTGCCCGGCGCTCGCCTGCAGGCCCGATCGTGACCACGACCGTCTCGGAGCCCCCGGCCATGTGCGAGCCGATCACCCAGTCGGCGGGCGCTCCGACACGCCGCAGGCCGTCCCGGCCGACCCGGCGCAGCAGGGCCGCCCTGCGGACGGCGTCGATCCACCTGCCCGGCGGGCCGGGAACCCACGGCGCGTTCGTGATCAGCACGACGACCGCGACACCGCACTGCGCGAGCAGCCAGGCCAACCCCACGGCCAGGACGCCCAGGTGCGGCATGAGCAGCCAGGCCAACCCGATCGTGAGCACCGACAGGGAAGTCGGCACACCAAACTGCACGCCGCGCCGCTGCCGCACACGAGCTGTGCTCGTGGCTGCGGCAGTGATCACATTGGGCATCGCGGACAGTGCGATAAACGCGAGCGCCCCGGCGCCGGTGGCGGCGTAGGACGGCCCGAACACCGCGAGCACCAGCGGTGCGCCGAGGGCCAACACCAGCGCGACCGGGGTCACCAGCAGCAGCCCACGGCGCACGGTCTCCCGCCGCGCCTGCTCGACCTTCCCCGGGTCGGCGGCGCTGTGCGCGATCATCGACTGACCCATGCCGGACGGCACCATGTACAACGCCAGGCCGAACTGCCAGACCATGCCGTACGCGGCAGCAGCCGCCGCGCCGAGACGGTCCAGCACCAGCACCGGCAGCCCCATCATCGCCGCCTGCCAAAACAGCGCGCCCACGTAGTCGGCGCCGATGAACCGGCCCACGGCACCCACGGTGATCGGCACCGCCCGGTCGACGGTCTTCACGCCATGCGCGGGCAGCAGCCGGACCAGCAGCCACAGGTTGATCGGCAGCACGATCAGGCCAGTGGCCACCACCCACGACAGTGCGATCCCGCCGGGCACCGCCGCGAAGATGACCGCGACGAGCAAGCCGATCTTGAGCACCGAGAAGACGAGATTCTCGATCGGCACGACGGTGGCCCTGCCGACCGCGGTCAGGACGTAGTCCTGCACGCTGAACAGCGTCCAGACCGGGCAGCTCACGGCGAAGAACGCAACCAGCGTGCCGTAGCCGGCCACGTCGATCAGCTTCGGCGCCCACCAGATCGCACCGAGCCCGAAACCGGCCCCCGCAAGGCCTGACAGCGTGATCGCCACGAGGTAGCCGAACACCACGAGCCTGCGAGCCGCGCGGTGCCTGCCACCGGCACGAACCGCAGCAGAGCCTGCGACATGTTCAGATGCGCGACGCCCCCCACCAACATCATCGACGACACCATCACCGCGTTCACGCCCACGACGTCGGCCGGGAAGACCTGCGCAGCCAGCACCCAATAAAGCAGCCCGACGCCCGACGACATCCCGGAGCTCACCACCAGCGCAAGTCCGTCCCGGTGCTGCGGCGCCCGCCACCCCGCCAGCAGGCCTCTCACTCACGCGACCGCCACCGCCATGTGCGCTCCCTCAGGGAAATCCGTACCCCACGCGATCGTGAACAGAGCGGTGTCTGCCCGCGACACATCCTGCCCGAGTGCCGAACCTGCCCGCCCCCGCCCCGCTCGAGGCCCGCGACACCGCGCGGGCCGAGGCGATCAAGGTGGTGGCCCGGACGCACAAGACCGCATAAGACCGCATAAGACCTTGATCGGGGAACGCACCCGGCCCACCCAGCGGCTGCAGCACACGCGGCGGAAGTACTTCCCAAGGCCCCCGATCCGGCCTCGGCGGCCCGATTGTCGAGCAGCCAGATCTCCTCGACTCCGCAGGGGTACCACGCGGCCCCTCGGTGTAGGCCTGGCAGAGTCAGCGGCGGCCGGTAGGGGTCCCTGCGCCCCGGGGTGCCGCACGGTCAGGCGTTGCAGGGTCGTGGAGATGGCGCTTCGGCCCCCAGCGTGGAGTCGGAGCTGAGTCGGCGGCACTCAGCGCTACCACAGCGAGTACTGGACAGGATTCCCAGGTGACCGAGGTAACCGCGGCGCAAGGGCCGCTCCGGGCGGCTGTGCGACGTCTGCCGGTTCCCCGCCCGCCGCACGGCTGGACCGCAGCGTGGTTGCTGCTGTCAGCGGCCACCGTCGTGGCCCTGTGCAGTACCGGCTTCCTGCCCTTCTACGACTACTACCAGTGGCTCTTTCAGGGCCACGTCGTGGCCGTGTTGCTGTTCGGCGCCGACCCGGGCTCGGGATTCGTCGCGGACGCCTACTCCCTGAGCCCGGTGCCGGTGCCCAACCTCGCCGCCCCGGTCCTCATCGGGCTTCTCAACACGGTCCTGCCCACCGAAGCCGCAGGCCAGGTGTTCATCGTTGTGACCGCGCTGGGCTTCGCCTGCGCGTTCGGCTATCTCGTGCGCACGATCCAGCAACGGCCCACCGCCGTCGAGTTCCTCGGATTCCCGTTCGCGATGGGCTTCTTCCTGTACAAGGGCTACCTGAGCTACGTTTTCGGCCTCGCCGGGCTGTTCCTGCTCGTGGCGATGCTCGAGCGCCAGATACGGCGTCCGGAGGGCATACAGCGCAGGACCCTGCTCACCCTAGCCGGGTTGAGCGTGCTGCTGTACCTGTCACACCTGCTCGCCTGGGTGATGGGCGGGTTGGCGGTGCTCGTGTACGCGCTCGTCCTGGCCCGCCAGGGCCGTCGCGCGACAGCAGGTCAGCTCGTGGCCGGCCTGCTCCCCGGTGGCGTCCTCGGCGCGTGGTACGTACTCGCCGAACGCGGGGGCAGCGGGATCACGCTGTATCCGTCGTGGCGCGACAAGGCGATCGCACTGACCGAGACGCTGCAGTTCTTCCTGCGGTCAGACCCGTTCCCGCCGGTGGCTGCGCTGTTCTGGGTCAACCTGGTGGTCGTGCTCGCGTTCGCCGGGATCCTCCTGGCCCAGCTCGACGTGCGGGCGATCCGGACGGCCGGGTCAACCCGGCCAGTGCTGTGGCTGAGCGGCGCCCTGGCCGCGGTGGCGCTCGTACTGCCGATCAGCACGGTTAACGACCTGATCAAGCCCGACGAGCGGTTCGTGGCACCCGCGCTGCTCCTCGCGGTCGCGGCACTGCCCTACCACCCCGTTCGCAGGCCCATAACGGCGCTCGGTCCCGTCCTCGCCGCGTCCGTCATCGCCCTGCACCTCGTCGAGTACGTCGACGTCGGGCAGCGGATCGCCGGGGTCGACGCCGCCATCGACGCGGCCGTGCCCGACGGCACGAATGTCCTGCACCTGACGGTCCCGTCCCCGTCCGGTTGTACCCCTGCGGCCGGGCCGGTCACCGGCGTGCCAGTGCTGAAGTGGTTCGCCGTCGACCACGCCCTCGAGGGCGGGCCCGCACTGGTCAACATCGAGGAGACCTCGCTGGTCCACGCCCGCCGCTCCGAGCACCCGGACGCCACCGTCCTCGATCTCGACGTCGCCGACGTGCCCGCCGCCGTGCTTCCCGCCGACTATCCCTACATCGACGTCGTCGCCTGCCCGTCCGATCTGGAAGCGGTTCGCAAGGATCTCGCGCCACGTTACCGGACGATCGCCCAAGGCGATGCCTACACGATCCTCACCCGCACGTAGCAGTACCGTCCTCCCTTACCGGACTCCGAATCCGGTCACGACCGCCTCTCACTGCGGGCACAGGCTTGCAGCATCGATCGCCCGCGCCATCACCGCCCGCCACCAGCGCGGCGCATCCCGCTGTCCGGCCACGCCCGCAGCACCATCACAGCTTTCACGTTCGGACCGTAGAAGGGCGGTCGCCCGTCGCCCGGGCGACAGCCAGTCACCGTCCCTGATCACGCGCCGACGTTCGGATACGGCGGCCTGCCGAGGGGGCACATCCGGTCTGATCACCCAGCAAGCCCAGATTCGCATCTCCCTAGACTGCGCCGCACGGCCAGCACGGACGCACCTGCCGGGAAGGCAGACACCCCGATGACACCAGACCGGACGGCGCCACAGTGCCGAGTGGCGGGCGTCGCCTCGGCGGCCGTGATCTCCCTCCTCGGGCTCTGCCTGCACAACGTGGCTGACCTCGACGACCCGTACCCGCGGAGCATCGAGACCCTCGGCCCGGCGGCGTTCCTCGCCGCCTGCCTGCTGCTCTGGCGCCTGCGTCCCCGACTCGGGGGCGCGCTGCTGCCGGCCTGGGCGCTACTCAACCTCCGCGGCGGAGCCGTGCTCAGCGTGCTGCCGCTACCATTCTTGCCTTTCGTGCCGGAGCAGAGCCTGTGCCACTAGAGCCTCCATCTGCTGTACGGGCCTGACGCAGGTGCCGCTCCTCCTGGCGGCCCGGACTCAACTGAAGGCCCGCTAACGAGCCCGTGCCAGCCCCGACGACGGCGCGACGTCTTGACTCGGCACTCGACGGGGCACGCAGCAGCCCGTTGAAAGACGGTCAGGCGGAGCACAGGTGCTGGTAGAGGAACGCGGCCGATCTGCCGCCGATGAGGAGGAGCGCGCGCAGGTACGGGGTCTTGTCGCCGCTACCTAGGCGGCGGGGGAGGCAGAGCACGAAGACAGCAAGGCCGCCACAATGCCGGCCCGGCCCGGCGCCAGCCGCTCGGGTGAGCGGCTGCTGTCGACAGGTCGTAGGCGACAGTCATCGATCTCGCGAGGCGTCGGCACAACCTAATTGAAGACCCGAGCGAAGAAGTGGGTGATGTTCGTGGCCGCGACCTTCAGAATCGCGCCGATGTCGTTCACGATGTTGGCCGCCGTGTTCGGCTGCGTGACGATCATCCACACAATGAGCGCCACGAAGAGGAACCCGACAATTCTGCTCACGGCCTACCACCGTTCCACCCCGGCAGGAGGGACCCCTGATACCTCTTTGTACAGCTCGGACCGGATCGGCGGTATCCGGCGTGCGGGTGCAGCGCCAAGCAGGATGGTTACTACAGACGGATGAGGGCGGTCTTCCTAGTCGCAGCACGCCATGTGCTGGCACCTGTCAACGTCGGGCTGAGACTGACCCACTGTCGTCGGTCGGGGGTCAGTCGGGGCCGTCGTCGACAGCACGCGCCAGCGGGGCGAATGGATGAAGCACCGACCGGCAAGCAGATGCCGGCACCAGCGAGTCTCTCGCCGAAGCGATCACGGGTCAGCTGGCTGTTGTGACGCCGGTAGATCAGCGCCAGCTGAGCCACAGCATCGGCCGTCCGGGCTGGCCCAGCATGATCGCTCGCCGTGGCCTTGCAACTCGCGTACTCGATGCTCGTTCGCGTGCTGGGCTGGCTGGCGCTGCTCGCCCGCTCCGACGCCGCGAAGGATGTCGAGATTCTGACGCTGCGGCACGAGGTCGCCGTGCTGCGCCGCACCAACCCGCGCCCGAACATGTCGTGGCTCGACCACGCCGTGCTCAGGCCCTGAGCAGACTGCTGCCCGCGCCGCTGCGGCGGATCACCCCGAACGCCGCTGCGCTGGCACGCCCACCTCGTCGCCCGCCGCTGGACCTACCCGCACCGACGACCAGGCCGACCACCCACCGCACCGCCGATCCGGGACCTCGTGCTGCGGATGGCCCGCGAGAATCCCCGCTGGGGCTACCGGCGCATCCAGGGCGAGCTGGTCGGCCTCGGCCACACCGTCGCCGCCTCGACCGTCTGGAAGCTCATGAAAGACGCCGGGCTCGATCCGGTGCCCCGACGGTCCGGGCCGACCTGGCGCCAGTTCTTGTCCGCCCAAGCCCACGGCATCCTCGCCGTCGATTTCGCCCACGTCGATACCGTCTTCCTGCGCCGCCTCTACATCCTCCTCGTGATCGAGCACGACCGTCGCCGCGTGCACCTCGCCGGGATTACTGCCCACCCCACCGGGGACTGGGTCACCCAACAAGCCCGCAACCTGCTGATGGACCTCGGCGACCGGGCCGACCAGTTCCGATTCCTAATCCGCGACCGGGACAGCAAGTTCACTACCGAATTCGACGCGGTCTTCCCGGCGCCGACATCCGCATCATCCGGACTCCCGCCCGGGCGCCTCGGGCGAACGCGATCGCGGAACGGTTCATCGGCACCCTGCGCCGGGAATGCCTCGACCACCTCCTGATCACCGGGCCACGCCATCTCGACGTCGTACTGCGCGAGTATGTGCAGCACTTCAACACGCTCCGGCCTCACCGATCACTGGATCAGCCACAGCCCGCAGGCAGCACCACGCCAGGTTCCCGGGACGGCCATCCGCGTCCATCGACGAGACCGACTCGGTGGCCTCGTCCACGAATACCTGCAGGTCGCATCAGGTGACCAGGTTCTCGGCACCCACAGACGCTGTCGTTGTGATCGGAGCAGGGTTCGGGCACATCGCGTCCATGATTCCGCCTCGATGATTCAGGGAGCACTCGTGAACGAGGCCTTGCCACCGGACGTCCGATCCACGGTACACGATCTTATCTCCCTGCATGGCCATCTCACCGACGACGGCGAGTTCGATCGCATGTCGGAGGTTTTCACCCACGATGTCGTCTATGACGTCAGCGATCTGGGAGGCGTCGAGCTGCATGGACTGACGATGCTCCGCGAAACAGCCCTGGCACTCGGCGACGCCGACCCATCGGCCATCACGTCACGAACGTGCTGGTGATGACGACCGTGTCGTGCACGCGCGGTCCAATGGTATCGGAATTCTCGCCGACGGCACCTGCGGCAGCGTCGTCTACGACAATGTCGTTCGGCTCGGCGATGGGGGATGGCGGATCGCCCGGCGGACGGTTCGGGTGCGCCGCATCCCGCTTGTCCCGTGACCCGCCCGGCTCATCCGACTCCGCAACGTCGTGGCCCTGCCACCAAAGACCGCGCCGGGCGCCGGCCCTCGACCACACCCTGGTCGCCGTCGCCCCGCTCGCTCGGATGCCGCATAACTGCCTCCCATCGGGTGAGCGGAGGATCCCGCGAGACCAGCTCGACTCGATAGCATCGGCGGGACCGTGCCCGGAGCGAGGAGGCAAGGTGTCGTCGCCGCTTGAGTCCCCGGGGTCGCCCGCGCTCATCCGGACGAGCACATCGTCGATGCCGTCGCTCGCGAAATTTCAGCGCCGCGGTGCGGATCGCGGCTGGTACATCCTTGCAGACCCGGCAGGCCGGTACCCGGCGCAGGCGAGATCCGAGCGAGCCCTCGACTTCGGCCCCGCGATCCGCAGCGTCATCTTCCTGATCTGCATCGTCGGTTGTGGACTCTGGGCGGCCCGCGACAAGGTGAGCACGCCGGTGGCATTGCTGTTCTTCCTTCTCGGCGGCAGTGGCGGGGCGATCATCGGCGGTGCCCTGTCCGCGCTGGTCACCCGCTTGCCGGTGACGTGGCGCCGCGCCGACGAGCGGCCGCGGCTGCGGGTCGCGCCCGCCGACGAGCGGGCCTGGCGCCTCTGCGAGACGGTGGCTGGCCTCGCCGCCACGAACTCCTGGACCGATCGGACCGTCGATCCCCAGCGGCGGGCGCCGGCGATCCTCTGGGAGGCGGTCGGGCGCTCGCTCGCGGTCGAGCGGCAATACCTCGACGCGGAGCGCGCCCTCGGCCACGAGTCGCTGCACGATCTGGGGCGGGAGACCCTGGCCAGGGTGGAGCGGGAACGCGAGTCCCTCGACGCGATCGAGCTGAACCTGCGCAGGGTGCTGGCGACGGCGCAGGACATCGACCGGCAGCGGGAACGCCGGGCGAGGGAGCGGGAGAAGCGGGCCGAGGAGCGCGAGCTGCGCACCCGGATGGCCAGCAGCTTCGGCTCGGCCGTCGAGCCGACCGAGTCGGATCAGCACGCCGATGTGTCGGCGGGAATGGCGGCGGAGGCGGAGGCGATCGCGGAGCTGCTCGCGGCGTCCGACGCGCTGCTGCACGACCTCGGCTGATCCGCCGTTGGAGGAGTTCAGACAACGGACGGACGCACTGGAGCCGAAGTTTGTCGCCGCGAGGGTGTTGCCTAGCCCGGCGCTTACCATCGGGAGTTGCTGATCGGGCGTGTCACACGGCTGAAGGGTGCTGCTGACCAGCGACGATGTGGATTGCTGAGGCCCATGTCGCCGCGAGTTCAGGAGCACCCTTCAGGTGAGGCAGGTTATCGGGTTCTACCCACGTCCGGACATCGACACGGCCGGGACGCAGGTTGTAACGCAGGCCGGGACGATGTTGCTGACCGAGACCGTCCGCACCGTCGGGCTCGATTGGGCTCTGTCGATGGCGTTGCAACGATGGAGGCCGCGGCAGGCCTGTGGGTGCCGAGAACCGTGTCACGGTCTCTGATCAGCGCCTTCGCGGCTGCCCGACGTGATCGTCAGGGTCCGGACCAGCCCAGCATGATCACGCTCTGTGGCCATCCGACTCGCGTACCTGATGCTTGCTCGTGTGCTGACATGGCTGGCGCTGCTTGCCTGCACCGACACCGCCAAGGACGTCGAGATCCTGACGCTGCAGCACGGGATCGCCGTACTGCGCCGCACCAATCCTCGCCCGAAGATGTCCTGGCTCGACCGCGCCGTGCTCAGCGCACTGAGCAGACTGCCCGTGAGTGCCGAGAACCCCGTCACCGTCTCCGAGCAGCACCTTTCCCGAAGACCTACCTCAACATCACCGTCCGGACGAGAGCCAGCATGATCGCCCGCTGTGGCCCTCGGACTCGTCTACCTGATGCTCGTTCGCGTGCTGGGCTGGCTGGCGCTGCTCGCCCGCTCCGATGCCGCCAAGGACGCCGAGATGCTCACGCTGCGCCACGAGGTCGCCGTACTGCGCCGCACCAACCCGCGACCAGCGCTCACCTGGCGCGACCGCGCGGTGCTCAGCGCGCTGAGCAGGCTGCTGCCTGCCCCGCTACGCCAGCCGCGGCTGGTCTCGCCCCGAACCCTGCTGCGCTGGCACGCCCAACTCGTTGCCCGCCGCTGGACCTACCCGCGCCGACGGCCGGGCCGACCACCTATCCCGCCGCCGATCCGGTCCCTAGTGCTGCGGATGGCCCGCGAGAATCCCCGCTGGGGGATACAGGCGCATCCACGGCGAGCTGATCGGCCTCGGCCATCCCATCGCCGCCTCGACCGTCTGGACGATCTTAAAGAGCGCCGGACTCGATCCGGCTCCCCGCCGCTCCGGGCCGACCTGGCGACAGTTCCTGTCCGCGCAGGCCCACGCGATCCTCGCCGTGGACTTCGCCCACGTCGACAAGGTCTTCCTACGCCGCCTCTACGTTCTCGTGGTGATCGAGCACGGCCGCCGCCACGTGCACATGGCCGGGATCACCGCCCACCCGACCGGGGCCTGGGTCACTCAACAGGCCCGCAACCTGGTCATGGACCTCGGCGACCGAGCCGACCGGTTCCGGTTCCTGATCCGTGACCGGGACAGCAAGTTCACCACGTCCTTCGACGCAGTCTTCGCCGGCACCGATATCCGGATCATACGCACCCCGATTCGGGCACCCCGGGCGAACGCGATCGCGGAACGCTTCATCGGCACCCTGCGCCGGGAATGTCTCGACCACTCCTGATCATCGGCCACGCCATCTCGACGTCGTGCTGCGCGAGCATGTGCAGCATTTCAACGCGCACCGACCTCACCGATCACTCGATCAACGCCCACCCACGGGCAGCACTCCGCCACGTTCCGGCGCGACCGTTCGGCCGCTACGACGAGACCGGCTCGGCGGCCTCATCCACGAATACGTGCAGGTCGCATGAGGTGACCGGGTTCTCGGCACCCACAGGCGCGCGACGGTCAGCCGCTGCGCGACCCAGCGCGCTCTCACTAATCGAGGCTCGGGCGGCCGCCTAAGGCTAATGCAGGCGATGCGGGCCGGGTCGCCACGAGGTCGGCAAAGACGACGATGTTGTCGTCGTAGTTGCGGGTCTGCCGGTCGAACGAGCCACCACAGGTGATCAACCGCAGGCCGGCGTGGTCGATGTCGCCGTACACCACATCGGTCGGGAACTTGTCCTTCGGGTACTCCTCGACCTGGCGCACCCGGAACACCGCCGCCCTGCGGTCCTGCCGCGTGACCGTTACCTCGGCATCAGGTTGAAGATCGCGCAGATGATAGAAGACACCTGGATGTCCCCCCCAGTCGACATGGCCCGCGAGGATCGCCGGACCCAACTCACCCGGGGTCGGCGCCCCGGTGTACCAACCGGCCGGGAAGCCGACCGGCGGCACCTGCAGTGATCCGTCGGCCTGCAACCCCAGCTGCATCAGTGCGGAGTCCACACCGATGGTCGGGATCTGCACGCGGACCGGCGTGGACCTCGCCATCGGCGCCGCAGCGCCCGAGGGCGCGACGCTACCGGGCGCCGCGACCGAGGGCGCCGGGGCGGGAACCGGGTCGCTGGAGCAGCCGGCGACCACGGCGATGATGGCCAGCAAGGCGGCCACCCCCGCCATCACCCGGGAACGGGCGAGACGGGGGTGACGCTCGGGAATCCTGTGACGCATTCGGTTGAGGTCCTCAGCTGTCGCGGCGTAGCCGCCGAGCGACGCCGGTCCCGACACCGGCGAGCACCAGCGCACCGGCCAGCAGGCAGGGCATGAGACCGGTCCCTGCGGCGGTGCTGCCGTCACCGGTGTCCACCGACCCGACCGGAACCTTCGTGACCTGACCGCCAGCGCTGGCGTTGGCCTGGTCGCTGAGATCGTTGCCGACGCCGGTCGCACCGTTGTGGTCACCGTTGCCGCCGGCCGCATTGTGGTCGGCTGCGTTGTGGTCGCCGCCGTTGTGGTCGGCTGCGTTGTGGTCGCCGCCGTTGTGGTCGGCTGCGTTGTGGTCGCCGCCGTTGTGGTCGGCTGCGTTGTGGTCGCCGCCGTTGTGGTCGGCTGCGTTGTGGTCGGCGCGTTGTGGTCGCCGACCGTTGTGGTCCCCACCGTTGTGGTCGCCGCCGCCGTTGTGGTCGCCGCCGCCGTTCTGGTCGCCGCCGCCGTTCTGGCCGCCGCCGCCACCGTTGCCGCCGCCGTTCTGGCCGCCGCCGCCGTTCTGGCCGCCACCGCCACCGTTGCCGCCGCCGTTCTGGCCGCCGCCTGCGCCTCCGCCGTTACCGCCGCCGCCAGCGGGAGGCGTGATCGGCGGGACAGTGATCGGCGGCAGGCCGATCGGGGGGACGGTGATCGGCCCGACGACGATCGGCGGGGTGGTGATCGGCGGGAGGATGACCGGCGGCGTGGTCCCCCCCGGCGGGATGGTGGCGCAGTTCGGCCGGGTGATCGTGTTCGTGTCCAGGCTGACCTGGCCGTTTCGGGCCAGAACCCGTCCGGCCACGGTGGTCCCGGTCTGCACCGACGCCGAGGTCAACGCCAGGATGCTGCCGACGAAGGTGGTGTCGGTGCCCAGCGTCGCGGAGCTACCCACCTGCCAGAACACGTTGCACGGCGAGCCCCCGTTGATCAGAGCGACAGTGCTGTTGGACGCAGTGATCAGCGTGGAGCCGGCTTGGAAGATGAACACCGCGTTGGGGTTGCCCCCGGCGTCCAGGGTGACCGTGCCGGTCAAACCCATCGACGATGCCGCCTTGTACACCCCCGGCGCCAGGGTTTGTCCACCCAGGTCGGTGGTCACCGCATCGGCCGGGGTTCGCCCCGCCGCATCGTTGTACGCGGTCGTCAGATCGGCTTGAGCCTGGGCCGCGACGGCATCGGCGGAGTGGATGCTGCCGTTGCTCACGACGCCGGGCGGGAAGCCGGTGACCGCGGTGCCCGGGCTGACCCCCAGGTCGCCCGAGATCATCGACGGGCCGGTGTTGGTGACCGTGGTGCCAGCCAGCACCGCGAACGAGGTGGCCGTCCCCAGCCCCACCGGAGCCTGTACGGACGCCGCCAACGCCGCAGGCGCCCCAGCGATCCCCGCTACGAGCGCCATGGCAGTGATGGTGCCCACCGCCAGCACCACCCTGAACCCACGGTGCGGACTGTCTCCGCGAGCGACACGGGTCACCGCTATCACAAACTCCCCCGATCAACGAAACATCTGAATGGTCAGCACGCTCGCGTGCAATCTGGATCCGCGAGAGCCGACCCGGTCCTTCGCCTCAACGAGCACACGTCTACGCCGCGACGGCGCAGCAGGGGTTTTCACTCGCCCGGTCAGAGAGCACCTGAACAGGCGAAACAGGAACTGGAATCGGGAAGCACGACAAGTGAGATAGCGACCTGATCGGGGAAGGATTTCCACGATCGGGACTGGGTGCAGTCGGCGGCACGTGAAGACCGACGACGCTGAAGGGGCGCACCGAGGGATGGACTTCCCGCCGACAACGGCGAGCTCGCATCAATGTCCGCCCCGGCGGACTCTGGATGCTGTCTGCTCAAGACTCTCGCGTGAACCGGCCACGCGGCCGCGGACTACCGATCATGCGAGTGCTTGTCCTAAGTCGACCATCACCATCGCTGGCACCGCCAACACCCGGGGGGTACGATCATCACTCTGCTCAGCAAGCCGACGCCCCGCCTGGGTCGTGAGCCGGGACGATCAGCATAACTGTCATAACTGGCGAGCTTGCCCCACGCGGATCGCCACCCGCCGACCGCCGACGCCGACCGCTGTGAGCAAGTTGAGCGACGACTACTTTCCGCACCCGACCTGCTGCACACTTGATAGCGGGAGTCGAGCGCGGTCGCCACGCTGGGGAGCGGTGGAGACATAGCGCGCCTCCCGGGGCCGTCCGCGGCGTTACGGCCCTTCCCGGCGTCGCGGGCGGTGCTCCGGCGCCACTCACCGACCGCATGCTGGCGACGAGTGGTCGTGCCACGTAGCGCTTATCCGGTTTACCGACCAGCGCAGCGGGCGCGCCGCCAATCCCTCCAAACCCCGCTAGGTTCGTGACTCGGCCATCGTTCCGCGCAACCGTGACGTGACGCTCCCTAGCGGCGCAGGCGACTGAGCCCCGCGGCACCAAGACATCACCAGGTGCTGCGGGGTTTGCTGCGCGCGCCGTGCCGCTGTAAAGCCCAACCCACACCATGCCGACCTACGGCCGAGGTCTGGGAACCGGCAGGCGTTCCCCGTACGCCTGCCGCCGCGTCCGGTCTGGGGGTTCACTTGCTCCAGTCAGGTCAACGGCCCGCACCCAGAAGCCCCGTTCCCGCAAGTTGCTTACGACGCGGGCTCCGAGAAGACCGGGCGCCCCGATGACCGCGACGCGTTCTATTAGCCGCGTCCTCTCCTGTTCATGGCCGGGCTGGCGGCGGCGTGCGCCCTCGACCGCGCTGGGCACGCGAGCGGGCGGTGGGCCACAGGAACGGGCTGCGCGGGGTGCTGCCGCACCTCTTGCATTGCCCGCATGGCGCGCACTCCACCGGACGCCGTCCCAACTGCGCGCCCGATCCCGCCCATAGGACCGACCGTCGGGCAGCTCTGCCGCGGCACGTCGTGGCATCAAGTAGGCGGGACCGGGGTCCCGGGATGACACCGCCCGCTCACGCCAAGTGCGGGCCAGGACAGCGATCAGGGTTGATATCGGCAATCCCGCGCAGCCGTAGTTGGCACCGGGCAGGATTACCCAGCCAGGCCGATTTGAACCTCTTCAACGTGCGCGCCTGCCCGACGATCAACCGTCCAGCGGGGCGGGAGATCCTTGAGGACTGAACCTGCGAACTCGGTTTCCGATCGCCATCCTGGCCGAACTTGCACTGAATTTTGACCGAGCTTACCGCCAGCTAATCCATGGAGTGGCAAGTGCTACTATGATCCGCTCTTACTTCGACGTAGATACCACTCGCCCCCCGCGGCGAGACAAAGCGCATGCATCCGTTCGAAGTCGCCGCGTGGTGAATGACATCCTCTACGGCATCGATAGTTAGACCACCAGCAGCCAACGGGTCGCAGAGAACGTCCACGAAAGGCACCTTGACTCCCACCGTTTTGCAAACGGCAAGTATTCCAAGATTCGCCCCGGCCCCGGGCCCGGTATTTGCCAGTTGCAATGCGTCGTCAAATTGGACCGTTGCACGGTGACTGTAGTAATCACTGCACGTCACGATGCCACAATTGTGCTGTGGTCGACAGGTCCCGCATAAGCCGGACTGCCGAGGAGTGCAACGATCATCACTAGACCAATAACTATTGCGGTTCGCCACATAGTCTGACGATTTGAACTCCACTCGTTGGACCGGCTGAATGGCCGACTGGTCCGAAGTCTCATAGGTTCTACTCTCCTCGGGTGGCTAGGTGGTTTCCCCGACCGCCTACCGCGAGTCGCTTTGCCGGGCACCAGTGTTACGCATCAAGATCCGCTTCGGGGTGCAGGCGGTGCACAGGAGCCGGAGACGTCGAAGTGTCGCGGGCTCCTGGGGCGTGAGGACCAGGGCTAGGACCAGGCTAGGACCAGGCGAGGACCAGGCGAGGACCCAGGCCCGACCAGCGACTCCACGGTTGGGTCCTTCGCATGCGCAAGCCATAGTTCGCCTTGCAGGTCGGAGTACAGCCGCCGAGTACAGCAATGCCAGCAGCCGCCAGTGGCCCGGTGACGCTGACCGGTAGCTGTCAAGTCAAGTGAGACAGTTGATCTTTACTGAGTTGGCTCTGGGACGGGCTGGTTGATCCACGCTGTCTCGGGCAACTGCGGGGGTTGTGGCCGCTGGCTGAACCGCTCGGGGTGCTGTGCGTGGGCGCGGTCGAGGGTGTGCTGGCGGCGTGCATGGACCTCGGCGGCGGTGCCGAAGTGCACCGAGGCAGGGGTGTGCATGCCGATCCCGGAGTGGCGGTGCTCGTGGTTGTAGGCGGTGAAGAACCGGTCACAGAACTCGCGCGCGTCGGCGAGAGAGCCGAACCGCTCGGGGAAATCGGGCACGTATTTGAGGGTCTTGAACTGGGATTCAGAGTACGGGTTGTCATTCGAGCAGCGGGGCCGTGAATGGGAACGACACACCCCGAGGTCGATCATCATTTCCGACACCGGTTTCGAGGTCATCGAGCCGCCCCGGTCGGCGTGGATCGTGTGCGGGACGATCTGGTTGGCCGCGACCGCGCCGGCCAGGAAGTCCTTCGCCACGACCGCGTCTTCGGCGTTCGCGACCAGCCAGCCGGGGACGTAGCGGGAGAAGATGTCCAGCACGACGTAAAGTTTGTACCATTCTCCCTTCCGTGGGCCTTTCAGTGCGGTGATGTCCCAGGACCACACCTCGCTCGGGCCGCGCGCCAGCAGCTCGGGGCGGACCCGCGGCGGATGGGTGGCCTGGGCGCGTCGTTCCCGGCTCTGCCCGGCCGCCCGCGCGATCCGGTACATGCTCGACATCGAGCACCAGTAGCGGCCCTCGTCCAGCTCCCGGGCCCACACCTGCGGGATCGCCAGGTCCCGGTAGGCCTCGGAGTTCAGCACCGCCAGCACCCGGGCGCGCTCGTCCGGGGTGATCGTCGAGGGCGGCGGCCAGCGCGCACGGTGGGGTCCGTGCACCGGTCCGGGCCGGTCGGCCTGGTGTCGGTAGTGGGTGGCCCGAGACCGGCCGGTCAACGCGCACGCCGCCGCGATCGACACCTGCGCAGCCCGCAGGTCGGTGAACGCGGTGTCCATCACCTCGACGGCCGCGGCGGATTCTTCTCCTCCGCGCTCTCGGAGAGCTGTTCCAAGAGCGCGTGTGCTTTTCCCATGATGTCCAACGCCGTCCGCGTTCTCGCCAACTCGGATTCGAGCTTCGCGTTCCGGGCGCGGAGCCGTTCCAACTCGGCCGTCTCCGTGGACCGTTTCGGCGGCTTTCCCGACCGGCGGGAACCGGACACGCCTTCGAGTGCTCCGGCGTCCCGGGCGCGGGCCCATTCGATCACATGCGACGAGTACAGACCCTCCCGGCGCAGGATCGCACCCTTCTCACCATTCGGCGCGGCCTCGTACTCGGCGAGGACCGCCAACTTGTACTCCGGGCTGAACGAACGACGCGAAGGACGCGGCGACGGGCCATCATCGGCCCGCGGACCCGACGGCCGCGACGGCTCGCCCCGCCCGCCGACGTCTGGACGCCGCTCCTCGGTTGACACAGACACCAGGATCTCCGATCACGCCCTCAAGTGGGAACAGCTGCTGGGGAAGCTGTCTCACGTGATCTTGACAGAGAGGGGCGAGGCGGCGGCTGCGGTGGGTCTTGGTGTCCTTCTCCCACTTCTGCGCACCGTGTTGGGAGATGGCCCGCTCGACCGACAGGACGCTGCCGTCGAGGTCGACGTCGCGCCACCGCAGCCCGCACAGCTCCCCACGGCGTGACCCAGTCACCATCGTCAGCCAGACCAGCATCGCCCAATCGGGGTCGCGCCATGCGTCGTTCAGGATCCGGGCGGCCTCGTAGGCTGTCGGCGGCCGCGGCCGAGCGATCGGCTGCGGCGGGGCCTCAGCATGCTCGATGGGGTTGCTCGCGATCCACCGCCACCGCACGGCCCGCTTCAACGCACCACTGAGGATGACGTGGATCTGCCGGACCGTCGACCGCGACAACGGACGGCAGGTGTGCATCCGACAGCGCTCGTCGCACTCGTGCCCGGCCATGGTGCGGTGGTCGACGTGAGGGCGCCGGTCACAGTGGGCTCGGCAACGGCGCAGCTCGGCATAGAACGCGTCGAAGACGTTCGCCCGCAGCTCCCCCCCTTCACTTTGCCCAGCAACGGGACGATATGCCGCTCGGCGAGGCTGCGATAGGTGATCAGGGTCTTCGGCTCGATCTCCAGCAGCTCGAAGTGACGTTCCAGCAGCTGTGCGACCGTGGCCGCGGTGCGCGGGTTCCGCTCCTCGTCGATCTCGACGACCATCCGCCGCAACGCCTTCTCGGCCTCGGCCTGCGCGGTCGGGCCCGCGGGGATCAGCTCGCGTTGGTACAACCGCCGCTTGGTCAGCGGGTCGCGACCGCAGAAGACGACGACACGCAGCGAACCGCTCGGCAGGACCTCGATCCGTCCCCGGGAACGAGTGGTGCGACGCGCTGTCGGGCGGGCTATGGTGCCAGGGTAAGACCGACTTGCACCACGTCCGGCACCACGAGAGACCGATCAGAAACCTCTCATTCAGCGTTTCCGCTGGTGAGAGTGGGTGGAGCTGAGGGGATTCGAACCCCTGACCCTTTGACTTCCAGTTCGGCCCGCGAAGTGCGCTGACCTAGGAAAACAAGCTCTGTCCAGGTCGCGACGGTGCGGTTGAGCGCCGTTCACGTCAGTTCTGGCCCGTTCAGCGCAGATGCCTGCTCCACCCCTGCTCCACCGCCGCCAGACAAAGAGTTCGAGGTGTGAGCATTTGACTCGCCGTCAAACACTCATCGCGAACGGGCAGGCGGTTCAATCCTCGGCGATGACGGTGACGGTCCAGCCTCGGGCGGCGAGCCAGAGTGTCTCGGCCCCGTGACCGCAGCCCGCGTCGAGTGCGCGCCCGGAGCGCAGCTCCACCCGCCTCGGTAAACCACCCGTTCGGCGGCATTCGCATGAGCTTGTCACGATGCTCACGCAGAGCCTGCAATCACCGTTCCTCCCAGAAATCCTGACCTAACGTCATGGACTCGATCACCTCCGCCGTCATCGTGCTGCGGCCGCTTCGCCTGCGCTTCGCCGATTTCCCGAAGCTGCGCCACGCCATCAGACTGGCGCACCGGCCCGCACTCAGCGCCCCCGTCGATAAGCCCGAACGCGGGCCGGTGGTCACTATCCGTCGCCGCGTCCCTGCCCGATCATCGGCGGCGCCGCGGTGTGCCGCGCTCCCCGCCACGGCCCCGCACCCTCGCCGTGGTGTCCTCGCCGCCGCGGCTGACGATGAGGGCGATGCACGCGACGACGGCCGATGCGACGCCCAGGCCGGTTCGGGCCCCATTCCAGCGATACCAGGTGGTCAGCTCTGCGGCCACGGCCTGGGGTGGGAAGGCCGGGTCGAGCAATCCGAGATTCGTGGGCACGAAGTAGACCAGGAGCACGAGGGTCCCCACCATGCCCAAGACCGCCAGCGCCCACAGCAGCCGGCCCGGCCGCCGATGGATGCCCGCCGCGTACGTGGTGATAGCCAGCAGCACCGAGGCGAGTTCGAACGGGAACACCGTCGCTCCGGTGACGGGTCCCGAGGTCGCGAACACACGCAGGAACGCGGCCGGATCCATGGCCCGCCAGGCCGGGACGATCACGGTCTGGCTGACCACGGCGCCGCCAGCGAACGCCGAGGTGGCGGCAACCGCGGTTGTGTCGATGATGCGGGCGGTGCGTCCGTGCGGGGCGAGCCCGCGAGAACGCGCAGCCGTATTCGGGGTCATGGTCATGGGAGGCACTGCCGTTCCTCGTCACCACCTGCCCGTCGGTGCCGAGTTTCGTCATCGCGTAGGCAGGGCCAGTTCGCGACCACGATAGAACGCCTTGGCTCCTCGACGACGCAATTGGCCCATCGCCAGGCGCCGCAGCCCGGGACGCGCCAGCTGTCGCAGGGCTCCTTAAAGTCCTGCGACAACATGCTGATCGGCATCGTGGCGCTGGTCGTGCACGCGCTCGTCCCGCGACCGTCCCGGCCGAGCGCGACCTGTCCGTTCCTCGTGCATCCGTAGCACGGCGAACTCGGCCCCGTGCTCGACGTGCGGCCAGCCCTTCGAGCGTGACCCCGCGAAGCCCTACTCGGCCACGTCCGCGTCAACCCGCCCGAACGCAGCCCGACGAGATCAACCCGCGGCGAACGTCACCCTCTGCCCGCCGTGACGCTGCCGAGGCGCTGCGATCCTCGGCGCCCGCCCTCGCCCTGGTCCGCCGGCGCGGTGCCGCTCGGCGGGTCCCGGCGGTGACCGGGGACGAGCGGCCGTCCGCTGGTCCGGCGCGGCCGGTTCCAGGAACCGTGTGCCCGGATCCGGTGGCGGGTTGACGATCGGGTCGTCGTTGGCATCCCAACGGATCGGCGTGACACCGATCGGCCTTGGCGCCTGGACGCCCGGCGTCCTCCAGTAGGCGTATCCGAGGTAGTCGACGCTTCCATCGAGCGAGGTGAAGACGAAGGTCTGACCCGGCCCGGCAGTCCGGGTGGTGCGGCTGAGGATCGGCCGGCTGTGCTTCGCCCAGTTCCTCCGGTCGGTCAGGCTGCCCGAGCCGTTGTAGGTGAGCCGACCGGCCGCATAGTTCGGACTGTTGACATGGCTGGCCGAGAAAATGACATGCAGTTTGCCGTTATGGATGATCGGTTGGTCGACCTCGTTGATGGGCGCCGTCCCCGGTCCCTTGATGCTCCACTTCTCCCAGCCGTAGGTCGGATCGGTCAAGCTGATCCAGTCGCTCGTCGTCGTCCAGGGGTTGCGCATACCAGCGATAGCCAGGGCCTGGTGGGTGCCGGGCGTGTGGTGCTCGCGGTTCGATACCACCATGTACAGCCGGCCCTGCCACACGAACGGGCAGAAGCCGATCGTCCAGGTGTCCTGGCCGACCCGACCCTTCAGCGTCCAGCCACCCATCGGATTGTCCGTATCGGATTCGAGGACGTACAACCTGTCCGTGAAATTGGGCGGATTGCGACGCGAGGCGTCCATGTAGATGAACCACTTGCCCTGCAGGCGATACATCGCCACGGGCCAGTTGATGAAGCCACTGGCCGGGGAGCCGGCGCCGTCCCACACGACCCTCTGCGACAGCAGCGACCGCTCGTCCTTCAGGACCGACATCGCGGCCAACGACCCGAACCTGGCCATGCGGATGCGGGGTTCGGTACCCAGTTTGACCGGCACATAGTACCAACCGTCGTAGGCCACGACGTTCCCACCCGGCTCGAAGCCCATCAGCGGTGTGGTGAAGGGCTTCGGCGCACTGCCACAGTCCCCACCGTCGGCACGAGTGGCCGTGGCGCCCGACCCCTGCCGGTCCCGGCAGGGGCTGCTGCCACGGATCGCCCCGGACTCCGCGGTGTGGGCCGTCGCAGAACCCGCTGGTGACACGAGATGAAGGAATAGCATCGCGATGATCGCGAGCGGCAGCATCACAGGATCATCCTGCCCAACACCGCTGCCCGACCCAAGCAGCAGACCGGGCAACTCACCAAAGACCCATCCACATCTGCGTCGAGCAACACCTTGACCTCGCCATGGTGTTCCATGCTTTCTCCATCTCGTGATCCGAGCGGTCGATCCGGTCACCCGAGACCAAGCGATGCGGCGATCATTTTAATGAACAACACCTATGCGAACCGGACAACTCCGGCACGGCACGCAAGTGACCAATGCATGCCGCATTTTCCGCTTGGGGAACGAACGGGCACAGAACTCCCGGGCTGACAGCCGCGCTGACCACTGCGGCGAGCCGTGCTAACAGAAGCCGGCTGATCGACGACGGCGTCCCGTGAAGCGTTGAACCCTTCGTCGACATTTCCCGGGTCCGGTACTGGGCACAGCCGGGGACGGCCTGGACACAATGGCGCTCGTCAGCACGCCACCCTGAGCTTGACGTTTAACCTCGGCGCCCTGGTCTGAGCTGATCGTTGATGTTGTTCGGCGTGTCGGCGGGACATGGCACGGCCACCGCTTGGTGGAGTTGCTCGGTCGGCTCCGTTCCGATCGGGTGCTGTGTTTCCCCGCGCCCGCTCGCTGCGCCGGCGCCGGGGGGGTCCACGCCGCCATGGCGCCGAGTTCGCCCTCGCCCGCGCCGGGGACGGACCGAGCGCGGTGGTGTCCACCACGACCGACACCACCCGCTACGGCACCGCCACCGCGCAGGCCTGGGATCGGCTGCACCAAGGTTGGCCCACCGCGGCGCCTGGGCCGACCACCCCGGCGAGCTCCCGATCATCGAGGGCACCCTGATCCGGCTGCAGGTAGACCGGTTGCCCGGCGGCCAGGCCCCGAAACCGTTGTGGCTGTGGTGGTCGAAAACCGGTGCCACCCCCGCGGATGTCGACCGTTGCTGGCAGGCGTTCTTGCGCCGTTTCGACCTCGAGCACACCTTTCGCCTGTTCAAGCAGACCCTCGGCTGGACAGTACCGAAGATCCGCGATCCCGCCGCCGCCGACCGCTGGACCTGGCTGATCATCACCGCGCACACCCAGCTGCGGCTGGCCGGCGGCCACACCGATGATCTGCGCCGCCCCTGGGAGCGACCCGCCCCACCAGACCGGCTGACCCCCGCCCGGGTACGCCGCGGGTTTCGCCACCTCCGCGCGAAGACCGCCCAGCCCGCCTGCGCGCCGAAACCCGCCCACCCCGGTCCCGGCCGCCCGCCCGGCTCCCACAACTTCCGGCCCGCACCGCATCACCCCGTCGGCAAACACGTCAAACCGGACACGAAGAAGTCGCTCACGGCGCAGCAGGGAGGTTAAACGCCAAGCTGAGTGCGGGCGTCATCCCATCGAGACCAAGGGTCGCGTCAAACCCGCGCCCGGCACCGACCGGGCACCGACCCTAGAGATGAGATAGGGAAGCGTTGGCAATGGTGAACCCGCTGGCCCCACTCCTCCAAGCCAAGCTGCGGATCGACAAGGTGGAAAACGCCTCGGTGCTGCCCCCCAACACCGAGCGCACCCTGTGTAACCGGACCGGCCCCGGAGTGGTCGACTCCCTCTGGATGGCCCTGGGCGGCGGCAATGCTCCCGCCCTGGATGGCCGCCTGCGCGTGTACTACGACGGCTCACCCAACGCCACGATCGACATCGACATGGGCACTGAGCCTTTCCGAGCAACGGGTTGATCACCGATTGTGAACCCTTCCTGGTCATGTCGTCCGGGCGTGCTCGTGGTGGAGCAGCACGAGCGCGGCGGCAACGACGGTGCCGATGCGCCGGGGGCAGCCGCGCCAGCGACGGAGGGTCTTGAAGGTGGTCTTGAGCAGGCTGTTCGCCCGTTCACCCAGGGCCCGCAGGGCGCCGTGGACCGCGTTGAAGGCCTGCTGGTCGACGGTCAGGACACCACCGGCGGGCTTCTTGATCGGGATCCGCAGGAGCTCGGCTTCACCTTCGTAGCCCAGGTCGGCCAGGCCGAGCCGGCCGTCGTCGACCCAGGCCCGGATCTTCTCGAGCAGGTCGGGATCGGCACGGGCGGCGGTGGTGTCGTGCTCGCGGCCCGGGCGCACGTCGGAGACCCACAGCGGCCAGCCGTCCGGGGCGGACACGACCTGCACGTTCCCGCCGTGATGGTAGTGCTTACCGCTCCACCACAAATCCACCCCCGGGGTCGGGCCGGGTGCGCGGTTGCGGTCGGTGTAGATCAGCGTGCCGTCCACGATCACATGGCTGTGCCCGCCCGCCTTGGCCGCCAACAACGCCCGTGCAGCGACGGCTTGCGCGCGGCCAGCACCGCAAGGGCTTCGTCGCGGTAGGCGTAGGTGGTCGAGGTGCTGATGCCGTTGTCGCGGGCCAACTGGGTCATGCGGGTGTCGTCGAACAGCCAGCGCAGCACCAGCACGGCCTGCTTGTAGGTGCCCAACGCCCGGGTGTCCTTGCGGGTGCCGCGGCGGACCCGCTCGTCGTGCAGCAGAGCGGACAGGAACAACACACTGTCCTCGGACACGTTCAGGACGGCGGTGTATGTGACACTCATGGTGGCGCGGAACCCTCGTGCAGATGATCTTTGGTCGGATCACCTCTTGTAGCGGGGTTCCGCGCTCTTTCGTGGGACCTTGCTCCGGCGTGTCGCGCCCTCCGGCGACTACACAGAGTCAGCCGCCGTTACTCGGAACGGCTCACTGTGCTGGCCACCCACTGGGCGCAGGCAGCGCCAACACCAGCCACTCCTGCGAACACGTCCACGTCGAGATCAACAGCGCAAACTACCTCACCGCCTTCCTGATCACCTTCCCGATACCGTTCGGCACCTCGATCAGGATCGCCTACTTCAACATCAACGCCGGGCAGACCGCGAACATCTACTCCATGGTCACCTACCGCCCTGACCAGGGCTCGACAGGATCGATCACACCCACGTGTGCCTATGATCTTCGGAAGTCGGGGCAGTGAAATCAAGGCCCTGACCTGGTGTTTCTTGGGTGGAGCTGAGGGGATTCGAACCCCTGACCCTTTGACTCGAGGTGCTCCACCCGATCCGCCCGTCAGTCGCGACCGCACCGCGCGATCTGGAAGACGTTGTCGAACGGATCGCGCACCATCGCCCGCCGGTCGCCGTAAGGAGTCTCGGTCGGCTCCTCCAAGCTGACCGCGCCTGCAGCCACGGCCCGCTGGTAAGCCGCGTCCACGTCCTCGACATACACGTAGAGAAACGCCGGGAACAACTCCCGCTCACCCGCCTTCGTGATCATCACGAGTGAGTCGCCGATCCGGATCTCAGCGGGCCGACCCGCATGCGCCTCACCGACCGCGCCGAAAACGGTTCGCAGGAAGGACACAGCGCCTTCGAGATCGCCGACGATCATGCGCGGTGTCACCGAGTGGAACCCCGCACGCCGATCAGCCACCTCAGCCATGAGACCACCCTCCCACAGCGCGAGCTGGCCGGACCCGCGGCGGGCAGACCTGCGGGGTGCACTGACGGCCTGGCCGAGGGCCGCCGCACCCGGTCAACCGGACTGCGCTCTACAGACCGTGGCGATGGCCATGACGACCAGGACGATCCCTGCCGTGATCAGCGACAGTCCCAGCCCGGCCTTGACATAGCGCAGGCAGAACACATCCCGCCCACGGCATCGGCAACTCGCGTCCACCGGTCGTCCAAGAGACGGCGCTGCTCGCACCCCCGCTCGACAGTCCGAGCCGACGCCACTGCGAGCTGAGCAGCTTCACGCAAGAGTGGGTCCTCGCAGGTCGTCGACTTCACTCCGGGTCAGCTCGCCGACGTCGTGATCCGCCACGGTCGGGCCACGACAACCAGGACGGCAGTGGCGAGCACCAGGCCGCCCCGCGATAACCGCCGCCATCGCGCCGCATCGTCGCCCAGCAGCCCGACCAGGGGCGACACCGCCGCGCGGACGCCGAACAGGACCCCGCCCAGCAGCGAAGGTGCCGTGCCAGCCGAGTCGCCATAGGGCGCCAATGCGAGCACCGGCGCGTTCGGCAGCACGAACCCGACTCCGAACAGCGCCGCCCACAGCGGGAGCGCCGACGCCGGTGACCGGCAGCACCACAAGCACCACCCCGGCCGCGCTGGCCGACAGCGATGCAGCCAGCATGATCTGCTGCGGCGTGCCGACGGGCGAAGCGAGGCTCTGTTCGACCTGGCGCTGAAATCGGTCACGATGTATGCGTGCTGGGACTGGAGATGGCGGTGACCCTCGGCGTCGCCTTGGTCGTGTGCGGTGCGCTCGCTCGTCGCTACCCGATCGCACCGGCGATCCTGCTGGTGCTCGTAGGTGTACTGATCGGTTTCGTGCCGCACCTACGCCAGGCCCAGCTGCCACCGGAGGTCGTGCTGCTGCTGTTCCTGCCGGTGCTGCTCTACTGGGAGAGCCTGACCACCTCGCTGCGAGAGATCCGCAACAACCTGCGGGTCGTGGTCCTCACCAGCACCGTGCTGGTCCTCGCCACCGCCGCAGCGGTGGCAGCCGCGGCGCACGCGATCGGACTGGAGTGGGGACCGGCCTGGGTCCTCGGAGCCGCGCTCGCGCCGACCGACGCGACCGCGGTCGGCGTCCTGGCCCGGAAGCTGCCTCGCCGGACCGTGACCGTGCTGCGCGCGGAAAGCCTGGTCAACGACGGCACCGCGCTGGTGATCTACGGCCTCGCGGTCGGGGTCACCGTTGGCGAGGAGCAGCTGACACCGCTGCACGTGGGCGGCCTGCTGGTCTTGGCCTACGGCGGCGGCCTGCTCACCGGCGCGCTGATGGGTCTGCTCAGCTGGCAGCTGCGCCGCCGGATGGACGACCCGATGCTGGAGAACATCGCGATGTTGGTGACGCCGTTCGCCGCCTTCCTGCTGGCCGAGTCGATCCACGCGTCCGGAGTGCTGGCGGTCGTCGTGTGCGGACTGTTCATGAGCCAGGTGACCCCCCGCATCACCGGCGCGCTCACCCGCCAGACCTCGGTGCCGTTCTGGACTGTCTCGACGACGGTGCTCAGCAGCGCGCTGTTCGTACTCGTCGGCCTTCAGGCCCAGACCGCGATCCGCGACCTTTCCAGCGTCTCGCTCATTCGCGCACTGGTCGACATCCTACTGATCACCGCGGTGGTGATCGGGGTGCGCTGGGCGTGGCTCTACACCACGCCCTACATCATCCGCGCACTCGACCGGCGGCCTGCGCAGCGGCTGCGCCGGCTCGGGGCCCGGCAGCGTTCGGTCAGCGGCGTGGCCGGGTTCCGCGGCGCGGTCTCGCTCGCCGCGGTACTCGCCGTACCGCGCACCCTGGACTCCGGCGCGCCCTTCCCCGACCGCGACCTCATCGTGGTCATCACCTGCGGGGTGATCGTGCTGACTCTGCTGCAGGCGCTGCTGCTGCCGCGTGTGGTGCGGTTCGCGCGGCTCCCGTTCGACAACTCCGTCACCGAGGAACGGCAGTACGCCCAGCTGTTCATCACCGACGCCGCGATCGGCGCGATCGCCGCCACCGCAGCCGAGCTGGGCACCGACGAGCGCGTGGTCGAGCGGGTGCGCACGGAGATCGAGAAGCGGCGGAAGGTGCTGGCGGCCGATGGCGCCGAGGGCGACCAGGTGATCCGGCACGACGACCAATACACCAGTCTCTGGCTCGCCCTCATCGCCCGCAAGCACGAGGCGCTCCTCGATTTGCGCGACGAGCAGCGCATCGACGACATCGTGCTGCGCCAGATCCAGACCAGATCCAGACCCTGCTCGACATCGAGGAGGTGCGGCTCTCCCGAGCCGACCCCGTCGACTAACCATCAGCCCGCAGCCCCCGCCACCAGCAGGTCGACAGCACCTGTCGACGTCACTACGCGTTCGGTGTAAATCCGGCCCGGCATGTCCAGAAATTCGGTCGGCAGGCTCGACAAGAGTCGACACGCGATCGCGATATCCCGCCGCGGCTGTGGAAGTCTTCAACAGTCGTCATCCCAGTTAGAGTCGTTCGAAAAGAAAGCGCCTCGGTCCAGACCGTGCGACAGGCGATTCACCGTCGACGTCGCGCTGATCGGCAGGTTCTTGACATAATGCCCATTATCGGATGACCGTCGGATCGCCGAGGCTGAAGCTCATGCCCGGATTGCCGTCAGACGTCGCGATTTAAAAATCGATAAGCTGCCGATCCTGGGCGCGCCGCCAGCCGGTTACCTGATCCGGCGCTAGGGTTTATGCTCCCGTTTGGATCTGAGCAGTTTACGGCCCGAAACTCCGACACCCAACGCGAGTAGGATGACGATTATCGGGCCGATGCCGTGATAGCCCCCGACGGCAGAAAGTACAGCAGACAAGGTAAGCAGTCCGCTTATGGCAACAAGGATAACAGCCGCGGCTCGGCGGACGATGCTGCGACCTACAGTTGCCCTGGAGAGGCTCGCAGGCTTTGCCGGTGCCGTCGAGTAGGTCCTATCGGAATGGTTTCGTTGCGTGCGCGTCGATGAGTTCGACGGCAAGTGTGACACTGTATGCGGGTTCGCCAGATTCGGTCGATTCGGCAGGTCTATAAGGCGTGGGAATGGAATTGTTGGAGCGGTTGCGGCTTCGTGAAGGTTCGCAGTTCGAACCGATATGGCGCTTACACTAATTCCTGCTGCGGGCCTGCCGAACGGAACGGTGGGGGCATTGTCGATCCGCTGTGCAGCTGCTTTGGTTGGGGTCGGCGGGGTTGTCGATCTTGGGGGTTCCGTCGCTCGCAGCGACGCCAAGGTAGCGGCAGTAGTGACCGCAGCTGCTGCGACTTGCGGTGTGAGTGGCGATGTGGCGGGGACTCGCCTGTCAATGGCAAGGCTACTGGCGCGGGACCGTCTGAGCTTCGGCGTAGGCGCGAACTGCGTTGGCGGTGTGGCCACGAGTTGATTGATGACAGCGCTGTAAATCGGCCATCCCTCGTTAACACCGTCAGGCCAGGGCCATTCGTATCGTTTCGCGTTAAATTCGGTGGGTTCGGGTTGTCGACCTAGAGCTTCGATGGTTTGGACGAAGTACACGCTCGCCGCGGCAAGCCGTGACAGCGCCCAGTATCGGCGGTAGGTGTCGGGTTCGGTGGCGACGAGGTCATCGTCGTAGGGCTGACCACCGAGAGCGGCGTACACGGCAGCGACGAACTCGTGAGCGTCCACCGGCAGGAGATCTACTCGTTCCGGCTGTGCCGGGGCCAGCTCTCCGAGCGCGGCGTACAAGCCAGCGAGGTCGCCGCCGAACCAGTGATTCGCGGTGGGCGCGGCGAATTTGGCAAATTGCTTAAGCGTTGGCGGTTTGGCTTTGGCGGCGATGAAGCGATGGAATTCGTGGGCTGTTGTGGTCAAGTCGTTGTGCCATCGCGTGCGTAAGTAGTTGTCGAGGTGCGTCGTGGTCCATATCTGGCGGTAGCGGGTCACGATGTCTCGAAGGGTTTCGAAGCCGTCGCGGCGGTCCCAGCCGCCGCTATGGAGGGTCAGCGTGCCGATACCGTTGGCGCCGGTCACGGTGCGGGTTGTATCACCGACGCGTATGGGTTCACCCAGGTGGCCCTCGGCTAGCGCGAGTTCGTCAAACATTCGCGGATCGATGGGGGTTCCGAGTTCGGTCAGGTGGGCAAGTTGCTTGCGGTGGTAGTGGGCGAGGCCCGAGAGGTTGGTGCGGGAGTACGGACCCTCGCTGACGTACCAGCTGGTGAGGGCGACGCCGTGCCAGAAAGTCAAGGCCGGGCCGAATGCCTCGGCCATCAGGCGGTGCGGGTGGGGTTCGCTGACGGTGCGTTGGGGCCAGCGCGGCAGGGTCAGCCCGTCCCAGAGTCGGTCGACGTCTTGAACGAGGTCGGGGGTCAGGAGCTGGCGATACATCCTGGGGATCGGTGTGCGAGGGTTGTCGTCGTTCCCTGCGCTGTAGATGCCTTCGTCAACCAGTCCCCAGAGGGGCAGCATGCTGGGCTGCTGGCGGGCATGCACGGCATCAAACTGTTGCCACCAACGCTTCATGGTGGCTACTCGCTCGTCGACTGGTGAGATCGAGGTCGACTGACCGAGGTACGCCGCGAGCATGGCGTGCACTTGATCAAGTTCAAGGCCGTGTTCGGCGGCCACCGCGGCAGCCCGGGATGCGCCGCCCAGGAAGAATCGTGCCTCGGGCAGCGCTGCGACGATCTCCTCGCCGGGATTGGGCCGGGCGTCGAGGTAGTCGAGCAGCTCGAGCCAATCCCCCCCGAAGTAGGCCGCGAGGACCGGTTGGAGGGCTCGAGTCAGGACTCGACGCGCCAGCGGACTCTCACCCTTTGTCCTTTTCACAAAGGCTGCCGCGAGGCTTCGCACCCGTTCCGCGCGGAATCGAGTGACAATGGAGGAGGCCTGCTGCTCGCGCATCGCCGTGCAGAATTCAGCTCGAGCGGCTTGTTGATCATCGCGGGCGAGCTTGGCCCATGCCGCTGCGGATCGGAACGGCGTGAGCGCCTCTCGGACGTCGATTCCGAGCCGCCCGTAGCTGCCCTCGATGGCGGTCCAGCGGGCGCGCAGGTCGGCGGGTTCACCGGTGGGGATGCTGGCCCGCAGCGTTAGCGGGGCGGTCACGACTTCGAAGAGTGGAAGCAGCACCGCCCAGGTGAACAAGGCATCCGGGTTGTCGGCGACCTGGAGACGTGCGGTGTCGGTGTCGGCGAGGGTGAAGGCTTGAGCTGGGAAGCGGTGGAGGTAGGACAGCAGGTTCAGCTGACCGACCTTCAGGCTGACCTGTTCGGGAAGGAACCACGCGCCTCTCGACTGCTGGGCGGCCAACCCAAAACGGCCCTCGACGAACAAGCGCTGCACGGGGTTCATCGGCTCGAGGTGCACGCTGGCCGTGGGCCGGGCGCCGTCACGGGACTCGGTGATCTTCGCGATTGGTTGTCCGCGCAGCGCCGCAGCGAGCAGGTCGGTCGTCATAGCGTCCACCTCGATGAAGCGAGCTTCTTTCCCTGCAGCTCGCTCGGCTTCGAGCATTTCCGTCGGGGTGGTTGAGGTGCTGAGTGCCTTAGCGAAGCCCGGTTCATTCACGGGCGCCCCTGATGACGGAGACGAACTGTTCGAAGGTGGGCGGGTGCTCAGTTGAGGCGGCGAACACGGCGTAGCGCTGGGCGAGAGCCTCAAGCTCACGCTCCTCACGTCGGGCTTCGACGCGTCCGGCGTCGTGCACGATGCGCTCCTCGATCTGTCCGTGCTCGTAGAGCACGTAAGCGTCCGGATGCGCGGACGATCCTGCGCCGCTTGATCCCACATCTCGCGGGTCGTGATCAGCAGGACCGTGGCCGGTCTCGTCAATTACGGGGACGACACCAGGGTCCATATCATTCTCGGCGCGGATCGTATCCAGATGGTCATGGAGGCCGAGTTCAGCATGATAGATGAGATCGAGGTACTGCTGCTCCGGAGTCACCCGCCCGGCCAGCGCAGGGTGGGTCAACACACGGCAGCCGCGCCCGATGAACTGGTAGAACTCGCTGAAGCTGCCGTAGGGCCGCATCGGTACGACCACCGTGATCGGCGGGAAATCGTATCCTTGACCGAGCATCTTCAGCTGCACAATGCCTTGCAGGTCGCCGGAGTCGCGTTCGAACCGGGCACGGGTCCGAGCAATCTGGGCGTCGGTCATCGTGTGGTGCAGCGTCCCACACGGGATGCCGTGCTCTTCGGCGAGGCGGGCGATCTGCTCGGCGTGGCGCTCGCCCAAGGCAGCGAATAACACCCTCGGTTTGACCGGATAGAGAATTGCGGCTTGATCGTCGAGACATCGCCGTGTCACCCGCATGATCTGGCGGATCGGTTCATGCGACTTAGCAGTGACGCGGGCCAGTTTTCGCTCATCGCCGAGGACAGCAATCAGGGCGTGACGGCCTACAATCTCCTCCCGTCGGCCGTCTGGCCAGACGATCTCGTAGACGGTGGCGGCGGTATCTGGAGCGAAGCGGTGGACCCGCAGGTTCTTGGCAGTGCCGTCGGCGATCGAGTCGATCAGCCGATACCGGTAGACGACATCCGCAGCTATCGGTTTGCCGTCGAGCCGGGCGAAACACGCCGACATCAGCAGGGTTCGCGCCTGCGGGAAGCGGGCGAACAACCGCTGGTAGGACTCCGAGGCGGCGATGTGGGCCTCGTCGACGACGATGAAGTCGATGTCCTCAGGTCCCAGCTTGCTGAGCAGGTGATCGGGATCCGCGCCGGTGCCCAACGAATGGAAGTTGGTGACGATGATGTCCGCGCTAAGCAGCTGATCTCGACTGATGTGCCGGATCGGGCCTGTGTCGCGGTCAAGCACACGGGTGATCGGGGGTACGCATCCAGGGATGAGCGGTCCGCCCGGAAGGCCGTAGAGGACATTGCGGGGGTTGGTGTGATCCAATGCGGTGTCGAAGGTTCCTCGGATCACGGATCCCGGGGTCACGATCAGGGCTCGGCGGTGGGCGAAGGCGAACGTCGCCGCGACACCGAGAGCGGTCTTACCGGCACCGACCGACATGACGGCGGCTGCGCTGCGTTCCCCTGCGGCGTAGTAGTTGGCCAGCGCAGCCAGCGCCTCCTGCTGGCAGGAACGCAGGGGCCTGCGATCCAGACAGCGTCGTGCGCGGTCGAAGAAAGTCGCCGGAGGTTGGCCGTCGAGTGGCGCACGATCCATCGCGCGCAACGGGTCCGGGGTCATGTCCGGGATTGGCACGACAGGATGCGGGATCACGAATCGGGCCAAGAAAGGGTCTGCGGCTAGGACGGCTTGTAGTTGTGCGACACAACGTGCGGTATCAAGGCGAATCGCATCGTAGGAGAATCGCAGGATCGTCAAGCCGAGACCGGCGAGATCGTTCTGCCGAACCCGATCGTAGGTGAACGCGTGTCGGTTGCTGTGGAACTCAAAGCCATCGAGTTCCACAGCGATCCGAAGTCGCGCACCCGCGATGAGGTAGTCGAGTCGGTAGGTGTGCCCGCCCACCGGAACCGGATACTGCGCAGTCACCTGAGCGGTGATGGTGACCGACGTCGCCGGGGTGAGCACCCACCGAACGAAGGCATCCTCCAGATAGGACGATGCTGGCAGCGGATGCGTCAACCTGCAATTCATGGCGCGGCATCCGAGGTAGCGATTCTGGTCGACAGCCTGGCCACAGCCTTGTCCGCTTGCCCATTACCGAGCCGCTCGACGCGGCGAGCGATATCGAGCGCCTCTCGTAATGCGCCCTCCCTCTCGAAGAGACGAATCAGTAGGTCGGCAGATGACAAGTGCAGAGCCAAGCCTTCATCTGCTCTAATGACAGAACCCGCCGCCGGCTCCACCTCGATGAGTCGTAAATCCCATAACGCGAAAGTCTCTAAAGCGGTTAGACCCTCGGGTTCGCGCCCTCGCCGCTCCCACAGAGCACCCACCGCAGTCTGGAGTGCAAAGTGATAAGCGATCGGTTCACCCGGAAGCTCGAGCGACTCCCACGTCACTCGCAGGAGCTCAGCAAGTTCGAGCCCCGCGGGATCCGCCGGGATGTGCTCCATCGCCGGAGACCGCGACGTCCGTTGTCCCGAAGTCAACCCCGACCACATCAGCATCCCGAACGTCGTCTGCGACGACGGCGTCAGCCCAACACCTGGTAGACGAGCTCGATCGATTCCAGGACTACCGCGAAACCCCAGACCTGGGATGTGGGCCATCCGTTCGAACCACACGCCGACGCGTTGGGTTCCTGCCGCTTCCGGCGACACCGCTCCCCCGTCCTCGACGGCATCGCCCTCAGCGGCACGATCCACTCGTACAGAGATCTTCGCCCGGAGTAAGATCATCGTTACCGAACGACAGAATCGCCGCCCCCATCGCGCGGACGCGGATCCTGTAGTCCGGACGCAGCCCACGCCACGAGGGATGCCGGAAGTTGCCCTCGGGACCCCGTACTCGATCTCACCCACCAACCGGGGGCTCGACCCGATGCACGACCGTCCGGTTGGGCGGGCGACCGGGCCCGCCCGGGCCCGCACGAACTCCCCGTAGAACGGCGGACTATCCCGGTGCAGCGGCAGCAGAACAGCGCGCAGGTGGCGGCGGGCGGCGTCAGTGAACCCGGTCCAGACATCCCGGACGTACACCAGCTACCCGTCGTCAGTGTGGGCGGCCACCAGCAGCGAGTCGAGCACGCCGGCGTTGCCGGTGGCCGGTGAGTAGCCAGCGACTACGACCTCCGCAGTTCGCCGGATCGAGGTCTTGATCCTTGTCTGCACTAGTCAACGGCGTCCGCGACGGTAGAGCGAAGCAGGGTCGGGGTCCGTCTGGTTGGTCGGCGGAGATTGCGCCGTGTTCCTCGAGCCAGGCGGTGACCTCGGTGGCTTCGGAGCGGCGGGCGGGGTCGAGGGGTGTGAGTCCGTCGTAGCCGACCCAGTTGATGTCGGCCCCGTGGACAGCAGGACTTCGGCTGTCGTGACGTGGCCGCCGTGGCGGGCGCCCCAGAGGCTGCTGTTGATGTCCTCGGTCGTCGGCGTGTTGACCTCGAGGTGGCGACGCGACGCGCTCGACATCCAACTTTTTCTCGTCGTCGGCGAGACCGCATTGCTGCTACGCCAGGGCGGCCGGTTGTCTGCGTCCGTGGCCAGGATCAGGCAGCAACGCGGTCGCACCAGGCAGAACAGGCGAAGCCGCCGCCGCGGGCAAGGTCGAGGTCTCTCAGGACCGCACCCGGGAGTGCCCCTCAGATAATCAGCGACAGCTATGGCCATCATGATCGCCGGAGAGGCCACGAAGCCGAGGTCGAGGCCGCCACGGGCTGCGATAGAAGGCGGAAGACGCCTCCTCTCGGGAGCGATCCATCCCCAACCGGGAACTTCGTACCCTTGTCTCGAGCCGGACGCTATGCTTTCGCCTCCTTGCAAGATACGGAGGTTCGATGGCTGGTGCGACCCGCCGGAGAGGTCAGGGCAACCGCAATCATCGCGACCGCTCCCCCACCGCTGACCTCGAAGACCAGATCGGCAGGATTTCGATTCAATCCGCGCTCGCCACGATACAGGCGGCGGGATCAAGTCCAGGATGCGGTCATCGTTGGGCGTCACTTCATCACCTCTTGTGGAAGGTCCTTCAGGCGCCAAACCACGGTGGAGTTCCTCTTTCGCCGCAACGGTTGCGACATCTCCTCCGAGCGGTCCTGCGGGACCAACCTCAGCTCCGGCATCTGGAAGACTTCGTTCCACATGATCAGCGACTGAGAGTCGTTGCGCGATGGGAAGGGAAGAATTATCGGCTCTTCCCAGGCCAGACAGAGCGACCAATTGCCGATGTTGCACGGGCCCGACTCTTGTCCGACGCAATCGATGACAGCGTCATCTCTCGCCACGGATTCGGAATTAGACATCTGACACGAGTTGCGTTATACGTGATTCACAGCATGGCATCGGCGATGTCTGAGGGTTGGCATGGCGGCGACCGCCCAGGAATCGGCGACGCGCCGATCCTCACCCGCAATGAGATTGCGCGAATGACGACATTCTCGGAGGATTTCGACTTGGCTCCGACTGATAACACTGAGCGAATCGGAAAAGCACTCGCGTGGGCAACACGCAAACCCGCCGAGATCTCATACGCCGTGGGGCAGATGCAGGAATCTTTCGGATCTGCTCTTGCGCTTTGGCTTCCCCACGACTGGATCTCCCCAACGCGATCAAAGCAGGGAGCCGCGGCTCCAGGAGATGCCGTGCGTCGATGGTGGCTCCCGCTGTCACTTCTGCCGGAATCGTGGGTTAGCGGCGTGGCGGAGCTCTCGCAGAGCGTCAGAAGCAAAGAAACGATTGCGAGTTGGACCAGAGCCGTTTCAATCCAGGTGCGGCGGTCGCTATGGCATCTGGGCGAGGTCGGCCACTTCATGGAAACCGACGGCACACCGACCGTCAGCCCGATGAACGCCATAGCATTTGTTTGTAGGTTTGGACCGGCACGAGCTGTACTCGTTCAAGTTCACGCCGACGTAGACTTACGCGCACGGAAACAGCCTGCCGAGTTCATGGCGGTAAAGATTGCCAACATGAGCGAGTCGGAGCGCGACTCCTACGGTTACCTCCCTGTTCCGCTGGCCGATGGAACACTCCGCCTAGACAAGCGCTCGGAGGTGGTGCCGCTAATTGTATTTGCCGGACCAGGGCATACCATTCCGCCACGCATCAAGGGTGCGGCAACATTATCGCTCGAAGACTTACGGTGGATAGCCAAGACGGCAGATTCAGACGTCGACTTCTACTTGTTTTGTCGCGACCTAGCCCGATCTGGTGTACCTTCGCGATCGCCCGACCCTGCCAACGAACCGATGCTCGCATTTGGCTGGGAAGGCATCAACTACTGGGAGAGCTGGCGGAGTAACGGCAAGAGCTTCTTCAGCGGTGGCAGTAACCCGCTTATCTATATCGCACCTCACGCCAGCGAAGAGGAATGGCTCCGAGGCGCCGAGCAAGCACGTCTCGAGGACTCATTGCTGGCACTTAGGCTTCCCTCAAGCGGCGACTTCGATTCAGCCATATCCAGCGGTGGACCATTCTATCTGACGAGGCGGAGCCGTGGCGCCTCGGACTGGCGAGGACATGCCTGAGCCGCGCCCAGCGGACGCAATCCAGCTTGAGCCAGCGGACTCGGGCCCCAGATTCGACGCCTGCCGACCCGGACCGAGTGGCTGGTGTGTGACGGCTATCGCATCGGTGCCTCTTGCACTGTTTTGCCCAGACCCCGCCTGGCCCAACGCGTACGCAGTGTTCCTGGAGAAGTACGTGGGCGGGATCGCGTGGGCAGTCGACGACGTGGCCAGCACTTGGGATGCCTGCGCAGAGGCCATTCAGCTTCGCGGTTGCCGAATCTCATTGGCCGTCGAGAATGCAACATTGCCCAGCCCGTCGGACGTATCCGACTACAACGCAGATACGCACCAAGCCATCTGCATGATTTCGGCCGAGATTGTGGACTCGTTAGGGCTGATACAACTCGGGCTAGATCTCCGCAACCTCTTGCTGATTGGTTGACCAAAATCCCGCGGACGCCCACCGGCAACTTGCGGAGACACTGTGTGCTGGAATTACTCAGCTCGGCGCTCCCTCCGACCTTTCATGCCTCCTCTACAACGCTATGACAGCAAGTCCGCCTACCTTTGTATCTCGCATCGGGGAGTTCGAGGGGCAGCCGTTTGACCTCCCGGAGCCAATTGCGATTAGCGACGGAATGAAGTCGGCCCTCAAACGGGAACTAGCGCTCGCATTTGCGGCGTCCGGCGGCACCCCTGGTACATTCGTTGGCGAGCAGTTGAAACGCCTCGACAACGACCTCTTGGCCCCGTCTGCGCTTGAGGTCCTACAAGACCGGCTTGCCCGGTACGATTGGCGCGAAATTGTCGAGTTTGGCCTCGACCAGATCTCGCGATGCATCGACCGCAGCGCAGCAGCGGCCCGCAACATTCGAGAGTCTGCCACCGTCTTGACCCTGGGGTGGGATCCAGTCGCTCAATTTAACGAGCTGGCAGATTCCTACCTCAACATTCGCCTCTCCGTGGAGATGTGCGTCGAAGCAGCCCTGCGCTTAGGCCTCGAAGGTGACTCTCCGCTGGACCCTATCAGCTGGATGGACCTACTGGCAGCAGCAGATGCGTACTTCGGCACAACCGTACGAAGCGAGATGATCAATTACCAGCTCAGCCCCGTTTCCTTAACCGTCACGGAATATTACGAATTCGATATCCACCGAGCAACCATAGAGGAAGCGACCAAGTCTAACGCGGTGCGACGGGTTTACGACTTTGATAGGCAGACTTTCAGTTCCGCGCTTTCACTACTTCAGATTTCGGATCAGTATTCTCAGTATGCGCGCAGATTCGACAAGGCGCTTGCGGATTCCGTGGACGTGGCATTTCAATCCAGCTTCGGGGTTAAGGCGACCGAGATAGTTGTAGCTTGCGCTACGCTCGCGCAATGGCCTATCGCCGAGCCAATCCCTGCCATCGCCATAGCTTCTCGCTCGGAGATTCATGAACACGTCCGCTCGCAATGCTCGGTGTTCGACGACGAAGACGGAGCTTCAAGAATCGACGCAGCGCTCAAGTGGCTCACCATCAACACGAGCGAGCTAAAATCCGAGCGATGGGAACCGTGGCTGCTTCGCACACGTCGCAATCGACTCCTCGCTCGCCCGATTGTCGCGCTGGATGAAGACACATACGTCATATCACCTCAACTCTGCCTGGCAAGCGGTAAGAGATTCTTCGCCTATTTGGAACAGGGCATTCTACCTTGGTCGACCCCCCGGCCTCCACGAGCCGTTGACGCCGCGCTCGCCGACTATCGATCAATCCAAAACAAGGAACTTGAGCGCCACGTTTCAAGTTTGCTCACCAACTCCGGATACCGCGTGGTCGACCGCATAAAACGGACAGACCCCCAACGCCTAGGGCTCAAGCACCTGAGCGGAGAAGTCGACATCGTCGCCGCGAAAGAAGGAGATCCAAACGTTTGGCTAATCGAAGTCAAAGATCCGTCCGACGTGTACGCATCAGCCGAGATCCGCCGATCGTTAGATCGATTCTACATGGACGGCAAGCGTCGGTGCTACGTCTACACTTGGCGGACAAAGAGAACGACTTACTGGTTGACGTCCGCGCGGTAAGATCCACAGTTCTCCGCGGCGATTCTGCTCCTGCGAGTGTCGTCCTTCGGACACTCTTCGTGACCAGACAGCCATGCGCCGCAGGTTATGTTGGCGGACCCTACGACGTTGTTTCCATTGTCGACCTTGTCGAGTACATGGACGACGCCCGCTCGGACCAATGAGGTCAAGGCCACGATGAGACAGACTGAGTTGTGCAGCGCGCCGCTGGTAGTGCCAAGACCTAGGAGGCCGAGTCCTGACGACCGCCGAACCGAACCAACATTGCGGCTGACCCAGCGTTGCGGAGCTCTGGCAGCGCCGAAGCCATGCCTCAGTGACTAGTCCTGATCGAGCATGATCGCTACAGGGTCGGGACAGGAGCGCGGGTAGCCGGATCCATGACCCACACTCCGCGACAGTAATCCGCCCCGCCGCCAGGTGCCCATCGATGGACTCCTGACCGATCCCCGCGACGAGGAATCGCTCTGACACCGTCACATTCGCCGCCCCAGGGATTGGGGTGCATCAGGACGATGATCCGTCCGAGGCGCCCTTCAAGGCGCCGTCGCCGATGTCAGCTGGCCTTGCTCAGTGAAAGTCGCTTATGCCTTAACTGTCTGCAGCCAAACAACAGGCGTGCGACTAATTACCGACACCGAGTATCTCGCCCTAGTCAGCGCTACATAGAGGTTACGACAGTCCGCAATCTTGTCCGCGTTCCCGACGACCACATGGTCATACTCCAGCCCCTTGACCAAGACGGTGCGCGAGACGACTCTGTTGGCAGGGCGTCGGCCAGAGTGCCTGAGACCGTCACGGATCCTGCCAAGAGCTTCGGTGGCGGGAATCCTGTCACCCGACTCGCACGCCTCCAAGGCCTTAATACAATCGGTCCAAGCCTCTCGCTTGTAGAGACGCAGGCCGGGTGTTTTTGCGATAGCGGCCATGGCTTGAGACACGCCGAACAGACTTGGAGCAGGCAGTAAGGCATCAAGCGCCGCTTGAACCGGTCCGATGCCGTCGCGCTTCAGGTTGCTGACAGTCTGGCCACGGCTGAGCTTGCCCATAACGGAGACATCTAGGCCCGCAAGCCCAACGAAGCAGCGCTTGGCGAACCTGGCGACGACGACCGGTCGCTGTTCCGACGGGCTCGCCTCAACCTCGGTCAGGAAGTCGTGCATGAAATTGCCGCGCAGATCTTCCATGACACCGAAGACACCGAGAAGATCCCTTCCGTGATCGTCGGTATCATTTGGCCATTGGCCTAGGACCAGAACGGAAGAGTCCGCGGGCCACTGCCGTAAGCTCTGGTTACGGACGACGCCCTGTCCCGCTTGAACCCAGGTGACGCCAGGAACACGTACTTGCGAGAAGTCGATCGGGGCACCTTTCATGAGCATCGGCCTGATCGTCAGGAGCCACTCACCAAGAGGCGCGTTGCAATCATGCCACCGCCACGCATCGTATTGCATCGCGTACAGAGGAAACCGTTCGAACACGTGGGTTTCCCAGTCGACGAGCGGTTGACCCCTAAAACCGAAGATCCCTTGCAAGCGATCACCGAGCACGCCGGCTCTCGGGATCGCGTCCGCAATCGCCGCCATCAGTTCGTGTTGCTGGACCCCACAGTCTTGGTACTCATCGACGATGAAGTACTCGAAGCTCGCGGCGTGCATGTCCGAGATGGCTCTAGCGCGCGCGACCTTGACCGCGCCTTCGACATATTCTTTGCTCTTGGTCCAGTCGGGGACGTGCGGGACGATGACGCCTGCGATGCTTGGGTAGCTTCGGACCAGATCGAATGCCCAACCGGTGATGGTGTCGACACGAACGGCCACCTTCGGCACACCAAACTTGCGCAACCTCCGACGGATGGCGTCGACACCGGCGTGGGTGTGCGTCAACACGAGTGTCCGGCAACCAAGCTCGGTCGTGGTCGCTGCCATTGCTGCGACGAGCTGTGTCTTGCCGGTGCCCGCTGGCATCTCCAGCGAGCAGGGCAGGTGGGCCAGCACGTCGATAGCCGTCGTGCGGAGGTCGGCGGTGAGCATCGACTCAACTCGGTCTTCTACGCGTTCGCACCAGCGGGTGTTGCTGTCGGTGCGGGCGTTGGGGCTGGCTCAGCCGTCTTGGCTGGTGCGTAAATGAACTGTCCGACCTTGACAACGGTCTCCCAGAACGGCGACTCCTTGAGCTGGGCCTGGTCCTGAACCCATCCAGCCAGGGCACGCCCATTGTCGACGTTCTTGAACCAGCTTTGCTCCCGCGCGGTGAGGCAGATGAGCGCTCTGGCCGTCTCGAGGCTGAAGTGACCTCGGGCAATCCACTGGACCACATCGAGGTCTAGCACCTGCTGGTCTGCTTGCTTCTTGTTGAGCAGGTCCGACCGGACGGTTGCTTCGCCTCCACGAAGGGTGGCGGCGAACTTGAGAAGTTCGGCAAGTCCAGTGGCATCGAGAGTCTGGACCAGCTCGTCTTCAGTTGCTCGACCCTCGGTCCACCGGAAGGCCTCAACTCCTGCTGCGACCGCTGCGTCGACGGCGGCCTTCTGCTTCGGCACGTCGTGGTCGAGGAACAGCGCGACTTCGTAGCCGAGCGACCTCAGAACCTTCGCGCGGTTCGGTGCGCTCGATCCTCCTCCGTTGGCGATGGCGACCCCATGGGCGGCGCTGCTTGCGCCGTCTTGGGCGTTGAACCCCCGATCCCAGTCGTTGACCAGCCCGAGCATGAGGCCGAACTCAGTCTTGCCTTCGGTTACGACTACGCGACGAGCCAGGAATGCTGACGGTCCACCGCGCAGGGTCGCCTGAGCGAACTTGAGGTCATCCGGGATGAAGGCCGCGGTGACGTGACCATGCTTGGCACGAACGACGGCGAGGTCTGACGAGTTGAGCTGCTCAACGGCAACGGGAGAGTGAGTCGTCGTGAAGACCTGGGCTGGCCGGTCCTCGGACCGCAAGTGCTTGAGCAGGTGGACGAGCCGATGAGGCTCAAGACCGTGCTCGATCTCGTCGATCAGGATGATGGACTTGTTCTCTGCGGCCATCTCTTGGGTGGTGATGCCGGCGAGACGGCGAGTACCAAGCCCGTGGCCGGTCAGCGGCACGTCGCCGTCGAAGAGTGCGAGGTTGCCGCCACCAGATGCTGAGCTGACGTCCAGACCGGGCTGCAAGCTGGTGAAGGCGCCACTACCGAGGTGGGACAATCGTTCCTGCACGGTGTCGACCAGCGCCTTCAGCTCAGGCGTCACGGCCTCAGCCACGGCTACACGCGCCGCTCTGTTGGCGGTGGCGAGCGTGCCGGTAGTTCCGTGGCTGGCGTCGGTCAAGCGGGTCAGCGCTGACGTTCGCGTCCATCGCAGGTGGTTGTCGATGCGGTCGTCGACCCGGGAGACCGAGAAGCGTCGGCGCGTGCCTGCGCCAACCTGGTTGGCTTCGTGCCCGTCCGGCCGGTACAACGTCCAAGCAGGCTCCATCTCCTTGGTGACGACGAGCTGGACGATCACGCACGGCTCGTAGCCATCTTCGGGGTCATGAACCCACTCCCCGTTCGCGTCGATCCCCGACAGGTCCATGCCGAGCTGCTGGTGTGACCGGATCTCAGGCGGTAGGGACGCAAGGGCAACCCTGATGGCGATCGGGACCTCGACGTCCGCGTTGAAGAAGTCGGTGTCGCTGAAGGCCAGCGCCCAACGGTCACCGAGGGTGTAGTAGATCGCGTCGAGGACCGTTGACTTGCAACTGTCACCTGGGCCGACGAGGCAGATGAACTTCTTGTCGGCCGGGATCCGCCAGTCAAGCGAGGCGATGCCGCGGAAGTTACAGATCTCGACGCGTCGAACTCTCACTGATCACCATCTCGTCGCCACAGATCGGCCGTGACCCGGGGAGAAGATCACGGTACGTGTGCGGGCACACACTAGCGGGTGGCCTGACGGGACCTGAGGCCTGGAAGGCCAGCTTGCTCTCTGTCGACTGGCGGTCGCCTGCGTCCCAGATCCCCGGCGCCTTCCGATACGCCGACGTACAGCTGCGGTGACCTTTGACTTCGTGCAACCGACCAGCGGTCCGGCGAAGATCGTCCCGAAGGGATCCACCCAGGCAGCTCCCATTCCGGGCAGCCCGGCCATCGATGACGTGTCCAGCCAGCCGCCACCTGGGACCCCACCCGTCTGCCTTGAGATCTACCGCCGAGACGGGACTCGGCGGCGGACTAGGGCTACACCGACGACCTGGCTGGGCTCGCCGCGACTTCGGCATTGACATCTCCCGACGTCGCGACTCGACACCCAAACCGGAGTCGACCGGCGCCCCGGACGGCGGTCACGTTGCAGTAGGGCCACAGCACGGCCCCAGCTGGCCGTACACGACCCGCCAGCCCGTCCCCGGCCCGTTTAGGACTACGGCCACCCAGCGGTCGGCAGACGCGCCGGCGAAGTCCAGCTGCCACAGACCACGCCGATGGGCCCCGAGCGCGCAGAACCGGCCACGATCACTGGAGCAGACCGTTGACAGTATTTCGTGCCCTCGGACGCCGTGCTCCAGTTTTGCTCCAGTATCAGTACACACAGCCGTGAATAGTCGATCACCGAAAGATCGACACCAGCGCCTCGACACCGGCCTTGAACTGGGAAAACATGCTGCGGGCTGACGTGACCGCAAGAGTGGAGCTGAGGGGATTCGAACCCCTGACCCTTTGACTGCCAGTCAAATGCGCTACCAACTGCGCCACAGCCCCGTGCCCAGCCAACGGTACACGAGGCCGTCGGCCGGGCGGCGCGCGGGGTTCAGCCGGTGATCGCCTTGAGCCAGCTCGTGTTGTTGAGGCTCACGATTGCGCCGTTCGCCACGACGGTCGGTGTGCCGAACACCCCGTCGGTCTGCAGGGAGGGGTCCGCGACCGCCTTCCTCGTCTCCGCACCGACGGCCGCGGCATTCTTCGCGCCCGTGACGCACGCCGCGAAGTCGCCCTTCGCGCCGAGCTGGGTGCCCAACTGCACGAGCTGGTCGTTGGTCAGGCCTGCGCTGCCTTCGGCGGGCTGGTTGGCGAACAGCTTCTCGCGGTACGCCGGGTAGATTCCGGCCGGGACGGCGCAGAGTGCCGCATTGGCCGCTCGCGTGGAGTACCCCGCCGGATTGGTCCGCGAGTCGAGGATCGCGATCGAGTGGAACCGCACGGTCAGCTTGCCCTCGTTGAGGGCGGAGACGATCTGGTTGCCGTACGTCTTCTCGAAGATCTCGCAGTTGGGGCAGAGGAAGTCCTCGTAAACGTCGATCGTGGGCTTGCCGGTACCCGCGGTGACGACGGCGCCCGCGGCCGTGGCGGTGTAGGCGGGCGTCGCCGTGGCGCTGCTCGAGGAACTGCGCATGTACAGCACGACGCCGCCGACGAGCACCGCGACGACCACCACCGCGATCACGATCAAGAGCGACGGGTTGGAGCGCTTCGGGGGCACCTTGATCCCCGCCGCGGCGAGCCGTTGCGCGGCCGCGTCCTGGCGCCGCTTGCGCTCGTTGCGTGACGCTCCGCCCATGTCAGGTCCTTCCCGCGGTCAGCCGTGCATCCATCGAGAGCAGGGTGTGCGGTCGGACGACGAGCCACGCGGCCAACGCGAGGAACCCGACGTCGCGCACGATCTCCTGCACGTAGGCCGTGGCTCCGGGGGCCACGGCACCGCCGCCGCCGAAGCAGCCGCAGTCGATCGAGAGCCCGCGCGCCCACGCCTGGGTCACCCCGACGACGAACACCAGCAGCAGCACCCCGGAGACGACGGCCACCAGCCGCGTGCCGATCCCGGCCAGGAGCAGCAGGCCGAGGGCGATCTCCAGGAACGGCAGCACGGCGGCGACGGCGTCGACCGCGGCACGTGGCAGCACGTCGTAGGCGCGGACGGCGACGACGGTCTGGTCCAGGTCGAGCGCCTTGAGCGTGCCCGAGACGAGCCAGACGACGCCAAGGCCGAGGCGCGCCAGCATGCCGACCAGATCGAGAACGTGCGCCCGACTCACACGTTCAGAGTAGCGACCCCACCTGAGAGCCCTGTCGGAAGTCGGCTCGGCCGTTCCCTGCTGGCCGTGCCGTGCGGTGGGCGGCTGGCGCGGCGCCGCTGGTCGAACCACAGCGGGACCGGTAGCCCGGTCTGGCAGGCGACGAGCCACAGCGGGGCGGCGGCCACTCCACGAAACTAGGCTTTCCGGCATGAACGGGCCTGGGGTCACGCACCATCATGCGGACGTCTCCGGCGGCTGGCTGCGTGCCGGGGTGTTCGGGGCGATGGACGGACTGGTGACGAATATTGCGCTGATCGCAGGCGTCGGCGGCGGCGGGGCGGACCGGCACACGATCATCCTCACCGGCATGGCAGGCCTCGTGGCAGGCGCGTTCTCGATGGCGTTGGGCGAGTTCGCATCGGTCGACACGCAGAACGACGCCGTGGCGCACGAGGTCCGTGTCGAGCGCGCCGAGATCACCGAGCATCCCGACGGCGAGATGGCCGAGCTCATCGACGGGTACGTGCAGATGGGCCTGACGCGCCCCACCGCGGAGGCCGTGGCGCGCGAGGTGCACGCGGACCCGGAACTCGCGGTCAAGGTGCACATCACCCAGGAGCTCGGAGTCGACCCCGACGACCAGCCCTCGCCGTGGACGGCCGCGGTCAGCTCGTTTGTGGCGTTCTCCGTCGGTGGGATCTTCCCGTTGGTCTCGTACCTGCTGGGGTCGTCGTCGTTGATGATGGCACTGTTGGTCGGCGCCGTCGGGCTGTTCGTGGCGGGCGCGATCACTTCCCGGTTCACGACGCGCTCGTGGTGGCTGGCCGGCCTGCGCCAGCTGACGTTCGGCGCGATCGCGGCGGCCGCGACGTACCTCGTTGGCTCGGCGATCGCCGCGTGAGCGCAAGGAGCAAGTCATGTGGGAACACGAGCACACAGCCGAGACGACCGCCTCCCCCGCCGCGGTCTGGGCCGTCCTGAGCGACCTCGATCACTGGGCCGAATGGGACACCTCGATGGAGTGGGTGCGGCTCGACGGCCCGTTGCGGGCGGGGTCCGTCGTCGTCATGAAGCCGATCGGTCAGGATCCGATCTCGTCGACGATCACGACCGTCGACGAGAACGTCCGGTACGCCGACGAGACCGTGTTCGACGAGGTCACCCTGCGGTTCAGCCACACGCTGCACCCGACCGCCGACGGGGGCACGCGGGTGGTGCACCGGCTGGAGGTCGAGGGGCCGGACGCCGCGGCAGTCGGCGCGATGGTCAGCGAGGACTTCCCGGAGGCCATGGCCGGACTGCTCGCCGCCGCGCAGCGGTGACCCGGTTCGCCGAAGGGCCCGCGAGCAGTCCGGGCTTCCTGTTCTAGCGGCTCACGCGGACCTGACGCACGTGCAGTTCGTGCTACTCGCGTCGGCCTGGTGGCTCACCGAGCAGGGCGCCGTGCCCCATCAGCAGGAGCCCGCGACGCAGGCGGGCACCGACGCGCGGATGACCTCGGAGGTCGTGCGGAAGCTGGCCGAGAAGGGGCTGCTCGCCCGGGAGGTCGACCCGAACGACACCCGGGCCCGACGGCTGCGGCCCACCCCCACGGGCGCCGCCGTGGCCAAGCGGGCGATCAACGCCGTCGAGGACGTCGACGCGGCGTTCTTCGCGGCCGAGTCCGACACGCTCGTCCCGCCGCTGCGGCGACTCGTCAGGCGCTGAGCGCCGCGACCCTCACGGCCCACGTCCCCTCGGCGGTCTCCTCACGGCGCTGCCTGCGCCACTGCGCTCGGCCGGATCCAGCTACGGGGGACGAGGCCACGGGCACGGTGGGCACTTGCGCGGGCGGGGCCGTCCGCGCTTGAGGTTCCCCGCGGAAGTCGAAGTCGCGTCAGGGTAGCCTGACAGGCATGGACGGATTGCGCTGGCCGGACGGGTATGAGGCGTGGAAACGGTTGCGCCGCTGGCACGAGCGGGGCACGGCCGACAGTGACGCGGCCCTGGACGCGTTGTCCGACATCGGCGCGCTGCGGCGGCTGCTCGACCAGGCCGAGCTCGCCGCCGTCCGGACCGCGCGGGCCCGGGCGAAGTCGTGGGCGGAGATCGCCACCCGGCTGGGGGTGACCCGCCAGTCGGCCTGGGAGCGCTGGCGGGACCTGGACGACACCAAGCCGTCGACCAGTGACGAGCGGAAGGAGGCCGTCACGGAAGCGGCGACCGAGCTGATGGAGGCCGCGCTCGACGGGCCCGGTGAGCACGGCCCCCAGGTCGTGGTCGTGCCGGACGTGGTGGGACTGGAGTGGGACACCGCCCGGCGGGTCCTCGCGTCGGCCTGGCTCGTGGCGCTCAGCGCCGACCCGGATGGGCCGCCGCTGTCGGCGGCGGCGGGCGGCCAGATCGTCGTCGACCAGAAGCCCGCGGCGGGCGAGCGCGTGGAGCGGGGCTCGTCGGTACGGCTGTGGCTGGGCCGTGGGCCGGGATCGGCCGGCGTGCGGGAGCCGCTGCACCCGCGGCCGACCCCGCGGGCGACCGGGGGCGCCATCGACGAGGCGACGGGAAAGGCGATCCCGTAAGGCCCGGTCGCGCACGATGCAGGCGAGGCGGTGCCCGCGCTGGCGTCGCGGCACTTGTGCGGGCACAGCAACGCATGCGCCGCAACAGAAGCACGGCGCGAGCCCACGAGCGGGGCATTGCCCGATGGCGCAGCCCAGCCCGCCGGCAGCGCAGCCCAGTCCGGCGGTGCCGCAGCCAACCGACGGCGCCGCAGCCCAGCCCGACGGCGGGGCGCTCCGCCGCGGCGGCGACTCAGGCCAGCGCCGCGCGAACGGCGGGCACGACCTCCTCGGTGAAGCGGACGAGCTGGCGCTCGTGGTCGTCGGCAGGCCAGTAGACGAAGCCGTTCATCCCGAGCGCGTGAACGGCGAGCAGCTGATCGGTCCACTGCGCGACCGTGCCCCGGAACGGCTCGTTCGTCTGCGGGCCGATCAGCCCGGCGATGTTGTAGATCTTCCGCAGCCGGGCGGGGTCGCGGCCCGCGGCCTGCGCGGCGTCGTCGATGCGGGCGAGCGCGGCGGGGAGCTTGTCCACGCCGAGAAACGCGTGCGACGGCAGCCACCCGTCGGCGGCGGCACCGGTGAGGGCGAGCATTCTCGGCCCGTAGGCGCCGAGCCAGATGCCGAGGCTGGGACCCGGCTGCGGTCCCGGGTGCACGCCCACAAGCCGGTAGTGCGCGCCCTCGACCTTGACCGAGCGCTGACCGCTCCACATCGCCCGAATCACGTCGATGGCCTCGCCCAGGGCGGCGACGGCCTCCGCGGGCGAGCGGCGCGGGCCGCCCATCGCGGCGATCGCGTCCCAGAACGCGCCCGCCCCGAGGCCCAGCTGCACCCGCCCACCGCTGAGCAGGTCGAGTGAGGCGGCCGACTTCGCGAGCACGGCGGGCGGCCGAAGCGGCAGGGTCGCGACCGTCGGGACGAACGTGATCCGCTCGGTGCGCCCGGCAAGATAGGTCAGCAGCGTCCAGGCGTCGTAGAACGCGGCCTGGTACGGGTGGTCCTGAATGGTCACGAGGTCGAGGCCGAGGCGCTCCACCTCCAGGGCGTGTCGCACGGGGAGGTCGGCGGGCTGCCACAGCGGATCGACATTGGCGCCGAAGAGTAGGGGGAGGGTCATGAAGGGCAGCGTGTCACGTCGGGCGCGCAGGAACGCCACCTCGGCGGCGTTGGTCGTGCGCTCGACCGCAGCGGCGTAGGCGGCGTTCGCCTCGGAAACCCGGCCAAGGCGGTGCAAGAGGTCGGCGCGGACGGCGTGATAGACGTGTCAACGTGGCCTCGCTGGGGAACACGGCGGCCGGGTCGCGGCCCATACCGACCTTCACGGCCGGGCCTCCAGCACGATGTTGAACGGCGTCTCGGCGGCCTGGCGGAACCGCGTGAACCCTGGGGCGGTGGCGCGTTGTGCCGGTGCGCTCGGCAAGCTCGTCGGGCGTCGCGGGGCCCCACCGTCATTCCAGCGTCAAGGAGGCGCGATAAGGGCCGATCGAGCCGGGTAAGGCTTTGCCCAGGACGGCCGGAATCCGCGCGAAACCGTCGGCGGCCGACGCTAGCGTCGCAGCCGTGACCGCCACTCATCCCGTTGCTGTCGTCACCGAGCCTGTGCCCGTCCGGTCCGGCGCTCTGCTCGCCGTCGTAGTCACGGTGCTGGCGTGGGCCTCGGCCTTCGTCGCGATCCGGGCAGTGGGGGCGCACTACGATCCGGGGCCGCTCGCCCTGGGGCGGCTGCTCGTCGGCACCCTTGCGCTCGGCGTGGCGGTGCTGGTCAGCCGCCGGTGGGTCACGCCGAGCCGCCGCGAATGGATGCTCATCGCGCTGTGCGGCGTCGCCTGGTTCGCGGCGTACAACGTGGCGCTCAATGCGGCGGAGCAGCGGGTCGACGCGGGCACCACCGCGATGCTCGTTAACGTCGGCCCGATCCTCATCGCGCTGTTCGCCGGGCTGCTGCTGGGCGAGGGCTTCCCGCGCTGGCTCGTGGTCGGGGCGCTGGTGGCGTTCGCCGGGGCCGTCCTGGTCGGCGCGGCCACCGCGCAGGGCACGTCCGACGTGTGGGGCGCGGTGCTGTGCCTGGTCGCGGCCGTCACCTACGCAATCGGTGTGCTGGCCCAGAAGCCTGCGGTGCGCGGGCTGCCCCCGCTGCAGGTCACGTTCCTGTCCTGCGCGATCGGCGCCGCGGCGTGCCTGCCGTTCACCCCCGGCCTGATGGATGACGTCGCCGCCGCGCCCCTATCGGCCACCGGCTGGCTGATATCTACCTGGGCGTGGTGCCCACCGCGCTGGCGTTCAGCACGTGGGCCTACGCGCTGGCCCGCATGGACGCCGGTCGGCTCGGCGTCAGCACCTACGCCGTCCCGCCGATCACCATCGGCCTCGGCGCGGCCCTCCTCGGCGAGGTGCCGCCGCTCCTGGCCGTGGTGGGCGGGGTGATCTGTCTGGTCGGCGTCGGGCTGTCACGGCGCCGAGAGCGGGGCCGTGGCGGGTCGGGCTGAATGGCGACGTCACACGCGGACGCCCAGGTCGGCGACCTGGGCGTCCGGGGAAGAGCTCGCTCAGCGGCCGGTGGCCTGGCGGACCAGGCGCCGCGTGCTGTCCCGACGACCCCACGCCACCGCGGCGGCCGGCACCAGCACCACGGCCGGGATCACGGCCAGCACCCCGCCACCGGCGGCCAGCGTCAGCGTCACCGCACCGACCATCAACACGACGAAGCACGTGGCGGCAAGCCCGGTCAGCCGCGGCACGAACATGGCGATCGCCCCGGCCAACTCCAGCGAGCCGATGATGTACATCCCGGTGTTCCCGAGGCCCATGGCCTGGAAGCCTGCGACGTTCTGGGCCTCGGCCGTCAGCTTGCCGAACGCCGAGAACGCATACACCGCGGCGAGCAGAACCTGCAGCGTCCAGAGACCGACGTTGACGGCCCGCGATGGGGTGCGACGAGGAGCGCTGCGGTCGTGGTGGCGGCGAACGTGGTCATGATGAGCTCCATCCCGGCGGTCTGCGTTGGTGTCAGAAGGGAGACCACGCCCTGGCCCCGAACTCATCGCGGCGCGCTCGTCGACGGGCAATTCAGTCGATGCGGCCCGATTCAGTCGACGCGGTGGACCGCGTACTCGATCTCGTGGTCGCCCGCCACCCGACCCTCGCCGATGAACAGGCTCTGGGTGAGCCACGCGTATCGGACCGCGCCGGTGTCGAACTGGGCGACCATCCGCATGTACTGGTCGTCGAACGTGGTGGCACCCCCGTCGGTCAATGCGGCCCGGAAGGCCTCGCTCTCTCGGATGAGGCCGTTGTCGTAGCTGAGCAGGACCACTTCACCGTCGACGGTCTGGAACGCGAGCCGCGGAGCGCCGCCGCATGCTGCGCGACGCGACCGACCTCGCTTTGCGGGCCTGGCGCACCGAGCGATAGGGCCTCACTCGAGAACGGCGAGGTCGAGCCGCCGCAGCCGCGCGGGCTCGGCGACCAGCTCGTACGCGACGACCCGATCGTCCTCGATCGTGAACAGGAGGGCGAGCAGCAGTCTGCCGTACGGCGCCACCACAACGCCCACGTCCCCGTCGACGAGCGCGGCATCCGCAAACCGGGCGTCCCGTCCGAACGCCGCGATCTCGCCTGCCACGGGCCGCGCCCCGCGGAGCACGGCGGCGCGGCCCGCCGTCGCGGCGATCGGGTCGGCCTGCCGCACGACGTCGGGGTCGAGGAGGGCCACGAGGGCTTCCACGTCGCCCGCGCGCGAGGCGGCGAGAAAGGCCTCGACCACGGTCCGGTGCCGGGCCAGCTCGGCGGCGTCGACCGCGGGGACGCCCCGCACCTTCCGGCGAGCCCGACTGGCGAGCTTCTTCGTGGTGCCCGCGGACCGGCCGACGATCGGCGCGATCTCGTCGAAGGGCACGGCGAACATGTCGTGCAGCACGAACGCCGTCCGCTCCGCGGGCGCCAGCGTGTCCAGCACGACCAGCAGCGCACGACCCACCGCGTCCGCCTGAAGCGCCACCTGCTCGGGGTCGTCGACCGGTTCGCCGACGTCGTCCGGCACCTGCCTGCCGAGCTCTTCGCGCCGGGATGCACGGGCTCGCAACATGTCAAGGCACACGCGGGACACGACCGTCCGCAGCCACGCGGTGAGGTTCTCCACACCGGACACATCCGTGCGGGCGAGGCGTAGCCAGCCCTCCTGGACCGCATCCTCGGCCTCGACCCGCGAGCCGAGCATCCGGTAGGCCAGCCCGACGAGCGACGCGCTCTGCGCCTCGAAGCCCGTCGTCCGGCCATCGTGCTCGTCCACCGCGGTCACCTTTCCCGACGCCCGCCCGTCGACACAGTAGAACCGCTTCATCGCCTGCCGGAGGAACCTCACCCATGCCCAACCCCACGACCAGCACCCTGCCCGGCACCCGACGGATGCGGCGCGGCGCCGCGTTCGCGGCGGCCGTCGCGATCATGGTTCTGTTCCAGGCGGCGTCGGGGGCCCTGACCCCGCTGCTGGTTGTCTACCAGCGCATGTGGGGGTCGTCCCCGATGCGTATCAGCCTGGTCTTCGCGGTCTTCGTCCTCGGCCTGCTCGGCGCACTGCTCACGCTCGGAGCGCTGTCGGACCACGTGGGCCGCCGCCCGGTGGTGCTGACGGCGCTCGCGTTGGAAGCCAGCGCCCTCGTGCTGTTCCTCTCCGCGTCGGGTGTGACGGCGCTCCTCGTCGCGCGCGCCGTGCAGGGCGTCGCGACCGGGATGGTCCTCCCCGCGCTCGGCGCCATGCTGGTCGACTTCGACCGGCCGCAGGCCCCCGGCCGGGCGAGCGTCGCCAGCGGCGTCACCCCGCTCGCGGGCCTCGCCCTCGGCACGCTCGGCTGCGGCGCGCTGGCGCAGTATGCGCCCGATCCCACGCAGCTCGTGTGGGCCCTGCTCCTGGGTGTCACCGCGCTCGCCCTCGTGAGCACGTTCTCCTTCATCGAGACCTCGCCGGGTCGACGCGGGGTGCTGCGGTCGCTCGTTCCCCGGCTGAGTGTGCCGCTGCAGGTCCGCGGGGCCGTGCTCGCGATCACTCCAATGATCGTCGCCAGCTGGGCGCTCGGCGGGCTGTACCTCTCGCTCGGCCCGACGACCGCCGCAGGCGTGTTCGGCGTCACCGACCACTTCATCGGCGGCCTGGTCGCCACCCTGCTCTGCGGCGCCGGGGCGGTGACGGCCTTCGCGTTGCGGCACATGTCCGCCGTGCGCGTGCGACGCGCAAGCGCAGCCCTGCTCACGGTCGGCACCGCCGTCACGATCGCAGGCACGATCACCGGCTCGTTCACGGCGGCCATGGTCGGCACGGCCGTGGCGGGGATCGGGTACGGCGCGGCCGGGTTGGCCACCTTCGGCGCGATCGCCACCCTTGCCGAGCCGCTCGACCCCGCCGAGCGCGGCGGCCTCTTCGCGGTGGCTTACGTGGTGGCCTACCTGTCCTTCAGCCTTCCCGCGGTGGCGGCGGGATACCTGGCGACGCGGGTAAGCCTGCGCGCCACCGTCGTCGACTACGGCGCCGCCGTCATCATCGTCGGTCTGCTCGCGCTCGGCGCCCAGCTCTGCACAGACCGCATGCGGACCGCGCCGCGCTGAACGGAGGATTCGCCCATGATCGGCAGAGGAGGCTGGCGGCGCCGCCGGGGGTCAGGCCGCCGCCAGCGCCGCGTCTACCGCCCGTGGCGAGAGCACCTCGGCCAACGTCATCGCCGCACATCCGGCGATCCCGCCGCCCGCCCCCAGCGCGCTCTGTTCAATCGACAGCTCGCGCGTCACCGGCACGACGGCGCGCCGGTAGACCTGCTCGCGCACCCCGGCCAGCAGCGGCTCGAACGCCTCGGCCAGATCCCCCCCGAACACCACCACCTGCGGGTTCAGGAGGTTCACCGCGACCGCGAGCACCTCGCCGATACGCCGCCCGGCGTGCCGCACCAGCGCGACGGCCTCGGGATCGCCCGCGCGGACCAGCGCGACCACCCCCGGCACGTCGGGGACGTCGCGTCCGGCCGTACGCAGGGCCGCGACCAGCGCCGCACCGCTCGCCACCGCTTCCAGACAGTCGAGGTTGCCGCACCTGCACACCACGCCGCCGCCGTCCGCGACGGGGTTGTGACCGATCTCCCCAGCCGCCCCGTGCACCCCCCGCTGCAGCCTGCCGCCCGCGATGATCCCGGCCCCGATGCCGGTGGACACCTTGACGTGCAACAGGTCCGACACCCCCGGCCGGACGGCGCGCTCGGCGAGGGTCAGCGCGTTCACGTCGTTGTCGACGAGCACGGGCACCCCGGGGGATCCGACCGTGATCGGAACACCGCCCCAGCCGGGCAAGAGCGGCGACTCCAGCACGGTGGCCGCCGCGACGTCCACCGGCCCGGGTAGGCATACGCCGATGCCCCGGACCGGCCGGTCGACCTTGTCCCGCAGCGCTTCCAGCCCCTCGGCCACCGTGCGGAGCACGGTCGCCGGACCGAGGGTGGTGGCAAGGTCCAACGCGGTCTCCGCCAGCACGTCGCCCGCGAGGTCGCACACGCCCAACTGGGTCCTGCTCGCCCCGATCGAGGCGGCCAGCACCACACCGCCCGCGCGATTGACGTGCAGCCTGCCCGCAGGGCGCCCGCCCGTCATCGCGCCTGCGGCCTCCTCGACCACCAAGCCGAGCTCGACCAGCTGACGCACCCGCGCGCCCACCGCCGTGCGCGAGAGGTCGGTCCGTCGGCCGATCTCGGCCCGGGTGTGCACCAGCCCGTCGTGGATGAGGGCGAACACGTCGCCCGCGCTGGTTCCCGACCGATCCCGCCACATCGCCGACCTCCTCCCGGCACCCGTCGGAATGAACAACTCACCGCGGCGAGATGCCCGACTCACCGCGGCGAGATGCCCGACTCACCCTGACGGGATGCACGACTCACCGCGGCGTGAGGTGCGCAACAACTCTGACTTAGGCACTAAAAATACCAAAGATCGCCTGTTAGCGTGAGGAAGTGTCAGCGGTCGACGACGAGGTCGGCCAGACCGACTGTTCAACTGGAGGCGGCTTTGCCGCACCTGTCCCCCGTCGCCCCGTGCGACTTCCTGGTTTTCGGCGGCACCGGCGATCTCGCCATGCGCAAGCTGCTGCCCGCCCTCTACCTCCGTGATCGCGACGGCCAGCTGCCGGACGAGACGAGGATCTTCTCGGTCTCCCGCGCGGGTCTCGACGACGCGGGCTTCCGCGACAAGGCGGAGTCCGAACTGCGGCGTCACGTCGGCGACACGGTCGACACCACCCGGTTCCTGCAGCGTCTGCACCACGTGTCGCTCGACGTGCTGGCCGACACGGACTGGTCCGTGCTCGCCGCGGCCCTCGGCGATGCCGCGCAGATCCGCGTGTTCTACCTCGCCTGCGCACCGCGGCTGTTCGGCCCGATCAGCGCGCGCGCCGCGGCGAACGGCCTGGTCGACGCCACGTCCCGGGTCGTCCTGGAGAAGCCCATCGGCCACGACCTCGCCTCGGCACAAGCGATCAACGACGAGGTCGGCGCCGTGTTCACCGAGGAGCAGATCTTCCGGATCGACCACTACCTCGGCAAGGAGACCGTGCAGAACCTGCTCGTGCTGCGGTTCGCGAACGCGCTGCTCGAGCCGCTGTGGAACGGCGGGCACATCGACCACGTCCAGATCTCGGTGGCCGAGTCCCTCGGCGTCGGCGCCCGGGCCGACTACTACGACGGCTCCGGCGCGCTGCGCGACATGGTGCAGAACCACCTGCTGCAGCTGCTCTGCCTGGTTGCCATGGAGCCCCCGGCCACCCTCGACCGCGAGGCCGTGCGCGACGAGAAGCTGAAGGTTCTGCAGTCGCTGCGCCCGCTGACCGGGCCTGCCGCGCTTCGGCAGACCGTGCGCGGCCAGTACGGCGCGGGGCTCGTCGACGGCGAGGCGGTGCCGGGCTACCTCACCGAACTGGACCGGCCCAGCCACACCGAGACGTTCGTTGCGCTGAAGGCCGAGGTGGCCAACTGGCGCTGGTCCGGCGTGCCGTTCTACCTGCGCTCCGGCAAGCGGCTGGCCACGCACGCGTCCGAGATCATCGTGCAGTTCCGTAAGGTGCCGCATTCGGTGTTCCCCGGCGTCGACGACGAGCTGATCACACCGAACCGGCTGGTGCTGCGGCTGCAGCCCGACGAGGGCGTGCGCCTGCACCTGGTGACCAAGCGTCCCGGCCCGGGCGGCCTTCGGCTGCACCCCGCCGAGCTGAACCTGAGCTTCGCGGAGACCTTCAAGTCCCGCGTTCCCGACGCGTACGAGCGGCTGCTGACGGACGTCGTGCAGGGCCGTTCGAGCCTGTTCATGCGCCGCGACGAGGTCGAGACGGCCTGGGCCTGGATCGAGCCGATCCTGCGGGCCTGGGACGAGCACGGCCACGCCCCCAAGACCTACCCGGCAGGCACTGCCGGACCCACCGCCGCCACCGCGCTGATCGAGCGCGACGGCCGCACCTGGCACGAGGAGATCGCATGACCCACCCCGTCATCACCGACGTCACCCGACGCCTCGTCGAACGCAGCGCCGAAACCCGCGCCGCCTACCTCGACCGCGTCCACACCGCCGCCGCGCAGGGCACGGCCCGCGGCCGCCTCGGCTGCGCCAACTTCGCCCATGGCTTCGCCGCGAGCGGCGCGGACAAGGCACGAGCTCCAGCGCGCGGTCAAGCCGAACGTCGCGATCGTGTCGAGCTACAACGACATGCTGTCCGCCCACCAGCCCTTCGCCGAGTTCCCCGCACAGATCAAGGCCGCGGTCCGGGACGCGGGCGGGGTCGCCCAGTTCGCGGGCGGCGTGCCCGCCATGTGCGATGGCATCACCCAGGGCCGCGCGGGCATGGAGCTGTCGCTCTACAGCCGCGACGTCATCGCCATGGCCACGGCGATCGCCCTGTCGCACGACATGTTCGACGCCGCGCTGATGCTCGGCGTCTGCGACAAGATCGTGCCGGGGCTCGTCATCGGCGCACTGTCCTTCGGCCACCTGCCCACGCTGCTGGTGCCCGCAGGCCCGATGACCTCCGGCCTTTCCAACGCGCTGAAGAGCAAGGTCCGCCAGCAGTACGCCGACCGGCGAGATCGGCCGCGACGAGCTGCTCGCCGCCGAGGCCGCCGCCTACCACGGCCCGGGGACCTGCACGTTCTACGGCACCGCCAACTCCAACCAGATGCTGATGGAGCTGATGGGGCTGCACCTGCCCGGCGCCAGCTTCGTCAACCCGAACACCCCGCTGCGCACCGCGCTGACCGAAGCCGCGGCGCGCCCGCGCCGTCGAGCTGCCCACCCCGATCGCCGAGATCGTCGACGAGAAGGCCGTCGTCAACGGCGTGGTCGCGCTGCTGGCCACCGGCGGCTCGACCAACCACACGATGCACCTGGTCGCCATGGCCCGGGCCGCGGGGATCGACCTGCGCTGGGACGACTTCGCCGACCTTTCCGCCGTCGTGCCGCTGCTCGCCCGGATCTACCCGAACGGCAAGGCCGACGTGAACCACTTCCACGCCGCGGGCGGCACCGCGTTCCTCGTCCGCGAGCTCGCTGGGCGCGGGCCTGATGCACCGCGACGTGCACACGGTCGCCGGGCCGGGGCTGGACGCGTACATGACCGAGCCGACGCTCGTCGACGGCCGGTTGACCTGGCGCGACGGCCCCACCGAGAGCCTCGACCGCGACGTGCTGCGCCCGATCGACGACCCGTTCGACAAAGACGGCGGCCTGCGCATGCTGGCGGGCAACCTCGGCCGCGCCGTGATCAAGACCTCGGCGGTGGCGCCGGAGCAGCGGCTGATCGAGGCGCCCGCCCGGGTGTTCGACGACCAGTCCGAGCTCCAGGCCGCGTTCGAGGCGGGCGAGCTTTCCGGCGATCTCGTCGCCGTCGTGCGGTACCAGGGCCCGAAGGCCAACGGGATGCCCGAGCTGCACAAGCTGATCCCGCCGCTGGGCGTGCTGCAGGACCGCGGCCAGCGGGTCGCGCTGGTCACCGACGGCCGGATGTCCGGCGCGTCCGGCAAGATCCCGGCGGCCATCCACGTCACGCCCGAGGCCGCGGCCGAGGCGAGCCCCATGGCCCGTCTTCGCGACGGCGACCAGGTGCGGCTGGACGCCGAGGCGGGCACCATCGAGGTGCTGGTCGACGCGGCCGACTTCGCCGCTCGCCCGGCGGCCGCGCCGCCGGACCGCGGGTTTGTCGGCACCGGTCGGGAGTTGTTCGAGTCCTTCCGCCACGCCGTCGGACCGGCCGACGCGGGCGCCAGCATCTTCGGAGAGGTCGCATGAAGAGCGAATCATCGGCGCTGAGCGAGGTGGCGAGCGAACCATCGGCGCTGAGCGAGCTGGCGAGCGAATCCTCGGCGCAGCGTTCGTTGTTGGACGTCGCCCCGGTCGTCCCGGTCGTCGTCCTGAAGGACGTGACGCAGGCGGTGCCGCTGGCCCGCGCGCTCGCCGCCGGTGGCCTGCCGATCATCGAGCTGACCCTGCGTACGCCCGACGCGCTGGAGGCGGTCCGCCGGATCGCGGCCGAGGTGCCCGAGGTGCTCGTGGGCGCGGGCACGATCCTCTCCGCCCGGCAGGCCCACGGGGCCGCCGCGGCGGGGGCGAAGTTCCTTGTCAGCCCGGGCAGCACGCCCGCACTGCTGGCCGCGATGGACGACACCGGACTGCCGTACCTGCCGGGGACATCGACCGTTTCGGAGATGCTGGCCGTGGCCGAACACGGGCACACGGCCATGAAGTTCTTCCCGGCCGAGGCCGCAGGGGGTGCGCCGTACCTGGCCGCGCTGACGAGCCCGCTGCCGCACCTGCGGTTCTGTCCGACGGGCGGGATCACGGCGGCCACCGCAGAGCGCTACCTGCGGCTGCCGAACGTCGGCTGCGTCGGCGGCTCCTGGCTGACCCCGGCCGACGCGCTGGCCGCGGGCGACTGGGCCCGGATCACCCGCCTTGCCGCGGAGGTGGCCGTCGCCGCCTGATCCCCGACCACGAACGCCCAGGCCGACGGTCTGGGCGTTCGGCGTTCCCCCGCGCTCCGCGTACCGACGGCGCGGGCGCTCGAGATTGCCCTCCCGCGACTTCGATCTTGCCGACACCCTCCTCAGCGCCATCTCGAGCCTCGCCGCCGCACCGGTGGTGGACCGACGGCGCAGGGCGCGCGGCTCGATGCGCGCGGTGTGCGGGATCGCAAACGGAGCCGAGCTTCTGGCGCGTGCCCGCCGTGGAGCTGCGCCGGGGTGTTTGGTCAAACGGCCACGGGAATCAGACGCGCGGGCTACCGTCGCAGGGCATGGAGGCACCTCGGACGGCGGCGGGCGACCTCGCGCTGCCTGCGGCGTTTGCGCCGGTCGGGGTGCGGGGCGTCGACGCGTCGGGTGCGGTCGAGGTCGTTCTCGCCGCGGACGGCCTGCCCGCGGTGATCCGGCCGCTGGCGGGCTGGGGGCGGGCGGCGGGCGCGCGGCGGGCGGGGGCCGCGGTCGGCGAGGCGTTCGCGGCCGCGCATCACGCCCATGTCGTGGCGACCGCGTCGGAGGTCGCCGCCGCCGCGGGGCAGCTCGCGCGCCGCCCACCGCCACGGACGGGCCTGCGATCAGCCGACGAGTGGCGATCCGGGCAGCAGCCGCCGCAGACGGTCCCGCAATCAGCCGACGACTGGCGGTCCGTGCGGGAGCTGCTCGATTACTCCGACCGGGTCATGGCCGGGCTCGGGAGCGGTCCGTCGTTCGGCGTCGGGCGTTCGGCGGCCGCGACGGTGACGATCAAGCTCGCGCAGCAGGCCTCGCTGCGCTGCACGCTCGACGAGCAGTGGGCGGCGACCGTCTGCCCCGCGCACGCCGAGGCGGCGCTCGGCGAAGCGCTGGGCGCCGCCCGTCGCGAGCTGAGCACCGCGGAGGCAGGCCGTGCGTCGACAACGGAGGCCTTCGGCGACCTGGCCGCGGCACTGATCGACCAGCTCGACACCTTGTGCCGCACCGCATCCCTCGGCAGGCCGCGATGACGACGCCCAGCGCGCACGACATCGCCGTGGCCACCGGGGCGCTCCGCACCGAAGCCGACATCTGGTCCGCCCAAGCAGGCGTGCTGACCGCGATGGGCAGCGAAGCCCGCGCGTTGACGTTCGGTCGGCTGCAGGCCGGGGTCTTCCAGGTGATCGTGAACGCGCACACCGAGCTCGCCGTCGCGGTGGCCAACCGCTGCGGCGAGGGCGCCGTCCAGATGCGTCAGATCGCCGCCACCCTGCACCACGTCGCCGACGTGTATGACGACGAGGAACGCCGCCACGTGCACGAGTTCCGCCACCTCTACTGATCCGGGGGCTCCCGCGCTTACGCAGCGGTCCTGCGACCGGGGCGGCCACTCGCCCGGGCACCGGCCCGGCGATCGGTGCGCGCCCCGGTGGGTCGGCCGGACCGGGCACCGGCCGAACGACGGCGGCCGCCCGGGTTCTGTGCAGGCGGGGCGGGCTCGGCCACCGGTGAGCCGGACGGGAGGCGCGCGCCGGTGATCCGCATCAATGCGGCGTCGCCCGCCACGACCTGGGTGCTGACCGCCCGCACCCCGGCCAGCCCGGTGAGGTGCTTCACCTCGGCGCGCTGTGGCGGCGTCACGATCGTGACCACGGTCCCGGACTCGCCTGCGCGGGCCGTGCGGCCTGCGCGGTGCAGGTAGTCCTTCGGATCCGACGGCGGGTCGACGTGCACGACGAGGCTGACGTCGTCGACGTGGATCCCGCGGGCGGCCACGTCGGTCGCGACCAGAACCGGCAACTGCCCGTCCTTGAACGCAGCGATCGCGCGGTTGCGGGCGTTCTGCGCCTTGCCGCCGTGCAGCGCGCCTGCGTTGACGCCTGCCCGTCGCAGCGACTTGACCAGCCGGTCGACGCCGTGCTTCGTGCGGACGAACAGGATCGTGCGGCCCTCCCGGCCTGCGATCTCGGTGACGATGCGCGGCTTCTCGGCGTCGTCGACGAGCAACAGGTGATGCTCCATCCGCTCCACCTGCGCGGTGGCCGAGGCGATCGACCGCGTGACCGGGTCGGTGAGGTAGCGCTGCACCAGGACCCCCACGTCGCCATCGAGAGTGGCCGAGAACAACAGCCGCTGCCCGTCTGCCGGGGTGAGGTCGAGGATCTTGCGGACCTGCGGCAGGAAACCCATGTCCGCCATGCGGTCGGCCTCGTCGATGGCGGTGATCTCGACCTCGGACAGGTCGCAGGTGCGCTGGGTGGTGTGGTCGCTGAGCCGACCGGGCGTGGCGACCAGGAGATCGACACCGCGCTGCAGCTCCGCGGCCTGGCGGTTGAAGGAGAGGCCGCCGACCACACTGCCGGTCGACAGGCCCAGCGCCGCCGCGAACGGCGCGAGCGCGTCGATGACCTGCTGGGCGAGCTCGCGGGTGGGCACCAGCACCAGACCGCGCGGCCTGCGGGGGTGCGCCCGGCCGTCCGCCAGGCGGGACAGCAGGGCGAGGCCGAAGGCGAGGGTCTTGCCGGAGCCGGTCTGCCCGCGGCCGAGCAGGTCTCGGCCCGTGAGCGTGTCCGGCAGCGTGGCGGCCTGGATGGGGAACGGCTCAGTGAAGCCCTCGCGCTCCAGGGCGCGCACGACCGGCCGCGGCAGGCCGAGCTCTGCGAACGAGGGCATCCCCGACGCGGGCACGGTCCAGAGCACCTCGGGGGCGGCTTGGGCCGGGGCGGGCTGGTGACCGCGCGTCGGGCCGGGGCGCCCGCCGCCGGAACGGCGTGGGCGGGAGCTCGCCGAGAACTGGGCACGGCGAGGCGAAGACGAGAACGACAAACGAACCTCCGGGACGTGGCACGTCGCACAGAAAGACAGCGCCGAGATGGCGGCGGCTGGGATCTCGGAGACGAGCCCGGGCGCGCACATGGCGCCCTGGTGGGTACTGCGGATGCGCCGGTCATCGACCACAGTGGTCGTGGCGCTCGGACCAGCCTAGCGCAGGCGTGATCCGGGAGGGCCTGGGCGTGCTGTGACGTTGTCGGTACGACCGGGAAGCACCTGGTGTCGTGCGGCGCGGCACGGCCCGGCTGCTCGCGCACCCGTGCGATTGCGAACCTCCTCGCAGAGCGGATTGACACCTCGCAGAGCCCCCGGGGTCTGCGAAGCGCACACGCGGTCTGCGAAGTCGGCCGGCCTGCCCGCAGGCCGCCGCCGCGGCGCACGGGCCGCGCTGCCCTTCGTTCGCGATCTCCGACAGCCGGCTCCGCTTCGGCCATCCGACGCACGCTCTCAGCAGTCGGTCGGCCGCACCGGGCTTACAGCGGCCAGGTCCAGCGCAGGGAGAAGTCGACGGCCGCGGCGAAGGCCAGGTACATCAGCCAGGCGCCGGTGAGCAGGTGGAAAAAGCCCAGTACACGCTCGGCCAACCCGATGAACGAGGCGAAGAAGTCGCTGACGTAGATGCACGTCAGCCCGATGAACAGCACGCCGACCGGCCAGTCGCCCGCGGCGAAGAACACCACGATGCCCATTACGGAGATGACGGTGTAGGCCACGCACATCCCGGCGTTCGGCCGCGGGTCGTTCTGCCTGTAGCGGTTCCAGCCGATGGCGAACCAGTGGATGCCATAGGCCGAGAACGCCAGTGCCGCCATGTACAGCGGCGGAGTGCTGGAGAACACCTGCAGCCAGGTGAGCCCCACGAACAAGATCACGCCGGTCATCAGTTGGCAGAACCCCGGCATCCAGATTCCCCAGACGCCGGTGGCCCGGTCGACCCGCTCGTCACGCTTGGGCCAGCCGATCAGCTCCTGCGGTCCGTAGATCAGGTAGCCCGTCCCGAGGCCGAAGAACCCCAGTGCCAGCGGCGGGAAAACCGACTGCACGAACGATACGTCCATGGCGCGCTCCTCGAAGACTCAAACCGACAATCCGTACAAACGAACACAATCCGCCCCACCTGTCGACCCACCCATTTACCATCTAGATCGTACCCCTCTGTCGATCACCGTGATCCATGAAATGCCCGCCGACTCGGCGATCTTCTGGGGGGACGAGAACTCTTTTGTCGCCCCCGATAATCGGCGCCAAGTCAACCGAACACCCGTTGTTCTGAACCGCTCGGCAATACCCGGCAAGGAAACGGTCGACTGGGTGACATTTGGTCGTTCGGACGCCCCGGTCTCTCGTGTCCGGCCGCGGGGTCCGTCGTCGACGACGAGGCCCCGGACAGTGGGAGGACGGTGATCACATTGACGGGCTTCTCGGGCGGGCGGTCGGCTCCAGTGCCTGCGGTGGACGACACCAGGGGCCGCCGGGCCGCGCGCAGAGCGCTGGCTGACCTCCGGTGCGTGGCCGGGGTGTGCGGCTGCGTCCTGCTGCTGTTCGTCTCGGCCGTCCTGCCCGCTGCCGGGTCGACGGCCGCCGGACCGTCAGCGGCCGAGCTGGACCGATTCCTGGCCGCAAGCCTCGACCGTATGGCGCTGCCGAGGATGGCGGTCGCGATCACCCATGGCCTCGATGTGGTTTACCTGAACGGGTTGGGGTCCGATGGGCGTGACGGGCGGGTTACGCCCCGAACGCCGTTCCGGCTCGCCTCGCTGAGCAAGTCGTTCACCGCCACCGCCGTGCTCCAGCTCCCGGAGGAGGGCCGCGTCGACCTTGATTCCGCCCTCGTGCTCGCCGCTCTCACCCTCGCCGTGCTCGTCATCCGGTTGCGCCTCGTGCTGCGACTCCCGCGGTGGGCGGCCCGCCGCGACGGCAGGTCCTGGTGGACCGTGGTACGCGCCGCCGGGCGGCGACCGACATAGCTGCTGCTCAGCCGCTCCATCCGACCATGACAACGCTCACGGCATGGCCCGGTCAGGCACCGCGCCGTTGTTGACGGCTGCCGTGCCCGCATGGGACAGACTGTTGAGGAAGGGCCCCACGATGTCCAGCGGCAACGGGAAGACCACAGTGGAGTTCTGGTCGGCGCCGAGCTCGAGCAGGGTCTGCAGATAGCGCAGCTGCAACGATGCGGGATTCGGGCTCAGGACGTCCGCGGCCTGCCGCAGCTCCGCGGACGCCTGCAGCTCCCCACGAGCATTGATGATCTTGGCCCGACGCTCGCGCTCCGCCTCGGCCTCCCTGGCCATCGCGCGCTGCATTGCCTCGGGGATTTCGACGTCCTTGATCTCGACGAGCCGGACTTCAACCCCCCAGTACGTGGTCTGTTCCGCGATCTGCCTTCGCAGCTGCTCGTTGAGATCCTCCCGGTGGGCAAGCACGGTATCCAGGTCCTCTCGGCCCAGGAGCGAGCGCAGCGTCGTCTGGGCGGTCTGCGAGGTGGCCACGGCGAAGTTCTCCACCTCCATCACGGACTTGATCGGGTCGACCACACGGAACAGCACCACGGCGTTGACGCGCGCGGGCACGTTGTCCCGGGTGATCACCTCCTGCGGCGGGATCGTCAGGGTCACCACGCGGAGATCGATGCGAACCAGCCGCTCACAGCCGGGGATCACCCGGCACAGGCCCGCTCCCCGCAATGGGCGAAGCCTGCCGAGCCGGAAGATCACTCCCCGCTCGTACTCACGGATCACGCGAATCGACGAGATCGCCCCGAGCAGGCCCACCGATCCGACCACGATCAAGCCGACGATCGACGCGGTCATCACACCTCCCTTGATCTGTTTCTCGACGAGCCCCACCGGGTGGCGAAGCGGTCCTTCGGCGGCTCCTCGTACACCGGCTGCTGCGGGATGTGCTCGGGGAAGCCGCTGGGCGAACGCCTCAGGTGCCGCGCCAGCGGGACGCTCGCCAGACCGACCAGCGCAATCGTCGCCAGCAGCGCCACCAGGTCGGCGGGAGCGGGCCCGGACAGCAGCATGCCGACCGGCAGGAACACCCCGATCACGGCAACCCAGCAGGCGATTCCGCGGTGGAAGCGGCCTGCTTCGGAGTACGGCCACGGGTCGATCTCCCGGGCCACCTCCCGGCCGTGCGGAGACGTCGTGCAACTGTCCTTGACGGGGCAGGCGTTGCAGATAGCAGGCTTGCCCCGGTAGCGGACGACGCGCTGCTCCGGGTCGTAGGAGGTGGGCCACAGCCACTGGTCTTGCGGGCAGGTCCAGGCATCGTGGTCCGGGTGGTAGCGGAACGAGCCGGTCCGCCACCGCTGCGCCCGCACCGCCACGCGCCGGGCCATCGCGTCGAAGCCGTACGCCACCGCGAGCAGGAAGCCGCTGTAACCACACACCAAGATCACATCGATCGACATGACGGCCTTTCAGGGCGCCTTCGGGGAGTCCGCAGCCACCGGCTGCTTCTCGACGAACAGCACGTCCTGAGGCAATTCCTCCGTGGTCAGACCACGACGCGAGTGGCGCAGGCCCTGCCAGGTAATCCACAGGAACGGGAGTGAGCCACCGATGATGAAGATCAGGTCGCCGGGCATCCGGCCCCATTCCAGCAGCTGGTTTCCGGGCGTCGTCAGGAAGCCAAGCGAACGCGCCTCGAAGTAGCCCTGGTTGACCGAGGCGTACAGCTGAAGCACGCCCAACGGCAGCAAGGTGACGAACACCATCCAGGCGAGGCCGATGTTGAGCGACCAGAAGGAGATCCGGGCCAGCTTCTCGGGCCACTTGTCCTCGGGGATCAGGTAGCGAAGCGCGAACATGGACAGTCCGACCGCGAGCATCCCGTAGACGCCCATCATGGAGGCGTGAGCGTGGTTCGCGGTCAGCGCGGTGCCGATCTCGTAGTAGGACACGATCGGCAGGTTGACCAGGAAACCGAAGATGCCCGCGCCGACGAAGTTCCAGAAGCCGACCGCGACCAGGAACATCACGGCCCAGCGGTGCGGGAAGGGTCCGCCGACCGAACGCCGCTCCTGGCGCGAGCCGAGCTGGAGGAAAGACCACGCCTCGACCGTCAGGAAGGTCAGCGGGATCACCTCGGCGGCCGAGAAGAACGCGCCCAACGCCATGTGCTCCACCGGCGTGCCGGAGAAGTAGAGGTGGTGCATGGTGCCGACCACACCGCCCGCGGAGTACAAGATCACATCGAGGAAGATCACGCCGAGGGCAACCTTTTCTCGAACGACGCCGAGCATGACGAAGATGTAGGCCACCATGACCGTGGTGAACAGCTCGAGAAAATCCTCCACCCACAGGTGCACGACCCAGAAGCGCCAGAACTCCGACACCGTCAGGTGCGTGTCATTGCCGGCCAACAGGCCGACGGCATAGAACGCCGGAATGGTCAGGGCCGAGAAGAAGAACAGCCACGGCATGTTGCCCTTTGACTCGCCTTTCAGCCGAGATCGTATCCCTCGGTAGATGATGACGATCCAGACGAACATGCCGATCGACAGCAGCGCCTGCCAGATGCGCGGCAGGTCGAGGTACTCCCACTGCTGGGCGAACAATGGGCCCTTCGCCCAGGACACGCCATGAATCGAAAGGGCTTCGCTCGCCAGGCTGCCGACCACGACCAGGACGACAGCGCCGAAGAGCACATAGACCAGGACGGACTGCTTCTTGGGTTCACGTCCGGCGATGAAGGGCGTCAAGAAGATCCCCGCAGCCAGGAACCCCGCCGCGGTCCAGAACAGCGCGAGCTGGAGATGCCAGGTGCGGGCCAGGTTGAACGGGAGCAGCTGGGCGAGGTCGAAGCCGAAGAAGCTCAAGACGTCGGCACGGTAGTGCTCGGCCGCGGCCCCGAGCAGTGTCTGGGCCAGGAACAAGGCGGCAATCGCGAAGAAGAACCAGGCCGTGGCCCGCTGCGCAGGCGTCAGCGCCACCTCGCGGGGCTGGCGGAATGAGATGGCGGGCGCTTCTGCGCTGTGCCAGCCGACCTTGGCGCTCCAGCGGCCGTAGACCGCGAACAGGGCGCCGGTCCCGCCGAGCAGGACGACCAGCGACAGCACACTCCAGACCACGACGTCTGCCGTCGGGCTGTTGTTCACCCGGGGCTCGGGCGGCCAGTTGTTCGTGTACGAGTAGGTGTGACCGGGCCGATCCGCCGCCGCGGCCCACGCGGTCCAGGCGAAGAAGGCGGTCATCTGATGGATCTGCGCCGGATCGCTCACCACTCGTGGGACCAGCCCGTTCTTGGTGGAGTTCTCGCCGAAGAACTGGGCGTAGTACTGCCGGATGGCGGCGAAAGCCCTAGCCTGGTTGTCGGTGAAGGTCAGGGTCTTGGTGGTCTCGTCGTACCGGTTCGTGCGAAACTCGGCGATCACCGCCTGGTGGGGGTCGGGGACACCGGAATTGCGCAGTTGCGCCTCCACGAAGTCCGACGCCCGGCGCAGGTAGTCGGCCGTGTAATCGGGGCCCAGATAGGCACCGTGGCCGACGATGGAGCCGTACTCCATCAGACCCCGGGCCAGGAAGAGCTCTTGACCGGCGGTGATGTCAGCCCCGGTGAAGAGCACCTCGCCGTTGCCGGTGACGACCTTCTCCGGCTGCGGCATCGACGCGGTATAGGTCCGATAGGCGAGGACACCCATCACGAAGAAACCGACGAGCACGACCAGGGCCACGGCTTGCACCCAGCCCTTCCCAACCATCGGTGGGCGACGGTCGGGACGAGATGCGGCGGGAGAGGGTGCAGCGCTCACGCGACGCTCCGTTTCTGGTCGACACCGGATCAACTCGTCCACAGCGCCGCGCGCTCCTTGAATGGCGTGGCGATAGCCGACTGCCGTGCGGCAAGCCGGTGCTGAGCTGCTGGGCCTTCACGAGGACGGTCGCGGGTGACCCTGGCGGCGCACGCTAACGGACAATCACCCTTCGGCAAAGGGACTTATGACCCCGCCTACTCGGGCTGAAGGCCCCTTGAGCGTTGAACGAACGACGTCGCCACGTCAGTCGGATATTGCCCGCCATTTGCGTGCCGAGAGGCCGCGATCAATTGATGTATGTGGGCAGCCGCGTCACACTGATCGTCGTGTTTATGCTCGGGATGCGGCTCGCGTCCGCTTCGACCCGAGATACCGCTTCCGCTCCTCGGCACCCGGGCGCCTGCTATGCCTGGGCGCGCCGCGCTGGAACTGCTGCGCCCGATGAGGCCCGCAAGAAGCTCGTTCACGATCCGCAGAGTTGGCAGGATGGTGGGGTGGCCGGGGAGTCGTCCTACGTGGAGCGTGCGCCGACGCCTGCGCTCGCTGCGTTTGCATGGTCGGTGTGGATCCAGCAGGTGGGCGACCGGTCCCTGGCCCAGCGGCACGAGCCCCACGGGGGCGCCGAGGTGCGCTGTGTGCTCGGTGCGGCGCCGCGGCTGCTCGGCCCCTTGACCGCGTCGATGTTGTGGAGGATCTGCTCGGGGACGCGGCGACACCGCGGGCCGCGCTGGACGAGCTCCAGTCGTTCGTGGCGCACCGCGCAGGCGAACTGGACCCGTTGGTGGATGCGGCTGTCCGGCATCTCATGCCGTGGCAGGGCGCCGGACCGGCCACCCTGCCCGCGTTGCTGTCGCTCTCCGAACGGCAGTTGCGGCGCCGGTGCCGAGCGGCGGCCGGCGTCGGCCCGAAGGAGTTGCACCGCATCCTGCGCTTACAGGGCTTCGTGGCCCGCGTCCGGGCGTCGATCGACCGGCCAGGCCCCCCGGACGTCGCTCTCGCCCGCTGGGCCGTCGAGGCCGGGTACCACGACCAGGCGCACCTCACCCGCGAGTGCCGCAGGCTCCTGGGTGTGCCGCCCGGCGAGTACCTCGCGCAGTCGCGCGACGCGTGCACCTGCGGGCACGACCACGCCGCGTCCTACATCCGGATGCTGGGACCCGGGGATGGCCGTTTCGTACAAGAGCGGCGACCGGTCCCGGCCTAGCGTCGCGATCATGGCGCGAGCGATTCTCATCACCGGCGGTCTGGGTTCGATCGGGTCGCACACCGCGCGGGCGCTGCTCGACGTGGTGATCGTCCCGACGTTCGGCTGAAAAGCGAAGATCGCCAACGAAGACTCGCAGCGCGGCCGGGCCGATGTCTTATACCGTCACGACCGTCACGGGGATGCTGCGTTCGCCGAGGAGCGACCCGAGGTCGTCAGGGTCGCTGGTCAACAACTGATCGCCGGGAACAGCCAGAACCGCAAGCAAGGCGTCGACCACGTCTGCGGTACCCGTCGCGGCCAACAACTCGCCAGCGGCCCGAGCATCACCGAGATGAACCGTCCGAACATCGATCATCGCCAGCAACCGCGCCAACCTCGCCTGCCGGGCCGAGCCACGCCACGCCTGCGCCACCACCGGCGCAGAAGTTACCAACGCGGCCCCACTGCGCCGACCCAACTCGATCAACCCGGCCGTCCGACGGTCATCCCGGTCGACACCGATCAACGCGCTCGCGTCCAAGATCAAGTTCACGCCGCCGAGTCGCCAGACCGGCCAGGACCGACGTAGGGCACACCGGCATCCGCGGCGAGCGCCCGCAGTTCGTCCTCGTCGAACGCGCCATGTGCCGCCTGATGTTCGGCAAGCCAGGCATCGACCAGACGACCGCGCATCCAGCCAGTCAACGCTTCCGCAACGACCGACGAGAACGACGTGCCCCGCTCCTCCGCGATGCGCTGTGTGGCCCTGCGTAGGTCATCGGGAAGCGACACCGTTACCCGGGCATTGCTCATACCTCCGAGCGTACTCGCGTATGAACCCCTGGGCACAACGCTACTTGCGCACCTCAAGCCAAACCGCCCAGGTCGGCGACCTGGGCGTTTGTGATCTTGTGGAGGTGCTGAGTGATCTTCTCATACAGGCTTTGAGAGACGACACTCGCAGCCGCGCTCACGCCGTCGCCGTCGTCCTGGACAGCTACCTGCGCGCCGCAGGCGTACGACCGAAGCTGCTCGGATTTCGTACTTGGCCGAGAGCAAACTTCTCGGTCAGATCCGCCTCGTCCTGCTGGGCCGTCCGCTGATCTCCGACGGGGGCTCGTTCACCCTGGTGTCGGGTTACCTCCTCGACGATCCGATCCCGGTGGGGGCCGGCTTCTCGGTCGCAAACGGCGGGGTCGAAGGCTTCGTCCGCTCCGCCGCCCTCAGCCTCGACCGCGGCATCCGGATCACCGCCGTGAGTCCGGGCCTGGCCGAGGACAGTGACGACCAGTTCGCACGCTTCAACCCGGGCCGCATCCCCGTCCCCATGCCCACGATCGGCGCCGCCTTCGTCCGCAGCGTAGAGGGGTGGCGCACCGGAGAAACCATCCGAGCCTGGTGCACGCTCACCCAATACGCCATCCGAAGGCAGTGCACGCCTCGCGCAGGCCGCCGACCGGACAAACGGGCTCATCGCGCAGCCGACAGTGTGCCAGCCCGCTCGGTTCGTACGCGACGTCGAGCACCCCGCCAGGGCCTGCGGGGGCGATGACCTGCGGCCAGGGGCGGCCGAGAGCGTCGATCACCTCGTCCTGGACGGCGCAGGCCGACCACGACGACGACATCGAGGGCGGTCGGCGCCTCCATGGCAGCACCGGACGCAAATGACGGGTCGATCACCAGCTGGACCTGGACCGGTGCCAGCTCGGGAATGTGGCGACGTCACCGGCGCCGTTCGTTGCGCTGCCCTCCAGCCGGAAGACCCCGCCCGACACCACGTCGCTGGGAGAGCAGCTGTGGTCCGCGACGAGACCGACGTTCTTGGGGCTGGATCACCGGCAACGTCGGGCTCGCGGCGATCACCCAGTTCGTCAGGCTCTGCCGGCCGAGGATCAGCCGGGTGCCCACCGCGCGTCAAGTGAAGGAGATCGCTCGACGCGTCATGCGCGAGTCCGCCCACCCGGGACGGCAACGCACGAGGATCGACACCTGCCGACCCTTACTCGCACACCCAGCAAATGACGAATGCCCAGGTCAACGACCTGGGCATTCGCCTGTGGAGGTGCCGGGAATCGAACCCGGGTCCTCCGTTGCTTCACGAGGGCTTCTCCGTGCGCAGCCCGCTCTGTCTCTACTCGGACCCACCGGTCATGCGGACGAGCCGGTGTGACGGTCCCAGTCGCTGTGTGGTGTCCCTGCCCGCCCCGCGACCGGGTGGACAGGTGAGTCCCCTAGATGATGCCGGGATCCGGGTCGGGGAACGCACCCGGGCCGACAGTCCCTACTGGATCAGGCGGCCAGCGCGAACGCGGACCGGCTCTGAGCCGGGACAGTGCGCTTATCAGCGGCACTTATTGGTTTACGACGCGTGGTTAACGAGATCATCGTCGTCTTCCTCGGCACGCTTCCCCTCGATCGACATCCGGAGTCGAAACCGTTCACCCCCTCGGCGCCCGTACGGGCGTCCGCCAAGGATAACGCCTCGGCAGGCGGGGCTCATCCCGGTTCCCCCAACAGCCGCGCGGGCGCGTCGTGCAGCACCGACCGCAGGAACGCCGCACCGAGCCGGTCGTCGGCGGCCGCCCACCCGGTGATCGCCCGCAGCTGCTCGGCGTAGGCGTAGGGGATGTTCGGGAAGTCGCTGCCCAGGACGACGCGATCGGCGACATCGACCAGCCGCGCGGGCCAGTCGTCCGGCAGCGGGGCGGTGGCCAGGCTGAAGGGGACGCCGACCATCGTCGTGTCCAGGTACACCCGCTCGTAGCGCTGCACGAGGTCGAGCGCGGCCGCGAACTCCGGCATCCCCGCGTGCGCCAGCACCACCGGCAGGCGCGGATGGTCGGCCAGCACCTCGCCGAACACGTCCAGGCCGGTGTGCGCGCCGCGGCGCGGACCGTTGCCGCAGTGCACGATCGCGGGCACGCCCGCCTCGGCGAGCAGTCCCCACGCCGGGCGCAGCAACGGGTCGCGGGGGTCGAACCCGCCCACCTGCACGTGCACCTTCACCAGCCGCGCGCCCGCCGCGACCGCGTCGCCGAGGTAGTCGGCCACGTCGGGCTCGGGGAAGAGCGTGGCCGTCGGGACGGCGCCGGGGGCGTGCGCGACGAACTCGGTGACCCACTCGGTGAGCCACCGCGCCATGCCGGGCCTGTGGGGGTAGACCAGCGGCGCGAAGGTCCGCACGCCCAGCTTGTCGAGGGTGGCCAGCCGCTCGGCCACCGACGTGCGGTAGTGGACCGGCCACGGCATGCCGTAGTGGGTCTCGGCCTCGTCGAAGTACGCCCAGACCTTGTCCATGACGCGGTCGGGCAGGAAGTGCACGTGCACGTCGACCAGGCCCGGGAGACCGAGCGCCGCGACGAACCCTGGCACCTCCGGGTCGGTCCGCGGGCCGGAGATCATCGCATCTCCCGGGCCCGCCCCTTGGCCGCCCGGCCGTAAGCCCGCTGGATCTCCCGGTTGGCGTCCCGCTTGGCGAGATCGGCGCGCTTGTCGTAGGACCGCTTGCCGCGCGCCAGCGCCACCTCGCATTTCACCTTGCCGTCACTGAAGTACAGCGAGAGCGGCACGAGCGTGAGCCCGCCCTCACGGATCTTGCCGATGAGCCGCTCGATCTCGGCCCGGTGCAGCAGCAGCTTGCGGGTGCGGCGCGGCTCGTGGTTGGTCCAGCTGCCCAGCGTGTACTCGGGGATGTTCAGGCCGCGCAGCCAGACCTCGCCGTCGTCGACGGTGGCATAGGCGTCCACAAGGGACGCCCGGCCCATCCGCAGGCTCTTGACCTCGGTGCCCACCAGGGCGACGCCCGCCTCGTAGGTGTCGAGGATCGCGTAGTCGTGACGTGCCTTGCGGTTCTGCGCGATCAGCGTGCGGCCCTTCTCCTTCACCGGACCAGCCTACGCGCCGGGTCGGCGCACCCCATGATCGCCGATTCGGCGCGTTTCCGGCCGGATCTGGCCGGTTTCCGCACCGAAGCGGTGATCATGCGGGAGGGGGCGGGACGGGGCCGACGATCAGAGCCGGAGGGGGCCGACGGTCACAGCCGGACATAGAGGCGCAGGGTGATGTAGCCCGTGACCGCCGCGATGCCGCCACCGATCATCACCAGGATCGGAGAGACCCACAGCACGTCGCTGACCTGGATGGGGGGCACCACGCCGTTCGAGACGATGCCGGACAGGAGCTCGTCGATGAACAGGAACTTGCCAACCAGGAGGCCGACCGAGGCGATCACCGCCCCGATGACGCCCGTCACGACGGCCTCGATGAGGAACGGCAGTTGGGTGTACCAGCGGGTGGCGCCGACCAGGCGCATCACGCCCACCTCGACGCGCCGGGTGAAGGCCGACACCTGCACGGTGTTGGAGATCAGCAGCAGTGCCGCGACGGCCTGGACGAGGGCGATCGCGAACGTCACGTTGCGCACGCCGCCGAGGAAGTCGAAGAGTTTCGCGACGACGTCCCGCTGGTCGATCACGGTGCGCACGCCGACCTGGCCGTTCATCGCCTGCTTGACGGCGACGGCGCCCGCGGCCTGGTCCTTGAGCTTCACCCGCAAGGTGGCGGGCAGCGACTGCGGCCGCACGACGTCGGCCAGCGACTGCCCCGCGAACAGCTGCTTGTACCGCGTATACGCCTCCTGCTGGCTCTCGAAGCGCACCGAGTCCACGAGCGGGGAGTTCTTCAGGGTCGTCATGAGGCCCTGGCAGACCGGTCGGCTGCAGTCGGCGTCGTCGGCCGAGACGTCGGAGGAGAGCGCGACCTGGACCTCGACCCGGTCGCTGTAGAGCTCCTCGGTGCGGTCGATCGTGCGGACGGCGAGCAGCCCGGTGCCGACCAGCGCGAGCGAGATCGCCGTGGTGAGCACCATCGCGATCGTCATGGTGACGTTGCGCCGGAGGCCGTTGAGGACCTCGTGCACGACGAAGTCGGATCTCATGCCGCCTCCGCGGGACGAAGTGCGTCGGCGGGTCTCATGCCGCCTCCCCTGGGTCGGCGCGCCTCATCGGCCGACCCCGTAGACCGCCCGCGCCTCGTCCCGCACGACCTGCCCCATGTCCAGCTCGATCACCCGCCGCCGCATCGAGTCCACGATGGAGTGGTCGTGCGTCGCCATGAGCACCGTGGTGCCTGTGCGGTTGATCCGCTCCAGCAGCAGCATGATGTCCTGGCTGGTGTCGGGGTCGAGGTTGCCCGTGGGCTCGTCGGCCAGCAGCAGGAACGGCCGGTTGACGAACGCGCGCGCGATCGCCACGCGCTGCTGCTCGCCGCCGGAGAGCTCGTTGGGCAGGCGTTCGGCCTTGCCGTCGAGCCCGACGAGGTCGAGCACCTCCGGCACCACCTTGCGGATCGTGTCCGCGGGCTTGCCGATCACCTCGAGGGCGAACGCGACGTTCTCCCCCACCGACTTGTTGGGCAGCAGCCGGAAGTCCTGGAACACGCAGCCGATGCGCTGCCGGAGGCGGGGCACCCGGCGGCGCGGCAGCTTGGCCACGTTGAGGTCGGCCACGGTGATCGTGCCGCGGGTGGGGACGTCCTCGCGCAGCAGCAGCCGCAGGAACGTGGATTTGCCCGACCCGGACGGACCGATGAGGAAGACGAACTCGCCCCTCTCGATCTCCGCCGAGACCCGGTCCAGCGCGGGGCGCGTGGAGGTCTTGTACATCTTGGTGACGCGGTCGAGGCGGATCACCGGGCGGAGGCTACCGGCGAACGCGACCCAACCGTGACCCGGGGCGCGGCGTGTCGTCTCAGGACTGGTTGCGCCGCCAGCGGATGCCCGCCTCGATGAAGCCGTCGATGTCGCCGTCGAGCACGGCGGTGGGGTTGCCGACCTCGTACTCGGTGCGCAGGTCCTTGACCATCTGGTACGGGTGCAGCACGTACGAGCGCATCTGGTTGCCCCACGAGGTGCCGGTGTCCTTGAGCGAGTCGAGCATCGCCCGCTCCTCCTGGCGGCGGCGCTCCAGCAGCTTGGCCTGCAGCACCAGCATGGCCGACGCACGGTTCTGGATCTGGCTGCGCTCGTTCTGGCAGGAGACGACGATCCCGGTGGGCAGGTGGGTGATCCGCACCGCGGAGTCGGTGGTGTTGACGCCTTGGCCGCCGGGCCCGGACGAGCGGTAGACGTCGATGCGCAGGTCCTTCTCGTCGATGTCGATGTGGTCGGTGGCCTCGACGACCGGCGCCACCTCGACGCCTGCGAACGACGTCTGGCGGCGCCCCTGGTTGTCGAACGGCGAGATGCGCACGAGTCGGTGGGTGCCCTGCTCGACCGACAGGGTGCCGTAGGCGAACGGGGCGTGGACCTGGAACGTGGCCGACTTGATCCCGGCCTCCTCGGCGGAGGAGACGTCGTAGACGTCGGTGGGGTAGCCGTGCTTCTCCGCCCAGCGCAGGTACATCCGCATGAGCATCTCGGCGAAGTCCGCAGCGTCGACGCCACCGGCCTCGGACCGGATCGTCAGCAGCGCCTCGCGCTCGTCGTACTCCCCGGACAGCAGCGTGCGGACCTCGAGCGCGGAGATCTCCTCCCGCAGCTTGGCCCGGTCGGCGTCGGCGTCGGCGACGGCGGACATGTCACCCTCGTCCTCGGCGAGCTCGTAGAGCACGGGCAGGTCGTCGAGCCTGCGCCGCAGGTCCTCCAGCCGCCGCAGCTGGCCTTGGGCGTGCGCGAGCCTGCTGGTGACCTTCTGCGCCGCGTCCTGGTCGCTCCACAGGTCGGGCTGGCCCGCCTGGTCTTCGAGGTCCGCGATCTCGGTGCGCAGCGCGGGCAGGTCGGACACCGCCTCGATGCTCTCCAGGGTGCCCGAGAGCTCCTTGATGTCGGCTGCGGCGTCGGGGTTCACAACGCTCCAGGCTACGCGGTGTGCTCCACCGCGGTCGGGACGGCAGCCTCGATGGCACCGAGCAAGGTGAGCATGGCCTCGAGGTGCGCGACGGTGAACTCCGCGACCGCCCGCTCGCACGGGTCCTCCGCCGCGCCGATGGCCTCTTGCGCCTGCTTGAGCCGCTCGGTGTAGGCGCTGCGGCTGGTGGGGAGGAGCCGGGCGCGGTCGTCGGACGACAGCGTGCGCGCGTACCGGAGGCGGAGCACGAGCGGGCTGCGCAGCGCGTCCGCCCCGCCCGGCCCGGCCAGCCACGCGCGGAACGAGCGCTTGCCCGCCGCGGTGATGCGGTATTGCTGCGACGCCCTCGCGCCCAGCTTCCCCAGCCGCAGCAGGCCGGCCTCGGCGAGCGCGGGGAGCTCGCGGTAGACCTGGCTGCGGGTGACGGAGAAGAAGCCGCCGAACCGCTCGCCTGCCGCCGCCACGAGCTCGCCACCGGTCATGGGGCCGTCATGGAGCAGGCCGAGGATCGCGGCGGCGGTGGCGTTCACGGGGATGGGACGCGCGGGCATGCCCCTAACCGTGCCACCGACGCGGCGAGTGTGCAGGATGGACGGACGGGCTATCAGGCCCCGACGGTCAGCTCGGCGATGCGGGCGCGGTGCGCCGCGGCGTCGCCCCACTGCCCGGCCAGCCGCTTGGCGCGCTTGTAGAACAAGTGCGCCTCGTGCTCCCATGTGTACCCGATGCCGCCGTGGTACTGGATCATCGCGGCGGTGCTCGCCACCGCCGCGTCGCCCGCCTTGGCCTTGGCGACGGCGACGGCCAACGCGGCGTCCTCGCGTGTGACGTCGAGGGCGTGCGCGGCGTAGAGCACGGCGTGCTCGGCCATCGTGACGGCGACGTGCAGGTCGGCCAGCACGTGCTTGATCGCCTGGAAGGAGCCGACCGGCACGCCGAACTGCTTGCGCTCGCGGTCGTAGGCGACCGTGCGGCTCAGCGCCTCGCGCGCGATGCCAACGAGGTCGGCGGCCACGAGCACCGCGGCCCGGGCCCGGATCCCGGCCTCGACCTCGGGACTCGCGCCGGGCATCTCCTCGACGGTCTCCGCGGTGAGGTCGGCCAGCCGAACGGTGCCGTCGTAGGAGCCGCGCGGCGTGCCGGACGCGCCCGTGACGAGGGCACCGCCGGGTGTGACGACGACGTCGGCGATCGCCCCGTACTCGACGGCGGGCAGCGTGCCCGGCGCCGTGCCGCGGGCCGCGAGCGCCCCGACCGCGGCGCCCGCCGCAAGCCGGGGCAGCCAGGTGGCCTTCTGCTCGTCCGAGCCGGCCAGGCGGATCGCCTCGGCCGCGAGCACGGTGCCCCGCCACGGCCCCGGTGCGGCACCCGCGCCCAGCGCCCGCGCGATGACCTGCGCCTCGACCAGGCCCAGCCCCAGCCCGTCGAACTCCTCGGGCACGGTGACGGCGAGCCACCCCTGCTCCCCGGCGGCCTTCCACAGCGCCGCCGGGTTGCCGTCCGAGCCGGTGTCTTCGACGACGCCGCGCACCGCGGCCAGGTCGAACCGCTCGGCGAGCCAGCCGCGCACGGCGGACCCGAACTCCTGCTGGTCGTCGGTGAGTGCGAAGAACACCTGGGCCCCACCCTTACCGCGGCAGGCCGAGCACGCGCTCGGCGGTGACGTTGCGCTGGACCTGGCTGGACCCGCCCCAGATCGTGACCGAGCGGGACCACATGGCCTGGGCGTGCGACGGCCGGAGGTCGACGCCGTCGACCTGGTCGAGCGTGGCGTGCTCGCCGAGCAGGTCGTCGTAGACCTCCCAGAGGTCCTGGAACGTCTCCGACCAGATCAGCTTCGTCATCGACGCCTCGAACCCCAGGTCGCGGCCCTGCTCGACCTGGGTGAGCACGTGCATGGAGTGCAGCCGCAGGCACTCCAGGTCGGTGCGGACGCGGGCGAGCCGATCGCGCAGCACCGGGTCGCCGTGGCGGCCGAGCGTGCGCGCGAGCGCGACGATCGCGTCGTACTGGCGGCGGAACTCGGTGTACTGGCTGATGCCGGAGGCGCCGCGCTCGAACGACAGCAGCAGCATCGCGGTGCGCCAGCCGTCGTCGATGCCGCCGAGCACCTCGGTGGCGGGCACGCGCGCGTCGGTGAAGAACACCTCGCCGAACTCGCTGGCCCCGCTCATCTGCTTGAGCGGGCGGGCCTCGACGCCGGGCTGGTGCATGTCGATGAGCAACATCGAGAGGCCCTTGTGCCGGGAGCTGCCCGGGTCGGTGCGGACCAGCGCGAAGATCTTGTCGCCGTGCACGGCGTTGGTGGTCCAGACCTTCTGGCCGTTGACTACGAACTCGTCGCCGTCGCGGACGCCGCGCGTGGCGACCGCGGCGAGGTCGGAGCCCGCGCCGGGCTCGGAGAAGCCCTGGCACCAGATCACCTCGTTGCGCAGCATCGGCCCGATGATCTCCTTCTTCTGCGCGTCGGTGCCGATCGCCATGACCGTCGGAGCGAGGAAGGTGAGGCCGAGCCCGTTGACGGTGCGCGGGGCGTCGGCCAGCACCATCTCCTCGTCGTAGATCGCCTTCATGCCGGGGGTGCCGCCGCGGCCGCCGTACTCGACGGGCCACTGGATGCCCGCGAACCCGGCGTCGGCCTTGGCGCGTTCCCAGTCGCGACGGATCCGGAAGCTCTCGTCCTCGGGCAGCGACGCCCAGAACCTCGGCTGCCGCCACTCCTCTGGCACGTTGGCCGCGAGCCATTGCCGCAGCTCGGCGCGGAACTCCTCCTCCGCCGGGGGGTAGCTGAGGTCCATGCGTCCACCATGGCATACCGACCGGTAAGTTGGGACCCACCGAGCCCGGGAAGTATCCTGCGGCTCATGCGCAGCGAGCGGGTCACGGTGAGCCTGCCCGCCGACCTGATGGCCGAGATCCGCGCCGCGGTCCGGCATGGGTCGGCGGCGAGCATCTCCGCCTACATCACCGAGGCGGTGGCGGCCCGGCAGTTGCGGGAACGTTCGCTGGCCCGGCTCGCGGACCTCTACGGCGGCCCACCGCCCGACGACGAGCTGGCCGAGGCGCGCCGTGCGTTGCGCCTGGTGCCGCCCGCTGTCGTGGTTTAGCGGTGATCGCACTGATCGGGGGGCGCGTACTCGACAGCACCGCGCTCGCCGCGTTCGCCGTCGGACGACCGGTGTACATGCGCGCGTTGGTGTGGGCGGCGGTGGAGGCGAACATCGTGCTGGCCGTGCCGAGCGCGGCGCTCGGGCGGGCGTGGGGGCTGGTGGAGCAGGAGCACCACGCCGCCCTGCGGGTGCTGCTCGACCTGCCCAACACCGTCATCGACGAGCTCACGCCCGCGTTGGCGCACGAGTCCGGGCTGCTGTTGGCGGCCGCGGGCCAGGACGACATCGCGGCGGCGCAGGTGGCGACGTGCGCACGGCGGCGGGGGTGGCCCGCGGTGACGGGCGAGCCGGGGAGCCTGCGCAAGCTCGACATGTCCGTGACGATCGAGGAGCTGCCGTAACCACCCGCAAGATCGGCGCGAGCCGCACCTCAGGCAGGTTGCGGGCGGCCTGGTGTGCGACTCGACGCGATCACCCGGTCAGGCGCTCGCGGAGGCGGTCCAGCGCCGCCTCGTCCAGGCCGCGCTCCAGCAGCCAGCCCGCCGCCCCGTCGTGCTCGTCGTCGAGGCGGGCGAGCACCGCGTCCATCACCTCGGCGCGCGGATGGTGCGGGGTGAGGTCCGCGGGCATGGGCTCGCCCGACGCGGTCGTCCACCGGCGGAACAGCGCCTCGATCTGCGCGCTCGACTGCGCGTAGTCGGCGACGACGGCGGCCCGCTCCACCCCCGCGACGTCGAGCACCATCGCCACCAGCACCCCGGTGCGGTCCTTGCCCGCGGCGCAGTGCACCAGCGCGGGCCCGACGTCCGGCGCCGCGAGCCGCCGCACGGCGTCGACGACGTTGGCGGGCTGGTCGTCGAGGTAGGCGAGGTAGTTGCGCAGCAGGGGGTCGGTGTCGTCGCCGGTCTCGGGCAGCTCCCGGCTGGCGCCGACGAGGTTCAGCGCGACGGTCTCGACGCCCGCCGCGGCCACCGGCGTCGGCCCGTCGCGGTCGATCTCGCGCGGGGTGCGCAGGTCGAGCACGAGCCGCAGCCCGAACCCCTCGACGAGCCTGCGGACGTCGGCGGCGGTCGCCCAGTGCAGGGACGCGCTGCGCAGGAGGACCCCGGACCGGGTGCTGCCGCCGTCACGCAAGGGGAGGCCGCCGACGTCGCGCACGTTGTCGAGGCCCTCGAAGCGCAGCCACCGGTCGGTCACGACCCGATCGTAGGTGCGGCAACCCGGGCCTCCTACGCGGCGCTCGTCACGCCGGGCCTGGTCAGTACCCCCACGAAGCGGACGCGGGCAACGCGGCGTACGGAGCAGTCACGGCACCCCGTAGGCTGGCCGAGGAGAGTGACCGCGGCATCCCCCGTCGACCCGGGCGTCGACCCGAGTCGACACCGCCCGCCGGTCGTCGCGAGCAACCCGAGGAACCGATGACCGATCCCCGCACCAGCCTGATCCGCCAGCAGCTCGCCGAGCTGGGCCGCAGGCACGCGGCAGCCGCGAACGCGGGCGCCGTGTCGCCCCGCGCCACCCGCGTGCTCGTGATCGGGAACTTCGGCAACGGCAACACCGGCGACGAGGCGATGCTCGCCCGCACGCTGCAGGAGCTGCCGGAAGGGCACGAGGTCAAGGTCGTTTCGCGCAACCCGCGGATGGTCGAGGCGTTGCACCACGTGCCCGCCGTGCCGATGGAGGGCGTGGCGTTCGTCAAGGCGCTGCACTGGTGCGACGGCATCGCCGTCGTCGGCGGCGGTCTGTTCGGCACCGGCGCGTCGCCGCTTGTCAAGATCCTCCCCGCCGTCGTGTGGGCCACCACGGCGCGCGGACGCGACATCGCCTACATCGCGATCGGCGTCTATCCCGGCACCCCCGACCGGGTGCTCGAGCTGCTGCGGCGCTCGGTGCGCAAGCCCGGGCGGATCACCGTGCGCGACGAGGTGTCGGCGGCCACGCTGGGCGACAACATCGTCGCGCCCGTCGTCGGCGACCTCGCGATGGGCCTCGAGCCCGCCCCGGCCGCCGAGGCGAAGCGCGCGCTCGCCGCTGCGGGGCTCGACCCGACCCTGCCGCTGCTGCTCGTCGCGCCCAAGGCGCTGCCCAACCCGATCCTGCTCGACGCGCTGCAGGAGGCGGCCGAGAAGCTCGCCCGCCGCTGGCTGGAACGCGGCGGCGCGGTAGCGGGCCTGGCCATCGGCACGCACGCCGACTATGGCCTCGGCCTGCCCCGCCGCGACGCGGTCCTCATCGAGGAGCTGGGTGAGCGGCTGGACCGGGAGGTCCCGGTGCTGGGCCCGCAGCTGCCGCCCGCGTTGGCCAAGGCCATCGTGCGCGAGGCCGACGCGCTGTTCGGCCTCCGCCTGCACGCGCTGATCTTCGCCGTGTCCGCGGGCGTGCCGTGCCTCGGCGTCGGCTGGGAGGAACGCACCACGGCGTTCCTCGCCGAGCACGAGCAGTCGGCGATCAGCACCCGGCCGCCGGACGAGGACCTCATCGCCTGGGTAGACGCCACCCTGCCTGCGCGCTGGTCGGCCCGCCCGCGCCTGCTCAGCAGCTAGCAGACCCTGCTCGCTATCGGCCTCCGGCGGGCGCGCGGCGCAGCAGCTCGGGCAGCAGGCGTGCGCCCGCGCCGTCCTTGGACACCTGGTCGCGGGGGTTGTAGAGCCCGCACCGCTTCAAGGAGAGGCAGCCGCAGCCGATGCAGTCGTCCAGTCCGTCGCGCAACGCCACGAGCGCATTGATCTGCTCGTCCAGCCGTTCCCGCCACGCCCTGGACAGCCGCGTCCAGTCGGCTCTGGTGGGTGTGCGGCCGTCCGGAAGCCGGTCGAGCCCCGCGCGCACCTCGTCGAGCCCGACGCCGAGCGTGCGCGCCGCCCGGATGAACGCCAGGCGCCGCAGCACCGAGCGCTCGTAGCGGCGCTGTCCGCCCGACGTGCGCGTGGCCCGCACGAGCCCTTCGCGCTCGTAGAACCGCAGGGCCGACTGGGGGAAGCCGCTGCGGTCGGCCACCTCCCCGATCGTGAGGAGGTCCTTCGTGTCCATCGCCCCTTGACCTCAACCTGACTTCAGCTTGCACGGTTGGTCCATGACTACCACAGCCATCGTCACCGGCGCCGGAACCGGCTTCGGACTGGCTCTCACCCGCGCGCTCGCCGACCGCGGCGTCAGCGTGGTCGCGTGCGCCCGCGACGCGCGGCGGCTGACGGAGGCGGTCGCCGACCGCCCCGGCGTGCGTGCGGTGCCCGGCGACATCAACGACGCCGCGTCCCGCGCCGCGGTGCGCGCCGCCGCGGGCGACCGGGTCGACCTGCTCGTGCACAACGCGGGCGAGCTCGGCCCGTCGCCGTTGCCGACGCTGTCCGCCTACCCGGCCGACGCCCTGCGCGCCGTCCTCGAGACCACCCTGCTCGCCCCGCTGCAGCTCACCCAGCTCGTGCTGCCCGCCCTGCGCGCGGCGCGCGGCACCGTGGTGACGCTCAGCTCCGACGCCGCCGTCGAGGCCTACCCCGGCTGGGGCGGCTACGGCGCCGCGAAAGCCGCGCTGGACCGGTTCGCGGCGGTGTTGGGCGTCGAGGAGCCCGACCTCGCCGTCTACGCGTTCGACCCCGGCGACATGCGCACGGCCATGCACCAGCGCGCGTTCCCCGGCGAGGACATCAGCGACCGGCCCGAACCCGAGACCGTCGTCCCCGTGTTTCTTCGGCTGATCGACGAGCGGCCCGCCTCCGGGCGCTACCGGGCCGCCGACCTGGTCGTCCCGGCATGAGCGCCGCGTTCACCGTGCCGCCCGAGCTGGCGGCCGACGCCCCTCCCGAGGCTCGTGGGGTGCCTTGGGACGGGGTGCGGCTGCTCATCGCGCGCCCGGGGCGTCCGCTGCGACATCTCACGTTCGCCGGACTCCCGGGCGTGCTGCGCCGGGGTGACCTCGTCGTCGTCAACGACTCCGACACCGAGCCCGCCGCGATCGACGGGCACCGGGCCGACGGACGGCCGGTCGTGCTGCACGTCTCGGGGCCGACCGCGGGCGGCGACGACTGGGTGGTCGAGCTGCGCACCCCCGACGGACGCCGGGTGGGCGACGGAACGGCGGGCGAGGCCGTGCTCCTGCCGGGTGGCGTGACGGCGTTCCTGCTGACCGCCCACCCCGACCCGCACCTCCGCGTCGGCAGCAGGCTGTGGCGGGCGCGGATCCCGGTCGCGGGCGGGCTGCCCCAGTGGCTCGCGGCGTTCGGGCGCCCGATCACCTACCCGTACCTGCGCGGCCGGTGGCCGCTCGCCGACTACCGGACGATGTTCGCCCGCCGCCGCGGTCACGGCTTCGCCTCCGCCGAGATGCCCAGCGCCGCCCGGCCCTTCACGCCCGCAGTGTCTGTGGGCGCTGCACCGGCGGGGGGTGGAGGTGGCGGCGGTGACGCTGCACACGGGGGTCGCGTCGCTGGAGGCGGGCGAGGAGCCGCTGCCCGAGCGCTATCGGGTGCCCGCGACCACGGCGGCCGCGGTGAACGCGACGCGCGCGGCAGGCGGGCGGATCGTCGCCGTCGGCACGACCGTGACGCGGGCGCTGGAGACGGTGGCCGGCCCCGACGGCGCCGTGCGCGTCGGGGCGGGGTGGACCGAGCTGGTGCTGGGCCCGGACCGGCCCGCCCGCGTCGTCGACGGGCTCGTCACCGGATGGCACGAGCCGGCGGCGTCGCACCTGCTGCTGTTGGATGCGGTGGCCGGGCCGGACCTGGTGCGCCGGGCCTACGCCGCGGCGCTCGACCGGGGCTACCTGTGGCACGAGTTCGGCGATTCCTGCCTGCTGCTCCCCGCCGCTCGCCGCGCGCACTGACCGTTCAGCGGCGCTGCCCGGCGGGAACGGCAGGCGCCGAACGGGCCGTGAACAGCGACGACAGGCCGTCAGAGTTCTTGCCGGGATGCGGCGAGATCTCGTAGGTTGCTCGGCACGCGTCACGATCCCATCACGAGCGCGCCCGAGCCGGCACTCCCCACCCGGCTCACCGGACCCCGAACCGGGCTGCGCTCGCGAGCGGATCGCTCCCCAGCGCCGAAAGGTCAGGTTCGTGGCAGGACACCGCTCCCCGCGTGGTCGCCGTGCGCGCCGAAGCTCAACGATGGTGCCCGCGCGCCACCTCCTCGCGGGACCTCCCCCGCCGTCCGGGCCGTCGCTGCGCACCACGGTGATCGCCTCGGCGGCGGCCGTCGGCGCGGTCACCACCGGCTCGGTCGCGGCGTTGTTCCCGGCGAGCACCGCCGCCCCGACCGCGGCCGCGGACGAGGCGCCCACCTTCGGGTCGCTGTCGGCGAGCACCGCCGCGATGCTGCACAACCCGAACACGCAGGCGGAGGGCACGCTGGCGCCGGTCGCGCTGCCCGCGCCGGACGGGTTCGCGGCCGCCGACCAGCACCTCGCCATGTTGGGCAAGGCCACCGACATCGCGGCCCGCATCGCCGAGGCCCACAAGATCGACGCCGCGGTGGCGCGGGGTGGGCTCGACGGCTGGATCGCGCAGGCCCTGCAGGTCCTCGACATGCCGCAGTCCCTCGCCCCGGGCGTCAAGCGGATCATCATGGCGGAGTCGGGCGGCAACCCGCACGCGATCAACCTCACGGACTCCAACGCCCTTCGCGGCACGCCGTCCCAAGGCCTGATGCAGACGATCCCCACGACGTTCCGGCGCTACGTCGCTCCCGGGCTGTCGGGCAGGCCGATCACCGACCCCGTCGCCAACATCACCGCGGGCGTCAACTACATGGTCGAGAACTACGGCCTCAACACCGTGGCTGCGGGCGGGCGAAGCAACGCGGCGGGCAACTACATCGGCTACTGAGCCGGGACCGGTCCCCTGCGCTCGTCAGAACCGCAGGCGGGCCAGGTGCAACCCGGTGCGTCCCGTGCCGTGCCGCACGAGGCTCAACGCGGGGACGAGCTCACTGGTGACGACGCCGTGCTCGGCGGTGAGCTCGTCGACCACCGCGAAGGAGCGGGCGATGCCGTCCGGCACGTCGACGATCACCGTGACGACCGGCACCCGGCGGCCCACCTGCCACACCCGGTCGCCGTGCGGAGCCTTCTCCCCCTGGAATCCCCAGATCCCCCGGAGCACCGTGGCGCCGCGGCTGCCGGTCTGCCGCAGCCTGCGCACGATGGCCTCATGGACGGGCTGGCCCTCGTGCATCGCCCGCTCCGACGTGAAGACCATGAGCTTCTGCCACAGCGGCCGACCCCGTTCGTCGGTGCCCGGCAGCCGCTGCGGCGGGGCCACCAGCGCGCCGTCGCGTTTGCACACCCGCACCCGCTCCAACGTGATCAGCGGCCTGCGCAGGAGCCCGCCGAGCTCGGGGAGCACCCGGGCGATCCGCTCCCCTTCCCCCACCGCAATGATCATCATCGGCACGTCGGCGTTGCGCCCGAAGAATCGGGCCCGCTCCCGGACCCCGTGGGCGGTGCCGTCCACCCCCAGCAGCACGGTCGCGCCCGCGATCCCTCGGCGGTACAGGAGGTCACACACCGCCGCGAACGCCGGTGCCCGGTACACCCGCTCCTGGCGACCGACGTAGACGGTCAGCTTGGTCGCCTCGTTCAGCTCCTCCGGCAGGCTGACCGCGCCGATCTCGCCGCGCAGCATCCGCGCTCGCTCCAGCGTGAGCAGCGCGCGGTGGTCGACCTTCGCCAGATCGGCGAAGAGGGACTCGACCCGCTCCCGCTCATCGACGGCGACGGCCACCATCGGAAGGTCCTCCGACAAGGTCAGCAGCCGGTCGGTGCGCAGGTGGTGCTTGAACCCGAAGCCCTCGATCCCCCGCATCAGCACGCTCGTGGCGATCTCCCGCTCGCCGCACCGGTCGAGGATCACGTCCGCGAGAAACCGCCCCTCCGCCCGCCCACGCTCACCGAAGTAGGCGGTGAGCTTCAGACAGTCGTCGTTCACAGCAGACCCCCGAGCCAGCGCCCGACGCCCGCAGCCGCCACGCCGACGACCAGGCTGACCACGATGTTCCCCACCAGGGCGAGCACCTGGCGGTCCTCGGCGAGGCGCTGCGTCTCGAACATCCAGGTCGAGAACGTCGTGTACGCGCCGATCGTCGCCGTGCCCGCCAGCAACGCCTGGGTATGGCTCAGGGCGAGCCCCGTGATCACCCCCAGAACAGCGGCCCCGGACACGTTGACCACGAGGGTCCCGTACGGGAACAGCCTGCCGAGCCTGCCCGAGATGCCTCGATCGACCATGAACCGCAGGACGGCGCCGACCCCGCCCAGCAGGACGACCCCGGTCCAGACGATCGGGGTCATAGCCGGACCCGTACCCGTCGCGTGACCGCGGTGGCGATCTGCACCGCTGCGTAACCGGCCGCGACGCTGGCCACCGTGTACCCCGCGGCCAGGCCGAACTGCCGGGCGTCCAGCATCCTCACGATCTCGACCTGCATCGTCGAGAACGTCGTCAGGCCGCCGCACACACCGGTGCCCAGCAACGGTCGGCGATAACTGGACAACGGCAGGCGTTCCTGCAACCGCGTCGCGAAGTACCCGAGCAGGAAAGCCCCCACGATGTTCACCACGAACGTCGGCCACGGCCAGTGCGTCGGTGCGGACGGAAAGGCCTCCCCGAGCGCCGCCCGCGCCAGAGTGCCGACCGCCCCGCCTACGAACACCGCAGCGACCTCGCGCCGATCAGGCCATGCCATCGGATCCCCGATCCCGACGAGCCGTCGACACCGCCCCGGACCAGAACATGCCCGGACAGTACCTCGCAGCCTGCCTCCGGCCTGCGCCGCAAGCCGCTCAGAAGACCAGCAGGTAGAAGCCGTAAAGGACGATCGCCGAAGCCGCGAGAAGGCACAGCGTCGCGGTCACCCTGCCGAGCACCGGCGTCGGACCGAGCTCGCGGGCGGAGAGCCCGACCAGCGCCAGGGACACCAGCACGACAACGAGGACGCCGACGGCAAGGGACACCACCGCGACGACGACGAGCGGACCCCAGTTGACGGTCACCCGGACCTCCTCAGGCCGCCAGGTCGAGAGGCGGCGACGGAGTAGGTGTCTCGTTGACGTTGTCGGGGGTGACCGGGCGACGGCGCGACGCGGCGAAGATCCCGCCCCCAAAGCCGATCAGCACAAGAGCCACGATGATCGTGCCGACCGGACCGGTGATGGCCACCCACGCGGCGAGGGAACCGATCACAGCGGACGCGGGCAACGTCAGCACCCACCCGACCGCCACCTGGCCTGCGATCCCCCAGCGCACCGACCCGAACCCGCGACCCGCGCCTGCGCCGACGATCGAACCCGTCGCGACCTGCGTCGTGGACAGCGGAAAGCCGAGATGGGACGAGGTGAGGATCACCGCGGCGGTGCTCGTTCCGGCCGCGAAGCCCTGTGCCGGTTGGATCTCGCTCACTCGCCTGCCGAGGGTGCGGATGATCCGCCACCCACCCGCGTAGGTGCCCAGTCCGATCGCCAGCCCCGCCGAGAGCACGACCCAGAACGGCGGACCGGCGTCGGCGGAGAGCGCGCCCGCGGTGATCAGCGCAAGGGTGATGACGCCCATCGTCTTCTGTGCGTCGTTGGTTCCGTGGGCGAGCGCGACCATCGACGACGAGACGACCTGACCGATCTTGAAACCTCGCGTGACCGGGCCCACGGCCCCCCGCGCGGTGATCCGATAAGCAAGGCGCGTCGCCGTCAGCGCCACTACGCCTGCGAGAATCGGTGACAGCACCGCAGGCAGCAGCACCTTGTCGAGGATGCCCACGAACTTCACCGCGTGGGCGCCCGCCGACACCAGGGTGGCGCCGATCAGGCCACCGATCAACGCATGTGACGAACTGGCGGGCAACCCCAGCAGCCACGTCAGCAGATTCCACATGATCGCGCCGACCAGCCCGGCGAAGATCACCGTCGGGGTGATCTTCGTTTCGTCCACCAAACCGCTGGAAATCGTCTTCGCCACCTGGATGGACAGGAACGCGCCCACCAGGTTGAGTGCGCCCGCGAGGAACACCGCCACGCGCGGCCGCAACGCCCCGGTGGTGATCGCCGTGGCCACGGCGTTCGCGGTGTCGTGGAACCCGTTGGTGAAGTCGAACGCCAACGCGGTCACGATGACCACGATCAAGAGGATCAGAGAGATCTCCATCAGCCCGTCCTAGGGTCCGGCGACAGCCCGCACACTACGAAGCCCGAGCGAACAACAGGTGAACAGCCGCCGGACGGTTCGGGCGAGCGTCGCCAGGTCCTTGCGCGCCATCGGATCATGGCTGCCGGTTTGATCATGACCGGACGTGGATACCCTGCCCGCGTGCACGACGCCTACCAGGACCAACTTGATGGACTCGCCATCAGCCTGGCCGGCATGTGTGACCTGGTGGCGGATGCGCTCGAGAACGCCACCCGGGCGTTGCTCGCGGGTGACCTCGAGCTGGCCGAACAGGTCATCGCGAAGGACGCCCGGATCGACCAGCTCCGCGCCGTCGCCGAGGACCAGGCATTCGCCCTCCTCGCGCGGCAAGCGCCCGTCGCCACCGATCTGCGGATCGTCGTGTCCGGACTTCATGCCGCAGCCGACATCGAGCGCATGGGTGATCTCGCCGCGCACATCGCCGAGACCGCGCGCCGCCGCCATCCCGAGCTGGTCATGCCCCCCGACGTCGCTCCCTGCATCGCCGAGATGGGGCGAGTCGGCTGTCGTCTCGCGCGCCAAGCCGCTCAGGTGATCCAGAGCCGTGACCTCGCCCGGGCCGTCGAGTTCGAGGCGGACGACGACGCGATGGACGACCTGCGCCGCCACCTCTTCACCGTCCTCACCGGCCCTGCCTGGAGCCAAGGCGTACGCCCCGCGGTCGACATCACGCTGATCGGCCGCTTCTACGAGCGCTACGCAGACCATGCCGTCGCGCTGGCCCGCCGGGTCGTCTACATCGTCACCGGACGTATGCCGAGCGGTGAGCGGTGCACCTCGCACCCCATGTGATGACTTCGCACCCGAGGTCGAAGGGCCCCTCGGTCCGGTCGCAAACGCCCGAAACGGCCCTCCGGATGATCTCCGTAGGGCCGTTTCGGCTGGTAGCGGGGGTAGGATTCGAACCTACGACCTCTGGGTTATGAGCCCAGCGAGCTACCGAGCTGCTCCACCCCGCGTTGCTGTTGTGCCACCAACTGTACACGTCCCCGAAACGCGGCTGCGCCGGGGGCACCCACCCCGCCATGATCATCGGTTGGGCGCGCAGAGCGGCCAGATCCGGCCGGTTTCGCACCCAACTGGTGACCATGGCGGGGTGGGCCGCGATCAGCCGCCCCCCGCCCCCTGCGCGGCCTGGAACTGCTTCACCGCGGCGTCCAGGGCCGCGAGCGCCTGGCCCTGTGCCGCGAAGTCCCCGGAGGCCTGGGCCGCCTTCAGCTGCGTGATGGCCGTCTGAATCGCCGCGGCGGCCGCCGCGGCCTGCGGGCTGGCCGCGGCACCACCCGCGGCGGGTGGCGTGTTCGGCGGGGCGGCCGGAGCCTGGCCCGCGCCCGCGACGCCGTTGCCCGCGCCCGCGCCGAACACCTGGTCCAACGCCTGCTTCAACGTGGGCGCGTAGCCGATGCGGTTGCCGTAGTAGACGAGCACCTTCGCCAGCTGTGGATAGCTCGACGCCTGGCCGGTGCGTTCGATGTAGACCGGCTCGACGTACAGCAGCCCGCCCGCCACGGGAAGCGTCAGGAGGTTGCCGTAGTCGACCGCCGTCTGTCCGCGCGACAGCAGGCTGATGTTGGAGCTGACCGTCGGCGAGCTGATGAACTGCGACTGCACCTGCTGGGGGCCGAGGGTCTGCGTATCGGACGGCAGCTGGAGGACCGTGATCTTCCCGTACGTCGCCGGGTCGGAGCTGGCCGACACGTACGACGAGAGGATGTCGCGGTTCTTGAACACCAGCGCGCTGGTGAGCTGGAACGTCGGCTGGGTGGCGTCGGCGACCCCGGGCGGGCCCGCGAGCACGTAGTAGGGCGGCTGCGCGGCGCCTGCGGCGCCTGCCTGCACCGTCGGGTCGCTCGGGACGTCCCAGAACGACACGCCGCCGTAGAATTCGCTGGGGTTGCTCACGTGGTAGCGGGTGAGCAGCTCGCGCTGCACCTTGAACTGGTCTTCCGGGTAGCGGAAGTGCGAGCGCAGGCTCGGGCTGATCGCGGAGCTGGGCTGCACGGTGCCCGGGAACGCCTTCATCCACGTCTTGAGCACCGGGTCGGAGTCGTCGAACGCGTAGAGCGTGACGGTGCCGTTGTAGGCGTCGACCGTGGCCTTCACCGAGTTGCGCAGGTAGCTGATGGTCTGGTTCTGCCCGGGCTGGGCGGTGTTCTGCGCGTCGGTGGTGGCCGACCCGAACGCCACCTGCTCGGCGTACGGGTAGTTCGGCAGTGTGGTGTAGCCGTCGACGATCCAGACCAGGCGCCCGTCGACCACGGCGGGATATGGGTCGGAGTCGGTGGTGAGCCAGGGCGCGACCTCCTGCACCCGGTCCTCCGGCTGCCGCACGTACATGATCTTCGAGTCGGCGTTGATGGAGCTGTTGAACAGGATGTTGCGCTCCTGGTACTCCAGCGCGAACGCCAACCGGTTGAACAGGCTCCCGATCGGTACGCCGCCGGTACCGGTGTAGGTGTAGTTCTGCGAGTCCGAGTCGTACTCGCGGGGTGTGGCGCCGCTCTGGCCGCCGACGATCGAGTAGTCGGTGTTCAGCTCGCCGTAGTAGATCCGCGGCTCCTTGATCTTCAGGCTGTCCGGGATCGTCGGGTCGTTCTCGGTGGTCGTGTCGATGCTGGTGAACTTCGGCAGGCCACCCTGGCCGCCGCCGGAGTCGTCCAGCGGGGCGTTGATCTGGTTGGCGGGCGCGACGACCAGCCCGTTGCCGTGGGTGTAGACCAGGTGCCGGTTGATCCAGTCGGTCTGGTTGCCCGTGAGGCCGTTGGGGTTCAGCTCGCGCGCCGCGACGATGTAGTCCTGCACCGCGCCGTCGTTGCCCTTGTAGCGGTCGATGTCGAGCTTCGACTCGAAGCCGTAGAACGTGCGCCGCTGCTGCAGCTGGGTGAACGTCTCGGAGATCTTGGCGGGGTCCAGCAGCCGGATGTTGGGCACCGTGGCCTTGTCGTTGGACACCGCCTGGGGCGACGCCGTGGAGGTCCCCGAGTACGGCACGTAGCTGACGTTGTCGGGCCGGATGCCGAACGCCGCGCGCGTGGCGTCGATGTTGCGCTGGATCGGCACGGACTCTCGGTCGTTCGCGTTGGGGGCGACGACGAACTGCTGCAGCACCTGCGGCCACGCCGCGCCGATCAGCACGCTGGACAGGATGAGCAGCACCGTGGCGATCGCGGGGAGTTGCAGGTTGCGCCGGAACACGGCCGCGAAGAACGCCGCCGCGCAGATGATCGAGATGAACAGCAGGATCAGCTTGGCGGGCATCACGGCGTTGAGGTCGGTGTATGTGGCGCCGTAGAAGATGTCCTGGCGACGGTCGGAGAACAGCAGCTCGTACCGGTCGAAGTAGTACGCCACGGCCTTGAGCAGCACGAACACGCCCGCCAACACCGCGAGCTGGGCGCGCGCGGCGGCGCTGACCTGGCCCGCCCGCCCGGTGAGCCGGATGCCGCCGAACACGTAGTGAGTGATCAGTGCGGCCACGAAGCTGATCGCCACCGCCACGAACAGCAGGTCCAGCACGGATCGGTAGAACGGCAGCTGGAACGTGTAGAAGCCGACGTCGATGTTGAAGACCGGATCGGTGACGCCGAACGGCGTGGAGTTGAGGAACATCTGGACGGTCTGCCAGTTGCCCTGCACCGCGAGGCCCGCAATGAAGCCGATCACCACCGGGATGCCGATGCCGAAGAGGCGCAGCCGCTGGATGATCACCGTGCGGTATCGGGCGATGGGGTCTTCCGGGCCGCTGACCGGCACGAACACCGGGCGGGAACGGTAGGCGATCCACAGGTTGAGCGCCACGAGCCCGCCCATCACGAGCCCGCCGATGACGAACAGCAGCACGTGGGTGAACAGCACCGTCGAGAACACGCTGCGGAAGCCGACCTCGCCGAACCACAGCCAGTCGACGTACAGGTTGAGCAGCCGGGAGCCACCGAGCAGGAGCAGGATGATGACCGCTGCGACGATCAGCAGGATCCGGGTACGGCGGGACAGCGTCGGGGCTCCCACCGGGGGCCGCATGGCCACAAGGCACGCTCCAGTGTTCGTCTCTTCGGACGCCGGACGACCAACCGTCGGATCGGGCAGGTGAGACGGCGGCCCGACGGCGCGCCCTGCTGTTCCAACTCTACGGATGGGGTGTGGGGTTCCCGTTCGGGACCCGAATGCCGGAATTGACCGCCTTCACGAGCAACCCGCGGGCGTGCGCCCTGCGTTGAGGTCGTCCAGCGCGGCGACGGCCTCGTGCAGCGTGGCCACCTTCACCAGTTGCAGGCCGGGCGGGACGGCGGGCAGCGCCGTCGCGCACTCGCCCGCAGGCAGCAGGAACACGGTGGCGCCCGCGCCCCGTGCCGCCGCCATCTTGAACTGGATGCCGCCGATGTTCTGCACCATGCCGTCGGCGGTGATCGCCCCCGTGCCCGCGACGAAGCGGCCACCCGTGAGGTCGCCGGGCGTGAGGACGTCGACGATGCCGAGCGAGAACATCAGCCCGGCCGACGGGCCGCCCACGCCGCCGAGGTCGACCGTGATCGTGCCGTTCTTCGGCAGCCGCGCCAGCACCACCCCGAGCACGCCGCGGGGCGCGTCGGCGGCCGAGCCCAGCGTGACCGTGACGCTCCGGGCGGCGCCGCCGCGCGTGAACCCCACGGTTGCGGCGTCGCCCGGCTTGGTGGCCTGCAGCACCTTGTTGACGGCGTCGGGGTCGACGACCGGGGTGCCGTCGACCGTGGCGATCCGGTCCCCCGCCTTGAGCTTGCCGTCCGCCGCCGAGCCAGCGACGACGTCGGCCACCGCGACCACGGAGGGCAGCCCGAGCTCCTGCACGGCGGCCGACTCGGCGTTGATCTCCGACGTGGTGAAGTCCTCGGCGTTCTTCGCCTGCACCTGCTCGTCGGAAAGACCCGGGGTGAAGACGACGGAGCGGGGCACGACCTGCTGGTCGGACGCCGCCCAGTAGCCCAGCATGCCGACGAGGGTGAGGCGGTCGGTGACCGAGACGGTGGTCATGTTGAGGTGGCCCGACGGCGGGTGGCTCGGCAGTCCCTGTACGGCGATGACCGGCTTGTCGTCGACCTTGCCGAGGGTGTTGAAGGTGGGCCCGGGTCCCAGCGCCACGAGCGGCACCGGCACCGTGACGGCCAGCACCGCGAGCCCCACGGCCAGCATCCCGGCCGCGAGCAGGGTCGAGGTCCGGGTGCGCACCCGAGGAGCCTAAGCGACGTTCGTGGCCTGGCCATCGGCCGCGTACCGTGGGGGCATGAGCGATGTGCCGTTCGGCTTCGGGCCCACAGGCGGTGGTGACGACCGCGACCGACCGGAACGCCGGGAGGAGCCGCAGAACCCGCTCGGCTTCGGGGCCATGCCGGGCGGCGCGGCGTTCGACGTCAACCAGCTCGGCCAGATGCTCACCCAGCTCGGCCAGATGCTCAGCCAGGCGCAGTCGAGCGGCGGCGGACCGGTCAACTACGACCTCGCCGCGCAGATGGCGCACCAGCAGCTCGCGGCCACCACGTCCTCGTTGACGGCGAGCCAGCGCGCCGCGGTGAGCGATGCCGTGAAGCTCGCCGAGCTGTGGCTCGACGCGGCCACCGACTTCCCGGCGGGCGCCACGGAGGCGAAGGGCTGGTCGGCCACCGAGTGGGTGGACGCGAGCCTGCCGATGTGGCGGCGGCTGTGCGATCCGGTCGCCCAGCGGGTGGCCACCGCCTGGGTCGAGGGGCTGCCCGACGAGGTCCGGGCCCAGGCCGGGCCGATGATGGCAATGCTCGGCCAGATGGGCGGGCTGGCGTACGGCAGCCAGCTCGGCAACGGGCTGGCCCAGCTAGCCGCGGAGGTACTCACCTCCAGCGACATCGGCATCCCCGTCGGGCCCGACCGGGTGGCGGCGCTGCTGCCGGAGAACGTCGAGAAGTTCACCAGGGACCTCGGCAGGCCCGCCAGCGAAGTCATGATCTTCCTGGCCACTCGCGAGGCCGCGCACCACCGGCTCTACACCCACGTCCCGTGGCTCAAGGAGCGGCTGCTCGGCGCGATCGAGCAGTACGCCCGGGGCATCCGGGTGGACGGCTCGCGCATCGAGGAGCTCGCCCGCGGCATCGACCCGAGCAACCCGGCCGCGATCCAGGAGGCCATGCAGTCGGGCATGTTCGAGCCGGAGACCACTCCCGAGCAGAAGGCGGCGTTGGCTCGGCTGGAGACGTTGCTGGCGCTCGTCGAGGGATGGGTGGACGCGGTCGCCGCCGAGGCGGTGGGCGATCGGCTGCCCGGGTCGTACGCGCTGCGCGAGACCCTGCGGCGCAGGCGGGCCTCGGGCGGGCCTGCCGAGCAGACGTTCGCAGGCGTGGTGGGGCTTGAGCTGCGTCCGCGGCGGCTGCGCGCGGCGTCGGAGCTGTGGCGGTTGCTCACCGAGCAGCGCGGCGTCGCGGGCCGCGACGCACTGTGGGCGCACCCCGACCTCGTCCCGACGGCCGACGACCTCGACGACCCGGCGGCGTTCGTGTCCCGGGCCGAGGGGAGCGACCCGATCGCCGAGTTGGAGAAGCTGGCCAACAAGGGAAAGTCCGTGCCGAAGGCGAAGCCCGAGGCCAAGCCGGATCCCGAAGCCAAGGCGGATCCCGAGGCCAAGGCGGATCCCGAGGCCAAGCCGGATCCCGAGGCCAAGCCGGATCCCGAGGCGAAGCCGGACGCCGACGAGTAGCGCAGGTGCCGGTCGGTCGCGCGCGAGCGGGACGGCAGCTGCGGGCCGGTTGCGCGCGGGACGGCTGTCCCTCTCGAGCGTTCGCCCGATCACCGTCGACGCCTCGCTCAGACGTCCTCGCCGTCGACGCCTGCGAGCCCCAGCCCGGCCGCGGCCGAGAGACCCTCCAGGTAGCCCATCGCACGCTCCGAGCGGGGGAAGCGGTGCACCCACGCCCAGAACCGGTCGTCGTGGCCGGGCTCCAGCAGGTGGGTGAGCTCGTGGACCAGCACGTAGTCGAGCACCCACGCGGGCACGTCGCGAAGGCGCTCACTGACCCGGATGGTGCCGTCGGCCGGGGTGCACGACGCCCACCGGGTGCGCATTGGCGGCACCCAGCGCACGGACGTCGGGAGGGCCTGGCTCTCCAGGAAACGGCGCGCCAGCTCGGCGGCCCGGCGCCCCAGCGCATCGTCGCCCGCGCGGGCGGGCGAACGGCGGCGCGCCTCGCTGCGCTCCAGCCTGCGCACCATCTCGTCGACCCAGCGACTCTCCTCCGAGTCGCTCATCCACCCCGGGATGAAAACGACCACCATGTCGCCCTCGCGCCGGGCACTGACCATTCGTCTGCGGCGATCACTGCGTCGGACCTCGACGACCGCGGGGTGCGCCATCCGTCCACCCTAATCCACGCCCCGATCGCGTGAGGGGTTGTCCACAGGCTAGGTCGCACCTGTGGACAACGGCCGACGGCTGTCGGTCCGCCGTCGCATCATCGGGCCATGACCTCCGTTCCGCCTGCCGCGCGCCCCCACGGCCCACCAGCCCCCGCACCGACGGTCACCCCGCCACCAGCCCCCGCGCCACCGCGCGACGGCCCACCGGCCACCGAACCCGCGATCACCCCGCCGACAGCCGCCACAGCCGAGATCCCACGCGCCGAGATCCCACGCGCCGAGATCCCGCCCGAGGCCGGTGCACAGGCCGTCAGCACGTCCATGCCGCGGCTCGCCCCGCCCGCCCTACGGCTCGCCCGCCATCGCAGCCTCCTCCCGCTCGGCGTCACGTCCCGGGTCGTCGGGCTCGACCCGGACACTGCGCTCGTCGTCGACGACCTGCCGCCCCCATTGGCCGCGCTGCTCGACCGGCTGGACCGCCCGGTCGGCCTTGCCCAACTCGTGGCCGACGCGGCGGCGCAGGGGATTTCGGCCGAAGTCACCGAGGACCTCGTCACGCGGCTGGTCGAGGCGGGCGCGCTGGTGGACGCCGCTGAAGCGGAACGGGTGACGAGGACTCGGGTGGAGGCCGTCGTCAGCGTGTGCGGCCGCGGCCCGCTCGCCGTCGGGATCGTCACGGGCCTGTTGCACAGCGGGATCGGCACCGTGCACACCGACACCGGTGGCACAGTTCGCGGCGGTGACCTCGGCACCGGCTATGCCGACGTCGACCGCGGCGGCCAGCGGCTGGCCGCCACCCAGGCCGCCGTGAGACGCCTGCTTCCCGGTGCCGTCACGCGGGCGCCGCCACTGCGGTCCCGTGCCGATCTCGTCGTCCTCGCCGACGAGACACCCGAGCCCGCGCTCGTGGACCGGCTGCGCGCAGGCGGCGTCGCGCACCTCGCCGTTCGTCTGCGAGACGGGATCGGCGTCGTGGGGCCGCTCGTGTACCCGGGACGCACCGCCTGCCTCGGCTGCCTCGACCGCATCCGCGGCGATCTCGACCCCCGCTGGCCCGCGGTGGCCGCCCAGCTGGCCGGGCGCGCGGGCGTCGCCGACCCGGCGGCCGCGACCGCCACGGTCGGGCTCGCTGTCGCACAGGCCGTCGCGGCGATCGAGAACGGGCACACCGCGACCCTGGACGCCACGCTCGAGATCGACGTCGATGCGGGCAGCCTGCGGCGCCGCAGCTGGAGCGCCCACCCCGACTGCCCGTGTGGCGCCGGACCGCCGTAGATCGCGCGTTCGGTGCGGCAACCGGACGCCGCCGCCAGCAAGCGAGCGCCTCGGCCACCCGTAGGCCGCGCGCCCCCGGCGAGAGGAGAGACAATCATGAGGTGAGTGACATTCCACGGCGCACCGCGGCCCGCACCGCCAAGCTGGCCAGCCTGCCTCTCGGGGTGGCCGGGCGCGCGGTGGGCGGCTGGGGCCGCAGGTTGGTCGGCGGCGACGGCGAGGAGATTTCCGCCCAGCTGATGGCCAAGAGCGCGGAACAGCTGTTCGCCGTGCTCGGCGAACTCAAGGGCGGCGCGATGAAGTTCGGCCAGGCGCTGTCGGTGTTCGAGGCCGCCATCCCCGACGAGTACGCCGCCCCGTTCCGTGAGTCGCTGATCAAGCTCCAAACGGCCGCGCCCCCGATGCCGACCGCCGATGTCCACCGGATGCTCGCCGAGCAGTTCGGCCGGGGCTGGCGGGCCCGGTTCGTCGCCTTCGACGACACGCCTGCGGCCGCGGCCAGCATCGGCCAGGTACACCGCGGCGTGTGGCACGACGGTCGGACCGTCGCCGTCAAGGTGCAGTACCCGGGCGCCGAGGAGGCGCTGCGCTCCGACCTGCGTCAGCTATCGCGGATGAGTCGCGTCTTGCAGCCGCTCGTGCCCGGCCTGGAGATCAAACCACTGATCGCCGAGCTGCGCGAGCGCATGGAGGAGGAGCTCGACTACCGCGACGAGGCAGCAAACCAGCGCGCCTTCGCGGCGGCCTTCGCGGGCGACGACAAGGTGTGCGTGCCGAAGGTCGTGGCGTCCGCGCCGAAGGCGATGGTCACCGAATGGGTCACCGGCCGGAAGCTGTCGGACGTCATCCGCGCGGGAACCCAGGCCGAGCGCAACGACGCCGCTGCGCTGTTGGCCGAGCTGCACTACTCCTCACCGCCACGGCTGGGGCTGCTGCACGCCGACCCGCATCCGGGCAACTTCCAGCTGCTGGCCGACGGGCGCCTGCTCGTGCTCGACTTCGGCGCGGTGGCCCGGCTGCCCGACGGCCTCCCCCGGCCACTGTCGATCATGGTGCGGCTGGCGTTGGAGAACCGGCCTGACGACCTCCTCGCGCTGCTGCGTCGGGAGGGCTTCGTGCTGCCGGGGACAGCGATGACGGGCCGGGACGCCATGGCCTACCTCGCGCCTTTCACCGAGCCGCTGCGCTCGGACGTGTTTCGGTTCAACCGGCGCTGGCTGCAGCGCCAGGCCGGGCGGGTGGGCGACCTGCGCAGCCCGGACTTCCGCACCGGCCTGGAGCTGAATCTGCCGCCGCAGTATCTGCTCGTGCACCGCGTGACGATGGGCACCCTCGGCGTGCTCTGCCAGCTCGACGCGGACGTCCCACTGCGCGGCATCGTCCGGCACTGGCAGCCCTGGATATTCAGTGACGACGAGGTCGACGACCCCGCGGACGAGACCGCGGGCAAGCCCACCTGACATCGAAGATCGCCAACGCCGATGTCGATGTGCATGACGTGCGGCTCACGGCCGCCGGCGGGGCGGGCACACGACGGCGCCCCGGCCGCAGGAGAACCGGGGCGCCGCACGGTGATCCCCAGCCATGATCACGGTTCGGTGCGCGGAGCGGCCACATCCGGCCGGTTTCGCGCCGAACTGGCGATCACCGCGCGGGCGGGCGCGGGATGATCGCGCGGACGGGCGGGATGATCGCGCGGACGGGCGCGGGGTGATCGCGCGGGCGGGCGCGGGATGATCGCGCGGGCGAGCGCGGGGGCCGGCCGATCAGGCCCGGATGCGCTCGGCCGCGGCGACCGAGCGCTCGGCTGCGGCGGCGGACTTCACTGCCGCGCGCCGCTGCGCATACCGGGCGAGCAACCGCCACCGTCGTCCGGCGGTGCGGGCGCGGACCAGGGAGTACTCGCGCGCGGCCTGTTCGGCCTCACGCATTCGGGATCGAGCCAGGGCTTCGTGGAGCAACATCGTGGTTCCCTCGTTCTGAACGGGCCGGGTCGGCGGGGCGATCATGACGTTGGTCAACGGGATCTCCTTCTGGGAATGGTCCGCGGGGGACCGACGACGAGGGTCAGGCGGACTTTGCTTCGGCGTAGGCCCGGTCCCGGGCCAGGTCGGCCTTGCTGGGACGACCGCGGGGCCGCTTGCGCTGGATGACCGCGCCGTGATCGAAGATCTGGCCCCCCCACACACCCCACGGCTCGGCCCGACGCAGCGCGCCTGCCAGGCACTCGGCCTGGATGGGACAGTGGGCGCACAGCGCCTTGGCCCGCTCCAGCTCGGCAGGGGCCTCGGCGAACCACAGGTCGGCGTCGCCCGAGCGGCACGGAAGGTCCAGGCCGGTGCGGCTCGCCGCAGTCAGCACGGACCCGACCGCCTTGGCGGCGCCGCCGAGTTGCTCGGGATGGATCGCTCCGCCGTCCAACGGAACTGATCGGACTAGCACTTCTACCTCCGCGAGAGAGATGGTTCCTGCGGGACAAACAAAAAGGCCGCGGATCCCGGTGGGGTCCGCGGCCTTGCTCATAGGCAAGAGACGTCGCCTAGGTATGGCGATACCTCCGTGCGGACATTCCTCTGCTGTTGTCGGTGGGCCAGGGCGCGGACGGCGCCACGCGCGGCTTCCGGGCACGCGTCACGGTGGAGAAGATCACACCGAGGACACCGGTGCCCGTGACCGCGTGCATCGTGGTGATGGTCATCGAAGGCACCTCCTCCAGGAGTGATGTGGTGGACATGGCTGTCCGTGCGGACCACGGTAGGGACCCCCACCGGGCGGGGCAACCTATTTACGGCCTCACTCCATGTCGGCCACGAGCGCCAGCACGGCGGCACCGTAGCGATCGAGCTTGCGCGCCCCGATCCCCGGGATGCCCACGAGCGCGGCCCGGTCGGCAGGGCGCCGCTCGGCGATCGCGGTGAGCGTGGCGTCGGTGAACACGACATAGGCCGGAACCTGCTGGTTGCGGGCCTCGTCGCTGCGCCAGGCCCGCAACCGGTCGAGCAGCTCGGTGTCCACATCGGATGGACAGTCGCCGCAGCGCCGGAGCTTCAGCGCGTCGACCCCGATCAGCGGCGAGCCGCAGACCCGACAGCGCGGCTTGGCCCCGCCGCGTCCGCTCACGGCGATCCGCGACGCCGGGTGGTGCTCAGGCACCAGCCCGTAGAGGAAGCGGCTGCGTCGACGCCGCCGCGTCGCGCCCGCCTGCCGCGCCAGTGCCCAGGACAGCAGCACCTGCCGCCGCGCCCGGGTGATGCCGACGTAAAGCAGGCGGCGCTCCTCCTCGATCGCGTGCTCGTCGCCGTCGGCGTGCTGGATGGGCAGGGTGCCGTCGGCGAGCCCGACGAGGAACACGACGTCCCACTCCAGACCCTTCGCCGCGTGCAACGACGCGAGCGTGACGCCCTGCACCGTGGGCGGATACGCCGCGTCGGCCCGGCTGTCGAGCTCGGCGGCGAAGCGGCGCAGGTCCGCCTCCGGCTCGACGCCCACCAGCTCCTCCGCCAGCTCGACCAGCGCGAGCAGCGACTCCCACTGCGCCCGCTGCGCCGCACCGCCCGGCGGCTCGGGCGTGAGGCCGACGGGCGCGAGCACGGCGCGGACGTCCTCGACCAGGGACGATGCGGGAGCACCGGAACCGGCGCCCGCCATGCGGAGCACGCTCATGGCCCGCCGGATCTCGGGCCGGTGGAAGAACCGCTCGCCGCCGCGCACCTGGTAGGGGACGCCCGCCTCGGTGAGCGCCAGCTCGTACGCCTCGGACTGCGCGTTGACCCGGAAGAGCACGGCGATCTCGCTCGGCGGGACGCCCCCGGCGATCATCCGGCGGATCCGGGTGGCGACGGCACCTGCTTCGGCGACCTCGTCGTCGTGCTCGGTGAAGTCCGGATCGGGGCCGGGCGGCCGCTGGCCGATCAGCCGCAGCCGGGTGCCTGCGGGTCGGTCGCGCGCCGCGCCGATGAGGGTGTTGGCGCACGCGACGACCTGCGGTGTGGAGCGGTAGTCCCGCTGCAGCCGGACGACGACGGCCTCCGGGAAGCGCCGCGGGAACTCGAGCAGGAACCGCGGGCTGGCCCCCGCGAACGTGTAGATCGTCTGGTTGGCGTCGCCGACGACGGTGAGGTCGTCGCGCTCCCCCAACCACGCGTCGAGCACCCGCTGCTGCAGCGGGGTGACGTCCTGGTACTCGTCGACGACGAAGCAGCGGTAGCGCTCGCGGAACTCCCCGGCGACATCCGCGTGCTCCATGGCGGCCGCGACGTGCAGCAGGAGATCGTCGAAGTCGAGCAGCTCGGCCGCGTTCTTGGCCTCCTCGTAGCCCGCATAGACGGCGGCCACCTGCTCCGCGGGCCCGGGTACGTCGCGGCGCAGCCGGGCCACCGCGGCCGGATACTCCGCAGGGGTGACGAGGCTGGCCTTCGCCCACTCGATCTCGCCCGCCAGGTCCCGCAGCGTGGCCCCATCGGTGCCCATCTTCGCGCGGCCCGCGGCGTGCCCGACGATGCGCAGCTTCCCCTCGACCAGCTGCCACGGCGACCCGCCAACCACCCGCGGCCAGAAGTAGCGCAGCTGGCGCAGCGCGGCGGCGTGGAACGTGCGCGCCTGCACACCCGCGACGCCGAGTGCGCGCAGCCGGGTGCGCATCTCCCCCGCGGCCCGCGCGGTGAAGGTGACCGCCAGCACCTGGCCGGGGGCCACGTGCCCGGTGCGCACGAGATGCGCGATGCGGTGGGTGATCGTGCGTGTCTTGCCGGTGCCCGCCCCGGCCAGCACACAGACCGGACCCCGCGGGGCGGTGGCGGCGGCGCGCTGGTCGTCGTCGAGTCCGTCGAGCATCACACCGCCATCCTGACAGCCCAGGAATCCCACAGTGGGGACTACTGCGCGGCCGCCCAGCTCTCCAGCATGGTGCGCGCGATGCTGACCTTGCCGGGCAGGAGCAGCGGGGCCTCGCGGACGCCCCAGTCGCCCACGCCCAGCGCCACGCGCAGGTCCGCGCGGGTCACCCACATCGCTTCGGCGATCTCGCCGTCGGCCGGAGCGAGCGGCGCGTCCGCGTCGGCGACGGCCTCGAACCCCACCATCAGCGAACGCGGGAACGGCCAGGCCTGGCTGCCGAGGTAGCCGACGGCGCGGACGTCGACGCCGACCTCCTCGTGGATCTCCCGCCGCACGCACCCTTCAAGGGACTCCCCCGCCTCGACGAACCCCGCGAGCACGCTGAACCGGCCCCCCGGCCATACCGGCTGGCGGGCCAGCAGCACGCGGGCCGTGTCCCCCGTGCCGCCGTCGTGCACCAGGCAGATGACGGCCGGGTCGGTGCGCGGGTACTCCTCGTGGCCAGCGGCCGCACACCGCCGGTGCCAGCCCGCCGCGGCCACGTGGGTGGGCGAGCCGTCGCGACCGCAGTAGCGCGCGGTGTCGTGCCAGTTCAGGACGGCGACCGCGGTGACGAACAGGCCCGCGCCCATCCCGTCGAGGATGGCGCCTGCCCTGCGCAGGTCGGCCCAGTCGGCCACGTCGTCGCCGATGTCGGGCTTGCCGCGGACCGCCCAGTAGGCCACGCCGTCGCGCTCGCCGAGCAGCACCGCGCCCTCGGTCGGGGTGGCGCCCTCGGTGGGACGGGTGCGCAGCCGGGCGCCGCCGACGCCTGGGCTGGACGCGTCCGTCCAGTCGACCGGGGTGCGGCCTTCGTCGTCGACCACGACCAGCTGCGCGGTGGGCCAGCCCGCCTCCTGGCGGGCCAGGTCGGTGCGCAGCGTCTCGTCGCGGAACACAACGGAACGCGAGAGCACCGGGGGGCTGTCCAGCCGGAACGTCACGCTACGCCGCCCAACGCCCGCACGCCGGGCCCTATCACGTCCGCGTCGCCGACGATCACGCCCGTGACCGCCGTCGGCGCGAAGAAGCGCAATGCCGCGGCCGCGACCTCGTCCGCCGTGACCGCCGTCAACCGGGCGGGGTGACCTGCGAGCCAGTCGAGGGTAAGGCCGTCGGCGGCCAGTGTGGCGATCGTCGAGGCCAGGCCGCCCGTGCTGTCCAGCGAGATCGCCAGCGAGCCGATCGCGTACGCCCGCGCCGCCTCGACCTCCTCCGGCGTCGGCCGGACGGCGACGAGGCGGCCCAGCTCGTAGCGGGTCTCCAGGAGCGCGGCGGCGGTGACGTCGCTGGCGACGTCGGTCTCCAGGCCGAGCACTCCCCCGCCGGGTATGTACTCGATGCCGGAATGCGCGCCGTAGGTGTAGCCCTTGTCCTCGCGGATGTTCTCCATCCAGCGGGAGGAGAAGTAGCCACCGAACACGAGGTTGGCCAGCTGCAGGGCGGCGTAGTCGGGATCGGCGCGGCCGACCGCGGGCGCGGTGAGCCGTAGCTGGGACTGCACCGACCCGGGCCGGTGCACCAGCTCCAGGTCGTCCGCGATGACCGGCGGCGGGGGCGTGAGCTCGTGCGCCGCGTGGTCGGCCATCCAGGGCGCCAGCAGCTTCTCGACGTCGGCGAGCGCCGCTGCCGTGCCGAGGTCGCCGACGAGGGTGAGGATCGACCCCCGCGGCACCAACGACGCGCTCTGCAACGCCCGCACCTCGTCGGCGGTGACGGCGGCGACCGCCGCCTCCGTCGGCATCTCCCGTGTGATCGGGTGGGTGCCGAACCGCTTGCGCTGCAACGCCTCCCGCGCGATCGTGCGGGGCTGGGCGCGGGCCATCGTGATCCGCTCGACGAGCCGCTCGCGCTCGCGGGCGACCTCGGCGTCGGGGTGGGTGGCGGCGGTGAGCACGTCGGCGAGCACGCCCAGCACGTCGGGCAGGCCCGCGGCGAGCCCGGAACCGGACACCAGCAGGCGCTCGGGGTCGACGGTGACCGACAGGTCGGCGCCGACGGCGGCCAGCTCGTCGTCGATCGTGACGCGGTCGCGCGTCGCGGTGCCGGTGAGCAGCGTCTCGGCGAGCAGCTCGGCCACGGCCGGGTGCTCCGGCGTGTCCCCGGCGAACGGCACCCACAGGCGCAGCTCGACCATGGGGATGCCCGGCCGGTGCGCGGCCAGCACCCGCAGACCGTTGGGGAGGGTGGTCTCGGCCACGTCCGGGAGCGGGACCTCGCGGGTCGAGCCGAGTGGGGGCAGCGGCCGGGGCCCGGCGAGGGTGCGGCCGATCTCTTCGGCGGTTCTGGTCACGCGCGCCTCCCGGCGGATCGGAGCACTGGATCGCGGAATGTCGCCCGGCTCACGCGTCACCCCTGGCGGGCTCCACCAGCAGCACGCCGCGGCCGCTCCCGCGCAGCGTCGCGGCGGCGGAGCGCACCTGCTCGGACGTGACGGCGGCCAGGCGTTCGGGCAGCTCCGCGGCGATCTCCGCGCGGGCGTAGAGCAGCTCGCGGGCGCCGAGGCCGAGCATGCGGTTCATCACCCGGTCGTTCTCCTGGTACAGCCCCGCGGACCACCGCGCGACCTGCCGGTGCAGCTCCTCGTCCGTCGGGCCTTCGGCGGCGAGCTTGTCCAGCTCCTCGTCGAGCGCGCTGAGCACCCGGTCGGGGTCGACGACGGCGGGGTGCACGGCGGTGACCGTGAACGTGTCGGGGTCACGGGCGTCGAGCGGACCCATCAGGCCCGCGCCCGCGGACACGTCGGTGACCAGGCCGTCGGCGTGCACGAGGCGGCGCTGCAGCCGGGCGGCCTCGCCGTCGCCGAGCACCGAGCCGAGCAAGGCGTGGCCGAGGTAGCCGTCGAGGTCGGCGGCCGGGTCGGGCAGGCGGTAGCCGACGGCGAGGGCGGGCAGCGGGGCGTGCGCGTCGGGCACGGCCTCGCGGCGCTCTCCGCCCGGCGGGGGCTCGGCGAACGACGGGCGGGTGGGTGTCGGGCGGGCCGGAATGTCGCCGAAGTGCTTCTCGACGAGCGCGAGCGCCTCATCGACGTCGAGGTAGCCCGCGACCGTGACCTGTGCGTTGCCCGGCGCGTAGTAGGTGTCGAAGAACGCCGCGGCGTCGTCGAGGGAGGCCTGCTCCAGCTCGGAGAAGTCGCCGTAGCCGTTGTGCGCGTTGGGGAACGTGTCGTAGAGGACGGGCGGCAGGAGGATCCACGGGAACCCGCCGTAGGGCCGGTTGAGGACGTTGAGCCGGATCTCTTCCTTGACGACGTCGATCTGGTTGCGCAGGTTCTGATCGGTGAGGGTGGGCGCGCGCAGCCGGTCGGCCTCCAGGAACAGCGCCCGCTCCAGCGCGGCGGCGGGCAGCACCTCGAAGTAGTCGGTGTAGTCCTGGTGGGTGGAGCCGTTGAAGACGCCGCCGGAGCTCTGGACGTGCCGGAAGTGGGCGAGCTTCTCCAGGCTCTCGCTGCCCTGGAACATGAGGTGCTCGAAGAGGTGCGCGAAGCCCGTGCGCCCCTCCGGCTCGGAGCGGAACCCGACGTCGACGTGCACGGCGACGCCGACGACCGGCGTAGCCGGGTCCGGGGCGATCAGGACGCGCAGACCGTTCGAGAGCGTTGCACGAATCAATTCGGGGGGCGGCACCTCACGAATCTAACCCGCGGACGCCGTTGAACTAACCCGCGGACGCCTGAGCTGATCACCGAGCTCGACGTGAGCGGGGTTTTGCGGCGGCCGAACCCCGCTCACGTCGATCTCGGCGGGCCCGGGAGCACCACGAACTGGCGCAGGGACAGATCGACGTACGTGACCGGGCCGCGCGGGCCGGGCGTGTGGTCGACGTTGATGCCGGTCTCGGGCAGCCCCAGCAGCTTGTAGCCGTCCAGGAGACGGGTGGTGACGTTCCAGAACACGCCGGTGCCGGTGTAGGCGTCGACGAACGCCGTGGCCGCGGCCTCGTCGGTGGCGCAGACGCAGGCGGCGAGCCCGGACGTCGCACGGGCGGCGGTCTCGGCGGCGTTGACCGGGCCGTCGACCGTCGCGACGGTGACGTGCGCCTCCGCGCCGGCGTCCAGCGCCCACTCGTGGCCGAGCGGGTGGTCGTACGGGGGCAGGCTGGGCTCGATTCCACGGGCGGCCAGCGCCTGCTCGGCGACCGGCCAGAGGCGGTCGTAGGCGGCGGCGTCGATGAGCAGGAGGTTGAGTCGGTTGCAGACGCCGAGGCGGTCGGTCGAGTCGGTGACCAAGCGCGTGACGTCCGTCTCGGCCGCGCTGGCGTCGAGGTAGAGCACGCCGCCGCCGTCGGCGTGGGCGAGCACCCGGGTGCCCGCGGCGGCGCCGAGCGCGGACAGGCGTCGGGTGACCTCGCCGCTGCCGCGCACGACGACGAGCGGGACGAGATCGGGCAGGCCGACCAGGGCGTCGGCGCCCCCGTGGCCGGGGGTGGGGACGAGCTGCACCGCGTCGGCGGGCACGCCGTTGCTGGTGAGCGCCGGCGCGATCACGTGCTCCACCAGCGCCTGTGCGCTGCCCAGCGCGGCGGCACCGGTGCGCAGGACGGCGGCGCTGCGGGCCTTGAGCACCTGCGACGCCACGTCCACCGTGACGTTGGGCCGCGCCTCGAACACCGCGCCGATCACACCGACGGGCACGCGGCGCTCGTACACGCGCTCCCCCGTCGGCAGCGTGCGCACGAACGTCTGCAGCGGGGGCTCTGGGGTGGCGGCGAGGACGTCGAGCTGAGTGGCCATGTCGGCGAGGCGTTCGGGGGTGAGGCGGAGCCGGTCGAGCAGGCCTTGCGCCATGCCGCCCGCCTCGGCGGCCTCGACGTCGGCGCGGTTGGCGGTGAGCAGTTCCTCGGCCCGCTCGCGCAGGAGCCCGGCGGCGGCGCGCAGGGCGGCGTCGATCGCGGTCCCCCCGGCCGCCCGCACGCCGGGGGCGGCGGCGGCGGCGCGCTGGGCCGCCGCGCGGACGGCGGCCTGCTCGGGGGTGTGCGTGTCGACGACGGTGGTGCTCACGGAGTTCAGCCTGCCACGCGGCCGATGCGGTGGCCGACGGGCAACGCCTCGGGCCGAGGGTCGCTAGAGGCGCGCTGGGGGCCGGCCGGGCCGGGCCGGCCGGAGCGGGGCCGGGCGCGAGCCCGGCGGCGGCCAGGCGACGCGAGCCCGGCGGCGGCCAGGCGACGCGAGCCGCGCCCGGGCGCGACCTCGCACCCCGCAGGGCGACCTCGCACCCCATCGACGGGGTGCGAGGTGCCCCCATGGGGTGCGAGGTGCCGGGGCCGGCCCGCCGAGCCGCGCGCCCCCGGCCGGACCACCGCGCTTGTGCCGTGGACGAAACCGGCTTGACCTGAAGTCGGGTCGAGGTCGGATCATCGTGGCGTGACCACACCGACGACGCCGTCCGTCCGCGCCGAGCTGTTCGGGCCCGAGCGGAGGGCCACGACCGTCGGTCTCGTCCTGCTGATCAGCCTCGTCGCGTTCGAGGCGATGGGGGTCGGCACGGCGATGCCCGCGCTGGTCGCCGACCTCGGCGCGGTGACCCTGTACGCGTGGCCGTTCGTCACGTTCCTGGCGGCGTCGGTGCTCGCCACTGTGCTCGGCGGGCGCTGGTCGGACCGCGCCGGGCCACGGGCGCCGATCCTGGTCGGGCCGCTGCTGTTCGGCGGGGGCCTGCTCGTGGCGGGCACGGCAGGCGCGATGCCACAGCTGCTCATGGGCCGCGTGCTGCAGGGCCTTGGCGCGGGGGCGCTGGCCGTCGCCACGTTCGTGGTCATCGCCGCCGTCTACCCGGAACGGGTGCGGCCCGCGGTGTTCGGGCTGATCTCCTCCGCGTGGGTGCTGCCCGCGCTGCTGGGGCCGCCGGTGTCCGGGCTGGTCACCGAGACCCTCTCGTGGCACTGGGTGTTCCTGGGCCTCGTGCCACTGGTGGTCGTCGCGCTGGCGTTGGTCGCCCCCGCCGTCCGCACGCTCGGTCCGGCTCCCGAACGGCGGGCGGCCCGGCGCGGCACGGCGGCGTCCGCGGTGGGCGCCGCCCTCGGGGTGGCCGCGCTGAGCTGGGCCGGACAGCACACCGACGCCGTCGGCGCCGTGGTCGCGGTGGTCGCGGTGGTCGTGCTCGCGCCGTCGCTGCGGGTCCTGCTGCCCCCTGGCGTTTTCCGGGCCGGGCGGGGCATCCCGACGGCCGTCGCGTCACGCGGGCTGCTCGCGGGCACGTTCTTCACCGTCAACGCCTATCTGCCGCTGATGCTGCACGACACGCACGGCTGGTCCCTGGCCGCGGCGGGGACGCCGCTGGTCGCGGGCTCGCTGTCGTGGTCGGCGGCGTCGGCGTGGCAGGGGCGCCACCCGGACCTCCCGCGGGCGCGGCTGCTGCGGATCGGGTTCGTCGCCGTCGGGATCGGGGCGGCAGGCATGCTGCTCGTGGCGCCGACCTGGGGTCTCGGCTGGCTCGCTGTGCCGTTCTGGATGGTCGCGGGCGTCGGGATGGGGCTGGGCTTCTCGTCGGTGGCGTACCTCGTGCTGGCCCTGTCCCCCGCCGGGAGGGTCGGGTTCAACTCGGCGGCTGCGCAGATGGCCGACCAGCTGTCGACGGCGACGATGGTCGGCGCGGGCGGCGCGTTGCTGGCGCTGCTGGGCGCGCCCGCGGTCGCGCTGCCGGTGCTGATCGCGCTCGTCGTGGCCCTGGCGGTGTGCGGCGTGGCGACGGCGGGCCGGGCGGCGGTCGACGCGCCCGGCCAGCAGGGCCTGCCCGCCCCGGGGGTCGCCGCACCTTGCTGTGATGCCGTCGAATGAAGGCCGAGACCCCTACCGGTCAGCGGACCGGGTTGGACGGCGGCGGCACGACCGGGCCGATGTCGCCGTCGGGCGCGTCGTCGAGGTCGACGATCACCGGCGCGTGGTCGCTCGGCCCCGACCCCTTGCGCGCCTGCCGATCCACCCAGGTCGCGGCCACGCGCCCGGCGGGATCCGCGCCCGCGAGCACCAGGTCGATCCGCATGCCCTTGTCCTGGTGGAACCGGCCCGCCCGGTAATCCCAGTAGGTGAAGATCCGCTCGCCGGGCCAGCGATCGCGCAGCACGTCGTGCAGGCCGATGCCCTTCAGCTCGTCCAGGGCCTTGCGCTCGGCGGGCGTCACGTGCGTGGACTCGGTGAACAGCGCCGGGTCCCACACGTCGGCGTCGGTGGGGGCGATGTTCATGTCGCCCGCGACCACGCTGGTGGCGGGCGCGGTCACCGACTCCCGCAATGCCGCCAGCCACTCCAGCTTGTACGCATAGTGCGGGTCGCCGGGAGTGCGCCCGTTCGGCACGTAGACGGAGGTGATGTGCAGCCCGCCGCAGCTCGCCGTCACCGCGCGCGCCTCGACCGTCCCGGAGTACGCGGGCGCGCCGGGAAGCGCGCGGAGCACCTCGTCCAGCCCGACCCGAGAGAGGATCGCCACCCCGTTCCACCGCCCCTCGCCGACGTGCGCGTAGACGTATCCGCGCTCGGTGAGCGGCACGTCGAACGCCTCGGCGAACGCCTCGTCGGACAGCTTCGTCTCCTGGAGGCAGACGACGTCGGGCGCCCGCTGGTCGAGCCACGGCAGCAGCCGCGGCAGCCGGGAGAGGGCGGAGTTGACGTTCCAGGTCGCCAGGCGCACGGTCGTTGAGGCTACCGAGGCGCCGCCGCTAGCGTTGCGGCATGAGCCTGGTGGCCGGGGTGGACTCGTCGACGCAGTCGTGCACCGTCGTGATCCGGGACGCCGACACCGGCGAACCCGTCCGGTCGGGCCGGGCGCCGCATCCGCCCGGCACCGAGGTCGACCCGGCCGCCTGGTGGGCGGCGCTGCACGCCGCGCTGGGCGAAGCGGGTGGCCTGGAGGGCGTCGCGGCGATCGCCGTGGCGGGCCAGCAGCACGGCATGGTGTGCCTGGACGCCGACGGCGAGGTCGTGCGACCCGCGCTGCTGTGGAACGACACCCGCTCGGCGCAGGCGGCGGCCGACCTGGTGGCCGAGCTGGGCGCGCAGGAGTGGGCGGACGCGACGGGCACGCTGCCGGTCGCGTCGATCACGGCCACGAAGCTGCGCTGGCTCGCGACCCACGAGCCGCGGAACGCCGCGCGGACGGCCGCCGTGTGCCTCCCGCACGACTGGCTCACGTGGAAGCTGCGCGGCACCGGCGTGCTCGCCGACCTCGTCACCGACCGCGGCGACGCCTCGGGCACCGGCTACTTCTCCCCCGTCACGAACACCTACCGGCTCGACCTGCTCGAGCGGGCGCTCGGCCGGTCCGACGTCGTGCTGCCGCGGGTGCTCGGGCCGGGCGAGGCGGCCGGGCGCACCCCCGACGGCGTGCTGCTCGGCCCCGGCACCGGCGACAACGCGGGCGCGGCGCTGGGGCTCGGCGCCGGGCCGGGGGACATCGTGGTGTCACTCGGGACGTCCGGTGTCGTATCCGCGGTGAGCCCCACCCCGACCGCCGACCCCACCGGCATCATCGCCGGGTTCGCCTCCGCGAGCGGGGAGTACCTGCCGCTGGTGTGCACGCTCAACGCGGCCCGGGTGCTCGACGCGGGCACCCGGGTGCTCGGCGTCGACCACGCGGACCTGGCCAAGCTCGCCCTCGACGCCCCCGCGGGCGCGGGCGGGCTGGTGCTCGTGCCATACCTGGAGGGCGAGCGCACGCCGAACAAGCCCGACGCGACCGGCGCCCTGCACGGCCTCACGCTCGCCACCACCACGCCCGCGCACCTGGCCCGCGCCGCCGTCGAGGGGCTGCTGTGTGGGCTCGCGGACGCGGTGGACGCCCTGCTCGCGGCAAACGTGCCGGTCGAGCGGGCCATCCTGGTCGGCGGGGCGGCCCGGTCGGCGGCGGTCGCCCGGATCGCGCCCGCGGTGCTCGCGCTCCCCGTGGACCGGCCGACGCCCGGCGAGTACGTCGCGGACGGGGCGGCGCGGCAGGCGGCCTGGGTGCTGTCGGGGGCGGACGCTCCGCCGTCGTGGGCGGCGGCTGGACAGGAGCGGTTCACCGCCGATCCGACCCCGGCCGTCAGGGCGCGCTACGCCGAGGCCCGCGACCTCACCCTGAACCGCGTGGGCTGACCCGCGGCCTTGATCGCCGAGAGTGGGACGTGAGCGCCAGATATGGCACTGATGTCCCGATCTCGCCGATCACGATCCCGGCCGCGGGGCCGCTGGCCCGGGCGATGATCGCGGATCGGCCGACAGGACCGCTGTGCGATCACGCCTCGACGACGATCCCCGCGTCCGCGGCGCCCTTCATGACCTCGTCGAGGCCGAAGGCGGACACCGCGTCGAGCGCGCCGACCCCTGTGACGCCGTGCTCGGCCGCCCGTCCCGCACCCCAGGCCAGCAGCTGCGCGGTGATCGCGTAAGGCTCCGGCCCCCGCAGGCGTGTGCGGGCCAGCAGGGTGCCTGCCGCGTCGAACGCCTCCGCCACCACGTGCACGGTCGCGACCGCCAGCGCGTCCTCGGCGGGGGCGGCGGGCACCCGGCGGGTCCCGTAGTCGGCCAGGATCCAGGCCGCGGTACGGGCGGTGCGGACCCGCCCGACCAGCGCCGTCACTCGGGACGCGGCGTGCACCATCCCCGATGCGGGCCCGAACCCGCCCAGGTAGACGTCCACCGTGCGCAACTGCGGCGCGAGCCGCGGCAAGGCGAACTGCTCGCTCGCCCCGATGCTCACGCCCGGTCGGGCGCTGCCGTCGACGGCGAACGTCCGCATCCGCGCCCCGGTCGGCTCGTTGCGCAGCTCGCCGCGCCGGAACGCATACCCGGGCTCCAGCGCGGTCCCCACCAGGGAGTGCAGGGTGCCGCGGGAGAACAGCCGCCCCCGGCCCGTGACGAAGTACCCGACGTCCACCCGCTCGGCGGCCGAGCCCGCGTCCCGCAGCGCCAGCGCGCCCGCCAGCACACCGGGCACGTAGTCGTGGCCGAATGCCGTGAGCAGCGCGGCCCCGGTGCCCTCCGCGTCGGGCCCGAACCAGTCGTGGACGCTGCGGATGAACGGCGGCTCTCCGGTCGAGTCGAGGTAGGTCGCGCCCGCGTCGACGGCCGCCCGGATGGCGACCCAGCCCATCTTGTGGAACGGGCCGACGGTGCTCACCAGCACGTCGTCCTGCTCGATCACGTCGATCACGGACGTGCGGTCCGCGACGTCGGCGTACGCGGTCGGGAGCCCACCGAGGCGCTCGGCAAGCGGCGCCAGCTTCGCCGGGTTCCGCCCGAGCAGCAGGGGCGCCAGGCCGCGGGCGACCATCGCCTCCGCGACCCGGCCGCCCGTGTACCCGGACGCTCCGAACAGCACGATCCTGCGCATGGCCGCAGGGTAGGGTGGGCGGCGTACCGCACCGGTGGCGGCATCCAGACCGACGAGCCGGGATGTGCCATGCCACCGACTGCGATCCGCTCACGGGCGCCGCGCACCTGATGCGTTACGCCTCCGACGAGCGGGTCGGGCCCGACTATGGCGGGGCGGGTGAGATCCGCTGGCTCCTGGCGTGGCCGGAGCATGCGGCCGCTGCGGACGCCCTCGCGGCGGCGGCGCTCGCCCACCTCCGGGGCGCTACGCGGATCGGCGCCGACTTCGGTCTGCCCGTGCCCGCCCTGTACGGGGTGCCCGACCGCTGGCCGCACATCGCCACGGCGCTGCGCCGCGCGAGCTTCGTGCCGGGCGAGCGGGTGGAGGCCGTGCTGGGCGCTGGCGTCGACGACCTGCCCCGCGGTTTCCCACGCTCCGATCTGGAGCTTGGTGGCGCTCGGTGGTCACGCCACCCGCTTCTCGGCGGTACGCGACGGCGTGGTCGTCGGCATCTACGAGGCCGAAACCGACCTCACCGAAGGCGGCACCCGTTCCCGCCTGGCCGGGTGGGCCGACGGCTGGGAGCTGTGGACCGCGCCGGAGCACCGCCGCCGCGGCATCGCCACCTGGCTGCTCGGACACGCGGCCGACCGGATGCGCTGATACCGTCAGGCAGGGCGCTTGTTGCGGATTTGGTCGATGGCGTGCAGCGCATCGGTCAGAGTGCGGCGCACGTCGTCCAGGTCAGGTTGGTGTTCGTGCTCATCATCCAGCCGTTCCAACACCCAGCGACGCATCAGCGTTGAGGGTTGTTCGCCGAACCGCTCGGCCACTTCCCGAAGCTCGGCCAGCCGGTCAGCGGGCATCCGCACGGTGTACACGTGACTGGTTCCGCCGGCGCCCGTGCGGGCACGGTGCAGCCGACCCGGTGGCTCTTCCCGCCGGGCTTCGGCCTCGGCGGCCTCTTCGGCCAGCGTGTCTCGGATACTGCTCATTGCTCCTCCTCGTAGCGTCGCTGATCGGCCTCGTTGACGTCCATGGCGGTCGCTCCCCACCAGCGACCGACCGGCGGATGGTCTTTCGGTGCGACGATCACCTTCAACAACCGCCCGCGCTGACCACCCTCGCGGGCTGATGCATTGGGTGACCAACCCAGCACCTTGACCGTAAGCCCGGAGCGGCTGCCCGCCGAGCCGACCAGCCGTCGGGGATCGGCAAGCGCCTCGGTGGCCCATTCCGGCTCGACATCGAACTCATTCGATCGCCCGAGCCGTCCGCTGCGGTTGCGCACGTGCTCGACAGCTTCCGACCAATCCACCTCCTCGAAGACCAACTCGGAGTAGGGCACGCCGTCGTAAGCATCATCTCTGGCGTGCACAGCATCATCGTAACACGCGCGTGTTACGCGGTTGGGATACGACCGCGAGTGGACCGCGGACCCGCTCTCCTGGGCGGAGGCGGCAGCCTGTGCGGCGGCGCGAGGCCGTGGCGCTGCAGCCCGGACAAGGCGGCGGCCCAGCCGCACCCTGTGTCCACCGCACCCGGCCAGCTTCGGTCACTCGCCGAGTCGGTCGCGCAGCACAGCGACACCGGGTCCATCCAGGTCGGCCAAGGCCGTAGCTCGACCGGAGATGGCCATCGCCAGGGCTTCGCTGACGCCATGGACGTCGTCGCCCCGGCCCCATGACCAGTCCTGGTCCGTCGCGACGAGTCGTAGTCGGTCGAGGCGGCCCTTCGGAAGGAAGCCGCGAGTGGCCGGCTTGGAGACGAGGAACTCCAACGCGGGCCGCCACGCATCCGGTGAAGGATTGACGTCCAGACGGAGTGGTCGGGCGGCATCTCGCAGGTGGATGCACGTGTCGGCCATCGGGCCCAGGATACCGGTGACCGGCACGTCCATCCGGGTAGCGGCCAGCCGGCGTAGGTCTGCCACGATCTGGTCGGTGGGTCGCCGGGACCGTTCGCGGGTCTGCTCGTCGACGTAGCGCGCCAGGTCGCCGCGGTAGCGCACGACGACACCCAACACATGGGGCCAGCTGTACCGGGTCTCCAAGGGCGCGAGCAGGTGCGCCGCCACCTCCCGCACTGTCCAACCCGCGCACAGGCTCGGCATACCCCACTGGGCGGGCGTCAGTCGTTCGAACATATCCGCCGCCAGCAGGCGGTTCTGTTCGGCGATGCGGAAGACGGCCTCCCTGCGTGGGTCCGATCGAAGGCGCACGACCAGACGCTACTGGGGCCGACGGAGCCCTCATCCAGCACGGCAAGGCGTTCGGCGCGCAGCGCTTCGGACCGCTCAAGCCGGAACCGGCGGAGTTCCGATGGCCTCATCGAGCAGGTCGAGCACCGCCCGCCACGCCCGCGTCGCGTGCGCCGGGTGATAGCCCACGCCAGGCACCATGGCATTAACCCATCGCTAGGGCTACATAGCCGTGTCTTGCGAGGTGGTCAGCGCGGCCGCGTTGATAATCATCGAGACCGATCCCATCGTGTCCGATCAGCACCGCGGGCCACGGCCCCGCACCGTCCGGCCGTGCCAGATGGCCAACCATCGTCAAACCGTCGGCGTCGTAGGTGACTTCGCGCGCTGCGATCATTTGGCCCACGCTAGCGAGCGTCTGGCGTCCCTGGGTTGTGTTCGCTCTCGGCCGAGTTGGCCTGTCACGGAAGGCCAGGGCGCTGTCGGACCCCGCGGCTCATCGCTCCTGGAGGCGGTAGCGATGCGCGGCCAGCGGCAGGAAGACCGCGCTCAGAGCGGCAGGCCAGAGCAGGGCGAGCAGGACGGCGTGCTCGGTGGCCCAGGATTGGGCCGACCAGGTGGGGTTGCCGAGCAGCTCCCGGACGGCGGTGGCGGTGATCGAGAGGGGGTTCCAGGTCGCGACGGCGTCGAGCCAGGCGGGCATCGTCGAAGGTGAGACGAAGGCGCTGGAGAGGAAGCCGACCGGCCAGACCAACACCTGTACGGCGACCGCGGACTCGGGTGTCCGCAGCAGCAGCCCGAGGTAGATGCCGATCCAGACGAACGCAAACCGCAGCCACAGCAGAAGGCCGACCGCGCCGAGGGCGAGCAGGCCGCCGCGCTCCGGACGCCAGCCTGCGATAAGGCCGGTGAGGACCATCACAGCGATGCCGACCAACGCGTTGAGCAGGTCCGCGACGCAGCGGCCCGCCAGGACGGCGACCGCGCCGACCGGCATCGCGCGGATCCGCTCGGTGACGCCCTTGGCGTTGTCGGTGGTGACCGCGACGACCATGGACTCGAGCCCGAACAGCATCGTCATGGCGAGCATGCCGGGGATGAGGAAGTCGATGTAGCCGCCGTCGGGGATCGCCATGGCCCCGCCGAACAGGTAGCCGAACATCAGCACCAGCAGCACCGGGAACAGCCATCCGAGCGCGACCGAGACCGGGCGCTGCTTCCAGTGCAGCAGGATTCGGCGGGCCAGCGTTGTGGCGTCGCGGGCCGAACGCAGCCGCGCGGGCGCCGCCAAGGGGCCGGTCATGAGCGTGCCTCCGCGGTGTGGCCGGTGAGGTGCAGGAACACCTCGTCGAGCGTGGGCTTGCGCGTGATCGTCTCGACGCGGTCGGGCCCGACCCGCGCCTTCAGCTCGTCGGGGGTGCCCTCGGCGGCCACCCGCCCGGCGTCGATCAGCACGATGCGATCGGCCAGCCGGTCGGCCTCCTCCAGGTACTGGGTGGTCAGCAGGACGGTCGTCCCCGAGCCGACGAGGGCCTGGATCGAGGCCCACACGCCGATGCGCGCCCCCGGGTCCAGCCCGGTGGTCGGCTCGTCCAGGAACAGCACCGGCGGGGAAAGGATCAGGCTCGCCGCCAGGTCCAGGCGCCGACGCATCCCGCCGGAGTAGGTGGCCACCGACCGGTCTGCGGCCTCGGCCAGGCCGAACTCCGCCAGCAGCTCGTCGGCTCGACGCCGCGCGACCGGAGCGGGCTGGTGGTAGAGCCTGCCGAAGATCGCCAGGTTCTGTCGACCGGTGAGGATCTCGTCCAGCGAGGCGTTCTGCCCGACCAGCCCGATCCGGTAGCGCACCTGCCGGGGTTGCGTGACCACATCGAAGCCTGCAACCTCGGCCGTGCCGGCGTCCGGGCGCAGCAGCGTAGTCAGGATGCGCACCGCGGTGGTCTTGCCCGCCCCGTTCGAGCCGAGCAACGCGCACACCCTGCCCGGCTCGACGGTCAGGTCGAACCCATCGAGCGCCACGCCGTCCCCGAACCGCTTGCGCAGCCCACGCGCCCGGATCCCGGCGAATCTCTCTTCGTACGGCATACGGAGCAGGATATCAGCTGTTCCGTATGCTGTACGGGTTACGATCGCCTGCGTGCCAGCCGAGAGCAGCGGCAGCGCCGATCCCGCGCGGACCATCGCCCTGCTCTGGGGCACCCGGGACATGCCGCACCGCGGACCCCGGCACTCGCTGACGACGTTGCAGGTCGTCGAGGCCGCGATCACGATCGCCGATGCCGACCGGGACCTAGCTGCGTTGTCGATGCGGCGCGTCGCCGAGGCGCTGGGCGTCGGAACGATGTCCCTGTACACCTACGTCGCCTCGCGGGCGGAGTTGGTGGAGGCCATGCTCGACGCGGCATACGGCGAGGCCGTGCCCGACCTGGCCGGGATCGGCGCGGTCAGCTGGCAGGAGGGCCTGCACCGCATCGCGGCCGTCAACTGGCAGCTCTACCTGCGCCACCCGTGGATGCTGCAGGTCTTCACCGGCAGGCCCCCGCTCGGCCCCAACACCATCGTCAAGTACGAGCTCGAACTGCGCGTCGTGGACGGCATCGGGCTGACCGACACGGAGATGGACGCCGTGCTCACCGTCCTGCACACCCACGTCGAGGGCGTCGCCCGGCGCAAGGTCGAGGCCGCCAACACCGAACGCCGCACGGGCATCTCCGACGCCCAGTGGTGGGAGGCCGCAGCACCCGCCCTCGCCGCCGTCTTCGACCCGAACCGGTACCCCCTCGCTGCGCGGGTCGGACAGGCCGCGGGCCAGGAACACCAAGCCGCGCACAACCCCGAGCACGCCTACCGCTTCGGCGAGGCACGGCTCATCGACGGTGTCGCCGCACTGATCCGGCACAGAGCCGTCGACCCGCAGTAGCCTCCCGCCGTGCCCCGCTACGCCGTACTCCTGCGCGGGATCAACCTCGGGTCGACCAACAAGATCGCGATGGCCGACCTGCGGGAGCTGCTCACCGACGCGGGCTTCGCGGCCGTCCGCACCCATCTGAACAGCGGCAACGTCATCCTCAGCGGCCCGTCCGCCCCGGCGAAGCTCATCGAGAAGGCGATCACCGAGCGCACCGGCTTGTCGATCTCCTGCGTCGTGCTCACGCCGGAGAAGCTGCGCGCGATCGTCGACGGTCATCCGTTCGCCGACGTCGCCACGAACGGCTCGCGGATGATGGCGCACGTGCTGGGCGCCGAACCGTCCCCCGAGGCGCTCGCGGACGCGCTGGCCCGCGACCCCGGCCACGCCCGCGCCGGCCCCGGAGTGATCTACCAGTGGTGCCCGAACGGCCTGTTGCAGGCGCCCGCGGTCACAGGGAAGCTCGGCGTGCTCGTCACCGCCCGCAACTGGAACACGATCGTCAAGCTGGACGCGCTGCTCAACGCGTAGGAACCGACTCGAGGAGGGCGCGCAGGCCTTCGGCGTCGAGGAGGTCGGCGGGACGCAAGGTGACGTCGGCGCGTACGAAGTGGAACGCTGCCCGCACCTTCTCCGGTGGCACACCGGCCAGGTCCGCCCAGGCCAGCCGGTAGGCGGCGAGCTGCACGGCCAGCGCGGGGAGGCGGGTCTCGTCGGGCAGCGGGCCGGTCTTCCAGTCGACGACCGTGAACCCGCCGTCGGGATCGGCGAACACCGCGTCCATGCGCCCGCGCACGGCGACGCCCGCGATCACCGTCTCGAACGGCACCTCGGCCTCGATCGGCCGCCGGTCGGCCCAGTCGCTGGTGAGGAACGCCTCCTGGAGGGCGGCGAGGGCGTCGTCGGAGGCGGCGCCTTCGTCGGCGGCACCGGGCAGCTCGTCGAGGTCGAGCAGCTGCGCCGCCCCGAAACGCTGCTCCAACCAGGCGTGGAACGCGGTGCCGCGACGGGCGTGCGGGTTGGGCGGCAGTGGCAGCGGGCGACGCAGCCGGGCGGCGAGCCCGGCGGGATCCGCGGCCAGCTCCACCAGCCTGCTCACGGTGAGCTGCGCGGGCAGCTCCACGGCAGGCCGCGCCCGGGCGGCGGCGCGTTCGGCGAGCAAGACGTCGACGTCGGCGGCCCAGCCCTCCGGGTCGTCCTCCTCCGGCTCGGGCGGTGGCTCCACATCGAGCAGGGGAAGCTGGGCGCCGGGGTCAGTGTCGTCGATGCGGGCGTCGATGCGGGCGCGCAGGGCCGCGCGGACCAGCTCGGCACCCGCCTGCACGTCGGCGGAGCGGGCGCCGAGCGGGTCGGCGGGCCAGAGCGCGGTGGGCTGCTCCAGGGTGGCCGGGTTCACGGCGTCGGCGACGGGCTCGTCGGCCCAGGTTTCCGCGCCGTGCACCTCGGCGCCCTCGACCAGGAACTCCGACGGCTGCCGCGGCTTCTCGCCGGTGGCGGGCCAGCGGTGCCCGGACAGCAGCAGTACGCGCTCGGCCCGCGTGACCGCCACGTAGAACAGCCGCCGCTCCTCGACCAGCCGTCGCGCGTCCAGTGCCTCGGAGTGCGCCTTGACGGCGTTCTCGCAGGCACGGCGGTCGCTGCCGTCGGGAAGGACGAGGTCGGGGAGGTCAAGGACGTCGCCGCGCAGCGCGACGGGCAGCTCGGCCGGGCTGGTGAGCCACGTCCCGCCGATCTTGCGGCCGGGGAACACCTGCGCCACCAGGTGCGGCACGGCCACGACCTCCCATTCCAGGCCCTTCGCGGCGTGCACCGTGAGCACCTGGACGCGGTCGGGCGCGACCTCGACCTCGCCCGGTGACAGCCCGTCCTCGGCCTGCTCGGCGGTCTGGAGGTAGTCCAGCAGCGCAGGCAGCGTGGCGACCTCGGCGCCCGCGGCGAACTCGGCGACCACGTCGGCGAACGCGTCGAGGTGCGCGCGGCCGACCGGGCCGGGGCGGGCGGCGGTCTCGGCGTCGAGCAGGAGCACCCGCTCGGCGTCGGCGACGAGGTCGGTGAGCGGGGCGCCCGCGCGCGAGCGCAGCCAGCCCAGCTCGCGAGCGAGGCGGGTGATGCGGGCGAAGCCGTCGGGCGAGTAGGCCGTGGCCGGGCCGGGGTCGTCGAGCGCGTCGACCAGGCCTGCCTGCTCGGCCTGCTCGCCGGGGAGCGCGCCGAGGGCGAGGTCGGTGGGGGTGCGCGCACCTGTGGGCGACGGCGGTGGGACCAGCTCGCGGGCTCGGGCCCACAGCGCGGCGAGGTCGGCGACCCCCAGCCGCCACCGCGCCCCGGTGAGGAGGCGGACGGCCGCGGGCCCGGCGAGCGGGTCGGCGACCAGCCGCAGCGCGCTGACCAGGTCGCGGACCTCGGGGGTGTCCAGCAGCCCGCCCAGCCCGACGACCTCGACGGGCAGGCCGCGCGTCCGCAGCGCCGCGGCGATCGGGTCCATGTCGACGCGGCGGCGCACGAGCACGGCCGACGTGGGTGGCGGGCCCTCGCGCTCCCCCGCCGTCGACCACTGCCCGGCGATCGCGTCGGCCATCCAGTCGATCTCGGCGGCGACGTCGGGCAGGAGGGCCACCCGCACGTCGCCCGCCGGGGCGTCGGGCGCTGGCCGGAGTTCGCCGACGTCGACGTGTGCGGCACGCACGTCGCCCGCCGAGGCCCCCCGCAGCGGCGCCGAGGCCGTGTTGGCCAGCCGCAGCACGTCGGACGGGTTGCGGAAGCTCGTGAGCAGGCCGTACTGGTCGGCGGGGCACATCCCGTCGCCGCAGGCGGCCGGGAAGTCGGTGCGGAAGCGGGACAGGTTGCCCGCGCTGGCCCCGCGCCAGCCATAGATCGACTGGCAGGGGTCGCCGACGGCCGTCACCGTGGGGCCGTCCGGCCGCACCGGCTCTCCCGGCCGGGTGCCGAACAGCGCGCGCAGCAGGATGCGCTGGGCGTGCCCGGTGTCCTGGTACTCGTCGAGCAGCACGGCGCGGTAGGTCGCGCGCTCGGCCTCGCCGACCTCCGGATGGGCGTCGGCCACGCGGGCGGCGATGGCCAGCTGGTCAGCGAAGTCGACCGCGCGCTCGGCCCGTTTCCGCGCGACGAACGCCGCGATCAGCGGCAGCAGCGCCGCCCGCTTGCGCTGGGTCGCGATCCAGCGCTGGTAGGTCTGTGACGGCTCGGCCCGCTGCCCCTTGCCGCGCGGCGCGGCCTCCAGCGCCGCCGCGAGCCTTTCGGCGTGTGCCCGCACCGCATCCGGTTCGACGAGGTGCTCCCCCAGCTCGCCCGCGAGCGCCAGCAGCCAGGTGGTGACCGTGGCCGGCAGCACGTCGACGTCCAGCTCGTCGGCCCACGTGCTCACCACCCGGTGCGCGAGCTGCCACGAGGCCGTCTCCCCCAACAGCCGCGCGGCGGGCTCGGCGGGCAGGCGCAGCGCATGCTCGCCGACCAGACGTCCGGCATAAGCGTGGTAAGTGGCGACGGTCGGCTCGCCCGCGAGCACCGCGGCCCGCCGCTCCCCGCTGGGGTCGAGCTCGTCGAGCAGGCGGGAGCCCGCGAGCCTGCGCAGCCGCGACCGGACCCGCGCCCCGAGCTGCTGGGCGGCCTTGCGGGTGAACGTCAGGCCCAGGACCTGCTCGGGGAGCACCGCGCCCGTGGCCACCAGCCAGACGACGCGCGCGGCCATGGTCTCGGTCTTGCCCGCGCCCGCGCCCGCGACGACGAGGGCGGGGCGAGCCGGAGCGGCGATCACGGCGGCCTGCTCGGCGGTCGGCGGGGGCAGGCCGAGCGCCGTGGCCAACGCGTGCGGGGTGAGCTCCACAGGGCGGTTCTACCGGACGGGGACGACGGTTCTGGCGACGGTTCCGCGCTGCCCGGTCAACCGCGTGCGGGCTTGGCCGACGTGGACGTGGTCGTCGTGGTGGGCTGCGCGGTCACGCTCGGGGTCGCGGTCTTCGTGGGCGCAGGCGCCCCCGCCCAGGAGTACACGTGCACCCAGTCGACCTGGAGCCGCACCTGGGCCGGCGTGGTCGCATCGGGGGCAGGCATCCAGTCCTTGACGGGGCCCTGGTCGAGCTGGATCGCCAGGTGCATCGGGGTGCCCGGAATGCGCGTCCGGTCCGTGACCGTGAACTCGGCCCGCCCGTCGACGTACCACGTGATGTGATCCGGCAGCCAGTCGACCGCGAACGTGTGCCACTGCGAGAAGTCGCCGACCATGTGCGATCCGTCGAGCGTGTCGCCGTCCGCGCCCGAGTGCAGCACGAAGTGCGCCTGGTCGCGTTGCTCGGCCGGCACCTCGGCGATGTCGATCTCGCCGTCCTTGACCTTCTCCGAGTCGGGCCACAGCAGGATGGCCGACCCGAACCCGCGGCCACGATCGGTGCGGGCGCGGAACTCCCAGCGGCCGTAGGTCTGACCGGACAACTCGTCCATGCCGCCGGATGTCTTGCCGGTCGCCGTGATCACCAGGTTGCCGCCGGACTGGCTGAGCGCGCTCGGACGGCGCAGGCCATTGCCGAAACCGCCGATGCTGTCGTACAGACCCCACTTCGTGGTGTCCAGCGACCCGGAGTTGAACTCGTCGCCGCCGATGAGTGTGAAGGCGGGGCCCGCGCCGACCGCCGGGGCCGCGCCGGGATTGCCCGGGCGAACGGAGCCTTGGCCGGGCTGCGCGCCGGCGGGCTTCGGCTTGCCGGTGGGGCCGGGCGTTGTCGTGGGCACGGTCGACGGGCTGGGCAGGGGCACGGTGGCGACCGGGGAGGGCAGGGTCTGGATGTCGGGGGCTTTGTTCGGGTCCGGGGTGCCGCATCCCGCGAGCAGGCCTGCGGTGACGGCGCAGCCGAGCAGGACGCGGACACGCGATCGGACCCGGTACAAGGAGCCTCCTGGCACGCTGGGCGGAAAGCGCAGGGGGAGCGCCAGCGTGCAAAGAACGGTACCGAGCCTGCGCGGTGTTGGTTCGCCCGGGTGAGCAGGGTGTGCCACCAACGGCGCATTGCCGACAATCGCATCCGGGCCTCACGCATCCGGCACCCCCCGACCCGCGCCGTGCGCCGGGCAGGCGGTGTGAACCGGGCAGCGGTCGCAGTCGGGTCCGGTGCGGGCGACGAACACCGCCCCGGAGGTCTCGGTTGCGCACGTGTGCAGCACCTGCTGCCAGTGGGCGACCCCCGCGGCGTCCAGCGGGGGCTGGACGGGCTCCTTGGCTTGGCCGTCGGCGCGCTGGTCGGCGACGTACACCAGCCGCGCGCCCCCCGGTGGCGCCCCGCGCTCCACGAGTGTGCCGAACGCGCCGAGCGCGGCGGCGAGCTGGTAGAGCGCGAGCTGCGGATGCTCGGCCGCCGCGCGCGCACTGACCGCGGTGCGGCCCGTCTTGACGTCGACGACGACGGGCCGCCCCGCCGCGTCGACCTCCAGCCGGTCGACCCGGCCCCGCAGCCGCAGCGCCGGGACCCGGCGGCCGGCGGCGACCTCGTCACCGACCTCGACGACCAGGTCGAGCTGCACCGGCTGCTCGACCGCGACCAGCCGCAGCCCCTCGGCCCGGCTGGCCCGCACCCAGCCGTCGAACGCGCCGAGCATGCCGCGCACCCGGGTGAGCTGGCGGCGGGAGAACCACGGGGCGCCCGCGTCGAGCCGGGCCCAGGCCGAGCGCAGGGCGGCGTCCAGCTCGCCGGTGGCCGCGCCCGCTGCTTCGGCCTGCACGAGCGCGTGCACCAGCGCCCCGGTGACCGCGGCGAGCGCGCCCGCGTCGCTCCCGCCATGGCGCTCCAACACCCAGCGCAGCGGACACCGCATGATCTTCTCGACGTCGGAAGGGGATACCGGGACGATCGCGTCGGGCGCGCGCAGCGGTGCGGCGGTGGACACCGGGGCGGCGCCGTACCAGTCGTCCGGGTGGGCACCGGGGACCCCGGCCTCGGCCAGCCGCGCCAGCTGCGCCGCGGCCCGCGCGCGCCGGGCGGCGGTAGCGGCGGGGTCCGGGCCGCCCGGGGCGCACGCCGCGCGGCGCAGCTCACCGACCAGCTCGGCCAGTACCAACGCACGGCCCGGCCGGTGCACCGGCCGATCGGCCTGGCCTGCGGGCAGCGGGTCGAGCTCGTCGAGGAAGCGGGAGGGCTGCTCGTCCTCGCCCTGGACCGCGCTGACCAGCAGGGTGTGCCGGGCGCGGCTGCAGGCGACGTAGAACAGCCTGCGCTCCTCGGCGAGCAGCGGTGCGACCCGCGACACGGTGGCGCCGGTGGGCTCCGCGACTCCGGCGAGGAGGTCGACAAGCCGCTCGTTGCCCAGCAGGCTGCCGCGCAGGCGGAGGTCGGGCCAGGCGCCCTCCTGCACGCCGGGCACCGCGACGACGTCCCACTCGCGGCCGCGAGCGCCGTGGGCGGTGAGCAACTCGACGGCGTCGCGGCGGGGGGTGCGGTCGGCCAGCGAACCGTCCGGAAGCTGCTGCTCGACCAGATACTCGGTGAAGGTGGCGATGTCGGCGCCCGGCAGCCGGTCCGCGAATCGGGCGGCGGCGTCGAAGAGAGCGAGGACGGCGTCGAGATCGCGGTCGGCCGCGGCGCCGACGGGGCCGCCGCGGGCGCTGGCGTCGCTCCAGCGGCGCTCGAGCCCGCAGGCCTGCCAGACCCGCCAGAGCACCTCCTCGGCGCTCTCGCCCGCGCGGGCGGCGTCGCCCGCCACCGCGAGCAGGGCGCCCACCCGGCGCAGCGGGGCCGTCTCGTGGGCAGGTAGCTCGACGAGCGGATCCGGCCGCCCGGCCGCGGCCGCGCGCAGGGCCTCGACCAGCAACGGGTCGCTCCCCACCCGCTCGGCTTCGGCTGGGGTAGGGAGGGCGGTGGTAACGGCGGAGGCGGACCCGGCGACGGGGCCGGAAGCGCCGGTGCGGTCGGAGACGCCTACGGCCGCCGGGTCCGCGGCCGCCGGGCTCGCGGACGCCGGACCCTCGGGCGCCGAACTCATGGGCGCCGAGGCCACAGGCACCGGGCGCGCGGACGCCGGGCTCGCGGGCGCCGGGTCCGCGCCCGCCGGACCGGTCGCGCGCAGGCGGAGCAGGCCGCGGCGGAGGCGACGCATCCGCAGCGGATCGGCGGAACCGAGCGGGGAAGTGAGCAGCGCCGTCGCGGCGTCGGGGTCCAACTCCGCGGGCCGGGCGGCGTAGCGGAGCACCATCAGCAGTGGCACGACCGCGGGCTGGCGGGCCAGCGGCAGCTCGTCGTGCGGCGCGGCGATCGGGACGCCCGCGGCCAGCAGCGCACGCCGCAGCGCCGGGAGCGCGCGCCGGGCCGACCGCGCGAGTACGGCCATACGCGACCACGGCACGCCGTCGAGGAGATGGGCGCGGCGCAGTTGGTCGGCGATCCAGCCCGCCTCCTGTGCGGCGGAGGTGAACACGCGCACCGCCACCCGCCCGTCGCGCGGTGAGCCCGATCCCTCACCGCTCGAGTTCGATCCCACGCCCGAATGCCCCGCATCGGTCTCGCCCACCCCGGTGGCCACCGCCGCCCGCGGCCCCACGCCTGCCGACACATCGGGCCGGGCGCCCCCCACTCCCCCGTTTGCCCGGGACTCGACATCCCCCAGGTCCATCGGAGCGGGCGGGGCGACCCGGTGCCGCCCCTCCCCCACCCCCGGCAGCCGGGCCGCAACCGCCGCCGCGGCCACGCGGACGGCGGGCGCGCTCCGATGATCCACGGTGAGCACGACCGTCTCCGCGTCGATGGCCTGCATCCCCGCGGGGTCGGCGCCACGGAACGTGAGGACGGCCTGATCGGGATCGCCCGCGAGCAGCACGCTGGCCGCGCTGCGCCCCAGCACGCCGACCAGCTCCATCTGCTGCGGATCGAGGTCCTGCGCGTCGTCCACGACCAGATGGCGCACCCGGTCCCGCTCAGCCGCGAGCAGCTCGGGATCCGCCGCGAGCGCGTCGAGCGCGGCGGCCACCAGCTCGGCCGCGTCGAGCGCGGGCGCTGTGGCCTGCGGCGCGCCCCGCCCCGCCGCCCCCCGCAGCAGGGTGACCTGCTCGTAGCAACGGAAGAACCGGCCCGCAGCAACCCACTCGGCGACCTCGTGCCGCGCCCCCAGCTCAGCCAGCTCGTCGGGACCGCGCCCGCGCTCGGCGGCGCGCAGCAACAGCTCACGCAGCTCGGCGGCGAACCCGGGCACCGCCAGTGCGGGCTCAATGCGCTCCGGCCACCCCGATCCGGGGACGACGCCGTCGACCTCACCGCCCAGCAGGTCGCGGACCAGCGCATCCTGCTCGGCGCTCGCGAGCAGCCGGGGCGGCGGATCGCCGTGCCGCGCGGCGTGCAGGCGGAGCACGCCGAACGCGTAGGAGTGGACGGTGCGGACCAACGCCTCCCGGCTCGTCGCCCCGTCGCCCGCGCCGAGGCGCACCAGCCGCTCGCGCAGCTCCGCGGCCGCCCGGCGGCTCCCGAGCAGCACCAGTGTGCGTGCGGGGTCCTCGCCCGCGGCCAACCGGCGGCCGACCGCGGCGAGCAGCAGCGTGGTCTTGCCCGTGCCCGGACCACCGACGATCCGCAGCGGCCCGGCCGTGTGTGCGAGGACGCGCTGCGCCGCCCTGTCCCAGATCCGCTCGGGCTCCGGGGGCAGGGCGCGCCGCACGAGCGAGGGAGCGAGCGCTGCCGTCATGCGAGGGATGCAACCACGCGCCCCCGACGGTTTTGCGCGGGGACACGGGGCCGGACCGGGGTGGGCCTTGATCGCCGGTTCGGTGCGGATCCGGCCGGATTTGGCCGCTTCTCAGCCCCAACTGGTGATCATGCCCGGATTACGCCGCAGCCGACGAACGGAACGACCGGTGGCGGCCGGCAGGATCGGGCTGGTGAGCGCTCTCCACCATTCCCGGCCGGACGACGATCGGCCGGAGACGGCGGCCGCGAGCCGCGCCTTGCTCGGCTGATGGACGAGCCGACGCTGGAAGCGGTGCGCGCGGTCGTGCGTGCCATCCCGACGGGCGAGACGTCGACGTACGGCGAGGTCGCGGCGGCCGCGGGCATCCCCGGCCGGGCCCGGCTGGTCGGCCGGATCCTCGCCGAGGACGGCCACGACCTGCCCTGGCACCGGGTGCTGCGCGCGGACGGCACGTGCGCACCGCACATCGCCACCGAACAGCTGGCCCGCCTGCGCGCCGAGGGCGTGATCCTGCGGTTCAGGCGGCCATAGCGAGCGCCGCCCGGTAGCGCGCCACCACCAGCCGCGCCACGGCCTCGTGCGTGGCCAGCGGCTCGGCCACAACGTCGGCCCCCGAGGCCACCAGCGCGCGCTGGAACAGCCCCGGCGCCAGCAGCCAGGACGCGACGGCCACCCGCCGCACACCATCGGAACGCAGCCGCGCCACCGCGTCGGCCACCCGCGGTCCGCCCATCGCGATCGTGGCGAGCGTGACCGGCGCCCGCAGCTCCCGCGCCAGCCGGCGCGCCGCGGCGCCCCCGTCGACCTGTGCGTGCGGGTCGGTCGACCCGACGACGGCCAGCACCACCGCGTCCCCGTCCCGCATCCCCGCCGTGCGCAGCCGCGCCGCCGCGGCGGCGACGAGCGCCGGGTCCGGCCCGAACGTCTCGGCCAGCCGCACGTCGGCGCGCCCGGTGGCGGCCAGTTGCGCGGGCACGTCGACGCGCACGTGGTAGCCCGCGGCAAGGAACATCGGCACCGCGACCACCGGCCCCGGCAGCTGTGCGAGCGCCTCAGCGGGCGTGGGATGGCGGACGTCGGCGTAGCACGCCTCGACCCGCACCCCGGTGAGTGAGCGCACCTGCGCGGCGACCGCCTCGGTGACCGTCGCCCCGGCGGGGTCCCGGGTGCCGTGGGCGACGAGCAGCAGCGTCGTCATCGGGCGTCCCCGTGCAGGCAGTGGCCGCCGACCGGGATGGGCCCGGCCGCCGGGTCGAGCGCGAGCCGGTAGCCCCGCTTGACGACGGTCTGCACCAGCTTCGGCTCGCCGAGCGCGGCCCGCAGCCGGGTCATGACCGTCTCGACGGCGTGCTCGTCGGCGCCCGCGCCGGGCAGCGCCCGCAGCAGCTCCGCCCGGGTCACCACCTGTCCGGGGCGCCGCGCGAGCGCCCGCAACAGCGCCATCCCGGCGGGCGCGACCGCGTGCAGCTCGCCGTCCACGAGCGCGGCTTGCCCGCGCAGCTCCAGCCAGTGCCCGGCCACCGGCAGCCGACGGGCGCGGACGGCCATCTCCGTTTCCAACCGGCGCACCATGGCGCCGAGGCGGGCGCGCTGCGGCTGCACGGTCGGCACGTCCAGCGCCGCCAACGGCGCCGCCGTGACCGGTCCTACGCACAGCGCGAGCACCGACCCGCGCAACGCCCGCAGCAGGTCGTCGAGCGTCTGCCGTTCCCGGGCCCTGGCCAGCAGGCTCGCCGCGGCGGGCGCGCTGGTGAACGCCACGACATCGATGCCGCCCGCGATGACCGCGTCCAGCAGCCGGTCGACCGGCGTGATGTCAGCGGGCGGCAGCCACCGGTACACCGGCACCTCGACGACCTCCGCGCCCGCCACACACAGCGCCTCGACGACGTCCGGCAGCGGCTCGCCGTGCAGCTGCAGCGCGATCCGGCTGCCCTCGACGCCACGCGCCAGCAGGTGTTCCAGCACCTCGGCCGACGACTCCGACGGCGGCGACCACGCGTCCGAGAGTCCCGACGCCCGGATCGCCCCGCGCGCCTTCGGGCCGCGCGCGATCAGCTCGCCCGCGCCCAGCGCCCGCAGGAGCTCCTCACCGATACCCCAGCCGTTCGCGGCGTCGACCCAGCCGCGGAACCCGATGCCGGTGGTCGCGACCGTGATGTCCGGCGGCTGCGCGATCAGCTCCCGCGTGGCCGCGAGCAGCTGCGCGTCGTCGGCGAGCGGGACGATCCGCAGCGCGGGCGCGTGCTGGACGCAGGCGCCGCGGCGTTCGAGCATGGCGCCCAGCTCGTCGGCGCGGCGCGCGGCGGTGACGCCCACGGTGAAACCCGAGAGCGGCGGGGGCGCGGTGGAGGTGGTCACGGTGCCTCGTACGGTAGCCGGACCCGGGTCGTCGCGCGCCGCATCCGCGGGCAGATCACACCCCGCGCAGGTGCGGCAGGTAGGACGTCTAAAGCAGGCTGCTGGCCAGTCCCGCCACCCGCTCCAGGCCCGCGAGCGTGCGCGGCGCGGCGTCCGGGTGCTGGGCGTGCAGGGCGAGCCGGTGCAGCACCGCGCGCAGCACCATCTGCGGCCACTCGTCGAGATGCGACCAACGGTGCAGCAGCCCGACATCGGCGCCGCCCCACGCCAGCGCGTCCACGACGACGACGGCCGCCGCCCATTCCTTGGGCCGCCAGCACGGCGTGAGGTCGACGACCACCGGCACGTCGTCGGGGCCGAAGAGCACCGAGCCGAAGAGCTCGGGGTGCACCACCTGCGGGACGAGGCGCACCGGGGCACGGTAGGCGGCGAGCTGCGCGTAGAGCGCGCCGCCCGCCTTCGGTTCCAGCACCGGCTTCCGTTCGCCGAACGCGCCCGCGGCCGAGCGGGTGAGCAGGTCATCGCGGTTGTCGAGCAGGCGCGGTCGCTCGACCTGCCCGGTGGCCTCGTGCAGGGCGACGGCGGCGGACAGCACGGCGTCGTAGCGGGGCTCCAGCGTGCCCGCGACGTATCGGCAGGCGGCCCAGCCCGCAACGATCCACCGCCCGTCCGACGACCGCACCGGCCGCGCGACATGCGCGCCCTCGACGTGCAGCCCGTCGAGCACACCGGCCGACCAGGCCGCGACGACGTTGTCCGGCACCGGCCGGATCACCACCTCGCCGCAGCGCCACGCCGGCCGCCCGGCCCACATCACCGGCCGCGGCGCGACGTCCTTCACCCCGAACGCGGTGCGGACATGCGGCGGGAGCTGGGCCGCCTGCGGGGCGGCCGCGGCGGGCTGGAGCACGGGCACGCTGGGCACGGCCGCACGCTACCTGCGCTGACCGTCACATCGGCGCAGGCACGCGGCCGATCGCCGTTGCTTTTCCGGCGGTCAGTACGTCGGCAGGGTTGGGTCCACCTGTTTGGCCCAAGCGAGCACTCCCCCGCCGACGTGCACGGCGTCGCGGAACCCGGCCCGGTGCAACGCCGCAAGCGCCTCGGCCGAGCGCACTCCGGTCTTGCAGTGCAGCACCACCGGCTTGTCCTGGGGGATCTCCGCCAGCGCCTCGCCGGACAGGATCCGGTCCTTCGGGATCAGCACGGCCCCGGGGATGCTGATGATCTCGTATTCGTTGGGCTCCCGGACGTCGATGAGGGCGAAGTCCTTGCCGGTGTCGATCATTTCCTTGAGCTCGAGTGGGGTGATCGTGTGGCCCGCGGCCGCGCGCTGGGCGTCGTCGGACACCACGCCGCAGAACGCGTCGTAGTCGATCAGCTGCGTGATCGGCTCGGACGCCGGGTCCTTGCGGATGCGGATCGTGCGGTACGACATCTCCAGGGCGTCGTAGACCATCAGCCGACCCAGCAGCGGCTCGCCGATGCCGGTGATCAGCTTGATCGCCTCGTTCACCATGATCGAGCCGATGGACGCGCAGAGCACACCCAGCACGCCGCCCTCGGCGCACGAAGGCACCATGCCCGGCGGCGGCGGCTCGGGGTAGAGGTCGCGGTAGTTGAGGCCCTGGCCGTTCGGCGCGTCCTCCCAGAACACCGACGCCTGCCCCTCGAACCGGAAGATCGAGCCCCACACGTAGGGCTTGCCGAGCAGCACCGCGGCGTCGTTGACCAGGTAGCGGGTGGCGAAGTTGTCGGTGCCGTCGAGGATGAGGTCGTAGTCCGAGAAGATCTCCAGCACGTTGGACGAGTCGAGCCGCACCTGGTGCAGCCGTACCTCGACGAGCGGGTTGATCTCCCGGATGGAGTCGCGGGCCGACTCGGCCTTCGGCTTGCCGATGTCGGACTGGCCGTGGATGACCTGACGCTGCAGGTTCGACTCGTCGACGTCGTCGAAATCGACGATGCCCAGTGTGCCGACGCCCGCCGCGGCGAGGTAGAGGAGCGCCGGGCTGCCCAGCCCGCCCGCGCCGACCACCAGCACCTTCGCGTTCTTCAGCCGTTTCTGCCCGGTCATGCCCACGTCGGGGATGATCAGGTGACGGCTGTAGCGGGCCACCTCGTCCTTGGTGAGCTCGGCCGCGGGCTCGACGAGCGGCGGTAACGCCATGTTCTCTGCTCCCTGCTGGTGTTTCGGCTGTACTGTCGGGGCAACGCTCGGGTCAGCCGCCATCTTCCCAATGCCCGCGGGCAACCGCGTCCCACAGGCCCGCGACCCCCGCCGCGACCGCCTCCGGCGCCTCGATCTGGGCCACGTGGCCGACCCCGGGCAGCATGAGCAGTCGCCCGCCCAGCGCCTGCGCCGTGCGGACGCCCAGGCGGGGCGCGACGAGCCGGTCGCGGTCACCCCAGACCACGAGCGTGGGCAGCCGCACCCGCGCGGCCACCGCCCACAGCGACTCCCCCCGCCACCAGCTGCGCAGCATGGCCTTGGCGGTGCGGTCGAACGCCGCGTAGGCCCAGGGCTGGCGGGAACGGGCGTCGAGCTCGGCGGTGGCCTCGGCGAGCCGGTGCTCGGGGGCGAGCGTGGGGTCGCCGAAGCACAGCCGCACGACGCTCTCGATGCGCTCCCGGTTGGTCATCGCCGCGAGCCGTTCGCGGGCGCGTCGTCCCGCAGGCCCCGGCAGCGACGCGACGAGCATCCGCGGGTCCGACACCCGCCGTGGGTCGGGGCGGCGGTCGGGCATGGCGGGCGACACCAGTGTGAGCGAGCGCACGAGCTCCGGTCGCCGGGCCGCCACCAGGATTGCGATCGCGCCGCCGAGCGAGTTGCCGAGCAGGTGTACCGGACGGCCGCGGCCTGCGAGGAAGCGCAGCAGTGCGGCGGCGTGCCCGGCCGGGGTGTAATCGGGACTGGCGGGCGGGCGGGTGAACCCGAAGCCGGGCAGGTCGACGGCCAAGCCCGTGGCCCGCGGCGCGAGCAGGCCCGCGAGGTCGGTCCAGTTGGTGCCCGAGCCGGAGAGTCCGTGCACGTAGACGGCCTCGGCGTCGGGCGCGCCCGGTGTCTCGCGCACGTGCAGCGTCACCCCGCCTGCGGCGATTTCGCGGCCGGGCCAGGGGCGGGCGTGTAGATCGAGGGGCGGCAGGGTGGCCGGGTTGGCGAGCGGGGCGATCGGCGTCGCGGGCCGCCTGCGTGCCGCGAGCGGGCCGAGGGGGCGAACGGCGAGCGACGACAGCGTGATCACCCGTCGAGCATGAACCCGCTGGGTCCGCCTCCGCCACCGGACGGCAGGAAGGAGGGACAACCCCGGGTGGGCGCCGCCGTTGGACACGGTGGAGGTGACGGGCGAGATGACCAGCATGGCCATCGCGGTGCGGCTGACGGCCTACGCCTGCGCCCTGGCCCTCGTGTTCGGGCTGGCCTGGGCGGCGGGTCGGCTCGTCGGCCCCGCCGTCCTCGCCAACGCGGCCGCCCCCGGGGCGCGCCGCCGGGCTCGCCGGAGTCGGCCCGATCGGGGGCGGCGGGCGCGGCGGCACGAACCGCACCGGCGGGATCGGCGACACGAGCGGCGGGGGCGGCACCGCGAGCGGCACAAGCGCGGTCGGCGGCACAGGCGCGGCGGCCCGCCTCGGGGCCGACCCGGGCGGCGCAGCGGGCACCGACGGGCTCGCCACCGCCGCGGCGGGCTACCGGCTGGCCGTCGCCGACCCCATGTTCGTCCCGGGCACCCCCGCTGAGCTGCGGTTCACCGTGTTCGGCCCGGACGGCACGCCGCTCACCGCCTTCGCCATCACCCCCCGCGACCCGAGCGCGCTGCACGCCGTCGTGGTGCGTCGCGACGCTGCGGGCTTCCAGCGGCTCGACCCGACCATGGACCCCGACGGCACCTGGCGCGCCCGGCTCACCCTGCCCGTGCCGGGCGTGTGGCGCGTCATCGTCGATACGACCGTCGACCCGACCCCCGCCGGACCGGCGCTCGTGCTCGGCAGCGACCTCTTCGCCGCGGGCCCGTTCACCCCGTTCGTCTTCCCGCCGTCGCGCACCGCCCAGACCGGCGGCTTCCAGCTCCGCCTCGACGGCGACCTGGTGCCCGGCCTGCCGTCGCAGGTGTTCGCCACCATCAGCCGCGACGGCACCGCCGTCACCGCCCTCCAGCCCTACCTCGGCGCGTTCGGCAAGCTCGTCGCGCTGCGCGAAGGCGACCTCGCCTACACCGCCGCCGTCGCAGGCAACGGCACGAGCCCGGCCCCCACCGATCGCGCGGGCCCCGCGGTCGCGTTCACGGCCAACGTCCCGAGCGCCGGGACCTATCGCCTCTTCCTGCAGTTCCGGGTGGCCGACGTCATGCGCACCGCCGAGTTCACCGTATCGACGAGGAACCCATGACCGCACAGCTCGACCTGACCATCGGCGGCATGACCACACGGGCGCTGCGCGACCGCCTCCTCGTCGTCACCGCGCTGGCCGTGCCGGTGATCGCCCTGTCCATGATCCCGGCGCTGCGGTCCGCCGACGGGGAGTGGCTCGCGCTCGTGCTCGCCGCGCCCGCCGTCGTCTGGGGCGCCTGGCCACTGCACCGCGCCGCCTTGACGAATCTGCGGCATGGCACGGCCACCATGGACACGCTCGTCTCGCTGGGCACGCTCGCCACGTTGGCCTGGTCGGCCGTCGCCCTGCTGCGCGGCGAAGGCATGACCTACCTGGAGGTCGGGACGGGCGTCACCGCGTTCGTCCTGCTCGACCGCTTCCTGGAGGCGCGCGCCAAGCGTCGCGCGGGCGCCGCGCTGCTCGACCTCGGCGCTAAGGAGGCGTCGATGCTCCGCGAGACCGACGTTGGCGGTGATCAAACCCCGGAGAAGTCGGTCTCGGTAGACACCGCCCGCCGGAAGGCGGCGGACCGGGTGTCGGCGGTGTTCGTGCCCGTCGTGATCGCGCTGGCCGTCGCGACGCTGGCCTTCTGGCTCGGCAGCGGAGCGGGCGCCGACGCTGCGTTCTCGGCCGCGGTCGCCGTGTTGATCATCGGCTGCCCGTGCGCGTTGGGCCTGGCGACGCCGACGGCGCTGCTCGTTGGCACCGGCCGCGGCGCCCAGCTCGGTGTGCTGATCAGGGGCCTGGAGTCCGCCCGTCGGGTCGACACCGTGGTGCTCGACAAGACCGGCAGCCTCACCACGGGGGCGATGGCGCTGCACCGGGTCGTGGCCATCGACGACTCCGGCGAGAACAGCGCGCTCCGGATGGCGGCGTCGGTCGAGCAGGGCTGCGAGCACCCGGTCGGGCGCGCGATCGTGGCCGCGGCGCGGGAGCGGATCGGCGAGCTGCCCGACGTCGCCGAGTTCGACAGCGCCCCCAGCCTCGGGGTGCGCGGGGTCGTGTCCGAGCTGGCCGGGGACGTGATCGTCGCCCATGCGGTGCTGGTCGGCGCGCCCGCCCTTCTCGCCACGCACGGGGTCGCGCTGCCTGCCGCCCTCGCCGAGGCCGTCGACGCCGCGCGGTTGGAGGGGCTCACCGCCGTCGTCGTCGCGTGGGACGGGGTCGCACGGGCCGTGCTCGTCGTCGGGGACACGGTGGCCCCGGGCAGCGCCGCGGCGGTCGCCCGGCTCCGCGGGCTGGGCCTGCGCCCGATGCTGCTCACCGGCGACCACCGCGGCGCGGGTCTCGCCGTCGCCGCCCAGGTCGGGATACCCGACGCCGACGTCATCGCCGAGGTGCTGCCCGAGGACAAGGTGGCGGCGGTGCGGGCGCTGCAGGCCGACGGGCGGGTCGTCGCGATGGTCGGCGACGGCGTCAACGACGCGGCGGCGCTCGCGGTCGCCGACCTCGGCATCGCGATGGGCAGCACCGCCGCGGCGACCGAGGCAGGCGACATCACGCTCGTGCGCGGCGGCCTGCCCACGGCCGTCGACGCGGTCCGGCTCGCCCGCCGCACCCTCGCCGTGATCAAGGGCAACCTGTTCTTGGCCGTCGCCTACAACGTCGCCGCGCCGCCGCTCGCCGCTTCCGGGCTGCTCAGCCCCATGATCGCGGCGGCCGCGATGGCCGTCAGCTCGGTGTTCGTCGTGACCAACAGCCTGCGGTTGCGGCGATTCACGGTGACGGACGGCGCGGAGGCGGCTACCGACGGGTAAGGTATGCGCCGCCGACGAGTGGAGGACGGCCGGACATGAGCGAGACCACGGTGCAGCGCGGGAGGCTCTCGCGCAGCGCCCGGCGCGCCCAGCTGCTGGTCGCGGCCCGCGACGTCTTCGCTGCGCAGGGCTACCACGCCGCCGCCATGGACGACATCGCCGAGCGCGCGGGCGTCAGCAAACCGGTTCTCTACCAGCACTTCCCCGGCAAGCTGGAGCTCTACCAGGCGCTGCTCACCACCTACGCCGACGAGCTGGTCGGGCAGGTCGAGGCGGCGCTGTCGGTCACCGCGGAGAACGAGGAGCGGGTGCAGGCGGCCGTAGCGGCGTACTTCGACTTCGTCGCGGGCGAGGGCAAGGCGTACCGGCTGATCTTCGGCTCCGACCTGCGGGGTGACGCCGCGGAGGTCGTCGACGGCGCGATGAACCGTTGCGTCGAGAAGGTGGCCGAGGCCGTCACCACCGACGCGGGCCTGGATTCCGCCCGCGCGCGACTGCTGGCCGTCGGGCTGGTCGGGCTGTCGCAGGTGGCGGCACAGTACTGGCTGGACTCCGAGCAGACCGTCGACCGGGACGAGGCCGTCGCGCTACTGGCGAGCCTCGCCTGGCGCGGCCTCGCGGGCTTCCCGCTGGTCCACTAGTGGCGCCGGGGCTCAGCCAATGGCGAAACCCACCCGCCTGCCGTCTTCGGGTGCGATCTCGACGTAGGCGATCTGGTTGACGCGGACGACGTAACGGCGCCCCTTCTCGTCGACCAGCCGAAGCAAGCCGTCGCCGCCCGCCAGCGCGGCGTCGACCAGCTCAGAGACCTCGTCCGCGGACTGGTCGCTGGACACCACGAGCTCCCGCGCGCTCTCCGCGATGCCGATCTTGACCTCCACGAGGACCTCCTGGTCGTGACGATGGAACGAGCGCGGCCCAGGCTAGTCGAGCGCGACCGGCGGGGCTGCCTGCGGGCGTCCGCCCTCGGCGAAAGCGCGGCGCCCGCTGGTCCGACGGCTGCCGGGGCGCACCGCGCTCGGCCGCGGCCGGGTCTCCGCGTGTCGAAAGCGGACTCGCGGCGTCGAGCCGGACTCGCGGCGTCGAAACGCCGGACTCGCGGCGTCGAAACGCGCGAGCGTCACCGGGCATCAGTTCAGGCCGAGCCTCGCCATCCGCTTGCCGTGGTTGGACTGCACCCGCTTGAGCAGCGAGGCGATCCCCGACAGGTCGCCGCTACCGGTGATGATGAACGCGGCGAGCTCGTCGCGCTCGGCGACGATCTGCTGGGCCTGGGTCACCGCCTCGCCGAGCAGCCGCCTGCCCCAGAGGGCGAGCCGGTCACGGGTCCGGCGGTCGGCTTCGCACGCGGCGTGCACCTCGCGCTCGGCGAACGCGCTGTGCCCGGTGTCGGCCAACACGCGCTGCACGAGCTCGCCGGTGGCGCCGGGCAGCCAGCCCGAGATCTCGCGGTAGAAATCGGCGGCCAGCCCGTCGCCCAGGTACACCTTCACGATCGACTCCAGCCAGCTCCGCGGCGCGGTCGAGGCGTGGTAGGAGTCCCACGCGGCCACGAACGGGACCATCGCGTCCTCGACGACCACGCCCATCGCGGCCAGATGCTCCTCCAGCAGCACGAAATGTCCCATCTCGGCCGCTGCGATCTTGGAGAGGGTCGCGCGCCCCGCCAGTGTGGGGGCGGCGCGCGCGTCCTCCGAGATTCGGTCGAACGCGGAGAGCTCGCCGTAGGCCAGCACGCCGAGCAGGTCGATGGTGGCGCGCGTTGCGCCCAGCTCGTCGATCCCGTCCGGCGGTGCGGGAGTCGTCATGCCCGGAGCCTAGATGACCAGCGGCGCCTGGTGCTGCGCACCGCGAGCGATCATGTGACCGGACTCGCCGGGGCCGCGCCCTGACGTCTGCGCACCCGTCCGGGTATGCTGGGCGCAGCGCGCCGCGAGCGCGCCCTGCCGCGGCCCCACCGGAACTCCCGGAGGCTGCACTGACCTGGTGCGTACAGCGCCTCGTCGGCTCTCCTGCCCGGTCGCACCTCAAGGCCTGGGCGGTCGACGAGCCGGCCCCGGCTCCTGTGCGCGGAGAGAGGCGATCACCCTGTCCGTTTCCACTGAAAACTCCATCGAATCCCCCGAGGACGTGCAGGCGCACCCGCTGCAGGCGGGTGCGGCCGTCCGTGAAGACTCCCCCACCTTCGCCGAGCTCGGGGTCCGCCCCGAGATCGTGCGGGCGCTGGCCGACGCGGGCATCGTCCGCACGTTCGCCATCCAGGAGCTCACCCTCCCGCTCGCGCTGGCGGGCGAGGACATCATCGGCCAGGCCCGCACCGGCATGGGCAAGACGCTCGGGTTCGGTGTCCCGCTGCTGCAGCGGCTCGTGCCGCCCGCCGAGCGCCCCGCCGCCACGGCCGACGGCGAGGCCGCCGACCGCACCCGTGACGTCCCGCAGGCCCTTGTCGTGGTGCCCACCCGTGAGCTGTGCGTGCAGGTCGCCAAGGACGTTTCCGACGCGGGCCGCCACCTCGGTGTCCGGGTCGTCGCGATCTACGGCGGCCGCGCGTACGAGCCGCAGCTCGCCGCCCTGCGCAAGGGCGTGGACATCGTGGTCGGCACCCCGGGCCGCCTGCTCGACCTCGCCGAGCAGCGCCACCTCGCCCTCGGCCGGGTCAGCGCGCTGGTGCTCGACGAGGCCGACGAGATGCTGGACCTCGGCTTCCTTCCCGACGTCGAGCGCATCATGCGGATGCTGCCCGAGCAGCGCCAGACCATGCTGTTCTCCGCCACGATGCCCGGCCCGATCATCGCGCTATCCCGCGCGTTCCTCACCCGCCCTACGCACATCCGCGCCGAGGAGTCCACCCAGGGCTCCATCCACGAGCGCACCCGCCAGCTCGTCTACCGCGCGCACGCCATGGACAAGGTCGAGCTGCTCACCCGCGTGCTGCAGGCCGAGGGCCGCGGCCTCACCATGATCTTCGCCCGTACCAAGCGCACCGTGCAGCGGGTCGCCGACGACCTCGCCGACCGTGGTTTCGCCGCCGCCGCCGTCCACGGCGATCTCGGCCAGGGCGCCCGCGAGCAGGCGCTGCGCGCGTTCCGCTCCGGCAAGGTCGACGTGCTGGTGGCCACCGACGTCGCCGCCCGCGGCATTGACGTCATCGATGTCACCCATGTGATCAACTACCAGTGCCCCGAGGACGAGAAGACCTACGTCCACCGGATCGGCCGCACCGGCCGGGCGGGCAAGGAGGGCGTGGCCGTCACGCTCGTCGACTGGGACGAGATGCCCCGCTGGAAGATGGTCAGCGAAGAGCTCGGCCTCGGCATCGACCAGCCCGTCGAGACCTACTCCACCTCCGAGCACCTCTACACCGACCTCGCCATCCCCACGAGCGCCACCGGACGGCTTCCGCTCGCCAAGCGCACCCGCGCCGGGCTCGCGGCCGAGTACGTCGACAGCGAGGGCGACGTCGGCACCGGCCGCAAGCGCGGCCGCACCCGCGGCGAGCACGCCGAGCCCACCACACCGGTGCGCGCCCGCAAGCCCCGCTCCCGCACCCGCGGCGGCCGGGCGCAGACCGAGGTTGCCGCGCCTGCCGAGTCCGCGCCGACCACCGGGCCCGAAGTCGTGACCGAGGGCGACAAGCCCCGACGCAGGCGGCGCGGGGGCACCCGCCGCCGCGGCCCCGCCGCCGAGGCCGGCACCCCGGACGCCGCCGCGAGCTGAGTGGTGCCAAGCGCCCCACCCGAGACGCCTACGCCGGGCCGCCGCCGGATCACCCCCGAGCGGCGGCGGCGGGGTGACGTGATCGTGGCGGTGGCGCTCGTCGTGCTGCTGGCCGTCGCGGCCCTCGTGGTGTGGCGCACGAGCCCGGAGGTGGCCACCGTCGACACGCCCGACGCCACACCGCTCGCCGCCCCCAGCCCGGCCGGCGACGTGCCCGCAGGCTTCGTCGACGCCTGGCACGCCGCGAGCGACGCCACCCGAGCCCCCGTCGTGGCGGGGCCCGCCGTGGTCACCGGCGACGGCAGCACCGTCTCCGGCCATGACGCCGAGACCGGGGCCGTGGCCTGGAGCTACCGCCGCGACCTCCCGCTGTGCACGGTCGGCGCGGGCTTCCCCGGCACCGACGACGGCAACGGCCACGCCCTCGCCCTCTACGAGAGCCGCACCGGCTGGTGCAGCGAGCTCACCGCCCTGCACCCGAGCAGCGGCAAGCGCGCCGACACCAGCAACCCCGACATGCGCCCCGGCGTCCAACTGCTGGCCGACGGCTCCTACGTCACCGCGACCGGGGCCGACTACCTGGAGGTCTGGCGCTCCGACCTCGTGCGCACCCTCGAGTACGGCGACGTGCCCACGCCCGTCCAGCCCGGCAGGCAACCGCGGCCGAACTGCACCTTCGGCTCCACCGCGGTCAACAGCGACCGCATCGGGGTCATCGAGCGCTGCCCCGGCGCACCCGCCGACCGGCTCTCGGTCGTCACCCCGGACGGGCCGAAGGGCGCCGACACCCCGGAGGTGCAGTTCTCCGGCGTCCTGCCCGCCACCGGGGCGGTGCTGGTGGCGCTGTCGGACGACCGGGAGGCGGTCGCCGTGCCCGGGCCGCCGCGGTTGCTCGTGCTCGACAAGGCCGGGCGGCAGATCAGCCAGACACCCCTCGACGTGCCCGACGCGGCCCTGGTCACGGCGCCGGCCGGGGCGCCCGCCGCGGTGACCACCGACGGTGTCCGGTGCTACTGGTGGGTGGGCGGCACCACGGTCGCGCTCGACGCGGGCACGCTCACGCCCGTCTGGGCGCTGCGTGACACCCTCGGCCCCCCGGTCGCGTACGGCACCGGCCTCCTCGCGCCCGTGCGCGACGGCCTGGCCGACCTCGATGCGGCCCGTGGCGTCGTCCTGCGCACGCTTCCCGTGCCGCGCAGCAACCCGACCGCCCCCGTCCGGATCGCCGCCGCAGGCGAGATCCTGCTGGAGCAGCGCGGCACCGAAGTCGTCGCGTTGCGCCCCGCGCACTGAGCCTCAGCCGCGATCGCGTCGCTGCGTCGCCGGGCGGTAGGCGAGCGATGGATGCAGGTGAGCGTTGGCGCAGGTGCCTGTCGGCCGCCGTGCACGAGGCGGAACCTCCTCGCAGACGCGTTTGACACCTCGCAGAGCCCGGGGGCTCTGCGAAGCGCACACGCGGTCTGCGAGGCTGGTCGGGTCAGCCCACCGGTGGTCGCGGCGGCCGGCGCGGCCACGGCCGCGGCGCCCGGGTCGATACGCTGCGGACTTCGCCGATCCGCGCGGTGATCACCGGTTCGGTGCGGAAGGCGGCCAGATCCGGCCGGATCCGCACCGAACCGATGATCTCGACCCGCTCCGAGCCCGACCCCGGCCCGACCCACCCCCGGGCTCCACGCGCCCGGGCCGACCCCCCGCGCGGCCACATCGGCATCATTTGCCGGACGCTCGAAGATGCGGCGGGCGCCGAAGGTGCGCAGGCTAGGCGAGCCACTCCGCAGTCAGCACCGCCACGACCGTCACGAGGACGCCCACCGCGGCCAGCGCGCCCCGCGGCCCGGGGGTGCGGTCGGCGTACACCTGGACGACGACGGCCACGGCGGCCGCGCCTGCGTGCACGAGCAGCGTGGCCGATCCGGGCCCGGGCGCGCCCGCAAGCAGCGCCACCACCCACGCGACGACCAGGCCAGCGACCAACACGACCAGCCCCGCCGCCAACACTCCGGACACGTTGCGCAAGATCCCTCGCCGGGGCGCCCGATGCCGGGTCCGCTGGGCCGATGGTTCGCTCGCAGTACTCACCGCCGCCGCACCGGGTTCACGGGATCAGCTGCGCCCACGGCGCGCTCTCCGGTGCCGCCGCGCGCCCTTCCGCACAGTGCCGCCGGACGTCGCAGGAACCGCAGCGGGGCGCGGGCCGGGCGGGGAAGCGCGCCTCCGGGTCCGCGCCCGCCGCCAGGTCGTCGGCCGCCGCGGCGAGTGCGGCCGCCGAGCGCTCTGCGGCGGCGACGTGCCCGGCCAGCGACGCCCGGTCGTGGCGCCACCTGGCGACCTGCCCGCTCGGCAGATGGTGCAGCTCCACCTCGACGCACCGCCGCCGCAGCGTGCGCTCCACCCCGAGCGCGTAGAGGGCCAGCGCACGGGATGCGCGCGCGTCCTGTCCGGTGGGGGTGCGGCCGGTCTTGTAGTCGACGACGACCAGCTCGTCGCCCCGGCGGTCGATGCGGTCGACCCGGCCTTCGGCGACGATCCCGCCGATGGCCACCGACACCCACAGCTCCAGCCCGACGGCGTCGACCTCGCCCGCGCCCTCGGCGTAGTCGGCAAGCCAGCCGCGGGCCCGTTCCCGATAGCGGTGCGCCTGCTCGGCGTCGCGGAAGCCCTCACCGGTCCAGTGCCGGTCCACCAGCCGGGCCGCCCTTTCCGGGGTGCGCCGCGCGGGCGGCAGCGCGAAGAGCGACCGCAGCGCCAGGTGGACGACCGCGCCCAAGGTGCTCGCCGCCCGCGCGCCCGACCGGATCGGCGCGGGCCGGTCGAGGTAGGTGAGCCGGTAGCGGCGGGGGCAGTCGTCCCACGCGCCGAGCCGCGCGGGCGTGACGCGCACCAGGCGGGGGGCGTCGAAGTCGAGCCCGAGCTGCGCGCCGGTCATGGATCCCACGGTAGCGGGGTCACCGCGGCGCAGGTCTCCCCGTCCCGCACAGGGCGACCGTCCGCCGCACGGCGCAGGCGCCTGATGCTTGGCCGCTGGTTGCCGAGCAGTCCGGCGGACGCTCGGAGATCATCTCGGCATCCATGGTGATCAGGCCGCGGCCAGCAGCGCCCGGCCGGACGGGGTCAGCCGGGCCCGACCGTCGTCCCCCGCGACCAGACCGGCTGCGGTCAGCCGCAGGCCCGCGAACTGATCGGAAAAGCACCGCCCGTCAACGGTCAAGGCGCCACCGGAACCGGCCGGGATCGCGCAACGGCCTGCGGCCACCGCCCGTAGGAGGGCCCGGTCGCGGTGGTTCAGGCTCGTAGGGGTGCTCGGCATTGTCGTTCTCCTTCCTGGCTCGCGCCTGGCGACCGTTGAAGAATGCCCCGCCCCGTGCCTGCAACCCATGAGGCCAGCCCCCGGATGCGCAGGTCAAACCCGCTGGCGCTAGTGGGGCAAACCCCACGAGTGGCCGACACGCCCCGCGGCGCACCGGGCACCCCCGCCATGTCGGAGGTCGCGGCTACCCCGCTTGCGTCCGGCGCGCCCGCGACTCGCGGTCACCGCCCGCCGGCGCCCGCCAGCAGCTGCTCGCAGGTCTGTACGACGGTCGCCGCGGCCTCACGCGTGTCCTTGTTGGTCACCGGGTGTGCGGCCAGGCCCCGCCAGTGCGCCAGCTGGCCTGCCGCCACCGTCGCGATGTCCCGCGGTCCGGCGTCGGGAGCCAGGGCGAGCCGGGCGCGCGGCTCGGTGCCCATCACACCGAGCAGCCGTGTGGCGGATTCGCGCAGGTCCTCGGGCAGGTCCAGGTCGCCGGAGTAGAGCCGATCGACGAGGTCCAGTTCGGTCAGCTCGTGGGTGCCACATCGGATCCGGTCGAGCCGATAGCGCAGCCCGTCTGCGCCCCGCGAGGGCGGGTCGCGCTGCACCAAGGCCTCCAGCGCCCGCAGCGCCGAGCGGGCCCGGATGCCGTCGGCGCGGCGGCCGAAGCGGGCGTCGAGCAGCGCGACCAGCCGGGGCAGGCCGCTGTGCCGGGTGAGCTCGACGGCAAGCGCGGCCGCCGTCGACGCCCGGTCTGCTCGAATCAGGTCGACGGCCAGCCGGACACCCGCCCGGCCGAGCCGCCCCATCAGCCCGGAATCGATCAGCGACTCAGTCTCGAGCGCGGTCGGCCCGCGCGACAGCGCCCCGGCCATTCTGATGGTCGTGTGGTCTGAGTCCCGGTCGGCGGCCGCCGGCCCGGCTGGCGCCACGGCCAGTTCCCGGGGTGGTCGCGCGGCCAGCCTGCGCAGCGCCTCAAACTCGGCGTTGGTCAGCGTGGCCGCGGCGTGCGCGAGCAGCCCGGCCACCGGTACCACCACCGAGCAGCGCCTGCGCACCTCGGGCCGGGCGGCCCACTCGGCGGCCGCGCGCTCGGCAGGCGCCATGCCCTCCCCGGTCGGCTCGAGCGCGCCCAGCTCGTCCACCCGGGCCAGCACCCCGACGGTCAGCGCGGACGGCCGATGGACCCGGTCGTCGGGCGGGCAGGCGCCGCCGTGCGACAGCAGCAGCACCGAAGCGTCCGCCATGTCCGCATCCCCGGCCATCCTCGGCCTGGTATCCGACCGGTCGATCAGGTGGGCCATCGGCAGCGCCGCGCCCGCCTCGACCCGCTCGTCCTCCAACGCCGCGTGCAGCGCCGCGACCAGCGTGCTGACACCGCAACCCGGCGGACCGCTGACCGACACCCGCAACGGTTGGTCGAGCCGCTCGGCCAGCTCGCGCAGTTCTTCGGCATGTCGGGTGTTGTGGTAGAGCTCGCGGGCCGCGCGCAGCGCGTCGCGCACCTGGTCGACCAGCGCCGGACCGGCGGTCATGGCGGCGGCGACCGCGGGACGGACCCGCACGCTCGTTCGGGTGTCCGGCTCGGGCGTCGGCAGCCGCAGCGGGGCCGAGCCCTCCACGCTGGTGCCTGCCCCGACCTCGGAGCGCACGTTCACCCAGCCGCTGACCATGCCGACCCGCGCCATCAGGTTGCGCATCCCGCGTCCGGCCGAGGTCGATCCTGCGGCGGTGTCCCAGCCTGGTCCCTCGTCGCGCACGATGAACCGAAGGTGCCCGTCGGCCGTCTCGAGGCGCACGCCGACCGGGGCGCCCGAGGCGTGCTTGCGGGCGTTGTTCACCGCCTCCAGGCAGCAGAAGTAGACCGCCGCCTGCACATCGGACGGGATCTGCAGCTGCTCGTCGACGCACTCGGCGTCCACCGCGACGGGCGGCTGACCGGCGCCCAGCTCCTGACGCAACGCCCGGACGAGCCCGAGCTCGGTCAGCAGCGGCGAGGACACCCCCATGGCCGTCTCCGCCAGGATCGCCTCGGTCACGTCGATCTGCTCGGCGATCTGCGCCAGGCGGGCCCGCGCCTGGTCCAGCTGTCCGGTCGACAGCTGGTGCTCGACCAGGCCGAGCGTCAGCCGCAGCGAGACCAGGTGGTGCTGGGCCCCGTCGTGCAGGTCCCGTTCGATGCGCCGCCGCTCCCAGTCCATCTCGGCCACCACCGCGCGCCGGGACACCGCGATCCCCCCGGCGTAGGCCAGCGCGGCCCGCAGCTGACGTTCCAGCTCGATCCCCGCGCGGTGGGCCTGGAACACCGCGCCCAGGCTGTCGGCGACGTCCTCCAGCAGGCGCCTGCGCCGTCCGTGCAGGCCCGCGACCGCGCCCTGATCCACCGCGATGCTGCCGACCCGCTCTTGGCCGTGCATGACCGGGACCTCGACGGCAGGCTCGGCGGTGACCCCCGGCTCGGCCCACGCGTAGACCCGGTCGCGCAGCCCGGGCCGTACCACGGTGAGCCTGCACACGCCCGCGCCCAGGTCCCGGCCGACGGCCTCGGCCACCCGGGCCAGGTCCGGCCCGTCGGTGCGGATGCCGCGGGAAAGCGCGGCGATCCCGGCGAGCACGCGATAGGGGGTCGGGCGGCTGCCGTAGAGCAGCCGGTCGACCGCCCGCTCGGCCCGTACGTACAGCGGCAGGAACGCCACGGCAATCGGCAGGATGGCCAACCCGGCCGCGGCCACCGAACCGGCCGGTGTGCTTTCGTCGATCACGAGATCGCCGAGCGCGCCCAGCACGATGTAGCCGCCTGCCGCGACGGCCCCGACGACGGCCGCGACCAGTCCTCGGCTGAACAGGTGTTCGACGGTGTGGGAGCCGCCGCGCCGGGTGGCCACCAACACCGCGCCGGGGATCGCCACGCAGACCAGCCGGGAGAACCAGAACAGCAGCGCGATCGGTTGCCCGTCGGAGCCTGCCGGGCCCGCCGTCGGGTCGGTCAGGTTCTGGCCGTCCCAGCCGACCGCCCACAGCACCAGGCTGATGAGCGCCAGCACGACGGTCACCGCGATCGCCCCGGCCAGCACGCTGAACATCTGTCGCGACTGGGTGCGCACGACGAGGAGTGGGGCGCGCCGGGTGTGGCCCAGCAGCATCGCCGATCCGGCCACCGGCACCAGCAGGCCGAAAAGCAGCACGCAGCAGATGGCCTGGGGGAGCAGCGCCGCGGCCACACCGATCAACAGAGTTCCACCGCCGACGACGACCAGCGCCGAACGGTCCCGAGCGGCATCGCCCACCCCGCCGGGAAACAGGGTCAGCGCGAGCAGGGAGGCCGCGCAGACGATCCCGGTCAACGGCACCCAGAACAGCAGGCCTGCCGCGGATCCGGACGCGCGCTCGATCGCGCTGACCGCGGCGTGCGCCTGCAGGTTGAACGCGCCTGCCGAACCGACCACGGCCAGCGCCAACAGCCGGACCGACCAGGTCCGCTCCCGCCCGATGAGCAGCGCCGCGGCCAGGCCGACCGAGAGCACGCTGAACCCGTAGTCGAGGGCGAGCTGGGCCGCGGGCTCGGCTGCCGGGACGGTCGGCAGCAAGGCCTCGGCCCAGCGATCGCCTGCCCGCGCCCCGACCTCCAGCATGGCGGCGATCGAGGGCACCCGGGAGGCCAACGCGACCACCGCGCCCAGCGCGAGCCCCGTCACCGACAGCGCCGCGCAGACCAGCAGCAGCGCCACGTAGCCGACCCGGCCCGATACCCCCGGCGTGCGCCATCCGCCCGGGCGTGCCGCGAGGACGCTCACGACGCCCTCAGCTCGGCGCCGACGCTGCCTTCGACCACCGGCTCGAGCCGGTCCGGCAGCCAGGCTCGCAGCCCGATCGGCCCGCCGTCCTGCCCATCGGCGGTGGCCAGCCCGGTCAGCTCCAGGTCGCCGCCCAGCGCCGCCAGCCGCTCCATCTCAAGGGCCAGCCCCGCCCGTAGCTGCTCGGCCGGGACGGCGGGGGTCGGGTCGTCGATACGTACGACGGCCCGTCCGTCGGCCCGCTCCAGGTGCACCAGAAGCTCGGCCGCGGCGAACCGGCCCGCCAACACGCCCATCGCCGCGGCCACCACGAAGTAGATGCCGGACTCGATCTCCCAGTCCAGCCGCCCGTCCAAGCTCCCGGTCAGCCGCACCGGCCGGGGCAGGTCGGTGGCCATCTCGTCCAGGGCGGCGGCCGGGCCCTGGTCCCGCAGCACCGCCGGGTAGACCCCGCGGGCGATCACCCGGAAGCGGTCCAACAGCTCGTCCAGGTCGACCCGTGCGCGCACCAGCGCCTCCTGCGCGGCGTGGCGGTCGACCGACGGCTCGGCCAGCTCTGCACGGGCCGTGGTGACGGCGCCCCGCACCCCGGCCAACCGGTCGGTGGTGGCGTGCCCCAGCTCGACGACCAGCCGCCGTCGCTCGACCTCCCGGGCCCGGGCCAGCCGCTGCCGGGACGCCTGCAGCTCACCCGCGAGGTCGTCGGCCCGCCGGACGCGGTCGGCCAGCTCAGCGTTCTGGGCCGCCCCGCGCAGCAGCAACGCGGCGCCTTGCGCGACGTCGCGGACCAGCAGCTGGTCGTCCGGGGTGATTGCGGCACCGGGCTTCCCGATGGCCAGGACCGCGCGCAGCACGGGGCCGTCGAGCACCGGCACCACATGGTCGGTGTCCTCCCGGTCGAGCAGCACCGCCAGGTTGGGCACCTGCTGAGGAGGTCGCTCGAGGTCCGACGCAGACGGCGGGTAGGCCGCTGCGGAGACCAACCGGTCCTCGACCGCCAGCCAGACCACCGCCCGGCTGGCCCCGGTACCGTCGGCCAGCACCTGCGCCAATCCGGGCAGTGCCTGCTCCAGCGAACCGCCTCGGATCCGAGCGGCGGCTTCGGCCAGCGCGGAGTACGGCGTGACCTCGCGGTGGTGGGTCAGCCGCTCGACGAGCGCGTCCATCCGGGGTAGCACGGCACCCACGCCGAGCACGAGCCCGCCCATCGCGACGAACGGCAGCAGCACCATGATCGGCCCGTAGCCGAAAGGGTGCACGATGAGCTCGTCCACCGCCAGCACGACCATGGCCAGGCAGGCGACCAGCAGCGCCCGCAACAGCCTCGCCACGATCGTCCGGTTCATCGACCACCACCGGTCCTGTCCGCCGCGGATACCCGCCACGCTAGGCGCCGCGACCCCGACCGCCAAGGTCTTGGTCCCCGCCCTCCCGCGCCCGCAGGTAGGTGAGCACCGCCAGCACCCTGCGATGGTGCTCGGACGTGTCGGCGTGCAGGTTCAGCTTGCCGAAGATGTTGGCGATGTGCTTCTCGACGGCCTTGGGCGTGACGTAGAGCTGCGACGCGATGCCGATGTTGGAGCGTCCCTCGGCCATCAGCCGCAGCACGTCCAGCTCGCGGTCGGACAGGGTCGCGATCACCCCCTTCTTCTCCCCGCGCGGGCGCTCGACGAGCCGCTTGGCGAGCACCGGCTCGATGACGATCTCCCCGTCGCCGATCCGGGCCAGGGTGTCGGACAGCACGTCGACGCTGCCCACCTTCTCCTTGAGCCGATAGCCGATGGCGTCGGTGCCGATCTGCAGGATGCGCATGAGGTAGTGCGACTCGGCGTAGTGCGACAGAAACAGCAGCCCGAGGTTCGGGTGCGCGGCGCGCAGCCGCTCGGCGGTGGCCAGCCCGCCGTCCGGCTCCGGCGGCATCCGGATGTCCAGGATCGCCGCGTCGGCGGGCTGGGTGGCCAACAGCTTGACCAGCGCATCGCCGTCCGCCGTGCTGCCGACCACCTCATGGCCCGCCGCCTGCAACAACATCTGCAGGCCCTCCCGGAAGAGGGCACCGTCCTCCGCCAGCGCTACTCGCATGGGATCCTCACGGTGATGGTGGCGACGCCCGACCCCTGGGTGACCTCCATCGTCCCACCCAACGGCCGCACCTGCTCGATCATGGGCACGGCGTGCCGTACGTCCACGCCCACGATCTCGACGACGAGCAGGGGTCCGCTGCGTCCGGACAGCTCACGGCGCAGGTAGACATCGACCCCGGGCGTGTCCGGGTCGAGCGCGTCCAGGCATTCGGTGACGGCGAAGTGGGCCGCCCCTTCGGCCGCCACGCCGAACCGCTCCGGCCCCGCGTGAACCCGGGTGGGCGCGGGGATCCGGTCGGCCACCTCGCGGAGCGCGGGTCCCAGTCCGGCCTGGTCGAGCAGCGGCGGGTAGATCTTGCCCGACACCTCGCGAAGCTCCTGCAGAATGGCGTGCAGTTCGTCCTGTAACGCGTCGATTGCCGGATCCAGGTCCGCTTCGGCGGGTACCTGGTGTCGGAGTACCCCGATCTGCAGGGCGAGCGCGGAAATCCGCAGCGCGGCGCCGTCGTGCAACTGGCGTTCCAACAGGCGCCTGCGCAGCCACTCGGCGTGCGCGGCCCGCCGGACGGGGTCCGCCACCGGGACGGCGAGCCGCCGCATGGCCGGTTGATCGAGCTGGGGTTGATCGAGCTGGGGTTGATCGAGGTCGCCCGGATCAGGAGCGGCGCGGGGAGCGTCGCCTGCGCGCTGCGCGGGCTCGGACATCATTCAGGTATTTTGCGGCGCCCAGCCGGCTCCTCGACAGGGGGCTAACCCCCCCTCAGATAGGGCATTCCCCCGGACGGCCTGCCGGTTCACCATTGTTGTGCTACGCAATCCCCAGGCCCGACCGACGGGACTTCGCGCAGCCAGGAGGCGCTGTGGGCTACCACCTCGGAGTTGACCTCGGCACCACGTTCGTCGCCGCGGCCATCGCCAACGACACGCGCGTGGAGATGTTCACGCTCGGCGACCGCACCGTGGTTACCCCCGCGGTGGTGTTCCTCGGTGACGACGGCGGACTCGTCTCCGGCGAGGCCGCCAGCAGACGCGCGGTGAGCAGCCCGGACCGGGTCGGGCGCGAGTTCAAACGCAGGCTCGGGGACCCCACCCCGGTGATGCTCGACGGCACCTCCTATGCGGTGACCACACTGCTCGGCACGCTCCTGCACGACGTGGTCAACCGGGTCACCGAGACGGAAGGCACGAAGCCCGACAGCGTGGTACTGACCCACCCCGCCAACTGGGGACCGTTCCGCCGGGAGCTGTTCGAGGAGGTACCGCAGGTCGCCGGGCTGACCGGCACCCGGATGGTGACCGAGCCGGAGGCGGCCGCCGCGCACTACGCGGCGTCGCGGCACCTCGCGGACGGCGAGATCATCGCGGTGTACGACCTGGGCGGCGGCACGTTCGACGCCACCGTGCTGCGCAAGGCCCCGGACGGCATCGAGATCCTCGGCGCGCCCGAGGGCATCGAGCGCCTGGGGGGCGTCGACTTCGACGAGGCGATCCTGACCTACGTCAACTACTGCTCGGGCGGGGCCCTGTCCGAGCTGAACATGAGCGACCCGCAGACCGCGGTCGCGATGGCCCGGCTGCGCCAGGACTGCGTGCTGGCCAAAGAGTCGCTGTCCATCGACACCGAGACCGCCATCCCGGTGTTCCTGCCGAACCGGCACTTCGACGTGACCCTGAACCGGGCGGACTTCGAGGACATGATCCGCGCGCCGATCGAGTCGACGATCGGCACGCTGGTCCGCACGGTGCGCTCGGCCAATGTCGATCTCGACCAGCTGTCCGCGGTGCTGCTGGTCGGCGGCTCGTCGCGGATCCCGCTCGTCTCCCGGATGATCTCCGAGGAGCTGGGGCGACCGACCGTCGTCGACGCGCACCCGAAGTACGCCGTCGCGCTGGGCGCGGCCACGCTCGCCCGGGCAGGCGGGGGAACGAGCGGACCGGCCAGGATCGACGGCGGTCCGTCCAGCCCGGCCCGGGTTGCGAGCAGTGCCGCCGCGGACGACACCGTCGAGATCGCGCCGCCATCCGGCGGTGCCACCGCGCGCGTCCGCACCGAGGATCGGTCGGCCTCCCCGGGTGCGGGCACGCGGCAGGCCGCTGGACCACCGGCGGGTCCGGGGTCGGGTGGGCCCCCGCCCGCGCCCCTCCCGGGCGGCAACGGCGGGTCGCGGCGCCGGATGTCCCTGATCGCGGCCGCCGTCGTGGTCGGTCTCGCCGTGCTCGGCTTCCTCGGCTACTACGCGTGGACCAACCTGACCACCACCACGGCCGTCAAGAGCCCGACCGCAGCGCCGGCGGCGGCCCCGCAGCCGACCCAGCCGACCCAGCCGACCACCGCGATCGCGGCCAGCGTGCCGATCCCCTCGTTGGGCCCGACGATCCCGATCGGCCGGACCCCGAACTTCGTCGTCGTCTCCCCGAACGGCAGGCAGGCCTACGTCGCCGACGGGAATGCGGGCGTGGTCACCGTGGTGGACACCGCGGTGGACAAGGTGACCGCCACCATCCCGGTGCCCACCGGACCGCCGCAGTACCTGGCCTTCTCCCCGGACGGTCGCACGGTCTACGTCAGCATCTGGAACGACGCGGCCACCGTTGCCGAGATCGGCGTGCTCGACACCACCACCAACACGATCGTGGCCACCATCCCGGTGCGCACCCGCCCGTTCCTGGCTGCGGTCAGCCCGGACGGCAAGCAGCTCTACGTGCCCAACCACGACTCCAGCACGGTCTCGGTGATCGACACCGCGACGAACAAGGTGACCACGGAGATCAAGGTGCCGCCTGACCCCCACTGGGTGGCGTTCACCAAGGACGGGGCCCACGCCTACGTCGCCGACCACGAGTCCAACCTGATCTCGGTCATCGACACCGCGAGCAACACCGTGATCGCTCAGATACCGGTGCAGACCAGTCCGCACAGCGTCGCGGTGAACCCGACACGGCCGCTGGTGGGCAACGTCAACTACGACGCCAACTCGGTGACGATGATCGACCCCACCACCAACAAGGTGATCGCCACGATCCCGGTGGGCAAGAACCCGCAGGACATCGCCTGGAGCCCGGACGGTCGGTTCGCCTACGTCGCCAACAACAGCGACAACACCGTCTCGGTGATCAATGCTCAGACCATGACGGTCACCGCGACCATCCCGACCGGCGCCGCGCCGACCTCGATCGGGGTGCTCCCCGACGGCAGGCAGGCCTACGTGACCAACCTGAACGACGGCACGCTCACCGTGCTCAACACCGCAGGCTGACCGACGAACACGGCCCCGGACACCTGACTGGCGCCTGGGGCCGCAACCGGACGATCAGGTTCGCTCACGCCGCCCGAGGGGCGTCGACGTAGGCGCCCTCGATCGCGTGTAGCAGGATCGAGAGGGCGATGTCGACCACCTCCGCGGTGACGTTCAGCGGCGGCAGCATCCGGACCACACAGTCATCCCGCCCGCCGAGCTCGACGATCAGGCCGCTGCGCAGGGCCCGGGCCTGCACCTCCTCGGCCAGCTCGGTCACCGTGCGACCGTCGCCCGGGGCGACCAGCTCGATGCCCCACATCAGGCCGACGCCGCGCACCTCCAGCACGCCGGGGTGGGTGACCAGCCCGGACAGTCGCGCCGCGATTTGCTTCCCGCGGGCCCGCACGTTGGCCAGCACGTCGTCCCGCCGGATGATCTCAACGGCCTTGGCCCCTGCGGCGAACGCCAGCTGGTTTCCGCGGAAGGTGCCGGTGTGCGCACCCGGCCCCCAGGTGTCCAGCTCCTGGGCGTAGATGATGATCGCGACCGGCAGCCCCATCCCGCTCAACGCCTTGGAGGCGACGATCACGTCGGGCTCGATGTCGTACTGTTCGAAGGCGAACCAGCTGCCGGTGCGGCCGCACCCGGTCTGCACCTCGTCGACGATCAGCGGGATGCCCAGCTCCCGGGTCAGCTGCCGAATCCGCTGCACAAACTCCTTGCGGGCCGGGATCACGCCGCCCTCGCCCTGCACCATCTCCATGATCACCGCGGCGGGCAGCTCCAGGCCGCCGTTCGGGTCGCGCAGCGCCCGCTCGAGGAAGCTGACGCAGTTGGTCTGGCAGGTCTGCGGGTCCAGGGCCAGCGGGCAGCGGCTGCACGAGGAGAACGGGAAAAAGCTCACGCCGGGCATGCCGCCCGCGACGGGTGCTTTCTGACCGACGTTTCCGGTCACCGCCATCCCGGCGTGGCTGCTGCCGTGAAAGCCGCCCTGGAAGGAGACGATCCCGCCGCGCCCGGTCGCGGTCTTGCAGAGCTTGATCGCCGCGTCCACGGCGTTGGCGCCGGTCGGACCGCAGAACTGGATCTTCATCCGGTCCCGCATGAAGGCGGGCAGCATGGACAGCTGGGCCTGCGTGAACGCGTCCTTGGCCGGGGTGGGCATGTCCAAGCCGTGGGTGAACAAGCCCATCTGCTCGGTGGCCGCGGCGACGAGCTCGGGGTGGTTGTGGCCCAGCGAGAGCACGCCCGCGCCGGACAGGAAGTCGATGAAGACGTTGCCGTCGAGGTCGCGGATGTGGCTTCCGGAAGCCTCGGCGACGGCGAACGGGAAGTGCCGGGGGTAGGTGCGGGCGTTGGACTCGTGCTTCTCCTGCCGGGCCAGCAGCTCGGCCGAACGCGGGCCGGGCAGCGGGGTGCGCACCCGGGGGCGGGCCGACGACCCCGCCGACGACCGTGTGGCCGAGGGGACGGGCGCGACCGGGCGGGGCCGGGGGCTCGGGCTGAGGGGCAGAGCGGTCGGCAGAGTGGTCGGCAGAGTGGTCACGGTGTTCTCCTGGGTGGTGGACGGCGCGGCAGGCGCCTGCGGGGTGGGCAGTGCGTAGCGGGCGGTGACGAGGGGTTCGGTCGGTCGGGCTGGGGGCGCCGCGGGACACGAAGGCTCGCCCGTCGCGGCGGGTGCGGCCTGCACGCGAATCTCGGTGGCCGGGTTGCCCCGCCACACGGCGAACGGCGCGACGGTCTCGCCCTTCATCAGGAAGCTGTCGGCGTCGAGCACCGCGCCGTCGCCCATGGTGACTCCGTAGTGCACGAAGGCCGCAGTCCCGATCACCGCCCCGGAACCGATCTCGGTCCGGTCGGACTTGAACGTGCCGTCCTCCAGCGAGTGGCACTGGATCACGCTGCCCGCATTGAGCACCACGTCGTTGCCCAGGGTGACCAGCGTCTTCTCCGGGATCGAGCAGCCGTCGTCGAAGACCCGGCGACCGATGCGCACGCCCTGCAGCCGCCACAGCACGTTCTTGAACGGGGTGCCGTTGAACAGCGCGCCCGCACCCAGCTTCCAGAGCCGCTCGTGGAACCAGAAGTAGGGGTCGTAGATGGACACGAAGCGGGGCTTCAAGGAGCGGAAGCCGAGCAGCAGCCGCTCGACGAAGGTGCCGAAGAGGGTGTTGAACACCAGCACGACGAGCCCGTCCACGGCGATGCCCACCGTGCCGAGCCGGGTGAAGAGGCCGAAGGCGATGAGCATCAACAGGGCGCTGACGCAGAACTTGGTCCACCGCACGCCGAGGAACAGCACCATCGAGACGAGGTTGTGCAGGTTCTTGCGGCGCAGACGACGGCGCAGCTCGGCAGGCTCCTTGAGGTCGTCGAACTGGGTGTCCCGGGCCACGGTGCGCGGGATCTCGAAGCACGGCGAGCCGAGCAGCCCGACGTTCTCCCGCACCGGGCCGTCGATCGGAACCATGACCTTGGTGGCGAGCAGTACGTTCTCGCCGACCTTCGCGCCCGCCGGGTACGCGATGACGTTGCCGATGAAGTTGTGCGCCCCGACCGTCACGTGCGACATCCGGAACGAGCTGGCCGAGAAGTCGGTGTTCAGGATCGACAGCCCGTCGGAGACCATCGTGCCGGAGCCGACCGTGGTCAGCAGCGGCGAGTCCTGCCTGAGCTCGGTCCCGAAGTTGGAGCCGGTCTGCTCCAGGTTCGGCATCCGAAAGCCGAGGGCCCGCAGGTAGTGCACCACCGCTCCGCTGTCACCGAACAGGATCATGAAGAAGGTGGAGTTGGTCAGCCCGGTGATGGCCTGGGCGGCGATCCAGCGGACCCCGTAGAGCGGGTAGATACGGCCTGGGCGGACCAGCAGCTGCAGCAGCCGCGGCGCGAGGACCATCGCGGTCAGCCCGCCGAGCACGCCGAGCACGAACAGGGCGCCGGTGACCAGGGCGGTCCAGAAGGAGAAGCTCGGGGTGAGCGCCTGCCCGGCCAGCAGGTCGTCGACCAGTGGCTGGGCGGGCTTGCTGGTGGCCGCAGTGAGCAGCACCCCGCCGACCAGCGGCGTGACCACGAACAGGCCCAGCAGCTGCAGCGTGCCGTAGAGGAAGCGGCGCACCCGGATCCGGCCTGCGGGCGCGACCACCCGGTAGTCGACGGTGGTCGGCTCGGCGGGGGCGCCGTGCCAGCGCTCGCCCGCCGGGACCCGCTGCCCGGGGAGCAGCGACGAGGTGTGGCCCAGCTGGGCGCCGTCGCCGATCGCGGTGTCGATGCTCAGCACGGTCTTGTCGCCGACGAACACCTCGCGGCCGATGGTCACCGGCCCGACCTGGATCTTTCCGGCCACGGCGCGGTAGCCCGCGAACGTCGAGTCCCGGCGGATGATCGTGTCCGCGCCGACGGTGATCAGGTCGGTGGCCACGGGCAGCGTGCGGGACAGGATCGTGGCCCCGCGACCGACCTTGGCACCAAGCGCCCGGAGGTAGAGGTTGTAGACGGGGGAGCCCGCGAGCAGGGCGAGCGGGTTGGCTCTGATCAGGGTCTTGACCAGCCAGAACCGGAAGTGGCCCAGGCTCCACAACCGGATCTCGCGCGGCGTCCACCGTCCGATCAGGAGCCACTTGGCCAGGATCGGCAGCACGCACGCGGCCACCAGTGCGACCACGCTGACGAGCACGGAGCGCGCGGCCACCTCGAGCACGTCTGCGCCCGCGGCCGACCAGGCGACGCCCGCGTCCAGCAGCATCGCACCGCCCTGCAGCGCGGCCAGGAAGCTGAGCATCTGCAGCGCCCCGACCATCCAGTAGCCGAGGGTGCTGCCCTTCGCCACGGTCCCGGTGCGCACCGGGGCATCGGCCGCGGGTCGCCCCGCGTCGCCCAGCGCCCGAGCCAGCTGTCGGACCGTCGGATTGCCGTACACCTCGCGCATCGAGACGGCGGACAACCCGCCCCGCTCGCGCACCAGCGCGGAGAACCTCGCCATCAGCAGCGAGTTGGCGCCCAGGTCATCGAAGAAGTGGCTGTCCACCGAGACCGTGTCCAGGCCGAGGGTGCGGGCCAGCGCGTCGGCCAGCATCTTCTCCGTGCGCGTGCCCGCGGCCACGTGCTCGCCCACGAGGGCGCCCGCGCGTCCGCTGGTCGGGGCGGGCAGCGCACGCCGGTCGACCTTGTCCTGGGCGGTCATCGGGATCGCGGCCAGCTGCTCCAGGTAGGCGGGCACCATGTACTTGGGCAACTGCTCACGCAGATGCGCGGTGATCATGTTCTTGTCCAGCGTGCCTGCGCCGGTGCGCGCGCTGTAGTAGCCCACCAGCTCCTTCTGGCCCTCGACCGGCTCGAACGTGTCGACCACGGCGGCGGCCACACCGGGCACCTGCAGCAGCACCGACTCGATCTCGGTCAGCTCGATCCGGTAGCCGCGGATCTTGACCTGCAGATCGATCCGGCCCAGGTACTCGATCTCGCCGTTCGCATTGACCCGGCCCAGGTCGCCGGTGCGGTAGATGCGGCCGGACGGGTTGCCCGCGATGCCCAGGAAGTCGGGGATGAACGCTTTGTCGGTGAGGTCCTCGCGGTTGAGGTAGCCGGTGGCCAGCCCGATACCCGCGATGCCGATCTCGCCGACCTCGCCGTGCGGCAGCGCGTGGAACGGGTTCTCCGGGTCCAGGATGACGGTGGTGTAGGTCGGCAGCGGTTGGCCGATGGTCACCGGGCGGTCCGGGTGCAGCTCGGTCCAGGTCGCGGTGACGGTGGCCTCGGTGGGGCCGTACACGTTGAGGAACCGCCTACCGGGCCGGTGCCAGCGGGCGATGAGGTCCTGCGGGCAGGCTTCCCCGGAGACCAGCAGAAAGCGCAGGTCGGGCAGGTCCTCCTCGAGCGTGGCCAGCAGCGTCGGCACGCAGCACAGCGCGGTCACCTTGCGCTCGGCCAGGAACGCGTGCAGGTCCAGACCGAGCAGGCTGGCGCCCGCGGGCTTGGGCACCAGCGTCGCGCCCGCCACCCAGGGAACCCAGATCTCCTCGACCGAGAAGTCGAACGCGATGGTCATGCCCTGGTAGACCCGGTCGTGCTGGCGGATGCCGTAGACCTCGGCGGCCACCCGGACGAAGTTGCAGATGCTGCTGTGCTCGATGGCGACGCCCTTGGGCCTTCCGGTCGTGCCCGACGTGTAGATCAGGTAGGCCAGGTCCTCGACCGGGGCGCCGCGCTCGGCGTCGGTCAACCGGTCCGGGCTGCGCTCGGCGACGGCCCCCGCCTCCCGGTCGACGCAGAGCAGCCTCGGCGCGAAGTGCTCGAGCCCCTCGACCCGCTCCGGCACGTGGGACAGCGTCAGCACCAGCCGCACCCCGGCGTCGGCGATGATGTAGGCGATGCGGTCGGCCGGAAAGCCGACGTCCAACGGCACGTACGCGGCGTTGATCTTCAGCACGGCGAGCATCGCGATGTAGGAGTGCGCGGCCTGGTCGAACAGCAGCGCGATCCGGTCGCCCGCGCGGGCGCCGCAGGCCAGCAGGTGCCGGGCCAGCTGGTTGGCGCGCGCGTCGAGCTCGCCGAAGGTCAGCTGGATGTCGCCCGCGTCGACGGCCAGCTGATCGGCGCGACCGTAGGTGCGCATCCAGTCGGCGCGCTCGGCGAAGACGTGGTCGAGACGCTCGCCCCGGCGGGCCCGGGAGCCTTGCGCGTAGTCGGCTGCGACCAGTACCGCCGGACCTTCCCGGCGTCCGGTGCGCGGCTCCTGCAGCGTGACGGTCACGACAACTCCTCGGGATCGGTCGTTCATGCTGGTCACAAGCCTGACAACCGGGCCGCCCCCGATCGATGGTGCGCTCCCCCGGCCCGGCGGTCTGAACCCCCGGGCCCGGGTAGGGAGAACCCCCCACCGGACGGCGAACTGCCCGCGGCGGGCCGCCGCGGGCAGTTCGGGGGCAGAGTCTCGGGCGTCGGGGCGAGACGCGGTCAGGCCGCCGCGCAGGCGCGCCGCGGTTCGTCCGCCGCGGCCGGGATGAACGTCCGATGCAGAAGCCGCGCGGCGTCGTCGACCTGCGCCCCGGGGATCAGCGCGGTCATCCGCCCGGAGGTCGTGGTGACCAGGCGGGGCACGATGTCGGCCTCGGCCAGCGCGCCCAGCGTCGCGGCCACGACCTGGGGTTTGCGGGCGATCCCGAGGCTCACCACCGAGACCGAGCCGAGCTCTTGTTCCACCTTGGCCACGACGCCGATCGCGTCCATCGCGGCGTGCACCTCGGCAGGATCGACCCCCGGCGCGGTGAACCGGAGTCCGCCCGACTCGGGCAGCACCGCGCCGATGGCGGTTCCGCGCCGGGCCAGTGCCGCGGCCAGCGTTGCGGCATCGACGTCGTCGACGACGTAGAGGCTCTCCTGCCTGCGGTGCGCCACGCCCGCCACCTCGCTGGATCCGGTGGTCTCGAACCCGGCCGTCTCACGGCGGATCCAGGTGCCCGGCTCGGCGCTGAAGCTGGAGCGCAGGTGGATGTCCACGCCGTGGGCGAGGGCCAACTCGACCGAGCGCGGCTGCAGCACGCCCGCACCCGCCTCGGCCATCTCCAGCATCTCCTCGTGCCGCACCGAGGACAGCCTGCGCGCATCGGGGACCACCCGTGGATCGGCGGTGAACACGGCGGGCACGTCGGTGAAGATCTCGCATTCGGTCGCGCCCAGCGCGGCGGCCACGGCCACGGCCGAGGCGTCCGAACCGCCGCGGCCCAACGTCGTCACGTCACCGTCCGCCGTCACCCCTTGGAAGCCGGTGACCAGCACGATCGACCCGGCGGCCAGCTCGTCGCGAATGCGCTGCGGACAGATCCCGAGCAACCGGGCGTTGCCGTGTGCGGCGTCGGTGGCGATCCCCGCCTGCCCGCCGGTGAGCGACACCGCCCGAGCGCCCAGCTCGGCCACCGCCATCGCGGCGAGCGCACAGGAGATCGACTCGCCGACCGAGAGCAGGGCGTCCAGCTCACGCAGCGGAGGACGGGCGCTCATCCCGTACGCCAGTTCGACCAGCTCGTCGGTCGACTTGCCCATCGCGGAGAGCACCGCGACCACGCCGCGCCCTGACCGCTGCGCGTCGACCATGCGCTCGGCGACCGCCCGCAGCCGGTCGTGGTCGCGAACAGACGTGCCGCCGAACTTCCACACCAGCGGCGGCGCAGGCACGCCTGCGCAGGCAGGCCGGACCGCCTCGATGTCGTTGTGGCTGCTCATATCGATGCCCCTCCCGGAACCGTCGGCTCCTGCGCAGCCTGCTGGAGTGGCGGATGACCGGCGATGGGGCGCGCCCCCCATCGTCGGGGGGAAGCCCCCGATCTCCGGTAGGGATCCGGGTGGCGGGGTCAGCCTGCGACCACGTCGACCCCCGACGCCAGCTTCAGCAGCGCGTCGAGCGCGTCGGGGGCGGTGCGCTCGGCGGCCACCGGCGTCGTCTTGTTGGTGCCGTGGTAGTCGCTGGACCCGGTGATGACGAGGCCGTGCACGGCCGCGAGGTCGCGCAGGAGCCGCCGGTCGGCCGGGGCGTGGTCGGGATGGTCCACCTCCACCCCGCCGAGGCCGACGGCCGCGAGATCCGCGATCACGGACGGCTCCACCACCCGCCCGCGACGACGGGCCAGCGGATGGGCGAACACTGCGACGCCGCCCGCGGCCCGCACCATCGCGATCGCGCGCTCGACGGGCGTGTCGGCCTTGGGCACGTAGTAGCGGCTGCCGTTGTGCAGCAGCGTGGCGAACGCCTCGTTCACCGACCCGACCACCCCGGCCCCGACGAGCGCCCGCGCCAGATGCGGCCGCCCGGCGCTCGTGCCCGCGGGTACCAACGCGAACACCGACTCGACGTCCACGGGGTAGCCGTCGGCCGCCATCTTCTCCGTGATCCGCGCCAGCCGGGTGACACGCTCGTCCCGCAGGCGGGCCTGCTCGGCCACGATCGCCTCGTGCGTGGGGTCGAACAGGTAGCCGAGCAGGTGCACCGAGACGGGGCGCTCGGCGCGGCCGGTGGGGCTCACGCACGAGAACTCGGCGCCGCGCACCAGCCGCATGCCCGGTGGCAGCGCGTCCGCGGCCGCGGCCCATCCGCCGGTGGTGTCGTGGTCGGTGATCGCGAGCACGTCGACGCCCGCCCGGTGGGCCGCGGCGACGAGTTGGCCGGGCGTGTCGGTCCCGTCGGACGCCGTGGAGTGGGTGTGCAGATCGATCAGCGGTGGTGACACCACCGGAGGTTACGTGATCAGCGCCGCCGTATCAGCGCCGCCACCGCGGCCGGGCCAGCAGCCCGGTGGCGCGGGTCTTGCCCTTCTCCCCGAACACCAGCTCGGACAGCGCTTCGTAGACCTCTTCCGGGCGCGGCATGAAGTCGATGCGGTTGAGCGCCTGGATCTGTCCGGCCGACTCGACGATGAGCGTGCCGTATCCCAACATGCGGCCACCGATGCTGCGCTCGAACGTGAGATCGGTGACCTTGGACAGCGGCATCATGCCGACCTTGTGCACGATGAAGCCCTCGGCGAGCATCACCCGCTTGTCGGTGATCACGATGCGCTCGATCCACCACAGGATCGTGAGCACGGTGAACCGCGCGACCGCGACCAGCGCCATGTAGAACGTGAGGTTGTCCACCAGGACGCCGCCGGGGAGGTAGCGCTGTATCACCACCATGAGCAGCAGGAAGAGCGCCGTCTGGAAGACGTTGTTCCACATGTACGCCCAGTGCTGACGCACGCGGATGACCCTGCGCTCGGTGGGCAGCAGGTACTCGTCGATCTCCCGCGGCGCCAGCATGGCCTACCTCCCCACGAGCCTCGCGAAGAAGTGCGTGATGTTCGTTGCTGCAGTCTCCAGGATAGCGGCGATGCTGCGCAGGATGTTGGCCGCGGTGTCCGGCTGCGTGAGCACCAGCCACACGATCAGCGCGAGGAAGAGGAACCCGACGATTCTCCTGAGATTCACCGACAACCACCGTTCCGCGCCGGTAGGAGGGACCCTTGACCCCTATTTGTACCGCACCGCCCGGATCAGCGGTATCCGGCGCGCGGGCCCGGACGGAGCCACTTGATGACGGACGGTAATCCACCGGTCCCCTGCGTGGGGGGTCTCGCCTACGACGTCGACGGCAGGCTACTGCTGATCCGCCGCGCCAACGAGCCCGGCCGTGGCCTGTGGTCGGTGCCCGGCGGCCGGGTCGAACCGGGCGAATCGGACGCCGCCGCCGTCGTGCGGGAGATGGCCGAGGAAACCGGGCTGGTCGTGGCGCCGGGCGCGCTGGTCGGCCGGGTCCGCCGCGGGCCGTACGTGATCGCCGACTACCGGTGCGCGGTCGTCGGCGGCACCCTGTGCGCGGGCGACGACGCCACCGAGGCCCGGTGGTGCGACGCCGCCGCCCTCGCGGACCTCCCCCTGGTGCCACAGCTGTACGACACGCTCCGGGACTGGGACGCCCTCCCCCGCTGACCCTCCTGCCCGCGCCGCCCCACCCACCCACCCCAAGGCCGCGCCGGCCGACCCCCAAGGCCGCGCCGCCCCCCGAAACCAGCGCCACCACCCGGAAGATCACCAGTTCGGCGCGGAAACCGGCCAGATCTGGCCGCTTCTGCACCCAACTGGCGATCACGCCCGGGGGCGGGACGCGCGGGGGCGGGGCAGGCCGAGGGGCGGGGCAGGCGGCTACCCCTGCGGCACCGGGCGGCCCGGCTGCTCACCGCCCCGCGCGTCGCCGTAGGACCGCTTGGGCACCATCACCTTCCGCCGGAACGTGCACACCACCGTGCCGTCCTGCTTGTACCCGCGTGTCTCGACGTAGACCACGCCGCGGTCGTCCTTCGAGCGCGACTCGGTCTTGTCGAGCACCTCGGTCTCGCCGTAGATCGTGTCGCCGTGGAAGGTCGGGCGGGTGTGTTTCAGCGACTCCACCTCGAGGTTCGCGATCGCCTTTCCCGACACGTCGGGCACCGACATGCCCAGCAGCAGGGAGTAGATGTAGTTGCCCACCACCACGTTGCGCTTGAAGTCCGTCGTATCTTCCGCGTAGTGCGCGTCCAGGTGCAACGGGTGGTGGTTCATCGTGAGCAGACAGAACAGGTGGTCGTCGTATTCGGTGACCGTCTTGCCCGGCCAGTGCTTGTAGACGGCGCCGACCTCGAACTCCTCGTAGTACCGCCCGAACTGCAACGCCGTCGCCTCCATCGCCGATGGTCCCCCGCAGAGAGGTAATCTATCCCGCGGTCCGCCGATCATGGCGTGGCCGCCACCACAGGTAGGGAGGTGAGCGCGGTGCCGACGGCACCCGGATGCAGTAGTCGCCGCGCCCCGGGCGACGAGGACGACCGACCGGACTCCTGAGGCTCCAGGGGCGCGTGATTCATCACCGCGTGTGAGCGCGCCCGTACGTCATGGAGTCTCCCGATGGCCACGCTGTCGAAGAATGCCCTGTCCTCGATCCGTCCCTCGCAGCTGCGCGCTCGCCGCCCCGGGCGCGAGAACCTGCCGCCCGAGCTGCGCGCGCCGCTGTCCGCCTACGTCGTGGACTGCGGCGTCTACGTCGAGGGGAAGCGCCTCGACGGCCGTTTCACTCACGATCGGGCCATCGATGAGGTCCGCAGGCGCGGCGAGGGGTTCGTCTGGATCGGGCTGCACGAGCCCACCGACGTGCAGATCACCGCCATCGCCGCAACCTACGGCCTGCACGAGCTGGCCGTCGAGGACGCGGTCACCGCCAAGCAGCGGCCCAAGCTGGAGCGGTACGAGGACTCGCTGTTCATGGTGCTCAAGACGGTCACCTACGTCGAGCACGACGAGCCGACCACCGCCACCGAGCTGATCAAGACCGGCGAGGTCATGGCGTTCGTCGGGCCGGACTTCATCGTGACGGTCCGCCACGGCAACCACTGCGGCCTGCACCGCGTGCGCGAGCGGCTGGAGGCCGACCCGGAGCAGCTCGCGCTCGGGCCCGCCGCGGTGTTGCACGCGATCGCCGACCGCGTCGTCGACCAGTACGTCGCCGTCACCGACGCCATCGAGAAGGACATCGACGAGATCGAGGCCGAGGTGTTCGAGCCCAGGTCGGCGATGGACTCCGAGCAGATCTACGTCATGAAGCGCGAGGTCCTGGAGCTGCGCCGTTCGGTGGTGCCGCTGGTAGGGCCGCTGCGCAAGCTCACCGAGGGCTACTCCGCGCTCGTGCCGCACGAGGTGCGCTCCTACTTCCGCGACGTCGACGACCACCTCTCCACCGTCACCGAGCGCGTGACCGGCTTCGACGAGCTGCTCACCACGCTCGTCGACGCCGTCCTCGCGAAGATCACGCTGCGGCAGAACAACGACATGCGCAAGATCACCGCCTACGCCGGGCTGATCTCGGTGCCGACGATGGTGGCGGGCGTCTACGGCATGAACTTCGACTTCATGCCCGAGCTGCACTGGCGGTTCGGCTACCCGCTGATCCTGCTGGGCACGGCGATGCTGTGCCTCGTGCTCTACCGCAACTTCCGCCGCAACCGCTGGCTGTGACGCAGGGTTTAGCGGCCTCGCAGACCCGTTGCACACCTCGCAGGTCCCGTGGGCTCTGCGAAGCGGCAAGGCGGTCTGCGACGAGCGTGGAACCCGGCACTGCCGGCTAGTCTGGGGCGCGTGCGCGACCGCCGGGCGAACCCCCTCCGCCGCCTGCGCCGCCCCGCTTGGGCCGACCAGCAGCCCACGTGGGCCGACGCCAAGCCCGGCCTGATCCGGGCCGCGCTGAACCGCGCGCTCGGGCGCCCGTCGGGGGGCTGGTTCGTCATGGCGGCGAGCCGGGAGGTGCGGGCCGGTCGGGCGTTCGGGCGCACGGTCGCGGGCCGCGAGCTGGTGGCCTGGCGCACCGCGGACGGCACGCTCGCGGTCGGGCCCGGCGCCTGCCCGCACCTGGGCGCTCCGCTCTGCGCCGCGCCCGTCCACCGCGGCAATCTGGTCTGCCGCTGGCACGGGCTCGCCCTCGGGCCTGCCGGACGGCCGGGCTGGCGGCCGCTGCCCGCGTTCGACGACGGTGTGCTGGCCTGGGTGCGCCTCGACGACCTCGCCGAGGGCCCGGTCACCGACCGGCCCGTCCGCGGCCCGCGCCCGCCTGCGGGCCTCGACGCCGTCGCCACCGTGATCGGCCACTGCGAGCCGCAGGACGTCATTGCCAACCGGCTCGACCCCTGGCACGGCGCGTGGCTGCACCCCTACGCGTTCACCGCGCTCCGGGTGCTCTCCGCCCCGCCGCTGTCCTGTCCGCCCGCGGAAGACCGCTTTCTCGTCGAGGTGACGTTCACCGTCGGCAAGCGCGTCGGCGTGCCCGTACACGCGGCGTTCAGCTGCCCCGACCCGCGCACGGTCACGATGGAGATCGTCGACGGCGAGGGCGCCGGCTCGGTGGTCGAGACCCACGCCACCCCGCTGCGCCCCGACGCCGCCGGTCGCCAGCGCACGGCCGTGATCGAGGCTGTGCTGGCGCACTCCGACCGACGCGGCTTCGCGATGACCCGCCGGGTCGCGGGCGCGCTGCGCCCGCTGGTCGCCCGCACCGCCGCGCGGCTGTGGCGCGACGACATCGCCTACGCCGAACGCCGCTACGCCCTGCGGAGCCGAGTCTGATCACCCGCTCGGGAAGGATCTCAGCCCCGTCGCTGCCTGGCATATGCGGCGCTCCTGGTGCGCGGCCGCGCGCCGCGGAATTGCCGAACGCGACGGTTGCCCGAGTTCGATGAGCTGCCGCCGAAGGCCGTCAAGCTCGCCCAGCAAGCATGCCGGACCGGATCCGCGCGTCTCCGATCGGGTCGGCTATGCAGTTATCCAGGCAACGTCCAGCGCTGACCGGGCGAGAGCAGGCGCAGTCGGTCGGCCAGGCCGGCCGCGCTGAACGCGGCTGGCAATGTGTCCCGGCCCTCGGTGAAGTGTGCCCAGCCTTCGAAGTGCAGTGGGACGACATGTGCCGCGCCGACGAGGCGGGCTGCTGCGGCCGCACCGGCCGAACCCAATGTAAGAGCGGCGCCATCCAGCAGCGCGGTACGTGCTGCACCCGCGAACAGCACCGCGATCCCGCAGTCCCCAACCCGCTCGGCGATCGCGCGCACCACATCGAGGGAGGCGTTGTCGCCGCTGACGTAGACGCGCGGCACCCCCGGCGCGTGCAGGACGAACCCCGTGACCGGGCCGGTGACCGGCTCGCAGCCGTCCGGCCCGTGTTGCGCGGGCACGGCGGTTACCGTGAGATCGCCGAGATCCACCGACTGCCACGGCGCGAGGCCGCGCACCGCACCGTCGAGACGCTCGGCGGCTTGTCGCGTCGACAGCGCCAGCTCCGCCTCGCCGATGAACGACCGCCCGCCGAGGTCGAGGTTGTCCGGGTGCTGATCGTGAGACAGCAATACCGCGTCGACTGCACCGAGCTCGCCCGCTTCCGCGACTGCGCCATCCATTTTCGTCAGCAGCCGGGAACCGATCGGGTAGTCGCCGGGTGGATCGAAGGTGGGATCGGTCAGCAGCCGCACGCCGCCGATCTCGATCAGAGCTGTGGGGCCGCCGAGGTAACGGATCGCGACGCTCATGGCTTGGGAAACCAAGCCGCTCGCGAGCGGCATTCCCGCAACGTGACGGTAGTTCCACAGCGCGGTCATCCACCGGCGGTTGACGAAGGTGACTAGGCGGCTGGTGTCGTACACCACTTCGGGAGTGTGGCTGGCTCGCTTGCAGTTCATAGTGCTCCTGGGTTCGCCCAGACCGGGACGGGCAGCGGTTCCGCGGAACCGCTTGAGCAGCGTTCTGGGCCGCCTGTCGTCGCGGCGAGCCCTCGGTGAGGGGTTTCTGGCGGCCTCACCTGACCCACAACAGGAACCGCTTGCGACACGAAGCGGCCGCCGTCGGCCGTCAAAGCGACGTAGGCTCCGGTCATGGCCCTCGTCCACAGAGCCACCCTTACTCCCTCGAAACAGGAGCTCGTCGAGTCGTGGCTCCCGACGCGGTCGTGGGCGGCAGGCCGCAGGGTGGCCTGCAAGCTCGCCGAATACCGCTTCGACGATCCCGCAGGTGAGGTCGGCGTGGAGACGATCCTGTGGCGGACCGACGACGGCGCCGTCCTGCAGACCCCGCTCACCTACCGCGCCGCGCCGCTCGCGGACGGCCGAGGCCTACCTGATCGGGACCAGTGAGCATTCCGTGCTCGGACATCGATGGGTGTACGACGGCTGCGGCGACCAGGTCTGGGCCGCCACGCTGGCCGCTGCGATCCTCACCGGCGGCAGCCAGGCGCAGATGTTCTTCGAGCAGAATGGCGAGCGCGTCGATGTCCCGCCGCGGATGCAGATCCGCGGCAGCGGCAGCGGTGGCGATCTTCCCGACGTGTCCTCGGTCGACTCGGTGACCGACGAGGGCAAGGTCACCCTCGTCCGCGCCGGAGACCTCCAGCTCACCCTGGCTCGCGTGGTGGGCTCGCCACTCGCAGACGAGCTCACCCTCACCGGCCGAGTGGGAGACTCCGGCGAGCCAAGCGTGCTCGCCGGTCTGCGTCGTTCCTGAGTCTGAGTCCTGACGCTCATCCGTGGACGAGCTGCATGGCGTTCACATGCAGGTCTCGGCGGATAGTGGCGTCGAGCTCAACCCAGTGTCGTCATCGGGCTCATAACGTCGCCGGTTCGCTGCGCGTCCGGCTGCATGAGGCGAGCCAAGTGGTCGATACCACCGCAGCCACGCCAGCGGCAGCCAGCGTCCAGAACGCGGCGGGGAAGCCGGAGTTGGCCAGGATGAGGGTGAACAGCGCGCCACCGAGGGCCCCGCCGACGCGTTGAACGATGTTGATCGTGCTGGTTGCGTCGGGCAGCTGCTCCGGATTGACGGCTTTGTATGCGGCGATGCCGGGTGGGACGGCGGCCAGCGCGACCGCGGCTCCGAACACGGCCAGTAGGGCGTGGACCGTGAGCGGGTTCGCGGTGGTCTGAAGAATCGCGAACGGGATGCTGGTGGCGGTGGTGAGCACGGTGCCGATCATCGAGATGGTTCCGCCGCCGTAGCGGTCGACGAGCCGCCCGACCAGTGGTAGCGCGACAGCGGTGGCGCCACCGAGGCCGAGCAGGTGCAGGCCGGTCATGAGGATGCCGTCGTGGCGCCCGAGTTGGAAGTAGAGCGGAAACAGCAGGCCACTGCCGAACAAGATCATTCCGGTGAGCCAGCTGGCTACTGTGGCCGCGGTGAAGACGCGCCGGCGGAACAGGGTCAGGTCGAGCAGCGGGTGCCGGCTGCGGCTGCTGCGGATGACGAAAACGCCCAGTGCGACCGCGCCCGCGATCAACGGGCTGGCGGCTCGCCACACGGATCCGTGGCCGGCGGCTACGGTGAGCCCGTAGACGGCCAGCGGCAGTCCGGCACTGATGCAGGCCAGCGCCTGCCAGTCCAGCGGCAGTGCCCTGCGCGTGTGGTCGCGTGGAATGTAGCGCAGGCCGAGTAGGAGGCCGGCCACGCCGATGGGCAGGTTGATCGCGAACAGCCACCGCCAGGAGGTGGCGTTGAGCAGCAGCCCGCCTAGCACCGGGCCGAGCGCCGGGGCCACGGTGACCGCGATGCCGAGGGTGGCCATCACCCGGCCCAGGCGATGCGCGCCGACGGCCTGGCCGAGGATCGTCTGCCCCGCGGGGATAAGCAAGCCACCGGCCAAGCCCTGAAGCACGCGCAATCCGATGAGTGCCTGGATGCTCGGCGCGATCGCGCACCCGGCGGAAGCGCCGGTAAAGGCGGCCAGCGCTGTCAACCAGAGCCGGCCGACTCCGATACGCCGGCCAAGCCATCCGGCCAACGGCAGCGACGCGGCCAGTGCGAGCAGATAGCCGGTGGCGACCCACTGCACGACCGGCAGGGTGGAGTGCAGGTCGGTGCCGATGGCGTTCACGCCGACGTTGACCAGCGAGGCGTCCAGGCCGCTGGCAAACGCTCCGAAGACGATCACCCAGGCCAGCCGCCAGACCGGCCAGCCGATCCGGCCGGAGGCCTCGACGTTCGTCCGGTCCTGGGAATGTCAACCCCATCTGGCCCCACTGTGATGGCTTGATTTGGCCCCACCTGTGGGCAGGCTGATTCAACTCACGGCCATCGACGGTGACGGTGAGTGACGGATCTTGGTGGTCGGCTGGTGGTCTGGGCTGGCGGCTCCTTTCGAGGTGGTGGGTTTGGGTGGCGTGCGGTGGAGGCGTCGACGAGGCGCGGGTATGCAGTTGTGCCGGTGATCAGTCGGTGGGGGTGATCGGCCACCTCCCGTCGGCGATGGGCGAGTCGGCGGCGAAGCGCAGCCAGGCCTCGTGCGGGCTGGTGGCGAGGAGGGCTGCGATGTCGTCCCAGCCGGCGCCGTTGGCGCGGGCGCTGTGCACGGCTTCGGGCAGGCACCGCTCGGCTTGGGTGATCAGGGCGTCGAGCAGGTGGATCAGGACGAGGTCGTCGCCGATCCACAGGCCTTTGCGCTGGGCGAGCGCGGAGATCGCGTCGTCGAGGACGGCGAAGGTGTCGTCGTCGGTGCGTCGGGCGGACGGCTCGGTCATGGCCGCGGCTGCGTTCGGGTCGGGGCCGGGCGGGTGGTCTTGGCGGCTCGGGAGGTGCGCAGCCGGTAGGACGCGGTGCCGGTGTTGATGATGTGGGCGTGGAAGGTGAGCCGGTCGACTACGGCGGCGGCCAGCCGCGGGTCGGTGAAGGTGTGGCCCCATTCGGAGAACGGGGCGTTGGAGGCGCACGCGATCGAGGCGCGTTCCTCCCGGTCGGTGATGATCTGGAACAGCAGTTCGGCGCCGCGCGGGTCGAGGTGGACGTAGCCGAGTTCGTCCAGGCAGAGCAGATCGAGGCGGGCGTAGCGGCCCAGGACCCGGCCGAGTTGGCGGTCGTCGGCGGCCTCGGCGAGCTCGTTGACCAGGGCCGCGGTGCCGGTGTAGCGGACCCGGCGGCCGGTTTCGGCGGCGGCGATGCCCAGCCCGATCAGCAGGTGGGTCTTGCCGGTGCCGGAGTCACCGAGCAGCACCACCGGCTCACCGGCGTCGATCCAGCCGCCGGCGGCGAGCATGGCCAGGGTGGCCGGGGGCAGCGACGGCAGCGCGGCGAGGTCGAACTCGGCCAGCCGCTTGATCCGTGGGAAGCGTGCTTCCTGGACGCGGCGCAGCCGGCGGCGAGCGTCGCGCTCGTCGCATTCGGCGCAGAGCACCTCGGCCAGAAACGCCCGGTGCGAGAGCCGTTCCCGGGCGGCGGCATCGGCGATGCGCCCGGCCTCGGCGAGCACGGTGGGCAGGTGCAGGCTGCGACATGCCGCGCCGATCGCGGCCGCGGCGGCCGGGTCGGCCAGCGCCGTCACCGCCGGGCCGGCACCGGCCGTGCTGGTGGCGCCGGCCGACCCGCCCGGGCTCATCGGGCACCGCCGCCGGCGGCGAGGAGCTCGTCGTAGCCGGCGAGGCTGGGCGCGGGCCGAACGGGACAACCCGACCTCGCTGCACCCGACGACCGCATCCCCGCGGGCACGTCCACCACCGCCGTCGTGGGCGCCGCCGTCGTGGGCGCCGCCGTCGTGGGCGCCGCCGTCGTGGGCGCCGCCGTCGTGGGCGCCGCCGTCGTGGGCGCCGCCGTCGTGGGCGCCGCCGTCGTGGCGGTCGCCGTGGCTGGGGGCTCGAGGTGTCGGCGGGCCTCGACCGCGACCAGGTCGGCGTCGATCCGGTCGCCCTCCAGCGCCGCGGTCATCCCGGCCGTCACGGCGGCGGCCGGCATGCTGCGGTGCAGCAGCAGCACCGCGATCAACGCTCGGGTGCCGGCCCCGTCGCCCAGGCGGCGCCGGGCGGTGTCCCAGTAGCGCTGGTGCAGCGCGGTGAACCCGCCGCCGGCGCGGGCCTGGTGAAGCGCGGTCGCCCCGGGCAACGCCCCGGGCTTGCGGGCAAGCACCTCCAGGTAGTGATCCAGCACCAGGTCCTCGGTGCCCTTGTGCAGGCTGCGCACGTGCACCGCGACCACCCGGGCGCCGTCCAGGACACGCAACTCGCGCGCCCCCAACCGGACCGTCACCTTGCGCCCGGCCAGCCGCACCGGCACCGAGTAGTAGGACTGGCGCACACACACCCGCGCCTTGGGGTCCACCCGGCACGACAGCTGCGCGCTGATGTCGAGCCGCTCGGCGGGCAACGGCGCCAGCAGCCCCAGCTCCCGGGCCGCGGCCTGGCCCACGGTCTCGGCCCGCGCGGCGATCCGCCGCGCGTCGTCGGCGGCATCGGCCGCCGCGAGCAGCGCGTTCAGCTCGGCCAGGCTGTCCACCGCCGGCACCGGGGTCAGGTGCCGGCGGCGGAACCGACCGACCTCGCCCTCCACCCCGCCCTTGGACCGACCCGTCGAGTGCACCCGGTCGGCCGGTTGAGCAAGATCGGGTTCGGGTGACCCATCCGTTCCATCCGTGGTCGGGCCAGGAGTTCGTGTTCGCCTTCCGCCGCAGCACCTGGGGTGAGGACCGGGTGTTCGTCGTCGGCGAGGACGGTGAGCTGTGCGGGCTTCCCGCAGCGTGGACCGACGCCGCCGCGGCCGATCCGTTCGTCACGGTGGCGGCCGGGCGGTCTCGACTGCGGGTGACGGACCTGCTCGCGCTGGCCGACTTGCTCGCCGCGCTCGCCGATTCTGAGGCGGCGGGGACGGCGGAGGCTGTCAAGCCAACTACGCCGCACATGTAAACTCCATTATGCCGAATCAGGGTTGACCCGGGGCCCGGTCTCCCCGCGGCTGGGCGCTATTGCCGCATGTCATCGCCGGTCTACCGCGTGGCGCGCTTGACCTCACGACAGCGACGGACATAAATAGGCTTACAGCATTGTAGTTCGGATCTTGGAGGGTGCGATGGGAGCTGCCACGCCGGAGGACCCGAAGGTGGCCGCATTGCGGGCCGGGCGGGCGTTGAACCCGCGCCCGGAGGCGGTGCGCGACGCGGCGTTCGACCGCGAGGAGTTCCTCGATGCCCGGGATCTGGTGCAGGTCAAGTACGAGATGGTGCGCCGGGTGCGGGTGGAGGGCCAGCGGGTCAGCGAGGCCGCGGCGGCGTTCGGGTTCTCCCGCCCGAGTTGGTATGCCGCCGCCGCGGCGTTGGACGATGACGGGCTGCCCGGGCTGGTGCCCGCGCGGCCCGGGCCGCGGCGGGCGCACAAGCTGACCGCGGAGATCGTGGCGTTCGTGGCCGAGCGGCTGGCCGCCGATCCGGCGGCGCGGCCGGTGGAGTTGGCCGAGGCGGTGCGCGCCCGGTTCGGGGTTTCGGTGCACCCGCGCTCCATCGAGCGGGCCCTGGCCCGCCGCGACCGGAAAAGCGACCGATGAGCACCGCGAGCACAACCACGGCAGGCTCGCCGACAGCGGCGCAGCCGATGGCGCGTTCGTGGATCACTACGAGCAACTGCGCACCGCCGCGCTGTCCGGCGGCGCCGATGGCGGCGGCCACGGGCTGGCCCTGCTGTCCACGCGCGGGATGGCCGCGTGGATCGGGGCCTGGCGGCTGCTGTGCCCGGTACCGGCCGGTGCGCCGCCGATCCGCCCGCCGCTGGCCCGCCCCGACCCCGCCGGCACCGGCGATGGGGCCGGTGACGAAGGGATGGCCGGTGAGGTGGTGGCCGTGCTCGCCGCCATGGCCACCGCGTGCCTGGGCCGGTGAGCGTCGGGGCGGTGAGCGATGAACCCGCAGGCGGTCGAGAAGGTCGGCACGGATCACCTGCGCCGCGACGCCTATCTGTATGTGCGCCAGTCCACGCTGCGTCAGGTCATGGAGAACACCACCTCCACCGAGCGCCAGTACGGGCTGCGGCAACGCGCGATGGCGCTGGGCTGGCCGGCCACCCAGGTCGTGGTCATCGACGACGACCTGGGCCGCTGGGGGCCAGCACCGTCGGGCGGGAAGGCTTCCAACGCCTGGTCGCCGACGTCGGCATGGGCAAGGCCGGGATCGTGATCGGGTTGGAGGTCTCCCGGCTGGCCCGCAACAACGCCGACTGGCACCGGCTGTTGGAGATCTGCGCGCTGACCGAGACGCTGATCCTCGACGAGGACGGGCTCTACGACCCGTGCGCGTTCAACGACCGGCTGCTGCTGGGGTTGAAGGGCCAGATGTCCGAGGCCGAGCTGCACCTGCTGCGGGCCCGGCTGCGCGGCGGAGTGCTGTCCAAGGCCCGCCGCGGCGAGCTCGCCGCGCCGCTGCCGATCGGGCTGGTCTACAACCCGGCCGGGGCGGTCGTGCTCGATCCGGACACCGGCGTGCAGCAGGCCATCCGGCACCTGTTCGCCACCTTCGCGCGCACCGGGTCGGCCTATGCGGTGGTCAAGACGTTCACCGCCGAGGGCCTGTCATTCCCGGTGCGGGTGCGCACCGGCCCGAACAAAGGAACCCTGACCCGGGCACCGCTGCGCCACCACCGGGTCCTGCAAGTGCTGCACAACCCCCGCTACGCCGGCGCGTTCGTGTTCGGCCGGCGCAAGACCCGTAAGACCGCCGACGGGCACACCCGCTACCTGCTCCAACCCCGCGACCAGTGGTTCGCGCTGATCCCCGACGCGCACCCGGGGTATCTGAGCTGGGCCGAGTTCGAGCACAACCAGCAGCGGCTCACCCAAGCCGCCCAGGCCCACGGCCAGGACCGGCGCGCCGGCCCACCCCGCGAGGGGCCCGCGCTGCTGCAAGGCCTGGTCATCTGCGGGCGCTGCGGCAACCGGATGACCGTGCGCTACCACCACCGCCGCGACCACAGACCGGCGCCCACCTACCTCTGCCAGCGCGAAGGGATCTCCACCGCCACCCCGATCTGCGCCTCGATCCCCGGCGAACAGCTCGACCGGGCCATCGGCGCGCTGCTGCTCGACACGGTCACCCCGCTGGCCCTCGAGGTCGCCCTCACCGTCCAGGACGAGCTCGACGCCCGCGCCGACGAGGCCGACCAGCTCCGCCGCGCCGACGTCGAACGCGCCCGCCACGCCGCCGAGCTCGCCCGCCGCCGCTACCTGTCGGTCGATCCGGACAACCGGCTGGTCGCCGCGAGTCTGAAGCCGACTGGAACGACGCGCTGCGCGCGTCACCACGGCCAGCGAGGACTACGAACGCGCCACCCGCGCCGCCGCCCCGCTGCACGCGGCCGACCGAGCCCGCATCCACGCCCTGGCCGGCGACTTCCCCGCGCTCTGGACCGACCCGCGCACCCCGGACCGCGAGCGCAAACGCATGGTCCGGCTCCTGATCGCCGACGTCACCCTGATCAGGGACGCCCAGATCCACGCCCACGTGCGGTTCACCGGCGGGCAGACCACCAGCCTCACCCTGCCCGCCCCGCTACCCGCGCCCGACGCCCGCCGCGCCCCACCCGAGCTGATCGCCGAGATCGACCGGCTCCTCGACCAGCACACTGACGCCCAGATCGCCGACACGCTCAACCAGGCCGGGCGCAGCTCCAGCACCGGCCAACCCTTCCACGCCGGGATCATCCGCCACCTCCGCCTGGCCCACCGACTCGACGGCCCGCGAACAGCGGCTACGCCGCCGCGGCTGGATCGGCGTCGGCGAACTCGCCGCCCACCTCGGGGTCTGCACCAGCACGATCAAGACCTGGCACCGCGAGGGACGGCTGGTTGGCGAGCCCTTCGACGACAAGGCCCAATGCCTCTACCAGATCCCCACCACCGCGCCGTTCAAGAAGATTGGACGGCCTCCCGGCCGCACCCCACGAGGAAAGACCACCGCAAACGCCCCAGGAGGTGCAGTGTGAATCCA
>CAWGIV010000013.1:0-337191 GCA_963822805.1 uncultured Actinomycetota bacterium | reverse complement strand
TGCGCACCGCCGCGCTGTCCGGCGGCGCCGATGGCGGCGGCCACGGGCTGGCCCTGCTGTCCACGCGCGGGATGGCCGCGTGGATCGGGGCCTGGCGGCTGCTGTGCCCGGTACCGGCCGGTGCGCCGCCGATCCGCCCGCCGCTGGCCCGCCCCGACCCCGCCGGCACCGGCGATGGGGCCGGTGACGAAGGGATGGCCGGTGAGGTGGTGGCCGTGCTCGCCGCCATGGCCACCGCGTGCCTGGGCCGGTGAGCGTCGGGGCGGTGAGCGATGAACCCGCAGGCGGTCGAGAAGGTCGGCACGGATCACCTGCGCCGCGACGCCTATCTGTATGTGCGCCAGTCCACGCTGCGTCAGGTCATGGAGAACACCACCTCCACCGAGCGCCAGTACGGGCTGCGGCAACGCGCGATGGCGCTGGGCTGGCCGGCCACCCAGGTCGTGGTCATCGACGACGACCTGGGCTGCCGGGGGCCAGCACCGTCGGGCGGGAAGGCTTCCAACGCCTGGTCGCCGACGTCGGCATGGGCAAGGCCGGGATCGTGATCGGGTTGGAGGTCTCCCGGCTGGCCCGCAACAACGCCGACTGGCACCGGCTGTTGGAGATCTGCGCGCTGACCGAGACGCTGATCCTCGACGAGGACGGGCTCTACGACCCGTGCGCGTTCAACGACCGGCTGCTGCTGGGGTTGAAGGGCCAGATGTCCGAGGCCGAGCTGCACCTGCTGCGGGCCCGGCTGCGCGGCGGAGTGCTGTCCAAGGCCCGCCGCGGCGAGCTCGCCGCGCCGCTGCCGATCGGGCTGGTCTACAACCCGGCCGGGGCGGTCGTGCTCGATCCGGACACCGGCGTGCAGCAGGCCATCCGGCACCTGTTCGCCACCTTCGCGCGCACCGGGTCGGCCTATGCGGTGGTCAAGACGTTCACCGCCGAGGGCCTGTCATTCCCGGTGCGGGTGCGCACCGGCCCGAACAAAGGAACCCTGACCCGGGCACCGCTGCGCCACCACCGGGTCCTGCAAGTGCTGCACAACCCCCGCTACGCCGGCGCGTTCGTGTTCGGCCGGCGCAAGACCCGTAAGACCGCCGACGGGCACACCCGCTACCTGCTCCAACCCCGCGACCAGTGGTTCGCGCTGATCCCCGACGCGCACCCGGGGTATCTGAGCTGGGCCGAGTTCGAGCACAACCAGCAGCGGCTCACCCAAGCCGCCCAGGCCCACGGCCAGGACCGGCGCGCCGGCCCACCCCGCGAGGGGCCCGCGCTGCTGCAAGGCCTGGTCATCTGCGGGCGCTGCGGCAACCGGATGACCGTGCGCTACCACCACCGCCGCGACCACAGACCGGCGCCCACCTACCTCTGCCAGCGCGAAGGGATCTCCACCGCCACCCCGATCTGCGCCTCGATCCCCGGCGAACAGCTCGACCGGGCCATCGGCGCGCTGCTGCTCGACACGGTCACCCCGCTGGCCCTCGAGGTCGCCCTCACCGTCCAGGACGAGCTCGACGCCCGCGCCGACGAGGCCGACCAGCTCCGCCGCGCCGACGTCGAACGCGCCCGCCACGCCGCCGAGCTCGCCCGCCGCCGCTACCTGTCGGTCGATCCGGACAACCGGCTGGTCGCCGCGAGTCTGGAAGCCGACTGGAACGACGCGCTGCGCGCGCTCACCACGGCCAGCGAGGACTACGAACGCGCCACCCGCGCCGCCGCCCCGCTGCACGCGGCCGACCGAGCCCGCATCCACGCCCTGGCCGGCGACTTCCCCGCGCTCTGGACCAACCCGCGCACCCCGGACCGCGAGCGCAAACGCATGGTCCGGCTCCTGATCGCCGACGTCACCCTGATCAGGGACGCCCAGATCCACGCCCACGTGCGGTTCACCGGCGGGCAGACCACCAGCCTCACCCTGCCCGCCCCGCTACCCGCGCCCGACGCCCGCCGCGCCCCACCCGAGCTGATCGCCGAGATCGACCGGCTCCTCGACCAGCACACTGACGCCCAGATCGCCGACACGCTCAACCAGGCCGGGCGCAGCTCCAGCACCGGCCAACCCTTCCACGCCGGGATCATCCGCCACCTCCGCCTGGCCCACCGACTCGACAGCCGCGAACAGCGGCTACGCCGCCGCGGCTGGATCGGCGTCGGCGAACTCGCCGCCCACCTCGGGGTCTGCACCAGCACGATCAAGACCTGGCACCGCGAGGGACGGCTGGTTGGCGAGCCCTTCGACGACAAGGCCCAATGCCTCTACCAGATCCCCACCACCGCGCCGTTCAAGAAGATCGGACGGCCTCCCGGCCGCACCCCACGAGGAAAGACCACCGCAAACGCCCCAGGAGGTGCAGTGTGAATCCAAGCCCTTGATGCAAGGCAGTCACCGTTCACGCCACGAGGAGAACACGATGCGCCGACAGACATGGCAACTCCGGTTCGAGCCCCAAGCAGCGGCCCCCGCAGGTGAACCCCCGACCTTCGAGGTCAAATCCGGGCTGGGAACCGTCACGCTGCTCGAGGGCGACAGCACCGGGTTACCGACCGAGGCGAGCTACGTGACGCGAGTGACCATGCTCGACGACACCGCACTGGTCGAGGAGGGCACCATGACCCTCGACGGCGGCAGCCTGCAGTTGTCCACCATCGGCACCGGCATCCTGGAACCGGCACCGGTGGAGGGGGCGATCCGCGGCGCGGTCATCTGGCGGATCGAGGGAACCGGGCGCTTCGCTGGCACGACCGGCATCCTCTCGTCCGTCTTCGGCCCCGACCCCGCTGACGGCACCGTCGTGGAGAACCAAGTCGCCCAGCTCTTCCTCCCCTGACTGGGCAGCAAGCGATCGAATAATCCGGCTTCTGTTCGCGATGCAGCGGCGGCGGTCATAGCAGCCCAGGCTGATCTGGTCCCAGACGCAGCCGTTGATGATCTTGCTGGCCGGATGCTCCGCGTTGTCGAGGAGGGGCCACTGGTCACCTTCGGTGGGCCGGTCCGGGTGCAGTGCGCGCTGCGTGCTCTCGGCGCGCTGGGTTCACGGTTGTCCGCCGTTCCCCGTGCGGCCGGCCGGGCCCACTACACCGACGACGAGCTGGTGAATGCGCTCGCCGCACTGGCCCAACGCTCCGATCTGCTGAGTCACGTTGATGCTGGCCGTTTGCTCGTCGACGCTGCCACCCGGTTCGGAATCCAGCGGGCGACCATCGCATTGCAGCTGCTTCCTCGCCAAGAGGGAGCTGTCGGTCCCTTGTCGATGCTGTGGAGCAGGGCGATGCCGTTGCGGCCGAGGTACTCGCAGGATGGGACGTGTGGGTCGACCCGATGGCGGTGCACCTGCGCGCGGCGGTCGATCGGCTTCTTGCCGAGCCGGTAGGCTCGCCTCGCGACAGCTACGGCGAGGGGCACGTCGGAGAACACGCTGGGCTCATTCACGCTGCCGCACTGGGCAGAGCCGGCGCTGCCGACGACGCTGACCTTGCCGAAAAGCGCGATGCAGCGGTCGACCATCTGATCGCCTGGTCTGGCGACCACCTCGACATGGCGATCAGTCGACGCAGTGCCGTACGCGGCCTCCTCGCACTGGCCGATCGCCTATCACCCGAACTCCGGGGCCGCGTATGCGCCGCTCTGCTCACCGGCACGGGCATGCGCACCGTGCGCGAGGATGCCATCCAAACCCGATGGACTGGCAACTTGCCTGCGAGAATGCAACGATCTAGGTCCCATCCTTATGGTGTTCCCGGCAGGAATCGAACCTGCGACACACGGTTTAGGAACGGTGAAGCAGTCGCCGACTGTGGCCGTCTGCAGGCATCGTGGCCTTCATCGAGCGCTTCTCCACCTGCTGTGGCGGCGTTGGTGAGCGGGGGTTCATCCCCCAACTCATCCCCCAAGGCCACTGACGGAGATGGAGTTGGTAAGCGGGCGGCGGGGATCCGGTGCTCACCGTCCGACCGCCGAACGGTCGGCCTGCCATCGACCACAAGAACCCGTGTGGTGGTTGCCTCCTATGCGGCCCGAGCCCAGCCTGACCCGGCAGGAAGGCCGCGCGGTTCAACTCCTCCATACGTTGATCAAGACGGCCCCGTGCCTGATGCAGCCGCAAGCGCTCGCGCGCGGGGCGTGCGGCGGAAGAGGATAGCTTCCACCCACCCGCTACTCGCCCGGGTCGACCGCCGCCGATCCTGTGTCGCTCGTCGTGGTGATGTCGGGACGTCGGCCGTGCTCGAGGTTGAGCGACCCGGAGGGCGACCGTGTCGGCTCGAGGGGGCTCGAGGTGGAGTCCGATCCGGAGATCTGCTGCGTCAGTGAGGCTCGGATGAGGCGGGCAAGCTGGATCGACGCGGCTGCCACCGGCAGGCCCGCGCCTTGTCGGACGGTGGAGATGCAGTCCGGCCTGCTAGGACGGGAGGAGGACGTCGGCGAGTCCGGCCAGGGAGGGGGCTCGTCCGTGTTCGATGTGGGCGAATGCGAGGGCGCCCGCGAGCTCGGGGTTGCCGCTGTAGATGGCGTCGCACAGGGTGGTGTGTTCGGCGTATTCGACGTGGGGGTCGCGGTCGGCGGTCAGCGCGAACAGCCACCGGATGCGGCCGAGCAGCGGGGCCATGGTGGCGATCAGGAGGGCGTTGCCGGTCATGGCGATGGTCTGGGCGTGGAACTGGGTGTTGGTTTGTCGGATCGCGTCGGGGTCCTGGGCGAGGGTGGCCCGGTGGGCTTGGGCGACGACGTGGCGGAGTGTGTCGTCGGCGCGCCCTTCGGCGACGGCTTGGGCGGCTTGCCGGGCGGCGAGCACCTCGAGTGAGAGTCGTAGGTCGAACAGTTCGGTGACGTCCTTGAGGGTCAGCTGGCTGACGACCGCGCCGCGGTTGGGTGAGGTGACCACGAACCCCTCTGCCTCGAGTTGGCGCAGTGCCTCGCGGATGGGGATGCGCGACATCCGCAGCTGCTGGGAGAGTTCGCGTTCGCGCAGGCGGCTGCCCGGCGGGTAGGTGCCGTGGATGATCCCTTCCCGGATCGCCAGGTAGGCCACCTGCGCCATGGAGGGCCCGGTTTCCTGATGGATGGTGGTCAAGCCATGCCTCCTCCGGCAGCGTCATCGAGGTCAGGGGCGGCGGCCTCAGGGTCGGCGTTTGCGTCGACGCTGTCGCACGACAGGCTACGGCTGCGGCGAGGAATCGAACCGCACGGTGCATGTCGCGCCGAACGTGTGGAGGCGGGCGAGGCGGGCGAGTGGTTCACAGCCTGTCGGTGATGTCGTGCCCGACGCCGCGCCGGCTCGCGGTGTCGAGCAGGAGCGTCACCGCCGCGAGGTCCTGGATTCCCAGACCGACCGAGACGAAGGCGGTGACCTGTTGGTCGTCGGTTCTGCCCCGGGCGCGACCGCTCAGGACGTCGCCGAGCTCGATCAGCGGGCCGTGCCGGTCGATGCTGCCGTCGTCGAGGGCGGCCTGGATGGCACCGGATTCGTCGAGCGCGACGGGGGCCGAGTCCACGACGAGGCGGGCGGACGCGAGGACGTCGGTGGCGAGTTCGCGGTACTGCGGGCGGGGGGGCGATCCGACCGCGTTGATGTGCAGGCCGGGGTGCAGGTCGGCGGCGTGCACCAGCGGGTCGAGGCTGGGCGTGAGGGTGCAGAGGATGTCGGCCCGTTGCACGACATCGCGCGGGTGGGCGAACAGCCGGGCGTCGAGTCCCATGTCCCGGGCTTTCCGGATCACGTGGTCGGCGCGTTCCGGGGTGCGGTTCCAGATGACCAGCTCGGTGAGGTCGCGTACCTCGGAGATCGCGTCGAGGTGCGCCAGCGGCCTGCCGCCCGGCCCCGAGGATGCCCAACGTGTGGGCGTCGGGGCGGGACAGGGCGCGGGTGGCGACCGCCGACGTCGCGGCGGTGCGCAACAGGGTGACGGCTGCCCCGTCGACCACGGCGGCACAGTCGCCGGTGTCGAGGTCGACCGCGACGATCGTGGAGCGTTGTCGGGGTGCCGCGGGGTCGCGGGGCTGGTCGACGAGCAGCTTGTACACCGCGAGCGAGTTGCCCGGCGAGGCCGCGATCATGGGCAGCAGCACCGTGTCGGTCCCGGGGAGGGCGACGGTCGACCGGGCGGGGTGGACGACCCGGCCGTCGGCCAGTCCGATGTGCGCGGCCTCCACGGCCTCGATGAGGTGCTTGTAGGGCAGGAGGTCGACCACCTGGTGGCGGTTGAACAGCAGCGTCATGGCGACACCTCGTTGACGATCACGTCGGTGACGATGTCGGCGTAGGCGACCCGGTCCACGGTGAGCCCGGCATCGTGCAGGATGCCGGTCCAGTTCTCGCACCCTGCCGGGTCGATCGCGACGCCGGTCCAGGTGCGGCTGCGGATCAGGAAGTCGGTCGCGTGGGTGAGCACCGCGGGGTCCGTGTCGGGCCACTCCTTGCCGATCAGGGCGGTGTGGGTGGCGGCGGCGGATGCGGCGACCTGCACCGTGGCCTCCTGGAGGGCGCGGGTGAAGGGCACGAGCAGCGGCACGAGCTCGTCGAGCCGTTCCCGCAGCACGTAGTAGACGCTGTTGGGCATGACGCCGCCCTCCTCGGCGAGGCTGACGGCGATGTGGCCCTTTCCGCCGAGCACGAGCGCGGACGCGGTGCCCGGGTCGGCGACGATCGCGTCGCCGAGCCCGTTGACGAACAGTTCGGTGAGCATGGGGGTCGACAGGTCGCGCGCGAACCGGCTGCGGGCCGGGTCGGCCCCGGCCTTGCGCATCAGCCCTGCCGTGAACTCGTAGGGGGCGGTGCCGCCTTGCCCCGGCACGAGCAGGGTGCGGCCTGCCAGCCACGACCAGCTGAAGTCCTCGACGGGCTCGCGGGTCACGATGGCCATCGGGAACCGGTCGTTCAGCTGTGCGAAGGCGACGAAGTCGCGGCCGCGGTGGGCGTACATGGCGGGTACCCACAGTCCGCCGAGGGCCACGTCGGCGGAGCCGTCGGCCAGGTCGTGCATGACCCCGTCCCAGGGGTTGCGGGCTTCCGCGGTGACGTCGAGCCCCAGCTTGGCGAACAGGCCGTGCTCACGGGCGTAGTACTCGGGCAGGTAGTTGATGCCGTGCGCGGTGGCGCTGATCCGGAGAGTCTTCATGGGTGCGGTGTCCTTTCAGATGGCGGGCTTGGCTTCGAGGATGGTCAGCTCGTTGACTTCCTCGAGTGAGTGGCCGAGGGTCTCCGGGGCGAACCGGCAGGCGACGGCGAGCAGCGTGTACATGACGGCGATCATCAGGAAGACGCCGGAGACGCCGGTGCGGTCGAAGATGAATACGGCGGCGAACGGCATGACCGCCCCGGCCACGTTGCCGATGCCGTTGACGACCGAGGTGCCCAGCGCGCGGACCCGTGTGGGGTACAGCTCAGGGGACCACAGCGCGAGGGTCGAATTCAGGAACAGGGAGAAGAACTGGAAGATCGATCCGAACAGCAGGATCAGCGCGGGCCCGTCGGCGAACAGGGCGAAGCAGATGGCCGAGGCGCAGCCGAGGATCGCGGCCAGCGTGACGGTGGTGCGTCGTCGTAGCCGGGCCGCTACCAACGCGGCGGCCAGGGCGCCGAACATGCTGCCCGCGTACATGATCAGCGTGAAGACCAGGCTGGCGGAGATCGAATAGCCCTTGGAGACCAGCAGCGTGGGGAGCAGGGCAAGCAGGGTGACCTGCGCGCCGAACGCCATCCACGACGCGGCTCCGACCGCGACGGTGCGGTTGAGCAGCTTGCCCTTGAAGATCTCGGCGGGCGGGATCGGGGCCTCGACCGGGGCGGCCGCGTCCGCGTCGAGGAACCGGATCACCTCCTGCGGCGTGGGCCGGTGGCGGATGTTGTCGGAGGCCAGGATGGTCAGGGCCCGGTTGGCGTCGGCGACCCGTCCGGTCGACACGAGGAACCGGGGCGACTCCGGCAAGTAGCGGCGGTAGATGACGACGAGCACGGCTGGAATGGCCAGGAACGCGAACATCCAGCGCCACGAGTACAGATCGCCGCCCAGCGCGTCGTTGAGGGGGCCGAGGAAGACCACGAACAGGCCGTAGGCGAGGAAGTTGCCGATCCCGCCGGAGGCGAACCCCATGATGCCGACAGCGGTGCCGCGCCGTCTGGTGGCCACCATCTCGGAGATCATCGCCAGCCCGATGGTGAACTCGCCGCCCAGGCCTATGCCGACGATCAACCGGCTGGCGACCAGCACCTCGAAGTTGGGGGCGACGGCGCTGAGTAGCCCGCCCACGGTGTAGATGAGCAGGTTGAGGCTCAGCGCGAACCGTCGCCCCTTCCGGTCGGCGAGATAGCCGCCCACGAGCCGCCCGATCAGGCCGCCGATCACGGTCACCGTGTTCACGGTGACCAACTCGGCGTTCGAGATGCCGAAGACCTCCTTCAGCGCCGGACCGATCGCACCCGGCGCGTCCTGCTGCAGGGTGTCGAACAGCATGCCCGCCATGACCAGACCCATCACCCAGATCTGGGCGCGGGTGAACGGCAGCGAGTCCAACGCGTCGGCCACCGTGCGGTGGCGGGCGGGCGCTCGGGCCGACGGTGGAACCTTCGGGTGATCTTGTTCGGGACTTGCCACGACGCACCTTCCCTTGACGGCTGCGGGGTGAACCAGGCCGTTCACGAGCGGCCCTTGAGGCGGTGTTGCCTTCCGGCCCGTGGGCGGGCGCCGCACTGCAGCCTGGCTCGATTTTGGTATACTATCGCTGTGCTGTCAAGGTCTCGGTTGAAACGCGGATCCCGAGGCGACTGAGCCCGTCCCAGGCCCGGATCAGCTGCTCTGGGCCCTACCGCCGGTGCCGTAGAGTCCCGCGGAGGGCCACCGTCCGGCACCCGCCCCGGATGGAGCCGCGAACGGCGCCGGCGAAAATGGGATACCACGACGTCTGGGCCGCAAGACGCCGGACCGACCGCTCGACCGTTGCAGGGGGCAGCTGGGCGACGCTCGAATGGCTGCACCAACCTTGGGGCGCCGGGGCGAGCGCCACGTACCCGGCCCGTCGCCCTCTGGCGCCGACAGAACTCAGGCCGTCGAGGACGCCGGCGGCGCAGGTGCGCCGAGCACGCGCCCCCCGATGTCGCTTCAGCGCGCCGTGGAAGCACGCCGAGTACCGTCTGTACCCTCGGGCCCCCGACGACGTCACGGGAGCGTATCGAGGCGCTCGTCGCGGCGGGATGGACATCGCCCAGCTGAACTTCAGCCATGGCGACGAGGCCGACCACGAGCAGGTCTACCGCACCGTCCGGGAGGTCGCCGACGAGGCCGGGGCGGCCCGTCGGGATCCTGGCCGACATGCAAGGACGTGGATCCGGTACGGGCGCGCAGGCTCGCCGGCCGCGCCGCCGGCACGTCCAAGGCTGCCGCGCAGGTCGAACAACTCGTCAATGTCGCTCAACGTCATCTGGGCGAGCACCGAACCCCGGCGGGGAGCCGTGACGATCAGCCCCTCGGCCTCCAGCAGCGGCAACGCTTCGCGGATCGGGATCCGCGACACGTTCAATCGCTCGGACAGCTCTCGCTCCAACAACCGCGAACCGGGTACCGGGTCGTCCGTCGATGATCGCGTCCTGCAGGTACTCGTAGACCTTCTGCGCCGGCCACCATCGCCACCGCCTGGGATACCAATTTTCCTTATGGGATACAGACTGCCGGTCGAGCTGCCCAGCCGCCAGACTTGTCGACAGGCATGCAAGGTAACCGACGCAGCGTCGGGAGAAGCAGTATGCGGATCATCTAGCTGGGGGCTGCCTCGCTCAAGCGGTCGTCGGAGCCCGAGGTGTCGGCCTCCGGGGACCGCTTGACCGGATCGCTTACGTGCTGCTAACGTACCTGAACTGGTATACCGCCTGGGCTGCTTGGTATACCTTTCACCATCATCTTCTGATGGAGGCTACGGATGAACCGCGACGAGCACGACACCTCGGCCGGTGCGGCACAGAGCACCGACACCGGCCCACAGCCCCCAGATGCTGCGGCATTTGACGTGCCGGCCCCCGCCCAACCCGCAGGTCTGGCGGCGACGCTGGACCGGATCGGGTTCACCCGGGCCCACGCAGGCGTGGTCGCCATGGTCCTGGCGGGCATGTTCTTCGACGCCCTCGAGCAGGACTCCACCGGAGCGATCGGGGCAGGGCTCAAGGCCAGCTTCGGCATGGGTACCGGGCAACTGGCCCTGCTCAACACCGTGACCATCATCGGCGGCCTGGTGGGCAGGCTGGTCACCGGCTACATCGCCGACCGCAAGGGGCGCCGCTACGCCCTGAGCCTCAACCTGTTGCTCTACACCCTGGGCGGGGTGCTCAGCGCGCTCGCCTGGAACGAGTCGGTCCTGCACGTGAGCCGGTTCATCGTCGGTGTCGGGCTGGGCGGAGAGTTCACCGTCGGCCTCGCCATGCTCGCCGAAATGGTCGCCACCCGCTACCGCGGCACCGTCGCCGCCTCCCTCAACATCGGATCCGGCGGCGTCGGCAACTTCGTCGCCTTCGGACTGTTCCTGATCATCCTCGGCCCCCTCAACGACGCGCTCGGCGGCACCTCGCTGAGCTGGCGCTGGCTGTTCGTGTTCCTCTCCGTGCCCGCGCTGATGGTCGTCGCGTTCCGCCGCTACCTGCCCGAATCCCCGCGGTTCCTGCTCGCCCAAGGACGTGTCGAGGAGGCCAACGCCTCCCTCACCGTGCTCGCGTCCGGCCGCCTGCGCCACCGCCCCACCCCGGCCGAGATCACGCCCTACCTGAGCACCGCCGACATCCCCGACGCGGCCGGGCAGCGCGTCCCCTTCTTCGAGCTGACCACCCCCACCTCGCTGCGCCGCACCGCCGCCATCGGCATCGCGTCCTGGATGTCGTTCGGCGCGCAGGTCACCCTGCTGGTCCTCATGCCCTCGATCCTCATCGCCGAGGGCTACAGCGTCACCAGCAGCCTCGCCTTCACCATGGTGATGAACTTCGGCAGCCTGCTCGGCGCCTGCGCCTCGGCCTACCTGGCCAGCAGGCTCCCGCGCAAGACGGTTGTCATCTCAGCCGCCGTGCTCGGTTGCGCCGCCGCGATCGCGTTCGCCCTGTTCGCCCACGGCGTCGCGCTGATCCTGATCCTCGGCGCCACCTTCCAGTTCTTCGCGCTCCTGCTCAACACCACGCTCGCCGCCTGGTCACCCGAGCTCTACCCCACTCACGTGCGCGCACTGGGCACCTCGATCGTCAACGGCATCGGCAACGTCTCCGGCGCGGTCATGCCCCTGCTCGCCGTCGTCCTGTTTGCCACCGCCGGAATCGGCGGCATGTTCGTCATGCTCGCCGTCATGTACGTCATCCTCGCCGCCGCAGCGATCTTCGCACCGGAGACCATGGGACGATCTCTCGAAGACATCAACCAGGAAGACCAAGCACTCGCCCACGCCTGACAGCAGGCAACGACAGCACCACCGAAGTGCCCCCAGAAGATCTGGGGGCACTTCGCCCTTTCCTCACCTGCCAGAAGGGCGTTGCCCGAGTCCTACAGCGCCAAGCCGCGGCCTTCAGTCGAGCGACGCCGCCCGATTCACCGTCCTGTCTTGCGTACGACGCCACGCCGTCTCCGACACGAGCTGTCCATGGCCATGGCAAAGTCCCTCATGGCCAGGTGTAGGTCGCGGACGCACGGATCGACCGGGGGTCATAGCGGAGCAGAGCACACTGGTGAGACGCCCCGAGACGTACTCCTCCCGACTCCGACTCATAACCCAGCGAGCGCCGTGTGGATCACCACTCGTCGGGCCGTCCACGGGGCCGTCCGCGCCGACTATGGGCCGTGGAACGTCGCCCAATAACGAGAAGCGACGCCGACCAACGGACGGTGTTTTCCGCAGGTCGGCGCTGCTTCCGAGTCTCTGGTCAGGAGGCGGCTTTCGTCTCCCAGAAGATCTTGTCGAGCTACTGGATGGGAGCACGTGCCCGATATCGGGCAAGCCATTCCTCGCAGCGGTCGACGTAGGTGGCCAGGTGATGCCTCACGAAGTTGTGCGCCGTCCAGCCGCTTGCCACTGGAGCGGTTGAGGTGCTTGGACAGGTGTAGGTCCAGGCGCTCTGTCCGTCAGATGACCTCACCGCAGTCAGGTCGTACAGCGGATCCTCGAACGCGTCGATGACCGTCCACTCTTCTCGGTTCAGGTCTCTCAGGAGATGACCGACCGCGGCGCCTTCGCCTGGCAGAAGACCCGGATAGACCACGTCCGCGAGGGCCGTCACCCGCCAACCCTCGACCGTGGTTGGGGTCATCGCTGGCACGCGGCCGAGGAGTACTTGGAGGACCTCAGGGAACTGGAGGCTGCCGTACACGAAGAGGTTGTCGTCCCGGGCCTCCGACAGCTGGGCCAGTCGGCCAGAGGGCGGTGAGCTGTCGCGGGGAGAGCGGGGCTCGGTATGCGGCACGCAGGACCTCCTCGATCACGACACTACTGGCGTGGTCGGCCAGGTTGGTGAACCAGTCCAGCCCGGCGGGGTAGGCCCAGAGGTAGGAGCGCAAGAGGGGATCGGCGCCGCGGTCGCTGAGGAGGTCGCCGACCGCCTCGTCGGTCATGTAGGGGATGCGGGCGCGGGCGAAGGCGACGCAGTCCTCGATCGGCACGTCGTCGTTGATACGGCGATGCAGCTCGGCGAAGACCAGCTGGCGGTAGTGATCGAGTCGGACGCGCGTGACGAGCGGCTCGTCATCCGGCGTGATGAACAGCGGCATCGCCTGAGCCATACCTTCGAGCAGGACCTGGTGGGGCGCGTGGACGGCTAGGACGCGGAGCCAGGGCACGCATTCGCTAGCGCAGCGGGCGACGTAGCTAGCGCTCTGGAGCGCGTGGCCGAGGATCTCATGCAGGGCGAACTGTCGAGCTCGGACCGCGGTGAAGCTTGAGCGCCGCAGGTTGAGCCGCAGGCGGGCGGATGAGCCTTGGCCGTCGAGCCAGTACGACCAGTACTGGTCAACATCGACCGTCTCGATCGCCAACTCGTACGGAGCGTCCGTCCCGCACCGCTGACGAACCAACGGCTCGAAGCGGGCGGCGGCCTTCTCAATCGCCTCCGGCGCAGCGTCGGCCGAGATGCGCCCCTCGGCCTCCTCTAGCGCCTTCTCAGTGTTCTCGTCCCAGGGGATTCCGATGCGGGCCAGCCGTTCGACGGCCCGTTGCTGGATCTGGTCGAGGTAGTTAAGCGGCCAGCCGTGGGCGTGACAGCCCTGGGTCGCGAGAGCATAGTCGTCCAGATTGAGCCGCTCGCCCAGCAGCGCACGCAGGTAGCAGGCGTGGGCGCGGAGGGACTCCGCCAGGTCGGTATCACCGTCGCGGGCGGCCGCTTCGCGGAGGCTCGACAGGCGCGCCAGCACGGCGTAGCGGCTTTCCGCGGGCGGCTGCGGCTCACGGGGTGGCTGGCAGTCGTAGTCGATGACGGCCGCGGCGCCGCGCTCGATCTCGTAGCGGTGCCAACCATGGATGACGGCCTCCGCTTTGTCACGAAGCGTCACGGCGGACCTCCCAGCGGACGGTCATGGCTTGGTTGGGGCGCAGATGGTTGCGGGCCAGCGTGATAAGCACGTCACCCTCGACGACGTCCCAGATCAGATCCTCATCGGCCGAGTTCTCGGCGCCGTCGGCATGCTCCTCGATTGCTGCGCAGCTGACGAGGGCGCGGCCCTGGTGGCGAAGTCGGAATGTGAAGTGACGGGTGTAGCGCACGAGGCTCTGCCGCCAGTAGTGGTCGTAGACGAACTGGCCGCCCTTGCAGACGTAGGAGATGGCGGCGCGCTCCCCAGGCTGCAGCGCGGGCGAGATCCGGCAGGCGAACTTGGCCAAGTGCGCGGTGTCGTGGGTGCGCTGGATGGCAATCCGTCGTTCGTTGTCGGTGGTGGGCTCTATGGACAGTGGTCCGTCGGTGTTCTCGAACCACACCTCGCGGGCGACCCGGGTGACGGGCCGATCGCTCATGTTGAACAGCTCATGCTGATAGCGGATCTCTGACCATCCGTCGGAGTCGATGTCCAGCTCGACGTGCAGGTCCAACTCGACGACGTTGCCCGCGACGGTCGCGAGCTGTTGTGTTTCGGTCGGACTCAGGTGTCGGACGGCGGCCAGCTCCGCCAGCGCCTTGCTCACCACCCGAGCCGGCTCGCTCATGTCGGCTGGCGCGAACCCGCTCAGAGCCCGCGGCTGACCGCCGGAACGGAACCGGTCGGTTGAGCCCCACTCGACGTGGACCGGCGCAGACTGGTCGATGCCTGCGGCGACCATCTGGGCGAGGCCGTTTGAGGACGACGACTCCGGCGGATCGATCTCGCCGGGCTGGAAAAGATCGGTCACAGTCCATCCCGGGAACATCTTCTCCAGCACGATGCAGGCGTCCGGGTAGGGCAGGCCCTTGAGCTGGCCGTTCATCCACCGATGCAGCTGCGCTCGACTCGGGCACGCGCTGATCAACGCAGGATCGATCGCTTTCGCGGCCTTGTTGAATTCGCGCACAAACGTCGAGTGCTTCTGCCAGTGACGATCCTGAATCAGATTCCGGAGGCGTGTAGTGGGGGCGTTCATCGCATCCTCTCGGCGCGGTTCGGCATAGCAATTCTAGCACAGGCGAGACATGGAAGAGACGAGATGAGCGCAAGAACGTAGCAAAGAGATTCCCGCGGAATCGCGATGCAACCAACGACGGAAGAGCCTGCTCCTGACGGCTCGGAAGTCTCCGGCGCCGCACTACTCCGAAAGGAACAACGCGGCCATGAGGTTGCACAGCAGCAATCGCAGTGAACGGGATGCATCACAGACAACTACACGGAAGTTCGTGTCAGTCAGTTCGGTGGCACGCATGTTCGGCATCTCGGACGTGACGCTCTACCGGGCCATCGCGGCCGGCGAGTTCCCCGCAGTTCGCATCCGAGGGCGCCTGGTCGTCCCCATGAAGGCCATCGAAGCGATGGAGGAGGCCGCGACCAGCGAGCACACCGTCATCGACGCGGCGGCTTGGGGTGTCGAGGAGGTCGGACGGTGAGTATCGGCGTCCTGATCTTCTTCGCGATCGTCGGCTCGTTCGTCTGCGCACGGGCCCGCGTGGCAGGCGGCGCAGTGATCTTCGCGCTGGCCGCGTTCGTGCTGTTCATTGGCACACCCGCGGGCGCGGGTCTGCCCGGAATGATCTCGAACTTCCTCTCGACGCTCGACCACGCGGCGACCCCGGTTCTCAACGGTGGATCGAGGGCCGTCGGATGAGCGGCATCGACTGGCGGCAGCGCGCCGCATGCGCCGGGATCGAGGATCCCGACATCTTCTTCCCGGCGGCCGAGGATGGGGCGGTCTACGAGGCACAGGTAGCGGTCGCCAAGACCGTCTGTGGTGGATGCCCCGTCCGTGCCGAATGCCTGACCTACGCGATGGGGCACCTTGCCGAAGGAATCGCGGGCGGGCTGACGCCGGAGGAGCGGCGCCGGTACCGGAACGGTCGGCCTTCGCGCAGGCCGGGTGTCGCTGCCCGTTCGGCAGCGATTCTCGAGCTCGGGCTGCGGCGCGGTGCCCTGCGGGACGAGGTCGCCGCGGCGGGCCGCGTGCTGCTCACGGCCGGTCGGCCGGTGCGCGAGGTGGCGCTGCGCTGCGGGGTCACCGAGCGCACTGCAAGCCGCTGGGCTGCCGGATTGCGCCAGCAGGGCGGTGAGCAATGAGCACGAACGAGCGGCCGGAAGCTCTCCGACAGGCGGACATAGGTGCGCAGGCATGGCGTGAGGTCGTGCATGCGCAGCAGTCGACAACACCGCGCCACGCCGACTTCTACGCCCTGGCTGGGGCGATGGTCGAGACGCTCGGCGTCATCGAGTCGCTGGCCCTAGTTCTCATCGGCCAGGTCGTCGGCTACGCGGACAGCCAGGCCGAGGGCGAGTGCGTCTACGACGACACCCGGCTCGTCGATCCGCGCGAGCGGCTGGACGCAGCAGCGGGCTTCCTAAGCGCCCTGATCGGCCGGGTCTCCTCTGCAGCGGAGGCGGTCAACGAGTTCTGGTCGGCCATCGGCCACATCGGCGTCGAGGAGGTGACCGAATGATCAGCTCGGTTGTCCTGCTGGCCGTCCTCGCGATCGGAGCGTGGGCATTCTGGCGCCGCGGCGCCCGTGGCATCGGGTTCGTGATCGGGCTATGCGCGTTCGTGCTCGCGGTCGGGGTGCTGCGCGAGCTGCCGTGGCCCGCCTACGTCGCCGCCAGCGCGGTGCTGCTGACTGCGGGCTGGCATCGCTACGCGCGCTCGGCCGGGGTCGTGACCCGGTTCGCCGCACGGACTCGCCGTCGCGCGGGAGTGGCATCGGCGATAGAGATCTGGCGAAACGCTTCGGTCCGGGCCATGCGGCGTCGCACGGGGATCGTGCGCCCGTCGCTGGCCAACCTCTCGCGGTGGGAGCGGCGCAAGGTAGCCGCCGCCGACGTCGCCGTTCAGCTGTGCCGCTCCGGGCTGATGCGGGTCTGGGCGGCCATCGAGGACGTCGTGCTCGTCTTCGGCGGCCCGCGTTCGGGCAAGACCGGATGGATGGCTGGCCGGGTCATCGACCACCCCGGCGCCGCCGTCGTCACCAGCACACGCACCGACCTCCTCAAGCTGTGCGGCCCCTTCCGGGCCAAGCGCGGGCCGGTCCTGGTGTTCAACGCGGTCGGCCTCGCTGGCATCGCCTCCACGATCACCTTCGACCCGCTGACCGGCTGCACCGATCCCGTGACCGCGATGGAACGCGCCACGGACATGATCGCCGCCAGCTCACATCGCGGCGGATCCGGCGACCGAGAGTTCTGGGACGGGCAAGCCCGCCGCATCCTCGCCGCACTGCTGCATGCCGCCGCCCTGGACGGCGTCGCCGTCGGCGGCAAGCGCTCGATGCGCGACGTGCAGGCCTGGCTGTCCGACCCGGGTAGGGCCGCCCGCGAGGTCCCCGCCCTGCTGCGGCGCTCGCAGGTGGCGGCGTTCGAGATGGACGTCACCCAGTTCCTGGACACCAACCCGAACACCCGCACCTCGATCACCTCGTCGGTGATGCCCGCCCTGACATGGCTCAATCACCCAGCTGCGACGGCGGCCGCCGTGCCGGGTACCGGGTTCGACGTCGCCGCCCTGCTCGACGCCAAGGCGACCGTGTTCCTGCTCGGCGCTCAAGAGGCGCACGGCGCACCTCTGGTGACGGCGCTGACAGGTCACATCGCCCGCGAGGCCCGCCGCCTGGCCGCAGCGGCACCGGAGGGCCGCTTGGACCCGCCGTTGGGACTGTTCTTGGACGAGGCGTTCCTGATCTGCCCGGTCCCGCTGGAGAACTGGACCGCCGACATGGGCGGACGCGGTGTGACGATCTGCGCTGCCTTCCAGGGCCGCGCGCAGGTCCTGTCCCGGTGGGGCGAGCGCGACGGGGCGACGATTCTGAACAACGCCGCATCGGTGATGGTGTTCGGCGGCACCAAGGACCGCGACGACCTGATCTTCTGGTCCACGCTCGCCGGAGATCGGGACGAGCGGGTCACCACCACTGACCTGCACGGCCGGGTCGCCTCGAAGACGTTGCGGCGGGTCCCGGTAGTCCCGCCTGCGCAGATCGCCAACTTGCCTGAGGGCCGGGTGTTGGTGATCCGCCGCGGCATCGCGCCGGTGCTGGGCAAGGCGACCATGGCTTGGCGCCGCCCGGACGTGCGCTGGGCCGCCTACACGACCACCCACCCGGTAGCTGCGGCGCGGCTGCGGACGCTCGGACGGCTGGGCGTGGTCGCCGGTGATCGGCTGGTCGCTGGGTCCGGGACGCTGGCCACCGTCGTGATCTGCGGCTTCCTGTTCGCGGGCTTGGCCGTGCAGCTGGCCGCCGCGGCCGGGATTGAACACCGCTGGGCGTGGCTGGCCAGCCTCACCGGCTGCCTGCTGGGCCTCATGGGTGGAGCGGGCCTGGCCGCGGCAGTGCGGCGATGGCGTCGACCGGTTCTCGCCTTCTTACGGGCGCGCGTCTACAAGTCATCGGAACGGCGCTGGCTGGGACGGCGGGTGTTCTCCCAGGTCGTCGATCCCGACCCAGCCGATCCGCCGACTATCCCGCTGCCTATCGTGCCGCCCGACCCGGATGGCGGTGCTCGATGAGCAGCGACCGCGCCGCCCGGCCTCGACTGGAGGCATGGCTGGACCTGGCCGGGCGGGGCTGGCATCTCTTCCCCGTCCGGCCCGGGACGAAGATCCCCGCCATCGGGCAGTGGGAGCAGCGCGCCACCACCGACCCCAGCCGGCTGACCCGCTTCTTCACCGCCCACCCCGCCCACAACGCCGGGATCGCCTGCGGACCGTCCGGGCTGCTGGTCGTGGACTGCGACCTGCCCAAGCCCGGCCAGCGGTCGAGCAGGGTGGACGGCCGCGAGCGACTGAAGACACTGGCCATCGAGCACGGCGGCCTGCCCGCCACATGGGAGGTGTTCACCCCGTCCGGCGGAGCGCACCTGTACTTCCGTGCTCCCGCCGACCAGCCCCTCGGGAACAGCAGTCGGCTGCTCGGCCCACTCCTGGACACCCGCGGCCGGGGCGGACAAGTCCTCGCACCGGGAAGCGTTCTGCCCTCCGGCGGTTACGCCCTGATCGACGACCGCGATCCGGTCGCCCTGCCCGACTGGATCACCAATCGGCTCATCGCCCCGCCCGCACCGCCCTCGGACGGCCCGGCCGGGGCAGTGGGCGACCGATCCGCCTACGTCACCGCCGCGGTCCGGGCCGAGCTCGCCCGCGTCCGCGACGCCGGGCGCGGCGGACACAACGCCGCCGTCTTCACCGCCGCACGCGCGTTGGGCAAGCTCGCCGCCGGTGGGCTGCTCGACTCCGCCCAAGCGCGACGGGAGGTGCTCGACGCCGCCGAGCACATCGTCGAAGGCCCATGCGACTGCACCGCCGCCGACATCGCCGCCACCGTGCGATCCGGACTCGCCCATGGCGCCCGCCGTCCCCGAGCGCTGCCACCCAACCGGCCGACGTCGCCACGCGCTGGCCCGCACACCGCCGACGCCGCATCCCCGAACCGATCTCACCCCGAGGACACCACCGTGACCAGCCAGCACGACCACCACCGACCTGAGTCGCCGTCGATCGCCGAAGTCGCGGCGCTCACCAGACGCCTGCGCGCTCTCTCCCAAGCTGGGAGGCCGCGGACCCGCACGAGCGCGCGGCGTTCCTGGCCGACAAGCAGCAGCTGCTCGATCGCATCGCCGCCACCGACCCGGTCGGCCGTGCACGCGAGGCCGTCGACCAGGTCGACGAGCTCGACGACGAGGCCGCCGTTCAGCGGCCCGAGCCCGACTCCGACGGCGAGCACGACGAGGCAACCGACGCAGCGGGCGACGGGTTGTCGCCATGAGCCCGCACCGCCCCGACCCGCCAGACGGGCACACGTCCGGCCCTTACGAGGCGACGGTCGCGGGGCTCGCCCGCGACCTGGACACGGTGCGCCGCACGGTCGAACCACTCGCCGACCTCGGCAACCGGCTGGATGACCTGGCCGCCACGGTCACCGACCTCGCCAACAAGGTCGCCGCGCTCACCGCGCGGAAGGGCCCTACACCGTGCCCGTCGTGGCTGTGCGCGCCCAACGATCCCCACGTCGTCGGCGGTCTGCTCGACGGGCTGCGCGCCTGGATGGAAGCCATCTACCTGCGCTACAGCGACGCCGCCACCACCCTGCCGGAGTGCTGGTGCTGGCACCCCGACATCGTCGAGGAACTGCTCTGCCTGATGCACGCGTGGCTGGCCGCCTACCAAGGCCCTGCCGCCGCGGTCGGGCTGGCCGCGGACTGGCACGACCGCTACCGCCCCGGCGTCGTCAAGCGGATCAGGCAGGTCGCCGGGTCTTGCTCGCGGGAACGTCACCAGTTCCGGCCCGGCTGGGACAACGCCCCCACCGCCGCGCCGAGCCGTCCCCGCAGCCGACGCCACCGCGGCGATCGCAACTTGGTGGGCGCTGCACCGCAACGAGGCCGCACCCGAACCTGCGGCGCGACCTGATCCGTGGGCGGTGCCGCAATGACCGGGCGCGGCTGGGCGGCCGGGCTCGCGCGTCCCCATCGATGGTCGTGCAAGCACTGCGGCATGGTCGAGGACTACCGGCTGACCCGCCAGGCTCAGCTCGAATACACCGAAGGTCCGCACGGCCGCGGCGAGGACTACCGGCTCATCACCTTCAAGGACTGGTTGCGCGCCTACCAGTGGGAACAGCCCCCCGAGCGGCACGCGGTCACCGTCCCGCAACCCCGCCCGTCCGGATCGGCGATCGAGACGGCCCGGCGTGCGGTCGCCGCCCTCGATGTCGACGACGAGACCGCAACGTGGCGCACCCCCGCTGACACCGTTAGCGACGCGGAGGGCCGCTGCCGTGTCTGACCCTGCCCGCCCCCGAACCCCCGAAGCGCCGCGGGCGCCGGTTCGGGCCCGCCGTCATCTGGCTGCCTGGTCTGGCCGTTGCCTGCGGGGCCGCGGTCGCCACCGCCCACGGGCTGTACGAAGTCGCTCTGGCCGCCCGTGTCCCGGCCGGGATCGCGTGGCTCTACCCGCTGATCACCGACGGGCTGGCCCTGGTCGCCTACGCCGCCACCGCCCGCCTCACCGGCTCGGCGGCCCGCTACGCGTGGGCCGTCGTCGTCGCAGCAGCGGGCCTGTCAGGCCTCGCGCAGGCCGCGTGGCTGGCAACAGACGGCCTGGCCGCCGCACCCGTACTGCGGTTCGGCATCGGCGCCTGGCCCGCCATCGCCGCAGCCGTCGTCGCCCACCTGCTCTACCTGCTACTCCACCCGCACGAAGAGGCCGCCGAACCCCAACCGGCCGATGCCGGTCCGGCGGCCACAACACCGTCCGAGCCGTTGTCCATCCCGGTGTCCGCGACGCCGTCCATCCCGGCTCCGGACACCGTGTCCGATGGCGCGTCCGACCCGGTGTCCGTGACACCGTCCGACCCCGACTACTCCAAGCCGACGCCGTCCACACGACGAGGCCCGCGCGGACGGCCCTCGGGTCCGCCCGGGGCGGCCCGGGCCCGAGCGACCACCGCTGCCCAGACCTACCTCACGGAGCACGGAGCGTTGCCGACCGTGCGGGCCCTCATGGCGCTGGCCGAGGTGTCGCGAGGCACCGCCGCCGACGCCCTGGCCGAGCTGCGACAGAAGCCGACCCCCCCTCCACCTCGTGAACCCCTCCCCGAAGGAGCGCTGCCAGCCATGACCATCACCGACAACCGCCACTACTCCCCTTGCCACAGCCGATGAGCCGAAAGCAGGAACCCAGAACCAAAGATCAAAAGGACTCACACCCTTGCATCGTGATCATTTGGTCCGGGTCGGCCTCCGGCCGACAACAACCGCCACCGCGCATGGTTGATCTTGAGAGCGGCGCCTCACGGCCGATCCGCGGCTCGACAGGCGCGCCGCCACGAGGCAGCCGGGTCGCTGAGCGCGGCGCCGGTGCAGGTGGGGGCTCGCCGTGGTCCTGAAGATCAACCGCGGCTACAGCCCGGACTACCTGTTGAAGGAGGTCGCGACCGGCCGGGAGAACTACTACACCGGCGCGGTGACCGACGGCGAGCCCCCCGGACGATGGTGGGGCTCCGGCGCGGAGCTGCTCGGGCTGCGCGGACTGGTGGACGCCCAGGACATGCGCGCGGTGTACGAGCGGTTCCTGGACCCGCGCGAGGAAGGGTTCAAAGACCCGTCCAAGTGGGATGAGGTGTACACCCTCGGACACGGCGGACGCCGCTACCCGTCCGAGGACGAGCTGTACGAGGCCGCGCTGGAACGCGAGCCGAACGCGACGCCGGAGCGCCGCGCGGAGCTGCGGATGGAGGCTGGCCGCAACGCCCGGCACAACGTGGCGTTCTTCGACGTGACCTACAACGTGCAGAAGTCGATCAGCCTTCTGCACACGGCGTTCGAGGCCCAGCAGGTCGCGGCCCAGCGGGCGGGCGACATCGAGCGGGCCGAGGCGTGGGGGCAGCTGCGGCTTGCGGTCGAGGACGCGATCTGGGCCGGGAACAACTCCATGCTCACCTTCCTCAACGAGCAGGCCGGCTACTCCCGGATCGGGCACCACGGCGGCGGGGCGGGGCGCTGGATCGACGCCCCAGACTGGGTGGTGGCGTCGTTCTTCCAGCACGACTCCCGCGAGCACGATCCGCACTTGCATATCCACAACGCGTTCCTCAACCGCATCCTGGGCGCGGACGGGGTGTGGCGCACCGTCGACGGTCAGCTGCTGTACCGCTGGCAGCGCGCTGCCGCCGCGATCGCGGAGCGGGTCACCGCCGAGCGCCTCACCCACGCTCTGGGTGTGGTGTTGGCGATGCGCCCGGACGGGAAGGCGCGCGAGATCGTCGGCGTTGCTCAGGACGCTATGGATCTGCTGTCCACCCGACGGCGTCAGCTGACCGCGAAGACCGCTGAGCTCGCCGAGGCGTTCGAGGCCCGCCACGGCCGTGCGCCCAACAGCCTGGAGCTGGACCGGCTCGCCCAGCAGGCGACCCTGCTCACGCGGCGGGCGAAGTCCCACACCGGCGAGACCCGCGAAGAAGCATTGGATCGCGTGGACGCCATCCTGCGCGCCGACCTCGACGGCGGGCTGGCCGCGATCGCGCACGCCGTACTCGAGGCGCGCCCGCAGGACGTCCAGGCACAGGCATGGTCGCCGCAAGCGGTGATCGAGCTGGCATTGGAGGACGTGCGCCGCAACAAGGCGGGATGGACCGAGGCCGACCTGATGGCGGCAATCGAGGCCGCGCTGCCGGACACCATCGGCGTCACCGACGGCGCCGACGTCATCCGCCTCTTGCAAACGCTCACGCAGGAAGCGCTGCGTTCGGCCACCGCTTTGTCGGCCGAGCGGCCCGGGGACGCGTTGCTGCCCGCCGATCAGCGGCTGGCCAACGGCGCGTCCTCGTTCGAGTCGCCCGGGAGTCGCCTCTACGCCACCCCGGACCAGGTACACACCGAACGAGCGCTGGTTGCCGCCACAACAGCTGGTGGCGCGGTAGCGCTCCCGGACGTGAGGGTGCGCCGGTTCCTCGACCGACTGCGCGAAGCCGGGATCGAGCTCGGCGTCGACCAGGCCGCGGCCGTGCACGGCATCCTCACCTCCGGTGCCCAGGTCGAATGCCTGGTCGGTCCGGCCGGGACCGGGAAGTCGTTCGTCGTCGGGGCACTCGCCCACGCCTGGACCGACCCGACCCACGTCCCTGTGGCCGACGACGGCCCGGCAGCGGGTGGGCCGCGGAGGGTGTTCGGGTTGGCCACCTCGCAGATCGCCACCGACATCCTTGCCGCCGAAGGGTTGACCGCTCGCAACGTCACCCGCTGGCTGGACACCCAAGCCGCGCTCGCCGCAGGTCCCGGCGCAGGCCCGCCATTCGTCGAGGACCAGGCATGGCGGTTGCACTCGGGTGACCTGGTCGTGGTCGACGAGTCCGCCATGACCGACACCGCCGCTCTCGCCGTGATCTTCGCCCACGTGCAGGCGGCCGGAGGGAAGCTGCTGCTCGTCGGCGACCACCGCCAGCTCGCGGCGGTCGGCGCTGGCGGCGCCATGGACCTCATGGCGGCGGCCGGAATCCGCTACGAGCTCACCGAGGCGCGGCGGTTCACCGAGGAGTGGGAGCGTGAGGCGTCACTGCGGCTGCGCGATGGCGACACGACTGTCCTCGACGCCTATCACCGACACGGGCGGCTACTGGATTGCGGCACCCGCGAGGAGGCCGAGGCGTCTGCGGCGCGGGCGTGGCTGGCCGACACCCTGGCCGGACGCAACGCGGTGCTGCTGGTCGACGACAACCCGACCGCCGCCCGCCTCTCGGCGCAGCTGCGCGCGGAGCTGGTCCGACTGGGCCGCGTCGCCGAGCACGGGGTGTCGCTCGCGCAGGGCACGGTCGCCGGGGTCGGGGACCTGGTTCAGGCCCGCTTCAACGGCTGGGAGCTCGCCGGGTACGAGGGCAATCGCCGCGGCCCGATCAACCGCGAAACCTACGAGGTCACCGCCGTCCGCGACGACGGCACGCTCGAAGTCCGCACCGACCCGGGGGAGCGTCTGGTGCTGCCGGCCGGGTACGTCGCCCAGCACCTGGCATTGGCCTACGCCTCCACCGTGCACGCCGCCCAAGGCCGCACGACAGACACCACCCACGCCGTGATCACCGCGTGGACGTCGATGGCCGCGCTCTATGTCGCGCTGTCCCGCGGTCGCGACGCCAACACCGCCCACGTCGCCACCACGACCACGATCGACGAACCCGCCCAGGGCCGCGACGGATCCCAGATCCTGCACCGCAACCCGCTGTCCGTCCTGGCCGGGATCCTCGACACCGACCAGCCGACCCGGGACCGGTCCGCTACCGCGCTTGCCGCTGACTCCGCCACCTTTGCCGGGAGCGTGCAGACCGCGGGGGAGATGCTCGCCGCGGCTGCCGCCGATGTCGTCACCGCACGCACGGCCGAATGGCTCGACCAACTCGTGCACGAGGGCCATCTCACCGCCGCGCAACGGGCGCAGCTGGCCGCCGAAGACGGCGCCGCTTCCCTCGGGCGGCTCCTGCGCCGCGTCGAGCTGGCCAGACTCGACGCCCGCCAGGTCCTCACCGAATCGATCACCAAGCGCCCGCTGGATGGAGCGCACAACACCACCAACGTCCTGGTCTCGCGCATCACCGACGGCGGCACCCGCCGCTTCAACCCAACTGGAGATCGGTGGGCGGACTGGGTGCCCGCCACAGGCCGATCCGACTGGGACGCCTGGTTGGCCGAACTCGCCACCGTCGCGGACCGACGAGCCGCGGAGCTCGGCCAGCAGACCGCCTGCGATGCGCCGGCGTGGGCGGTCGAAGCACTCGGACCCGTCCCCGACGCGGACGACCCGGCACGAGCTGCCTGGGAACAGCGCGCTGGGATCGTCGCCGGCTACCGCGAGCTACGCGGCCACACCGACCCCGCCGAAGCCCTTGACCGACCCCCCGCGCCCAACCGGCAGGCCGAGGCCTACGCCGCCTACCGCGCCGCTTGGGAAGCCCTCGGTCGGCCCCAGGTCGAACAGGCTGAGCACGAGATGACCAACGGTGCCCATCGCTCAACGCATCCGCGCCTGGCAGCGCGAGCAAGCCATCGCACCCCGCTACGTCGGCAACGAGCTCGCCGGCACCCACCAGGCCGCTACCCACCACCGGCAGACCGCGACGCTGCGTGCCGTGGAAGCCGACCAGGCCAGCGACCCTGCCGAGCGCGCCCGCCTCCAGCAGGAAGCCGCCGACGCCCGCGCGCTGGTCGACACCCTCGACCGCCGGATCGGCGAGCTGGAAGAACTCGACCGCGCCTACCACCGCCACCGGCTCCACACCGTGGTCACCCGGGTCAACCACGATGTCTCTGTGCAGATCCTCACCGACCGCGGCGTCCTCGCTGACGAACCCGAAGATCGGGTTACCGCCGAAGAATGGCTCGACGCCCACCGCGACGCGCTCGCCGACGACGAACGCCAGCGACCGATCAGCGAGAACGACATAACCGACGACCACCAGCTGAGCCGCAGTTGCGTCGAGACGCGGGTCGAGGACGCCGTCGAGCCTGACCTCCGCGAGATCGCCGCGGCTAAACCCCGCCACACCTGCGAGGACGAAACCCGCGTCCCCGACGCCCACGAGGTGGTCGACTCCATCGCCCTCGCCCGTCGAACCCTGCACGAGCTCGACGCCCGCGACGTCTATGACCAGCAGGCCGAAGAGCAGGACCGCGCAGCCGAGCTCGCCCGATGGCACGTCGACGACCACGCCGAGTCCGGCATGACCGACGCAGTTGCCGACAGCTGGTAGACCGACGCTCTCCTCTGTACGGACGCGAGTTGTCGGTTCGTCGTGCGAGCATCGGGCGGTAGCTGGGCACCCTGCACAGGCCGGGCAAGCGGAGGGGACGACCGAATGAGCATCTACGCGCTGCTCCTTCCCGGTTGGGACCACACCAGCACGTGGGGCGAGGACCATGGGCAGCTCTACGCCCAGGTCAGCCGCAACGGCTACGACGACGCTGACGGGCCGGAGTTCTGGATCACTCCGCCCTGCTACCCGCTCGCTGACACCACTCAGCAGCTCGCCGAGCTCATCGGTCGGGTCACCGGGGCCGACGCGGTCTCTGTCCTGCAGGCGATGAGCATCGGCGCCCGTGTCGCTGGCGCCCGCGATGACGACTGCCACCGTCTCGGACTGTCCGAATTGCGCCCCTGATAGGTCTCAGAGACTGGCTATCCATGTGCAAACTGTCGAACTCTCGCCGGGACGGCACAAATCGGTCGCCCGCGTCCCGCATTCGGGACGAAGACACGGGACGAAGGACACGGGACGAAGAGTTCAGTCATCGCGCGGGCCTGCCGAATCGCTCTCTAAAGGATCAGCTCGCCACCTGGCGGCGGCCCGCTGATCTTCGCCGTGACCTGCCCATCCCCGACCAGCCGCTGCCCCGCTTCCTCGGTGACGCTGCCTCCGCCAAGCTGCTGCGCGCGGCCCGGGCCGACCCAGCCCCCTTCGCCCGACTGGTCATCGAGCTGCTCGCCCGCACCGGACTGGTCGAGGGGCAGTTGGAGCCAGCGGTACACGCGGTCGACGGCCGCGGTCCAGGCGATCGTCAACCCGTCGTCGTGGGCGATCTACGGGGGACGAGGAACGGGGAGGACGCAGGGCGAGAGCCATAGTGTTCGAATTAGCAGCCCGACCGGCGGAAACGACACGCCTACCTACCGGGTAGATGGTCTGCTTGGTGACACATGGAACTTGCCAGCGTCGTCCGGAGGTGAGAAAAGCAGCCGTCGAGTGACTTCGAGTTTCCCGTGAAACCTCACAGCAAAGGGTCAAACAGACCCGAGACGTTAGTCCGAATAGCCTATTACCAAGGTTGAACGGCCGTTCTCAAGCGATGAGCGGCAATTTGGGGCAGCTCCGTCCAGGGGCGTCCTTGCCGCATTTCTGTCCAGCCTGCTCGGTACGCTCTGCTTGCCGTTCTGTTACACCCCGACCTCAAGGAGCTGTCGAACGGCACCCAAGGGGTGGCAGCGCCATAGAGAGGAACGTCCGTGCCCAAGCACCTGAGGGAGGAGGAACGCGGCCAGCTTTTGGACCGGCTTAACCGCGCCCTCCCCGTCACTCGGCTCACCCTCTGGATCTTCATCCAGGTCTGGGTGTTCCTACACCCACACGACCACTAAGGAGGTTGCCCTCGGTTGGGCTAGGCCGTTCCCGCGACCTGGCCCGCCGGTGGCGGGCCCGTAGTCGAATGTTGAGTGCAGTCAACACTCTACCGCGTCGTGCAGCAAGGTTACGCAGGTATACGCAATCCCGAGGCGGGGTCAGTCGCGCCAGTCCGGCCCGATGCCCGGCCAGTACAGCTCAGGAGCGGTCCTCGCCTGATGAGGTGACAGGTACCGATACACCGCTGTGCCGAGATCCTTCGGAATGTCCGTCTCGGGGCACGACCCGGAGGTTGTCCCGGATCTCGTGGAAGTTGAGGTGGCGGTCCCCCACCTGAGTCCTGCCGTGCGGTAGGCACTCGGGTGAACCGCCAAGAACACCACGAGACAGGGGACAGCCGTGCGCAAGCAGTGCCAGAACGATGAGATCGACACGAGCCAGGCTGCCGCACCCGAGCAGGTGAGCGTGGCACTGGGCGAGCTGGCCGGTGAGCTGCGCGAGGGTCTGCTGGCCCTCGCGGTCGGGACCGGGTTGCAGGTGATGGCTGCGCTCATGGAGGCCGACGTGACCGCCGTGTGCGGGCCCAAGGGCCGCCACGATCCCGAGCGGGCCGCGGTCCGACACGGCCGCGGCGCTGGCTCGGTCACCTTGGGCGGGCGCCGGATCCCGGTCGAGCGGCCGCGGATGCGCGCGATCGACGGCTCCGGCGAGCTGGCGGTGGGCCTCCTACGAGCTGTTCTCCGACACCGAGATCCTCGGGCGCATGGCGCCTGGAACGGATGCTCGCCGGGCTCACCACCTGCCGCTACGGGCTCGGGCTGGAGCCGGTCGGAGCCCGCACCGAGCAGGCCGCCACGTCCACGTCGCGCTCGACGGTGTCGCGGCGGTGGCAGGCAGGACCGGACCGCACCCGCCATTGCGTCTGGCGCCGCGGGGGTTCAGGAGACGGCGGGGATTCGCTGGGTGAATGGCGCGACCCGTCGAACGTGCGGAAGGTGTGGCGGCAGGTCCAGGCCGAGGCCGAGATCGACGGCTTCATGAGCCACACGCTGCGCAAGACGGTGGCGAGCTTCCTCGACGACGCCGGGGTGTCGACGCGGAGGATCAGCGACCAGCTCGGGCACTCCAATGTCAGCATGACGCAAGATCGCTACCTCGGGCGGAAGTTGACCGACCGGCACGGCGGAGGCGCTCGAAGATCTCCTCGGGTCGGACGGTCTCGACGACGAAAAGGATCCCAAAAATGTCCCTGGATCTTGACTCATGGGGCAACGCGGCCACCTGCGGAAAGTGTGGGCCCCCGGGGGATCGAACCGGGATCGAACCCCGAACCCGCGGATTTCCGGACCACCATCGCGGTCAGTGGTGGGTACCTACCTGTGAGCTGTGGAGATGCGCGGGCGGATACCCCGTCAGTGCCGGTCGTTCGTTGGCGATTCAGGGTTGTTTGGGTCCCAATTGTGTCCAGATGATCAAGCGCGGGGACGTCCGTACCCTCCTGGACATAGGAGATGATGATCGGGTGACATCCTGGAGGCGGTCCAGAACAAGGCCGAGTCGTGCGAGATCCCGGAATCCGCCGACCACGGGCTGCACCCGATCAAAAGCCGTGCACGCGGTCCGAACGTAGCGATCCGGTCCGCTCTGGTCGCGGCACGTTCATCGCACGGTGCTGCCGAATCGCTCTCTACAGGATCAAGGCGCCGCCTGCGGCGGCCCGCGTGACCGGCTACGCCGGTCCCGCCGCCTCGCTCCCTCTACCTCCGGCCCGGTCGCGGTCGGCGTAACCGGCTACCCGGCCCCGCTCCACCGCGGCAACGTCCGATCCTGAGAGCGCAACGCCGCACTTGGTGACGAGAGCCCACCAGAAGACGCCCCGGCTCCCCTTCCTCAGGGCGCCCGCCGAACGGCCAGGCAGACAAATGGCTGCGCGGTTGGTGGTTGGCAGGGCCCGCGCGCCACGGGGCGGATCGTTACCTCTGCATGTCCGCACTGCTCCTCGCCAGTGTAACTACGCGCGTGCCCCTAACGACCAATCGGCGGAAGCAGAGTCCCTCGCGCTCGGGAGGTGCAACACGATCATTCTGACGACGACCCACCGGCGGACCTGGCAGATCTGATGCGGCAGCGACGCGCCCTTATTTCGGAATTGCGCGAATTTGACCGTTCGAGCCTTGCCTGGTACGGCAGCCGCACTTCGTGATCTTGGCTGGGTGAGGGTGTAACGAGGGCGGCCGCCCCGATGATCATCATGTTGTGACGCAAGAAGATCATGAGGCGGCCGCTGCGGCCATGGTAGAGGCCAAGCTGGTGCAGGAGAAGCTGACCGAGCTCCACGGACGGCTGAGTCGCTGCTTCGGCCGGGTCGAGCCGCTGAAGCAGGCCCGCAAGTACATCACCGGATTGATGAACGATCTGCCGCGCAAGAACTGTTGGACGATCGCCGAGCACGCCGGGGATCCCACCCCGGACCGGATGCAGCGGCTGCTCAACGACGCGGTGTGGGACACCACCACAGCGATGGGGGTCATCCGCCGGTTCGTGGTCGAACACCTCGCTCCGCCGGTCGGCGAGCTGGCGGTCGCGGCGCTGGACGAGACCGGGCAGGAGAAGAAGGGCAACGCCACCGCGGGGGTGAAACGCCAGTACATGGGCTGTACCGGGCAGGTCGCCAACGGGGTCAACACCGTGCACTGTTCGTATGCCACCCGCAGTGGGCACGCCCTGATCGGGGCTCGGCTCTACCTGCCCCCCGAACAGCTGGAGGACCCCGACCGCCGGGCCGCGCTCGGCATCCCCACCGACCTGGCGTTCCGCACGAAACCCCAGCTGGGCATCGACATCATCACCGACGCCATCGCCGATCACACGATGCCCCCGTGGTGCGCCGGTGACGAGGTCTACGGCCGCTCCGGTCAGCTGCGCCAACACTTGCAGGACCACCAGATCGGCTACGTGCTGCGCGTCGGGTGCGCGTTCACCGTGCAGCTCAACCCGGCCACCCGGCTACGGGCCGACGCCATCGCCGCGACCCACCTCAGCGACCAACAGCACTGGCAGACCGTGACCGTTGCCGGCTCCAAGGGCGAGCGCAGCTACGGCTGGGCGTGGGTGGGCACCACCAACCCGCGGCACTTCCTGCTCATCCGCCGCCACCACCAGTCCGGCGAGCTGGCCTACCACTACTGCTACATCCCTCCCGGGCGGCCCGTCACGCTGGCCATCCTGGTCGCGGTGGCCTGCCTGCGCTGGCCGGTCGAGGAGGATTTCGAGTTCGGCAAGGACCACTTCGGACTCGACCACTCCCAGGCCCGCCGCTACACCGCCCTGCTACGCCACACCGTGCTGGCCATGGCCGCGCTCGCCGTCTGCGCCATCACCGCCGCCGACGCGGCCACCGCACCAAGCCACCCGCGCCCATGCCCACCCGGCCCGACCAGCCACCACCCCCCGATCCCGGGCTGATCCCCCTCACCGTCACCGAGATCAAACGACTGTTCAACCTGATCACCCGCCGCCACCAGCCCGAACACCACCACCTGCGATGGAGCATCTGGCGACGCCGTCACCAAGCCCGCGCCAGGTGGTTCCATCACCGGGCACGACTCGAACGGGAGACCTCATAACGAAGTGCGGCTGCCGTACTGGTGAGGCCGATTCTGGATCGGTAGCTACTGGATCGGCGTTGCGGCCCTGGTCGCACATCTCATGCTTCTTGTTGCGGGAGCAGCTGCAATGCTGCTCGCGCCGGACCTAAAGGAGTTGGGAACCGCCGTTGTCGTCGGAGCAAATATTCGGCCTCGGGAGTTTAGGTGGAACAATGTGGAGTCAACAAATGGACAGGGAACGGGCATTCTACGAATTGCATAGGTCGGCCGAGGACGCTGCCTATCGGGCGTCCCTGGTTGACAGTGTAATTGCTCTAAACGCTGCGATCGACTCTGCGGAACATGTCCGCGACGATCCGTCGTCCTCTGCCTGACTACTTGGTCCTCACTTTTGCGGGGGACCAACGAACGGCATGGACGTCAGGTTATGCCGCGGGCCTGAGCGATGGCGGCTGGTCGGTCTCAGACGCCGCCTTGGCTGCCTTCGGCTTCTTCTTGGACGGCATCAACATACCGAGCACGGAGATCGCGAAGAGTCCGGCGACGATCCAGAGCGCGATCGCGAGCCAGAGCCATGGAGCTTGGTATGCCCAAAATCCGCTCGCGCCAGCCAGCAGCACGGCGAAGCCGATCGATCCCCACTCGCGCTTGATGTTCAACGCATCCAGCCGACGCTCGATCAAGCGGTCTGACATCGCGTCGGCGAGCCCGAGGAGCTTCGTCCGAGTTGGACTGTCGTCTTCGAAGCCAGCGGCCAGTTCGCGCGTCGCTGCTATTTCCGATCGAAGCCCCTCCCATCGGCGCGCCTTCTGGATGGCGCTGATGACCGCCCCGAGCGTCGTGAGCACTGAGGCGATTACCGCTGTGTTCATGACAAGAGGTTGCCGCTCGGTGCGACCACACAGCCAGGCACTGCGCCTCGGCCGCGCCGAACGGGTGTTCCCATGCCGTGGACGGAGACGGCAACCCATCAGAGGTCAACTCTGATCGACTGCCCGAGTCGACGAGCGGATCACCGGCGGCTCACGGCTGTCCTCGACTGCGTCGGAGTCGGCGGCCGGTGAGGACATCCTTGGGACACCAAACGCTGCCAACCGATGGCAGCCAGCGGCGAACGCGTGGCCCAGCCCCCACGGCATCGTCCCAGGTCATCGGCTATAACCACCAGCGTCCGAACCACGGCGCGGTAATCCGCGGGTTGGAGGTGACCACCAGTTTGGCGGTGAATCGTTAACTCCCGGCCGCCCCCACGGAGGCGACGACGGTTCGTCGACCGCGTCCGGAGTGCACGAGCCCCTCGCTTCGCAGCACCGCTATGGCGCGGTTTGCCGTGCCGAAAGAGACGCTGTGATCGCGTGCCAGCTCGGCGCACGTCGGGACGACCATGCCTGGCTTGAGACGGCCGGACTCGATGTCCGTACGCAACTTGCCCGCAAGGAGCTCGCACGGGCTCGGGGACGTGGGCGGCGTTGACAGGGTCGGGCGGGGCATGAGTTGGCCGATGGTCGCGGCGGCGCGGTGGTCGGCTTCGGAGACCCAAGCGGCGTAGAAGCGCAGGGTCGTGGCGCCGCCCGAGCCGTGGCCAAGACGTCCGGCGACGGTGCGGAGGTCGACGCCCGCCGTCAGCAACTCGGTCGCCGAGTAATGACGCAGGGCATGCAGGCGGGTGCTGCGCAGACCCGCCCGCTTCGCGACGCGGCCGTACCGCTGGGTCGCCGTGCTGGGGAGCGGGGCTGTCGAGCCGTCGGGGTCGAGGGAGAACACGAACGCCGTGCGGGGGAGTGTCTCGTCGAGCTTGGCGCAGTCCGACTCGCACTGGGCGCGGTAGGCGCTCAAGAGCTCGACGGTGTACGGGTCGAGAGCGACCCGACGCTTCTGACCGGACTTCGTCGACTTCTCCCGCCGCCGCTCAGCGGTCTCGGAATAGCTGCGCTCCACCGTCATCACGCCGCGGGCCAGGTCGAGGTCGGTCCAGCGCAGCGCGCACATCTCGCCGCGGCGGCACCCGGACACGATCGTCAGCCACAGGAACAGGCCCCAGCGAGTGTCCCGCCAGGCGTCGTTGAGGACGGCCGCGACCTCCTCGGCGCTGGGCGGGTCGGGTTCGGGACGCTCGAACGAGGGCGGTTCGGCCATCGCGACGACATTGACGCTCACGTACCCCCACCGCACGGCGCGGTCCACAGCGGCGCGCAGGATGAAGTGGATCTGGCGGATGGAGGAGTTCGACAGGCCCTTGCACTCGTGGTCCGGCCCCGGCTTGGTGCAGAGGCGTTTGCAGCGACATAGGCGGGCGTAGAAGCGCTCCAGCAGCTCGGCGTCGAGCCTGGCGACGTTGCGCTTGCCGAAGGTGGGCTCGATGTAGAGCCGCACGAGGCCCTCGTAGCGCTGGCAGGTGGTGTCTTCGAGCTCGGCGACGTCGAGCCACTTGGCGATCACCTCGTCGACGGTGATGTCGCTCTTGGGGTGCCGCTGCTCGTCGACGGACTTCAGCAGCTTAGTGAGCTCGACCTGCACCTGGGCGTGGGTGTCGGCGGACTTGCGCAGATAGCGCGACTTGCCGGTGAGCGGGTCGATCCCCGCGTAGACGACCGCGCGGAAGCGGCCCTTGGTGCGTTCGGGCCGGTCCTCGATGTAGCCGCGGGTGCGGCGACGTGCGGTCGCCATGAGGGGAGCGTAGACCCGGCCATCCCCCAATCCATCCCCCAAGCTTGACTCGGTCGAGGGGTCGGATACTATTCATGCTGGTCAGTGGTGGTGCCCCCGGCAGGATTCGAACCTGCGACTCACGGTTTAGGAAACCGATGCTCTATCCCCTGAGCTACGAGGGCTACGGAGGGCATCCTAGCTGCGCGGCGGGGTCGCACTCTCGCCGACCGTCGAGAATCGCCCCACCAGCGCGAGCGCGCCAGCCGTTCGGCGCCGCGCCCCTCAGTCGGCGCACGCTTTCCGACTCGGGCCGTGCGTGATTCGGACAACGTGGCGACAATTGCCAAATCCGCTCGCGGTTGGGCGGAATCGAGTACTCAGGCCGTATCACGCCTTAACTCCGGTGACTCACCTCCCTACGACGCCCAGATGTCGCAGCCACCACCGATGGGGGCTACGTGACCTGACAACGAGGTCGTCGCCGCGACGCGCAACGTCGACGGACGGCTCGAGGTCTTCGGCCTCGGCACGGACGACGCGCTATGGCACATCTCCCAGACCGCGCCCGGTGCAGGCTGGTCGAGCTGGGCTTCGCTCGGCATCATCACCAGTGACCCGGCCGTCAGCAACAACAAGGACGGTCGGCTGGAGGCGTTCGCGCGCCGCACCGACAACGCGCTGTGGCACGTTTCGCAGACCGCGCCCAACGGGAACTGCTCGAGCTTGGTCTCGCTGAGCGGCACCTTGCTGACCGTCTGAATCGGGGTGGCTGCCCGGTGCGCACGCCGGGCGGCCAATCCGGCCCGCCGTCACAGGTGCCTCTCAGGCGCATCTCAGATGCCCAGTTCAGACTGTCGTCATGCGCATTCTCGTGGTGGACGACGACCGCGCCGTCCGCGAGTCGTTGCGCCGCTCCCTCGCCTTCAACGGCTACCAGGTCGATCTCGCGAGCGACGGGCAGGCGGCGCTCGATGCCGTCACGTCCCAGCGGCCCGATGCGATGGTGCTCGACGTCATGATGCCGCGTCTGGACGGCCTGGAGGTCTGCAGGCGGATGCGGGCAGGTGGGGACGACCTACCGATCCTCGTGCTCACCGCGCGCGACGCGGTGTCCGACCGCGTGTCCGGTCTCGACGCGGGCGCCGACGACTATCTCCCCAAGCCCTTCGCCCTGGAGGAGCTGCTCGCCCGGCTGCGCGCCCTGCTGCGTCGGCGCAGCCCGGAAGACATCGCCGCCGCCGCGATGGGCACCAGCAAGCCCCTGGTGTTCGGCGACCTCTCGCTCGAGCCCGAGACCCGCGAGGTCCGCCGCGGCGGCCGGCCGATCAGCCTCACGCGCACCGAGTTCTCGCTCCTGGAGCTACTGCTCGCGCACCCGCGCCGGGTGCTCACCCGCGCCCAGATCCTCGAGCAGGTCTGGGGCTACGACTTCCCGACCACCGGCAACGCGCTCGAGGTCTACATCGGCTACCTGCGGCGCAAGACCGAGGCCGACGGCGAACCGCGACTGATCCACACCGTCCGCGGCGTCGGGTACGTGCTGCGCGACACACCCCCCTGATGGCTACCACCCACCTCATCCCGCGCACCCGCCCGGACGGCACGACGCCTCGCTTCGAGGCCCTCGACCGGGTCTCGCTGCGTGCGCGCATCGGCATCCTCGCGGCCGCCGTCGCTGCGCTCGTGGTCGTGCTCGTGTCGGCGGCGGCGTTCTTCGTCGTGCGGGCGAACGTGCTAGAGACGCTCGACGCCAACCTCCTCCAGCGCGCCACCGCGGCCGCGCAGAGCGGCATCGACCCGCGCGTCCTCACCCAGGTCCCCACGCAGTTCGTCGGCGCGGCCGACATCAAGCTCGCCCTCTTCTTCGCCGACGGCACGTTCGCCTCGGTGCAGGGGCCCGCGTCGGCGCCGCCGCTGGGCTTCGACGAGCTCGCCGTCGCCCGCGGCCAGCAAGACCAGTCAGTGCGCACGGCCTCGCTGGGCGGTGTCTCCTACCGGGTCGTCGCGGTGCCCGCGGGCCCGGGCCAGGCGCTCGTCATCGCCCAGCGCCTCGACCCGACCCAGCAGGTGCTGACCCGGCTCGCGATCACGTTGCCCGTCGTCGGCGCCATCGGAGTGCTGCTCGCCGCGCTCGCGGGCGTGGCCGTGGCACGCACCGGCCTGCGCCCCGTCGACCGCCTCACCGCCGCCACCGAGCGCATCGCCACCACCGGTGACCTGCGGCCCATCCCCGTCGACGGCACCGACGAGCTCGCCCGCCTCACCCGCAGCTTCAATGCCATGCTCGGGGCGCTCGCGGCGTCGCAGGAGCAGCAACGGCGGCTCGTCGCGGACGCCGGGCATGAGCTGCGCACCCCGCTGACGTCGATGCGCACCAACCTGGAGCTGCTCGCCGCCGCGAACCGTCCGGGCGCCCCCGCGCTGCCCGAATCGGAACGCGCCGAGATCTTCGAGGACGTCCAGGCGCAGGTCGCGGAGCTGTCGACGCTGGTGGGCGACCTGGTTGAGCTGGCCCGGGACGATGCGCCGACGGTCGTGCACGAGCCGGTCGAGTTCACCGACGTGATCCTGCGCGCATTGGAGCGGGCGCGGCGGCGGGCAGGCGACGTCGAGTTCGTGCCACTGCTCCTGCCGTGGACGCTCATGGGCGACAGCACGGCCCTCGAACGCGCCGTGCTCAACCTCCTCGACAACGCCGCCAAGTGGAGCCCGCCGAACGGTCAGGTGCGGGTGCAGATGCGACAGCTGGACGAATGGTCGCTGGTGCTCGAGGTCGCCGATGCCGGTCCGGGCATCTCGGCGGAGGATCTGCCGCACGTCTTCGACCGCTTCTACCGGGCCGACACCTCCCGCACGATGCCCGGTTCCGGCCTCGGCCTGGCGATCGTGCGGCAGGTTGCGCTCCGGCACGGCGGCGCGGTGTGGGCGGGTCGTGCGCCGGAGGGCGGCGCGTTGCTGGTGCTGCGTCTGCCCGGTCGACGTCCGCCATCTGGAGGGGGGTCGGACGCGCCGTACGGAGCCCCTGTTTGACGGGAGCCGGGGGTTGATGATTGCGTGCGCACAGTCCCGTTTCTCCGTGGTGCCCCACGGTCGGGACTTCCGGAACCGCGTCGGCGCTGGCACCCCTTCCCAGCGTCGACGCGGTCTCAGGGTCGGCAGCACGCCCCGCTACGGTTCAGCCATGGAGATGGCGCCACCCCAGATCGGTAGGGCTCTCGTCGTTGTCGTGGACGATCGGGTGAGCCATGGGGAGCGTGAGGACTCGACCGGTCCGCTCGTCACCGAACTGTTGGAGGAGGCGCGGCTCGTGGTCGATGGCGTGGTCGTCGTCCCCGGCGACCCGGTCGCCATCCGCAACGCGCTGAACACGGCCGTGATCGGCGGCGTCGACCTGGTCGTCACGGTCGGCGGCACCGGCGTCTCTCCGCGTGACGTCACCGCGGACGCCACCCAAGGCGTACTCGACCGACCCATCCCCGGGATCGCGGAGGCCATCCGCGCTTCCGGACTGGCCGCGGGTGCGGTGGACGCTGGGTTGTCGCGGGGCCTCGTCGGGGTGTCGGGCAGCACGCTTGTAGTTAATCTCGCGCCGTCGCGGGCCGCGATCCGGGACGGCATGGCGACGCTCACGCCGCTCGTCGCGCACGTGATCGCCGAGTTGTCCGGGCTGGACTAGCTGTTCGGGTTCGACGGCCGGGTGTTTCGGCATCGGGGCGGTAGGTGTTCGCGGAGCGCCCCGCGTGACAGGCCCTTTCCCGGTGGGTCGGCCATGGAACGCCAGCTCCTGGGCGCTCCCGGGCCGTCTCGTGTTCGCCTGATCACCGACGCGGCCGGACCGGCATTGCGGTGGCCGCGCTCCCGCCGCGGTGCCTGTGCGGCCACCTCAAGGCATGTGCGGTGTTTCACGGGGGCGTCCGCGCGGCTGGTGGCAAGCGGCTCGGACGAGTGGTGGCCGCGCCCCCCGCGGTGGCTGTGCGAGCACTCCAAGGCATTTGCGGTGCTGCACGGGGGCGTCCGCGCGGCTGGTGGGCGAGCGGCTCGGACGGGTGGCTCGGACGCTGGTGACCGCGGGTCCCGCTGCGGTGCCTGTGCGGGCACCCAAAGGCATGTGCGGTGCCGCGCTGGCGGCGTGTCGCCGGTGGGGGCGTGGCCGGGCCGAGATGCTCCTCGTCGTCGGGCATCGGGCCGCGCGGACGAGCCGAGAGGGCACCGGGCCGCGCGGACGAGGCCGCGAGATTGCGCTCGCCGGGGTTTGAGCGCCGGAAAACCCCGCTGAGAGCAATCTCGGGGCCCGGGGGGACGCCGCGTGGACCGACGACCTCCGCCACATTGTCGGCCTACTGGGCTGACGCAGGCACGCACCGGCGTTGCCGTGCACGCACGGGCGCCCGGACGCCTGTCCGGGCACGGCGATGCGGGTGCGGGCAGGGTGATGCGCGTGCGGGCACGGCGATACGGGTGCGGGCACGGCGATGCCTGCTGCGATACCGGGAGGCCCGAACCGCGATCTCAGCTGGTGGTCGATCCAGAGTTGGGTGCTGAACCGGAGTCCGTCCTCGCGTCGTGATCGGTGGCCGCGCCACCCGGTTCCCTAATGATCGGCCCCGGGTTGGTGACCGTCGGGCGCGAGGTGGTGCTGGTCGGGTCCGGAGTGCCGGTGCTGGTCGGCGCCGGGGCGGCGCTCGTCCGGCCCGGCGCAGTGGGGCCTGTGCCGGTGCCGGTCGGGCCGGGGGTGGGATCTGGGGCTGTGCCGGTCGAGCCCGGGGTCGCAGTCGCGCCCGCGTCGGTGGAGCCCGGGGTGGCGGTGGAACCCGGGGTGGCGGTCGTCGCGGCATCGGTGGCGGGACCGGCCGCGTATCCGGGAGCCGGGGCGTCGCGCACGCGGTGGAGCGTCTGGTCGACCTTGCCGTGCACGGAGTCGATCTTGTCGTGGTACCGGCCGCCGGTGGCCTTGTCGACCCCTTCGGCGGTGACCTCGGCCGCTTTACCCGCGAGCTCGGCCGCGCGATCGAGGTAGCCAGGCGCTTTCTCCCGCGCGACCTCCGTAAGCTCGCTCGCCTTCTTCGCGGCTTCCCCGGCCAACCCCGTGGCCCGCTCCGACGCCTTCTCGGAGTATTCGCCGACCTTACGCAGCGCGTTGTCGACGACAATCTTCACTTTGTCTGCGGTCGCCATGCGTCCATGGTGGCACCTCGGCAGGATGTTCGTGTGGAGGAAGAGCCCAAACGGGTGCCTGCGGAGCTGCGCAGGCGGCTCGACGAAGTGTTCGGTGAAGTGCTGCCCGACGTCACCCGCGACGAGGTCGACCATCAACGGCCGTCCAACGACGACGCGCTGCTGGATGACCGACCGCCCCATCACGACCGCGGCTGAGCGTTGGGATCGATGGGTCACGGTGGACGCCGGACTTCAGCTGGCCAGGCCATCGCCTGCCCGGGGTTGCTTCGGCCGATGCTGACCTCGTTGCGCACGAGCCTTGTTGAGCACGGTCTCCTGGGGTATCAGTCGCGGAGCGTAACGGCAACCTGGTCAGCGAGCGACGCTGCTGCGACCCGTGTGGCAGTGTCTCGCGGCATACTCACGATCACGAGCCGCCCTCGCACACGGGGGTCCTCGGCGAGAACAGCCAACACGACGGCGTCCTGAGCGAGCAGGATGGGCTGGTCGGAGCGCTGCCCGAGGGTAACCACGTCCACCCGCCGCCCCGGCACGAGGAGCGCGGCTACGGCGGCGTCACCCAGCCGGACCGGAACGGCGGCGGCCAGCCCGCCGGACGCGGGGCCCGCTCCGACAAGGCGGACGTCGGTGATCGGCTCACCAGCCCGCGCCGCGCCGACGAGCACGCGTCCTTCCGCGTTCCCCGGGTCGCGCACCGCGCCTGCGGGAACCAGCTCGGGGGGCCACAGACGGAGCGCGAGGTCGGCGGTGCGGACCGTGCGTCCCGCAGGCAGGTCGACCGCCGCGACGACGACAGCGGCGCGGGCCGACCCCGGTGCGGGCGCGACCGCCGTAACCAGCGCAAGCGCGAGGAGAAGCACGCACGCAGCCCGGCGGAGCAGGAGCGTGCGCCGCCATCGCGATCCGCTCACGAGCGCGCCGAGGCGGTGATGGAGGCGCGGAGTGAGGCGGCTGTCGGGCATGCCATGACGGTAAGGCGGCGCGGCGACGTCGGAGCGGCGATCGCGCGAGCTGTGGACAGCTGGCGCCGATGTGGATAACCGGGCAGGCGGGGAACGACCGGTGGGCTGCGCCGTGCCGGCCGGAGCGCACGGGAGGGGCCGGGCAGGTCGGCCTGTGGCGGGGAAGCCGGAGCGCACGCGAGGGGCCAGCCGGGAAGGCGGGTAGGACGGCCGGGCTGGTGCCCCGCGAGGGCAGGCCGACGGGCGCACGGGACGGCCCGGCTGGCGGGCGCGTGAGCCCTGCCCCGATGCCCCGGCGGCCACGACCGGGCGCCCAGCACCACGGTGGGTCGGGATGGATGACGCCGTTGGCGCGGACGGAGGACGAGACCGGCTGTAGCGAGTGTAGCGAGCTGCCCGGATTGGCCTGCGAAGGCCGTGCCGCCCTCAGGAGGCCGTGCCGCCCTCAGGAGGCCGCGGCGGCGGGTGTGCTCGTCTTCGCGGCGGGCCTCGCCTTGGAGTCGGCTTTCTTCTCGCTCTTCTTCTCTATCGACGTGGCGCCCGAGTCGGACGACGAGCTCTCGGAACTCGACTCCGACTTCGCCAGCGTGCTCCCCGCGGCCGCGCGGCTGTCCGTGCGGTAGAACCCGCTGCCCTTGAACACGATCCCCACCGACGAGAACACCTTCCGCAGCTTCCCGCCGCACTCAGGGCAGACGGTGAGCGACGGGTCAGTAAACGCCTGCGCGGCGTCGAACCGGTGGTCGCACTCGGTGCAGGCGTACTGATAGGTGGGCACTGTTCCTCCGCTGGCTAGCACTCGCACGAAGAGAGTGCCAGCATAACGTGTGCTGGTCATTCGGTCTTCCCGAGCGTGACGAGGCCCGCATTCGGCAGCAACACGGCCGTCACGCGCCGGTCGTGCGGCTCGGCCGGGAGGCGCTCCACCAGCTCGTCGTCGTCGAGCAGCATCACGAGTGGCGCGCGGGCGTAGGGGAGCGACCGGTCGTAGTAGCCCGCGCCGTTGCCGAGCCGGATGCCGCGCCGGTCGACGGCGAGCCCGGGTACCAGCACGAGCGCGGCGCTGCCGATCGCCTCGACCCCGAGCCGCGGGCCGGTCGGCTCGCGCAGCCCCAGTGGCCCCCGCGCGAAGTCGCCGTCGTACCGCGCCCACTCCAACGGCCCCCGCTTGGGCGGCACGATCGGCAGCAGCACCTCGTGCCCGGCGTCGGCGAGTGTGGACACCAGCGTCGGCCCGCCCGGCTCCGGGCCTATCGGCATGTACGCGCAGACGGTCCGACCCGCAGCGGCGGCCAGGCGCAGCGCACCCGCGGTCAGGGCCGCATCCCGGGTGGCACGCGCGTCCGCGGAGAGCGCGCCGCGTGCCTCGCGCAGGCGTGTGCGCCATGTCTGCTTGTCGACCGGGTGAACCGAGGTGTGGGCAGGCACCCCCGCACCCTAGCGGCGCCGATAAGGTCTTCAGGTCATGAAGGCGTTCCGCTCCGCGGTGGTTCCGGCGGCCGGTCTGGGCACCCGTTTCCTGCCGACCACGAAGACGGTGCCGAAGGAGCTGCTGCCGGTCGTCGACACGCCCGGCATCGAGCTGGTCGCCGCCGAAGCCGCGGCGGCGGGCGCGGAGGAGCTGCTGATCGTCAGCTCACCGGGCAAGGACGCGGTCGCGGCGCACTTCGCGGACGCGTCCGAGCTGGAGAAGACCCTCGCGGCACGGGGCAAGGAGGAGCTCGTCGCCAAGGTCCGCCGGGCCCACGAGCTGATCGACGCGCGCACCGTCACCCAGGACGAGCCGCTCGGTCTCGGGCATGCCGTGGGCTGCGCGCGCGCAGCGATCGGGCCCGACGAGCAGGCGTTCGCGGTGCTGCTTCCCGACGACCTCGTGCTCCCCACCGGCGTGCTGACCCGAATGGCCGAGGTCCGTACCCGGTACGGGGGCAGCGTGCTCTGTGCGTTCGACATCCCCCGCGAGGAGATCTCCGCCTACGGCGTGTTCGACGTCTCCGACACCGACGACCCCGACGTCAAACAGGTCCACGGCATGGTCGAGAAGCCGCCCGCCGACCAGGCGCCGTCGACGTTCGCTGCGGCAGGCCGCTACCTGCTCGACGTCGCGATCTTCGACGCGCTGGACCGGATCACCCCCGGCGCGGGCGGCGAGCTGCAGCTCACCGACGCCGTCCAGCTGCTGATCGCGGAGGGGCACCCGGTGCACGTCGTGGTGCACCGCGGCGGCAGGCACGACCTCGGCAACCCCGGCGGCTACGTCCGCGCGTTCGTCGACTTCGCCCTCGAAACCCCCGAGTACGGGCCTGAGCTGCGGGCCTGGCTTGTCGAGCGGCTGGAGCGCTAGTGTCCTCCACCGCTGGTCCGAGCCTCATACCGGGCCGAATCGGCAACGCCGCCGACGTGCGGATTTCCGGTGGGGGTCGCTAGTGCCCCTCGTCGGCAGGTCGGCTGGGAGCGTCGCCCGGTCCTCGAACCGGGCAGCGACGCCGCTGGCAGGCGGCTGGGCAGGCGAACCTTTCGAGAGGAGGCACTAGTCCGTGCGGTCGGTCGACGAGCAGCTCGAACGCGTGCTGGGCGCGGCGGTCCGTCCGGCGCCGGTGCGGCTGGCGATCACGGAGGCCTACGGGCTGCGCTGCGCCGAGGAGGTCGTCAGCACGCGGCCGGTCCCCGGGTTCGACATGGCCGCAATCGACGGCTATGCCGTGCGCAGCGTCGACGTGTTCGGCGCAGGCGAGGGGGTGCCGGTCAAGCTGCCGGTGGTCGGTGAGATCCCGGCCGGGTCGCGGCATCCGCTGCGGCTGCAGCCCGGACAGGCGGTGCGCGTCGCGGCCGGGGCGCCGCTACCCACGCTCGCGGATGCCGTCGTGCCCGTCGCCTATACGGACGCGGGGAGCGCGCGCGTCGCGGTCACCCGCAGCGTCCCGTCGGCCGCTTTCGTGCGCCGCCTCGGGGAGGATGTCCAGCCGGGCGACCTCGCCGTTCGACGCGACGCGGTGCTCGGCGCCGCCCAGGTCGGGCTGCTCGCCGCGGCTGGGCGGGACAAGGTGCTCGTCCACCCCCGTCCGCGGGTTTCGGTGATCTCGGTGGGGGACGAGCTCGTCGAGCTCGCCCGCACACCGGGCGCGGGCCAGGTGGCCGACATCTGCTCCCACGCGCTCACCGTCGCCGCCCGCGAGGCCGGAGCGGACACCTCGCGGGCGGGCCTCGTCCGCGGCGACACCCGCCAGATCGCGTCGGCCGTGCAGGACCGCCTGCCGTTCAGCGACCTGCTCGTCGTCTGCGGGGCGGTCGGCGGGCGCGCGGGGGCCGAGGTGCAGGCCGCGCTCGACGGCCTCGGCGAGCTGGACACCACCCGCGTCGCCATGCACCCCGGCTCGACGCAGGGCTTCGGGCGGCTCGGCCCGGACGCCGTGCCTGCGTTTCTGTTCCCGTCTCACCCCGCCACCGCCCTCCTGCTCTTCGAGGTGCTGGTGCGGCCGCTGTTGCGCACGATCCAGGGGCGCCGCGACACCGCGCGCCGCGCGGTCTCGGCCCGCCTGACCTCGCCCGTCACGTCGGTCAAGGGTCGTCGCGGCTTCCTGCGGGGTCGGCTGCTGCGCGAGAAGGCGACGGGGGACTACCTCGTTCAGCCGCTCGCCACCTCCGGCATCCACCTGCTGACGGCACTGGCGGACGCCAACTGCCTCATCGTGCTCCCGGAGGACGCCACCGACGTCGGACTCGATGAGCCGGTGACCGTCCTGCATCTGCCCGCGTGACGGCCGTGCGCGCGTACCCCGAACGGACCTTCGGTCGGCACCCCGGTTGGCCGGCGTCGCTGGGCCCGTTGCGCGTTCCCGCCGGGCTGGTCGCCGTGCGGCCGGTGCGGCTGCGGGATGGCAAGGCGTGGTCCGCGATCCGCCTTCGCGACGAGCAGCACCTCGCCCCATGGGAGCCGACCATGGCGGGCACCTGGCTGCAGAGCAACGCGGCCGCCGAATGGCCGGGGCGGTGGTTGCAGCTCCGCGCGGCCGCACGTCGGGGTGCGGCGCTGCCGTTCGGCGTCACGCTCGACGGCAGGCTCGTCGGCCATGTGATGGTGGGCAACGTCGTGCGCGAGCCGCTGCTGTCGGCCTACGTCGGTTACTGGGTTGACTCCCGGGTGACCGGCAAAGGTGTGATGACGGCGGCGGTCGCGCTCGTGGTCGACCAGTGCCTCGGCCCGGTCGGACTGCACCGGCTGGAGGCCACCGTGCGTCCGGAGAACACCGCGAGCCTGCGGGTGCTGGCCAAGCTGGGGTTCCGGCAGGAGGGACTGTTCCGGCGCTACCTCGACGTCGACGGCGAATGGCGTGACCATCTGTGCTTCGCGCTCACGGCCGAGGATCTCCCGATCGGGGGCGTTGCGGCGCGTCTCGTTGCGGAGGGTCGCGCCGAGCGACCGTAGGTTCCGCCACCCGTGCCTTGTCCGACCTCGTGCGGCTCACGGGTGAACCTCGGCGCGTCGGCGCGTCGTTGCCGGGGCGGACGGCCGTCCCTCACTACCGTGGGCCCGGATGCGATCTTTCCTGGGGAGGTGGGATCGCGTCTGACTGCGCCGTGGGGAGGAGAGCAGCCGTGCCGAGCTCGATGATCTTTGCGAGCCTGGTCGTGCTGTGGTTGCTGATCCTGGTCCCCGCGGTCGCGCGGCACCGCCAGGAGGTCGCGCGGCCCAGTGTGGCCGCGCTCTCCGGGCGGGTGCTGGCGCGGCCGCCCCGGCGCCGGAGTCTGGAGGTGGACAGGATGGTCGAGCGGAACGGGACAGACGTCGAGGACGTCCGGATGGACGCCACCACGACGGCCGAAGTGCAGGTGCCGAGCGCGCGCACCGAGCCGCGCCTGGACGACGCGGAACCCGCCGCGGACGACGTCGACGACTGGTCGGAAGCCGACGAGCGGGCCTGGGAACGCCCGCCCGCCCGCTACCGCGCGGGCCGTGGCGGATTCGACGCGGAGGCCGCGGCGATGATCGCCCGCGCACGCTACGCGTTCCGCCAGCGGGTCGTGCTGGCGATGCTGGTGGCCGCAGTCGCGACCGGCGTGGCGGCCGCGGCGGCGCTGCCCGGCGTCTGGTGGGCGCACGGGGCGGTCGACGTCATGCTCGTCGGCTACCTTGTGTACCTCCGCCGTCAGGTGCGGATGGAGGAGGCCATTCGGACTCGCCGCGCCGCCCGGATGGCGGGCACACGTCGCCCGGCCGCCGCGGAAGATCCGGAGCTGGACGAATGGGCCGAGCGCGGGCGCGCCGTCACCGGCCCGGTGGGGACCGACGAGCCGGTGACGGACGAGGCCGACGACGAGGTGTCGGCCGCCGCTGCGGAGCCGGAGGCGCGTCCCGAGGCGGCGGCGGAATCGGCGTCGACAGCCACCGACGATGAGGAGACCACGACGGAGGAGGCCGCGCCCACGGTGGCAGGCGCGGTCGAGGAGGAGCGACCTGCCCTTCCGCGCCTGCGTCCGACGCCGCCGCCGGCGCTTCCGGCGGGCACCGCGTTGGTGGAGGACGAGGACGACGAGCTGGAGCTCGACGACGGCGCCGCGCCCGGCTACCGCCGTGCGGTCGGTCAGTAGGCGGCTGCTAGGGTTTTGCCGTCCCCGACGGGGACATCGGGGCTGTGGCGCAGTTGGTAGCGCGACTCGTTCGCATCGAGTAGGTCAGGGGTTCGATTCCCCTCAGCTCCACAATGGCGGCTGCCCAAGGCCCTTGACGTCGCGCTGGCCCCGGTTGTCGGCCTGGAGCGCGACTATCTACGGCGCAACATCGGGTTCGACATCCGCGCCGACACCACGAAGAGTCGCTGGCTGGGTGTGCGCTACCGGCCGGTTCAGCAGTCCATGCAGGAGATGTTCGCCCAGCTCGTCGAGCCTGCGACGGCAAGCTGGCAGCCTCAACGCCGCTCCGGGTGACCCGGGCCGCCTTCGTGCTCCAGGTGATCCCGATGCCGCCGTACACAGCGGCACCGCCTCGTCGGCCTGCGGCTACCGCGCGGCTCCGCTCACGTCGGCGACGATGCGCTCGGCCAGTTGTTCGGAGGAGAACGGGTTCTGCCCGGTGTAGAGGTTGCGGTCGACCACGACGTAGGGCCGCAGCGGCAGCCGTGCCTTGGAGTAGTCGGCGCCGTTCTCCCGCAGCCGGTCCTCCAGGTACCACGGGGCCTTCCAGCCGAAGGTGTTAAGCCTCTCCTCGACGTTGGACAGGCCGGTCATCCGGTATCCGGCGAACGGCCAGGTCCCGTCGTCGTTCGTGGCGGCCAGCGACGCGGCCGGCGCGTGGCACAGCAAGGCCAGGGGTTTGCCGGAGTGCAGCACTCGGGTCAGCAGGGCGCCGGACACCGGGTCATAGGCGAGGTCCTCCATCGGCCCGTGCCCGCCCGGGCAAAACACGACGTCGAACTCGTCGGGATCGATCTCGTTCAACGAACGGGGCTTGTCGAGGTCGGCCTGAATGGACTCAAGATAGCTCGCAACCTCACGCAGCTTGGCGGGGCGGCCAGCGGTGCGGGACATGCTGAGCTGGTCCAGCGTCGGCGGGTTCCCGCGGGGGGTGGTGATGGTGATATCCCAGCCCGCGTCGGTGAAGATCCTGTGCGGTATCGCCAGCTCCTCCCCCCAGAAGCCCGAGGGATGGATCGTGCCGTCCTTGAGCGTCCAGCGGTCGGCCGCGGAGACGACGAACAGGACCGTGGTCATCGTGCGTTTCTCCTTCGCGAGGGATGTGTCGGCGACGGTGTTGGCGGCGGGGCGGGCGGATAGCCAGGCGCGGTAGCGGCGCAGCGCGCGCCGGCGGCGGAACTGCTCGCCGGCGACAGCGGAGGCCGGAAGGACCCCGGGCATCGGCGGGGCCTCCGGGCGATCGACACAACTGCACGCGCACCTGGGCCATGCTCGCGGCGGACGCAAGCGCCTTGTTCGACCAGGTCACCGGCCGCAGCGCGCGCTCGGCGTCGCGGCTGGCGCGCCAGACCATTGGAACCCCCTCTTCGATTCGATCGCTACAATGATGTGCGCGCCGTCCACATTAGGAGAATGTTGTAAGCAATGTAAACATCGGGGAGGTGCTTCGTGTCGCGGGCCACAGCCTCGTACCACCATGGCGACCTGCGGGCCGCCTGCCTGCGCGCGGCTCGGGAACTGCTGGAGGAGACCGACGCGAGCCTGTCGCTGCGGGCTGTCGCGCGGCGAGCCGGCGTGTCACCGACGGCCCCCTTCCGCCACTTCGCCGACCGCGAGGCCCTGCTCTCCGCCGTTGCGGCCGAGGGATACCGCGAGCTCGCCGCCGCGCTGGTCGCGGCGCACCCTTCGCCGACGAAGCCCGAGGACCTCGCCGACATCGGTGTCGCGTACGTGCGCTTCGCCCTCGACCACCCGGCGCTGTTCCGCGTGATGTTCGCCGAGCCGTGCGACCCGACCGACCCCGAGCGCGTCGCCGCGACGGCGGCGATCAACGAGTACCTGCTCTCCATCGTCGCCGGGACGCTGGCCTTGCCGACCCCGGAGGCGATGGCGATGACCCTCTGGGCCCTCGTGCACGGCCTGGCCTTCCTCCACCTGCACGGCAAGCTCCACGTCTCTGCGCCCGCAGCGGTCGAGGAGACGGTTCGGACGGCGATGGCGGCGACGCTCGGAACCTCGGCTGCGGTGCCTGCGCGGGCGCAGGCGCCGCAATAGCCATCCGGGCCACACCGGACGCCGACCCTCCCCCATGTTGACAGCGCACGCTCATGCGGCTAGCGTGATGTGAGCACTGTATACATTGTGATGGGGGAAGCTATGTCGACACCATTCACCCAGCACGGCCCGGCGACCGGGCAGGAGACCGTCGAGGTCGAGTTGGGCGGGCGCCGGGTCCCGGTCCCGCGCGGCGGGCTGTATGACCGCTACCGGATGCGCACCGACCTCGACGAGGTCGCCCGCGATCCGAGGGTGAGCAGCGTGGACTTCTTCCGCCGCCTGCCCAAGACCGCCGTCGAGTCCCGGATCGGGCCGACGCTGACGCCGAACTTCTACTACCGGGCCTCCACCGCCCGGCTCACGATGCTGGCCCGGTCCCGCGCCATCCGCCCTCGCCTGCCCGCCGAGCTGGCCCCACTGGAGATCGCGCCCGGGCTCGGGCTGGTCTCGGTGATGTTCTTCCGTTACGACGTCTGCGACATCGACTTCTACACCGAGGCCGCCGTCGGGATCGCGGTCCGCCCGGCCCGGCACGGGCGGCTGGGGTTCGTCGACCTGCTCGCCGCCCTGGCCAACGACCACCTCGACTCCTACGTCCTGTCGCTGCCGGTGAACACCGAGATCGCCCAGGTCCGCGGCCACGACGGCTACGGCTTCCCGAAATGGGTCACCGACCTCGACGTCGAGATCGACGCCACCCGGGTCACCGCGCGCGTGGCGAACGACGACGGCGGAACCGACCTGGCCCTCACCGCCGCCACCCCCGCACAGCACCGGTACCCGACCGGCGAGCGCGTCTCGACCCTCACCTCCTACACCGAGATCGACGGCGCCTGGCATTCGACGATGAGCCAGACCAACGCGCTGGTCACCGGAAGCACCCGCAGGCCACGCGACCTCGACCTCCAGGTCGGACAGGGCCGCTTGGCCGACGACCTGCGCTCCCTCGCGCCGATCAGAACCATGCAGTTCGACGTCACGACCGAGGGCCAGATCGCCCTGCACATGCCGGCACCGACCTCCGTCCCGACCCGCTGACCACCAGAGGGAGAACGATGACCCAGATCCCGCCGCCCGTCACCTGAACCCACCGTCCGACCCGGCGGTGAGCAGCCCGCCGCGGTGGTAGAAGTCGCGAACGAACGTCATCCACAGCCAGTAGTTCTCCTTCCACGCCACCTCCTCCTCGGTGCCCCAGTCGGAGAAGTAGGAGCCATGGTTGTCCGGGTGCGGTTGGAAGAACTCCCAGGGCTGCGGCGCGCAGTAGTCGCGGTGGTACTCGCGGGTGCGCGCGCGGGCGGCGTCGCGGGAGGCGACGTAGACCACCAGCGTCGGGTCCATCGCCGTGCCCAGCGCGACGAGCTCGTCGATGGTTTCGTCCCAGACGCGGGTGCCGGGGTCGGCTGCCTGGTGGCAGAGCCTGCCGAGTTGGGCGAAGCGGTCGTGCTCGTTGTTGAAGTTGTAGGAGGGGGCAGGTGCTGCACCCGGCGGTCAGCGAACATCGACTCCAGCAGCCCGTAGCCGTGTTCGATGCTGGTCAGCCCCCAGCGGGCGGTGGTCAGGGCGTGGATCCGGGCGACGTCGCTGACGGCGTGGTGGCAGGCGGTGCCCAGCCCGAGCCGCTTGGCCTCAGCGATGGCGGCCTGGGAGATCTCCGGTGGGGCGCCGAAGAACTTGATGCCTGCAGCGCCGGCGTCGGCTTGTTCGGACACCCATTGTTCGGCGTCTTTGGGGGTGCGGAACGGTTCGCCGCGTCCGGCGCCGAACCCGGCGTAGGTGACGATGTGGGGCGCGGTGATACATGTAGTCGATGGCAGAGGCGGACCCGGATTGAGGCGGCCTGGTCAGATCGATCGGCCGAGGAGGTAGGGCCGGACGGCATCGAGGATCTCTTCGATCGCGTACTCGCCACCGATCCGGTGGTAATCGACGCGCTCGCGAAAGGTTACTGCGCGGATATCCTTGGGGATGCTTCCGGGATCGGGCATCGGCGTTTCGTCGACGAGCACCGGGATGATCGGGATCCGAGCGCGCAGGCCGGTGCTGATCTCCCATCGCACGTAGTCGTCGGGGTTGTCGAGCCTCCGCAGCCCGTTGGCCCGCTGCGGGGGGTTCCAATTGCGACCGATCAGGACGACCATCGCGGCAGTGCAGTTTAGGGCTTCGGTGAACCGATCGCGGAAGTCGGTGCCTGGCTGTCTGTTCCGGCGGTCGAGGTAGACGCGGTCGGTGCCGAACTCCCGGCTCAGTTCGCTGTGTACATGGTCGGCGAGCTCCCACGTGTCGTCTTGGCGATAGCTGATGAACACCTTCCCGGGTAGGGCGGCCGGGCGGTCCGGATCCGCTCCACGACTGGCTGCCGCGGTCACGGGGTTGGGGGGCTGCGGCGCGGATCCCGCGACCGCGATGAGGGCCCATCCGCCGAGCCGGACGTGTCGCGAGCGGCCCATGGCGTCCTGGTAGGAAAAGTTGGGGGCGGTGACGTGGTATTCGCCCGGGCGGCCTGCGATCACCCGGAAGGGATGAGCCTTCGACGATCCCTGACCCAACCGGGGAATCCGCACGCGACCCGATCCGCCAACCATCCGCAGCCCCAGCGGCAGCGCGATCCGCACGACGACATCGATACAATCCCCGTCGCCCACATTGCGGGCTGTAAGCCGCAGGTCAGTCGGGCGCCCGACCGCGATGGTCGTCGGCGTGATGGCCAGCTCGATCATTGGTCGGGCTCACTGCTGCGGCCCGCGGAGGAGCCATGGTGCTCCTTCAAGCACGGTCGGCAGTGCAGTGCCTCGACGAGCAGACCGTGGAAGGCATGATCGCGGTGGGCTCGCTGATGGGCGCGACACAGGGTCTTTCCGCAGTGATGACATACGCCGTCCACCTTGATCTTCTTCGACTCTGACCTACCGCACTCGGCACAACGCCACGTCACCTGACCCCTTCCTCACGCCTAGTCGTACCACCCATCCACCGCGCTGTGCAGCCTCTTCGCCACCGAGCGGTTGATCTGCCCCTTCCGCAGGAGGTCGTCGATCACCTCGTGCACAGCCCTTGGCCCGTCAACCTGCATGTCGAGCACGTAGCTCTCCAACGTCGACTCGACGCGGTCGTAGAGGCTCTCCCATTCCTCGTCGATCCGTTGTCTGGTCTCATCGGAGGTGAATGCCCCCCGCACGGAGATGGCGACATCGGTGCGGCCCGAGACGACGGCTCCGCCGTCGTGGATCTCCTGACCGGACAGGACGATGTGGAAGTCGATCGGGTAGAGCCCCTCGTATTTCCGGCCGGAGATGTCCCAATATCGGTTGATCGCGGCGGCCGTCCGGTCGGGCGTGGGCGGATTCTCGACCACGCGCTTGACGTAGTAGTCACCTGCGCTGAGCTCGGCGGTCACGCCAGCCACCGTCCGGCTGTCCGGGATCACCCGTTCGAAGCTCCTCTTGCGAACGGCGGGAACAGGGCCGTCCGTGTTCTGGCGCGCCGGGCCGACGGCGGCAGGCGGCAACGTTCGGATGGCCTCGTAGCGGATTCCGGCGAGACTCAGGGTGAAGTCGAGCCGAACCGTGGTATGGAGGCGTTTACGTGTTCGGCCGGTGCGCCTTGCCCCGTTGGAGAGGTGCAGGTCGATGCGCTCGATACCGGAGAGCATCTGGTCGAAACGGGCCACCACCTGGCCGCAGATCTCGTCCGCGGCCACCGCCTGGCCGCGGATCTCGTCCGCCATGCCGATCTGTTCCTGGAAGGCGAGTGATATCCGGTGCCTGCCGCGCGTATCGTGGGGAACGTCTTTGATGTCGCGCCACTCGATGGTGCGCAGGCCGGGCTTCGTGGCGGCGTCGATGCTAACGAGACCGTACTCGGTCGAGCGCAGCACCGGCCCCCACACAGTGGGGACGTCGATGCTGAGCCGGTCTATGGCCGTCAGCTTCAGACCGTCGTCACCGACCTCATCGGTCGCCCACTGGAACTCGAGATCGAGGGACCTCCGGTCCGAGCCCGGCACGATCGTCGGCGTCAACCAAATTGGCATCGTGATCGGCTTGTCCTCGTCGGCTGGTATGTCGTACGGGGCCTGCACCTGCCAGTCCCGATGTCCGCTGCCGTCCGAGGATCCCAGGAACGGGGCATCACCGACCTTGCCGCTGAGCGCCAGCATCGCGCGATGGGCCACGTGACAGCCTGGGGTGGGCTTGAGGAGCAGTCCCACCTGCCCGCGCAACGCCAGCGCACCCGCGGAGAACATCAGGTCGGAAAGGTCCGCGATGTTGTTGCGCCTGCAGTAGTCACGAACCTGGCTCCACGCGGCATCGGGCCACTCGGCGTCGACCACCAGCTCGCCACTGACCGTGACATCGCGCACCGAATATTCCTGCCGATCGTTCAGACTCGCCTCTCCGGAGATCGTGTCGACGAGCGAAACCGAGTTGATCCCAAGGTCGATCGACAGCCTCCGTCGCAGCTTCGACTGCATCGTGCGGAAACGGCGGAGCAAGACGACGGTCTGCTGAACTGTGACGACGACCGCCACCGCCGCCACCAGCGCCCCGACGGCCACGTTGACCACCATGAGGGCGAGACCGACGACTGCCGCGGCAGCCGCCCCGATGGCAAGGCCGGTGTGGTGCAGGCTCATCGGTGCGCATTGGCTGCACACGTGTCGTGCTTTCACCCCGGCGCGCCGGGGCAGCGGTCGGAAGGTTGGCAGCAGGTAGCGCAGCGTCGTGCGGGCCGACGAGACATCGACCGCGAGGTCGTGGTCGCCGCACATCGGTCGGTAGCACAGACAACACGAGGCGTGGATCTCCGATGAACCGCACTCGTGGCAGCGGCCCCGCGGCGATCGCCGCCGGAGCCGCATGATCGCGTCCGCTGCGGCGGCACCGTGGGCCGGTGGGAAGGCGAACGTGGTCATCGCTGGGACTTCATTCGGTTGAACCGATCGGTCAACGCCTGCCGGAGTTCGTTGACCTCCGTGGTCACCTCGCGGCTGCTCCGCGGAACCTCCCCGTAGACCGTCAGCGTCAGTTCGCCGCTCCCGATCTCGGTCTTGTAGTCGTGCCAGCCGGGTGTCTTGAGACGTCGCTCGGTGCGGTGATGGCGTCCCCGGACGACGATGTCGAGGCGGATGGTGTCGGGTCCCTCGTTGCGCTCGGCGCGAATCAGCCAGAGAGGCTCGTCGTCGCCGATGCCGTTCTTGGTGCGCTTGACGCCAAAGCCGCGGTCACGGAGCACCGCCGAGATGTCGTCCACCCGCTGGAGATCGGGAACGACCTCGTCGAAGTGGATGGTGTGGGTCGCGCTCATCGTGCGCTTGCTGAACTCGTCGTCGAGGACGAGTCGAAAGTCCATGCGGAGCTTGGTCCGCACCGTCATGTGCCCCGGTCGGGTCCGGCGACCGGTGGCGTCGAAGAGGCGGGCGTCGATCCCCGACAGCATCTCGTCGGCGACCTCGATCTCCACGGTGCCTTGGAGATGGTCCTGGTGGCGTAGCTGGCCCGGTTGTCTGAGCAGGAGGATCATCGGCTTGCTCTGCAAGCCCCAGACTTCGCCGTCCTCAGGGTCGCCGAGGTCCTGGTCCTCGGTCTGTTCGCCGTCTTTCGCGCTGTCGTCCGGCCTGCTCTCGGGGGTGTCGTTAGATCTCGGGTCGGCCGCACCCGACGCAAGGGGCTTTTCGTGCTCATCGTCGGCTTCGGCGGAGTTGTCCGCATCGCTGTCGCCGCTCTCTTGCGGCTTGTCGTCCGGGCTCTCCTCCGGGCTTTCCTCCGGGTCGTCGTCGGATTCGGCGCCGATGGGAATCCCTACCCACTCCAAGCTGGTTGTTGTGGGATTGTACTGCATTTCGTAGGGTTGTCGACCCAAGGTGAACCGGAGTGAGTTCGGCTCTAACGAGGTGAGCGTCGGCCACTCCAGGGAGACCCTTTTCACGCGGGCATCCGGCATGGCCTTGCCGTGGCGTCGGGGCCACCGCAGGAATACCTGAAAACGTAGTCGCAGCTCGGACGAGAAGGCGGGCTGGCGGATGATATTGCGAATGTTGCGGTCGTTGGACGAGCCGGGCGACTCCTCAGTGTCCTCGGGATCGAAGACCTCGGCTATCACGTTCAGGGGAAGTGGGTAATGCTCCAGGACCTCGGGGACGTAGTCGGTGCGGAGCACCGCCTCCTGTTCGTCGAAGGTGAGAACTTCGTCGTCAAGCGTGCTTGATCGAACGGGGACGCGCAGCGGGATCGCACCGTGCCTCGTCGCCAGAGGCGACCCGTCGGGGAGGTTCGCCATCTTGATGTTGGTGAGGGCGAGGTGGCCGATCAGGGCGTTGGTTTCGTCGTTGTCGCCCGATCGATCCTCCGACGATTTCCCGATCTGGCGCTCCAAGTCCTCGATCGCTCTTCGCGGAAAACACTTGTCACCGTCGAAGGGTACGATGACCTCAATGCGACCAGATCGCTCGATCGACGTGATGGACGGGTTGACCGAAATAGCCTGCTCGAATCGGTAGTTCTCAGTGAGTGACACGTGCCCCGGTTTGGCCCTGGCGAAGACTTCCGCGACATCGCCCGACTTGGCCGGGATCTGGAGTTGCGCCGCCCGGGGATTCGCGATGCGGAGCAAAGTGTTGGCGATACGGCGTAGCGGGGCGGCTAATTGATCACCTCGCGCGCGGCGACTCGACACCAGTGCGATTGTCCCCGACGCCTGTCCGATGTCAATGCGGCGAAGAGGGTCCGGAGCGCAACCTTCGGCCTGGGCGGCCCTGGTGGACCCGGCGAGATCGACGGTCGCGGTGGCCCCGAGACGCGCGCCGAGCACGATGGATCGTGAGGGCTCCGATGTGGGTGCAGGTGGCGGGGGCCACCGCGGGACGAACCGTGGCGGCCCCCGATTCCGGCGCCCGCGGGGCGCGCCGCGAGCGCCCGGGACATCCGCTGGTGTTCACCGCAGATGAGCCAGCAGGAGGACGAGCACAACAATGACGATCACCAGTACGAAGACCCGGATCTGAGGGCGTGCACTCCGGGACCGTGCCGACCTCCCTCCGATCGGCCTCCGGTTCGGATAGCCGGGAGCGGGCCGGTCTCCGCGGTCGTCTGTTGCGGGCGGTGGTGGGGTCGGATTGGGATCAGAATCGGGGTCATCCGTCGGTCGGTGAATCGCCACCTGGGCGGGAGGCTCGACGGGGGACGTCAACGCGGGCGCGAGCCGCCAGAAATGGAGCCGGGCCAATTGAGCCGGGGGAAGACCGAGCTGAGGGTCGGCGGGTCGCGGGTCCTCCCAGAACAGCGGCCGGACGAATCGGGGTCGTTCGAGCGCGAGGGCATGTTCCCATTCACGACGGACGAACTCTGAGCGCATCGAGTTGTGGGACCAGAACAGCTGAAAGACGTCGGCTTCCTCGATCAGCTCGGCGAGGCGCTGCTGCCATTGTTCTCCTGCCCGCAGCACCTCGACGTCGATCACGTATCGGTCGCCGAGCGCTGCGGCGGCGCCACGGACCCGCTGCACGATCGCCGTGTCGCAGTGCGAGTAGGAGGCGAAGATCCGCCGGTAAGGAGGAGCGGCCACCGGCGGATTCGGCGAGTTGAGCGTTGCCGTCCGGTCGACGTTGACGGCGAACGACACGTTCGCGACCTCGAGGACGCCCAGCGAGACGCGGACCCCGCCGCGCAGCCTGCGCCCGTTCGTCTGCGCGGGCACGCGGAACTTGAACTCAACGCGATGGATCGGCTCGCACCACCGCAGCACGACCCGTTCCGGGTTGACCTCGCCGTTCTCGATCCAGGGCTCGAAGACGAGTTCGTCACCGTAGGGCAGCGCGGCGGCGCTGTCTGCTACGACGGACACGAAGCCCATCCGTTGCGCGCCGAGCTCCCGGTCGGCCTGCGCGGCCACTTCCGCGACGGGATCGACTGTCGCCCCGTCGTCGTCGACGAACGGCGTGCTGCGGTGTACGAACGCCAGCAGTTGGCACCAACGCTCGGGCCGCACGACCAGTGGCTTGTACACCGTGAACTGGACGTCCCGGACGATGTCAGGAGCATCGCCGACACCACGATCATCAAGGTCGCCGTCTCCGCCAGCAGCCCACCAGTAATCGCTGACCCCCGCTGGGGCGGCCCACGATCGTCGGTTCCTCACCGTGCCCAACAACGGGTCTTCGCCCAATAACGGGTCTATGTCGGTTGGTAGCGGCGGTGGGGAATCGTCGTCGACGACCTGCGCGGCCTCGGCGATCAGCCGGGCGGCGGCGAGCCGCCGGGACGGATCCAGCGACCCCAGCTCGCCCTCAAGCCGCCACAGCAGCGCGCCGAGCCCGGCGCGGGCAACGATCCACGCCAGGTTTCGACGCAGCCACCGCGCGCCGGGATAGCGCGCGGCCAGCCAGGCTCCCGTGGCCGCCCTCATGGGCCGTGGCGCCCCTCGTTCGAGCTGCCGCCGGTCGTCCTCTCGTTCGACCAGCCGCCGATAGCCCTCGTCCGTAGCGTCCAGGACGCGGTGATACACGGGCAGAAGGCCATCGATGTCCGGCTGGAACCACGGCGCTCGGCCGATCGCCGCGGCCGTCGCGGCCACCGGCATCCAGCCCGGCTGGGCGCGCTCGACGACCAGGGCAAGGTAGGCCGTCACCAGGGCCGCGGCATAAGTGCGGTCCTGATTGGTGACCAGCCGGGCGAGGTCGGCTTCGACCTGGTCGACATCGCGTTGGACAGCCGTGCGGGCATCATTGGCCAGCTGCGGCGGCACGACCCTGGCGCCCCGCCCCTCGGACGCATGATCGGCGATCGCACTACCGTCCGGGCTCAGCGGTAGCCGGGTCAGCGCCAGCCGGGCGGCGTGGACGAGGACCGGTTCCGAGTCATCGCCCAAGCGGCGGAGCGCGGCCACGCCCGCAGCGCTCGGCGGCGGCTCGTCGGATGGCGCCATGCCGCAAGTTTCGTTGCCGCCGGTGTTCTGTTACAGCGCCATCACGCGCGCATGCCGCCCGTCGACTTCGATCGGTTGCGATGCAGCGTCGCCGAACGCGGGTTCTGACCGAACGCCGCAGTCTCGCAGCCTCGGGTTGACGCCACGCGGAATCCACGCGGCTGCGAGGCGGGACACAGCTCTTTCGGCCCGACGGGAACCGCCCGGGGCCTGTCGCGCACGAGCCCGGAGCAATTCATCGGCTCTCGTTGGTTCAGCCGCTGCGGTCGAGCACCGGGTCGTCGCCGCCATCGCAGCGGCGGTCGTCGTCATGATCGCTGCCTCGTTCACCGGTGCTTTCGGCGGCGTCGTGGTCGAGGGCATGCAGGCGGGCGAGCTCGCGGCGCAGCTGGACTTCTTCGGGTTCGAGTTCGGCGGCGTGTGGGGCGGCGGCCTGTTCGGGCTGTCGAAGGGCGGTGATGTCAGCGAGCAGCCGGTGCGCCTGGTCTACCTCGGCAGCGGTGGCGCCGACGGGTGGCCCCCGACGCCGGACGGACGGTGGGGTCGGTCCTCTCGGTCGCGTCCGGTGTTGAGGTGTTGCGCAGGTCCGGGGCGAGCGCCTCGACGATCGGCGTCACTCGCACACCGGGAACGCGAGGCCCGCCAGGGGCAAAGGGTGCTGAGACGCGGCTGCGCCCTACTTACTCCGATCGCGACGGCCGGCCTCCCCGCTGTGGCACAGGCCGCCGCGACCAGCTCGTCCAGCTCGACGAGCCCACGACGGCCACAGCCGGGATCGCAGCGAGTTGGCAGGTGTCAGCGACTCGGCATGCGCGCGGACGCGTGAGCGGTTGGTTGGCTGTGCGCCTTTCCGGTCAGACCCGAGCGACCGTGACGCGACGTCGGGTGTTGGAGGCGAGTGCTGTCAGATCCGCAGCGTCGCTGGTGAGGACGATGGGTTCGGGACAGGTGTCGGCGTGCGCGGCCACGATGGCGTCGGCAGCCGAGATGGTTCCGGCTCTACCAGTGGCTGTCCGTAGCCAGGCCGCGGCTCTGGCCAGAGATTGGTCGACGTCGCGAATCTGGCAGGCGCGTAGGAGGCGGTTGGTGTGGAAGTCGCGGCGGTGGTCGCCGATGAGGGCTTCGGCCAGTACGACCGCCGGGACCTGTGCGGGCCAGAGGCCGCGTCGTCGCAGTTCGGTCAAGCGGGCTCGTTGGCCTGCCAGTGCGCTGATGCCGCCGGAGTCCAGGATAAGGGTCATGCCGCTCCGGGCTGCTGCCTGCCGGTTCTCGGCGCCGCGGTGAGCTGATCGGCCCACTCCCGGGCCGCGACCACTTCCTGCTCGCCTAGTGGCCCGAGTTCGGCGTCCAGTTCGGCCAGGTAGGCATCCAGCTCGGCGATCTTTGCGAGTCGGTCTAGTTCCTCGGCGACTGCCGAGGCCGCCAACCGGGACACGTTGAGCCCAGCCGCTCGGGCTTGCGAGAGCAGCTCGTCGGGAACCGTGATGTTGACCCTGGCCATGCGCATACTATACACACTGCGCAAGGGTGGCCCCTGCGTCGGCCGCGGTAGGCCAGCCTGCTTGAGTAGTCGGCCCGGACTGGGGGCAACAGCCGGGTTCGCGATCTCGCAGAGCTGGTGGCGGTGATCGAGCATGAGCTCCGGACGATGCCCGCGGTGGCCGCTTCGCGAGCGATCTCAGTCATCGGGTTCGGTCTCGGTGTCGAAGAGGGGCCGGGGGTCGAAGGTGACGCGGATGCGGGTGATGAGCCCGTTCTCGACGTGGCTCCAGTTCACCGTCGGGATCGGCGGCGTGGTGGCGGTGTGCAGGTCGAACCACGTCATCGCGTCCGGTCCCTCCACCACGCGGGCGTCCAGGGTGAGGTCGGTCATGATCGATTCCGCCATACCTTGCAGCCCGGCGATACATTCGTCGGCGCCGTCGGCGGTTCCCATCACGCCGTCGAACTCGACGCCGGCGTCCAGGACCGTGCGCAGACGGTCGAAGTCGCGGTCCCGCCAGGCTTCGAAATAGGTGGTCGCGGCGGCGCGGGTGATCGCGGTCTGGTCCATGATCGTTTCCTTCGGATGGCGGTGTAGGGGGCCGGGTCAGAGGGTGGGGGTCCAGGCGCGGGTCGTCACGCCGACCATGTTCCAGGCGTTGATGACGACGATCAGCGCGACCAGGGCGCCGAGCTCGGCCGGGCTCAGGTGGGCGGATGCCTCGCGCCAGTCCGCCTCCGGGACACGGGTGTCGGCGACGCGGGTCATGGTGTCGGCCAGGGCGAGAGCGGCGCGTTCCCGGGCGGTGAAGAACGGAGACTCGCGCCATACAGCCACTGCGGCGACTCGTCCGGTGGGCTCGCCGGCGGCCATGGCGTCTCGGGTGTGCTCGGCGACGCAGTAGGCGCAGCCGTTGAGTTGGGAGGCCCGCAACCGGACGAGCTCCCGCAGGCCGGGTTCGATGCCTGCCTGGTCTAGCTCGCGGACGGTGGCGGTGTCTAGCGCGGTCAGTGCGCGGGAGAAGCCTGGCGCGGCGGTGTCGATGTCGAGCCGGGCGAGGATGCCGACCGTTTCGGTGGTGGCGGTGCTGGTCATGGCGACTCCCTTTCGTTCCGTGGTGTCTTCAGGCTCGCCAACCAGAACACATATGTCCAACATCAGCTTCACATCGGAACTATGCTTTTAAGATATGGAACTGCATCAGCTGCGCTACTTCCTCGCCGTGGTGGACGAGGGGACGTTCACCGCTGCGGCCGAAGCGGTGCGGATCAGTCAATCCGGCGTCAGCATCCAGCTGCAGAAACTGGAGCGCGAACTCGGCGTGCTCCTCATCGACAGGTCCGCGCGTCGCGTTGCACTGACTCCGGTCGGACAACGGCTGGTGCCCTACGCGAGGGCTGCGATCGCCGCCGTCGAGGATGTCACCGGCGCCGCGAACGACATCCGCGGCCTCGTGACCGGGTCACTGCGAGTCGCCACGGTGACCGGCCTGATCTGGCCACCGCTGTTCGACGCGCTGGTGGCCATCCACACCGACCACCCCGGCATCGACCTCCGGCTGTACGAAGGCCACTCCGCGCACCTCATCGCCCAGGTCCGAGACGGGACCGCCGACGTCGCCATCGCCGCCTGGTCCGACGACAGACCCGACGGCGTGCAAACCGCAGTGGTCTTCGACGACCCGCTCGTCGCCGTCGTTGCCACCGGACACCCGTGGACCGCGAGGACCGGCATCCGCCCCGTAGAACTCGCCCGCGCCGATCTCGTCGCGCTCTCACCCGGTACCGGTGCCCGAACAGCCCTTGACGCACTCCTCGCCCGCACCGGCGCCGCAGGCACCGAACCCCGTTGGGAAGTGTCCTCACCTGCCTACGTGCAGATGCTCGCCAGCCGCGGCATCGGCATCGGCGTCGTCAGCGCCACCACCGCACACGGTTGGGACAACGTGACCGCCCTACGCATCACCGACGACCGTGCCCGATCACGATTCGGCGTCGTCTGGCGTCACCACCCCAGCCACGCAGCCCAAGCCCTCCTGCACCGAGTCCTCCAACCCGCCGAACTGGTCACCGATGAATGAAACGGGGCGCAGTTCGCCGTTAACCGGGCCGGTCATAGACTATGATTCTAGTCTATGACTACGTTGCCGCTTTCCGAAGCGAAGGCCCGCCTGTCGGAGATCGCCGACGAGGTCGGGCGTACCCACGAGCGCGTGCACATCACTCGCAACGGTCGCGAGTACGTGGTGTTGCTGGCGGCGGAGGATCTGGAATCCATCGAAGCAACCCTGGAGCTGCTGTCGGATCCTGCGGCGCAGGAGCGGCTGCGGAGGTCACAGGACGAGGTCGAGCGCGGTGAGGTGCTCGACGAGGCCGAGGTTCGGGCGACGGTCGCGAAGCGGCGGTTGTCCGGCGGGTGAGCTATCGCGTGCGTGTTGCCAGGACCGCTGCGCGTCAGCTTTAGCCTGGATCGGTGGCCGCCGCGTGTGTCGAGTTCCTGTACGGGCCGTTGGCCGAGAATCCGCGCCGTGTCGGGGCGCCGCTGCGCAAGCCGTTTGAGGGGCATTGGCGGGCTCGCCGCGGTGAGTACCGTGTCCGGTACACGATCGATGAACCGCGTGTGGAGGTCGTCGTGCTGGACGTCAGTCACCGGCGCGATGCCTATCGTTGATCCCTGGTGTAGTCGGTGGCAGAGTCTGCCCAGCTCAGTGGCGTCCCAGGTCCACCGGTAGACGTTCAGGTCTCTGACCAGGGCGTTCACCGTTCTGGGGTGTGCGAGTAATCGGCAGGTGGCGGCCTCAGGGGGCTGCGGGGCCCTCACGTCCCGCCCGGTGCCATCCGGGGTGATGATCGCCGGTTCGGTGCGGAAAGCGGCCAGATCCGACCGCTTCCGCACCGAACTGGTGATCATGGTGGGCGGGCGGGGTCGGCCGTAGGTGTGATACGGCAAGCAGGCCGGGTCAGCATGGCCACCAAGCGGGGTCAGCCGTAGGTGTCGTGCGGGTCGCGGCCCCGAACGGTGCGCGGGCCGTGGCGCCAGTTCGGACCGCCGGGCCGGACCACCCTGATCCGCTTCACCACGTCCTTGCCGACCGCCGCGGCGAGCCGGGTGAGCAGCTGGCGCTGCAGGTTGCGCAGCTGGGTGGCCCACGCCGTCGACTCCGCCTGCAGCACCAGCTCGCCCTCGCGCAGCGACACCGGCGTGCAGTGGTCGGCGATCTCCGCGCCGACCAGGTGCGACCACCGGCCGAGCACGGTCGCGTCGGTGAGCCGCGGCGACCAGCCCCGGTCCAACGAGACCCGTGCGACGAGCCTGCCGAACGGCTGTGGGGCCAACGGGCTAAGTACGCTCGACAAGTGTCGTACGTCCCGAAGGCCGTCTCTGCGTAAGCACAGCGACCGCATGCTCAACGAGCGGCCAAGGAGCTGCAGGAGGAGGGCATCGTCGAGCGGATCGTTTACGCCGAGACCCCGGTCCGGATCGAGTACCGGCTCACGGAGAAGGTGCGTGAACTGCACGCCGTCGTGTACTCCCTGAGTCGATGGGCCGATCGGTGGATCCCGTTGGAGGCCGCCACCACCACTTGATCGGGCCGGCACACATCTGATCATCGAACGCCGCCCGGCTGAGAACGGCTGTCGCAAACCGCCGACCCCGGGCGGGTGATCCCTGCATCCCGGCGATCGCGGGCGAGCTGGGCGTCTCGACCGGGACCGCAGGCAACTCACCGCGCCTGGTGTGATCGCCGCTTTCGCGTCGGTCGGTATACCGCTTGTGGTGGGCCGACTGGACCGGCGCATGCTCCTCGCCGTCCTGCTCGCGGTGATGGCGGTCGCGAGCACGCTCTCCGCGCTCACCCCGAATTACGCCGGGCTGATCGGGTCGCGCCTTCTCGTCGGGATCACCATCGGTGGCTTCTGGGCGATCGCGGGCAGCCTGGCGATGCGGCTGGTTCCCGGGCCGTTCGTGGCGCGTGCCATGGTGCTGATCTTCGGCGGGGTGAGTGTCGCGGCGGTGCTCGGCGTGCCGGTCGGAACGATCCTCGGGCAGTGGCTGGGCTGGCGTGCCGCGTTCGGCGCGCTCGCGGGGCTCTCCACAGCCGTGCTCGTCGCGGCCCTCGTCTTCCTGCCTGGCCTGCCCGCCGCGGAGCCGGTGCGTCTGCGGTCGGTGCTGGCGCAGCTGCGCAACCCCGCGCTGGTCGCGGGCATTGCCGCCACCGCGCTGCTGGTGGCGGGCCACTACGGCGCTTACACCTTCGTGAGCCCCGTGCTGCTGGACATCTCCGGGGTCGGCAGCGGGCTCGTCGGCCTGTTGCTCCTGGGCTACGGCGCGCTGGGGATGGTGGCGAACGTGGTCGCCGGGCCGCGAGCGGCGCGGACGCCGGGCCGCGCGGTCGCGGTCATCGCCGTCGTGCTCGGCGCGACGCTGGCGTTCTTCCCCGTCGGCGGCGCGAGCCCATGGGGCGGCACCGTCCTACTGCTGCTGTGGGGCCTCGCCTACGGCGGGGCACCGGTGACGCTGCAGACCTGGGTGATGATGGCGGCGCAGGCGAAGGCGGAGGCGGCCACGTCGGTCTACTGCCTCGTGTTCAACCTGTCCATCGCGGTGGGAGTGACCACCAGCGGCCTGGTGGTCGACGCGCTGGGCGTGCCGAGCGTCCTCTGGCTCGGTGCGGCACTGGTGCTGCTCGTCCTGCTGACGGTGCGCTGGGCACCGGTCGCGCCGCGGTTAAGCGGAGGTGGGCGAGTCGAGCTGACGAGGGGTGCCGGAAAGCGGTGAGGAAGGCGGTTGTTCGTCCACCGCGTGGGGTTCCACCAGCAGGCCTTGCCGTTCATAGCGCTTGCGGGTCTTGCTGAAGCGGACCACGACCGCGGTCAGGGTGCTTGCCCGGTGCGCCCGACGGGTGCGCTGCGCGTCGCCTGCCGGGAGGAAGACCAGGTGGTGGTGAGCACGAGCATCGACAGCGTGGTGCAGTTGGGGTTGGCGATGATCCCCTTGGGCCGGACGGCGGCGTCGGCGTGGCCCGCCGTGGTGCACGAACGCCTTCCGCGATCCCGCGCTCAGCGTGCGCCGCGACACGGCCCACCTGCGCCACGACCCGTTTCCTGCTGCCGGAGACGCGGGTGCGCGGCTTCGAGTCGTTCGACCTCGAGGAGGTCTTCGTCGACTGACCAGCGCGTCGTCACAACCCGCGAGATCGACGTTTCCGGGGTCCGGTCCCCGGAAACGTCGGCCTCACGGACCGCGGCCTCCTTGGACGTGTCGTGCCACAGGTAAGACCAAGGCGCTGCCCTCGGCGATCAGCGCGGTGTCCCAGTGGGTGCGGTCATGCTCGGCAAGCGGCACGAGGGTGGCCGTTCGCGTCGGTTCGGGGCGCCCGGCGCGCAACGGTGAGCAGCATCAGCGCGAGCAGCCCGGCGACCTCGCTGTCGTCGGGCAGCCGCACCAGGTATGCCGCGGCGACCTCGGCCGTGGTGAGGCCGCGGCAGGCGTAGCCGCCGGGTGGCAGCACAACATCAGCAACGTGAGGCTGTCGTCCTGACCGGACACCTGTTCGGGGGCGGCGGCGTGGCGAGCGCCCACCGACGGACGATGATCAGGCGAGCTCGACGGCGTCCTCGACGTCCAGGTTGCGGAAGACGAGGTCGCCCTCGCAGATCCCGCGTAGCTGCTCGGCGAACGTCGCGGTCGCCGGGTGGCTGGAGTTGGCCATTGCCGCGGCATGGCTCGGGAACTCGACGATCTGGACGTACCGGCCGGGCCGATCCCGGTCGGCCGTGGTCAGGTACCAACGGCTCGTCCGTTCAGCGCCGATGGCGTCGAGCCACGCGGCCAGGATCCGGTGCATCTCGTCGGGACGATCGGTGCGGTACTCGAGGAGCTGCAGGAACGCGCCCCGCGCGCTGGGGGCGCTCATCGCGCACCCGCAATCAGCGCCCGAGGCGACGCGCCGTGGCCTTCGCGGACGTCGTCCCGATGCGCCGCGACGTCGAGCAGGTGGGCGTTCACGGCCGCACCTCGTAGACGAGGTTGAAGGGGGTCTGTGCGGCGCGGCGGAACCGGGTGAAACCGGCTTCGGTGACGACGCGGCGCGTGGCCTGTTCACCGGCCTGGTTACCCAGCGGGTCGCCGCCGCCTTCGGAGATGGCGTGCGGGACGCACAGCAGTGTCGAGAAGCCGTAGTAGACGCGGCCCACCGGGTTGAGGTTGTCGGCCACGTCGTCCTCGGCGTAGGGCTCGACGAGCATCCACGTGCCGTCGGAGGCGAGGGCATCGCGCACGTGGCGAGCGGCCGCGACCGGGTCGCCCATGTCGTGCAGGCAGTCGAACGTGGTCACCAGCCCGTAGCCACTACCGGGGAAGGACGCCGCCGATGCCACCTCGAACCGGATCCGGCCCCCCAGGCCCGCCTCGGCGGCGGCCTTGTCCGCGAGGCGGACCGACTCGTCGTGGTAGTCGAAGCCCACGACGGTCGAGGCCGGGAACGCCTCGGCGATCAGGCGGCTGGAAGTGCCCAGCCCGCACCCGACATCGGCCACCGTCGTCCCGGCCGTCAGTCGCTCCACCACGCCGTCGAGCGCGGGCAGCCACCCCGAGACGACGTTCGCCACGTACCCGGGCCGGAAGAACCGCTCACACCCGGTGAACACCTCCGGATCATGTTCGTGCCAGCCGACCCCGACACCCTCACGGAAGGCGCGGGTGATCTTGGCTTCGTCGCGGATGCACGCGGCGGCGAGCTGGAACGCACCCGGCAGGGCCAGGCCGTCCGGGTCGGCGAAGGCGTAGGCCTGCTCGGGCGTCATCGAGTAGACGTCGCTGCCTGTGTCCCGATTGACGTAGCCCCCGGCGGCCTGCCCGCGCAGCCACTCGCGCACGTACCGCTCCGCGGTGCCCGTGCGGTCGGCCAGCTCGGTCGGCGTGGCAGGCCCCGAGGCGAGCGCACGATACAGCCCCAGCCGGTCACCGATCACGATGTTCGCGGCCGCGGCGGTGGCCCCGAGGTCGGCCACGAACCGGCCGAGCAGAGCGTCAAGCCGGTCGCCGTCGAACGGTGTTTCTGCCATGTCATTCCCCTGTCGTGGTGGACGAGGGGCCGCCATGGTCAGCCCACGACTTCGATCCAGCTGCGGATGTCGTCCGGGCCAACCGACTTCAGCAGATCCGGGTGGTCCAGTCCGATGTGGTCCTGGATCAACCGGACAACCGTGTCATCGGCGTCACCACGGGCCACAAAACCGCATTCGCACTGAATCTGGACGACCATCGCGAACCCCTTACGCGCCAACACCTTGCCGGAGACACTTGCACCAGACTGGACCAAAACCTTGCCGGAAGGTTGCCGTGCCACGCCAGGGAACCCACCTGCAGCTGTGCGGGCAGTTCAGCGTCGTGCTGGACGGTCGCGAATGCGAGGCGGACCTGCCCGGCCGCCGCGCCCGCACGCTGGTCGGGCTGCTCGCCACCCACCATCCCTACGCCGTCGAACGCGACGCGCTGCTCGAAGCGCTCTGTCCCGACACGCCCCGCGACGCCGCGCTCGCCAGCCTCACCGTGCTGCTGTCGAAATGCCGGGCCGTGCTCGGCCGTGACGTGCTGGTCGGCCGGTCCAGCGTCGCCCTGCGGCTACCCGCCGACGCCGACATCGACGTGCATCGGGCGCTCGCCGCCGCACACGAGGCCGAGTCCGCCGTAGCACAGCACCAGTGGACGCGCGCGTGGCCCGCCGCACTCGCGGCGATGTTCGTCACCCGTCGCCGATTCCTGCCCGAGGTCGACGCCCCATGGGTCGACGAATGGCGCAACCGCCTCGACCTGCTCCACCAGCGCACACTCGCCTACTACGCCGAGGCCTGCCTCGGCATCGGCGGACCCGAGCTGGGCGCGGCCGAGCGCTGCGCCCGCCGCCTCGTCGAACTGGCCCCGCTCTCCGAGATCGGCTATCGCCTCCTCATGCGTGCCCACGCCGACCAGGGCGACATCGCCGCGGCGCTGGTCACCTACGAACGGCTGCGCACGACACTGCGCGAGGAGCTGGGCGTCGCGCCCGGGCCCCTCGTCCAGCAACTGCTCACCAACCTGCTGGGCTGACCGAGCCCGGCTCACTCGTCGGGTTCTTCGGACAGCCGGACCGTTGGCCGCTCCTTCCACCAACTCCCCGACGAACCGCAGCGGTTGGGGAGCAGCGGGCCGGCGTTGATCGCCGAGAGTGGGACATGACGGCCATATCTGGCACGCATGTCCCATTTGCGCCGATCAACGCGCTGAAACCCCGCATGAGCGCCACCAATCGGCCCCAATAGCAGGCGGTTCTTTACCCGCGATGATGCCCCGTGCCCGTCCGGTTGCTTCCGCAGGAGCCGGGGTAACCCCCGGCAGGGTCGCCCTCGGGCAGGCGGCGGGGAGCGGGAGGCCGAGTGACCGAGCGTGCGGGCTCACGGTTCGACATGGCGGGGTCTCGGTGAGCGTGCTACCCGCGACACTGGTCGGCCCGACACGCGCGGCGATGGCGCTGCCGCGGCAGCTGGGTGCCGCCCCGCGCCGGGCGCTGGACGTGGTCGACCGGCAGCGGGTGAACGGCAGGCGCGCGAATCTGCACGGCAACCGGGCGATGATCGAGGTGCGCGGGCTGGACCGGCCCGACGGCGCCGCGTACGGGCACAGGCTCGTCGACGTGCTGGAAACCGTGCCCGGAGTGCGGTGGGCCGGGGTGAACGCCGCGCTGGGCCGGGTCATTGTCGCGGTCGGGGACGGCGACGTGCGGCCGTCGCTAGCCGCGCTCGTCGCGGTGGTCGACGAGGTGGAGGGGGGCCACCTCCCGGCGACGTCCACGGGTGCATCCGCGCCGCCCTCGGTGGACGGCGCCGCGGTCAACCGGGCCGCGTTGGCGCTCGTCGCGAGCGGTGCGGGCCTTGCGCTGTCCGGGGTCGCGCCGGTGCTGCGGCGCACCCCGCTGCCGACCGAGCTGGCCGCGCTGGTCACGGTGGTGGACACCCAGCCCAGGCTGCGTCGCCTGGTGGAGACGGCCGTGGGCAAGCCCGCTGCCGACGTGGGGCTGGCCATGCTGTCCTCGGTGGGGCAGGGCCTGGCAGGCACCCGGCTGGGGCTGGTCGTCGACGCCGCCGCCCGCCTCGGCGCCCTCGCGGAGGCGCGGACCGAACACGAGGCGTGGCGCTCGCGCGCCGAGGAGCTGCTCGCCGACCCGGTCGTCGCGACGGCGGACCCGGTGGTCGTGGAGCGGCCGCGGCCGCTGCCGCCGGGCCCGGTGGAGCGCTACGCGGATCGGGCCGCGGTGGCCGGGCTGGCCGCGCTCGTGGCGGGAACGTCGCTGACCGGTGACCCGCGCCGCTCGGCCAACCTGGCGTTGGCCGCGGCGCCCAAGGCCGCCCGGCTGGGTCAGGAGGCGTTCGCCGCCGGTGTCGGGCGGCTGCTCGCCCGGGGCCGAGCGGTCGTGCTGCATCCCGAGGCCCTGCGGCGCCTTGACCGCGTTGACACCGTCGTCCTCGACGGGGCGGCCCTCGTCACCGGCCGGTTGATGGTGGGCGAGGTCGTACCGCTGGGCGGCGCCGACCCGGCCGAGGTCGCCGCGCAGGTGCATGGCCTGTTCCGGGACGAGGAACCCGTCGCGGTCCGCCGCTCCGGCGCCTGGGCGCTCGGTCCGCTGGTCACCGAACCAGCGGGCACGGCGTGGCGGCGGGTGCGCCCCGCCGGTGCCGCGCACGTGCTGGGTCTGACGCGAGCCGACGAGCTGGTCGCTGCGGTCGCCGTGGTGGCCGAGCCGTCGGAGTCGGTGGAGGCGCTGGCGGCCGCCGCGCACCGGGCAGGCGCCCGGCTGGTGGTTGCGGGCGCTGCAGGTGTTGTGCCCGACGCGCTGCCCGATGCCGTCCTGCCGGGGGGCGAGCGGCTGCTGGGCACGGTGCGCGGCCTGCAGGCCGAGGGCGCCGTGGTGTTGCTGGTCTCGGCGCGGCGGGCCGCGCTGGGCAACGCGGACGCCGCGGTGGGCGTCGACGCCGAGGACGGCCGCCCGCCGTGGGGCGCGCACGTGCTCGTGGGCCGCGACCTGGAGCTCGCCGCGCGGGTGATCGAGGCGTGCGGGCCCGCCGCCGCGCTCAGCCGGGCCGCAGGCAAGGTGATCACCGGTCCGGAGCTGGACGAACTCGACGACGCCGCGCTCGACGAGGTCCTCCCCGAGGTGACGGTGGTGGCCCGGGGCACACCCGCGCACAAGGTCCGCGTGGTGCAGGCGTTCCAGCGGCTCGGGCGCACGGTGGCGATGACCGGCGACGGCGCCAACGATGCCCCGGCCATCCGGCTCGCCGACGTCGGGATCGCGCTCGGCAGGCGCGCCACGCCCGGCGGCGCGCGTCGCCGCCGACCTCGTCGTCACCGACGACCGTCTGGAGACGATCCTCGCGGCCCTCGTGGAGGGCCGCGGCATGTGGGCGTCGGTGCGGGAGGCGCTGGGCATCCTCGTCGGGGGCAACCTTGGCGAGATCGGCTTCACCGTGCTCGGCGCCGCGCTCACCGGACGCTCCCCGCTGTCCACTCGACAACTGCTGCTGGTCAACCTGCTCACCGACCTCGTGCCCGCGCTCGCGGTCGCCCTGCGGCCCCCGGGCGCCACCGGCGCGGCACTGTTGGCCGAGGGCCCCGAGGCGTCGCTGGGCGCGGCGCTCACCCGCGACATCGCCCGTCGCGCGGCCACCACCGGCGCCACCACGACCGGGGCCTGGCTCGCCGCCCGGCTGACCGGCCGCCCCGCGCGGGCCCGCACCGTGGCGCTGGCCGCCCTCGTCTGCAGCCAGCTCGGCCAGACCGTGGCCATCGGCGGCTTCACCCCCGCGGTGCTGCTCGGCAGCCTCGGGTCGGCGGCCGTGCTCGTCGCAGTGATCCAGACCCCGGCGTCAGCCAGTTCTTCGGCTGCACCCCGCTGGGTCCGGTCGGCTGGGCCACGGCGGGCGCGGCCACCCTCACGGCCACCGTCGCCACCCGGTTGCCGCCGCTCAGGCCTGCGTTCGCGCCGCCTGCCGGGCCCGCGTGACCGGGGTCGGTGCCCACCGCGGCATTCAGTTAGAGTCAGAGCGTCCGGCAAATGATGCCAATGTGGCCGTGCGGCGGGTCGGCCCGGGCGCGTGGAGCCCGGCGGCCGGTCTGGCCGGGGCGGGCCGAGATCATCGGTTCGGTGCGGATCCGGCCGAATCTGGCCGCGTTCCGCACCGAACCGATGATCACCGCGCGGATCCGGCGAAGTTCGCCGCGTACCGACCCGGGCGTCGCGGCGGTGGCCGCGCTGGCCGCCGCGACCACCGGTGGGCTGACCGACCAGCCTCGCAGACCGCGTGTGCGCTTCGCAGAGCCTCCGGGCTTTGCGAGGTGGCAAACGCGTCTGCGAGGAGGTTCCGCCTCGTGCACGGCAGCCGACAGGCACCTGCGCCAACGCTCAATTGCCGGTCCATTTTTAGCTGAATCTCGAAACGGGCCGCTCGAAAAGGCCCCCGACTCCCGATGGGGACGATCACCATGCGCCTTTCCGACTACCAGCAGCTTGCCTTCGAGCGCCGCGCCAACGGAGTACTGCTGATCACGCTCAACCGGCCCGAGAAGTACAACGCCGCCGACGAGGGGATGCACGGCGAGCTCGCCCGGGTCTGGACCGACGTTTCCCACGACTCCGAGACCCGCGTCGCCGTGGTCACGGGCGCCGGTAAGGCCTTCTCGGCAGGCGGCGACCTGGGGATGGTCGAGCGGATGACCGGCGACCACGAGCGGGTCGCGCACATGCTCTCCGAGATGAGCGACCTCGTCTACAACATGATCAACTGCGCGAAGCCGATCGTGTCCGCGATCAACGGGGTCGCCGTCGGCGCAGGCACCGTCGTGGGGCTGATGGCCGACATCTCCATCTGCGCCGAGGACGCCAAGCTCGGCGACGGACACGTCAAGCTCGGCGTCGCCGCGGGCGACCACGCCGCCATCCTCTGGCCGCTGCTCGCCGGGATGGCCAAGGCCCGCTACTACCTGATGACCGGCGAGATGCTCACCGGCGCCGAGGCCGAGCGGCTCGGCATGGTCAGCAAGGCCGTACCGCGCGAGCAGGTCCTCGACGAGGCACTCGCCGTCGCGAACACCCTCGCCACCGGCGCCCAACCCGCGATCCGCTGGACCAAGCGGGCGCTCAACAACTGGCTCAAGATGGCAGGCCCGATCTTCGACCAGTCTGCCGCGTACGAGATGCTCTGCTTCATGGGCCCCGACGTCGTCGAGGGCGCCGCCGCGCTGCGGGAGAAGCGGGCGCCGAAGTTCCCCTCCGCGGCAGGCCCCGCGTCCTGACGCGGACACCCCTGTTCCAGCAGGCCCACCCGCCGGTCCCGGTGGTCCGCCGCGGGGGTTGAAGACTTCGCACCCCAACAGGCGCACTTCGCACCCCACCGGCGGGGTGCGAAGTGATGCGATTAGGGTGCGAAGTCGGCGTTCGGCGGCGTTCGGGACGGGCGCGCGGGCAGGGACCGACGTTTCCCTCACGGCACGTCGATGGTGACGACGGCCGGTTGGGCGTCGGGGTCGGCGAGCCCGCCGGTGCGCGGGCTGACGACGCGTGACACGCAGCACTGCAGCCGGTCGCCCGCCCTGTGCTGGGCCTCGCTGAGGAAGACGTCGCGGTGGTCGATGACGCCCTGCACCTCGAGGACCTTGACCTGGCACAGCCCGCACTCGCCGCGGCGGCAGTCGAACATCATGTCGGCGCCGCTGGCTTCGAGCGCCTCCAGCATCGACGCGTCGTGCGGCACCGTGGTCTGCAGGCCGAGCCGCGGGATCCGCACCGTGAACGCTTCCGGGGCGAACCGGCCGCTACTGCCGAAGGTCTCGAACCGCAGCTCCGCGGGCCGCCTGCCCGCCGCCGCCCACTCCGCCTTGATCGCGTCCAGCATCGGGGTGGGTCCGCAGACGTACAGCTCGCCGCCCGCGGGCACGCTCGCCACCAGCTCGCCGACGTCCATTCCGGTGCCCTCGTCGTCGACGCGCACTTCCAGCCGGTCGCCGTGGTCCGCGACGAGCTCGTCGAGGAACGCCATCAGCCCTCGCGAGCGGGCCCCGTAGACGAACCGGTAGCCCGCGGCCCGGGCCTTGAGCGCCTTCCCCATCCCGACCAGCGCGGTGATGCCGATTCCGCCCGCGGCCAGCACGTAGCCGGGCCTGCCGTAGTTGAGCGGGAAGTTCTGCAATGGCTGGGTGATCGACACCTCCTGGCCGCGGCGCAGCGCGTGCATGAACGCCGATCCGCCGCGGCTCTGGGGGGCCAGCTGGACGCCGAGGATGACCTCCGTGCCGTACGGGCCGGAGCCCACGACCGAGTAGGACCGCACGTCGGCCCGGCCGTGGATGTACACACCGATGTCGATGTGGCTTCCCGGTGGGGCGGGCGGGCCCGGCTGCTCGGGCGCGAGCACGACCTTCCGGACGTTCCGGGCGGCCTCGCCGGCGTCGACGACCCTCGCCTTGCCCCACCGCTTGTGGCTCGTGGCTCCCATTCTCGCGGCCCGCGCGTCAGAGCCCGCGGCCCATGAGGCCCGCGGCGGGCTGCTCGCGGTGTCGCGCGACCCCGCCTGCCACCTCGGCGCCCTGGCCGGTCGCGGTTACGGTGTCGGACCGCGCGTTCTCGGCGGACGTCACCGCGCTGAGCCGGGCGGCCGCGTCGGCCGCCGCCCCCTCGTCCGTGTCGGACTCGGCGGCGATCATGCGGGTGACGATGCGCCGGGTCCACATGCTGCCCGCGTCGATGTTGAGGTTGTAGAAGTCGTAGTCGGGGTTGGCCTCGATGCCCCGCTGCTGCGCCTCCAACATCACCTCGTCCTCGAAGAAGACCCCGGACACGCCCTCCCGCAGCCGCGTGGTGATGACCTGCTTGTCCAGGCACCAGTCCCGGGCGAAGGCCCAGAGGTAGAAGCACGTGTTGTCGGTCTCCGGCGTCATGGTGTTGATCACGGTGCCGGTCACACCCTGGCTGCGGTCGCCCGCGGGGGCGCCGGTGCCCGCCTTGGCCACGCCGACGTCGATGGCGATCGTCGACGGCGCGGTGTAGCGGATGATCTGCCATCGGTCGACGAGCCCGTCGTAGTCGGGGAACCGGTCCTGGAGGTTGCGCTTCCAGAACGGCGGCGGGTCGATGCCGTGCATCCACTTGGTCACGGTCACGGTCCGGTCGTCGTGGGTGACCTCGAAGTCGGACTCCGACAGAGAGTCGTGCCCGATGCTCGACCCGTGCACGAACTGCTCGTGGGTCAGGTCCATCAGGTTGTCGACGATGAGCTGGTAGCTGCAGTTGACGTGGATCGTCTTCCCGTCGCCCGCCCAGTCGGGGTGGTCGTTGTAGTGCAGGTCGGGCACGAGGTCCGGGTCGGCCAGCGCGGGGTCGCCCGGCCACACCCAGACGTAACGGTGCCGCTCGACCACCGGGTAGGAGTGCACGGTGGCGCTCGGGTTGATCGTGTCCTGGGCGGGCATGAAGGTGGCGCGGCCGTCGGCGTCGTAGCAGATGCCGTGGTAGCCGCACTGGATCTCCTCGTCGCCGTACAGCTTGCCCATCGACAGCGGCGCGAGCCGGTGCCAGCAGGCGTCGGCCAGCGCCACCGGGCGACCGGAGGTGGTCCGGTAGAACACGATGGGGCGGCCCGCGATCGTCTTGGCCAGCAGGTTGCGGCCCACCTCGTGGTCCCACGCGGAGGCGTACCAGGCGTTCAACGGGTACTGGCGGAACGTGGCGTGCGTGGTGGGCAGGCTGGGCTGTGACATGTCGACATCTCCTCGCGCGGGCGCCGCGGTTGTCGTGGGCTCGACAGGTCAGGCTGCCACGGGATCCTCGTGGTGGACAGGCGCTTCACGGAGCCGGCGCTCCCGGGCGAGCACGGTGGTCAGACCCGGCCCGCGGCGGGCTCGTGCGATCGGCACGGGCGGTCGCGCGTGTCGCGGTGGCGGAGCGGGAGTCCGGATGTGCTTGAATGAACGCAGGTCGTTCGGTTTCGGTGCTCGTGTCATGCACGCCCGCAGGAACACGTCGGGCGGATGCACGGCAACAGCCGCGGTTCCCCGTCCCTCGGATCGGCCGGAACGAGCACGGTGCTCGTTCCATCCGTTGCTAGGAGCACATCGCATGGCGCAGGGAACAGTGAAGTGGTTCAACGGTGAGAAGGGCTTCGGCTTCATCTCCGTAGACGGGGGCGGTGCTGACGTCTTCGTGCACTACTCGGAGATCGACGCATCCGGCTTCCGGAGCCTCGACGAGGGGCAGCGCGTGGAGTTCGAGGTCGGCCAGGGCGCCAAGGGCCCCCAGGCCACCGGCGTCCGGCCGGTCTGATCAGGACCGCTGACCCGCTTCGACCAGGGCCCGCTTCCCACGGGAGGCGGGCCCTGGCGTGATCATCGGGGTGCGACGCGCGCGGCCGTCGGGTGCGTGGCGGCCCGGACGGTCATCTTCGGGCGCCCTTGACGGTCGGCGGAGCCGACGTCGCCGCGGCGCCGACCCGCCGGAGGTAGCGCAGGACGTGCCCGTAGGACCCGACCAGGCTGGTCTCGCAGTAGGGCACACCGTGGTCGCGGCAGTAGCGGCGCACGAGCGGTTGCGCGTGGCGCAGGTTGGCGCTGGGCATGCTGGGGAACAGATGATGCTCGATCTGGTAGTTCAGTCCGCCCAACAGCGCGTCGGTCGCGACGCCGCCGCGGATGTTGCGGGACGTGAGCACCTGCCGTCGCAGGAAGTCCGGCTTCGCGGCGTCCTCGTCGAACTGGGGCATGCCCTTGTGGTTGGGCGCGAAAGCGCAGCCCATGTAGAAGCCGAATAGGGCCTGATGCAGCGCGATGAACCCGATGGCCTGCCACGGCGTCAGCACCAGGAACACGACCGCAAGGTAGCCGCCCAGATGGGTGGCGATCAGCAGCGATTCGACCGTCCGGGTTCGATCGGGCGGGCGCCCCCACAAAGCGCGGATGCTTGCCGCCCGCAGTGCGATGCCTTCCCCGCACAGCATCGGGAAGAACAGGGCGGCCTGATGTCGTGCGCGCCACCGCCCGGCGCGGCTGGTTCGCGCGGCGGCACCGGCGGCGGTGAACGCGATCGCTTTGCCTGCGATGTCGGGATCGACGCCGATGTGGTTGGGATGGGTGTGATGGCGGGTGTGCTTGTCGATCCACCAGCTGTAGCTCAGCCCGACCAGCAGGCAACCCGTCACCAGCCCGAGCAGGTCGTTGCGGTGTCGGGTCGCGAACACCTGGCGGTGCCCGGCGTCGTGGCCCAGGAACGCGAGTTGTGTGAACGCGACCGCCAGCCCCACCGCCACCGTCGACTGCCACCAGGTGCCACCGAGCACCAGGAACGCGGTCCAGCCGCCGCACCACAACGCCGCGACCAGTCCGATCCGCATCAGGTAGCGCGCCGGACGCCGTTCCAGCAGCCCGGCCGCGCGCACCTCGCCGAGCAGCGCGGCGAACTCGCTGCGCGCCTGGCGGTCCGACCGGACGTCGCCGCCGCCTGCGGAGAGCGGCACGGGCGATGAGCCCGGCCGCTGCCGCCGGTTCGACGGATCCTCCCGCGCCCCGGCGACGTCACCGAGGTCTGGGGCCACGCCACCAGGACATCACACCTCGCCGAAGTCCACCAGCCCCACCCCATGATCATGCGAAACCGGCGGCCCCAGCCGGATCTTGGAGTACTCTCGGCCGGGTCGGGAGCATCTCGTACGTGGACGGTCGGGCCCGCGTCGTCCCCGATGAAAGCCCATGCCGGACGGTTCGTCGTCCGGGGGACGGGGCCTGCGACGTGACGTCGGCACCCACTGCTCAGGACACGACATCTCCGGCCGACGCCGAGCGCGATCCGGGTGCCCGCCTGGGGCTGAAGCCGGACACGACGATCGGGTCGGGCCGGGTCGACGGCGGTTGGTGGCCCCGATCCGCCGACCTGACAGCCGAACTCCCGGGCCTGTTCTCCGCGTTGACGCCCCGGATCGGCCGCATCGAACGGGTGGCCTACAACCTGGACGACTGGGGCCCGGCGCCACGGAAGATCCGCTTCGACGGGGCGACGGTCCGGCTCGGCGGATACCACCTGCTGCGGTCCGCGACAGTAGAGCTGCTCACCGCCCGGCAAACCGTCACGCTGCTCGTAGTGCCGCCCGACACGCCGCCACCTGCCGCACAGGATGCACTGGCGGCGGCCGCTTCCGCGGATGACGGGGAGGGCGCCGAAGCGCTGCCTGCCTCCCCGAACGGCCCTACCGAAAGGTCGTCGGTGCGACGGCGGCGGACCAGGGGTGACCGCAGCAACAGACGAAGTGAGTGACGTCGCTCGTTCCCGTCCCGAACGCCCTACCGAAGGAGTCGGCGCCATGTCCGACAAGTCGCCGCGGCAATCCGCCAGCAAGAAGTCCGAAAAGTCCATCAAAGAAAAGCGCGCGATCAAGAAATCCCGGAAGGCCGCCGAGAATGGCGAAAGCACGTCGGCGCACCGCGGCGACAAGGGCTGAACCCGGGCGTGCCGACCCGGCCTGCCGGGCCTTGCCACGACCGGCCACTGCGTCCGCCATCACGAAACCCCGAGGCGCGCTGACCTGAATCACCGGGGTTGGTGGCGGGTGTGTCGGGGCATTCCCTGGCGAGGGCGCGTCGGGGCGACGGGCGCGGAGGTGGCAGTGGCTGATCCGTACGCGGTCGCGGCCCGCTCCCGGCCGGTCGTTCGGCTCGCCTGCGGGGTTCCGGCATGACGCAGCGTCTGTCGGTGATGAGCGGGTCGGTCCTGATGGTGGCAACCGGCTTCGTCGACGCCTACACGTTCCTGCAGCACGGCCACGTCTTCGCCCAGGCGATGACGGGCAACCTGGTGCTGATCGCGATCGGCGCCTTCGCGCCTGCCGTCGTTGCTTTCTGGCGCCCGCTCGTGTCCTATCTCGCGTTCGTCGCAGGCATCGTGGTCGTGTGGGCGTTGTCGCGTCGATCGCGGGGGCGGGTTTCCGGGCCGCAGCTGACCACGCTCAGCCTGCAGGTCCTCGTCCTCGTCGTCGTCGGTTTCGGCCCCGGAGTGCCGTCCGCCGTTGTCGCGGCCGCGATCGCGTTCGTGTCGGGCATGCAGATCGCGGCATTCCGCGACGTCGGCCGGGCGGCGTTCACCACCACCGTCATGACGACGAACTCGATGAAGGCGGTGAACGCCGCGCTGACCGCTCTGACGTCGACCGACCCCGAAAGCCGCGCCGTGGTGCGCGCGTACGGCACGGCGTTGGCCGGGTTCGTGGGGGGCGCCTTCCTCGGTGCGTTCCTGAGCACCCGATTGGGCGACCGGGCGGCGTGGGTGGACGCCGCGCTGTTCGCTGCCGCGGGCGGGTTGTACATCGCGGAGCGCCTGCGCGACGAGCCCGGTCGCGCCGGTACGGAGGCGTAACCCGCGCAGGTTGCTGGGGGCAAAGATCACGGCCTTCTGCGGGGCGCGAATCCTCGCAGGGGCCCGGGGGCGCCGAGACCCGCCGGGGTCGCGCAGGCGGTTCGGATCGGCCCGCCGCGGGTAGGTCTGGGCATGGCCGCACACGTTGACGACGCCCTTTGGGACGAGTTCCACTCCCTGGTCAACATGACCTCGCGCGAGCTGCGGGACTGGTTGGCCACCGATGATGCGAAAGAGGACTCCGAGCCCGCGGTCGGCCACATCGGCACCCCGACCGGGCGCGCGGTGCTCAGCGTGCTGGGCAAGCGCCGCACCGATCTGACCGAGTCCGACGTCGCCACCATGCGCCGGGTCGTCGAGTGGGTCCGGGCCGCCCGCGGCGACGACCCGGAGCCGACGGCCGGGCAGGCCGCCTGGCGACGCAGGCTGATGCGCATAGGCCACGATCCGCTCAAACCGGTCGGGCGGTGACGGTTGCCACACCGGCGTTCCGGCCGGACCTCGGCGGGTAGCCACCCGTGGGAGCGAGTACCAACCTCAAGGAGGACCTGATGCCGGGACCGATCCCGAGCACCCTCGACGACCAGGCCCGGGCCACGACGTCGGCGGCGTTGCAGGCCACGCTGGTCGATCTCATCGACCTGTCGCTGGTGGCGAAGCAGGCGCACTGGAACCTGGTCGGTCGGCATTTCCACGACGTGCATCTGCACCTCGACGAGCTGGTCGACACCGCCCGCAAGTACACCGACGACGTGGCGGAGCGGATGGCCGCGATCGGTGTCCCGCCCGACGGCCGGGCGCGCACCGTGGCGGAGAAGTCGGCGGTGCCTCCGTTCACTGCGGGCTGGGTCAGCGACCGCGACGTCATCGCCGCGATCTTCGAGTCGGTCGACGTGGTCGTGCGCGCACTGCGGCCGCGGCTGGACGACACCGAGAAGTCCGACCTCGTCACGCAGGACCTGCTGATCGAGATCGTCGCAAAGCTGGAAGAGGCCCGCTGGATGTGGCAGGCCCAGAACGCGGGCTACGAGGGGAGCTGACCATGGCAGCGCTGGACGGACGCCGTGTGGCGATCCTCGCGACCGACGGCGTGGAGGAGGTCGAGCTGACCCAACCGCGCGACGCGGTCACCGAAGCGGGCGCCACGGCCGAGATCGTCTCCGTTGACGACGGGGAGATCCAGGCGATGAACGGCGACATCAAGCCCGCGGGCACATATCACGTCGATCGGCGGGTAGCCGACGTGAGCGCCGACGACTACGACGCGCTGATCATGCCGGGCGGCACCGTCAACGCCGACCGGCTCCGGCTCGACCCGGACGTGCTGCGCTTCGTGCAGGGCGTGTTCGCGGCAGGCAAGCCGGTGGGGGCGATCTGTCACGCGCCGTGGACGTTGGTCGAAGCGGGTCTGGTGAGCGGGCGGACGCTGACCTCGTACCCGAGCCTGCGCACCGACATCCGCAACGCGGGCGGCAACGCCGTCGACGAGGAGGTCGTGACGGACGGATCGTTGGTCACGAGCCGGGGCCCCCACGACCTGCCCGCGTTCTGCGCGGCGATCGTCAAGGCCTTCGCCTGAGCAGATGCGGCGTCGTGGCGGGCCCTAAACATTCGGGGCAGGGTGTTGCATGCTGTGCGGACGCGATGACAGGAGGCCGCCATGCTGCGCACGCTGCCGACCGTCCGGTCGAGCCCGCCCACCGGCCGCCTACGACGCATGAAGATGCTCGCCGTCGTCGTGGCGCTCGTGCTCCTGGTGCCGGTCGGAATCGGGATCAACTGGCTCGTCGGGTCGTCCACGCAGACGGTGGACCGCAGCCCGGACGCGCTCATCCTGTCGGTGCGCAACATCGCCGATTACCACGCGGCGACCGGCACGTTCCAGGTGCTCGTCGACATCGCGCACGAGACACCGCACGTGCCCGCCGTGCTCAGCAGCGACCGGGCGACGCTGTTCGCCACTGGCTCGGTCGACGCGCGCGTCGACTTCTCCCGGCTCGGCCCGGGGATGGTCACCGCCTCGCCGGACGGAGGGCAGGCCACGATCCGGCTACCGGCACCCACGCTCGCCCCGGCCGTGCTGGACCCGGCGCAGACCCGGATCGTCGGCCGTCAGCGTGGGCTGGTGCAGCGGGTCGAGGACGCCGTCGGTGACCAGCCGCAGGACGACAGCGAGCTGTACACGATCGCTTCCCAGAAGCTCAACGCCGCCGCGGCGAAGAGCGACCTCACCACCCGCGCGGCGGAGAACACCCGCTCCATGCTGACGGGGCTCACGAAGTCGCTGGGCTACGACCGCGTGACCGTCACGTTCGACCCGCCCACGCCCTGACCCCCGGCCGTCCCGGCGGCCGCGACGCGCGCCACCTGCAGGTCGGGCTCGCCGCGGCGCGGTGATCAGCGGATTCGGTGCGTGGGGTGTGCCTGCGCACCTCCGGCACCGGACCTGGCGATCAGCCCTCCGGAGCCGTCCTGCAGGGGATGGCTTGAAACCACCGCATACTGCGTCGGTTAAGAGCCGGGGTGGGAAGCGATGCGGAAAAAGGCGCGCCGGTGAGTGCGTCAGGTGTGGACCAAGAAGACGAGCGCGAGCGAACCACTGTTGAAGTGTCGAAAGTTCCAGATGGTGCCAGAACCGAGGATTGATCGCATCTTCGGGAGAAGTCTGGCGGATACCTGTTTACCGCCCAGGCGGTGCCCGGCATGTAGGTGGCGTGAGCTTGGTCCGGGCTTCTGCTCGGAACGCGGGAACCTGTCGTCCTGGAAGTGTCCTCCGTCGACAGGGCGGGGGCGAGAGGGAGTGCTTCAAGTGGTGAAGAGCCGCGAGGGGTTGAGTACCGGTTACGGGGCACAGGGGCGGACTGTCTCGTAGTAGTGATGAAGCTCCTGTAATGGGAGTGGAGCGAAGGAGACGGGTCATCCAGGTCTGGAATCGATGGTCAACCGAGTTCTCGGGAGGAACCGGATGAGTCGGCCAGGTTCGAAGCCGTTCGAGATCTCGAAGGAGGTCTTCGTGACGGCGTTCGAGAAGGTCAGGGGAAGAAAGGGGCGCCGGGGATCGACGGCGTCACGGTTGAGCAGTTCGCGCAGGACCGCAAGGACAACCTGTACAAGCTGTGGAACCGGATGTCGTCGGGAAGTTACTTCCCGTCCCCGGTGCGGAAGGTGGAGATCCCCAAGGACGGGGGTCGGGGAGTGCGGGTCCTCGGGGTGCCCACGGTGGCCGACCGAACCGCGCAGACGGTAGCGGTGGCCTGTCTGGAGCCGTTGGTGGAGCCGATGTTCCACCCGGACTCCTACGGCTACCGTCCGGGTCGCTCGCCGCTGGACGCGGTAGCGACCTGCCGGAAGCGTTGTCTGTCCCACGAGTGGGTGCTGGATCTGGACATCGAAGGGTTCTTCCACAACCTCGATCATGACCTGGTCCTCAAGGCGGTGGCCCACCACACGAGCGAGCTGCTCTGTTTCCCGAGGATGACTACGGCGAGGTCGCCACGAAGGTGACCGGGTCGCTGGACCGGTGGGGTTGCTGGGATGCGTCCTGGACGGTGCCGACCACCTCGGCGATCACCCAGGCCCGCAAACGCCTGGGCCGGGAGGTGTTCCCGGAGCTGTTCGAACGCGTCTGCGGACCGGTCGCCGGACCGACGGGGTCGACCGCGTCTGGCAGTGGCGTTGGGCACCGCGCGGGGGTCGTTCCTGCGCCGATGGCGGCTGCTGGCCATTGACGGGTTCGAGGTCGACGTGCCCGACAGCAAGGCCAACGCCGCCGAGTTCGGCTACACCGGCTCGGGACCCAACCGCTCGGCGTTCCCCAAGGCGCGGGTGGTGGCGCTGGCCGAGTGCGGCACCCACGCGTTCGTGGCCGCCGAACTCGATGCCTACGCGGTCGGGGAGAAGACCCTCGCGCAGCGGTTGTACCCGCGGTTGCGCGGCGATGAGCTGTTGACCGCCGACCGCGGTCTGTACTCCTGGCAGGGCTGGGACACCGCGGCCGCGACCGGGGCGGCGCTGCTGTGGCGGGCCCCGACCCAGCTCGAGCTGCCCGTGGTGGCGGTGTTGGGCGACGGGACCTACCTGACCGCGCTGATCAAACCGTCGATCCGCGGGCGGCGGCGGGAACGGCTGCTGGCCGCCGCCCGCGCCGTGCAGTATCTGTCGACATCAACACCGTTCCCGACGCCTTCGACGAGCGCGGTCTGTCCGGTCATCCACCTGGCCCTGTCATCGAGTACGACGTCCCGGACCTGTCGGCAACGGCACCGGCGAGCTGATCGTGCTCGCTGACCAGCATCACCGACATCACCGTGGACAACTGGGCCCGCGCCGACGAACTGTCCGCCGCCTACCATCAGCGCTGTGAACAGGAAACCGCGCATGACCAGCTGAAAACCCACCTGCGCGGCCCCCGCCCGGTGCTGCGCTCCCGGCTGCCCGACCTGGTCCACCAGGAGATCTGGGCCTACCTGATCGAACGGGTGCCGGGACGCCTCCGCCCCGTCGCCCGCCACGGGCTCGCCGTCCAGGATGCGGCCCGAGCGCGTGGTCGTCGGCCTGCAGGATTCGCGTGGCGTTCATGACGGCACGAGCAGTCGGATGTCGGTGCCGCCGCCTGCGCGGGCCTCGATCTGCAGGGTGGCGCCGATGAGAATGGCGCGCTCCCGCATGCCGCGGATGCCCGCGCCCTCGGCCGTGCCGTCGATGCCGCGACCATCGTCGGCGATGCGCAAGAGCACGCCGTCCGGCAGGCCGGTCAGGGTCAGCTCGACGTGGGTGGCGTTCGCGTGCCGGGCCACGTTCGTCAGCCCTTCCTGGGCGATCCGGTAGAGGACAAGCTCCGCGTCGCGGGAGAGCTCGGGCAGCCGCGGATCCAGCTCTCGGTGCACCGGCACCGCGCTGGCCTGGGCGAAGTCCGTGGCCAACGCGCTCAGCGCGCTGACCAGGCCGAGATCCTCCAGCACGCCGGGGCGCAAGCGCCGGGCGACCCGGCGCACCTCGTCGAGCGATCCCCGGGTCAGCTCCGCCGCGGTGGAGAGCTCGTCGCGCAGATCGTCGGGAGCCCGGTCGCGCGCCCGCTTGAGCCCGAGCAGCACGACCGTGAGGCTCTGCCCGATCTCGTCGTGCAACTCCTGGGCGATGCGCTGCCGTTCGCCCTCCTGTGCGGCCAGCGCCTGTGCCGCGCTCGTGCCGCGTTCGGACTCCAGCCGGTCGAGCATGTCGTTGAACGTGCGGAGGAGATGCGCGACGTCGCGATGGCCGCGCACCGCCAGCCGCTCACCGGGGCGCAGCAGGTCGACGCGCGCCATCAGCTCGGCCAGCCCGTCGAGGGGCCGGAGGCTGACGCGCAGCAGCACCGCGGTGGCCACCAGCATCAGCACCAGCCCGACGGCCAGCACCGAGACCTCCGTGAGCAGCACCGGCGCCGACACGGTGAGCGGCGACAGCGCCAGCACCGCCGCCGCGATGACGAGCACCAGGGCATTGAGCAGGAGCAGCCGCCAGAACAGCGCGGTCGCGGGGGACCGGGCGCGACGGAGGGTCTGCACGTCCATGTCGCAAGCCTCGCCGCGGCGGCGGCCGGTGTCCATGCGCGGGCGCGCACCTGCATGCTTGCGCGGCCGGAAATGGGTGCTGCACCCGATGGTCCGGGTCGCCCGCCCCGGCGAGGGTGGTCGTGTGAACAACAACGCGCTGGTGGCGGCATTGGGCGGGGACGCGGTGACGGCCGTGGCCCGCTATCGGGAGCTGGTCGTGGCCGAGGCCGCGCGGCAGGGTATGCGGCTGATCGGCGGCCGGCTCGTCGACCCGATCGACATCCGGCTGCGGGTCGGTCCCTGCCGTCGTCGACCCTGGCTCGCGGGCAGACTGCTGTGCTGGGGCCCGGCGACCGGCTGGTCGGTCACGCACCGCGCCGGTGACCCGTCCGCCTATTACGTCGGGCCGGGCGCGACGCCGCTCCTGCTGGTGCCAACGGCGGTGGAGGTCGTGCGGTGGGCGGCGGGCGCGATCGACGGCCCCGCCATCCCGCCCCTGGACGTCGAGCTCGACGACGACCCCCGGGCCATCCAACGGCTGCTCGCGCTCGTCACCGTCGCGCGGTCCGAGCCGGTGGCCGGGCGAACGGGGTGACGGCGATGGCTTGCGGGCCTGCGCCGCTCAGGACGCCGGGGGCGGCAGCCGCACCCACCCCTGCGGGCCGGGCAGGTCCGCGGCCGCGGCCGGACCCCACGTCCCCCGGGCGTAGGGCGCCGGGGTCGTCGACGCGTCGAGGACCGGAGCGACGATCCGCCAGGCCTCCTCCAGGTTGTCGAACCGCGCGAAGTGCGACGGGTCGCCCGCGAGCGCGTCGGCGACGATCCGCTCGTAGGCCGCGTACGTCGGCCCGAGGACCTGCCGGAAGTCGACGGAGATCGGGATCGGCACCGCCACGTCCGCCTTCCCCGGCCGCTTGGCCAGGAGGGTGAAGGTGATGCCCGCGTCCGGCTGCAGCCGCAGCCGCACCAGGTTCGGCGGCGGGGCGTCGGACGAGCCGGTGAACAACGGCTGCGGCGGGGTGCGCAGCACCGCGACGACGTCGAGCAGCGTGGCCGGCAGTGCCTTCCCCGCGCGCAGGTACACCGGCACGCCCGTCCACCGCCAGTTGTCGACGTGCAGCATGAGGGCGACGTAGGTCTCCGTCGTCGACCCGGACGCCACCCCCGGCGTCTCGGCGTAGCCGTCGTAGCGCCCGCGCACCGTCGCGGCCGGGTCGACCGCCCGCACCGCGCCCAGCAGACGGCCCTTGGCGTCGCGCTGGGCGTCGGCCGCCTCCGACATCGGCGGCTCCATGAGCAGGTAGGCGAGCACCTGCAGCAGGTGGTTCTGGACGACGTCGCGCACGGTGCCGACCGTGTCGTAGAACGAGCCGCGGTCGGCGACGTCGAAGTCCTCGGCCATCGTGATCTCGAAGTGGTCGATCCACCCCCGATTCCACAGTGGCTCGAGCAGCGTGTTGGCGAACCGCAGCACGAGCAGGTCCTCGACGGGCTCCTTGCCGAGGAAGTGGTCGACCCGGAAGATCCGGTCCTCCGGGTAGTGCACGGTCAGGCGCTCGTTCAGCGCACGGGCGGAGGCGAGATCGTGCCCGAACGGCTTCTCGACGATCAGCCGGGACCGCGGGGCCAGGCCTGCCGCGGCGATCCCGTCGGCCACCGTGCCGAAGAGTGACGGCGGCACGGCGAGGTAGTGCACCGCGAACGCGTCCGGCCCGACCGCCTCGGCGAGGCGGGTGAAGACCGCGGGGTCGGCGTAGTCCCCCGCCACGAGCTCGGTGCGCTCGACCATGCGGGTGAGGACGGCGTCGTCGACTCCGCCGTCGCTGTCGAACGCCTTCCGCACGGACTCGGCGACGTGCCGACGCAGGCCCTCGGTGTCCATGTCGGTGAGTGCCACACCGATCACGGGTACGGTCAGCTCGCCGCGCTCGACGAGCCGGTAGAGCGCGGGCAGCACCAGCTTCCGGGCCAGGTCGCCGGTGATCCCGAAGAGCACCAGGACGTCGGCGGCCCGTGGCCCGCTCCCGTCGGTAGTCACGCCAGCCGTCATCTCGCTCCGCACCTCGCGCCCTCGACGTCAACATCCGGGATTGTCCTACCGCAGATCGGGGGACTTCGCGATCACCCGGCGCCGGTTCGTGGCGCGCGTCGCCCGGTGGCAGAGGCGGTCGTCAGCCGGTGGCGACGCGTTCCCGGCCGAACCGCTCGGTCATGGCCGCCGCGGCCGCGCGCAGGGCGGCGGCCGCCTCCCGGATCACGTCGGGCGTCATGCGTGGTGTGGGCGCGGAGATGGAGATGGCGGTGGGCGCGGGCGCGTCCGGCACGGGCACCGACACACAGGACACACCGACCTCCTGCTCGCCGTCGTCGGTGAGGTAGCCGCGGATCCGGCTCGCCCGCAGCTCCTGAAGCAGGACGTTGGGGTCGGTGACGGTGTGCGGCGTGATGCTCCGCATGCCCGCGAGGTCGAGGATCCGCAGGATCTCCTCGTCCGAAAGCTGCGCGAGGAGCGCCTTGCCGACGCCGGTGGCGTGCAGCGGGACCCGCCTGCCGACCTCGGTGAACATGCGCATGGAGTGCCTGCCGGCCACCTGGGCGACGTAGATCGCGTTCGTGCCGTCGAGGATCGCCATGTTGGCCGACTCGCCGATCGCTTCCATCAGCCCGGACAGCACCGGGTGTCCCCACGCCCCGAACTGCCTGGCCGCCGCGTCGCCGAGCCGGATGAGGCGGGGAGCCAACGCGTAGCGCCGCGAGGCTTCTTGGCGCAGGTAGCCGAGCGTGACCAGCGTGCGGAGCAGCCGGTGGGCCGACGGCGCGGGCAGCCCCACCGAGGCCGCGATCGCAGAAAGCGAGAGCTCACCGCCCTGCGCGGCGATCACTTCGAGGATCTCGAAGGCGCGGCCGACCGACTGGACGCCGCCCGTGCCCTCCACGCCGCCAGCGTTGCTCATGGAACCATCCTCACGAACGATCTTCGGGGCTGCGCGCCGGCCGTGACCGCTTCCGGCATGCAGAATCCTACCTCCGCAAAGCAGAACCGGTCCGTCGACCCGCCGATCGTGAGAGCGCTCTCCACGAGGATACCGCCGCGGCGGTGCGCACCTCTTGACCAGCCACCCGTCCGAGCTTACTCTTTCCGCTGAACGGAGAGAAGATTCCGTATAGCGGAGTAGACACCCGCTGAAGCTGGGCCGTCCCGGAGGCGCGCCGCGGTGGTTTGCGCGGCGGGGTCTGCGGACTTCGCCGACGGCCTGCCACCCATCCGGGGTTCTGTCGAGGAGGCACCCATCCATGTCGCGGACGATCGAGGAACCGCCCCGCACCGCCGTCCACCCTGTGGACGAAGTTCTGCCGGTGCCGAAGCTGGCGATCTACGGGTTCCAGCACGTCCTGGCGTTCTACGCGGGAGCGGTCATCGTGCCGATCCTGCTGGCGAACTCCATCAACCTGACCACCGAGCAGCTCATCCACCTCATCAACGCCGACCTCTTCACGTGCGGCATCGCGTCGATCATCCAGTCGGTCGGCTTCTGGAAGGTCGGCGTGCGGCTGCCGCTGCTGCAGGGCGTGACGTTCACGGCCGTGTCACCGATGATCGCCATCGGCCTCGCGGCGGGCGGCGGCACCGACGGTCTGCTGGTCATCTACGGCTCGGTCATCGTCGCGGGCATCTTCACGTTCCTCATTGCGCCGTACTTCAGCAAGCTGATCCGGTTCTTCCCGCCGGTGGTCACGGGATCCGTCATCACGATCATCGGCATCGCGCTGCTGCCGGTGGCGGCCGCGGACGCGGCGGGTGGCGCCGGACCGACCCTCAACCCGACCGACCCCAAGAACATGGCCTACGCGCTCGGCACCCTGGCGCTGATCGTGCTGATCCAGCGGGTCTTCCGCGGTTTCATGGCGACGGTCGCGGTGCTGGTGGGCCTGGTCATCGGCACGCTGGTCGCCTTCGCGTTCGGGGACACGCACTTCGACGCGGTGGGCCGGGCGGCCTGGGTCGGGGTCACCACGCCCTTCTACTTCGGCGTGCCGAAGTTCGCGTTCGCCGCGATCGTCTCGATGATCGTCGTCATGCTGATCACGGCCGTCGAGACGACGGGTGACGTGTTCGCCACCGGTGAGATCGTCGAGAAGCGGATCGTGCGCAGCGACATCGCGCGTGCGCTGCGGGCCGACGGCCTCGCCACCGTGATCGGCGGCGTTCTGAACTCGTTCCCGTACACCTGCTTCGCCGAGAACGTCGGCCTGGTGCGGCTGACCCGGATCAAGAGCCGCTACGTGGTCGCGTCGGCGGGCGTCATCATGATCCTGCTCGGGCTGATCCCCAAAGCCGGTGCGATCGTGGCGGGCATCCCGCACCCCGTGCTCGGCGGCGCCGCCATCGCGATGTTCGCGACGGTCGCGGTCGTCGGCATCCAGACCCTGACGCGGGTGGACTTCCACGACCACCGCAACGTCGTCATCGTCTCCACCAGCGTCGGCCTGGCGATGTACGTGACGGCCGTGCCCGACGTCGCCAAAGCGGTCCCCGAGTGGGCCCAGATCATCTTCGGCAGCGGCATCACGTTGGGCAGCATCACCGCGATCCTGCTGAACCTGGTGTTCCACCACCTCGGCAAGGGCCGCGGCCCGGCAGTGGCGGGGACACCCGGCGACCACCTGGTGCGCCTCGACCAGGTCAACGACATGTCCTCGGACGCGTTCGTCCGCACCTTCGCGGGGCTCTTCCAGGGCCCGGACTGGGCGGTCGAGCGGGCCTACGCGCAGCGTCCGTTCGGCGACACCCACGACCTGCGCCGCGCGTTCCAGGAGGCGCTCTTCGCCGCCACCGTCGACGAGCAGGAGCAGCTGATCAACTCCTACCCCGACCTCGGTGCGCACGCGGGGGCGGCCTCGCTCTCCGACCAGTCGACGCTCGGGCTGCACCGGCTGGCCGAGAAGGAGCACGCGGAGCTGGCCGCGCTGACCCGGGCGTACCGGGAACAGTTCGGCTTCCCGCTCGTGACGGCCGTGCGCGAGCACACCGCGTTCGACCAGATTCTGCGCAACGGCTGGTCGCGGCTGAACAACTCGCCGACCCAGGAGCACGCCACCGCGCTGATCGAGGTCGCCAAGATCGCTGCCCATCGGTTCGACGACCTGGTGGCCAACGCGAACCCGATCCACAGCGCACGAACACGACACCTGGAACCATGACGAGATCCAACTGTCCGCGCAGCCTGCGCAACGACGAGCCGACCGAAATCGTCCTGCTGTGCTTGGGCCATGTAGTGGAGCACACTCGACCCGACGGGCTCGACACCGGCGCAGGCCGAACCACCCGCCACGACGAGAAGGGATCGCGGCGATGACGCCGAACACAACCACGACCCAGCCCACCGTCATCATCAACGGACGGGAGCGGGCGATCACGGGGATCGAGCCGCACGTCACCGCGCTCGACTGGCTGCGTGACCAAGGCCTGACCGGCGCCAAGGAAGGGTGCGCCGAGGGGGAGTGCGGCGCCTGCTCGGTGCTGGTCGCCCGGCCGGACGGCGCGGCCCACAGCCGGTGGACGGCCATCAACGCCTGCCTCCTGCCGATCCTCGCGCTGGACGGCCAGGAGATCGTCACGTCCGAGGGGCTGGGGCAGCCCGGCGACCTGCACCCGGTGCAGCATGAGATGGCCTGCCGCGGCGGCTCGCAGTGCGGCTACTGCACGCCGGGCTTCGTCTGCAGCATGGCTGCCGAGTACTACCGGCCGGGCCGCGGGTCCACGCCGAGCGCCAACGGCAGCGGCCCCGCCGCGAACGGGCAGGCAGACCACGAGCACGGGCCCAACGGCTTCGACCTGCACGCGCTGTCGGGCAACCTCTGCCGCTGCACCGGCTACCGCCCGATCCGCGACGCCGCCTACGCGCTGTCCAGCCCACCTGCCGACGATCCGCTGGCCGCCCGGTCGGGCGCGCCCGCCCCGGCCGTCGCCCCGACCCGGGCCGCCCGGTTCGCGCGCCCCGCCGACCTCGCCGACGCGCTCGCGCTGCTGGCCGAGCACCCCGCCGCGACCGTCATCGCCGGCTGCACCGACTGGGGCGTCGAGGTCAACATCCGCGGCGCGCGTGCCCCGTTCGTGGTGGCCGTCGACCGGCTGCCCGAGCTGCGGACGTTCACGGTGGACGCCGACCACATCGAGCTCGGCGCCGCGCTCACGCTTTCGGAGTGCGAGCAGCTGCTCGACGGCCGGGTGCCCCTGCTCGACGCGCTGTGGCCGCAGTTCGCGTCGCGGCTCATCCGCAACGGCGCCACGCTGGGCGGGAACATCGGCACCGGCTCCCCGATCGGCGACGCTCCGCCCGCGCTGTTGGCGTTGCGGGCCTCGGTCGTGCTGGTCGGGCCGGACGGGGAGCGCGAGGTGCCCCTCGACGGGTACTTCACCGGCTACCGGCGCTCGGTCCGCAGGCCCGACGAGCTGATCAAGTCCGTGCGCGTGCCGCTGCCGCTCGCCCCGCTCACCGCGTTCCACAAGATCGCCAAGCGGCGGTTCGACGACATCTCCAGTGTGGCCGTGGCGTTCGCGCTCGACGTCGCCGACGGCACGGTCGTCGACGCCGCCATCGGGCTGGGCGGCGTCGCGGCCACGCCGGTGCGCGCCACCGCCACGGAGGCCGCGCTGGTCGGCAGGCCGTGGGACGCCGAGACCGTACGGGCGGCCGCGGCCGTGCTCAGAGACGAGGGCACGCCGATCGACGACCACCGGGCCAGCGCCGCCTACCGGACGGCGATGCTCGAGCAGTCGCTGCTCAAGTTCGCCGCCGAGATCGACGCCGCCGGGATCAACGCAGTGGAGGTGACCGCATGACCGAGCTCGCCACCCGTCCGGCGAACCCCGTTGTCGGGGTGTCGATGCCGCACGAGAGCGCCGACCTGCACGTCACGGGGCTGGCGCTGTACACAGACGACCTGGTGAACCGCTACCCCGGCGCCCTGCACGCCTACCCGGTGCAGGCGCCGCACACGCACGCGATGGTGACCGCGCTGCGCACCGAGCCCGCGCTGGCGGTGCCCGGTGTGGTGCGCGTGCTCACCGCCGCCGACGTGCCCGGCGTGAACGACGCGGGCGTGAAGCACGACGAGCCGCTCTTCCCGTCCGAGGTCTGCTTCCGCGGGCACGCGGTCTGCTGGGTGCTCGGCGAGTCGCTCGAAGCCGCGCGGATCGGCGCGGGGCGGGTCGAGGTCGAGTACGAGCCGCTGCCGTCGCTGGTGAAGGTCACCGACGCGATCGCGGCGGAGAGCTTCCAGGGCGCGCAGCCCACCCTGCGCCGCGGCGAGCCGGAGGCGCAGTGGGACAGCTGCGCCCACGTCTTCGAGGGCGAGTTCGAGTTCGCGGGCCAGGAGCACTTCTACCTGGAGACGCACGCGGCGCTCGCGCTCGTCGACGAGAACGGGCAGATCTTCGTCCAGTCCAGCACGCAGCACCCGAGCGAGACCCAGGAGATCGTCGCGCACGTGCTGGGGCTCGGCAGCCACGAGGTCACCGTGCAGTGCCTGCGGATGGGCGGCGGGTTCGGCGGCAAGGAGATGCAGCCGCACGGCTTCGCCGCGATCGCCGCGCTCGGCGCCACCCTCACCGGTCGCCCCGTGCGCCTGCGGCTGAACCGCACCCAGGACATCACGATGTCGGGCAAGCGGCACGGCTTCCACTCCACGTGGAAGGTCGGGTTCGACGCCGACGGCAGGCTCCGGGCGCTCGTCGCCACGCTGACCGCGGACGGCGGGTGGAGCCTCGACCTCTCCGAGCCGGTGCTGGCGCGGGCCCTGTGCCACATCGACAACGTCTACTGGGTGCCGCACATCGAGGTGCACGGGCGGATCGCGCGCACGCACAAGACGTCGCAGACGGCGTTCCGCGGCTTCGGCGGGCCCCAGGGCATGCTCGTGTTGGAGGACATCCTCGGCCGGTGCGCGCCCGTGCTCGGCATCCCGGCCCAGGAGCTGCGGCGGCGCAACTTCTACCAGGCGGGCCAGAGCACGCCCTACGGCCAGCCGGTGCGCCACCCGGAGCGGCTCGAACGGGTGTGGACAGGGGTGACCGACAGCGCCGACGTGGACCGGCGGCTGGCCGGGATCGCGGCGTTCAACGCGACGCACGAGCACACCAAGCGGGCGTTGGCGATCACCGCGGTCAAGTTCGGGATCTCGTTCAACCTCACGGCGTTCAACCAGGCGGGCGCGCTCGTGCACGTCTACAAGGACGGCTCGGTGCTGATCAACCACGGCGGCACCGAGATGGGTCAGGGCCTGCACACCAAGATGCTGCAGGTGGCGGCGACCGCGCTCGGCCTGCCGCTGTCGGCGGTGCGGCTCGCGCCGACCCGCACGGACAAGGTGCCCAACACCTCGGCCACCGCGGCGAGCTCGGGCGCCGACCTCAACGGCGGCGCGGTCAAGAACGCCTGCGACCAGATCCGCGCCCGGCTCGCCGAGGTGGCCGCGGAGCACCTCGACATCCACCCGGACGATGTCCGATTCTGCGACGGCATCGTTACCGGCCTCGCCGACACCGACGAGAAGCTCACGTTCGCCGAGCTGGTGCACATGGCCTACTACCGCCGGGTGCAGCTGTGGGCGGCCGGGTTCTACCGCACGGCGGGCCTGTACTGGGACTCCAAGCGGATGCACGGCGAGCCGTTCAAGTACTTCGCCTACGGGGCGGCGGCCAGCGAGGTGGAGGTCGACGGGTTCACGGGGGCCTACCGGCTGCGCCGGGTCGACATCGTGCACGACGTCGGCGACAGCCTCTCCCCGCTGGTCGACCTCGGCCAGATCGAGGGCGGGTTCGTGCAGGGCGCGGGCTGGCTCACGCTGGAGGACCTGCGCTGGGACACCGGTGACGGCGACGCCCGCGGGCGCCTGTCCACCCAGGCGGCGAGCACGTACAAGCTGCCGAGCTTCTCCGAGATGCCCGAGGACTTCCGGGTCACGCTGCTGGAACGGGCCGCCGAGGACGGCGCCGTGTACGGGTCGAAGGCGGTCGGCGAGCCGCCACTGATGCTGGCGTTCAGCGTGCGGGAGGCGCTGCGGGAAGCCGTTGCGGCGTTCGGGCCGCCCGGACACCCGGTCGAGCTGGGCTCACCGGCCACGCCGGAGGCGGTGTTCTGGGCGGTGGCGGCGGCGCGCGCGGCGGCCCGCGCACCGGTGGCGGTCGGGGACTGACGTGGGTGCACGGATGGTCGTGATCACCGGTTGGGCGCGAATGCGGCCGGATCTGGCCGGTTTCCGCACCGAACCGGTGATCATGGGTCGGGCGACCGGGCGAGGTGATGGTGCGCGATGCACTGGCTGACGGCGATCTCCGAGCTGCGCCGGGCGCGGCAGCCCGGCGTGCTCGTCACCGTGATCGCGGCGCGCGGGCACGCCCCGCGGGAGGCGGGCGTGAAGATGGTGGTCGGCGAGCGGCGCACCTGGGGGACGATCGGTGGCGGCAACCTCGAGCAGACCGCGGTCGTCCACGCGCGGGCGATGCTCGCCGCGGGGGCTGCGGAGCCGGAGACGAGCGTCACGAGCCTCTCCGACCGGGCGCCTGCGCAGCACGGCGTGCAGTGCTGCGGCGGCGAGGTCACCGTGTTGTTCGAGCCGCTGCGGCCCGTGCCCGCGGTCGCGATCTTCGGCATCGGGCACGTCGGCACCGAGCTGGCGCTGGTGCTGTGCCGTCACGACATCGAGCTGCACCTGGTCGACTCGCGCGCGCCACACGTCGACCCCGGGCGGCTGGCCCCGGTCACCGACAACGCCGTGGCGCGGGTGCACCTGCACCATGCGGTGGTGCCCGAGCTGGTGCTGGGCGAGCTCCCGAAGGGCAGCCACGTGTTGATCATGACGCACGACCACGCCGAGGACGCCGCGCTCTGCGACGCCGCGCTGCGCTGCGGGCACCTCGGCTCGATCGGGCTCATCGGGTCGTCGGCCAAGTGGCGCCGGTTCGAGAAGCGGCTGACCGCCGAGGGGCACGACGCCGCGGCGCTCGCCCGGATCAAGACCCCGATCGGGTTGCCGGATCTGGAGGGCAAGCAGCCCGCGACGATCGCGGTGAGCGTGGCGGCCGACCTGTTGCGACGGCTGGAGCGCGCCACCACGCCGGTGATCACCGGTTCGGCGCGAAACCGGCCGGATATGGCCGCTTCCGGCACCCAACCGGTGATCAAGCCATGACCCTCTACCGCGGCACGGTCCTGGACACCCCGGAATCGCCGTTCGACGGCGGCCGCCTGCGCGCCGAGGCCGACGCCGGGATCGCGGTGGAGCACGGCGTCGTCGTCGACCGTGGCCCGTTCGCGCGGGTCCGGGCGGTCCGGCCGGACGACGAGGTGGTGGAGCTGGCAGGCGGCGTGCTACTGCCGGGGCTGGTGGACACCCACGTCCACTTCCCGCAGGTGCGGGTGATCGGCGGGCTGGGCAGGCCGCTGCTGGAGTGGCTGGACCGCTGCGCGCTGCCGGAGGAGGCGCGCATGGCCGACGTCGGCTACGCCGCCGCGGTGGCCGACGAGTTCGTCGACGGGCTGGCGCGCGCGGGCACCACCACCGCGCTGGTGTTCGGCGCCCACTTCGCGCCCGCCGTCGACGTGCTGTTCGAGCGGGCGGCGGCGCGCGGCCTGCGGGTGACCGCGGGGCTGGTGGTGAGCGACCGGGGGCTGCGCGCCGAGCTGGCGACGACCCCGGAGCGGGCCTACGCGGACGGGCTCGCGCTGGCCCAGCGCTGGCACGGCAAGGAGCGGCTGCGCTACGCGGTCACGCCGCGGTTCTCGCTGTCGACCACGCCCGCCCTGCTGGAGGCGTGCGGCGCGCTGCTCCGCGACGTCGAAGGCGCCGTGTTCACCTCGCACGTCAACGAGAACCGGGCCGAGATCGAGACCGTCGCCGCGCTCTTCCCCGACTTCGCCCACTACCTGGACACCTACCACCGCTTCGGGCTGGTGGGGGCGCGCAGCGTGCTCGCGCACAACGTGCACCCGACCGACGCGGAGCTGGAGCTGTGCGCTGCGGCAGGCACCACCGTCGCGCACTGCCCGTCGAGCAACAGCGCGCTCGGGAGCGGGCTGTTCCCGCTGCGGCGGCACGTCGAGCGCGGTGCGCGGGTGGCCTTGGGCACCGACGTGGGTGCGGGCACGAGCTTCTCGCTGCTCCGGGAAGGGCTGCAGGCGTACTTCATACAGGCCCTGCTCGGCGCGGAGGGGCTGCCGCTCACACCGGCGCACATGCTGTATTTGGCCACCCGCGCGGGCGCGGAAGCGCTGCAGCTGGCCGACGAGGTGGGCGACCTGTCGGTCGGCAGGCAGTTCGACGCCGTCTGGGTCGCGCCGGACGCCGCCACCACCCTGGGCACGGTGCTGAAGCACGCCGCCGACGCCGACGACGCGCTGGCCAAGGTGTTCGCCCTCGCCGGACCGGGCGACGTGCGACGGGTGTGGGTCGGCGGCGACCGGGTCCGTTGAGCTCGGCTCGACCGGTCATGGCGAGATCCACTCGATCCAGGTGCCGTGCCCGTCGGTGATTGCCAGTGCGGTGCGGCCGTCGCGGCTGAGGACGAACGCGTCGGTGTCCGGCGGCGGGGTCGGCTCGTTGCCCAGGTCGGTCACCACTCCGGGCGCTTCGTTGGATACCCAGGTGGCGTCGAGGTCGGCGACGGCGGCGACGAAGTCGCGACGCCTCGTAGGGCTGACATAGACCAGCACCGCGGAGTGGAACACGACCAGAGTCGCGTGGGCGGGCGCCCGGGCGGCGAGCGCGGGAAGATCGTCGACCAGGTCGCCCCGGACGATGCGCGGTGGGTCGCGCCGCGCCACCGCAACGGCCGCGTCCAGCCGTTGCTCTCGCTCCGGCTCGCCTGGCCAGATCAGGCAGCGCAGCCAGGCGACGTCGTCCTCGTCGGCGACGTCGAGCGGGTTGAGATCGATGCCCGCGCGCCAGACGACGTCGGGTAGTTCGTCGGGCACCGGCACCGGGCCGCGCGGCCGGCAGCGCAGGACCGGCGCAGCAGGGTCCGTGGTGGTGAGGCGCTTTCCGCCGTAGTCGTAGCTGTAGCGGTCGGGCAGCAGGGTCAGCCCCGCGCTGGCGCCGACCTCGAGCAGCGCCAGGGGTTGCGGGAGCGCCGCGAGGACCGGCAACAGGGTGGCGCAGCGAGCGGGTTCGTTGGTCTGGGTGCGTCGGGTGAGCATGAGCTCGGCGAGCGCTGCGTCCCGCTCGAGGACGACGGCGCGGAGCGCGGCGTAGCTGTCGGGGACGCCTGCGAGCCAGCGGGCCGCGGCGAACAGCAGGTTCGGCTGCCGCTTGGGCTCGGGCAGCGCGGCGAGGAAGGCCAGCACCGTCGGATCGGCCGCGACGGCCCGCGCGAACTGGTCGTAGAGCGGCGAGCGGCCGCGCGCTTCCCGGTCGGCAAAACGCTGGTAGCGGCGGCTGATGCTGGTCAGCACATCCTCGTGGTCGGGCACGGGCCTCCTTCGCTCCGAGTCCGGCTTTGCCGCTTGCGCCGGCTCAGGGGGCGGCGGGCTCCGCCTCGGGACCCGAGGTCGCCTCGGCGATCGCGGTCGGGGGGACGAGGCCTGCATCGCCCGGTTGCAGGACGACCATGACGAACCGCACCGGCGCGTCGCCAACACAGGCGTAGCGGTGCGGGGCGTGGGCCTGGAACAGCACGGTGTCGCCGGTGTCCAGGGCGTGCTCGGACGCCCCCACCCGCAGGGCCAGCTGCCCCGTCAACACGGACAGCACCTCCTGGGTGCCGATCGGGTGCGCCTCGCCGTCGAAGCCGTCGTGGGGCCGCAGCGTCCAGTCCCACAGCTCGACGACGTCGGGCGGGTCGGTGCCGATGCGGAACACCGCGCTGCTGCCCGCCGGGCTCGTCCACAGCTCCGCCGCCTCGGCGGCCCGCCGCACGACCACGCGCGGGGCGGCGTCGCCGTCCACCAAGGATGCCACGCCCACGCGCAGCGCCGCCGCCAGGCTGCACAGCGTGCCGATGGACGGGTTGCCGCGCGCCGTCTCGATCTGGATCACCGTGCCGCGGCTGACGCCTGCGGCGGCGGCCAGCGCGTCGATCGTCATCCGCCGCTGCCGGCGCAGAGCGCGGACGTTGCGCCCCACCGCGGACGCGACGGCCTCGGGTGACTGCATGCCGTCCAGTGTGCCGTACCTCATCGACAACTCTGCTGGACTGTCGTAGCGTCCAGCTCGCTGTCCTTCTGAGTTTAGGGGGTGTCTCGTGGATCACGGTCGATGGGATTCGTGATCGAGATGGCCGATGGCAAGGCGGAGGACGGCTCTCGTACCGGGCGTACTCGAGTCGTCCGACAACGCGGCCAGCGGTCATCTCGGCGCGAAGACCGCGATCGCTGATCCACGAGACACCCCCTAGTTCACTGAACGGAAAACGATGTCCCTGTTCTTCGCCCTGCCCGGTGCGCTCGCCTACGGTCTCGCCGACTTCGCGGGCGGCATGGCGACGCGCCGCGCCCCGGTCTTCCTGGTGACGGCCACCGTGCAGCTCGCCGGGCTCGTGGCGCTGGTGCTGGCGATGCCGCTCGCCGGCGGCACGCCGTCGTGGGCGGCGGTCGGGTGGGGTGTGCTGGCCGCGGCGGGGGGGACCGGCGGCCTGCTGCTCTACCTGCGGGCGCTCGCGGTGGGGCCGATGGGGGTGGTGGCGCCGCTGTCGGCCGTGGTCGGGGCGGGGCTGCCGCTGCTGATCGGGCTCGTGGACGGGGAGCGGCTCGGCCCGGTCTCGTTGGTGGCGATCGGGATCGCGCTCGTGGCGATCGTCCTGGCGACGGCGGGCGGCGCGCCCGGCACCGGCGGCGGCCGCCTGGGCCCGATGATGGCGCTCGGCGCGGGCGCCGGGTTCGCAGTGTTCTTCGTCGGGCTGCACGCCAGCCCGGCGGGGTCGGGGATGTGGCCGTTGCTGGCCGGGCGGCTGGCGTCGGTGCCGGTGCTGTTCGCGGTGGCCGCGCTGACGTGCGGTGTTCGACCGGGGACCGGGTTCCCGTGGCGGCTCGCCGTGGTCTCCGGGGTGTTCGACACGCTCGCCAACGTGTTCTTCCTGCTCGCGACCCGCGCGGGCGACCTCGGCGTGAGCGCGGTGGTCGTCTCGCTCTACCCGGTGGTGGTCGCGCTGCTGGCGGGAGTCGTGCTGCGCGAGCGGCTCACGGGGCTGCAGCTGGGCGGGGCGGGCCTCGCGGTGGGCGCGAGCGTGCTGCTGGCGGTCGGCGGTTAGGCCCGCCAGCTCGGCAGCCACAGCTGCGCGTCCCACATCGCCTGGCTGATCGGCTCGGCGGTGAGGATCGGCCAGAGCCAGACGAAGTTGGCCACGACCAGCCCCACCCACAGCCCGACGACCAGCAGCCCGGTCTGGCGTCGTTCTTTCCCGAGGCGCGCCCGGCCCAGCACCTCGCCCATGACCAGCACGGTGGCGAGGACCAGGAACGGCACCACGGGCGTCATGTAGAAGAAGAACATCTGCCGGTCGATGTCCATGAACCACGGGACGATCCCCGCGGCGTAGCCGACCAGCGCCGCGCCGTAGCGCCAGTCGGCGCGCGTGACGAGCCGCCACAGCGAAAACGCCAGCACGAACGGCGCGGGCCACCACAGGGCCGGAGTGCCGATGAGCATGACGGCGCTGACGCACTGGGCGTCGCCGCAGCCCGTCACCCCGTCGCTCGCGTAGTAGTAGAGCATCGGCCGCAGGCCCATCGGCCACGACCAGGGCTTCGACTCCCACGGGTGCACGCCCGCCGCCTGCGTGGTGAGCCCCTCGTGGAACGCCAGCACCTTGCCCTCGAAGTACATCAGGCTGGAGAAGGCGTTGGAGGAGGCGTAGCGGTCGGTCGCGGTCTCGCTGGCGAACCAGAACGCCCAGTCCGCGAAGTACACGCCCACCGGCACGAGCGCGAGGGCCCACGCCGAGGGCAGCACGTCGCGCACGAGCGTGCCCTTCCAGGGGTGCGCGACCCCCGCGGCGCGCCGGGCGGTGAGGTCCCAGATCACCGACAGCACGGCGAACGCCAGCACCCAGTAGACACCCGACCACTTCACCGCGCACCCGAGCCCGAGCAGCACCCCGGTGGCGAGCCGCCACCAGCGCACGCCCATCCGCGGGCCGAGCGGCGAGTCCCCGACCCGGCCTTGGGCGACGACGCGGGCCATGCGGGCACGGACGTCGTCGCGGTCGCAGACGAGCGTGGCGAACCCGGCCACCACGAACAGCGCCAGGAAGACGTCGAGCATGCCCATCCGGCCCTGGACGTGCGACACGCCGTCGCAGATCAGCAGCACTCCGGCGATCCCGCCGAGCAGCGTGGAGCGGGTGAGGCGCCGTCCCACCCGCACGAGGAGCACGACGCACAGCACGCTCGCGAGTGCCGCGGCGACCCGCCAGCCGACGGCGTCGTAGCCGAAGGCGGCCTCGCCGATCGCGATGAGCTGCTTGCCCAGCGGCGGGTGGACCACGAGCTCGAAGCCCGGGTTGTCCTCGACGCCGCCGTTGCGCAGCATCTGCCATGCCTGCGGCACGTAGTGCTTCTCGTCGAAGACGGGGGTGCCGCCGTCGGTGGGGCTGCCAAGACCCGCGAACCGGACGGACATCGCCACCAGCCCGAGAACGACCGTGACCACCCAACCCCGCAGGCGGTCGGTGGGCGGCGGTGGGCCGAGGACGTCGGCGGGTTCGGGTGGGCGGCCTTCGGGTGGTTCGCCGAGCGGCTCGACCCCCGTGGCCGCGTCGTCGTCGGTGGCCGGACGGCTGGGTCGGCCGTGCCGTGCCCTGTCGATTTCCGAGCCGACGGTCGAGGTGGCCACGGCGCCCGATCGTAGGCTCACGGTCGTGTCCTCCCCGTCAGCCGCCCCGTCTGTGGGCTGCCTCGTGCTCGCCGCTACCCCCTTGGGCCAGGCTGCGGACGCGTCGTCACGGCTGGTCGCGGCGTTGGGGGAGGCCGACGTGATCGCCGCGGAGGACACCCGACGGCTGCGCGCGCTCGCCGCGGCGCTGGGCGTGTCGGTGCGCGGGCGGGTGCTGTCGCACTATGACGCCGTGGAGGTCGCGCGGCTGCCCGGGCTCCTGGACGAGGTGCGCGCGGGGCGGACCGTGCTGGTCGTGAGCGACGCGGGGATGCCCATGGTGTCCGACCCGGGCTACCGGCTCGTCGCCGCGGCCGTGGCCGAGGGCTTGCCGGTGACGTGCCTGCCCGGGCCGTCCGCGGTGACTACGGCGCTGGTCCTGTCCGGCCTTCCCGTGGAGCGGTTCTGCTTCGAAGGGTTCGCGCCGCGGCGGGCGGGGGAGCGGCGGCGGTGGCTGGCGAGCCTGCGGGCCGAGCTGCGGGCGGTGGTGTTCTTCGAGTCGCCGCACCGGCTGGCCGAGACGCTCGCCGCCGCCGTCGAGGAGTTGGGTGGCGACCGCGCCGCGGCCGTGTGCCGGGAGCTGACGAAGACGCACGAGGAGGTGCGGCGGGGCCCGCTGTCCGCGCTGGCCGCGTGGGCGGCCGAAGGGGTGCGGGGGGAGATCACGGTCGTGCTCGCGGGGGCGTCGGCCGGGACGCCGAGCGTGGTGTCGCTGGTCTCGGCGGTGCAGGAGCGGGTGGCGGACGGGGAGCGGCTGAAGGACGCGGTGAGCGCGGTCGCGGCGGCGGCGGGGGTGCCGAAGCGCGAGCTGTACGCCGCCGCGCTGGCCGAGCAGCCGGGCTGACCCGGCGAGTCCCGGTTTTCGACACGGCGAGTCTCGGTTTTCGACGCGGCGAGTCTCGGTTTTCGACGCGGCGAGTCCCGGTTTTCGACGCGGCGAGTCCGGGTCTTCGACACGGCCAGTCCCGGTTTTCGACACGGCGAGTCCCGGTTTTCGACGCGGCGAGGTGGCCGGTTGGGTCGGGTGGGCCGGTCGACGTGGGTGGGACCGGCCGATGTGGGTGGGCCGACATCGGGTGGAATTGCGGCCCGGGCGACCGTGGGCCGGCGGGCCCGTGGCGGCCGCGGCCGTGACAGGTGCAGCCGTGAAGGCGGCCAGCCGTGACAGGTGCAGCCGCGACCGGTGTGGTTACGGCGACGGCTCGGTATGCGGGCCGGGCGTGGTGCCGGCCGCCCCATCCGGCCCCGCACCGTGAGACGGCTCGCGGCCAGGGCGGCCGGTCGCGTCGGACCCTGGACGGCGGTCGGCGGAACCCCGCGAGCTCACCGCCGGTGCGGTGGCCGCCGTCGCCAGCCCGTGCAGCCCGCACGGCCACCGGACGAACAAGGTGCCGCCGGGCGCCATGCAGCCGCGGCAGTAGCCCTTCTCGTCGGCGTGATGGACCTCTACCAGGCGAAGGGCGAGCTCCGGCATTCGCGCGAGCGCCTCGACCGCCAGGTACCAGCGCGCGTCAGTAGACCGCATTCGCCCACTGTAGCCCTGTGTGGCCAACAAGTAGTGACTTTGCCTGCAATATCGTGACAGAAGCGTCTAGGGGGGCTTGATACGCCGCCAAGTAACTTAGAGTGACTGCCGTGCCGAAGCCGACCCTGGTCACCACCCCTGAAGCGGCCCGTCAGCTCGGTATTTCCGCGCGGACGTTGCAGCGCTACGTCCAAGCCGGCTACGTCAAGCCTGATCTGCGCCTCCCTTCGGGTCGGTATCGGTGGGACGTCGATCATCTCCGCGACCAGATCAACTCGCTCCCGGTCGATCGCGAAGAGTGACATCGGCACCCTTCCTACCCGCACGGAACAGTGTTCGTGCATCTAGGGGGGCTTGATGCTTTTTCTCAACCGCTACGGAGAGTTGGGGGCGCCCCGGAAACCCGGTTTCGCCCAGGTCCTACGCTGGTGACCATGAGTACCCGCGTGCTGACCGCCGTGGCCTGGCCCTACGCCAACGGCCCGCGGCACATCGGCCACGTCTCCGGTTTCGGTGTGCCCTCCGACGTCTTCTCCCGCTACCGGCGCATGGCGGGCGACCAGGTGCTCATGGTCAGCGGCACGGACGAGCACGGCACCCCGATCCTGGTGCAGGCCGACGCCGAGGGCCTCACGCCGCGGCAGCTGGCCGACAAGTACAACCGGGTGATCACGACCGACCTGCAGGGCCTCGGCCTGGCCTATGACCTCTTCACCCGCACCACCACGACCAACCACTACGAGGTCGTGCAGAACCTCTTCCTGGCGCTGCACCGCAACGGCTACGTCGTGGCCAAGTCGGCGATGGGCGCGATCAGCCCGTCGACCGGGCGCACGCTGCCCGACCGCTACGTCGAGGGCACCTGCCCCATCTGCGGCTACGCTGCCGCGCGCGGCGACCAGTGCGACAACTGCGGCAACCAGCTCGACCCCGCCGACCTCATCAACCCGCGCTCGAAGATCAACGGGGAGACGCCGGAGTTCGTCGAGACCGAGCACTTCTTCCTCGACCTGCCCGCGTTCGCCGAGTCGCTCGGGCAGTGGCTGGCCACCCGCACCGACTGGCGGCCCAACGTGCTCAAGTTCTCGGCCAACCTCGTCGAGAACCTCAAGCCGCGCGCCATCACCCGCGACCTCGACTGGGGCGTCCCCATCCCGCTCGACGGCTGGCGCGACCGGCCGATGAAGCGGCTCTACGTCTGGTTCGACGCCGTCATCGGCTACCTGTCGGCGTCGGTCGAGTGGGCGCGGCGCGGCCCTGATCCGGACGCGTGGAAGCAGTGGTGGTGCGATCCCGCCGCCCAGAGCTACTACTTCATGGGCAAGGACAACATCGTCTTCCACTCGGTGATCTGGCCCGCGCTCCTGCTGGGCCAGAACGGGCAGGGCGACCACGGCGGCACCCCCGGCGCGTTCGGCACCCTGAACCTGCCGAGCGAGATCGTCTCGTCGGAGTACCTCACGATGAGCGGCTCGAAGTTCTCGACGAGCCGCGGCACCGTGATCTACGTGGGCGACTTCCTCAAGGAGTTCGGGCCCGACGCCCTGCGCTACTTCATCGCCGTCGCCGGGCCGGAGAACCAGGACACCGACTTCACGTGGGACGAGTTCGTCCGCCGCACCAACTTCGAGCTGGCCAACGAGTGGGGCAACCTCGTCAACCGGTCGATCTCCATGGCGCACAAGAACGTCGGGGCGGTCCCCAAGCCCGTCGCGCCCGCGGACGCCGACGCCGAGTTGCTCGTTGCCTCCCGCGCCGGGTTCGCCACGGTCGGCGGCCTGCTCGCGCGCAACCGGTTCAAGCAGGCGATCGGCGAGGCCATGCGGGTGGTGTCGGCGGCCAACCGGTACCTGTCGGACCAGGAGCCGTGGAAGCGCAGGGACGACCCCGACCGGCGCGACACGATCCTGCACACCGCGCTGCAGGTCGTGCAGGACGCGAACACGCTGCTCACGCCGTTCCTGCCGCACGCGGCGCAGCAGGTGCACGAGGCGCTGGGCGGCAGCGGGGTGTGGGCGGCGCAGCCGGAGGTCCGGAGGTCGACGACCTCGGCGACGGCCCCGCCTACCCCGTACTCACCGGCGACTACACCACCGAGCAGGCGCGGTGGGAGTCCACGCCGATTGAGGTCGGCCGCCCGCTGGCCCGGCCCACGCCGATCTTCACCAAGCTCGACCCCGCGCTCGGCGAGACCGGGCCCGAGTGGGCGCCCATCAGCGGGTGAAGCCGCCGCCGCCCCCGCCGGAGCCGCTGCCCGTGGCCACTGTGGACGCCCACACGCACCTTGACGCGTGCGGCGCCACCACACCGGAGCTGCTGGCCGCGGCGATGAACCGGGCCGCCGCCGTCGGGGTGGCGCGGGCGGTCACGGTGGCCGACGACCTCCCGTCCGCGCGCTGGGTCGTCGACGCCGCGAACTGGGACGGCCGGGTGCTGGCCGCGGTCGCGCTGCACCCCACGCGCACGGCCGCCGTCACCGAAGACGACCTCGTCGAGATCGAGCGGCTCGCCGCCCACCCCCGCGTCGTCGCGGTGGGGGAGACCGGGCTCGACTATTACTGGGACTTCTCCCCGCCCGCCGCCCAGCAGTACGCGTTCCGCTGGCACATCGGCCTCGCCAAGCGCCTCGGCAAACCGCTGATGATCCACGACCGCGAGGCGCACGCCGACATCCTGCGCATCCTGACCGAGGAAGGCCCGCCGGAAACGGTCGTGTTCCACTGCTTCTCCGGCGACGCCGCGATGGCCCGTGAGTGCGTCGACGCAGGCTACGTGCTCTCGTTCGCCGGGCCCGTCACGTTCCGGAACGCGCCCGCCCTGCGCGCGGCGGCCGCACTGGTGCCCGACGGCCAGCTCCTCGTCGAGACCGACGCGCCGTTCCTCACCCCGCACCCGCACCGTGGCCGGACCAACGAGCCCTTCTGTCTACCGTGGACGGTGCGGGCGCTGGCGGCCGTCCGCGGCGTGACCGACGAGCGGCTCGCGTCATGCGCTCGGCGTAACGCCGAGCGGGTGTTTCGGCTCGGCGAGCTGCCGCCCGGCCCGTCGGTGGGGGCATCGGGCGCAACGGATCCACATTCGGCGTAGCGAGGGCGCCGTTCGGCGCTCGCGGTGTGTCACGGGTCGAGGCCACTGCTCACCCCCCGTTACGGTTCCGTGATCGCAAAGCCGGGGTGGGGAACGCTCCCCAGCATCGCGGTCACGACGGTTCCGGGGCGCTCCCCCAGAACCACCCGCCCCGGGCCGTCGTGACCGCGACTCGCTCCCCTGCCCGGTCCGACGAGGGTAAGGCTGACTGTGGTCGACGTCTCTGCGCGTGCGCGGCGCCGTGCTGCGCGTGCCCGTGTCGGTGTGATCGTGGGCGCGACGCCAGAGGCCGAGCCGTACGCCGACTGGTACGGACCACAGGAGGTCCGGGACCCGATCGACTTCCCGGCCCCGTCGGCGCGGCCTGCTGTCGAGTCGGTGGTGTCGCGGTCGCAGGGCGTGGTCGCCTACCCCGGCCGCGGCGGGCTCTCCGAGGACGCGTCGGTCGACCCGGCAACGGGCGAGCTGCCGGTCGTCGCGCCCGAGCACATCACGGAGACGACCTGCCGCATCCCGGTGATCAGCTCCGCGGACATGACGGGGCCGATCCCGCGGGTCGTGGGGGAGCTGTTCACGCCCGCCACGCCCGTCGGGGATGGGTTGACGGACCCGGAGCCGCCGGTCCCCCCCGCGCCTGTGAACCCGGCCGCCGGCTTGTGGACGGCGACGCCCGCCCCTTCGGCGACGGAGGCGTCCGGCTCGGGTGCGCCCGAGGTTGCTGGGTCGAGCCTGCCTGCCGCCGGGCCGGGCGCGGCGGGTCTGAGCGCCGTCACGTCGAGCGCTGTTGCGGGGCAGGCCGGGCCGAGTGCGACCGCCCCGGGCCTGAGCGCCGCCACGTCGAGTGCAACCCCGACCGCTGTGTCGGGCCCGACACCTGATCCCGCGACGGGGGACAAGTCGCGCCGGCGCAAGCGCGACCGCAACGCGGTGGCCCGCGCGGCATCGGCCGCGGTCACGGAGCCCGCCGCCGACGAGGAGGCCCCGCAGGTCGTCGCGCGATCGGCCCGGGAGACCGGACGCGTCGCCGTCCCCGACGCCGGGCCGATCACCGCCCCCATCCCCGCCGTCGGCTCCGACCTCGACGACCGGCTCAGCGGGCCCCTAGCCGACGAGCCGCTGACGCACCCGTTCGCCGCCGTCGAAGAGCCCGTCTCCGCTCGTCCCAGCCGGGCCGAGCGCCGCCGCGCCACCCGACCCGCGTCCGGCCGCGTGGCCGTGCGTGCCACCGTGCTCGCCCTCCTGTTGGCCCTCGTCGGCGGTGGGGGGGCCGCGCTGGCCATGGACAAGACGATCACCTTGACCGTCGACGGCCAGGACCGCACGGTGCACACGTTCGCCGGAGACGTCGCGGCGGCACTGCAGGCTGCGGGCATCAGCGCGGCCCCGGAGGACCGCGTCGAGCCCGCCCTGCCCACGACCATCGACAGCGGCGACCATGTCATCTTCAGCCGCGCCCGCAAGCTGCTCCTCGATGAGGGACCGTCGCAGCGCGAGGTCTGGACCACCGCGTCGACGGTCGGTCAGGCGCTCGCCGTCCTCGGGGTGCAGGCGCAGCCGATCCAGATGTCCACCTCGCCCAACACCGCGATCCCGCTGGCCGGGCTCGCGCTGGAGCTGCGGGTGCCGCACAAGGTCACGCTGACCGATGGCACCGGCGCCAAGACGCCGGTGACCACCACCGCGGGCACGGTGGCCGGGCTGCTCGAGGAGCATCACATCGCGCTCGGCCCCGACGACGTCTCCCTCCCCAGCGGCGACACCCCGCTCACCGACGGCACCGACGTGCAGGTCGTCCGCAACGGCGTCGGCGAGGTCGTCGAGACGCGTGCCGCGCCGCCGCCCGTCCAGAAGATCGACGACCCGGCGCTTCCGCGGGGCAAGGAGGTCGTCGTCAACCCCGGCAAGCCGGGCGTGGCCAGCGCGATCATGAAGATTTACGTGCAGAACGGCCAGGAGGTGCGTCGTCAGCAGGTCGGGGCGGGTGCCATGACGGCCGCGGTGCCGCGCATCGTGCGCGTCGGCACCAACGCCGACGTGCCCGCCGCGCCCACCGTCGACGACGGCAGCGTCTGGGACCGCATCGCCCAGTGCGAAGCCACCGGCAACTGGGGTATCAGCACCGGCAACGGCTACTACGGTGGCCTGCAGTTCGACGCAGGCACGTGGCGGGCGTTCGGCGGTGGCACCTACGCGTCGCTGCCCAGCCAGGCCAGCCGGGAGGAGCAGATCGCGGTCGCGGAGAAGGTGCGCGACTCCCACGGCGGCGGCTACGGCGCCTGGCCTGCCTGCTCGCGCAAGCTCGGCCTGCCCCAGTGACGGGCGCCCCGAAGGCGGGGTGCACGCTTTCGCCGTGACGGTGGGCGAGGCGCGGCTGCTCGGCCCGGTCGAGGTACGGGCGCTGGCCGCCGAGTTGGGCCTGCGTCCGACGAAACGGTTGGGCCAGAACTTCGTGCACGACGCCAACACCGTGCGCCGCATCGTGCGGGCCGCCGCGCTCCGGCCGCACGACGTGGTGCTGGAGGTCGGGCCCGGCCTGGGCTCGCTGACCCTGGCGCTGCTGCCGGAGGTGGCCGCCGTCCACGCCGTCGAGATCGACCCGGTGCTGGCCGCCCGCCTGCCCGTGACGGTCGCTGACCGCGCGCCCGCGTTGGTCGACCGGCTCACCGTCCACGCCGCCGACGCCCTGCGCCTGCGCGCCGCCGACCTGGCGGCTGACCCGGCCGCCGACGCACTCCGTCGGCGCGCCGCCGCCCTGGCTGCTGACCCGGCCGCCAACGGCGCTGCCTTCCGGGCTGACGACCGAGCGGCCGACCGCGTCGCCCTGCCGCCGACGGCGCTGGTCGCGAACCTGCCCTACAACGTCGCCGTGCCCGTCGTGCTGCACCTGTTGGCCGAGCTGCCCGGTGTCCGGCACGGGCTCGTCATGGTGCAGGCCGAGGTCGCCGAGCGGCTTGCCGCCACCCCCGGGAGCCGCACCTACGGGGTGCCGAGCGCGAAGCTCGCGTGGTTCGCCGCGGCCCGCCGGGTGGGGCCAGTGCCGCGGTCGGTGTTCTGGCCGGTGCCTGGCGTCGACTCTGGCCTGCTCGCCTTCGACCGCCGCTCGCCACCCCAGGGGGACCGCGCCGCCGTGTTCGCCGTGGTTGACGCCGCGTTCGCGCACCGGCGCAAGACCCTGCGATCGGCGCTGGCGGGCTGGGCGGGTTCTCCGGCCGCGACCGAGGCGGTCCTGCGTGCGGCAGGTGTCGACCCCGGCGCCCGTGCCGAGACGTTGACGATCGCCGACTTCGCCCGCATCGCGGCGGCCTCTTAAGAGAACCCATGGCCGCTGCCGCGGGCCGCCTCGAAGGATGAGAATCTGGTCGGGGTCGGCCGAGCTCGTTTGCGCTTGGTGCGCGCGAACCCGTTTAAGAGACTGACGCCAGGGGCCTTCCCGGCACCTCGAACTGTTGTCCTTCGTGCACGCTTCACAGCGTCGTTGATCGGTTGGCCCCGCCGATCCCACCGGTAGGACGTTGCGGTCGAGGAGGTCGCTGGTGGAGGTGTTGGTGGAGTGTTGCGCAGGGATCGACATCGGCAAGGACGAGGTGGTGGCCTGTGTGCGGGGCCCGGCGACGAAGGGGCGGGGTCGACGCAAGCAGACCCGTACGTTCTCCTCGTTCACCGCGTCGTTGGAGGCGATGGCCGATTGGTTCACCACCGAGGGTGTCACCGAGATCGCGATGGAGGCCACCGGCTCGTACTGGAAACCCGTCTGGTACGTGCTGGAGCAGCGGGCGTTCGCGTTGAAGCTGGTCAACGCCCACCACGTGAAGATCCTACCCGGCCGAAAGAGCGACGTCCTGGACGCGGAATGGCTGGCCGAGCTGCTCGAACACGGGCTGCTGCGGGGCAGCTTCGTGCCCCCGCCGGCGATCCGGGAGTTGCGGGACCTGACCCGCTACCGCAAACGGCTCATCCAGGCCCACACCAGCGAGTGCCAGCGGATCCAGAAAACCCTGGAAGACGCGGGCATCAAGCTGGACTCGGTCGCCTCCGACGTGCTCGGGGTGTCCGGTCGGGCGATGCTGGCCGCCCTGGTCGCCGGCGAGCGCGACCCGGACATGCTCGCGGAGCTGGCCAAAGGCCGGTTGCGGCGCAAGATCCCCGCGCTGCGTCAGGCCCTGCGCGGCCGGTTCACCGAGCACCACGCGCTGCTGATCGGGTTGTGCCTGGAGCACACCGCCCACCTCGAAGCGGCGATCGCCCGACTCGACGAGCGCGTCGACACCCTGGTCGCCACCCACACCAGCGAGACCGGTCTCCCTTTCACCCGCGCCCGTGACCGACTCGACACCATCACCGGGGTCGGGAAACGGGCCGCCGAGACCGTCATCGCCGAGATCGGCGTCGACATGACCCGCTTCCCCACCGCCGCGCACCTGGCCTCCTGGGCCGGCCTCGCCCCGGGAAACAACATCACCGGCGGGAAACGCGGCTCGGGCAAGACCACCAAAGGCGACGTCTGGCTGCTCGACATCCTGACCCAGTGCGCCTGGGCCGCCGCCCGCACCCGCGACACCTACCTGTCGGCCCAGTTCTGGCGGCTGGCGCGGCGGATCGGGAAGAAGAAGGCCGCCATCGCCGTCGCGCACTCCATCCTGGTGATCTGCTGGCACCTGCTCACCCACGACTGCGACTACGACGACCTGGGCGGGGACTGGTTCACCCGCCGCAACACCGACCACCAACGTGACCGCCTCATCAAACAGCTCACCGGACTCGGCTACTACGTCACCCTCGACAAGATCGCCTAAGGAGGTCGCCTGCGGTTGATTCTCTTCACAGCGACCCGGTGACGGCGCCCGGGCGGCTGCATGTAGCGGTCGGGTCTGGCCCCGCTGCACCCCTCGGTGCCGCTGCGCGGCCGACGAAACGTCGGTCCCTGCGCTCGAACTCGAAGGACGGGGGTTCGCCGCCAGCGTTGATCGCCGAGAGTGGGACATGACGGCCATATTTGGCGCGCATGTCCCACTTCCGCCGATCAACGCGCTGAACCCCGGCTTAGCGGATCCCGCCCTGCGCAAGCTCACGGCCCGGCGCGCCCGACGCCGGTGGCCTTTTGGCCCGCGCCATTGGGCCGCCCGGCCCGGGTGCCGTCGGCCCGCAGCCTGTTGCCCCCAGCCCGCACCGGCGTTCCGGTGCCCGCACCAGCGTCGGGACGCCGGCGCGGCCACCCCGACGCCGCCGACGCCGCCGACGCCACCCCGACGCCGCCGCTACGCCGGTGCCGCCACCCCGACGCCGCCGACGGGACGCTTGCGTGGCAATCGCGACGCCCCTGCGGACCGATTCTTGTCGGGGTCCACACGTAGCCTCAGGGGCATGGTCGAGGACACCGTTGGCCGCAGCCCATGGCCTGCGCTCTGGGCGCTGTGCGTGGGCTTCTTCATGATCCTCGTCGACACCACGATCGTGTCCGTGGCGACGCCGACGATCCTGGCGGCGCTGCGCACGGATGTCGATGCCGTCGTCTGGGTCACCAGCGCCTACCTCCTGGCCTACGCCGTGCCGCTGCTCATCACCGGCCGCCTCGGCGACCGGTTCGGGCCACGCCGCGTCTATTTCGTGGGGTTGACGATATTCACGCTCGCGTCGCTGTGGTGCGGGCTCACGAGCACGATCGGCGGCCTCATCGCCGCGCGCGTGGTGCAGGGGCTCGGCGCGTCCGTGATGATGCCGCAGACGATGGCCGTGATCACCCGCACGTTCCCGGCGGAGTCGCGCGGCCGGGCGATGAGCCTGTGGGGCGCGGTCGCGGGCGTCGCGACACTGGTCGGGCCGATCCTCGGCGGTGTGCTCGTCGACGGGCTCGGCTGGGAGTGGATCTTTTTCGTCAACGTGCCGGTGGGCGTCGTCGGCCTCGTGCTCGCCGCCCGGCTCGTCCCCGAGCTGCCCACCCACGTGCACCGGTTCGACCTCCCGGGCGTCGTGCTCTCGGCCGTCGGCATGTTCCTGCTGGTCTTCGGCATTCAGGAGGGCCAGACCTACGACTGGGGCACCATCGCAGGGCCGGTCTCGGTGTGGTCGCTGATCGTCGCGGGCGTCGCGGTGCTGGCGGTGTTCGTCGTGTGGCAGGCGCGCACGAAGGCGGAGCCGCTCTTCTCGCTCCGCCTCTTCCGCGACCGCAACTTCGGCCTCGCCTGCATCGCGATCGCCGCCGTCGGGTTCGGCGTCACCGCGATGGCGTTCCCGACAATGCTCTACGCGCAGGATGTGCTGGGGCTGTCACCCACCCGGGCCGCGCTGCTGTTCGTCCCCATGGCGATCATCTCTGGCGGCCTGTCGCCGTACGTCGGGCGGCTCACCGACCGTGCGCACCCGCGCTGGGTCGCCGGGTTCGGGCTTGCGTGCTTTGTCGGCGGGCTGGCCTGGCTGGCCGGGGTAATGGGCGCCGCCACGCCGATCTGGGTGCTGCTGGCGCCGATCGCGCTCATCGGGGTGGCGAACGGGTACATGTGGGCGCCGATCTCCACCTCGGCCACCCGCAACCTGCCGATGAACCAGGCGGGTGCCGCCGCAGGCGTCTACAACACCACCCGTCAGGTCGGGGCCGTGCTCGGCAGTGCGGGCATCGCCGTGCTCATGCAGGCGCGGCTCACCGCCGACCTGCCCGGCGGGGGGGTCGACGGCGCCACGGCCCGGTTGCCCCCGGCACTGCATGCCGGATTCAGCGCGGCGATGGCCCAGTCGCTGTGGCTGCCTGCTGCGGTGCTGGTAGTCGGCCTGATCGCGGCGTTGTGCTTTGCCACACCGAAGCACATGGTGGTGCCGCGGCCCGACGTCGCGCCCGTCCGCAGCTGATCAAGCCGTAGGGTTGCGCCGTGCTGTCCGCCGTCCCGCCCCCCGTCACGGTGCGGGTCCCCGCCAAGATCAACCTCCATCTGGAGGTCGGCGGGCTGCGCTGCGACGGTTTCCACGACCTCGTCACCGTGTTCCACGCGGTCAGCCTGTTCGACGAGGTCTCGGTGGCGGTCAACCCGGAGCCCGCGATCGCGGTCCACGGCGAGGGAGTCACCGAGGTCCCCGCTGACGAGACCAACCTCGCCTGGCGCGCGGTCCAGCTGCTCGCCGAGCGCGCCGACCGGGATCCCGACATCGGGCTCGTCCTGCGCAAGGGCATCCCGGTCGCGGGGGGCATGGCAGGCGGGAGCGCGGACGCGGCCGCCGCCCTGGTGGGTCTGTCCGCGCTGTGGAAGCTCGACCTGTCCCGCGACGAACTGTCCGGCCTCGCCGCCGAGCTCGGCAGCGACGTCACGTTCGCGCTGCACGGCGGCACCGCGCTCGGCACGGGCCGCGGAGAGCAGATCGTCCCGGTGCTGTCGCGCCACACCCAGCACTGGGTGATCGCCCTGCATCGCGGCGGCCTGTCCACCCCGGCGGTGTTCGGCGAGCTGGACCGGCTCCGGGGCGGCGCCGTGCCCCCCGCACGGCCCGTCGAGCCGGTGTTGGAGGCCATCGCGGGCGGCGACCCGCGCCAGCTCGCCCTCTCCCTCGCCAACGACCTGCAGCCCGCGGCCGTCAGCCTCGCCCCCGAGCTGCGCCGCACCCTGCGGGCGGGCGTTGACGCGGGCGCGCTCGCCGGGCTCGTCTCCGGCTCCGGGCCGACGTGCGTGTTCCTGTGCGGCGGGGCAGATGCGGCGTTGGACGTCGCGACCGAGCTGGCCGGGCTGGGGGTGTGCCGCACCGTCCGGGTGGCGCACGGGCCGGTGCCGGGCGCGCGGATCGTCGAAGCTCCCGAGCCCGGCCCTCTAGGCCCACCCTCGCCACCCGGTTCCTGGCCCCCGGTGCGCGCCTGATGCCGAACCTCGTCAACCTCGAGACGGTCACCGCACACGTCCCCGGCGACGCCTCGCGGGTGCTCCTCGACCGCGTGTCGCTCGGCGTCGAGTCGGGCGACCGCATCGGCGTCGTCGGGCTCAACGGAGGCGGCAAGACCACGCTGCTCGACCTCCTCACCGGCGCGCGGACCCCCGACGGCGGACGGGTGAGCCGCGTCGGCGGGCTACGGCTGGCGCGTCTCGCCCAGGGCGACGACCTGCCCCCCGGCGCGCGGGTGCGCGACGTCGTCCTCGGGGAGTACACGGCCGAGCACGAGTGGGCCGCCGACCCTCAGGTGCGCGACGTCCTCGAAGGCTTGAGCGTGCACGACCTCGACCGCACCGTCGACGGGCTCTCCGGCGGGGAGAAGCGACGGGTCGCGCTGGCCAGGGTGTTGCTGGGCGACCTCGACCTGGTCGTCCTCGACGAGCCGACCAACCACCTCGACGTCGAGGGCATCGGCTGGCTCGCCGAACATCTGGTGGCGCGCCGGTGCGCGGTCGTGGTGGTCACGCACGACCGGTGGTTTCTCGACGCCGTGTGCACGCGCACGTGGGAGGTGGCGGGCGGACGCGTCGAGGGTTACCTGGGCGGCTACGCGGACTGGGTGTTCGCCCGGGCCGAACGCGCGCGACAGGCTGACGCCGCCGAAGCCCGCCGTCAGAACCTCGCCCGCAAGGAGCTGGCCTGGCTGCGGCGCGGGCCGCCCGCGCGCACGTCCAAGCCGCGGTTCCGCATCGAGGCCGCGGAGGCGCTGATCGCCGACGTGCCGCCGCTGCGCGACAAGGTGGAGCTGCTCGGATTCGCCACCAACCGGCTGGGGCGCACGGTGCTGGAGCTGGAGGACGCCACCGTGAGGGTCGGCGGGCGCGCGCTGCTCGACCGGGTCACCTGGCGGCTCGGCCCGGGCGAGCGGATCGGGATCGTCGGGGTCAACGGCTCGGGCAAGACCACGTTGCTGCATGCGCTCACGGGGGCGCGGCCGCTCGACGGCGGACGGCTGGTGCGCGGCCGCACGGTGCAGGTCGCGGAGCTGTCGCAGGAGCTGGTCGACCTGCCCGGGGAAATGCGTGTGCTGGAGGCCACCGAGGCCGTGGCGAAGTATGTGCGTCTGGGGAAGCTGGAGTTGACGGCGTCGTCGGTGCTGGAGCGGTTGGGGTTTCCCGCGGCGCGGCAGTGGACGCCCGTCGGGCAGCTGTCCGGCGGCGAGCGGCGGCGGCTGCAGCTCACCCGGCTGCTGATGGCCGAGCCGAACGTGCTGCTGTTGGACGAGCCGACGAACGACCTGGACGTCGACACGCTCGCCCGCCTCGAGGACCTGCTGGACGGCTGGCCGGGCACGCTTGTCGTGGTCAGCCACGACCGGTACCTGGTGGAGCGTGTGTGTGACACGGTCGTCGCGCTGCTGGGGGACGGGAAGGTCACGCACCTGCCCGGCGGGATCGACGAGTACCTGGAACGGCGCAGGCTCCGCATCGGGTCGACGGCAGGCGGCGCGGCAACAGCCCGGTCGACGGGGCGGGGCGCGGGAGCGGCGGCTTCCGGCGGTGCGGCGCAGCCCCCTTCGGGCGGTCCGCGTCCGGGTGCCGAGCAACGGGCGGCCCGCAAGGAGGCCGCACGGCTGGAGCGACGGTTGGAGACCTTGGCCGGCCAGGAGAAGCGCCTGCACGAGCAGATGGTCGACGCCGCTACCGACCCCGAGCGGCTGCTGGCCCTGGATGGCGGGTTGCGCGCCGTCGTCGCCGAGCGGGAGGACGTCGAACTGGAGTGGCTCGCGGCCGCGGAAGCCGCCGAGTAGGCGGACTCACGAGACCTGGAGGGCTGCGGCCAGCTCGTCGATCCGGCCGAGGAGGGGCCCTCGCGATGGGGCCTGCTGGAAGCCGTGCGGGGGAGCGCCGATCCCGAACTGCCCGGTCGGATGCTTGCCGTGGTGCCTGCACCGCTGTCGGGGCGGCGGTGCCGTCATCGCGACGTGGGTGCCGTGGTGCTCAGCGCTGGCTGCGCACCCCGAGGAGCACCTCGTCCCAGGAGGGCATGACGGGCTTGCCTTTGCGGCTGCGCTTCGGCGCCTGGGATGCGGGCTCGGCTTGGCGAGGCGCGGGCGGCTCGGTCAGCGAGTCCTCGGGCTTCGTGACGTCGTCGGCGCCGGTTCCCGCAGCGGGGGCATCGGTGCGCTGATGATCAACGGCCGACTCGGGCTCAGGTGATCGGGCGCTCGGCACGGCGGTCTCGGCCTGCGGGGAATCCGTCTGAGCGGAGTCGGTGGCGGTCGAGCCCTTGGGCGTGGAGACGGTCGCGGTCGAGCCGGTCGCCGCCGGGCCGTTTGTGGTCGAGTCGGTCGCCGCCGGGCCGTTCGTGGTCGGGTCGTTCGCCGTCGAGTCGTTCGCCGTCGAGCCGTTCGTGATCGAGTCGTTCGCAGCCGAGTCGTTCGTGGTCGAGTCGTTCGCAGCCGAGTCGTTCGCAGCCGAGTCGTTCGCAGCCGAGTCGGTCACCGTCGAGCCTGTCGCCGTGGAGCCGCTCGCAGCCGCCTCACCCGCGTGCGCGGCGCTGCCCGGTGCGAGCGCGGCGCTCGGCCGAAGCCCGTCGTCTTTTGGCGTTGCCGCGCCCGTCGTCGCCTGTCGGCCTGCGGCGGGTGCGCCGGCCGCGGATGCGCGTGCGGCAGCCGGCGCACCCGCCCCCGCCGAGGTTGTGTCGCCCGGCCCGGGGGTGCTGCTCGGCCGGGTGCCGTTGGCTGCTCTCGCGGCAGCGGACGCTGGAGCCGCGTCGGCGCCGCGGGCCGGGTCGCGCTCCTCGGACTGCCGCTGGGAGACCGGCCATTCGGTGGCGGGCTCTTCGCCCCGGCCGGTTCGGGCGTAGGGCTGCGACTCCCGCTGCGGGGCCTCGACGGGCTCGGAGCGCATGGCCTGCCGCCGCGGCTCCGGGCGGCGCGGCTCGGGCGCGACGCGCGACCAGTCGGAGACGTCCCGACGCGCCGCAATGTCCGACGCCGCTGCGCGCAGCGCGTGACCTTCCTCCGGCGCGGGCGGCGGCTGCTCGTCCGGCCGGGGGATGTCGATCACCGGCCCGACCGTGCGCAGCGGCCGCGCGGGCAACCCTTCGACCAGGTCGTGGGCGTGCTCGTCGACCGCGGTGACAGTGCCCCCGTGCGCCCCCGGCTGGAACGTCCACAGCGCCCGATTGTCCGAGCGGCCCGCCCGCCACGACAGCGCGACGACCCAACGTCCGTCGTCGCCCTTCCACGAGTCCCATTCGGCCGAGTGGTACTCCTGGCCGCGCAGGCCGAACGTGTGCGCGACGACGTCGCCCAGCATGCGGGTGTCCGGCCCGTCGGCGCGCATCGGGTGGGCCCGCTGGGCGACCTCGGCCGTGCGCGAGCGCTCCAGGAGCACTGGATACGCGAACCGCTCGATCTTCTGTGGGGGAACACCGGCGGCCGCTGCCACCTGGTCCACGGACGCTCCAGCACGGATTCGGGCCTGGATCTCACGTGGGCGCAACTGACTCTCCAACTCGATCGAGATCTGGCCGAGCCGGGTGAGGTCCCCCCGGGCGGCCGCGCGCAACTGCTCGTCGGCGGGCACGGTGAACCGCTCCTGGCGCCCGGAATCCTCGAGCACGACGGAGAGCTCCCCGCCGCCCTCGCTGATCCCGACGACCCGCAGCGCCCGCATCCGCGGCCTCCCGCTCTCTCACACTCCCCGTCAGGGTGACGGTAGATGCACAACCGCAACATGCCGCGGAGGCGCGCCGGACCCGAAATTCCAGGTCCGGCGTGGAGAATCCGCAGCGTGCACGCAGCGTGCCAGGTTGATCGCGATTGGTAAAGTTGAGGCGGATGTTACCGGTGTGACTACTCTTCGTGACGGCTCTCAGTGGAGTCGCTCGACCACCCAATCGATGCATGCGGTCACGGCGGCGACGTCGTCGGGATCGACGGCGGGGAACATGCCGATCCGCAGCTGGTTGCGGCCCAGTTTGCGGTAGGGCTCGGTGTCGACGATGCCGTTGGCGCGCAGGGCCTTCGCGACGGCGGCGGCGTCGACCGCCTCATTGAAGTCGATCGTGCCGACGACCTGCGAGCGGTGCGCGGGCTCGGTGACGAACGGCGTGGCGAACTCCGACTTCTCCGCCCAGGTGTACAGCCGCGACGAGGACTCCGCGGTGCGCGCGACGCACGCGCTCAGGCCGCCGAGGCCCAGCATCCAGTCGATCTGCTCGGTCATGAGGATGAGCGTGGCGACGGCCGGGGTGTTGTAGGTCTGGTCCTTGAGCGAGTTGTCGACAGCGGTGGCGAGCGAGAGGAAGGGCGGGATCCACCGGTCGGACGCCGCAAGCTCGGCCACCCGCTCCAGCGCTGCCGGGCTCATCAGCGCAACGTAGAGCCCGCCGTCGGCGGCGAATCCCTTCTGGGGGGCGAAGTAGTAGGTGTCGGCCTGGCGGACGTCGACGGGCAGGCCGCCCGCGCCCGAGGTCGCGTCGATCACGACGAGCTGGCCGTCGATCGAGTCCTCGGGCCGCACGACCGGCACCGCAACCCCCGTGGAGGTCTCATTGTGCGCCCAGGCGAGGACATCGCAGGAGGCGTCGGCCTGCGGCGTGGGCGCGGTGCCCGGCTCGGTCTCGACGACGACGGGGTCGGCGAGAAAGGGCGCGCCGCGCGTGGACTCGGCGAACTTCGCGGAGAACTCGCCGTAGACCAGGTGCAGCGCGCGCTCGCGGACCAAACCGAACGCGGCGGCGTCCCAGAACGCGGTGGAGCCGCCGTTGCCGAGGACGACCTGGTAGCCGTCGGGGAGCGCGAAGAGCTCCGAGAGACCCGCACGGACCCGCGCGACCAGCGACTTCACCGGCTTCTGCCGATGCGAGGTGCCCATGACGGCGCCGGACGCGGCCAGCGTGGCGAGCTGCTCGGGGCGCACCTTGGAGGGTCCACAGCCGAAGCGCCCGTCGACGGGCTTCAGGTCGGCGGGGATCGTGAGGTCGACGGTCGAGGAAGCTGTCACGGATTCAGTCTCCCCCCCGCGGTTTGGGGTTCACTGGGCAGGGCGGGGTAGTAGGGCAGAAGCTCCACGCATTTCGCGCGGGCCTGCCAGGATGTCCGCGATCGGTCAAGTACGGGGGAGTGCGCGATGACGGAAACGCCGGACCGGCCCGGCGAGAACGGGCGCCACGAAGACGAGCCGACCCTGCAGCACGGCCCCTTCCCGGGTGCCGCCTCCTCGCCGGGGGTCGCCGGGGATGCCGAGGGGCCTGCCGATGCGTCTCGGTCGGAGGCTGAGGATCCGCGAGTGGACGATCCGCGGCGCGATCCGGACACGGTCTCGATCCCACGACCTGCGGGGCCGGAGGGTGCCCGTGGAGCGGGGCAGGGGACGGCCGGTTCCGCGGCGGCGGGGTTGGGTGGTTCGGCGGCGTCGGGAGGCAGCGGCGCGTACGGACCGGCTGGCGGTGCGCCTGCGGGCGGGCCGGGGGGCGGCGGCGGCTACCGCGCGGCGGCGGCGGACGGGCCCGGAGGCAGCGGCGCGTACCCCGCCGCCGACGGTCCCGGAGGCATCGGCGCGTACCCCGCCGCCGACGGTCCCGGAGGCACCGGCGGATACCGCCCAGCGGGATACGGGCCGCCCGGCACCCCAGACCACGGTCCCGCAGGCGCACCCGGCTATACCGCCGCGCCCGGCTACGGCCCCGGCGCGCAAGTGCCGTCCTACGGACCGGCAGGCTACGGCGCGCAGGGTCCTGGCGGCCAGGGCTACGGCCAGCCGCCACCGGGATACGGACCCGCCTACGCCCAGCAGGGTTCGCCCGGCTACGGCCCGCAGGCGTACGGCCCCGGCTACGGTCCGCCCGGCTTCCACACCGCACCCCGCCCCGGGATCATCCCGCTGCGCCCGCTCGGCTTCGGCGACTTCTTCGGCGGTGCGGTCGCCTACATCCGCGCCAACCCGGTGTCCACGCTGGTGCCAGCGCTGGTCGTGGCGGTCGTCCTGCAGCTCGTCCAGTTCGGTGGGCAGGCGGTGCTGGGCGTCACCGGCAACCCGCCGACCTCGTCGCGGGCCGCGCTCGGCTACGTGGCGCGGTCGCTCGGGGCGTCCGGGATCATCGTGATCCTCGGGCTGGTGCTCGGCGCCGTGCTCACGGCGATGCTGTTCGCGGTGCTCCGCGGTGCGCTGATCGGCCGCCGCACCGACCTCGGCTCGGCCTGGCGGGCCGCGCTGCCGAAGGTCCTCGGTCTGATCGGGGTCACGGTGCTCATCGGCGTGCTGCTCACGGTGATCGCGGTCGTCGGGCTCGGTCTGGCGATCGGGATCGGGGTCGGGATCGGCCGGGTGCCCGGCGCCCTGGTGGGGATCGTGATCGGACTCGCCGTGATCGTCCTCCTGATCTACCTGTCGGTGCTGCTGTCCTTCGCGACCCCCGCCTACGTCATGGAGGACATCGGGGTGCTCGCGGCGCTCAGCCGTTCGCGCGACCTCGTGCGCGGCGCTTGGCTGCAGGTCTTCGGTGTGCTCCTCGTGGCCACCCTCGCCGTCACCGTCATCGCAGGCCTGCTCACCGTGATCGCGGGGGCGGCGGGGTCGGCGACGTCGTTCACGGCGGGCGGCGTCCCCGGGCCGGGGTTCTCCATTGCGCTCGGCCTTGTCTCGGTGGTCATCACGACGTTCGCGACGCCGTTCCTCGCGGGCGTCACCGGCCTGCTGTACGTCGACCAGCGCATCCGCCGGGAGCGCTTCGACCTCCAGCTCGCCACCTGGGCGGCCCAAGCTCAGCCCACCCCGCCGCGGTAGGTGCGGCCGGTAGGTCAACGAGGTCGGCGGCGCGCTGTGGCCGGCCGCCGGGGTGCTGTCCCGCGCGGTGGGCCGGGCGGGCCACCCACACGTGATCGCCGGTTGGGCGCGTTTCCGGCCGGAAATGGCCGCTCCGCGCGCCGAACCGGTGATCATGCCCCGGGGGCCGGCCGATCTCGAGGCACGCGCTCTGCCCCGGTAACGTTGCCCGCGTGGAGCGGCGGTCGGCGACGGCGAGCCTTGCCGCCCCGCACCGGGTCTTCGTCGCGGGCGCGGCCGGGATCGACAAGACCAGACCTGTGCGGGTACTGGTCGCCCACGTGTCGCGCGGCAGCCATGCCCCCGGGTCGCCCGACCCCGCCCGGGCCGTGGCGCGCCGCGGTCCGGGCGGCGTGACCTCCCGACGCGCAGCCGCCCCGTGAGTCTCCCCGTGAGCCGCCCGTTCGTGCTGCTGTCGGTGGCCACCTCGCTCGACGGCCACATCGACGACGCGCGCCCCGAGCGGCTGATCCTCTCCAACGCCGAGGACCTCGATCGGGTCGACGCCGAGCGCGCCGCGGCCGACGCGATCCTGGTCGGGGCCGCGACCATCGCCGCCGACGACCCGCGCCTGCTGGTCCGCTCCGCGGCCCGGCGCGCCGAACGGGTGGCGCGCGGCGCGCCGCCGTCGCCGGTCAAGGTGACGATCACCCGCACCGGACAGGGCCTCGACCCGCACGCGCAGTTCTTCACCGCCGGGGACGGGGCGAAGCTGGTGTATGCCGCGGCCCCCGCCGTCGCCGATCTGGAACGCAGGCTGGCGGGGCTCGCCACCATCGTCAGCGCGCCCGACCTGCCGTCGGTGCTGGCCGACCTCGCCCGCCGGGGGGTCGCCCGGCTCATGGTCGAGGGCGGCACCCGCACGAGCACGCTGTTCCTCGCGGCCGGACTGGTCGACGAGCTGCAGGTCGTGGTCGCGCCGCTCGTCGTCGGCGACCCAGGTGCCCCGCGCCTGGCCGCCGCCCCGATCGGCCGGATGCCACTGGCCGAGGTGCGCCGGGTCGGCGACTGTGCGCTGCTCGTCTACCGGCCACCCCCGCCATGATCGCCGGTTTGGTGCGGAACCCGGCCAGATCCGGCCGCTTTCGCGCCGAACCGGTGATCACGGGCCTGGGACGGGCGGCGGCGCGGGGCGGGACGGGGCGGGCCATCAGTCGTGGTTGATCTCGTCCCAGCCCTCGACGTCCTCGGGGCGGCGCGGCGCGGGCCCGATGTACTGGGCCGATGGCCGGACGAGCTTGGCCTCGCGTTTCTGCTCCATGATGTGCGCGCTCCACCCCGCCGTGCGGGCCGAGGTGAACATCGCGGGCATCATGTGCGGCGGCACCTCGGCGAAGTCCAGGATCACCGCGGCCCAGAACTCGACGTTCGTCTCGATCGGATGGTCGGGCCGCCGCTCCCGCAGCTCCTTGAGCGCGGCTTGCTCGAGCGCGACCGCCACCTCGTAGCGCGGCGCCTTCAGGTCGTGGCAGGCGCGGCGCAGCACTCGGGCGCGCGGGTCCTCGGCCCGGTAGACCCGGTGGCCGAAGCCCATCAGCTTCTCCTTGCGGTCGAGGATGCCCCTGACCAGCCCGGACGGGTCGTCGGTTCGCTCCACCTCCGCCAGCATCGGCAGCACCCGCGCGGGCGCGCCGCCGTGCAGCGGCCCGGACATGGCCCCGATGGCGCCGGAGAGCGCCGCCGCCACGTCCGCGCCGGTGGAGGCGATCACGCGGGCGGTGAACGTCGAGGCGTTCATCCCGTGCTCGGCCGCCGATACCCAGTACGCGTCCACGGCCTTGACGTGCGCCGGGTCCGGCTCGCCGCGCCAGCGCGTCATGAACCGCTCGGTGATCGTCGAACACTGGTCGATGCGGGCCTGCGGCACCGCCGGTACGCCGATCCCGCGGGCCGACTGCGCCACGTACGACAGCGCCATCACCGACGCCCGCGCGAGCTGCTCGCGGGCCTCCTCGTCGGTGATGTCCAGCAGCGGGCGGTAGCCCCAGTAGGGGGCGAGCATGGCCAGTGCGGCCTGGACGTCGACGCGCACGTCTCCGGTGTGCACCGGGATCGGGAACGGGTCGGCGGGCGGCAGGCCCGGCCCGAACCGCCCGTCGACGAGCAGCGCCCAGACGTTGCCGAAGGTCACCCTCCCGACGAGGTCCTCGATGTCGACACCCCGGTAGCGCAGCGCCCCGCCGTCCTTGTCCGGCTCGGCGATCTGGGTGCGGAACGCGACGTGGCCCTCCAGGCCTGCCTTGTAGCCGGGCGGGGGCGGTGGTACGTCCTGCGCAGTGGTCACTGCGGTCTCCTCACCGGGCTGCGCCGCCCGTCGGATGGTGCCCACGGCCGGGTCTTACGGCTACCGTGGTGGCGTCAATCTGCCCGCGCGGGTGCCGGGAAGCAACGGGCGTGCGCGTGGCATCGATCACCGCACGGGTACCTCGCGACTGTCGGAAGGGATGTCGATGGGGCCGGAGTTGGCCGAAATGCGGGTGAACTACGTGGGCGAGGGGCTCGACGTCGAGGGCTTGGCGGGCACCTGGCACGAGCAGCTCGTGAAGTGGTTCGCGGAGGCCCAGGAGGCGGGGTTCCCCGAGGTCAACGCCATGGTGTTGGCCACAGCGGGCGCCGACGGGCGGCCCTCGTCGCGCACGGTGCTCTGCAAGGGGCTCGACGAGCGCGGCCTCGTCTTCTACACCAACTACACGTCGGCGAAGAGCCACGACCTGCGCGCCACCCGCTACGCCTCGGTCACTTTCCCCTGGTACGCCCAGCACCGGCAGGTGCACGCGCGTGGGCCGGTCGAGCTCGTCCCCCCCGAGGAGACCCAGGACTACTGGTCAAGCAGGCCACGGGGCTCGCAGCTGGGATCGTGGGCGTCGGCCCAGTCGACGGTGGTGCGCAGCAGGCGCGTTCTCGACGACGCGCTGGCCGCCATCACCCAGCGGTTCGCCGAGGACGATGCGGTGCCGGTGCCGGGGCACTGGGGCGGTTGGCGGATCCGACCCGAGGAGGTCGAGTTCTGGCAGGGCCGCGCCAACCGGATGCACGACCGGCTGCGCTTCGTCTGCGACCCGCACGACCGCAGGTGGACGGTCCGCCGCCTGGCCCCCTGACGGCCGCCCACCGACCACTTCGCGCCCTTTGCCCGAAGTGCCCCAACGGGGTGCGAAGTCCGGCGATCGGGCGCGGTCGGAATCACGCCGCGTGGCGCCCCCCGAGGTGGTAAGCGTTGGCAACGTGACGGATACCGAACCCGACGCGCCGACCGTGCGGTTCGCGAGCCTGCGCAGGATGACCCGGGCGGCGCGCGGCGCGCTCGCCGACACCCGTCCACTGCACACCCCCGACTATCGACGCCTGTGGACGGCCGGGATCGTCACGGTGATCGGGGCGCAGCTCACCGTCGTCGCCGTCCCGACCCAGATCTACGGACTCACCGGCTCGTCGGCCTACGTCGGCCTGACCGGGTTGTTCGGGCTGGTCCCGCTGGTCGTGTTCGGGCTGTGGGGAGGCGCGATCGCCGACGCGATGGACCGCCGCACCCTGCTCTTGGTCACCGGCGCGGGCATCGCGGCGATGTCGCTCGCGCTGTGGGTGACCGCGGCGAGCGGGGTCGGCAACGTCTGGGTCGTGCTCGTGCTGTTCGCGGTGCAGTCGGCGCTGCTGGCGATCAACCAGCCCGCCCGCAGCGCGGTGATCCCGCGGCTGGTGACGCCCACGCTGCTGCCCGCCGCGAACACGCTCAACTTCACCGTGATGACGTTCGGCGCGGTCGTCGGGCCGCTCCTCGCCGGGATGCTGATCCCGGTGATCGGGCTGCCCGAGCTCTACCTGATCGACGCGCTCGCGCTGCTGGCCACACTGTGGGCCCAGTGGCGACTCCCGGCGATGCCGCCCGCGGGCGACACGCGGGGGCGGGCGGGCTTCGCCGAGGTGGTGGCCGGGTTCCGGTACGCCGCGCTGCACAAGGTGCTGCTCGTCTCGTTCCTCGCCGACGTCGTCGCGATGGCATTCGGGATGCCGCGGATCCTGTTCCCGGAGATGGCCGAGCGGACGTTCGGCGACCCGCCCGGCGGCGGCATCGCGCTCGGCCTGCTGTTCGCCGCGATCCCGGCGGGCACCGTCGTGGGTGGGCTGTTCTCCGGGTGGCTGTCGCGGGTGCGGCGCCAGGGCGTCGCGGTGGCGGTGGCGGTCTGCGTATGGGGGCTGGGCGTGGCCCTGTTCGGGCTCACCCACACGCTCTGGCTCGCGGTGCTCCTGCTCGCGATCGCCGGGGCGGGCGACCTGGTCAGCGCCGTGTTCCGGTCGTCGATGCTGCAGACCGTCGCGACCGACGAGATGCGCGGACGAATGCAGGGCGTGTTCACCGTCGTCGTCGCGGGCGGGCCCCGGGTGGCGGATCTCTGGCACGGCTCGGTGGGCGCCCTCGTCGGCCCGGCGATCACGGCGACGGCGGGGGGCGTCGCCGTGATCGTCGGCGTGGTGGTCGTCGTGGCCCGGTTCGGCGAGTTCTGGCGCTACCGCGCCCCGGTGACCTGAGTCCCTACCCGGCACAAGAAGCGTCGCGCGCACTAGCGTGGATGCTGAACCCAGCCCATCCGAGTGCGAGGGACCCTCCACGATGACTGCTGACGACAGTGCCGTGCTCCACCTGCCCAACGGCGACGCAGAGATGCCAATCAAGGCGGCGACGGAGGGGGCGTCGGCGATCGACATCGGCAAGCTGCTCCCCGACACCGGGCTCGTCACCCTCGACTCCGGTTTCGGCAACACCGCCGCGTGCAGCTCCGCCATCACCTACATCGACGGCGACGCGGGCATCCTGCGCTACCGCGGCTACCCGATCGACCAGCTCGCCGAGCACTCCACCTGGCTGGAGGTCAGCTACCTGCTGATCTACGGGGAGCTGCCGAGCCGGGCTGAGCTCGAGGACTTCACCAACAAGATCAGCAGGCACACGCTGCTGCACGAGGACCTCAAGGCCTTCTTCAACGGCTTCCCGCGCGACGCGCACCCGATGCCGGTGCTCTCGTCGGCCGTCTCGGCGCTGTCGACCTTCTACCAGGACAGCCTCGACCCGTTCAACGCCGACGACGTGGAGCTGTCCACGATCCGGCTGATGGCCAAGCTGCCGACGATCGCGGCCTACGCGTACAAGAAGTCGATCGGCCAGCCGTTCCTCTACCCGGACAACTCGCTCGGCCTGGTGGAGAACTTCCTGCGCATGACGTTCGGCTTCCCGGCCGAGCCCTACGAGGTCGACCCCGCGCTCACCCGCGCGCTGGACACCCTGCTGATCCTGCACGCCGACCACGAGCAGAACTGCTCGACCTCCACCGTCCGACTGGTCGGCTCGGCGCAGGCCAACCTGTTCGCGTCGATCTCCGCGGGGATCAACGCGCTGTTCGGGCCGCTGCACGGCGGGGCCAACCAGGCCGTGCTGGAAATGCTGCAGAAGATCCAGCGGGAGGAGAACGGCGACGTCGAGGCGTTCGTCAAGCGGGTCAAGAACAAGGAGGACAAGAGCGCGCGGCTGATGGGGTTCGGGCACCGCGTCTACAAGAACTACGACCCGCGCGCCAAGATCGTGAAGGAGCACGCGGACGAGATCCTCAAGCGGATGGGGGTCAACGACCCGCTGCTGGACATCGCCAAGTCCCTCGAGGAGAAGGCGCTCGCCGACGACTACTTCATCGAGCGCAAGCTCTACCCGAACGTCGACTTCTACACCGGCGTGATCTACCGGGCCATGGGCTTCCCGACGCGGATGTTCACCGTGCTCTTCGCGCTCGGGCGGCTGCCGGGCTGGATCGCACACTGGCGCGAGATGATCAACGACCCCACCACGAAGATCGGGCGCCCACGGCAGCTGTACATCGGCGCGACGGAGCGCGACTACCCCGTGCGCGGATAGCACCGCTCACGGCCGGTGCACCGGGCCGTGGGCCTGTTCGCAGTGTTCGGCTCCGACTTCGTGATGGTCGACCTGCAACGTCGTGTGCGTGATGGCGCCGGCGCGAAGCACCTGCTCGATGGCCACGCGGGCGGCGTGGCAGTCGACGTCGAGCCGCACGAGCACGTGCGCGGACAGCGCGGGCTCGCCCGAGGTGATCTCCCAGATGTGCAGGTCGTGCACCTCGGTGACGCCCTCGACCGCGGCCAGGTCGGCCCCGACCCGGTCGGGGTCGACGCCGCGCGGCGCGGCCTCCAGGAAGATCCGGCCGGACTCGCGCAGCAGCCCCCACCCGGCCTTGGTCATCAGCCCGGCGACGACGAGCGCCGCGAGGGCGTCTGCACGGGTGAAGCCGGTGGTCAGCACGACGAGGCCTGCGACCGCCGTGGCGATGAACGCGTACAGGTCGCCCCGGATGTGTTGGAACGCGCCCTCGACGTTGAGGCTGCTGCGGTCCGCCCGGCTCACGCACCAGGTGATGGCGATGTTGACCACGATCCCGACCAGCGCGGTGACCAGCACGAGGCCACCGGCGACCGGCGGCGGATCGAGCAACCGTCGGACGCCCTCGTACACGAACCAGGCGGCCAGGAGCAGCAGTGTGATGCCGTTGGCCTGGGCGGAGAGGATCTCGGCACGGCGCAGCCCGAACGTGTAGCCACCCTGCGCCGGGCGGGCGGCGAGGCGAATGGCCACGAGGGCGAGCCCGATCGCGGCGGCGTCGGTGAGCATGTGGGCCGCGTCGGAGATCAACGCCAGTGACCCGGCCAGTAGGCCGACGAAGAACTCGGCGGCCATGAACGTCACGATCAACGCGAGCGCCGCGGCGAGCCACCGGCGGTCGGCGGTGCGGCCGACCCCGTGGCCATGCCCGTGCCCGTGTCCCATGGCCGTTAACGTATGCGAACATGCGCATTAGTGCAACGCGGGCTGTGGGGCGAAGCCCAGCTGGGTGGCCAGCGCGCGGGTGGCGAGCCGGCTCGGCACCCGGCGCAGCACGGCGTCGCGCAGCCGCCCGGCGGGCCCACGCAAGGTCAGTATCCGCTGGGCCCGGCGGCACTGGCGCTGCAGGGCGTCGGTGCGCGGGCGGCGCAGCGCGTCATAGCGGGCGAGGGCGGCGGGGACATCGGTGTCCAGCGCCGACGCCAGCGTCACCGCGGGACGACGGCGAGCGGTGCCCCGACCGTCTCGGCCACCCGGGCCTGGTCGGAGATCAGCAACGGGCGGCCGTGCCGGTCACGCAGCCCGCTCGGTGCGGTCTGCGCCCGTTCGCGGACCTGGGCGCCGAGGCCGAGCGCGTCGAGCGCAAGCACGCCGTTGGGGCATGATCGCGATACCCGCCCCGGTCTCGCGGGACTCCGGGGCGCGCTCCAGCACGCTCACGGTGTGCCCCGCGCGACGCAGGCCCACGGCCGCCGCCAGGCCGCCGAGCCCCGCGCCTACCACGATCACGTCCACGGCTGCCCCTCTACAGTTGTAGAGCTGGACCCTGGACTCTACAGGAGTAGAGGAATGCCCGACCGACGCACCGAGATCCTCGATGCCGCTCTGCGCGTGCTCGTCGAGCACGGCATGCGCGGGCTCACCCACCGTGCGGTCGACGCGGCGGCCGGGATCGCGCCGGGGAGCACGTCGTACTACTTCCGCAGTCGATCCGCCCTGGTCACGGGCTGCGTCACGCGACTGGTGGAGCTCGACACGGCGGTGGAGGTCCCGGCGGTTCCACCCGCGGGTCTGCTCGACGTGGTCATCGGGGCGGCGGTGGGGATGGCGACGACCGGGCGCCACCGCACGCTCGCCCGCTACGAGCTCAGCCTCGCCGGTGTGCGCGATCCCGACCTGCGCGCGGCCCTCGTGGCGGGCGGCGACACGATCCGGGCGCTCGGCGCCCGCGTCCTCGCCGCAGCGGGCGCGCCGCATCCGCGCGCGGCCGCCGCCGAGCTCGCCGCCCTGCTGGACGGGCTGGTGTTCACCGCGCTCGTGCGGGGGCCGCATGACCCTGCGGCGCTCGCCGCGTGGGTGCGGCCGCCGATCGAGCGCGCCTTGGGCGCCTGGACGAGGCACAGCGCCCTGCACCGGCCGTGATCGCCGAAAGCGGTGCAATACGTGTGCCGGCGCACGTCATCGCCCGGTTTCGGTGATCTTGGGCCTGGGCGGCCGGGCGGGGCAGCTCCACGGCCGGTGCCGGGCCGGTGGAGGGCCATCCCGAGCCGATGGTCGACCCTGGGGCCGAGCGCGTCCGCGCACCCCGCGTGGCGACCGCGCATCCCACGTGGCGACCGCGCACCCCGTCGGTGGGGTGCGCGGTGGGGCGGTGGGGTGCGCGGTGCTGCGGTGCGCGTTACGGGCAGGTCAACCCCGCAGGGCGACCCTGAGCGGATGATTGACAGCGTGGCCGCCTACCCTCGGGGCCATGGCGAAGGAGAGGCCGCCGCGGCGTCGGCGTCGTTGGATCCTGCTCGCGCTGCTGGTGGGGACGGTGACCTGGTATATCCGTTCGCGCTGGGCGAACCGATCGCCCGCGCTCGCGCCGGAGTTCGCCCCGGTGCCGGTCGGGAAGGCGGTCACGCCGTCGTCATCCGCGTCGGCCCACCCGCCTGCGCCTTCCGCGGTATCGGTGCCGAGCGTCGCTCAGCCCGCGGCGGGCCCGGGGGAGGAGGCGAGGCCGAGCGCCGCGTCTGCCGCGCCGGAGCCGCGAGCTGAGGCACCGGAGTCAGGCGACGATCCCGGACCCATAGCGGGGGATCCGGTCGCACCCGACGAGGTGACGGCCGGTGGCGAAGTGGCACCCGAGGCCGCGTCGAGCAGCGCCGCCGCGTCCGGTGATGACGTTGCGCCCGGTGATGACGCGGCTGGTGACGCGGCGCCCAGCGGCGTGGCCGCGCGCGGCAGCGTGGCCGCGCGCGGCAGCGTGGTCGTGCCGGACGGCGTGGCCGCGCCGACCGCGCCGATCCCGACCCCGACCGCGCCGACCCCGACCGCGCCGACCCCGATCGCGCCGACCCCGACCGCGACCGCGCCGACCGCGACCGCGACCGCGCCGACCGCGACCGCGCCGACCGCGACCGCGCCGACCCCGACCCCGACCGCGCCGACCCCGACCGAACCGGCCCAGGCCGCCGAAGTCGGGACAGACGCGCAGGCGGAGGGCGCGGCACCGCGGCCGGACACCCCACCGGACGGCGTCGTCGCCAGCCCGTCCCCCCGGCCGCGACCCCGCCCCCGGCCCGGTCCGACCGATGCGGCCCCGGCTCCGACGGACACGCCCGCGCCGCCGTCAGACGCGCCCGCGGGCCAGGCCCCCGCGCCCTCGACCGCCGCGTCTGTAGCTCCGGCTCACCGCCCCGCCCCCCGACATGCGGCCCGCCCACGCCCGACGGACGAGGAGGCGATGCGCGAGACCGCCCGGGCCGGGTTCGGGCCCACCTCCGCGTCCCGGCCCGCCGCCCCGCCGCACGCGCTCTTCACCCCGGCCCCCCGCAGCGGCGCGGGCGTGCCCGCGGGCCCCGACGGCGCAGCACCCGGGCCCGAGTTCACGATCAAAGGCAACGCCGACTCGATGCTCTTCCACACTCCCGAGAGCCCGTACTACGAGCGCACCCGGGCGGAGGTGTGGTTCCGCACCGCCGACGAGGCGGTCGCGGCGGGATTCACCGAATGGCGGGCGCACCGGCGCACCAGCTGAGGCGACCCACGCCCACCCCGACTTCGCACCCCTAAACGTCACTTCGCACCCCGCCGGCGGGGTGCGAAGTGCATCGAAAGGGTGCGAAGTCCGCCGGCCGGGACCCGGTGCGCGCGTGGACGTCCCAGTCCGCCGGTGGGGACCCGCTGCTGAGCCGGGCCGCCCCGGTCCCGCCGTCGGGGACCCGGTGCGCGCCGGGACGCCCTAATCCGTCGGCGGGAACCCGCTGTTGCGCCGGGACGCCCCGGTCAGCCGGTGGTCGGCATCGAGATGCCGTAACCGCGGATCTTGCGGTAGATCGTGGCGCGGGACATGCCGAGGTGCCGCGCGGCCTCGACCTTGTTGCCGTTGTTGTCCAGCAGCGCGTCGACGATCGCGTCACACTCGATCGCTTCCAGCGGCGTGAGCACGCGGCGGGTGATGGCCCGCACTTCGGGCGGCAGGTCGTCGGGGGCGAGCACGCCCGCGCGGCGGCGGGCCACGGTCTTGCGGAGCACCTGGTAGAGCTGCTCGATGTTGCCCGGCCACCGGTTGCGCATGAGCAGCCGCATGGCTTCGGGCGAGCAGGACAGCTCGGCGCCGCGGGTGAGCCGTGCGATGAAGTGCGGCACCAGCTCGGCGACGTCCTCGACGTGGTGGCGCAACGGCGGCACGACGACGGTGCGGGGGAAGAACTCCAGCAGGTCAACGGGGTCATCGGGGCGCCCGAGCCCGCCCGGCCCGACCGTGGCCACCAACCACGCCCGGTCCGGGTCGGTGGACTCGCGGTAGGGCTCCAGCGCGTCGGCCAGCTCCTGGCGGCCCTCGTCGGAGAGCCGGTCGAGGTGGGCGAGCACGAGCGTGCCGCACCCGGTGGACAGCTCCTCGGCGATGTCGGCGACCCAGCCGGGCCCGTAGTCGTCGGCGTGCAGGATCCGCAGGTGGGCCGCAGGGGCGCGGCGCTGGTGGGTGGCGCGCGCGATCGTGGTCTTGCCCGTGCCGGGCTCGCCCTGCAGCACCAGCCACTCCCGGCTGCGGAAGTGCCGGTCGACGGCCTGACAGCACTTCGCCCACAGCAGGCCGCCGCCGACGGCGGCGGGCAGCGCGGTGGCAGGCGGCGGGCTCGTGAGCCGCGCCGTCGGCGCCTCGGGCGCGGCCAGTTGCACCTGCAACACCGCGCCCGCGGCGCCCCGGTCGACCCAGCTCGGCCGCACCTGCACCCGGGCGACGACCCCCGACGGCAGGTCGAGCAACAGCACCCGACGCTCGGAGTTCATCGCCTCGATGGCCCCCGCGATGAGCGTGGCCTGGTCGGCCGGGTCGATCAGCTCGCGGGCCCGGTCGTTGCTCATCACGAGGTCCGGGCTGACCGCGAACACCGCCGCGGTGCTGCGCCGACAGGCCGTCAGATAGTCGTGCAGAAGGGCCAGCTCGCGGGGGCCCGACTGGTCCATCAAGGCGGTCTCGATCTGCCGTGCGATGCGGGCGACGGCCGTGGACATGAACCGCCCGGCGTCCTGGCGCCAGCACGTGAGATCGATGACGCCGAGCAGCTTGCCGCTGACCGGATGCCATACGGGCGCGCCCGCGCACGCGAACTGCGCAAGCGGTTCCACGTAGTGCTCGTGCCCGAACACCTCGGCCGGGCCGCGGCCCTCCAGCGCGGTGCCGATGCCGTTGGTGCCGACGAACTTCTCCGAGTAGCTGAAGCCGGGGGCCAGCCAGATCCGGTCGAGCGCCTGCGACAGGGTCGAGTCGCCGGTGCGCCGCTCCAGCACGACCCCTTCGGCGTCGGTGAGGATGACGCTCACCGGCTCGCCCGCCAGCTCGTCGGTGACCGAGTCCAGCACCGGCCGGGCCGCGCGCACGAGCAGCGAATCCGCCTGTGTGTCGAACGCCGAGAGCTCGGCGCCGTCCACGTCGATGTGCCATTCACGGGAGCGGGTCCATGAGGCGAGGATGATGTCGCGGACCGCCCCGTCGTCGATCCGGTCGTCCACGAGGAACGACGTGCGCGCCCGGATCAGCGCGCCCTCCGGTGGACCGTCGGACGAGGGCAAGTCGGGCATTCTGCCCAAGCTGGTGTCCTCCTCGGCGCAGTCGCGGCTCCGCCCCCGTGCGGTGCAGCGTCCTCAACGACGGTACCGCCGTCGGGCGGTCACGCGGCAGTGGGCTGCGGAAATGGGCAGGACAGGCCCGATTCTCATATTGAGACCTCGCCTCCGGTGGGGTGGCGGTGTGATTCCCAGCACGAGCCCATCGCCCTCGGGGTCGACCCGCGCACCGACGTCGGGACGGCGGGCTCGGGTCTCCTTCGCTGCCGGAGCCACCCGCGCATCAGCACCGGCGCCAGCGGACGGGGGCAGACCCCGGGAACGGCGGCCGCGCCGCGCGTGCGTCGATCGATCCCGGTCCACCCATAGTGAGGAGATGACGTGAGTCGGCAGAGTTTGGCCAAGGCTCATCAGAAGATCCAGGAGCTCTCCTGGGAGCCGCAGTACCACGAGCCGTACATGAAGTACGGAACCGACTACACCTTCCGCAAGGCCGCGAAGAAGGACCCCCTCAAGCAGGTCCTGCGGTCCTACTTCCCCATGCAGGAGGAGAAGGACCACCGCGTCTACGGCGCGCAGGACGGCGCCATCCGCGGAAACATGTTCCGCCAGGTCCAGGAGCGCTGGCTGGAGTGGCAGAAGCTCTTCCTGTCGATCATCCCGCTGCCCGAGATCTCGGCCGCGCGCTCGATGCCGATGCTGTTCCACGTGGTCCCGAATCCGGAGCTGCACAACGGCCAGGCGATCCAGATGATCGACGAGGTTCGGCACTCGACGATCCAGCAGAACCTCAAGCGCCTGTACATGAACAACTACATCGACCCGGCGGGCTTCAACAACAGCCTGCGGGGCTTCCACGACGACTACTGCGGCACCATCGGCCGTCAGTTCGCCGAGGGGTTCATCACCGGTGACGCGATCACCGCGGCCAGCATCTACCTGACGATCGTCGCCGAGACGGCGTTCACGAACACGCTGTTCGTGGCCATGCCCGCCGAGGCGGCGGCGAACGGCGACTACCTGTTGCCCACGGTGTTCCACTCGGTGCAGTCCGACGAGTCGCGGCACATCTCCAACGGCTACGCCACGCTGCTCATGGCGCTGTCGGACGAGAACAACCGCCAGCTGCTCGAGCGCGACCTGCGCTACGCGTGGTGGAACAACCACCGCGTGGTGGATGCCGCCATCGGCACGTTCATCGAGTACGGCACCAAGGACCGCCGCAAGGACCGGGAGTCCTACGCCGAGATGTGGCGGCGGTGGATCTACGACGACTACTACCGGTCCTACCTCATCCCCCTGGAGAAGTACGGCCTGGTCATCCCGCACGACTTGATCGAGGAGTCGTGGAAGCAGATCTGGGAGAAGGGCTACGTCCACGAGGTCGCGCAGTTCTTCGCCACCGGCTGGCTCGCCAACTACTGGCGCATCGACGGCATGACCGACGAGGACTTCGAGTGGTTCGAGTACAAGTACCCCGGCTGGTACGACAAGTACGGCAAGTGGTGGGAGAACTACAACCGGCTGTCGGTCCCGAACGGGCACAACCCGATCATTTTCGAGGACGTCGACTACGTCTACCCGAACCGCTGCTGGACGTGCATGGTGCCGTGCCTCGTGCGTGAGGACATGGTCATGTCCAAGGTCGACGGGGTGTGGCGCACGTACTGCCACGAGGTCTGCCGGTGGACCGACGAGGAGGCCTTCCGGCCGACCTATCAGGGTCGCGAAACCCCGAACATGGGCCGCCTGGTCGGCCACCGCGAGTGGGAGACGCTCTACCACGGCTGGAACCTCGCCGACGTCGTCAAGGACATGGGCTTCGTGCGCGACGACGGCAACACGATGACGGCACAGCCGCACCTGGACCTCAATCCCAGGAAGATGTGGACGCTGGACCACATGCGGCGTTGCCCGAACTTCGCGAGCCCGAACGTGCTCCTGAACGAGATGAGCGACAGCGAGCGCGCGGCGTTCGCCGCCGACTACGTCCGTCAGGGCCCGGCCGGACGTCCGGCACCGACCGACGCCTGAGCGCGGGTCAGGCGAGGGGGGAGGGCTCTCAAGGGGCTCTCCCCCTGCCCCTGGCGCGCTCGTCTGAAAGGTGGTCAACACTCGTGGGTGACAAGCACGTCGTGCGGTTCGAACCCGTCGGCATCGAGATCGAGGTGGACGAGAACCAGACCATTCTCCGCGCCGCGGCCGAACAGGGCGTGCAGCTCATGCACGGCTGCAAGGAAGGGCAGTGCGCGGCGTGCAAGTCGTTCGTCCTCGAGGGCGACATGGACGACGACATCGACCTCGAGCGCTACTCGACGTTCGCTCTGCCGGACTACGAGAAGGAGGAAGGCCAGACGCTCCTGTGCCGCGCGCATGCCTACGCCGACCTGGTGATCGAGCTCCTCAACTACGACGAAGAGATCATCCGGTCCGGGTTGCCGCTGCGGAAGGGCGTGGCCGAGGTCGTCGCCAACGAGCCGGTCACCCACGACATGCGGCATCTGGTGCTCAAGCTCATCGAGCCCGACGAGATCAAGTACTTCCCGGGCCAGTACCTGGACATCACCGTCCCGGGAACGGACGAGACCCGCTCGTTCTCGATGGCGAACGTGCCCGGGCGCGAGGGCCGGTACGAGTTCGTGGTCAAGATCTATCCGGACGGGCTGTTCTCCCACTACCTGGCGACCAAGCTGGCCGTCGGGGATCGGCTGGACGTGGAGGGGCCGTTCGGCACCTTCACGCTGCGGGAGAGCCACGCGACGCCGATCCTGTTCCTCGCGGGCGGGGCGGGGATGGCGCCCGTGCTCGGCCTGCTCCGCTCGATGGCGGACCGGGGCGTGGACCGGGAGGCCGTCTTCTACTACGGGGCCCGAGGGCAGCGGGACCTCTGTTTCGAAGAAGAGCTCCGGAGCCTGGAGGGCAGGATCCCCGGCTTCCGGTATGTCCCGGCGCTCTCCGAGCCCGCCTCGGACGACGAGTGGGCAGGCGAGGTCGGGCTGATCACCGATGTCGTGAAGCGGTGCGAGCCGGACCTGTCGGGCAAGGACGCGTACGTCTGCGGGCCGCCGCCGATGGTCGAGGCGGCGATCCCGATGCTCACCGCCCTCGGCGTGCCCGAGCAGAACATCTTCTACGACAAGTTCACCACCACCGGTGAACAGGGAGAGGACTGATGACCACCACCGAACGCCCAGATCGCAGTGTCCCGAAGCCCGTGTTCACCGACGCGGAGGCGGGCGCGCAGACGTTCCCCGACTCCGACGCCGCCGCCCGGCGGTTCAACTACTTCAAGCCCGCGAAGCGCAAGCAGACCCACTACGAGGACGTCACTGTCGAGGTACAGCCCGACCCGCGGCACTACCTGACGCAGGGGTGGATCTACGGCTTCGCCAACGGCGAGACCGGGTACCCGCTGCACTGGACGAAGCTCAAGGCGTGGGGCGTCGACGAGCCGGAGCCGCAGCGCGGGGTCGGTTCGGGCGGTCTCCCGGTGGAGAACTGGCCCGCGCACGGCTGGCACGAGTTCCGCGATCCCAACGAGGAGTGGGAGCAGACCATCTACCGCAACGGTGCCAACACCGTTCGGCAGATCAACCAGAACATCGAGAACGCCCGCAACGCCAAGGCGTTCGAGATGTGGTCGCCCAACTGGGTGCGCTTCGTCGAGCGCCACGTCGGCGCCTGGATGCACATCGAGCACATCCTCGGGCTGTACGTGTTCGCCGCCAACAACCGCTCCGGCCCGACCAACATGCACAACACGGCCATGGCGGTGAACAGCGCGCACAAGATCCGTTTCGCGCAGGACCTCGCGCTCTACAACCTGACGCTGTCGGAGGAGATCGAGGGCTTCGACGGCGCCGCGCACATCGACGCGTGGAACAACGACGCCGAGTGGCAAGGGGCCCGGAAGGTCTGCGAGGCGCTCACGGCCGTGCAGGACGACTGGGGCGAGTCGATCTTCGCGGCGAACGTGGTGTTCGAGCCGCTCATCGGCGAGTTGTTCCGCAGCAACCTGGTCATGCAGTCCGCGTCGGGGCACGGCGACTTCGTCACGCCGACGGTCATGGCGGCCGGTGAGTACGACTACGCCCAGCGCGACCTGCGCTGGACGGTCGCCTGCTTCGCGCCGCTCACCGAGGACCGCGAGTTCGCCGACCACAACAAGCAGCTGATGCAGGGCTGGCTCTCCGCGTGGGTGCCGCAGGCGCTCGAGGCCGCGCGCAAGATGCAGCCCCTGTGGTCCCAGCCCGACGCCAAGCCGCCCCGGTTCGAGGACGCGCTCGACAAGGCCAAGAACCGGTTCGCCGGGATCTGCACCGATCTCGGTCTCAACCTGCCCGAGGAGCTGAAGCAGTGACGACGTTCAAGACGGCCGAGAGCCCGTTCAAGTCCGACAACACCGCCTCCAACCAGTGCGGGTTCACGCTGATGAACAACCAGGTCGGCGTGCTGGTCGCCAACGTGCTGGGCCAGCTGGACAACGTCAAGGTCCGGCACCTGCCCTCGATGATCCGGGTCGACGCCACCGGCCGCTTCGACCTGGTCTACGCCGACGTGGACAGCGAGGCGGGCGAGGAGGAGGGCTGGTTCAACGCCGCCGAGTTCGAGGAGAACATGTCCACCCACTACGGGCGCATGGTCCACCTGGACGACCGGACGATCATGTTCGCCAACCCGGAGGATGCGGCCGAGTACCTCGACTTCGACCTCAAGCCCGTCTAGGACGGGAAGACCGGGTCGCCGCCCGCAGCTGTCTTGCAGGTGGCGACCCGGTTCGTTGTTCCGCACCCCGCGCAGCAGTACAACGCAGAAGGACGAATCCATGGCGAAGGAACTGAGGTTCGGCGAGGAAGCGCGCCGTCTCTTGCAGTCAGGCGTCGACCAGCTCACCGAGGCCGTCAAGAGCACGCTGGGGCCCAAGGGCCGCAACGTCATCCTGGAGAAGATCACCGGAACCCCGGAAGTCACCAACGACGGCGTCACGATCGCCCGCGAGATCCACCTGCGCGACCCGTTCGAGAACATGGGTGCCCAGGTCCTCAAGGAAGCGGCGGTCAAGACCAACGACACGGTCGGCGACGGCACGACCACCGCCACCGTCGTCGCACAGGCCATCGTCCGCGCAGGCATGCAGGCGATCACGTCCGGCGGCAACCCGGTGCTGGTCAAGCGGGGCATCGACGTGGCGGTGGGCGCGATCGTGGAGCACCTGGCGTCGGTCGCGCATCCGGTTGACTCGCTGGAGCACCTCGCTCGCGTCGCCGCGATATCGGCCAACGACGATGAGCTGATCGGCCGCGTCGTGGCGCAGACCCTGCACACGGTCGGTGACGACGGCGTCATCTCGGTGGACGACGGGCCGGTGCTCGGCCTCTCGGTCAACTTCGTCGAGGACTTCGAGTTCGACAACGGCTACGTCTCGCCGTATCTGGTCACCGACCCGGGCAGCATGATGGCGGTCCTCGACGACCCCTACATCCTCTTCACCGCCGAGAAGGTCAGCGACGTCCGGCTGCTCATGCCGGTGCTGGAGCGCATCATGCGCGATCCGCGGCCGCTGGTGATCATCGCCGAGAAGGTCGAGGGCACCGCGCTGCAGATGCTGGTGCACAACCACGTCAACGGGCACCTCACGGTCACCGCGATCCAGGCGCCGGGCTTCGGCGAGAAGCGCATCCACCTGTTGGAGGACATGGCGGCGCTCTGCGGCGGCAAGGTGCACTCCAAGGCATCGGCGTTCGCGTTGGAGCAGATGGGGGTCGAGCACCTCGGCCGGGCGACCCAGGTGCGCGCCACCAACGAGCAGACGGTGATCATCGGGGGTGGCGGCGCACGCGAGGCCGTCGAGCGGCGGCTCGCCCAGCTGCGGGCGGAGATGGCCCGGGCGACGATCGGCACCGATGAGGACTGGCTCAGCGAGCGCATTGCGCGGCTGTCGGGCAAGGCGGCGATCATCACGGTCGGCGCGCCGACGAACGCCGAGCTCAAGGAGTTCCGGCACCGGGTCGACGACTCGTTGCAGGCCACCCGCGCGGCCATGGCCGAGGGCGTCGTGGCGGGCGGCGGGGCGGCGCTGCTGCACGCCGAGCCCGCGTTGGACGCGCTCGACGTGACCGGCGACTACCGGATCGGCGTCGAGATCGTGCGCGCCGCGCTCACCGAGCCGGTGCATCTCATCGCGAGCAACGCGGGCTTCGACGGCGCCGAGGTGGTCAAGCAGGTCACCGACATGGGCGTCGACGATGGCTTCGATGCGCTGGAGGGCCGCTACGGGAACATGATCGACATGGGCATCATCGACCCGCTGCGGGTCGTGCGCTCGGCGCTGCAGAACGGCGCGTCCGTGGCCGGGCTGATCCTCACCACCAACTCGCTGGTGGCCGAGGAGCAGACGCCGTGGAACAAGGCGCTGATGACCGAGTATGGGCCGCTCGACGAGGGCATCCCGCAGCCGTCGCCGGATTCCAGCACCCCGCAGTCGCTGGGGCTCGGCCCTTCGATGGGCTGAGCGGTGTTCTCCGTCGGAGGCGTGCCCTGCCCGGTGGTCGACGCCCAGGTGCACATCTGGGACGCCAGCCCCCACAACCAGGCCGCCCCCGACGGCGAGGTTTACGCGCTGGACCTGCTGCGCCGCCACCGTGAGCTGGACGGGGGCAGCGTTCCGCCCCTTGAAGTGGAGCGGGTCAGCGAGGCCGGGCTGAACCGCGACGTCTTCGGCGGCGGCGTCGACCGCGCGGTCCTGCAGCCCGTGGTGCTCGGCGAACTGTTCGTGTTGGGCTTCTCCCCCCTGGAGTGGCACGCGGAGATGGCCGGGGTGATGCCCGACCGGTTCGTGCTCTCCGGCGAGCTCGATCCCGGCGGCGGGCAGCCGGGCGCGCGCGGGCTCACCCCGCGGGTGCGGCGGTTCGACCTGCGCGGGATCACGCTGTGCGAGCGCCGTCGGCCCGCGGGATCGATGCGGCTGGCCGACCCGTGGCTGCGGCGCACCCTCACCCGCTGCGGGGCCGCGGGCGCCGACGTCGTCCACATCGGGGTGGGTCCATCCACCCGCGCCGCTCCCTGGGCGCGGGCGGACGGGGCCGCCCGCCCCGGCGTGCGACCGGCCCCGTTGCTGTCGCCCGCAGTCTGGAGCCGGCCGGTCGCCGCGCCGCCGCCCCGTCGGGTGCCGCGGGTGCCCGCCTGGGCGGAGCCGGTGCGGGCGGGGTCGGCGCAGCCGGTGCGGGCCGGAGCCGCGGCACGGGTGGCGCCGCCGGGGTTCGACGCCCGCCAGTTCCGCGAGCTCGCGCTCGCCCTGCCCGACATCCGGTTCGTCCTCGGCGCGGGCTGCCTGCCGACCGCCGGGCTCGCCCGCCTTGCCGAGCTGCCGAACGTGCACGTGATGCTCACCGAGATCCTGCCGTGGATGGGCTCGCTCGAGTTTGCGCACGCCTTCGGCACCCTGCTGCGGGCGTTCGGGGCGGAGCGGCTGTTGTTCGGCAGCGGCTATCCGATGATGCGGCCGGGCCCGCTCGTGCGGGAGCTGGCCGCGTACCGCTTCCCCGCGGAGGTGAGCCGCCGCTACCCGCGCTTCGACGCCGCCGCGGCCCGCGCCGTCCTGGGCCGGAACGCCGCCCGTCTGTACCGCCTCGCCGTCGCGCCCGCCGCCACCGCCGCCACCGCGGCCGCAGGCGCCTGACCCCGCCCCTCTGTCAGTGGCTCCACCCGCCGCCGGTCAGGGCGCTGCGCGCTCGGCCCATCCGCCCGGTAGGGCGACCAGCCCGGCCCGATCGCCGCGCCAGGCGTAGGCCCAGCAGACCGCCCCGCCCGCCACCACCCGGATGCGCTCGTACTCCGGCCCCTCGTACCCGTCGAGGGCGGGGAGCAGGGCCGCCGGTTCGCGGAGCGGGACGACCACTCCCGGCGTCACCCCCGGGGCATCGGGCAGCCAGGCGGGGTGGCCGCGCCGGGTGTCGAACACGCCACCCGGCACCGTCGTCGGCTGCGCGGGACCCGCGGCATGCGCGCCGACCCGGCCCCACGACACCTGCCCCGGCTGCAGGAGGCCGTAGACGAACAGCGCCGCGGGCCACTCGTCCGGGTGGGGGGCGCCCGTCACCGGGTCGGCGGCGAGGCCGTCGGTCGCCGCGACCTCGCCGGACAGCGTCATGGCGACGTCCTGCGGCACGTCCGCGCACCGCACCGGCGCGCCGTCGACCAGCAGCGCGTGGCGGATCTCCGCGTGGCCGAGGTACACCCAAGGACGCTCGACCAGCACGTCGACGGCCACGGCCGGCCTGATGCCGTCTGTCGACGCCTCCGCCGGCGCGGTGGGCGCCAGGGCGTCGCCCGCAGCCGGCCAGACGCTGTGGGCGGGCATGTCGGTGGTAGGGCCGTGGTGTGGGCGGGCGGTGTGGGCGGGCTCGTCGGCGGTCGGGCCGAGCTGCCGCAACCCTGCGTCGAACACTCCACCGTCGACCACGACCGAGCCGGTGTGCAGCCGGGCGAGCCGGAACCGCTCGTCGCGGCCTTCGCACCGGTCCAGCACGGCGACCTGGTCGGGTGTGGCGAGCCACACCGCGTGCTCCTCGACGACGCCCGCGGCCGCGGCGAGCACAGCGGGCCGGGCGCCATCGCGGGCCCGCAGCCCTGCCGCCCACACCGCCGCGACGCCGGTCGTGCAGGCCCGAAGCACGACCACCGGGTCCGCGCCGAACCCCAGCTCCTGCCGCAACCAGGTGATCTTCGCAGGGCAGCGGTTCGAGCCATAGCTGAGCAACGGCAGTCGCGCTGCGAGCGGCGCGGCGCCGTGGCCGCGCAGCCAGACGTCCAGCGGGACCCCGTCGACCGCGCACCCCCGAATGCCGCGCGCAATCCCGTCCATGTGCACGTAGGAGACCGGCGGGACCGCGCCGGGGTAGGGGTCGGTCGGATGCTCGACGTCGGGCCACACGCCGTCCGACGCTACGCCGCGAGCCGGACGTTTCCGGTGATCAAACCCCGGAACTGTCGGTCTCGCGGCGATCAACCCGCCCCGCACCTACGCTGGTCCCGTGCTGCCGCGCACGATCGACTGGGTCGACGGCCGGATCGTGCTGGTCGACCAGACCGCGCTGCCCACCATCCGCACGGTCGCCGTCGATGACGTCGACACCCTCGTCGACGCCATCCGCAGGCTCGTCGTGCGGGGCGCGCCCGCGCTGGGCGTCGCAGGCGCCCTCGGCGTGGCGCTGGCCGCCCGCACCCGCAGCGGCCCCGACATCGACGCTGTCGCCGAGCGCATCGCCACCGCCCGGCCGACCGCGGTCAACCTCGCCGTCGGTGTGGGGCGTGCGCTCGCGGCCGCCGCCCACGGGGCCGCCGCCGTGCTGGCCGCGGCGCTGGCCGTGCGGGACGAGGACGTCGCGGCCTGCCACGCCATCGGCGACCGCGGCGCCGCGCTGCTCGTCGACCTGTGCGGCCCTGACCCGCTGCGGATCTCGACGCACTGCAACGCGGGCGCGCTCGCCTGCGTCGAGTGGGGCACGGCGCTGGGTGTGGTCCGGTCGCTGCACGCGGCAGGTCGGGTGGCGCTGGTGGTGGCAGACGAGACGCGCCCTCTCCTGCAGGGTGCGCGGATCACCACCGTCGAGCTGGCGGCGTTGGGCATCCCGCACCGCGTGGTCGTCGACGGGGCAGGCCCATCGGTGATCGCGCGCGGCCTGGTGGACGCGGTCGTCGTCGGCGCCGACCGGGTGGCGGCCAACGGCGACGTCGCCAACAAGATCGGCACCTACCCGCTGGCCCTGGCCGCGGCCCGCGCGGGCATCCCGTTCGTCGTGGCCTGCCCGGAGTCGACAGTGGACCTGGCGACCCCGGACGGCGCGGCGATCGCGATCGAGGACCGCGCGGAGGACGAGGTGCTGGCGGGCGGGCCCGCCTGGAACCCGGCCTTCGACGTCACGCCCGCCGACCTGGTGACCGCGATCGTCACCGAGGCACGGGTGTGGCGCTGACACAATGCGCGACGTGGACATCCGGGAGACCAACCGCAGGGTCGTCGCCCAGTTCCGCGCGGGCGGCCCGATCGAGGGCATGCAGCGCGACCGGCTCGTGCTGCTGACCACCACGGGCCGCCGTTCCGGAGAGCCCCGCACCACGCCGATGATGTTCCACCGCGACGGCGACCGCGTGCTCGTCATCGCCTCGAACGTCGGCGCCCCACGGCACCCTGACTGGTACCTGAACCTCGTGGCGGACCCACACGTCACCGTCGAGATCGGCGATGAGTCCTACCCCGCGATCGCCACGCCTACCGAGGGCGCCGACCGCGAGCGCGTCTGGACCATGCTCAAGCAGACCTACCCGTTCTTCGCCGACCACGAGAAGGGCACCACACGCACGATCCCGGTGGTGGCGCTCACCCGGGCGTGACCACCGCGAGTCCGTGCGACCACGCGGCCTCGGCGAGGCGGGCGTCGTAGGTCACCACGGCGTCGAGATCTTGCGCGATCAGCAACGCGGTGGCGAGATGGATCGCGTCGAGTGTGCCCAAGAGCGGATCGGGCAGCCGCGCGGCCGACTCGATGATCGCAGACGACACGCCGATCTGATTGACGCGGGCCAGCGCGACGTCCGCGCGGGGCAGTCGCGCGGGGCGGGTGCGGAGCACGCCGCGCCGTGTCTCCACCGACAACAGCGCACTCGACACCAGCGCACCTTCCGGTGCTCCGTCGAGGTAGGCCTCGAGTGCGGCCGACTCGCTTTCCGCGAGAACCGTTTTCAGGAATGCCGAGGTGTCGAGGTAGATCAATAGCGTTCCTCGTCACGCATCTCCTGCAGCACCTCCGACAGCGGTCGCTCGCCGGGCTCCGCTGCGGGGGGTGGCAGCAGGTCGCGCAAGTCTCCGGTGGCCAGTTGCACCTGGCCCGCCGCGACCAACTGGTCGAACACGGACCGAGGCTCCTCGGCGGGCACGAGGTAGGCCACCAGCTTGCCCCGTTCCGTCACCGCCACCCGTCGGCCTGTCTTTGCCATGGCGATGTACCGCGACGCGTTCTGGCGCAGCTCGCGGATCCCGATGCTCTCCGGCTCGCCCATCGGTTCAATGTAGCACCTATGAGCTACATTCGGTGGGCCGTCGTGCGCGATCCACTCCTTCAGGTGCGGGGCCTCCGCGCCCGATACCCGTCGCGTCCGACGAGCACGAGCGCCCGTCGCCTCTGGGGCCGTCCCGGAACTCGCTGTATCACGGATCGTGATACATTGGCACAGTGGGGAATGCGATATCCGTCCGGCTCGACGACGACGCGGTGCGCGCGCTACATGAGCTCGAAGCGACGGGCCTGTCGCGCTCCGAAGCGGTCCGCTCGGCGCTGCTCGCCGCGGCGCGACGACTCCGTGATCGCCAACGGCTCAGTGCCGAGGTCGCGGAGCTGGAGGCCGACCGCGAGGACCGGGCGGCGATGCGCGCCGTCGTCGAGATCATGGAGGACCTTCGTGCGCCGTGGTGAGGTGTACCGGTTGCGGCTGCGCGATCGTCACGGCCACGAGCAGAGCGGCGTGCGCTATGGGGTGGTCGTGCAGTCCGACGCGTTCCTGCCGCGCTCGACAGTGCTCGTAGCGCCGACGTCACGGTCGGCCCGCAGTGCGTCGTTCCGACCCGAGGTTGAGGTCGAAGGGGACGTGACCCGAGTGCTGGTCGAACAGCTCGGAGCAGTCGACTCCACACGGCTCGGCGACCTCGCCGGACGGCTCAGCCCGGCCGAGATGTGGGGTGTCGACATGGCCCTCGAGATGGTTCTGGATCCTGCGTGAACCACGCCTGGCATCCTGAGCGAGGGCTTGATCGGAGGACCTCGTGAGCGGGTGCGTCGTCGTCGAGCGGGACTGGCGGCTCTGGTCATCCAGGCGGCGTGATGCTCGGATGGTGATCGGGTCCGGCCGCGCCGACCGAATGCAGTTGGCCTGCGAATCCGTCGAGGTCTGGACCAGCTCTTCCGCTTGCGTACCCCAGAGCGATGCCGTCAGGCGTGGAGAACGAGCTCGTCGCTGATCGCTTCGTGGTCCAGCTCGGTGAGCCGCGCGAGCATCGACGGGCCCATGTGCGTCAGGACGAGCCGGTTGGTGTCGAGTTCGTCGACGTGCTGGCACAGGGTGCGGTAGTCGAGGTGATACCGCACGGGCCGATCGAAGGTGTAGGCCTCGCAGGCGAACACGTCGGCCCCCGCGGACGCCGAAGCTAGGACGTCGGTCCAAGCTGTGTCGCCGGAGTAGGCGAACGTGGTCTCGCCCAGTTGGGTTCGCACCGCCAGCGCCGGCGCGCCGCTGGCGTGGTCGACCTCCCAACTGCTCACCGTCAACGGTCCAGCTATACGACTTCCGCCCTTTCCGTCGAGCTCGACCACCTCCAGGTCGAAGCGCCGCAGCACCGCGCTCGAGCCCGGGTAGAACGTCTCCATCGCGGCGTGCAGTCTGCTCGCCGTGCCCTGCGGCCCGAGAACAGTGAGGGGCTTGGAGCGGTGGCTGAACTGGCCGTCGAGGACGAGGAACGGTAGCCCGCCGAAGTGGTCACCGTGCAGGTGGGTGATCACCACGGCGTCGACCTCGCCCGGATCGAGATGCTGTGCCTTCATAGCCGTCAGGCTGGTCGCGCCGCAGTCGACCAACGTGGTGAAGTTCTGCGCCCGCACCCGGATGCACGTCTGAAAGCGGCCACCGGTACCGAACGCGTCCCCGCTCCCGACAAATCTGATCTCCATCCAGGAGAGTGTTACAGCTGCTCGTCACCAGCGCCTTGACGCGGGCCACCGTCGGTGGCGAACATGCGATCATGGTGTCGATGCGACGATCGCGGGGTCTCGGGGAGGCAGATCCTCAGCTTCCCCGCGCGATCCGACTCGTCCAGGTTTGAGCCTTGGCGCCGATGCCGTCGCTGTCGCTGTCGCTGTGGCCGGTGCGGACGGTCGTCTCCGGCGGCAGGGTAAGCAGGGTCGAGCGGATCGAGTCGATGATCGTGTCGAAGGACGAGAACGACGGCCCGGTCGCGCCGGGTCCGCCGCGGAAGAACGAAGGGTAGCTCCATCACCGAAATCGTCGGGTCGAGCCAGTGCCAAGCCGTGGCCGCGAACACGAGGTCGAACGGGTCGGCGAGCAGTGGGGCCAACGTTTCGAAGGCGCTCTCGATCACCTGGACTTCCCAATCTGCCAGGTTCCGTCGAGCAGCGGAGGCGAGGGCCGGACCGAGCTCGACGCACGTGATCCGGAAGCCCCGCCGGGCGAGCGGCAGCGTCGCCTTGCCCGTGCCGCAGCCCACTTCCAGCAGTCGGTCGCCCGCGCTCAGCCGAGCAGTCTGGATCAGCGCGTCGTAAAGCGCGTCGGGGTACTCGGGCCGGGCCTGGTGGTAGATGTTGGCCGCCAGGTCGAAGGTCGCCCGTAGCTGCCCGCGGTCGTCACTCATGCACGAATCATCGCGTCTGCTCGGCGGGCGCCAGAGAACCGGGCGGCGGTTCCCTCTCGATGCCGAAACAACGACTACGGTTCGGAAGCTCGTTATGCGCTTGTCTGTCTCACCGATCGCGCGGGCCGAGATTGTCGGTGCCGGCCACTACCTTCGGGCTGACGCCCAATGTCGGATCTTCACGGAGGTGCTGTGCCGAGGAAGGTCGGTGAGATCATCAAGACGATCGAGGCCGACGGCTGGTACCTGGTGGTCGTGCGCGGAAGCCACCGCCAGTTCAAACACCCGACCAAGCCAGGTCGGACGACCATCGCGGGCAAGCCGAGTGAGACGTTGCACCCACGTACCGAGCGGAGCATCCTGAGACAGGCCGGTATCGAACGGAGGAGTTCGTGAGCGGGTATGTCGTCGTCGTGGAGCGTGACGTGGCCGGCGGCTACAGCACCTGGAGCCCAGACCTTCCCGGCTGCGTCGCGGCCGACGCCGACTACGACGAGTGCCTCCGACTGATGACGGAGGCTGTGCATCTGCATCTCGAAGGCATGCGGGCTGACGGAGACCCGGTTCCAGCGCCTACAGCCGTGACGGCGCTGGTCATTCCGGCCGCCTGACGCTGGAGCAGTCCGGGCGCGCAACGTCCTCGCGGTCGATGCGGGCGCTGCTCCCGCTGCGCCGCGCCGACCGGCCGGCGCGCTGCCGCTTCAACCCGAAGAGATCGAGATGTCGTGGCCCATGACGGCTGCCGCCGCGGAGGATGTCCACGTAATCGCGCAGACGGACGATCTCACCGTTGCGAACGGTGAGCACAACGATGTTGGGAAGGGCGAACTCGCCGGTGGAGGCACTGGTCCCGAGTGCATCCTGTTCGACGACGATCGTTTCGGGATCGCTCGTGTCGTGGACGGCGAGGGGGCGGTAACACCCATACTGCGGCACGTTCGTCTTCCATCCCGAAGCCATCCAGTTCACGATCTCGTCCCTTCCCTCGAGCCGAGACGGCACGCCGGGGTAGGTGAACGGGAACTCGTGCACCGCGTCTACGGCGTACAAGCTCGACATGTCGACAAGGGACCGGCTGATGCCGGCTTGACGCCAGTTGCTGGCGCGGGCACGGCAGTCGGGCGCAATCGTCGCCGATGCGGACGCAGGGGATGTGCTGAAGATGGTCGGCGCAATCGCCTGGGCTGCACAGGACGCGCCGGACAGCTCCGCTCAAGCCGAACGCATGCTCATTCTCCTTCTGAATGGACTGAGACAGGGCAGCGTCCCGTGATGAGCCGGGCGGCGGCTCACCCTCATTGAGCCTCAGTGCCCCCGCGCGATCCACTCCTCGAGGTGTGGAGCCTCGGCGCCGATGCTCGTGCCGTCGCCGTGGCCGGGGCGCACGGTCGTCTCCGGCGGCAGGGTGAGCAGCGTGGACCGGATCGAAGCGATGATCGTGTCGAACGCACGAGAACGACCGCCCGTCGCACCGGGCCCGCCCTGGAACAGGGTGTCGCCGGTGAACACCGTGCCGAGGTCCGGTGCATAGAGGCACGTCGAGCCGGGGGAGTGCCCCGGCGTCACCAGCGACCGCAGCGTGACCCCGCCCACGGTGAGTTCGGCCGGGATCTCCCCGTCGGGTTTGCGCTCCGGCCACTTCATGTCCCACAGCGGCGCCTCGGCCGGGTTGAGCAGGATCGGTGCGCCGAGGCCGTCGGCGAGGGCGGGCGCGGCATCGATGTGGTCGTCGTGCCCGTGGGTGCACACGATCGCCACCACCCGCCGGTCGCCGACGGCGGCGGCGATCGCGTCGGCATCATGCGCGGCGTCGATGACGACCACCTCGCGGTCGTCGCCGACGATCCACACGTTGTTGTCCACGTCCCATGTCCCCCCGTCCAGGGAGAACGTGCCGGACGTGACGAGGTGGTCGACCCCCGGACCTCTGGCAGGCATCAGAAGACCACGACCGAACGCAGCACCTCGCCTTTGTGCATCTTCTCGAACGCGGCCTCCACGCCGTCGAGCGGAATGGTCTCGGACACGAACTTCTCCAGCGGCAGACGGCCCTGCAGGTACAGGTCGATGAGCATCGGGAAGTCGCGGCTGGGCAGGCAGTCGCCGTACCAGGACGACTTGATGGCGCCGCCGCGGCCGAAGATGTCGATCAGGTGCAGCTCGACCGTCATGTCCGGCGTGGGCACGCCGACCAACACCGCGGTGCCTGCGAGGTCGCGGGCGTAGAAGGCCTGCTTGAACGTCTCGGGGCGGCCGACCGCGTCGACGACGACGTTCGCGCCGTTGCCGTCGGTCAGCTCCCGCACGGCCTCGACGACGTCGTGCTCGCGGGCGTTGATCGTATGGGTGGCGCCGAACTCCTTGGCCCACGCCAGCTTCTGGTCGTCGGTGTCGATCGCGATGATCGTCGACGCCCCGGCGAGCCGGGCCCCGGCGATCGCGCCGTCGCCGACGCCGCCGCAGCCGATGACCGCGATCGAGTCGCCACGGCCGACCCCGCCGGTGTTGATCGCGGCACCGATGCCCGCCATCACGCCGCAACCGAGCAGACCCGCGACCTCGGGCTTCGCCTCCGGGTTGACCTTCGTGCACTGCCCGGCGTGCACGAGCGTCTTCTCGGCGAACGCGCCGATGCCCAACGCGGGGGAGAGCTCCTGGCCCGATTCGAGGGTCATCTTCTGCGCCGCGTTGTGCGTCGAGAAGCAGTACCAGGGCTGGCCGCGACGGCAGGCACGGCAGGTGCCGTCGACCGCGCGCCAGTTGAGGATGACGTAGTCGCCGGGCGCGACGTCGGTGACGCCCTCGCCGACCGCCTCCACCACTCCGGCCGCCTCGTGGCCGAGCAGGAACGGGAACTCGTCGTTGATGCCGCCCTCGCGGTAGTGCAGATCGGTGTGGCAGACCCCGCAGGCCTGCACGTTCACGACGGCCTCGCCCGGGCCAGGGTCCGGGATGATGATCGTCTCGACGGTGACGGGCGCGCCCTTGCTGTGCGCGACGACCCCGCGGACCTGCTGCGGCATGGTGACTCCTCCGGCTCGTCGATGAGGGTTGTCCGCAGCTTGCCACGTGACGGGTGTTTCCAACCCCCCGGAGACGGTGAGCGCGCCCCCCACGACGGGTGAGTCTTCCATTTCACCGCGGTGAGTGTGCCTTTCAGCGCACCGAAAGCGTCGTCCGGCCCGGGGTGCGCCGCTCGGCCGTCGCGAGGATCGGCGCGCCCACGTCGGCCGGCCCGAGCGAGCATGAATCCTGCACGACCGTGAACGACCACTCCTACGACAGGGTCCGCAAGCAGTCCGGCCAACCCGTCGCCGCAACTCGCTCGGCGACCCGGGTCCGGCACCGTCGTCGCCGGAGTCGGCCATCCGTCGAGGATGCCGGACTGCGCCGTACGCGCGCATCGGAATACGGTGGATTCCATGACCCAGCCGGATCGGGCGCGGGCGTCGGTCCTCGACCGGCAGCTGTGCTTCGTCCCTTGGGCCGCATCCCGCGCGATGACGAGCTGCTGCCGGAACGCCGACGTCGTCGCCTTGCGCGCCGACCCGCAGGCACTCGCCTGCCGCCTGCGGGACGCGGCGGGCCGCTGATCAGCCGTGCCCGCACAAGCACTCGACCGCTCCCGCGCCACCCCGCTGTGGGAGCAGCTGCTTACCGACCTGCGCCGCAGGTTGGATCACGACGAGTTCGCCGTCGCGTTCCCCGGTGAGCTCGCGCTCGTCGCGCAGTACGGGGTCAGCAGGCACACCGTGCGGGAGGCCGTCCGGCGACTGCGCGAGGAGGGCCTGGTCATCGCGGGGCGGGGGCGGACGCCGCGGCGGGCCGAGCCGTCGCCGATCGAGCAGCCGCTTGGCGAGATCTACAGCCTGTTCACGGCGGTCGAAGCGGCGGGACGGGTGCAGCGCAGCGTGGTGCGCACGCTCGACGTCCGCGCCGACGGGGTCGTGGCCGCGCGGTTGGGGTTGGAGGAATCGACGCCGCTCGTGCACCTGGAGCGGCTGCGGCTGGCCGATGCCGAGCCGCTGGCCGTCGACCGGGTGTGGCTTCCCGAGCGGCTGGCAGCGCCGCTGTTGGACGTCGACTTCGGACGCACCGGGCTCTACACGGAGTACGCCGACCGGTGCGGAGTGCGCGTCACCGGGGGCAGCGAGGTGATCCGGGCGGTCGTGCCGGACGCCGCGCAGCGCGGGCTGCTGGGCATCGGCCCGGGTGTGGCGGCGTTGGCGATCGACCGGCTCGGCTGCGCGGGGGACGAGCCCGTCGAGTGGCGGCAGACGCTGGTGCGGGCCGACCGGTTCAGCGTGACGGCTCGGTTCTCCGCGGCCGACGGCTACCGGGTCGGCGGGGCCTGACTGCCCGCCCCCACCGCGCCCCGGCCGTGCCGAAGTCCCCAACTCGCCGTGCCCAGATGTCCGACTCGCCGTGTTGGACCGTGCGACTCACCGCGTCGGAAAGGCCAACTCGCGGTGTCGGATCGTGCGACTCACCGCGTCGGAAACGCCAACTCGCGGTGTCGGATCGTGCGACTCACCGCGCCGGTACCGAGACGCCGACCCCGCCGCGGGTGTCGGCGCCGTAGCGCTCGATCTCCCGCTCCAGGTACAGCGGCGACGTCCCGACTGTCCGCTCCTCGCCCAGCAGGGCCGCGGGCACGAGCCAGCTCACCTCGAACTCAATGCCGTCGGGGTCCTTCGCGTAGAGCGCCTTCGTGGAGCCGTGATCGGAGGCGCCCACCAGTGCGCCGTGCTCGGCCAGCACGCCCTGGATCCGCTGCAGCTCGGCGAGGGTGTCGACCTCCCATGCGAGGTGGTAAAGGCCGACGGTCGAGCGGCCCGCGGTGGACTCGCCTGCGCGGTCGCCGATCGCGAACAGGCCGAGGTCGTGGTCGTTGGTCGAGCCTGCGGCCTGCAGGAACGCCGCCCGGCCTGCAACGTCCGTGACGACGCGGAAGCCGAGGGCATCGGTGTAGAAGGCGACGCTGCGCGCGACGTCACGGACGTAGAGAACGGCGTGGTTCAGGCGTTGGACAGGCATGATGACCTCCGAGTGGGGTAGGCGCGTAACAGCTGCCTAAACAGATGAATGTTCAACTACCTTCCCCCTTATGATACGCCTGTGACGGAGTCGAATGTGCGTTGGCTCACACCTAACGAGCTCCAGGCGTGGCTGGTCTACGTCGCCGCCACCAGTCTGCTCGACGGCGCGCTCGACCGTCAGCTTCAGCGCGAGTCCGGCATGCCCATGGCCTACTACCTCATCCTCGCGATGCTCTCCGACGCGCCCCGTCACACGTTGCGCATGAGCGACCTCGCAGCGGTCACCCAGAGCTCGCAGAGCCGTCTCTCGCACGCGGTGAACAAGCTGGAGCAGAACGGCTGGGTGCGCCGCTCGCGATGCCCGGACGATCGGCGCAGCACCCTCGCCCAGCTCACCGACGTGGGCTTCGCGGCGCTCGCCGAGGCCGCGCCCGGGCACGTGCGCGCCGTGCGCAAGCACGTGTTCGACCGGCTCACCCCGCAGCAGGTCGGCCAGCTGCGCGAGATCTTCGGCGTCGTCCTCGCCGGGCTGACGGCGCCCGACACCTGTGCGGGCGCCTTGCTGACGCCGGCAGAGTGACGCCCATGGGAACCCTCCTGCTGCTGCGGCACGGCCAGAGCGTGTGGAACGCGGAGAACCTGTTCACCGGATGGGTGGACGTCCCGCTCTCGGAGACCGGCGAGCAGGAGGCCCGCCGCGGCGGCGAGCTGCTGCGCGCCGAAGGGCTGCTGCCCGACGTCGTGCACACCTCGGTGCTGCGCCGGGCGATCTCCACCGCCAACCTCGCGTTGGACGCGTGCGACCGGCACTGGATCCCGGTGCGGCGCAACTGGCGGCTCAACGAGCGCCACTACGGCGCGCTGCAGGGCAAGAACAAGAAGCAGACCCTCGACACGTACGGCGAGGAGCAGTTCATGCTCTGGCGCCGCTCCTACAGCGTGCCGCCGCCGCCGATCGAGCCGGGCTCGGAGTTCTCCCAGTACGGCGACCCGCGCTACGCCGATCTGGGCGCCGAGATGCCCGCCACCGAGTGCCTCGCCGACGTGGTCGCGCGGTTCCTGCCGTACTGGGAGTCGGCGATCGTGCCCGACCTGCGCGACGGCAAGGTCGTGCTGCTCGCCGCGCACGGCAACTCGCTGCGCGCGCTCGTCAAGCATTTGGACGGGGTCTCCGACGAGGACATCGCCGCGCTCAACATCCCCACCGGCATCCCGCTGCGCTACGACCTCGACGACGACCTGCGTCCCGTCGTCGCGGGCGGCACCTACCTGGACCCGGAGGCGGCGAAGGACGCCATCGCCGCGGTGGCCGCCCAGGGGCGCTGACGCGGCGCATCTCGCGCTCGAACGGGACATAAGCGGGGTTTCCGCGATCGAAACCCCGCTCAGGTCCCGCTCGTGCGCACCGCTCGCCGTCGAATCTCCACGCGCGAACCCGTGAACGGCGGGTGAACGGCCGCGGAACACTGCCGCGCCGCCGCCGTCACGGCAGGCGTTGCTTCGCCACCGGCTGCCTACGATGACGCCATGACCGCTGTGGTCGGTGGGCTGGTCGCGATGCTCGCGGTGGGCATCGCGCTGGGCATCGCGGTCGGCCGTCGGTGGGGCCGTGCTCGCGGGGTGCTCCCCCCGGCCGCCGCCCCGCCCGGCCCGGCCCTCGTCGACCTCCTGGAACGCGTGTTCTCCGCCACCGCGGAGGGCCTCGTCGTCGTCGACCGCGGCGGCACGGCCGTCCTCGCCAACGCCCGCGCCTGCGAACTGGGCGTCGTCGTCGGTGACCGGCCGGACGCCCGCGCCGCCGCCGCGTGCGCGGGCGTGCGGGAGCGGGGCGTCGCGGTCGCGGTCGACCTGTCGCCGCTGGACCAGCGCGGCCGCCGCCCCGCCGCCGTGCTGGCCCAGGTGCGTCCGCTCGCCGACGGCTACACGATGATCGAGGCGACCGACACGTCCGACGCGGTCCGTCTGGAGGCGACGAGGCGCGACTTCGTGGCCAACGTCAGCCACGAGCTCAAGACGCCGGTCGGCGCGGTCGGGCTGCTCGCCGAGGCCGTGCTCGACGCCGCCGATGACCCCGCCGAGGTCCGCCGGTTCGGCACCAAGATCGTCAGCGAGGCCAGCCGGCTGGGCAACCTCGTCACCGAGCTGATCGCGCTGTCCCGGCTCACCGGCGCCGAAGAGCTCCCGGAGCTGTCCCTCGTCGCCATCGACGAGGTGGTGATCGAGGCGCTGGCGCGCACCCGACTGTCGGCGGAGGCGGCGCGGATCGAGATCGTCGTCGACCGGCCGAGCGGACTTGCCGTCGAGGGCGACCAGACCTTGCTGGTCACGGCCCTCGGCAACCTCATCGAGAACGCGATCGCCTACTCGCCGGCCGAGACGCCGGTGTCCGTCTCGCGCCGCCACGAGGGCGGTAGTGTCGAGATCGCCGTGACCGACCGCGGCATCGGCATCGCCCCCGAACACCAGCGGCGGGTGTTCGAGCGCTTCTTCCGCGTCGACCCGGCCCGCTCCCGCGCCACCGGCGGCACCGGCCTCGGCCTCGCGATCGTCAAGCATGTGCTGGCCAACCACGGCGGCGAGGTGGGGCTGTGGAGCCGCCCGGGCACCGGCTCGACGTTCACCATGCGCTTGCCGCTGGCCGTGCCGCAGGTCCCCGACCGCGCCCCCGCCCATCTCGGAGGAACCTCATGACCAGGGTGCTGATCGTCGAGGACGAGGAGTCCTTCGCCGACCCGCTCGCCTTCCTGCTGCGCAAGGAGGGCTTCACCACCGCCGTCGCGGCCACCGGCCAGGACGCGCTGGCGGAGTTCGACCGCAACGGCGCCGACATCGTGCTGCTCGACCTCATGCTCCCCGGCATGAGCGGCACCGACGTCTGCAAGGCGCTCCGCACCCGCTCGGCCGTTCCGGTGATCATGGTGACGGCGCGGGACAGCGAGATCGACAAGGTGATCGGGCTGGAGCTCGGCGCCGACGACTACGTCACCAAGCCCTACTCGGCCCGCGAGCTGATCGCTCGGGTGCGCGCGGTGCTGCGGCGCGGCGGGGAGGCGGGCGACGAGGGCACGCCGGGCGTGCTCGCGGCCGGACCGGTGCGCATGGACGTCGAGCGGCACGTGGTCAGCGTCGACGGTCGGGACGTCGCGCTGCCGTTGAAGGAGTTCGACCTCCTGGAGTACCTGCTGCGCAACGTCGGCCGGGTGCTCACCCGCGGCCAGCTGATCGACCGCGTCTGGGGCGCGGACTACGTCGGGGACACGAAGACGCTCGACGTGCACGTCAAGCGGCTCCGCGCCAAGGTCGAGGCCGACCCCGGCGCGCCGAAGCACCTCGTGACCGTGCGGGGGTTGGGCTACAAGTTCGAGGTGTAGCCGGAACCTCTTGACAAGCGGCGGAACCATGCGGCATCGTTACCCAAATCGATTTGGGTGGCATCCACGGCCCAGCCCGTCCGCAGCCATCAGGACATCCTCGTTTCCGCGACGTGAGCAAGCAGAGCTCATCGTCCGGGAGGCGTTCATAAAGGAGTGAACATGCCTCGGACTCTCACGGCACCACACCCGGTAGACGAGGTCCTTCCGCTGCGGCGGATGATCCCGTTGGGCATCCAGCACGTGTTCGTGATGGCGGCCTCGCCCATCTCCGCCGTCTTCCTCGTCAGCCAGACGCTCAACCTGTCCCCGGCGCTTACGGTGAACCTGCTGAGCGCCACGTTCATTCTGTCCGGCCTCGGAACGATCTTGCAGTCCTGGGGACCGTGGAAGATCGGCGCACGGCTGCCGTTCGTGATGCTCCCGGGCGGGGCCCCCATCGTGCTGTTCCTCGGCATCGCCAAGGAGTACGACCTCCGCACCGCGGTGGGCGCGGTCATTCTTTCGGCGGTCTTCTACTTCGTGGCGCTGCCGCTGTTCGCCCGGCTGTTGAAGTACTTCCCGACCGTGGTGATCGGCACGATGATCGTGATCATCGGTGTGAACCTCATCCGGGTGTCGGGCCTGCTCGTGACCGGCCAGCCCGGCACACCCGCCTTCGGGCGCCCGAGCGGCATCATCCTGGCGCTGGTGACCGTCGGCTTCACCGTGCTGTTCTTCCGGGTGCTGCGGGGCGGCCTCGCGCAGCTTTCGGTGCTGCTCGGGCTCGTCGCAGGCACCATCGTGGCGTTCGTCGCGGGCGCCGTGGGCGACGTCGGTGGCGTCATGACGGGGCCCGCGCTGAGCGTGCCCGGGTTCCTGCCCTTCGGCACCCCGAACTTCGACATCGTGGCCGCGATCCCGCTCATGATCTTCAGCATCGCGTCGATGGCCGAGGCCACCGGGCAGACCGTGGTGAACGCCGAGATCGTCGGCAAGGAGATCGACGTCAAGCGCTCGGCGAGCCGCACGATCCGCGGGGACGGCCTGACGTCTCTCGTGGGCGGTCTGTTCGGCACGCCGCTGATGGTCACCAGCGGCGAGAACATCGGCATCGTGCGCGTCAGCGGAGTCCGCAGCCGGTTCGTCACCCTCAGCGCAGGCGTGATCCTCGTTGTCATCGGGATCGTCGCGCCGATCGGGCGGGCCATCAGCATCGTGCCCGCGCCCGTGGTGGGCGGCACGGCGCTGGTGGTCTACGCCATCGTGATGGCGCTGGGCATCCAGCTGCTCCGCAAGGTCGACTTCCACCAGCAGTCCAACATGGTGATCGCGGCGGTCGCGCTCGCGGTCGGGCTCCTGCCCATCCTCATTCCCGGCTTCTACGACAAGTTCCCGGGCGATGTCCGCATCCTGCTGGGCAGCGGTGTCGCGATGGGGGCATTCGTCGCTGCCTTCCTCAACTTCGTCTTCCACCACCTGGGCGGCGCCGCGGAGAGCGACATCACCGAGATCAGGCACGACCCGCACCACCAGCATGACCACTCCACGGCCGACACGGCGCAGGAGGTCGCATCGTTGCCCGGTGGAGTGGACCGGCGCGCGGAGGAGGACCCGGACCGATGACCAGCTTCGACCACACCGACCTCGACCACGAGGCGCTGCTCCTCGAGCCCGAGTGGGTGCTGCTGCCCGACGGTCCCGCTCGGCACCACGCGGTCCTGGTGCGCCACGGCGTCTTCGTCGAAGTCGGCCCGAGCGAGACCGTGGAGCGCCACCACCCGGAGCTCACGCCGCTCCGGCTGACCGCGACCCTCCTGATGCCGGGTCTCGTGGACACCCACCATCACCTGACCCAGTCGTTCGGCAAGGCGCTGGTCTTCGGCGAGCCGTCGGAGATCTTCCGGCGGGTGTGGGTGCCCCTCGAGGGCAGCCTGGACGAGGAGACCGCCTACCTGGCCACCAAGCTCGCCGCGCTGGAGTCGTTGCGGGGCGGCTTCACCACCGTCTGCGACGCGGGCACCCGCATGGAACCGGACGTCGCCGTGGTTGCGGAGGCGGCCGGTGATGCCGGACTGCGGTGTGTCCTCGGCATGATCTGCAACGACCTGCGGGCAGACGGCGGCACCGAGCCGCACGACCTGGTGATGACCCGAGCGCAGGCTCACCTGGACCGGTGGGCGCAGCACGACCTGATCCACCCGTCACTGGCCGTGTCGATCCCCGAAGCGGCGACGACGCCCACCCTCGCCGCCGTCTCAGAGCTGTGCCGCAGCCGCGGAGCGGTCTTCCAGACCCACGTCAACGAGCACCTCGCGGCGGTCGAACGGTCCCTGGAGCGGTACGGAAGGCGTCCTCTGGAGGGCCTGTTCCACGACGCGATCCTCGGTCCACAGTGTCTGCTGGCGCACGTCACGCTCCTGACCCCGACGGAGATCACCATCCTGCGCGACACCGACACGGCCGTGAGCTACAACCCCGTGGCCAGCTCGTGGAAGGGAAACGCCGTCGCGGCCGCGCTGACCTTTGCGGCGGAAGGCATCCGGTTCGGAATCGGCACCGACGGGACGCGTGGCGACGGGTTCCGCCTCATGGACGCCGCAGAGACGGCCCAGCGCCTGGCCTACGGCGCCCAGACCGGTGACTCTTCCACCGGCGGCGGCTGGACCTGGCTCGACCACGCCACCGCTGGCGGGGCCGACGCCGCGGGCCTGCGCGGTGTCACGGGATCCATCAGCGAGGGCATGGCTGCCGACTATCTCCTGATCGACCTCGACGTGCCGGAGATGCTGCCGTCGTGGGACCTGGAATGGGAGCTGGTGAGACTGGCCAACCGGGACCAGATCGTCGCGGTGGTCGTCGCCGGAAGGCCGCGGCTGTGGCGCGGCTGGCCGGTCGACTGGGACGCGCGGCAGCTTCTCGACGAGGCCCGCCGCCGCGCCGAAAAGCTCGTCACGGACGCGCCGGTCCAGATCGTGCACCCCACCGCCACCGAGCACCGCCGGACGTATCGGCGAACGGAAGCCCGGTAATGAGCAGCTACGCGCTCATCGGCCTGGCCGTGCTGATAGCCGCGTTCGTGCAAGGGTCCACCGGCCTCGGTTTCGCCCTGATCTCGGGCCCGGTCATCGGCATGATCCAGCCGGGACTGCTGCCGGTCTTCCTGCTGATCCAGATGATCCCGCTGAACGGGTACGTGACCTGGCGGGAACGTCACGCGCTCGACGTCCCCGGCACCACGTGGATCAGCCTCGGCCGGTTCGTCGGAACCTTTGGCGGACTGTGCGTATTGCTCCTCGTCACCGAGCGCCAACTCAGCCTGCTCATCGGCGTCTCGACCGTTCTCGCGGTCATGACGACGCTGCTCGCGCCCACCTTCGAGCCGGGCAAGGGGGCCTTCCTGACCGCCGGGCTGGTCACCGGGGTGACCGAGACGTCGACGGGTGTCGGCGGACCGCCGCTGGCGCTGGTGTACCAGCACCGGCCCGCGCCGGTGCTGCGCTCGACCGTCGCGGCGTGCTTCCTCATCGGCGAAGTCATCTCTCTGGTCATTCTCGGGATCTCCGACAAGATCACCGCTCAGCAGGTGCAGCTGGCGTGCCTGCTCCTGCCCGCCGTGATCGTCGGGGCCCTGGTCAGCCGCCTCGTGCACCATCGGCTGGACGGGAAGCTGATGCGGTACCTCGTGCTCGGCTTCGCCCTGGTCTCCGGCCTCGTCGTCACCGTCCAGGCACTGTGACCGGCGCCGAGGAGGCCCGGGGCAGCAGAACCGGCAAGGACACGTCCACCGAGGCCGGTGCGTCCTGGCCGGACATCACCCGCAGCAGCAGTTGGACGGCTGCGGTCGCCGTCTCCTCGAGATGCAGGTCGACCGCGGTCAGCCGCGGCTCGCTCGTCCTGGCGCGGATCCCGTCGTAGCGGGTGGCGACGCAGACGTCGGTGGGCACGGCGCGTCCGGACTCCTGCACGGCCCGGACGACCCCGGTCGCGAAGGTGTCGACCATCGCGCAGACGCCGTCCACCTCCGGAGCCCGGTCGAGCAGCTCCACCATGCCCCGACGGGCACCCTCTTCGCCGTCGCGCTCGTCCACGAGCACCAGCCGGTTCGCCATCCCCAGCTCCCGCGCGAACGCCGCGTACTCCGCGCGCGCCGCCAGGTACGACGCCCGCGGCTGCGCCCCAACCACCAGGGCGATGTTGCGGGCCCCGACGTCCTGGAGGTGCGTGAGCAGGAGCCTGCTGCAGTAGCCCGCGTGCATCTGCACGAAGGGCACCCCTGCCCCGGGCTGCTCGCCGATGGACACCACCGGCACGCCGCGTTCGCCCAGCCGCCGGGTCACCTCGTCGTCCTGTTGTGGCTCGACGACCACGGCCCCGCCGATGTCCAGGTCGTCCAGCGCGGGCAACGTCTCCAACGGCGGGACGAGGACCAGTGCGTATCCGCCCGTCAAGGCCGTTTCCGCGGCCGAGGACGCCACCTCCATGAAGAACCCGAGACGCGACGGGCCCCCCGCGATCGAGAACGGCATCGACGAAACGAGCGCGATGTGGCGTGCCGAACCGGTCCGCAGCCGTTGTGCGCCCAGATGTGGGCGGTAGCCCAACCGGCGAGCCACCTCGATCACCCGCTCCCGGGTGCGCGGGTCGACCTGGCCCCGGTGGTTCAACGCATGCGACACGGTCGTCGGCGATACGCCCGCGGCCTTGGCCACATCCACGATCTTCGGCCTAGGCGCAGAACTGTCGGACACACCCTGCTCCTCGGGAGACGTGGCCACCAGTCGCCGACGCTACCACCGCCGCCGCCCCACTCCCCATGATCGTCGATTGGGTGCAAAGGCGGCCGGATCTGGCCGCCTTCTGCGCCGAACCGGTGATCAAGCCGGGGGTGCGGGTGCGACGGCGTGCGAAGTCACCGTCCGGGGTGCGAGGTCGACCGGCGCGGCCGGCCCGGCTTGGCCCGCGCTCGACGGGATGATCGGCGGATTCGGTGCAGGAGGTGCGTCAGCACACCTCATGCACCGAACCTGGCGATCATCCGGTGCAAACCCGAAGTGCGCGGTGAACGCCCGTCGTCAGGCGTTGCCGTCGAAGAGGCTCGTCACCGATCCGTCGTGGAACACCTGGTGGATGGCCTCGGCCAGGAGTGGCGCGATCGGCAGCACCGTCATCGTCGGGAAGCGCTTCTCGTCCGGGATCGGCAGCGTGTCGGTGAAGATCACCTCGCGGGCGCCGCACACGGCGAGGCGCTCGCCCGCGGGACCGGAGAGCACACCGTGGGTCGCCGCGACCACGACGTCCTTCGCCCCCTGCGCGAGCAGCGCCTGCACAGCCTTCGCCACGGTGCCGCCGGTGTCGATCATGTCGTCGATGACGACGCACAACCGCCCGTAGATCTCGCCGACCACGCGGTTGGCGCGGGCCTCGTTGGGCCGGTCCGGATCGCGCGTCTTGTGGATGAACGCCACCGGGGTGCCGCCGAGGGCGTCGGCCCAGCGCTCGGCCAGGCGCACCCGCCCCGAGTCCGGGGAGACGACGACCTTCTCCTGGTCGGCATAGACCCGCTTGACGTGCTCGGCGAGCACCGGCATCGCGAACAGGTGGTCGACCGGACCGTCGAAGAAGCCCTGGATCTGGGCGGTGTGCAGGTCGACGGTCATGATCCGGTCCGCACCCGCGACCTTGAACATGTCCGCGATCAGCCGCGCCGAGATCGGCTCCCGGCCGCGGTGCTTCTTGTCCTGCCGGGAGTAGCCCCAGAACGGCATGACCACGGTGATCCGCTTGGCCGACGCGCGTTTCAGCGCGTCTACCATGATCAGCTGCTCCATGATCTGGTCGTTGATCGGGGCGGAGTGGCTCTGCAGCACGAATGCGTCGCTGCCGCGCACCGACTCGTCGAACCGCACGAAGATCTCGCCGTTGGCGAACGAGTAGGCCGACTGCGGGGTGATCGTGACGTCGAGCTGCTTCGCGACCTGCTCGGCCAGCTCGGGGTGGGCCCGTCCGGAGAAGAGCATGAGGCTCTTCTTCGTCATGGCCGTCCGGGAACTCACTGCTGGTTCAACCTCTCGGTGGCGGCCCTTGCGGCCTCGGCGGCGGGTGTGCCCGGGCGGTTCTTCTCGACCCAGCCTTCGATGTTGCGCTGGGGTCCCCCGGAGACGGCGAGCGCGCCCGGCGGCACGTCGTTCTTCAAGACGGCGCCCGCGCCGGTGTAGGCGCCGTCGCCGACGGAAAGGGGCGCGATGAACTTCGTGTCCGAACCGGTGCGCACGTGCGAGCCGATCACGGTGCGGTGCTTGCGCACACCGTCGTAGTTGACGAACGTCGAGCTGGCGCCGATGTTGGAGTGCTCGCCGATCGTCGCGTCGCCGACGTAGGTGAGGTGCGGCACCTTCGAGCCCTCGCCGATCTGGGCGTTCTTGACCTCCACGAACGTGCCGATCTTGCCGCGCTCGCCGAGCCGCACCCCGGGGCGCAGGTAGGCGAACGGGCCGACGGACGCACCGGCGCCGATCTCCGATTCGCTGCCGTGGGTGCGCACCACGCGGGCGCCGGGCCCGACCACCACGTCGGTGAGAGTGGTGTCCGGCCCGATCTCCGCGCCCCCGGCGACGGTCGTGGCGCCGTGCAGCTGCGTGCCCGGGTGCAGCACGACGTCGCGCTCCAGGCGCACCTGGACGTCGACCCACGTGGTGGGCGGGTCGACCACCGTGACGCCCGCCCGCATCCAGCCCTCCAGCAGCCTGCGGTTGAGCTCGGCGCGCAGTTCGGCGAGCTGGACGCGGTCGTTGACGCCGCGCACCTGCCACTCGTCGGGACAGCTCAGGCCGCGCACCTCGGCGCCGTCGTCGTGCGCGATCTTGATGAGGTCGGTGAGGTAGAGCTCGCCCTGCTTGTTCGACGTCGAAAGGCGCCCGAGACCCGCGTCGAGGAACGCGCCGTCGAAGGCGTAGACGCCGGAGTTGACCTCGCGGATCGCCTGCTGATCGGCCGTCGCGTCGGCCTGTTCGACGATCCGGGTGACGGTGCCGTCGGTCTCGCGCAGCACGCGGCCGTAGCCGGTGGGATCGGCGAGCGCGGTGGTGACCAGCGTGACCGCCGCCCCGGACGCGGTGTGCTCGCCCAGCAGCGCGGCGAGGGTGTCGGCGCGCAGCAGCGGGACGTCGCCGTAGGTGACGAGCACAGGACCGGTGACGCCGCGCGGCAGGGCGTCGAGACCGCAGCGCACCGCGTGCCCGGTGCCCAGCTGCTGCTCCTGCACGGCGACGGTGACGGGACGGGCCAGTTCGTCGCCGAGTGTGGCGACGGCCTCCCGGACCTGGTCGCCGCCGTGGCCGAGGACAACGACGAGCTGCTCGGGGTCCAGTTCCGCGACCGCGTGCACCGCGTGACCCAGTAGGCTGCGTCCCCCGATCGGGTGGAGGACCTTGGGCACGGCCGAGCGCATCCGGGTGCCTTCGCCCGCGGCCAGTACGAGCGCGGCGCCGGGCCGCGAGCGGTCGGTCATGCAGACCAAACTCCCTGGTTCGACGGCGCGTCCGCCGAATGCGGCGGACGGGTGCATCGTACGGCGTCCGCACATCGGGCTCGGCACCCTGTGTCGATGCCCCGGACCACCCATAGCTCGCTTGCGCTCAGCGGTCAGGCGACTCCGAACGGGTGAGAAGTTGGGCGATCTTCGACCGTTTGCCTTCCTTTCTGCACCGGTTGGCTCACGGTGCGTGAGTCGGCGAACGTTCTGCGCGTCCCAGCGTTCGTAGAGTACGGACACTGCCGACCGCGAAGGAGCAACTCATGCCCACCCGTACCGCCCGCACGGCCTGGACCGGAACCCTTGAGCAGGGCTCCGGCCAGGTGGAACTCACGAGCAGTGGGGTCGGCACGTACGAGGTCAGCTTCCCGAAGCGCGCGGCCGACGACGCCGGGGGCACCACCAGCCCCGAGGAGCTGATCGCCGCGGCGCATTCGGCGTGCTACGCGATGCAGTTCTCGGCCCTGATCGCGCAGGCGGGTGGCACGCCGCAGTCGCTCGACGTGCAGGCCGACGTCACATTGGGCCCGGACCCCGCGGGCGGCTTCGTCATCCCCGGAATCAAGATCACCGTTCGTGGTGCGGTCGAGGGGATGGACGAGGCCAAGTTCAAGGAGGTCGCCGAGGCAGCCAAGTCCGCCTGCCCGGTGAGCAAGGCGCTGACGGGCACGACGATCACGCTGGACGCCGGCCTCAAGTGAGGACAGCGGGGGAGGGACCGAGGGGGGAGAAGATGAGGTGCACGGGTAACGGGCGGCCGCCCGAGCCGCCGCCGCCGCGACCGAACGGGCGCTGAGGCGGGCTTGCGCAGCGGGGCGGGACCGGCACGGGTCCCGCCCCGTAGTCGTCCCGCCCCACCGCGGCACCGCGCACCCCACCGCGGCACCGCGCACCCCACCGCCCACCCCACCGCACCGCGCACCCCACCGCCGCACCGCGCACCCCACCGGTGGGGTGCGCAGTGATGCGATGGGGTGCGCAGTCGTCCCGCGAGATCGGCGGGCCGGGGCAGCTTGGTCAGGCCAGGCCCGGTGGCGGGACAAAGCCACCGAACTCGCGCGCGGCGAGCTCGGCGAACCGGATCGTGGTGCGGTCGCCGTATCGTGGCCCGATGGCCTGCACCCCGAGCGGCAGCCCGTCCGCGGACGTCCCGATCGGCAACGCCGTGGCGGGCAGGCCGGGCAGGGTCGCGAGCCCGGGGAGCACCAGCATGGCCGGGTAGGGCATCGGCCTGCCGTCGACATCGAGCTGCCGGGCGCCGAACTCGCCGTGGTCGTGCGGGAATGCCGGGGTGGGGGTGATGGGGGCGAGCACCACGTCGAACGTCGCGAACAGCTCGTGCCAGCGCTGCCGCAGCACCGCCCGCTCGCCGTCGGCCCGGATCCAGTCGCGGTGGCTGAGCACGGTGGCGCGCATTCGCTCGGCCTGCGGGCCGGTGTCCTCGGGCGCGAGCCGCGCGGCGTCGGCAGCGGCCCGCTCGTACACCTCGGTAGGGAAGTTGGCGCCCAGTGTGGCCAGCAGCATGCGCGTGTACAGCGTCGCGGCCCTGACCAGGTCGGGCAGCAGCGGGCTGTCGCGCGCGACGGTCGCGCCCGCTCGGGCCAGCCGCCCGGCGAACTCGTCGAGGGCCGCCCGCACGCTCGCGCCGACCGGGACCAGCGGGTGCGAGTCGATCACCAGCACGCGGTGGCCCGCCAGCTCCGCATGCCGCGGCTCGGGCAGCGCCAGTCGATAGGCCAGGCCGGTGGTGAGCTCGTCGGGGGCGTCGATGACATCCAGCAGCAGCGCCAGATCGGCGGCGGTGCGTGCCATCGGGCCGACCACGGCCAGGTCGTGCTCGTTCGGTACGACCGGGAGCTGTGGCGGGCTGTGCCCGCGGCCCGGCACCAGCCCGACCGTCGGCTTGTGCGCATAGACCCCGCAGAAATGGGCCGGGACGCGCAGCGAGCCGCCGATGTCCGAACCCAGCGAGAGCGCCCCGTACCCCGCGGCCAACGCCGCGGCCGAGCCGCCGGACGATCCGCCGGGCGAGCGGCCGCGATCCCACGGGTTGCGGGTGGTTCCGTAGATGTCGTTGTAGCTCTGCCAGTCGCCGAGGCCGACCGGCACGTTGGTCTTGCCCAGCACGACCGCACCCGCCGCCTTGACCCGGGCGACCGCGAGCGCGTCGACGTCGGAGACGACATCGCGGAACGCAGGCATGCCCCAGGTGGTGGGCAGCCCGGCGATGTGGAAGGACTCCTTGACGGTCATCGGCACGCCGAGCAGCGGCCGGGACTCCCCGCGTGCCCGGGCCTCGTCGGCGGCGCGCGCCGCCTGCCTGGCCCGGTCGAAGTCGCGCACGCAGACCGCGTTGAGCTCCGGGTCGTAGCGCTCGATCCGGGCGATCGCGGCCTCGGTCAGCTCCCGTGCGGACACCTTCCGCGCGGCCATGGCATCCAGCAGTTCGCGCGCGTTGGCGTAGTCGAACTCACCGTCGCTCAACCATCACCCCGTTCCTCGCCACGCGGGCGGGCGAAACTGGCTCGCCGCGGATCCGCTTCGCACGCTACCCGGCCCCGCTGGGCGACCTCGCACCCCTTCGATGCACTTCGCACCCCACCGGTGGGGTGCGCAGTGCGGCGGTGGGGTGCGCGGTGCGGCGGTGGGGTGCGCGGTGCGGCGGTGGGGTGCGCGGTGGGCCCGCCCGCGCGGGGGTGCGACGTGGGCCGGTGGGCGCGCCTGCGGGGGGCGCCGTGCCGGTGGGGCCCCCGCGCGGGGGGTACGAGGTGGCCCCGCCTGCGCGGGGCCCGCCATCAGTGATAGTTCCCCTCCCGTGGTTTGGCTCGCGCGGGACGGGAAAGCCCTATGCGGTGTGCCCGCGTGAACGCCCTCCGCTGACCGCCGCCTGCCGGGACGAGCCGCCGGTCGGGAGGCGATGCCCGTGACGTCCCGCCGAAAGATCGATCTGGTGGCGGTGGATTCGAGTGAACCGGTGGCGACCTCGCAGAGCGCCCACGTGTGGGAGCTGGCGGCCGCCCTGGCGGAGTCGGGTCACGACGTGACGCTGTGGGCCCGGCGCGACCGGACGGAGCACCCCCGGGACGTCGCGACCGACCAGGGGGTGACCGTGCGGCGCGTCGACGCGGGCCCCGCCCGCCGGCTGCCCCCGGATGAGCTTCTGCCGTACCTGCCGCCGTTCGCCGCGGCCGTGCGCTCGGCGTGGGCGGACGAGCCGCCGCAGGTGGCGCACGCGCACTCCTGGACCTCCGGCCTGGTCACGCTGGCCGCCGCGCGCGAGCAGTCGGTGCCCGTCGTGATGACCTTCCACGGACTGCGCGCCGAGCGACGCAGCGTCCAGGACGGGCGCACCGACCGGCGCAGCGCCCAGGACGGGCGCACCGGGCGATGGTCGAGGCGGGGCAGGGCCGAACACCACCTCGCGCACAACGTCGATCGGATCGTCGCGGCCTCGTCGGACGAGCGCGACCAGCTACTGACGATCGGGGTGCCACGGAGGCGGGTCACGGTCGTGGCGCCGGGCGTCGACGCGCGGACGTTCTCCCCCGCCGGGCACACGCATCCGCGGGGGGACCGCCCCCGGATCGTCACGCTCGGGAGCTTGGCGCGGGGCTCGGGGGTCGAGGAGGGGATCGTCGCGCTGGCCGCGGTGCCCGAGGCGGAGCTGGTGGTGGCGGGCGGAGCGGGCCCGGGTGATCCTGACGTCGCGCGCCTCCGTGCGCTCGCGGGCGCCTGCCGGACGGGCACCAGGGTGCGGTTCGTCGGCCCGGTTCCGCACACCGAGGTGCCCGCGCTGCTGCGCTCCGCCGACGTCGTCCTGTGCGTGCCGTGGCACGAGCCGCTCGGCGGCGTCGTGCTCGCGGCGATGGCCTGCGGCCGCCCCGTGGTGGCGAGCGCGGTCGGCGTGCCCGCCGAGGCCGTGGTGGACGGCATGACCGGGCTGCTCGTCCCCCCACGCAGGCCCCGCGAGACCGCCGCGGCGCTGCGCCACATCCTGTCCTCGCCCACCGCGGCGATCGCGATGGGGGTCGCGGGCCGGGACCGCGCCGAGCAGCGCTATGGCTGGGCGCGTGCCGCCCACGTCACCAGCGAGACCTACGCCGAGTTCAGCCGCGATCCCGCACCGCGGCCTGCCGTCGAGGCGACCGGCTGAGGGGCAGGTCTTCAACGGGTGAACTGTTCGCGAAGGTCCTTGAGGGTGCGGTCGAGCAGCCGCGATACGTGCATCTGGGAGATCCCGATGACCTCGGCGATCTGGCTCTGCGTGCGGTTGCCGAAGAACCGCAGGACGAGGATGAGGCGCTCGCGCTCCGGCAGCGCGTCCAGCAACGGCGCCAGGGTCTCCCGGTCCTCGACGCCCTCGATGTTGGCGTCGACCGCGCCCGCCCCCTTGACCAGTGGGGAATCCCCGTCTTCGGACATCCGGTCGAGCGAGTCGTTGCGGTAGGCCTGCTGCGCGTTCAGCCCTTGGAGCACGTCCTCGAGGGGCACGCCGAGCCGCTCGGCGATCTCCGATGGGCGTGGGGCGCGACCCAGCTCCTGGGCCAGGGGCCCGACGACGGCGCTGATCGAGCTCTGGATGTCCTTGAGCCTGCGGGGGACGCGCATCGCCCAGGTGTGGTCGCGGAAGTGCCTGCGGATCTCCCCCGTGATCGTCGGGACCGCGAAGGACAGGAAGTCCAGGCCGCGATGGGGATCGAACCGGTCGACCGCGCCGATCAGGCCCAACGTGCCCGCCTGGACGAGGTCGTCCTCGGGCTCCCCGCGGCCTGCGAAGCGGTGCGCAATGTGTCGGGCCACCGGCAGGTAGCCCTCGACCAGCTCCCGGCGCAGCGCCCGACGGCGCGGGTCGTCGGGTCCCAGGTCGATGAGCTCTTTGAAGAGCGGTGCCAGGTGGGCGTATTCGTCGTTGCCCGCCCGGGCCCGGGCGGCAGTCGTGCGGCGGGGTATGACACCGCCCTTGCTCGGACAGCAGTCGGCCACGGGTCCGCCTACCCGGTCCGGCCCATCCCGCAAACGCGGCCGTCAGAGGTGGTCGATCGGGTGCAGGCCGACGAGCTCCAGCACATGGTGGGCGGGGCTGCCGCGGGGTGCGAGCAGGTGCAGGTGTTCCCGGTTCCCGGCGCTGCGGTCCTGTGCCTCGTGCAGGACGTGGACGGCCGCGCTGGCCAGCAGCGTGACGCGGGAGAGGTCGACCGTGCGTGACACGGTGCCGTTGCCGGTGGCGTACCGTAGCTGGTCCCGCAGCTCGGCGGCGCCTGCCGCGTCAACCGGGCCGTGGACGACGAGAATCGCGTCGGGGTCGTCGGACGTGAGGGCGGCCAGGAACGGCTCTTCCTCCGGGGCCGCCACCGGCGTGTCGGCGGAGCGGGTCGACACCGCGACCGGACGGCTGAGGCGGTGTCGCAGGCGCACCGTGGTGCCCGACTCCCGCCGGTCGATCCGGACGTCGTCGACGAGCGCGCCCGCCATCGTCAGGCCCATACCCCGGTAGGGCCGGTCGACGGGCTGCTGCCACCGTCCACGGTCGGCCACGACGATCTCCGCGATCCCCGACTCGGTCAGTCCGACGTGCACGCTCACGGTGTGCGCACCGCCGGGCCTGCCTGCGTAAGCGTGCTCGACGGCGTTGGTGACGACCTCGCCGACCGCGTGCTGGATCGCGGAGGAGGTGAGGTCGTCGACCCGCTGCGCGGCCAGCCACGTGTCGAGGGCGGCGCGGGTGGTCGTCACGGCGAGCGGCGTGTCCGGGAGCGACAGCTCGAACCTCCCGACGGGTTGATGTCGCCGGACCGCGAGCAGGGTCACGTCGTCGCGGTACCCGGTGACCTGCCCGAGCAGCGCAAGGGTCTCGTCGCACACCACCTGCGGGGACGGGAGGTCGTCGCGGCCGCCCCCGTGGGCGGCCGCGCGCGCTGCGACGTCGGCGAGGTCAGCGCACCCAGCCGACGGATGGGTGCCGGGGCGCTCGACGATCCCGTCGGTGTACAAGAGCAGGAGATCGCCCTCGGCCATGTGCGCGGTCGCCTCGCGGTAGGTCGCGCGGGTGGCGAGCGGGGCGCTGCCCGCCGCGGTGAGGTAGCGGTGCCCCGCGGCAGTGATCAACAAGGGCGGGGGGTGCCCGGCGGTGCTGAAGCTGAGCGCGCCCGTGGCCGGTTGCAGCACGGCGACGCAGACCGTCGCTGAGCGCGCGTCATCCGAACGGCGGGCGAAGTGGTCCAGGTCGGTGAGGACGGCGGCGGGCGACGCCGCCGAGTCCAGGCAGTGCCGGGCGACCGCCCGCAGCTGTCCCATCGCCACCGCGGCGGTGACGCCGTGGCCGACGACGTCCCCGACGACCAGGCCGAGCGATCCGTCCGGCCGGACGACCGCGTCGAACCAGTCACCACCGGCGGCGGTGGCGACGTCGGCGAGCAGGTACCGCGCCCCTACCGAGACCCGCGGCAGCACCGGGACGGTTGCGGGCAGCAGCGCGGCCTGCAGCGCGGCCAGCTCCGGCGCGGGCGGGCGACCGTTCGCGAAGTCGTCGAGACGGCCGTCGTTGCGGTCCCCCGCTGACATCAGGTCCTCTTCCTACCGGCCGTGGCGCATCGGGTCTCTTGCCTGCCCCGACCTGCGGGCCGCGGCGCGAAGCGCGGCACCGACGCGCCGGCGAATCGGACCTGCGAACGGCCGCATGGTGTGCGCATGCCCACGCCGGGGGGAACGAAACTCCGCGCAGGCCACACCGTCCGGAACCCGGCGGAGCGGCCGTTCCCTGAACATCTGTCGAGGCGGGGCGGCGGCCGGAGGTCTATCCTCGGACCGGTCCAGGCGCTGCGGTCGGACCGGGGAGCGGACGTGGACGAGGATCTGAGCTGGTCGCTCGAGGAGAACGACGTCGCCGTCACCCTGGTGGCGTGCGGCGTGTTGACGCGCCGTTCCGGCCACGCGCTCGACGCGGTGTTGCGCAAGGTCCTGCTCGACCGGGGACGCCTGGTGGTCGACGTGTCGGGGATGCGGGTGCTGTGGCGGCCCGCGCTCGCGGTCTTCGGCACCGCGCTCGCGTCGGCCGGTGGCTGGCCGTTGGCGCGGTTGGTGCTCGTCGACACGGCAGGCGACGTCGCGCAGTACCTGAATGCTTACAGAGGGTCGGAAGAGATCATCCTCACGACCGATCGCGTCGCCGCGTGGCGCGCGGTGGAGCGCCGCCCGGCGCGGGTGCGCCGCACGAGCGAACTGCCCGGCGATTCCACGGCACCCGCATACGCGCGCGTCCTGGTGCGGGCGGCCTGCAGCGAGTGGGGCATCGCCGAGGGTCTCGAGCGCAGCGTCGCGGTCGCCAACGAACTGGTGACGAACGCGGTCGAGCACGCAGGCGGCCGACTGCTCATGCACCTGAGCAGCCAGGATCGCCGCGGCCTGACAATCGGCGTGCAGGACGGCTCGGCCTGGTCGCGACTGCCCGCGGACCCGGCGCGTGGACCGGACAGCGAGCACTTCGGGCTGCGGGTGGTGCAGGATCTCAGTGACAACTGGGGCGTCCTTCGCCATGGCGACGGCAAGACGGTCTGGGCTCTGCTGCGCACGGGCACGGCGGGGGGGCCGACACCGTGACCGCCGCGCCAGTGCAGATCGAGATCACGGCGTGGGACGCAGGTGAATGCCGGGTACGCGTCGGCGGTGAGATCGACATGGCCACGGTCGAGGAGCTCCGCACGGCGTTCACCGAGATCGTCCACACGGCGACGCCCCCCTGCCGTGTCGTGGTCGATCTCGCGGGGGTGGCGTTCCTGTCGGCGGCGGGTGTGCGCGTCCTCGTCCAGACCGGCGAGCGGGTGCGCGTCGCCGGAGGCGTGTTCGTCGTCGATGCCCTCTCACCGGTCGTCGAGACGGTCCTGCGGGCGTGTGGCTACGGCCACATGGTCGGTATCACCCAGCGGTGCGGGTGAGTCCCGCTCGGCGTGCGCCACGTCCTCCATGGTCATGATTACGCCGACGGTGGTCTCGACGCTGCGCAGCGGGCTGGTCAGCACCCGGACGTCGATGGTGCGGCCGCGGCGGTTCACCGCGGGCACGACGACCTCGCCTGCGGCGCCGTTCTCGGTGAGCGTCTGTCGGATCGTCGGGCGGAGCAGGGCTGTGGGCAACCCGATGTCGAGGTTGAGGAAGTGCTGGCCGAGAGCCTCCTCCGGACGTAGCCCCCACAGTTCCTGGGCCTGCCGGTTCCACACCTGCACGTGCAACTCCGGATCGAGTACGACGACGCCCGCCCGCAGGCTGGTGAGGATCGCTTCCAGGAACCCGTTGGCGCGGTCGAGGTCGCTCGTGCGGTCCTGGAGCTCGTCGTTGATGCTCTGCAGCTCGTCGTTGGTGGACTGCAACTCCTCGTTCATCGTCTCGAGCTCCTCGTTGGTGGACTGGAGCTCCTCGTTGGTGGTCTCGAGCTCCTCGACGGTGGACTGGAGCTCCTCGTTGGTCGTCTCGAGCTCTTCGTTGGTGGACTGGAGCTCCTCGTAGGCCGTCTCCAGCTGCCGGTTGGCCTGCTCCAGCTCGTCCTGCAGCCGCCGCGCGTCGGTGATGTCCAGAAACGTCACCGCCACCCCGAGCAGCGCCCCGCCGCCCCCGACGAGCGGAGTCACCTGCACCTCGAAGTGCGTGACCGCGTCCCCGCGGGTCTGAATGACGTCGCTGACCCGGACGATGCGCCGCTCCGCGATGGCCTGCTCGATCGGTCTGCGCAGCTCCAGGGGACGGTAGGAGACCTCGAGGTCGCGGAACGGGCGGCCGACGTCGCGCGGCGAGACGCCGAGCAGCATCTCGGCCTGTCGGTTGACTGCCGCCACCAGCCCGTCGGACGTGACGACCACCTGCGGGACCGGCGCGGCGAGCATGGCCTCGGTGCGCAGGGGATCGAGTCCCTCGGGCTCAGCGCGGACGGGCGGGTGGATGCCGTTGGCGTAGCAGCCGTTCTCGGGCGGCCCGGCGTGGATCACCTTGCGGAACATGCGTCGCTTCAGGTCGATCGGCAGGAACAGGGCGCGGTGGCTCAGCAGCCGCTCGGCCTTGCCGAGGAACAGCACCCCCGATTCGGCCAGGGCGAAGTGGAACCGCGCGAGGACCCGTGCCTGCGTCTCCGCGGTGAAGTACATCAACGTGTTGCGGCACACCAGCAGGTCGATGCGGGAGATCGGCGCGTCCTGCACCAGGTCGTTGCGACCGAAGATCACCGAGCGGCGCAGGTCCTTGCGGAAGGTGTGGCGCCCGTTGACCGTCTCGAAGTACCGCGCGCGCAGGTCGTCGGGCACGCCCTGGATCTCGCGTTCGGTGTAGGCGCCGTGGCGTGCGCGGGCGAGCGCCTCGTCGTCCACGTCGGTGGCGTAGATCTTCACCCGCTTGCGGAACTCCTCGGCGCCCACCATCTCGGTCAGCACCATCGCCAGCGTGTAGGCCTCCTCTCCGGAGGCGCAGCCCGCGCACCACACGCGCAGCGGGAGCCCAGGGGCCTTCGCGGTGAGCATCGCGGGGAGCACCCGCTCGGTCAGCACCCGCCAGGCCTCAGGGTCGCGGAAGAACCCGGTGACGTTGATCAATATGGTGTTGAAGAGGGCCGTGAACTCGTCGGCGTGCAGCTCGAGGTAGTCCAGGTAGTCGGCGTAGTCGCCGACCCCCACCTGCGCCATTCGCCGGTCGACGCGGCGCATCAAGCTCGTGCGCTTGTAGCCGGTGAAGTCAAACCCGCGGCTGACCTTCAGATGCTCCAGGAGGGCCTCGAACGCCGGGTCCGGTTGAGTCATGCATCCCTCCCGCGTTGCTGTCCGGCCATTGGAGCCTAGCGGCCTGCGGCGGGCGGATGCCGGGCCTGCTTTCTGTGCTGCGGTGGCCGTTTCGCCTGCCGTTTCCGCCCGCCGCGAGGCATGATCGAGGAGTGTCGGGGTACGCACCGCGCGTGCGGGGAATTCTCGTCGTGGGCGGATCCGCCGGAGGCGTGCAGGCCACGATGGACCTGGTGGCAGGCCTCCCGCCGGAGCTGTCGGCGTGCGTGCTGGTGACCCTGCACATCGGCCCGCACGCGCACAGCAGGTTGCCGCAGATCCTCGCCCGGGCAGGGCCGTTCCCCGCCGAGCACGCCCGCGACGCTGCCCCGTTGCGGGCGCGCACGATCCTCGTGGCGCCACCGGACCGCCATCTGCTGATGGTCGACGGCCATGCCCGGCTCTCGGCCGGACCACGGATCAACCGCCACCGGCCCGCGGTCGACGCGATGTTCGCGAGCGCCGCTCGCTGGGGCGGTCCTCGGGTCGTCGCGGTCGTGCTGTCGGGCACCCTCGACGACGGGGCCTTCGGCGCCGCGCTCGTCGCCGCGGCGGGCGGGACCGTGCTCGCACAGGACCCGACGGAAGCGGCGTTCCCGTCGATGCCGCAGATGGCGATCGCCGCGGTGCCGGGCGGCCGCACCGCTCGCGCCCGCGAACTCGGTGTGCTTGCCTGGAAGAGCCTCGAGCGGGGCACAGCGTCGACGTCCACGGAGGAGTCGCCGATGAACGACGACGACCCCGGCGATGACCTCGGGTTGCGCATGCCCGGCGAGTCGCGGCCGACCCGGCTCGCCTGCCCGGACTGCGGCGGTGGCCTTGCTCAGGTCGACGTCGGCGACGTCAGCCACTTCCACTGCCACGTCGGGCACCAGTTCTCACTGCAGGGTCTGGAGGTCGCACAGCGGGACACGGTCGAGGCGAAGCTGTGGGCGGCGTTGGCGGCACTCGAAGAGCACAGCGTCGTCGCCCAGCGACTGTCAAGCGCGGCCGGGGACCGGCCCGCCGGCTATCGGCGTGCCGCGGAGAGGTCGGCGGACACCGCCGAGGTCCTGCGGAGTTGCCTCTACGACAGCCCATCGTCGACGGAGTGACGGACCGACCCCGGGTCGGGCGTCGGGTCCCGGTGTTGACCGGTGCGCAGCGCGGCGCGCCTGCTGAGCGTCGTCAAGGCGCGCAGCAGCGGTCCGTGGCCGGACACGGCGTGCCCCGGCCGCGGAGTGCGCGGCGTGCCGTCCGATGGCAGAAGCTGGTCGACGACGGTCAGCAGCCGCAGCGTGGTGGCAGGCGCGAGCCCGTGGATCCGGGCGCCGAGCTTCGCGGCCGGCGTGAGAATGATCTCCGGCGTACCGCGCAGGGTCGCCGTCACGAGGCGGGTCGCCGCCCTTTCCGCGTCCATGGAGAGCAGCGGAAGGCCTGCCGCCACGGCGAACCAGGCGTGCTCGGCGGCGCTGTCGCCGGTGAACAGGGCGTTGCGGGCGGATCCGGTGCGCATCAGCCCGGGCACTCCGACCGTCACCGAGACGCCGTATCGCGCCGCCTCGACGCGCAGGCCCTCGGCGAACCCCACGGCCGCGTGCTTGGCCGCGACGTAGGGCAGCAGGTGGGGAGCGGGCAGCTTGCCGCCGATGGACGTGATGACCAGGACCCGTCCGCGCCGCTCCCGCAGAGCGGGCAGTGCCGCCAGGACCGGGTGCACCACACCCCAGAACATGACGTCCATGGCGGTCGCGTAGTCGGCGTGCCGCATCGCCTCGGCGGGCCCGACCTGGATGATGCCTGCGTTGGCCACGAGCACGTCCAGCCTGCCGAACCGCTCGCGTGCGGCGTCCACGACGCGCTGCGCGTCGGATTCGACGCCGATGTCACCGGCGACGTCGATGACCTCGACTCCGCGCGCACGCAGTTCGGCCGCCGTCGCCGCCAGGGCATCGGCCGACCGGGCGTTGACGACGAGGTTGAAGCCGCGCTCGGCCAGCGCGCGGGCCAGCAGGTTCCCCAGGCCGCGACTGGCGCCGGTGACGACCGCGACCGGACGGGCGGGGTGCGCGGCAGGACTCGGGCGCGGCTCGGACCCGGACGCCCGCGAACCGGCGCCGACGTCAGCGCCGACGTCAGCGCCGCCGTTCTCGGGGTTCACCGGCCGACCAGCGCGGGCAGGACGTGCTCGGACCAGCCCCGGAAGAACGCTTCCTGATCAGGCCCGATCTGCTGGACGTAGATCTCGTCGAAGCTCGCGTCGAGGTAGGGCTGGATCGCGGCGAGGTGGCGTTCCGGGTCGGGCCCGCACGCCATCTGCTCGGCGACCGACTCACGGGGGACCAGCGAGGAGGCGGCTTCGAAGTCCTCGGGTCGGGGCAGGGTCTGGGCGAGCTGGCCGGGCAGGAGCTCGTTGCTCCAGAGCCGGGCGGCGGTGTCGAGGCCGTCCTCGACCGACGCGGCCCAACACACCTTCATGCCTCCTTGCACCGGCCGCGTCGGGTCGCCGCCCTTGCGGAAGAGCGCGACCAGCTCCGCGTCGGGCGAGGCCGTGCAGTAGCCGTCGCCGATGCGTGCGGCCAACTCGGTGGCCTGCGGGCCGAACCCCGAGACGTACACGGGTACCGGTCGCTCGGGCAGGGTCCAGATCCGGGTGTCCTGAACCTCGTAGAACTCACCGTGGAAGCTCACCGACTCGCCGCGGTGTAGCAGGCGGATCAGCTCGACCGCCTCTTCGAGCATCGCCAGCCGTATCCCGACGGAGGGCCACGGGTCGCCGAGGATGTGCTCGTTGAGGGCCTCGCCACTGCCGACGCCGAGCACGAACCGGCCCTCGAGCTGTACGGCCGCCGTTGCCGCCGCCTGGGCGACGATGGCCGGATGGATCCGCGTTGTCGGGCAGGTCACGGCCGTGGTGACCGGCAGCGACACCGCTTCGGACAGGGCACCGATGACCGACCAGACCAGCGGACTGTTGCCTTGTTCGGCGTTCCAGGGATGGAAGTGGTCGGAGATCCACAGGCGTTCGAACCCCGCCTGCTCGGCCAGCTTCGCCTGGCCCACGAGCTCGCGGGGTCCGAACTCCTCGCAGGACAGGAAGTATCCGATGCTCACCACGGGCCGTGGCTACCCCGGCGGCAACGGGCTAATCCCGGCCGGTGGCCCCGGTCGCGGACGCCAGGTCGGCGACGGCGGCGGCAACCGTGGGGTGTCGGCAGGCAGGCTGCGCGGGACCCCAGACGATGGCGGCGATGCGCTGGAGGTGCTCCGACAGGCAGGCGACGGCGAAGCCCACCCCGTGCTCCTCGGCGTACTCCCAAGCCTCGCTGATCCGGGTGCAACCGCGCACGCTGCAGAACCGGACCCCGGCCAGGTCGACGACGACGTTGTCGGCACCCGCGGCGAAGGCCTCCCAAAAGGTGGCCTCGACGAGGCTGACGTTGCTGATGTCGATCTCGCCGTCGAACATGACGACGACCGTTGTGCCGCCGGCGGGACCCGCGACCGTCTGGCATCGGCAGAGCAGATTGGGCCCCTGACCGAGCAGCCCCTCGGTCGGGCACGCGTCGCGGCTCGACGCGGTCTGCGCGGGCCCAGGGCGGCGCGAGCCGTCCCGAGGCCAACCGGAGCCATCGATCACGGGCCGTCCTCGGCAGTTCAGTCGGGCCGTCGCCAGGGTCTGCGGCGACCGGGACAGTGTAGTGCGGTGGTGGCTCTCCGCAACCGGCCGGACACCCGGACGGCCGCCTGCCGGGCGTCCCCGAAATGCGGCGTCCCACCGCTCCAGACCCCGCATGATCGCCGGGTCCGGTGCCTGGGGTGTGCCTGCGCACCTCCTGCACCGCATGCGGTGATCACCGGCGTCAGCAGACGATGGACAGCGCGTCGACCGCGGACGTGGAGCGGATCGGGATGCTGGTGGGCGCCTGCTGATGGTAGGCCCCGCTGGGCAGGACGCCCGCCCCGCCGCGGCGGGCCATCACCCGGAGCTGGACCAGCACGTCCTCGCCGTGCGCATCGGGCGGAAGCAGCGGCCAGAAGTCGAATCCTCCGACGTCGAGCAGGGCCTCTCGGTCGAACAGGACGCAGCCGGCGGCCCATGCGATCTTGTAGGCGACCCAGCTCTCCGGCGGGGGTGGGACGGCGCCGAGGTCGAGGCCGAGCCACTCCGCGAGGTGTACCCCGTTGGCGGCGTTGCCCAGCGTCCACCGTGCCCAGGCCTGCCCGTCCTTCTCGATCGTCTCCGGCTCCACCCGACCGTGCCAGACCTCGAACGGCGCGCATTCGTCCGGGCGCCGGTCCTCGAGATGGGAGAGTCCCTGCATCGCGGCGGCGACGAAGCCGCAGCCCAGCGTCCGGAGCGCCCGGTGCAGGCGAGGGAGCACTGCGCCCTCGAGCCACACGTCGTCGTCGAGGAACAGCACCGCGGGTGCGGTCGCCTTGGACAAGAGGAAGGATCGTTGCTCGGTGATCCCTCGCCGCGGCAGGTGCCTGCACAGTTCCACCGCCGTGCCGCGCCTGCGCAGGGCCCTGACCATCGTCTCCGCGGCGGGCGTTGCGTAGGAGGCGGGTCCCTCGGACTGGTCGGAGACCACGAGCCGGAACCGCACGCCGGTCTGGGCGGCCAGGCCCGCCAGTGTCACCGCCAACTCGGTCGGTCGGTCCTTCGTCGGCACGAGGACGTCGATCTCCGGTTCGCTCATCCCTTTGCCCTACCCGCCGCCGAGCCCGGCGAGCACCTTGTCCAGCGTGATCGGCAGGTCGCGCACCCGGACCCCACTGGCGTGGTGGACCGCGTTGGCCACGGCGGCCGCCGTGCCGACGATGCCGATCTCCCCGATGCCCTTCGACCCGACGGCGTTGACGTACGGGTCGTGCTCCTCGACCCAGTGCGCCTCCATCTCGGTGACGTCGGCGTGCGCGGCGATGTGGTAGTCGGCCAGGTCGTGGTTGACGACGTGCCCGGTCCGCGGGTCGAGCACCCCCTGCTCGTACAGCGCCATCGAAAGGCCCATCGTCATCCCGCCAAGGAACTGCGAACGGGCCAGCCGCGGGTTGATGATCCGACCCGCGGCGAACACGCCGAGCAGGCGCGGCACGCGCACCTCGCCGGTGTCCGGGTCGACGTGGGCCTCGGCGAACTGGGCGCCGAAGGCCGACATGGCGTGGTCCTCGTCGGGCGGCCCGACGTCACCCTGCGCCGCGTCGCCCGGCTCGGGCCGGTCGCCGAACTTCTCGCGGAACGCCGTCGCCGCCGCGATCACGGCCGAGCCCCAGGTCGTCATGCCGGAGCTGCCGCCCGCGACCGACGCCATCGGCAGGTCGGTGTCGCCGATGCGCACCTGGACGTCCGCGACGGGCACGCCGAGCGCGTCGGCGGCAATCTGCGGCAGCGTGGTCCACGTGCCGGTGCCCAGGTCGGCCGCGCCGATCTCCACGACCCAGCCCTCCCCCGTGTAGTGGATGTTCGCGGTCGAGGCGGGCATCCGGTAGACCGGATACACCGACGCGGCGACGCCGGTGCCCACCAGCACGCCGCCCACGCGGCGCACACCGGGGCGGCGGTCGGGGTCCCAGCCGAACCGGCAGGCGCCCTCCTGCAGGCAGGCCACGAGGTTGCGGCTCGACCAGGGCTTGCCCGACTCGGGGTCGACGTCGGGCTCGTTGCGGATCCGCAGCTCGATCGGGTCGAGGTCGAGCAGCTGGGCCAGCTCGTCCATCGCGACCTCGGGCCCGAACATGCCGGGGCACTCGCCCGGCGCGCGCATCCAGGACGGCACCGGCACGTCCAGCGCGGCCAGCCGGTGGGTGGTGCGCCTGCTCTGCGCGGCGTACATCGAGCGGGCCGGGACGGCGGTCTGCTCGGCGAACTCCTTGATGCGCGAGGTCTGCTCGACCACGTCCATCGCGAGGGCGGTGAGCCGCCCGGACCGGTCCGCGCCGAGCTGCACCCGCTGGATCGTCGGCGTGCGGTAGCCCGCGAGGCAGAACATCTGCCGGCGGGTCAGCGCCAGCCGGACCGGCCTGCCGGGCACCGCGCGGGCCGCGAGCACCGCCGCGACGGTGCCTGCGTGCGGCTCGCCCTTGGAGCCGAACCCGCCCCCGACGTAGGGGCAGACGACGTGCACGGCCTCGGGAGCGAGCCCGAAGACCGTCCGCACGGCCTCGCGGGTGGGGTGCACGCCCTGGGTGGAGTCCCAGAGCGTCAGCTTCCCGTTGTCCCAGAGGGCCGTCGATGCGTGCGGCTCCATCGGGTTGTTGAACAGCCACGGGGTGCGGTAGGTCTGCGCGACCGTGACCGGCGCCGCGGCCATCGCCGCGTCGACGTCACCCTCGGCGGTGTCGGTCGGGAAGGCGGGGTTGACCTTCTCCGGGGCGTAGAGGCCGTCGCGGTCGCCCGCCAGCGTGACGTCGTGGCGTTGGGTCTCGTAGGTCACGGCCACGAGGTCGGCGGCCTCGCGGGCGGCCTCGGAGGTCTCGGCGACCACCAGACCGATGATCTGGCCCCGGAAGGCCACCTCGTCGGTCTGCAGCACGGCGAGCTCCGCGTTCTCGGTCGAGGCGAGCCGCTCCGCGGAGAACGGCGTCAGCACGGTCAGCACGCCGTCGATCGCCTCGGCGACCGTCGTGTCCATCTCGGTGACCCGGCCGCGGGCCACCGTGGCCTGCACGGGATAGACGAAGGCGGCGTGGTCGACGGGGGTCTCGTAGGCATAGGTCGCGACACCGCGCACCTTGAGCGGGGCGTCGCGGCGCACGAGGTCCGTTCCGACCGCGCGGGGTTCCATCAGGCCTCCTCGGTGGCGAGCTCGCGCAGGACCGCGGTGAGGGTCCGGCGCAGCAGCGGGATCTTGAAAGCGTTGCCCCCGTCGAGCCCGTCGACGGGGACGGCGTCGGCGAGCTCGGCGTCGGCGGCCGTGCGGTAGGCGTCGTCGGACGCGGTGGCGCCGCGCAGCGCCTCCTCGGCCCGCCTCGCGCGCCACGGCTTGTGCGCCACGCCGCCGAAGGCGATGCGCGCGTCGCGCACCACCCCGTCGGCCACGTCCACCGCAGCGGCCACGCTGACCAGCGCGAACGCGTAGGAGGCGCGGTCACGGACCTTGCGGTAGCGCGAGCGGGCCGCGATCGGCGACGGCGGCAGGTCCACGGCGGTGATCAGCTCGCCGTGCCGCAACACGGTGTCGTCCTGCGGGCGGTCGCCGGGCAGCCGGTGCAGTTCGGTGGCCGGGACGACCCGCTCGCCGTCCGGGCCGAGCACCACGACCCGGGCGTCGAGTGCCGCCATCGCCACCGCCATGTCGGACGGGTGCGTGGCCACGCAGCTGGCCGATGCGCCGAGGATGGCGTGGTTGCGCGTCCAACCGCCGCCGAGGGCCGAGCAGCCCGCGCCCGGGGTGCGCTTGTTGCACGCTGTGGTGACGTCCTGGAAGTAGGCGCATCGGGTGCGCTGCAGGAGGTTCCCGCCGGTGGTGGCCCTGTTGCGCAGCTGGCCGGAGGCGCCGGCGAGCAGCGCCTGCGCCAGCATCGGGTAGCGCCGCCGCACCCGCGGGTCGGCGGCCAGGTCGCTGTTCCGCACGGCGGCCCCGATGCGGAGACCGCCGCCGTTGTCGGTGATCTCGTCGGAGGTCAGGTCGGTGACGTCGACGAGGAGGCCGGGGGTGGCGACGCCGAGCTTGAGGTGGTCGACGAGGTTGGTGCCGCCGCCGAGGAAGGCGGCGTCGGGGTCGGCCGACACCGTGCGCACGGCCGCGGGCGCGTCTCCCGGCGCCTGATAGGCGAAGGGCCTCACCGGTCGACCCCCGCCGCCTGCGCCACCGCGCGTCGGATGCCGAGGTAGGCGCCGCAGCGGCAGAGGTTGCCGCTCATCCGCTCGGCGATCTCCGCTTCGTCCAGCTCGACCTCGCCGGTCATGCCGACCGTGGCGGCGCTGGGCATCCCTGCCCGCACCTCGTCGAGCACGCCCACCGCCGAGCACACCTGGCCCGGGGTGCAGTAGCCGCACTGCAGCCCGTCGTTCTCGACGAAGGCCCGCGCCACCGGGTGCAGCCCGCCGTCCGTGGCCAGCCCGTCGGCGGTCGTCACCACCGCGCCGTCCTCGGCCACGGCGAGGATCAGGCACGACAGCACCCGTCTGCCGTCCAGCAGGACCGTGCACGCGCCGCACTGGCCGTGGTCGCAGCCCTTCTTGGGGCTGGTGTTGCCGAGCCGTTCGCGCAGCAGGTCCAGCAGCGTCGTGCGGGTGTCGACGCGCAGTCGCTCCGGGCGGCCGTCGACGGTCAGCCTGATGTCCGTGTCCACCGCAGGGGTGTGCCCCTTTTCCGCGCGCCCAACCGTCCGAGCTGTCGACGCTCAGCCTGGGCCGCGGCGGGGTCCCGCGGCACAGGTGTCAGTCGGGGCCCCGTGGCCGGGTTCGGCCACGCGTGATCGCCGCAGCCGGGACATGAGGTGTGCTCACGCACCCCATGTCCCGGCTGCGGTGATCATGGGGCAGCGTCGCGATCCGCGGCCGGGCGAAGGAGGTCGCGTTCGTGGACGACGTCGAGGGACAGGTCGCGGTAGCCGTGCTCGCGGAAGAACACGGTCACCCGATCGTCGTTCTCGGTCATGACGATCCCGGCGCCGAAGGACGGGTGGACCACCGCGCGCCCGTCGGTGTCCTCGGGGGCTGTGTCCTCGGGGGCGGCAGCCTCGACGTCCGTGGCGGTGCCCGCATCGCAGTTGTCGCAACGGCCGCAGGGCTGCTGGTGCTGTTCACCGAAGTAGCCCAACAGGAGGCGCCGCCTGCAGTCGGTGGTCTCGGTGTAGAGGCGCATGCGCTCCACCCGTGAAGTGATCACCTCGCGGCGGCGTTGCGCGTGGCCGATGGCCCTTTCGACGGCCGTGGCCGCGTCGAGCTCGGTCCGGCGAAGCAGACCCTGGTCGTCGGCGACGACGGCCTGGGCCTGTTCGAGCAGGTTCAGTGCGGTCGTCGCGCGGACCCGTGACAGGCCGCTCGCCCGCCGGACGTCCGGGACGGTGCAGGCCCCGTCGGCGAGGGCTTCGAGCGTGGCGCGCAGGCTGTCGGGCTTCGGCCTGCGCGCGGTCAGGAACCGCTGCAGTGCGGTGTCGCGGGCGTGGTGGTGCACCTCGACGACGGCGGGCTCGCCGTCCCGTCCCGCCCGGCCGACCTGTTGGTAGTAGTCGTCGAGCGAGCCGGGCGAGGCGGCGTGCAGCACGAACCGCACGTCGGGCTGGTCGATGCCCATGCCGAAGGCCGAGGTGGCCACGACGACATCGGTCGCGCCCGAGGTGAACTGGTCGTGCACCGCTTCCCGCCGGGCCCGTCCGAGTCCCGCGTGGTAGGCCTCCGCGGCGACTCCCCGACCGCGTAGCGCCTCGGCCAGCCGTCCGGTCTCGGTGCGCGCGGCGCAGTAGACCAGTCCCCGCCCGCCGTTCTCGGCGGCGAGCGCGGCCGCGCGGTCGGCCACCGCGGCCCGTCGCTGGTCCTCGTCGTTGTGCAGCACCGCCGCCAGGTGCAGGTTGGGCCGGTCGAACGAGGCGATCACCTCGACGGGGTCGTTGAGACCCAGCCTGCTCGCCAGGTCGGTGCGCACCGGCGGTGCGGCGGTCGCGGTCAGCGCCAGCACCGACGGGTGCCCCAGCTGCGCGATCACCGAACCCAGGCGCAGGTAGTCGGGCCGGAAGTCGTGGCCCCACTCCGACACGCAGTGCGCCTCGTCGACCACGAACAGCCCGATCGCCACCTCGCGCAGCCGGGCGACGACATCGGGGCGGGCGAGCTGCTCGGGGGCGAGGAACACGTAGGCGGCGCCGCCTTCGTCCACGACCTCCCAGGCGTCGCGGGTCTCCTGGGCGCGTTGGATCGAGTTGATGACCACCGCGTCCGGCGCGTCCTCGGCTCCGCCCTGCTCGCGGATGTGGGTGCGCTGATCGCGCTGCAGCGCCACCAGCGGCGAGACGACCAGCGTGGGCCGGTCCTGCAGCACCGCGGGAACCTGGTAGATCGCCGACTTGCCCGCGCCGGTCGGCAGCACCGCCAGCACGTCGCGCCCGGCCGCCACGGCCTCCATGGCCCGCAGCTGTTCGGGGCGCAGCTCGTGCCACCCGAAGGTCTCGGCGGCCACCCGCTGGAGATCCCGCCGACGCGTCGTCGCACTCACGCCGATCACCTACCCCACGAGCGCGCGAACCACGCACAGGCATATCGCTGCGCCCCTCGGGTACGCGCCGGACATGAGCACCGCTTCCCCGTCCGCCACCACCGGGCCCCGACCGTTGGCCGTCGTCACCGGCGCTTCCCGTGGCCTCGGGCTCGAGCGGGCGAACGTGTTCGCCCGCCACGGCATCGGGCTCGAACAGGCGACCGAGTTCGCTCGCCACGGGTTCGACCTCGTCGTGGCGGCGGAGTCGGGCATCGTGGAGGCGGGTCCCCGCTTTTCCGCGTCCTTTTCCGCGCCCGGATCCGCGCCCGGATCCGCGCGGTGAGCGCGGACCACGCGGCGGGTGTCGCGCGCGCGGCCAGGGCGCGGGGCGTGACGGTCGCTGCGGCCGAGTCGCTGACCGGCGGCATGATCGCGACGGAGCTGGCCGCCGCGGAAGGGGCGTCCGCGTGGTTCCGAGGCGCGGTGGTGGCCTACGCGACCGACATCAAGCGGAAACTGCTCGGCGTCTCCGCGGCCGACGTCGTGTCGGCCGAGTCCGCCGAACAGATGGCGGCAGGCGTCCGGGTGCTCCTGGACGCCGACATCGTCGTCGCCGTGACCGGGGCGGGCGGGCCCGGCCCGCAAGACGGGCGCGCTCCCGGCACGGTGTTCGTCGCTGTTGGCGGCGACGACGGGATCGAGGTGACCGAGCACCGGTTCGACGGGCCGCCCCCCGCGATCTGCTCCGCGACCACCGAGGCGGCGCTGCGCGCGCTGCTGGCCAAGCTGACCGCAACATCCGCGGGCAACCTGACGACCGAAGGAACGTCGTCATGACCCGCGCCCAGTTCGTCCGGCAGGACCCGACAGCCGGCGCGTCACCCCACCTCAAGGCGGAGACGCGATCGGGCGGTGGGTGCGGTCGCCGGGCGGCCCAGTCTCAATCGGGGCCTTCCGGGCCTGCGGAACGCGTCGTAGGCCGCGGCTGTCACGAGCCCGTAGACCAAGTGCGGCACCAGGTCGGACAGCCAGGAGTCCGCGGGCCAGGTGCGGGGGTCGGTGACGCCCAGCGCCACCATCGGACCGGTCGTGCCGACGTTGGCCGCCAGGCCCGCGCCGATCCCCAGCACCGCGAGCGGGACCCGGCGCAGGCGCGGGCGCAGGAGGCCGTAGACCGCGCCCGTCGTCAGACCCGCCGCGATACCCAGCAGGGCACCGAGGGCGGAGCGCCGGTTGGCGGCGTCCTCGACGGAACCACCGAGGCTGATGCCGGTGAGCTCCTGCATCTTGCGGACGGTTTCGTCGGGGGTCGTGCTCGCCGGGCGGGCCCGTGCGGCCATGTCCAGGTAGGTCACCGTGTTCAGGGCGGTCGTGCCCGCGGCGCCGGCGGCGACACCGGCCAACAGGTTGCGCATCACGACCTCCGACTTCCCGCTCGGGCCCGACTTACACCCGGAGCCGACAACACCGCCCGCGGCGGCCGGCCAGGTCACCACCCGGGGCCGCGGCAGGGCGCTGTCGCCGCCACCCAGCAAGATCGCCGCGAGCCGTACCTGGCGCTGGTCGCGCGCGTCGTCGTGTGCGGCTCGACGCGATCTTCTACCGACGGCCTGACCCGCCGCTCCGCCGCCAGGATTCGAACCTGGACCATCAGAACCAAAATCCCGTCCGTTGCGTCTACGTCCGTCGCTCACCGTAGATGAGCTGTGATGACGTGCGACAGCATGTCGACTTCGGGAGCGTGGCGGTCGGGGATGTTGCTGTCATCTGCCGCTGTCATACGACCTGCAGCTGGACAAGCGAGCGATCCTGCATCGCCCTGCCACCCTTGCGGGCCGAAGGCTCAAGATCGGGCGATCCGGACGGCCTGCCTCAGGACTGGGTAGTGCGGTCAACTCACACCGACACCCACAGTGCTGGTCTTCTAACCTGTCCCTGATGTCGGGTTGTTTCGGTGGCCAAGCTGCAGGACGGATCTGGTCAGGCCTGGATTATGACGAAGCTGCGACACACACGGCGCTCTCAACCCATTGCGTTGGTTGACGGGCAGTGTTGGGCTTTTGATTTGATGTTGTGCTGTGCAGAGCGAGCTGGAGGCGCACGTGCCGGAATCAATCAGCTACTTCGACGCGTGGGTTCAGTGGTTTCAGAGAGGGCCTCTCGATGGTCATCTACTGCTGATGGGCTGGCCGCTTTACTGGTGGGCGCGGGCTGGCAAGCTTGCGGAATTCGTAGGGGGAGCGAGTGTTATACTTGATATTATAGGGCCGGAAAGACTTCGGGATTGGGCTCGGGGTGGCGAGGAGAGTCCTGGCGGGAGGCTACTCGGCATTGTCGGGGTCGGCGTATTATTGCCGGGCGCGGTCGTATGCGGATTCTATGTCGGCGGATTGGTTGGTAAACTCCGAATAATACCTAGGGCGTGGCTAGAGTCGCCCCTCGTCGCCACCCTAATTCATCTCGTTGGGACGGCGGCGGTGTGGATCTCCGGAATTCTTGCGGCTATAGCGTTTCTATTCGTGGTTGGCTATCCGGTCGGCTACGGGATGAAATTCTTGCTGCAAACGCTCGATAAGGAGCGGCCTGCTCAGTTCTGGAGGGTCACAGCCTTTGCACTCTTGGTGGTTGGTTTCAGCTTCGATTTTCTGAGTGCCTAACCTATGGGGATCTCCTCGCAGCTCCCGTTCATCTCTGCTGGACCGCCGGTCTAGCTGTAGCTGTAGCGGATATACTCGATGCGAACTGTCGGCGGCGTGGTTGATGACGGCATCGTGCGAGGCCCGGAGGCAGGGCTCGGATCGGTCCGGCCGCTGGCGGTGGGCTGGGTTGCTGTACTTCGTGGCTGTACGAGCGAGCATGATCGTTGACAACTGCACTGCGACGAGCGCGCCAGTGGCCCGTTGATCATCAGCACCAAGATCCCGTTCGCAGAGCCGCGGACCGTTGTTCACGGTCCCGAGCCAGCGGGGTCGTTGGTCGGGGAGTCTGTCGCCGTTCGGCTCCTCCGCTACTCGTTCCTGTCAGCGCGAACTGTCAACTCTGTCCTGGGCGTTCTGACGTAGGATTTCAGTTGAATGGCCTACCCCGCAGCTTTATGAATCCATCGATTATAGTTCTTCCGACATGCATCATTGCAGTGAAGCCGACGCCTGCCCGTGCCCTGCCTCACAACTGGTAACCAGCAGCTACGACAGGGCGCCGTCCGTTGTCGATTGAGCCATTTGTCGTCGATTGATTTCCGAAGACTTGGCGGCAATGTAGCGTTCAAGTTCTTACGAGCCCAGCCGGTGAGGAAGCCGTCAGTCTCATGATCGGCATAGATCATGAACGATTCGATCATGTCGAGGACGTGTCCCCGGGCTTCGGCCTCGTTGATCTTGCACTCCCAGCCCAGCTCGCGGACCTCGAAGTCGCTCATCACGTGCCACCATGGCCGCACGCCGCGGCTCCACCATATGTGTGCGAATAACCTCGGCACGCCGGTCAGCGAGGCCAGGGCGCGCTTGTCCACGTGCCGTAGAACCTCACCGACGGTTGCCGAGTGCCCCCACTCGTCCGTCAGGATGGCCTCGTTCCCGGCGACTGAGTTTTTCAACTTCTCGACATCGACGAGCCCGGTGAAATCCAGCTTGTTGAAGCTCACTTGCTGTCCTCCACCTGGTGGTCATCGTCCGCATCTGCCTGGTCATCGGTTGCCGAGTCCTCATTGGTATCCGCGGCGCGCACGAACGGCAGCCGTCGGCACAACGCGGTGATGATGTTCCCACACCGGTCGAACACGGCCGGGACATCGGCCTCGGCCGCCTGTGTGAGCGCCACGACGAAGACCACGCCTGCTACAGCGATGAGCAGCAGAAGCGGGCTCAACCACGCCAGCACTACCGGCATGGACATCTCCATCTTCTCCTCCAACGACGACGAAACCCCGGCACCTCGGGCGAGGCGACGGGGTTGCTGAGAGATCGAAAAAGCCCCCGACGGATGCCGAGGGCTTACGCGTGCGGACACATACGTCCCGCTGCCCAGGACGGTAACACAACCCCAGTCCGGTCGTGGCTCGGGCGTGTTTTGCCTGATCAGAACGGGTGTCGCTGCTAAGCACACCATCCTGGACCAGCCGGACTTTCGTGACAGACTGCGACGTCACCAAGGAGCTGGCGACCGGCAGGCTCGTGCTCGTGCGCTGGGCGACCGACCCGGACGGCGGCATGGCGAGACGGCGCCGCTGCTGTTGGCCCCAAGATGCCTGACACGTTGGCCGCCACGAAACACTCGTTTCCGGCCAACATCAAGAAGCTGCTGGACTCTCGTCTACACGTCGCGGACTTCATGCTGGTTGCGGCGCCTCACGCCGTGCGCGCCGAGCGCGTGCCCAGGATCTGAACTTCCGGTCCCTTCTCGGGACGCTCGCTTTCAAGGGATAGGTCCGACTGTACGGCGACGTGCGCACAGGTCGCCACCTGCTGTTTGATCGTCGACCTGACCTCTACCGAACGACCGTGCACGTTGAGGAACGAGACCAGAAGTGAGACCACGCTCCAGCGCCTACAGCCCGGAGCTACGTCCCTTGACAAATCAAGATCGCTGAAGACGGCGATCAGGGCATTGGCGCGAGGACTAGTCGGCATCGTCGACCTTGACCGAGTCGCCGTCCGCGGCCTTGCCCTTGGGGCGACGACGGTTGATCCAGGCGGCGACGATCGTTGCGATGGGAGTGCCAACAGCACCGGCCAACGCGATCCAGTCACTCACTGCTTACCTCCACCCTCGAACGGCCGATCGATGCGGAAGGTAGGGAGACGAGCCGTGGCGTGTCCAACCGCCGTGTGCAAGGGCTGTGAATAGCTCTGGGGAGAATCGGCCCGTGAACCCGGACGGACCTGTGGATCGCGTGTGGATGGCCTGTGGGATTCGAGTTCACTCGCAGGCAGGAGCCCGTGTGTAGAGTGTGGACAATATTGGGGAGCGACACGCCGGGTTGTCCGATTCCTCGGCGTGTCGCGCCAGCCAGTCCGCTCGGCGCCCGTTGATATCAGCGGATGCGGCCACAATTCGATCAACCCGGCGGCCAGGCGAGGATTGATGCGAGCCACCGAGCGAGCGATATCAAGGTAAATGGTACGCTTGTCGGCCCGCGTCGCCGGAGAATGGTCCATTTATTGCGCCTTGACCGAGCCCGCGACTCCCTTATCGTAGCAAACCTTGACGAACTCTTCGTAGGCCAGCATGACTGCATCCCACTCTGCCGAGATTGCGTTAATCGCCGCATCGCGACGTTTATGATCCCATTCGGGCGGAATTGCGAGTCGTCGTTGTCCAATTGGAACAGCCGGCTCACGTTCGTACCAATAGTTTCGACTTGTGACCTCGTCTAGCATCGATAGCGCTTTGCACAGCGGGACAAATGCGTTCTGGACGTAGTAGCGTGAAGGATCGCGCGACCATTTCCGCTCCACCCGGACAAGCTCATCCACGTCCACTTCACGAGCATTGCTGACAAAGAATGCCTCTCTTAGCCATCGGTATAGTGGAGCATCACGCCCAAAGCCGTCCCAGAATTCGGCCCATCGGCGGACGTCTGCAGGGTTTGCGGTTTTAAGCTTCCGTTTCAAGGAATCAATTTCGCGCTCTCGTTCGCGCAGGAAGGAGCGGGTCCGCGAATACAGATTTAGTATTACCAGGCTCACGAGTACGAGGGCGCCCGAAATTGCAATCATTACTAGAGGGCTTGCAGATGCAGCATTACGATTATCATCGCTCAGGGCGAGCAACACTACAGTGGCCACATCGGCGACTACTCCAACGACCACGAAGATGGTCGATCCGGCGACACGGATGACTACGCCATCATTTTCCACGGCGGGCACTTTAGCGGTGCGTCTGCGACAGGCCGCACGTCTCTACTACCCCACGCTGTCCTGACCTGCTCTTGGCAGGGCGATCGTACTCTGGGTAAGATCGGAACCCCCGATCGCGCCCACCTGACCACGACGCGGCCCACGGCCGAGTTGCTCGACGTCGCCACTGGGCCGGATCGGGCCAGCCGCGAACACGACATCCGCAACCTCCAACGGGCGGCGACCGCGGCTAGAAACGGTCCCGGTGATTGATCGGAGAACTCCGACGGGGGGCGGCCCCGCCACACGGTCTGGCGCGGATAGCCCGATCACTGCCGGGGCGGCTCGATCAGCTGGGCTAGGCGTTGCCGCCTCGAACCATTCGTCAGACTTCGTCGATGTCGTCGAGACTGCCGGGCCAATGTGGTCTCAAGACCTATCGAGTTCAGGGAGGAAATACAGCATTAAGGGCCCGTTTCGGGTAAAGAATTGCCACCCCCCGTCAGGTCGGCAGTGTTCATCGAGCCAATCTTCCACATCAATCAATGAGAGCATCGTTCCGTATGCAATCACTTCGCGATAGACGTGCGTCTTCCCCCGGCTTCATTTCGACCGCCTCCAAGACTGTAGTACTATGGAGATTCTCCGTTACTATGCCGACGACTTCTATCTGGTTCGCGGCACGAAATACTGGCCCGCCGCTAAGGCCTGAAGGGCGAGGGAAGCTCAATTCTGCGGCCGAATATCGGTAGCCTCCGTAGCGAGCGCGGTAGTTAGGTATGAACCGCTGGATATGACCCTTGAATAACCTAGGGACTGGTTGATCCGGTTCATCGCCAAGAACATCGACAGGGTAGCCGAAAACGACAACATCATCCCCGAGCACGCGGTCGACCGAAATGTTCTCGAATGAGAACAGTGGGTCATTGGCGATCTGCACCGTTGCTGGTGACTTGATTACCGCGATATCGGCCGTTGGATGAAGTATGACTCTGCCACCCCAAACGCGGCCGCGCGGGCATCGACGACGCCGGGATCCTGGGCCGCTTCCGCGGGGTCGCGGTGCACGACGCCTGGGCGCCCTACGACACCTACCTCGATGTCGAACATCAACTGTGCTGTGCGCACGCGCTGCGCGAACTGGTCGCCGTCGCCGACACCGTGCCGGACGCGGACTGGTGCTGGGCCACCCAGACCGCCGACGCGCTCGTGGCCATCCAGAAGCTCATCAACGACGCGACCACCGCCGGTGCCGACACCGTGGATGCCGTCGATGCCGACGCCCTGGCCGGGCAGGTCCGGCTCTACCGCTTGGGCGCACAGATCGGGGCCACCCAGACCGCCGCCCGCTCCAGCAAGGTGATGAAGAAGCACAACGCGCTGGCCCGCAGGCTGCTCGACCGGCAAGACGACTACCTGCGCTTCACCACCGATCGGCGCATACCCGCCGACAACAACGGCTCGGAGCGGGACATCCGCATGATCAAGCTCCGGCAGAAGGTGTCCGGCTGCCTACGCACCCTTACCGGAGCCCAACAGTTCTGCGCGATCCGCAGCTACCTGTCCACCGCCGCGAAACACGGCAAACACTTCTTCGAAGTCCTCGTCATGCTGACCGAGGGCCAACCCTGGCTACTCGCGACCAACTAACCCAACTCGGCGGCCTGACCAGTTACGTATGACTTTGCTTCCACCGGTCACAAGGTGGCCTCGGTTTGCCGTAATATCGATTGACAACTCCGACTCGGGAATATCGGTCACGCAGTGGGCCGCAGTAACCAGACAGTTCTTCGAGTGATAGGAGAAGCAGCTGCCCAGGAAGGTAGTCTTAATGGATGCTCCCGGAATCGATCGTCGGAGAACGCCCACAGTTCGTACTGGATTTATCTCCGTCTTGCCGACTGTCATCCAATCCTCCGTGGTGCGGGGGCAGCCCTCCGGAGATTCCGGCCATCCTGCTCCATCGCCGCGATCCAGGCCAGCACTTGGCGGTGCCGGGCGGGGTCAACCCGGAACCCCGATCCCGCCTACCCGACCAGCTCGGCACCGCCGCGTTCCTCGTCGACGTCACTATGGGGCGGGATCGGGCGCGCAGCGGGGTTGACGCCGTTCGGTGCCGCCGAGACGATGTGCGGCCAGCGGGGATGAGTCGCTCCCGTCTCCATACCCGGCCCACCGGCACGTAGCCGGCGGCCCATAGGTACAGCCCAGCCCGGAGGCCGTCAGGCCGTAGGGAGCTGGGCTGTTTGCCGTCCGGCCGTTGTCCGGCTCCCGCGCCCGTTGGGCGCGCGGGCTTGAAGACGTAGAGAAAGTCCTCACCGACCGGCTGTGCGATCGTGCTCGGGGCCAGACCTGGGCCAGACCGGACGTCGCCTCGGGCCCCGGGCAGCAGCGGTGGTCTACGCCACGCCCTTGGTGGTTGTGGCGATGAGGTCTTGGTGGAACTGGCGCACCTCGGGTTCTGTGGAGTAGCGCTCGCGCAGGATCTCGTCGAGTTCGCTGCCGACCATGAGCAGGGACGGCCGGGAACGCCGATCAATGCCGAGTGCTTCCCGGCCGTACCGTAGGGCCGTCTCGACGTCCCCGGACCGTGCCGCGACGACGGCGAGGGTCAACTGGGCTTCGGCGTTACGCATCGGAGAGTTTGAGTGTTCCGTCCGCGTTGGTGGTCTTGCGGATGATCTCGCGGGCGTGCATCTCGGCGAGGTTGTCGTCACCGATCAGTCGGTAGCAGTCCATGGCGTAGAAGTCGAACTTGTCCGGATCGACCACGAAGTGGTTGTCCGTGGGCTCGGGGTAGGGAAGCGAGTCCAGCAACACGCGCCCGTTCTCGAGGGCGCGAACGGTGTTGCGCTGGTTGCCCATCCGCGCCCACGCCTTGGCCTCCTGGGCGAGAAGCTGCACCGACACCGACCGCCCCGGAGCGGCGTCCTGCCCGGCCTGCGCCGCGCTACGTGGCCTACGAGATCAACGTCCGGCGGCACATCGTGCCGTGCATCGGCAGACGGTCACTCGCCAAGCTCACCGCACGGGATGTGCGGATCATGGTTGACGCCCTGCGCACCGATGGGGTCGGTGCCCGGGTCGTCCAACACGTCCACGCGACGCTGCGGACTGCCCTCGAACACGCCTACCGGGAGGAGATCGTTCCCCGGAACGTGGCCAAGCTCGTGCGCACGGAGCGGCCGACCCCTCAGAAGCCGCGGGAGCCGTTGACGGCCGACGAGGCCACGCACCTGTTGAAGGCGGTGCAGGGCACACGGCATGGTGCTTTGTGGACGGTGATGGTCATGCTCGGGCTTCGGCGTAGCGAGGTCTGCGGTCTGCGCTGGGAACACGTCGACTTCGAGCACCGGACCTTACGGATCGCGCAGACCGTTCACCGCGTTGACGGCGGACTTCAGGTGCTCGGCACGAAGACGCGCCGGTCGAACCGGACCGTGCCCCTCCCAGGTCGCTGCTTACTGGCGCTTGCCGAGCACCATCGACGCCTGCAGGAGCAGAACGGCGATGGGCCCGGCCGCCCGTGGAAGCCCACCGGCTACGTCTTCGGCACGGCCTGGGGAACACCCCTCGAACCGCGCAACCTGACCCGCATGTGGGTCAAGCTCTGCGATAACACCGGCACCCGGCGCGTGCCGTTGCACGCCCTTCGCCACACCTGCGTAAGCCTGCTGTTGGCGCTCGGCATCCACCCGCGCGTGGTCATGGAGATCGTGGGACATACGGCCCTGGAGATGACGATGAACGTGTACGGACACGTGCACCTCGACACCCAACGCGCCGCCCTCGACCGCCTCGACGACGAGCTGTCCGGCTGACCCTGTTGCTGTCATCTATTGCTGTCATCGGCGCCCCGTTGGCGCTGGTCACCCGCACCACCACGGCCTGACCTGCCGCTCCGCCGCCAGGATTCGAACCTGGACCATCAGAACCAAAATCTGAGGTGCTGCCTTTACACCACGGCGGACAGGCCACCATCCTGACACGCTCGGCCCGGCCGCCGTGCCGCGCGTCGTCCCGTGATCGCCGCCACGTCCCAAGCCGCGCCACCGGGCCCTGCCGAAAACGCCCTGCCGTGCGTGAAACACTGTCCGGCGTGCTCGGAGTGGATCTCACCTTGGACCCGGCAAGACCCGCCGACCCGATCGGGGGGATCGCGGCATGACGACCGAGAGCGCGGTCCGTCCCGCGGCAGACGCCGCCACCGCCCCCGTCATCACGTGCAGGCTCTGCGGATCGACCGACCTGCGCAGCTTCCTCGACCTCGGCGCCACCCCGCCGTGCGAGCTGTTCCTCACCGCCGCGGCGGTCGAGGCGCCGGAGCCCACCTATCCGCTGCACGTGCGCGTCTGCGAGCGCTGCCTGCTCGCCCAGATCCCGCCCCTGATCACGCCCGAAGAGACGTTCACCGAGTACGCCTACTTCTCCTCGTTCTCCACCTCCTGGGTGGAGCACGCCCGCCGGTTCGTCGACGCCGCGGTCGACCGGCTGGGCCTCACGAAGGACTCCTTCGTGGTCGAGGTGGCCAGCAACGACGGCTACCTGCTGCAGCACGTCGTCGAGCGCGGTATCCGCTGCCTCGGCATCGAGCCGTCGGTCAACGTCGGCGAGGCCGCGCGCGACAAGGGCGTGCCGACGCTCACCGCGTTCCTCACCCCGGAGACCGGCCAGCAGGTGCGCGCGCAGCACGGCCCCGCCGACCTCGTCTGCCTCAACAACGTCTATGCCCACATCCCCGACGTCGTCGGCTTCACCGAGGGCCTGCGGGCGCTGGTCGCCGACGACGGCTGGGTGTCGATCGAGGTGCAGCACCTGCTCACGCTCGTGGAGCACACCCAGTTCGACACCGTCTACCACGAGCACTTCCAGTACTACACCGTGCTCACCGGGCAACGGGCGCTCGCCTCCGGCGGGCTCACCCTCGTCGACGTCGAGCTCGTGCCCACCCACGGCGGCTCCATCCGCATGTGGGCGCGGCCCAGCGAGATCGCGGGCGAGCCGAGCCGGGCCGTGCGCGACGTGCTGGCCGCCGAGGCGGCGGCGGGCCTGCACACCGCCGCGGGCCACGACGGGTTCGCCGAGGCCGTCTCCCGGGTGCGCGACGACCTCGTCGCGTTCCTCATCGAAGCCCGCCGCGGCGGCAAGAAGGTGGTGGGCTACGGCGCCCCCGGCAAGGGCAACACGCTGCTCAACTACTGCGGCATCCGGCCCGACCTGCTCGCCTACACGGTCGACCGCAACCCCTACAAGCACGGCCGCTTCACCCCCGGCACCCGCATCCCGATCCTGCCGCCGGAACGGATCGCCGAGGACAAGCCCGACTATGTGCTGATCCTGCCCTGGAACCTGCGCGACGAGCTCACCGCCCAGCTGTCCTACGTGCGGGAATGGGGCGGGAGCTTGGTGTTCCCGATTCCGCACCTCGAGGTCGTCTGATGAAGGTCGTCCTGTTCTGCGGTGGATACGGCATGCGGATGCGCGACGGCCAGTCCGACGTCCCCAAGCCGATGACGACGGTCGGCCCGCGCCCGCTGATCTGGCACGTCATGCGCTACTACGCCCACTTCGGGCACACCGACTTCGTGCTCTGCCTCGGCTACGGCGCCCACCACATCAAGGACTACTTCCTGCACTACGACGAGACGGCATCGAACGACTTCGTGCTCAAGGGCGGCGACGTCGAGCTGCTGGGCTCCGACATCGCCGACTGGACGATCACGTTCGTGCACACCGGCCTGACCTCGCCCATCGGGGAGCGGCTTCGCCGGGTGCGCCGCTACGTCGAGAACGACGAGACGTTCCTCGCGAACTACGCCGACGTCCTCACCGACATGCCGCTCGACGACATGCTCACCCGGTTCCGCGCGCAGCCGGACAAGGTCGGGGCGCTGCTCGCGGTGCCGCCGCAGTCGGCGTTCCACTGCCTCGACGTCGGCGACGACGACACGATCCACTCGATCAGCTCCCTGCAGCAGATGCCGATCTGGGAGAACGGCGGCTACTTCGTCCTCCGCCCGGAGATCTTCGACTACATCCCGGAGAACGGCGACCTCGTCGCCGACGGTGCCATGGTGCTGGCCAAGGAAGGCCGCATGATGGCCTACCCCTACCGGGGGTTCTGGCAGCCCGCCGACACGGTCAAGGAACGCACCGCGCTGGAGGCCGCCTACCAGAGCGGCACCCGGCCGTGGATGCTCTGGGACCCCGAGCGTGCGGTCGAGCGCACCCCCCTGCAGGCCACGATCGCGGCCTTGCGTGACGTCCAGCACGAGCGCTGATGCTCAGCCTGCTGCCCGAGCGTCTCGACCGGCTGGTGCTGCTCGGCGCGCACTGCGACGACATCGCGATCGGCGCGGGCGGGTCGCTGCTGGAGCTGTGCCGGGCGCATCCCGGGCTGTCGGTCGCGGCGCTCGTGCTGACCGGCGGCGGGTCGCTGCGCGAGGAGGAGGAACGGGCCGCGCTCGCCGCGTTCTGCCCGGGCGCGCGGCTCGAGATCGCCGTGCTCGACCTGCCCGACGGCCGCGTGCCCACCCGGTGGGAGCGGGCGAAGGGCGCGCTGGAGGAGCTGCGCGGGGCGGGTGAGCCGGACCTGATCCTCGCCCCCACCGCACATGACGCCCACCAGGACCACCGCACGCTGGCCAAGCTCACGCCCACGGTCTTCCGCGACCACCTCACGCTGGGCTACGAGATCCTCAAGTGGGAGTCGGACCTCGCCCAGCCCAGCATCTTCCTCCCGCTCGCCGAGCCGGTGCTGCGGGAGAAGGTCGCCAAGCTGCACGAGCACTACGGCAGCCAGCGCGACCGCACCTGGTTCGACACCGAGACGTTCTCGGGCCTCGCCCGGGTGCGGGGTGTGCAGTGTCACGCGCGGTACGCCGAGGCGTTCCACGCCGTCAAGATTGTGCTCGGGGTGGCCCCGCTGCCGGGCATCGTCCCCATCGACTAGTCGCTAGGAGAAACTTTCGTGCGTGTTCTGCTGACAGGTCACCAGGGCTACCTGGGCACCGTGATGGCCCCGATCCTCACGGCCGCGGGCCACGACGTCACCGGCCTGGACAGCGGGCTGTTCGCCGAGTGCGTCCTCGGCGGCCTCGACACCCCGGACGTGCCGGGCCTCGCCGTCGACCTCCGCGACGTCACCCTCGACCAGCTCGCCGGGTTCGACGCCGTCGTGCACATGGCGGCGCTGTCCAACGACCCGCTGGGCTCGCTCGCTCCCGAGATCACCTTCGACGTCAACCACCACGCGTCCACCCGCCTGGCCCGCCTGGCCAAGGAGGCGGGCGTCGGGCGCTTCGTCTACGCGTCGACGTGCTCGGTGTACGGGGCGCAGTCCGGCGACGAGCTCGTCGACGAGGACGCGCCGCTCAAGCCGGTCACCCCGTACGCGATCTCGAAGGTCCGCGTGGAGGACGACCTGGTCGCGCTGGCCGACGACGACTTCGTGCCGGTCTCGATGCGCAACGCCACCGCGTTCGGGTTCTCGCCGCGGCTGCGCGCCGACATCGTGCTCAACAACCTCGTCGGGCACGCCGTGCTCACCGGCGTGGTCAAGGTGCTGTCCGACGGCACGCCGTGGCGGCCGCTCGTGCACGCCGAGGACATCGCGGGCGGCGTGCTCGCGGCCCTCACGGCGCCCGCCGACGTGGTGCGCGGCCGGGCCTACAACGTGGGCACCGAGCGCAACAACCGCACGGTCGCCGAGATCGCCCATGCCGTCGTGGAGGCCGTGCCCACCGCGAAGCTCGCGATCACCGGTGAGACCGGCAACGACCCGCGCTCCTACCGCGTCGACTTCGCCCGCGCCCGCAAGGAACTGGGCTTCGAGGCGGGCTGGACGATCCCGGACGGCGCCGTGCAGCTGACCAAGGAGTACCGCGAGCGCGACCTCACCCGCGAGCAGTTCGAGCAGCGCTTCACCCGGCTCGCCGTGCTCGCCGCCAGGCAGCAGGCGGGCGAGCTCGACGACACGATGCGGGTGCGTCCTACGGGTTGAGCACCGCACCGCCTGCCTGGGGGGTCGGGCTGGTGGCCGAGTAGGCGAGCGCGAGGTCGTGCAAGAACCGCAGCACGGTCTCGCGCTCGTCCTGGGCGAGCAGGCTCGTGCACCGGGCCGTGCTCACCGCGATGCGCCCGAACAACTCGCCCACCTGCTCCCGCGCCGCGTCGGTGAGCGACAGCACGACCTTGCGCCGATCGTGGGGGTGCGGCGCGCGCCGCGCCAGCCCCGCCCTGCGGAGCCGCTCGACCAGCTCGGTGATCGACGCCGTGGTGATCTGCAGCCGGTTGGCCAGCTCGGTCGGCGTGCTCGTCCCCTCCATGAACAGGAAAAACAGCGCGCTCATCTCGGTGGAGCCGACCCCGAGGACCGTGCGCGCGGCCCGGAGCCGGAAGCTCTCCGCGGCGATCACGACCGCACGGACGGCGCAAGTCATCTCCTCGTCGGGGACCACTCGATCAGATTATCGATCAAGTGCGGCACTTGGCGTAATCCAACCGTGGCGTGTTCAGGCGGCCGCGTCCCGCACGACGGCGAGCTGCGCCGCCATCGCGGCCTAACCTAGGCGCGCCGCCGCTCGACCCGCGCCCGGTCGGTGGTGAGGCCGCGTACCGCCGAGCCTGCGCGGGTCGGCGAACGCCCGGCACGCCATGTCCTCGTGGAAGATCAGCCCCGCGCCCCGCCGCCCTCCACGCACCGATGATCGCACGCGGGCCCGGGTAGGGTCGGTGACATGTTCAAGGTGGATGCCGACCCGGGGGAGGTCGGCCTCGACCCCGACCGGCTGCGGCGGCTCGACGACGTGTTCCGCGCTTATGTCGACGACGGGCGGCTGGCCGGGTGGACGCTCGCGGTGACGAGGCGCGGCAGGGTCGCGCACCTCACCCACTACGGCCTCGCCGACATCGACAGCGGCCGCCCCGTCGGCGACGACACCCTGTGGCGCATCTACTCGATGACCAAACCGATCACGTCGGTCGCCGCGATGATGCTCTACGAGCAGGGCCTGTTCGAGCTGACCGACCCAGTGTCGCGGTTCATCCCTGAGTTCGCCGAGCCGCGCGTCTACGTGGCAGGCTCCGCCGCCGCGCCGGGGACCCGTCCGGCGGTCGAGCCGATCCGGGTGTGGCACCTGCTCACCCACACCGCGGGCCTCACCTACGGCTTCCACCACGCGCACGCCGTCGACGAGATGTACCGCGCGCGGGGCTACGAGTTCGGGGTGCCGGAGGGCGAGGACCTCGCGACGGCCTGCGCGGGGTGGGCGCGGCTCCCGCTGCTGTTCGACCCGGGCGCGGAATGGAACTACTCCGTGGCCGCCGACGTGCTGGGCCGGGTCGTCGAGGTCGTGTCCGGGTTGCCGCTCGACCGGTTCTTCGCCGAGCGCATCTTCGGCCCGCTCGGCATGACCGACACCGCGTTCTCGGTGTCCGATGCCGACCTGGAGCGCCTGGCCACCCTCTACATCGCCCGCGACGGCACGCTCGCCCGCAGCGTCGCGATGGGTGACGCGGCGATCCGGCCGGTCACGTTCTTCTCCGGCGGCGGTGGGCTCGTCTCGAGCGCCGCGGACTATCACCGGTTCACCCAGATGCTCGCCCGGGGCGGCGAGCTGGACGGGGTGCGGCTGCTGTCGCCGCGCACCCTCGCCTACATGACGCGCAATCACCTGCCCGGCGGCGTCGACCTCGACACGTTCGGACGGCCGCTGTACGCCGAGTCGGCGTTCCGCGGCATCGGGTTCGGGCTGGGGTTCTCCGTCGTGCTGGACCCGGTGCCGGGCAAGGTGCTGTCCAGCGCAGGCGAGTTCGCGTGGGGAGGGCTCGCGCGCACCGCGTTCTACGTCGACCCCGCCGAGGAGATCACGGCGATGTTCTTCACCCAACTCTTGCCCGGCCCGGTGTATCCGCTGCGTCCGCAGTTGCGCGCGCTCGTCACGCAGGCGGTGGTGGACTGATGGGCGGTGGCGTCGCGTTCCTCGCCCGGGTGGTGGTGATCGCCGTCGCGCTGTGGGTGGCGACGCTGATCGTCCCGGGCATCGACAACTCCGCGGGCAACATGAGCACCCGCGTCGGCACGCTCATCGGCGTCGCGCTGATCTTCGGTCTGGTCAACGCCACCCTGAAGCCGCTGATCAAGTTCTTGGGCGGTTGTCTCTACATCGTCACGCTCGGGCTGATCGGGCTGGTCGTCAACGCGCTGCTGTTCATGTTCGTCGGCTGGCTCGCGCGCGGGCTCGGGCTGCCGTTCACGGTCAGCGGCTTCTGGGCGGCGTTTTGGGGCGCGATCGTGGTGGCCGTCGTCGGGGCGCTGCTGCACTTCGTCATCCCGGACCGGGTCGACCGCCGCTAGCCTGCCGGCGGTCATGATCGCCAGAAGTGGTGCGCCAGGTGCGCTGACACACCCGACGCACCAGTCCCGGCGATCAGCGGTGTGATCGCGTCACACGGGCCACTGCTCGCGGCGCCAGCCCGCGTCCCAGAACATCCACTCGTAGCGCGACGTCGTCGTGAAGTGCTCGCGCATCCGGTCCAGTTCGGCCGGGGAGAGCGTGGCGCCGACGCGGTCGGTCTCGGCCAGCACCGCGTCGACGACGGCCTGGAACGCCTCGCCGCCGTACATCGCGATCCAGCGCGCGTAGAGCGGGTCGGGCGAGCCCGCGTCGAGCAGCGCCTCGCCCACCCGCGCGTAGATCCAGTAGCAGGGCAGCACCGCGCCGACGGCCTCGGCGTACGACCCGCCCAGCACCGTCGCCATGAGATAGCTGACGTACGCCCGCGTCGTGGGCGCCACCGGTGTGGTCGCGGCGCAGGCTGCCGTCGTGCCCAGGTCGGCCAACAGTGCGGCGTGCAGGTCGCGCTCGGCGGCGATGGCCCCCGCGGCGTGCTCGGCGAACATCACCGTGGCGTCCTCGCCCGGCGCCTTGGCCGCGCACGCGGCGAGCGCCCTGGCGTAGCCGCGGAGGTAGTGCGCGTCCTGCACGATGTAGTGCCGGAACGCCGCGCGCGGCAGCGAGCCGTCGGTGAGCCCGGTGACGAACGGATGCGCGAGGATCGCGGCATAGATCGATTCGACGTCGGCCCAGAGGATGTCGCGCGTGCGGCCCATGGTCCGCACGGTAGGCGTTCCGTGATGGATCCACCACGTTTCGTGCGCGTACGGTGAGATGTCGGTCACGCTTCGGGTACAGCGGCATGGGGTCGCCCTCGATCGGGTAGACGATGCGTGGTGACCCCCGGGTTGGCGACTCAGCGCCGAGCGCGCGCCGGAGAACACCTGAGCGCGGAGGTGAGTCGGCATGACTCCTGTACCTATGGACCACCACGAGAAGATGCGGCTGCGGGCGGCCGCCTTCCGCGTCACCCGGCTCTATCCGGGCCCGGTAGGCGAGGTGCTCTCCCGTGAGCTGCTCACGTGGGAGGAGTTCGGCTACCGCCTCGGCGGGAGCCAGCTCGTGATGCGGCTGGTCGACCACGTGCTGAAGACACCGCTCGGACAGGGCGAAGCCGCAGCGTAGCTACCCCAGCACCACCGGCAGCTCCTTGATGCCGTTGATGAACATCGACTGCAGGCGTCGGGGCGCGGCAGTGGCGTGCACGTCGGGCGCGCGGGTGAGCAGCTCGCGGAACATCACCGTCATCTCGCGACGGGCGAGGTGGGCGCCGAGGCAGAAGTGCGGCCCGGGCCCGCCGAACCCGACGTGGTGGTTGGGTGTGCGACGTACATCGAACCGGTCCGGCTCGGTGAAGTGCGCCGGGTCGCGGTTGGCGGCCCAGTAGAACATCGCCACCTTGTCGCCCGCGTGCATCGCCTGACCGCCGAGCGCGGTGTCGACGGCGACCGTGCGCCGCATGAAGATCACCGGGGAGGCCCACCGGACGATCTCCTCGATGGCCGTGGGCGTGACGCCGTCGAAGTCGGCGCGCCAGATCGCGCGCTGCTCGGGATGCTCGGTGAGCAGGTGCAGGCCCCAGCTGATGGCGTTGCGGGTGGTCTCGTTGCCCGCCACGACGAGCAGGATGAAGAAGCTCGCCAGCTCGTCGGGGGTGAGCCGCTCGCCGTCGATCTGCGCGTTGACCAGCGCGGACGTGACGTCGCCCGTTGGCCGCTGCTCCCGGGCCCGGCCCAGCTCGCGCATCAGCTCGGCCAGCTCGTTGCCCGCCTGGAGCACCGCCAGCACGACGTTGCCCGCGTCGGACACGTACTCCGGGTCGCTCGCCCCGAGGATGACGTTGGTCTTGGTGTACACGAAGTCGTACTGGCTCTCCGGCACACCCATCATGTCGCAGACGATCTTCAGCGGGAGCCGGGCGGAGATGGACTTCACGGCGTCGCACTCGCCGAGGGCCAGTGCGTCGTCGACGATCTCGGTGGCGGTGCGCTGCACCTCCTCGGCGAGCGCGGCGAGGCGCTTCGGGGTGAAGCCGCGCGAGACGATGCGCCGCAGCCGCGCGTGCCGCGGGTCGTCCAGGTTGATCATCGAGCCGAAGAACTCCAGAAACTCGGGGGGCAGGTCGGCGATGTTGGTGGCGCCCGACCCCGAGGTGAAGACGGCGGGGGTGCGGCTGGCCTCGACGACGTCGTCGAGCCGGGTGAGGGCCCAGTAGCCCGGCCCCGACGGAAGCTGGCCGAACGCAGGCTCGGGGAAGAGCGCCACCGGCTCCCGCTCGCGCAGCGCGGCGAACGCGGCGGCGCGCTCGGCGATCGGCGCGGTCCAGAAGTGCTCGAGGTCCGACAGGTTCGGGCGGTCGGTCCAGGTCGGCGTGGCCATGGGTCCAGCCCCTCCTCGTTACCGGGCGATGGGAACACCGAGCATCGTTCGGCACGCCGTGGACGTCATCCCCCCGCCCGGCTGGTCTGCGGGGCGGCGAGCCGGGCGGGGGGATCGAGCAGGCCGCGGGCGTAGGCGATCGTGACGGCCTCGGTGCGGCTGCCTGCGCCCAGCTTGGCCATCACCCGCGACAGGTGCACGCTCACCGTCTTCTCGCTGATGTAGAGCTCGGCTCCGACCTGACGGTTGGTGCGCCCGTCGGCGACCAGCGCGAGCACCGACCGCTCGCGCGGGGTGAGCACGTCGGGCGCCGAAACGGCCGGGGCCGCCTCGTCATCGAGCCGCACCCCCGCGCGCACCGCCATCGCGGCCACGGCCGCGGCCAGTGGTTGAGCGCCCAGACGCTCGGCCACCGCCCTCGCGGCCCGCAGATCCTCGGCGACCGTCCCGTGCGGTGCGCCGCCCGCCAGCATCGCCTCGGCGCGACGCAGGCGGGCGTAGGCCTGGCGGTAGCCGCCCGGCCCGCCCTCGGGCGCCTCGTACGCGAACGCCTCGATCACCGCACACCACGCCTCCGGGTCCTGCCCGGTGAACCGGGTGAGCTCGGCGCGGGCCCGGCGCAGCCAGGCGACGCCCTCGGGCCCGAGCGTGCACGCCCGCGGCGCGCCCTTCTCCGCCGTCTCCTCGGCCCGCGCCACGAGCGCCTGCGCGGCGGCCAGCTCCTGCTCCCGCGCGGCCGGGTCCTTCGTGGCGATTTCGGCGTGGGCCGCCACCCCGAGCGCAGCCAGCATGATGCCGCCCAGCTGGTGGGGGAGGAGCTCGTCCAGCCGGGCCAACGTGTCGTCGACCCGCTGCGCGGCGCGCGGCCCGTCGCCGCGCCACAGCGCCGCCTCCGCGCCTGCCTGACCGAGCAGCATGACGACCTGCTCGTCGGCAGGGTGCGAGTCGCGCAGCTCCGTGGCGCGCCTGCCCGCGAACTCCAGCAGGCCGCGGCCCACCGCGGTGAGCAGCCCGGCGGCGGCGAGACGGCTCGCGACCGTGGCCGACACGGACTCGCCCGCGATCTCCGCGGCCTTCTCCGCGGCATCCCAATCGCCCCGCATGAACTGGGTGATGACGTGCGCCACCCGCAGGTCGAGCCCGTAGCCGCTCCACGTGATGCCGGTGTCGGCGGCCCGCCGCTCACCCGCGGCGAACGCCGCGCTCGCCTCCGCGAGCCTGCCCTCGTCGAGCAGCGACATCCCGATGTTGTACTGCGCGCGCAGCTCGACGCCCAGGTTCGCGGCCCGCCGGGCGAGCGGCTGCGCCTCGGCCCACCGCTGCCGCGCGTGCTGCGGATCGCCCGCCCGCTCGTCGCACATGGCGAGGGTGATCAGGGCATCGGCGCGGGCGCCGACGACGTCGGCATCAGCGGCATCGAGCCCGTCGATGATCGCCATGGCGATGTCGGCGCTCGTGCGTGCCTCGAGCCACCGGTCGAGCCTGCAGTGCACACGGGCGTGCACGACCTGCGCCCACGCCGTCTCCGCCGTGGTGGGCAGCTCGGCGAGCAGTTCGAGTGCCCGGCAGCTGACGTCGAGGGCCTCCTGGTCGCGGCCGCTGAGCTCCAGCAGGCGCATGGCGTAGCTGCGCGAAAGGGTGGCCGTGAGCGCCGGATCGCCGCCGCGCTCGGCCAGATCGAGCGCGCGGCGCCCCAGCGCGATGCCCCGGTCGGGGTCGCCGCTGGCGCTCGCCATCCACGCCGCCCAGGTGGTGAGCCGGATCTCGGTCATGTCGGAGACCCGTTCGGCATCCGGGACCGCGTCCCACAGCTCCAGCGCGCGCTCGGTGTGCAGCAGCGCCTCGGCGGGGGCGGCGCGCCGATCGGCCTCCCGCGCGGCACGCACCGACGCGGCCAGCGCGAGCGGCAGATCGTGGGCGGCCACGGCGTGGTGGGCGAGCTCGGCGGCCGCGCCCCCCTGCTCGGCGAACAGCTTCGCGTAGCGGGCGTGCAGCCTGCTGCGCTCGCCCGGCAGCAGCTCGGCGTAGATGGCTTCGCGCAGCAGCGCGTGCCGGAACACGTAGGCATCGTCGCCGTCGGCGTCGGCCACCAGCACGTGATGGGCGACCGCATCGCGCAGGGCCTGCTCCAACTCGTCGTCGGGCAGCCCCGACACGGCCGCGAGCAACCCGTGCTCCACGCGGCGCCCCGCGACCGCGGCGAGCCGCAGCACCTGCTGGGTGGTGGGCGGCAGCCCCTCGATGCGCGCCATCAGCACCTCGGCGAGCCCGTGCGGCAGCCCATCGGACGAGGCCGAGACCAGCTCCTCGGCGAAGAACGCGTTGCCCTCGCTGCGTTCGGCGGCGCGGCGCAGCAACGTCTCGGAGAGGCTGCCGTTGGCGAGCCGCCGGACGAGGTCGAGGGTGTCGGCGGCGTCGAGCGGGGCGAGCTCCAGCCGCTCGACGGCGGGCAGGCGCACCAGCTCGGACAGCACCGTGCGCAGCGGATGGCGCCGGTGCAGATCGTCGCTGCGGTAGGTGGCCAGCACGACGAGCCGCTGTCGGGTGAGCCGCGACAGCAGGAACACGAGCAGATCGCGGCTTGAGCGATCGGCCCAGTGCAGGTCTTCGAGCACCAGCAGCGCGGGCGATTCGGCGGTGAACGCATCGAGCGCCGAGAGCATCGCGTCGAACACCCGCAGCTGGCCCAGCTCACGGTCCTCCCGCACGACCTCGCCGGACAGGTGGCCCGGCAGCAGCCGCGACAGCTCGGGGTGCGCCGTGAGCTGCTCGGGGCTCGTCGCGACGAGCTGCCCGACGACCTCCGTGAACGGCAGATACGGCAGGGACGCCGACGAGTCGAGGCAGCGGCCGGTGAGCACGGCGTAGCCCGCCGCGGCCGCGCGCTCCACGGTCTCGGCGACGAGGCGGGACTTCCCGACCCCCGCATCGCCCGCCAGCAGGACGCCGGTGGGCTTGCCGTCGGCGGCGCGCGAGAGCGCCGCGCCGAGCGCTGCCATCTCCGCTCGGCGCCCGACGAGTGCGATCCCGACTCCCAGCCGCGCCATGCCGTTCATCGTGACACGGCGTACCGACATTCTTCGTCCTGCTTTTCCGGTTCCCGCGACGGCGGCGGGTCCGGCTCGCGGACGAGCCTGCGCGTGGCGGCCCGGACGGCCTTCGCGGTGCGATAGCGCTCGGCGGCGGCGAGCAGGTCGCGCTGGTGTGCCTCGGCGGAGGCGGCGAGGAGCGAGCTGTGGAGAGCCATGGGACCAGCTTCGGCCTGAGGCCACGACGCCCACATCCGACGATCACGCCGCCGCCGCGGCCCTCCCCGGCGGCCTGCCGTGAGGGCAGTACCGGTGTCCGGGCACGCGCCGAAGGTGTGTACTCTTGACCAGGCCGCTTCGGCGGCCGTGCCGCCCCCTTAGCTCAGTCGGCAGAGCGTCTCCATGGTAAGGAGAAGGTCTACGGTTCGATTCCGTAAGGGGGCTCGACGGGGAATTCCCGTGCAGCGGCGTAGCTCAGTCGGTAGAGCAAGCGGCTCATAATCGCTGTGTCGCCGGTTCAAGTCCGGCCGCCGCTACCGAAGACCGACCAGAGACAGACCCAGGAGGCACCCGCGATGGCCAAGGCCACGGACATCCGGCCGAAGATCACGCTGGCGTGCGAGGTGTGCAAGCACCGCAACTACATCACGAAGAAGAACCGCCGCAACGACCCCGACCGGCTCACGCTGAAGAAGTTCTGCCCCAACTGCCGGGTGCACCGTGACCACCGCGAGACGCGCTGAGCGCGAGCTTGCGGAGCGATCAGAGAGCGCGGGCGTTGCCGGACGCCTCGTTCGTCGGGAAGGCGCTGCCACCGTCGGCGCCCTACCGCGTCAGCCGGGAGAAGATCCGGGAGTTCGCCCTCGCCATCGGCGAGGGCGATTCCGTATGCCTTGACGTCGCGGCCGCGCGCGCCGCGGGCCATCCCGACGTGGTCGCCCCGCCCACGTTCTGCGTCACGTTCACGATGCCGCTGATCGAGGAGTTCCTGCGCGACCCGGCGTTCGGCTGGGACTACGCGCGGATGGTGCACGGCGACCAGTCGATCACCCTGCACCGGCCCGTGTACGGCGGCGACGAGCTCGTCACCACGATCCACGTCGATGACCTCGCCACCCGCGCGGGCTCGCACCTCCTCACGCTGCGCTGCGCGATCACCGACGCCGCGGGCGAGCCGGTGGCCACCACCAAGGCCTTGTTGGTGACGCAGGCGTGATGCCCGCCGACGTACTTCTCCCCGCGGAGGCGGCATCATGATCGAGAAGGGCACCGAGCTCCCGCCGCTGTCGCTGCGCGTCACGCGGGCCGATCTCGTGCGCTACGCGGGCGCGTCCGGCGACTTCAACCCGATCCACTGGAGCGACCGCGTCGCCACCGCCGTCGGCCTGCCCGGCGTCATCGCGCACGGCATGCTGACGATGGCGCTCGCCGGGCGGCTTGTCACGCAGTGGGCTGGGGATCCGGCCGCGGTGCGCAGCTTCGGCGTGCGGTTCACCCGTCCTGTCGTGGTTCCCGACGACGACGTGGGCGCGCTGGTGGAGATCACCGGCACGGTCCGCGCGGTGGCGGACGGCGTCGCCACCGTGGCGATCACGGCCGTGTTCGATAGCAAGACCGTGCTCGGCCGGGCCCAGGCCGAGGTCGCCCTTCCCGGCTGATGTGGCCGCCTTGATGCCCCGGACGGCGCATCCCTCAAGGGGCCTTCCGCACGTCGGCTTGCCCCGATTGCCGTACGGGTCGATGCTGCGCGGGTCGTATCCGGGCACCGGAAGGGGTCAGCAATGAAGTTCGCCAAGCTCGTCGACAAGGCGTGGGAGGACAAGACGGCTGCCGAGATCCTGGCCGCGCCGCCGTCCGCGCTGGAGGGGCTCAGCGAGAAGCACGACGAGGTCCTCGCGGGGCTGGGCATCAAGACCGTGGCCGACCTCGGGAAGTGGAAGTACGCCTCCCGCGCGGCCGCGCTGGTGGCGCTCGCCGACCTGGACAAATAGGCGACAAACGGCCCTGCCGGGTCGGGTGTCCGGCGTCCTCCGGGGGTGCCGTACACTCGATCTGCTGGGCGCGGCGGCACCGCCGTGCCCCTTCGGCCCATGAGCCGGAGTCGGTCTAGGGGTGTAGCTCAATTGGCAGAGCAGCGGTCTCCAAAACCGCAGGTTGCAGGTTCAAGTCCTGTCGCCCCTGCAACCCAGGCAGGACGTAGGAAAGTGGATGGCGGCCCGCCGGGCCGTCGGCGAGCTGGAGGGTGCTTGTCGTGACGGAGGAGCGCGCGGAGAGCGGCAACGGGCGGGAACGCCCGAGCACCGCTGCCGACCGTCGTGGTCGGCGTCCCGCGCCGGACGTGGGCGCTGTGATGGGCAAGGGCCGCGCCACCGCGGTGCGCGACGCCCGCCCGGCCCGCGTCTCGCTGCCCAAGCGGCTCGTCCGCTTCCTGCGGGAGGTCGTCGCCGAGCTGCGCAAGGTCATCTGGCCGTCGCGGAATCAGCTGGTCACGTACACGCTTGTCGTGCTGGTCTTCGTGTCGTTCATGGTTGCGCTCGTGGCGCTGCTGGACTTCCTCGTCGGCCAGGGCGTCAACGCCTTGTTCGGCGCGTGACCGCGCACCCCACGGAATCAAGGAAGCGAGACGCAAGGTGAGCACCCAGCACGACGGCGCCGGGCTGCCCGACGGCGAGGTCGACGAGGTCGACCAGGTCACCGCCGCCGAGAACGTCGACGCGCCCACCGATGACGACACCGGGTCCCACGATGCCGCCGAGTCCGACGACACCGTCACCGCCATCGCCGAGGAGATCGCCGAGGAAGAAGAGCTCGACCCGGTCGAGGAGATGCGCGCCGCGCTGCGTCGCGCGCCCGGCGACTGGTATGTCGTGCACTCCTACGCGGGCTACGAGAACAAGGTGAAGGCCAACCTCGAGACCCGTGTGCAGACCCTGGACGTCGAGGACTACATCTTCCAGGTCGAGGTGCCCACCGAGGAGGTCACCGAGATCAAGAACGGCCAGCGCAAGCAGGTGCAGCGCAAGGTGCTGCCCGGCTACATCCTCGTGCGGATGGAGCTCAACGACCAGTCGTGGGGCGCCGTGCGCAACACGCCGGGCGTCACCGGGTTCGTCGGCGCCACCTCGAAGCCGTCGCCGCTGACCCACGACGAGGTCATCAAGTTCCTCCTGCCGCGCGGCGAGTCCAAGCAGGCCGCGGCCAGCGGGAAGTCGGCTGACGTCACCACCGGTCCCGGCAAGGCGGCGGTGGAGGTCGACTTCGAGGTCGGCGAGTCGGTCACCGTCATGGACGGCCCGTTCGCCACACTCCCGGCCACGATCAGCGAGGTCAACGTGGACGCACAGAAGCTCAAGGTGCTGGTGTCCATCTTCGGCCGCGAGACCCCAGTCGAGCTGGCGTTCAGCCAGGTGTCCAAGATCTAGAAGGAACGACGAGATGCCCCCCAAGAAGCGGAAGCTCGCAGCGATCATCAAGCTGCAGATCAAGGCGGGCGCGGCCACCCCCGCGCCGCCCGTCGGCCCGGCGCTCGGCCAGCACGGCGTCAACATCATGGAGTTCTGCAAGGCCTACAACGCGGCCACGCAGGCACAGGCGGGCGACGTCGTGCCCGTCGAGATCTCCGTGTTCGAGGACCGCTCGTTCACGTTCGAGCTCAAGACGCCGCCCGCCGCGCGGCTGCTGCTCAAGGCCGCAGGCGTCGAGAAGGGCAGCGGCGAGCCGCACAAGACCAAGATCGCGGCGATCACGATGGACCAGGTGCGACAGATCGCGCAGACCAAGATGCGCGACCTCAACGCCCAGGACATCGACGCCGCCGCGAAGATCATCGCGGGCACCGCCCGTTCGATGGGCATCACCATCAAGGGCTGATGCCCCGCGTGGGAGAGCGCACGGCTCGTACCACTGACCGAGAGAGAAGAGCAATGCCACAGCGCAGCAAGGCCTACCAGGACGCCGCCGCCCGGATCGACCACCACCGGCTCTACAGCCCGCTCGAGGCGGCCAACCTGGCGAAGGACACATCCAGCAAGAAGATGGACGCCACCGTCGAGGTCGCCCTCCGGCTCGGCGTCGACCCACGCAAGGCCGACCAGATGGTCCGCGGCACCGTCAACCTGCCGCACGGCACGGGCAAGACCGCCCGCGTGATCGTCTTCGCCACGGGTGACAAGGCCGCCGAGGCCGAGGCCGCAGGCGCCGACGTCGTGGGCGCCGAGGACCTCATCGAGCGCATCCAGGGCGGCTGGCTGGAGTTCGACGCGGCCGTCGCCACCCCGGACCAGATGGCCAAGGTCGGGCGCATCGCCCGCATCCTGGGCCCGCGCGGCCTGATGCCGAACCCGAAGACGGGCACGGTCACGCCGGACGTCACCAAGGCCATCGCGGACATCAAGGGTGGGAAGATCAACTTCAAGGTTGACAAGCAGGCCAACCTGCACATCGTGATCGGCAAGGCCTCGTTCGACACCGCGAAGCTCGTGGAGAACTACGGCGTCGCGCTCGACGAGATCCTGCGGGCCAAGCCCGCCGCGGCCAAGGGTCGGTACGTCAAGAAGATCACAATGACCACCACCATGGGCCCGGGCATCCCGGTCGACCCGAACCGCACCCGCAACCTGCTGGTCGACGAGGTCTGAGGGGCTCGCGCGGGGCCCCGCCGCGCGGTCCGGCCCCGCGTCCGCGGCCGTCGCGTCCCACCGGCCGGTGTGCCGGGCGGTGGCAGCCGTTGTTGGTGGCCCGCCCGCGGCACCGCGCACCCCACCGCCGCACCGCGCACCCCACCGCGGCACCACGCACCCCACCGCGGCACCACGCATCCCACCGATGGGGTGCGTGGTCGGGTCGTGGGATGCGCGGTCCGGTCGTGGGATGCGCGGTCGGGCCGTGACAGCGGGGGGCTACGACCAGTCGGCCAGCACCGCGTCGACCGGCTCCGGATCGCGCGCGGCCGACGGCGTCTCGGCGGCGGTGCGGCTGAACCGCGGAGCCGGGGCGGCCTGGGCGATGCCGTCCCGCTCGACGATCGTGCCCCGCGCCGCGACGTGCGGATGCGCGGCCACCTCGCCGAAAGCCAGCACCGGCGTGACACACGCGTCGGTGCCGTCGAACGCCGCGGCCCACTCGTCGCGCGAACGGGTGGCGAACACGGCGGCGAACCGCTCCTTCAGCTGCGGCCAGCGGTCGCGGTCGTGCTGGCCGGGCAGGTCGGCGTCGGCGAGGCCAAGCCCCGCCAGAAGCGCGGCGTAGAACTGCGGCTCGATCGCCCCGACCGCGACGTACCGCCCGTCGCCGCAGGCGTAGGTGTCGTAGAACGGCGCGGCGCCGTCCAGCAGATTGACGCCGCGCTCGTCGGTCCAGATCCGGTGGGCGAGGAAGCCCCAGAACATCTGCGACAGCAGGCTCGCCCCGTCGACCATGGCGGCATCGACGACCTGGCCCCGCCCCGAGCGCTGCGCTTCCCACAGCGCCGCGAGCACGCCGACGACCAGCAGCATCGACCCGCCACCGAAGTCGCCCACCAGGTTCAGGGGCGGCACCGGCCGCTCGCCGGGCCTGCCGATGGCGTGCAGAGCGCCGGTCAGCGAAATGTAGTTGATGTCGTGGCCCGCGCGCGGGGCCAGCGGCCCGTCCTGGCCCCAGCCGGTCATCCGGCCGTACACCAGCCGGGGGTTGCGGGCATGGCAGTCGGCGGGCCCGACGCCCAGCCGTTCGGTAACCCCCGGCCGGTAGCCCTCCAGGAGGACGTCAGCCCGCTCGGCCAGCCGCAGCACGGTCTCGCGGCCCGTCGGGTCCTTCAGGTCGGCGCCCACCCGACGGCGGCCGCGGAGCGTCGGATCGGGCAGGGCGGCGTCGCCGAGCCGCAGCCCGGCGGGCCGGTCGACGCGCACGACGTCGGCGCCCAGGTCGGCCAGGATCATCGCGGCGTGCGGGCCGGGCCCGATCCCCGCCAGCTCGACGACCTTCAGCCCGTGCAGTGGCCCCACGCGACACCTCCTGCGCTCGACGCGTTGCGAGCATACGTTTCGCCGCTGCGGGGGCGGGCTGCGTCGCGGCGGGGCGGGGGGCGGTGCTGGGATGCGGTGGCAGGGGCCCTGGTCGCCCTCCACGGCCGGTCCGGTGCGGTCGAGGTCGGGCCCAGGCGAGGGTGCGCCGGTCGAGCGCCGTCTCGGCTGGTCGCGGCGCGCCCTCGCCCCGCGCCCTCGCCCCGCGCCCTGGCCCGGTTGACCCACGCCCAGCGGGCGTGATCACCGCTTCGGCGCGAATGCGGCCGGATCTGGCCGGGTTCTGCGCCGAACCGGTGATCATGGCCGGGCCGGTGCTCACAGATCACGGCCGGGCGGCCGCACCGGTGATCATGGCCGGGCCGATGCCCACAGATCACGGCCGGGCGGCCGCACCGGTGGTCATGGCGTGCGGTGCACCGGAGTTGAGGGCTGGGCAGCGTGCACGGTGGTCATGGCGGGCGGGTGCACCGGTGTCGAGGCCTGGGCAGCGTGCACCCGGTGATCGCGGCCGGCCCGCTCAGGTCCGCTGCAGCACCCGGTCGACCAGCCCGTACTCGACGGCCTGCGCCGGGGTGAACCAACGGTCGCGCTCGGCGTCGGCCTCGACCCGCTCGAACGGCTGTCCGGTGTGCTCGGCGGTGATCTCCAGGATCTGCCGCTTGAGCCTGCTGAGCATGTCGGCCCGGATGCGGATGTCGCTCTGCACGCCGCCGACCCCGCCGTGCGGCTGGTGCATCATGATCTCGGCGTGGGCGAGCGCGCCGCGCTTGCCCGACGCGCCGCCGCTGAGCAGGAACTGGCCCATCGACGCGGCCAGCCCGGTCGCGATCGTCGCCACGTCCGGCGCGACGGCCTGCATCGTGTCGTAGATCGCGAGCCCCGCCGACACCGAGCCGCCAGGGGAGTTGATGTAGAGCGTGATGTCCGTGGACGGGTCCTCCGCGGCCAGCAGGAGCAGCTGCGCGATGATCCGATTGGCGATCGCGTCGTCCACCTCCTGGCCGAGCACGATGATCCGCTCCTGGAGCAGCCGCTCGAAGACGGTGTCGTCCAGAGTGGTGACGCTTGTGTTCGACATGTCCCGACCGTAGAAGCGGAACTGCAGGTCGGGTCCCGGTTTCGCGGTGGGGCGAATGTCCGCCGCAGGCGAACGCGGGGGCCGCACGACGCCCAATGGGCAAGCGGAGCATGATCCCTGATCGCGGGACATGAGGTGCGCCTGGAGGCTGTCGCCCAATCCGCCGAGCGCCGGATTTTGGGCCACCAAAGTTGTCGGCGACATCCGAGTTCGCGCGCCAGCGGCCACCACAGCCGTGTTCGGTCGAGCACGCTCCGCACACGACGCAATTAGGCAACAGCCTCCCTGCGCACCTCATGTCCCGCAAACGGCGATCATGCGCGGCCGACACCGGTTCGTCGCCCGTGCCATTTCCCGCGCTGGTCGGAGCGCTCGTGGTGCTGGTCGGGCTCGCCGCCCGTGCTCACGGCCTGCGGCTTCGTCTTCGGCGACCGGCAGGCCACCCGTGCGCAACACCGCGGAAGCTCGCCGCCGAGGGCTGCCGCGCGGTAACGGCCGGCTCGTCGACGGCACGTGGAAGATCGCCGCCATCGGTCCCCGCTGATCAACCCCGCGCACACCGTCTGTGGCCTCCACACATTGCGGGCGATCTGCGCGAGCCACCGACGGTGTGTGCGAACCCCCCGCGGACGGCCTATCGCGCCCTGTCGCGTAGTCTGAACGGCGGTTCCACCGAAGACCGCAGGTCTGCGCCCCCGGGCGCACGAAGGTTCCGCACGGCGGACGGCCCGCGCAGGAGAACGAGGTTCAAAACCGGGCGCCTCCGTGTGCCCGGGTCACGCCCCGTGCGCTTCTGCGCCGGGGCGTTCGTGGTGTCGGGCGTTCGTCGGTGGGACCACCAACCGACACCCCGAGAGGAGGCACACCGATGGTACGACCCGACAAGGTCACGGCGGTCGCCGAGATCGCCGAGAAGTTCCGGGGCGCGTCCGCCTCGGTGGTCACCGAGTACCGCGGGCTTTCGATGGCGCAGCTGACGAACCTGCGTCGTTCGCTCGGCGAGGGAACCACCTACCGCATCGCCAAGAACACCCTGGTCCAGCGGGCCGCTGCGGACGCGGGCGTCGAGGGTCTGGAGCAGATGCTCATCGGCCCCACGGCGATCGCGTTCATCACCGGCGAGCCGGTCGACGCGGCCAAGACGATCCGTGACTTCGCCAGAACCAACCAGGGCCTGGTGATCAAGGGCGGCTTCATGGACGGCCGCGCGCTGTCCGTCGTCGAGGTTCAGCAGCTCGCCGACCTGGAGTCGCGCGAGGTTCTGCTGGCCAAGCTGGCAGGCGCGATGAAGGCCAACCTCAGCAAGGCCGCGGCACTGTTCGCGGCTCCGGCGTCGCAGGTCGCCCGGCTCGCCCAGGCCCTTGTCGACAAGCGGGCCGAGGAGGAGGGCGGCACCGTCGCTCCCGCCGAGGACAGCGCCGCCGACAGCGCCGACAGCGCCGACAGCGCCGACAGCGCCGACAGCGCCGACACCGCTGAGGCTCCCGCCGACGACACCCCCGCGTCCGACTCCTGACCACCACTCCCATCCGTTAGAGAGGAACCGCCACCATGGCGAAGCTCACCACCGACGAGCTGCTCGATGCCTTCAAGGACCTCACCCTGATCGAGCTCTCCGAGTTCGTGAAGAAGTTCGAGGAGACGTTCGACGTCACCGCCGCCGCGCCGGTCGCCGTCGCGGCCGCCCCGGCCGCCGGTGCGGCCGCCGCCCCCGTCGAGGAGGAGAAGGACGAGTTCAACGTCGTCCTCGAGGCCGCGGGCGAGAAGAAGATCCAGGTCATCAAGGTCGTGCGCGAGCTCGTCTCCGGCCTGGGCCTGAAGGAGGCCAAGGACCTCGTGGAGTCGGCCCCGAAGCCGATCCTCGAGGGCGTCGCCAAGGACGCTGCCGAGGCCGCCCAGAAGAAGCTGGCGGACGCCGGCGCCAAAGTCAGCCTGACCTAGGAGCGCGCCGAAGAGCTGCACGACGCGCAGGCGAACGCCGCCGCCGATACCCGTTGTCGGCGGCGGCGTCCGCGTGGATGACCTCGGCGCGGCTCTGTGTGCAAGGCGTTCGGCATCCCGCACGGGGATGACGCCCGCCCCTCTGCGCGGGGACGATCGGTTCCGCGCTAGCGGTCGCGCAGCTCGCGTCGCAGCAGCTTGCCGGTGACGGTCTTGGGTATCTCGTCCAGGAACTCGATCTGGCGGGGGTACTTGTAGGCCGCCAGCCTGCTCTTGGTGAACGCGATCAGCTCCTCCTCGGTGACCGACTGGCCCGACCGCAAGCTCACGAACGCCTTGACGGTCTCGCCGCGGTACTCGTCGGGCACGCCGACCACCGCGGCCTCCCGCACCGCCTCGTGCTCGTAGAGCACGTCCTCGACCTCCCGCGGCCAGACCTTGTAGCCGCCCGCGTTGATCTGGTCCTTCTTGCGGTCGACGATGTAGAACCAGCCCTGTGCGTCCATGTATCCGACGTCGCCGGTGTGCAGCGAGCCACCGGGGATGGCGGTGCGGGTCTCCTCCGGCTTGTTCCAGTACCCCGCCACCACCTGCGGCCCGGTCGTCACGATCTCGCCGATCTCACCGGGCGGCAGCTCCTCGCCGTCGTCGCCAAGGATCTGCACGACCGTGTTGTAGATCGGCACCCCGACCGACAGCGCGCCCGATGCCTCGTCCACCGGCCCCTCGACGCCCATCGGGGTGCCGTGCGACGGCGACGTGGTCTCGGTCAGGCCGTAGACGTTGTGGATGTACTGCCCGAACGTCGACGAGAACGCCTTCACGGTCGACGGCGGGATCGGCGCGCCGCCGGACATTATCTTCGTGAGCGACGTCAACGCGTCGGCCTCCGCGTTGGGCGCGTTCATCAGCGCGATGAACACGGTGATCGAGCCGACGGTGAACGTGGGTCGGTGCTCCTTGATGACGTCGATGCCGAGCGAGGGCTCGAACCGGTGGAACAGCACCAGCGGCGCGCCCAGCAGCAGCGACAGCGTGACGTGCGCGATCAGCCCGGTGATGTGGAAGAGCGGGGCCACGCCGAGCACGACGTCCGAGCCGGTCAGGCCACACCACTCGCGGTAGGCCTGGCTGTTGAACGTCACGTTGCCGTGCGTGTTCATCGCGCCCTTGGGCGGTCCGGTGGTGCCCGACGTGTAGGTCAGGAACGCGACGTCGTCCGCCGTGAAGGTCGTCGCGGGCGGCTTCTGCCCACGGAACCGCTCCACGAGTTCGAGCAGATCGACCGTGCCGTCGGGGGTGCTGCGCCGCGAGCCGGAGAACGAGCGCGGGTCGTCGCGCGTCTGGAAATCCAGCTCCGACGTCGTGATCACCGTGCGCACGTCGGTGCCACCCACGACCGACGCCGCAACTTCCCGGTAGAGGCTCTGCAGACACACCAGCACGGTGGCGCCGGAGTCCTTCAGCAGCAGGTCCAGCTCCCGTTCGCGGTTCATCGGGTTGATCGACACCCCGATGCCGCCCGCCTTCCACGTGCCGACCAGCCCGATGACGAACTGCGGCACGTTCTGCAGGTACAGCGCCACCCGCTCGCCGCGCTGCAGGCCGCCGTCGCGCAGGGCGGCCGCGAACGCGTCGGTGAGCTCGTCGAGCTCGCGGTAGGTGATGCGTCCGTCGAAGTAGCGCAGCGCGTCCCCGTCGGGGTTCCGTGCCGCACCGGCGGTGAACATGGCCAGCGCGTCGGTGAACTCCGGCGTGATGTCGTGCGGCTGCCCCCGGCCGTAGAGGTGCAGCCAGGGCCGATCTTCGTAGATGCCCATCACCGGATCGCCATCGGGTTGACCGGCGCACCGGTGCCGCCGACGACCTTGAGCGGCGCCGCTGCGTAGAAGAAGCTCCACCGCCCGTCCTCGGCACAGGCGTCGGCGAGCTCGTCCAGCCAGACGATCTCGGTGAGCGCGACGCCGAGGTTGCGCATCAGCGCGCAGTGCAGCGGAAGGGCGACGCCGGAACCGGGTTCGTAGGTGACCTCGTTGGCGATCGTGTCGGTGACGAGGTTGGGGACCTCCCGCTGCTGGAACCACTGCACGAGCTCGCGCGAGTACGTCAGGCCCGGCTCGGTGAAGCCGTCCATGAACTTCTCTTTGTCGTTGAGCTCGTACCAGTACTTCAGCCAGCCGGTGCGGATGCAGAGGATGTCGTGCGGCTCGATGGTGACGCCCTGCGCCGAGGCCGCGGCCTCGAGGTCGGTGTGGTCGAACGTCTCGCCCTTGTCGAGCCAGTCCTTGCCGCGGTGGCGCGCCATGTCGATCAGCACGCCGCGCCCGACAATGCCCTTCTCGGCGATCGGCAGCACCGACGCCTTGTCCATGCCGCCAACGGTGGTGCGGGCGTCGTAGCCGTTCCAGAGCTGCCCGTCGTACCAGACGTGGCCCAGCGCGTCGTACTGCGTGGAGCCCTGCAGGAAGATCTCCGCGGTGTCGTCGGCGTAGTGCAGGCCGCCGGGGAACTGGGGCGCGCCCTCGCCGTCCCATGAGGACTCGTCGAGGAACATCTTCTTCGCCATCGGGGTGCGGCCCGGCCACACGGGGTCGCCGGGGCCGTCCTGGCGGCCCATGCGGATCTGGAGCGTGTACACGTCGCCGTTGCGGATCTGCTGAACGGCGCGCAGCACCTCCTTCGCGTCCAGGTAGTTCAGCGAGCCCACCTCGTCGTCCGGACCCCACCTGCCCCAGTTCTTCGGCGTGTCGGCACCCAGAAGCTCGTTCATGGCAGGGGCGTCGGGCATGGAAGACTCCTCGTCATCGTCGACGGAACGCGCCACCGCATCCGATCGTTCGACGGCGCTTGTGGCCTGTCAACTCCGGGCACGACCGCCGATCGGGCGAGCGCCCGCGCCGGCTACGCTGCGTGGATCGGCCGGTCATGTGATCACGACGCCGACCGCCCGCCGAACCGGTCCGACCTGCGCGATCGCCCATTCCGGGGCCCGCCGGTCGGCGAGACGGGGTGAAGGCGACAGGAAGCGCGTCAACGGCGTGTCGTCACGCGGTGTGCTCGCCGGTCGTCCCGTAAAGAGGACCACTTACCGACGCGTAGGGCCTTGACTCGGTGCGCCGGTCAGGTCACTCTTAGGTCTCGATGGTGTGCTCGGTGACCCATCTCGACAGCCGCTGCGTTTGCAGCTAGACTGGCTCTTTGCGCTGCCCTCATCCAGCTTCGCGTGCGCTCGCGCGGTCTCAGAGTCGAGATCTCGAAACGCGCTCGGAGCCGGGCTGAAGGCCGTGCCCTGACAACAGACGGCGTGCACCGACCAGGCATCGTGCGTCGGCCCGCCCGCTCCGGACCTCCCGCCCGGGGCGCGTGGGAAGACGGTATCGCGAGTCCCCCGATGCTCGCCAGATGAGAGCGCAGTTCCGGAAGGACGCATCTTGGCATCGCCGCACGCCACCAAGACCCTCGCGACCACCTCCGACCACCTGAACCTCCCCGGGTCGCCAACGCGCGTCTCGTTCGCCAAGATCAGCGAGCCGCTCCGGGTGCCCGATCTGCTCGACCTGCAGACCCAGTCCTTTGAGTGGCTGGTGGGCGATGAGGCGTGGTTCCAGCGGCGGATCGACGCCGGAGACGAGAACCCGATGGGCGGCCTGGAGGACATCCTGGCCGAGATCTCCCCCATCGAGGACTTCTCCGGATCCATGTCCCTGTCCTTCTCCGACCCTCGCTTCGACGAGGTGAAGGCCTCCGAGGAGGAGTGCAAGGACAAGGACATGACCTACGCGGCCCCGCTGTTCGTCACGGCGGAGTTCACGAACAACACCACAGGTGAGATCAAGAGCCAGACGGTCTTCATGGGCGACTTCCCCGTGATGACCCGCAAGGGCACCTTCATCATCAACGGCACCGAGCGCGTCGTCGTCTCGCAGCTGGTCCGGTCGCCCGGCGTCTACTTCGACACCGCCATCGACAAGTCCACCGACAAGGACGTCTTCTCCGTCAAGATCATCCCGTCCCGCGGGGCGTGGCTGGAGTTCGACGTCGACAAGCGCGACACCGTCGGCGTGCGCATCGACCGCAAGCGCCGCCAGCCGGTCACCGTGCTGCTCAAGGCGCTCGGTTGGGACAACGAGCGCATCCAGCAGCGCTTCGGCTTCTCCGAGACGATGCTCGCCACGCTGGAGAAGGACCACACCGCGGGCCAGGACGAGGCGCTTCTCGACATCTACCGCAAGCTGCGCCCGGGCGAGCCGCCCACCAAGGAGAGCGCGCAGGCCCTGCTGGAAAACCTGTTCTTCAAGGACAAGCGCTACGACCTGGCCAAGGTCGGCCGCTACAAGGCCAACAAGAAGCTGGGCCTTTCCGTCGACGCCTCGGTCGGCACCCTCACCGAGGAGGACATCGCCACCACCATCGAGTACCTCGTCCGGCTGCACGCCGGTGAGACCTCGATGACGGCAGGCACCGGCGACCAGGCCGTCACGATCCCGGTCGAGACCGACGACATCGACCACTTCGGCAACCGGCGCCTGCGCACGGTCGGCGAGCTGATCCAGAACCAGATCCGCGTCGGCCTCTCCCGCATGGAGCGCGTCGTCCGCGAGCGCATGACTACGCAGGACGTCGAGGCGATCACGCCGCAGACCCTGATCAACATCCGCCCGGTGGTGGCGGCGATCAAGGAGTTCTTCGGCACCTCGCAGCTGTCGCAGTTCATGGACCAGACCAACCCCCTCGCGGGCCTCACCCACAAGCGCCGCCTCTCGGCGCTGGGCCCCGGCGGGCTCTCGCGCGAGCGCGCGGGCATGGAGGTCCGCGACGTCCACCACAGCCACTACGGCCGCATGTGCCCGATCGAGACACCGGAAGGCCCGAACATCGGCCTGATCGGCTCCCTGTCGAGCTTCGCGCGGGTCAACCCGTTCGGCTTCATCGAGACGCCCTACCGCCGGGTCGTCGACGGCGTCGTCACCGACGACATCAACTACCTCACCGCCGACGAGGAGGACCGTTTCGTCGTCGCGCAGGCCAACGCGCCGCTCAACGACGACGGCTCCTTCCAGGAGGACCGCGTCCTGGTGCGCCGCAAGGGCGGCGAGGTCGACTACATCCCGCCCACGGGCGTCGACTACATCGACGTCTCGCCGCGGCAGATGGTCTCGGTCGCCACCGCGATGATCCCGTTCCTCGAGCACGACGACGCCAACCGCGCGCTGATGGGCGCCAACATGCAGCGCCAGTCGGTGCCGCTGCTGCGCTCGGACTCGCCGCTGGTCGGCACCGGGATGGAGCTGCGCGCCGCGGTCGACGCCGGTGACGTGGTCGTGGCGGAGAAGGCGGGCGTCGTCGAGGAGCTGTGCGCCGACTTCATCACGGTGATGGCCGACGACGGCAGCCGCCAGACCTACCGGCTGCACAAGTTCCGCCGCAGCAACCAGGGCACGTGCACCAACCAGAAGCCGATCGTGGAGGAGGGCGCCCGCGTCGAGGTGGGGCAGGTGCTCGCCGACGGGCCGTGCACCGAGAACGGCGAGATGGCGCTGGGCAAGAACCTGCTCGTGGCGATCATGCCGTGGGAGGGCCACAACTACGAGGACGCGATCATCCTCTCGCAGCGCCTCGTGCAGGACGACGTGCTCACGTCGATCCACATCGAGGAGCACGAGATCGACGCCCGCGACACCAAGCTGGGTGCCGAGGAGATCACCCGGGACATCCCGAATGTCTCCGAGGAGGTGCTGGCCGATCTCGACGAGCGCGGCATCATCCGCATCGGCGCCGAGGTGCAGCCGGGCGACATCCTCGTGGGCAAGGTCACGCCCAAGGGCGAGACCGAGCTCACCCCGGAGGAGCGGCTGCTCCGCGCGATCTTCGGCGAGAAGGCGCGCGAGGTGCGCGACACCTCGTTGAAGGTGCCGCACGGCGAGTACGGCAAGGTCATCGGCATCCGGGTGTTCTCCCGTGACGACGAGGACGAGCTGGCGCCGGGCGTCAACGAGCTGGTGCGGGTGTACGTCGCCCAGAAGCGCAAGATCCAGGACGGCGACAAGCTCGCGGGCCGCCACGGCAACAAGGGCGTCATCGGCAAGATCCTCCCGGTGGAGGACATGCCGTTCCTTCCCGATGGCACCCCGATCGACATCATCCTCAACACCCACGGCGTGCCGCGCCGCATGAACATCGGCCAGGTCCTGGAGACCCACCTCGGGTGGATCGCCAAGTCCGGATGGCAGATCGAGGGCACTCCCGAGTGGGCGGACAAGATGCCCGAGGAGCTCTACTCCGTCCCGCCGGGCACGAAGACGGCCACGCCGGTCTTCGACGGCGCCAAGGAGCACGAGATCATGGGGCTGCTCGGCTCGACGCTGCCCAACCGCGACGGCGAGCGGATGGTCGGGCCGGACGGCAAGGCGCAGCTGTTCGACGGCCGTTCCGGCGAGCCCTACCCGTTCCCGGTGGCCGTGGGCTACATGTACATCCTCAAGCTGCTCCACCTGGTGGACGACAAGATCCACGCACGGTCCACGGGCCCCTACTCGATGATCACGCAGCAGCCGCTGGGCGGTAAGGCCCAGTTCGGTGGCCAGCGGTTCGGCGAGATGGAGTGCTGGGCCATGCAGGCCTACGGCGCGGCCTACACGCTGCAGGAACTGCTGACGATCAAGTCCGACGACGTCGTGGGCCGCGTGAAGGTCTACGAGGCGATCGTCAAGGGCGAGAACATCCCCGAGCCGGGCATCCCGGAATCCTTCAAGGTCCTCTTGAAGGAGCTCCAGTCGCTCTGCCTGAACGTCGAGGTGCTCTCCAGTGACGGCGCGGCGATCGAGATGCGCGACACCGACGACGAGGACCTCGAGCGGGCCGCGGCGAACCTGGGCATCAACCTGTCCAGCCGCCCCGGATCCGAGTCGATGACCGTCGACGACCTCGTCAACTGACCGCCCGCCCGAGCCGAGTTACGAAGGAACTGAGGACACATAGTGCTCGACGTCAACTTCTTCGACGAACTGCGCATCGGCCTGGCCACGGCGGAGGACATCCGGCAGTGGTCGCACGGCGAGGTGAAGAAGCCGGAGACCATCAACTACCGCACCCTCAAGCCGGAGAAGGACGGGCTCTTCTGCGAGAAGATCTTCGGCCCCACCCGCGACTGGGAGTGCTACTGCGGCAAGTACAAGCGCGTCCGCTTCAAGGGCATCATCTGTGAGCGCTGTGGCGTCGAGGTCACGCGCGCCAAGGTGCGCCGCGAGCGGATGGGCCACATCGAGCTGGCCGCACCCGTCACCCACATCTGGTACTTCAAGGGCGTCCCCAGCCGGTTGGGCTACCTGCTCGACCTGGCCCCCAAGGACCTCGAGAAGATCATCTACTTCGCGGCGTACGTGATCACGTCGGTCAACAAGGACCAGCGCCACGAGGACCTGTCCACGCTCGAGAACGAGATGGGCGTGGAGCGCAAGCGCGTCGAGCAGCGGCGCGACGCCGACCTCGAGGCGCGCGCGCAGAAGCTCGAGGCCGACCTGGCCGAGCTCGAGGCCGAGGGCGCAAAGAGCGACGTCCGCCGCAAGGTCAAGGAGGGCGGCGAGCGCGAGATGCGCCAGCTCCGCGACCGTGCCCAGCGCGAGCTGGACCGGCTCGAGGAGATCTGGAGCACCTTCACCAAGCTCGACGTCCAGCAGCTCATCGCCGACGAGTCGATCTACCGGGAGCTGTACGACCGGTACGGCGACTACTTCACCGGCGCCATGGGCGCCGAGGCGATCCAGACCCTGCTGCAGAACTTCGACATCCCGGCCGAGGCGGAGAACCTCCGCGAGATCATCCGCACCGGCAAGGGCCAGAAGAAGCTGCGCGCCCTCAAGCGGCTCAAGGTCGTCGCGGCGTTCCAGACCACCGGCAACTCGCCGATGGGCATGGTGCTCGACTGCGTGCCGGTCATCCCGCCGGACCTGCGCCCGATGGTGCAGCTCGACGGCGGCCGGTTCGCCACGTCCGACCTGAACGACCTGTACCGCCGCGTGATCAACCGCAACAACCGCCTCAAGCGGCTGATCGACCTCGGCGCGCCCGAGATCATCGTCAACAACGAGAAGCGGATGCTGCAGGAGGCCGTCGACGCCCTGTTCGACAACGGCCGCCGCGGCCGTCCGGTCACCGGGCCGGGCAACCGCCCGCTCAAGTCGCTGTCGGATCTCCTCAAGGGCAAGCAGGGCCGGTTCCGCCAGAACCTGCTCGGCAAGCGCGTCGACTACTCCGGCCGTTCGGTCATCGTGGTCGGCCCGCAGCTGAAGCTGCACCAGTGCGGCCTGCCCAAGCAGATGGCGCTGGAGCTGTTCAAGCCGTTCGTCATGAAGCGGCTGGTCGACCTCAACCACGCGCAGAACATCAAGTCCGCGAAGCGCATGGTCGAGCGCGGCCGTTCGCAGGTGTGGGACGTGCTGGAGGAGGTCATCTCCGAGCACCCGGTGCTGCTCAACCGGGCGCCCACCCTGCACCGCCTCGGCATCCAGGCCTTCGAGCCGCAGCTGGTGGAAGGCAAGGCGATCCAGCTGCACCCACTGGTCTGCGAGGCGTTCAACGCCGACTTCGACGGCGACCAGATGGCGGTGCACCTGCCGCTGTCGGCCGAGGCGCAGTCCGAGGCGCGCGTGCTGATGCTGTCGTCGAACAACATCCTCTCGCCTGCGTCCGGCCGTCCGCTGGCCATGCCGCGGCTGGACATGGTCACCGGCCTGTTCCACCTGTCGCGGCTGCGCGAGGACGCGCACGGCGCGGGCGGCATGTACTCCTCGGTCGCCGAGGCGATCATGGCGTACGACCGGAAGGTCCTGCACCTGCAGGCGCCGATCAAGATCCGGCTGTCGGGTGTCGTGCCGCCCGCGGCGCTCTACCCCACGCTGTCGGCCGACGGCTGGTCGGCGGGGGAGCCGTGGATCGCGGAGACCACCCTCGGGCGGGTGCTGTTCAACGAGCTGCTCCCGGCCGACTACCCGTTCGTCAACGAGCTGCTGCCCAAGAAGCGCCAGGCCGCGATCATCAACGACCTGGCCGAGCGGTACTCGATGACCGAGGTCGCGCAGGTGCTCGACCGGCTCAAGGACGCGGGCTTCTACTGGGCCACGCGCTCCGGGGTCACCCTGGCCGTGTCCGACGTGGTCGTCCCGCCGAACAAGCAGGAGATCCTCGACGGGTACGAGGTGCGCGCCGAGCAGATCAACCGGCGCTACCTGCGCGGTGCGCTGTCGCACCAGGAGCGCAACGACGAGCTCGTCAAGATCTGGACACAGGCCTCGGAAGAGGTCGCGAAGGCCATGGAGGCCAACTTCCCGGCCGACAACCCGATCCCGACGATCGTCCAGTCGGGCGCGGCGGGCAACATGGCCCAGGTCCGGCAGCTGGCGGGCATGAAGGGCCTGGTCGCCAACCCGAAGGGCGAGTACATCCCGCGGCCGATCAAGTCCAACTTCCGCGAGGGCCTCTCGGTGCTGGAGTACTTCATCTCCACGCACGGCACCCGCAAGGGCCTGGCGGACACCGCGCTGCGCACCGCCGACTCGGGCTACCTCACCCGGCGTCTGGTGGACGTGTCGCAGGACGTCATCGTCCGCGAGGTCGACTGCGGCACCGAGCGCTCGATCGTCATGCCGGTCACCGAGGAGGGCCCGGGCGGCACCCGGATCCCGCACCGCTACATCCGCACGAGCGTCTACGCGCGCACGTCGGCGGAAGAGGTCGTCGGCCCGGACGGCGACGTGATCGTCCAGCGCGGCGAGGACCTCGGCGATCCCGCCCTGGACGCGCTGGTCGAGGCGGGCGTGCGCACCATCAAGGTGCGCAGCGCGCTCACCTGCACGTCGGCCACCGGCATCTGCGCCATGTGCTACGGGCGTTCGATGGCCACGGGCAAGCTGGTGGACGTCGGCGAGGCGGTCGGCATCGTCGCGGCGCAGTCCATCGGCGAGCCGGGCACCCAGCTGACGATGCGCACGTTCCACGTCGGCGGGGTGGCGGGCGACGACATCACCACGGGTCTGCCGCGTGTCCAGGAGCTGTTCGAGGCGCGTGTCCCCAAGGGCAAGGCGCCGATCGCGGACGTCGACGGGCGCATCGCGATCGAGGACGGCGAGCGGTTCTGGAAGATCACCCTCACCCCGGACGACGGCGGCGAGGAGATCGTCTACGACAAGCTGTCCAAGCGGCAGTGGCTCGCCACGCACGTCGTCGACGGCACCGAGCGGGCGCTGCAGGACGGCGACCACGTGCACGTGGGCCAGCTGCTCCTGGAGGGCACGGCCGACCCGCACGAGGTGCTGCGCGTCATGGGTCCGCGCGAGGTGCAGCTGCACCTGGTGCGTGAGGTGCAGAAGGTGTACCGCACGCAGAGCGTGGACATCCACGACAAGCACATCGAGGTGATCATCCGGCAGATGCTGCGCCGGGTCACGATCATCGACTCGGGCTCCACGGAGTTCCTGCCCGGCGCGCTCGCCGAGCGGGCGGACTTCGAGACCCAGAACCGTCGGGTGGTGGCCGAGGGCGGCGAGCCCGCCTCCGGGCGCCCGGTGCTCATGGGGATCACGAAGGCCTCGCTGGCCACGGAGTCGTGGCTGTCCGCGGCCTCGTTCCAGGAGACCACCCGGATCCTCACCGATGCCGCGATCAACGGAAAGCGCGACAAGCTCGTCGGGCTGAAGGAGAACGTGATCATCGGCAAGCTGATCCCGGCGGGCACCGGCATCAGCCGCTACCGCAACATCCAGGTCCAGCCCACCGAGGAGGCCCGCGCGGCCGCCTACGCGCTGCCGAGCTACGACGACGGCTACTACGGCCCCGACGTGTTCGGCACGGGCACCGGCGCCGCCGTGCCGCTGGACGACTACGACTTCGGCCGCGACTACAGGTAGTCGCGTGTGGCCCTCGCGACGGCGAGGGCCGAAGCCGAAGGCGAGGCCCGAACGGGGCCGGCTACCGCTCTCCCGTGGCGGTGACCGGCCCCGTTCGTCGTCTCGGGCGCACCGCGCACCCCGCGGGCCGACCGCGCACCCCACCGGTGGGGTGCGCGGTCCTGCGATGGGGTGCGCGGTGCGCCCGATCAGGCGGGCCGCGCGACGAGGATCAGACGGCGGGTCGCCCGGGTCATCGCGACGTAGAGGTCGGCGGGGCAGCGGGCCGCGATCGTCTCCGGGTCCACGACGACCACCACGTCGAACTCCAGGCCCTTCGCCGAGCCCGGGGTGTGCACGGCGACCGGGCCGAGGTCGGGCAGGGTCGACGGGTCGGCGGCGATCACGGCGACAGTGCCCGGGCCGTGGTCCGCGACCACGGCAGGCAGCGCGCTCCACGCGGCGTGGCGGGGTGGCTCACCGGTCCGCCGTACCGACCGCGGCACCCGGTGGCGCTCCTCCGCGGGCAGCACGAGGGCGGCGGTGTCCATGATCTCGGCCGGGGTCCGGTAGTTCACCGTCAGGGCCCGGAGGGTGAAGCGGTCGCCCGCGATCGGGGCGAGCACGTCGGCCCAGCTCCGGGCACCCGCGGGCGCGCTGCGCTGGGCGAGGTCGCCGACCGCCGTGATCGACCGGCTGGGGCAGCGCCGGGCCAGCACATGCCAGTCCATGGGCGACAGCTCCTGCGCTTCGTCGACGACCAGGTGCCCGTAGGTCCACTCCCGGTCGGGGGCGGCCCGCTCGGCGACGCTGCCGGTGAGCTCCGCCGCGAAGCGCGCGGCGAGCATGCCCGCGCTGACGAAGTCGGTGGCGCGCAGTTCGTCGGGGTCCTCGCCTGCCACTTTGCGGTCGTGCGCGTCGAGCAGCGCGAGGACCTCGGCGGCGTAGCGGCCGTCATCCGCGCGACGGGCCTGCTTGCGGGGGAGCGGGCCGAGCAGCTCGACCAGCTCGTCCAGCAGCGGCGCGTCCGAGACCGTCCAGGCCGCGCCGTCGGCCCGGTGCAACACGGCCAGGTCCAGGTCGTGCCGTCCGTCGCGGCGCAGCCCGGCGGTGATCGCGGCGAGCCGGTCGGGCGAGCTCAGCAGCTGCGCGAGCAGGCGTTCCGGGGTGCGCAGCGGCCACAGCGCGTTCAGCGCCGCACGGAAATCGGGGTGGTCGACCAGCTCGTCGCGCAGGTCGTCGGCCAGGTCCCGGGCGATCGCCGCGGCCGACTCGGCCGGGGCGAGGGCGTAGTCGTCGTTCTCGAACATCCCGTCCAGGTCGCGATCGTCCGGGTCGGCCAGGACCCCGCCGGTGATCAGGTCGACGCCGTGCGCGACGAGCTGGGCGACCAGGCTCTCGGCGAAGACCATCCGGGCCGCGTTGTGCGGGCGCCCGCTGTCGCGCGCAGCCCGCCGAGCCTGCGCCGCGACCGACCGATCGACCTCAAGCGTGACCGCGTCGAGCGCGATCCGGATCGGCTCGTCGGGCAGGATCTGCTCAGCCGCCACCGCATTGCGCAACACCGCACACATCGACAGGTCGCCCTTGATCCGGGCGACGGCGGGGGCGTCGAGCGCGGTCGCGTCGACGCCGTGGTGGAGCCTGCCGGGGGTGGTGAACACGACGGCCGACTCGCCCAGCGACGGCAGGACGCCCCCGACGTAGTCCAGGAACGGCCCGCTCGGCCCGACCACCAGCACGCCGCGACGGGCCAGCCGGTCGCGGTGCGTGTAGAGGAGGTAGGCCACCCGGTGCAGCGCGACGGCGGTCTTCCCGGTGCCCGGGCCGCCCTCGATCACGACCATGCCCGCCAGCGGCAGCCGGATCACCGCGTCCTGCTCGGCCTGGATCGTGGCCACGATGTCGCGCATCGCCGTGCCGCGCGGCGCGTCCAGCGCGGCCAGCAGGGCCGGGTCCGCCGCGGCCTCCGGGGCGTCGGTGCGGCCCGCGGCGAAGACGTCGTCGTGAATGTCGGTGACCCGCTCGTCCGGGGCAATGCCTGCGAGCGCGAAATGGCGTCGGCGGGTCAATCCCATCGGCGTCGCCAGAGTGGCGCAATAGAACGGTTGGGCGGCGGGCGCGCGCCAGTCCAGCAGCGCGGTGGTGTCGGTGCCGTCGTCGCCGTCGGACAGCCCGATGCGGCCCACGTAAGCGGGTGCCTCCCCCGTGCGGTCCAGTCGTCCGAAGCACAGCCCGGAGCGGGCCGCGCGGAGCTGCGCGGCACGCTCCGACCAGCGGTGGACTGCGACGTCGCGCTCCCAACGGGCGCTCAGCTCACCACCGGTGCGCACCGACAGCGCCGCGGTGGACCGGCCGGACACGACGTCCAGCTCGGCGGCCAGCAGCCGGTGCAGCTCCTGGACCTGGCGGGTTTCGGCGGCGAGCTCGTCGGCCAACGAGCGGTATTCCATCGGGTCCCCATTCGTGCTACACTAAAGATGAATCCTGTGCCGCTTCCATTCTCGGGAAGCCCTTCAGTGTAGCGCGAATTCCATTTCCTCTGCCACCGTCCTGCGCGTGGCACATTCCCGCAGCCGATCGGCTGCCTGGCCGTGGCGTGCCTGCTCGGGTCCTGCGCCGAGAAGGCGGCGCCCGCACGGCCGGCGGTGCTCGACGAGGGGATGGCAACTCATGGATCACCGCCGGAATGCCGGGCGACGGCGACGCGTTATGTGACGTACGACGAACGGAGCCACCGGGGCGGTGAGCGGGCGTGCCCCCTTGCGATCAGGTGATGTCTTGGGGCACCCTGCCTGAACCGACAAGCGCCGACACTGACCCGCTTTGACCCCCCTCCGGCGGGCCGGGTACCCTTGTGTCTTGCGCTCGGCTGAGGTCGGGCCGATCTGCGTGCCCGATGCCGCTTGCGTGGCGCCCGGGTCCGTGGGCCCATGGGCTCCCCGCGAGGTCCCCCGATCTCCGCGCCAAACCGATGGGGAGCGACACACCCGACCTCGGGTGTGGGTGGCCGTCCGGTCGCCAGCACGACACGCCAGCAAAGAACGAGAAACGCAGCACGCCGACGGGAAGAAGTAGACGGTTCATGCCCACGATCCAGCAGCTGGTCCGCAAGGGCCGTCAGGACAAGGCCACGAAGACGAAGACGGCCGCGCTCAAGGGAAGCCCCCAGCGCCGCGGCGTGTGCACGCGCGTGTACACGACCACGCCGAAGAAGCCGAACTCCGCGCTGCGCAAGGTCGCCCGCGTCAAGCTCTCCAGCCAGATGGAGATCACGGCCTACATCCCGGGTGAGGGCCACAACCTCCAGGAACACTCGATCGTCCTGGTCCGCGGCGGCCGCGTGAAGGACCTCCCGGGCGTGCGCTACAAGATCGTGCGCGGCTCGTTGGACACGCAGGGTGTGAAGAACCGCAAGCAGGCGCGTTCGCGTTATGGCGCGAAGAAGGAAAAGAGCTGAATCCGGTGATGCACGCACGCAACGCCCGCTACGGACTCGCTCGCTGCTTGGAGGGGAATAAGTAATGCCGCGCAAGGGACCCGCACCGAGGCGGCCGCTGGTTTCGGACCCGGTGTACAGCTCGCCGCTGGTCACCCAGCTGGTGAACAAGGTGCTGAAGGACGGCAAGCGCAGCCTCGCGGAGCGCATCGTCTACGCGGCGCTGGAGGGCACCCGGGACAAGACCGGCAACGACCCCGTCGTCACGCTCAAGCGCGCGCTGGACAACGTGAAGCCCACGCTGGAGGTGCGCAGCCGCCGGGTCGGTGGCGCCACCTACCAGGTGCCCGTCGAGGTCCGCGCCGTCCGGCAGACCACGCTCGGCCTGCGCTGGCTGGTGTCCTACGCCTCGCAGCGCCGCGAGAAGACCATGGTCGAGCGGCTCATGAACGAGCTGCTCGACGCGAGCAACGGCCTCGGCGCCGCCGTGAAGCGGCGCGAGGACATGCACAAGATGGCGGAGTCCAACAAGGCCTTCGCCCACTACCGCTGGTGACCGGCCGACCGTCGGGCGCCAATTCGAGGGAGAGCTGACGCAGTGGCACGCGACGTGCTCACGGACCTCACGCAGGTCCGCAACATCGGCATCATGGCGCACATCGATGCGGGCAAGACCACCACCACCGAGCGGATCCTGTTCTACACCGGGATCAACTACAAGATCGGTGAGGTGCACGACGGCGCCGCCACCATGGACTGGATGGAGGAGGAGCAGAAGCGCGGCATCACGATCACCTCCGCCGCCACCACCTGCTTCTGGAAAGACCACCAGATCAACATCATCGACACCCCGGGCCACGTCGACTTCACCGTCGAGGTGGAGCGCAACCTGCGGGTGCTCGACGGCGCCGTCGCGGTCTTCGACGGCAAGGAGGGCGTGGAGCCGCAGTCCGAGCAGGTCTGGCGGCAGGCCACCAAGTACGACGTCCCGCGCATCTGCTTCGTCAACAAGATGGACAAGCTCGGCGCGGACTTCTACTACACCGTGGCCACGATCCGTGATCGCCTGGCCGCCACCCCGCTGCCCATCCAGCTGCCCATCGGCGCGGAGGGCGACTTCATCGGTGTCGTCGACCTGGTCGAGATGCGCGCGCTGACCTGGCGTGGCGAGGTCCAGAAGGGCGAGGACTACACGGTCGAGGAGATCCCGGCCGACATGGCCGAGCGCGTGGAGGAGTACCGCACGGCGCTCGTCGAGGCCGTCGCCGAGACCGACGACGAGCTCATGGAGGCCTACCTCGGCGGCGAGGAGCTCACCGTCGACCAGCTCAAGCACGGCATCCGGAAGATCGTCAAGGATCGCATCGCCTACCCCGTCCTGTGCGGGTCGGCGTTCAAGAACAAGGGCGTGCAGCCCATGCTCGACGCGGTCATCGACTACCTGCCCGCGCCGAGCGACCTGCCGCCCGTCGAGGGCGTGCTGCAGGACGGGGAGACCCCGGCCTTCCGCGCGCCCACGAAGGACGAGCCGTTCTCCGCGCTGGCCTTCAAGATCGCCGCGCACCCGTTCTTCGGCAAGCTCACCTACATCCGGGTCTACTCGGGCCGGGTGGCTGCGGGCTCCCAGGTCATCAACTCGACCAAGGACCGCAAGGAGCGCATCGGGAAGGTCTTCCAGATGCACGCCAACAAGGAGAACCCGGTCGACGAGGCCATGGTCGGCCACATCTACGCGGTCATCGGCCTGAAGGACACCACCACCGGCGACACCCTGTGCGACCCGCAGGCGCCGATCGTGCTCGAGTCCATGACCTTCCCGGACCCGGTCATCCAGGTCGCGGTCGAGCCGACGCACCAAGGCCGACCAGGAGAAGCTGTCCACGGCGATCCAGCGGCTCGCCGACGAGGACCCGACGTTCCAGGTCTCCCTCGACACCGAGACCGGCCAGACGATCCTCGCGGGCATGGGCGAGCTCCATCTCGAGGTGCTCGTCAACCGGATGAAGAGCGACTACAAGGTCGAGGCCAACATCGGCAAGCCCCAGGTGGCCTACCGAGAGACGATCACGAAGACGGTCGACAAGCACGAGTACACCCACAAGAAGCAGACGGGTGGCTCGGGCCAGTTCGCCCGCGTGGTCATCAAGCTGGAGCCGCTCGACACGGCCGACGGCGCGCTGTACGAGTTCGAGAACAAGGTCACCCAGGGCCGGGTGCCGCGGGAGTACATCCCGTCGGTCGACGCCGGTGCCCAGGACGCCATGCAGTACGGCGTGCTGGCGGGCTACCCGCTCACGGGGATCAAGGTCACGCTGCTCGACGGTGCCTACCACGAGGTCGACTCGTCGGAGATGGCGTTCAAGATCGCCGGTTCGATGGCGCTCAAGGAGGCCGCCCGCAAGGCCGGTCCGGTGCTGCTGGAGCCGATGATGGCCGTCGAGGTCACCACGCCCGAGGACTACATGGGCGACGTGATCGGCGACCTCAACTCCCGCCGCGGCCAGATCCAGGCCATGGAGGAGCGGGCGGGCGCCCGCGTCGTCAAGGCGCTGGTGCCGTTGTCGGAGATGTTCGGCTACGTCGGCGACCTGCGGTCGCGGACCCAGGGCCGGGCCAACTACACGATGGTTTTCGACTCCTACGCGGAGGTCCCGACCAACGTGGCCAAGGAGATCATCGCCAAGGCCACGGGCGAGTAAGTCCCCCCATCCACCAACCTGCCGTCAGCACGGCGGAGAAGTTCACCACCAGAAGGAGCCCACCAGTGGCGAAGGCGAAGTTCGAGCGGACCAAGCCGCACGTCAACATCGGCACGATCGGTCACATCGACCACGGCAAGACCACGCTGACGGCGGCCATCACCAAGGTCCTGCACGACAAGTTCCCCAACCTGAACCAGGCGTCGGCGTTCGACCAGATCGACAAGGCGCCCGAGGAGCGGCAGCGCGGCATCACGATCTCGATCGCGCACGTCGAGTACCAGACCGAGAAGCGGCACTACGCGCACGTCGACTGCCCCGGGCACGCCGACTACATCAAGAACATGATCACCGGTGCGGCGCAGATGGACGGCGCCATCCTGGTGGTCGCGGCCACCGACGGCCCCATGCCGCAGACGCGTGAGCACGTGCTGCTCGCCCGTCAGGTCGGGGTGCCCTACATCGTCGTGGCGCTCAACAAGGCCGACATGGTCGACGACGAGGAGATCCTCGAGCTCGTCGAGCTGGAGGTCCGCGAGCTGCTGTCCGCGCAGGAGTACCCCGGCGACGACCTGCCGATCGTGCGCGTCTCCGCGCTCAAGGCCCTTGAGGGCGACGCGGAGTGGAGCGACAAGCTCATGGAGCTCATGGACGCGGTCGACGAGTCCATCCCGGAGCCCGTGCGCGACGTCGAGAAGCCGTTCCTCATGCCCGTCGAGGACGTCTTCACGATTTCCGGCCGCGGCACCGTGGTCACCGGCCGCATCGAGCGGGGCATCGTCAAGGTGAACGAGGAGGTGGAGATCGTCGGCATCCGGCCGCAGTCGTTCAAGACCGTCACGACCTCCATCGAGATGTTCAAGAAGTTCCTCGACGAGGGCCGCGCGGGCGACAACGCGGCGTTGCTGCTCCGCGGCATCAAGCGCGACCAGGTCGAGCGCGGCATGGTCGTCACCAAGCCGGGCTCGGTCACCCCGCACACCGAGTTCGAGGGCCAGGTCTACATCCTGTCCAAGGACGAGGGCGGCAGGCACACGCCGTTCTTCAACAACTACCGTCCGCAGTTCTACTTCCGGACCACGGACGTGACGGGCGTCGTGACCCTGCCCAGCGGCACCGAGATGGTCATGCCGGGCGACAACACCTCCATGTCGGTCAAGCTGATCCAGCCGATCGCCATGGAGGAGGGCCTGCAGTTCGCCATCCGCGAGGGTGGCCGCACCGTGGGCGCCGGTCAGGTCACGAAGATCATCAAGTAGCACGAGGTCGTGTCCCGTGATCCGCGGGCCACGACCTACCCCGGTCGGGGTTGCCGCACGTCGGTGTGGCATCCTTGACGGGTTGCGCGTCGGGCTCGGCATGCGCAGGTGGCATGCCGAGCCCTGGCGCGGGGCCCCCGAGCACAGCGACCCCCAGGGTCTGCGGGTGATCCGGGGACCGGTCCGGGTTCGGAGCACGACACACCCGACCTCGGGGACCGGACGCCGCCGTCGGTGAGACCTTGCAGGGCTCCCGTGCGCGCGGCACCCGGACACACCTACTAGCGGCAGAAAGAAGAGGGACACCGACGACCATGGCGGGACAGAAGATCCGCATCAGGCTGAAGGCGTATGACCACGAGGCCATCGACGCGTCCGCGCGCAAGATCGTGGAGACGGTCACGCGCACGGGCGCTCGGGTCGTCGGGCCGGTGCCGCTGCCGACGGAGAAGAACGTGTACTGCGTCATCCGCTCGCCGCACAAGTACAAGGACTCGCGCGAGCACTTCGAGATGCGCACGCACAAGCGGCTCATCGACATCCTCGACCCGACGCCCAAGACGGTCGACGCGCTCATGCGCATCGACCTGCCTGCCAGCGTCGACGTGAACATCCAATGAACGCTCAGATGGCGCCCGGCGACGTTCTCGCTCGCTCGCTTGCTGAGCAAGCCACGCTCGCTGCGGCCTTGCCGTGCATCCATCTGAGCGTCCATTTCGTAGGGCTGACGGAGAAATGACGACCGAGAGGCAGATCACCGGGATCCTGGGCACCAAGCTCGGGATGACCCAGGTCTTCGACGAGAACAACCGGGTAGTACCGGTCACCGTGGTCCAGGCGGGCCCCAACGTGGTGACGCAGGTGCGCACGAGCGAGAAGGACGGCTACGTCGCGCTCCAGCTCGCCTACGGGGCCATCGACCCTCGCAAGGTCAACAAGCCCGAGACCGGCCACTTCAGCAAGGCGGGCGTCACCCCGCGGCGGCACCTGGTCGAGCTGCGCACGTCCGACGCGGGCGAGTACGAGATCGGCCAGGAGATCACCGCCGAGGTGTTCGCGGCGGGTCGCGAAGGTCGACGTCGTCGGCACCAGAAGGGCAAGGGCACCGCGGGCGTCATGAAGCGCCACGGCTTCCATGGCCTCGGCGCGAGCCACGGCACCCAGCGCAAGCACCGCTCGCCCGGCTCCATCGGCGGCTGCGCCACGCCGGGCCGGGTGTTCAAGGGCCTGCGGATGGCGGGCCGCATGGGCAACGCGCGGGTCACCACGCAGAACCTCATCGTGCACCGCGTCGACGCGGAGCGCGGCCTCCTGCTGATCAAGGGCGCGGTCCCCGGGCCCCGCGGCGGGCTCCTGTTCGTCAAGAGCGCAGCGAAGGGCGGTGTGACGGCATGACCAGCACGGTGACGGTCGAGCTTCCCCCGCACGTGTTCGACACCCACGCGAGCATCCCGCTGATGCACCAGGTCGTCGTGGCCCAGCTGGCCGCGGCGCGGCAGGGCACGCACGACACGAAGACCCGCGGCGAGGTCCGTGGCGGTGGCCGGAAGCCCTACCGCCAGAAGGGCACCGGCCGCGCCCGCCAGGGCTCCACCCGGGCCCCGCAGTTCACCGGCGGTGGCGTGGTGCATGGCCCCAGCCGCGCGACTACACGCAGCGCACGCCCGAAGAAGATGAAGGCCGCCGCCCTGCGCGGCGCGCTGTCGGACCGGGCGCGCGCGGGCGTCGTCTACGTCGTCGACACGCTTCGGCCGGGCGACGCCCCGTCCACGAAGACGGCGCGTGCCGCCCTCGCCGGGGTGGTCGGCGAGCGCAAGACGCTCGTCGTGCTCGCAGGCGACGACCGGGTCGCGCACCTCTCGCTGCGCAACCTCCCGCACGTGCACCTGCTCACCCCGGGCCAGCTCAACACCTATGACGTGCTCGACAGCGAGTCCGTGGTGTTCACCGAGGCGGCGCTGGCGGAGTTCCTCGACGGGCCGATCGGCACGCCGAAGGGCGCCACGCCGGCGAGCGAGCCCGTGGGTCTCACCAAGACCGAGACCCCGCGGCCGGGACCGAGGACGAAGGGCCCTACGGCCGCGTGAGCGGCGCACGCTCGACGCGGCTCGCACCCCGAGGGCTTCCCGGTCAAGGGGAACGCCGACTCGATGCTGTACCACGTGCCGGGCAGCTCGTTCTACGCCCGCACGGTCGCCGAGGTCTGGTTCACCACGGCCGAGGCCGCCGAGGCTGCCGGGTTCGCCCTGCCGCCTTCGCAGCGCGCAGCGGCCGCGGTCGACAAGCAGGCCACTGAGATCGAGGAGGAGATCCCAGTGATCCCCGACCCGCGCGACATCCTGCTCGCGCCGGTGGTCTCGGAGAAGAGCTACGGCCTCGCCGAAGAGCGCCAGTACACCTTCATCGTCCGCCCGGACGCGAACAAGACCCAAATCAAGATCGCCGTGGAGAAGGTGTTCGGCGTCAAGGTGCTCAGCGTGAACACCCTGAACCGCCCGGGGAAGCGCAAGCGCTCCCGCACCGGCTACGGCAAGCGCAAGGACACCAAGCGCGCGATCGTCACGATCTCCGAGGAGAGCCGGACGATCGACGTGTTCGGTGGCCGGGCGAGCTGAGGGGCTCAGGAGACAAGCATGGGCATCCGCAAGTACAAGCCGACGACGCCGGGCGCCGCGGCGCCAGCGTCGCCGACTTCGCCGAGATCACGCGGTCGCACCCGGAGAAGTCGCTCGTCCGTCCGCTGCACAGCAAGGGCGGGCGCAACGCGCACGGCCGGATCACGACGCGGCACCAGGGCGGCGGGCACAAGCGCGCCTACCGGCTGATCGACTTCCGGCGCAACGACAAGGACGGCATCCCGGCCAAGGTCGCGCACATCGAGTACGACCCCAACCGCACGAGCCGCATCGCGCTGCTGCACTACGTCGACGGCGAGAAGCGCTACATCATCGCGCCCGACCGGCTCAAGCAGGGCGACACGGTGGAGGCAGGCCCGAGGTCCGACATCAAGGTCGGCAACAACCTGCCGCTGCGCAACATCCCCACCGGCACCGTCATTCACGCGATCGAGCTCCGCCCCGGCGGTGGCGCCAAGATCGCGCGGTCGGCGGGCGCACGCGTGCAGCTGGTGGCCAAGGACGGCCCGTACGCGCAGCTGCGCATGCCGTCCGGGGAGATCCGCAACGTCGACGTCCGCTGCCGCGCGACCGTCGGCGAGGTCGGCAACTCCGAGCACTCCAACATCAACTGGGGCAAGGCGGGCCGCATGCGGTGGAAGGGCAAGCGCCCGACCGTCCGCGGTGTCGCGATGAACCCGGTGGACCACCCGCACGGCGGCGGTGAGGGCAAGACCTCCGGTGGCCGCCACCCGGTCAACCCCGCGGGCAAGCCCGAGGGCCGCACCCGCCGCACCAAGCCGTCCGACAACATGATCGTCCGCCGGCGTCGCACCGGCAAGAAGCGCTGAGTAGGAGGTCAAGCCAATGCCGCGCAGCCTGAAGAAGGGCCCGTTCGTGGACGACCACCTGCTCAAGAAGGTGGACGCCCTCAACGAGTCGGGCAAGAAGACCGTGATCCGCACGTGGTCACGCCGCTCCACCATCATCCCCGACATGATCGGCCACACGATCGCGGTGCACGACGGCCGCAAGCACGTGCCGGTGTTCGTCTCGGACGCGATGGTGGGCCACAAGCTCGGGGAGTTCGCGCCCACGCGGACGTTCCGTGGCCACATCAAGGACGACCGCAAGGCGCGCAGGCGCTGAGCGGGCACGGAAGCAGAGGAGCATCACATGGCTGACACAAGCCAGGCCGCTGCCGACGCGCCCGCCCGGGCGCGTGCGGTGGCGAGGTACGTGCACATGTCGCCGACGAAGGTCCGGCGCGTCACGGCACCTGATCAAGGGCCGGCCGGTCGCCGAGGCGCTGGACATCCTGCGGTACGCTGCCGCAGGCCGCGGCCACGCCGGTCTACAAGGTGATCGCGAGCGCCGCGGCCAACGCGGAGAACAACCACGCCATGGACCGCGAGTCGCTCGTGGTGACCGTGGCGATCGCGGACGAGGGTCCCACGCTCAAGCGCATCCGGCCGCGCGCGCAGGGCCGCGCCTACCGGATCCGCAAGCGGACGAGCCACATCACGGTCGAGGTCGAGTCGATGCCCGAGAAGACGACACAGCGGGCGCAGGCAGGCCGCGGGCGTGGAAGGGAAGGGCCCGCTGATGGGTCAGAAGATCAATCCGCACGGGTTCCGGCTCGGCATCACCACCGACTGGAAGTCCCGGTGGTACGCCGACAAGCAGTACGCGGAGTACGTCAAGGAGGACGTCGAGATCCGCCGCATGCTCTCCAAGGGCATGGAGCGGGCGGGCATCTCCAAGGTCGAGATCGAGCGCACGCGCGACCGCGTCCGGGTCGACATCCACACCGCCCGTCCGGGCATCGTCATCGGCCGCCGCGGCGCCGAGGCCGAGCGCATCCGGGGCAACCTGGAGAAGCTCACCAAGAAGCAGGTGCAGCTGAACATCCTCGAGGTCAAGAACCCCGAGTCGGACGCGCAGCTCGTCGCGCAGGGCGTGGCCGAGCAGCTGTCCAACCGCGTGGCGTTCCGGCGCGCGATGCGCAAGGCCATCCAGTCGGCCATGCGCAGCCCGCAGGTCAAGGGCATCCGGGTGCAGTGCTCCGGCCGTCTCGGCGGCGCGGAGATGTCGCGCTCGGAGTTCTACCGCGAGGGTCGGGTGCCGCTGCACACGCTGCGCGCCGACATCGACTACGGCCTGTTCGAGGCCCGCACGACGTTCGGCCGGATCGGCGTGAAGGTGTGGATCTACAAGGGCGACGTCGTCGGCGGCCGCCGCGAGGGTTCGCCCGCCGCGGCTCCTGCCGCCGAGCGCGGCCCCCGCCGTGAGCGCCCGCAGCGCCGCCGCTCCGGGGCGTCGGGCACCACCGGCACGAGCACCGAGGCAGGCCGCGCCGCCGCCGAGCAGGCCGCGGGCGGGAGCACCGCCACCGCGGTCGCCGACGGCCCGAGTGCCGCCGGGGAGGCGTAGGTCATGCTCATCCCCCGCAAGGTCAAGCACCGCAAGCAGCACCGGCCGCACCGCACGGGTGCGGCGTCGGGCGGCACCGCAGGTGACCTTCGGCGACTTCGGCATCCAGGCGCTGGAGCCCGCCTACGTCACCAACCGGCAGATCGAGTCCGCGCGTATCGCCATCAACCGGCACATCCGCCGTGGCGGCAAGGTGTGGATCAACGTCTTCCCCGACCGACCGCTCACGAAGAAGCCCGCCGAGACCCGCATGGGCTCCGGAAAGGGCTCGCCCGAGTTCTGGGTGGCGAACGTCAAGCCCGGCCGTGTGCTGTTCGAGATGAGCTACCCGAACGAGACGACGGCCCGCGAGGCGCTGCGTCGCGCGATGCACAAGCTGCCGATGAAGTGCCGGATCGTCACCCGTGAGGGAGGGGAGATCTAGTGGCTGCCGCCTCGACCACCGCCGCCGAGCTGCGCGAGCTCACGAACGAAGAGCTCGTGCTGCGCGTGCGCGAAGCCAAGGAGGAGCTGTTCAACCTCCGCTTCCAGATGGCCACCGGACAGATGGACAACAACCGGCGGCTGCGGACCGTCCGGCACGACATCGCGCGGATCTACACGATCATGCGCGAGCGCGAGCTGGGTCTTTCGGTCGCCCCTGACGAGAACGAAGGCGTGGCATGAGCGAACCCACTGTGCAGCCGGATTCGGCTGCGCCGAAGGCGAAGCCGCGGGGCGAGCGCAAGGTTCGCGAAGGCATGGTCGTCTCCGACAAGATGGACAAGACGATCGTGGTGTCGCTCGAGGACCGCGTGAAGCACCCGCTGTACGGCAAGGTCATCCGGCGCAGGAGCAAGGTCAAGGCGCACGACGAGCAGAACTCGGCGGGCATCGGCGACCGCGTCCGGCTGATGGAGACCCGACCGCTGTCGGCCACCAAGCGCTGGCGGCTGGTAGAGATCCTGGAGAAGGCCAAGTGATCCAGCAGGAGTCACGGCTGCGGGTCGCCGACAACACCGGGGCGAAGGAGATCCTCTGCATCCGGGTGCTCGGCGGCTCCGGCCGTCGGTACGCGGGGATCGGCGACGTCATCGTCGCCACCGTCAAGGACGCGATCCCGGCGGCGGGCGTGAAGCGCGGTGACGTCGTCAAGGCGGTCATCGTGCGCACGGTGAAGGAGCGGCGCCGTCCCGACGGCAGCTACATCCGATTCGACGAGAACGCCGCCGTCCTCATCAAGCCGGACGGCGAGCCGCGGGGCACCCGCATCTTCGGGCCGGTCGGTCGTGAGCTGCGCGACAAGAAGTTCATGAAGATCATTTCCCTCGCTCCCGAGGTGCTGTAATGAAGATCAAGAAGGGCGACACCGTGCTGGTGATCGCCGGCAAGGACAAGGGCGCGAAGGGCAAGGTCATCGAGGCCTACCCGGAACGCGACCGCGTGCTGGTCGAGGGCGTCAACCGGATCAAGAAGCACACCCGGATCACGCAGAACCAGCGTGGCTCGCAGTCGGGCGGGATCATCACCACCGAGGCACCGATCCACGTCTCCAACGTGATGGTGTGCGACTCCGACGGCAAGCCGACACGCGTCGGCAAGCAGCTCGTCGAGGGCGAGGACGGCAAGGCGCGGCGGGTGCGGATCTCCAAGCGCAACGGGAAGGAGATCTGACATGACGACCACCGAAAAGGTGCAGCCCCGGCTCAAGCAGCGCTACCGGGAGGAGATCCGGCAGCAACTGCAGGAGCAGTTCTCCTACGGCAACGTGATGCAGATCCCCGGCGTCGTGAAGGTGGTCGTCAACATGGGGGTCGGCGAGGCCGCCCGCGACGCGAAGCTCATCGACGGCGCGGTCCGCGACCTGGCCACCATCACCGGTCAGAAGCCGCAGGTCCGCCGGGCCACCCGGTCCATCGCCCAGTTCAAGCTGCGCGAGGGCATGCCGATCGGCGCGAAGGTCACGCTGCGGGGCGACCGCATGTGGGAGTTCCTCGACCGGCTGCTGACGATCGCGCTGCCGCGTATCCGCGACTTCCGCGGCCTGTCGGGCACGCAGTTCGACGGTCGGGGCAACTACACGTTCGGGCTCAACGAGCAGTCGATGTTCCACGAGATCGACCCGGACACGATCGACCGGCCGCGCGGCATGGACATCACCGTCGTCACCACGGCCACGACCGACGAAGAAGGCCGGGCGCTGCTGCAGCGGCTCGGCTTCCCGTTCAAGCGGGACTAGGGAGTACCTCCATGGCCAAGAAGGCTTTCGATCATCAAGGCGGCGCGCAAGCCGAAGTTCAAGGTGCGCGCCTACACCCGCTGCTCGAAGTGCGGCCGCCCGCGCGCCGTGCTGCGCAAGTTCGGCCTGTGCCGCATCTGCGTGCGCGAGATGGCGCATGCGGGCGAGCTGCCCGGCGTCAGCAAGAGCAGCTGGTAAGCAGTAACAATAAAAGCGACGTTGCAGGCCCGTCTCTAGAGGAACCGCAACGGGAAAAGCAGGCTACCCATGACGATGACCGATCCGATCGCAGACATGCTCACGCGTCTGCGCAACGCCAACTCGGCATACCACGACCGCGTGGTCATGCCGCACAGCAAGCTCAAGGTGGCGATCGCGGAGATCCTCCAGAAGGAGGGCTACATCGCCGCGCACATGACCGAGGACGCCGAGGTCGGCAAGTCCCTGGTCATCGAGCTCAAGTACGGCCGCAACCGGGAGCGCAGCATCGCGGGCCTGCGCCGGGTGTCCAAGCCCGGCCTGCGGGTCTACGCGAAGTCGACCAACGCTGCCCCGCGTGCTGGGCGGTCTCGGCATCGCGATCATCTCGACGTCCAGCGGTCTGCAGACCGACCAGCAGGCGAAGAAGAACGGGCGTGGGCGGGGAAGTCCTCGCCTACGTCTGGTGAGGGGGTAGGAGACCATGTCCCGCATCGGGAAGCTGCCCATCACCGTGCCATCGGGGGTGGACCTGCAGATCGACGGCCGCACGGTGACCGTCAAGGGCCCCAAGGGCACCCTCTCGCACACCGTGATCGAGCCGATCACCGTCGAGCGCGACGAGACTCGGGGTCGCTCCTCGTGAAGCGGCCCGACGACGAGCGCCGCAGCAAGGCGTTCCACGGCCTGTCGCGCAGCCTGCTGAACAACCTCGTCGTCGGCGTCACCTCCGGCTACGAGAAGAAGCTCGAGATCCACGGCGTCGGTTACCGCGTCGCGCTCAAGGGCAGCACGCTGGAGTTCGCGCTCGGGTTCAGCCACCCCGTGGTGATCCCCGCGCCGGAGGGCATCACGTTCGCCGTCGAGACGCCCACGCGGTTCTCGGTCTCCGGCATCGACAAGCAACTGGTCGGCGAGACCGCCGCCAACATCCGCAAGCTGCGCAAGCCCGACCCGTACAAGGGCAAGGGCGTGCGCTACGCGGGCGAGGTCATCCGCCGCAAGGTCGGAAAGACGGGTAAGTGATGGCTGAGACGAATTCGGCGACCATTTCCGCCAACGCCAAGAAGCGGCTGCGGTCGCAGGTCGCGCGCAAGCGCCGCACCGCGGTCACCAAGCGGCACGCGCGCCTGCGCAAGAAGGTCCAGGGCACGCCGCAGCGGCCGCGTCTGGCCGTCAAGCGCAGCTCGCGGCACATCGTCGTGCAGCTGATCGACGACCTGGCCGGCCGCACGCTCGCGTCGGCGTCCTCGCTGGAGGCCGACGTCCGCGCCATCGACGGCGACAAGAAGACCCGCGCGTCCGAGGTCGGCAAGCTCGTGGCCGCCAGCGCGCGCGCGCGGCGGGCGTCACCGCTGTGGTGTTCGACCGAGGTGGTTACGACTACCACGGCCGGATCGCGGCGCTCGCCGACGCCGCCCGCGAGGGCGGTCTGGATTTCTGAGTGGACATGCAAAACACGGAAGGGAATCGTCTGATGCCGGGACGCACACGGCGTGACGGCGGGGGCCCGAACTCAGGGTCCGGTGGCGGAGCGCTCCGGCGACCGCCGCGACCGCCGCGACGGAGGCCGTGGCGGGGCGGCCCAGGACAAGACCCCGTACATCGAGCGCCTGGTCACGATCAACCGCGTGGCCAAGGTCGTGAAGGGCGGTCGGCGTTTCAGCTTCACCGCCCTGATGATCGTCGGCGACGGCGACGGCCTCGTCGGCGTCGGCTACGGCAAGGCCAAGGAGGTGCCCGCGGCGATCGCCAAGGGTGTGGAGGAGGCGAAGAAGAACTTCTTCCGCGTCCCCCGCATCGGCGGCACGATCGTGCACCGCGTGCAGGGCGAGGCGGCGGCGGGCGTGGTGATGCTGCGCCCGGCGAGCCCCGGTACCGGTGTCATCGCCGGTGGCCCCGTGCGCGCCGTGCTGGAGTGCGCGGGCATCCACGACATCCTCTCCAAGAGCCTCGGCAGCGACAACGCGATCAACGTCGTGCACGCCACGATCGCCGCGTTGAAGCATGATCCAGCGCCCCGAGGAGGTGGCGGCCCGCCGCGGCCTGCCGCTCGAGGACGTCGCTCCGGCCCAGATGCTGCGCGACCGGGCGGTCGCGGCGGCGGCGGCGAGGTCGTGATGCAGAACCACGCAACGGCCGTGCCGCCCGCGCGAGCGGCGGCTGCGAAGGTGAGTAGATCGTGATGGCGAAGAAGAAGAACACTCCCAAGCCCCGGTGGACCCGCGGGCCCAGCAGCAGCCCACCAGCGATCTGACGCTCGTCGTCACACAGGTTCGCAGTAGCATCGGCAGCCAGCAGAACCAGCGGCTCACGCTGCGCGCGCTGGGCCTGCGCAAGATCCGCCAGTCCGCGGAGTGGCGGGACACGCCGCAGGTCCGCGGCATGATCCGGACCGTGCGGCACCTGGTTTCGGTGGAAGAGGTGAAGCCGTCATCATGAGCGAGCTTGCGAGCGAGTCATCGGCACGAGCCGAGATCATCCGGCTGCACGACCTGCGTCCGGCCAAAGGGGCCAAGACCGCCAAAACCCGCGTCGGTCGGGGTGAAGGTGGCAAGGGCGGCAAGACCGCCGGTCGCGGCACCAAGGGCACGAAGGCCCGCAAGAACGTCTCGCCTGCCTTCGAGGGCGGCCAGATGCCGCTGCACATGCGGCTGCCGAAGCTCAAGGGCTTCCGCAACCGGTTCCGGGTCGAGTACCAGGTCGTGAACGTCGGCGACCTCGGGCGGCTCTTCCCGGACGGCGGCGAGATCGGCCCGGCCGAGATCGCGGCGGCGGGCGCCGTGCGGCGCAAGAAGCCGCTCAAGGTGCTCGGTGAGGGCTCGCTGTCCGTCGCGCTCCAGGTCAGCGCCCACCGCTTCTCGGGAGCGCCGTCGAGAAGATCACGGCCGCGGGCGGCTCCGTCAACCAGCTGTAGTCCGGGTCAGCCCGATGGTGCGGGCCGGCGTGCCGGTCCTGCCCGTCACCGGCCGCTGTTACAGTCGAATGGGCCCGGCCTCCCGGGCGCCGACACAGGAGGATCAGGCAGTGCTCAGCGCATTCCGGTCGGCTCTGACCACGCCGGACCTGCGGAGGAAGATCCTCTTCACTCTCGGGATCATCGCGGTCTACCGCATCGGGGCGGGCATCCCGACACCGGGCGTGTCGTACCCGAACGTCCAGAAGTGCATCGCGCAGGTCGAGGGCGGCGCCAACGCGGGCATCTACTCCCTGATCAACCTGTTCTCCGGCGGAGCGCTGCTCCAGCTCTCGGTGTTCGCGCTGGGCATCATGCCCTACATCACGGCGAGCATCATCATCCAGCTGCTCACCGTGGTCATTCCGCGGTTCGAGCAGCTGAAGAAGGAAGGCCAGTCGGGTCAGAACAAGCTGACCCAGTACACGCGCTATCTCACGATCGCGCTGGCCGTCCTGCAGGGCACGGGCATCATCGCCCTCGCCGACCGCGGCCAGCTCTTCGGCGACTGCAACGAGCCCGTCATCCCCGACTCGAGCGTCTGGACCCTCTCGATCACGGTGCTCGTCATGACCGCGGGCACCGGCGTCATCATGTGGCTGGGCGAGCAGATCACCGAGCGCGGCATCGGCAACGGCATGTCCCTGCTGATCTTCACGGGCATCGCGGCCCGGATCCCCGCCGAGGGCAAGCAGATCCTCTCCAACGGCGGCCTGGTGTTCGCGGGCATCTGCGTGTTCGGCCTGGCCATCATCGCGAGCGTGGTGTTCGTCGAGCAGGGCCAACGGCGCATCCCCGTCCAGTACGCGAAGCGCATGGTGGGCAGGCGGATGTACGGCGGCACGTCGACGTACCTGCCGCTGAAGGTCAACCAGGCGGGCGTCATCCCGGTGATCTTCGGATCGTCGCTGCTCTACCTTCCCGATCTGGTCTCCCGGCTGATCGGCACATCAGGGCGGGGCGTTCCAGCAGTTCGTGCAGGCCTACGTGGTGGACCAGGCCAACCCGGTGCACATCGCGCTCTACGTCCTGCTGATCATCTTCTTCACGTACTTCTACGTCGGCATCACCTTCAACCCGGAGGAACGCGCCGACGAGATGAAGAAGTTCGGCGGCTTCATCCCGGGCATCCGCCCCGGCCGTCCGACCGCCGAGTACCTCCAGTACGTGCTTTCCCGGATCACGCTTCCCGGCTCGCTCTATCTGGGCATCATCGCCGTGCTGCCCAACTTCTTCCTGGGCATCACCGGCAGCGGGCAGAACCAGAACTTCCCGTTCGGCGGCACCGCGGTGCTGATCATGGTGGGGGTGGGCCTCGACACCGTCAAACAGATCGAGAGCCAGCTCATGCAGCGTCGCTACGACGGATTCCTGCGCTAACGTCGACGGGTTCGTGTCGTCGGGGTGGACCCAGTGGAGGATCGTGTGCGCATTGTTCTGGTAGGCCCGCCGGGGGCGGGCAAGGGCACCCAGGCCGAACGGTTGGCCGGTCGGTTGGAGGTGCCGCACATCTCCACGGGCGATCTGTTCCGGGCCAACCTGTCGCAGCAGACCCCGCTGGGTGTCGAGGCCAAGCGCTACATGGACGCGGGCGAGCTCGTGCCCGACTCCGTCACGGTCGAGATGGTGCGCGCCCGGCTCGGTGAGGACGACGCGACGAAGGGCTTCCTGCTCGACGGCTTCCCGCGCACGATCAGCCAGGCCGAGTCGCTGGACGCGATCCTCGCCGATCGCGGCGAGGAGCTCGACGCGGTCGTCGAGCTCCAGGTCGCCGAGGACGAGCTCGTCGCCCGCCTCCTGGCCAGGGGCCGGTCGGACGACACCGAGGACGTGATCCGACGCCGTCAACAGGTCTATCGCGACGAGACGTCCCCGCTGCTCGCCTTCTACCGCGAGAAGCTGGTATCGGTCGACGCCACCGGCTCGGTCGAAGAGATCACCGAGCGCGTCGTCGACGTGCTGCGCACACGGTGACCCGCGGCGGGGTCCGCGGCCTCGTCGCCCGGTGGCGCGGTCGGGACATCGAGCTCAAGAGCCCGCGGGAGCTCGAGGCGATGCGCGCGGCCGGGGCGCTGGTGGCGCGGGCCCTCGCCGAGGTGGCGCTGCTGGCCAAGGCCGGGGTGAGCACCGCCGAGCTCGACGCGCTCGCCGAGCAGACCATCCGCGACGGCGGCGCCGAGCCGTCGTTCCAGGGCTACCACGGCTACCCGGCGTCGATCTGCGCGTCGGTGAACGAGGAGGTCGTGCACGGCATCCCCGCGGCGACGCGGGTGCTCGCCGACGGCGACCTGATCTCCGTCGACTGCGGGGCGGTGCTCGAGGGCTGGCACGGCGACGCGGCGGTCACGATCCCGGTCGGTGCCGTGTCGGAGGCCGACTCGCAGCTGTCGGCCGCGTGCGAGGCGGCGCTTTCGGCCGGGATCGCCGCCGCCCAGTCGCGGGCGGGCGGCTCTCGGACATCTCGTACGCGGTGCAGTCATCCATCGCGGCGGCCGCGGAGCGCGACCGGGCCGACTACGGCATCGTCGCGGAGTACGGCGGCCACGGGATCGGCACGGCGATGCACATGGACCCGTTCCTGCCCAACCACGGCGACCCCGGCCACGGCCCGCGCCTGCGGCCGGGCATGGCGCTCGCCATCGAGCCGATGGTCACCGCGGGCGACCCGGAGACCGTCGAGCTGGAGGACGGCTGGACGGTCGTCACGGCCACCGGTGCACGGGCCGTGCACTGGGAGCACTCGGTGGCGATCACCGAAGACGGGCCTCGGGTACTGACAGCGCCTTGACGATGTCCTCGACGCGGTCCCGCGCGTCGCCGAAGAGCATCTGGGTGTTCTCGCGGTAGAAGAGCGGGTTGGCCACGCCCGCGTAGCCCGCCGCCATGGACCGTTTGAAAACGATGACGTCGCCGGCCTCCCACACCTTGAGCACGGGCATCCCCGCGATCGGGGAGCCGGGGTCCTCGGTGGCCGCGGGGTTGACGGTGTCGTTGGCGCCGATGACCAGCACGACGTCGGTGTCGGCGAAGTCGTCGTTGATCTCGTCCATCTCCATGACGATGTCGTAGGGCACCTTGGCCTCGGCCAGAAGCACGTTCATGTGGCCCGGCAGGCGGCCCGCGACGGGGTGGATGCCGAAGCGGACGTTGACGCCCTTGGTCGCGCAGGCGGCGGGTGAGCTCGGCGACCGGGTACTGGGCCTGGGCGACGGCCATGCCGTAGCCGGGGGTGATGATGACGCTCGACGCGCCGGCGAGCAGCTCGGCGGCGGCCTCGGCGCTGACCTCGCGGTGCTCGCCGTAGTCCTTCTCGCTCGCCCGAGGGCGCCTCGATGCCGAAGCCGCCCGCGATGACGGAGACGAACGAGCGGTTCATCGCCTTGCACATGATGTAGGACAGGTAGGCACCGGACGAGCCGACGAGCGCGCCGGTGATGATCAGCAGGTCGTTGCCGAGCAGGAAGCCCGAGGCGGCCGCGGCCCAGCCGGAGTAGCTGTTGAGCATGGACACGACGACGGGCATGTCGCCGCCGCCGATGGAGGCGACGAGGTGCAGGCCCAGCGCGAGCGCGAGGACGGTGACGGCGATGAGCGCGCCCGAGGGTGGGGGTGATGACGAACCACACCGTGAGCGCGGCGAACGCGACCAGCGCGCCGAGGTTGAGCGAGTTCTTGCCCGGGCAGCACCAGGGGTGCGGACTTGAACCGCGCCGACAGCTTGCCCCACGCGACGATCGAGCCGGTGAAGGTCACCGCGCCGATGAACACGCCGATGACCACCTCGGCGTGGTGGATGCCCAGCAGGTCGGGCGCGATGTCCCCGCCCTGCCCGCCGCTTCGACCTCGAGGTAGCCGTTCCAGCCGACCAGCACCGCGGCGAGACCGACGAAGCTGTGGAACAGCGCGATCAGCTCGGGCATGCCGGTCATGGGCACCCGGGCGGCGCGGAACAGGCCGATGCCGCGCCGATGAGCACGGCGGCGATCAGCAGGCCCACCTGAGCCGGTCGAACCCGCCGGAGAGCGCCAGCACCAGGGTGGCGACCAGGGCGATCACCATGCCTGCGATGCCGAACGTGTTGCCGAAGCGGGCCGTCTCGTGGCGGGACAGCCCGGCGAGGGCGAGGATGAACAGCAGCGCGGCGACGAGGTAGGCCGCGCTGGCGGCACTCTGTGCGGTCATGGTGATCAGCTCCGTGCTCAGCTGCGGCGGAACATGCCCAGCATGCGGCGGGTGACGGCGAAACCGCCGAAGACGTTGATGGTGGCCAGCAGGATCGCCGCGGTCGCGACGAGCGTGATCGCCGGTTGGGCTTGCCGATCTGCAGCAGCGCGCCCACGACGATGATGCCGGAGATCGCGTTGGTGACCGACATGAGCGGGGTGTGCAGCGCGTGGTGCACGTTCCCGATGACGTAGTAGCCGATCACGATGGCCAACGCGAACACGAACAGATGCCCGATCAGCGCGGGCGGGGACGATCGCCGTGACCAGGAACAGCGCGGCCGCGGCCACGCCGACGATGCCGAACCGGCGGGCCGCGGACGCGGGCGCCTTACCTCCTTCTTCACTTCGGCCGGGGCCGCCGCCGCGGACGTCGTCGCCGGGGCCGCCGAGACCGACACGGGCGGTGGTGGCCAGGTCTTCTCGCCGTCGCGCACCACCGTCATCGAGCGCTGGACGACGTCGTCGAAGTCCAGCACCAGCTGGCCGTCCTTGCTCCGGGGTCAGCAGCTTCATCAGGTTGACCAGGTTGGTGCCGTAGAGCTGGCTGGCCTGCGCGGCCAGTCGGCCCTGCCAGGTCGGTGTAGCCGATGATCGTGACGCCGTTCGGTGTGACGACCTTCTCGTCCGCCACGGTGCCCTCGACGTTGCCGCCGTTGGCGGCGGCCATGTCCACGATGACCGAGCCGGGCTTCATCGCGGCGACCATCTCCGCGGTGATCAGCCGGGGCGCGGGCCTGCCGGGGATCAGCGCGGTGGTGATGATGATGTCGACGTCCGCGGCACTGCTCGGCGTACAGCTTGGTTTCGCGCTCCTTGTAGTCCTCGCCCATCTCCTTGGCGTAGCCGGTGGCGCTGACCTCGACCTCGGGCGACTCGATGGACAGGTACTCCCCACCGAGTGAGCGCACCTGGTCGGCCACCTCCGGGCGCGGGTCGGTGGCCCGCACGATCGCGCCCAGGGACCCGGCCGCGCCGATCGCCGCCAGCCCGGCCACGCCCGCGCCCACCACCAGCACCTTGGCGGGCGGCACCTTCCCGGCCGCGGTCACCTGCCCGGTGAAGAACCGGCCGAACTCGTGGGCGGCCTCGATGACCGCCCGATAGCCCGGCGATGTTCGCCATCGAGGACAGCACGTCCAGCGACTGGGCGCGCGAGATCCGCGGCACCGCGTCCATCGACAGCGCCGTGATCGGCCTGCGCGCGAGCACCTCGACGACGTCGGGCTTGAACGCGGGCGCCAGCAGCGCGATCAACGTGGCGCCGGGCTTCATCTGGTCCAGCTCGTCCTCCGACGGCGCGTTGATCGCGAACACGACGTCGGCCTGCCACGGCGTCGCCGATGGTCGCGCCCGCGTCGACGAACCCCTCGTCCGGGAAGTCGGCCCGTTCCCCGGCCTGCGGCGCGACCACCACGTCGTAGCCCAGCTTCTGCAGCTGGCCCACGGTGGTCGGCGTCGCCGCGACGCGCGTCTCCCCGGGCTTGGACTCGCGCACTACACCGATGATCACTGTCAGCTCCGTTGGCGGCGGTCGGGGACGTCCGGCGGCTCAGCCTCGACGAACGCGACGGATCCCGGCATGGCCAGACACTAGGCTGCCCGATCGGGGACATGCCAGGAATCCACGCCGTCCGAGATCACAGTGCCGCCCGCCACACCGCCGTGATCATCGGGGGAGGGGTCGGACCCGCGTACAGGCCCCGTGCGCAGGCACGTACACTTGGTTGACGGCGCGTCTGCCTGCGCCGGTTCCGGCGTGCCTCCCAAGCCCGCGGTGCCGCGTGGGGTGGCGCGCCCGTCAGACCGAGAACACACCGTCACGGAACGCGGAGGACATGGCCAAGAAGGACGGGGCGATCGAGGTCGAGGGACGGGTCGTCGAACCCCTGCCGAACGCGATGTTCCGCGTGGAGCTGGAGAACGGACACAAGGTCCTCGCCCACATCAGCGGCAAGATGCGGCAGCACTACATCCGGATCCTCCCCGAGGACCGGGTGGTGGTGGAGCTGTCGCCGTACGACCTCACCCGCGGCCGCATCGTCTACCGCTACAAGTAAGACAGGGATCATGAAGGTCCAGCCGAGCGTCAAGAAGATCTGCGACAAGTGCAAGGTGATCCGTCGCAACGGGCGGGTCATGGTGATCTGCGAGAACCTGCGCCACAAGCAGCGGCAGGGCTGAGCGGAGCTTGCGAAGCGAACATCAACGCTGATCGCTCAAGAGACGGCGCCGACGCGCCTCCCGCGCCACATGGGTGCGGGCCACCCCCGGAACCAGGCCGGGGCCCGAGCACGACCACCGGGACGGACGTCGGCCAGACCTGGCAAAACAACAGGAGAGAACGCACCGTATGGCACGTCTTGTCGGCGTCGACCTCCCCCGCGACAAGCGGATGGAGATCGCGCTCACCTACATCTACGGGATCGGGCGCACCCGGTCCCTGGAGATCCTCGCCGCCACGGGCATCGACCGCGATCTGCGCACGAAGGACCTGACCGACGAGGACCTGGCCGCGCTCCGCGACTACATCGAGAGCAACCTGCGCGTCGAGGGCGACCTGCGCCGCGAGGTGCAGGCCGACATCCGCCGTAAGATCGAGATCGGCTGCTACCAGGGGATCCGGCACCGCAGGGGGCTGCCCGTCCGCGGCCAGCGCACCAAGACCAACGCGCGTGGCCGCAAGGGTCCGAAGAAGACGGTGGCCGGGAAGAAGAAGGCAGGGAAGAAGTAACAGATGCCTCCTCGCAGTCGTCAGCAGGCCGGGCCGAAGAAGGTCCGCCGCAAGGAAAAGAAGAACGTCGCCGCGGGCCACGCCCACATCAAGAGCACGTTCAACAACACCATCGTCTCGATCACCGACCCGGCGGGCGCCGTGATCGCGTGGGCGTCCGCGGGCCACGTCGGCTTCAAGGGCTCCCGCAAGTCCACGCCGTTCGCCGCGCAGATGGCCGCGGAGAGCGCCGCCCGCAAGGCCGCCGAGCACGGCATGAAGAAGGTCGACGTGTTCGTCAAGGGCCCCGGCTCCGGCCGGGAGACCGCGATCCGCTCGCTCCAGGCCGCGGGCCTCGAGGTGGGCACGATCTCCGACGTCACGCCGCAGCCGCACAACGGCTGCCGTCCGCCCAAGCGGCGCCGGGTCTAGGGGGACTACACAAATGGCTCGCTACACCGGCCCCATGACCCGCAAGTCCCGCCGACTGAAGGTCGACCTCGTCGGCGGCGACCGCGCGTTCGAGCGCCGTCCCTACCCGCCCGGCCAGCACGGCCGGATCCGGATCAAGGAGACCGAGTACCTCCTGCAGAGCCAGGAGAAGCAGAAGGCCCGTTTCGCGTACGGCGTGCTGGAGAAGCAGTTCCGCCGCTACTACGAGGAGGCCAACCGCCGGGAGGGCAAGACCGGCGACAACCTGCTGCAGATCCTCGAGACCCGCCTCGACAACGTCGTCTACCGCGCGGGCCTGGCCCGCACCCGGCGGATGGCCCGCCAGCTGGTGAACCACGGGCACTTCCTCGTCAACGGCGTGCCGGTGAACATCCCCAGCTACCGGGTGGCGAAGTGGGACATCATCGACGTCAAGCCGAAGTCGATGGCCACCGACCCGTTCATCATCGCCAAAGAGCTGGTGGGCGACCGTCCGATCCCGGCGTGGCTGCAGGTCGTCCCGTCGACCCTGCGCATTCTGGTCCACCAGCTGCCCGAGCGGCCGCAGATCGACACACAGGTCAACGAGCAGCTGATCGTCGAGCTCTACTCGAAGTAGGCCGAGCGGAGCTTGCGCAGCGAGCATCCCCGGAGCTTGCGCAGGAGCATCGACTCAGCCACCTCGCACGACGCGGCATCAAATAGCGGTTGCCGCACCTAGGAGGAATACACCCAATGCTGATTTCTCAGCGCCCCACCCTCACCGAGGACACCTCGGGCGACACCCGGTCCCGGTTCGTCATCGAGCCGTTGGAGCCGGGCTTCGGCTACACGCTGGGCAACTCGCTCCGGCGCACCCTGCTCTCCTCCATCCCGGGGGCGGCCGTCACCAGCATCCGCATCGACGGCGTGCTGCACGAGTTCACCACCGTGCCCGGGGTCAAAGAGGACGTCACCGACATCATCCTCAACCTCAAGGAGCTGGTCGTGAGCTCCGAGGAGGACGAGCCGGTGACGATGTACCTGCGCAAGCAGGGCCCCGGGCCGGTCACCGCGGGCGACATCGTGCCGCCTGCGGGCGTCACCGTGCACAACCCGGACCTGCACATCGCCACGCTCAACGACAAGGGCCGCCTCGAGGTGGAGCTGGTCGTCGAGCGCGGCCGCGGCTACGTCCCGGCCATGCAGAACAAGGCCACCGGCGCCGAGATCGGCCGCATCCCGGTCGACTCGATCTACTCGCCGGTGCTCAAGGTGACCTACAAGGTCGAGGCCACCCGCGTCGAGCAGCGCACCGACTTCGACAAGCTGGTGCTCGACGTCGAGACCAAGCCCTCGATCACCCCGCGCGACGCGCTGGCGTCGGCGGGCAGGACGCTCGTGGAGCTGTTCGGGCTGGCCCGGGAGCTCAACGTCGACGCCGAGGGCATCGAGATCGGCCCGTCGCCGCAGGAGGCCGACACCATCGCGGCCTTCGCGATGCCGATCGAGGAGCTCGACCTCACGGTCCGCTCCTACAACTGCCTCAAGCGCGAGGGCATCCACACCGTGGGCGAGCTGGTGGGCCGGTCCGAGGCCGACCTGCTCGACATCCGCAACTTCGGCGCCAAGTCGATCGACGAGGTCAAGATGAAGCTCGTCGGCCTCGGCCTGGCGCTGAAGGACAGCCCGCCCGGATTCGACCCGTCGGCCGCGGCCGCCGAGTACGGCGCCGACGGGTTCGACCCCGACCACTTCGGGGACGACGGCCAGGACTACGCAGAAACGGAGCAGTTGTAGCGATGCCTCAGCCCACCAAGGGCCCCCGCCTGGGCGGGTCGCCCGCGCACCAGCGGCTGATCCTGGCCAACCTGGCGACGGCGCTGTTCGAGCACCAGCGGATCACCACGACCGAGGCGAAGGCCCGGCGGCTGCGGCCCTACGCCGAGCGGCTGATCACCAAGGCGAAGGTCGGCGATCTGCACAACATCCGACAGATCGCCAAGGTGATCCGCGACAAGGACATCGTCTACAAGCTCGTCCACGAGATCGGCCCGTTCTTCGCCGACCGCGAGGGCGGGTACACGCGCATCACGAAGACGCTGCCGCGCAAGGGCGACAACGCCCCCATGGCCGTGATCGAGCTGGTGGCGCAGAAGACGGTGACGTCGGAGGCCGACCGCGCGCGGCGCGTGGCGGCGTCCCAGAAGGCCGAGACCCCGGCTCCCGCCGAGGAGGAGGCCCCGGCCGTCGACGACGACCCCCGCGGAGGTCGCGGAGATCGCAGCGGTTGACGACGCCCCCGCCGATGTCGCGGAGGTCGAGGAGTCGGCGTCCACCGACGAGGCACCGTACGGCGAGGGCAGCCACGCCCCGCTGGACGACCCCGAGGAGGCCCCGGCGGGCTTCGAGATCAAGGGCAACGCGGACTCGATGCTCTACCACCTGCCCGGCACACCGTTCTACGACCGCACCGTGGCCGAGGTGTGGTTCGCCACGCCGGAGGCCGCGGAGGCGGCGGGCTTCGCGCTGCCGTCGTCGCAGCAGGAATCGACACCAAGTCCTGACCGACAACTCGCGCACGACCGAGCCCGCTGTCCTCCACGGATGGCGGGCTCGATCGTGGGGGCCCGTTCCGGCCCCGTGTCCCGGCGCACCGATGCCGCAGATCCCGGCGACGGCCCGGTTCCGGCTCGACATCGCCTACGACGGCACCGACTTCTCCGGCTGGGCGCCGCAGCCCGGCAGGCGCACCGTGGCGGGGGTGCTCGCCGACGCGCTGGGGCGTGACGTTGCGGACGCCGGTGGCGCTGACCGTCGCCGGGCGGACCGACGCGGGTGTGCACGCCACCGGGCAGGTCGCGCACGCCGACCTGCCCGCCGACGCTCGACCCGGCGTGGCTGGTGCGGCGCCTGGCCCGGCTGCTGCCCGTCGACGTACGGGTGCGCGCGGTCAGGCCCATGCCGCCCGACGTTCGACGCCCGGTTCTCGGCGCTGCGCCGCCACTACCGCTATCGGGTCGCGACCGCGCCGTTCGGCGCGGAGCCGCTGCGCGCCCACGACACCCTCGCCTGGCCGCATCGCGCTGGACGTCGACGCCGTCAACGCCGCGTCCGCGCCTCTGCTCGGCGAGCACGACTTCGTGGCGTTCTGCAAGCGCCGCGAAGGCGCGACGACCGTGCGCGAGTTGCAGTGCCTGTCCTGGACGCGCGGCCCGGACGAGGTCGTCACGGCGGCGGTCAGCGCCGACGCGTTCTGCCACTCGATGGTGCGCAGCCTGGTCGGGGCGCTGCTGGCCGTCGGGCGGGGGCAGCGGCCCGTCGGCTTCCCGGCCGAGCTGCTGCACGGGGGGTGCGGGCCGTCGGAGGTGTCGGTGGCGCCCGCGCACGGTCTCACGCTGGTCGGCGTGGACTACCCGCCCGCCGACCGAGCTGGCCGCCCGCGTCGAAGCGACCCGCCGCCTGCGCGTTTAGGGCCAATGTTGCCGCAATGTTTCGATCGGGCGGATCGCTGTACCGGCGCGAAGTCGCAAGGGACAGTGGCCCGGTGAGTGCTGATTCCCCCACCACGGCCCCCGTCTACGGCGACAAGATCGTCGCTGTCGAGCCGTACGGCAGCGAACGCGTGGCCGACGCCGACCGCCACGGCAAGCCCCGCCAGCTGTTCTGGACGTGGACCTCGCCCAACATGGAGTTCGCGACGATCTTCGTCGGGGTGCTCGCGGTCGAGGTCTTCGGGCTGACGTTCGGCCAGGCCGTCGCCGCGATCCTGCTCGGCAACGTCCTGGCGGGCATCGCGCACGGTGTGCTCTCGGCGCGCGGCCCCCTCGCCGGTGTGCCGCAGATGGTGCTGGGCCGCCTCGCGTTCGGCTACCGGGGCAACATCCTCCCTGCGGGCCTCATGACGATCACGTCCGGCTTCGGCTGGTTCGCGGTCAACAGCGTCAGCGCCTCGTTCGCGCTCAGCTCGCTGACCGGGGCGTCGCCCGCGCTGTGGCTGGTGATCGTGGTCGTCGTGCAGGTCGCGGTGGCCTACCTCGGGCACAACCTGGTGCACGCGTTCGAGCGGTGGACGTTCCCGGTGCTCACGGTGATCTTCGTGGTCGGCGCGGTGGTCGTGCTGACGCACTCCGACCCGTCGTTCGTGCCGACCGATGGGGGCATGGGCGGGCTGGGTGGCTTCCTGCTGACGGTCGGCGCGGTGTTCGGCTACACGGCGGGCTGGACCCCCTACGCCGCCGACTACACGCGCTACCTGCCGGAGAACGTGTCGCGCCTGGCGACCGGCCTCGCCGCGGGCGTCGGCAACGGGTTGGCCTGCACCGTGCTGATGATCGTCGGCGCGGCGTCGGTGAGCGCCTCGGCCCTCGCCGGGGTCACCTCGGACAACCCGGCGACGGCGTACGTCGGGGTGCTCCCCGGCTGGCTCGCCGCGCTCACGTTGATCGCCATCGCCATCGGCGCGGTCGCCGCGAACGTCCTCAACATCTACTCCGGCGCGATGGCGTTCCTCTCGATGGGCCTGCCCGTGCACCTGCGCCGCGCGCGGGCCTACGTCGCGGTGGTGTTCGGCGTGGTCGGGTTCGTGATCGCGCTGCTGGCGCTGGGCGACGCGGCCACGGGCTACGAGAACTTCCTGCTGGTGATCGTCTACTGGATCGGCCCGTGGCTCGGCGTGATGTTCGCCGACCAGTGGCTGCGCCGCGACCGCATCCCCATCGACCTGCTCTACGACCGCTCGTACAGCAACCCGGCCGGGTTGATCGCGATGGTCGTCGGCATCGTGGTGTCGGTGGTGCTGTTCTCCAACCAGACGCTTTTCACCGGGCTGGTCGCCCGGGCCGTCCCCGAGATCGGCGACATCACGTTCCTGGTGGGGATCGTGCTGGCGGCGGCCTTGTACGTCCTGCTGGCGCGCCGCAGGATCAGGGCGTGATCCCCCTGCTGGATACGGCGCTCGAAGAAGCCCAGGCGGGACTCGCCGAGGGCGGGATCCCGATCGGCGCCGCGCTGTTCACGGCCGATGGCGAGTTGCTCGGCCGCGGCCACAACCGGCGGGTGCAGGACGGCGACCCGTCGATGCACGCCGAGACCGCGGCGTTCCGCAACGCCGGGCGGCAGCGCGACTACCGCAAGACGATCATGGTGACGACGCTGTCGCCGTGCTGGTACTGCTCGGGCCTGGTGCGGCAGTTCGGGATCGGGGCGGTGCTGGTCGGTGAGGCCCGCACGTTCTACGGCGGGCACGACTGGCTGGCCGAGCACGGCGTCGCGGTCACCGTGCTGGACGACGAGCGGTGCGTGGCGCTCATGACCGACTTCATCGCCGCGCGCCCGGAGCTGTGGAACGAGGACATCGGGAAGCCGTCATGAGCCTGATCCCCACGTTGACCTGCGGGCGCCCGACGCGCCGCTCGATGCGGAGCTGCGGCAGGCGGGGTTCCTGCTGGTCACCGGGCACGGGATCGCGCCGTCCCTGCGCGTCGAGGTGCGGTCGGCGGCGCGCCGGTTCTTCGCCTTGCCCACCGCGGTCAAGGAGCGCTACGCGGCGCGGATCGGCGGTCGGGGCTGGCTCGCGCCGGGCGTCGAGTCCAACGGCAACGCCGACGTGTTCGGCGACGCCGAGGACGCGGCGGGCGCGGACAACCCGCCGGATCTCAAGGAGTCGTTCGCCATCGGGCCGGAGACGCCGACGGGCGACGCCGCCGTCGACGCGGTTTGGTTCCCGCCGAACGTCTGGCCGTCGGAGGTGCCGGAGCTGCATGCGGCCGCCACGCGCTACCTGGCCGCGATGACGACGGTGTCGCGGGCCCTCCTCGAACTGTGCGCCGAGGCCCTCGGGGTGTCGCGCGCGACGCTCAGCGGGCTGGCGGAGCACCCGACCTGGACGTTCAACGTCAACCGGTACCCGCCGCTCACGGAGGTCGGCGAGCCGTTGCCGGGGCAGTTCCGGATCGGTCCGCACACCGATTTCGGCACCGTGACCGTGCTCGACCGGGAGCCGGGCGCGGGTGGCCTGCAGGTGGACATCGACGGGGTGGGCTGGGTGGACGCCCCGTACGACCCGGAGGCGCTGACCGTCAACATCGGCGATCTGCTCGCGTACTGGACCGGCCTGCGGTGGCGCTCGGGTCGACACCGCGTCCTGCCGCCGCAGGCGGGGGCGCCGCACGAGGAGCTCGTGTCGCTGGTGTTCTTCTTCGAGCTCGACCACGACGCGCTGGTCACACCGCTCGCGCCGCCGATCGGTCGACGCTCGGACTTGGCTCCGGTCTACTCCGCGCCGTTCCTGAGGGAGCGCCTCGACGCAATCTGCGTCGGCTAGTCTCCATTCCGGCGACGGCGCGGACCGGCGCCCCGTCCGCCCCGGCCAGCTTGATCGGCAGGCAGGAGACGAACGGGTCGGGCCAGTCGACGAGCTCGAGGTTGCGGAAGTTCTCCCCGATGACGCCGCAGGCGTCGGCGATGAGGAGATGCGCGGCCAGGTTTTTGTCGGGGGTCGGGTCGATACTCGGAGCGTCGACACAGAAGGTGCGCACGCCGCGGTCGAGCATGCGGCGCGACCGCGGCGGGATGCAGGAAGGGGTGGTCGAAGTAGGCGGGTGTGCCGTAGTAGCGGGCCCAGCCGGTGTGGAGCAGCACGATGGGGTGAGGCGGCGCCCGCGATCCGATCCATGGTGATCGGCGCTGCGGTGGGCCGTGCGGTGGACGTCGAGCACCGTGGCCGGCCGCGAACGAGCGCCGGGTCGAGGGCGTCGACGGGCAGTGCCGTCGGCGCGCACGTGGTAGGGCGCGTCGATGTGGGTGCCGGTCTGGCTGCCCAGGTGGAGGGCGAGGAGGTTGTAGCCGTCGCGGGGGAGCGTCGCGTGTGGGGTCAGCCGGGGCTCCGGGTCGCCGGGATAGACCTGGGTGTCCGGGCCCAGCGGCACCGAGAGGTCGACGATCCTGCACACTCGCATGCCAGAGGTTCTACCGGGAGTTGTGTCAAACGCCCACGAAGGGCGGTGCCTGCGGGTTAGCGTCGGGCGTGTCCCCCGCACCCCTCGAGCGCCCTCCCCCGTTGCTCCGGGCTCCGGCCACCCGCGATCAGGCCGACGCCTACCGCTTCGGCCTGCGCCGCATGGAGGCCGCGTTGGTGCGCGGCGACCCGGTGCCGCTGCACGAGCAGATCCGGTCGCAGCGACGGGCCGCGCTGGCCGGGGTCGTGCTGGGGCTCCTCGGCCTGTGCGGGGCGGCCGTGTGGGCGGTGCTCGTGCCGAGCCCGGACTGGCGGCGCGAGGCCGTCGTCATCGGGGCGACGTCCGGGGCGATGTATGCGGTCGCGCACGATCCGGACCGGCTGGTGCCGGTGGCCGATCTGCCCGCCGCGCGGCTGGTGCTCGCCGCGCTGCGGTCCGGCGGGTCGCTGGGGCGGATCAGCCGGTGGCGATCCGCGGAGGTGACCCCGGACGGCCACTGCCACGGTCGTGCCGGACGAGTCCCTCGCGGCGGCGCCACGCACTCCCGCCGCGGCGGTGCCCGGGGCGGTGGCCGTCACGCCCGAGGCGACGGTGCGGGCGAGTTGGGCGGTGTGCGACGCGGTCGACGCCGAGGGCGCGCTGGTCGGCACCACCGTGATCGGCGACGCCGCGGCGCGGCCGCCCCCCGGCGACGGGGTGCTCCTGGCAGGGCCCGGGCGACACCACGTGGCTGGTCGCTGGCGGTCTGCGGCACCGGGTCGACGACGGAGATGGCGCGGTTGGCGCCGGTTCCGGCTTGCGAGCAAGGTGCCACGGGCGGCGACCGGCGCGTTGATCTCGGTGCTGCCGGAGGGGCCGCCGCTGGCCACGCCCGTCGTTCCGCACCGCGGCGGCCCGGCGCCACGCCGGGCCTTCCGGGCCGCGTCGGCGATGTCCTCACCGCAACCATAGGCGATGGGCAGCAGTACTTCGTCGTACTCGACGGCGGGCTGCAGGAGGTGCCACGAGCGGTGGCCGACCTGCTTGTCGTCGCCTCCGCCGCGCGCGAGGTGCGGTCCGTGGGGCCGACGTGCTGGGCGCGGCCACGTTCGTCGACACGCTGCCCGTCGCGGGATGGCCCGACGGCCCGGTGCGGGTCGTCGAGCCGGCGGAGGCGCCGGTCACGTGCTGGACGTGGACCCCGGACCGGCCCGACGGCGTTGCGTGGTTCGGCCGCGACCTGCCGCTGGCCGCGGGCGTCGCGCCGGTAACGCTTGCGCAGGCCGACGGGCCGGGCGGAAGGTCGACGCCGTAGCCGTCGGGGCGGGCGGGGCGGTGCGCGCCACCGGCCCGGGCCGCGCCGCGGGGCGCCCGCCGCGCCGCAGGCCGGGCCGCTGTGGCTGGTGTCCGCCGCGGGCGTCGGGTACGGCGTGGCGGACGACCCCACCGCCGCCGCGCTCGGCATCGTCGCCACCCAGCCCGCCCCCGGGTCCGCCCTCCGCCTCCTCCCCACTGGCCCCACCCTCGACCTGGCCGACGCCACCCGCGCCGTGGACGTCCTGAGCAGCCGCTGATCCGCGCCGCCCGGAGGCACGCCCATCGCTCGCCCAGAAGTGGGGCCGCCGCACACGGCGTCGGTCTGGCGCAGGAAGGTCGGTCGGGTCCACCCCACCCCACCCCGCCGACGAACAGCCTCGAAACCAGAGTGCTGCGCAGGTTCCTCAGCGGACCCCACGCGGGCCGTCCCGCACCGCGTCGGTCCGCCGTGAGGCGTCGGGCGCACGTCACCCGCCGACGAACGCGGCTAGGAGAGTGGTCGCGACAGGTCGCGTCGTAGGTGGTCCCGACCTGGCCTGACCCGCATCGCGACGGTCCGACATCGGTGGCGTCGGGCGGGCGGCCGCCGTTCCGCTGACCAACAGGGGCGGCCAGAAGGCGGCCGCGACTGGGTCGTCAGAGCCCGCGCACAGCACGGAACAAGTCCGTGGCCGCCAGCGCCAACGGAACACAGGCGGCGACGAGGAGGCCCTCCGCCAGATCGATCGACCGCCGGAGGACCGGTGACAGCGCGACGCGGCGGCCTTGGGTGGAAGCGTCGAGCGCCGCGATGCCCGCGGCCGCCCCGAGCAGCAGCACGACGCAGGCGAGGGGGGCAGCGGTGAAGCCGGGTGCAGAAAGGATGACGGCGAGTCCGACCGCCGTAGCGACCGCGGCCCCCAGGGCGGTGCGCGCGGGTGCCGCGTCGGCGTAGCCGCGGGCGCGCAGCAGAAGCACCACCGCCGTGACCGCCGCGAACACCGGTCCGAACCGGCCGCCTCCCGACGCCGCGAACAGCGCCCCCACTGACGCGATCGCCGCCGCGCCGCCCGTGAGCCCGGCCAGGTAACCCCGCGCGAGGTCACCGCGCTCGGCGAGCTCGGCGGCAGGGAGTCCGTCGTCGTCGTCGGTCAGCTCCGACCCGTCAGCGGGCACCACCGGGCGCGGCAACCCGGCGAGGCGGAGCGCCACCCTGGGCAACAGCGGAGCGCCGACGATGGCCACCGCCGCAGAGGCCGTCGCCGCGGCGATTGAGCCTGCACCCAATCGCACCGCCATGACCGCCGCGGCGGTGGCGACCGCGACGACCCCTGCCGCGACGAGCGTCGGCGCTACGACCCGCAGCACGAGCTGCGCCGTGGCCGCCGCGATCCCGGCGGCCACCGCGGCCGCCATCAACGGGCCGGTAAGCGACGTGCCCGGCAGCGCGTTCCAGCCAGCCGCCGCGGCGAGCACAACCCCGCCAAGGGCGACAACGCGTGCGAGCCCGTGGTCTGGTGGGCGATCCACAGCGTCGGGGCGGACGAGCTTGGCGGCGCAGACCACAGCAGCCACGGCCGCCGCCCCGGCCAGAAGCGCGGCCGCGACCGAACCCGGGCCGCCCGCACTCAACAACCCGGCCGCGGCGACGATCACAAGCAGCACCGCGGCCCCTTCCAACCGGTGCTCGCGAGCTGCGCCGTCTCCCGCGCCCGCCGCCAGTGCGTCCACAGGATCGTCGAAGACCGGCGCGCGGGGCGCGGGCGTGGCGGGCCCGAGGCGAAGCAGCTCGCCGTCGAGCACACCGAGCTCATCAAGGGTGGCCGCGGCGGGAAGCAGGCCGCCCGCAACGCCGGACAGCCGCCAGGGTCGCGGCCCGACCACGCCGCTCCGCTCGGGCTCGCCGACCAGCTCGAGCACCATCGGCACCAGTTCGGCGACGGGCACATCGGAGGGGAGCGCCACGTCCACCCGGCGGCGCGGTGCGAGCACCGTGAGCCTGCAGAAGGGCTGATCAGCCACCTGCGCGCCTCTCTCGACGAGTTCTCCCAAACCCCCACGAAATGTCGGGGACGGTCCTTAGCATCGCCGCCAGGGCCCCTCTTCCGAGGCCGTTTGGAGAAACTGATGGGCACGCTCGCGATCCCGCGGCCACGCCGTGAGCCGCTGCCGGACCCGAGCGGCGAGCTGGTGTTGGAGGCTCCTCCCGAGCCGGAGAAGCTGGTGCCCGCGGGGATCCTGACGCGCCTGTTGCCGCTGGTGATGCTGGTCGGATCGGTGGGGTTCATCGCGGTCCTGGGCGTCGACAACCCCACGTCGTGGCTGTTCGCGGGCATGTTCGCGATCTCCACCGTCGGCATGCTGGCTTCCGGTGGTGGCCGGGGCGGTGCCGCGCGCGCATCGAGCCTCGACGAGGGCCGCCGCGACTATCTGCGCTACCTCGGCCAGGTGCGCCGTCGCGTGCGCGAGGTCGCCGACGCGCAGCGGCACGCCGCCGAGAGCGCGCATCCCGAGCCGGACGCGTGGCCCGCGGTGCTGGCCGCAGGCAGGCTCTGGGAGCGCGGCCCGACCGATGCCGATTTCGGGCACGTGCGGGTCGGCCTGGGCGCGCAACGGCTGGCCCGGCGTTTGGTGGCCCCGCAGACCGGGCCACCGGACGCGATCGAGCCGGTCACCGCGCTCGCGCTGCGCCGGTTCCTCGTCGCTCACATGGTCGTGCCCGACCTGCCGATCGCCTTGGCACTCCGGGAGAGCGCCACGGTCTGGCTCGAGCCCGGCGACGGCGACGCAGGGGCCGTACGGGCGCTCGCCCGGGCCGTCGTCGCGCAATACGTGGTGTGGCACAGCCCGGCCGAGGCCCGGCTCCTCGTGGTGGCGGAGCCGTGGGCGCTCCCGGAGTGGGACTGGGTCAAATGGTTGCCGCACAACGCTCATCCCCGCCACGGCGACGGCGCCGGGCCGTTGCGCATGATCACGTCGGACGCGGCCGTAGGGCGGCGCTGGTGGCAGGCGGAGCCAGCAGGCCGGGCGCCCGGTCAGCGGGAGCCGCATCTGCTCGTCGTCGCGGACGGGATCGTCGACGGGCTGGATCCGTGGGCGGCCGTCGCGGGCGTCACGGTGGTGCGGATCGGGGCGGCGGCGGGGCCCCGGTCCGCACCGTCGGTGGTGCGCCTGCGCGTGGCGGTCGACCGACTGGAACGGGTGGTCGATCCGGTCGAGCCACCGGTTCTGGTCGGCGTCCCCGACGCGATGGAACCCGCCCAGGCCGCGGCGCTGGCCCGGCGGCTGGCGCGCTACCGCCCGGCGGGTACAGGTCCGACCAACGACCGCGTCCTTTCGGCGCCGGGGCTACCTGGGCTGTTGGGCCTGCGCCCGGGCGCGGCCGGGATCGACGCCCTCCGCCTCCGCTGGTCGTCCGCCGAAGCGGATCGGCTGCGGGTGCCTCTCGGCGTCGACGAGCGCGGAGTGCCGGTGGTCCTGGATCTCAAGGAGGCGGCACAGGGTGGCACCGGCCCGCACGGCCTGTGTATCGGCGCCACCGGCTCCGGCAAAAGCGAACTCCTGCGCACGCTTGTGCTCGGCCTCGCCGCGACACACGCACCCGAGGCACTGAACTTCGTGCTCGTCGACTTCAAGGGCGGGGCCACGTTCCTCGGCCTCGCGGCGATGCCGCACGTCTCGGCGGTGATCACCAATCTGGCCGATGAGCTCACGCTCGTCGATCGCATGGCCGACGCCCTGGCCGGAGAGATCATGCGCCGCCAGGAGGTCCTGCGGTCGTCGGGCAACCTGGCGAGCGTCACGGAGTACACCGCGGCGCGGCGCGCCCGGCCGGAGCTGCCGCCGTTGCCCGCGTTGGTCGTCATGGTCGACGAGTTCTCCGAGTTGCTCGCCCAACGACCCGAGATGATCGACCTGATGGTCATGATCGGACGGCTCGGCCGCTCGCTCGGCCTCCATCTGCTGCTGGCCTCGCAGCGGCTGGACGAGGGGAGGCTGCGCGGGCTCGAGTCGCACCTCTCGTACCGGATCGCGCTGAAGACGAACTCGGCGTCGGAGTCGCGGGCGGTGCTCGGCGTGCCGGACGCGCACCAGTTGCCGCCCACCCCGGGCTCGGCCTTCCTCGCGACAGGGACGGACGAGCTGGTGCGTTTCCGTGGGGCCTACGTCTCCGGGCCGGGCAGCACGGCAGTCGCCGACGGTCTCGGCATGCCGCAAGCGGCGTATCCGTTCGTGATCGGCGCGGTGCCACTGCCGGAACGGCCTCCACGCCGGATCCCGATGCGGACGCCCCGACGGTCCTGGAGGCAGTGATCAGCGCCCTCGCCGGGCGGGGTGCGCCTGCCCATCGGGTGTGGTTGCCCCCGCTGTCGGTGCCGCCCCCGCTCGACGAGGTGCTGGGTCCGCTGCGCCTCGTTCCGGGCCGCGGTCTGGCCGCCGCGGAGCCGTCCCCGGATCTGGGCCACCTGCGGGTCGTCGTCGGCCTGGTCGATCGACCGCTCCTCCAGCGCCGTGACCCCCTCGTCGTCGATCTGACCGGCGCCGCAGGGCACCTCGCGGTTGTCGGCGGCCCGCGGGCGGGGAAGTCGAGTGCGCTCGCGACGGTCGTGCTCGCCCTCGCTCTCGGCCACACCCCTACCGAACTGGGCGTGCACGTGCTCGATTTCGGGGGCGGTGCGCTGCGGCCCCTGGCCGGGTTGCCGCACGTCGGCACGATCGCCGACCGTCAGGAGGTCGATCTCGTGCGGCGCACCGTCGCGGAGTTCGGCGCCGCACTGGGCAGGCGCGAGCGGTTGTTCCGCGAAGCGGGCGTGGCGTCGGTCGAGGCCTTCCGGCTGCGCCGCGCCGCGGGAGAGTTCGCCGACGAGCCCGCCACCGATCTGCTGCTGGTGGTCGACGGCGCTCTCACGCTGCGCAGCGAGTTCGACGAGGTCGAGGCCCGGTTGTTGTCGCTCGCCGCCCAGGGTCTCGCCTACGGCCTGCACCTGGCGCTGTCGGCCACCCGCTGGTCGGAGTTCCGACCGGCGGTCAAGGACCTCCTCGGCTCCCGAATAGAGCTGCGGCTCGGGGAGCCCGCCGAGTCGGAGGTCGACCGACGGCGAGCTGCTGTCGTACCCGCCCGGGCGGGCCACGGCCTGTCGCCGGATGGTGCACCGATTGTGGTGGCCGCCCCGCGCACAGCAGGCGATGCCGACACGGCTGCGCTCGTCGCCGCCATCGCCGCCGCATGGCCCGCGCCGGGTTTCGCATCGGTCCGCCTGCTGCCCCCGCGGATCGAGCTGGCCGAGCTGCCGCCGGGCAGGGCGGGGATCCCGATCGGAGTCGACGAGGAGCGGCTCGGCTGCGTCGAGTTCGACCCTGCCGTGGAGCCGCACCTGCTGTGCTTCGCCGACGGTGAGAGCGGCAAGACAACCCTGCTGCGCGTTATCGCCCACGGCATCACGACGCGGTTCAGTCCGGAGCAGGCGCGGGTGATCGTCGTCGACCCCCGCCGCGGGCTGCTCGGCGCGGTGTCCGAAGCCCACCTCATCGGTTATGCGAGCTCGTCGGAACAGACCGCTGCGGTGGCGCGCACACTCGTGGAGTCGCTCCGCAAGCGCCTTCCCGGCCCCGAGGTCACCCCGCAGGCGGTGCGGGAGCGCAGCTGGTGGCGCGGGCCCGAGGTCTACCTGCTGATCGACGACTACGACCTCGTCGCGCCCGGCGGCAGCACCGCGCACCCACTCCTGCCGCTCGTGGAGTTCCTGTCACAGGCCAAGGACGTCGGCCTGCACGTCGTCGTGGCCCGCCGCTGCGGCGGTGCCGGACGGGCTTTGTTCGACCCGCTGCTGGGCAGGCTCAAGGAGCTGGGAGCCCCGGGCCTCGTCCTCAACGGCAGCCCGGACGAAGGCGCGCTGGTCGAGTCGGTCAAAGCGAGCCCGCAGCCGCCGGGGCGGGGCACGTTCGTCGAGCGCCGCCGCGGCGCCCGCCGTGTGCAGCTGGCCTGGTTGGGGCCGGACGAGGCAGCAGGGTGAGCCTGAGCCGCGTGGCGGTGGCCCCCGGCAACCACATCGTTCGCCTCGCCGGGAGATCAGGCGGAGGCGCACCCCGGTTGCTCGCGGAGCTGCCCGCACACCTCCGCGACGAATCGAAGGCAACGCGGGTGCTCGCCGACCTGATCGGTCCCGATGTCGACGAGGTCGTGCTCGTGTACCCACCCGGGCGGCTCTCAGCGCCCGCGCAAGCCTGGCTCGACGCCGCGGCGGCCATGGGACGCCCACTGCACCGGGTGTCCGCGCCGGTCGCGGCGGCTGCCGGCACCGGTGCGCAGGCCGTGCTCGACGTGGGACGGACCGGCGCCGAGGCCACCCTGCTGCAGGGCGACCGGATCATCGCCCGCCGCTCGTCGGGCGTCGGGGGCGATCGGCTCGATCTCGCGGTCCGTGCGGAGCTGGCCGGAGCTTCGACGGATGACGCTCGACGACTCCGCGAGGCGCTGTCGTTGTTGCCCGAGGCCCGCCACGGGCCGTCGCGGGTGGACGCCGAACAGATGCGCGTGCTGCTGACCCCGCTGCTGGACGAGGCCGTTGCCGCGCTGGCCGAGGTCGTGGCCGCGGCGAGGGAGCCGGTCGCGGTGCTGCTGACCGGCGGTGTGGCGCGCTGCCCCTTGCTGGCCGAGCGGGTCGACGCCGCGGCTTTCGCCTCCGATGTTCTCGTCGCCCCTCGACCCGATCTCGCCGGTGCGCTCGGTGCGCTGACCCTGCCGCTGCCGGTCCTGCCCGCCGCGGTCACGCCCTTCCCGCAGGACGTCGACGAGGCGGAAGCCCCGGTGGAGTCGGCGCAGCGGTTCCTTCCCGGCCTGCCCCGAGCCGTCGGGTGCGGCGCTGGGGGAGCGCGGCCGCCGCGACGCTGCTGGTCGGTGGCCTCGCGGGCGCGGGCACCGCCGTGGTCCTCCCGCTACGGGCACCTCCCGCATCGGCCGCCGCCGAGATCGGGAGCGGCGTGCTCGTCCAGTACGGCTACCGGTTCGACCTGCCTGCAGGGTGGGCGCATACCGGCGGTCTGCCCGAGCGGCGACGCAGCCTGCTCACCCGTGTCGCCGCACCGGACGGCACCGATCTCATCGCCGTCGAGCGCACACCGCTCGGCTACGACGCCGGCGCCGAGCCCGAGCGGGCCGCGGCCGACCTGAGAGCGGTGTTCGAGCGGGCCGCCGCATCCGGGTCGGCCCTCTCGGGCTACGGCTCCGCGCGGATCGGCGATCGGGTGGTCACCACCTACGTGCAGCAGGAGCGGGCAGGCGTGGTCGTCGAGTGGTTCGTCGTCCTGGACGGCGACGCGCAGCTGTCGGTCGGCTGCAGGCACACCCCGGCAGGCACCGCGTCGGTGCGCGCGGCGTGTGCGGTCGTCGTCGGCTCGATCCGCCGCGCATGATCACCACTTCGGCGCCGTCAGGCGCCAGGGGAGCGCCTCCCGCTCCACTCTCGTGAGCCGAGCGTTCACACCTGCAAACCGTTCAACCGAAACGCCACGGCCCTGCCCCGCCGGATGCCACGGTTTCCGCGACGTCCCGATCCCACGGGATGCGCGAGAAGAGAGGAGTCTCCCGTGGCACTCGACGGTTTCGGCGCGGCGACGGAGGAGATGACCAGAGCGGCGCAGCACGTCGTGTCGGTGAACGAGGCGGTCCAAGGCGAGCTGACCGCGCTCCGCGGCCGGTTGGAGCCGCTGGCCGGGGCGTGGGTCGGGCGGGCATCGACCCAGTTCGCTCAGCTGATGGCCCGCTGGGACGCCGACGCCCGCACGCTCAACCAGGCGCTCCGGGCGATCGGCGAGGCGGTCGACGGGTCCGGCGTCGTCTACCAGCGGCACGAAGACACCCATGCCGCCGCCATGACATCGATCAGCAACGCGCTCGGCTGAGGAGCAGACCCATGAGCACCGGATCCGATATCAAGGTCACCTTCGGCGCGCTCGCGGCGGCCCAGTCCGATGTGTCGGGCACCGCTTCGCGCATCACGACGCAGCTGGATGGTCTGCGGCGCTTCCTCGCCCCGATGTCCACCACGTGGCAGGGTGAGGCCGCACAGGATTACCGAGCCCGCCAGAAGCAGTGGGACACGGCCGCGGCCGATCTCACCGCGGTACTGGCCCAGATCGGCGTCGCCCTCGGTGCGGCGAACGACAGCTACCGGCAGGCTGAGCACATCAACGCCGCCCGCTGGCGGTGACGCGCGACACGCCCGGCGGTGGGGTGCGCCGGTGTGCGGGGGGCGTTTTGACCCCGCTCCGGAGCGGCGGGTACCCTCATAATTCGATGTGCAGCGGGTGAAAGCTCCGCGCGTGCCCGGTCACCGGGCGTCCCTGCCGCACCCCGCGCATAAGACACCGCTCGAGCGCTTGCCTGCAGGCTGCGTTCGAGCACACGACAGCAACGAGGTAGGTCCGTGCCCACGTACAGCCCGAAGCCCGGTGACATCACCCATGCCTGGCACGTGATCGACGCGACGGATGTCGTGCTCGGCAGGCTCGCGGTCCAGGCCGCCACGTTGCTGCGCGGCAAGCACAAGCCCACCTACGCGCCGCACATGGACACCGGTGACTTCGTCGTCATCATCAACGCCGAGAAGATCGCGGTGTCGGGCAACAAGCGGACCGACAAGTTCATCTACCGCCACTCCGGCTACCCGGGCGGTCTCCGCCAGCGCTCCGTCGGCGAGATGATCGAGAAGCACCCCGACCGCCTCGTCGAGCAGGCCGTCAAGGGCATGCTGCCGCACAACCGCCTCGGGCGGGCGATGGGCAAGAAGCTCAAGGTGTACGCGGGCCCGGACCACCCGCACTCGGCTCAGAAGCCCACCACGTTCGAGATCAACCAGGTCGCGCAGTGACCAACGCGGAGACCACACCGGAAGAGGACCAGCCCGTGAGCACGCCCGAGCCGGAGACCCCGGCCATCGACGACGAGGTCGTCGAGATCGCGCCCGAAACCGACGAGACCGACGCTGTCGCCGATGTCGACGCCGATGTCGACGCCGACGCCGATGTCGACGCCGATGTCGACGCCGACGCCGATGTCGACGCCGATGTCGACGCTGTCGCCGATGTCGACGCCGATGTCGACGTCGAGATCGAGATCGAGGGTCTCGACGCCGGCGCGCCCATCCCCGCCGTCTTCTCCGACCGGCCGATCCAGACCGTCGGCAGGCGCAAGGAAGCCATCGTCCGCGTGCGGCTCGTCCCCGGCTCCGGCAAGTTCACGCTGAACGGCCGCACGCTGGAGCAGTACTTCCCGAACAAGCTCCACCAGCAGCTCATCCGTGAGCCGCTGGTCACGGTCGACAAGACCGAGCGCTTCGACATCTTCGCCAACCTCGGCGGCGGCGGCACCTCGGGTCAGGCGGGCGCCCTGCGCCTCGCGATCGCGCGTGCGCTCATCGAGTCGGACCCCGAAGACCGTCCCCCGCTCAAGAAGGCGGGCTTCCTGACGCGCGACCCGCGGGTCATCGAGCGCAAGAAGTACGGCCTGAAGAAGGCCCGCAAGGCACCTCAGTACAGCAAGCGATGACGTTCTCGCCTCGGCGGCGCCGCGACACGGCAGGCGTCGTGGCCGGGAAAGGTCGCTGAGCGTGGGTCGTCTGTTCGGCACCGATGGCGTGCGCGGACTGGCCAACGGCGAGCTCCTCACTCCGGAGCTCGCCGTCGCCGTTGCGGCGTCCGCGGCCCGCGTTCTCGCTGAGCGCGACCGCTCGCACCGTCCCGTCGCGGTCGTCGGCCGCGACCCCCGCGCGAGTGGGGAGATGCTCGAGGCCGCGGTCGTAGCGGGGCTCACCGCCGCCGGGGCAGACGCGCTGCGCGTCGGCGTGCTGCCGACGCCCGCCGTCGCGTTCCTGGTGGCCGCGCTCGACGCCGACCTCGGTGTGATGATCTCCGCTTCGCACAACGCCATGCCGGACAACGGCATCAAGCTCTTCGCCGCGGGTGGGCACAAGCTCCCCGACGCCGTCGAAGACGCGGTCGAGAGCGGCATCAACGTCGTCGGTGCCCGCCCGACCGGCGCAGGCATCGGCCGGGTCCGCGACCTGCCCGATGCCGGCTCCCGCTACGCCGAGCACCTCCTCGGCGCGACACCTGCGCCGCTCGACGGGCTGCGCGTCGTGGTCGACTGCGCGCACGGCGCCGCCTCCGCCGTCGCCCCTGACGTCTACCGGCGGGCAGGCGCCGAGGTCATCGCGATCGCGGCGGAGCCGGACGGGCTCAACATCAACGACGGGGTCGGGTCCACCCACCTGGGGCTCGTGCGCGCCGCGGTGCTCGAACACGGCGCCGACCTGGGGATCGCGCACGACGGCGACGCCGACCGGTGTCTCGCCGTCGACGCGTCGGGCGCCGACATCGACGGCGACCGGATCATGGCCATCCTCGCCATGGCAATGCGCGACGCGGGCGAGCTGGCGGAGAACACGCTCGTCACCACCGTCATGAGCAACCTGGGCCTGCACCTGGCCATGCGCGACGAAGGCATTGCGGTGAAGACCACCGGGGTCGGCGACCGCTACGTGCTCGAAGAGCTCCGGGCCGGTGGCTACTCCCTCGGTGGCGAGCAGTCCGGCCACGTCGTGCTCCCGGCCCACGCCACCACGGGCGACGGGCTCCTCACGGCGCTGCGGATCATGGCGCGGATGTCCGCGACGGGGTCTTCGCTGGCGCAGCTCGGTTCGGTGGTCACGGTGCTCCCGCAGGTGCTGGAGAACGTTCGCGTGGTCGACAAGGAGGCGGTTGCCGCCTCCGAGAACGTCCGCGCGTCCGTCGCCGAGGCCCAGCAGCAGCTGGGCGAAACCGGGCGGGTGCTGCTGAGGCCCTCGGGCACCGAGCAACTGGTGCGCGTGATGGTCGAGGCGGCCACCGCGGAGCAGGCGAAGGGGATCGCGGTCCGGTTGGCCGAAGTGGTCGCGGCCGCGCGATAGGGCTGTCGACGGTCTGTGGGCCGAGTTTCGTCAATCGGCCTCGGGACGCGGCTCGCTCATGCACGATCAGGGCATGCACCTGCGACCCGATCGGCTGCGCCTCCATGCGGCCGCCGCCGCCGAGTTGACTGCTGAGCTGGCGACGTTGGGTCGCGCTCCCGGGGTCGCGGCCGAGCAAGTCGACGCGGGCGTGCTCACGGCGCAGCGGGAGCTCGCCGAGATCGAGGCGGCGCTCCGCAGCGCCGCAACGGGAGCCGAGGCCGCCGACCACGCAGCCGCGGCCGCTTTCCTGCGCGCTATGGCCGGCCCGTGACGAGCGACAAGGCCGCCGACCACGCGGCCGCGGCCGCTTTCCTGCGCGCCATGGCCTGCCCGTGACGAGCGACGAGGCCACCGGTCGGTGGTGCGCCGATGCCGCCGCCGTGCTGCGGGACGCTGCCGTGGGGGCGGGTCGGCTGGCCGCCGCCGTTGCCACCGACTGGCTCGACCCCCGCGGCCGCGAATGGGCGGAGCGGATCGCCGCACTGCACCGGGACCTGGCGAACACCGCGTATGAAGCCGAGGACCTGGCCATGCGGCTCCAGGAGCCGGACAGGCCTGCGGAGGGCCACCAGGAGCTGTCGAGAGCCATGGCGGCGGCGCTACGGGCCGTCACAGCAGCAGCACGGGCCGGAGACCGGCCCGCGGGCCCACAATTGGGCGACACCTCCGGCGCCCGGGTCGACGACGAGCACGGCGCCCACCTCGCCCAGCTCCCTGACCCGCCCTCACCCTGACCGCTGGCCATCCCACCCCCACCCCCACCCCGACCGCCCCGGCGCACCCCCACCCCGACCGCCCCGGCGCACCCCCACCCCGACCGCCCCGGCGCACCCCACCCCGACCGCCCCGGCGCACCCCACCCCGATCCGCCCCCGGCTGCCCAACGAGCCGCCACCGGGCCGACGCCCCGCCGGCTCGCATCGCCAGGACCGCATCGCCAGGACCGCATCCACCACGACCGCATCCCCCAGGACCGCATCCGCCAGGACCGCATCCACCAGGACCGCATCCACCGCGACCGCATCCGACACGACCGCATCCGATACGGATCGAAGTGGCATCCCGGCGCCTCGGCCCCATATGGCCCGCGCCCGCCATCGCGCTAGCAGCGTGAGGTGGGGGCGGTGAGACATCGCGCCTGCACCCCCGCCGGCGCGTGCACAGGCGGCCCGAGTCGCAGGGTCAGGCGGGGAGGGTTGTGCCGGGGACCTTGCCGTCCAGGAGCGCGTCGACCCGGTCCTCGTCGCAGAGGTAGCGCATCAGGAAGGCGGTGACGAGGGCGCGGGTGAGGCGGCGGACCTTGGCGTTGGGGTCGCCCGCCAAGAGGAGGTCGGTCCAGTGCTTCCCGTCGAGGAAACCGGTGTGGCTCGCCTTCGGCAGCGTGCGGAGGGTGACCGGGCCGCCTGCCGCCAGCGCGAGCTGTTCGGCGTGGCCCGCGGGCGGGGCGACCATGTCCTTGCCCGCCGCGATGTGCAGCGTGGGCACCGTGACGCGGCGGGCCGCTTCGAGCACCGACGGGTGCGTCTGGGCGACCGCGAGCGTCACCACGGCCGCAACGCGTTCGTGCCCCGCCGCCGCGATGAGCGCCGCTCCGCCGCCGATGCCGTGCCCGGCGAACGCGGTGCGACGGGCGTCCACGCTGATGCGTCCATCGCCCAACCGCACCCCCGCGCAGACGTCCAACGCGGTGCGCAGGTCCGCGGCGAACCCCGCGTGGCTGGGCAGCGGCCCGCGGTGGCTCGACGGGGCGGCCGTGACGAAGCCCCACGATGCGAGATGGCGCAGCAGGTCGGCGTAGCGGGCGGGAGGCTGCAGCCAGTCGTGGCCGAACGCGACCGCGGGCAGGCTGAGGCCTTCCTCGGGCGCGTAGATGATCCCGGGGATGCCGGACATGCCGAGATCTCCGCGCAGTACGGCGAGCGGTCCCGGCCGGGACAGTTCCGCCAGGCCCTGTTTGGCGTTGCGCATCGCCGCAGGTCGAGGCGTTGATCGGGTCCGCGTCACAGCGAAGACCGTAGTACGGCGGGCGGCCGGTGGACCACTTGGCGGGCCCGCGCGTTCCGGCGGCGAAGTAACGGGGCCGTCGTGCGCCGCGACGATCCACCGACCGGGAAACGGGACCCGGCCCGAGCCACGAGGAGCCCTTGATGAGCGCATTGTCTCGGATGGGCGGATTCCTCGCGGTGCTCGCCATCGGGCTCCTGGCCCTCGCTGCGTGCTCGAACGCCGTCGGCAGCGCCTCCCTCGCCAAGGCGATCATGGACCAGCTGCAGAAGCAGAACATCGACGCGCAGGGCGTCACCTGCCCTGATGACCTGCAGGCGGCCGTCGGTCAGACCGAACGCTGCTCGTTCACGGTGGGGGGCCAGCCGGTCGACGCGATCGCCACCGTGACCTCTGTCGACGGCGGCAACGTCAAGTACGACATCACGACCGAGGCGCACTCGATCGCGAAGGACCTGTTGGCCCGCAAGGTCGGCGAGCAGGTCAGCCAGCAGGCGAACCTGCCGGTGGAGTCCACGACGTGCGCGTCCGACCTCCAGCCCATGGTCAACGCCACCGCGGGCTGCACGATCATCAGCAAGGGCAGGCCGGTGGCGGTCATGGTCACCGTCACCCGGGTCAGCGGCGGCCTCATCAACTTCTCCATCAAGCAGGTCTGACCGGCACGACCTGGGTACCGTCGGCCCGGTGATGGGCGTCTGGACCGCGCAGCAGATCCGTGAGACCGAGTCGCGCCTGATGGCACGGCTGCCGGAAGGCACGCTGATGCGACGCGCCGCCTTCGGGCTCGCCGTGCACGCCCGCCGGATGCTCGACCGCACGGCCGGGTCGCGGGTCGCCATGCTCGTCGGCGCGGGCGACAACGGGGGCGACGCGCTGTGGGCGGGCGTCGAGCTCCGGCGCCGCGGCGCGGGCGTCGTCGCCGTGCTGCTCGACCCGGCCCGCGCGCACGCCGAGGGGCTCGCCGCCTTCCGGAGGGCGGGCGGGCGGACCGTCGACGCGGGCGCGGCCGGGCTCGCTGCCCTGACCGGCGCGGATCTCGTCATCGACGGGATCGTCGGACTTTCGGGGCGCGGTGGTCTGCGCGAGCCCGCACCGGCGCTGGTCGCCGCCGTCGAGCAGGCGGGGGTGCCGATACTCGCCGTCGACTTGCCCAGCGGCGTGGACACCGACACCGGCGCGGTGGAAGGCGCGGCCGTCACGGCCACCGAGACGGTCACGTTCGGCGCCCGCAAGCCCGTCCACGTGCTGGCCGCCTCCCGGTGCGGGCGGGTGCACGTGGTCGACATCGGGCTCGACCCCTACCTCCCCGAGCCGCACGCCGAGGTCCTCGACGCCGTCGACGTCGACGCCCGGTGGCCCCGGCCCGGGCCGACCGACGATAAGTACAGCCAAGGGGTGGTCGGGGTCGCGGCGGGCTCGGACGTCTACCCCGGCGCCGCGGTCCTCGCGACCGGCGCCGCCGTGCTCGCCACCAGCGGGATGGTCCGCTTCGGCGGTTCGGCCGCGCCCGGGGTGCGCGCCGACTGGGTCGAGGTGATCACCTCGGCGACCGTTGAGAAGGCGGGGCGCACCCAAGCGTGGGCGGTCGGTCCGGGGATCGGCACCGACGACGCCGGGCGGGACGTGCTCGCCGCCGCCATCGCTAAAGACGTTCCCCTGGTGATCGACGCCGACGGGATCACCCTCCTGGCCCATCACGACGAGCTGCGCTCGGCGATCCGGGGGCGGCCGGTCGTACTGACGCCGCACGCGGGGGAGTTCGCGCGGATCGCGGGTGACGTCGGGCCCGACCGGATCGCCGCGACCCGCCGTGCCGCCGCCGAGCTTGACGTGACCGTGCTGCTGAAGGGCAACGCCACCGTCGTCGCCGATCCGGACGGGCGCGTGCTGGTGCACCCGTCGAGGAGCTCCTGGGCGGCGACGGCGGGCTCGGGCGACGTCCTCACCGGCATCACCGGCGCCCTGCTGGCGGCAGGCCTCTCACCGTGGTGGGCGGCGGGCTGCGCGGCCTTCGTCCACGCGCGGGCCGCCGAGATCGCGGCCGACGGCGTGCCCACCCCGGCCTCCCGCATCCAGGCGTCGATCCCGGCGGCGATCCGCTCACTCGGCACTCCGGCGTAGGCGACTTCGCACACCGTCCGGCGCCTCACCGCACGGCCGACCCGATGGCGCTCAGCCCGTCAGGGCAGCGATCGTCGCGACGACCACACCGCCGGACGCCCGCCGACCGCGTTGTCAGCGCGGCCTGCCACCCGACCTCGCACCCCGGCGGCCGACCTCACGCGCTGCCGACGGGCGCGATCGCAGCTGAGGTCGACAACACGGGGGTTTCGCCCGCGCCGAACCCCGCTCACGTCGATCTCGGCCGACCTCCCGGCGTCTGCGGGTCTCGCGCCTGCCGGGCGCGCGGCCCAGTCGCCACCAGCTCTGCGACGTCCAGCCTTCTGGCCAGACGCCCGCGTCCTGTCGGGGGCGGATGAGAAGATGCCGGGGTGCAACGCCCCCGCGCCGAGGCGCTCGTCGATCTCGCCGCCGTCCGGCACAACGTCGGCGTGCTGCGGGCCGCCGCGCCGACCGCCGCGCTCATGGCGGTGGTCAAGGCCGATGGCTACGGCCATGGCGCTGTTCCCGTCGCTGAGGCCGCGCTGGCGGCGGGCGCGTCGTGGCTGGGCGTCTGCACCCTCGAAGAGGCGCTGGATCTGCGGGCCGCAGGCATCGCCGCGCCACTCCTGTCCTGGCTTCACCTGCCCGACGACGACTTCGCGCCTGCCGTCGCTGCCGGTGTCGACCTCTCGGTGGCCTCCCGCGCCCATCTCGCCGCCGTGCTGGCCGGAGCGCGGCAGGCGCAACGCCCCGCCCGCCTCCACCTCAAGGTCGACACCGGGCTCACCCGCAACGGCGCCCAGCCCCACGACTGGCCCGATCTGCTCGACGCCGTCGCCAAGGCCGTCGCCGACGGGACGGCCCAGGTCGTGGCGGTGTGGTCGCACCTGGCGCAGGCCGACGCGCCCCGCCACCCGACGCTCGACGTACAGGTCGGGCGGCTGAACGACGCCTGGCAGGCGGCCCGTGAGCGCGGCTTCGAGCCGATCCGGCACCTGGCCAACTCGGCCGCCACGATGACCCGCCCCGATCTGCACTTCGATCTCGTCCGCGCGGGCATCGCCGTCTACGGGCTGGATCCGCTCGCCCGCCGCGTCCCGGAGAGCCCGCTGCACCCGGCGATGACGCTGCGGGCCCGGGTCGCGCTGGCCAAGCGGGTGCCCGCGGGCGAAGGCGTCTCGTACGGGCACGCCTGGACGACGACACGGGAGACCACGCTCGCGCTCGTCCCCGTCGGCTACGCCGATGGGGTGCCGCGGCGGCTCAACCGCGAGGGGCGGATGCGGGTGCTGCTGGGCGGTGAGCTGCGGCCGGTGGTCGGGCGCGTCTGCATGGACCAGGTGATGGTGGATTGCGGCGACACCCCGGTCAGCGAGGGCGATGAGGTGCTGCTCTTCGGCCCCGGCGTGCACGGCGAGCCCACGGCACAGGACTGGGCCGACGAGCTCGAGGGCATCCACTACGAGGTGGTCACCGGGGTGCACGGCCGCCGCGTCACCCGCACGCTCGTCGGGGCAAGGCCGAGCGGAGTGGGGCCGTGAAGCCACCCAGCCCGCGCTTGTGGGGCGTGCTCGCGGGCGCCGCCGGGGCGGCGGCCACGGGTGTCGTCGTCGGTGTGGCCGCGCGGCAGCACCAGAAGATCGCTGCTGACCGGCGTCGGCTCGCCACCCAGCTCTCGGAGGGCGGCATCGCCGAGACCCCGGAGGGTGATCCGTCTTCGGTCGTCGCCGACGACGGGGAGCGGCTCTCGTGCGAGGAGATCGAGCCGGAGGGCAAGCCCGCGCTCACCGTCGTCCTCGTGCACGGGTTCGCGCTCGATCGCCGCACCTGGCACTTCCAACGCACCTTCCTGGCCAACCTCGACGAGCCGCGCGTGCGCGTGGTGCTCTACGACCAGCGCAGCCACGGGCGCTCCGAGCGCGCCCCCCGCGAGAGCTGCACGATCGAGCAGCTCGGCCACGACCTCGACGCGGTGATCCGGGCCCTCGCCCCGGAAGGACCGCTGGTGCTCGTCGGACACTCCATGGGCGGCATGACGATCATGGCGCTGGCCGAGCTGTACCCGGAGCTGGTCACCGAGCGGGTGGCGGGCATCGCGTTCGTGGCCACGTCGGCGGGCGAGGTCGGCAGCGCGGGGCTCTCGGGCACGTGGCTGTCCCGCCGCAACCCGCTCACGCGTGGCGTCGGGCTGCTGGCTGCGCTGCAGCCGTCGCTGGTGGAAGGCGTGCGCAAGGCGGCGGGCGATGTCATCTGGGCGGTCACACGCCGGATGGCCTACGGCGATCGGGATGTCGCGCCGTGGCTGGTCGACCTGGTCGACGCCATGATCAGCGCCAACGCCGTCGACGCGCTCACCGACTTCGTCGACACGATCGGCAGCCACGACCGCCTCGCCGCCCTGCCCGCGCTCGCCACCTGCGAGGTGCTCGTGGCCGCGGGCGACGCCGATCGCGTGATCCCCTTCAGCCACAGCGAGGTGATCGCCGCAGAGCTGCCCGAGGCGCGGTTGGTGCGGTTCCCCGGCGTCGGTCACCTGCCGATGCTGGAGCAGGCCGACGCCATGAACGAGGCCCTCGCCGATCTGCTGCGGCGCAGTGCCGCGCGCGGACGAGGGCTTCGCCGACTCAGGAGGCGGGCATGAGCGTTCCCCTCGACACCGAGATCGAGCTGCCGACGGCCGCTGACACCGAAGCCTTGGGTGAGCGGTTGGCCGACGGGCTGGGCGCCGGTGATCTCGTGGTGCTGGCGGGGCCATTGGGCGCTGGGAAGACGGTGTTGGTCAAGGGGCTCGCGCGCGGGCTGAAGGTCGCGGGCACGGTCACGTCGCCGACGTTCGTCATCGCCCGCGAACACCGCCCGGGCCCCGGCGGTTCGGTCCCGCTGCTGCACGTCGACGCCTACCGGCTGGGCGGCGCGGCCGAGCTCGACGACCTCGACCTGGACACCGACCTCACCGCGGCCGTCGTCGCGGTGGAGTGGGGCGAGGGCGTGGCCGAGCGGCTGGCGCAGCGGCACCTGCTCGTCCGGCTCGACCGGCGCCCTGACGACGTGCGCACGGCGGTCGTGACCCGCAGCGGGTGAAGGCGGGCTCGCTGAATCCTCATCCACCGGACCCTCTAAACTTCTACGGCTGTGCTCGTACTCGCCTTGGACACCGCAACGCCCGCCGTCACGGCAGGCGTCGTCGAGGTGACCGCCGATGCGGTGCGCCAGCGGTCGGTGCGGGTCGCGCACGACGCGCGGAAGCACGCCGAGCTGCTCATGCCCGAGGTCCTCGCCGCCTGTGACGCCGCCGGGGTCGCGCTGAGCGACATCGACGCCGTCGTCACCGGAACCGGGCCCGGCCCGTTCACCGGACTGCGGGTCGGCATGGTCACCGCGGCCGCGCTCGGCGACGCGCTCGGCATCCCGGTGCACGGCGTCTGCTCGCTCGACGCCATCGCGCACGGACGCGGCGAGCTGTTGGTGGTCACCGACGCCCGGCGCCGCGAGGTCTACTGGGCAACCTATGACGCCGCAGGGCGCCGGGTCGAAGGTCCGCACGTCGACGCCCCCGCGGTACTGGTCGAGCGGCTGCCTGAGCTGGGTGTGGCCGCGGCGGCGGGCGGCAGTGCCGAGGCCACCGGGCTGCTGGTCGTCGGACCCACGGCGCCGTCGCCCGAGGGCCTGGTCGCGGTGGCCGCGGAGGCGTTGCGCGCCGGGGTCGTCCCAGGCCCGCTGGAGCCGCTCTACCTGCGCCGCCCGGACGCGGTGGAGCCCGGCGCACGCAAGCGGGTGACGACGTCGTGACGGCCGAGGCGCGTCCTCCCGCGGAGGTGGAAGCGGTCGTGCTCGGGCCCATGTGGGCGGCCGACGCCGCGCGCTGCGCCGCGCTGGAGCGCGCCCTCTTCCCCGGCGACGACCCGTGGAGCGAGCGTGCGTTCCGCGAGGAGCTGCGTGCCGGCTGCCACTACTTCGTCGCGCGGCGGGACGGCTCCGCAGACACGGCCGTGCCGGCGAGGTCTGAGGTCTTGGGGCGGCGGGACGGCTCCGCCACGGCGGCTGCCCGCGGGTCCGGCGAGGTCGTCGGCTACGCCGGGATCGCGTTCGTCGCCGGTCCGCCCCAGGCGGAGGCCGAGGTGCACACGATCGGGGTCGACCCGGCCCACCAGGGCCGGGGGATCGGGCGGGCGCTCCTGCGGGCGCTGCTCGACGTCGCCGACGCGGCGCACGCCACGGTGTTCCTCGAGGTGCGCACCGACAACGCGGCCGCGCAGGCCCTCTACGCGTCGGAGGGCTTCGCGGTGGTCGGGCTGCGCAGGCGCTACTACCAGCCCAGCGGAGCCGACGCGCACACCATGCGGAGAGACGCCAGATGATCGTCCTGGGCATCGAGACGTCGTGCGACGAGACCGGCGTCGGCATCGTCCGCACCGACGGCACGAACGTGACGCTTCTGGCCAACGAGGTGGCCTCGTCGGTGGAGGAGCACGCGCGTTTCGGCGGGGTCGTGCCGGAGGTCGCGTCGCGCGCCCACCTCTCGGCGATGGTCCCCGCGGTGCGCCGGGCGCTGGTGACCGCGGGGGTGGGAGCGCGCGACATCGAGGCCGTGGCCGTCACCGCGGGGCCGGGCCTCACGGGGGCCCTGCTCGTCGGGGTGGCCGCGGCCAAGGCGTACGCGACGGCCTGGGACGTGCCGCTCTACGGCGTCAACCACCTCGCCGCGCACGTCGCCGTCGACACCCTGCAGAACGGTCCGCTCCCGCCCTGCCTCGCGCTGCTCGTCTCGGGTGGGCACTCCAGCCTGCTCGACGTGCCCGACGTCGCGGGCCCGGTCACCCCGCTGGGCGCCACCATCGACGACGCGGCGGGCGAGGCGTTCGACAAGGTCGCGCGGCTGCTCGGGCTCCCGTTCCCGGGCGGGCCGCACGTCGACCGGGTCGCCCGCGGGGGCAGCCCGACGGCGGTCGCCTTCCCCCGCGGGCTCACCGGCCCGCGCGACGCGCCCTTCGACTTCTCCTTCTCCGGCCTGAAGACGGCCGTGGCCCGGCACGTCGAGGCGCTGGAGCGGGCCGGCACCCCGGTACCGGTGGCCGACGTCGCCGCGAGCTTCCAGGAGGCCGTGGTCGACGTGCTCACCGCGAAGGCCGTGCGCGCCGCCCGTGAGCGCGGGATGGACGTCCTCCTGCTCGGCGGCGGCGTGGCGGCCAACTCCCGGCTGCGGGCGCTGGCCCAGGAGCGGTGCGATGCCGCGGGCCTCACGCTGCGGGTGCCCCGCCCGGGCCTGTGCACCGACAACGGCGCCATGGTGGCGGCGCTGGGCGCGCACCTCCTCGCCGCAGGGGCGAAGCCCAGCCCGCTGGACCTCCCGGCGGACTCTTCGATGCCGGTCACCCAGGTGCTGGTCGGCTAGCTGCGGGCGCGTGCGCGGTGGGCGCGGACCCGCGCCTTCACCCCGCAGGTCTCGGGTGAGCACCACCGCCGTCGGCCGGTCGGATCGAGGTAGGCCAGCCCGCAGTCGGGGTCGGCGCACGCGGCGAGCGGGGCGCCCGGCAGCTGTTCGACGGCCTGGCGGACGATCCGGGCGAGCGCGGCGTCGAGCGTGGGCGGCGGCGCCGCCGCGGGCCTGCCCTCCCTGACGACAGCGCGCAACGGCTCGTCGGCGTCCAGCCAGGGCTGCAGCTCCGTGACGTCGGGCGGGTCCTCGGCGGCCAAGACGGCCAGCACCAGCGGACGCAGGGTCTCGCGCAGCGCGACGACCCGTGCGACGTCGGCGTCCTGCAGCGGCGCGACGGGGACGAGCGCCTCATGGTCGAGCCACACCCGGAGCGCTTCGAGGTCGCCCAGCCGCTCGATGGACGCGGCGCGGTAGGCGTGCCCCTTGGTGGCGAGCAGGTCCAGCCACACCGCGCCGGTGACGTACCGGTGCTCGCGGAGGCGCTCGTCGAACTGAGCCATGGGATCAGTGTAACGCCTTGACAAGTTACACGTTGGCTGGGCACGGTGTAACGCATGAATCCGTTACAGCGTGCCCTCGGCCCGACGTTCGTCCTGCTCTGGAGCTCGGGCTACCTCGCAGGAACGATCGCCACCAGGTCGTCGCCCCCGTTCGCGCTCACCGTCTGGCGGCTCCTGGCCGCGGCGGTGCTGCTGGCCGCGATCGCCGTCGTGACCAGGGCGCCGTGGCCGCGCACCCGGAAGGCGTGGCGCGATCTCGTGATCACCGGGGTGTTGCTGCAGGGCGTCCAGTTCGGGGCGGCCTACGGTGCGCTGGGCTTCGGCGTGCCTGCGGGACTGGGCGCGCTCGTGCTCGGCCTGGCCCCGGCGCTCGTCGCGGTGTTCTCCGGGCCGGTGCTGGGCGAGCGCCTGGGCTGGGCGGGCTGGTGGGGGTCGGCGCTGGCGTTGGTGGGCACGCTCGTCGCGGGCGTGCACCACCTCGTGGCGGCGGGCGGCTCGGCGGCGGGCATCGGCCTGCTCCTGCTCGGGCTTACCGGGTTCGCGGCAGGCACGCTCTACCAGAAGCGCACCGGCGCCGCCATGGACCTGCGGACCGGCACGGCCGTCCAACTCCTCGCAGGCGCCGTCACGGTGCTGCCGGTCGCCCTGCTCACCGAGCACGGGTTGCCGCTGCCCTCGACCGGTTCGGGGTGGGCCGCGCTCGTCTGGATCATCGTCGTCAACTCGATCGCGGCCGCGATCCTGCTGTTCGTGCTGCTGCGCCGGGGCACCGGCGCGGGCGCCAGCGGGCTGCTCTACCTCGTGCCTGCGGTCACCGCGGTGCTCGCGGTGCCGGTGCTCGGGCAGCCGCTGGAGCTCGCGACGATCGTCGGGCTGGCCCTGACGCTCGCGGGCGTGGTGCTGGTCAACCGGGTAGCTCAGCCTCCGGCGGCAGTCAGCGCCTCGACCTCCGCGGGGGTCAGCTCCAGCTCCAGCACGGGCAGCAGGCCCGCGAGCTGCTCGGAGGTGCGCGCGCTCGCGATCGGGGCGCGCGACCGTCGGCGCGGCGGCCAGCCAGGCGAGCGCGACCGCGGCCACGCGGACGTCGTGCGCCGCGGCGACCTCGTCGAGCGCGGCGAGCACCCGCGGCCCGCGGTCGTCGAGGTACGCGCGGGCGCCCTCGGCGCGGGGGCTGTCGACCTCGGCGCCGCCCGGCCGGTACTTGCCGGTGAGGAACCCCTTCGCCAGCGCGTAGTACGGCACGCAGGCCAGCCCGTGCTCGGCCAGCACCGGCGCGAGCGTCGTCTCGAAGTCGGTGCGCTCGACGAGGTTGTAGTGCGGCTGAGCGCGACGTAAGCGGCGAGCCCTCCGCGCGCGGCGATGTCCAGCGCCGACCGCAGCCGCTCGGCCGAGTAGTTCGAGGCGCCGATCTCGCGCACCTTGCCCGCGCTGACGAGCGCGTCGAAGGCGCCCAGCGTCTCCTCCTGCGCCGTGTCGGGATCGTCCCTGTGGGCGAAGTAGAGGTCGATGTCGTCGGTCCGCAGCCGGCGCAGCGAGTCCTCGACCGCCGCGGTGATGTTCGCGGCCGGAGGCCGGGCCGCTCGGCAGCGAGCCCACCTTCGTGGCGATGACGACGGCGTCGCGGTCGCCGCGCGCGGCGACCACTCGCCGATGATCGTCTCGGACTCGCCGCCGGAGTTGCCGGGGATCCGCCAAGTAGGCGTCGGCGGTGTCGACGAGCTGCCGCCCGCGTCGACGAACGCGTCGAGGACCGCGAAGAGGCGTCCTCGATCGGCCGTCCAGCCGAACACGTTGCCGCCGAGGCACAGGCGGGACACGTCGAGGTCCGAAGATCCGATCTTCACCATGGATCTGACGCTACCCCCGGCCGGCGCCGATGCTCCCTCCGCGAGCTCCGCTCGGGGTGCCGTTGAGGCATTGGCACTCTCGTGGGTAGAGTGCCAAACGCACGGGCGTTCCGGCACCCGCGACGACGGAGCGCCTCGTTCACCCAGATCATGCAGAAGCACTACGCACCCCTAGAACGGGAGGTCATCGACGTGGCGAACATCAAGCCGCTCGAGGACAAGTCGTTGTCCAGGCGAACGAGGCGAGACCACCACGGCCTCCGGCATCGTCATCCCGGACACCGCCAAGGAGAAGCCGCAGGAGGGCAAGGTCCTCGCTGTCGGCCCCGGCCGCATCGACGACAACGGCAACCGCGTTCCGCTCGACGTGGCCGTCGGCGACGTCGTCATCTACTCGAAGTACGGCGGCACCGAGGTCAAGTACGGCGGCGAGGAGTACCTCGTCCTCTCCGCCCGCGACCTGCTCGCCGTGTCGTCAACTAGACGCTCCTCGCAGTCCGACGCCCCGCCGTCCCGGTCAGCCCGGGGCGGTCGGGCCGCGCGTAGGGAGAGAGGCAGGGTATGGCGAAGATGATCAACTTCAACGAGGACGCCCGCCGCGCACTGGAGCGCGGCGTGACAACTCGCCGACGCGGTCAAGGTCACCCTCGGCCCGCGCGGTCGCAACGTCGTCCTGGACAAGAAGTTCGGCGCGCCGACCGTCACCAACGACGGCGTCACCATCGCCCGCGAGATCGAGCTCGACGACCCGTACGAGAACCTCGGGGCGCAGCTGGCCAAGACCGTCGCCACCAAGACCAACGACGTCGCGGGCGACGGCACCACCACCGCCACCGTGCTCGCCCAGGCCTGGTCGCCGCGGGCCTGCGCAACGTCGCGGCCGGGGCCAACCCGACCGCGCTGGGCCGGGGTATCCAGGCCGCCGCCGACACGGTCGCCGAGTTCCTCAAGGACAGGCGCCATCCCGGTCGACGACAAGCGCCACGTCGCCGAGGTCGGCACGATCTCCGCGCAGTGAGCCGAGATCGGCGAGCTGATCAGCGAGGCCCTCGAGGCCGTCGGCAAGGACGGCGTGATCACCGTCGAGGAGGGCTCCACGCTCTCCACGGATCTGGACGATCACCGAGGGTCGTGCAGTTCGACAAGGGCTACCTCTCGCCCTACTTCGTCACCGACGCCGGAGTCGATGGAGGCCGTGCTGGAGGACGCCTACGTCCTGCTGCACCGCGGCAAGATCTCCTCGATCGCCGACCTGCTGCCGCTGCTGGAGAAGGTGCTCGGCCGAAGGCAAGCCGCTGCTGATCGTCGCCGAGGACGTCGAGGGCGAGGCGCTGTCCACGCTGGTGGTCAACTCGATCCGCAAGACCATGCGGGTCACCGCCATCAAGTCGCCGTACTTCGGTGACCGCCGCAAGGCGTTCATGGACGACCTGGCGATCGTCACCGGCGGCACCAGGTGATCAACCGCCGACGTCGGGCTCAAGCTGTCGGAGTCGGGCATCGAGCTGCTCGGCACGGTCCGCCGCGTCGTCGTCACCAAGGACAACACGACCCTGGTCGAGGGCGGCGGCTCGGGCGAGGCCGTCGACGGCTCGCGTGGCCCAGCTCAAGCGCGAGATCGAGGACTCCGACTCCGACTGGGACCGCGAGAAGCTCCAGGAGCGGCTGGCCAAGCTCTCCGGCGGCGTCGGGTCATCAAGGTCGGCGCCGCCACCGAGACCGCGCTCAAGGAGCGCAAGCACCGCATCGAAGACGCGGTGCCGGCCACCCGGGCCGCGGTCGAGGAAGGCGTCATCCCCGGCGGTGGCTCGGCGCTCATCCACGCGGCGGCCGTGCTCGCCGACGGGCTCGGCCTGAAGGGCGACGAGGCCACCGGTGTGGCGGTCGTCCGCAAGGCGCTCACCTCGCCGCTGTACTGGATCGCCGCCAACGGCGGTCTGGAGGGCTCGGTCGTCACCAACAAGGTGGCGGACCTCGAGTGGGGCCAGGGCTTCAACGCCGCCACGATGGCCTACGGCGACCTGATGGCCGATGGCGTCATCGACCCCGTCAAGGTCACCCGCAGCGCGGTGATCAACGCGGCGTCGATCGCGCGGATGGTGTTGACCACCGAGAGCGCGATCGTCGACAAGCCCGAGGATGCGCCGCCTGCTGCCGCGGGCGGTCACGGACACGGGCACGGCCACTAGGCACAAGAGAACGGGCCTCCTGTCGCGCTCGCTGCGACGGGGGGCCCGTTTTTCGTGCGTCGGGAACTGCCCGGAAGGGGAGGTCCGCTCAGCGGCGCACCCGCTCGGGGATGCGCAGTGTGCGGTCGCGACCGCGGAGGATCTCGTCGCGCTCGGACTCCGAGAGCCCACCCCACACGCCGTAGGGCTCGTGCGCCGTGAGCGCGTGCCGTCGACACTGCTCGATCACCGGGCAGCGCTGGCACACCTCCTTGGCCCTGGCCTCACGGTTGGCGCGGGCGGGACCGCGCTCGTTTTCCGGGTGGAAGAAGAAGCCGCTGTCCATCCCCCGACAGGACCCGCGCATCTGCCATTCCCAGACCTCGGTCACCGGGACCGGAAGCCGCCGCGTGTCCGCCACGTCATCACCTGCCTTGTCGTCGAGCCTGCGACCCAGCACTACCCAGCGTAGAACCGCGTCAAACGTTGTTCAAGGGTGTTGGCGGCACAATCGGGCGTGGCGAGTTGCCCGCGATCGCTGGGCGCCCCACGATGGGCCGGTGGAAGCCGACGCGGTGCGTGTGGACGTGCCGGCCGTGCGTGAGCCGCATCTCTCCGTCGCGGCGGTGGCCCGCATGCTCGGGATCGCGCCTGCGACCCTGCGGACCTGGGATCGGCGCTACGGCATCGGCCCCTCTGCCCACGCCCCCGGACTGCATCGACGCTACTCGCCAGAGGACGTCGGGCGGCTGGAACTGATGCAACATGCACTCGTTCGGGGGGCCGGTCCCGCGGACGCCGCGCGCTACGCGTTGGCCGATCCCAGCGCTGACGGTGCCGAGCGTTCGCCGGTCGACGCGGGGCGGGCGCGGGCCGGGGGTCGGATGCTCCGTCTTCCTGGAGCGGGTCCCTTCGCCCGGGGCCTCGGCCGGGCGGCGCTCACCCTCGACTTCCCCGGTGCGCGGACCTTGCTCGTCGAGGCGATCGACGCGCTCGGGGTGGCGACGGCCTGGGACGACGTGGCCCGCCCCGTGCTCGCGGCGGTCGCCCAGCGCTGGGCCACGACCGGTGCGGGGGTCGAGGTGGAGCACCTGCTCAGCCAGAGCGTCACGGCCGCCTTCTCCGCGCACGCCGCCACGGTGGTCGCCCAGCCGGGTGGTCGTACCGTCCTGCTCGCCGGGATGCCCCGGGAGCAGCACGTCCTCCCCTTGGTGGTCCTCGGCGCCGCGCTCGCCGACGAAGGCATCGCCGCCCGGCCGCTGGGCTCCGACCTCCCCGCCGACGCGCTGTTCGCCGCCATCCGCCGCACGACGCCTGGCGCGGTGGTGTTGTGGTCGCAGCTGCCGCCGACCGCGGACGCCGAGGTGCTGGCGGCTCTGCCGAGCACCCGGCCCAGGGTGCGCACGTTCGTCTCCGGGCCGGGCTGGGCCGAGGTCGACCTGCCGCCGCGGGTTCGGCGCCTGGACACCTTGACCGACGCGGTCGACGCGGTCGTCACCGCGACCGCGGGATGACCGGGGCCGCACAACCGGGACGCGGGAGGTCGGCAGGCCGGGGCGGGCGGTGACGGGGCGGGGCGGCGGTGGTGGCTCATCCGCTGCGGACCTGCGGGAGGCGGCGTTCGGCGCGACCCCGCAGGAGGTTCCGCTCGGGTCCACCGATCCCGAGCTCCGGTGGTTGACCGCCGTCGCGCTCGGCGGACAGGGTCACTACGCCGCCGCCGCGACGGTGTTGGCGGGCCTCGCCGCGGACCTGCGTGTGCCCGCACGCGTGGCCGCGCACGCCGCCGTCACCCGTGCGGCCCACCTGCGCCAGTTGGGCGGCCACGCCGCCGCCAGGGCCCACGACGCCCGTGGCCTGCGCCTGGCCACGACCGCCCGCCGGGCTGGGGAGCCCGGCCCCCCGGCCGTTGCGCCGATCGGGCAGGCCCCTGCCGCCCGAGACCACCCCGGCGACGACGGGCCCGATGCGGTCGCGGCCCGCCTCGGCGCCTCCACGCGGGCCCGCACCCCCGACGACGGGCTGGATGCACCCGCGACCCACCTCGGCGCCCCTCCGCCGGGCTGCAGCCCCGATGGCGGGCTGGTCGCGGCCCGCCTCGGCACCGCCGTGCGGGATGACGGGGTAGATGCGGGGGCGGCTCGGCTCGACGCGTTGGTCGGGTTGGCGGCCGACGCGGTGGGGTTGGGGGACCCGGAGACCTGCCGTCGGCTGCTCGATCTCGCCGCGGAGGGGATGGAGGGGCATCCGTCGTGGCGGCCCGGGGTGCGAGCGGGGTGGGTGCGGGCCGAACTCGCACTCCTTCAGGGCCATGCGGGTGACGCAGTGGCACCTGCGGAGGCTGCGCTGGCCGGCGCCACCCGGGCGGGATCACTGCGGCACGTCCTCAAGTCACGGATCGTGCTGACCGTCGCCCGCGGCGCCGCAGGCGACCTCGATCCCGCCGAAGGGGTCGCTGACCTGGACGCGATCGCCGCCGAGTGCGCCCGCTACGGACTGCTCCCACTGCGGTGGCCCGCGGCCCTCGCAGCCGCTGATCTGCAGGAACGGATCAACGAGCAGGTTGCCTCGCCGGCAGAATCAGCGCCGGGCGGTCAGTTGAATGGTGCGACGCGCCGACGACACGCCGCACGCATTGCGCTGAACGTCATCGAGAGCCGTTCCGATCCGCTTGGCAAGCGCCAGATGGGGGAGTCCGTGTGGATTCCGCGACCGGTCACGTTAATGTAATTACTCCATTCGGTCTCATGTCACCCACATGTCTTGTGCCACCCGGCGCAATACTCCCGAATGGAGGGCACAAGTTGGCCCTGATCGTGTCAAGGTGAGCCGGTCACCCGCCGATATTGGGGGTGATACATCACCCGGCTGCAGGAAGCTGCAGGAAGGAATCGTCGTGACGACGGTACTCATCTGCGACGATCGTCGCAGCGTCCGCGAGGGCCTAACCCGCGTGATGTCCGCGGTGCCCGGAGTGCACCGCATCGATTGCGTTGCTCAGGGGGACGAGTTGCTGGCCCGGTTCTCCCGGCAGCCGGTCGATGTCGTTCTGGTCGGCACCCAGCGCGCGGTGCCCACCGGCGTGGAGGCCACCCGGAGGCTGGTCGCCGCCCATCCCCAGGCCAACGTGATCGTGTTCGGGGCTCCGGACGACGCGGGCAGCATCGCCGCGGCGATCGCCGGTGGCGCTCGCGGATACCTGCGCTGGGACGCCTCGCGCCCCGAGCTGGTTGCCGCGCTCGCCCACACGCTCGCCAGCACGGCGGTGCCCACGCCCAGGGCGCCCACCGATCCGGGGGTCCAGCTCACCGAGCGCGAGCTCCAGGTGCTGCGGGGCATGAGCCAGGGCAAGAGCAACGGCCAGATCGGCCGCGAGCTCTACCTGTCGGAGGACACGGTCAAGACGCACGCGCGTCGGCTGTTCCGCAAGCTCGGGGTGCGTGACCGCGCCCAGGCCGTCGCGCACGGCTTCCGCCGCGGCCTGGTCTCCTGACCCGACGCTGACGTCCACTACCCCCGTCGTGATCCTGCGGCGGGGGTAGTGGCGCGCCTCCGATCGGGTGGTGCGCCCGGTCATCCACAACGCAAGACGGGCTGATGCGTCTTGTATTAGTGAATCCCTGCCCGGACGCGCCCGCTCGCCGAAGCTCGTGGCGCCTTCGCTACCGTGGGGATTCAAGAGAACACGGTTGAGCACTCTTCGTGATCGGCCTCACGATCGGATGACTGACCAGGATGCTTTGTAACGCCCACGCAACGGCTCCCGATGAGTGATGCGACAGACGTTCCCGACGAGTTGGTCGCCCGTGCCATGACGGGCGAAGCGGCCGCAGTCGGGCGCGTGCTCGCCATCATCCGGCCGCTGGTCGTGCGCTACTGCCGCGCTCGGCTCGGCCGGATGGACCGCTCGTCGGTCTCGGCCGACGACGTTGCGCAGGAGGTGTGTCTGGCTGTGCTCACGGCCCTGCCGGGATATCGGGTCCAGGGTCGTCCGTTCCTCGCGTTTGTCTACGGAATCGCGTCACACAAGGTCATCGACGCGCACCGGGCCGCCACGCGCAACCGGGCGGAGCCGGTCGCCGATGTTCCCGATGCGATCGAGGTCGCGGATGGCCCCGAGCAACGTGCGTTGCGGATCGAGCTGACAGGGGAAATGGCCCAGCTGCTTGACCAGCTACCGGAGAAGCAGCGGGAGATACTGCTGCTGAGGGTGGTTGTGGGCCTTTCAGCAGAGGAGACGGCCGACGCCGTCGGATCCACACCAGGAGCAGTACGCGTGGCTCAACACCGGGCGTTGGCCCGGCTTCGCAAGTCGATGCCAGAGGAGGAGGTGGTTTGAGTGCCTGACACGAATGGTCACACCAACGGCGCGTCCCACCCCTTCGGCGACGCCAACCGTCGCGGCCGCAACGGGGCTTCGCCCTTCAGCGGAATGGCCAAGTCTCTTCGCGACGGCGACGACGTCGAAGAACCCATTGACCTCGTCGCGGTGCAGGCCGACGACGAGCTGATCAGCGCCTTGGCGGCGGGGATGAGCGTCTCCTCCGCGACCGGGTCGCACTCGTACCACGCCGACGACCAGGTCGTGGCGTTGCTGTCCGCCTGGCGGGCGGACGTCGCCGAGGAGCCGATCCCCGACCTCGTCGATCTCGACATGGCCGTGGCGGCCGTCCAGGCGGGCATCAAGGCCAACCGGCCCACCCGTTCCGGACGCGCCCGGCACCTGGTCCCGGTCGCGGCGGCGGCGGCGTTCCTCGTGCTGGTCGGCGGTGGGGTGTCGATCGGTTCGGCATCGGCCGAGCCCGACAGCACCCTGTGGCCGGTGTCGAAGATGCTGTTCAGCGAGCGTGCCGCGTCCGTCGAGGCCGCCGTGCGGGCGTCGGACAAGATCGAAAGCGCCAAGAAGGCCCTCACCGACGGGCAGCCGCAGGCCGCGGCCGCCGAGCTCCAGCAGGCTCAGAAGGAGCTCAGCGCGGTCCGGCCCCAAGAGGGGCAGGCCCAGCTCGTCGACGTGAAGAACTTCCTCGTCGCCAAGGCGGCGGAGACCCCGACGGGCACGAAGGTCGATCCGGCCACGCCGTTGAAGACGGACCGGGCCCGGCCGATCCCGGCGGGGGCTCAGCTCTCGCAGGCACCCGCGGCCACCGGCACGGTCACGCCGACCCCGACGACCGAGGAGCCTGCGCCCGCCTCGACCACGATCCGGCCCACGCACTCGCCGCGGCCCAAGCCTGCGCCGCCGGTGACCGCGGCCACGCCGACGACGCCCGCGCCGGAGTCGCCTGCCGGTCCGACCGGCGGTGCGAGCAGCACGACGGACCCGTCCGCGACGCCGGAGGGCTCGAAGGACACGAAGGACACGACCAAGGTCACGTCCTCCAGCGGCACCACGGAGGAGTCCACGACCCCGGTCACCGAAACCAGCTGACAGCGAAAGGCCCCGGTTCCCGCTCGGGAACCGGGGCCTTCGTCATCGGCTCAGGAGTTGGGGCTCAGGAGTCGGAGAGCACCGCGTCGGCGTAACCGCGGCAGTACTCCCACGTCACGTAGCTCGCCGGATCGGGATCGAAGGCGGGCTCGTGCGGGCGCATCTGGCCCTCGTCGAGCAGCTGCTGCAGGCTGGCCCGCAGGAGGCTCCACTCGTGGTAGTGCTGCTCGCCGCAGTCACCACAATCGACGACGATGCCCCGCACGCCGCGCGTCTCCAACAACGCCTGGTAGACCGCGAGATCAGCGAGATCGGCGACGACCTCGTCGCGCTCGTCGAGGCTCAGCGTCTCGGAATCCCCCGGCTCGGTCTCGTCGATCGACAGCGCGGGGTCGTGCGGATCCCCGGCGAACGGGTCCGGCGGCAGCGCATCTGGTGACACGGCGTCGACGATACTCCGCCATGGAGGCGGATCCCCGGCGGCGGCGGCACCCCGAGGGCGGGCGCAGATACGATGGGGTGGTGTTCGGGGGCCGAGGCTCCGCTTGACCGGTGGTCGCACCAGATGGCTCCGGTCGGGTGGGTACGAGAGAGACGCTGGGAAAGGTGACATGACGAGCGAGACCGCCGGACTGCCACCGAAGTTCGCCGCCTTGGGCCTGACCTTCGACGACGTGCTGCTCCTGCCCGCCGAGTCGGATGTCGTGCCGAGCGGCGCGGACACGAGCACGCAGACTCACCCGCGGGTCGCGCTCCGGTGCCGCTCGTGTCGTCGCCGATGGACACGGTCACCGAGTCCCGCATGGCCATCGCGATGGCCCGCGCGGGCGGGCTGGGCGTGCTGCACCGCAACCTGTCGGTCACCGAGCAGGCGGCGCAGGTGGAGGTGGTCAAGCGCTCGGAGGCCGGGATGGTCACCGACCCGGTCACCTGCAAGCCCGATGCCACGCTGGCCGATGTCGACGCGCTCTGCGCCCGCTTCCGCATCTCCGGGGTGCCCGTCACCTCCGACGACGGCAAGCTCGTCGGGATCATCACCAACCGCGACATGCGGTTCGAGATGAACCACAGCCGCCCCGTCCATGAGGTGATGACGCACGCGCCGCTGATCACCGCGCGGGTGGGTGTCTCGGCCGAGGCGGCGCTCGGGCTCCTGCGCAGGCACAAGCTCGAGAAGCTGCCCGTGCTCGACGGCGGCGGCATCCTGCGCGGCCTCATCACGATCAAGGACTTCAACAAGACCGAGAAGTACCCGATCGCCACCAAGGACCCGCACGGGCGGCTCGTCGTCGCGGCGGCGGTCGGGGTGGGCGAGCGGCTACGCCCGCGCGAGGCGGCCTCGTCGAGGCGGGCGTGGACGTGCTCGTGGTCGACACCGCGCACGGGCACTCCCGGCGCGTGCTGGAGCGGTGGCCAAGCTGCGCGCGAGGTCGGGCACTCCGTCGACGTGGTCGGCGGCAACGTGGCCACCCGAGCGGGCGCGGCTGCGCTCGTCGAGGCGGGGGCCGACGCGGTGAAGGTCGGCGTCGGGCCGGGTTCGATCTGCACCACGCGGGTCGTCGCGGGCGTCGGTGCGCCGCAGATCACCGCGATCTACGAGGCCGCGCAAGCGTGCGCCGCCTCGGGTGTGCCGGTGATCGGCGACGGCGGCATCCAGTATTCGGGCGACATCGCCAAGGCGATCGCCGCGGGCGCCTCCTCGGTGATGCTGGGAAGCCTGCTCGCGGGCACCGCGGAATCCCCCGGTGAGGTGATCCTCGTCGGCGGCAAGCAGTACAAGACCTACCGCGGGATGGGGTCGCTCGGGGCCATGCGCGGGCGCGGCGACGCCCGCAGCTACTCCAAGGACCGCTACGGCCAGGACGACGTCCTGTCGGAGGACAAGCTCGTCCCCGAAGGCATCGAGGGCCGCATCCCCTTCCGCGGCCCGCTGGCCCAGGTCGTCCACCAGCTCACCGGCGGCCTCCGCTCCGGCATGGGCTACGCGGGCGCCCAGACGATCCCGGCGCTGCAGCAGGCCCAACTCGTCCGCATCACCGCGGCGGGGCTGAAGGAGAGCCACCCGCACGACGTCACGATGACGGTGGAGGCCCCGAACTACTCGGGCCGCTGACTCGGGCGCACGCCGGCGGACGCCAGGATCTGGCCGCTGACCGGGGCTGCGGTTGGCGGTCCAGCACGCATCACATGACGGCCGTATATGGCGCTCATGTCCCACTCTTGACGATCACCGCGAGGCTGGACGCCGATCGTGGGCCCCACGCCTTGGACCACCGCGGCGCACGTCTTCCGGCTGACCTCGCAGGCTCCGCGCCGACTGAGCAGGGCTGGTGAGGACCGCGCACGGTGCCTGCGGGGTGTGCGGTGGGGCTGCTGCGGGGTGCGGGGTCGGCATGTGGGGTGCGCGGTCACCCTGGTCGCCCGGCTACCCTGATCATCCGTGCGTGACCTCGTGGAGATCGGGATGGGCCGAGAGGCCCGCCGCAGCTACGACCTTGAGCAGGTCGAGATCGTGCCGTCGCGGCGGACGCGCAGCTCGCAGGAGGTGTCCACCGCCTGGCAGCTCGATGCCTACCGCTTCGAGATACCGCTGGTCACCCACCCCACCGACGCCGTCGTGTCGCCCGCGAGCGCGGTCCGGATCGGGCAGCTGGGCGGCTTGGCCGTGCTCAACGCCGAAGGGCTGTGGGCGCGGCACGCCGACGCCGACGCCGCACTGGCCAGGGTCGTCGCCGCCGCCGAGGACGACGACCCGGCCGCCGCGGTGGGCCTCCTCCAGGAGCTGCACGCCACCCCGATCGACAGCGCGCTGCTCGCCGAGGCGCTGAAGCGGGTTCGGGAAGCAGGCGTCACCGTCGCGGCGCGGGTCAGCCCGCAGCGGGCCCGTGAGCTGACCCCGGACCTGCTCGCCGCGGGCGTGGAAGTGCTCGTCGTCCAGGGCACGATCATCTCGGCTGAGCACGTCTCGCGGGGCGAGCCGCTCAACCTGAAGGACTTCATCAACTCCCTCGACGTGCCTGTGGTTGCGGGGGGATGCGGCGACTACCGCACCGCGATGCACCTCATGCGCACCGGCGCCGCGGGCGTGATCGTCGGATACGGGGAGTCCTCGGCCACCACCACCGACGAGGTGCTGGGCATCGGCGTCCCCATGGCCACCGCGATCGTGGACGCCGCCGCCGCCCGCCGCGACTACCTCGACGAGACCGGCGGCCGCTACGTCCACGTGATCGCCGACGGCGGTATCCGCACTTCCGGCGACGTCGCCAAGGCCATCGCGTGCGGGGCCGACGCCGTGATGCTGGGCGAGCAGCTAGCCGCGGCGTCCGACGCCGCCGCGTCCGGCACCTACTGGACGTCGTCGGTGGCCCACCCCTCCCTCCCGCGCTCGGAGGTCGTCGGGGTGGCGGCGGAGGTCGGCGACCTGCAGCAGGTGCTCTTCGGCCCGGCCAGCAGCGCCTACGGCGAGGTCAACCTGTTCGGCGCCCTGCGCCGCGCGATGGCCAAGACCGGTTACTCGGACCTCAAGGAGTTCCAGCGCGTCGGCCTCTCGATCCGCACCTAGGCGGCCGTCACCGCGCGGTGGACGAACTCCAGCTTCTCCAGCACCGTCGGGGAGAGGATGAAGGGGTAGAGGTCGTCCTTTCCCATCGAGCGGTTCACCGCGTTGAGGGCGTAGGTCAGCGGGAACCAGGTGCCGATGATCTCGGCGAAGCCGCTCGGGTCCTCGCGGGGGGCGGCGGCCAGCGGGGCGTCGGGGGCCGCTTCGGCGTCGGGGCCGCCCACCACCATCCCGTACGCGGCGGCCGTCTGGATCGTGTCGCGGATGTGCAGGTAGTGCGCGAACGTCTCGGCCCAGTCCTCCCACGGGTGCGCGGTGGCGTAGGAGCTGACGTAATGCTCCACCCACCCCTCGTCGGCGGGCGCGGAGTAGTGGCGCTGCAGGGCCTCGGCGTAGTCGGCGCGTTCGTCGCCGAACAGCGCCCGGAACGGCTCGGGGTCGTCCTGCACCAGCACCGTCCAGTACCAGTGGCCGGTCTCGTGGCGCAGGTGCCCGAGCATCGTCCGGTAGGGCTCGGCGAGCTGGACGCGCAGCGCCTCCCGGTGCGCGTCGTCGCCCTCGGCGAGGTCGATGGTCACCACCCCGTCGGCGTGCCCGGTGATCACGGGCTCCTGGGCCGACGACAGCAGGTCGAACACCACGCCCTCGGTGGTGAGGCCCAGGTCGTCGGCCTGGTAGACCAGCCGCCGCTTGGCCGCTTCGGCGTCGGCGAACGCGGCCATCGCCGCGGTGTCGTCGTCGGCCGGACGGGTGCGGGTGAGCGCGCACGAGCCGCACAGCTGCCCCGGCCCGTCGACGAGCCAGTTGCAGCGGGCCACGGCCGAGTTGGCGCAGCGGGTCTTCCCGTGAGGGCGACCAGGTCGCGCCCGTCCCGGGAGTAGCCCAGCGGCGTGCCGCAGTTCAGGCACGAGAAGTTCTCGAAGACCACGAGGTGGGCGCAGACCGGGCAGGAGAAGGAACGCACGGGGCCCTCTACCCGGGATCCAGACGGATCATGTCCACCGCGACGTCCATCACGCTCTCGGTGGAGGCAGCGAAGATCACCCCCTTCAACGGGGGGACGTCGCCGTAGTCGCGGCCCTGCGCGAGCTCCACGTAGGAGGCGTCGACGACCCGGTCGTTCGTCGGGTCGAGGTCGAGCCAGCCCGCCCCGGTGCACACCGACACCCACGCGTGCGAGGCGTCCGCGCCCACCAATCGCGGACGGCCCGGCGGCGGCATCGTCTCCAGGTAGCCGCTGACGTACCGGGCCGCGAGCCCCATCGTGCGCAGCCCCGCGACGGCGAGGTGGGCGAAGTCCTGGCAGACCCCCGAGCCGCGGGCCAGCAGCTCGGGGACGGTGCTGCCGACCGTCGACGAGCCGCTGACGTAGCGGAAGTCCTCGTAGATCCGGGTCGTGAAGTCGATGGCGGCATCGGCGAGCGGCCGCCCCGGCGGAAACGACAGGCGGGCGTACTCCGCCACCTCGGCGTGGGCGGGCAGGCGCGGCGAGGGCAGGGTGAACGTCCTGGCGTCCAGCCGTAGCGGGTCGGTGGCGGCGCGCAGGCCGTCGCGCACCTCCTCCCACGCGGGCGTCGACGCAGGGAACGACCGGTCGTCGACGGCGACGGTGCTCTCCGCCAGCACCTCCAGCTTGCGGTGGCTGCGCGTGACGGCGAAATAGGTGGAGCGGTTGCCGAACCAGTCGGTGTGCTCGCGCTGCTCGGCGGGCCGCGGGCTGATGGTGACGCGCCCCTCCAGGCAGGTCTGGCCAGGCCGGTCGCGGGGCAGCAGGTGCGCGCGCCCGAAGCTCTCGCCCACGTCGCCGTCGTAGCCGTAGGTGGTGCGGTGGCTGATCCGGTAGGTGCGGTTCATGCGCCGCCGATCGCCGCGACGGGGCCCAACGGCCGGGGTGGGGCTCCGGGGGCGAACCGGGACCCCTCCAACACCTCGGCGAACGCCGACAGCTCCTGCCCGAGCCCGGTGAGGGTGCTCCGCAGCTGCGTCCGGGTGCCGTCCGGCCCGACCGCGGCGAGGTCGGCGGGCCGCAGCCCGGCCAACCGCCCCTCGACGTCGACGAGCGCGGCCAGCACGCCGCCGTCCGGCCCGGGGACGTGCGCGACGTCCTGGCGCAGCCGGTCGGCCTGGTAGCCGATCGAGCGGGGGTTGTCCGGGTCGGTGATCAGTAGCTCCAGGACGGCGTCGAGGCCGGTGCGCCGGCGGCGGCGGTAGGTGATGACGCTCTCCACGGTGATCAGGACCGACTCCAGCACGAGCCCGTCGGCGGCGGGCAGCCCCGGCTCGCACAGGGTCGCGGCGACGAGGGCGGCGACGTGCTGCGCCCGCTCCACACGCTTGCCCGCGTCGTGCAGGTGCCAGCCCGCGTCGCGGACGTGGCTCTCGGCGGCCAGCCCGCTGAGGGCCAGCAGCCCTTCCAGCACCCGCGAGAGCGCACGGGAGGCGTCCGCGCCGTCCGGACCGGCCGCCGCCAGCCCGGCGAGCACCGACTCCAGCCGCCCCAGCACCAGCCAGGTGTCGGTGGACAGCTGCTCGCGAACGGCCTGCGCCGCGGCGGTGAGGCGATGCACGGCGTAGGCGAGCGAGCCCGGGAGGTCCCGGTCGGTGAGCAGCGTGTGCAGTGGGGTGCCCTGCGGCGTTGCGGTGACGGCGGTGGCGGCGCGCAGCAGCACGTCGAGCGCCTCGCCGCCCGCGGGCTCGGGGGAGGAGTGGAAGTCGGCGAACCGGTCGGCGACCGCGCGCAGCATCCGCGCCGTGCCCTCGGCGCGCTCGGCGTAGCGGCCCAGCCAGAACAGGTCGGCGCCCACGCGGGGGGAGAGCGCATCCAGCGCCTCGGCCCCGACCGGCGCGCCCGTCGACGGCGCGGCCGGCGTGGGGCGGCCGCTCACCCAGACGTCCTTGGCCACCGTGTCGCCGCGCACCCCCGCCTCGGCCAGCCCGCCCGGCAGCACCTGGAACCCGCCCCCGGCGGCCACCGCGAACGTGCGCAGCACCAGCCGCTGGGCGTCGAGCGTTCCGTCGGCGGCGATCACCGGCGCGGTGCTCTGGCGTTGCGGCTCCTGCCCGATCCAGGCGTGCGGCTCGGCCTCGATGCGCGCGGCGAGCGCGGCCCGTTCGGCCGTCGTGAGCGCCGCCCCGTCCACCGTGGCCCGCCCTTCGCTGCGTGCGATCGGCTTGATGAGCAGGTCGGCCATCCGGGCGAGGACGTGCGAGCGGCCCGTCGGATCGCCGCACCACCACGTCGGCGCGCTCGACAGCGTGAGCGGCTCGTCGAGCAGGGCCTGGGCCAGGCGCGGGCAGGAACGGCAACAGGCCGGGGTTCTCCGCCACCCCGCTGCCGATCCCGTTGACGACGGCCACGGTGCCCAGCCGCGCGGCCTCCAACAGGCCCGGCACGCCGAGGTGCGAGTCGTGGCGCAGGTCCAGCGGGTCAAGCCAGGGCGCGTCGACCCGGCGCAGGATCACGTCCACCGGCTCGAGCCGCCCCGCGCCGCCCATCGTGCGCCGCCACACCCTGCCCTCGCGCACGGTGAGCTCGGTGCCGAGCACGAGGGGGAACCCGAGCCGCGACGCCAACAGCGCCTGCTCGAACGCCGTCTCGCTCTGCGGCCCGGGGGTCAGCAGCACCACGTGGGCCCGGTCCGCGGCCGGGGCGAGCTCCTCCAGGCCGCGGCGCATCGCGTCGAAGAACGGGCCGAGGCGCTGGATCTGGGCGTCCCGGCGGACCGCGGCGAGCACCCGCGTGACGATCCGCCGGTTGGCCAGCGCGTAGCCGGCGCCGGACGGGGCCTGCACCCGGTCGCCGAGCACGCGCCAGCCCTCCGGGGTGCGCACGAGGTCGGTGGCCGCCAGGAACAGCTCGCGGGGCCGCGGGGTGGCCCGCGCCCAGCCGTGGACGTAGCCGGGGTGGCCGAACACGACCTCGACGGGCAGCAGCCCGGTGCGCAGCGTCAGCCGGGGCCCGTAGACGTCGGCCAGCAGCCGCTCGAGCAGCAGGGCCCGCTGCGCGACGCCCGCCTCCAGCCCGGCCCACGTCGGCCCATCCAGCGGGAGCGGCAGCGGATCGAGCGCCCACGGCTGCTCGTCCTCGCCCCCGGGCGGCCGGTAGGTGACGCCCTCGTCGGCCAGCAGCCGCCGGGTGAAGGCCGCGAGCCCGGCCGGTGAGCTCTGGTCGAGCAGGGCGGCGAGATCGCCCCAGCCCGCCTGGACCGCGCCGTCGGCAGCGAGCATCTCGTCGTGTCCCCGGCCGGGGTAGGTGCCGACGACCCCGGCCGGCACGCTCACGACCGGGTGGGCGCGCGTCGCCGGTCGAGCGTCCGCTCGGCTCCGTTCATGGACGCAGGTTGCCACGCCGGGCCGGGGATGCGTCGGTCGGGAACGGCGAGACGCCCACCACAGGCCCGACGGGTCCCGGCGCACCGCCTACGCTGGACGCCGTGCAGCCGCCCACCGTGCTCGTCGTCGACTACGGCGCCCAGTACGCCCAGCTGATCGCCCGACGCGTCCGCGAGGCGCAGGTCTACTCCGAGATCGTCCCCGGCGACACGCCGGTCGAGGACATCGTCGCGCGCAAGCCCGCCGCGGTGATCCTCTCCGGCGGACCCGCCAGCGTCTACGCCGAGGGCGCGCGCCGCATCGACCCCGCCCTGTTCGACGCGGGCGTCCCCGTGCTCGGGCTCTGCTACGGGTTCCAGGCGATGGCGTTGGCGCTCGGCGGTGAGGTGGCGCCGGACGGCACGCGCGAGTACGGCCGCACCGAGCTGCAGACCGCGGGCGGGGTCCTGCACAACGGGCTGCCCGCGCGGCACCCCGTGTGGATGAGCCACGGCGACTCGGTCGTGCGCGCGCCCGAAGGCTTCGCGGTCACCGCGGCGTCGGAACGGGCGGCGGTCGCGGCGTTCGAAGACCTCGACCGGCGGCTGGCCGGGGTGCAATACCACCCTGAGGTCGGGCATTCGCCGTTCGGCCAGCAGGTGCTGGAGCGCTTCCTGCGCGAGATCGCGGGCGTCGCCGCACGGCTGGACCACCGCGTCGATCATCGACGAGACGGTCGAGGCGGTGCGCGCGCAGGTCGGCGACGGGCGGGCGATCTGCGGGCTCTCGGGCGGCGTCGATTCCGCGGTGGCGGCCGCGCTCGTGCAGCGGGCCATCGGCGACCGGCTGACCTGTGTGTTCGTCGACCACGGGCTGCTGCGGGCGGGCGAGCGCGAGCAGGTGGAGAACGACTTCGTGGCCGCGACGGGCGCGCGGCTGCACACCGTCGATGCCGCCGACCGCTTCCTCGCCGCGCTCGCGGGCGTCACCGACCCCGAGCAGAAGCGCAAGATCATCGGACGGGAGTTCATCCGGGTCTTCGAGGCCGCGACGGCCGAGGTGGCGGCAGGCGACCATGTCGGCTTCCTCGTGCAGGGCACCCTCTACCCCGACGTCGTCGAGTCCGGCGGCGGTTCCGGGCACGGCGACCATCAAGAGCCACCACAACGTCGGCGGGCTGCCTGACGACATCGAGTTCGCGCTGGTCGAGCCGCTGCGCGCGCTGTTCAAGGACGAGGTGCGCCGGGTGGGCGCCCAGCTGGGCCTGCCTGCGGCGATCGTCGGGCGCCAGCCCTTCCCCGGCCCCGGGCTGGGGATCCGGATCATCGGCGAGGTCACCCGCGACCGGCTGGAGACGCTGCGCGCCGCCGACGCCATCGCCCGCGAGGAGCTCACCGCGGCCGGGCTCGACGGCGAGATCTGGCAGTGCCCCGTCGTGCTGCTGGCCGACGTGCGCAGCGTCGGCGTGCAGGGCGACGGACGCACCTACGGCCACCCGGTCGTCCTGCGGCCGGTGTCCAGCGAAGACGCGATGACGGCCGACTGGACCCGCCTGCCCTACGACGTCCTCGAGCGCATCTCGACCCGGATCACCAACGAGGTGGCCGAGGTCAACCGCGTCGCCCTGGACGTCACGTCGAAGCCGCCCGGCACGATCGAGTGGGAGTAAGAGCGCCCGACACACAGGGGAGCGGTGCCGACTCCCCCCAGTCGACACCGCTCCACCCTCGCAGCGGGTCCCGGTCCGCTCCCCAGCTCCCGGGCCCGCGGGCTCACCGTCTGCGCATGCTCCCCAGCAGCAGCAGAACCCCCACCAGCGCGGCCGCGCCCGCCAGCACCCAGCGCGGGTCGAAGTGCGGGACGAGCGGCAGGTGCCCGGTGAACGCCGACACCGCCATCACCAGGGTCAGCAGCCCCGCCACCAGCGCCAGCGGGTCCGGGCCCCGGCGCCGTGCGACCTTGGTCTCGGTCGTCGGGTCGAACTCGGCGTAGTCCTGATCAGCCACGACGCACCTCCACGTCCCCGGCGCCCGTCTGGACGTCGATCACCAACAGCCGTCCGGCCCGTACGCCGTCACTGCCCAGGTCGTCCACCACCGAGAGCTTCGACCCCGGGCCCGACACCTTCTGGCCCGCGAACTGCACGTCGCCGAACCCGGCCGAGCCCGTGAACGTCACGTCGGCCTGCGCGGGCACCACCACGGTCGCGTCGCCCGCGCCGGTCTCGACGGCCAGGTTGATGTCCGACGCGTTGCCGCCCGCGGGCGCCGACAGGTCGAGCTTGCTCAGGTCGACCGAGATGTCCCCGGCGGTGCGGCGGTAGCCCGGCTGGAGCTGGGACACGCTCGTCGGAGCGACCTGGATGTCGCCGAACCCGTCGCCGCCGACCCTGGCCAGCGGCGCGGCCAGCGCGCCCCACGTCAGCGCCGAGATCAGCAGCGCGAACGGGATGATGCCCCGGCCCGCGTGCAGGAACGACCCGACCAGCAGGCCCGTGCCGAGCACGGCGAGCACCACGCCGAGCAGCACCGGGACGGTCGGTATGGCCAGCGAGCCGGTCAGCAGCAGCACCACGGTCGTGCCCGCACCCGCGAGGAGGGCGAGGCCCAGCGTCACGAGCGTCACCGGCGGGCGGCGCCGGGCGGGCGCGGGCGGGGTGGCCGCCGCGGGCTCGGGGAGGTCCCAGGCGAACGGGGCGGCGCCCAGCGGGTCCCAGGACGGCGGCTTGGGGTCCTCCTCGGGGGGCGGGCTGGTCGCCGAGACCCCCTTGACCAGCGAGACCCCCTGGGCGGGCACCTGCGCGGTGGCACCCTCGGCGGCCTGCGGAGGCCACGACTGGGACGGGCCGCCCGCGGCCGTCGGCGACTGACTGAGCCCCGCCGCGCGTCCCGGGCCCGGCACCCCGCGGTGGCCCCGGCTGCGGTGCAGCAGGAACAGCAGCGCGAGCGCCGCCAGCAGCGGCAGCACGACACCCCCGCGTCCGCCGTGGCCGCCGAAGAGCGACACCACCGACACGACGGTGGCGATCCCCAGACCCACGACGAGAAGCCCGCGCTTGCGGCTCTCGGGCACTGCCGGGTCGGCGGGCGCGTCCGGCAGGACGATCCATCCCGCGATGTACAGCGCGGCCCCGATCCCGAAGAAGGCGGCCACCACGAACCCGACGCGCACGAGCACCGGGTCGATGTCATAGCGGCGCGCGATCGCCGCAGCCACGCCGGCTACCTGCCGGTCGTCGCGCGGCCGTGCAGGCCGCGTCTCCCACATCTCACGGAACGCACCGTGCACGTCTGTCGTGTTCATGGCAGTCAGCCTGCTCATCCTTCGCCCGCGTTCCATCAGGGACCACCCCGAGAATCCCCCGAGCTTCCCCCGATGTCACCCGGGCCCGCGCGTGTGACCATGAGTGGGTGAGCCAGCCCGTACCCGCCCCGCCGACCGCCCCGGTCCGTGCGCCGACCCCGCCTCTCGTCCGTCTGCGTTCCGGGCGGTTCGTGGCGGGCGTGGCGGGCGGCATCGCGCAGCACCTCGGTGTGCCGGTGCTGTGGGTGCGGGCCGCGTTCGTGGTGCTCGCGGGGGTCAGCGGCGCCGGGGTGCTCGTCTACGGCCTGCTGTGGATCTTCGTGCGTCAGGAGGCGCCCGACGTCGTCCGATCGGTCAGCAGGCCCGAGCGCCAGCAGGCCGTGGGGCTGGCCGCCCTGGGCATCGCCGTCGGGATCGCGGGCAGCGCCGCGGGCAACTCGGTCGTGGGCTGGATCGTCGGACCGCTCGGTGTCGCCGCGGTCGGCGCGGCCGTCGTGTGGCGGGAGGCCGACCAGGCCCAGCGCCGCCGGTGGACGGCCGGAGCGCGCTTCGGCCTGGGCGGCGGCTGGTCGGCGGTGTGGCGGGTGATCGCGGGCGCGGTGTTCGTCGCCGCCGGGATCGCGGTCTTCCTGTTCGGGAACCTCGCGCTCGGGCAGATCCAGTTCGCCCTGCTGGCCATCCTCGCCACGCTGGTCGGCGTCGCGGTGATCACCGTGCCGTGGTGGCTGAAGCTGATGCGCGACCTGGGCGAGGAGCGCCGCGAGCGCATCGTCGAGGCCGAGCGGGCCGAGATCGCCGCGCACCTGCACGACTCGGTGCTGCAGACCCTCGCGCTGATCCAGCGCCAGTCCGACCAGCCCCGTGAGGTGCTGCGGCTGGCCCGCGGCCAAGAGCGCGAGCTGCGGCACTGGCTCTACGGGCCCACCGGCTACGGCCGCGCGCGTTCGGCCGAGCCCGGGGTCGAGGGCGGTCTGGCCGAGGCGATCACGGCGGCCGCGGCCGAGGTCGAGGACACCTACGCGATCGACGTGCGCCCCGTCGTCGTCGGCGACAGCCCCATGAACGACGATCTGCGGGCGCTGGTGCTCGCCACCCGCGAAGCCATGGTGAACGCGGCCAAGCACGCCGAGGTCGAGGAGATCAGCGTGTACGTCGAGACGGAAGACGGGGAGGTGCACGTGTTCGTCCGCGACCGGGGACTCGGCTTCGACCCCGATGCGGTGCCCGAGGACCGGCACGGCCTGGCCGACTCCGTGCACGCCCGCGTCACCCGCCACGGCGGCACCGCGGCGCTGCGCAGCGCTCCCGGCGAGGGCACCGAGGTGCACCTCCGCATGCCCGTGCCCACCCCGCAGGAGGCTGTGTGATGACCGAGCCGACACCCGTCCGGGTCTTCCTGGTCGACGACCACGCCCTGTTCCGCTCCGGGGTGCGCGCCGAGCTCGACCGCAACATCTCCGACGTCACGGTGGTGGGCGAGGCCGGTTCGGTGGACGAGGCGGTGGCGGCCATCCGGCACCTCAAGCCCGATGTGGTGCTGCTGGACGTCCACATGCCCGACGGCGGGGGCGCCGAGGTGCTGCGCAGGGTGCGGCCCGCGCAGCCCGACGTCGTGTTCCTCGCGCTGTCGGTGTCCGACGCCGCCGAGGACGTCATCGCCGTCATCCGGGCGGGCGCGCGCGGCTACGTCACCAAGACGATCTCCGGGCGCGAGCTGGCCGACGCGGTGCGCCGCGTGCGGTCCGGCGACGCGGTGTTCTCGCCGCGGCTCGCGGGCTTCGTCCTCGACGTGTTCTCCGACCGTCCCGGCGCCGCGCCTCCGAGCGATCCGGAGCTGGACCTGCTCACCCGCCGCGAGCGCGACGTCCTACGCCTGCTCGCGCGCGGCTACGCCTACAAGGAGATCGCGGCCGAGCTGTTCATCTCCGTGAAGACGGTGGAGACGCACGTCTCGAGCGTCCTGCGCAAGACCCAGCTGTCCAACCGCTACGAGCTCTCGCGCTGGGCGTCGGACCGGCGGCTGGTCTAGCGCACCTCCGCACCCGATGATCGCGGCGAGCCGCCCGTCACGGTCGTGCTCACCGCCAGGGCGGGCAACTGGCGGCGATCACCTGCCGAGCAGGCCGCCCGCCAAGCCGGTCACCGTCTTGCCCACCGCGCCCGTGGCCGAGGTCGCCGCCGAGCCGACAGCGGACGTCGCCTTGGACACGACCGGGGTCGCCGCGGAGACGACCGGCGCCACGACGTCGTCGACGACGGGAGCTGCTGTGTCGTTCAGCGTCGTGCCGACGCCCGTGACCGTGTTGCCGACCGTCTTGGTGACTCCGGCGAGCGGGGTGGCCTGACCGATGTCGCCCACGGTGTCGCCCAGCGCCTTCGTGGTCTGGGTGACGGCGCCCGTGGCGTGGGCGCCGGTGCCCGACGCGGCCGCCGCGGCGGCCTGCCGGACCGGGGCGACCGCGGTGTTCGCCCGCGCGGTGGCGGCAGCGACGGGGGCCGTGACGGCGGGCTCGTTGAGGGCGTGCTTGGCGACGTTCGGCGTGAGCGCGGAGGGGAACGCGACCGGCATCCACGAGCTGGGAGCGGCGGTGCCGCTGTCCAGCGGGGTGGTGGGGTTGTCGACGGCCACGCCGTCGAGCGACCCCTCGCCCGGGTAGGACCCGGTGGCGGCGGCCTGGGGGCCGGTGGCGTGCAGGGCGTTGGTCAGCACGAAGGCCGAACCGGCGGCGAGCAGCGCGCCTGCCGCGAGGGCGCCCCGGCGCAGCAGCAGTCCGGGCCCCGACTGGACGGGCACCGTCGGCTCGGCGGTGGGCAGGTCGGCGACCTTCGGAAGACCGTTGGTCCGGCGGCCTTCGCGGCGCAGCAGCGCGCCGACCGGGATGGGCGCGGCGTCGGCGGGTTCGGTGGGGTCCAGCTCGGGGGTCGACGCGCAGCGGCGCAGCAGCTCCGCGACCGAGACAGCGGCCTGCGGTTCTTCCCGAGACACGATCTGGGCCACAGCCCAACCCCCAAGATGTGATTTGAGTGACCACCCGACGACGGAGTGTCTACCGGATCACCCGTAAGCACCTCAACACGAGGTGACGTCACACAAAAGGGTGAAGGCCGCTCGTCCCACGTGATCGACCGCTCAGCCGATCGACACGACCTGGAAAGTCTCGGCGACGTGACCCTCGGGCAGCCCGAAGCGCTTCGCCGTGGTGGCGCCGAAACCCCGGATCCGCTGCTCCAACTCGCTCCACGTGCCGGTCTGTGACGTGTGCGCGCGCAGCGCGGCGATCTTGCGGTGGAACATGGGTGTGATGTCCACCACATGTGCGGCGCGTTCGGGCGGCGCGCCCATCAGCCAGAGCTCGGACACGGTCCAGGCGTCGAGGCCTTCCTCGGCCAGCAGCTCCGGGTGGGCGAAGGGGTTGCGCGCATCGGGGTAGACGGCCGCGAGAGCGGCCTCCCCCACGGCCCGGTGGTCGGGGTGGGAGACGCCGAGGCGGTCCCAGTAGATCTCCGGCGACGGCGCGAGCACCCGTTGCGGGCGGCAGCGCCGGATCTCCCTGCTGATGTCGCGGCGCAGCTCGATCGACGGGGTGACCCGACCGTCGGGGTAGCGCAGGAAGGTCAGGTCCTGCACGCCGACTTCGGCTGCGGCGGCCTTCTGCTCGGCCTCGCGCAGCGGGCCCATCTGCTCGCGGGGGGTGTCGTCGAAGCCGCCGGCGTCACCGGAGGTGCAGATGCAGTACGAGACCTGCATGCCCTCCTCGACCCAGCCCGCGATGGTGCCCGAGGCGCCGAAATCGATGTCGTCGGGATGCGCGACGACGACGAGGACCCGCTCGACGGCGCCCGTCACGGAATTCCGCGGAACTGCTTGCGGGTGCTGTCGAGCGACTGCTTCGCGGCGATGCCCGCCCCACCGCCGATGATCAGGCCGAGGATGTCGGGGGTGAGGCCGCCCGAAGTGAGCAGCAGCCCCAGCAACGCGACGGCGGCCGTGCCGCCCGCGACCTTCCAGCGGCCCGACACGTACTCGCTCGTGGCGCCGCCGGAGACGCCGCGCTTGCGCGCCGCGTTGTTCAGCATCACCAGGTAGCCGACGTGGCCCAACGCGACGAGCAGTCCGACGAGCGCGATGACCGCCGCCACGATGCCAAACACTGCCTCCATGGCATCCACTGTGCCACGGGCGCGGGCGATCAGGTGGCGTTAGCGGCCGCCCAGGCGTCCGCGCCCGAGGCGCAGCAGGATCATGCCGAGCTCGCGGCCGTCGCTGCCGAGGTCGCGGAAGCGCTCCAGCACCGCCATCTCGCGGTTGTAGACGATGCGCGGGCCGCCCGCGGCCATCCGCGCCCTGCCGACCTTCTGCGACACCTCACTGCGCCGTTTGATCAGCCGCAGGATCTCTGCGTCGAGGACGTCGATCTCCGCGCGCAACGCGGGGATCTCATCCTCGTCGGGGATATCGACGCCGATGTTGCCGTCGGGGGTCGTCACGCTCATGGTCTCCTCCTCGTGGTGGGCCCCATGAGCGCGTGTAAAAGCCCCGGGGTCCTTGGACTCCGGGGCATCGCGCTAGCTGGTCAGCTGGCCACGGGAACCGGTGTCCGGTACCCGTAGAAAAATCGCCGCCGATCGAGCATGCCAGCAGTGTGCCACACGCGGGCTCTGTCAGGGAGCGGCGGTACTCTGTGGCCGCGATGAGCGCTCTTTTCGAACTTCCCGTCGATGATGTCGTCCAGCCCGCCACCCAGCGTGGCGCGGCGCTGCTGGAAGGGCTCAACCCCCGTCAGCGCCAGGCCGTCACGCACGCGGGCTCGCCGCTGCTGATCGTCGCGGGAGCGGGTTCGGGGAAGACGCGCGTGCTCACCCACCGCATCGGCTGGCTGCTGGCCGAGCGGCACGTGCACCCCGGCGAGATCATGTCGATCACGTTCACCAACAAGGCTGCGGCCGAGATGAAGGCCAGGGTCGATGCGCTGGTCGGGCGCCGGGCCAACGCGATGTGGGTGTCCACGTTCCACTCGATGTGCGTGCGCATCCTGCGCAGGGAGGCCAAGCACCTCGGGGTGCGCAGCGCCTTCTCCGTCTACGACGCCGACGACACGCGCCGCCTGGTCGGGCTCGTCACCCGCGATCTCGAGCTGGATCCGAAGAAGTTCGCGCCGCGGGCCGTCGCCGCCCAGATCTCGAACCTCAAGAACGAGCTGCTCTCGCCCGACGACGCCATGGAGCGCGCGGCGCTGGGGTACGAGCGGAAGGTCGCCGAGGTCTACGCGGTCTACCAGGCGCGGTTGCGCACGGCCAACGCGTTCGACTTCGATGACCTGATCATGGAGACGGTGTCGCTGCTGCAGCGGCTGCCTGATGTCGCCGAGTACTACCGGCGCCGGTTCCGGCATGTGCTGGTCGACGAGTACCAGGACACCAACCACGCGCAGTACGCGCTGGTCCGCGAGCTGGTGGCGCCCGCGGCGCCCGGCGTGGCCCCCGCCGAGCTGTGCGTCGTCGGCGACTCCGATCAGTCGATCTACGCCTTCCGCGGCGCCAACATCCGCAACATCATCGAGTTCGAGCAGGACTTCCCCGACGCCCACACGATCATGCTGGAGCAGAACTACCGGTCCACGCAGCGGATCTTGTCGGCGGCCAACGCCGTGATCGCGCGCAACCCCGACCGGCGCGAGAAGCGGCTGTGGTCCGACCAGGGCGATGGCGAGAAGGTGATCGGCTACGTCGCCGACAACGAGCACGACGAGGCCGCCTTCGTCGCGGGCGAGATCGACCGGCTGGTCGACGCGGGGGAGATCCGCAACTCCGACGTGGCCGTCTTCTACCGCACCAACAGCCAGTCGCGCGTGTTCGAGGATGTGTTCCTGCGGGTGGGGCTGCCCTACAAGGTCGTCGGCGGCGTGCGCTTCTACGAGCGCAAGGAGGTCCGCGATGCGCTGGCCTACCTGCGGGTGCTGTCCAACCCCGAGGACACGGTCAGCCTCCGGCGCATCCTCAACGTGCCCAAGCGGGGCATCGGCGATCGCGCGGAGGAGCTGGTCGCGGCCTACGCCGAGCGGCAGCGGATCTCGTTCGCCGCGGCCTTGCGGGTAGCGGCTGAGCCCGACCGCATCCCGGGCATGGCCACGCGCTCGCAGCGGTGCATAGCGGCGTTCGTGGCGATCCTCGAAGGGCTCGAGGAGATGGCGACCGACGGCGCGGAGACCGCGGAGATCCTCGAGGCCGTCTACGCGCGCACCGGCTATACGGCCGAGCTGGAGGCCAGCGAAGACCCGCAGGACGGCTCCCGGCTGGAGAACCTCGCCGAGCTGGTCACGGTCGCGCGCGAGTTCGCGGGCGATGCGGCGGTGGCCGATCTGGCCGTCGAGCCCGAGGTTGCCGAGCCCGAGCCCGGCGTGCCCGAGCCCGGTTCGCTCGGGGCGTTCCTCGAGCGGGTGGCGCTGGTCGCCGACGCCGACTCGATCCCCGACGACGACGCGGGCATGGTCACGCTGATGACGCTGCACACGGCGAAGGGCCTGGAGTTCCCCGTCGTGTTCCTCACCGGCTGGGAGGACGGCGTGTTCCCGCACATGCGGGCGATGGGCGATCCCAAGGAGCTGGCCGAGGAGCGGCGCCTCGCCTACGTCGGCATCACGCGCGCGCAGAAGCGGCTCTACCTGTCCCGCGCCATGATCCGCTCGTCGTTCGGGCAGCCGAGCGCCAACCCGGCGTCGCGGTTCCTCGCCGAGGTGCCCGATGATCTCGTCGAGTGGCGGCGGGTGGAGCCCGAGCGCTCCGCCCCCGTCGGCCGGTTCGGCTTCGGCCGCCGCCCCACGGCCACCGACCGCGGCGACTGGAAGGTCCCCGAGCGTTCGCTCGCCCCCTCCCTGCACCTCGAGGTCGGCGATCGGGTCAACCACGACAAGTACGGCCTCGGCACGGTCGTCGCCTCCGACGGGGCAGGCGTACGCGCCACCGTCACGATCGATTTCGGCAGCTCGGGCACCGTGCGGCTGATGCTCATCGGCGGCGTGCCGATGCAGAAGCTGTAGGGACCTACTGGAGGGCCGCCGCGCCGCCCACGACGTTGATCCCGTGGGAGGCGAGCCAGGGCAGCGGGTTGATCTTGGTGCCGTCCGGCGCCCAGACCTCGAAGTGCAGGTGCGGGCCCGTCGACTCGCCCCGGTTGCCGATCTCCGCGATCTGCTGGCCCGCGCGCACCTGCTGGCCGACCTTGACGAACATCCGGTTCACGTGACCGTAGACGCTGTGGGTGCCGTCGGGGTGGCGCAGCACCACCCACAGGCCGAAGCCTGAAGCAGGCCCGGCGTCCTCGACGACCCCGTCGGTGTAGGCGTAGATCGGGGTGCCGATGGCGTTGGCCAGGTCGATGCCGTAGTGCACGACCCCCCAGCGCGCCCCGAAGCCGGAGGTGAAGGTGCCCGTTGCGGGCATGACGAAGGCCTCGTTGCCGACGACGTGTGCGTCCTGCGCCCCGTTCGCCTCGGCCGACTGGATCAGCGCCGCGTTCCGGGCGAGCCGGTCGCCGAGGTCGGTGGCCTTGGCCAGGCTCTTGACGTCCACGGCCGACGCGGGATCCAGCGCGGTCGCGAAGTTCAGCGCGGCGGGGGAGAGCTGGTCGCCGCCGATGGCCCGCACGGCGGGGTCGGCGCTCGGTGTGGCCGTCGTCGCCTGGGCGACCGGCTGCAGCGCGCTGACCTCTTGCGGGGACGCCTCGGCGGGGACGAACGGCGAGATGAGGGTCTGGCCCGCCGCGACGACGGCACCAGCCGCGACGGCGGCGACGGTCGCCCGACCGCAGACGGACGCCGTGGGTGGCGCCGGGAGACGATGGGCCCCGGTGGGGTGCACAGCGCGCAGCCGCACGGTCCGTTCGGGGTCGTACTCCTGGGCGCCGCTTGGGGAGCGGTGGCGCGCCAAGACCTGCCCTTCTCGTTGCCGGTGTTACCGCGTCCGCGGCCGGTCCTCGACGGCTGGGCTGGGGATCCCATGGGGTCGATCGGGGTCGACCCCGTTGCCGTCGGTGATCGTCCGAGGTTCGGGCTCAGGCAACCTAGCGACTCCGGTCGGCCCATAGGAATTCGGGGTGGCCAAACTCGGGGTGCGGTGTTGCGTCGGCTCAGGAAGCGGAGCCTGCGATGTCGGTGAGCGGTGCGCTGCTGCCCCGCCACCGGCGGTCGCGGCGGTCCGCACGGACCAGGGCATCGACGACCCAGCGCACGACCCGTCCGTCGATCGGGAGCGAGAGGTGGCCCACATCGGGCAGCTCCAGCTGCTCCACGTCGAGGTCGGGGTGCTGCAGGCGGGCGTTGCGCTGCGGCACCACCATCTCGTCCATCCGGCTCCACACGACGAGGAACCGCGTGTCGCAGCCCGGCGCGGGCAGCTCCAGCTCGGTGAGCGGGGGCGAGCCCGGCCGGAGCTGACGGCCCAGCGAGGTGGGGATGAGGTAGGCGCCGAGCGTGCCGGTGTGCGGGCTGCCCAGCGTGACGAGCGTGTCGACGCACGCCGAGCCACCCATCCGCTGCACGTAGTAGCGCGCGATGACCCCGCCGAGCGAGTGCCCCACGATATGCACCTTGTCGGCGCCCGTCTGCTCGCGCAGCCGCTCGACGTGGCCGCGCAGCTCGTGGGCCGCGGCGCGCAGGTCGCCGGTCAGCAGCCCGTAGTTGACCGAGTGCACGACGCCGAAGCCGCGTCGGCGCAGCGCGCGCCGGAACACGGTGAAGACCGAGCGGTTATCCATGATCCCGTGGATGAGCAGGATCGGCGTGCCCGCGGCGTGCAGGTCGGTGACGACCAGGCTGCGCCGCAGCGGGGCGAGCGTGTCCGTGCGGTAGGCGCCGCCGCTGCCCCGCTGCTCACGCATCGCGCCGCCGGGGTAGACGGCGATGCGGGCGGCGAGCCAGGCGCCTTCCTTGATCATCCCCCACACGCCCGCGCGGGTGCCGAACGTGCGCAACGCGTACCTGCACGCGCTCGCCAGCTCGACCGCCTGCTCCATGTGTAAACGGTAGGTGACGTATGTGCTTCCTGCTGGTTCCGCAGCCGGGCCGTGACCTGCCTCCCGCGTCACCGCGGGTGACCTGAGGCGTGACAGCAGTCACCGGACCAGGCCCGAGCAGACGTGGGTGCGATGGCTAACCTCCCCTCAAGAGACGCGGCGCAGCGCAGCGGAGTGGAGAGCCAGTGGACCTCTTCGAGTACCAGGCGAAGGATCTCTTCGCCGAGTACGGCGTCCCGGTGCTGCCGGGCAACGTCGGCCGACGACCCCCGACGAGGCGCGCGGCCGCCGCCGAGCGAGCTCGGCGGCACGGCGGTGGTCGTGAAGGCCCAGGTGAAGGCCGGCGGCCGCGGCAAGGCCGGCGGCGTCAAGGTCGCCGACGACCCCGCGGACGCCGGGAGGCGGCCACGGCGATCCTCGGCATGGACATCAAGGGCCACACGGTCCACCGCGTCCTGGTCGACCGCAGGCCAGCGACATCGCCGAGGAGTACTACTTCTCGTTCCTGCTCGACCGGGCCAACCGCACCTTCCTCGCGCATGTGCTCGCGCCGAGGGCGGCATGGAGATCGAGCAGCTCGCCGTCGAGCGGCCCGAGGCGCTGGCCCGCATCCCGATCGACCCGATCGCCGGCGTCGACCAGGCGAAGGCGCGCGAGATCGTCGCCGCCGGGCCAGCTTCCCGCCGCGGTCGCCGAGCAGGCGCGCCGAGTGCTCGAGAAGCTCTGGAACGTCTTCGTCGGCGAGGACGCCACGCTGGTCGAGGTCAACCCGCTGGTCCGTCGACCGCGGACGGCCGGTCGTCGCGCTCGACGGCAAGGTCACGCCTCGACGAGAACGCCGACTTCCGCCACCCGGAGCACGCCGCTCTGGGACAAGCGCGCCGCCGACCCGCTCGAGGCCAAGGCGAAGGCGAAGAACCTCAACTACGTCAAGCTCGACGGCGAGGTCGGCATCATCGGCAACGGCGCGGGCCTGGTCATGTCGACGCTCGACGTCGTCGCCTACGCGGGCGAGGAGTTACGGCGGCGTCGAAGCCCGCCAACTTCCTCGACATCGGCGGCGGGCCTCGGCCGAGGTCATGGCCGACGGGCCTGGACGTCATCCTCGGCGACCCGGACGTCAAGTGCGGTCTTCGTCAACGTCTTCGGCGGCATCACCGCGTGCGACGCGGTCGCCAACGGCATCGTCCAGGCGCTGAAGATCCTCGGCGACGGCGCCACGAAGCCGCTGGTCGTGCGGCTCGACGGCAACAACGTCGATCGAGGGCCGCCGGATCCTCGACGAGGCGGACCACCCGCTCGTCACCCGGTGGACACCATGGACGGCGCGGCCGGCAAGGCCGCCGAGCTCGCGCGGCAAGCGCCGTCGACATCGCACAGCGGCGGGAGCCTGACATGTCGATCTTCCTCAACGAGGACTCCAAGGTCATCGTCCAGGGCATCACCGGCGGCGAGGGCACCAAGCACGCGCGCCGATGCTGGCCGCGGGCACGCAACATCGTCGGCGGCGTGAACGCGCGCAAGGCCGGCACCACCGTGACCTCGGCGGCAAGGACCTGCCCGTCTTCGGCACCGTCGAGGAGGCGATGAAGGAGACCGGCGCCGACGTGTCCGTCGTCTTCGTGCCGCCGCCGTTCGCCAAGGACGCGGTGATCGAGGCGATCGACGCCGAGATCCCGCTGGTCGTCGTCATCACCGAGGGCATCCCGGTGCACGACTCGGCCGAGTTCTGGGCGCACGCGCGGCCAAGGGCAACCGACCCGCATCATCGGCCCGAACTGCCCCGGCATCATCAGCCCCGGCAAGTCCAACGCCGGCATCATCCCGGCCGACATCACCGGGGCGGGCCCGATCGGGCTGGTGAGCAAGTCCGGCACGCTGACCTACCAGATGATGTACGAGCTGCGCGACTTCGGCTTCTCGACCGCGTCGGCATCGGCGGCGACCCGGTCATCGGCACCACCCACATCGACGCCCTCGACGCGTTCGAGGCCGACCCGGAGACCGAGGCCATCGTCATGATCGGCGAGATCGGCGGCGACGCCGAAGAGCGCGCGGCGGCCTACATCAAGGCCAACGTCACCAAGCCGGTCGTCGGCTACGTCGCCGGCTTCACCGCGCCGGAGGGCAAGACGATGGGCCACGCCGGCGCCATCGTCTCCGGCTCGGCGGGCACCGCCCAGGCCAAGAAGGAGGCGCTCGAGGCGGCCGGGGTCAAGGTCGGCAAGACGCCGAGCGAGACCGCCGCGCTGATGCGAGAGTTGATCACTACAAGTTCGTAACAGCAGGGCGCCTCTCCGGCGTGTCGCACTGGTGGGTTAGCGTCATCGCGCCATTGCGGAGGGAGACCCACCATGACGCAGCAACCGCAAGGGCGCGCCGAGGCCGAGAATCGTGCCTCGGCGACGCCTGCCGGGCTCGTCCGTGCGCTTGCGTTCGTCGGCGCGGCGCTGTCGTTGGTCTTCTACCTCTTGGGCTTCGTCAGCGACGTCGGGACCACCGGTCTCGTGGGCGCGCTCGTGATCGGCGGCGGCCTGCTGGCGGGTGTCGGCGTGCTGCCGCGCAGCGGCAGGCTGCTGGCGCCTGCCGCCGTGGTGTCGATCGTCGGCCTCCTCGCGTTGGTGCAGGTCGTCGTGTCGAGCCGGATCACGGGGCTGCTCGTCGGCGCGCTGGCCGTCGCGTTCCTGGAGACGGTGGCGGTGGTGGGCGCGATGCTGGCCGACGCGGGGGTTCTCGGGGCTCCGGCGCGTCGTCCGAAGCCTGCCGCCCCTGTCGTCGAGAACGCTCCGTACGGGGGGGTGTCGCCCGATCAGGCCTGGACCCAGGAACACCTGGGTGCGCTGCACCAGAGCAGTAGCCCGACCACGGTCTACGGCGTTTCTCCGCGGTACGGGGACGTGCTGGACAACACCGCCCTGATCGGCGCGCCCGCCTCCGGCGCGTTCCCGGCGGGCGAGCCCGGCTCGGTCCCCGCGTTCGGGCTGTCGGCCGGTTCGGCGCCGAAGGACGCGACCGAGGTCGTTCCCGCGTCCGCCTACGGCGCTACCGCGGTCAACGGGGCCGTGGCCGGAGAACGCAGCCCGACACCCGCGGATGCGGCGCTCGGCGCCGGCGCGGTCAACGGCGCCACGGGCGGCGAGCGCGGGCAGGATGCCCCGGCACCGTCGTACGGTATGACCGGCGCGAACGCGGTGTACGGCCTCGGTGGTGCGGGCGGTCAGGGCGAAGCCCAGACGCCGATGTACGGCCTCACCGGCTCGACCCCGCTGAACGGCGCTGCGGCAGGCGGCCCGTCACCCGGGTGATGCTCAGGCGTCGCCGTACGGCCTCGCGGGCGCGAACCCGCTGAACGGCGCTGCAGCCGGTGGTCAGGCGTCCGGAGCTCCTCAGCTGTACGGCCTGGGCGGCCCCACCACCGCGAACCCCACCACGCCCGGCGAGCGCGGTCAGGCGGTCGTGGAAGCCCAGCAATCGCCGTACGGTGCGGGTGCGGCCAACGGTGCCACGGCAGGCGAGCGCGGGCGGACGGCTGCGGACGCTCAGCAGTCGCCGTATGGCCCAGGCGCAGCCAATGGCGCCACGGCAGGGCAGCGTGGGCAGACGGCCGCAGACGCCCAGCAGTCGCCGTATGGCGTGGGTGCGGCCAACGGTGCCTCGGCAGGGCAGCGTGGGCAGACGGCCGCAGGCACTCAGCAGTCGCCGTATGGCACGGGCGCAGGTGCTACGGCGGGCGAGCATGGGCGGCCGGCTGCGGAGGCTCGGCAGTCGCCGTACGGTGCGGGCTCCGTCAACGGTGCGACGGCAGGAGAGCGCGGCGAGGCCGCGCAGGCCCTCGGCGAAGGGCAGGCGCCCCTGTACGGCCTCTCCGGCGCGAGCGCCGTCAACGGCACGCAGCCGCCTGAGCGTGGCCCATCAGGTGCTTCGCCCGGCGTCGCCGGCGAGGGATCTGCGCCGCTCTACGGCCTCACTGGGCGCAACCCGTCCGGCGCGGGTGGCCGGCCCGGGCAAGCGGAGCAGACACAGAACGGCGCCGCCGATCCGTCCGCGGCCCGATACTCAGGCCCAAATGGCAAGCCCATACAGAACCCGGGCGGGCCCGGCGAGAGGTCGCCGCAATACGGCCCCCACGCCACCCCCGCCGAGCGCTCGACGACCTCCGGACCAGCACACGCGGTGCCCGCTGAGGGCCCGGCGTTGTTGCAGGGACTGACAGGACGGTCCCGGTCCACGGAGACCGGCCCGTCCAGTGTGCCCGCCGACGCCCCGCTCTACGGCGTGTCCGGCCCAGGTCAGGTGGGCCATGCCGGCGAGCGCGAAAAGCAGGCGTACGGCAGGCCCGGCGAGCGATCGGCGCCCCAATACGGCCAGCCCGGGGCGGCGAACGAGCGCAGCTGGTCGGGGTACAACGTGCCCGCGGATGCGCAGGCGTCCCCTTACGGCTCGGCGGGCGAGCGCGGCCAGACACCCACCAGCGACGGGTCCGCGCAGCTCTCCGGCCTGTCGGGCACACCCGGCGCTGTGAACGGGCCCGCCTCGACGTCCGGCGCATCGCACGCGGTGCCCGGCGCCGCGGCCCCGTCGCCGTTCGGCACGGCCAACGGGACGAACGCCGCCGCTGTCGGGGGTCCTACCCCGCAAAGCTCGGCTCCGCCGCTGTACGGCCTGTCCGGCACGGGCGGCCCGCAGGCAGGCGTCACGGGGTCCGGACCATCGCACGCGGCCCCGGCCCTCGGCACGTCTGGGCAGCGGGCGGCGCGCCCAGGTTCGAGCTCGTCCGGGGCGCACCACGCGCCGACGGGCGAATTTCCGGTGTATGGCGCGCCAGGCAACGGTGCAGCGTCGTCTGGTCAGGGTGTTGCCCGCGCCGCGTCGGGGACCGGAGATGCAGCGCAGGCCGGCCATGGGCAGCCCACTGTCGGGCCGTCCAATGGCCGTCCCGCGCCGTCGTCCATGGCTTCCTATGGGGAAGCGGCGCCGCCGCGACCCGGCTCTGCGCCGTCCGCGGCACCTCCCTCGAACCCCGCCATGCGGCCGCCCGACGTGGCCCGCGGCAACCCGAAGACCGGTCCGGAGGCCACGGCGTTCCGCGTCCAACGCGCGTGGGCGGAGTCCGACGCCACTCCCGCCATGGGTCAGGCCTCCTCCGGCGCCCCGGACGCCACGATGGTCGCGGCCCCGGGCTGGCTGGGTGAGCCGGACAGCTCAGCCGACCCCTCCGGCCAGCCTGACCAGGGCGCGCCCGGTCGCGCGGGCAGGCACGGCTCGCCGCGGGGAGGCCGCCACGGCCAGCCCGACGACGGCCGCCCCGACCCGACCCAGGTGTTCCCCAACCCCGACCGGTAGGACCAGCCGACCTCGGGTGGCCCCTCATGGCGGGAGCCCGGCGTGTCCTCGCTCATGCCTCTGCCGACCGGTATGTGGGTCTTGCGCGGCGTGCCTTCCTCGCTCAGCGCTGATGCGCTGCGACCCTTGACAGGTGACCACTGTCGACGACCCGGCGCAGGTCGAACCCGTCGTTGCCCCCGTCGAGGGCCTCGACCGGCTCCGCGTCCTGCTGGCCTGCGCCATGGGCACGGTGCTGGTCAGCTACGCGGTGCTGGTGCCCGCCGTCGCGCTCGTCGTGCTGACCGCGGGCGGTGGCCTGACGGCCGACGGGGCCTTTGCCGCAGGGATCCCGCTGTGGCTGGCCGCACACCAGATCCCGTTGTCGCTCGAGGGCCAGCCGCTGAGCGTGTTGCCGCTGGTGCCGACCGCGGCGGTCATCGCGATCGCGCAGGTCGGGGCGCGCTGGGCGGCACGCAAGCTGGGTGGTCGGTTCCGGGTCGACGCGGGACCCGTGCTGGCCGCCATCGCCGGAGGGCACGCGGCCGTTGCGGTGTTGGGCAGCGCGCTGCTTCCCCGTTCGACCGAGGTCGGAGCGGCGCCGTGGGCAGCGCTCGTCGGCGCGGGGCTGGTGGCGGGAACGGGCGCGGCGATCGGCGTCGTGCGGGCTTGTGGGCTTCCACCCGAGTGGGAGCTGCGCATCCCGGCCTGGGGACGCGTGGGCGCCCGAGCCGCGGGCTTCGCGCTGGTCGGATTGCTCGGCGCGGGGGCGTTGATCCTGCTGGTCGCGCTGGTGCTCGGCGGTGGCGCCGTCGCGGACTCCTACCGCACGACCGCCCCGGGCTTCGGGGCCGGAGTCGGGCTGACGATGGTGGTGCTGGCCTACCTGCCCAACGCCATCGTGGGCGGCACGAGCTGGGCGCTCGGCCCAGGCGTCGGGGTCGGCTCCGCAACGAGCTCACCCTTCGCCGTCTTCCCCGGCCCGCCCTCGGGCTTCCCGCTGCTGGCCGCGTTGCCGACGTCGACGCCGCCCGCATGGGCGCTTTCCGTGCTTCTGCTGCCCGTGGCCATCGGCGTCGCCGCCGGGCTGATTTGCCGTCGCTCCCTTCCCACCCCAAGCCGGCTGCCCGCCGCAGCCGCCGCGACCGGCGTGGTCGCTGTCGCCCTGGGCGTGCTCTCCGAGATGGCAGGTGGACGGCTCGCTGCGGGCGCCTTCGACCCCGTGCAGGTGCCCGTCGGCCTGGTCGTTCCCGCCGCCATGCTCCTGGTCGGTGTGCCGATGCTCGTGATGGCGAGCATCCAGAGCCGTGGCGAGACCGCCGCTGAGGACGGGGCCACCGAAGGTGCCACCGGCGCGCAAACCGACCGCACCACCGACCGCGCCGGCACCCGTCGCGGCCGCAGGACCAGCGTTGATACCGCAGTCGAGAGCGGCGGGGTCGTGACGTCGGATGCGGAGGACGCCCGGGTCGCGGGTGTCGAAAGCGAACACGACCAGGGAGGCGGACGCCGCCGTGGACGACGCCGAGGACGTCGCCGAGGCCGGTGACCTCGGCGATGGTGGTGGGCTTGACGACGCTGGTGATCACGACGAAGCCGGGCCTGATGACGCTACGGACCTCGATGACGTCGGCGAACTCGACGAGGACGATGACCTGGACGACGCGGGTGATCTTGAGGAAGCCTGGCTCGGCGATGCGGATGACCTCGATGACGTCAGTGAGCTCGACGAGGTCGGTGACGTGGACGACGTCGAGGTAGAGCCCGCTGACGAAGTCGGTGAGCACGCTGTCGATGACGACTCTGCCGGCGATCCAGAGGATGAAGCCGGTGGTGGCGGCCAGAGCCTCGGCGCCCACGCCCACGCCCACGAGGACGCGGGCGACCCGCCACGCGGCAAGGGGTTACGCCTGATCGGCGAAGGCGTCCGCGGCGAGGTTGAGGCCGACGACGAGCAGGACAGCCGGGCGGGCGCGGGCAGCCGTGACGACTGGGACGACGTCGACGAGGAGCCGCTGGTCGATGAGCAGGCCCGCGCTGACGAGAGGGACGCTCGGGCCGGCACGGACGGATCGCGCGGCACCGATCACCAGGACAGGCCCGACGACCGAAACCGCACCGACAACGCTGACCGCCAGAACCGCGCCGACCGCTGGGCCAGGGCCGACCACCGAAACCGCCCGGAGCGCGCCGACCGCCCGGCCAGTGCCGACCAGCAGGGCCGCGCCGACGAACTCCCCGACCAGGAAAACCTGATCGGGGAGGACAGCAACCCAGCGGACCAGGGCCGTGTGGGCGGCGGGGTAGGCCGTGGGGATGCGAAGGACCACGGCGGCGTGAGTGGGCTCGATGGGAAGGTCGGGCCGATGCGGGTCGGCGGGGGTGCGCCGCGCCGTGGTGGGGCGGCGGATCGCGGGGGTGAGCAGGTCGCCGCGAGCGCAAAGAGCCGGGGTTGGCTGGGGCGGCGCGGGCGGAAGCGGGACGGCGACCAGGCCGCTGCCGTCGCCCGGGCGACCGGGAAGCGGCGCGCCCCGAGCTGGGACCGCGAGGCCGCCCCGCCTCCGCCCCCGCGCCCCACATCTCCGCCCCCGCCGCCCATTCCCCAGCCTGCCGCGGCGCCGCCCAAGCCGCGGACGGTAGCGGAGCTCGTCGCCCTGAAGGAGCGGGAGCGGGCTGAGCGGGACGCGGAAGCTCGTCGGACCGAGCGGGAGTAGCCGCCCGAGCGGGACACAGAAGCTCGTCGGACCGAGCGGGAGTAGCCGCCCGAGCGGGACGCAGGAAGCTCGTCGGCGGAACAGGAGTAAGCGCCAGGGCGGAGCATGAAAGCTCCTCGGGCGGAGTAGGAGTAGCCGCCCGAGCGGGACGCGGAAGCGCAGGAGCAGCCCCGCAGGCCGCTCGAAGTGGGCGCGCGCAGGCGTTTACCCAACTCGGCGCACCAAACGGGTGCTGTGACGGCCGCTGCACCACAGGCGCGGGGGCGCCGCCTACGCTGAAGGGCCCCACACCCCCGTCGAGGAGTTGCGCTTGCCCCCGTCCTACCGGGTCGAGGTTCCCGTGCCCGCCCGGGTCGTGGTGCTCGTCTCGGGCTCGGGCACCTTGCTGCAGGCGTTGCTCGACGTGGCCGCCGCGCCCGACTACCCGGCGCAGGTCGTGGGCGTCGGCGCCGACCGGTCCGGCATCGAGGGGCTCGCGCGAGCCGAGCGGGCCGGGGTGCCCGCGTTCCACCTGCGCGTCGCCGACTTCGCCGACCGGACCGCGTGGGACGCAGCGTTCGCCAAGGCCGTCGCCGAGCAGCGGCCCGACCTCGTCGTCAGCGCCGGGTTCATGAAGATCCTCGGCCCGGGGTTCCGCGAGGCCCTCGGCGTCCCGATGATCAACACGCACCCGGCGTTGCTGCCGTCGTTCCCCGGAATCCACGGGCCCGCCGACGCGCTGGCCTACGGCGTGAAGATCACCGGGGCGACCGTGCACCTCGTCGACGACGGCGTCGACACCGGCCCGGTCCTCGCGCAGGCCGCCGTGCCCGTGGAGCCGGGCGACGACGTGGAGAGCCTGCACGAGCGCATCAAGATCGAGGAGCGGCGGTTGCTCGTGTCGACCGTCGCCGCGCTGGCCCGCCACGGGGCCACCGTCAACGGACGAGAGGTGACCATCCCGTGACTGACCGCAGGCCCGTCAAGCGTGCCCTGATCAGCGTCTATGACAAGACCGGACTGTCGGAGCTGGCCACCGGCCTGCACGCGCTGGGCGTCGAGATCGTCTCCACCGGCTCCACCGCCCAGCGCATCGCCGACGCGGGCGTGCCGGTGACCCCGGTGGAGGAGCTGACCGACTTCCCCGAGTGCCTCGACGGGCGGGTCAAGACGCTGCACCCCCGCGTGCACGCCGGGCTGCTCGCCGACACCCGCAAGCCCGAGCACCTCACCCAGCTCGACGAGCTCGGCATCGCCCCGTTCGAGCTGCTGGTGAGCAACCTCTACCCGTTCACCGCCACGGTCGCCTCGGGCGCGGCGCCGGAGGAGTGCGTCGAGCAGATCGACATCGGCGGCCCGGCGATGGTCAGGGCGTCGGCGAAGAACCACGACAGCGTGGCCGTCGTCGTCGATCCGGCGCGCTACGACGAGGTGCTGCAGAGCGTCAAGGAGGGCGGTTTCACGCTCGGCCGACCGGCGGAGCCTCGCCGTGGCCGCGTTCCGCCACACCGCGACCTACGACGTGGCGGTGGCGTCGTGGATGGGCAGCGTGCTGGCGCCTGACGGCGACCCCTTCCCCGGCTGGGTCGCGGGCGCCTGGAACCGCCAGGCCGACCTGCGCTACGGCGAGAACCCGCACCAGGCCGCCGCGCTCTACGTCTCCGGTGCGCCCGGTCTCGCCGCCGCCGAGCAGCTGCACGGCAAGGAGATGTCCTACAACAACTACGTCGACGCCGACGCCGCCTGGCGCGCGGCCCACGACCACGGTGACGTGCCGTGCGTCGCGGTGATCAAGCACGCCAACCCGTGCGGCATCGCGATCGGCGCGGACGTCGCCGAAGCCCACCGCAAGGCCCACGCCACCGACCCGACCAGCGCGTTCGGCGGCGTGATCGCGGTGAACGGCGAGGTGGGTGTGGCGCTGGCCGAGCAGGTAGCGGAGATCTTCACCGAGGTCCTCGTGGCGCCCGCCTACAGCGAGGCCGCGCTCGACGTGCTCACCGGGCGCAAGAACCTGCGGGTGCTGCGGCTGGCGGTGGCGCCGCCCCGACACGGCGCCGAGCTGCGGCCGGTGTCCGGCGGACTGCTCCTGCAACAGCGCGACGCGGTCGACGCCCCCGGTGACGACCCCGCGAACTGGACCCTCGCCACCGGCGACCCGGTCGACGACGAGGTGCTCGCCGATCTCGCGTTCGCTTGGCGTGCCTGCCGGTCGGTGAAGTCGAACGCGATCCTGCTGGCCGCCGATGGGGCTGCGGTCGGCGTGGGGATGGGTCAGGTCAACCGGGTGGACGCCGCGCGGCTCGCCGTGCAGCGGGCGGGTGACCGTGCCCGGGGTTCGGTGGCCGCGTCCGACGCCTACTTCCCGTTCCCCGACGGCCTGCAGGTGCTGCTCGACGCCGGGGTTCGTGCGGTGGTGCAGCCCGGCGGCTCGGTCCGTGACCCGCTCTCGATCGAGGCCGCGCAGTCGGCCGGGGTCGCGATGTACATGACGGGCACGCGGCACTTCGCCCACTGACGGGGCGGGACTCTGCCCCAATGGGGGAGTCCCGGTGAGCCGGGTGTGCGCTAATCTTCGAACGTTGGTTCGAGTCGTCGTCTCCCCGCGGCGTGTCGCAGGGGGAGTGGTGTGTCGTGGGCGACGCGGCGGCCAAGCTGGAGCTGGCCCGTGGGCTGTTGCGGCGGGCGGAGAACCGCGCGGTGCAGGTGCGTCCGGAGCCGGGGAGCGATGGGGGGGTCCTGCCGGTCGTCGCGGCATTGGCTCGGCTGCTGCCCGCCGGAGGTCTGCGCCGCGGCACCACGGTGGCGCTCCCGCCCGGTCCCGCAGCCACGTCGCTGTTGTGGGCGTCGCTCGTCACGGCGTCGGCCGACGGTGCGTGGGTCGGCATCGTCGGACGCCCTGACCTCGGGCTGGTCGCCGCGGCCGAGGCGGGGATGCGGCTGGAACGCCTGGCGCTGGTGCCGCGCCCCGGGGCCGAGCTGCTGGCCGTCACGTCGGCGTTGCTCGACGGCCTCGACGTGGTCGTCATGGCGGGGACGCAGCAGGTGGCCGCCGGGGAGCGGCAGCGGCTCGCGGCGCGGGCCCGACAGCGGGGGGCGGTCCTGTTCTCCCTCGGGCCGTGGCCTGGCGCCGACGTGCGGCTGAGCTGCGCTGATGCCCGATGGAACGGGGTCGGCGCCGGGCTCGACGGCGGAAGTGGGCGCTTGGGAGAGCGGCGGGTCGAGGTGCAGGTGTCGGGCCGGGGGTTGGCGCCTGCGGGTCGAGCGCAGCGGCTGTTGTTGCCCGCGCGGACGGCGAGCTCTGTGGTCGCGGACCCCGTGGAGGTGGAGGTGGAGGACCGGCCGGACGGCGTCGTCCCGACCCCCGCCCCGACCGCGGCGAGGTTGGCCGGATGAGCCGCGCAGCGCTCCGGGGCGGCCCCGACGCCGCTCATGCCCCTGACGCCGCTCACCTCCCGCCTGCGGCGAGCCCTCCCGCGGCGGCAGACCTGCGCTCCGGCCGGACACCCCTCGACGGCCGGGGCCAGGGCAGTGGGGGAGAGCGGGTCGTGCGGGTGTTGGCGCTCTGGTCACCCGATTGGCCGGTCACCGCCGCGGCGCGTGCCGCCCGGGTCCCGCCGCACATCCCTGCGGCCGTGTTCGTCGCGGGGCGGGTGCTCGCGTGCTCGGCGGTGGCGCGGGGGCAGGGGGTGCGGAGGGGGTTGCGGCGCCGGGAAGCCCAGGCCCGCTGCCCCGAGCTGGCCGTGCTCGCCCCCGATCCCGATCGTGACGCGCGCGCGTTCGAGCCCATCGTCGCCGCGGTGGAGGAGCTGGCGCCGGGGGTGGAGATCGTCCGGCCGGGCTTGGTGGCGCTGCCTGCGCAGGGGCCGGTCGGCTGGTACGGCGGGGAGCAGCAGGCGGCGGAGCGGCTGGTCGACCACGTCGCCGCCGCCACCGGCGCGGAGATCCAGGCCGGGTTCGCCGAGGGGTTGTTCGCCGCGGTGCTCGCCGCGCGCCGGGGGGTGGCCGTCGCGCCGGGCGACACCCCCGCCTTCCTCGCCGCGCTCGACATCCAGGAGCTCGACCGCGAGCCCGACATCGACCGCGCCGCCCTCGTCGACCTCCTGCGCCGGCTCGGCCTGCGCAGCCTCGGCGCGTTCGCCGCCCTCGACGCCGCGGACGTCGCGTCCCGGTTCGGGGCCGACGCCGTGCTCTGCCACCGGTTGGCCCGCGGGCTGGACCCCCGCCCGCCGGTGCGTCGGCAGCCGACGGAGGACCTGGCTGTCGAGATCCGGCTCGATCCGCCCGTCGAGCGCGTCGACGCCGCCGCGTTCGCCGCCCGCGGCCTCGCCGAGCAGTTGCACACCGTTCTGGCCGGGCACGGGTTGGCGTGCACGCGGCTCGGGGTGGCGGCCAGGACGGTCGCGGGCGAGGAGCTGCACCGCGTCTGGCGGTGCGCCGAGCCGCTCACCCCCGCGGCCACCGTCGACCGGGTCCGCTGGCAGCTCGACGCGTGGCTGACCGCCCGATCCCGGCAACGGCCTCCCGCGGGCGTCGAGGAGGTCCCGGACATCGGCGGCGACGGCGCGGTGGCGGTCCTGCGCCTGGTGCCGGAGGAGACGGTCGCGGCCGGGGTGCTGCAGCGGGGGCTGTGGGGCGAGGCCGGGGAGGCCGACGAGCGGGCGGGCCGTGCGCTGGTGCGGGTGCAGGCGCTATTGGGGCCCGAGTCGGTGGTGACGGCGGTCCTCGACGGCGGCCGCGACCCCGCCGAGCGCATCCGCCTGGTGCCGTGGGGTGATGACCGGGGCGCGTCCGAGGCCGTCCAGGCGGGCAGCCCGGGTGGGTCGCTTCCCAGCGGCGACGGGGGCGGGGCGGGTGGCGCCCGGGGCGAGAGGGAGGGATCTGGTGCGGATGAGCCGCGCGGCCGGGCTACCAGGAACGCGGGCCGTCGGCCGGACGGTCCGGCGGACATGTTCCCGGACCTTTCGGAAGCCGCGCCTGCGGGCTGGCCGGTGGACGTGCTGCGGCGCACCGGGCGCGCGTCGGCCGTCGAGCTGCTGAAGGAAAGCGGGGAACCGGCGCCGAAGCCGTCCCGCAGGCGACGGCTGCCCGTTCACCACTCGCCCCGCCCGTCCGCGGTCCGGGAGCCGCCGCCGTCGTGGCCGGGGCGGCTGCCCGCCCCCTCGCCCGCGACCGTGCCCCCCGAGCCGCTGCCCGCCCTCCTGCAGGACGCCGAAGGGGCGCCGGTGCGGCTCGTCCGCCCCGACGCGATCTCCGCGCCGCCCGCGCAGATCGCCGTCGACGGCGCGCCGCCCGCCGCGGTCGTCGGGTGGGCGGGCCCGTGGCCGGTGTGGGCCCGCTGGTGGACACCGGAAGCCACGCCGGTGGCGCGGATGCAGGTCGTCCTCGACGCCGGGGAGGCGCTGCTGCTGGTCGCCCGCAAGGGCCAGTGGTGGGTGGTCGGGATCTACGATTGACCCGGGACAACGAAACGGCCGGACGCTTCGAGTGAAGCGTCCGGCCGGTTTCGTGACGAGGTCAGGCGGAGTGCGGTGGCGGTTCCGCGGCCCCGGTCATGATGGCCACCGCTTCCGACATCGAGTGCGACTGCGGCGTGATCACCGTCGCGCGCCTGCCGAGCCGCTGGATGTGGATGCGGTCGGCGACCTCGAAGACGTGCGGCATGTTGTGGCTGATCAGGATGACCGGGAGGCCCCGGTCGCGGACGTCCCGGATCAGCTGCAGCACCCGGTTGCCCTCCTTGACCCCCAGCGCGGCCGTCGGCTCGTCGAGGATGACGACCTTGCTGCCGAACGCCGCCGAGCGGGCCACCGCGACGGCCTGGCGCTGCCCACCGGACAGGCTCTCCACGGCCTGGCCGATGTTCTGCAGCGTCGCGACGCCGAGCTCGCTCATGTGCCGGGCGGCCTCGGACTTCATGTGCTTCTTGTCCAGCATGCGGAACACCGAGCCGAGCACGCCGGGCTTGCGCTCCTCGCGGCCGAGGAACAGGTTCTCGGCGATGTCGAGGCCCGGCGAGACGGCCAGGGACTGGTACACCGTCTCGATCCCCGCGTTGCGGGCGTCCATCGGGTTGCGGAAGTGCACCTCCTTGCCGTCGAGAAGGATCTCGCCCTCGTCCGGGATGAGCGCCCCGCACAGTGCCTTGATGAGGCTGGACTTGCCCGCGCCGTTGTCGCCGATGACCGCGAGGATCTCGCCGGGGTAGAGCTCGAGGTCGCCGCTGGCGATCGCGGTGACCTGGCCGTACCGCTTGACGAGGCCCTTGGCCTGCAGCACGGGCTCGCGCACGGCCTGGGGTGTGGAGTCCTTCTCCAACGAGGGGCTGCTCATGACTTCACCTTCCGGATCCACTGGTCGAGACCGACGGCGACGAGCACCAGCAGGCCGATCGCGGTGCCCTGCCAGACGACGTCGACGCCCGCCAGCTGCAGGCCGTTCCGGAACACACCGACGATCAGCGCGCCGACCAGGGTGCCCAGCACCAGGCCGCGGCCGCCGAACAGGCTCGTGCCGCCCAGCACGACGGCGGTGATCGAGTCCAGGTTGTACTCGGTGCCCACGTTCGGGCTGGCCGACGCCAGGCGGCCCATGAGGATCCAGCGCGCCGACCGCGTAGATCAGGCCGGCGACGAGGTACACCGAGAGCAGCACCCGGTCGGTGCGGATGCCGGCCAGCCGCGCGGCCTCGAGGTCGTCGCCGATGGCGTAGACGTGCTTGCCCCAGGCGGTGCTCCCGAGCGTGTACCAGAAGAACGCGAACAGCAGCAGCATGATGATCGTGCCCCAGGTGAGGCTGAAGCCACCGATGGGGAACGGTTGTTGCCGGTCGCGGTCATGATCGCGGGCATGTCCGAGCCGCGGATCGTCTGCTGCGCGAGACCACGGCGTTCAGCGAGAAGAAGATCGACAGCGTGCCCAGCGTGACGATGAACGGCGGCAGCTTGATCTTGGTGACCAGCCAGCCGTTGAAGGCCCCATCGCCGTGCCGCAGGACCAGGCCGAGGACGATCGCCAGGAAGCCGGGCACGCCGAGCTTCGTGGCCATGTTGGCCATGAGGATCGACGAGAACACCGTGATGGCGCCCGCGGCGAGGTCGATGCCGGCGGTGAGGATGACCAGGGTCTGGCCGAGTGCGAGCGTCGCGACGACCGTGACCTGCTGCAAGCACCAGGCCGAGGTTGGCCGCCGGAGAGGAATCTGCCGTTCACCAGGGCGAACGCGATGATCGCCACGATGAGGACGGCGAGCGGGCCGAGGATCGGGTTGGCGTGCAGGACGTGCTGGATCCGCGCCATCGCGACTGCGCCGATGGTCGTCGAAGCCTGCCGGCGGGCTTGGTGCGGCGGTGGCCGTGCCGCCGGTGTCTGTGGCCATGGGCGTGCGCTCCTTCGTCAGTCACGGTAGGGCGGCTGGGGTGAGGGGTGTGTGACCGGCCTCACCCCAGCCTGCTCTGCTTTCGGACGATCCGTCCAGGTCTCAGCCCCAGCAGTTGGCCAGACCGAACGTGGTGTCCTTGGAGTCGACGCCGGACTGCGCCTGGTCGGTGATCAGCGTGACGCCGGTGTCGGTGAACGCCTTGCCGGGGTGACCTTCGGCTTGGTGCCGTCCTTCGCGTACTCGGCGACCGCCTCGACGCCCTGCTGGGCCATCTTCAGCGGGTACTGCTGCGAGGTGGCGGCGATCTGGCCCGCCTTGACGTCTGCGACGCCGGGGCAGCCGCCGTCGACCGAGACGATCGTGACCGCCTTGTCCTTGCCCGCGGCCTTGAGCGCCTGGTAGGCGCCGGACGCGGCGGGCTCGTTGATCGTGTAGACGAGGTTGATCGACGGGTCCTTCTGGAGCAGGTTCTCCATCGCGGTCGCCCGCCGTCCTCGGCGCCGTCGGTGACGTCGTGGCCGACGATCCGCGGGTCCTTCTCGTCGCCGATCTGGGTCTTGTCGGCGATGTCGATGCCGAAGCCCTGCAGGAAGCCGTTGTCGCGGCCCACGTCGACCGAGGGGTGGTTGGCGCTCAGGTCGAGCGTGGCGATCTTGGCGGTCGCGGCCCCGGCGCCGAGCTTGCCCTTCGCCCACTGGCCGATCAGCACGCCGGCCTGGAAGTTGTCGGTGGCGAAGGTGTCGTCGGTGGCGTCGGCCGGGTCGGTGGGGGTGTCGAGCGCGACGACGAGCATGCCCGCCTGCTTGGCCTTGTCGATCTCGGGCACGATGGCCTTGGAGTCGCTCGGCGTGATCAGGATGCCCTTGGCGCCCGCCGAGATCATGTTCTCGATGGCCTGGACCTGGGCCTCGTTGTCGCCGTCGGACTTGCCCGCGAAGCTCTGCAGCTTCACGCCCGCGGCGTCGGCGGCCTTCTGCGCGCCTTCCTTCATCTTGACGAAGAAGGGGTTGGTGTCGGTCTTGGTGATCAGGCCGACGATCGGCTTGTCTCCGCCGGAGCTACCCCCGGAGCCGCTGGAGCTGCCACCGCAGCCCGCGAGGGCCAGCGCAGCCGCTGCGCCCAAGCTGACCAGGGCGGTGGTCCGGCGCGATGAGGACCAGGACAGGTTCATGGCGACCCTTTCGTCTTCTTTGACAGATGCCACGTCTTTAGCGACAACGTTGTCAAGTGACAATGCCGGGTCGCTGACGGTTTGACAAGCCAATAGGTTCTCTTGATCTATAACAGATCGGTCACGATAACCGGTCTGTTGACAACGTTGACACATGTCACCCACGATGTGCAGCACTACTGCGGCAGCGGGGCCGCTCGCCGGCGTCGGAGGCTCCTTTGGGCCAGCAGGGTTCATCAGCAGAAGGTCGGCGTCCCACGATGCGGGACGTAGCAGCGCTGGCGGAGGTCAGCTTCAAGACCGTCTCCCGCGTGGTCAACGACGAAGGCGGCGTCTCCCCTCGGCTCGAACAGCGCGTGCGACAAGCCATAGAGGACCTCGACTTTCGGCCGAATGTCGGCGCCCGGATACTCCGCCGCTCCGATCACAGGACGGCCACGATCGGGTTGCTGCTCGAAGACGTGGCCAACCCGTTCTCGGCGGCCATCCAGCGCGCGGTGGAGGACGTCGCGCTCCCGCGCGGGGTCTTCGTCCTGTCGGCGAGCCTCGACGAGGACGCGTCGCGCGAACAGCTGCTGGCCAAGCAGTTCGGCGCCCGGCACGTCGACGGGCTGGTGCTGGCTCCCGCGGGCGAGGACCAGTCCCACCTGGCTGCCGAGCTGCGGACCGGCATGGCGATCGTCTGCGTCGACCGCGAGGCGGGCAACCTGCCGGTCGACTCGGTTCTCGCCACCAACGCGGTCGGCGCCGCGGAAGGTGTGCGGCACCTCGCCACCGCGGGCCACCGGCGCATCGCCTACCTCGGCGACCGGCGCACGATCCCCACCGCGATCCAACGGTTCGCGGGTTACGAGGACGCGCTCGCCGCGCGCGGCATCCCGGTGGACCCCGCGTTGGTGCTGCACGACATCCGCGACGCCACCGACTCCGACGGCGCCATCACGTCCCTGCTGGCTCGGCCCGACCCGCCGACCGCCCTCTTCACCGCGCAGAACATGATCACGATCGGGGCGGTGCGGGCGTTGCGGCGCCTCGGTGTGGAGCATCGGGTGGCGCTGGTCGGCTTCGACGACTTCCTCTTGGCCGAGCTGCTCTCCCCGGGCGTGACGGTGGTGGCCCAGGACCCCAGCGCCATGGGTCGGATTGCCGCAGAGCTGCTGTTCGGCCGGATCGGCGGCAGCGTCCGTCCCCCCGAGGTGCGCTTGGTCCCCACCGCCCTGATCCGCCGGGGCTCCGGCGAGCTCCCACCTCAGGTGTGACGTTCGATCCCTGGCCTCCGAGGCGAACATGTGTTCGACTTGAGGGATGGGCTGGAACAACCCGGACGTCCCGTGGAGCACCCTGGAGGCGGTGCTCTCCGGGCGCAACGGCACGTCGTTGTCCGGGGGGCCCGAGGCCGACGGGGGCGACAGCCCGGCCTGGTCGCGCAAGCGCGACCGCTACCAGCCGCCGCCTCTGGCGGAGCCCGGCGAGCGGGTGCCCTACGCCGAGCTGCACAGCCACTCCAACTTCAGCTTCCTCGACGGCGCGAGCCCGCCCGAAGAGCTCGTCGAGGAGGCCAAGCGGCTCGGGCTCGACGCGCTGGCGCTCACCGACCACGACGGCATGTACGGGGTGGTGCGCTTCGCCGAGGCCGCGGCCGAGCTGGACGTCGCCACGGTGTTCGGCACCGAGCTGTCGCTCGGGCTGTCCGCCCCGCAGAACGGCGTGGCCGACCCCGAGGGCACCCACCTGCTGCTGCTCGCCCGCGATCCCGACGGCTACCGCGCGCTCTGCCGCACCGTCAGCGCCGCCCAGATGCGCGGGAAGGAGAAGGGGCGCCCGGTCTACGACATGGACGAGCTGGTCGGGCACACCGCGGGCCACGTGCTCGCCCTCACCGGCTGCCGCAAGGGGGCGGTGCGCCAGGCGTTGCGCACCGGCGGACGGTCGGCGGCCGCGCGCGAGCTGCGCCGCCTGCGCGAGTGGTTCGGGGCCGAGAACGTGGCCGTCGAGCTCACCCACGCCGGGCTGCCCACCGACACGGAGCTGAACGACGCGCTGGCCGCCCTCGCCGCCGAAGCGGGCCTGCCCACGATCGTCACCACAGCGGCCCACTACGCCACCCCCGGCCGGTACCCGCTGGCCACGGCGATGGCCGCGGTGCGGGCCCGGCGCAGCCTCGACGACGCCGACGGGTGGCTGCCCCCCGCGGGCGCCGCGCACCTGCGCTCGGGCGCCGAGCTCACCAGCCGCTTCGAGCACCGCCACCCCGGCGCGGTGGCCAGGGCGGCGGCACTGGGGCGGGAGTGCGCGTTCTCGATCCGGCTGGTGGCGCCGGACCTGCCGCCGTTCCCGGTGCCGCCCGGCGAGACCGAGGTGACGTGGCTGCGCGAGCTCACCTGGCGCGGGGTGGCGCAGCGCTACGGCAGCCAGGCGGAGTACCCCGAGGCCATCGACATGATCAGCCACGAGCTGGCGATCATCGAGGAGAAGAACTTCCCCGGCTACTTCCTCATCGTCCACGACATCGTGGAGTTCTGCCGCCGCGCCGACATCCTCTGCCAGGGCCGGGGCTCGGCCGCCAACTCGGCGGTCTGCTACGCGCTGGGCATCACCAACGTCGACGCCGTGGCGATGGGCCTGCTGTTCGAGCGCTTCCTGTCCCCGGCGCGGGAGGGCTACCCCGACATCGATCTCGACATCGAGTCCGGCCGCCGCGAGGAGGTGATCCAGTACGTCTACTCGACCTACGGGCGGGGGCGCGCGGCCCAGGTCGCCAACGTGATCACCTACCGCCCGCGCTCGGCCGTCCGCGACGTCGCCAAGGCGCTGGGGTTCTCCCCCGGCCAGCAGGACGCGTGGAGCAAGCGGATCGAGCGCTGGAACGGCGCGCCGGAGGTCGACGGCATGCCCGAGGCGGTCGCGGGGCTCGCCACCCAGCTGCTCGGCTTCCCCCGCCACCTGGGCATCCACTCCGGCGGCATGGTGATCTGCGACCGCCCCGTCTCCGAGGTCGTGCCCGTCGAGTGGGCGCGGATGGAGGGGCGCACGGTCGTCCAGTGGGACAAGGACGACTGCGCGTACGCCGGGCTGGTCAAGTTCGACCTGCTCGGCCTCGGCATGCTCACCGCGCTGCACCTGATGATGGACCTCGTCGCCGAGCACACCGGCGAGAAGATCCAGCTGCACGAGCTGCAGGCCACCGACTCCGCCGTGTACGAGATGCTGCAGAAGGCGGATTCGGTCGGCGTGTTCCAGGTGGAGTCGCGGGCCCAGATGGCCACGCTGCCGCGGCTCAAACCGGAGAAGTTCTACGACCTCGTCGTCGAGGTCGCGCTGATCCGCCCCGGCCCGATCCAGGGCGGATCGGTGCACCCCTACATCCGCCGCCGCAATGGGCTGGAGGAGCCCATCTACGACCACCCCCTGCTGGAAGGGGCGTTGAAGAAGACGCTCGGCGTGCCGCTGTTCCAGGAGCAGCTCATGCAGATCGCGGTGGACGTCGCGGGGTTCTCCGCGGGCGACGCCGACGAGCTGCGCCGCGCGATGGGCTCCAAGCGCTCACACGAGAAGATGGAGCGCCTGCGCGAGCGGTTCTTCACCGGCATGGCAGCCAACGGGATCACCGGCGAGGTGGCCGAGACGATCTTCACCAAGATGCTGGCGTTCGCCAACTTCGGCTTCCCGGAGAGCCACTCGATCAGCTTCGCCTCGCTCGTCTACTACAGCGCGTGGTTCAAGCTCTACCACCCGGCGGCGTTCTGCGCGGCGCTGCTGAACTCCCAGCCGATGGGCTTCTACTCGCCGCAGTCGCTGGTGGCCGACGCGCGGCGGCACGGCGTGGTCGCCGTCGGACCGGACGTCAACGAGGGCAGGGCCGAGGCGATCCTGCAGCGCAACCGGCTGAGCGAGGGCGGCCTGGCGATCCGGCTGGGGCTGGCCGAGGTCCGCACGGTCGGGCTCGACCTGGCCGAAGCGATCGACGCCGAGCGCGACCGCGGCGGTCCCTACCGCGACCTCGCCGACCTCGCCGCCCGTGTGCGGCTGACGTCGGCACAGGCCGAGGCGCTGGCCACCGCGGGCGCGTTCGGCTGTTTCGGCTCCAAGAACTCACCGCTGGACCGGCGCTCGGCACTGTGGGCGGCCGGGGTCGTGGCCACGGTGCGCGCGGAGCACCTGCCCGGCACCGCCGTCGGGCTCGAGGCGCCGCCGCTGCCGGGGCTGACCGCCGCCGAGCTGACGGTCGCCGACGTGTGGGCCACGGGCGTCTCGCCCGACAGCCACCCGATCCAGCACCTGCGCCCGCAGCTGGACACCTTCGGCGCGATCAGCATCGAAAAGCTCGCCACCCTGGACGCGCCCAGCGACCCGGAGGCCCGGCCGCCGCGGGTGCTCGTCGGCGGCCTCGTCACCCATCGACAGCGCCCGGCGACGGCGGCCGGTGTCACGTTCGTGAACCTGGAGGACGAGACCGGGATGCTGAACGTCACCTGCTCGGAAGGGCTGTGGGCGCGCTACCGGACGGTGGCGCTCGGCAGCGCGGCCCTGCTCGTGCGCGGACGGCTGGAGCGCAGCCCCGAGGGCGTGCTCAACCTGGTGGCCGACCGGCTGACGCGGCTGGCTCTGGCCGTCCCGGTGAAGTCCCGCGACTTCCGCTAGCCGCGCACCATCGGCGCGCCCATCGGGATCGCCCGGCCACCGAGGTCCTGGTTGTGTGCGCAAGCGCCCCGCCCGGGTGACCTGTCCGATCGGCCGGACCCGGTCCCCTACCGGACAGCCGACCGTTGGGCAGGCCCGTGCCCTCCATCAGAGGGGTCCGCGTCACCGAAGGCGGGGCGCCCACCCGCCCGCGGGGCGGCGCAACGCCCCGCCGCGGGATCGCGACGGGGCGTTGCCTGGGGTGCGGTCAGTGCTGGATCGGGTTGCCCATTCCCATGGCGCCGGCCGCCCAGTTCCTGGCCGAGTGCGTCGAACCAGATGTAGGCGAAGATCGCGCAGAAGACGAACACGGCGATGCCGCCGAGGATCGCGAAGACGGCCGCTCCACTCAGGACGTTGATCAGCACGAGCGCGACGGCGATGTCCACGAAGATGAAGCCCGCCGAGAACGCGAGCGGCAGCCGCAGCGTGGCCAGCGTCAGGATCACGAACACGATGAGCCACGACAGCAGGAAGGTCGGCAGCGGCGCGCTCGTGGCCGTCAGCCCGAACCAGCCGTTGGTGACGGCCGCGACGAGCACGCCGAGGCTCAGCCAGAACGCGGCGAACGCGCCGAAGATGCAGGCCACCGCGTTCGCGGCGAGCCGGGACGCCCACACCGTGGCGACCAGCAGGAACAGGCCGGACGAGAACAGCACGGCCGGGGCGATCGAGCCGAGGTCACCCGCGGGCAGGTAGCCGACCAGCCACAGGCCCAGGGACAACGCGCCGGGGAGGAAGGTGGCCAGACCCAGCGGGGCGGGGTTCCCCGCGGGCGCCGCGGCGGGCGCTTCGGCAACGGTCGCGCCGGACTGGACGTCGCTCTCCACACTCATGTGTTGCTCCTCGTCGAGCGGTGGGATCCCGGTTCAGCGCCGGGCCGCGGTCAGTGTGCGCGCGCCGTCGGCTGTGGCCTACCGGCCCGAAACGTGGAGCGTCCAGCGTAGACAGAGCCCCCGAACGGCCGGGTGTCCGATGCAAACGTTTGATCACCGATCGGCCGTCGATGTCGATCTCGCCGATTCTCGGCGCGTGAGAATTGGTTGGGGACCCGGCGCACGCTTCGCCATTTCCGCCCAGCGGCAAAGATCGTCAAGTTGTTATGAAATCGTGTTGTGGCGGGTCATGTCCGCCCGTGGCTCGCGAGGCGCTATGGACCTGGGACGATGGGGCTGTGACGGCGACGGTGATGAACGGCAATGCCGCTCTGGCGGAGATCCTCGGTGAGCTGGCGGGCCGGGTCGAGAAGCTCGCCGCGGCGGGTGTGACGCCCGGCCTCGGCACGGTGCTGGTGGGCGACGACCCGGGCTCGCACGCCTACGTGCGCGGCAAGCACCGCGATTGCGCCAAGGTCGGCATCGCCTCACTGCAGCGCGAGCTGCCCGCCGACGCGACGCAGGCCGACGTCGAGCGCGTGATCGACGAGCTGAACGCCGACCCGGCCTGCACGGGCTTCATCGTCCAGCTGCCGCTGCCTTCCGGGCTGGACTCCGGCGCGGCGCTGGAGCGGGTCGACCCGGCCAAGGACGCCGACGGCCTGCACCCGGTGAGCCTCGGTCGGCTCGTCCTCGGCGAGGAGGCTCCGCTGCCCTGCACGCCGCGCGGGATCGTCGAGCTGTGCAGGCGCTACGACGTGGAGCTGAACGGGGCCCGGGTCACGGTCATCGGCCGCGGGGTGACCGTCGGCCGTCCGCTGGGCCTGCTGCTCACCCGGCGCAGCGAGAACGCCACGGTCACGCTCTGCCACACCGGCACCAGGGACCTGGCCACCGAGGTGCGCCGGGCTGACGTCGTCGTGGCCGCGGCGGGTGTGCGCGGGCTGATCACCGCCGACATGGTGGCTCCCGGCGCCACCGTGCTGGACGTGGGGGTGACGCGCACGGAGCTGGGGATGACGGGCGACGTCGCGCCGGAGGTGGCGGAGGTCGCGGGCAAGCTCGCGCCGATGCCGGGCGGGGTCGGCCCGATGACGCGGGCGATGCTGTTGACGAACGTGGTGGAAGCAGCCGAACGGAGCCTGGCGTAGCGATGCGCACCCGCCTGCCGACGTACCTGCCCGCCGCCACGGTGGCGGTGATCGCCCTGGTCGGGATGGGTCTCGTGCTCACCCAGCACTGGCGGCGGGGCGCGGTGCTGCTCGGCGCGGCGCTGCTGGTCGCGGCGGCGCTGCGGCTGTGCGTGCCCGCCGAGCGGGTGGGGCTGTTGGCGATCCGGAGCAAGGCCATCGACGTCCTCTGCTACTCCGGCTTCGGCGTCGCCATGGTGGTGTTGGCCATCCAGATCACGCGGGGCTCGCTGACGCTCGGCTGACGGCGGGGATCATCCCGCGTAGAGCGTTCGCACCAGGTCCTCGATCGAGGGCTCCACCACCGCCACGTCCCGCAGTTCGGTGCGCGCCGCCGCCGCGGCGATCACCGCGGCGGCACTCGTGTCGGCGGGGGCGAATGCGAGGCGCTGCCGCAGCCCGCCCACCTCGACGGCCACGTCGTGCACCCCCGGCAGCCCGGTCAGCGGCGGGGCGGGCGCGGCCAGGTCGACCACCACCTCCCGGGCGCCGCCGAACCGCTCCTTGAGCGCGGCGAGCGCGTCGTCCACCAGCACCCGGCCCTTGTCGATCACGACGATCCGCCTGCACAGCCGCTCCACGTCGGGCAGGTCGTGGGTGGTGAGCAGCAGCGTGACGTCGCCCCGGCCGTTGACGTCGGCGAGGAACGCCCGTAGACGCTCCTTGCTGGCCAGGTCCAGCCCGATCGTCGGCTCGTCGAGCACCAGGAGCTCCGGCCGGTGCAGCAACGCGGCCGTGACCTCGCCGCGCATCCGCTGCCCGAGCGACAGCTGCCGGACGGGCGTGCCGAGGAACCCGCCCATGTCGAGCAGCTCGATGCACTCCTCGAGGCGCTCGCGGTAGGGCACCCGGTGGATCGCGCCGTGCAGGGCGAAGCTCTCGTGCAGCGGGAGGTCCCACCACAGCTGGCTGCGCTGCCCGAACACCACACCGATGCGCCGCGCCAGCTCGCGCCGCTCGCGCACCGGGTCCAGCCCGCACACCCGCGCCTGCCCGGACGTCGGCACGAGCACTCCGGTGAGCATCTTGATCGTCGTGGACTTGCCCGCCCCGTTCGGGCCGAGGAAGCCCACCGCCTCGCCGGGTGCGACCGTGAGCGTCACGCCTTCGACGGCCGTCACCCGCTTGCGCCGCAGCCGGGTGCCGACCAGGAACTCCCGCCGCAGCTCGTCGGTTTGGATGATCGCGGACATCAGGACCCCGTTCCCTGGTAGTGGCGCACGCCGGTGCGCCAGACGAGCGCGGCGACGCCGACGGCGACGGCTGCTACGAGCGGTGAGCAGTAGCGCAGCACTTCGGGCAGTCCGAGCGGGTCGGGGCGGCCGAGCAGCGCGAGCGCCGGGAAGTAGGCGACGAACGCGCCGGGCACGGCGAAGCACATGATCCGCCGCAGCCAGGGACCGTAGACCGTGATCGGGTAGGAGGTGGCGAAGTCGGAGCCGTAGGTCACCGAGTTGGCCACCTCGCGCCCGTCGACCAGCCAGAACGACACGCAGTTGGCCGCGATCCAGATCGCCGCGAGCAGCACCGCGCCCGAGACGGGGGCGACGACGGCGACCACGACCCGCAGCGGCGTCCACTCCACGTTCCGCAGCGACCACACCAGCACGGCCGCCCCGATCGCGACCCGGCCGACCCGGCGCAGGGCCACGTCGGCCGACAGGAGCTGCGGGAGGGTGCCGAGCGGGCGCAGCAGCATCACGTCGAACTCGCCGGTGCGGATGTACTCCGGCAGCGCCTCGACCTGCCCGACGGTCAGGTCGGCCAGCCCGAACGCGGTCGCCGCGAGCCCGTAGATCAGCACGACTTCGCCCGCCGAGAACCCGCCGAGCGAGCTGACCTGGGTGAAGATCACCAGGATCGCGACCAGCTCGGTGGCCTGGCCGATCAGCTGCGCGGCGACGTCGAGCGCGAACGAGCCGGGATAGGCCAGCTGGCTGCGGATCCGAGAGGCGACGATCCGGGGGTAGACGTGGTCAGCCACCCTGCACCACCAGCCGCCGGGTCCCGCGCGCAATGGCCACCCGGCCGAGGGCGAACAGGATCGCCGCCCAGGTGAGCTGGTGGATCAGCAGCACGATCGGGTCGCCGCGTTCGGTGAAAACGTCGATGGGGGTCTGGAACAGCGAGGGGAACGGCGTCCAGGCGAGGACGTTCTGCGCCCACGCGGGGAACCACGCCAACGGCAGGATCAGGCCGGACAGGAGCCCGCCGACCGTGCCCCACACCGCGATCACCCCGCGGGCATCGAGCAGCCAGAACGCGCTGAGGTTCAGCAGGAACCGGATGCCGAAGCTCACCACCACGGCCAGCAGCGTCGACACCGCGAACAACACCCAGGTGGCGGAGTGCTGCGGCCAGCGGAACGGGAAGAACACCGCGCCGATCGCCATCGGCGGGAGCAGGCGCATGAGGACGGCGTGGCCCGCGCGGCCGAGGTCACCGGCCAGCAGCGCGCCCTGCAGGTCCCACGGCCTGCCGAGGTCGACGACGATGTCGCCCGTGCGCACCCGCTGCGACAGCGTCCGGTCGCTCCACAGGTCGACGACGTTGAGCAGGCCCTGCCCCAGCCACACGTACGTCACGGCCGTCGCGATGTCGTAGCCCGCCGTCGGCCCGCGCTGGGTCAGCACGGCGACCAGCACGGACGCCCGCAGCAGACCGAACACCGCGTTGGTCGCCAGCCCCGCCAGCGCGGCCTGGCGGTAGGTGGCGAAGCGCCGGAACCCGGCCCGGACGAGCTGCGGGTAGGGCGAGAGCACGTCTTACGACGCTACGGCGCCCCGCAACCGCTTTATCCGGCCATGATCGCCGAGGGGGGACACGGCGCTCATGTCCCCCTCCTGGCGATCATGGGGGGCAGCTGGGGGTGGTCAGAGGGTCGCCAGCGTGGCGGTGAAGGTCGCGCTCGGACGCATCGCGGCGTCGGCCTTCGCGTCGTCGACGAGGAAGTAGCCGCCGAGGTCGACCGGCTCGCCCTGCACGGCGGCCAGCTCGCCGACGATGGCCTCCTCGTCGTCGGCCAGCCGCTTGGCGAGCGGGGCGAACAGAGCCGCCAGCTCCGCGTCGTCGGTCTGCGTCGGCCAGCGCCTGCGCCCAGTAGAGCGCGAGGTAGAAGTGGCTGCCCCGGTTGTCGAGCTCCTTGACCTTGCGCGACGGCGACTTGCGGTTCTCCAGCACGCTGCCCGGTGGCGTCGTCCAGCGTCCGGCCGAGGATCCCGGCGCGCTTGTTGCCGAACTTGTCGGCGAGGAACTCGAACGAGACGGCCAGCGCGAGGAACTCGCCGAGCGAATCCCAGCGCAGGTGGTCTTCCTTGACGAACTGCTGGACGTGCTTGGGCGCCGAGCCGCCCGCGCCGGTCTCGAACAGGCCGCCGCCCTTCAGCAGCGGCACGATCGACAGCATCTTCGCGCGACGTGCCGAGCTCGAGGATCGGGAAGAGGTCGGTGAGGTAGTCACGCAGCACGTTGCCGGTGACGGCGATGGTGTCCTCGCCGCGTCTTGGCCCGCTCGAGGGTGTAGCGGGTGGCCTCGGCGACCGGCAGGAACTCCAGCGTCAGGCCGGTGGTGTCGTAGCTCGGCCAGCTGCGCCTGCACCTTCTTGAGGATCTCGGCGTCGTGGCCGCGGGTCTCGTCCAGCCAGAAGACGGCGGGCGCGCCGGTCGCCCGGGCGCGCTCGACGGCGAGGCGCACCCAGTCGCGTGATCGGCCTCGTCCTTGGTCTGGCAGGCGCGCCAGATGTCGCCCTCCTCGACCTCGTGCTCGAGCAGCGTCGTCCCGCCGATCGACGACGCGGACCTTGCCGGGCGCGGGATCTCGAAGGTCTTGTCGTGCGAGCCGTACTCCTCGGCCTTCAGCGCCATGAGGCCGACGTTGGGGGTGGTGCCCATCGTCGTGGGGTCGAAAGCGCCGTGCTCGCGGCAGAAATTCGACGGTCTCGGCGTAGAGCGGCGCGTAGGACGGAGTCGGGGATGACGTACTTGGTGTCCTGCTGCTCGCCCGCCCGGTTCCACATCTGACCCGAGGTGCGGATCGCGGCCGGCATCGAGGCGTCGACGATGATGTCGCTCGGCACGTGCAGGTTGGTGATGCCGCGGTCGGAGTCGACCATCGCCAGGCTCGGGCCCGACTCGTAGTCGGCGGCGATGGCCTCCTCGATCGCCTCGCGCCGGTCGGCCGGCAGCTTGTCGATCGCGGTGAGCACGGCGGCCAGGCCGTCGTTGGGGTCGGCGCCGACCGAGGCGAGGTCCTCGCCGTACTGGGCGAAGACGTCGGCGAAGTAGGCGCGCACGACGTGGCCGAAGATGATCGGGTCGGAGACCTTCATCATCGTGGCCTTCAGGTGCACCGAGAACAGCACGCCCTGCTCCTTGGCGTCGGCGATCTGCTCGGCGAGGAACGCCACGAGCGCGGCCTTGCGCATCACGGCCGCGTCGACGATCTCGCCCGCGAGCGACCTTCATCGACGGCTTGAGCACGGTCACCGTGCCGTCGGCGGCGACGTGCTCGATGCGCAGGTCGTCGGCGGCGTCGAGGGTGACCGAGCGCTCGGAGTGGCGGAAGTCGCCGTCGTCCATGGTCGAGACGTGCGACTGCGACTCGGACGACCAGGCGCCCATCGAGTGCGGGTGGGACTTGGCGTACTTCTTCACCGAGGCGGGCGCGCGCCGGTCGGAGTTGCCCTCGCGCAGCACCGGGTTGACCGCGCTGCCCTTCACCGCGTCGTAGGCCGCGCGGGCGGCCTTCTCCTCCTCGGTCTGCGGGTTCTCCGGGTAGTCCGGGATGTCGTAGCCCGCCGGCCTGCAGCTCCTTGATCGCGGCCTTCAGCTGCGGGACCGACGCGCTGACGTTGGGCAGCTTGATGATGTTGGCCTCGGGCGTCTTGGCCAGCTCGCCCAGCTCGGCGAGGGCGTCGGGGACCAGGCCGAACGCCGCGAGGATGCGGCCGGCGAGCGAGATGTCGCGGGTCTCGACGTCGACCCCGGCCTTCGGCCGCGAACGCCTCGATCATGGGCAGCAGCGAGTGCGTCGCCAGCGCCGGCGCCTCGTCGGTGTACGTGTAGATGATCTTCATCGTCCGCCTTCTCGCCTCGTGGACCTGCTCCGATGACACGCTATCTCCCGCCCGCTCGCCGTGGGCGCACTGGAGGCGGAGGCGACTATCCTTCGGTGACGGTGGCGTCCCGGGGAGTGACATGGCCAAGAAGAGGTACTTGTTCTTCGTCGAGGCGGAGGGGGGCAAGAGGCGGTTCAACTTCCGGGGCTGGCCGTTCGTCATCGTCGTGGGCCTGCTGCTGGCCCTTCTCTCGATCCTCGACCGCGGAGGCCTCGCCGCTGTGCGCTCCGCGCCGGTCAGCGCCTCGTGCAGCTTCACCGTGACCGGTGATGGGGTGAACGTGCGCTCGCAGTCCACCGCGACCTCGCCGCAGGTGCAGCAGTTGGCCAAAGGCGACACCGTCACGGCGACCACGACCGTGGCCAACGGGTTCCGCCAGTTGGTGGACGGCGACTGGGTTCTGGAGGGCTACCTGACCCCGACGCCCGGCACAACCTGCGGTTAAGGGACGCTGAAGGGGTGCGCGACCCCATCGGCATCGTGACCGCCGGTAATGAGTGCTGCGTGGAGCGGCCATGAGCTCCGTCACGCCGACCCGGGTCATCGGTGGTCGTTATGTCGTGTTGGCCGAACTCGGCCGCGGCGGCATGGGCATCGTCTGGCGCGCCGAAGACCGGATGATGGGCAGGCACGTCGCGGTCAAGGAGCTGCACCTGCCCGACGGGCTCGGCCCCGACGACCGGCGGCTGTTCCGCGAGCGGCTGCTGCGTGAGGCGCGCACCGCAGGCCGGTTGAACGACCCGTCGATCGTCACGGTGTACGACGTCGTCAGCGACGGCGGCGTCGACCACATCGTGATGGAGCTCATCGAGGCGCCGACGCTCGCCGATGTCGTGGCGCGCCACGGGCCCCTGGGCGAGAACTCGGTCATCGAGGTGGCACGGCGGCTGCTCGGTGCCCTGCGCACGGCGCACGAGCGCGGGGTGGTGCACCGCGACGTCAAGCCGTCGAACGTCATGCTCAGCCCGGACGGCCGGGTCACGCTCACCGACTTCGGCATCGCCCAGGCCGCCGACGACCCCCGGCTGACCACCACCGGCTCGATGGTCGGCTCGCCCGGCTACATGGCCCCGGAGCGACTGGACGGGGGCAACGCCGATCCCGCCTCCGACCTGTGGAGCCTCGGCGCCACGCTCTGGTTCGCCATCCAGGGCCGCGGCCCGTTCGCGCGGGAGACGACGGCGGCCACGATCGCCGCCGTCGTCAACGCGGACGTGCCCACCACCCGGACCCGCGGCCCGCTGGGCGCGGTGATCGCCGGCCTGCTGCAGCGCGACCCCCGCGCCCGGCTGACCGGTGTGCAGAGCATGGCGCTGCTGTCGGGGGGTCCGCCCACACGCCCACCGGGGTGCGCCCCTCAGGCACCCGCACGATCCTGGGTTCCGGCGGGGAGGGGGCCGTGCCCGCGAAGCGGCGGTGGCCCGCGCTGCTCGGCGTGCTGGTCCTCGGTCTGGCCGTGGGGCTCGGCGCGGGGCTGCTGTGGCCGCGAAGCACGTCGGGCCCGGCCGTCTTCACCTACGGCGCGGGCGGGGACATCCCGGCGCTGTACGCGTCCGCGCCGGAATGCCTGCAGGGCCAGCTGGCGGTCGGGCGCCAGTACGCGTCGTCGGCGACCTGCGACGATCCGCACGACGTGGAGGTCTTCGCCGGCCTCGACCTCTTCAACGCGCAGCTCGACGAGCCCTACCCCGGTCGCGAGGCGCTGGCCGCGGCGCGGCGCCCGCGTGCGCGCTCGTCTTCGGCACCGGCATGATCGTGGGCGCGGACAAGGCCAACCTGCGGGTGGCCGCGCTGGTGCCCTCACCGACGGCGTTCGCCGAGCGCGCGACCCCGACCTCGTCGTTCAGCAGCCGGGCGGTGTTGTGCGCCCTCTACGCCGCCGACGGCAGCCAGATCAGCGGCTCCCGGATCGCCAAGGGCACCTGAGGCCCGCCGCGCAGGGGAATCCGCGCGCGGCGCCCGCGGGCGGCGTGGCAGGGTGCGTGCCGTGCATCGCAACGTCGAGCTCGTCGTCGCCGCCCTCACCGCCCGCGGCGCCGACCCCGCGCGGATCGCCCGCCTCCAGGTCCTCCCGGACGCCGTGACGACCGCGGCGGCCGCCGCCGCCGCGCTGGGCGTCGAGGTCGGCCAGATCGCCAACTCCCTGGTCTTCGACGCCGACGGCGCGCCGCTGCTGGTCATGACCTCGGGCGCGCACCGCGTCGACACCGGCAAGGTCGCAGCGCTCATCGGGGCGAATGCGGTGCGCCGCGCGACGGCCGATTTCGTGCGCTCCGCGACGGGTCAGACGATCGGGGGAGTCGCGCCGGTCGGCCACCCCGCACCGGTGCGGACGCTGGTCGACCGCACCCTCGGCACGTTCGACGAGATCTGGGCGGCGGGCGGCATCCCCCACGCCGTCGTCCCCCTGACCTATGACGAGCTGGTCGAGGTGACGGACGGCGAGCCCGCCGACGTGGCCTAGCGCCGCCCGCCCCCGCTGCACCCGGCGAGAGTCACTGACCTGTTGGCGCGGGTGGATGCGTGACTCTCGCTGGTCGCCGCGGTGGTTGGACCGGTCCGGCGGCGGTCGAGGGGCACTGATCTTGTCGGCGCGAGTGCGGATCGGTGACTCTCGCTGGTCGCCGCGGTGGTTGGGCCGGTCCGGCAGCGGTCGAGGGTCACTGATCTGTTGGCGCGAGTGTGGATCGGTGACTCTCGCTGGTCGCCGCGGTGGTTGGGCCGGTCCGGCAGCGGTCGAGGGGCACTGATCTGTTGGCGCGGGTGCGGATCGGTGACTCTCGCCTCCTGCGGCGGGGCGCGCGCGCGGCTGGCCGCGGAGACGCTCACAGGCTGCTGGTATCGACGATCGTGACCGTGCCGTCGGCGGCGCGCGAGGTAGAGGTGGCGGCCGTCGTGGCTGACCGCGCCGAGGTCGCGCGCACGGAGCTCGAGGCCGTGCCGGTCACCGTGTTGGTCCCGGTGTCGACCGCGGAGACGCCGCCGCCGAAGAGGTAGGCCCGCCGTCCGCGGGCGGCGCGACCATGAAGCCGCTCGTCGGGATCCGGCCCACCAGGGTGAGCGTGTTCGTGTCGATCACGCTGACCGCGCCGATCTGCGGGCTCGCCACGTACGCGTGCCGTCCGTCGGGCGCATCGTCACGGCTTGCGGGTACTGCCCGGCACCGGGGTACTGGCCGACCGGGACCGCGGCCGTCACGACGCCGGCGTTGGTGTCGACGACCGATACGGTGTTGGAGGCGTCGCTCGTGACGTAGGCGGAGCGGCCGTCGGGCGTGACGGCGACGGCTGCCGGGTTGCCGCCGACCGGGATCCGCCGCGTGACCGCGGCCGTCCCGGTGTCGATCACCGTCAGGGTGCCGGGGTCGCTGTCTTCGGCGACGTAGACCGTGCGCCCGTCCGGGCTCCCGCCACGCCGAGCGGGTTCTGTCCGACCGGGATCGTCGCGGTGACGGTGTTGGCCGCGGCGTCGATGACCGACACCGTGTCGGACGCCCCGTCGGTGGCGTAGAGGTGCGCCCCGTCCGGGCTGATGGCCAGGCCGGAGACGCTGTGCCGGGTCGGGATCATCCCCGTGACCACGCCCGTGGCCGCATCCAGCACGGACACCGCGCCGACCCCCGCGACGTAGACGTGCCGGTCGTCCGGGCTGACGGCCATCGCGACCGGGTCGGCAACCTGGGCGACGGCCGCCGTGGTGAGCGTCGGCGGCCGCCTGCCGACCAGGAAGACGGCCAGCAGGATCTCGACAGCCGCGACGGTCGCCATCACCGCCCTGAGGTGCAGCTTGCGGCGCTTGCGGGCCGGGGCGCCTGTGGGTGCGGCGGCGGCCCGGGCGTCGTCGCGCAGGCGCTCGACCCGCTGGTCCTGGGCGCACCACGGGCAGGCCGTGTGGTGTGGGGGGTACACGTGGTGCTCGACAGCCGCGCACGTCCGCAGGTCCGTGGCGCACCGGCCGAGCGCGTCGATCCACTCGCGGCCCGTCGGCCGGACGTCGGGATCGGCCGCGCCGAGCACGAACGCGCGCGTGAAGAGCTCCTGCACGTCGACTGGGAGCAGGTCGAACGCCATGGCCGTGGGCCCGGGGCTCAGCCGCGGGTCGCCTGCGTAGGCGAACAGGCCCTGTTGGGCCAGCTGGTGGCGCCGCGGCTTCTCCCCCGTCGCCCTGCCACACCCCATCGAAGGGGTGCACACCCTCCATGAGCAGCTGGAAGATGTGCACCGCGAGCGCGAAGAGATCCGAGCTGGCGCGCCGGGTCGTGGTGCGGATGTCGACGTCGAGCAGCTCGGGGGCGGTGACTCCGCCGCCCGACCCCGCAGAGGAACGGCGGCCCGGAGCGCGGGTTGGGCACCTGCATCGAATCGCAGTCCACGAGGGTCACGCGGGTGTCGTGGCAGACGAGGATGTTGCGCTCGTTGAAGTCGCCGACCACGTAGTCGCTGCGATGCAGGACCTCGGTGGCCAGCGCCAGGTTCGCCCCGGTGCGCACGAGGTGGCGCCACGTGAAGCCGCGGACCCAGCCCGGCGTGGAAGCGTGGGGGTGGCGGCGGTCGGACGGGTTGGACAGCACGTGCAGCTCGACGACGTCGGCGAGCCGCAGCCGGGGCATCACGTCCCGACGAACCGGTTGCCGTCCAGCACGACGTCCGACGGCCAGGCGAGCATCGCGTGGCCGGAGGTCTCCGCCAGCCCGCGGGACGGTGGGCGACCATCGCGCGCAGCCGCTCCTCGAGGTCCAGGGCGCGGGCCAGCTCGGCCTCGTGGAAGCGCTTCAGCACCCGCTCGGACGCGTCGAGCACCACGTGGATCGTGCCCTGGCCGCCCTGCGAGAGGGGCGGTCCGATCTCCAGGTCGCTGAGCTTCATCCGGTGGGCACCCCGACCGCGGGGCGGGCGCTGACGTGCGTCGTCGCGGGGGCCGTGCCGGAGGGGTCGCGGACGGCGAGCTCGAGCGTCTTGTCGTCGCCGCTCTGGTCCTCGACCTCCTCGAGGAACGCGGTGATGGCCTCGGGTGTGGCGTCGTCGCGGCGGGCGTACTCCCATGCGGCGTGGAAGAACGGGGTGAAGGGCCGGTTGGCCTGTACGTCGTCGAGCACCTGGTAGCGCAGGCCGTCGGTGGTCAGGGCCAGGGCGTCGACCGCATCGGCGCTGGTGGAGAACGTCTTCTGGTGCTCCGAGAGTGCGCCGGGGCTGGTGAGGAAGACCGTCTCGTTGACGTGCTCGGCGCGCTTCCCGATGGCGACCGCCTGAACGGCGTCACCGGTGCCCCACACCGCGATCCCGTCGCCGACCTGGCCGATCTCGACAGCCTCCGCGGTGATGACGACGACGCTCAGCGTCGTGGCGAGCAGATCGGCGGCGACCCCCAGCTCGGCTGCCGCGTCCTCGACGGCGAGCAGAGCCGACCGGAACACGTGCTCAACGGTCGGGTCGTCGCG
>CAWGIV010000012.1:0-20597 GCA_963822805.1 uncultured Actinomycetota bacterium | reverse complement strand
GCCAACCGCTGCCGCAGCGTCTGGCGGGAGGCATTGGGCGTCGTCACCCTGCTCGGCGCCGAGACCGATCTTGACGTCGTGGCGCTGCTCACCACCTCGCTGCTGGTCCAGGCGAACCGGGCGATGCTCGCGGCCGGGCGCCAGGTCGGCCGCGACGGTGTTTCGCGCACGCGCTCGTTCCGGCAGTCGTTCCTGGTCGCCTACGCCATCCGCATCGGCGAGCGGCTCGCCGCGGCCGACAACGCGGCCGCGAGTGCGGAGGGCGAGCAGCGTCTGCTGCCGGTGTTGGCGGCCCGCAGCCGTGCGGCCGACGACCTGACCGCCGAGCTTTTCCCCGAATGGTCGAGCGGGCGGTCGCCGTCTCCAACGCCGCGGGTTGGGGCGCCGGTCGGGCGGCCGCGGACCTGGCCCTGTTCGACGTGCACACCCCGGTCGCCGGGTAGCCCCGAACGCGGATTCTGTCGGTGGCTGTCGGTACCCTCGCGCGTGGCGCTGGCTCTGTACCGCAAGTACCGCCCGGCGACGTTCGCCGAGGTGGTCGGGCAGGAGCACGTCACCGAGCCGCTGATGCACGCGCCTCGACGCCGGCCGGATCAACCACGCCTACCTGTTCACCGGCCCGCGCGGCTGCGGCAAGACCTCCAGCGCCCGCATCCTGGCCCGCTCGCTCAACTGCGAGCAGGGGCCCACGTCCACGCCGTGCGGCGTCTGCCGTCGTGCGTCGTCGCTCGCGCCCGGCGGGCCGGGCAACATCGACGTCATCGAGATCGACGCGGCCAGCCACGGCGGCGTCGACGACGCCCGCGACCTGCGCGACAAGGCGTTCTTCGCGCCCGGCCGAATCGCGCTACCGGGTGTTCATCGTCGACGAGGCGCACATGGTCACCACGCAGGGCTTCAACGCCCTGCTCAAGATCGTCGAGGAGCCGCCGGAGTACCTCGTCTTCGTCTTCGCGACCACCGAGCCGGAGAAGGTGCTGCCGACCATCCGGTCGCGCACCCACCACTACCCGTTCCGGCTGCTCCCGCCGGGCGACCCTGCGCGGGCTGCTGGAGAAGATCTGCGCCGCCGAGGGGGTCGCGGTCGAGCCGGCCGTGTTCCCGCTGGTCGTCCGCGCGGGCGGCGGCTCGGTGCGCGACTCGCTGTCGGTCCTCGACCAGCTGCTCGCCGGCGCCGGGCCGGAGGGCGTCACCTACGAGCGGGCGGTCGCGCTGCTCGGCGTCACCGACGACGCGCTGCTCGACGACGCCGTCGACGCGCTCGCCGCCGCCGACGGCGCCGCGGTGTTCCGGGCGGTCGACCGGGTCGTCGAGGCCGGGCACGACCCGCGCCGGTTCGCCACCGACCTGCTCGACCGGCTGCGCGACCTCATCGCTGCTGCAGGCCGTGCCCGACGCCGGGGCACGGCCTGCTCGACGCGCCCGATGACGGTCGCTCGACCTGATGAGCCGCAGGCCAAGGCGCTCGGCGCGGCCACCCTCACCCGCTATGGCGAGATCGCTGCACGCCGGGCTCACCGAGATGCGCGGCGCCACCGCGCCGCGGCTGCTGCTCGAGTTGCGTCTGCGCGCGGATGCTGCTGCCCGCCGCCACCGCCGGGAGCCCGGCCTGCTGGAGCGCCTGGAGCGGCTGGAGCGCCGTTCGGCCATCGCCGCGGCCCCGCCCGCACCGGGGGAGGCAGGCGGCGGCCCGTCCGGACATGGGAGCAGCGGCCCGCCCGAACCGGGACGGCGGCCCGGGGCGACGTCCGTGCCCCGCGTCACCCCGCAGGCCGGCGACGGCCCGCAGGCCGGCGACGCGCCGCAGGTCGGTGACGTCCCGCGGGCTGGCGCGCCCCGCAGGTCGATGACGCCCCGCGGGCTGGCGAGGCCCCGCGGGCCGATGACGCCCCGCAGGCTGGCGACGCCTCGCGGGCTGGCGAGGCCCCGCGGGCCGGTGACGCCCCGCAGGCTGGTGACGCCCCGCAGGGAGGCGACGCCCCGCAAGCCGCGGGCGCTGAGGTCGGCCAGCGGTTGGAGGCGCTCAGTTTCCCGCAGGCCGCGGGCACCCGGCTGGCGCAGCCAAGGGTGCTCTCGAACCTGCCGCGCCCCTCGACGGTGGGCAAGCGGCGTCAGCCGTCGGCGCCGCCGACGTCCGACGCGTCTGGCAGGAGATCCAGGAGGGGGTCAAGCAGCGCAAGAAGCGCACGGCGGCGCTGCTGGTCAGCGCCACTGTGCGGGCCGTGGAGCACGACACACTGGTCCTGTCCATCGGCACCGCCCCGCTGGCCCGGCTGCTGTCGGAGCAGAGCAACACCGACGTCATCGCCGAGGCCCTGCACGCCGTGCTCGGGGTCCGGTGGCGGGTGCGGTGCGAGCACGGCGATGGCGCTGCGCCCCGCGCCCATGAGCCGCGGCAAGCCTCTCGGCCCGCAGACGGCGGGGTGTCGGCCCGCGCGGCCCAGGCGCGGGGCCCGGCCGCCCGCGGTCCGGCCTCGGGCAGCGGGTCGGTGGGTGGGAGCGCCTCGGGCGGCGGGGCCGTGAACAGCCCTCCGGGCGGTAGCGCCTCGGGCGGCGGGGTGGGCGTTTCGGCCGGCGGTAGCGCCTGGGGAGCGCCCCGGGCGGCGCGTTCGTCAGCGTTCCGCCGGGCGGGAGCACCCCGGGCGGGGCCGCGAGCAGTCCGGCGTCCGGCCCTCTGACGCCGAGCACCTGGACACCGGGTGGCAGGGCGCCGTCGAGCTATTCCGCTGCCGCTGGCCCACCCGCGTCGCGATCGGACCGTCCGACAGGGCAGTCCGGCACGCCCTCACCATTTGCTCGAACTGCTGCTCGAATAGCCGATCGCGACGGCGACGTCCCGCTGCCGCCAGAACCACCCGACGACGAGACACCGCCCGATGACGAGGAGGCGATGCTCGCCGAGCTCGACGCGGGCCCGGGCAGACGGGCGCCCGCGGGGCCCGATCCGGAGGAGGCCGCCATCGCGTTGCTCACCAGCCAGTTGGGTGCAAGGGCCATCGACCGCCGCTGATCCCCACTTGAAGAACGTCCGGCAATTGACGGTCGGCGTGAGCGGCGGGTGTGCGCGGTAGCGGCGGCGGCCGACCGGTGTCGGACGACGACGCTGGAGAGGAACCTCAGCGGGGTTTCAGCGCGTTGATCGGCGGAAGTGGGACATGCGCGCCAAATATGGCCGTCATGTCCCATTTCCGGCGATCACCGCTGGCAGCGAAACCCCGTTGAGCCGACGTTTCGTCGGCCGCGCGGCGACACCGAAGGGCGCAGCGGGGCCGGACCGATCGCGGCCGCCCGGCGCCAGCATTTGCCGGTCGTTAAACTGCGCGTTCCGACAAGCCACGACTGGGGAGCCCATGTCGGTCGACTCGTTGCTCGAGGCGATCCCGCCACTGTTGGTGTACCTCACCGTCGGCGTCGTGATCGGGCTGGAGAGCCTCGGCATCCCCCTGCCGGGCGAAATCGTGTTGGTGACCGCCGCACTGATGTCGTCGCGGCACGAACTCGACGTGTCGCCGCTGTGGATCGCGATCGCCGGTAGCGGCGGAGCGATCGTGGGGGACTCCATCGGCTACGCCATCGGCCGTCGCTACGGCACCGCCCTGTTCGCCCGCCTGGGACGGCGTTTCCCCCGCCACTTCGGGCCGAAGAACGTCGCGTTCGCCGAGAACGTGTTCCGGCGGTGGGGTGTGCTCGCGGTGTTCTTCGGCCGGTTCATCGCGCTGCTGCGGATCTTCGCGGGCCCGCTGGCCGGGGCGTTGAAGATGCACTACCCGCGGTTTCTGGTGGCCAACGCCCTGGGCGGCGTCGTCTGGGCCGGTGGCACCACGATGGCGGTCTACTACCTCGGTGTGATCGCCGAGACGTGGCTGACCCGCTTCTCGTGGATCGCGCTGATCGTCGCCGTGGTGGCGGGCCTGACGGTCGGCTTCCTCGTCAAGCGCAAGACCGAGCGCATGGTCGAACGCTTCGCCGAAGAGCAGCACGAAGCCGAGCCGCCCGCCACGCCCGACCCGGGTCTGAACCCACGGCCTGATCAGGGGCGCCGGAGGTAGGCGAGGATGCCTGCGGCGAGGGCCGCGGCGTAGCGCTGGCGGCCGTCGGCCGACGACACGACGGTCGCCTCCGCGGCGTTGCGCATGTTCGCACACTCGACGAGCGCGGCCGGACGGGTCGCGAAGTTGAGCCCGGCGAGATCGGGGCGCAGCGAGATGCCCTGGTCGCCGAGGTAGGTCGAGTCGTGGAAGCCCGCTGCGCGCAGCGCGTCGCGCAGCGCGGTGCCGAGCACGTGCGCCTGGCGGGCCTGGACGGCGTTCAGCGGCGGGGCCGACAGCGCCACGTGGAAGCCGCTGCCCGACGGCGCGGCGCCGTCGGCGTGGATGGACACCACCGCCGCGGCATCGGCGCGCCTGCCCGCCGCGCCGCGCACGTCGACACACGGGCCGACGCCCGAGTCGTCCGGGCGGGTCAACACCACCCGCACGCCCGCCGCCTCCAACGCCCGCTCGGTGCGCAGGGCCACGTCGAACGTGAACGCGTGCTCGGGGTAGCCGGCGTCGGTGCTCGTGCCCGTCGTGTTGCAGGGTTTGGTGCCGCCGCGGCCGTCGGGCACGAGGCGGTTGATCTCGGCCGGGTGCGACGCGTTGGCCCCGTTGTGGCCGGGGTCCAGCACGACCACCGGCGCGCCCGCCACTGGCCCACCCGACGCGGTGGGCGCGGCGCTCGCCGAATCGGCGGTCGACGCGGTGGGCGCGGCGCTCGCCGATTCGGCGGTCGACGTGGTGGCGGGGCGCCCGCCCGACGGGGTGGCGCCCGACGTGGGCGTGGTCCCTGGCCCGCCCGCGCACCCGGCGAGCCCCAGCGACCCGCCCAGCGCCAGCGCCAGCGCGATGATCGCCGGCATCGGTGCGCGGGGTGAGCTGATGCACCCCATCCACCGAACACCGCGATCATGCAACGCCTCGGCGGGTCGGGTGGGCGTGCCGCCAGGGTTGGGAGGCGGTTGGCCGGTGGGTCGGCCACGGCCACGGGTTCGCACGGGCCAACCCTCGCACGGCTACGCTGGGGAGCGGAGCCGGTGTGCGGACCGCCGCCGGGTGACGCGAGGAGTTCGCTGGTGCAACCGGGTATGCCAGACATGTCGATCCTTCTGCAGCAGGTGCAGCAGATGCAGGAGGAGATGTCGGCCGCCGAGGTGACCGGCCAGGCGGGCAACGGGCTGGTGGAGATCACGACGACGGCCCCGCTGCAGACGTCCGGGTTGGAGGTCCGCCGCGTGCGCATCGACCCCAAGGTCGTCGACCCGGACGACGTCGACACCCTCCAGGACCTCATCGCAGGCGCGCTCGAGGACGCCGTCGCGAAGGCGGCCGCACTCCAGCAGCAGAAGATGGGCCCGCTGGCGGGCGGCCTGGGCCTGCCCGGCCTGGGCTAGTGCCGTGTTCGAAGGCCCGGTTCAGGATCTGATCGACGAGCTGGGCAGGCTGCCGGGCATCGGGCCCAAGAGCGCGCAACGCATCGCCTTCCACTTGCTCGCGGCCGATCCCGTCGACGTGACGCGGCTGCAGGAGGTGCTGCAGAAGGTCAAGGACGGGGTCCGCTTCTGCGAGGTCTGCGGCAACGTGTCCGCGCGTGAGCGCTGCCGCTACTGCGCGGACGCCCGGCGCGACCCCACCGTCGTGTGCGTCGTCGAGGAGCCCAAGGACGTGCTGGCCGTCGAGCGCACCCGCGAGTTCAAGGGCCGCTACCACGTGCTCGGCGGAGCGCTCGACCCGCTGGCGGGCGTCGGGCCGGACGCGCTGCGCATCCGCGAGCTGCTCGCCCGTCTCGGCGGCACTGGGCCGGCATCGGACGAGACGGAGATCGCCGAGGTGATCATCGCGACGGACCCCAACACGGAGGGTGAGGCCACCGCGACCTACCTGGTGCGGCTGCTGCGCGACTTCCCCGGCCTGACCGTCACCCGCCTCGCCTCCGGCCTGCCGATGGGCGGCGACCTGGAGTTCGCCGACGAGCTCACCCTCGGCCGGGCCTTGTCCGGCCGCCGCGCCCTGTAAGCCAGGACGCGGCGGCGAGGTCCTCAGCGCATCGCGCGGTTGATCGCCGAGACGACCGCCTTCAGCGACGCCGAGACGATCGACGAGTCGATGCCCACGCCCCAGAGCACGGTGTCCTCCACCGCACATTCGACGTAGGCCGCGGCCCTGGCGTCGTCGCCCGCGGACAGGGCGTGCTCGTGGTAGTCGAGCACGCGCACGTCGAACCCGATGCCGGCGAGCGCGTCGACGAACGCGGCGATCGGCCCGTTGCCGCTGCCGGTGATCTCGTGGATCTCGTTCTCGACGCGGACGGTCGCGACGATCTCGTCGGTGCCCTCACCGTCGCTGCTCAGCCGGTGACGGATCAGCTTGAGCGGGGTGACCCGGTCGAGGTACTCGGTGTCGAAGACGTCGCGCATCTCCTTGGGCGACACCTCGCCGCCCGCGGAGTCGGTGACCTGCTGGATGACCTTGGAGAACTCCATCTGCAGCCGCCGGGGCAGGTCGAGCTGGTGCTCGGCCTTCATGATGTAGGCCACGCCGCCCTTGCCGGACTGCGAGTTCACCCGGATCACGGCCTCGTAGGTGCGGCCGATGTCCTTCGGGTCGACGGGCAGGTAGGGCACCTCCCAGCGGAACTCGTCCACCTCGACGCCCGCTTCGGCCGCGTCGGCCCGCATCGCCTCGAAGCCCTTGTTGATCGCGTCCTGGTGGCTGCCGGAGAACGCCGTGTAGACCAGGTCGCCGCCCCACGGGTGGCGCTCGGCCACCGGCAGCTGGTTGCAGTACTCGACGGTGCGGCGGATCTCGTCGATGTCGGAGAAGTCGATCTGCGGGTCGATGCCCTGGGTGAACAGGTTCATGCCCAGAGTGACCAGGTCGACGTTGCCGGTGCGCTCGCCGTTGCCGAACAGGCACCCCTCGATGCGGTCGGCGCCCGCCTGATAGCCCAGCTCGGCGGCCGCGACGGCGGTGCCGCGGTCGTTGTGCGGGTGCAGCGAGAGCACGATGCCGTCGCGGCGCTCCAAGTGGCGGTGCATCCACTCAATCGAGTCGGCGTAGACGTTGGGCGTGGCCATCTCGACGGTCGCGGGCAGGTTGACGATCATGGGCGAGTCGGGCGTCGGCTGCCACAGCGCGCTCACGGCGTTGCAGACGTCGACCGCGTACTCCAGCTCGGTGCCGGTGTAGGACTCGGGGGAGTACTCGAAGCGCCAGTCGGTGTGCGGGTACTTCTCGCTGAAGCGCAGCACGTCCTCCGCGCCGTCCGTGGCGATCTTGGCGATGCCCGGTCGGTCGGCACGGAAGACGACCCGGCGCTGCAGGATCGACGTCGAGTTGTAGAGGTGCACGACCGCGCGCGGCGCGCCCTCGCAGGCCTCGTAGGTGCGCTCGATCAGCTCCGTGCGCGCCTGGGTGAGGACCTGGATCGTGACGTCGTCCGGGATGGCGTCCTGCTCGATGATCTCGCGGATGAAGTCGAAGTCGGTCTGGCTCGCGGCCGGGAAACCGACCTCGATCTCCTTGTAGCCCATGCCCACGAGCAGCTCGAACATCCGCCGCTTACGGGCCGGGCTCATCGGGTCGATCAGCGCCTGGTTGCCGTCGCGCAGGTCGACCGCGCACCACAGCGGCGCCTTCGTGATGCGCTTGTCGGGCCAGGTGCGGTCGGGCAGCGATACCGGCTCCACCACCTCGTGGAACGGGCGGTAGCGGTGGACCGGCATGTGCGAGCCGCGTTGGGGGTTCCAGACGGGCTGGTCGTCGGGCGCAGGCCGGGACGGGGTGCGCAGACGGCTCTGCGATGCGGACGTGTAAGCGTCGGGAGAAGTGGTCATCGAAATGCTCCATTGGGGCGGGGCCGGTGTTGACCGGCGCACGCGCCTTCCCGCGACGAGGGGCCGGTCGGTCAGACCCCGCCGCGGCGGCGAAGGAGCAGGCGTGCCACGAAGCTGAGGTTAGCCCCATCCCCCGGGCGTCGCGCAAGCGGGTCGGCTTGTCGCCCGGGACTCATGACACCATGGTGGTCGGGACGCGGGGGAGGAAGGTGACGGCCGTGGGTGCAACCACCCGGCGGGGCGTTGGTGTCGTGGCGGGCGTGCTGCGGATCGCAGGCATGCTCATCGTGCTCGTGCTCGTCCTGTTCATCGTGCTGACCGCGCTCGACGCGAACTTCGGCAACGTGTGGGCGGCGGCCCTCCGTGAGGGCGCGAACTACTTCGACCTTGGCCTGGCCAACCTGTTCCAGCCTGCGAACCACAAGATCGGCGTGGCCATGAGCTACGGCGTGGCCGCGGTGATCTGGTGGGCGATCACGGCGGTGGTCGTGCGGCTCGTGCGCCGGATCGGGTGAGCGGCGTGACCACCTTCCGGGAGCTGCACCGGCCGGGCACTCCGCTGGTGATGCCCAACCCGTGGGACGTCGGCAGCGCGCGCGTGCTCGCCACGCTCGGGTTCGCCGCCGTCGCCACCACGAGCAGCGGCTTCGCGGCCACGCTCGGGAAGCTCGACGGGCAGGTCGGCCGGGACGCCGCCGTCGCACACGCGGCCGAGCTGGCGGCGGCCGTGCCCGTGCCGGTGTCGGCCGACCTGGAGAACGGGTTCGCCGACGACCCGGCCGGGGTAGCCGCCACCGTCGAGGCCGCGGCCGCCACCCCGCTTGCGGGCTGCTCCATCGAGGACCGCGGGCCCGACGGCATCTATCCGGCGGACCTGGCCGTCGAGCGCGTCGCGGCGGCGGTCAAGTCCGCCGGGGGACGCCTCGTGCTCACCGCGCGCGCCGAGGCGTTCCTGCTGCCCGACCCCGACCTGGCCGAGGTCGTCGACCGGCTGCAGCGCTTCGCCGCGGCAGGCGCGGACGTGGTCTACGCCCCCGGTCTCGCCCGGTCCGCGGACATCGCCACGGTGGTGGGCGAGCTCGACGCGCCGGTCAACGTGCTGCTGCGGCCGGGCGGCCCGTCGGTCGCGGAGCTGGCCGACCTCGGCGTCGCGCGCATCTCCGTCGGCGGCGCGTTTGCCTTCGCCTGCCTCGGCGCGCTGGAGAAGGCGGCCCGGGGGCTGCTCGACGGGGAGTTCACGTGGTGGGACGACGCCGCCGCGGGTGCCCGGCTCGCCCGCCGCGCGTTCGGCGGGTGAGCCGGCCACCCGGCCATGATCACCGGTTCGGTGCGCAAAGCGGCCAGATCTGGCCGGATGTGCACCCAACCGGCGATCACCGGCGGTGGGTAGGGGTGGCGTCGGTCATTTCGGTCGGCACGCGGGCCGCTCGCCGGTAGGGTGGCGACGGGCCGAGGGGGCCCAGGTCAGGAGGTCAGGAGTGGCCCTCGTCGTGCAGAAGTACGGCGGCTCGTCGGTGCAGGACGCGGACCGGATCAAGAAGGTAGCCGAGCGCATCGTGCGGACGCACAAGGAGGGCAACGACGTCGTCGTCGTCGTGTCCGCGATGGGCGACACCACCGACGAGCTGCTCGACCTGGCCGAGCAGGTGTCGCCCGCGCCGCCGCCGCGCGAGATGGACATGCTGCTCACCGCGGGCGAGCGCATCTCCAACGCGCTGGTCGCAATGGCCGTCCACGCGCTCGGGGTGCAGGCGCGCTCGTTCACCGGGTCGCAGGCCGGGATGGTCACCACCTCCAAGCACGGCGACGCCCGCATCGTCCAGGTCAACCCGCATCGGCTGCGCGACGCGCTCGCCGAGGGGTCGATCGTGCTGGTGGCGGGCTTCCAGGGGGTCAGCCAGGACTCCAAGGACGTCACCACGCTCGGTCGCGGCGGCTCGGACACCACGGCCGTCGCGCTCGCCGCCGCGCTGGAGGCCGACGTCTGCGAGATCTACACCGACGTCGACGGGATCTTCAGCGCCGACCCGCGCATCGTCCCCGACGCCCAGCGCCTCGCCACGATCACCTACGAGGAGATGCTGGAGATGGCCGCGTGCGGGGCGAAGGTGCTGCACCTGCGCGCGGTCGAGTACGCCCGCCGCTACGACGTCCCCCTGCGGGTGCGCAGCTCGTACAACGACAAGCCGGGGTCGCTCGTCACCGGCTCGATCGAGGAGATCCCCTTGGAGAACGCGATCATCACCGGGGTCGCGCACGACCGGTCCGAAGCCAAGATCACCGTGGTCGGCGTGCCGGACACGCCGGGCATGGCGGCGCGGATCTTCCGGACCGTCGCCGACGCCGACATCAACATCGACATGGTGCTGCAGAACATCTCCCGCACCGGTGAGACGTCCACCGACATCACGTTCACGCTTCCCCGCGTCGACGCGCTGTTGGCGGTCACGGCGCTCACCGGTGTGCAGCGCGAGATCGGGTTCGCCGAGATCGTCCACGACGACGAGGTCGGCAAGGTCTCGCTCATCGGCGCGGGCATGCGCAACCACCCGGGCGTCACCGCCACGTTCTGCGAGGCGCTCTCCCGGGCGGGCATCAACATCGAGACGATGAACACGTCGGAGATCCGGATCTCGGTGATCTGCCGCGTCGAGCAGCTCGACGGGGCGGTCAAGGCCCTGCACGACGCGTTCGAGCTGGGCGGCGCGGAGCAGGCCGTGGTGCAGGCGGGGACGGGGCGATGAGCGCGGGGCCCGTGCTCGCCATCGTGGGTGCCACCGGAGCAGTGGGTTCCACGATGCTCGACATCATCGACGCGCGCGCGGCCGTGCCGTGGTCGCGGATCAAGCTGGTGGCCTCGCCGCGGTCGGCGGGCAAGGTGCTGCGCGTGCGCGGCGTCGACCGCACGGTGGAGGCGCTCGCACCGGAGGTGTTCGACGGCGTCGACATCGCGCTGTTCGACGTGCCCGACGAGGTGAGCGCGCGCTGGGCGCCGATCGCCGCCGAGCGGGGCGCCGTGGCCGTCGACAACTCCGGGGCGTTCCGCATGGACCCCGACGTGCCGTTGGTCGTGCCCGAGGTGAACGCCGCCGACGCCGCCGTCCGGCCCAAGGGGATCATCGCCAACCCCAACTGCACCACGCTGTCGATGATGGCGGCGATGGGCGCGCTGCACCGGGAGTTCGGGCTCACCGCGCTGGTCGTGGCCTCGTACCAGGCCGCGTCGGGGGCGGGGCAGGCGGGCATCGACCGGCTGCGGGCCGAGCTTTCCGCCGTCGCGGGTCGCGAGGTCGGCGTGCGGGGTGGCGACGTCGCCGAGGCACTGTCCGGGTTGCCCGCCGAGTCGCCGTTCCCCGCGCCGTTGGCGCTCAACGTGGTGCCGTGGGCGGGCTCGGTCAAGGACGACGGGTGGTCGTCGGAGGAGCTGAAGGTCCGCAACGAGTCGCGCAAGATCCTCGGGATCCCCGATCTCAAGGTGTCCGCCACCTGCGTGCGGGTGCCGGTGCTCACCACGCATGCGCTCGCGGTGCACGCCACGTTCGCCCGCGAGGTGTCGGCCGAGGCTGCGCGCAAGGTGCTGGCCGCGCAGCCGACGATCGTGCTGCGCGACGACCCGGTTGCCGGGGAGTGGCCCACGCCCGTCGACGTCGTCGGGGACGACCCCACCTGGGTGGGCCGGATCCGGCAGGCGTTGGACTTCCCCAACACCCTGGAGCTGTTCGTGTGCGGCGACAACCTGCGCAAGGGTGCCGCGCTCAACACGTACGAGATCGCCGAAACCGTCGCCGCGGAGGGCTGATGGCCTACGAGGAGCTGATCGAGCGCTACGAGGCGGGCGGCGGACATCTCGCCAAGGCCCGCGCCGAGGGCGTCGCGGTGCCGCCCGCGCTGCATACGGTCGTGCTGACCTGCATGGATTCGCGCATCGACGTGTTCGCGCTGTTCGGGCTCAAGCTCGGCGAGGTGCACACGCTGCGCAACGCGGGCGGAGTGGTCACTGACGACGTCATCCGCTCGCTGACGATCAGCCAGCGCCAGCTCGGCACCCGCGACGTGGTCATCGTCCAGCACACGGGCTGTGGGTTGGGCACGTTCACCGATGACGACTTCAGCGAGGAGCTGGCGCGCGAGGTCGGCATGCGCCCGCCGTGGCGCACGCACGCCTTCCGCGATCCCGCGCTCAGCGTGCGCCGCGACATGGCCCAGCTGCGCCACGACCCGTTCCTGCTGCCGGAAACGCGGGTGCGCGGCTTCGTCCTCGACATCGAGTCGTTCGACCTCGAGGAGGTCTTCGTCGACGAGTAGCTGGTGGGGCCACGGCCGCACCTCGCACCCCTACGGGTCACTTCGCACCCCATCGGTGGGGTGCGCGGTGCGCACATGGGGTGCGCGGTGGCGGCCCACGCGGCCCGGGGTCAGGGCAGGCGCAGGGTGGCGAGGATGGCGTGGTGGTCGCTGCCGGGCAGATCCACCACCCGGAAGCCTGCGGCCTCGATGCCGCGGGTGGCCAGCACGTGGTCGATCTGCGGGCCGACGGCCCGGGTGAGCGTGGTCGGGCCCCAGGTCGGGGCGAGGCCGTCGCCGCGCTGCGCGGCCGCATCGCCACAGCCCACCATGCCCGCGCGGAGCAGGGAGTGATCGAGGGTCGCGTTGAAGTCGCCCGCCACGATCGCCGGGGTCGGGCCCGCGCACCAGGTGGGCAGCAGCGACATGTCCTCGCGCCACTCCGGCACACTGCCCGGCACGGGGGCCACCGAATGGAACGCGACCACCCGCAGCGCGCCGAGGGTGCCGCCGGTGATCTGGACGTCCGGGAACGTCGAGGTGTTGTGGCCGACCTTGAACGACACGTCACCGAGCCGGGCGGCGACGGCGGCGGTGACGCCGTTGACGTCGTCCTCGTCCTCGTCGACCGACGAGCGCAGGCGGTAGCCCATCGGCCCGATGAGCGGGGCGAGCTTGTCGGCGAAGCGCTGGCCTGCCTCAGGGAGCGCCACGACGTCCGGGCGTTCCGTGCGAATGAGGTCGGCGAGTGCCGTCGTGTTGGCGCGGCCCTCGTAGACGTTGAACGACAGCACGGTGAAGGGGGTGCCGCCGGTCGGCTCCGGGTCGGGGATCGCGCGGGGCACCACCATCACCGCGCCGATCAGCAGCACCGCCGCAAGGCCCGCCGCGAAGGGCCACGCCCGCCGCACCCGCAGGGTGAGGACGCCGAGCACGATCAGCAGCGCCGCCCCGGCCACGAGCAGCTGCCAGCGGAAGGAGACGAGCTGCACGAAGGGGCTGCGCCGGTCGAGCCCGAACAGCAGGTCGGGCAGCACCCCGATGGCGGCCGCGGCGGTGAAAAGCCCGGCGAGCACGAACCGGGCGGGCGAGCGCCGTGGCGGGGGCGGCCTGCGGTCGTCTCCGGCGTCGGCGGCGTCGAGGCGGTTCGGCGGCGCGCTCACCGCCCGGCCACGTTCGGCCGTACGGCGGACTGCGGGGTGCCACGCCCCGCTGCACCCGGCCGCACCGAGGCGGCGCTCGGTAGACAAGGGCGCACGCCGGGGGCGAGATCGACGTGACGGGGGTTTCGCCCGGGCAAAACCCCCGTCACGTCGATCTCGAGGCTCGGCCGCTGGGCGGTCCTGCGCATGGCGCTCTCACACGCCGGGCTTGCGTTCATTGCCGCCGAGTCTGCCTCAGACGGCTTGAGAGCGGGCTGAGGGGTTGAGCGCGCGGCTACGGGCCGCCGCCGTTGCTCACGAGCACCTGACCCGTCACCCACCGGCCTGCGTCGCTCACCAGCCAGGCGATGAGGCGGGCGGCGTCGTCCGGCTCGCCCCAGCGGCCCATCGGCTCCCGTGCGAGCACGGCCGCGTGCCTTGCGGCGTCGGCGTAGCCCGTGTCGGTCGCGCCGGGATCCACGGTGTTCACCGTGATACCGCGCGCCGCCAGGTGTGCGGCCAGGCTCGCGGTGACCTGGTGCAGCGCCCCCTTCGACGCGATGTAGGCGAGCTCATCGGGCATCGGCCCCCGATGCTGGCCCGAGGTCATGAGCACCACCCGGCCGGGCCCGGGACAGCGCGCCGCGAACTCCTTGACCAGCAGCAACGTCGCCCGCGTGTTGACGGCGTACGAGAGGTCCAGCTCAGCGGCCGTGAGCTCCTCCAGGGTCGACGTGCTGCTGCGGGCGTGGTTGGCGACCAGCACGTCAACCCGGCTGAACGCGCTCGCGGCGGCGGCGAGGAGTCGGGCGGGCGTGTCGGGGTCGGCGAGGTCGGCAGCCAGGTGCTCGACCCGCACCCGCGAGCGGAGGTCGGCGACGATGGCCGCCGGGCCGTCGACGTCCGCGCCCCACGGCTGCTCCGCGTCGTGCGGGCTCCAGGAGTGCAGGAAGAGGTCGAACCCGGCCTCGGCCAGCCGCCTTGCGGTGGCCGCCCCGATCCCGACCCGCCGCGACACCCCGGTGACGACCGCAACGCCCATCCCGCCACCCTGCCGGCACACCGTGGGACCGGGCCCGATCGGCCGTGGGAACGTGCCGATCTTGCGGTCAACGGGCAGGATGTGCGCCATGACCTGGTGGAAGTCGGCCGTCGTGTACCAGATCTACCCGCGGAGCTTCGCCGACTCCAACGGTGACGGCATCGGCGACCTCCCCGGTGTCACGGCCCGTCTCGACCATCTCGTCGAGCTCGGCGTGGACGCCCTATGGCTCTCGCCGATCTACCGTTCCCCGCAGGACGACAACGGCTACGACATCGCCGACTACCAGGACGTCGATCCGATGTTCGGCACGCTCGCCGACCTCGACGCGTTGATCGCCGCCGCCCACGCGCGCGGCATGAAGATCGTGATGGACCTCGTCGTCAACCACACGAGCGACGAGCACCCGTGGTTCGTCGAGTCTCGCTCGTCCACCGACAATCCCCGCCGCGACTGGTACTTCTGGCGGAAGACCCCGAACGACTGGCAGTCGATCTTCTCCGGCTCGGCGTGGGAGCACGACCCGATCACCGACGAGTACTACCTGCACCTCTTCTCCCGTAAGCAGCCCGACCTCAACTGGGAGAACCCGGAGGTCCGGCAGGCCGTCTACGCGATGATGCGGTGGTGGGTCGAGCGCGGCGTCGACGGCTTCCGCATGGACGTCATCAACTTGATCTCGAAACCGCCCGGCCTGCCCGACGGTGACCTGTGGGCGCTGTGCGCCAACGGCCCCCGCGTCCACGAGTTCCTCGCCGAGATGCATCGGGAAGTGCTGGCGGGACGGCGGCTGCTCGCGGTCGGGGAGACGCCGGGCGCAGGCGTCGACGACGCGCGCCGCTACTCCGACCCGGCCCGGGCGGAGATCGACATGGTGTTCACCTTCGAGCACGTGCACCTGGACGCGGGCACGTCCAAGTGGGACCTGCGCCCGCTGCGCCTCCCCGCACGCGGGCTTCAGCACCGGCACACCGTGGCTGCCGGTGAACCCCAACCACGTCGAGATCAACGCCGAGGCTGCGCGCAAGGACCCGGACTCGGTGTTCCACCACTACCGGCGGCTGATCGAGCTGCGGCACGTCCTGCCCGTCGTGGTGCACGGGGACTACCGGCTCCTGCTGCCCGACGACGAGCAGGTGTTCGCCTACGTGCGCACGCTCGACGGCACGACGCTCACGGTGCTGGCCAACCTCTCCGGTTCGCCGCCGCCGTCCCGGCCGTCGCGGGCGAGGTGGTGCTGAGCACGCACGGCCGCGCCGAGCCGCCGTCCGAGTTGGCGCCGTGGGAGAGCCTGGCCGTCCTGCGAACGACAGGTTGAGCCGCGGCCGAGATCGACGGGCGGCCGCGGCCACTATCATGCGGTCGTGATTCCAGACATCGGTGCTTGCGGTGCGCCGTGACACCGGCTCCCCGCGCGCCGACGCAGAACACGACTTCCTGAGGGCCCGTCGTCGGCAGGTGCTGGCGGGCCTCGCCGCCCGGCTGCTGGGCAAGGACGCCGACGACCGCAAGGCGCTGCCGTTCCAGGCCGTGGTCGACGCGCTGGGCGTGGTCAGCGAGTCATCGGTGGGCGTCCGGGTGATCCCGATCGACCGCATCGTCGGCTCGGTGGACAAGGTGCGCGACTTCGACCCCAAGTTTCGCCCGCGCAGCGGCGACAGCAGGCGGCGCTGGGAGCGCATCGCCGAGGCCGCCCGGCGCGGGGAGCCGCTGCCCCCCATTGACGTGTACCAGGTCGGCGAGATGTATTTCGTCCGGGACGGCCACCACCGGGTGTCGGTGTTCCGAGCGCTGGGGCTGGCCGAGATCGAGGCCGACGTGCGGCTGGTGCAGACGCTGGTCGAGCCCGACGACGTGCACGCCCACTCCGACCTGTCCGACCAGGAGCTGCGCAGGCTGCTGATGCAGCGGGTGCCGGTGGGCAAGACGGCCGGGCGCACGCTGGTGCTCAGCGACCCGCAGCAGTACCCGTGCTTGGCGGAGGTGATGGAGGCCTGGGCAGGCAGGCTGATGTTCGACGAAGGCGGGCTGCTGACCCGAGCCGAGGCCGCGGTGCGCTGGTACGAGGAGGAGTTCACGCTGGCCACCGAGCTGATCCGGGAGGGCAACCTGATGGCGAAAGGCGAGACACCCGCCGACGCCTACCTTCGGCTCGCGCGCCCGTAAGGGCTCCGGGGGGCCGTGATCGTCGGTTCGGCGCGCAAGCGGCCAGTTATGGCCGGTTTGCGCGCCGAACCGGTGATCACCGGGCCGACCGGTGACGCCCGGAGGTCCGGCGAGCCGGTGATCACCGGGGCAGGGTGGCCCCCAGGAGGTCAGTCGAGATCGCCGGGGACCAGGTTCTGCCCGCCGTCGCTGTCGAAAATCTGCACCTTGGACGTGTCGTACCACAGCCGGGCCTGCTCGCCCCGCCTGACGCGCGAGGACGCGTCCAGGCGTGCGGTCATCGGGATGCCCTCGGTGTGCAGGTCGTTCCCAGTGTCCTTGGCCAGGTCCTCGAGGTCGCTGGAATGCGCCTCCTCGCCCCGCAGCGTGAAGTACGCGTAGACGTCCGAGCCCATGGCCTCCACGATGTCGATCGGCGCCTCGAAGGTCGCGCCCGGCCGGTCGCCGACGAGCGCAGCATCCTCGAAATGCTCGGGGCGGATGCCCAGGATCACCGAGCCGCTGGACTTGGCCATCTCCAGACCCTGGCGCACCCGGTCCGGCAGCTGCGCCTCGCCGAGCGGGGTCTGGATGGTGCCGCCGCCGATGAGCTGCCCGGGCAGGAAGTTCATCGACGGGCTGCCGATGAACCCGGCGACGAACAGGTTGACCGGGTGTTCGTAGAGATAGGACGGCGAGCCGACCTGCTGCACGACGCCGCCGCGCATGACCACGACCCGGTCGCCGAGCGTCATCGCCTCGGTCTGGTCGTGCGTGACGTAGAGCGTGGTGGTGCCCAGGCGCTTCTGGATCCGAGACACCTGGGTGCGCATCTGCACCCGCAGCTTGGCGTCCAGGTTGGACAGCGGCTCGTCCATGAGGAACGCCTTGGGTTGGCGCACGATGGCCCGGCCCATGGCCACCCGCTGGCGCTGCCCACCGGACAGGTTGGACGGCTTGCGGTCCAAGTGCTGGGTGAGCTCCAGCATCTCGGCCGCCTCCTTGACTTTGACCGCGATGGTGGCCTTGTCCACCCCGGCCAGCTTGAGCGGGAAGCCCATGTTCTGGCCCACGGTCATGTGCGGGTACAGCGCATACGACTGGAACACCATCGCGATGTCCCGGTCCTTGGGGGCGCGGTCGTTCACCACCTGCCCGTCGATGATCAGCTTGCCCGCGGTGATGTCCTCCAGTCCGGCCACCATGTTCAGCGTGGTCGACTTTCCGCAGCCGGACGGGCCGACCAGGATGATGAACTCGCCGTCGGCGATCTCCAGGTTGAAGTTGTCCACGGCCAGCGCGCCGTCCGGGTAGCGCTTGACCACCTTGTCCAAAACGATCTCGGCCACTGGGGCTCCTTTCGAGGTGGGCGGTCAGCCCTTGACGGCACCCGACGTCAGGCCCGCGACGATGCGGCGTTGGAAGAACAGCACGAAGATCACGATGGGGATGGTGATGACGACCGCCGCGGCGGCGATGGGCCCCGTCGGCTTCTCGAACGTGGTCGCGCCGGTGAAGTAGCTCATCGCCGCTGGCACGGTGCGCGCCGCCGAGGTCGACGTCAGCGACAGCGCGAAGAGGAAGTCGTTCCAGCAGGCGATGAACACCAGGATGGCCGTGGTGAACACGCCTGGCATGGCCAGCGGCGTGATCACCTGGCGGAACGCCTGGTACGGCGTGGCCCCGTCCATCTTGGCCGCCTTCTCCAGGTCCCACGGGATCTCCCGGAAGAACGCGGCCAGCGTGTAGATCGCCAGGGGCAGTGCAAAGGTGACGTACGGGATGATCAGGCCCGGCCAGGTGTCGAACAGCCCGATCGCTGTAAGGATCTTGAACAGCGGCGTGACCAGGGCGATCTGGGGGAACATCGACACCAGCAGCGCGGTGGCGACGATCGCGGTCTTGCCGGGGAAGTTCAGCCGCGCGATGGCGTAGGCCGCCATCGTGCCGAACACGAGCGCGACCAGCGTGGAGATCAGGCAGATGCCGATGGAGTTGATCAACGCGTGGATGAAGTCGTAGTTGGTGAAGATCGCCGCGTAGCTCGCCCCGCTCGGCGAGACCGGGAAGTACTTGCCGTCGTTGAGCGTGGCGGCGTCCTTCAGCGACAGCGATATGATCCAGACGACCGGGATGAACGCGTACAGCAGGACGAGCACGTTCGCGCCCCACCACATCAGCTTGCGGTTCGTGGTCTCGGTCTGCATGGCTACTTCCGCCCTCCCGGGTTCGCACCGGGCGCCGCCGCGCCGAACGCCTTGATGAAGATGAAGGCGATGATCCCGGTGGTGATGAAGATCAGGACCGACATCGCCGAACCGATGCCGAGGTTCAGCCCGCGGATGAGGTTGCTGTAGGCGACCATCGACACCGAGCTGGTGCCGTTCGCCCCGCTGGTCAGGATGTAGATGTTGTCGAAGACCCGGAACGCGTCCAGGGTGCGGAACAGCAGCGCCACGAGGATCGCGGGCTTGATCAGTGGCACGGTGATCATCCAGAACCGCTTCCAGGCGTTCGCGCCGTCCATCGACGCGGCCTTGAGCAGGTCCTCGGGGACGAGCGCAAGGCCCGCCATGAGCAGCAGGGCCATGAACGGGATCGTCTTCCAGACCTCGGCCAGGATGATGATCCACATTGAGGACCAGAAGTGGGTGAGCGGCGCGGAGCTCCCGGCGGCGAGCCAGCCCAGGTCCTCGGTCCAGGCGAACCGCCAGGAGAACGCGGCGACCACGGTGACGATCGCGTACGGCACCAGCGCCGAGGTCCGCACCAGCCCGCGCCCGACGATCGTCCGGTGCATGACGATCGCGAGCAGCATCCCGAAAACAAGCTCGAACAACGCGCTGACCACGGTGATGAACAGCGTCACGCCGAACGCGGTCCACCAGATCGAGCTGGTGAGCACCGTGACGTAGTTGTCGAACCAGATGAACTGGTTGGCGTCGGGCTTGCGCAGGTCCGCGCGGTTCAGCGAAAGCCAGATCGCGTAGATGATCGGGTACGCGGCCACCGCCAGCATGATGATCACCGCTGGGGCCACGAGCAGCAGGCCCAGCTTGCGCTCGGCCTTCGCGGCGTCGCTGTGGCGCTGGCGGGCGATCTCCAGAGTGCCGTCGCGCTCGAGGTCTTCGATCGCCTCGCTGGCGGCCGGTGTGGGTGTGGCGGTCATGGCAGGATCCCCTTGCCGTCGATCGCGTTCTGGATGGAGATGCGCAGCTGGTCTGCGTCCGCCGTCGGGTTGATGGCTGCTGGTGGCGACAGCGTGGTGGACAGCACCGTCGAGATGTTCTGGTAGACCGGCGAGGGCGGGCGCGGAACGGCGTTTTGCAGCTCGGTGAGCATGACCTCACCCATCGGGTACTGCTCCTTGAACATCGGGTTCTGGAACACGGTCTTGTTCACCGGCGGGTTGCCCGCGTCCAAGGCGTTGCTCAGCTGGTTCTGCGGCGAGCGCAGACACATGGCGGCATCGAACGCCTCGTTCGGGTGGTTGCTGTAGGTGCTGATCGCGTAGTTCATCCCGCCCAGCGTGACCCTGGGGGTGCCCCCGTTGACCGTCGGGAACGGGGCGAACCCGAGGTCATTGACCAGGCCCGGGTTGGCCTTACGCATCGACGACAGCACGTAGGGCCAGTTGAGCGAGAACGCCGAGCGATCGTTCTGCAGGTCGGCGAAGACCTCCGGCTCTTGGGCGTTGGACAGCGACGGGCTGGTCAGCCCGGACGTGGCGAGCTTGTGCAGCAGGGTCAGCGCCTCCACCGTCTTGTTGTCGATCGTCGGGGCGGTGCTGTCCTTGTTGACGATCGTGCCGCCGTACGCCGTGATCAGATTGTTGATGTTCACCACATAGCCCTCGTACTGGGCCGCGGTGAAGCCGATCTCGTAGGTCTTGCCCTCCGACTTCAGCTTCTGCGACATCGCCATCATCTCGTCGTACGTCTTGGGCGGTGTGGGCACCAGCGACTTGCGGTACCACAGCAGCTGGACGTTCGTGTGTTTCGGGACGCCGTACTGCTTGTCCTTCCAGCGCGCAGTGTTGATCGGCGGCTGCAGGGTGTCGGCGTTCGCCTGGGCGACCTGCTGCGGGGTGAGCTCGCGGATCCAGCCCGCCTCC
>CAWGIV010000011.1:0-551129 GCA_963822805.1 uncultured Actinomycetota bacterium | reverse complement strand
AGCAGCGTGGCGAACGGACACGCGTGTCGAGAGAGGGTTGATACGTACGTTCCGTCGCGCCCACCACGTAGATAAGGCGTCCGGGACGTCGCGGGACACTCGACCCTCGCCGCCTCGCCGTCGATACTGCGGCGGTGCCCGTCCTGCGATGTCCGGTGATGGTTGGTCGGGATGCCGAATGGGATGCGCTACAGGCCGCACTGGCGGCCACGATTGTCGGTCGCGGCGCGCCAGTAGGGGTGATCGGTCCGCCAGGGATCGGGAAGTCGCGACTGGTCGGCGACTTCACCAGGTGGGCCCGCGACGACGCCGCCGTGTTCATCGGCCGCTGCGTCGAGGACGGGTCACCTCCCGCGCTGCGGCCCCTTACGGAGGCGTTGCTGAGCGGTCTTCGCGCAGCACCAGTGCCGGCAGTTGCGGATCTCGATCCCTTTCTGCCTGCCCTGAGCCGGGTCCTGCCGTTCTGGCCAACCGCGCCGAGACCGGTCGACACGTCGCCGATCGTCCTGGCGGAGGGAATCATTCGGCTGCTCGAAGCGGCTGCCGGACGTGCCCCGGCGATTCTGGTGGTGGAAGACCTGCAGTGGGCGGACCCGGACTCACTCGCCGTCCTCGAGTACGTCGCCGACAACGCTGCGCCGACCCGGCTGCTCGTGGTCGTCACGGCCCGGGCCGTACCGGGCCGTGCCAGCACAGTGCTCCGACGGCTCGCCACCCGCGGCGTCCTGCACCAGCTGGTGCTACGGGCCTTGACCGACGAGGAAATGCGGTCCATGGCGGTGGCCTGTCTGGGCGAACAACCTTCTCCCAGGCTGCTCGAACTGCTGCGCGACCGCGCGGACGGGTTCCCGTTGCTCGTCGAAGAGCTCCTCGGCGCGGACCCATCCACACACCACACGAGCGTGATGCCCTCGACGGTCGCCGAAGTGACGGCGGCGAAGATGACCGCTCTGGACGTCCGCGCGCGGGTCCTCGTCCGGGCCGCCGCCGTGCTGGGGGTCCGCTTCGATTGGGACATGCTCGCCTCCGTCGTCGACCACGAACCCGCCGGGATGATCGGTGCGTTGCGCGCGGCAGTGGACGCGGACCTGGTCGTCGAACTGGCCGAGGGCGGCTTTGCGTTCCGGCATGCGCTCACCCGTGATGCGGTGCTGGCCACGACGTTGCAGCCGGAGCGGGCGAGCATCGCCCGGCGCGCGTGGGAGGCGCTCAAACTCGGCGAAGGCGCCCGCGACAGCGCATGGTGCGGACACGCAGCCGAGTTCGCCGCGCTCGCCGGAGAAGCCGATGCTGCGGTCACGCTGCTGCATGCAGGCGCCCGCATCGACCTCGAGCGGGGTTCCCTCGCTACCGCCGAAGCCACGCTGCGACGTGCCAGGGCCCTCGCCGTCGACGCGACGCAGATCGCCGAGACCGACGAGTTGCTCGCCGATGTGCTCGTCCAGCAAGGGCGCCCGATCGAAGCCGCAACTGTCACCGCCACCCTGCTGGAGGGAGTGGGCAGCCTCAAGGGTGACAGCGCCAGGGTCGCTGCGGCGCGGTTGCGGCTGGCGCGAGCCTGGTCTGCTGCCGGTCGCTGGACCGACGCCGCACACGAAACCGCGGCCGCCAGGGCGGCGCTCCCCGATCCGTCGCCAACCCTGGAAGCCGACCAGGTCGACGCCGTGATCGCGTTCGGCCGCGAGGAGTTCGGCCGAGCCGAGGACTTCGCCCGCGCTGTGCTGGCATCCACCGCGCCCGCTGGGCCGTGGAACCTCGCTTGCGAAGCCCTCGAACTGCTCGGACGGCTCGCCCGGCGCCACGACCTCTCTGCAGCAGAAGACCTGTTCAGCCAGGCGCTGCGCACCGCCGAGCAGCACGACCTGCCGATCTGGCGGTTGCGCGCGCTGCACGAGCTCTCGACCGTGGACCTGCTCTGGAGCCTGGATCCGGGCACAGCCGTGAGAGCAGGCGACGAGGCCAGGCGCAGCGGCGCGGTCGACCTCGTCGCCTTCTCCGACTTCCACCGCGCCGTCATGCACTGCTGGCGCGACGAGGACGACGCGGCGTCGACACTGCTCGACGACTGCGAGCACCTGTGCCGTTCGCTTCAACTGCCCCTGCTGCCCATGGTCCTCACCATCCAAGCCCTCGTCGCAGCGAAACACGGACGCCGCTACAACCGACTCTGCGACGACGCGCTGGCCGCCTCCGGCGACGACCCCCACGTGCACGCCGCCGTCAACCACGTCCACGCAACCCGGCTGCTCCTCGCCGAGGACCGTCGTGCCGCCCTCGCCGTCCTCGACCCCAATATGGACAGCTACCGGAACCGCCTGGAAACCACATCCGGCCCCCCGCTGGCGCTGTGGACACTCCTCGCCACGATCGAACGTGGCGACGACGCACTCGACCAGGTCACCGACCTACCCGGAATTCGGCTGTCCCGATGGACCACCGGCTACCTCGGCTACGCCGAAGCCATCTCACTAGGCCGACAGGGCCGACCCGACGACGCCCACGCAGCGTTCACGGCCGCCGAGAGCGCCATGATCCACCCTGCGCCGATGCCCCACTTCCGGCATCTGGCACGCCGCCACGTCTCAGAAGCCGCCATCCACGACGGCTGGGGAGACCCCCGACGCTGGCTACGGGAGGACGAAGCACATTTCCGCGACAACGGACACACCACCGTCGCGACAGCATGCCGAGGCCTGCTCCGCAGAATCGGCGAACCCGTGCCCCGCCGTACCCCGGGACCACCGGTACCTGCCGCGCTCACCGGCTACAAGATCACCGGACGCGAAATGGAGGTCCTACAACTCCTCGCCGACGGGCTGACCAACCGCGAAATAGCCCAACGTCTCGTCCTTTCCGTCCGGACGGTCGAGAAGCACGTCGAGCACCTCCTGTCCAAGACGGGCACAACGCAACGCACGCAGCTCGTCGCCCGAGCCGCCCGCAGCGAATCGTGAACAGCAGAACAGCTCCCACCCCAAGATCGCGACCAAACGACGATGATCATGACGAGCACAAGCAACCCACATCACCGAACGTGCTTGCATCCGAACCGAAGCTCACGTGACGTTTCCGCCGGTCGCGGCGGGTCCCATCCTTATAGTGCCCCGCCGGGGGCACGCAGCTCGGCGGACAGGCGGGCGGCTTGCTCGTTGGTGTCGACCAGCAGCAGCGAACGCTTCCCGGCGAGGGTATCGCCGAGCCAGGCGCGGGCCGCCGACTGCTCGGCCTGCTCCCGGGTGCCAGCGTCGAGCAGGCGGCCCTGCTGGCGGTAGGTGCGCAGCACCTCCGAGTCGCCGTCACGCAGCCGCAGCGATGCGTCGCGCTCCCACCCGCGGGTGAAGCGGCGGGCCTCGACGAGCTCGTAGCGGTTCCCGTTGGCCAGCCGCAGCTCGACGCGCTGCTGCTGGTCGCCGGTCGAGCCTTGTCGAGCGAGTCGGCGTAGCACAGGTGGGGCGGTCAGGCGGTCGCGGCGTCGTCCGCGCGGTCGTCGGTCTCGCCGAGAAGGACGTTCGTGGTGGCCTCGATGTGTGCGGCGAGCGCGGCGGTGGCCGCATCGGCGTCGTGGGCGAGGACGGCGTCGAGGATGGCGCGATGCTCGCCGGCGATGTCGCGTTGGGCGTGGGCAAGTGGGACCGACCATCTCCGGTAGAGCTCGGCGGCGTCGCGCAGCGATTCAGCAATGGTCAGGAGGCGAGGGTTGGGGCATCCAGCCAGGAGGGCGTGGTGGTAGGCAGCGTGAGCTACGGTCCAGTCGTCGCTGAGCCGACTGGGGTCTTCGGCGGCCATCTCAGGAGTGCGGTCGAGCCGGTGATGGGCGGCGAGGACCTCGGACTCCCAGGACACGCCGCCGTGTTCGACGGCTTGGCCCAGCACCAGGGTTTCGATGGCGGCGCGGGCGTCGGTGAGGTGGTTGAGGTCGGCGACGGACAGCGGGACAACCCGGAACCCGTACTGCGGCTCGGAGTCGACGAGTCCTTCGGCGGTGAGGCGGGTGAGCGCCTCGCGGACCACGCCCATGCTCGCCTCGTAGCGGGTGGTCAGCTCGGCGAACGGGAGTCGCGCGCCGGGACGCCGGCGCCCGGCCAGGATGTCCGCGCGCAGCTGCGCGTACACGCGCTCTGCCCGGGTGGGCGCGCCGCTCCGGCTCACCCGCCCAGTCAACCAGGTTCGAGGTGGCGAGGCAATTTCGAAAACTGGTTGACATGTCGTTTCTGCTGCTCCATGCTGTTCACAGCGCACTGAACCGCCCGTCCGGAGGCAGAGCCCAGCCGGACGATCAAGTGCCGGAATGTCCGACTGCACTCACGGCTGATCATGGACCAGGGCCTGCCCTTCGGTCTGCGTCGAATTCCCACCCACGCTTCTGTGGGCGGATACCCTGCTCAGAGAGGAGCTCCATTGCGTATTGGCAACCTGTCCGGGCGGCTGGCCCTGTTCACCGAGGCCGGCGCCGTCGATGTGGAGAAGGCATCCGGGGGGCGCTTCGGCCCGGATCCGCAGAGCGTGTACGAGGTGTGGGACGAGTTCACCGCCTGGGCCGGCGCGGCCGATCTGAGCGAGGCGGTCCCGTTCGAGCCGGCCGATCTGGGTGCGCCCACGCCGGCGCCGGCGCAGGTGTTCGCGATCGGGCTGAACTACGTCGAGCACGCCGCGGAGTCGAAGTTCGCCGTGCCCGACACCTTCCCGCCGGTGTTCACCAAGTACCGCACCTCGCTGTCGGGGCCGCAGACCACCGTGGTCATCCCCGAGGGCGGCAACGTGGACTGGGAGGTCGAGCTGGTCGCGGTGATCGGCCGCCGCGCCGAGCACGTCACCGCCGCGGACGCCTGGTCCTACGTCGCCGGGTTGAGCGCCGGTCAGGACATCTCCGAGCGGATCGTGCAGCTGTCCGGGCCTGCGCCGCAGTTCAGCCTGGGCAAGTCCTTCCCCGGGTTCGCCCCGATCGGTCCGTGGGTGGTCACCGTCGACGAGTTCGACAACCCCGACGACCTCGAGCTGAGCTGCGCCGTCGCCGGTGAAACCCTGCAGCACGGCCGCACCCGCGACTTCGTGTTCTCGGTGCCGAAGCTGATCGAGGGACTGTCCCGGGTCACCCCGCTGCTGCCCGGCGACATCATCTTCTGCGGCACCCCCGCCGGGGTGGGCGTGGGCCGCGACCCGCAGCGGTTCCTGCGGCCCGGCGAGGAGCTGATCAGCCACGTCGAGGGCGTCGGCGAGCTGCGCCAGAAGTTCGTCTCGGCCTGACCGGGCCCGACCTTGCGGGCCTGTCCGGGCCCACCGACTTCCACCAGCCACACCTCGGTCCCGGCATCTCCACGATCGGACACGCCACCGGTGTCGGGTTCGTCAACCAAGGAGCGCATCACCCATGCCCATGCACCGCCTGACCTCGGTCACCATCGGGGTCCCCAACCTGCGCGAGACCGCCGAGTACTACCTCGACTTCGGTCTGCTGCCCACCGGGAACGAGGTGTTCTCCGCCTACAGCGGCGAGCAGCTCACCGACGCCGCCGAGTACCGGTTCCACACCCGCGACGGCGGTGAGCAGCTGCGCCTGGTCCACTCACCCCGACGCCGGGTGCTGCAGCTGGGCGTCGGCGTCGAGGACCCCGACGACCTGGGCCGCATCGCCGCCCAGCTGCAACGCCTGGACCGGCCCTTCACCCGCGACGCGACGTCGGTGGCCGCCGAGGACCCGGGCACCGAGGTCCAGATCCGGATCGAGATCGCCCCCAGGTACGACCAGGAACCGACGCCGTGGCCGGCGACGAACACCCCGGGCCAGCCCGAGCGGCTCAACGCGCGCGCCGCCGGGGCGCTGCGCGAGCACAAGGTGCACCCCCGCAAGCTGGGCCACGTGGTCCTCGGCACGACCGACGAGGAAGCCAGCAGGCGCTTCTTCACCCAAGGCCTCGGGTTCAAAATCAGCGACCGGGTCCCGTTCCTCGCGGCGTTCATGCGCTGCTCCACCGACCACCACAACGTGCTGGTCCAGCAGGCCCCGGTGTCCTACCTGCACCACACCTCCTGGCAGGTCGACGACGTCGACGAGATCGGCCGCGGCGCCACCGACATGCTGGCCAAGGACCCCAACCGGCACGTGTGGGGGCTGGGACGACACTTCGTGGGCTCCAACTACTTCTGGTACCTGCGCGACCCCGCCGGCAACTTCTCCGAGTACTACAGCGACATCGACTGCATCGTCGATGACCAGCTGTGGACCCCCGGCGTCTGGGAAGGCGACGCCGGGCTCTACAAGTGGGGCCCGCCCCCGCCGCCCTCCTTCCTGGCCCCCGACGACCTCGCCGGTCTGATGGCCGGCGCCCACGGCTCAGACTGAAGGGGATGATCATGGAGCCGACCTTCCACCAGGACGAGCAGCACTACGACGTCATCATCAACGGCTACGGCCCGGTCGGCCAGGTGCTGGCCAACCTGCTCGGCCGCGCGGGCCACCGCGTCGCGGTCATCGAGCGCTACCCCGCGTTCTACCCGATGCCGCGCGCGGTGCACTTCGACCACGAGGTCGCCCGCATCTTCCAGAACATCGGCCTGCGACCCGACCAGAGCTCGGCCATCGAGCCCTACGACGCCCTGTACGCCTGGCGCAACGCCGAGCGCAAGAACCTGCAGCTCGTCGACTGGACCGGGGTCGGCCCCACCGGCTGGCACACCGCCAACTTCTTCGTCCAGCCACTGCTGGAGCCCCAGCTCGACCAGCTCGCCCGCCGGTACCCGACCGTGTCCGTGCAGCGCGGCTGGGAGACCGTCGCCGTCGAGGACCAGCCCGACCAGCCACTGACCGTCGTCGTCGAAGGCACCGACGGGTTCACCCGCACCGGCAGGCGCCGCACCCTGACCGCCCGCTACGCCATCGGCGCCGACGGCGCCAACAGCTTCATCCGCACCGAGATGGGCTCCCCGATGCACGACCTGGGCTTCTTCTTCGACTGGCTGATCGTCGACCTGGTCCTGCACGAGGAGCGGGTGTTCGACCCGCCCGCCTGGCAGCTGTGCGACCCCGCCCGGCCGACCACGATCGTGCCCGGCGGCCCGGGCAGGCGCCGGTGGGAGTGGATGCGGCTGCCCGACGAGGACATCACCGACCTCAACCGCCTCGAGAAGGCCTGGGAACTGCTCGCACCCTGGGACGTGCACCCCGACAACGCCACCATCGAACGCCACACCGTCTACACCTTCCAGGCCCGCTGGGTCGAGTCCTGGCGACGCGGCCGGCTGATGATCGCCGGGGACGCCGCACACCTCACGCCCCCCTTCGCCGGGCAGGGCATGTGCGCCGGCATCCGCGACGCCATGAACCTGGCCTGGAAGCTGGACCTCGTCCTGCAGGGCAAGGCCGCCGACTCGGTCCTGGACACCTACGGCCCCGAACGCACCCCACACGTGCGCGCGTTCATCGACTTCGCCATGGAGCTCGGCCGGCTGATCTGCATCACCGACCCCCAGGCCGCCGCCGAACGGGACCGCCGGATGATGGCCGATCTCACCGAGGACGCGCCCGCCGAGCCACCCCCCTCCCCCCGATTGGGTCCCGGGCTGCTGCACGAGGGCGACCCCGCCGCCGGGGCCATGTCCATCCAGGCACCGGTCACCACCACCACCGGCAGCGGCCTGTTCGACGACGTCGTCAGCGCCGGGGCTCTGCTGCTCGGGTCGGAGTCGATCAACCTGGACCCGTCCCGCCGCACCGCGCTCGCCGACCTCGGCCTGGCCGTGGTCGCCCTGGGCGCGGCCCCCGCAGACCGTGTCATTGTCGACAACACCGGCGCCTACCGGGCGTGGCTGGAGGAGCTGCAAGCCGACGCCGTGCTCATCCGACCCGACTTCGCCGTCTACGGAACCACCCCTCGAGGAGGCGACGTCACCGAGCTCGTCGACGGCTTCCTCACCGCGCTCGGACACCCCGCACCCGCCACGACAGGGGTGGCGACCGCCAACACCCCGGCCTAGACCGCACACCCCCTCTCCGCACCACCACCCGGCGGCGGCGTACCTCACCGCCCACCGCCGCGTGGTGTGCCGCCGCGGGCAAGGCCGGGCGCCCTTGGCCAGAGCGACCGCTATCTGCCGGAAATCTTGTGTCGGCCGGTCGTCCAGATCTGCGCCAGCGCGGTTGCGCGGCTGAGCAGCGTGAGCGCCGACGGTCCTGCCCGCCAGATCGGCCAGTCGACGTGCACCTGATCCAGCCCCTGCAGAACGGCGGCGAGCCGGCTGATCGACATCCGGACGTCCTGCTGAGTCAACGGCCGGCCGTTGCGGCTCCATCCGTCACAGAGCGGATGCAACCTGCCGGCCAGTTCCTCCCCGGTCAGCGGACCTGCGGCGGCGAGCATCGCAACCACATCGCTCGCGAGCAGCGAGGTGAACTCCTCCGCCGGGAACCAGGAGCGCAGCCTGCGCACCACGTCCAGCTCGTTCGCCGCCGCTCGTGTCGGGCGCAGCACCCCGTTCGCCAGCCGCAGGAGGCCGACCTGACGCATCAGGTCGTGCAGTGCGGTCAGCGGCGGAAGGTCGTCCTCCCGGCTGGCCGGTCGCCCGAGCGGATACCACTGCGGTCGCTGCTGCTGAACCTGCCGGACCACCGCTCGAGGAAGCCGCCCACCCGGGGTCAACCTGATCCCGGCGGCGAGCAGGTCCAGGATCAGCCGCACGCCGGCCGGAACCTCCCCCACCGTGCGGCGCACGAGAAGGTCGGTGCGGGCCTGGTCGAACGGAGCCAGCTCACCCGCCCAGTCGCGCATCCGCTCGTGGTCGTCACTCTCCGGATCGGCCAGCACCGCCCGCAGCTCGGCGTAGCCCGGCGGCCCACCGCAGTCCTCCGGCGGGCAGGTTCCTTCACCGTATACACAACCCGGCTGATCGCCGCCCGGTCCGAGAAGCTCGACGTCGTGCGTCCACCCGTCACCGAAGTCGTACAGATAGACGAACCGCTCCGGCAGGTCCCGCAGCCGCGCCCCGACCTCGTCCACCTGGTCGTCCGGCCACTCCTCGTGCGGCACCCCGTAGCGGATGCCGCAGGCGTCGAACTGGTGCAGGTGGCTGTCGGTCCACCCGACCGCCACCTGCAACAGCTCGTGCAGCTCGGGCAGCGTGCTCGACGCCGGCACGTCGACCACACGCAGCACCCGCGGAGCCACCTCGCGCAGTGTCACCCGCAGCCGAATGGTCCGCATCGCCCAACGCTACCGAGCCGGCATCTAGCGGAATCCACCACGTCCGGCACGGTGTCGGAGGGGACCGAGACGAGCGCTCGGCGAGCCGCCGGCGGCGGCGGGTTTGGGGGTAGAGGGGGCGGCCCGCCGGGTGTCGGACGACGCTCGAGAGGGACCTCAGCGGGGTTTCAGCGCCTTCGCTTCAAAACCCCGCTGAGGTTCCCTTCGAGCGCCGGGACCGACGTTTCGTCTGCCCTGCAGCGACACCGATGCGGGCAGCAGGGCCAGACCGACCACCCCTGCCTGCGGCCGCCCGGCGCCGGCATTGCCGAACGCTCGCCGACACGCATGCGCAGGCATTGACCAACGGCCCGATCCTTGCGATATTGGACCGGTCCAGCAGACGGCGCTCCCGACTTCGAGTGGCAGGCAAACCCGTTCGGCGAGACCCGGGTGAGGATGATCGATGCAACCCCTGCTCGAAGGCAAGGCGGTGTTCGTCAGCGGCGGAAGCCAGGGACTGGGAGCGGCGGTCGCCCGCGCCGCCGTACGCGAACGTGCTGCGGCCGTCGTCGTCACCGGCAGGCGTCGCGCGCCCGGGGAGAAGCTGGTCGCCGAGCTGGCCGAGCAGGGTGCGGCCGCGCGCTTTGTGCAGACCGACGTCGCCGACGTCGGACAGGCACAAGCGGCGGTGCAGACGGCAGTCGCCGAGTTCGGGCGTATCGACTGCCTGGTCAACTCGGCCGGGCTGACCTCCCGCGGCACGCTCCTCGACACGACCCCTGAACTGTTCGACGCACACGTCGCGGCGAACCTGCGCGGCCCGTACTTCACGATGCAGGCCGTCGTCCGCGACATGCTCCGCCGCAAGGCACCCGGGACCATCGTCAACATCCTCTCGATCGCCGAGCTCGGCGGTCAGCCCCACCTCTCCCCCTACGTTGCGGCCAAGGCCGGGCTGGCCGGAGCGACGCGCAACGCCGCGCACGCCCACCGTTGGGACCGCATCCGCATCAACGGCCTCGACATCGGCTGGACCGACTCGGCGGGCGAGGACGTCACCCAGCGCGAGTTCCACGGTGCTGGTGACGACTGGCGGGCCAAGGCCGCCGCGTCCCTACCCATGGGCAAGCTGGGCCAGGTCGACGAGATCGCCGATTTCGTCGTCTTCCTGCTGTCGGACCGCAGCGGCGTCGTCACCGGTTCGGTCATCGACTGGGACCAGGCCGTCGTTGGCGGTTCGGACTGATCGCTGCTGTCCCGGAGGTGCCATGGCGCCGTCAGGCAGGCGCGGGGCCGGTCGAGGACCGCTCGACCAGCGCCGGGAAGAGCAGGTGGACGCCGGGAGTGCCGCGTTGGCCGCCGATCCGGGCGGTCAGCGTGCGGCCCGCCACCTGCCCCACCTCGGCGATGTGCCCATTGACGGTGGTCAGCGACAACCGGGGCAGCCGGGCGAACCAGGTGTCGTCGTAGCCCACGACCGAGAGGTCCTCGGGCACCCGGAGACCGAGGTCGTCCGCGGCGGCCAGCACGCCTATCGCGGAGAGGTCGTTCGCCGCGAAGATCGCCGTCGGCCGGTCCGGCGATCGCAGGAGGTCCGCGGCGACCCGACGTCCGGTGCTCTCGATCCAGTCCCCGAGCACACACCGCGGCACCAGCCCGGCTTCGGCGATCACCGCCTCGTGGCCCGCCCGGCGCAGGCGACCGACCTCGCCCTCCCCGACGATGTGCGCGATCCGACGGTGCCCCAGTTCGAGCAGGTGTCGCGTGGCCAGCTGAGCGCCGCTGTAGTCGTCGTTGGCCACCAGGTCGACGGTGGGCAGCCGCGGCTCCCGGGTGCCCGCGACGACGGCAGGCAGCTGCCCGCCGAGCGCGTTGACCTGCTCGGCGGCCGCGGACGACGGGGTTCCGACCAGCACGAGCCCGTCCACCCGAAGGTCCGACAGCGCCTGGACGGCATCGGGCTCCGTACGGCCGTCGGCGAGCAGCGGGCGGAGGCCGTGCTCGTGCAGGACGGGACGCAGCCCGTCCAGCAGCTCGACGTACCACGGGTTGGACAGGTCGTCGATGACTACTCCGATGGTCCGGGTCCGCCGTTCGGCGAGGCTGCGGGCCACCGGGTCGGGTCGGTACCCCAGCTCGGCAACGGCTTTGAGCACCGCCTGCCGCTTGGCCTCGGAGACGCGGGGCGAGTTCTGCAGAACCAGCGACACCAGCGACTTCGACACCCCGGCCCGGGCCGCCACGGTGCGTATGGTCGGCGGCCGACCCGCGTTCAACTCAGAGGTCACGTCGACTCGCACCAGCTGTCGTCCTCATCCCCACCCGGCCCCTCGCCTGCCGTCCGCAGTCTCGCAGAGCCTACTTCCCGCAAGTTGGACTAGTCCAACCCACGGGCCCGCCGACGACACGCGCTTGACCGGTGACGTAAAGCGCGCGATATTGGATCGGTCCATCGGCCGGCCCGTGCGAGATCATTGAGGAGACCGGCGTGACAAGCCCCCAGTTGCTGATCGGCGGACAGTGGACGACCGCCCGGTCCGGCGCGGCCGAAGAGATCCGCTCGCCGTACGACGGGAGCGTCGTGGGCGAGGTGCCCACGGCGCCGACGCGGTCGTCGACGCCGCGTTCCTCGACCGCACACCCCGGATGCGCGTGCTCGCCCGGACCGGGGTCGGCACCGACCTGGTTGATCTGGACGCGGCCACCGCCCGCGGCATCGCCGTCCGTCACTCCCGCAAGCGGCACCCGCGCCGTCGCCGAGAGGTGCTCGCGCACGCCCTGACCCTGGTCAAGCGCCTCGCCCAGCTGACCGTCCTGGTCCGCGGGGGCCGGTGGGCCGAGCGGCTCCGGTGGCCCGATCGGCGACCTCGACGACGGCGACCGTCGTCGGCGAGGGCACCTCGAACCCGGCTCGCGCTGCTGGCCGCCACGGCGGCCGGGCTGGCCGCCGCCTGGTGACCGCGCGCGACATCGGGATCATCGGCCACGGCCGGATCGGGCGCCGCGTCGGCGAGCTGGCCGCGGCCTTCGGGATGCGGGTGCTGGCCTACGACCCGTTCGCGCCGCCGCCCGCCGAAGTGGCCTGCGATGACCTGGACGAGCTGATCGCGACGAGCGACGGGCTGACCCTGCATGTGCCGCTGACGCCACAGACCCAGCACCTCGTCGACGCCGCACTGCTGGGCCGCACCAAGCCGGGCGCCGTGCTCGCCAACTGCGGCCGCGGCGGCCTGCTCGACCTCGACGCGGCCCACGCCGCTCTGCAGTCCGGACAGCTCGCAGGCATCGACCTGGACGTGTTCGAGCCCGAGCCCCCGCCGTACCACCCGATCTTCGACCATCCGAACGTCTCGCTCTCGCCGCATCTGATGGGGCTGACCCGCAACGCCACCGCGACGACGTTCGCCGACGCGGCGCGCGGCGTGCTCGATGTGCTCGACGGCAGGCGGCCCGCCGCGCTGGCCAACCCCGGCTGGACCGAGAAGAAGGACACCGCATGGGCCTCCGCGCCCGGCGTCGCCGAGTGAGTGGTCACTGCGCTCGAAGTCGACACCAGCGGGGTTTCGCCGCGCTGAAACCCCGCAGAAGTCCATCTCGCGACTTTGCGCCTGCCCTGGAGCCGCGGCCATGTCACCCCCCGCGAGGGCGATCAGGGCGGCCGCAGGCACGGTGAGCGTGAGGGCGACGGGAGATCGTCGGCAGGCGAACCTCGTCGTCCCGCTGACCGCGGCCCGCGCCCGGCGCAGGCCCCACAGCAGGGCGACCGGGCTCGCGTTCCAGGAGCCCGCCTCCGCAGGCGGCGGCGTTCGCGGGGTCAGCGCCCCCCTGAGGTGCGCGCCGACCCGCGCATCCCCACTTCGGTTCCTTGGCGAGCGTCGTCCGTGTGACCGTTCAACTGATCCCGTCGGTCAGGGACAACCGCCGTCCGGTCAGCCGCCGCAGCGGGATCGCGATCGTGTGCGCGGTGCGCCCGGCGACCCACGGTTCCGGCTGCCGTGCGGCGAGCTCGCCGAGCCGGTCGGGGTCGGTAACCTCGTAGGCCTCGCCGACACCGAGGACACTCCATCCCGTACGCGTCGGTGCGTCGATCTCGTCGACCTCGAAGGCGACGACCGCATGGCGGGTCGCGGCGGCGAGCTTGCTCCCGTTCGCGGTGCGGAAGATGACCTCCTCGCCGTCGAGGAGGTAGTTGACGGGCTGTGCTGCGGGCATCGCCCCGTCGGTGAACACGACGCGTCCGATGGGGTTTCCGGCCAGGAGTCGCAGGCACTCGTCGTGGTCGAGCTCGTTCAGCTCGGTCGTCGCCACCACCCCGTGCCTTTCGTGCACCCTCACACGATCACCGCACCGTTCGCCCCTGAGGAAGGGCCGAAGTCCCTGGATCAGTATGGCCCATCGGACCATTGAGAAGCGCCGCCGGGTCCTGCCCGCGCCATGCGCGGCGTTCCCTCACGTACCACGCTCCCGCTACATTCGGCGTCGGGCCCGCCCGCTCTGGGTTGGTTCGATTCTCGGCGGAGGAGCCTTTTGCCCATCGGCGATGACCAGGCGCACGCCCCGTTGTCCGGGGTGGTGTCCGGGTTGCGGCTTGACGAGCTGTTGGCCGAGGTCCAGCAGCGGTTGTCCGAGATCATGGCCACGCGGGACCGGATGCAGCGGCTACTGGACGCGGTGTTGGCCATCGCCACCGGGCTGGAGCTGGACGCGACGTTGCGCAGCATCGTGCAGGCCGCGGTGGACCTGGTCGACGCCCGTTACGGGGCGCTGGGCGTGCTGAGCCCGACCGGTGGGCTGTCGCGGTTCGTGTACGTGGGCATCGACGACCAGACCCGCGCCGCCATGGGCCCGTTGCCGGAGGGGAAGGGACTGCTGGGACAGCTGATCATCGATCCGCGGCCGTTGCGGCTGGCCGACCTGAGCACCCACGGCGCGGCGGTGGGCTTCCCGCCGCACCATCCGCCGATGCGCAGCTTCCTCGGCGTCCCGGTGCGGGTGCACGACGTGGTGTTCGGCAACCTGTACCTGACGGAGAAGGCAGGCGGGGCCGAGTTCACCGCCGCCGACGAGGTCGTCGTGGAGGCGCTGGCCGCGGCGGCAGGCATCGCGGTGCAGAACGCCGATCTGTACGAGCAGGCCCAGTTGCGCCAGCAATGGCTGGAGGCATCGGCGGAGATCCGGGCCGAGCTGCTGTCGGGAGCCACCGAGGAGGATGCGCTCCGGCTGATCGCCCGGCGGACGATGGAGCTGACCCGCTCGCACCACACCGTGATCGTTCTGGGCCCGGATCCCCGGACGGACACGTTCGTCGTGAAGGCGCAGTGCGGCGAGGAGGAGATCGATCTCGTCGGCTACCGCACCGGGCCACGGCATCCGTTGCTGCACGGGGTAGCCAAGGGCGGTCCGATGGTGCTGAGCGGGCTCACCGAGGAGATGCTTCCGAACTCCGGCTTCCCCGCGTGGCGGTACGGCCCGACGGTGGCGGTGCCACTGCGCTCGCAGGAGTCGGTGATCGGGGTGTTGGTGGCGCTGCGGCGGGCGGCGGAACCGCCGTTCGAGCCCGGTGAGGTGCCGCTGCTGACCTCGTTCGCCGAGCACGTCGCGCTCGCACTGCAGCTGGGGGAGAAGAACCGGGCCCAGCGGCAGCTGGACGTGTTCGCCGACCGCGACCGGATCGCCCGCGATCTGCACGACCACGTGATCCAGCGACTGTTCGCCGCGGGCCTGCAGCTGCAGAGCACGATCAACCGGATCACCGAGCCGAATGCGCAGGCCCGGGTGCAGCAGACCGTCGACGATCTCGACGCCACCATCCGGGAGATCCGCACCGCCATCTTCAACCTGCAGACCGCGGGCGATCCGACGTCGACGAGCGTGCGGCGGGCGCTGCTGGACACCGCGAACGAGGCCGTTGCGGGCTTCGGGATCGTCGCGTCGGTGCGCATCGACGGCGCGGTGGACACGCTGGTCACCGGCGAGGTGGCGGCACACGCGGTCGCGGTGGTCCGGGAGGCGGTCAGCAATGCCGTGCGGCACGGCAGGCCCGACCGGGTGACTCTGACGGTCGAGGCGGGCGGCGAACTGGTGATCGACGTGCTCGACGACGGGGTGGGGATCGACTCGGGCCATGCCCGCAGCGGGCTGCGCAACCTCGAACAGCGGGCCGTCGAGTGCGGCGGGACGCTGGCCGTGCGCCCCGAACCGGCGGGCGGGACACGGCTGGTCTGGCGGGTCCCGCTCCGGCCGCGGGACCTTTGCCCCTGACGAGGCCCGCGCCGAAGGGCCCAGGTCAGGCCGGGATTCCGGTCTTTCGCCCCTGCTGACCACGGCGGCCGGGAGGGAGGGTGGTCACCAGGAGAGCGCGACGCGCGCGCATCCCGATGAGAAGGGGGTTCGGCGTGGGGATTCTACGCCTGGGCTATGTCCACACTCGGGTCACCGAGCTGGAGGAGGCCAAACACCATTACGGGTACACGATGGGCCTGATGCCCACGTTGGAGGAGCCGGGACGGGTCTTCTACAAGGGCTGGGACGAGTGGGACCACCACTCGCTCGTCGTGGAGGAAGGCGGCGTCGGACTGGTCAAGATGGGCTACAAGGTCGCCTCGCCCGAGGACCTGGAGATCTACGAGAAGCGCGCCCAACAGTTCGGCTGCCTGACCGAGCGGATGAGCAAGGGCGACAACCCGGAGGTCGGCGACGGGGTGCGGATCATGCTGCCGTCCGAGCACGTGCTGGAGCTCTACAGCGAGATGACGTTGGTGGGCACCGCGGTCGGCAACGTCAACCCCGAGGTGTTCCCCCGGCATCTGCAGGGTGTCGGCGCGCCGCATGTCGACCACCTGCTGGTCTCCACCTCCGACGTCAACCTCATGGACCGCTTCTTCCGGGAGGTGCTGGACTTCTACGCGGTCGAGCGCGTCGCCACCTCCGTCGACGACGACGCCGACTACATCGCCTCCTGGCTGTCCACCGGCATGCGCCCGCACGACATCGCGTTCCTGGAGGGCCCGCAGGGCAAGCTGCACCACTTCGCGTTCGGTCTGAAGGACTGGTCGGAGATCCTGCACGCGGGACAGCTGTTCTCCATGGACGACGTGCCGGTCGACATCGGCCCCACCCAGCACGGCATCACCCGTGGGGAGACGATCTACTTCTTCGACCCGGCGGGCAACCGCAACGAGGTCTTCGCTGGCGGCTACGAGGCGTTCCCGGACCGGCCGACGGTGACCTGGACCCCGGACCAGCTGGGCAAGGGCATCTTCTACATCGACCGCGAGCTCAACGACCGGTTCACCACCGTCCTCACCTGAGGGCCCACTTCATCGGGTCGTCACGCCGCCCCCACCCGGGTCGAGTCTGCGCCGGAAGGAGAAGAGGATGCGGACGAGCACGAGCCTGAGCGAGGCCGTCGAGCACGCCGTGCGGGCGCCGTCGGTGCACAACACCCAGCCCTGGCGGTGGCAGATCGGGACGGACTCGGTCGACCTGTACGCCGACCCCATGCGCCACCTGCCCGCCACCGACCCGGACCGCCGCGACCTCGTGCTCAGCTGCGGCGCCGCCCTGCACCACCTCACGGTCGCGCTCGCCGCGGCGGGCCGCGGCGTCCAGGTCGTGCGGGCACCCGACCCCGAGGACGGACTGCTGCTGGCGACGGTGCACGTCGGCATGGGCAGGCCCGACGCGGCGGCGGCCGCGCTCTTCCCGGCGATCGACCGACGCCATACCGACCGGCGTCGCATGAGCCACCGGCCGGTGCCGACGACGGCGGTGCGCATGCTGCAGGACGCGGCTCGCGACGCCGGGGCCGTGCTGGTGCCCGTCACCGGGCGCACGATCCGCCGACGGCTCACTGTGGCGCTCGAAGAGGCCGCGCGCCGCCAGTCCGCGACCCCCGGCTACGCCGCTGAGCTGCAGATCTGGACCCGGCGCTATCCGGGTGCCCGCGACGGGATTCCGGCGAGCGCGGTCGCCGCCCCACCGACCGGGCTCGGCGAACCCACCGGGCTGCGCCGGTTTCCCCGCGCCGAGCTGCCGCAGCCGATGCCGCTCGCCAGGCACGGCCGCCCGGACGACAGCGCGGAGTTCCTGCTGCTCGCCACCCCGACCGATCGCGAGATCGACCGCCTGCGCGCGGGCGAGGCCGCCAGCGCCGTGTTGCTCGCCGCCACCGGGATGGGCTTGGCGACCACGCCGCTCAGTCAGGGCACCGAGGTGGCCGCGAGCCGGGAGCTGCTGCGCCGGACGATCGGGGTGCCGGAGAGCCCGCAGCTGCTGCTGCGGGTCGGCTGGCCCGCCACCCGCGCGGGTGAGCTCGCCGCCACCCCTCGCCGCGACCTGCGCTCTGTGTTGCTCCCACGTTAGGAGGGAACCGATGATCGAGGAACGGATCGACGAGCAGAGCGTGCGCAGCGCCATCGCGCTGGCGTGCCGTGCGCCGTCGGTGCACAACAGCCAACCGTGGACGTGGCGCTACGACGCGAACAGCGTGCACCTGCGCGCCGACCTGGACCGGCTGCTGCCCGCGACCGACCGCCTCGGCCGCGACCTCATGGTGTCCTGCGGTGCGGCCCTGCACCACCTGCGGGTGGCGCTGGCCGCGTCCGGGATCGCGGCGACGGTCCGTCGGGTCCCCCGCCCGGAGGCGCCCGACCTGATCGCCACCGTGGAGCTGACCGCCCGTCCCGCCGTCGAGGCGGACGTGCGCGCCGCCGCGGCGATCACCCGCAGGCGCACCGACCGCAGGCGCTTCGGCGACTGGCCGGTACCCGATGCCTTCCTCGACGAGCTGAAGGCCGTCGCCGGGCGGGAGGGCGCCGCCCTCCACGGCGTGGACCGCACCGGCGGCGGACGCGAGCTCGTGATCGCGGCGATGCGCGAGGCCGACCGCGTCCGCAAGGCCATGACGCGCTACACCACCGAGACCGCACTCTGGGCAGGCCTGCTGACGGGCGACGACGGGATCCCGCAGGCCAACCTGCTCGCCGATCCGGGGGGTACCGGCGACGGCCTTGCGCGCACCTTCCCGTGCGGGACGATCGAGCAGGAGCCCGGCCCGGACGGCGCGATGCTGCTCGTGCTCGGCACGTCCTCGGACGACGTGCTGTCGCAGCTGCGGGCGGGCGAGGCGCTGAGCGCGGTGCTCCTGCACGCCACCGAGCTCGGCCTCGCCTCCTGCCCGCTCAGCCAGCCGCTCGAGGTCGCGTCGTCCCATCGGAAGGTCCGCGACATGCTGCTCGAGGGCAGGTTGTCAGCGCAGATCCTGGTGCGGGTCGGTTGGGGTTCGCTGGATCCCGTCCCGCCGACCCCCCGACGTCCGGTCGACGAGGTGTGCGCGGCCCTGCGCGTCGAGCCCCGATACGGCAGGCGGGCCTGATCGGGTCGAGGCGCCGTGGATGCGGGCGAGCTCGGCGCGCGCGTTCCGGGGTGGCGTCCGGCTCGTTGACGCCGACGCCCGGCTGTCCGGCTCGCTCGGACACACCGGACGCCGCTACCTGTCCGCGACAGGCGGCCGCTCTGCGACCGGCGCAGGCTCACCGCTTGGCGACGGTCAGCAGCACGACGGCGTCCTCGATCGCCTCGAGGCGATGCGGGTGCGGCGGCACGACAAGCAGATCCCCTTGCCTGCCTTCCCACGCGTCGTCCCCGGCGACGAGCCGGACCCGTCCGCGCAGCACGTGCACGGTCGCCTCCCCGGGGTTGGAGTGCTCGGCGAGCTGTCTGCCGCCGAGCAGGGCGATCACGGTCTGGCGCATGACGTGCTCGTGCCCGCCGACCACGGTCTGCGCGGCCCGGCCCGGCGATCCGCGGCGGGCGGCTTCGAGTTGCTCGCGCGCCAGGGCGTCCAGGGATGTCTTCTGCATCATCCAATCCTTCACCCATCCCTGCAGGCGCCCGCGATGGTGGTCGGGGCCGCGGCGGCCATCACGGGCTGGACCTTCGTCACGGCGGTCGTCAGCCGGCGGTATCAGCGGCGCCCGTCTCCGGCTCCATCAGTCGTGCAGGGGAAACGGACCACCCGCGACGGGCTGCTCCGCGCAGGGGAGAAGGACTGGCCGTTGCCGGAGCGCGAGCGGACCCGCCAGGTGCAGATCCATGCGCTGGAGGCGCTGGCGGTCCGCCTTGCCGCCGAGGGGCACCTTCCCGACGCGATCCAAGCCGCGTACGTCGCGATCGCGGGCGAACCCCTCAGCGAGTCCGCGCACGCGGTGCTGATCGACATCTTCCTCGGCGAAGGGGAGCTGGCGCGGGCGTGGCGGCATCTCGAGTCCTACCGCGCGCTGCTCCGGGCCGAGCGGGACGTCGGTCCGTCGGCCGCGCTCGTCGGCAAGCTGGAGCGGGCCCGCGGCGGGGGACCCTAGCTGCGGACGGCCGCCACCGCCAGCGTCGTGTACCGCATGGCGAACCGGCCGCCCACCTCGTCGATCGCCGCCCCGATCCCGGACAGCAGCGCGTGTCGTTGCTCGACGGCGAGCGTGGTGTGTCCGCCGAACGTCGACACCTGATCCAGCCACTCGTCACGGGTGTAGGTGCGCTCCCAGTCGAACCGCCACTCCTCGGGCGCAGCGAACACCCCGCGCATGCCGTCGGCGGCCATCGCGTTGAGCCGGGGGTAGGCGTCTCGGACCACCAGCGAGATCGGCGAGCCGGGCAGCACCCGCTGGTAGACTGCTCCGACGGCCGCGGCCAGCGCGGGTGGTAGCTCGAACGCGTTCCAGAACACGACGAGCAGGCCGCCCGGCCGCAACACCCGCGCCGCCTTGGCCGCCCCCGCGACCGGGTCCACCCAGTGCCAGGCCTGCCCTGCGACGACGGCGTCGAAGTCGCGGCCCGCCGGATCCCACTGCTCGAACGTCGCCATCTCGGACGCCACACCGAAGCGCCGCCCCACCGCGGCCATGCGGGCATCCGGCTCGACGCCGAGCACGCGACAGCCCGCCGCCTGGAGTTGGCGCGCGGCGATGCCGGTGCCCGATCCCACGTCGAGGACGTCGCGCCGCCCTGCGGCGATCCGCGCGATCAACGCCGCCGGGTAGCGCGGACGGGTGCGGTCGTAGCGGGCGGCGTCCACCCCGAACGACTCGGCGACGTGTCGTGCCTCGTGCGGCCTGGACATGCCGCCAGGCTAGCGGCGCGCCACCCCGACCCCGAGGATGCGTCCGCCGGTTTCGCCGCCCGATCGCCGAGCTGGGGTAGTCAGCGGTAGCAGTAGGAGTCGGAGGACGCGTCGCCGCCCTGCAACCGGATCTGGTGCACCCGTAGCCCGCGGAAGGCGTCCCCTTGCGGGAAGAAGCGCTCGTCGACCGTCATCCCGCCCGCCGGGTCCACATCGAGCTTCGCCATCCACGCGCCGACGCCGTCCGGGTAGAACTGGTCGTCCCAGGCGCCGTAGAGGGAGTTGGTGAAGTACACCCGCCGCCCGTCCCGGCTCACCTCGACCATCTGCGGGCCGCCCGCCAACGGCAGGTCGGGACGCGCCGGATGTGGGGTGCGACGGACGATCCCGCCCAGGCGGACCGAGCCGACCTCCCGCGGATGTGCGGGGTCGCTGACGTCGTACTGCTTGAGCTCGCCGGTGCCCCAGCAGGAGACGTAGAGGAACCGGTCGTCCACGGAGAGGTCGATGTCGGTGACGAGCGGCGGCACCGCCGAGAACGGCTTGAGCGCGGGTGGCAGCTGGTCGGGGTCGGCGGGCTCGGCCGGGATCGTGATGACCTTCTCGGCCTTCCACTCGCCCGCCGCGTCATCGCGCCACCAGCGCCAGATCGAGCCGGAAAGGTCCTCCGTGGAGATCACGACGCCGACGAAGCCCCAGGTGGCGTCCGGGTCGTGCGACGGGCGCACCTCCAGCACCATCTGGTGCTGGGCGCCCAGGTCGATGCGCTGCTGGTGGGTGCCCTCCGCGAGGTTCCAGAAGTGGATCGCGTGTCCGTAGCGCTGTCCGAGCAGCAGCTCCGGCACGACCCCGTTCTCGATCATCGACGGGCTGCCCCACTCGCTGGAGATCAGCACGTTGCGGTTGAGATGCCACCAGGCGTCGTAGTGGAAGTGCTGCGGCCCGCGGTCGGTCTCCCACGCGCGCAGGACGTCGAACGTGTCGTGGTCGAGCAGCGCGATGCCACCCGGCCCGTCGTCGTCTCCCTCCGGGCCGCCCAGGCAGGTGAGGAACACACCGTCCGGCCCACAGTGCAAGGTGTGGGGGCGGGAGTAGCCCGCCTTGTCCGACAACTCCTTCGCGCTCACGGTCTTGACCAGCCGTGGGCTGCGGGGGTCGGGCTGGGTGTCCAGTACGTGCACGTCCGACGAGCGCAGGCCCGGCACGAGCAGGAACCGGCGCGCGAGCCCCGCCATGTCGTGGCCCTCGTGCTTGAGCGCGCTGGAGCAGGCGTTCCAGCCGAAGTGGTGCAGCTCGCCGCCGCCGGGCACCTCGGTCCAGCCCACGACCTGCCCGTAGGTGTCCGACTCCGGGCGCACGTCGACGACGGTCATCGCGTCGGGGCGCTCGCCCGCCCGGTCGAAGGCCACGACGTACGCCAGTTCCTCGACGGGCGCGGCCGCGGCATCGCGAGCGCTGCGGTAGAAGGTGGGATCACTCGTGACGCTCATCGGACGTACCCCCGCCAAACCCGCTGCCAGATCTTCCACGCCGATACTTCGCGAGTCGGAGCGAGAGTGTCAACGACGAGCCCCGGCCTGCAGGATAGGTGCGAGATTGCGCTCAGCGCCGATGTTCGCTCCGCAAGCTCCGCTCAGCGGGATTCGGGGCGGCCAAAACCCCGCTCACGGCATCCTCGGCGCGCAGCGGTGGGGTGCGACGTCCCGGTCGCCCGTCACCCATTGGATCTCGTCGACCGTCCGACGCAGGCGCGCCCGCTGCGGACGCGCGGCGTGGGTCACAGAGCGCCCACCGCCGTCGCCCGGGAGACTGGGGCCATGCCCGACCCCGCGCAGCGTCCCACCTCGACCGACGTGCTCGTCGTGGGCGCGGGACCCGCCGGGTCGGCGGCCGCGGCCTGGGCGGCGCGGGCGGGCTGCGACGTCGTCCTCGCCGACGCCGCGGCGTTCCCCCGCGACAAGCCCTGCGGCGACGGCCTCACCCCGCGCGCGATCGCCGAGCTCGACCGGCTCGGCCTCGGCGAGTGGGTGCGCGCCCACGGCATCAACCGCGGCCTGCGCGCCAGCGGGTTCGGCGTCGTGCTCACCTTGCCGTGGCCGGGCGGGTCGCTGCCCGACCACGGCGGCGCGGTACCCCGGATGGAGCTGGACGCGCGGATCCGCGAGGTCGCGCTGAAGGCCGGGGCGGTGGCGTTCGACGGGGCACGAGCCCTCGACGTCGAACGGGACGGCGAGCGCGTCACCGGCGTCGTCTTCGCGCACGACGGCGCGACCCACACCGTGCGCTGCCGCCGCCTGGTCGTCGCGGATGGCGCGCGGTCCACGCTCGGCCGCGCGCTGGGCCGGGAGTGGCACCGCGCCACGGCCTACGGGGTCGCCGCCCGCGGCTACGTCCGCTCCGGCCGCAGCGACGACGAGTGGATCTCCTCGCACCTGGAGCTGCGCGGCGAGGACGACGAGGTGCTGGCCGGGTACGGCTGGGTGTTCCCGCTCTCCGACGGCGAGGTCAACATCGGGGTCGGCACCCTCGCCACCGCCGCGCGACCCGCGCAGATCCGACTGCGCGGCCTCATGCAGCACTACGCCGACGCGCGCCGCGCGGACTGGCAGCTCGACGGCCCGGTGCGCCTGCCCGCGTCGGCGCTGCTGCCGATGGGCGGGGCGGTGTCGCACGTCGCCGGGCACAACTGGGCGCTGGTCGGCGACGCCGCGGGCTGCGTCAACCCGCTCAACGGCGAGGGCATCGACTACGGCCTGGAGACGGGCAGGCTCGTCGCCGAACTGCTGGCCGACGGCAGGCACCTGGGCACCGGGTGGCCCGCCACCCTGCGCCGCCACTACGGGGAGGCGTTCTCGATCGCGCGGCGGCTCGCGGGCCTGCTGACCCTGCCTCGGCTGCTCCCGCTCGCCGGGCCGGTGGGGATGCGGTCGCGCGCGCTGATGACGGTCGCGCTGCGCGTGATGGGCAACCTCGTCACCGACGAGGACCGCGACCTCACCGCCCGCGCCTGGCGCGCCGCGGGCCGGGCCTCCCTCCGCCTGGACGAGCGCCCGCCGTTCACCTGACGGCCGTGGAGGTGGGCGGGGGGCGGCGCGGGTGGGCGGGGCGGCGCGGGCGGGCGGGGGCGTCCTCGCAGAGCAGTTGGTCACCTCGCAGACGCTGTGGCCTCTGCGAGGTGTCAACCGGGTCTGCGAGGTCGGCCCCGGCGTCCCCGACGACCCGGCGGCGGCCCGGCGGCCCCGGCGACCCGGCGGCGGCCCGACGACCCGGCGGCGGCCCGGCGTCCCCGGCGACCCGGCGGGCGGCCCGGCGGCCCCGGCGGCCCGGGCCGCCGCGGCGAGCGGCCGGGAACCCGGGCCTGCGGCCGCGAGTTGAAGGGTCGTGCTGCCCGATTTGTCGCCCGGCGCGAACATCCCGTTGCCGAGCGCGGCAATCGGGATTGCGCTCGACGGCCCATTCGACCTGTCCGCGCTGGTGCTGAGCGCGTCCGGCACCGTCGCGGGCGACGCCGACATGGTGTTCTTCAACCAGCCCGACGCCCCCGGCGTGCGGCTGCGCGGGCCGCGGCTCACCGTGCTGCCCGATGCGTTGCGCCGCGGCGCCGAACGGATCGTCGTCGTCGCGTCGCCCGAGGACCTCGGCGCGGCCGTGCGCACTCTGTCGCCCGTGCTGCTCACCGACGCGCACGAGCGGCCGTTCGCCCGCTTCCGGCCGCCGCTGATGCCCACCGAGACCGTCGCGCTGCTCGTTGAGATCTACCGGCGCGCCGGTGCGTGGCGGGTGCGCGCCGTGGGGCAGGGCTACGCCGACGGGCTGGCCGGGCTGGCCCGCGACTTCGGCGTGGACGTGGCCGACGACGGCGCACCGACGGGCGTGGGTCCAGCCAACCACAGCGGCCCACCTGCCCGCGGCCGAGCCGCAAGCCAGCCCACCCGCGGCCGAGCCGCAAGCCAGCCCACCCGCAGCCGAGCCGCAAGCCCACCCACCCGCGGCCGGAACGACGGCGGCACAGCCCGGGCACGAGCGGTGCCCAGGCCGGCGGCGCGGCCGGGCCGCTCGACGAGGTCGTCGGGCAGCCCGGGCACGAGCGGTGCCCAGGCCGGCGGCGCGGCCGGGCCGCTCGCCGAGGTCGTCGACCGGACCAACGCGGAGCGCGCACGCCACGGCCTCCCGCCGCTCGCGGCCGACGCCCGGCTCACCGCCGCCGCGCAGGCGCACAGCGCCGACATGGTGCGCCGTGGCTTCTTCGCCCACGAGAGCCCGGACGGCAGCCAGGTCTGGGACCGGGCCGTCGCCGCCGGGTATGCGTACCGGAAGGTCGCCGAGAACATCGCCGCAGGTCAACGCACCGCCGACGAGGTGGTGCACGGCTGGATGCACAGCCCCGGCCACCGTGCGAACATCCTCGACCGCGACCTGACCCAGATCGGCGTGGGACGCGCCGAAGGTGGTCCACACGGCGTCTATTGGACGCAAGTGTTCGGCGCACCGCGCTAGCCAGGCCTACCCTTAACGGGTGATCCGCTCCGAACGTCCCGTGGCCGCGCCCGCCGCCATCGTGCACGCGGTCCTCACCGACGTCACCGCATGGAAGCTGTGGGCCCCGCACGTCACGAGCGTGGACTGCGTCGTCGACATCATCCGCGACACCGCCTGGTCCGGGCTGGTCAAGCCATGGTTCGGGCCTGCTACCCAGATGGAGGTGACCTGGGTCGAGCCGGGGCGCGGGATGCGGTGGACCACCACCCTGCTCGGTCATCGCGTCGACTACGCCGACCTCATCACGCCGGACGGCGACGACCGCTGCCTCGTCACGATGACCGCCGAGGTGTCGGGCCTGGTCGGCGGCCTGCTCACCACCGCGGTCGCCCCGCTGTCCGCCTTGGGGCAGCGGCGCAGGTTGGCCCGCCTCGGCACGCTGGCGGAATACCTGCACCGCCGCGCGATCGTCTTTGCGACCTGATCCGGCCCAGGGCCAGCCGACTTCGCACCACGTTCCGGTGTCTTCGCACATGGTCGATCCTGTGCGAAGTGCGAAGTAGTCCCGCTCAGATTTCGGCGCGCCGGTCCACGAGGGTCTGCGCCACCGTCGTCAGCTTGATGTTGAGCGACTGGGACGCCCGGCGCAGCACGTCGAACGCCTCGTCGGCGGAGATCCCCCGCCGCTCCATGAGTATCCCCTTGGCCTGGCCGATGACGTCGCGGCTCTGCAGCGCCTGCCGCAGTTGTACGGTCTCCAACTCGGCCGAGGTGGTGGCGACCGTGCCCGCCAGCGCTGTCGACGCGTGCGCGGCCAATATCACGGCGAGGTCGCGGTCGAGCTCGTCGAGGCCGCCCGCTGTGTAGGAGTAGATGTTGAGCGCGCCGAACCGGCGCTTCTCCCCGTCCGGGAACAGGCCGACGGCGAGCACGCAGTGTGCACCCAGCTCGGCCGCGGCCGGGCCGAAAGCCGGAAACTGGACGCCCTGCGCGAGGTCGCCGGAGAACGTCAGGCCCACCCCGGGCGTGCGGGTGGCTTCCACGCACGGGCCTTCGCCGAGCCGGTACTGCACCTCGTCGAGCTTCAGCGCGAGGTCGTCGGTGGAGACCGGAGTGGTGTAGCCGGTCTCGGTGGTGAGGGTGACGCTGACGAAGTCGGCGCCGGGCACCGCGGCCCGCCCGGCGTTCACCACGCGGTCCAGCACCTCGTGCACGGTGGTGGCGGTCAGGAGATTCTCGGCGAGCCGCATGAACTCACCCGCCAGCGGACCGACGTCGGCGATGCGGCCTTCCGCGAAGAGCGCCCGGTCCTGGGACCAATCTTGCTCGGTTGGCACGCGTCACCTCGTCCTCGTCGTCCCCTCGGCGCGGAGCTTGACCCATGCCGCCGCTCTCGGCAAACTCATGCCGCCGACCGGCCCAACGCTCAGGTCCAAGCGCCCCGTCCACTGCGGGCGTACACCCACTCCGCACCTCCAACGACGACTCCGACGGAGTGCGGAGTCCGCTACGCGCGGGAACGCAGACTCTCGGGCACCGCGAAGCGCGGCCCGTACCTCTCGGCGAACGCGTCGGCGCGCTGGACGAAGCCCGTCACGCCGCCGGGGTAGCCCTCGACGTACTGCACCACGCCGCCCGTCCACGCCGGGAAGCCGATGCCGAAGATCGAACCGATGTTGGCGTCGGCCACCGCGGTGAGCACGCCTTCGTCGAGGCACTTCTGGGTCTCGATCGCCTCGACGAACAGCATGCGTTCGGACAGCTCGTGCAGGTCGACGTCGTGGTTGGTCGCGCCCAGCTCGGTGCGCAGGCCGGGCCACAGCCGCACCCGCTTGCCGTTCTCGTAGTCGTAGAACCCGGCCCCGCCCGCCTTGCCGGTGCGCCCGGCATCCACGAGCTTGTCGATCACCGCCTCCGACGGGTGCGGCGTCCACGTGCCGCCTGCCGCCTCCACGGCGGCGCGGGTCTCCTTGCGGATCTTCTGCGGCAGCGTGAGCGTGAGCTCGTCCATCAGCTGCAGCACCGGCGCCGGGTAGCCCGCCTGCGCGGACGCCTGTTCGACGGTCTGCGGGTCGATCCCCTCGGCGACCATCGCCACGCCCTCGTTGAGGAACGTGCCGATCACGCGGCTGGTGAAGAACCCGCGGCTGTCGTTCACCACGATCGGCGTCTTCTTCAGGCCCTGCGCCAGGTCGAACGCCTTGGCCAGCGTGGCGTCCGAGGTCCGCTCGCCGCGGATGATCTCGATGAGCGGCATCTTGTCGACCGGGGAGAAGAAGTGTAGGCCGATGAAGTCCGACGGCCGGTCCACCCCGTTCGCCAGCTCGGTGATCGGCAGTGTGGAGGTGTTCGAGCACAGCAGCGCGTCGGGTTCGATCACCTTCAGCGCCTCACGGAACACCTCCTGCTTGAGCGCCACCGACTCGAACACCGCCTCGATGACGACGTCGCAGCCCGCGAGGTCGTTGTAGTCGGCGCTCGGGGTGATCCGCTCCAGCAGGGCCTCGCCCTTGGCCACCGTCGTGCGCCCGCGCTTGACGGCCTTGGCGACCAGGCCCTCGGAGTACGTCTTGCCCTTCTCCGCGGCGTCGAGGGAGACGTCCTTGAGCACGACCTCCCACCCGGACAGCGCGCACACGTACGCGATGCCCGCGCCCATCATCCCGGCGCCGAGCACGGCGACCTTGCGCGGCGTGTACTTCGCGTAGCCGTCCGGCCGCGACGCCCCGCTGTTGATGGCGTTCAGGTCGTAGAAGAACGCCTTGGTCATGTTCTTCGAGACCTGGCCGCACACCAGCTCGACGAAGTAGCGGCCCTCGATGCGCAACGCGGTGTCGACGTCGACCTGGGTGCCTTCGACGGCCGCGGACAGGATGTTGCGCGGGGCGGGCATGGGTGCGCCCTTGAGGGTCTTGCGCAGGTTGGCCGGGAACGCGGGAAGCATCGCGGCCAGGGCGGGCGTGCCCGGTGTGCCGCCGGGGATCTTGTACTTCGGCTGGTCCCAGGGCTGCTTGGCGTCCGGGTTGGCGGCGATCCACGCCCGCGCCTTGGCCAGCATCTCCTCCGGGGTGGACGCCAGCTCGTCGACGATCCCGATCTCCAACGCCTTGGCGGGCTTGTGCCGCTGCCCCTGCGACAGCACGTTGAGGAAGCCGTTCATGATCCCGAGCATGCGGGTGATGCGGGTGACGCCGCCGCCGCCGGGCAGCAGGCCCAGCGTGACCTCGGGCAACCCGTAGACCACGCCCGGCGCGTCCAGCCCGATGCGGTGGTGACACGCGAGCCCGATCTCCAGGCCGCCGCCGAGCGCGGTGCCGTTCATGGCCGCGACGACCGGGCGGCCGAGCGTCTCCAGCTTGCGCAGCTGGGCCTTCACCTCGGTGACGGTGGCCATTACGGCAGGCGCGTCGGCGGGCGTGGCCTTGGACAGGGCGTCGAGGTCGCCGCCCGCGAAGAACGTCTTCTTGGCCGACGTGACGATCACGCCGACGATCTCGTCCTTGGCCGCGACCAGTTCGTCGACCACCTGGCCCATCGCCGCGCGGTAGCGGTCGTTCATCGTGTTGGCGCTGCGGCCGGGGTCGTCGAGGGTGACGATCGCGATGCCGTCGGCGCCTTTCTCCAAGCGGACCGCCATCTGCGCCGATGATTCGCTCGTGACCTCGCTCATGCCCGCTCCACGATCGTCGCGATGCCCATGCCGCCGCCCACGCACAGGGTGGCCAGCCCCCGCCTCAGGTTGCGGCGCTCCAGCTCGTCGATGAGCGTGCCGAGGATCATCGCCCCGGTGGCGCCCAGCGGGTGGCCCATGGCGATGGCGCCGCCGTTGACGTTGGTCTGCTCGTGGGAGATCCCCATGTCCTTCATGTAGCGCATCGCGACGGCGGCGAACGCCTCGTTGATCTCGAAGAGGTCGATGTCGTCGACGGTCAGCCCGGCCTTCGCGAGGGCCTTGCGGGACGCCGGGGCCGGGCCGGTGAGCATGATCGTCGGGTCGGCGCCCGACAGCGCCGTGGCGACGATCCGGGCGCGCGGGGTGAGCCTGTTCGCCTTCCCGGCCTGCTCGCTGCCGACGAGGACGAGCGCGGCGCCGTCGACGATGCCGGAGCTGTTGCCCGCGTGGTGGACGTGCTCGATCTTCTCGACCCAGTGGTAGCGCTGGAGCGCCACGGCGTCGAAGCCGCCCGCCTGGCCCATCATCGCGAACGAGGGAGGAAGGCTCGCCAAGCTTTCCAATGTGGCGCCCGCGCGAATGTGCTCGTCGCGCTCGAGGATGGGCAGGCCGTTGCGGTCCTTCACCGGGACGACGGACTTGGCGAAGTAGCCGTTGGCCCACGCCTTCGCGGCGCGGGTCTGGGACTCGACGGCGAACGTGTCGACGTCCTCGCGCGTGAAGCCCTCGAGGGTGGCGATGAGGTCGGCGCCGATGCCCTGGGGGACGAAGCCGGTGGTGTAGGAGGTGTCCGGGTCCATGGCCCAGGCGCCGCCGTCGGAGCCCATCGGCACGCGCGACATCACCTCGACCCCGCCCGCGAGCACCAGCTCCTCCATTCCCGAGCGCACCCCCCGCGCGGCGGTGTTGACGGCCTCAAGGCCCGAGGCGCAGAACCGGTTGAGCTGCACGCCCGCGACGGTGTCGGGCAGGCCCGCGGCGATGGCGGCGGTCTTGGCGATGTCGCCGCCCTGGTCGCCGATCGGGGAGACGACGCCGAGCACGACGTCGTCGATCTGGCTCGTGTCGAGCTCGGGGTGTCGGGCGCGCATCTCGTCGATCAGCCCGACGACCAGCGAGATCGGCTTCACCTCGTACAGCGACCCCGAGGCCTTGCCTCGGCCGCGCGGCGTGCGGAGGGCGTCGTAGACGTACGCCTCGGGAATCTCAGCCATGAACCCATGGAACAGCAGCACTGTCACGTAGGTCAAGGTCGGTCGGGTGCCGCCGCGGCGCATCGCGACAGTAGGACTGTCACATCGGCCGGGACGGGCCGTAGGGTTGGTGCCATGGCCGCCCCCGTGAGTGACCTGCTCACCATCGACCAGCTCGCCGAGCGCACCGGGGTCAGCGTCCGCACGATCCGCTTCTACGCGGGGCGCGGGCTGCTCCCGGCGCCGCGGCTCCATGGGCGCACCGGGCTGTACGGGCCCGGGCACGTGGCGCGGCTGTCGCTGGTGTGCGAGCTGTCGGCGCTGGGGTTCACGCTCGCGGCGATCGAGGCCCACGTCGCGCGGCTGCCCGCTGAGGCCGGGGCCGACGAGCTCGCCCTGCACCGGGCGCTGCTCACGCCGTGGGTGCCCGAGCAGGTGGAGGAGCTCACCGTCGACGAGCTCGCGCGGCGCGCGGGCCGGGCGCTGACACCGTCGGACCTGGAAGCCCTCGAAGGGCTCGGGGTCATCACGCGGTTCGACGGGGGCGCCGTCCGGTTGCACGGCCCCGGCGTGCTCGGCCAGGGGCTCGAGGTGCTCGACTCCGGCCTGCCCGCCGAGACCTGGCAGCGCGCGCACGCGATCATCGAGCGGCACACCACCGCGCTGGCCGAGGACCTCATGGCGATGTTCCAGGAGGAGGTGCTGCAGCCCTACCGCGACCGCGGCCGCCCCGCCGCCGAGCGCGCCCGCCTCGCGGCCGCGCTGGCCCAGCTCAAGCCGATCACCGTGCGCGGGGTCGTCACGGCGTTCGGCCGGGCGGTGAACCGGACGATCCGCCAGCAGCTGGGCTGACCGGCCCAGCCCGCTCCATGATCACCGATTGGGTGCGAAAACGGCCGGATCTGGCCGGGATGTGCACCGAACTGGTGATCACGACGCCGGGCCCATCGGGGGTGTGGCCGAATGTCGTGGTGGGTGGGGCCGGACGGGCGGAGCGCGGTAGCGTCCAGCTCGTGCAGATCCTGCCGGTCAGCCCATGACCTTCACCTATCGGCACACCGTGCGCTACCTCGAGGTCGACGCGCAGAACGTCGTCTTCAACTCCTGGTACCTGGCCTGGTTCGACGACGCGATGTCCGCCTACCTCGAGCACGGCGGTCTGCCGTACAAGGCGATGCTGGCAGCGGGCCATGACGTCCAGCTCGTCCGCTCCGAGATCGACTGGCGTGCGGGCGTGGGGTTCCAGGACGTCCTCGACATCGCCGTGTCGACCGCCCGGCTCGGTCGCACGAGCTTCGCGCTGGACTTCCAGGTGCGGCTCGGCTCGACGGTGACCTGCGCGGGCCGCACGGTCTACGTCGTGATCGCCGCGGACGGCTCGGGCAAGCGCGAGATCCCGCCGGTGATCCGTGCCGCGCTGGGCGAGCCCGCCCCGCTCCTGCCCGTCTGACGCCCACCCCACCGAGACGGATGGACTGGACGGGTGATCGGACGCGCACACCTCGACGCCGAGGAAGCCGCCGCCGGTCCAGCCGCTTCCTCGTCACCCAGCTCCTGCTGGACGGAGGCGATCCGGTCGCGGACATACGGAGCAGCCGCCACCGTAGAGTGCCGGTTCGTGCGCATCATCGAGACCGCGGACGCGCCGTCCCACCACGGCCCGGTGCCGCAAGCCGTCGAGGCGGGCGGGTGGATCTACGTCTCGGCGCTGTTCGGGGCGGACGCGGCGACGCACGCGATCCCGGCCGACGCCCGCGCCGAGGCCGAGCAACTGTTCGCCAACCTCGCCGCGATCCTGGCGGCGGCGGGCGCGAGCCTCACCGATGTCGTGCGGGTGGGGATCGTGATGCGTGCGCTGCAGCGCGACCGGCCCGTGTTCAACCAGGTGTGGGCCGAGCAGTTCGGCGAGCACCGGCCCGCGCGGTCGGCTATCGAGGCGGCGGATTTCGGCAGGTCGGGCGAGAACGCCCGGTTCATGGTCGAGGTCACCGCCTTCTGCGGCTGACCCGGTAGGCGGTTTGCCTGCCGCGCCCGGAATCGCCGGGATCGGTGCGTGACGACCTCCAATTGCGGGCACCCAAGGCGCATACGCTGCGGAGGTTGCTCGTGATGTCAACACTTGCACTCGTGCTCGCAGGCGGACACACCTCGTCGGGCACCGGAATCGGCGCACTCCTGGTGCTCCTGCTGATCATCTGGCTGTTGGCCCGATGAGCCGTCACGCCCCGGCGGACTCCCGGGACCGGAGGTCCTTGCGCAGGATCTTCCCGCTGGCCGACTTCGGGATCTGGTCGATGAACTCCACCACCCGCACCTTCTTGTGCGGGGCGATCCGCTCGGCCACGAACGCCATGACCTCTTCTTCGGTGAGGTCGGCGCCCGCGTCCTGCTTCACGACGAACGCCTTGGGCACCTCTTCGCCCTCGTCGTCGCGCACGCCGATGACGGCGACGTCCGCGATCTTGCCGTGGGTGAGCAGCAGGGCCTCCAGCTCGGCGGGCGGCACCTGGTAGCCCTTGTACTTGATCAGCTCCTTGACCCGGTCGACGATCGAGAACACGCCGTCCTCGGTGACCTCGGCGACATCGCCGGTGTGCAGGTAGCCGTCCTCGTCGAGGGTGGCCGCGGTGGCGTCGGGGTTGTTCAGGTAGCCCGACATCACGTTGGGCCCCTTCACCCACAGCTCGCCGCGCCCGCCGGGGCCGACCTCCGCGCCGGTGGCCGGGTCGACCAGCTTGCACACCACGTTCGGCACCGCGAAGCCCGACGAGTTGAGGTCGAGGTCGGGCCGGTCGTCGGGCATGCAGTGGCTCACCGGCGACAGCTCCGTCATCCCGTAGCCCTGCAGCACCGTGCAGCCCAGCCGCTTGCTCATCGCGTGCCCCAGCTCGGCATCCAGCGGCGCGGCGCCGGAGAAGATCACGTCGATGCACGAGAGGTCGTAGTCGTCGACGATCGGGTGCTTGGCCAACGCGACGGCCACCGGCGGCGCGATGTAGACCCGCTGGACACGATGCTCGGCGATCACCCGCAGGAACTCGGGCAGGTCGAACTTCGGCATCGTCACGACGGTGGCGCGCTTGTGCAGGCCCTGGTTCAGCATCACGGTCATGCCGTAGATGTGGAAGAACGGCAGCACGGCGAGGATCGTCGTCTCGGACGCGACGTGGCCCATCGGTGCGATCTGGCAGAGGTTCGCGACGAGGTTGCGGTGCGTGAGGATCACGCCCTTCGCCCGCCCGGTGGTGCCGGAGGAGTACGGAAGCACGGCGGTGTCGTCGGGCCTGGTGCTGAGCGCAGGGGGCGCGGCCGTCGTGGCAAGGAGATCGGCCAAGGAGGTGACGCCGTCGACCGCGTCCACCGTGACGACGGCGTCCTCGGGCAGCCCGGCCTCGGCGAGCGCCGCACGGGCCCGGTCGAGGAACGGGGAGACCGTGACGAGCAGCTTGGCGCCGGAGTCGGCGAGCTGGTGGGCCAGCTCGCCCGGGGTGTAGAGCGAGTTCGCGCTGGTCACGACGGCGTTGGTGCGCAGCACGCCGTGGAAGACCGCCGCCCACTCCGGGGAGTTGGGGGCGAACAGCCCGACCACGTCGCCCGCACCGATGCCGCGCTCGGCCAACGCCGCGGCGATCGTGTCGACCATCCCGGCGAGCTCACCGAAGGTGATTGCCCGGCCGCTGGCGCCGTCGACGAACGCGGGGGCGTCGATCCGGTCACCGAAGTCGCCGAAGAGGAACGCGGTGAGCGACACGTCGGGGATCTCGACGTCCGGGTACGGGCTGCGGACGGGCATCGGGGCGCTCCCTCGCGACGGCGGTGGTCCGATCAGGCTAGTGCCGGGAGCCAGAGCGGGGCCGCCGCGCGGCGAGATTGCCGTGCGCGGGGTTCGAGCGGGCCGAAACCCCGCTCACGGCAATCTCGTCGGTCGCGTCAGGGCCGCGTGTCATGATCGGATCACCTGAAGAGGTGCTCGAACGCCTGCAGGTTGGCGGTGGATTCGCCGCGCTCGGTGCGCCATGCGTACTCGCGGCGGATCGAGGTGGAGAAGCCCAGCTCCAGGAGGGTGTTGAAGTCGCCGTCGGCGGCGTCGAGGACCTGGCCGAGGACCCGGTCGATCTCCTCGGTGCTCACCGCGGCGAGGGGGACCCGGCCGATGAGGTGAATGTCGCCCATGCGGTCGAGCGTGTAGTGCACGCCGTAGAGGCGGGCGTTGCGCTGGAGCAGGAAGCGGTAGACGGCCTCGTGCTCCTCGTCGGGTCTGCGGCACACGAACGCCTGCACGAACAGCGCCTGCTCGCCGACGACGAGCCACGTGGGCGTCTGCAACCGCCGGGTGCCCGGCAGGGTGACCAGAAACTGCCCCGGCCCACGTTCGTGGTGCTCGACCTCCAGCTCGGCCAGGGCGGCCGCGACCTCTTCCGCGGTCGTCACGACGCCAACCCCGCCAACATCCGCTGCCGGTGGGCGAACTCCGTGGCGGCACCGGAGTAGGTGGCCAGGAGGGCGTCGGCGGTGCGGTCCCAGGAGAACGCGTGGGCGTGGGCAAGGGCACCTGCGCCCAGCTCGTCGCGCCGGACGACCGCGGCGGCGAGGGCGTCGGCCCACTCCTCGGCGCGATGCCCCGCAACCAGCAGCCCGGACCGCTCATCGGCCACCGCCACCGGCAGGCCGCCCACCCGCGCCGCCACGACCGGGGTGCCGCACGCCTGCGCCTCCAGCGCGACGAGCCCGAACGACTCGTTGTGGCTGGGTACGGCGACGACGTCGGCCGCCCGGTAGACCTCCACCAGTCCCGCGCCCTGCGGGGGCAGGAAGCGCACGCTGCCGCTGATGCCCAAGCCCGCGGCCAGCTCGTGCAACGACGTGGGCTCGGCCAGCCCGGTGCCCGACGGGCCGCCCGCGACGAGCACCACCAGCCGTTCGCGCAGGCTCGGATCGCGGCGCAGCAGCTCGGCGGCGGCGCGCAGCAGCACGTCGGGAGCCTTGAGCGGCTGAATGCGCCCGACGAACGCGAGCACGACGGCATCGCGCGGCAGCCCGAGCAGCGCCCGGGCCACGGCCCGGCTGCCGGGGCGGAAGCGGGCCAGGTCCACGCCGGGCGGAATGGTGACCGTGTGCCGCGGATCGGCGCGATAGAGCTCGACGAGCTGGCGGGCCTCCTCGTCGGTGTTGCTGATCAGCCGGTCGGCCTCGGCGACCACCTGATCCTCGCCGATCACCCGCACCATCGGCTCCGGCTCGTCACCCTCGGCGAGCGCGGCGTTCTTCACGCGGGCCAGCGTGTGGGCGGAGTGGACGAGCGGGACGCCCCACCGGTCGCGCGCGAGCCAGCCCACCTGGCCGGACAGCCAATAGTGCGAGTGGACGACGTCGTAGTAGCCCGGCTCGTGCCGGGCCTCGGCCCGCAGGACGCCCGCCGTGAACGCGCAGAGCTGGCTGGGCAGGTCGTTCTTGCCGAGGCCCTCGAACGGACCGGCGGCGACGTGCCGCACGAGCACGCCCGGCGCGAGCGCGGCCACGGGGGGCTGCTCGGACGACGTGGCGCGGGTGAAGACCTCGACGGCCACGCCGCGACGGGCCATGCGCATCGCCGTCTCCACGACATACACGTTCATGCCGCCCGCATCACCGGTGCCCGGCTGCTCCAGGGGCGAGGTGTGGACGGAGAGCACGCAGACCCGACGCGGAAGGCGCGCCGGGAGCGGCGCGGCGCCGTTGCTGGCGAAGGTCACGGCGTCCTGTGTAGCACGCGGGCCCGACAATCACCGGGCCAGCAGGGCCAGCAGCGCCCGGAGGGGGTCTTCGGCGTGCCACGTGCCATCGGGCTCGCGCCAGACCGGGACGCGGTGGCGCCCTGGCGTCGGGCGACGGAGGTCGACCCAGAGGGCGTCGTGGCGGCAGAGCCGGCCGTCGGGGACGTCGACGCCCAGCGTGTGGCAGGCCACGACGACCTCGCCGAGCTCGGCCCACGCCACCGGCTCGCCCGCACCGTCGACCGTCCCGGCCACGATCTCCGTGGCGAGCGGGAGGTCGAGCAGGTCGGCCAATGCGACGGGATCGCCGCCGATGACGAGCTCGGCCGCGGGGAGCACGGCGGCGGGCCAGGGGGCGTCGAGGACCGCGGCGACGTCGACGTGCACGACGGCGCCGTCCATGGCCCGGACGTGCTCGGGGAGGGCGAGGTCGGTGGCGTCGACGCGGCCGTCGACGACGGCGTCGGCCAGGGCGACGTGCGCCGCCGCGACCAGCGCGGCCGACGGATGGCGGTGCGGGTCGGCGAGGCGGGCGAGGAGGTCGTCGGCGGCGTGGGCGTCGGCGGTGTGGAGGTCGCGGCGGACGCCGATGGCGGCGAGCAGGGCGTCGTCGGGCGGGCGGCGGCCGGGCGGGGTCGGCGGGGTGGGGCCGGGCGGGGGTGGCGCGGGCGAGTCGGGCGGGCGCGGCACGCCGAGGTCCGCCGGGGCGAGCGGCACGGGGTCGTAGAGGGCGGCGATCGCGTCGGCGGTGGGCAGGCGCCAATGGCCGGGACGGCGGCCGCCGAGCCGGGCGTGGCGGGCGATCCACCAGGCGGTGTAGCCGGTCGTGGCGGCTTGCCGGGTGTCGCGGTCGGCCGCGAGCAGGGCGAGGGCGGCGGGCCAGGCGGCGTCGTCGACGAGATCCAGATCGCGCACGGCGACCAGGCGGGTGGGGGGCTCCACGAGGCCGTCCCACCACCGGTCTTCGTCGTCGAGGTCGTGGTCGGGCCCGGTCGGCTCCTCGTCGACGACCACGCCGAACCCATCGAGCACGCCGACCGCGACGAGCGCCTGCCGCGGGAAGCCCGCCGCCCAGTCGGGGTGCAGGACGGCGAGCGGCACGTCGTCGGCCAAGAGGGGGCGCAGCGCGGCGTCGGGGAGCATCAGCTCGTCGGCGCGGGTGGGTAGGCCGTCGGCGTCGGGGAGGGCGAGCGCGGCCAGTTCCTCCGTGGCGGGCGCGCCCGTCGCGAGCAGCCCGAGGACCGCCTCGGCGAGCGGCGCGGTGTCGAGCCCGGCGTCGGCGTCGTCGATCGAGCGTTCGACGGCCGCCCGCAACGCCGGATGCTCCAGCAGGGCGGCCGGATCGCCGGGGGTGGCGCCGAGGCGGGCGAGCAGGGGATGGACGGCGGCTGGGTGGGCGACGTGCAGGCCGGGGACGGCCAGCCCAGCGGGGATGGGTCCTTCCGGGAGCAGGACCGTGGCGGGTCCGGCCGCGGCGCGCCCGTCGACGAGGGGTACGGGGAGGGCGCGCAGGTCGTCGAGCAGCCCGGGCACGACGTCGGCGAGCTCGGCCAGCTCCGCGTACAGCGCCCGCCACCACGACGGCGGCTGTTCGACGCCGAACAGCCGCCCCACGAGCTCCGCGGCGGTGACGCGGCGTGCGCCCAGCTCGGTCAGCGCGGCGGGGAGGTAGGGCGGGGCGGCGAGGTCGTCGAAGCCTGCGGCGGCGAGCAGGGCGGGGAGGCGCGCCTCGAGGCCGGGGATGTCGAGCCACTCGGCCCGGCCGGGGGCCAGCTCGCGCGTCGCTACAGGATGACACTCCTCCAACCCAGTCGCAGCAGGGCGACATTCCTCCAACATGGGGGCCGCAGCGCGAGGCGCAGCGGGGACGCCCTGCGCCAACCCCGTTACACCGGGGGCGCCCCGCGCCAACCCCGTCACAGCGGGGGCGCCCTCCGCCAACCCCATCGCAGCGGGGGCGCCCTGCGCCGGTGTCGGGGCGGGGAGCCACACCGCCGCGTGGAGAGCGTCGACGATCCGGGCGCGGAGCAGGCCGTCGAGCGGCGAACGGGGGAACGCGGGCGGCGGCACCAGCGCGAGCCGGTCTGCGGGCGCGACCGAACGCACGAGGTCGACGTAGGCCGCAGCCGCCCCGTCGAGCACGGCATCGGTGATCGGGCCGAGGCGGACGCGGCGACGGTCGGGCTCCAGCGGGAGGGTAGCGATCAGTCGGGCGGGCAGGCTGAGGGCTTCGGTGGTGGCGGTGGGGGCGTGCGCGACGTCGTCGCCGAGTGCGCCGGACAGCGGCAATGCCCAGGTCACCGCCCATTCCCGCCGATTGCGCTGCTCGACCGCGGCGTCGGCCGCAGCGAGTGAGCCGCTGCGGCGCGCCACCCGCCACCGCCGGGCCCCGACCATGACGATCCCGTCGTTCTCATCGCGACGCACGACGTGCCCGTCGACCGCGATTTCGACGAGCGCGGGCAGGGCGAGCAGCAGGTCCGGCGCCGCAGACCGGGCGTCGGCGAGCAGGGCGGCGCCGTCGAGGCCGTCGCGCAGCGGCAGCCGGACCTCGGTCGCGAAGCCGTCGGGCGGATGTTCGACGGACGGCCAGACCAGCCGCAGGACGGGTGGGGCAGCACGGCGGGCGAGCTCAGCGGCCGGGCCGGGGAGGTCCGCGACCGCTTCCGCCGTGCGCGCCGCTGAGAACGCCGCCGCTCCCGTCGTGCTGACCACCCGGGGCGCGTCGGAGACGGCGAGCACCGCGGCGAATCCCACGCCGAAACGGCCGACCGCGCCCACGTCGTCCCGCTTCGCCGACGCGCGCAGCGACGCGAGCGCCGCCACCCCGGCCTCGGTCAATGGCGCGCCGGTGTTCGCCACGCGCACCTCGACGTCACCGACGGCTCGACCCGCCGCCGCGGGTGCCCCCGCCATTGCGGCATCGGAGCCGGGCATCCCCGCCGCGGCGAGCGCGGCGGCCCCTGCCCCGTCCCCCGACCCGGCGAGCGTGACCCGCAGCCGTCCCCCGTGTCCGGCGGCGTCGGCCGCGTTCTGGGCCAGCTCGACGAACCACGTGTCGGCATACCCGCCGAGGCGCAGGTCCTCCTCGGCGTTGGCGTCCTCCCGGAACCGTGTGGGCGAGGCCGCCCAGGCGTCGAGGACCGCCGCGCGGAGGGCCGCGGTCCCGAAGGGGTCGGCCACGCTACTCGACGGGCTCCAGGTCGACGCCGTCGTCGTAGACCAGGTCCGCGACCGCGACCGGGCTCGCCGCTTCCGCCCGGACGTCCGAATGGGCCCCGCAGCCGAAACCGACCGCGACGACCGAACCGTCGGCGGGCGCGTACGCGTTGCCGCACGCGCCGAACGCCCCCCGCAGCGCGCCCGCGAGCGGCAGGAAGAAGCCGCACGTGCCGCAGGTGCCGGGGGCCGAGCGGGCCATGTCGGAGCCCGGGCCGCGCGGACCGTCCCACCACCGCTCGGCGGCCTGCTCCCGACCGCTCCGCGACAGCACCCGCTCCCGCCCCAGCCCGACTTCGCGCGCGACCTCCTCCACCGCGGGATCGTCCGAGGCGAGGTATCCGGGCACGAGGCGTGGGTCGTCCTCGGGGGTGGGCAGGAGGTCGCCGACGCCGAGGTCGCCGGGCCGGATCCGCCGCTCCCACGGCACCCAGCCGGGCGCGACCAGCGCTTCCCGGCCCGGGATCAGCACGACCTCGCTCACCGTGACCGGCCCCTCGGGGGACGCCGCGGCCAACGTGACCGCCCACCGCCAGCCCCGATAGCCGCCCTGCTCGGCGGCGAAGCAGTGGGTGACGGAGCCGTCGTCCTCTGCCACGCTCTCCAGGTGCGCGCCGACCGCAGCGGGCCCGTCCGCAAGATCGGCCGCCGCTTCCGCCACCGCCGCCTCGCGGGCCACGTCGACGGCGTCCGCAAGCACGCTCGCACTCCTCACCGTGCGCATTGTGCCACCCTCTGCGCGACGGCCTTGCTCGCGGCGCTGCTCGCCGGGTGCAGCCCGCCGCCACCGACCGTCCCCGACGTCCGCCCGCAGGTGCTCGCCACACTCCCGCACGACACGACCGCGTTCACCGAAGGCCTCCAGCGCGACGGCACCACGCTGTGGGAGAGCACCGGACTCGCGGGGAAGTCCCAGCTTCGGGAGCTGGATCCGACAACCGGTGCGGTTCGCCGCTCGGCGCCGCTGCCGGGGCGGCTCTGGGGGGAGGGCATCGCGGTCACCGGCGACACGATCTGGCAGCTCACCTACCAGGACGGCGTCGCGCTGCAGTGGGACAAGGCAACCCTCACGGTGACGAAGCAGGTCGGGCTGACCGGCGAGGGCTGGGGGCTGTGCTTCGACGGCGCCCGCCTCGTCCAGAGCGACGGCTCGGCGACCCTGCGCTTCCGCAACCCCACGACGTTCGGCCAGACCGGCGCCGTCACCGTCACCCTCGACGGCAAGCCGCTCCCCCAGCTGAACGAGCTCGAATGCGTTGGCGGGCAGGTGTGGGCGAACGTCTGGCCGAGCACCCAGATCGTGCGCATCAACCCCACGAGCGGCCAGGTGACGGCGACCGTCGACGCAGGCGGGCTCCTCACCCCGGCCCAGGCGGAGGGGACGGACGCGATGAACGGCATCACGTGGCTCGGCGGTGACGAGTACCTGGTCACCGGCAAGTACTGGCCGGTGATGCTGCGGGTGCGGATCGTGGTCCCGACCGACTGAGCGCCGTCCACCGGCAGCGAGCCCCGGTTTCGGCACGTTTTGGCACGGCGGCGCCGCGCGGCGGGCGATGATCGCGTCGATCCGTACCCCACGACGGTCGCTGCCACCGTGGTGTGCGGCTCGCGGCGATCAACGACGCGGTCTCGCGGGTTCGCCGATCGCGCACCGGGATACGTCAGAATGGAGCCGTGCGGCGCCTCCGATCGTTTCGACCCTGGACGCGCCGGTCGTGGGTGAGCGGCAGCGCTGCGGGGACTCCGCCCGACGGGCAGGCGCTCGACGACGCCGCACCGGGCTCCCACGCCCCGCCCGACGGCCACGGCCCATCCGCCGCCTACACCCGGCCGGTCTCGCCTGCCCCGTACGCTCCGGCGCCGGACCTATACGCGCCGCGCCGCCGCTACCCGTGGCACGACGACCCGCACTACGACCCGGCCCGCTACCGCCGCGCCCCCGGTGCCGCGGCGTCGTGGCGACCACCCGTCGAACCGAAGCCGGGAACCGTACCCGCCGCCTACCCCGACCCGCCCGGCCCCACCGCACACCCCGGCCCGCCCGGCCCCACCGCACACCCCGGCCCCACCGCTCACCCCGGCCCGCCCGCGGCGGCGGCGGCGCAGGCGCCACCGGGTGTCAAGCTCCCTCGCAAGATCACGGTGACCCGGGTGGCGGCCATGCGGAGCAGGCAGTTCGCCGAAGGCTCGGTGCGCGCGTTCCACCGCGCCGCGACGGCGGACGGGGCCGACCGCTCGGGCCTCACCGCCCTCACCTACGCCACGATGATGTCCTACGCGGTCGACGCGGCGGTCGCCGTCGCGTTGGCCAACACGCTGTTCTTCGCCGCGGCGAAGGCGGAGAGCGTCACGAACGTCGCGCTCTACCTCGCGATGACGGCGGCGCCGTTCGCCCTGGTCGCCCCCGTGATCGGCCCGCTGCTCGACCGCGTCCAGCGTGGTCGCCGCGCCGCGCTCGCCCTCACTTTCGCACTGCGGGCCGTGCTGGCCGTCGTCATGGCGTTCCAGTACCACACATGGCTGCTCTACCCGGCCGCGTTGGGCACGCTGGTGCTGTCGAAGTCGTTCGTCGTGCTCAAGGCGGCCGTCACGCCGCGGGTGTTGCCAGAAGCGATCACGCTCGTCACCACGAACTCCCGCCTCACCACGTTCGGCCTCGCCGCGGGCGGAGTCTTCGGGGGGCTGGCCGCGGGGGTCGCGTGGCTGTGGGGCTCCGAGGGCGCGCTCGGGTTCACCGCGGCGCTCGCCGTGGCAGGCACGGTCCTGTGCCTGCGCATCCCGAGGTGGGTCGAGTCGACGGCGGGCGAGGTCCCGGCCGCCCTGCGCGCCACCCGGCGGGGGCAGCGCACACCGATGAGCCGCAGCGTCGTGGTCGCGCTCTGGGGCAACGGCGCGATCCGCGTGCTCACCGGCTTCCTCACCCTGTTCGTCGCGTTCGTCGTCAAACAGACCGACGCCCAGCCCACCCAGCAGCTCTTCCTCATCGGGCTCGTCGGCGCCGCGGCCGGGGTCGGCTCGTTCGCGGGCAACGCGGCGGGCGCACGGCGGGCGTTGTCCAGCGTGGTCGTGTTGTGGTGCGTGGGTGCGGCGGTCGCGGTGGCGGTGCTGGCGGCAGCGCTGCCCGGCATCGCGACGGCGGCGGTCGTCGGGCTCGTCGGGGCGGCCGCGAGCGCGCTCGCCAAGGTCAGCCTGGACGCAGTGATCCAACGCGAGCTGCCGGAGGAGTCGCGGGCGTCGGCGTTCGGGCGCTCGGAGACCGTGCTGCAGCTCGCCTGGGTGACGGGCGGCGCGCTGGGGGTGCTGCTGCCGCACGACACGTTCTGGATCGGGTTCACGGTCGTGGCGGGCCTGGTCGCGCTGGTCGGGGTGCAGACCGGGCTGCTGTATCGCGGCCGCAGCATCGCCCCGTTCCTCGCCGTGCCGGAACGGCCGGTGGCGCCCACGGTGCCCGCGACCCGTTCATGATCGCGGCCATGGCCCCGCAGGGGGCGGTCACCAGGGCCCTACGCTGGCCTGGTGCGCCGCCTCGTCGTCTTGTCCGTGCTTCTGGCGCTGCTCGCCGGGTGTGGCGGCAGCGACGCTCCGCCGGAGGTGAGGTTCACCGCGGGGGCGTCCAGCGTCGTTGCGAAGCCGACCCAGTTCTGTGACCTGCAGCTGAAAAATTGTCAGAGCGACGCGAACGCTCCGGTGCGGCTTGCCGTGCCCGCGGGCACGGCTCTGAAAGTGGCGGTGCCCAGCGAGATCTCCTCGGCCCCGTGGCAGGTGGTGTTCACCTACCGCAGCTCGAACGGCACCCAGACCGACGGGCGCAGCCCCGTGCTCGCGCCCAACCAGCACGACGACTACACGCTGCAACTGCCCGCCGCCACGGACGTGCTCGTCACCGCCCAGGTGCAGGAGTACGGCCCGCCGCCACAGACGAACGCCGAGACCGGCGAGCTCGAGTTTCCAATCCGGGCGAGCTGGGTGCTCAACGCGACGGGCTGAGCACCCGGCCCGGCCCGCCGCCGACCACCCCCGGCGCCCCCAAGATCGGCGTGAGCCGCACACCACGCCGGCAGCAACCGGCATGAGGTACGGCTCGACACGATCACCGCCGGCTCGGCCCCGGCCCGCGCGCCGTGCCGGAATCGACGACTCGCCGTGCCGAAAACGACGACTCGCCGGGTGGGGGTCAGCCGTCCAGGTCGCGCGCCACCGCCCGCACCACGTCGGCGGCGAGCTTGGCCGTGCGGCGGTCCGGGTAGCGGCCCCGGCGCAGGTCGGGCTGCACCCGCGTCTCCAGCAGCTTGATCATGTCCTCGATCAGGCTGTGCAGGTCCTCCGCGGGCCGCCGCGCCGCCTCGACCGCCGAGGGCAGCGACTCGATCAGCCGCACCTGCAGCGCCTGCGGCCCCCGCCTGCCCTCTGCCATGCCGAACTCGACGCGCTGGCCGGGTTTGAGCGCCTCGACGCCCGCGGGCAGGGCGTTGCGCCGGACGTACACGTCCTCTCCGCCGTCCTGGGCCAGAAACCCGAATCCCTTGTCCGCGTCGAACCACTTGACCCTGCCGGTCGGCACGCTGCTTCACCCGTTCTCTACTCATGACGAACGCGCCCTCGGGCGACACCCGGGACGCGCTGGCCCGACTCTACTGCGCGACACGCCGGACCGCAGCCGAATGGCGACACTCCGCCTCGGTTACGCGTTTCGGATCGCGGCCGCATCCTCCAGGTGGAGCAGGCTGACGCTCTTCTCGCGCATCTCCACCTTGCGCACCTTGCCGGTGACGGTCATCGGGAATTCGTCGACGACGACCACGTACCGCGGGACCTTGTAGTGCGCGAGCTTGCCCGCCGAGAACTCCCGCACCGTCTCGGCCGTGAGCTCCGGCGCCCCGGGCCGCAGCTTGACCCACGCGCACAGCTCCTCGCCGTACCTGGCGTCCGGCACCCCGATCACCTGCGCGTCGAGGATGTCGGGGTGGGTGTAGAGGAACTCCTCGATCTCCCGCGGGTAGACGTTCTCGCCGCCGCGGATGACCATGTCCTTGATCCGGCCGGTGATGTTGACGTAGCCCTCGTCGTCCATCACGCCGATGTCGCCGGTGTGCATCCACCGCGCGCGGTCGATGGCCTCGGCGGTCTTCTCCGGCTCGTCCCAGTAGCCGAGCATCACCGAGTAGCCGCGCGTGCACAGCTCACCGGGCGCACCGCGCGGCAGGGTCAGGCCCGTCGCCGGGTCGACGATCTTGACCTCGACGTGCGGGTGCACCCGGCCGACCGTCGACACGCGTCGGTCAAGCGAGTCGTCCGGCCGGGTCTGGGTGGACACCGGCGAGGTCTCGGTCATGCCGTAGCAGATCGTCACCTCGGTCATGCCCATCCGCTCGACGACCTGCTTCATCACCTCCACCGGGCACGGCGAACCCGCCATGATCCCGGTACGCAGCGACGTGAGGTCGAACGAGGCGAAGTCCGGGTCGTTGAGCTCGGCGATGAACATCGTCGGCACCCCGTAGAGCGAGGTGCAGCGCTCCTGCTGGACGGCGGTCAAGGTGGCTCTCGGGTCGAACCCGGGCCCGGGGATGACCATCGTGGCGCCCGCCGTCGTCGCCGCGAGGTTGCCCAACACCATGCCGAAGCAGTGGTAGAAGGGCACCGGGATGCAGACCCGGTCCGCGGGCGTGTAGCCGCACAGGCGTCCGATGAAGAAGCCGTTGTTGAGGATGTTGTGGTGCGACAGCGTCGCGCCCTTGGGAAAGCCGGTCGTCCCCGACGTGTACTGGATGTTGATCGGGTCGTCGGGAGAGAGCTCGGTCTGCAGGCGGGCCAGCTCCGCGCGATCGCCGCGCTTGCCTGCCGCCACGAGCGCGTCCCACTCCGGCGTCCCCAGCAGCACCACCTCGCGCAACGCGGCGCAGCGCGGCCGCACCTCCTTGATCATCGCCGCGTAGTCGGAGCTCTTGAAGCTCGGCGCCGCGACCAGCAGCGCGATCCCGGCCTGGTTCAGCACGTACTCCAGCTCGTGCGTGCGGTACGCGGGGTTGATGTTGACGAGGAGGACGCCCAGCTTCGCGGTGGCGTACTGCACGAGCGTCCACTCCGCGACGTTGGGCGCCCAGATCCCCACCCGGTCGCCCTTCTCGACCCCCGCGGCGGCGAGGCCCAGCGCCAGGGTGTCGACGTCCGCGCGCATCTGCGCGTACGTCCAGCGGCGCCCGCTGGGCACGTCGACCAGCGCCTCGTGGTCGGGCTGGGCCGCGGCGACGCGGTCGAAGTTGTCGCCGATGGTGTCGCCGAGCAGCGGGACGTCGGACGTGCCGGAGGCGTAGGACGGGACGGCGGGGGCGGCACTGGACACGGCGCGGGACACGGCACTGGACACGGCGGCGGCCTCTCTCGGGTGAGCTGCCGCCCATCCTCTGACGATCTCGCGCGACGACGCCACCCCCGGACGGGTAGGGGCGGGGGCGGCGGGGGGCGCGGGGTTGCCGGGGCGGCGGGGGCGACCCGGTCGGCCGGAGGCGGCGGGGGCGGCGGGGGCGGCCCGGTCGGCCGGAGGCGGCCCGGCCACCCCCGGCCGAGGCCGACACCATCGACGCCGTGCGCGCGCTGGTCCGCGAGTAGCCACGCCGACGGCGCCCGGCCCACTTCGCACCCCACCGCACGACCTCGCACCCCACCGGTGGGGTGCGAGGTCGCCCCGTGGGGTGCGAGGTCGCCCCGTGGCCGGAGCCGTCGCCGGGGGTGGCGGGGGCGGCGCAGTCGGCCGGGAGCGGGCCGGGCGGCCGGGACCGGCGGGGGGGCGGCCCAGCCGGGCCCGACCGCCCGGGCCGCCGGGGTAAACCCGCTCGCCACCCGCCGATACCCTGGGTAGATGCACGACCCCCGCGTCCTGCTCGATCCCGCCACCGACGCCGTCCGCAAGCTGGCCCGCCGGGGCTACGCCCTGGACGTGTCCGCCGTGGACAAGCTCCTGTCGGGCCGCAACGCCGCGATCCAGCGCGGCGACGAGGCACGCGCCGAGGCGAAGCGCGTGGCCCAGTCGGTCAAGGGCGCGAGCGCCGAGAAGCGGCCCGCACTGGTCGAGCGCGCCCGCGAGCTCAAGACGGTCGTCGCGGCGGCCGAGGAGGAGCACCGCACGCTCGAGGCCGAGCTCAACGACCTCCTGCTCGGCATCCCCAACCTGCCCGCCGACGAAGCCCCCGACGGCACGAGCGAGGCCGACGCCGAGCTCGTGCGCACCTGGGCCGAGAAGCCCGACATCGCCGCGCCGCGCGACCACATCGACCTCGGCGAGCGCCTGGGCATCCTCGACCTGGCCCGCGCCACGAAGCTCGCGGGCCCGCGGTTCGCCGTGCTGCGCGGACAGGGCGCGAAGCTGGAGCGGGCCCTCGCGCGCTACTTCCTCGACGTCGCCGAGGCCAACGGCTACACCGAGTTCTCGGTGCCGTCGCTGGTCAACCGTGCGACGATGACGGGCACGGGCCAGCTGCCCAAGTTCGCGAGCGACCTGTTCCGCACGAGCGTCGGCGAGCGCGAGCTCTTCCTCATCCCCACCGCCGAGGTGCCGCTCACCAACCTGCACGCGGGCGAGACCCTCGCACTGGAGAGCCTTCCGCTCGCCTACACCGCCCACACCCCGTGCTACCGCTCGGAGGCGGGCTCGTACGGGAAGGACACCCGCGGGCTGATCCGGATGCACGAGTTCGCGAAGGTGGAGCTGGTGCGCATCGTCGACGCTGAGCGCGCTCGCGCCGAGCTGGACGTGCTCGTCGGGCACGCCGAGGCCGTGCTGCAGGGGCTCGGGCTGCACCACCGCGTCATCAAGCTCGCGGCAGGCGACACCGGCTTCGCGGCCCGGCTCACGTTCGACCTGGAGGTGTGGCTGCCCGGCCAGCAGGCGTACCGGGAGATCGCCTCGGCGTCGGACTGCGGCACGTTCCAGGCGCGCCGGGCGGGCATCCGTACCAAGGCCAAGGACGGCACACGCGGGTTCGCGGCCACGCTCAACAGCTCGGGCCTGCCCATCGGGCGCACGCTCGTCGCGATTCTGGAGCAAGGTCAACGGGCCGACGGCACGGTCGCGCTGCCCGCGGCGCTGGTGCCCTACGCAGGCTTCGACACCCTGACCCCCGCATAACGACCGCTCGACGCACCGGCGCCTGAGCTGAGAACGCCGATGCGCCGTCCAGCGCAGTGATACTTGGCGTTCGGACTCTTTTCGCCCGCTCGTCGACGGCTCGTCGCCGCACGGAGGACCGCCGACAACCTCCGCTCTCAGGCAGCCCGGCGGGGTGGGGCGAAGCGGTTAGCGTCCCCGGCCATGAGCAGTCACCGATCCAGGCGGGGCGCCGCCGTCGACCCCCGCGTTGCGGGCCGTCGACGGATCGTCGGGGCCACGACCGTCAGCGCGGTCGGCGGCGGCGCGCTCGCCGTCTTCTTCGGGTCCCTGTTCGCCCAGGCCTTCGCCGAGGAGTCCGCCCCGGCGCCCGCGCCCGTCCACGCGCCGGTCCAGGCGGCGCTGACCGTCCCCGGGAAGCAGACCAAGCACGCCGCCCCCAAGCCGCCGCCCGTCGCCCCCAAGGCCGCCGCAGGTGCACCGGCCGGGTCCTCCGGCGGGTCATGACCCAGACCCGCACCCCCGCCCGGATCGTCGTCACCGCGCTGGGGACGACGGCACTGCTCGCCGTGGCCGAGCCGGACGCGCTGGACGCGGCCGAGCGCGTGCTGCGCGCCGAGCTGGCCGCGATCGACGCCGCCTGCAGCCGGTTCCGGCCCGACTCGGAGATCTCCCGGCTGCCTGCGGGTAGGGCCGCCCGGGTGGGCCCCTTGCTGGCGGAGGCCATCACGGTGGCGGTGCGGGCGGCCGAGCAGACCGACGGGATCGTCGACCCGACCGTCGGGCAGGCCGTCGTCGCGCTCGGCTACGACCGCGACTTCGCGAGCATCGACCCCGACGGCGCCGCCCCGCTCCCGGCGCCGCAGGCCGCGCCCGGCTGGTGGCGCCTCGGCTGGGACGGCGCCACCGTCGTGCTCCCCCGCGGTGTGGCGCTGGACCTCGGTGCCACCGCGAAGGCGCTGTCCGCGGACCGGATCGCGACCCGGGCCGCGGCCGCGACTCGCGCGGGCGTGCTCGTGAGCCTCGGCGGCGACGTCCGGGTCGCCGGGCCCGCCCCCGAGGACGGCTGGCGCATCGCGGTCGGCGACGACCACGAGCGCGCGCTGGTCGACCCCGAGCTCGTCGTCAGCATCACCGCGGGCGGGCTCGCCACCTCCAGCACGACCCGGCGCGCGTGGCGGCGCGGCGGCCGCACCGTGCACCACATCGTCGACCCGCGCACCGGCGACGTCCCGGACAGCCGGTGGCGCACGGTGTCGGTCGCCGCCGCCACCTGCGTCGACGCCAACACCGCCAGCACCGCCGCCGTCGTCCTCGGCGACGCCGCCCCCGGCTGGCTGGCCGACCGCCGTCTCCCCGCCCGGCTCGTCGACGTCGACGGCGCCGTCACCACGACCGCGGGCTGGCCCGAGAGGAGAGCCGAGTAGATGCAAGAGATCCTCTGGTTCGTCAGCCGAGCCTGCGGGCTCGTCGCGCTGCTGTTGCTCACCGGCACCGTGGTGCTGGGCTGCGCGCACGCCACCCGGGCCAGCACCGGCGGCTGGCTGCGGTTCACGCTGCACGCGCTGCACCGCAACGTGTCCCTGCTGGCCCTGGTGTTCCTGGCCGTGCACGTCGGGTCCGCGATCGTCGACGGCTACGTCCCGCTCACGTGGGTCGACGCCGTCGTCCCGTTCGTGTCCGACTACCACCCGTTCTGGGTGGGACTCGGCGCGACCGCGTTCGACCTGACGGTCGCGGTGATCGCGACGAGCCTGCTGCGGGCGCGCCTGTCGCAGCGGGTGTGGCGGACGGTGCACGTCGCCTCGTACGCGCTGTGGCCGGTCGCGATGCTCCACGGACTGTTCGTTCCGGGCGGGGACAGCAAGCTGACCTGGGTGATCCTGCTGGACGGGGCGTGCGCCGCCGCCGTGGCCGCGTCCGTCGTCCGCCGCCTGCTCGTGCGGCACCCCGACACGAAGGCCCGACGCGCGGTGGTCGGCGCCCGGTGACCGCACTCGACAGCCCCCTCGACACCGTCCTCGCCGCCGTGTTCCCACCCGTGTTCCCGCCCGCGTCCGACGCCATGCTCGACACCGGCCCGATCCCGATCGTCAGCCCGACCGCGGTCGAGTCGCAGCGGCTGTTCGCGGCCGCCCCCGAACCCTGGGTCACCGCCGACGTCGACGCCCACCTCGCCCGCTTCGGCCCCCTCCCGCTCGCCGACTACCCCGGCGGCGCGGGGAAGCGCCTGCTCGTCGAGAAGGTGGCGCGGGCGGGGCTGCGCGGGCGCGGCGGCGCGGGGTACCCGCTGGCCGAGAAGATGGCGCTGGCGATCGAGAACCGGCGCGGCACGATCGTGCTCGCGAACGGCTGCGAGGGCGACCCGTCCAGTGCGAAGGACCGCGCCCTGCTGCGCCGCGCCCCGCACCTGGTACTGGACGGCATCGCGCTCGCCGTGCACGCCACCGGCGCCCGCGAGGCCGTGCTCGCCCTGCACACCGGCAGCCCGCTCACCGCCGTGCTCGCCAACGCGCTGAACGAGCGGGAGGGCGACCCCGTGGCGGTGGAGCTGGCCGAGATGCCCCCCGGGTTCGTCGCGAGCGAGAGCACCGCGCTGGTCAACACCCTCAACACGGGCGACCCCCGCCCGACCGGGGTGCGGACGTCGATCAAGGGGGTGCGCGGCCGTCCGACGCTGGTGTCCAACGTGGAGACCCTCGCGCACCTCGCCCTGATCGCCCGCTTCGGGGACGAGTGGTACCGCGCCGCGGGCACTCCCGGTTCCCCCGGCACCACGCTCGTGACGGTCAGTGGCGCGGTCAACCGCCCCGGCGTGCACGAGGTCGAGCTGGGCCTGCCGCTTTCGGACGTGCTGGAGCTCGCGGGCGGGGAGACCGAGCCACTGCGCGCCGTGCTCATCGGCGGGCTGGGCGGGAGCTGGCTGCCGGTCGCCGACGCGCTGGAGCTGCCGCTGGCCCACGAGACCTGCGCGGACGTCGGCATCGAGCTGGGGGTGGCGGCGCTGGTGGCGCTGCCCGCGCGGGGGTGCGGGATCGCCGAGACCGCAGCCGTGCTGCGCTACCTCGCCGACGCGGGCGCGGGCCAGTGCGGCCCGTGCCTGTTCGGGCTCCCGGCCATCGCCACCGATTTCGACGCGCTGGCCATGGGTGCGGCCGACCGCGACCTGCTGCCCCGGCTGCAGCGGCGGCTGGGCGTCGTCGCGGGGCGGGGCGCCTGCTCGCACCCGGACGGCGCCGTCCGGCTGGCGGCGAGCGCGCTGCACACGTTTGCCGACGACGTGGCCGCGCACCGGGCGGGCAGGCCGTGCGCCGCGACCGTCCTCGGCCCCTGGACCCCCCTGGAGCACCGGCCATGAGGCTGCGCGTCGACCCGATCAACTGCCACGCACACGGCGTGTGCGCCGAGCTGCTGCCGGAGATGATCACGTTGGACGAGTGGGGCTACCCCATCGTCGACGGCGACGAGCTGCCTCCGGATCTGGCCAAGCAGGCCCGCAAGGCGGTCCAGTCCTGCCCGGCGCTCGCGTTAGCGCTGAAGCGCGAGTGACCCCGCCCCCGCCCGCCTCCCGCCCCCCGCCTCATCGTCATGATCACCGCTGCGGGGACATGGGGTGCGCCTGCACACCTCATGTCCCGATTGCGGCGATCACCCGCCAGGGTGCGCGCGCGACCTACAGCCCGCCCGTTGACAGCAGCCGGTCCGGGGTGCCCGCGGGGTCGTCGGCGATCACCCCTCTGGTGGCGTGGTCGAGGATCCACTGCTTGACGGTGGCGCTCGGCGCGTCGCCGTCGGCCTGCTTGTACAGCGCCGCCACGCCCGCGACGTGCGGCGCCGCCATCGACGTTCCGGAGTACGACGCGTACCCGCCGCCCGGCACCGGCGCGACGATGCGCGTCCCCGGCGCGTAGACCCCCACGCACGGCCCGGTCGACGAGGACGGCGCGCGGTGGTCGTCGATCATCGAGTTGGCCACCGCCAGCACGCCGGGCACGGAGCGCGGGACGGCGCTGCAGTCGTTGGTGCCGGTGTTGCCCGCCGAGGTTGCGACGAACACGCCGTCCGCGAGGAGCTTGTCGACCGCCGAGGTCAGCGCGTCGGACGGCCCGTAGCTCCACGACATCACGGCCACCGCAGGCCCGTGGCGGTGGCCTGCGACCCAGTCGATGCCCGCGAGCAAGTTGGAGAGGGTGCCCGCGCCGGTGCAGTCGAGCACCTTCACCGACACGACCGACGCGTCCTTCGCCACCCCGTGCCTGGCGGAGGCGGCGATCCCGGCGACCACCGTGCCGTGCCCGTCGCAGTCGCCGGTCGTCGCGTCGACGAAGTTGACGGGCTGGCTGGCGCGGCCGCCGAAGTCGGGGTGCTTGGTGTCAACGCCGGTGTCCAGCACGAACACGGTGACGCCGCGGCCCGTCGACCGGGTGGTGTAGCGGCCGTCGAGGGGGAGGTTGCGCTGGTCGATACGGTCGAGCCCCCAGTTGGGCGGGTCGTCCTGAGTGCCCTCGGCGACCGCGGTGGGGTCGACCGCCACCGCCCCGTCCGGCTCGACGCCCAGAACCCCGGGATAGGCCCGCACGCGCCGCACCTGGTCGACGGTGAGCGGCGCGGCGAACCCGGCGAACGCGCTCACGTAGGTCTGGACGGGCCGGGCGCCGACGCCGTCCGCGACGCTCGTCGACGCGGCGGGCGAGGCGGTGCGGACGATGTAGCCGTGCGTGTCGTCGGCCGCTGCCGGGGTCGCCCCGAGCAGGAGGATCAGGACCACCGCCGGGGCGACCCCGCGTAGGGAGCGGAACACGGGGAGCGACGGTAGCCAGGACCGCCCCCGGCAACCAGACACACGATCGGGCAGCGGCGCGGCCGGGTGAAGCCGCCTACGATCGACGCGATGACGCGCCGACCCCCCACGCTCGCCGCGTGGTTCAGGATCAGCCGCCCACCCCGTGCACCCCCACCTCGGCGGCCTTCACGACGAACCACAGGTCCGCCCCCGGCTCCACGGCGAGGTCGGCCACGGCTGCGGCGGTCACGTCGGCGGCGAGCCCGTCCACCCACGACGGCCCGCCCGGCCGAGCGGCCGCCCGTAGCCGCACGAGGTCGCCCACCGGCTCCAGCGCGGCCAGCCGCACCGGCAGCACGTTGCGTGGGCTGCCCGACGGCGGGTCGGCATACACCGCCACCGCGGCGGGCGGGAAAACGGCGACGGCGGGCTCGCCCTCCACCACTCCGTCGAGCCGACCGGCCACCCTCAGGCCGTCGGGCGTGCGCAGTCCGTCACCCGTGGCCACCCCCGGCACGAGGTCGAGGCCCGCGATCCGCGCGGTGAACGCGCTGCGGGGGCGGGCCAGCACGTCGCGCGCGGGCCCGGCCTCGACGACCCGGCCGTCGGTGAGCACCACCACGCGGTCGGCGAGCACCAGGGCGTCGAGCGCGGCGTGGGTGACGAGCACGGCGGTCTGCTTGCGGTCGCGCACGATCCGGCGCAGCAGCGAGCGCATCGCGGGCGCGGCGTCGACGTCCAGCGCGGCCAGCGGCTCGTCGAGCAGCAGCAGGTCGGGGTCGGGGGCGAGCGCGCGGGCCAGCGCCACCCGCTGCTGCTGGCCGCCGGACATCTGCGCGGGCCGCCGCCCGGAAAGCGCAGCGGCGTCGACGGCCGCGAGCAGCTCGCGGGCCCGCTCCTCGGCCGCGCGCCGGGGCGTCCCGTGCGCCCGCGGCCCGAACGCGACGTTGGCCAGCGCCGTCATGTGCGGGAACAGCAGCGCCTGCTGGGCCAACAGCCCGACGCCGCGGCGGTGCGGCGGCACGTCGGTGACGTCGACGTCGGCGAGCCGCACGTGTCCCTCGGACGGCGGGATCAGGCCCGCCAGCACCCCGAGCAGCGTGGACTTGCCCGCACCGTTGGGGCCCAGCACCGCGATCACCTCACCGGGCGTGGCGGTGATCGTGACGTCGAGGGTGAAGGTGGGGCGCCGCAGGACGACGCGCGCGTCGAGCTCGGCGCTCACGGGACCCCCAAGGGCCGACCGCTCACCGCAGCCCCTCCGACCCGCGCGGCCGGGTCGCGGCGATCACCACGACGGCGACGACGACCAGCACCAGCGACAGCGCGACGGCCGCGTCCACGTCGGTCTCGCGCTCCAGGTACACCAACAGCGGCAGGGTGCGGGTGGTGCCCTGCAGGCTGCCCGCGAACGCGGTGGTCGCGCCGAACTCGCCGAGGCACCGGGCGAACGCCAGCACCGTGCCCGACGCCAGGCCCGGCAGCACCAGCGGCACGGTGACCCGCCGGAACGCCAGCATCGGCGAGGCCCCGAGCGTCGCGGCGACGGCCTCGTAGCGCTGCCCGACCGTGCGCAGCGCCCCCTCCAGGCTCACCACGAGGAACGGCAGCGCCACGAACGTCTGCGCCAGGACCACCGCGGCCGTCGTGAACGGCACGGTGATGCCGAACCACAGGTCGAGCGCGCGGCCGACGAGCCCGTTGCGGCCGAGCAGGAACAGCAGCGTGAGCCCGCCGACCACCGGCGGCAGCACGAGCGGCAGCAGCACGATCGAGCGGAGGAACGACAGCCCGGGCAGACCGCCCCGGGCCAGCACCGCCGCGAGGGGCCCGCCCAGCACGATGCACAGCGCCGTCGAGATCGTCGCTGTCTCCAGCGACAGCCGCAGCGCGTCGAGCGCGGACTCCGACAGCAGCAGCTCCGGCATCCGCGTCCAGTCCGCCTTCAGCACCAGCCCCACCACCGGCAGGCTGATCAACGCGAACCCGAGCGTGGCGGGGATCCAGAGCACGCGCGGCAGCCCGACCCCCCGTCCGGTCACGGGCTGCCGCGCGCTAGGGGGTGCCTCGTGGATCACGGTCGAAAGGCGGAGGACGGCTCTCGTACCGGGCGTACTCGAGCCGTCCGACAACGCGGCCAGCGGCCATCTCGGCGCGGAGACCGTGATCGCTGATCCACGAGGCACCCCCTAGTCATGGCTGGACGAACCCGGCCTGCTCCAGCGCTTTCTGGCCCTGCTCGCCGGTGACGACACCGACGAACTGGTGGGCGAGATCCGCCGCCGGGGCGTTCTTGAGCACGGCGATCGGGTAGTTGGTCGACGCCTGGGAGGCCTCGGGGAAGTTCACGCCCTGCACCTTGCTGCCCGCGGAGTTGACGTCGGTGACGTAGACGAGCCCGGCGTCGGCGTCACCGGTCTCCACCTTGGACAGCACCGACTTGACGTCGGCCTCCTCGCTCACCGGGCGGAGGGTGGTGTTCGTGGCCTTCTCGACCTTCTGCGTGGCCGCGCCGCACGGCACCTGTGGGGCGCAGACGACGACCTTCACCGCGGGCTTGGCCAGATCGGCGAACGTCGCGATGCCCTTGGGGTTGCCGGGAGGGGTGGCGATCTGCAGCACGTTCCTGGCGAACGTCACGGGCTTGGCCGCAGTGAGGTTCGCGTCCGTGACGGTCTTCATCGTCGTGTCGCTGGCGGAGGCGAAGACGTCGGCAGGCGCCCCGTTGACGATCTGCTGGGCCAGGTCGGAGGAGCCCGCGTAGTTGAACTTGACCGTCACCCCGGGGTGGTCGGTCTCGAACTGCTTGCCGAGCGCGTTGAACGTCTCGGTCAGCGACGCGGCGGCGAGCACGGTCAGCGTCTGCGGGGCGGCGGCCTGGCTCGCGGGCGTGCCCGCCGAGCCGGAACTGCCTCCGCAGCCGGTGAGCAGCAGGGCCGACGCTGCCCCGATCGCGGCCAGCGCACGGATCTTCACGGGTGCCCTCCGGGGGTCTCGACAACGACGTTCGTCGACTTGATGACGGCCACGGCCAGCACGCCGGGCTCGAGGCCGAGCTCCTCGACGGCCTCGGTGGACATGAGCGACACCACCCGGTGCGGGCCGCACTGCATCTCGACCTGCGACATAACCTTGTCCGACACCACCGACGTGACGAGGCCGACGAGCCGATTGCGGGCCGAGCGCTGCACCCCGGACGGGTCGGGAGCGGTCTGGGCGTGCTCGCGGGCGAACGCGGCCAACGCGGCCCCGTCGATGACCTTGCGATTGGATGCGTCGGGGCGCACCGGCAGCGCGCCCGCGTCGATCCAGCGGCGCACGGTGTCGTCGCTGACGCCCAAGAGCCGCGCGGCGTCGGAGATCCTGAATTGCGGCACGTTGAGCATCCTAGGTCCGCGAATGCGAGTCCGCCCAGTTGGGGGGCCAGGTGTGGTTGAGTGCCGTGGTGGACTTCGCACCCAGCGCCGTGGCCGATGACTACACCAAACGCATGCGCGCCTTCCTCGACGACCGGATCTTGCCCGCGGAAGCCACCTACGCGCAGTTCCGCGCCGAACGGCGGGGCACGGCCGCGGAGTGGGAGCTGCCGCCCGTTGTGGAGGAGCTGAAGGCCGAGGCGCGGGCGCAAGGCCTGTGGAACCTGTTCCTTCCCGCGGTCTCCGGGCTGTCCAACGTGGAGTACGCCGCGGTCGCGGAGGTCACTGGCTGGTCGCCGGACATCGCCCCCGAGGCGATCAACTGCCAGGCGCCGGACACCGGCAACATGGAGACCCTGCACCTCGTCGGCACCCCGGAACAGAAGGAGCAGTGGCTGGAGCCGCTCCTGGCGGGCGAGATTCGCTCGGCGTTCGCGATGACGGAGCCGGACGTCGCGTCCTCGGACGCCACCAACATCGAGACCAGCATGGTCCGCGACGGCGACGACTACGTCATCAACGGCCGCAAGTGGTGGATCTCCGGCGCGGCCGACGCGCGTTGCCAGATCTTCATCGTCATGGGCAAGACCGACCCCGAGGCGGCGACGCACCGGCAGCAGTCGATGATCCTCGTCCCCCGGGACACGCCCGGGCTGGAGATCGTGCGGCACCTGCCGACGTTCGGCTACCAGGACCAGCACGGCCACTCCGAGCTCCGACTCACCGACGTCCGCGTGCCCGCCACCAACCTGCTGGGCGAGGAGGGCGGCGGGTTCCGGATCGCCCAGGCGCGCCTGGGCCCCGGGCGCATCCACCACTGCATGCGGCTGATCGGGATGGCCGAGCGCGCGATCGACCTGATGGTGCGCCGGGCGCAGGCGCGGGTGGCGTTCGGGCGGCCGCTGGCCGAGCAGGGGGTCGTGCGGGAGCAGATCGCGCAGTCGCGGATCGACGTGGAGCAGGCCCGGCTGCTGGTGCTGAAGACGGCGTGGTTGATCGACAACGCGGGGGCGAAGGGCGCGGCGACGGAGATCGCGGCGATCAAGGTGACGGTGCCGCGCATGGCCTGCGCGGTGATCGACCGGGCCATCCAGATCCACGGCGGCGGCGGGATCACCGACATCACCCCGCTGCCCGCGTTCTACACGTGGGCCCGGGCCCTGCGCCTGGCCGACGGGCCGGACGAGGTGCACCTGCGCACGGTCGCCCGCCAGGAGCTCGCCCGCCACCCCTGACCCCCGCGCGAGTCTTCATTTCGGGCACGGCGAGTCGCGCATCTCGGCACGGCGAGTCGCGCATCTCGGCACGGCGCGCTCGAGCCCGCCGTCAGCAGGACTCGCCCAACGCCGCCGCCGTAGACCGCGCGGAGGGTTTCGGACCGGAACACCATGGGGTAGGCCGCTGCATGCAGATTCCGAAAGCCATGGTGGTGGAGCGCATTCGTGCGGGCGGCGACACCGATCTCACGGCCCGCGCCGACGCCGAGTTGCCCGAGAAGGTCGACACCGAACGCGACGCCGAACTGCTCCGCAGCTTTGCTCTCGACCCGCAGGAGCTTGCCGACGGGTTGGGGGGACAGGCACCTGCCATCGGGTGACCGGCTGGAAGACGGCGCCCGGCCTGCCCGTTCGGTCAGCCCGACCGCGCTGCCAACCGGCATCTGCGGTACGGGCTGGCCGACGACGCCGTTATTGCGGAGTGTCGCATTCGTGCTGGTCCAAGCACCCTGAGAGATCCGTTCCGACGGTTACCCTCGAGGTGTGACGGCTACTGAGCTGGGCCTACCCGCGACCCGCGGCAGGGCCCACCGCGCACCCGCCCGGCCCGCGGACCCCCGCCTGGTCGACACGTTCGGGCGAGTCGCCACCGACCTCCGCATCTCCTTGACCGACCGCTGCAACCTCCGCTGCACCTACTGCATGCCCGCCGAGGGCCTCGACTGGATGCCGCGCGCCGAGCAGCTCACCGACGACGAGCTCGTGCGGCTCATCACGATCGCGGTGCACGACCTGGGTGTCCACGAGCTGCGCTTCACCGGCGGCGAGCCGCTGCTGCGCCGCGGCCTCGAAACCATCATCGCGGCCTCGGCGGCGCTGCGGCCCCGCCCGGACATCTCGCTCACCACGAACGGCATCGGCCTCGCCCGCCGCGCCGAGTCGCTGGCCGCCGCGGGGGTCAACCGGCTCAACGTTTCGATGGACACGCTGCGCCCCGACCGGTTCGCCGCCATCACCCGCCGCAACCGCCTCGCCGACGTCCTCGACGGCCTCGCCGCTGCCCGCGCCGCAGGCCTCGACCCCGTCAAGATCAATACCGTCCTGCTGCGCGGCGTCAACGACGACGAGGCCGTCGCCCTTCTGCAGTTCGCGCTCGATCAGGGCTTCGAGCTGCGCTTCATCGAGCAGATGCCGCTGGACGCCCAGCACGGCTGGCAGCGGGCGGAGATGGTGACCGCCGGGGAGATCATGGCGGCGCTCCGCACGGCGTTCACCCTCACCCCCGACCCGGCCGAGCGCGGCGGCGCCCCCGCGGAACGGTGGGTTGTCGACGGCGGGCCCGCGGTCGTCGGCGTCATCGCGTCGGTCACGCGGCCGTTCTGCGGCGCATGTGACCGCACCCGCCTCACGTCCGACGGCCAGGTGCGCTCGTGCCTGTTCGCCCGCACCGAGACCGACCTGCGTGGGCTGGTGCGCGGCGGGGCGTCCGACCGGGAGATCGCCGATATGTGGCGGGACGCCATGTGGGGCAAGCTCGCGGGCCACGGCATCGACGACCCCGGCTTCCTGCAGCCGGACCGCCCGATGAGCGCTATCGGGGGCTAGGGAGAAGGAAATGACCACCACGACCATCACCGTGCGCTACTTCGCTGCGGCGCGGGCTGCATCGGGCGTCGAGGTGGACAAGGTGCAGGTGTCGTCGGCTGCGACTGTCGCCGAGCTGCTGGACGTCCTACGCGCCGAGCACGGGCCGGAGCTCGCCCAGGTGCTGGCGCGCTGCAGCTATCTGCTCGACGAAGTCGCTGTACGTGACCACAATGCGTCCGTCGCCGGCGCCGTCAGCCTGGACGTCCTCCCGCCGTTCGCAGGCGGCTAACGGGCGCCGGGCCACGTCCCGCCTGCCGTGGTGACGGTCTCGGCGGCCAACAGAGCATGCACGACGGCGCGGGTGACGACCTCGGCGGCCGCCGCATGCAAGGCGAACATCTGCTCCATCGTCGGCGCCGAGCGGGCACAGGTGGCGAGCCCGAAGATCGTGTCGCCGTCCATCACGGTGTGCACCGGGACGATCGCACGGGCCAGGCCATCGTGGCCCATCGTGGCGAGTCGGGCGGCAGCTGCCTTGTCCAGCGTGACGTCCGTGGCGACGACGGCGAGGGTTGTGGCGGTGCCCGGCACCGGTGCGGGCCGCGGGATGGCGGCCATCGGTACGACCGAGCCGAACTCGCCGTCGAGCCCCGCCCGGAGGCCGTGGGGCAGGCCGGTGGCGGGGTCGAGCGCCGAGCCGACGGCGTTGAGCACGACCAGCGCGGCGACCGTCGCTCCGTCATCGAGCACCGCGCTCGCCGTCCCGATCCCACCCTTCCTTCCGCCGACGACGGCCCCCGTGCCCGCCCCGACGACCCCCTGCGCGAGCGGGCCGTCGGTCGCGGCGTCGAACGCGGCGGCCCCGGTCGCGGCCGTCGGACGGGCGCCGAACGCCCCACCGCGGCCCAGGTCGAACACCACTGCGGCGGGCACGATCGGCACAACGCCGCCGGGGACCGGGAACCCGACGCCCGCCGCCTCCAGCCGGACCATGACGCCGTCCGCGGCCGCGAGCCCGTAGGCCGAGCCGCCGGACAGCACGATGGCGTGGACGCGCTGGACGGTGGCGTCCGGGCGGAGCAGGTCGGTCTCGCGGGTGCCGGGGGCGGCGCCGCGCACGTCGACGCCCGCGACGGCGCCCGCGGGGGGCGCGAGCACCACCGTGGTGCCGGACAGCCCGCCCTCGACCTGCGCATGGCCGACGCGCAGGCCTGCGACGTCGGTCAGGGCGTTGTGGGGTCCGGGACGCATGGGTCCATCTTGCGTGAGGCGCGCGCGCAAATCGCCAACACGGCGCGTCGAAATGCCCGACTCGCCGTGCCGAAACCCGCGACTCGCCGTGCCGAAACCCGGCCCCTGCCAACCCCGACTCGCCGTGCCGATGCGCGCGACTCACCCGGCCGATGCGCGGAAACGAGTGCCGTGAGCACCCGTTTCCGCGCACAGGCTCACGCGGAACGAGCGCGCCGGATCAGGAAGATCACCAGCAGCAGCAGCCCGAGGCCGCCGATCGCCGGGGCCAGCCGCTTGAGCACCGGGGCGCCCGCCGTGTCGAGGAGGTCGATCGCGTCGATCTCGCTCTTCATCGGCGCCGTCGACACCGACTTCGGCGCCTCGGCGACTGCCGGGCGGGACGTCGTGCCGTTCGTCGCCGCGGTCCCGGCCGCGGTGGCCGACGCCGCGGCCGACGGCTGCGCCGAACCCGAAAGACCGACGGTCCCGGGCTTACTGCCCGCCTCGGACGCAATGGCCGCCTCGGATCCACTGCCCGCCACGGCTCCCTCGACGGCGCCCGGGCCGCTGACCGACCCCGCGGACTCGCCTGCCTGCAGCTTCGACGCCACGCACGAGGCGAACTGCCCGATGATCTTGTCGGCCACATCGGAGATCACGCCGCGGCCGAACTGCGCGGGCCGCCCCGTGATCTTCATGTCGGTGACCATCGTGACGGCCGTCTTGTCCGGCCCTTCGGCGCTCATCGTGCCGGTCACGGTGGCCTCGGCGGTGCCGTTGCCGCGCGAGTCGCGCCCGCTGGCGTCGATGACCACGCGGTGCGCCGCGTCGTCGCGCTCCTTGTAGACGCCCTTGCCCTTGTAGGTCAGCGAGATCGGCCCGAGCTTGACCTTGACCGTGCCGGTGAACGTGTCGCCTTCGTACTCGGTGAGCGTCGCCCCGGGGAAGCAGGGCGCGACCGTCTGTGGAGTGTTGAGCGCCTCCCACGCCTTGTCGATCGGTGCGTCGATCGTGAACGTCTTCTCCAACTGCATGCCCGATGAACCTCCTGGATACGGCGGACGCCTGCCCCGGCTCCCCAGAGCAGGCGTCCGTGTACGAAGAGCGTCAGCCGGCCGCGGCCAACACCGCGCGACCGGTGAGCACCTTGGCCAGGTGCTCACGGTAGTCGGAAGCCGCGTCCGCGTCACTCGGTGCGGCCGTGCCCTCCGTCGCGTGCTCGGCGGCCGCCCGGATGGCGTCGGCGGTCGCGGGCTGTCCGACGAGCGCCTGCTCGACGCCGGTGGCGCGGATCGGCGTGGTGCCCATGTTGGTGAGCCCGACGCGGGCCTCGGCGATCGTGCCGCCCTCGACCCGCACCGCCGCCGCGACCGCACACATCGACCACGCCTGCGCGGTGCGGTTGAACTTCTCGTAGTGGCTGCCCCAGCCGGTGTACTTCGGGAACCGGATCGCGGTGAGGATCTCGCCCTCGCCGATGGCGGTGGTGAAGTAATCCACGAAGAACTCCGCCGCCGACACGGTGCGGTTGCCTGATCCCCCCGCGATCACCATCTCCGCGTCCAACGCGAGCGCGGGCGCCCCGAGGTCGCCTGCGGGGTCGGCGTGCGCGAGCGCGCCGCCCAGGGTGCCGCGGTGGCGCACCTGGTTGTCGGCCACCGTCTGCGTGGCCAGGCCAAGCAGCGCGACGTGCTCCTTGACGAGGTCGTCGCCGACGATCACGTAGTACGGCGTCATGGCCCCGATCTCGACCCGGTCGCCGTCCTCGCGGATGCCGCGCAGCTCGGCGATCCCGCCGAGGTCGATGAGCAGCGACGGGGCCGCGAGCCGCAGCCGGAGCACGGGGAGCAGGCTCTGCCCACCGGCGATGATCTTGGCGTCCTCGCCGCCCTCGGCCAACGCCGCGACGGCCTCCTCGACCGACGAGGGCTTGACGTAGTCGAACTTGACGGGGATCACTGGACCTCTCCCTGGGGGTTGTTCGGGTCGATCGAGCCCAGCCCGGCGCCCGGAGAGTGGGTGTCAACCGGGGTCTCCTGCGTGGCGTGGCCCTTGCCCTCCTGGATGGCCCGCCATACGCGCTGCGACGTCGTCGGCATCTGGATGTCCTCGACGCCGTACTGGCGCACCGCGTCGAGCACGGCGTTGACGATCGCCGGGGTCGAGGCGATCGTGCCCGCCTCGCCGACGCCCTTGACGCCCAACGGGTTGGACGTCGCGGGCGTCGAGACCAACGCGGTGTCGAAGCTGGGCAGATCGGCGGCCGACGGCAGCGTGTAGTCGACGAACGTGCCGTTGACCAGAGTGCCCTGCTCGTCGTAGTTCGCCTCCTCGAACAGCGCCTGCGCGATGCCCTGGGCGAGCCCGCCCTGCACCTGGCCCTCCACGATCAGCGGGTTGACCACCGTGCCGACGTCGTCGACGCAGACGTACTTGCGCAGCGTGACGTGGCCGGTCTCGGTGTCGACCTCGACGGCGGCGAGGTGCGTGCCGTGCGGGAAGGAGAAGTTGACCGGGTCGAAGACCGCGTCGGCGTCCAGGTTCGGCTCGACGTCGTCCGGGTAGTTGTGGGCGGTGAACGCGGCGTAGGCGATCTCCTGGATCGACAGGCCGCGGTCGGTGCCCTTCACCCCGAATCGGCCGCCCGAAAACTCCAGGTCGTCCTCCGAGGCCTCCAGGAGGTGGGCGGCCAGCTTCTTGGCTTTCCCGATCACCTTCTCCATGGCGTTCACGAGCGCGATGCCGCCAACGGACAGCGACCGCGACCCGTAGGTGTCCAGACCCCTGGGGGAGATCTGCGTATCGCCGTGCAGGACCTCGACGTCCTCGTAGGGCACGCCGAGCCGGTCCGCCACGATCTGGCTGAACGCCGTCTCCAGACCCTGGCCGTGCGGCGACGTTCCCGTCACCACCTCCACCTTCCCGGTGGCGAGCATGCGCACGCTCGCGGCCTCCCATCCGCCCGCACCGTAGCCGAGCGAACCGAGCAGCCGCGACGGCGCCAGGCCGCACATCTCGGTGAACGTCGAGGTGCCGATGCCGAGCTGGACCGGGTCGCCGCTCTTGCGCCGCTCCTCCTGTTCCCGACGCAACCCCGCGTAGTCGAACATCTGCATGGCCTTGTCGGTGGCCTGCTCGTAGTTGCCGGTGTCGTAAGACAAACCGCACACGGTGGTGAACGGGAACTCGTCGTGGCGGATCCAGTTCTGCCTCCGCAGGTCGATCGGGTCGCGTCCGAGCTCGACGGCGAGCTCGTCCATGATCCGCTCAACGGCGAAGGTCGCCTCGGGGCGCCCTGCACCCCGGTAGGCGCCGGTGATCGACTTGTTGGTGAAGACGGGGACGCACGTGAAGCGGTAGGCGTCGAACTTGTAGATGCCGTTGAACATGAACGCGCCGAGCGCGGGCACCGCAGGCCCGAACAGGTTGAGGTAGGCACCCATGTCGGCGAACAGATGGACGTCGAGTGCCTTGACCGTTCCGTCGCGGCCGGCGACGATCGTGACGTCCTGGATCTGGTCGCGGCCGTGGTTGGCCGACAGCAGCGACTCGCTGCGTGTCTCGGTCCACTTCACCGGCTTGCCGAGCTTGTTCGCCACGGCGACGCAGAGCATGTCCTCGCCGAACAGGTCGGCCTTGCCCCCGAAGCCGCCGCCCACGTCGGGCGCGATCACGCGGATCTTGGACTCGGGCACGCCCATGACGACGCCGGTGAACGTCCGCAGAATGTGCGGAATCTGGGTGGCGGCGTAGATCGTGAGCTGCTCGCCGGTCGGATCGACGACCACCGAACGGGGCTCCATGAACGCCGGGATCACCCGCTGCTGCCGGAACCGCCTGCGGACGACGATCGAGTCGGGGTCGGACTCCGCCGCGGCGACCGCCTGCTCGACGTCTCCACCGGTCCCCGCGGCGGCCGAGTGGAAGACGAATGTGACGTTCTTGTTCGTGCCGAGGTCGGGATGCACGAGGTCGGCCCCGTCGGCGGCCGCGGCCTCCATGTCGAGCACCGGATCGAGGGGTTCGTAGTCGATCTCGACGAGATCGGCGGCATCCCGGGCTTCGGCGAGGGTCCGCGCCACGACGACGGCAACGCCCTCACCCGCGAAGTGCACGGTCGAGGAGGCCAGCAACGGACGTGGGGGCGCCTTCTCGTCGGGCGCGAGCGGCCAGGCGTGCGGCAAGGCCACCGCCTCGACACCGAGGTCGGCCGCGGTGTACACGCCGACCACACCGGGGGCCGACCGAGCGGCCTCGGTGTCGATCGAGGTGATCGTGGCGTGCGCGATCGGAGAGCGAACGACGTACAGGTGCAGCGTGCCCGGCGGGTTGATCGCGTCCGTGTAGCGGCTGCGGCCGGTGATGAGGCGAGCGTCCTCCCTGCGGGCCCGGGCCTTGCCGATTTCGTGCTCGGCGACGGCGGTCACTGTCCCACCCCTGCCGTGGCGGGGGCGCCGGGCTTCATTTTCTGGGCCGCGCCCTGTACCGCGCGCACGATGTTCTGGTAGCCCGTGCAGCGGCAGAGGTTGCCCTCGATGCCCTCACGGACCTCTTCCTCGGTGGGGTCCGGGTTGTCCCCGAGGAAGTCGATGGCCTGCATGATCATACCGGGTGTGCAGTAGCCGCACTGCAGGGCATGGAACTCGTGGAAGGCTTCCTGTACGGGGTGCAGGTGGCCGTCGCGGGCGACGCCCTCGATCGTCGTCACCTCGCCGCCGTCGGCCTGGACGGCCAGCACGGAGCAGGACTTCACGCTGCGCCCGTTGAGGTGCACGGTGCAGGCGCCGCAGTTGCTCGTGTCGCAGCCGACCAGCGTGCCGGTCTTGCCGAGCCGTTCCCTCAGGTAGTAGACGAGCAATGTGCGGGGCTCGACGTCGTCGGCGTAGTTCACGCCGTCGACGGTGACCCGTACCTGTGCCATGTGAGTTCCTCTCGCCGACGACGCTGTGGTGGCGAGCACATCACACCGCCGATCATTTACGGGTGCAACGACGGCCGTCGGGCGGCCTCCTCCGGCCTCGACTCCGACGGGGAGCCGGTCCGCGATCGCGGGTATCTGACCGCTGGAGCACCGCAGACGCGGATCCCGTCGGCCGATGGTTTCAGTCTTTCGGAGTAGCCCTCTCGGTGGGCCCGGCGCAGCGCGCCTACCCGTTCGACGGGCTCTCGGGGCGGAGCGGGGCGAGGGTCCGGTGCCGGGCGGCGCCCCACCACAGGCCCGCGCCGTAGGCAAGGTCGTCGAGTCGGCGGGCCAGCAGAAACGCGGGCAGGGCGGGCCGCTCGGGGCCCGCGCGCAGCCAGTCCACGACGCCGCCGCCGACCGCGACGGCCACGACCGTGCGCCGGGCCCGCCGGGAGCAGAGCGCGGCGAACGCCGCGAGCGGCCAATAATGGCGGGTGACGGCGTCGGCGGTCTGCGCGGCGGCCCCGACCACGCCGAGCGCGACCAGCCGGAGCGCGGTCGTGCGGGGGTGCCGGAGGCGGCCGAGCTTGCGGGACAGGCGGTACGCGGCCACTGCCGAGACCGCGACCGCCGCGCCCGGGCGGCCGAGGAGGAGCAGCGCGCTCGTCGCCGCCGACCACGGGCTCATCACCATCGGCGGGACCGCGCCCCGATGGCGCAGCGCGAGCGGGGCCGCACCCGTCCCGTAGAACGCCTTGCGCAGCCACCAGGCGCGCAGCGTCGTGCGGTGATCGTGGGCGACGCGCGCGGCGGGCTCGTAGCGGAGCCGCCAGCCCGCGGCGTGCATGCGGAGGACGAGGTCGACGTCCTCGGCGACGTGCATGCCTGCGTCGAATCCCGCGCCCGCGGCCGCGCGCCGGACGAGCAGGGCCGCGCTGGGCACGTACGCGACGCGGGAGCGCGGCACGATCAGGGCGGGGTCCGGACCCAGATCCAGCGACGAGCGGACGGCCTCGTAGCGGCCCAGCCAGCCGGTGACCGGGGGCAGGGCGACGATGCGCGGGGCGACGAGCCCGACCGCGGGATCCGCCAGGCGCGCCAGCAGCGGGGCGAGCCAGCCGGGCTCGGGTACGACGTCGGAGTCGAGGAACGCGACCAGCGGCGTGGTGGCGGCGGCGAGCCCGGCGTTGCGCGCCGCGGCAGGCCCGCGCGAGATGGTGTGGCGGAGGACGGTGGCGCCCGCACGCGCGGCAACCGCCGTCACCGCGGCCGGGTCGACGGACCCGTCGTCGACGACGATCACGCGGTAGCCGGGCGCGGCGCCGCCCGACCCCGCGCCGCCCGGCCCCGCGCCACCCGACCCCGCGCCACCCGACCCGGCGCCGCCCGGCCCCGCGCCACCCGGCGCTGCGCCACCCCGCCCCGCGCCCGCCGCTGCGTCCTCGCAGACCCCGTCGTCACCTCGCAGACCCTGTGGGCCCTGCGAAGTGCCTGCCCGCTCTGCGAGGTGTGGCCCCGGACCCGGCCCCGGCCGGTCGGCGAGGCGCGGCGGGGCGGACCCAGCTCCGCCGCCGAGCGCAGCCAGCAGGCGGGCGAGGGCGTCCGTGCGGTCCTTCACGGGGATCACGACCGTCACGTCCGACGTCCCGGGCACGGCGTCGGACGGCTCGACGGTCGGGTGCGCGATCCCGACGTCGAGCAGGCGGCGGGCCAACGCGGCGGAGGTGGCGTCCGTGACCGTGAGCAGCCCATCGACCAGCCGGGCGGCCGCGGCGGGTGACAGGTGCAGCATGCGCGGTGGCGACCCACCGAGCAGCACCGCGCCGTCGTCGAGGATGCGGGCGCGCCGCTCCAGGACGACGGTCGTGCCACGCGCGACGGTCGGCCGGTCCGGTCCAGCGCTCACGTCGGAAACAGTAGGCGCCCGCAGTTGAGTCAACCGCCGGTTCGCCACCGCACCCCGCCCCACCCCACGCCCGCCGCACACCCCCGCCCGCCGCACACCCCCATGCGCCACGCGCACCCCGCCCGCCGCGCGCGCCTCGCGACCCACGCCCGCCGCGCGGCGCCCCCGCGGACCCCCACAACCCCGCGCCCGGCCGCTGATCGACCGCGCGCCCACCCCCGAAAGAGGCAGACTGCGGGGGTGGACCGACCCGTCGTGCCCGAGTACGGGCGTCGCTCGCTCGCCGAGGTGCTGCCCGCCGCGATCGCCGCGCTCGGTGGGCCTACCGGGCCGACGGGCATCCTCACCATGCCGCGATCGCGGGCGGTGGCACTGCTGCTGGTCGACGGGCTCGGACACGAACTCCTGCACGCCCACGCCGCCGACGCGCCGTTCCTGACGAGCCTCACCGAAGTCGGCCCGTTGACGGTGGGTTTTCCGTCGAGCACGGTCGTCAGCCTGGCCTCGCTGGGCACCGGGCTCCCGCCGGGCGCGCACGGGCTGGTCGGCACCTCGATGCGGGTCGGCCGCGACGTGCTCGACGTCCTGCACTGGCGCAAGCACGCCCCCAAGGGCCGCGACCTGCGCGCCGTCCTCATCCCTGAGGACATCCAGCCGTACCCGACCACGCTGGAGCAGGCCGCGGCGGCGTGCATCGGCGTCACGACGGTCAGCGCCGCCGCGGTCCGCCGGTCCGGTCTCACCCGGGCGACGCTGCGGGGTGGCGTGTTCCGCGGCGTGTACGCCCTGGGCGACCTCGCCGCCGAGATGATCACCGCGGCCCACCGGCCCGGGCTGCAGCTCGTCTACGGCTACCACGCCGACCTCGACACGCTGGGCCACCAGCACGGCCCCGGCTCGCTCCCGTGGCGGCTGCAGCTGCGGCAGATCGACGGGCTCGCCGCCGTGGTCGCCGAGGCGTTGCCGCCCGACGCGCTGCTACTGGTGACCGGCGATCACGGGATGGTGGCCGTCGACCGCAAGTTCGACGCCGACACCCACCCGGACCTGCGCCGCAACGTCGCCGCGGTCGGCGGGGACGGGCGGGCCCGGCACGTCTACGCCCGGTCGGGCGCGGCGTCGGACGTGCTCGCGACCTGGCGGTCGGTGCTGGGTGAGGACGCCTGGGTGGTGCCCGGTGAGCAGGCGATCGCCAACGGCTGGTTCGGCCCGCTCAGCCCGCACGTGGTCGACCGGATCGGCGACGTCGTCGTCGCTGCGCGCGGTTCGGCCGCCGTCACCCGGACGGTGGCCGAGCCCGTGATCTCGGGGCTGCCCGGCCAGCACGGCTCGCTCTCGGCCGAGGAGCAGCTCGTCCCGCTGCTGGTCCACCCGGGCGCGACCTGAAACCACCCCCGGCGAGTCGTCATTCTCGACACGCCGTGTTGGGGTTTTCGACGCATCCCACGAGGCTCGAGCGCGGCCGCGTGTGCCGCAGTGCGGCTGCCCTTGCGGCCATCGAGCTGCCGTACTGGAAACGACGACTCGCCGTGCCCGAAACGACGACTCGCCCTTCTCGGGGTCAGCTCAGCCCTGGCGAACTCAACGCAGGCGGCCGCGCTCGTCGGGCGACCAGCGGTCCAGGCGCGCGCGCAGGTTCTCGACGAGCGTGGCGAGCAGCGACGCGCCCTCGGCCGCCGTCGCGCCGCGGGGGTCGCCGAGCACGCCGTTCGGGGCCGCCGCCCGCACGCCGCGCGTCGTCAGCACCGGCATCAGGGCCCGCAGCCCGGCGGTGTTGCCGACCTCGGCCAGGTCGAGCCGTACCAGCGACGGGTCGAGCGCGAGCAGTATCGACGTCTCGGTGCGGCCCGCGTGGGCGTCGCCGTCGGGCACGACGCAGCCGGACCAGGCGACATCGCGGCCCTCGCCGCGCAGCTGGACCACGGCCTCGGCGACGGTCGGGAGGTTGCCGCCGTGCCCGTTCACGAACAGCATCCGTGACGCCCACGCCACCGCCGAGCGACCCAGCTCGACCAGCACCGCCCGCAGCGCCGGGTGCCCAATCGACAACGTGCCCGCGAACCCCTCGTGCTCCCCGGACGCGCCGTAGGCCAGCGGCGGGGCGAGCAGCATCGACGGGTCGGCTGCGCGGCGGGCGACGGCGGCGGCGATCCGCGCGTCGGTGTCGAGCGGCAGGTGCGGACCGTGCTGTTCCAGCGACCCGACGGGCACGAGCACCGTGGCCCGCTCGACCTCGGTCCAGGTGCGCTCCCCCAGCCTCACCGCCCCACCATCCCGCCTCCCCCAGCCTCACGCCGCCCCTTCGCGCATGATCACCGGTTGGGTGCAGATCCGGCCAGATTTGGCCGGTCTGCGCACCGAACTGGTGATCATGCCCGGAAGCGGCCGCCGCAACAGGGTCGGGCGCGCCCCCACCAGCCCTCAAGCCCGTGCCGAGGCCGCGCCCAGCCGCGTGTCGGCCGACGCGCCCTGAACCGGGCTGGTCGCGCACGCCTTGTCCGGCCGGCGCGTCAGCATCAGTGCGACCGGGCGACGGCGGGAGTGGTCGACGTCCGTGCGCGGCACCGGCGCGTCGGCCCGCGCGGCGAGGGCCTGCTCGCCGAACCCGCGCACGCACTCCGGGTCGGGCCCGTCCAGCGGCAGCCCGGTGAAGAACTTCGCCGCCATGCACCCGCCCTGGCAGGAATCGTACTGCCCGCACGACCGGCACGCCCCACCCGTCTGCGGCTCGCGCAGCGACAGGAACAGCTCCGAGGTCTGCCAGACCCTCTTGAACCCGCCCGGCGAGCGCACGTTCCCGGCCAGGAAGTTCTCGTGGATGGCGAACGGGCAGGCGTAGACGTCGCCGACCGGGTCGATCAGGCACACCACCCGCCCGGCCCCGCACAGGTTGAGCCCCGGCAGCGCCTCGCCGTAGGCGGAGAGGTGGAAGAACGAGTCGCCGGTGAGGACGTTCTCGCCGCGCGCGACCAGCCAGTCGTACATCTGCCGCTGCTGCGCGGCCGTCGGGTGCAGCTCGTCCCACACGTCCGCACCCCGCCCGGACGGCCGCAGCCGGGTGATCCGCAGCTGGGCGCCGAACTCGTCGGCGATCGCGACGAACTCGTCGAGCTGGTCGACGTTCTGCCGCGTCATCACGACGGAGATCTTCGGCTTGCCGAAGCCCGCGGCCGCGAGGTTCGCCAGCGCCCGCACGGCCATCGCGTACGAGCCGGGGCCGCGTACCGCGTCGTTGACGGCGGCGGTGGCGCCGTCGAGGGAGATCTGCACGTCGACGTAGTCGGTGTTCGCGAGCCGCCGGGCCCGGGAAGCGTCGAGCCGGACGCCGTTGGTGGAGAACTTGACGCCGACCTGGTGGTCGACCGCGTAGTCGAGCAGCTCCCAGAAGTCGGGCCGCACGGTCGGCTCGCCGCCGCCGATGTTGACGTAGAACACCTGCATCTTCTGCAGCTCATCGACCACGCCTTTGGCTTCGGCGGTCGTGAGCTCCCGCGGGTCGCGCCGCCCCGACGAGGAGAGGCAGTGCACGCAGGCGAGGTTGCATGCGTACGTCAGCTCCCAGGTGAGGCAGATCGGGGAGTTGAGGCCGTACTGGAAGTGCTCGACCAGCTTCACGTGCGCTCCTCGATGGTTCCGCTGGCGGCGAGCCCGGCCAGCGCGCGCAGGTAGGCGGGGCGCTGCGCCGGGGCGACGCCCGCCGCGACGAGCGCTGTGTGGACGTCGGGATGCTCGGCGAGCCCCTGCACGGTCGTCAGCAGTTGGGGTGTCTTGAGAAAGGAGAGCCGCCGGGTGCCGAAGTGGTAGACCAGCGCGCCGAACGGCTCGGGGCGCAGCGCGACGCTCGAGCTGCACCGGTAGGGACGGTCGGGGTCGAACGCCGGGCCCGGAGCGGGCCCGGCGTCCTGGTCGGTGCTAGTAGACACCGCACATGCCGTCGATGGAGACCTCCTCCACGAGGGTCTCCTCGACCACCGGCTCCTCGGACTCGTGCTCGTTCACTCGGCGCTCCGATCGTCGTGGTGACGGACGGACCGACGCTAATTGCCGCCGCACGCCGGTCACAAGAGCAGAAACGGCGGGTGCCACTCCACGACCTGGGCAGCTGACCCCTGTCCGGTCAGGCAGGGGCGTCGCCCGTCCGCCTTCATGTGTTGTACGGCCGTGCCAGCGCCCTAGCGTCGAGGCGACACACACCTGCGCCAGAAAGGGCTGCCATGCAGGTCGAAGAGATGCTTCCGCTGTTCCCGATCAAGGAGTTCCACCCGTTCCCGCGGGGCCTCCTGGGCCCGGGCGCGCACGAGATCGTCGGCCCGGAGGCTCTCAAGCTCGGTTTCAAGAAGACCCTCGTGATGACGTCGGGACTGCGCGGCTCCGACGTCGTGCACAAGATCAGCGAGTCGCTGAAGTACCACGGGCTCGAGGTCGTGATCTACGACAAGGTGGAGTCCAACCCCAAGGACTACAACGTCATGGACGCGGTGGCGCTCTACCAGCAGAACGAGTGTGACAGCTTCGTCTCCATCGGCGGCGGCTCCTCGCACGACGCCTGCAAGGGCGCCCGCATCTCCGTGGCCCACGACGGCCGCAACATCAACGAGTTCGAGGGCTTCAACAAGTCGGAGAACCCGAAGAACCCGCCGCACATCGCCATCTCGACCACCGCGGGCACCGGTTCGGAGACGTCCTGGGCCTACGTCATCACCGACACCACGACAGACCCGGACAACCCGCACAAGTACGTCGCGTTCGACGACGCCTGCCTCACCTCGCTGGCCATCGACGACCCCACCCTCTACTACAGCTGCCCGATCGACTTCACCGCCCAGTGCGGCTTCGACGTGCTCGCGCACGCCTCCGAGCCCTACGTGTCGCGGATCGACTTCCAGACCTCGCTCGGCAACGCCCTGCACGCCATCAAGCTGACCGCGGAAAGCCTGCGCGAGGCCGTGTGGAACCCGCAGAGCCTCGCAGGCCGCGAGGGCATGATGTACGCGCAGTACATCGCCGCACAGGCGTTCAACTCCGGCGGCCTGGGCATCATCCACTCGATCAGCCACGCCGTGAGCGCGTTCTACGACCTCCACCACGGCCTCAACAACGCGATCGCGCTGCCCCGGGTGTGGGCGTTCAACATGCCGGTCTCCTACAAGCGGTTCGCCGACATCGCCCGCGCGATGGGCATCGACACCCACGGCATGACCGACGTCCAGGCCGCCGAGGCCGCGCTCGCCGCGGCCATCCGGCTGCTGCGTGACGTGGGCATTCCGGAGCGGTTCGTCGACGTCAAGGAGGACTCGTACTCCAAGTGCCGTCTCGGTCAGGGCCCGACGAAGTTCTACGAGAACGCCAAGGAGGTCAGGGGGGACAGCGCGGACGTCGACCGGATCACCAACCACGTCCTCGGGGACGCCTGCACCCCCGGCAACCCGAAGGAGTGCACGTTCGAGACCGTGCGCCCGGTCGTCGACCACTGCATGAACGGCGACCTGGACGACCTGCTGACCTGACCCATCCGATCTACCCTGAGGGGGCGCCCGCCGCGGGCGCCCCCTCGGCGATGAGGAGCACGCGTTGTCGCAGTTCGCATCCGTCGACGAGATCGTCGACGCGCTGGCCGGGCAGGGCTACATCGCCGACACCCGCCTCGCCACCACCGTCTTCCTCGTCACCCGGCTCGACAAGCCGCTGCTCATCGAGGGGCCTGCCGGGGTCGGCAAGACCGAGCTGGCCAAGGCGCTCGCGAGTATAACCGGGCGTCGGCTGCTGCGCCTGCAGTGCTACGAGGGTCAGGACGAGACCAAGGCCCTGTACGAGTGGGACTACGGCAAGCAGCTGCTCTACACCCAGATCCTGCGCGAGAAGATCGGCCAGGTCGTCGCGGACGCGCCGGACCTCGCGGTGGCCGTCGAGCGGATCGGCGCGCAGGAGAGCGTCTTCTTCTCCGAGCGGTTCCTCGCGCCGCGGCCACTGCTGGAGTCGATCCGGTCCGACGAGCCGAGCGTCCTGCTGATCGACGAGGTGGACCGGGCCGACGAGGCCCTCGAAGCCGTACTGCTGGAGACGCTGGCCGAATACCAGGTGTCCGTTCCCGAGGTGGGCACGTTCACCACGAAGACGCCCCCCTACGTGATCCTCACCTCGAACAACACGCGCGACCTCTCCGCCGCCCTCAAACGCCGCTGCCTGCACCTTTTCCTCGACTACCCGTCGGCGGAGCGCGAACTGGAGATCGTCCGGTCCAAGCAGACGGGGCTGCCCGACGCGCTCGCCGCCCAGCTCGTCGAGATCGTGCGCGGGCTGCGCGACCTGGAGCTGCGCAAGGCGCCGTCGATCTCGGAGACGATCGACTGGGCGCGCACCCTGGCCGTGCTCGGGGTGGCGGAGCTCACGGCATCGGTGCTGGCGGACACCGCGTCGGTGGTCGTGAAGTACGACAAGGACGTGCGCAAGGCGATCGGAGCGCTGCCGCGGTTGGTCGACCCCAATGCGGTGGTGCCGGAGCACGGCCACGGTCATGAGCATGGGCACGGCCACGGGCACGACCACACGCACGACGACCGGCCCCGCCATTCCCCCGACGACGAGCCGGACGAGGTCGACGGCCGCGCGGTGCGGGCGGCCAGGGACACGCCCGGCCGCTTCGGCCACACGTACGGGAGCAACCCGCTGGGCGCCGACACGTCCGCGCCGCCGCGGAAGGTCGCGGCCGAGCGCGGCTCGCGCAGCTTCGGCGCGGGCCTGGGTCGAAAGCGTGCCCTGTGAGCAGGCCCTGATGGAGAACGCGATCCACCGGTTCGTCCGGCTGCTGCGGCTGCGCGGCGTGCGCATCTCCACCCCCGAGGCGCTCGACGCCATGGTGTGCGCCCGCGAGCCGGGGATGCTGCGCGACCGGGAGCAGCTCCGGTCCGCGCTGCGCGTCGCACTCGTCAAGGACCGGCGCGACGAGGAGGTCTTCGACGAGATCTTCGACCAGTTCTTCGCGCTGGTGAAGGTGGGCGGCACGCCGTCCGGCACGGCCACGGGCACGGCCACGAGGACCTCTCCGACCAGGGCGCGCTGGAGGACTTCACGCTCAGCGACACGCCAAGCGACACCCCGCAGGAGGGTCACAGCCACGGCAAGCCCGTCGACATCCGCAACTTCTTCAGGCCCGAGGACCTCGCCGAGCAGTACAACCTGCACCAGGAGGCGAACAAGATCGACCTCGCCGCGATGACCGACGAGATCGTGCTCTCCAAGGACAACCGGGGGCTGATGGGCGAGGGCAACCGCGTCCAGATCGAGACCGACCGGCTGCACCACGCGGGCATCCCGGGTCAGATCAGCCAGCAGCAGGGCACGAACGTCGACGCCGACCTGACGATCGCGCAGCAGGAGGCGCTGCTGGGGTGGCTGAACGACGTCGAGGAGCTGTCGCAGGAAGGCACCGAGGACGACACCGCCGCCCTGCGGCGCAGGCTCACCGGCGTGCTGAACGGGTTCCCCGAGGCGATCAAGCGGCACCTGGAGGCGCTGCTGGCGCTGGAGAACCGGGTGGTCGAGGGGCACGAGCGGACGGTCGCCGAGGTTGACGCCGTCGGTGAGCACGAGCGGATGGAGCTGGAGGAGTCGCTGCGGCGGCTCGCGCGATCGCTTTCCGGCGGGCTCACGCACAAGCGCAAGGCGTCCGCGCGCGGGCGCATCGACTCCGGCCGCACGATGCGCCGCAACATGCGCTTCGACGGCATCCCGTTCGCCCCGGTCACCGTCACGCGCGCGGAGGACAAGCCGCGGCTGGTGATCCTCACCGACGTGTCGCTGTCCGTGCGGGCCACCGCCCGGTTCACGCTGCACCTCGTGCACGGCCTGCAGAGCCTGTTCGGCCAGGTGCGGACGTTCGCGTTCGTGGCCGAGCTGGCGGAGGTCACCGACCTGTTCGCCGACCACCCCGTCGAGCAGGCCCTCGGGCTGATCTTCGGTGGCGACGTGCTCGACGTCGACGCGAACTCCGACTACGGCGCCGCGTTCGGCCGCTTCCACGAGGACTTCGGCTCCGCGGTCAACCGGCGCTCCACCGTGCTCGTCCTCGGCGACGGGCGGGGCAACGGCAACGACCCCGACGTCGAGGCGTTCGCCGAGATCACCCGCCGCGCCCGCGAGACGATCTGGCTCACCCCCGAGCCCCGCTACTCCTGGGGCCTCGGCGGCTGCGACCTCCCGCTCTACGCGGAGTACTGCTCGCGCGTGCGCGTGGTGCGCGACCTCACCGGTCTGGAGAGCGCGGCCCAGGAGATGGCGACGGAGCTGGTGGGCCGCTGACCACGTTCAGCGCCGCCAGCACCCGATCCCGGTCGTACACCGACGGGTAGGCCCGCGCCGACTCGGCGCTCCCGTCGAGCTCGATGCTGTAGAGCAGCTCGCGCATGAGCTCTCGTTCCGTCGGGTCGATCGGCGTGTGGTCCTCGGTCAGCGTCGCCGCCAGCTCGTCCGCGAGCAGCCCCCACTCGCCACCCCACAGGTAGCCGCGCAGCCAGTCCTGGTCGACGGCGGGCAGACGGTCGCCGAGTCGGTCGAGCAGCGCCGTCGCCGTGTCGGTGAACCGCGGAACGTCCATCCTCACCGCCCACCCGGGTTGCGAACGACCCCCGGGCCCGACACCGGCACCGAGGTGACCACGTCTCCATCGGGTTCCAGGATCACCCTGATCAGTACTCCATCCCGCGTGCCTTCCACGCGTAGTCGACCGCCTCTCGTCGGTGCGACCATGTCGGGGCCGCGTGCGACGCTGAGCGTGGCCGCCAGGATCCTCGCATCGTCCCAGCCGCGAGGGAACTCGCTCTTGCCCGGGATCCCGGTGCCGGGCGCGTGTCCGCCGCCGTTCTCGTCACCTCTGAGGATGTGGACGACCCGTTCGTGCGGGACATGGATCGAGTCGGGAGTGGGGTGTGGCCCGAAGACCCCGTCCCACCGCGTGCCGGTGAGCTCCAGCCTCGTGATCTGGCCGACGTCGGCGAGGCCCACCCCGACCGGCGCGTCCGGGGCGGGCGGCACGGCCACCCGGCGCAGGCGCTGCTCGTCCTCCGGGCGCAGCAGCTCCACGAGCCGGTCGAGCGCGAACAGGTAAGCGTCGCGGTAGTCGTTCAGGTAGGCGACGGCCAGTGCGCCGGTGCCTGCCAGCAACTCCAGCTCGGAGACGTTCCACGTCAGTGGGCCGAGCAGCCTGGCGGGCAGTTCGAGTGGCCCCATGTCCTCGATGGCCTCGGCGGCCGCGCCCCGCACGGCGGCGCGGGTGTGCTCGATGAGCTCGGCCAGGTCGCGGCAGGAGTCGCGAAGCAGGGCCGCTCCGTTCGCGACGGCGTTGAACAGTGGCTCCGTCGCGCAAGGGGTGAACCGCGCCGCCCAGAAGGTGCGCATGGCGCTGAACGCGGCCCCGTCGCCGGTGTGCGCCAGCCTGCGGAACGCGGCATCGCCCGTATCCGCGATGCGGCCCATCCCGTTCGCCAGCGCGGACCAGTACGCCGCCGCCGCGCGCAACCGCTCCGGGTCGCCGCCGGGGTAGTACTCGGCGAGGGTGTCGGGCAGGTCCGGCCCACCCGGCCCGGTGCTCGACGGCGGCCCGGCCGCATCCGGCGGCGGCGCCACACCCGCCCCGGGTGCGCGGTCGCGACGCCCCTGCTGCCTGCCCGGTCGACCGCCCATGCGCGTGGTGGCGTCGTGCTCGGCGGCTCGGTAGGTGTCGGCGGTGTCGGCCATCTTCGTCGCGATCGCACCGAGCGTCGTCACGGCCGTGGTCGAGGCGGCCCACTGGGCGGCGACCATCGCGTCGTAGCGCGCCCGCCACGCGGCGAGCACGGGATCGCGGCCCGCCATCCCGCCGATGTCCCCGAGCCCTGGCGCCCCGAGCACGCCCGCGGCGTGCGCCCGCAGCTGGGTGAACGCGGCCGCCGCGGCGCGCAGATCGTCGATCTGCACGGAGAACCCGGCGGCCATCGTGAGCACCGGGCCAGCGTGCCCGGCCCGTCCCCCGACCGTGGCCGAACGACACCGCCTCACCCGATCGGATCAGCGCACCGGGCCCGGCCGGGCCGCCCTCGCGCATCCCGTGTCTACGCTGCGCAGATGACGCGCCCCACCCGGCTGCGGCTCGGCGCCGACGGGCGCCTGCGCCACCGCATCCCGCCCGACGAGCTCAGCAACGATCTCGCAGGCTGGATCGCCGACGACCTCGTCGCCCCCGGCCGCATCCCGGCAAGCGCGTTCGAGCGCACGTTCGTGTCCGTGGTCGGTCCGGACTGGCTCCCCTTCTACCGCAACACCCTCCGCGAGCTGGCCCGCGGCGGGGAACCCGGCGGCACCAACGCGGGCATGGCCCCCGTGCACGACCGGGCCGCCGCCCTCGCGCTGGGCTCGGTCGTGGAGCTGGGGTGCTGCTTCGGGTTCCTCTCCTTGCGGCTGGCCCGCGACGGTCATCCGGTGACGGCGCTCGACCTCTCGCCGGGCACGGTGGCGCTGCTCGCGTCCGTCGCCCCGGCGTTGGGCACGGCGCTGCACATGCTCGTCGGCGACGCCGCCGCCGTGCCGCTGGCCGACCGCAGCGCCGACACCGTGCTCGCCGTGCACCTCCTGGAGCACCTGCCGCCCGCGCTCGCCCCGCGCGTGCTCGCCGAAATGCTGCGGGTGGCGCGGCGGCGGGTGGTCGTCGCCGTGCCGTTCGAGGACGCGCCCAACCCGACCTGGGGGCATGTCCGCACGTTCGACGGCGCCGCCCTCGACGCGCTCGGTGCCGCCACCGACCGCCCGTACACCGTGGACGAACACCACGGCGGCTGGCTCGTGGTCGACGCCTGACTCGATCGCCGCGAGATCGACGTTCGCGGGGGTCGATCACCGAAAATGTCCGCCTCGCGGCGATCACTCGTGGCCGACGGCGCCTATTCGAAGACGACCACGCCGCGGAGGTTGCGACCGGCATGCATGTCCTCGTAGGCCTGCGCCACCTGGTCGAGCGGGTACTCACGGGTGATCAGCTCGTCGAGCTTGAGCCGGCCCGCCTGGTACATGCGCAGCAGGTTGGGGATGTCGCGGCGCGGGTTGGACTCGCCGAACAGCGAGCCCTGCAGCCGCTTCTGCATCAGCGTCAGGTCGCCGAGCAGGATCGGCGCGCCTGCCACGGTGATGTCCCCGAGCCCGGTGAGCACGACGGTGCCTGCCTTACGGATGGCGGCCAGCGCCTGGGCGACGTGCTCGCCCCGGACGACGCCGATGGTGACGATCGCGGCGTCGGCGCCCTGGCCGTTGGTGACCGACCGGGCGTGGTCGGTGGCCTCCTCGATCGTCGCGTAGGCGTGGGTGGCGCCGAACTGGGCCGCCCACTCCCGCTTGGCGGGCACCGGGTCGACGGCGATGATCGTCGTTGCCCCGGCGTGCGCCGCGCCTTGCAGAGCGTTCGCGCCGATGCCGCCGACGCCCATCACGATCACCGTGTCCCCGGGCCGGACCCTCGCCGAGTTCACCGCCGAGCCCCAGCCGGTCGGCACGCCGCAGGACATCAGGGCGGCCTGCCTGAGCGGGATGTCCTTGTCGATCTTCACAACCGAGGCCACCGAGGTGGTCGTGTACTCGCTGAAGGTCGAGACGCCGCACTGCTGGCCGACCGGCTTCCCGTCCAGGTGCATCCGGAAGCTGGTCGGGTCCTCGGCTCGGGACCCGACCATCATCGTGGCGCCCAGGTCGCAGAGGTTGGACAGTCCCCGCGCGCAGAACTCGCACCTCCCACAGCTCGGCAGGAACGAGAAGACGACGTGGTCGCCGACCGCGAACCCGGGCGTGTTGGGGCCGACCGCGGTGACCCTCCCGGAGCCCTCGTGCCCGCCCGCGAACGGATAAGTCTCGGCCGGGATGTCGCCGGTGGCGATGTGATCGTCGGAGTGGCACAGCCCCGAGGCGGCGAGCTTGACCGTCACCTCCCCCTGGCGCGGGTCGTCGAGCTCGACCTCGACCGTCTCGTACGTCCCGGGCACTTTCCGGATGATCGAGGTTCGGGTCGTGATCGGCACGTGGGTTCCTCTCGCGAACGGTTGAATCAGGCGTAGACCCGCTGCCCGGCGAACCACGTCTCACGCGCCCGCAGCCGGGGCAGGTCCGCAAGGTCCACGGTGAAGGGGTCGGCGTCGAGGACGACGAAGTCGGCGGAGCGGCCGGGGGTGAGCGAGCCGCACACGTCGGCCAGGCCCATGACCTCGGCGGCCGCGGTGGTGTAACAGGCGATCGCCTCGTCGAGGGTGATCGCCTGCTCGGGCCACAGCGTGCCGGGGAACTGCCCGGTCGGGTCGGCCCGGGTGACCAGCCCGTACACCGCCTCCCAGACGTTGGGCGAGACGGTCACCGGCCAGTCGCTGCCGCCCGCCAGCCGGGCTCCGGAGTCCAGCAAGGACCGGTTGGGCTGCATGCGCGTGGCGCGCTCCTCGGGCAGCACCGTCTTGATCGCCTCGGGGATCACCCCGGGGAACCAGAGGGTCGGCGAGATGTCGGCGTCGACCCCGAGGGCGGCGAAGCGGGGGATGTCGTCGGGATGGACGAACTGGCCGTGCGCCACCTGGTACCGCGGACGATCGTGGCCCGCGGCCCGGACCCGCTCGACGGCGTCGAGCACCATGTGCACCGACGCGTCGCCGGTGCAGTGGATCTTCGCGGAGATGCCCCGCTCGGCCGTGCGCGCCAGCCAGCCCGCGAGCTCCTCGATCGGCATCGTGGTGTGGCCCGTGAAGTCGCCGCCGTGCACGTCGTCGGGCAGGTAGGGCTCGAGGAAGGCGGCGGTGTACGCGGGCGGCACGCCGTCCAGGAAGATCTTGATGAAGTCCGGGCGGTGGTGGCGGGTCCGGCAGGCCTCCCGCTCGGCGATGATGTCCTCGCCGAGCGGGTCGGTGCCGAAGATGAAGTCGTTGACCTGCATGGAGCTCACGACCCATGCCTTGAGCTGCCCGTCGTCCTCCAGCGCCTTGTACGCCTGCATCAGCTGCAGCGAGGTCGCCGCCTCCTGGAAGCCGGTGATGCCGTAGGTGTGCAGCACCTCGATGCCCCGGCGGGCGGCGACCGCGAGGTCCGCGACCCCCATCGGCTGGTCGGCGGCAAGCGCCTTCTGCACCAGGATCCCGCCTGCTTCGACGAGCACCCCGGTGGCCGCCCCGGCCGCGTCGCGGAAGATCTGCCCACCGGCGGGGTCCGGCGTGTCCGCGCCGATGCCTGCCCGTTCCAGAGCGCGGCTGTTGGCCCACCGGTTGTGGCAGCTCTCGTCGCGCAGCATCACCGGACGGCCACCCGCGGCGGCGTCGAGCCGGGCCAGCACCTGCGCCGAGTCGAGCTGCGTCATCAGGTCGCTGCCCCAGTTTCCGCCGACGACCCAGGCGTCGGACGGCAGCGTCGCCGACCACGCGGCGACCCGGTCGAGGATCTCGTCCAGCCGGGCCGTGGGCGGGAAGGTGCACTCGTACAGGTCGGCCTGCCCGGCCAAGGCGCTGTGGTTGTGCGCATCGAGCAAGCCCGGCAGGACCGCCGCACCGGCGAGATCCCGGACCGCCGTGCCCGGCCCGCGCAGGCCCGACAGGTCGTCGCCCGACGCGAGCACGCGGCCGTCCCGCACCGCGAGACTGCCCACCTCGGGACGGGCGGGGTCCAGAGTGTGGATCACCCCGCCGGTCAGCAGCAGGTCCGCTTCCTCCATGCTCAGTCCCGCGTCGGCGCGTACTCGGCCGGATGCAGGGTCGTGCTGAGCAGCCTGCCGTGGGCCCCGAAGGTGAAATGCACCGGCCGGGTGCCGTTCTCGTTCAGGCCGAACAGGGAACCGTGCGAGCGCAGCGCCGTGTCGTCGCGGTGGTCGGCCACCGTCACCGAGCCGCAGGGGATCACCTTCTCCCGCCAGGCGAAGACGTAGATCCCCCGCCGGAGCTCGTAGGCCGTGTTCTCGTCGGTGTCGGCCAGGCCGCGCTCCGGGCCGGCCAGGCACTGCCAGCTGTACCAGTGCGGACTCAGGTAGACATGCTCGTAGGCGTGCACGGGGCTGTAGACCCACAGCACCCGCCGTCCCACGAGTGTCGTGGTCGGGGACGGCTCGGGGCCGGTCGGCTCGGTCCCGTCGACGGTGGCAGGCAGGAACTCCTGGCGGACGGCGGTCTGCCCGTGGCCGGGTTCGCCGATGGTCGCCGTCACGACCAGGGCCCGGCCCCGGTCGGTGTCGAGGAAGACCGACACGGCCTGCTCGGGTCGCCCGGCGAGGTGGTACTGCACGTAGTACAGGCCGGGATCCACCTCGACCGCCTCGTAGGGGTCCTCCCCCGCGTCTGCGGCGCTCCGCTCCCACGCCACCCGGTCGGCGGTGAAGCGCAGCCCGAGGCGTGCGCCGTCCCGGCCGGTGAGGCGCATCTCGCGACCGGCCAGGTCGGCGGTGAGCTCGGCCTTGTTGACGTCGAAGCCCTTGGCCAGCCCGTCGAGCGGGAGCCAGGTGCTGGTGTCGGACAGGTTGGTCATCGGGGACTCCTCAGTTGCCGTAGTGGCACCAGACGCCCTTGACCTCGGTGTAGGCGTCGATGGAGTACGGGCCCATCTCCCGGCCCCAGCCGCTGGCCTTGAAGCCACCCCAGGGGGCGGCCATGTCGGGGATCGGCGGCATGTTGATGAAGATCGCCCCGGCGCGGATGCCCGCGGCGAGCCGGTGGGCCGCCGCGAGGTCGCGGGTCCACACGGTCGCGGCGAGGCCGTACTCGGTGTCGTTGGCGCGGTCGATCACCGCCTGCAGTTCGTCCTCGTCGTTGTAGGAGAGCACCGCCAGCACCGGCCCGAAGATCTCCCGGGTCGCGATCGTCATGTCGTCCTCGACCCCGGCGAAGACGGTCGGCTGGAAGAACCAGCCCCGGTCCTGGGCCCGCTGCCCGCCGGTGACCAGCTGGGCGCCCTCCGACGTGCCGGTGGACACGAGCGACTCGACCGAGCGCAGGTGCTCGGCGGAGACGAGCGGGCCGAGCTGGGTGCCCTCGTCGAGCCCGGCGCCCAGCCGCATCCCGCTGACGCCCTCGGCGAGCTTGGTGACGAACTCGTCCGCGCGCTTGCGGTCGACGTAGAAGCGGGTGTAGGCGGCGCAGACCTGGCCGCTGTTGAGCAGCCCGCCTGCGATGTTGCCGCCCACCGCGGCATCGATGTCCGCGTCGGCGGCGATGATGGACGGCGCCTTGCCGCCGAGCTCGAGGGTGACCCGCTTCAGGTTGCCCGCGCTCGCGCGCACGATGGAGCGTCCCACCTCGGTGGACCCGGTGAAGGAGACCTTGTCCACCCCGGGGTGCTCGGCGAGGGCGGCGCCGGTGCTGCCGTCGCCGGTGACGAGGTTGATGACGCCCGCGGGGAAGCCCACCTGCTCGGCGAGCTGGACCAGCCGGAGCGCGGTCAGCGGGGTCTGCTCGGCGGGCTTGATCACCACGGTGTTGCCGGTGGCGAGCGCCGGGGCGAGCTTCCACGAAAGGATCATGAGCGGGAAGTTCCACGGCGTGATCAGGGCGCAGACCCCGATCGGCTCGCGCCGGGTGTAGTGCAGCGTGTCGGGGAAGGAGACCGGAGCCGTGGCGCCCTCGATCTTGGTGACCCAGCCCGCGTAGTAGCGGAAGTGCTCGGCGGCGCCGTTCACGCTCACCGAGCGGGAGACGCCGATGGGCTGGCCCTGGTCGCGGGTCTCCAGGACGGCGAGCTCATCGGCGTGCGCCTCGATCACCTCCGCCAGCCGAAACAGCAGCCGGGCCCGCTGCACCGGCAGCATCGCCCGCCACTGCGGGTCCTCGAACGCGCGGCGCGCGGCGGCGACGGCGGCGTCGACGTCCGCCCGGTCGGCGAGGCCGACCTCGTCGAGCACCTCCTCGGTCGCCGGGTCGAGGGTGGGCAGCGCGCCGCCGGAGGCCGCGGTCCACTCGCCGTCGATGTACAGGTTGGTCGCCATGGCTGCGGTTCCTCTCCTGCCGAGGATCGTCGTGGGGCCGTGGCGGCGCACCACCCGTAGCCGCCGAGGATGAAGTGCGGCAGGACGTTGAACAAGAGGTGTGAGCAGGCTGTGCCGGGAGCGTCAAGGCACGGTTCCTTCTGCGTCAACCCGGCCCCCGGGACGCGCTGCCATCCTGCGCCGGGTGCGTTCAGGAGGGGGCGGCGGATGGATCTCGAACTGCACGGCCGCACGGTGTTGATCTCCGGGGCCGCCTCCGGCATCGGCCGCGCCTGCGCCTGGGCGTTCGCCCGGGAGGGCGCCCGGCTTGCGCTGCTCGACATCGACGCCGACACCGGGCACGCATTCGCGGCCGAACTCGGGGACCGAGCAGGCGTGGATGTCACCTTCGTCGCCACGGACGTCGCCGTCGAGCAGGAGGTCGCCGCCGCGGTGCAGTCGATCACCGCCCGCTACCGGGGCCTTGACGTCGTCGTCGGCTGCGCCGGGATCTCCGGCCCGTTCGCCAAGAGCCTGCGGCAGACGACCACCGAGGCCTGGGACGCCGTCATGGCCGTCAACGTGCGCGGGCCGTTCCTGCTGGTCAAGCACGCGTGCGCGCACCTGGCCTGCTCCGACGCGCCCGCCGTTGTCCTGCTCGCCTCGGACTCGAGCTTCGTGGCGGCGCCCGGGATGGTCCCGTACAACGCCTCCAAGGGGGCGGTGCTGCAGCTGACCAGGGCCCTGTCGGTGGAGCTTGCCGACCAGAGCATCCGGGTCAACTGCGTGTGCCCGTCGATCGTCGACACCCCCATGTCCCGCACCGACCTCGGGCGGACAGCAGGCTTCCGTGGCGTCCCCTACCCGGTGCAGACCGCGGAGCAGGTCGCCGACCACGTGCTCTACCTGTCCTCCCCGCGGTCCACCCCGGTCAACGGCACCAGCCTGGTCTCGGACTTCGGCTACCTGGCGCGCTCCGCGTTCCCCGCCTGACGCCCACCTCGAAGGAGCACCATGACCAGCCCGTTCGACGGGAAGACCGCCCTCGTCACCGGCGGCGGTACCGGCATCGGCGCCGCCATCGCAGAGCGCCTCGCAGGCGAGGGTGCGAACGTCGTGGTGGTGGGCCGCAGGCGCGAGCCGCTCGCGGAGGTCGCGGCCCGCACCGGGGCGCTGCCGGTGGTCGCGGACGCCGCCGACCGGGAGCAGATCGGCAAGGCGGTCGCGACGGCGGTCGAGCGGTTCGGCGGACTGCACGTCGTCGTCCCCAACGCAGGCGGGCACGGGCTGTCCGCGGTCGGCGACACCGACGACGCCGAGTGGGAAGACAGCCTCCGATCGAACCTCACCACGGCGTTCACGACCAGCCGAGCGGCCCTGCCGGAGCTGATGCGGACCCGTGGGACGGTGGTGATCGTCTCCTCGTTGGCAGGGCTGTTCGCCGGACCGGAGGTCGCAGGCTACACCGTCGGCAAGCACGCGCTGATCGGGCTCACCCGCTCGCTGGCCCGGGACTACGGACGGCACGGGATCCGGGTGAACGCGGTCTGCCCCGGCTGGGTGCGCACCCCGATGGCGGACGAGGAGATGGACGCGCTGTGCAGGCAGGCCGGGCTGGCCGACCGCGAGGACGCCTACCGGACGGTGACCGCCGACGTACCGCTGGGCAGGCCGGGCACCCCCGAGGAGATCGCCTCGGTCATCCGGTTCCTCGCCTCCGCCGAATCCGCCTACGTCACCGGGTCGGTGACGGTGGCCGACGGCGGGGCGCACGCGGTCGACCTGCCGACGATCGCGTTCGCGCACGCGGCCCAGTCTCCGTCCCAGCACCACACCGCCCACTGACCGCTCCACCCACAGGCATGGTCGCCAGCACCACACCGCCCACTGACCGTTCCACCCACAGGCATGTCGGGTGGCCGGCGGGAGTCTCACCCGCCGGCTCCCACGGAACCCGGCGTGAACCTCTCAGCTCACCGGGCTCTTGTCATCCGGTTCTTGCTGCTGCCACGCGGTGGATGGCTTCCCATCGCCAGTGCGCGAGCACTCCCGGCCGGGTCTTCTTGATCTCGGCCAGGATCCGCCATGCTCGTCGAGGGGGCCGCCGCAGGTGTTTGTACTTGCGGCAGGCCCACCGCACGAGGTAGTGGTCGACGTGGGAGAGGACGTAGACGGTTTCCCACGGGCCGAACCGGCCGTAGTAAGCAGCCCACGCACCCGCCCGCGAGTTGACCAATCGGGCAACTTCGGCGAAGGACAGGTCACTGCGTAAGTGAAATCGCATCCGGCGGATCTGCCGCCGGATCGAGGTGGCGGCCGCCCGGCTGATCGCCGGAGAGAAGGTCGTGAACATCGACCCGTCCGGTCTTCTCACCGCGCGTGGTTTGAACGTGTACCCGAGGAAGTCGAACGACACGTTCTCGTGCGAGCCGTGCCTTCCACTCTTCTTGCAATACACGATCCGGGTCTTGGTCGGGTGCAACCGCAACCCGCCACACTCGGCCAGCCGCGCGGCGATCGCCGCCCGCAGCCTCTGGGCCTGCTGCCGACTCACACAGTGCACGATCACGTCGTCGACGAACCTTTCGAACAGCACATCCGGGAACTCCCGGGCCATCCACGCGTCGAAGGCGTAATGCAGGAACAGGTTCGCCAACAGCGGGGAAATCGCGGCACCCTGGGGGCTGCCCCGATCACGAGCGATCGGCGTGCCGTCCGCCGCCACCAGCGGCGCGGACAACCACCGCTGCACATACAGCAACAGCCACCGCTCGCTCGTGTGGTGGGCCACCGCCTTGAGGACCAGGTCATGATCGAGGTTGTCGAAGAACCCTTCGATGTCCAGATCCAGCACCCACTCGTGGGACAGACAACGCTTCCGGCAGGTCGCTACCGCGTCCAGCGGCGAGCGACCCGGACGGTAGCCGTAGGAGTCCGGGTGGAACATCGGCTCCACCAACGGCTCCAGACAGGCCACCGCTACCGTCTGCGCGGTTCGGTCGGCCATCGTGGGCACCCCGAGGACCCGCACTCCCCGACCCCCGTCCTTGGGGATCTCCACCTTCCGCACCGGGGACGGGAAGTAACTTCCCGACGACATCCGGTTCCACAGCTTGTACAGGTTGTCCTTGCGGTCCTGCGCGAACTGCTCAACCGTGACGCCGTCGATCCCCGGCCCCCCTTTCTTCTCCCTGACCTTCTCAAACGCCGTCACGAAGACCTCCTTCGAGATCTCGAACGGCTTCGAACCTGGCCGACTCATCCGGTTCCTCCCGAGAACTTCGGTTGACCATCGATTCCAGACCTGGATGACCCGTCTCCTTCGCTCCACTCCCATTACAGGAGCTTCATCACTACTACGAGACAGTCCGCCCCTGTGCCCCGTAACCGGTACTCAACCCCTCGCGGCTCTTCACCACTTGAAGCGCTCCCTCTCGCCCCCGCCCTGTCGACGGAGGACACTTCCAGGACGACAGGTTCCCGCGTTCCGAGCAGAAGCCCGGACCAAGCTCACGCCACCTACATGCCGGGCACCGCCTGGGCGGTAAACAGGTATCCCCCAGACTTCTCCCGAAGATGCGATCAATCCTCGGTTCTGGCACCATCTGGAACTTTCGACACTTCAACAGTGGTTCGCTCGCGCTCGTCTTCTTGGTCCACACCTGACGCACTCACCGGCGCGCCTTTTTCCGCATCGCTTCCCACCCCGGCTGTGAAGAGAATCAACCGCAGGCGACCTCCTTAGGCGATCTTGTCGAGGGTGACGTAGTAGCCGAGTCCGGTGAGCTGTTTGATGAGGCGGTCACGTTGGTGGTCGGTGTTGCGGCGGGTGAACCAGTCCCCGCCCAGGTCGTCGTAGTCGCAGTCGTGGGTGAGCAGGTGCCAGCAGATCACCAGGATGGAGTGCGCGACGGCGATGGCGGCCTTCTTCTTCCCGATCCGCCGCGCCAGCCGCCAGAACTGGGCCGACAGGTAGGTGTCGCGGGTGCGGGCGGCGGCCCAGGCGCACTGGGTCAGGATGTCGAGCAGCCAGACGTCGCCTTTGGTGGTCTTGCCCGAGCCGCGTTTCCCGCCGGTGATGTTGTTTCCCGGGGCGAGGCCGGCCCAGGAGGCCAGGTGCGCGGCGGTGGGGAAGCGGGTCATGTCGACGCCGATCTCGGCGATGACGGTCTCGGCGGCCCGTTTCCCGACCCCGGTGATGGTGTCGAGTCGGTCACGGGCGCGGGTGAAAGGGAGACCGGTCTCGCTGGTGTGGGTGGCGACCAGGGTGTCGACGCGCTCGTCGAGTCGGGCGATCGCCGCTTCGAGGTGGGCGGTGTGCTCCAGGCACAACCCGATCAGCAGCGCGTGGTGCTCGGTGAACCGGCCGCGCAGGGCCTGACGCAGCGCGGGGATCTTGCGCCGCAACCGGCCTTTGGCCAGCTCCGCGAGCATGTCCGGGTCGCGCTCGCCGGCGACCAGGGCGGCCAGCATCGCCCGACCGGACACCCCGAGCACGTCGGAGGCGACCGAGTCCAGCTTGATGCCCGCGTCTTCCAGGGTTTTCTGGATCCGCTGGCACTCGCTGGTGTGGGCCTGGATGAGCCGTTTGCGGTAGCGGGTCAGGTCCCGCAACTCCCGGATCGCCGGCGGGGGCACGAAGCTGCCCCGCAGCAGCCCGTGTTCGAGCAGCTCGGCCAGCCATTCCGCGTCCAGGACGTCGCTCTTTCGGCCGGGTAGGATCTTCACGTGGTGGGCGTTGACCAGCTTCAACGCGAACGCCCGCTGCTCCAGCACGTACCAGACGGGTTTCCAGTACGAGCCGGTGGCCTCCATCGCGATCTCGGTGACACCCTCGGTGGTGAACCAATCGGCCATCGCCTCCAACGACGCGGTGAACGAGGAGAACGTACGGGTCTGCTTGCGTCGACCCCGCCCCTTCGTTGCCGGGCCCCGCACACAGGCCACCACCTCGTCCTTGCCGATGTCGATCCCTGCGCAACACTCCACCAACACCTCCACCAGCGACCTCCTCGACCGCAACGTCCTACCGGTGGGATCGGCGGGGCCAACCGATCAACGACGCTGTGAAGCGTGCACGAAGGACAACAGTTCGAGGTGCCGGGAAGGCCCCTGGCGTCAGTCTCTTAAACGGGTTCGCGCGCACCAAGCGCAAACGAGCTCGGCCGACCCCGACCAGATTCTCATCCTTCGAGGCGGCCCGCGGCAGCGGCCATGGGTTCTCTTAACCGACGCAGTATGCGGTGGTTTCAAGCCATCCCCTGCAGGACGGCTCCGGAGGGCCTACCTCCATCTCCTGCCCAGTTGCGCACGTCCAACAGAACCCGATCTACACCAGCTTCTCCCTTCCGTGCTCGCGGCACACGTCGGGTGGCCGGCGGGAGTCTCACCCGCCGGCTCCCACGGAACCCGGCGTGAACCTCTCAGCTCACCGGGCTCTTGTCATCCGGTTCTTGCTGCTGCCACGCGGTGGATGGCTTCCCATCGCCAGTGCGCGAGCACTCCCGGCCGGGTCTTCTTGATCTCGGCCAGGATCCGCCATGCTCGTCGAGGGGCCCGCCGCAGGTGTTTGTACTTGCGGCAGGCCCACCGCACGAGGTAGTGGTCGACGTGGGAGAGGACGTAGACGGTTTCCCACGGGCCGAACCGGCCGTAGTAAGCAGCCCACGCACCCGCCCGCGAGTTGACCAATCGGGCAACTTCGGCGAAGGACAGGTCACTGCGTAAGTGAAATCGCATCCGGCGGATCTGCCGCCGGATCGAGGTGGCGGCCGCCCGGCTGATCGCCGGAGAGAAGGTCGTGAACATCGACCCGTCCGGTCTTCTCACCGCGCGTGGTTTGAACGTGTACCCGAGGAAGTCGAACGACACGTTCTCGTGCGAGCCGTGCCTTCCACTCTTCTTGCAATACACGATCCGGGTCTTGGTCGGGTGCAACCGCAACCCGCCACACTCGGCCAGCCGCGCGGCGATCGCCGCCCGCAGCCTCTGGGCCTGCTGCCGACTCACACAGTGCACGATCACGTCGTCGACGAACCTTTCGAACAGCACATCCGGGAACTCCCGGGCCATCCACGCGTCGAAGGCGTAATGCAGGAACAGGTTCGCCAACAGCGGGGAAATCGCGGCACCCTGGGGGCTGCCCCGATCACGAGCGATCGGCGTGCCGTCCGCCGCCACCAGCGGCGCGGACAACCACCGCTGCACATACAGCAACAGCCACCGCTCGCTCGTGTGGTGGGCCACCGCCTTGAGGACCAGGTCATGATCGAGGTTGTCGAAGAACCCTTCGATGTCCAGATCCAGCACCCACTCGTGGGACAGACAACGCTTCCGGCAGGTCGCTACCGCGTCCAGCGGCGAGCGACCCGGACGGTAGCCGTAGGAGTCCGGGTGGAACATCGGCTCCACCAACGGCTCCAGACAGGCCACCGCTACCGTCTGCGCGGTTCGGTCGGCCACCGTGGGCACCCCGAGGACCCGCACTCCCCGACCCCCGTCCTTGGGGATCTCCACCTTCCGCACCGGGGACGGGAAGTAACTTCCCGACGACATCCGGTTCCACAGCTTGTACAGGTTGTCCTTGCGGTCCTGCGCGAACTGCTCAACCGTGACGCCGTCGATCCCCGGCGCCCCTTTCTTCTCCCTGACCTTCTCAAACGCCGTCACGAAGACCTCCTTCGAGATCTCGAACGGCTTCGAACCTGGCCGACTCATCCGGTTCCTCCCGAGAACTTCGGTTGACCATCGATTCCAGACCTGGATGACCCGTCTCCTTCGCTCCACTCCCATTACAGGAGCTTCATCACTACTACGAGACAGTCCGCCCCTGTGCCCCGTAACCGGTACTCAACCCCTCGCGGCTCTTCACCACTTGAAGCGCTCCCTCTCGCCCCCGCCCTGTCGACGGAGGACACTTCCAGGACGACAGGTTCCCGCGTTCCGAGCAGAAGCCCGGACCAAGCTCACGCCACCTACATGCCGGGCACCGCCTGGGCGGTAAACAGGTATCCCCCAGACTTCTCCCGAAGATGCGATCAATCCTCGGTTCTGGCACCATCTGGAACTTTCGACACTTCAACAGTGGTTCGCTCGCGCTCGTCTTCTTGGTCCACACCTGACGCACTCACCGGCGCGCCTTTTTCCGCATCGCTTCCCACCCCGGCTCTTAACCGACGCAGTATGCGGTGGTTTCAAGCCATCCCCTGCAGGACGGCTCCGGAGGGCCTACCTCCATCTCCTGCCCAGTTGCGCACGTCCAACAGAACCCGCTCTACACCAGCTTCTCCCTTCCGTGCTCGCGGCACACGATCACCGAGTTCGGTGCCGGAGGTGCGGGTAGAGGCTGTCGCCCAATCCGCCGAGCGCCGGATTTTGGGCCACCAAAGTTGTCGGCGACATCCGAGTTCGCGCGCCAGCGGCCACCACAGCCGTGTTCGGTCGAGCACGCTCCGCACACGACGAAATTAGGCAACAGCCTCGGTATGCACCTCAGGCACCGAAACTGGCGATCATCGCGCCGGGGCGCCGTGGCGAGGGGCTCGATACAGCCAGTCCCCTTCGTGCGCCGCATCGTATATGGTCGTAGCGCTCCAGCAGACCGTCCGTCGGGCCGGGTAGCACGTTCCGGCCGGGGAGGAGCAGGGTGACTACGTCCGACTACGGCCTCGCCGTCTCCGTCGCGTCGTCTTTCGGTGAGTGGCGGGAGATCGTCTCCCGGTCCTTCGTGTCCCTCGACGTCTGTCGGGGCCGGGCGACCCCGTTCCGCGGCGGCATCCGCAGCCGGGCGCTCACCGACATCTCGCTCCATGAGATCACCGCGGTAAGCCACACCGTGCGCCGTACCCCCGCTCTGATCAACCGCGACGACCGCCGCTACTTCAAGCTGAGCCTGCAGCTCGAGGGCTCCGGCCTGCTCATCCAGGACGGGCGGCAGGCCCTCCTCACCCCCGGCGACCTCGCCGTATACGACACCAACCGGCCCTACACACTCGTCTTCGACGACGACTTCCGGTCGATGGTGCTGATGTTCCCGCGCGAGCTGATCGACCTGCCGGTCGACGCGGTCGGCCAACTGACCGCGGTCCGCATGGCCGCCGACACCGGCATGGGCCGGGTCATCAGCCCGTTCCTGGTCCAGCTCGCCGAGAACCTCGACCAGCTCTCCGGGTCGAGCGGCCTGCGACTGGCGCACAACGCCCTGGACCTGGTGACGACGATGTTCGCCGACGAGCTCGGCACCGGGAGCGGGCAGGCCAACCCGAACCGCGAGCTGGTCGATCACATCCGCGACTACATCGACGCCAACCTCGGCGACCCGGACCTGTGCCCGACGAAGGTGGCGGCCGCGCACTACGTCTCGACCCGGCACCTGCACAACCTGTTCCGGGCGGAGGGGACCACGATCGCGGCCTGGATCCGCGCCCGGCGGCTGGAACACTGCCGCCGCGACCTGCTCGATCCGGTGCACAGCCACCGGTCGGTGGCGGCACTCGCGGCCCGGTGGGGCTTCCTCGACGCGGCGCACTTCAGCCGGATCTTCAAGGCTGCTTTCGAGGTCTCGCCGAGCGCCTACCGGCAGCTGACGGGCGGCGCGCCGGCTGACGGCGGCGCCGCCCCAGCCCCGCGGAACGGCGGCAGCAGAGGTCCGCGGCGGCGTTGAGCGCTGCATTGTCTCCGGTCAGACCGGCTGGACATCCGGGTATGCGACCACGCCAAGGGGGTAGATGTGCCCGCCGGCGCGGGCGTGCTCGGCGGCCCCCGAGCCGTCAAGGCCGAGGAAGATGCCGGTGGTGCGTAGCTGGTAGCTCAGGTCGTGCAGCCACACGCTGGCGACAGCGATCTTGAACTCGCGGAAGCAGAACAGGTAGAGCCCCTCCTCGAACTTCCAGACCGTCGACAGATCGACGTCGCCGTGCCCGCGCTGCACGCCTTGCAGACACTGCCAGGCGTAGCGCTGCGAGGAGAGGTAGACGTGCTCGTAGAGGTGTGCCGGGCTGTACCGGTAGACGTTGCGCTTGCCGATGAGGTCACGGGACGCGGCGGGCTGCTCACCGGAGACGCGCACCCCGCGCAACATGCCGGCGCGAAAGGCCTGGGCGACCTGCGGCACGTCCTCGGTCACCTGGTCATCGGGTTGGATCGTCGACTGGACGGCGACCACGCGCCCCGACCGGCGCGAGTAGACCAGCGTCAGGCTTTCGCGCTCGCGCGAGGTGAGCGGCAGGTTGAGGAAGAAGACGTCGTCCCGGACGGCGACGGCGTCGTAGGGGTCCCTGGTGCCGATGGGCACCTCCAGCAGGCCGCGCGCGGTCCACTCGACCGTTGCGGCGTCGAGGAACCGCAGCTCCAGCCCGCTTCCGTCGTCCAGGGTGACCAGGAGCTGCTCGCCGCTCAGGTCGGCGGCGGGCAGCCGGTAGGTGTCGATCCCAGCGGCGAACTCGTCGTAGGTGCGCCACTTGTCGGGGTCGGGGGCCGTGTCGCCCTGTGCGGTGGCCACCATGTGCGCCTCCTCCAGCAGTAGGGCGACGTCGCCCGGCGCCGGACGCCTCAGCGTATGAGGTCGTCCGACGGGCCTGCCTGGCCTACCGTCGACGTCTTCGCTGCCCGACAACTGCCCTGCATCGGGAGACAAGGTTGCCACGGCAACTCTTCCTAGTGTTCCCGCCATCACAAGATCCGGCGAGGTGCCACGTTCCCGAAGGGGTCACCGCATGACGGACAACCGGCTGTCGGCTCTCATCGTCGTGACTGTGTGCACCGTGGCGCTCAGCGCGTGCGGCGGAGGTGGCGGCTCGGGCGGCGGCTCCGGCTCCACGATCGTTGTCGGCTCGGTGAACGCGCTCAGCGGTGGCGCCACCTTCCCCGAGTCCTCGCAGGCGGCCAAGGCCGTCTTCGACCGAGCCAACGCGCAGGGCGGCGTCAACGGTCACAAGATCAACTACGAGATCGTCGACGACAAGGGCGACCCGGCCACCGCCGGGCAGGCCGCACGCCAGGTCGTCGGTGGCGACGACGCGGTGGCGCTCGTCGGTGGTGCCAGCCTGATCGACTGCCAGATCAACGGGCGGTACTACGAGCAGCAGAAGGTCCTGTCCATGCCCGGGATCGGGGTCGACGCGACCTGTTTCGACAGCCCTAACATCGCGCCTGCGAACGTCGGCCCCTTCCACGACATGACGCTGTCGCTGCTGTACGGCTCCGATGTGCTGCACCTGGACAAGATCTGCGCCCTGCTCGAGATCGCAGGCAACACCCTCCCGGCCTACCAGGCGGCGATCCAGCAGTGGACCGACATCACCGGCAAGAAGCTGATCTACCAGGACGCGACCGTGCCCTACGGCGCCTCCGACTACACGCCCTACATCGTCAAAGCGCGCGAGGCAGGCTGCAACGCCGTCACCGTCAACCCCGTGGAGCCGGACTCGATCGGCCAGATGAAGGCGATGGACGCCCAGGGCTGGAACAACGTCACCTGGCTGAACCTCACCAGCGTCTACAGCGAGAACTACGCGAAGGCGATCACGAACGCGGGCAACGGCGTGTACGTGCCTGCCGAGTTCTACCCGTTCACCGACGCAGGCAGCACCCAGACCAAGGACTGGCGCGACCTGATGACGAAGGACAACATCCCGCTCACCGCCTTCAGCCAGGGCGGCTACCTCGCGGCCACCTACTTCCTTCAGGTGCTCGGGGGGATGAAGGGGGACGTCACGCGGGAGTCGGTGACCCAGGCCCTGCACACGATGCAGCCGATCACCAACCCGATGGCAGGCACCCCGTACGTGTTCGGTCCCGGCCAGACGCACAACGGCAACACCGCCGGTTGGCCGGTCAAGCTGCTCACCGGCACCCACAAGTGGCAGCTCGCGGCCGACGACTGGCTCCGGCTTCCGTCGCCGAAGTAGGGGTCACCGACGCAGAGGAGCGCCATGCTGCAAGGAGCGGTAGCCGGCCTCGCGGCCGGCGGGCTGTACGCGGTGCTCGCGGTCTGTCTCACGCTCATGGCCCGGCTGGTCCGGGTGGTGAACTTCGCCCAGGCCGCCACCGGGATGTTCGGCAGCTACGTCGCGGTCTGGCTGGTGAGCGCGCAGGGAATGGCGATCGCGCCTGCCTCGCTGGTCGGCGTCGTCGTCGGGGCCGCGCTCAGCGTGGTGATCGGCTGGATCATCGCGACCTGGCTGGCCGAGGCCGACACCAGCATCCGGTCGGCGGTCACGGTCGGCCCGCTGCTCCTGCTGATCTCGCTCTCCTTCATCTTCTTCGGCAACCGGCCGCAGCCGTTCCCCCCGGTCCTCGCCGGTCCGGCCTTCTCGATCGGCGGCGTGACCGTCAGCCAGGTGACGGTCTTCACGGTGGGCCTCGCCGTGCTGGTCGCCGTCGTCTGCCGCCTGGTCCTGTCCCGGACATCGATCGGCACCCGGCTGCGAGCCCTCTCGGAGCGCCCGACGACCGCCGAGCTGCTGGGGATCCCGGCCAAGCCGCTCAGCGTCACGGTCTGGGCGGTCAGCGGCGTGATCAGCGCCGTCGTCATCCTGATCGTCGCGCCGACGCAGTCCAACGACGCCACCTCGCTGGCCATGCTGATCGTGCCTGCCGCGGCCGCGGCGCTGCTCGGCGCCTTCCGGCGGCTGGACCTCGCGGTGGTCGGAGGGCTGGTGCTGGGGCTCCTGCAGGGGGCGGTCGCGCAGGTCCAGTCGGTCTCGCTGATCCGGTACTTCCTGCCGTTCCTGTTCATCGTCGCGTTCCTGCTGTGGTTGCAGCGCAAGGAGGTCTGGGATGCCGCGCGCTGAGACCGCGGACGGCGGGAAGCGCGCCCTGCCGTTGCCGCGCACCGACGTCGCAACCATCCGGCGGGCCCGCGCCCTCGCCGTGCCTGCGCTCGTCGCCGTGGTCGGCGCCGCGGTCGGCTACGCGCTGAGCGTCGGCCTCTCCGGCTACCTGGTCTACCTCGGCACCACCGCGGTCGTGGCGACCATCGCCATCCTCGGGCTCGGAGTGGTGACCGGCAGCGCGGGGATGATCTCGCTCTGCCAGCTGACCTTCGCCGCCGCAGGCGCCTGGGTGGTCTCCCTCCTGAGCGAGATCGACGCGCCGGGCGGCTTCATCGTCTGGCTGATCGCGGGCGGCGTGGGCGCGGGGCTGCTCGGCGTGCTGATCGGTCTGCCTGCGCTGCGGCTGCGGGGGGTCAACCTCGCCGTCGTCACTCTGGGCTTCGCCGCCGCCGCGGACGTCACGCTGGTGCAGATCCAGTTCCCCGGCGCCGCCCAGGGCATCCAGGTGCTGCGGCCCGACGCGTTCAGCGACGACCGCTCCTACTTCTTCTTCAGCATCGTGGTGCTGATCGTCGTCTGCCTGCTGGTCCATGCGGCGCAGACCAGCCGCTGGGGCAGCAGCTGGCGCTCCGTGGCGTACTCCGAGCGCGGCACCGCCTCGGTCGGCGCCAGCGTGCCCAGCTCGAAGCTCACCGCGTTCGGCGTCAGTGCGGTCCTCGGCGGCATCAGCGGCGGGCTCGTCGCAGGCCAGGTCGGCCTCGCGTTCCCGAGCAGCTTCAGCCCGATCCAATCCCTTGCGCTGTACGTGCTCGCGGTCATGTCCGGGGCGCATCTGATCGACATGGCCATCTTCGGCGGCATCCTCTGGGTGCTGGTGCCCGAGCTGCTCAAGCGCTGGGGCGTACCGCAGGACTGGGCGTTCGTCATCTTCGGCGTCCTCGGCGTCCAGGCGCTGACCACCCAGACCAACGTCGGCACCCAGATCCGCGCCATCTGGTGGAAGCGGCAGCTGCGCCGCCGCGGCGTGGCGGCCAACACCCTCGCGGACGAGGAGGATCCCGAGGCGACCTACCTTCCCCCGGAAGGCCAGGCGGAGACCGTCCTCGAGGTACGGGGCCTTTCGGTCACCTTCGGCGAGGTCAAGGCGCTGGACTCGGTGGACCTGACCATCGACGCCTGCACCATCACCGGGCTCATCGGGCCCAACGGGGCAGGCAAGTCCACCCTGGTCGATGCGCTCTCCGGCTTCCTACCCCGGCACACCGGCTCGGTCCACCTGGATGGGCGGCGCCTTGACGGGCTGTCGCCGACCCGCCGCGCCCGGCTCGGGCTGCGCCGCACCTTCCAACAGGACCGCGTGCCGCCGGGCCTGACCATCCGGGCCTACGTGCGCTTCGTGGCCCGCAGGAGGATCCCCGCGGCCGAGGTCGACGAGGTGCTCGCCTTCATCGGCTGCCCGCCCGCGGACACCCGGTTGGCCACGGTCGACGTCGGCACCCGTCGGCTGGTCGAGGTCGCTGCCAACGTGCTCGCCCGCCCCCGCGTGCTCCTGCTCGACGAGCCTGCGGCGGGCCTCTCCCACGAGGAACACCTCGCGCTCGGCAAGCGCCTCTCGCAGGTGCCCGCACGGTTCGGCATCGCGCTGCTGCTGATCGAGCACGACCTGGACATGGTCCGGCGGGTGTGCCCGACGCTGACCGTGCTCGACTTCGGCCAGGTGCTCGACCACGGCCCGCAGGAGCGGGTGCTGACCAACCCGGCCGTGCTGCAGGCCTACATGGGTGAGACGGAGATGCTGTGACCAGCGCGCTGGAGATCAGCGACGTCACCGTGAGCCGGGGCAGCGGCCCGGTCATCCGCAACGTCGACCTGACGGTCCCCGCGGGGACGGTCACCGCGCTGGTCGGCCCCAACGGCGCCGGGAAGACCAGCCTGCTCGAGGCCATCTCCGGGGTGATCGCACCGAGCAGCGGGACCATCGTCCTCGACGGCACCCCGGTGACCAAGCTGCCGCGGGTCAAACGGGCCCGGCTGGGGCTGGCCCACATCGAGCAGGGCCGCGCCGTGTTCCCCTCCCTCACGGTCCTGGAGAACCTCCGGCTGGTCACCGGCGACCCGGACCGGATCGGCGAGGCGCTCGCCCGCTTCCCCGAGCTGGAGAAGCGCCGGGACAGCCCGAGCGGGCTCCTCTCCGGCGGTGAGCAGCAGATGGTCGTCCTCGCCCGGGCCTTCGCGAGCCGGCCGCGGTTCCTGCTGATCGACGAGATGTCCCTCGGCCTGGCGCCGGTCGTCTTCATGCGCCTGCTGCCCATGATCGAGGAGATCAGCGCGGGCGGCGTCGGGGTCCTGCTGGTGGAACAGTTCACCAATCTGGCTCTGGGCTTGGCGACGACGGCGCTGGTGGTCGCCAGCGGCCGCGTCACCTACTCCGGCAGCGCTGCGGATCTCAAGGAGCACCCCGAGGTCCTGCACCGCGCCTACCTGGGCGGCTCGGCCGACTGACACCGCCGGATCCGCTCCATAGCCTTCCTCGGGGCCTTCCTCGGGCTGACGGGGCCAGCGAGACTGGATACCCGCGAGAGCACGACACGGCCGTCCGGGAAGGAACCGACAGCGATGCAATTTCACCACCATGGATATGTGTCGGCGGACCCGCGCGTCAGCCCGGCGGCGGGGACCGGCCTGAACCGACCGGCGGAGTTGCCCGAGGAAGTCGACGTGCTCATCGTCGGCTCCGGCCCGGCGGGCATGCTCCTCGCGGCCCAGCTGGCCCGGTTCCCCGACATCACGACCCGCATGGTGGAACGCCGGGCCGGGCGCCTCGCGATCGGCCAGGCCGACGGCATCCAGGCGCGCAGCGTCGAGACGTTCCAGGCGTTCGGGTTCGCCGAGCGGATCATCGCCGAGGCGTACCAGATCAGCTCGATGAACTTCTGGACACCCGATCCCGCGGACCCTTCGACGATCATTCGTACCTCGCGCACCGTGGACGACCCGCACGGGATCAGCGAGTTCCCGCACCTGATCGTGAACCAGGCGCGCGTGCTCGACCACTTCGCCGAGGTGGCGAGGAACGCGCCCACGCGCACGACACCGGACTACGGACTGGAGTTCGTCGGGCTCGAGATCGCGGGCGACGGCGACCACCCGGTGACGGCCACGCTGCGGCACACCGTCGGCGACCTCACAGGCCGGGAACGCACCGTGCGCGCGAAGTACGTCGTGGGCTGCGACGGCGCCTGGAGCAAGGTCCGCGAGGCGATCGGCCGCCGGATGGTCGGGCAGTCGGCCATGCACGCGTGGGCCGTGATGGACGTCCTCGCGGTGACCGACTTCCCCGACATCCGCACCAAGTGCGCGATCCAGTCGCGCGCAGGCAGCATCCTGCACATCCCCCGCGAGGGCGGCTACCTGTTCCGCATGTACGTCGACCTCGGCGAGCTCGCCGCCGACGACGCGGGCAAGGTGCGCAAGACGACCGTCGAGGCGGCGATCGCCAAGGCGAACGAGATCCTGCGCCCCTACACCCTCGACGTGCGCAACGTCGCCTGGTACAGCGTCTACGAGGTCGGCCACCGCCTCACCGACAAGTTCGACGACGTTCCCGCCGACGCCGAGGGCCGCACCCCGCGCGTGTTCATCACCGGCGACGCCTGCCACACGCACAGCGCGAAGGCAGGCCAGGGCATGAACGTCTCGATGCAGGACGGGTTCAACCTCGGCTGGAAGCTCGCGGCCGTGCTCCGGGGGCGAAGCCCCGAGTCGCTGCTTTCCACCTACTCGGCCGAGCGCCAGGTGATCGCGCAGAACCTCATCGACTTCGACAAGGAGTGGTCGACCCTCATGGCCAAGAAGCCGGAGGAGTTCGACTCCCCGGCGGCGCTCGGCGAGTTCTACACCAGCACCGCGGAGTTTCCGGCAGGCTTCATGACCCAGTACCCGCCGTCGATGATCATCGGTGAGCCGACGCACCAGGATCTGGCCAAGGGATTCCCGATCGGCAAGCGCTTCAAGTCGGTCCTGGTCCGCCGGGTCGCCGACTCGAACCCGATCCACCTCGGGCACCACGCCCGCGCCGACGGGCGGTGGCGGTTGTACGCGTTCGCCGACACGGACGGGTCGAGGCTCGCGCAGTGGGCCGAGTGGGTGGCCGCCTCGTCAGAGTCGCCGGTGGTGCGGTACACGCCGGCGGGGACCGACTCGGACAGCGTGTTCGACATCAAGGCGGTCTACCAACAGGACCACGCGGAGGTCGACATCGCGCGGGTCCCCCAGCTGTTCCTGCCGCGGGTGGGCCCGTTCGAGCTGATCGACTACGAGAAGGTCTACGCGGCCGACCCCACGCAGGACATCTTCGACCTGCGCGGGATCGACCGCTCCGGCGCCGTCGTCGTGGTGCGTCCTGACCAGTACGTCGCGCACGTGCTGCCGCTGGACGCGACGGCCGAGCTCGCCGCGTTCTTCGCGCAGAACATGCTCGCGCAGAAGGCCCAGCCGGTCGCTCCCGGTGCGGCATGATCGCCGGGGGCGGGACATGGGGTGTGTAGGCGCACCTCATGTCCCGCTCCCGGCGATCACAGGTCCGCTCCCGGTGCACTCAGTCAGCGGCGCAGTCCCAGCAGGCGCCGGGCGCGGCGGGTCGCCGCGGCCACCCGTCCGGGACGGATGTGGACGGCGTCCCCGGGAAGCCGCATTGCGCGCAGCGCGGCCCGGGTGGCCGTGATGTCGTACGGTTCCGCGAAGAAGCGCACCTGCGCGCGCGCGAGGTCGACCAGGGCGAACCGGGCCCGCGGGATGGGCTCGCGCTCCCGCGACTGGCCAACGGCTCCGGGGTTGACCAGGTATTGCGTGTTCGCCGTGAGCGAGAGCCCCGCCGAGCTCGGGGGGCCTGCCGTCGTGGAGGGGAACAGGCTCCCGACGCCCGCCCGGTACAGCCACGGGTGGTGCGTGTGGCCCAGCACGAGCAGGTGCTCGGCCGAGAGCGACCGCAGCAGCACGGCGGCCCGCTCGTCGGCGCGGACGTACTCCTCCGGGTCGTCGGGCGACCCGTGTGCGACGGCCATGCCCGCAGCGCCTGCCGTGCGCGGCAGCGCGGCGAGGTAGGACCGCACGTCGGCCCGCACCACGTCACGGGTCCAGGCGATGCTGCGGCGGGCCAGCCGGCCTGCGCGCGCGTCCGGCAGGGCTCCGAGCAGCATCAGCTCGTGGTTGCCTGCCACGCAGATCGGCTCAAGCTCGGCGATCGCCTCGACGCACTCGTTGGGGTGCGGGCCGTAGCCGACCAGGTCGCCCGCGCACACCCAGGCGTCGACCCCCTCGGCGCGGAGCCGGGCGATCGCCGCCCGGAGCGCGAAGAGGTTCGCGTGGACGTCACTGAGCAGGCCGATGCGCATGGGTCAGTGGGGGGCCTCTGCCGACGAACCCCGGGCCGCGCCCTTGACCTGAACCGCGAGCATCCCGAGCAGCGGCCCCGGGTCGTCCCAGCGCCACACGGCTTTGACCGGCCGCGTGCGCCACAGCCACGTCAGCCACTCGGCCATCGAGATCCCGTGGGCGCGGGCGGCGAGTACGTCCTTGGGATGCACCCAGTCGAGGCCTGCACGGGTCGGGCGGCATTCCGGGCGAGGCCGTCCGGTGAGATCCGCGTACATGATCGCCGGAAGGTTCACCCCAGCCCGTGCCCCCGGGTGTGCCCACAGGGTGAGCCGTGCGTTGATCTCGAACAGGTACAGGCACCCGTCCGGGCCGTACTTGAAGTCAAGCTTCGCCACGCCCCGCAGGCCCACGGCTCGGCAGACCTCTCGGCCGAGCCGGGCGACCTCCGGGTCGTCGGTGATCGTCAGGGAGCTGGTGTGCCCGTACTCGGCCGGGAGCGTCCGGATCTTCCGCCCGGTGAACTCGCCCGCGACCTCGCCCTTCTCGTCGACGTAGACGTGGTAGCTGACCACGGCGGTCTCCGGCCCCGGGATGCATTCCTGGGCGACGGCGGGCTTGCTCAGTCCATGCAGCCGCGGCCAGAACTCCAGCAGCTCTTCCTTGGTCTCGATCCGCAGCGCCTTGGTCGAGCTGCCCACGGCCGTGACCCACGTGTGATCGCGAGCCGTCGGCTTCACGATGATCGGCAGCCCGAGATCGAGCAGCTCGTCCGGCGGCTCCGGCAGGCACTGGTCCACGACGACCGTCGGCGGCACCGGCAGCGCGCGCTCCGCCGCCAAGGCGGTGAACCGCGCCTTGTCCTCCACCGCCTTGACCAGCCCGGCATCCGGTATGACGAAGCGAAATCCCGCGGCGAGCCGCTCCCGGTGCTGGGAGACGAAGACCATCGACTGGTCCGAGCAGTACATGAGCACCGGCGGAGCGGCCTGCCGCCTGCCGAACTCCACGAGGCGGTCGGCCAGGGCCTCGTCATGCCGCCCGGCGGGCAGCATCCAGTCCCACGTCATCACGTTGCGCGCATACCGGGACCAGCGAGCCGGATCACCGGTCGGCGTGACGACCCCGACCGGAATGCCCGCCATCGCCAGTGCCCGCACGACCTCGATGACGCGGGCACCCAGCACCATGCCCATGGGCCGACGGTCGGTCGCCCTCATCGGACACGCGTCTGCGGTGCTGTGGCGGCGCCACCGCAAGGGGCGTCTTTCACGCTTGCTCCCGTTCACGACCGAAAATGGCGGGTGACGCACGCACGAACGAAAAGGGTGAGCCCGGGCCTTCCGTCCGGCTGGACCCACCCTGCCCGGTCGGGGTCGATCTTTCACCCAACCCATCGGTCCGACCGATCCGATCGTTATCCGAACTACATCGGGACATGACCGGTTTGCTCGGCGGAGTCCGGAAAGAAGACCTCCCGGACGACCCGCGGGGCGCTCAACGCGGCCACCGCGTCGGCCACCTTCGCGCGGTCCAGGCCCCGCGCGGCCCGCAGGGCGTCGGCCAGCTCCGCAGGCTCCCGCCCGCACACGAAACCCGACACACCCGGCTGGACCAGACCCCCGGTGTCGGCCCCCGCGGTCACCACCGCGGGCAGCCCGGCGGCCATGGCCTCCACCAACACCCGCGGAAACCCCTCGTACCCGGCGTGCGAGGTCATCAGGAACACCCCGGACCGGCCGCGCACCGCGGCAACCTCCGGCGCGGCCAGCCGCCCGCGCAGCGTGATCCGGCAGGCGATGTCGGGCGGCAGCGCGGCGATCTGCGCCTCCACCGCCTGCCGCAGGGTGCCCGACCCCACCACCTCAAGCGTCCACGGCACCTCCGGCTCGGCCCTCGCCAGCGCAGCGAAGGCCCGCACGGCCAGCCCGGGGTCCTTGGGCACCTCGAGCCTGCCGACCCAGACCACGGCAGGGGGGGCCGGGTCGGGCGCCGCCGTGGTGATCGCCGGGTCGAACCAGGTCGGCGCGGAGACCGTGCGCGGGTTCCACCGCCGCACCGTCTCGGCGTAGGCCGGGTTGAACACGATCACCCGTGCCGCCCGTCGGGCGATCGCGCGGTCCAGCCGTTCGTGCAGGCTCCCGGTGAATCGCCAGAAGGAGTCGGAGGTGGGCCCGAGCAGCCCGCGCTCCTGCGTGTGGATGCAGTACACCAGCGGGGCGCGGAACAGCAGGCGGGTGGCCAGCCCGACGTCGACCCGGTGCGCCTGGACGGATGCGGCGCGCGGGATCCGCGCCCGGTAGCGCAGCAGCCCCGCGATGAGCCGCGCCGAGTGCGGGACGAACCCCTTGGGGCGCCCGGTGTCGATCCGCGCCACGGGCAGGAACCAGATCTCGCGCCCGCCCCGCCGCAGGGTCTGCCAGCGCCCGAGCGGAGTGTCCGCCGTGCCGGACTCGTCGACGCCGACCACGGCCAGCGCGACGCCGGGCGGGGCGTAGTCGAGCAGCCCGCGCAGACAGGTGACGATGCCGCCGATGGTGACCGTGCGCCGGGGGTCGTACTGCTGGACCACCAGGCGGTCGATCCTGCCGACCCCGGGCCGATTCCGTCGCCACGGCCAGCTCATCTCGTCCCCCTCGCGCTCCTCGGCGTCACGACCATGCCGAGCCCACCAGCTTGATCGCGAGGGACCCTACCGGCGGGCTAACGCGGGCCTAACGCGCGGCGCGCCGGAGGTGACGTCCCGGCCGGGGTTCCTCCGTCGGGTGCTGCCGTCGTTTCAGTGCGCACGTGGTTGATCAGTGCGCGTGCCGCCGGGCTCGTCGGACCGGCCGCACGCCAGGCGGCCGCGAGGCGGGCCCGCAAGGGACGATCGGTGATCGTCAGAGCGTGGAGCTGCGGGCTCCGGGCGGTGGCGACGCCTGCGGGCACGATGGCCACACCGAATCCATGTGCGGCGAGCTGAGCGGCCATGCGCGGTTCGGCAGCCTCATAGGTGACGTGGGCGGCGATCCCACTGGCCGCGCAGGCGGCGTCCAGGCAGGCGCGCAGGCCGGTGCCGCGCGGCAGGCTGATCAGCGGATGCTCGGCGAGGGTGCGCAGCTCGACGGTGCGGAGTGCGGCCAGTGGATGCTCCGCCGGGACGACGGCGAGCAGCGGTTCGTCGATCAGGACGTGGGTGTCGATCTCCGGAGGTAGAGCGGCGCCGAGGCCGACGAACGCCAGATCGTGGTGGCCGGTGTGGAGGGCGTGGAGCAGCTGGTCGGACCCGGCGACCGCGAGCGTCATCTGCACAGCGGGGTGATCGCGGTGAAACCCGGCGAGCAAGCCGGGCAGGTCGAGGCGTTCGGACTGGAAGGTGACGGTGCCGATGCTCAGGTGCCCACGCAGCAGCCCGGTGAGCTGCTCGACGGCGGTACGCACAGCGGCGACCGCCGCGAGGGCGGCGCGGGCGTAGGGCAGCACGGCCGCACCGGCCGCAGTCAGCCGCACCACGCGCGCGGTCCGGTCGAGCAGGTCTTGGCCGAGTTCACGCTCGAGCCTGCGGATCTGGGCACTGACCGCAGGCTGGGCCACGTGCACCCGGGCTGCAGCTCGGGTGAAGTTGGCCTCCTCGACGACCGCGACGAAGTAGTCCAGTTGCCGCAGCTCCATAACAATCCACAATAGTTGGTAGAGCAACTGGGTGTTGGCCTTCTGGCCAGCGGGTGGCGCACCGTGAGGGCATGGACGAAGACGGGGTGACGCGTCCGTCCCGGCGCAGTCCGTGGTTGACCTTGCTCGTGGTGTCGCTCGGGCTGTTCCTGGCGGTCGTATCGACGACGGTCGTCAGTGTGGCCCTCTCTGTCAAGATCACGTGAGACAGCTTCCCCAGCAGCTGTTCCCACTTGAGGGCGTGATCGGAGATCCTGGTGTCTGTGTCAACCGAGGAGCGGCGTCCAGACGTCGGCGGGCGGGGCGAGCCGTCGCGGCCGTCGGGTCCGCGGGCCGATGATGGCCCGTCGCCGCGTCCTTCGCGTCGTTCGTTCAGCCCGGAGTACAAGTTGGCGGTCCTCGCCGAGTACGAGGCCGCGCCGAATGGTGAGAAGGGTGCGATCCTGCGCCGGGAGGGTCTGTACTCGTCGCATGTGATCGAATGGGCCCGCGCCCGGGACGCCGGAGCACTCGAAGGCGTGTCCGGTTCCCGCCGGTCGGGAAAGCCGCCGAAACGGTCCACGGAGACGGCCGAGTTGGAACGGCTCCGCGCCCGGAACGCGAAGCTCGAATCCGAGTTGGCGAGAACGCGGACGGCGTTGGACATCATGGGAAAAGCACACGCGCTCTTGGAACAGCTCTCCGAGAGCGCGGAGGAGAAGAATCCGCCGCGGCCGTCGAGGTGATGGACACCGCGTTCACCGACCTGCGGGCTGCGCAGGTGTCGATCGCGGCGGCGTGCGCGTTGACCGGCCGGTCTCGGGCCACCCACTACCGACACCAGGCCGACCGGCCCGGACCGGTGCACGGACCCCACCGTGCGCGCTGGCCGCCGCCCTCGACGATCACCCCGGACGAGCGCGCCCGGGTGCTGGCGGTGCTGAACTCCGAGGCCTACCGGGACCTGGCGATCCCGCAGGTGTGGGCCCGGGAGCTGGACGAGGGCCGCTACTGGTGCTCGATGTCGAGCATGTACCGGATCGCGCGGGCGGCCGGGCAGAGCCGGGAACGACGCGCCCAGGCCACCCATCCGCCGCGGGTCCGCCCCGAGCTGCTGGCGCGCGGCCCGAGCGAGGTGTGGTCCTGGGACATCACCGCACTGAAAGGCCCACGGAAGGGAGAATGGTACAAACTTTACGTCGTGCTGGACATCTTCTCCCGCTACGTCCCCGGCTGGCTGGTCGCGAACGCCGAAGACGCGGTCGTGGCGAAGGACTTCCTGGCCGGCGCGGTCGCGGCCAACCAGATCGTCCCGCACACGATCCACGCCGACCGGGGCGGCTCGATGACCTCGAAACCGGTGTCGGAAATGATGATCGACCTCGGGGTGTGTCGTTCCCATTCACGGCCCCGCTGCTCGAATGACAACCCGTACTCTGAATCCCAGTTCAAGACCCTCAAATACGTGCCCGATTTCCCCGAGCGGTTCGGCTCTCTCGCCGACGCGCGCGAGTTCTGTGACCGGTTCTTCACCGCCTACAACCACGAGCACCGCCACTCCGGGATCGGCATGCACACCCCTGCCTCGGTGCACTTCGGCACCGCCGCCGAGGTCCATGCACGCCGCCAGCACACCCTCGACCGCGCCCACGCACAGCACCCCGAGCGGTTCAGCCAGCGGCCACAACCCCCGCAGTTGCCCGAGACAGCGTGGATCAACCAGCCCGTCCCAGAGCCAACTCAGTAAAGATCAACTGTCTCACTTGACTTGACAGCTACCGTGGCGCTGCCCGTGATCGGGCACGAGCTGCAGGCGTCGGCCGCGCAGCTGGAGTGGACCGTCGACGCCTACGTGGTGATCTACGCCAGCATGTTGCTGCCCGCCGGGGCCCTCGGTGACCGCCGGGGGCGCAAGGGCCTGTTTCTGACCGGGGTGACGTTCTTCGGGCTCGGCTCGCTGATCACCGGATCGGCGCCCTCGGTCGGGATCCTGTTGGCGGGTCGGGTGGTGCAGGGGCTGGGTGCGGCGCTGTTGGCGCCGGGCAGCCTGACGATCATCCGAGCAGTATTCGAGGACCCGCGCCAACGAGCGGCCGCGATCGGGTTGTGGTCGACCAGCTCCGGAGTGGCCCTCGCCGTGGGGCCGCCGTTGGGTGGACTGCTGGTCGCCGGGTTCGGCTGGCGTGCGGTGTTCCTCGCGGCGGTGCCGCTCGCGGCCGCGCTGCTCGCCGTGGGAGCGTGGGTTCTGCCGCGGTTGCCGACCACTCCGGCCGTCAGTCGGTTCGACGCCACGGCGGCGGTGCTCACCACGACCGGGGTAGCTCTGCTGGCGCTCGGCGTGATCGAGGGCCAGGCTCGGGGCTGGACGACGACCTGGGTGCTGGGAGCATTTGCCGCGGGGGCGCTGATGTTGGTCGGGTTCGTCATAGCCGAGCGCCGTCGCGCCGACCCGCTGGTCGACATGTCATTGTTCGGCCGGCCGGCCTTTGCCGTGGCCAACACCGCGGCGTTCGTCGTGTTCTTCGCCTTCGTCGGCGCCTTGGTGTACTTCAGCGCCTACTTCCAGCAGGTCCAGGGCCGCTCGGCGGTTACGGCCGGGTTGGCCGTCGCCCCGATGGGGGTGGCCTACGCTGTGGCTGCAGCGGCCTCGGGCCGCCTCGTCGGCCGAATCGGGGAACGCCGACCGCTCGTCGTCGGCCTGCTCGTGGCCGGCGCCGCCACGCTCGGGCTGCTACGCCTGGCGCCGGACAGCGCGATCGGCGCGGTCTGGTGGAACTTCGCCCTCCTGGGCGCCGGGATCGGGTTGTGCGGCACTCCGATGAGCACGATCGCGATGTCCGCCGTCGGCTCCGTTCGCGCCGGGCAGGCCTCCGCCGTGCTCAACGCGGCCCGCCAGCTCGGGCAGGTCTTCGGTGTGGCCGTGCTCGGCGCCCTGGTCTACGCCGACCTGCCCGGCGCCAGCGGAACCGGAGCGCGCCTCGCCCCGGCCGGACAGCACTTGTTCGTCACCGGTCTGCACCACGCGCTATGGGTGGCCGGACTCGCCCTCCTTTCTGCCGCGCTCCTCCCGTTGTTTCTGCTGGGTGACCGCCATTCCGCTGAGCAGCGTGGAGCTGTTTTCCAGTGAGGCTTCGCCTCGGACCGCCGAGGTGGTGGTCGGGTTGGCGGGTGACGTTGCGGTTGGGTAGGTGCAGGCTGGCGGGGTTGTGCTGACGCCGCTCCCCGGAGGCATCCATGGCGACCCGTGTCGTGACCGTGAACGACATCCTGGATGGGCACGTGGGTTTGGATCTGGAGTGCTTTGATCGGATCTACCTCAATGGATGGGTGCCTAACCTGCAGGTGTCCGGGCAGGTGGTTGGCTTCCTGACCGCGCACCTGGGGTTCCCGATCCCGTCCCCGGCGATCCTGGAGAAGATCGGGTTGCGGTTCCGCCGCGACGTCGCCGAGTTCGCCGCGGAGCACGACATCCCGGTGCTCGGCTTCGCGAAGGGGGACCGCAAGCTGGAGGTGATGCGCCCGCACCTGGACCGGCTGATCGGTCAGGGCCGGACCGGGGTGGCCGCGATCGGTAAGGCGCAGGAGTTCCAGCGGGTGTTCACCGGCAGCACCTACCACCCCGACGCCGACGGTGGTGGGGTGCCGCGGTTCGGCTATCACAAGGCCGATCGGCGGGTCACCGCGTACTACTTCTATCTGGTTGACGAGGTGTTCGGGTCGGCGTTCGTGAAGGTGTGTGCGTATTTCCCGTACCCCATGAAGATCTGGCTCAACGGGCACGAGTACGCCAAGCGGCAGGCCGCCGCGGCGGGGATCGGGTTCACCGAGTTGGACAACGGGTTCGCCACCGCCGATGACCCGGCCGGGCTGCAACGGCTCTGCGACACCCTGGGTCCGGACACCATCCGGGAGTTCTGCGAGCGCTGGTGGGCCCGGTTGCCGCTGCCGTTGACCGCCGCCGACCGGGACGGCGGCTACTGGTGGGACATCGCGATGCGCCAGGTCGAGGTCTCGCGCACCATCGTGTTCGACCAACCACGCCACGCGCGGGGGTTCTTCGAGGCGCTGTGCGCGGACAACCTGGACATCGGCCGCCCCGAGCAGATGCAGATCGTGTTCGACCGCCGGGTTCGCACCCCACCCCCGCACGGCTACCGGACCCGGCTGCTGCGCTCGGGGGATGAGGTCACCCTCAACGCCCACTTCGGGCATTCCCGGGTGAAGTCCTACCTCAAATGCGGGCGGGCTTTTCGCATCGAAACCGTGATCAACGATACCGGTGATCTGGGGGTGGCCCGCCGCCTGCAGCATCTGCCGGAAATCTTCGCCAAGGCCCGTGACGTCAACCGGCGCATGGTCGATGCTTTCCGTGTCGGCCAGGGCTGTGTCCTTGCGAGCCCAGCCTTTGAGCGGGTCGCGCGACCCACCCTCGAGGAGGGTCGGAGGGCCCCGGCCCTGCGGTTCGGCGACCCTCGGGTCATGGCCCTGGTCGGCGCCGTGTGCGCGGGCCTGCACGTCGTGGCCGGGTTCACCAACCGGAGCCTGCGCGCCCGGGTGAGCTGCCTGCTCGGCGTGCCGTACTCGATGGCCCAGATGAGTTACGACCTGCGGCGCTTGCGCATGAAGGGGTTGATCACCCGGCTGCCCCACTCCAACACCTACGTCCTGACCCCGGATGGCCAACGCGTCGCGATCTTCTACACCAAGCTCCACAACCGGCTGCTGCGACCGCTCGCCGCGGCCAACGACCCACCCGCCCCGCTACCCCTGCGCCAAGCACTCCGCGTCATAGACCGCCACGTCACCGACTACATCACCGAGGCCCGCATGCTCCCCTGAAACTCGGCACAAGATTCAAACACCTAGCGACCAAGGCCGCTAGAAGCACTCGCGGAAGTGCGCCGGTCACGCTGCGGCGAACTCGGCTACCACGGCGTCGACGACCCGGCCGGCCCCCGCAGCCGCGTTCGGTGGGGTCCGGATCCGCGCGGCCCCACCTGCTCCTGGTCGATCGTCCGGTTGACCGACCTCGACCCCGCGCTTCTGCTGATGCCACCCACCACCGCCCGCATCCCCACCTTTGCCGCCCGCCTGGCCGAACTCCCGACCGAGGACAGCCTTGCCCGCATCACGACCGCGACCAGCCTGGAGGACCTGCTCGACCCGTGACGTGCCATCGTCGACGCGTCCGAAGGCGCCGCGCGGCCGTCTGATCGCGATCGGTGTTGCCGGCGCCCCCATGCCCGCCGTCCAACGCGGCGACGGCCATGGCGACGCCGTACTGGACGATCAGGCCCGGCTGCTGCCCGACCTCGCAGACCCGGCTGACACCTCGCAGACGCCGTGCCCTCTGCGAGGTGTGCACGCGCTCTGCGAGGTCGCCCTGGAAGGGCAGGAGAACTCGGCCGGGCCACGTCCAGCCCGAGATCGCGGGTCGTCCGCACAATGTTCGCGGGTATAGGCGCGGGTGTTCAGCTGGGCGTCGCCCATCTCCCGCAGCAGGCCCCCCGCCCGGACCGCGAGTCCGGACACCCGTTCCTCGCTGGTGACGTGGATCGGGGCGATCGCCGCCACGTTCCCCACCTCCTGCACCCGGCTGGCACCGTAGATCGGGATCTCGGCCTGCTGTGCCTCGGCTTCGGGTCCCAGCGGGATGCCGGTGCGGTCGCGCAGCAGCAGCGTCGCGACGAACCCGACCGCCATGACGCCCGCGATATACCAGGCGACCGCTCACGCGGTACCGGTCTGCTGAACGAGCCACGCCGAAATCAGCGGGGCGAACGCGCCGCCGAGGATCGCGCCGATCGCGTAGGTGATCGACGCCCCGGAGTAGCGGATGGACGCCGGGAACAGCTCCGTGAAGTACGCCGCCTGGGGCCGTAGGTAAGGCCATTGCCGATGGTGAACAACGCGATTCCGAGGAAGAACAACCATGCGTTGCCGGTGTTGACCAGCGGGAACAGGAACCACACCGTGATGAGGAAGACGATCCAGCCGATGATGTACGTGTTGCGCCTTCCAATGCCTGCAGAAGGCCACCGGTGGTCATATAGCCTGCGGCGTTGTTGCCCGCGAACGTCAGCGCCGCGAGGATGACCAGCAGCCAATGCTGGCGGAACAGCTGGATGATCGGAGTCTTGGAGCGCTCCTTCTTCCGAGCGGCACGCCCATCTGCCGGAAGGCGCCGAAGCGGCCGCGGGGCCCGGTGGGAGCGTGCTCGACGGCCATCAGCACCCCACCGCCCCACTCACCGCCGGTCGACAGGACCCTGCAGGATGCGCAGCAGGGATGAGCAGAATCAGGGCGAGCCTGCGCGTAGAGGAAGAAATCGTATCACTCGATCGTGGTGCCGATAATGGTCGCGACGGCGACCTTTTTCATTTCGGAGATGGCGACTCGCGGCACCGTGGACATATCGACTCCTTCGTCGGCGGAACGCGCTGCCATTGCCGTCCGTCAGGCGATCACTCAAGAACGCTTGCCCGCGCGGGCGGAATCATATACGATTCCCGACACAACGCAAGAAGGGAAGCTCATGACCACCGACAGCGTTGGGACGACCGACGTCGCGGATTCGCGTTTCACGGCGCTTCCCACCCGGCCCGGCAAGATCATCGCGGTCCATCTCAGCTACGCCTCGCGCGCCGACCAGCGCGGCCGTCGGCCCGCGTCGCCCTCGTACTTCCTCAAGGCGTCGAGCTCCGTCGCCGCCTCCGGGAGCACGATCGAACGCCCGGCGGGCACCGAGCTGCTCGCGTTCGAAGGCGAGATCGCGCTCGTGGTCGGGGCTCCCGCGCGCTGCGTGCCGCTCGACGAGGCCTGGGGCCATGTCGGTTGGATCACCGCCGCGAACGACTTCGGGCTCTACGACCTGCGCGCGAACGACCGGGGGTCCAACGTCCGCTCCAAGAGCGGCGACGGCTTCACGCCCATCGGGCCCGGGCTGATCGACGCCTGCACGGTCGACCCGGCCGCGGTGCGCCTGCGCACCTGGGTCAACGGAGCGCTCGTCCAGGACGACACGAGCGCAGGTCTGATCTTCCCGCTCGCGCAGTTCGTCGCCGACCTCTCCCAGCACTTCACCCTCGAGCCGGGCGACGTCATCCTCACCGGCACCCCGGCCGGGTCCACGGTCGTCGTGCCCGGGGACGTCGTGGAGGTGGAGGTGGCGGCCCCCACCGCCGCGGGCGCGCCGAGCTCCGGCAGGCTCGTGACGACCGTGACGCAGGGCCACGGCCCGGCGTACGACCCCGCGGTCGGGTCGCTGCCCGCCGTCGACGACCGGCAGCGCACCGAGGCATGGGGCTCCCGGGAGGCCGCGGGCCTGCCTGCGGCGGAACCCGGGCTCTCCCCCGAGCTGCGCGCCAAGCTGGAGAAGGCGCCGGTCGCAAGCCTGTCGGCGCAGCTGCGCAAGCGCGGCCTGAACAACGTCTCGATCGACGGTGTGCGGCCCCTGCATCCCGCGGCCAAGCTCGTCGGCACCGCCCGCACCCTGCGGTTCGTCCCGAACCGTGAGGACCTGTTCGCGTCCCACGGCGGCGGCTACAACGCGCAGAAGCGCGCGTTCGACGCGGTCGTCGAGGGCGAGGTGCTCGTCATCGAGGCGCGCGGCGAGCCCGGAGCGGGCACCCTCGGCGACATCCTCGCCATCCGCGCCCACGCGCGCGGCGCCGCGGGCGTCATCACGGACGGCGGCGTGCGCGACCGCGACGCGGTCGCCGCGGTCGGCATCCCCGTCTACGCCTCGGGGGCTCACCCGGCCGTGCTCGGCCGCAAGCACGTGCCGTGGGACGGGGACCTGACGATCGCCTGCGGCGGCGCCACCGTGCAGCCGGGCGACATCATCGTCGGCGACGCGGACGGCGTCGTCGTCATCCCGCCCACCCTCGCCGAGGAGGTCGTCGGCGCGGCACTGGCCCAGGAGGACCAGGACGCCTGGATCGCCGAGCAGGTGCGGCAGGGGCATCCCGTCGACGGGCTGTTCCCCATGAACGCCGAGTGGCGCGCGCGCTACGAGGCACAGAATGCGCCATGACCGAGAGCCCCGGCTTGAGCAAGTCGCAGCGGGCCCACGCCTGGATCAAGGACCGCATCGTGCGCCAGGAGTACCCGCCCGGCTACCGACTGGTGCTGGGGGCCGTCGCGGCCGACCTCGACATGAGCGTGGTGCCGGTGCGCGAGGCCATCCGTCGGCTCGAAGCCGAGGGCCTGGTCACTTTCGAGCGCAACGTCGGCGCGCGCGTCTCGATGGTCGACGACGCGCAGTACCGCCACAGCATGCAGGTGCTGAGCATCCTCGAGGGCGCCGCCACCGCGCTGTCGGCGCGGCACGTCACCGCGGACGACATCCGGCGGGCCCGCGCGGTCAACGAGCGCATGGTCGAGCTGCTCGACCACTTCGACCCACGTGCGTTCACCGTGCTGAACCAGCAGTTCCACGCGATCCTCTTCGAGCGCTGCACCAACCCGCGCTCGGTCGAGCTCGTGCAGGCCGAGTGGGCGCGCCTGGGCCACCTGCGCTACTCGACGTTCAGCTTCGTTCCCGGCCGCGCCGCGGAGTCCGTGCGCGAGCACGAGGACATCCTGCGGCTCCTCGAGAACGGCGCGTCGCCCGGCCGGGTCGAGAAGGCCGTCCGCCGCCACCGCTCCGCCACCCTCGACGCCTACCTGGTCCACGAGCACCCGGCCGAGGTCCTCGACCCGCGGCGTCCTGACCCGCCCGTCCCAGCATCCAGAACAGGAGGCAGCCCATGACCGACACCGCCGCGGCGCTCGCCGAGCGCCATGTCCCGGCCGACCTGCCCGAGCGCATCCAGCACTACATCGACGGCGAGTTCGTCGACTCGGCCGACGGCGACACGTTCGATGTGCTCGACCCGGTCTCGAACGAGGTCTACCTGCGGGCGGCCGCGGGCAAGAAGGCCGACGTCGACCGCGCCGTCGCCGCCGCGCGACGCGCGTTCACCGACGGGCCGTGGCCGCGCATGCTGCCGCGCGAGCGCTCCCGGATCCTGCACCGCATCGCCGACATCGTCGAGTCCCGCGACGCCCGGCTCGCCGAGCTGGAGTCGTTCGACTCGGGCCTGCCGATCACCCAGGCGCTCGGGCAGGCGCGCCGGGCCGCGGAGAACTTCCGGTTCTTCGCCGACCTGATCGTCGCCCAGGCCGACGACACCTACAAGGTGCCGGGACGGCAGATCAACTACGTGAACCGCAAGCCGATCGGCGTCGCCGGGCTCATCACGCCCTGGAACACGCCGTTCATGCTCGAGTCGTGGAAGCTCGGCCCCGCCCTGGCGACCGGCAACACGGTCGTGCTCAAGCCCGCGGAGTTCACCCCGCTGTCGGCGTCGCTGTGGGCCGGGATCTTCGAGGAGGCGGGCCTGCCCCGAGGTGTCTTCAACCTCGTCAACGGACTGGGCGAGCACGCGGGCGACGCGCTGGTGAAGCACCCGGACGTCCCGCTGATCTCGTTCACCGGCGAGAGCAGCACCGGGCAGCTGATCTTCGGCAACGCCGCGCCGTACCTCAAGGGCCTTTCCATGGAGCTCGGCGGCAAGTCCCCCGCGGTCGTGTTCGCCGACGCCGACCTCGATGCCGCCGTCGACGCGACGATCTTCGGCGTGTTCTCGCTCAACGGCGAGCGCTGCACCGCCGGCAGCCGCATCCTCGTGCGAGCGCCCGATCTACGACGAGTTCGTGCGAGCGCTACGCCGCGCAGGCGAAGCGCGTGGTCGTCGGGCTACCCGCACGACCCGAAGACCGAGGTCGGCGCGCTGGTGCATCCCGAGCACTACGCCAAGGTCATGAGCTACATCGAGATCGGCAAGACGGAGGGCAGCCTCGTCGCGGGCGGCGGCCGCCCCGAGGGCTTCGACACCGGCAACTTCGTCGCGCCGACCGTGTTCGCCGACGTCGCGCCCGAGGCCCGGATCTTCCAGGAGGAGATCTTCGGCCCGGTCGTCGCGATCACCCCGTTCGACACCGACGAGGAGGCGCTCGCCCTCGCCAACGGCGTGAAGTACGGGCTCGCCGCCTACGTGTGGACCAACGACCTCAAGCGCGCGCACAACTTCGCGCAGGCGATCGAGGCCGGGCATGGTGTGGCTGAACTCCAACAACGTGCGCGACCTGCGCACCCCGTTCGGCGGCGTCAAGGCCTCGGGCCTCGGCCACGAGGGCGGCTACCGCTCGATCGACTTCTACACCGACCAGCAGGCGGTGCACATCACGCTCGGCGAGGTGCACAACCCCACCCTCGGCAAGGCGGAGCTCCACACCGAGACCGAGATCGACGACCCCGACCCGCGATGAACGGAGGCTGACATGACGAACCCGATCACCCCGGCCGCGCCCGAACCCGTCGTCACGGCGGAGGACCCGATCCACACAGGCAACCCCATCCCCACGCCGCAGGCACCGCCGCCCGACGTCCTCCGCTGCGCCTACATGGAACTCGTGGTCACCGACCTCGCGGCCGCCCGCCACTTCTACGCCGACGTGCTCGACCTCGTCGTCACCGAGGAGGACGAGAGCACCGTCTACCTGCGGTCGCTCGAGGAGTTCATCCACCACAACCTGGTGCTGCGCAAGGGCCCGGTCGCCGCCGTCGCCGCGTTCTCCTACCGCGTGCGCACGCCGGAGGACCTCGACAAGGCCGTCGCGTTCTACACCGAGCTCGGCTGCCGCGTCGAGCGCCGGGCGGACGGCTTCACGAAGGGCATCGGCGACTCCGTGCGCGTCGAGGACCCGCTCGGCTTCCCGTACGAGTTCTTCCACGACGTCGAGCACGTCGAGCGGCTCGCCTGGCGTTACGAGCTCTACACGCCCGGCGCGCTCGTGCGGCTCGACCACTTCAACCAGGTCACCCCGGACGTGCCGCGGGCCGTCAAGTACATGGAGGACCTCGGCTTCCGCGTGACCGAGGACATCCAGGACGACGCGGGCACGGTCTACGCCGCGTGGATGCGCCGCAAGCCCACGGTGCACGACACCGCGATGACCGGCGGCGACGGGCCCCGCATGCACCACATCGCCTTCGCGACGCACGAGAAGCACAACATCCTCGCGATCTGCGACAAGCTCGGCGCGCTGCGCCTGTCCGACCGCATCGAGCGCGGCCCGGGCCGCCACGGCGTGTCCAACGCGTTCTACCTGTACCTGCGCGACCCCGACGGCCACCGCATCGAGATCTACACGCAGGACTACTACACCGGCGATCCCGACAACCCGGTCGTCACCTGGGACGTCCACGACAACCAGCGCCGCGACTGGTGGGGCAACCCCGTGGTCCCCTCGCTGGTACACGGACGCCTCCCTCGTCCTCGACCTCGACGGCAAGCCCAAGCCGGTCGTCGCGCGCACCGACAGCTCCGAGCTGGAGGTCACCATCGGGGCGGACGGCTTCTCCTACACCCGCAAGCCCGAGGGCGAGGAGTCGATGCCGAGCTGGAAGCAGGGTGAGTACAAGCTGGGTCACCAGCTGTGAGGGGACCGACGCTGGACCGACGAGGCCATCGCGGCGATCGCCGAGGAGCTCGCCGAGGCCGACCGCACGCATGGCGTGACCCCGCGCATCACGGCCCGGTACCCGGAGGCCACCGTCGAGGACTCGTACGCCATCCAGGGCGTGTGGCGCGACAAGCGCCTCGCCGCCGGGCGGCGCCTGGTCGGCCGCAAGATCGGGCTCACCTCGAAGGCCATGCAGGCGGCGACCGGCATCACCGAGCCCGACTACGGCGTGATGTTCGACGACACCGTGTGGCCGAACGGGTCGGTCATCCCGTTCGACGACTTCTCCAACGTGCGCATCGAGGTCGAGCTCGCGTTCGTCCTGGCCGACCCGCTCGAGGGGCCGGACTGCACGCTGTTCGACGTCCTGCGGGCGACCGAGTACGTCACGCCCGCGCTCGAGGTGCTCAACTCGCACATCGAGATGGAGGGGCGCACGATCGTCGACACCATCGCCGACAACGCCGCGTACGGGGGCATGGTCCTGGGCGGCGTCCCGATGCGGCCGGATCGGATCGACCTGCGCTGGGTGGCGGCGCTGCTGTACCGCAACGAGACGATCGAGGAGACCGGGGTCGCCGCGGGCGTGCTCAATCACCCGGCCACCGGCGTCGCGTGGCTCGCGAACAAGTTCCACCAGCACGGCGCACGCCTCGAGGCGGGCGAGATCATCCTCGCCGGGTCGTTCACCCGGCCCCTGTGGGTGTCCCGCGGCGACAGCGTGCTCTGCGACTACGGATCCGTGGGAACGATCTCGTGCCGGTTCCTCTGAGCCCGACGTTCCGCGACGCGCTGGTCCACGCCGCGCGTCCGCTGGCAGGCATGTGGGTGTGCTCGGGTTCGCCGTTGGTCGCCGAGATCTGCGCGGGCGGCGGGCTGGACTGGCTGCTCATCGACATGGAGCACTCGCCCAACGGGCTGGAGTCGGTGCTGGCGCAGCTGCAGGCGGTGGCCGCGTACCCGGTGAGCCCGCTCGTGCGCGTGCCGGTCGGCGACCTCGTGACCATCAAGCAGGTGCTCGATCTCGGCGCACAGAACCTCCTCGTCCCGATGATCTCGTCGGCCGACGAGGCGCGCGCCGTCGTGGCGGCGGTGCGCTACCCGCCGCGCGGGCGGCGGGGCGTCGGCTCGGCGCTCGCCCGCTCCGCCCGCTGGAACCGCGTCGAGGGCTACCTCGAGAATGCCGACGCGCACCTGTCGCTGTTCGTGCAGATCGAGACGGCGGCGGGGGTGGCGGCCGCGGCCGAGGTCGCCGCGGTGGACGGGATCGACGGGGCCTTCGTCGGGCCGTCCGACCTGGCCGCGTCGATGGGGCTGCTCGGACAGCAGGCGCACCCGCAGGTCGTCGCCGCGGTGCGACGCGCCTTCGCGGGCGTCCGCGGCGTCGGCAAGCCGGTGGGCGTCAACGCGTTCGACCCCGCGGTCGCCCAGTCCTACATCGACGACGGCGCGTCGTTCCTGCTCGTCGGCGCCGACGTCGCACTGCTCGCGCGCGGCTCGGAGGCCTTCGCGGCGCGGTGGGTCGGGGCCGCCGCCGACGGGGCAGGCGAGCGCGCGAGCTACTGAGAAACTGTCGGGTCATCCTCTGCGCCGCGGCCGATCCGTCGATAGACGGCGGTGTTCCGCGTCTTGAGCCACAGTGCCCATCCGATGCCGAGGAAGCCGGGCACGATCACGATCGCAGGCAGGATGAACGTGGTCGCGGTGGCCGGAGCGGTCGGGTCACCGGTCAGCAGAAGGTTGAAGTTGACCAGAATGAGCCCGAAAATGACCAGGAGCGCAATTCCCGCGATGAGCGGAGCGACCAGCCGTTGCCACCGGTTCGTGGAATGCCGCCGCCCGGCGAAGAATCCGATCACGGCGAAGGACACGATTCCCATGAGCAGCACCAGGCCCATCGCGCCGCTGTTGGTCAGCCAGGTGAACAGCGTCAAAACCGGGTACAAAGCGGCAGGCGCGCCCGGCGGCGGGGTCCAACCGGCACCGGCGGCGGCGAAGACCGCGATGACGATGATGGCCAGCGTGGTCTGCGCGAGGGATCCGACCACAGGAGCGCCGCTCGGCTTCCGCTTGCCGAACCAGTGCGGCAGCACGGTCTCGCGGCCGAGGGAGAAGAAGTAGCGGGCGACGGCGTTGTGGAAGCTGACCAGCGCGGCGAACAGGCTGGTGACGAACAGCAGTTGGGCGACGTCGCTGAGAACCACGCCCAGGTGGTCGCCGATGAAGGTGAAGATGAGGTCGGGGCCCTGCTTGGTGGCGATGTCGATGACGTGGCTCGGGCCCGCGCCGAGCGTCATCGCCCACGACGAGGCCGCGTAGAAGATCGCGATGATCGCGACGGCCGAATAGGTCGCGCGGGCAACCGTGTGCTTGGGGTCCTTGGCTTCCTCCCCGTAGATGGCGGCGGATTCGAAGCCCATGAACGCGGCGATGCCGAACACGAAGACCGCGCCGACGCCCGTGACGAACAGGCTCGACGGGCTGAGCGCGGTGGCGTCGATCCCCTCGGGTGCGAACACGAACGCCGCGACGTCGTAGATGATCACGACGACGAACTCGGCGAAGACGAGCACCGCGAGCACCTTGGCCGACAGGTCGACCCGGTTGATCCCGAGCGCCCCGATGATCGCAATGCACACGAAGACCGGCGCCCACCAGGGCACCGACCAGCCCGCCTTGGTCTCCAGCAGCGCCGAGACCTGGTAGCCGAACAGCCCGTAGATCCCGATCTGCATGGCGTTGTACGACACCAGGGCGACCCAGGAGACGCCGACCCCGACGGGACGGCCGAGGCCCTGCGCGGCGTAGGGATAGAACGCTCCCGCGTTCGTGATGTACCGGCTCATGGCGGCGTATCCGACCGCGAAGATCGCCAGCGTCACACCGAGGAGGAGGTAGGAGAGCGATACCCCGAGTATCCCGGTCACCGCGAACGTGGTCGTGACCCCGCCCGCCAACACCGTCAGCGGCGCCGACGCTGCGATGATCATGAAGGTGACCGCGGGCACACCGAGTCGGCGTCGATCGGTTCTCGGGTCCGCCGTCGCATGGCCAACGGTCCCGGGTGCTTCGGACATGGCCCTCGATTCCTCACCGAGCGGCTTCCAGCGTCGGCAGAGCGCTCCTACCCTAGGCCGATGGCGACGTCCACGCACCAGCATCACGCCACGGTCAGCGAGCCGCGCGAAGTTGCTCACCCGCTCGACCCGCTCACCGCCGCCGAGATCTCGGCGGGGCGAAGCATTCTCGTGGACGCGGGGATTGTCACCGACAGCACACGTTTCCCCGCTGTTCTTCCCGTTGAACCGAGCAAGGAGTCCGTCGCGGGCTTTCGTCCGGGCGATGAGATCGAGCGCCGCATCCTGTTCGTGTTGCTCGACCCCGCCACCGGCGCGGCGTCCGAGGCGGTCGTCTCGGTCACCACCGAACGTCTCGTCACGCACACACCGCTGGCCACGGACAAGCCGCCGTACGGCCAGCCGCAGTACCTGTTCGAGGAATACGACAAGGCCATGGCGATCGCCAAGGCCTCGCCCGAGTGGCGGGCGGCGATGAGCCGCCGCGGACTCGCCGATCGCATCGAGCACGCCTTCTGCGCGCCGCTCGCGCCGGGGTTCTTCGGCCGCGAGGACGAGGTGGGGCGCCGGGTCATCCGCTCGCTCACCTTCCTGCGTGAAGACGAGAACGACAGCCCGTGGTCGCATCCGGTCGAGGGGTTGATCGTGCACATCGACCTCACCAAGGCCGAGGTCATCCGGGTCGAGGACGAGGGCGACGTGCCCGTGCCCGCACTGAGCGGCAACTACGACGCGGCCGCGATCGGCCCGCCTCGCGCGAGCCTCACACCCATCGAGATCACCCAGCCGCAGGGGCCCAGCTTCCGCGTCGACGGCTCCCTGGTCGAGTGGGAGAACTGGCGGTTCCGGGTCGGCTTCAACACCCGCGAGGGCCTGGTCCTCAACCAGGTCACCTTCCGCGACGGCGACGAAGACCGCTCGGTGCTCTACCGCGCGTCGATCCCCGAGATGATCGTGCCGTACGGTGATCCGGCACCGACCCGGTTCTGGATCAGCTACTTCGACGCGGGCGAGTATCTGCTCGGCAAGCTCGCGAACAGCCTCACCCTCGGCTGCGACTGCCTCGGCGTCATCCACTACTTCGACGGGGTCGTGGCCGACGACGAGGGCCATCCGGTGAAGATCCCCCGGGCCGTCTGCATGCACGAGGAGGACTACGGCGTGCTCTGGAAGCACACCGACCTGAACGGCGAGGCCGAGGTGCGCCGCTCGCGACGGCTCGTCGTCAGCTACTTCTCGACTGTCGGCAACTACGATTACGGCTTCTACTTTTATTTCTACCTGGACGGCACCATTCAGGTGGAGGCCAAGGCCACCGGCATCGTGTTCGTCGGCGCAGGCCACCCGGGCAGCGACAACCCGAACGCCACCGAGATCGCTCCGGGACTCTTCGCCCCGGTCCACCAACACCTTTTCTGTGCGCGCCTCGACGTCGCGGTCGACGGCGAGCGGAACGCGCTTTCCGAGGTCGACGTCGTCGGCCTGCCGGTCGGCGAGAACAATCCCCACGGGAACGCGTTCACCTGGCGGGTCACCCCGATCACCCGGGAGGCCGACGCGGCCCGCCTGGCCGACCCGGCGGCGGGTCGGGTGTGGGAGGTCTCGAGCACCCGCCGCCACAACCGCGTCGGCAGGCCGACCGCCTACCACCTCGTTCCGCATCCCGGCCCGACGCTGCTGGCGCAGCCGGAGTCGACCGTCTACGGACGTGCGACGTTTGCCACCAAGCACCTGTGGGCGACGGCCTTCGACCCGGCGGAACGGTTCCCGGCCGGGGACTACCCCAACGCGCACGCAGGTGGAGCGGGTCTGCCCACCTGGACCGCGGCGAACCGGAACCTGCACGACGCCGACATCGTGCTCTGGCACGTCTTTGGGCCGACCCATGTCCCGCGCCCGGAGGACTGGCCGATCATGCCCGTCGAGTACACGGGCTTCCTGTTCCGGCCTTACGGGTTCCTCGACCGCAATCCGGCGCTCGATCTGCCCGAGTGAGCGCCCGCCGCCCCCCACCCATGATCACCGGTTCGGCGCACTTCCGGCCGGATCTGGCCGCCTTTCGCACCGAATCGGTGATCATGCTCGGCGGGCGGGAATCGGCGGCGGGCGCGCCGGACCGGAGACCCGCGGGCCCCCGGATCAGCCGCCCGCCGCGGTGGTCAAGGCCCGGCGGGTGAGGACGCGGGCCAGGTGGCGACGGTAGGCGGGGGTGGCGGCCAGGTCGCTGGGCGGCTCGGTGCCCTCCGCGGCCAAGGCGGCGGCCTCCGCGATCGATGCGCCCGACGCCAGCGCGGCCTCCGTCGCCGACGCCCGCAGCGGCGTCGAGCCCATGTTGACCAGCCCCACGCGCCCGTCGACGACCGCGACCCCAACGATCGCCCAGTCGTTGGCCCGCCGGGTGAACTTCTCGTACGCCCAGCCCGGCGCCGACGTACTCCCCCCCGCGGAGCCGTCATCGAGGCGGGCCCCGGCCCGCGGCACCCGGATCTCGACGACCAGTTCGTCCGGCTCGACCGCCGTGGAGAACAGCCCGGTGAAGAACTCCGTCACCGGCACCCGCCGCTCCCCGCGCGGCCCGCGCACGACGATCACGCCGCCGAAGGCCAGAACGGCGGCGGGCAGGTCGGACGCCGGATCGGCGTGCACGAGCGAGCCGCCGAGGGTGCCGCGGTGGCGCACCTGGGGGTCGCCGACCGTGCGCGCGACGGCGCCCAGCAGCGGCGCCTCCGCGGCGACGACATCGGAGGTGGCGAGGTCGTGATGGCGCGTGCCCGCGCCGATGGCCAGCTCGGCACCGTCGACGCGCAGGTACCGCAGCTCGCCCAGCCGCCCGATGTCGATCACCAGCTCGGGCGCGGCGAGGCGCAGCTTCATCACCGGCAGCAGCGAGTGGCCACCGGCGAGCACCTTGGCGTCGTCACCGTGCTCGGCGAGGAGGGCGAGCGCGCCGTCGAGGGTGTCGGGCCGTTCGTAGGCGAAGCCGACCGGGATCATGCGCCGTCCCCCCCGGACGTCGAGACCGCGCGTTCGTCGACGGCCACCGGGGCCGGGTCGACCGTGGAGGCCGAGAAGCCCGGCGCCGCCTCGACGCCCTCGCCCGCCCCGGCGCGGTGGATCGCCGCGCCCTGCACCGCATCCGGATCCTGCCCGGACGCGGAGATCACCGCGCGGACGATGTTGTGGTAGCCGGTGCACCGGCAGAGGTTGCCCTCCAGCCCGTCACGGATCTCCCGCTCGGTGGGCCTGGGGTTCTCGGTGAGCAGGCCGACCGCCGCCATGACCATGCCCGGTGTGCAGAACCCGCACTGCAGGCCGTGCTCGGTGCGGAACGCGGCCGCGACGGGATGCAGCTCCGAACCGTCGGGCGACAACCCCTCCAGCGTGGTGACCGACCCGCCGTCGGCCTGTGCGGCCAGCACCGTGCACGACTTCACCGACTCCCCGTCCAGCAGCACGGTGCACGCGCCGCAGGAGGTGGTGTCGCAGCCGATGTTGGTGGCTTTGAGGCCGAGGACGTTGCGCAGGTAGTGCACGAGCAGCAGCCGCGGCTCGACGTCGGCGCTGGTCGACGCTCCGTTGACGGTGATATCGACCTTCACTTCGCCCCTCCGTCTGCGTTGCGCGCGGCCTCGATGGCTTCCCACACCCGCAGCGGTGTGAGCGGCATGTCGATGTGGCGCACGCCCAGACGCGCGAGCGCGTCGATCACCGCGTTCTGCGCCGCGGGGGTGGCACCGATGGTGCCCGCCTCGCCGATCCCCTTGACCCCCAACGGGTTGAGCGGCGTGGGCGTGGCCATGTCGAGCAGCGTGAAGCTGGGCAGCTCCGCGGCCGACGGAATGCCGTAGTCGGCGAACGTGGCGGTGAGCGGGTTGCCGTCCTCGTCGTAGACGACCTCCTCCAGCAACGCCTGCGAGATGCCCTGGGCGATGCCGCCGTGCCGCTGCCCCTCGGCCAGAAGCGGGTTGAGCACGGGGCCCGCGTCGTCGACGGTGACGATCTTGTCGATGACCGCCTTGCCCGTCTCCGTGTCCACGAGCGCGACGGCGACCTGCGCGCCGAACGGGAAGCTCGGCGCCCCCGCGTCGAAGTTGGTGTCGACGCGCAGTTGCTCGCGTTCGGCCAGGTCGGCCAGCGACACGGCGGTGTCCGTTCCGCGCACGACGACGGCGCCGCGTTCGACCACGAGGTCGTCGACGCTCGCCTCCAGCAGGTCGGCCGCCCGCTGCTTGGCCAGCTCCACCAGCTCGCCCGCCGCCTGGTAGACCGCCATCCCGCCGGTCTGCAGGCTGCGCGAGCCCATGGTGCCGGAGCCGCGGGGGACGAGATCGGTGTCGCCGTGCTTGACGGTGATCTTGTCGACCGGGATGTCGAGATGCTCGCTGGCGAGCATCGCCCAGGCCGTGGCGTGCCCCTGCCCGTGGGGCGACGTGCCGGTGAGCACGGTGACGGTGCCGTCGGGGTGCACCTCGACCGCGGCGTCCTCGCTGAACGCCCCACCGCCGGTGATCTCGACGTACACGGAGACGCCGAGGCCGAGCTGCACCGCGTCGCCGCGCTCGCGGCGGGCGGCCTGCTCGGCGCGCAGGTCGGCGTAACCGGCCGCGTCGAGGACCGCGTCGAGCGCCTTCTCGTACTCGCCGGAGTCGTAGGGGGCACCGCCCTTGGTGGTGAGCGGGAACTGGTCGGGCCGCAGCAGGTTGCGGCGGCGCACCTCGGCCGGGTCCATGCCGATCTCGGCGGCGAACAGATCCATCGCACGCTCGATCGCCGCGGTGGCCTCGGGGCGGCCGGCGCCGCGGTAGGCCGCGATCGACGTCGTGTTCGTGACGAGCACGCGGGCCCGGGACTCGACCTTCTCGATGTCGTAGACGGCGGGCGCCATCATCCGCGTGAACAGCGGCAGCAGCGCGCCCAGCCGCGGATAGGCGCCCGCGTCCTGCAGCACGTCGAGGCGGTAGGCGCGCACCTTGCCGTCGCGGTCGCCGCCGATCGTGACCGTCTGGAGCTGGGCCCGGCCCTGCACCATCCCGGTCATGTTCTCCGAGCGGGTCTCGCTCCAGCGCACCGGGCGCCCGACCTGCTTCGCAAGCCACGCGACCAGCGCGAACTCCGGATCGGCGCCGATCTTCGCCCCGAACCCGCCGCCCACGTCCGGGGTGATCAGATGGACCTGCGCGGCGTCGACGCCGAGCCATCCGGCGACCTCGTCGCGGGCGGTCTGGGGGGCCTGGGTCGAGCACCAGAGGGTGACGCGGCCGTCGTCGCCCCATTCAGCGGCCGCGGCACGCGTCTCCAGCGGGGCCGCGGCGAGGCGCTGGTTGACCACCTCCTGGCTGACGACGACCGCGCAGCCGTCGAACAGGTCGGGGTCGAGGTCTTTGTCGTGGTCGAAGCCGTTGGACGTGTTGGTGCCCGCCTCGGGGAAGAGCAACACCTCGTCCGTGGCGGCGGCCTTGAGGTCGATGACGACCGGCAGCGGGTCGTAGTCGACCACGACCAGGTCGGCGGCGTCCTGGCCCTGGTAGGCCTCCTCGGTGAGGACGGCGGCGACCGGCTCGCCGACGAAGCGCACCACGTCGCAGGGCAGGAACGGCCGCACCATCGCCTGGTTGGCCCCGGCGAACAGCAGCGCGGGTGCCAGGTCGACGTCCGCGCCGGTGAACACCGCGACGACGCCGGGCGCCGCGCGGGCCTCCTCGACGTCGATCGCCTCGATCCGGGCGTGCGCGAGGGGTGACCGGACGAGCGTGAGATGCAGCGCTCCGACCAGGTCGAGGTCGTCCGTGTAGCGGGCGCCGCGCGAGAGGAAGGCAGGGTCCTCGACGCGCACCACCCGCGTGCCCATGATGCTCATCGGGACGGAGCGTAACCCGAGATGGGCCGGACAGCGCGTCCATGTCCCGCGGCCTGGGTCAGGGCGTTCCGGGCCGGGGCGGCCGCCGGGCAGCAGGCCGCGGCTGGGCTACCGCTCCCACCACGGGTCGATCGCCCACAGCGGCGAGACCGGGCCGTGGCCCGCGCCGAGCGGGTAGGAGTGCCGGACCGCCTCGACGACGTAGCGCTTGCCGAACGCCACCGCCTCGGGCACGGTCATGCCGCGCGCCAGTCCGCAGGCGATGGCCGACGCCATGCTGTCCCCGCCGCCGTGGGTGTCGGTCGTGGCGAACCGCGGCCCGGGCAGCTCGGTGAAGGTGTGGCCGTCGTAGAGCAGGTCGACGCACACGTCCGTGTCCTCGCCCAGATGCCCGCCCTTGACGAGGACGAACCGCGGCCCGAGGGCGTGCAGCAGCTTGGCCGCCTCGTGCTGCGTGGCCCGGTCGTGCACGTCGATCCCCACGAACAGCCGCACCTCGTCCAGGTTCGGTGTGACCAGCGTGGCGCGGGGGAACAGCAGCGAGCGGAACGCGTCGAGCGCCTCGTCGGCCAGCAGCTGGTCGCCGTGCATGGACGCGGCGACGGGGTCGACCACGAACGGGGTGGGTCCGGCGGCGCCGATGCCGACCCGGTCGCAGGCGTCGGCGATCGCCCGGATGATCGCCGAGGTGGCGAGCATGCCGGTCTTCGCCGCGTCGAGCCCGATGTCGGTGGCGACCGCCTCGATCTGCGCCGCGACCGTCTCCGGGGGCAGCGTGTGCACCCCCGTCACACCGACGGAGTTCTGTACCGTGACCGCGGTCACGGCCAGACACGCGTGCACGCCGCAGGCCGTCATCGCGCGCAGGTCGGCGGCGATGCCCGCGCCGCCGCCGGAGTCGGTGCCCGCGATGGTCATGACCCGCGGCGGGGTCCTCGTCGTCATGTGTTCCTCCCAATGCCGACGGTAACCCCGGCCCGCGGCCTCCTCAAGATCGACACAGGTGAGCGACCAGGATGTCCGCTTCCGCCCGCAGGCGCTCGGCCCGGTCGGGACGGCCGAGTGCGACGTACTCCCGCGCCGCCGTGCGTCGGTGCTCGACCTCGGCGGCGACCACCGCGCGGACGTCCTCGGGCGAAAGCGTCCGTCGGGCGACCTCGCCCGCGCCCACGCCCGGCACCGCCCCGGCGATCGGGCCACTGTCCGGCCGCGGGGCGTGCGCGGAGTCCACGGCGCCAGCATTCTCGATCGCGGCCAACGCCGACCGCAGCGCGGAGACGGCCACAGCGTCGCGGGCCTTGACGGCGGCGGTCAGCGCGTGGCGCAGCTCGCGGATCTGCATATGGGCAATACTTCCGGACCTGCCGTGGTTGGCCAGGACATGGCGTTGAACGAAGATTACGAGCTGAGCCCCGTCGGCTGGGTGCGTGGGCAGACTGAGAAGATCGTCGAGACCGGGACGACCGAGAGCGTCGCCATCGAGGGCCGCTCGGTGGTCCTCGTGACGATGCGCGGCGCGAAGTCGGGGAAGCTGCGCAAGGTGCCGCTCATGCGGATCGAGCACGACGGCGTGTACGCGATTGTCGCGTCCAAGGGCGGAGCGCCGGAGAACCCGGTCTGGTACGCCAACCTCAAGGCCAACCCGCCCGTCGAGCTGCAGGACGGCACGGTGACCAAGGACTACACGGCCCGCGAGGTCACCGGCGACGAGCGGGCGCTCTGGTGGGAGCGCGCCGTCGCGGCCTTCCCGAACTACGCCGACTACCAGCGCAAGACCGACCGGCAGATCCCCGTCTTCGTGCTGGAGCCACGCGCCGACTGAATCTTGTCGGGGGCCGGTGACATACTCGACCTCGACCGAGGAGGTGCCCATGTCGTCCGATCCCGTGTCGGCACCCGATCGCGAGCCACGCCTGCTCACTGTGGCCGAGTACCTCGCGCTGGGTGAGACCGAGCCGGGCTACGACGAGCTCGTGGAAGGGCGCGTGGTGATGTCGCCGAGCCCGGTTCCCGACCACAACAACGCGGCCGTCGAGGCGTTGATCCAGTTACGGGCGCTGCTACCACCTGATCTCGAGGTCTTGCTGGACCTGGACATCGACCTGGAGCTCGCCCCGCCCGATGCCCCCGGCTTCACCCGCCGCCCCGACCTGATCGTGGTCCGGCGTACGGCGCGGGAGCGGGTGCGCCGGGAGGGCGGGATCATCCGGGCGGCCGAAGTCGTCGTCGTGGCGGAGCTCGTGTCGCCCGGGTCGCGGCGCACCGACCACGTGGCCAAGCGGGCCGACTACGCCGACGCGGGCATCCCGCACTACTGGATCGTCGACCTGGACGAACCGGTCTCGCTGATCGCCTGCCATCTCGGGGGCGAGCTGGGCTACGTCGACGGCGGTGCGACCACCGGCGTCTTCACCACCACCGAGCCGTTCCCGGTGCGCCTCGACCTCGGCGCTCTCGGCTAGGGCAGGGCCAGCCCCGAGGGTGAGTCGCACGCCGCCCCACGGTGAGTCGCACGCCGCCCCACGGTGAGTCGCACACCCCCCACGGTGAGTCGCACATTCCGACACCGCGAGTTTGCCTTTTCGACGCGCATCGGAAGGTGACCGCCGCCGCCGTACCCGGGCGGAACACGCCGGAAATCGGAACTCGCCGTGCTCGATCGGCCAACTCGGAGTGTCGTTATGCCGGACTCACCGTGCTCGACGCGCCGCTGCAGTCGGCCGCCACCTCGGACGCGGCGAACGGCTCGGCCGCACGACGTAGGCGCGTGGGGCTCGAGGTCGACACCACGGGGGTTCGATCTTGCTCAAACCCCCGTGGTGTCGACCTCGCCCGTCAGTTCCACGAGACGTGGGCCGTCAGCGGGCGGCGGCTGCGCTCAGCGCCTCCTCGACGAGGCCGTCGCGGCCGCCATCGTGCGACTCACCGGGGGCGGGTCAGGCGGGCTTGATGTTGGCGTTGACGCAGAACACGTTGCCGGGGTCGTACTCGGCCTTGATGCGCGCCAGGCGCTCGTACTTCGCCCGCCCGTAGGAGGCCTGCATCACCCGGTCGTCGGCTTCCATCAAGAAGTTGACGTAGACGCCCTCCCCCTCGGCGAACGGGAGCAGCGCCTCCCAGGTGCCGCGGGCCCACTGCCGCTCGCCCACCAACGCCTGCCCGTCGGGCGCCAGGCCCTCGATGGCCAGGGCGTACTTCAGGTCACGACGACTGCCGCTCCATGCCGTGTCGTCCTCGCCGACCTCGGCGTAGGCCCCGCCCATCGGGAAGATCAATATTTGGGAGAGCGGTGACCCACGCCGCCCCGCCCGCTCCGCGAGGACGTCGACGGCGTCCTCGGGGATGTCGTTCAGGTGCAGCCCCTTCACGTAGGAATGGATGCCCCAGTAGGCGGCCTCGTCGAGCATCTGCTGCAGCGCGACGTACGGCACCGGCATCGCCGCGTCGAACAGCGGCGACAGGGTCTTCCGGAGCGGGGCGACGGCGCCGGCGTGCTCCTCGGGCGTCCCGAACCCGACCACGATCACCGCGACGCCGGGCGCGAAGTGGTGCTGCTCGGGGACGAACGGCGCGGGCGGGGCGTTGACGCACGCGATCGCCGGGCTGAACCCCGCGGGCAGCTTGCGGAACTCGTCGCGCGCGGTCCGGATCGCGTGCGCGGCCCGCTCCTGCTCCACGAACAGGAATCCGAGCTGCACGATCGGGCCGACCTGGTGCAGCCGGAACTCGAACTCGGTGACGACGCCGAAGTTGCCCCCGCCGCCGCGCAGCGCCCAGAACAGGTCCGGGTGCTCCGTGGCGCTCGCCCGGACGCAGCGGCCGTCGGCCAGCACGACCTCCGCCGACTCCAGGTTGTCGATCGTCAGGCCGTACCGCGGGGTGAGCCAGCCGAAGCCGCCGCCGAGCGTGAGTCCGCCGACGCCGGTGTGGCTGACCGTGCCCGCCGTCACCGCGAGCCCGTGCTCCTGCGTGGCCGCGTCGAGCTGCGCGAGCTTGGCGCCGCCGCCACAGCGCGCCCGGCGGGCGACGGGGTCGACCGTCACCGCGTCCATCGGGCTCAGGTCGATCATGAGGGCGCCCTCGGACACCGCCGCGCTCCAGAAGCCGTGCCTGCCGCCGCATACCGCGACCGGCAGGCCCGCGGCACTGGCGTGCGCCAGCGCGGCGGCCACGTCGGCCGGGCCGCTGCAGCGCGCGACGAGCGCCGGACGCCAGTCGATTTCACCGTTGTAGAGGCTGCGCGCCTCGTCGTAGTCCTGCTCGCCGGGCTGGAGGACGGGGCCGGTCATGGCCGCCCGCAGCATGCTGATGTCGGTGGATGCGGTGCTCGTCACAGCGACTCCTTTCGTCTGGATGCGAGTAGGAGCGCCGAGGTCGGGCCGTGATACGCCAACAGGGCGCCCTGGACGAGGACGCCCTGTGGCATTCGGGTGACGTCAAACGGTGACCGGGGCAGGCTCCAGGGCCAGCGCCAGGACGTCGGCGACGTCGCTCACCGGGTGGATCGTGAGCTCACCACGCACCGACTCGGGCAGGTCGTCCAGGTCGGGCTCGTTGCGCTTCGGGATGATCACGTCGGTGAGCCCGGCCCGGTGCGCGGCCAGCAGCTTCTGCTTGACCCCGCCGATCGGGAGCACCTTGCCCTGCAGCGTGACCTCGCCGGTCATCCCGACCGACGACTTCACCGGACGTCCGCTGGCCAGCGACGCGAGCGCCGTCGTCATCGTGATGCCCGCGCTCGGGCCGTCCTTCGGGATCGCGCCCGCGGGCACGTGGACGTGCAGCTTCTTGCCCGCCAGGTCGCCCGCCTGGCCGTGCGCGCGCAGGTAGGACAGCGCGATCGAGACGGACTCCTTCATCACGTCGCCCAGCTGACCGGTGAGGATCAGCCCCGGCTCGCCGTCCATGGCGGTGGCCTCGACGAACAGCACGTCGCCGCCCGCCCCGGTTACCGCGAGACCGGTCGCCACGCCCGGGATCGACGTCCGCTCCGCCGATTCCGGCGTGAACTTCGGCCGTCCCAGGTAGGTGACGAGAGCGTCGGCGTCAACGTGGACGGGTGCCTCCGTACCGGAGTCCAGCCCGACGGCCACCTTCCGCAGCACCTTCGCCAGCCCCCGCTCCAGCTGCCGCACGCCCGCCTCGCGGGTGTACTCGGCGGCGATCATGCCGAGCGCCACGTCGGAGAACTCGACGTCGGACGGCTCGAGGCCCGCCTTCTCGATCTGTCGGGGCAGCAGGTGGTCGCGCGCGATGGCGACCTTCTCCGCCTCGGTGTACCCGTCGAGCGTCACGACCTCCATCCGGTCCAGCAGCGCGCCCGGGATGGTGTCGAACGCATTGGCGGTGGCCAGGAACAGCACGTCGGACAGGTCGAGGTCGACCTCGAGGTAGTGGTCGCGGAACGTGTGGTTCTGCGCCGGGTCGAGCACCTCCAGCAGCGCGGCCGTGGGGTCGCCGCGGAAGTCGGCGCCGACCTTGTCGATCTCGTCGAGCAGCACGACCGGGTTCATCGAGCCCGCCTCGCGGATCGCGCGGACGATGCGGCCGGGCAGCGCGCCGACGTAGGTGCGCCGGTGGCCACGGATCTCCGCCTCGTCGCGGACGCCGCCGAGGGCGACCCGCACGAACTTGCGGCCGAGCGCGCGCGCCACGGACTCCCCCAACGACGTCTTGCCCACGCCGGGCGGCCCGACCAACGACAACACCGCGCCGGAACCACGCCCGCCGACCTTCGCCATGCCCTTGCGCTCACGCCGGGACCGGACGGCGAGGAACTCGATCAGGCGCTCCTTGACGTCGTCGAGTCCCGCGTGGTCGGCGTCGAGCACGGCCCGGGCGGCGACGAGGTCGGAATTGTCGTTCGTCCGTTCTGTCCACGGCATGTCGAGCACGGTGTCGAGCCACGTGCGGATCCAGCCCGCCTCGGGGCTCTGCTCCGACGCCCGCTCCAGCTTGCCGACCTCGGTCAAGGCGGCCTTCAGCACGTGCTCGGGGAGGTTCGCCGCCTCGACGCGGGCGCGGTAGTCGTCGGAGCCCTCGGGCTCGCCCTCGCCCAGCTCCTTGCGGATCGCGGCGAGCTGCTGGCGCAGCAGGAACTCGCGTTGGGTCTTCTCCATGCCCTCGCGGACGTCCTTGGAGATCTTCTCGGAGACCTCCTGCTCCGCGACATGCTCCTTCGTCCACTCGACGAGCAGCTCCAGCCGCTTGACCACGTCGGTCTCGGCGAGCAGCTGGGCCTTGTGGTCGACGTCGAGGTAGGACGCCCAGCCCGCGGTGTCGGCGAGCTGGCCGGGCTCGGTGATCTGCTGCACCGAGTCGATCACCTGCCAGGCGCCCCGCTGCTGCAGGATGCCCACGACCAGGGCCTTGTACTCCTTGGCGAGCTCGGTCATCCGGCCCGAGACGGGCTGGTCCGGCACGAGGGTGGCCTCCACCCACAGCGCCGCGCCCGGCCCGGTGACCCCGGACCCGATCTGGGCGCGCGTCTCGCCGCGCACCACGGCGGCCTTCTCGCCGCTGGGCAGGCGCCCGACCTGCTCGATGACGGCGACCGTGCCGATCGCCGCATACTTGCCGTCCAACCGTGGGACGACCAGAACCTTGCGGTCGGCGCTGCCTGCCGCGTCGACCGCCGACTGGATCTCCGCCTCGTCGAGGCGGAGGGGAACCACCATGCCGGGCAGCACCACCGAGTCGGAAAGCGGAAGCACCGGCAGCTTCAGCGTCTCTGTCATGCCCGGCTCAACCGTTACACCGTTGAACTTGTTCCAGCGTTCAAGCAAGTCCGCTGTCAGCGAACGCAGGAAGCTTGAGCCGGTTGCGCTCTACTCGGTGAACGTCTCCCAGCCAGGGCCCGTCATCGCACGGTAGCCCGCAGGCGCCGAACCGGCGAGCCGCGCGAGGACCCGCAGGTGCGGAGGAGCTTCGGGGCCGTTGACGTGCTCAACGGTCAGCGAGACCGGCATCGGCATGGCGCGGATCACGCCGAGATGCTCCAGCAGAAGGTCCGGCACGTAGCCCAGGGGACGGCCGCTCCGGGTAGTCACCCGGACGGCCCTGGCGTTGTAGGGGTTCTCCGGCTCGTCGCGAAGCTCGAGTGGTTCGCCTTCCATCAGCGGCGGCAATCGCCCACCGGTGACATGGCGTATGCCGTGCACGAGGAACAGGCAGACCGTTGATCCATTGGGCTGGACCGGCGGGACGGGGAACACCTGCACCGTATCGCCGCTGCTTCGGCCTTCGGATCGAGCCAGTTGCTCCCATGGCGTGGCTCCTTCGTCCAGATCGAGCTGCTTCAAGAACTGGCTGAAGTCGGGCCTGCGCGGACTCATGATGCGCTGGGCGAAGAGCGGGAAGAGGGTGCTCGACTCATACGGGCGCTCCCACTCGGGGAAGCTCACGAACGGCTGGAAGCCTTCAAGCTCGGCTGCACGCCGGAGGTAGCGGAACCGGTAGCTGCTGCCGTGCTCAAGCAGGCCGACAGGAGCGATCAGCCGTGTTCCCGGATGCTGCCAGGCGACGATGAGCCGCCCGGAGGAACGGCCTGCGTCCCAGGCCTCGGTCTTCTCCCGTGAAGCGGCCAGCGGACCCGCGACGGCTTCGTCAACGATCACAACACAGCCTCCTACGGTTGACCTCCAACAACGTAACGATGAAGGTAGCGGTCGGGTCTGACAATTCCGGGACGGCCGCCACGACGTTCTCGACGTCCGACGTGCTCAAGGCCCGTAACCGCACGAGTACTTCCCGGGTGCTCGCGGCGCCGGACATGGCGATTGCGCGACGAGCGAGGTCAACCAACGTCTCGACATCGTGCCGGGTGGAGAGGCCTGCCTCAGCACCGCCAGTTCTGGTCGTGCCGATCTTGGTTGGCAACCCATGCATCGAGGAGGAGATAGCTCGCAAACGTCGCTCGGGCCGCACCCGGTGGACCGCCTTCCGGCGGCTCGGCATCCCGCAGTGCTTCGAAGATCTTCTCGACGCTGTGTCCCGGACGTCCCGGCACCGGCCGCTCCTGGCCCGTCTCATCCACGACGGTTCCGCGATAGCCTTCGACAACGGTTTCCAGAAGGACGGATCCGAGAACGCGGTTCCACCCCGGCGGCACGACGTTGCGTGAGATGCATCCGCGCACCCCGCCACGAACCGCCAGTTCCACCTCAGCGCAGGATATGCCAACCATCTGGCCCAGCTCGCTGACGATCTTCTCGGCCCAGTCCTCGCCCTGTCGATGCCCGGTTGACGAAGGGACGACGACTGGCTTGAACAGCCAGTCCCGCTGTCGGTCCGACTGTCCGCCAGGCTCGCGCACCCACACCTTGGGATTGCGACCGAGAACCTCGGCATTGACGACCTCCCAAGTCGAGATGTCGAGGATGGGATAGATCGGCACGTGCCGAACGGTAGGGCACGGCACCGACACCAAGGCCTTCTACTGGCCCGGTGTCCCCCGACCCGATCTGAGCGCGCGTCTTATGGCGCGCTACGGCGCCCTTCTCGCCGCTGGGAGGCGGCCGACATGCGTGAGGACGGCGAGCGTGCCGATCGCCGCGTACCACGGGCCGCGGTCACCCTGCAGGCGACGTACCCCGGCCGGCCTCTATCAGCCGGCTCATCGTCTCGTCGTCCAGGGTCACGTCCATCGCCGCGAGCAGCTCGTCCGGTTGCGCCACCGAGCTGGCTCCGATGATCGGGAGGATGGATGGGTGGCTCGGCAGCAGCCAGGCCAGCACAACCTGCGACGGTGGGGCGTCCAATTCGCGGGCCACCGCGGCGAGGACCGCGAGCCGCTCGCGGTTGGCGGCGTGCGCGTACTCGTCGGACGGTCGTTGGCCGCGCGGGTAGAGCCCGCCCAGCAGCGGCGAGTTCGCCAGCAGCGTCAAGCCGTCGACCTCCGCGTAGTCGATCAGTTCCTCGGTGACGAGGTTGTGCTGGCGCGGGCCGGGGAGCGGCAGCAAGTAGGAGTGGCGCTGCTGGATGCAGGAGTACGCCGGCCGTCCAGCAGCCCGGGCGATGCCGCGGGCGCGTTCGATGCGCCATATGGCAGTGTTCGCTGCACCCGAGCAGACCCACGGCGCCGGACTCGGCCAGTTCGGCCATGGCGTCGACCGTCTCCTCCTGCGGGGTGGTTCGGTCGTCGATGTGGGCGTAATACAGGTCCAGCCGGTCGCGCCCCAGGTGGCGCCTGCTGGTTTGGCGTCGGCGAGGAGGTGTTCCCGGCCCAGACCTTGCCAGTGCTCCTGTGACGGGTCGCCCGGCGTGAGGGTGCGGGCACCAACCTTGGTCGCCACCACAACGCGGTCGCCCGCGCGACGGGTGGTGAACCATCGGCCCAGCACGCGTTCGCTCTCACCGGCCTCGCCGTGCCACTGACCATAGTTGTTGGCGGTGGTCAGGAGCGCGTCCCTGCCCGTTCGGTTCGGGAGCGCTCATACGGTTACTGCGCGGCGAGGATGCTGCCGCGTTTGACGGTTCGCACGATCGGCACCGTCTCGATGCTGGTGATGGCGGGGATAGCGGCGAGCTGGGTGGTGAGGTAGGCGTAGAGGGCGTACACGTCACGGCACATGAGGCTCGCGAAGAGGTTGGTCGCACCAGTGGTCGCGGCGGCGAAGGCGAGCGCTTGGCCAACGGTGCTGAGCTGGGCGGGAGCGACGCTCATCCACAGCACGGCGTTGGCGTGAATGCCCAACAGACGCTCGTCGATGTCCACGTCGATGAAGAGCGCTCCCGCCGCGCGGAGCGCATCGATACGGCGTCGGACGGTGGATTCGTGCCAACCGATTGCCTGGGCGAGCGCGGCATGCGAGGCGCGACCGTCGACGCCGAGGACGTCGATGAGGTCTTGGTCGGCGTGACTGAGTTCCACCGCCGTCGGGGCGGCATCGGGTCGCGGTTGCAGTTGCCGGGCCTGATGGGGGCTGAGTGCGGTGGGCAGCGCCAGCCAGGCGGCCGGGCCGCCGCGGAAGGTGTGCAGCACACACTGGGCGCTGATCGCCAGGACCTGCCGGGTGTCGGCGAGTTGGCTGAACAACTGGTTGTGGTCGTGCTCGTTGCTAGCTTGGGTGCCACACAAGACTTCGGTGCCGCCGGAGGCCAGCTGGACCCAGGAGGAGTCGGGGCGCTTGGCCAGCGCGGTGGCGATAGCGCCGGCGGCACCGGGGGTGACCTGCAGGCGCAGTGCCCAGTCGACGTGCCCGAGGCGGTGGGCATCCAGCCGCCCGAGCACTCGTACGACGCCGGCGCGACGCAGTCGGCGGTAGCGGCGCGCGATGGTCTGGTCGGAGACCTCGAGCACCGCGGCGATGCGGCTAAAGGGCGCCCGCCCGTCGATGGTGAGCGCGTGGACCAGCCTCAGGTCGACGTCGTCGAGCACGACCGGTTCCACAGCTCAAATGCTAAACGATGTCGAGAATCGGCAGACTCCACCTCACGACTGGAACGATATTCCCTCGTTCACGACGATCGCGGAATGCCGGATGAGCCTGATCGAATCATGCAGAGGGGCGGCGGAGGAAGCCCGCCGGATGAGAGTGGCGGCACGCTCGCGGGCTGGTGGCCCGTCGTGGCGATCGCGTTGGCGGTGTTCATGCTGCTGCTGCAGGCCACCGTGGTGTCCGTAGCGCTGCCCGCCATCCAGAAGGATCTGGGAGCCAGTCAAACCGCGTTGCAGTGGGTCGTCGACGCCTATGCGCTCACACTCGCCGCGCTGCAGTTGACGGGCGGATCGGCCGGCGACCGGTTCGGTCACCGCACCGTGTTCATCACCGGGGTGGCGCTGTTCGCCGTCGCCTCCCTTGCCAGCGGGTTGGCACCGTCGGTCAGCGTGCTGATCGGTGCGATCGCGGTTCAGGGGATGGGTGGTGCCCTGATGTTCTCCACCACGCTTGCCCTGATCGCCCGCTACTACCGGGGATCGTCCCGCGGCACGGCCTTCGCCATACGGGGCACGGTGGCCGGTGTCGCCGCCGCGGCGGGCCCCCTGCTCGGCGGCGTGATCACCACCGGGCTGGGCTGGCGGTGGATCTTCTTTCTCAACCTGCCCGTCGCCGCGCTCACGGTGGCCATCGCCGCCGCCACGCTGCGCCGCGAGGCGTCAACGGATTGCGGGCGGCGCCTGGACCTCGGCGGCGCCGTCACTTTCAGCGCCACGTTGCTGTTGCTGGTGCTCGCGTTGCTGCGCGGCAACGACGCCGGATGGCGCAGCACCCAGGTCGCGGGCCTCTTCGTCGCCGCCGCGGTGGGTTTGATCGTCTTCGTGGTAATCGAGCACCACCGGTCGGGCCCGATGCTCGATCTCAGTCTGTTCCACCGCCGGGAGTTCACCGGCGCTCAGGTCGCTGCCGTTGCCGCCCAGGGCTCGTTGTTCCCGCTCTACCTCTACCTCTCGCTCTATCTTCAGGGCCCGCTTGGGTTCTCCGCACTGCAGACCGGACTGCGGTTCCTGCCGATCACGATCCCCATCCTGCTTGTCGGGGCCACGGTCGGCACGCTGATGGACAGGTTCCCGACCCACCGACTCATCGGGGCCGGGCTGGTCGTCATCGCGGTCGGGCTGCTGCTCATGCACCGCCTCGGCGCCACCTCGCACTGGACTGCCCTGCTGCCGGGGTTCATTGTCGCCGGTGTCGGCGTCGGACTCACGCTGCCGCCGCTGGGCGCGCTGGCCGTCTCGGTCGTCGAACCTGACCGGGTCGGCATGGCCTCCGGAATCAACAACACCTTTCAGCAGGTCGGCTTCAGCACCGGCGTCGCCGGCTACGGCGCGGTGTTCGCCCACCAGATCAGCGCATCGCTGGCGCAGGCAACTCCGAGCGCCCACATCCTCACGCAGGCCTATGCCGCTGGGCTCAACCCCTTGTTCCTCATCGCCGCTGTGGTCGCCATGCTCGGCGCAGTTCTCACCCTCGGCCTGAACCGGACCGGCCACCGGCGTTGATCACCCCAGCGCGCATCCTGCCTCGACCCGTTCATGCAAGCGGACAGCGTGCCGACAGCAAGGCCCTCTACCCGGCTAGGCCCTCGACGACTTCCGCGCCCGGCAGGCGCGCGGCCAGCTCGCCGGGCAGCGCGAGCTTCGACCCCCGGATGCCGCTGCCGATGACGACGGCGGGCGCGGCGGCCACGGCGGTGTCGACCAGCACCGGCCACTCGAGCGGCAGGCCGACCGGCGTGATCCCGCCGTACTCCATCCCCGTGAGCGCGACGGCGTCCGCCATCGGCGCGAACGACGCCCTGCGTGCGTTCAGGCGCTTGCGGACCAACCCGTTGACGTCGGCGCGCGTGCTGGCGAGCACGAGGCAGGCCGCGTAGCGGGTGTCCCCGGCGCGGCGCCCGGCGACGACGACGCAGTTGGCCGAGCCATCCATCGGCGAGCCGTAGGCGGCGCAGAACTCGGCGGTGTCGGCGAGCGCAGGGTCGATCTCGGCGACGCCGACGAGCGCCGCATCCGACCCGAGATGTTCGAGCGCGAGCAGGACGGGCTTGGCGACGAGATCCGGTCGTTCGAGTGCGGGCACCGCGGTGAGGGTGCCGAGGACGTCCCAGTTCACCAGCGCTGGCCGCCGCCCTGCACGCCGACCACCGCCGGCTTGACGTCCACGAGGTACACCATCACGGCCACGAGCCCGGCCAACCAGAACAAGGTCATGCTGGAGCCGGGCCCCTGGAACGCGACGACGATGCCCGGCGGGTGGTAGTTCGGGTCGCCGCCGTAGGCGAACATCGGGGTGAACGGGCCGAGTGAGAACGCCGTGAACGCCGGGATGAGGAGCATGAAGAACACCGCCGCCCCCGTGATGCCCAGCCACGCGTTCTTCGTGAGCTTGCCCACGGCGGTGAACGCGTCGGCGCGCTGCCGCAACGCGTGCACGAACGCGTAGGCCGCGACCGGGGCCGCCACGATCCCGATCACGAACAGCACGAGCGTGTCGAGGTGTTTGGGGTCGAGCACCGACCCAGCGTACGTGCGCCGGGTCGAATAGCACATCCCCGGCCCGTGACCAACGCCAAGCCACCGCGGCCCTGATGCACGGGAGGCATCGGGGCCGCGGTGGTTGTTGCGGTATGGCTCAGCTACCGGACGTCCCGTTGATCCGCCGGGTGGCGGGTTTCGGGGCGGTGCGGTTCGCGGCGCGGCGGCTGCTGCTCCGCGCGGCCTGAGCGGCCTCGTCGCCTGCGTCGACGATGCGGCCCGCGACGTCGTCCGACACCTCGGTGACGGTGTCCGCAGCGTCGACGGCAACCTCCTCGGCGCCCCGCGCAGCCTTCTCGCCGGTGGCGCGCGTCTGCCGCGACACCCGAGCGAGCGCCTTCTCGGCGGCGTCGTGGGCGTCGTCGACGAACGTGTCGACCCGCGCGTCGAGCTTCTCGGTGTAGGCCTCGAGCCGCGCGATCGCGTCCTTGATCTGCGGCTTCGTCCGGAAATCGCCCCAGGTCTTCGCGCCGCGCTCGGCGAACTCGGCGTAAGCGGTGCCCGCCTGCTCGCGCAGCTCGGCCGCCGTCTTGCGGGCCTCCTCCGCCTTGAGCTTGGCGATCAGGGACTTGACCCCCTCGGCCTGGACCTTGCCGCGGGCTCGGGCGTCGGCGACGGCCTTGCTCACCGCGGTGACGGCGGCGTCGCCCGCACCCAGCACCGCGAGCAACGGGGTGCGGGCGGCGTGGGCCCGCTCGGCGGCGTTCTTGGCGGCCTGCTCACGGACCTTGCGGACGTCCGCGGCGGTCGGCAGCGTAACGGGCATGATGATCACTCCTTCACGACGGCGGCGGCGGTGTTCTCGCCCCGGAACGACTGGTAGACGTCGAGGAGCACCTGCTTCTGGCGCTCCGTCAGCGACGGATCGGCGAGCACGGCGTCGGTGACGGCGCTCGCGGGCTTCTCCTCCAGGATCCCGGCCTTGACGTACAGGGCCTCGGCGGAGATCCGCAGACCCTTTGCGATCTGCTGGAGGATCTCGGCGGACGGTTTGCGCAGCCCCCGCTCGATCTGGCTGAGGTAGGGGTTGCTCACGCCCGCCGTACGGGCGAGCTGACGCAGGGACACCTGCGCGCCTTCGCGCTGGCTGCGGATGTAGCTGCCGATATCGTCGACGGCCTTCTCGACCGCCTTCTCCACGACGGTGCCCACGTGCTCGACCTTCTGGCCGACCGTGCTGCCGTCGCTCTGGCTGCTCATCCGCTCTCGCACCTTCCGATTCCGTCGCAGCCGACGCTACGCCCGCATGCTAGCTCTTGCAAGCACCGTGCTTGCGCAGGTCGGCGTGGGCTCCGTCACCTCGTTGCCACTCACAGGAACAGCAGTTGTCCGACCGCGTAGATGACGAGCCCGGCCAGCGATCCGACGACGGTGCCGTTGATCCGGATGAACTGCAGGTCCCGACCCACCTGCAGCTCCACCTTGCGCGAGGTCTCCTCGGCGTCCCAGCGCGCGACGGTGTCGGTGATCAGGGTGGTGATCTCGCGCCGGTAGTGCCGCACGACGTACCCGGCGGCGTCGGCGAGCCAGCCGTCGATCTTGGCACGCAGCTCGGGGTCGGCGGACAGGCGCCGCCCGAAGCCCAGCAGCCCGTCGCGGACCCGCAGCCGCAGCGCGCTGGACGGGTCGGCCGCGGCGTCGAGGATCAGCTTCTTGACCGTGCCCCACGCCTGCCCGATGAACTTCTGCACGTCCGGGTGCGTCACCACCTGGTGCTTGATGCGCTCGGCCCGCTCGATCGTGTCGGGGTCGTTCTGCAGGTCGACGGCGAACTCCACCAGGAACGTGTCGATCGCCTTGCGCAGCGGGTGCTCCGGGTCGGTCTTCACCGCCCACGCGAAGTTCTGCACCTCGGCGAACACCTTGTCGGCGACGATGTCGTCGACGAAACGCGGCGTCCAGCTGGGCGCGCGCTCGTGGACGATGCGCAGCACCATCTCCTGGTTGGCGGTGACCCAGTCGTAGGCGCGGTCGCAGACGAGGTCGACGAGCCGGTGGTGTGCCCCGTCGGCGAGCACCCCCTGCAGCACCTTGCCGATCGGCGGACCGATCGGCTTCTCCAAGAGCTTGCGGACGAGAACCTGCTCGATGACCTCTTGCACGGCGTCGTCGCGCAGCACGGTGACGACCCCGCGCGCGGCCGTGGCGAGCTCGGCGGTCACCCGGTCGGCGTTGGCCTCCTGGCCGAGCCACGCTCCCACCCGCACGGACACGTCGACGCGGGCCAGCTTGTCGCGCACCACGTCCTCGGCGAGGAAGTTCTCGCCGACGAAGTCGCCCAGGCTGTCGCCGATCATGTCCTTCTTCGTCGGGATGATCGCGGTGTGGGGGATCGGCAGCCCGAGGGGATGGCGGAAGAGCGCGGTGACGGCGAACCAGTCGGCGAGCCCGCCGACCATGCCCGCCTCGGCCATGGCGCGCACGTAGCCGATCCAGGCGGGCCCGGCGTTGACCTCCCACCACCGCGTGGCCAGGAAGATCGCCGCGGCGACGAGCAGCAGCCCGGTGGCGCCCCGCTTCATCTTGCGCAGGTCCCGCGCCCGGGTGCTGGCATCCATCCGCCCGAAGCCCAAGCCGAACTCCACGACCGGCGGAGGCCGACGCTGCTCCATCGGCGCAGCGGCGTCCGATCGGGGGGTTTGTGAGCTCGTCACAAACCCATAGTGCCCGTCCTCGCGAATACCCGGTGTCCGGATCGTCGGACGCATTTCGGTGCGCCCGCCCGGACCACGCCGCCAGTTGTCGGGTTACCGGCCGGGGGCAGTGTTGTCGGTCGGGTGTTGCCCCCATCCGGCAGGCGACATTCGGCCGCCGAAGGCGCCGTCGTCAAGTGGTACTGGCCGGGGCCGGTGGTGATCCACCGACCCCGGCCACGTTTGCGGTGCGACTCCGTACGCGGAGGAAGTGCCTCCGTCGCCGGGTCGCACCGGTGGCGTCCCGGGTGCCCTCGGCGCGCCTCGACGGGCGCGGCAGCGGGGCGGAACCGGAAGCCGGGTTCCGCGGCCTCGTCAGGACCGCATGCCGACGGCCACCACACCGGCGGGCCGCTGGGCGCCCGGATGTGCGTCGTCGTCGACCCGCAGCGACACGGCGGTCACCGCGGCGGAGAAGATCAAGCCGGCGGGCGCGACGCCGTAGTCGCACGCCGCGGGCGGCACGCGCCAGTGCACCCAGCCGTCGGGCACCTGCGAGGGCGGGGCCGCGACCGCGTCACCCGCGCCGTGCAGCACCACCCCGGGGACGCCCCGCAGTGCGGCGGGCAGCGCCGCGCCGGGGGTGATCGGGTACCACCACGAGCCGGTGGGCGTCGCGGCCACCGGGACGACGAGGTCCGCGGCCCGCAGCTGCACGCAGATCCCGCGACCGACCGCGGCGGGAACCTCGAGAGCGTCCAGCGTGCGCCCGGTGACCAGCATCAGCGTGTCGTCGGACTCCCCGACCACCGGCCATCCATGATCGAGGAACTCGCGCGCCGCCGCGCGCAGCTCCGCGCCGTACACCGTGCGGTAGCTGTCCCAGCCCGACATCGCACAACCTCCTCTTGCAGCACCCCGTCGTGGCGCTCCGTACATGTCGTTCAACTTGAGTGTGGCGGAGAGGAAACGGACGGAGAACCCGAAGGCGGCGACCGAGCGTGACGCCGAGACGAGCGGAGTCACCGACTGATCACGGTGTGCGTTCGCCCGCTCGTCGTGGGACCGCCGGTCCGCCTCGGTGGCTCGGCGGCGCAGGCGCGAAACGGCCCACGACCGCCCGCCGCCCACCACGTACGGCGAGTGGCCGCCGCCCCGTGGATCGAGCGGGTCCGGCGCGGCCAGACACAGCGGTGCCGGCGACCCCGAGGGAGTCGCCGGCACCGGCTGGTTGCGGCTACAGCGCGCGAACCGTGTCGGCCTGCGGCCCCTTCGCGCCCTGGCTGGCCTCGAAGGAGACGCGCTGGTTCTCCTCCAGCGTCCGGAAGCCGTCGGACTGGATGGCGGAGTAGTGGACGAAGACGTCCGGACCGTTGTCGTCCGCGGCGATGAAGCCGTAGCCCTTCTCGGCGTTGAACCACTTGACGGTGCCCTGCGGCATGTGCGTGATCTCCATGTGCGAGGTGAGCCCGTCCGGCACGGCGCCGTCGGGGCGCGGAACGTATCACGCAGCACAGGCGGACACGACGCGACAAGCAGCAGCACTGCGGTCCCCCGTTGCGATATCGTGACCTTCGGCCGCGGCGCTCATCACGCACCGCATCCGCCGCGCGTGGCCTGACCCCTCCAGCCGCGAAGAAGGTGACGCATGTCCACGGTCGCATCCGACCTACCGCCGACCGCCCCGCTTGTCGAGGGCCGCAAGTCCGTGCTCGAGCAGTCGCTCGTGATCGCGTTCATGATCGTCCCGGTGATCGCCCTCGCCATCGCGGTGACCCTGGCGTGGGGATGGGGGCTGACCGTGCTCGACGTCGTGATCGCAACGGTCGCCTACTTCGGCACCGGTCTCGGGGTGACGGTCGGGTTCCACCGCCACTTCACCCACAGGTCGTTCAAGGCCGTGCGGCCGTTGAAGGTGGCGTTGGCGATCACGGGCAGCCTCGCGTTCCAGGGCAGCATCGTGACCTGGGTCGCCGACCACCGCCGCCACCACGCGTTCTCCGACAGGGAGGGCGATCCGCACTCGCCCTGGCTCTTCGGCACCGGCCCGATCGCCGTCGCCCGCGGGTTCTGGCACGCCCACATGGGCTGGCTGTTCGACCGCGACAAGACCAACGTCCGCCGGTTCGCCCCCGACCTGCTCGCCGACCGTGACATCACCGCCGTCGACCGGCAGTTCGTGCTACTGACGGCCGCGAGCCTGGGCATCCCCGCGCTGCTCGGCGGGCTGCTGAGCTGGTCGTGGTGGGGCGCGCTCACCGCGCTGCTGTGGGGCGGGCTGGTGCGGGTGGGGCTGCTGCACCACGTCACCTGGTCGATCAACTCGATCTGCCACATGGTGGGCCGCAGGCCGTTCGGCACCCGCGACCGCTCGGCGAACGTGTGGTGGCTGGCCGTGCTCTCGTTCGGCGAGTCGTGGCACAACCTGCACCACGCCGACCCCACGTGCGCGCGGCACGGGGTCAAGCGCGGCCAGATCGACATGTCGGCCCGGCTCATATGGATCTTCGAGAAGCTCGGGTGGGTGCACTCGGTCCGCTGGCCGACCCCGCAGCGGCTGGAGCGGCTCGCCCGCCGCAGCATCGCCTGAGGCTCACCGTTCGGCGCGGTCGGCCCTGCGCAACTCCGGTGGGGCGTCCAGCGGGAGACCCATGCGCACGAGGTTGCGACCCGCCCGTTTGGCCCCGTACATCGCCGCGTCGGCGATCTCGAGCAAGGCGGCGAGGTCGTGCCCGTCCCGGGGGGCGGTGGCGCCGCCGATCGACACGGTGAGCCCTTCGACCACCACCGTCTCCTGCGCCCCCGCCACCGCGACGCGCAGGCGCGCGATCCGCTCCCGGATCCGCTCGGCGACCGCCCGCGCCGCCGACCGCGGGTCCTCGCCCTCGACGCCCCGCAACAGCACGACGAACTCCTCGCCACCGAACCGGCCGACGAGATCCTCCTCGCGCACCTCGTCGCGCACCGAGGCGGCGACGGCGGCGAGCACCTGATCGCCGACGAGATGCCCGAAGCGGTCGTTGACGAGCTTGAAGTGGTCCAGGTCGAGCACGAGCACGCTCGCGGGCCGGTCGCCGCGCTCCGAGCGCAGCACCGCGCGGCCCGCCTTGTCCTGCCAGGCCGCCGCGTTGAGCAGGCCCGTCTTCCCGTCGGTGCTGGCGTCCTCCTCGAGCTGGCGGACGAGCCGCGTGCGATGCAAGACGATCAACGGCGGCAGCCCGAGGAGGATGTAGGGCGCCCCGAACCTGCTCGCGGACGCGGCCACCAGCGCGCCCATCGCGAGGGTGGCGAACTCCAGCGCCACGTCATCGAAGGGCCCGATCGCCTGCCGCACGGCGACCAGCCGTCGGTCCTGGCCGCTGAAGACGATCACGAGGACGACCAGCGCCAGGTTGACCAGCATGTAGACGACCATCGCGGCGACGATGGCGAGCACCCCCGGCACGCTGCGGAAGAGGTCGTCGTAGCCGACCCGGCCGGTGACCGCCGCCGCGGCCTGCACGGCGAGCAGGATCGTGGCCGTGCTGAACAGCACGCGGTGCAGCGGCACCTCGTTGCGCCGCCACACGCGCAGGTAGAGGTGCAGGTAGATGGCCACGGCCGCGACCGCAGCCAACGGGCCGGACAGGAGGACGGCGCCCGCGAATGTCCAGACCGAGCTCAGGTCGAGATGGGGGTGGTCGTCGGACTGGCGCCGCATCCGCTCGACGCCCAGTGACGCCTCGGTGCTCGTCACCCCGGCCACCACCAACGCGAGCGCGAGCCACGCCCAGGAACCCGCGGGCTCGACGCCGTCCGCGAGCCAGGCGGCGCTGCTCGCGGCAAGGACGCCGAGCACCAGGAGCTCGACGACCACGACCGCGATCTTCACCCGTGCGGGGAGCGACCAGAACGGAAAGCGGGCTACGCCGTCCGATCGACCGAGCGGTTGTCGCATCACCCCAGAACCTTTTCCCCAACGATCGGCGAGCCTCGCGGAAGCCTTGCGGGCGATGCTAGCTGGGCGTACGCCCGTACGGGTGACCGGTTACGGCCCCACGATCGACAGGTGGCCAGGTACGTCAGGGTCCGTCGGCCTACCATCGTGGGCATGAGCGAGCGGCCGACGAGCGTGTCAACGGACGGCTTGGAGTCGTGGAACGACGGCGTTCGTCGCGCCGAGCGCGGTGAGACCGTCGCCGTGATCGCGCATGGCGAGCACGTGGCCGACGTGGTCCCGTCCCGACCCGGACGCGATGCGAACCCATGATCACCGCTTCGGCGCACTTCCGGCCAAATATGGCCGCCTTTCGCACCGAATCGGTGATCATGCTCGGCGAGCGGGCCGAACGAGGGTTAGCGGCGGACCGAACGGGGTAAGCGGCGGGCCGAACCGGCGGCAGGCCGGGCGCGACCTGGCCGACACCGAACCCGTCGTCTCCGGGATCGACGTTATACGCGAAATCGTGGCAGGCCGCGTCGGACGCGAGACTCATTGACCCCCGAGCGCTACACGATCGCCCTGACACGGGGAGCGCGCCGAGGCTCGCCGAGAAGCTGCTGGTCGACGTGGCCGCCCGCTCGGTCGAGTTCTTCACAGGCCCCTCGCCACGGATCCACATCGCATCGGCAATCGGCTCGACGTGCCCTTCGACGGCGTGCACGCCGCGCGGCTCATGCGGGAGTGGCGCGTGCTCTACGTCGTCGACGACGAGGAGCTGACCGTGACCGTCCGGTCGATCCTGCATCGACGCGACGCCTGCGACCGCACCGGCCCGTCCGCGCTCAGCATCGCCTCGGTCAACTCGAACTGCGCGTCCGCCCGTGCGATCAGGGAGTCGTAGAACAACTCCCGAAACCGGGCAAGATCACCCCGCCGGGCCGCGGACTCGTCTTGGTCACCAGCCCGGTCCTGCGGCACACTGCCCATCGCAGCCACCGTCTCCCGTCTTCGAGCTCTGTGGAAGGAACCCGAAGAGGATCAAGCGGTGGCCGTGCCATGTCCCGCCGACACGCCGACAACATCAACAATCACAGTCGAGGTCAGGACACCGAGGTTAAACATCAAGCTAAGAGAACCCATGGCCGCTGCCGCGGGCCGCCTCGAAGGATGAGAATCTGGTCGGGGTCGGCCGAGCTCGTTTGCGCTTGGTGCGCGCGAACCCGTTTAAGAGACTGACGCCAGGGGCCTTCCCGGCACCTCGAACTGTTGTCCTTCGTGCACGCTTCACAGCGTCGTTGATCGGTTGGCCCCGCCGATCCCACCGGTAGGACGTTGCGGTCGAGGAGGTCGCTGGTGGAGGTGTTGGTGGAGTGTTGCGCAGGGATCGACATCGGCAAGGACGAGGTGGTGGCCTGTGTGCGGGGCCCGGCAACGAAGGGGCGGGGTCGACGCAAGCAGACCCGTACGTTCTCCTCGTTCATCGCGTCGTTGGAGGCGATGGCCGATTGGTTCACCACCGAGGGTGTCACCGAGATCGCGATGGAGGCCACCGGCTCGTACTGGAAACCCGTCTGGTACGTGCTGGAGCAGCGGGCGTTCGCGTTGAAGCTGGTCAACGCCCACCACGTGAAGATCCTACCCGGCCGAAAGAGCGACGTCCTGGACGCGGAATGGCTGGCCGAGCTGCTCGAACACGGGCTGCTGCGGGGCAGCTTCGTGCCCCCGCCGGCGATCCGGGAGTTGCGGGACCTGACCCGCTACCGCAAACGGCTCATCCAGGCCCACACCAGCGAGTGCCAGCGGATCCAGAAAACCCTGGAAGACGCGGGCATCAAGCTGGACTCGGTCGCCTCCGACGTGCTCGGGGTGTCCGGTCGGGCGATGCTGGCCGCCCTGGTCGCCGGCGAGCGCGACCCGGACATGCTCGCGGAGCTGGCCAAAGGCCGGTTGCGGCGCAAGATCCCCGCGCTGCGTCAGGCCCTGCGCGGCCGGTTCACCGAGCACCACGCGCTGCTGATCGGGTTGTGCCTGGAGCACACCGCCCACCTCGAAGCGGCGATCGCCCGACTCGACGAGCGCGTCGACACCCTGGTCGCCACCCACACCAGCGAGACCGGTCTCCCTTTCACCCGCGCCCGTGACCGACTCGACACCATCACCGGGGTCGGGAAACGGGCCGCCGAGACCGTCATCGCCGAGATCGGCGTCGACATGACCCGCTTCCCCACCGCCGCGCACCTGGCCTCCTGGGCCGGCCTCGCCCCGGGAAACAACATCACCGGCGGGAAACGCGGCTCGGGCAAGACCACCAAAGGCGACGTCTGGCTGCTCGACATCCTGACCCAGTGCGCCTGGGCCGCCGCCCGCACCCGCGACACCTACCTGTCGGCCCAGTTCTGGCGGCTGGCGCGGCGGATCGGGAAGAAGAAGGCCGCCATCGCCGTCGCGCACTCCATCCTGGTGATCTGCTGGCACCTGCTCACCCACGACTGCGACTACGACGACCTGGGCGGGGACTGGTTCACCCGCCGCAACACCGACCACCAACGTGACCGCCTCATCAAACAGCTCACCGGACTCGGCTACTACGTCACCCTCGACAAGATCGCCTAAAGAGGTCGCCTGCGGTTGATTCTCTTCACAGCGACCGGCAAATGATGGCGCCGAGCGGCTGCAGGCAGGGTGGTCGGTCTGGCCCCGCGGAGCCCCTCGGTGTCGCTGCGCGGCCGACGAAACGTCGGGCCCTGCGCTCGAAGTCGACATGAGCGGGGTTTTGCCCCGCTCAAACCCCGCTCATGTCGACTTCGAGCGCCGTCCGACACCGGCAGGCGGCCTCCCCTCCTCTACCACACCCGCCGCTCACGCCGACCGCCAATTGCCGGACGTTCTAAAGCAGCTGGTCGACAAGGCGGTAGTCGGTGGGCAGTTCCGCCACGCTTCGACCCTGGCAGAGCAGGCGGCAACCACTCCTCGCCCTTGATCCGCGAGAGACCCTACAGTGGCGGATCGTCTACCCACTTCCGTGGACCCTCGTCGAAGCTGTACCTACCGGAGGAACAGATGCGCCTCTCGATTCGCAACCAGCTCCCCGGAACCGTCTCGGCCATCGACTCGGGCGCCGTGATGGACGTCGTCAAGATCGAACTCGACGGCGGCCAGACGATCACCGCCTCCGTCACCAAAGAAGCGGTTAACGATCTCGGTCTCGCCCCGGGCAGCAAGGTGGTCGCGTTGATCAAGTCGACGGAAGTCTCCATCGGCATCGAGTAGTCCGTAGGCACGCGCGATACCAGCCGAACTCGGCGCCGGTCAGAGCGCAACTTCGATGAAGTCGCTTCCACAGCCCTCGGGCTCACCCTGTGCGGGCCGCACTACATCTGGCCCTGCGACATGACCCTGTCCGACCGCCACGGCCGTGACGAGGCCGACGAGCCGATTGCGCGCCGAGCACTGCACCTCGGACGGGTCGGGAGCGGTCTGGCACGTCGCCGGACCGGTCATCGCTGTCTGCGCCGTTACTCCGCGAAGGCGGTTGAACCGAAGCTCTCTGGTCGAATCTGCGGAAGTGGGTGGGGATCGTCCTGTCGGCAGGCGGATCGCCGGGCGCGCTGTGGAGGGGGTATCGGTGGGAAGGTTCCTCGGGCGCTTGGGCAGCCATCAGGGGTTCGCGGTGCGGAAGCTGCACGATGGTTCGATCGTCGAGTCGTCCTCCGCGAGGGTGCCCGAGTTCGCCGCCTATGTCGCGGCGTGCTCGGCGTCCTCGGGCGCCATCCACTGGTACGGCCTCGGCGAGTATCCACCGACGGAGCAGGGGGAGCGTGCGGCCGTCGACGAGTGGGAGAACCTGCACGCGCGGCACCTGCTGACCGCGACAACGCATAGCGGCATCTCCGCGGATATCACCGCGCTGCTGCGGTGGCTGGACAGCCTCACCGTGGAGAGCCCCGTCGCGATGCTGTCCGAGCTGAGTCGGGTCCAGTGCCGTAGCATCGAACTGACCGAGATCGCCGTTCAGCACGCCCGTCATCTCGGTATGACCTGGGCCCTGATCGGACACACCCTCGGCCTCGATGAAGCTGCCGCGCGGGGCAGATACGTCCGTGCGCGAGGAGACGAGATGCCCGATTGGCCGCCCGTGGACTGAAACGCCGCAACCGGCCTCACCTTGGGGAGTGCTCCTTTCGGCTATGCGGAAGTCTACGGCGTGCTAATCCGCATATGCGGTGATTTCATGGGTCTTGTGCCGCGACTGCGAAGCACTGTGTGATCGCAGCGGGGTGTCTGCAAGCACCAGATCGTATGCCGACCAGGAGGTCGAGGATGACCCTCGCGTTCGACGAGCCCCGCATCCAGGAGGTCGTGGGCTCGCTCAGTCGTAAGATGCTGATCAACGGGGAGTGGGTGGACGCGGCGTCTGGCCAAACGTTCGACACCATCAACCCCGCGACCGAGGAAGTGCTGGCCTCGGTCGCGCAGGGCGAGGCCGAGGACGTCGACCGCGCGGTCCGCGCGGCCCGCGCGGCGTTCGAGGACGGCTCACCCTGGCGCACCATGCCGCACGGCCAGCGCGGCAAGATTGAGCACCTGGAGGAGTTCGCCCTGCTGGAGTCGCTGGACAACGGCAAGCCCTACCCAGGCCAAGGCCGCCGACGTCCCCCTGACCGCAGACCTGTTCCACTACATGTCCGGTTGGGCCACCAAGATCGAGGGCAACACGATCCCCGTCTCGGCGTGGGACCCGAACCAATATCTGGCCTTCACCCTGCGCGAGCCGGTCGGCGTCGCGGCCCAGATCATCCCATGGAACTTCCCCCTGTTGATGGCCGCATGGAAGAACATCGTCACCGGCTTCGGCAAGGCAGGCGCGGCGCTGGCCGCGCACCCGGACGTCGACAAGGTCGCATTCACCGGCTCGACCGAGGTCGGCAAGGAGATCGTCAAGGCGGCGGCGGGCAACCTGAAGAAGGTGACCCTCGAGCTGGGCGGCAAGTCACCCAACGTCGTCTACGCCGACGCCGACATCGACAAGGCCATCGCGGGCTCCGCCGACGCGATCTTCTTCAACCAGGGTGAATGCTGCGTCGCAGGCTCCCGGCTGTACGTCGAGGAGTCGGTGTACGACCAGGTCGTCGAGGGGGTCGCCGAGCAGGCCCGCAACATCAAGGTTGGCAACGGGCTCGACGAGACCACCCAGATGGGCCCGCTGGTCTCCGCCGAACAGTTCGACCGGGTCACCGGCTACATCAACTCCGGCAATGACGAGGGCGCGGGCATCATCGGCGGCGACCGGGTGGGCGAGAAGGGCTACTTCGTGGCCCCGACCGTCCTGACCGGCACCCGCGAGGAAATGAAAGCCGTCCAGGAAGATCTTCGGCCCCGTCGTCGCCGCCGCGCCGTTCGACGACGGCGTCGCGGCGGGCGGTTTCGGCGGCCTGTGGCGGGTTCGGCGGAGGCGAGGTCGGCGCGCACCGTCGCGGATCCGGAGGCCGCCGCCTACTCCGCCGTCTCGGCCCGTACCGTCTCCGCGTCGGCCGTGTCGAGGTAGCCGCACCAGCGCGTGGGCACGAATCCCGTCGGGGCGCCGGGCGGGACCCGGCGAGCACAGGAGGCCGACGCCGCCGCCGCCGAACGCCGCGCCAGCGACGACCGATCCGTCCTCTCGCCCTCGCAGCCCTCCTGGCCCTTGCCGGTGGCACGATTGTCGCGTGCGGGTCTTCCGCACCCGCGTCCAGCGCCCCGTCCGAGCGTCCGTCCGCCGCCGGGTCAGCGCTGGCGGTGGTGGCCTCGACCGACGCCTACGGCTCGATCGCCGCCGCGGTGGGCGGCGACTACAACGGTGCGGGCTACGACGACTTCGCGACGAAGATTCTCGCCGCGGCGGATGCGAGGCCTGCGACGATCGACGTGGCGCAGTTGTCCGGGCTGCAGTCGCAGACACCGGCTGGTGAGGAGTTCAACGAGCACGTCTGGTACAGCTTCCCCACGGTCAAGAAGGTCGCCGACACGATCGCCGTCGACCTCGGACGGGCCGATCCGGAGCAGGCTTCGACGTTCACGGCGAACGCGCAGGCGTTCGACGCCAAGATCGACAATTTGACGGCGAAGCTCGACGCGGTGAAGGCGACACACGCCGGGGCCCGGGTGGCCGTCACCGAACCGGTGCCGCTGTACATGGTGCAGGCGGCGGGACTGGTCAACGCCACCCCGCCGGAGTTCTCGCACGCCGTGGAGGAGGGCACGGACCCGCCCGCGGCCGTCCTAAAGGACACCTTGACGCTTTGACGCTGTTCTCCGGCCCGGACAAGGTCAATGCGCTGCTGCCCAACGCCCAGACCGAAAGCCCCACGACCAAGCAGATCGAACAAGCCGCACAGCGTGGCGGCGTGCCCGTGGTGCCGGTGACCGAGACGCTGCCCGCGGGGGTCGGCGACTACGTGACCTGGATGACCCAGCAGGTCGACGCTCTGGCCGCGGCACTGGACAAGGCCGCCTGACCGGCCGATGAGTCGCGGGCATAGTCAGGGCAGCTCGTAGGGTGCGGCGGCCGCGGTGATGGCAGTAGCCGTGATGCGTGCCGTGCGGCTGCCCTGCGGCGTCTGCGGAAACGCCACCGCCGTCGCTACCAGGAACGGGATCGGCTGCAACACGATCGCCACGAACACCGTCGCCCACGCCTGCAACCCGGGGTTTGACCCGACGAGCACGTCTGACCGAACAACGCCACGGCAGCCACGCCGCCGAGCAGTAAGGGAATCACCGGCGACCCGGGCACCGCGCTCCCCGTGCGCCGAGGCTCCTGCGCGACCATGTCGTCCATTCTTGTCCTTACGGGGGCACCGCCGCGGTGGGTTCTCCCCGGGCCGGCGCCCGGTGGGGCGTTGAGCGGCCGACACAACACACAGCGGCTCGATTGGCAGGTCGTTGCCCTGGTCGCCGGTTTGCGGACGTTCCTGCTCGGGGGCGGGCGGCTGACCGTTCGGCGAGTTGCGACGATGGCGGTGTGCCTCCCCAGCTGCGTCCCACCGAGCCGCACCGCACTGCGGTCGGGTCGGAGGTGGACATCACCGAGCCGCTTCCTGTCGTGTCTGATGCTGCCGGATCAGCCAGCTCACGCTCCGGCGTGCCCGAGCTCGCCGACCCTCCCCTCCCACAGCCACGACCATGCCCACGGGCATGATGCGGCGGCGCCTGCCGGTCGTCGGGTTCGGCTCCTGCTGGCCGCGCTGCTCGGGCCCGCCGGGCTGGCCGCGCTCGTCGGGCTTGTCCTGCTCTGGCCGCCCGGCCGCACACCCGCTACGACACCGGCCGCCGCCGCGGCGACCCCGGTGCACGCCACGGTCATCCAGACACGGGCGGCCCGCTGCGATGACAGCCCCGCCAGCGCAGGCCCCGCAGTGACCGCCAGTGGTGCGGGCGCCCCAGGGACGGCGGGCGCCGACGCAGGGGCGGCCGGCAGCGCGGCTGCGGGTCCAGGATCGGGCGCGGCGGCAGGCGATGCCGATGCGTCGGGGGGAGGATGCGTCGCGCTGGTCGTGCACATGGCCGACGGGCCGCGCGCGGGCCGGGACCTGGTCCAGCTCATGCCGGTCGAGCCGAGCACGCCTCGGTTCACCGTCGGGGATGCGGTGGTCCTGTCCTGGTCCGGCGCTGATCCCGACGACCCGGGCTCCTACCAGGTCGTCGACTTCCAGCGTGGCGGGGCGCTGTGGTGGCTGGCCGGTCTGTTCGCGCTCGCGGTGCTGGCATTGGGCCGCTGGCGGGGGCTTGCGGCGCTGACCGCGCTCGCGTTGAGCTTCGTGGTGCTGCTGGCGTTCGTGCTGCCCGCGATCCTGGCCGGGCACAACCCGTTGTGGGTGGCAGTGGTCGGCGCCTGCCTGATCATGTTCGCAGTGCTGTACCTGACCCATGGTCTGTCCGCGCGTACGTCGACGGCGGTGCTGGGCACCCTTGCGTCGCTGCTGCTGATCGGGGGCCTAGCCACCGCGTTCACCGCGTTGGCCCGGCTGACCGGTCTCGACGAGACCACCAGCGCGCTGATCGGCGCCCTCGGCACCGGCGTCGATGCCCGGGGGCTGCTGCTGGCGGGTGTGGTGATCGGTTCCCTCGGTGTCCTGGACGACGTGACGGTCACCCAGACCAGCGCGGTGTGGGAACTGCGACGCGCCAACCCCGCCCTGGGCGCACGCGGGCTGTACGTGGCGGCGATGCGAATTGGACGCGACCACGTTTCCTCCGCGGTGAACACGCTCGTGCTGGCCTACGCGGGCGCCTCGCTCCCGCTGCTGCTGATCTTCAGCGTGTCCGGGCGCGGCCTGGGCGACGTCGTCACCAGCGAGGAGGTCGCCACCGAAATCGTCCGAACCCTCGTGGGCAGCATCGGCCTGGTCGCCTCGGTACCGATCACCACCCTGGTCGCTGCGGTGGTGGCAAGTAAGGAGGCTCCCTGAACCGCGGAACGTCGCGACGCCGCGGACGTCGAAGGAGCTGAGGCAGCGCGGCCTTCGTACCGGGACCGGAACGCCTCCTGCCTGCCCTGGTAACGCGGATCTCAGAACAGGTCGGCGGGTCCCTGCTTCCGACACCGAGCAGGAACACCAGCCGGGGCTTGCCCGCCGCGGAGGCGGTCTCGTGTTCCAGTTCGGTGTCCAGGCGTCGACGGCGGCGCGCGTCACCCGGTGGCGAGGTAAGACCACCAGCGTCGCCGCTGGCAGAAGGTGTGGCCAGGGGCGGGGTCGAACCGCCGACCTACCGCTTTTCAGGCGGTCGCTCGTACCAACTGAGCTACCTGGCCGTGGTCGGTGCCGAAGCACCGACCGGAGGAGCGACCCAGACGGGACTCGAACCCGCGACCTTCGCCGTGACAGGGCGACGCGCTAACCAACTGCGCCACTGGGCCAAACTCGTGCTGCCGGTAAAGCGTACCCCCAACGGGATTCGAACCCGCGTTGCCGCCTTGAAAGGGCGGAGTCCTAGGCCGCTAGACGATGGGGACTCGGACCGCCGTGACCATCCGCGCCGGGCCCCGACCGTCCGTTGGGAGCGGGGCCAAGCATAGGACAGCGTACGCCGGACGCCCTCAGCCGGGGGTGCGCGTACCCGTTTCCGCTGCTCAGCGCGGCTCAGCGGGTGACGGGCGGAGGCTGCTCGGGGTTGGCGGAGATCAGGCCGAGCATGTCCAGCAACTGGCGCAGGTCCTCCTGATCGGCGGAGTTGCGCGCCACCACCATGCGGGCGCGGCGCAGTTGATCGTCCGACACCCGGTAGGCGTCCGCGGCCGTGCGCTGGCTGGGGATGTCACCCGGTCCGATCCGGTCGTCCCCCACGTCCCGCCGCACGCTGCCGATGCCACCACTCATGCGCGTCTCCCCGTCGCTGGTGTCCCTCGCGGCACACGGGGACCCCGGGCCGCTTGTTTCGACTTTTCACCCGAAGCGGCGCTCCCCGCGCCGACTCGGCACTACTCGCAGCCGTGACCGTAACGTTACCCATTCGGGCCACCCCATCGCACGCCTCTTCCCGGGTGAGCCCCCGTGAGGAGCAGTGACGCACCGAACAGGCCTGAGTACCCTCGCACACCGAGCCGCCGCAGCGTCTGCGAAGATCAGCTCGGCTGGCCCGTCGAGGAGGCATGCATGTCCGTTCGGACACCCATCCGCAGCGAGTTCCACGTCGCCGGGATGACCTGCCGACACTGCGCGCTCTCGGTGTCGGAGGAGGTCAGCGGCATCGAGGGCGTCAGCTCGGTGGACGTCGAGCTCGCCACCGGCGCGGTCACCGTCGTCGCGGTGCGGGAGATCGGCCTCGACGAGGTCGGCGCCGCGCTGTCGCACGCCGGCTTCGCGCTCGCGGGCTGAGGGCGGGCCAGCGCCGGCTTCCGCACGGCCGCCGCATACCGACTGGCCCCGGCTTCACCCCCGCCACCGCAGTGGGGTGATGCCGTCCTGCACGAGCGCGGTCGTAGGCTCCCCGCCATGTCGTCGTCCCGCTCGCGCCACCGCGCCCCGGCCGCGCGCCCCGAAGCCGACGCCCAGATGGACGCCGCGCTCGCGGGCGACGGCGATCTCGACGCCTACCTCGCCGCCCTCGCCACGGCTGACGCCGAACACCCGACCGAGCTCACCGGCCGCTTCGGCTCCGCCCAGGTCTTCCAGCTACGCCTGCCCGCGCTGCGCATCGAGCAGTTGCGCCGCATCGCCGCCGAGCGCGGGGTGTCGCCGGGCGCGCTGGCCGTCGACTGGGTGATCGATCGTCTCGACCGCGAGGCGACCGAGACCGGCCCTATGCCGATCGCGATCGACGAGCCCACCCGCAAGCGCAGCCTGCGCCGTCTCGGCCTCCGCGCGTAGTTCAGCCGCGTCGCCCGGCCCGAGCGCGCGAGAGGGACCTGAGCGGGGTTCGATCTCGGCGAAACCCCGCTCACGTCCCGTTCGAGCGCACATGTGAGGCGGACCCAGGATGCCACGCCTGGATCGCCCGAATGCTCCGTCAGCCGCCGAGCGCAAGCCCGGCCGGGTCGTCAGCCAGGCACGGGCTGCCGGTCAGCGCGCTGACCGGCACGGCGGCGGCCAGCGCACGGTAGCCGGCCGCCGATAGGTGCAGCCCGTCCCCCGCGTCTGCGGCCGGGGCGAGCCGCTCGGGATGCGTCGGATCGGCGACGGCCGCGGCGAAGTCGACCACCCCCGCCGCGTGCTCCCGCCCGTGCGTGCGCACCCAGGCGTTCACTGCGTCCCGGGTGGCGATGGCCCGCGGGGTGCCGTGCGCGCCCGCACCCGAGGGCGTGATCGTCGTGAGGAACACGCGCTTCCCCGCCGCCCGCGCCGCGTCCGCGAACCGGGCCAGCCCGGCCTCGATCGCCGCGGCGTCGCGCCCGACGGCGATGTCGTTGGTGCCGATGTTGAGCACGACGTCGGTTGCGCCGAGCGCCCCCGTTACGTCACGCGCGAAGCGGGCCTGCGGCGGCGGCCCGCCGACACCGTCGGCCAGCAGCTCGTTGCCCGCGATCCCGGCGTTGAGGACGGCCATCGGCGCGCCGCCGCCCGCGGCCGTGAGCCGCGCGGCGAGGTCGTCGGTCCAGCGCGCGTCGGCGTCGGGTGCGGTGCCGACCCCGTCGGTGATCGAGTCGCCGACCGCGACTACCGCGTGCACCGGCCGCGGCGCCAGCACGTCCACGCCGCTGAGCAGCAGCCACGACGTCAGCGGCGCTCCGACCGATGCGCCGCGCGGCACGAGCCAGGACGTCTGCAGCGCTACCGGATGCTCGCTGATCACGGGCGGGAGCGCGGGCACGGCGATCGTCACCGCCAGCGGGCCGGAGGCGGCGAGTGGGACCGGGTCGCTCACCGCCTCCCCACCCGGCGGGATCACGGTGGCGGCGTGCCCACCGAACGTCACGGAGCGCTCGGTCCCGGGCACGACCGCGTCGACGCTGCCCGCCCCGGCCGATAACCCGTCGGCCACCCGCTGCCCGCCCGCCGCCGCGGCGCCCGACCCACTGGCCGCGCCACCGCCCACCGCCCCGCCGCCCTCAGCGCCGTCGTCCGCGGGCCCGCCCACCGGGGTCACCGATCCAGCGCCCACGACCGGCCCGACGTCCGTGCGGGCCGCCGACACCGCGTCCACCGGCAGCGGCGTCGACCCGTAGACGTTCGAGAGCCGCACCCGCACCTGCGCGCCCGTCGAGCTGCGGCCGCACGACCATCCGCAGCGTCCCCCCGCCCACGATCGCCTGCGGCGGCGTGCCCGGCTGCATCGCAGCCTGCCAGGCGGTCACCCAAGTGGGGCCACAGGCGGCGGTCGCCGCGACCCGGCGCAGTACCGTCGTCCCGCGCCACCCCACCAACCCGACGACCAGTGCGGCGACGGCCACGACGACCACGGCGAGTGTCGGGCGGGGTCGCGCAGGAACCCGCGTCAACGGGACGACGTGGCGTAGCGGTAGCGTCACGATGAGTCGAACGAGTGACTCAAGCCCTCAGGCGAGCCTCCGAACGGGTGATACCCCGGAATACCTGGGCGGGCGGCGTACGGGCCGCCGCCATAAGGTCGGCCCAGGCGAGCAGGCGAGGAGGCCGACCGGTGGGTGCGTACGAGGACGTCTTCCGGGCCAGCACCGAGGACCCCGAGGCCTTCTGGCTGGAGGCCGCGCGCGGGATCGACTGGGAGACGCCGCCCACGCGCGCGCTGGACGCCTCCCGCCCGCCGTTCTACCGCTGGTTCCCCGAGGGGCGGCTCAACGTCTGCCACAACGCGCTCGACCGGCACGTCGCCGCGGGCCGCGGCGAGCAGGCGGCGCTGATCTACGACTCGCCGGTCACGCAGACCCAGCGCACCTACACCTACGCCGCACTGCGCGACGAGGTCGCCCGCTTCGCGGGTGTGCTGGCGGGCCTCGGCGTCGGAGTCGGCGACCGCGTGGTGATCTACATGCCGATGGTGCCCGAGGCCGTGGTCGCGATGCTCGCGTGCGCGCGGATCGGCGCCGTGCACTCGGTGGTGTTCGGTGGCTTCGCGCCCAACGAGCTGGCCGTGCGTATCGACGACGCCACGCCGTCGGTGATCGTCTCGGCCTCCTGCGGCATCGAAGGCAAGAAGGTGCTGCCCTACAAACCGTTGCTGGACGAGGCGATCGAGCGCGCCACCCACAAGCCGGGCAAGCGGGTGATCCTGCAGCGGCCGCAGGCAGTCGCCGAGATGGGCGCGGACGACGTCGACTGGGCGGACGCGATGGCCGCCGCCACCCCCGCCGAGTGCGTGCCGGTCGCGGCGACCGATCCGCTCTACATCCTCTACACCTCCGGCACCACGGGAAAGCCGAAGGGCGTCGTGCGCGACAGCGGTGGCCACGCCGTGGCGCTGAACTGGTCAATGCCCAACGTGTACGCCGTCGGGACCGGGCAGACGATCTTCACCGCGTCCGACGTCGGCTGGGTCGTCGGGCACTCCTACATCGTGTACGGGCCGCTGCTGGCCGGGGCCACGACGATCCTCTACGAGGGCAAGCCGGTGGGCACCCCGGACGCGGGGCAGTTCTGGCGGGTCGTCGCCGAGCACGGGGTGCGCAGCCTGTTCACCGCGCCCACGGCCTTTCGGGCGATCAAGAAGGAGGATCCGGACGGCGAGTACGCCGCCAAGTACGACCTCTCCTCCCTGGAGTACCTCTACCTCGCGGGCGAGCGGCTGGACCCGGAGACCTACCACTGGGCGTCGGACCTGCTCGGCATCCCGGTGATCGACCACTGGTGGCAGACCGAGACCGGCTGGCCCATCGTCGCCAACCCCGCGGGCATCGAACTGCTGCTGATCAAGCCGGGTTCGCCGACCCGGCCGCTGCCGGGCTGGGACGTGCAGGTTCTCGACTCCTCCGGCCAGCGGATCACCGACGGCGCCGACGGCGCGATCGTCGTCAAGCTGCCGATGCCGCCCGGGTCGTTGCTCACCCTCTGGAACGACGACGAGCGCTTCGTCTCCTCCTACCTGGCCGCCTTCGACGGCTACTACCTCACCGGCGACGGCGGGCGCATCGACGAGGACGGCTACGTGTTCGTCATGGGCCGTACCGACGACGTCATCAACGTGGCGGGGCACCGGCTCTCGACCGGCGGGATGGAGGAGGTGCTCGCCTCGCACCCGGACGTCGCCGAGTGCGCCGTCATCGGCGTGGCCGACGCGATGAAGGGCCAGGTCCCGCGCGGGTTCGTCGTGCTGAAGGCGGGCGTGTCCCGGGACGAGGACGAGCTGTGCGCCGAGCTGGTGCAGCTCGTCCGGAGGCGGATCGGGGCGCTGGCGTCGCTCAAGGACGTCGCGGTCGTGGCGGCGCTGCCCAAGACGCGGTCGGGGAAGATCCTGCGCAAGACGATGCGCGGCATCGCCGACGGCGCCGACGAGCCGGTGCCGAGCACGATCGAGAACGTCGACGTGCTCGACGCCCTCCGCCCGGTCCTCCGCCGCTCCTGACCCGGCCCGCCCCGCGTCTGATCCGGCCCGCGGCCCCCGACCGGGCCGTCCCGCATCTGACCCGGCCCGCCCCGCGTCGAGCGCGACACCAGGGGGGTTCGATCTTTCCGAAACCCCGCTGAGGTCGATCTCGGCCGCCGAGGCCGCCGGCTCGAGCCGGACCGCCGCGGGTTCGGCCGCCCGCCCGAGCCGACCCGGCGGCGGCGGGCCCGGCCCGCCGCGGGTTCGGCTGTTCGGCCCAACTTGCGGCGCACGGGTAACGCGCTGCCGCGGGGGGCGGATGGGGAGGCAGGCCGACGCTCCCTACGTACCGGCCGTCTGGACCCGAGAGGTTGCCCCATGTCCGTGCCCTGCCGCGTCGCGGCGTCGACCGCGGCGCTCTCCCTCGCGCTGGCGCTCGCCATGGCGGGCACCGCGCTCGCCACCGTCCCGCAGACCGCCCCCGTACCCCTGCCCACCCGCGCGCAGCTGCTCCTTCCAGGGCCTGCCGTCGGGACGACGCCTCCGCAGGCGAGATGAGGGTCACCTGACCTCGCGGCGGCGTCCGGGCCGGGGCACGATGCGCGGCATGAAGGTGAAGGTCGACTTCGATCTCTGCGAGTCCAACGCCGTCTGCATGGGGATCCTGCCCCAGGTGTTCGAGGTTCGCGACGACGACTTCCTCTACGTCCTCGACGAGCACCCGCCGGAGGCGCTGCGCCCCAAGCTGGAGGAATGCGCCAGGTCATGCCCCCGCGCGGCCATCACCATCGAGGAGGACTAGCGGGGCCTGCGGCGCACGGGTGAGGATCAGGCCATGACGGCCGTGTGGAACACGCAACTCACCCCGCTCACGTTCCTGGGGCGATCCGCCGAGGTCTACCCGGACAAGACCGCCATCGTCTACGGCGACCGACGGCACACGTACCGGGAGTTCGCCGCCGAGGCCACCGTGGTCGCGCACGCCCTGCGCGGCTCGGGCGTCGAGCCCGGCGAGCGCGTCGCCTACCTGTTGCCCAACATCCCCGAGATGCTGGTGGCGCACTTCGCCGTGCCGCTCGCGGGCGCGGTGCTCGTGGCGATCAACACCCGGCTGTCCACAGAGGAGATCCACTACATCCTCGACCACTCCGGCTGCAAGCTGCTGGTGGTGGACGCGGCGCTCTTCCCGTCGGTCGCGCCCGTCGCGGGCGAGCTGAAGACGGTCAACGAGATCATCACGGTGATCGACCCGGTCAACCCCGGCGACGGCGTCGGCTCCGGCGTCACCTACGACGACCTGCTCGCCCGCGGCCGCGACGACGACCTGCCCTGGACCGTCCCCGACGAGGACGGCACGATCTCGATCAACTACACGTCCGGGACCACGGGCCGTCCCAAGGGCGTGATGTACCACCATCGCGGCGCGCACCTGAACTCCTACGGCGAGATCGTGCACTCGTCGTACAGCCCGGACAGCGTCTACCTGTGGACGCTCCCGATGTTCCACTGCAACGGCTGGTGCACACCGTGGGCGGTCACGGCGATCGGCGGCACGCACGTCTGCCTTCGCGAGGTCCGCGGCGACGTGATCTGGGGTCTCATCCGCGAGCACGGCGTCACGCACCTCAACGGCGCGCCGACCGTCGTCACCACGATCCTGCGCGACAAGGCCGCCGCCCCACTGGAGACCCCGATCGTCATCACCACGGCGGGCGCGCCCCCGTCCCCCACCACGATCAAGGCCGCCGAGAACATGGGCTTCCGGATCGTGCACGTCTACGGGCTCACCGAGACCTACGGCCCCTACTCCGTCAACGCCTACCGCGCCGAGGACCTGCAGGGCGCCGACCGCTCGGCGAAGCAGGCCCGCCAGGGCGTGTGGATGATCTGCGCCGACCGGATGCGGGTGGTCGACAAGGACATGAACGACGTGCCCCGGGACGGCGCCACGATGGGCGAAGTCGTCATGCGCGGCAACAACGTCATGAAGGGCTACTGGGACGACCCGGACGCCACCAAGAAGGCGTTCCAGGGCGGTTGGTTCCACTCGGGCGACCTGGGCGTGATGCATCCGGACGGCTACGTCGAGCTGCGCGACCGCGCCAAGGACGTCGTGATCTCCGGCGGCGAGAACATCTCGACGATCGAGGTGGAGCAGGCCGTCGTCTCCCATCCCGCCGTGGTCGAGGCGGCGGTCATCGGGGTGCCGGACGAGAAGTGGGGCGAGCGGCCCAAGGCGTTCGTCGTGCTGGGCGAGGGCGAGAGCGCCACCCCCGACGAGCTGATCGAGCACGTCAAGACGAAGATCGCGCGCTACAAGGCGCCGCGCGACGTCGAGATCGTCGAGGCGTTGCCCAAGACGTCGACGGGCAAGGTGCAGAAGTTCGAGCTGCGCGAGAAGGAGTGGAGCGGGCACGCCAGCCGTGTGCAGGGGTGACCGATCCCGCTTCGCTGCCGCGTCACGACGATCGTGGCGCCTGCCTGCCGTTTCCGCGGTCCAGCTCCCGGCCTGGCCGGGGGAATGCAGGCGGCGGCGCGTCCTGGCGGACGATCACGAACGGGGCGTCGCCGTGGCCGAGGACGGTCCGGCTGACCAGGCCGATCGCTGGCCCGCGCCCGTTGGCGGGACCTCTGGCGCCGCCGATGACCAGCAGCGCGGCGCCGCGGGACTGGGCGATCAGCGCCGACGCGGGATCGGCGCGGACGAGCGCCGCATGGACCACCACGTCGGGGTAAGCGCCGTGCCAGCGGCCGAGCGCGCACTCGAAGGTCCGCCAGGTACGGGTGGCCGCCCCGGCTGCCGCGTTGCCGAGCGGTACCGCCGTGCGGGGGTCGTCCGGTGCCTGTGCGTGCACGGCGACGAGCGGGACGTCGCGCTGTCGCGCGGCCTGGAACGCGAAGCCGACCGCGGCCACACACGCCGTGCTCGTGTCGATGCCCACCACGACCCGCGGCGCCGAGCGGGCCTGGTCATCCGCCAGTCGGCTGCGGATCACCACCACGGGACAGGGGGCGTTGCCGACGAGTTTGGCGCAGACCGACGCGGTCAGGAGGCTGCGCACCCGGGACCGAGGCCGGTGACCCAGGACCAACAGGCACGCCGCGGCCGCCTCAGTGCGCAGGGTGCGCGCGACGCTGCCGTGGGCGAGCCGCGTCGAGATCTCGATGCCGGGTGCGATCGATCGGGCACGGGCGGCGGCCTCGGCCAGGAGCCGTTCACCCTCGGTCCAGGCCATGACCATGCCGTCGGTGGTGGCGAGGACAACGGCATACGGATCGACGACCAACGACGGCGAGACGATGTGGACGAGGCGCAGCGGGCAGCCGCGCGCGGCGGCTTCGGCAGCTGCCCAGTCCAGCGGGACAGCGGACGAGGCTCCGACGGCCACGAGTACCGGATGTGGTCTTCGCGTCGGGCTCACGGTGCAGCCCTGTCGTGACCACTCAGCACGGCTCCTCCTCTCCTGCGCCGACGGTCGGTCGCCGTGCCCCGCCGGGAGCCCTCACCCGCCTCGACAACGCGACCCACCCCGTGGCGCGTCCTCCTCCCGCCAGGTTATCCTGATTTCTACAAGTTTTTATAGTGTCAAGCGTGAGGAGGACCCGGGTGGCCTACGTGATCGCATTGCCCTGCGTCGACGTCAAGGATCGCGCGTGCGTCGAGGAATGCCCGGTCGACTGCATCTACGAGGGTGGCCGGTCGCTCTACATCCATCCCGACGAGTGCGTCGACTGCGGGGCGTGTGAGCCTGTCTGCCCCGTGGAGGCCATCTACTACGAGGACGACCTGCCCCAGCAGTGGGCCTGCTACGCCGAGGACAACGCGCGGTTCTTCACCGACACGCTTCCCGGTCGCGACCTTCCCCTCGACAGTCCGGGCGGGGCGGCCAAGCTCGGGGCCATCCCCGCGGACACTCCGCTGGTAGCCGGACTCCCCCATCCACCCATGGGAGACATCGACCATGCGTGAGCGTCACCGCCAGATCCTCGACCTGATCCACGGCGCAGCCGCGCCGATGAGTGTGTCCGAGGTCGCCCAACGCCTCGACGTCCACCCCAGCACCGCTCGCTTCCACCTCGAAGCCCTGGTCGGCGAGGGTGTCCTCGATCGGGTGTCGGACCACCCGACGGGCCCGGGGCGCCCACCCATCGGTTACCGGGCGCGCCCCGGGCTGGCCCGTGGCTCCGTGCGGCACTACCGCGTACTCGCCGAGATCCTGCTCGGCAACCTGCGTTCGACCCACGACGATCCCGCCGCCGCCGCTGCCGCCGCCGGGCGGGTGTGGGGCGCGCACCTGGTGCCCCGCCCGCCGCCGTTCCGCGCGGTCGACGACGCGACAGCAGGCGACCATCTGATGGCGATGCTCGACGATCTCGACTTCGCACCGGAGCTGGACACGGATGGTGAGGGCCGTCCACGCCGGATACGGCTGCGGCACTGCCCGTTCCGTGAGCTCGCCGACCCCCACCGCGACATCGTCTGCCCCCTGCACCTGGGCCTGATGCAGGGGGCGCTGGAAGAGCTCGCGGCACCGGTCACCGTCAGCACGCTGGAGCCCTTCGCGGAGCCCACCGCTTGCCTCGCCCATCTCGTCGCGACGACCCCACAGCCCGACCAGCTCACCTGAGCCGCTCCGCGAGCGCGATGGCGTCGAACGGGGCGTGGACTTTGGCGTCGTTGTCGAAGTAGACGAAGACGTCGCCGTCGGCCAGCCACGCCCGCATCCGCTCCGCCCACGCGTCGAGCGCGGCGGCGGTGTAGCCCGACGCGTACAGCTCATCGGCGCCATGCAGGCGGGCGTAGCGGAACTCGGCCGTGGCCTCGTCGAACACCGGCCAGGTGCCCGGCGAGTCGGCGACGACCAGCGCGACCCCGTGCTCGCGCAGCAACGCCGCGAACGCCGGGTCCCGGAAGCTCTCGTGGCGCGGCTCGATGGCGTGCCGCAGCGGCCGGTCGGCGTCGATCGCGGTCACCGCCCGCCCGTCGAGGCGCTCGTCGTGCCCCTCCGCGAGCCGGGCCGCGGCGGCGGTCGTGCCGGGCAGCAACGCGAGGAACGCCGCCACCCGGTCGGCGTCGAACCGCATCCGCGGCGGCAGCTGCCACAGCACCGGGCCGAGCTTCGGGCCGAGCGCGAGCACGCCGGAGGCCAGGAAGTTGGCGACCGGCGTGGCGACGTCGCGCAACTGCTTCATGTGCGTCACGAAGCGCGGCCCCTTGACGGCGAAGACGAAGTCGTCCGGGGTGTCGCGCGCCCACGCCTGCCAGCTCTGCGGCCGCTGCAGCGAGTAGAACGAGCCGTTGATCTCGATCGTGTCGACGCGCCGGGAGAGGTGGGCCAGCTCGCCGCGCTGCGGGAGGCCGTCCGGGTAGAACGTGCGCCGCCACGGCGGATAGCGCCACCCCGACGTCCCCACCCGTGCCCGCGCCATGCCCGTCAGCGTGCAGGATGTCGGTCATGGACGCAGCGATCGTGACGGGTGCCGCGGGCGCGCTCGGGCATGCGGTGGTGGAGGAGTTCCTCGCAGGGGGGCGCGCGGTCGTCGCGCTGGACCGGCCGTCGGCCGCGCTCGACGCGCTCGGCGAGCGGGAGAACGTGCACGCCGTCCCCGTCGACCTCGCCGCGCGCGCCGCAGTGCAGGCGGCGTTCACGCAGGTCGACGCGCTGCCGGTCACGCCGGACGCGCTCGTCGGGCTCGCGGGCGGGTTCACGCCCGGCACGCTGGCCGACACCACCGAGGACATCGTGACGAGCCTCTTCTCGTCCAACTTCGGTTCCGCGCTGTGGACGGCCCAGGCGGTGGCGACGCGGTTCGCGGCGGGCGGCGCGATCGTCATGGTCGGGTCGAAGACCGCGGTCACCGGGCCCGCGCCGGTCGCGCACGCCACCAGCAAGGCCGCGGTGGTGCGGCTCGTCCAGATCCTGGCCGACGAGCTGCGACCCCGACGCATCCGCGTCAACGCCGTGCTGCCGTCCGTGATCGACACTCCGGCCAACCGCAGCTGGATGTCCGCCGACCTCGCCGCCCGCGCCGTGGCCCCCGCCGCGATCGCGAAGGTCATCGCGTTCCTCTGCGGGCCCGATGCCGCGCCGATCAGCGGTGCCGCGATCCCGGTGTACGGCGATGCCTGACCTGCGGCGCGCGGTCGGCACCGTGCTGGACTGGCCCGTCGATCACGTCGCGGCCGCCGTCCTCACCGACGCTGGTGACGTCACGGTCACGGCGGGCGACACCGCGCGGGTGTTCCGCCTCGCGTCGGTGACGAAGCTGCTCACCGCGTACGCCGTGCTCATCGCGGTGGAGGAGGGCGCGGTCGACTGGGACACCCCCGCCGGGCCGCCCGGCTCCACGGTCGGGCACCTCGCCGCGCACGCGTCGGGGCTCTCGTTCTCCGAAGGCAAGGTCCAGGCCAAGCCCGGGGCGCGGCGGATCTACTCCAACGACGGCTTCGACGCGCTCGCCGACACGGTCGCCGCGGCCGCGGGCATGCCGTTCGCCAACTACCTGCACGAGGCCGTCTGCGTGCCGCTGGGCATGACGGTCACGCGCCTCGACGGGTCGCCCGCGGCGGACGCGGTGTCGAGCGTCGACGACCTCGTGCGCTTCGCGGCGGAGCTGCGCGCGCCCACGCTGACCGCCACCCTCGACGACGCCACCCGCGTCGCGTTCCCCGGTTTGGACGGCGTGCTGCCCGGCTTCGGCAGGCAGTCGCCCAACGACTGGGGGCTGGGCTTCGAGATCCGCGACGACAAGTCCCCGCACTGGACGGGCGCGCACAGCTCGCCGCGGACGTTCGGGCACTTCGGGCAGTCGGGCACGTTCCTGTGGGTGGACCCGGACGCGGGCGCCGCCGCGGTGGTGCTCACCGACCGCGACTTCGGCCCCTGGGCGATCGAGGCCTGGCCGGTCTGGACGGACGGCGTGCTCGCCGCGCTGGACACCTGAGCCGGACCCCGCGTGCACCGGCGCACATCGGGCCCGTTGATCGCCAAGATGGGGACAGGAGCGCCAAATGTGGCCGTGACGTCCCATTTGCGGTGATCAAGGGGCGGGGGGAATGGACCGGCGGGGCGCCGTGTTGTACCGGCTGTCCGCGCTGGGTGATCCGTGTCCCCGGGTCTCAACCTTTGCCGCCTACGGGTGTGCCACGCGCCGAGAGGCGACCGGCATCCAGCGCGGACACCACTACTTTCTTCCAGAGCCCACCGCGTCCCGGCGATTCCCGCGGCCGGAGCGACGCGGTCGCGACGGGCGGCGCCGCACCCCGACGGCGCCGCCCCCGCACGCGGAACGAGACAGGACGGGGAGCGACATGAGGGGCGACCGGGTCGAGATCGTCATCGACGCAGGCAGCGGTACCACCCGCACGTACGAGATCGTCGCCACGCGCGCGGGCCGCCGGGTCAGCATCACCCACGGGCGCGGCGTCATCGAGGTCGCCGAGATCACCCGCGGCGGCACCGCCGTGCGCACCGCCCGGTTCCTCGCCAACCGGGTGCTCGCGCTCGTCGAGCATCCCGCGGCCGACGAGCCCGCGGCCGACGAGATCACCCCCACCCTCCGCCCGGCCTGACGCCGGCACACTGGACGACGATGCCGCGCCCCGACACGCCCGCCCCGACGAGCGACGCGCCGCCGAGCCCCCTGAACAAGCCGAGCCCGTCGAAGGACCGCGGCCCTTCGAACCGGCGCCCACGCCGCGCCCCGGGCCGGCGTCGGCCGGACGACGACGGCCCCACCCCCACGTTCGCCGACGCCGTCGGTGAGGTCGCCGCGCTCGCCGAGCGCCTTCCCGCACTCACCCTCGCCGACGAGCACCGCCTCGCCCGCCGCCTGGCCACCGCCTCCCGCACCCGCAACAGCGACGCCCGCGAGAAAGCGCTCACGGCCGTCGCCGCCGCGCTCGGCACCGCGGAGCGGCGCATCGTGGCCCGCCGCGCCGCTGTCCCCGTGCTCTCCTACCCGGCCGAGCTGCCGGTCAGCGCCCGCCGCGCCGACATCGCCGCCGCCATCCGCGACCACCAGGTCGTGATCGTCGCGGGCGAGACCGGCTCCGGGAAGACCACCCAGATCCCCAAGATCTGCCTGGAGCTGGGCCGCGGCGTCCGCGGGATGATCGGCCACACCCAGCCCCGCCGCCTCGCCGCGCGCACGGTCGCCGCGCGGATCGCCGAGGAGCTGCGCTCCGAGGTCGGCGAGGCCGTCGGCTGGAAGGTCCGCTTCACCGACCAGGTGGGCGCGAACACGCTGGTCAAGCTCATGACCGACGGCATACTGCTCGCCGAGCTCGCGAACGACCGGATGCTGCGCGGCTACGACACGCTGATCATCGACGAGGCCCACGAGCGCAGCCTCAACATCGACTTCATCCTCGGCTACCTCGCGCAGCTGCTCCCCCGCCGTCCCGACCTCAAGGTGATCATCACCTCGGCCACCATCGACCCCGAGCGGTTCGCGGCGCACTTCAACGGAGCGCCGATCGTCGAGGTCTCCGGCCGCAGTTATCCGGTGGAGATCCGTTACCGGCCGATCGTCGACCCGGAGGATCCCGACGCGGATCCCGACCGCGACCAGCTCGACGCCATCGCCGACGCCGTCACCGAACTCCGCCGGGCCGGTCCCGGCGACATCCTCGTGTTCCTCCCCGGCGAGCGCGAGATCCGCGACACCGCTGACGGCCTGGCGCGCCGCAACTTCAGCGGCATCGAGATCCTCCCCCTCTACGCCCGCCAGACGACCGCCGAGCAGCAACGTGTGTTCGCGCCGCGGCAGGCCACGCTGGGCCACCGGGTCGTGCTCGCCACCAACGTCGCCGAGACCTCGCTGACGGTGCCCGGCATCCGCTATGTGATCGATCCTGGTCTCGCGCGCATCTCCCGCTACTCCCGGCGCCTCAAGGTCCAGCGGCTGCCGATCGAGAAGATCAGCCAGGCCAGCGCCAGCCAACGGGCAGGCCGCTGCGGCCGCGTCGCCGACGGCATCTGCATCCGCCTCTACGCCGAAGACGACTTCGCCGCCCGTCCCGCGTTCACCGATCCCGAGATCCTGCGCACCAACCTCGCGTGGGTGGTGCTGCAGATGATCGCGCTGGACCTGGGCGACATCGCCGCGTTCCCGTTCGTCGACCCGCCTGACCCCCGTGCGGTGAACGACGGCCTCGCCCTGCTGCACGAGCTCGGCGCCCTCGACGGGAAAGCGCTCAGCCCGATCGGCCACGCCCTGTCCACGCTGCCCGTCGACCCCCGGCTGGGCCGCATGCTCGTCGAGGCCGACCGCACCGGCTGCCTGCGCGAGGTGCTGGTCATCGCGGCCGCGTTGTCGGTGCAGGACCCGCGCGAGCGGCCCGTCGAGGCGCGGCAGGCCGCCGACGAGAAGCACGCGCGGTTCCAGGCCGACGATTCGGACTTCCTCAGCTACCTCAACCTCTGGCGGCACGTCGCCGAGCGCCGGGAAGCCCTGTCCGGCAGTCGGTTGCGCAAGGAGCTGCGCGCCGAGTTCCTGCACTTCCTGCGCATCCGCGAATGGCAGGATCTGCACGCGCAGTTGCGCCAGGCCGCCCGCAACGCGGGCCTCACCCCGAACGACGCCGACGCCTCGCCGGAGAAGATCCACATCGCTGTGCTCTCCGGCCTGCTCTCCCACATCGGCCTGCGGGAGGGCGAGACGCGCGAGTACCTCGGGGCCCGTGGCGCCCACTTCATGATCTTCCCCGGCTCGCCGTTGGCCAAGAAGAACCCGCGCTGGGTGATGTCCGCTGAGCTGGTGGAGACGTCGCGGCTGTTCGCCCGCACGGTCGCGAAGATCCAGCCGGAGTGGATCGAGCCGCTGGCCGGACATCTCGTCAAGCGGACCTACGCAGAGCCTCATTGGTCGCGCAAGCGCGCCGCCGCCGTCGCGGTCGAACGGGTGACGTTGCACGGGGTGCCGATCGTCGTCGACCGCCGCGTCGACTACTCGTCGCTGGACCCCGAGACCTCCCGCGACCTGTTCATCCGGCACGCGCTCGTCGAGGGCGACTGGGACACCCACCACCGCTTCTTCCACGCCAACCGGGCCCTGCTCGACGACGTCGAGGAGCTGGAGACGCGGGCGCGGCGGCGCGACCTGTCCGTCGACGAGGAGACGCTCGTCGCGTTCTACGACGCTCGCATCCCGGCCCACGTCGTCTCCGGTCGGCATTTCGACGCCTGGTGGCGCAAGCAGCCCGACAAGTCCATCTTGGACTTCACCGACGCCGTGGTGCGCACGGCACAGGCCGCCGCGATCGACCCGTCGGCGTACCCGGACCACGTCGAGGCGGGTGGGCTGACGCTGCCGCTGTCGTACGCGTTCGAGCCGGGCCGCTGCGAGGACGGGATCACGGTCGACGTGCCGGTCGCGGCGCTGCATCAGGTGGACGCGACGCCGTTCACCTGGCAGGTGCCGGGGCTGCGCGAGGAGCTGGTCACGGCGTTGATCAAGACGCTGCCCAAGAACCTGCGGCGGCAGTTCGCACCCGCGCCCGACCACGCCCGGGCCGTGCTCGCCCGCCTCACCGTCGGTGACGAGCCGCTGCTCGACGGGCTGGAGCGCGAACTGGGCCGGATGCGCGGCGTGCCGATTCCGCGCGAGGCCTGGGAGCTCGACCGGCTGCCCGAGCACCTGACCGTCACGTTCCGGGTGGTCGACGACCGCGGCCGGGAGGTCGCCCGCGGCACCGACCTGGAGGCGCTGCGCCGCGAGCTGGCCCCGCAGGTGGCCGCGGAGCTCGCCGCCGCCGATGTGACGCGTACCGGCTTGACCACGTGGACGATCGGCGACCTGCCGCGGGAGATCGGGGTCCGCCGCGGCGGCCACGTCGTCACCGGGCATCCGGGGCTGGTCGACCGCGGTGACACGGCGGACGTGCGCGTGTTCCCGACGGCCGCCGAGCGCGACGCCGTCCACGCGCGCGGCGTCCGCCGTCTGCTGCTGCTGGACACGCCCTCGCCCGCGCGCCAGGTGCAGCGGGATCTGGCCGGCGCGACCCGGCTCGTGCTCGCCCGCAACCCGCACGGCTCGGTGGCCGCGCTCGTGGAGGACTGCGTGACGGCCGCGGCCGACGCCCTGATCCACGCCGCGGGTGGCCCGGCCTGGGACGAGCGCGGCTATGCCCGGCTGCGCACGCTCTTCGCGAAACGGCTGGCGGGCACGACCCAGCAGGTGCTGGACGCCGTGCGCGGCGTGCTGGCCGTGTGGCATCGGGTGCAGGCGGCGCTGGCCGATCTCCGCATGGTGCCGCCCGACCTGACCGCGCAGCTCGACGACCTCGTCGGCCCCGGCTTCGCGACCCGCGACGGCGCCACCCGGCTGGCCGACGTGGCGCGCTACCTGGAGGCGGCCGAGCGGCGCATCGCGAAGCTGCGGGTCGACCCGGCCCGCGACGCCGAGTGGACGGCGCAGGTGCGGCTCGTCGCCGACGAGTACGCGCAGCTCGTGGCCGCCCTCCCACCGGGGGCCGAGCCGTCGCCCGGGCTGCGCGAGATCCGCTGGATGATCGAGGAGCTGCGCGTGAGCCTCTTTGCGCACCCGATGCGCACCCGCTACCCGGTGTCGGTCCGGCGGATCCAGCAGGCCATCGACGCGCTCTGACCCACCGCGGGGCGACCCGGCGGGCACCCGACCCGGCCCCCGCCCGCCGACCCGGCCCGCCCGGCCGTGATCGCCGCATTCGGCGCCGGAGGTGCACCAGGAGGCTGTTGCCTAATCGCCGGTTCCCGATGCGGCGCGGCAAAGGGGAACGCGTCGCGGCAGGCGAACCGGACGGGTGCGTGGCTGCGGGAGGAAGCCGAGCGAATGGCCGCCCAGGCCGCCCAGGCCGGCGGGGGCGGCGGCCTTATAGAACGCGGCGGACGCGGATCGGGCGGACGCGGATCGGGCGGACGCGGATCGGGCGGAGGCGGATCGGGCGGACGCGGACACGGTGGCCGCGATTGTGGGGGAGGCCGAGCAGGTCGACGCCGCCGAGGACGCGTTGTTCGGGGTGGCGCGGGGGGACGAGCTGCCCCCGTCCTGGCACGGGCGGGCCGGGCGGCGGGAGCGGTTGCGCGCCGCGATGGCCCGGTTGGAGGCCGAGCAGGCCGCGCAGCGGGCCGAGCAGGAACGCGTGCAGCGGGAACGGGCCGCGAAGCACGCCGCGGCGCTGGCCGCGGCCCAGGCCGCGTTGACCGCCGAGGTGAGCGCCCGGGAGGAGGCCCGCCAAGCCTGGGAACAGCAGTGGGAAGCGGCCGCGGCCGACCCCGCCACACCCGCGCCGCGGGGGGCAGCGCCCAAGCCCGCCGAGCAGTCCAGCGCGGTGGTCCGCGCCCGTGACCGGGTCGAGCGGGCCCGCCGCCGCGTCGATGACCCGGCCGGGGCACCCCGCCCCGGCCGGGGCCGGCGCAACCCCGAGGCCACCGGCCGCCGGAGGCGATCACCGCCCTCACCGTGATACCGCCGGGACCGTGATGACCGCCAGGACCGCGATCGGCGCGGGCGGCGCGGCCGCCGCGGCCCGGACCAGGAACCCTGCGCGAACCTCACCGACCCCGACTCGTCGATCATGCCGGTGAAAGGTGGCGGGTGGGGCCAGTGCTACAACGCCCAGTTCGCCATCAGCGCCGACCAGATCATCCTGGCCCCGCAGGTCAGCACCAACCCCGCCGACATCGTCTCCTACGACCCCATGGTCGCGGCCACCGTGGCCGCCGCCGCCGACCTGGACGCCGCCGCCGAGCTGGGCACTCTGCTGTTGGACACCGGCTACTGCAGCGACGCCACCCTCACCGCGCCCGGCCCGAAATAGCGACAGCCTCCCAGCGCACGAAATTCACCGAACCTGGCGATCACCCCGCGCGCTGCTGCCCGGCCGTGGCGAATCCCCAACTCGCCGTGTCGAAATCCCGGACTCGCCGTGTCGAAAACGACGACTCGCCGTGTCGAAAACGACGACTCGCCGTCAGGGGTGGGGGCGCACCTGGATCTTGCGGCCGATCCCGGCGCGGAACTGCTCCAGGGCCGCGGGGTAGTCGTCGAGCGGCTTGCGGTCGGAGATCATGACGTCCGGCCGGAGCACCCCCTCGGCGAAGAGCTGCGCCGCCCGCTCGAAGCTGTGCAGCACCGCCATCGAGCCCACGATGCGGATCTCCTCGTGGTAGACGGTGAACGGAGAGAAGCGCGCCACGGCGTCCTCGTTCGCCACCCCGAACTGCTGGAACGTGCCGCCCTTGATCACCCGCGGCAGGCCGTCCTCGATGGCGGCGAGGACCCCGGTGCAGTCGATGACGTTGTCCCACCCGCGCGGCCGGTCCAGCTCGTCGGCCGACCCTACTGCGGCCGAACAGCCCAGCTCCCGCGCCGTCTCCAGCCGGGCCGGGTTGAGGTCGACCATGCTCACGCTCGCCGCCCCGGCCCGTTTGGCCAGCTCCAGCATCATCAGGCCCATGGTCCCGGCCCCGTAGATGAGGTAGTGGTCGCCCATCGCGGGTGCGAGCACGTCGAACCCGTGCACCGCGCACGACAGGGGCTCGACCAGCGCCGCGTCGTCGGGACGCACCCCGGCGGGCAGCACGACGCAGTTCGCCACCGGCGCCGCCACGTACTCCGCGGCGCCACCCGTGTCCGTGACCCCGATGGCCCGCCACCGCTCGCACAGGTTCTCCCGCCCGCGGCGGCAGAAGTGGCATTCGCCGCAGTAGAGGGACGGGTCGATGGTCACCGGGTCGCCGACCCGTACCCCGTCCACGGCCGAGTCGACCGCCGTGCCGACCGCGACCACCTCCCCCGCGAACTCGTGCCCCGGCGTGACCGGGAGCGTCGGGGCGAACTCGCCGTCGGCGATGTGCAGGTCCGTGCCGCAGATGCCGCACGCGGCGACGGCGACGACGACCTCGCGCGGGCCGGGTGTCGGGTCGGGAAGCGACTCGACCGTCACCCGGCCCACGTCGATGACTGCTGCCTTCATCGCTCCTCCTCGCCCCGGCCGGCGGGACCAGCGCCCGCGGCCCGGGTGCCCCGCCCGCCCCGTCCGCCCCGAGGGTCCGCTTCGCAGACCCTACCGAGGCTTCGCAGACCCCGGGGGCTCTGCGACGCGTCAAACCGGTCTGCGAGGAGGCCCGGCGCCCACCCGATCCGGCGGGCCGGGCCGCCCGGTCACGACCCGGCCAGGCCCTCCAGCGTGGCCCGCGCGCCGTGCTCGTGCAGCGACGTCAGGTACCGCTGGTACGTCGCGGCAAACCGCTCGTTGTCGACGAGGTCCCCGAACAGCTCCCGGTTGCGGACGAACGCGAGCGGATCGTCGCGTTGCGTCTTCGCGGCGGCGTTCAGGGTGTCGGCCAGCCGGTCGACGATCGTGATCGGTTCGCCTTCCTCGTCGACGCCCTCGGCGTAGCGCGCCCACGCGGCCACCACCAACGTCGCCCGGTCGATCTCGCCGCCGTTCTCCAGGTTGTAGCGGATCACGGGCAGCAACCATTTGGGGATCCGGTCGGAACTCTCCGCGCACAGCCGGGCGACGGTGTCGCGCACCTGCGGGTTGGAGAACCGCTCGATCAGCTGCCGCTTGTAGGCGTGCAGATCGATCCCCGGAACGGGCTGCAGCGACGGCGTCGCCTCCCGGTCCATGTAGGCGAGCAGGAACTCGGCGAACAGCGGGTCCTGGGCCACGTCGTGGACCAGCCGGTAGCCCGCCAGGTAGCCGAGGTAGCACAGCCCCTGGTGGCCGGCATTGAGCAGCCGCAGCTTCATCAGCTCGTACGGCTCGACGTCGCCGACGACCTGCGCCCCGGCGTCCTCCACGGGCGGGCGGCCGAGGCCGAAGTCGTCCTCGAGCACCCACTGTGTGAACGGCTCGCACACGACCGGCCACTTGTCCTCGACGCCGAACCGCTCGGCCAGCGCGGCGCGGTCGTCGTCGGTGGTGACCGGGGTGATGCGGTCGACCATGCAGTTGGGGAACCGCACCTCCCGTTCCACCCATTCGCCCAGCTCCTCGTCGCGCAGTCGGGCGAACGCGGTGAAGCTGCGGCGGGCGGCGTCCCCGTTGCCCTGGATGTTGTCGCACGACAGCACCGTGAACGGGGGGATGCCGCGCTGCCGCCGCCGCGCGAGCGCCTCGACGACCAGGCCGAACGTCGTCTTCGGGGCCGCACCGGGCGCCAGGTCGTGCACCACGCCGGGGTCGTCGGCCTGGAACTCCCCGGTGACGGCGTGGAAGTTGTACCCGCCCTCGGTGACGGTGAGCGAGACGATCTTGATGGCCGGGTCGGCCATCCGCTCGACCACCGCCTCCGGGTCGTCCGGCGCGAGCAGGTACTCCACGATGGAGCCGATCACCCGGGCCTGCTGGCTGCCGTCCGGGCTCTTCTCGACCAGGGTGTAGAGGCAGTCCTGGGCGTGGAGGGCGTCGCGCATGCGCGCGTCGCCCGGCAGCACCCCGACCCCGCAGATCCCCCAGTCGAGCGCCCCGTTGTCGTCGCCGCCGTCGTTCATCAGCCGGTCGAGGTAAAACGCCTGGTGGGCACGATGGAACCCGCCGACCCCCAGGTGCACGATCCCGGCCCGGACCGCGCCCCGGTCGTAGCCGGGGACGGCCACGGCCGGGTCGAGCTCGCCCAGTGTCGCCGTCGACAGCGGCGTCACTTGATCGCCCCCAGCGACAGGCCTTGCACCAGCTTGTCCTGTGCGGCGAACCCGGCCGCGATCACCGGCAGCGACACGGTCACGGCCGCCGCGCAGACCTTGGCCAGGAACAGACCCTGGCTGGTGACGAAGCCGGTGAGGAAGACGGGCGCGGTCTGGGCGACCGTCGCGGTGAGGACACGGGCGAACAGCAGCTCGTTCCAGCTGAAGATGAAGCAGATCAGCGACGTGGCCGCGATGCCGGGCAGCACGACCGGCACGATGACCGAGACCATCTGGCGCATCAGCCCGGCCCCGTCCAGCGAGGCCGCCTCGAGCATCTCGACGGGCACCTCGGCCAGGAACGAGCGCATCATCCACACCGCGATCGGAAGATTCATCGAGGTGTAGAGGATGACCAGCAGGTAGACGTTGTCGAGGACGCCGATCCGCTGCGCGATCAGGTAGATCGGCAGCAGGCCCGCGACCACGGGCAGCATCTTGGTGGACAGGAAGAAGAACATCACGTCGGTCCACTTGCGGACCGCTTTGATCGACAACGCGTACGCCGCCGGGATGGACAGCGCCAGCACGAGGATCGTCGAGACGATGCTCGCCGTCGCGGAGTTGATCAGCGGCGGCCACGGGCTCGCCCCGCTGGAGGCGCCGAAGAAGTTGGCGTAGCCGTCCATCGTGAGCGGCGCGAAGAACGACGGCGGGTTGGTGGCCGCGGCGGGCTCGCTGTGCAGCGACGTCAGAACCATGTAGAGCACCGGGGCGAAGAACAGCAGCCCGATGATCCAGGCCGCCAGCCCGATGACGAGTCCCGACATCCGACGGCGGGCCTCCGGCGACATCCCCGACTCCTTGGCGGCGGGGCGTTCCACGGTGGTGGCGGTCATCGTGTGTCCTCCTTGAACAGGCTCGACACGGTGCGCAGCGCGAACGTGGCGATGACGATCGTGCCGATGACGACCACGACGCCCGCCGCCGACGCCTTCCCGTAGTCGTGCGCGTTGTAGAAGATCGTGTAGATGATGTAGGGCAGGTTCGCCGTGCCGAGGCCACCGGAGGTGATCGTGAAGACGTAGTCGAAGTTCTGCACGATGTAGATCGACCCGAGCAGCCCACCCAGCTCCAGGTACTGGCGCATGTGCGGGAAGGTCATGTACCGGAACACCTGCCACGCGTTGCAGCCGTCGATCTTGGCGGCCTCGATGACGTCCAGCGGCTTGCTCTGCAGCCCCGCGAGCAGGATCAGCATCATGAACGGCGTCCACTGCCAGACCAGCGCCGCGACGATCGAGGTCAGCGGCCATTCGGAGATCCAGTCCGGCTGCGGCGCGTTCGCCCCGAAGATCCCCCGCAGCAGGCCGTTGAACAGGCCGTAGTTGGGGTTGTAGAGCGCGTGCTTCCACACCAGGGCCGCGGCCACCGGCACGATCAGGAACGGTGTGATCATCAGCGTGCGGACGACGCCGCGGCCGAGGAACGCGTGGTCGAGCAGCAGCGCGATCCCGAACCCGATCACGAGGCTCACCAGCACCACGGAGACGGTGAGGATGATCGTGGTCCAGATCGCCGAGAGGGTGTCCGGGTCGGTGAAGACCCTGCCGTAGTTGCTCACCCCGGCGAACCCGATCTGGTCCGGGTAGTACGCGTTCCAGTTCATGAACGAGATGATCAGCGTTAAGACGAACGGCAGCTGGGTCACGATGATCATGAAGATCAGCGCGGGCAGGAGCGGGGCCCGTCGGGCCCAGTTCGCGGCCGCCCGCATGGCGCTTCCACCGCCCGGGGCGGGCGCGGTGGTGGCCGCGCCCGCCTGGGGCTCAAGAGCGGTGCTCATGCCGGCACCCGCCTCACTTCTTGTACTTCGCGGCCACCTGTTCAGCGGCCTGTTGGCTCTTGTCCAAGGCCTGGTCGACCGTCTCCTGTCCGGCGATCGTCGCGCTGATCTCCTGCGAGACCTTCGTACCCAGGTCGGGGAATTCCGGAATGTCGACGAACTGGATGCCGGGCGCGGGCCGTGGCTGCACGCCGGGGTTGTTCGGGTCGGCGGTCGTGATCGCGTTCTTGGTGGGCTCGGCGAAGGCCGAGGCGACCTTCAGGTAGTCCGGGTTGGAGTAGGTCGACGTGCGCTTGCCCGCAGGCACCCGCGCCCAACCCAGCTGCTGGCCCACGAGCTTCTCGTAGTCCGCGCTCGACGCCCACGAGATGAACTTCCACGCCGCGTCCTGCTTCTTGCTGGCCTTCTGGGTGGCCCAGGCCCAGGTGTAGAGCCAGCCGGAGGCGTCGGTCTTCAGCACCGGCGCGGGTGCGTAGCCGACCTTGCCCTTGACCGGGGAGTTGTCGGCCTCGAGGGAGCCCGCGGCGGAGGTCGCGTCGTACCACATCGCGACGTTGCCCTGCTGCATGGCGTTCAGGCACTCGGTGAAGCCCGCCTGCGGGGCGCCCGCCTCGCCGTGGGCCTTGACCAGGTTGACGTAGAAGTTGGTGGCGTCCTTGAAACCGGGCCCGTTGACCTGGGCGGTCCAGTCCTTGTCGAACCAGGTGCCGCCATAGGTGTTGACGACCGTGGTCAGCGGCGCGATGTTCTCGCCCCAGCCGGGCTGGCCGCGCAGGCAGATGCCCTTCATGTTGGGCTGGGCCCCGTCGACCTTCGCGGCCATGTCGGCCACCTGCGGCCAGGTCGGCTTGGCGGGAACGGTGATGCCCTTCGACTGCAGCACGTCCTTGCGGTACATGAGGAAGGACGACTCGCCGTAGAACGGCTCGCCGTAGACCTTGCCGTCGGCCCCGGTCAACGACTCCGCCATCGGCTTGAGGATGTCACCCTGGTTGAACGCCGAGTCCTTGGCGATGTAGTCGTCCAGCGGCGCGACCCAGCCGTTCTTGGCGTAGATCGGGATCTCGAAGTTCGACAGGGAGGCCACGTCGTACTGGCCTGCCTGGCTGGAGAACTCCTGGCTGGCCTTGTCCCGCAGGTCGTTCTCGGGCAGCACCGTGTAGTTGACCGTGATGCCGGTCTGCTTGGTGAAGTTGTCGGCCGTCAGCTTCTGCAGGTCGACCATCTGCGGGTTGTTGACCATCAGCACCGAGATCGCGTTCTCACCGCCGCCGCCTCCGCCGCCCCCGCCGCCTGCGCCCGCGCAGCCCGACGTCGCCAACAGCATGGCGAAACCGAGTACGGCTCCTCGCCGACCCCACCGCTTCATCGCGCCCTCCGGCCATCGATTTCCTGCCGCCCGGCCTCGGGCGGCCTCCGGATCATGCGGCTAGAGCCTGTGGCACGGGTCACCGCGCGTCAATCTCTGTTGCAATAATGTGCTCATTACCGCTCAGATGAGCGCCTGATGAAAGGGCTTCCACGTGGCCGCTGCACACGGCAACCTGCGCGGCCCGGCGCAACTCGTCCTCACCGCGTCGGTGGCGCGACGCTACTACCTGGACGGGCGCTCGAAGGTGGAGATCGCCGAAGAGTTCTCCCTCAGCCGCTTCAAGGTCGCCCGCCTGCTCGATGATGCGCGCAGCAGCGGACTCGTGCGCATCGAGATCGGCCATCCGGGTGTCGTCGACGTCGAGCTCTCCGCCCGGCTGATGGAGGCGCTGGAGGCTGACCCACTGCGTCGTCACCGACACCCCGGACGACCACCCCGCCACCCTGCGCGAGCATCTCGGGGCCGCGGCGGCCGAACTGCTCACCGAGATCGTCACACCAGAGGACGTGCTGGGGCTGTCCTGGGCGCGGTCGGTGAGCGCGATGGCGGGCGCGCTGCGGGCGCTCGCCCCGGTGCGGGTCGTACAGCTCACGGGCGCGCTGGCGCGGCCGGGGGCCGACGACAGCTCGATCGAGCTGGTGCGGGAGGTCGCGCGGGTCGCGGGCGGTGCGGCGTACTACTTCTACGCGCCGATGGCCGTCCCCGATCCGACGACGGCGCGGGCGCTGCGCGGGCAGCCGGAGGTGGCCCGGGCGTTCGGGCTGATCGGGTCGGTGACGAAGGCGGTGGCCGGGGTCGGCGCCTGGGAGCCGGAGCAGTCGACCCTGTTCGACGCCACCAGCGAGGCCGAACGCGCGGAGCTTCGCCGGTCGGGGGTGTGCGCCGAGGTGTCGGGCGTGCTCATCGGCGCCAAGGGCGAGCCCGTGCCCGCCACGCTGACCGAGCGGATGATCGGTATCACCGCGGCGCAGATGCGCGCCGTGCCGGAGGTGATCGGCATCGTCTACGGGCTGGCCAAGGCGCGCGCGGTGCTGGCGGCGGTGCGGGGCGGGTACGTCGACAGCCTCGTCACGCACTCGACGCTGGCCACGGCCCTCATCGAAGCGGCGCGGATCGACGCCGCGGTCCACGGGTGACGTCGGCCGAGGTCCCCCTGCTCGGTGGCACCGCGAACCGCGGCCGGGTGCACCGGGTCGGGGACACGGTGCGGCGGCCGCTGCGCCCGTCTGCGCCGGGGGTGCACGCGCTGCTGCGGCACCTGGAGGACGTGGGGTTCGACGGGGCGCCGCGCGTGCTGGGCGTCGACGGGCAGGGCCGGGAGGTGCTCAGCTACGTCGCAGGCGACGCCGTGATCGCGCCCCCGCCGGTGTGGGGGCTCACCGACGCGGCGCTGCGCAGCGTCGGGGAGCTGCTGCGGCGCTTCCACGACGCCGCGGCCGGGTTCGACCCGGCGCCCTACACCTGGCCGCACCGCCCGCCCCCGCCGCACGACGACGGCGGGATGCTGCACAACGACCCCAATCTGGACAACGTCGTGTTCCGCGACGGGCACGCGGTCGCGTTGATCGACTTCGACCTGGCGGCGCCGGGCGCGCCGCTGTGGGACGTGGCGGCGACCGCGCGGCTGTGGGCGCCGCTGCGCTCGGCCGCCGACGTGGCCGACGGGCGGCGGGGCCGGGCGCTCACGCGCACCCGGATCCTCGCCGACGCGTACGGGCTGGACGAGGCCGGACGGCTGGGGCTGGTGGACGCGGTGCGGGCGAGCCACGACTGGATCTGCGCGATCGTCGCGGACGGCGCGGCCCACGGCGTCCCCGGCTTCGCGGCGTACTGGGGCCCGACCGCCGCCGCGCGCGCCCGCCGCACCGACGCCTGGCTGCGCGCGAACGCCGCCCCGATCACGGCGGCCCTGCTGACCCCATAACGCAAGGCGAGTCGCGAATCCCAACACGGCGAGTCCCGGTTTTCGGCACGGCGAGTCGCGGTTTTCGGCACGGCGAGTCGCGGTCTTCGACACGCCGAGTCGCGGTTCTCGACACGGCGAGTCGCGGTTCTCGACACGGCGAGTCGCGCGTCTCGATACCGCGAGTCCCGCGTTTCGACACGGCGAGTCCCGGTTTTCGACACGGCAGTTGGGCCTTTCCGCACGGCGAGTCGGGCGTTGGCGGTTCCGGATCCATCGGGACGCGGCGGCCACCACGCGCTCGGGCGCATCCCGGTCGCGGCCGGCCATCCGCGATCCGCCGGGTTCCCCTACGCCACCAGCCGCACCTGCCGCACGCCGCCTCGTAGCCCCACACAGCCGACGCAGAAGATGCAGCCCTCGCAGTCGATACAGCCGACGCAGAAGAGACAGCGGCGGCAGCGGACACACGCGAGACTGCCCACGCACGCCACCAGCGCGACCGACAGCAGGCTGAGCACACTCCCCACGATCCCGACGCTGCCCGAGGTAGCAACGCTGCCAATGACGCCCGAGCTCCCGCTCGTCGCCGCGCTCCCGATGACACCCGCGCTGCCCGCCGTCGCGACACTGCCGATCACACCCGCGCTGCCCGCCGTCGCCACACTGCCGATCACTCCTGTGCTCCCGGCTGTAGCGACGCTGCCCTCGACTCCGGCGCCCCCGCTGCCCGGCACCTCAGCGCTGAGCTCCGCCGCCATGCTGCCCACGCTCTCCCCATCAGCCATGCCCGGCAGCATGCCGGGGTTCGCCACATTCCGGCCAGCGGCTCAGCCCAGACCCGCCGCCCGGCCACTCTCCCGCGCTGCATGCCCGCGGCGGACCGCCGAGCGTACGGCCCGACTGCGCAGCTCGATCACGAGCTGGCCGCGCCCGAATCCCCACGCGCCGTGCTGAAAACCACGACTCGCCGTGCCCAGAACCGAGACTCGCGGTGCCGGACGCTCAACCCACCTGCAGGCCCGCCGCCTTCCACGCGCGGAAGCCGCCGTCGAGATCCGTGGCGTTGCGCAGGCCGAGATCCTGCAGGGACGCGGCGGCCAGGCTGGATGCGTAACCCTCCGAGCAGACGACGATCCACGTGACGTCGTGGTCGACGGCCTGTGGGACCCGGGCTGCCGAGGTCGGGTCCAGCCGCCACTCCAGGTGGTTGCGCTCGATCACCAGGGCACCCGGGAGATCGCCCTCCTGGTCCCGCTGCCAGGCAGGTCGGGTGTCCACGAGGAGCGCGCCGCGGGCGACCATCTCCGCGGCCCGCCCGGGGTCGGGCCGGTCCAGCCGGGCCCGCGCGGCCGCCAGCAGTTCGTCGATCCCGCTCCTCATGCCCCCACCAGCTCGCTCCGGGTACGCCGCAGCCGCCCGTCGGGCGCGACGTTGTAGTACGACATCGCCGTCAGCGGCGGCGAATAGGCGTGCACGCTCACGGCGGGCTCGACGGCCCGGTTGGCCACGTCGTGCACATGCCCGAGCGGAAACCCCGCGCTGCGGCCCCTCCGCAGGGTCCGCGTGCGCAGCCCGTCGCCGGTCCACCGCTGCTCAACCAGGCGGCCCGACACGACCGTCAGCGCCCCCAGCGATCCGGCGTGATCGTGCAGCTCGGCGGCCTGCGAAGTCGTCCAGCTGATCAGCCAGACGTCGACGAAGTCGTCACCGCGCAGGAGCTGGTACCAGCGGCGCACCGGGTCGATGTGGACGGGATGGCGGCCCGCGCGGACCTCGTCGGCGACGGCGCGGGTGAGATCGATGAGGTCGGCCAGCGCGAAGGATGTAGGGGCGTGCGACAACACGGGGTACTCCAGCGGTGGAACGAGCGGACAGGACGGACGTCAGCTCGCGCAACACCACTGGTCGAACGTGTCCCCGCGGCGGCTGCCCCAGATCTCCCCGAGGACGACGGCGGGCGACATGTCCCGATAGGACCACAACGACCGCGCGGCGCGCCACCTTCTCCCAACCCGCGGGCGGGTGGAACGGAAATGTCCGGCCGCGCACACCGCGTCACCGCCCAACGCGACGCGCGGCCAGCCACTCGCGGAGATCGGCGAGCGGCTGGGCGCGCTCCGGCTCGTTGTAGATCTCGTGCCAGAGGCCGTCGTACCAGCGCACGGTCTTGTCGGCCGATCCCGCGGTGATGGCCAGCAGGCGGCTGCCCGCCGGGTCGGTGAGCACGTCGCACGAGCCGTGCTGCAGCAGGAGCGGCACCCTCAGGGCGCGGGCGCGCTCGGGCAGCACCGCGAACTGGCCGACGATGCACAGGCCCAGCGCGAGCGTCGGCTTGCCGTGGTGCACCAGTGGATCGGCCTGATAGGCGGCCACCACGGCCGGGTCCTTGCTGATCTTCGTGACGTCGATGCCCGCGACACGCAGCCGTGGCGCCAGCCTGCCGAGCGCGCGCATCAGCGGGACCATCGGCTTCGGCACGACGTCCCCGGCCAGCGCGGGCGCGGACAGGACGAGCCCGGCCAGTTCGGCCTGGTGCTCCAGCGCGTAGGCCAGCGCAACCTGCCCGCCCATGCTGTGCCCGAGTACGACCACGGGCACGTCGGGATGGCGGGCGACGACGGCGCGGCGGAACGCGTCGAAGTCGGCGAGGAGGTCGCCGTAGCGGCCGACGTGGGCGCGGTGGCCGCCGGACAGGCCGTGTCCGCGATGGTCGAGCCCGTACACCGCCCAACCCGCGGGGACGACCGCGTCGACGACGTTGCCGTAACGGCCGGAGTGCTCGCCGAGGCCGTGACAGAGCAGCAGCACGCCGCTCGGCGCCGCGGGCAGCCAGCCCTGCCAGTACAGCTCGACGTCCCCCGCGCCGACGACCCTGCCCTCGGCGCGGTCGGTCATCAGTGTCCGATCATCACGTCGTCGGCCGGGAGGCCTGCAGGGTCGAGCTCGACGTCCTGGCGCAGGTCCGCCTCGTCGGCAAGCTCCAGTACGAGGGCGGCGGACTCGCACTCGTGCGCCGTGACCGACAGGCCGTACTCGCCCGCGGCGAGATCCGCGAACCGGTAGGTGCCATCCACGGTGCTCTGCGCGGTGGCGACGATCTCGCCGTCCTGTACGAGCGCGAGCGTTGCCCCTACGATCGGGCCGTCCTCGCCTGCCACGGTGCCCGCGACCGACGCCGAACGCGTGAGCGGGATCTCGGCGTCGACCGGCTCGTCCGTGACCGCGACCGTGATCGCGCCGGGCTGGTGGCCCTCGGCCGCGACGACCAGCAGGTAGCCGCCGGGATGGCGGGCGGTCAGCACGCCGTGGCCGTCGGGGTCGGTGCGGGTGCTCGCGGTCTCGCGGCCGTGGTCGTCGAGCAGGGTGACGGTCGCGCCCGCAATGCCGTGGCCGTCGCGACCCAGCACGCGAAAGGCGACCGGCTGGGCGGTGCCCGCGACGGGCTCGTCGTCATCGGCAGCGCAGCCTTCGAGCTCGACTTCGGGCTCTTCCGCGGCGGGCCGCACGCCGAAGGTGCGCAGGAGGGCGAGGTCGGCGGCGGCCTGCTCGGCGGCGGTGGCAGAGGGGCTGCACCGAGAGCGTCCCGCGACACGCGCCAGGGTGGGGACCGGGCGGTGTCCGTTGGTCGCGGGGTGGGGGATCTCCGGTTCGACGACGGGCGGCTCGGCCGCGCGTTCGGCGGCGATTGGGTCCGGTGCGGAGCTGGCGGGGACGGGGCCGCGCACGCCGGTGTCGCTGCCGCTTGCGGCCCGCCCCTCGGACGGGCCCGCCGGCGGCCGGTCGGAGGTCGCCGCGTCAACGGTCCGCGACGGAGGTGCGAGCGTCTCGTCCTGCGCGACGGCGCCGGCGTGCTCGGTCTGCATCGACGGGTGTGTGGGCTCGGGACGGTCGGCTGCCGAGGTGACGGACAGGAGCGGCCGTTGTGGGGGTTCCTCGGACGGAGTCGCGCACCACTCTGGCCACGGCTCGGTCATGCGGGCCGCGCGCGCCCAGGGCGTGTCGACCGCCGCATCTTCCGGTCTCGGCGCGGTCGACGGCGCGACCTCGTCCTCGGGCTCGGATGCGTCGGCCGACTCGGCCGCGTCCGGCGACGCGACGACGTCCTGATCCTGCGACCCCGACGTCGGAACCGGCTCGGCGGCGACCGGCCCAGCGTCCGCCGTCTCGACAGCGACCGGAAGCGCCGCGACCTCGACGGGCGCGGCGGCCGACTGGGTAACCGTCTCCCGCATCCGGACGAGATCGGCCACGGTGCGCGGCTGCTCGGGCCCGCGGCGTGAGCGGCGCTGCATCCACGCGAGCACCCCGAGGAGCGCCAGGAGGAGAAGGAGGCCCACGAGCAGCGCGCCCAGTGTGGTCATCGGCACTCCCTGCTACGTCCGCATGCACCCGGCACGGAGAACGGCGGACCGGCCTCGAGCGCGGGGGTGCCGGGCGACCCGCCCGCGCATGCGAACCTAGCATCCCGACCACTCCGCGCCCGCACTCGGTGCACGGCGTGTTATTGCAGCTCAACGCGGGAAAGGACGCGCGTGGACGACGACCTCGCGAAGATCGCCGCCGCCTACGGCGTGGCGACCGTCTACCGGGACGGTGATCGGCGATCGGTCACGGTCGACCCCGATGCGGTGATCCGCGTGTTGGGGCTGTTGGAGGTCGATGCGAGCACCGCGGAGGCCCGGCGCATCGCCATGGCCGGTCTGCGCGAGCGGAAGCCCGCGACCCTCGCGGCCCGCCCCGACGAGGCCCGCCCGCTCCCCGCCCCCGGTGTCCTGGTGGACGCGGAAGGCGCCCGCCGAGACGTCACCGAGATCCCGGCAGGCCTCGCCCCGGGCTGGTATCGGTTGGAGACCGGCGATCGGGAGGTGACGGTCGTCGCGCCGCCCCGCTCCTTGTCTCCGATCCCGCGGTCCTGGGGCTGGATGCTGCAGCTCTACGCCTTGCACTCGCCCGCCTCCTGGGGTCTCGGCGACCTCGGTGACCTGCGCGCCTTCGCCACCTGGACCGGGCTCGAGCACGGCGCATCGGCGGTGCTGCTCAACCCGTTGCACGCGATCACGCCGGTGCCGCCCGTCCAGCCGTCGCCCTACACCCCGTCGAGCAGGCGGTTCGGCACACCCCTCGCGCTGCGCGTCACCGACATCGACGCCTACGCCCATGCCGACCCCGTCACCCGGGCCGAGGTCGACGCGCTGCGGCCCGAGCTGGTCGGCGGCCGTATCGACTACGACCGCAGTTGGGCCGCCAAGCGCGCGGCAACGGAGCTGCTGTGGCACGCCGGGGGCCGTCCCGAGCCCGCCACGACCACCCCGGACCTGCATCTCTTCGCCGTCTTCTGCGCTCTTGCCGAGCGGTACGGGGGCCGGTGGAGCCAGTGGCCCGTGGACCTGCGGCACCCAGCGTCGCCCGCGGTGGCACGCGCGGCCGCCGAGCTCGCCCCCCGCGTCGCCTACCACGCGTGGCTGCAGGGCGAGGTGCAGCGGCAGCTGGGCGACGTGCGGGCGGCCGCCCGCGCCGTCGGCGTCCGCCTGGTGCACGACCTCGCCGTCGGCTGCGATCCGGCGGGCTTCGATGGTTGGGCCTGGCAGGACGTGCTCGCCCTCGGCGCGCGGGTCGGCGCCCCGCCGGACGCGTTCAGTCAGCAGGGCCAGGACTGGGGGCTGCCACCATGGCGTCCCGACCGGCTCGACGCCACCGGCTACGCCGCCTACCGCGACCTGGTCCGCGCCCTGGTTCGCCAGGCCGACGGGCTGCGCGTCGATCACGTCGCGGGGCTCTTCCGGCTCTGGTGGGTGCCGCCCGGCGTGGGCCCGGCGGGCGGCACGTACGTGCACTCCGACGCAGAGGTCATGCTCGCCGTGCTGATGCTGGAGGCGCAGGGAGCGATGGTGATCGGCGAGGACCTGGGGACGGTCGAGCCGGAGGTCACGGAGGCACTGCACACGCGCGGCATGCTCAGCTGCGCGGTGCTGTGGTTCACCCGCGACCGCGCCGCGCCGGGCGCGCCGCTCCTGCCCCCCGACGCGTGGCCGGAGCAGGCGGTGGCGAGCGTGTCGACGCACGACCTGCCGACGGTCACCGGGTTCCTGCGCGCCGAGCACGTGCGCGTCCGCGCCGCGCTCGGACTGCTCGACGACGTCGCCGCCGATGAGGCCAGGGCGGCGACCGAGCGGGCCGAGCTGGTCGGGCTGCTGCGCGCCGAGGGTCTGGTCGGGGACGCGCCGACCGAGGACGAGCTGGTCATCGCCATCCACGAGCTGCTGGCCGCGAGCCGTTCCCGGCTGGTGCTGATCGCGCCGTACGACGTCGTCGGCGAAGTCCGTCAGCCCAATCTCCCCGGCACGGTTGACGAGTATCCGAACTGGCGGCTGCCACTGCCGGTCTCGCTGGACGAACTGCGCACCCACGGCGGGGTGGCCGAGATCGTGACCCGCCTGCGGTGCCTGCGCTGAGCAGAGAAAGCTGACTCACCGCGCCGAAACGCCCGACTCGCCGGGGCGGATCGTGCGACTCGCGATGTCGGGATGCCCGACTCACCCGGGCGGATCGTGCGACTCACCCGCCGAGATGGCCGACTCGCCGTGTCGAAACGGCAGACACACCGTGTCGGATCGTGCGACTCACCCGGGCGGATCGTGCGACTCACCGGCATCATCGGGGGCGTGGACTCGACCCGCGTGGACCGGTGGCTGTGGGCCGTGCGCCTGACCAAGACCCGGCCGGACGCGGCGGCCGCCTGCCGCGCGGGGCACGTGCGCGTCAACGACCGGCCCGCGAAGCCCGCCACCACCGTCGCTCCGGGTGACGAGATCCGCGCTCGCATCCATGACACCACCCGGATCGTCGAGGTGGTGCGGGTGATCCAACGTCGCGTGGGCGCGCCCGACGCCGCCACCTGCTACCGGGACCGCACGCCCGCGCCGGAGCCGGTCGACCCGGTCGCCCGCCGCGACCGCGGCGCGGGCCGTCCGACCAAGCGCGAACGCCGGGTGCTGGACGCGTTCCGCGCGGGCGGCCGGTAGAAGATCGCGTCGAGCCGCACACCACGGCGGTTGCGACCGTCACCAGGTACGGCTCGCGGTGATCATGACGGACGGCGCCTGGGTGCGGCGCTCGCGCGGGCCGGGTGGCGCCGGGGGCAGCGCGAGCCGCCGGTAGAAGATCGCGGCGCGCCGGGGGGCGGCGCGCGTGCCAGGGTGGGGCCGTGGACACGGACGTGATCGTCGTCGGCGCCGGGCTCGCCGGGCTGGTCGCCGCCGCCGAGCTCGCCGACGCGGGCAGGCGGGTGATCCTGCTCGACCAGGAGCCCGCCGCGAGCCTCGGCGGACAGGCGTTCTGGTCGTTCGGCGGGCTGTTCCTCGTCAACTCCCCCGAGCAGCGCCGCCTCGGCGTCCGCGACACCGCCGACCTCGCCCTGCAGGACTGGCTCGGCTCGGCGGGCTTCGACCGCGGCGTCGACGACCCGGCGGGCGCGGACTTCTGGGCGCGGCAGTGGGCCACGGCGTACGTCGACTTCGCGGCGGGCGAGAAACGGCCGTGGCTCGCCGGGATGGGCGTGCGGTTCTTCCCGATCGTGGGCTGGGCGGAGCGCGGTGGCTACCTCGCCGACGGCCACGGCAACTCGGTGCCGCGCTTCCACGTCACGTGGGGCACCGGGCCGGGCGTCGTCGCGCCGTTCGAGCGGCGGGTGCGGGCGGCGGTCGCCGCGGGCCGCGTGGAGCTCAGGTTCCGGCACCGGGTGGACGCGCTGGCCGTCACCGACGGCGTGGTGACCGGCGTCCGGGGCGCCGTGCTGGAGCCCTCCACCGCCGCGCGGGGCACGGCGAGCTCCCGGGTGGAGACGGGCGCGTTCGAGCTCGCGGCGCAAGCCGTGGTCGTCACCAGCGGCGGGCTCGGCGCCAACCACGACCTCGTGCGCGCCCACTGGCCCGACCGCCTCGGCCCCGCACCGCGGAACCTGGTCTCGGGCGTGCCGGAGCACGTCGACGGGCGCATGCTCGGGATCAGCGAGGCCGCGGGCGCGCGCCTGGTCAACCGCGACCGGATGTGGCACTACACCGAGGGCGTGCGGAACTGGGACCCGATCTGGGCGCGGCACGGCATCCGGATCCTGCCCGGCCCCTCGTCGCTGTGGTTCGACGCGCGCGGCCGCCGCTTCCCGGCCCCCGCGTTCCCCGGCTTCGACACGCTCGGCACGCTCGCCGCGATCACCGCCTCCGGCTACGACCACTCGTGGTTCGTGCTCACCTACAAGATCGCCGAGAAGGAGTTCACGCTCTCGGGATCCGAGCAGAATCCCGACCTGACCGGCCGCAGCATCCCCCAGGTGCTCGGCCGCGTCCGGCCCGGCGCCGCGCCCCCGGTGCAGGCGTTCCTCGACAAGGGCGCCGACTTCGTCGTCGCCGACACCCTGGCCGAGCTGGTGGCGGGCATGAACAAGCTCGCCTCCCGGAACGCAGGCGACGGCGAGGCGCCGCTCCTGGACGTTCGGGAGCTGGAGCGGCAGATCGTGGCACGGGACCGGGAGATCGAGAACCCCTTCACCAAGGACCTGCAGGTGATGGCCATCCACAACGCCCGGCGCTACCGCGGCGACCGGCTCATCCGCACGGCCGCGCCGCACCGGATCCTCGACCCCGCGGCGGGCCCGCTGATCGCCGTGAAGCTCAACATCCTCACCCGCAAGACGCTCGGCGGCCTGCAGACCGACCTGGAATGCCGGGTGCTGCGCGCCGACGGCACCCCGCTCCCGGGGCTCTACGCCGCGGGCGAGGTCGCGGGCTTCGGCGGCGGCGGAGTGCACGGCTACCGCTCGCTGGAGGGCACGTTCCTGGGCGGCTGCCTGTTCGGCGGCCGCCAGGCCGGTCGCTCGGCGGCGCTCGCGACCGGCTCGTGATCGTTTCCGCGGTCCAAGTCGGGCGCTCAGAGCGTCGCGGGGTAGCCCGGGCCCATCGGGATGCCCAACAGGAACCAGGCGATGAAGAAGATGAGCCAGACGACCAGCACGACGACCGAGTACGGGATCATCATCGCGACGATCGTCCCGAGGCCCGCAGTCTTCTTGTAGCGCTGGGCCACGAGCACGATGAACGGCAGGTACACCATCAGCGGCGTGATCACGTTCATCGGGGAGTCGCCCAGCCGGTAGGCGGCCAGCAGCGTCTGCGGGGCCACGCCGAGCCGGATGAACAGCGGGATGAACACCGGCGCGAAGATCGCCCACTTGGGCAGAAGCCCCGGGATGATGATGTCCAGGATCGCGATGACGATCACGAACCCGACGAGCAGCCACACCGGGCCGATGTTCGCCCGCTCCAGCACGTCGGCCATCGCGACCGAGATCACCGTCGGCATCTCCGAGTAGTTGAAGTACGCGATGAACTGCGCGATGAGGAACAGCATGAACAACAGCCCCGCCAGCGACGCCCAGGTCTTGGTGATCGCGTTGATGACGGCCGTGCTACCGGTGAGCGACCGCGCCCCGTAGCCGTACCCGATGCCCGCGGCCAGGAAGATCAGCGTGATGATGACGATCAGGCTGTCCATCAGCGGCGCGTCGTTGATGAGCGAGCCCGTCTGCGGGTTGCGCAGCGGCGCTCCGGGGAAGACCGAGAGCAGCACGACGACCACGAGCGACGCGAGCACCGCCCAGCCCGCGAAGCGCAGGCCGCGGGCCTCCGCCGCCGTGTCGACCTCGGCCTCGGCATTCTCGGCGACCGTGCCCGCCTCGGCCGGGTCGTACTTGCCCAGCCGCTTCTCCACCAGCCGCGACGAGACGAACACGATCACGGCGGTGAGGAAGAACGTGGAGACGATGTTGAACCACAGGTTGGCCGTAATGCCGATCTTGAGGCTCGGGTCGACCAGCGCGATCGCCTCGTTGGTGACCTCGGTCAGGATGCCGTCGCTCGGCTTGATCATGACGTTGACGCCGAACGCCGCGCTGACGCCCGCGTAGGCGGCGGCGAGCCCGGCCAGCGGGTGCCTGCCCACCGAGAGGTAGGCGCCCGCCGCAAGCGGGATGAGGATGAGATAGCCCGCGTCGGAGGCGATGCTGGAGATCACCCCGATGAACACGATGATCCACGAGATCGCCCACGGCGGCGCCACCTTCACCAGCTTCCGGATCAGCGCCCCCATCAGGCCCGCCTCCTCGGCGACCCCGACGCCGAGCATGGCCACCAGGATCACGGCGACCACGCTGAAGCCAGAGAAGTTGCTGACGAACGACGTGAAGAGGAAGCGCACGCCGTCGACCGAGAGCAGGCTCTTGATCGCGGTGGTCTCCTGGGTGATCCCGGGCGCGGCCTGCGGTTCGTAGCCGGGCGGCGGCAGTGCGTAGTCGAGCACCGAGGAGCCGGTCTCGTAGTTCTGCGTGGCCGTGACCGTCGGGGGTTCGGCCACCTCGTAGGTCACCGAGACGTCGAACGCCGCGAGGATGGCCGAGAGCACGATCACGAGCACGCACAGCCCGAGGAAGATGACCGCGGGATGCGGCACCTTGTTGCCAAGGTTCTCGATCCGGTCGAGCATGGTGCGCTTCGCGGGCGCGGTGGCGGTGCTCGCCATCGTGATCAGCTCCTCGACGAGGCGGTGACGGGTGCGGACGCGAGGATGTCCAGGCCGAGCGTCCGGGAGAGGTAGGTGGCGCAGCGCGTGCCGCGCACGCTGTTGCCCGCCGGATCCAGCGGCGGCGAGAACGTGCCGAGCGCGCCCTTGCCCGGCGACACCGTGACCATGCCGCCGCCGATGCCGCTCTTGCCGGGAAGGCCGACGTCGAAGAGCCAGTCGCCGGACGTCTCGTACATCCCGGCGACGATCATCGTGGCCAGCGTGGCCCGGCAGGTGGGCAGGTCGACCACGCGCTCGCCGGTGCGCGGCTGCACGCCGCCGTCGGCCAGCGTGGCCCCCATGACGGCGAGGTCCGCCGCGGTCACGGCGACGCAGCTCTGCCGGGTGTAGAGCTCGACGGCCTCGTCGGGGTAGGTGGCCAGTGCGCCCTGCGCGTAGAGGAACTGGGCGAGGGACCGGTTGCGGTGGTTGGTGGCGGCCGCCGAGCGGTAGAGCTCCTCGTCGACGGCGAGGGGGCGGCCCGCGAACGCGGACAGCCCGGCGAGGATCCGCGCCCAGGCCTCGTCGACGCCGGCACCGCCCGCGACCAGCGCGGTGGTGGCGATCGCCCCGGGGTTGACCATCGGGTTGGTGCGCCCGTCGGGGCTGCGCTCGACGGCGCTCAGCGCGTTGAACGGCAGGCCGGTGGCGTTGACCCCGACCCGGGCGCGCACCTCGTCGGCACCCAGCACGGCGCAGGCGAGCGCGAACACGAACGGCTTCGCCACGCTCATGATCGAGAACGGGACCGCGCTGTCGCCCGCGGCGTGGGTCGCGCCCGTCACCCCGGCCACGACGATGCCGAAATGATCGGGGTCGCCCGCGCGCAGCGCCGGATACACGTCCGACACCGCGCCCGCGCGGACGGAGCGGAAGCGCCGGTAGGCCTCGTCGACGAGGAGCGCGACCTCCGCCGGGGTGGGCAGCGTGCCGGTGGAGACGAACGCCGCGTCTGCGCGCGTCATGCCCGCCCCTCCCGACGTGGCCACGACATACGGCCAACAGCGGAACCCACCGGGGCGGGTCGTTGCCTCACCCGCGTTGGGTGAGGCAACGGACGCGGCAGGCTCAGAGGATCTACCCCAGGGCCCGGACGACCCGGGCCGGGTGACGAGGAGGACGATTCATGCAGACGTTGAGCGTGTGGCGGTTCGACACGGCGGCGGGCGCCGACCAGGCGGTGGGCACACTGGAGGACCTGGCCAAGCAGCAGCTGATCACGGTCTTCGACGCCGCCACCGTCTCCTGGCCCGAGGGAGCCAAGCGGCCGAAGACGCGCCAGCTGCACAACCTGGCGGGCGCGGGCGCCCTCGGCGGCGCGTTCTGGGGGCTGCTGTTCGGGCTGCTGTTCTTCGTACCGCTGCTGGGGATGGCGATCGGGGCGGCGGCGGGTGCGCTGAGCGGTTCGCTGAGGGATGTCGGCATCGATGACGACTTCATCAAGAAGACCCGTGAGGAGATCACCCCGGGCACGTCGGCGCTGTTCGTGATGAGCGGCGGCGCCGTAATGGACAAGGTGAAGGCGGCGTTCACAGGCCAGAAGCCGGAGCTGCTGTTCACGAACCTCTCCGACGAGCAGGAGAAGGCGCTGCGCGAGGCGTTCGCGGAGTAGGCGCCCGGGACACTGTCGGCGTGGGGGGAACGGGGGCACGAGGCGCGGCGACGGGGGCGCGGGAGACAGCGTGACCGCGGAAGGCGGGGCGGGCGGCGCCGGGCGGTGCTCTGCGTGCTCGTCCGCTCGGCCCGCGGTGGGCGGCCGTCAGTGCGCCTCGTCGCTCGGTGCAGGATCTGCTGGTGCGGTCGGCGGTTCTGGGCAACGCACGTCCTGCTCCGGCGCCGAGGGCACCTGCAGGACGCTGACCACGTGCAGCCCGAGGTTCTGGATCTGCGCCAGCACCCCGTGCAGGTGCGCGTCGTCCAGCACCTCCCCCGAGATCACGGTCTCCGGCGGCGCGTCGTGGACGGCCATGTCGGCGAACGCGCCCTGCGCGCGGTCCGACAGGCGACCCGACACCCGGAACTCGTAGCGCCGTGTGGGCATCCCGACCTCCTCCGTACGGGCCGTCGACGGCGACCCGCGGCCCACACTGTCGCCCGCCCGAGCCGGCGCGGCGTCCCACGGCCGGGATGAGGCGCCGCGCCGGGAACCGGCGTCGCGGCGGCGTCGGCAGCCCGGCCGCATCCCCTCCGGACGGCCCGAACACCGTCGGTTCGCCCTCTGCGGGTGAGGCCGCCCGCAGGCGGCCTTCCCAACACTGCGCTGCGTGGTGAACGGCGAACCCGACGGCGGCACCCGCTTCGGCGCCGATCCGGTCGGGCGGGTGCCGCCGGTGTGGCCGCGGTGAGCCCCCCGCGGGCCTACCTCATCCTCGTCGGCACGGCGGCGGCGGTCATCGTCGCCGCCGGGATCGGCGCCGCAGGCTGGCTCATCGCGCCCGCGTTCCTCGCCTGGGTGATCGTGGTGGTGATCGCCCCGGTCGGGCACCGGCTCCGGGCGACGGGCCTGCCCGCGTGGCTCGCCACCGCGGTGCTGGTCGTGCTGGTCTACGGCATCGTCGTCGCGATGGCCGGGGTGGTGGTGCTCTCGGCCGCCCGCCTGGCCACGATCCTCCCGCAGTACGCCGCCGAAGCCGACGGGCTGCGCCGTGAGCTCGGCGCGGCGCTCGCAGGCTACGGCGTCGGGGCCGACCAGGTGCGGGCCGTGCTGGCGAGCGTGGACGTCAGCAGGATCGCGGGTTTCCTCGGGGTGCTGTTGGCGGGCGTTGTGGGGCTGGCGACCAACCTGGTGTTCCTGCTCTCGCTGCTGCTGTTCATCAGCATCGAGACCGGCGGGGCCAACGCCCGGTTCGCCGTGCTGGTCGCCGACCGCCCGCTGCTCGGGGCCGCGCTGGGGCGCTTCACGATCGGGATCCGGCGCTATCTGATCGTCACGACGATCTTCGGGCTGCTCTTCGGAACGATCGACGCGGTCGCGCTCTGGCTGCTGGGCATACCGCTGTCGGTGACGTGGGGGCTGCTCGCGTTCATCACCAACTACATCCCGTACGTCGGGTTCTGGCTCGCCGTGCTGCCGCCCGCCGTGCTGGGCCTCCTGGTCGGCGGGCCCAAGCTGATGGTCGTCATCATCGCGTTCTACCTGGTGGTGAACTTCGTCCTCACCTCGCTGGTGCAGCCGTATTTCGTCGGCGACGCGGTGGGGCTCTCGATCACGGTGACGTTCCTGGCCCTCGTGTTCTGGGGCTGGCTGCTCGGCGCGGTGGGCGCCGTGTTGGCGGTGCCGCTCACCCTGCTGGTCAAGGCGATCCTGGTGGACAGCGATCCGCGGGCGGGCTGGGCGGCGGCGCTGCTGGGCTCGCCGTCGTCGCTGCCGAAACCGCCGGAGCCGGGTCCGGACCAAACGTGACGTCGGCGGGTGAAGGCACACCTCACCCGCCCGAGGGGAGGCCCGCTCCGGGCCGCGGCGCCGATCGTCGGTGAAGTGCGCAACCAGGCCATCGTCGTCCCGCCCGGCTTCGACCCGGCCCCCTCACTCGCCCGCACCGCCGCCATCGAGGTCGCGGTCGCGCCGTCTGCGCCGGACGACGCCGACGCCGTAGGTGTTCTCGTCGGCGCCGACGGGCCGGTGCCCGACCTCGGCTTCGACCGGGCGGCCCTGCGCGCCGCAGGGTTCACCGGCGCGCCGGGCAGCACGCTCGTCCTGCCCGCGAAGGCGGAGGCGCCGCGGGTGCTGGTCGGGGTGGGCGACCTCGCGGCCGTGGACGCGACGAGCCTGCGCGACGCCGCCGCCGCGTTCGCGGGCGCCGCGGGCTGGAGCGTTCGGCCCGCGCTGGACCTCACCGCCGTACCCGAGGCTGACCCCCAGGCCGCCGTCGAGGGAATCGTGCTCGCCCGCTATCGCTTCTCCCTGCACAGCGCGGCGGGTCCGGCGCCGCTCGCGGCGGTCACCGTGATCACGACGGCGGACGGCGCGCAGGCCGCGGCGCGGCGCGGCAAGGTGTTCGCGGGCGTCACCGCGCTGGCCCGCGACCTCGCGAACTGCCCGCCCGCGCACCTGACCGCGACCCGGATGGCCGAGCTGGCCGAGCAACTGGGCGCCGAGCGGGGGCTCACCGTCGAGGTGTTCGACCGCGACGCGCTGCTGGAGCTGGGCTGCGGCGGCCTGTTGGCCGTCAACGGCGGCAGCGCCGAGCCCCCACGCATGATCAAGCTGTCGTACCGCCCGGACGGGGCCGTGCGGCACCTCGGGCTGGTCGGCAAGGGGATCATGTACGACTCCGGCGGGATCAGCCTCAAGCCCGCCGACCCCGTCCACGCCATGATGAAGAACGACATGTCCGGCGCGGGGGCGATCCTCGCCGCGATGGGCGCGCTGCGCGACCTGGAGTGCCCGGCGGCGGTCACCGGGTGGCTGATGTGCACCGACAACATGCCCTCGGCCACCGCGCTGAAGATGGGCGACGTCCTGACCGTCCGCGGCGGCACCACGGTCGAGGTCATGAACACCGACGCGGAGGGCAGGCTCGTGATGGCCGACGCGATGGTGCTCGCCGCGGAGGAGCGCCCGGACGCCATCGTCGACATCGCCACGCTGACCGGCGCGATGATGCGCGCGCTCGGCACCGCGCTCGCGGGCGTCGTCGGCAGTGACCAGGACGTCGTCGACCGGCTGATCGCGGCGGGCGCGCGCGTCGACGAACGGCTGTGGCAGATGCCCCTGGAGCACCGGTACCGCGCCGACATCGACTCGACGATCGCCGACATCAAGAACCTCGGCGGGGCGAACGGCGGGGCGATCCACGCCGCGCTGTTCCTCTACGAGTTCGCCGACGGCCTGCCCTGGGCGCACCTCGACATCGCGGGCGTCGCGGACGTCGACAAGCCGGGCGGGTGGCGGACCCCGGGCTGCAGCGGGTTCGGGGCGCGCCTGCTCGCGGACTTCGCCGTCGGCTTCGGTTCCTGACAGAGTGGCGCGCATGTCCCTCGCCGACGTCTACCGCGACCTGCACCGGCATCCGGAGCTGTCGTTCCAGGAGACCCGCACCGCCGCCATCGCCGCCGAACACCTGCGGGAGGCGGGCTTCGAGACCACCGAACGGGTCGGCGGCACCGGCGTCGTCGGCGTGCTGCGCAACGGCCCGGGGCCGGTCGCGCTGCTGCGGGCCGACATGGACGCCCTGCCGGTGCTGGAGGACACCGGCCTGGAGTATGCGAGCACGGCCCGCGGCGTCGACCCCAGCGGCAACGACGTCCCGGTCGCCCACGCCTGCGGCCACGACATGCACGTCAGCTGCCTGATCGGCGCGGCCGCCGAGCTGGCCGCGGCCCGCGACACCTGGTCGGGCACCCTGCTTGCGGTCTTCCAGCCCGCCGAGGAGATCGGCGAAGGCGCCCAGGCGATGATCGACGACGGGCTCTACGACCGCTTCGCCCGCCCGGACGTCGTGCTCGGCCAGCACGTCGCGCCGCTGGCCGCGGGCATGCTCGCGGTGCGCCCGGGACCGGCGTTCGCGGGCAACGACACCGTGCGGGTCACGCTGCACGGCAGCGGCGGGCACGGTTCGCGGCCGGAGACCACCGTCGACCCGGTCGTCATGGCCGCGGCCACGGTGTTGCGGCTGCAGACGATCGTGTCGCGCGAGATCGCGGGCACCGAGACCGCGGTGCTCACGGTCGGCACCCTCCACGCGGGCAGCAAGGAGAACATCATCTCCGACCGGGCCGAGCTCGGCCTGTCCGTCCGCACCTATGACACGGATGTGCGGAAGACGATCCTGGCGGCCATCGAGCGGATCGCGGGAGCCGAGGCCGCGGCGTCCGGGGCGACGACGCCGCCCGACGTGCGGGTGGTTGAGAGCTTCCCGCCGACCGTCAACGACGCCGCGGGCGTGGAGCGCACCCGGCCTGCCCTGGCCACGGTCGGCCCCGTTGTCGACCCCGGCCTGGTGACGGGCAGCGAGGACGTGGGGCTGTTCGCCACCGCGGCGGGCGCGCCGTGCGTGTACTGGATTCTGGGCGGGGCGGATCCCGCCGCCTTCGCGGGCGCGACCAGCGAGGCCGAGCTGCTCGCGCGGGTGGCGGCCCAGCCGTCCAACCACTCGCCGTTCTACGCCCCGGTCGTCGATCCCACCCTGTCCGTCGGGGTCGCGGCGTTGGTGGCGGCGGCCCGCTGCTGGCTCCCGACCGGCTGACCCCACCCCCAAGATCAGCGGGTCCGGTGCAAAGGGTGCGCTGATGCACCTCAGGCACCGAAGCCCGCGATCACGACGGGCGGGGACGGGTGGGTGGGGCCCGGTGGCGGCCAGGGCGGAGGCGGGTGGGCGGTGTTCAACGGACGAGCAGCCGCCCCCGGGCGACCGCGTCGCGGCGGGAGCGCACCCCGAGCTTGGCGTAGATCGCCGTGAGGTGCGTCTTCACGGTGTTCGGGGAGACGTCCAGGCGGGCCGCGATCTCGTCGAGCGACAGAAGGGTGGGCAGCAGGTCGAGCACGGCCGCCTCCCGTGCGGTGAGCGGCGGCCCGGTGGCGCCGCCGCGCTCCAGCGCCGCCCGGATCGCGAGCACCTCCCGGGCGAGCGCGTCGGCCGCAGCCAGGCTGCCCACCTCACGGGAGAGCAGATCGGCCACGTCGGCAGGCGCGGTGACCAGCGGCCGCACGACGCCGCTGCGCTCGGCCTCGGACAGCGCGCGCCGCAGGGCGTCGCGGGCGAGCCGCCGGTTGCCGATCCGTAGGGTGCGCTGGCATTCCAGGAGCCACGCCTCGCCGGTCAACCAGCGCACCAGCGGCGTCTGCGTGCCGTCGAGCAGCGGCGTGAGAATCTCGCGGGCGGCGTCGGCGGCGGCCGGGTCGGCCCCGGCGTGCCACGTGGCGGCCGCGGCCCGCAGGTAGGTCAGGTCGCCGCGGCCGGGGCCGTCGATCCGCTCCGCCACCCACTCGTGCACGGCGCGGGCGGCGGCGTCGAGCCCGCACCGCAGCGCGGCGTCGTGCTCGACGACGGCCAGGAACGCCGCCATCGGCAGGCCGAGCGCGACCCCCTCGTCGAGCGTGCCGCGCGCCGCCCGCATCTCGGCGAGGCCGGGCTGGTGCTCGCCGAGGTCGAACCGCGCCGCGCCGCGCACCGCGTCGAGGACGGGCTGCAGCGGGCTGGCGGCCGCCGCGGGCGTCCGCCCGGTGGCGTCCTGCAGCGCGGTGGTGTACGCCAACGCGGCCCGCGGCTTGCCGGTGAGCAGCGTGCCGTAGGCGGACATGACCAGGCAGTAGGCCTCGCCCGCGGTGTGGGACCAGGACGCCGCGGGCGCGGTGCGGTCGGCCCGCTCGGCGAGCTCGAGCATCTGGGTGATGTCGCCGCGCAACCCCACGGCCATGGCGCGGGTCGCGAGGGCGCGCGCCCGGAGGTACTCGTGCCCGTCGCCCGCGGCCTGCTCGATCGCGGCGCGGGCCGTCTCGTCGGCCTCGCCGGGCCGACCGCCGGCCATGGCCGCGTTCGCGCGCAACAGCATGCTCACGACGGCCAGCTCGGTTTGCGTGGCGTTCGGCGACGCGCCGTTCGGCCGAGCTCCGCTCGCCGCCGGGCCGTACCAGGAGCGGCGGGCCACGGCGAGCTCCCGGAGCGCCACGAGCGGGGCGTCGGGGTCGGTCGGCCAGCGCTGCGCCGCCCGGCCCAGCAGCACGTCGGCCCCGTCGACCTGGCCGCGTTCCATGTGCGCGAGCGCGCCGACCAGCAGCAGCCGGACGTCGTCGCGCAACATCCCCGCGGCGTCGAGCCGCTCCAGCGCCGTTCCCACCTCGGCGTGATGCCCCGAGGTGGCCAGCACCGCGCCGTGTGCCCGCAGCGCCTCGCGGACCAGACGGAGGTCGTCGGCGAGCGTGGCGTGCCGCAGCGCACCCGCCGGGTTGCGCGTTTCGGCGAACCACGCGAGCGCACACCGGTGCAGGTCGACGATGCGGTCCGGGCGCCGCCGTCGCAGGTCGGCGTACAGATGGGCGCGCAGCAGCGGATGGACGCGGAACCAGCGCCTGCCCGCGCCGTAGCTCACCACCAGCGACGTCCGGTGTTCCAGGTCGGCCAGCACGTCGGCGGCGTCGTCCCGGCAGGCCAGCGCGACGGCCAGCGGCGCGGTGACGGCGTCGCACACGCTCACGGCGAGCAGCACCTCGACGACCTCTCCAGGCAGCGTGGAGAGGATCTCGCCCACGAGGTAGTCGGAGATCGCCTGCCCGTTGCCGGTGAGGTCGGAAAGGAACACGCCCGGGTCGGCGGCCTCGCGCAGCGAGATGCTGGCCAGGCGCAGCGCCGCGGGCCAGCCCGCCGTCTGCGCGTGCAGCAGCCGGTGCTGTGCGGCGGTGACGTGCACGTCGGCCCGCGCCAGCACGGCGGCGGCCTCCGCGGAGGTGAAGGCGAGCGCGGGCGCGCGCAGCTCCCGCAGCTCGCCGGTGAGGCGCAGCCGTCCCAGCCGCAGGGGCGGGTCGCAACGGCTGGCCAGCACCGGCCGCAGCCCCGGCGGCCGGTTCTCCAGCAGGGTCGCCAGCCCCGCGACCGGGTCGGGGTGGATCAGCTCCTGCAGGTCGTCGAACACGATCACGAGCGGGCCGGGCACGGCCGCCAGCGCGTCGACGACGGCGTCGAGGAACTCCGGGCTGTGGCTCGGCGCCTCGGGCAGGCCCATGGTGTGCAGGGGGTTGGCGGCCGGGACCGCCGGGACCGTCGAGAGCGCGGCCAGCACGCCCGCCCAGAACCGCCGGTCGGTGTTGTCCTCGCGGTCGAGGGTGAGCCACGCGACCCGGCCCGGCTGCCGGGTGACCCAGTCGGCGAGCAGGAGCGTCTTGCCGTATCCCGCGGGTGCGCAGACGAGGACGACCTCGCCGTCGCGGGTCTCGTCCAGGTGCTCGTTCAGCCGCCTGCGCGGCAGGTATACCGCCGAGAGCTGCGGGACTGCCGTTCGGATGCGTGCGACCGCCGGGCGGGGACCGCTCATGCTGAGGCCCATCGCGGGCGACGCTACCGGACTCCACTCCGGTCGGTTGGTCCGATCGGATGACGATCGGGGCCGGTCACCAGGCCTGCCGCCCTGGCGCGCGGTGAGCGCCTCGCGGCGGGTGTGCACACCGAGTTTCCCGTAGATCGTACGGACGTGCGTCTTGACGGTGTTGCGCGAGACGGTCAGCACCTCGGCGATCTCCCCGATCGAGCGCTGTGTGGACAGCATCGCGAGCACGGCGCGTTCGCTCTCGGTCAGCGCCACCCGGGCCGCGGGCTGGGCCCGTCGGGCGTCGAGCACGCGGGCGGCGAACGCGCTGAGCGCGGGCGGCCAGTTGATCTCTCTGACCAGCTCGGCCGCCTCGTCGACCTGGACCAGCGGGCGCAGCACGTCGAGGGTGGACGCCACGGCCACGGCGCGGCGGACCGCCCGCAGCGCCTGCCCGCTGGTTGCCCGACCGCAGGGCCAGCCTGCAGGCCAGCGCCCAGGCGTCGACGAGCGTCCAGGCCACCAGCGGCAGCGGCGTCCGCTGGTGCAGCACCGCGGCGAGGTGGCGGCCCGCGGGCGCGGTGCGACCGAGCTGGAACTGCTGACGGGCGCGCATCACCAGCACCTCGGCGGTGTCGGGCAGCCGTTCGTCCGCCCAGTCGAGCACCTCGCGGGCGCGCTCGAGGTAGCCGAGGTCGATCGCCGTCCGGTGCTCCAGCACGGCGATCAGCCCCTGGTAAAGCGCGGGCATGGCCGCGTCGGTCGCGGCCCGCGCGGCGGCGAGCAGCTCGAGCCCCTTCGCCACCTCACCGTCCTCGGTCATGGCCGCGCCGCGGATCGCCGCGAGGGTCGGGTTGAGCAGCACGGACGTGAGGTCGTTGCCCGTGGGGCCTGCGAGCGCCAGCGCGGGCTCGGCCAGCTTCAGGCATTCCGCGGGCCGCGCGAGCAGCAGCGCCCGGTAGGCCCGCAGGTGGGCGGTGACGGCCGCGGCGATCGTGCCGTGCCACTGCGCGGCGGGCGCCTTCGCGTCGGCGCGCTCGGCGAGGGCCGCCATCTCGGGGAAGTCGCCGTCGATGCCCGCCGCGGCGCTGAGCACGGTGAGGCACCGGGCCGCGAGGTAGTCGTTGTCGCCTGCCTGCTCCAGCGCGGCCTGGGCCAGCTCGCGGGCCGTTTCCACCCGCTGCGCCGCAATCGCCAGGAACGCCCGCTCCACCACGGCCATCGGGCCCAGCCCCAGCTCCTCGGCGGCCTGCGCGCCGAGGTCGGTGAGGTGCTCCGCGGTCATCGCATCGCGACGGCCCTCGGCGACCCGGCGCAGCGCGACGAGCTCCGGAGCGGGCGCGGCGGGCCAGCCGCGCACGGCCGCCGCGACGAGCCGCTCGGCGCTCTCGCGTTCGCCGATCTCCAGGTAGGCCGCGGCGGCCAGCAGCGCGAGCATGGGATCGCCGGTCAGCACCTCACGGCGCAGCCGCGCCGCCACCTCGCGCAGCCGGGCGTGCTCGCCCGCGGCGAGCAGGAGCAGGCCGTGGCGGCGTACCAGGTCGACGAGCACCGGCTCCGAGCCCGACGCCAGGGCGTGGTCGACCGCCGCGGACAGCATGTCCTCCCCCGCGAACCAGCGGGCCGCGCGCACATGCAGCGACGTCACGGTCTCGGGGTGCCGCCGCCGCAGGTCGGCGAGCAGATGCGCGCGCAGGAGCGGCTCGACGACGTAGCCGACCCGACCCGTGCCCGTCCGGTAGACGAGGCCGGTCTCGTGTTCCAGCGCGTCGAGGACGTCGGCGACGTCGGGCTCCTCGCAGAGCGCGGCGGCCAACGACGCCGACACGCCCTCGCAGATGCTGAGCCGGTCGAGGACGTGCCGCGCCCGCGGCGAGAACGCGTTCAGCACCTCTTCGACGAGGTAGTCCGCCATGGCCCGGTCCGTGCCGACGAGGTCGTTGACGAAATCGGTCTGCTTCGCGGCGGCGAGGGCGGGCGCGGCGAGGCGCAGGCCCGCGGCCCAGCCGCCCGTCGCGGCGACCAGCACAGCGACGACGTCAATCCCGAACACGTAGCCGGTGGCGGCGAGCATCGCGGCCGCCTCGTCCACGGTGCACCGCAGGTGCTCGGCCCGCACCTCCACGAGCTGGCCCGCGGCGCGGAGCCGCCCGCGCGGGATCGGGGGGTCACGGCGCCCGGACAGGACGATCCGCAGGTGCGGGGGCCGGTCGTGCAGCAGCACCCGCAGTCCGTCGGGCGGCCTTCAGGTCGTGGATGTTGTCCAGCACGACGGTCAGCGGGCCCGGCGTGGCGTGCAGTCCGTCGGCGACGGCGGCGAGGAAGTCCGGGTCGGCCGAGGGGTCGGCCGGGAGCGCGAGGTCGTGCAGCGGGTTGCCGATGGCCACCGGCGGACAGGCGCGCAGCGCGGCGAGCAGGATCGCCCAGAACCCGCGGTCGCTGTCGTCGATGGGCGACAGCGACACCCACACGGTGTGCACCGGGATCGGTGCGCAGCCAGTCGGCGAGCAGGGCGGTCTTGCCCCAGCCCGCCGGAGCGATGACGAGCACGACGTCGCCGGGGCCCGCCTGGTCCAGCCGGTCGAGCAGCCGTCGGCGGCGTACGTGCCCCGACCGCAGCCAGGGGATCGCGATCCGGTGCCGCCCACCCGGTCTGCCTGGCGCATGCCCGTGCCGGTCCGCCCCCTGACCCATGGTAGTGATGAGGTTACTCCCGCTCGGTGCCGCCACCGAAACAACACGCTCGGTCCCGCCGGTGCCGTTTGACAGCGGCCCACGCCGTCCGCTGAGGTCACTCGCCGTGAAGCACGTCGTCCAGCGCCTGCGCGCCCGGGCAGCCGGAGTGCGGGAGCGCCACGAGTGGGTCGACCACCTGGCGCGCGCGGGACAGCGCTACTTCGCCCAGCGCGGCAACCACTTCGCCGCCGCGATCACGTTCTTCAGCATCCTCACCGCCGTGCCCCTGCTGATGATCGCCTTCGCGGCGGCGAGCTACATCCTCTGGTTCAACCGGGCTCTGTTGGCCGACCTCGAGCACGCCATCGCCGCCGCGGTGCCACCGGGGCTGTCCGAAGCGGTGCACCCGATCATCGATACCGCGATCGACCAGCGAAACTCCGTCGCGACGATCGGCCTGGTCGGCGCGTTGTGGTCCGGCGTGTGGTGGATGTCGAACCTGCGGGAGGCGGTGTCGGCGCAGTGGGAGCTGCCGGCGCCGAACCCGGCCGCGTTGCAGCGGCTGCTGTTCGATCTGCGCGCGCTGGTCGGGCTGGGTGTGGCGCTGCTCGTCACGCTGACGTTCACGGCGCTCGGCACCGGGCTCACCGGGGTCGTGCTGGACCTGCTGGGCGCGCCCGACGACAGCGCGACCCGCACCCTGCTGCGCGTGGTCGGCATCGTGCTCGGCGTCGCGGCGAACTGGCTGATCTTCGCGTGGGCCATCACCCGGCTGCCCCGCACGGACGTTCCGCTGCGGGGCGTGCGGCGGGCGGCGCTGCTGGGCGCCGCGGGCTTCGAGGTGCTCAAGCAGGGCGCGGCGGCCTACTTCGAGGCGATCACGACCACGCCGGGCGGTGCGCTCTTCGGCTCCCTGCTCGGTCTCCTGCTCTTCGGCTATCTGGTGGCGCGCCTGCTGCTGTGGGTGACCGCGTGGGCGGCCACCGCGCGGGGCAACGAGCGGGTCGCCGCGGTGCCCGTCCCGGGACCCGTGGTGATCCGGCACGAGATCGTGGTCGAGCGCGGCGCGTCGGCGGGTGGGCTCGGCGCCGTGCTGGCGGTGGGCCTGGTGGCAGGGGCCTGGCTGCGGGGGCGGGCCCACCCCCGCGGGTGAACCACCCCGGGGCCCGCCTCCGCCCGCCCTGGACCCCCGCCGCCCCCACCGCCCCCCCCGCCCATGATCACCGGTTCGGCGCGTGGACCGGCCAAATCCGGCCGGAAACGCGCCCAACCGACGATCATGAGCCGGGTGGGGCCGGGTCGCGCCGAGCCCAAGCTCACCCGCGAGATCACCCGCCGCGTGGGCTGCCGCTGTGCCCTTCGCCGCGCCAGACTGTGATCGTGCCGAGTGAGATCTTCGTCGGGCGGGCGGACGAGCTCGCCGCGATGACGGGCGAGCTCGACCGCGCCCGCGCGGGCAGGCCACGGGTCCTCTGGCTGAGCGGCCCGGCGGGCATCGGCAAGACCACGCTCATCCGCCGCCTCCTCGCCGAGCGCACCGATGTCCGGGCGCTGTGGGCCTGCGGTGACGAGGCCGAGACCGGCCTTCCTTACGGCGTGGTCGGCCAGCTTCTCGCCGACCTCCCCCGACCGCTGCGGCGCGCAGCCGCCCGCGCCCGACGCCGACCCCCTGGCCGTCGGCGCCGAGCTGCTGACCGTGCTCGGCGAGCTCCAGAACCCCGGCCCGGTCGTGCTCGTCCTCGACGACGCCCAGTGGATGGACGACGTCTCCGCCCGCGCCCTCGTCTTCGTCGTCCGACGGCTGCGGCGCGACCAGGTCCTCGTCGTACTGGGCATGCGCGAGGGCGTCCCGGGCGGCTGGGAGCGCATCGCCCACGAACACCTGCCGCTCACCGGCCTGCGCGCCGAGGAGATCGTCGAGCTGGCCGAGACGGCGGGCGGCCCCACCTTGTCCCCCGCCGCCGGGCGACGCCTGCGCGACCACACCGACGGCCACCCCCTGCACGTCCGGTCGCTGCTGGCCGAGCTGTCCCCGACGGAGCTCGCCGACACGTCCCGGATCCTGCCCGCGCCCCGCTCGTTCGCGGCGCTCGTGCTGGTGCGCGTGGCCAAGCTCGGGACCTCCGCGCAGGGCCTCGTGCTGGCCGCGGCGGTGCTCGGCACCCGGAGCGCCCTCGTCGACGCCGTCGCCCTCGCCGCGGTGCCCGATCCCCTCGGCGGCCTGGACGAGGCGGCCAAGGCGGGCCTGCTCACCGAAGTGCTGAGCGACACCGGCCACGACATCGCCTTCACCCACGAGCTCGTCCGCGCCGCCGTCTACGCCGACCTGTCCCCCGCCCGGCGGCACGCGCTGCACCGGGGCGCCGCCGCCCACCTCGACGGCGACACCGCGCTGCACCACCGCATCGCCGCCGCGGTCGGGGCGGACCCGCAGCTCGCTGCGGAGCTCGCCGCGCGCGGCCACGCCGACCTCGACGGTGGACGGTGGCGCCAAGCCGCGGACCGGCTCGTGGCGGCCGCGGAGCTGTCCGACAGCCCGGCCGAGCGGTCCGCGCGGCTCGCGGCCGCCGTCGGCGCGATGATCACCGACGGGGACCTCGGCCGCGCACTGCGCCACGAGCCCGACCTCCGCGCGAGCGGCCAGGTCTCGGTCCTGGGCAGGCTGGAGGCGATGACCGGGCGGATCGCCGCCGCCCGCGAAACGCTGACCGCCGCCCTCGCCATCGGTGACGATGCCGCAGCCGCCGCCCACCTCGCGCTCGTCGCGCTCATCGCGGGGGACGCGGCCGCCGCGGCGCAGCGGGCGGAGCAGGCCCTGCTGAACGACCCGCCGCCCGAGGTGGTGGGGTTGGCGCGGTTCGTGCGCGTCGTCGGGCTCGTCGCCGCGGGCCGCCACGCCGAGGCCCGCGCCGAGACGGCCGCGGTGGGCGACGCCGAGGCCGAGGCCCTCGCCGGGCTCGTCGCCCTGTGGGCCGACGATCCCGCGGGCGCTGCGGCGATCCTGGCCGCGCTCGTGCGCGACGGCACCTCGCCCACGTCGGTGCGCGCCCGGGTGCTCCTGCTCGGCCACCTGGCCGAGGCGCAGTACCGCATCGGCGACTGGGACGCCGCGGCGGCGAACGGCGCCCTCGCCGTCTCGCTCGCCCGCGACGCCGGGGTGCTGCTGGGCGCGGGCGTCGCCAACGGGCTCGCGAGCTACGTCGCGTCCGGCCGCGGGGCATGGGACACGGCGACGGCCCGTGTCGCGGCGGCGACGACGGCCGCGACCGCGCTTCCCTGGTGGGGCGCCCGCCTGCACGCGGCGTCCGCCCAGGCCGTCCTCGCGCAGGCGCGGGGTGATCATCCGGCGATGGCGAAAGCCTTGCGCGCGTACACCGATCCGGCCGTGCGCGGGGGCGTCGACAGGGTCGGCCTCCTGCCGTGGCGGGCGCTGCACGTCGAGGCCCTGCTCGGGCTGCACCGGGTGGCCGAGGCCGAGGCCGCCCTCGTCGCGCTCGAACAGCGCTCGCCCGTCTGGTCGGCGGTCGACGCGGTCCGGCTGCGCTGCGCGATCACCGAGATCCGCACGCCGAACCGCGCACGGGCGGCCTACGCGGACGCGCTGGCCGCCGTGGGACACGTGCCCGCCGAGCTGCCGCGCGCCCGTCTGGAGATGGCCTACGGCAGGCACCTGCTCGACGCGGGCGACCGCCGCGGGGCCATTGACCTGCTGCGCACCGCCTACGAGCGGCTGGAACGGCTGCGCGCCGCGCCGTTCCTGGCCCGATGCGCGGAGCTGCTGCACGCCGCGGGGCTGCATCCCACCGCGACGGGCGGGGCGCTCGCGCTCACCCCGCAGGAGCTGGCCGTGGCGCGCCTGGTCGCCGAGGGCCGGACCAACCAGGAGACGGGTGCGGCGCTGTTCGTCACGAGCCGCACGGTCGCGTTCCACCTCAGCAACATCTACGCGAAGCTCGGCGTCTCCTCCCGCCGCGAGCTGGCCGCCCGACTGTCGTAGAGGCGCTACCGTCAGGTCGGCTGGAGGGTGCTGGCATTGGCGCGCCATCCAGTTACGGCCCCCGGCGAACCCGCACACGCCCCGAGCTCCTCTATTCCGCAGCGATGTCGCTCGACGGCTACACCGCCGGGCCCGGCGGCGACATGTCCTGGCTCGCGGAGCACTTCGTGGGCGAGGACGCCACGGCGAGCAGGTTGCTGAGGAACGTCGGCGCGTGCACCTGACGCCGATCGCAGGCGAGAGCGCGCACTGGTACCGCGTAGACCATCGGATCCGATGAACGATGTGCGCAGCGCGGCCGACCCCACCTCGCACCCCATCGGTCGACCTCGCACCCCATCGGCGGGGTGCGAGGTGATGCCAAGGGGTGCGAAGTGGCCGCAGCACCGATACGGCCGCTGATCGTCTCCTGCCAGGAGCGCGCCGTCGCCGACGGGCCGCGTGGCTAGCTTGATCGGCTAGACGGCGGCCGCGGCTGGCGCCCGTCATTCGAGCGTTGCTCGCGACGGTGCCCGGCCACCTCGATCACAATCGACGCCACTCCGACCGTGAGCACCGTTGCGGTGAGGATGACGACAGCGGCAGTGAGCAGGGCGGTGCTGGGCACCGCGGCGCCGGCAATAACGAGGACCAGCCCCACGCTGCCACCGGCTATCCAGAGCATGGTTATGCGCCGGAATCCGGTATAGACATTCGCCGACTCAAGCTGGCGCGCCAATCTGACCAGACGTCGCTGCTGGGCAATCTCGGCTTCGAGCTCCCGCAGCCGGCGCCGCTCATCATCAGACATCGACATGGCCGGCTCCTCCGTCAAATGCGCACGAAGCTTCGGCCAGGCTACCCGTGTGCCTGGATGCAAACCCGGCGCTGCGGGCCGGGGTCGGTCAGCGCCGGCGGCGTCGAGGCCGCACCATGACGTCGCACCCGGCTGGTCGGCCCGGACGATTGGGCGGCAACCCGCCTGGCTACCCCCGTCAGCGTTGGACACTTACGTTGGCCGAGGAGCCCCGCCATGAGAAGTGACCGAAGCCGACAGCAGTCGACCCGAGAGTCCGGAGGGGCCGGGTGGGGTCGAGCCCTCGTCTGGATGCTCGTCGCCGTGGGCGCGATCCGCGGTCTCGCCAGGGGACCCGGTGCGGGAGCGCAGCCCACCCCAGCACGGAAGGGACTGTCGAGCGCGGCCCCGACCGGCGAACAGTTTCCGGCCGGAACTCAACACACGGGGTCGAGGGGCCAACCCGGCGCCGTCGGGCCGCCCGACGCCGACACCCCGGGCACGGATGCGCCGCTACCGGGCGGGCGGGCCGAGGCGCCTACCGAGATTCCCCCCACCGGCTGGTGGCAGGTCATTCGCAGGGCATTCCGGGAGAGCAGCGCGGACCACGTCAGCCTGCTCGCCGCGGGCGTGGCCTTCTTCGCCTTCATGGCCATCCCGCCCGCGCTGATCGCCGCGCTGACGCTGTACGGACTCGTCGCCGACCCGCAGACCGTGGCGCGGCAGATGGAAGCACTGGCCGGATCGCTGCCGCGGGAAGCACAGCCGTTGATCGCCGACCAGCTCAACGCGGTCACCTCCGGCAGCAATGGCGCACTGAGCCTCGGGCTCGCCGTCTCGGTACTCGTGGCCCTGTGGAGCGCGTCAAGCGGAACCAGCAATCTCATGGTCGCGGTCAACCTCGCCTACGACGAGCCGGAGAGCCGCGGGTTCGTCAAGTTGCGGGCCATCGCCCTCGCGCTCACCCTCGGCGCGATCGTCTTCTTCCTCCTCACCCTGTTCCTCGTCGCGGTCGTGCCGCCGCTGCTCCAGGCGCTCCGACTGGGGATCTTCGGCACGATTCTCGCGCAGGTCATCCGGTGGGCACTGTTGGTCGCGCTCGTCATCGCGGCGCTCGCGATCGTCTACCGGATCGCCCCCGACCGCCACGAACCCAAGTTCGTCTGGACCAGCCCCGGCGCCATCGTCGCGACCGTCCTGTGGGTGCTCGGCAGCGTCGTATTCAGCCTCTACGTCAACAACTTCGGCAGCTACAACAAGACCTACGGCACGCTCGCCGGCATCATCGTGTTCCTGCTCTGGCTGTACCTGACCAGCTACATCATCCTGCTCGGCGCGGAGATCAACGCCGAATCCGAGAAGCAGACCGTGGCCGACACCACCGTGGGCGATCCGGTGCCGATGGGTCAGCGCCGGGCCGTCGCCGCCGACACCGTCGCCGAACCGCCGGACCCGGGCAGCACACGCTGACGATCGCATGACCGGCCATCTGCCCCTGCTCGCCCCGCCCGAGACGGTAGGAGGTCAAGCGCACAGGACACCGACAAGGAACCCCCACCGCGAAATCGAGCACGATCTTCGGCGTGGCCGTACTCGCTGCCCGAGGCCGTGCTGAAGCAGAGCGCGTCTCCCAGGTACTCGATCGAGGTATCCGCTCTCTGTGCCCGAGCAGCGTGCCGTTCCGCCGGACCACCGGCCAGGTACCGACCCGGCAGGGTGCGTCGGGGAGCGCCCGGCACTGCGGGAATCAGCGCCCGACCCGGCTATCCACGCCTGCTCGGCGCCGCCGGTCGGGGGCAGATAGCGTTTGCCCGCGCCCTTCGGCGGTAACCAGAACGCAGAGGCCCGCCGGACCGTCCCGGGGGCCGGACCCCCGAACCCGCAGGAGAGCCTCAAATGATCACCAGAGAACAACTGGACAGTCTCATCGGCTCCGCCGCCTACGACCGCGACGGCGACAAGATCGGCACGATCGGTCAGGTCTACGACGACGACCGCACCAATGAGCCGAAGTGGATCACCGTAAACACCGGCCTGTTCGGCACCAACGAGAGCTTCATACCCCTCCAGGGTGCCGAGTTCCGCGGCGGCCGCGTTGTGGTCACGTACGACAAGGCCACCGTCAAGGACGCCCCGAACATCGACGACAACTCACACCTGTCCGCCGAGGAAGAGCAACGGCTGTACCGCCACTACGGCCTCGACTACCGCGAAACCGGCACCGACTACCGCGACGTCGGGACCCGCGCCGGCGTCGGCGACACCGCTGGCGGCACGGTCGGGCACGACACCTCGGGCCCGACGACCGACCAGGCCATGACCCGCTCGGAGGAGCAGCTGCGGGTCGGCACCGAGACCCGCGAAGCCGGGCGGGCCCGGCTGCGCAAGCACGTTGTCACCGAGCAGCAGCAGGTGTCCGTGCCGGTGTCTCACGAGGAGGTTCGGGTCGAGCGGGAACCCGTCACAGAGGCGAACCGCGGTGACGCTCTGGACGGGCCCGCGATCTCGGAGGAGGAGCACGAGGTCGTCCTGCATGAAGAGCGGCCGGTGGTCGACACCGAGGCCGTCCCCGTCGAGCGGGTGCGGCTCGGCACCGAGCAGGTGCAGGACACCGAGACCGTCGGCGGCGAGGTCCGCAAGGAGCAGATCGGTGTCGACGACACCGAGCGCGAGCGCTGACCTGCGGAGCCGCACGTCGCGCGGCGACCGGCCGGCAGGCCGCACGCCCCCACGGGAGCGCTTGCGACTGCATCGAGCAGGGTGCCGCGCGGCTGTGGCGCCGTTGGTCAAGCGTCGCGGCGATCCACGCCTTCCGCGTCGGGCGGCGTAACCTCCAGTTTCTGCCTCCGCCAGGAAAAGACGACGAGCCATATCATCCACGCAAGGTTCAGGACCCAGGCAACCACGATTGCGACATCGTGTGTCCGCGTGAAGCCGTCTGCGCCGGCCACCCAGCCCTGCGCCAGGCACGTGAGGCCGGAGAGCCCCATCAAGTAGGCGATCGCTCGCGGGACCCAAGCCGTCAGCCCGAGCGCGGCGGCGAACAGGAGCAAAGCGAAGCCCAGGGTGAAATTTTCGTAGCTCCGCGCTCCCCACTCCAGCCAGCGGATGGCCTCGGCGCTCGCGAAGCGCGCCGCCTTCTCGGCGTCGGGGGCGCTCGCCCAGGCGTTCACGGCCTGCTTGAGGGCGACTCCGTCCACGGCCATGACGACGCCGTACAGCGCCAGCGTCACCGCTGCTGAAGCGGCACCGAATCGACCTGCCCACCTCGCCGTTCCAGCCGGAGCGTCCAAGGCGAAGAACAAGGCAAACAGCCCCGCGAGCAAGATTGCCGTGGCCGCGAACTGGCCGACATGCACGCCCGTCCAGATTCCGCTGCTGGCATACTCGGCGAACACGGCTGGGTGATTATTGGCGTCCCCATCGGCGTGGAACTGGGTAATCACGATGTACAGGACTTGTCCCACGAGCAGCACTGTGGCGGGCATGCGTACCGCACTGCGGTCGAATGCGTTGTCGTTCATGACCATGCTCCTCGTCTGATCTGCTGACAGTCGCTGACATCGCGAGCCACCGGTTGGTGCCGATGAGGGCAAGGCTGCATCGGTTTAGTCGAGGGGCGTCACCGCAGCAGTCCCGGCGTGGCGGACTGCGCGCGAACGGGTGTCGACATGTTCCGGCACTCTACCGACTGTTGCAAGATATTCGCATTCACGCACATGTTGGTAGTGTTCGGGCAGGCGGTCGCGTTCTGCCGCCTCACCGACCCCCGACACGATTGCCGCCCGTTCAATGAGCCACCAGATGCGCAAGCGCTACGCCGCCACCCACGATCGTGAGCACCACGAACACGAGCACGGTCATGACGCTCGGCATGAGCATGGACGGGAGCAGGGGCACGGTTCGTGGCTGGCGCGGTTGGCGCACCCGGTCGGGGAACTGTTCGGAGTCGGGCACTCGCACGACGCGGCCGATCAGGTCGATCAGGCATTGGAGTCCGATGGGGCAGGCAGGCGCGCCTTGCTGATCAGCTTCGCCGCTCTCCTGGCGACCGCGGCGATCCAGGCGGTGGTGGTCGGGATGTCAGGGTCGGTGGCCTTGCTGGGTGACACGCTGCACAACCTGGCGGACGCGTTGACCGCGTTGCCGCTGCTGCTGGCGTTCCGGCTTGCCCGCCGCCCCGCGAATGCCCGTTACACCTACGGCTATGGCCGCGCTGAGGACCTGGCCGGGCTGTTCGTCATCGCGATGATCATGCTGTCGTCGGCGTTGGCGGCCTACGAGGCCGTGGACCGGCTGTTGCGCCCACAGCCGGTCAGTCACCTCTGGGGGGTCGCCGCGGCCGCGGTGGTCGGGTTCGCCGGTAACGAGATCGTGGCCCGCTACCGCATCCGCGTCGGGCGCCGCATCGGCTCCGCGGCCCTGGTCGCCGACGGACTGCACGCCCGCACCGATGGGTTCACCAGTCTCGCCGTGCTCTTGGGTGCCGCCGGAGTCGCGGCAGGATGGCGGCAGGCCGACCCGATCATCGGTCTGCTCATCACGGTGGCCATCCTCGGCGTTTTGCGCTCCGCGGTCCGACAGGTCGGAGCCCGGCTGATGGATGCCGTCGATCCGCACCTGGTCGACGAGGCTCTGGCAAGTATCGGCGACATCGACGGCATCCGCTCGGTCGACGAACTCAGGCTTCGCTGGATCGGGCACACCCTGCGGGCGGAAGCCGCCATCACCATCGACGCGAACCTTACGCTGGCCGCTGCGCACGAGATCGCGCATCATGCCGAGACGCACCTGCTCACCGACCTGCCCCGGCTGACCGCGGTCACCATCCACGCCAGCCCGGCCGGGGCGCACCCGTGACCACCACCGGCACGCGGCAGCAGGGCCCGCAGCATGGACCTATCGTCATCGGCGCGGTCCAATCCTACTCGGCCAGCGTTAATGCTGCCTTCTGGGTCGGCATCGCCGTCGAGACGGATTTCCATGCCACTGGAGGTTACCGGTCGGAGACCGACCGGCCTCCAACAACGCCGATCGGCAGTCCCCTAGACTGCGCTGCTTGTGGTGATCCATCGCGTGGGACCGAGTCAGAACTCTGAGCCGACGCGTACGGATCTCGGTCGCGTCCTAGTGACGATAGACGATCTCGACGCACTCCTCTCTATTCTCAACGAGCAATGTCGGGAACGTCCGGCCAAGGTGGAGTTCGATGGCGGATACTTCACCGACGTTGCAGATCTGCGTCGCCTTAGTGACAATGAAGTGCAATCTCTTCGAGTTGTCGGAGGAAACGCGCAAGTCATTCTTTCTCCAGTAAAGGCAGAGGCCGTCGGTGACGAGCACTCGACCGACGAGGTATATCGCTTATGGGCGCGACCGAGGCAACTAGGCTGGGTCACCTATAAGCTAGTGCGCGGGATACTGATCTCAATAGGCGCGGGAATTCCCGCAATCTACCTCATCCTTCTCATGATAGGCGCAGTGGTCTTCCGCAAAGGACTTCCGGATCCGGCCAACGAAGCAATACCGACAGAGGTTTCAGTTTGGTTTGAGATCGTGACCCTTCTGCCACTTGTTGCCGTGATTCTCATCGCTTATACGAGCCGGCGGCGTCCACCCGCCAGCGTTATCAAGCCGGTGTCGCTCGCAGAGCACCGCCAAATGCAAGCCAACAACCTCTATCCCCACCGGGCTTGGATCGTTGCGATCATCGCAGTAGTTGTTGCGATTATCGCTATCGTTGTGCCGGTCGTGGCGAAGTAGCGGTTGCCACCACTCCGGGCAGTACTCGGCCACCGCGACCTGCGCGCCAGTCATGTCGATCGCGTCGGTCCAGCCGGTCTCGGCAACCCCGTCGAGGAGCCGCCACAGCGGCGCGATCTCGACGCCGATGGCGAACTCCACGCCGGCCAGCAGCCCGGTGCGGGCCGGCTGTCCGCGAAGTAGCCGGCGTCAGCGCGCAACCGGATCCGCCCGGCCCGCACGGCGGCAGGCAGCCCGGCCAGCGCGCGGCGCAGCGGCTCGCCCGCGTGCGGGCGGGGTTCCTCGTGTCCGGACATCAGGTCCGCGGTCAGCACCGCCGCGGCCTTGGCCCAGGTCCCCACGTGCGGGCGGCCGCACCGTTGGCCCTGCACCCCGTATCGCCAAGAAGAGAAACCGGGCCGCGCTGATAGGCGCTCGCCGTTCAGGATAAGAAGGCAGGATGCAGCTCACACCGATCGCTCCCACAGGCAAGGGCCCCGCCGAAATTTCACCGGTGACGTGTACGTCACGTCGATCAGCGCGCCGGCCGCGCCGGCTTACCTCGCTGCCGGCATCGTGCGTTTCGTGCCGGGTGCGCGCACCAATTGGCACGTCCACCCCAGCGGCCAAGTCCTTCACGTGATCGACGGAATCGCGCTGGTCGGGACGCGGGACGGTGCCGTCGTCGCCGCCCGCGCAGGCGAGACGGTCACCTGCGACCCGGCCGTCGAGCACTGGCACGGAGCGACCGCGCACACGCTCATGGCCCACATTGCGCTGGTCGTCGCGAGCGAGATGCACGACGGCACCGACTGGCTCGAGGCCGTCGACGACACCGCCTAGCCCGGCCGCGCACGACCGGGCCGGAGTCTGACCCCTCGACCGGCCCCAGCCCGTGTGCGCAACTCGGCCCGGCAGGCGACGGGTCCGCGCGCTCGGCGTGAGCGCTGGCCGGTTGTTGTCGAGCAACAGCCTCATGCAGGGGACGAAGCGGAAGCTGCCGCTCTCGGCCGGACTCAGCCGGATAGCGCAGGGCCTCCGCGACGTCCTCAGGAACCAGGTCTGGGAGGTCGCGACAGATCTGCCCGACAGTCATCCCGTCGGCGACCATCGACACGACGGTCGCGACCGGGATACGCAGGCCACGGATCGTCGGAACGCCGGCCATGAGGTCTGCTTCGTGCGCACGACATGCCTTGGTGCTGGGGGACGGGTGCGAGGGTCACTGTCATCCGGCCGAGACCCGGTTGCCTGACGTGTCTGTTGGCGCTTCGGATGACGCTCCGCTGGCATCAGCGTCGGTGCGGAACCCCGCCCGATCACAACTCGCAGCCATCCTGGATCTTGATTAGGTTGTCGACATGCCGTTCGTGCAGGTCAACACGGTGGGCCCCCGGGGGATCGAACCCCGAACCCGCGGATTAAAAGTCCGCTGCTCTGCCGATTGAGCTAGAGGCCCGCGCTCTCAGCCTACGGGCGTCGCCATGCGGGTGGACCACAGCACACCCATGGCGCGCCACCTGCACCAGGTGAGCGGCGCACCTCGCACCCCTTCGCATCACTTCGCACCCCACCGGCGGGGTGCGAAGTGCTCACAAGGGGTGCGAGGTCAGCCGGCGCGGTGCCTGCTTGGCCCCCTACTGGTGCGCTGTGTCCCGGCGCCAACCCCCGGGCACGGGACCGGGCGGCGGCAGGGGGCGCGTCTACGCTCGCCGCCCGCCGACGGGTCGCCGCTCCCCCCACACGCTCACCAACCGGCCCGCGTCCCCCGGCGCCGGGCCGCCCACGTTCGCTCGACGGCAGCTCGCCGGTACGACACACTCTGCGTGATGGGATGGTGACGTAGTGCGTTCGACACGTTCCGACGAGGCCGCCGTCGGGCGGGTCGGCTACCGACCGTGATCGGCGCCGTCCACGCCACGCCCGGCCGGGCCACGGGCGCACCACCCGCAGCGATCAGCAGGCCCCGATGACGCGACCGGGGTGCCGCGCGGCGGTCGCCGAGCCGTTCGTCATCGAGGGGATACCGATCACGATCACGGCCGCCATCGGGGTGAGCGCCTCCGACGTCACGACCGCGATCGACCCGCGCGCCTGCTCCGACAGGCGGACGAGCGCATGTACGAGGCCAAACGGCGCCGCGACAGCTGACCGTGCCGCCTCGGGACGTCGGCGCGGTGGTGTGCCGCTCGGCCCGGCGGCGGCGTGGAAAAATGGCGCGACGTGAGTGCTCCCGCCGTCACCCGCCCGCTCACGATCGGGCCCTACACCTGCGCCACGCCCGTGGTGCTGGCGCCGATGGCGGGCATCACCAACCCCGGCTTCCGGCGGCTGTGCCGGGAGCAGGGTGGCGGCTTCTACGTCTGCGAAATGATCACCTCGCGCGGGCTCGTCGAGCGCAACCCGCTGACCTTCCAGATGATCGCCTTCGACCCCGACGAGCACCCGCGGTCCCTGCAGCTCTACGGGGTCGATCCGGTGGCGATGGGGCGGGCGGTGCGGATGATCGTCGAGCGCGACCTCGCCGACCACATCGACATGAACTTCGGCTGCCCCGTCCCCAAGGTCACGCGCCGCGGCGGGGGCGCAGCGCTGCCGTACAAGCGGCGGCTGTTCGAGGCGATCGTGCGGGCGGCCGTGGCGAACGCCGACGGCAGGCCGGTGACCGTCAAGATGCGCATCGGCATCGACGACGAGCGGCACACCTACCTCGACGCCGCGCGCCGCGCCGCCGACGCCGGGATTGCGGCGGTCGCGCTGCACGCGCGGACGGCGGCGCAGCGCTACTCCGGCACCGCGGACTGGTCGGCCATCGCCCGCCTGCGCGAGGCCCTCCCCGCCGAGCTGCCCGTCCTGGGCAACGGCGACATCTTCTGCGCCGAGGACGCGTTGCGGATGGTCGCGGCGACGGGCTGCGACGGCGTCGTCGTCGGCCGGGGATGCCTCGGGCGGCCGTGGCTCTTCGGCGATCTCGAAGCCGCGTTCGCCGGACGGCCGCTGCCCACCCCGCCGAGGCTCGGACGGGTCATGGCGACCATCCGCCGCCACGCGGAGCTGCTCTGCGGGCACATGGGCCCGCACAAGGGCATCCGGGACATCCGCAAACACATCGCGTGGTACCTCAAGGGCTTCCCGGTGGGGCCGGAGACGCGCCGACGGCTCGGGCTCGTCGAGAGCCTCGACGAGCTCACCGAGCTGCTCGCCGTGCTCGACCCCGACCTCCCCTTCCCCGCCGACGCCGAGGGCCCGCGCGGACGACAGGGCTCCCCGGGTCGGGTCGTGCTGCCGTCGGGGTGGCTGGACGACCCGGACGACGCCTCCGTGCCGCTCGGTGCCGAGCTGGAGCACTCGGGGGGCTGACGGCAGGCTCAGTGATCGTCGGTTCGGCGCGAACCCGGTCAATTCTGGCCGCTCCACGCGCCGAACTGGTGATCATGGTCGGATGGGCGACGCGCGAACGGGTGCGTTGGGTCAAGATCGGCGGCGGGCGCGTCGACATCTCCAACGGGAGGTGGTCACCGTTGATGGGCGGAGTCACGGTCGAGCAGCCGGTCGACGCCGCGGCGCGGTACATGGCGGTCGCCGAGGAGCTCGCCGCGCTGGGCCGGTGGGAGGAGGCGTACGGGCATCTGCGCGCGGCCGTACAACTGCGGGGCGGCAGGCCTTCCGACGAGCTGGACCGGTTGCGCCGCGAACACGCCGAGGCCCGCGAGCTCTCCTGCCGCGACAGCCTCACCGCGAGCTACAACCGGCGCTACCTCGACGAGCGGCTCGTCGCGCTGCTGGGCGCGCGGGGCACGTCGGACCTGAGCGTCGCGCTGGCGGACGCCGACCACTTCAAGCAGGTCAACGACACCTTCGGACACCGGTTCGGGGACCGCGTGCTGCAGCGGATCGTCGCCGAGCTGAGCCGGGGGCTACCCGACGGCGCGTTCTGCGCGCGGTACGGGGGCGAGGAGTTCGCGCTGGTCCTGCCCGGCTGCGGGGCGGCCGCGGCGGTGCTGGCCTGCGAGGCGGCGCGCGAGCGGGTGGTCCGGCATCCCTGGCACGAGCTCGACCCCCGACTGCGGGTCACGGTCAGCGTCGGCGTGGCCCACGGCGCGGGGCCGCTCATCGACCCGGAGCGGCTGATCGGCGCAGCGGACGTGCTGCTGTACGCCGCCAAGAACTCGGGCCGCAACGCCGTCGCCTACCGGGACGAGCTGATGGGACGCGTCCATCTTGCTGGTCCGGCCGGGCAGCGGCGCGCGATCAGCCAACCGCGGCGCGCCGAGACCCTCCCGTGATCCTCGGGAGGCGGGCTTCGTAAGCTCGTGCGCGTTCGAGGAGGGTGCTGAAGAGCTCCGCCCGTCGCGAGGTGTCGTTCGCAAGAGGCGGACGCCGCCGCCGACACCGCGGTTGTGTCGGTGGCAGCGGCCAACGCCGACGGGGGCGGTAGGACCGAGTTCTTCAGCGGGTTCCCAAGGGGCGGGAGGGACGATCTCACCCGCCCTCTGTCGCGTGCGGCGCGGGGAGGTGACGTGGCGGACGGTTCGGACCGCTCCCAACGCGCGTCGCCCGCGTCCGACGACGTCCTCGCCCGATTGGGGTTGACCGGCGGCGCCGCGGCCCCGGGTGGTCGGGCGGCTCGCCGCCGCGCCGCGGAGGAGGCCGAGCGCCGCAGGGCCGAAGAAAGCGCAGAAGCCACGCCCGCCCCGGATCGGCCGCATTCCGCCGCCCGAGAGCCTGAAGGCGCGCGCGGGGTAGACCAGCCGGGGGTTCAGGCGCCCCGGCGGCCACCGGAGTGGTGTCCGGGCGGGTCGGACGGCGCCTCGCCCACCACCCGAGCGGTGGCGCGTGTGCGCCCGGCGGCTGCCGCGCCGAATGGACGGTCGGGCGCGCAGGCGTCGCCGTGGCCTGGCGCGCCGAACGGGCGGTCTGCGCCGCGGCCGAACGGCCGGCCCGCGCCGCCGCCGAACGGCTGGCCTGTGCCGTCGTCGCCCCCGGTGAACGGGCGGCCGCCGTCGCCCCCGGTGAACGGGCGGCCGTCGCCCCCGGTGAACGGGCGGCCGTCGTCGCCCCCGACCAACGGGCACCCACCCTCGCCCCCGGCCAACGGGCGCCCGTCATCGGCCCGGCCGAACGGGCACCCACTGACTCCGCCACCAGACCGGCGCCCCCCGTCGCCGGACGGGCGGCCGCCGTCGCCCCCAGCGAACGGGCGGCCGTCGTCGCCCGGACCAGCCGCACGGCCACCGTCTGTCGCCCAAACGGGTCGGCCGCTCGCCCCGAGGCAGGTGTCGCCCGCCGGTCCGCCGCCACGCGGAGCCAACGGCCGGGCGCTGGACGGCGTGCGCCCCGGCGACGCGCAGGCAGGACGCCGAGGCGGCGGCGAGACCGGCGCAAACGGCGACGACGGGCTGGTCGAGTCCACCACGCGCGCCCAGCGCATCGACGAGACCCTCACCCGCCTCACCGCCGCCCACGCAGGCCTTACGCTCGGGGCGAGCCGTGCCGAGCCCGCCGAGACCCCCGACGAGCCGCCCCCGCGCAGGCGGCCGAACCTGCTGCGGCTGAGCTCGCTGGCCGTCACGATGGTGATCGTCGCCGCGGCAGGCGTCGGCTGGGGCGCGCAGCGCTGGCTCGCCGCCGCCGTCCCGTCGGCCGCGGCGCTCGATCCCGGGTCCGGCGCCATCGTCGACGCGGCCGCGCAGGTCGGCGACGAGAACGTGCTGCTCGTCGTGACCGACCGCGCCGCAACCCCCGGCGCGACCGGCCGCCCCGACACCGTCGTCGTCGCCCACGTCCCCGCCGGGAACGGCCCGATGACCGTGCTCGCGATCCCCACCGACCTCGAGGTCTCCCGGCCCCCGTGCGAGCGCTACGACCCGGCGTCCGCTGCCTATACCCCGGATACCATGCCCGCCCAGGCCCGCGCCCAGCTCGCAGGCGCGCTCGACCTCGGCGGCCCCCGCTGCGCCACCCGCGCCGTGCAGCAGCTGACCGGCCTGGCGATCACCCGCTACGTCGGGCTCGACCTGGCGGGGCTCGGCGCCGCCGTCGACGCGCTGTCCGGGGTGCGGTTCTGCACGCCGCGGGCGGTCGTCGACGCGGCGCTGGGCCCCGTCGTCCCCACCCCGGGCACGATCACCCTCGACGCCCACCACGCCACCGACTTCGTGCGCGCCGCGTCGGTCGCGGGCGACCCCACGGCGGGCCGCGGGCGCATCGAACGCCAACAGCAGGTGCTGGCCGCCGTGCTCGACCCGGCGCAGTCCGGCCTCGGCCTGCTCGACCTGCCCCGCGTGGCCGCGCTGCGCCCGACGCTCGCCCGCCTCCTCACCACCGACGGCGCCGACCTCGACCAGGTGCTCGTCCTCGCCCGCTCGATGCGCGACCTCGGCGCGACCGGCGTCACGTTCACCGCCGTCCCGGCTGACGCCGACCCCACCGGCCAGGGCTCCGTGCTGCGGGCCGGTGACGCCGCCGCCCTGTTCGACGCGCTGCGCACCCACGCCCCGCTGCCCGCGACCGCGCCGGGCGCGACGAACGGGCCGCGGCCGTCGGACGTGAAGGTGCAGGTGGCCAACGCCTCGGGCCGCGCCGGGCTCGCCGGGAAGATCGCCGACACGCTGCGCGGGCTCGGCTTCGGCGTCGGCGAGGTCACCAACGCCGCCCAACCCACGCCGCAGACCCTCATCCGTTACTCCCCCGACCGGACGGCCGCCGCGCAGCTGCTCGCCGCCACCGTCCCCGCCGCCACGACCGTGCCCGACCCTGGCGCGACCGGCGTGCTGCAGCTCGTGCTCGGCCGGTCGTTCGACGGTGTCGTCCGCGCCCCGACGACCACCTCCGCATCGCCCGAGGACGCGTCCGACCCGGCACCCGCCTCGGTGACCTGTCCCTGACGGTCAGCGTCGCGCACTACCCTCGGGTCATGCGCGATGGCTACCAGGACCAACTCGACGAGCTGGCCGCGCGCCTCGCAGGCATGTGCAACGCGGTCGCCGAGGCCTTGGCCAAGGCCACGCGGGCGCTGCTGGAGATCGACCTGCACCTGGCCGAGGAGGTCATCACCGAGGACATCCGCGTCGACGAGCTCCGCGACCGCGCCGAGGAGCAGGCGTTCGCCCTGCTGGCGCTGCAGGCCCCGATGGCCACCGACCTGCGCATCGTCGTCGCCGCGATCCACGGCGCGGGCGACATCGAGCGCATGGGCGACCTCGCGCTGCACATCGCGCAGGCCGCCCGCCGCAGGCATCCCCAACCCGTGCTGCCCGCCGAGGTCGCGCCCTACTTCGCCGAGATGGGCCGGGTCGGCTGCGCCCTCGCGCACAAGGCGGGTGCGGTCATCCGGTCGCGCGATCTCGCGACGGCCGCCGAGCTGGAGTCCGACGACGACGCGATGGACAACCTCCACCGGCACATGTTCTCCGTACTCATGGACCACCGGTGGAGCCACGGCGTCGGACCCGCCGTCGACATCGCGCTGCTCGCCCGTTTCTACGAGCGCTACGCCGACCACGCCGTCGCCGTCGCCCGCCGCACCGTGTACGTCGTGACCGGACGGATGCCCGGACCGCTCGCCGTGTAGGGGTGGCGTCCGCCACCATCGGTCAGCGTACGAAGGAGACATCCGTGTCCCACCGGGTGAAGCCGAGCTCGCTGTAGACCCGGACGGCGGCGGCGTTGTCCGCCTCGACGTAGAGCATCACCTGGCGGAGGCCGAGGTCATGCAGGTGGCGCAGCCCGGCCAGGGTGAGCGCCGCGCCGAGGTGCATGCCGCGCGCGGACGGGTCCACGCCCAGCACGTACACCTCGCCGATGGGCTCGTGCGAATGCGCGCCAGGATCAGCACCGCCGTGCACCTTGGTCCAGTGGAAGCCGAGCAGGCGGTCGTCGGCGTCCACGGCCAGCAGGAAGCCCTGCGCGTCGAACCAGGGCTCGGCCTCGCGGAGCCTGACCTGCTCGAGATCCCAACCGCCCTGTTCGGGGTGCCAGTCGAAGGCGGCGTTGTTGACGCGCAGGAACTCCTTCTCGTCCACGCCCACGACGAACGGGCGCAACCGCACCCCGTCCGGGAGACGGGGCTCGGCCAGCGGTGCGAGCAGGCTGCGACGCATCTGCCACAGCACCCGGGCCCGGGTGAAGCCGAGGCGGTGGGCGAGCGCGACCGCGCCGGGGTGCTCGCCATGGGCCCAGAGCCGCAGCCGCGAGCCCGCCTGCGCTGCGCGGTCGAGGAGCGCCGTCACGATGCGCGTGCCCAGGCCCGCCCGCCGATGCGCGGGATGCACCACGAGCTCGCCCGCGACCGGGTCGGTGAGGTCGAGATGGGCGAACCCCACCAGCTCGTCCCCCTCACGGGCGAGCAGGTGCGCGGCGCCGTGGCTCAGGTGCAGCAGGACGTGCTCGGACAGCGGCGCGGTGCCGTCGGCGTCCGTCGCCGCGGCGACCAACGCCTGGACGTGCGCGACCTCCTCGCCGGTCAAGGCCCCGCACCACCGCAACTCCGGCACGGCCGGACCCGGCTCCGTCAAGCCCGGCCAGCGAGGCGGGTGGGCTCCTCGTCGAGCTCCTCCTCGACATCCCGGACGGGCGCGGCCACCCCCAGCGAGCCCCGGCTGGGCCGCACGAACTTGTAGCCGACGTTGCGCACGGTGCCGATCATCTGTTCGTGCTCGGTGCCGAGCTTCGCGCGCAGACGGCGGACGTGGACGTCGACGGTGCGGGTGCCGCCGAAGAAGTCGTACCCCCACACCTCCTGCAGCAGCTGGGCCCGCGTGAACACCCGGCCCGCGTGCTGGGCGAGGTACTTGAGCAGCTCGAACTCCTTGTAGGTCAGCTCGAGCAGCCGACCGCGCAGCCGCGCCGCGTACGTGGCCTCGTCGATCACGAGCTCGCCGAGGACGAGCGCGCCGCCGTCGCGTCCGGCGTCCGCACCTGCGCGGGACTTGACGAGCCGCAGCCGGGCGTCCACCTCGGCCGGCCCCGCGCCGGGCAGCAGGATCTCGTCGACCACCCACTCCCCCGACACCGCGACCAGCCCGCCCTCGGTGAGCACCGCGATCACGGGCACGTCCATGCCGGTGCTGCCGAGCAGGCGGCAGAGGCTACGGGCGGCGACGAGATCGGTGCGGGCGTCGACGAGCACCGCGTCGTGCGGGCCTGCGTCGAGCAGCGCCGCCACCTCGGGGGGCGCCGTGCGCACGCCATGGGAAAGCAGTGTCAGCGCGGGCAGTACCGACCCGGGCTCGGGGTCGGCGGTCAGCAGCAGGAGTTCCACTCCGGTCTCCTCTCACGCCAGCTGTACGGCGGACGACGCTGACCGCTGCCGTGCACGCCCGCGTGACCCGGCTGGAACACCACCACGCGGATCGATGCAGGATAACCGGGTGGATGCTCCTATGCGTAGCGCCGAAGGCGCGGGCTTCGACACAGCTCCCCCGGCGAGGCACCGTCCGCGGCGGCCGTACGGTCCACGTCGTGGAGGCGGCATGCGACGACTGATCATCATCCTGCTGGTGCTGGCGGGCCTCGCGGTGGCGGCCGACTTCGGGACCGCGGCGCTCGCCGAGTCGGCGGTGTCCCGGCAGATGCGCGGCGAACTGGGGCTCGTCGACGACCCGTCGGTGCGGATCAACGGCTTCCCGTTCCTCACCCAAGCGATTTCCGGGACGTACCCCAGCATCGACGTCGACGCCACGCGGATCCCGTACGGCTCGTTCAAGGAGCTGGAGATCAACGCCCAGCTGCACGACGTCAGCGCGCCGCTGTCGACGCTGCTCGGTTCGGGGCCCATGTCGTTCACGGCGGCCAGCGCCGACGGCATCGTGAAGATCGACGCCGCCGATCTGCAGCGGGTGATCCCCGGGGCGACGAAGGTGCGCATCGAAAGCGTCGACGCGACCGCGCTCGAGCAGGTCGTCAAGAAGGGCGCCGACGTCTCGGTCGCCAAGCTGGACCCCGAGCGCACCGCCCGCGTCGTCGCCACGGTCGAGTTCTTCGGGCAGTCCGCCGAGATCGCGGTGCTCAGCACGTTGGTGCTGGACAAGGGCAAGGCGGCGATCGTGCCGGTCGACGTGCGGCTGTCCGACGGCAGGGGCCTCCCGGTGCCGGGATCGGTGGTGCGGCAGATCCTCGACCTGTTCCGGGTGCCGCTGAACACCGGCGACCTGCCCCTCGACGTCACGGCGGACACCTTCCAGGCGAAGGACGGCACCCTGCAGATCAGTGGCACCGCGCGGAACCTGACCCTGGACTGAGCCGCCGCTCCACCTCTGACCACCCCGGACCGCCGCCCCCGCCCGGCCCGCCCCGAGCCCCTCCCAGCCCCGCCCGGCCCCGCCCGGCCCGCCGCCCCGAGGCCGATGATCGCCCCGTCCGGGCCGCCCCGGACCGCCCCACGGCCCGGCCCGGCCCGGCCCGCCCAGCCCCGTTCCGCCCGCCCGGCCCGCCCGGCCGAGGCCGGTGATCGCCGAGTTCGGGACATCGCCGCCGTATTTGGCCGCCATGTCCCTCATCCGGCGATCATGCGGCCAGCCGCGCGAGCGTCGCTCTGACCTCTGCGACGCAAGCGGCCTGCCGCTGGGTGAGGTCATGCCAGGTGAACCGCAGCACTGTCCACCCCGCCCGGACGAGCGCGTTGCCCTTGCGGCGGTCGGCGCGGAAGCGCTCGGCGTCCGCATGCCAGGCCCAGCCGTCGACCTCGATCGCGAGCTTGGCCTCTGGGAACGCCACGTCGAGCGTGTAGGGCCCGAACGGCACGGCCACGCGCCACCCGGTGATCCCCGCCCGACGCAGCATCTTCGTCACGATCCGCTCGGCGGCGGAGTCGGCCCGGTCCGCGGCCGAAATGATCAACCTGGCTGCGGCGACCGACCCCGACCAGCCCAGGTTGCGGCAGTAGCAGCCGTACAACTCCGGGAACGGCACGTGCCGCTGCAACACCCGATCCAGAAACACCGACCCGTTCGCCAGCCCGACGGCGCCCTCCAGCGCGGCCAGCGGTGGCGCGGCGACCCAGAGCCCACGCACAGCGGCGACGTCGACCTGATACAGGTCCCGGCGGCGGACGCGCACGCCGGTCGCGCGACGGGGCTTGCGGCGCGCGGGCACGGTCACCTCGACGACGGACGGGGTCCCCACAGGGAAGCCGTGCCAGGCCGCGGCCGCCTGGCCGGTGAGGACGGCATCCGGCCCCGCCCACAGCAGAGCGGCCCGCACGCGCGCCTCGTCGGTCAGACGATGCCCGGCGACCAGGTAGACGCCCGGGTGCAGGCGCCGCCAGGTCTGCGCCCGGCGCTGTGCCGTACGCGCCGGAACGCCCGTCGCGACCACCTGCGCGAGGGCGAGGACCCCCGCCTGCCGCGCGACGAGGTCGGCGAAGGCCGGGGTCGACACCAGGCCAGCGTGCCCGGCGCACGGGCGCGCGCGGGCCCGAACGGAGAAAGTCGCACCCGCCAACGGCTCGTGATCGCCGGTTGTGGGACATGAGCGCCGTATGTGAGCATTCCAAAATAAGGTGAGTTTCCGGTGTGTCGCGGTCGCAGGTGTGCTAGTGGCCGAAGCGCTCGCGCGGTGGGGGGTCGGGGATGGTGATCCCGGCGGTGGCGGCGTGTGCGCGTAGGTCCTCGGGGGTGTAGAGGAGCTCGGGGCCGGCGGCGAGGGCGGGGTGGGCGGTGCCGAGCAGAGCGGTGATGGCTCGCACGGCGGGGGCGATGGTGGTGGGGTGGGCGCCGAGCAGGGCGGCGATGTTGGTGTAGGGCATGCCGTGGCGGTGGTGGTAGATGGTGGCCAGCAGCATCGTGTCCAGGGTGTAGGTGAACGGGGCGGTCGGGCCGGTGCGGGCCCGGCGGGTGCCGCCGCGGTCGCGGTGCAGGCGTTGTTCGCGGGCGGCGGCCCAGGGCAGTTGCAGGTCGGCGGCCAGGGCGGTGAACTCGGCGCGGGACAGCCCGGTCAGTTCCGGGCCGGCCAGGGCGGTCACGACCGGGGCGAGCGCGGCGCGGGTGTCGGCGGGGGTCGGCGCGGCGGAGGTGGCGGCGGGGGTGGCGGGCCGCCAGACCGGCAGCAGGGTGTAGTTCCAGTCGCCGTGGAAGTCGTGGCGGGCCAGCGCGCGGTCTTCCAGCTCGTGCATCTGCGCGTCGCTGATCTCGATCCCGGTGGGGTAGCAGGCCTGGTCCAGGACGGCGGTGACCGCCAGCCCGGTCGCGGTGCTGACCGCGCCGATGGTGTTGATGATGACGTCGTGGCTGGTCAGCGGGCGACCACGCCAGGCCAGGGTGATCTGGGAGAACAACCGGTGCTCGATCCGGTTCCACTTGGAGGTGCCCGGCGGGAAGTGACACACCGTGATCTGCAGGCCGGTGTCCTGGCCGAACCGGGCGAGCCCGGCCTTCCACGCCCGGTTGCGCCGGCCGTTGGCCCCGCCGGCGTCGCAGGTGATCAGCAGCCGCGCCGCGTGCGGGTAGGCGCCCGCGCCGACCCGGTCCCACCAGCGGCGCACCGACTCCACCGCGAACGCGGCGGTGTTGTGATCGACACCGACGTTGACGAACCCGGTGTTCGCGCCCACGTCATACACCCCGTACGGGATGACGTGCCCGCCCTGGCCGTCCGCGACGTCCTGGTCGCCGAAGCTGTGGCTGCGGACCTGCCGCGGGTCCCCCCGGGGCCGCCACTCCCGCCCCGCCTGGGCGAACTCGCCGACCTGTTCCTTTTTCTTGGCGTCCACGCTGATCACCGGCTGCCCGTCGGCCAGGTGCCGGGCGGCCTGCCCGGCCAGATAGCCGAACTGGGCGTCCCGGTCCGGATGCCTCTTACCCTCGGTGACCTTGGCGTTGGCCTGGGTGGAGAACCCCTGCTCGTGCAGCAGCCGCCACACCGACTGCGGGCTGGCGCGGTGCCCGAGCGCGGCCAACTCCCGCGCCAGGTTCGCCACGCTCTTGGTCGTCCACACCAGCGGTGACTGCGGATCCCCCCGCGTCGAGTCCGCCACCAGCCCCAACAGCGCCGCCACCAGCCCCGGATCGGTCTCGGTCAGCGGCTTACGACCCCCACCCGGGCGGCGCACCCGACCCGCCGGGACCGACCGGCCGGACTCCAGCTCCGCCGCCCCGTCGGCCACCGTCTGCCAGGACACCCCCGCCACCCGCGCCACCGCGGCGACCCCACCATCCCCGGCCGCCCGCGCCACCGCACCCAACGTCAACCGCCGGGCCCGCTCATCCAGCCCCGGCAGCAGCAACTCCAGCTGCGGCCCCATCAGCTCCACAAGCCCCGCGTTCGCGCCCATACCATGACCCTGGCACCGACACACCGGAAACACACGTTATTTTGGAATTCTTACATCTGGCCGCCATGTCCCACTCTCGGCGATCATCACTGGGGTGGGCGCTCCTGGGGTGGGCGCTCCTGGGGTGGGCGATCCCTGCGGTGGGCGGTCCCCGTGGGCGATCCCCGGCTGGGCGATTCCTGGGGTCAGCGGTCCCCCGGGTGGGCGGTCGCTGCGGGTGGGCGACCCCTGCGGTGGGCGACCCCTGCGGTGGGCGACCCCTGGGGTGGGCGGTGTGCCGCGCGCCACGTGAGCCGATCCGTGGGACTCGACGCTCCCGCAAGCCGGGATCCTCGGTTACCCTCGTTGCCGTGTACTGGCCGCTGACCCGACGTCGCGCAGTCGATCTGTGCCGTGTCGGCAGCTGCCTGTGTCGGGCCGCCTGAGGGTTCTCACACCGTTCGTCAACCTCAGGAGTACCACCATGTCCGACAACCGGCCGGATCCTCCGGTCGATCCCCGAGGGGTGCGGTTCGCCGCCGCCGTCACCACCATCGTGCTCGCTCTGGTGCTCGTCACCGGCAGCGTATGGCTGTTGACGGCCCAGGTCGCCGTGTTCGCGCTTGCCGCGGGGGCGGGCCTGCGCTTCGCCCCGTACACCGCGGCGTTCCGCCTGCTCGTGGCACCGCGGATCGGCCCAGCCACCGCACGCGACGATGCCGCACCGGTCCGGTTCTCCCAGGCCGTCGGATTCGCCTTCGCCGCGGTGGGGCTCGTCGGGTACACCACGGGCCTCACCGCGCTCGGCGTCGCGGCCACCGCGCTCGCGTTGGCCGCCGCTTTTTTCAACGCCGCCTTCGGCTTCTGCCTGGGCTGCGAGCTGTACGGGCTGATCGCCCGTCTCCGTACGACGTCCACCAAGGGAGTTTCCGCATGAGCCGCCAGGATGTCCTGGTCACAGCCGACTGGGCCGAGAAGAACCTCGGCACGCAAGGGATCGTGTTCCTCGAAATCGACGAGGACACCACCGCCTACGATGGCGGCCACGTCCCCGGCGCCGTGAAGATCAACTGGACGACCGAGCTGCAGGACCAGGTGCGCCGCGACATCGTGGACGCCGAGCAGTTCGGCAAGCTGCTGTCGGACAAGGGCGTCGGCAACGACGACACCGTGGTCCTCTACGGCGGCAACAACAACTGGTTCGCCGCGTACGCGTACTGGCAGTTCAAGCTGTACGGCCACGGCGACGTCAAGCTGCTCGACGGCGGCCGCAAGAAGTGGGAGCTCGACGGCCGCACGCTCACCACCGAGGTCGCCGACCGGAAGGCCACCACCTACACCGCGCAAGCGCCGGACACCGCGATCCGCGCGTTCCGGGACGAGGTCGTGGCCGCGATCGGCCAGAAGAACCTGGTCGACGTGCGCTCGCCCGACGAGTTCTCCGGCAAGATCCTCGCGCCCGCGCACCTGCCGCAGGAGCAGTCGCAGCGGCCCGGTCACATCCCCGGGGCGATCAACATCCCGTGGAGCAAGGCGGCCAACGAGGACGGCACGTTCAAGTCCGACGAGGAGCTCGCCAAGCTCTACGGCGACGAGGGCTTCGACGGCTCCAGGGCCACCATCGCGTACTGCCGCATCGGGGAGCGCTCCTCGCACACCTGGGTCGTGCTGCACGAACTGCTCGGCCACGGCGACGTCAAGAACTACGACGGCAGCTGGACGGAGTACGGCTCGCTCATCGGCGTGCCGATCGAGCTCGGCGCGGGGGGTAAGGCCTGATGTGTGGCGCACCTGACCAGGCCGCGGCGTTGCCGCCCGGCACCGACCTTTCCAAGGAGACCGTGCTGACCGGGCGCGTGGTGGCAGGCGGCGAGCCGGTCGGCGGCGCGTTCGTGCGGCTGCTCGACGGCGGCGGCGAGTTCACCGCCGAGGTCGTGTCGTCGGCCAGCGGCACGTTCCGCTTCTTCGCCGCGCCGGGCACGTGGACGCTGCGCGCCCTGCACCGCCGTGGCAACGGCGAGGCAGAGGTCACGGCGGACGCGCCGGGCCTGCACGACACGGTCGTGACCGTCGGCTGACGCGGTAATCCGCCGGACACCGCGCACCCCCACCGGGCACCGCGCACCCCACCAGGGCACCGCGCACCCCACCGATGGGGTGCGCGGTCGCGCATCGCGGGGTGCGCGGTCGGATCGCGGGGTGCGCGGTCGGATCGCGGGGTGCGCGGTCGGATCGCGGGGTGCGCGGTCGGATCGCGGGGTGCGTGGTCGGCTGTGGCGGGGGTCCCGACCGATGTCGGCGGGCGGCCGTACGCTGGTCGATCGTGCAATGGTTCTTCACCGCGCTGTTGATCCTGGCTTCGGCGAGCACCGTCGGTTACGCCGCGTACCTGCTGCGTCGGCTGTTCACCACGCCGCCCGCGGGCGGCCGGTCGTGACCGAGCCGCCCACCACGAACGCCGCCCCGGATGCGCCGCAGCGGAACCGTCCTCGCTTCGAGGACCTGCCGGTCCCGGACGACACGGCCAACCTGCGCGAAGGGCCCGACCTGCACCCGCAGTGCCTCGGGCTGCTGCCGCTGATCGGGGTGTGGCGGGGCGAGGGCGAGGCCGTCTACCCAACGATCGACGGGCCGTACCCGTTCGGCCAACAGCTCGTCTTCGCCCACGACGGGCGACCGTTTCTGTCCTACGAGGCGCGGGCGTGGCTGCTGGGCCCGGACGGCGAGGTGCTGCGCCCGGCGGCCCGTGAGACCGGCTTCTGGCGCCCCCGGGAGGACGGCGAGCTGGAGGTGCTGATCACCCACGCCACCGGGATCACCGAGATCTTCTACGGTCGGGCGCGCACGCTGACGTCGTGGGAGATGCAAACCGACGCGGTGGCGCGGACGGCGTCGGCGAAGGACGTGGTGTCCGCCCACCGGCTGTACGGGCTGGTCGACGGCGGCGACCTGGCGTACGTCGACGAGCGGCAGATGATGGGCCAGCCGCGGCAGCCGCACCTGTCGGCGCGCCTGCGCCGCATCGCAGGCTGACTCCCTACTTCAGCACGGTGAGTCGCAGCGAGTTCGCCGTGGGACGCTCGAACGGGACGTGGCCGGGGTTTCGTCCGGCTCGAACCCCCGTGGTGTCCCGCTCGGCCGCGTCATTCCCCCAGGCTGCGGCGCAGCAGGTCAGCGACCTCGGCGTCGGCTAGGCCCGAAAGCCGAGCGAGTTGGTCGGGCCGCAGCCCGGAGTGGGCGAGCCTGCCCAGCACCTCACCGAGACGGCCGCGCTCCTCGTGCAGGGTGGCGGCGAGGCGGTCGATGCGTTCCCGGCAGTCCTGAAGGTCCACCGCCGCGCCGACTGCGCGCATCGGGTCGTCGAGGAGCACGGCCAAGAGCCGGTCCCGGGCATCGCCGCGAGGGTCGGCATCTGGTGCCTGCGCGGCAGCCCGGGCCGCAAGAACCTGGGCAACCGCCGCAGCGACGCTCTGGCTCGACCCGGCCGTCGACGCGGGCTCGCTGGCGCCGGTGAAGCCGTCGGTGCGCACACCGCCGATGGCGAGGTGGTTCGGCCGGTGACCGGTGGCTGGCGGGATCTCGCCCGCGCCTGCCGCGCTCGATCGGTGCTCGGCGGCCTCGTCAGGCCCAGACTGCGCGGGCACAGTCGCGGAGGCATCCGGCCTGCCTGCTCCGGACGGGGCGGGCCGCGCCTCGCCTGCGGCGCCTGTGCCCAGCGCAGGTGCCGTCGGCGCGGCTCCGGCCGCGGCTCTCCCCGGCCCGTCGTCTGATCGGCTCGGTTCAGCGGGATCCCCCGCTGCGACGGGCCCGTTGCCGAAGCTGTGATCGACAGCCTGATCCGCCGCGGTGGGCGCGCTTGATCGGTGATCGACGGCACGGTCCGGTGCCCGGATTGGTTCTCCCGTCAGGCCGCTTGTTCGGTGATCGGCCCCGCTTGGGGCGGACGAGCCGCTCGGCCGTGCAGGAGGCACGCCGCCGGGGGCGGACGGCGGGACCTCGGGTCCGGCCTGGTCGGACGGTCCTGCTCGGAACGAGCGGTCAGCCGGGGAGGCTGGGCCATCGCCGTCGTCGGCAGGACGGAGGTGCCGGGCCTGGCCGGTGGGTGTCGGGGCGCCGCCGGACGTCGTTGGCCGCGAGATGGCCGCATCGATTTCCGACACTACGACCGGATCGAGGCCGGGCTCGTCGCCGTTGAGGGGCTCCGCAGCGCTCCCCTTGACGGGATCGGACACGCCGGAGCGCTCCAGCGCCCCATCCCTCGGCGAGACGACGGGGAACGGATCGGTGCGGACCTGCCGGGCCGCCACCGCCTCGGCCACGGTCCGCGTCGGCGGCGACTGCCGCGTCGCCGGCGCGACATCGCCCACATGCTCGCCGGTCCAGTCGTCATGCGTCGGCGCGGGCGCGTCATCGATCCTCCGCTGCAGACCGATCACGAGCACGATGATGGCCACGACCGCAACGAGCACTCCGACGCTGACCGGGGCCAGCACGTCAGCGGACAGGAGCAGCTGCATAGGTGCGCACCGTACGCCGAAGATCGCAACTCTGTGCGTTCGGGACCATCCGGAGCGTAATCGTCGCCCGACCGAGCGACACCTCAGTCGACGCGACCGCCGGACTTGTCCGCCCCGGGCGGAACCGGCGCGAGGGACCGTCCGTCGGGGCCATCTGCCGCTCGGCCGGGCGCAACCTTCACCGTGGCCTCCGGCACGGCCGCGCGGGCGGGATCGGACTTCTTCTCGTCGCCACCAGCCGGGCGGAAGAGCTCGGCAGGCTCGGGCGGCGGTTCGTTACGCGGACGCATCGAGACCTGCTCACCGACCACCGGACAAGCCCCCGTGTCCAGATGGTGGGCGCCCTTCTTCACTGCCGGATCGTCGGAACCGGAGCCTGCGGAGGTCGAGCCGTTTCCTCCGCCCGCGGTGCCCGTCGGTTCCGGGCTGCGGACGAAAGGGCGGGTCACGTCGGCCCCCTTCAGGTGCGCCTGTTCGGACGGGTTCTCCTGCGACGCGGACGCAGGAGAAGGTGGCTCAGCCGCTGCGGCGGACCGGGTGCCAGAAGAGACGGGATGCCCCGCCCCAGGGGCCTCCGAGCCGGAGTGCGGCCACGGCACGGGCGCCGCAGACGCAGATGAGTCGGTCGAGGCAGCACCATGATCGGTGGCCCCGGGTCGGGCCGAGGAGGCCGATCCGGCGGCGGCAGAGGCCTCGGGAGCGGAAGGGGTCGGCCGGGATGCATCGGACGGTGTCGACCCGGTGGTTCCGGCAACGCGCGCCGTGGGGGTCGCCGCAGCGGTTCCGGCGTCGCGCGCCGTGGGGTTCGCCGCGGCGGTTGCCGCGTCACGTGCCGTCGGGGTTGCCCCGGTGGTTGCCGCGTCACGTGCCGTCGGGGTTGCCCCGGTGGTTGCCGCGTCGCGCGCCGTGGGGTTCGTTGCGGACGAGCGCTGCGGGCCAGCAGGCCCCGGCCGGGCCGGGTTCGCCGAGGGCGGGTCGTCGGTCGAGCCGATGAAGGTTCCGCCGTCGGGGCGCATCGGGGCGGGCGCCGTGTCCGGTGCCGAACCCGACGACGACGTGGCGGACCCGGGCGGCGTCGGGTGCGCACCGGACGTACCTCCGGGCGCTGACGGCGCGCCCGGGGAGATGCCTGCTCTCGCGGGCAGCGGGTGAGGATCCGAAGGTGCCGACCCCGAGGACGTGCGGGCCGCGGGATCATTCCCGCGCTGTGGCGCGGGCGTCGAGGCGGGGTCGGAGATGGGCGAGGGCTCCGAACCGGTCCCGGAGCCGGACGACCGGCCCACCGTTTCGGACTCAGGGCTCGATACCGGCGCGCCGCGGTCGGAGCCCGCCCCCGACCGCTCAAGGCTCGACGCCGGCGCGCCGCGGTCGAGGCCGGCGCCCGACACGCCACGCTCGGGGTTCGACACCGATGCGCCGCGGTCGAGGCCCGCTGCGCGATCGGGGGCAGGGCGGTCAGCATCAGTGGCCGCGGCGGCGGAGTCCCGCGGGCCTGGGCCGCCGCGCGAACCCGCAAGCGCTGTCGGACGACGCCCGGATGGTGGGCCGGGGCGGTCGCCGCCGGAGCCGCCCGCACGTGCGACGACCGTCGCGGCGTCCCGGCCCGGGACAGTCGGGGCGGCCGGGCCACGCGCGGTGGCATGGACCGTCGGGTCTGCGGGACCCTGGGCCGGTCGGTCGGATGAGGCAGGGTGAGCGGCCTCGCGCTCGCGCGGACCGGGAGGCGGCCGATGATCAGGCCGACCAGGTGGGCCATCGGACCCACGATCGGGCGCCGCCGGGTAGCCGCCACTGCGCGATGGGCCGAGGCGCGGGGGCGAGCCCGAGCGGCCGCCGCCATCACTGGGCTGGGACGACTGGAGCGTCCCGGGCATGCGTCCCGGGCCGCCGCCGGAGCCCCCACGCGGGTCACCGGGCAGCCCGCCGGATCCCGGATGCGAGTCGCGGGGCGGGCCACCGGATGCCGGACGTGGGTCGCGGGGCGGGCCACCGGATCCCGAGCGTCGGTCGCCGGGCGGACCACCCGATCCCGGACGCCCGTCACCGGACGGGCCACCCGATCCCGGACGCCCGTCACCGGACGGGCCACCCGATCCCGGACGCGGGTCACCGGACGGGCCACCCGATCCCGGACGCACGTCACCGGACGGGCCACTGGATCCCGGACGCGGGTCGCCCGAGCCCGGGCGCCGGTCACCCGAGCCCTGGCGCAGGTCACCTGGCCCGCCCGCGGGGCCCGGCTGGGCGCCCATGAGCGGGGCGGGGCGGGTGCCGCCACGGGCGGGTGCCGTGCGGTCGGACGCGGCGGTGCCGTGGCCGGGCACAGCGTGGTCGCCACCCGGGCCACTGCCAAAGGGACCGGGCGGCCGCGCGCCGCCCGCGGCACCGGTGTGCGGGCCCGCGAACGCGGTGCCGGAGGCGCCACCCGAGGCGGCGGACGGACCCCCGGAGACACCCGCAGCAGCATGGGGGCCGCCTGCGCCCACGGGCGGTCCACCTGACGCACCGGGACCGGCGAAGGCGGCGGTCGGGGGCAGCCCACCTGCGGAAACCCCGGGGCGGGGCTTGCCGGGCCGCGGGCGCCCCGAGCCGGGCTCGACCAGGGTGCCCGCCTCGCCGTCGTCCCTGGCGGGACCCGAAGGACCAGTCGCGCCCGCAGAACCGGGGCGACCACCGGGGCCACCCCCCAGGCCAGCAGAACCGCCACCAGGGCCACCCGAACCGCCGCCAGGGCCACCCGGCCCGGCACCAGGCCCACCCGAACCGCCACCGGGGCCACCCGGCCCGGCACCAGGCCCACCAGAACCGCCACCGGGGCCACCCGGCCCGGCACCAGGGCCACCAGAACCGCCACCATGGCCACCCGGCCCGACGCCCGAGGCGCCACCTGAACGCCCACCAGAGCCACCCGGGCCTGCGCCCGACGCGCCACCGGAACCCCCACCGGGGCCACCCGGCCCGGCACCAGGCCCACCAGAACCGCCACCCGGCCCACCACCGGCCGCGCCGGCCGGGCCGCTGCGCTTCGCGTCGAGCTGCCCCCGCATCCGCCCGACCTCGGCCCGCAACGCGTCGCGCTGTCGCATCAGATCCGCCAACTCGGCCCGCACCGATTCGCGCTCGGCACGCGCGGCGGCGCGGGCCTTGGCGCGGATCTCCGCAGCCTCCTCCTCGGCGGCCTGCAGGATGTTCTGCATGCGGTCGGTGAACGTGCCGATCGGGTCGCCCTGATCGCCCCGGGGGCGCGGCGTGGGCATCGGACGCGGCGCAGCGCCGGGCGGCGGAGGCAGGCCGGGACCGGGACCGAACCCCGGCGGCGGCACGAGCGGGAGCGGCTGGCTGCGCGCCGTCTCCAGGTCGGCGCGCATTCTCGCCAACACCCGCTGCAGCCGTGCGACGTGCTCGTCGACCTGCTTCCGGTCGTATCCGCGCAGTACGACATCGAAACGTGGGGCGCCTGCCCCCACATCTGCCGTCATCGCGACGCCTTTCCGCTGGTCCCCTTCACCTCGACGAGGGTAGGGATTCTCCGGTTCCCCCAACCGGCCCGTTCACTCCTACGGAGCATACCGAATCGGTATCGATCACCCGTTGGCGGTGTTTTGCCGCAGGTCAGCCGGTTGGCGAGGCAGTAGAGGCCGCGCGGCTAGGATCGACGTCGTGGACACCACGCTGCGACACACGCTGCACGAACGCGGCCTGCGGATGACGCCGCAACGGCAGCTCGTGCTCGACGCGGTGCGCGCCCTGGACCATGCCACCCCGGAGCAGATCTGCGCGCACGTCCAACAGAGCGCGCCTGCGGTCAACATCACCACGATCTACCGCACGCTCGACCTGCTCGACCGCATCGGCCTCGTCCGTCACACCCACCTCGGCCACGGCGCGCCCACCTACTCGGCGCGCGAGCATCAGCACGTCCACCTGGTCTGCCACCAGTGCGGCACGGTCATGGAGCTGCCCACCGAGCTGATGGACGGCCTCGCCGCCGAGCTCGCCGACCGCCACGGCTTCGCACTGGACGTCAGCCACCTCGCCCTCTCCGGACTCTGCTCGCACTGTCAGGACAGCTCGTGACCGCGCCCACCACGATCACGACCCCTGTTGGCGTCGCGCCATCGGCCAAGGAGCACTTGTCATGACCCTGCCCGAGCATCACCTCGACGACGCGGTGCCCGCCCACTGCGGCGACCCCTTCGCCGAGCAACGCGCGATGGCCCGTACGGCGGCCGTCGTCGACCGCAGCCACCGCGGGATCATCGCCGTGTCCGGCCCGGACCGCCTGGAGTGGCTGCACCTGCTGGTCAGCCAGCACGTCAGCGCGCTGCCCGACGGCGGCGCCACCGAGGCGCTGGTGCTCGACGGCCAGGGCCGGGTGCTGCACCACATGGGGGTCGCGCACGTCGGCGACGTCGTCTACCTCGACGTCGAGGCGGGCGAGCTCGCGGACCTGCTGGCGTATCTCACGAAGATGGTCTTCTGGTCGAAGGTCGAGCCTCGCGACGCGACGGCCGAGCTGGCCCTGCTCTCGATCGTCGGCCCGGAGGCGGAGGCGGTGCTCGCGGCGGTCGGCGTGCCGCTGCCCGAGGGCGCCGCGGCCCTCCACGGCGGCGGGTACGTCCGCCGCACCCGGGGGCCCGGGCCTGCCGACCTCGTCGTGCCCCGTCCGGCGCGGGCGCAGTGGTGGCAGCGCCTCACCGCCGCGGGCGCGCGCCCCGCGGGCACCGTGGCCTACGAGGCGCTGCGCGTCGCGGCCGTCCTGCCCCGCGCGGGTCTCGACACCGACGACCGCACCATCCCGCACGAGGTCGGCTGGATCGGCCCCGCCGTGCACCTGTCGAAGGGCTGCTACCGGGGCCAGGAGACGGTGGCCCGGGTGGCGAACATGGGTCGGCCGCCGCGCAGGCTGGTGCTGCTGCACCTCGACGCGGGCGATGAGCACCTGCCCGTCCCCGGCGAGCCCGTCACGCTGCAGGGCCGCGCGGTGGGGCGGGTCGGCACGGTGGTGCAACACCACGAGCTCGGGCCCGTGGCGCTGGCGCTCGTGAAACGTTCGGTGCCGGTGGGCGCGGAGCTCACCGCGGGCGCCGACACCCCGGCCCGCATCGACCCCTCGTCCGTCCCCGCCGAGGACACCGACGCCCCCGGCCGCGCCGCCCAGGAACGCCTGCGCGGGCGCTGACCCGGCCCGTTCGCCGATTCCGGTGACCCGGCACGTCACACAACCGATGCCACGTCGCACATCGGCCGCCCCGCAAGGTACGGTAGATGGCAGGACATTGATGAGATGAGAACGGGGCCGCCGAGACATCCGGCCGCCCCTTCCCTGTTGTAAGGGGGACCAGCCATGGGGCGCGGACGAGCCAAGGCCAAGCAGACAAAGGTGGCCCGAGAGCTCAAGTACAGCTCCCCCCGCATGGATCTCGACGCCCTGCAGCGTGAGATCGGTAGCGGGACGGCTGTCCACGACGGGGAGGCGGAGGAGGAGTACGACGAGTACGACCCGTACGCCCCTACCGACGACGAGGACGACGACCGCCAGCGCGGGTACAGCAGGCGCTGACATCGCCCGGACGGCGCGCCGCCGCCGAGGACTCTGATTCGCACCTCGCAGAGCCTTCGTGCACTTCGCAGACGTCACGGGCCCTGCGAAGTGACGGCCGGGTCTGCGAACTGGCCGAAAGGGCGGCCTGGCGTTCCCGTCAGACGTGCAGGCTCAGCTCGAACGAGTAGCGGCTCGCGCGGTAGACGTGGGCGCCGTACTCGACGGCCTCGCCCTTCTCGTCCCACGCCGTGCGGCTCATCGTGAGCAGGGGCGCGCCGCGGCTCTCGCCGAGCACCCGCGCCTCCGCCGCGGTGGCCGCGCGGGCGCCGACGACCTGCGTCGCCATGCGCGGCACGTACCCCGCGGCGCGCAGCAGCTCATAGAGCCCCTGCCGCTCCAGGTCGCCGCGCTCCAGCGGCAGGACCGCCGTCGGCACGGCGTTGTGCATGAGCGCCAACGGCTCGCCACCGGCGTAGCGCAGCCGCTCGAACCAGGTGATCTTCAGGCCCTCCGGCACGCCGCAGAGCTCGGCCATCCGCGCGGTCGCCGGGCCGACCCCGTAGTCCAGCACCTCGGTGACCGGTGACTGGCCGGTCTTGACCAGGTCGTCGTACAGGCTGGACAGCTCGACCGGCCTGCGCACCTTGGGGTGCACGATCTGCGTGCCCACCCCGCGCTTGCGCACGAGCAGGCCGCGCTCGACCAGGTACTGGATGGCCCGGCGCATCGTCGGCCGGGAGACTCCGAGCCGGTCGGCCAACTCGATCTCGTTGGCCAGCCGCCCCCCCACCGGCATCTCGCCGCTCTCGATCATCTTCTCCAGCTGGGTGGCCACCTGGAAGTACAGCGGCACCGGGCTTCCGCGGTCGAGCGAGACCGCGATCCCGGCGATCGGCTCCGACACCCCGCACCCCTCGTGACCCGACTTTGTCCTAACAAAGTATTGACTTGTCGACCCTGGGAAGAGTACACCCATACCTGCACTTCACGGCAACGACGACGAGGCCATAACGAGGCAATGGCGACGAGAGGAGGCGCGGTGGAGGTCCTGACGATGGGCCGCATCAGCGTGGATGTCTACCCGCTGCAGGTGGGGGTCCCGCTGCAGAAGGTCGAGACGTTCGGCAAGTACCTCGGCGGCAGCCCGTCCAACGTCGCCGTGGCCGCCGCACGCTATGGCCGCAGCAGCGCGGTGATCACCCGCACCGGCGACGACCCGTTCGGGGAGTACCTGCACGACGCCCTGCGCGGCTTCGGCGTGGACGACCGGTTCGTTTCCCCGGTGCCGACGATCCCGACGCCCGTCACGTTCTGCGAGATCTTCCCGCCGGACGACTTCCCGCTCTACTTCTACCGCTACCCCACCGCCCCCGACCTGCAGATCCAGGCCGACGAGCTGGACCTCGACGCGATCCGCGACGCGGGCGTGTTCTGGGTGACGGTCACCGGCCTGTGCCAGCAGCCCAGCCGGGAGGCCACGCTCGCCGCGCTGCGCGCCCGAGGCAAGCGCGGGATCACCGTGCTCGACCTGGACTACCGCGACATGTTCTGGCCCTCCCGGGCCGAGGCGCATGCGGTGGTCGCCGAGGCGCTGCCGCACGTCACCGTGGCGGTCGGCAACCTCGACGAGTGCGACACCGCGGTCGGCGAGCGGGAGCCGCGCGCCGCCTCGGCCGCCCTGCACGCCGCGGGCGTCGAGCTGGCCATCGTGAAGCAGGGGCCGAAGGGCGTACTCGCCTCCGACGGCCAGGACACCGTCGAGGTGCCGCCCGTGCCGGTCGACGTCGTGAACGGGCTCGGCGCGGGCGACGCCTTCGGCGGCGCGCTGTGCCATTCCCTGCTCGCAGGCTGGGAGCTCGAGCGAGCGATGCGGTTCTGCAACGCGGCGGGGGCCATCGTCGCCGGGCGGTTGGCCTGTGCGGATGCCATGCCCACCGGCGACGAGGTCGAGGCCAAGCTGCGGGAGGCCATCCGTGCGTGAGGAGCAGCTGCGGGAGCTGATCGCGACCCGCGTGCACCGGCCCGGCGCGATCGCCGAGGCGGCGGCCCGCCGGACGCGTCCGACGTCGCTGCTCGGCGAGCACGGCAGGCTCATGATGATCGCCGCCGACCACCCGGCCCGGGGCGCGCTGCGCGCGGGCGAGCGGCCGTTGGCGATGGCCGACCGCGCCGACCTGCTCGACCGGCTCGGGCTGGCCCTGTCCCGCCCCGGCGTCAACGGCGTGCTCGGCACCCCGGACGTCCTCGAAGACCTGCTGCTGCTCGGCGCGCTCGAGGGCAAGGTGGTCGTCGGGTCGATGAACCGCGGCGGGCTCGCGGGCACCACGTTCGAGCTGGACGACCGGTTCACCGCCTACGACGCGCCCGCGATCGCCGCCGCCGGGTTCGAGGGCGGCAAGATGCTCACCCGCATCGACCCCGACGACAAGGCGACCGTCGTCACCCTGGAGGCCTGCGGGCGCGCGGTGAGCGCGCTCGCCGCCCACGGCCTCATGGCGATGGTCGAGCCGTTCATCTCCCACCGCATCGAGGGCCGCGTCCGCAACGAGCTCACCGCCGACGCCATGATCCGCGCGATGACGGTCGCGGCCGGGCTCGGGACGACCTCCGCGCACACCTGGCTGAAGGTGCCGATCGTCGAGGACATGGAGCGGGCGATGGCGGCCACCACACTGCCCGCGCTGATCCTCGGCGGCGAGGTGGGCCGGGACCAGGACGTCGCCTTTGCGAGCTGGGCCAAGGCGCTCGCGCTGCCGACCGTGCAGGGCCTGGTGATCGGCCGCTCCCTGCTCTACCCACCCGGTGACGACGTCGCCGCGGCCGTCGACGCTGCGGTGGGCCTGTTGTGAGCGGGCACGTCGTCCGCAGGGGCGACGCGGCCGAGGAGCCGTTCTCGCTGGTCATCACGCCGAAGACGGCCAGCTGGGGTTACAGCTCGCTGCGGATCCTGGAGCTGGAAGCGGGTGGGAGCGCCACGTTCGCCACCGGTGCGGACGAGGCCGTCGTGCTGCCCCTGTCGGGCTCCTGCACCGTGGTGTGCGACGGGCAGGAGTTCGCGCTCACCGGCCGTCGCAGCGTCTTCTCCCGAGTCAGCGACTTCGCCTACGTCCCCCGCGACGCCGAGGTCACCGTGTCGTCCGCGGGCGGCGGCCGGTTCGCCATCCCCGCCGCCCGCGCGACCCGCAGACTCTCCCCTTGTTACGGGCCGGCCGAGGGCGTGTCGGTCGAGCTGCGCGGGGCGGGCCAGGCCAGCCGCCAGGTCAACAACTTCTGCATGCCCGGCACGTTCGAGACCGACAAGCTGATCGCCGTCGAGGTGCTCACGCCGGGCGCCAACTGGTCGTCCTACCCGCCGCACAAGCACGACGAGGACCGCGAGGGCGAGGCGGTGCTGGAGGAGGTCTACTACTTCGAAGTCGCCAACGACGGCCCCGGCTACCAGCGCGTCTACACCTCCGGTCCGGGCCGCGAGATCGACGTCTGCGCCGAGGTCCGCTCCGGCGACACCGTGCTCGTCCCGCACGGCTGGCACGGCCCGACGATGGCCACCCCCGGCTACGACCTCTACTACCTCAACGTCATGGCCGGTCCCGGCGCCGAGCGGGTCTGGCGGATCTGCGATGACCCGGCCCATGCCTGGGTACGCGGCACCTGGGACGGCCAGGAGATCGATCCCCGACTGCCGCTCACCAACACGGAGGAGAAGCCGTGACCCGGTTGACCGTGGCCCAGGCGCTGGTGCGGTTCCTGGCCAGCCAATACAGCGAGCGCGACGGCGTCGAGCAGCGGTTCATCCCGGGCGTCTTCGGCATCTTCGGCCACGGCAACGTCGCCGGGGTCGGGCAGGCCCTGCTCGAGGTCGCCGAGAGCGGCGAGATGCCCTACCACCTCGCCCGCAACGAGCAGGGCATGGTGCACGCCGCCGTCGGCTTCTCGCGCATGCGCAACCGGTTGCAGGCCATGGCGTGCACCGCCTCGATCGGCCCTGGCTCGACGAACATGCTCACCGGTGCGGCCCTGGCCACCACCAACCGCATCCCGGTGCTGCTGCTGCCCAGCGACGTCTTCGCCACCCGCGTCGCCGCCCCGGTGCTGCAGGAGCTGGAGCAGCCCTACGGCTACGACGTGAGCGTCAACGACACGTTCCGCCCGCTGTCGAAGTTCTTCGACCGGGTGTGGCGGCCCGAGCAGCTGCCCGCGGCGCTGCTGGGGGCGATGCGCGTGCTCACCGACCCGGCCGAGACCGGCGCGGTGACGATCGCCCTGCCGCAGGACGTGCAGGCCGAGGCCCACGACTGGCCCGAGGAGCTGTTCGCCAAGCGCGTGTGGCACATCGCCCGCCCGGTGCCCGAGCCCGCCGCGCTGGAGCGGGCCGCCGCGCTCATCCGGGGCGCGCAGCGGCCGCTGGTCGTTGCGGGCGGCGGCGTGCAGTACTCCGAGGCCACCGCCGCGCTGCGCCGGTTCGCCGAGGCCACCGGCATCCCGGTCGGCGACACCCAGGCGGGCAAGGGCGCGCTGCTGTGGGACCACCCGCAGGCCGTGGGCGGCGTCGGGTCCACCGGATCGCCGGTCGCCAACGCGCTGGCCCGCGACGCGGACGTCGTGATCGGCGTCGGCACCCGCTGGTCGGACTTCACGACGGCGTCGCGCACGGCGTTCCAACACCCCGGCGTCAGGTTCGTCAACCTCAACGTGGCGGCGTTCGACGCGGCCAAGCACGCGGGCGAGATGCTCGTCGCCGACGCCCGCGAAGGCCTCGACGCGCTGACCGCGGCCCTCGACGGCTACCGCGCCTCGGTGACCTGGGACGCGACGGCGTGGAACCGGACCGTCGACGAGGCCTTCCATCTCGGGCACCAGCCCCTTCCGGCCCAGACCGAGGTGCTCGGCGCGCTCAACGAGGAGCTGGACCCGCGCGACGTCGTCGTACAGGCCGCGGGCTCCATGCCCGGTGACCTGCAGATGCTCTGGCGGGCCCGGGACGCGAAGCAGTACCACGTCGAGTACGCCTACTCCTGCATGGGCTACGAGATCGCGGGCGCGCTGGGCGTCAAGATGGCCGCCCCGGACCGGGAGGTGTTCGCCCTCGTCGGCGACGGCTCCTACCTGATGATGGCCTCGGAGATCGTCACCGCCGTCGCGGAGGGGATCAAGCTCAACCTGGTGCTCGTGCAGAACCACGGGTTCGCCTCGATCGGCGCCCTGTCCGAGTCGGTCGGGTCACAACGATTCGGCACCAACTACCGCTACCGCGACCCCGCCACGGGAATGCTGACCGGCGACAGGCTGCCGGTCGATCTCGCCGCGAACGCGGAGTCGTTGGGAGCGAAGGTGATCCGTGTGAAGACGATCGAGGAGTTCCGCGCCGCGATCGCCACCGCCCGTGCCGCCGAACACACCACCGCGATCCACATCGAGACCGACCCGCTCGCGCCCGTCCCCAGCTCCGAGAGCTGGTGGGACGTCCCGGTGAGCGAGGTCGCCGCCCTCGACTCCACCCAGCAGGCGCGCAAGGCCTACGAGGTCCACAAGCGCGACCAGAAGCCCTTGATCGGAGGAGCCCAATCGTGAGGACCGTCAGCCACTGGATCGGCGGGAAGCCCGCCACCGGCACGTCCGGCCGGACGAGCCCGGTGTGGAACCCGGCCACCGGGGAACAGCAGGCGGAGGTGCTGCTGGCTTCCCCGACGGACGTGGACACCGCGGTGCAGGCCGCGGCGGCGGCGTTCGAGAGCTGGTCGCAGTCGTCGCTGTCGAAGCGCACCAAGGTGCTCTTCGCGTTCCGCGAGCTGGTGAACGCGCGCACCAAGGAGCTCGCGGAGATCGTCTCCGACGAGCACGGCAAGGTGCTCTCCGACGCCGCGGGCGAGGTGCAGCGCGGCCTGGAGGTCATCGAGTTCGCCTGCGGCATCCCCACGCTGCTCAAGGGCGAGTTCTCCGACCAGGTCTCCACCGGGGTCGACCTGTTCTCGTTCCGGCAGCCCCTGGGCGTCTGCGCCGGGATCACGCCGTTCAACTTCCCGGCCATGGTGCCGATGTGGATGTACCCGATCGCGATCGCGACCGGGAACACGTTCGTGCTCAAGCCCTCCGAGCGCGACCCGTCGGCCTCGCAGCTCGTGGCCGAGCTGTGGGCCGAGGCGGGTCTTCCCGAGGGCGTGTTCAACGTGGTGCACGGCGACAAGGAGGCGGTCGACGCGTTGCTCGCCCACCCGGACGTGGCCGCGGTCTCGTTCGTCGGTTCCACCCCGATCGCCAAGTACATCTACGAGACCGGCCTCGCGCACGGCAAGCGGGTGCAGGCCCTCGGCGGCGCGAAGAACCACGCGATCGTGCTGCCCGACGCCGGCATCGACTACGCCTCCGACCATCTGGTCGCCGCCGCGTTCGGCTCCGCGGGGGAGCGCTGCATGGCCATCTCCGCGGCGATCGCCGTGGGCGGGGCGGCCGACGACCTCGTCGCCGCGGTGTCCGAGAAGGCCCGCGCCACCAAGGTCGGGCCCGGCCGCGACCCGGGGTCCGAGATGGGGCCGGTCATCACCGCCGCCGCCCGCGACCGGATCCTCGGGCTCATCGGCACCGGCGCCGAGCAGGGGGCCGAGCTGGCCGTCGACGGCCGCGGCCTCACCGTGGCGGGCCACGAGAACGGCTTCTTCGTGGGCCCGACGGTGATCGACAACGTCACCCCCGAGATGGACGTCTACCGCGAGGAGATCTTCGGCCCGGTGTTGTCGGTGGTGCGCACGGACACCGTCGAGGACGCCATCGCGCTGATCAACGCCAACCCGTACGGCAACGGCACCGCGATCTTCACCGGCTCCGGCGAGGCGGCGCGGACGTTCCAGCGCGGGGTCAAGGTCGGGATGATCGGCGTCAACGTGCCGATCCCGGTGCCGATGGCCTACTACTCCTTCGGCGGCTGGAAGGACTCGCTGTTCGGGCAGAGCAACGTCTACGGCGCGGACGGCGTGCAGTTCTACACGCGCACCAAGGTCGTCACGCAGCGCTGGCCGCACGTCGAGGCCGCCAGCGGCTCCTCCTTCCATTTCCCGACCTCGAACTGACATGATCGACAACCTGACGCTGGGCACCGCGCCCGACTCGTGGGGCGTCTGGTTCGCCCGCGACGACCACCAGGTCGGCTGGCAGCAGTACCTCGACGAGATCGGCCAGGCGGGCTACCGCTACACCGAGCTGGGCCCCACCGGCTTCATGCCGCAGGACCCCGCCCGGCTGCGCGACGAGCTGGACTCCCGCGGGTTGACGCTGTGCGGCGGCACGATCTTCGCGGGCCTGCACCGCGCCGCCGCGCTCGACGACGCCGTCGCGGCCTGCGCGAAGGAGGCGCGGCTGCTCACCGCGCTGGGGGCGAAGCACCTGGTGCTGCTGCCCGAGCAGTACACCGACATGCACGGCGGCAAGCTCCTGGAGTCGGCCGACATCAACCCCGACCAGTGGCGCAACCTGACGACAGGTTACAACCAGCTCGGCAAGATCCTCGCCGAGGAGCACGGCGTCGAGCTGGTGTTCCACCCCCACGTCGACACGCACGTCGACACCCAGGCCCGCGTGGAGCGGTTCCTGCTCGACACCGACCCGGCGTACGTCAACCTGTGCCTGGACAGCGGGCACATCTCGTACTGCGACGGCGACAACATCGCCATCGTCCAGCGCTTTCCGGAGCGGATCCGGTATGTGCACCTCAAGCAGGTGGACCCCGAGGTGCGCAGGCGCGTCCACGAGGAGAACCTCTCGTTGGCCGAGGCCGTCCCCCTTGGCGTGATGTGCGAGCCGCCGTACGGCGTGCCCGACATGCCGCCGCTGCTCGACGCGTTGGCGGCGTTGCCCGTCGACCTGTTCACCGTGGTCGAGCAGGACCTGTATCCCGTCGAACCGCACATCCCCCTGCCGATCGCCGCCCGCACCGCGGGCTACCTGCGCGGTTGCGGCCTCGGCCCGGTACGTCGCTGGCCCTACCAACCCTGAGATTTGCCCCGAGAGAGGAACACTCGATGCGGAGTATCCGGAAGTGGGGAACGGCGCTCGCCGCCGGCTCCCTCGCCCTCGCCATGGCTGCGTGCAGCAGCTCCGGCGGCGCCCAGAGTCAGCAGGGCGCCGCAGGCCCGGGCGCAGGCAAGAGCTACACCATCGCCATGGTCACCCACGCCGCCGCGGGCGACACGTTCTGGGACAAGATCCAGTCCGGGGCGAACGCCGCGGCCAAGCAGCTGGGCGTCACCCTGAAGTACTCCAACAACGAGGACTCGAACCAAGAGGCCACGCTCGTCCAGAACGCCATCGACTCGAAGGTCGACGGCCTCGCCGTGACCCTGGCGTACCCCCAGGCCGTCGGTCCGGTCGCGCTGAAGGCGTCGCAGGCGGGCATTCCCGTGGTGGCGTTCAACCAGGGCCTCGACCAGTACAAGCAGTACGGCGCGCTGATGTACTTCGGCTCCGACGAGGACGCCGCGGGCCAGGCCGTCGGCACGCGGCTGGCCAAGGACGGCGCGGGCGGCAAGACGATCTGCCTGATCCAGCAGCAGGGCAACGTCGCGCTGGAGACCCGGTGCGCCGGCGTGAAGAAGACCTACCCGAACACCGAGAACCTGCAGGTCAACGGCACCGACCTGCCGTCGATCCAGCAGACGGTGGGCGCGAAGCTGCAGCAGGACCCCTCGATCAGCTACGTCGTCGCGCTGGGCGCGCCGGTCGCCCTCGTCGCGGTGCAGGCCGTGCAGAGCGCGAACAGCAAGGCGAAGGTGGCCACCTTCGACCTGAACAAGGACGCGGCGCAGGCGATCAAGGACGGGAAGATCCTCTTCTCGGTCGACCAGCAGCCCTACGTGCAGGGCTACATGGCGGTCACCTCGCTGTGGCTCAACATCACCAACGGCAACGACCTCGGCGGCGGCAAGCCCGTGCTGACCGGCCCGTCCTTCGTGGACAGCACCAACATCGACAAGATCGTCCAGTACGCGAACAACAACACCCGCTAGCCCGGCCCGGTCGGGGAGCCGGGCCACGCCCGGCCCCCCGGTCGCGCTCACCCCTTGGAGCCGACATGAGCTCACCCGTGGCAACAGAGCCACCCCCGACCGCCCCCCAGGCGGCCCGACCGAAGCGATCGCTGGCCTCGCGCGTCATCACCCGCCCGGAGGTCGGCGCGATCGCCGCGGCGATCGTGATCTTCATCTTCTTCTTCGCCGTCGCGGCGCCCTTCCGCACCGTCGAGGCGTTCTCGACGGTCCTGTACGCCAGCTCGACGATCGGCATCGTCGCGGTCGGCGTCGCGCTGCTGATGATCGGCGGCGAGTTCGACCTGTCCTCCGGTGTCAACGTCACCACCGCCGCGCTGTGCAGCGCCATCTTCTGCTACCAGCTCAGCCTCAACATGTGGGTCGGCATCGTGCTGGGCCTCGTGCTCGCCCTGCTGATCGGGTTCGTCAACGGCTACCTGGTGGTGCGCACCGGCATCCCGAGCTTCCTCATCACGCTGGGCACGTTCTTCGTGCTGCAGCGGCGCCAACCTCGGCGTCACCAAGCTCGATCACCGGCTCGGTCGCCACCCCCGACGTCTCGGGCCTGGACGGCTTCGCCTCCGCGCACGCGGTCTTCGCCTCGGACATCAACCTCGGCGGCATCACCCTCAACGTCACCGTGCTGTGGTGGCTGCTCTTCGTCGCCATCGGCACCTGGGTGCTGCTGCGCACCCGGGTCGGGAACTGGATCTTCGCCGTCGGCGGCAACCAGGACTCCGCCCGCGCCGTCGGCGTGCCCGTCCGGAAGGTCAAGATCGGCCTGTTCATGACGGTGGCGTTCCTGGCCTGGTTCCTCGGGATGCACATCCTGTTCAACTTCAACACCGTGCAGGCCGGGCTACGGCGTCGGCAACGAGTTCATCTACATCATCGCCGCGGTCGTCGGCGGCTGCCTGCTCACCGGTGGCTACGGCTCGGTCGTCGGCGCGGCGATCGGCGCGTTCATCTTCGGCATGACGACCCAGGGCATCGTCTTCGCCGGCTGGGACCCGAACTGGTTCAACACCTTCCTCGGGCGTGATGCTGCTGCTCGCGGTGCTGGTCAACCTGTACGTCAACTACGCCTCGACCCGGCGTTGACGAGAAAGGGAGGTGACCCCGTGACCGACACGATCGCCGAACACGCCGACCCCGGCCTGCACAAGGGCGAGCCGCTGGTCGAGATGACCGACGTCGGCAAGACCTACGGCGCCATCCGTCGCGCTGGAAGGCATCAACCTGACGCGTGCAGCGCGGGCGAGGTGGCCTGCGTGCTCGGCGACAACGGCGCGGGCAAGTCCACCCTGATCAAGATCATCTCCGGGCTGCACCCGCACACGGCGGGCACGCTGATGGTCGACGGCAAGGAGGTCCGCTTCGGCTCGCCGCGCGAGTCCCTCGACCACGGCATCGCCACCGTCTACCAGGACCTGGCCGTGGTCGGCCTGATGGAGGTGTGGCGCAACTTCTTCCTCGGCTCGGAGATCCGCAAGGGCAACTTCCCGCTGGCACCCCTGGACATCAAGGGCATGCGCGAGATCGCCGACGAAGAGCTGCGGAAGATGGGCATCACCGTCAAGGACATCAACCAGCCCATCGGCACGCTCTCCGGCGGGCAGCGCCAGTGCGTGGCCATCGCCCGCGCGGTCTACTTCGGCGCCCGGGTGCTGATCCTCGACGAGCCCACCGCCGCGCTCGGCGTCAAGCAGTCCGGCGTGGTGCTGAAGTACACCGCCGCCGCCCGCGACGCCGGCCTCGGCGTGGTGTTCATCACCCACAACCCGCACCACGCCTACCTGGTCGGCAACCACTTCGTCATCCTCAAGCTCGGCCGCCGGGTGCTGGACAAGACCCGCGAGGAGGTCACCCTCGAGGAGCTCACCAGCGAGATGGCGGGCGGCCACGAGCTCGCCGAGCTCAGCCACGAGCTGCAGCGGTAGGGAACCATGAGAGGACATAACCCTCAACGTCGGTGTCATCGGCACCGGGATGATCGGGCAGGACCACATCCGCAGGCTCACCCACGTCCTTTCGGGGGCGCGGGTGGCCGCGGTGACCGACGTGGACCTCGACCGGGCGCGCGCCGCCGTCGACTCCGACGGGGTCACCGTGCACGAGAGCGGCCCCGCGCTCATCGACGACCCGGACGTCGACGCCGTCGTCGTCACGTCGTGGGGGCCCACGCACGAGGAGTACGTGCTCGCCTGCCTCGCCGCGGACAAGCAGGTGTTCTGCGAGAAGCCGCTGGCGACCACGCGGGAGGCGTGCGACCGCATCATCGACGCCGAGGTCGCCCTCGGCAGGCGGCTGGTGTCGGTGGGCTTCATGCGCCGCTACGACGCGCAGTACCGGGCGATGAAGGCCGTCGTCACCAGCGGGGAGATCGGGCCGCCGCTGATGATGCACGCGGCACACCGCAACCCGTCGGTGCCGGACCACTTCACCAGCGACATGATCATCGTCGACTCCACCGTGCACGACATCGACGTGGCCCGGTTCATGTTCGACGACGAGGTCGCCGCGGTCACGGTGCTCAAGCCGCGGCCGTCGGGCAAGGCCAAGGCGGGGTTTTACGACCCGCTCTTCGTGCTCCTGGAGATGGACTCCGGCGTGCTCGTCGACGTCGAGGCGTCGGTGAACGCGGGCTTCGGCTACGACATCCGCGGCGAGGTCGTGTGCGAGGACGGCACGGTCGAGCTGTCGGAGTCGGCGGGCGCGGTCGTCAAGCGGGCCGGGACGTACGGCGGGCGGGTGCCGGAGGACTGGCGCGAGCGGTTCGTGCTGGCCTTCGACGCGGAGTTCCAGGCCTGGATCGACGCCGTGACGGCGGGCGGCACCACCGGCCCGTCGGCGTGGGACGGGTACGCGGCCACGGTCGTCTGCGATACGGGCCTCGCGGCGCTGCGCTCCGGTGCCCGCGAGCCGGTGACCCTGCGCGAGAAGCCGGACCTGTACAAAGGGGTGGGGCGGGAGGGCCAATGAGGTTGGCGCTCGACCCGCACATGTACCACGGGTCGATGTCGGTGGCGGAGGAGCTGCGGCACGCCGCCGACCTCGGGTACTCCTACCTGGAGCTGTCGCCGCGGGCCGACTGGTTCTTCTGGCAGCGCTACCCGAAGGCGGACGACGCGCTGATCGCGGAGACGAAGAAGGCCGCGGCGGAGACCGGCGTGCAGATCCTCACGCTGGTGCCGGTGTTCAACTGGTCCTCGCCCGACGAGCAGGAGCGGCAGGCCCAGGTGCGCAACTGGCGGCGGCTGCTGGAGATCGCGAACGACCTGGAGTGCCCGGTCGTCAACTCGGAGCTGTCGGGCGACCCGACCCGGCCGCTGCAGAGCGAGCACGCGTTCTACCGGTCGATGGAGGAGCTCATCCCGGACTTCGAGCGGTACGGTATCGGGCTCAACCTCGAAGCGCACCCGTACGACTTCTCCGAGACCAACGACGACGCCGTGCAGATCGTGCGAGGCCTCAACAAGCCGTGGGTCAACTACGTGTTCTGCGCGCCGCACGCGTTCCATCTCTCCGACGGGGCGGGTGACGTGCGGCGGATGCTGGCCTACGCCGGTTCGAAGCTGCAGCACGTGCACATCGCGGACTGCTTCAACCACCGCGCGAACATCGGCAACCGCTACATCATCAACCCGCCCGGTGTCGACGCCCGCGTCCACCAGCACAACGAGATCGGCAACGGTGAGGTGGACTGGGCGGAGTTCTTCGGCGCGCTGCGCGACCTGGAGTTCGACGGCATCGCCACCGTGTGCGTGTTCGGCTGGGAGGAGGACGCCGATGGCATCCACCGGCGCATGCTGGAGCGGGTGACGTCGGAACTCGCCCGATGAGGCGCCGCCACGACCGAGATGGACATGGTGGGGGTTTCGCGGCGCCGAAACCCCCGTCATGTCCATCTCGGCGCGCGGGATGCCTCGTGATTCGAGGCCGGGCGGGGGAAACCATGATCGAGCGGATCGCCGGGGCGCCCATCTCCTGGGGCGTGTGCGAAGTGCCGGGCTGGGGCTACCAGCTGCCGCCCGCCCGCGTGCTCGCCGAGATGGCCGAGGTCGGGCTCGCGGCCACCGAGCTGGGGCCCGACGGGTTCCTGCCCGCCGCGCCGGACGCCATCGCCCACGTCCTCGCCGAGCACCACCTGCAGGCCATCGGCGGGTTCACGCCGACCCTGCTGCACGTGCCCGCCCACGACCCGGTGCCTGCTGTGGAGCGGCTGCTCGCGACGTACGCCGCCACCGGCTCGACGGTGCTGGTGCTCGCGGCCGATTCCGGGCAGACCGGCTACGACGCGCGGCCCGAGCTGGATGAGGCGGGCTGGCGCACGCTGCTGACCAACCTCGACCGCATCGCCGCCGTCGCGGGGGCGCACGGGGTGCAGGCGGTGCTGCACCCGCACGTCGGCACGATGGTGGAGAACCCGGACGACGTGCGGCACGTGCTGGAGGGCTCGTCGATCGCGCTGTGCCTGGACACCGGGCACCTGCTCATCGGCGGCACCGACCCGGCCGAGCTGACCCGGCAGGTGCCCGACCGGATCGCGCACACCCACGTCAAGGACGTCGACTCCGGCCTGGCCAAGCAGGTGCAGTCGGGGCGGCTGTCCTACACCGAGGCCGTGCGCGCGGGCATGTACCGGCCGGTCGGGCGGGGCGACGTCGACTTCGCCGCGATCGTCGAGCACCTGCGCGGGCGCGCCTACGACGGCTGGTACGTGCTGGAACAGGACACGATCCTCACCGAGGAGCCCCGTGGCGAGGGCCCGGTGGCCGACGTCCACGCGAGCGTGGAGCACCTGCGCGGCCTGCTGGCCCGGTGACCGGAGCGTGGGCGACATACGGCCCTGTGATATACGTCGCATCCTGCGCTGATACGTACGGCGGCGCAGCGGCGATGACTCTCGGTACGTGAAAGAGAGTCCCGACGTTCCCCGGGAGGACCGTCATGATCAGCATCTCCGTCTCCGCGCGGTCGCTCGCCGCGGCGCGCGCGGTGGACCCCGAGGTCTCCCCGGCCGCCGTGCGCGCGGCGGTCGAGGCCGCGCTGGCCGAGCACCTGCGCCAGTCCCGCCAGGAGACCCCGCCGACGCACCTGCGCCGCGCGAGCTGACCCCCCACCCCACGGCCGGTCACGGGCGCGGTGGGCCCGTCGTCCCGCGCACGACCAGTCGCGGGGCGAGCACGGTCTCCGTCGCCTCCGTCCGACCGCCGTCGAGCCGCTCCAGGGCGGCGGCCACCGCGCACGCCGCTTGCCGGGGGGCCTCCTGGCTCACGGTCGTGAGGTCGACGTGGGCGAGGCGGGCGAGCGCGCTGTCGTCGAAGCCCACCACCGACACGTCCTGGGGCACCCGCACGCCCGCCCGGACGAACACGTCGAGCAGGCCGATCGCGCTGCGGTCGTTGGCGCAGACGACCGCGGTCGGGAGGTCGGAGAGCAGGCCGCGCGCCGCGGCGGCGCCCGCGGCCTCGTCGTATCCGCCGGGGACGACGCGGACGGGAAGGCCCGCCGACGCGGCGCGGAACCCGGCCCTGCGGTCGCGCGCCATCGGCTCGTCGGCCCCGTCGACGTGCACGATCTTTCGGTGGCCGAGCCCGACGAGGTGCTCGACGGCCGCGGCGACCCCGACGTCGTCGGCCACGCGCACCACGTCGAACCCGGCGGGCCGGAGGCGCCGCCCGAGGACGACCAGCGCGGTGCGGGCGCCCAGCTCGGCGAGCGCGTGCGGGGTGAGCGTGGGCGAGAGCAGCACCAGCGCCTCGCACCGCAGGTCCAGCAAGGCCTCGACGACCCGCGCCTCGTCGAGCGCGGGGGTGATCGCCGACAGCGCGACCGCGTAGCCCGCGGCGTCGGCGGCCACCTGCACCTCCTCGGCCAGCTCGGCGCGGAACGCGTCGCGCAGCAGCACCGGCACGCCGAGCAGGTGGGTGCGGCGGCGGGCGAGCAGGCTCGCGGTGCGGTCGGCGCGGTAGCCAAGGCGCGCCGCCGCCGCCAGCACGCGCTCGCGGGTCTCGGCGCTCGGGCCCGCCACGCCGCGCAGCACCAGCGACACCGACGCGGGCGACACGCCGACCGCGGCGGCGACGTCCTCCAGCCGGACCCGCCGGGCGGTCACATCTTGGCGGCGGCCGCGCGGAGGTTCTCCGCGGCGAGGGCGAGGCCGTCCAGGCGGGAGTAGGCGGCGTCCTCGTGCTCGATGTTGACCGCCATGTCGGGGTCGACTTCGGCCAGCGCGCGCAGGAACTCCGTCCAGTACTCGACGTCGTGCCCCACGCCGACGGCGACGAACCGCCAGGCCGGGTTCTCGGGCCAGGCGGTGCACCAGAAGCCGTAGCCGGTGGGGACCTTGTCCGGCGCGTCGGCGGGCACCCGCGTGAACGAGGTGTCGAGCACGCCGCGGACGTCCACGCCCGGGGTGATCATGGAGTCCTTGGCGGCAGCGTGGAACACGAGCGGGCCGAGCCAGCGGATGCAGGCGACGACGTCCATGCCCTGCCACATCAGGTGCGACGGGTCCATCTCGGCGCCGATGTGGGTGGCGCCGGTGAGGTCCACCAGCCGCTTCAGCGTGACCGGGGAGAACACGACGTTGTGCGGGTGCATCTCGATGGCGACCTTGACGTCGTGGGCACGGGCCAACGCGTCGATCTCCTTCCAGAACTCCGCGGCGACGCCCCACTGGTAGTCCAGGACGTCCAGGTAGACCCCGTCCCAGGGGTTCACGACCCAGGACGGGTACTTGGCGTCGGGGTCGGAGCCGGGGGTGCCGGACATCGTGACCACCCGCTTGACGCCCAGCAGGCCGGCGAGCTCGATCGTGCGGCGCAGGTCGTCGGCGTGCTTGGGGCCGACGCCCGGCAGCGGGTTGAGCGGGTTGCCGTTGCAGTTCAGACCGGTGAGCTCCATCCCGCGGGAGGCGAACTCGGCCAGGTAGTCGGCGCGGGCCTGCGTGGAGGCCAGCAGCGCGTCGACGGGGCAGTGCGGCGACGGGATGAACCCGCCGGTGTTGACCTCCACCGAGGTGAGGCCGTTGGCCGTGAGCACGTCGAGGGCCTCGGCCAGCGAACGATCGTGGAGGCAGGCGGTGTAAGCGCCGAGCTTGAGAGCCATGGCAGATCCTTCGGGTGTCAGACGGTGATCTCGACGCCACCGCGCCGGGCGGATTCGGTGACGGCGGCGAGCAGGCGCAGGTTGCGCAGTCCGTGCGCGAACGACGGCACCGGCGGCAGCTTCCCGACCCCGGCGACCTGCTCCAGGAACGCGCGGGCCTGGAAGACGAACAGGTCGTTCTGGCCGAAGCCGACGCCGGGGAAGTCCATCGCCAGCCCACCCTGCAGGTAGGGGTGCTCCGGCCCGGCAGGCACCTGCCGGTAGCCCTGGGTCGCGCCCGCGGCCGCGCCGTCGGCGAAGCCGAACTCGGCGGGGCGGGCCTGGTCGAACGTCGCCGCGCCGCGCTCGGCGAACAGCTCGAAGCCCAGCGAGTTCGGCAGGCCGTACGCGACGCGGGAGGCGGAGAACGTGGCGACACCGCCGCCCGCGAACGTGGCGGTGAAGGTGGCGAGGTCGTCGTTCTCGACCGGCTCGCGGACGTCGGACAGCGCGGCCTTCGCGTGCCCGACCACGTGGCCCGCGGGCAGGGCCCGCTCGGGGATCACGGTGGCGAACACGGCGCCGCGCACGGCCGTGATCGGGCCGCAGACGAACTCGGCGAGGTCGACGAGGTGGCTGCCGACGTCGGCGAGCGCGCCCGAGCCGGGGGCGCCCTTGTAGCGCCAGCTCATCGGGGCGTCGGCGGCGACGCCGTAGTCGCACCAGTAGTGGCCGTTGAAGTGCAGCGGACGGCCCAGCGTGCCGTTCTCGACCTGCTCGCGGATCGCGCCGACCGCGGGCGAGCGCCGGAACGTGAACCCGACGCCCGCCTGCGTGCCCGCCCGCTCGGCGGCGGCGACCATCGCCTCGGCGTCCGCGACGCTGGGCGCCATCGGCTTCTCGCACAGCACGTGCTTGCCCGCGGCGAGCAGCCCTTCGGCGATCTCGCGGTGCAGGTGGTTCGCGACGACGATGCTCACCACGTCGACGTCGTCGGCCGCCGCGACGGCCGTCCAGTCGGTCTCGCCGCGCTGGTAGCCGAAGCGGGCTGCGGTGGCGGCGGCGAGCCCCGGCTGCGCGTCGGCCACCGCGACCAGCCGGATCTCGGGCAGGTCCGCGCCGTAGAGCGTGCTCGCGGTGCGGTAGCCCGCGATGTGCGCCCGGCCCGCCATGCCCGCGCCGACCACCGCCACGCCGAGGGAGGAAGTGCTCATCGGGTCCGTCCTCTCCGCCTTCTTAAAGCGCTTTAAGGCTGGCTCGCAGTGTGCGCTCGTGCCGCGCGGCTGTCAACGGGTCGGGGGCCCGGTGGACCCGCGCACCCGCAGTGTCGGGGCGAGCAGGTGCACCCGCGCGGGCCGTGTCGGATCCTCGATCCGGGCGGCCAGGGCGCGGGCCGCGAGCCTGCCCACCTCGGCGCCGCCGCTGTCCACGCTGGTGAGCCAGATCGAGCGCAGCCGGGCCAGCGGGGAGTTGTCGTAGCCGACCAGCGACACCGCGACCCCCAGTTCGGCGGCGGCCGCCTGCGCGCCGAGACACACCACGTCGTCGACGGCGAAGATCGCGGTCGGCGGCTCCGCCGAGCGCAGAAGGCGCACGGTGGCCCGGTAGCCGCCGTCGTCGGTGTAGTCGGCGGTCTCGATCCGGATCTGGTCGGCCAGCCCGTGGTCGCGCATCGTGTCCGCGTAGCCGCGGCGGCGCAACGCGCCGACCGTGTTCGCCGAGCCCGGGACGTGGCCTGCGATGTGCGCGATCCGCCGGTGCCCCAGCTCGAGCAGGTGCCGGGTGGCCAGCGCGCCGCCGAGCAGGTCGTCGTTGCCGATCGTGTCGACGCGGGGCAGGTCCAGGTCGCGCCACGCGACGGCCACCGTGGGCACGACCGCGGCCACCTCGGCGAGCGCGGGCCAGCCCGCCTGGGTGCCGACGAGCACCAGCCCGTCGACGCCGAGGTCGGCCAGGGTGCGGGTGGCCGCGTCGTCGCGGGCGCGGTCCAGGCGGCCGCTGTTGAGCAGCAGCTGGCGGCCCTGCTCGGAGAACGCGTCGGTCAGGCCGTCGAGGAGGTCGACGAACCAGGGGTGGCGCATGTCGTTGAGCAGTGCCCCGACCGTGCGGCTGCGGCGCTCACGCAGGTCACGCGCGGCGGTGTTCGGCCGGTAGCCCAGCTCCGCGATGGCCCGCTGCACCGCCGCCCGCCGGTCCGGGCTGACCTTGGGCGAGCCGCGCAGCACGAGCGAGACCAGGGACTTCGACACGCCCGCCCGCGCGGCGACGGTGTGGATCGTCGGACGGTCGGCGGTCACGCGGCCTCCAGGCGATGGAACGATCCAGAGGGGTCAGCTTATCGCATGTCTTGACATACGAGCCCCGGTGCCGAACCCTCTAATGCGTTGGAACGATCCACCGGGAGGTTGTCCATGACCAGCGCCCCGCCCCTGCGGAGGGAGTATGACCCGTTCAGCCCGGCGTTCCAGGCCGACCCCTTCCCGGTCTACCGGTGGATGCGCGACGAGGCGCCGGTGTTCTACAGCGAGAAGTGGAACTGGTGGGCGCTCTCGCGGTTCGACGACGTGCGCGCGGCCGCGCTCGACCCCGAGACGTTCCGGTCGTTCGAGGGCATCGACATCGACGACACCGCCAAGGACCAGAGCGGTCCGGGGTTCCTGCCCGACGTCGACAACCCGCGCCACGACCAGATCCGCCGGATCGTGCAGCCGCAGCTGCTTCCGCAGCGGGTCGCCGAGCGCGAGGGCGTCGTCCGGGCCACCGTGCGGCGGCTGATCGACGCCTGGCGGCACCGCGGCACCGTCGACCTCGCCCAGGAGCTGGCCTGGCCGACGCCCAACGCGGTGTTCTTCGACCTGCTCGGCCTGCCCGAGTCCGGCCCCGACCGCGCCCGGCTGGAGCGCTGGGTGCACGAGCTCAAGGACCGCAAGCCCGACGACGCCCGGCTCACCCCGGTCGCGAAGGCCGCGACCGCGGGCATCCAGTCCTACTTCGTCGACCTCCTGAACGAGCGCCGCCGCAACCCCCGCGCCGACCTGGTCACCCACGTGGTCACCGCCGAGATCGACGGCGTGCCGTTCGCGGACGACCACATCGCGCCGGCGTCGGAGGTCATGGGCCTGATGATGGTGCTGTTCCTCGGTGGGGTGGAGAGCACCGCCGGGCTCATCGGCACCCTGTTCAAGCTGCTCGCCGAGAACCCGGACCAGCGCGCGATCCTCCGCGCGCGCCCGGAGCTGATCCCCGACGCCGTCGAGGAGGCCATCCGCATCGCCGCTCCCCTGCAGCTGGTCGGGCGCACCACCGCCCGCGAGGTCACGCTGCACGGGGTGACGATCCCCGCGGGCGGCCGGGTCGTGCTGGTCTACGGCGCCGCCAATCGCGACGAGCGCCGCTTCCCCGATCCCGACCGCTTCGACGTCACCCGCGGCAAGCAGCGCCACCTCGGCTTCGGCGAGGGCATGCACGGCTGCATCGGCGCCCCGCTGGCCCGCCTGGAGGCGAAGATCGCACTGGCGGAGGGGCTGCCGCTGATGGGCGACTACACGATCACCGAGACCCCCGAGCGCTACCGCACCACGCCCAACATGTACGTGTGGGAGCACCTGCACCTGACGTTCCCCGTGACCGACACGCCCGCGCGCCAGGACCGTCGCGAACACGTCGAGACCGCGGGACACCACACCGACACCACTGTCGTCACCCGCGAGCTGGAGACCGAGGTCCGCGTCGCGGCCAAGGAGCACGAGGCCGAGGGCGTGGTCGCACTGACCCTGCGCGCGGTCGACGGCGCGCCGCTGCCCGCCTGGACACCCGGCGCGCACGTCGACCTCATCCTCGGCGGCGGGGTGCCGAACCGCCAGTACTCCCTGTGCGGCGACGTCGACGACCGCGGCGCCTACCGCCTCGGCGTCCTGCGCGATGCCGACGGCGGCGGCGGCTCCCGGCACGTCCACGACCGGCTGGCCGCAGGCGACGTCGTGCGGGTCCGGGGGCCGCGCAACAACTTCGCGCTGGCCCCCTCGCCCCGCTACCTGTTCATCGCGGGCGGCATCGGCATCACGCCGATCATCCCGATGATCGCGGCGGCCGAGGCGGCAGGCGCCCAGTGGCGCCTCGTCTACGGCGGCCGCACCCGGACCTCGATGGCGTTCCTCGACGAGCTGGCCGGGCACGGCGACCGCGTGTCGGTGTGTCCCCAGGACGAGACCGGCCTGCTGGACCTCGCGACCCTGCTCGGCACCCCGGAGCCCGACACGCTCGTCTACTGCTGTGGGCCCGAGCCGCTGCTCGCCGCGGTGGAGAAGCGCTGCGCGGCGTGGCCGTCGCGGGCGTTGCACCTGGAACGGTTCGCCGCGCGCCCGCTGAGCGCGCCGGTGCGCGCCGAGGCGTTCGACGTCGAGCTCGCGCGAAGCGGGCTCACCCTGACCGTGCCGCCGGAGCGGTCCATCCTGGACGTCGTCGAGGCGGCCGGGGTGGGTGTGCTGTCCTCGTGCGCCGAGGGCACCTGCGGCACGTGCGAGACGGGCGTGCTCGGGGGTGCGCCCGACCACCGGGACTCGGTGCTCACGGCCGACGAGCGGGCCGCGAACGACTGCATGCTGATCTGCATCTCGCGCTCCTGCACCCCGCGCCTCGTGCTGGACCTGTGAGGTCCGCGGGCGCCCCGGCCCAAGATCGCCCGGTTCGGTGCAGCCCCGCCCCCCACCCGGTGATCACCGGTTCGGCGCACTTCCGGCCGGATCTGGCCGGTTTACAGCCCGAACCGGTGATCTTGGGTGGGGTGGGCCGGTCCGTCCCCCCGCGGTGATCTATCGTCAGCGCGACGATAATCACGGGCTAGCCAAGGTGACGTCCATGCGGGGCAACCTGTTCGCGGTCGCGGTCGACCTGGTGATTCTCACCGTGCGCGAAGGCGCCCTGTCGACGCTGCTGATCCGGCGCTCGGGGCCGCCGTTCGCGGGCGCACTCACCCTTCCCGGCGGGTTCGTCCAGCCGCGGGAGGACCTCGTCGACACGGCCACGCGGGAGCTGGTCGAGGAGACCGGCCTGACGGTCGCAGGGCCCCACCTCGAGCAGTTGGCGAGCTACGCCGCGCCCGACCGCGACCCGCGCGGGCGGGTGCTGTCGGTCGGCCACCTCGCGCTCGTGCCGGACCTTCCCGAGCCGCGGGCGGGGGCCGATGCGGAGGCGAGCGGGTGGTATCCGGTCGCGGACGTGTCCGGGCTGGCGTTCGACCACGACCGAATCCTCGCCGACGGCGTCGAACGCGCCCGCGCCAAGATCGAGTACACGACGTTGGCGACCGCGTTCTGCCCGCCGGAGTTCACGGTCTCGCAGCTGCGCGCGATCTACGAGGCCGTGTGGGGGGCGCGGCTGGACCCGCGCAACTTCCAGCGCAAGGTCACGGGCACGCCGGGCTTCCTGCTGCCCACCGAGCGGCTCGTCACCGGCGGACGGGGCCGTCCGGCGCAGCTGTTCCGGCGCGGCCCGGCGACCACCCTGCACCCGCCGATGCTCCGCGGCGACGCTGAGGCTTGCTAACCGCCGAGGCCGACGTTTTCGGGGTTTGAGCACCGAGAACGTCGGTCTCGTGCCCCATCAGAAGCGGGGGTGTTCGCCCACCAGCTCGACGCCCCGGCCGCGGCGCACGTCGCCCAGCACCCACGCCGGGACGTGCCGCGCGGTGAGGACGGCCAGCGCGCGGTCGACGTCGGCGGCGGCCAGCACGGCCACCATCCCGACGCCCATGTTGAACGTCTGCTCCATCTCCGCACGCTCCACCCGGCCCAGCGAGGCGATCAGCCGGAACACCGGTTGCGGGGTCCAGCTGCCGCGCTCGACGACCGCGCCGAGGCCGTCGGGCAGCACCCGGGCCAGGTTGCGCGCCAGGCCGCCGCCGGTGATGTGCGCGAACGTGCGGACGTTCGTCTCGGCGGCCAGCGCAAGGCAGTCGCGCGCGTAGATCGTGGTGGGGACGAGCAGCTCCTCGCCCAGGGTGTGGCCCAGCTCCTCGACGTGGCCTTCGAGCGGCATCCGGGCGATCCGCAGCAGCACGTGGCGGGCCAGCGAGTAGCCGTTGGAGTGCAGGCCGGAGCTGGCCATGCCGAGCAGCACGTCGCCGGGGCGCACGTGCGCGGGCCGCAGCATGGCGTCGGCCTCGACGATCCCGACGCCGGTGGCCGACAGGTCGTACCCGCCCGCCTCCATCATCCCGGGATGCTCGGCGGTCTCCCCGCCCAGCAGCGCGCAGCCCGCCCGCTGACAGCCCGCCGCTATGCCCGCCACCACGGCCGCGATGTGCTCGGGCACGAGCTTGCCGACCGCGATGTAGTCCTGCAGGAACAGCGGCTCGGCCCCGCACACGACGAGGTCGTCGACCACCATCGCGACCAGGTCGAGCCCGATCGTGTCGTGCTTGTCCAGCGCCTGGGCGATCGCGACCTTGGTGCCCACCCCGTCGGTCGAGCAGGCCAGCACCGGCTCGGTGTAGCGGCCCAGCTTCAGCGCGAAGAGGCCCGCGAAACCGCCGATGCCACCCAGCACCTCGGGGCGCCGCGCCTGCTCCGCGAGGGGCCGCAGCTGCTCGACCGCGCGCTCCCCCGCGTCGATGTCGACGCCCGCGGCCGCGTAACTGGCGTTCTCGCTCATGGGCGGTTCAGGGCGTCGGCCGCCCCGTAGCCGACCGCGACGGGAGCCAGCTCCTCCAGCAGGTGCTTGCCCAGCCGCGCCTCGTCGGGCAACGGGATCGGGTAGGTGCCGTCGAAGCAGGCCATGCACAGCCGGGTGCGCGGCTGCTCGCTGGCCGCGACGAGCCCGTCGAGCGAGATGTAGCCCAGCGTGTCGGCCCCGATCGAGCGCCGGACGCCCTCGACGTCCAGGCCGCTGGCGATCAGCTCGGCGCGGGTGGCGAAGTCGATGCCGTAGAAGCACGGCCACTGCACCGGCGGCGACGCGATCCGGATGTGCACCTCCAGGGCACCCGCCTCGCGCAGCATCCGGACGATCGCGCGCTGGGTGTTGCCGCGCACGATCGAGTCGTCCACCACGACCAGCCGCTTGCCCCGGATGATCTCCCGGAGCGGGTTGAGCTTGAGCCGGATGCCGAGCTGGCGGATCGTCTGCGACGGTTGGATGAACGTGCGGCCCACGTAGGCGTTCTTGACCAGGCCCTGGCCGTAGGGGATGCCGGAGCCCTGCGCGTAGCCGACGGCGGCCGGAGTGCCGGACTCCGGTGTGGGGATCACCAGGTCGGCCTCGACGGGGTGCTCGGCGGCCAGCCGCCGTCCGATCTCGACGCGGGTGGCGTGCACGGAGCGGCCCGCGATCGCGGTGTCGGGGCGGGCGAGGTAGACGTACTCGAACACGCAGCCCTTCGGCTCCGGATTGGCGAACCGGGAGCTGCGCATGCCGTCGGCGTCGATGGCCAGCAGCTCGCCGGGCTCGACCTCGCGCACGAACGACGCGCCGACGATGTCCAGCGCCGCCGTCTCGCTCGCGATCACCCAGCCGCGCTCCAGGCGCCCGAGGACGAGGGGGTGTACCCCATGGGGGTCGCGGGCGGCGTAGAGGGTGGCCTCGTCGGCGAAGACCAGGGAGTAGGCCCCGCGCAGCCGGGGAAGCAGCCGCATCGCCGCCTCCTCGACGCCGATGTCGGCGGCCGTGGCCGCGAGCAGCTCGGTGACGAGGTCGGAGTCGGTGCTCGCGCCCATGCCGGTGCGGTGCTCGAGCTTCGCGACCTCGTCGCGCAGCTCGGCCGTGTTGACCAGGTTGCCGTTGTGGCCGAGCGCGATGCCGCTGCCCGTCGCGGTGGTGCGGAACGTCGGCTGGGCGTTCTCCCAGGTGGTGGAGCCGGTGGTGGAGTAACGGCAGTGGCCGACGGCGATGTGGCCCGCCAGCGCGCTCAGCACCTGCTCGTCGAAGACCTGACTGACCAGGCCCAGGTCCTTGTAGACAACCGTGCGCCGCCCGTCGGACACGGCGATGCCCGCCGCCTCCTGCCCGCGGTGCTGCAGGGCGTAGAGGCCGTAGTAGGTGAGGTTGGCGACGTCCTCGCCAGGAGCCCAGACGCCGAAGACGCCACATTCTTCGGCGACGTCGGAATCGGGGGGGTTCTCGTCGGGGGAGCTCGGGCGCACGACACGCTCCTCGACAGCGTCGGCGGGTCAGGCCCCTGATCCTACGCCGCGCCCAGCCCGGGACCCCATGCACGGGGACGCGCGTCACCACAACCGGCGGCCGTGGCTCTGGTCGCAGGTGCGCAGGGCCGCCACCCGGACGCCAGCCATCCTCCGTTCGGCCGGTCACCTCCTTGCGCCGTTGCGACGAGTGCACCGCTGCGACGGCCCTCCGCTCACGTGAGCGGCAGGAGTTGTCGGACCTCCCCCGTGCGGGTACCCGAGGCGGACAGCCGCCCGGTGCGCCGGGCTTCGTCCCAGTCGAGACGGCCGGTGACGAGCGCGAGCCAGGTCTTCGGGTCGGCTTCGACGACGTTCGGCGGCGTACCGCGCCCGTGGCGCAGCCCGCTGACGCACTGCACGGCCCCGAACGGCGGCACCCGGACCTCGACGCTGCGCCCGGGCGCCACGGCGGCCAGCGCGGCCAGGCTCTCCTTCACTGCGGCCCGCAGCACGGACCGCTCGGGCGGCGGACCGCCGTCGAGCCACGCGAGCACCGCCGCCCCGCCCGTCACGGACCCGACGCTAGCGCGCAGCACCCGCACCATCCGACCGCGCACCCCACCGCGCCACCGCGCACCCCACCCCGCCACCGCGCACCCCAACGCGCCACCGCGCACCCCACCGGTGGGGTGCGCGGTCGGTCCAAGGGGTGCGCGGTCGGCCCAAGGGGTGCGCGGTCGCGGCGGCGGGGCGCGCGGCGGGCGGGGCGCGCGGGTGGGCGGGGCGCGCGGAAGTCGGGCGCGGCCGTCAGCCGAACAGCGCCGGGAGCGTGCCCTCCCATGCGGCCCGCAGCTCGGTGAGCGGCAGCGGCGGGACCACGTCGATGCCCAGGGCGTTGCCGCCCGTCCAGCCGATCGGCGCAGCGGGCACCCCGGCCGCGGCGGCGCGCGCCAGCAGCACCTCCGAGTCCGCCACCGTCACCAGCACGCGGGCGGCCGACTCGGCGAAGAGCGCCACGAACGGATCGATCCTGGGCGGCAACCCGTCGATCATCGCCCCCGCGCCGCCGATCAGGCACGACTCGACCAGCGCCTGCGCCAGCCCCCCGTCGGACAGGTCGTGCGCGCCGGTGAGCAGCCCGTCGGCGGCCGCGCCCGCCAGGACGCCCGCGAGGCGCTGTTCGGCGTCGAGGTCGACCGTGGGCGGTCGCCCGCCCAGGTGCCCGTGCGCGACGTGCGCCCACTCGCTGCCGCCGAACTCGTCGCGGGTCTCGCCGAGCAGCACGATGACGTCGCCGTCGCGCGCGAAGCCCGGCCGCACCCGGCGCGCGACGTCCTCGATCACCCCGAGCACCCCGACCACCGGCGTGGGCAGGATCGCGCGGTCGCCGGTCTGGTTGTAGAAGCTCACGTTTCCGCCGGTGACCGGGATGCCCAGGCGCGCGCAGCCGTCGGCGAGCCCGCGCACGGCCTCCCGGAACTGCCACATGACGTGCGGGTCCTCCGGCGAGCCGAAGTTGAGGCAGTTCGTGACCGCGATCGGCACAGCGCCGGTGGTCGCCACGTTCCGGTACGCCTCGGCCAGCGCGAGCTGCGTGCCGGTGTAGGGATCGAGGGCGACGAAGCGGGCGTTGCAGTCGGTCGCGACCGCCACTCCGCGGCCCGTCCGCTCGTCGATGCGGATCATCCCGGCGTCGGCGGGCTGGGCGCTGACGGTGTTGCCGCGGACGTAGCGGTCGTACTGGTCGGTGACCCAGGCCCGGCTGGCGAGGTTGGGGCTCGCGGCCATCCGGAGGATCTCGGCGCGCAGCTCGGACGGCGCGGCCGGGCGCGGAAGGGTGTCGGGGACGTCGGCGACCAGCGCGTCCTGCCGCGCCGAGCGGGCCACCGGCCGCCGGTACACCGGGCCGTCGTGGGCGACCGTGCGCGGCGGCACGTCGACGACGGTCTCGCCGCCCCACGTGATCACCAGCCGGTCGCCGTCGGTGACTTCGCCGATGACGGTGGCGAGCACGTCCCACCGTTGGCAGATCGCCAGGAACGGCTCGACGTCGGCGGGCCGCACGACCGCGCACATCCGCTCCTGGGACTCGCTGGAGAGGATCTCCGCGGGCGTCATGCCGGTGGCCCGGAGCGGGACGGCGTCGAGGTCGATGCGCATGCCACCGTCGCCCGCGCTGGCCAGCTCGGAGGTGGCGCACGACAGGCCCGCGCCGCCGAGGTCCTGGAGGCCGACGACCAGGCCCGCGCCGATCAGCTCCAGGCAGCACTCGATCAGCACCTTCTCGGTGAACGGGTCGCCCACCTGCACCGACGGCAGCTTCTTGCGTCCGTCCGCGCTCTCGTCGCCGTCGAAGGTCTCGCTGGCCAGCACCGAGACGCCGCCGATGCCGTCGAGCCCGGTGCGCGCGCCGAACAGGATGATCGTGTTGCCCACCCCGGACGCGAACGCCCGGTGCAGGTCCTCTGCCCGCAGCGCGCCCACGCACAGGGCGTTGACGAGGGGGTTTCCCGCGTAGGAGGCGTCGAACACCACTTCGCCACCGATGTTGGGCAGGCCGAGCGAGTTGCCGTAGCCGCCGACGCCCGCGACGACGCCGGGCAGCACCCGGCGGGTGTCCGGCGCGTCGGCCGGGCCGAAGCGCAGCGGGTCGGCGACGGCGACCGGCCGCGCCCCCATGGCCATGATGTCGCGCACGATCCCGCCGACCCCGGTGGCCGCGCCCTGGTAGGGCTCCACGTAGGACGGGTGGTTGTGCGACTCGATCTTGAACGTGACGGCCCATCCGTCGCCGATCGCGACGACGCCCGCGTTCTCCCCGATGCCTGCGAGCATGCGCTCCCGCATGGCGGGCGTGGTGGTCTCGCCGAAGTAGGCCAGGTGCACCTTCGAGGACTTGTAGGAGCAGTGCTCGCTCCACATCACCGCGTACATCGCCAGCTCGGCGTCGGTGGGGCGGCGGCCGAGGATCTCCCGGATGCGGGCGTACTCGTCGCCGGCCAGGCCCAGCTCGCGAGAGGGCTGCGGGTGGTCGGGCGTGGCGGCGGCGCCCGCGACGGTGTCGGACGGAGCAACGGTCGGCACGCCCTCACCCTACGTTCGCCGTCCTCCGCACCCCGAATCGCCTGCTCACCCCGCCGAAAATCGGCATGATCACCGGTTCGGTGCGCAGACCGGCCAGATCCGGCCGCAAACGCAACGAACCGGTGATCATGGGGGGTGGGGGAGTGGGCTGGGGCTGGGCCGGGGCGGGGGCTGGGGCTAGGCCGGGGCGGGGGCTGGCCAGGGGCGGGCGGGCGAGCTGGGCTGGGCGGGGGCGGGCGAGCTGGGCGGGGGCGAGCTGGGCGGGGGCGAGCTGGGCGGGGCGGGCCGGTCAGTCCTCGCCCGTGGGGAGCTGGACGACGCTGACGAAGAAGTGGTCGATCTGGCGGATCGCGTCGATGAACCCGTCGAAGTCGACGGGTTTCGTGACGTAGGCGTTGGCGTGCAGCTGGTAGCTGCGCAGCACGTCCTCGTCGGCCTGTGAGGTGGTGAGCACGATGACCGGAATGTGCCGCAGGCTGTCGTCGGCCTTGACCTCCGCCAGCACCTCGCGCCCGTCGCGGCGGGGCAGGTTCAGGTCGAGCAGGATCAGGTCGGGGCGGGGGGCCTCGGCGTACTCGCCCTCGCGGCGCAGGTACGCCAGGGCTTCGGCGCCGTCGCTCACGACGTCGAGCCGGTTGTTCAGGTACTCCTCGAACGCCTCGCGGGTCATCAGGACGTCGCCGGGGTCGTCCTCCACCAGCAGAACGTTGATCACACGCACATCGCAGCCAATCATGAGGACTCCCCTGCCGCAGGCAACGTGAGCCGGAGCGTGGTGCCCGGCTGCGGGCATGGTGGGTCGATGCCGATGCGCCCGCCGTGGAACTCCACGATCTTCTTCGCCAGCGCGAGGCCGATACCGGTGCCAGCATAGACGTCGCGGGCGTGCAGGCGTTGGAAGATCACGAAAACCTTGTCGACGTACTCCGGATCGATACCGATGCCGTTGTCGGCGACCGTGATCTCCCACCCGTCGCCCACCTCTTGCGCACGCACCGTGACGCGCGGTGGCACTGCGTCGCGATGGAACTTCAGCCCGTTGCCGATCAGGTTGACGAACAGTGCCCGCAGCAGCGACGCGTCGCCGCGCACCACCGGCAGCGACCCGATCTCGATCGTGCCGTCGACGTCGCTGCGGGCCGGTTCGAGCTGGGCGGCGGCCGCGGCGACCACGGCGTCGAGGGCGACGTCGGTGAAGTCGGACGTGGCGCGGCCCACCCGGGAGAACGCGAGCAGATCGTTGATCAGCTGCTGCATGCGCTCGGCGCCGTCGACCGCGAACCCGATGTACTGGTCGGCCCGCTCGTCCAGCTTGCCCGCGTAACGGCGCTGCAGCAGTTGGCAGAAGCTCGCGACCTTGCGCAGCGGCTCCTGCAGGTCGTGGCTCGCGACGTAGGCGAACTGCTCCAGATCGTTGTTGGACCGCTCCAGATCGCGGGCCTGCTCGGCCAGCAGCCGGTTGGCCTCCTGCGCAACGTCGAGCTCGCGCAGGATGGCGAGGCGCATCGAGTCGACGTCGGCGCCCAGCTCGATGATCTCCCGGGGCCCGTCGACGGTCACCGGGTGGCCCATGTCGCCGGACGCGACGGCGCGCACCTTCGCCGCCAGCTCCGACACCGGCCGCAGCACCGACCGCCGTAGCCCGAACGCGGCGGCAGCGAGAAACCCGATGATCATCAGGGTGACGCCCACGCCGACCAGAGCCAGGTTGTACGCCGCGGCACTGAGCCGGTCGCGCGCGACGGCCCGTTCCGTGGACAGGTCGCCCTGGAGACGGCTCACCGCGAGCCGGACCTCGTCGAACAGGTCCTTCCCCGCATCGAGGCCGGGGGTGGCGGGCGAGCGGTCCAGCGCGGGCTGGGCGTAGGTGCTTCGCCACGCCGCCACGGCGGTCTGCACGGCGGCGAGATCCGCTGCGACGGCCGGATGGTCACCGGACGCCACGAACGCCCGGACGGCGCCCTCGTCACGCTGCTGGCCCGCCCGCCCCTGCAGGTACGGGTCGAGGAAGGCGGAGTTGCCGCCGCTGATGACGAACCCGCGGACCCCCGTCTCCTGGTCGACCAGGGCACCCAGCAGGTTCTGCGCAGCGAGCCCGGCGGGCTCCACCTGGTCCAGGAGGAGGACCCGGGCGTCGTTCAGCCGCAGCAGCGCCGTGGCGCCGAGCGCGACGGCGCCCACCGTCACGAGCCCGGCGCACGCCGCGCCGAACGCGAAGACCCGCTTGAGCGTCCACCGGCGTGCCGCGTCGGGTCGCATCAGGGGCCCAGCAGCAGCAGGATGGCGACGTCGTCGAGCAGCGGACCCCCGTTGTAGGTCTCGGCGCGTTCCACGAGCCGGGCGGGCAGCTCGGCGTACGGGACAGCGCGGTGGGCGGCGAGCAGGTCCAGAAGGCCGTCGATCCAGAGGAACTCGCCGGTGGCCGGGTCGCGCGCCTCGATGACGCCGTCGGTGTAGAGCAGCAGCGCCCACCCGGGCGGCAGCTCGACCAGCAACGGCGGCCAGCTCTCGGCCGTCCCGACCCCGAGCGGCAGCCCCACAGGCGGCGTGAGCGTGGCAGACGACCACAGCGCCACCGGCGGCGGATGCCCGGCGACCCGCACGGCGGCGGACCGACCGGAAATCGTGACCGTGCACGCCGTGGTGAACAGCCGAGGGTCGTGCCGCTCGGTGACCAGCAGCCGCTGCAGCTCCGGCAGCAGGCGCTCCTCGGCCACCCCGGCCAGCACCAGCGCCCGCCACGACACCCGCAGGAGCGCCCCGAGCGCGGCTTCGTCGGGGCCATGCCCGGAGACGTCGCCGATGATCGCGTGCACGGTGCCGTCGGGGTCGCGGACGGCGTCGAAGAAGTCCCCGCCGAGCAGGGCGCGGGTGCGGCCCGCGCGGTAGAACGTGACGGGGCGCACACCGCTGCCCGCCAGCAGCGGCGAGGGCAGCAGGCCGCGCTCCAGACGGTCGGACTCGGCCGCGATGAGCTCCGCCTCCCGCAGCCGCAGCACGCTTGTCTCGGCGCGGCGGCGCTCGACGGCGTACCGGATGGCGCGGATCAGCAGCGGGCCGTCGACCTTGCCTTTGACCAGGTAGTCCTGGGCACCCGCGGCGACGGCGTCGGTACCGAGATGCTCGTCGTCGAGGCCGGTGAGGACACAGACGGCGGCGAGCGGGTCGGCCGCGAGCAGCGTGCGCAGCCCGTCGAGGCCCGTGCAGCCGGGGAGGTTGAGGTCGAGCAGCACGCAGTCGGCCGCGGCCAGCTGCCGGAGCGCGGCGGGCAGCGACTCGGCCACGGTCAGCGCCAGGTCCGGGTCGACCTCGGCGAGCAGCTCGCCGACGAGGAACGCGTCGCCGGGGTCGTCCTCGACCAACAGCAGCCGCCGCACCGGCTCCCGCACCTCGCCCCGACCGACCATCACGCGGCCGCGGCCGCTCGCAGGACGGAGGTGAACAGCGCGAGCCCGTCGGTGGAGGGGCCGGTGAGCCGGTCGACGGCGTGCTCGGGATGCGGCATCAACCCGACGACGCGCCCGTCGGCCGACGCGACGCCCGCGATGTCGTTCAGCGAGCCGTTGGGGTTGCCGCCCGTGTAGCGGAACACGACCCGCCCCGTGTCCTCGAGCTCGGCCAACGTGGCGGCATCGGCCACGTAGCGGCCCTCGGCGTTCTTGACCGGAACGAGGATCTCCCGGCCCGCGAGGTCGGCGGTCCACGCCGTCTCGGCCTCGACCGTGAGCCGCTGGGCGCGGCAGAGGAAGTGCAGCCCCGCGTTGCGCACGAGCGCGCCGGGGAGCAGGCCCGCCTCGCACAGGATCTGGAAGCCGTTGCAGATGCCCAGCACCGGCAGGCCCCGCCGGGCCGCGGCGACGACCTCGGTCATGATCGGGGCGAGGCTCGCGATGGCGCCCGCGCGCAGGTAGTCACCGTAGGAGAAGCCGCCGGGCACGATCACGGCGGCGACCCCACGCAGGTCGTGGTCGGCGTGCCACAGAGCGACGTCCTGTCCGCCCGCGAGGCGGACCGCGCGGGCGGCGTCGCCGTCGTCGAGCGTGCCGGGGAACGTGATGACGCCCACTCTCATGGCGCCACCCTGACAAGCAGATGCCGCGTTCTCACGACCGGGTGACCCGCCAGTCCTCGATCACGGGGTTGGCCAGGAGCCTGCCCGCGATGCGCTCCAGCGTGGCGTCGTCCACCCCGTCGTCCACCTCCAGCTCGAAGTGCTTGCCCTGGCGCACGTCGGCCACGCCGGTGATCCCGAGCCGGGCGAGCGCACCCGTCACGGCCTGCCCCTGCGGGTCGAGGATCTCCGGCTTCGGCATCACGTCCACCACCACTCTGGCCACGGTTGTGCAGCCTACGAGGCCGCCGGACCCGGAGGTATCAGGGCGGGGGTCGGACCGCTCCTCAGCCGTGGAAGGGAGAACCAAGTGGACATCAACAAACTGGCCGCGCAGCAGCCCCGCAACATCGAAGAGGCTCTCGACTGTATGCGGGAAGGCCTCCATTTCTTCCACGAGAAGAACGACCGCAGGGCCATCTTCCTGCGGCTCTACTACATGATGACGCTCGAGGTCTACGCGGCGCTCAACGGCTGCCGGGAGTACGCGGGTCGCCAGATCTTCATGGACCCGTCCTGGATCTACCGGCTGTCGGGCAGGTTCTCCACGTTGTACTTCCACTCGCTGCTCGCACCCCACAGCCGGGGCGACCAGGACCGGGCGTGGCGGCTCGCCTATCGCGTGGCGGCACAGCCCGGCTCGTCCGTCGTCCAGAACGCCCTGTTGGGGATCAACGCCCACATCAACTACGACCTCCCGCGGGCCATCGCCGCCAACCTCGACCCCGCCGAGCTGGACAACTACGAGATCATGCAGAAGCGCAAGTTCGACCACGACCAGGTGAACAACCTGCTGGTCCGCACCGTGAACCCGGTGCAGCGCATGCTCGCCAAGAGCTACGAGCCCGGCATCGCCGTCCTCGACCGCGTCCTGGGCACGTGGGACGAGCGGGCGTGCGAGGTCCTGCTGCGGACCTATCGCGAGCGCGTGTGGTGGAACGCGCTCGTCTTCGCCGCCGCGAAGCCGGGCCCCGAGCAGACGATCGTCCGCAACAAGCTGGAGTGGGAGTCCTACAACCTCGCCAAGTCGCTCAACCGCGCCCGGTCGGTGTGGGGGGCCGAGCGGCTCGTGAACGGCGTCGCCCGGCCGCTGCTCGGCAGGCGCTGGGCGGCGGTGGCGATCGAGCGGCGCTGCCACGACCACCGCGCCGAACCGCCCCGGCCCCGGCAGGCGCAGCCCGAACCGACGCCCGCCGACCGTCCGCTTGGCGAAATAGGGTGCTCCGCTCTGGGCGCGTAGGCAATTCATCGGACGTCACGACCCGACCATCGGAAGAGGCTGTCCTCCCCGCAAGAGTTCGTGCGAGGAGAGTCCGATGACCCTTTCCCTCGACAGCCCCCCTGTCGAACCCGCCACCACCGAGCCCCTGACCACGACCGAGCTGATGCGCATCGCCGTGGCAGGCGACTCGGCCGCGTGGGCGAAGGTCGTGCGGCGGTTCGAGCCCGCCGTCGCGGCGATGGTCACCTCCTACCGGCTGCAGGAGGCCGATGCCCGCGACGCGACGCAGCGGACCTGGCTGCGCATGCTGGAAAACCACCACCAGATCCGCGAGCCCGAGGCGCTCGGCGGCTGGCTGAAGACGACGGCCCGCCGCGAGTGCCTGCGGATCCTGGCCGAGCAGCGCCGTTTCGAGGCCCTGCCGGAGAGCGCCGAGTACGCCGACGCGGGCACCGACGTCGAGCGCTCGGTCGTCGACGCCGACCAGGCCCGGCACCTGCGCGGCCTGCTGGCGACGCTGCCCGCGCGGTCGTTCACGCTGCTCAGCTCACTGTTCCAGGACGACCCGCCCGGGTACGCGCAGCTCTCCGCGACCACCGGGATCCCGGTGGGCAGCATCGGGCCGACGCGCGCGCGGGCGTTGCGCAGGCTGCGGCAACTGGTCGAGGAGGGGTCAGGGTGTCCGGCATGAGCGGTGCAGCACGGCGCTGGCCTGCACCCGGCTGTGCACACCGATCTTCGTGAAGATCCGGGCGACGTGCACGCTGACGGTCTTCTCGCTGATGTAGAGCCGCTCGCCGATCTCCCGGTTGGTGCGGCCATCGGCGAGCTCGCGCAGGACCTCCAGCTCGCGCGCGGTGAGCGCGTCGAGCGCGCCCGGAACCGGGGCGGGCGCGGGCGGCGGCGGGGCGTCGAGCGTGATCCGGGCCCGGCCCGCGAGGTCGGCGATGTCCGCCAGCAGCGGGCGTGCGCCGAGGGCGCGCGCGACGTCGTCGGCCCGCCGCAGCGCATCCGTCGCCCGGCTGCCGCGCGGGCGGCGGATCAGCAGCGCCTCGGCCTGCCGCATCCGGGCGTAGGCGGACGGGTAGGGGTGCTGGTAGCGCTCCCAGGTGTCGGCGGCGCGCTGCCACACCTCGGGGTCGGTGGCGTGCTCGGCCCGCGCCATCTCCGCCGTGCACATGAGGCTGAACGCGTCGATCAGCGAGCGGACGGCGGGCACGGTGCCCGACCCGCGGCGGGCCAGCTCCGCGCAGTGGTGGCGCAGCCGCTCGACTTGCGGCGGCGAGGGCCGCGTCAGCCCGGTGGTGGCGAGGTCGGCCCAGGCCCGGGTGCCGTGCCACACCAGCGGCGCGACCGCCCAGATGTCGTCCGCGCCCGCCTCGGCCACGGTGAGCCCGTCCTCGACGTGTCGCAGCGCCACCTCCGGCTGGTTGCGCCACAGCGCGAGCGCGGAGAACAGCACGAGCAGCGGGATGCGCTGCCGGGGGCCGGTGGTCGAGCGGGCCAGCAGCTCCACGGCCTCCAGGTCGGCGGCGGCGGCGTCGAGGCGACCCCGGGCGAGGTCGATGCGGCACCGGGCCAGCCGCACGTCCAGCGCGGCGGCGCCGCTCGGTGCGAGCTCCCACGCCTCCGCGACCGCGCGCTGCGCGTCCTCCCACTGCCCCAGCCGGAACAGCGCGTTCGCCGCGTACGTCAAGAGGGCCACCCCGGCCGTGCGGGCCAGCCCCAGGGAGCGCATCCGCGCCACGCCCTTGCGGGCGTACCGGATCCCCTCGACGAGCTGGTTGAGCGGCCCGGCGAGCAGCTCGGCCCTGCGCAGGTGGGCCTCGCCGATCACCTCCGGCTCGCCGGTGCCCTCGGCGACCGCGAGGGCCTGGTCGAGGGCGGCTTCGCCGGCTGCCGCGTCCTCCAGGTAGGCGAGGCTGAAGCCCAGCACGGCCAGGATCCGCGCCTCGACCGTGCGCGCCCCCGCGGCGCGGGCAGGCGCCAACGCCTGCAGCGCCACCGTGCGCGCGCCCGCGAACTCCAGCGCGTGCAGCAGCGCGGCGCTGTGCCCGGCGAGCACCTGGGCCCGCTCGGCCTCGGCGCCGGTGGCGGCGGGCAGCAGCGCGGCCGCCGCCCGGTAGCTCGCCGCCGCCTCGGTGACGCGGCCCGCGGCGCGCAGCGCGGTGCCCTTGCGGGCGTGCAGCAGCGCCGCGGCCATGCCGTCGGGCGCCTCGCGTTCGCCGAGAAGCTGGTCGAGCAGCCGGACGGCCTGGTCGTTCTCGCCTGCGAGCTCGGCGGCCCGGGCCGCGCGGTCCAGGCATTCCGCGCGCCGCACCACGACGGCGTCGCCGAACACCCGCGCCTGCAGCTCCGCCGCCCGCAGCCAGTGCCGGTACGCCTCGGAGTGCGCATGCACCCGTTCCGACGCCCGTGCCGCCGCCAGGGTGGCGACCAGCGCCTGCTGCGCGTCGCCCGCCTCGTACCAGTGGTGGGCCAGCTGCGCGGCCAGGCCCGGCTGCATCGATTCCCGCGTCGACTCCGGGACCGCCGCCAGCGCCGTCGCGAACCGCCGGTGCAGGTCGATGCGCTCGCCCGGCAACAGGTCGCCCGCCACCACCTCGGTCATCAGGCCGTGCCGCAGCCGGTAGCCCTCGCCGGTCTCGTCCACCACGACGACGCCGTGCGCCACCGCCTCCCGGATCGCGTCCAGCAGCACGGTGGCGGGCAGGTCGAGCACCTCGGCCAGCAGCTGGTGGCGCAGCCCGTCGACGCCGCAGGCGATCGCCCGCACCACCTGCTGCCCGGCGGGCGAGAGCACCGCGATCCGGCTCAGCACGACCTCGCGCAGCGTGGTCGGCAGGCCGCGGGCGTCGCCGCCGAGCACCGCGCGCACCGTCTCCTCGGCGATGAACGCGTTGCCCGTCGACCGCTGCCAGACCAGCTCCTCGAGGTCGCGCCTGCCCGGCGCCCACTGCTCCACCAGCTCGGCGACGACCTCGCGCGGCAGCGGGGCCAGCTCCAGCGCCGTCACCTTCTGATGACGCCGCAGCTCGGCCAGCGCCACCGCGAGGTCGGGCGTGCGGCCGGGGGTGTCGTTGCGGTAGGTGGCCACGACCAGCACCGGCTCATGGGTGAGGATCGCCACCAGGTACGCGACCAGGTCGCGGGTGGACCGGTCGGCCCACTGCAGGTCCTCGATCACCAGCACCACCGGGCGCAGCTCGGCCAGCTCCGTGACCATCTCGTGCAGCAGGTCGAGCAGCCGCTCGCCGCGGGTGGCGGGCAGCCGCTCCACCCACCGCGACAGCAGCGCGCCGATCTCGTCGTCGAGTCGCGACCGCACCGCCATGCGCAGCGCGGACAGCACCGGCCAGAACGGCGGCGCATCGGCGATGTCGATGGCGTTGCCGGTGAGCACGACGGCGTCCTTCCGGCGCGCCTGCCGCAGCAGCTCGCCGACCAGGCTGGTCTTGCCCACGCCTGCGTCACCGCCGATGAGGACGGCCCCGGCGCGCCCGGCGACGGCCGAGCGGAAGGCGCCGACCAGCTCGGACAGTTCCCGCGCACGTCCCCGTATCCCGAGGACCTCCTCCACAGCCATTGGTGTGTCAGGCTACCGAGGCGGTCTTCGCCCGACCAGACGCACCGGGTGCTGGAGTCAAGGCGGCGGTTCACCCGTCCGTGCGTGGTGCGCCGTGCCGAACGGAACGCCGGTGAGCGCCGCGTAGACCTCCGAGTAGCGGGCCCGGGTGGCGGCGACGACGTCCGGTGGAATGGCCGGTCCCGGCGGGGTGCGGTCCCAGTCCAGACCCGCGGACCAGTCGCGGACGAACTGCTTGTCGAAGGAGAACTGCGGCCCGCCGGGCCGCCACCGGTCGGCGGGCCAGAACCGTGACGAGTCCGGCGTCAGCACCTCGTCGGCGAGCACGATCGTGCCGCGCGCGTCGAGCCCGAACTCCAGCTTCGTGTCGGCGACGAGGATCCCCTTGGCCGCGGCGAGGTCGGCGCCGCGCCGATAGAGGTCCAGGGTGAGGCTGCGCAGCCGGTCCGCCGTCGCCGCCCCGACAAGGCCTGCGACGTCGGCGAACGTGAGGAACTCGTCGTGCGCGCCCGCCGGGGCCTTGGTGGTGGGCGTGAAGATCGGTTCCGGCAGCCGGGAGCCCTCGACAAGGCCCGGCGGCAGCGCGACGCCCGACACCGTGCCGCGGCGCTCGTACTCCTTCAGACCGAGCCCGGCGAGGTAGCCGCGGGCGATGCACTCGACCGGCAGCATGTCGAGACGGCGGCAGCGCAGGGCCCGGCCCGCGAACTCGGCCGGCACGTCCGTGGCGGAGAGCACGTGGTGGGGCGCGAGGTCGGCGAGGCGCTCGAACCACCACAGCGACAGCTGCGTCAGCACCGCGCCCTTGTCCGGGATCGGCGTCGGCAGCACGACGTCGTAGATCGAGATGCGGTCGGAGGCGACGAGGACGAGGTCCGGGCCGTCGGCGTAGAGGTCGCGCACCTTGCCCGAGTGCAGCAGCTTCACAGGATCGGCCCGGGGGTGTAGGCGGCGGCCCCGGGGTGTGCGTCCGTGATCTCGGCGACCCGCGCGACGACCGCCTCGACCTGTGCGGACGCCGCCCCGGTGAACCGCAGTGGGTCGGCCAGCAGGCCGTCGAGTACACCCGGCGGCAGGTTCAGCCGCTCGTCGCCCTGCAGCCGGGCCAGCAGGTCGTTCTCGGCTTGGCCCTTCTCGCGCATCGCCAGCGCGACGGCCACGGCGTGCTCCTTGATCACCTCGTGCGCGGTCTCCCGGCCGACGCCCGCCCGGACCGCGGCCGTGAGCACCGCGGTCGTCGCCAGGAAGGGCAGGTAGCGGTCCAGCTCGCGGGCGATCACGGCGGGGTAGGCGCCGAGCTCGTCGAGCACGGTGAGGAACGTCTCGTAGAGGCCGTCGAGGGCGAAGAACGCGTCGGGCAGCGCGACCCGGCGCACCACCGAGTCGGAGACGTCGCCCTCGTTCCACTGCGCCCCGGCCAGCTCCCCGACCATGCCCGCGTAGCCGCGCAGCAGCACGGTGAGCCCGTTGACGCGCTCGGTGGAGCGGGAGTTCATCTTGTGCGGCATGGCCGAGCTGCCCACCTGGCCGGGCCGGAAGCCCTCGGTGACGAGCTCGTGGCCCGCCATCAGCCGGATCGTCGTGGCCAGCGCGGACGGGCCCGCGGCGAGCTGCAGGAGGGCGCTGACGACGTCGAAGTCGAGCGAACGCGGGTAGACCTGGCCGACGCTGGTGAGCACGCGGGTGAAGCCGAGGTGCTCGGCGACGCGGCGTTCGAGGTCGGCGAGGCGGGCGGGGTCGCCGTCGAGGAGGTCGAGCATGTCCTGCGCGGTGCCCATCGGACCCTTGATCCCGCGCAGCGGGTAGCGGGCGCACAGGTCCGCCAACCGGTCGTAGGCGACGAGCAGCTCGTCGGCGGCGCTGGCGAAGCGCTTGCCCAGGGTGGTGGCCTGGGCGGCGACGTTGTGGCTGCGCCCGGTCAGCACCAGCTCGGCGTGCTCGGCGGCGCGGCGGGCGAGGCGGGCGAGCACGGCGACGGTGCGGTCGCGCACGTGTTCCAGCGACAGCCGGATCTGCAGCTGCTCGACGTTCTCCGTGAGGTCGCGGCTGGTCATGCCCTTGTGGATGTGCTCATGCCCGGCGAGCGCGCAGAACTCCTCGATGCGCGCCTTGACGTCGTGGCGGGTGACCCGCTCGCGGGCGGCGATGGAGGCGAGGTCGACGGCTTCTACTCCGCGGTCGACGACGCGCTCGTAGTCGGCGATCACGCCGTCGGGCACGGGGACGCCGAGGTCACGCTGGGCGACGAGGACGGCGATCCACAGCCGCCGCTCCAGCACCACCTTGGACTCCGGCGACCAGAGCGCGGTGAGGGTCGGGCTCGCGTAGCGGGCGGCGAGGACGTTGGGGATCACGTTCGGTCAGCCTACGGCCCACACGGTGTCCCCGCCCGCACGTCCCCGGCCAGCGGGCCCGCCCCGCCCGCCCGCGCGCCCCCCACCTGCAGGCCCCACCTGCACGGCCCGCGCGCCGCGCCCGCGTGCCCCCCGCGCGCCCCGCCGGCCATGATCACCGGTTCGGTGCGGATGCGGCCAGATCTGGCCGCCCTTTGCGCCGAACTGGTGATCATGAGGGGCCCAGCGACCGCCGGAGCACGGCGCGGGCGACGGCGCGGGGGTCGGGGTCTGCCTCGATGAGCGCGCTGATCACGGCACCGTCGATGATCGCGACGAGGTCGCGCATCGCGGCCTCGCCCCGGTGGTGGCCGCCGCGGGCGAGGATCTCGCGGAGGAGGGCGTCGAACTCGACCCGCATGGCACGCATGAGCGGGGCGAGGTAGGGCCGCCTGCCGGAGCCGACGAGCTGCTCGTAGCGCAGGAGCACGACGTCGAGACCGCCGTCGCGGGACTCGACGCCGAGCAGCTGGTCGAGAAACAGCTCGACCAGCTCGGCGTCGTCGACCGGGTCGGTCAGGGTGGCGAGGCGCTCCCGGCCCTCGGCGAGCCCGTCGCGGCCGTGGCGTTCAACGGCCGCGGTGACCAGCTCGTCCAGCGAGGCGAAGTAGTAGGTGGTGGACGCCAGCGGTAGCCCGGCCTTCTCGGCCACCGCGCGGTGCCGGACAGCGTCGAAGCCGCCGGTGCCGAGCAGCTCCGCCGCCGCAGCGGTCAGCGCGTCCCGCCGTCGCTCGCCTTTCGCGGTGCCCACGGTTTCAGTGTGCTCACCCCGCCTATCGCGGTGCCCACAGGTCCGGTGGGCTCGCCCAATCCGGCCGCCGGGCGCACAACGCCCCCGCGGGCGCCTCGTGATCGTCGGAATCGGTGCGGGAGGTGCGCTGACGCACCTCCCGCACCGAATGCGCCGATCATGGGTCACAAGCGAGGGGCGAGGTAGGCGAACAGCGCGGGGGCGCGGTCGCGGAGGGCGGTCGGCGGGGTGATGATCACCGTGCCGCGCGAGGCGGTCCGGGCGCTGCTCGCGCCCGGGGCAAGGCGCGGGACAGTCCCGGGGGGCAGGTAACCGACCGTCAGCACGCCGCCACCGAGCTCGAGGCTCACGTAGCGCTGGGTGCCGGGCAGGCAGACGTCGGTCGTCGCCGCGGCGTGGGCCGCCGTCGCCTCCGGAAGCACCTGCACGAGGAGCGCCCGTAGCGCCGGGTCCTGCCGGTCGGCGCAGGTGGTGCGGCCGGGGCCCAGCGGCGCAACTACGCCACCGCCCGCCGCGCCGGGGCCCGCACCTGCGCTTCCGGAGCCCGAACCTCCGCCGAACCCCGCGGCGCCACTCGCGCTTGAGCCCTCCGCGCCGCCCGCGCCAGCACCTGTCCCCGAGCCGCCCGCGCCGGCGCTGGCACCTGCGTCCTCCGCGCCGGCTACCCCAGCCGCGCCTGCGCCACCCAGGCGCTCCGAACCGCCCGCGCCAGCTGCACCGCCCGCGCCGGCGCCACCTGCCGCCGCGTCCGGGGCCACCGCAGCCGGGCCTGCGCCGTCGCGTTGGGCAGGGGCCGCCGCGCTCATCGAGGGCGGCGGCCCGGGCAGGGCGACCACCGTCCCCACTCCCGCCACCAGGAGCAGCGCCGCCGCCCCACCCATCACCGCGGAACGACGGCGGGCCGTGATCCGCCGGGAGGTGGTGACGACATCCCCGTGGTCGAACCCGGGCGGCGGCGCGCCCGCCTCGGACGCGGCCGCGCGGAACAGCCCCGCGAGCCGGTCGTCGTCTCCCGTTTCGCCGGTCATCTCGTCCTCCCTAGCCCGCCAGCCGCAGGTCGTCAGCCCGCCTGGTCGCGGGTCGTCGGCCCGCCGGCCGCACGTCGTCAGCCGGGGCAGTCGTCAGCCCGTCGACCGCAGGTCGTCAGCCGGGGCAGGTCGTCGGCCCGCCGGCCTTAGGTCATCGGGCCGCCGGTCGCAAAGCGCCGCTGCAGCGCGACGAAGGCGGCCTGGGTGTCGTCGACCGCGCGGTGCCAGCCGCCGCACATCAGTCAGGTAGGCGGTGCGGTGTACGGCGTCCCGGCGCGCGGAGGTATCGCTCGAACTCGGCCTCGGCGAGCGCGTCCACGTCCCCCCTTTCCCGTCGGGGACGATAGGCCGTCGCAGTCGGTTGCACCTGCCGCCTAGATTCCCCCGATCAGCGCAGGAGCGTGACCGTTCCGTGACTCCGGCGCGACCGACTCGACGCCGACTGGTTGAATCAGGACCCGTGCGATCCACCACCCGAGCGCGCCGGGCATCCGAGGGCCCGATCGACCTCCGATCGGACACCGTCACCCGGCCCACCAAGCAGATGCGCGCCGCTATGGCGGCTGCCGAGGTCGGGGACGACGTGCTGGACGGCGACCCGACCATGCGCGAGCTGGAGGTACGCGTGGCCGGGCTGCTGGGCATGCCCGACGCGCTGTGGACCCCCAGCGGGTCCATGGCCAACCTCATCGCACTGACCAGCCACCTCTCCCGCGGCGACGCCTTCCTCGCGCCCGCAGGCGCGCATGTGCTGGACAACGAGCTGGGCACGGCCGCGTGGCTGGCGGGCGGCATGCCGCGCGCCCTGCCCCACGACGCGGGCCCCGGAACGATCAGCCCCGACGCGGTGCGCCGCGCGGCGGGCCGCTCCGGGCCCTACTACGCGCTGCGCACGACGCTGCTGTGTCTGGAGAACACGCACAACGCCGCGGGCGGCACGGTCACGGCCCCCGATCAGCACGCCTCCCTCGCCGCGGCGGCCCGGCGCGCGAACCTGCGCGTGCACCTGGACGGCGCCCGGCTCTGGCACGCGGCGGTCGCGCTCGGGGTGCCCCCCGCGGCGTTGACGGTCGGCGCCGACACCACGGCGGTGTGCCTGAGCAAGGGGCTCAGCGCGCCGGTCGGCTCACTGGTGGCCGGGTCGGAGGAGTTCGTCGTCGAGGCACGGCGGCTGCGCAAGATGCTCGGCGGCGGGGTGCGGCAGGGGGGCGTGCTCGCCGCGGCGGGCCTGGTCGCGCTCGACCGCATCGACCGGCTCGCCGAGGACCACGCCAAGGCCGCCACCCTCGCCGCGGGCCTCGCCGAGCGCGGCTGGGCGGTCGGGGTGCCACAGACCAACATCGTGCTGGTGACGGTGGCCGACCTGGCGGGCACTCTGGAGCGTTTCGAGCAGGCCGGGGTGCGCGCGAGCCCGATGGCAGGCCGGGTGCGGCTGATGACCCACGCCGACGTCACCGACGCCGACATCAGCGCCGCCCTCGACCGGATCGGCCCCGTCGAGGCGGGCCGCACCGGTGTGACGGTGCCCGCCCCGCGTTCCCTGCGCCACGGCGTTGGCCGGGCCGCCGCGGGCCGCTAGCGCCGGCCGCCGGACACGCCCCACCCCGGCACGTCGCACCCCTTCGCGCGACTTCGCACCCCATCGGTGGGGTGCGAGGTGACGCCGTGGGGTGCGGGGTGCGGCGATGGGGTGCGAGGTGACGCCGTGGGGTGCGTGGTGCGGCGGTGGGGGGGCGCGGCGCGACGGTCGGAGCGCGGCGGTGGGGGGCGCGGTACGGCGGTTGGGTGCGAGGTACGGCGGTGGGGCGAGGTCGCCGCGGCCGCCGGGCCCGGCCCGCGCCGAGCCGGGCGCGGCCGCCGCCTACGTCGCCACGGCGATCCCGGGGATGCCTTTCAGCTCCCCCAACAGCGCCGACGAGACCGTGACCGAGAAGCCGTCGACCGACAGCGGCGTCTCCCGGTTGCGGTAGCAGAGCACGAGCGTGAGCGGGGTGTCGCCCGCGTGCGCGACCAGCGCCGACTTGAGCTCGCCGACCGTGGCGTGGTCGAGCTTGAGCGCGTCGGCCTTGAGCACGAGCGGCTGGACGAGCCCGGCCTGGGCGTCGGCGATGTCGAGCGCCACCACCCCGGACGCGAACACGGACATCCGCTCGTCGCGCCAGTTGACCCGGCCCTTCACCGCGACGGCCGCGTCGGCGACGAGGTCCTCGTACATCACCGAGTACGACTTCGGGAAGAACAGCACCTCCATCGAGGCGTCCAGGTCCTCGATCGTGACGATGGCCCAGGGCTCGCCCTTCTTGTTCACCCGCCGGTCGACGGCGGAGATCATCCCGGCGAGGACGATCTCGCCCTCCTTCGGCGCCTCGTCGATGAGCGCGGCGATCGGCTTGGGCGCGTGTCTGCGCAGGATGCGCTCGGTGCCGTCGAGCGGATGGGCCGACACGTACAGCCCCAGCATCTCCCGCTCGTAGCCGAGCATCTGCTTGCGCGGCCACTCCTCGCCGGTGATCTTGAGGTGGGCGAGCGGGGAGACGTCGTCGGCCACGGGTCCGCCGCCGAAGTCACCGAACAGGTCGAACTGGCCCATGGCCTCCTGGCGCTTGAGGCCGGTGATCCCGTCGACCGCCTCCTCGTGCACCATCAGCAGCGCGCGGCGGGGCTGTCCGAACGAGTCGAACGCGCCCGCCTTGATCAGCGACTCGACGATGCGCTTGTTGCAGCAGAGCAGATCGACCTTCTCCAGGAAGTCGGTGAAGGAGGTGAACCGGCCTTTGTCCCGGCGCGTCCTGATGATCGACTCGACGACGTTCGCGCCCACGTTGCGCACCGCGCCCAGCCCGAAGCGGATGTCGCCGTCGACGGCGCGAAACCACAGGTCGGAGTCGTTGACGTCGGGCGGCAGCACCTTGATGCCCATCCGGCGACACTCGGCGAGGTAGACCGCCGACTTGTCCTTGTTGTCGCCGATCGACGTGAGCTGCGCGGCCATGAAGTCGACCGGGTAGTTGGCCTTGAGGTAGGCCGTCCAGTAGGAGACGAGCCCGTAGCCCGCAGTGTGGGACTTGTTGAACGCGTACCCGGAGAAGGGCAGCATCACGTCCCACAGCGTCTGGCAGGACTCCGCCGAGAAGCCCTTGGCGAGCATGCCCGCCTTGAACCCCTCGTACTCCCTCTCGATGATCTCCTTCTTCTTCTTGCCCATCGCGCGGCGCAACAGGTCGGCCTGGCCGAGGCTGTAGCCCGCCAGCCGCTGCGCGATGGCCATGACCTGCTCCTGGTAGACGAGCAGGTGGTAGGTCTCGCCGAGGATGGGCTCGAGGGCCTCCTCCAGCTCCGGGTGGATCGGCGTGAGCTGCTGCCGCCCGTTGGAGCGCTCGGCGTAGTCCATGTGCGCGTTGGCCGCCATCGGGCCGGGCCGGTACAGCGCCAGGGCCGCCGCGATGTCGCCGAAGTGGGAGGGCTCCATCGCCTTGAGCAGTGTGCGCATGCCCGCGCCGTCGAGCTGGAACACCCCGAGTGTGTCGCCGCGGGACAGCAGCTCGTAGGTCGACTTGTCGTCCAGCGCGAGCGTGGCCGTGTCGATCTCGACGCCGTAGTTGGACCGCACCGAGTCGACCGTGTCGCCGACCACGGTGAGCGTGCGCAGGCCCAGGAAGTCCATCTTGAGGAGGCCGATCTCCTCACACGACGGGTAGTCCCAGCCCGTGATCACCGAGCCGTCGTCGCGCTTCCACAGCGGGATGACGGCCAGCAGCGGCTCGGCGGAGAGGATCACCGCGCAGGCGTGCACGCCCGCGTTGCGCACCAGCCCCTCCAGGCCGCGGGCGGTGGCCATGATCTTGCCGACCTCGGGGTCGGTCTCGGCGAGCGTGCGCACCTCGGTGGCCTCGGCGTAGCGCTCGTGGGCAGGGTCGAAGATGCCCGCGAGCGGGATGTCCTTCGCCATGATCGGCGGGGGCAGTGCCTTGGAGATGCGGTCGGCGATGGCGAAGCCGGGCTGGCCGTGCAGCACGCGCGCGGCGTCCTTGATGGCGGCCTTCGTCTTGATCGTGCCGAACGTGATGACCTGTGCGACGTTCTCCTCGCCCCACTTGTCGACCGTGTAGCGCAGCACCTCGCCGCGCCGACGCTCGTCGAAGTCGAGGTCGATGTCGGGGGGGCTGACCCGCTCGGGGTTGAGGAAGCGCTCGAACAGCAGGCTGTGCTCGATGGGGTCGAGGTCGGTGATCTGCAGGATGTACGCCAGCAGGGACCCGGTGGCCGAGCCGCGGCCGGGCCCGACCGCGATCTTCTGCTGCTTGGCCCAACGCACGAGGTCGCCGACGACGAGGAAGTAGCCGGGGAAGCCCATCTGCGAGATGACCCGCAGCTCCAGCTCGATGCGCTCGCGGTACTCGTCGGTGAGGCCGCTCGGGAAGCGCTCCCGGGTGTACTTCTCGACCTCGGTGCGCAGCAGGTCGTCCTCGGTCTGGCCGGGCGAGAGCGGGAAGCGGGGCATCCGGTCGACCTCGCCGAACACCTCGTCGTAGGACTCCACGCGCTCGGCGACGAGCAGGGTGTTGTCGGCCGCGCCGGGCACCTCGGCGTCCCAGTATTCGCGCATTTCCGCGGCGCTGCGCAGGTAATAGCCGTCGCCGTCGAGCTTGAACCGGTTGGGGTCGTCGAGGGTCTTTCCCGCCTGCACACACAACAATGCGGCGTGCGCTTCCGCCTGGTCTTTCGTGACGTAATGCGAGTCGTTCGTGGGCAACGGCGGCAAATCGAGCTGCGCGGCGATCGACAGCAATCCCTCGCGCACGCTGCGTTCGATCGGCAGGCCGTGGTCCATCAGCTCGAGGAAGAAGTTCTCCTTCCCGAAGATGTCGCGGTAGTCCGCCGCCGCGGCCAGCGCCTGCGCGGTCTGGCCAAGGCGCAGGCGGGTCTGCACCTCGCCGGACGGGCAGCCCGTGGTCGCGATGATCCCCTCGGCGCGCTCGGCGACGAGCTCGCGATCCATGCGCGGCTTGCGGTAGTAGCCCTCGTACGAGGCCAGGCTGGATAGGCGGAACAGGTTGCGCAGCCCGGTGGCGGTGCGCGCGAGCATCGTCATGTGCGTGTAGGCGCCCGCACCCGAGACGTCGCCGCCCTCGCCGTACTCGTCGGAGCCGCGTTGGCTCGCCTGCCCCCAGAACACCGGCTTCTTGTGGTGGCGCGACTGCGGGGCGAGATAGGCCTCGATGCCGATGATGGGTTTGGCCGTCGATTTTCGCGCGCGCCGATGGAATTCCGCGGAACCGTACATGTTGCCGTGATCGGTCATCGCCACGGCGGGCATCCCGAGCCGCTCGACCTCGTCGAACAATGCGCCGACCTTGGCCGCGCCGTCGAGCATCGAATACTCGGTGTGCACATGTAGATGTACGAACGAGTCCGTCACCGAGCACCTCTCCTCACGCCGCCCCTGTTCTACCAGACGGCCATGATCATGATCCGGACGGGCGGGGCGCGCCGCGGGAGCATCATCGCGCGCGGGACCGACATTTTTCGGCGCCGAGGCCACGCCCGGCGGGTGTCGGCGCCGTCGAGATCGACGTCAGCGGGGTTCCGCGGCCGTCAAATCCCGCTCACGTCGATCTCGGCCCCCCCAGCGGAAGATCCCAGCCAGCGCTCCAGCCGGACCAGCGCCTCGCGCACCTCGGCGGCCGAGCCCGCGCAGGACAGCCGGATGAACCGGTGGCCCTCGACCGGGTCGAAGTCCAGGCCCGGGGCGACGGCCAGCCCGACGTCGGCGAGCAGTCGGTACACCAGGTCCATCGAGTCGTGCGTGAGGTGCGCGACGTCCGCGTACACGTAGAAGGCGCCGTCGGCGGGGGCGAGCCGGGTGAGGCCGAGGCGGGTGAGGCCGTCGAGCAGCAGGTCGCGGTTGAGCTGGTAGCGGGCGACGTGGCCGTCCGCTTCGGCGTAGCTCTCGGCGTCGAACGCGGCCAGCGCGGCGACCTGCGGCAGTGCGGGCGGGCAGACGGTGAAGTTGCCCGCGAGGCAGTCGGCCGCCCGCAGCAGCCGCGGCGGCAGCAGGAGCCAACCCAGCCGCCAGCCGGTCATCGAGAAGTACTTGGAGAAGGAGTTGACGACGATCGCGTCGCGCGACGTCGCCCACGCGCACGACGGGACGGGCGCGCCGGCGTAGGCGATGCCGTGGTAGATCTCGTCGCTGACGAGCTGCACGCCGTGCTCGGCGCACCAGGTGGCGAGCGCGGCCAGCTCGGCGGGGTCGAGCACGGTGCCGGTCGGATTGGCCGGGCTGGCCAGCACCAGCCCCTTCACCGGCACGTCCAGGGCGTCCAGCATCGCGACCGTGGGCTGGTAGCGGGTCTCCGGCCCGCACGGGAGCTCGACGACCTCGCAGCCCAGCGCCGTGAGGATGTTGCGGTAGCAAGGGTAGCCCGGGCGGGGCATGGCCACCCGGTCACCCGCGTCGAACGCCGCGAGGAACGCGAGCAGGAAGCCGCCGGAGCTGCCGGTGGTCACGACGACGTCCTCGGGGGCGACGTCCAGGTCGTACGTGCGGCCGTAGTGCGCGGCGATCGCGGCGCGCAGCGGCGGGATGCCCAGCGCGACGGTGTAGCCGAGCACCTCCGACTCCAACGCCTTCGCCGCGGCCGCGCGGACCGGCGCGGGCGCGGGGGTGGAGGGCTGGCCGGCGGAGAGGTTGACCAGGTCGCCGTGGGTGCGCAGGCGCTCCCCGGCCGCGGCCCAAACGTCCATGACGTGGAACGGCGGGATGCCTGCGCGCCGCGCCACGCCGAGTTGCCTCATCATGCCCCCAGCCGGTGCAGGCCAGGCGGTGGCACGGTGACCATGCCCGCGGCGGCCCGCTCGGCGATGTCGGTGCGGTGGTGTGCGCCCGCGAGGTGCACGCCGTCGAGCCGCCGGTAGGCGTCGGCGCGGGCCGCGGCCAGGTCGGGTCCGGTGCCGACGACCGACAGCACCCGGCCGCCCGCGGACACCACGGCCCCGTCGTCGCGGCGGCGGGTGCCCGCATGCAGCACACCCTCGCCGTCGGCGCCGGTGATGACGTCGCCCAGCCGCGGCGGGCCGGGGTAGCCCTCGGCGGCGACGACGACCGTCACGGCGGCGCCGTCGGCCCACTTCAGGGGCGGCTGCGCGGCCAACCCGCCGGTGGCGGTGGCGTGCAGCAATCCCGCCAGGGGGGTACGGAGGAGCGCGAGGACGACCTGGGTCTCGGGGTCGCCGAACCGGCAGTTGAACTCCACCACCGCCGGCCCGGACGACGTGAGCGCCAGCCCCGCGTACAGCAGCCCGGAGAACGGGGTGCCGCGGCGGGCCAGCTCGGCCGCGACCGGCGCGACGACCTCGGCCACCAGCTCCTTCGCCAGGTCCGGGGGCGCCCAGGGCAGCGGGGCGTATGCGCCCATGCCGCCGGTGTTGGGGCCGCTGTCACCGTCGCCGACGCGCTTGAAGTCCTGTGCGGGCAGCAGCGGGACGACGGTCGCGCCGTCGACGAGGCAGAACAGCGACACTTCTGGGCCGTCGAGGTAGGCCTCCAGCAGCACCGGGTGGCCGCCGTCGAGCAGGGTGCAGGCGTGCGCCCGTGCGACGTCGAGGTCGGGGCTCACCACGACGCCCTTGCCCGCGGCGAGCCCGTCGTCCTTGACGACGTACGGCGGCGCGAAGCGAGCGAGCGCGGCGTCGAGTCGGGCGGGGTTGTCGACGACCTCCGCAGTCGCCGTGCGCACCCCCGCGGCCGCCATCACGTCCTTGGCGAACGCCTTGGACCCCTCGATGCGCGCGGCGGCCGCGCTCGGGCCGAAGCACGCGATGCCCGCCGACCGCACCGCGTCGGCGACGCCGGCCACCAGCGGGACCTCGGGCCCGATGACGACGAGATCGGCCGACCAGCCGCGGGCCAGCGCCGTGACGGCGGCCGGGTCGGTGAGCGCGACGCCGTGCTGCTCGGCGACGGCGGCCGTGCCCGCGTTGCCCGGCGCGCACGCCAGCGCGGTGATGCCGGGGTCCTGCGCGAGCGCGAGGACGATCGCGTGCTCACGAGCACCGGAACCGACGACGAGGACGCGCACGACGACACATCGTAGGCGGCGACGTCCGGGCGTCCGCCGCCGCAGCCCGCCCCTGCGGCCCGCCCCCGGGCGAGCCGCGCGGGCGTCGTGGACGAGTCCGGCGTTCGCGGGCTAGACGATGCGCCGGTCCACGTAGCACCAGCGCCAGCTCTCCCCGGGCTCGAACGAGCGCATCACCGGATGGTCGGTGCCGTGGTGGTGGGCGGTGGCGTGGCGGTGCGGGCTTGAGTCGCAGCAGGCGACGTGTCCGCAGGTCAGGCACATGCGCAGGTGGGCCCAGACGTTCTCGCCGAGCTCGTCGCAGTCCTGGCAGGTGTCCTTCGCACCGGGGGCGGGCTCGACCCACGTGGGCCGGTCGTAGTCGACGGTGTGGGCGCAGCTCATCGTGTTTCCCGCCGGTAGGTCGCAACGTCGGTCATCGGTGAGCCATCCTGCCACCGTGCACACGGAACTGTTGTTGCTCGCCCTCGTCACGGGCGCGCTGGCGGTGACCTGGGTCTGCCGCCGACTCGACGTGTCCGCCCCCCTCGTGCTGGTGGTGGTCGGCATCGGCGCGTCGTTCCTGCCCGGCGTGGAGGCGGTGCAGTTCGACCCGAACGTCGTGCTGCTCGTCGTGCTCACACCGCTGCTGTACTCGTCGGCGCTGGAGTCGTCCTTCCTCGGCATCCGCCAGAACCTGCGGCCGATCGGGCTGCTCGCGGTGGGGTTGCCGGTGTTCAGCGCGGTCGTGGTCGGGCTGGTGGCGTGGCGAGTGGTGCCGGGGCTCGGCCTGCCCGGCGCGCTCGTGCTGGGCGCGGTGGTGGCCCCACCGGACGCGGTGTCGGCGCTGTCCATCGGACGGCGGCTGGGGCTGCCGCGGCGCGTCATGACGATCGTGGGCGGGGAGAGCCTCGTCAACGACGCCACCGCGCTCACGCTGTTCCGCGTGTTCATCGCCGTGGCCGCCGGGAGCGGGATCTCGCTCCTCGAGGGGTTCGGGATGTTCCTGCTCGCGGCGGTCGGCGGCACCGCGATCGGGCTGGCGATCGGCTGGCTCGTGCACAAGATCCGCACCCGCCTCGACGACTCCGACGTCGAGAGCGCGCTCGGCCTCGTCGTGCCGTTCGGGGTCTACCTCGTCGGCGAGCTGGCGCACACGTCGGGCGTGCTCGCGGTGGTCGTCGCCGGGCTCTACCTCGGCTTCAAGGCACCGGAGAGCGGTTATGCCACCCGGCTGCAGGAGCAGGCGGTGTGGCGGGCGAGCGACACCATCCTGGAGTCGGTCGTGTTCGGGCTCATCGGGCTGCAGCTCACCAGCGTCGTCGCCGCGGCAGGCGACATCCGGTCGTTGCTGGCCATCGGCGTGGTCGTCACGCTCGCGGCGGTCGTCGCGCGCATCGTCTGGGTGTTCCCGGCCACCTACGTCCCCCGGTGGATCATTCCCGCCATCGGGCGCCGCGACCCGGCGCCGTCGTGGCGGACGCCTGCGGTGATCGCGTGGTCGGGGATGCGCGGCGTGGTGACCCTCGCCGCGGCGTTCGCGATCCCGGACACCGTGCCCGGCCGCGAGACGATCGTGTTCCTGGCCTTCTTCGTGACGGTCGCGACGCTGCTGCTGCACGGCCTCACCCTGCCCACGGTCATCCGCATGCTCGGCGTGCGCGAAGACGCGTTCCAGTCCGACGTGCTGGCCGAGGCGCAGACGCAGTTCGACGCCGTGCAGGCCTCGATCTCCCGGCTCGACGAGCTGACCGCAGAGGCCGACAGCTACCTCAGCCACACCGCGGAGAAGCTGCGCCGCATGGCCGAGTACAGCGCGAACTCGGTGTGGGAACGGCTGGGGCGGCCCGAGTCCGAGACCGGGGAGAGCCCGAGCGCGGCCTACCGACGGCTGCGGCGGGAGATGCTCGGCAGCGAGCGCACCACCTTCGTGGCCCGTCGCGACTCCGGCGACATCGACGACGAGGTCCTGCGCCGCGTCCTGCGCCGCCTCGACTTCGAGGAGGCCGCCCTGGCCCGCGACGAGCAGTGACGACCGACCGCTCGTCTCCCGACTCCGGCAATCGTCTGTTGGGGATGGTCCCGGCCCCGCTTGTCACGCGGAGCAACGGGCACGTTAACGTGCTCGGCGCAATCGGATCGTGATCTCCACGTAGGGTTCGACAATCGGATACGAAACGTGACGATCTCTGCACCGGCGGCCGAAGGGGACATCGTGACGGAGCCCGTCGGAGCGCTCGCTCCCACGGCCGCAATCGACTTGGCCCTGGAAGCGGTCGCCCGATATCGGCGGCCGGACCTGGAGGGCAGGCTGCACCAGGCACGTGCCCGGCTGGACGACGGTCATGTGCGCGTCCTGGTGGTCGGCGAGTTCAAGCAGGGCAAGAGCCTCCTGGTCAACGCCCTGGTCGGAGCGCCCGTCTGCCCGGTCCGCGACGACGTGGCGACGTCTGTCGCCACGGTCGTCTCCCAAGCGTCGGCGCCCGTGCTCACGGTCACCGGGAAGGTGGCGGGCCGCGACGGCCGCGTCGTTCCTCGGCGCGTGTGCCGCACCGACGTCCCGCTGGCGGCGATGGCAGACGTCGTGGCGGAGCACGTCACGGAGCAGCGCAACCCGGGCAACCGGCAGGGGCTCACGCACGTGGAGGTGGGCCTGCCGAGCCGGCTCCTCGCGACCGGCTTGCAGATCGTCGACACGCCCGGAGTCGGCGGCCTGCGCTCGGTCCACGGCGCGGCGACGATGGCGGCGCTGCCGTCCGCAGACGCGGTACTGCTGGTCTCGGACGCCTCGCAGGAGTACACCGCTCCGGAGCTGGAGTTCCTCCGGCAGGCGATCCGGCTGTGCCCGAACGTCGTCTGCGTGCTGACCAAGATCGACTTGTACCCGGAGTGGCGGCGCATCGCCGAGCTCGACGTCCAGCACCTGCGGGAGGCAGGCATCGTCGCGGACCTCGTCGCGGTGTCGTCCACACTGCGCTGGGAAGCGGTGACCCGGCGGGACCCGGCGATCGACGCGGAGTCGGGATTCCCCGTGCTGGAGCGCTACCTCGTCAAGCAAGTGGCGGGCCAAGCGGACCTGCTCGCCCGGCGGTCCACCGTCCATGACGTGATGATGGTCACCGACCAGATCGGGGAGGCGCTGCGCACCGAGGAGGCGTCCTACCGCGACCCGGACGCCGCCGAGCGGATCATCGGGGAGCTGAAGCAGGCCCAGGAGCGGGCCGCGGCGCTGCGGGAACGCTCCGCCCGATGGCAGCTGACCCTGAGCGACGGGATTGCCGACCTCAACGCGGACGTCGAACACGACTTGCGCGATCGCATGCGGGAGATCGTCCGCACGGCGGAGAACGAGATCGACAAGGGCGGCGACCCGACGCGGAGCTGGGAGAGGCACTGCGAACGGGTGCGCCAAGAGTGCGCCACCGCGGTGTCGGCCAACTACCTGTGGGCCACGGAGCGCTCCCGGGAGCTGGCGCGGCGGGTGGCAGCGCATTTCGCCGAGGAGCAGGAGGCGGTGCTGCCCGCGCTGCGGATCGCGGAACCGCCCGTGGCCGGCGCGGACGGCGACCTCACCGTGCCGGAAAGCGAGCGGTGGAACCTAGCCCACATGGCGCTCACCGCGCTCCGTGGGGGGTACATCGGGGTGCTGATGTTCGGCATGCTCGGCACCGTCGTGGGCCTCACGCTCATCAACCCGTTCTCGCTGGGCGCGGGTGTGCTGCTCGGCGGCAAGGCGATCAGCGACGAGCGCAGGCGCGTCATCGCCCGCAGGCAGTCCGACGCGAAGGCGACGGTGCGCCGCTACGTCGACGAGGTCGCGTTCCAGGTCGGCAAGAACTCGCGGGAGATGCTGCGGGGCATCCAGCGGGAGCTGCGCGACCACTACTCGGACCTCGCGGACCAGCTCAACCGGTCGATCAAGGACTCGGTCGCGTCGGCCGAGCGCTCGGTGCGGACCAGCCAGGCCGGACGAGACCGGCGGCTGGAGGAGATCCCTCGCGAGCTCGCGGTCCTCAAGACGCTGCGCGAGCGCGTGGCCACGCTCCTGACCGCGCCCCCGATCGTGGTGGAAGCGACGGTGACGGCGGCCGCGGTGACGCCCGGCCGGAATAGGACGCCGGACCCCCTACCGCCGAGCGCCGGTGCGCCCCTGGTCCCGCCGCAGGCCGACGGGCAGCGGCCGATGCGGGCGGAGCCCCTGCGCCGGCGGCAAGGCCGTGTTCCGGCAGCGCCGCCTGCCCGGGAAGGGCGCCGCCACATCCAGCAGCCGGACGTACCCGACCGGCCCGCACCCCCCGTCCCGGTGCCGTCCGTTCCGCAGCACCTGAGCGCCGAGACGGAGCTCCACGTGCCCGTGCCGGCGCCGCGAGCCACCTCGGAGCCAGGGCTGCGGGCGCATCCCGCCGAGCGCAGCGTCGGAGGCAGGCACGCGATGCGGCCGCCCGACCGGAGGTGACGGGGCCGGACAGCCCGCTGCTCCGCACGACACGAGGCGTGGTGGCGGCGGCGGCGCGCCTGTACCAGGGCCACCCGGCCGCCGCCCGCTGTGCGGCACTCGGCGCACGGCTCGACGGGCCGTTGCGGCTGGTGCTCGCGGGCAAGGTCAAGGCGGGAAAGTCGACCCTGCTCAACGCTCTCGTCGGCGACCGTGTCGCCCCGGCGGACGCCGGGGAGTGCACCAAGGTCGTCACCTGGTACCAGGCCGCGCCACTGCCGCGGATCGTCCTGCAGCCCCGCGCAGGCCCGGCCCGGGAACTGCCGGTGCGGCGTCGTCGCGGCGCCCTGGTCATCGACCCGCCCATGGCCGACGCGGACGTCGAGCACATCGTCGTCGGATCGTCGGCCCCGGATCTGCGGTCCTGGACGGTCATCGACACTCCCGGCATCGCGTCGCTGTCGGCGGGGACGAGCGCACGCGCCGCGCGCCTGCTCGACCCGGAGCAGGCGGGCGCGCACGACGGCGCCGACGCGGTCGTCTACCTCCTGCGCCACCTCCAGGCCACGGATGTCGAGTTTCTGGAGACCTTCCGCGAGGCGCCGGTCAATGCCGTGGCCGTGCTCTCCCGGGCCGACGAGATCGGCGGCGGTCGCCTGGACGCCATGGAGGCGGCGGCCCGCGTCGCGGCCCGCTACCGGGCCGACCCGGCGGTGCGTGGCCTGTGCCTGGACGTCGTCGCCGTGGCGGGGCTGCTCGCCGAGACCGGACGGACCGTGACACCGGAGGAGTTCGCCCTGGTGCGGGCCTTGGCGGCGCTCCCACCCGGCGCTGCGGAGGATGCGCTGCGCAGCGCCGACCGCTTCCTTGCCGTCCCCGCCGCAGGCCTCGCCGCGGATCAGCGCTCCCGGCTGCTCGCCCGGTTCGGCGTCTTCGGTCTGCGGCTCGCGATCCTCATCGTGCGCGGTGGAGTCGCGGGGCCTGCGGGGCTCGGGATCGAGATGGTGCGCCGCAGCGGCCTGGAGGAGCTGCGGTCCAGCCTCACGACCCGGTTGCAGGACCGCCGGGACGTGCTCGTGGCCCGCTCGGTGCTCCTCGGGCTGCGCGGGCTGTTGCGCGCGGAGCCCGCGCCCGGCGCCACGGCCCTTGCTGCGGATGTCGGCCGGATCCTCCTCGACGCGCACCAGCTGGTGGAGCTGCGCACGCTCGCCGCGATGCGGGCGGGGCCGCCCAGCCTCCCCCCGGACCTGCTCGCCGAGGGGTTGCGGTTGCTCGGCGACGCCGGGCCGTCGGTCACCGCGCGCCTGGCCCTTCCGCCCGGCACCGGGGAGCGGGAGTGCCGGGCCCGGGCGATGGGGGCGCTGCGCCGCTGGCGGGAGTGGGCGGACCACGCGGCGACGGACCCGGCTGCGGCGGCCGCGGGTCGAACGGTGGTGCGGACGTGCGAGGGGATCGTCACAAGCGGCGTTCACCAGTGGTGCGGTGCGTCGTACCAGCTGAGGTCTTGATGCCCCGCGTCACCCGCGTCGTCGGACCCGCCGGTGAGCGGGGGACCGAACTGCAGCGCGAGGCCGGAGGCGTCGAACAGGTCGACCGAGGGGTGGAAGGGCTCGCTACCGGGCTGATCCATGCCGCCGCTGAACCCGGCGAAGGGGTCGAAGTCGTCAGGTTCGATGGGAAGGTCGCCGGTCACGCCGTACCCCCTCTCGGTGCCGTCGGAGAAGACTAACAGTCTGGTCCGCGACACGCCGGCCCCTCGCAAGCGAGAGCGAGGGGCCAGCGCGCTACGTGCAGGACGCGTCGCCTGCACCGTGGAGACGGTCAGTGCGGGAGACCGTCGTGGCCATCCTGCGCGAAGGTGTGGCCCGGGCTGCCGCCTGCGACGGCGTCACCGCCGTGGCCGCCATGCCCAGGACCGAAGAAGCCCAGACCGCCGTTGCCGCCGTCGCCGCCCAGCCCGATGCCGAAGTCGTCGGACACGCCGACGCCGCCGCCGCCGTGGCCGCCGTCGCCGCCGTAGTAGACGCCATCGCCGCCGTGGCCGCCTGCGCCGCCGACGCCGATGCCTGCCTCGTGACCCCACCCGACCGCGGTGCCGCCTGCGCCGCCGTGGCCGCCGACGAGCGCCATCGCCACCGTGGCCACCGTGGCCACCTTGCGCGAATCCGATGTTGCCGATGCCTGCGGAGCTGCCGCCGTCGCCGCCGTGGCCGCCGAAACCGCCGTCGCCACCGTGGCCACCGTTGCCGCCTGCGGCGATGCCGTCCCCGTTGGAGCCGGAGTGACCTGCCGGTGCTGCCGGGCGCGGCGCTACCGCCGCCTACCGCCCGTGCCGCCGGCCCCAACGGCAACGCCGCCGTTGCCACCGTTGCCGCCGAAGCCGTAGGAGGCGCCGCCGTTGCCGCCGTCGCCGCCGAAGGCGGCGCCGGACCCGGCGTTGCCCCCGTTGCCTGCGACGCCGTGCCCGACGTTGCCGCCTGCGCCGCCGTTGCCGCCGAACGCGAAGGCCTGGCCGCCGTCACCGCCGTTGGCTCCGTACAGGTAGCCGTTGCCGCCGTTGGCGCCGTGGCCGCCGACGGCCGAGGCCTGGCCACCGTCGCCGCCGTTGCCCGCGTGCCCGTCGTGGGCGGAGCCACCCTTGCCGCCGTCGCCCGCCAGCGAGGCGGCGCTGCCGCCGGTGCCGCCGTGGGCGGTGGCGTCGCCGCCGTGGCCGCCGTTGCCCGCGTCGCCGTAGAAGACGCTGCCGCCGTTGCCGCCATTACCCGCTGTAGAGGCGGCGTCGCCGCCGGTGCTGGTGGCGTGCGCGCCTGCGCCGTTTCCACCGTTGCCTGCGTGGCCGAACCCCGCGTCGCCGCCGTTGCCGCCGTGCCCGCCCGTCGCGGCGGTGTCGCCGCCACCGGTCGCGGTGCCGCCGCCGCCGTTGCCGCCGTTGCCCGCGGTGCCGACGACGCTTCCGCCGCCGTTCCCGCCGTTGCCGCCGTGCGCGGCAGTGTCGCCGGTGCCTGTCGCCGTGGCCGCGCCGCCGTTGCCCGCGTTGCCACCAGTGCCCACCACGGCCTGGCCCCCGTTGCCACCGTTGCCGCCGTTGGCGGTGGCGGTCCCGTGGCCGCCCGTCACGGTGGCGTTGGCCGCGCCGCCGCTCCCGGCGTTGCCCCCGTTGCCGAAGAGGGCCCCGTTGCCCCCGTTGCCGCCGTTGCCGCCGGTGGCGGTGGCGTTGCCCGTGGACGACGTGGCGTTCCCGGCACCGCCGGCCCCACCGTTGCCGCCGTTGCCGAAGAAGAAGCCTGCGTCGCCGCCGTTGCCGCCGTTGCCGCCCGTGCTGGTGGCGCCTGCGGCACCGGCTCGCACCCGCGGCGTCCCGTTGCCACCGTTGCCGATGAACAACCCGGCGTTCTGGCCGTTGGCGCCGGGCGTGGCGCCGTTGGCGCCGTTGCCGACAAAGAGGCCCGCTGCGTGGTCGGAGAGACGGAGCCGTCCTTGACGCTGCCCAGAGCGGAGTTGACGTTGGTGCCGAGCTGGTCGTACGACGTGGTCATAGGGAACCTTTCCGATCGGTCGCTGTCGGGACCCCCCGAGGTCCAGCCCGCGACGCTACCGATCGCGATTCCCACGGCTCATGAGGGTGGCCACCCCTACTGGTGGGGGCTCGTTGGGGGTCTTTCCCGCAACCCTCAGCGGTGCAGGCAACCTCTCAGGAGCGTTCGGCCGCACCCAGCAGCCTGAGCCGGTCGAACAGCTCGTTGCGGGTGACGGCCCCGAGGCGTCGGCGCATCCGGGCGACGTGGTTCTCCACCGTCTTGGCGGAGATGTAGAGCTGCTCGCCGATCTGCCGGTAGGTAAGCCCATCGAGGATGAGCCGACCCACCGCCAGCTCCCGCTCGCTCAGCAGGGACTCATCGGAAGCGGTCCGGGGCAGCGGGGTCACCTCGCGCTCGGCCGTCGGTGCCGCCTCGACCTCGTCCCCTCCGTCCGTGGAGCGGAACAGCTCACGAGCGCACGCCTGCAGGGCGGCTGCGGCACTGCGCACCTCGCAGCGGACGGCCGCCTGGCCTGCGAGCTTTGCGCCCTCCCAGGCCAACCCCACGGCGGCGAGCCCGCGGGCGGCGTCGATCGCGGCCACGTGGTCGATCGAGCCCCAGCGCACCTGAACCCACGTCCGGGCCGCCGCGGCGAGCGCGGCCGGGTGGGCGCCGCGCGCGGCGGCCTGTTCGAGCACCTCGAGGTGGCGATCGGCGGCGCTCCGCCGTCCGGCGGCGACAGCGGCCTGAGCTTCGGCCCAACGCAGCGGTGCCGCCCACAACAGCGGGTCGCCGAGGCCACCGAGCACCCGGTCGGCGTCCACCAGATGAGGTGCGAGGTGGTCGTCGTCCTGCAGCAATGCGGCCGCGATCGCGAGCTCGCCGAGCGGGAGGAACATGAACAGGTCGACGGGATGACGCAGCAGTGCCGCTCGGGCCCGCGCCCAGCCCGCGGCCAGCGCCGTGGCGCTTCCGCGGCGCCGCGCGAGCGCGACCTGCAGGGCGCTCGCGAGCAGCTCGTCGCGCGGCTGGAGGGCGCAGGCGTCGTTGACCCGCTCGAGGGCCTCCTGTGCGGCCCGGAAGCGGCCCCGCAGGAGCAGCACCCAGCCGTGGAGCAGGAGGTGGCGCAGCTGGGCGGGCCGTCCGCCGTGCTGCCGGGCGGCGGCCCGGCGCAGGGCATCGTCGGCCGCGCCGAACTCGCCGATCTGCATGGCCACCAGCGCGGCAAGCGCCGCGGGCGTGTCGGGCAGCAGCGTAGACGCCGCCACGGGCTCCAGGAGTACAGCGGCGCGGGCCAGGCCGGCGAGCGCACGATCCGGCGCGCCGTCGACGGTGGCGAGCAGCGCCTCCGCCACCACGACGCCCGCTTGCCGGGCGAGGCCCGCGGATTCGGCCGCGCGCCGGGAGTCCTCCAGCACGGCCCGGGCGGCGGCCGCATCCCCCACGGCCAGCAGGCCCGGCACGGCCCAGACGGGACCGACGGGGTGCGTGGCGGGGAGCGCCGCGGTCAAGGCGGCGCAGCGGGCGGGGAACCCGCGATGGGCGAGGGCAACGCCTGCGGTGGCGCGGGCGTGGACGGCTTCCCCGTCCGTAGCGGGACCGGTCGGCTCGTCGGCGAGAACGGCGTCGGCCAGGCGGAGGGCCGCTTCGAGATCGCCCGCGAGCGCCGCCGCAGCGCAGCGCCGTCCGGCGGTGACCGAAGGATTTCCGCCTGCGGCGACCGCGGCCGCGAACAGCTCCGCCGCCAACGCGGGCGCACGACCGAGTGCCTCGTCCGCCGCCGCCTCGAAGAGGGCGGCCACGGCCTTCCCGGTGGCGCCGGTCCCGAGCATCCGACGGGCCGCCGGAAGCAGCTGACCGCCCCGCTCCATCCAGAACACGGCCAGCTGACGCTGAAGCTCGTTCCTCCGCAGCGCGGGGAGTGTGGCGAGGAGAAGGCCCCGGACGAAGGGGACGGGCCGGTCGTCGCCGTCGAGGTAGCCGGTGGACCGGGCCGACTCCACCGCGGCGGCGAGTCCGTCGACCGGGAGCCCGGTGAGCAGGGCGAGGATGTCCGGTTCCGGGGGCGCGCCCACGGCCAGGGCCTCCAGGACGCGCCGGGAGTCCGGTTGCAGAGCGTCGACGAGATGGCGGAAACGCTCGACGACATCGGGAGGTAGCGGCAGGCCGGGCAGGCGCGAACCGTCCGGGCCGCCGCCTGACGTGCGGATCAGAATGTCGACGAGAAGTGGTAGGCCGCCGGACTGCTGATGGACGAAGTCAACCAGAGCGTCGGGGGGCTCCCGGCCCAGCAGGTGCGCGATCCGGGCTTGGACACCCTGCCGGGGCAGGGACCGGAGCACGACCGTCACCCCGCTCCGGGCGACCGCCGCGCGTAGCGCGGTCATTCCGGGACCATCGTCGGTCCCCGAGCGGTGCGCAACGATCAAGCGAGCCCCGGGGGCCGAGGCCCGGTCGACCAGGCGATGCAGAGCCGACGATCCGAGCCGGTGGGCGTCGTCGACGAGGATGGGGCCTTCCTCGGTGCCGGGCGGAGCACCCGCGGCCCGGTAGGCGCGCGCGGCGGCGCGCAGCAAGGTGGACTTACCCGTACCACCCGGGCCGCATACGGCGGCCACCAACGCGGCACCGGGCAGGGTGGTGATGCGGTCAAGGAGACCGCTCGCGTCGGTGATTCCTGAACCGGCCGCGACGTGCGGAGCCGGGGTACCGGTGGACGTGACCGAGATCTCCGTTCGCCTGCTGGGGTAGACGCTCAAGGAGCGGTCGCAGCTTACCCGCCTGCGGAGACGGAATTGTCTCGACACTGCTGTCTCGACGCCTGACGCCACGGGACCCCGAGCGCGATGTCAGCGGTCGAGGAAGTCCGCGATCCGGGCCGTCGTGGCGGCAGGGCGCTCCTCGTGGGGGAAGTGCCCCACCCCGGGGAGTACCTCCATCGTGTACCGCTCCCCCGCCCACGGTGTCGACGCCGCGGCGGTGCGCTGGAGCAGCCACGGGTCCTCGGCGCCGTGCAGGCCCAGCACCGACACCTCGGCAGGCCGCGCAACGGCGGCGGCGAATCGGCGCCCCTCGGCCCGCAGCTGGGAACGCACGGCCCATCGGTAGTACTCCATCGCGCAGTAGGCCACCCCGGGGATGCGCGCCGCCGTGCGGTAGCGCGCGACGGCCCCCGCGAAGTCCGGGGTGGCTGCCCACCGCGTCCCCGCCCACGCGCGCATGCACCGTCCGACGCCGTCATCGACGAGGGCCCGCTCCGGCCACCGGGGCACCTGGAACCCGGCCACGGCCGCCAACGCCCGCCCCTGGCCGCGCGGGTCCCGAAGGACCGCGCGCCGGATCGCCAACGGATGTGGCGCGGCCACCGCAACCAGCGCGTTCACCCGCCGCGGATGCAACGCCGCGACCGTCCAGCCCACGACCCCGCCCCACCCGTGGCCGACGACGGCGGCCCGCCCCTCCCCCAGCGCGGGCACCAGGCCCGCGACGTCCCCGGCCAGCGTCCAGAGGTCGTAGCCGCGGGGCGGCTTGTCGGAGTCGCCGTAGCCGCGCAGATCGACGGCCACCGCGCGGTACCCGCGAGCGGCCAAGCCGACGAGCTGATGCCGCCATGCGTACCAGAACTCGGGGTAGCCGTGCAGGAGGACGACGAGCGGGCCGTCGCCGCACTCGGCGACGTGCAGCCGGATCCCGTTGGCCGACACCGCCCGGTGGGTCCACGAGCCCGGATAGCAGATCGACTCCGGGGACGGCGGGCGCATCACCCTCAGCTGGGGCGGCCGTGACCGTTCAGCTCGGCGGGAGCGTCCGCGTGTCCGCGGTGGGTGAGCACCTGTGCCGACTCCTTGAGCGACGAAATCGTCCGCTCCGGCTTGCGGATCTTGCGCACCCGCAGGTAGCCGATGAGGCCGAACACCGCCGCGGCCAGAACCATGATCCCGAAGGTGATGGCGAACCCGGCCCACAGGGGCAACCAGATCGCCAGCACCTCCGCGATCGTGAAGAACAGGAAGAACAGGCTGAACAGCATGATCACCAGGGCGATGACGAAGAACACGCTGCCCTGCATGCCCTTCTTCACCTCGGCGGTGAACTCGGCGCGGGCCAGCTCCACCTCCGCGCGCACGAGCGTGGAGAGGTGCTCGGTGGCCTCCTTGACAAGACCACCGATCGACTGTTCGGAGGGCGGCGTCACCGGCTCGGGCGCGAGCGGGATCGAGGGCAGCACGGGCGGAACCGCCTCTGTGCCGCCACTGCTGGTCGGGCCGGCCACGCTGGTCCTCCTGCCATCCGCTCGATGATCCTCCGGCATCCTTGCACGGCCACCCGGCACCCGCCCGACTTGCCACGCCGGGCGGACGGACCTCGGCCGAGTGACGCTACTCGTCCGGCCTGCCCCGCAGCCGTTTGACCGCGCCGCGGCGGACCTTGGCGTCGAGCCGCCTGCGCCGCGACCCGGCCGTCGGACGGGTGGGCCGCCGCGGCGGGGGATCCGGGGCCAGCGCGGCGGCGAGCAGCGCGACCAGCCGCTCGCGCGCCGCCTCCCGGTTGCGCAGCTGGCTGCGGTGCTCGCCGGCCACGACCGTCAGCACCCCGTCGACGAGCCGCCGATGCAGCCGGGCCAGCGCCCGCGCCCGCAGATGAGCGGGCAGGGTGGGTGAGCGCGCGACGTCGAAGGACAGCTCGACCCGCGAGTCGGTGGTGTTGACGCCCTGCCCACCCGGCCCCGAGGAGCGCGAGAACCGCCACGACAGCTCGCTCTCCGGGGGCCGCCAGTACACCCTCAGTCCTCCCCGGACCCGCCCTTCTCCAGGCCCTGCGAGATCAGGTCCATGACCGACGAGTCGGCCAGGGTGGTGACGTCGCCGACCTCGCGGTGCTCGGCCACGTCGCGCAGCAACCGTCGCATGATCTTGCCCGAGCGGGTCTTGGGCAGCTCGTCGACGACCATGATCTGGCGCGGCTTGGCGATCGGCCCGATCTCCTTGGACACGTGGTCGCGCAGCGCCTTGATCGCGTCGGCGCCCTTGCCCTCGTCCTGCGCCGCGCTGCCGCGCAGGATCACGAACGCGACGATGCCCTGCCCGGTCTGCGCATCGGAGGCGCCGACGACCGCGGCTTCGGCCACCGTCGGGTGACTGACCAGCGCCGACTCCACCTCGGTTGTGGAGATGCGGTGGCCGGACACGTTCATGACGTCATCCACGCGGCCCAGCAGCCAGATCGCGCCGTCGTCGTCGTACTTGGCGCCGTCGCCCGCGAAGTAGTAGCCCTGCTCCTCGAAGCGCGACCAGTACGTTTCGCGGTAGCGCTCCTCGTCGCCCCAGATGCCGCGCAGCATCGCAGGCCACGGCTTGTCCAACACCAGATAGCCGCCGCCACCCGGGCCGACCGGCTCGGCGTCGTCGTTGACGACCTCGGCGCTGATCCCGGGCAGCGCGCGCATCGCCGAGCCGGGTTTGCAGGCCGTGACGCCGGGCAGCGGCGAGATCATGATTGCCCCGGTCTCGGTCTGCCACCAAGTGTCGACGATGGGGCAGTTGTTGTGTCCGACGTTCTCCCGGTACCACATCCAGGCCTCGGGGTTGATCGGCTCGCCGACACTGCCCAGCACCCGCAGCGACGAGAGGTCGTACTTCTCGGGGATCTCCTTGCCCCACTTCATGAAGGTGCGGATCAGCGTGGGCGCCGTGTAGTAGATCGAGACGCCGTACTTCTGGATGATCTCCCAGTGGCGGCCCTCGTGCGGGGTGTTCGGGGTGCCCTCGTACATGACGGACGTGGCCCGGTTGGCCAGCGGCCCGTAGACGATGTAGCTGTGCCCGGTGACCCAGCCGATGTCCGCGGTGCACCAGTAGACGCTCTCGCCGGGCTTGTGGTCGAAGCACACGTTGTGGGTGTAGGCGCACTGCGCCAGGAATCCGCCCGAGGTGTGCAGGACGCCCTTCGGCCTCCCGGTGGTGCCCGAGGTGTAGAGGATGAACAGCGGATGCTCCGCGTCGAACGCCTCCGCCTCGTGGGTGTCGGGCTGCCGGTCGACGACGTCGTGCCACCACAGGTCGCGGCCCTCGGTCCAGGGCACCTCCTCCTCGGTGCGCCGGACCACCAGCACGTGCTCGATCGTCGACGTCTCGGCGACGGCCTGGTCGGTGTTCTCCTTCATCGGTGCGGGCTTGCCGCGGCGGAACTGGCCGTCGGAGGTGATGAGGAGCTTCGCCTCGGCGTCCTCGATGCGGGCCTTCAGCGCGCTGGGGGAGAACCCGCCGAACACCACGCTGTGGGGGGCGCCCAGGCGGGCGCAGGCGAGCATCGCGAAGACGGCCTCCGGAATCATCGGCAGCTGGATCGCCACGCGATCGCCCGTCCGCACACCGAGCTCGACGAGGGCGTTGGCGGCCTTGCAGACCTCGCGCTGCAGGTCGGCGTAGGTGATGGTGCGCGAGTCGCCCGGCTCGCCCTCCCAGTGGAAGGCGACCTGGTCGCCGTGGCCCGCCTCGACGTGCCGGTCGACGCAGTTGACGGTGACGTTGAGCTTCCCGCCGACGAACCACTTGGCGAACGGCGTGTCCCACTCGAGGACCTTGTCCCACTTCGTGGCCCAGGTCAGCCGGTCGGCCTGCTCCGCCCAGAAGCCCTCCCGGTCCTCGTCGGCACGGGTATACCAGTCTTCGGTGGCGTTGGCCTGCGCGGCGAACTCGGGGCTCGGTGGGAAGGTGCGGTTCTCGGTGGACAGGTTGGAAAGGGTGGCTCCCGAGTCGGCCATTGTCGTATCTCGTCCTCCTCGTCCTGTGCGCCGCGGCGCGGCGCTGCGCTTGGGGTCGACGCTAGTCGGCAGGATCGCACGACGCACCGTCAGTCTGGGCAGTGTCCGTTCAGGAGAGCGGCCAGACCGGGAAGACGGTGCGCTTCCACGTGGCGTTGACGACGCCTGCGCATGATGCATACCAGGCGATCAACGCGGTGATGATGCCGGTAACACCGCCTGCCTTGCCGACTCCGGCGGCCCCGGCGAACTCGGCGATCGTCAGCAGCACGTACGTGATGAACAGAGCGACGAACACCCCGGCCACGGCGCCGCTGACCCGCAGCGAGGCGATCGTCATGTACCCGGTGAAGATGGCCCAGGCCAGCAGGTACAGCCCGGTCGCGGCGGCCGCCGACGCTGGCGGGAGGGCAGGCACGACGAACTGGACATAGGCCGCGAAGGACAGCCAGAACGCGCCGAATGAGCTGAACGCCAGTGCGCCGAAAGTGTTGGCCTTGCGGAACTCCCACATGCCCGCAAGCAGCTGGGCGAGACCGCCGTAGAACAGCGCGAGCGGCAGCACGACCTTCTCCAGGCTCGTGGGCAGCAGCCCGGCGTTGAACACGCTCAGCACGAACGTCGTCATGGCGAAGCCCGCCAGGCCCAGCGGGCCGGGGTCGGCGATGTGGTCGGCAGGGCTCGCCGCCCGGGTCTCGAGCGGTTCACTGACCTCACCGTCGACGCCGTGCCCCGGCCTGTCGGTGATGGAGCTGGACATGGTCACTCCCGGTTCGTCCGTTCCCGCCACTTCGCTGGTGTACAAGAGGGTAGGAGGGTCGCAATGGTTGCGCGACTGCTGGCGCCCGGAGGGGTGATCGAGTTATCGAAGTGTGATCGTGATCGGCTGAGCCGATTGCTGAGACGATGATGCGGTGGTCACCTCGAAGGCGTCCGATCCGCTGGCGCCGCTGCTGGATCTGCCGGGCGTCGCCGAGGCGGTCGGACGGGCGCGGGAGGCCGTCGTCACGCTGCACAACCACCCGGCGAACCGGACCGGCTGGGCCGCGTCCGCGGCGGAGGCGGCGTTGCGCGCCGCACGAGCGTCGGCGGCGCTGGACGGGGCGGCGCTGCACGTGGGCGACGCGCCGGTCGCCGATCCGATGCTCGCCGGAGCGGTGCGGGCCGCCGAGGCGACGGGGCGGCTGCTCGGCGTGTGGCGTACGGCGCCGCTGCAGGCGATGGCGCAGCTGCACCTGCTGGCCGCGGCCGATCTCGACGACGAACCAGGCCGTCCCGTGCGCGGGTCGGCGCGGCTGGCGCTGCTGGCCGGGCTGGTGACGGGCGGGACGGCCGTGCCCGCTCCGGTGCTTGTTGCCGTCGTCCATGGCGAGCTGTTGACGCTGGCCCCGTTTCGGTCGGCGAATGGGGTCGTGGCACGGGCGGCGGCGCGGCTGGCGGCGATCGCCTCGGGGCTGGATCCGCGGGGTCTGGCGGTGCCGGAGGTCGGGCACCTGCGGGCGCGCGCGGCGTACCGCGAGGCGGCAGCGGGCTTCGCGGCGGGCACACCCGAGGGGCTGGCCGCCTGGATCCGGCACTGCTGCGACCAGTGGGTGGCAGGCGCCCGCGAAGGCCGGTCGATCGCCGATGCCCGTAGTCGCACAACATGACGGGCGGCGGTCCCCGAGGGGGATCGCCGCCCGCCGACGCGACTATCGAGATCCAGGCGTGCACTACGTGTCGTGATGGTGGCCTCGGCGTCCGGCGTCCCGGTACGCAGGCCCACGACGACATGCCTCCCGCGGCGTGCTGTGCGTGGAGCGCCCGATCGTCACGTACGAAGCCCTGAACAGGGTGGACGGGTGCTTCTCTGCCGCACCGCCCCTGGCCGTCCAGGAGTTCGTGGTTTCTTTGTAGTCGGTGACGCGGGGCACAACAAGAGGCAACGGTCGGTGCACCGGTTCAGGCACGCAGGGTGGCGATCATCGGCACGTCCGGTCAGCGCCCGTCACCCCGTTGGCGGATGGTCAGACCGGCGCCGAGCGCCCCGCAGAGCAGCCCGACCGCCGCGGTCGCGGCGAGTGCGCCCAGCCCGGCCTGCCTGCGGAACTTGGTGCGGAGCGCAACCGGCTGGGCGAACGTCAGCACCGGCCAGCCGCGTTCCTGCGCGATCCGGCGCAACGCCCGGTCGGGGTTGACGACGGTGGGGAACCCGACTGCGGAGAGCAACGGGAGATCGGTGATCGAGTCGGAGTAGGCGCGACAGCGGGTCAGGTCATAGCCCCGCTCGGCGGCGATGGCCCGCGCGGCCGCCGCCTTGGCCTCGCCGTAGCAGTAGTACTCGATTTCTCCCGTGTACCGCCCGTCCGCGACGCCCATGCGCGTGGCCAGACAGCGGTCGGCACCGATCATCAGCGCGATCGGCTCGACGACCTCCTGCCCCGACGCCGAGAGCACCACGATCTCGTCCCCCTGCGCCCGGTGCTCGCCGATCAAGGCCTGCGCCTCGGCGTAGACGAGCGGCTCGACGGTCTCGTGAAGCGTCTGCGCCACCACGGCGCGGACCTGGGCGACGTCCCAGCCCGCGCACAGCGCCGTGATGCGCCTACGCAGCCGGTCCATCGTGGACTCGTCCGCGCCCGCGACAAGAAGAAGGAGCTGCACGTAGCCGCTGCGGAGCACGGCCCGGCGCGAAATCAGGCCCTCACGCAGGAACGGGCGGCTGAACGCGAGCGCGCTCGAGCCCGCGATGATGGTCTTGTCGAGGTCGAAGAACGCGGCATCGGCCATGGGCGTGGAGACTGCCAGAGCGACCGCACGTCGCCGGGGGCGACCAGTAGGCCGATAAGCGTCCGTCCAGGGGGCGCATTGCAGCTCCGTAACGGCTACAGTTGACTTCGTCCGGATGCGTCCGGGCACGGGTTCAGCTCGACCCCCCGGAGCTGAACCGCCGACGGCCCCCGCCAATCCCCCCTGGCGGGGGCCGTCCCGCGGCCACTGCCGCCATATTGTCCGCCACCTCGCTCCCCGTCCGCGCGCGAGTGGGGGTCCCCTGGATTCCACCCTTCCACAAAGCACCGACAGAAATGGCGCCGGACGGGTTTCGCGCCATGAGTTGTCCCCATCGCCGCGGCCTATCCACAGCTCCCATGATCCTTTCCCGCGCCGGCCTCGACGTCGCCACGCTGAATGGCATCGCCCGACTCGGGGCGAGGGCAGACCGCAGCCGGGAGGGCGAGGATGACGCTGACATCGGACCGGGCCGCACGAGGTTCACGAGACCGTGCCACGACGACGCGGTCGGCCGCCGACCGACCGTTCACGCCGAGCCGGGCACCACGCGGCCGCGACACCCCCGCCCCGACCACGGGTCACGCCGCACCCGGCTGGTCCCTCCCGGCGCCGGGGCCGCCGCGCCCACCGCGTCCGAACCCCGAGGCGCCTGCGGATCAGGCCAGGCACGCGCTCGTGATGATGTCCGATCCCGATCTGCTCGACGGCGTGCTCCGCCTCGCCGCGGCGGCGGGCTGCGAGATGCTCCGCGTGGTCGATCCACCGCAGGCTCGCCGCGGGTGGGCCGAGGCACCCGTCGTCGTGCTCGACGAGGACGCCGCGCTCCGCTGCGGCCAGGCGGGCCTGCCGCGGCGTGACAACGTGGTCGTCGTCGTCCGAGCCGAGCCGCCACCGCAGGTGTGGCGGCACGCTGTCGCCATCGGCGCGGCACACGTCGTGTCGCTGCCGGAGGGCGAGACATGGCTGGTCCGGGTGCTCGCCGATGCGGTGGAGGCGGTCACGGCGGGCCGCCGCCGTGGCGCTGCCGTTGCGGTTGTCGGCGGATGCGGAGGGGCAGGCGCCTCGGTGCTCGCGGCCGCGCTCGCGGTCACCGCAGTGCGCCACGGCAGCCGCGCGCTGCTGGTCGACTGTGATCCGCTCGGCGGCGGGCTCGATCTCGTCCTCGGCGCCGAGCACGTCTCGGGCCTGCGCTGGCCCGACATCGACGTGGGCGGGGGGCACGTTCCCGCGGCGGCGTGGCATGCGGCGCTGCCCGCGCCCCCGATCACCGGCGGCGCGCCGGGCGAGCTGGCGCTGCTCTCGTGTGACCGGTCCCCGCACGGGCCCACGGCGGCCGCGGTCGCCGCAGTGCTCGACGCCGGACGGCGGGCGGGCGAGACCGTGGTGTGCGACGTGCCGCGCTACCCCACCGAGGCGGCCGTCACCGCGCTCGGCGCCGTCGACCTGACGTTGCTGGTCGTGCCCGCCGACGTCCGCGCGAGCGCCGCCGCGGCCCGGGTGGCCGCGCGGCTCACCGAGTACGGCGGCCCGGTGCGCCTGGCCGTCCGAGGTCCGTCGCCCGGCGGGATCGCCGCCGCCGAGATTTCCCGCGTCCTCGCCGTGCCGTTGCTCGTCGCGATGCGACCCGAGCCCGGGCTGGCCCGCTCGGTCGAGGCCGGGCGCGCACCGGGTCGGCCACGCGGGCCGCTCGCGGGCGCGGCCCGCACCGTCCTCGCGGAACTGGCCCGGCTCGCGGGCGCGACCGAGCGGAGTGCGTCATGAGCGCGCCGACGATCGGGCTGGTCGACCGCGTACGCTCCCGGCTGGCCACGGCGGGCGGCGACACCGGTCCGGCCGCCGTCGCTGCCGCGGTGCGCGCCGAGTCGGGCGGGGTGGCGTCGGACCTCGACGTCCTGGCCGCCCTGCGCACCCTGCGCCAGGAGTTCGCGGGCGCAGGCCCCCTGGACGAGCTCCTGCGCGATCCGCGCACCACCGACGTCCTCGTCCGTGGCCCCTCTGCGGTCTGGGTGGACCGCGGTCGCGGCCTGGAGCGCACCGACGTGCGGTTCGCCGACGACGCCGCCGTGCGCAGGCTCGCCCAGCGGCTGGCCGTCGCGGCGGGACGCAGGCTCGACGACGCCTGCCCGTACGTCGACGGCTGGCTCGCCGACGTCGGGGTGCGCCTGCACGCGGTGCTTCCGCCGGTGGCCGCGGACGGCACGTGCCTGTCGCTGCGCGTGCTGCGGCCCGCGACGCACGACCTTGCCGCCCTGCGGGCCTTCGGCACGGTGGACCACCTCGGCGAGGCGTTGCTGCGCGCGGTGCTCGCCGCCCGGCTGGCCTTCCTCGTGTCCGGAGGCACCGGCACCGGGAAGACCACGATCCTCAGCGCGCTGCTGGGTGTCGTCGGGCCGGGTGAACGCATCGTCACCGTCGAGGACGTGGCCGAGCTGCGACCGCGCCACCCGCACGTCGTCCGCCTGGTGTCACGGCCTGCCAACATCGAGGGCGCGGGCGGCGTCGAGCTGCGCGACCTGGTCCGCCAAGCGCTGCGGATGCGGCCCGACCGACTGGTCGTCGGCGAGGTCCGCGGCGCCGAGGTGTGCGAGCTGCTCGCGGCGCTCAACACCGGCCACGACGGCGGTGCGGGCACCGTGCATGCCAACTCGGCGCAGGAGGTGCCTGCGCGCATGGAGGCGCTCGCCGCCACCGGCGGGCTTGACCGCGCGGCGCTGCACAGTCAGCTCGCGGCGGCGGTCCAGGTCGTGCTGCACATGCGTCGCCTGCCCACCGGCCACCGCGTGCTGGACGCGCTCGGCGTCCTCGCAGCCGCCGAGGGCGGCGTGGTCGTGCGGCCGGTCTGGTTGCGCGGATCGGGCCTCACCCCGGAACGGGACGGGCTCGGCGGCCTGCTCGCCCGGCGCGGGACGGCGGTGCCGTGGTGAGCACCGCCCTCCTCGCGTTGGCGGGTGCGCTGGCCTGTCTCCCACACCGGCACGCCGCCGACCGGCTCACCGCGCTCTGGCCCCCTCTGGCCCGCACCCGGCGGCCGTGGCGAACCGGCGGGCCCGTGGTAGCAGGCGGGTTCGTCGGGTTCCTGATAGCGGGCCCGGGCGGAGCGCTGGCCGGGGCCCTGGTCGCGATCACCGTTGAGCGCGCCCGGGCCGGTCGCGCCGCGCTCGCGGCGCAGACGACTGGGGCCGCCGAGCTCGCCGACGCCCTCCGCCGCATCACCGACGAGCTCCGCGCGGGCAGCCATCCGGCCGCCGCGCTCGCCGGGGTGACGGCCGACGGCCCCGTCGCGGCCCGGCTGCTCACCCCCGCCGCCACCGCAGCCAGGCTGGGCGACGACGTGCCCGCCGCCCTGCGCCGCGTACAGGACACGGCGCCCGGCGCAGCCACCGAGCTCGGCCGCGTGGCCGCGGCCTGGTCGCTCGCCGAACGGCACGGCGTGCCGCTCGCCGACGTCCTCGTCGGCGTCCAGGACGACATCCGGTGGCGGGTCCGCTTCGGGGCGGAGGTCCGGGCCCTGCTGGCCGGGCCACGGGCGACCGCGGGCGTGCTGACTGCGCTGCCCGGCCTCGGCGTGGCCCTCGGCCAGCTGCTGGACGCCGACCCGATCGGGGTGCTGCGCGGCGGCCCGCTCGGCCAGGCGCTGCTCGTCGTCGGGCTCGGGCTGGTCGCGGCGGGCCGCGCCTGGACCGAGCAGATCCTGCGTCGGGCGGTGCCGCGGTGACCGCCGCCCTCGCCGCGATGGTGCTCACGGCGGCCACGCTGCTGCCGCCGGGACGACCCGGACGCGACCGCTGGCGAGACCTGACAACGGTCGTGGTCACCGCCGCCGAGCCACCGTCCCGCCTGCGTCCGGCCTGGCTGGCCGTCGGCATCGGCGCGGTGGGAGCCGCAGGCTGGACGGTCGGTGGCGCTGCCGTCGGGCTGGTCGCGACCGGCCTCGCGGCGGCGGCGGCCGTCGGGCTGCGTCGGGCGCTCGCCGTCGGCCCTGAGGAGCGCACGGAGGACGGCGCCGAGCTCGCGGGCTGTTGGGAGCTGCTCGCCGCGTGCCTTGAGGCGGGACTGCCCGTCGCTGGCGCGGTCCTCGCCACGGCCACGCCGCTCACCGGTGCGGCAGGACACGGCATGCGCCGGGTCGCGGGGCTGCTGGAGCTGGGCGCCGACCCCGTCGACGCCTGGCGCACGGTGGAGCACCGGAAGGCGCTCGCCGCGTTCGCGCGCGCCGCCGCGCGGTCGGCGGGCACCGGGGCGGCGCTCGCCCGGGTAGCCCGCACCGAGTCCGCCCGCCTCCGCGCCGAGCTGTCCGACGCCGCGCAGGCCCGTGCCCAACGCGCCGCCGTCCTGATCACCGGCCCGCTTGGGCTCTGCTTTCTGCCCGCCTTCCTCGTCCTCGGCATCGCGCCGGTCGTGATCGGCCTCGCGGGCGAGGCGCTGGCGCGATGGTGACCACCGTCGCGCGTCCCCGAGAGAAATCCCACAAGAAGGAGTTCTGATGTCCACACCCGTTCCCCGTCCCGGCGGCCTGCCTGCATTGCTCCACGACGACTCCGGGATGAGCACCGTCGAGTACGCCATCGGCACACTCGCCGCGGCCGCGTTCGCGGCGGTTCTGTACGCCGTGGTCACCGGCGACTCGATCGTGAACGCGCTGACCGGGCTGGTTCAGCGCGCACTGCAGGTGGCGTTCTGATGAACGGGAGGGCGGCGGACTCCGCTACGCGGAGGCGCCCAGTGTCCGCTGCGATGGCGGCCCGACGCCCTCCCCTCACCGACGACACGGGTGCCGTCACGGTCGAGGCGGCTCTGGCGCTGTGCGCGCTGACGGTGTTCGTGGTCTTGGCGCTGGGCACGCTCGTCACCGTCGCCCAATCGATGCGCTGCGCCGACGCCGCACGCGAGCTGGCGCGGCTCGCCGCACGGGGCGAGCCGGACCGGGGCCGGGCGGTCGCGGCCCGCCTCGCGCCGTCCGGGGCCCAGTTGGAGCTGGTCCAGAACGGCGACACGCTGATCGCCATCGTCTCGATGCGGCCGGTCGGCTCCCTGCCGCTCACGGTGAACGGTCGCGCGGTCGCGGCGCTCGAGACGGTGGGCCCGTCGTGAGCCGCGACGACGGGGTTGCCACGGTGTGGTCGGCCGCCGCGGTGGCGGTCCTGACCATCGTGCTCGCCGCCTGCGTGCACCTCGGTGCGGCGCTCCTGGCCCGGCACCGGGCGGAGAGCGCGGCCGACCTCGCCGCGCTCGGCGCCGCGCGCGAGTCGATGCTCGGGGAGGCCACGGCGTGCCGCCGGGCGTCGGTGATCGCCGCCGCCGGGGGTGGGGTCCTGACGCGATGTCGACTCGTGGGATGGAACGCGCTGGTCGAGGTGCGGGTGTCGGTGCCGCTCGCGCTGCCCGGTCTCGACACGGCGAGCGGGCAGGCGGCGGCGGGCCCGGATCCCGCGGGGCAACCCCCGCTCGGCGAGCGGTCGGCGGCCACCGCCGGACGGGCCATCGCCGCGTCTGACGCGGTGGCGGCCGGGGTGCGCCGCTCACGGCCCGGTTCACCCCCGCAACCGCGCGCTCGTCGTTGCGACAGCACCAATCGGCGACGCACCCTGGCCCACCGCGCCGGACACGGGCCTACTGGAACAGGTTTCCGGCTGGCTCGGCTGGTCCGGGAACCGCCGGAAGTCGCTCCCCAGACTGCGGTGGGGCCGGAGCGTCGCCTGACGCCCACCCCCGAACCGGCCCCACCGCGAACGGCCGCCGCCGTCCCGCTCGCCCCCCCGACCGGGCGGGCCGGCGGCGGCCTACCTCTCGCGCAGGTCCGCCCGATCGCGCACAACACCACGTCCAGCACCCGCACCGCCCCTGCTTTGTCCAGCGGTGCGTTGCCGTTGCCGCACTTGGGCGACTGCACGCACGACGGGCATCCGGTACGGCACTCGCAGCCGGAGATCGCCGCACAGGTGGCGGCGAGCCAGCGCGGGAGCACTTCGTGCCCCCGCTCCGCGAAGCCCGCGCCGCCGGGATGCCCGTCGTGGACGAACACCGTCGGACGTCCCGTGAACGGGTGCAGCGCCGTCGACATCCCGCCGATGTCCCAACGGTCACAGATCGCGAACAGCGGCAGGATGCCGATGGCGGCGTGCTCGGCGGCGTGCAGCGCGCCCGGCACCCGCGCAAGGTCCACCCCTGCGGCATCAAGGGCCGCTTCCTCGAGGTCGTACCACACCCCACGGGTGTGCAGGGTCTGTTGCGGGAGGTCGAGCGGCACGGTCTCCAGCACCGTGCCGTCCGGTGCCCGTCGCTGGTACTCCACCACCTGCGTGGTCACCGTGACCTCGCCGAACGCCACCCGCACCGGGCCGCGTTCCCGGCAGGCGAGCACGGCCGACACCTCGACGTCCGCCGTCGAGCGCGCGTCGGTGCGCCAGTCCGGGGTGGCGGGCTGCACCAGCGCCACCCCGGCGTCGAGGTCGAGATCGTGCACGAGGTAGCTCTCGCCGCGGTGCAGATAGACCGCGCCCATGTGCACGGTGGCGGGCGCGGACGCGGCGTCGACCGTGCCGAGCATGCGCCCCGTGTCCGCCTCGACGACCGCCACCTGTCCGAGCCCGGATCCGCGGATGTCCACGGTGCCCGCCGGTCGGTCCCGGGTCGAGGGCCAGAACCATCCGGCGGGACGACGCCGCAGCACCCCGTCGCCGACCAGCTCGTCGAGCACCTGCTCCGCACCGGTCCCGCCGAACACACTGGTGAGGTCGGCCTCGGTCAGCGGCAGTTCCGCCGCGGCGCACGCCAGCTGGGGGGCGAGGACGTAGGGGTTGCCGGGGTTCAGCACGCACCCCTCCACCGGTGCACCGAGCAACGCGTCGGGATGATGCACGAGATAGGTGTCCATGGGGTCGTCGCGGGCGACGAGCACCACGAGGGCCTCGTCCCGGGCCCGTCCGGCGCGGCCCGCCTGCTGCCGGAACGACGCCCGCGTGCCCGGGAAGCCTGCCACCACCACCGCGTCCAGGCCCGCGATGTCCACGCCCAGCTCCAGCGCGTTCGTCGTCGCGACTCCGAGGAGGTCACCGCGGGCCAGCGCCGCTTCCAGCGCCCGCCGTTCCTCCGGGAGGTAGCCGCCACGGTAGGCGGCCACCCGGTCCACCAGCTCGGGATCGACGTCGGCCAGGAGCCGCTGCGCGCTCAGCGCCGCCACCTCGGCGCCGCGGCGGGACCGGACGAAGGCCAGCGTGCGGGCCCCCTCCACGACGAGGTCGGCCAGCATGCGCGCGGCCTCGGTGCCCGCGGGCCGCCGGACGGGTGCGCCGTTCTCGCCGGTGAGCTCGGGCAGCAGCGGCGGCTCCCACAATGCGACGGTGCGGCCCGCGCTCGGGGACCCGTCCTCGCTCACCGCGGCGACCGGACGGCCGGTGAGGCGGGTCGCGAACTCGGCGGGCTCGGCCACGGTGGCCGAGGCGAGTACCAGCGTGGGCGCGGCACCGTAGCGCGCGCAGACCCGCAGCAGCCGCCGGAGCAGCAGGGCGACGTGCGACCCGAACACCCCGCGGTAGGTATGGCACTCGTCGACGACGACGTAGCGCAGCCTGCGCAGAAACGTCGCCCAGCGGGCGTGCCGGGGCAGCACGGAACGGTGCAGCATGTCCGGGTTGCTGAACACCCAGCGGGCGTGCGCCCGAGCCCAGTCCCGGTCGTCGAGCAGGGTGTCCCCGTCCAGCGCGGCGGGCCGCACGTCGGGGAGGTCGAGCTCGGCGAGGGCGCGGAGCTGGTCGGCGGCCAGCGCCTTGGTCGGCGAGAGATAGAGAGCGGTGGCGCGCGGGTCGGCGGCGAGCGCGGCGAGCACCGGCAGCTGATAGGCCAGCGACTTGCCGGATGCGGTGCCGGTCGCCACCACGACGTCCTGCCCGGCGTGGGCCAGCTCGGCGGCGCGCACCTGGTGGGTCCAGGGGGTGCGCACGCCGTGGTCGACCAGCGTGTCCCGGACCGGCGCGGGCACCCAGTCCGGCCAGGGCGCAGTGCGCCCGGCCCGGGCGGGCACGCGCACGACGTGCCGCAACGGGGAGACCTCGGAGCCCGGCCGGCCCGCCACCAGTACGCCGTCCGGCGGCGCGCTCGAGCCCGCCAACACGCGGCGCAACAGGTACGCGCCACGCCCCGGCGCCGCGTCCCCCGCGGCCCCCATCCCCACCGAGTCCACGACCACCGAGGTTGGCACACGCCCCGCCCCGGTTCGCGCCGACCGTCCCGTTGGCCTGTCGCGGACCCCAGACGCGGAGTGGGCCTCGCCACACGGACATCACGGCGATGTCACGGACGCCACCTGTCGAAGCGACGACCAGCGGAGCGGATTCACCCCGACCGTGATGTAATCGTGACCGGGCCTGGCGCAAGGTACCTCCCGGACGGCCGTGCGCGGCCGCCCACCTACACTGCGCTAACCCCGTCACCGCCTCTACCTGCGGCGAGGGGTTGTTCTGCTTCCGACGCCAGGGACGCCGTCTTCAGTGCCCTGGTCGCTTTGAGTCACCGAACCAGGAGGACGGATGGATGTCACAAGCCTCGCGGCGGGCCTAGAACTCGGCGGGGGTGATCGCATTCTCGTGGGTGTCGTCGCGGTGGTCGCACTGGTCGCGTTGGCCGTCGGCTTCGTCCTGCGCCGGGAAGTGCTCGCCGCGGGCGAGGGCACCGTGAAGATGCAGGAGATCGGCCGCGCGGTACAGGAGGGCGCCGCCGCCTACTTGAATCGTCAGTTCCGCACGCTCGGCATCTTCGTCGTCATCGTGTTCGTCCTGCTGTTCTTCCTGCCTGCGGACACCATCGGTGAGCGGATCGGTCGATCGATCTTCTTCGTCATCGGCGCGGTGTTCTCGGCCACGATCGGCTACCTCGGCATGCGGTTGGCGACGTTCGCGAACATCCGCGTCGCGGCGGCCGCGCGCGAGAACGGCGGCCGGGAGACGGCGATGCGGATCGCGTTCCGCACGGGCGGCGTGGTCGGCATGTTCACTGTCGGCCTCGGCCTGCTGGGCGCCGCGGTGGTCGTGATGGTCTACGCGGGCGACGCGCCCAAGGTGCTGGAGGGCTTCGGCTTCGGCGCGGCGCTGCTGGCGATGTTCATGCGGGTCGGCGGCGGCATCTTCACGAAGGCCGCCGACGTCGGCGCCGACCTCGTCGGCAAGGTCGAGCAGGGCATCCCCGAGGACGATCCGCGCAACGCCGCCACGATCGCCGACAACGTGGGCGACAACGTCGGCGACTGCGCGGGCATGGCCGCCGACCTGTTCGAGTCCTACGCCGTCACCCTGGTCGCCGCGCTGATCCTGGGCGCGGCCGCGTTCGGCCAGCAGGGCCTGTTGTTCCCGCTGATCGTCCCGGCGATCGGCGTCATCACGGCGATCATCGGCGTCTACATCACCCGCGCCAAGGAGGGCGAGGGCGGCCTCACCACGATCAACCGCAGCTTCTACATCTCCGCGGTGATCTCCGCGGTGCTGTGCGTGATCGCCGCGTTCAGCTACCTGCCGAACACCTTCGGCGCGCTGGTCAACCCGACCGACAGCACGGTCGTCGCGGGAATGGGGAGCGCGAACCCGCAGGTCATCGCGTCCGTCGCCGTGATCATCGGCATCGTGCTGGCGGGGGTCATCCTCTGGCTCACCGGCTACTTCACCGGCACCGAGCACAAGCCGGTCAAGACCGTCGGCGAGTCCTCGCTCACCGGCGCGGCCACCGTCATCCTCTCCGGCATCTCGATCGGCTTCGAGTCGGCCGTCTACACGGCGTTGGTCATCGCCGCGGCCGTGTTCGGCGCGTTCACGCTGGCCACGGGTTCGATCACGGTGGCGCTGTTCGCGGTGGCGCTGGCGGGCACCGGCCTGCTGACCACGGTCGGCGTGATCGTGGCCATGGACACGTTCGGCCCGGTGAGCGACAACGCGCAGGGCATCGCGGAGATGTCCGGCGACGTCGAGGGCGCCGGGGTCGGCATCCTCACCGAGCTCGACGCGGTCGGCAACACCACGAAGGCGATCACCAAGGGCATCGCGATCGCGACGGCCGTGCTCGCGGCCACGGCGCTGTTCGGCTCCTACCGCGATGCGATCTCCACGGCGATCGGCAACACGGACGTCTCGGGCATCTCGTCGTTCAACTACCAGGTGTTCACCCCGAGCACCCTGGTCGGAGTGATCATCGGCGCGGCGGTCGTGTTCATGTTCTCCGGCCTGGCGATCAACGCCGTCACCCGGGCGGCGGGCGCAATCGTGTTCGAGGTGCGCCGCCAGTTCCGGGACAACCCGGGGATCATGGAGGGCACGGTCCGGCCCGAGTACGGCCGGGTCGTCGACATCTGCACGCGCGACTCGCTGCGCGAGCTGGCCACCCCCGGCCTGCTGGCGATCCTCGCGCCGATCGCGGTCGGCTTCGGCCTCGGCGTGGGCCCGCTCGCGGGCTACCTGGCGGGCGCCATCGCCACCGGCACCCTGATGGCGATCTTCCTCGCCAACTCGGGCGGCGCGTGGGACAACGGCAAGAAGCTCGTCGAGGACGGCAACCACGGCGGCAAGGGCTCCGACGCGCACGCCGCCACGGTCATCGGCGACACGGTCGGCGACCCGTTCAAGGACACCGCTGGCCCGGCGATCAACCCGCTGCTCAAGGTGATGAACCTGGTCTCGGTGCTCGTCGCACCCGCGGTCGTGGCGTTCTCCCTGCCCGGCGCCCCCGCGGGGCCGGTCCGCTACGCGATCGCGATCGTCGCGGCCGCGGTCGTGGTGACGGCGGTCGTCGTCTCCAAGCGGCGCTCGACGTCGATCACCGACACCCCCGCGGAGAGCCGGGTCCGCTGACCGCTGCCGCATCCGGCGAAGGCCGCTCGTCCCGACAGACGGGCGACCTTCGCCGTTTTGCGGACCATTTCCACACGGTCCCCCGGTCAGTGCAGACTGTCCGCTATGCGCCGCCTCTTCTCGGCCGCCGTCATCGCCACCGCGGTGGTCCTGGCCGGCTGCTCCACAACCGTCACCGGTTCTCCCGCCCCGACCGGCGCAGGCACCGATAGCGGCGGCACCGCCGCGTCCACCACCGACCCGGTGGCCTGGGCGGACAAGGTGTGCGGCTCGCTGCTGCCGCTCCAGCACACGCTGTCCACTGCGCCGCAGGTCGAGCAGAGCGACCCGACCGCCACCGTCAAGGCGTTGTCGGACTTCCTCGGCAGGAGCGAGGCCGCCATCGACCAGGCCGCATCCGCGCTCGACGCGGCGGGGGCCTCGCCGGTGCCGGGCGGCGACGACGTCGTCACCAAGATCAAGGCGACGCTGGCGACCGTCCGCACGTCCTTCGACCAGGCGAAGACGGCCATCGACAAGATCGACCCGAGCGACCCCACGACGCTCATCACGGCGCTCCCCCAGGCCGTGGCGCCGCTGCAGGAGCTGTCGAAGCTGAAGGACCCGTCGACCGACCTGAAGTCCAGCCCGGAGTTCGACGCCGCCGCAGCCAAGGCCCCCAACTGTCAGGCCCTCAAGAAGACGGGCTGACGGCGCGCCGCCCGGCCTATGCTCGAACACGTGTTCTACAGTGCACGGTGTGTCGCAGCTCTCGCTGTTCTCCGCGGACGCCCGGCCCGCCGCGCTGACCGACCTCGCCGGCCTGCTGTGCGGACCGGGCCAGATCGTGCGGTTCGGGGCAGGCGACCAGGCGCGGCTGTCGATCGTGCTCGCCGACCCCGCCCGCGCCCCGGCCGTGCGGTCGGCCCTCGCCGAGGCAGGCGTCGGCGCCCAGGCCGTCGTCACGGAGAGCGGGGCCACCGCGCTGCGCACCGCGTTCCGCCGCGATCTCGCCGCGCTGGCCCGGGCCTGGACCCGCGGCGCGGTCAAGGCGGTGCCGCCGGAATGGCAGCTGGACGGTCCGACGTTACGGCTGTGGGCGCTCACGGCGGGCGCGCCGGACGGCCGCGGCGGCTACCTGCTGGGTCTCGATCCGCACGCCCCCCACACCCACCAGGCGCTCGTCGCGGCCACCACCCGCGTCGGGCTACCACCCGCCCGCGTTGGCGGCGCGCTGCGGATCAGCGGCACCAGGCGGGTGGCGCGGTTGGTCGAACTGGTCGGGCCACCACCCACTCGAATGGCCGCCGAGGCGTGGCCGCGTTACCGCGGTCGCGCGGCGTGCTGAGCCAAGCGCCTTGACAGATGTGGTTACGCTCTCGCGGCACACGGTGTTCGTGCCCGGACCGTGACCATCGTGACACCAAGGGTGCGAACCGCCCCGTACCCGCATACTCGGGAGTGCGACCCGCAGACGACGAGTAGGACCGCGCGTGACAACCGGAACGACGAGCTCGAAGACCGCCACGGCACCGGCCGGGGGCGGCCGCCGCCGCACGCCCGCAGCCATGACGGCGGCCGCTCCCCGGCGCCGCCTGGTGATCGTCGAGTCCGGCGCGAAGGCCGTCAAGATCCAGAAGTTTCTCGGCAAGGACTACGTCGTGGAGGCCTCCGTGGGGCACATCCGCGACCTCCCCCGCGGCGCCGCCGACGTCCCGGCCAAGTACAAGGGTGAGCCGTGGGCGCGCCTCGGCGTGGACGTCGACAACTCCTTCGCCCCCCTCTACATCATCACGCCGGAGAAGAAGGGGAAGGTCGCCGAGCTCAAGGACGCGCTGAAGTCCGTCGACGAGGTGCTGCTGGCCACCGACCCCGACCGCGAGGGCGAGGCCATCGCCTGGCACCTGCTCGACACGCTCAAGCCCAAGGTGCCCGTCCGGCGGATGGTGTTCCACGAGATCTCCGAACCCGCCATCCGCGCGGCCGTCGAGAACCTGCGCGACCTCGACCACGACCTCGTCGACGCCCAGGAGACCCGCCGCATCCTCGACCGGCTCTACGGCTACGAGGTCTCGCCGGTGCTGTGGAAGAAGGTCATGCCGAAGCTGTCGGCTGGCCGGGTGCAGTCGGTGGCCACGCGGATCATCGTGCAGCGCGAGCGCGAGCGGATGGCGTTCGTCTCGGCGTCCTACTGGGACATCGCCGCGGTGCTCGACGCGGGCGCCGACGCCAGGCCGCGGCAGTTCCCGGCGCGGCTCGTGGCCGTCGAGGGCACCCGCGTGGCGACCGGGCGCGACTTCGGCCCCGACGGCAAGCTGCGGACCAACGCCCGGGCGCTGGACGAGGCGTCGGCGCGGCGGCTCACCGAAGCGCTGGAAGGGCGTGACCTGACCGTCGAGTCGGTCGAGTCCAAGCCGTACACCCGCAAGCCCTACGCCCCGTTCATGACGTCCACGCTGCAGCAGGAGGCGGGCCGCAAGCTGCGCTTCTCGGCCGACCGCACCATGCGCAGCGCGCAACGGCTCTACGAAAACGGCTACATCACCTACCTGCGCACCGACTCCACCACGCTGTCGGAGTCGGCGATCAACGCCGCCCGCGCGCAGGCCCGCGAGCTCTACGGCGACGCCTACGTGCCCGCGCAGCCGCGGCAGTACACGCGCAAGGTCAAGAACGCGCAGGAGGCCCACGAGGCGATCCGGCCGGCAGGCGAGCGGTTCCGCACGCCCGGCGAGGTGGCCAACGAGATCAACGGCGACGACTTCCGCCTCTACGAGCTGATCTGGCAGCGCACGGTCGCGTCCCAGATGGCCGACGCGCGCGGCACCACCGTGAGCGTGCGCATCGGCGGCACGGCGGGCACCGGCGAGGCCGTCACGTTCGGCGCGTCGGGTCGCACGATCACGTTCCCCGGGTTCCTCAAGGCCTACGTCGAGACGCTCGACGAGGGCAGCGACGGCGAGGCCGACGACGCCGAGTCCCGCCTCCCGGAGCTGACGCAGGGGCAGCCGCTCGTGCCCGTATCGCTCACCCCGGAGGGCCACACCACCAACCCGCCCGCCCGGTACACCGAGCCGAGCCTGGTCAAGGCGCTCGAGGATCTCGGCATCGGCCGCCCGTCCACCTACGCGTCGATCATCAAGACGATCCAGGACCGCGGGTACGTGTGGAAGAAGGGCGCGGCGCTCGTGCCGTCGTGGGTGGCGTTCGCGGTGGTGGGACTGTTGGAGCACCACTTCGGGCGGCTCGTCGACTACGGCTTCACCGCCGCCATGGAGGACGAGCTCGACGCCATCGCCGCGGGTCTCCAGCAGCGCACCGACTGGCTCACGGCGTTCTACTTCGGCGCCGCCGAGGGCAGCGAGGGGTCGGTCGCGCGCTCGGGCGGGCTGAAGAAGCTCGTCGGCGTCAACCTGGAGGAGATCGACGCCCGGGAGATCAACTCCATCCCGATGTTCGACGACGTCGTGGTGCGGGTCGGACGCTACGGGCCCTACCTGGAGCGTGTGCGCGACGGGGAGTCACAGCGCGCCAACCTGCCCGACGACCTTCCGCCCGACGAGCTCACGCCCGAGGTGGCCGAGCAGTTGTTCAGCGTGCCCGCCGACGGCCGCACCCTGGGCACCGACCCGGTGAGCGGGCACGAGATCGTGGCCAAGGAGGGCCGGTACGGGCCGTACGTCACGGAGATCCTGCCCGAGGAGGCTTCGACCAAGAAGGTGAAGCCGCGCACGGGGTCGCTGTTCAAGGGCATGTCGACCGAGACCGTCACACTGGAGGACGCGCTGCGGCTGCTGTCGCTGCCGCGGCTGGTGGGCACCGACCCGGCGAGCGGCGAGGAGATCACCGCGCAGAACGGGCGCTACGGGCCGTACCTGAAGAAGGGCACCGACTCGCGGTCGCTGGCGAACGAGGAGCAACTGTTCACGGTCACCCTCGACGAGGCGCTGGCGATCTACAAGGAGCCCAAGCAGCGGGGCAGGCGCACCGCCGCGGCCGCGCCGCCGTTGCGCGAGCTGGGCACCGACGCGGCCACGAAGAAGCCGATGGTGATCAAGGACGGGCGGTTCGGGCCGTACGTCACCGACGGTGAGACCAACGCGAGCCTGCGCAAGGGCGACGCCGTCGAGACCATGACGGACGAGCGCGCGTCCGAGCTGCTGGCCGAGCGTCGCGCCCGGGGCACCACGCCGAAACGGAAGGCAGCCGCCCGGCCGCGGAAGGCGACGGCGAAGTAACCCGCGCAGCCGCGGGTGCGGGGGCCGCGCCCGGCGCGACCCCTCAGCCGACCAGCAGTGCCTTGACCGCCGCCGCCACCCGGCCGCCGTCGGCCCGCCCCGCCGCGGCGCTGTTGGCCCGCTTCATGACCTGGCCCATCTGCCGGGGGCCGGGCCGCTCGCCGAGCTCGGCGGCCGTCTCGTCCACCGCGGCCTGCGCGATCGCGACCAGCTCATCGTCGGTGAGCTGTTTCGGCAGGTAGCGCGCCAGCACCTCGCCCTCGGCGCGCTCCCGGGCGGCGAGCTCCGCACGCCCGGCGCCCGCGAACGCCTCGGCCGACTCGGCGCGCTTCTTCGCCTCCTTGGCGATGACCCGGAGCACTTCGTCGTCGGTGAGCTCTCGCGCCTCGGTGCCGGCGACCTCGGCGTTCCCGATGGCGGTCAGCGTCATCCGCAGCGTCGCCTTGACCAGCTCGTCGCGGGCCTTCATCGCCGCGGTCAGGTCGGCCCGCAGCCGCTCCTTCAGCTCGCTCACAATCCGGGAACGTTACCCTCGACTATGTGAACACATGGGCTCGGCTCGCGCTCGGCGCGGTCGCCACCGGGGTGGCGGGGATCGGCTATGCGGCAGGCATCGAGCGTCGTCACTGGACGTTGCGCGAGGTGACGCTTCCCGTCCTCGCCGAGGGCGCCCGGCCGATCAAGGTGCTGCACGTGTCGGACCTGCACATCACGCCAGGTCAGCGCAGCAAGCAGCGGTGGGTGGCCGCACTGGCCGAGCTCGAGCCCGACCTCGTGGTCGACACCGGCGACAACCTCGCCCATCCCCGCGCCGTCCCGGCCGCCTTGGCCGCACTCGACCCGCTGCTCGACCGTCCGGGCCTCTTCGTTTTCGGCAGCAACGACTATTTCGGCCCCACTTTCAAGAACCCCGCCCGTTATCTGTGGAAGAGCACGAAGCGGCAGCACGGCGTGCCGTTGCCGTGGCGGGACCTGCGCGCCGCCCTTCTGGAGCGCGGCTGGCTGGACGCCACGCACGCCCGCGTCACGCTGACCGCGGGCGGCCTCACGATCGCCGCCGCGGGCGTCGACGACCCGCACATCCACCACGACCGCTACGAGCGCATCGCGGGGCGCCCTACCGGCTCTCCCGACCTGCGCCTCGGCCTCACCCACGCCCCCGAGCCCAGGGTGCTCGACAGGTTCGCGGACGACGGATACGACCTCGTCCTTGCGGGCCACACCCATGGCGGTCAGCTCCGCCTTCCCGGCTACGGCGCGATCATCACCAACTGCGGCCTCGACCGCTCCCGCGCCCGCGGCGCCTCCCGGTGGGGCGCGCACATGCGGCTGCACGTCTCCGCAGGCCTGGGCACGGCCCCGACGGCGCCGGTCCGCTTCGCCTGCCCGCCGGAGGCCAGCCTGTTGACGCTCGTCCCGCGCCCGGCCGGGCGGTCGGCGGCGCCGAGCACCCCCGCAAAGGCGGTCGCGGACGTCGGCTAGACTTTGCGGCATCGGGGTGTGGCGCAGCTTGGTAGCGCGCTTCGTTCGGGACGAAGAGGTCGCAGGTTCAAATCCTGTCACCCCGACCAACAAACGGCCTGGTCAGGTGCTCATCGCGAGCGACCGGCCAGGGCCTTCACTGTTTCGGACCTCCGATCCGGAGCATTCCCGGAGCATGGCCTCACACCGGAGCGGGAACGGGTGCCGCGCTGTCGTCCGGATCTTCATCGTCGGGATCGTCGAGCGCGCTCGGCTGGCGGGTTTACCACTACACAAAACTCGAGGTGCACCGAGAACCGGACCGCATCATGGCCGAGCTGACCTGCGCCTGCTCCAGATCGACGTGAGCGGGATTCCGCGGCGCCGAAACCCCGCTCACGTCGACTTCGGCTATCGAGGGTCCCCTAGCCGCCGAGCGTGTGGCTCGGCGCGTGGCCGTAGCAGCTTTGGTACAGCGCGGCGAAGCGGCCGTGAGGGGCGAACCCCCAGCGGGCCGCGATCTCGGCGACGGTCGTGCCCGCCCTCGGGTCGGCGGCCCGCAGGTCGCGGTGCGCGCGTTCGAGACGCACGCGCCGCAGATAGGCGATCGGCGTAGGCACCAGCCATCACGCCCTGATCATCTCCTCTTGACAGACGGCACAGGCAGGAGGCCTTTAGCTTTGGCCCGAGGTCGAGCAAGGAGGTTGCGGCCTGGCGACGAGCCCGGGGAGGGGGCAGCCGGTGTTCGTGAGCCGCGGCGCCCACTTCCCTCTGACACGAGTGGTGTAGGCGCCAAAACCATTGGTGCTGATGAGCAGTATTATGTCGATGCGTCTGGCGTGCACACCCGGGAACGGGAGTGCACGCCCGACGACGAACCATCTAAAGCCCCCGAGACTTGAGTAGGGGCCAGGTTATCGATGGCACAGGACGTCAGCGTCCCGGCCTCCGCTTCCGCATTCGGGACGAAGCAACAAACGGCCTGTCAGAGCCTTGATGTAGGGCTCCGGCCAGGCCGTTGTTGCCTATCGACCGTCACGTCGGTGCACCGGGCCGCGGCCCGCGTAGACATCGTTGTGGACGAAGGATGAGGGGTCAGGCGTCACCCGTACTCGCGGCAGAACTGGTGACCGAATTTGCATCTTGTAGACGCCGAGCCAGCTGCTGAAGGCCATTCAACGCAAGGCTCAACGCAAGGCGGACGAGCCGCTTGATCAGTTCCAGCAAGAGGAGAGCTCGACCGATCAGGAAGCTGAGAGCAGCGCCTGCGCCTAGTCGTTGCAGTGTCGAGCCCACTGCGCCGACCACGTCTTTGGTCACGCCGACAGCTGCCATCAGCACCTCCCTTGTGACCAGACGGCCGACTAAGCCGCCGATCCCGCCCGCCGCAGCGCGTCCCTCGTCGGCTACCGCCTTCGTGGCACTTGCAACCCCACGAGGAGCGTCGCGTGTCTGCTCGATGCCAGCGGCGGCAGCAGCCCGACCAGCCTTGTTTGCTTGCCCGGCGGCCGCTCGGCCGCGCTCGACCGACCCGGTGGCGGCGCGCCGTACGTGCTGAGCCACTGGTTCACCGAGCGCAGCACCACGCTCCACGGCGGCGGTTGGCGCGCGGCGTACCCCGGCAACCCGATTTACGCCCGCCGCGAGGGACTTTGCGCCGGCAGCCCTGTCCGGCCGCTTGCTGCCTGCGGCATTCGCACGTCGCGTCGGCTTGACCGGCCGATCGCCCGATCCATCATCTTGGGCGGCGCTTGGGCGCGCCTCCCTTTTGCCAGACTCACCAGAGTTGATCATTTGGGGCCCTCTCGGTTGCCTAGACAGGTGTACCCGCTCACTCGCCCCGGCTACTCAACCATCGCCCGCGTGCGGCACAGTTACCCCATATGACGGTCCGACTAGGCCGAATGGTTGGCTTCGTCCCTAGCCTAACCCGTCCCATGTTGACTACGCCGCTCAGCGTAGAAGGTCACGCGGGGCGTCGCAGGCAGTCTACCGGGTCTCGCACGCCTCCGGTCGGCCCCGGCCAGCAGATCAGCGGAGAAACGACCTCGGGCCGGATGTCCGCGACGTACCCGAGCGCCAAGGCGACGGGCAGGAGCACCACCGTGAGACCGAGGACGGCCGACAGTTCCGCCGATCGCCGGAATCCGTTCGTCCGAACGGCGCGGACAACGACGAGTCCGAGCCGGCGACGCCGACTGCACATAGGGCCGCCGAAACCGGGTATCCCTACGCTGCCCTCGTGACCACCCAAGGGCATGTTCGGTTGCCGGTCACGGGGGCCTCGTCGGCACGGGCGGGGCGAGGAGGCGGCCCGGGGCCGATCGTCTGCCCGAAGTCAGGGCACCAGTCGGCAGCAGTCTAGGGCAGCAGTCAGAGGCAGCGAAGTTGCTGCCCTCCCAGCACGCCTCATGACACCAAGCATCACATCGGATTCAGCCGCATTGTTCACGGCTGATTCGCGCCCTTCCGGCGCTTTGCCCTGAGCGTCGCACCTACCGCGAGATCCACCGACGACCGGCCGCTGAACGGCCCCCGACCGCTGCGCCAAATGACGTAACTTTGGGCGTCAGCCTGATTGATTGCTTCGCGCCTCCCCCGGATGGGTAGCCCCGTGTTCCTTGGGTGTCGTGCGGAGCGCGCCCCAGCGGTCACAGGCGCTTCGTGGGGCGAGACAACCGAACGGAGAAGTCATGAAGTGTGGAGTACGGGTAGCCATCGGCGTGGCCGGTGGCTACTTCCTCGGTCGGACGAAGAAGATGAAGCTCGCTCTGATGCTGGCCGGGATGGCCGCGGGGCGGCAGGCGGGCGGCCCCGGCGCCCTGCTCGGACAAGGCAAAGATCTTCTCAATGCTTCGCCGGAGCTTGCCCGCCTGACGGACGAGGTGCGGGGTCGGCTTCTCGAGGCCGGGAAGAGTGCCGCGCTGGCTGTCGCCACCCGCCAGGTTGAGGCTCTGACCGACCGCGTCGCGGGCCGGGTCGAGGGCTCGCTCGGCAACATCGCCGACCGCGGAAGGGGCTCGCGGAGCGCCGCACCCGCCGACGAAGACGTCGAGGACGACGAGGCGCGCGCGGACGACGAGGCGCGTGCGGACGACGAGGTTTCGGACGACGGCTTCGAGCGACAGGACGCACCGGCGGACGATCATGAAGAACGGGACACAGGGTCGGGCTCTGCCGACTCCCGCCCCGCCGCCCCGGCCCGCCAGGGACGGCGGACCGCAGGCACGGCGCAGGGCGGCGCGCGCACAGCCGCGCGAAGGACCACCGCAGGTGCGGCGTCGGGTGGCCGACGTACTGCCGAGAAGGCCGCAGGGCGCCCCGCCCGCGCACGGAGGAGGAACGACAATGGCTGAGGCCCCCGGAAGCGCAGCCCCGACGGAGGTGCATCCCACCGACGCGTTGAGAGAGGCCGGACAGCAGCTGCTCTCCCTTCTCGCCCAGCGGGCCGCGCAGGCAGCGACCGACCGAGTCAACGATCTGACGGGTCGGCTGACCGGAATCACCGAGAACGGCGGCACGGGCGTGATGTCCGCTCTCCGGGGCTCGGCGCATACCGACGACGACGACCGTCAGGACTCGGACGACGAATCGGGCGACGACGGAGAGGAGCGGCCCTCCGGCATCCGCGGAATGCTGGGCGGCCTGAAGGACAAGGTCGTCGGTCTCTTCGGTGGCGGTGGCGGCGGCGGTGGCGGCGGCAAGGGGAAGAAGCTCAAGGTCACCGTCATCTCGGAGACCCAGGACATCGGTCTCCCGCTGCGAACGACGTACAACCTTTGGACAGAGTACGGGGACTTCCCCAGCTTCATGAAGAAGGTCGAGACCGTCGACCAGAAAGACGAAAAGTCGAACTGGAAGGCGCAGGTCTTCTGGTCACATCGCGAGTGGCAGGCCACGACGGTGGAACAGGTCCCCGATTCCCACATCGTGTGGAAGTCGACCGGGGCCAAGGGACACGTCGACGGCGGCGTGACTTTCACCGAGCTCGGTCCCAACCTCACCCGCATCCTGCTCGTGATGGAGTACTACCCACAGGGTCTCTTCGAACGCACCGGCAACATCTGGCGCGCCCAAGGCCGTCGGGCGCGTCTTGAATTCCAGCACTTCCGCCGCCACGCGATGACCGACACGATCCTGCACCCCGAGGACATCGAGGGTTGGCGCGGCGAGATCCGCGACAGCGAGGTCGTCAAGACCCACGAAGACGCCATGGAGGAGGAGCAGCGGGCCGCCGAGGAGGACGAGGGCGCCGAGGGCACCGAGGAGGACGAGGGCACCGCCGCGGCGTCGGAACAGGGTGACGAGGACGAGGGCATCGCGGACCAGCAAGTCGGCGACGAGGCCCGGGAGGACGAGGCGCCCGACGAGGCCGCTGAACACGAAGGTGCGGACGAGGCGGACGAGGGCCCAGCCGACCAACCGCTCGACGACGAGGAGGACGAAGGACTCGCCGACGAGACCGACGAGACCGAGTCGGCCGACGAGTACGACGGCGAGACGGACGAATACGACGAGCCCGCGGACGAATCCGATGAGGACGAGGCCGCCGACGAGACCGACGAATACGACGAGCCCGCGGACGAATCCGATGAGGACGAGGCCGCCGACGAGACCGACGAATACGACGACGAGGCAACCGATGACGAGGACGAAGCCACCGACGAGCCCGCCGACGAGGCGGAAAGGCGTGAGCCGGACCGCGGCGGCCGTCGTCGTCGGGAGCCGGTCGGCGCCCGGTCCGGCCGGAGGCGGTGACACATGACCGTTGCGACGTCTCAACGATCCGGCGGCGGGGGCGGCTATGTCGAACGCTCCTCGGGCGGAGGCTCCAGCGGGCTCGCCGACGTCATCGAACTGATCCTCGACAAGGGTCTGGTCATCGACGTCTTTGTGCGGGTGTCGCTGGTCGGAATCGAGATCTTGACCATCGACGCTCGGATCGTGGTGGCGAGCGTCGACACTTTCCTGAGGTTCGCGGAGGCCACCAACCGGTTGGACCTCTACGGCAAAGGCAAGGGGGGCGCAGGCCTTCCGGACCTGGTACAGGGCATGACCGACAGCGGTTCGAAAGGCAAGACCACCGGCATCCTCGAAGGGGCCGTCGAAAAGGTCGGCGATGCACTCGGCGGTCGGCGCGAGGAACGCGAGGAGGCTCCCCGCCGCAGACCACGCCAGCGCGCGAGGGAGCAGGAGGAGGAGTGAGCGCGACGTACGTATACGGCGTAGTTCCCGCCGGCACGGTGCTGCCCGAGGGCCTGCAGGGGCTCGGCCCCTCCGGGCGGGTCACACTCGTCACCCACGGCCGGATCGCCGCGGTCGTCGGTGACGTTCCGACAGACCGGCCCCTCGGCACCCGCGACGACCTCATTGCGCACGAAAAGGTCGTGGACACCATCACAGGCGCCACGACCATCCTGCCGATGCGCTTCCCCGCCGTCGTCGAGGAAGAGGGGGTGGCGGACGAACTGCTCGGCCCCAACGAGAATTACTTCCTCACGGTTCTGTCCGACCTGGAGGGTCGTGTCCAGTACACGCTGAAAGGCCGGTACGAGGAAGATGTCGTGCTGCGCGAGGTGCTTGAGCAAGACGACCAGCTCCGCTCGCTCCATGAGCGCATCCGCTCCCTACCGGAGGACGCCTCGTATTACGACCGCGTCAAGCTCGGTGAGCTGGTGGTCGCCGCGCTCGAGGAGCGGCGCGAGGTCGACGCGACCGAAATGTACGGCCGTTTGGAGACCGCGGCCGCGGCGGTCGCGCCGCATGCCCCAGCCAGTCCCGATGACGTGATCGACGCTGCGTTTCTGGTTGATCGGGACAAGGTCGCGGCGTTTGAGGACGCCGTCGAGACACTCGGGGAGGCAGCGGCGGGCCGGGTCCGATTCCGGCTGCTGGGGCCGTTGGCTCCCTATGATTTCGTCTCGTCCGAGGTCGCTGAGACGGGGGTGTGATGGGGCTGCTGACCGGTCTGCTCGGCCTCCCCCTCGCGCCCGTGCGGGGAGTGGTCTGGCTGGCCGAGCAGATCCGGCAGCAGGCCGAAGACCAGTACTACGATCCAGCTCGGATTCGTGCTCAGCTGGAACGCATCGACGAAGCCCGCCGATCCGGCGAGTTGCCCGAAGAAGAGTGTGCCGAGCTGGAGAACGAGTTGTTGCAGCGACTGATGACCAGGCGGCACTGATGCACGCGAGCCGGAGTTCCCGGTGAGCGAGGAGAAGCCTTCCGGCCCCCCTCGCTCCCGCCGACGCCCGGACGCGGCGGCCCGCGAACCGTCGCAGGCTTCCCGCACGGTCGATGAACCGCGAGAGCCAGAGGAAGAACATTCGGGCAGCCAGGACGGGGGTGGGGGCCCGCCCCGGGTTCGGGCGCACGCACACAACGGAGGCCGCGTCAACGCGACGGCAGCGGCGCGCCGAGCCGTGCAAGCGGTCGCGGAGCTGACGGGCCACGACGTCGAGACGGTGATCTCCATCGAGCCGGGTGACGACGGGTGGAAGGTCGGTGTCGAGGTGGTCGAGACACACCGCATCCCCGACTCGGCGGATATTCTCGCCACCTACGAGGTGCGACTGGAATCCGCCGGACACCTCGTGTCCTATAGACGCACCCACCGCTACTCGAGAGGACAACTGTCCGGAGGGAGCCGATGACCACGGGTGGAGTTCCCGTCCCGGGCCGGGCCCGGCCACCCGAGCATCGACAGGAAACGACCAATCTCGCCGATATCCTGGAGCGGGTGCTCGACAAGGGCATCGTCATCGCCGGGGACATCCGGGTGAACCTGCTCGACATCGAGCTACTGACGATCAAGATCCGGCTGCTCGTCGCGTCGGTGGACAAAGCCCGCGAGATGGGCATCGACTGGTGGGAACACGATTCCACCCTCAGCTCCGGACAACGTGATCTCGCGATCGAAAACAAGCAGCTTCGAGAGCGCGTCGATGCGCTCGAAGCCGGCCGTGACGACGCGCGCCACGGCCGTCGCGGCGCCGCCACCGAGCACGCGGAAAAAGGCGGGGAGCGTGGCTGACGAGGTCATCTACGTCTACGCTGTCGGCGACTCCGACCTCGCCGAGTCCGAGGTCGTCGACATACGCGCGGTCGACGAAACGCCCGTCCGAATCATCGTCGAGGGGCCGGTGGCCGCAGTGGTCAGCGCCGTCGATGCGGAGGGGTACAGCGCCGAGAGTCTGCGCCAGAACCTCGAGAGCCTTCCATGGCTGGAAAGAACCGCCCGGGCCCACCACACGGTGGTGGCGGACTTGGCCCGGCGCCGACCGGTGGCGCCGGTCCGGCTGGCGACCGTATTCGTGAACGAGGACAATGTACGCGAGCTGCTTCGGACCCGCGCCCCGGAATTCGTCGAGGCGCTCGACCGGATCCGGGGCCGCTGCGAATGGGCGGTGAAAGGATTCCTGGTTGTCGCTGACCCGGCCGCTGTGTCGGCTGGACCGAGCGCGGGCCTCGGCCCCGGGCGGTCCTATCTGGAACGGCGACGCGCCGACCGGCAAGACCGGGATCAGCAGCGCCGACAGGCCGCGGCGGATGCGGAGATCGTGCACCGACGACTCGCTGGCCTCGCCCTGGCGAGCAGGCGGTACCCGCCGCAGGATCGAAGGTTGACCGGTTATCGGGACGAGATGCTGCTCAACGCCGCCTACCTCCTGCCCGAGGGCGAGCACGTCGAGCTGCGCCGGGTCGTGCACGAAGGCCAGAGCCCCCACCTGCGCATCGAGTTGGCCGGTCCGTGGGCGCCCTACTCGTTCGCGACCTTGGAGAGTGATCGGTGACTCTCCCGGCACCGACCGATGAAGTGGCACTCGTGGATCTGCTCGACCGGCTCCTCGCGGGCGGCGTGGTACTCACCGGCGATGTCACGATCTCCCTCGCGGGCGTCGACCTCGTGCACATCTCGTTGCGCGCCCTGATCAGCTCGGTGTCGACCCTGGTGGAGCCGTGAGCGACCGGTTCGGCAACATCGACGCCGATCCGGACTCCATCGGCCGGGATCTGGGCCGACTCGTCCTGACCATTGTCGAGCTGTTGCGACAGCTCATGGAGCGTCAGGCGCTCCGGCGCGTCGAGGTCGGCGATCTACCGGAGGAGACGGTCGAAAACCTCGGTCTGGGCCTGATGCGTTTGGAGGAGGCCATGACCGATCTGCGCGAGTACTTCGGCCTCCGCCCGGAAGACCTCAACATCGATCTCGGCCCGCTCGGCGTCCTCCTGGGGCCCCCGGCCGACGACTCGCGCTGATCCGCGGAGCCGCCCCCGCTGGGCTCACCCCGTCGAACGGCTGCTCACGATCAGCACGATGACGAGCACGATCAGGGCGAGGAGCACGAGAACGACGGTGACGGGCAGCAGGACGAGGGCGAGCACCAGCAGCAACAAGATGCCCACCTTGGCGCCCGGACTCAACGCGCCGAACGCGCCTTTCGCCGCACCCCAGACCAGATTCCCGCCGGATAGCTTGGCTTGGACGCCACCGAGAATCGCCCCGATCTTCGGACCTCCTTCCGCCGCGACGTTCTCCAGCGACCCCGCCACATCATCGACCTTGTCCATCGCGAACCCGGCGACCCGGTCGACGGCGGCGGAAAGCAGCCCGCGCAGGCTCGCCTTGAGCAGCTGCCCCGGGCTGGGTGGCGTCGGATCGGACGCTCCGCGCCCACCCAAGGGCTCTTCGACCATCGTCGACTTCTGGCTCTGCGTCATGATGCGACTGCCCCTCGGTCCCACTCGGCCTTACCCCGCGGGTGCAACTGAGGATGCCCCCGTCGCCCTTGGCTTAATTCTCGCGGCGTCCTCCGGAGGATCCCCCGGGGCGCCGCTCGCGGAATTCCCGACTTTCCCGGCGGAGAAGGCGGGGTCGACGATCAACGCCACAAGCCGGTCGGCCACGGCGGCGAGGGTGGCGACGGCGGAAACGCGCAGCAGCTCGGCCAGGTCTGCGGCCAGCCGCCTGCGCTGTCCGGCGAGGTCACCATCGCCTACCGACGCCGGGAGCCGACGTCGCATCGGAACCACCGCGGCCAATGGGGTGGCCGGGCTGGTGAGCGACGGCAGTGCCGCACGCGAGCCGATCTGCTCGGCGGAGCCGCTGACTTCCGAGGAGCTCGAGGCGTCCGGGTATTCGGACTCGGCCTGCAGGTGCCGCCGGGCCGCGACGGGGTTGCGCCCTCCCGTGGCCATGGCCGCGGCCGCCTTCGTGCTGCCCCCGCGGTGACTCCTGCCCAACCTCCGGCCCGCGGCCACGTAGGGCAGGAAGATCTCACGCAGCAGTTTCGCGTTCGCCGCACTCAGGTCGATCTCGAACTGCCTGCCGTCCAGGGCGAACATGACGGTCTGTGTCGCGCTCGAGCCGTCGAGGTCGTCAACGCGTTGCCTGGTTGTCGAGCGGCCCACCGTCTGCTCCCCTGCTTGGGCATGTGTGGTGTACGACGCCTACAGCAGCCAGCATCGATCTACCTCTGTACCCGATACCGCAGGAAGTTATCCGCAGGCGGTCGGGCCCGAGCAGGCAAAGTTAGGCCGTTCGTACCAGCAAAGAACGCCCCACCGGGGAACTCGTCACCCAGCGTCCGCCGCAAGGCGGAGGATCGGCACGGAGGAGGACGCATGAGGGCCGACGGTTCTCGCCCCGTCACCAACGAGGGGCAGGCGGCCGTCAGCCGCTCAAGCGGACTCGCCGACGTCGTCGAGCTCGTGCTGGACAAGGGCTTGGTCATCGACGCCTTCATCCGGGTATCGCTCATCGGCATCGAGATTTTGACGATCGACGTCCGCGTCGTCGTCGCCAGCGTCGACACCTACCTGCGTTTTGCCGAAGCGACCAACCGGCTTGACCTCTACAGCCAGGAAAAGCGCGGTACAGATCTGCCGCAACTTCTGGAGACGGCGACCGAACAGGGCGTGCGGCAAATTGCCAAAAAGAAGACAAAAACGTTCGTCGATACCGCGTTGGAGAAGGTGGAAAACGCGTTGTCACCGAGGCGCTGACCCCTCCCGCAACCGGGAGGGATGAGCGGTGCCCACTCTCGAGGTGGACGCGGTCGTCATCGGCGGCGGTCACCACGGTCTGGTCGCCGCCGCCGTGCTCGCGGACGCGGGCTGGGACGTCTGCCTGCTGGAAGCGGAGAACGACGTGGGCGGCGCGGTGCGCTCGACGCAGTTGTACCCCGGCTTCGTCGCCGACCGATTCAGCGCCTTCTACCCCCTCGCCGCCGCCTCCCCCGTCCTGCGCGGGCTGGAGCTGGACCGGCACGGCCTGCACTGGGCGCGCGCGCCCGTCGTCCTGGCCCATCCCACCGGCCCCGACAGCGCAACCGCCGCCGTCCTGCACCCTGAGCCCGAAGCCACCGCCGCCGGTCTGGACACGCACCACCCCGGCGACGGCGCGGCCTGGCTGCGGCTGTGCCGCGACTGGCAGGCCCTCGAGCAACCCGTGCTGCACACCCTGTTCACGGCGTTCCCGCCGCTCCGCGGGCCTGCGCAGCTGCTGCGCCGCATCGGTACCGCCGAGGCGCTGCGGCTGCTGCGGTTCACCCTCCTGCCCGCGACCCGCATGGGTGCGGAGCTGTTCGGCGGCGAGGCGGCCCGGCTGCTGATCGCGGGCAACGCCGCGCACGCGGACGTCCCGCTCACGGCCCCCGGCAGCGGCGTGTTCGGCTGGCTGTTGGCGATGTTGGGCCAGCGCCACGGCTTTCCCACCCCGGTCGGCGGCACCGGGCAACTCGCCACCGCCCTCGCCCGCCGGGCCGAGGCGGCAGGCGCCGTCCTGTACACCGGTGAGCCCGTCGAGCGGATCAACGTCGCCTGCGGCCGCGCGGTGGGCGTCGAGTCCGCCACCGGCCTGCGCGTGCGGGCGCGATGCGCGGTCGTCGCCGACGTGTCGGCACCCGCCCTCTACACCCGGTTGCTCCCCCCTGACGTCGTCCCCGCCCGCGTGCGTGCGGATCTCACCCGCTTCGTCTGGGACACGCCGGTCGTCAAGATCAACTGGGCGCTGGCCGAGCGCATCCCCTGGCGGGCCGCCGACGTGGCCGGGGCGGGCACCGTACACCTCGGCGCCGACATGGACGGCCTGGTGCGCTGGTCGGCCGACCTGGAGACCGGGGTTCTCCCCCGGTCGCCGTTCCTGCTGTTGGGCCAGATGACGACGACCGACCCCACCCGCTCCCCCGCGGGCACCGAGTCCGCGTGGGCCTATACCCACCTGCCGCGACACATCACCGCAACCGCGGCCGCCGAGGAGCTCGCCCGGCGCGCCGAGGACGTCGTCGAGGCGCACGCCCCCGGCTTCCGCGACCGGATCCTGCACCGTGAGGTGCAACGACCCGCGGACCTGATGGCGGCGGACGCCAACCTCGGCGACGGCGCGGTCAACGGCGGCACGGCCCAGCTGTTCCAGCAGCTGGTCTTCCGCCCGACGCCGGGGCTCGGCAGGCCCGAGACGCCGATCGGCCACCTCTACCTCGGCAGCGCCGCCGCCCACCCCGGCGGCGGCGTCCACGGCGTCTGCGGCCACCTCGCCGCCAAGGCCGCTCTCCACGAGAACGGCCGTGCCGGATTCCTCCACAGGAAGCTCATCTCGGCCGCGCTCACGCTCGTCCACGGCCCGCTGAAGCGGTAGCCCTCGTCGAGGTGCACGATCGCCGCCCATCCGCGAAGGTGACGCCATGCCTGCCACTCCCACTCCGCCCGACCAGCCCTATTCCGACCCCACCGCCTACGGCAACGGGCCCGGCGACTCCATCACCGACACCACCGAGAACGCCGCGATCACCCAGCACAGCATCACGCTCGGCGGCAAGAAGATCGACTACACGGCCACGGCCGGCCATCTCGTCACCGTCGACCCGAGCAGCTCGAAACCGACGGCCAAGATCTTCTATGTGGCCTTCACCGCGAACACGCCGCATCCGCAGGACCGCCCGATCACGTTCTTCTACAACGGCGGGCCCGGATCCTCCTCGGTCTACATCCTGCTCGGGTCGTTCGCCCCGATGCGCCTCAAGACCGCGCTTCCCAGCTTCACCCCGCCCGCCCCCTACACGATCGAGCCCAACCCGGACAGCCTGCTCGACCGGACCGACCTGGTGTTCATCAACCCCGTCGGCACCGGCTACTCCGCGGCGATCGCGCCGCACGTCAACAAGGACTTCTGGGGCGTCGACCAGGACGCCGGATCGCTGCGCCAGTTCATCAAGCGCTACCTGACCGCGTACGACCGCTGGAACTCCCCGAAGTTCCTGTTCGGCGAGTCGTACGGGACCGCCCGCAGCTGCGTGCTCGCCTACCTGCTGCACGAGGACGGGGTCGACCTCAACGGCGTGGTGCTCCTGTCGTCCATCCTCGACTACGCACAGTCCGGCAACCCGGTCGGGCTGCTGCCCACGCTGTGCGCCGACGCCTGGTACCACAAGAAGATCACCGTCACGCCCCCGCCCGCCGACCTTCCGTCCTTCATGGCCACCGTCGTCCCCTTCGCGCAGAACGACTACGCGCAGGCGCTGGCGGCGTTCCCCAACGCCAACCCGACGACCGTCCAGACCCTCAGCGCCTACACCGGCATCGCGCCGATCGTGCTCACGAGCTGGGAAGGTCTGAACGTCGCCGACACCGACGCCAGCGGGAGGCTGCACTTCCTCACCACGCTGCTCAAGGCGGAGGGCAAAGCGCTCGGCGCCTACGACGGTCGCGCGACCGGCGTCGGCACCGGCATCGCCGCGGCGATCAACCCGTTGTCCGGCGGCAACGATCCCACCATGACGGCCGTCAACGGCGCCTACACCAGCGCGTGGAACACCTTCCTGGACGACACCCTCAAGTTCACCTCGACGTCGGCGTTCACCGACCTCAACGACCAGGCGTTCGCGAACTGGGACTTCGGCCACATCGACCCCACCGGAGCCCAGAAAGGCAAGGACGTCAACGGCAACATCGTGCTCTACACGGCGGGCGATCTCGCCGCCACGATGGCGCTCAACGTGGACCTGAAGGTGCTGTCCGCCAACGGCTACTTCGACTCGGTGACGCCGTTCTCCCAGACGGTGACCGACCTGACGAACATGCCGCTGAGCGACGCCACGGTGCGCCAGAACCTCACGGTCAGGTTCTTCCCGTCGGGCCACATGGTGTACCTCGACGGCAACTCGCGCACGGCCTTCAAGGCCGACCTCGCCACGTTCTACGACAGCACGGTGACGGACCATCCCGCGGTGGCCCGCATCCGTAGCCTCCAAGAGGCGACCCTCGCGGCCCGGTAGCCGCCCGAGCACGGCGTGCAGGGTGCCGCGCAGGCACGCATCCGGCGAGCCGGTCCGATACGCGGCCGAACGCACGCCGTCAACCCGGAGCGGCCGGTTCTGACCATTCTCGGGATCCACGATAACCTGCGGCTAACCCATTCAGGACCAGCAGCCCGGCACATTTGTCACCGACCCCCGGCACGGCCGGACCGGGGGCGTCGGTCAGAATGGCGGCATGCTGGATGGCTCCCCGAGAATCTCGTCGGCGATTCGGGTACCGCAGATCACCGCGCTCTTCTGGATCGTCAAGGCACTCTCCACCGCGCTGGGCGAGTCGGCCTCTGATTATCTGGTTCAGCTCTTGGATCCCGTTATCGCCGTCGGGGTCGGCTTTGTTGGTTTTGCCATCGCGATCAGCGTCCAGATGACGATGCGTTGTTATCGTCCGTGGGCCTACTGGTCAGCGGTGGTGATGGTCGGCGTGTTCGGCACGATGGCCGCCGACGTCGCGCACGTCGGACTGGGCATTCCGTACGCCGCGACGTCGGGCCTGTACGCCGTAGCGCTGGCCGTCGTCTTCCTGGCCTGGCGCCGGGCAGAGGGAACGCTGTCGATCCACACGGTGAACACGACACGTCGTGAGGTCTTCTACTGGGCGGCGGTGATGGCGACCTTCGCGCTGGGAACCGCAGTCGGTGATCTGACCGCGTTCACGCTGCATCTGGGCTACGCGCCCTCGGCCGCGCTGTATGCCGTCATGATCGCGATCCCCGCGATCGGTTACCGCTGGAGGCGGTGGAACCCGGTTCTCGCGTTCTGGTCCGCCTACGTGCTGACCAGACCGCTGGGCGCATCGCTGGCCGACTGGACGGGCAAGCCGCCCGCATCGGGCGGTCTGGGCTGGGGAAGCGGCCCGGTCGGCCTCGTGCTGGTGGTGCTCATCGTGGTGGCCGTCGCGCACTTCACGGTGACCGGCAGCGACGCGCCGGGCGAACGCACGACGCGCCGGTAGCGCGCCCGTACGCAGAGCACACCCTGCGGGGCGGGCAAAGCGAGACAGTCACGTAACGTCCTGACGTAGGGTCGCTGCGTGTCGGTTCAGGCGTCGAGCGACGAGCAGCTGCTGCTCGCCCTCCGCGGAGGCGACGAGCAGGCGTTCCGGGTCTTGGTGCGCCGCTACCACCGGGCGATGGTGCGGGTTGCCGCCTCGTTCGTGCCGACGTCGGCGATCGCGGAGGAGGTGACCCAGGAGACGTGGCTGGCGGTGATCCGAGGGCTGGACGGGTTCGCCGGTCGGTCCTCGCTGAAGACCTGGATCTTCCGGATCCTGGTGAACCGGGCCCGCTCCTGTGGGGTGCGGGAACGCCGTTCGGTACCGGTCTCGGCGCTCGACAGCGGCGAGACCGGCACCGCGCCGAAGGAGCCCGCCGTCGACCCCGGGCGGTTCCGCGGTCCCGGTGAGCTGTTCGAGGGGTATTGGTCGGTGCCGCCGACGCGCTGGCCCGAGCAGCGGGTCCTCGACGCGGAGACCCGGGCGATTGCGGACCGGGCGATCGGCGCGCTGCCGCTCCCGCAGCGGCAAGTGATCACATTGCGCGACGTCGAGGGGTGGTCCGCCCCGGAGGTGTGTGAGTGTCTCGGGCTGACCGAGGTGAACCAGCGGGTGCTGCTGCACCGCGCCCGCGCGCGGGTGCGCGCGGCGCTGGAGGTCTACTTCGCGGGGGGAACCGAAGCATGAACCACGAGGACCTGCCCTGCCGCGACTACGTCGAGCTGGCCTGCGACTACCTGGAGGGTGCGCTGACGGTCGACCAGCGCCTGGTCGTGGAGCGACACCTGGCCTTCTGCGTGCCCTGCGTCGACTACCTGCAGCAGCTGCGCGACACCGTCGACGTCGCAGGAGCGCTGCGCGACGACGACGTGCCCGGCGCGGTCGTCGCATCGCTCACCGCCGCCTTCCGGGAGCTGCGCGGCGGCGCTTCAAGCGGGTAACCCGAGCACCGTCGCCAGGCAGTCGGCCTGGGCCTGCCGTTCGGCCTCCGCGGCCCGGTCGTACCCCGGACCGCGCCTGCTGCCTGCGGCGAGCTCCCCGGCCAGCACGGCAGACCAGTGACCCGCCGCCGCGGCGTGGCCCCGCGGCGGCGAAAGCGGTGAGCACGCCGAGGATCGGGTGGTCGGCCGCTCGCCGTCGCGCCCGGGCGGCGCAGTCCTCGGCGAACCGGACGCGCGCCGCCGCGTCCCAACGGTGTGCAGGCGCCACGACCCGGGCCCGGGTGGCGATGGTCGCCGGCCCGGTGCGCTCGATCCGGCCGTCGAGCTCGACCACCCAGAGCTCCGGCCCCAGCCACATGGGCAGCTGGGCCAGCGTGCAGGCGTGCACCCCGTTGACGCACAAGGCGGGCGTCCCTGCCACCTCCACCCACGCCCCCGGGCGGCCTGCCGCAGGCAGCGGCCAGCACATCCCGGTGAACGGCGACCTGCCGCCGGCCAAGGCCTTGTAAGCGAGCACCGCACCGAGATTAGTGGCGAGTCCGTGTAACGGCCCGCCGCCCGGCGGGACTGAGTCGATGAGTGCCCAGAGGAGCCGCCCGGAACTGCGTCCGACGGCCGTGACCTCTCGCATCGTCTTCCCACGGAAAGGGACTGTCATGCTCGACGCGTTCGTCAAGACCTATCAGGACCGGACCTACCGGTTCCCGACGATGCTCCGCCACAACGGCACCGTCCTCGCGTTCGCGATGGACGAGCGCAGGCGGATCCACTACAGCGTGCTCGACCTCACCGACGCCACGAGTCCGCTGGACGTGAACGCGTGGCTGCCCAATCCGGTGGAGCTGAGCTTCGCGACCGAGCTGGCCCAGGTCGGCTTCGGCGTCGCCGACCAGACCGAGCTGCCCCCGGTGTCGCTGCCCGGCGGCGGGAGCGATCCGTTCCTGTCCTCGACCGCCCGGCTGGGCGCCGCGGCGGCCTTCCAGGTGCTCTCCGACGGCCGCTTCGTCTACGTGCTGCGCCAGGCGATCACCGACCCGAACGCGGATGCGCTCGTGGCGGCCGGGCACACGGTGGCCGACCCGAACGCGGACCCGGCCGCGCGGACCGCGGCGCAGGAGCTCCTCACCGACCACGAGAACATGGTGTACGTCACCGACGCGACCGGGCGGCAGGTCACCGACGCCCACGGTGCCCCGGTGCCGCTGGTCGCCGGGACGCTGCTGGTGGACCGGTTCGTGCTGGTCGGCACCGTGCTCCAACCCAAGCTGGAGGTGCGCTACCAGCGCAGCCGCAGCCGGACCCGACCGGCCGGCCGCACCGACAGCCTCGGCGCGGCCGACCTGAACCACGTCCCGTTCGTCGAGCCCACCCAGGAGTCTGCGGTTCCTCACCGGGCTCGACGCGGGCCGGTTCGCGGCGCTACTCACCCCCACCACCGTCGCCGACGCCTTCCGCTGGCAGATCTTCACCGCCGACGCCTCCGGGGCGCTGTGGTCCTACAGCGTCGAGCAGTCCGCCGACGGGCTGTTCGACACCCGCGGCAGCCAGGCCTACACCTGCACCGACCACCCCGACTACTACGCGACCGCGCCGGGGACCTGTCCCCGACCCAGCGTGGCCGACCCGACGAAGCCGTGCGGCAAGGATCTGGTGCCGCAGGTCGATCAAGCGGGCACCGCGGGCACCGCGCTCTCCTTCACCGGCGCCACCGACACGCTGGGGCTCGGCGCCGGGGTGGCGCTGGGCGAGACGTTCACCCTGGAGGCGTGGGTACGTCCGGCCGGGGGATCGAGCGGCTCGCAGCCGCTGTACGGCGGCGGAGCCGACCCGGCGCACGCCGCCCCGTCGATCTGGCTGATCGACGGCACCGGGCTGACCGTGGGGTTCGGGGACGGCACCGCTCTGCGCTCGGTCACCGTGACCGGGGTACTCACCGCGGCCACCTGGCAGCATGTCTCCGCGGCGTTCGACGGCACCTGGCTGACCGTGTGCGTGAACGGGGTTCCGGTGCACGCGGGACAGGAGCTGGCGGGCCAGGTGCCCACCGCGACGCCCGTCGCCGTCGTCGGGCCGTTGAACGCTGTAGTGGACGAGCTGCGGCTGTGGCAGATCCCCCGAACGGTGGGGGATGTGCGGGCCGCGATGAACGTGCGGCTGTCGGGGCTGGAGCCCGGGCTGGCGGGCTACTGGCGGCTCGACGAGGGCACCGGCACGCAGGCCTTCGACCAGGTCGCCGGGCAGGTGGCCACGGTGACCGGCGCCGCCTGGGTGACCTCGGACGCGCCGATCGGCGAAGGCAGCGGGATCAGCCGCACCGCGCTGCGCATGGTCGGGCGCCGGGTCGCGGGCGGGCTCGGCGCGACCGTGTACTACCTGCAGGAGAACGCCGCGGGCGGGTACGACGGCACGCCCAAGCCACAGAAGACCGCCGCGCGGGTGATGCTCGCCGCGGTCACCGCCCCGGACGGCTCCGCCGCGGGCGGCACGACCCCCACCGGGGCAGGCGCGGGCGGCATGACCCCCGCCGGGCCAGGGGAGGTCGCGGTCCTCGACTTCGGCGTCGCCCCGGACGGGCGGCTCGCCGACCTACCCGGAGAGGTGACGCTCACCGAGCTCAGCGCCGCCACCGGCAGTCAGTCGCCCAACGCGCTGCTCGACATGCTGGCCGCCGACGAGTCCCGGGTCGCCGGGCTGGAAGCCGACGTCGCCACCCACGAGCAGGTGATCGCCGACCTCACCAGCGGGATCGCCATCGCGGAGGCCGCGGCCCAGGGGATCGTCCCGGCGCAGCCGCCCACCGGCGCCGCCGCGGACCTGGCCGCGCTCAGCAGCCAGGTCGCGCAGGCCGTCGACCAGCTCGGCCAGCTCTCCCAGTTCGCCCCCAACTCCCAGGCACTGGCCGGCGCGCAGCAGCAGCTGCAGAAGCTGCAGCCGATGCTCGCCGCCGCGATCGACCGGCACCTCGCCCAGCTCGGCACCGAGCAGGCCGAGCTGGCCGACCTGCGGGCCCAGCTCGCGGCCGCGCAGGCCGACCTCGCGGCGCTGCGCGGCCAGGCCGCAGGCGACGTGGAGCTGCCGATGCCGCTGCTGCACCTGGACCCCGAGGGGCGCAGCGTGTCCGGCGCGGTGCTCGGCTTCGCCACCACCGACGAGGCGCCCGTCCTCTTCGACAGCGCGCTCGGCAGGCTCGGGCTGTACTTCCGGGACGCCGACGGCGCGTTCTCGGTCGCCTACTACGACACCGCCGTCGGTCGGCCCCGCCGGACGCTGCCCGCCGGGAGCGGCGTCCTCACGTTCCTGGCGCGCGGTGCGGAAGCCGACCTCGCCGCGCTCACCGTCACCACAGCCGCCGATACCCCCCCTGCTGACCCCACGCTCTGCACGCTCAGCATCGCCACCCCCCTCGCCACCGAGACCTGGCACCACCTGCCCCGCGACCCGCAGCAGCTCGCCGCCATCGTGAACGGCTCCACGACGCCGCCTACCCCGGTCGGCGCCACGGCGGCCGCGGCCACCGGAACCGTCGACAGCCTCACCCTCGCCGCCCCGCTGACCGTGGCGCTCCCGGCCGGGGCGCTGCTCGCCGCGGGCACCACCGTGCTGACCGTCGCCACGGCGGCCGCGCGCGAGGCCAAGACGATCCCGGTCACCCCGACCGAGGTCGACATCCCGGCGGCGACGACCCTCACCCGCATCGCCTACGACTACGCAGGCAACGCGGCCACCACGCTGCCCGGCGCGCACATCGACCAGACCTCGCTGCTGGTCGCTGCCGACGCCCGCGCCGCGACCGGCCAGGTCGCCCTCGCCACGGCCGTGACCACCGGGGCGAGCGCCGCGGCGCGCTGGTTCGCCGACCCGCCCGGCACCACGCTGGACTTCGACGGAACCGGCACCTTCGCGGGCGTACTCACCACCACCGCGCTGCGTTTCGACGGCGCCACCGACTGGGTCAGTCTCGGCAACCCACCCGCGCTGAACGTCACCGGGACCATCACGCTGGAGGCCTGGGTGCGGCCGACCGCCACCGACGGGTTCCGCGACATCCTCGCCCGCGGCTACGTCCTCAGCCCGGCCGCCGAAGTCGTGCTGCGCGTGTATAACGGCAGCTACCAGGGCGGCTCCTGGAACGGGAACGACCACATCGCCAGCGCCCCGATCCCGACGGGCGACCTGAACACCTGGGTGCACCTGGCCGTGGTCTACGACGGCGCCGCGTGGCGGCTCTACCGCAACGGCCTGCTCCTGACGAGCACGCCCGATCCGGTCGGCGCGGTGCCGGTCACCGCCGGGTGGGCGGTCGGCGCCGCGGCCGACGGCACCGAGCGATGGTTCGCAGGCGACATCGACGAGGTGCGGCTCTGGAGCCGTCCCCGCAGCGCCGCCGAGATCACCGACGGGCTGCGCCGCCGCCTGGACGGCACCGAGGCCGGGCTGGTCGGCTACTGGTACGCGATCGACGGGGTGCTGCGTGACCACTCCCCGAGCCAGGTCGACGGCACCTCGCACGGCAGCCCGCAGGCCGCCGCGTCCCCGCCCGTGCTGGCCGCGGTCACCGGCTTCGACACCGCGGGGGACCTCAGCATCGAGGCGTGGGTGGACCCGCAGCCCGGCGACGACCCGCTGGCCTGGCTGGTCGGCCACCACAGCGCCACGTCGAGCTACCTGCTGGCCCTGCGAGGGGTGCCCGCAGCGCTGACCTTCGACGGCACCTCGCAGTACGCCACCATCGCCGACACCGCGGCGCTCAACCTCACCGGCGAGATCACCCTCGAGGCGTGGGCCCTACCCATCGCCTCCGACAACCAGCTGCACTACATGTTCGCGCACGGACTGCAGGCCGACCGTCAGGCGGAGGTGGCGCTGCGGCTGAACTACGGCACCTATCAGATCGGCAGCTACAACGGCACCGACCACTACGCCATCGCGCCGATCCCGGCCGCCGACCTCGGGCACTGGGTGCACCTGGCAGGCGTCTACGACGGGAGCGCGTGGCGGCTCTACCGCAACGGCGAGCTGCTGGCCACCCACGTCGACCCGGTCGGCGCGATCCCGGTCTCGGCGGACTGGGCCATCGGCGCCAGCGCCACAGATGAGCGGTTCTTCGCAGGCGGCATCGGCGAGGTCCGGCTGTGGAGCCGCGCCCGCGCCCAGGCCGAGATCGCCGCGGACTTCCGCAGCTGGCTCGACGGCACCGAGGACGGCCTGGTCGGCTGCTGGCGTTACGACGGCAGCGCGCTGGTCGACCAGACCCCGGCCCGACGGCCGGTCACCCTGCACGGGAGCCCGACCCCCGTCACCGGCCCGGTGCCCGGGTTCCGGGCGATCGGCGGGGCCGGGCCGCAGTACGCGCAGACCGTCGCCCCGTTCGCGGGCGGCACCTGGCGGCACGTGGCGATGACCTTCACCCAGGGCCACGGGCTGCACGTCGCGGGCAGTGCGGGCTACCTGGACGCGGGCACCCGCGAAGCACTCGACCTGAGCCGCGACCTGACCGTCGAGGTCGCTGTGACGCTCGACGACCTGAACGCGCCCCAAGGCCTGCTCGCCAAGGGCGTGCTCGGCGACGGCGGGAACCAGCACGTGCCCTACGCACTGGACGTGGGCACCGACGGCGCGCCGGTGTTCTCCTTCACCGACACCGACGGCCAGGTGCAGCAGCAGGCGGGCAACCCCGGCGCGGTCACCGCGGGCGGGTTCCACCGCATCGGCGTGACCCGCAAGCGCAACACCACCATCGACACCAGCAACGGTGTCGTGGTGGACAAGTGGGACGACATCGCGTTCGTCGTCGACGGCCAGCCCGCAGGCGGGGGCACCTACCCCGGCAAGGACGCCGGGTCCAGCAGCGATCCGCTGTCGATCGGCCGGGCGTACGCCGCCGACGGCACCGGCTACTCGCTGCGCGGCACGCTGGCCGAGGTGCGGCTGTGGAACACCGCGCGTGACGCCACCAACCTCGGCGCCCCGATCTCCGGCAAGGAGGTCGGCCTCGTCGCCTGGTGGCGCCTCGACGAAGGTTCCGGCAACGCCGCCGCCGACTCCAAGGGCAGCAGCACCGCGGTCCTGCACGGGGCGGTGAGCTGGGTCAACACCCCCGACCCGACCGGGTCGGCGCTGGCTCTCTACGTCGACGGCAGCCCGGTCGCGGCCCAGCTGGTGCCCGCGGCCGGCCTCGCCCCCGCCGCCGACGGGTTCAGCGTCGGCGCCGCCGACGCGACGCAGATCACGGACCGGCTGCGCGGGCAGCTGGAGGAGGTGCGGATCTGGCGCACCGCGCGGACCACCGAGCAGATCCAGGACAACCTGTTCCGCAGGCTCACCGACGAACAGGACAGCCTGATCGCCTACTACACCTTCGACGCCGAACCCGGGGCGAAGCTGTCCGACCAGGGCCCGGCGGGCAACGACCTGTCCGTGCTGGCGGGCAGCTACCTGTTGTCCACCGCGCCGGTCGCCGAGGACGCGCCGCAGGTGCGCAACGCAGTGATCGGGCTGACCACCGACTACACCACCACCATCGCCGGACGGCCCGGCGTCGCCGAGTACGCCGACCTGCAGACCGCCGCGGGCGGCGCGATCAGCGGGGTGTTCAAGCGCTGCTACGCGGCGGTCGGCGCGGACGGCGGCTGGCGGCTGATCACCGGCTTCAAGGTCGGTGACATGACCGCCGACTGGGTCGGACAGGCGCAGTTCGACCCGCAGCTGATCGGCTACGTCGAGGGCGCCCCGCCGGTGCCCAGCGAGAACCTCACCGTGGCGAGCGACGGCTACGCGGGCGCGTCCTCGGTCAGCCTGACCGACGCGGCCACCACCACGTACACCTACTCCAGCTCCCGCAACGCGGGCATCGACGCCTCGCTGGAGGTGTCGACGTCGGTCGGCGACAAGTCCCAGACCCTGGTCGGGCTGGTCGAGATCGAGGCCCCGTTGGGGCTCGGGGTCGGCGAGATGGAGCTGGAGACGGTGGTCGACACCAACGTCTCGGGCGGCGCGTCGCTGTCCGTGGACACCTCGACGTCGTGGCTGGCCAGTAGCCAGAGCGGCATGGGCTCGACCTTGACCCAGGTCAGCACGCTCGACCTGACCGGGCACCAGGAGCCCGCCACCGCGGTGGCGTTCCCGGCGCTCGGGCCGCGCTGGGTGCCCGACAACACCGGGCTCGCGCTCGTGCAGTCGCAGACCGCGGACATCTACGCGCTGCGGCTGGTGCACACCGGTGCGCTGATCGCCTACCAGATGCTGCCGAACCCGGACATCCCCCGGGACTGGAACCTGATCACGTTCCCGATCGACCCGCACTACACCAAGCAGGGCACGCTGGACGGCAAGGTCGGGCTCCAACCCGACAGCGACTACCCGGCCGCGCTGACCTACAGCCCGGACTCCAGCTACTTCAAGCCGATCGAGGCCTACCAGCTCAAGCAGGGCATCGATCAACAGGAGGCCGACCTGGCCACCTTCTTCGCGCAGTACGACGCCGGGCCCGGCGGTCTGTCCGCCGACACCATGGCCGCGGTGCCGCAGCCGACCAAGCGCAGCCTGGCCAACACCTACGTGTGGACCGCGGCGGGCGGCCGGTTCGCCGAGACCGAGCAGACCCTGGACACCCGCTCCGAGACCACCGGCGGCTCGTTCACCTTGAACACCGCCCTCGGCGCGAACGTCACCGCCGACGTCGCGTTCGCCACCGTGGCGCTCACCCTCGACGTCACGGCCTCGGTCGGCGCCCACCTGGAGCTCGACGTCAGCAAGACCAGCGACTCGGAGACGGCGTTCGAGGTCGACGTCACCGACGACCCTGAGCGCGACATCAGCACGGTCAACGGGGCGGGGGTCGTCGCCAAGATCCCGGGCAAGGTCGACGCCTACCGGTTCATGACCTTCTACCTCGCGCCGCAGTCCGGGTTCCACGACGCCTTCTACAACCAGGTCGTCGACCCGATCTGGCTGGCGCAGAGCACCGACCCGGACGCCGCGGCGCTGCGCCAGGCCCGTCAGCCCGACCGGCAGCCCGCCTGCTGGCGGGTGCTGCACCGGGTGACCTACGTCAGCCGGGTGCTCGCCCCGCTCTCGTCGAGCCCCAGCCCGCTGGACACCGCGCTGCAGACGCTGGACATCGACAGCAACTACGAGCTGATCAAAGCGCTGGCGCCCTACGTGGCCACCCACACGGGGCGGTACGCCGACTTCGCCGCCGCGGTGCGGACCGCGGTGACCGACCGGCTCCCGGACCTGCAGCCGCACATCGACGAGATCCTCTCCTTCCTCGTCCTCTACTACGGGGTCACCGACGCCCCGGAGCTGACCCCGCCGATGTGAGCCGGCGCGGGTGGTTCAGCCGCCGCGGCGCCCCGGCTTCGCAGGGCCGGTGTGCGCCTCGCAGACGCCACGACCTCTGCGAGGTCAAAGCGGGCTCTGCGAGGAGGCCGGGAGCGGGCCTGGCCCGCGAGGCGGCCGGCCCGTGGCATCGTGCGTGCGACGGCTGAAGCCCACGCCGCGGACCGACCCGGAGGAGTGCACCGATGGACACGCGCCGTCTGTACTCGTTCGTCCGGGTCGTCGACGCCGGAAGCATCACCCGCGCGGCCGATCTGCTGCACATCGCCCAGCCCGCGCTGAGCCAGCAGATGACCGCGCTGGAGTCGTCGTTCGGGCAGCAGTTGCTCTCGCGGAGCAAGCAGGGCGTCGAGCCGACGGAGGCGGGCCGCGTGCTCTACCGCCACGCCCGGGTGATCCTCCGCCAGCTCGAACAGGCGCACGCCGAGGTGGAGGTCGTCGGCCGGGAGCTGGCAGGCGGCGTGTCGGTCGGGCTCGCCCCCTACAGCACCGTCAACGCCATCGCGCTCCCGCTGCTCACCGCCGTCCGGGCCCGATACCCCCGGGTCCTCCTGCACATCAACGAGAACTTCGGCGGCCTCCTCAGCGAGTCCCTCATGACGGGCCGGATGGACATGGCGCTGCTCTACGACAGCGGCCCCATCCGCGGGGTGGACTTCGAGCGGCTCCTCACCGAGGAGCTGGTCGTGGTCGCTCCGGACGGCATCGACCTGCCCCGCGGGCCGCAGGACCAGGTGAGCATGGCCGAGCTGGCCGACGTGCCGCTCCTGCTGCCCGGCCCGATCCACACCATCCGCCGCGTCGTCGAGCGGGCCTTCGCCCGGGCGTCCACGGCCGCGAACATCGTGGGCGAGGTCGAGTCGGTCTCCCTGATGGCCCGCGCGGTGCGCAGCGGCCTCGGGGCCACCGTGCTGCCGTTGTCGGTGGCCCAGCGGATGATCGGCGGCGACAACCTGCACCAGCGCCACCTCCTGCCCACCCTCGAGGTGCAGGTGTCGTTGGGCACCGCGTCCGGCCAGACGCTGTCCCGTGCCGCAGAGGCCGTCCGCGAGCTCCTGCGCGAGGTGCTGCGGGCGTACGTCCAGCCACCCGAATAGCAGGCCGGGGTCATATGCAGCACAGATGACCACATGCGAATCCGGTCTTACCGCATTCCCGGAAATCCTCGCTAACCTGATTGTCAACCGGGCGGGCCCGGATTCCGGCGCAATTTCCGAGACGTGGGAAGTGGGTGACGGCATGCCGAAAATCGATTTGGTCGCCGACCTCGGGGAGAGCTTCGGGGCCTGGACGATGGGTGCGGACGAGGCGATCCTGGACCTGCTGACCTCGGCGAACGTCGCGTGCGGGTTCCACGCGGGCGACCCGCGCACCATGGACCTGACCGTCCGCCGGTGCGTCGAGCGGGGCGTCGCCATCGGCGCGCACCCCAGCTTCCCGGACCTGGTCGGGTTCGGCCGCCGGGCGATGGACCTGACCGCCGACGAGGTCCGCACCGACACGATCTACCAGCTCGGGGCGTTGTCCGGGTTCGCCGCCGCGCACGGCACGCGGCTGTCCCACCTCGCCCCGCACGGCCGCCTGGGCAACCTGGTCGCGACGCGACCGGACTACGCGCAGGCGGTCGTCGACGCGGTGGCCGCGGTCGACCCGACCCTGGCGGTGCTCGCCCAGGACGGATGCCTCGCCGACGCGGCCCGGGCCCGCGGCCTCGCCGTCGGCATCGTGGGGATCGCCGACCGGGCCTATCGGGCCGACGGCACCCTGGTGCCGCGCAGCGAGCCGGGCGCCGTCATCCACGACGCAGCGACGATCGCCGCCCGCACCGTGCAGATCGTGACCGACGGCTGGCTGGAGGCGGTCGACGGCAGCCGGGTGGCGGTGCGCGCCGACACGATCCTGCTGCACGGCGACAACCCGACGGCCGTCGAGAACGCCCGGGCGGTCCGGGACGCGCTCCGCGTCGCGGGCGTGGAGATCGCCCCCCTGACCGAGGTCCTCGCCGAGCGGGTGGGGGTGTGAGCACCGCCCTGCGGGTCGCCGAGTGCGGGGACGCGGCGGTGCGCGTCTCCTGCCCGGGCGCCGACCGCGAAGCGGCGTGGCAGACCGTCCACGCCCTGAGCGCCTGGCTGGACGAACGCCGCCACCTGCACCACATCCGCGGCGCGATCCCCACCTACGACGCGGTGCTCGTGGAGTTCGACGCCGAGCTCACCGACCACGACACCGTCCAACGGCTGGTGCGGACGGCCGCGGCCCACACCCGGGGGCGGCCGGGCCGCACCCCGAACCACTTCGAGGTCCCCGTCGTCTACGGCGGCGACCACGGCCCCGACCTGGGGCGGGTCGCCGAGCAGCAAGGCCTCGACAGCGGCAGGGTCGTGGCGATCCACACCGCGCATGCCCTCGTCATGCGCTGCTACGGGTCGCCTGCAGGCGCCCCGATGCTCGACGGCCCCCGGTTCCCGCACCCGGTGCCGCGGTTGCCGAGCCCGCGGCACAGCGTCCCGGCGGGCGCGGTCGCCGTGGCAGGCCGCCAAGCCGTCGTGTCGGCCCGGCAGGCACCGGGTGGATGGTGCGTGCTCGGCCGCACGCCGCGGACGTTGATCGACGTCACCCGCACCCCGCTGGCCGTCTTCGCCCCCGGGGACACGTTCCGCTTCTTCCCGATCCGGCCCGAGGAGTGGTCCGCCTACGAGGGGCCCCTCGATGGCTGAGCCGGCCCACATCCGGGTGATCGAGGCAGGCTTGACCACCGTCCAGGACCTCGGACGCCCGGGCGGCCCCCGGTCGGGCCAGATGACCGGCGGCGCGCTGGACCAGTACAGCGCCCGGATGGCCAACGCGTTGGTCGCCAGCGACCCGGAGGCCGCCCTCCTCGAGCTGGTCGCCCACGACTTCGCGGCGACCACCGACAGCGACCTGCTCGTGGCGGTCACCGGGGCCGACGCCGACGTCACGGTCGACGGATGTCCGCACCCGCAGTGGGAGCCGATCGTGTGGCGGTCGGGCACGCGGCTCGCCGTCCGGCGCATCCGGTCCGGGCTGCGGGTCTACCTCGCTGTGCACGGGGCCGTGCGCAGCCGCCGCCTGCTGGGCAGCTGCGCACCGGACACGGTCCTCGGCTTCGGCGCTACCCTCGGCCCCGACGCGGTGCTCACCGTCGCCGTCGACTGTCCGCCCGTCGTCCAGCCGTGGTTCGACATCCCGTTCTTCCGCCTGGGTTGCCGCCCGCATCCCTACTCCGGCCGCTGGGACGTCGACCTGACCGACGGCCCGGACGCCGCCGAGTTCGGCCTGACTGCGCGTCGGTTGACCGGCACCGACTACACGGTCGGCGCCCGCAGCAACCACATCGGACTGCGGCTGCACCGCACCGACCGCGGGCCGCTGCCGCGGCGCGACGTCGCGCACGAAGTGCTGTCCCGTGGCGTTCCCATCGGCGCGGTCGAGGTCCCCGACGGGGACGAGATCCTGGTGCTGCACCGCGGCCGGGGCGTCACCGCGGGCTACCCCGTGCTCGCCGTGGTCACCAGCGTGGGGCTGTCCCGCCTCGGGCAGGCCCGCCCCGGTGACCGGGTGCGGTTCCGGCGCGTCACCCGCGGTGCCGCGGTCGCCGACTACCGGCGCCAACAGGCCCACGTCGCCGAGGTCCGCACGCGCGTCCGGAGGGTCTACTCCAGCCTCGGCATCCCGCTCCACTTCACCCATCCGCATGGCACGTCAGAGCTCAAGGAGGAGTCAGCGTGACCACGTCGAAACCACCCACCGCAGGTGCGCCCAACACGCCCATCACCGAACGTCCGAACGTCGCGAAGGTGGTGGCGGCCGGCTGTGTCGGCATCTTCGTCGAGCTCTACGACAACGGGATCTTCGCCTTCATGGCCGGCGCGTTGGCCATCGTGTTCTTCGGCGTGTCCAGCCCGAGCAGCGCCTTGGCGCTGGTCTTCGCGGGCTACGCCATCTCCTTCTTCGTCCGGCCGCTCGGCGCGGTCGTCTGCGGGATCCTCGGCGACCGGATCGGTCGCCAGCGCGCGCTGGTGCTCGTCATCGCCGTGATCAGCGTCGCCACCGCGGCCATCGGGATCCTGCCCACCTACGAGGCCGTCGGCATCGCCGCGCCGATCCTGCTGGTCGCGCTGCGCATCGCGCAGGGCTTCTCGGTCGGCGGCGAGGCCGCGTGCGCGATGACGTTCCTGGCCGAACACGCACCCGAGGGGCACCGCGGCCGGATCACCAGCTATGCCCAGATCGCCTCGTTCGTCGCCCTGCTCACCGGCACCCTGGTCGCCTACTCCATGTCGCCGTGGCTGAACCAGGCGGCGATCGACGGCGGCGGCTGGGGAGCCTTCGCCTGGCGCGTCCCGTTCCTCGTGGCGATCCCGATGGGCTTGATCGGCTACTACATCCGCAGGAGCATCGCCGACACCCCGAACTTCACCCGGCTCAAGGAGTCCGGCGGGCTGTCGCACAACCCGCTGCGCGAGGCCTTCGCCACCCCGGAGCACCGCCGCGCGATGCTGCTCGCCCTGTTCATCCCGCTGATGAACGGCTCCGGCTACTACGTGCTGTTCTCCTACATGCCGACGTTCCTCGAGAGCAAGCGGATCGGCTTCGACACCGGCACCGCCCTGCTGGTCACCGCCGCCAGCCTGGTCGCCATCTCGATCGCCATCCCGTTCATGGGCTCGCTCTCCGACCGGGTCGGCCGCAAGCGTGTCATCGCGGGCGCCGCCATCGCCATGGCCGTCGCGGGCATCCCCTGCTACGCGCTGATCGTCACCGGCAACGTCGCCCTCGCCATCCTCGGCGCCTGCCTGATGGCCGTCATCTTCGCGGGGCACACCGCCGTGATCCACATTCTCATCGTCGAGCTGTTCCCCACCCGGGTCCGCCAGTCTGCCTACGGCCTGGGCTACAACATCTCGTCGGCGCTGTTCGGCGGCACCGCCCCGCTGCTGATGACCCTGCTCATCCCACAGTTCGGCATCTACGTCCCGGCGTTCTACGCCGTCATCACCGCCCTGGGCACGCTCGCCGCGGTCAGCACGGTGAAGGATCGGGCGCACCTGCCGCTGCGTGACACCCTCTGACCCGACGGAAGGCTGCCCCTTCATGTCCTTCATCGACTACCGGACCGCACTGGTGACCGGCGCCAACACCGGAATGGGTGCCGCCGTCACCGAAATGTTGACCAAGCGGGGCCTCACGGTCTACGGCCTGGCCCGCGACGCCGCCAAGCTCGACGACGTCGCGAGCCGCACCGGGATGACCCCGCTGGCCGTGGACCTCGCGGACATCTCGGCGCTGGCCGCCGCGGTCGAGGGGCGGCAGATCGACATCCTGGTCAACAACGCCGGGGTCTCGGCCACCGGCAACATCCTCGACGCGGCGGAAGCCAAGATCGACGCGATGGTCGACGTCAACCTGCGGGCGGTGCTGCACCTGTGCAGGCTCCTGCTCCCGGGGATGGTGGACCGCGACCGCGGCCACGTCGTGAACATCTCCTCGATCGCGGGCCTGTACAACTTCTACGGCCACACCGCCTACCACGCGACGAAGGCCGCGGTGCACCAGCTCTCGCGGCAGCTGCGCAACGACGTGCTCGGCAAGCGGATCCGGGTCACGGAGATCTGCCCCGGGCGGGTCGAGACCGAGATCTTCGGCCGCAACCTCGGCGGGTCACCGGAAGCGCTGCAGGAGGCCTGGCAGACCTACTACGCGGGCTTCGAGTCGATCACGACCGCCGACGTCGCCGCCACCATCGAGTTCGCCCTCGACGCCCCGGCGCACGTCAACCTTGGCCTGATCGAGATCCTGCCCACCTTCCAGGTGCCCGGCGGCCTGGAGTTCGTCCGCCGCACCGACTGATCCGCTGTCGCTCAGGGAGTTCCGCCCGTGTCCGTCTTCCGCCCCGCCGCCCGCGTCCAGGCGATCCGCCAGTCGCCGAGCCTGCAGGCCGCCCAGCGGGTCCGCGACCTCAAAGCCGCGGGCCGCGACATCCTCGATCTCACCGTCGGCGAGCCCGACTTCGACACCCCCGACCACGTCAAGGCCGCCGCCGTCGCCGCGATGGACGCCGGGTTGACGAAGTACACCCCGGTCAACGGCACCCCGGCGCTGCGCGACGCGATCGCCGCCAAGGTGCGCCACCGCACGGGCCAGTCCTACGGCGGCAACGAGATCACCGTCGGGGGCGGGGCCAAGCAGGTCATCTTCCTCGCCCTGATGGCCAGCCTCGATCCCGGCGACGAGGTGATCGTGCCGACCCCCTACTGGGTGTCCTACCCCGACATGGTCGCCGCGCACGGCGGCGTCCCGGTCGTCGTGGAGTGCCACGAGGCGAACGGTTTCCGGCTCACCCCGGACGCGCTCGAGTCCGCGATCACCCCGCGGACCCGCTGGCTGATCCTGAACGCGCCGGGCAACCCCAGCGGCACGCTCTACCGCCCGGACGAACTGGCCGCCCTCGCTGCCGTCCTCGACCGACATCCGCAGGTGTGGGTGCTCTGCGACGAGATCTACGACGAGATCACCTTCACCGACCGGCCCGCCACCAGCCTCGTCACGGTCGCGCCGCACCTGCGGCACCGCGTCCTGCTCGTCAACGGCGTGTCCAAGACCTACGCGATGACCGGGTGGCGGCTCGGCTGGGGCGTCGGCGACGCCGCCTTGATCAGCGCGGTGAACACGCTGCAGTCCCAGAGCTCGTCGTGCCCGTCCTCGATCAGCCAGGCCGCGGCGGCCGCCGCGCTCACCGGCGACCAGACGTTCGTGCAGCGCTCCGTGGCCGCCTACCGGCAGCGCCGCGACCTCATCCACGCCCTGCTCGCCGACGTCGACGGGCTCCGGCCCGTCCTCCCGGACGGCTCCTTCTACCTCTTCGTCAACTGCGCGGGCCTGCTCGGCCGCACTACGCCGGACGGCGCGCTGTTGGCCACCGACGCCGACGTGGTGCTGTTCCTGCTCGATCAGGCCTCCGTGGCCACCATCCACGGCGCCGCCTACGGCGCCAGCCCCTACTTCCGGGTGTCCTTCGCCACCTCCGAGCAGGTACTGAAGGACGCCGCCGCCGCCATCGGCGCTGCCGTCGCCACGCTGCGCTGACCCGACCCCACGAGGTGCTCATGGTCCACGTCACCACCAAGATCGACCGCGCCGACCCGGCCGTCGTCAAGGACCTGGCGGCGTTCTCCGCCGCCACCATCCACGAAGCCCAGGGCCGCAAGGGCGCCCTCGACCCGGCCATCAAGCCGATCGACCGCGACACGCAGTTCTGCGGGACGGCGTTCACCGTCGTCTGCCACCCGCGCGACAACATCATGCTGCAGGTCGCCATCAGCTACGCCCAGCCCGGGGACGTGCTCGTCGTCTCCTCCGGGAACCAACCCGCGGGCCAGTTCGGGGACGTCCTGGCCAACGCCTGCGTGGCGCGGGGCATCGTCGCCCTGGTCACCGACGGGGGTGTCCGCGACACCCGCGAGATCCGCGAGCTCGGCTTCCCGGTGTTCTCCCGGTTCGTCTGCATCCAGGGCACGGTCAAGGAGTCCCTGGGTCCGGTCAACCAGCCCCTCGTCCTGGGCGGCCAGCTCGTCCGCCCCGGCGACGTGGTCAAGGGCGACTGCGACGGGGTCGTCGTGGTGGCCCGCGAGGACGCCGCCGCGGCGGTCGAGGCGTGCCGAGCCCGCGAGGCGGCGGAGGCCGGGTACATCCGGCGGTACCGCGACGGCGAGACCCCGCTCACCGTCTCCGGGCTCGCTGAGGTGCTGCGCGCCAAGGGCCTCACCGTGGACGGTACCTAGGCTGACATCCGATGCTCGTCGAGGAAACCGGTGACGATCTTCAGTAGGTCGTCCGGGCGTTCGATGTGCAGTCCGTGACTGGATCCCGGGCCGGTCACCAGTTCGTAGCGAGCACCCGGAATGGCGTCGGCGACGGCCTTCGCCTGCCACGGCGGCGTCAGCAGGTCTTGCTCGCCGACCACGACCAAGGTCGGCGTCTGTATGCCGCCGAGGCGGTCCAGCGTGTCATGCGCCAGGTCGGCGTCCCACTGCTCGACCGTCACCGCCATCTGGGCTTCGTTCTGGGGGAAGGCAGGCAGCAGCGGTTCGAGCATCTGCTGGAAGTCCGGGTGGTCCAGCAACTGGGGGGAGAACGCCATGCCGGCGGCGGCCAGCGCGGACTCCATGTCTCCAATGGTGTACGGAAGCCGAAGCGCGCCCAATACCGAACGCTGGAAACCGTCGCACCGGGCCCAGGTCGCGTACATCACGGCCGAGGCAACCTGCTGCGGGTGCGCAAGGGCGAGCTCCTGCAGGACGGCCGAACCGAGCGACCAGCCCATGGTGTGGGCCCGCGGCACGTCGAGGGCTTCGAGCAGCGCGGAGGCGTCTTCGGCCATGGATGCGACAGAAATCGGACCCTCGCCACGCTCGCTGCCGCCGAGCCCGCGGTTGTCGAAGGCAATGACCCGATGGCTCTCGGCGAGACGCGGCACCATCTGGGCCCAGAGCGCAATCGAGCCCGACGTGCCCATCACGAGCAGCAGCGGTTCTCCCTCGCCGCTAATTTCGTAGTTCAGCGTCACCCCGGTGCGGACGGTCTGTGCGGGCATGGCGAACTCCTCGGTCGTTGGTGGCGGGAGACCCGGGCGGTCAGCGGTAAACGAGCGTGCCGTCCTCGAGGTCGGCCTTCGGCAGCGCTTCCTGCTCCTGCTCGTGCTCCATCATGTGCGTCCACGGCTCGTGGTCGCCCTGCTTGAACAGGATGTGCTGGGAGCGCATGACGTAGCCGGAGTTGAAGTTCTCCGGATCCGACCACGGCCGCCGCGGCATGTCGGTCTCGGTGGGCCGCAGCGTCGGGGTCACCACCGTCGCGCCCTTGTCCTGCATGGTCTCGAACACGCGGCCCACCACGTCGGCGACGAGATCGACGCGCAGGGTCCAGCTATGCCGGAAGTAGCCGAACATGTAGGCCATGTTCGGCACGCCGCTGATCATCATGCCGCGCCAGGTGAAACGCTCGGTGAAGTCGACCGGCTCGTCGTCGACGGTGAACGCGACGTCGCCGAAGACCGACAGGTTGAAGCCCGTGGCGGTGACGACGACGTCCGCCGGGATCTCCTCACCCGAGCCGACCTTGATCCCGTGCTCGGTGAACGAGTCGATGGTGTCGGTGATGATCGAGGCCTTGCCCTCGCGCAGGGGGGCGAACAGGTCGCCGTCCGGGACGATCGCGATGCGCTGCTGCCACGGGCGGTAGCGGGGGGTGAAGTGCTTGTCGATGTCGAAGCCTTCCGGCAGCAGCGGCCGCATTGACTCGATGAGGAACGCGTGCAGCTCGTCGGGCGCCTCGAACGACGTGCGGGCCAGCCAGTGGTACTGCGACATGTACTGGCGGCGCATGATCTCGTGCGTCCAGTCCTCCGGGACGTCCAGGGCGCGCAGCTGTACGGCGAGCTCGTGCGTCGTCGGCGGGGCGAAGTAGTAGGACGGCGAGCGCTGCAGCATGGTGACGTGCTCGGCCTCCTTGGCGAGCGCGGGGAGTAGCGTCGATGCCGTCGACCCGGAGCCGATCACGACGACGCGCTTGCCCGCGAGGTCGAGGTCTTCGGGCCACTTCTGGGGATGCACGAGCATACCTTGGTAGCGGTCCAGGCCCGGCCACTCGGGCCGGTAGGGCCGGGCGTGGTTGTAGTAGCCCTGGCACATCCACAGGAAGTCGGTGGTGAACCGCAGCCTCTGCGGGGTGTCGCCGCGGGTGACCTCGACGGTCCACCGGCGGTCCTCGGACGACCAGCTCGCCGCCGTCACCCGGTGCTCGTAGCGGATGTGCTGTTCCAGGGCGTCTTCCGCGATGACCTCGTCGAGGTACTTGAGGATCTCCTCCCCGGCCGCGATCGACGGGCCGCGCCACGGCTTGAACTGGTAGCCGTAGGTGAACAGGTCGCTGTCAGAGCGCACGCCCGGGTAACGGTGGGTCCACCAGGTGCCGCCGCGGTTGTCCTGGGCGTCCAGAATGACGAAACTCCGGTCGGGGAACTGGTCCCGCAGATGGTGCGCGGCCCCGATCCCGGAAACCCCGGCACCCACGATGAGGACATCGACGTGGCCCGCATCCTGGACCTCCTCGACGCCCGGCTCAGCAGCGGTCGCGGGCGCGGTCGTCGTCATGGCTCGACCTGCCAGGCGCGCGAAGTGTTCTCGATCACGGCGGCCTCCTGTTGCGTCGGCGGCATCGGCGAGACGCAGCTCACCGTATTCGAAATTCACCGCCGCGCCTACCACGACCGCCGCGCGCTTGATCGCCGAAACCGGGACTTGAGGTGTGCAGGCGCACCTCATGTCCCGATCCCGGCGATCATGCCGCCGCTATGTTGACCCCATGGACAGGCTGGTGGTCATCGGCGGCGACGCGGCGGGCATGAGCGCCGCGAGCCAGGCGCGCAGGCGGCGGGGCCCGGACGAGCTGCGGATCGTCGCGTTCGAGCGGGGGCGCACCACGTCCTACTCGGCGTGCGGCATCCCCTACTGGATCAGCGGCGCCGTCGAGCGCGAGGAGCAGCTGGTGTCGCGCTCCCCCGAGGCGCACCGGCGCAACCACATCGACGTCCGCACCCGCACCGAGGTGGTCGGGATCGACCTGGCCGCCCGCCACGTGCGCGCCCGCGAGCTCGACACCGGCCGCGAGTACACCGAGCCGTTCGACGACCTCGTCTACGCCGCGGGCAGCGTGCCCGCCCGGCCGCCGGTGCCCGGTATCGACGCGGCGGGCGTGTACGGCGTCCAGACCCTCGACGACGGGGCCGCGCTCCGCGAGGCGCTCGCCGACAACGTGCGCCGCGTCGTGATCGTCGGCGGCGGCTACATCGGCCTCGAGGTCGCCGAGGCCTGCCAGGTCCGCGGGTTGGACGTGACGGTCGTCGACCGCTCCCGCACCCCGGTCGGCATGTTCGACCCCGACGTCGGGGAGTTCATCGCCGACGCCGTCCGCGGACTGGGGATCGCGCTGCTGCTGGGCGACGGCGTCACCGAGATCGTGACCGACGCCGACGGGCGCGCCGTCGGGGTGCAGACCGCGTCGGGCCGGAAGCTGCCCGCCGACGTCGTCGTGCTCGGGCTGGGCGTGCGGCCCAACGTGGCGCTGGCCCGCGCCGCCGGTATCCCGCTGGGCCCGTCGGGCGGCATCGCCGTCGACCACCGCATGCGCACCCAGGTGGCGGGCGTGTGGGCCGCGGGCGACTGCGTCGAGTCGATCCAGCTGGTGTCCGGCCAGCGCGTCGTGGTGGCGCTGGGCACGCACGCCAACAAGCAGGGCCGGGTGGCAGGGATCAACCTCGGCGGGGGCTACGCCACGTTCCCGGGGGTGATCGGCACCGCGATCACGAAGGTCTGCGACGTGGAGGTGGCGCGCACCGGGCTGTCGGAGGCCGAGGCCGAGGCCGCTGGGTACCGGTTCGTCAGCGCGGCGGTCGACTCGACGACCAGGGCGGGCTACTTCCCCGGCGCCCAGCCCATCCGGGTCAAGCTCGTCGCCGAGCAGCGCACCGGGCGGCTGCTCGGCGCGCAGATCGTCGGCCGCAACGAGGCCGCCAAGCGCATCGACGTGCTGGCCACCGCGATCTGGAACGAGATGCACGTCGACGACGTGCTGTCGCTCGACCTGTCCTACGCGCCGCCGTTCTCGCCGGTCTGGGATCCCGTGCTGATCGCCGCGCGCAAGGCGTTCGACGCCGTGGAGGCCGACCGGTGCCGGTGAGCGGCGTCAGCGGGCCCGGCTGCGGCGCAGCCAGAGGAACAGCAGCACCAGCGGCACGATCAGCCCGCCGAGCCCGAGGATGAGAAACGACGGCTCGCCGTCGATGTTGTTGACCAGAAAGGCGAAGTTCTGCCCGAAGAAGCCGGTGACGAAGGTCAGTGGCAGGAAGACCGTCGCGAGCACGGTGAGCTGCTCCATCGTGGTGTTCTGCCGCACGCTGACCTTCGTCTGCTCGACGGAGATCACCGCCATGTTGGCCTCGAGGATGGTGCCCAGGAGGTCGCGCTGGGCCGAGACCTCCTCGTTGACCAGGACGAGGTGGTCGTGCACGTCCCGGAGGTAGGGCGCGAGGTACGGGTCCGCCTGGCGTTCGAGCGTGGCCACCACGGCCAGCAGGGGATGCACGGCGCGGTAGAAGTCGGTGGCCTCGCGGCGCAGCGAGTAGATCCGCTCGGTCGGGGCGACCGCGCCGCTGAAGACCGTGGCCTCGATCTGGTCGATGTCGCGCTCCAGTCCCGCGACGACGGGCGCGTACGCGTCGACGACGGAGTCCAGGATGGCCCACAGCACCGCGGGGGTGCCGAGGTCGAGCAGGTCGGGCCGCTGTTCGAGCCGCAGCCGGGCACCGTGCAGCTCACTGGCGACGCCCTGGCGCACCGTGATGACGAACTTCGGGGACACGAACACGCTGATCTCGCCGAACTCGACCTCCGCGGCCCCGTCGTCGTAGCGGGCCGTGCGCAGGATCACCAGCTGCACGTCGCCGTCGTAGGACTCGACCTTGGGCCGCATGTGGAAGGTCTGCGCGTCTTCGACGGCCAGCTCGTGCAGGCCGAAGGAGTCGCGCACCCGGGCGAGCTCCTCGGCCACGGGCTCGAACATCCCGAGCCAGACGAAGCCGCCGTCGATGTGCTGGGCCGCCGCCTCCTCGACCGCGACCTGGCCATCGCCCTGCCGGAACCCGTCCCGGTAATGCGCGCAGTCGATGATCATCTAGGGTCGCCTTCCGCGGAGGTATGGAGCGCGTAAATTATGGGCGATCACCCGTCGAAGTGCGGCGAAAAAGGGGGAAACGCGACGTACCGGCCGTTTGTCGTATTCGCAGTCGCGCCGCTTCCGCAACGCCTCCGACGCGTTGGAAAGACGATGAGCGAGCAAATGGTGCGGCGCGCACCGGTCACCACCGCGCTGGTGGCGGTCCTGTGGGTGGTGGGGGCCGCGACGGGCAGCCTCGTGGCCGGGCCGCCGCCCGCCCTGCGCGCGGTGGTCGGCGCAGGCCTGGGCGCGGTGCGCGACGGCCGGTGGTGGACGGTGCTGACGTCGGTGCCGTGGTGTTCGCAGCTGCTCGGCTACCTCGCCACCAGCGTCGCCGTGCTCGCGCTGCTGCCGTTCGCCGAACGCCGCCTCGGTCCGGTGCGCACGGTGGCGGCGGCGCTCGCGCTCCAGGTGGTCGGGGTGCTCGGCGGCACCGCGCTCGTGGGGCTCGCGCACGGCGGGGCCCGGTGGGTCACCCAGCTCGACCACACCGTGATGCTCGGCCCGAGCGCGGCCGTGGTCGGGGTCGTGCTGCTGGCGTCGGCGGGGTTCGAACCGCCGTGGCGACGGCGGGCGCGGCTGCTGCTGCTGTCCGGGCTGGCGATGATGGCGCTCTACTCCGGGATGCTCGGCGACGTGCTGCGGCTTGGCACCGGCCTGCTGGGGCTGGTGGCGGGCATGGCGACGCTCGGGCGGCGCCGCGACACGCGGACCTCGTCCCGGTCGGAGACGCGCGTGCTGGTGGCGCTGCTGGTCGCCGTGTCCGCGATCGGCCCGCTGGTGGCGGCGCTGGCGGAGACCCGGATCGGGCCGCTGGCCGTGCTGCGCTACGTGTTCACCTCGCCGGTTCCCGACGCGGCGGCCGTGCGCCAGGTGTGCCGGGACGCCGCGGGCGCGTGCGTGGCGGCCCAGACCCGCGTGCGGCTGGGCGGCTGGGGCTCGGCGGTGACGTCGGTCATGCCCGTTGTGGTGCTGCTGGTCTGCGCGGTGGGGCTGTGGCGGGGGCGCCGCGCGGCATGGGTCGGGGCGCTGGCGTTGAACGTCGCGCTCGGGCTGGCGGGCCTGGCGCTGGCCGGGCACACGGCGTCGCGGGCGGCCGACCAGCTCCTGCTGCTCGGCTCCGGCGTGCACGTGCACGCGTGGCTGGTGCTGGCGCTGCCCGCGCTGCAGCCGCTCGGGGTGGCGGGCGTGCTCGTCGCGACCCGGCGGCGGTTCCGGCAGCAGGCGGCGCCCGAGGTGCTCGCCGCGGCCGCCCGCACGGTGGCGCTGGCGTTCGTCGCGGTGACCGTCGTGTTCGTGGCGGGCGGGCGCGCGCTGCGGGACGGGTTCGCCCCGGTGCCCGACCTCGCCGCGCTGCTTCTCGACGTGCCCACCCGCCTGCTGCCGCCGGTCTACCTGGGGACGCTCGCCCCAGCGTTCCTGCCGGTGACGGCGCCCGCGCGGTGGCTGTTCGAGTGGAGCGGGCCGGTGTTCTGGGCCGTGGGCTGCGCGGCGGCGCTGCGGACGTTCCTCACCGACCGGCCCGCCGCGGGCGACCGCGACCGGCTGCGCGAGCTGACCCGCCGCGGCGGCTCGACCCTGTCCTGGATGGCCACCTGGAAGGGCAACGCCGCCTGGTTCACCCCGGACGGCGCCGCAGGCCTCGCCTACCGCGTGGTCGGCGGGGTGGCGCTGACCGTGGGCGGGCCGGTCGGCGACGCGGGCGCCGCCGGGGACGCGGTGCGGGGCTTCGTCGCGCACTGCCGGGAGCAGGGCTGGACGCCCGCGTTGTACGGGGTGGTGGACGAGGTGGCCGCCGTCGTCCGCGCTACCGGCTGGTCGAGCGTCCAGGTGGCCGAGGAGACCCTGCTGCCGTTGGCCGACCTTTCGTTCACCGGACGGCGCTGGCAGGACGTCCGCACGGCCGTGAACCGGGCCCGCCGGGCGGGCATCACGGCGCGCTGGACCGCCTGGTCGGCCGAACCCGTCGGTGTGCGCGACCAGGTGCGCGCGCTGTCCGCGCAGTGGTCGGCGGGCAAGGGGCTGCCGGAGATGGGGTTCACCCTCGGCGGGCTCGACGAGGTCGACGACCCGCAGGTGCGGCTCCTGCTCGCGCTCGACGCGGACGAGCGGGTGCTGGCCGTCACGAGCTGGCTGCCGGTGCGGGCCGAGGGCGCGACCGTCGGCTGGACGCTGGACTTCATGCGCCGCCGCCCCGACGCCCCGCCCGGGGTCATGGAGTTCCTCATCGCGACGGCCGCCGTCGACGTCCGGGCGGACGGGGCCGCGCTGCTGTCGCTGTCCGGGGCGCCCCTGGCCCGCAAGGCCACCGACGGTGCCATCGAGGTTCAACGCCTGCAGCGGCTCCTCGACGGCCTCGCCCGCAGGCTCGAACCGGTCTACGGCTTCGGCTCGCTGCTCGCGTTCAAGGCCAAGTTCCAGCCCCTGTACCGGCCGCTCTACCTGGCCTACCCGGACCCGGTGGCGCTGCCCGCCATCGGCAACGCGCTGGCCCGCGCCTACCTGCCCGCGCTGACGCCGCGGGCGCTCACCCGGCTCGCACGCGCCGTGCTGGCATGACCGGCCCCGCGACCGGCACGGCGTCGGCGGTCGGCGGGGGCACCGGGTCGAGGAGCCCGGTCCGCCCGCCGATCCAGGGCAGGGCGGCGGCGAGCGCGTGGCTGGCGATGGCCCACGAGTGTTCGCCCGGCACCTCCAGCAGCGTGACCGCCACCCCGGCGGCCTGTGCCGCCGCGGCGACCTGTTCGGCCTGCGGCCGGTAGACGCCGTCGTCGCGCCCGACGACCAGCACGCCCGCCGTGCCCGGGTGGGTCCGGGCGCGCAGCTCGGCGAGCGGGTCGACCCGCTGGTAGGCGGCCGCGTCGCCGCCGAACGCGGCCGCGACCGTGCCGGGAAGGTCGCCGAGCGTGGGCTGCGCCTGGCCCGAGACGTCCAGGAACGTCCGGTAGACGTCCGGCCTGCGCAGGGCCAGCTGCAGGGCGCAGGTGCCGCCGAAGGAGAACCCGCCGATGGCCAGGCGGGTGTCGACGTCCAGGTGCCGGGCGACCCAGCTCGGGACGTCGTCGGCGAGGTAGGTCTCGGCCGCCCCGAGCCGGGAGTCCAGGCACAGGGTGTTGCCCAGGCTCGAGCCGGTGGCGTCCGGGACGACGACCACCGGCGCGAGGCCGTCGTGGGCAGCGGCGAACCCGTCCATCACGGCCGCGAGCCGCCCGGCGAGGATCCAGTCCCGCGGGCCACCGGGCTGGCCGGGGATCAGCACCAGCACGGGCAGGCGCGCCCGCACCGGGCCCAGGTAGGCGGGCGGCAGATACAGCCACGCGGGCCGGGCCGGGAACCGCGACCGCCCGCCCGGGATCGGCACCGTGGCGATCCGTCCGGCGTGCGGCATGCCCGGCGGGGCGTGCCAGGACCGGGCCAGCGACTGCCGGGGCCGGGCGACCCACAATGGCGGATGCGCCGACAGCTGCGCCAGGTCCACCTGGTCGGCCGCGGGGATCCCGAGCGCGGCGCCCAGCGTCGGCCGGTAGCCGTAGTACGCGTTGACCTTCATCGCGCAGGTGCCGAGCACCGCCACCACCGCGACGACGGCCAGCGCGAGGCGCACCCACCGGTCGCGGCGCCGCGCCCAGGCCAGCCCGACCGCGACGGCCAGCACCGCCATCCACACCAGGACGCGGGTGGGCAGCAGGTCCGGGAACGGGCGCAGCACCGCCACGGCGAGCCCGACGCCCGCCGCGACCACCATCCCGGCGACGACGGCCAGCGGCACCTCGCGCAGCCACCACACCCGGGAGCGGCCCGCCAGCAGTCCGACGCCCGCGACCACCCCGAGGGCCTCGATCGCCGTCGGCAGCGGGCCCGCGACCACGGAGGCGTCCAGGACCGACGAAAACAGCATTGCGGCACGTCCTCACGGGAATCGCTCTCCGGGCCTCGCCGAGAATAGCCCGGGGGAAATAGAGTCAAGCTCTTGTCAACGTTTCCCCAAGCAAGAGGGCCGGAGATAGCACCGAAATACGTTGTGCCACCATCGTCGACCGTGCGCATCTCACGGTGGCTCGCGGTCGTCGTGCTCGTGTGGGCAACAGCGGTCGGGTGCGGCGTCGCGGGCACCCCGCACGCGGCCCCGACCCCGGCGGCCGCGCCCCCGGTGCCGACCGGACCGGTGCGGCTGGCGGGGTGGAAGATCACGCTGCCGGTCGCCGGGCGCAAGGGCGACGCGGCCACGGTGGACCCGGCGGCCGTCGCACCGCCCTGGGCGGTCGCCGACGGCCACGGCGGCCTCACGCTCTGGGCGCCGGTCGCGGGCGCCACCACCCCCAACTCCGGCCACACCCGCACCGAGCTGGACAGCACCACGCCGTTCCTGGCGGGAGTGGGCAAGCACGTGCTCACCGCCTCGGTCACCGTCACCAAGCTGCCGCGCGCCAAGCCCGACGTGATCATCGGCCAGATCCACGGCTCCGACGCCATCAGCTCGGTGCCGTTCGTCATGCTGCACGACGCGGGCGGCACGATCGACGTCGTCGTCAAGCAGCAGCGGTCCGGGTCGGACAGCACCCACGTCCCGCTGCTCACCGGCGTCCCGCTCGGCACCCCGTTCGCGTACTCGATCAGTGACGACGGCAACGGCACGCTCACGTTCACTGCGACCGCGAACGGCCACACGGCGACCGGCACCGCTCCGGTGCCCGCCGCGTTCGCCGGGGCCCCGGTGCGCTTCCAGGCGGGCGACTACCAGCAGGCCGACTCCGCGCACGGCGGCGCGGCCGACGACGGTGCCCGCGTGACGTTCCACGCCCTCGGCGTCGGCCCCTGACCCGTGGCGAGCACCGCCGCGCGCCTGCTGCTGGCCCTGGCCCTCGCCGGGCAGGCCGTGGCGTGCGCGGCGCCCGCGCCGGTCCCGGCGGCGAGCCCGCCCTCGGCCGTCCCGGCGGCGAGCGCGCCCTCGGCCGTCCCGGCGCCACCGGCCGGGGTGCGCTGGCCCGCCACCGGCGCGCTGTTCGGTGGCCCGCCCCAGCAGCTCGGCGACCATTACTGCACCGCCGCGGTCGTCGACAGCCCCGGCGGCGACGTCCTCATCACCGCCGCCCACTGTGTCGCCGACGGCAACGGCACCCCGGCCCGCACCGGCATGTCGTTCGCGCCCGGCTACCACGACCACGCAACGCCGTACGGGATCTGGACGGTCGCGGCGTCGGCGGTCGACGACGCCTGGCGCGACCACGCCGACCCCGACCACGACGTCGCTTTCCTCACCGCGCAGAGCGCGGACGGCAGGCCCGTGCAGCACGTCGTCGGCGGCTACCGGCTGGCCCTCGATCCGGGCTCCGCCACCACCGTGGACGCCATCGGCTACCCGGACTTCGCCGACGCCCCGAACGAACGCTCCGGCGTCACCACCCGGTTCTCCCCCACCCAGCTCGAGCTCGACGCCCACGGCCTCTACGACGGCACCAGCGGCGGCCCGTGGCTGCGGGCGGGCGCCGATGTGGAGGTCATTGCCGTCACCGGCGGCCACGAGCAGGGCGGGACAAGCCCGGACGTCTCCTACGCCACCTACCTCGGCCCCGCGGCCGCAGCGCTGTTCGCGCAGGTCGTCAACGCGCAGCACATGTAGCGAGGGCAGCTCACTGCGCTAACCCGCGGTTTGCCCGCCCCGGCCTACAGTCCGGGCCGTGGACCCGTGGCCGCGCTGGGTGCGCAGGCTCGTCGTTGTGCTGGCCGCGGCGGTTTTCGTCGCCGCCGTCGTGCTGATCGCCGCAGGCATGACGCCCGCGTGATTCGTCCCTTCGTTAGGCTCGTGCTGTGGCACGGCTGTTGGTGGTCGAGGACGACGAGACGATCGGCGACGCCCTGCGCACCAGCCTGCGCACCCACGACCATGACGTGCGGTGGGAGCGCACCGGGCGCGGCGCGCTCGCCGTGGGCACCGGGCCGCCCGCCGACCTCGTGCTCCTCGACCTCGGCCTGCCCGACCTCGACGGCGTGGAGGTCTGCCGCCAGCTCCGCGCCCGGCTCCCGGCCGCGGTCCTGGTGATCCTCACCGCGCGCACCGAGGAGATGGACGTCGTCGTCGGGCTGGAGGCGGGCGCCGACGACTACCTGACCAAGCCGATCCGCCTGGCCGAGCTGCACGCCCGCATCCGGGCCCACCTGCGCCGCGACGCGGCCGTGCCCCGCGACGAGCAGGCCACGCCGATCGGCGACCTGCTGGTCGACCCCGCCGCCCGCCGGGTCACCGTCGCAGGCCGGGAGCTGGCGATGCGGGCCAAGGAGTTCGACCTCCTGGCCCGCCTCGCCGCCGAGCCCGGGCGGGCCGTCAGCCGCGAGACCCTCATGGCCGACGTGTGGGACGAGAACTGGTTCGGCTCGACGAAAACACTCGACGTGCACGTCGCCGCGCTGCGGCGCAAGCTGGCCGAAGCCGCGGACGGCGCCAAGGCTCGGGTGCCGAGCATCAGCACCCTGCGCGGCCACGGCTACCGGCTCGAGGCGCCCGAAGGTTAGCGTCTGGCCAACACCTCGTCGCAACCCGTGAACTGGCGTCACGCGGACGGGGCCCGCCGCGTTCTCCTCAGAGTGGGACATCTGACCTGGCTGGAAGCGATCGTGATCGGCGGCCTGCAGGGGGTGGCCGAGCTGTTCCCGGTCTCGAGCCTGGGCCACAGCATCCTCGTGCCTGCGGTCGTGGGCGGGACGTGGGCGCAGGACCTCGACGTGAGCGCGCCGGAGTCGCCCTACCTCGCGTTCGTGGTGGGGCTGCACGTGGCGACGGCGGTTGGGCTGATCGTCTACTTCTGGCGGGACTGGCTGCGCATCGTGCGCGGCCTCGTGACGAGCATCGTGCGCCGCGAGGTCGTCGACCCGGACCAACGGCTGGCGTGGCTGATCGTGCTCGCGACGATTCCGGTCGGGCTGAGCGGTCTCCTGCTCGAGCACGTCTTCCGGGTGTACCTGAGCAAGCCGGTGCCGACGGCGGCGTTCCTTGCGGTCAACGGCGCGGTGCTGCTGCTGGGGGAACGCCTGCGCCGCCGGGCCGACGCCCGCGACGACCGCCTGGCCGCGAAGGATGGCCGGGAGGTCGGCGGCGCGGCCGTTGGCCGGGAGGGCGGCGGGGACGTCGGCGCGGCCGTTGGCGGGGAGGTCGGCGCGGCCATCGGCCGGGACGGCGGCGGGACCGTCGGCCCGGGCGCGGCGGTCGCGGTGGCGGCCGACCGGCGGCTGGCCGGGCTGCCGGTGCGGACGGCCGTGCTCATCGGGTCGGCGCAGATCGCGGCGCTCCTTCCGGGCATCAGCCGCTCCGGCTCGGCGATGGTGGCCGGGCTCGCGAAGGGCCTCTCGCACGCCGACGCGGCCCGCCTGTCGTTCCTGCTGGCCACCCCGGTGATCCTCGCGGCGGGCGCGCTGAAGCTCGGCGACCTCGCCGGGCCCCTCGGCGACGGCATCCGACCGCAGATCCTCGTCGGCAGCCTCCTGTCGGGGCTCGGCGCCTACCTCTCGGTCCGCTTCCTGACCCGCTGGTTCGAGACGCGCTCGATGGTCCCGTTCGGGATCTACTGCCTGATCGCCGGGCTCGGCTGCCTCGCCTGGTTCTGGCTTCACTAACGCTCGGGGTTCAGCGCGATGATCGGCAGAAAAGGGACATGCGCGCCAAATATGGCCGTCATGTCCCACTCTCGGGCGATCACCGCCGGCGGTGCAGCGGGGCCAGACCGACCACCCCTACCTGCAGCCGCCTTCCCTGATTGACTCTTCGCATGCGCCGGAAGATCGTCACGGTGATGGTGTTGACGGCCGGGCTCGCCGTCGGCTTGTTCGCGCTGCCGCTGGCGCTGCTCGTCGCCCGCTACCTGATCGACGACGAGCAGGCCGAGCTCACCCACGCCGCCGACCTCGTCGCGCTCTCCGCCACGGCCGACCTCGCGCGCGGCCACCCGCCGATCACACTGCCCACCGTCGAGGTCGACACGTCGGTCGCCTACTACGACGGCAGCGGCGCCCGTGTGCTGGGCGTGGGGCCTCCGGTGGCCGACGCGGGCGTGCGCGCCGCGCTCGCGGGCACCCGGGTCACGGACGGCGACCCCGGCGGCGACTTCATGGTGGACCTCCCGGTCAGCGACGGCGGACGGGTCGCGGGCGCCGTGCGCGCGACCACCGCGCGGTCGGCGGCCTGGGACCGGATCATCACCGCGTGGCTGCTCATGGCCGCGCTGGCGACGGCCACGCTGGCCGCGGTCTGGTTCATCGCCCGGCGCCAAGCCGGTCATCTGGCCGCGCCGCTGGAGCGGCTGTCCACCGTGGCCGCGGGCATCGGCCAGGGCCGTCTCGACGCGCCCGCGTCCTCCGGCGTCCCCGAGATCGACGACGTCGCCGCCAGCCTCGCCGCGTCCGCCCACCGCGTCGAGCGCACGCTGGCCCGCGAGCGCGCCTTCTCCGCCGACGCGTCGCATCAGCTGCGCACACCGCTGGCCGGGCTCCGCCTGCAGTTGGAAACCGCCCTCGAAGGCCCCGAGACCGGTCTGCGGCAGGCCGTCACCGCGGCAGGCGAGGCCGCCGACCGGCTCGAACGCACCATCACCGACCTGCTCGCGCTCTCCCGCGACACCCCGCGGCGCGACGTGGAGCTGCCGCTGGCCACCCTGCTGCACGAGCTGCGCCGCGAACACGAGGGCCCGCTCGCCGCCGCCGGGCGGACGCTGGCCGTCGTCGTCCCGCCGGATCTGCCGCAGGCGGCGGCGTCCGCCCCGGCCATCCGCCAGGTCCTGGGCGTGCTGCTGGACAACACCGAGCGGCACGGCTGCGGCGCCGTGACCGTGACCGCCCGCGACGCCGGGCAGGCGCTTGCCATCGACGTTGCCGACGAGGGCTGCATCGCCGCGGACGCCCAGCTGTTCGTCCGTCGCTCCCCGACCGCTGCGGGCCACGGCATCGGCCTGGCCCTGGCGCGGAGCCTCGCGGAGGCCGAGGGCGGCAGGCTGCTGCTGAGCAACCGCTCCCCCACGACGATGACGCTGCTGCTGCCGCTGGGGCAGGCCGACCGGAGCACCGCGTAGCTGTCGCCGGTCACGGCCGTCGCGTGCCGCTCGGTCAGGCCGACCGGAGCACCGCGTAGCCGTCGCCGGTCACGGCCGTCGCGTAGCGCGGGCCGAGGGCGCGGCCCGCCGCGGCCACGTCGGCCGGGCAGCCGAACACCTCCACGACGGGCGTCGTCGCCGTGGCCGCGGACGGCGCAGGCGTGAGCGCGGTCAGTCCCGGGTCCGCGTCGGGCCGCCGGACGACCGCGGACGTCTCCTGCAGGTCGGCGCGCCGCTGACCGAGCGGGAGCATGCGGGCGACGTCGAACCACTTGAGCGCAGGCACGCCGATCGAGGGCAGGCCGGGATCGCAGCCGCCGTCGGCCGGGACGGCGAGGGTGGTCACCGCGGCACCCGCCGGGACGGCGACGGCGATCGCGGCGAGGGCGCGTTGCAGCGGCGGGTCGGCGGAGAGCCACGTCACCGCGTGGAGCGCGAGCGTGGCGAGCACGACCCCGACGACCGCGACACCCATCCGCGGCCGGAGCGGCCGCCACGGCACGGCCGCGAGCAACAGCAGCACGGCCGGGAACAGCAGCCGCTGGTCGGGCTTGGTCAGGCTGTTGACGTTGCCGACCGGATCGAGCACCGCCACCGCGGCCACGGCGAGTGCGGCCAGCGCCTGGGGGGTCGCCCGCAGCGCCCGCCACCGGACGTTCCCGACGACGACGGCGGCCAGCGCCACCGTGGCCAGCAGCTCCGCGGCGAAGGTCGGGACGATCCCGGGGTAGGGGTCGAACCGCAGGAACAGCTGCAGCGTCTCGACGAGCGCCAACCCCTTGTCCCGCAGCGACCCGTACCAGGCGAGGTGCCCGGCGGCCGGGCTCGCGGCCGTGTACCAGGCGAGCAACACCGCCGACGGCGCCGCGGTCGCGACGAGCCGCAGCGCGGCTGCCCGCCTGCCGTCGCGGTAGAGCGCGACGGCGTAGCAGCCCGTCGCGATGGCCAGCACGCCCCAAGCCACCAGGTGCCCGAGGAACGCGAGCACCTGCAGCGCCGTCAACCGGAGGAGCCGGGTGCCGTCCCGGTGCATGATCCCGATTCCGACGAACGCGACCGGGAGCGCGAAGAGGTAGCTGACGTAGCCGCGTTGGAGGAAGTAGCCGAACGCCCACAGCACGCCGGTGAGCTCCAGCGCGGTCGCCCGGCCCTGCCAGCGGCGGACGAGGAACGCGTAACCGGCGGCGAACCCCAACACCCCCAGAACCAGGAACACCCGCCCGGCCACCTCGATCGGGAGGACGAACGTCAGCAGCGCGATCCCGACGGGCGCCGCGAGGTTGGGCACCGGCACCGGCCGCAGCGCGTAGAGCTGCGCCACCGGCACGCCGTCGGCGGTGGCACCGACCCACAGGTCGTGCACGATCTGGCCCTGCAGGAGCCACTCGAGCCAGTCGTAGAACGGCAGGAACCGCGGGGTCAGCAGCACGGTGACGACGGCCGCGGCGATCAGCGTCCAGGCCACGGCGCGGACCCCCGACCGCGCCCTGCCCGCCACCGCGTCCACAAGGGTCGACATGGGCGGCGACGCTAGGCCGCGGCGGCGCCATGGCGCGCAAGACCCAGGCCAACGCACAGCCAAACGGACGTGCCCGAGCGGGTGAACTGCGGTCACGCTCGGTAGGCCCGTGCCCGGGCCGCACCCACCCACTGCACGGGCCGCACCCACCCACTGATCGTCGGTTCGGCGCGGATCCGGCCAGATCTGGCCGGTCTGCGCACCGAACCGGTGATCATGGCCGGCTGGGGGCGTGGCCGGGGAGGAGCCCGGCCGTTCAGCTGCCGCTGCCGTAGGGCCGGGTGATCACCTCCAGGTTGTGGCCGTCGGGCGACGAGAAGTAGAGGCCGCGACCGCCGTCGTGGGTGTTGTGCCCCGGCGTTTTGTGGCCGGGGTCGGCGAAGGTCGCGACACCGCGTTCGCGCAGGCGGCCCGAGACGGCGTCGAAGTCGTCCTCGGTGATCAGGAACGCGTAGTGCTGGGAGACGACCTCGTCCATCCAATCGGCGAAGTCCAGGCTCACGCCGTTGTCCAGCTCGACGACCGCGAACGGCCCGAACGACACGGGCGCCGGGCGGCCGAGCACGTCGGCGAGGAACTGGGCGGCGGCACGCCGGTCGCGGCTCGCGACGATGGTGTGGTTCAGCTCGATGGCCATGCTTCGACGATGCGCTCTCAACCCGGGTTGAGGTCAAGCGGATACGACCATCGGCCCACTTCGCACCCCAAACGTCGACCTCGCACCCCATCGGTGGGGTGCGAGGACACCCCGAGGGGTGCGAAGTCGCGGGCGGGCGCGTTCCCGCGACCCGCGCCACCGTCTCCCGGGAGCCGTCCGCATCAACCGGGCAGACTCGTCGCTCAGCGCTCGACGAGCGCCAGCACGCGCGCCGGGCTGCCCGAGCCGCCGACGATCGGCAGCGGGCACACGATCAGCACCGCGCCGGTGGCCGGGAGCCGGTCCAGGTTGCGCAGGCTGGTGAGGCCCCACTTGTGCGCGCCCATCAGCGCCGAGTGGCACGGGAACGCGGGCTCGAAGGCGTGTGCGGCGCCCGCGTCGGTGCCGACGGTCTCCACGCCGAACCCGGCGATCGGCGACTCCTCGGCCAGCCAGCGCGCACACTCCGGCGCGACGCCCGGGGTGTGCGGGCCGTTCTCGTCGGCGTTGGCGAACGCGGCGGCGTCGTCCCCGCGCGCCGCCCAGCCGGTGCGGTAGAGCAGCCAGCCGCCGTCGGGCAAGGCGCCGTGCTCCTCCTCCCAGGCCCGGATGTGCGCGTGCTCCAGCAGGAAGTCGGCGTCCTTCGCCACCTCCGCCGTCATGTCGATCACGACGGCCGGAGCGACCAGCGTGGACAGCGGCGCCTGCGACACGTCCGGCCCGTCCCGGCCGGTGATCCAGTGCACCGGGGCGTCGAGGTGGGTGCCGGTGTGCTCGCCGGTGTGGATGTCGTTCCAGTACCAGGCCGGGCCCTTCTCGTCGTAGCGCGACAGCTCCGAGAGCTCGAAGCGGTGGGTGTTCGCGAACGGCGGCGGCAGCTCCAGGATCGGGGTGGACGCCTGCAGCGGGGTGGTCAGGTCGACGATCTCGACGGCGGCGAGCAGGCCGGACAGCACGGTCATGGGGGCAGCATGCCGGCGCCGGACCACGCCGTCTCCGGTAGCGGCACGGCGCGGGCCACCCTATCGTCCACCGAACATGACCCCACGCATCGTCGTCGTCGGAGCGGGCTTCGCCGGACTCACCGCGGCCCGCGGCCTGCTGCATCGGCTCGGCGACGCGGCGGAGGTCGTCGTCGTCGACGCCCGCGACCACTTCCTCTACCTGCCGCTGCTGCCCGAGGTGACCGCGGGGGTCGTCGAGCCGCGGCACGTCGCGGTGTCGCTGGCGCGGTCGCTGCCGGGGGCGCGGCTGGTCCTCGGCGCGGTCGACCGCATCGACGTCGACGGGCGGTCCGTCGGCTGGACCGACCCCGACGGTGGCCGGGGCGAGATCGCCTACGACCGGCTCCTGCTCACCGTCGGCAGCGTCAACCGGCTGCTGCCGATCCCCGGCGTCAGCACGTACGCGCACGGCTACCGCGGCATCGCCGAGGCGCTGTACCTGCGCGACCACCTTGTCCGGCAGGTGGAGCTGGCGGCGGCCGAGCTCGAGGACCGGGCGGCGCGCTGCACGTTCGTCGTCGTGGGGGCGGGCTACACCGGCACCGAGGTGGCCGCGCAGGGTGCGCGGTACACCGCGCAGCTGGCGAAGGCCCACCCCGTGCTGCGCGACCAGCCGATGCGCTGGCTGCTGCTGGACACCGCGCCGCGCGTGCTGCCCGAACTGCATCCGCGGCTGTCGCGCACGGCCGAGCGCGTGCTGCGGGCGCGCGGTGTCGAGGTGCGCACCGGGGAGTCCGTGGCCGAGGCGTGCGCGGAGGCGGTGCGGCTCACCGGCGGCGAGGAGGTGCCGACGCGCACCCTCGTCTGGTGCGTGGGGGTGCGGCCCGACCCGCTGGTCGAGGACCTCGGCCTGCCCACTGACCGTGGGCGGCTCGTCGTCGACCCGTACCTCGCCGTGCCTGGCCACCCGGAGATCCTCGCGGCGGGAGACGCCGCGGCGGTGCCCGACCTCACCCGACCGGGCGCGGTCACCGCGATGACCGCCCAGCACGCGACCCGGCAGGGCGCCCTGGCGGCGCGCAACGTGGCGGCGGCGCTCGGGCGGGGGCGGCGGCACCGCTACCGCCACCACGACCTCGGCTTCGTCGTCGAGCTCGGCGGCCTCGACGCCGCGGCCAACCCGCTCGGCGTGCCGCTGTCCGGCCTGCCCGCGACCGCGGTGACGAAGGGCTACCACCTGCTCGCGATGCCCGGGAACCGTGCGCGGGTGGTCACCGACTGGCTGCTGGACGTCCTGCTCCCGACCCAGGTCGTGCAGTTCGGGCTGGTGCGGGGCGGGCAGGTGCCGCTGGGGTCACGCCAACAGCACGCTCGTGGCGAAGCCGCCCCCGCAGGCGAGTAGGCCCGTCTCGCGCCACGACGGCAGTATCGTCCGGCATGCCCACCGCGCACCCGCCGTCGGACGCCGCCCCGTACCTCTCGATCAACCCCTTGTTCACCCGCGAACCGCTGCACATCCCGCGCTTCCGGCTCCCGGACGGCGAGCTCGACGCCGAGGTCGCCTACCAGATCGTCCACGACGAGCTGATGCTCGACGGCAACGCCCGGCTCAACCTGGCCACGTTCGTCACGACGTGGGCCGAGCCGCAGGCGCGGCTGTTGATGGCCGAGTCGGTCGACAAGAACATGATCGACAAGGACGAGTACCCGCGCACGGCCGACCTGGAGAACCGGTGCGTGCACATGCTCGCCGACCTCTGGCACGCCCCCGACCCCACCGACACGATCGGCTGCTCGACCGTCGGCTCCAGCGAGGCGTGCATGCTCGGCGGGCTCGCGCTCAAACGCCGCTGGCAGCACGCCCGCCGCGCGGCGGGCCAGCCCACCGACCGGCCCAACATCGTCATGGGCAGCAACGTCCAGATCTGCTGGGACAAGTTCGCCAACTACTTCGACGTCGAGCCCCGCCTGGTCCCGATGGAGGGCGCCCGGCTGCACCTCGGCGCCCCGGAGGCCGCCGCCGCGTGCGACGAGAACACCATCGGCGTCGTCGCGGTGCTCGGCTCCACGTTCGACGGCAGCTACGAGCCGGTCGCCGACATCTGCGCCGCCCTTGACGAGCTCCAGGGGCGCACCGGACTCGACGTCCGCGTGCACGTCGACGGGGCGTCTGGCGCCATGATCGCGCCCTTCTGCGACCCCGACCTGCTGTGGGACTTCCGCCTGCCCCGGGTCGCCTCGATCAACACCTCCGGGCACAAGTTCGGGCTCGTCGACCCCGGCGTCGGCTGGGCGGTCTGGCGCGCCCGCGCCGCGCTGCCGGAAGACCTGATCTTCAAGGTGAACTATCTCGGCGGCGAGATGCCCACGTTCGCGCTCAACTTCTCCCGCCCCGGTGGCCAGGTCATCGCGCAGTACTACAACTTCCTGCGCCTCGGCCGCGACGGCTACCGGCGCGTCCAGCTCACCTGCCGCGAGGTCGCGACACGGCTGGCCGGGGCGATCGCGGACCTCGGCCCGTTCCGGCTGCTCACCGACGGCTCGCAGCTGCCCGTGTTCGCGTTCGTGGTCGACGGCGAGCAGCCCTTCTCCGTCTTCGACGTCTCCGCCGGGCTGCGCGGGCAGGGTTGGCTCGTGCCCGCGTACACGTTCCCGAAGAATCGGGAGGACCTCGCCGCCCTGCGCATCGTCGTGCGCAACGGCTTCAGCCACGACCTCGCCGACCTGCTGCTCGACGACCTGCGCCGGGTCCTCGACCGGCTCCACCAGCAGACCGCCCCACAGCGCGGCCCCGACGCGGCCTCGTTCGCCCACGGCACCCACACGTGATCGCCGGTTGAGCGCGTTTCCGGCCGGAAATGGCCGCTCCGCGCGCCGAATCGGTGATCACGGCCCGGGGCTACGCTTCGCTGCGTGCGCCCGGTAGTGCTGCCGCCCAATGTCATCGACCACTACTACACCGGCGGCGAGCGGCTGGCCGCGCTGCGCGGGGTGCCGCTGCCCTCGCCGCGGCGGCCCGAGGAGTGGCTCGCCGCCACCGTGCACCGGGCCGACGAGCCGGACGTCGGCCGCAGCCTGCTACCGGACGAGTCGCTCTTCGCCGATCTCGTCGCGGCCGACCCGGTCGGCTGGACGGGCACCGCGGCCGCCCCGGCGGGCCCGTCGGACGTCGGCCTGCTGGTCAAGCTGCTCGACGCGGGCCAGCGGCTGCCCGTGCACGTCCACCCCACCCGGCCTTTCGCGCGGCGGCACCTGCACTCCTGCTACGGCAAGACCGAGGCCTGGTACGTGCTGGAGACCCACGGCGACGACCCCGCCGTGTGGGTGGGGTTCCGCGAGGACGTCGACCCCGCCGTCCTCGCCGCGAAGGTCGACGCCCAGGACTCCGCGTGGCTGCTGGCGCACCTCAACAAGATCAGCGTGCGGCCCGGCGACGGCGTGCTCGTGCCCGCGGGCCAGGCGCACGCCACCGGTGCCGGGGTGTTCCTCATCGAGGTGCAGGAGCCGACCGACTTCTCCATCCTCCTGGAGTGGTCGGTCACCACGGCCACGCGCGACGAGTCGCACCTCGGGCTCGGCTTCGACGTCGTGCTGCCCGCCGTCAGCCACGCGGCGCTGCCCGCGCCCGTCCCGCGGCACGTGGGGCTGGACGCCCGCGGCGCCGGACTGCTGCCCGCCCTGCCCGCCGCCGCGGACCCGTTCTTCCGGGTCGACGTCGCCGCCCCCGACGGGAATCCCGTGCCGGTACCGCACGGGTTCGCGGTCGCGGTCGTCCTGGCCGACGGGGCGCTGGAGTGGGCCGCAGGCGGACAGCCGATCACCCGCGGCGACGTGCTGGCCGTGCCCGACGGGCTCGGCGACTGGGCCGTGGCCGGGGCCGCCCGCGTGGTGGTGTGCAGGCCCGCCGCGGAGTGGCCGGAGGTGCCGGAAGGGTGACCCGGTAGATTACGCCGCGTGCCGCGCACCATTCGGGACATCATGACGACCCGCGTGGTCTCGGTCCGGCCGGACGCCCCGGTCTCCCGCGCCGTCGACATCATGCGCCGCTACGGCTTCAGCGCCCTCCCCGTCGCCGACGCGGCCTACCACCTCGTCGGCATCGTCAGCCTGCTGGACGTGCTGCGGCTGCGCGAGGAGCATCCCGACGCGGGCGACGTGTCCATTGACGAGATCATGAACCGCGACGTGATCTGGATGCGGCCCAGCGCGAAGCCGACGCTGGTCGCCCACCGGCTGCGCACCTACGGCGAGCTGCGGGTGATGCCGATCGTGGAGCGCGGGGTGCTCGTCGGCGTCGTCACCCGCTCCGACCTGCTGCAGCCCGAGGAGGGCTTCGTGCAGCGCGTCAAGCGCCGGTTCGCCCGGAAGGACGACGAGCGGCTCCTGCGCCTCGCCCGCACCGACCGGGCCCGGCCCGCCGCGCCCGACCACGCCCCCGTGTCCAGCGTGATGACGACGGACGTGGTCACGGTGGCGCGCGGCGACGCGCTCTCCCGGGCCGCCGAGCTGCTGCTGCGCAACCGGCACACGGCGCTGCCGGTGGTGGAGCCGGACGGGCGGCTGGTCGGGCTGATGAGCGAGGCCGACGCGCTGGGCGATCCGCTCTACTCGCGCACCCAGCGGAGCACCGTCGGCGCGGTGATGACCAGCCCCCCGATCGCGATCGACGCAGGCGCCACCGTCGGCGACGCCCGCCAGATGGTCGCCGACCGCGGGCTGCGGCTGCTGCCTGTGGTGGAGGAGGCCACGCTGGTCGGCGTCGTCGCCCGCAGTGATCTCGTCTGACGGTGAGTCGTGCATCTCGCCACCGCGAGTTGGCCGTCTCACCGTGTGATCGCCAGCTGCGGGACATGGGGTGCGCTGAGTAAGAATTCCAAAATAACGTGTGTTTCCGGTGTGTCGGTGCCAGGGTCATGGTATGGGCGCGAACCCCACACCAAATGTCCCGGCGCCGGCGATCATGCCCCCGGTTGGACCGTCAGTTGGACCTTCCGGTTCTTCGGCGCAGGCTCGCCCGCCGGTGGGTCGGAGCTCACGACGGTGCCGGTGGTCACCGGGTTGCCGTCGGCGTCGACCGGGACGGCGGTCAGCCCGACCTTCTGCAGCGCGGCCGTCGCCCGGGCGACCGTTCGCCCGACGACGTTCGGCACCGTCGCCGCGGCGGTCGCCACCGGTCCACTCGACACCACCAGCCCCACCCGCGACCCGGACGTCACCCGCGCACCGGCCCCCGGCTCGCTGCTGATCACCACACCCTTCGCCACCGTGTCGCTGGCCTGCTCCCTCACCGCCCCGACGACGAGGTTCGCACCCACGATCGACGACCGCGCCGCGGCAAGCGAACTACCGGCCACATCCGGCACCGCCACCGCCACCACCTGCGGCCCACTCGACACCACCAGCCCCACCCGCGACCCGGACGTCACCCGCGCACCGGCCCCCGGCTCGCTGCTGATCACCACACCCTTCGCCACCGTGTCACTGGCCTGCTCCCTCACCGCCCCGACGACGAGGTTCGCACCCACGATCGACGACCGCGCCGCGGCAAGCGAACTACCGGCCACATCCGGCACCGCCACCTGCGTCGAGCCGCTCGACACCACCAGCCCGACCGCCGTCCCCGGCGCGACCTGCGCACCGGCCCCCGGGTCGCTGCTGATCACCACACCCTTGGCGACGGTGTCACTCGGCTGCTCCGTCACCGCGCCCACGGCGAGCTGTCGTTGACCCAGCAGGCTGCGGGCGTTCGCCAGCGACTGCCCGACGACCGACGGCACCGCCACCGGCTCTGCCCCGGTCGACACCACCAGGTTGACCGCCGACCCCCGCGGGATCAGGCTGCCCGGGCGCGGGTCACAGGCGACGACCGCACCGGCGGGGACCTTCGGGTCCGGCCGCCGGTCGACGTTCCCGACGCGTAGCCCGAGAGCGACGAGCCGGGCGGCGGCCTGCGCCTGGGGCTGTCCCACGAGCGTCGGCACCGCGACGGTCACGGGGCCGCTGGACACGACGAAGTTCACCGCCCCGCCCAGGGGCAGCGAGTTGCCCGCCGTCGGGGCCTGGTCGATGACCGTGCCCTTCGGGACGTTGGGGCTCGGCTGCTGCGTGGCCGTGCCCGCCCGGAGCCCGACCGCCGTCACCGCGCGCTGGGCCGCCGCCAACGGCATCCCGACCACGTTCGGGATCCGAGCCGTGGTCGGGTCCGTCCCGAGCCCGGTGAGCGCGACCGTCGCGCGCCCGGGCACGTCCGACACGGTGACGGCGAAGACGTCGGAGTACGGACCGGCCGTGGGCGGTGCGAAGCGCAGCGCGACCTGGCAGGACCCGCCCGGTGCCAGGGTGGCGTCCGCACAGTTGCCTGCGTCGAGCTGGAAGGCGCGGCGGCCACCGTCGACCGCGACGCCCGCGAGCCGCTCGGGCGCGTCGCCCCGGTTCGTCACGGTGACGGTCAGCGGCGGCCCGACGGTCCCCCGCAGGCGCTGGCCGAACGCCACGACCGACGGCGCGAGGACCGGCAGGGTCGCCGGGCGCACCAACTTCGGCGGCGCAGAGCCGGTGCCGCGCAGCGCCACGGTGGCGGCCGGGTGGCCGTCGCTGTCGGCCACGGTGAGCAGCGCGCTGCGCTCCCCCGCCGCGCTCGGCGTGAACCGCACGTTCACCGTGCAGGCGGCGGCGGGCGCGAGCACGGCCGCGGCGCAGCCGTCGCCGTCGATGAGGAAGTCGGCGGACTGGGCACCCTGCGTGCTCGCCCCCGTGAGCCGCAGCGGCGCGGATCCCGCGACCACCCGGACCGGCAGCGGCGCGCTCAGCGTGTTGAGCGGCTGGGGCGCGAACGCGACGGTGCCCGGGTCCACGGTCGGCGCGGTCGCTGCTGCCGGGACGCCCACGCCGACGAGGGGCGAGCTCAGGTCGCCCGGGAGCTCCCGGATGTGCCAGGACAGGTTGGCCTGCTGCTCGCCGGGGGTCGCCGGGGTGAACACGACCGTCGCGGTGCACACGCCGTCCGCGGGGACCGCCCCGACGCAGCTCGTGTCGACGAGGGTGAATGCGCCGTGGTTCGGGCCGCCGAGGGCGACCTTGTCGACGTGCAGCGGGGCCGCGCCGCGGTTGCCGAGCCGGATGACCTGCGGCGGGCTGGCGTGGTCGACGGCCTGGTTGGCGAAGGCGAGCCGCAGCGGGTCGAGGCTGGTCTGCGGTGGCTTGTCGGCGTGGCCGACCCCGACGAACGCCAACGCCCCGAGCAGCGGGATCAGCACGGCGGCGGCCTGCACCGCCATCGGGATCCGCGCCAGGGCGCCCACGAACCCGGCACGGGCGGACGCGGGCTGGTCGGTGATCACCGCCAGGTTCTGCCGGGTGACCCCCGCGGCCGCCGTCTGGCCCAACGCCAGGCGGAGGTCGAGGGCGGCGCCGAGCTGATCGCGGGCGGTCGCCAGGTCGCCGCGCACGAGCGCGCGGGTGCCGAGCTGGTGCAGCGCCAGCGCCTCGGCGGCCCGGTCACCGACGGCGCGCGCGGCCTCCAGGGTCGCCTGCAGGCAGGAGTGCCAGGCGTCCCAGCGGCCCGCGAGGGCGTAGGCGACGTCGAGCAGCGCACCCATGGCGATGACCGCGCGCCACGCGTGCTGCCACCGCGCCAGCTCCTGCAGCGCCCGCATCGGCTCCGCCGACCCGCCCGCGACGAGGACGGCGTCCGGGTTGCGCCGCGCCCACGTCGCGAACGCGGCGACCAGCTCCGCGCGGCGGTGCGTCAGCTGCCACGCCTCCGGGTCCAGCGCGCCACCGGCGAACGTGTAGGTGTCGAGGTCGGACGCCGTCACCAGCCCGCGCTCGACCCACGGGCGCAGCCGCGTCCGGACGTCGGGCAGCCCGGAGACCGCGGTCAGCTGCTCCGCGGACAGCTCCAGGCCGGGCACGGCGGCGAGCAGCCCGAGCAGACGACGGTCCTCGGGCTCGGCGACGGTGAACGGCGGCGAACCCTCGTGCGCAGGGCCGCCGACACGAAGGCCTCCAGCGGGCCCGGGTAGGTGGCCGCGCTCACGCCGAGCTGGACGAGCCCCGCGGGCGCTCCCCGCGTCAACCCCCAGAGGGCGTACACCGCGCTGCGGTCCACGGGATGGCCCATGACGCGGGCCAGCAGCTCGCCCGCCGGGTCGATGTGCAGGCCGGACAACGGCACCCCGGGGAGGCCGCCCGGCCGTCGACCCGCCAGCACGAAGGTGCAGTTCGGGGCGAGTTCCTGCAGCTCGGCGACGGCCGCGGCGGGCAGGTCGACGTCGTCGAGGAGCACGGCGGCGTGCACCGGCGGCAGGAGGTGCCGCAGCTGGTCGCGGGTGGGCCGCACGGGCCCGTCGGTGGCGTAGAAGTCGGTGAACAGGGCCTGGAGGAGATCGTCGAGGGTCTGCCGCCGCGCCGAAAGGCACACCACCGGGCCGGTGAGGTGGTGGGCGACGTGGCGCAGCAGTGTGCTCGCGCCCATGCCGGGCGACGCCTGCAGCGCGACGGACCGGCCCGCGGCCAGCTCGGCCAGCACCTGCCGGGTCTCGTCAACGCGGTCGAACACCGGTGTCGGGCTGGGCATCAGCCGGACGGGATGCGGACGGGCCGCGACGGTCGCGCCGTCCTTCGGGGCGACGGTGACGACGTTGCCCCACGTGCCGTCGACCCGCATCCGTACCGTGTTCGGGCCTGCCTTCAACTGGCCGACGCCACCCGTCACGGTGACCTCGGCGCGGACCTCCTCCACTCCCTGCTGCGCCATGGCAACCCCTCGCGTGCGCGCTCACCGGAATGAGCGACGAAGGTCAAGAAAAATACCCGGCCGAACGCGTTATGGCGAGACAATCCGGGAATGACCGAGATCGCGGAGCGGGCGCGGACCGAGGGGCTGGAGCGGGACCTGCGCCGCGCGGGCGGTGATCGGGCATGAGGGTGCTGCCCGGTCTTCCCTACCCGCTCGGCGCCCTCCCCGACGCGGACGGCACCAACTTCGCCGTCGTCTCGCCCGGCGACGAGGTCACGCTCTGCCTCTTCGACGACGCGGGCGGCGAGACCCGCCTCGTCCTGCCCACGCGCGACGGCGACGTCCGGCACGGCTACGTCCCCGGCGTCGGGCCGGGGCAGGCCTACGGATACCGGGTGTCCGGTCCGTTCGCCCCCGCCCGCGGGATGCGGTTCGACCCGGCCAAGCTCCTGCTCGACCCGTACGCCCGCGCAGTGGACGGCGCGGTGCGGTTCGCGCCGGAGGCGTTCACCGGCGCCCCGGGGGACTCGGCGCCGTTCGTGCCGCGCAGCCGCGTGGTCGCACCCGCTCCGCCTGCTCCGCCGCGCCGTCCCACGCCGCTCGCCGACGCGGTGTTCTACGAGGTGCACGTCAAGGGCTTCACCATGATCCACCCGGACGTGCCGCCGGAGCTGCGCGGCACCTACGCGGGGCTGGCCCACCCGGCCGCGGTCGCGCACCTCGTGGATCTCGGGGTGACGACCGTCGAGCTGCTGCCGGTGCACCAGAACGTGCCCGAGCCGTTCCTCGTGCGGCGTGGTCTCACCAACTACTGGGGCTACAACACGATCGGCTTCTTCGCCCCGCACGCGGGGTACGCGACGCGGCCGGGCGGGCAGGTCGAGGAGTTCCGGGCGATGGTGGCCGCGCTGCACGCGGCAGGCCTGGACGTGGTGCTCGACGTCGTGTTCAACCACACCGCCGAGGCGGGCGCCGACGGGCCCGTGCTGTGCCATCGCGGCCTCTACGACGGGGCCTACTACCACCTCGACGCGAACGGCGGCTACGTCGACACCACCGGCACCGGAAACGCGCTCAACGCCGGACATCCGGTCGCGCTGCGGATGGTGATGGACGCGCTGCGGTACTGGATCACCGAGATGGGCGTCGACGGGTTCCGCTTCGACCTCGCGCCCACCCTCGCCCGGGAGAACGCCGACTTCGACGCCGCGTCGCCGTTCTTCGACCTGGTCGCGCAGGACCCGGTGGTCAACCGGGTCGTGCTGGTCGCCGAGCCGTGGGACGTCGGGCGCTTGGACAGCTACGACCTCGGTCGGTTCCCGGCCGGGTGGAGCGAGTGGAACGGCCGCTACCGCGACTGCGTGCGCGACTTCTGGCGCAGCCACGAGGGCCTGCTCGGCGAGTTCGCCGACCGGATCAGCGGGTCGGCCGACCTCTACGCCCGCACCGGACGCCGCCCCAGCGCGTCGATCAACCTGGTGACCGTGCACGACGGCTTCACCCTCGCCGACCTCGTCTCTTACGACGACAAGCACAACGACGCGAACGGTGAGGACAACCGCGACGGCACCACCGACAACCGGTCGTGGAACTGCGGGGTCGAAGGCCCGACCGACGACCCGGACGTGCTCGCCCTGCGGGCCCGGCAGCGCCGGGCGATGCTCGCGACCCTGCTGCTCTCGGCCGGGGTGCCGCTGCTGCTGGGCGGTGACGAGATCGGCCGCACCCAGCGCGGCAACAACAACGCCTACTGCCAGGACAACGCGCTCAGCTGGTTCGACTGGGCCGGGGCCGACCGGGACCTGCTCGCGTTCACCCGCGACCTGGTCCGCCTGCGCCGCGCGCACCCGGCGTTGCGGCGCATGCGCTTCCTCACCGGCGCGGCCGCCGCGGACCTGCGCTGGTTCACTCCCGCGGGCACCACGATGACCGACGCCGACTGGGCCGACCGCGGCGCGCGCGCCATCGCGGTGTTCGTCGAGGGGCAGGCCGACCCCGACGTCGCCCCGGACGGCACCCCGCTCGTCGACGACGACCTGCTCGTGCTCGTCAACGCCTGGTGGGAGCCCCTCACGTACACGGTGCCGGTCGCTGCGGAGTGGCAGATCGTGTGCGACACCCACACCCCGACCCGCTCCGGGCCTGCGGACGCGACGGTGGTGGTCGGCCCGCGGTCGCTGGTCGTGCTGCTCGCCCGGTGAGTCGCACGTTTGCCCAGGCCGTGTTGGCCATTTCCCCGCGGTGAGTCGCACGTTTCGCCGGGCGTGTTGGCCATTCCGGCATCGTGAGTCGGGCATCCCGGCACGGCGAGTTCGGCATCCCGGCACGGCGAGTTCGGCATCTCGGCGCGCGGGGTGCGGCGGCTACGGCACGAGGACGGCGGCACCCGTGAGCCGACCGGTCGCGAGGTCGGCCAGTGCGGCGTCGGCCCGGGCGAGCGGCATGGGCGTGACGACCGGCCGCACGGCTAGCGCCGCCGCCAGCCGCAGGAACTCTTCGCCGTCCGCGCGGGTGTTGGCGGTGACGCTGCGCAGCTGCTTCTCCTGGAACAGCTCGTCCGCGTAGACCAGCGGCGGGATGTCGGAGAGATGGATGCCCGCCACCGCGCACGTGCCGCCCCGGTCCAGGGCGCGCAACGCCACCGGCACCAGCTCGCCGACGGGCGCGAACAGCACCGCCGCGTCCAGCGGCTCCGGCGGCCCCTCCTCCGCAGCCCGCGCGGACGCGGCGCCCAGCCGCAACGCCAGGTCGCGGGCCTGCGACGACCGCGTCAACACGTGCACGGCGGCCCCCTGTGCGATCGCCACCTGCGCCACGACGTGCGCGGACGCGCCGAAGCCGTAGATCCCCAGCCGTCCGCCGGGCGGCAGCTCCGCGCGCTTGAGGGCCCGGTAGCCGACGATGCCCGCGCACAGCAGCGGGGCCGCGGTGACGTCGTCGAGAGCCTCGGGCAGCCGGTAGGCGTACGCCTCGGGGACGACGGCCCACTCCGCGTAGCCGCCGTCGGCGTCCCATCCGGTGAAGGCGGCGTCCGGACAGAGGTTCTCCCGGCCGGTTCGGCACCACCGGCACCGTCCGCAGGTGCCGCGCAGCCAGGCGATGCCGATCCGGTCGCCGAGCGCGAACCGCCCGGTGTCCGGGCCCAGCGCGTCGACCACGCCGACCACCTCGTGCCCCGGCATCGTCCCGGGACGGCGGGGGACCAGCTCGTGGTCGCGCAGGTGCAGATCGGTGCGACAGACCCCGCACGCCGCCACCCGCACCCGCACCTCGCCCGTCCCCGGCCGCGGCTGCGGCCGCTCGACCGCCTGCAGCGTCCCCGGTTCTCCCACCACCCACGCACGCATGCGTTCAGCGTGGTGGGCGACGCAGATGCGGGGTAGACCGGATCCGTGGCGAAATCCGGCGGCGAGAGCACGCTCACCGTGCTGCTCGCGATGGGCGCGAACCTGGCCGTGGGTGCGGCCAAGCTCGTGGCGGGGCTGCTGACCGGCAGCGCGGCCATGCTGTCCGAGGCCGCGCACTCGGTGGGCGACACCATGACCGAGGCGCTGTTGCTCACCGCGCTCAAGCGCTCGGCCAGCCGCCGGACCGGGCGCACCCGTTCGGCTACGGCAAGGAGCGGTACGTCTTCTCGCTGCTGGCCGCAGTGTCGATCTTCGTGGCGGGTGCTTTGTTCTCGATCTACCAGGGTGTGCACACGCTGCTGGGCGGCCCCGAGGAGCGGCAGGACGTGCTGGTCGCGCTGATCGTGCTGGTGGTCGCGGCCGCGATCGAGGGGGTGTCGCTTCGGCAGGCGCTTCGACAGGTCGGCTCGGAGCGCCGCAAGGAGCGGCTGGACCTGCTCACGTTCGTGCGCCGCAGCGACGACCCGACCGTCATCACGGTCCTTTTCGAGGACAGCGCGGCGATCACCGGCCTGGTCGTCGCGTTCGTCGGCGTCGGGCTGACCGCGCTCACCGGCTCCCCCGTCTGGGACGGCCTGGCGTCGCTCCTGATCGGGATGTTGCTCGTGGTCGTCGCCTACGGCCTCACGCGCACGAACATGACGCTACTCATCGGGCGCCAGGCCGACCCGCGGCTGGTGCGGGCCATCGGCCGCCGCCTCGCCGAACAGCCGGAGGTGGACGAGGTCGTCGACCTGCTCACCATGCACACGGGTACCGACCAGGTGCTCGTGTGCGCGCGGCTGGACTTCGCGCAGTCGGCGACCTCGGACGCCATCGAAATGGCCTGCGTGCGGATCGACAGCACGCTGCGCGCGGAGTTCGGCGACGTCGACGAGGTGTTCCTGGAGCCGGTCCCGCGCAGCGACCAGGAGCTGCGCGCCCGGGTCCGCGCCCGCTACGGCAGCGACCTCGGCCAGATCGCAGCCGAACCGGAGGGCTCGACCGGCAGGTCCGCGTTCTGATCCCGCGGCCGGCACCCCGACGCCACGGTCGTCGACGGGCCCGCGCCCGATGTCGGGCCGGGCGGCACCGGTGCCGACGCCCCAGCGAGCAGTTTGACTCTCACCCGACTCCAGGGTGCACAGTGCGAGCATGAGCTTCGTGTCCCGGCCGTCGCTCCCCCACCGGTTCGCCGCCGCCTACACCGCCCAGGATGTCGACGCACTGCTTGACTGCTTCACGTCGGACGCCCACTACCGCGATCTGTACTTCGGCCTGCGGGTGGGTCATCCGCAGCTGCGAAGCATGTTCCGCGCCGGATTTCGGCGCGGTCGTCATGAGTGGACGGTTACGGAGGTGGTCGACGACGGCAGCGTCGCCATGTGCGAGTGGACGTTCACGATGGCCGTCCCCGTGTCCGACATGCCATCCGGGACGCTGCGCTTCGACGGTGCGTCGGTGTTCGCATTGACCGACGGCCGCTGCCACAGCTACCGGGAGTACTTCGACCGCGGGTCCACGCTGCTGGCGGCGGGGGCTACGCCGGAGCAGGTGGCTCGGCTCATCGAGCGTCGCCCGTCGGTTGAGGTGTTTCCCGCAGCCGTCGACGCAACCTTCGGCGATCGAGCCGACGCTCGGCCAGAGCGGGCCGCCACGTGACGATGCGACCGGAACTCGGCATCGGTGACTTCGCACGCCGCACCCGGCTGCCGGTCTCGACCCTGCGCTACTACGACAAGATCGGGCTGCTGGTGCCGGTTGCGGTCGACCCGCATACCGGCTATCGCCGCTATACCGTCGACCAGCTCGAGGCCGCCACCCTGATCGCCGAGCTTCGTGCGATCGGCATGACCCCCGAGCGGATCGGCCAGATCGTCGCGGGGGGCGAATCAGGAGCGGCGGCGCTCGCCGAGGAGCGTCGACGCCTCCAACGCGAGATCGCGCAGCGACGGTGCGCGCTCGTGCGACTCGACGATCTCTACCCGGCCCGACGGCCGCACTACACGCCCATGTTCGTCGACCGACCCGCAGTCCGCGTGGCCATGGAGGAGTTCGTGTCCACGGCTGCGGACGTCGAGCCCAGCGTGCTGCGCGCCGTCGCCCGGCTGCGCGCACGGATACGCCGCGCGGGGCTCAGCGTCGCCGGAGCATGGGGCGCCACCTTCCCGCTCACCGTGGAGGAGGAGGTCCACGGGTTTGCCTTTGCCCCGATCGTCGTCCCGGATGATGGGCTGGTCGAGGCTCGCGCGGGAGGGTCACACGGGCCGTACACACCAGTGGACGTCCGGTGGCTCGGCGCGGTCGCCTCGGTCCGTGTCGAGCACCGCGGCGGTGCGGCCACGCTACCCGGCGCCTACCGGGCCGCTTTCGCGGCGCTCGACGAAGCTGGCCTCGACCCCGGCGAACCCGTGATCGAGGAGTACCTCGGAATCGCCCGTCGAAACGGAGACGGCCGTGGGCCGGACGTCATCAGGATCCATGTTCCGTACGACGGGCCAATCGATCAGGGGCGAAGGTAGGTCAGCGTGTGGTGAGCGACCAGCCGCTCGTACTACAGGGGGGCTTCACTGAGGGTTACCGCATTGTGTCCGAGCGTGGGCGCCTTCGTCTGGCCTGCGGCTACTTAGAGTGACATTCGTGGTGCTGGTCGGCGCCGGAATTGCAGTGATGCAATCCGGGCGGTCGTGCCGCGTTGTCGGTTTGTGAAACAGATCAACAACGACACGACACGCGGTGGCCAGCATAGAGGCTCTCGTCGAGTGCACGGCGAGGGCAGACGCGCAGCCCCGGGCGGTCCTGCGGGGGTGATGGCGCAGAGTCAAGATGCAGTGGAGATCGGAGGGTTGAGTGTCCAAGTCCATCGCCGTGTTCGGAGCAGGGCCCGGCCTCGGTCAGGCCGTGGCCTACCGCTACGCCCGAGAGGACTACGCCGTCGTCCTGGTGGCCCGCAGACAGGAGCCGCTCGACCGGTTCGCCAACGAGCTGGCCAGCGCCGGGGCGACCGCGTACGTCATCACCGCCGACCTGTCCCGCACCGATGGCGTCCCCCAACTGGCCCAGCAGATACGCGCCGAGGTCGGCATCTCGACGCGTTCTGCTACGCACCCACTGCCGCACCAACCCCCGGCCGGGACGACGCGTTCGTCCCTGCGACCAAGCTGACCCCGCAGCGCGCCCGGGACTTCATGCCGCTCGGCGTCTACACCCTGCTCGCGCTCGTACAGGAGTTCCTGCCGCACATGCTGGATCAGGGTTGTGGCGCGATCCTCACCGCGCAGGGAGCCAGCGCGGTCCGGGGCTTGCCGAACATGAGCGGCCCCGGACCGCCCCAAGCCGCCCAACTATCTCCAATCCCTGCACGCCGAAGTCGCCGACAAGGGCATCTCCGTCGGCAGGCTCTACATCGGGGCCGCCATCGAGAACACCCCCTTCCACGCCTGGATGGAAGCAGCCAAGGCCGCCGGTGACCCAGTGCCTGCAATACCTACCGTCGATCCTGCCCGTCTCGCCGATCTGCTCTGGACCATGCACAACACGAAGGGACAGCCGGAAGAAGCCGCCTACCCCGAGGCTCTTCTCGGCCACTGAGCGATGCACATCGGGCCTACGCGAGTCGGCCCGGAGGGCCGAGGGCAAGCCGACCCGCACCGCAGGCGCGCCAGCGCCGAGGAGCGGAAGCGGCGCGGCAGCAGCTGGCCTCTACATACGTCGTCGCGATGATGGAGGTCGCCGAGCCCGCCGCCCCGCCTTGGGGCCCGAGCACGAAACGCGGGACTCCTTCAAAACTGCTACCTATCGAACGTCAGTTCGTGTAGAATCGGGGCATGTCGGACGCCCCGCTCGCCCTCGCGCAGCGCCTCCTCACCGAGGCCGTCGACGCGCTGGCCCGCGCGGCAGGCCCCGGGGCGGGCGATGCCGAGCTGATCGGCGTGCTCACCCTCGCCGAAGGCGTCCGCCGCCGCATCGACCAAACCACGGTCGGCGCGCTGGCCGATCTGCAACGCCGCGGCAGCTTCGCCGAGCGCGGCTACCGCAACCCCGCCGCCGCGCTGGCCGACCTGCTCGGCTGGGAGCGCGGCGAAGCCCGCCGCCACCTGACCGTCGCCGAGCACGCCACCCCGCGCACCGGGCTGGACGGTACCCCGCTGCCGCCCCGCCTGCCCGCCACCGCGGAGGCGTTCGCAGCCGGAGCCGCGTCCCTGCGCCACGTCGACATCATTGCCCGCGTGCTGGGCACCGACGCCGCCACCCGGCTCACTCCCGCGCAATGGGCCGCCGCCGAAGCCCAACTCGCCGCCTGGATCGCCGACTGCACTCCCGCCGAGCTGCACACCCGCGGCACCCAACTCCTCGACGCCCTCGACGCCGACGGCCCCGAGCCCGACGACCGGCCCCGCCCGCCCACCAACGAGCTCTACCTCACCCGCAACCCCGACGGCACCGGCGGCAGCCTCAAAGGCCGCTTCGAGGACGCCGCGGTCTTCGACACCATCGCCACCCTCATCGACGCCCACGCCCGCCCCCGCACCGCCGAGGACGACCGCACCCCAGCCCAACGCCAGGCCGAAGCCCTCGCCGAGATCTGCGGCCACGTCCTCGACCACGCCGACGTGCCCGCCAGCGGCGGCCGTCGCCCCCAGGTGAACGTGCTCATCCGCCTCGAGGACCTCGAGCAGCGCGCCCGCGGCGCCTGCCTCGAGTTCGGCGGCGGCCTATCGGCGGAGTCGCTGCGCATGCTGTGCTGTGACGCCGCCGTCGTCCCCATCGTGCTCGACGGCGCCAGCCAGCCGCTGGACGTCGGCCGCATGACCCGGGTCATTCCCGACGGGCTGCGTCGGGCGGTCATCGCCCGCGACCGCGGTTGCGCCCGCTGCGGCAAACCCCCGTCCTGGTGCGAAGTCCACCACATCCGGCCCTGGGAACAAGGCGGCGACACCTCCCTGACCAACTGCGTCATGCTGTGCCGGGTCTGCCACCGCCTCGTCCACCACGCCGGATGGGAGGTGCGGCTGGTCAACGGGCGAGCCGAGTTCACCCCTCCAGCCTGGATCGACCCGCTCCGCCACCCCCGCCGCCGACCACCGCCCACCACCGCAGCTGCGTAAGCGCGACCGGCAAATGATGGTGTCGGGCGGCTGGGGGTAGGGGTGGTCGGCCTCCTCTACCGCGCTCACCCCCGCTGGACATCCCCGCCCCTTCCGGCGAGGGGCGCCCCGCGCACCTCACGGGGAGGCAGCAAGTCTCATGCGCCCGCGACCGGCAGCGGGCGCGCACGTCGCTGCGCCAACCGCTGGCGGCGCAGGAACCGCCACATCAGCGTGGCCGCGCGCGGGCCCGACGGCTCGCTGTAGGAACCGCCGGAGCGACCGCCCGACCAGGCGTGGCCGAGTCCGTCGACCAGCCACAGCTGGAGCACGGCACGTCCGCGCCGCGCGTACCAGCGGGTGGTCCGCACGCCCGATTCGCTCACGGACGCGCTGGAGCGCAACGGGCCACCGCCACAGAAGCCGCCGTAATAGGCAAGCCACTGCGCCGCGACCCGGCTGCCGTTCACCGGACTGACGACCCGGTCGGCCATGCCCTGGAAGACCACCGCGGGCGGCAGCGGCAGCGCACCGGGCGCGGGGTCGGGCGGCGCTGCGCGCGCCGTCATCGCCGCGAACGCCCCAGCCGGGCCGGTCGCCGACCGGTAAGGCGGCGCCGAGTGCACGCCCACGCCCGCGAAGAGGTCCGGGTAGGTGGCCGCAAGCACGAGCGCCATCGCGCCCCCTGCGGACAGGCCGGCCACGTAGACCCGCCGCCGGTCGATCCGCCAGCGGGACTGCTCGTCGAGCATGGCGCTCACGACGCCCGCCAGCACCGCGGGCTCGCCCCGGCCGCGCTCCTGGTTGCGCGCCTCGTACCAGCGCCAACAGCGGTTGGGGTGGAAATGGAAGGTCTGCTCGGGGGCGACGAGCACGATGCCGTGCCGGTCGGCGACCGTGGTGAACCGGGTGGCGTCGACGAACTCCTCGGCCTGCTGGTCACAGCCGTGCAACAGCATCAGCAGCGGCGCGCGACGGCTCCGGCGGTGCCCGGCCGGGAGGTACACCGCACACAGCCGACCGCGGAACGCGGGGCCAGCCACCCACCGTCCCGGCGCTGCGCGACCGACCAGCGCGGGCACCCGCGACGTCCATCGCTCAGTTGGCACAACGCCTCATCCTGACAAGCGTCGCACTGATGGGGAGCGGCGGGGTGCGGACTCCACTGGCTGGAAAGGTCGCGCCGCGGGCGTCCGGGCGTATCAGGCTCGTAGACAAACAGAGGGAAAGTGGGGCGCCCATGTCCGGATCCGCGCTCTCGACGGCGACCGCCGAGCATCCGTCCGGGCCCACCGGACGCCGCACGGCGCTGGCCACCGTCTGCATCTCCGGCACGCTGGAGGACAAGCTGGACGCGGCCGCTGCGGCCGGGTTCGACGGCGTCGAGATCTTCGAACCGGACCTGGTGGCCTCGGCGCTCTCGCCGTCCGAGATCGGCGCCCGCTGCACGGGGCTGGGCCTGTCCATCGATCTCTACCAGCCCTTCCGCGACCTCGACTCCACCGACCCTGAGCGGTTCGCCCACAACCTGCGCCGTGCCGAGCGCAAGTTCGAGCTTATGGCCGAGCTGGGCACCGAGCTCATCCTGGTCTGCTCAGCGGTCGCGCCGGACGCCGTCGCCGACCTCGACCGGCTCGCCGCCCAGCTGCACGCCGCCGCCGAACGGGCCGCGGCGCACGGGATGCGCATCGCCTACGAAGCGCTCGCCTGGGGCACGAAGATAAGCACCTACGAGCAGTCGTGGGAGGCCGTGCGGCGGGGCGACCACCCCGCGCTCGGGCTGTGCCTGGACAGCTTCCACATCCTGTCCCGCGGGTCGGATCCGGCGGGCATCGACGCCATCCCCGGCGAAAAGCTGTTCTTCCTCCAGCTCGCCGACGCCCCGCACATGGACATGGACGTGCTGCAGTGGAGCCGCCACTACCGGCTCTTCCCCGGACAGGGCGTGTGGGACCTGCCCGCCTTCCTCGGCCACGTCCTGGCCGCGGGCTACACCGGCCCGCTGTCGCTCGAGGTGTTCAACGACGTCTTCCGCCAGTCCGACCCGCGACGTGCCGCGGTGGACGCGCATCGTTCACTGCTGGCGTTGCGTGAGGCGGCGGTCCCGCACGTCCCCGCCGCCGCACGCGTGGGTGTCGAGTACCCGCCGCCCGTGCCGGACCTGTCGGGCTTCGCGTTCACCGAGCTGACCGTCGACGCGGCGTCCGGCGTGGCCGTCGCCGGGCTGCTGGGCACACTCGGGTTCACCCACACCGGCAGGCACCGCAGCAAGCGCGTGCAGCTGTGGCAGCAAGGCGCCGCGAGGGTGCTGCTCAACGAGGCCAGCCCGGACGGGGCCGCCGTCGCCGCGCTCGGCATCGAGACGGCCGACCCCACCACGGCCGCGGGCCGGGCCGCGGCCCTGCTGGCCCCGCCCCTTCCCCAGCACCACGGCCCGGCGGAGGCCGACCTCCTCGGCGTCACCGCCCCGGACGGCACCGCCGTGTTCTTCTGCCACACCGCGACCGAAGGCGTTAGCTGGCTCGCCGACTTCACGCCCACCGGTGCCGAAGCGCCAGCCGACGCCATCACGCACATCGACCACGTCGCGCTCACCCAACCGTTCGACAGCTTCGACGAGGCCGCCCTCTTCTACCGCGCGCTGCTGGGCCTGTCGACCCAGCACGCATCCGAGGTGGCGGCGCCGTTCGGCCTGGTGCGCAACCGCGCTGTCAGCGACCGCGCCCTCACGGTGCGCGTCTGCCTCTCCGTGTCGGCGCTGCGGCGCGGCGACTGGGCGCCCGGTGTGGCCGACCCCCAGCACATCGCGTTCGCCTGTCCCGACGTGCTCGCGCTCGCCCGCCGCGCCCGCGCCGCGGGAGCACCGCTGCTTTCCATCCCGGACAACTACTACGACGACCTCGACGCCCGCCTCGCCCCGCCGGACATCGACGAGCTGCGGGAGCTCGGCGTGCTCTATGACCGCGACGCCGACGGCGAGTTCCGCCACTTCTACACCCAGGTCATCGGCGGGCGGGTGTTCTTCGAGGCCGTGCAGCGCACCGGCGGCTACGCGGGCTACGGCGAGGTCAACGGTCCGGTGCGGATGGTCGCGCACCGCCGGGCACGACTGTCCGGCTAGCGGCAAGGCCGTTCAGTCGAAGGGAACCTCAGCGGGGTTTCGCCGCCAGCGTTGATCGCCGGAAGTGGGACCTGACGGCCATATTTGGCGCGCATGTCCCACTTCCGCCGATCAACGCGCTGAAACCCGGCGTGCAGGTTGGTCAGGACATGCCGTCCGATGCGGGCTACGGCGAGGTCAACGGTCCGTTGCGGATGGTCGCGCACCGCCGGGCACGACTGTCGGGCTTACGGATCGCCGGTCCTCGTACACGTCCGGCTCGGGCGGCACGACTGTCGGGCTGACGGACCGCCGGTCGTCGAACGTGATCATCCGGTGGCCCCGGTTGCGCGAGAACGTCAGCGCGCGGGCCCACGTGTAGATCGTGCCGAGCCGGTTGCCCCAGCCGATCAGGTACAGCACGTGGATGAACCCCCACATCGTGTACCCGAGGAGGCCGGTGAACTGCATGCCGAACGCATCGGCGATCGCGGCACGGTGCCCGATCGTGGCCATGTTGCCCTTGTCGAAGTACTTGAAGGGCTCGGCCTTCTCGTCGCCCGCGAGCCGGGCCGCAATCAGCTTCCCGACGTACTTGCCCTCCTGCAGCGCGGGCTGCGCGACTCCCGGCAGGTTGTTCAGCGACACCATGTCACCCACCGCGAACACCTCGGGATGCCCGGCGAGCGTGCAGTCGGGCTGCACCGGGATCCGGCCCGCCCGGTCGACCTCCAGGCCCGCCTTGGCGGCGAGCAGCTTCGCCAGCGGGGACGCTGCCACCCCGGCCGCCCAGATCCGCGTGCGGGTGCGGATCGTCTCGAGATTGTCAGGGCCGTCCGGGCCCTTGACGGTGATGCTCTCGCCGTCCATGTCGACGGCCAGGGTGTTGAGCCGCACCTCCACGCCCATCGACTCCAGCTTGTGCTGGCTGTAGCGGCGCAGCTTCTCGGGGAACGGGCCGAGCACCGCGCCCGCGCCCTCCAGCAGGATGATGCGGGCCTCGGTGGTGTCGATCGTGCGGTAGTCGCGCGGCAGCACGTTGTTCGCGAGCTCGGCCACCTGTCCGACCAGCTCGACCCCGGTGGGGCCCGCCCCGATCACGACGAACGTCAGCCACTCCGCGCGCTCGGCCGGATCGGTCGAGAGCTCGGCCATCTCGAACGCCATCAGGATCGCGTCGCGCAGGTGCCGCGCGTTCTCGATCGTCTTCATGCCGGGCGCGTAGCGGGCGAACTCGTCGTGGCCGAAGTAGGAGTGCGTCGCGCCCGCGGCGACGACGAGCGTGTCGTAGGGCAGCGTGACCGGCCGCCCGTCCGGCCCTTCGGCGTGGACCACCCGCCCGTCGAGGTCGATGTCGTTGACCTGGGCCAGCAACGCCCGGGCGTTGGCCTGCTTGCTGATCACGCCGCGGAGCGCGGGCGCGATCAGCCCCGGCGGGAGGATGCCCGCCGCCACCTGGTAGAGCAGCGGCTGGAACAGGTGGTGGTTGGTGCGGTCCACCACGGTCACGTCCACGTCGGCGTGCGCGAGCGCGCGCACCGCGCTCAGCCCGCCGAAGCCCCCGCCGATGATGACGACGCGGTGCCGCCCGGTCATGCCGGCAGCTGGGCCGTGGCGCGCAGCTCCTCGGGAGTGGGCGCGCCGAAGCCGAAGAACTCCAGGTAGGCGGGGATCTGCTCGAAGAGCATGTCGCTGCCCACCTGGATGGGGCAGCCGCGGGCCTGCGCCGCGGCCAGGAACGGCGTGATCGTCTGCTTCATCACGACCTCGCCGACGAACGTGGTCGGCGCGATCCGCTCGACGTCCATGGGCAGCGGGTCGCCGTCCTTCATCCCCAGCGGGGTCGCGTTGACCACGACGTCGTAGCCCTCCGGGTCGTTCGAGCCGGTCTGGATCTGCAGCTCCGGGTAGTGCGCGTGCAGCCGTTCCGCGAGCCCGTCGGATGCGGCCTGGTTCCCGTCGAAAAGGCCCATGAATCCGACGCCCGCGGCGGCGAGCGACGCCGCGATCGGCGACCCGACGCCGCCGTTCCCGACCACCAGCACGCGGCTGCCCGTGAGCTCGACGCCCTTGCGCTGGACGCCGCGGACGAAGCCCGCCCCGTCGAACTGGTCGCCGACGAGGCTGCCGTCCTCGCGCACGAGCACCGCGTTGCTGGCGCCCGCCACGACGGCGGTCGGCGTCAGCTCGTCCACCAGCTCGCAGGTCACGACCTTGTGCGGCATGGTGACCAGCGCGCCGCGGATGTTCGACATCCGGAACAGCAGGGGGAAGATCGCCCGGTACTCCTCGGGCTTCACGCCCATCGGCATGACCACCGCGTCGATGCCGTTCTTGTCGAACCACGGATTGTAGATCATCGGCGCCTTGAACGCGCCGGTGGGGTAGCCGAGGTGCGCGATGAGTGTCGTTTTTCCGCTGATCACTTCTTCAACTGCTCCCGCATCACGCCGAGCACGACCTCGGAGGTCTCCCGGACGAAGTTGGCATGGGTGCTGGCGAGCGTCGCCGCCCACTCCAGGCCGGAGCCTTTCGCCGCCTGCTCCTCGAGGTCCAGAAGGTTCTTGAGCATCCGCTCGTAGCCCTCCAGCCAGGCCAGGCCGTTCTCCTTCGCCCTGTCGACGACCTGCGCCGACAATTCCTGCACCCGCTTGACGGTGGCTTCCATATCGGTCGGGTCACTCATGGCGGTGCCTTCCTCGATGCGCTTTCTCGCGAGACTTCCACCCCGGCAGGTGCCGGGACCTGACCTTCCGACCAGTGAGAGCCGCCCGAATCGGCGACCGTGTACCACTCGTAGACGCCGTCGGGCCGGATCCGCCGCTCAACCTCGCCGGACCACCGCAGATAGGCGATGTGCGAGAGCGTCTCGTTGATCGCGAGCTGGCGTTGGTGGGCGAGGATCGCCTTCGTCACGAGCCGGTCGGCCAGCTCCACCACCGACGACGGCTGGGCGGCGATGGCCCGACGCACCTTGTCCAGGCGGCGCATCTTGGTGCGGTAGATGGCCTCGATCCGTCCCGCCGGTTCGTCGAACGGGTGGCCGTGGCCGGGCAGCACGTGTGCCGGGCGCAGGTCGGCGACGCGGCGCAGCGAGTCGAGGTAGCTGCGCAGCGGGTCGGCGTCGAAGCCGCGCTCGAACGTCACCGGCGGGGTGATGCCGGGCAGCAGGTGGTCGCCCGAGAGCAGCACCCCGCGCGCGGGTGAGTACAGGCAGACGTGGCCCAACGAGTGGCCTGGGGTGTGCACGACGTCCCAGTCGTCCCCGCCGATGGCGATGCGCTCGCCCCCGCGCAGCCGGGTGGACGCCTCCACCACCGAGTGCAGGTAGGGCAGCCACCGGGTGAGGTGGTCGGCGAGGTCCATCCGCTCGGTCTCGGACACGCCGTGGTCCTCGTAGGTGTCGCGGCGGCGCGCGCGGGCCGTGTCGGGGTGACGGTACTTCTCGCAGTCCAGATCGGTCATCGCGTGCATGACGAGTTGCGCGCCGGTCTCCTCCATGACCTTGCCCGCAAGGCCGTAGTGGTCGATGTGCGCGTGCGTGATCACGATGCGTCCGACGTCGGCGAGCGCGTACCCGGCGCCGTTCAGCCCGGCGGTGAGGGCCGCAAGACCGCCGTCGGGGAGGTCGGGGCGCCACACGCCGCAGTCGACGACGGTGACGCGGTCGCCGTCGGCCAGCACATAGCAGTTGACGCTCTGGACGGCGTTGACCCCGATCGGCAGGACCACGCGGGCGATCCCGTTCATCCGTGCATGCGCTCCAGCAGCGTGAACCACACGCGCAGCTTGACGCGGTACTCCACGGCGGCGCCGTCGACAACGCCGGAGATGTCGGCCACCTCGAAGGAGGTGATGCCGTCGAGGGTCATCCGGGCGCGGTCGAGCGCCTCGCTCATCGCGTCCTGGATGCTGGGCCCGGTGCCGATCAGCTCGACGGCCTTCTGCACGCTCACGGCGGTCATCCTGACCCGTGGGAGGCGCCGGTCGCGGGGCTTCCCGCTCGTCGGAAGAGGCGGGAGAGGTTGTCGAGGGCCGCGGCCGCCCGCAGGTGCTTGATATAGTTAACGGCATCGGGTAGTTTAGTTATCAGACGGGGACCGTCCGGCCCCCGCGACCGAAGGAGACAACCATGTACGCGCCCACCGAGGACCTCACCCGCATCGTCGAGAACAGCCGCGACGCCGTCACCGCCGCGCTGAACACCTGGGCCGAGGCCGCGCAGCGCTACGCCAAGAGCTTCGACGCGCAGCATCCGGTGCCCGCCGCGGCTGATACCGAGGCCGCCATCGACACGGCCTACGACCTGGCGGGCAAGCTGCTCGCCGAGCAGCGGGCGTTCGCCACGACCCTCGTGGCCGCAGGCCAGCAGGCCACCGAGGCCACGGCCGAGCGCTTCCGCAGCGTGTTCCCGGTGCCTGCCGCCGCCTGACCGGCGCGGCAGGAGCCGTCTCGAGGGCCCCGTCGGCTACCGCCGGACGGGGCCCTCCGCCTACCCCCGCCGTGGCCCGCAACCCGCGCCGTGGCCCGCCGCTTTTCCCCGGGCGGCGCCATCCACGGACCCCGGGCCAAGCCGTCCCCTGCTCGAACGGGACGTGAGCGGGGTTTCGGGGCGGGAGATCCCCCGTCATGTCCCGCACGAGCGTTTGTATCCAGGCCTCAGCTTCAAGGGTTCCCGTTTCGAGCGCACAATCTGAGCCCGTGCGCGTCGTTTTCCTCGTCCTCCTCCTGGCAGCGGTGGTCGCCGGATGCTCGGCCGCGCCCCCGCCGCAGACCCCGCCGACGCCGCCGCCGACCACCTCCGCCGCCCCGATCCCGGGCAACGCGGCCTGGGCCCTGACCGCTCCCGGCCCCGAGCACGCGATCGAGGGCTTCACCGACCACGTGAGCGTCACGCCCGGCCAGCCCGTGCGCCTGTTCGTCTCGACCACGGCGGCCACCTGGACGGCGACGGCGTTCCGCCTCGGCGCCGACGCCCGGCGGATCTGGGCGTCCGCGCCCCAGCCCGGCAAGGCGCAGCCGCCCGCGGTCGTGCAGAAGCCGACGAACACGGTCGTCGCGCCGTGGGCGCCGTCGCTCACTGTCGACACCACCGGCTGGCCTCCCGGCGACTACCTCTTCCGCCTCGACGCACCCGGCGCACAGCGCTATGTGCCGCTGACCGTCCGCACGACCTCGAACGCGGGCCGACTCGTGATCATCAACGCGGTGACCACCTGGCAGGCCTACAACCAGTGGGGCGGCTACAGCCTCTACAAGGGCCCCGACGGGAAACGACCCGACCGGGCGCGCGCCGTCTCGTTCGATCGGCCCTACGAGGTCGGCATGCTGGGCGCGGGCCAGTTCCTGCAGTTCGAGCTGGGCGCCGTGCGGGTCGCCGAACAGGCCGGGATCCCGCTGGGCTACGCCACCGACGTCGACCTGCACGCCGACCCGAACCTCCTCGAAGGCGCCCGCGGCATGGTCACCCTCGGCCACGACGAGTACTGGTCCACGAGCATGCGCACCGCCGCCACCCTGGCCCGCGACCAGGGGGTGAACCTCGCGTTCCTCGGCGGCAACGAGGTCTACCGGCACATCCGCTTCGATTCCACCCCGCTGGGCCCGGACCGGCTGGAGATCAACTACAAGTCGTTCGACGAGGACCCGTACAGCAAGACCAACCCGCTCGAAGCCACGCAGGACTGGCGGCTGCCGCCCAACCCGCGGCCGGAGAGCGTGCTGGTCGGCAACACCTACAAGTGCTTCCCCGGCCGCGCGGCGCTGGTCGCGGTCGACCAGTCGAACTGGCTCCTCAACGGGATCGTCCACAACGGACAGGCGCTGCCCGGCGTGGTGGGCATCGAGTACTCGGGGGTCGACCTCAACGCCCCGACACCGCACCCGCTTGAGGTGCTCTTCCACTCCCCCGTGGTCTGCGGCACGACGCACCAGCCCGACTTCGCCGACGCGATCTACTACACCGCCCCGAGCGGGGCGGGGGTGTTCGAGAGCGGCACGCAGGACTGGGTGTGCGGCATGGACCCGTACTGCACGGGCCCCGCGCAGGCGGGGCACGTCGCCCCGATCTTGGACGCCATCACCACCCGGCTGTTCCAGGCGTTCGCGGCGGGCCCGGCGGGCAAGGCGCACCCCGCCGTGTCGAACCTGGCCCAGCTGGGCATCAAGCCCGGCGGGCACTCGGTCCAAGCCCCCGACGTCGACTGAGCCGACGTGGCATAAAAGCACCGGGTCGGTGATTTCCGACTAATCGCCACTGCGATTCACAGTATTTTCCCATCTTCCGCACAGCCCACTGCCAATTCCCGACGACAGGCTGCGTGGTCGTGCGACCCGTCGTCGAGCTGCAGTCGATTTCGAAGGTGTATGGCGGGGCGGACATGGTCGTGCGCGCGGTCGACGGCGTCGACCTCGTCGTCGAGCGTGGCGACTACGTGGCCGTGATGGGCGCGTCGGGGTCCGGCAAGTCGACCCTGATGAACATCATCGGCTGCCTCGACGTACCCACCAGCGGTCGCTACCTGCTTGACGGCGTCGACACGCGCAGGCTCGACGAGCGGCGGCAGGCGCTCGTTCGCAACCGCAAGATCGGGTTCATCTTCCAGTCGTTCAACCTGATCCCGCGGACGACGGCCGCCAGCAACGTCGAGCTGCCGATGGCCTACGCAGGCGTCCGCACGGGCGAGCGGCGGCGGCGGGCGGTCAGCGCGCTGGAACAGGTCGGGCTGGGGAGCCGGGTGCACCACCTGCCGTCGCAGCTGTCCGGGGGGCAGCAGCAGCGGGTGGCGATCGCCCGTGCGATCGCGACGGACCCGGTGCTCCTGCTCGCCGACGAGCCGACCGGGGCCCTCGACAGCCACAGCACGGAGGACGTCCTCGCGCTGTTCGACGACCTCAGCGTGGACGGCCGGACGATCGTCGTGATCACGCACGAGGAAGAGGTGGCGCGGCACGCCAAACGCGTGGTGCGGATGCGGGACGGGCGCATCGTGGCCGACCGCAGGGTCGTCGCGCCGACCGACCTGCCGCCGCGCTCCGCCGCGGCACGGGACCTGGGCGCGGCGTCGTGAACGTGCGGGAGAGCGTACGGTTCGCCATCCGCGGCGTGCTGTCCAACAAGCTGCGCTCGCTGCTGACGATGTCCGGCATCCTCATCGGGGTCGCCGCCGTGATCATCCTCATCGCCGCGGGCAACGGGGCGAGCGCGGCGATCAAGAACTCGATCAGTGCGCTGGGGAGCAACACGCTCACCGTGACGTCGAACTCGACCGCGGCGGGTCGTCGCGTAGGGGGTGGGTTCGGCGCGCTGGGACGGGCAGGCGGCTTCGGAGGCGGGCTCGGGGGCCCCTTCGGCGGCGGCGGCGCCCGTCCCGGCGGCGCGGGCGCGGGTGGTGGCGCCAGCGGGACCGGCGGCGGGACCGGCGGCGCGACCGGCGGCGGCGCGACCGGCGGCGGCACGACCGGCGGCGGCGCGGGCACCGTCGACAACGGCACACAGATCCGCTCGCCCGCACTGACCCTGGACGACGCGCAGGCGCTACTGGATCCCAACCAGGCGCCTGACGTCGTGTCCGTCGCCCCCGTGGTCAACGCGCAGTCGGTGACGGCCACGTACGCGGGCGCGTCGCACACGGTCGGCACCTTCAACGCCACCACCCCGAGCTACCTGGTGAACGACAACGACACGATCGCCGTCGGCGTGCCGTTCACCCAGTCCGACTACGACCAGCACCGCCGGGTGGCGCTGGTCGGACTCACCGTCGCGACGAGCCTCGTCAGCGGCGACGGCACCGCGATCGTCGGCCAGACCGTGCAGTTCAACGGGATCGCCTACGACGTGGTCGGGCTGCTCACCTCGAAGGGCAGCACCGGACCGCAGGACCAGGACGACCGGGTCATCGCCCCGCTGACCGCCGTACAGGACACGCTCACCGGCTACGGCAACATCTCGAGCATCTCGGTGAAGGCGGCGAGCGCGGACGCCGTCGACGCGGCGATGTCCGAGGTCACCAGCGTGCTCGCGGAACGCCACGACGTCAGCCCGAACGACCCCGACTTTTCGATCTTCAACCCGAGCTCGATCCTGTCCGCGGTCACGGCGGCGACGGGGACGTTCACGACGCTGCTCGGCGCCGTGGCCGCGATCTCCCTGCTGGTGGGCGGCATCGGCGTCATGAACATCATGTTGGTGACGGTCACGGAGCGCACCCGCGAGATCGGCATCCGCAAGGCCATCGGCGCGCAACGGGGCGACATCGTCGGCCAGTTCCTGCTCGAGGCCGTGCTGCTGTCGATGTTCGGCGGCCTGCTCGGCGTCGCCATCGGCGTGGTGGTGGGAAGCCTGAAGATCGGCACGTTCCAGCTGGTGGTGGCCCCGTACTCGGTCGTCGTGGCGTTCTTCGTCTCGGTTGCGATCGGGCTGTTCTTCGGCATCTACCCCGCCAACCGCGCCGCCGCGCTGCGCCCGATCGACGCGCTGCGCTACGAGTGAGCCGCCCGCCTGACCCGGCCATGATCAGCGGATGTGGCGCCGGAGGTGCATCAGTGCACCTCCGGCACCGCATCCGCTGATCTTGCCGGTCCGGGCGAAGCGCACGGCGACGTGCGGCAGGATCGCCCGCGTGAGTGCACACCCGGTCGCCCCGGTGCCCGACCGTCTCTTCGACGACGAACGCGAGCAGCGTTGGCGGGCCCGCTACACCGCGCCGCGCATGTCCCGCCCCGGCTGGGCGCGCGACGCGCCGGACCGGAGCCTTTACACGTCCAACGCGAGCGGCACCACCGAGGTCTACGTCTGGGACCGCGCGACCGACCTGCACCGCCGGGTCACCGACCGGCCCAGCGGCACGTACGTCGCCACGCTCAGCCCGGACGGCGCGGCGGTCTGGTGGTTCGCCGACACCGACGGCGACGAGTTCGGCCGCTGGGTCACCGAACCGTTCGCGGGCGGCGCGCCCACCCCTGCGCTTCCCGGCGTCGAGGACGGCTACCCGGCGGGGCTGGACGTCGGGCGCACGGTCGTCGCTGCGGGTACGTCCACGGACGCGGGCACGCGGATCTGGGTGCGCCGCGGCGACGGCCCCGCCGAGGTGATCTACGCCAATCCCCACGACGCGGGCGTCGGCGGCCTCTCCGACGACGAGGCCCTGCTCGCGATCGGCCACTCCGAGCACGGCGACGCCCGCCACCCGGACGTGCGGGTCGTGCGGGTGGCCGACGGCGCCACGGTGGCGGAGAAGTCCGACGGTCCCGGCAAAGGCCTCACCCCGCTCGGCTTCGCCCCGGTGCCGGGCGACCCGCGGCTGCTGCTCCTGCACGAGCGGCGCGGCCGGGAGGAGCTGCTGATCTGGGACGTCCGCGCCGACACCGAGGCCGAGATCGCGCTCGACCTGCCCGGCGAGGTGTCCGCCGACTGGTCGCCCGACGCCACGTTCCTGCTGGTCTGGCACACGCACGCGGCCCGCACCCGGCTCCACCGCTACGACCTCGACACCGGTGCGCTGACCGAGCTGCCGGTCGCGCCCGGCTGCGTCGGCTCGGCCCAGGTCCGACCGGACGGCACGGTCGAGTACACCTGCTCGTCGGCCGCGGAGCCCACGAGCGTGCGCGCGCTGCACCCCGACGGCACCGACCGCGAGCTCGTGGCGCAGCCGGGCGGGCGCGCGCCGGGGTCGGTGGCGGTGGAGGACCTGTGGGCCGGGGACGTGCACGCGCTCGTCGCCCGCGCCGGAGCCGGGCAGCACCCGACCGTGTTCAGCCTGCACGGCGGCCCGCACGCCGCCGACGAGGACCGGTTCAGCCCGGCCCGCGCGACCTGGGTGGACGCGGGCTTCACTGTCGTCGAGGTCAACTTCCGCGGCTCGACGGGCTACGGCTCGGCCTGGCGCGACGCGATCGAGGGCCGTCCCGGGCTGACCGAACTGGAGGACGTCGCCGCGGTGTTCGACCACTGCGTCGCCGCGGGCATCGCCGACCCGGCGCGCTGCGTCGTCGAGGGCTGGTCGTGGGGCGGCTACCTGGCGCTGTTGGCGCTGGGCACCCAGCCGCAGCGCTGGGCGGCGGGCATCGCGGGCCTGCCGGTGGCCGACTACGTCACCGCCTACGCCGACGAGATGGAGCAGCTGCGCGCGTTCGACCGGGCGCTGTTCGGGGGTTCGCCGGACGAGCGGCCCGACGTCTACCGGGCGGCGTCGCCGCTCACCTACGTCGACGCCGTCCGCGCGCCCGTCCTCGTGCTGGCTGGCGAGAACGACCCGCGCTGCCCCATTCGGCAGGTCGACAACTACCTCGACGCGCTCGCCGCCCGCGCCGCCGTGTACGCGGTGAGCCGGTTCGACGCCGGGCACGGCAGCCTCGTCGTGGAGCAGGACATGGCACACATGGCCACGGAGGTGGGCTTCGCCCGCGCGGCGTTGGGTCTCGACGGGTAGCCCGCATGCGCGCCGCTCCCCGGCTGACCAACTCGGCCTTGATCGCCGCGTTCCGCTCGTGAGCTGCGTCAGCACACCAAACGCACCAGGCTTGGCGACCATCGGACGCGTCGCCGAACTCGCCGTGGCGAAACGCAGGACTCGCCGTGGCGAGACGCGCGACTCACCGCTAGACGTCCAGGTTGATGCGCTCCCCGTTGTCGCCGCGGAACAGGTGCATGTGGCCCTGCTGCGGCGCGAGGTGCAGCACCGAGCCCTTCTCCGGGGGCCTGCGCCCGTCGACGCGCGCGATGATCGGACGGCGCTCGCCTGCGAACTCGGCGCTGCCGTAGACGTACGCGTCGGCGCCCAGCTCCTCGACGACCTCCACCTCGGTGGGCAGGCCCGCGCCCTCCTCGACGGGATTGAGGTCCTCGGGCCGCACGCCGAGCGTGACCGAACGCTCGGCGCCCAACGCGTCCATGCCCTCGCGCGGCACCCGCACGTTCGCCTCGCCGAAGTGCACGAGGTCGCCGTCCATGGTGGTCTCCACGAGGTTCATGGCGGGCGAGCCGATGAACCCGGCGACGAACACGTTCTTGGGTGCGTCGTACATGTGCCGCGGGGTGTCGCATTGCTGGAGGATGCCGTCCTTGAGCACGGCCACGCGGTCGCCCATCGTCATGGCCTCGATCTGGTCGTGGGTGACGTAGACGGTGGTGATGCCCAGGCGGCGCTGCAGCGAGGCGATCTGGGTGCGGGTGGACACCCGCAGCTTGGCGTCCAGGTTGGACAGCGGCTCGTCCATGCAGAACACCTGCGGCGAGCGCACGATCGCGCGGCCCATGGCGACGCGCTGGCGCTGACCACCGGAGAGGGCCTTGGGCTTGCGATCGAGGTACTGCTCGAGGTCGAGGATCTTCGCGGCTTCCGCGACTCGCTGCCGGATCTCCGCCTTCGGCTGGCCCGCGATCTTGAGCGCGAAGCCCATGTTGTCGGCCACCGACATGTGCGGATAGAGCGCGTAGTTCTGGAACACCATCGCGATGTCACGGTCCTTCGGGGGCACGCGCGTGACGTCCCGGCCGCCGATCAGGATGCGCCCCTGGTTGATGTCCTCCAGGCCCGCGAGCATCCGCAGCGACGTGGACTTGCCGCAGCCGGAGGGCCCGACGAGCACGAGGAACTCGCCGTCGGCGACCTCGAGGTTGAGCTGGTCCACCGAGGGCTTGGGATTGCCCGGGTAGATGCGACTGGCGTGGTCGAAAGTCACAGAGGCCATGCTGGAAACACCTTGTCCTTCTCACCGGCAGGAACGTGCCGGACGATCCGAGTGAGTGACGGCCCACGCACTGTGTCACGCCGTGCGTGCCGTCAACAAGCCCCGTCGGCGGCGCGCACCATCGGCGCGGCGGTGCTGCCCCGCACGACGAGCCGGGTCGGCACGACGACGTCCGCGTCCCCGGTGAGCGTGCCGTCGAGCAGTTCCAGGAGCAGTCGCGCGGCCCGCCCGCCCAGGTCACGCACAGGCTGGGCGACGGTGGTGAGGTCGACGACCGACGCCATCTCGTGATCGTCCATCCCGACCACCGATATCCGGCCCGGCACGGCCACGCTGGCCTGCCGCAGGGTGCGGAGCGCGCCGATGGCCAGCTCGTCGTATTCGGCGACCACGGCGGTCGGCAGCGTGGGGCCCGCCATCAGCTCGGCCATCGCCCGCGCGCCGCCCTCGATCCCGAACGCGCCCGCGACCTGCAGCTCCGGGCGCGCATGGAGCCCCACGGAGCGCAGCGCCTGCCGGTAGCCCGCGCGCCGGGCCGTGGAGGAGAGGAAGCCGAACTGCCCGTCGTCCTCGACGCCCGCGATCATGGCGATCTGCTCGTGGCCCTGGTGCAGGAGGTGGTGGACGGCCGAGCGCATGGCCGCGGCGTCGTCGATCCGCACGCACGGCACGCCGGGCAGGCGGGCGCCGAGGGTCACGAACGGCATGTCGAGCGCGCGCAGTGCGAGCGTGTGCTTCCCGGTGAGCGGCATCGTCAGCGTGAGCACGGCGTCGACCCGGCGGGCGAGCGGCATGCGCTCGAAGAACCGGTCGCGGGCCGCCACGTCGGCGAGGTGGTAGAGCAGCACGTCGTAGCCCGCCTCGGCGAACGCGTCGGCCGCGCCCGCGACGGCGTTGGCGAAGTACCACCGCCCGATGAACGGCGCGACGATGCCGACGGTGGTCGTGCGGCCTGACGCCAGTCCCGAGGCGTGTGGCGAAGCGCTGTAGGACAGCTCGCGGGCGGCGTCGAGCACCCGCTGGCGCGTGGTGGGTGAGACGCTCCCCCGGCCCCGCAGCGAACGGGACACGGTGGCCGCCGACACCCCCGCGAGCGCGGCGACATCGAGGATGCTGGCGTGGCGGGAGCGCGGGCGTCCGACCCTTTCCGGCTTCGTCTCTCCCCACCCCCTCCGGCGGGCGCAGCGTGTACACGCTTACACGCAGCTCAGCACCGTAGCAGGAGCGTCCTACCCGACGTCAGGTCACGAATTAGACACGAGACGTTCGCCTCTATACCGCATTGAGTGATACATGACACGCTGCCAAGCGCAAACGCTGTCCTGGGCCACGGGTCGGCGGATCCGACGACGGAAGGGCTTCCGGCTCATGCGCCGCAACAGACTCGCGGTCGCCGGGCGACTGTGGGCCGGGCCACTGAGCAAACGTTTATCTGCGGGAGGGTCCATGAGGATGTCACGTCAACGAGGAAGGCCACGACGACCGTCACGGTGGGCTTCGGTGATCGGTGCACTCGGCGTGGCCGCGTCGCTCGCCGCCTGCTCGAGCGCGCCTCCGGGAATCGTGATCAACCTCTACGGCGGGACCAGCGACGTCGGCTTCGACAAGATCATCGCGGGCTGCAACCAGCAGGCGGCGGGCCGTTATACGATCGTCGGCAACCTGCTGCCCAGCGACGCCGACGGCCAGCGCGACCAGCTCGTGCGTCGGTTGGCCGCCCACGACTCCGGCATGGACCTGCTCGGCATGGACGTCACGTGGACGGCCGAGTTCGCGGACCGTCGTGAACGTACTCACGACACCCGGCAAGATGCGTTTCGCATTGGTCGCATGGAGCTGGTCAGGCATCATTTGGGCGGCAATCGTCGTCATCGCCTGGCTCGGCCACATCACCTTTTTGGAAGGCTTGCATGCGGCGTCCGGGAACCGGGTGCTGTTCACTTTCGGGGACCCCAATTACGCCGCCACGTACTGGACCGTAACCATCTTCGTGGTCTACGCCACCCGCACGCCGGGTACGCGATGGATCAGGTTCATCGGTTACGCAACGCTGGCCTGGGCGCTCATATTGTCAGAATCGAACGGGGGTGTGCTTGCGATCGGCCTCGGGCTCTTCCTGCTGCTGCTTCTCCGCAGTTACCGGAAGCGGGGCTTGGTTGGATCGCTGGCCACGGCGCTGGTCGTCGTCCTGGCGGTTGGAGTGCCCCTGGCCATTTTTCCGCTCAGCCAGATCCGTCTGGATGCGCATAACAGTGGACAGCCCCTCTTGGTCAACTCCATCGGCCGAAGCGGGCAGAGCACTTCTGAGCGGGGCCAGCTCACCACCGAGCTGATACAGCTCTACGACCACACCGACGGTGTCTTTGGCCAAGGCCCGGCGAGCACCAAGCAGCTCCTGACGACTGGGCTCTATCCGTACCCGAACGAGGCCCACAATGACTTCCTGGCGGCGCTGACCGAACGCGGTGCGGTCGGGCTCTTCGGTCTGCTGCTGCTGGTCGGAACCGCCTTCTTATGGGCGAGACCCTTGGTCCGGCGGCCGCTTTCCGCTGGGTTCGCGGCGGCAGTCCCTCGGCCGGCGGGACTGGTGGCGGCCCTCTTGGCGCTCGGGGTCACCTCATTCTACGAGGAGGTGTTCCACTTCCGCTTCTTGTGGGCGCTTCTTGGCGTGGTGGCGGTACTCGGCAAAGACGCGAAACGTTGAAGCCAATGTTCGATGTAACACGGCGAAAGTTCGGCATAGAGGGGTTGCTGGGTTCGGGGGCGCTCGTCAACCGCGCCACGATCTCGAATTTGGGTGCTCAGGTTGGAGCGCTCCTCGCAGTATCTGTGGCCAGCCTGATGGTCGCCAGAGTAGGGGGGCCTACGGTCCTCGGTGAGTATGCACTGCTCCGAGTTCTGCCCTGGCTTTTCGGGGTCGTCCTATCATGTGGACTGCCTACCGCGTCTGCCTTCTTCCTCGCCGGGGATCGCGGGCGCCACAGGAACCTCCGGCCGACACTTTCCCTGATGGCCATCATCGGTTCGGTGCTGGCCGCGATGACTTGGGTGGTGTGCGCAGTGCCCTTCCAGGCCATCTTTTTCAAGCAGATGTCCGTGGCCGAAATCATGGTGATGTCCACCGTGGTCATCACTCAGCTCTGCACGGTCACTGCCAAAGCCTGTTGCCAAGGAAGCAACGACATCACCGGAGCCAACCTGGTGATCGTCGCCGAGGAGCTGTGGTTCGTTTTCACCTTTCCACTGGTGCTCGTGGGCTTTGGAACGCGAGGCGTCGACTCGGTTGTCTTGGCCCTCATCCTGTCCGGCCTGTTGGCGATGGCGACAGGACTGGTGCGTCTGGCGCGTCGAGGGTTCTTCCGAGACTTCGGGGCCCCGTCGTTCTCCCTGGCCAAGCGGATTGCTGCATTCGGCGGGCGCGGTCAGCTGGGGAACATGCTGTGGCTCACGAACCTTCGCTTCGACTTCGTGCTCCTTGGGGCGCTCGCCGGTCCTGCCGTCCTCGGAATATATGCCGTGGCCTCAAAGTTCGCTGAATTCATGCGACTCGCTCCCACGGCGATCAATTACGTCCTCTACCCACGCCTCGCCAAGCTCGGACCAGACCAGGCCACAGTCGAAGGTCGCCACCTCCTGCCCCGTGCCGCTGCTCTGACGCTCGTGATGACGCCCTTTGCCGCGCTCTTTGCCCTGGTGGGCCCGGTTCTGTTGTACGGGTCAGCGTTCCATGGCGCCGTGGTGCCAGCCCAAGTCATCATCATCGGTCTCTCCGTTGAAGGTGCGGCGGCCGTCGCGTCGGCATACCTCCTCGGAATTGGCCGGCCGGGACTCAATTCGGTGGGCATGGGGGTGGGGGCCGTCGTCACCGTGACACTCGATGTCCTCCTCATCCCAAGGTACGGTGCGCTGGGCGGGGCCATCACATCGGCGGTCGCGTATCTCGTCACGACCTTCACTCTCACCTACATAGCGCACCGGGTCGCCCGTACCCAGCTCCCACCTGGAGTCAAGTCTCCTCCGCTCGAGGCCTCCGAAAAGCCAACGACTCTGCGCCTCGACACGACCCTGCGACGGGCGGTCGACGCGGTGACCGCGCTGGTCGCCCTCATCCTCACCTCTCCTCTGCTGCTTATGGCCGCCATTTTGGTCAAAGCCACAAGCAGAGGACCGGCGCTCTACAAGCAGATCAGAATCGGCAAGTCGGGTAACCCATTCGTGATGTTGAAGCTCCGCTCCATGGTGTGCGATGCGGAGAACGTTGGCCCGCTCGTCACAGAACGCACTGATCCAAGGATCACCAGGGTGGGTGCGTTTCTCCGTCTGTCCAAGCTCGACGAATTGCCCCAGCTCGTCAACGTCCTAAAAGGAGACATGACGTTGGTCGGCCCGCGTCCAGAAGTGCCCCACTTTGTGAGATGGTACGACGCGGCCGAGCGAGGAGTCCTGCGTGCCCGACCGGGGCTGACCGGGCTCGGCCAGATCTACTATCCCGAGTTGCCTTCCTCGGATGGTGTGGCCGCGACGAATCCTGAGGAACGCTACGTGAGGCTCCAGTTGCACCCGAAGCTCAACGTCGACCTCGACTATTTGCATCGGCGAAGCCTGCGGCTCGACGTGACGATCCTCCTTCGGACGTTCGCACTTATCTCTCACCGCTCGGGGCCTACGCCCAGACGCACCCACGTCGATCGTACGGTTTTCGAGGTGCGCGAAATGGCGGCCGACGGTCACTCCTGATGGCTCGGTGGCTGGACGTGTAGCCGCCCCCACACGTATCGGGACCGAGCAGGTCGATCAGCTTCAAGCCCTCCCTCCCCTGCGGAACATGAACACGCGCTACTTCTGCGACTGCAAACCGAATATCGGCACGAGGTCCGGAGCACTCGCAGCTTCGCGGAGGGGTGGTGCACCAACAACAGTGTCGATGAGCCGGGTCAAGGCATAGTGATTCAGTGGCTTACCGACAACCTTGTGCGAAATCTTCGGTGCCAATATTACGAACGGCACCTGTTCGGTGGTCTCGCCCTCATCGAAGACGACAACCATGGCCAACCGCCCCGTGCGCCAGTCGGGACCCGAAAAGAGTGCCGGAATCCACGACTGCAGCCAGGCGTCCGCCTGCGCAAGGCTTCCGTTATGCCCATCGTGGATGAGATTGGGCGTTAAGAGACCGACCGCTGGAAGATCTCCCCGCCTGATGTCGGAGGCGAGCGCGCCGGCTGCAACGGTGCCAGCGGGAAGGTCGTCCGCCCGGCAGAGCCTTGCCTCCCCTGAAAAGTAGGCCCACGGATTGTGATTGACGTCGTAGTCACCGCTGTAACTGGTGTCACATGGCTGGGGCATGGACTCTTCGTAGGAGCGCGCAGTCTTTCCCTTGCCCAGCGCCTGGCCGAAAACGGAGGGTCCCGGATAGGTGCAACCCGCAGCTGGGGAACAGTCCTGTGGATTGTCGAACTTGGACCCTCCAAAAATGGCCAGATAGTTCGGCAGGCTCGGATGGCTCACGTCGCTCCAGGTCGTTGCCCGACCGAACTGTTGAGCAAGGCCCCACAAATAGGGCATGCGCGACGGGAACACCTGTCCGACGCTGTGATTCTCCTCCAGAATCACCAGAAGCTTCGTTTGGCTCGGTCTACTTCGAACCGGCAGATTCGGCCTTGCGACCACCCGTGCCGCCATCACAGTGGCCGGCCCTGTCCTGTCGCTGGTGGCACCTGAAGGTCGGGACGACAAGCAACAAGCAAGAACGGGCAGGGCAAATGCCACCCCCCAGCAGGAGACGCTCCGACCGAGGACGCGCGCTGCGAATCTCCGCTCCGGGCGCTTCATTGCGACAGATTAAGGTGAACGCCCGCGCCCCGGGCATCGCCCTTGTGAACTACAAGATTCCCTGCTATTGCGCTGACGTGCAGTGGCCTCTCAGCTGAGAGCACCGCGCCGGGGCGTTTGCCCCTGGCAGACCGTCCAGGTACTCACGGTGATCCCCCAGACTCGCATGGCGGTTTCTAATCAGCCCAGACGGAATGGAACCGCCTCTTGCAGAGCCGTGACGACGTAAAAAGATATTCAGCAGCGGGCGGCGGCGGCCTCAGACCGCACGGTGCTCGCTGTCGGCCGCGGCGAGACTGAGCCGGGGAAGGGGCTTGAGAATCTCGCCGAGATCGGAACGCGACTGCTTGCCGAGCTTCTGGTAGACCCGGGTGAGGTGCCCTTCGACGGTCTTCTCGCTGACGAAAAGGGACTCGGCTATCTGTGCGTTGAGCAGTCCCGCAGCCGCCAGCTCGGCCACCCGGCGCTCCGCTGGGGTGAGGGCGTCCGCCCCCATCAGGGCGAGGCGCCTCGGCCGGGCCCCAGCGGCGCGCAGTTCGCGAGTGGCCCGCTCGGCCAGAGGCTGGGCCCGGCAGCGAAATGCGAGATCGGCGCCACGGCGCAGTGCGCTGAGGGCCTCGCGTTGGCGACCGCGGTCGATAAGCACCAGCCCGAGATCGATCTTGGCGCGGGCGCACTCGAGGGAGGCGCCGGCCGGCTCGAGCACTCCCACGGCCTCGGTCAAGATGTCCAGTCGCTCGGGCCCCTGGGCCACCTCGGCCGTCGTGCGCAATGCCGTTCCGAGCGCCCAGGGTGCTCCAAAGGCCCGGGCCAGCTCGAGGTTCTCTTCGGCCAGCTCTTTGGCCTCGGCTCGTCGCCCGGTTGCCATCAGCGCCGAGGCGCTCAAGGCGCGCCACGAGGTAACGGCCGGGTTCGTAACGCCTAGGGCCGCTGACCCCCGCTCGACCAGCCGGAGAAGTTTGAGCGCACCTTCCATGTCGCCCTCTTGCATCTCGATCCTTGCCAGCTGCTCCAGGGGAAAGAGCTGGGCCAGGCTGCTTGGGACCGATTGCCCTGCGGCATCGTCGAGAACGAGAGCCGCTTCTTCAACGCGGCCGCCCTCCATCAAGCTGGCCGCGAGCACCCCGAGGCAGAACGGACGCGAGGCCCACGAGCGGCCCTCCATTGCATCCAGGGCGCGCCGGGATCCTGCCTCCGACTCGTCAAGGTCACCTTGAAGCAGATGGGCGTAGGCCAGCACGCTCGAGAACTCGGCCAGGGCGTAAGGGCGCTCGCCCGTGAGGGCAGAGGCCAGCGCGGCGCGCCCGAGGCGCTCCGCCGGCTCGAAACGGCCCGCCCGGACCAAGGTGGCCAAAGCCCCGGCAACCAAGACGATTGAGGTGGCATCCTCGAGCTCGAGGTCATCGGCGACCACGGCTTGCTCCGCCAGATCCGCCGCCAAAACGGCACCATCCTGCTCGACGGTGAGGCTCTTGACCGAGGCGAGGTGGGAGAGGGCGAGGCGTTGGCGGCGCGTCCGGCGTGCCTGCCCGTTCGAGAGGACAGAGGCGATCGGCGTCGGGGCGACGGCGGAGGTGCCCGCAAGCGCCGACGGCTGGGGGCCCCAGGTGGCGAGCACCAATTCGATCCAGATGCGCAGATCGTCGTGGCCCTGTCCCAGGTGCTCTGCGAGCGTGCCCAGAATGGCCAGGGTTTCTGGAGGCGAGGACTCCCAGGCGAAGGAGGCGAGGCATCGGGCGGTCACCTCGGCCAGTTCGTCATGGTCCGCTCCCAGCCTGGCTGCCGCGGCCAGATGCTCGAGGGCATTCGGGCGTCCGAGGGCAGCCTCTGCCCCGCTCAGGGCCAGCAGACGGCTGGGGCGCGCCGCGTGCATTGGGAGACTCGCCGAGCACCCGCTCGAGGCAGCGCACCGCCACTTCGTAAGTGCCGCGCCTGGCGTGGAGGTGGGCGGCCCGTTCGAGAATCTGAGCCGACCAGCCGTCCCCGGCCGGCTCGGCCAACAAGAGGTGGCCGGCCACCTGCTCGAGCGGGGCACCCTGCTCGTCGAGGAGCCTGGCCGCCTCGGCGTGGGCCCGCGCCCGGCGAAGCGGGTCGATCTCGCCATAGACGGTCGAGCGCTCGAGGGGGTAGACGAAGCTGAGAGGTCGCTGACGCTCGAGGAGATGGACCTCGGCCAGGCGGTTGGCCATCTCATGTCCTACGGCGAGCTCGAGGCCCGCGAGGAGGCCACCACGGTGAGCTCTGCCCCCTCCCCCAGGACGGCGGCGGCCTGAAGCAATGCCTGGGATTCGGCCTCCAGGCCGCCCAGGCGTCGCAAGATCCCACGGGCGACCGGCGGGAGGGAGAGGGAGGCCAGGCCCTCTTCTGAAAGCTCGGCAGCGAGGCTCCCGCGCCCGAGGGCCGAGAGCAAGGAGTGCAAGAGGAAGGGATTGCCCCCGGTCAGCCTGTGGCAGGCCCCGCGAAGGAGTCTCCGGGGTCGGACCCCAAGTGTCCCCCTACCAGTTGGGCCACCGAACGGACGCTCAGAGGACAGGAGATTCAGCACTCGCGTCGAGGGCTCCGCAATGATGTTGTCCACCACGGCGAGCGCGGTCCCGGCCACCCGGGGGGTGGCGGTCCCGACAAGTGAGATACGGCCGGACTCGAGCCGGCGCGACAGGTACTGGAGCCATACCAAAGACTCATAGTCGGACCACTGCAGGTCATCGACGGCCACCACCAACGGGCGACGCGAGGCGAGGAGCGACAACCTCATGTACAGGTCGTCGATCACCTCGAACAGAATGGGACGCAAGACGCTGGTTCTCGGCACCGCCATGACGTTGGTGCACATCTCACGCTCGCTCGGAGTGAGCGAAGCCTCGACCGACTGGAACAACTGTCGGACGATCCCAAACGGGGATTCCAGCTCGACCGCCCCGCCCCGGGCATAAAGCACCTCGTGGCCAGCTTCACGGGCCAGATGGCAGGCTGCATTCAAAAGCGCCGTCTTGCCCAGGCCTGGCTCGCCCTCGATCACCACGGCCGACGGCGGGAGAAGACCGGCGAACGTTGCGGCCAATTCGTCCTGCCACACGTCCCGCTCCATCAGCCGTCCGGCCACATGGTTCCTCGATTGCCGACGGTCGAATGTCAAGCTGTGATTCACGCCTAACGATGCCGTCCCCTCGCACTCCACCGGGGGGGTCATTGCAGCGCCTCCTTCCCTACCCACGGCATCCCGTGCCGCGCGACCACGACACTCTGCCCCCGCGCTCGAAGGAAACGCATCCCCAAAATTGGGTAAACGCTCTGGAACAAAGAGCGAGCCGCCATCCTCGGCCTTAAGATGTCTCATCATGTCCTCATGCAATCTCCGTTGCGACTCTCATTGGGGGAGGCTAGCGGTCCAGCCGACCTGTCGAGCCAGGGAAACCGCTCGCAGTTGCGAATTGACTCCGAGCTTTCGGAAAATCGAGCGGATCTGTGAACGTACGGTCGATTCTGAAACCGCTGACATCCGGGCGATGGCGCGGACTGATTGGCCTTCGAGAAGATGGCTCAGAACCTGTTGTTCCCGGGCGGTAAGGGCCCGGAAGGGCGCGCGCCGGCGAAGTACCTCATTGGAGTGACGCCGGCTCATTTTTATGAGGCTTTCTCTCTCGCTCGACTCAAGAAGCGTCTCGCCGCCGACGACCCGCCGCACGATGTCGAGGAGTTGCTCGAGCGGTTGCTCCTTGTCCGCCAGAGCGGCGGCCCCCGCCTCGATGCACCATGCCTGAGCGAGTTGATTGGTACCGGTGGTCAGTACCACGACGGGCCCCGCGCCGGCAAGTAGCGCGAAATAGCGTGCCACATCGTCATGCGTCTCCAGGTCAACATTGAGGAGCACGACGTTCCATTTTGCTTGGAGGGCGTCTCCGAGAGCAGGCCCGGTAGTGGCTAAGGCGACCTGGACCTGAAAGCCGTCGACTTGTAGGGCAAAGGCCAGGCTCTCTGCGATCAGCTGGTACTGGCCCACGATAAGAATCGTGGGCCGCCCTGAGCCGGCAGACTCGCCCGTTACCTGGGCTTTCATCACAGAAACGGTCATTGTGCAGCCGCTCCCGCTGCAGCCGTGGCCTGAAGGGCAGGGAGAGAAACATATCCGTGCATCCTTATGCATCGGGCACCTGCACCTGTCCCGACCGGGTCACCACCGGTGATGCTCAACTTCAAAGGCTCATTCATCGGCTCAATCCGGGAGTCAGTGCTGCTCGATTGCGTCAGTGTGCACGGTATTGACCGACCGTCCCACCTCGGTCCGCTCCGCGTCCCGGCTCGACCAGGACACCTCGGTTGCGCCGCTTTGGCGAGGTCCCCCTTTTTGGAAAGGCGCCCTCTATGGGTCGGTGGCATTCAGAGCCAATCAGCACCCTAATGATGTGGACACCCAGCTCAGACGCAAACTGGTCTCAGGGCGGCTCGTTCACATTCTCGAAAGCCGCATTCGCAAAAACCCGGGATCGAGGACATGGCAATGAGGGTCGATGAGGGACTGGAAAAAGGTGGCTCGAGCCCCATATGGACAGCCGGAACGAGGCAGTTCGCCACAAAGTCTCGGAGCGGAGGCTTGGAGCCCATCGTTTCAGGTCGGTCGAAGTGGGTACCGTCTGCCTTGAAGCACGGCGCAGAATATGTGGCGTTCGCAGTGCTCGGTCATCGGCTGCAGTTGACGTGCCAGCCGTTACAAGAGAAAACAAAGGCCTGTACCGCAAAGGCCGGCTCGGAAACCGCGGCCGTTCCATTCAAGTATCTCAGTATCCTTCCAGTGATTGACGAGGAGAAGAAATGAGCCCCGAGCACACTCAGGATCCGCAGGATAAAGAGTTCGGCGCGACGGCGAGCAGAGATCAGGAGCTCGTTGACCAGTTGGAGCGTGAGGGCTACACAGAGGAAGACTTGCCGGACGATCAGCCGGCGCGTCATCCCCGAGCGGCAGGAAAGGCCGAACCCGCCGAGTGAGCCATAGCCAGGGGCCGCAACAGGGATGACGGAGGGCAAGCTCAGTCGCCCCTGAAGGCCGACGAGCGTTGAGGGTCCCTATGGATGTAGCGGATGCTCCACTGGGCGGGGCCCCGAACGGCCGTTCAAACCAGCCAGCCAGGATGCCACGATGTCGGCTACATCGGACTCCTGCTTGCGAAGGGCGTGGTCCCCTTCCACGAAGACGAGAGAGACGTCTCCCGGTATGACTGCTGTCATCTCTTCCATCTCGGCGGGGGAACCAAAGGCGTCCCGCCGTCCCGAGACAAAGAGACATGGAGGTGCAGGGCAGGAAAATGGTCGACCCGGAGCCGGTCAGGACGCCCAGGAGGATGTAGCGGGTAGCTGACCAGGACCAGACCGGCAACCTCCAGTCCCCCGGCCGTCGCCATCGAACACATTCGGCCGCCCATAGAACGCCCGCCGATAGCCACCCGGCTGGTCGGGAATCCGAGTCGGTCCGACAGCTCCCGTTCGCGCTGCGGACCGTCTGTATGCACATCTCTGGCCTTGGCGGCCGCCGCTTACCAGCGGGCGACCCCGGAAATCCGACGCGCTCAACCACAAGCCCGCGCTCGGTCACCCGCCGGTCAATTGCCACCAATCCGGACTGATCCCTAGAGCCATTAGCCCCAGGTGTGAGCAGGAGGGCGACCGGCCCGGATCCGATCTTTCTTCCCCATCATGAACTCAACGTCGTGCAGCATCTCCTCACATCATGCGGGACGCCAACAGCTGCACAACAAAGCATCGGCAAGCTGTTCAACCGAGTTCGCTGAGCGTGAGGCCGGTTCACGCCTCGGCAGCCTCGATCGTCCGTTCTCCTCCGACAGAACTGGTGGTCTGGGACCCGCGCATGCCAAAAAAGGCTACGACGGCTCCCACTGCGGCGAAGAGTGCTCCGAACCAGAAAGCTATAGAAAATCCGTGGTTCAGTCCGTCAAGCGCTTCCTGGCGCCCGGCGCCGTGGAAAGTTGCGAACCTGGTCGTTACAGAGACGGCGATGGTTGAAAGAACCGCAACCCCTAGCGCTCCCCCGATCTGCTGGGTCGTTGTGATCAGCCCTGACGCGATGCCCGCTTGGTCTGATTCGATTCCCGTTACGGCCCCAATAGTCACAGGCACGAAGGACAGCCCTAGGCCAACGCCAGCGAGAAGAAATCCGGGAAGCAAGGTGCCCACGTACGTCCCCCGAGGCGAAATTTGGGTGAAGTAGACCAGCCCCCCGGCAGCTAACAACATTCCGACTGTCATGACACTTCGGATGCCGAGCTTGGCCACGAGTGCTTGAGCAGCACCGGCGGCGAGAATTATCGCAAAGGCAATGGTGAGATAACCGATCCCTGTCTTGAGGGCGGAGTAGCCAAGAACTTGTTGCATGTACAGGGACAGAAAATAGAACATCGAAAACACTGAGGCACCCAGGGCCAGTGAGACCAAATTGGAAACACTGAGACTCCGATTGCCAAAGATGGACAGGGGGACGAGAGGGGACCCAGTTCGGCGCTCGATCAGGACGAAGACACCGAGAAGGCTGATCGCGAGGGCCAAAATGCCAATCGTGTTGAAGGATGCCCATCCCCAGCTGGTGCTCTTGACCAGTGCAAACACCATGAGAACCAGACTTGCAGTCAGAGCGATAGCACCGGGAAAGTCGAACCCGCGTCTCTCATCTTCAGCCAAAGAGGGGGCGAGTATGAAAAAAGTGGCTGAGATCACCAGAAAACCGATTGGTACGTTTACGAAAAAAATCCACTGCCATCCGACCTCTTGAGTCAGAATTCCTCCAAGTAGCACTCCGAAAGCACCACCGGCTCCTGCAATTGCACCCCAGATGCTTAACGCCTTGTTGCGCTCTGTCCCTTCCTCGAATGTGACCGTGAGTATTGAGAGCGCTGCCGGCGAGAGAATCGCCGCTCCGAGACCCTGAACCGCACGGGCAGCCACGAGCCAACCGCTACTTGTAGCCAAACCACAGAAGAGCGAGGCCAGAGTAAAAAGCGTTACACCAGTTACAAAAGACGCGGCGTCGCCCCAGTTTGTCTGCGACCCGTCCGCCCAGCATCAAGAAGCCACCGAAAAACAGGGCGTAGGCATTCAAGACCCACAGCAAGTTTTGCTCTGAGAAATGCAATCCACGCTGGATTGAGGGTAGTGCCACGTTGACGATCGATACATCCAAAATGACCATGAACTGCGCGACGCAGATGATCGCCAATGCGAGCCACTTCTTGGAATCCGTTCTCACCCCTTCCTCCTCAATAGTGTTGCCGGAACCTGACGGGCTGCCCATTGACCGGGTGACGTTGCAATCTCTGTACCTCCATGCCGTCGCATCGAGTCGACTCGACTGGACAAGGTATCGCCTCCTGAATCATGGCAATCCGCTTTCCTCCGTCCCACGACCGATGGATGACCCCGTTACTCAGCTGTGGCTGTCGGCCAATGACCTAGCGTGTCCCCAAACTGCAAGGCGCGCATCAATTCTCGACGGAGGACCGCATTTTTCCAACTGTCGTCGACGGGGGCCGACGTCAATCAATGACCCTACGGCCAGCGAAGAAGCCACTGAACAGCCCCGAAGACAAGTGGCCGGCCGTCGAGATGTTCAACGAGTCGTTGGCCGGCACGGTCATTTGGGCACGCGTTCTGCATGCCGCATTCGTGACGACCTCCAAAGCAGCGACGCTGTCAATCGCCGAGCATAATTGCCGCGGTCAACTGTGGTGCGAGCGACTGACCGACTTTTGACACAGTGCAGCCGCGATCGTTCAGCGCGCTAAACGGCTACGAGGACATGGGTCGAGGTCGCTGGTTGCTCCGGAGGGGGACACCGAACGGAGGCATCGCATTAGTTCTTCGTAAAGGTGTCCTTCACGTCGGAAGCCGCATCCTTGACCTTCTCACCGGCGTCCTTCATGCCCGCCTTCGCCTGGTCAGTCTTGCCTTTTGACTCCAGGTCCTCGTTATCAGTGACCGATCCGATTGTCTCCTTAGCCTTTCCCTTCAGATCTTGGGCTTCGTTGGAAAGCTTGTCCTTGTCTCCCATGTCCCATCCTTTCGGTTGAAAGTGTCCAGCTTTGATGGTACTCCACTCGCGGCCATGCCTTGCCTCAATGGATCGCTTGTCGGGAAAGGCGGCCGAGTCTCCGAAGTACGTACATCTTCCGCAGTAGGCGCACAACGATGGCTCGGAAACCCATTTGACAAACCGCGACAAGAGGGCCGGTGGGCTTATGCCCAAACCCGACGGCCTGCGGGCCGGTACTTCGGCGCGCCAGTTCTAGTCACGGAGAGCTTCCGGGAAAAGCTGCTTTCGCCTCTCGTTGATCTTCCTCGACCTCGAGCATGATCTCTTGAGATGCCTCCTCGAGCATCATCAATGAGTCATCGGCTTCTGGAAGTGCCCGCAGCAGTTCGTCCAACTTTCGCTGAGTTGCTGCTTGCTCTCTTCCCTGAGTGTGCTGGATCGCGAAGACCATAATCAGCGTTGCAGCGGAACTGAACACTTCGAACGCGTCAACCCAATGTCCCGGAAACTGCAACCACAAGATCGTCACGACAATGACGATCACCATTACGGTGACACACAACGCTATTGCTGGCAAGGACGTATAGTGCTCAATTCTGTAGAGAATCCGGCTCCAAATCGGAAGCTGTGCCGTCCGGTTAGTGATCCGCCTCCCAGAACGACCCGCTCCGTCCTCTTGCTCACGCCGATCCACTCCCGAAGGGTACCTCCCGCTGGGCGACTCGTGACCCGGCTCTATTGTTGGCGTTCCGCTTCAAGTCGTGAGGGAGCCAATTCGAACGCCAATTCGAAACGGAACGAATCATTGGGTGTCTCATGGGCCATGGGATCGAACCGTCCGGGGCTTCGGATTTCGAACTGGCCTGTTTCCGTAAAGATGGCTTGGGGTAGTCAGGATGCAGCATGGCCGTAATCGGAATCACAACACGTCGCTTGGCTGTAGGAAAACTATCCCTTGATGTTGTCGATCGCGCCTATGGAATCGCGCTGGCGAATGCTGGTGCACTGCCGCGACTATTGGTATGTCCACCCGAGCCGGAACTGCTTGGTGCGAACGTTCTAGCCGGCCTTGATGGTCTGCTTCTATCCGGAGGAGGCGACGTCGATCCCGCCAAGTACGGAGACAACCGATTCACCGAAACCGGAGGAGTCGACGAGGCCCGCGACATTTGGGAGATTGGCTTGGTTCGACGAGCGTTGGAAGCATCACTCCCGATCCTGGCGATCTGCCGAGGGTGTCAGATACTGAATGTCGCATTGGGGGGCACCTTGTTGCAACACCTGCCTCACGTCACTTCGTTAAGTCACCTCGTACCTGAGCCTCGGGATCAGATCGTCCATACCGTGGAGCTGGACCCGAGCAGCCAGCTCGCCTCCATACTCCGACGTAAAGAGATAGGCGTGAACAGCATCCACCACCAAGCCATCAGTGTGACCGGGGCTGGCCTACGTCCGACTGCTCAGGCCGAGGATGGGATCATCGAGGCCATTGAGATTCGGGATCACCCGGTCATCGGGGTGCAGTGGCACCCAGAAAACCTCACCGGGCTCGGGCCGCACTTCGGCCTCTTTGAGTGGTTGACACAGCAGGCAACCGCTGCAACTACCAGGGACCACTGCCACAATCCCTCAAACCGTAACGACGACAGCGTCAGTGCTCCGACTCGCAAGCGGCCAGATGGCTAGTCCGGCCACCTCCTCTCGTCCACTCGTGGGAGTGGAAGAGGAGTTTTTCCTCATTGATGCAGAGAGCCGCAAGCCCTCGCCGCGGATCGCCAAGGTCATGGAAAAGGCCGCCTCATTGGCTGGTGATCAAGCACAAGAAGAACTTCATCAGTCACAAATCGAACATGCGACGTCGCCTTGCGATTCTCTCGATGACCTGCGTTCGGAACTAGTCGATCTGCGCCGCAAATTCGTAAGCGCCGCGGCAACCGAGGGAAGTCTGGTCCTGGCCTCCGGAACCTATCCGGGCGCCATGGGACAGGAAGGACGCCGCATCACCTCGGGGAACCGCTATGAAGCCATGGCAGAGGCCAATGCCATTCTCGCACGTGAACACTTGATCTGCGGCTGCCACATCCACGTATCGGTTCCGAACCCCGAACGAGCAATATTTGTGATGAACCGCATTCGGGGATGGCTGCCTCCTCTCCTGGCTCTCTCGGCAAATTCTCCGTTCTGGGAGGGTGAGGACACCGGATTCGCGAGTTATCGGACTGAGGTGTGGTCCAGGTGGCCGACCTCGGGTCCGCCCGGCCACTTCGAGTCCCATGAGGAATATCAGCGACTCCTCACGCAGCTCGTCGACGCCGGCGTCATTCTTGACAAGAAGATGGCGTATTGGGACGTACGCCCATCGGAAGCCTTCCCCACCCTGGAGATAAGAGTAAGTGATGTGATGCCGGCGGTCGATGATGTCATCGCCGTCGCCGGGCTGGCAAGAGCTTTGGTCGCACTTTGTGATGGGCGCCCTGACTTGCCGGATAGGTTTCGAGCCGAGCTGTTGCGGGCCGCGAACTGGCAGTCCGCTCGGGCAGGGCTTTCCGGCTCCGTCTTGTGGCCTGCTGATGGCTCAACGTCGACAGCGCCTCAGGCAGTAGCCACCTTGTTGCAACATGTCGCTCCCTTGCTTGCGCACTGGGACGAGCTGCACGACATACAGGCCCTCATCGAGAGCATCTTGCATCGTGGCAATGGTGCAGATCGTCAACGCGCCGCGTTCGACCGCAATCATCGACTATCGGATGTGATCGACTCGGCCACTCTCGGCCGGGATGGCGACCCACAACCCCCGACGTGACCGACGGGCCATCAACATGGAAGGGGTGACTAGCTAAAAGCCTCCCATGCAGCGAACCCCGCCAGGGCGACGAGGACGACTGCGGTGACGATGCGTAAGGTCCTGACATCGATGAAGCGCAGCAGGTTCTGCCCGCCGATGACAGCCATCGCGGCCACGAGCCACAACGCCGCGAGCGCCCCCAGGGCGACAGAGAACGGTGCGTGGGAGCGCGCCGCCAAGTTGGCGGTCAGTATCTGGGTCACATCGCCCCACTCTGCCAGGAATATCACGACAAAAGCGATGGTCGCCACTCGCCGGTTGCTCACGGCCTCTTTCTCTACGATGGCTTGTTCATGCGCTTGGTTCGCTTCACGCAGGGCGATGAAGGCTCCCAATAGAAACATCGCTGACACCGCACCATCGAGCCCTCGGCGAGGCAACAGGTGGAACAAGACGACGCCAATGGTTACGGCGATTGCTACGTGAACCATGAAGGCGGCAGCAGCCCCGAGCCAGACCGATCGCGGACTACCTCGGGTCGACATCACGAGTGAAGCGAACATGGTCTTGTCTGGAAGCTCCCCAACGAAGATGATCGGAAAGACGGACGCAACGATTGCGAGATTCACAGGTCGGATAACCGGGGTCCTTGTAACCCCAGCATGTCCATCACTGAACCGACTTCGACGCAACTGCCTACGCCGGTAAGGCCTGGGCACACGAGCCTGTCGCGGTGCCGGCATGCAGTACGGTCGATTTTTGACTTTCCCCAACTCTGCATCATCGGCAAGATAGTCAGGCTCCGAACCGCCTTACCGGAACACCTCCAGACCCAGCTGGTGAAGATGATCGACGAACAGGTCAGGCTGCTCGAACATCCAATCATGGTCGATCGCGGCACCAGTGCCTGATTCGGCCACCGTGAACGACGCCCCCAGTTGCCGAGCGAATTCTTGACCATCCTGACGCGACAGGATGGTGTCGCGATTGGCCCACAGGACGTGGGACTTGAGACCGGCGGCAGCCACCGCTTCGATGTCGACTCCTCGTCCGGTAACAAAGGCCCACCAGCTCGCACCCGCCAGCTGACGGGGATGTTTGATGCATGAGCGTGCGAAGGCAGTCGCAGCCAAAGGTGTCGCGAGCCGCAACAGGCCGAGGGGGTGGCTCATCGCTTCGTCGGCTAGGCGCCACTCCCGCGAAACTGCCAGTGTGTCCGAGAACACCAACTCCACGACTCGGGAGGGAAAGGCGGCGGCGAACCCAAGTTCGAGGCCCCCACCGAATGAATGTCCGATGAGTGTGACTCGCTCCAGTCCGAGACGGTCAAGGGTGGCAACAAAGGCGTCAAGGATATGGCCATAACGCCAGGACCCTCGGACGGCGAACAGGTCGGGGACGACAACCCTCGCCTTTGTGCTGAGGAGTTCAGCGGTCTGACGGTAGGTGGCCGGGCCCATGGCGAATCCGTGAAGCACAACGATCGGTCCACCGTCGCCCACATCGATTGGTACCTCAAGAGTCATCATCTCAGCTTGTGGTAGTCCTTAATGGCAGAGAGCCATGCTTAGCCTCACCGTAGCTGCTAGGGCCATGCGTTCGAGGGTAGCGAGACGTGGGCCGTTCGATATTGGGCTCGGGTGCGGGGGAACGGGTCCGCCGCAACCTGCTGGATGGCATCATCCACGAGCCCGAGCGAGCCGCAGGATCGCGCATCGAGTACTCGGATAGTACGCCTCGCGTTAAGTGCCGTCACCGCATTGGTACTGACACTCGCTGCGTCGGTTCGGCAACGAAAATGATTTGGCCCTTTTTGAAAACGCTGGATTTCGGACAGTGCCAGCTGGCCGTGTGGTTTGGCAGGCGTCAGCCCGGCCATCGAAATTGGTGTCGGTCTCCCACATGGCATCATCCTGGGCGATGGCACTGGGACGTGTTTGTCCGTCAGATAGATGCCGTGCCCCTAGCCCACCATGCCCGTGCTTTCCGACGTCCTGGTGGTACTCGGTGCGCCCGTTCTGACCAATATCGTGGCGGCGCTTCCAAATCGGATCGCTGCTCGGAGCCGGCTGGATTCTTCTTGAGAGCCGAATGAACTGAGCTGGTGCCCCGACACGCGGGAGATATGAGTCAGTACAAATAGCCGAGGCGCGATGTCAATCGTGTCCGATACCCCGGTTCCACCACCCTGGATTCATCTCAGCCTGTTGTTGTATCCAGGAGAAGTGATGCTTGGCCGAAGTGCGCATCAACGGCAAAGTGGCAAGGCCCACCAGCGCCCATCGTCGGCTGCCAGGAAAAACCTCGTGCGCCACTGAAAGCATCGACGCCACGCACCAGACATACAAGATTGCGTTGTAGACCGGTAGGCGCGAGGGGTTGATTCCTTCCGCTTCGGTCAGAACAGGCAACCCAAAATGGTTCCGCCGCCAAGGCCAAAGGAGGAAATGGACCACCACCCCTCCGAGCGCAGATCCAGACCAGATCGCAAGCAATTTGTCCGAACGCTTGCCTCCTCTTGCGGCTAGTGCGATCCAAACCGGAATCTGAACACCCCACAGTGTGCCAGCGCCCAAAAGTCCAAGTTCTGGCTGAAAGACAAGCCCGATGCCATTGGCCAGCTCGAACCCGTGGTGAGCGGCGGTGCTGGTGGCGGCGAGCACAGTCCACGGCCGTTGGATCGTCCGATCGGCTTTGATGACTGCCACGGGCTTCATTTCACCATAAGACGACCGGCCTGCCGAGGACGTCAGCCTTCCCCTGGCGGTACGCCACTATCCCTTCGGGTGGGAAACCGCTTGTTGGCCAATTTGTTTCGCGTCGTATCTCCGCCCACCGATCCGAAATCTGTTCTCCTTCGTCTGCCCTCGACGATCAGCCCGATCACGATGACGGCAAAAGCGAGCACGCTTGTCGTTGCGGTCGCCCATGTTGCCCAATCGCCTGGTGCAAGGGCGCCAACCGTTCCGAAGGCATTAGCTTCAATCCGAGACGGACTAGCCGCCGATCCGGAATGGTCCTGTTGATCCTCGATCCTGCATTCGTTGTGTCCGTCGTCCTGATTGGATAACGACGTTCGCCAGCTTCCTCACATTTGGTCGCATGTTTTGACGCCCGGGCAGAGCTTCAGCTGCAATCTCTCGCATTGAAGTGCTACCGAAAGGAGTTATCGCTGACACGTGTCGGAGGGGTGAGACGGGCACCGACAGATCTGAACAGCTTGTTGATGTCGGGTTCGGTTCCGCCGTAGTCCACCTCGCCAAAGGGGTATGACGCACGTTGCTGTTCTGGTCAATGAGGTACTAAGTCCGGCAGCTCTTGTGGCCGACATGGTGGTTGATGACTGATCGGCGCACCACTTCATATGGTGGATTGTCCCGTGCGCGACGATGGGCGATCACCGTCTCGCCTAAGGAAGAAGCTCGCGGTCGACCCTCCACCCGTCGACCTCCCGGTCTCGGGACGCCCTAGGCTCGACATTGATACGATTGTGACCGGCGCGATGAGGCCCGCTCCTCGAATCGCCGAGCGTCGCTCGGCTGATGGCTTCTACCAGCATACGACATCGCTGGTAGGCCGGGCCGCTGCCGCACCTCCTGCCAGCTCGAAAGGAGGAGGTTCGGGTGAACATTTACTACATCGCTGCGATCTGGCTCGGGATGGCCCTACTGGCGTCGTTCGTGAGCATTCGGGTCGGCGTGTCCGTCGCACTCGTCGAGATCCTCGTCGGGGCGTTGTTCGGCAACATCCCGGGAGTCAAGGAACACATTGAGCAAACGGCGTTCACCACGTTCCTCGCCAGTTTCGGATCGATGCTGTTGACGTTCCTAGCTGGTGCCGAGATTGACCCCGTTTCGCTGAAGCGACACTGGAAGGCAAGTCTCTCTATAGGCGTCGTCTCCTTTGTCCTGCCGTTGATCGGAGCCTTTGCATTCTGCAAGTTCGCTGCTGGGCTGGCACTTGCACGCAGCGGAAATCGGCGGCATCGCCCTCAGCACCACGTCAGTCGCCGTCGTCTACGCCGTCATGATCGAAACCGGCTTGAACCGTCATGACATCGGCAAGCTAATTCTTGCCGCCTGCTTTGTCACCGACCTCGGCACCGTCTTGGCTCTTGGAGGATTCTTCGCGACATACGGTTGGCTTCTGCTCGCATTCGCTCTGGTGACTGCTGTCTCGCTGTTCTTGCTACCCCGGGCCTTGCGCTTTGCAATTGCCCAGTTCGGCCACAGAGTCAGCGAGCCGGAAGTGAAGTTCCTCTTCGTCGTCTTGCTCGTGCTGGGTGGGTTTGCCACCGCTGCAGGAAGCGAGGCGGTCCTCCCCGCTTACGTCGCCGGACTCGTCGTGGCCGGAGTGTTCATGCACGACAGAATTGTCGATGGACCGCGTCCGCGCCATTGCGTTTGCGCTCTTGACTCCCTTCTTCTTCCTCCAAGCGGGAGTGCGCATCTCCGCATCTGCGCTGGTGACCGGTGCGGGGGTCATCGGGGGGTTATTTGCCCTCAAAATGGTCACCAAGCTCGTCGGGGTGTGGCCGACGGCAGCCATCTTTCGCATCCCTATCCGAGAGCGGAACTACACCACGCTTCTGATGGCGACGGGACTGACGTTCGGCTCTATTTCGGCCCTCTTCGGTCTCAATCACGGCCTCATCGACCAGAGGCAGTACACAGAGCTTGTGACCGTCGTGCTTCTCTCTGCCTTCGTGCCGACGTTGATCGCCCAACAACTCTTCCAGCCACAGGTCGCCATTTCCGTTGAAGAGGAGGACGCTCTTGGCGAAGAGGACATCTCCATCGTCCACCGTTCCACCGGCCCATAGTTCGGTGGTCACGACGGAGCATTCGAAGGCACTCCCCCAAATCTGAAAGGTGCCACACCACCTTCCCCTTTGAGTTCGATGTCGTTCCTCTCGATCCAACGTGCAGGGCACCAAAGGTACGGTCGGGCTCTGAGCTGGCGCTTCACGTCAGGGTCGGCAATCATCCGGCGTAGCCTTCTCCCTCCTCCACCTCGGCTTGTCTGGCATCATCATTCTCGTGGCGTCATCGTCTCGGCGAGGCGAATCCGACAGGGACATGAGAGCGCCACGCTCCATCTTCGTCGTCAGATTCAAACCAACGAAAGTCCAGGTCGGCTGTCCGGATGACGTTTTCGGCACCCACAGATTGCGGGTACGTGGTCTGCGTAATCCAGTGCACGGCGGAAGGCGTATCAACACCTACAAAGCCGTCGCGAAACGCTGGACAAATCGACAAGCCGTTCAGAGTCAGGGATCACTCTGATCTGAAACGATCGGCTGCGAGCAGTTCGAAGGGGGTCAGCGCTGCCGGATCGGCTAGTGAGTCCCGGCTGACCGCCAGGTCGACCGGAGCGCCCTCAAGGATTCGTTTTACTGGCACTTCAAGCTTCTTTCCCGACAAGGTGCGGGGCACGGCAGGCACAACCTCTATGCGATCAGGCACGTGCCGACGCGACAACTGGGTACGCAACAGGGAGTTGATCCGGTCGCGTAGGTGATCGTCTAGGACTGCACCGGGAGCAAGGACGAGGAACAGAAGCAGCTCTCCGATTCCGTCCGCGCCACTGTCACCGATGTGTACTACGAGGCTATCGGCTACCTCTGCGAGCTCCTCGACAGCTGCGTAATAGTCGCTGGTGCCAAGCCGAACGCCCCCACGATTCAGTGTCGAATCACTGCGGCCAGATATGACACAAGTGCCATCGTTGCTGACAGTGATCCAGTCACCGTGGCGCCATACCCCCGGATAGTCCTCAAAGTATGCGGCTCGATACTTCGAACCATCCGCGTCGCCCCAGAATCCCACTGGCATCGACGGCATGGGCTCGGTGATGACCAGCTCGCCCTGCTGGCCGATCACAGGTCGCCCGTAATCGTCGAACGCCTCGACCGCACAGCCGAGGTACCGGCAACTGATCTCTCCCGCCCTCACTGGAGTCAAGGGCGATCCTCCGACAAAGGCCGAACAGACGTCCGTGCCCCCCGATACCGAGGACAGCAGGACGTTGCCCTTCACCGCCTCGTAGACCCATTCAAAACCCTCGGGCGGCAAGGGGGCGCCCGTTGAGCCAATCGCCTTCAGGGTCGAGAGGTCGGTCAATTCGCCGGGCCTTAGCCCGCCCCTGCGACATGCCATGAGAAAAGGCGCCGACGTACCGAAGAACGTGACGCCAAGGTCACCGCACATGCGCCACAAATGGTCGAGCCCCCCATAGCCGGGGTCTCCATCGAACAAGACCACCGCAGCCCCAACCAGGGGGCCTGAAATCAGATAGTTCCACATCATCCAACCTGTGGTGGAAAACCAAAAGAAAAGATCATCGGGCCCCAGGTCGCCGTAGAGCCCGAGTTGCTTGGCGTGCTCGACGGTGATGCCCCCGTGGCCGTGCACGATCGGTTTGGGCAGTCCCGTCGTTCCCGAAGAATACAAAACGTAGAGCGGGTGATCGAAGGGCACATGTTCGAAGGCCGTCTCAGCGTCATCACTTCCACCGATCAGCGCATCCCACGGGATTGCTCCCGGCACACGAGCGGGTTCGGGCTCGAGATAGGGCACTACCACCGTGTGGCGCAGCGACGAGAGGCCGGCCTGAATCTGTGCCACCTCCTCGGTGCGATCGACCCGTCGATCACCGTATCGGTACCCGTCGACGACGAGGAGCACTGTCGGCTCAATCTGTGTCAATCGGTCCAGCACCGCCCGAGTCCCGAATTCTGGTGCACACGACGACCAGATGGCGCCCAGGCTGGCCGTTGCCAGCATGGCCACCATGGTCTCCGAAATGTTCGGAAGATATGCGGCGACACGGTCGCCCTTCCGAACGCCGAGGCGGCGAAGTCCGGCGCGACAGCCCGACACCTGCCGGCGAAGTTCTCCGATCGTAAGCGACTTGGATGGTCGGCTCTGCGACTTCGACCACACAGCTGACTCGTGCTCGCGCATTCCCGGAGCGGCCAAAACGTGTTCCGCGTAGTTGAGAGTGGCGCCTGGAAACCATCGCGCTCCGGGCAAATCCCGACTGAGCAACACCGCAGTGGGAGTGTCGCGGAACGCGATACCGAATTCGTCGACTATTTCGGCCCAAAATTCTTCCAGGTGATCGATCGACCACATCCAAGCTGCTTCGTGGCTGATAAGCGGAACGCCCTGCTTCTCCTGCAATCGATCAAGGAATCGGCCGAGGCGACATTGACTTCTGGCATCGCTCGAAGGTTCCCAGAGTTGATGGGAGGATGCTGGAGGCACTATGGCACGCCGGCTAAGCCGCCGTCACCCGGATTGGCAGGCTGGCCAAAGGCGCGACGAGATTGTTGAGCTTGTCGTAACTCGGGATATTCGGCATGTGCCGCCCCCTTAAGATCCATTTGATGCACGGGAGAACTGATTCTCTGTCGCCGTTGTCCGAATCGGTTCTACTGTCGCGCCATCGAGCGACCGACACTGCAGGTGCACCGCGAGCGACACTACGAGTGCGGTGACGCAGCGGCGTAGGTGTCGAGGAGGATGTTCGTGGTGAGGGTGATGTGGTTTGTCAATGATTCGACTGCTCGGTCCGCGTCTCGGGCGAGCACCGCCTCAAGCAGTTCATCGTGCTCTGAGGACACATCCCGGTCGGCGCCATTGCCCAAAGGAAGTGACCAGCGGCGGTAGAGTTCTGCTGTGTCGCGCAGCGAACTTGCGATCTCCTTGAGTCGTCGGTTGTTACAACCGTTCAACAGGGCCTGGTGAAATTCGGCATGTTCGGCCACCCACTCGTCGCTGAGCCGATCGGGATCGCCCGCGTCGTACTGCGACGTACGACTGAGACGGTGATGCGAGGCCAGGATCCGTGATTCCCACTCGATGTCGCCGTCGGCGATGGCAGAGCGCAACGCCAACGCTTCGAGGACGACCCGGGCTTCGGTGAGGTCGCGCAGGTCCTCCACCGAAAGGTCCACCACTTGAAACCCCTGCTGGGGCTCGCCCTTGACGAGGCCTTGCTCTGAGAGGCGCAGCATCGCCTCGCGGAGCACGCCGGTGCTGGTGACATAGCGCTCGCACAGTTCGGCGTAGCGAAGCCGCGCACCCGGTTGGAGGCGCCCGGCGAGTATGTCCGCTCGCATCAGTTCGTAGACGCGCTCTGCCTTTGTTCGGGTTCCCGTCATTGTCGTGAACACAATCTAGAACACCGAGCGGCCAAAATCTCGCATAATCGATGAATTGATAAGTATTTGCGAAATTATGAGATCTGCTTGAATACACAAGATTCTCTGGGTACACTGCCCCGAGTACCGAGCCTGAACTGCGGCCCGAAGCCGCCGAAAGGATATGAAAGAGTGCAGCGAGTGCCCGAGGGGCGTCGCAACGTTGCGGGGGGAGAGCCACATGCGAGTCGCCAACGTCGATGGTCGGCTGAAGGTGATTGTGCCCGGAGGGGCGGTCGACGTCGAACGTGCGAGCAACAACCAGTTCTCCTCCGACCCCCAGCAGGCCTACTGGCGCTTCGATGAGCTTCGAACCTGGGCGAGCGGGGTGGGCGGGGCTGACGAGCCGTTCGACCCGGCGGTGGCCGGCCCACCTGTGCCCTCACCGCGTCAGGTCTTCGCCATCGGGCTCAACTACGCGGACCATGCCACTGAATCGGGGTTCGCCAAGCCCGATGCTCCGGTCGTCTTCACCAAATTCCCCAGCGCCATTGCCGGTCCCGTCACCACGGTGCAACTCCCGCCAGGATCGGTTGACTGGGAGGTCGAGGTCGTCGTGGTCATCGGTAAGGCGGCGACATCGGTGCCGCTCGGCCGGGCCTGGGATCATGTGGCGGGCCTCACCGTCGGACAGGACATTTCAGAGCGCGAACTCCAGCGCAGCGGGCCGGCGCCCCAGTTCAGCCTGGCCAAGTCCTACCCCGCCTTCGCTCCAATGGGGCCCTGCGTGGTAACGGTCGATGAATTCGATCGTCGCGATGACCTGGAACTCGGGTGCGAGCTCAACGGCGGGATCGTGCAAAAGGGCCGGAGCTCCGACATGATCTTTCCCGTCTCCGAGCTCGTGGCCTACCTCTCCGGCATCGTCACCCTGTCCCCCGGCGACATCATCTTCACCGGCACGCCGTCAGGAGTCGGGATGGGGCGGACGCCACCGCAGTTCTTACATGACGGGGATGTGCTGCGCAGTTGGATCGAGGGAATCGGCACCATCACTCAGACGTTCGTTGCTCCTCGAGAAGCTGCAAGGGAAGACTGAGAACGATGGCACTGCACCAGCTGCGCTCCATCACGATCGGGGTTCCAGATCCTGAGCCGGTAGCCCAGTACTACGAGGCATTTCGGTCTCGAGCGCTCCGGGAACAACGCCTTTTCCACCACCGAAGGTGGTCGGCAGCTGTACTTGGAGGCCACCCCGACCAGGCGACTGGTCCAGCTGGTCGTCGGCGTGGACGACAACGATGATCTGGATCGTGCCCGCAGCGCTCTGGACGCTGCCGGCCACTCCGGTCACGGCGACGGAAGCCTCCATCAGCGTCGTTGAGCCCGAGTCCGGCGTAAAAGTCGTTCTCGAGCTGGCGCCCCGGGTCGCATCACTATCAGTCGAGCCACTGCGCTACAACGGTGCGGGTCCGCCGGAGCGTGTGGGCACGCGTGCACCGGGCGTGCTCCGAGACACCCGTGTCCGGCCTCGCAAACTCGGACACGTCGTAATCACGACTCGGAACTTTGCGGCGACGAACGACTTCTTCACCACTCTGATCGGCTTCAAGGTCAGTGACTACATCGGTGACATCGGCACATTTTTGCGGTGCTCGACCGACCACCACAACCTGCTGGTGTTGGAAGCTCCCGCAACCTTCCTCCATCACAGCGCGTGGCAGGTCGATGACATCGATGAGATCGGCCGTGGCGCGTCGGCCCTGATTGAGGGTCATCCCGAGCGACACGTCTGGGGTCTCGGACGTCATCACGCCGGTTCCAACTTCTTCTGGTACCTCCGGGACCCGGCGGGCAACTTCTCGGAGTACTACTCGGATCTCGACTACATCCCCGAAGACGCGGCGTGGATACCTGAGACCGCAGCAGGGAAGTTCGGCCTCTACAACTGGGGGCCCGAACCTCCCGCAACGTTCCTGCAGCCCGATGACCTGATGGAGCTGGCCGAGAAGCAGCGCTCCATCGCGCTCTGACATCCCCCTACCAGAAACCAAAAGGAACCCATGAACCACCGGATTCGACCGAGACGCCTGGCTCTTCATTGCCACGGCCGTTGCTTCGACCGTCGCCATGACGGCGACGTTCGGCGCCGCGCAGGCAGCGACCGCTCGGGTCGCGCCCAACTCGTCGGGGCTCGCTACCGCCAACGATGGCCTGGCGCCCATCACTGGGCACCCGAACGCGTTCCCCGTCACCGAGAAGCTCGACAAGAAGCCGCCCGGCAGGCACGAAGATCGCCTATCTTGAGTGCGGCGCGCCCATCTGCGCCATGTTCGCCAAGCAGACTGCAGGCACCGACCGCGGCGCTCGGCGCAAAACTCACTGTGATCAGTGCTGGATTTTTCTCCTCGACGGTCCAGTCGGCCGCACAGGCGGCACTGGCACGCTGCACCCGGCGGCGGTGATCGTTGCCGGAACGACGTTGTCGCTGTTCGGCGGGACGCTCAAGGCGCTCGAGCAGGCCGGCATCCCAGTCTTCGGCATCGGCGTCACCGGTGGACAGGCGTACGGACTCACCGCAGTCAGTGGCGGGCAAAACGACGACATACTCGGCGGTCAGCTGATGGCCGATTGGGTGCTCGTGCACAAAGGGATCCACGCCAACGTTGTCTTCTTCGGCGCCCCTGAGCTGTCCTTCTCCCCGTACATGTGGACACGCCTTCTCCGCGCAGCTGAAGAAGATCTGTCCGACCTGCAAGGCGAGTCATTTCAGAGTTGTCCGTGCTCACGTACGGATCCACGGCGCCCAACGCCGTCGTGAGTTACCTGCGCGCGAATCCCTCGGTCAACACTGCAGTCTTCGCGACCGAAGCAGGGGGCCACCGGATTGCCAGCCGCGTTGACTGCTGCCGGGTTATCCATCACGACTTTCGGGTTCGCGCCTCCGCCGGTCACCCTGGCCGACATCAAGTCCGGCACGATCACCGGAGGCATTGGACTCGACTCGATGACCGAGACGTGGCAGATAATGGACATGATCGCCAAGACACTCACGCACCAGAAAGTGCAGGCATCGGAGCAGGGCGGCGTGATCGAAGTGCTCAACAAGTCCAACGTGACGGCGGCCGACGTGGCAAACGGATGGTCCGGCTACCCCGACGTCGCGCAGCGGTTCGCGTCGCTGTGGCCGTAGGGAAGCCCGAACCAGTCGCCTTTGCCGGCCGTGCGGATAGGGCTGGCCAAGGAACTCCCCTGCTTCGGGTTCGTGGGGTCTCCAAGACCTTCGCCGGAACCAAGGCGCTCGACGACGTCTCGTTCGATCTCCACCGCGGCGAGGTGCTCGCGATCGTCGGTCAGAACGGCTCGGGAAAGTCCACCCTCGTCAAGGTGCTGGCCGGGGTCCACCAGGCGGATCCGGACGGGCAGATCGAGGTCTTCGACGCTGAGGGCCACTCCGCCCGTCGTCGAGAAGCGCGGGGCGAGCAGCTCCACTTCATCCACCAAGACCTCGGCCTGATTGAGCCACTGAGCACGACCGAAAACCTCGACCTGGCACGACCGCTCGGCCTTCGCGACCTGCTGCCGGGGCGACGCCGTGGCGAGCACGTCCGTGCGGCGCAGCTCGTGCGGAGCGCGGGAGCGACCATCGACGTCCGTGCGCCCATTGCGCGTCTCTCCCCCGCTGAGCGAACCATCGTCGCGCTGGCCCGCGCCATGAACGGCTGGAACCGGCCGGACGGCACCCTCGTGCTTGACGAGCCGACGGCCAGCTTCCATTCCAGTGAGGCCGAGCGCCTCTTCGATGCGATCCGCCAGGTCACCAGCGCCGGAGCCGGCGTGCTGTTCATCTCGCACCGACTCGATGAGATCCGAGCGATCGCCGACCGGGTGATCGTGCTTCGCGACGGCCGCTCGGTGTTCGAATGCCCTGTAGACCGAGGCCGACGATGCCTCGCTCGTGCGCGCCATGGTCGGCAGTGATCCCACCAGCCGGAACGAGCGCGATACCCCGACCTTCGGGGACGTGCGGCTCAAGGTCAGCGACCTTGTCGGCCAGCGGCTGGCCGGCCTCTCTCTCTTCGGTCCGGGCGGGCGAGATTCTCGGCGTGAGTGGCGTGCTCGGTTCGGGGCGCGAGGAGCTCGGTCCGCTCCTCTTCGGGGCCGCGAGTCGCCGGGCGGGCGACGTTGAGGTCGATGGCGTCTCACTTCGTGGCGGGCGACGTCACCGCTGCGATCGCCGCCGGCATGGGCCACGTGCCGGCCGACCGGGCCGCCAGGGTGCGGTGATGCTCATGAACGTGCGCGAGAACCTGACGCTGGCCGGCCTGCGATCGGTCCAGCGCCGGTTCGGCTGGATACCTCGGCGTACCGAACGCGCGGAGGCCAATCGGTGGGCGAGCGCGGTCGACCTTCGCCCAGCCGAGCCGGAACGCCCGCTGAGCCAATTCTCCGGGGGCAACCAGCAGAAGGTGGTGTTGGCCAAGTGGCTGCGGACCGAACCGAACGTCCTCGTACTCGACGAACCGACTGCGGGCGTCGATGTCGGCGCAAAGGCCGCCATCTACGAGCTCGTGCGCGATGCGGCGCGGCGAGGTACTGCGGTCCTCGTCAACTCGTCGGACACAAAGGAACTCGCCGAGATCTGCGACCGAGTGCTCGTGCTCGATCGCGGGCACCTCGTCGGCGAGCTGGAGTGGCTCCGAGCTGACCGAGGAGGCCGTCCTCCGGACATCGCTGCGACGCCAGCGCCGACGTGATCGAGGTGGCCTCGTGAGCACCGGTGTGCAGCCAGAGCGCACCGTCGAGCTGGACAGTTCGCCCTCGAGCGTGGCGGTGACAGCGGGTGCCGCCCGAGCCGCCCTCCTGGGCGCGGTTCCGGCGGCGCCGCATCGTTTCGCAATGTCAGTGCGCTGTACATCCTCGCCGTGATGTTCGTCGTCTTCTCGATCTGGGAACCGCACACCTTCTTGACGGTGCAGACATGGCGGCTCTTGCTCGACAACCAGGCAATCTCGGCCATCATTGCCGTCGCGGTGGTCGTCCCACTTTCTGCGGGCGTCATCGACCTCGCACTAGGAACGGAGGTCGGCATCGGCGCCGTGCTCGTGGCCTGGCTGATCTCGGACAAGTCCCTTCCCATCCCCGCTGCCTTCGCACTGACCCTCGTCGCTGGTGCGGCGATCGGGGTGGTCGTCGCCGGGCTCATCGTCAAGGCCAGAATCGGCTCTTTCATCGCCACGCTCGCCATGAGCTCCATCCTCATCGCGCTGATCGACTGGATCTCGGGCAGCGAGCCGATCATCGTGGTCACCACCAGCTTCCGGACGATCGCCACGGGTCGAACTCTTCGGGATCGTCTATCCCGTCTACTTCGCGGCGGCGGTCTCGCTCGTCGTCTGGTACGTCCTCGAGCACACCTCATTCGGCCGCAGGGTCTATGCGACCGGCGCGAATCCCGAGGCCTCTCGGCTGGCGGGCGTGCGGACTTCGCTCGTCATCCTCGGCGCCACGGTGACGTGCGGCGTCCTCAGCGCCTTCGCCGGCGTCCTCACCGCATCGCAGCTCTCAACGGGTGACCCGACCATCTCAGCTGGCTATCTGCTGCCTGCGTTTGCGGCGGCATTTCTCGGATCGACCCAGTTCAAAGGCGGCCGCTTCAACGTGCTGGGAACCCTGGTCGCCGTGGCCGTGCTCGCCATCGGCGTCGAAGGACTTGAGCTCGGGGGCGCGCCGGTGTGGACGCCGGACCTCTTCAATGGCGTGGCGCTTGCTCCTGGCCGTCGGCTTTGCGCAGATGCAGCGGTCGCCCAACCAGGCGCACCGCGGCGATCAGACGGACCATCCGTTCCATCGGTGGCTCGAGCAAGCAGGAGGCTGACGTAGATGTCCTCAGATCAATCCAGACCGTTGTGGGTGATGACGCAGCCCCCGGTCGTGATTGTCGGTGGCGGCCCGGTCGGCCTCGCTTCGTGCCCTCGAGCTCGCCCATCACGGGGTTCGATCCCTGATCCTCGAGCGCCGCAAGGACGTCACCATGTTGCGCCCACGGGCCAAGACGGTGTCGCCACGCACGATGGAGCACCTCCGGCGCTGGGGCCTCGCCGACCAACTGCGCCGAGCGGGCCCCGCTGCCGGTCTCCTGGTCGAAGGAGGTCGTGTTCTGCACGACGGTGCTCGGCCGCGAGATCGCCCGGATCTCGGACTGCTTCGGACTCGAACTGGCGGGCTCCGACCTCGTCGCGGAGTGCGGCCAGCAGGTCGCCCAACCCTACGTCGAGCGGCTCTTTCGTGACACGGTGGCGACGTCGGAGTTCGCCAATATGGTCACCGGCGTCGTGGTGGTCGGGGTCACGGAGTATGACGACGGCGTCGATGTCGAGTTCGAGGACGAAGCGGGCATACGCTCGACTGGTCACCGCGCCCTACGTGCTCGGATGCGACGGCGCGGGCAAGCAAGACGCGCGAGACGATCGGCGCGAGGCTTTGAGGGCAGCGACGACTCGCGACCGAACCTCAACGTCACGTTCCGGGCTCCGGAGCTTTCGGACCGCGTGCCCGCACGGCCCGGCGATCCACTACTGGGTGCTCAATCCCGACCAGCCCGGACTCGTCGGCCGGCTCGATCTCGATGGGACCTGGTGGGGAGGCGGACTCGGTGTCGACCCGGCAACCGAAACTCGAACACCCGAGGAGATCGTCCAGAACCTGCTCGGAGAAAAGATCGAGATTGAGGTCCTCTCCACTGACGCCTGGCGGGCCAGCATGCTGCTCGCCGACAAGTACGCCTCGAAGCGTGTCTTCCTCGTCGGTGATGCGGCGCACCAGAATCCACCCTGGGGTGGCCACGGCTTCAACACCGGCGTCGGTGACGCCGTCAATCTGTGCTGGAAGCTCGCTGCGGTGCTCAACGGCTGGGCGCCTGAGTCACTGCTCGCGACCTACGAGGAAGAACGTCGACCGATTGAGGCGCTGACCATCGCGGTGTCCGCAAAGAACATGAGGACACTGTCGACCGAGCTCAGCGACCCACGCCTCTTCGGCGACGACGAGGAGTTCGCCGATGTGGTCGAGTCGGTCGCCGCGGTGATCCTTTCGAGCAAGGACGCCGAGTTCCACAGCCTCGGACTGACGCTCGGGTACGACTACGAGGGCTCGTCCATTGTGGCGACCGAACCTGGTGGGGCCGACGAGTTCGACGACAAGACCTACGTTCCGACCGCACGCCCGGGTCATCGCCTGCCACACTTTTGGTTCGCGCCCGGGCGACTCGCTCTTCGACCACCTGGGTCGTGGGTTCAGTCTGGTCGGAGATCAGTCCTCTCCGGCGGCGAAATCAATCATGGCCGCGGCCGACGAACTCGGCATCCCGCTGTTGGGCGTCGACCTTGGGGAAGGTGGGCACGCGTGACCTCTTCGACGCCCGCTCGTCCTTGTCCGACCCGACCAGCACGTGGCGTGGCGCGGCGACGCACACGGACGATCCGATCGGGCTGCTGCACCTGGCCATCGGTGCGAAGACGAGTGCGCAGTCTGGCACACTCGACGATAGGAGAGGACGAACACCAGTGACCGATATCGACGGTGTATACGTCACGGAATGGGGAGCAGGGCCGCGTGCCCTGTTCATCCACGGCGGGACCCCTGGTGGTGGTGCGGCGGCCTTCTCCAAGCAGGAGCCCCTCAAAGAGCGCTGGCACCTGGTCCTTCCCGACCGACCGGCCCACGGCCAGAGCCCGCGGCAGGGCGACGAAGACTTCGAGCGTGACGCGATCTGCTCGCCCCGCTTCTTGAGCCGGGCACGCACCTCGTCGGACACTCCTACGGCGGCATGGTCGCGCTCTACATGGCCGCAGCCCACCCCGAGCTGGTCGCTTCCTTGGTCCTGATTGAGGCTCCCGCGTTCTGTTTCGCCCCTGATGACCCTGTGGTCAAAGACATGGCAGCCAAGAACCGGGCCCTTTTCAAGAACCCCCCCGAGGATCCGGTGGTGATGATGCGGAGTGTCTTTGCGATGTTGGGCATCGGCGTTGAGATCCCCGACCCTGCGCCTGACTTCTTCGTCGACATCGCCAAGGCATTTGCCGCAGACGCAGTCCAGATCCGGGTCCCCGACGAGGCCGCTGTCGATGCGTCCATCTTGGCGTCAGCCGGGTTCCCAGTACTGGTACTGACCTCGGGGATGATCCCAGGGTTTGAGCACATCGCCGATGCCATCGCCATGCAGGTCGGCGGCGTGCACACGGTTGTTCCCGGCACCGACCACTCGGTACAGGACGCCGGAGAGCCGGTCAACGAGATGCTCGAAGCTCATTGGCGCTCGGCCACCTCATGTTGAGGCACCACGTTCGCGATTCGCGGGACCGTTCGGACAAATCTGTTTCCCGCCACCTTCGAGTGCCAATCCGATGAAGTGCATCAGAGCCTGCAGATCGGTCCCGCCTCTTTTTCATCTAGCCTTCGCTCAGGACGCTCAGCTGCTAAATTGTCAGCTGTCAATGTGACGGGTCGTGACCGGACACCTTGTCAGATGCCGCCACGAACTGACCCACCATCTCGGTCAGAACTCAATCATGCTCGGATGCTCGCTGCTCAGACTTCTCTCCTGATGGTGACACGACCACCAGGGTTCGTCAAGGTCCGGTTGCCACCGTTCGCCGCGATGCGCTGCGGATTTATGAGACTCCAGTGCGAGCCTGTGGTTGCCAAAAACGTGAGCCGGTCCACCGACCAGGGATGGTGTACCAGAAGGAAGGTCGGCAGTTGCCGCCACCTACGTCCCTTCGGTAGCACCTGCGGTGAGACAAGATCTGGATCCAGTGGGTTTTCGGCACCCACACGTTTGGCATCCGCGAGTCGCCGGTACTTGCCTGCCATTCGTCGCTGCCACCGTGGGAGGTCCTGGTGGAACTTGGCGCCCGCCCCCAAGCGGAACTGTCTTCTTCAGGAAATTAGATGAAAGAGGCTGCGGCGGTGAGGCCCATCTCGGGATTCGGACCGGTGGCGTTTGACTGCATGGTTCCGACCCCGGTCGATCCGTCACCGAGGTCCTCCACTAGGACGATGCAGTCACGATGCTGGTGGATACGGTGGGCCATTTCCACGGTGTCGCACCCGGTGATGTGCTCGCCATCGACCTGCAGTTCGCCTCGCCACTCACCCTGGTAGTGCCCCTCGAACCCACCGTAGAGTCCCGTGCCCAAGTGGAAGCCGGTCGCCGACACCGGATCGATGCGGTAAATGCGTTCGGTCCCGTCGGCGAGAACCCCGCGGATCCTGCCGCCCAACAGCCGTCGGTTGTCGTCCCTGAACTGCAGGTCGGGAACGACGTCCCGAAACGGCTTGGTTCTCCCGTCGGCAAGCTCGATTCCTCCTCGAGCGCTCCCGGTGGACCACCCTCGACCTTGGAATCGCTGGTAGTAGACGAAGAGCGCGAAGTGACGACCATCGCGCCCGGTCATCGTCACAGGCATCCAGACGAACATGCCCGACATGTCCTCGGGCATCGGTGTCACCTCGATGTCCTCAGGTGGCAGCCCGACCCCGTAGCGCAGGCCCCACGAGCGGTCACGGGCACCCACCCACCGCTCGTCGTCGATCTCGAACCGCTCACCTTCCACCTCAACCCAGCCCCGGGCCACGCCGCTCTGGTGGAAGCGCATGATGTCGGCGTCGATCCGAGAGCGACTGCGACTGATGTGGGTCTCCGCGCTCCTCCATGACCGGTGGCGCCACGCCTTCGATCTCAAGATCGAAGCGGACGGGGACGACCTCGTTGGCGGCCAGGCGATACCGGGTCCGCCGCAGAGGTTCGATGATGTCGTAGCTGATCGGTCCGACCTCGGTCTGCTCCAGCGTCGGCGACAGGCGACGGCTCGATCGCACCGTCCACTGCTCGGTGCCCCGGGAGACGCCGGCGAATCCGTCCATCACGTTCCGGTTAAGGTACTTCCCAAGACCCGAACGCCAAGCTCAGCGACCCGTCCCGGGCCGCGGCCATGGCCCAGACCTTCTCGGTCCAAGATCGATCGGACTGGCCCACCCGGGCGAATGTGTCGGCGATCTGGTGGTTTAGCTGCTCGTCTGCCCCGAGCAGGGGGCCCGGCTTAGTCATGGTAATTCTTCTCCAGATTGCCGGCGCCCGAGGGTAATACCAAGCCTGGATCAGCTACATCCCGAATCCATCGTCACGGCCAGTCAATCCTGTCTGAGGTCTGAAGGTCAACCACGCTCGATTCGTCAGCTAATCGTCGGCAGCAAATGGTCCCTGACTAGTCAAAAAGGCGCATCGAACAATGCCGATTTGATGATCGCGGATCGTCCGCACGTGACCATTGTTCTCAACGACGTGTGGTAGTTGCGTGGCGCCGATATCCTCGGAATGTCGTACCACGTAAGGGGGCTACAAATGGTGTTGTATGGCACATCCGCTTTCCGTGGTACCCCTCGGCGGCTGGCTACCCTCTTTTTGAGCACAGGGCTTGCCATGAGCTCATTCATTCTGCCGTGGTTTGCTGCTACCGCCAGCGCTTCCACGCCGGTGGTCACCAACTACACCGACCCAAGCATTGGCGCCCCGTTCGACATTGCCACCGGTCCCGACGGCGCCTTGTGGTTCACCAACGCTGGAAACAATTCTATCGGACGCATTACCACCAGCGGGGTGGTCACCAGTTACCCGGTCTGCGGGGAGCCCCAGGACATCACCGCCGGTCCCGACGGCGCGTTGTGGTTCACCTCCATTGTGAGTAACTCCTCCGCCCCCGGAGCGATCGGCCGGATCACCACCAGCGGGGCGGTCACCTGCTATAGCACCGGCATCGAGCTCGGCTTTAGCGGCCCAGGGGACATTACCGCCGGCCCCGACGGCGCACTGTGGTTCACCAATTCCACCCCCCGCTTCAGCTCGATCGGGCGGATCACCACCAGCGGGGCGGTCACCAACTACACCGACCCCAGCATCAGCGGCCCAAGCGGCATCACCGCAGGCCCCGACGGCGCTTTGTGGTTCACCAACAATGCCACGGCTCGATCGGGCGGATCACCACCAGCGGGGTGGTCACCAAGTACACCGACCCCAGCATCACGGGCCCGGGGGACATCACCGCGGGCCCCGACGGCGCACTGTGGTTCACCAACACCCCCAAGTCAACTCGATCGGGCGGATCACCACCAGCGGGGCGGTCACCAACTACACCGACCCCAGCATTAGCGGCCCAAGCGGCATCACCGCAGGCCCCGACGGCGCCTTGTGGTTCACCAACTATGCCACGAGCTCGATCGGCCGGATCACCACCAGCGGGGTGGTCACCAACTACACCGACCCCAGCATTGGCTCTCCCCAACGCATCACCGGGGGCGCCGACGGAGCACTGTGGTTCACCAACTATGCGAACAACTCGATCGGGCGCATCACCACTGGGGCCGGCCCTTCGCCGACGACGAGCGTGCTCGTCCCCTCCAATGGGGCGACGTTGTCCGGATCCACCACCCTCGATGCCTCCGCCTCCAACGCCACCAGCGTCGAGTTCCGGCTGTTCGGCGGCTCCTACGGCTACAACGCCCCGGTGCTCTGCACGGCCACGCAGACCTATTACGGGTGGCTGTGCAGTTGGAACACCACGACGGTACCGAACGGTTCGTACGAATTTGGTCTCTGAGGGCTTCAATTCGGGTGGAAGCGCGTTCGGTTCGGGGGTCAATGTCACGGTGAATAACGTCCCGCCGCCGACGACGAGCGTGCTCGTCCCCTCCAATGGGGCGACGTTGTCCGGATCCACCACCCTCGATGCCTCCGCCTCCAACGCCACCAGCGTCGAGTTCCGGCTGTTCGGCGGCTCCTACGGCTACAACGCCCCGGTGCTCTGCACGGCCACGCAGACCTATTACGGGTGGCTGTGCAGTTGGAAAAGCACCACTGTCGCCAATGGTTCCTATGTCTTGTTGTCCGAAGCCTCCAACTCAGGCGGAAGCGCTTATAGCTCGGGCGTGAATATCACGGTGAATAACTGATCGCCCTCCGCTTCGTTTGACTAACGCCCCGCTGTCGTTGCTTGGAGACGCTGCGGCAGTTTCTCTTCCTCCCCGACTGCCCTCAGCCCCGTTGTTGGGAGACGTGTCCAAGGTGGCCGTCGAGCTCGAGTAATCGCTTGCGCTCGTCGGTGGTAAGGACTTGGTTTCATCGAGACCGATGGCACTCGTCTTGTTCATCCGCTTGCGGTCAGCTTCCAAGAGGGCCTTGCCATAGGTGGTCACGGCGTCGTTGTCCGTGTGCCAGTTACAGGCGAGCTCGCCCGCCACCTCTTTGACCGTGCGTCCGGTGCCCACCTGGACGGTCGCCCACTTGGCTGCTCGCGTGGTGAGGAGGTAGTTCTTCGCCGCGATGCGGTGGTCACCGAGCGAGAACGTCTTCTTCGGGCACTGCAAGCTCACAGAGCGCAGGCGGTGTTTACGCCAGGCGAGGCGCATAAGGACACCGAACTCCGGCAGATTGATGTAGCGCACCACGGGGCGTCTTTGACCTGGGCCGCTCCGCACAGGTCGGATTTCGCAGATCACCGAGCACCTGCTCGATCATCAACTCCACGTCCTGACCACTGCGTTTGTAATGCAGGACCGCCACACCTTTCAGGCCGACCAGGGCCTGAAGGATCTCACTAGGGTGATGAAGGACCAAGGTGCTTCCTGTTTGCTGAGTCACATCTCAAGCATGGAGCACCTTTGTCCGATTCCTTGGGGGATTCTCGGCCGCAGCGCGACCCCGCCAGAATCCGAAGAGCCGAAGAAAGCTTGGCGCCCCCGGCAGTGTGCGGGTTCGGGACATAGGACACCACCGCTGGGCATGTGTCAAGACATAGGACACCACCAGTGAAGGGGTGCTCCTGTGGACATGGGCAGGTTTTTGATCGAGACGCATCTGCGGACCGGGCGGCCGATCAAGGAGCTGGCCAGGACCCACGGGGTGAATGCCCGCTGGCTCTTCACGCTCCTGCGCCGCTACCGCCTCGAGGGCCCAGGCGGCCTTGAGCCGCGCTCCCGGCGACCCAAGAGCTCACCGACCCGAATCGCCGACCTCTACGAGGACGAGATCGTCGCGGTGCACAAGGCGCTCGCCGACGACGGACTCGACGCCGGTGCGGCGACCATCCACTTCCACTTGTCGCAGCGCCACAGCCGCCCCCCGTCGGTCTCGACGATCTTTCGGGTGCTCAAGGCCCGGGGCTTCGTCGCCCTCTCACCGAAGAAGCGTCCGAAGAGCTCGTTCAAGCGCTTCGTGGCCGACCTGCCCAACGAGTGCTGGCAGGCCGACATGACCCACGTGGAGTTCGGAGGAGGCCAGGTGTACGAGGTGCTCAACATGATCGACGACCACTCGAGGCTGTGCGTGGCCTCGAGAGCCATGAAGGTGGTCAAGGGCAACGACGTCGTCCGCGTCCTGCACAAAGCGGCCGAGGCCAGGGGCTCTCCGGCGTCGTTCCTCAGCGACAACGGGCTCATCTTTTCCACCCAGCGCCATCACCAGGTGGCCGGGGTGACCGAACAAGAGCTCTTCTCGCTCGGCATCGAGGCGAAGCACGCCCGGCCCTACCACCCTCAGACGTGCGGGAAAGTCGAGCGCTTCCATCAGACCATGAAGAAGTTCTTGGCCATGCAGGACATCAAGAGCCCCAAGCAACTCCAGCGCCAGCTCGACCGCTTCGTTGACTACTACAACGAGGTGCGACCGCACCGGGGCATCGGACGCAAGACACCGGCGGCGGTGTACAACGCACGCGACAAGGCGCTGCCCTCCCCGTCATTCGTCAAGGTGGGCGAGCGACGGCTGCGCTTTGACCGGGTGGATAAAGCCGGCCGGATCACGCTTCGTCACCGGGGACGGCTTCACCACATCGGGATCGGGAACGCCTATGCCGGCTGGCGCGTCGCCATGCTCATCGACGGTCTCGACGTCGAGATCGTGGGATTCGACGGCTCACCGTTGCGCCGCCTCGTCCTCGACCCGACCAAGGACTATCAGCGCATCCCCTGAGCAGCAGCAACGGTCCAGGTCTACGCTGTGTCCCAGACGTCGGTGTTCGATGTCTTGAGACATCACAAAGTGGAGGTGGCGGGAATCGAACCCGCGTCCCTCACCTTGGCAATATCATTCGGCCCAATCCATTCACCCGACGATTCCTCAAAATAGATGCCGCCTGTATGCCGTTTTGGATGATCCACGATTATCCGTAGGTGACCCTAATAGTTCATGGCGCGTGGTATTTCGGTGGTGCGGATATCACAGCACTCCGTACCACGTGCACCACATTGACAGCGACAATTCTGAGCAAATGGATGGGCGCCTGACCGATCGCTAGCGTCAGCGAAACCGGCATCCCGCATGGGGAAGACCCCTGCGGCCGCTGGCGGTTGGGCGGCCTCGCGTGGGCCCTGGTGCTGGCTTGCACTGATCCGGCGGACGCCACTCAGCGGACCTCGACGACCAGCAGCACGTTGCCCTCAGGGTCGCGCAGCCAGAACATCGGTGGCACCGGGTCGCCCATGCGGCTGACCTCGGCGTCGACGTCCACGCCCGCCGCCTTGAGCTGGGCGTGGAAGGCGTCCACATCGTCGGTCTGCAGGCTGATGCCGGTCTGCCGGCCGCCCGTCTCCCCGTCCGGCCCCGGAGGGGGGATCGCGATCACCGTGTCTGCGCCGGCCGGTGCCACCTCGACCCAGCGGTATTCGCCGCCGAATGGGATGTCGCTGCGCTTCTCCATTCCGAGGGGACCGGTGTAGAAGTCGATCGCCCGGTCGACGTCCACAACAGGGATCACGACGTTCGCGAGTTTGCTGATGTGTGCGGTGGTAGCGGTCATTTCTGCCTCCTCGTATTGAGCATTGTCACCCTTACAGACGGAGCGCCGCCTCGGAATTCATCGCCATCCCGCTGGCTTGCAACGCTTCGCTCCCAGTCGCCGATGGGCCGTCGTACGCTTAGAGGCCGCGGCGGTAAAGCACCTAGCCGAGGGGGAGATCATCGCGGGACCAGTGTGGCGGGCACGGACGGCGAGGGGTGGGATGCAGGCCATGGGCCGCCCCGCCAGATCCCCCCAAGAACCCAGCACATGGCCCACGGCCTCTCCGTCGCGGATGGCAACGAGGTCGAGCCCGTCGACCTTGGCGTTACGGATCCAGATGGCCCCAACAATGTCGACCTCGTCTTGCTCGTCGTGACAATCGCTGGTGAAGGCAGCTCGAACCGTCCCTAGGATCGCTGACCGATCCGGTTGATCCGCCGGCCTAACAACTACCCCTTGCTCCATCGCTCTGCATGATGACAGCTGACCGGCGACGGTAAGGGGACGCTTTCGGCGCCGGCAAGACTCATTAGTGGCAGTGATCCGGAGGGAGCGCTGCACCCGCGTCCGCCGCTCCCAGATCTTCCGAGTACCCGGCTTCGAGCCGTGGCCATTGCGAGGTGGGACGACCGCCTGGCCACTCCCACAGGGGCGGCCACTCCGGAGCCCCGCCCAGGGTCCGGGTCGCGTGCCCGCGCCGCGGCCAGCCCACAGGCGAGTCCTCCCAGTCCTCCTGCCTGCCGAACACGGTGAGGTCCATGAGCGCGTAGCTGTAGTCCAGCACCTCGGCACCACGGCGCTTGGTCCAGTACGTCTCGAAGACCTGGTTGCCATCGCGCAGGTAGCACACCAGGTGGAACAGACCGTGCTCGCGGTCGACGAGGAGGGTGTCAAGTGAGGGCTGGGCCGAGTACCAGGGCATGTCCCAGCCCATGAAGGTGCGGTAGCTGAGGCTCTCGTCGTATGACGTCTGCGCATCGCCAGGGCCGTAGGCGGTGTTCCGCCCCTGGCAGAGCACTGCGAAGGTGATGTCGCGAGAGTGCAGGTACGCAAGCTCGCCCACATGACTCATCACCCACGTACAGCCTTCGCACTGCTCGGCCGCAGGTCGGCCCGGCCACCACATGAAGTAGTAGGCAATGAGCTGACGCCGGCCCTCGAACGCGTCGAGCAACGTCACTGGGCCGTGCGGCCCGAGCAACGGGCTGTCTGCGGCGACCTCGACCATCGGCAGCCGGCGGCGGGAGGCGGCGATGGCGTCCCCTTCACGGGTGTGTGCCTTCTCCCTCGCCCGCAGCGCCTCGAGTTGCTCGTGGAACGTCGAGCGATCGACCACCGTTGGTAGAGGTCTGCTCTCATCCTGGGACATCGGCACCTCCTCTAATCGCCTCCTCGCTGCTATGGACTGGTACCCGCCACGGTAGCGACGATCGGCGATGCCGCATGAGCAAAGTCTTGCCGATCCTGATCAGAATCCCGAGGATTCGTATAGTGGCACACCGTCCCGGCAAAAGCGGGCACGCCCGTAGCATTAGAGACTTGGCTCAAGGGGTGATCTCAACGACTGTCTTGGATCCAACCTTGATCCGGTACATCACCCCGGGGTGGAGCCGCAACTTGAGGCCCGCTTCCGGTTCCACCCCGAGCAGGTTCCGGAGGAGCATCCGACCAATCATTTCGTGAGATACAACAAAAGGCCGAAATCGTCCGGATTCAGCGATCCGGCGAAAGGCGGATGCAGCTCTGACGTCAGCGTCGGCGTAACTCTCGCCGCGGGGAAATCGCCACTCGTACTTGTCCAGTGAACGTCGAGCCATCTCACCGGGGAAGGTCCGTTCGATCTCCTCATTCGTCGGGCCGGCCATTTCGCCCTGGTCCAACTCCCTAAGATCATCGACCGAAGTGATCGTCTGCTGCAGGGCTTCGGCGAAAATCTGAGCCGTCGCGATGGCTCGCCCGAGCGGACTGGAAAACACCCCGTCTACCTGTAGCGACCCAATTCGGGCCGCCACCCGCTGAGTCTCCGCGATTCCACCCTCAGTCAGGGGTGAGTCCAGCTGACCCTGACGGCGGCCTCTGCGGTTCCAATCCGTCTCCCCGTGGCGGACGAGGTACACCTGTTCGATCGGGAGAAATTGCATCCGCAATTACTAGTGCAACCCCGTGTCAACGGTCTCAACGCCGGCGAACTGGGTTATCCCAACCGGGCAGCCAGTGGATCCGATCTGACCGCGAGGATCACCCCGCGACGCCGGTCGTTCTCATTCGGCACGCCGAGCCGCTGATGGCCGGGGAGACGCCGGGAGCCGAGTGGCCTTTGACCGAAAAGGGCAGGAACGACGCAACCGTGCTGCGAACGAGCCTCGCGGGCCGATCTACAAGCGCAATCGTATTGACGAGCCCGGAACGCAGAGTCCGCGAAACTGCTGCGCTGGCCCTCGTTAGTGGTCGCCGGGTCCGGGATCAGCTCAGCGAGGTGGAGAAGCCGTGGTACGCCTCAGCCGACGAGCACACAAGCGCCGCAGCAAAATACCTGAAGGGCGAGGTGGTCGAGGGATGGGAACGTCGTGAAGACGTGATCCGCCGGGTTCCGCAACTGAAGTCTGACTTTGGATCCTCGGAGTGCCTTGTCCTCGTTAGCCACGGCTTGCTCCTCACCACTTGGCTTGACCACGGGATAGGACTCAACGATCCGTTGTCGTTTTGGTCCACTCTAAGGATGCCCGACGCTTGGGCGGCCGATTTCGAGGGCAAGTGGCTGGAGGCAATCGCTGCTCGTTAGGTAGCTAACCATCCCGGCGTTCGAGGACGCATTCTTCAATGAGGACGCCGCCGGGAAGTCCCCGCTCTCGAGCCTGTGCGGAGGCGCCAACGTGGGTCTGGATGAAGGGTGCTCAGGCTGCCCACGTGGGGGTGCCTCAGCCCGAAGGACGTTGTGTTGATCCACGGGCCGCGGTCTCGATTGCGGCGATATCGATCTTCGTCATCGTCATCATCGCATCCATAGCCCGCTTTGCAGCGGCCGGGTCATGGCTGTTCATCGCCTCCAACAAGGCTCGAGGCGTGATTTGCCAGGAGAAGCCCCACCGGTCTCTACACCAACCACAAGCGCTCTCCTCCCCGTCGTTTTCGACGATCGCGTTCCAATACCGGTCAGTCTCGGCCTGATGGTCGGTCAGCACCATGAAGCTGACGGCCTCGTTCGGGACGAAGTTCGGTCCACCGTTGAGACCCACGAATGATCGGCCGAGCACGGTGAATTCAACCGTAAGTTCGTTCCCGGCCGCTCCGCCGGGGTATTCCGACGGAGCTAGGTGGATCGCGTCAACGTGGCTGTCGGGAAAGGTCGTCGCGTAGAACTCGGCCGCCTTGCGGGCCTCACCGTGATCGAACCACAAGCAGGTTGTCAGTTTGTCGGACATCGAATTCCTCGCTTCACTCTCAGGTACCGCGAACGTCTTCTCCGACTACCCCGTTACGTCCTATTCATTCCCCGTGAAACGTCAGCATTCCATGCCCACGGTATCGTTGCTGGGCCCTTCAAGAACAGCGTCTCGGACCCCGGCGAACTGGGTCACCCTTAGTCCGTCGGGTATTGCGAAGAAGTACCCCCAAGCCCAGCCACACTGCCGTCCGGTTGTGCAGGTCTCAGGCGCAGGTGAATGAAGCAAGGCGCAGTCGTTAGTTCCTGGAATGAACTCGGATCTCGCTTCTCTAGTTCCGGATTCGGCCTGGCTTCTACCAGCCGATCGATGAGGAATCCCGCCTCACTGATGGCGTCGGCGGCCGCCGTAAGTGGGCGACGCCAGAAGGTGACCGTATGTGGCTTGACCCACACCTCTGACACCTGAAGGAAGGCGAAGTAGTCCTCAGGACAGTGGTTCCTCCAGTCCCATGCCGGGTGATGGATTGACATCACCACCGAACCGTTAGGTCGGAGCACTCTGTGGAGCTCACGGAGCGGCGCGACCCAGTCGCGCAGGTAATGGAACACGAGCGACGCCACCACCAGGTCCACGCTCGCATCTTCGAGAAATATCAGCGGCTCAGCCAAATCGTGGAGATGCAGTTCCGCGCCATCGCCGACCCGAGAGTGGGCGATCTCAAGCATGGCGGCGCTCACATCGCATGCCACCACTTCTGCGCCGTGGTCAACAAGCCACTCCGTTACCGGCCCGGTACCGCAGCCGACCTCCAAAACCTGCTTGCCGTTGACGTCGCCCAGCAACGCTATCGTTGCTGGGCGTTCGTAATAGCTGTTGGCGGCACCGTTAGCATTGTGGCGGTCGTACTCGACTGCCATCGCGTCATATTCCGATGCAGTACGCGCTGAGTCCTGGTTCGTCACTCCGACAAGGTACTAGCGGCACCCGACGACCGGGGCCATCTGAACGCCTCCTGACGGGTGCCCCACTCGTGCCGAACTGGCCCACACCGCCCCGGGCGAGCGGAGGCAGTGGTTCCACTAGACCTGCTCAGGTCTGCTTCGGGCCAAACTGGCTTGGGCGGCGACCCGTAACCAGGTACCAAGTCCCACCGATTATTCCTACCAGACCGGCAATGGCGCCCACCACTCCGATGAGTTCGCCGCTGCCCTCCTCTGACACGCACACCCCTTGAGCTACACGCACGGCCCGTAAGACGAAGGGCAGCTGAGATCTCTCCGAGGTCAGAAGAACGCCGGTACCGTCTCCGCCAGGGATCCCCACCCGGCGAGAGGACTGAACGGCTTGTCAACCTCAACCACGGTGAAAGACGATCATTTCCGCTACCGCCCGTCGAATGTGCTCTGTGGCTCGTAACGCCTGAAGTGCCTTGACGGTCGGCCTGGTGACCTCCTCAATCGCGTCCTCATCGAGCTCGCGCAGGGCTGGCCACGTCCGGCTTGCGATGGCCGCCAGCTCCTCGTCGGTTGATGAGCGCCATTCGCGCCCAGCTGGTGGACAGTGCCGGCTAAGCCTGCTTCTCCAGCCCATTCGAGCACTTCGTCGACGGAGACCCCGCGTGGATGTGAAGCGCCCCGCCGAGCATCGACTCGGGTGCCCATCTCTTCGATGATCGCACCTACTTGGTCGGCAGGCGATGAACGCTGAGTGGCGCACACGATGTAGCGGCCCTCTGGTCGAATCACCCGGACTGCCTCCCGGAAAAGGAGGTCCGGTTCGGCCACCGAATGGACTACCCACACGGATACGGCGTGGGCGACACTCGCCGTAGCAAGTGACATATTCATGGCGTCGGAGAGAACGACAACCGGACCGAGCCGCGAACGGGCACGATTGATCATCGGTATCGAAAGGTCCAGACCGAGGACCGTGCGTCCCCGGCGGCGAAGGCCAAGAGCCACGACACCGGTCTTCCTACTCCGATCTCCAGAATCGGTCCATCCCCCGCCGGAAGGTGGGGATCCACGTCTTTGGCGTACTCATCGCCACGTTGCTCGCCTCCGCGTGTTTCGTCATAGTGTTCGGCCAGCTGATCGAACTCTGTCACGTGTGAATGTTGGCACCGTCAGGGTCCAAAGCTCACATCCCCGCTTCGCGCTCTATGTGGTGCGCCATTTGGCTTTGACTCGGGACTTAGCAGCTCGTCTGGGGGAGTCCTGATCTTGTCTCTGCCAAACTGGAACTGTGAGGGAAGATCCCGTTCGACGGCAATGGCATCGGACTACGACACGATCGTGAAAGTAGCAAGCGACTGGTGGGACGGGACTGCTTCCAGGTTTGCCGAGGCTATTCGTGGAGCACTTCCACACGAGGAGTCTGATCACCGAGCGCAGCGGCGCCATCACCGGGTTCTTAATCGGCTTCTCATCACCGAGCCAGCCAGACGAGGCGTATGTCCACTACGTCGCAGTCCGTCTAGATCTCCGACAGGGCGGGTTGGCTCGTGGCGTCTATGAGGAGTTCTTGGAGGGAGCCGCTCGGGCTGAGTGCAAGGCCGCGCGCGCCGTCACCTCACCAGCGAATGAAGGATCGATCGCATTTCATGGCCACTTGGGGTTCGACGTGTATGGACCCGTTCACGATTTGAATGGCCCAGGCCGGGACATGGTCAGGTTCACTCGATCGCTGGCTGGATAGCACCCTGGTAGCAGTATCTGAACCGGCACATCCAACTGAACCTCAGGTCGGTTGGATCATCGAACTATGGGGACGCAGGGGGCCGAGCAGAGAACGGTGATGTCACCGGAAGAGGATCCCCTTCTGGGATGTCACGACGAGCCGCCGGAGCGTCACGAGTCGGCGGTGGCGTTCAGTTGCCGGGTTCGGTGTCGCCCGCTCCGCGGCGGGCCCGGAGTTGCTCGACCAGGATCTCCCCGTGGCCGGCATGGCGGGATAGCTCGGTAAGCAGGTGGGCATAGAGGAAGCGCAGACTGACCGGAGTTCCTCGCCAGTCGAAGACCTCGTCGAGGTCGTGCTCGGCAGCGATTTCCCGGGAGCGATTGCAGGCGTCGAAGTAGCGCCGCCGGACTTCAACCGCGGTGTCCTCGGGAGCTAGGGCGAAGCTTTCGTCGACGGTCTCCGGGATCCCGACCTGCTCGCGCGACACACCGGCCACTCGGTGCTGGAACCACACCTGCTCGACGAAGGTGGCGTGCTTCACCAGCCCAAGCGGCGTGGTCAGTGACGGCACCAGCCGGGCCCGCGCCTCCTCCTCGGTGAGGCCGTCCAGCAGGGTCGCAAGGTCGGAACGCTGCGCCTCAAGCTGGTACTCCATCACAGTGCGCTCATCATCGGTCCGGTGAGTGGTCACTCCGGCCACCCTAGCGACACTCGCTGGCGAGCTCACGGGCCCCGCAGCTACGAAAGGGCCTGCCGAGGCCGCGATCATGCCCGTACCTCGACCTCCCCCACCGTGGCCGCTGCGGATCGGCGAACACGATCGAGTCGAGTCCCCCCTAGGTCCGCTGTCAAACAACGAGAGATATGCACCCGGAGTGCTGGCCAGGGAAAGCCGTTGTGGCAATCTCGGCTCGGCAAGACGAGGCTGGCTAAGCCGCGCCGCTCGGCGCTCAGCTCAGTCGTCGGCGCCGAGGCTCATGGCCTACTGGAGACACCCGGGCGACGGCTGGGTGGCCCTGAGCTGGTTGCGGGTGTTGAAAATCGTCGTGTGTGCATCGGTGGGCGTCATAATGACTCCGCTGCCCACCCTGTAGGTCCGGTCAGATCTGGTCCCAGCCGTGGAGAATGGCCACTTCGACAAAGAAACGGGCTCGCTTCATGGGCCTTTCTCTTGCTGACGCCGAAGAAGCAGCTCGAAACGAACACTTGAGGGTCCGCGTCTTTGCTCCGCCGCGGCCGCTTGGTGTGCTCTTGACCGCTGAAAATCCGCGGAACACCCTTAACCTTCTGGTTCGTCATGGACGCGACAATCCAAAAGACGTCCCGGACCCGGAGAAAAGGGGCGGCCCTGGGATGGGGCGGTAGCCTCCCAGGATGCGGCTTACAGCTCGACTGACCGCGAGCGTTCTGGCCGCATTGTCCGCTCTCCACCTCACATGGGCGTTCGGTTCCGCCCTTCCTTTTCGCAGCCGCGCTGAGCTCGCTGATGCTGTTCTCGGAACGTCCGCCGTTCCACCGCCCTCGGCCTGCTTGGCCGTTGCGGGGGACACTCGCAACGGCTGCAGCGCTCGTCGCGCATGCGGTTCCCATAGCGCCGAACGTTCGACGAACCGCCATCCATGGCGTGGCTTTTGTTCTGGGACTCCGTGGGGCTTTGGGACTCATGGGCAAAACAGAAGTCCTTGCGCCTGGAAGCAACTCGGAGCGATTCGTCCGCTTGGACCGCCGGCTCTACGCCCCATTGTGCGTGGGCCTGTCGATCGGCTGCCTCGCCTCTTAGAAAGAGTCATCACCAATTTTCAGTGTCCTTGTCCCGACCAACCGGGGCGGGTCGGAGTCAGGCCCTAAGTGACACCATGGAGAGATGAGGTCCTTTGACAGCTCAGCTGCCGAATACGACGCAGCTCGCCCTTCGTATCCCGAAAGGATCTACGACATCCTCCAGGCACACGCAGGCGGTCTGGCCAACAAGGTGGTGGGCGACGGAGGCGCTGGAACCGGAGTCGTTTCCGACAGCTGCTCGACCGCGAGGCCCAAGTGATCGCCTTTGACCCCGTCGTAGAAATGCTGCGCCGAGCGAAACAAACGGACCCCAGGTCTCCGGGCGCTGGTTGCGGAGCCCGGCGCCATTCCCTTGCGCTCGAATGCCTTGTGTTTTGGACAGCGCTGGCACTGGGTGAACCAGAAGTTAGGCACCCACCAGGCGGCCCGGGTGCTGCGGTCTGGGGGCTGGTGGGCGGCATGGTGGAATCATCCCTGGGCCGATTCTCGAGAGTGGTTCGACAGCTTCTGTGTATTCAGTTGCAGACCGGGTGCCCGGGCTACTCACGCGATTCACGAGACATCGACTGGTGCTCCGAATCCATTGCGACCTCCGGCCATTTCTCTCACCGCAACGCCACATCGTCGCCTGGGAACATCGGGTCTCCATTGAGGATTCGCTCGTTGACCTCAGGAGCCATTCGTGCGTGATCGACCTGGGTGAGCCAAGAGCGACTCGCCTCATCACCGACGTCGAGGCACTCCTCCGCAGGAGCTTCGAGGCTGAGATCGTGGTGGCGCCTTACGAATCGCGCCTATGGACTGCCCAGCTTGCATGACACCACGTCAAGCACGCTGGATGATCAGTACCTGATGGTCACCTAAACGAGGCCTCGAGCTGGCGAAGGGGACACTCCCAGGGCGATCCCTGGCAGCATGATGTCCATGCCCCACCCAACTCACGACTTCGACGCCATCTACACGGTAGGCACCCCTGCATGGGACATCGGGCGACCCCAGCCAGCTTTCGAGCACGTAGCCAAGTCTGGGGACCTGGCCGGCCGGGTCCTCGATGCCGGTTGTGGCACCGGCGAGCACGCCCTCATGGCGGCCTCACTCGGCTACGAAGCGGTGGGGGTCGACATGTCGGTGCGGGCCATCGAGCTGGCCAAGACGAAGGCGACCGAACGAAGCGTAGACGTTCGCTTCGTCGTCGCAGATGCCCTTCGCCTCGTTGATCTGGGTGAGCGGTTCGACACAGTGCTCGACTGTGGCCTCTTCCACGTCCTCGATGACGACGAGCGGGAGCGCTACGTCGCCAGCCTCGCTGAAATGGTCGCACCGGGTGGTCGCTTTCACATGCTCTGCTTCAGCGAACGCCAGCCAGGTGACTGGGGGCCACGTCGGGTGACGCAAGACGAGATTCGGGTGGCGTTTTCCACGGGATGGAAAGTCGAATCCATCGAGTCCGCCGTCATCGACCTCACCTGGGACCCCGCAGGAGCCCTAGCGTGGAAAGTTGCAGCCACCCACGAGTGGAATTGACGCAACTGTCCCACCATTGGAGGCGAGCCGGGTCGGTTGGCGCTCCAGGCCGGCGTTAGGGTCAGCTCGATTCAGATGCGACCGGCTGATCGAAAATGAACCATCGCGTCGCCTGGATCTCAGTCGTCCAGGCCTCTGCCTCGATGAGCGACTCCAGCTCGCCTGGCCCGTACATCACACTGACGACCCGGTACCGCGATCCTGAAGGGTCCATTTACTCGTCCGGTGGTTTGACCAGGTACGACCGACTCGGCGAGGCCCGCAGCCTGTGGCGCTCTCCTTCCTCTACCGCCTCGTTCACCGCGTGCTCGAAGCGATCCGCATTCATCGGATGGACGCTGTGGCGAAGGACGCCGAGATCCTCGTGCTGCGCCATCAGCTGGCCGTGCTCAAGCGCCAGGTCGCCCGTCCCCGCTTCACATGGTCGGATCGAGCGCTCGTCAGTGCCCTCGCTCGACTCGTCCCGCGTGAACGGTGGGCGTCCTACCTCGTCACGCCCGAGACGATCCTTCGCTGGCACCATGCCCTCGTTCGACGGCAATGGACCTACCCACACAGACGGCCCCGCCGTCCGGCCCTCCCCCAAGAGACCGTCGAACTGATCGTTCGCTTGGCACGAGAAAATCCACGCTGGGGCTATCTCCGCATCGTCGGCAAGCTGAAGAAGCTCGGCATCGCCGTCTTCAAGACGAGCGTCGCCGCGGTTCTTCGCCGCCATCGCCTCCGCCCGCCCCACGGCGCTCCCGTCCCACCTGGAGTGAGTTCCTGTGTGCCCAGGCCAAGGGCATCTTGGCCACCGACTTCTTCACCGTCGACACGATCACGCTGCGACGCTTTTACGTGCTCTTCGTGATCGAGATCGACCGGCGACGGGTGCACCTGCTCGGCGTCACAACCAACCCCAACGGCCCATGGGTCACCCAGGTGGCCCGCAACTTCGCCTCCGACCTCGAAGACGCCGGGCGCCACTTCCGGTTCCTCGTCCGCGACCGCGACACCAAGTTCACCGCCGGCTTCGACGCCGTGTTCGCCTCTATCGGAATCGAGACCATACGAACCCCAGTCGCCTCGCCCGAGGCGAACGCTTTCGCCGAGCGGTTCGTGCGGACCGTCCGCCAGGACTGCCTCGACCACCTCCTCGTCGTCTCACAACGACATCTCGAGGCCCTGCTTGCCGAGTACATCCGCCATTACAACGAAGCCAGGCCCCACCGCAGTCTCGATCTCGACCAGCCGCTCCCCCGCCCGTTGACCTCGACCACCGTACGGCAAGGTCATCCGTCGCGATGTCCTCGGCGGCATCGTCCACGAGTACGAGCGCGCTGCCTGAGAGCACCCCCCATCGGCGTTCCCGACGATGGCACGAGCACCTACGGCCGACCGTTCCCACACCCCTCTGCGTGGGGTGCCCCAAGGAGTGTTTCGGTCCGGTGACGGCCCGCTCCTCGAACCCCGCTGTTGTCCAAGCACCACGCGATCTGTTGCAACCATGGACCGGTCCGACTACTTGGACCCTTCAGGCATGACGCGGGTTATCCGACATCAACCCAGCTGGCACCAATGATCCCAGAACCACCGTGCGCGCCGATCACGGCACCAAGCTTCCCGATGCGCAGCGCCGTTCTGGGAAAGTGAGGGGCAATGAGATCAAGGAATTCATCGATATCGGGTGCCCCACCGTGCATGATCGCTATGTGTCGGATCGATCCAGCATTGATCATGCGCTCGTAGAGCATTTGCAAGGCCCTTTTACGCGTACGAGGTTTTCCGGCTTCACGTACCACGCCACCGCTGATGTCGATGACCGGTTTGATCGAGAGCAGCGAACCGACCATCGCCTGGGCACCTCCGATACGGCCGCCTTTCTTTAGGTTCTCCAACGTATTAAGGGCAGCGAACACATGCGTACGAGGGATGAGACCCTCCACAAGCCGGAGCACGGAATCGACATCGCCACCATCGTCAGCTTCCTTAGCGGCCTCAAGCACGAGGGTGCCAAGTCCGCTCGACACGGACTTACTGTCGATCACATGGACAGTAAGTTGGCCCTTACACGCCTCGGCTGCTGCGAGGGCTGACTGAAGGGTGGTCGACAATTCGCTGGAAATGTTGAGACAGACCACGGCGTCTGCGCCCCGCTCTCGAGCACGGTGGAATGCTCGCTCAAAGTTGCCCGGTGGTGGGCAAGCCGTCTGCGGCAGCGCATCGTCGATGGCCATCTTGAGGTAGAAGGCTTCGATGCTCAGGTCTCGGCGATCAATGAACTCCTCGGTCCCGAACCGGATGCTCAAAGGGACGACTTCTATGTTGAAGGGCTCTATCTCATCTTGTGCGAGATCGCATGAGCTGTCAGTAACTATGTAGACACCGGGCACAAAAGCATCTCCTCGCTAATTGCCACCGCTCGGACAGAATCTCTCACTGAGAAAGGTCGAACGTGGTCATCGATTATCGCCCCGATGGGCACCAATGTCACCGTGGCCGGAGGAGAGGGACGGCTACGCCCCCGGCGTCGTCCTCGTCCGCCGCTGCAGCTACGAGGCCGGACTCACGTGGCCAATGTCGACAATCGCTTCGCCGCGCTCCGACTCGTCCTATAACGGCCACACTAGACACGACTAACCCATCTGTCAGCTCGAACCCTGGTCCCGCGAGCGCTAGAGGTGTCACCGCTCATCCGAACCACTGGCTTCTCGTTGTCCCGCAGCCCCGGTCTGTAGGACCTATTTATTCGAGCAGCGCCGTGAACTGCCACTTTACGGAAACCCCAGAATCCAGTACTACTGCTGGTGAGATCATTGAGCAGACTCTCTATCACCACTCCCACCAGCGGTGCGACCCTCGCACGTTCTCCTCGCAAAGGCGCTGGTCAACCCACACATCGTGTTTTGGACCCCTTCAGGTGTCGGGCACACTCAGAAGTGATCTTGCCATCGACTCGTTGGAGATGGCCATCTGGAGCAGAAAGCACGAGGACCTCAGCGGGTTGATCCACCACTCCGACCGCGGCGTGCAATACCTGTCCATTCGTTACACCGAGCGCCTCGAACAGGAGAACGCTGTAGCCTCAGTCGGCTCCAAAGGCGACAGCTACGACAACGCGCTGGCCGAGACGATCAACGGCCTCTACAAGTCAGAGCTCCTCGACAACGAACATGAAGGACCGTGGCGGACAGTCAAGACGTCGAGAACTGGCCACGCTCGGCTGGGTGCACTGGTGGAACCACGAGCGCCTACTCAAGCCCATCAACTACCTGCCGCCGCCCGAGTTCAGAAGCCAACTGGCGCGAGAGATCGAATCGGGGTCCCCAGATCCCCTGAGAGCGCCGAACTCGAGACCGGTGGCACCAACCACCCGGGCAATGAGACATTAGGAGAGCATCAACTCGCCGACGTCAGTTCATAATGGAAAAGCCTCCATCAAACCCGGTGCAATTCATGGTGTCCGCCCGATCGAGCACGGATCACGCGCTCTAGTGTTTGCTCCCTGCTTCATGCTCGCAGCGACCCATTAGCAAGACGTCCGACGATTCGGTCACGATCGTAGATCTCCCTTCGATGGCCAAGTGCGACGATCGCCACCAGGAGAAGGTCGTCCGCCACGGTGTAGATGACACGGTAGTCACCGACCTGAACCCGAAAGCCCGGCCTACCTCGCAACCTCCGCGAGGCCGGCGGGCGCGGATCCTCACCCAGGAGGGTGATGACACCTTGGATGCGGGGGCGGATATCGGGATCGAGCTTCCGGAACGCGCGGACGGCAGCCGGCCGAAGTTCCACTCGGTACTGACTCACGTCAAGCCGAGGTCGGCCTTGACTTGCTCCCAAGGGATGTTTTCGCCATCCTCTGCCATTGCCTCATCGAAGGCAGCCACGTCTTCGAGCTCCTCGAGTGCGTCCAACAGCTGCCGGTAGTCCGGGCTGATGAGGACGGCGGCCGGGCTGCCGTACCGCTCGAGGACAACCGCCTCGTGACGGGCTGTATCCACCGCCTCGGACAGTCTCTCCCGTGCCTCGCTGACGGACATTTTCGCCATGCGAGTCATTGTACGTCTTTCAGCCTATGTTGTACAAACCGCCGTCGGCTTGGGCACTTCGCGTCGTCGGGTCATCCTCCCCAAAGTGCTGGAAATACGCCGGGGATGGATTTCTCGCCCCCGACCCGCAAAAGGAAAGGGGGTTGAAGACTTCACCTTTAGCTGACGGAACGGAAAAAAACGTCAACACGTTTAAGGCGACCGAAGACCACCGGCGGAACAGTTGTGCTTTCAAGGACCAGTTCTACGCCTCGTACCTCACCGAGAGCTGTCAACATCTCGGCGATATGGGGACACCTACCTCTCGCCGGTCTCAAACTGGTTCGCTGCTCCACGAAACGATCCGCCAACGTCATTGGCCGAGGAGGCGCTCTACCGCGCAGATGTGCGCCCCATCGTGCCCAGGAACTCGCCCACATGTCACCACGTCAAACCCGCCACTTGCCCAGAAATTCACATCGGCGCGTGCCGGGATTCCACACCGTCGCTCACCAGCGGCGGCCATGGCCGGAAGCTTGTTCGTCTTTCCCCAATGCCCTGATGAAGGTCCTACCCATTTGGGTAGGGGTGTTCGTGCTCATTGAGATAACGCTTGGCGGTCTTCTTCGGCTCTTCAACATGAGCCCCATGAATCCGCAGGCGGTTTCCGATCATTTGCCATGGTTCCAGATACCTACCCCGTGCGCCCGGCACGCAAGTGTGCCACCGACCCGACGATCTGGGCCACCCTAGGTCAGCGCGATAACTGCAGGTGCATCGCCGGGCCTTGACGGAGAGGACTTACGCAGTCTCACGTCCGTGATCGCAACACGGCGACCTCAGGAAGCGTTTCTGGCGAGCCGTAGCCGTTCTCAACGAGCCACCTGATCGCGATCAAGCTTCGAAACGACCACCACGCTCGAATCAAATCTAGGTCGACGTCGGCTCCGTAGCCGTCGATCACGTCATCGAGGTGTTCCTCGTGCGCGAGCGTGAGGGTAGCGAGGTCATACAACGCATCGCCCTGGGATGCCTCGGACCAGTCGATGATGCCGGTGACCTCGTCTCCGTCGACAAAAACGTGGGTGATCTGGAGGTCACCGTGGATGAACACTGGTGTCCATGAGCGGAGCGCGGTCTCGGCGTACCGACGGTTGCGCGTGACCACGTCGGCGGGCAGGACGTCGTGGGCGACGAGCCAATCACACTCGTTGGCGAGTCGGGATGCGAGATCATCGAGGCTGCGACCGGGCCATGGCGGCAACGGCGCGGCGTGCAGGGTGCGGATTGCCTCACCCGCTGCGGCCCATGCCGCGGGAGAAGCGGGCGACGGCTCCTCCAGGCGACCGAGAGCCCGGCCTCGAAGGGCGGCAAGAGCGAGTACGGGCGGTCTTCGCCACAGGATCTCCGGCGTCGGAACCGAAGTCATGGCCATCGCCTTGACCTCGACGTCGGTGCGTGCCCGATCAGTGTCGATCTTCAGGAACACGTCGCCAACGCGCAGGGTCGCGCGCTCGCGATGGGCAACGAGCACCTGGATCTCCTCCACGTCTACCATCATCGCGGAGACGGCCACCACCGTACGGCGGATGAGCTCGAATGTCGGATGCCCCAGGTCCGGCGTACTGGGTCGGTACGGACCCCTATCGAGCGGGCGAGGATCGTCAGAGCAAGCAGCTGTGCCGGCGATCCGACGGGCAGATAGATTCGCCCACCGGCGACAGACATCCTTCCTTGACCACGCCCGGACCGCGGTTGGTCCACAACACTGCGCCGGTCGTTCGGTTGAGGGCGAGCACCTCTCCCTGAAGGGTCGCCGTGAGGACGAGGTGGTTGACGATCGTCACCCCTCCGGTGGGATCACCGGGGACCTTGGTATCCCACGCGATTTTGCCGGTGCGAGCCGACATGGCCACCATGTCACCATCCATCGTGTCGATCTTGCCTGAAGGGTCCATTTACTCGTCCGGCGGTTTGACCAGGTACGATCGTCGGCGAGGCTCACGGGCTGTGGCGCTCTCCTTCCTCTACCGCCTCGTCCCCGCGTGCTCGAAGCGATCCGCATTCATCGGATGGACGCTGTGGCGAAAGGACGCCGAGATCCTCGTGCTGCGCCATCAGCTGGCCGTGCTCAAGCGCCAGGTCGCCCGTCCCCGCTTCACATGGTCGGAACGAGCGCTCGTCAGTGCCCCCGCTCCACTGGCCCCGAGTGAACGGTGGGCGTACTACCTCGTCACGCCGGAGAAGACAGCGGGGAGTCGAGCCTTGGTCTCGTTGACCCTCACCCGCAAAGTATGTGGGTAAACCGCCACACGGCCGAGAAACTCAGGAAAATGTGGTGCAAATGTGGTGCGCACCACCCTTTAAGGAACCGTGGGAACCAATTCAGGCTCCTCGCAGCACCGTGACCTGCGACTTCTTTGGAGCGGATGACGGTGTGCGGGTTCGGGACATAGGACACCACCGCTGGGCATGTGTCAAGACATAGGACACCACCGAGTGAAGGGGTGCTCCTGTGGACATGGGCAGGTTTTTGATCGAGACGCATCTGCGGACCGGGCGGCCGATCAAGGAGCTGGCCAGGACGCACGGGGTGAATGCCCGCTGGCTCTTCAAGCTCCTGCGCCGCTACCGCCTCGAGGGCCCAGGCGGCCTTGAGCCGCGCTCCCGGCGACCCAAGAGCTCACCGACCCGAATCGCCGACCTCTACGAGGACGAGATCGTCGCGGTGCACAAGGCGCTCGCCGACGACGGACTCGACGCCGGTGCGGCGACCATCCACTTCCACTTGTCGCAGCGCCACAGCCGCCCCCCGTCGGTCTCGACGATCTTTCGGGTGCTCAAGGCCCGGGGCTTTGTCGCCCTCTCACCGCAGAAGCGTCCGAAGAGCTCGTTCAAGCGCTTCGTGGCCGACCTGCCCAACGAGTGCTGGCAGGCCGACATGACCCACGTGGAGTTCGGAGGAGGCAGGTGTACGAGGTGCTCAACATGATCGACGACCACTCGAGGCTGTGCGTGGCCTCGAGAGCCATGAAGGTGGTCAAGGGCAACGACGTCGTCCGCGTCCTGCACAAAGCGGCCGAGGCCAGGGGCTCTCCGGCGTCGTTCCTCAGCGACAACGGGCTCATCTTTTCCACCCAGCGCCATCACCAGGTGGCCGGGGTGACCGAACAAGAGCTCTTCTCGCTCGGCATCGAGGCGAAGCACGCCCGGCCCTACCACCCCCAGACGTGCGGGAAAGTCGAGCGCTTCCATCAGACCATGAAGAAGTTCTTGGCCATGCAGGACATCAAGAGCCCCAAGCAACTCCAGCGCCAGCTCGACCGCTTCGTCGACTACTACAACGAGGTGCGACCGCACCGGGGCATCGGACGCAAGACACCGGCGGCGGTGTACAACGCACGCGACAAGGCGCTGCCCTCCCCGTCATTCGTCAAGGTGGGCGAGCGACGGCTGCGCTTTGACCGGGTGGATAAAGCCGGCCGGATCACGCTTCGTCACCGGGGACGGCTTCACCACATCGGGATCGGCAACGCCTATGCCGGCTGGCGCGTCGCCATGCTCATCGACGGTCTCGACATCGAGATCGTGGGACTCGACGGCTCACCGTTGCGCCGCCTCGTCCTCGACCCGACCAAGGACTATCAGCGCATCCCCTGAGCAGCAGCAACGGTCCAGGTCTACGCTGTGTCCCAGACGTCGGTGTTCGATGTCTTGAGACATCACATTGGAGCGGATGACGGGATTCGAACCCGCGACCCTCACCTTGGCAAGGTGATGCTCTACCACTGAGCCACATCCGCGTGGCCACCAGATTAGCCGCCTCCCCAAACCCTGAGAAGTCTGGGAGGACGCCACTTTCCACGTCACGCAACCACTTGGTTCGCTGCCGCCCCGGCCCACTTGCCGGCGGCGGCGCAGCTGGCGCGACGGCAAATCGACAGCGAGAACACCCCCCCCCCCCGTTGCCGCCGCCGTGACGACAGAGCGCAGGCCGATGCCCTTTTGAACGACCTATCCGGCGATCGCCTGTGTTGCCTGGGCGTGGACGCCGTCGACGTCTCAAGTGAAAGGAACGCAACGCGCCCGCAGGTCACTCGAGTGGTCTCAATGGCACCTTCGTCACGTTCCGGTGTGACCGAATCCGCCACTCCCCCGTGTGGCGGGGCCGAGGCCGGACAACGCACACCAGCTCGAAGTTGGCCTGCTCCACTCGCATGATCACCAGCTGGGCGATCCGGTCCCCCCGACTGACGGTGTAGTCCTGCTCCTGGTCGTGGTTGACCAGAATGACCTGAAGCTCCCCTCGATACCCCGAGTCGATCAGTCCGGGCGTGTTGAGGCACGTGATGCCGTGGCGCAGGGCCAATCCGCTGCGCGGGCAACACGAAGCCGGCATGGCCGACGGGGATGGCGACGGCGACACCGGTGGGCACCAGGGCGCGCCCTCCCCGGGCCGGGAGTACCACGTCCCGACGGGACAGAAGGTCGGCGCCGGCGTCACCGGGACGGGCGTAGGCCGGCACGGGCAGGTCCGGATCGAGCTGGTGGAAGGGGACGCGCAGCATCGTTGGACACTAGTGCCCGGCTCTTTTTCCGGTTTTCCACAGTGGCGAAGTTTCCCCTGGGCCGCGGGGGTCTCCCTTCCAACGACACCAGCCATCGTCCCGGGCCGATGGGCGCAGCCGGGGCCGTTGGTAGCATCCCGCTCGTGCTGGCCTGGATCGACCTCGAGATGACCGGGCTCGACCCGGGCCGTCACACCATCGTCGAGATCGCCTCGCTCGTCACCGACGACGATCTCGACCATGATCGCCGAGGGCCCTGACCTGGTCGTCCACGCCACGCAGCGAACAGCTGGCTGAGATGGATGACTTCGTGACCGCCATGCACACCCGCTCGGGTCTGCTCGAGGCCGTGGCAGCCTCCACCCTCAGCGTCGAGGCGGCCGGGGCCACGACGCTCGAGTTCCTCAAGCAGCACATTGCCGAGCCGCGCCACCGTGCCGCTGGCCGGGAACTCCATCGGCATGGACCGCCGGTTTCTGGCCGCACATCTCCCCGACGTGGAGAACTTCCTCAACTACCGCTCGATCGACGTGTCGACCATCAAGGAGCTCTGCCGCCGCTGGTATCCGGAGATCTACCAGCAAGCACCGGTCAAGGCGGGCGGCCACCGCGCCCTCGCCGACATCAGCGAGAGCGTGGCCGAGCTGGTGTACTACCGCAGTGCTCTGTTCCATCCCGCACCGGAGCACCACCGCCGCGCCACCGAACCCGCGCCACCCCAGGAGGTGAAGGCCACGTGACGTCCCAAGGACTGCACCGGTCAAGAACGACGTCGCCTCCATGACCCTGGCCGAGGCCAATGCCGTCGCTCACTGCGCCCGGCCAGACCTTCGAGATGGAGGAGGTCGACATCCGGGGCGTACCCACCCGGACGTGGAAGAACGCCCCAGCCTCCCTGCGCGCCGTCATGGACCTCTCCCTCGGCCATGGCGACGCCACCTTTCTCGTCTACGAGGACGAGCGCACGACCTTCGCCGAGCACTACCGCATCGCCTGCACTCTGGCCACCGGCTGCAGGTCCGAGTTCGGTGTGCAGCCAGGGCGACCGGGTGACGATCGCCATGCGCAATCTGCCCGAGTGGATCATGGCCTTCTGGGGCTGCGCCCTGGCCGGGGCCATCGTGGTGCCCCTCAACGCCTGGTGGTCGGGTGAAGAGCTGCGCTACGGGATGGAGGACTCGGGTTCGGCCGTCGCCTTCGTCGATCAGGAACGGGCGGCGCGCCTGCGGCCCCTCCTGGGCGAGCTGGCCGGGTTTCGCTCGCTCATCGTCGCCGACGAGCACCGTGCCGCTTCCCCGGCGTGGCCACCGGCTCGGTCGAGCCCATCGGCGGGTGCCGACGCGGCGCTCGAATGGCCCTTCGCCGCGGCCCTGGGCGAAGTGGACGGGAATGCCTCGCCCCCCGACCTCGTCATCGAACCGGAGGACGACGCCACCATCTTCTACTCGTCGGGTACGACCGGCCGGCCCAAGGGCGTGGTGGGCACGCACCGCAACATCTGCACCAATCTCATGAACCTCTTCTTCCTCAACCAGCGGGGACAGCTGCGCTTCGGTAGTTCGCTGATCGACAGCTCCGGCCGCGCCGTCCAACCGTCCTATCTGCTCTCGGTGCCGCTCTTCCATGTCACCGGCTGCCACGCCGTCATGGTCACCAATCTGGCCGCGGGCGGCAAGATCGTCATGATGCACCACTTCGATCCCGAACGGGCCCTCCAACTGATCGAGCGCGAGAAGGTGGCCACCTTCGGCGGCGTCCCTGCCATGGTGATGCAGGTCCTCGACTCGCCCAACTTCGAGAAGTTCGACACCTCGTCGGTACGCGGCGTCTCCTACGGCGGTGCGCCGGCGCCGCCGGATCTGGTCCGGCGGATACGGGCGGCCTGGCCCATAGGCCAACCCTCGAACGGCTACGGCCTGACCGAGACCTCATCGGTCACCTCCATGAACTCGGGCGGGGACTACGTCGCGAAGCCCGACAGCGTCGGGCCGCCCGTCCCGGTGACCGACGTGGCCGTGGTGCCCGAGGACTTCACCGGACCCGAGCCCGACGCAGACCGTCCCGCGGGGCCCCGACGTGCGCGGTGAGCTCTGGGTGAAGGGACCCCAGGTGGTGCGCGGCTACTGGGGACGCCCGGAGGAGATCGGCCCAGGTGTTCACCCGCGGCTGGCTGCACACCGGTGACGTGGCCCGGCTCGATGAGGAGAACTTCATCTACATCGTGGACCGGGCCAAGGACCTGATCATCAGGGGTGGCGAGAACGTCTACTCGGTGCAGGTCGAGGCCGCTCTCTTCGAGCACCCGGCAGTGGCCGATTGCGCGGTGATCGGGGTGCCCGAGCCCACGCTGGGCGAGGAGGTGGGCGCCGTGGTCGTGCTGCGCCCCGGGCAGCGGGTCACCGCGGACGAGCTCAGCCGCCACGTCGGGCGAGCGCCTGGCCCGCTTCATGGTCCCCACCCACATCTGGTTCCGGGACGAGCCACTCCCCCGCAACCCGGCGGGCAAGGTGCTCAAGCGCAACCTGCGCGACGAGCTCGTCGGGTCATCTTAGGCCTGACCCGGGCGCCGGAACGCTGTCGGGCGCGCTCAGCGATGGCTGCGCTCCGCTCGGCGGTTGGGCTCTCGCTTGCTGGGCTCAGCGGTTGGGCTGGCTCAGCGGTTGGGCTGGGGTGTCACTCTCAGATAGGGCTTGAGCGCCTTCCATCCCTTCGGGAACCGGCTCTTGGCCTCGTCGTCGCTCACCGCCGGGGCGATGATGACGTCCTCGCCCTCCGTCCAGTTGACCGGGGTGGCCACCGAGTAGTCGGCGGTCAACTGGAGCGAATCGAGCACCCGGATGATCTCGTCCACGTTGCGGCCGGTGGATGCCGGGTAGGTGAGGGTCAGCTTGATCTTCTTGTCCGGCCCGATGATGAAGACCGAGCGCACGGTCAGGGTGTCGTTGGCGTTCGGGTGGATCATGTCGTAGAGGTCCGCCACCTTTCGGTCCTCGTCGCCGATCAGCGGGAAGGCAAGTGCCGAACCCTGGGTCTCCTCGATGTCGCCGGCCCATCCCTTGTGGGACTGGACCGAGTCGACGGAGAGACCGATCAGCTTGGCATTGCGCTTGTCGAACTCGGGCTTGGCCGCGGAGAAGGCGCCCAGCTCGGTGGTGCACACCGGGGTGAAGTCCTTGGGGTGCGAGAACAGGACGCCCCAGCTGTCACCCAGCCACTCGTGGAAGTTGATCGTGCCTTCGGTCGTGTCGGCCGTGAAATCGGGAGCCGTGTCCCCGAGTCGGACTGCCATGGTTTCCTCCTGTAGGTGTGGCGCCGGGTAGGTGGTTCCCTTCCGAGCTGCACGAGACATTGGGTGCCGGGTCACCTTACCGGCTCCTCCCGCCAATTGTCGACCCCTTTGGTCGTCTTTACGATCCCGGCTCTCGGTGCCGGACTGGCGCTCCGACTCCCTGCGGCCGGGGGCCGCCTCGGCAGATCCACCGGGGGCCGTGCCAGGCGGATGCAACTGGGAGCGCGCCAGCGAGCCAGGGTCCGGGCGTGCGGCAGCGGACCGGCGGTCCGGGCGTGGGAGCATGGAACTGTGGCGACCAGGGACTCGGCGGCCGCGACCGGGTGAGGGGTACGTGCCCTACCGGACCGACACGGTGACGGTGGCGCTCAGCGGACCGGTCACCGTCGTGACCATCAACCGCCCCGAACGGCGCAACGCGGTCGACAGCCTCTGCGCCGGCAGCTGCTCGAGGCCTTCGAGGCCTTCGACGGACCGAAGGACAGGCGGTGGCCGTCCTGACCGGCTCCGGCGGTACCTTCTGCGCCGGTGCCGACCTCAAGGCCGTGGCCGAAGGGGACCGGCGTCCGATCCCCGACCGCGGGCCGGGCCCGATGGGCCCCACCCGCCTCGAGCTCTCCAAGCCCGTCATCGCCGCGGTGGAGGGCTTTGCGGTGGCCGGAGGGCTGGAGCTGGCCCTGTGGTGTGACCTCCGGGTAGCCGCAGCCGATGCCACCTTCGGCGTGTTCTGCCGGCGCTTCGGCGTGCCCCTGTGTGACCTCGGTACCGTCCGCCTGCCCCGGATCATCGGGCATGGGCGGGCCATGGACCTCATCCTGACCGGCCGCGCCGTTGGCGCCCCCGAGGCGCTGCGAGTTCGGGTCTGGCCAACCGGGTCGTCCCTCCTGGTGAGGCGCTCGGCAGCCTCCTTGGAGCTGGCCCGGGAACTGGCCGCCCTGCCCCAGTTCTGCCTGCGCTCGGACCGGCGTGTCGGCCCTCGAGCAGTGGGGGATGAGCGAAGAGGAGGCCGCGGTCAACGAGGCCCGGCGGGGACGCGAGGTCATCGAGCTCCGGGGAGACGTCTCGAGGGCGCCCTCCGCTTCGCCGGCGGCGCCGGCCGTGGCGGGAGCTCGCTCATCTGATCCGATGGTCGAGCCTGACGTATCGCCGTTGACCACGCCCCTCCCCGGCGCGGTCCCGGCCGGTCCCGCGTGTGGCCGCCTTCGACTTCGACGGCACCCTGACCGAGCGGGGGCAGCGTGTTTCCCTTCCTCGTGTCCCTCTGCGGTGCCGCACGGGTGTTCCGGACCACCGTTCGGCTCTCGGCCCACGCCTGCCAGGCCGCCCTGGTCGGCGGATGCGCGGGCTGACCGGGTCAAGGAGGAGCTCTTCGTCCGGTTGCTCGCCGGAATCCCCGCCGACGAGGTGGAACGCCGGTCGGTCGCCTTCGCCCGAGCGGCATCTTGCCCGCAGGCTCCGGCCGATACCGAGCGGCGCCTCCGCTGGCACCAGGCGCCGGGGGCACCACGTGGTCATCGTCTCGGCTTCACCGGAGTGCTATGTGCGTCCGTCGGGCGCACTGCTGGGGGTCGAGGCGCGCCGTCGCCACCCGGCTCGCCGTGGGCCCGGACGGGCGCCTCACCGGACGCTACGAGGGCAGGAACTGCCGGGGCGCCGAGAAGCTGGAACGCCTGATGACCCGCCTGCAGGCCGAGGGACTGCTCGGCGACGACGAAGCCCGGCCCGTGCTGTGGGCCTACGGCAACAGCCGGGGCGACCTGAGGCTCCTGCGGGCCGCCGACCACGGCGTCGACGCCGGGAAGCTCGGCCGGTTCGGGCGGTTGCGGCGCCTTCCCGCGGCTGACGCGACGTTCTCGAGATGCCCGGGGGGTGACTTCAGCTCAGCATTAGGCGCGCCCGGAGCTGGGTGCTCGGCGGGCGGACGGGCGGCGCGGGGCCTCAGGGCGTCGGCAGCGGAGCCTTCGTCCGGTCGATCACCTGATCGATGAACCCGTAGTCACGAGCTTCCTCGGCAGTGAACCAGCGGTCGCGATCGGAATCAGCCTCGATCCTCTCGAGCGGCTGGCCGGTATGGAAGGAGATCCGCTCTGCCATCATCCGCTTGAGATAGATGATCTGCTCGGCCTGAATGGCGATGTCGGCCGCCTGGCCCTGCATTGCTCCAGACGGCTGGTGCATGAGCACTCGGGAGTGCGGCAGTGCGTAGCGCTTCCCGGCGGTGCCGGCACAGAGAAGGAACTGTCCCATGGAGGCAGCCAGCCCGACGCAGATTGTGCTGACATCACAACGGACATACTGCATGGTGTCGTAGATGGCGAGGCCGTCGGTCACTGAGCCACCGGTCGAATTGATGTACAGCGAAATGTCCCGGTCCTGTTCCTCGGCCTCCAGCAGAATCAGCTGCGCGCACACCACGTTGGCTGTGTTCTGGTCGATGGCGCTGCCGATGAAGACGATGCGTTCCTTGAGGAGCCGTTGGTAGATGTCCGCCATGGGGTCGGTGTTGCCGGCCATGGCGGAGATGCTGGGGCAGTTGGAGGGTCAAAATGGATCAAGGTTACCGTCGATCCCCATCGATGATTCCTCCTCCCCGGAGCCCCGGAATCCCAGTGCTTCTCGGAAACCCCGGGTTCGCGGATCCCGGGCTTCCCGGAATCCCCGGACCGGAATCACAGCTCATAGACTCCCCGTGCCGCCGAGTGAGGTGCGGTCGCGGGCGTGGCGGAACTGGCAGACGCGCCGGGTTTAGGTCCCGGTCCCTACGGGGGTGGAGGTTCGAGTCCTCTCGCCCGCACTCTCCCCGCAAAAGGGGTCACCGACAGGCAAGGGCGCCGGCCACCGATTTTCAGGCATGGGACGCTGGGCCCGAACGCAGGGATCGGAACTCGGACTCGGAATCCGGGACTCGGAATCCGGGACTCGGAATCCGGGACTCGGAACTCGGGCCCGGAACCAACTACAAACGACCGGAGTATGCGTCCCAAAGTGCCCCGGCGCCACCGTAGATCACCAGGTTCCCGTCGGTCTGCATGACCAGTTCGCGTGACCAGACGGAGCCGTTCCCGAGGACCAGACGGCGAGCCCCGATGGCGCGTAGATCACGAGCGTTGCCATCGGTCTGCATCGCCAGGGATGAACCGGCAACGCCAGTCCCGCTCGACCAGACAGCCGCCGCCCGGACCGTAGACCACGAAATTGCCGTTGCTCTGCATGGCCCGCTACGTAGGCACCATCGGTGGAGAGCAAGAGCTGTCCCGGTCCGAGCGACTGGCCGGCGAACAAGCCGTCTCTCCAGTAATCCGGTGCGGCCGCCGAGCGACGACCAGAGTGGTCGGCCTCCTGGCGGGTATATGACGAGATTCCCGTCGGTCTGCATGACCAGCTGATCACCATTCGAGGGTGCCGTCCCGGAAGACCAGACGGCGCGTCCCCGATGGCGCATAGATCACTGCGTTGCCGTCAGACTGCATGGCCAGGAATGAACCGGCGACGCCGGTCCCGCTCGACCAGTTGACGCCGCCCGGGCCGTACACCACGAGATTGCCATCCGTCTGCATCACTGCGTCGTAGGCGCCGTCGGCGGAATACATGGCTCCCCCTGACTGCAATACCTGGCCAGCCAACAGAGGGGACGGGGATCCGAAAGTGATGGCGAACGCGGCGCCAGAAATATTGCGTGGGTAGGCCACGACGTCGAAATTCGTCGCAACCAAGTCGACCGCTGTTGAGGTGATGGAAGTTCGGGCTGGTCCACGTTGACGCTCGTGTTGGTGAACTGCACCGTGCCAAAGTCCGCCAGGGGAGGTTGCGACGCCGTTGACGTCCGGGACCTCTTCGATCCACTCGGCCGACGCGGCCTGTCCCGTGTAGGAAACCGAGTATTGAAGCGTGAGTCGCCCGCGTCACATTTGTGAACGACGATCGTCCATGCACCGGGAGCGCTCTGCGTGATGGAGGCCTGGATCTGGTCGCCAGGGTACACCTGGCCGATGTCTATCGATGCGCCGGGATAGACCTCGTACCAGGCGAAATACCTGGTGACTTCCGCCGAGAGTATCCTGTTCGGTACCCGTTTGGAGGATCGTATTCTGCGAGCTCGGTGCGCCGTCGATTCCGATCCACGTGGAAGATGCCCTGGTCCCGCCCGAGGGTTGGACCGTGGGAACGGTCCATTGGGCACTGACGCTGGTGAAAGTCGTTCCGCTGTCTATCAGACCGGCCCAATTGAGGACTCGTCGGTTTCGGGCGCGTCCGAGATGTGCGAACCAGAAGGCACGAGTGATCGGGTTGTGGCTGCTGCTGCGCCGAGCCCAACGCCTGCGGCGACTCCCGACTGTCCCGGGTTCGAGGGCAGGTCGGCGTCCGGCCGCCGCGGCTCCCCCGGGCAACGTCAGGGATGCTCCGATCCCGATGATCAGAGCCATGATTCGCCGCGATGTGAACCCGATGCTGCACCGTGACCTCCCGCCTCGTCGATTCGCCACGATAGGTCATGTTCGTGGCCATCTGTCACGCCGTCCGGCCGGTGCGTCACGTTTTCTACGTCCTCTACGTCCTCTACGTCTTTCAGCCGGTCAGTCACGTCGTCCGGCCGGTCAGTCGATCGGCTCGTCGGCTCACGAGGGCCGGCCGACTCACCCGGTGGAGGGATTGAACACGCAAGCGCCGGCTGTGCTGGCGTATTGAAGGTATCGCTGACAGCCGGGCAGGGTGATCGTGGTCCCGCTGATGCTCCCGGTGGCTCCCTGGATGCTGGATTGCAGATTGAAGGGCGAGGCGGAAGGTGCTGCCGTGAAAGTGAATACCGGCGACATCCTTCCGTCCTGGAAGACGAAGGTCAACCGAACCCTGCAACTGGCTGGGCGTTGACGAGCTGATCGTCAGGAGGTAATGCGGGGTGCCGAGCTGCCGTCGACGTAGTCACCGACCGGGACGGTAGGGCCGTTCGCAGCCCGGCGTGGTCGAGCTCGGGCTGGTCGGGATTGGGATTGTCGAGGGGCTTTGGGCTGTTGTCTCGAGGTGGTCGTGGTCGGCGCAGCCTGCTTGCCCGCTGTGCCCGAGGAAGTACTCGTCGTCTCGTTGGATGATGCGTTGCTCTGGGACGCACACCGCTTCGTGACGGATGAGAGCACGCACTGGCCAGGACCGCCAACGACCGCATAGCAGCCATTTCAACTTCCGGTCGTCTCATGACCTCTCTCCACAGCGGGTTCTACGATTCGACGAACTCGGCTCCCGAACGTGACCTGTGCACCTGGACTGCGCCGAACCTACCAACAATCGTCACCGATTGGCTGATAGAGGTCTTGTCGACGGCGGTGATCGTTCGATAGCTTTATGCACTTGTCCGGAGCGGACGGACGAATTTATAGAGATTTGCGGAGATGATGTATGCGGGCCTGGTCGTTGAAGCGAAGCACGGCATTGCTCGTAGCGGCCGCCGCCATCATGACTGCTTGGACCGCATCAGGAGAACATGGACTGATCGGTCTTCCGTCGCGGAGGCCGCCCCGGCGCTCCCCTGCATCGCGACCCCCACCGACTTTGCCTACGCATTCTTGGGTCAGTTGGGTGACCCGCAGATCGCACAGAATGTGCAGTTCATAGTCGCCTGGGAAGACAAAGAAGGCGGGAACTGGAAGAACACGGCCGCATTCAATCCGATGAACACGACCCAGCCTTATGACGGTTCGGTTCCTTACGAGCCAAATCCACCCCAGCCCAATGACCCGGTACAAGCGTACAAGAACTGGAATGACGGAATGGCCGCCACCGTGGTCACGATCACCAACGGCTACTACCCCAATATCCTCAGTGCCCTGGCCGACGGGTCGAGTGCACAGGCAGATGCCAGCGCTCTCACCAACTCGCCGTGGGGCACCGGAGATGTTTCGGCTCTGCTCGGACAGAGCTACTCGCCTGCTCCTCCGCCCTGGCAGCCACGCTGCGGGGCGGCAAGCCAGTCACTGCCTTCTGGGCAGACACTGGGGGCCGGATCGTCTTTGTGGTCGGCTGACAGTCGCTACGAAGCCACGATGCAAGACGACGGTAATTTTGTGATTTACGGGCCGGCTGGCGCAACCTGGTCGACGGGCACGGACATATCGGGTTCGTACATGGCAATGCAAGGTGACGGGAATCTGGTGGTCTACAGCCCGAACGGCACGCCTCAGTGGTCGTCTGGGACCGCGCCATCGGCGGGCGACAGGCTGTTCATGCAATCTGACGGGAATCTGGTGATCTACACGCCAGGCAACGTGCCGCTTTGGACACAACGCGGTCGAACCGGGGACCAGGAGAACATCCTGCTCACCGGCCAGACCCTCGCGCCCGGACAAGGACTGTGGTCGCTCAATGGCCAATTCCAAGCCGACATGCAGACGGGACGGAAACTTCGTCGAGTATGGCCCCCGAGGGGTGATGTGGTCCTCGGGCGGAATAGCCGGCTCAACCATCACCATGCAGGCCGGCGGGAACCTCCAGATCACTTCACCCTACGGCCAAGCCGAATGGTCCTCGGATACCTCTCCCTCCTCCGGTGACGTTCTGGACATACAGACGGATGGCAATCTCGTTGTCTACGAGAACTCGACTGCCCTTTGGGATGCCGGCGGTGGCGCCTGGTCGCTCCTCTCCCGGTCATCGACGGCATCACGCCAGTCGTCGGATCGAGCGGGACCAAGCTGGCCATCTGGGGGACCGGGCTGACAAACGGATCTGTGATGTTCGGGCCGGCACGAGCGGCGAATGTCACCGTCCAAAACGACTACACGCTCACGGCCGCGGCCCCCAGTGGAGCCGGCGGGACTGTGCCAATATCGGTGACCACGCCCGGCGGTACCAGCGCTCCTGCGGCATCCGATGAGTTCACCTACACGGCTGCAAGCCTGACCGCCGGTCAGGAACTCCGACCGGGCCAAGCCCTGTCGGCCGGCCAGTACCAGGCGGTCATGCAGAGTGACGGCAATTTCGTTGTGTACGGCCCGGGCGGGGCCCTCTGGTCGACGGGAGGCCAGCCCGGCTCCTACCTCGTCATGCAGAGCGATGGCAACCTTGTGCTGTACAGTTCGGGTGGCACTGCGGCTGGGTGTCGCGAACAGCTCCCTCGTCCGGGGGACGAGTTGCTCATGCAAAGTGACGGCAATCTGGTCATCTACAGTGCGGGCGTGGCACGTGGGACGCATCGTCGGGCCCGCTTTCTGCATAACTTGGCACCCTCGGGCCGCCCGAGACCGAGCCGGCTGGGAGGACCTGAGTGAGCCGCGAGCGAAGGCGGAGACATCCCCGGCGGCTGCGTCCCCGGCAGGTCCCGGCCCCCGGTTGAGCTCAACTAGCATGTGGCGATTGGCGATTGGCGAATCTCGTGACGCACGAGAGATGCCGACCCGCTGCAACCTACGGGCGTCGGGAAAAGATCGAGGTCGGAGGATTGAAGATGTCACGGCGCCTAGCCTTCGTCTCCGCTAGGTCTGGTTCCGGCGTGGGGGGCGCTGAGAGTGTCCTTCGGCAACTGGCGGAGGAATTGCAGCGGCCGCGGGCTGGCAGGTAGACCTCCTGACCACCACGGCCGAAAGCATCTACACCTGGGAGAATGTCCGCGATCCCGGTATCACGAATGAAGGCGGGATCAGGGTCCTCCGATTTCCCGCCGTCGGCCACACCATGCCCGATCGGGACCGACTCGGTGTGCGCATATTGGCCGGCGACGAGGTCACGATGGCTGAGCAGTACCAATGGGCCAACGCCGGCATGCGCTCCCCCGACCTGTTCGAGTATCTGGCTGAGCACGCTGATGACTATCAGGCGATCGTCTGTGGTCCCTACATGTTCTGGATGTGCCTGGTACTCGCAGACCTGGCCCCCGATAAGACAATCATCATGCCGTGCCTGCATGATGAGCCGCCGGCGGCACTTGGAGATCAATCGCTACACAATGACGAAAGTCCGGGGATTGTGGTTCCTGTCCGAACCCGAGTACCAGCTGGCCGAGCGCCTCAGCCTGACGGCCGGGCGTGCCGCAGTCATCGGCTCCGCCATCGACCCGGCACCGCCAGTTGATCGCGCCCGAATTCCTGACCCGGTTCGAGCTCTCCGAGCCGTTCGTTCTCTACGTCGGTCGAAGGGAATGGGGAAAGGGCTGGCCCGAACTGCTCGAATACCTCGAGTTCGCCACCAAAGAAATCGGACGACCCGTTCCCCTCGTGACCTGTGGCGTCGGCGACATCGGAAAAGTCCCGGCAGGAGCCCTTGTTGTCGACCTGGGCATGGTCAGCGAATCTGACCGCACTTCGGCTCAGGCGTGCGCCACCGCGTGCCTGCAACCATCGGCGATGGAGAGCTTCTCCCGTACCATGGTGGAGGCCTTCCAGCTCGGAACGCCGGTGATCGCCAATATGGCAGGGGACGTCGTACGGTGGCACTGTGAGCGCTCCGGCGCCGGGCTGATGTACCGCGATCGCTACGACTTCACCGAGTGCATGCGGTTGGTGCTCGAGGACTCTGAACTTTTGTGCCGCATCGGGAAGGCCGGACCCGACTATGTGGCCGAGAACTTCCGCTGGAGCGATGTTATGGACAGAGCCGAGGCCACTCTCGAGGAGTGGAGATGAAGATACTCCTGGTCTCCCCGTATCCTCCTCTGCGCGACGGCATCGCCAACTATGCGGCGCAGATGGCGTCGGGGCTGAGGGACGAAGGTCACCAGGTCACCGTCCTCTCGTCTCAACCGAGTGCAGCAAAATGGCATGACGATCTCCGCACCATGGCGGGTGTCGGCGCGGACAATCCGGAGAGCACGGGCTTTGACCGTGTCATCGTCCAGTTCTACCCGGAACTCTTCTTCTCCACCGTCCGGGGCCCCAGTTCTATCGACAATGGATATGTGCCACGCTTTTCTTTCGCTTGGCCGGCAGTGTCGAGGTGCTTGCACACGAGACCCCTTCGAAGGCAGGCGAGGGCGGGCGTCTGTGGCCAAGGCTATGGAGAGCATTCTGGCGTCAGCCGGAATCGGTGGTCGTTCACACGGAAGCCGAACAACTGGAGCTCTCACGGATCATGGGCGTACCCGTAGACCAAGTCGGGATCGTCGATCACGGGGCGCGATTCAAGCGGCGTGCCACTCTCTCCAAAGAAGCCGCGCGGAAGGAACTTGCCATTGATCCGGACGTATTTCTCTACCTGTGCATCGGGTTTATCCAGCCCCACAAGGGATTCGACCGGGCCGCCACTGCCCTTAGCCGCATTGAAGGAAAGCATCTTCGTCTCGCCATCGTCGGCGAGGTACGGGTGCCCACTCCCGACCACAAGTTGTACGTCGATCTTCTCAGATGGCTCACGCGCGAGGACAAGCGCATCGAGCTTCGTGAGGGCTATGTGTCAGATGACCAGTTCGACACCTGGATACTGGCTGCTGACGTGGTCGTGCTGCCCTATCGCTACATTTGGTCGTCGAGTGTCGTGGAACGGGCCGAGCTCTATGATCGCCCTGTCATCGCCACAGATGTCGGAGGCCTCGGGTCACAGGTCGGCAAACAGGGGACCGTTTCGTCCGGTCCGGCGGACTTCGTCAGGGCCATGGCATCCTACGCTGGGGCCCCGTTGCGCCAATTTGGAGCACTTGCCAGCCGCCTCCACTCCGGCTGAAATGGCTGCAAGCCTGGTGCGCCAGAGAGCCGATCTCTCGCGCCGCTGGCATGATCCGTTCCTCGTGCTGCCGGGCAACGAGAACCGGACGGCACCGTCACGATGCCCCACTGCTCTCCGGACCGTTGGCGTTGCCCACTCCTCCGGCGGACCACGGCCCCAAATCGATCCTCCTTCGGGGAGTGCAGCGACTGACCAATTGGGAGCTTCGGCCGCTGGTCTCGTACGTCAACGAGATGAGGAACGGCCTGCTCGCTGCGCCGCTGGACCCGCTTCCTGATGCTCGGGACTTCGCCCAAACGGAAACAACCGAGGACGTGCCCTAATGGTGCAGAAGCACGTGCCGCTCGGGCTCGCTTGCACCGTTGTGCTGGGACCGAATGTCATGGCGCTCACCGAACGGAAGGCAGCGTCACCGGATCCTCCTCAGGGGCCGTCGTCGCGGCTCGCGGACAAACCCCTCACGATCGTGTCTCCGAAGGTGAGCATCCGGCGGCGAGCTCGTCGCCATCTGGCGCTATCGCGAGCTCCTCATGGCCATGACACGAAAAGAACTGAAAGTTCAGTTCAAAGACAGTGTCCTTGGCTTCATGTGGTCGATGTTGAACCCTCTCTCGGCCATGCTCGTCTATTACTTCGTCTTTCAGATCGTGCTCAAGGCTGGAATCCCACGATTCGCCATCTTCCTCATGTCGGGAGCCATCGTCTTCAACTTCTTTTCTTCGGCTGTGTCCGGAGCTTGTGCGTCGATCGTCGCCAACGGGAGCATCGTCAAGAAGGTCGCCTTTCCCCGCGAGATCCCGGCACTCGCCCAATTGGGTTCGTCCGGAGTCCAGATGGGTTTCCAATTCCTGGTCCTCGTTTTCTTCATGGTCGTCTTCCAGCATGGGCCCGCTGTTGCGTATCTGCCTCTGGTTCTCCCGGCTCTACTCGGCTTGCTGCTCTTCTCCGCAGCTGTCGGCCTTTTTTTTGCCGCGGTCAACGTCCGGCTCCGTGACATGCAGCACCTTTTGGCTGTCATGCTGCAGATCTGGTTCTGGGCCACACCGATCGTCTACCAAATAGACCGAATCACACTCGCGGTGGCCAAGTCGCACCGTGAGATCTATCACGTGGCGTACTACCTCTACCGGCTGAACCCTCTGACGCCGGTTGTGCTCACGTTCCAGCGTGCGTTCTACGGCGACCCTACGCCCAACGGGGTGCAAGTTCTACCGCCCAAGGCGGGGATCTGGTGGTATCTGGCGCAGGACATGGCGGTGGTCATCTGCTCAGCCGTTTTGCTCTATGGGGCCCTCTATGTGTTCCGGCGCCGCGAAGGGAGTTTTGCCGAGGAGCTCTGAATTCGAGCCTCGGGTCACCTCGTCTCACTGCTATGACGGCGTAGTCCTGATGCCCGAACACGGCTTGTGTCAGAGCCGATATCGCACCGTCATCGGGGGCCGCACCCACTTGCTCAGACGTCCCGCGATGCTCGCATCCCGTCATCACCGGATGCGGGGACCGCGGTTCTACATGCACCCGGGAAAACCCACTTGTTTGCAGATGAACTGCAACGTTTCCGGGTGTACGGGCCGAACGTGGGAGATATCGGCATAGAAGTGGTTTCCCAACGCGAACAGGCTTCTGGGATCGATCGATCTCCATGATCAGGACGCCGCTCGGACCTGATCGTTCGAAAGGCTTCAGCGACGAGGTTCTCAATCTCGGACGTCAGCAAGTGCTCAATTACCTGAAGGCATATGACGCCCTTCAACGACGCATCATCCACCCGGTTAAAGAAATGGAGCCCGTCCCTGAGCGTGACGTCGAGCCCCTTGGCACGGCAGATCTCGACCATTCCGGCATCCTGGTCCACTCCCACGGCCTGGTAGTTCGCCTGGCTCAGAATCTCGAGCATTTCGCCGCGCCCGCAGCCTATGTCGACCACTTTTCCGGGAGAATTTAGCGGAGCGGGAGCCACTGGACATACCACTGCTGGGCCGTCCGTAGGTCCTCCTGCTCCCCCCTGAACTGATCCTCGAACGATGAATAGTCGATGTCGGCATGAGCGCTGGACGCCAGATTGAGCCGTTCAAGGAGATTGGACAGTTCGTTGCGCATTACGGCCATGTCGTCACGGGTCATCCCCTCGGCTTCCCAGATGTCGATCCGATCTCGGATGTTGCGAAGCTCTTCGGTGCACTGCGTAACCCAGCGGACGAGCAGGTTGATCACATCCGCTCCGAGCTCGTCAAAGTTGGCTTGCGCCTGCCAACTCGGCTCGATGTACCAACCGATCAGCTTGCCGACGACACGGTGCCAGAAGTGTCTTGCGCGGGTTGATCGGGAGGCGAGCGAAGCGCACTGATTTGCTGCTGCAATCGCCACAGGTCTTCCGCTCCCGGCGTGCACGTCGGCACGACTCGGCGCATCCGGCAGATCGCCCCATGATGATGTCGTCACAGTGGCGGCACGCGGTAAGTTCAGTTTGCCGATTCTTCACGTGCCACATCCTCAGAATTGTCGATGGACGAAAAGGCCGGATCATTAGAGGTCTGCCGATTTGTGATCCTCGTTGGTACGAGCATCAAGTCCCAAATACTGGTCCGGGCTCATGACGCTGAGGGTGTACTCCTGGTCACGCCAGTCATAGACCGTACCCTCGTCATTGGTCAGTATTCCTATGGTGACGGGATAATCGCCATCGAGAAGAGGCAGGCTCTCCAGCTCGAAGACGAATTCGCCGTCACCCGGTTCGACTGCAGTCGGCGCTGGGAACCACTTGGTGTTCGCTCCGAACAGGAATCGGCCAAGATTGTCGTAGACCGTGTAGCCGGGCAGAACATCGTCGAGATGGCGCTCGGCGTGGTATCCCACCCGGATCGTGAGCGGCATGCCGGTCATGGCGTACGGCTGCTCTGGATTCTTCGGATTCTCGAACCGGACCGACGTGATTTCAAGCCCACTGTCTCGCCGCCCGTGGAGCGCAAAACTGGCGTTCTCAGAGTCGAGTCCGCTCGGCGCCGGTGGGTTCTGCCTATCGTCATCCAATGAGACGAAGACATCGAGCTGATGTGCGTCGACATAAGCCTGACGCCGCAACAAATGGTCGCGGAAGGCTCGGATGGCTTCGGCGGGGGTACCAATGCCAACCAGGTTGCCATGGTCAAGCACTGCGGCCTCAGTGCAAATTTGACGTACCTGATCGGCGGCATGCGTGACCACAACGATGGTCCGGCCTTCTTGTTGGAACTGCTTCACGCGTTCAATGCACTTGCGCTGAAACAACTCGTCCCCAACCGCCAGGACTTCGTCGACGATCAAAATATCCGGGTCCATATTGACTGCGACGGCAAATCCCAATCTGACGTACATCCCGGACGAGTAGTACTTGACCTGGTTGTCGATAAAGGGCTCGAGTTCGGCAAATTGGACGATCTCGTCGAATTTCCTCTCGACGTAGCCCCGCGAAAGCCCAATGAGAGATGCATTCAGATAGACATTTTCCCGGCCCGACAATTCCGGTTGGAAGCCTGCACCGAGCTCGAGAAGGGCCGTTACCCGGCCCCGGGTCACGATTTCGCCAGACGTCGGATGGATGATTCCGGCAATCGCCTTGAGGAGAGTCGACTTGCCCGAGCCATTGTGCCCGAGCAATCCGAACGTTGTGCCCTCCTCTACCTCGAAGGTGACGTCCTTGAGGGCCCAGAAGTCTTCATACGGGATCTTCCCGCCGTGGAGAACACGTTCCTTGAGCGACGAGAATTGCGTCTGGTAGAGACGGAAGCGCTTCGACACGCCTCGCACTTCTATTGCATTCGCCATCGGTCGGACGCTACCAGGTCAGCCCAAATCTAGGGCGCCACCAGGTGTTTCCTGCTCGCCTGACCGTTCCCGACGATGGACCGCTTGGGCCGACAGTCCGAGACCAGCTCTCGTCCCCCCGCCTTCAGCCCGGAGGTCGGTCTCAGCCAGTGCCGGGCCGGGGCCAGACCGACCTCGGTGGCAACGCAGGCGTCCGTTGCGGGAACAATGGCGTTCACCACCGGCGTCGTGATGCGCCTGTACCCCACGCCGAGGCGGCGAAGGTTGGCGACGAACGAGGACTCCGATGCCCCTAGGGGGCCGAGCTCGGGCGGCTGCGACGGAAACTGGGATTCCGCCGCCCCTTCCCGCGTGACGAAGAGATACGCAGGATGAGGGGCCGCCGTCACTCTTGCGTTGATCGACTTCGACCGGTCGACATCCCAGGCGTCGGTGGTGAGAGCAAGCTCGCCCCGGCTCAAGAAAGTCCATACGGTAGGCGACCCAGTAGCTCGCATAACCCAACCTTGACGCCTTTGGCTTCAGCTCGCTGATCGATGAGAGGGTGGCGCGTTCGGGTCTCCCCAGGCCAGAGGTATAGGCGTGCTGGTCAGACGGGCCGGCTGACCTTATGGAGCGGAAGCTCCCCACGCTGATGACAAGCGACGATGGCGTAATGGCACTCAGCGTCACCATCGCCCCGGCGTCGTCGTCGGCCAAGCGGTGCCAGCCGCTCGCTCCGGGGCCCGAGAGTGGGGACCGTCGTCGACGCCACTCATCGTCGCATGGTCCGGATGCCGGCTGATTGCCCGCATCTGGAATGCCGCAGAAGTGCCGCATGCCAGCAGAATGACGAGGAGCGGAGTCAAGTAGACACCGTAACGTCCATCCTCCCAGTACCACGTCTGAGGGAAGACCGCGAAGAGGAACGGGAACACCAACGCGGCGATCGCAATGGCACTAGCGCGCCCCCGCATGCAGAGCACGACCGAGATGATCAAGATGCTGATGACCAGGGCAACCACGACCCACATCAGCGCGCCGTGCCATCCTGCGCTCCCGGTGTTTCCGAACAACCAGAGATTGCTCGCCGGGCGTCGAAGCCCCAACTGCACCGGAAGGTCCTTGTTGAAGAAGATCTTGAGACGGGCGGCATACCCGGGGTCGAGCGATTTGGAAACTTCGTATTTCGGATTGAGAGACCTGAACCCGTTGTGGACGTTGGCCCAGAACCATGGTGCCGCACCGATAGCGGCGGCTCCACCATGAGCACGGTGTGCAGTGCCCAAGCGCCGAATTTCCTCGCCTGCTTCCGACGACCGCACCGATCAGGAGCAAGAAGGTCGGGAATGAGAAAGTAAAGGATCTCGGGAGAAGACCACCACCCGATACCGGCCACCATTCCGAGCACGAAGAAGTCAAAGGGCGACGATGATCGTCGAGGACCCTGAAGGCAAGAAGCACGCAAGCGAGCCCGCACACCATCGTCATTCCCCGGAATCCGTATTCGATCGTCGTCGTTTCATGAAGGCGACAGAGGGGCCCACGCCAGGGCACCGGCGAGGAGCGCGATCGAAGCCAAGCAACCAGCCGCAAGACGATGCGCCAGACCAGGACGGCGGCCACGGCCGACATGAACGCAGGTACGGCCCCGACCACCAGGGCGCTCTGGCCAAAGAGCACGAACCCGAGCGCAACCAAGAGGGGCTCTGCCGCGCCACCGTAGTACTGACCCCAATAGAAGGCCGTAAGTGGCCGTGAAATCCGCCTGCGCCATGAGGCCGACGATCGACTGGTCCGAGTCGATCGGAGTGTGCAAGAGAAACCAGACCCGGACGAAGATCCCCACGATGATCGCCAAGGAGCAACACCGATGACGGCGGGCCGATCGCCGTCATCGCGCGTACCTCTTCGGCGGCACTCTCGGGGGAAGCGTCCGGTACGCGAGCGTGCCGAGCCTTGGAGTCTCCGCGGTTGGTGACGACCGCAGCCACCGATTTGGACCTCCAGTCGTCCTGAGTACGCCGCTGCGGGAACTCAGCCCTTTCGGGCGTAAAAGACGGTACCAGAGGCCTTCCGGGCGGATGGTGACGTGCCGTACCTCGTTGCTTTCGCACCGGCTGGTCCGAAGGATGACGGATAGGGTCTGGCCGATGGGCCATCTGGTCGCTGCCCCGGACAAGTTTCGCGGCACCGCCTCGGCCAAGGACGTCGCCTCCGCCATGGCCTCTGCGGCAGAAGAGGCAGGATGGACCCAAGAGGCGGTGCCCATGTCCGACGGGGGGGAAGGCTTGTTGGAGATCGTGGGCGGTGAGCCTCACTCCCTCTCAGTTCCCGGACCTCTTGGGAAGCCTGTCACCGCAGAATGGCGGCTGCTGGGAAACTTCATGCCGGGGGCCAGGACCCACGGCAGTCCTCGAGATGTCGCAGGCCGCCGGCCGTGCGCTCCTCCCCCGACCCTGCACCGGGCGATGCGGTCCGGGCGAGCACGGCGGGCGTCGGACACCTCATCCTGGCCGCCTTGTCCTCCGGAGTTCAAAGGGTGATCGTCGGATGCGGAGGCTCTGCAACAACCGACGGAGGTTGGGGAGCGGTGGAAGTACTCGCCTCCCCCGACGCCCTCAATGGAGTCGAGGTGGTCGTCGCCTGCGACGTGACGACGCGCTTCGCCCAAGCCGCCGAAGAATTCGGGCGGCAGAAAGGGGCGACGCCCGAAGAGATCGAAGGGCTGACCGAACGACTGGTCTGGCTGACCGGTCACTACCGGCAACGCTTCGGAGTCGACGTGTCGAATCTCGAGGGCGGAGGCGCGGCGGGTGGACTTGCGGGCGGCTTGGCGGCACTCGGTGCCCGGCTTCAACCCGGTTTCGATCTCGTCTCCGAATTCACAAACCTGCCTGCCGCGATCGCGCGGGCCACCCTGGTGGCCACCGGCGAGGGATACCTCGATGCCGCTTCATTCCGGGGAAAGGTCCCCGGCGGCGTACTTTCCCTTGTCTCAGGCCGTTGCCCAGTGCTCTGCATTGTCGGAAACGCCGACGACGCACTTGTCAGGTTCGCCTCCGCATGGTCTGGAGATTGTCAGTCTGACCCACCAGTTCGGGCTTGCGGCGGCTCGAAGCCGACCTACCGCCCTCGTCGCCGAAGCCGCCGCATCGGCACTTGTCCCGGTTTTGCTCGTGAGTGAGCCGATCGGCAATGCTGCTCGTGACCCGACGGCCCTGCGCGCCGTCTCCGCATTTCAAAAAGTCGAGAACGCAGAGAAAGTAGAGGCGTATGGGACTCCTTGACGGCAAAGTGGCCATCGTGACCGGAGCCGGTCGAGGCATCGGACGCGAAGAGGCCCTCCTTCTGGCCGAGGAGGGCGCAAAGGTCATCGTCAACGACGTCGGCGGCGCGCTGACGAACCACTGCGGCCGACGAACATCCGGCCGAGGACGTGGTTTCGCTCATCAAGGCCGGTGGTGGCGAGGCTGCCGTCAACGGTGACGACATCAGCACGTGGGAGGGCGGTGGCAACGTCGTGCAACAGGCCGTCGACACGTTCGGTGGTCTTGGATGTCCTGGTCAACAACGCCGGGATCCTGCGGGACAAGATGTCGTTCAATATGGACGAATCGGACTGGGACGACGTCATCCGGGTCCACCTGAAGGGTCATTTCGCCGCAACCCACCATGCGGCTGTCTACTGGCGCAACCGGTCCAAGTCAGGCGAGCAAGTCACCGGTCGCATCATCAACACCTCTTCTGAGGCGGGCCTCTACGGCAATGCCGGTCAGGCGAACTACGGCGCGGCGAAAGCGGGCATTGTGGCGCTCACATGGATCTCTGGCCCGGGAGCTCGGCCGCTACGGCGTGACGGCGAACGCAATCGCTCCCCGCGCCCGGACCCGCATGACCGAAAACCTTTTCGGCGAGATGGCCAAGAAGCACGATGACGGCTCGTTCGATCCGTGGGATCCTAAGAACGTCGCCAATCTGGTGGCCTTCCTGGCCAGCCCGGAGTCGGCTGACATCAACGGGCAGATCTTCGTCGTCTTCGGCGGCAACATCTATGCCATGAGCGCCTTCCAGCCCGTGGGCCAGGTCACCCGCGACGCTGCCTGGACGCCGCAGGAACTGATCGAAGCCAAGAGCGAGCTGTTCAAGGGCATCGATTCGGGCGTGCCCAAGTTCGGGTTCTTCTAACCGAGCCGCTGCGATGCCCCACGATCGCAAGTTCCGTTTTGCCGCCCAGCTGAGCAGCGCCCCTGAGGGCACGGCGAGATCGTGGGCCGACCAGGCCCGCCGGGCCGAAGACCTCGGGTACGCCACCTTGCTCATGCCCGACCATTTCGGCGATCAGCTGGCCCCGGTCCCCGCCCTGGCCGCCGTGGCAGCGGCGACCACCGGCCTCCGCATGGGTGCTCTGGTCTTCGGCAACGACTACCGGCACCCCTTCGTACTGGCCAAGGAGGTGGCCACTCTCGATGTGCTGAGCGAGGGCCGCTTCGAGGTCAGCTTGGGCGCGGGCTGGATGAAGTCCGACTACGAGCAGGCCGGGCATCACCTACGACAGCCCGCGGGTCCGGGTCGAGCGCTTCGAGGAGGCGGTCCAGGTCCTCCAGGGCCTGCTCCGCACCGACGGGCCGTTCTCCTTCGATGGACGTCATTACCAGGTGCACGATCACACGCTCCTGCCGCGACCGGTCCAGGTGCCGGGACCCCCTTGATCATCGGCGGGGGCGGCAAGCGCGTGCTCTCCTTCGCGGCGCGCCATGCCGACATCGTCAGCATCAACGTCAACCTGCGTGAGGGCACCGGAGGACCCGAGACGGCGCCCAACGCCTCACCGGAACGCACCCGCGAGAAGGTGGCCTGGGTGAAGGAGGCCGCCGGCGACCGCTTCGCTGAGCTCGAGCTCAACGCGCTCATCGGTTTCGTCATGATCACCGACGATGCCGGCCGGACTCGCCGAATCGATGGCGCCGCACTTCGGCATCAACGTCGACGACGCCCTGCACATCCCCCTGGCCCTGCTCGGCACTCTCGACGAGATGAAAGAGGAACTGCAGTGGCGGCGTGAGGAGTACGGCATCTCCTACTGGTCCATTGAGGCCGACAGCTGGGAACAGCTCGGACCCGTCGTGGCCTCCCTCACTGGCACTTGACCATCAGCACCACCGCGGCGTGGGAAGCGATCGGCAGGCACCGCCAACTGGGTGGCCACCGGGTCTTCACCATTGACGCGCCGCCGATCGGTCGAGAAGTGCATGAGCCCCTGCTGGTCCTGCACGGCTTCCCGACGTCCTCCTTCGACTTCGCCGGTGTCCTCACACCCCTGCGGACAGGCAGACGGGTTCTCCTGATCGACGGCCTCGGCTATGGGCTCTCGGCCAAGCCCGATCTCCCCTACAGCCTGGCCCTGCAGGCGGACCTCGTCGTCGCCTTCGTGGCCGAATTCGGCGTGCGCCGACTGTCCCTGCTCACCCACGACATGGGGGACACCGTCGGCGGGGAACTGCTGGCCCGGCGTAGTGAAGGCACCTGGCCGGTGGAGGTGACCCGACGCGTCGCTCACCAACGGCAGCATCTACATTGAGCAGGCCCAGCTGAGCACCGGCCAGCAACTCCTACTGGGACTGCCCGACGCCAAGCTCCCGCCCGGGAGCCCGATCGATGCAGCTTCGCTGACCAAGAGCCTGCGGGACACCTTCAGCCCTTCCTCACCGCAGCCCGAACCGGGATCACCCGAAGATCCCCTGCCCGCCACGGTCGAGCAGATCCTTCGCGAGGAAGGCCACCTTCTGCTGCCCCGACTCATTCGCTACATAGAGGAGCGGCGGCGGAGCCAGGCACGCTTCACGGGCGCCATTGAGGCGGATCCCTCGGCCCTGCACGTCGTTTGGGGTATGGACGACCCCATCGCCGTCCCCACCATGGTCGACACGCTTCTGGCCGCACGGCCCGGCGCGTCAGTCGTGCGGCTCGAAGGCATCGGCCACTACCCGATGATCGAAGCACCCGACCGCTTCATGGAAGCGGTCCTCCCCGCTCTCGAGGGCTGAGCGCTCAAGCCGGTGCCTCGACCTTGAGCCTGCGCACTTCGTCCGGAAGGCTGTCGTAGAGGTCTGCCACCAGGTCGTCCCGTAGCGCACGCAAGGCCCGATCGTCCCATTTGTTGTCCCACTGATGCGGGTCGTCCTCCACGCTGTAGAGCTCGCCGGTGGAAGTGGCCACTCCACCAGGGACCGCTGCCCGTCGCTTCGTACACCACGGGGCAGGGCGTGAGCACTCCGTCTCCCAGCACCTCCTCGAGACCGTTGGGCTCCCCGGCGCTGGAGGCCTCGTAGACGGTGCAGAGCCATCCGTCGCGGAAGATCGAACGGAGGTGCATGCCGTAGCCGGGGAACTGGCTGTCCCATTCGCACAGCATGCGCTCGCGCCCGGGCGTGCCGTCCGCCGTCGGGAGCGCCCGGCCCTGCATCCATTCTGCCGGCTCAATACCGGCAATGGCGCAAAAGGTCGGCGCCAGATCGATCTGGCCCACCGGGTCGCTGACCACGCCCGGGGTGACACCGGCCGTCGGCGCCGGGCGCCATATGAGCGGAAGCCGCATCAGCGCATCGGTATGGTACGGGCCCTTGTAGAGCAGGCCGAAGTCGCCTTGGAGCTCACCGTGGTCGGTGGTGAAGATGATGTCGGTGTGGTCGAGCCACGAGCGCGCCGCCAGCGTGTCGATCACCCGTCCGCAGGCTTCGTCGATGAGCTCGTTCATCACGTGCACCTTGGCGTTGACTTCCCTGATCTGGTCGTGCGTGAGCCGCGCCGGCACGAACCCGGCCGGGCCGCCCTCCATATTGGGGAACCTGCCTTCCCAGTACGCCAACCAGTGGGCCGGTTTGGCGGCAAGCACGGCTCGGATTTTTTCCTCGGTCCCGGGGTGGCCCTCCGGCAGGTCCATCTCCTGCCAAGGCACCCGGGACAGCTCCGACGCCGGGGGGTCCCACGGGTGGTGTGGGTCCGGAAAGGACATCCAGCAGAACCAGGGTTCCTCCTGGCCGAGAGACCGCAGCCAGTCCACGGCAAGGTCCGCTACCCAGTCGGTGTGGTACCAGGCACGGGGAATGGGGTTGTTCCTGGTTTCCGGCGCCGAGGTGTCACCGCCGGGTTCGGCTTGCAGCAATCCCGCGAAGCTGTGCAGATGCTCCGGGTGGTGCTCCGCCAACCACCGGCCGTAGTGCGCAATGGGGTGTTCTCCCCAGGCCGCCGCGTGCATGGCCTGTTCGGAACGTTCGAAGCCTCGCCACGGACCGGTATCCCTCCTCGCGGCCCGGGCGTTCTCCTCCCATTGCAGATGAGGGTCGAAACCGGGCTCAAAGTGGGCCTTGCCCAGCAGGGCGGTTCGATAGCCGCCACGTTCGGACAGATACGCGGCGACCGAGGGCGCGTCCGTCGGCAGTGCGATGCCATTGGCCACCACACCGTGCGTCCGCACGTACTGCCCGGTCAACATGGTCGAGCGGGCCGGCATGCACACCGTGTTCTGGTTGTAGCCGCGCCGGTAGTTGATCCCGGCGGCAGCCAACCGGTCGATCACCGGTGTTCGAGCCACCGTCCCGCCGTTGCAGCCCAAGGCGTCGTACCTCTGCTGATCGGTGGTGATGAAAAGGATGTTGCGTCCTGCGGGGGACACCTCGTCAGGCGCTCGTGCCGATGCTGTCCATCAGCGGCTCGCAAGCCAGGAGCACCGAACGATCCAGACCGCGTTCGCGGTGGGCATGTGCCTCGGTATATTTCGGAGAAGTCACCATGTCGACAAACGCAGACCGGCTCGGGTACGACACGAGGACGACCAAATCCCAACAGTCATTCTCGTTGTCGCCAATGACCACGTGTTCGGGACGCCCCATCCACAGCACACGACCACCTCGGGCCTCGACCATCCGGACGGCCTCGTCGCTGTACTCGCGGTAGGCGTCACGGCCGGCTGAGGAGTCCCGATCCGTCTCTGCGGGCGAGAAGTGCAGGAGATTGATCATCACGATCTCCCCCTCGCGGGTGCCGTGGGCGAAGGCACTGAACTGCTCTCGGCTTGGAGTGATGGCCATTGCTTGGTTCTCCTTCTTCCTTTTGCGTTCGCTTTGCGGTTCCTTGAGCCGTCTCAGTGCCGTGCGGGCCGTCAGCCCGAGGCCAGCAAGGCCATCAGGTCTTTGGCCATCGCCTCGCTCAACTCCGTAAGCAGGGTGAGTCGCCCCGCGGTGTCAGCCACCGACAGCAACCTCTGGGCGTCCATGGTGTTGAAGGGTACTTCGGCACAGAGCTGCCAACTGGCGACATCCGGCTCGTCGTCGAGCTGCAGGTCACCGGGAAGGGCCGGTGACCTGCCGGCCTCGGACAGCAGTCCGCGCACCCGGCGCACGCTGTTAACCGCCTGCTGCAACGTCGCCGTGTCCGCTCCGCCCGGCCGGGGAGGCCATGGCTCCACCAGAGCTTGGGGGTACGGATCATCGGCCAGCCACTCCCCGATCCGGATCCGTGCTTCACCTTCGACTACGACCAATGAACGGCCGTCGGCCAGAGGAGCCGCATGGGTGATCACCGCGCGGGTGCCCACATCGGCTCGCTTATCACCCCCTCCCACCTCCGAACCGCGGGTGATGAGGACAATGCCGAACCTCGAGTCGCCGGCCAGGCATTCCGACATCAGCTGGCGATAGCGGGCTTCGAACACGTGCAGCGGCAACCGGGCACGCGGGAAAAGAACGATCGAGAGAGGGAACATGGGCAACGGCCGCCACCCGGACCTGTCCACGAGTGCCTCGCTCACTGAGCCCATGCAGCCGCTCCCCCGCTCGTCGGTCCCCTTGCTGTCACCTGTCCCCCTGTACATCAAACGGCTCTGACGCGAGCAGGACCGGCCCACAGCCGGTCCTGACTCGTTCCTTGTTGTACTCGGCAGCCTGAACATACGGTACGGCCATCGCCGCAGTAGGTACCGGTGAGCGCCCAACCGGACAGCTCGCACACGCACCGTTTCGGCTCATTCGTACGTCGAGAGCCGCGCCGATGATCAGGCAGGCGTCGCGTCACCGACCTGAAAATCGGTGACGCAGCTTCAACCGGGCGGATCGCCTTCCTCGATCGAGCTCGTCGAGGTCATCGGCAGCTCCCTTCACTCGGGCCGGGGCGCCGCGCCACGGCCGTCTGTCCCAGTATCCGCCTCTGGTACGCCCGTGTGAACCCACTCTGAGCAGCCTGTTCACAAAGGACCTGGTGAGGAGGCAGCCGACCCGCCCTTCTCTGGCCGGGTCTGCCGGGTGCTGCCGGGTCGCCCAAGTGCGGCGGGGGACGTACAGTCTGCGTGTGGCCCTCCCCGTTCCGACAGAGAGCACGACCGCGTTGGTCACCGGCGCGTCCTCGGGCATCGGGGTGCAGATCGCCCGGGAGCTCGCTAAGCGGGGGCACGGCCTGACGCTGGTCGCACGCCGGGAGCATCGCCTGCGAGAGTTGGCCGACGAATTCGCCACCGCCTACCGCGTGAGGGTCGAGGTGATCGCCGGGGACCTTACCGACGCCGAGTCCCGCCGCACCTTGCCCGACCAAGTCGATAGGCGTGGGTTGTCCGTGGATGTGCTCGTCAACAATGCGGGATTCACCACCATGGGCCCGGTACATGCGGCCGACCGCGAGGCGGAGCTATCGATGGTGCGGACGAACGTCGAGGCGGTGGTCGACCTGTGCACGCTGTTCACCCCGCAAATGGTCGAGCGCCATGCGGGTGCCATCCTCAACACCGCATCGACGGCGGCATTCCAGCCACTTCCCGGACAGGCCGTCTACGGCGCGTCGAAGGCATTCGTGCTCTCCTACGGGCGTGCCCTGGGGGCCGAGCTCAGCGGGACCGGGGTCACAGTGACAACGTTGTGTCCGGGGCCGGTCGAGACCGGATTCGCGGAGGCGGCCGGGATGAGTGACGAGGAAGCCGGCGCGTCATTGCCCAAATTCATGTGGGTACCGGCGGCCCAGGTGGCCCGGGCCGCCGTCGACGGATTGGCCGCCGGTCACCCCGTGGTTATCCCCGGTGCGGCCAACCGGGTGGGCGCGGCCGCCGGGCATCTCATCCCGACCTCCTGGATCCTGCCCGTTTTGGCGAGGCGTCACCCGGCTCTACAGGGACCGGAAAAGTGAACCGTCGACCTCAGCCAGTCGACCAACTCGACCTCCCCACACTCAATATCGTCGGTGCGGAACGGTTCGACGCGCTGTCCGCCATTGCACGGGCGCGCTCGCAACATTGGCTCGCCCGCACGGATCTTGGTTACTGCGTCACCAGGATGGAGGACGTGACCGCCATATTGCGGGACAAGCGCTTCCACTCCGCCCTTTCCATGATCCCTCGGATGTCAGGCCAGCCCGACGATGCGGAGTTCAGGCGGCGCAGGCAGTCGATCCTTTCCATGGAGGGTCCCGGGCACGCCCGCTTGCGCCGACTGGTGGCACCGGCGTTCACACCCGCCTCCGCCAATCGACTGCGCCCGACCATGCGGACGGTCGTCACCGAACTGATCGACCGCGTGGCGCCAAGCGGCCGCTGTGAGTTCGTGACCGACATCTGTGAGCCCTATCCCATCCCGATCATCTGTGAGCTGCTCGGCGCCCCACCCGAAGACTGGAAGCTTTTCTCGGCGTGGGCCACCGACATCTTCCGTATCTTCAACGGAATGCTCGATGAAGATCTCCCGCTGATCGAGCGGGCGGCCAATGAGCTGACCGCCTACGTAGGCGAGATGGTGGCCGAACGTCGTGCCTCGCCGCGTCAGGACCTGCTCAGCGACCTGATTGCCATTGAGGAAGAGGGCGATCGTCTCTCCACCGAGGAGATGACGATGCTGGCCGAAGCGGTCCTGATGGCCGGCACCGACACCACGCGCAATCAGCTGGCTTGTTCGGTGTCCCTCTTTGCCGATTACCCCGAGCAGTGGGAGCTCCTCGGCCAGCGACCAGAACTGGCGGCTCGTGCGGTCGAGGAATCGATGCGCTACCTCGGGGCGGTCCGGTCCACGGCGCGGTTCGCCGCCGAAGATGCCGTCTACCGCGACGTGCTGTTCCCGCAGGGCACCATCGTCTCGACGGCCCTGGCCGGTGCCAACCGGGATCCCGACGTCTGGGATCTTCCGGACGAGTTCGATATCACCACGGAGCGCGAGACCGCTCACGTGACCTTCGGGTCAGGCAGCCACTTCTGCATGGGCGCGGCCCTGGCCCGCGCTGAGTTGCAGGAGGCCCTGGCCCTGCTGGCCCGGCGCATGCCCGGACTGGCCCGTGACGGCGAGGTCAGCTGGAAACCGCCCACCTTCGGTATTTGGGGCCCGGCCCGGCTTCCCGTGCGGTTCGATCCCAGCTGACACCGAGCGGGAGCACGACCCCCTGCTCAACTCCCACTTGCCAATTCTGCGGTGGCCTCACCAACCAGCTTGTCCTCGCCCTCTTGGTTGGAGAGCGTCACCGCTAGATCCACCAGCTTCTTACCGTCCGCCTCCCGCTTGTCGGTGATCACGATCCTCGAAGAAAGCACCTCGTCCGGCCAGGTCTGCCGCGCAAAGCGGACTTTGTACCTGGTCACGTTCCCCACGCCCACATAATCGGTCAGCGCCGAGCCCAGGAGGCCCATGGAGAACATGCCGTGCCCGAAAACGCTGGGCTGGCCGGCGGCCTGGGCGGCCACCTCGTCATGGTGCATCGGGTTGAAGTCGCCCGAGGCCCCCGCATACTTCACGAGATCAGTCCGGGTCAGCTTGTGCGATATCACCGGTGCCTCGTCACCGATGGACACGTTTTCGAAGGAAAGTTTCTGCTCACCCATATCTCAGTTCCCCTTGTCCAGGTCTCTCGTCAAGCTTTCGGCTTTGGTCCGCTGCGTCACGCTGTTTCGTCGTCACGTTGTACCCCGAACCGGCTCATGCGCCGAACAGATGGAGCAGGTGGTCGATCGACCAAACGTTCCATCCATGTCCCCCGAGGACGACGACCGAGGCAAGGATCATCATGTAGTTCTGTCCCTGCTCGGCCCAGTCCGAGATCATCAAGATCAGGTACATCAGGTTCAAGAGAATTCCGGCCAAGGCCGCGATCGGGGTCAGGAAACCCAATATCAGGCCAAGGCCGATGGCCAACTCGCCGAGCACGACCACGTAGGCCATCACCTTGGGACGCGGCACGACCACGGTGTCGAAACCCTTCTTCACGAAGGCCCACTTGTGCTTCTCAGCTACCGATTGACCCCAGCTGATGCCGGCTCCCCGCTGGAACCAGGCTGCCTTGTCCTTGTGCCAGAAGCTCTTGACCCACCAGGCTCCGAGGCCGATACGCAGGACGGCCAGCCACTCGGCGGCCGTCAGCCAGGTCGTCCCTGTTGCGCCGACCGGGAAGGTGTGCAGGCTCAGCACGGCGACTCCCCTACGAACGGTGGATCAAGTTGAAGCGCGATGTCACCACGGGTTCGCCGGTCGTATCGTCGCGCCAGTTGGTCTCGCTCACGATGAAGGTCATTGTCTTGCCCTTGGAATCCTTCTGATAGGCGTCGGTGATCTTCCCCTCGCCGACCAGGACGTCACCGACCAGCACCGGGCGGTGGTAGACGAACTCCTGTTCACCGTGGAGGATCAGGCCGCCCTTGGCCATCAGAGGACCCACAGCGGTCATGAGCGGGCTGCCCTTCGGCGCGTCCGGCGGTTGGAGCTCCTCGAATTTTCCCGAGAATTCCATGGCGAACGGCCACGTAGGGGGAGCGGGAATGGCGTCGAAGCCGGCTGCCGCGGCCGCTTCGGGATTGCGGTACACCGGACTGGTACTGCCGACCGCCTCGGCGAAATGAGTGACCGGTCCCCGCTCCACCACCACCTTGGCCTTCCCAGTGGGTTGGCCGATAATGCCCTTCAAAACCTCTTCCTGCGATGCGGCATCGTCGGCCACCGTCCTACCTCCTTGTCCCCCGGCCGCCGTCGTCTTTAGCCCATCGTCATGGCGGGCACCGGCCCATAACCGGAGCAGGGCACAAGGTAGCGGGTCGCCGACAACAGGCCCAATCCGTTCGATCCCGGGCACCGACTCTCTTCGAGAGGACGCCGCACCAGCCGCCCACCGGCACTGGGACCGGACCCTCTGTACCATCGGGCACCGTGGCCTGCTTGGACAAGTGCGTCGATTCGCCACCCCGCCGGCACTGACCGATGCCCGACTTCTTCGAGGTGGTGCGGACCCAGAGAGCAGCCCGCTCCTTCTCTGCCGAAGACGTCGATGAGGCTCTCATCACCAAGATCCTCACCGCGGCCACTCATGCCCCCAGCGCCGAGAACAGTCAACCCTTCGTCTTCGTCGTGGTGCGCGACGCTGGCACCCGGGCCGCCATCGGCGCACTCACGGCCCGGATCTGGCAGGAGCGGGCCAAGGCACTCGAAGCGGAGCGCTTGTCCCCGGCCCTGTGGCGCCAGGTCGACCGGGGCGCAATGGGAGGCGTCGCCGCCGCCCCCGTGCTGATTGTCATCGCTGGCGACACCCGGCTCGGACACCCCGCCACGATGGGCGCCTCGATCTTCCCGGCCGTCCAGAACCTCCTGCTCGCCGCGCATGCCGTCGGCCTCGGATCGACGCTCACCACGCTGCCCGTACTCGCGGGTCACGAGCTCGCCGACCTGGTTGCCCTGCCCCCAGAAGTAGTGCCGCTCGCCGTCGTTCCGCTCGGCCACCTCACCAAGCTACTGGCGCCACCCCGCCGGCGGCCGCTGTCCGAGAAGGCGCACCGCGAGCGCTACGGCGCACCGTACCCATAAGTCAAACGGCGAACGTTCTTTCTCTCTAGCCTCTCTAACGGACACCATGTCGACCAGCCACCCATTTGCCGGCACTGGACCTGCCGATCGGTAAACGTCGATCAGTCCACCACGATCAGTCCCTGTGCGATCGCTTCGCGGCCATCGATCCGCGGCGTCGGGTCGATCGGCCCCTCCGGATATGGTGAGCCGGTGCAGGAGCACCGGTTCTCCGTCGATATCGCCGCCTCTCCCGACGAGCTGTGGGCCCTCTTCTGGCACCGCGCACCCCGGTCCAAGTCCGGAAGGGTGACGATTGAAATCCTTCATCCCGGCGATGCCATCGGTGAGGGGCTGGTGCGCCACTGCACGTTTCCGGTGCCCCGTTACCTCCTTTCGGGGGGACGCGGCCAATCCTGGGAGTGGCTCACAGAGGTCACGCCCAAGGAATCTTGGAAGTACGACGCCATCGGAAAGCCGTTGTGGTCCAGGGCCCAGGGCCGCACTCGCCTGGAGGACCTCGGGAACGGGACGACCCGAGTCCACTTCTCGGAGACCTACCATGCCTTCAATCCATTGCTGCGCAGCCTCTTGGAGAAGCGCGTCCATCACTTCATCTCGAAGGACAACGACCGACTGATCGAGGAGGCGCTCAACCGCGGCGTCAGCCAGCTGCGGGACGCCAAGACCCGCCGCCCTCGTTGAGATCAGCCTTGCTGGCGGTGTGTTGCGGTCAACCGCCGCGCCCGGCGCGCTCGGCGCTCTCGGCGTACTCGGCCAGCACGGTCGCAAGGGCGCGGAAGGCGATCCCCCGGTGCGAGATCCGATGCTTCTCCGCTGCCGAGAGCTCGGCGAAAGTACGGCCATCGGCGCCTGTCGGCAGGAACACCGGGTCGTAGCCGAACCCTGCCTCTCCCCTGGACCGCTCTGCGATCGCGCCCTCGACCGCACCCTCGGCCCACACGTCGGTGCCGTCAGGAAAGGCAGCCAGCGCCACGGTGCGAAAGCAGGCCCGGCGCGTCCCTCCACCATCGGGCAGGTCCGCCAGCGCGGCCAACAACTTGGCCACATTGTCAGCGTACGTGGCGTTGCTGCCGGCGTAACGTGCCGAGTAGACACCCGGAGCACCCCCGAGTGCCTCGACCTCCAGACCCGTGTCGTCGGCCACGGCCGCGAGTCCGGTGGCTGAGACCAGTGCCTGCGCCTTGAGGCGGGCGTTGTCCAGCAGGGTGGCACCGTCCTCGGGCACATCGGGGATCTCCGGTGGCCGTGGCACGAGCTCGACATTGAGCGCGCCGGCCAAGATGGCGGCAATTTCGGCCACCTTGTCCTGATTGGCCGACGCCAGCACCAGCCGGATCGGGCGTGCTGGGCTCACCGCGGTGGTGGTGGCTCTTCCAGGACGACGGCCTGGAGTTTGGCGAGCTCCTTGATGCCGTCCTCCGCCAACGCAAGCAAGCTGTCCAGTTCTCCCCGGCTAAATGCAACGCCTTCAGCCGTACCCTGCACCTCGACGAACCGGCCGCCCCCGGTCATCACCACATTCATGTCCACCTCTGCACGTGAGTCCTCGGTGTAGGGCAGGTCAAGCATGGGCACGCCGTCAATGATGCCAACGGAAATGGCGGCAACAGAATCGGTCAGAGGATGCTCGCGCAACAAGCCCGCGGTCACCATGCGCGAGAACGCATCGTGCAGGGCCACATAAGCCCCGCAGATCGATGCGGTCCGGGTCCCCCCGTCCGCCTGAAGTACGTCGCAGTCCACCGTCACCTGCACCTCTCCCAGGACCACGAGATCGCACACGGCGCGCAACGAACGGGCGATCAGGCGCTGGATCTCCTGGGTGCGCCCCGACTGCTTCCCCTTCGCCGCTTCCCGCGAGGCGCGCTCAGCCGTGGAGCCGGGCAGCATTGAGTACTCCGCTGTCACCCATCCCTTGCCGCTCCCGCGCATCCAGGGAGGCACCCGGTCCTCCACCGACGCCGTGCACAGCACCTTTGTCTGCCCGAAGGTCACCAGCACGGACCCCGGAGTCATGACGGTGTAATCACGTAGGAAGCTGACCGGGCGCAGTTCGTCCAGGGCCCGTCCATCCCCCCGGGCCGTGCGGGCGTCCCGACCCTCCCGACCAGCTCTGTCTTGGGCCATCGCCCTACCTTTCGATTCTCGGAGTACGGATTCGTACGGGGCACCCCGGCTTCGCCGGCTCGGACCGGCGCACTACCAATGGAAAACCGCGCCCAGGCGGCCGAGTTCAAATCCGCCGCCGAAGGCGATTCCGCTTGGTGACGCACCGTTCGCTGACACCGTAGGCCACTGGTGGCCGAGATCAGCCGCCTGACACCTGCCTGGCGCCCCATGTCACCCGCTTGATTGCCGCTCAAGTGGAGTGTAGGGCCATCACAATGATCCAAGCGCATGCCTCCGGTCACCCTTCCCCCGGGGGCCCCGGACTCGGGCCAGCGTGCACATGCAAGGACCGTCAGCGACCGCACCCACGTCTCAGAGCTCCGGTTCGTGGTCCTCGGGCTGGCCGTGCGGCGACATTTCGAGCGCGCGCTGGCAACATCGGCGTAGGTCTTGATCTCAATGACATTGCCGCTCGGATCGGCCAGCTTGGCCTTGGTCTGCTCTCGGGGTGTGGCGGCGTCTTCGGTGGTCTCCGGGACGACCCATTGCACTCCGATATTCGTCAATCGTTCTATCATCGCCTCGTATTCCTTGCGGTCAAGGGTCACGCCGAAATGTGACGTGGTGTGCTCAGCCGATCGTGGGACCTCGTCGGGCCGGTGCTGCAATGTGATCTGCATCCCATAGAACCAGACGTCTGCGAAGTCCAGTCGGGCGCGAGCGGCCTGGCATCCCAGCGTGCTGACGTAGAAGGTCCGGGCCTCGTCCAGGTCACGCACCGGGATGGAGAGGTGGAGGATCGGACGCACGGGACCACCCTAGGGCTCGCCGGTTGCTTGGCCTGCCTACATCCGGGCCCGTGAAGGGCCTATTGAGGTGGCGTCGCCGTGGACCTTCCGGTGAGCCTTTTCAGTTTTTGTTCGGTGTTCGGGTCGACCCGAACACCGAACAAAACCAATGAAAGCTTTGCCCGGACATTCACGCCCAATTGTGAGAGCTCAGCATGGACCTGCGCTCTGCACAGAGCCGTAGACGGCGTGCCGTAGATCCGGTGCCATAGACCCCGGGCGGAAGACCCCGCGCAACCAAAGACCTCGGCGGCCCGAGATCGGGGCGGCCGAAGACCGTCGACCGCCGACCTGCTCAAGCTCCTGACTAGCGTGACCGGCGTGCCCACCTACGTTGCCCTGCTGCGCAGCGTGAATGTGGCCGGTCACGGGCGGCTCAACATGGATGAGCTCAAGGACATGTTTCGTGCGATCGGCTACAGCGAGGTCTCGACCTACATACAGACGGGGAACGTCATCTTCAAGGCGCCGTCCCGCCCGGCCAAACGACTCGTGACCGACATACGGCGGCAGATAGAACACACGGTGGGCTCGGCACCGGAGGTCATCCTCCGCACCGTCCCGGAATTGACCCGTACGGTCGCTACCAGTCCCTACGCCCAGAGAGGGGTCGATCCCTCACGCCACCACGTCACCTTCCTGGCGGATCAACCGACGCCGGAGCGGCTCCAGTCCTTCCGTACCCCCTCGAGCGGTGACGACGAACTGACGATCATCGGGCGAGAGGTCTATGTGCACACACCCGGCGGATACGGCAATACCAAGCTCTCGGGTAGCTACCTCGAGCGGCACCTGGATGTCATGAGCACCACCAGGAACTGGAACACGGTCACCAAACTGTGCGCCCGTGCGGGGGGATGAGACACCGAAGGGTGCGTTACTCAACCTCCGCCTTCACCCGGTCGAGTGTGACGCGCATGTTCCGGCGATTCGTCTTGCCTCGGCTCCAGCCGAGGAGCGCCCAGTACAGCCGCAGTAACATGGTGGGGGCCAAGTCGAAGGTCTCAGTGACGTCAGTGCCGTCACCAGAAGGTTCGAGCCGGTATCCCCACACGCTCAAGGGTTTGTCGCTGGGCCCGACGCCGAAAGCGAATTGGCGTCCTGGCTCGGCGACCGTCACGGTGCACGTCGTCCAATAGACCGGGCCCTTACCGTTTCGCTTGACGTGACCGCGGAACTTCGCACCGGGTGCGGGACCGGTGGCGCCGTCGAGCCATTCCGCCTCGAACGTCTCGGGACTGTACCGGCCGATTCTGGTGACGTCGCTGAGCAAGGCCCAGATCTTCTCTGCTGGTGCGGCCATGTGCACGGTCACGGATTCATGCATAAGCTGACACCAAGCCTCGCTTCCTCGATACGGCGAATAATAGAGAGTGTTCGGTTTGCATCGGTGACCGACCCCTAGGTGTGACGACAACATAGCGAAAACGCATGCTCATCCCATGCCACATCGGCTCAGCCTTTTCGCCAATGAAAGGCAACCGATTTGCAACCGTTTCGGGTTGACGCCCCGGCGCGCTGAGGGTTACAAACGAACCCGATTCGGGCGCGGGCGGGCGCCCTCCTTGACCGCTTACTCGTTCACTTCGCCCGCCATGGCAAATGGAGCAGAAGCGATATATCAGATCGGGGGACGCTCATGAGGTTGTCCAGTCGTTCGTTGGCCATCGCGGTGTTCGTGGTCACCGCGGCCCTACTGGTGCCGGCGGTCTCGCCGCATCAGCGGCAAGTCGCGTCCGCTGCCGGACCGCACGCCATGTCCTTGCCACTTTCCATCCCGTCGACCATTCCATCGGACTGTTCGACCCCCGATGCTGGCGGCGCGTTGGCGAACTGGCTCAATTCACTGCCCGCCTACTCAACGGTACGGCTTCCCCCGAATGGATGCTTCAACGTGGCGCAATCGGTGTGGATCCACAACACCAGGGGCCTGACGATCTACGGCGACCAGGCCACGCTGCGGCAACCCGTCGCCGGACCGGCCTCGGGCCCCATCCAAAGCCTGCTCTTTCTCACCCAGGACTCCGGCCTCGCCATCTACAACCTGAACATCAATGGGGCGGACAACGGCTCCAACGGCGGGAAGTATTACGAGGGTAACTTCGGCTTGCTCCTCGAGGCCGACCACGGTGTCGTTCTCGCGGGCATCCGCGCTGCCAATATCCAAGGCGACTGCATCGACCTCAACCCACCGGACTCGGGTGTCACCGGTGGCGACTACACACTCAATACGAGAATCGCGATCGTGTACTCCTCGTTCACCAACTGCGGGTACCACGGTGTAACCGTGGAGTCAGTCAACGGGGCCGTATTCGACAGTGACACGTTTAGTAACATCGGCGTCGACGCCATTGATTTCGAATTCGGCGTGTACTCCACGGGATACCTCAACGGACAACCCACCTTCGACGCCGAGGACAACATCAGGTTCACCAACGACACCTGGAACAACTTCGGCGACGACTGGTTCGCCAGCATCCAGGGTCAGCTGCCCGGCGTGCAGGAGCAGCACGTCACATTGGCGAGAAACACGATCAACTCCCCAGCCCCGCTGGTAGAAATTGCAGGAGCGCCAACGTCGAACTCGTTCTACCAGACTTCAGGCATCGCGATTTGGGGGAACCGGGGGCTGCAGGCAGCGAGATCGACCACCGCCGGCTCAATCCTTGATCCATACGCAGGCAGTGCGATGACATTTCAGAACGCCTCGAACGTGACGATCGCCGGGAACTCTCTTCCCATCTATGACGGTGAACCGGGCTACTTTCCGAACACGCCCTACCTTGCCGCCCTACGGGCCAACGGTGTGAATGGGCTCAGCGTCTGGGGCAACTCGTTCGCCGGGGCACTGGGAATATTCCATCCGTACTCGTCACAGGACAGTGCCGTCAAGGCCTGCGACAACTCCTACCAGGTGAACGGCACCATGTCCGACGGTTCTTGTTGACCGCTGATGTGACGTCGTCAGCCCCGTCGGCCGGTTGACGAGCGAGCGAGAGCCAGCCGCTCAGAAGTAGATGATCGATTTGGCCCGCTCGGTCACCTCGTCGAGGTCATCGGTCCAAGCCCCGGTCGAGAGGTACTTCCAACCGCCGTCGGCCGAGACGACGACGATCGTCGCTGTCTCCTCCGGTCCCAACGATGCCGCGCACTTGATCGCGCCCGCCACAGCCGCCCCTGTCGAAATACCTGCGAAGATCCCGAGGTCGCTCAGTCGTCTTGTCCATTCGATGGACTCCCGTGGGCGGACCACTGTCTTGCGGTCCAGGAGCTCGGCGCCTCCGAGCTCCTCGAAGATCGGCGGTATGTAGCCGTCGTTCAGGTTGCGCAACCCGTCGACCATCTCGCCTGAAGGGGGCTCGACCGCCCACACCTGCACGGCATCGCCACGCTGCTCGCGTAGGAAGCGACCGACACCGAGGAGGGTCCCGGAGGTCCCCAGTCCGGCCACGAAGTGTGTGACGTCGGGGCAGTCGCGCAGGATCTCAGGCCCGGTCTCCTCGTAGTGTGCGCGGGGGTTGGCCGGATTGCCGTACTGGTAGAGAAACGTCCATTCGGGGTGCCGGGCGGCGAGATCCCGGGCCATGACCACCGCCCCGTTCGATCCTTCCGAGCCGGGGGACTCAATGATCTCGGCGCCCCACAACTCGAGAAGTTGGCGACGTTCGATCGACACGTTGGTCGGCATCACCACCTTGAGGTGGTAACCCTTGACGCGGCACACCAAAGCCAAGCCGATACCGGTGTTGCCCGACGACGGCTCGATCAAAACCTGGCCGGGCTGTCCCGGCTTGAGGACCCCGTCGCGCTCGGCCGTCTCGACGAGGGAAAGCGCCACTCGGTCCTTCACCGACCCGCCTGGGTTCTGGCCTTCCAACTTGAGGAACAGCAAGGCCGAAGGATTGGGGCTCAATGCGCTGATGTCCACCAGGGGGGTGTTCCCGATCATCTCCAGAACCGACTCGTACCGCGTCATCGGCCGCCCGCTACCCCTGCTCCTGCCCCATGCTGCGGCCCTGCCCCGGCCCCTGCCCCGGCCCCTGCCCCGGCTTCCGGCCCCTGCTCCGGGCCCTGCCCCTGCCCTGGCTCCAGCTCCTGCTCCAATACCAGCCCGAAGCCGGTGCTCATCCGACCCGGCTCAGCCCCCGGCCACGGCCGGAATGATGGAGATCTCCGCACCGTCGTGCACGGGCGTCTCCAGACCCTGCAGGTACCGCACGTCGTCGTCATCCACATAGATGTTGACGAATTTGTGCAGGGAGCCATCGTCCTGCACGACCTGGCCGGCCATGCCTGGATACTCGGCCACCAGCTTCTCCAACACGTCCCCGAGCGTCGCCCCGCTGAGCTGCACGCTGGTTGCGCCCCCGGCGTGGGTGCGCAAGACGGTGGGTAAGCGGACTTCGACGGCCACAGAGCCTCCTCATCGGGTCATACCAGCCCGAAACTCCGAGGTCGGGCGATTGATGACTGGACCGCTGGGGATTCTAATCGGCCAGGCCAGGCTCCCCCGTCCCGGGCACGACAACCGGCTCCTCCTCAATCCCGCCACCCGCGATCCGGTAGCTGCGCACCACCGGATTGCTGTCCCGCAGCGAGACCAGGACATAATGCCAGCCGGGGTCGAGCGCCTGGGCCACGTCGGTCGGCGAGGGGTAGGCGTCGGTGTGGGTGTGCGAATGGAAGACGCCCATGATGTCCGCCCCGATCTTCTGAGCCGCCCGGTCGACCCCCAGCATCTCCTTGGGATCGATCTCGTAGATCAAGGCTGAGGCCGCGGCGTTCTTGGTCGGGAAGATATGGGTGGCCTCGTCTCCCCCATAGACGCCCACAAGGAGGCCGCACGCTTCCTCGGGCAGACCACTCAAGCAGTGCCCGATCATCTCGAGGTAGATGTCCCTACAGAGGCGCAGCACGGGCTCAGGGTACCCTCGACCCATATGGCCAGGGCGAAGAAACAGATCGCCAAGCGGGTGCAGGCCCGGGAGGGGCGGGGGAACGACCGCACGGTCGCCACCAACCGCCGCGCCCGCCGGGAGTACGAATTCTTCAGACCTTCGAAGCCGGGATTGTGCTGCAGGGCTCGGAGGTGAAGTCCCTCCGCGAAGGCAAGGCCCAGCTCGGCGAGGCCTACGCACGGGTCGATGACGGCGAGCTCTGGCTCTTCCAGATGCACATTCCCCCATGGCAATTCTCGACGGGTTTCGGTGCCCACGACCCCGACCGCAAGCGCAAGCTCCTGCTGCACCGGGGTGAGATCGACGAGCTGCTCGGGAAGACCCAGCAACAATCGCTCACCTTGATTCCGGTCTCGCTCTACTTGAAGGACGGACGGGCAAAGGTGGAGATCGCGCTGGCCAAAGGCCGTCGCCTCTACGACAAGCGCAACCTGATCATGGCAAGGGAGGCCGAACGGGAAGCCGCCCGGGCTACGAAGGAGATCAACCGGTGGGGTGACGGCGGCTGAGCCGTCGACGTCCGCATAGGCCGTCGAGTCCGCATAGAATGACAGATCCCGGCCAACCGGTCGGTACCAACTGGACACCACGGGGGTGATTGGCTTCGACTCCGGTCGTCGATATAGGAGAAGCGAGCCGTGGTCTCCGGAACCACGTTAAAGAGCCGGAACCAAAAACAAACGCCGAGCCTCAGCTCGCGCTCGCTGCTTAGGTAGCGACGTCCACCCGGTCTCAGCCCTACGGATCGGAATGTGGGCGTCATACAGTAGGGCTTACCTGTAGGTCACCTCAGCTGACCACCAGGGACACAACTGCTGGGTACGGGGCGGCTCAGCCGCCGGCAGTGATGCCGTCCCCGACAACCTTTTGCCGGCTGCGCTCGGAGAAGGCCTATTGAAGCTCCGGAGGACGCGGGTTCGATTCCCGCCACCTCCACTTACTTAACTGACTTACTCAACTTGCTTGCCTGGCTGGACGTGGGCCATACCAACCACGACCCGAGGAACGGCCTCGGTGCCAGTGTTGCATCGGGCCATCTCTGTCTGGCGGTTGACAACGTCTGGGATCAACGTTTAGTGGCCCTCGTATCACTTCCGAAGACGTGCCGCTTGGGCCGGCGCTGCGTCGGTCCGGGCGGGTCCTCGACGCCGGCGTGATCGTGTGGTAGCGACTCCGCTCGCGTCGTCTAAGAGGTCGCCGCAGCGGGGAGTTCGCGGGCAGCCCCTTGGGCGGGCGGCGGCGAAAGTGCGCTCCGATCTCGACCGGAAGGCATCCGTTCCCTTCCCAGACTCCGTGTCGCGGTCGCCGGGCGTTGTGGCAATCTGAGTCACGATGCGTGCGGTGGAACTCGTTTTCGCCGTCGGATGGGGGGCGTTCTGGCTGTACTGGCTCGTAGCAGCCTTTCCCATAAAAAGGGGCCACGTCCCGTGGTCCCGCGAGCTGGGTATCAGGGCGGTGATTGTTGTCGTGGTGATCCTCTCGGCCCGCTTTGGAGTCTTCCGGAACCACGGTCTGAGCACGGATCCCTGGCGCGCTGGCCTCGGGCTCGTCTTCTTCGCTCTCGGGTTGGGTTGTGCAATATGGGCCCGCATGCACATCGGCCGTAACTGGGGCACCCCGATGACGCAGAAGGTCCATCCGGAGCTCGTGACGAGCGGCCCCTACCACCTCGTCCGCCATCCGATCTACTCGGGGATCCTGGCCGCTGGCGTCGGCAGCGCGGTGGCGCTGAACTGGCTGTGGCTCACCGCGGTGGTCCTGGCCGGGGCCTACTTCGTCTACAGCGCCACCGTCGAGGAGCGCTACATGAACGAGCAGTTCCCAGACACCTATCCGATATACAAACGCTCGACCAAGATGCTCGTACCGTTCGTCTTCTAAGCGGACTCGCCGGCTTTGTACCGGCGAGTCCGCTTTCGGGGCGCGACGTCCTGGCATCTTCTCGGGTACCGTCCGCCGTCCGGTGTCGAGCACCTGGTTGGATGATCGAAGTATCGTGGGCCCACGCATCTAATCGATCTCCGGGGACTCGTTCGTTCAACACAACGTCCTCAACGAGGAACGCTCCCGGCAGGGGAGTCGCATGAAGTGCAAATGAGAAACCAGCCCTCCGGGCCACCGGGCGATGCTGTCTCATTGAATTCGGACTCGCTTTAGCATCAGAGCACACGCTGCCCAAGTTCGCGGGCAGCGTGTTACTTCACCGGAAGGGCGCCAGAGACGGACCGGGCTGCCAGGCCAACTTCGCTCAGGCTTCGGGCCACCGGCACCGCCCTGTTCATTTCCGCGCGGCGCCTCGCAATGTCGTTAGGACCACGGCCCGCCGCAAGTGCGACCCATTATTCTTCGTGGCGTCACCTGAACCGAAAGGGTTTGAGATATTCCATGTGCGTAGGGAAAGAAGGGTCATGACGCTTCGAGTTGTCGGTGCTGGGCTCGGACGCACGGGTACGCATTCCCTCAAGGTTGCCATTGAGCAATTGCTCGGTCGTCCGTGCTACCACATGCTTGAGGTTTTGGGGCGCCCTGACCAGGTAGCGGCATGGTCGGCTGCGGCGGGTGGAGAAGAGCTGGACTGGACAACGTTTTTGGCAGGATATGTGGCAACCGTAGATTGGCCAGCTGCATCGTTCTGGCGCGAACTTGTTGCGAGCGCACCCGATGCCGTCGTTGTCTTGTCCGTCCGTGACTCAGAGACCTGGTGGAACAGTGCGTCTCAAACGATCTTTGCTGTGTTGGATCGAGGCGCCCCGCCTGGCGACGCAGGTGCGCGCGCAGAACTTGCCATGATTCGAAACGTCCTCGATCGACGCTTCACTTCGGAGTGGCGGAATCGGGACCGTGCCATCGCTGCCTACGAAGCTCACAACGAAGAGGTCCGGGAGTCCGTCTCGCCAGAGCGGTTGGTGGAGTGGCGGCCAGGTGACGGGTGGGCGCCGCTCTGTGCCGGTCTGGACCTCGACCTCCCATCTGAGCCGTTTCCCAATTTGAATACCAAGTCTGATTTCAGAGCGATGACCGGGCTGGATTCTGATTGATTCGCAACAAGCCCCGATGCAATCATTTTTCGATTCGCGCGAAATCCTTTACCGAATACTGCTCTCGGGCACAGGTCGGACACAGGTTCGCTGCGCATACTCCCGACGAAGCCGGACCCTTGATCAGGAGGCGGGAAATGAGTGACCAGGAGTATGAACCACGTCTCGGTGCGAAAAAGGCCTCTTTCCGAGGAGAGGCCCTGAAGCGTCCACCGGACCTGAGGAGCACTCGGGTCCGGGTGACCATAGCCGCGGCGATTTCTTTGGGCCTGGTCCTCGGAGGCGCCACGGTTGCGGGTGCTGCGGGTCAGGGTTATCCCTCGGGCCAGGGCCCTCCGAACGGCCAAGCGCAGGGTCACGGCTGGCATCCCGCGGTTATGGGCACGGTGGCATCAGTCGGTAGCGCCACGTTCACGGTGACCACGTCCTCGGGCTCAAGGGTGACCGTCGATGTGAGCAACGCAACCAGCTACCGCGACCCGGGCGTGACCTCCCCAACGTTCGCGAACGTGACTACCGGGCAGCATGTGTTCGTCATGGGCACCACCAGCTCGGGCACGGTGGCGGCGACGGCTGTATTCATCGGCACCCCACGGAGTGGGGGGATCGCGGCCCCGGTGGGTTTCGTGGCCAGCGCCCCGCGGTTGTGGGCACGGTGGCATCAGTCGGTAGCGCCACGTTCACGGTGACCACGTCCTCGGGCTCAAGGGTGACCGTCGATGTGAGCAACGCAACCAGCTACCGCGACCCGGGCGTGACCTCCCCAACGTTCGCGAACGTGACTACCGGGCAGCATGTGTTCGTCATGGGCACCACCAGCTCGGGCACGGTGGCGGCGACGGCTGTGTTCATCGGCACCCCACGGAGTGGGGGGGATCGTGGCCCCGGGTCCCGAACCGGTTACGGCCCCGGACCCGGTCCCGGTGGATTCGGCGGGCGGGCGGGACCGCCCGCCTCTTAGTCACGCAGGTCGACCGGGACGGTCGGGTCGGCACTTCTCAGGCCTTCGCATAGTTGGACGCACCCCACCAGTCGACGAGTACAAGACCAAGAGCGAGCGGCTTCAGCAAGATGCGGACCTGACGGCGCCCGAAGCGTGCCCGTTCACATTTCCTCGACTTCGAGATCGCTCAACAACCGGATCCGTAGGCTCTCACCCCGCCACCTCAGCCGCGGCCCCTCGGACCAGCCAGTCGCGGGACTCGGCGGGAGGCGGAGGCGGGCACTCCAGAGTGGACCAGGACACGGGGCCGGACCCGATGGTCCTCCTCCGGTTCAGCTATCTCCTTCCATACCAGCCAATGAAGTTATTGAGGGAGACGCTGCAGACCGGTTGGTCCTCTACCGGAAGGGTGCACGTGCAAGCCAGCTCGAGATCTTGGACGACGGGTGATAGGTCATCACGCCGTGCGAGCATTGGCGCCACCGACGGATGGCCACTCCGGTGGACCCCGCGGGAGTTGGAAAACCTACGATCGAAGTACCGAATTTGACGACCGATTCCGTCGGTGGACGGCGCGCGGACACTTCCGCATGAATCGGTTGTCGAACGCGATGCCGCCGCCCGAAAGAGCGGGCACGCTTGGGACAACGCGCAACCTGCGCATCCTCCGGACTGGCTTGCCGACGATCGCTTCGGCTGTCGAACGCCGGCCCGGGGGAAGCGGGAAGCGCCTCCCCGTTCGGATATACCGACACGCCTCCTGACCCGTCCGCGGCGTAACGAGCCCGGCAAATCCAACCGCTGGGCGCGACCAGCATCATATGCTGCCCTGGTCGGTATACACGTACAGCTGATTAGCCAGATTGTTGGGAACCGTCACTTGTATGAACTGCGGAATGGGCGGTGGGTGTGCAGGCCGGAGCCGCGAAGGACGTGGGACAGGTGACAACAGGCAGGCTGACCGAAAAGTTGGTGCGTATACCCGCCGGACCCGAGACGTCGGAAGGACGTTGTTTCGGAGGACCCAGTCATGATCAGCTGTCTCGTTCATCCCCCGACTTGGTGTACCCGCCTCGTGAGTGTTCGGGTGGCGGCGGCCGGGCGCAGGACTTCGCCGGACTAGGCGCAGGCAGTCCACCGCCGACAACCAACAACACCGCCGGCCGACGACTCGCCAGAGACGCGGCGGCGATCACCCCGTCGCCTGCGAGTCCGCCCGAGAGCTGGCTCATGCCCGTCCTAGCCCAGACCGCCGCCATCACGGCGACAAAAGGTTCCCCGTCGTAGCCCGTCGACGTCTCCGGGTCCAAACCCAGGCGCCAGCAAATTGCGCCGAGCATCGAGCCCGTCAAGGCGGTCGAGGCGGTCAAGCCCGCCCGCTACCTGGCGGTCGAAGGTGCGACAGCGCCCTTCGATCCGTCCTGCGTGCCTTCGATACAGGTTCTTTCCAGTGCGTCGCCGTTGCTGTTGCCGTTACCGGCCTTGCCCGTCCCAAGGGGAGGTGCGGCTCAGCCGACCAGCGGCGTTGGACAGATAGAGGCAGGCGCCGAACACGGCCCCGAACCGAGGGCGACGGGCGCAGACACCCAAAGGGCGACAAGGCAAGCCCCACGCAGCCTGCCTCCACCCCAACGGTCAATAGTCGGACGGTTGGGCCGAACGAGTGGAAACGGCGATGAAAAGAGCGCAGCGTCTCGGGACCGGTAATGGCCCGGCCGAGCAAGACGCCAACCTCGAAGCGTCCCGAAGACCGCACCCAGAGTCATCGCAACGACGACGCTCTGCGACGCTGCCCTATGACGAGGAGTAGATAGAGCGGCCGCCGTCATGATGTAGGTAGCCAGTCCGGTGCCGATTTGAAACCCGAACCCCATGCCGTAGACCCACGACGGAACTGGTCGAGCCAGCGCTCATTGACCTGCCTGTGGTGAACCGGGAGAGTAAAGCCGAACAGCCCGAGATCTGAGACAACAGCACCCAATGCAGCCACGGCGACGGTAACGAGCGCAACGGTGCTCGACAGCCCGAGCACGCGTAACCGACGGCTAGAGGGCAGCCGTCCCGCCGAGGGCGCATCCTCCAAGGAACCCGCCGAGGGTGAACCACGCCACAGTGCTGCGGTAACGGTGGCCGCGCCCACGCTCGGCCAAGGGTGTGAGGCTTGACAGCATCGACAAGTCCACAGGGAGACCACGTCGAGCGAGCGGCGGCGGTGACGGCCACAGTACAGCCGAGCACCACGAGCGTCGGCATCATGGCAGCTCGTAGTAGCCCCACGGGCCACCCGGGTTCTGGCCGAAATACCAGGCGCGCCCATTGCTGTCTTCGACCACTACGACCAACTGGTTGTCGACTACGGCAACACCCGGGAGCTGGTCAGGGACGTCCACGTAACCGATTCCTGCCGCCTGGAACACGCTTTCATTTCCCAATGCACCGCCCCCATTCAGCCACTTGTGCCACAGATTGGTCCCATGTACCTGAAAGACGTGGATTTGGCCGGCGAAGGTGATGGGGGCGGCAACGGGCATGGATTCCTCCGGTGGTGGGGGTGGCGGGGGCGGTGAAGGCGGGGCTGAGGTCCAGCAGGCGACGTTCTGCTCGGCCGTGCCGTCATCGACCGCGTTGGCGGTTGTACAGCTGGGGTCGACGGTCCACGGTGGGACACAGGCGACGACACGGCAGACAATTCTTCCGATGCAGCTGACGTCCTGATTGCACTGGCCATAGCGGAACTGGAAGCAACCCGAGACGAAATTGCCGCAATTGCCCAGCGCACAGCCGCAGCTGACCCCATCGCAGCCGGGCGAGCAGAAGCCAGATCCACTCGGGCACCCGCAGCGCACATTGTGCATTGCAGTCCATGTAGTAGCGGGGTCCACCACAGTACGAGGAATTGTCGGCCTTCCACCAGCCCGCCATGATCGTCCCGGTCGGGCAGTAGTTGTAGCCCCCATTGATGGTGCAGCAGAACTCGGAATAGCCCGAACAGCAGGTCGAGTTGCAGTCGCAGTAGTCCGGTCCCGCACAGTTGCAGATGGCTCCGTACGCTGTCCCTGGCTTGAGCATGAGGTCAAGTCCGCTTCCGGCGACGATGGCGCTGCCGACGTAGACCGAACGGTTGATGAAGTTGCGGCGCGAGATCCGCCTTTCGAGGAACCGGGAAGTACGCTCGATGACGCTCATGAGCGTAGACCGCCCCGTAAGCCCACCGCTCGCATGACGCAGATGCGGCCAGTTGGGCCAACTTCGAAAAGACGATGATCACGAGCCAGACGCCCACCGCAACCGCCAATAGCAGTGGGAACTCCTTGGGCGGGTTGGGACTTGAGGACGGCGCCGATCGTCCGGCCTGGCTCGGCCAATGCCACCGCTGCGCAGGAAGCAGCCAGGACGAGGTTGATGACTGCGTGCAACCATGTGGCAGGGGTGTCGGGGGTGCCGAAACATCCGCAGCTCGATAGTGCGCCATGGCGCAACCTGATGATGGCGACGAAACCGCCAAAGATGCCGTAGGAAACCGCTACCAGGGCGGCCAGATACCGGGAGCGGCCACATATCGGCAGTCCGCCCCGAGGATCATCTCCCCGATGGCCACCAATGGCACGGTCACCGCCAGAAGGCGCGGATAGGCGAAAACCTGCGCCAATCCCCGCACGGTGTTGCTGGGCCGTACGGCCTTGGCCGCCCCCGCGACGACGAGCAGGACACAGGCGATCAGATATGGGCCGATCACGGTGCCGATGAAGTGGTCGTCGTCGACGGGGCACTGCCGTTGTGCCCGAAGTCGGAACGGTGGTCGAGGTCGTCATGTGGAGCTCGGTCGACGTCGCACACTGGGCTCGACGGCTGGATGTTCAGGTTGCTCAGGAGCTGGTTCACCTTCTGTACGAGGAGAGCCTGCTGCTGAAGGCTTCCGAGGCGTGCATAGAACGTGAAGGGCCGCCCGGAGACCGTGAAGAACCGCTGGATCCCGAGGCTCCCACCCACCCCGGGACGCATCACGTAGGGAAGGAAGTCCATTGTGGTGAGTCCCGAAGGGATTCCCTGGGCCGCAAACAGTGCCTTTCCCAGGCTTTCCGGGCCATACTCGAACAGCACGGCAAAGATATCGGAGGGCCCCAGGTTGGTGTCGGTATTTCCACCGAAATCGCTCATGCTCACTGGGGAATCGGAAAGGTGGCGAACTGCGCCACCGGCCGGCTGATCTCGCCCCCCGACCGACTGGCGAACGTAGATGCGGCCTTCCACCCCCGTCGGCAGCTGCACCTCGATCCCATGGGCCGTCATTGCCAATGTGGGACCACCTTCCGCCTCGGACGGGAACCCTGCCCATGCCGAAGACATCTTCGTGTGTCTTTGGGTACAGGCTCGGATCACCAGGAAGGATTCCGGCGCGGATGAGCTCCTCATCGTTGGCCGACTCGCGATCGGGCCCCGTCAAGCCCAAGGGCGTAGGCCCTGCTCTGGGTCGCCCGCTCCAGGTTCGGGCACCTCCCGCCTGGCACGAAGCACAAGATCGAGTACCTGCGGATAGGTGTTGGCAATCCCCTCTCCGATTCGTCTGCTGCGACGACCGTCAACCAGGACGAAGAACGGTGCACCCGGCACCTCGTAGTCGCCCCAGGCCGCCGTTGACATGACCACCGGGAACTGGCCCGCCTCCGCCTTTTTGGCGACCTCGGCAGGGCTCTCGAGCTCCGGCCCCTTCGTGACGACGGCCAGACGAACATCAGACGGCAATTCTCCCTGCGAGCCCACCATCGCCTTCCAGATGCCGAGCCAACTGCTGCAGCCGGACGAGAGGAAGGCGATGAGAGTCAGATGATCGGCCACCGCCACCGACAAGGCTACGGCATCACCCGACGGTGTTGCGCCGGAAACATCGAATACACCGTCTGAGTTCCGCTCACCTGGGAGCGGCGGCGCCGAGGGGCCCACGTCACCGATGCGGACCGCGACTGGTTGGCTGAGACAGGGATCGCCGACCCCCGGCACCGAGTGCATGCAACGCACGAAGGATGTCCGCATGGCTCCGCAAGAGACCCGCCACCAGAACGGTGAGCAGTCCCACCAGCACGGTAAGTACGACTACAAGTGCGACCACGTCCACCCTCACTCTGTCGGGCGCTCCTCGGGCCCGGCGCCATCCCAGCGGCCAATAGTAGGCATATCGCCATCGGGCGAGTCGAAAGCCAGATGTATCTCGAGCGCGCCGTAACTCCTCTATGGAAGACGCCGTCACGCCCCGCTCGATGACGCCGCGACTGAGTCCCCGTCAGAACGTCACGCCGGGGCCAGTCATCCTGGTGTCCAAAAATGCGGCAGCCTGCCTGATCCGGGCGTCGTAGGCGACATGGTCCCCGAATCGGCGCTGCGTTCAAGCGCTGTCGCCAGCTGGATGGCGTCAAGGGCGCGAGGGTCCGGCGGATCGACCCCACCGGCGCGATCCAGAGCCAGCTCGATTGACCCGGAGGATGTGGAGGGCACGAGAGCATTCGAGGCCTGGGACGAAAACTTTCCTCGCCCAAACGACGAAGCGCCCGCAAAAAAGCAACGATGGGGGCATTGCGATTCCCGGTGCTCCGGATCTTGTCTGGGCCAGCTACGAAATGCGGCCTCCAGGTACCACCAGGCGCCGCCTGAAGAGCCAATTCGCCGACCGCCATTTGGGGGACGACCGCCATTTGGGTGGCGATCGCCATTTGGGGCCGACAGGCAAAACTGACCAGGCGCAGAGCGGCTTCAACGCAAAATCGAGTAAGTCAGTTACAGGCGAACGGTACGTTTCCGTGCGGCCAAGCCCACGCCAATGCGCCCCTAAACGGTGCCTTTGGGCTGTGGAGACGACCGGCGGCGGCCGCCGGAAAGTCCGTGAGCAGCAAGCCGGCGGCACAGCCAACATTTATGTCTCTCATACGTTCTCCACACCTGGCCTTTAAGTATCAAGGTCTAATAGTCGATGCGGCAGTCCCGGAAGAGGGACACAGACAGAGGACATCGAGATGAACGACGAGAGATTCGAACCATCGGGGACTGAACGCCGGGGCGAACCAGGCCCAGCAGGCTGAGCCGTGGCGCGACACGCCCCCTTCGGCGACGCCACCGGTGCCCAGGGCGAGCCACTCACCTCTCCCCCATCGATGCCTCCGCCCCGACCTCTCCCTCCACTCCGTCCACGCCCTCCACTCCCTCCACTCCATGGGGCGGCACCCCGCCGGTGATCCCCGCGGGCGGCGACCCCACTGAAGAACTGGCCGCCGGGGCATCCGCGGGAAGCCCCTACGCGCTGGGCGTGCTCTCGGGGAATCCTCGACTGGGACCGACCCGGGGGCCGGAGGGCCCCGGCGGCCCCCCGCACCAGAACCCCCCATCTGGCCGGCCCCGGCGCCTCCTCCGCCGCCGGTGCCTCCGCGCCCGCACCGGCTGCGCGACGGGCTTGCTCTTCGCCGCGGCCGCCCTGCTCGTGCTGGCTGCGGGGGCGGGCATCAGTCACGCAGCATGGAAGTCCAATTCCCCGGCCCGCGTCGCCTCGCCACCCACCCCGGCACAGCACCGTCGGGCTCGGGCAACTTCGGGTCACGCTCTCGGGTCGACCGTTCGGGAGCTTCAGTGGGCTCCGGGCCTTCGGGGAGTTCCGGATCTTCGGGGATCCACAGGCGGCTCAGGTCCCAGCGACGTCTCGGCCATCGCGGCCAAGGCCGATCCCGGGCTGGTCGACATCAACACCACCCTCGGTTACCAGAGCGAGCAAGCGGCCGGTACGGGCATCGTCCTCACCTCGTCGGGCGAGGTCCTCACCAACAATCACGTGATCAACGGGGCCACGACCATCAGCGCCACCGATGTGGGGAACGGCAAGACCTACTCCGCCAGCGTGGTTGGCTACGACCGCACCCACGATGTGGCCGTCCTCCAACTCCACAACGCCTCTGGCCTGCAGACGTCGGACATCGGTGACTCATCGAGCGTCGCCGTGGGCCAGGGCGTGGTCGGCGTCGGCAACGCCGGGGGAACCGGCGGAACTCCCAGCGCGGCAGGAGGAACCGTGACGGCGCTCAATCAGTCGATCACCGCCAGCGACGAAGGGGACGGGACCTCCGGAGAACTTGACCGGTCTCATCGAGACGAACGCCAACATCCAGGCCGGCGACTCGGGTGGCGCGCTGGTCAACACCTCGGGCCAGGTCCTCGGTATCGACACGGCGGCGTCCGCCGGGTTCTCCTTCCAGCCCTCGAGCCAGACGACGGGCAACCAGGGCTACGCCATCCCGATCAACGACGCCATCGCAATCGCCCGGCAGATCGAAGGCGGGCCAGGCCTCCTCGACCGTCCACATCGGACCGACGGCTTTTCTCGGAGTCGAGATCAGCGCAGACCTCGAGCGGCAGCGCCGGGTCGGGCGGCTTCGGGTTCGGTGGCGGGTTCGGTGGCGGGCTCGGCGGCGGCCTCGGTGACGGTTCAGGCCTGGGCTGGGATCCGGCTCCGGGAGCGGTTCGGGCCAGTCCTCCTCGGGCGGCTTCGATCGCCGGGGTCGTGACCAGCTCGCCCGCCCAAGAAGCCGGCTTGGCCCAGGGGGATGTCATCACATCGGTGAACAACCATACGGTCGATTCGCCGACCACCCTCACCAAGCTGCTCTCGCCGTTCCATCCCGGGGGACAAGGTGACCCTGGGCTACACCGACGCCTCGGGCCAGACGCACACGGTCACCGTGCAGCTGACCTCCGGCCCCCCCAGTAGGAAAGGGGGCCGTCGCGGCCGGGAGCGATACGTTTCGGGGCATGAGCGACCCCGATATCTACGGCGCTGGCAGCGGCCAAGGTGCGAGACGGGCGTCGCCGGTCGGCGGCCGCCGAACTCGTGGCCGGCATGACCCCCGACGAGAAGCTCTGGTGCCTCGACGGGGATCTGCCGTTCTGGGCCGGGCTCGAAGACCTGGGCAGGGGCGGCTACCACAAGCGCCCGTTCCCCGCGGCGCGCCTTGAACGGCTCGGCCTCCCGGGCTTGAGCTTTTCCGACGGGCCACGAGGTGTCGTCATCGGTCCGGCGACGTGCTTCCCGGTATCGATGGCTCGGGGTGCCACCTGGGACCTCGAGCTCGAGGAACGGATCGGCGAAGCGATCGGGAGGGAGGTGCGTGCCGTCGGTGCCAACCTCTTCGGTGGAGTGTGCGTCAATGTGCTCCGCCATCCGGCCTGGGGTCGTGCCCAGGAGACCTATGGCGAAGACCCCTTCCACGTCGGTGAGTTCGGCGCGGCGCTGGTACGCGGGGTCCAACGGCACGCCATGGCATGCGTCAAGCACTTCGCTTGCAATTCGATGGAGAACTCGCGCTTCAAGGTGGACGTCACCGTCGACGAAGTGGCCCTCCACGAAGTGTTCCTGCCGCAGTTCCACCGGATCGTCGAGGAGGGTGTCGCCGTGGTGATGAGCGCCTACAACTCGGTCAACGGCGAGTGGTGCGGCCAGAACCGCGTCCTGCTGAACGACATCCTCCGTGACGAATGGGATTTCGAGGGCTGCGTGATCAGTGACTGGATCTTCGGCCTTCGTGATGCTCCCAAGTCGGTGATGGCGCGGCTCGACGTCGAGATGCCCTACCGGATGGTGCGGGCCTCCCAACTGCCCGGCAGCGCTGGCCGAGGGCACCGTGGGCGTGGGATGACGTGGACCGTTGCGTCACCGCCTTAGTCTCGACACTGCTTCGATTCAATGACGTCCTTTCCCAAGCCCCGACCCGATGACGGGGTGCTGGCCTGCACCGACCACCGGCGCCTGGCCCGCGAGGCGGCGGCCAAGGCGGTGGTGCTGCTGCGAAACGAGCCGGTGGGAGAACTTCCGCTCCTGCCCCTCCAGCCGGCCTCCCTGCACCGCATCGCCGTCATCGGACGGCTGGCGGACATGCAGGAACCTCGGAGACGGAGGCTCGAGCGACGTGTGGGCGCCCGAGGTGGTCACCCCTCTGCAGGGGCTTCGCGCCGGGCTCCCGGACAACCGAAGTGCATACCACGATGGTTCGGACCCCAGACGGCGCGGAGCCCTGGCGGCAGCATCGGATCTGGCCATTGTGGTGGTCGGCTACACCAAACTGGACGAGGGCGAGTTCATCGGCGGCACTGACAGCCATGTCGCCTTGCGTCATTTGCTGCCCGGCCCCGACGACCCGGAACTGGCCGAGTCCTTCACCATGCCTCGGTGCGCGCCGATCCCGGGCCGGAACGCCCCGCCGGGCGTTAACCCCGAGGGCCCGCTCTCCTTCGCGACCGGGGGCGACCGTTCCTCCCTGCGCCTCCACGAGGCCGACGAGCAGCTTCTCTGACGGGTGGCCCAGGCCAATCCCCGCACCGTGGTGGCGGTCGTGGCGGGGAGCGCCGTCCTCATGTCGTCGTGGTGCGAACCAGGTGCCGGCCGATCGTCCAGTCGTGGTACGCCGGGATGGAGGGAGGCCACGGACTGGCCGACGTGCTGCTCGGCGTACGACGCCGAGCGGTCGCCTGCCCTTCTCCGTCCCTGTCGACGAGGCGCACCTCCCGGTTTCGAACGGGAGACCGAGGCGATCACCTACGACCGCTGGCACGGCTGGTGGAAGCTCCAACGCGACGGGAACGAGCCGCGGTTTCCTTTCGGCTTCGGGCTGTCCTACACCAGAGTTCGAATGGGGCCGGTTCTCGGCGAGCGTGGGCGCCGAGGCACGCCGTCGGCGCGCCGATTCCGGCGCCATCGTTCTTCGTGGGTCGGTCGCCAATGTCGGGGATCGAGCCGGGGTGGAGGTCTTCAGGTCTACGGGGGGCCCGACGAAACGTCCGAAGACGTCCCGCTCGCCTCTTGGGCGTTCGCCCGGGTGGAGGCGGCCGCGGGCGAGACGGTCGACGTGGCAGTCTCCATTCCGCCCGTCCCGCCTCGCCGCCCGCAATCCGACCACCCACCAATGGGACCCGCCTTGCGGGGAACTGGTCCTCCATGTGAGCCGCTGGGCCGGCGACCCCGACGCCCAGACGATCCGACTCCGTCTCGCCGTCGCACCGGTCGGTAAGCGGTAAACGGTGAATGGAGAGGGTGCGCACGGTAACCGTCGGAGCGCACCGTCGGACGCATAGGCTCACGACGAGAGTCGGCACTGACGATCAATCGGCTGAGGGGAGTTCCAGCTGTGACTGACGACGGAGTGCACATCCGGGAACAGGATGGCCCAATGGTGGCGCGGGGACTCCGGATATCGGTGCCGACCGATGCCGAGCTCGCGGTGTTGGCGCTCGAGGCTGACCCGGGACGCCCCCCTTAGCCCGACGCGGTGCCGATCAACGTGCACCTGGCCCTGGTACAATACGCCGGCTCGGGCGCACTACCTCAGTGGTACATGCCGCCGGCAATGGCCGAAATGGCAATCGGTGGCGGCTCCCGGTTATCGCCGCCATCATCTTGGCGTTTCTCTTCATTGAAGGACTCGGGCTGTGCAACACCTACGGAGTGCTTAATTTCGCCTAGGAAACAGTTCGGCTAGGGCTTTCCGGCCCCCACCCAGCTCTTCACCCGGCTATCACTGATGCGACGGGCCGTCGGCATGTCGGCCCACTTCCGAAATCGCTTCTTTTCATCCTCGGTCAACTGGGAGAACAGGGTCTTCTCGCCGGAGGACGGGCTCGAGCGGCTCGGTCGGGGGCGCCCTTGACTGCCGCTCGGACCCGGCCCTTGTCGATAAAAGGCTTGAAGGCTGCTCGCACTTTGGCTGCATTCGTCGCATTGACGTCGATCTCATAGGATTTGCCGTCCAGAGCGAAATGGACCGTCTCCTCGGCGTCGCCGCCATCGATATCGTCACTCAGTTTCACTATTACCGTTTTTGACATGAGCCCATAGTGACATAAGCAAAGCGCCCCGCTTCAATTTATGGGCTATTACGGCCTTAGGTCTAGCATCAACTGTAAGGTCGTCAATGGATTGGTCTGGCCGATTTTTAGACAACCCGTGACCCGTACGCATTCCACCCAGGCCACCGGGGAATCGTCGAGTGACGGTGCTATCCCTCACGGCCCGCTCCGGTCCAATATCCGGCTTTGTTACGGTCTGGTGGCTAAGCGCTCGGGACGGCCATGCGCCTCGATCTCCCGCTAGTCTCCCAAATCATCCTCGACGCGCCAGATTCGACCCTGTTCCCCCTCCGTCGGATCGCGGCGCGTCGAGGAGGCGGGCCGAGAAGGTGAACCGCGATGCCCGGTGGGCCACCTCATGTGTCCACTTCCGGTCACAATGGGAGGATGCCCCGGCGAAAGAACCCACGGCCGCGGGCCCGCGGCAACCGGGCCAGTGGCCGCCCGAGGGTCAGGCAGCCACCCTCCCCCAGCATGCATTGGCGGGCCGACGGCCAACCCAAATCCGCTTACCGGTCCCAGGGGCGAGGCCCTCGGTGTGGCCGATGAGCAGCGTTCCGAGACCGGGGCGGAACTTGACGGCCTATCGGTGCGGCCTCTGCGGGAGCTGGCACTTGGGCCGGCGCGGAGGGCGGTCCACATGAGCGATGTCCCGAGGAGCGCCCTGGGGGACGCACCAGCCCCACGGCGAACGAGTGTGCCCCGAATGTCAGTTCGACTGGGCCGACGAGCGATCTGACGACCTGGTAGGCCGAGGCGTGCGGGATGCGGCTGACTTCGGTCATGTCCTGGCCGGCCTCGATCCCACCGCACCCGTCGAAGCGCGGGCTCTGGACGGCCAGTCGGTACGTATGGCACACCGTCGATGTCCTGCGGTTCGGGAACGGAACGGCTGTGGACGATCGCGGCCGATCCCTCATTCGGTGTCCCTTCCTGGGACGAAAACGCCATGGCCGATGTCCGTTCCTATGACGAGCTTTCTCCGGTTGTGGGCCTCATCGCGCTCGTGGCGGCGGCGAAACCTGGCGTACCGCCGCCCTGGAAGCGCCGCGTCGATGTCACCACCCACATCCGGAGCTGGGAACCGTCAGTGCTTTCGACATCGTGCAGCGGAACGCCCATGAGCTGAGCCACCATCGGACACTCTGCCGTCGACATCGAGCGCACCAGGGGCTGGCCGCCGGGGCGACCGGTGCCCGGACGGGCCAGCATTGAGGCTGCCGAGCCGGAGAACGACGATGAGGGAGCTCAGCTTCGGGCGCCTCGACGCCTGGCGCCGGCGATCCGCCGTTGGCGGCGTAGCCACCGGTCTCGCCCTGGGTCTTCAGGAAGTCTTTCACCCGGCCCGACACGAGGCCGTCATCACGTCGGAGGCTCCGGGCGATCCCCCCGATGCGCGGCCAGCGGGTACGCGTCGTCCTCGATCCCGATGATCCCAATCCTCTCCGTCGCCTTCCTTCCCCGCCGCCGCGATCCGCTGACCAGGGCCGAGTCCGCTGCCGCCGGAGGAGCCCCAGGCCCCGGAGCCGCCAGCGGTAGTTGACCCCGAGGCGACCCGAGACGTAGGGTTTGGTGATCGGACATGATCGTCCGATATGGAAGAGGTGCTGTCCGAATGGCCGAGACCGTACCACACCGGCGTGAGCCCGGTCGATCTCTCCGATTCCCGCTGCTTCGTGGCGGGTGTGCCCCACACCTGGCTGGCCCACTTGCGCCGGCACGACCCGGTCCATTGGCAGGACGAAGCCGGGCGGTCCCGGCTATTGGGCCGTCACCAAGTATCACGACTGCGTGACGGTGAACCGCGACTTCGAGCGGTTCAGCTCCGCCACCAAGGGCACCATGCCCTTCGAGCTCGGCGACGACGAGATCGCACAGCAGGGACTGATGATGCTCAACATGGACCCTCCGCTCCACACCCGCTACCGGCGGCTGGTCAACAAAGGCTTCACCCCGCGGATGGTCCGTGATCTGGAAGAGAACATCCATCGCACCGCTGACGCCATCATCGACCAGGTGATCGACAGGGGTGAGGCTGACTTCGTCACCGACCTGGCGGCGGAACTCCCCCTGCAGGTCATCGCCGAACTCCTGGGCGTGCCCGGGGCCGACCGCCACAAGATGTTCGACTGGTCGAACCGGATGGTGGGAAGCCAGGACCCCGAGTACCAGCTGGCCGCCGAAGAGGCGATGACGGCGGCCATGGAGCTCTACGCCTACGCGGCCGAGCTGTTCGCCAAGAAGAGGCTCGATCCGCACACCGACCTCATGAGCGCACTGTCGAGCGTCCAGGTCGAAGGCGAACGGCTCACCGAAGCGGAGCTCGAATTGTTCTTCCTGCTCCTGACGGTGGCGGGCAACGAAACCACCCGAAACCTCATCTCAGGAGCCATGCACGCCTTCTTCCAGAATCCCGATCAGTGGCGGAGGCTCCGTGAGGACCCCGGCCTGCTCCCAGCGGCAGTAGAGGAGATGTTGCGATTCGTCACTCCCGTCATGAATTTCAGGCGAACTGCCACCTGCGACGCCGTGCTGAGCGACACCACCATTCGAGCAGGTGACAAGGTCGTCTTCTACCACGTGTCGGCCAATCGGGACGAGGACATCTTCGACAACCCTGACGCGTTCGACATCGGACGCGATCCGAACCCGCATATCGCCTTCGGTGGCGGAGGACCCCACTTCTGCCTCGGAGCCAACCTGGCCCGCATGGAGATCCGGGTCATGTTCGAGCACCTGATCCGACGGATTCCCGACATCCATCAGAACGGCGACGCGCAACGACTGCAATCGCAATTCATTAACGGGGTGAAGCACCTTCCTGTCGCATTCTCCCCAGCGTCTCACAGCGACGGTTGAGTTCGTCAGGGCAAGGGGGTCGCGACCGGTGACACGCCGAGCTCCTGACGCCCTCAAGGACGTGATCCGGGACTTTCGACGGGATCAAATCATCGCGACATCGAGGCGACTCTTCGGTGAACGGGCCACGACCGAGGTGTCGATGGACGAGATCGCCAGCCGGGCTGGGGTGGCCCGCTCGACCATTTACGTGTACTTCGCCAATCGCGACGACTTGCTGCGTGCATGCGTGCAGTCGATGTACGAGCAGCTCAAGGAAGCGATTGTCGTCTCATTTGCGGTTGATGCGTCACCCACCGAGCGCATCCGGAGCCTGGTCCACGGACTATTGGAACGAATCGACGAGAGTCCGGCCTTCTTCCGCCTGGCCATGGCGACACAAGCCACGACGGGTGCAGCCGGGTCGGCAGCCGTGGGCGGCGCTCTCATGGTGATCGGGCTCGACATGATGCGGTTGCTCGAGGACATTGTCAAAAGCGCGGACGCGGCGCGGCGACTTCTCCATCTCCTTGGATCTCGACCGGGCTGTGGTCCTCATCGGCCAGCAGATTTATGGGGCTCTGTCCGTTCGCTCCGGCGAGGCCGAACCGGTACCCATCGAGCAGGCGACCGACGAGATTTGCGCATTCGTGCTGCACGGAATCGGAGCCTGACATGCAATTCGACCTGTGGGTCCCCACGGCCAATCCCATGACGACACCCGAACTGCTCGAAGCAGTCGGGACGCAGTCCGAGGCCCGCGGTATCGCGACGCTGTGGGTCGGCGAGCACGTTGTCCTCTTCGAGCGTTACGCCAGCACGTACCCCTATGCGGCCGACGGCAGGATACCGGCCCCCTCGGGCTCGGGCCTCCTCGAGCCGATGGTGACGCTTTCCTACCTGGCCGCCTGTACGGAGCGTGTGCGCTTGGGGACGGCGATGTTGCTCCTGCCACAGCGGAACCCGGTGTACACCGCCAAATCGGTCTCCTCGTTGGATTGGCTGTCGGGTGGACGTGTGGACCTGGGTGTCGGGGTCGGTTGGCTCAAAGAGGAATTCGACGCCCTCGGCGTGCCATGGGAACGCCGCGGTCTGCGCACCGACGAATACATCGAGGTCCTGCGGACGCTCTGGTGCGACGACAAGTCAGCGTTCGACGGCGAGACTTACTCCCTGGGCGAGTGCGAGATGTTTCCCAAGCCGATCCAGAAACCCCATCCCCCACTGCATATCGGAGGCGAGACCCCCGCCGCACTGAGGCGGACGGCCCGGATCGGCAACGGTTGGCACTCATTCAACCGCTCCCCGGCCCAGTTGGCCACCGGCCTGACCGAACTCGACACGATCCTCGACGAGCACGGGCGACGCCGCGACGAATTACGTATCACCGTCTGTCCTTATCTCAATCCTCTCACCGCAGCTGAGGTGGACCAGTACGCCGAAGCCGGCGCCGACGCCGTGGCGGCCCTCTTCTTCTGCTTCAGCCCCGACGACGTGGAGCGGACGCTCGACGGACCTCGAGGCCTGCCGGGAGGCGGTGGACCGGAGCTGATACCCGGTGCCGGGTCAGCGGAGCGCCCCGACCGGGATGTGCTCGGACTGCTCCGCCGCCGGGTATCAGGCATTGGGCGAACGGCCCGACCGAGTAGGACCAATGGCGGCGCGGCCAGCACCACCAGACAAACCTCAAACGGTGCCCGGAACCGCACCAGGCCGAAGACCAGGGCACCGACAACGGTCAGCACGCCTGCCGGCACCAGCAGGAACCATTGCCTGACGAGGCGACGCCGCAGGATTACCACCCCGGCCACGCCCAGAGGGAGCAGCGCGTAGTACACGGCCAGCCCTGCCAAGGAAGCACCCGAGGCCGCCCTTCGTTGACATCCCCGTCCGCCATTTGGATCGGTTCGTAGAAATCCCAGAGGCGACCGATGCGAGCCAGGACCACCAGGGGGAGCCGCCCGAGATGGTGCTTGGCGTACTGTTCCGCCGCGTGTTGTGCCCGCGACGACTGCACCGACTCGTCACTCCCCGTAACTGCGACGGCACAGGACAGGTCCCAGGATCCCAGGGCCGGGCCGCTGTAAGTCGCCGGGCAGTTGGCGCCGAGAAGGGCGATCCCCTCGCCGGTCGACAGATAGGTCGGATCCTTGAACGTGGCCAGGTTCCGGCCGACCCATGGTGCCATGACGACCGTCGTGGTCAGCAGGGCCATCGCGGCCAGACCGAACCGCCGACGAAGCGGCCGGGGAGCAGCCAGCATCGTGGCCGGAATCAGCAAGGCCGGCACGAAGAGGACCAGCTCCGCTCTCACCAAGGCCTCCGCGCCACAGGCCGCCCCGAGCCAGGCGGCGTTGACCATGTTGGGCGACCGCAGCAGCCGTAGCCACGGCCAAGAGGATCAATGCCATGAACAGCATCGCGGAGTCTCGGACATCAAGATCCCGCTCGGCATCCAGAAATTCGGCGCGGCCGCCGCAATGCCCGCGGCGGCCAGGCCGACCCACGGGCCAGCGACGCTTCTCCCCAGCAGGCCCACGCAGAGCACGACCGCGGCACCCAGTACCGCCATCGTCAGGAGCTCGACCGTGTCAACGTCGAAGGAGCCGACGACGAATCGGACCCCCCCGATCAACCAGCGACGTCAGGGGCGGATGGGCTGCCGTGGGAGCGATCCCGAAGGGAGTTCGGAAGAACATTCCCGACGACAGCTCGTCGGAGGTCGACGCATACCAGAACGCGGTCGTAGAGCTTGCCATGCTCGTGCCGGGTGACCAGCAGGACGTACCCGATGCGGATCACCAGATCCGGCGGCCACGATCCCAGCCAGGGCGATGAAGAACTTACGTCGCTGCATCGGGCGCCGATCGTCCGGGCCTCACGACGACGCCTCGGCCGCGGCAAGGCGCTGGCCAGGCGCAGCACGTCACCGGCTCAGCGTACAATCCGGGTCGCCGATCACCCGGTGTCGGGTACCGCGGCCAGAACACAGGTGGGGCCTCGGTACACTCCGATGCGTGGCCGCATCCCGACATAGAGTTCGGCGCGTTCACCGATGAAGGACCCTGGCTCGTCGAGCCCGATGCGATGGTCTGGAGGTCAGGCTTGCGCCAGACCAGGTCGAACTCGCTGCCTCCCTACCCGCGCTCACCAGGCGGCGGAGGGTCCCTCCCGGCGCCCGCATGGGGACGACCGTGCGCCATCTCGGCGCCGCTGTAGGCGGGTGGTACCTGCAACGATCGCTGCCAGTGCAGAGCCTGGCAAGGACGGCGGCTCTCGCCCGCCGGCTCCGGCTGGCGGCCGAGCGACTCGGCCCGACCTACATCAAGCTCGGCCAGATTGTGTCCTCGGTGCAGGGAATCTTCCCCGCCGAACTGGTCGAGGAGTTCAAACGTTGCCGCGATCGGGTCGAGCCGGAACGCTGGCCGGTGATCAAGCGTGTGATCGAACAGGAGCTTCGCAACCGATCGACCATGTCTTCGCCGCCGTTCGACCCCGAACCGCTCGCTGCAGCCTCGATCGCCCAGGTGCACGCCGCCACGCTGCATGGCGGCGTCCGACGTCGTGATCAAGGTGCAACGGCCCTCGGTGGCGCGACCGGGTCCGCCGGGACCTCGCCGTCATGTCGTGGCTGGCCCCGCTCCTGGTCGGCCGGCTCCCGGTCGCCGCACTGGCCAACCCGCCCGGCCCTGGTCGAACTGTTCGCGCAGACCATCGTCGAGGAGCTCGACTTCCGCCTCGAGGCGGAGAACATGCTCGACGTGGCCGCCAGCTTCGCCGAACTCGGCCAGCGGGGCTACGTCATACCCAGGCCTCATCCAGACGCTGGTGACCCGCCGGGTGCTGGTGATGGAACGGATGGACGGCTTCCACTTCTCCGATGTCGCGGGAATGCACGCCGCGGGCATCGACACCGAGGCTGTGGTGCGGACCGGCATGATCGGCTTTCTCGAAGGCTGCATGATGCACGGGATCTTCCACGGCGACATGCACGGCGGCAACCTCTTCGTCCTGCCGTCGGGGAAGGTCGCGCTGCTCGACTTCGGCATCACCGCCCGGCTCACCGAGGCCAAACGACTGGCGCTGCTCTCGCTGATCGTCGGAGCAGTCCAACGGGGACATCGCGGCCCAGGTGAGCGCCCTGCGCGATCTCGGTGCGCTCCCCCGGACGTCGACATCGACTCGGTGATCGATCAACTCGGCCTTGATCGGCCCGCCGGTCGACCCCACCACGCTGACGCCCGAGGAACTGGTGGCGGAGATCCAACGTTCGATCAAGGCACTGCTCGCGCTCGGCGCCCGCATGCCCAAGGAGCTCATGCTCTTCGTCAAGAACCTGGTCTTCCTGGACGGCGCCATCGCCACGCTGGCGCCCGACCTCGATCTCTTCGCCGAGATCGAAGGGATCTCCCTGCTGTTCGCCGAGAAGCACGGTGAACGGATCATGGCGCAGCTCGGGCTGGCCCACCAAGAGGGCTGGCGTCCGGACCTCGACGGGATGAAGGCCAGCTTGGGGCTGGACGCGCGAACCGAGCGGCTCACCCACCGGGACATCGAAGGCGCGCCGGGCCCAGGTCCGCCAGAAGTTCGAGGGGCGGGGGCGGCGACACGGGCGTGGGCGGCGGCGTCGGCGGGCAGGTCCCGGCCAGGACGCCCGGGTCACGAGCTCCGGGCGTCCTTCGCGGCGAAACCGGACTGTCACGCCTCCGGGACTCCCAGAGGGTCCGCGGCCGGTCATGGCCGAGTCAGGCCGGAGGGCTCGACGCCCGGGCTGACCTCTCCATCGGCCCGCGGCCTCCGCTGAGATGAGACATCCCCTCCCTACACTGCGCCCATGCCCACCGCGAGCCTTCTCCAGGTCACCGGGTTCACCAACCCCGGCCCGCTAGGGTCAGATTCCTCACCATGGCTGCGCGACGCCCCACCGCAACGTCCAATTTCGGTGTCGGTCGGCGCGAGTCCCATGTAGCCGACGCCTTCTACGCCCGCTTCGAGGCTCCAGAAGTCAGCCCCGACGGGCACATCACGTCCTATGACCCGTTGGCAGAAGCCTGTATCTGCGGCGACGCCCGGCGGATGGCCGAAGTGGATGACAACTCGGTCGCGCTGATTGTGACCTCTCCTCCGTACTTCGCCGGCAAGCAGTATGAGGAGGTGCTCGACCGCGAGGGTGTGCCGGGTTCGTACCTCGAGTACCTCCAGCTCCTGAGAGAAGTGTTCGCCGAGTGCAAACGGGTGCTCGAGCCCGGGGGGCGGATCGCCGTCAACGTGGCCAACCTCGGACGCAAGCCGTACCGCAGCTTGGCGGCCGATGTCATGGCGATCCTCCAGGACGACCTGCACCTCCTGCCGCGGGGGAGATCGTCTGGCAGAAGGGCGAGGGGGCGAGCGGGTCGTGCGCCTGGGGTTCGTACCGCTCGCCGAGCAATCCGGTCCTGCGCGATGTGACCGAGCGGGTGATCGTGGCCAGCAAGGGGCGCTTCGGACGGGCCAGGAGCCCCAAGCAACGGCGGGCTGCCGGCCTGCCCTATGAGGGCACCATCCGCGCCGACGACTTCATGAGCCTGACCCTCGACGTGTGGGACATCCCTCCGGAGAAGGCCAACCGGGTGCACCACCCCGCCCCTTTCCCGGTCGAGCTGCCGCAACGCCTCATTGAGCTCTACACGTTCGCAGGCGATGTCGTCCTCGATCCCTTCCTCGGTTCGGGCTCGACCATGGTGGCGGCCAAGCGGGCCGGGCGGCCAGGGGATCGGCTACGACCTCGACCCGGCCTATGTGGCGCAGGCCCGGGCCCGGCTTGGCCGAGGAGCCTCCGATCGCCCCGGCCCCGGTGGGGTGCTCGACCACGGGGCACCCGTCCAGCACCTTGGCCAAGGAAGCCCTCTTGGCGGCGGGCTTCGTCGAGCTGGGTACCAATCGGGCTCTCCCCGGGCTCGGCCTCGTGATCGGGTTCACCGCTCGGGACGCGGCCGATCGGACCTGGTACTTCGAGGTGGCTGGGCTGAACTCGGCCTTCCGCGGCGGCCTTTCGAGAACCGACGCCGTGTGGCGGACACTCGGGCGGGCCTTCGTCATGGCCAACAACCAGGTGAGTCCGCTGGTGATCCTGACGCCGCAGCTGCCTCGTGCCGGGAGCCAGGGCGACTGGGCCCTGCGAGCGGCCCGGCCGGTCGGCATCTTTGATGTGATCGACCTGTTTGCACCCGAGGCCCGGCAGCGCCTCTCGGTCTACGCGACGGCGCGAGTCACAGTGGCCCAGCACCGGCTTCTGGACCGCCGACGAACTCACGCATCCGGAACCGGGAGGACAAGCCCAGCGGCCGGCCTGGAGCCATCGCTACGGGCCGGGATCACCAAGGACTCACGGGGCACCATGGAAAGATGCTGGCGTGCCCAACCTGCGCACCATGGTCACAGAGCTCGGAACCGGATTGGGCATGCTCGGCGGCGCCGATCTCGACGAGACTCCTCGCGGACCGTTCGCCGGTCATGCGCAGCCTCTCACCCGAGGACTGGGACCGGCTCTGCATCGCCCGAGCCGGCGGGGCGTACGACACCGAGTTCCACGCGGCGTGGGTGAACGGCCGCGCCTTCCTGACCGCAGCCGATGGACTCCGAGGACGCCTCCCCGAGGTGGTCGAATGGAAGGGCGCACTGCGCGCCTCGGGCGACGAAGTGGCGCCGGTGGACCTGCGCATCGACCACGTCTACTTCGTGAGCTGCAAGTACCTCTCGAACATCTTGTTCAACGCCTCACCGGCCCACATCTTCGACGACCTCTTGCTGGGCGGCCAGAACCGGCGGGGTCGGGGTGCGGGCGGGGACTGGTACGCCGAGGTCGCCCCGGAGCAGTACCAGCAGCTCTACGGCATCGTTCGTGGCATCCGTCCAGCAGGCAGCGACGGCGGCGGCGCCGTCATTGCCTGCACGCCGTGCTCGCACGGTGGCACGCGTGGCCTCCGGCGCTGAGCGCGCCGCACCCTCGCTTCCAGGCTTGGAACCGATGGGGAGCGACGAGCCACTTTCGTACAGAGTGAGCAGAGCACCCTCCTCGGCGGACCTGCGAGAGCTCCCGGATCTGGCCGTCGACCTGACCACCGCACAGAGGGGCGCGCTGGCCGCGTCGCTCAGAGGGGGGTGGCCCGATGCGGCCAGATCGGCCTATCGCCAGCTTTCCCGGGCGGTGGCCGAGGCATCGGTGCATCGGTGGAATGCCGCGCTCGATGACCGGCCCGGCGCCGGAGAGGCCATGCTATGGCGACTGCTGCGCATGGGGAGCGCGCCCTACTTCGTGTTGGGCTCCAGCTCGATCCGCTCCTTGCGCCTGCGCGTGGCCACGCCGTGGGACTGGCGGCAGCTCTTCGAACTCGTTGCGTTTCGAGCTCTTCGCCCAGGAGGGCGGCCAGCCGCGGGTCGGATGGTCGGCCACCGTGCGCGAGCGGTCCACCGGGCAATTGCAAGAGATCGTCGGCCATGTCGAGGTGCGCTGGAGCCACGGCCGGTTCGGGGGATTGCCCGAGGCCAAGGGCTACCTCGACTCGCCCCATCACCTCGTGCCCGGGCTACTTCCCCCTCCGGTGAGCGGGTTCGACCTGTCCGTCTTCTCAGCGCCACTCGTGGTCCCGCCGGTGCTCGGGTCCGGGCCCACCGTGCTGCGCCCGTTCGCCATGTCCGACCTGACCCTCGTCCGGGAAGCGGCCTCGGATCCCTACATCCCAGCTCGTCACCTCTATGCCGCCGCCCTACAGCGACGACGGAGGGCGCGCGTTCATTGAGCGCCAGGTCGAGCGGGCCCGGGAAGGACACGGGTACCCCTTTGTCGTTGCCCGGGCGTCGCGCCCGACCCGTGGCATCGGGTCGATGGGCCTGTGGTTGCGCGAGATCGAGAGCGGTCGTGCCTCCATCGGCTACTGGGTGGTGCCGTCCGCTCGCGGGCCAAGCTGGCCACCTGGGCGCTCCGGGGACTGGTCGAATTCGCCTTCGGGACATCTTCGCCATTCCACGACTCCACCTCTTCATCGAGCCGTGGAACATCGCCTCGCAACGGACCGCCGAGTCCGCGGGATTCAGTCCGAAGCGCTGCTGCGGGGCTGGGAGCGCATCGATGGCGCGCAGTGTGATGCCTACTCTTATGTCGCCTTCACCAGCATTGGCTCGAGCCCGATGACCCGATCGGTGACATGGGCCGGGCGTCGGCCATGCGCCGACAATGGCTCGGCAGCCCGGATAGCAGCTCGCCTTGATGAGCGCACCAGGAAACAGCGCCCGGCTTACAGGGAAGGCGCTGGCTCGGCGTTTCCGGCGGCGGAGGGGAGCGTCTGGCGCAGTCCGCGCTTGCCCGTTCCAGGGCTATCCAACCACTGTCAGCTTCCTTTTCGAGTGTTCTCGCCCTTCCCCCCTCCCCGGACACCAAAGAGCCTTTTGGAGATGAGGAGAAAGAGCACGATCGCGAGGTTGATGACCAGCGTCAGCACCTTTAGAACGGAGATACGGGTGGTCAACTCGTAGACCTCGAGGGGTACGAGCACGCCGGTCTCCACCAGCGTCAGGTATTCAGCCCAACGCCGGGCATACCAGAGCCCCGAACGCTTGGAACACCAACACGGCGATGTAGGCGACCGCGGCACAGCCAAGGAGGTAGAGCTCAGTCGACGAGAGGGCAAACAACCGATTGATGTCATGAAAAATCCCTCGCCGGGTGTCAAAAATCGGGCCACCGAGGCCGCCCTGTAAGTCGGAGAGCACGCGGACGTACTCACGGTGCAACTGCGCCCGATCATGGGCAAACAGGAAAATAGCCACGGCGATGATGGAGAGAACGAGATGTGAACGACCCGGTCCAGCGCAATGAGACGAAGGACAAACCGATCTCGTAGCGGGCGGCCCCGGAGGGGAATTCGATCTCTAGAGCGAGGCGGAAGGTACTGACGGACGGGTGTTCGGGGACCGCTTGGGGCACCCACGAGTCACACCGCAGGCACCGGTACCACCGCAACCCCTGGCTCTCACGAACGATCAGGCCATCCTCGGGTCGGATCTCGGCGACGTCGGTGCCGACGAGTGCATGGCCGTGCAGTCCGCACCCGATCAGCTCGTAACGAACTCTTCGCTTCGCTTCTTGCCGCTTCTCGACCTCTACCTCCACCTCGCCGCCAGCGCTCGTCCCTTCTGGCTAGCAGAGCGTTCCGCACCTCTTCGACAGCCCCACTCATCAGCGAGGAATCGGGAAGATCAAGCTCGTCTCCCGCCATGGCTTCGATTGCCGCTTGGCGCCCTGTATGTGACATCGGCACGAAGCGGTCGGCCGATGGAGCACCTGTGGGAGCAGACCGATGTCGCCGGGGGTACAGAAGGCATGGACACCGGGTGTGGAGAGGGCGAAATGCACTCCCGATCGATGTCCTCGTCTTCAGCCGCCGGTTCGTACCAGGAGGTGGCCCAGCGCTCCTGCGTCCCGGCATCCGACCAGGGCCGGCGAGCGGCGGCCTTGATGGCCATGACGCCGATGTCCCGCTGCTCGGCAGGCCGCGAGGAGCTCCTCGGCGGCTTCCCGGTACTCAGGACGCGCCCACAGGGCCGGAGTAGACGGGGAACATGACCGTATCGAGGTCGAAGCGGCGAAGCGCCTCCAGGAGTGTCCTGGGCACTCCTAGGTCGTGACCGGTGACGCCGGCGAACCGTGTCTGACCGCGGGCCCGGAGCCCCAAGATGTGTTCGATCGCCTCCGACCGTCGATCAAGCTCTTCGAGGGTCGTGACGGCATGGGCTTGGTAGAGATCCAGCACCTCTGCCGCAGCAGCCGCCGGCTCTGTCGAACTGCGCTTGTACCCCGCCGGGGTTGGCCCGCAACGTCTTGGCGGCGAGAAACAGTTTCTGGCCTTGACGGCCAAGGTGGGGTCCGAGCGCTGATTCCGCCGCCCCGTACTGGGGAGCAATATCGAGATGGTTGATCCCGGCATCCACGCCGGTTCGAAGCCATGCCCCGGCGTCCTCCGAAGTGGCGGCCCAACATGCGGCTCCGCCGAGGATGGCGATGCTGCTGTGGTGATCGGTTCGGCCGAGTCGACGGCGCTCCACCTCTTCTCCTCTACGTCTGCAACTCGCTCTTCAGAGCCAACGATGTTGAACATGGCCCCGTCCGGATCGGCCAGTATGGCGAACCGGCCCGTTCGATGTCCATGGCCGGCATGACCAGCTTTCCTCCAAGCTCCTGCGCTCGAGCGACGGTCCCATCGGTGTCGGCCACCGAGAAATACACCCCCCAGAGTGATGGCATCTCCGCCGGCATGTCCGGTGACTTGCGTATCATGCCCCCGACGGACCTCCCACCGACTTTCCATGTGGCCCGTCGGGGGCAGCGCCAAGCGAAGAGCCGGCGTAAGACTTTTTGGCTTTGGGCAGATCGCGGCTCTCCATATCCACCTACGAAGGAACTCCGTTGTCGGAGCGCTCGAATTCCATACTTCGACCTCCTCGGGCCGTTTGCTGCCGTTCGACGGTACTTTACTTGGGCACCCTCGCACGGACCGCAGATGCGAAGATTAATGGTCGATGGCGCCAGTCCGGTCGGGCTCCATGAGCCCCAATCCCATCAGCTCGCGTATGGAGCAGATGGCACAACAAGTCGCCGAACGCGTCGTGACCCTTGTCCTCGACGCCATCGACGTCGATGCCCTGATCGATCGGGTCGATGTCGACAAGGTGATCGATCGGGTCGATGTCGAGAACATCATCGATCGGTCGACGTGGACAAACTTATTGATCGGGTCGATGTCGAGAACGTCATCGATCGGGTCGACGTGGACAAACTTGTTGATCGGGTCGACGTGGACAAGATCATCGATAAGGTCGATGTCGACAAGGTGATCGATCGGGTCGATGTGGACAAGGTGATCGACCGGGTCGACGTCGACAAAATTTCAGCGGGTCGACCTCAACGCCATCGTCCGCAGGTTGGACATCGACGCCCTGGTAGAGCAGACCGAGCTTGGGTCGATCATCGCACGTTCGACTACCGGTGTGCTCACTGAGGTGCTCGATGTCATCCGCGCCCAAGGGGTCGGGCTCGATGACTTCTTCTTCAAGTGGGCCAACCGGATTATCGGCAGAAAGGCGGCCGACCTGCCGAAGGGGCCTCCCCTCTTGGCGGAGCAAGGTGGCACGGCATGAGCAGCCCGGCCCCGGCACCGACCATGACGGTCGGACGCCAGGGAAACTACGCCGGCGCGGTGAGCCGGCTGGTTGCATTCGCGATGGACGTGGGCGTGTCCTGGGGAGTCTTCACTGCGGCGGCCGGGCTCCTTTCGCTGGCCATCCAGCTCTTTACCGGCAAGACGGGAGAACTCTCCCATCATGAGTTTTTCTCTGCGGCCGCCCTCGCCATATGGCTATTCGTCTACTTCACCTACTCCTGGGCCGTAAGCGGGAAGACGCTCGGCATGGCGATCTTCGGTGTCCAGGTCGTCACGGCCCAGGGAGCCCGGATCACCTCCCGTCAAGCCGTTGTGCGCACGTTGACCCTTCCTTTGAGCATTGTGTGCCTAGGGCTGGGATTTGTGGGCATCCTGTTCCAGCGGGAGCGTCGGGCCTGGCATGACCTGTTCGCCGGCACATGCGTCATCTACTACTGGGATGCCCGGGCGGCACGCCTACGGTGGCTTTCCCATCACGAAGTCCGCCAAAGGGTCCCGAGCCGCCTAAACGACACGGAGCCGGTAACGACTCAATGGTCATCGTGCGTTGACCAAGGTCTGAGCCGCCATGACGAAGTAGTCATCGAGTTCCTCTGCATCGTGAGCGGTGAGCCGACCTGCCTTGACCATGTCAGCCACCGCATCGCGCATGTGGCGGAGCCAGGCGTCGTGCTCCGCCGGGCCGATCACGAAGGGGGCGTGGCGCATCCGGAGCCTGGGGTGGCCACGCATGTCGTTGTAGGTAGGCGGCCCACCCCAGTACTGGAAGAGGAAGAGGGAGAGGTGCTGTCTGGGCTCCGTAGATCGTCGGGGTAGAGCGGACGGAGGAGCAGATCCCCGGCAACGCCCAGGTAGAAACCATCGACCAGATCGACGAAGAATTGCTCCCCGCCCACCCGGTCAAAGAGTGCGTCCACGCTTTTGACGGTAGACGCTCTAGACTGCCCCTCGATTCGCGGCCGTAGTTCAATGGTAGAACCTCAGCCTTCCAAGCTGATCATGCCGGTTCGATCCCGGTCGGCCGCTCTTCGATCGGCCGTTTTCGGGGGGTCGTCTGCACGGGAGTCAGGCCCTCGCCACTTGTACGATCCGGGCATGGCGTACGACGAGGCACTGGCTGAGCGCATGCGTGACCTGCTTGCGGGCGAAACGCAGCTGACAGAGAAGAAGATGTTCGGCGGTCTGGCCTTTCTGATTGGTGGCAACATGGCTATCGCGGCCAGTGGCCAAGGCGGTGTGCTGGTGCGGAGGCGATCCGGCCCTCTCGGACCGGCTCGTCGATACGACGAACGCCGAGGTTGCCGTCATGCGGGGCCGTCCGATGCAGGGTTGGTTGCGCTTGGCAGCCGGGGACGTTCGGACTAAACGCCAGCTCTCCAAATGGGTGGCCGAGGGCGCGGGCTACACCGCGTTCTCTCCCGGCGAAGAGGTAGCGACGCCTCCTGACGTTTGCCGCACTCCAGCGATCCAACCGGGGCGCCGGTTGATGCCGTTTTCGGCGGCTTCCCCGGTAAGCCCCTGCATTGCCTTTCCGGTTTTGTTCGGTGTTCGGGACGATCCGAACACCGAACAAAACGCTGAAGGCGGCCCTCCCCCTGGCCCTGATGCGCAGCTCGGGCAGGACTGGCCGACTGACGTCGCCACCCCGGTGGCTCAGCACGGCCGGCGGTGCTGCCCAGGCACGCCTTGTTGGCACGTGCTAAGAGTTCTTCGTTGTCACGCCCTGCCGTAGACTCCGCCGGAGGCCCATCGGGCCTTTCCGGGGTGGCCGTGTCCACAATCGGGCACGGCACGCTGCCCGCTGACGACTTGGTGGGCTCCTTGCGCCAGGCCGATGTCAGCTGGGTCGTTGATGTGCGCAGCTTTCCGACAAGCCGGCGCAACCCTCAGTTTGCTCGGGAAGAGCTCGAGCGGTGGCTGCCGGAGTCCGGCATTGCCTATTCATGGGAACCTCGTCTGGGTGGACGACGACGCCCCGATCCCGATTCGCGCAATGTCGGCCTGCGACACCCCGCGTTTCGGGCTTATGCCGACTACATGAGCACTCCTAGCTTTCATGAGGGCCTCGACGCTCTGTCCGAGCTGGCCATCTGTACGCCCGTCGCCGTGATGTGCGCCGAAAGCGTCTGGTGGCGATGTCATCGCCGCCTACTCTCAGACGCCCTCGGTGCTGCTCCGCTCGAGGAGCGTCGTTCATCTCTTCCACGATGGGCGCATTGCGCCTCATCAGCCGACTCCCGAGGCACGGGTGGAAGACGGCAACCTTGTCTATGACCGGGGCACGACCCCGCCGCTGATCTGAACGGGACCGGGCTTCGGTGACCCAGTAGTTCTTCCGTCACGACGGGGACCGACCGAGGTGGTGCTGTCCGCCGTTCACGCACAGGGTCAGCCTCCGCACAGCGTTCACGCAGTCCATGCAATGGTTTGCCTGCACCTCACCCGTCTATGTGACGAGCGGCGGAGGGCGCGCAGGCCCGGTAGTGCGCCGACCAAAGCGAGACCTGCGACTGCCACCACACGGTGGTGCTGGGAGGCCCACACTTGAGGGCTTCGGCGCCAAGCCTTCCGGTCGAAGCTCCCGTGAGATCCGTAATCCTGGCCCCCTCTGCCGTCAGCCGGTTCCCACAGATTGGCCGGAGCAGCGGGATCCTTGGGGGGATCCGTAGTCTGCTGCGACTTGAAGCCGGTACGCGCCAGATAGCGGTCCAAAAGGCCCGGCACGATGGCATTGGCCGCCAAGGTGGCCATGGTGGACTCGCCCACCCAGTACTCGCGCCGTCGGGGATGGTCGGCCGCGAAGAGGACCGCTTCTGCCGCCACTTCCGGCTGGAAGATGGGCGGCACGGGCTGGGCGTGCTTGGGCAACCGTGACAGTACCCAGTCGAACTGGGGCGTGTTGACCGCTGGCATCTGGACCATGGTCACCGAGACATTCGACCCGTCGTGGAGCAGTTCACACCGCAAGGACTCATGGAAGCCCTGAATGGCATGTTTGGAGCCACAGTATGCCGACTGCAGGGGAATGCCCCTGTAGGCAAGCGTCGAACCCACCTGCACGATGGTGCCGTGGTTCCTTGGGGCCATTCGCTTCAATGCTGCCATCGTGCCGTACACGAAGCCCAGATAGCTGACCTCGGTGACCCGCTTGAACTCATCGGGCGTGATCTCGCGGAACGGTGCGAAGACCGAAGTGAAGGCCACGTTGACCCAGACATCGATCGGTCCAAGCGCTGACTCGACTTGTTCGGCCGCCTCTTCGACGGCTCGGGCGTCGGCCACGTCACCCGGTACCACCAAAGGTCGTCCTCCAGCTGCCTCGACATCCTTTGCCGCGCCGTCGAGGCCGGCCCTACCCCGGGCGAGAAGCGCCACCTTGGCTCCCCGCCGCGAAGGCAACGGCGCTCGCCCGGCCGATACCTCCGCTGGCTCCTGTCACCACAACCACCTGGTCTCGCCTGTTCTGGCTCATGTCTCTCCTCTCATGCACGGCCGCAACTCTCAGTGGGTCGGCCAAGGTTCGTTCAGGCGTGCCGCGCACTCCAACAGCAGGGCATGCACGAACGCCTGTGGAACGTTGCCGTGGAGTTGGCGCTGTACCACGTCGAATTCCTCGGAAAAGAGTCCAGCCGGCCCGCAGGCCGCACGGTGGCGTTCGAACCAGGCCATGGCTTCGGTCTGTCGCCCCTGCCGATGATAGGCGAGCGACATGACGAAACCACAGAGCAGGAATGCTCCCTCGGCCTCGGCCAATGGCCGCGAATCTTGTCTGAAGCGGTAGAGGTAGCCGTCCTGCACCAGTTCGTTCTCGATGGCCGAGCAGGTTGCCAGGGTTCGCGGGTCTTGCACCGCCACCGCCCCCCGGAGCGGAGGAAGGAGCAGGGCAGCATCGACCCTTTCATTGCCCGGAGCGCGTTGCCACCGCCCATCTGCATGCACACAGTCCGAAGCGACGTCGGCCAAGATGGTGTCGGCCAACGCACTCCAGGCGCCCGCCTGAGATGCAGGGGCTTGGGTGACGATGGCCCGTAGGCCGGCCACACAGGTGAGCCTGGAGTGAGCCCAGTGTTGGTTGTCGATCTCCCAGACGCCGGCGTCCGGCTCGGTCCACCGCTTCTCGATGGCCGAGACCGCTTCTTCGGCCGCTCGCCAGTGCGAGGAGTCGAGGTGGTCGTGCTGTGCCGCCGCCGCCAGGAGCAACAGCACTTCGCCCAGTCCGTCGAGCTGGAATTGGCCATTCACCCAGTTCCCCACTTTGTCGGCGCCCCCGGGGTATCCCGCGAGGTGCGACAGCGAATGCTCGTCGGGGACCGCTCCTCCGTCGCACCGGTACGCCGGTTTCAGACCGGGACCGTCGGCCAACATCCGCTCAGAGACGAAACACACCGCGTCATCGAGGAGGGGGTACGGTCCGGCAGCGGCCACCCCCTGCCCGGCGTACGCCTGGTCGCGGATCCAGGCGTAGCGGTAGTCATAGTTTCGTCCCGCCTGGGACCGCTCGGGCAACGAAGTGGTGGCGGCCGCAACCATGCCGCCAGACGACCCGGTAAGACCACGCAACACTGCGTAGGCCTGGCGGGCGTCACGGACGGCCACCGATGTCTTCAATTCGGGCACGGATTCGACCCAGGCTGTTTCGGTGCCCGCCCAGGCGGCACCCGCATCCACCGGCCGATCCGGGAGCTCCCGGTCCGAAATCTCAAGCACGACGTCATGGGAGGACCCTTCCGGCACATCGATCTCGGCCGTCAAGATGCCCGCCCTTCGCCGGGCCCCTGCGGCTCCGCTCAACCGCAGACGCAGGGAACCGCTGCGGGCGGTCCAGATGCCGTCGGCCTTGACGACGTCGCGCATGGGGAGACGTCCGTAGGCCGCCCTAGCATTGAGCAACAGGCGAACCCGCGGGCGCCCCGCGTCGCGATGATGCGGCGCAGCAGCACCGCTGTGTGCGGGTCCCCTGGAAAGGCCAGGGCTTCTCGGCACTCGGTGACCTCCGATGTCGTCACCCAGCGGTCACGCCAGATGAGTGAGCCGTCTTCGTAGTAGCCGCCCCAGACGAAGCGCTGGTCGGTCGGCGTGATGGCATACAAACCACCACCTCCGATGAGGGTGGAGAAGACGGCGTCCGAGTGCCAAGCCGGTGCACACATCCAAGCGAAGTCACCCCGCGGTCCGACGAGAATCCCGCGCTCGCCGTCGGCCAGCAACGCATACGACCGCAGCACCTGCGGCGGGTATTGCGCATCGAAATCGAGTGGTTTGGGGGTGGGGGTGGCCATGGAGCCAATCATCCTCCAGCTCGTCATCTCCTTACCCGAGGGTCACTCCCGTAGAAACCTCAGCAGTGGTGGCCCTGGGTGAACCGGGTCGGCGGGGCTCTGGAGGAAGGCGTCTGGCGACGGAGTTCTAAACTCGGCGTTTGTGTTTTGCGCCGCGAGCAGCGGGTACCTTGAATTACTGAGGAAACGCCTCTCCGCCGGCGGCGGAGCTGAAGGGTAGATGCATGGTCTACGTCTTTGCTGCAATGTGCGCACTGGCTAATGCCCTGACCAGCGTTTTCCAGCGAATGGGCTTGGAGGACGCTTCCACAGAGGCCACGCTCCGTCCCGGGCTGCTCATCCACGCCTTCAAACGAGGCGTCTGGCTGCTCGGATTGGCCTTCATGATCGCGTCATTCCTCCTGCAGGCAGTCGCTCTGCACCTCGGCACCCTCAGTCAGGTCCAGCCCATCATGACCGCGGAACTTTTGTTCCTTGTTGTCTTCCTGGCCACGTGGTTTCGTTTCCGGGTCACGGCTCGCGAGTGGACCGGCTGCTTCGCGGCCGCCGGAGGCCTGGCTGGTTTCCTCCTCATCGCCCAGCCCAAGGGCAACGATTCAGTGCCTACGACGCATGCTTGGGTAGTGGCCGCCTGTGTCTGCCTCGGCGTAGCCGCCCTCTCAATTCTTCTTGCGCTCCATGGGCCCCGCTGGTGGCGAGCCGCCATGTTCGGCACGGCGGGTGCCGTCGGCTTCGCCTTCACGGCGTCGCTCATCAAAGTGGTGGGCGGTTTTGTCGCGACCGGCTCACTCCAGTTGTTCACGCACTGGCAGACATACGCGCTGGCGCTGTGCGGAGTGGCGTCCTTGTTCCTCGCCCAGAACGCCTATCACGCCGGCCCGATCTCTGCATCGCAGACCGCCCTTGTACTCGTCGACCCGTTGGCCAGTCTGGCCTTGGGCATCGGACTTTTCGGAGACACCCTCCGCACAGGTGGCGCCTTTGGCCCCCTCGAGGCGTTGGCGCTTCTCATCAGTTTCATCGGTGCCGCCTCTCTGGCTCATTCCTCGCTGGTCGTGGGTGTCAGAGGGGAAGACGAACGATTTGCAGAGATGCTTTCACTGCGGTCGCGGTCCAAGCGATTGGTGGAAGCAGTGCAGGAGGAAGTGCCGGCCGAAGTGGTGCAGCGAGTGCAGGCCAACGCGATGGACGACGCCCGGTAGATACGTCCCGCACAGTCGCAGTAGGTACGTCCGGGACTCCGAACCACGGCGCGAGCTTCAGGGGTCAGAGCGTCCCCAGCACCTCTTCCACTGAGCTGGCCTTGAGGCCTGGTCCCGGTTCGACCGCCAGCCAGGTCACCCTGCCGTCCTCTATGAGGGCGGCATAGCGCTGGGAGCGAGACCCGAGGCCGAAACCGCTCCCATCCATGGTCAACCCCATGGCTGCAGTGAACTCACCGTTGCCGTCGGAAAGCATGACCACCGATCGGCCCAACCTTTTGCTCCGAGCCCCAGGCACTCATGACGAATGGGTCATTGACCGCCACGCACACCACCTTGTCGACCCCCTTCGCCTTGAGCTCCTCGGCGCGCATGACGAATCCCGGGAGGTGGTGATCCGAGCAGGTCGGGGTGAACGCGCCCGGAACCCCGAAGAGCACTACCTTGCCCGAACCGAGCACTTCGGCGGAGGTGGTTGCCTCGGGCCCGGCTTCCCCGAAGGTGAAGACCTTCACGTCCGGGATCTGATCCCCCGTTGCAATCGTCATGACAGACTCCCTATCTCGCGGACCATGCGAAGTCGCCTGCGGCGGATCAGATTGCCACAGGCTGCGCTTGACCCCCGTAATCGACGTCGAAGTTGTAACGTGCTGGCAACGTCACCGACGGGTGACAAGGGGGCCGAAGTGGCCTCGACGACAGGGGGGTTGTCCATGCCGCAGAGCTTCGATCGCCGTTCGTTTCTCGCCGGGGGCCTGGCGCTCGGGGCAGGCGCCGCCATGTTGGGCAGCGACGCGCCGTGGGCCGGCGCCGCGTTCACCAACGGACCGGGCCGCAACGGCATCTCGACGGCCAAGCCCAAGCGCGGTGGAACGATCACCTTCGGGATCGACACCGAGGAGGACGGCTTCGACCCCAACTTCGTCCCGGTGGGACGAGGGCGGCTTCCTCTACGGCCGCACCGTCTTCGACCCGCTCGCCGTCGTCACCGCCGCCGGAAAGGTCGAGCCCTACCTGGCCGAGTCGATTACCCACAACGCCGACTACACGTCGTTCACCATCACGCTCAGGCCGGGGATCATGTTCCACGACGGGACCCCGCTGCGATGCCGCCGCCCTGGAGGCAACCTGGCCAAGCAGAAGGTGTCCCCGCTGGTCGGCCCCGCCTTCGCAGCCTACATCGCGGGATCCTCGGTCACTGGTCCGCTGTCGGTGACCGTGACCATGAAGGATCCGTGGGTCCCCTTCCCCTACTACCTGGCTCAAGCCCAGACCGGCTACATCGCGGCGCCCTCCATGCTCAACAACCCCGACGGCAGTTCGCATCCGGTTGGCACCGGTCCCTTCGTCTTCAAGGAGTGGGTCCCCAACAGCCACTTCACGGCTACGGCCAATCCCCACTACTGGCGGTCCGGACTCCCCTATCTGGACTCCATCACCTTCAAGCCGATCATCGACCCGGCGGCGGCGACCGACGCCCTGCAGTCGGGCACCATCGACATCATGCACACCGTGACGCCGGCCACCATTCTGGCCTTCCGCGGCAATAAGAAGTACGCCTATTACGACAACAGCGGTACGGTCCTCGGCCAACCCTCCGTGAACTGCCTCATGCTCAATACCGCTTCCCCCCCGTTCAACAACCACAAGTTGCGCGTGGCCATGGCCATGGGAGCGAACGCCAAGCAGTACTCCCAAGAGATCGACCACAACGTCAACGCCCCGATAAACGGCCTGTTCCTTCCGGGAAGCCCCTACTACGCCAAGACCAGCTGGCCGTCCTTCAACCCTTCGGGTGCGCGCAAGCTGGTCAGGCAGGTGGCCCAGGAGACCGGTGCGCCGATTGCCTTCACGCTCAACCGCGACCAACGATCCAGAGGTCGTACGGGCCGCTCAGTACGTCAAGCAGCAGTCCGCCAACATGGACGTCACCGTCAACATCAACATCATGACGCAGGCTGAACTGATCAACACCGCACTGGCGGGCACCTTCCAGGCCAACACCTGGCGGCAGTTCGGCGCAGTAGACCCCGACCTGAATTATGTGTGGTGGAGCACGACCACTCTGTCTCCTCCAAAGACACTGGGCCTCAACTTTGCACGTAATAATGACCCGAGGATTCAGACCGCCCTCACGACCGGACGCCAGCAGAGCGACCCGGCGACCCGGGTCAAGGCCTACCAGGACATCAACGAGTACCTGGCACAGGACATCCCCTACATCTGGACCGACCGCTCCACCTGGGCCGTGATCGCCAATCCCAAGGTCCAAAACTTTTTGAACGCAAAGGCCCCGAGTGGAGCCCAAGCCTGGTCGTTCTCCGAGGGCGTGCTGTGGCCCACCCAGATCTGGGTGTCCTAGAAGCGAACCGTCAGCGCATCTCGACGTCGTCGAGGTACTCCTCGCGCCAGTGGGTGAACTGCTCCTCGGGAAGCCGCAGGCAGAATGTCGGCCCGAGAGCCTCGACGAAACGCGCGCTCGTGGCTCACCGCCACGATCGTCCCGTCCCACGATCCGAGCATGGAGCCCACGGCGGCGATGGACGAGGGGTCCAGGTTGTTGGTCGGTTCGTCGAGCAGGAGCAGGTTGGCCTCGCCGGCGGAGAGCAGCGCCAAGCCGAGCTTCGCCCGCTCACCGCCCGAAAGTGTGTCGGGTAACTGATGGGCCGCCTTCGAAGGTAGGCCGAAGGAGCCCAACAGTGCCCGTCGCTCCTGCTCGGTGCGCAAGACGGCGTCGCTGACGTTGGCCAGCGCGGTCAGGGCGGGGTCGATCTGCTCGTGCTCCTGGGCGAAGTAGCCCACGGTCACATTCGTGCCGAGCTCTATGACCCCGTTGGTGGGCTGCTGGACGCCGGCGAGACAGCGCAGCAAGCTCGATTTGCCGGCGCCGTTGCGCCCGATGACCACGACGCGATCGCCGCGTCCAACTGTGAGCGTCGTGTCGGAGAGGATTTCGTGGTCGCCGTAGCGAACCGCCAGCTTGTGCACTTCGAGTGGTGTCGCCCCCGAACGCCGCGGGCTCGGCAGGCGGAACGTACTCGTTCTCTCCCGCTTCTCGACCTGGGTACGCCGCCCTTCCATGCGCTCGACTCTCTTGTCCAGCGACTTGGCGATCTTGGCCCGCTTTGCCGTGCTACCGCGCATGGAATCGGCCAACGAGGACAACCGGCCGATCTCGCGCTGCTCCAGGACGGCGGCCCGCTCGCGCTGTGCCTTGTCGGCCTCGTGAAGGGCTTCGAATCTCGAATAGTTGCCCTTCCACTCACTGACGTGCTGATTGGAGATGTTGAGGACCTTGGCGATTGACCGGTCCAAGAGCTTCAGATCATGGCTCACCACCAAGAGGGCACCGGAAAAGCGTTCCAACTCATCGAGCAGCCACCGCTTGGCTGAACGATCGAGATGGTTGGTCGGCTCGTCGAGGACCATGAGCTCCGGCTCCTGGAAGAGCACCCGCATCAGATCGACGCGGCGCCTCTGGCCACCCGAAAGCGAATCGATCTCCTCCAGAAGGAGCTCCTGGCGCAGTCCGAGGCCATCAGCAAGGCGAGCCATGACGGATTCGGCCTCATAACCGCCATTGGTGTGGAACTGCTCCTGGAGATCCGTGAAGAGCTCGATGTTCTCTTCCGAGGGGTCCTCGGCCATGGCCGCTCGAGCTGTCCGCAGGGCGTCGTCGAGCACGTCGAGCCCGCGCGCCGAGAGGATATGGGAGAACCCGCTTGGCTCGAGCCCCAGACCTCCGGGGACCGGCGCCTGGGGAAGGTACCCGAAAGAACCGAGCAGGCGAACGTTGCCCCGGTGGCGGAGGTGCGGCGTGGGCTCCCCCACGATGATCGAGATGAACGACGACTTGCCGGTGCCATTGCGGCCGACCAGGCCCACCTTCTCCCCCGCGCCAACCACAAAGGAGGCATCGGAAACCAACGTCCGGTCACCGATCTCGATAGTGAGCGAGGACGCAACGATCACGTCACATTGTACGAGCACCGAGGGCGCCTCGGTACACTTCCCGCATGCCCGCTCTCGAACGAAAATGGTGGACCCTGATCGCGGTCTGCACCGCCATCTTCATGCTGTTGCTGGACATCACCGTGGTGAACGTGGCCCTCCCCAACATTCAACGTTCGCTGCATTCGAACTTCGCAGACCTCCAGTGGGTCGTGGATGCCTATTCCCTGACCCTGGCCGCCTTTCTCCTCACGGCCGGAGTGGTGGGCGACATGTTCGGACGACGGATCGTCTTCGCCGTCGGCCTCGCGGTGTTCTCGGTGGCCTCTCTCGTCTGCGGGCTCGCCACCACCTCGCTCATGCTCAACCTTTCGCGCGGCGTCCAGGGAGTCGGTGGTGCCATCATGTTCGCCACCTCGCTGGCGCTGATCGCCCAAGCCTTCCAGGGCAAGGACCGCGGGACGGCCTTTGGCATCTTCGGCGCCGTGACCGGCGGCGCCGTGGCCGTCGGTCCTCTGGTCGGGGGCGCCATCACCAACGCCATCGGGTGGCGCTGGATCTTCTTCGTCAACGTCCCTATCGGTGTGGTGGCCATCATCGTCGGCCTCACGAAGATCGCCGAATCGCGGGACCCGCGCACACGTCGCATTGACTGGGTCGGGTTCGTGACCTTTTCGTTGAGTCTCTTCGGCCTGGTCTTCGCACTGGTGCGCGGCAATGACGACGGTTGGTCGAGCGCCACCATCGTCGGCCTTTTCCTTGCCTCCGCCCTTCTCATGGCCATCTTCATTTTCAATGAAGCGTCCATCGGGGACCCGATGCTCGATCTGCACCTCTTCCGTCGCCCCGCCATGGTCGGCGTCTCCCTGGTGTCCTTCACGATGTCCGCCTCCATCTTCGCCATGTTCTTGTACCTGACCCTGTTCATTCAGGACAGCCTGGGTTACGGTCCCCTGCCGGCCGGCATCCGCTTCCTTCCCCTGACCCTGTTGGCCTTCCTGGTCGCCCCGTTCGCCGGACGCCTCACCGTGCGGGTGCAGTCGCGCTATCTCATCGGTGCGGGCATGCTGCTCATCGCAGTCGGGCTGTTGCTCATGACGACCATCGAGCCCAGCTCGGCCTGGACCGTCCTTCTCCCCGGGTTCATCCTGGCCGGCATCGGCATCGGCATGGTGAATCCGGTGCTGGCCTCGGCCTCCATTTCGGTGGTCGAGCCCCAGCGGAGCGGCATGGCGTCCGGTGCGAACAACACCTTCCGCCAGGTCGGCATCGCCACCGGTATCGGGGTCCTCGGGGCCATCTTCCAGAGCCAGATCGTCAGCCATACCACCGCCGCACTGGACCGGAGTGCCATCGGCAGGGTGATTCTGACCAAGGGTGGAGGACAGCTGACCTCGGCCATGTCGTCAGGCGAAGTGCGGTTGGCGTCGAGCAGGACACCACTGGTCGCCCGGGCCACGCTGCTCCACGCCTACCACATCGGCTTCGCCTCGACGCTCAACCATCTCATGGTGGTCGGAGCCATCGTCGCCTTCGTCGGCGCGGTGGGAGGCTTCGCCTTGATCCGCCAGCGCGACTTCGTCATCCCCGGGGCCGCAGCCGCGGCGGCCGGAACCGTCACGACTGAAGCAACGGGTACCCCCGAAGTAACTGGTACCTCCGGAGCAACGGGTACCTCCGGCACCGTGGTGCGGGTGCCGCCCGGAGAGGTCGTCGATGGCACCGACGGGGCGAACGGGGCACGGCGAGCGGGCACCTCCCCGTCCCGGCATGGTTGAGGAGTTCGCCCTCGAGGGCCGTTCGGTGCGCCTCGAGCCCCTCGGCCTCAACCACATCGAGCCATTGGTGAAGGCCTCAGGCGAGGATCGCGGGCACTACCAATGGACCTACGTTCCCCGCGGGACAGAGGAGATGACCGACTACGTGCGGGAGGCGCTGACCCGAGTCTCCTCGGGGGCCCAGGTGGCCTTCGCCACCCTGCGCCGCGGTTCCGGGGCGCCCCGGGTGGTCGGTGCCACCCGGTTCTGCGAAATGTCGTACTGGCGATGGCCGCCCGGGGCCTCCCACCAGCGTCATGGCCCACCCGACGTGGTCGACATCGGGCACACCTGGCTGGCGGCGTCGGCTCAGCGCACTTCGGTCAACACCGAGGCCAAGCTGCTCATGCTGGAGCATGCCTTCGAAGTCTGGGAGGTTCACCGGGTCGCCCTCCAGACAGACGTGCGCAACACGAGGTCCCGAGCCGCCATTGAGCGCATCGGCGGCCAGCTGGACGGGATCATGCGGGCCGACCGACCCGGGGCCGACGACACGGTGCGTACCTCGGCCCGGTATTCGATCGTGGCCGCCGAGTGGCCCGTCGTCAAGCAACGGCTCCGGGAGCGCCTCGACGGCGTCAGGCCCGGTCGAGGGAGGCGGTGATCTTGCGGCGGTGAAGGTCCTTCACCGCCGCTTCGGCCTCGTCCTTGGGGCGCACCGCCGCCACGGCCTTGCCGTTGCGGTGGATGGTCCACGCCAGCTGGTCGGCCCGCTCCAGCGAGTGCTGGAAGATCTCGACCAGGGCCTGGATCACGGTCTGGAACGTGGTCACGTCGTCGTTCCACACGATGACCGCCCACAGGTCCTCGCTGGCGAAGAAGGCATTGAGGTCGGCGTCAGCAATCGCCGGCCGCTCGAGGGTGGAAGGGTGGTCGTAGGCCATCTGGATCATGAGGAAAGGGCTGACAAAGGGCCCCGTTGACAATAGTCGGCCGGGTAGCGTTCGGTCGTGCGCGCCACCGTCCTCAAGGGACCGCGCCAGGTGCAGGTCGAGCAGCGGCCTGACCCGGTGCTGCCCGGTCCCGACGGCATCATCGTTGCGGTCGAACGCACCGCCATCTGCGGATCCGACCTGCACCTTTATCACGACGCCCCTACCGGGTCCGGGATCCAGCTCGGGCACGAGGCCATCGGTTCGGTGACCGACGTGGGCGCCGGCGTGCGCACGCTGGCGGTCGGCGACCGGGTGCTGGTGTCCGGCGGTGGTCGGCTGCGGGCTCTGCGGGGCGTGCCTCGCCGGACAACCCAATGTGTGCCGCGCCGGCCAGGCCGCGGCGCTCGGCACTACGGCCGACCTCCCCGGTGCCCAGGCCGAGGCCGTGGGCGTGCCCTTCGCCGACGCATTTGCGCTGGCGGTTCCCGAGGGTCTCACCGACGAGGAGGCGGTCCTTCTCACCGACGTCCTGCCCACCGGTTACGTCGGCGCGGTCGCGGGCGGACATCCGTCCGGGATCCACCGTGGTGGTGATCGGGCTGGGGCCGGTCGGCATGATGGCCCTGCAATGCGCCCAGCTCTTCGGGCCGGCCCGGATCCTGGCGGTCGACCTGGTGCCCGAGCGCCTGGCCCGGGCCGAGAGACTGGGGGCCGAACCGGTGGACGTCGGCGTAGCCCCCGGGCCCGACCAGGTCCTGGCCGCCACCGGAGGGCGGGGCGCAGAGTCGGTCATTGAGGCGGTGGGGGCCGATGGCACGGTGCTCGATGCGCTTTCCTGCGCCGCCGCCGGGGGCACGGTCTCGGTGGTCGGGGTGAACCTGAACATGGCAGCTCTCATTTCCGATGGGGCTCGTCTTCCTCAAGAGCCTGACCGTGCGGACGATCTTCGCCCCCGTTCCCGGCACGTGGGCAGCGCTGATCCCCCTGCTGCAGGCGGGCCGGTTCTCCCTGTCGGGAACCTTCACCCACCACATGGCGCTCAGCGAGGCGCCCGCGGCCTATCAGCTCTTCGACTCCCGGGACGACGGCGTTCTCAAGGTGTTGCTCGACCCGAACACCTGAAGTCCTTCGGGCTGCATCCGGTGTCCGGTTGCGGACCCTGGGCCATTCGACGCCGCCCATGACGGGCTGGGCCAACAGCCACGGTGCGGGTGGCGGGCAGGACCAGGCGGGTCAGGCTGTCGACGATGCCTTCGTAGTTGACCCGCCAGCCCTGGAAGTGGCGCCAGGACTGCTCGAGGTCGCGCTCGGCGGGGAAGGCCACCTCCTCGAGCCGGCGGTATCCCTCGGCGAACTCCTCCCGGCGTCAACCTGATGCCGCCCGTCGGGATCGGGTCGCTCGCGTAGGGGATCTGCAAGGCACCCGCCATGGAACGGAGGCAGTTGGTCCCCATGGAGAGACAGAGCCGAGCTTGCCGCGGTGTCTGCTGCGGGCTGACGGCGTGGTACAGCGCCGCAGAGTCCATGACCGCCACCAGGCTCAAGAGCCAGCTGCGGGTCGACACCGGCGAGCGGAACCAGATGAGGGCGGGATAGTTGGAGTGGCTCTCGGACACCGCCGCGGCCCAGCGCTCCCAGTCCGCGTAGAGCGGTGGGAGCTCGTCGATGTTGTCGAGCATGTGGTGGCGGGCCAGGATCTCGGGGCCCCAGGCTCGGCGTCCCCGAGCGGGTGGCCAGAAGCGTCACCTCGGTCTCCCGGGTGGAGAATGCGTTGTAGAGGGCCGGAAGGTAGGCGATCTCGAGCGCCACCACCAGCAGGCCGACACCGGCGGCCACGATCTCGACCGTCTTGGCCCCCGGGGCGGGTCCGGTGGCGATGCCCAGTGTGAACACCGACGATCCCGAGATGGCCATGGCCGAAGCCGAGGTCCTGCCCGCTGGCCCACCAGACCACCAGGCCGAAGCCCAGGACGAGCAGGACCAGCCAGGCCACGAAGAGGGCGATCATGGCGGCCGGCCCGACGAAGGACATCATGCGATCGCGCCACTCATAGCGTCGGGAGGCGGGGCAACAGATGCGCGAGCCGAGCCGCCGAGTACCCGGGCGATGGCCCGCAGGACGCGCGACGACGTGGCACGGGGCACCACCAATGCGGTGAAGACGTTGAACGCCGTGCCGGCGACGATGCCGATACCTAGGGCGAGTGCGGCGATGCGCAGGATCGAGTCCACGCTCTCATCCTTCTCGACGTACGCCGACTAGACGTGCACCGAACCCTCGCCGATCAGGCGGGCCAGCTCCTCGCGCACCCGGGCCTCGTGCTCCTCGCGCGTCACGGCGGGCCGACGATGGCCTCCATCTTCCCCGGGTCAGCCAGATGAGCGGGATGAAGATGACCATGCCGGCCAGGTCCACATAGAACCAGTGCTGCCACTGCTGGGGCGCCTCCTTGGCCGCCGCCTGCAGCTGGGTCAGGGCGGCCTGGTGCGCCTCGATGAAGGTGAGCTGCGCCGTGTAGGGCTGGACCAGGGCGATGAGCTGGGTCTTGTACTGCGGCCAGCTCGGCGAGGCCCTTGTGCCGAAGGCCTTCTGGGCGGCCGCGATGTTGGCCGGCGTCGGATTGGCCCCGACCGCCTCGGCGACCGCCGGGGCCTTGGACAGCAACTGCAGCAGCGGCTGGTGCGCCTGGGCGAAGGCGATGGTCTTGGGATGTTCGGCCACGAAGTTCTGAATGGACTGGCCGTGCACGACCTGTTGGGCCACCGGGAGGTTGTCGACGATGGGGTTCACGCTGGTGATGACGAGGGGCAGGAAGATGAAGGACACGCCGACGACGGACCGGATGACCCAGCCCCACAGGGCCAGTCCGGTTCCCACCAGGGCCGGGTTCTTCTCCTCGACGCTCTCGGTGTAACCGGCCATCCAGGGGGCGAAGACGAGCGAGAGCCCGAACGCCAGGATCGACGCCTCGACGGCCAGCGTGTAGTACCCGGTGTGGGGATGGGTGGCGTTGCCCAGGAAGATGATGAGCATCACCATGGACAGGGCTGTCCCCGCCAGCATGAAGGGCTTGCGCACCCGGAGGGCGTCGGACACGAGCCCGACCACGATCAGCGAGACGATGTCGGCCCCCCAGAACCAGGTGTTGAGCCCGTTGGCCTGGGTCACGGTGAAATTGGTCCCGTCTGGATTGTGGAAGATCACCGGGTAGTAGATGGTGAAGAGGCTGGCGGCGGCGTAGTAGACGAGCAGGAAGCAGGCGATGCCGAAGGCCATTCCGACCAGGTCCCAGTGCAGGATCTGCCGCCAGGGGTTCTCGGTGGCCGCCACCAGTTGCCGCTCGGTCAGGCCGCGGGCGCGGGCCTCGACCAGGGCCTGGTCCCGGGCCGACACCATCAGCTGGTCCCGGATGCTGGGCGGACAGGTCCTTGAGGGCGAACAGCGAGACGACGAAGACGACCAGGGCGGCCACACCCGAGATCACGAACTGGCTCTTCCAGTGGGTCTGGCCGAAGTGATCGAGGGTGTGCAGCGCCACCAGGGAGACGATGAGGCTGCCGGCCACCGGGCCCGATGGTCCAGAAGCCCATGGCCGAGGCCCGACCGAGTTGCGGGCTGAAGTCGCGCACCAGCGCGGGGGTGGCCACCAGGATGGCCCCCTCGACGATCCCGATGAGGCAGGTGACCACCAGGTAGGACCACTGGCCGCCGCACAGGGGGATGCCGACGGCCGTGAGCAGGCCCACGATCAGCAGCCCGTAGATCACCACGTTGGTGCGACCCAGCCGGTCCGTCTTGCTGGCCGGCAGCGAGGCGAAGGCGCCCAGGAGGTTGGAGACCACGATGATGCCGATGTAGAAGGCGAAGCTCATGTGGAAGCCGGCCAGGATGTTCGGCGTCACCCCGGTCTGGGTGTAGTACACGTAGTAGAGGACGATGGTGGCCAGCACCGCCAGCGACAGGTACCCGAGGCGTCGCCTGCCCTCGGGGTACTCGTCGATGGTGTGGTCGAAGAAGAACCGGCCGAGCGGGCTCCGGACCGTCGGTTGCACCGCCGGCCCCGTCGCGGTGACTCCCGGGCTCATGCCGTCATCTCTGGGACGCCTGTTCCATCTCGCCGCCGAACCTAGCGCGATCGCGTGGGCGGGCACTGTTCGTTGCAGCCCAGCGCTCCGCCGCCTTCCCGGAGGCGACCAGCTCGCCGGGCACCGTGACGTGGCGGCGCCAGGAGCAGTTCCGCCAGACCCTTGGCCTGCGTATCGAGGCGGAGGTTGGAGGCCACGCCCCATCCCAAGATGCCGTGCACGACGAAATTGACCGCCCACAGGTTGGGCAGCGGGTAACGGCTGACCTCGAAGCCCGCGCACCTCGGGCAGCAGCTCGGTGAGCAGGGTGACGTCGAACTGGTCCTGGAGCCAGCCGGCCACCGCCTCCGAGTCAGCCCAGAGCCCGATGTTGGCGTCGCCCCCCTTGTCCCCCGATCGGCCGCCGATGAGCACCCACAGCGGCACGCTCGCGACGGCGAGCCGTTCGCCGGCCTCGGGGTGGGCGTGGGTCGGAGCCGCCCGGCGGGGCTCGGTGGCGGCGGTCGACGGGGACGGACGGCCGGTCGCGGGTCGCCGCAGGTGGTGCCGACGGTACGGACGGCCCGCAGCGGCCGGAAGCGCCGGGCCGCGGTGCGCGGACGGGCCACGCCGTCGCAGTGGACGAGCGGGGTGACCTCGGCGGCGGCGATGGTGGTGGGCCAGTAGCGGGCCACCGCCTGGGCACTCGACGGGTGCCGATGGTGAAGAAGGTCCCGGGGTAGCTGGCCAGGCTGGTCTCGACCACGGCGCCCGGAAAAGGCCCTCCCCACTGCTCGTCTCGTCCTCGCCCCGGACGGCCAGGCGCAGGAAGGCCATGCCGTCCCCGCTCAGGTCACCGGTCAGCTCCTCGGCCGTCTCCGAGAACGACGGCCCGGCCACCCGGCGATGCCGGCCCACACCGCCTCTGCGGCCAGCCGCGCCTTCTCCTCGACCCGGGCGCCGGAGATCGCCAGCGTCATGGCATTGCGCCACCCCGCACTCGAGGTTGGCCGTCACCTTCAGGTCGGCGGCGGCGGCTCACCCGACCACCCCCGAGATGCGCACGCGGTCGGGCGCCTCCTGGGCCAGGGCGATGGTGTCGAAGCGGGCCACGGCATCGGGACTGAGATAGCGCGGGGCCGCCGATCTCGTAGAGCAGCTGCGCCGTCACGGTGCCGACGGTGACCGCGCCACCGGTCCCCGGGTGCTTGGTGATCACCGACGACCCGTCGGCGTGCACCTCGGCGATCGGGAAGCCGATCCTGCTCGGGTCCGGGATCTCCTCGAAGAAGGCGTAGTTGCCCCCGCAGCATTGCGCCCCGCACTCGATCACATGCCCGGCCACCACCGCGCCGGCCATGGCGTCGCAGTCGTCGTCGCTCCAGCCGAAGGCGTGCAGGGCGGGTCCCACGACCAGCGAGGCGTCGGTCACCCGCCCGGTCACCACCACCTGAGCCCCGGCAGCCGAGTGCGTCGGCGATGGGACGACCACCCAGGTAGGCGTTGGCCGTCACCACGCGGGGCGCCCGGCCGGCAGCGGCTCACCGGTGTCGAGGTTGACGAAGGGCCAACCGGCGGCTCTGGAGCTCGGGCAGGCGGCCGGTGATGTCGTCACCGGCCACCGAGGCCACCCGCACGCTGACCCCCTGGCGCCGGGCCAGCTCCGAGACGGCGGCCGCCAGACCCGGCGGGGTCGAGCCCACCGGCGTTGGAGACGATCGATGATGCCACGCTCCACGCAGGTGGGGAGCACCTCCTCGAGCTGGCGGAGGAAGGTCCGGGCGTAGCCGCCGCTGCGCTCCCGGGTCTTGTGCAGGATGTACATGGTCAGCTCGGCCAACCAGTCACCGGTCAGCACGTCGATCGGGCCACCCTCGACCATCTCTCTGGCCGCGGCCAGCCGGTCCCCGAAGAACCCGCTGCAGTTGGCCACCCGCAGGACCCGGGCAGGGCGGACGGCGCCGGCGTGCCGGGCGACGCCATCATTGCGGCACCACGGTGACCAGGAGGTCGCCCACGTCGACCTGGTCACCGGCCGCACAGCGGACCTGCCCGACGGTTCCCCCGCCGCCGGCCCGCAGGGTGTGCTCCATCTTCATGGCCTCGAGTACGACCAGCGCGTCCCCGTCGGCCACCGGATCGCCCAGTCCGCACCAGGACCTTGGCGACGGCGCCCGGGAGCGGTGCCCGGCACTCACCGGCCCGGCCGGGCTCGTCGTCGGCATCGTCCTCGGCCCGGCGGGCGAAGCTGGACTGGCCCTCAGGACCGTTCACCTCGGCGGTGTGGGCGCGAGAGCCGCACGCGATAGCGCCGGCGCAGGCCGTCGCGAGGTCAGGTCGACCACGCCGTCGCGCACGGTGGCGCGGCCGACCTCCACCCACTGCCCGTCGCACCGGACGCAGGCCGGGCGGTCGAGGTGCGGGCAGCGCGCACCTCGAGGGTGCCCACGGCGTCGCGCAAGTGCGTCGACGTGCAGCGCCGTTCCCACGTTGCGCCACCCGGCCGCCGGCACCGGCACCAGGCTCCGCCGGGCACGCGTCCTCGAGGAGGGCGAAGGCCGCCGCGGCGGCGTGGCGGTGCCGGACCTCGTCACTGAGGTGGGCGTCGCGCAGATCGGGCCGGGAATCGAGGTAGTCGATCCCGACGTGCCCCGCCGACGAATGACCCGTCGTCCAGGACGGCGCCGAGCAGTCGCCGGTTGGTCTCGAGGCCGTCGAGCTCCAGGGCGCGCAGGGCCCGCTGCCAGGCGCGCCGCTCGCCAGCAGGCGGTTCTCGGCGTGCGCCATGAGCTTCGCCACCAGGGAGTCGTACGAGGAGCTGACCAGCGCTGCCCGATTCGATGGCGGCGTCGGTCCGCAGCCCGGCGCCCGCTGGGCCAGCACACGTGGGTGACCCGTGCCCGGGGTGGGCCGGTAGTCCTCGCGTGGCCGCTCGGCGCAGAGGCGTGCCTCCATGGCGTGGCCCGATACGGAGACGTCCGCCTGGCTCGAGGGGCAGCGGGAGCGCCCGCCGCCACCGAGAACTGCAGACCGACCAGGTCGAGCCCGGTCACGAGTTCGGTCACGCCGTGCTCGACCTGCAGCCGTGTGTTCATCTCCAAGAAGTAGAACTCGTCGCCGTCGACCAGGAACTCGACCGTCCCGACGCCGTGGTACCCGACCGACGGCCGCCGCTGCGGTCGCCGCCTGCCACATCCGGGCCCGCGCGGCCTGCGGTCGACCAGGACGGCCGGGGCCTCCTCGATCACCTTCTGGTGCCGGCGCTGCACCGAGCACTCCCGGTCGAAGAGGTGCAGCACGGTCCCGTGCTCGTCGCCGATGTACCTGCACCTCGACGTGCCGGGGCGAGGGAGGTAGCGCTCGAGGAAGACGTCGTCCGAGCCGAAGGCCGACAGCCGCCTCACGCTGTGCCGCCGCCACGCGCGGCGCCCAGTGCGTCGGTCCCGTCGACCAGCCGCATGCCCCGGCCGCCACCGCCGGCCGAGGCCTTGACCAGCAGCGGGAAGCCGACCGACGAGGCGGCTGCCCGCAGGTCGTCCGTCGGGCATCCCCGCCGTCACGGCCGCGCCCGGGAGCACGGGCACCCCCGCCGCGGCCACCGTCTCCTTGGCCCGGGCCTTGTGCCCCATGATCCGCATCGCGCCGGGCGTCGGGCCGACCCACACGATCCCGGCGGCGCCGCAGGCCTCGGCCAGCGCCGGGTTCTCGGAGAGGAACCCGTAGCCCGGATGCAGCGCGTCCGCCGCAGGCGCGGCCGGCCGCGGCACCAGGGCGTCGGCGCTCAGATAGGTCTCGGCCAGCGACCGCCCTGGCAGCGGCACGGCCACGTCGGCCTCGGCGACGTGGGGTGCGTCGGCATCGTCGGCGCGCGTAGACGGCGACCGCCTCGAGCCCGGACTCGTGGGCGCCGCGGATGACCCGGCGGGCGATCTCCCCCCGGTTGGCCACCAGCACCCGGCGCAGCCGTCGACCGCCCATCAGTGCCGGACCACCCCGAAGGTCGCCGTGCCCTCGACGGCGGCCGAGTGCACCGCGGTGAGGGCGATGGCCAGCACGGTGCGGGTGTGGCGGGGGTCGATGATGCCGTCGTCCCACAGGCGCCCGGTGGCGAACTGAGCCGTCGACTCCCGCTCGATCTGCGCCTCGGTCGCCGCTCCGCAGGTCCTCGTCGGCCGCGTCGTCGAAGGGGCGCCCCGCCGCCTCGGCCGCGTTGCGCCGCACGATCGAGAGCACGCCGGCCAGCTGCTCGGGGCCCATGACGGCGATGCGGTGGTTGGGCCAGGTGAAGACGAAGCGCGGGTCGTAGGCCCGGCCGGCCATGGCGTAGTTGCCGGCGCCGTAGCTGGCACCCACCATGAGGGTGAGATGGGGCACGGTCGAGTTGGACACGGCGTTGATCAGCTTGGCCCCGTCCTTGATGATCCCGCCCTGCTCGTAGCGGGTTCCCACCATGAAGCCGGTGATGTTCTGCACGAAGATGATCGGCGTGTCGGTGCGGTTGCACAGCTGCGATGAACTGCGCGCCCTTCTGGGCCTCCTCCGAGAAGAGGATGCCGTTGTTGGCCACGATCCCGATCGGATAGCCGCCGAGGGAGGCCCAACCGCAGACCAGCTGCGCCCCGTAGGACGCCTTGAACTCCTCGAAGCGGGACCCGTCGAGGATGCGGGCGAGGATCTCGCGGACGTCGAAGGGGACGCGGACGTCCGACCGGGGCGATGCCCAGCAGCTCCTCGGCCGGGTACAGCGGCGGATCGACCGGGCCCGACGGGGCCGGGCCGAGACGGGCCAGTGCAGGTGGGCCACCATGCCCGCGGGCCAGGCGCAAGGCGTCCGCCTCGTCCCGGGCCAGGTAGTCGCACAGCCCCGAGGTGCGGGCGTGCATCAGCGCCCCGCCCAGCTCCTCCTCGTCGGCCTCCTCGCCGATGGCCATCTTGACCAGCGGCGGCCCGCCGAGGAACACCCGGGCCCGGCCCTCACCATGATGGTGTAGTCGCTCATCCCCGGGAGGTAGGCCCCGCCGGCGGTCGACGAGCCGAAGACGACGCAGATGGTCGGGATGCCCTGGGCCGAGAGCTGGGTCAGGCGGCGGAACTGCTCGCCACCGGGCACGAACACGTCGGCTTGGCGGGGCAGGTCCGCCCCGCCTGACTCGACCAGCAGCACGACGGGGAGCCGGTTGCATCTCGGCCACGTCCATGGCCCGCAGCAGCTTCTTGATGGTGGTCGGGCTGGTCGTCCCGCCCCGGACCGTCGGGTCGTTGGCGACGACCAGGCACTGGGTGTCGGCGACCTCGGCCAGGGCCACCACCACGCCGCCGCCGACCGGGTCGCCCGTCTCGAGGCCGGCCAGCGGGCAGAGCTCGAGCACCGGGCGTACCGGGATCGACCAGCGCCTCCAGCGCGCTCCCGGACCATCATCTTGTCGCGGGACCGGTGCCGCTCGACGTACTGGGGCCCGCCGCCGGCCAGGACCTGCTCGTGCAGTGCCTCGAGCTCGCCGACCAGCGCGGCCATGGCTCGCGGCGTTGGCCGCGAACTCCTCGCTGCTCGTGCTCGAGACGGGGGGCCAGGGCGGACGCTCACGGCGCCGGCGCGCTCCCACGAGGGCGCGCGCTTGTGCAAGAAGGCGTCCATCCCCTCGGCCGCTTCGGCCCCGGCGAACAACTCGGCCGAGCGCGCCTGCGCCACCGACATGCCCTGCGTCCACGCCTGAGCCGGGCAGCTCGGACAGGAGCGCCTTGGTGGCCGCCACCGCCCCCGGGGCCGACTTGAGGATGGCGGCGGTCGCCTCGGCCATCCACGTCGAGGGCCTCGGCGTCGGCCACCACGTCGGTGAGGAGGCCGGCCCCCGCCGCCGCGGCGGCGCCGAAGCGCTCGCCGGTCAGCGTGGCCTGCGGGCCAGGAACCGCCGGTCGGCCACCCGGAGGGCGGGCACCAGAATCATGGCCGGCGCCACGCCGACCCGGACCTCGCTGAAGGCGAAGGTGCTCCTGGCCGTGGCCACGGCCAGGTCGGCGGCGGCGATGAGACCCATCCCGCCGGCCCGGGCGTGGCCGTTCGACCCGGGCGATCACCGGCTGCGGCGCGGTGCGGATGCACGGTCGAGGATCTCGGGCAGCCGCGGTAGGACCGACCGACCGCGCCGCTCGGACAGGTCGGCGCCGGAGCAGAACACGTCGCCGGTGCCGGTGAGGACCACCACCCGGACCGTGGCGTCGGCGGTCGGCCCGCGCCAGCCCGTCGGCCAGCTCGTCGAGGAGCCGGGCGGACAGCGCGTTGCGGTTGTGCGGGCGAGTCCAGGGTCAGCGTGCAGCACGCGGCCCCGGCCGAGCGCGTCTGCACCAGCTCATCTGTCACGAATGCGCAGTGTAGGGGGCCTGCGCCGCCCCGGGGAGCCCGCAATTACCCGGTGGTAACGTCACCCCGTGATCGAGACCGACGAGCACCGGATCTTCCGCAAGACGCTGCGGGACCTCTTCGAACGGGAGATCGAGCCCCACGTCGACGGCCTGGGAGGCCGCCCGCACCTTCCCCGCCCACGAGCTCTTCCCCAAACTGGGCGCGGTCGGGCCTGCTCGGGCTGGAGTACGAGGAGGCCTACGGCGGCATGGCCGCCGACCACTCCTTCACGCTGATCGCCGGCGAGGAGATGGGCCGCATCAGCTGCGGCGGCGTCCCGATGGCCATGGCGGTGCAGATGTCGATGGCCACGCCCGGCCCTGGCGCGCTACGGGTCCGCCCGAGCTCAAGGAGCAGCTACCTCGCCCCCTCCATCCGCGGCGAGCTGGTGGCGTCGATGGCCGTGACCGAGCCCGACGCCGGAAGCGACGTGGCCGGCATCCGCACCCGCGCCGTGCGTGACGGCGACGAGTGGGTCATCAACGGGTCGAAGCTCTACATCACCAACGGCACGCAAGCCGACTGGCTCTGCCTGCTGGCCCGGACCAGCGAGGAGGGCGGCTACCGGGGCATGTCGCTCATCGTCGTGCCGACCGCCAGCGACGGCGTCGTCGTCTCGCGCAAGCTCGAGAAGTTGGGCATGTGGTCGAGCGACACCGCCGAGCTCTCCTTCCACGACGTGCGGGTGCCGGTGACCAACACCATCGGCGAGATCGGGCGCGGCTTCCAGCAGCAGATGGTCCAGTTCCAGGCCGAGCGGCTCATCACGGTCTACAAGCAGGTCGGCGCGATTGAGCAGGCGCTGCGAGCGGACCCGCGCCTACCTGCTCGAGCGTCAGGCCTTCGGGCAGCCCGCTCATGGCCAACCAGCATCTGCAGTTCGTGCTGGCCGAGCTCTGGGCCCGTCACGACATGCTCAAGCACTACGCCCGCGCCGCGGCCGACGCCGTCGCGCGGGGCGAGGACGCCACCCGCTTCGCCACCATCGGCAAGCTGCATGGGCTCCCGGCTCCAGCGCGAGGTGGCCGATGCGGCCGTGCAGTTCCACGGCGGCATCGCCTACATGGCCGAGCACTGGGCCTCGCGCTTCTACCGCGACACCCGCCTCGACTCCATCGGTGCCGGCGCCGACGAGGTGATGCTCCGCATCTTGGCCCGCACGGACGGGTTCGCCAAAGAGGAGCGCTCAGGTGTGCCGGAAGACCGCCTGCCCTCCCCCACTGGCCAGGAGCTCGCCACGGGGGGTCCAGACCCGCCCCGTCCATGACAGCAGGCCGTCCCCGGCCACCGGGGAATGGCCCTCGAGCAGCAGCCACTCCTCGTCGGTACCCGCCTGCTGGAAAGCGGCGTAGAGGTCGAGGCTGGGCGCGATGAACGGGGGGCTCCCGGTAGGCGTGCGGCCGCGAGCCGGCGGGCCAGCTCATGACATCGAGCACGATGAGGGTGCGGGCGGCGTCGACCCACGGGTCGTCGAACACCGCCCGCGGCCGGCAGCGGACCCAGGTCCGCCACTGCGGCGGGGCTGGTCCCGGAGGAGGCCACGCTTCGAAGTAGTCGATGGGCCGCTGGTCGAAGTTGTCCCAGAAGGCGAATCTGGACTCCCGATCGGGCCAGAGCTCCTCTGCGGAGGGCAACGCACCGGGATCGGGGACCACGGGGGGGCGGAGGTCGCGGTGCACCAGACCCTGGAGTTCTCCCACCGACCACACCATGGCATCGAGGACGGGCCGACCCCTCTGCGACATCTCCACCCGCTGAGCCAGCACGGTGCGGCCCGACCGCCTCGGCGTCACGGCCAGATCCACCGGGGCGAAGTCGGCCACCGAGAGGTAGTGGCAGAAGAAGCTGGCCGGGCGGGCGAAGGGACTGGCCGCCCCGGCAGCCCGCAGAGCCAGGGCGGCCACGTACCCACCCTCGGGACCCCAGATCTCCCAGTCATCGTGCACCATGGCGGTGAACCGCCCGCCGGCCGCGCCATGATCCCCCACCGGGTGCACGCTGGTCTGCTGCTCGAGGTCACCCATGCGCTCGACGCTCCTGCCAATCGGTCCGGGTGAGCTCGGTGACGATCAGGGTTTCGCCCCGCTCCGGGTGGGCGGTGGAAAGGGTGGGGGTGAAGCCGAGACGTTCCATGACGCGGCCTGACGCCGCGTTCTCCGGTTCATAGATGCTGACAAGGCGATCCAAGGCCCCCAGGGTGAAGCCCCACCCCACGGCCGCTTCCCCGGCTTCGGTGGCCAGTCCCCGGCCCCAATAGCGCCGGGCGAGACGCCATCCCGCTTCGACGGCGGGCAGCACCTCGGGGAGGAAGTGCGGGACGGCCAGACCCGCCCAGCCGATCATCGACCCGCTCTCCTTGTCGATCGCCGCCTCGACGCCGAAGCCGTCGGACCCGTAGCGCTCGATGGTCCGATTGAGGAACGCCGCGGTTTCCTGCGGGTTCATGCCGCGCCGCAAGGGGTACCACCAGAACGACTCCTCGGAATGGAGGGCCGCCAGCTGATCGAGGTCCGCGTGCACGAACGGCCGCAACACCAGGCGTCCGGTGGTCAGCGTCGGGATGGCCACGCCGGCGCCTGCTCAGTCCAGGGGTAGGCCGGGAGCGACCGCCAGGGACGGGTCACGGCCCGGCCGCGCCGAGGGGGCATAGACCTGGTCGGGACGGAACGAGCGCACGGAGCGGTCGCCCGGTCGGCCCCCCACGACCTCGACCCACTCTTCGCCCGTCCGCACGTTGGCCACATGGGCCAGGAACGACCACGAGGCGCCGCGGATGCGGCTGGCCGCCACGGCGACCTGCACCCGGTCGCCGGCGTGCAACCCGCCCAGCTGCTTCGGCGCGCCAGCTCAGCCGGCGACACGGCGGGACCTGGTCATTGCCCCGACGATACCGATCGACGCGCCCTCAAACGGCGCACGACCGTTCCCCGTTTGTCGACACCCGTGCGCATATGGTGGTGGCGCCATGGCGCTCGAACTCCCCCGTACCTTGTCCCCGTCCAAGGTGAGCGCCTTCACCACCTGCCCGTTGGCCTTCAGGCTGACGGCGATCGATCACCGGCACGAACCCCCCTCCGCCCAGAACGTCAAGGGCACGCTGGTCCACAGCGCCCTGGAGGGGCTGTTCTGGAACCACGAAGGTCCCGCCCGCACCGATGAGGCGGCGGCGCACGAGTTGTCCCGGGCCTGGGACGAGATGGCGGCGGACCCTGAATTCATGGAGCTGGACCTCACCGAGGAGGAAGCCGTCGCCTTCCTCGACGACGCCCGGGTGCTGATCGGCAAGTACTTCCAGCTCGAGGACCCGACCACGGTGCAGCGCCGTCGGAGTCGAGCTCGGCGTCGAGATCGAGCAGGAGGGACTGCGGCTCCGAGGCGTCATCGACCGCCTCGACCTGGGGCCCGAAGGGCAGTTGATCGTGGTGGACTACAAGACAGGACGTGCACCGTCGACCCGCTACGAGCAGGGCCGGATGGCCGGCGTCCACACGTACGCCCTTCTGTGCCACAAGCTGCTCGGGCGACCCCCGGCCGAGGTGCGCCTGCTCTACCTGCGCGATCCGATGGTGATCTCCGCCGTGTCCACCCCGCAGACCCTCCGCGGGCAGGAGCGCCGCACCGCGGCGGTCTGGGGGGCGATCGAGCGGGCGTGCGCCATGGATGACTTCCGGCCCAGGACCGGACCGCTGTGCCAGTTCTGCCACTTCAAGCCTGAGTGTCCGGCCTTCGGGGCGGCATGACCCCGCTCGACGACACCGTCGATGCGGCCTTCGCACCCCTGCGGGGCCGGCCGGCCATCGACCGGGCAGCATCGTGGGTGTCCAACCTGGCGGACTACGGAGTGGTCTGGGTGCTCCTGGCCGGGCTCAAGGGCCGCCGGTCGGGCCCGGACCGAGACCGGGCAGTGGTCGCCCTGGGGACAGCGGGCTTCTCCTCCCTGCTCGTGAACCGGGCGGTCAAGGCGGCCGTGGCAGCGGCAGCGCCCCGGCGACCATGTGGTGGCGGCAGTCCGCACTCCGAGGAGCAGCAGCTTCCCGAGCGGGCACACCCTGGCGGCCTGCTGCTCCGCTGTGGTCCTGCCCGAGACGCCGGGCCGGCATTGTCGCCTGCGCAGGGTTCGCCGGTGCGGTTGCGGCCAGCCGGGTCCACCTGCGGGCCCACCATGCCACCGATGTGCTCGGTGGGGCGGCCATCGGCTCGTTGCTGGGCCTGGCCCTGCGCCCGGTGGTCGAGCTGCTCGCGCCGGGAACGCGGCGCCGGCGGCAAGGAGCCAAGGGCGGTCCAGAGGAATGCGCCCGGGCGAGTCGCTGTTGCACAGGCTATGAAACGATTCTCCGTTAACTGGGACTACCGCTGCCCGTTCGCCCGCAACGCCCACGAGCACGTCGTGACTGCGCTGGACGATGGGGCGGACTGGGAGGTCACCTTCCTGCCCTTCTCGCTCAACCAGGTCCACGTGCCCGAGGGAGGGACGCCGGTGTGGGACGACCCGGACCCTGACAAGGCAGCCGTACTGTTGGCCCTGGCGGCCGGGGTGGTGGTCCGCGACCACCACCCGGCGAGTTCGGGCGCGCCCACCTCGCTCTTTTCGCCGCCCGTCACGACGAGAGTCTCGACATCAGACGACCCGAGGTGGTCGGCGGCGTGCTCGATGCGGCCGGCCTGCCCGGGGCCGAGGTGGTGGCCCAGGCTCAGTCCGGTGGCCCGGTCGAAGAGATCAAACGGGCCCACCTCCGGGAGGTCGAGGAGCACAGCGTGTTCGGGGTGCCGACCTTCGTCCTCGACGGACGGGCCGTCTTCGTCCGGCTGACGACCCGGCCCGAGGGTGACCGGGCCCTGGCCCGACGCACCATCGAGGGCGTCCTCCGCTCGCTGGAAGAGCAGCCGGAGCTCGACGAGTTCAAGGCCACGACCCGGTCCCGCTGATCCGGAGCCCCGCTGATCCGTGAGGCAGGCTCCGGTGTCCGGGAGAATCACGCGGGCCATCTCGCTGAGCAGATCGAACGTGCGGTCTCGCTCGGGTCGGCTCCCCACGATGGATCGCCACGAAATCCGAAGCGCCGGCCGCGGCCAGCCCGGTGATGGCAGCCGCCACAGCTTCCTCGTCGCCGACCAGTGCGATGTCCGAAGGTCGCTCCGCTCCCTCCTTGTCCAGCATGGCCTTGTAGGAGGGAAGGCTGGGATAGATGGCGAAGGCGTCGTCGACCCGTTGTCGGGCCGCATCGAGGTCCGCCGTGACGCCCACGGGCAGCGACACGACGACCCGGGGCGCCGCTCGGCCGGCGGCCTCCGCGGCGGCCCGGATGGTCGGCGTGATATGCGAGGCGACGGTCTCCGGCCCGGTCATCCAGGTGATGGTGCCGTCGGCCATGCGGCCGGCCAACTGCAGCATGGTGCGGCCGAGAGCCGCCACCAGGACGGGGGGTGCCGACGCATTCGGGACCTCAATGGGCGAGAAGGCGTTGGCGGTGACCCGCTCCCCGTCGACGTGCACCGCCTCCCCGGCCAGCAGGGGCATCAGGGCGGCCAGGTACTCCTTCATGTAGCGGGCCGGCTTGTCGAAGCTGATCCCCCACACCCCCTCGACCACCACCTGATGGGAGAGCCCGATGCCCAGAATGAGCCGGTTGCCGGTAGCCGACTGCACGGTCAGGGCCTGTTGGGCCAGCATCATCGGGTGCCGCGGATGGACGGGGACCACTCCGGTGCCGAGCTCGATACCGGGGACCTGCACGCCGGCCACCGCCAACAGCGTCAATGCGTCGGGTCCGAAGTATCTGGCTGGCGAACGCATGGTCCAGTCCCGCGTCGGCGCACCGTCGCAGTTCGGCCACCGTCTCCGGAAACGACCGGTCGACCTCGATCTGACTACCGATGCGCAAAGGCTTAGCCATTGTCAACGGTCTCCTTCGTCTCCTCGCCTGTGGGGCTCCCCTAGTGTGCCGGACGTGAGGCTAGTGACCTGAGGACCTTTGACCTCGGTGTCGTCGGAGCCGGGCAGTTGGCGCGCATGGTCGGTGAGGCAGCAAGTGCCCTCGGCCTCTCCGTTGCCGTACTCGCCGAGGACCCACATGAGGCGGCTTGCGCCGTCGTCGAAGAGGTGGTCATCGGCTCGCCCTCGGTCGAATCCGACCTGCGGGCCCTGGCGGAGCGCTGTGGTGTGGTCACCTTCGACCATGAACAGGTCGACCTTCCCCTGCTGTTGGCCCTGCAGGCCGACGGGGTCGTCCTGCGGCCTGAGCCCGCCACTCTCGAGGTGGCCGTCGACAAGGGCCAGATGCGCCGGGTCCTGACCCAGGCCGGGGTCGGCTGCGCCGGCCCACGTCGTGGTCGAAGGCGCGGGCGACGAGGGTGATGCCGAAGCAGCAGGTGCCGACGTCGCAGCGTTCGCAGCCGGCCACGGCTGGCCCGTCGTGCTCAAAGCGAC
>CAWGIV010000010.1:0-259361 GCA_963822805.1 uncultured Actinomycetota bacterium | reverse complement strand
GGATTCACACTGCACCTCCTGGGGCGTTTGCGGTGGTCTTTCCTCGTGGGGTGCGGCCGGGAGGCCGTCCGATCTTCTTGAACGGCGCGGTGGTGGGGATCTGGTAGAGGCATTGGGCCTTGTCGTCGAAGGGCTCGCCAACCAGCCGTCCCTCGCGGTGCCAGGTCTTGATCGTGCTGGTGCAGACCCCGAGGTGGGCGGCGAGTTCGCCGACGCCGATCCAGCCGCGGCGGCGTAGCCGCTGTTCGCGGCTGTCGAGTCGGTGGGCCAGGCGGAGGTGGCGGATGATCCCGGCGTGGAAGGGTTGGCCGGTGCTGGAGCTGCGCCCGGCCTGGTTGAGCGTGTCGGCGATCTGGGCGTCAGTGTGCTGGTCGAGGAGCCGGTCGATCTCGGCGATCAGCTCGGGTGGGGCGCGGCGGGCGTCGGGCGCGGGTAGCGGGGCGGGCAGGGTGAGGCTGGTGGTCTGCCCGCCGGTGAACCGCACGTGGGCGTGGATCTGGGCGTCCCTGATCAGGGTGACGTCGGCGATCAGGAGCCGGACCATGCGTTTGCGCTCGCGGTCCGGGGTGCGCGGGTTGGTCCAGAGCGCGGGGAAGTCGCCGGCCAGGGCGTGGATGCGGGCTCGGTCGGCCGCGTGCAGCGGGGCGGCGGCGCGGGTGGCGCGTTCGTAGTCCTCGCTGGCCGTGGTGAGCGCGCGCAGCGCGTCGTTCCAGTCGGCTTCCAGACTCGCGGCGACCAGCCGGTTGTCCGGATCGACCGACAGGTAGCGGCGGCGGGCGAGCTCGGCGGCGTGGCGGGCGCGTTCGACGTCGGCGCGGCGGAGCTGGTCGGCCTCGTCGGCGCGGGCGTCGAGCTCGTCCTGGACGGTGAGGGCGACCTCGAGGGCCAGCGGGGTGACCGTGTCGAGCAGCAGCGCGCCGATGGCCCGGTCGAGCTGTTCGCCGGGGATCGAGGCGCAGATCGGGGTGGCGGTGGAGATCCCTTCGCGCTGGCAGAGGTAGGTGGGCGCCGGTCTGTGGTCGCGGCGGTGGTGGTAGCGCACGGTCATCCGGTTGCCGCAGCGCCCGCAGATGACCAGGCCTTGCAGCAGCGCGGGCCCCTCGCGGGGTGGGCCGGCGCGCCGGTCCTGGCCGTGGGCCTGGGCGGCTTGGGTGAGCCGCTGCTGGTTGTGCTCGAACTCGGCCCAGCTCAGATACCCCGGGTGCGCGTCGGGGATCAGCGCGAACCACTGGTCGCGGGGTTGGAGCAGGTAGCGGGTGTGCCCGTCGGCGGTCTTACGGGTCTTGCGCCGGCCGAACACGAACGCGCCGGCGTAGCGGGGGTTGTGCAGCACTTGCAGGACCCGGTGGTGGCGCAGCGGTGCCCGGGTCAGGGTTCCTTTGTTCGGGCCGGTGCGCACCCGCACCGGGAATGACAGGCCCTCGGCGGTGAACGTCTTGACCACCGCATAGGCCGACCCGGTGCGCGCGAAGGTGGCGAACAGGTGCCGGATGGCCTGCTGCACGCCGGTGTCCGGATCGAGCACGACCGCCCCGGCCGGGTTGTAGACCAGCCCGATCGGCAGCGGCGCGGCGAGCTCGCCGCGGCGGGCCTTGGACAGCACTCCGCCGCGCAGCCGGGCCCGCAGCAGGTGCAGCTCGGCCTCGGACATCTGGCCCTTCAACCCCAGCAGCAGCCGGTCGTTGAACGCGCACGGGTCGTAGAGCCCGTCCTCGTCGAGGATCAGCGTCTCGGTCAGCGCGCAGATCTCCAACAGCCGGTGCCAGTCGGCGTTGTTGCGGGCCAGCCGGGAGACCTCCAACCCGATCACGATCCCGGCCTTGCCCATGCCGACGTCGGCGACCAGGCGTTGGAAGCCTTCCCGCCCGACGGTGCTGGCCCCCGAGCGGCCCAGGTCGTCGTCGATGACCACGACCTGGGTGGCCGGCCAGCCCAGCGCCATCGCGCGTTGCCGCAGCCCGTACTGGCGCTCGGTGGAGGTGGTGTTCTCCATGACCTGACGCAGCGTGGACTGGCGCACATACAGATAGGCGTCGCGGCGCAGGTGATCCGTGCCGACCTTCTCGACCGCCTGCGGGTTCATCGCTCACCGCCCCGACGCTCACCGGCCCAGGCACGCGGTGGCCATGGCGGCGAGCACGGCCACCACCTCACCGGCCATCCCTTCGTCACCGGCCCCATCGCCGGTGCCGGCGGGGTCGGGGCGGGCCAGCGGCGGGCGGATCGGCGGCGCACCGGCCGGTACCGGGCACAGCAGCCGCCAGGCCCCGATCCACGCGGCCATCCCGCGCGTGGACAGCAGGGCCAGCCCGTGGCCGCCGCCATCGGCGCCGCCGGACAGCGCGGCGGTGCGCAGTTGCTCGTAGTGATCCACGAACGCGCCATCGGCTGCGCCGCTGTCGGCGAGCCTGCCGTGGTTGTGCTCGCGGTGCTCATCGGTCGCTTTTCCGGTCGCGGCGGGCCAGGGCCCGCTCGATGGAGCGCGGGTGCACCGAAACCCCGAACCGGGCGCGCACCGCCTCGGCCAACTCCACCGGCCGCGCCGCCGGATCGGCGGCCAGCCGCTCGGCCACGAACGCCACGATCTCCGCGGTCAGCTTGTGCGCCCGCCGCGGCCCGGGCCGCGCGGGCACCAGCCCGGGCAGCCCGTCATCGTCCAACGCCGCGGCGGCGGCATACCAACTCGGGCGGGAGAACCCGAACGCCGCCGCGGCCTCGCTGACCCGCTGGCCCTCCACCCGCACCCGGCGCACCATCTCGTACTTGACCTGCACCAGATCCCGGGCATCGAGGAACTCCTCGCGGTCGAACGCCGCGTCGCGCACCGCCTCCGGGCGCGGGTTCAACGCCCGCCCGGCCCGCAATGCGGCCACCTTCGGGTCCTCCGGCGTGGCAGCTCCCATCGCACCCTCCAAGATCCGAACTACAATGCTGTAAGCCTATTTATGTCCGTCGCTGTCGTGAGGTCAAGCGCGCCACGCGGTAGACCGGCGATGACATGCGGCAATAGCGCCCAGCCGCGGGGAGACCGGGCCCCGGGTCAACCCTGATTCGGCATAATGGAGTTTACATGTGCGGCGTAGTTGGCTTGACAGCCTCCGCCGTCCCCGCCGCCTCAGAATCGGCGAGCGCGGCGAGCAAGTCGGCCAGCGCGAGCAGGTCCGTCACCCGCAGTCGAGACCGCCCGGCCGCCACCGTGACGAACGGATCGGCCGCGGCGGCGTCGGTCCACGCTGCGGGAAGCCCGCACAGCTCACCGTCCTCGCCGACGACGAACACCCGGTCCTCACCCCAGGTGCTGCGGCGGAAGGCGAACACGAACTCCTGGCCCGACCACGGATGGAACGGATGGGTCACCCGAACCCGATCTTGCTCAACCGGCCGACCGGGTGCACTCGACGGGTCGGTCCAAGGGCGGGGTGGAGGGCGAGGTCGGTCGGTTCCGCCGCCGGCACCTGACCCCGGTGCCGGCGGTGGACAGCCTGGCCGAGCTGAACGCGCTGCTCGCGGCGGCCGATGCCGCCGACGACGCGCGGCGGATCGCCGCGCGGGCCGAGACCGTGGGCCAGGCCGCGGCCCGGGAGCTGGGGCTGCTGGGGTCGTTGCCCGCCGAGCGGCTCGACATCAGCGCGCAGCTGTCGTGCCGGGTGGACCCCAAGGCGCGGGTGTGTGTGCGCCAGTCCTACTACTCGGTGCCGGTGCGGCTGGCCGGGCGCAAGGTGACGGTCCGGTTGGGGGCGCGCGAGTTGCGTGTCCTGGACGGCGCCCGGGTGGTCGCGGTGCACGTGCGCAGCCTGCACAAGGGCACCGAGGACCTGGTGCTGGATCACTACCTGGAGGTGCTTGCCCGCAAGCCCGGGGCGTTGCCCGGGGCGACCGCGCTTCACCAGGCCCGCGCCGGCGGCGGGTTCACCGCGCTGCACCAGCGCTACTGGGACACCGCCCGGCGCCGCCTGGGCGACGGGGCCGGCACCCGAGCGTTGATCGCGGTGCTGCTGCTGCACCGCAGCATGCCGGCCGCCGCCGTGACGGCCGGGATGACCGCGGCGCTGGAGGGCGACCGGATCGACGCCGACCTGGTCGCGGTCGAGGCCCGCCGACACCTCGAGCCCCCAGCCACGGCGACCGCCACGACGGCGGCGCCCACGACGGCGGCGCCCACGACGGCGGCGCCCACGACGGCGGTGGTGGACGTGCCCGCGGGGATGCGGTCGTCGGGTGCAGCGAGGTCGGGTTGTCCCGTTCGGCCCGCGCCCAGCCTCGCCGGCTACGACGAGCTCCTCGCCGCCGGCGGTGGTGCCCGATGAGCCCGGGCGGGTCGGCCGGCGCCACCGGCACGGCCGGTGCCGGCCCGGCGGTGGCGCGGCTGGCCGACCCGGCCGCCGCGGCCGCGATCGGCGCGGCCTGCCGTGCTCTGCATCTGCCCACCGTGCTCGCCGAGGCGGGGCGCATCGCCGATGCCGCCGCCCGGGAACGGCTCTCGCACCGGGCGTTTCTGGCCGAGGTGCTCTGCGCCGAATGCGACGAGCGCGACGCTCGCCGCCGGCTGCGCCGCGTCCAGGAAGCACGCTTCCCACGGATCAAGCGGCTGGCCGAGTTCGACCTCGCCGCGCTGCCGTCGCTGCCCCCGGCCACCCTGGCCATGCTCGCCGCCGGCGGCTGGATCGACGCCGGTGAGCCGGTGGTGCTGCTCGGTGACTCCGGCACCGGCAAGACCCACCTGCTGATCGGGCTGGGCATCGCCGCCGCCGAAACCGGCCGCCGGGTCCGCTACACCGGCACCGCGGCCCTGGTCAACGAGCTCGCCGAGGCCGCCGACGATCGCCAACTCGGCCGGGTCCTGGGCCGCTACGCCCGCCTCGATCTGCTCTGCCTGGACGAACTCGGCTACGTCCACCTCGACCCGCGCGGCGCCGAGCTGCTGTTCCAGATCATCACCGACCGGGAGGAACGCGCCTCGATCGCGTGCGCCTCCAACGCCCCGTTCTCCGAGTGGGGCCACACCTTCACCGATCCGCGGCTGGCCGCCGCCGTAGTCGACCGGCTCACCTTCCACGCCCACATCATCAACACCGGCACCGCGTCCTACCGGCTGCGCACCTCCCGAGCCGCCAAGACCACCCGCCCGGCCCCGACCCGAACGCAGCCGCGGCCATGACCGAGCCGTCCGCCCGACGCACCGACGACGACACCTTCGCCGTCATCGACGACGCGATCTCCGCACTCGCCCAGCGCAAAGGCCTGTGGATCGGCGACGACCTCGTCCTGATCCACCTGCTCGACGCCCTGATCACCCAAGCCGAGCGGTGCCTGCCCGAAGCCGTGCACAGCGCCCGCGCCAACGGCGCCGGCTGGGACGACATCGCAGCCCTCCTCGCCACCAGCCCGCACGAGGCCTGGCTGCGCTTCGCCGCCGACTCGCCCATCGCCGACGGGAGGTGGCCGATCACCCCCACCGACTGATCACCGGCACAACTGCATACCCGCGCCTCGTCGACGCCTCCACCGCACGCCACCCAAACCCACCACCTCGAAAGGAGCCGCCAGCCCAGACCACCAGCCGACCACCAAGATCCGTCACTCACCGTCACCGTCGATGGCCGTGAGTTGCATCAGCCTGCCCACAGGTGGGGCCAAATCAAGCCATCACAGTGGGGCCAGATGGGGTTGACATTCCCAGCCGACGACCCGAGGATCATCGAAGCGCTCTCGGCGGGCGCGGCCGGGCCGGTGTTCGGCCGGTTCGAGGCCGCCCGCCCCAACGAGTTGTGGACCGGGGATGCGTTATGGCGATCTCGCCATAACGCGTCTTATGGGGACAGTCTCGTTATGCCGCCCTGCGTGGTGGACCGGCGAGGATGCTGGTGGCCGTGGGCCGGGGAGGGCCATCACGATCTCGGCATAATCCCGGGTGCATCGTGCCTGTCTGGGAGGTAAAGGACCTCGTGGACAGGAGGAGCGATGGGATGGTCGCGTGCGCGGCTGGAGATCTCCGGGCCGTTGGCGCCGTACTTTCCGGGATTCACGCAGTGGCTGAGCTGGCAGGGCTATGAGCCCGCTGTGGTTCGAATCCACCAGCGTCGGATGATTCACTTGAGCGCTTGGCTGGGTAGCCAGCGCACGGATCTTGGAGCCGTGGGCTCTGGATCAGTGGAGGCCTTCCTGGCCGCCCAGCACGCAGCGGGCCGCTTCGTGCACTGGCGCGCCGGCGGATGGGATGCGCTGCTGCAGTATCTGCGTGAGGCGGGTGTGCCGGTCACGGGTCCGTCTCCCGCGCTGCGGTCGCCCGTCGAGGAACTTCTGGATCGGTTCGCCGCGTACCTGGCCACCGAGCGTGGCCTGTCGGCCCGGACGATCGACCGGGACAGGCGGGCGGTGGAGCCGTTCGTGGCCGCGATGCTGCCCAACCTCGCGTGCATGACGGTCGCTGAGGTCACCGCGTTCGTGGTGGGGCAGGCCGAGCGGAATCCCCGCTCGGTGCCGCATCTGGTGAGTCCGCTGCGGTCGCTGCTGCGGTTTTTGCATGCCGAGGGCATCACGCCGGTGGCCGGGCTGGCCGCGGCGGTGCCGAGCGTGGCCCGATGGAAGCTGGCGGGACTGCCCAAGGCCGTGCCCGCCGAGCAGGTGGCGGCGCTGCTGACCAGCTGTGACCGCACCACCCAGGTCGGCCAGCGGGACGCGGCGATCTTGACAGTCCTCGTCCGGCTGGGCCTGCGCGTCGGCGAGGTCGCCAGACTCCGGCTCGCCGACATCGACTGGCGCGCCGGAGAACTCGTGGTCACCGGCAAGGGCCCGCGGAGCGAACGGCTGCCGTTGCCCACCGACGTGGGTGAGGCCATCGTGTCGTACTTGTTGGCCGCGCGTCCGCGCACCGACGTTCGTGAAGTGTTCCTGTGCGCCCACGCCCCCTACCGGCCGATGAGCCGTGGCGCGGTCACCAACGTGGTGGCCCGAGCCGCCCTCCGGGCCGGGCTCGGTGTCATGCATGCTCACCGGCTCCGGCATTCAGCCGCCACCGCGATGCTGAACGCGGGCGCGTCATTGCAGGAAATCGGGCTGGTGCTGCGCCATCGCGACGCCCTGACGACCTGCTTGTATGCCAAGGTCGACATCGTCGGGCTCCGGGCGGTTGCCCGTCCGTGGCCCGCCGGGAGCACGTCATGACCGCGCTGCGCGACGCCCTTACCGACTACCTCAAGGTCCGCCGCGCCCTGGGGTTCAAGCTGGACCGGGCCGAGCACCTGCTGGGCAGCTTCCTCACCTTCCTGGAGGACCGACGAACCGACACGATCACCATCGAGGACGCGGTGGCGTGGGCCACCGCACCGAACGGCGCCTCCTGGTGGCACGCGCTGCGGCTGTCGGCGGTGCGCCGGTTCGCCCTCCACCTGCGGACGATCGAGAACACCGTCCAAGTGCCCCCGCACGGGCTGATCCCTCACACCGGGCATCGCGCCACCCCGTACCTGTATTCCACGACCGAGGTCCACTCCCTAGTGCAGGCGGCGGCCCGGCGGCCCACCCCGATCTCCGCAGCGACCTACCCCGCGTTGATCAGCGTGCTGGCGGTCACCGGCATGCGGTTCGGCGAAGCGATCGCGTTGAACACCGACGACTTCGACACCGACGCCGGCGTCCTCACCGTCCGCGACGGCAAGTTCGGCAAGACCCGGCTGCTGCCGCTGCATCCCACCAGCAGCGACGGGATCCGCCACTACCTGCAGCGCCGCAGCCAGCTCCTGCAGGACAACCGACTCCCCGACCGCGGCGTCCTGTTCATCTCCACCGCAGGCACCCGGCTCGACCACAGCCGAGCCCAAAAGACCTGGCGGCAGATCCGGCGCGACGCCGGGCTGAGGCCACGATCGGCCAACTGCAGACCCCGCATCCATGATCTCCGCCACAGCTTCGCCGTCGCCACGCTCCTGGAGTGGTACCAGACCGGCCAGGACGTGCCGGCGATGTTGCCGAAGCTGGCGACCTACCTGGGACACGCCGACCCCAAGCACACCTTCTGGTATCTGTCGGCCGCCCCCGAGCTGCTGGCCCTGGCCGGCGACCGGCTGGATGACTTCCTGGCAGGTGAGGCATGAGCACGCTCGCGCCCACCCTGCAGGGATTCTTCACCGACCGGCTGATTCGCCAGCGCCAAGCCAGCCCGCACACCATCGCCGCCTACCGCGACACCTTCAAACTCTTGCTGGCCTTCGCCTCCCAGCACACCGGTATCGAGCCCTCCCGCCTGGCCATCGCCAACCTGGACGCCCCGCTGATCGGCGCGTTCCTCCACCACCTGGAGGACGAGCGGGGCAACAGTGTCCGCACCCGCAACGCCCGCCTGGCCGCGGTGCACTCGCTGTTCCGCTATGCCGTACTCCGCCACCCCGACCAGGCAGCGGTCATCCAACGAGTGCTGTCCATCCCGCCCAAGCGGTTCGATCGGGCACTGGTCACCTACCTCACCGATCCCGAGATCGACGCGCTGCTGGCCGCCCCAGACCCCAACACCTGGACGGGCCGCCGTGACCGTGTCCTGCTCGCCGTGGCGATCCAGACCGGACTGCGCGCCTCGGAACTAACAGCGCTCACCATCGCCGACGTCCACCTGGACACCGGCGCGCACCTCAGCTGCCTGGGCAAAGGCCGCAAACACCGCGTCACGCCGCTCACCCACGACACCGTCGGACTTCTGCGTGCGTGGCTGTCCGAACGAGCCGGGCTCCCCTCCGACCCGCTGTTCCCCACCCGCCGCGGCACTCGCCTGAGCCGTGACGCCCTCGAACAGCGCGTCACTCATCACGCGCACCAGGCCGCCCGAGCCTGCCCGACCCTGGCCACCAAGAAGATCACCCCGCATGTCCTCAGATAACGCACGCCATGCGCCTCCTGCGAGCAGGCGTCGATACCACCGTGATCGCCCTGTGGCTCGGCCACGAAAGCGTGGCCACCACTCAGATTTACGTCCATGCCGATCTTGCGCTCAAGGAACGCGCCCTGGCCCGCACCGCCCCGATCAATGCGGCACCGGGCCGCTACCAACCCGGCGACGAGATCATCAGGTACCTGGACAGCCTGTGATTATGCCGAGATCGTGATGGCCCTCCCCGGCCCACGGCCACCAGCATCCTCGCCGGTCCACCACGCAGGGCGGCATAACGAGACTGTCCCCATAAGACGCCCTGCACGGCCCACATATCGGCGGCCGCAAGACCTACCTATCAGTTACGTGGAATCACGCGGCTGGGTGGAGCTCCGGTCGTCGGCGTCACCAAGGGCCGGCGAGTCCGGTTGGGCGTCTCGATGGCGCTGGAGGAGAAGTGGCCGGTCCTGGGCCGGCACGAGCGGGCGGCCGAGTGGCTGCGGATCTGGGCGGATCTGGGCCGCGCTCCACGCACGATCGAGGCCTATGCCCGCGGCCTGGCCGAGTACCTGCAGGTCTGTGACCGGGACGGCATCGATCCGGTGGCCGCGAACCGGGCTCAGGTCGCCGGGTTCGTCCGGGAGCTGACCTCCCGTCCCAGCCGCCGGGGCGCGAACGTGGTGACGCTGGACTCGGGGGCGGGCCTGGCGAACGCCACGCTGCAGCAGCGGCTGGTGCCGGTGCGGCTGTTCTATGACTTCCTCGTCGAGGAGGGGGTGCGCGAGTCGAACCCGGTCGGCCGGGGTCGCTACACCCCGCGGCGGGGCCGGCCGGGCGGCGGCGGGACGACGCGGCCGCTGGTGCCGCGGATGGTCAAGCTGCCGTGGATTCCCGCCGAGCAGCAGTGGCGCGATGTCCTCGGTGTGTTCCGCGTGGAATCGATCCGCAACCGGGTGATGCTCGCGCTGGCCTACGACGCGGCGTTGCGCCGCGAGGAGCTGTGCTCGCTGCGCACCGACGATCTCGACCCGGCGCACCGCACGCTGCGGATCCGGGCGGAGACGACCAAAACCCGCCGGGAGCGGGTGGTGCCCTACTCGGCGCCGACCGGGGTGCTGCTGTCGCAGTACCTGCGGCACCGGGCCGGGCTGAGCCGGGCGCGGGGGCCGCTTTTCCTGTCGGAGTCACGGCGCAACCACGCCGAGCCGCTGAGCCTGTGGACCTGGTCGAAGGTGGTGCGCAGGGTCGCCTTGGCCGCCGACGTGCCGCGGTTCTCCACCCACACCATGCGGCATCTGTGCCTGACCGACCTGGCCCGCGCGGGCTGGGAGCTGTACGCGATCGCGACGTTCGCCGGTCATGCCAGCACCGACTCGACGCTGCGCTACATCCACCTGTCCGGCCGGGAACTGTCGGACAAGCTCAACCGCGGCATGGCACAGATCCACGCGTGGCGGGTCAGCATGCTCACCGAGCTCGAGCCCGAGCCCGAGCCCGAGGGCCCGCGGGGGAGCCACGCGTGCACATGAACGCCCTCCCGCGCGTCGCTGCGGCGCCGTCGGGTGAGCCCGGGCGGACGGCCCCGCTGGAGCTGCGCGGCCGGCGAGCGGAGCTGACCGGCCCGGAGGTGCGGGCGCTCGCGGAGCTCGGCGCGTCGGGGTTGCGACGCGTTCGCGCCCGCGGCGCGCGTGATCAATTGCAGCTGTGGGCCAGCCTGTCCAGGCTGGTCGAGCCCCTCGATGCGGCGCGGGCGAGGCTGCACCACCCCGACGAGGCCCGTTACCGGCGGGCCAGCCGCGATGCGGCCGGGTTGATCCTGGCGCACTGCGCGGACACCGGCCGGCCCTACTGGGCGTGGACCGGCTGGGAGTGGGCGCAGCTGTGCGGTGCCAGCGCCGAGACGTTCCTGCGGGCCAGGGACCTGCCGACCGAGACCACGGTGCGCCCGTTGCTGGTCGCGCTGGCCTGGATGCTCGGTGAGTTCACCGACTTCCAGCACCTGGGCACATTCAACCGGCTGCACCTTGCCCACCTGGTTTACGGCGCCGAGACCGTCGCGCAGTCGCTGCGGCAGACCGGCGAAGTTCTCGACCGGTGGGGCTACCGCGGCACGCACACCGAGCCCCGCTGGTCGGGAGCGATCAGCCAGGCACTGCTGATCAACCGGAGCCCGCGGCTGGAGGAGCTGAGCACCGAGGCGTTCGCCCGGATTCGGGCGCACCCGGCGACCGCTCACCACGGGCAGCTGCTCTACGCGCTGCAGCGCGCCGTCGCCGCCCTGGGCCACTGCGATCCCCCGGTGCGCAGCGGCTACAACGGCGCATCGGTGCTCACCGGGGCGGACCCGGCGTGGGTCGCGTGGGTGCAGCGTTGGCACGCCACCTCCACGCTCAGCCCGAAGGTCCGCGACATCATCCGCAGCATCGTGGCCAAGGCCGGGCGGTGGCTGGCCGCCGAACACCCGGAGATCACCGAACCGGGTCAATGGACCCGCCAGACCTGCGCCGCCTGGGTCGCGGCCGTGGACCGGATGCGTGTCGGTGACTACGTTCAGCGCCACGACGCGCTCGGTGACCGCGCCGGATCCCCGATCTCCCCGCGCACCAAGGCACACAACCTGATGGCCACCCGCACCTTCTTCCGAGACTGCCAGGAATGGGACTGGGTGCCCCGCCGGTTCGACCCGTCCCGGGCGCTGGCCGTGCCGCGCAGCGTGTCCGCCCTGATCGGCACCAACCCCCGCGCGATCGCCGACGAAGTGTGGGCCAAGCTGCTGTGGGCCGGGCTGAACCTGACCGCCGATGACCTACCGGGCACCTCCGCCGGCGCCTACTACCCGATGGAGCTGATCCGCGCGGTCACGCTGACCTGGCTGTTCTCCGGGCTGCGCAGCGACGAGATCACCCGGCTGCGGGTCGGGGCCATCCGCTGGCAGCACGACGGCGCGCCGATTCCCGGCGATGCCCGCGACGTGCTCGCCGAGGACGCCGTCTGCCTGCTCGACGTGCCCGTGCACAAGACCGGAACCGCGTTCACCAAGCCGGTCGACCCGCTGCTCGGGCAGGCCATCGACGCCTGGCAGACCCTGCGTCCCGCACAGCCCAAGCGGCTGGATCGCAAGACCGGCGAGCACGTCGATGTGTTGTTCTGCGTGCGCGCGCAGCCGGTCGCGAAGTACTACATCAACCGCACGATCATCCCAGCGCTGTGTCGCAAGGCCGGCGTCCCGGCCGCCGACGTGCGCGGCAACATCACCAGCCACCGCGCCCGCTCGACCATCGCCAGCCAGCTCTACAACGCCAAGGAACCAATGACACTGTTCGAGCTGCAGGCCTGGCTCGGGCACCGCACCCCGAACACCACCCAGCACTACGCCAAGATCACCCCGAACACGCTGACCAGGGCCTACACCGACGCCGGCTACTTCGCCCGCAACGTGCGCACCATCGAGGTGCTCCTCGACCGCGACGCGGTCGCCTCCGGCGCCGCGGCCGGTGGCGAGCCCTGGCAGCACTACGACCTGGGCCACGGCTGGTGCACCTACAGCTTCTTCGAGCAGTGCCCACACCGCATGGCCTGCGCGCGCTGCGACTTCTACACCCCGAAGGGCTCCACCAAGGCCCAGCTGCTCGAAGCCAAGGACAACCTGCAGCGCATGCTCGCCACCATCCCGCTCACCGACGACGAACGCGCCGCGGTCCACGACGGCCACGACGCCCTCGATGCCCTCCTCGCCCGCCTCACCGACGTCGCGACACCGGCCGGACCCACCCCACGCGAGCTCGGCACCCCGCCATCGGTGACCTTGCTCCCGATCGTCGCCGTCAACCACCGCAAAACGGAGCGAATCGGACAAATCTGATTCCACAGAATGTTCGCCTTCCTCGACGACCACTCCCGGGCGATCATGGGGCACCGGTTCGGGTTCGCCGAGGACACCGTGCGCCTGGCCGCCGCGCTGCGCCCGGCACTCGGATCGCGCGGGATCCCCGACGGAATCTACGTCGACAACGGCTCGGCGTTCGTCGACGCCTGGCTGCTGCGGGCCTGCGCGACACTGGGCATCCGACTGATCCACTCCACGCCCGGGCCGTCCCCAAGGCAGAGGCAAGATCGAACGCTACTTCCGGACCGTGCGCGAGCAGTTCCTGGTCGAGATCACCGGCGACCCCGACACCGATCCAAGCCGGCACCCGGTCACCGACCTCGACGAGCTCAACCGGCTGTTCACCGCATGGGTCGAGACCGTCTACCACCGCAGCGTTCACTCCGAGACCGGTCAGGCGCCGCTGGCGCGGTGGACGACCGGCGGCCCGTTCGCGCTCCCCACCCCTGACGCGCTGGCCGAAGCCTTCCTCTGGGAAGAACACCGCACAGTCACCAAGACCGCGCTGGTGTCGTTGCAGGGCAACACCTACCAGGTCGACCCGCTGCTGGTCGGGCGCCGCGTCGAGCTAGTGTTCGACCCGTTCGACCTCACCCGCATCGCGGTCCGGCTGCGCGGCGTCCCGGCCGGCACCGCGATCCCGCATCGCATCGGACGTCACGCCCACCTCAAGGCCCGACCCGAGACCCCACCGTCGCCGCCGGCGCCGACCGGGATTGACTACGCCCACCTGATCGACGGCGCGCACCAGGCCCAGCTCGGCGATCCCGTCAACGGCGTCAACTACGCCGCCCTCGCCGGCAGCACCTCCCCGACCAGCACCAGCGATCAACTGCCCGGCCAGCTCGACCTGCTCACCGCCGCCGACGAGACCGACCACACCGACGGCGCAGGCGCGTCGTGATCGACCGGCTGCAGGGCTTTTTCGGGTTCACCCGCACCCCGTTCGGGCGCGACCTCGCCCCCGGGATGCTGCACCGCCACGCCAGCCACGGCGAGGCCGTCGCCCGGATCGGCTGGTGCGTCACCGAGCACCGCATCGGGGTGATCACCGGCGAGGTCGGCGCCGGGAAAACCGTCGCCGTCCGCGCCGCGCTCGCCACCCTGGACCCCACCCGCCACACCATCATCTACCTCCCGAACCCGACGGTCGGGGTCCGCGGCATCCACCACCAGATCGTCGCCGCCCTCGGCGCGCGGCCGCTGACCCACCACGCCACCCTGGTCCCGCAGACCGTCGACGCGCTCGCGGTCGAGCAGGTCGAACGCGGCCGCACCCCCGTCGTCGTGATCGACGAAGCCCACCTGCTCGATCACGCCCAACTCGAGTCGATCCGCATGCTCACCAACCACGACATGGACTCCACCAGCCCCTTCGCCTGCCTGCTCGTCGGCCAGCCCACGCTGCGGCGGCGGATGAAACTCGGCGTCCTCGCCGCGCTCGATCAGCGGATCGGGCTGCGCTACGCCATGCCCCCGATGACCAGCGAGGAGACCAGCAGCTACCTACGTCACCATGTCGGGCTCGCGGGCCGCTCGGACCCGCTGTTCTCCGACGACGCCGCCGCGCTGATCCACCAGACCAGCCGCGGCTACCCCCGCGCTGTCAACAACATCGCCGTCCAAGCACTGGTCGCGGCGTTCGCCTCCGACAAGGCAATCGTCGACGAGTCCTCCACCCGCGCCGCCGTCGCCGAGGTCACCGCCGAATGATCACCGCCGCGCCACCCTGACGACCAGCCCGCCACCCCGACGACCAGGCCCCGTCCGGCACCTTGCGGACGGGGCCTGCTCACGCCACCAACGTCAGAAATCTCAACGGCGCCGCCATCTGCACGCTCAGCGGCGGGCAACAATGGCCCGGGCCGGGGAGGCGCCGGAGGTGGTGTTGGAGGCCTGCTACGGCTGGTACTGGGCTGCGGACACGCTGGCCGAGTTGGGTGCCTCGGTGCACCTGGCGCACCCGCTGGGCGTGAAGGGATTCGCCTACCGCAGGGTCAAGAACGACGAGCGCGACGCCGCTGACCTGGCCGATTTACTGCGGATGGGTCGGCTGCCCGAGGCCTGGATCGCGCCGCCGGCCACTCGGGAGCTGCGCGAGCTGGTGCGCCATCGGGCCAAGCTGGTGGGGTTGCGCACCAACCTGAAATGCCAGGTGCACGCCGTGCTGGCCGGCGCCGGGATCCCGGTGCTGGCCGCGGATCTGTTCGGCCCGGGCGGGCGGGACCTGCTGCAGCGCGTCGGGTTGCCCGCGGCGATGCGGGCGAAGGTGAACTCGACGCTGCGGCTGATCGACGCGATCACCTTCGAGATCGACACTTTTGCCGGGTTGGTGACCGCACGGCTGCACGCCGACCCGGGCTACGCCGCGGTGCAGATCATCCCCGGGGTGGGACCGACCCTGGGCGCGGTGTTCGTCGCCGAGATCGCCGACGTGCACCGGTTCCGCCGGCCCGAGCAGCTGACCAGCTGGGCTGGGTTGACCCCCAAACACCACGAGTCCGACACCCGGGTGCACCGCGGGCGGATCACCAAGCAGGGCTCCAAGCTGGTGCGGTGGGCGGCGATCGAGGCGGTGCAGCGGGTCGGCCCGCACACCCGGCTGGGCGCCTTCCGTGACCAGGTCGCCGAGCGCCGCGGCCGCAACCAAGCCAAGGTGGCCGCCGCCCGCGAGCTCGTCGAGTGCGTCTTCTACGCGCTGCGTGATCACCATATTCGTCGGCTGGCGGCATGAGCGAGCGTCGCCGCCGGCGCCTGGGCGCGGGTCGTGGAGTTTCTGACCCCCACTCATGGCGTGGTCGTCCCTACTGATTGACCCCGCCCAGGCACCCACCGGTCGTAGCGTTTCATGCCGCCCACCTCGCGGCGAAGGGATGAATGTCACCCCCCTCACACGGGGCGTGTGCGCATACGTCGGGGATCTTGGATGAAACCCGCCGGACGGAACGGATCCGTGCCACGTTCGAGGAGCTGATCACCCAAGCGAGCAGATATCCGGCGGGGGCGTGGCGACAGGAAGCCGCTTGCTCCTCCGCGCCGTCACAAGCCTGCGCCCGGCGGCGTCGGCGTCAAGGACCTTCGGCCGCTTCGCGGTCGGCCTCCGGCCGATCCTTGACCCCGCCGCCTCTACCGAGCGCGCCCGAAAAGCGGCGGAACAGCAGAAAAGAAAAGACCAACCCACCACGGACGGGCTTGACAAGGCCCCGCTCCTTCAGGGATGAAACCCCGCTGAGGTTCCTCTCCAGCGTCGTCGTCCGACACCGGTCGGCCGCCGCCGCTACCGCGCACACCCGCCGCTCACGCCGACCGTCAATTGCCGGACGTTCTTCAAGTGGGGATCAGCGGCGGTCGATGGCCCTTGCACCCAACTGGCTAGTGAGCAACGCGATGGCGGCCTCCTCCGGATCGGGCCCCGCGGGCGCCCGTCTGCCCGGGCCCGCGTCGAGCTCGGCGAGCATCGCCTCCTCGTCATCGGGCGGTGTCTCGTCGTCGGGTGGTTCTGGCGGCAGCGGGACGTCGCCGTCGCGATCGGCTATTCGAGCAGCAGTTCGAGCAAATGGTGAGGGCGTGCCGGACTGCCCTGTCGGACGGTCCGATCGCGACGCGGGTGGGCCAGCGGCAGCGGAATAGCTCGACGGCGCCCTGCCACCCGGTGTCCAGGTGCTCGGCGTCAGAGGGCCGGACGCCGGACTGCTCGCGGCCCCGCCCGGGGTGCTCCCGCCCGGCGGAACGCTGACGAACGCGCCGCCCGGGGCGCTCCCACCCACCGGAACGCTCACGCCGCCGCCCGGGGCGCTGCTCACGGCCCCGCCGCCCGGGGTGCTCCCGCCCGGCGGAACGCTCACGCCGCCGCCCGAGGCGCTCCCACCCACCGACCCGCTGCCCGAGGCCGGACCGCGGGCGGCCGGGCCCCGCGCCTGGGCCGTGCGGGCCGACACCCCGCCGTCTGCGGGCCGAGAGGCTTGCCGCGGCTCATGGGCGCGGGGCGCAGCGCCATCGCCGTGCTCGCACCGCACCCGCCACCGGACCCCGAGCACGGCGTGCAGGGCCTCGGCGATGACGTCGGTGTTGCTCTGCTCCGACAGCAGCCGGGCCAGCGGGGCGGTGCCGATGGACAGGACCAGTGTGTCGTGCTCCACGGCCCGCACAGTGGCGCTGACCAGCAGCGCCGCCGTGCGCTTCTTGCGCTGCTTGACCCCCTCCTGGATCTCCTGCCAGACGCGTCGGACGTCGGCGGCGCCGACGGCTGACGCCGCTTGCCCACCGTCGAGGGGCGCGGCAGGTTCGGGAGCACCCTTGGCTGCGCCAGCCGGGGTGCCCGCGGCCTGCGGGAAACTGAGCGCCTCCAACCGCTGGCCGACCTCAGCGCCCGCGGCTTGCGGGGCGTCGCCTCCCTGCGGGGCGTCACCGGCCTGCGGGGCGTCACCGGCCCGCGGGGCCTCGCCAGCCCGCAAGGCGTCGCCAGCCTGCGGGGCGTCATCGGCCCGCGGGGCCTCGCCAGCCCGCGGGGCGTCATCGACCTGCGGGGCGCCCCCAGCCCGCGGGACGTCACCGACCTGCGGCGCGTCGCCGGCCTGCGGGCCGTCGCCGGCCTGCGGGGTGACGCGGGGCACGGACGTCGCCCCGGGCCGCCGTCCCGGTTCGGGCGGGCCGCTGCTCCCATGTCCGGACGGGCCGCCGCCTGCCTCCCCCGGTGCGGGCGGGGCCGCGGCGATGGCCGAACGGCGCTCCAGCCGCTCCAGGCGCTCCAGCAGGCCGGGCTCCGCGGCGGTGGCGGCGGGCAGCAGCATCCGCGCGCAGAGCAACTCCAGGAGCAACCGTGGCGCAGTGGCGCCGCGCATCTCGGTGAGTCCGGTGTGCAGGATCTCGCCATAGCGGGTGAGGGTGGCCGCGCCGAGCTTGCCTGACTGCTCGACCATGCGAGCGACCTCGTCATCGGCCGCATCGACGAGTCCGCGCCCGACGGCCTCGGGCACGGCCTGCAGGAGCGTGAGATCGCGCAGGCGCTGCAGCAGGTCGGTGGCGAACCGGCGCGGGTCGTGCCCGGCTTCGACGAGCCGGTCGACCGCCTCGAACACCGCGGCCCGATCGCCCGCGGCCAGCGCGTCCACGACGTCGTCGATCAATGAGACGTCGGTGACGCCCAGCAGCGCGACCGCCCGCTCGTACGTGACACCCTCCGGCCCGGCGCCCGCGACCAGCTGGTCGAGCACCGACAGCGAATCGCGCGCCGACCCGCCGCCCGCCCTGATGACCAGCGGATACACGGCCGGCGCGACCGCAACCCCCTCCTCGGCGCAGATGCGCTCCAGGAGCTTGCGCAGGGTGCCCGGCGGGATGAGCCGGAAGGGGTAGTGGTGGGTGCGCGACCGGATGGTCGGCAGCACCTTCTCCGGCTCGGTGGTGGCGAACACGAAGACGAGGTGCTCCGGCGGCTCCTCGACGATCTTGAGCAGGGCGTTGAAGCCCTGTGTGGTGATCATGTGCGCCTCGTCGACGATGAACACCCGGTAGCGCGACTCGGCGGGCGCGAAGAACGCCCGGTCGCGCAGCTCGCGCGTGTCGTCCACGCCGCCGTGGGACGCCGCGTCGAGCTCGGTGACGTCGATGTTGCCCGGCCCGCCGGGCGCCAGCGACACGCACGACGGACAGACGCCGCACGGCTCGGCGGTGGGCCCCAGCTCGCAGTTGAGCGAGCGGGCCAGGATGCGGGCACTGGAGGTTTTCCCGCAGCCCCGCGGGCCGGAGAACAGGTACGCGTGATTGATGCGACCTGCCTCGATGGCCCGGCTCAGCGGCTCGGTGACGTGTTCCTGCCCGACCACCTCGGCGAACTTCGCCGGGCGGTACTTGCGATACAGAGCCAGCGCCACGTCCGCGAGGCTACCGACCGGCACCGACAGAATCCGCGTTCGGGGCTACCCGGCGACCGGGGTGTGCACGTCGAACAGGGCCAGGTCCGCGGCCGCCCGACCGGCGCCCCAACCCGCGGCGTTGGAGACGGCGACCGCCCGCTCGACCATTTGGGGGAAGAGTTCGGCGGTCAAGTCGTCGGCCGCACGGCTGCGGGCCGCCAACACCGGCAGCAGCCGCTGCTCGCCCTCCGCACTCGCGGCCGCGTTGTCGGCCGCGGCGAGCCGCTCGCCGATGCGGATGGCGTAGGCGACCAGGAACGACTGCCGGAACGAGCGCGTGCGCGAAACACCGTCGCGGCCGATCTGTCGCCCGGCCGCGAGCATCGCCCGGTTCGCCTGGACCAGCAACGAGGTGGTGAGCAGCGCCACCACGTCAAGATCGGTCTCGGCGCCGAGCAGGGTGACGACGCCCAATGCCTCCCGCCAGACGCTGCGGCAGCGGTTGGCCCCTGCAACCGCCTGGACGAGATGCGCCTTGGCGCCTGCGTAGGGCGCATCCATCCAGAGCCTGCGGGCGGTGGCGACCGGACGGCGACCGCGATCGTGATCGAGCAGCGCCTGGTGCAGCGCATAGCGGCTCATCAGCTCCTGCGCCTTGGCCGATAGCGCCTCGGCCTCCTCGGGGAACTGGGTGGACTCGGCCTTCGCCAGCAGCGCACGCACCCTGGCCAGCATCTTCTCGTCGACCTCTGCCGATCCGCCCGCCTGGGACGCGTGCACGCGCTGCCCCGGCGGAGGCACGATCGGTTCGAGCGTGGGGAGTTCGGCCAGCCCACCGAGCAGGCGCAGAACGACGCGCAGCACCGCCCGGCGGCTGCCACCCGGCCGCGCCGCCCACGCCCGCGCCTGCGGCCCGACCGCCGAGGCGTCGACGCCCGCGGCCACGGTCGCCAGCCCGGACCGCCACCGCGGATGCAACGTGGCCTCGGCGTAGCGATTCGCCTGCCGGACGACGGCCTCGTCCAGATAACCCGCGATCTCCGGATCGTGCCGTCGGCGTCCGGCCTCGTGCAGGTCGATCGGGGTCCAGCCGCCCGCCCAGAGCGCTTCCAACATCTGGTGTAGGACGAGGTCGGCGGCGACCTCGAGATCGGCGGCGGACGACCCGAATGTCGCCAGCAACTCGTCGACGTGCCCGTCGACATCGCCGCACTCACAGCGAGCGGCGACGTGGAAGGCCGCGACCAGCACCTCCTGCGTGTGCACGCGATCGAAACCGGACCAGTCCGTGCTCGGGCGCACCCGATCGAAACCGGACCAGTCCGTGCTCGGGCGCTCACGGGCGGCTCGACGGCGGTCCTTCTGCTTGGCGGCGCGCTTCTCGCGGTTGCGTCGACTCATGGGGGCCATCGTGCCCGAGGGGTCCGACACTTTCGTGTGCGCCACACCGGGCGAAAAGGGGACTCCGCGCACCCGCCAGAGCCCGTTGACCCTTGCTGCCTTCCGGCCCTGGGGGAGTTCACAGGATGGACGCCGCGCGGAGTCCGTCGCCGAGTGTAGGCCGTCGTCGACGGCCACGATGACCCGGCTATGCTTGGACGCCTTGGAGGATTCGCCTAGTGGCCTATGGCGCACGCTTGGAAAGCGTGTTGGGTGCAAGCCCTCGGGGGTTCGAATCCCCCATCCTCCGCCAGCCTTACCAGGCAAAACGCCGGGCCGTCCGATCAAGATGAGGCGCTCCGGGACGCCGAGGATAAGCAGCACGGTCGCGGCCGTGTGCGTGACCGGCGGCATCCAGCCGGACGAGGAGGTGCACCGCTTCGCCGACCAGCAGACCCGTGAGACGGCGGCGTTCCTGTTCGGCCGCGGCCGCTATGACGTCATGGAGGAGTTCTGGACGGCGCCGGAGCGGGCCGACGGGGGCGAGGTGGAGACGGAGTTCGCACGTGTGATCGCAGGGCGGCGCAAGATCGCCGTCGAGCCGTCCGGCGCCCTGCCTGACCATGGTCACCGCTCATCCACGCTTCGCTGATGCCGAGTGGCGCTAGCGCGGCAGCCTGGACTGCTCGCAGCTTGGCCACGCCCTGCAGCCACTCTGGCCCGCACCCCGTCCTCGGGCCGATCCGCGGTAACCCGATGGCGGGCTGCTCAGTACGGCGGGCAAGGTCATGCCCGTGAGTTCACGGCCGACAATGCATCTCACGGTCGGCTTGCCTGGGGTGGGCAAGACCACCCTTGCTCGCGAGCTGGAGCGGGCCAGCGGTGCCTTACGGCTGACACCCGACGAGTGGATGGTGCCTCTGTTCGGGCTGCGATGGGCTGACTTCGCTGGGAAGCGCGACGTCCTCGAAGGCCGGCTCGTCTGGGTCGGCCACCAGGTGTTGCGAGCGGGCGTCTCCGTGATCCTCGACTTCGGCTGCTGGTCCCCCGACGAGCGATACGCCCTCCGCGCAATCGCCGACCTCGCCGGCGCCGACTTCCAGCTGCACTACGTGACTCTTCCCGAGGATGAGCGCAGGAAGCGGGCGACGGCGCGGTGGCGCAAAGCTCCCCAGGAGACCTTCGAGATGAACCTCGAGGATCATGAACGGTTCAACGCCCAGTTCACGCCACCCACGCTGGACGAGCTCCAAGGCTGCTCACGTCCTCCGCCTCCGATACCGTTCGAGAGCTGGGCCGCTTGGGCTTCTGATCGTTGGCCTACGCTCCCGCGCCTAGACACCTGACCGCGGCCGCCCGCCCGCTGCCCGTTGCCAAACTTGTCATCCGGTCCCTCCCCGGCGCCAAGATCGCCGCGAGCCGTACCTCATGCTGGTGTCGACCGTCGTGGTGTGCGGCTCGGCGCGATCTCCTACCGGCCGGCCGCCGCCGCAGGCACCCGGAGCTCAAGGCGCGGCTCATCGGACTTCACACCCGACGCTTACCGGAATCGGCGACGTTCGCACCCTCCACGTCTACCGTCGCGCTGACGATGTCCGCCGATCGAGAGGGATTCACCGATGCCAACCCGCCGCGCCTTCCTGGGGCAGGTGCTGGGAGCCGCAATCGTGGTGTCAGGTGCGGCCGCCTGCGGTGACACGTCGACCACCGGAACGACCGGCAGCACCTCGGGCGGAGCCGCCCCGCAGGGCACGGTCAAAGGTGCCGCGGCGATCACCCAGGTGTTCGGTGACGGTGTGAAGCTCACCGCGGTGGCGATCGAGTTCGCCAAGGCCGTCGACGGGTCGAAGCTGTCGATGTCGACGTTCCGCGTCGACGAGCGCACCGTCACGAAGGTGTACGCGAACGCCGAAGCGAACCTCGCCGACACGGGCACGAACGGCCCTTACGTCATCGTCGAGCTCTCGCCCGACGACGCGACCGCCGCGCTGCACACCGCACCGGGCGCCCCGTCCTCGGGGGCGGCGTCGGGAGCCCCTGCCTCGGGGACGCCGTCGGGCGGACCGACGGTCGGCGAGGGCGGATCGTGGACCGTCAAGCCGGCGACGGCGTCGCTGACCCAGACGGGCGCGGTCACCACGATCGACGGGTCCACCTACCCCGCGAACAGCACCGTGCTGACCACCGGTCGGGTGGTGAACCTGATCGTCGACGACTTCAAACAGTTCTCGTTCAGTGATCCCGCGACCGCGCAGACTCTGCAGTACAACCTGTTTATTCCGAAGAACTACGACAAGGCCAAGTCCTATCCGCTGGTGCTGTTCATGCACGACGCCAGTGTGGTCGGCGCACCGACGCAGGGTCCGCTGCTGCAGGGATTGGGGGCAGTGTGCTGGGCAGGCCCGCAGGATCAGGCCAAGCACGAGTGCTTCGTGCTGGCGCCCCAGTACCCGACCGTGATCATCGACGACAACTACCATCCGTCGCCGCTGTTCGACGCGACCGTCAACCTGGTGAACTCGATGACCACGCAGTACACCATCGACAAGCACCGCATGTTCGCGACCGGGCAGTCGATGGGCGCGATGATGGCGTTGGGGATGAACATCCGCCACCCCGACCTGTTCGCCGCCTCCTACATTGTCGCAGGCCAGTGGCCTGCCGACCAGGCCGGCCCGTTGGCGAAGAAGAAGTTGTGGATCACGGTTTCGCAGGGCGACGACAAGGCTTACCCCGGCGAGAACGCCATCACCGCCATCGCCGAACAGGCCGGTACGAAGGTCGCCCGCGCGGTGTGGGACGCGAGGTCCACCGCCGAGCAGTTCGCCACCGACGTCAAGACCATGGAAGCCGAAGGCGCTCGGATCAACTATGCCGCCTTCGCGAAAGGCACGCTGTTGCCCGCAGGCTCTTCCGCTGCCGGTGGCGAGCACAACGCCACTTGGCGGGTGGCGTACTCCATTCCCGAGATCAGGGACTGGATCTTGACACGGTCCGGGTGACCTGTCGGTCGGTCCCCACATCAGGCGGGACCGGCGGCAGGCAAGCGGCCCGGCTACCCCAACCGGGCCTCGGCGCGGGTCGGTTGGAAGAGTTCGACGGGATTGCCGGACGGGTCGTCGACGAGCACCTGTCGACCGCCGACGCCGGTGACCGGCTCGTTGCGGAAATGCACCCCCGCGGCGCGGAGCCGCGCAACGGCGGCCGCGAGGTCGTCGACCTCGATCGCGAACCGGTTCCACCCGCCGGGCGTGGGGAGCGTGCCGTCCGGCATCGCCTGGCCACCGCCCGGTCCCCCGCCCGGGGCGCTCAGCACAAGCCGCAGGTCACCCCGGGTCAACATGGCGAAGGCGGGCGCTGGGTGCATCAACTCCTCGAACCCCAGGTGAGCGCAGTAGAAGGCGATCGCGGCGTCGACGTCGTCGACGATGTATCGGACGCTGACGGAGGCCATGCGTCAGCTTAGGAAGCTGACCCCGTGAGCGGAGCAGACTGGCGTAAACAGGTCATACCGCTACGCCGAACGGTCGGCCCAATGTCACATTTCGGTCACGCGCGGATGCGCGGCCACCGGAGCGGGCATCCCTGTTTCAGCGGGTCGCCCTCAGCGGCCCCCCGGGGCAGTACTGGAGGAGACCGTGACCGTCACGGGCATCATTACCGCGATCATTGTCGGTGCCATCATCGGCGCTCTCGGTCGGTTGGTCGTGCCGGGCAGGCAGCACATCCCGATCTGGTTGACGATCGTCATCGGCATTATCGCGGCGTTCATCGGGACGTTCATCGCACGGGCCATCGGGATCCCGACCGAGACCAGGGGCATCGACTGGCTGGAACTCCTGGTGCAGGTGATCGTCGCAGCGATCGGCGTCGCGATCGTCGCCGGGGCGTACAGCCGTCGCGGCATTCGAAGGTAACCACTCGCACACCCGGACGCCGGGTCCGCCGCTGGCGGGCCCGGCGTCCGTTTGTGCGCTTCAGATAGTTCCCGCACGGGGCGGCGAGCCCGCCTGAGCGGCGGGGGTCAGCCGCAGTGGTCGAGCACGGCGAGCGCGAGCACCCGGGTGGCGGCCAGCACCTCCGCGATGGGGACCGACTCATCGGGGCCGTGCGCGAGCCCCGCGTCGCCGGGCCCATAGTGGACAGTCGGGACACCGCCCATGTTGCGCATGAGGCGCAGGTCGCTGCCGTACGGGGCGGCCCAGATGGCCTGCGGCTGCGTTGTGACCGCCGCGTGGGCCCGGCGGACGACCTGCAGGATCTCGGCGTCGACGTCGGTGAGGCCCGGGGCGAACTGGCCGCCCCACCACTGCACGTCGGCGGGATGCTCGCGCAGCCAGGGATCGTCGGCGCACGCGGCGGCGACCGCCCCCTCCAACACACGGCGGGCGGCCGCGGGTTCCTCACCGAGCGCCACCCCCATCCGGCCTTCCGCGACGAGGACGTCCGGGACGGACGAGGCCCACTCGCCCGCGCTGACCCTGCCGATCTCGATCGGGATCGGCAGCTCCCAGCGGGCGGCGAGCGGGTGCTTGACCGCGTTGCGCTCCGCCTCCAGCCTGCGCACCGCGGCAAACAGCGGGAGGAACTTCTCGACCGCGCTGACCCCCGCGAGCCTGCGCGAGGCGTGCACAGCGCGGCCGCGCACCCGGATGCGGAAGCTCAGCGCGCCGCAGTTGCCCGGTGCGATGGCCAGGGAGGTCGGCTCCGGGATGATGCACGCGTCGGCGCGCCAGCCTCGCTGCAGCAGCGCGTAGGTGCCGAGCCCGCCGTCCTCCTCGCCGATCACCGTGCCGAGCAGGAGCGGGCCCACGAGCGGAATGCGCAGGGCGGCGCAGGCGCGAGCGGCCCACAGCGAGGCGACCAGGCCCGCCTTCATGTCGCACGCTCCGCGGCCGTGGACCGTGCTTGCCGAGACCCGGCCGCCAAACGGGCGCTCGCCGTTCCAGGACGCCGGTTCGCCGGTCGGGACGACGTCGACGTGCGCGTTGAGCAGCAACGACGGCCCCGCCGCCCGGCCCGGGAGCCTGCCGACGACCCCCCACGCGGCACGCCGCTCGACCTCGACGCCGGGGAAGTCCGGCTCGGCGATCGTCGCATCAAGCGGAATCTGCCAGGTGTCCACGTCCATGCCTGCCTCGGCCATCCGGGCCGCCAACAGATGCTGGACCGCGTTCTCCTCGTCCGAGCCCGACACGCTGGGGATGCGGACGAGCTCGGCGACCTCGGCGACGATCTCCGCGGCGTGGTCGTCGACGAACCGCAGCACGCGCGAGCGGTGCGCCTCCGGCGCGGCCATCCCACCTCCAGTGCACGGCTCCCCCGACGACGGTAGCCGATTCGCCGGTGAAAACACCGACGGTCTCGACGGGGTGGCCCGCCCCAACAGGTCACCCGATCGCCGGGGCGGGCATACCCGGGCCGCGGGCCGGTCCGATCTTCCTTGATCGGCCGCTTCACTACCCGCAAGGCCTGGTGCCGCCGCGAGGTCAGGCCCCATGATGGGCCCACTACGAGCCGAGGGGGCTGCGATGAAGCAACTCAGGTGTCGCGACGCGGGATTCGACTGCGATGCCGTGGTCGAGGGCGAGACCACCGAGGAGGTGCTTGCCCAGGCCGGCCCGCATGCGAAAGAGGTACACGGCATCGACGTGACCCCCGACATGGCCGCGGCCATCGCCGGAAAGGTACGGGACATCTGAGCTGAGCGTTCCCGCGCGTCACCGCCCGCGCTCCGACTCAAGGGACTTCCCCGCGTCTCACCGCCTTCGTGTGATCCCAGCGGGTGGGCGCCAAGTGCTTCGAGTCGCTGGACCTCCGCCGGCCTGAGGGGCGGTCAGCAGCAGTGTTCGAGTTCGGCGCCGCCGGTGGCGACCGGGGCGCCGCATTCGCAGGGCCCGGAGCCGTTGTCGGGGCGGACGCTGGTGGCGTCGGGGGCGTCGGCCTTGACCGTGTACACCTCCCACGGCTCGCTGCCGGGTCCGTGCACCCACACCTTGTCTTGGAGCGCGTAGCAGCAGGTGGTGTCGTTCTCTTCGGTCGCAGCCAAGCCCAGCCCGGACAGACGTGCGGTCGCCGCGCTCACCTCATCGGTGGTGGCGACCTCTACGCCCAAATGGTCGAGCACCGTGGCCTGGTCCGGCTCGCCCTCGATGAGCACCAGCTTCAACGGCGGTTCGACGATCGCGAAGTTCGCATACCCCGGGCGCCGCTTGGCGGGTTCCACCCCGAACAGCGAGCGGTAGAAGTCGATCGACCCTTCCAGGTCCGACACACGCAGCGCCAACTGAACGCGGGACATCACGGGTTCCTCCCTCTCCGACCAACGCCTGATTCGACGTCTGTCGATATAGACTCGCCTTTGGTTCGGGATCTGTCAAGATAGAAGCATGCCGAAGCAAGGACGGCCGCTGATCGACCCCCCGGCCGGGGTTGAATGCTGCGCCCCGCTCATGCGCGAACCCCTCTCCGCCGACCAGTCCGTCGAGCTGGCCCGGGTGTTCAAGGCGATGGGCGACCCCGTCCGGCTGCGTCTGCTGTCGCTGATCGCCTCGCATGCGGGCGGCGAGGCCTGCGTCTGCGATCTCTCAGAGGTCTTCGAGCTGACCGGGCCCACGATCTCGCACCACCTCAAGGTGCTGCGCGAGGCCGGCCTGATCACCGGCGACCGCCGCGGCACCTGGATCTACTACCGCGTCCAGCCTGCCGCGCTGCGACTGGCCTACCAGGTCCTCGCACCCGCGCCCACCCACACGTGAACCAGACCCACCCGTATCCGGCGCCGCTGGCAGCGGCCCCGCCGTCGAGGGCCCGGGTGAGGCGCTGCTGATGGCCACGGCCGGGCGCCCCGCCGCACTTCCGGAACTGTCCGGCCCCGGCACGGCAACCCTCGCCGATCGGCTCAACGGCTAGCTCCACGAGGGCTCGGCCGCACAGCCTGCGAGGTCTGCCGAGGCGTGTCCGGCGTTGACCGTCTGCAGCTCATCGCGCGGCTTCACTTCCCCGTGACGCGCTCCGGACGTGCGTGGACGGCAACGAATGAGACTAGAACTCACGATCGTCGCCCGGCCGGGTTCGATCGTCTGACGTTGTCCGTGCGGACCCGCACGAGTGTTAACGCCGCGTGCCCGCTGCTCGAAGAGGAGGCCGGACTGATCAAGTAGAAAAGAGGGTCGCCGATGACCGGTGCCGATGCCCCGTCCCCACGCAACCGCCTGGGAGCCACGACGTTCGTCGTCGCCGCCCTCGGCGCCGTGCTGGCGTGCATCCCGGCGACAGTCGCACTCGGCGGTCTGCTGTGCCTCGCAGCGATCATCCCGGCCATCCTGTCCGTCCGGCGATGTCGCAAGGGCGTCGCCGACAATCGGCATCGGTCCGTTGCAGCGCTCGTGCTGGCACCCGTGTTTTTCATCGTCGCGGTCATCCTCACTCCGCCAACACCGGGTGCCACGACCACGGCCGCCTCCAAGGTCGAGTCGCTACCAGCAGCTAGCGCGTCACCGACGGTCCCCGCCAGCGCCATGCCCGGACCTGTGTCTCCGCCGCCTCCAACAGCGGCGCCACCAACGACCACGATCGCAGCGCCTGCGCCTGTTCGGCCCCGGACAGCAGCTTCCGCATCTACACCGATGCGTGTTGCAACTCCGGCACCTGTGCGAGCCCGGGCCGTCGCTCCCGCACCTGCGCCGGCTCCTGGCACCGCTTCCGATGGAGCCTCGGGCGCTTCATCGACCTGCGACGAGTCGACCCACTACGTCAACTCCAGCGGCAACTGCGTGCTGCGCCCTGTTCAGGCAGCGTCGGCACCACCGGGAGCTACGGCCAAGTGTGCGGATGGCAGCTACAGCTCCAGCCAACATCGGCAAGGAACTTGCTCGCGCCACGGTGGCGTAGCAACGTGGCTCTGATACGGGCCCGCGCGCGTCAGGTATCAGCCAGGCGACGCGCTTCGTTCGGACCGCGGCTGGAGCCCAGGACGTGCCGCGACGTCAAGAAGGTGGTCGCGCCTGCGCACGGTCACCAGCACACTTTCCAAGTCTGCACGAGGCCGTTCGTCGCCGGTCGCGGTATCCATCGCCACTGCGTTGCCTGACGGTCAGCGGAAGAAAGTGAACAGTCGCCGTTCTGACCCTACAGACGAGGTCCGCGCCTGCAGGGTTCCCGCGCCGACAGCCCACCTCTGACCATATTGGCGGCCGGTGACGAAGGCCGTCTCAGCCACGCCGGCCTCGGCGAACCACGCCCGGACCCGCGGGGTGATGTCGGGCTCGTCGGTGTACCGGGTCCACACGGCCGTCCCACCTACGGTAAGCAGCGACGGAACCACCCCGATCGTTCGGGCGATGTCGCTGTCGGAGACGGCCGCCGACGTCGCCGCCGCGAGGGTGCACCGCGAGCACCGGCAGCACGTCGCGGCCCTGTCCCGCACACAGCGACAGCAATCCCACCCGCCCCGGCGCGGCACGGTCCAGCGCCAGGCCGATCTGCTTCTGCACAACGGCCAGCCGCCGCGCGTACGCGCCGCCCAGTTCGTCATAGGCGGCATGCCACCGCACGACTAGAAATGAGACTAGACGGCGACCGCCGAACTCCCCCGAAACGAGAGGCCCGGCGTTTCCGCTGGTACGAGTGGCGGTAGCGGTGGGATTTGAACCCACGGAGGCTTGCACCTCACACGCTTTCGAGGCGTGCTCCTTCGGCCGCTCGGACACGCTACCGCCGAAGAGCCTACAAGACGGCCGCGGCGGGGATGCCGGCGGCGCCTGGATCGCCGTCCACCTGACGACCGCCGAGAAGGCGGCCACCGCGCAGGGCCAGATCAGCGGGATCGGGACATGAGGTGTGCAGGCGCACCCCATGTCCCGGCTTCGGCGATCATAGGGGGCTGGACGTCACTCCACCGCACGGCCGGGCTCGACTACGCCGCCGGGCTCGACCGGGGGCTGCTCCAACAGTTCCTGCGCCCACGTGGCCGCGGCGGATCGGCTCAGCGGAGGCCCGCGGCGGCCAGGCCGACGTCCACGAGCGGCACCCGCGTGAGCGCGGGCACGGCAGCGAGCGGGTGCCAGGCGGCCATGTCGGTGGAGCCGTCCAGCTCGTAGCAGAGCTCGCCGCCGACGACGGCGCCCGCGTAGACGATCTGGATGCCGTGGAAGTCGACGGGGGCGTCGGGGAGGATCATGTGCAGCGAGTGGACGGTGAGCAGGCCGTCGAGCCGCACCGCGTAGCCGGTCTCCTCGCGCACCTCGCGGACGGCGGCGTCGGCCGGATCCTCCCCGTGGTCCAGCCCCCCGCCCGGCAACGTCCACTCCGGACCACGCGGGCCGATCCAGCGGGCGAGCAGCACCTCGTCGGCGCGTGCGCACACGGCATAGGCGGCCACCCGCAGCATGCGCCTCACCGGCGGTCGGCGAAGAACGACTCCAGGAGCTTCGCACACTCCTCCGAGAGCACCCCGGCGACGACTTCGGGGCGGTGGTTCTGCCGACGGTCGCGCAGCACGTCCCACAGCGAGCCCGCGGCCCCCGTCCGCGGCTCCCAGGCCCCGAACACCACGCGCGCGACCCGCGCCAGGCCAACCGCGCCCGCGCACATGGTGCACGGCTCGACGGTGACAGCCAGCGTGCAGCCTTCCAGCCGCCACTCGCCCTGCACGGCGGCGGCGGCGCGCAGGGCGAGGATCTCGGCGTGCGCAGTGGGGTCGCCCAGCGCCTCGCGGGCGTTGCAGGCAGCGGCCAGCTCGCGGCCCGCGGCGTCGACGACGACGGCGCCGATCGGCACATCACCGGTGCGCGGCGCGGCGGCGGCAACCGTGAGGGCCCGGCGCACCAACGCCTCGTCGGCCGGGGCTTCACGCACGCCGCACGCGGGGCCCGCACCCTCGCCGTCGGCCGGGGCTTCACCGACGCCGCGCGCGGGCGCCGCACCGTCGCCGGGGCGGTCCGATCCGAGGGCCCCGCTGAAGATCGCAGGCGTCACTGCCCGTCGACGACCTCGGCCAGTGCATCGGCGAACCCGCAGCGGCGCCCGATCGCCGCGAGCTGCTCGTCCGGGTAGAGCTCCGCTTCGGACGCCAGCACCTCCAGCTCGTCGGCGGGCAGGCCGAGGTCGGCGAGGATCGCGAGATCGCCCTCGGGCCACGGCGGGGCGTCGACGACCTCGTCGTCGTCATCGGGCAGCTCGACGCGCAGGAGATCGAGGACGTCGGCGGCGACGTCGTAATCGAGGGCGGCGACCGCGTCGGACACCATCAGCGCCACTCCGCCCGGGGTGGGCCGCAGGAGGACGAAAAACTCGTCGTCGACGTCGAGCAGCCCGAGCACCGCCCCCGTGGAGCGCAGCGACCGGAGCTCGGTGATGGCGGCGTCGAGGTCGACGAGGGCCTCGGCCGCCATGCGGGCACAGCGCCAGCGGCCCTCCTCCCGGATCGCCGCGACAGCGAACCCCGGCAGGGCCGTGTCCCGCATGTCCGCGGGCGCCTCGACGCTCTGCACTGCCATGCCTCTACGGTAGGCCTCCTTTCGACTGTGGTCCAAACCACAATCCCAAGTTGACCCGCACGGCACACCACCGGGTCGATGTTCGCTACGCAAGCTCCGCTCAGAGGTGCCACGATCGGGCGGTGCCCCCCGACGACGCCCTCCTGGCCGGGTTGCGCGCGCAGGCGCGGACCGTGCAGCCCCGCACGGTGGCGCTGCGCCGCGCGTTGCACCGACGTCCGGAGCTGGGCCTGGACCTGCCCGCCACCCGCGACGCCCTGCTCGGCGCGCTCGTCGACCTCCCGCTGCAGGTGCATCTCGGGCAGGCGGTGACGTCGGTCGTCGCGGTGCTGGAGGGCGCTCGGCCGGGCCCGACCGTGCTGCTGCGCGGTGACATGGACGCGCTCCCCCTCGACGAGGACACCGGCCTGGAGTTCGCTTCCGAGATCCCCGGGGTGATGCACGCGTGCGGACACGACACGCACGTCGCGATGCTTGCGTCGGCCGCCCGTGTGCTCGCCGACCACCGCGACGAGCTCGCGGGCCGGGTGCTGTTGATGTTCCAGCCCGGCGAGGAGGGCTTCCACGGCGCCCGCCACATGATCGAGGAGGGACTGCTGGACGTGCACGGGCGGCCGTCCGTCGCCTACGCGCTGCACATCTCCTCGACGGTGCCCACCGGCGAGCTGCAGACCCGGGCCGGGCCGGTGATGGCCGCGGCCGACATCCTGCGCGTGACCGTGACCGGGCGCGGCGGGCACGCGTCGGCCCCGCACGACGCGCTCGACCCGGTGCCCGCGGCGGCGGCGATGGTCGGCGCGCTGCAGGTGGCGCTGACGCGGCGGATCGACCCGCACCACCCGGCCGTGCTGACGATCGCGCACATCCGGGCGGGTACGACGAACAACGTCATCCCGGAGACCGCGTTCCTGGAGGGCACGCTGCGCACGCTCGCCCCTCCGGTGCGGGCCCGGCTGCTGGAGGAGATCGACCGGGTGTGCCTGCACACCGCGCTGGCGCACGGGTGCACGGCGGAGGTCGAGATCGAGTCGGGCTACCCGGTCACCGTCAACGACCCCGCCGCGGCCGCCGAGGTGCGCGCGCTGGGCGTCGACCTGTTGGGGCGCAGACGGGTCGTCGAAATGGCGACGCCGATCATGGGGGCGGAGGACTTCGCGTACGTGCTCGCCGAGGTGCCGGGGGCGCTTGCGTTCCTTGGCGCATGCCCGCCGGAGACCGACCCGGCGACTGCGCCGCCCAACCACTCCAACCGTGTCGTCTTCGACGAGGCCGCGATGGTGGACGGCGTCGCGCTGTACGCCGGGCTGGCGCTGCGCGCTTGCGCGCGGCCATAGCCATCCTGTGCGCTCACGGCAGAATGGGGGCGTGCTCTCCTCCTTGCGCGATCTCGGGATGGCTCTGCGTTCGCGGGAGCTGTCGGTCGTCGAGCACGTCACCGATGCGCTCGACCGCCTCCGCGCCGACCCGTTCAACACGGTCATCACGCTCGACGCCGACCGCGCGCTCGCCAGGGCCGCCGCGCTTGACGCCGAGCTTGCGGCCGGGACGTGGCGGGGGCCGCTGCACGGCGTCGCGGTCGGGGTGAAGGACCTCATCGACGTGGCCGGGCTGCCGACCCGGTGCGGCTCGCTGGTTCTTGCCGACGCTCCGCCCGCCCCGGTCGACGCACCGGTGGTGGCGCGGCTGGTCGCGGCCGGGGCGGTGGTGGTCGCGAAGCTGCACACGCACGAGTTCGCCTACGGCCCCACCGGCGACGTCGCCGCGACCGGCCCGGCCCGCAACCCGCACGACCCGTCCCGGATCACCGGTGGGTCGTCGTCGGGATCGGCGGCGGCGGTCGCGGCCGGGCATCTGCCGCTTGCGCTGGGCACCGACACGGGGGCGAGCGTGCGGACGCCCGCCGCGTTGTGCGGGGTGGTCGGGCTCAAGCCCGGCTACGGGCACCTGTCCGTCGAGGGCGTGTTCCCACTGTCCGAGAGCCTCGACACCGTGGGGCTGATCACCGCCGACGTGCACTCGGCGTCGGTCGCGTGGGACGTGCTGGCCCGACCCGACGGCACCGGCGGCGGCATCCAGCTGCCGGGGGTGAAGGGGGTGCGGATCGGGGTGCCGGTGGACCCGTACTGGCGACCGGCGGACCCGTCGATCACCGCCGTCGTCGAGGCGGCGCTGGGGCGGTTGCGGGGGGCGGGGGCGGAGGTCGTCGAGGTGGCCTCGCCGATGATCGACGAGCTGGCCGCGACGTACCCCGTGATCGTCGGGGCGGAGGCGTGGGCCACGCACGCCGACGCGTTCACCCGTTCACCCGAGCTGTTCCAGCCGGTCACGCGAGAGCGGTTGGCGCCGAACGCGGGTCTGCCCGCCCGCGCGTACGTCGACGCCCTGCGCATCCGGCGGCGGCTCACGGCGGCGTTCCGGGCGGCGCTCGACGTCGACGTGCTGGTGCTGCCCACTACCCGGCTGCGCGCCACCCCGATCGGTGCGGAGACCGTCGCGGTCGGGGGCGCGGACGTGCCCGTGCGGCCGTCGCTGCTGGGGTTGACGTTGCCGTTCAACTTGACTGGCTGGCCTGCGGCGTCGGTGCCGGGTCGGGTCGAGGCGGGCGAGCTGCCGGTCGGGGTGCAGGTGGTGGGGGTGCGGTTGGAGGAGCGCGGCGTCCTGCGGGTGGCGGCGGCGGTGCACCCGTAGCCCTTCGGCGGCGGGTTCGGCGCGGGGAGCCGGGGCGGCGCGGCGCGGCCCGGCCGACGGGCGCCGCGCCGGACAGCGCGGCAGGGCAGCGGCGCGGCGGGCCCGGCCGGGGCAGCGCGGCGGGGCCAGCGCGGCGGGGCCAGCGCGGCGGGGCCAGCGCGGCGGCGCCAGCCCGGCGGCCCAAGCCGACTTCGCACCCTTTGTGCGCACTTCGCACCCCACCGGCGGGGTGCGAAGTGAAGCCAAGGGGTGCGAAGTGGACCGGGCGGGCCGTGGGCGGGCGGCGGGCGGTGGGCGAGGCGGGCCGTGGGCGAGGCGGCGGCCATGATCGGGGCGAGCCGCACCTGAGGCACGCCCGAACCGTCGTGAGGTGCGGGCCGCGGCGATCATCGTCCGGGGCGGCGCGTAGCTTTCCGCGCGTGACGGGGCGGGCGGTGTGCGTGGTCGGGGCCGGGCTGATCGGCGGGTCGCTGCTGCGGGCCGCGGAGAAGGCGGGGCGCGCAGTGTGGGGTACCGCCGCCTCGGAGGCGACGGCGGCCGAGGCGTGCGCGGATGGCTTCGACGTCACTACCGACACCGACGCCGCTCTGCGCCGGGCCGCCGAAGACGACGCGCTGGTCGTGCTCGCGGTGCCGCTCCCGGCGCTGCGGGACGTGCTGGACCGGGTCGACGCGGTGGCCCCGACCGCGCGGCTGACCGACGCCGTGAGCGTCAAGGTGGCGGTGGCCGACGCCGTCGCGCAGCACGCCCCGCGGGTACGGTTCGTCGGCGGGCACCCGATGGCGGGCACGTCGGCGTCGGGATGGGCGGCCGGGTCGGCGGGGCTCTTCGAGGGCGCGGCGTGGGTCGTGGCCGCCGACGACGGGCTCGACCTGGACGTCTGGCGCGATGTCGCCGAGCTGGCCTGGGCGTGCGGGGCCCGGGTCGTGCCCGCCGCAGCGGACGAGCACGACCTGGCGGTGGCCCGCATCTCGCACCTGCCACACCTGTTCGCGGCGGTGCTGGCCGCGGTAGGCGCCGCGGGGTCGGATGAGCTCGCGCTGTCGCTTGCGGCGGGCTCGTTCGCCGACGGCACCCGGGTGGCGGGCACGCGCCCCGAGCTGGTGCTCGCGATGTGCGAGGGCAACCGCGACGCCCTGCTCGCCGCCGTCGACGACGCACTCGGGCGGCTCGGCGCGATGCGGGGCGCGCTCGCGTCCACCGGCGGGCTCGCGGCGACCGTGCGCGCCGGCTACGACGGCCGCGCGCGCTGGGCGGCGGCGCGGCATCCCCAGGGCGAGCGGGTGCAACTCGGCGGCCGGGCGCCGCTGGCACGGCTGCGGGACCTCGGGCGGGCGGGCAAGGTCGTTACGGGCTGGGCCTGACGGGCTGGGCCTGACGGACTGGGCGCTGGCGGGCCGGGCGCTGGCGGGCCGGTTCTGGGGGCTGGGCCTGACGGGCTGGGCCTGACGGGGGCCGGGTCTGGGGGCCTGGGTCTGGGGGCTGGGTCTGGGGTACTGGGCCTGAGGGGCCGGGCCTGGGCGGGCGTTGCAGGCGGCGCACCCGGGCATGAAATCACCAGTTCGGCGCGTGGACCGGCCAATTTTGGCCGCATCCGCACCGAAACGGCGATCATGGAGGGACGGGGTGGGCCGCGGCGACGGGATCTGCGGCGGCACGGCGGGGCGGGCGCCGGCCAGCGGGGCGGGCCGGGCGCCGCCGGGGGGCGGGGCGGGCGTCGGACACCGGCCGCCGGGGCAGGCGCCGGACGCCGGCCGCCGCGGCGGGCCCCGTCAGCCCGCCGCGGGCTCCGCGGCGTAGCGGCTGGCCACCCCGGGATAGTCGACGACGAAGCCGTCGGCGTCGAGGTGCAGGTCGGCCCGGAAGTCGTCGCAGCGAAACTCGACGACGGGGTTGTCTCCTGTCGATATCACCCGGTACGTCTGGTGGACGACCGAAGCTTCCAACTCGGGCAACGTGACGTACACCACGGGCAGTTCGTGCTCGCCCGCCTCGCGGTGCAGGTCGAGCCTCCGGACGGGCAGCGCGTTGAAGAGCGCGCTGCCCGCCAGGTCGACGTCGACCGCACCCGCGAGGTCGGTGCGGACGCCGCCGGAGCCGGTGTCGAGCAGCCAGTAGCCGTCCTCGGTCCGGTTGATCGTGAGGTGTCGCTCGCGCGCGGCGGTGGCGCTGGTGAACGACACCCGCCCGATGTCGCCGTCCTCGCGCACGACGAGCCGATAGGACGCCGTCCAGTCAGCACCGGGCTCGGCGCGCACGATCCGGCCGAGCGCCCGGAACGCCTTGCCCGCACCGAAGTTCACGCGCACGCCCTCGAACCCGTGACCGTCGTTGGCCTGCCACGTCAGCATGGTCGTCACGGGCGCAACCGTAGTCCAGTGATCTGGATCGGGGGAGGGGTCAGGCCGGGGGCTCGGCAGGCGGCTGGGCCTCGCCGCCCTCGCCGCCGGGCACCCAGTCCTTGAACTTCTCGACGCCCTGGTCGATCTGCTCGTCGTGGCCGAAGCGCTCCTTGCCGAACTCGGCCGCCTTGTCGCCCGCGCCCTCGACCTGCTCCGGGTGCTCCTTCGCGAACTCCTGCGCCTTGCCTGCCATCTCGTTGAAGTCCATCACGTCCCCTTTCGATGTTGATCGGACGGGGCCCATCGTGGCACGGCTCGCATCAGGGCTCAGGTTGGAGTTCAGCGGGGCCGAGGTCGTCGCGGACGCCGCGGTAGACCGGCGCCCGCAGTCTTCCCGCCTCTGTCCAGCCCATATGCGATACCTCCACTACGACCAACGGGGCGCACCAACGCGCCCCCTTTTCATCCGTTCGGGGGAGTCGCTCGGCGAACGGCGAGCGGTCGGCGTCGACGAGCCGGCCACGCAGGGCGCGCTGGGCGACCTCGGACGCCAGCCCGGACCCGACCCGCCCGGCGAACCGCAGTCCCGCCGAGGAGGGCACGCCGAGCAGCAGCGCACCGATCCGGGCCGGGCTCACCCGCGCCGTGCCGACGTTCTCCGGCCGCCAGCCGCCGACCACGCAGGCCGCCACGCTGCGGTGGGTCACCTTGACCCAGCCGGGGCTGCGGGTGCCCGGCCGGTACCCGCCGTCGCTGCGCTTGGCCACGACGCCCTCCATCCCGCGCTGCGCGGTGGCCGCGAACAGCGCGGGGCCGTCGGTGTAGGTCGGGGAGAGCGCGAGGTTCGCGACGGCCGCGGTGTCAAGGCGCTCGAGCGTGGCCCTGCGCTCGGCGAGGGACCGGGAGAGCAGCGGCACGCCGTAGAGGCGCAGCACGTCGAACGCCATGTAGGTGACGGGCCGGGCAGGCGCCGGGTGGGGTGTCTGCATGCGGTCGGCGAGCGCGTGGAAGCTGGGCACGCCGTGCTCGAGCAGCACAACCTCGCCGTCGAGCAGGACGTCGGGGGCGAGGCGCACGAGGCCCGCGAGCTCCGGGAAGTTGGCGGTGACGTCGCGGCCGCTGCGCGAGCGCAGGTCGAGCCGCCCGTCGCGGACGTCGGCGAGCAGCCGCATGCCGTCCCATTTGACCTCGTAGATCCAACCGGGGCCGGTCGGGAGGTCGCCAGGGGTGGCGAGCATGGGCTGCACCCGGTCATGCTGGCACCCATGCGTGCGATGTGGAGTGGGGCGGTCTCGTTCGGGCTGGTCAGCGTGCCGGTGAAGCTCTACTCGGCGACCACCAGCCACGACATCCGCTTCCACCAGGTGCATGCGGTCGACGGCGGCCGGATCAAGTACCGGCGGGTGTGCACGATCGACGGCGAGGAGGTCGAGTACGCCGACATCGTCAAGGGCTACGAGACCGACGACGGCGAGCTGATCACCCTGTCCGACGAGGACCTCGACTCCCTGCCCATGGCCGCGGGCCACGAGATCGACGTGATCGAGTTCGTGCCCGCCGACCAGATCGACCCCATGCTGTTCGAGAAGACCTACTACCTCGAACCGGAGGCGAAGGCGGCCAAGCCGTACGCGCTGCTGCGCGACGCGCTGGTGCAGACCGACCGGATGGCCGTGGTGCGGTTCGCGCTGCGGCAGCGGGAGAGCATCGCGGTGCTGCGGGTGCGCGGCAAGGTGATCGTGCTGCAGACGATGCTGTGGCCCGACGAGATCCGCGAGCCCGATTTCGACATCCTCGACGCCGATGTCCAGCTGCGTCCCCAGGAGCAGACGATGGCCGCGTCGCTGGTGGAGAGCCTCGGCGCGGACTTCGACCCGTCGCAGTTCCACGACGAGTACCGCGACGCCGTGGAGGAGATGATCGAGCGGAAGCGCACCACCGGGGAGACGCGGCCCGCGCCGGTGGCGGCGGCCCCGGCCGAGGACGGCGACAGCATGACCGACCTGCTCTCCGCGCTGCAGGCCAGCGTGGACGCGGCGCGGGCGAAGGCGGGCGAGCCCACCGAGAAGGCCGAGGCGAAGCCGCGGGCGCGGTCGTCGTCGAAGTCGCGCAAGAAGGACGACGACGACAAGCCGAGCCGGAAGCGGAAGCCCGCCTGAGGTCGCTCACGGGCGGGTCAGCGCCTCCATGGGGCGGGGGCGGCCGAGCAGGAAGCCCTGCCCGTCGTCCACGCCGAGCACGCGCAGGTGCGTCACCATCGCGCGCCGGTCGACGTGCTCGGCCACCGTGCGCATCCCCAGCTGCCGGGCCACCCCGACCACGGCCGTGATCAGCGCCCGGTCGACCGGGTCCGCGTCGGCCTGCCACACGAACTCGCCCGCGATCTTCACCGCGGTGAACGGCAGGTTCTTGAGGTGGGAGAACGAGGCGAAGCCCGCGCCGAAGTCGTCGAGGGTGAAGCCGCAGCCCGCGCCGGACAGCTGCCGGGCGAGGCACCGCGCGGCATCCAGGCTGCTGATCGCGGCGGTCTCGGTGATCTCCAGGCCGAGCCGCTCCGGCTCGACCTCGGCCATCTTGAGCTGTTCGAGGATCCAGCCGCCCAGCTGGGGGTCGTCGAGCGAGCGCGCCGAGACGTTCACCTCGAAGCAGCGGCCATCCGCGCGGGCCCGTGGCGTGGCCAACGCCGCGACCGCCCGCTCCAGCACCCACCGGTCGAGCTGCAGCACCAGGTCGGTGCGCTCCGCGGCGGGCAGGAACTCCGCGGGCCCCAGTGCGGGCTCGTGCCCGTCGCGCAGGCGGATGAGCAGCTCGTGACGGCCGACGCGGCCCGACGCCAGGTCCACGATCGGCTGCGCATCCAAGGTCATCGTGCCTTCGTCCAGCGCCGCCGCGACCCGCTGCAACACCGACACCCGCCGCACGGCCTCCTGGTATTGGCCCGGCGTGAACAGCCGCGCCCGGTTGCGGCCTGCCCGCTTCGCCTCGTAGAGCGCGAGGTCGGCACGGGCGAGGGCGGTCTCGACGTCCGCGTCGGCGCCTCCGACGATGGCGACGCCCACGCTGATCGTGACCCTGATCGCGTCGACGCGGTCGCCGACGGAGGTGTCGCCCACGACGTCGCACAGGGTCTCGGCCAGTTGCATCGCCGCCCTCGCCGTGGCGTTCGGAACGACCACGGCGAACTCGTCGCCGCCCAGCCTGCCCAGCAGGACGTCGGGCCCCAGCCGGTCGGTGATGCTGTGGGCGACTTCGCGGATCACCCGGTCGCCGACGGCGTGACCGCGGAGGTCGTTGATGTCCTTGAAGTTGTCGATGTCGACGAGCAACAGCGCGGCGCCGCCGGGCCGTGCGGCGTACTCGGCGAGCCACCCGGTGATCCGCCGCCGGTTGGCTATCCCGGTGAGCGGATCGTGGTCGGCGAGGAACGCCAACTCCTGGCGGGCCCGGTGGGCATCGGTGATGTCGCGCGCGAGCCCGAACATCCGCGACGGCACCCCGGCGGCGTCGGCGAACACCTCGCCGTGACATTCGAGGACACGCTCGGTGACCCCGTCGGCGAGCACGATGCGGTGGGTGAAGGTGAACGGCTCAAGCGTGCGCAGCGCCGTCGCCAACGTCTCCTCGATCATCCCGACGTCGGCTGGATGCAGGAACGACCGGTACCGTGCGTAGTCGAGTGGGGTGCCGCAGGGAAGCCCGAACAGCTCGAGCAGGCCGTCCGACCACAGGAGGACGTCGTCGCGCACGCTCCACAGCCACGTCCCGGTGGCGGTCATCGCCTCCAGCCTGCCGAGCCGCCATTGCGCGGTGAGCGGGCCGAGGGCCGGGGCGTCCTCGCCGTAACGGGCCGTCTCGTCGACGATCACGTAGAGCCGCCCGGACGGGGTGAGCGGGAAGCACGTGACGTCCCACCAGCGGGTGCCGCCGGTCGGCGACGGCCATCGCACGGTCGTGGTTCGCGCCCCCGGCGGCACGGCCGTGACCCGGTGGAGCACGTCCGACCACGTGGCGCCATAGGACTCGACGAGCCGGGCGGCGGCGGGATTGCTGCGCAGCACCGCGGCGTCGCGCACAACGAGCAACGCGACGCCTGCCTGCGTCGCGATCTCGTCCCACGTCATGGTCGGACTATCGTCGCATCGCGGCGCATGTTGCCCACGCAGTCGCACACGATCGGGTTACGGACCGAGCGCGCTCTCGGGTGGCGCCTGGTCGTTCGCGAGGGCCTGGAACAGCGCGCTCGCCCGCTTCTTGTCCCAGTGCACCTCCCCGTCGGCGACCGGGACGGTGGTGGAGATCCCGCTCCCGATCCCCCGCATGGCCAGCCCCAGCTGGGCGAGGTTCCAGATGTGGTCGCCACGGTCGACGGTGATCGCCGAGGACAGCTGGTTGGCCAGCGGCACCAGCCGGAACGGGTTGAGCAGCACGGACGGCCCGGTGATCTTCTGCAGCAGCGCGGACAGGAAGGCCCGCTGCCGCTCGACCCGCCCGAAGTCCGATGACGCCGTGGCGCGGGTGCGGACGTAGCCCAGGGCGGTGGCCTTATCGAGGGTCTGGCAGCCCGCCTTGATGTTCAGCGCCGCCTTGGGGTCCTTGATCGACTCGGGGACGCAGAGGTAGACGCCGCCGACGGCGTCGACGACGTTGACGATGCCGAGGAAGCCGATCTCGGCGTAGTGGTCGATGTGCAGGCCGGTGGCCTGCTCGATGGTCTTGACCAGCAACTGCGGGCCGCCGCCGTCGGGCCCGCCACCCTTCCCATAGGCCGAGTTGATCTTCGAGACGCCGAAGCCGGGGATGTTGACCAGCGAGTCGCGCGGGATGCTGACCAGCGTGGTGGGGCCGCTCCCGGTGTGCAGGATCATGATCGTGTCGGTGAGCTGGCTGGTCTCGTCGCCGGTGGCGTACTGCTTGCGCTCCGCCTCGGTGAGCTGCTGACGGCTGTCCGAGCCGACGATCAGCCAGTTGGTGCCTTTCGACGTCGTGGTGCTGGACGCGGGCAGCGCGTCGGTGCGACTGAGGGAGAAGTCGACGTAGACGGCGAAGCCCACGACGAGTACGAGCAGCACAATGAGCGTCGCGCCGATGCGGCGGCGCCAGCGCGGCCTGCGCCGGGCGGGGCCGAAGGGCGGGCGCGCCGCGGGCGGGGCCCCGAACGACGCCGCGGGCGGGCGCTGCGTCGGCACGCTCTGGCGGGGCGGGGCGCTCTGGGGCGGGGCGCTCTGGCGCGGCCGGGCGCTCTGGGGAGGGGCGCTCTGCGGCGGCGGCCAGCTCTGTGGGAGCTCGCCCGGCAGCACTGCGGTCTTCGGCAGCGGCGGACCCTGGGCCGGACGCGGCGGCATGCCCAGAGGTCGCCTCGGGCCGCCACGTCGGCCGCGGTCGTCACCGTTCATGTGCACCATCCCGTCACACTTTCGGGGCGCGCCAGGATATGACGACCCCGCGTGGACTAGGACGAGCCGGTGGCGCTCGGGGTTCCGAGCAGGTCGTGACCTTCGAAAACGCCCAGCTCCTGCACGTAGAACTCGATGTTCACGCCGTTGGGGTCGTGCAGGTAGATGCTGTTGTCGATGCCCCGGTCCGGACCGATGTACGCGATGCCCGCAGTGTCGAGCCTGGCCTTGGCCGCGTCGAAGTCCTCCTGTGTGGTGGACAGCGCGAGGTGCTGGACGCCGCCGATCGTCTCGGTGAAGTCGGGATGGTCGTGGCCGGGGAAGTCGAAGAAGCCGAGCAGGTTGCGGTTGCCGATGTCGAAGAAGAAGTGGCTCGACCCGCGGTAGTCGCGGTTCTCGACGAGCTCGACCAAGGGGAACCCGAGCAGGTCCTGGTAGAAGCGGATGGTCTCCTCGACGTCCTTCGCGATCAGCGCGAGATGGTGGACGCCGCGCACGGTGCTCGCCGGACGCTCGGCGGGCGGGTGCAGATAGGTGTTCTTGAGCTCCTCGCGGCGGGCGCGGATGGCGTCGAGCTCGGCTCCCTCAGGCTGCGGCATGGGGCCCATCCTGCCCCGTTTCGGCCGTGGTCGGGCTGCCGCAGCGCGCGAGCCGTCAGCCTGCCGCCGAGCTCGGCCGCGTCCGGGCCGACCGGCGCGCCTCCACCAGCGCCAGTGCCGCCCGCAGCGCGCTGGCGGCGTCCAGTGTGGCGTCCCGGGCGGCGGCGCTCACGGCCGAGAAGCTGGCGTAGCCGTGCACCAGCCCCGCGAACCGGCGCGCGACGACCGGCACCCCGGCGGCGCGCAGGCGGGCCGCGAGCTCCTCGCCCTCGTCGCGCAGCGGGTCGAAGCCCGCGGTGGACAGGTAGACCGGCGGCATGCCCGAGAGGTCCTCGGCGCGCAGGATCGCGCCACGGGCGTCGTCGGGTGGGACGCCGTTGGGCAGGTAGAGCCGCTCCAGCTCGAGGATCGTCTGTGCGGTGAGCCCGAACCCGGTGCCGAACAGCTCCCGCGATCCGCCGGTGCGCTCGGCGTCGGTCACGGGGTAGAGCGCGAGCACGAACGCTGGGCCCGCCGACTCCTCTTGCGGCGACGTCTCCTGGTGGGCGACGACGAGCGCAAGGTTTGCGCCCGCGCTGTCGCCGCCGACCGCGACGAGGTTCGGGTCGGCGCCCAGCTGCGCCGCACGGTCCCGGGCGGCGCGGTAGCCCGCGATCGCGTCCTCCAGCCCGGCCGGGTAGGGATGCTCGGGGGCGAGGCGGTACTCGACCGACAGCAGCCGCACCCCCGACTGCGCGGCCAGCAGCCTGCACAGCGGGTCGGTGGCGGCGAGGCTGCCCATCACGAAGCCGCCGCCGTGGAAGTACACGAGCAGGCCCGACGAGGCGGGCGCCGAGGGCGGCACGTACAGCCGCGCGGCCAGCATCCCGGCCGGGCCGGGCAGCGTGAGGTCGTCGGTGACGATGTCGTCGGGCCCGGGCGGGGCGGCGACCTCGGCGGCGAAGTCGGCCTGCCTGCGCTGCTCGGCCAGCACCGACTGGTCCAGCGTGCCGCCGTCGGCCGCCGCCAGCAACGCGCTCACCCGGCCGAGGAGCTGCAGGTCGAGGTCGAGCACCTGGCCGTCGAGGCGCACGAGCGGGCCCGCCAGCAGCCGTCGCACAGGCCGCGGAAGCCCGAACAGCAGCCGGAACGCCCACCGGAGGCCCAGCACGCGCGCGGCGTGCAGGATCGATGGGTTCACCCGTGGCACGGTACGCGCGCGGTCCTGCGCGCGCCGTTCGTCACCTCTCGCGCGTTACGTGCGGTCCCGGCGCCCGCACGTGCCGCGCGCGGTCCCGGCGCCCGCCCTCGTCACCCTCTAGACTGAGCCGCCTTGGCCGGGCGTTGAAGAGGACGAGGCGGGTATGGGATTGGTGCCGACCCGCGACGCCCCGTCCGGCTTTCAGGCCCTCGCCGACGCCACGCCCACCCTGATCTGGGTCGATTCCGAGGGCGGTGGCCGTACCCTGGTCAACCGGGCCTGGCGGGAGTTCACCGGCGCCGGCCCCGAGGACGACCTCGGCGATGGCTGGATGGCCCGCGTGCACCCCGACGACGCGGAGCGCTGCAGAGCGATCCGCAGCGCCGCGATCGCCGCGGGCGAGCCGTTCGAGCTGGAGTACCGCCTGCGCCGCGCAGACGGCCGCTACCGCTGGGTGCTCGACCGCGGCGCCCCGTTCGACGAGGGCACCTACGTCGGCGGCTGCATGGATATCGACGACCGGCATCGGGAGCGGGAGCGCAGGCGCCTCGTGGACGCCATCGGCTCGGCGATGGACAACGAGACCACCGTCTCCGCACGCCGCGAGGTGCTCCTGCGCGCGCTGGTCGGCGAAGGGCTCGTGGACGTGGCCCGCCTCGTCGACATCGGGCCCGGCGGTTCGCGCACCGTGGCCGTTGCCGCCGTTCGCCCGGAGGACGAGCAGGTCGTACGCGAGCTGGACCTTCCCGGCGGCCTCGACCAGCGCGCTTTCCTGGCGGGCGACGCACAGCTGTTGACCGTGCACGGCAGCTCGGCCCGGCACACCGTGGTCGTGGTGGCGCTGCGGGCGCGGGGCCGGGCGGTGGGCCTGTTGGCCGCCGCGCGCATCCGGGCTGCACCGCCGTTGGGGGACGACGACGCCGCCCTGCTCGGCGAGATCGCCCAGCGCGCCGCGATCGCCCTGGACAACGCCGAGCTGCTGGCCGCGGAGCAGGCCACCACCCGTCGACTGGAGCTGCTGCAGCGGGCGACGGCGGCGCTCTCGGCCGCAGCCAGCCCGCGGGCGGTGGCGCGCACCGCCCTCCACCAGCTCGGTGAGCTGCTCGGCACCGACGCGGTCGCGGTGTGGCTGCGCCGTGCCGACGTCCTCACGCTGCTCGATAGCGAAGGTTTCCCCACGACGCCGACATGGGCGCGGTTCCCGCTCGCCGCGCGCACCCCGTTCACCGACACCGCCCGCGACGGCGAACCGCGCTACATCGCGAGCCCGGACGAGGGGCGCCGCGGCTACCCGCAGACCTGGACCGCCGTCGCAGGCTACCCGCGCCTGCTGACGTTGCCGCTGCTGGTCGGGGGCGACCGGCTCGGCGCCATCGCGGTCGGCCTCGCGCAGGGCGAGCTGGCCGCCGACGACCGCGCGGTCGCGCTCGCGCTCGCCGACCAGTGTGCGCACGCCCTCCAACGGGCGGGCCTGCTCGCCGCCGAGTCGTTCGCGCGGCGCACGGCGGAGGGGCTGTCGGACGTCGTGTCTGCGCTGTCGGGGGCGACCACACCCGCGCAGGTCGCGGCCGTGATCACGCGGCACGCCCTGGCGCTCGGCGCGTCCGAGGCCGTCGTCGTGCAGCGGGTGGGCGATCAGCTGGAGGTGCTCGCGGGCCCGCCCGGCCGCGTGCGGACGACCGACGACCACCCGCTGGCCACGGCCGTGCGCACGGGGCAGCCGGTGTGGCCGGGCAAGCCGGTGCACCGTAACGCGCCGCCGTGCGACGCCGCCGTCCCGCTGCTGCTGGAGGGCCGCGCGATCGGCGCGATCGGGCTCGCCTTCGCCCGCTCGGGCCCGCCGCCTGGCCCCCGGGAGCGCGCGATCATCCGCACGGTGGCGGGCCAGTGCGCGCAGGCGCTGGACCGGGCCCGGCTGCACGCCGTCGAGCACGAGGTGGCCGAGGTCCTGCAACGCAGCCTGCTCCCCCGCGAGCTGCCCCTCCTCGCCCGGCTGGCCGCCACCTCGCGCTACCTCGCGGGCAGCGCCGACACCCAAGCGGGTGGCGACTGGTACGAGCTCATCCCGGTCGACGACCACCGGGTCGCGCTCGCGGTCGGCGACGTCGTCGGACACGGGCCCGCCGCGGCCGCCGTCATGGGACAGCTGCGCAGTGCGCTGGCGTCCTACCTGCTCGACGGGCACGGGCCCGCCGCCGCGCTGGAGCGCCTCGACCGCTTCGCCGCGCGCATCCCGGGCGCGCAGGGCAGCACCTGCCTGTGCCTCACGCTGGACTGGCTGTCCGGCGAGCTGCGCTACGCCCGCGCCGGGCACCTCCCCGTGCTGCTCGTCGGCTCCGACGGCGCCCGCTACGCCGAGGAGGGGGCGGGCACCGTGCTCGCCGTCGTCGGCCGCCCGTCGTTCGTCGAGGGTTGTGCGACGATCAGCGCGGGCACGTCCGTGCTGCTCTACACGGACGGGCTGGTCGAGCGCCGCGGCGAGGTCGTCGACGACGGGCTCGCCCGCCTGGCCGCCGCGGCGGAGCAGCACCGCAACGCCGACCCCGACACGCTCGCCGACCGGGTCGTCGCCGCCATGCTCGGCGACTCCGGACCGACCGACGACGTCGCGCTCGTCGTCGTGCGGCTGCAGCCCGCCCCGCTGGTCATCACGCTGCCCGCCGTGCCCGCCTCGCTGCGCCCGCTGCGCCGGGCCATCACCGCGTGGGCCAGTGCCGCGGGGCTGCCCGCCGCCGTGGTCGACGACCTGCAGCTTGCCACGGGCGAGGCCGCCGCCAACGCCGCCGAGCACGCCTACCCCGACACAGCGGGCACGTTCGAGGCCGTGCTGCGGCGGATGGCGTCCGGCGAGATCGCGGTGCGGGTGCGCGACCGTGGCCACTGGCGGCAGGCGCCCGCCGACCCGGGCTTCCGGGGCCGCGGCCTGCAGGTGATCCGGGCGATCGGCGACGACGTGCGCGTCACCACCGACTCCGACGGCACCGAGGTCGTGTTCCGCGTGCCGGTTCCCGCCCGGCCGGTGGCCGCCGCGGCCGCGCCGGTGGCCGCCGTCGACCCCGCGGGGCCGGTCGTGGTCGTCGCGGGCGACCTCGACCTCACCACCGTCGACGACGTCCGTTCCCGCCTCGCGGCCGCGATCGAGCGGGGCGGGCGCGTGGTCGTCGACCTGCGGCAGGTGCGACACCTGTCCAGCGCGGGTGTGCGGCTGCTGGCGGAGGTGGCCGACCGGGTGCCGCAGCTCTCGGTGATCGCCTTGGGGCTGAGCGCCGTGGCGCGCGTGCTGCATCTGACCGGTGTGGACGACCTGGTGGCGGTCCATCTGGAGCCCTGAGCAGCACTGGGGCCGCCGGCGACGTTGTCCATTCACGAGCCCGGAGGGCGCCCATGGCCGAGTTCGTGTCCGGCCGGACGTTGTGCGCGGAGTTCCACGCGGAGGTGGTCGCGCCGCTGCTTAGCGGCCTGCCCCACGCCGCCGCGTTGTGGGGAACGGGCTCGGACGTCCTGAGCTACGACACCGCGCAGTCCACCGACCACGGCTGGGGCCCGCACCTGCAGGTCTTCGTGGCCGCGGCGGATGTGGCCGCGGCGCGCTCGGCGGTCGAGGCCGCGCTGCCGCAGACGTTCCGGGGTTGGCCGGTCCGTTATGGCTGGGACCGCGTTCCCCGCAGACATCACGTCCGCGTCACGACCCTCGCCGAGTGGCTGATTGGGCACTTGGGCCTCGACCCCCGGGCCGGGATGACGGCGCTCGACTGGCTCACGATTCCCCAGCAGATCCTCCTGGAGGTGACGAGCGGGCCGGTGTTCGCCGATCCCGACGGCGCTCTGCACGACGTCCAACGCCTGCTGGCCGCGTTTCCACCGCAGGTTCGGCTGTGGATGCTCGGCTGCCAGTGGGCCCGCATCGGCGAGGAGGAGGCGTTCGTCGGGCGCGCGAAACAGGTCGGCGACGAGCTCGGCGCCCGGATCGTCGCCGCCCGACTGGTCCGCGAGCTCATGCGGGTCGGGTTCCTCCTGGCCGGGGCGTACTGGCCCTACACGAAATGGTTCGGCACGGCGTTCGCCCGGTTGCCGGTCGCCACCGAGCTGGGGCCGCTGTTCGCCGAGGCGCTGACGGCCCGCGCGGACGCGCTCATCGCCGCCTTCGAAGCGACCGCCCGGGCGCACAACGCAGCCGGGCTCACGGCGCCCGTCGACCCGACCGCCCGCCCGTTCCATACGCGCCCGTTCCGCGTGCTGGGCGCGGGCCGGTTCGCCGCCGCCTGCCGGGCCGCGCTCACCGATCCGTGGCTCGCGGCGCTGCCGCCGCTCGGCTCGGTGGACCAGGTGGTCGACAGCACACCCGTGCTGTCGTTCATCGCCGCAGCCCGACGGCTGCGGGCGCTCTACGGTGTTCCGGGTGAGCATCCCGACTCTGAACGCGAATGACGGCCTCGCCATCCCGGCCGTCGGCTTCGGCACCTTTCCGTGGGGAGGCGACGACTCCCGCACGACCACGATCACCGCGCTCGACGCGGGCTACCGGCTGCTGGACACCGCGCTGCGCTACGAGAACGAGCGCGACGTCGGGCGGGCGGTGCGCGAGTACGACCTGCCCCGGTCGGAGATCCTCGTCTGCACCAAGCTCGCGGGCCGCCACCACGGCTACGACGAGACGATCAAGGGCTGCCACGAGTCGTTGACCAACCTCGGGCTCGACTACGTCGACATCTACCTCATCCACTGGCCCCTGCCCCGGCTGGACCGCTACGTCGAGAGCTGGAAAGCGATGATCAAGCTTCGGGACGAAGGTGTCGTCCGGTCGATCGGCGTCTCGAACTTCACCGAAGCGCAGCTGCGGCGGATCATCGACGAGACGGGCGTCGTGCCCGTCATCAACCAGGTGGAGCTGCATCCGTATTTCCCGCAGGCGGCGCTGCGGGCCGTGCACGCCGAGCTGGGCATCGTCACCGAGAGCTGGAGCCCGTTGGGGCGCGGCGAGCTGCTGTCGGAACCGACGGTCGTCGAGATCGCGGATGCCCACGGCGTCACGCCTGCGCAGGCGGTCCTGCGCTGGCACGTGCAGCTGGGCGCCGTGCCGATCCCGAAGTCGGCCGATCCCGCGCGACAGCGCGCCAACATCGACCTGTTCGGGTTCGCGCTCTCCGACGAGGAGATGGCCGCGCTGTCGGGGATGGAGCGGGGGCGGATCTGGGGCCAGGATCCGGACACGCACGAGGAGTTCTGACCCCGGTGAGTCGCACGATTCGACAGGGTGAGTCGGGGTCTCCCCACGGCGAGTCGCGCATCTCGCCACGGTGAGTCGCGCATCTCGACACGGCGAGTCGCGCATCTCGACACGGCGAGTCGGGCAATCCGACACAGTGAATCTCGCCTTTCGATACCGCGCGTGGGCAGCGCGGCCGGGCCCGCGACGTGCTCCCGTGCGCCCCCGCGGTGCCAGACTGACCCGATGCCCGAGCCGTACACCGCCGTCGGCCTGATCCCCAGCGTCCGCGGCATCCGGACCCGCGCCGACATCCAGCGCAACCTCGACCACATCGCCGAGCTGTTCAAGGCGGCGTCCTGGCTGTCGAGCCTCGATCTTCCGGTGCGGCTCGTCGCCATCCCCGAGGGTGGGCTGCAGGCGTTCAACGACGAGGTGCTCGACCTCGACCATGTCACGTTCGCGCGGGAGTGCGCGATCGACATCCCCGGGCCCGAGACCGACTTCCTCGCCGCGCTCGCCCGCCGCTATGACACATTCGTCATGGCCCAGGCGAAGGCGCGCCACGAGGCGTTCCCCGACCGGTTCTTCAACGTCGGCTTCACGATCGACCCGAGCGGCGAGATCGTGCTCAAGCACCACAAGCTGACCACGCTCTACCCGGTCGAGCACTCGATGACCCCGCACGACGTGTTCGACCAGTGGGTCGAGATGTACGGCCGCACACTCGACGCGTTCTTCCCCGTGGCCGACACCGCGATCGGCCGGCTCGGTGTGCTGATGGCCAACGAGGGCTCCTACCCGGAGAACGCGCGTGGCCTGGCGATGAACGGGGCCGAGGTCGTCTACCGCGCGTCCTATCCGCACCCGCACACCGGCAACGAGTTCTTCGAGATCCAGAGCCGGGCCCGCGCGCTGGACAACAACTTCTACGTCGTGGCGCCCAACCTCGCGACCTACTACCTGCACACCGAGTCGGTCGACGCGATCGACACGTTCGGTGGGCGCTCGATGGTCATCGACTACAAGGGCCGGGTCGTCGGCCAGCACCTCTACGGGGCGGGATCGTCCTATGTGGCCGGAACGATCGACATCGGCGCCCTGCGGCACTTCCGCACCCACGCGCAGTGGGACAACTGGGCCAAGGACCTCCGTACGGAGCTCTACCAGCTCGTGTACGCCGACCCGATCTACCCGAAGAACCTCTACGCGCAGCGGGCGCCGTTCACCCACACCGAGTTTCGCGAGCAGGTGATCGAGCCCCAGATCCGGGCGATGGTCGAGCGCGGCGTCTGGGTCGAGCCCGGCTCATCCGGGTGAGTCGTGCGCCTGGCACCGTGAGTCGGCGGATTCACCACGCCGAGTTCGCCATCTCGACGCACGGGCGTGCTGGATTCGCCAACTCGTGCGGTGAGATGCACGACTCACCGTGGTGAGATGCACGACTCACCCGGGTGAGATGCACGACTCACCGGCTCGCGCCCGGCACTTCCCTCCCGAGCTAGTACGTTCTAGGCTTGCGTGACCTAGAACGTACTAGTCGAGGAGTCCTATGCCGCCCCGCGCTCTCGGTCTCGCCCTCGTCGGTGCGGGCCGTATCGGCCGCAACCACGCCGCGATCGTCGCCCACCAGGTGCCCGGCGCGCGGCTCGTCGCCGTCGCGGACCCCGTCGAGATCGCCGCGAAGCGCCTCGCGCCCGAGCTCGACGCGGACACCGTCGACATCGACACCCTGCTCACCCGGCCCGACGTCGACGCCGTGCTGATCACGGCGCCCGCGCGCAGCCACGCCGACCTTGTGGTCGCGGCCGCCGCGGCGGGCAAGCACGTGTTCTGCGAGAAGCCGATGGCCGTGACCCTCGCCGACGCCGACCGGGCCATCGCCGCGGCCGACAACGCGGGCGTGGTGCTGCAGGTCGGGTTCAACCGTCGCTTCGCCCCCGCGTTCGCCGCCGCGCGCGCCGCGATCGACGCGGGTCGCATCGGCACCCCGCAGCTGCTGCGTTCGCTCACCCGCGACCCCGGCCCGTTCACCGCGGACCCGACCCGCATCCCCCAGTGGACGATCTTCTTCGAGACCCTCATCCACGACTTCGACACGCTGTGCTGGCTCAACCCCGGCGCGCGACCGGTCGCCGTGCACGCGTTCTCCGACGCGCTCGTCGCTCCCGACGCCAAGGCCGCAGGCCACCTCGACACCGCGGTCGTCACCATCCGCTTCGACAACGGGGCGATCGCGACAGCCGAAGCCAGCTTCAGTGCCCTCTACGGTTACGACGTGCGCGCCGAGGCCTTCGGCTCGGCGGGCATGGTCACCGCGGGCACGGCGCGCACCACCGACATGACCCTCTACGACGCGGGCGGCATCCACGTCGACACGGCATGCCGCGACACCGACCTGCTGCACGCGGCCTACGCGGGTGAGCTCAGCGCGTTCGTCGAGGCCGTGGCGACCGGCGGCCCGTCCCCGGTGCCCGGTGCGGCCGCCCGCACCGCGCTGGCCGTGGCGCTGGCCGCGATCGAGAGCGTCGAGACCGGCGCGGCGGTGGCGCTGTGACGTTCATCCTTGCCGCCAGCGCGGAGATGCTCTACCTCGACCTGCCGTTCCTCGACCGCGTCAAGCGCATCACCGAGCGCGGCCTCCAGGTGGAGATCTGGGACTGGTCCACGAAGGACGTCGATGCGCTCGCCGCGAGTGGCGCCACGTTCTCGTCCATGACCGGCTACCTGCGCGGCGACCTCACCACCCCGGACGGGATCGCGGCGCTGCTCGCGACGGCGGAGGAGTCGCTCGCGGTGGCCGAGCGGCTCGACTGCCCGCGGCTCAACCTGCACGGCACCGGGCTCGACCCGAAGGGCCTGCCCGTGCACCCCGTGGAGGTCGTGACGCCATCGATGTGGCTCACCGCGGCCGACACCCTGCGCCGGGTCGCCGAGCTGGGCGCCCGCGCCGGACGGGTGTTCACGCTGGAGAACCTGAACCTGGCCGTCGACCATCCTGGAACGCCGTTCGCGCGTGCCGCCGACACCCTGGCACTGGCCCGCGCGGTCGACGACCCGCACCTGCGGCTCAACCTCGACCTCTACCACGCCCAGATCGGCGAGGGGAACCTCATCGAGCTCGTCCGCGATGCGCTGCCGTACGTCGGCGAGATCCAGGTGGCTGACGTGCCGGGCCGCTGCGAGCCCGGTACCGGCGAGATCAACTACCGGGCGGTCGCCACGGCACTGGACGCGGCGGGCTACACCGGCGTCGTCGGGTTGGAGGGGTGGGCGCAGGGCGACCCGGACGCCGCGCTGGAGGCGTTCGAGGCGGCGTTCACGGTGCCCGCGACGCACGGATCTGTCGTCGGATCAACGGAAACGTGACTCTCGGCGCGACGATCACGCCCCCTACAGTGATCGCGTGCAGGCCACCCTCATCGACCTCTTCGCGGGGTGCGGTGGCCTCACCGCGGGGTTCGTGCGCCACGGCTACACGCCGGTGCTCGCGGTCGAGCACAACCTGCACGCCGCGGCCACCTACGCGCTGAACTTCGGCGAGGCGCACACCCGCTGGGGCGACATCGCCCACCTCGACGGCGTGCCACCCGCCGACGTCGTGATCGGCGGTCCGCCCTGCCAGGGCTTCTCGAACCTGGGCAGCAAGCACCTGGACGACCCGCGCAACCGGCTGTGGCGGCAGTTCCTGCGCGTCGTGTCGGCGGCCCGGCCGCAGGTGTTCGTGATCGAGAACGTGGACCGGTTCCGCCGCAGCACCGAGTTCGCCCTCCTGCTGGAACAGGCCGACCACGGCGTGATCGCCGACTACACGCTCACCCACGGGGTGCTGCAGGCCGCCGACTACGGCGTGCCGCAACGGCGGGCGCGCACGATCGTCATCGGCTCCCGGGTCGGCCCCGTCCCGCTGCCGCCGCCCACCCACCGCCGGGGCATCTGGCGCACCGTGCGCGACGCCATCGCCGACCTCCCGGAGCAACCCGGCACCACCGAGCTCCCCGCGACGACGGTCGAGGTGTTCGGCCGTCGCGTGCCCGGCCCGTTCAAGCACCTCGACCTGCACTTCGGCAGGCGTCCGCGGGAGCTGTCGTTACGCCGTTACGACTGCGTGCCCCCGGGCGGCGGCCGCTTCGACCTGCCCGGCGAGCTGCTCCCCCGCTGCTGGCGGGAGAAGCCGACCGGCACCACCGATGTCATGGGCCGCATGCGGTGGGACCAGCCGTCACTGACGATCCGCACCGAGTTCTTCAAGCCCGAGAAGGGCCAGTACCTGCACCCCCAATGGGCGCCGGGACACAAGGTGAACCGGGTGATCACCCACCTGGAGGCGGCGCTGATGCAGGAGTTCCCCGAGACGTTCCTGTGGTGCGGATCCAAGATCGAGATCGCCAAGCAGATCGGGAACGCGGTGCCGGTGGGCCTGGCCGCGGCGCTCGCCGCGCACCTGCGCCCCTACCTGACACCATGATCACCAGTTGGGCGCGCAGACCGGCCATATCTGGCCGGAAACGCGCCCAACCGACGATCACCGCGGCTCGGGCTCACCAGGTCGTGCACGCGGGCTCGCGGACCGTGACGTTGATGCGGTTGAAGAAGTTCGTCAGCGCGATCATGAGGATGATCGCGGACCGGCCCTCTTCGTCGAAGTGCTCGGCGAACTCGTCCCAGATCGCGTCGGTCACGGACTCGGGGCGATCGGCCATCCGGGTCGCCGCCTCCGCCAGCGCCAGTGCCGCGCGCTCGGCGTCGGTGTAGTACGGCGCCTCCCGCCAGGCCGCGAGGCTCCACAGGCGTTCGGGCGTCTCGCCCTCCTTCATGGCCGCGCGGGCGCCGAAGTCCACGCACGCCCCGCAGCCGTTGATCTGGCTGACGCGCAGGTGCACCAGCTCCAACGTCTCCTGCGGCACGCCCCCGCTGCGTACGGCCTTGTTGAGCGTGTTGATCCCCTTCAGCGCGTCCGGCAGCACCATCGCGGGGTTCTTCATCCGTGCGGTCATGTCGTTCTCCGTTACCTCGGCCCCGGGTGGGCCGTCACAGGTATGACGGACGGGGACGAGAGAAGGTGACATGGTGACGCTGGTCGAACGTTTCGAGGCCGACCGCCCGCATCTGCGCGCGGTCGCCTACCGCATGCTCGGCTCGCTGTCCGACGCCGAGGACGCCGTGCAGGAGGCGTGGATCCGGCTGCAGCGCACCGACGTCGACGGCGTCGCGAACCTCACCGGGTGGCTGACGACCGTCGTCGGCCGCGTCTGCCTGGACATGCTGCGCAGCCGCACGTCCCGCCGCGAGGAGCAGGTGCCCGATCCGGTCATCGTCAGAGACGACGGAGTCGACGGGGCCGACCCCGAACAGGAGGCCGTGCTGGCCGACTCCGTCGGGCTCGCGCTGCTCGTCGTCTTGGACACGCTCACGCCCGCCGAGCGGCTGGCGTTCGTGCTGCACGACCTGTTCGGCGTGCCGTTCGAGGAGGTGGGACGGCTCCTGGGCCGCTCGACCGACGCGGCGAAGATGCTGGCCAGCCGGGCCCGGCGGCGGGTGCGCGGGGAGACCGTCACCCCGGATCCCGGGCGGCACCGCGAGATCGTCGACGCGTTCCTGGCCGCCAGCCGCGACGGCGACTTCGACGCGTTGGTCGCGCTGCTCGACCCCGACGTCGTGTTGCGCGCGGACGCGGGCCGCGGCGGCGTGGTCGTGCGCGGGGCCGCGGAGGTGGCCGGGCGGGCGCTCATGTTCGCGAAGTTCACGCGGGCCGACATCGAGCGGGTGCTGGTCAACGGCGTGGCGGGGCTGCTCGCCCGCAAGGAGGGGCGGCCGTCGAGCCTGCTCGCCGTGACCGTCGTCGACGGCCGGATCGTCGAGATCGACGTGCTCGCCGACCGGGAACGCCTGGCCCGGCTCGTGGACTGAGGGCTTGAGAGATCAGCGGGCCCGCACCGCGAGCCAGGACGTGACCGCGAGGACGACGACGCCGATCGACTCGACCACCAGCGTGGTGGGCACCAGCTGCGTGGTGATCGACTCGTGGATGCCGAAGAGCCCCACCGTGAGCGCGAGCACGAGCGCGAGCAGTGTGCCGCCGAGGAACAGCAGGCCCGCCACGCTCGCGAGCGCCAGGAACCTCCTGCGGGCGACGAGCACGGCGACGGCCAGCACGAACGCGCCGATGCCGTTCAGCACGAACAGGGCGCCGAGCAGGCCGCCAAAGCCCGCGATCAGGCGGAGGTACATGTGGATGCCGCCCATCGTGAGCAGCAGGAGCGCGCTCGCCAGGCGCGCGGGCAGCAGGGCACCTGCCCGCGTGTACACGGTCATGCTTTCAGGGATACGCCGAGATGGGGGAGCCGGCAACAACCTGACCGCTCAGTTCGGGGCGCCGCCCCGGTCCACCCGACATGACCGCTTTGCGCGACCTGCTCGACCCGTACATGGAGGACGCGACCGTGCCCGGCGCGGTGGCGCTGCTCGCCCGCGGCGGCGACGTCACCGTCGCGGCCGTGGGCACCCAGGCCGTCGAAGACAGCACGCCGATGGCCCGCGACTCGATCTTCCGGCTCGCGTCGCTCACGAAGCCGATCACCGCGGCGGCCGTGTTGCTGCTGGTCGAGGAGGGCCGACTCGGGCTCGACGACCCGATCGGGCGGTGGCTGCCGGAGCTGGCCGCGCCCACGGTGGTGCGCACCCCGCGGAGCCCCTTGGACGACGTGGTGCCCGTCCGCCGTCCGATCACCGTGCTGGACCTGCTGACCAACCGCGCGGGCTACGGCTGGCCGTCGGACTTCTCGTTGCCGCAGGTGCAGGCGCTGTCCGACGTGCAGACCGACGGCCGCGAGGTGCAGCGACGCTGACGGACGCCCAGCGCAGGGTCGGTGCGCTCTTCCTGGAGGGTCAGGGCTGGGGCTTCGGCGGATCCGTCGACATCAACGCGGACGGGCCGGGCACCATCCCGGGCCGCTACGGCTGGGTCGGCGGTACGGGCACCTCGGCGCACATCGTGCCGGACCGGGGGGCGGTGGCGATCCTGCTCACCCAGGTCGGCGTGGACAGCCCGGTACCCACCACGCTGTTCCGCGACTTCTGGGAGTTCGCCGCGCGGGCCGGGAGCCTACGCGACGGCCGAGCCGGGGAGGGAATGCGTGGCCCGGCCGCCGGCAGGCGCAGCCGGTAAAACGGGAGCGGCCGCGCATCTTCGACGGTAGCGCCGCCACACCGACCACGCATCGTGAAGGACGCTTGTCCTGCGTCGGGCCCCCGCCGGTCGTGCTCCGCGACAATGCGGCGTCCTCGGTGAGCCGCGACCCTCCTCGCAGACCCGGCAGGCACCTCGCAGAGGCCGCGGCGTCTGCGAAGCGCACACCCGCTCTGCGAGGCGGCAAGCCATCGACGCCACGATCGCCGACATCCGCCGTGCTGCGCCGGGCGGGGCGCACCAGGGGCGCCGTGTCCAGGCTCGCCCAGGGAGCTGAGCGCGCTGGTGGCCGGGGCCGCATGGCCTCGCGCTGCCCCGCCGGTGCTCACCTCGACGTCAGCGTGTCGTCGATCACCTGCTGCTGGTTGTCACAGGCCGGGCAGGACCATTCCGCCACCGTGTGGTCGTCGCTTGCCGTCACGAGCCTGCTGCTTGGCCCGGGAAGGAAGCGGACGTCGTTGACCGTGTCGCCGTGCTGGCGGGTCAACGCCACGGTCACCCCCGTCTTGACCTCCCAGATCTCGACGAGGCCCTCGGCCGTGCCCACGGCCAGGTGGGTGCCGTCCGGGCTGAACGACAGCGCAGTCACCTCGTTGCTGTGCGCCACCAGTGGGGTCGGGGTCGCCGCCGGGAGCGCCGCGGTCGACCACACGGCGACACGACCGCCGTCGGCGGCAGCGGCCAGGTAGTGACCCGACGGATCGAAGGCGACGTAGGTCGGGTTCGGCAGCGCCAGCCGCGCCAGCACCCGACGTGGGTCGAGCGGGTCGACCAGCCGCACGCCGTCGCGGTCGGTGACGGCCAGCGTGTGGCCGGTGGGATCGAACGCCACTCCCAACGACCCGTACCCGGTGGCGGGGAGCGCCCGCCCGGGCAGCAGGTGGCCGGTGCGCGCGTCCCAGAAGTGAATGCCGCCCTCGGAGTCGCCCGCGACGAGGGTGCCGCCGTCGGGGCTGACGACCAAGCTGGTCAGGGAGGCGTAGTCGGGCAGCGTGGCGGGCCCGAACGGAACCGACGTGGGGCTGACCTTGACATCTGTCGACCACCGCCACGCCGTCGGTGCGTTCCCGTTCCGCGGGAGGGTGTACACCCGACGTGCGTCGGTCGGGTCGAACCGTGCCGCCTCAAGCGCGTCGCCGCCGTCGCCGAAGCGTCGCGTCCGGTGGAGGTTCGCGGGGTCGAGGACGTACCCGTAGCCGTCCGCGCCCGCCGTGGCGATCTCCGTGCCGTCGCGGCTCACGTCGGTGCCCAACACCCAGTTGCGGTGGCCCGCGAAGCGCGGTGCAGGCGGGAGCGACCAGCGGCGCAGCGTGCCGCTGCCCTCCAGGGCGACGACGTCGCTGCCGACGAACACGGCCTGTAGAACGCTGCCACCGTCGCCGGGCAGCTCGTAGGTCGGGTGGACGGGGAACCAGTTGCCGCGCTCCGACCAGACGAGCACCTGGCCGTCCGCGCCCGCCGTCACCGCCCAGTTGCCGTCGGCGCTGGGCTCGACGTCCTCCACCCAATCGTTCTGCCCGGGAAAGACCTCCCCGAGCTTGCCGTCGGAGAGGCGGTATTGCCAGACGACCTTGCCGGTGGCGAGGCTCACCGTGTGCAGGACCGGGTTCACCGTCATGGCCTGGACGCCGTTGTCCGCCCCGAAGGTGACCTTCGTCGGCGGCGTGGCGGACTGCCAGTCCCACACGATCATCACGTTGGACACCGTCGTCGAGGAGAGGTTGGTGGCCGCCACGATCCGCGTGCCGTCCTGGCCGAACAACACCGGATCGGTGCTGAACGGCTCCGACTGCTTCAGCGGCGGACCCGAGACGGCCGCGTCCCAGACCCGCAGCCGGTCGTCGAGCTGGGAGGTGACGACGTGCTTGCCGTGGTCGATGCCCGCCGCCGCGACCGTCGCGTCCGGCAGGCGCGCCAGCACGGCGCCGGTGACGGAGCTGAAGGTGGCGGCCCCGGAGCCGTTGGTGCCGATCACGAGGACCGCGTCGGTGGCCGCGTCGCCGAGCCATTGGACGTTGCTGCCGACCGTCAGCCCGGTGGCAAGCTCGGTCCGCCTGCCGGAGGCGACGTCGACCACGGCCACCTCGCCCTGGTCGGTGGCGACGGCGACGCGGCTGGCGTCGGGTGCGGGGGCCACGTCCATGACCGCGCCGCGCAATCCCGACACCGGGAGCTCGCTGATGCCACCCGACCGGTCGACGACGACCAGCCTGCCGCCGCGGGCGTAGCCGACGACGGTCCCGCCGGCGGCGACCTCCATGCCGATGAGCGTCGCGTCGGGGGCGGTAGGGCCGACGAGCACGCGGCTGTGCGGCATCGACGCGGCCTCCAGCAGCGCCGATCGGGCCTCGGAGGTGGCGCTGATCCGGTAGGCCTGGACCGCCAGGTCCCGGCTGAGGTCCGGGTTGCGCTCCAACGCCGTGGCCGCCTGGGCCAGCAACGCCTGCTGCTGGTGTTCGTCCGACAGCTGCCAGAAGCCGACGACGGCCCCGGCGGTGAGCAGCAGTGCGACGACCAGGCCGACGCACAGGAGCGTATAGCGCAGATGGCGACGCGCGACGAGCGCGTCGACGCGCGCCTGCTCTCGCTCCGCGACGAGCCGCTCGCTCTCCTTGCGGCGGCGCTCCTCCGCCACGTACTGGCGCCGCCATTCGAGCACGGCGCCGCCCATGACGTCGTGGAAGATCTCGTAGCGCGGTGGCCCCTGCGCGCCCGCGACGGGCGGCACCGGCCGCAGGATGCGCCGCGGCCCGGCCGAGAGCGCCTCCAGCAGGGCCCGGACGGCGGCCTTCGGCTGGTCCGACACGTCCGCGAGGTCGTCCGCGGTGTAGGCGATCTTCGACCCGGACGCCGTCACCAGGTGGTGGAAAACGGCCGCGGCGACCGGTACCTGATCCGACGCCAGCCCGTCGACGACCGTCGCCAGATGCGACCGGACGATGACCTCGGCGCCACCGAGTGCCTCGAGCGTCGCCGCGCGGAGGACGTGCGAACGCTGCGCGCGCTCCTGCTCCCAGATGCGGGTGAGCACGAGCTGCAGGTAGGGCGCCTCGATGAGCCCGCTGCGCGTGGTCGAGGCGGTCGATGCGCCATCGGGGTCCACGGCGACGCTCCCGGCCCGCACCTGGTCGAGGAGGTCGTCCACGAGCTGCGGATCCACGTCCACCGCGGCGTCGGCCGGAACCCGGCGGTTGTACTCGGCCAGGGGGAGGCGGATCGCCGCTGTCGCCGCCGCCCGGTCGAGGTGGGCGATCCGGAGGTAGTTGCCGAACAGGTGGGGCACCTGGCCCTTGAAGCGGTCCAGCCCGGCCAGGGCGTCCTCGCGGATCGAGATCAGCACGTGCACGTTGAGATCGCGCGCAGTGAGCAGCTCCCCGAGCTCGGCCGTCAGGGTGTCGGTCGCCGAATCGGCCGGGTGGTAGAAGAAGTACTCCTCGAACTGGTCGAGGATCAGATAGAGGACGGCGACACCGCGCGCGTGCAGCAGTCGACGCAGGTCGTCGACCGAGCGCCGACGCTCCGGGCCGTCCGCCGTACGCTGACCGGTCACCCGCGCGACGGCCGCCCGGACCGCCTCGGCCACCGCCTCCAGCGGGTCGGTGCTCCAGTCACTGACGCAGGCCACCGCGGCCGTGGTCGCCGCGACGTCCTCCTCGTCGACGTCGTCGTCGGCCAGCTGCCGCAGCCGCGGCAGCACCCCGGCCCGCAGCACCGAGCTCTTGCCAACCCCGCTCGGGGCGTACAGCAGGGTCAGCCGGGCCGCCGTCAGGTTCGCGACGATCATCTCGGCTTCGCGGTCGCGACCGAAGAAGAACGCCGACTCGTCCTCCTTGAAGGGTTCGAGGCCGACGTAGGGACAGTCGGGCACTCCGTCGTCACGGCGCACCGTGCGCAGCGGAGGCGACGTCGCGGTCGTCATGCCACCTCACCCCCCTCGGGCGGCATCCACTCGCGGATCCCCTCCACGAAGGCCTCCACTCGGACCGGCAGGATGTCGACCCCGCGGTCGTCCCAAGCGGCCTGGTCGATGGGGCTCGGGTGGGACTGGATGGCCCACGACTTGAAGTTCCGGCCGCCCTGCTCGCCCCACAGCCGGTACAACATGACGCGCAGGTTCCAGTCGCGCAGGCTGTAGCCGAGGAACAGCATGTGGCTGGTGCGCAGCTTCGCCGCCAGCGTCACCGGGAACAGGCCGTTGACGTCGGCCCGGGTGAGGTAGTCGATGTAGTGGTCCTCGGTGATGACGTAGCTGTCCCGCTGCTCCGTGCGGTCCACCGCCCCGTGCACCTTCGCGATCACCGTGCGCGCGTCCAGCCGGACGTCGACGTACTCGTTCGGCTTGTCGATGACCACGCTGTGCCCGTCCGGGGTCGTGTGGCGGAACTTGCCGCGGTCGGAATCCTCGGCGACGTAGGTCACCACGTCGTAAGGCTCGCCGATCTCGGTGAAGGCGCGCTCGAGCGAGTCGTCGTAGTTGGTCGTGACGCAGAGCATGCAGTCGCGCGACTCCGGCGACCGGCGCAGCTGCCGGGCGAGGCGGGCCAGCATGCGGTGCAGGCGGGTCGGCGGGTAGTCGGCGTCGAAGACGGCATGCAGCTCCTCGTACAGCGGACCAGCGCCGTCCTTGGACACGATGTACTGCGCCACCTGCGCGAGGTCCCGGCTGTCGATCATCGGATATTCGACGGCGAGCTCGACCGCCAGCTCGGCGGCGCTGGGCAGGTAGGCGCCGCGCTTCCAGCACGCGTCGGGCGGCCGCTCGCTGAGGTTGACCCCGGCGCCGAGCACCGGCACGACCTTGCCCCGCAGCAGCCGCCGCGCGATCGTCCCGCAGGCCTGCGTGAGGTCGTCAAGCATCGCCGGTCGTCCTCTGGGCGGCGAGGCGCGGGAGCTCGGCGGCGCCGCGCGGGGGCAACCGCCTGCGCAGCTCGGCGGGCACGCGGTGACCGTCGGGATCAACGGCGTCGATGAGATCCACGAGCCGGTTCTGGATCATCCGCAGCCGCCCGTCGTGGCCCGCGGTGTCGACGACGAGCAGGTCGATGTCCGCGCGCAGCCGCGTGAACCAGCGGGCGACCTGCGGATCGTCGAGGGCGTGGACGAACGGCGCGTAGCCGAGGCACTCCCAGCGCGGCACGCCGGGCGGCGGGTCGGCGACCGGAACGAGCAGGACCTCGCCCAACGCCCGCTGCTCACCGCGGAAGAGCCGGAAGCACTGCTCCGGGACGGTGATGCTGTCGGTGAACGCGTCGCGCACGCCCTCGATCCGGCGCAGGACGGTGACGTACCGCCGGTCGTTGCGCGGGTCGAGGAACTGCACGTCGCGGCGCAGGATCTCGATCCAGCAGAAGTACTGCGCCACGACGTAGATGGTGTTGAGAACCGCGTACTCCCGGTCCTGCTCGGAGCTCTCGGCGTGGTGGAACCGATCGAAGAAGCCCAGCCCGACGATGTTGTAGAAGCGCGTCTCGAGGTTGAAGGCCGCGTGCAGCAGGGGCTCGGTGAACCGGGTCGCGATCCGGTCGGCGGCCTCGCGACGGTCCTTCGCCACCGTTCGCCTGCTGAAGACGATGCTGATCAGTGCGCCCGCCACGGAGATCAGTGCGGTAACAAGAGAACCCACCAACGCCGCGTCCATGGACGCTCACCCCGCTCACTCCACGCCTGCAGTGAGGAGACGGGCCAGGAGACACTGATACACCGGCACACCGGCAAACGGGTGATTCGCTATCCGGCGCGGCGGGCGGTGAGCAGCAGGTACTCCCACTCCATCGCGCCCCCGCCGAGGTCGTGCCTGCGGGCGAGCGCGGCCAGGTCGACGTCGAGCGCGGCCACCCGCTCGGGCGCGTTGGCGAGCCCGCGGTACGCGGCGACCGTCGGGCCGTAGTGCGCCTTGAAGAAGTCCCGGAACTCCTCGGCCGTGGCGAACGCGGTGACCCGCACCGTCGCCACCTGCGTCTGGACGTCCGTCACGCGCTCGCCGAGCAGGAGCCGCACGTGCTCCGCGCTCCCCCACAGCGGCGGCGGCGACGCGCCGGGCGGCGGCGGCGGGACGTAGGGCTTCATCGCGGCGAACATCTGGCCGATGAACCCGCCCGGCGTCCAGCTCAACAGTCCGATCGTGCCGCCGGGCCTGCACACGCGCACGAGCTCGTCGGCGCTCGCCTGGTGGTGCGGCGCGAACATCACGCCGAGGCAGGACAGCACGACGTCGAACGTCCCGTCGGCGTACGGCAGCGCCTCGGCGTCGGCCTCCTCCCAACGGATCGCGAGGTCGCCCGCCCGGGCCTGCCCCGCCGCCAGCAGGGCCGGGGTGAGGTCGCTCGCGACGACCTGCGCACCCGCCCGGGCGGCGGGGATCGCGGCGTTGCCCGCGCCCGCGGCGACGTCGAGCACCCGGTCGCCTGCCTTGACCCCGCACGCCTGGACGAGGATGGCGCCCAGCTCGGCGACGACGGTGTCGGCCACGAGCGGGTAGTCGCCGAGGCCCCACATCGCCCGGTGTCGTACTTTGAGGGGATCGCTGATGGTGGAAGTCATGGGCCGACGGTAGGAAGCGCGACCGGCCCTTCCTAGTACAGGATCTGTATCGTGCCTGGGTATCACCAGTTCTGCCCGGTGGCGAAGGCCATGGAGCTGCTCGACGAGCGGTGGACGCTGCTGGTCGTGCGCGAGCTGGTCGCGGGCAGCCAACACTTCAACGAGCTGCGGCGGGGACTGCCGCGGATGTCGCCGTCGCTGCTGTCGAAGCGGCTGCATCAGCTGAGCCGGGCGGGGGTGGTGGAGCGCACGGACGACGGGCGCTACGTGCTCACTGCGGCGGGCGCGGAGCTGCGCCCGGTCGTCGAGGCGCTCGGCGGGTGGGGCGTGCGGTGGATCGGCGAGCTCGGCGACGCCGACCTCGACCCCAAGCTGCTGCTGTGGGACATGCACCGCAACGTCGACTACGCGGCCGTCCCGCCGGGACAGACGACCGTGCGCTTCCACTTCCCGGACGCGCCGCCCCGCAGCCGCGACTGGTGGCTGGTGATCCGGCCCGACGACGTCGACGTCTGCGACGAGGACCCGGAGCAGCCGGTCGCCGTGACCGTCACCGCGGACCTGCGGACGATGGTGCAGATCTGGCGGGGCGACCTGGCCTGGTCGGCCGCGCTCGGCACCGGCCGGGTGCGCATCGAGGGCCCCGAAGAGCTGCGTCGGGCCATGCCGCGCTGGTTCGCGCTGTCGCCGTTCGCGGCCGTGCCCCGACCCCTTTCTCAACCCAACGGTTGACATCTGCGGTATCGTCGTCGTCAACCGATGAGTTGAGGTTCGACGTGACCGATCCCCTGTCCCGCGTCTTCGCCGCGCTGGCCGACCCGACCCGCCGCGACCTCGTGGCCCGGCTTTCCGTCGGCGACGCGACGGTCGGCGAGCTCGCCGCGCCGTACCGGGTGACCGTGCAGGCGGTGTCCAAGCACCTGAAGGTGCTGCAGGACGCGGGGCTGGTCAGCCGCGCCGGAGCCAGCCATCGGCGCCCGGTCCACCTCGAGGCCGACGTCCTCGACCTCATGACCGCGTGGATCGAGCGGTACCGCCGCCGGGCGGAGGAGCGCTACCAGAGGCTCGACGCCGTGCTGGCGAGCCTGGATCGACACCGAAGAAGGGACGACATGACCACGTTCACCTCCGCCGCCATCGAGGCCGACCCGAAGTTGCCGATCATCCGGACCACCCGGGACTTCGCCGCGACCCCGCACCAGCTGTTCCGGGCACACACCGACCCCGACCTCTTCGCGCGCTGGGTCGGGCCGGACAGCGTGGCCACCCGCATCGTGCACTGGGACGCCCGCACCGGCGGGAGCTGGCGGTTCGTCAGCAGCCGCGACGGCGCGGAGTACGGCTTCCGCGGCACGTTCCACGAGGTGCGGCCGGACCGGATCGTGCAGACGTTCACCTACGAGGGCGAGCCGGACGGCGTCGCACTGGAGACACTGACGTTCGAGGACCTCGGCGACGGCCACACCCGGCTGCACGCCCAGTCGCTCGTGGACAGCTTCGAAGGCCGGGACGCGTGGCTGCGCAGCGGGATGGAGACGGGCGTCAACGAGGGGTACGCCAAGCTCGACGCGCTGCTGGCCGAGGTCGCTTCCTGAGACGCTCGCGGAGCCTCTACACACCGGAGATCGTCGGAATTGGTGTGAGAGGTGCATCAGCACACCTCCCGCACCGATTTCGCCGATCATGGCTGTTACGTGGCGGTCATCGGCGCCGTGCACCGCCGTGCCGTGCGGTAGCGAGCACACTGTCCGGCCGCGAACACATGGACCCGTGCGCCTCACGGGCCGCGATCCGGCGTGGACGCCACCGTGACGGCCAGGTCGGCACGGTCGCGCGTCTTCGCGATGAGCCCGGCGTTGGCTTCGTCGGAGCCGTCGGTCCAAGCCTCGGCCTCGGCGTGGGTCTTGCCGTGCCGCTCGTGGCGGCGCACGAGCCGCTCGCGGCGCGTCGCGGGGTCGAGGTCGAGGTACCAGGTCTCGTCCAGCAGGCCCGCGACCTGTTGCCACGCGCCCTCGCGGGAGAGCAGGTAGTTGCCCTCGGTGACGACGAGCGGCACGTCGCGATGCACGGGACGGGCGGAGCCGATGGACTCCTCGATGTCGCGGTTGAAGTCGGGGGCGTGCACGTACTCCTCGGCCTGGTCGCGCAGCCTGCGCAGGAGGTGGACGTAGCCGTCGGCGTCGAAGGTGTCCCAGGCGCCCTTGCGGTCCCGGCGCCCCCACGCGATGAGGGTGGCGTTGGCGAGGTGGAACCCGTCCATCGGCACCAGCGCGCACCGCCGCGGGCCGAGCTCGTCGAGGACGGCCCGCGCGATCGTCGACTTGCCGGTGCCGGGCGCCCCGGTGATGCCGAGCAGCCGTCGCCCGCCCTGCCCGGCCAGGTCCCGGGCGCGTTCCACGAGTTGGGCGACGCTCAACGTGACGACGTCCATTCCAGAGCCTCCTCGCTCAGCCCCGCTCGCGTGCGGCGCTGAGGTAGGCCGCGTAGCTCCAGGTGAGGTCGCTGACGCTCTTCTCGAATCCGGTGGTGGCGTCGAACTGCTCGGAGAGGTGCCACTCGGCGCTGTGGAAGACGACGGCGGCGAGCATCCGGTCGCCCGCTGCCCGCACGGCCGTCGCGTCCCCGACCTGGGCGGCAGCCAACCCGATCTGGGCGAAGAACGGGCCGGTGAGCTCGTCGTAGGCCACCGGGGTGCCCGCCGCGATCGTGTTCGCGAGCCGGAAGTACAGCTGCGCGAAGTTGGCCGTGCACACGGCCCAGGGGTGGCCGAGCGTGCTGTCGGTGGTGTTGCCGTCGTAGGAGTCCTGCGGGTAGCGCCCGATCACCGGGCCGTACCCCCGGGCGCGGTCGGCGCGGTTGATCGGGTACTCGGCGGGCCCGTCGACGTCGAAGGCCGCGCGGAGCTTCGCGGCGGTGGCGAGCAGTCGCGGGTCGGTGACCGCGACCGCGCCATAGACGCACGCCATCAGGACGTCGGCGTTCGGGTCGTAGTCGGTGGCGCCGAGCATCGACCGGTAGCAGCCGAGCGCGGGGTCCCAGTGGCGGTCGAGGGCCGCGCGCAGGCCGTCGCGGGCCGTCGTGAACTGCGCGGGCTTCGCGAGACCGAGCGTGTTGGGGCCGTTGACCTCGTCGAGGAACCGCACCTGTGCGGCCCGGGCGAAGAACGACGCGCCGTCCCGGTCCTCCCAGGGCCCGCGGAAGCCGGCGTCGTCCTGCCACGCGGTGACGGTGTGCTCCAGGTTGCGCTGGGCGAGCATGGTAGCGGTGGCGCGGGTCGCGTCGTCGAGGAACGGCCACGCGGCAGCGAACGCCAGGCTCTGCAGCGCGGGCCCGTCCTTCTGATCGCTCCAGTCGCGGTGGGTGCCGTCGATGTTGAAACAGGCCCGGAAGAAGCCGACGTCCGGGTGCGCGGCGAGGTCGTCCTGGCAGGCGGCGGAGAACGTGACGTAGTCGACGAGCGTCGGGTTGACGCCCGGCGGCGCGGCCGCGGCGATCTCCATCGCGGTGATCGCCGCGTCCCGGGTCCAGTGGTAGACGTAGTCCTGGTTCTCGTTCGGGTCGACGCCGTCGGGCCCGACCGGGGGCGGCGGCGCGGTGGCGCCCCAGCTCGGTGAAGCGATGACACACCCGGGCCGCGAGACCGGGCCGCCCGGCGCGTGGATGACGTGGATCGCGCTCGCGACGTTGGCCACCATCAGCTGACGGAACGCCGCCTCCGGGGTCGCGCCGGACGGGGTGATGGCCGCGAACGCGCGCCGGTAGTGCAGTTCCGCCACCGCGTCAGGATAGGGGGCGTCTGTGACGGATTCCTATCCGCCGGAGTTGCTGCCCAGCCCGGCTACCAGATTGATGACCGTCGCGAGCACGACCGCCCCCAGCAGATAGGACAGCAACGCGTGCCGTAGCGCCGTCGCCCGGATGGGGCGGGTCTGCAGGTCGGTATCCGACACCTGATAGGTCATGCCGATGGTGAAGGCGAGGTAGGCGAAATCAAGGTAGTCCGGAGGCGCGGACTGGTTGAAGTCGATCCCGCCCCCGTCGTCGGCGCAGTACAGCAGCGCATAGCGCAGGGTGAACACGGTGTGCACGACGGCCCACGCTGCCGCGACACTGGCGATGCCCAAACCCGCCGCGATTGCCGCGCCCGCACCGTGGCCGCCGGATCCGGCGGCCAGGAGATACCCGACCGCGCCCAGGCTCGCGACGCTCGCGATCACCACGATCAGATCGGTCAACGCCCGGGCCGGGTCCTCCCTGGTGGCGTGGGCCGCGGTCTGCTCGGCGCTCATGGGTCCGATGACCAGCCATGTCCAGGTCACCAGGACCGCGGCGGCGGCGGTCCACCCGGTGGCCGGGGCGTACGTCCATCCCTCCGCGGCGCCGACCGCTACGCCCACAACCACACCGACCACGCCCGCCACCGCGACCCGCGCCGCCGTTGGTCGGTCCTGCCGCGGTGCCCGCCTCTGCCTCATGCCGGTGACCCAACCACCAGCGACACCCACGGCAGCGCACCCCCGCACCCGACCGCGCGCCGTTAGCGATTCGCCGCCGCAGCGGGTCAAGGCTGAGGACCTCGTGCATCACGACCTGGTCGGGGCTGAAGATCACCCTCCCAGGTCCCATCGTCATGCATGAAGTAGAGGTGCCGCCCGACCGTCGCGAACGTGAGCTGGGTCAGCGGATTCGAGTAGCCGCGGGACTGAAGGTGACTGACGATCGCGCGGATGTGCTGCAGTGACACCTTCCGGCTCTTCAGCTCAGCCGCCACCAACAACGACAGAAGGTCAACGAGGCCGTACAGCCGGACTCGCCGGCCCGGGGTGACGCGCGTGTCGACCGCCGGCTCAATCAGCCCGGTACTAGCCCAGTAGTCGACCTGGCGCGGGTTCAGACCAGCGATCCGCGCCGCAACGTCACGAGTGACGGCAAGCAGCCTCTCCTGCGCCGCGTCCAGCTCACTTCCCTCGCCCACACCCCCCGACGATCGCACATCCGATCGACACCCCCACCACCGAGACTCGCACTAAACAACCGACGATCACCCGAGGCCCGCCCACGGGCCAGGGCCACGCCATGGTCCGCCAGCGCGCGACGATCTCCAGGATCGAGGCGCGGTCACATTTCGTGGACGCCTCGGAAAAGGACCTAGATCCGACCATTCTTGCTGGTCAGGACCCGTGTCCTGGCGCGCCCGGAGGGATTCGAGCCCCCAAACCTTCTGATCCGGAGTTCCGACGCTCGCGTGTGCATACCGGTCATCCTGGGGATCCTGCGCTGCCAGCGGCGGCCGAGAACCTCGTGTGCAGCCGCTCGACACGGGACTTCGCGGCGGTTAATGACCGGATCGCATCAAACGGACGTCAGTGACCGGACGTCGAGGCGGCGCTCGAGGCAGACATCCACTGCGGCTCGTGCCACGCTCCGCGCGACCTCCGTCCGACGGTCGGTCGGCGTAGCCTGCGGGTATCGGGCCTGCGACGGAGAGGCCGGTGACCGATGGTGTCGGATGTGTCGGTGATCGGACGCACCGGGGTGCTGACCGTTGCGACCCGCGGGCAGCGCGGCCCAGGCGAGGCGTTGGTCGGCATCCGAGGCGGCTCGGAGACGTTTCTCGCGTGGTCAGACGATCCGCTTCCACCCGGTATCAACGTGCTTGTGGTCGAATGCCGCGGCCCCCGGGCCGTGGGCGTGGTCGCGTGGACGGATCCCAACGGCACGCCGCTTCGCTAGGGAGAAAACCCATGTTCGGCTATCGAGTCCCCGCACCAGACCAGGCCATGTTGATTTCGGGGGGGAAGGGTGGCACGGGCGGGACCCCGTTTCGGGTGGTGACCGGCCACGGCGCGTTTGTCCTGCCCTTCGTCCGCAAGGTCCGCTTCCTGACGCTCGCCATGTGCGAGGCCGAGGTCGCCGAGGCCTGCGTCACGCGGCAGGCCATCGCGCTGAATGTCCGCGCCGTGATCGCGTTCAAGGTCGGCAACGACGAGGAGAGCATCGTCAACGCGGCGCGCCGGTTCCTGTCCGACCAGGACCAGATGTCGGTTCTGACCGGCCGCATCTTCGCGGGCCACCTGCGCTCGATCATCGGGTCGATGACCGTGGAGGAGATCGTCACCGAGCGTCAGAAGCTCGCAGGCGAGGTGCTCGACGGCTCCAAGGTGGAGATGGCGACCCTCGGGCTGAGCGTCGACTCACTGCAGATCCAGTCCATCGACGACCGGGACCTCGGATACATCAAGGCGATGGCGGCCCCGTACAACGCCGCGATCCAGCGCGAGGCCAAGATCGCTCAGGCGCAGGCCGACCGCGCATCCGCCGAGGCCGCGCAGCTCTCGCAGCGCCAGCAGGCCGAGTACGCCCGGCAGACCGCCGTCATCCAGGCGCAGTACCGCGGCGAGATCGACACCGCGCAGGCAGAGGCGGCTCAGGCCGGACCGCTCGCCCAGGCGCAGGCCCAGCGCGAGGTGATCGCGGCGCAGACCGAGCTGGCCCAACGCGCCGCCGCGCTGCGGCAACAGGAATTGGTGGCCGAGGTCGTGCGCCCCGCGGAGGCGGAGGCCGAACGGGTGCGCATCCTGGCGCTGGCGGAGGCGGAGAAGATGCGCATCCAGGCGGAGGCCGCCGCGTCGAACGATCGTGTCGCGCTCGACCGGATGCTCATCGACCAGCTTCCCGAGATCGTCCGCCAGGCCGCGCTCGGGCTCGCGGGCGCCAACGTCACCGTCCTCAACGGTGCCGACGGCCTCGGCGAGATCGCCGCCGGGCTGGTCAGCCAGGGTCTCTCGATCTTCGACGCGGTCCGACGCACGACCAACCCGCCCGGGGGCGCCGAGACCCGCGGGCCGCAGGCGGCGCCCGCCGAGCTGGCCGTCCGGCCCGGGTCGGCACCGACGGCCGCTGCGAACGGGCGGTGACGGAACAGGCCGGAGATCGCCTCGCGGATGGGCATCGGATCCGTAGTCCGACGCCGACGCCGCCATGGGTGGCGGCCGCATCACCGGCCCGGCTCGCACCGAATCCGGCATCGTCGGCACCGGCAGGCCGCAGTTCGTGGCCAAGACTGTGGCCAAAGATCACTGCGCTCTCGGACGTCGATGCAGGACCAGTACGTCAGGCCGCAACTCCACGAAGTCGACCTCGTCCAGCGCATCGACGACCGTCATAGGATGGTCGCGGAACAGCGCGAGCAAACGTGGCATTCGTGATGTTGCCGGTGGCGACGACGAACAGTCGCCGCGGCAAACCTGCGAGCAAGTGCCCGTCCCGGAAATCGCGGTCCTTGGTCACCACGACCCGGCCGTCCCGATCCGCCAGCATCGCTGTATAAGCTGGCGGATCTGCAGCCACCTGGCTGGTAGAGCCTCGCAGCCATCGTGATTGCCACGCGATCATCCACAATAGTTCGCGATCAGCTCGGCAACGCTGTCACCGCCACGGTTGCGGAGCTTGTTCGGCTGGCGCGACGCATGGGGCTCGGCGGCGGGACGCGATTCCACACCGCTTCATGCCGCACATGCCACCTTCTTCGGCCGGACCCTCGCACAGCCAGCCGGGATGACACCGGGTTGTCGGTGCGGAGCGGTAGCGTCGTCCTCGTCGCGCTTCCCCAGCGACTCGCTGATCATTTCGGGTGCGGGGAGGTCCGGTGGCGTTCCACGCGATGAATGCCGGGTGCGGCGGCATGATCCGCCACGACATGTTGGCCCCGACGAGTTGCGAGGCCGAGCCGACCGTGGCGGGGCTATGGTATGCCGCCTACAGCCGGACGACGTGGCTGGGGTTCGCCTGTGACACGCACGCCGACGAGTTGATCGCTCCTCGCCCGCTGCTGCCCCGCGACCGGGCCGTGCTTGACAGCCGTTGGGACCGGCACCGCACCGAGGTCGCGGGGCGGCGTTGGTCGGGTGAGGCGGAAGGTCCGCTGGCCCGGGGTGCCGCGGCGCAGCGGCTGGTCGAAGGCGCGGAGGACTGGGCGCAGCGCCATCCGGGGGTGACGGCGGGCGGTTCGTCCCCGGACCGGTGATGACGACCATCAGCGGGCAGGAGCTAGCCGATCATGACCTCGTGCTCCGGCACGACCTGCACGGTGCGTCGTCGAGGATGTTCACGATGCGGCAGCGCACCGTCTGCCTGTCGGTGAGCTCAACGAGGATCTGATGGCCTGGCCGCCAGCCGGGCTCCGGTTCATCCACGGTGGGGCTGCCCTGCCTATGCGGCGCCGCGCAGGTCGGCCAGTAGCGACGTGGCGACCGCGTCGACGATCACGACCCGTTGCGCGTTCTCCCCGGCCAGCCACGGGACACGGCCGATGATGAGGGCGACACCGCCGCCAGCGCAGTGGACCTCCAGCGTGATGGGCCACCCGGGTGTGATGGCTTAGTACTCCAGCCGTAGATCGTTATGGCCATGCTCCGGCCGCTTGTTGGCGCTGGTAGTGACTTGGTTCGGGCGCGGTATTGGTGGCGTCGCCGCCTGCCATGACCACATCCACCGTGGGCTGCCCACCGCAACGCTCACGGCGTAGCCACTGGAGAGCCGGATGCTCGGAAACGGGCACGTCCGGCAAGGACCACTTCGGACTCGACCACTCCCAGGTCCGCCTCTACACCGCCCTGCTGCGCCACACCGTGCCGACCATGGCCGCCCTCGCCGTCTGCGCCCTCACCGCCGCCGCCGAGAAATCCCGAGGGCGACAACCCGTCCTCCCCAACCACCCCGACCAGCACCCACCCCGAGACCTCGGACTGATCGCGCTCACCGTCGCCGAGGTCAAACGACTGTTCAACCTGCTCACCCACACCGGCCAGGACATCGCACATCACCTGCACCGGGTCCTCTGCAGACAACGCCATCAATCACGCGCCCGCTGGTATCACCACCGCACCCGCCTCCGGCGGGATCAGCCGACATGATTAACTACAAGTGCGGCTGCCGCATTAGGGCCACCAACGCATGGCGTCGTCAATCGCGGTGGCCACAGTATGAACGGCTTTCGAACCGCCGAGACGATGCACCGCGTTGGTAGTGGTCTCTACTCTCAATCCGACACTTGACCGACCGCTGTCAGCAGCCGCCGCGCGAATCAGCGGCCGCCAGTACTCCGACCATGCCTTGGCCTCGTCGAGAATCTGGTCGGCCACGATCGCAACCTGCACGGCTTGCCCAAGGCCTGTGGATATGCCTAGATCACTGGCAAGGGATCGTGCCTCGGCCAGCACTGCTGCCTGCTCGGTCGCCTCAATCAGTGGGGCGACCGCGATGAAGATTCGAATAGCCGATTGTGCTGGCATTTCGCGCGCCGATGCGAGGGCGGCCTGCCGAAACTCGGCACCCTCCGGGCCTATCGTTGTCTTCGCCAGCCCGACCATCATCGCGGCGCGCATGCTGACTGGCGCGGTGTCGGCCGCGGCGCGGACGCCCGGGACGAGCTGCCTGCGCATCCCAGGCGGCATCCAGGGCAGCAGCGTGGCTACGCGTATCTGCATGCCGACTTCGTTGTAGCGTGACCGTGCCAGGTCGAGCAGCGCACGTATCTCCTCGATCGACATCTGCGGGCCGAGCCGGTCGATGCTCTCGGCCCACATATCTCGTTGTTCGATCAGCTCGAGCAGCCCTGGTAGCAGGTCGACGCGCTCGCGCTCCGGGAAGCGGTCCAAGAGGAGGGCGCCCGCCTCGCGGGCCACGCGGATCGCAAAATAGGACGTCCGGTCAGCTTTGAGCCGAAACAGTTGACGGAGGGCCGCGGCCGCTTCCCGGGCCAGCGGGGTCGGCAGATCAGGCGCGAGATCACGTAAGGCGAACCCGCGCTTGAACGCATCCTGTTCACCGAGGGCATCGTGGAGCAGGTTTCGCAGCTCTTGGCTGCGGGCCGGCTCGGGTAATAGGCAGGCGACCGAGTGGCGCCTTCCGCGGGTCGTGCGGACGTCGGCCAGTGCGGATGCCCGCAAGGGGGCGGCAACCTCGTCAGGCAGGTGGGCAGCGAGCGCCGCGCGCCACGGGGCGAGGTCGGCCGCGTCACCGATCTGCCCCGACAGGGCCACCACTCGGCGCAACAGCACGTCGCCGCGCTCGTCGGGCAGGTGCGCGGCCAGCCGGGCGAGTAGGTACATCGTGCGGTCTCGGTCCTCGGCAGTTGTTGCGACGATCTTCTCGGCGCCGCGCAGGGCCTCGAGAATGAGCTCTTCTCGCCGCACCCCCTCAGCGCCGTCGACGAGGTCCACCGCTGCCTTGGCCCGAGCGACGGGGTCGGCGACGTCTCGCACGGCAGCGGTCACGCGGGCGAACTGATTCGCGTCCGCCTTCGCTGCGACGGTTTTCAAGGCGTCCGAGGCCTGCGTGGGATCCCGGCAGGCGTCGTGCACCAGAGCGCTGAGAACCTTTTTGCGAGCCTGTCCGGTGCTGCGATCGAGGAGTTCGGCGAGCACTCTGAGCCGATCCGACGCTAGGTAGCTGGAAGTCGGGCGGTCTGCCAACGCGTCGATTCGCGCTCGATGCACCAGTCGCCGGCGGCGCAGTCCGCTGACGAGCTCGGCCATCTTGAGCAAGCATGCCGCCCTGCGTGTGCCGGGCTGGAGCGCCCACGTCGCCCGCAGTGCCTCACCGATGGCGTCGCCGTCGGACGCGTACTGCGCAAGGGCGATTAGCGCGTTTGCCTCTGTCAACCTCTCCGGGGGGATGCCCTTCACGGACCGGTACCGCGCCTTCGCCACCGCCTCGCGCAACAATGCCTGGCGCTCGGATCCGTCGTGCAGTTCGGCGACCACAAGGAGGTCCCAGGCCGACGTCCCGCCGCGGGCGTCACGGACCAGTCCCGCCACCTTGCGCTTCCACTGCTGGTCAGACACGCAGGGGCGGATCGTGCGCCCGATAGGTCCCACGAGGACTAACTCGTTGACGTGCGGTGAGTCCAGGACGGCGGCGGCCATGTCGGCGCGCTCTTTCTCCTCGACCAGTTCCAGCAGTTCGACCTGGGCGTCCGGCCCGTCCGACGACATGGCTGCCGCGTGCGCCACCGCACGCTCCGTAGACCACATGCCGCGCCGAACCAGTTGTGCCGGGACCGACGACGGCATCGTGGAGGTGAGCGCAGTCACTGAGGCCCGCAGCAGGGCGTAACGCAGCTCGTACGCGCAGCCGAGCGTAGGCATCTTCTGGGCGGCTCCCTCGTCCGTCTCGCGCTCGACGAGCTTCCGGGCGGTGTCCAGGTCGGTGAGGTACCCGCCGACGCCACCGGTACGGGTATGGATGTGGAACCAGAAATTCGCCGGACGGGCGGCCCCGTCGTCGGTCACCTCGACACTCTCGGCGAGGAGGTCGTGCACCAGCTCGGGGCGGTTGGCTTCGACCAGATGGCCGACGACATGCCGCGCCGCGTAGCGATCCAGTGCGTTCGTGCCCGCGGCGGACCGTTCCGGTCGCCGGAGACCGGCCAGCAGGGTCCGAGCGAAGCTCAGATGGCTCGCGTCGAGGAACTCCTCACCGGCGCCGGACGCTAGACTGCGCAGCAAAAGCTCGTGGACTCCCACGGTGCCAGCCGCCGGGTCGTAAGTGACCAGCGAACGCTCCGACAACTGCGTCAGGGACGAGCGGACAACGGACTCGCCGTCCACCCAGAGCACGCCACACACCTCGATCGGCACGGTGCCGCGATCTCGCAGGACAACCATCGCCTCCAGGCGTTCCCGCAACCCGAAAGGCAAGCTGTCGACACCGACCGAGAGGGCTCGCAGCAGTGTCGGATACGGGTAGCCCGGCATGCGCAGCGCAAGCTCCTCGTCGTCGACGGCGTCGAGTTTCGCTGCCACGTCGGGCCAGTCAAGACCGGAGCGCACTAGACCACCCGCGGCAGCCAACGCCAGGGGCAGCCCGCCGCACCGCTGCGCAATCGGGCCAGCGGCGGCTGGTAGATCCTCCGGCGCGGACGCCGCCCACGAGGCCAGGATACGGCGGGCGGTGGCGTCATCCACGAGGCCGATGTCGAGCACATCGGCTTGCCAAGGCAGCACGGCGCGATCTCGGGTAGTCACGACGCAGGCGGTTTCGCCTACCGCAACGTCCAGCTCGGCGAGATGCTGGGTATCCCACACATCGTCCAACACGACCAGATGGCGGCCATGAGCGGCGAGGCGCCGCAACTCGTCGAGCCCGCACTCGGTTGTGCCCGCAATCCCCCCGCCGAGAGCTTCCGCAAGTCGATCTCGACAAGCTGCCAAATCGGGATGGCGTCCGACATTCAGCCACACGATCCGATCCTCAAAGCGTTCCCGAACCCTCACGTCGGCGGCGATGGTCTGGGCAGTCGTGGTCTTGCCGGCACCACCAGGTCCGACAAGTCCCATGATCGCGCCGCCGTGGATCCGCTCGCGCAACGCTGCACCGACACCGGGTCGCTCCACCACCCGCCGCGGGGCGACCGGGACAGGTAGCCGGGCGCTCAGCACGCGGTCGGTAAGCCACGACGGCACCGTCGGCTGCGGTGGCCGCCGCCCCGATATCGCCGCCGCAACGCCCTCAAGCAGCGTCTCGCGGGCTTCGGTGACCGTCAGTCCCACGATCTTGATCCGCACGTTAGCGGCCAGCACACCCACCAGATCGGCTGTAGGTACCACCTCGACGAGGATCAACTTCCTGTCCGAACCCGAAGGGTCGACCACAATCGAGGAGTCCCACTCCCGGCGCACCATGGGCTTGTCCAACGCCGTAGGAGAGAGCACGCCGATAGTGCGGCGAGCACGTATAGCACCCTCGTCCATAAGACCCGGAAAGTCCGAACCCGGCACAAACTGGTGATGCTGAAACAACACGCGGTAACCAGCGGCCTCAAGCTCGGAAGCGATCCACCGCGCATCCTGCTCGTCCGCCGCAGTGAAGGAGACAAAGAAGTCCCACTCTTGCACGTCAAAAAGCCCTTCAGCCTCGGCCACGTCGGCAAGTTTCCACCTTGGCCACCAGCAGAGCAAGCTTGTGATCGCCGAAACCGGTTGTCTCGCCAAACCCTGGGGATAAGCGTGGGCATCGAGAGCGCATGATCAAGTGTTGCGCCTTCGCGTGTGAGCCGCGGGAGCCGGCCTGGATTTTTCATCGGGGTGGCAGGTGCGGGCCTGAACTACAATCTTGTAATTTTGGTCACGGTTTGCCTGTTCGTGGGTAGCGTCGTGCTCCGACTGTCGCGTCGGTGCGCCGGGTTCCACGCTCCGGCCGGGGTCCTTTCATGATCGTCGGGGTGGGTGGGGTGGTGGTCAGGTCGGTGCGGGGATCGCCTTGATCGCCTGCCAGGTGTTGATCACGTCGGTGGTCCAGGGCCAGTCCGCGCGCAGGTGCAGCCACCGTTTGCGTTGCCCGCGGGTGAGCCTTGCGGGGAGCTGCCACAGCCGGTAGCGCAGCAGTTTCGGGGCGGCGTCGCGCAGCTCGCCCTCGGGGAGGGCGAGGTGGCGGTAGCAGGCCAGCAGGTTCGCGGCCAGGGCGATGACCTGGGTCCAGGCGAGGTTGATCGTCCAGAATCGGGAGGGCCAGTTGTCGAGGCCGAGGTCCTTGGCCTGTTTGACGTCGTTCTCCACGTGCACGTGGGAGCGGTGGCGGGCATCCAGCCAGGCGATCTGCCCGACCTGGGTGTTGGTGACGATCAGCTGGTAGCGGCGGCCCAGGGCCTTCTCCCGGTCGGTGGCCCGTTTGCGGTAGCGGGGGTGCAGCGGCTCGTCGCGGACCAGGACCCGCAGGCCGGGGATCTTCTGCTGCCGGCCTTTCAGGTCGAGCAGGCCGGACAGGTCGGCCACGTACGCGTTCTCGACGGGTTCACCGTTCTGCTCGATCGCCGCCGTCCACGCCTGGGCGGGTAGTTGGGCGATCGCGTCCATCTCCCGGTCGGTGCACGACCAGCCGGCCGAGAACTCCCAGCTGCGGCCCGCGACCTGGCCGCCGGCGGCGATGTGTTCGAGCAGTTCGTGGGAGAACCCGGCCCCGTCCAGGCGCACCAGCATCCGACGCCGGTACCGGCCCGGCAACCGCTCGACGGCCCGATCCAGCAGGGCGATGTTGTCCGCGGCGTCGTTGGAGGTGGCGTTACCCGGGCGGGGGTCGATCACGAGCAGGTCGTCGGTGTTGTCGCAGGAGGCCAAGGTCGGGCAGAACCCGATGCCGCCCTTGTTCTCTGAACATTTGTTGATCTTCAGGATTGTGGCCGGGTGGGGATACCGAGATCGACGGGCTTCGTCGGGCTGGGGATGGTCATCTGGTCGAGTTGGGCGAGCTTGGCGCGCGCTCCCGCGAGGCTGATCTGTAGGCCTTCCAGCTCTCCGAGCCATCCTTCGCGGCGGGCTTCGTCGATCCGGGCGAGCAGGTTGTCGCGGACGTCGAGGAGCCGGTGGCGTTGGGCGGGGTCAGGTCGCAGCAGTGGGCAACGCAGGCAGGACGTGCTCGTGGATGCAGGCGGTGGCGTAAGAGCGTCCGCAGGTGCCCAGCGAGACCTTGCGGTGCTCGAAGTGACCGAGGAACTCCTGCCATTCGTCGTCGGTGGGCGTCCGGTATTCCTCGGCGGGGCGCAGGGCCCGCCGGCGGGCGATGAACGCGCGGTGGCCGTTGATGGCTTCCTCGGGATAGACGGCCTCTGGCGACGTCAGATATTCCAACTGTCCGAATGCCTAGTCTTGTCGGGGTTTCCGGCGGCTGACGTCGGCGGCGTAGCTGGTCCAGTCGCCGCTGCTGGCGCGTTGCCAGGTGGTTGCGACGGCGATGTGGATGCCGAGCATGCGGGCCAGCAGCGCGGCGGGCAGGTCGGTGGCGAGCTGGAACAGCGCGGTGGAGCGGGCTCGCCCGGGACGCAGCCCGAGTTGGCGGAGTCGCTCGGCGAGTCCGAACGCGCTGATCGGTCGGCCGGGTTGGCCACCGGGGAACAGCCATGGCGAGGTGCCTTGGTCGCCGAGGGCGGCCTTGCCACGGCGGTTGGCGACGACCTGGAGGACGAGTTCGGCGAGGGGTTCGGGCAGCACGATGGGCTCGCGGCCCAGCCGTACCTGTACTTCGTTGTTGTTGGTCTGGATGTGGTCGACGGTGAGGCGGCTGATCGCGGCGGGCCATTGGGCGTAGAGCAGCAGGAGAAGGCCGGCGACCCGGTCCTCGGGTTTGAGGGTGTCGTCGTGCAGCAGCCAGCGGGCTTGGTCCCATCGGGCCTCGGTGTCGATCACTTGGGAGGGGCCGCCCCACCTGACGGCGGGGAGGTCGAGGCGGGTGAGCTTCTGTTTCTTGGCCCATCGGACGAAGTGTCCTGCCTCGCGGCGGAGGGCGGCTTCTTCGCTGGTGAGCCAGGTGTCCAGATCGCCTTGACGGGCGGTGGCCAGGGTGAGGTGGCGGGCGGTGAGCCAGTCGAGCAGGGAGATCGCTGCCCGAACTTGCTGGCGGGCTCCCACGAGCTGGTTGTAGGTGGTCTCGGTGCCATCCGTTCGGTGGCGGAGCCGTCGCAGCAGGTGCCAGACGGCGTAACGGCGCAGCAGTTGCTGCTCGTCGGGGTTGTCGCGTTCGGCGATCACGTCGGTGATCCAGCGTTCGAGCCGAGCCATTTGCTCGTCGCGTGGTGGCAGGGTGCCGATGGCGACCAGGACGCTGCGCAGGTGCTCCACCGGCTTGCCGGCCGGCAGCTGGTCGAGGACCTGGTGGGTGAGCTGTGTGCCCGCGTCGAGACCGCGCAGGAGCGCCGGGGCGGCGCTCTTGTCGAGCCAGGCTGTCACGGTGTCGGGTCGGTCGGCGCTGGCGAGGGCGATGTTGAGGGCCTGCAGTTCCGGGCGAATCTCGCCCTCGTCGTTGCTGAGAAGTTCATGCAGCCGCTGCTCCATGGTGCAGCGGGCGCATCGTCCGGCGTGGATGCGGCCGGGCTGGCCGCAGTTCGGGCAGCTGCGCCAGAAGCCGGGGTCGGGGCGGGTGCAGGTCGAGCAGAGCGGCTTGTCGAGGGTGCCGCCGCGGAGCGGTCCGACCTCGCCGCAGCCCGAGCATCGGATCCAGCGCTGTTTGCAGGCTCGACAGCGGTTTGCCGGTGGTCTTGGAGATCACGCCGGGTGCGTCCTTCCCGCAGATGTCGCAGGTCAGGCTCTTCCATGGGACGCAGGTCGGGCAGAGCGGCCCGTGCGGGGTGCGGATGCTGACCGGCCGGCGGCGGCCGCACTCGAGGCAGGACTCGTGGTTGGCCGGGTCGGTGATCAGGCAGTTGGGACACAGCGGCTGGCCGTGCTCGTCGCGGGTGGCGGCCTCTTTGACGCTCCCGCACCGTGCGCAGGGCTCGGCCCGGGACTTGGCCACGCAGTTGCGGCAAAGCCGCAGCCCGGCTCGGGGTTTGATCAGCGTGATCACTCGTCCGCAGTGCGGGCAGGGTGGCCGGACGATGCCCGTGGATCCTGCGTTGCAGAGCTTGTCGATCAGGCGCAGCACCGAGGGAACGGGCGCTTCAGCGCCGGCTCCGGTGAGGAGTTGCGGCCGGTCGGCCAGCGCCCAGGCCAGCCGATTGCGTTGTCCGGATTGGGTCGCCGCCGCGTTCGCCGCGGTGACGACGACCTCCCTGGGCAGCGCCGGATCGACGCCCGACACGACGTCGACGATGAGGTCCAGCGGGTCATGCCCGTGGTCGGGCGGGCATTGCCCGCATCGAGGCCGTCCGTCCCGGTCACGCGAGTGCACCGTCCGGGTGTTGCCGCAGGCCACGCAGGGTTCGCGCCGGGGACCGCAGACCCCGCAGTACCAGTCCTGGCCGCGGCGTTGCATGGTGCGCAGGTGCTTGCCGCACGTTGCGCAGACCGGCGGCGAGACATTCACCGAGCCCGCGTTGCGCAGCGCGATGAGCAGGTCCCCGACACCCCTGGGTGCCGGGGACCGACCGTCGGTCAGCAGCGCGGGCCGGACGTGCAGGGCTTGGGCGAGGCGCCGACGCTTGGCCCGTCCGCCCGCCACGCGCACCACCGTGGCCTCGATCATTCCGCGGTCCAGCCCGGGTTCGATCCCCGCGACGAGATCCACGACCACACCGATCGGGTCCGCGAGGACTTCAGCCGCCGCGGTGGTGGTCCTCATCGCTCACCCATCGGATCGAGTGATGCGGGCACGTTTCGGGCGCAGGTCGCCAACCCCGGCTTCGGCTCCGCCGGCGGCCGTGGACCGGCGGGCGGGCTGGGCGGCAGCGACCGGTTCTATGAGCTCGTCCATCGTGGAGTCGAGGACGTCCAGCAGCGCCATCAGCACCTTCAGGCTCAGCCGTTCGGGTCGCTCGACCACGAGCCGGTAGACCTGGCTGGAGGACAGGTGGATGCCGCGCTGGGCGAGCGGTTCGATCAGGTCGGTGGTGGCGAACATGCCGCGGGCGGCCATGACCTGCCGCAGGTGCCACCGGTAGTCGAGTTTGCGGCTCATTCACCGCTCCTTCCGCTGCTCGCTCGGCTCGTCGAACGCTGGGGTGAGCGCCTTGCGCAAGGCGGTATTCATGAAATCGCCGGACACGTGCGTATATATTGCGGTCGAGGTGTCACAGCGATGCCCAACGGCTTCTTGGATGAATCTCCGATCAATACCATCCTCGGTCAGATGCGTTACGAACGAGTGCCTCAAAGTGTGCGGAGAAGCGGCTCTGGGCAGATCAAGGGCCTCGCGATAGGCGACGAACCGGGCGTTGATCTCCGCCGGTTTGACCCGGCCGCCGCGTTCGGTCACCCACATCGCCGGATGATCGGCGCAGCCGAAGTGCGGGCGGATGTTCTCCACGTAGTCGGCCACCGCCTCCACCGCCCACCCCATGACCGAGGGCACGTTGCGGCGCCGGGGCGGCTGCCCGCGCACCGCCTTGCCATAGCGGACGTGCAGCATCCCGTACCGGCCGAACTCCGGAGCCGCTGGATTACGCCCCCAATCGGCGAGATCAAGTTTGGCGGTCTCGGTGCGACGCAGCCCCCACCCGTAGGCGACTTTGAACAACGTCGCGTCCCGGTAGGCGGCCAGCGCACCCTTGCGTTTGGCGCCCACCGCCCGGTCGACCTGGTCGTCGGCGAAGTCGAAAAACCGCTGCAACTCCTCGCGCGTGAACGGCCGGGCCTCCGGGCTGCCCTCGTAGTCATTCAGGTGCGTGATGGTGTTCCACTCGTGGCAGATCGGCACCGGATGCACACCCGGCCCGAACTCCCGCTCGCAAGCGATCGCCCAGCCGTAGCGCCCGTCGCAGAGATACTCGCTGAACATGCGCAGATCCGTCTGATATCCACGGATCGTGGACGGCGCCAGATGCTTCTCGCCGGTCAGCGACTGCGTCCATTCGTCCACATGGGACGGTCCCCAGTTCCACGGGTACTCGTTGGTGAACGCGATGAATCGGCGCACCAACCGCTCCCGCGGCGCCATCGTGGCGAGGCCTTGCAGCCCGCGTGCCGCCTGCTGGGCGCGCCAGCCGTTCAGCATCGCTTCCACCATGGCGTCCTCGGGGCGCAACTGCACCACACCGGAGACGAGCTCGAGGTGCGCAGCGCCCGCCAGGTCACCCCGCCCCATCCCTGCCTCCAGACCCGATCTCCACGATCGTTTGACGGCAGGATCATTCATCTAACGGGATCACCCAGCAAGCCATACAGGTCAAACGGCGTGTCGCCCGGACTGCATGGCATCACTGCCGGAGCACCCTCAGCAGGCGACCTGCAGTTCCTCGCTCGTCTGATGCAATTCCCGAGAGTTCTTGTAGCCCATGGTGGTGTTGATGTCGCGGTGCCCGGCGACGAGCTGGGCGATGTGGGGTGGCATGCCGTGCAGGACGGCGTCGGTGATGAAGATCCGCCGGAAGTCGTGCGGGGTGAACCGCAAAGGCTGGCCCGTGGAGTTCGTGAGCGGGTCGCCGGTTGGGGTGTCCTCGGGGATGGCTTGGCAGATCCAGTCCCGGACCGTGCCGGAGGGGATCGCGCGGTTGCCGCCGCCGAACCGGCGTTGGAACAGCAGCGGCATGGGCGGGTTCCAGACCCGCTCGTGGGGGTCGTAGGACGCGACGGTGGCCACGGCGCCGGAGGGTTCGCGGATGCGGTGGATGACGGCGGCCAGGACGTCGGCCAGTTCGGGGCTGATGACCAGCAGCCGCTCGGTGTCGGTCTTGGATGGGGCGATCTGTAGCAGCGGGATCAGCTCGTTGCTGGTCGGCGGGGTGTATTGGACCAGGCTGTGGTGGCTGAGCTCGGACAGCTCCTCGACCCGGATCCCGGTGTGGCGCAGTGTCTCGATCGCCGCCCAGGTCCAGAACGCCCGGTCCTCCTCCCCGGACAGGTCGCGGCGGGCGCGCGTGGAGGGGTCCTCGCTCCAGGTCCGGGTTGGTGGGCCCGGACCGGACCGGGGCGCGGTGAAGCACCTCGCCACGGCAGGTGAACCGCTCGCCGGGAGCGACGGCCTGGGCAGCGGCGAGTCGTTCGGCGCCGGCTCGGGCCTGGGCGGTGATGCGGGCTGTCAGCGCGGACAGGGCGGGGAGGCGTTCTCGGGTGCGCTGGTCCATCCGGGACTTGCGCCGTCGGATCTCCTTGACCCTGGCCAGGTCCTCGCGGCGGACCGGCGACGGGGCGGCCCAGGGGCCCCAGCGTGCTGGTTCTTCCATCGCCCATTGGGCGATGTCGAGGTAGAAGGCGCGGACCTGGCCGAGTTCGGCGCGCCCGTTGGAACGCAGATGCCGGGTCTCGACGACCTGCCCGTCCGGGTCCGCGGCGCGGCTGATCTTGACCAGGACGCGTTGTTTCCAGGCGGCTGCGACGTCGGCGGCGAGGTTCAGCGAGCAGATCCCGGGATGGTGGATCTCCAGGTCTCGCCAGAACAGCCGCCCGAGGGTCAGGGCCAGGCCGCGCAGCGTGGTGTGGTCGAGGGAGGGGGCGCGTTCGAGGAGGTACTCGTTGAGCATCTGCCGGACAGGGCACATTCGATGCCGTAGCGGTCGAGCATCTGCTGCGGGCTGAGCTGGCCCTGGGTGGCGAAAGCCCGCAGGGTGGAAGGAGGATCGGCGCCGAAGACGCCCATCGAGTGAAGGGCGCCGTAGAGGCCCGCGCCACGGTTCGTGCGCCGCATCCCGTCGCCGCCTTGCCGCTGTTCGAGCTCCAGGCAGTCCCCGACGGTGATGTCGGCGACTTGGCCGCCCTTGGCCGCCAGGATCGTCGCTGCGCGGCGCAGCGACGACTTGGTCATCGTCGAGCTGGCCCCGCCGGCCTTGAGCCGGGCGGATAGGTCGGCGAAGCCTTCCGGGTCGCGGACACGGGCCATGTCCACCGCCAGGTGGTGGGGGGCGAAGGGTGTCAGGAGCCAGCCGAGGCTGGGGCGGATCGCGTCGGCGCAGACCAGCAGGTTGAGGCTGACCCGCAGATTGCTCGTCACCTGAGAATGACACCTTGATCTGGCCCCACTTGGGGCCGGAGTGATGGCCTGATTTGGCCCCACTTCCGTTCGTCCGTTCCTACGTTCCGTGATGTCGCGCAGCGGCGTCGTGGAGGCAGGGACGGGATGCAGAGGAGATCGAAGGTGGAGCTGTTCGAGCGGATCCGGCGGGACAGCCGGTTGGAGGGCGACACCGGCACCGCGTCCTACCGGCTGCGCACCTCCCGAGCCGCCAAGACCACCCGCCCGGCCCCGACCCGAACGCAGCCGCGGCCATGACCGAGCCGTCCGCCCGACGCACCGACGACGACACCTTCCCGTCCTCGACGACGCGCTGTTCGCGCTCGCCCAGCGCAAAGGCCTGTGGATCGGCGACGACCTCGTCCTGATCCACCTGCTCGACGCCCTGATCACCCAAGCCGAGCGGTGCCTGCCCGAAGCCGTGCACAGCGCCCGCGCCAACGGCGCCGGCTGGGACGACATCGCAGCCCTCCTCGCCACCAGCCCGCACGAGGCCTGGCTGCGCTTCGCCGCCGACTCGCCCATCGCCGACGGGAGGTGGCCGATCACCCCCACCGACTGATCACCGGCACAACTGCATACCCGCGCCTCGTCGACGCCTCCACCGCACGCCACCCAAACCCACCACGTCGAAAGGAGCCGCCAGCCCAGACCACCAGCCGACCACCAAGATCCGTCACTCACCGTCACCGTCGATGGCCGTGAGTTGAATCAGCCTGCCCACAGGTGGGGCCAAATCAAGCCATCACAGTGGGGCCAGATGGGGTTGACATTCCCATCACCGACACCGAGGACCCGTGCCGCATGCTGCCCGACTGCAACCGGTCCAGCGACGGGCGCCACCAGCCGGCGTTGCCCAAAGCGTCGGCGCCGCTTACCTGCCAGCGTTCCTGCCACGTCTGGCCAGGGTGGTCGGCGAGCCAGCCGATCACCGACACCAGCCCGCGGCGCCGTCGCACCCGGGCTGCCGTCGCGGTGAACGGCGGCTCCAGCATCCGGGCCAGGAGCAGGTCGGCGTCTTGGCAGGTGGCACGCCACGTCGGCTCGAGCCGGCGAGGCGGATACCGGCGATGCAGCTGCTGCATGTCTGTCCCGGACGCCCTCAACGGGCCGGCCCCGGCCGGTGCCACGGTCTGGGTGGCGGGCCTGTGGCCGATGATCACGACGAGCGCTTGCTGAACAAGGTGTCCAGGGACTCGACGCGATAGCCGGCGCCGGGGCCGGTGGGCGGCGGGGGCGTCGACGCGGCGGCCAGGCGGCGTTGGTGATGGGCCAGGACCTCTGCGATGACCTCGGCTGGGGCGGGAGTCAGATACAGCTGCGTGGTCGAGAGGTGGACGTGTCCCAGGACCCACTGAACGTCGCACAACGGCATCTGCGGGTCCCGCGCCATGCGGTGGGCCGCGGTGTGACGAAGATCGTGCAGGGACCAGTTCGCGCCCAGCGCCTGGTTGGCGCGGGTGAACATCGCCCGGGCGGCGTGATAGGTCAACGGCCGCAGTGGTTTCCGGTTGGTCCACCACAACGGGTCGTCCGCCCCCGCGGGCGCGTCGGCGCCGAGGGAGACCTGGTAGAGCCGCAACCAGACGAAGGCGTCCGCGCTGGCCGGCAGCGGCTGCACCGCCCGCGACCCCTTCCGGACCACCGTGATCAGCTGCTGTCCCGGGTCGACGTCCCCGCCGCGCGCCCCGAGCAGCTCGGCGGCCCGCGCGCCGGTGGAGACCCAGAACGCGACCAGCGCCCGGTCCCGGTCAGAGCGCAGCCGGGCGAAGACCTGGTTGAACCGCTCGTCGGGGATCCGGCGCGGGACCCGCTGGGCCAGCCGCGGGCGATACCGGCCCGACCGCTGCTTGGCGAAGGGCTCCATCGGGTTGTGATGGGCATGCGCGCGAGACCCTGCCCGCTCCCGCACCAGCGGGAACGGGTTCACGATCGGACCGGACCCCGCCTCGAGGTGGAAGGCGTAGAAGCCACGCAACACCGTCTCGCTGTGCGCCAGCGTCGCGACCGCGTACTTGCTGCCCGGCGACCGCTTGCCCGTCACCGGATTCGCCGCCCCAGCCAGAGCCCGTGGGCCGGCGCCGCGGCGGGGCTTGTCGACCAGCGCCAGCCACCGGCAGAAATCGCGGGCCTCACAGCGGGTGGCCTCACGCCATGGCACCTCGACCGCCCAGAGGAACCGGAACCAGCGCAGCAGGTCCAACGCATACGAACGCTGCGTCGCCGAGCTGCGCCCCGAGGCCTGCAACTCCTGCAGGAACTGGGTCACCGAGCCGACCACCCCGCCGACCGGATCGACCAACCGGTAGGGCTCCCAGATCACGTCGGTCTCGACCACCGAGCCAACACCGTCCACGACGAGCGCGACCAAGTCACGCTGCCCCACTTCCCCCTGAGTCATGGCCGCGGACCCTAGCCACAACGAGAACCCGCCCGCCTCTATGGCCTGCAGAAACACCCCAGTAGTTCAGTCAACGGTTATAGGTGGGCACGGCGTTCTCCTTGTCCGAGGCGGCGAACACGATCGAGGCGTCCAGGTCGACCACGGTGATCCCGGTCAGCTCGCGGCCGGCGACCTTCAGCCACGGGAACCCGTCAGGGCGGGCGGCCAGCAGCCCCCACCAGTGCCGCCGGAACGTCGTCACCGCCGTGTTGATCCGGGCCAGTTGCAGCTGGCCGACCTCGTTCAGCGCCCGCCACACGGTCGGGGTCGACGGGATCGGCCCGATCACCGGGGCCAGATGCCGCAGGCCCTGGAAGTCGCTGATGGCCTCCCCGCCCAGCAGCTGTGCCATGGCCAGGTCGACCAGCAGTTGGCCGCGGTCATACAGCGGGGTGAACCCGCGCCGCGTCATCGCCGTCGACAGCCCGGCCCGTAGCCCGGTCCGTTCGGCCAGTAGCCGCACCGGCAGCGCCCCGGCGGACCCGACCAGGCGGTCATCATCACCGACGAGTTCCAGCCGGTCGGCCCATGAACTATCTTGCACGGAAGAGGTGCACCTTCCAGGTCAGCATACGATCTTCGACAAATCGCATTCTGCCTGGTCAGGTGCACCTCGCCACGTCTATCCCAAGATCACGCCCGGCGTGTCGTCAACCCGGTGAAAGACGGAGGCCGGAGTGACTTCGAGCACGTATCGATGGCTGGGGCGCCCGGTAACTGGGAGCGGCTACCGCGGATGCCCTCGGTCGACCTCCGGCACCGCGGTCCCGTCCGGGCTCGACGAACTCGCCACGCTGGGACGGACCCTGCAGCGGCGTCGCGACGTACGTCCTGGCCTACTTCACCCACCGGGCCGCCAACCGGCAGACTGAAGCCATCAACGGTTGGCTGGAAGCACTCCGCCGCGACGCCTTCGGGTTCCACAACCTGATCAACTACCACATCCGCTCCCTACTGCACTGCGCAGCACTCGCACTCCGAATCCGGAAGAGCCCCGTTTAGGTGATCATGAGACTTACATATCCTGCAATATAGACGGCGCCGAAGAGTACCGGTATCCACTGCTCGAGATGCGAAAGTGGCCAATACGTGCCCCGGTCGCGACCCTTCCCTAACTCAGCCCATTCAGCTCTCCAATACGGTGAGGCTGGTAACCTCTCTTCCACCTCCCCTACTACCCGGAATTTGGCAGAATTTAGTTGCCGGTAAGAGCGTACGATGTAGTACCACGCTACACATTGCCCCATTAGGCCGACAAGCGGAAATATCAGCAGCCACGACCGGGCATGCGGCCCGACAGTTCCCAATAGTGCAAATACTGCCGTGTTAAGTGAAAGAAAGAATGTGTTGGCTGTGCCTCGTCGTGAGCTTACGCGGTCTGCCATCTCGACATAAAGCTTGTACTGTTCGAGTACTGCGGCCTGATAGGCGACGTTGTCGCCGTTATAGCTCGCCTCCGTCACGGTATCGGACCAGAGTGATGTACTCGAAGTATCCAATCTTTCGACCTCCTCGGTTGAAGCTCAGGTAACGATCTTAGCAATCAGAGCGAAGGTACCCTACGACAGTCCGCAGATGCGACACCACATGCCCAATGGAACCGGACCGCAAAGGGGTAGGGTTTGAGAGTCCTCGTTCGGAAGGGACAGGGCCTAAAGAGCTGGAGTCACAGCGGATGGCGAGGAACGACACGCCGTATTCTTATCGTCCAGCTTATTGCAGCCTGCGCTCTGATCGCAATCTCGTCCGGTAGCGCTCAGGCGGATATGAGTTGGACGCCAATTGATCAGAGTAGTCCGTGGGAAGCGATAGCCAAGCCACACCTCCTCGCTATTATCCCAGCTGCACAAGGAAAGCACTGCTCTGTCTATGAGGCGGTTTGGTATAGTCCAAACGCCAAGGAGACGCTTACGCACAAGGAAAATGTCTGCGGTGACGAGCCTACCGCGGAAACGTTCTCGCTCAACTTAAGATGGAGGCCGTGGTCGTAGATTACCCCCCAATCTTCGGGCCCGAGATTGACACTATTTATCGAATGCAGGCAAAGCCAGACGCCGAATTGGGTCGGATGTGGGTACAAGGATCGACGATTCAAGCACTCGTCATTGCCTGCGGGACACTGCCGGAATCCGATTGTCGTCAGCAGAACGAGTACTACTCTAGCAGTCTGGAGGCCTCTGCTGGTGGCCGCCTCGGTAAACCCCATGCTGCGCTTTTGGGTGGGTTCCAAAGAGCTGCACTGTCGATCCCTATGACACTTTGGTTACTCCTTATCGCTATTCCTGATTTCGCTCGATTTACACTTCGATCTCGTTATCGCATTCCTCCTCATTCGGTCCGGTGGATCGATGTGACCAGAGCGAACGGAAGCAATGGAAGTCCTACGCGTGGAGCACCGCGAAGCTATCTAATCGCATTGGTTTCGTGCTTCTGGGTTTCGCCATCTTGTCACGATACATGGGTTCACAGCCTCTGACCATTCAATACGCCGTCGGAATATTTATAACAGTCGGGCTCGCTATACTCGGGTATTACGGCCAGCGCAAGCTAAGCGATCCAACGTTCATCGAGGGCATCTCGCTCTTTGCGCGACTCAGGGCGGACAGAGCCGCGCCACTCGGTTTGATGGTCCGCGGAGTCGCGCGTGTTCTTCTGGCAATTTGTGGCGTCGTATATCTCGGCACGGCCGTGCTCGTTATAGCATCAAGCCTCACCGTCTTCGCTCAAGACGAGATTCAAATTGCGTTGGAGGACATCACTGCGGGTCGCGGCAATCTGCTCACCCCGATTGGACTTTACCTGCTTCAGGCGCCGGAGGCTGCATATAACGTACTGATGATCGTTCTTGTAGCAGTAGTCGGCGCACTTGCAATTGATCGACTTGGCAAGTCGATGCTTGCGCGAAGTGCGTCAGACGTTGTGACCCGGGATCAGAGACCACCGATACTCTTTTTACGAAGCTTTGGCGACGACAAGGTCCGGATCCGTGCAACGCGCTTCAGCCGTCGAGGCGTACTGGGAAGATTCTCCTTACGCAGGACCCGTCGATTTGAGGAGGTCGTTTCGTGGCGGATAGCACGATTCGGTCCGCTCGTCGCCGTAAACGACCCTGGGCGTCGATTCGTAAGGTTGGGTGCGGCCAAATTCACTCTTGCGCACGACAACTGGCAGGCAGCGGTGCAAGATCTTGCCATTAGGTCGCTCGCCGTTGTGGTGTCGGCTGCACCTTCAGAGCTTAATGATGGCTTGATGTGGGAGTTGGGCATGTTGGCCGACCCCTCCTTCACCAGCGGATTGTCCTATTGGTGCCGCCTCGGAATAGGCGGGCACTTAGGCGGTACTGGCAAAGATTCGTCGCCGCCACTGCGCATCTCCCCACCTTCGCTCCTATTACGGGCCTAAACCTGACCGGCGCAGCGCACGTACTAGTTCACATACCAGGCGACGGCTGGTATGCTTGGGGGGCAAAGACAAAGTCGGAATGGACGTATACGGCCGCGATTGCGGCCGCTCTCTCGTTCGGCGTCTCGCGATGGATGTGTGACGCACCGCCAAGTCCCAGGACGTTTGCGCCGCCGTCGGTCGGGCGTGCGTGGCAAGGCCGCATCGACGGTGGGACCGCAAGGAATATCACGAAGTAAAGGGCTTGTGATCGTGGCGGGTCGGCGTTTCGGGGGCTTAGTTAAGCGGCATCAGCCTGCCGACGGCCAGGGCTGCGAACACGATCGTGGGGTGCGCGTCGATGGACTTCCGTTTTCGGTGGTAGATCGGCCGCGCGGCGAGGTCGCGTGCTTGGACATCTCGAACGCGGCCTCGATGTGGAACAGCCGGTGGTAGGCCTCGCTCACGAACCCTGCGGTGACCGGTGTCCCGTCGGGGCAGGTGGCTCGAAGTTCGCTCCCTTGGCCGTCCGCTTGGCGGTGAGCGGGGCCTGCCCCGTCTCGCCGTTAGGCGGGCCCTGTGTTCGGCCCAGAGACATCCCTGGCCGTTTGTGCGCAAGGCGCCCGCCGGCAGCAGTTCCGCTGGCCCCGTCGGGCGGGGCGGCGGGCGTGTGCCTGCCGCTTGTCGGCGCCCCGCACCGGTCGCAGTGGCTCCGCGCCCGGGGTTCTGGCTCGGCCGGGCGGGTGAGATCGCGCAGCGACCCCGCAGGGGCTTGTCTCACCCGGCCGGCTGGGCCGGGTTCATGGGCGTGGAGGGGCGGCTGGTGCTAAGCCGGGGCCGGCACGGGGAGCCCTGCCGCAGGCAGGACGATCAAACGTCTCGGCCGTGCGGCCTTGAGCTCCCCCGGCTCAGGTGCGCCCAGTCCCGCCGCATCCAGGTGGAGCACCATGCTTGCGGTCGGACGGTGGACCAGGTCACGGTTGGAGGTCGACGGCCAGCCCGTAGTGGTCGCTCGGGGTGGCCGACCCGTGGTCGAAGACCCGGCGGCAGTTCGCGATCGCCAGCGTCGGGCCGGCGTCGTCGCAGCGCACCAGCACGTGGTCGATGCCGCGGAACGGCCAGTCCGGCGTGATCTGGTGGGGGTTCGCCGGCAGGTAGGTCGCCAGCGGCTCGGCGGGGTGCGTCGCCGCCCAGGCGCTGCGGTAGCAGACGCTGACGTCGTCGATTACGTGCCGCCCGGTCCAGAACCGGAGGCTGTCGGACGCGCTGTCGGCGTCCAGGTCACCGGCGACGACGACGTGCCCGGGTGCCTGGGCGACCAGCGCTTCGAGCCGGCGCGCCGCGGCGACGGACTGAACGCGGCGTTCGCGCTCGTGGTCGAGCTGGTAGTCGGGGAAGTGGTTGGCGACCCAGATCCGGCCCAGCGGCTCGGGGGCGAGCACCTCGGCGACCAGACAGATGCACGCGAAGTCGTGGGTCCGCTCGGTCAGGTGCAGGTCGACCTCGACGACGCGGCCGACCGGCCACCGGCTGGCCGTCGTGATGCCTTGCCCGTCCGGCTCCCGGTCGCGCTGCTGGACGAGGTGGTAGCCCGGCCCGAGCATCTCGGCGGCCTGGTCGACCTCGTCGGTCAGGATCGTCTCCTGCAGAGTGATCACGTCCGCGTCGAGCGCCCGGAACCCGTCCCGGAAGACCGGCAGGCGGGCCGCCCAGTCCCCGCGCATGGCCCACGTGTTGAACGTGACCAACCGCATCCATGATTGGTACCCCGTCAGAGGCGGAGTAGGCCAGGCGGCGCGACGTACCGTCGGCAATACCCGACTCCACCGATCAGGGGAGCAGTGTCAGGCGGCGGTGCGGGCATCGGCTCGCGGCCACGCGGTGTCCGCGTCGTAGCAGCGGCCGGATCTCAGGCAGCCGTGGAGGATCCCGACCAGGCGGTTCGCGAGTTGGCGCAGCGCAGCCTGATGCCCGACGCCACGGGCGCGCAGCTAGTCGTAGTAGGCCCGCGCGCGCGGGCTGGCGGAGACCGCGGCCATCGCTTGACGACTCAGCGCATCGACGAGCCGGTCGTTGTGCACGAACCGGGCCGACACGGTGCGTCTGCGGCCGGACTGGCGGGTGATCGGGCTGGTCCCGGCGTAGTTCTTGCGCGCCTTCGCGCCGGCGTAGCGGTGCGGGTCGTCACCGAACTCGCCGAGCAGCCGCGGTCCCAGGATCACCGCTACCCCGGGGCCGGCTGCGGTAGACCCCCCGTTGGGTGGCCGTCGAAGTACTGTTTGACCTGGGCGGCGAGCGTGTCAACCTCGGCGTTCAGCGGGGCGATCAGCGCGACCAGGCTGCGGACCAGCACCCCGCAAGCGGTGGTCGCGGCGGGCGGCGCGCTCAGCTGCTCGGCGTGCAGGGCGTCGCGGATGTGCTCGGTGCGCCGCGCGCGGTGATGCCGCCGCGCCCGCCGCAGCGCCGCGTCGATCTCGGTCCGGGTCAACCGCCGCGCCGCCGCCGGCTCCGGCGCCTTGGCCAGCAGCTCCAACGCGTCCGAGCCGGTCAAATCGTCGAAGGCGACCAGCGCGGCGGGGAAGAACTCCCGCAGCAGCGACCGCAGCCGCTGCACCTGCCGAGTCCGGTCCCAGATCACGCTCTGGTGCCCGCGGGCCAGCAGCTTGATCGCCTCGGCCAGGTCGCTGTCCCCAGCCACGAGGCGCAACTGATGGGCGTCGGTGCCGACCGTGTCCGCCAGCACGCGTGCGTCCGCGGTGTCGCTCTTGGCGCCCGACGTGACGTGGCGCTCGCGGAACCGGGCCGCCTGCCGCGGGTTGATCGCAAACACCCGATAGCCCGCGGCGACCAGCGCCGTCACCCACAACCCGCGGTCGGTCTCGATCCCGATCAACACCTGGTCGGGCTCGAGGTCCGCGGCATGCTGGGGATCAGCGCGTGCAGCCGAGACAACCCGGCCACACCCTCATCCAGCCGGGCAACACCGTGGCCAGCCAGCGACGTCGTGGTCCTGGATCTCCACATCGGGCACGGTCTCTGGGTGGGACTCCCCGTGAGGGTCCCGGCTCCGCGAGTGCTCACCAACCGGCAGCCACCGAGCCGTGATCATGCACGCCTCGACCCGGCTGGCCCCATTAGGCTCCGCATCCAAGGGAGGAAGCAGAGGATCTTCGGCGGAGCGCCAGCGGAGCGGACCAGAAGGGCGAAGAAGCTTTGCGGCCCTTGCATTCGGAGGAGGGCCGAACGCACGCTCGGACGGCCGAGGGAGCGGGCCGTAGGCGTCGATCAGCAGTTCGTTGGCCCGCGCGGCCCGGAGATGGCCTGTGTCAACCCCTAGATCGAGCTGGCCAGGTTGTTGTGATGTGGATCAAACGCTACGCAGCATCGGCGGCTGAGCTCGATCAGGCGGTCGACGTCCCAGGCGTCGAATCCGCGGTCGGCAGGCCAGAAGTGGTACTGCTTGCGCACCACAGTCTGGCGTTAGTCTCCGTTCCCCCTGTCGGGCGGCCCGTTCCGGGCTGAAAATCTGTGCTGGTCGCCCGCAGACGTCGTTGTTCCTTGATCCACTTGAGGTCGTGCGTCTAGTCGGGCGCTGGGAGCTGCGTCATGGGCCCTTCAGTGTTGCTTCGAGCACGCGGATTAGATTCGCCAGTCCCGTGCAGCTCCTGCGGGCGGCCGCCGTGGGTGGCGCAAGCAGGAGGGATGGCAGATGTTGGAGGACACCCAGGACCACGAGGAGATCATCGAACGGGTCGCGGCGTTGGATATCGGCAAGGCCGAGGTGGTGTGCTGCGTCCGGGTGCCCAGCCCGCGGACCCCGGGCCGGCGGGCGCAGGAGATCACGACGTACTCGACCATGACCCGCTCGCTTGTTGAGGCTGGCCGACCGGCTGCGCGAGCTGGGCGTGACCCGGGTGGTCATGGAAGCCACGTCGGACTACTGGAAGCCGCGTGTTCTACCTGCTGGAGGCGCACGGGACTCGATCCGTGGTTGGTCAACGCCCGCGACGTCAAACACCTGCCGGGCCGGCCCAAAACCGACAAGTTGGATGCGGTGTGGCTGTGCAAGGTCGCCGAACGGCAGATGCTGCGGCCCAGCTTCGTGCCGCCGCCCGACCGATCCGCCAGCTGCGGGACCTGACCCGTTACCGCGCCGACCTGGTCGCCGTGCGAACCGCGGAGAAGAACCGGGTGGAGAAGCTGCTCGAGGACGCCCAGATCAAGCTCTCGACGGTGGTCGTCGGACATCTTCGGGGTGTCGGGGCGGGAGATGCTGGCCGCGCTGATCGCCGGCGAGTCGCGACCCCAAGGCGCTGGCCCAGCTGGCCCGGACCCGGATGCGGGCCAAGATCCCGCTGCTGGAGGAGGCGTTCGTCGGGCATTTCACCGACCATCACGCGTTCCTGCTGACCACGGATGCTGGCCCGCATCGACGAGGCCGGCGCCGACATCGCCGCGGTCGAGGCCCGGATCGAGGAGCTGATCACCCCTTTCGCCCACGCCGTGGCAGCGCTGGATGAGATCCCCGGCGTCGGTGTCGACCGCCGCGCATGTGATCATCGCCGAGGTCGGGATGGACATGACCCGCTTCCCCACCGCGGCGCATCTGTGTCTCCTGGGCCCGCTTCGCCCCCGGCGTCAAGGAGTCGGCCGGCAAGAAGAAGGGCCGCGGCACCACCGGGCACGGCAACCGCTACCTGGCCGCGCGCCCTCGGCGAGGCCGCGGTCGGCCGTCGGGCGGACCAACACCTTCCTCGGCGAACGTTACCGGCGCATCGCCCGCCGACGCGGCAAGAAGAAAGCGATCGTCGCGGTCGGCCGCTCCATCCTGGTCATCGTCTGGCACCTGCTGTCCGACCCCGAGGCCCGCTTCCACGACCTCGGCCCGGACTTCTACGACACCCGCATCGGCCCGGACCGCAAGAAACGCAACCACATCCGTCAGCTCGAAGCCCTCGGCTACAAGGTCACCCTCGAACCCGCCGCCTGACCACCTCAGCCCGTCCCCGGCTCCGCACACCCAACCGCCGAGCCGCCGGTCCCGTTCGCCCGTCCCCGGCTGATTTTCGGATTAGATTCGCCAGTCCCGTGCAGCTCCTGCGGGCGGCCGCCGTGGGTGGCGCAAGCAGGAGGGATGGCAATGTTGGAGGACACCCAGGACCACGAGGAGATCATCGAACGGGTTGCGGCGTTGGACATCGGCAAGGCCGAGGTGGTGACCTGTGTGCGGGTGCCCAGCCCGCGGACCCCGGGCCGGCGGGCGCAGGAGATCACGAGGTACTCGACCATGACCCGCTCCTTGTTGCGGCTGGCCGACCGGCTGCGCGAGCTGGGCGTGACCCGGGTGGTCATGGAAGCCACGTCGGACTACTGGAAACCCGTGTTCTACCTGCTGGAGGCGCAGGGACTGGATCCGTGGTTGGTGAACGCCCGCGACGTCAAACACCTGCCGGGTCGGCCCAAAACCGACAAGTTGGATTCGGTGTGGCTGTGCAAGGTCGCCGAACGGCAGATGCTGCGGCCCAGCTTCGTGCCGCCGCCCGAGATCCGCCAGCTGCGGGACTTGACCCGTTACCGCGCCGACCTGGTCGCCGTGCGAACCGCGGAGAAGAACCGGGTGGAGAAGCTGCTCGAGGACGCCCAGATCAAGCTCTCGACGGTGGTGTCGGACATCTTCGGGGTGTCGGGGCGGGAGATGCTGGCCGCGCTGATCGCCGGCGAGTCCGACCCCAAGGCGCTGGCCCAGCTGGCCCGGACCCGGATGCGTGTCAAGATCCCGCTGCTGGAGGAGGCGTTCGTCGGGCATTTCACCAACCATCACCGGTTCCTGCTGACCACCATGCTGGCCCGCATCGACGAGGCCCGCGACGACATCGCCGCGGTAGAGGCCCGGATCGAGGAGCTGATCACCCCTTTCGTCCACGCCGTGGAGCAGCTGGATGAGATCCCCGGCGTCGGTGTGACCGCCGCGCATGTGATCCTCGCCGAGGTCGGGCTGGACATGACCCGCTTCCCCACCGCGGCGCACCTGTGTGCCTGGGCCCGATTCGCCCCCGGCGTCAAGGAGTCGGCGGGCAAGAAGAAGGGCCGCGGCACCACCGGGCACGGCAACCGCTACCTGGCCGCCGCCCTCGGCGAGGCCGCGGTCACCGTCGGGCGGACCAACACCTTCCTCGGCGAACGTTACCGGCGCATCGCCCGCCGACGCGGCAAGAAGAAAGCGATCGTCGCGGTCGGCCGCTCGATCCTGGTCATCGTCTGGCACCTGCTGTCCGACCCCGAGGCCCGCTTCCACGACCTCGGCCCGGACTTCTACGACACCCGCATCGGCCCGGACCGCAAGAAACGCAACCACATCCGTCAGCTCGAAGCCCTCGGCTACAAGGTCACCTTGGAGCCCGCCGCCTGACTCACCTCAGCCCGTCCCCGGCTCCGCACACCCAACCGCCGAGCCGCCGGTCCCGTTCGCCCGTCCCCGGCTGATTTTCGGATTAGGAGCCCCGCACGAGACGCGGCGCTGCCCTGGCCAGTCTGGTCAGGGCGGCGGCTGCTCACGCGGCTCACGCCGCCGGTGGGCACAGGCGTTGGGCACCGCCGTGGCGGGCGGGATCGTAGGCGACGCCGTCTTGCCAGCACCGCCAGATGACATAGACCCAGGCGCGGGCCAGCACCCGCACCGCGTGAGGATGATCGTGGTCGCGGGCTCGGGCGCGTTGGTAGATGTCGGCGGCCCACGGGCTGGACAGCCGCGAGTCCCCGGCCCATTCCACCAGGGCGTTGCGGAGTTGCCGGTCCACCGCCCAGCGGAACCCGACGACGTGACTCTTGCCCGACTTGCGGGTCGACGGGGACACCCCGGCCAGCGATGCCAGCGCGTCAGGGGTCGGGAACCGGCCGCGGACATCGCCGATCTCCGCCAACAGCCGCGCGGCGCGCAGGGCCTGGGTACGGGGCAACGAGCGGAAGATGTGCGCGTCGGTGTGCGCGTGCAACTGCTCGGTGATCTGGTCGGGTCAGCGCGTCGATCTGGACGATCAACGCCTGCAACGCGGCCACCAACGCCCGCGTCACATGCACCGCCGCCGCCCCCGCATCCCCTGTGGCGCCCGACGGAGCGGCGCGATCCGGGCGTGCATCGCCTCCGCGGTGGTGCTGCCGCAGTAGCGGATGCCGGCCAGGAACGCGCCCAACCGTTTCGGGGTCAGCCAGTCCGCGCGGTCCTGGCAGTCGAACTGGGCCAAAACTTCAAGCTCATCTGCCCGTCGAGCTCGTGGAACAGCCCGACCGGGGCCGGGTAGAACGCCTTCAGATGCGCCCGCAGCTGGTTGCACAACGCGACCCGGTGATGCACCAGGTCCTTGCGGGCCCGCACCGCCGCGCGCAGCGCGATCGTGGCCGGGCTGTCCGGAGTCAACGTGCGCAGCCGCAGCCGGTCGGTGCGCAGCGTGTCCGCCAGCACGAACGCGTCGAACCGGTCGTCCTTGTTGCCCGCCTGCCCGTAACGGGAGCGCAGGTTCTTCACCTGGTTGGGGCTGATCACCACCACCGTCAGATCGGCCGCGAGCAGCGTCTCGACGACCTGCCCATCGCAGCGCTCGATCGCGACCTCGCCGGCCTGATGCCGGTTCAACCGGCGCACCAGCTCCCGCAACCCCGCCGCCGTATGCGTCACCGTGAACCGCTCGACCGTGCGGGCCGCCGCGTCGAGTACGGCGAGTGCGTGATCGTCCTTCGCCCAGTCGATCCCGGCCACCCGCTGCCCGGGTTGCAGCGGCTGCAGCCGATCCGTCGGGGAGCTATCAGTGATCGACAACAGGTCTGCTTGCATGTAGGTCGTGTCGGGGGCGCTCGACATGCCTTTGGTGTCGGGTCGTGGTCCTCGTTCGCTCACTGACGGCGCTCACCGCGCACAGCCCTGTCGACGATCGACACGACCCGAGCTGCCACCGGCCTCGCGACTCTCAAGGGAGGACGTCACGCGTCGTGCGCAAACAGGCGGTGACCGGTGGCACCTCAGGCACATCGGCGACGTCCTACAGGACGCCACCGACACCCCACAGGATTGCCAGTGAGCGCGAAGGTGATTGATCCGGAACGACCACCCGGTGACCATGGTCGGACGCTGCGATCTGTCGGTGTCGTCTGCCACGCTGAGCTGTATGGAGGTGACCGCGGCCGACCTGGCCCAGGTGCCTGTGGGGAACTTGCGGGTGCCGCGGGCGGAGTTCGGCGCTGTGTGGGCGGCGGCCGAGCGGCAGGCTGCGGCCGAGGCGGCTCGTGGGGTGACGGACTGGTACGCAGGCGGCGTCGTCGTGACGTGCCGTTGGCTGGCGGACGTCGTGGTTACCGATCAGACCGGTCGGCGCGAGCCGCCGTACTCCCCCGCGACCGATCGCAGCGTCTCCGCATATGAGGAAGTCATCGAGGCCGAGTACCTGGCCGCGGAGCAACTCGACGTTGTCCGCGCGGATCTGGTCGAGCATCGACCGGGCTGGTGCGAGGCGATCCGAGCGACGCTGCGGTGGGCGTGGCGGCATTCTGGTCCGCCGCCGGTCGATGTCGCCGGGCTGTGTGTCGCGGGCTGAGCACGTCATCAGCCGTTGCGGGTGACCGGTTCATACCCGATGCCGTCGTCCGCGGTAGCGCGCTCGGCGGCCTGGTCTTGGGCGTGCCAGCGGGCGAGCTCGGCCGCGCGATGCTCGGCGGCTTCCTGTTCATCGACGCTTTCGCGATACCGGATTTCGGCGAGGAGGCTGTCGCCCAATCCGCCGAGCGCCGGATTTTGGGCCACCAAAGTTGTCGGCGACATCCGAGTTCGCGCGCCAGCGGCCACCACAGCCGTGTTCGGTCGAGCACGCTCCGCACACGACGCAATTAGGCAACAGCCTCCAAGGGCGCGGCGGGCATCGTCCATCGAGCGTCCGCTCTCCTCGGCAGTGGGTACGCGGATGATGTCTTCCTTCACCGGCCGTGGCTCGGCCGCGGCGATCTCTCGGAGGTCACGGTCGCCGGTGTCAAGCCGCGGCTGGGCCGCGCGCTCGTCATCGCGCACGTCGTCCTCGGTGATCTCGCGGTCCCACTCGTCCGCGGCGACGGTCTCCCGGTGGGCGTCGAGCCATTCCTCGGCAGTGACACGCTGTTCGGGCTCGGCATCGTCTGCATGCCGCAGAGCGAGCTCCGCCTTCGACCGCTCGGCGCGGACGCGGGTCTCCGCCGTGTGCGCGAGCCACCGCGCGCGGGCGTCATCGATCTCGGCCAACGACGACGCCCGCTCATCGAGGACGTCGGCCAGCGCGGCCGCCTGCGCCGATTCCTGATGCAGCCGCGCGCGATCATGCGGCTCGGCGGCGACCGCTTCGGCAGCACGCAGCGTGGCCAGCTCACGCTGACGCGCCGCGGCCTGACGCGTACCGGCAAGCTCGTTGGCAACATACCGCGGCGCCCACGTGACCTCCCGCTCATAGGCGCGGATGCGCATCCGCAACTGGCCGTCCGACAGCTGCAGCTCCTCGCGGTCGGTCTCCGGGCGGCCGAGGGTGCGCCACGCCGCCCGGAAGGCCGCGTAGGCCTCGGGCTGTCCCGGTGCCGGGGCGCGGCCGAGGGCTTCGGTGGGGTGCTCGTGCCCGCGCAGCTCGCGGTAGGCGGCGACCTGGCCGGCGCGGCGTTCCCAACGGGAGCGTTCGACCGGATCGGTCGGGACCGCGCCGAACGCCTCGACGGCCCGGCCGGAGCGTCGTCCGCAGTCTGGCGACCGAGCTCGGCAGCGCGCTGGTCGGCCCGCGCCGCGAGCGCGGTCATGTAGTCGCGCCACTCCGGGTTGTCGGTGCGCGGGGTCCGGTCGGCCCACGCCTCGCCGACCGGGTCGAGGTCGCGCTCGTGGGTCTTGGTGATCCGCGCGTAGAGGACGTGGGTGGGGTTGCGGGCGCCCTCGAGCGGGCGGTCGGCGACAGCGTCGCAGAGCACCTGCTGCGGATCGTGGCCGGCCAGCTCGGCCCGGCGCAGGAGGCGGGCCAGGGAGGCGGCGCCGTCGGCCGCGGCGATCCGAGCGCGCTGGTCGGGGGTGAGTTGGCCTCCGCCGGTGAGCTGGTCGAGCCAGGTGGCGGTGCATTCGGTCGCGGCCATCTGGGCGGCGTCGGCGAGCAGGTCGGCCGCGGTTCGGACATGCTCGGCGTCGGCGACCGAGTCGGTGGCGGTGGCCAGCGCGGAGCGGGCGGCGTCGTCGTGGCGTTGGTCGGCGAGGATGCTGGCGAGCACGGCGATGGGGTCGCGGTGCAGGCTGTCGTTTTCGTGGCCTTGGGCGGGGTCGTGGGGTCCGCTGACGGTGGCGATGTGGGCGGTGTTCTCGTCGCGGCCGCGGGTGAGCTCGACGTAGAGCGCGGCGCGTGAGGTCTGTGCGGTCACGACGGCGTGGGTGGTGTCGACGTCCTGCCCTTGGGCGGCGTGGACGGTGACGGCGTAGGCCAAGGTGAGGTGCTCGCGGACGTAGTCGGCGGGCAGCACCAGCCGCTCCCCCACCGCGGCGGAACTGTCGTCGGCGGTGACCCGGACGACGTCGAGTGCGCCGTCGGCGCGTGTCCCGACGACCTGGTAGGTCTCGCGGTTGATCGGGCCGCGCCGGTTGCCTTGTACACCGGCGAGGTCCCATCCGTTGAAGCGGGCCTGCACGACGTCACCGATCCCGGCGAAGGTGCCCTGCCGGTCGAGCGCCACGCCGTGCTCCTGGACGCGGCCGAGGCGCACGAGCTCAGCGCGCAGCTGCGCGGACAGACGGGCGGCCTGCTCGTTGTCGTCGACGAGCAGCAGGGATTGCTTGCCGGCGAGGGTGTCGGCGAGCCAGGACCGGGCGGCGGAGGCCTCGGCCTGCTCGCGGGTACCTGCGTCCAGGAGGCGGCCGTGGTGGTGGTAGTCGCGCAGCACGGTGTCGTCGCCCTCGCGCAGCCGCAGGGAGGCGTCGCGTTCCCATTCTTGGGTGAAGCGGCGGGCCTCGGTGAGCTCGTACCGTCCGCCGGTTTGGGCGAGTAGCTGCATGCCGCCGCTCGCACCGATCGCGGCGAGCTGGCGGTGGTCGCCGACCAGCAGCAGCTTCGCCCCGGCCTGCTCGACGTAGCGGTGGATCAGAGCGAGGGCGCGGGTGTCGGTCATGGCGGACTCGTCGACGACCACCAGATCGCCGGCGTGCAGCTGCCATGCTTCGTCGCCCTCGACGGGCCGCGGTCCGCCGCTGCCGGGGCCGGCGGCGAGCCGTTCCTGGGTGGCCAGCCAGCGGGTGACGTTGCGAGCGGCCAGGCCTTCACCGACCAGGACGTCGGTGGCGATCTGGGAGGTCGCCAAGCCGAACACCCGCCGCGGCAGCTCACCGCCGTGCAGCGTGCGGTCGCTCCACGCGTGGGCGATCGCCCCGACCACGAAGGACTTACCGGTGCCGGCCGGGCCGACCAACGATTCGACCTGGGCGCCGGAGGTAAGGACGCCGCGGACGGCAGCGGCCTGGTCGACGCCGAGTTCGATCCCCGACTCACGCAGGCGCTCGAGGAACCGCTTCGCCATCTCCGGGCGCAGCGCGGCGGCTCCGCCGGGTGCGGTGGCCGCGGACAGGATGCGCTCGGTGCGAATGTGGTCGGGCGTGCAGTACAGCTGGGCGCCGTGGGCCTGGTAGCTGGACTCTCCGTCGACGCGGCGCAGTGCGTCGGGCAGGGCGTCCTCACCGGGGCGCGCGGCGTCCAGCGGGATCGCGTAGCGCAGCGCTTCCACGGTCAGCTGGTCCAGGAGCCGGCCGATGTCGGCGCCGTCCGGGATTCCGAGGTAGTCGGGCAGCGCGGCGTTGATCGCGCGGGTCAGATCGGAGCGGGTCCAGGCCGCCTTACGCTCCTGGACGTCGGTGAGCGCGGTCTCGATGACGTCCTGCGGCGACCACGCCTGCGGGGTCGGTGCCTGCTCGCGGGCGGCGAGCGCGGCATGGGCAATTCCGGTGAGGCCGCCGTCGATGTCGGCGCGCAGTTGGCCGTCGACGCGGTCGAGGACCTGCTCGCGGGTCTCGCCCTCGTGGGACTTGGCTCGCCGGGTGGCGAAGGTGGCCTGGCGGGACAGCCGATCCCGTACGGCACTGTTCGCGGCCCGGCCGGTGTGCGCCTCGTAGGCGTCGATCAGCTCCTGGGCCTTCGCGGTGACCGCGCGACGGCGGGAGGAGATCAGGTCCATGGCTTCCTGCGCAACGCCGACGATCTCGCGGGATTTCCCGTCCGGGCGGGTCGCGATCAGCATCCCCAGCGTGTGGGTGAGCCGCTCCTCGGTGGTGCGTTCCATCACCGCGGCGGCCGCCGCCCGCCACCGGTACAGGCCCCGCCCATCCAGGGTGCGCCACTCGCCGTCGGGGCCCTGCACCCGGTTGAGGCCGGCGTTGTGGATGTGCAGCTGCGGGTCGTGATCGCGGCTGTCGTGCTGGAAGAACGAGGCGACCACGAGGCCGTGCGCGTCGACGTAGCGGCCCGCGGCCCCGCCGTGGTGCCCGACGCGGGAGTAGCCGGCGTGCTCGGCCAGGTAGGCCAGCCCGGCGTTGTTGCCGGCCCAGATGGCGTCCTCGACGCCTTGCCGGAACGTCGCCCACGCGTCGGCGGTGTCGTGGTCGCCCGCCTGCCGGGCCTTGACCTCTTGCGCCTCGAGAGCAGCGTGCAGGAGCGTGATCGACTTCTGCACGCTGAACGTCATATCGAAGAAGGCGACGTTGTGCCGGGCCGCCTTGCCGGCCTCGACGCGCAGTTCGGCGCGGCGTTCAGCCGACGCGTCCGGTTCGCGTTCAAGGGCGCCCGCGTACAACTCGTCCTCGGACAGGTACCGGCGACCGGTGTGTCCAAGGGTGTCCACCTCGTCCCAGCGTTCAGGGTCGTTGAACCCCTCGGCGCGCGGATCGAGGAAGCGCTCGAACACCGCGCGCATGTCCTGCGCGTCGACCAGGCCGGTCAGACCGAGCATTTCCGCGCCCGCTCCCCACCACCGGCCCGGCGGCTCGCCTTCGGCGACGGCGCCGGTGTAATAGTTCTCGCGACCGGTGGCGATCTCCTTCAACAGGTACTCGGGGCTGTAGCCCGAGGAGATGCTCAGCATGACGACCCCGCCGCAATGATCTTGAACGGGGCAAGGGGAAGAGCAACCGCGCGCAGTGTCGGTTGTGGCCGGCCGGAGGCCGGCCCGGACCCGACGATCAGGATGCATCGGTGTGCGGCTTTTGATCTTTGGTTCTGGGTTCCTGTTCTTGGCTCGCTGTTGGTCTGGATGGCGTAGTGCTCGGGTGAGATAGGTCGCTGGCTCGGCGGCCAGCCAGGCGTACATCAGCCAGAGCAGTTCCTCGACGACGTCGGGGTGCCAGCACCAGCACTCCGGCAGCGCCCGGGCGCCGTCGGGGTAGCGCAGATACACCAGGCCGAGCCAGACCGTGAGCTCGTCGAGGACCCGGCGGGCGATCTGCGGGTCGGTCGGCAGCATCAGCCAGGACGGGCACGGGCTGGGCCCACGCCGCGCGGACAGGGCGGTGACGGTGTCGGTCAGCTCCGCGAGCAGCTCGGCCAGGTGGTCGACCCGCTCGGGCAGGCCGGTGAGGGGTTCGATCTCGCGGCGCAGCTCGTCGACCTCGCGGGCCAGCCCGGCGACCAGGGCCGCCGCGTCGCCGTCGTCGCCACGGCCGCCGGGGACGGGCGGGTGCGCGGGGCTCACCGCGACCACCCGTCCTCGTTGACCCGCTCGGCCGCGGTGGTGGCGGCGTCGCTGCCTTCGGTGGTGGCGGCGAGGACGTCGAGGGCGGCACGGGCGCGGTCGATCGGGTCGGCGCGCATCGCGGCGAGGTCGGCCGCGTCCAGCCCCCATCGGTGCACGGAGGTACCCACCTGCTCCGAGACGTCGTCGAGGTAGCCGCGGACCAGGGCGCGGGCCTCGTCGAGGCTGCGGCCCTCGGCGGCCAGCTCGTGCGCGGCCTCCTCGGCCGACAGGGTGGGTCCCGCATCGATCGGCGGGCCTTCGGCACCGGTCAGCCCGGGCTCGGCGGTGGGGCTGTCGGCGTGCGCTTCCGCCCGGTGGTCGAGGTCGGTCTCGTCGGCGAGGGGAACGACAACGCTCTCCATGTCGCCGTCGGTCCGGGCTGCGTCGGCGGTGGTGAGCTCGTCGCGGCCGAGCAGCTTGCGCACCGCCTGGTGCTTGGGTTCGACCGGTCGGCCGGTGGCCGGGTCTGCCCGCCAGGCGTGGGCGCTGGGCCCGACCAGGGCGTAGCCGCCAGCCTCGGCCCGGGCCCGCGCTGGGTCGTCTGCCCGTTCGGCCGTGGTGATGCGGTCGATCAGCGCGTGCTTGCCGGCGAGGAACGGGGCTCGTTCGGCCGGGTCGGCAGCCCCGCGGATGGTCAGGGCGCGGAGGCGGGCGGTCAGGGCGGCGATCTCGGCCGTCGACGGCTGACCGCCGCTGGTGGTGTCGGTCATGGCTGCCTCGAGGTCGGGCCGGCGCCGGAGTCATCCGGGCGAGCTGGCGGCGGCGGCGCCGCTCGGGTGCTGGGCTGGTAGGGGGCGTAGGTGGGGCGTTGGCCGGTGTGCCCGGTGACCCGCTGCCGCAGCCGCGCGCACGCCGCGCACATCCAGGTCCCCATCGGGTCGAGGACGCGCTGGTAGAGGGCGGCGACCAACATCGCGGCGAACCAGCCGACCGCGGCCGCGGCGGCCTGCGCCGCCCAGCCGCGCCAGCTCGGCGTGAGGGTCCCGGCGGTGGGGGCGGCGGCCCACATGGCCAGCACGGCGCCGGTGAGCGGGAAAGCGTGTGCAGCCAGCCAGCGCGGTAGGGCCAGCCGCGCGCGGGGGACCTGGAGGCGGGCGCGGACGGTCAGGGCGTCCGGGCGTTGGTGGGCGGCCACGTCGAGGCGGTGCCAGGCCATCCGAGCCCGCCCCAGCACGGAGGGCAGGGCGCGGCGGATGACCAGCACCCGCCCGGCGGGCAGGTTGGCGATCTGCGCGGGTGGGACCACCGGCACCCGGCGGGTGGTGCGGGAGGCGACGCGGCCGCGCAGGTCGGTGGTGGTGGTCCACTCGTCGCGCTCGCCGGCCAGGGTGGACCAGAACAGCAGGTCGTCTCGGTCGCGGGTGCCGCCGAACACCACCACCGCGCCGGTGTTGTTCAAGATGGTGGCCGCGTTGTGCTCCCCCCACCGGGCCAGCAACTGCGCCCTCGACTGGAAGGCGGCGCAGATGGTCACCCCGCGCCCGCCCATGTCCGCGGTCCAGCTTTCGAGGGGGACCGGGGAGATGAGGGCGGCCTCGTCCAGGAACAGACCGAGCGGCGGGTCCAAGCGTCCGCCGGGGCGGGTGACGGCCAGGCGGCGGGCTTCAGGCGCGATGTGCCCAATAAGCCCGCAGACCAGGGGGCGGCCTGGGTTTCCTCGGCGCCGAGCAGGAACACCGTCGCCCGGCTGGCCAGCAGCTCGGCGACATCGAAGCCCGTGCCCGGTTGGGCGGCGGCTGCGGCGGCGGGGTGCGTGAGCCAGCCCAGCGCGGGCATCACCGTGGACGTGATCGAGGTGCGGGTGCGTTCGTTGGTGCCGACGAACTGCTCGACATCGGTCACGAACGCCGCCACCCCGGAGCGGCGCAGTAGCGGCGGCACCTCCTGGGCAGCCTGCCCCGGGTTGGCCACCCACGCCTGAACGTCGGCCATCGACCGCTGACCGAGTGCGGCGGCGTGCAACAGGGCGGCCAGCACCCGGCGGGCTTGCGCGTCCCAGAACTCCCGGTCCCCCGAGCTGCCGCCGCGGGTGGTGGCGGCGAGCATGTCGGTGGCGCGTTTCGACCGCGGTGACCGGATCGGCGCATCCGGTCAACGGGTCGAAGGTGATCGTGGAATCGATGCCGCCGAGCCCGACGGCGTTGAACACGTAGACCGGGCCGCGCTGGGCGCGCAGTGGGCCGCAGATCGACAGCAGGTCGGTGCGGGTCGAGGTGACTACCGCGGCGCCCGGGAAGTCCAGCAGCAGAGAGGCGGTGAGGCCGGTCTTGCCGGTCCGCGGGCCGCCAAAGATGTTCACCACGTCCTCGGGTGAGGCATAGACGGGTGTCGCGCCGGAGCGGCACAGCTGCAGCCCGACCTCGCCGACCGGCAGCCGCCGCAGCTCCCCAGGAGAGAGGTCGGCCAGCGATGGCCGCACCGTCGCGGCCCGGCGGCGCATCGCCGCGGCGGAGGCGGTGCGGGCGATGTCGAGGGTGGACGCGACCCCGGACTTGCGCCGGTTCCCGGCGCTCCAGCGGGCCACCACCCCGGCCGAGCGGTGATGGCGGTGCCACCCGAACAGGCCGAGCACACCGGCGACAAGCAGGTAGGCGGGCCAGGGCAGCAGGCGCAGCAGCGTCAACGCGGGCAGCATGGCGAACAGGCCGACGACGAGCGCGAGCAGGCGGGCGCCGCGCCGCCAGGCGATCCAGGCGACGGCGACAAGGGCGGCGAGGAACAGGGCGATGTCGAGCAGGGCAGTCATGGGGTTACTCCGGGAGTCAGCGCAGCCGTGGATGCTGAGGTGGGGTCGGGGCGGTCGGGGGTGCGGCGTGGCAAGGGAAGGCCAAGCGCAGTGGTGACGGCGTCGGCGATGAGCCGGGCGTTGCCGGTGCCCATCTCGGAGAGCCGGTAGCGGTCGGCGGCCATGGCGAGGGCGAGGTCGATCACGGCCCGCTCCCGTGCGGGGGTGTGGTCGTAGCGGCCGGCGTCGAAGTCGCGGCGCAAACTGGTCCAGTCGATCCAGTAGGAGCCGTCCGGGTCGCGGTGTAGCGCTCTCGCGTGCAGATCCATCCGGCGCAGCCAGGCGCCGTGGCGGATCAGCAACTCGACCGCGGCGCGCACGTGCGCGTCGTGGTTTTCGGCCCACAGGCGCAGCCCGGCGGCGACAGAGGTGGCGACGCGGCGGCGGGGGTCGCGGGTGTGGTTGCTCACGGCGTCACCTCGACACCGATGTGGCCGATCGCCGACCAGAACGCGTTCATCGCGACCGTCGCCCGCCCCATGGCTGCCCGGGCGTAGCGCAGACATTCCACGGCCTCGGTCAGCCGGGCGGCGGGGTCGAGGGTGCGGGTGTCGTCGTAGAGGTTGCGGCCTTCGCCGTACCGGTCGACCTGCCGCGCGAGGACGACGGTCAGGTCATCCAGTGCGCAGAGGGTGGCGACCATTTCGCCCGCGAGGGTGTAGAAGTCGGCGTGCCGCGCCGTGGCTTGCTGCTGGTGTTCGACCGTCTCGACCCAGGCGGTGGCAGCGGCTTCGGCAGCGCGCAGCGCGGCCGGGCGTTCATCGGGGGTGGTCATTAATGTGGGTGTCCTTCCTGCGTTCGAGTCCCTGGCTGGGGGTTGGGCGGTGGGAGATCAGGAGGTGAGCCCGGTGGCCGCCGTGGCTCTCCTCCGCCGTACCGGTTGTGTTGAGCGCGCGGAGCCGGGCGGCCCAGCGCGCGACCGTGCGTTCTGAGACCCCGCACCGGCGGGCGACCTCCCGGATCGGTCGCCACTTGGACGTCACAGACCGGACCGGCCTCGGCCGGCGGACGTCGCCGGGTCGACGGACCTGCACTTGGAGCGTGTGCGCCACTCGCTGCGGGCGCTCATCGGCCACCCCGGGCGGCCGAGCCGTCCAGGACCAGGTCGGTGGCGTGGCTGACCGTCGACATGAACGAGGCCACCGCGCCCGGCACACCCGCACCCAACGGCGTCGTCACGAACAGCACCAGCGCGATGAGCGCGAACACCACTGCGCCGCCCGCCACCCGTACCCGGGCGCAGATAAACGACCCGACGATTGCGAAGAAGATCAGCGCGCCGACGCTGGTCATGACTCATGCGCCCGAATCGGCGGGCTTGCGGTCGGCAAGCGATGCGACGTCGACGGCGCCGTGCTCGGCGACGGCGGCGTCCACGATGGCGTCCAGCACACGCGCCGGGACCACCAGGCGACCGCGCACGCGCACCGCGGGAAACTCGTTCGCGGCGATCGCGCGATACACCGTCATGGTTGACATGCCGAAGATCTCGGCTACCTGCGCGACGCTGTAGAACAGCGGCGGCTTGGCGCGCTCTGCGTCAGGGCCCGTCAAACGCCTTCGGAGCTGGGTCATCTCGGCCTCCGCCGACTCAGCGAACTCGGCCGATCCGAGTCCGTCGGCTACTCACTCTCGGCAGAGCGGGAGGACGGCTTCACCTACAGACTGGACGACTTAGGACGTCTCAGGGAGAATGAACTCGTCCCTAGTGAGTCGAGGTGAGCGGCTGTGGCCAACGAGCGGCTGCGAGATGCGCTGTTGTCGGCCGGTGTCACCGTCGAGGACGTGGCCAAGAAGCTCGTCGTCGACCCGAAGACGGTCGAGCGTTGGACGACCCAGGGCCGCACCCCGTACGCCCGTCACCGCCGCAAGCTGTCGACGATGCTCGGGCAGGCCGAGTCCTATCTCTGGCCCAAAGCCGTGCCGCCTGAGCGACAGGCCGCCATCGCTGCGTCGGAGGTCGTCGGGGTCTATCCGCACCGCAGTACGGTCCCGGTCGAGCTCTGGGACCGGATCATCTGCGCGGCCAACGATCGGATCGACATCCTCGTTCATGCCGGACTCTTCTTGGCCGAGCGGCCGAACTTCATTCAGACGTTGGCGGACAAGGCGGCAGTTGGTGTGACCGTCCGGATCGCGTTCGGCGACCCGGACTCCGAAGCGATTACCCTGCGGGGCCGGGAAGAGCGTCTCGGTGACGGCACCCTGGGGGCGCGCATCCGCAATGGGCTCGTTCCCTACTCGCCGCTACAGGGCGTTCCTGGGATCGAGATCCGGTTCCACACGACGACGCTCTACAACTCGATTTTCCGCTTCGACGAAGAGATGATCGTCAACAACCACGTCTACGGCGTACCCGGAGCTCATGCGCCGGCGCTCCACCTGCGGAAGCTTGGGGCTGGCGACCTCTTCATGATCTACGCCAAGAGCTTCGTCGACGTCTGGGCGCTGTCGCAGACGGCGTCCTGGTGATCTGATCGGGGGTATGGCCCGCACCGACCATCTCGACGACCCGCAGGCCCCGAGGCCGACCAGCATCGTCATCGCCGCGAGCGCCTTCGTCCTCGACGAGCGCGGGCGTCTGCTCATGCTCGAACGCACGGACAGCGGCCTCCACGCGCTGCCCGGCGGACGGCACGAAGACGATGACCGAGACGGCCGTGCGCGAGACGAGGGAAGAGACCGGAATCACGATCAAGGTCACTGGCCTGATCGGCATCTACTCAAACCCGGCACACGTCGTCGAGTTCAGCGACGGCGAGGTGCGCCAAGAGTTCTCGATCTGCTTCCGGGCAGACCCGGTCGGCGGTCAGCCACGCAGCAGTGACGAGTCCCGCGACGTCCGCTGGGTAGACCGCGACGAGCTAGCAATGCTAGACGTCCACCCGTCAATTCGGCTGCGAATCCAGCACGGCTTTGAAAACCGCTCTCAGCCCTACTTCACGTGATCCGCGATCCACCGTTCCGCCCGCTCGATCGCGGCCTGACGCTCCGGCATGCTGGCGTCGAGCGCGCGGATCACGTAGTGATCGGACGGGTAGCGCTTCCGAAGCTCATCCATGCGTTCGGCGAACGTCAGCGACTCCCCGCTCGGGCCGACGGTCATGTCCGCGTACCAGAGCAGGTCGCGCACGATGGTCCGCTCGTCGGTGAATTCAGCGAGCTCGTCGCCGAGTCCGAGCGCATCCGCTTCCGTTGCCGCCGCAGAGTGGAAGGCCACCAAGCCCGCGAGCCGGTCGCCTGCACGGGTGGATCGGACAAAACGCGCACCGTCGAGTGGATGGAATCCGCATACGGCCAGTGGCGGAGCGTAGCCGAGATCGTGTAACCACGCCGCGGCGCGGAGAATGTCTCCCTCGTCACCGAGCGACGTGGCCAGAGCAGTCGCCCGTTCGGCGACCGTCTGGACATGCGTCCATCGATCAGGCAGCGCATCAGCGAGGTAGCCCTCGGCGGTCGCTGCGGCCCATTCGACGACGCTCATCGAGCGAGACTACGAGCAGCAACGCTGCCCGGCCATGTACAGCACCTGCCTGTGGCTGGGCCGTGCGGCTCGGGTGATCCCGGGGATGTTCTGCGACACCGCCTGCCACAGCGTCCGCGGCCGACAACCTCGTGCGGTCCGGTCGATGACGAATTCTCTACGTCTTCAAGCCAGCGCCCGACGGGCGCGGGGCCGGACAACAGGCCGGACGGCAAGCAGCTTCGCTTCCTGCGGCCTGACGGCCTCCGGGCTTCGCTGCACCTATGGGCCGCCGGCTACGTGCCGGTGGGCCGGGTTATGGGCGGGAGCGAGTCATCCCCGCTGGCCGCAGATCGTCTCGGCGGCACCGAACGGCGTCAACCCCGCTGCGCGCCCGATCCGCTGTGGTCACGTCGATGTGCACGGCGCCGGTGACGTAGCTGGTCGGGCAGGCGGGATCGGGGTTCCGGGTTGACCCCGCTCGGCACCGCCAAGTGCTGGCCTCGGTCGCGGGAAGGCCACACTGTGGTTGCCTCGTGTCGCACCCTGGAGCTGACCTGTACCGGGCCCTTGACGGATTAGACGGTGGCGGTGCTTGCCTGGGCACGAAAGACTGCGACGTTAGGATGACCCAGCCGGAACGGAGCGGGTATGGCGACCTTGGAGCAGGAGCTTCTCGTCAAACTTGCCGCATCGATTCGCCGCCTAGAGCCTCTGGACGATATGTCCGAATCAGAGCAGAGAGACGCAGTAGAGGCCTTTTGTCGATGCCTAGATCGAGTGGTGAAGAAGGAATCCATCTGGGACGATTTGAAGCACCAGACACGGGGGCGACATCCAGACCTACCACGAGCGTTCCTTGAGGATTTGGCCACGGCCTTTAGTGATGCCCACAAGCGCGCTTTGACGATGTGCGGGTACAAATCGCCACCTCCCCCCACTGTTCGAACACTTATGGCAGGTACGTACGAAGCAGTGCTACTCGGCGGATCCGCCGAGCAGTGGAGCCCTGACCATGTAGACGAAGCTCGCAACTCGTTAGACGAGTTTTGTTGGCAAGTGGACGCGCACCTCCGCAGTAGCGGAAGCCTAATCGGACTGGTTCACCGGGTCCGCCGGAAAGGCGCTGTCGCACTGCTTCTGATCATGCTGTCTCATATTGAATGGAAGACGGGCAACGAACTCTCAGTAGACCTCTCCATATCCACCGACAGCGTGGTCGTCGAGATTACGGTCCCTTTGGATCTCGCGTTGCTATCATCATCCATTGCACTTACCTATCGCGATACGGTTGCACTTACCTATCGCGATACGGCGACAATATTGTTGCGCGATAACGAACATGGCAAATTGTTGCGTGATCAGAAAGATCGAGGCGCGTTTGCAATCGACGTACCAGCCCACATCGATGTTGCAATGAAAGAGACAAACGATGCTTACACTGGTGAGGACGAGCAAGACTTTTCGTACCTTTACGACAAGGTCGAGGAGGATTCTGGATCTTGCTACTCACACGCCAAAGAGGAGGACGATTGTGAGGAGATAGTGGATAACGATATGGATGACTACGACGACTACAGATGAGCCTGTGGCCCAGTTCTAAACATTCATTTCTGTACAGCCACAAAATACAGCAACCCCGGGCTGCCGCCAGCATCCCGCACTGATCCAACTAGTCTAGGCCACCTGGCCTCGCACGATGCCGTCAGCAACCATGCTGCCTCCAGTTTCGGGATGAAGAGGGCTCCCTTGATGCTTCCGCCATCCCAAGAGCCTGCGTTTCCCTACAAGTCGGAGGGGCGACGACAGTGCCCTATTTCTTAGCAGGAATTTCGCCGAGGTCTCTTCTCATCGCATTGCATAGATCGTCAAGATCAATTTGTTGGATCGTGCGACGGGAAGTGTCGATGCTGGATGGTGCCATCAGCCACAGCCCTTCACAGAAGAGAGTCGTGCATCGTTGTATGACGTCCCGAACTTCTTTAGGTGCGACTAACTCGGCCCGTCCGATGGCGCTACCAAGCTTCTTCTCAGGTTCTCTTCGTTCCTTAGTAAAGCTCTCTGCCCTTTCCCCACGGAACACGCTTACGTCTATAGTAGTAATTGCCCTTTGCGCCCATGCGATAGCATTTGAGAAGTCGGTTATGATCTCTGCGTATAATTCCCGCTTGTACTCCACGAACCGGTACCGATCCTCGCGAACCCAAGCATCGCGGTCCCGCTGACGCTGATCCTCACGCTCCTGAGCCCACCGTTCAATCTCCCGCTTCCAGCGCTTCTCCTCGCGGCGTCCCTGCCAGAACTGACCAACGATGACACCAAGCAACGCCGCCAGAGCAGTAATGACAGGAACCCATGCTGAGACCATAGGCTGATACTAGCTGTTGATCGACCTTGAGCTGTCGAGGTAGATCGACAAACACGGTCTATTGCGGACCCCCATCTGGGACCACACGTCACACACAACCATGTATGCGGGATGCAGATCGAGCACCCGGATGGCATGCCTGGCATCTCGCGCCTGACGTACACGGACACGTGCCCCCAGCGTTCTGGGGGGTCAGGTTCGGTAGTCAATTGGCGCTACGACACACGCAGTAGGCGATCGATGGCGTCGTCCATCAGTGATTGGGCGGCCACAGTTCCGGCTTCTTGCTCTATCTGTTGCCAACACGCGCATTCAGTGCTCAGCTCACGATTGTTTATCAAGCAGAAGCATACGCCTGTCGCTTGTATTGCCCGGCCAATATCCTTAAATCGGCTCACTGACACGGCAGGTATTGTAACCTGATCAACTAACTTTTCGACGAGCTTCTTCGCCAGCTTCTGTTCAAGCGATCTTGAATTGTCAAACAGTAGCGCGTTGATACCGGCGGCTCCAGCCTCGTGAATCTTATCCTCGATATGTAAGAACACATCGGCCAGATCGGCAAGGGGTTTACAGCCTCCGGAATTAGTCTTGCCGAGTAGCCGCTTGACCACGCGCTCACTGGCAAGCGCACAAAGCTTCTCTGACGTCGTGTCGACCCAATCCGAGGCACGAAGTAGCGCGACGGCATCCGAACCTTGCTCGACTGCTTCAACTCTGGTAACAGATCCGACAACACGTAACTGCTCCCCCCGGCAATTATCGAAGCCCAGGATACGGCGCCCCGATGTTGCCAGCATGGCGACTCGCCCTGCTTAACATGGCGCTGACATAGTCGCTGTCGAGTTCTAGCCCATGCTCCACACATCTCGCCCATAATCTGAGTGTCACAGGTGGTGACATAACGCTACTGCCGCCATTAGAGTGGAACTTGTTGACGGTCCGACCGTCGATCTTGAGTTGTCAAGAGACGTCGCTCTGCTCGCAGCCGCTGGAGCGCGGTCTCAATTCTGGTCTCGTTCGCCGCCGTGCACGATCGTGCGGCGGGGGTCCCAATGACCTTGCGTTTAGTTAGCCTGGGGATCGGGTCCGGAGGCAGTGGATTTGGATGCGTCGGGTGACGCGGACGACGCTGGGTTGATCTGTGCGGGCGGGCGGGGAAGTCGCCGGCCTTCTTGGTGGCTCGTGGGCTGGCCCGGTCGGGCCGGTCGCGGACGAGGAAGGCCGGGTCGAGGATCTTGAGCAGGAAGGTGGCCAGGGCCAGGTCAGCCTGGTGAGGGGGGAACCCCGCCTGACCGAGTCGGTCGCGGCGGCCAGCGCGTGCGGGAAGCTGATCTTGTCGGGTGGGTGCTGCGCAGCACGGCCATGCCCGCGCCCATGTCGGTCTTGTGGTGCCCGATCACGGTCTCGCATTCCCAGCGCATCGGGTAGGCGCAGACCAGATCCAGCGCCGGGTAGGCCTCGGGGTCGAGCAGGTCGGTGATCAGCGCGAACAGTTCCGAGGAGTCCTCGTCGTCGGAACCGGCGCTGCTGGTGTGCACGGTGTACTCGATGACCCGCACCGTGATCGGCGGCCCGTCGGCCTTGCGCCGCGGGTGCAGCCGGGCCAGGTAGCTGCCGTCGTCCAGCACCCGGATCGTGGTCAGCCGGAACGACGCCGAGGCCCGCCACAGGATGTGCGCCCCGGTGGCCAGCACGTCGCGGGCCAGGGTGTGGCACACAAAGTTCCGGTCGGCCAGCAAGAGCATCTGCGCACAGAACGCGGGCAGCAGGTCGCGGGCCAGGGTCTGCTCGCCGGCGGTGGAGGGCCCGATCGTGGCCCCGACCAGCGCCCAGGTGCCCGACTCGGCCGCGGCGAGCCACCGGACCTGCGGGAACGCCCCGGCCCGGGTGGCGTTGGCGGGACGGCCGAAGTACTCGTCGTTCTCCTGCGAGTTGGGCACGTCGGTGCTGGAGCCATCCACCGACACCACGCGCAGCCCACAGCAGAACACCCCGGCCGCGCCGTCGGCGCCGACCGGCCCGGCGACCTGCTCGAACAGCATGTGCAACGGGTCGGACCCCAACCTGATCCGGGCCCGCGACTAGGCTGGAGATGTTCGGCGGCCGCCACCGCCGACCCTGCCCGGCCTGCACCCAGCCGTGCGGGTCGAGGACCCCCTTCCAGCAGCTGCCGGCCGCGGCGTCGGTGATACAGCGCGTCCACCAGCTTGCCCATGACCCGCCCGTAGCCGCAGTTCGGGCCCCGGAACAGCCACAACGCCAGCACGAAGTACACCACCAGCCGGGCCGGCAACAACCGGCGCCGCAGCTCCCGGGTGTCCGTGGTGGCCACCACCCGATCCACCAGCTCCGGCGGGAACGCCCTGGTCAACGCCCCCACCGACACCCGATCGGGCAACCACCCCGCCGGCGAGACCCCCTCCGATCCGTCATGCGCCACACCGTGATCATCCCGAGAGCCGATCACCAATCAGCGCATCTCCACCGGCGTGTCGCGCGACTTAACGCAAGGCCATTGGGCCATGTCCAGCACCGCCCGTGGCTGGGTGGTCGTCGGCACGATCCGGTCCAGCTCGATCACCTTGACAATGGGCTCCTCGACCGTGGATTCCTCGATCACGAGCCGGGCATTTGCCGATCGGGCGCGGGACGAGACGCTGTGGCTGTCCCGCCTCGCCGCGGTCGCGCAACATGGAGTTGCGGCAGGTAGACGCCGCGTCTGATGCCGTGCTGACGGCGATCGAGCGAGTCCAGGCAGCTACGATGCACGCTGCGGTGTCGAGTTGGTCGGGCAGGCGGGATCGGGGTCCCGTCCGCCACCGCCAAGTGCAGGCCGGGATCGCGGAGACGACACGGTCTGGGAGGTACCCGCAGACTCGTGGTCGCGTGGCGTGAAACCCTCACCTGTAACGCAATACGTGCTGCTGGCGATCTCTCGCATAATAAGCGGAGCATAGCGAGCCCGCCAACCAGAGGCGGTGGTTGACCTTGCTCGATCGCGAGAGGGACGCATGCTACACCGGCGGGAGGAGCCGTGAGCCAGGCGGTCGCAACATGAGTGGGCCTAGCGTGATGCTGCCATTGTCAGTTAGCTCTACATCTCTACATAACGACTGATAAGCTGCTCATGAAGACGGTGTCGGATCAGTCGACAGGGCTACAATCGTTACGGTGCGCGAACGTCGAGTAGTAGAGTGGCGCCACTTTGACCATGGAGAGGAGGCTTATGATTGATCATAGACCGGTCGGAGCGGCTCAGTCGACGAGGTTATGGTGCACTGTATGCCCTGCTATTGTGGTTGCAGCAGGAGGAATAGCTGGGAGCTCGCTGTTCAGTGGAATGTGGCCATACACCGTCGACGCAATAGTGGCGTTTCTCTTGTTTGGAGGCGCCTTTCTAGGGTTCTTCTGGTTACGAGGAAGTTTCCGCGATGCCATCGCAGGAAGCGTCTTGCTCACATACTTCTTTGTACTTGTTCTTTTAGTATTCCTTCCTGGTATCCGCGGTGTGCTTGGGGACGACGCTGGCCGGTCCGTATTCAATCAGTTTAATTCGGTAGTCAGCGTTGTGCTCGGCGGCTATTTTGTTGCAAGCGGTGCCGAGAGTGTAGCGAAGCGCATTGCCGGGCGTACCAACGAAGGAGCAGCCTCAGACTCACGAGAGGAGGTGTGACGGCCCCCTCCCGCCGGGTGAATGCCTGCCGTAGCGTCGAGCGCCGGATTATATCGCGGTTGCCGCTAGCCTCGAGTACATTTCGTCTGCCTCGCTGGTCGTGAATCCGGAGCAAGTCAGATTCTGTCAAATATGTTCGGATCCTCTCCTCGCCTGTACGCCCTGACCACATGCGTATGCCGCAACGTCTTCGGTGTCAGCGCCTTCTGATCTGAATACCCCGTATCCTTTTTCAATCCCCAGCCTACCGACCGACCTGGCCAGCCCCCGCCCAGCTCAACCACTACGAACGACGTCACTGGGTCCTTGCCGGTCCAGACACCGTCCAAGCCGCCAGTGTCGCGGCGGAGTCGGAAGGCCTGTACAGCGCCCGCCTGCAATTGGGTCCGCGACGTCACCTTCGGTGAAGATGCATCCCGGCTGCGTACCGGCACCGCACCCAAGAGCACTCGCCGCCCTCCCCAACCTGGCGATAAGCGCCCTACGCCTGGCCGGACGCGCCAACATCACCCACGCCCGCCGCGACCTCCACGACCACAACGACCACAACGACGCCTTCGCCGCACTCGGAATCTGAAACAGTAAAACAAGCATGAATAGGACATCTCGCAACAACCCCGGGGCCCTGCCGCGGTTACGATCCAGTAATTCCCCAGGTCTGGCCCGTCCTGGACACGTTATCGGGTGGTCGCGGTCCCCCTGGCCCGCGACGGGCCCGGGCCGGGGTGCGGGGCCGGTAGCTGGCCCCGTTCATGAGTAGTTGGTGGCTGTTTGTTGATCAGTCGGTCAAGCAGGGACTTGGCTCGAACAGACATAGGATCCACTCGATAACCGTCACGGCCAGCGAAGCACACGAACGGGACCGGCTGTTCGATCCGCTGGATCGAGCACCTCGAGCTCAAACTCACTGACCCAGCTCTCACCTCGATCGGTGTCATCAGGCGCCTCCAGACGTGCGATTGCGAGCAAGTGACTGCGGAGCTGGTCGGGTTGGTCGACGTCCGCGGTCACGTGCCGAGCTGGATATCGCCGTCCATCCGGTCCACGGACGACGATCTCCCATAGCCGCGGGCCACCGCGGGATTCTGAGGCCTGGGGAACGTCGGTGTAGGTGCTCTCATGAGACTCGACGTCGGGTTCGCCGATGACCACCGCTCGACGCCCGCGTCGGACATCAACCAGGCCCCACGTGCCTAGGAGACTAACGGCTCGGTGCGCCGTACCTGCGGCCACGTTGAAGCGCGCCATGATCACCTTGTTCGTGGGCAACTCCGCTCCGAGGGGCAGGCTCCCGGTCGCGATCTCGTCGCGCAGCTCGGCGGCGATCATTTCGTAGGGTGCGGGCACTCTCACCTCGCCGTGCTCCCCGTCAGGGCGCCGCGGGAGGCGCGCGAAGAGGCTGGACGCCGCACGTTGATCGGACTCGGCTACCCACGCCGAGTAGACCTTGAGCGTGACCGTGCCGCCGCCGCTGTGTCCCAGCCGCCCGGCGACGGTCCGCACGTCAACGCCCGCGGCGATGAGCTCGGTCGCGTAGTGACGCAGCTTGTGGATGCTCGTCGCAATCCCCAGCCGCGCTACCTGCTTGCTGTAGCGCTGGCTTACCGAGTCCGGAAGCAGTGGGTTCACGCCTTCCACGTCCCGCGAGAACAAGAACGCGGCCGGATAGAGCGCAGCGCCGAGCGTCGCGGCTTCGGCATTGCGTCGCTCGCGGTAATCGGCGAGCAGGGCCACAGTGTCCGGGTCCAGCGCGATGCGCCTGCTCTGGTGCGTCTTGGTGTCCTTCTCCCACGTCCGGCTGCCCCGCTGGCGGCGGTTCCGGGTGAGCGTCAGCACCCCGGTCTGGAGATCGATGTTCTGCCAGCGCAGGGCGCACAGCTCCCCGCGGCGGGCCCCGGTCACCATCGCCAGCCAGACGAGCAGGCCCCAGTCCGGATCCCGCCACGCCGCGCCGAGGATCCTGGCGGCCTCATCGGGTGTTGGCGGCCTCGGGTTCGGCGTCGGCGTAGCCGGCGGCTGCGCCTGTGAGATCGGGTTCGTGGCGATCCAACGCCATCGCACCGCTCGCTTGAGCGCACCGCTGAGGATGAAGTGGATCTGGCGGATGCTCGACGCGGCGAGCGGGCGGCACTTGTGCGGGCCGCACCGCGTATCGCATTCGTGGTCGACGTCGGTGCGATGATGCAGGTACGGGCGGTCGCAGTGGTCGCGGCAGCGACGAAGTTCGGCGTAGAACGAGTCGAACGTGTCCGCGTCGAGTGCGCCGACCTTCTGGCCACCGATCAGCGGGCGGATGTGCAGCCGCGCCAGCCGCCGGTAGTTCTCCACGGTGTCGCGCTCGATGTCGAGCATCTCGAAGTGCCGGTCCAGCAGCTGCTCTACGGTCGCGCTGGTCCGCGGGTTGCGCCGCTCGTCGACCTGGTTGGCGAGCCTGCGGCGGACCTTCTCGGCGGTCGCGGACGCGGTTGGTCCGGCAGGCACTGTCTCGCGCAGGTAGTGCCTGCGGCCGCTGAGCGGATCGATCCCCGCGTACACCGAGACGCGCAGCGCACCGCTCGGGAGCTCCTCGACGTTGCCCCGCACGCGGCGCTGCCGTCGCGATCGAGACGTGGGCATGGCGCGACATCATAGCCACTCGCACCACGATTGATCCCACGTCGAAACATCGGCCGGGACTCGTGAAGACGTAGTCGCTGGTCAGACTGAGCGCGCCCGGAGGGACTCGAACCCCCAACCTTCTGATCCGTAGTCAGATGCTCTATCCGTTGAGCTACGGGCGCAACGATATTCAGTTGTGGCTCGGCCCGCCTGGGCCGCGCGGCGCGGAGGCTCCGGGATTTGAACCCGGGATGGGGGGTTACCCCAAACCGCATTAGCAGTGCGGCGCCATAGACCAGACTAGGCGAAGCCTCCCGGGGGCTCGGAGCCTCCAGCGCGAACAAGCCTACACAGGCCCGTCCAGCCCCTTGTGCCACCCCCCGCGCCCTCCTCGCAGACCGGGCATACACCGCGCAGAGGCCAGGGGCTCTGCGACGTGCCAATCCGGTCTGCGAGGAGGCCCGACAGCCGGGCCGGCGCGGCGCACCACGACGCCGCGCGCCCCGGCGGCAAGACCGCGGCGGCGGGCAGAGACCGCGGCGCGGCCCACCACGACACGGCCCAGGGCGCGGCCCACCACGGCGCGGCGGGCGGTCGTCGGCGCTCAGTCGGACTCGACGGCCAGCGCCAGGAAGGGGGCCAGCGCGTCGGGGTTGAGCAGCGCCCCACGGCTCACCGCCTTCTCCGGCGCCACACCCGCCAGGATTTTCTTGACGGGCACCTCGCACTTCTTGCCGTTCAGCGTGCGTGGGATGGCCTCGACGACCACGAACCGGTCCGGGACGTGGCGCGGCGACAGCTCAGAGCGCAGCGCCTTCCGCAGCTCGGGCTCCACAGCGTCCAGCGATGCGCCGTCGGCCAGCACCAGGAAGCACAGCAGCGCGCCCTCGTCGCGGGCGCCCAGCTCCGTCGTGTCGATCACCAACGAGTCGTCGACCTCGGCGAAGCCCTCCACCACAGCGTAGAAATCGGCCGTGCCCATGCGGACGCCGCCGCGGTTGAGGGTGGAGTCGCTGCGCCCGTAGATCACGAATGAGCCGCGGGGGGTGACGCGCACCCAGTCGCCGTGCCGCCACACCCCCGGGAAGTCCTCGAAGTACGCCGCGCGCAGCCGGGAGCCGTCGGGGTCGTTCCAGAACATCACCGGCATCGACGGCATCGGGTTGGTGATCACCAGCTCGCCGACCTCGTCGACGATCTCCTTGCCCGCCTCGTCGTACGCCACCACGCGCGCGCCGAGCGAGGCGCACGAGATCTCCCCCAGCCACACGGGCACGTTCGGCGCCGAGCCAACGAACGCCGTGCACACGTCGGTGCCGCCGGACATCGATCCGATCTGGATGTGCGCGCCGACGGCCTCGCCGATCCACCGGAACCCGTCCTCCGACAACGGCGCGCCGGTGGCGCCGATCGCCCGGACGGCGGACAGGTCGTACTGCTCACCCGGCCGCAGGCCGGCCTTGAGACACGCCTGGATGAACGGCGCCGACGTGCCGAAGTAGGTGACGCGGTGCTTCTCGGCCAGCCGCCACAGCGCGCCGAGGTCGGGATGGCCGGGGTTGCCGTCGAACAGCACGATGGGCACGGCGGCCAGCAGTCCGCCGATGAGGAGGTTCCACATCATCCAGCCGGTGGTGGTGAACCAGAAGAAGCGGTCGGCGGGCGTGAGGTCCAGCTGCAGCGCCAGCGACTTCTTGTGCTCGACGACGATCCCGCCGTGCCCGTGCACGATCCCCTTCGGCAGGCCGGTGGTGCCGGAGGAGTAGAGCACCCAGAGCGGGTGGTCGAACGGGACGGGCTCGTACGCCAGCTCCCCCCGGTTCTCGGTGAACGACTCCCAACTCAGGGTGTCGGCGATATCTCCGACCGCCTCGCCGACGACGACGGTCGCGCGCAGCGTCGGTAGCTGCTCGCGCAGCGCCGCGATCGTGGGGCGGACGTCGAAGCGCTTGCCGCCGTACACGTAGCCGTCGACGGCGAGCAGCACGGCGGGCTCGATCTGGGCGAACCGGTCGTGCACGGCGCGGGCGCCGAAGTCCGGCGAGCACGACGACCAGATCGCGCCGAGGCTGGCCGCGGCCAGGAACGTCACGAGCGTCTCGACGCTGTTGGGCGCAAGCGCGACCACCCGGTCACCGCGACCGACCCCGAGCGCGACGAGGCCCGCGCGCGCCCGGCCGACGAGCTCACGCAGCTCAGCACGGGTGACCGTGCGCTCGACCCCGTCCTCGCGCGCGTAGATCAGCGCGAGGTCGGCGTCGCCGCCGGGGCGGAGCGCGTGTTCCGCGTAGTTCAGTGTGGCGCCGGGGAACCACTGCGCGCCGGGCATCGCACGGGAGCCGAGCACGGCCGTGGGCGGCGTGTGGAAGTGGACATCGAGGTACTCGGCGACGGCCGACCAGAACCCGTCGAGGTCGGTGACCGACCACTCGTGCAGCGCGGCATAGTCGCCGGCCGCGATGCCCTTGTGCTCCCGGAGCCAGTCGGTGAACCGGGCCAGCGGTCCGTGATGGTCGGGATTGGGTCGCCACAGGACGTCGGGAATCACGGCGTCCAGCATCGCACGAGAACACGCCATCGGTGGGACGACGGCGAGGGCCGCGACGACTGAGGCAGCAGCGAGCGCGGCCGGCGGCGCGGGACCGGCGGTCGACCGCTCGCCTGCCCCGCCCACAGCGGGCGACGCGGTGGTGGACCGCGCCAGCCCCGGCGGCAGCGTCCGACCGCGCGCGCCGTACGGACCGATGGCGGGGCGGCAGGGTACAGACCGACGCGCAGCTGCGGCACCGCGCACCCCACCACGGAACCGCGCACCCCATCGGTGGGGTGCGCAGTCGCGCGATGGGGTGCGCAGTCGCGGGGTCGCACCGTCAGCGCAGGTGGGCGTCGAACCAGTTCAGGGTGCGCTGCCACGCTTCTGCGGCGGTGTCCGGGTCGTCGTCGAAGCGGTGGCCCTCGCTCGGGTAGACGACCACGTCCGTCGCCACCTCCGAGGACGCCGCCGCTGCTCGCAGCCGGTCGAGCGCCGGGTCGTCCGCGCCGTAGATCCCCAGCCACGGGCAAGTGAGGCCCTTCTCGGTGGAGACGATCCCGATGACGTACGCGGGCGGCACCTCGTTGGCGACGGTCACCGCCGCGCCGAGCGTGCGCGTGGCCGCCACCAGCAGTGCGACCGACCCGCCGAGGTCGAACCCGAGGACCCCCATCCGGTCGGACTTGACGCCCCGCTCGGCGAGCCAGCCGAAGGCGGTGTCGGTGTCGGCGACCACCTGGTCCCGATCCAGCCTGCCGACCTGCTCCCGGGCCTGCTCCTCGTCGACCTCGTCGGCGGCATCTCGGTGGTACAGGTGGGGGGCGACGGCGATCCACCCGTCCCCCGCGAACCCCTGCACAAGCCCCCGGACGGCGTCGGTGATCCCCCGCGCGTCATGCAGCACGACGATCCCGCCCCGGACGGACGCGTCCGGCTCGGCGACCGTGAGACGCAGCGCGCTGCCGTCCACCAACGGCACGGTCTCGGTGCGGACGTCGCTCATGGGTTCCAGCCTGGCATGAATCGCGTGCCCCGCCGTCGCCGGGCGCCGCTACCGTGACGGGCATGACGCTGATCCGGCCCGATCTCGACACGCTGCCCGCCTACGTCCCCGGCCGGACGGTCCCGGGGCTGGTCAAGCTGGCGAGCAACGAGGCGCCGCTCCCGCCGACGCCGCCGGTGCTGGCCGCGATCGCCGAGGCCGCCGCGGTGGGCAACCGCTACCCGGACCTGGCGGCGGTCGGGCTCACCGAGCGGCTGTCGGGCGCGCTCGGGGTGGGGCCGGAGCGGATCGCGATCGGCTGCGGCTCGGTGAGCCTGTGCCAGCAGCTCGTCTCCGCCACCTGCCTGGGGCCCGAGGACGAGGTGGTGTACGCGTGGCGCTCGTTCGAGGCGTACCCGATCGTCACCCAGATCGGCGGCGCGCGCCGGGTCACCGTGCCGCTGGATGCGGACTTCCGCCACGACGTCGACGCGATGGCCGCCGCCGGCACCCCGCGCACCCGGCTGGTGTTCGTGTGCAGCCCCAACAACCCGACGGGCACGGTGGTCACGCGCGTCGAGCTGGAGCGCCTGCTCGCCGCCGTGGGCCCGGACGTGCTGGTGGCGCTGGACGAGGCCTACCACGAGTACGTCACCGACCCGGCCGCCGTCGACGGGCTGCCGCTGCTCGCCGCGCACCCCAACCTCGTCATCCTCCGCACGTTCTCCAAGGCCTACCGGCTGGCGGCGCTGCGGGTGGGCTACGCGGTGGGCGCGCCGGAGGTGGTCGCGGCGCTGCGCAAGGTGTGCTCGCCGTTCAGCGTCAACACGCTCGCGCAGGCCGCCGCCGTCGCCGCGCTGGACGACGCCGAGGCGCTGCTCGCCACCTGCGCGGACACCGTCAAGGAGCGGGTGCGGGTGCGGGAGGCGCTGGTCGCCGCGGGCTATTCGGTGCCGCCGACCCAGGCCAACTTCGTGTGGGTGGCGCTGGGTGAGCGCACGGCGGCGTTCGCCGCGCATTGTCTTGAGCACAAGGTGGTGGTGCGGCCGTTCGCCCCCGACGGCTGCCGGGTCACGGTGTCGACGCCCGAGGAGAACGACCAGTTCCTCGCCGCGGCGCGCGAGTTCGCGAGCGCTGCCTGACGCTCGAACGGGACATGAGCGGGGTTTCGCGAAAAGATCAGATCCCCGTGGTGTCCCGTTCGAGCGGTCGCCGGACGTCCTGATCAGCTCCGCCGCCTGCGGTCAGCTCCGGACGCCGCGGTTGGCGTAGACGCCCGCGACGATGGCGATGCCGACGATGGCGAAGACGAGCTGAATGCCGTGGCGGATCCAGTCGATTCCCGGGGTCTCCCGCACCCCGAGCCATCCGGCGACGACGTTGCCGAGCACCGCGGCCACGACCCCGACGAGAATGGTCAGCCACATCGGAATGTTCTGTCGTCCCGGCAGAATGAACCTCGCCAGGACACCGAGGATCAGGCCGATGATGATCGCGCCGATGAAGGTCAGCATGTCCGGTACTCCCGAGCAATTCCGCGGGCCCGCGCCATCCGCGGCCCTGTGCGGCACTGCGTAGCACGGTCCAGGGTGGACACACCGCGTCGACAACCCGACTGCACCCCGAAGCGTTATCGGATGTCACCCGACCGTTCAGGCCTCCAACACATAGCCCTCCCCGCGCACCGTCCGGATGCGCTCCGCGCCGATCTTGCGGCGCAGGTAGGAGATGTAGACCTGCACGAGGTTGGGCGACGCGGGCTCCGACCACACCTCGCGCGCGAGCCGGTCCGGCGGCACGACCTCGCCGGGCGTGCCGATCAGCGCCATCAGCAACGAGTACTCGGTCGGCGAGAGCGACACCGGCGCGCCCTCCACGCTCACCTCGCCGAACTCGGTGTCGACGGCCAGCTCGCCCTGGCGCAGCACCGTGGACTCGACGGGCGGGCCCAGCCGCAGCCGCAGCCGGATGCGGGCGGCGAGGTCGTCGACGGCGAAGGGGCGCAGGAGGTAGTCGTCCCGGTCGCCGCGTAGCAGCGCGAGCAGCCCGGCGCGGCGTTCCCGCGGCGTGACCACGATGACGGCCACGTGCGGCGCCTCCGACTGGATCGACGCCAGCACGGACGCCTGATCGGGCCCGGGCAGCTCGACGTCGAGCACGACGAGCGCGGGGTCGCGGGCGCGCACGGCGTCGAGCACGCCGATGCCGTCCGCGACCGCGCTGACACTCACCCCCTCGGCGCGCAGGCTGCGCAGCACGGACGCCGACGTGGCCGTGGGGGGCAGGGCCAGCAGGACATGGTCGTTGGGGAGCGCGGACGGACGCGACACCGACGACAGTGTCGGCGCGTACGACGACGCAACCCCCGGGGGAGCGACGGGGAGCATCGCCGGACAGTGTGCTCCGTCCGGGTCGGGATAACAATCCTCTAACGGGAGCACCTCACCCGTACGGGGACGACCACTCACCGTGCGCTGAGAACCACCTTGCCCCGAAAGGACTAGCGGTCCTCAGAAGGTGTGCGGTCCGGCGCGCCGGACCGACCTGTGGGCGCGCACGCGCAACCACACCTCTCAGGTTGCCCGATCGCCCGCCGGGGTTCTGCTTACTGTCTCGCCCCATGCGACGGACCCATGCCGCCGCGGAGGATCTGCGAGAGTCGACGTCCGAGTCGACCGTCCAGCTGATCGCCCGTCTGTCTGCGGAGCACGACGTCCCCCCGGTGGGGGCGCTCGGGCAACGCAGGCATGCCCGCGGGCACATGGGTGACGCCGCGACCACCCGCCCGGGTGGGATCCGGCGGCTGGCCCCGTTCGCGGTCGGCGCCGTCGTGATGCTCGTCGCCACGCTGGTCCTCACCACCGTCCGCGCCCCCCAACCGTCCGCGCTGGCCGACCAGTCCGCCCCCGCCGCCACGCTCGCCCCGGCGGCACCGACGGCGGCGGCACCTACCCAGGCTCCGCTCCCCAGCACGAGCCCCGCGGCGGCGCCGACCGCGCCGAAGAAGCCCGTCGCTCCCCGGTCTCCCGCGCCGGAGCGGACGGCGCGGCCCGTGGCGGCGGCGGGCGACGGCAGCCAGGCCGCCGTCGCCCGCGGGTGGACGCTCGCGACCGCCGACGAGTTCAACGGCACCGCCCTCGGCGCCCAGTGGGCGCCCTACGACGGGGCAGGCAACAACGGCAAGGGACGGCGCACACCCGCCGCGATCACCGTCCAGAACGGGATCATGACGATCCGGGGCGACAGCAAGGGCACCACCGGCGGCATGGCGTGGTCGGACGACCAGCGCTTCGGCAAGTGGGAGATCCGCGCCCGCTTCCCCAAGGGCGACGACCAGTACCACCCCGTGCTCCTGCTGTGGCCGCAGGGCAAGTGGCCCCAGGGCGGCGAGGTGGACTTCGCCGAGACCACCAGCGCCTCGTCGACCGTCGACTTCTTCCTGCACTACAGCTCGTCGAACAAGCAGAAGAGCGCCGAGCAGCCGCTCGACCTGACCCAGTGGCACAACTACGCGGTCGAGTGGGTGGACGGGCGGATCACCGGCTACGTCGACGGCAAGCAGTGGTTCCAGAGCACCGACTCGAGCACGCAGCCGCCCGGCCAGATGCACGTGGCGATCCAGCTCGACTACTTCCCCGACGGCGGCTCCCCCAAGCCGACCGAGATGGACGTCGACTTCGTCCGGATCTACAAGTAGACGCTCCTGCGGCACGACCCGTCCCGCCCGGCGCTCCCCACCGGGCGGGACGGATGCCACGCTGAGTACACGCCCTCCGGGGGTCTGGATTACGTTCGGCGTAGCCACATCCCTCTTGGAGGCATCACCATGACGCATCCGCTCGCGATGACTACGGCCGAGGAGGTGGAGCGGGTCCGCGCCACGCTGGCCGGGGCCGGGCTGCTCGGCGACACCGTGCGGTTCGCGTTCCTGCTGCCCGAGGAGCCGCCGAAGGCCGAGGTGCTCGCGTTCGCCGAGGGCGACGCCGTCGACCGGCGCTTCCGCGTGGCCCTGCTGGACCTCGCCACCGGGCGTTCGTGGGACACGGTCGTCTCCGCGACGCACGGCGAGGTCGTCTCCTCCCGCGAGCTCGACCCGGCCACCGACGGCCAGCCACCGATCATCGACTCCGAGTTCATGCTCGTCGAGGAGATCCTCAACGCCGACGCGGGTTGGCTGGCCGCGCTGGAGAAGCGCGGGATCGACCCGGCGGCGGTGCGGGCGGCGCCGCTCTCGGCGGGTGTCTACGACTACCCGGAGGAGCGCGGGCGACGGCTCCTGCGCTCGTTCGGGTTCGTGCAGGAGCACGAGAAGGACCACTGCTGGGCGCACCCGATCGACGGGCTCGTCGCCTACGTCGACCTCACCGCGCGCTCGGTGGACCGGATCATCGACGCCGAGGCGCTGCCGGTGCCGTCGGCGTCGTCGGGCAACTTCGACGACCCCGACGTGCAGGGCCCGCCGCTTTCCACCCTGCGCCCGATCGCGATCACCCAGCCGGAGGGCCGATCGTTCACGATCGAGGGCAACCGGGTGCGGTGGGGCAAGTGGGACCTGCGGATCGGGTTCAACGAGCGTGAGGGACTCACCCTGCACCAGGTGGCGTTCGACGGCAGGCCGATCGTGTACCGGGCGTCGGTGGCGGAGATGGTGGTGCCCTACGCCGACCCGTCGCCGGTGCGGTTCTGGCAGAACTACTTCGACAACGGCGAGTACATGCTCGCCCGTGGCGCCGACTCGTTGCGACGGGGCTGCGACTGCCTCGGCGACATCGCTTACCTCGACGCCGTCATCGCCGACGACCTCGGCGCCCCCAAGACCATCCAGAACGTCATCTGCATGCACGAGGAGGACTACGGCGTCCTCTGGAAGCACACGGACCTGTTCACCGGCAGCGCGGAGACGCGCAGGCAGCGGCGGATGGTGTTCTCGTTCTTCGCGCCGATCGGCAACTACGACTACGGCTTCTACTGGTACCTCTACCTCGACGGCACCATCCAGCTCGAGGTCAAGGCCACCGGGGTGCTGTTCACGGCGGCCGGTGGCACCGAGTACGCGTCGCCGATCGCCCCGGGGCTCACCGCCCCGTACCACCAGCACCTGTTCTCGGCGCGGCTGGACATGACCGTCGACGGGGTGCGCAACGCGGTCGAGGAGGTCGAGGCGCAGCGGGTGCCGATGGGGCCGGACAACCGGTACGGCAACGCGTTCACGCAGGCCCGCACCCGGCTCACGCGGGAGTCGCAGGCGCAGCGGCAGGCCGACGGCGCGGTCGCCCGCACCTGGCACGTGATCAACCCGGAGGTGTCCAACGCGGCCGGACGGCCCGTCGGCTATGCGCTGCTCCCGGAGAACAAGGCGACGCTGTTGGCCGACCCCGCGTCGTCCATCCACGCCCGGGCGACGTTCGCGGCCCACCACCTGTGGGTCACCGCCTACGACCCGGCCGAGCGCTACCCGGCGGGCGACTTCGTCAACCAGCATCCCGGCGGCGCGGGCCTGCCTGCGTGGGTGGCGGCCGACCGGCCGATCGACGGGGCGGACATCGTGCTCTGGCACACCTTCGGCACCACCCACTTCCCCCGTCCGGAGGACTGGCCGATCATGCCGGTGGACCACGTCGGGTTCACCCTCAAGCCGGTGGGCTTCTTCGACCGCAACCCCACCCTGGACGTGCCCGCGTCCCCCGAGCACTGCGGCTGAGCTCGGCGTAACGTCGGGGTTGTGCTCATTGAGCTACTCGGAGCGATCGCGGCCGCCGCCGGGTTGTGGGGCGTGGCCGGGCTGCGGGTGGTGCGCCAGTTCGAACGTGGTGTCGTGTTCCGGTTCGGGCGGGTCCAAGAGGCGGTGCGCCAGCCGGGACTGACCCGGGTCCAGCCCTGGGTTGACAAGTTCCACCGCGTGAACATGCAGATCGTCACGATGCCGGTGCCTGCGCAGGACGGGATCACCCGCGACAACGTCACGGTGAAGGTGGACGCGGTCGTCTATTTCAAGGTGGTCGATCCGGTGCGCGTGGTCGTCGACGTGCAGGACTACCGCGCGGCGATCGGGCAGGTGGCGCAGACGTCGCTGCGCTCGATCATCGGCAAGAGCGACCTCGACGACCTGCTCTCCAACCGCGAGCGGCTCAACCAGGGCCTGGAGCTGATGATCGACAGCCCGGCGCTGGGCTGGGGCGTCGCGATCGACCGGGTTGAGATCAAGGACGTGGCGCTGCCGGAGACGATGAAGCGGTCGATGTCGCGGCAGGCCGAGGCCGAGCGGGAGCGGCGGGCCCGGGTGATCAGCGCGGACGGCGAGCTGCAGGCGTCGGCGAAGCTGGCGCAGGCGGCCACGGCGATGTCGCGCGCGCCCGCCGCGCTGCAGCTGCGGCTGTTGGAGACCGTGGTGCAGGTGGCGTCGGAGAAGAACTCGACGCTGGTGCTGCCGTTCCCGGTGGAGCTGCTGCGGTTCCTGGAGGCGAGCACGGGGCGGACGGCGGCCGAGCCGGATGGTGCGGTGGAGGCCGGCGGTGGGGTGGAGCCCGGCGGTGGGGTGGACCCCGGTCCCGCGGTGGAGCCCGGCCCCGCCGTGGAGCCCGGCCGTGGGGTGGAGCCCGGCCCCGAGTGACGTCCCGCCCCCCATGATCGTCGAAGCCGGGACATGGGGTGCGCCTGCACACCTCGTGTCCCGATCCCGGTGATCTTGCCCCGCGCTGTCAGGTGGCCGCCTTCTCGCCGATCGCGACAGCGGTGGCCGCCGGGCCGCGCCGGGGAACCACGGGCAGCACCGAGGTGTCGGCGACCCGGAGGCCGTCGACGCCGAACACGCGCAGGTCGGCGTCCACCACCCGGCCCAGCGCCGCGCTGCCGCAGAGGTGCACGGCGGTCGTCAGGTGGGCGGCGATCCAGGCGTCGAGGGCGCGGTCGTTGCCCAGGACGGCGCCGGCGGGGTCGGTGCGCACGCCCAGCCCCGCACGCAGGAGGTCGGCGGCCGTGCGCAGGGCGTGGCGCAGGCGGCGGCGGTCATGTTCGGTGCGCAGGTAGCCGTAGGAGATGTGGTCGAGGTCGAGCACTCCGCGGCTGTCGGGCTGCTGGAGAGCGCACATGAGGTGCAGGTCGCCGTCCGGGACGAACGGGCGGGTGAAGAGCAGCACTTCGACGTCGCCCGCCGGGTCGGCGCCCGCGTCCCAGTTCAGCGCGGCTTGGGCGGTGGGGGCGTGCGGGTGCGCAGGCGGGTCGTCGGTGCGGAACGGCAGGAACACGGCCGGATGGTCGGACCAGCCGCGGCCGACGTCGGGGAGGTCAAGGTGGGCGTCGATGCCCGCGGCGCGCAGGGCGTCGGCCGGCCCGATCCCGGAGCGCAGGAGGATCCGCGGCGTGCCGACGGCGCCCGCGCACAGCACGACCTCCCCTCCCGCGATGCGCTCGCCGCCCACGAGCTCGACGCCGACCGCGCGCCCGTGCTCGAGGAGCACCCGCTCGACGGTCGTGTCGGCGCGGACGGCAGGCCCACGGGCCTCGCCGATCCGCTGCGCCCGAAGCCCCGGCCCGCAGCCACCAGCGGCCGCGCCGTCACCCGCTTGCTCGGCATGCACGACTCGCCGTGTCGAAAACGCAGACTCACCGTGTCGAAACCCGCGACTCGCCGGTGGGTGTTGGCGCGCCAGGTACGCCGAGGCCGGGTCGATGCGCCTGCCGTCGCGGCTGTTGCTCGGCACCAGGCCCGCACCGGGCGGCCCGCCCGCGTTCTTGTCCCGTTCCGCCGGAAAGCCCAGCGCCTCCGCGGCGGCGAGGAACCGCGCAGCGCTCGGGTGCAGCAGCTCCCCCGAGGGCACCTGCACGGGCATCGGACCCTCGGTCCCGTACAGCGCCTCCCGCTCGGCGACGGCGTAGAAGTACCGCAACGTCGCGTAGCTCCACCCCGGCATGCCCCAACCGGCGGCGTCGGCGGGCGTGACGTACGTCCACGCCGCGGCGTTGATCGCGCCCGACCCACCGACCCCGCGACCACGCGGCACCACCGCGGGCAGCCCGGGCGCCAGCTCGACCGGGTGCGCCCAGTTGCGGGGGTGGCCCGGCGCGGTGGCAGCGAGCAAGCCGACCTCGGCCCTGCCTCCGGTACCCGCCTCCAGCAGGAGCACCGACCGGCCCGTACGCGCCGCCAGCCGCCCCGCCAGCGCGCACCCGGCCGATCCCGCACCCACCACCACGACGTCGTACACGTCGGGGAGGATGCACCGGGTGACCGACCTCGCGCACGACCTGGCCGAGTACATCACCGCAGCGCCGACGCCGTACCACGCGGTCGCCGAGGCCGTGCGTCGCCTGGACGCGGCCGGGTTCGTCGAGCAGCCCGAGACCGGCCCGTGGCGCGACGGGCCCGGCGGGCGCTACCTCGTGCGCGACGGCACCTTCGCCGCCTGGGTTCAGGGCGCCGAGCCGCGCCCGCTGCGGGTGTACCTCGCCCACACCGACTCGCCGACGCTCAAGGTCAAGCCGCACCCCGACACCGGGCGCGGTGGCTGGCGGCAGGTCGGCGTCGAGGTCTACGGCGGCGCCCTCTGGAACTCCTGGCTCGACCGCGACCTCGGCCTCGCGGGCAGGCTCGCGCTCTACGACGGGACGGTCGTTCCGGTCAACGTCGCGCGCCCGCTGCTGCGCGTGCCGCAGCTCGCGATCCATCTCGACCGGTCCGTCAACCAAGGCCTCGCCCTCGACGCCCAGCAGCACCTCCTGCCGATCTGGGGGCTCGGCGCGCCCGCCGAGGGGGACCTGGTGGAGTTCCTGGCGGGCGAGGTGGGCTCCGATATCCCCGACGCCGAGGAGATCGCCGCGCACGATCTCGTCGTCTACGACCTCACCCCGCCGGCCCGGCTCGGCGAGGAGGAGGAGCTGCTCGCGGCGCCGCGGCTGGACAACCTCGCGTCGCTGCACGCGGGGCTGACGGCGCTGCTGGACGTCGAGGAGGACGTCACGCCGGTGGTCGTCGGCTTCGACCACGAGGAGATCGGCAGCGCGACCGCAACCGGCGCCGCGGGCCCCCTGCTGGAGAACCTCCTCACCCGGCTCGCCGGGGGGTTCGACGCCCGCGGCCCGGTGTTCGCGGCGTCGCGCTGCCTGTCGGTGGATGTGACGCACGCCGCCCATCCGAACTACCTGGACCGGCACGACCCCGAGCACCGCACACTGCCGAACCAGGGGCCCGCGCTGAAGGTCAACGCGATCCAGCGCTACGCCACCGACGCGCCCGGGGCCGCTGCCTGGTACCGCGCGTGCCGCGCCGCCGACGTCCCGACGCAGGTGTTCGTCGCGAAGAACACGGTGCCGTGCGGGTCGACGGTCGGTCCGATCACCGCCACCCGGCTGGGCATCCGCACGGTTGACGTCGGCATCCCGGTGCTGTCCATGCACTCCGCGCGTGAGCTGTGCGGGGTGGCCGACCCGGGCTACCTCGCCGCCGCGGCGAGGGCGTTCCTCAGCGACCCGCGCTGAGGTTTTCGCGCGCAGCCCCCGCACCTCGCAGACCCGGTGTACGCCTCGCAGAGGCCGCGGGGTCTGCGAGGCGCGCAGGCGGTCTGCGAAGACGCCGCATCGGCCGCGTCAGGCGCTCGGCGCGCCGTGGAACACGGCCTCGACGTTGTTGCCGTCGAGGTCGCGGACGAACACGCCGTAGTAGCCCGGGTGGTACTCCGGGAACTCCCGCGGCGCGTGCAGGATCTCCAGCCCGGCATCGAGGGCGGCGGCGTACACGGCGTCGACCGCCGCGCGGTCGGGCGCGGTGAATGCCACGTGCGCTTCGTGCGTCAGCGGTCCTGGGGCCGGGCTGAGCCAGAACTGGGACATGCCGTTAGGGCCTGCCATGCCCACGACAGGTCCGGGGAAGCGCATCACCTCGTGCACGCCGAGCGGGGCGAGCAGGCGCAGGTACGCCGCGGCGGCGGCGTCGACATCGGAGGCCTGAAGGCCGAGATGGTCGATCACATGGCAGATCATGGCATTCCGTGGTGTCCTGGGGAGGTGGGCGACAGCGCAGATGACTGGGGGCTGTTCGGACCCGGCTCCGTCACGTGGCGGGTGCATCTGGAGCCGGTGCTGTGGGTGGGCGGGTTCCGGGCGCTGTTGCTCCAGTCGCTGCATCCGCGGGTGATGCGCGGGACGTACCAGAACTCGGCGCTGTTCGATCCCCGCAAGTCGTGGTCGCGGTTCCAGCGGACGGTGGCGTTCGTGGGGGTGCGGACGTTCGGGTCGAGCGCGGAGGTCGAGCAGGCCGCGGCCCGCGTGCGCAGGCTGCACGCCGCCCTGCGCGGCTACGACCCCGACACCGGCCACACCTTCCGGCTCGACCACCCCGGGCATCTGCTGTGGGTGCATGCCACCGAGGTCGACTCGTACGCCCACGTCGCCCGGCGCGCGGGCCTCCTCGACGACGACGGGGTGGACGCGTACCTCGCCGAGAGCGTCCGCGCGGCGCGCGTGATCGGGCTGGCGGACGCGCCGTCGTCGGCCGGACAGATGCGGGAGTACCTCGAGTCGGTGCGACCGGAGCTGAAGCTGACCGATGAGGCGCGGACAGCGGTCGGACACCTGCTCACGCCGCAGCCGACGGCGCCGCCCCGCGCTCGGCTGGCGATCCCGGCGATCGCGACGCTGTCGGTGGCCACCCTGCCCCGCTGGGCGCGGCGGTTGTACGGGCTGCCCGGCCTGCCGACCACCGATGTCTCGGCCACCTTGACGTTGCGCGCCCTGCAGCGCGCCACAGCCCTGCTGCCCGACCTGCCCGCCCCGCCGAACGTCGAGCGCGCCCGCCGGCTGGTGCGCGCGGGCTGACCCGGCGTGGATCGCCAGAACGCTGCTACGGGCCCGTCGGTCCAACCGGGCCGCCGGGGCGGCGCGAGTCCACGATCATCGATCCCAACGGCAGCAGCGACACCGGGATGAGTTTGAAGTTCGCGATCCCGAGCGGGATGCCGATGATCGTCACGCACAGCGCGATGCCAGTGAGCACGTGTCCGAGCGCCAGCCACCACCCGAACAGCACGATCCACAGCACATTGCCGATCATCGACATGACCCCCGCGGTCGGTTTGCGGACCGCTTCACGGCCGAAGGGCCACAGCGCGTAGGCCGCGATCCGGAACGCGGCGATGCCGAAAGGAATCGTCACGATCAGGACGCAGGCCACCAGGCCGGCCACCGCGTAACCGATGGCCATCCAGAAGCCGCAGAGTACAAGCCAGATCACGTTCAGCAGCAGTCGCACACCTCCATGGTGCTCCGATCCCGGGCGGGTTGGCTCGGGTCTCGTGTCCGTGACCGCCATGGATGGAGGCTTGGAGTCCTCTCGAGCAGAAATGCGAACAATAACGCGAACCAGACAAGCAACGCGAACCGAAGCGGCCCGGCGCCGGACGCTTGCCGAACAGCAAGACAAACCTATTAGCATAGTTATCAAACGCTGACCCACGCCGTCCTTCTGCGGCAGCCCGTTTACCGCGAACAATGGTCCGCGCAATAGCAACTCAACTCCAATGCGAACCAGGAGGACCTCGTGTTGAACCGCCGCATCTGCCGCTGGCTCACCGCGGCCAGCGTGACCGGTGCCGTTACCCTCGCACCCCTCGCTTTGACCGGCGTCGCCCATGCCGACACCAAGCAGGGCACAGATGCTCCCAAGGGTTGCACCTACGCAGGCCAGTCCTACTCGAATGGATCGACTCGGCAGCAGGAGAAGAAGTTCTCCAACGGAACCAGTGTCTACGAGAACTACGAATGCAAGGACGGCTCATGGGTGTACACGGGCACGACCATGGTCAATCCGTCGTCGCACCATGGGGTGTCGTTGCCGGTGGGCGGTGCCGCGTCGGTGAACCGGTAGAGCCCGCTACCGAGGGTCGTCGCGATGGCTGCAGCCGGCCGGCCTGATCAGCGGCTGGCCGGGGTGGGCGTCGTTCAGCCGCCCGGCTTGTAGAGCTCGCCGATGATCGTTCGTGCCAGGGTGGTGGCGGGCGCTCGACCGTCGGGCGAGGGTGCGCTCGCGGCCCACACCACGATCGTGATCTTCCGTGCCGGGTCGTACGCGGCGAACGTGTTGTAGCCGGGCAGCTCGCCGGTGTGCCCGTAGAGCGGCCCGAACTGAGCCAGCGCGAGGCCGTAGCCCGGGCTCTGCGGGTCCTTCGGGTCGACCGGCTTGACGCTCGCCATCCGCGTCTTCTGCATCTCCGGGCTGAGCAGGCCGCCGCCGACGAGGGCCTGCACGTACTTGACGAGATCGTCAGCCGTCGAGATACCCGCGCCCGCGCTCCACGCCCAGGACGGGTTGGCCAGCGTCACGTCCATCGGGGTGATCGTGCCGGCCTTGGCCGCGGCCTGCTTCTGCGGCGACAGCACGTTGGTGTCGATCGTCTCGACGTTCGTGCCGAAGCTGTAGCCGTCGGTGCGCGGCTCGGGGAGCGCATTGTCGGTCAGCGCCGGGAAGGACGACGCGCTCAGCCCCGCTGGTGTGAGGACGCGGTTCTGGATCTCGGTCTCCAGGGGGTGGCCGGTGAGCTGCTCGATGAGTCGCCCGAGCAGCAGCGTGTTGGTGTTGGAGTAGAAGTAGCCCTCGCCCGGCGGGAACTTCGGCGGCATCCCCAGCCCGATTTTGATCAGATCCTCCGGCTGGAACACCGACGCGGGGTCGGCGTCCATCTTCTGGTTCACGGCGAGGTCGGTCGTGTAGTTGTTCAGGCCGCTACGCATGTCCAGTAGCTGCTCGATCGTGATTTTCTGACCGTCGGGCACGTCGGGTCGGTACTTCGCGATCGGGTCGGTCAGCTTGAGCCTGCCTTCCTGAACGAGCTGCAGGATGACCGTGCCCGTCCAGGTCTTCGTCACGCTTCCGATGCGGATGTGGTCGCTGACCTGCACCGGGTCGGTGCCGTGGAAGGTCCGCGTGCCGAAGGTCATGGTCCAGTCGCCGCGCTCGGGCGAGCGGACCTCGATCACCGCTCCGCTCACGAGCATGTCCTTGGCGAGCTGCTCCAGCTGGGGCTGAAGCTTGGCGGCGTAGGCGGGCACCGCTGCTGCTGCCTCGGCGGCAGAGGGCGCGGTAGCCTGCGCCGCGGGCGGTGTAGAGGTGCCCTGCGCCGTGCACCCGGTGATCAACAGTGTGCCTGCGAAGGTCATCGCCGCCGCGACCCTCAGATTGCGGGTACGACCGGTCATGGTTTCGAGCCTTTCGTCGTTGTTCCGCGGGGTCAAGCTTGCGCAGGATGTGGGAGATGTGGGTTTGGACGGTGGGTTTGGTGCCGAGGCTCCGGAAAGATCGAACGCACGACGGTACGAAGGGTTGCGGCGGTGATCGGCCGGTAGAACTCGTCGGGCTTGTTCCGGCCGCGCCCCAGCGTTTCCACCGGTCAAGCAACCCCTGTAGCGGCGCGTCGGAGAAGGTCCACGGCCACCGTGCTGCTGCTCCTCGGCGTGCCGGAAACGGACCGCGATGGCCCTGATGGGCTGGTCCAACAGCGCGATGGCCAAGCGCTATCAACACGTCACCGGCACCATCCGGGCCGACGTCGCCGAGCAGGTCGGGGGGCTGATCTGGGCCCGAAACGAGACCAGAAGTGCGACCACCGGCGATCAACCGGACGACAGCCAACCGGGCCTATCTGCGTTGCCGCTGGTCAAGACCGCGGAAGCGGAGGGATTCGAACCCCCGGTCCCTCGCGGGACGCTCGCTTTCAAGGCGAGTGCAATCGGCCGCTCTGCCACGCTTCCCTCACGGCCCAGGGTAACCAGCGCGGTATCCGGGGACGTCCAGCGGGCAGCTCGACCCGGCCACATTCGTCGAGACCGGATCGACCGGGGTCGCGGGGTGTGATGGGATCACGCCTACGCGCGCCCGGGGAGGCCACGATGCGGTTCGACGAGAACGCCCAGCTCGACACGTCCAACATCGACGACCTGCGCGGGGCGGGCGGCGGCGGTGGCGGCGGGCTCGGCGGGCGGGTCGCCATCGGCGGCGGCGGGCTCGGCGTCGTCGGGCTGATCCTCTACTTCCTGCTGTCCGCACTCGGCGGCGGGAGCGTGGGCAGCGGGGCGCTGCCGCTGCCCAGTGGCCTGGAGGGCGTGCAGAGCGGGCAGACCGCCGACACGTCCACCGCGGCGTCGGCCTGCCGCACCGGGGCGCAGGCGAACACGCAGCTCGACTGCGAGGTCGTCGCCGTCGTCAACTCCCTCGACAACTACTGGAGCGACACGTTCGCCCGCTCCGGCCAGCGCTACACCCCGCCGCGCACCGTGTTCTTCAACGGCGGCGTCAACACCGGCTGCGGCGGCGCCACCTCCGACACCGGGCCGTTCTACTGCCCCGCCGACAAGCGCGTCTACATCGACCTGTCCTTCTACCAGGAGCTTCAGCAGCGCTTCGGCGCGCAGGGCGGCAACCTCTCCCGTGCCTACGTCATCGCGCACGAGTACGGCCACCACGTGCAGGATCTGCTCGGCACGACCAATCGGGTGCAGGGCGGCGACACCGGCCCCACCTCCGGCTCCGTGCGCCTGGAGCTGCAGGCCGACTGCTACGCGGGCGTGTGGACCAACCATGCCGCCAACGTGCCGACGTCCTCGGGCCAGCCGCTGATCGAGAACATCACGAAGCAGGACATCGCGAGCGTGCTGGACACCGCCTCCCGCATCGGCGACGACTTCATCCAGAAGAACCTCGGCACCGGGCGCGTCAACTCCTCGCAGTTCACCCACGGCACCTCCGCACAACGCGAGAAGTGGTACACCACCGGTTACCAGACGGGCGACCCGTCGCGCTGCGACACGTTCGCCCGCGGCGTCAACCTGGGCTGATCCCGCCGAGCAGGGGTCCAGCGTGAGTCGCACGTCCTGACACCGCGAGTTGGCCATTTCGGCGCGTCGAAACGGCCAACACGGCGCGGTGAATCGTGCGACTCACCGTGGGAGGTCCGCGCGCGCACCCTGCCGCACTACGGTCGGCCTGTGCACGCGATTACGCAGGAACAGCCGGGCGGGCCGGAGACACTGCGCTGGACGGAGGTGCCGGACCCGGTGCCCGGGTCGGGCGAGGTGCTCGTCGACGTGGTGGCGGCCGGGGTCAACCGGGCCGACATCATGCAGCGCCAGGGCCGCTACCCACCCCCGCCCGGCGCGTCGGAGATCATCGGGCTGGAGTGCGCGGGGCACGTCGCGGCGCTCGGCGAGGGCGTCACCGGATGGCAGGTCGGTGACGCGGTGTGCGCACTGCTCGCGGGGGGCGGCTACGCGGAGCGGGTGGCGGTGCCCGCCCCGCAGCTGCTGCCCGTGCCCGACGGCGTCGACCTGGTGACGGCGGCCGGGATCCCCGAGGTGGCCTGCACGGTGTGGTCGAACGTCGTGATGACCGGGCGGCTGGCGGCGGGCGAGACCTTCCTCGTGCAGGGCGGCACGGGCGGCATCGGCACCCACGCGATCCAGGTGGCGAAGGCGCTCGGCGCGTGGGTGGCGGCCACCGCGGGGTCGGCGGACCGGCTGGAGTTCTGCCGCGAGCTGGGCGCCGACTTCGCGATCGATTACCACGACGACGTCCCCGCCGCGCTCAAGGAGGTCACGGACGGAGCCGACGTCATCCTCGACAACCTCGGCGCCAAGGGCCTCGCCGCCAACGTCGAGGCGCTGGCGTTCGACGGACGCCTTGTGATCATCGGGATGCAGGGCGGGACGAAGGCCGAGCTCGACATCGCCAAGCTGCTGGCCAAGCGGGGGAGCGTGATCGCGACCAGCCTGCGGGGGCGCTCGGTGTCGGGCAAGGGGGCGATCGTAACGGCGGTCCGCGAGCACGTCTGGCCCATGATCGCCGACGGCCGGGTGCGCCCGATCGTGCACGCCATCCTGCCGATGCCCGACGCCGCCGCCGCGCAGGCGCTGTTCGACCGGGGCGGCGTGATCGGGAAGGTGCTTCTGACCGTGCCCGTTTGACGGGGCCTACGGTGGGCTCACTGACCCGTGCGCGGAAACGCGGGCACGGCCCCGACCGAGGAGGGCGACGTGAGCAGTCCCGAGCAGGGGGACAACGGCGAACAGCAGGTGATGGTCGTCGGGCCCGACGGGCGTCCGGTGGGCATGGCCAAGGTGCCCACCGAGGACGGTGACGACGAGCAGGGGGTCGGCAGCATGGTCGAGCAGCCCGCCAAGGTCATGCGGATCGGCACGATGATCAAGCAGCTGCTGGAGGAGGTGCGTGCGGCGCCGCTGGACGAGGCCTCCCGCAACCGACTGAAGGAGATCCACGAGAACTCCATCAAGGAGCTGGAGGGCGGGCTCGCGCCCGAGCTGCGCGAGGAGCTGGACCGGCTGACGCTGCCGTTCACCGAGGACACCGTCCCGTCCGAGGCGGAGCTGCGGATCGCGCAAGCCCAGCTCGTCGGGTGGCTGGAGGGGCTGTTCCACGGCATCCAGACGGCGCTGTTCGCCCAGCAGATGGCCGCGCGGCAGCAACTGGAGCAGATGCGCCGTGGGCTGCCGCCGGGCACGGGCGGCCATCAACCCGACGGCGGGCTGGGCCGGGGAACGGGCCAGTACCTGTAGTCGGGCGGGCAGGCCGCCAATGATCGGCGCGGACCACCGGCACGGCGGATGCCCGGCATGATCGGCGCGAGCCGCACACTATGGCGGGCCGGAGGTGCGTGGTGTGCGGATGATCGCGATCACCCGGGTCGCGCACCCTGCTCCCCGGCGGCCCTGCCCCGCTCGGCTTGAGCGTCGCTTGGGTACCCTCGCCCCGTGGCCCAGGCGATGACAACCGGTGACGCCGCGGTCGCGCCACCCCCGGTCGCCGCGGAGCCCGGGCCGCGGAGCTGGCGGCGCGCGTTCGACGACCTGCGCGGCGGCTGGCGGCAGCGGGCGCTCTGGGGCTACCTGGGCTGGCAGGACATCAAGCAGCGCTACCGCCGTTCCGTGCTCGGTCCGCTCTGGATCAGCATCACGATGGGCGTCATCGCCACGGCGATGGGCATCCTCTACGGCGCACTGTTCCACGAGCCGCTCCAGACGTTCCTGCCCTACGTCGCCACGGGCCTGCTGATCTGGAACTTCATCAACGGCTGCATCCTCGAAGGCAGCGAGGTCTTCATCGCGAACGAGGGGCTGATCCGGTTCCTGCCCGCGCCGCTCACCCTGCATGTGTACCGGCTCGTGTGGCGCCAGACGCTGTTCTTTCTGCACAACCTCGTCGTCTGGGCCCTCCTGATGATCATCTTCCGGCAGCCGCTGCACTGGTCGTCGCTGCTGGCGGTGCCCGCGTTTGTCGTGCTGGCGCTGAACGGCGCCTGGATCGCGGTCCTGGCGGGCATTGTCGCCACCCGGTTCCGGGACATCCCGCCGATCATCGCGAGCATCACGCAGCTGCTGTTCTTCATGACCCCGATCGTCTGGTCCTACGAGCGGCTCTCCAGTAACCCCCTGGCCGGATACATCGAACTGAATCCCGTGTTGCACTTCGTCGAGGTCCTGCGCGAGCCGCTGCTCGGCCAGCCGATCGTGATCCGGCATTGGGTCGTGGTCGGCGTGATCACCGTCGTCGGCTGCGGCGCGGCGCTCCTGTGCCTGCGCAATTACCGCGCCCGAGTCGCGTACTGGGTTTAGGGCGGGCGGGCGGGGTTGTGAGCGGAGTTTCGATCGACATCGAGGGCGCAGGCGTCGACTTCCCGATCTTCGACGCCAAGACGCGCTCGCTCAAGAAGGCCGTGCTCGGCCGGGCGGGCGGGCGGATCGGCACCGATTCGAAGGTGCCGATCATCGAGGCGCTGCGCGACATCACCGTGTCCCTGCGCACCGGCGACCGGGTGGCGCTCGTCGGGCACAACGGGGCGGGCAAGTCCACGCTGCTGCGCCTCATGGCGGGCATCTACGAGCCCACGCGGGGGCGCGCTCGGGTGCTGGGGAAGGTCGCGCCGGTGTTCGACCTGGCCGTCGGCATGGACCCGGAGATCTCCGGACTGGACAACATCCTCATCCGCGGCCTCTTCCTGGGCATGACCCGCAAGCAGATGGAGGCCCGCGTCGAGGACATCGCCGCGTTCACGGAGCTCGGCGACTACCTGTCGATGCCGCTGCGCACCTACTCCACCGGAATGCGGGTGCGGCTCGCGCTGGGCGTCGTCACCAGCATCGATCCGGAGATCCTCCTGCTCGACGAGGGCATCGGCGCGGTCGACGCCGAGTTCCTCGCCAAGGCCCGCACCCGGCTCAACGAGCTGGTCGAGCGCTCCGGGCTCCTGGTCTTCGCCTCGCATTCCGACGAGTTCCTCGCCGACCTCTGCGACACCGCGATCTGGATGGACCAGGGCCGCATTCGGGAGCACGGGCCGTTGCGCGCGGTGCTGCACCACTACAAGGGCCGCGACGTGCTGGCCGAGCTCGAGTCTCGGTGAACGCGCCGCTGTCTCTGGGGCCGCTGCCCCTGGGATCGGTCGTCGCCGTCGTCGTCACGCGCCACCGCACCGCGACGTTGCTCGACGCGCTGGCCGCGCTGGCGAAGCAGACCCACCCGATCGCCCATCTGATCGTCGTGGACAACGGGCCGGACGAGCCTGTGCGCGAGGTCGTCGCGGCCTGCGGGATCCCGGCCACGTGGCTGCCGTCGTGGCGCAACCTCGGCGGCGCGGGCGGCTTCGCGCTCGGCATGCTGCACGCGATGGCGCTCGGAGCGGGCTGGATCTGGCTCGCCGACGACGACGGTCGCGCCGCCGACGACCACGTCCTCGCCACCCTCCTCGAGCTGGCCGACCGGCGCGGGCTCGCGGCGGTTTCCCCCACCGTCGCCGACGCCGGTGACCCCGACCGGCTCGCGTTCCCGGTCCGCCGCGGCCTCACCTGGCACCGCTCGCGCGCCGCGCTGGCCGCCGACGTCGGGCACGGTGCCGACCACGAGCTCCTCCCCGGGATCGCGGCGCTGTTCAACGGGGCGTTGTTCCGGGCGTCCACCCTGGACGTGATCGGGGTGCCGGACCTGCGGCTGTTCATCCGCGGCGACGAGGTGGAGATGCACCGGCGGCTCGTGCGCTCCGGACTCCCGTTCGGCACCGCGCTGGACGCCGTCTACCTGCACCCCCGCGCCGACGCCGACGACAAGCCGATGCTCCACGGCCACCTGCACGCCCGCGACCCCGACGACCCCGTGAAGCGCTACTACACCTTCCGCAACCGCGGCTTCCTGACGGCGCAGCCGGGAATGCGCCGGGTGGGCCTGGCCGAGGTGCCCCGGTTCGCGTGGTACTTCCTCGTCACCAAGCGCAGCCCGCGGGAGTTCGCGCGCTGGCTGCGGCTGGTGCGGCAGGGGCGGCTGGAGCGCTTCCACCGCGCCTAGTCGCGGAAGACGACCGTCCGCAGCATCACGAAGTTGATGACGGTGGCCACGCCCTGGGCGACCACCCAGGCGGCGCTCACCCGCAGCGGCATGGCGGGCAGCACGGCGAGCATCAGCGCGTTGGTGCCGACGTTGATCACGAACGTCGTGCCGTAGAGCAGCGCGAACCCCGCGAGCCGGGCCCGGCCGCCCGCGGACCGGAACGTGAAGCGGCGGTTCAGCAGGTACGCCGCGGTGGTGCCGCAGATGAAGCTGACCGCTTTCGCCGCGCTCGGGAAGAGGCCGAGGGAGTAGAGCAGCTGGTAGACGCCGAAGTCGACGAGCGCGGACAGCGCCCCGATCGCCACGAACCGGCTCAGCTGGGCGACCAGGCCCAGCCGGGCGGGCGAGTCGGTGGTCATCGGAGCAGGGTAGCGGGCGCCGGGTCGGTTCGTTGGCGGGTGCCCGCCCCAACGGCGGCGGCGCGGACGCCGAACCGGCGGCGGGTGTGCGCGGTCGCCGTCAGAAGAAGTAGCGGCCGACGCGGAAGCGGCGCCGGACGCGCACCGAGCCCATCGCCGTGCGGCCGTGCACGACGAAGTGCGGATGCCCCGCCTGCGGCACCGACGGCACGCTGCTGCGCACGGAGCCCACGCCGGGGATGAGGTCGTCGACGTTGGCGGTGGCGTCGTCGGGCACGAGCAGCTTCGCCGACCCCGCGCCCATCTCCAGCTCCACCTCGACCACGGGGTGCGGGTTCTCGGCGTCGCAGAAGTCCAACACCACCGACCCCATGCCGGACAGCACCCGGATGCGCGGCGGCACCCGCCACACCCCGGTGCGCTTGATCGACGACATCCCGGCCTTCAGCACCATCGGCGGACCCGCGGGCGTCACCGCGACCGGCGCGTCCGACGGCAGGTCGGCCAGCGGCGGCCGCAGGTCGGCCTCGTAGCGCGCGGCATAGACGACGGCGAGGCGCTCCTCCAGCTCGGACAGTGTGATGCGGCCCTCCGCGAGCGCCGTGTGCAACCGCTGCGCCGCACGCTCACGGTCGGCGTCGGAGATCCGGAGGCCCGGCGGGTCCGGCTGCATGGTCACCACCCCGAGGATAGTGTCGGTGCCCCCGGGTAGCCTCGCCCGCGATGTCCGCTACCCAAGTGCTCCACGGATGGGGCCGCACCGCGCCGTCGCTCGCCCGGGTCGTCACACCGAGCTCGGTCGAGGACGTCGTCGCCGCCGTCACGCGCGCCGGGCCCCGCGGGATCATCGCGCGCGGCCTCGGGCGCTCCTACGGTGACCCGGCCCAGAACGCGGGCGGCACCGTGCTGGCCATGACCGGCCTGGCGCAGATCCACGCGATCGACGCGAAGAGCGGGCTCGTCGACGTCGACGCGGGCGTCAGCCTCGACACCCTGATGCGCGCCGCCCTCCCGCACGGCCTGTGGCTGCCGGTGCTGCCGGGCACCCGGCAGGTCACGGTCGGCGGGGCGATCGGCGCCGACATACACGGCAAGGCCCACCACGTGGTCGGCAGCTTCGGCAACCACGTGCGGGCGCTCACGCTGGTCACCGCGGATGGCGCGGTGCAGGAGCTCACCCCCGAGAACGACCTGTTCTGGGCCACCGTCGCCGGGATGGGGCTCACCGGGGTGGTCGTGCGCGCCACGCTCCAGCTGCACCACGTGGAGACGGCGTACTTCAAGGTCGACACCGAGCAGATCGACAACCTCGACGAGCTCATGGTCCGCCAGGCGACCGACGACGAGAAGTACGCCGAGTCCGTCTCCTGGTTCGACGCGGTCACGACGGGCGCGCACTTCGGGCGCGGCCTGCTCACCCGGGCCAACCACGCCACAGTGGCCGACCTGCCCGAGAGGCTGCGCGCCGAGCCGTTGAAGTTCGACGCGCCGCAGCTGTTCACGGTGCCGGACGTGTTCCCGTCGGGCCTGCTCAACCGGGTCACGGGCAAGCTGTTCAGCGAGCTCTGGTACCGCAAGTCGCCCACGCGGATGGGCGCGATCCAGAACATCACCCAGTTCCTGCACCCGCTCGACGTCATCGGCGAGTGGAACCGCGGCTACGGGCCACACGGGTTCCTGCAGTACCAGTTCGTGGTGCCGCCGTCGCGGGGCGACGTGATCCGTGCGGTGTTGGAGCGGATGACGGCCGCGCGCCAGGTCTCGGCGCTCAACGTGCTGAAGCGGTTCGGGGAGGGCAACCGGGCGCCGCTGTCGTTTCCGATGCCGGGGTGGACCCTGTGCGTCGACATTCCCATCGGGCCGGGGCTGGGCGCGTTGTGCGACGAGCTCGACGAGCTGGTCCTGGCCGCAGGCGGGCGGCATTACCTGGCCAAGGAGTCGCGCACCACGCCCGCCGCCATCCGTCGCGGCTATCCGCGGTTCGACGAGTGGCGCAAGCTGCGCGACGCCGTCGACCCCCAGAACGTGTTCGCCTCCGACATGTCCCGACGTCTGGAGCTCACGGCGTGAACCCGGCCGCCACCATCGCTCACGATCCTCGTCCGGTTCCCGGGCCGGCGTGGAGCCACTTGTCATGACCCAACCCCCGGAACGGAGCGAGCTGTGATCGACGCCGTCGGCAACCCGCAGAGCATCCTGCTGCTCGGCGGCACCTCGGAGATCGGCCTGGCCACGGTGGAGGCGTTCGCCTCCGACCGGCCGCTGCGGGTCGTGCTGGCCGGGCGGCCCTCGCCCCGGCTGGAGGCGGCGAAGGCGCGGTTGGCGGCCCGGGGCTGCGGGGTCGAGACGATCCCGTTCGACGCCCGTGAGGCCGACACCGAGGTGGTCGCCAAGGCGTTCGCGGGCGGCGACATCGACGTGGCGCTGGTGGCGTTCGGGCTGCTCGGCGACAACGAGAAGGCGTGGACCGACGTCGCCACGGCCGTCGAGCTGGCGCAGGTCAACTACACCGCGGCCGTCGCCGTCGGGGTGGCGTTGGGCGAGCGGATGACCGCGCAGGGGCACGGGTCGATCGTGGCGTTCTCCTCGGTGGCGGGCGAGCGGGCGCGGCGCTCCAACTTCGTGTACGGCTCCACGAAGGCCGGGCTCGACGCGTTCTACTCGGGGCTCACCGAGGCGCTGCGCCCGGTCGGGGTGCACGTCGCGGTGGTGCGGCCCGGGTTCGTGCACACGCGCATGACCGAAGGGATGAAGCCCGCCCCGCTCTCGACCACCCCCGAGGCGGTCGCGGCGGTGGTGGTCGACGCCGTGCGCACCCGCAAGGAGCTGGTGTGGGCGCCCGCGCCGCTGCGGTTCGTGATGAGCGCGCTGCGACACGTCCCACGCCCGCTCTTCCGCCGCCTTCCCGGGTAGCTACGCAAATGTAGTTCGCACCGGGTCGACCACGTGCGAAGACACCGGAAGGTGTGCGAAGTCGCCCGGATCGCTAGCGTGGCGGGCTGTGGTGGAGCTGCGCGCGGACTGCTCGCGCTGCGTGGGGCTGTGCTGTGTCGCACCCGCGTTCGCGCGGTCGGCGGACTTCGCCGTCGACAAGCCCGCGGGCACCGCGTGCGCGCACCTGCGGGCCGACTTCCGGTGCGGCATCCACGCCGAGCTGCGTGACCGGGGCTTCCCCGGGTGCACGGTGTTCGACTGCCTTGGCGCGGGACAGCGGGTGACGGCGGCCTTCGCGGGACGGGACTGGCGCGCGCCCGACGTCGCCGCGCCGATGTTCGCGGCGTTCGGGGTGGCGCGGCAGGTCCACGAGCTGCTCTGGTACCTCGACGAGGCCCGCGTGCGCGCCCCCGATCCGGCACTGGACGCGGAGTGGGCGCGCCTGGTCGACGGCGACCTCGCCGCGCCCGACGTCGACGCCGCCCGGGAGCGGGTGGGCGAGCTGCTGCGCCGCGCGAGCGACCGCGTGCGCGCCCCCGCCGGTGAGTCGTACGCTTCGACACCGCGAGTCCGGGATTCCGACACGGTGAGTTGGGGTTTTCGACGCGACGAGTCCGCGATTCCGGCACGGCGAGCCGCGCGCGGCGGCGGCCGATCCGGCAGGGCGCAGTGTCCCGAAGGCTCCAGACCCGTCGATGGCCGACCGCGCGACTACAGCCGGGCCGACCTCGTCGGCGTGCGATGGCGACGCGCCGACCTGCGCTGCGTCTCACTGCGGGGCGCCCTGCTGCTCGGGGCCGACCTTCGTGGCGCCGACCTGCGGCTTGCCGACCTCCTGGGCGCCGACCTCCGCGGGGCGGACCTGCGCGCCGCCGACCTGTCAACGAGCCTCTTCGTCACGCCGATGCAGGCCGCGGCCGCAAAGGGCGACGCCGCGACCCGCCTCCCCGCCCGCGTACCCCGCCCCCTTCACTGGTCAGCCTGACCACCCGCGCTGCGGGCCGTTCCGGAACCCAGACTCGCTGTGCTCGATGCCGCGACTCACCGCGGCGTTGGCCCCGACTGACCTCAGCGTGCCCGAAGGGCCGGATCAGCGCCCCTCACGGCGGCGGATCGCCCGACTCACCACGGCGAAACGCCCGACTCACCACGGCGAAACGCCCGACTCACCACGGCGAAACGCCCGACTCACCAGGGTGAAACGCGGGACTCACCGCGGGGTTCAGCGTGCCGCGAGTGACGCCCTCCCCGCGCGGCCGAGGGTGGACCGCGCGGGGAGGGCAGGCTGCGCTCCCCAGCCCAGCCAGATCAGGTGGCCGCCCGCTGCCCAACGAAAACGGGGGGACGGGTGAGGGCGTGCCGCGGGGGCCGCCGGGAGCCGCCGAGCGGCGGCACCCGCATTTCGGCGGGCAGCACGTGTCGGGCGGGCCGGCGCAGCGCAAGCAGCCGCCGCCGGGCGGGCTCCTCGACGCACCGATACGCCACGGCGGCCATGCCGAGCGCCCCGACAAGCACGCCGAGGCCCACGACGTGCGCAAGCAGGGTGTGCGGCCCGAGCGCCCGGACGTGCTGCAGGGCCGTCCAGTAGACCTCGAGCATCGGGATGTGCACGAGGTAGAGCGCGTACGACATCCGGCCGCCGTGCACCGCCCACGGCCGGGCCAGGAGCATCGCGGGCCCGCGGTCGGCCAGCGCGAGCGCCCCGACCAGCACCGGGAACAGCACGATCACCGCACCGTCCCGGCCGGGCCCGAACCGCTCACCCACCATCAGTCCGGCGGTGATCAGCACCGGCAGGACGGCGGCCGCGACCGACGCCGCGCGCCCCGGCCGAAAACGGCGCACCGCCAGGCAGACCAGCACCCCGGCGGCGAACCCGCAGCCGATGCGGACGAGCCAGCTGTAGGGGTAGTACGGCGAGCCCGTCGCGAGATAGGCCTTTGCCATCGGGATCATCAGGGCGACCGCCGCGAGCCCGAGCACCCACGCGGGCAGCCGCCGGAGCCGGTGAAGCCCGAGCGCGGCCACCGGGAACAGCAGGTAGGCCAGCCACTCGGCGGACAGCGACCACGTCGGCCCCACCCACGAGGCCCCGTCGAGGTAGGCGTGGTCCCACATCTGCACACCGAGGAGCTGTCGCACCCACTCCGTGACGCTGACGACGGGCTGCACCGCCTGGAACGCGACCGCGTCGCCATGCCCCCACACCAGCTTGGCCACCAGCCATAGCCCGAACACATGCAGTACGACCAGGTACAGCGGCCACATCCGGCACACCCGCGCCCAGACGAACCGCGCGGCGACGGCGGGCCGCAACGCGGGCCCGAGCCGGTCGAGGTGGGTGTGGGCGATCACGAAGCCGGAGAGGACAAAGAACAGGTCGACCCCCAGCGCGCCCTGCGTGACCAGCGGCCCGAGCACCCGGTTGACCGCCGCCACCCCCGGCAGCGCCGTGAAGTGGAAGTGGAATCCGACGACCCACAGCGCGGCGACGATCCGGAGCCCGGTCAGCGTCCGCAGCTCACCAGCCGGGGCGGCTTGATCGCCGGATGGGGTGGATCCGCGCGCTGCTGTCGTCACGGTGACCGCAACGAGGCCTTTCCCGCCAGCGGTGCGGGTGACGCCCGCAGCCCACCTGTTCCGGGAACGGGCGTCACCGAGCGTTGGGCCTGTCTGGGCCGAACGGGTGGGCCTGCGGACGTTTGCCCAGCTCGTCGGGCACGGTGCGCGATCGGGTTACCAGTGGTCGACGTGCAGCACAGTGTCCAGTGGCTCGCGATGAGCGGGACGGAAGGTCTCGCCCTTGAAGTACGCGGTGGGCAGCAGCACACCCTGCCGCACGCGCGGCGGGATGCCGAGCAGCTCGGCGATCTCCTTCTCGTAGGCCAGGTGCAGGGTGGTCCAGGCGGTGCCGAGGCCACGGGCGCGGGCGGCGAGCTGGTAGCTCCACGCCGCGGGCAGCAGCGACCCCCACAGCCCCGCCTGGTTCTCTGCGGGCAGCTCCTCGCTGGCGAAGATGGCGGCGATGACGAGGACGGGGACCTCGCCCATGTGGTCGGCGAGCCAGTCGGAGGAGGTCACGACGCGTTCCGTCGCCGCCTGCTTCTCGGCGCTTCCCCGCACCGAGCCCCGCGACCCGCGGTAGGCGTAGTAGGACCGACGGTAGTACTCGCCGATCTGCGCGCGCAGCTCCGGGTCGGTGACGACGATCCAGTGCCAGCTCTGGGTGTTGCCGCCGGTCGGGGCCTGCAGCGCGACCTGCAGGCACTCCTTCACCAGCTCCAGCGGCACCGGGCGGTCGAGGTCGAGGCGCTTGCGGACCGAGCGGGTCGTGGTGAGCAGCTCGTCCGGGTCGAGGGGCAACAGCGTCATGCCCCGATCATGCGCTCTCCGGGACGGCCGCGGGAGCTCCGCGCCGCCCGAGCGCGGGCGAGACCGACGTTCACGGGGTTCGATCACCGGAAATGTCGGTCTCGCGGAACCACGACCGACGGGAAAAGTGTCGGGGTCGCGGCTTAGGGTGACGCCGTGCTCACCCCCGCCCGGACGGCCTCCGCGGCGCCGGACACACCCGCCGCGCAGCGCGAGCCGCCCGGCCCGGCGCCCCGGCGCTGGGTGCTGGCGTTCGGCCTCCTCGCGGCGCTGGCCGCGATCGTGTTCCCGTTCGCCCCGGTCGTCCAGCCCCAGGTGGACTATCGCTGGAGCGCCGCCGACGGGGCCGCCGCACTTCCCCTCATGCCCTACCAGCCCACCGCGCTCACGGCCACGCTCGAGTGTGCCGCCGCCCACGACGCCGCCCCCGGCACCCTGCTGCTGTCCACCGTGCCACCCCGCCCCGACCCGAGCGCCGAACCCCTCGCGGGCCTGCGGATCACCGCGGCCGCCGGCGCTATCGACGTCACCAGCGACGGCGTTGGCCTGGGCCGGGTGGCGCTGCCCGCGGGCCCGTGCACCGTCACGCTCACCTCCGATCCCCGCGCGACAACCGTCGTCGTCGGCGGCACCGTGCGCACCCACGACGGCGACGTCCGTCCCGCCGTCGTCGGCGCCTTCTCCGCCCTCGGCCGCGGCGTGAGCTTGGCCCTCACCGCCGACACCCGTTTCCAGACGACGATCACGCCGCTCAAGGCCGCGGTCGCCGTCATCGGGGTGCTCGCGCTCCTGGGCCTGCTCGTCACGCTGCACCGGGCGGACCGGACCCGGGGCCGCAGGGCACCCCGCCCCAACTGGCGCCCGCGCCTCGTCGACCTCGCCGTCACCGCACTGCTGGGCGTCTGGTGGGTGATCGGTGCCGTCACCGTCGACGATGGCTACATCGCGGGCATCATCCGCAGCCGCGGCGAGAACGGCCTCGTCGGCAACGTCTACCGCTGGCTCAACGCCCCCGAGTCCCCGTTCAGCTGGTTCTACGACCTGCTCTATCCGTGGTCCCAGGTGTCGGCGGGCACGCTGTGGATGCGCCTGCCCGCCACCCTGCTCGGCCTGCTCACCTGGATGCTGCTGTCCCGCTACGCGCTGCCCCGGCTGGGCGTGCACCGGCCCTGGCTCGCGGCGCTCGCGTTCGGCACCTGGTGGGTGCCGCTGTGCCTGGGGCTGCGGCCCGAGCCGTGGGTCGCGGCGGGCCTTCTGGGCTGCTGGGTGCTCGTCGAGCGGGCGTGCGCCACCCGCAGGCTGCTGCCGCTGGTGCTGGGCCTCCTGCTCGCGGGGGTCACCACCGCGCTCACCCCCGGCGGCATGATCGCGTTCACCCCGTTCCTCGCGGGCGCGGCGCAGGTGCTGCGGCTCGTGCGCGCCCGCTCCGACCTGCACCGATGGCCGCTGGTGGCCGCGCTCGTCGCGGCGCCCGCGGCGGCCGTGCTGCTGATGGTGTACGACCAGAGCCTGGGCGCCGTGCTGGAGTCCACCCGCGTGCGGGCGCTGATCGGCGGCGGTGCGCCCTGGTACGACGAGGCCCAGCGCTACACCCAGCTGCTCTCGGACAGCTTCCAGGGCTCCATCGGCAGGCGCGCCGCCGTGCTGGTCACGCTGCTGGCCGCCGCGGCCGTGCTCATGGCAGTGCGCCGGGGTCCGAAGCGCCGGATGGTCGGCACGCTGCTGCTCGCGCTGGCCGTCATGACGTTCACGCCGACGAAGTGGACCCAGCACTTCGGCGACCTCGCGGGCGTCGGCGCCGCCGTACTGGTCCTCGGGGCGGTCACCGCGCGGCGGACGGTCGGGGCGTTGGCGGCGGCCGTCGGCGTCGGGGCGCTGGTGGTGGCGGGATTGAACAGCTGGCCGTTCGTGTCGGCCTGGTTCACCCCGCCCTTCTCGACGGTCCCGGCCCAGGTCGGGGGCATTCCGGTGGCCACACTGCTGCTGGTGGCGGGCGCGGTGGTCGTCGCGGCCGTGCTGGGGCGGGCGCTGTGGCAGGGCACCGCTCCCCGGCGGGTGCGGGGCACGGTGCCGCTGCTCGTGCTCGTGCTGGTCTTCGCGCTGGCGCTGCAGGTGCTGGGCCTCGCGCGCAGCGCGCTCGCCCATCGCGACAGCTACACCCTCGCCTCGGACGCGGTCGCGACCATTCGCGGCGACCCCTGTGGCCTGCAGCGCACCCTCTCCGTGGAGACGAACCCCGCCGCCGGGTTGCTCCCCGGCGCCACCACGGGCGTGCCCGTCGACATCGGCGGCACCACCCTGCCCGGCCTGGTCGTCGACCACCCGGTCACCACGGCCTGGTTCCCGCTGGAGGGCGATCTCGTCGTCGTCACGACGGTCGGCACCCTGCGTCCCGGCGACGACGTGCGGCTCGAGTTCGCCGGGGTCGAGGCCGGCACGCCCATCACCACGCCGAGCGCCGCACCCGTCGAGGTCCCCGTGCCCGTCCCGGCCGGGGCGACGGCGGTGCGGCTGGTGGTCGCCGCAGGCCCCGGCGGCACCACCCGGGTCACGCTGCCCCGCACCCCCCGGCTCACCCCGATGGAGCAGCTGCTGCCGCCGGGCACGCGGGCGATCCTCGACTGGCCGGTCGCGTTCCTGTTCCCCTGTCTGGTGCCCGAGCCGCTGCCGCCGGGGTTGCCGCAGTGGCGGGTCGCGCCGCCCACGTCGGATCCTTCGGCGGACATCACCTACGCGCCCACCTTCGGCGGCCCGTTCGCGGGCCCGCGCCTGCTCGTCACCCAGCAGCGGCTGCCGACCTACCTCGCGGGCGATCCGACCCGGGACGCCATCCGGCTCTACCGTTGGATCCCGATCACGGCGCTCACCACGCCGCAACCGGTCGTCACCGAGCACACCGTGATGGGCTGGACGTCCGACGGGCACGCCCGCGTGCCGGGCCTCGACCCTGTCGGATGAGAATGGGAGCCATGTTGGGCCTCCCGGACGTAGCTACGGACACGGCGACCACAACGGCCGATCTCGACGGGCCCGCGGGCCGGATCGTCGCGCAACGGGGGCTGTTCACCGGTCCCAGCCTGCTCGTGCCCGAGGACCTTTACGCCCGCGTCGAGCGCGGCGCCGCCCGCCGCGAGCGGCGCCGGGTGGAGCTCGGCCCCGCCACCGCCGTCACCACGAACACCTACTTCGGCCGTTTCCACGCCACGTACTGGCAGCGGTGGACGGCGGCCCCGGACGTCGAGGTGCAGCTCCTCGCGTCCGGCTCGGGGCGGGTGCGGCTCATGGCGTCGGACACGAACAAGGTGTGGCGCATCGTCGCCGCCGCGCAGGTCGACGGCCCCATCGACAGCACAGAGAAGCTGCGGCTGGTCGGCCCGATCGACCGGTTCGTCGACGGCGGCGGCATGTGGCTGGAGTTCAGCACCGACACCGGTGAGCTGGCGGTGTCCGACGTGCGCTGGCGGGTCATGCCGTCGCGGTCGCCTGCGCCCACCGACGTCGTCATCTGCACGTACAACCGGGTCGCGGAATGCCTGACGACGCTCACCGCCCTCGGCAGCGACGCGGAGGCGTTGGCCGCGGTGGCGGCGGTGCGCGTGGTCGACCAGGGCAGCGACCCGTGCGCTTCCCGCCCCGAGTTCGCCGAGATCGCGAGCGCGCTGGCCGGGCGGCTGCGCTACGTCCGTCAGCCCAACCTGGGCGGCGCGGGCGGCTTCACCCGCGGCATGTTCGACGCCACCGCGGGCGCCCCCGAAGACGACCACGACGTCCTGCTGCTCGACGACGACATCCTCCTGGAGCCGGAGATCCTGCTGCGGCTCACGGCGTTCGCGGCGTGCACGACGCGCCCGACGATCGTCGGCGGGCAGATGCTCAACCTCCTGCACCCCGCCCACCTGCACATCTCCGCCGAACGCGCCGATCCCGAGCTGCTGCGGGTCGGCATCCCGATGCCGGACGCGCTCGACGAGGCCTACCTGCTCGGCTCCGACGAGCGGCTGTTGCCGATCGGGCAGGAACGCCGCGTCGACACCGAGTACAACGGCTGGTGGGCGTGCCTGGTCCCGGCGGCGATCGTCCGGGCGATCGGCTACCCGCTGCCGCTGTTCTTCCAGTGGGACGACATCGAGTTCGGCTACCGCGCCCGCGCCCATGGCTTCCCGACGGTCGCGCTGCCCGGCGCGGGCGTCTGGCATGCCGACTTCGGGTGGAAGGACTGGGACGAGTGGCACCGCTACTTCAACATGCGCAACGGCCTGATCACCGCGGCGCTGCACACCGGGTTCTCCACGCGGACGATCCTGCGGCGGCTGGGCATGCTGCTGTCGCAGTACCTCGTGGCGATGCACTACGGGTTGGCGGCCACGCTGGTCGCGGCGGTCGAGGACTTCCTCGACGGCCCCGAGGCGCTGGCGGACGGCTCTGCGGCGGCCGCGGCCGAGATCCGGCGGGTGCGGGCGGCGTATCCGGAGACCGTCGTGCACCCGATGCGGGAGCTGCCGGAGCTGGTGCCCGACTTCCGCGACGCGCTCACCGCGCGGGCGGCCAACCCGCCCGGGCGGGAGCGGTTGACGTGGCTCAAACGGGCGGTGTACCTGGCCGCCGACCGGCCCGGGCGGGTCGGGTTCGTGCCCGCGGGCGACGCGCACTGGTGGCACGTGTCGACGTTCTCGCGCGCGGTCGTCACGGACATGGGCGAAACCGGCTTCCGGCTGCGCGCCCGCGACCGGGCCAAGGCGCTCGACCTCGCCCGGCGCGGCGCCCGCGCGCTGGCCCGGCTGCGGTCGGAGGGCCCGGCGGTCGCGGCGCGATACCGGGCGGAGCAGGGGCGGCTCAGCAGCCGGGCGAACTGGGCGCGGCTGTACGAGCAGCCCACCCCACCGGACGGGGCGGCCCCACCACCCGGGCACCTCGACCGATCGGGCAGCGAGGCGCACGATGATGCAGGTTACCGAGAGTGAGCCGGCGGCAAGGTCGGAGCGGGCTGCCCTGCTGGCCACCAAGCTGAACGTGCCGGCGTTGCGGCGCGACCTGGTGCCGCGCCCGCGATTGGCGCAGCGGCTCGACGAGGGCCGGGCCCGAGGACTTGTCCTGGTCTGCGCGCCGACCGGGTACGGAAAGACCGTCCTGCTGGCCGATTGGGTCCGCCGTGGTCGGTATCCGGTGGCCTGGCTGTCACTGGATGCAGGCGACAACGACCCGGCCCGGTTCTGGCGGCATGTGGTGGCCGCGCTGGACCGGGTGCGGCCGGGAATCAGCGAACGGACGGGTCCGCTGCTCGGACCTCCCCCGCCGCCTTCGTTCGAGCCGCTGGTGACGGCCGTGATCAACGACGTGGCCTGCCGGCCGGACGCCGACGAGGCGCTGCTGCTGGTTCTGGACGACTATCACGTGATCAGCTCGCGGCTGGTGCACGAGTCGCTGGGGTTCCTGCTTGAGCACCGGCCGCCGGGCCTGCACCTGGCGCTGACCAGCCGCAGCGACCCGCCATTGGCCCTCGCGCGGCTGCGCGCAGGCGGGCAGCTCACCGAGCTGCGCGCCGCGGACCTGCGGTTCACGCCCGGGGAGGCGGCGGCGTTGCTGCAGCAGGTCGCGGCCGCGCCGGGCGGAGCACGGCTCAATGCGCTTCCCGACGCGACGGCCGCGGCGCTGGCCGCGCGCACCGAGGGCTGGGCGGCCGGGCTGCAGCTGGCCGGCCTGTCGCTGCGCGGCCAGGACGACGTCGAGGGCTTCGTGGCCGCGTTCACCGGCAGCCACCGCTACGTCCTGGACTACCTGGCCGAAGAGGTGCTGGAGCAGCAGTCTGGCCGGGTACGTGAGTTCCTGCTTGCGACCTCGGTGCTGGAGCGGCTGTCGGGGGAGCTGTGCGACGCGGTCACCGGTCGGCCCGGCAGCCAGGCTCTGCTGGAGCAGGTGGAACGGGCCGGGCTGTTCGTGGTGCCGCTGGACGAGGTGCGCGGCTGGTGGCGTTACCACGGCCTGTTCGCCGACCTGCTGCGCGTCCGCCTGCGGCAGGAACAGCCCGAGAAGGTCGCCGAACTGCACCGGAACGCGGCGGCCTGGTACGCGGAGCGCGGGCTGGCCGATGACGCGATCCGGCACGCCATCGCCGCCGGGGAGACAACCTGGGCCGCCCGGCTCATCGAGCGGCACTATGACGCGATCTTCGAGCAAGGGGAAAGCGCGACGATTCAGCGGTGGATCTCGGCGCTGCCCCCCGAGCTGACCCGGTCCAGCCCGCGGCTGCTGTTGGCACAGGCGTGGATGGCGCTCGTCGCAGGCGATGTGGCGGCGGCCGGGGCGCCGCTGGATGCCGCCGAGCGCTCGTCCGCCGATGCTGCCATCGAGCCGTTCGAGCCGTCCGTGGGCCGGGCGGCGAGCCTGCTGGCCAACGTTCCCGCGGCGATCGCGCTCGCGCGTGCCTATCTCGCCGTGCTGCGCGGGGATGCCGAGGGGACGGCCGCGTCCGCGGCGCGGGCCGAGGCCGCGCTCGGCGCGGGAGAGTGGATGTTGCATGCGGTCAGCCTGTGGATGCTGGCCATAGCCCAGTGGGTGAGCGGTCGGCTCGACGAGGCCGAACGCGGCTTCGCCGCAGGCGTCGCCGGATGGCGTGCGGCCGGCCAGCGTCCCTTGGCCGCATGGGCGTGCAACGACCTCGGCCGGGTGCAGCGTGCCCAGGGCCGTCTGGATTCGGCACACGCCGCCTACCAGCGGGCGCTGGAGATCACTGCGCCGGCCGGCCGCGCGGCGATGCCCGCTGCGGGCATTGGGTACGTAGGCCTGGCCGAGATCGCCTATCAGCGCAACGAGCTCGATGCCGCGCACCGGCTCGTCACCGAGGGCATCCCGCTGTGCAGGCAGCTGAACTGGACCCAGCCGCTGGCGGCGGGCCTGGTGACGCTGGCGTGGATCCGGCAGGCCAACGGTGATCCCGGCGGGGCCCGGGAGGCGATGGCCGAGGCCGAGCGGATCGCCCCGGACCCCGCGATGACCGGACTGTTCAACCCCGTCCCGGCGCAGCGGGCGCGGCTGCTGCTGGCCCAGGGCGACCTCGCCGCCGCTGCCGGGTGGGCACAAGAGAACGGCCTCGCCGCCTCCGACGAGCCGGACTACCCACGCGAGCCGGAACATCTGGTGCTGGCGCGCGTCCTGCTGGCAGAGGGCCGGCCCGGCCCGGCGGTGGCGCTGCTGAACCGGCTGTCCGCGGCGGCGGCCGCGCAGGATCGGGCGGGCAGCCTGATCGAGATCGGCGCGCTGCGGGCGTTGGCGCTCACCGCAGGCGGTGACGCCGACCGCGCGGTGGACGCGCTGGCCGAAGCGCTGACCCTGGCCTGCCCACACGGCCATGTCCGGGTCTTCGCCGACGAGGGAGCGCCGATGGCCGCGCTGCTGGCCCGGCTGATCGCCGCCCAGCGGTCCGGCGGGACGGTGGCGGAGGTCCCGCTCGGCTGCCTGGCCCGGGTGCGCCGCGCACTGGGCGGGCCGGACATCGATGCCGGGCGGGGCCGCGGCACGCCGGTTCCGGGCCTGGTCGAGCCGCTGACCAGCCGTGAGCTGGAGGTGCTCACGCTGCTCGCGGCCGGCAGGTCGAACCGGGCCATCGCGAGCCTGCTCGTGGTCACCCTCGACACGGTGAAGAAGCACGTCAGCCACGTCCTGGGCAAGCTCGGCGCGGCCAACCGTACCGAAGCCGTCGCCCGCGCACGCGAGCTCGGCCTGATCCCCTGACGACCCGCCCCGCGGCTCCCGCCTGCCGATCCCCAACGATGGGCTGTCCCGGTCCCGGCCCCGGCGCCGGCCCGTTGGTGCCACCGCCGCCTGCGGAGATTCCACCGGGCAGGTCGACTTTCGGGTGACGAACCCCGCGGGCGGCCCGCATACCGTCCTCGCATGACGGGCCGCCCGCGTCCGCGGGCAAGGGTGGCAGGCCCGTCGGATCCTGTGCGGAAGGAACGCCATGAGCTCAGTACTGGAAACCCGGCGCCGTGACTTCGGTGGCGAGATCATCGAACCAGGCGCAGCGGAGTACGAATCGGCGCGTCGCTCGCGATTGGCTTCGGGTAGTCCGGCCTATGTTCTGCGGCCCGAGAGCACCGGCGACGTGCAAGCAGGGGTCAGATTCGCCGCCGACGTCGGGCTTTTGCTGTCCGTGCGCGGCGGCGGCCACAGCTTTGCGGGCTTCGGCACCAACGACGGCGGCGTCGTGATCGACCTCGGCAACCTCGCGAACGTGGAGATCCTCGACAAGGAACGTCACCTCGTGCGGATCTGCGGCGGCGCCACCTGGGGGCAGGTCGCGACCGCCTTGGCCCCCCATGGCCTGGCGATCTCCTCGGGCGACACCAAGAGCGTCGGTGTCGGTGGGCTGACGTTGACCGGCGGCATCGGCTGGAAGGTCCGGAAGCACGGCCTGGCCCTGGACAACGTGGTCGCCGCCGAGGTGGTCACGGCCGACGCAGAGGTCGTGCGTGCGAGCGCCGCGGAGAATCCCGAGCTGTTCTGGGCGATTCGCGGGGGCGGCGGCAATTTCGGGATCGTGACCGCCTTCGAGTTCACGGCACATCCGACGACGGACGTCTTCTTCGGCAAAATCACGTTTCCGGCATCGGAGGCGGCCGCCGTGCTTCGGGGTTGGGCCGACTACTTCCGCGCCGCCCCCGACGACCTCACGTCTTTCGTGGACTTTGCCAATCCGTTCGGCGGCGGGCCCGAAGCGCCGGTGGAGATGCATGTGGCCTTTGACGGCGACGACCCGCGGCGGGCGGCCCGGGCAATCGACCCGGTCCGCCGACTCGGCACGGTGATCGGCGACGACATCGCGCTGCAACCCTATGCGGACACGCTTGTGGATGGCGGCGACCCGCCTGCCGGCATCCACTTTGTGCCCCGAAGCGCATTTGTCGACAAGGAGTCGGTGCCCGCGGTCCTGCAGATCCTTGCCGAGGTGAAGGCGTCGGAGCAGTCGCCGTTCATCGCCGTTCGCAGCGTCGGCGGTGCGGTGTCCCGAGTTCCCGACAACGCCACGGCCTACGCGCATCGCCAAGCGGAGTTGATGGTCGCGACGATGGCCGTCGGTCCGAAGCAGGCGGTCGAGGCCGCTCGCCCGGTTCTGGAAGCGATCTGGGGGAGACTCGCGCCGCACATCAACGGCGCCTACGCCAACTACCTCGCGTCGGCCACCGTGGAGGACGTCGCAGCGATCTATCCCACGCAGACCCGACGGCGGCTCGCGGCGGTCAAGCGCCGGTACGATCCGGGCAATCTGTTCGCCCATAACCACAACGTCCGGCCTCGGTAGGCCACGGCGGACCAGCAGAAACGGCGGCCCGGGCGGCGGGCCGCGGCGAAGGAACACGGCACATGGCCCGACGACTGACCGGCTTCACCCCATCCGGTGACCTGCACCTCGGCAACTACCTCGGCGCGATCCAGCCGATCGTGACCGAGCAGGCCACCGCCGACACCGTCGTGTTCGTCTCCGACCTCCATGCCCTGACGCTCGACCATGCGCCCGCGGACGTGCGGCGACGGACGCTGGAGTTCGCCACCCTGTTGCTGGCCGCGGGCACCGACCCCGACGCGTGCTTGTTCATGGTGCAGTCACATGTGCCCGAGCACACCGAACTGCACTACCTGCTGGAGTGCGCGACGGGCTACGGCGAGGCCCAGCGCATGATCCAGTTCAAGGAGAAGGCCCGCCGCCAGGAACACGTCCGGGTGTCGCTGCTGACCTACCCGGTCCTCATGGCCTCCGACATCCTGCTGTACGACACCGAGGAGGTGCCCGTCGGCGAGGACCAGAGCCAGCACGTCGAGCTGGCCCGGGACGTGGCGATCCGGTTCAACCACCGGTACGGACCCACGTTCACGCTGCCGAAGGCGGTCAACCCTCCGGTCGCCGCGAGGATCATGGACTTGGTCAAGCCCACGGACAAGATGAGCAAGTCGGCGTCGTCCGCCGGTGGTTCCCTGCGCCTGCTCGACGAGCCCGGTGTGCTGCGGCGCAAAGTGATGCGCGCGGTTACCGACGCTGACGACGAGGTGGCCTACGACCCCGAGCGCAAGCCCGGGGTCTCCAACCTCCTGACCATCCTGGCGGCGTGCACCCGTCAGGAACCGTCCGCGCTTGCCCGCGAGTTCGGCCGGTACGGCGATCTCAAACAGGCGGTGGCCGACGCCGTGGTGGAGACGCTGGCGCCGGTCCGCGACCGCTATCTGGAACTGTCGCGTGACCCCGAGCACGTCCGCTCGGTCCTGCGGGCCGGGGCAGCGCGCGCCGGCGAGCAGGCCCGCGAGAAAGTGCGGGAGGCCAAGGCGGCGATCGGCCTGCTGCCCGCCTGAACCCCGCGGCCGGTCAGCTCCGGTCGAACACCTCGCGCGCCCACGCCTCCCGGCTGGTGAGCTCGGGCAGCGCGGCGCGGTAGCGGCGGCGCAGCTCGGGCCAGGCCCGGCCGACATCGCGCAGCTGACGGGCCGAGCGGACGACCATCGCCCGGAACAGCGCCGGGTCGCGCCTGCGGAACGTGACCCCGCGCCCGTCGGGCGTGGAGACCGTGGCCGAGTCCAGCCGCGACAGCACGAACCACAGCGCCTGCCGCGACGGCACGTTGCGTTGCGGCACGTCGTGACGCGTCGGGTCGACCGGGCGGAGATTGTGCAGGACGCTGCGGGCGAGGCCCTTCGCGATCGCCACCTTCCTCGTGGGCGGCTCGGGAAACGCCTGGGCGGCGAGCGCGTCGAGCTCCGAGAGCGGCACCTGCGTGGCCGAGTCGAGGGCGCGGCCGTCGTCGTACTCCGCGCGCTTGGCCCGGATCTCCCCCAGCACGACGGGCAGCGACGGGAACAGCGCCTCGGGCCCGGCGAGGAAATCCCGCAGTGCCATCTCCTGCAGCGCCACGGCCGAGTACTCCAGCAGGAGCAGGTGGCGCAGGGTGCGCTTGAACGTGTCGACCAGCAGCGCCCGCGGATTGTCCGGGCCGTGCAGCGCGGCGGCGACGTAGCGGTTGCGGTAGTGGAAGTAGGCCTGCCAGTCGCTCGTGTCGTCCTTCTCCAGGAACGACATGTGCCAGATCGCGATGCCCGGCACCGTGGCGGTGCGGTAGCCGCGCGACCGGGCGCGCAGGCCGTATTCCGCGTCGTCCCACTTGATGAACAGCGGCAGCGGCATGCCGACGTCCTCTGCGACCGTCCGCGGGATCAGGCACATCCACCAGGCGTTGTAGTCGACATCGGTGCGCCGGTGCAGCCAACGGGTCTGCCGCAGGGGGCGCTCGGCGAGATCGTGGTGCGGCTCGGTGCCGGGGGCGTTGCGCCAGAGGAAGGTGTGCCGATCGACCACCTCGCCCATCGTCGACAGCTGCGACCGCGCCTGCAGCGACAGCATCTGCCCGCCGACCAGCATCGGTTCGCGGGAGTAGCGCGAGAACGCGACGGCCCGCAGCACCGAATCGGGCTCCAGCAGGATGTCGTCGTCCATGTAGAGGATCTGCTCGCAGTCGGTGCTGCCCAACGCCTCGTACATGACGCGGGCGTAGCCGCCGGAGCCGCCGAGGTTGGGCTGCTCGACGATGCGCAGCTTGTCGCCGAGCACCGCCGCCGCCTGCTCGAAGCCCGCGGCATCGCGCACCCTCTGAGTGCCCTGATCAGGCAGGATTACCGCGACCACGGCGTCGCGCACCAGCGGGTCCTCGCCGATCGCGGTGAGGGTGGCGACGCAGTCGGCCGGCCGGTTGAACGTGGGCATGCCGATGGCGACCGCCGCGCGGCCCCGGCCCGGCTCGTCGGTGTACCAGCCGCCTTCGACCAGGGTGAGGTCGCCGTCGTCGGTGGTGAGGTCAAACCAGTACCAGCCGCCGTCCTCGAACGGCCGCAGGTCCAGCTCCAGCTCGACGCTGTGCTCGCCCGCCCGCTCCAGCAGGACGCCGCGCACGTAGATCGGGGAGCCGTCGGCCTTGGTGCGGTAGACGTCGACGCGGCCCGAGCCGCGCAGCGCGAGCCGCAACCGCACCGACGTGAGGATGCTCCAGTGGCGCCAGTAGCCCGCGGCGAACGCGTTGAAGTAGGCCGCGAACGACACCTCGCTCTGCTCCGGCACGACCGCGGACGTGCGGGAGAGCACCCGCAGCCGCCGTCCGGTGGTCGCGATGCCCGCGAGCGGCATCTCCTCGCGGGGCGGGAAGCCGGGTGGGGCGGGGACCGTGGCGAGGCGGATGCCGGTGTGCTCGTCGACGTACAGCGCGCGCACCGCCATCGGGTCGCCCGCACGCGGCAGGATCACCCGCTGCAGCAGTGTGGCCGTGGTGGCGGGGGCGGCCACGGGGTTCTCGACCGTCTGCGTCATGCGTCCTCACCGACCTCGAACGCCTTCCCGCCGGTGAAGTACGGGGCGATGCGGTTGTCGAACATCGTGAGTGCTGAACCGATGGCCATGTGCATGTCGAGGTACTTGTAGGTGCCGAGCCTGCCGCCGAACAGGACGTTGGCGTTGGCCGCTTCCTTGCGGGCGAGCTCGCGGTAGCGCTTGAGCTTCGCGCGGTCCTCGGGGGTGCCGACCGGGTAGTACGGCTCGTCGCCGGGCCCGGCGAACCGCGAGTACTCGCGCACGATCACCGTCTTGTCCTGCGGGTACTCGCGCTCGGGGTGGAAGTGACGAAACTCGAGGATGCGGGTGTAAGGCACGTCGACGTCGTTGTAGTTGATCACCGGCGCACCCTGGAAATCGCCGGTGGGCACGACCTCCTGGGCGAAGTCCAGCGTGCGCCACGACAGCGCGCCCTCGGCGAAGTCGAAGTAGCGGTCGAGCGGGCCGGTGTAGACGGTAGGGGTGCCCACGGGGATCTCGTCGCGCACGTCGAAATAGTCGATATTCAGCCGCACGTCGATGTTCGGGTGCTCGGCCATCTTCTCGAGCCAGGCCGTGTAGCCGTCGACGGGCAGGCCCTCGAAGGTGTCGTTGAAGTAGCGGTTGTCGAACGTGTAGCGCACCGGGAGCCGGGCGATGATCGACGCGTCGAGCTCGGTGGGGTCGGTCTGCCACTGCTTCGCCGTGTAGCCCTTGACGAACGCCTCGTACAGCGGGCGCCCGATCAGCGAAATCGCCTTCTCCTCGAGGTTCTTCGCGTCCTTGGTGTCGAACTCGGCCGCCTGCTCGGCGATCAGCGCGCGCGCCTCGTCGGGGGTGTGGGAGCGACCGAAGAACTGGTTGATCAACGCGAGGTTGAGCGGGAACGCGTAGACCTGCTCGCCGACGCGGGCGAACACGCGGTGCTGATAGCCGGTGAAGCTCGTGAAGCGGTTGACGTACTCCCACACCCGCTGATTGGACGTGTGGAAGAGGTGGGCGCCGTAGCGGTGGACCTCGATGCCGGTCTCCGGCTCGGCCTCGGAGTACGCGTTGCCGCCGATGTGGGCGCGGCGCTCCAGCACCAGCACGCGCTTGTCCAGCTCGGACGCCGCGCGCTCGGCGACGGTGAGGCCGAAGAAGCCCGATCCGACGACGACGAGGTCGTACCCCTGATAGCTCACAGTCGTCGAGGGTAGCGGCGGGGTCCGACGATTCCGGCCGGGGGCGCGGCCGCACCGGCATTGTGGTGGCCGCACCCCTGCCGCGGGACCGGTGCGGGCACCGCGGAACCGGTGCGAGCACGTCGACGGGGGGCGGCGGTGAGGCAGTTGCGGGGCGGGCGCCGTCGCGGGGCGGGCGCCGTCGCGGGCGAGCGCCGTCGCGGGGCGGGCGCCGTCGCGGGCGGGCGGCCGTCGGGCGGCCGTCGGGCGGGCGGCCGCGTGGGGGCGGGCGGCCGCGTGGGGGCGGGCGGCCGGGATGATCGCCGGGATCGGTGCATGAGGTGTGCTGATACACCACCTGCACCGATTCCGGCGATCATGCGGCGCCCCAGTGCCGGGATCGGAGCTCGCCGTGTTGGAATGCCCAACTCACGGTGTCGGCGTGCCCGCGGGGGCGTGGGCTGTCGGCGTGCCCGCGGGGGGCGGGGGGCGGAGGCTGTTGCCGGGGCGCGCGGGTGGCGGGGCGCGCGCCGTGCGGGCGGCCGTGGGGGCGGGCGCCGTGCGGGCGGCCGTGGGGCGGGCACTGTCGAGCGACAACCACACGGTGGCCCACTTCTCACCCCTAGCGTCACCCCAAAGGGTGCGAAGAACTTGATGCCGTGGTGGGCGCTCGCGGGGAACGGGCCGCTAGCCGTGGCGGGCGAGCTGCCCGTGGCGGGCGAGCTGCCCGTGGCGGGCGAGTTGGCCGTGGCCGGGCGGGCGGCCGTGGCGGCCGAGCGCCGTGCGGGGCGGGTGGCGGCCGTGGCGGGCGAGCTGGCCGTGGCCGGGCGGGCAGCCGTGGTGGGCGGCGCCTGTGAGGCGATCAGGCGGTGGTCGGCCCGACGACGAGACGGTCGCCGCAGCTCCCGCGCGGGGTGGCGCGTTGGGCGCCGTCGGCGGCCAGCGCGGTGGCGCCCCAGGCCTGCAGCCGGGCGAGGGTGGCGGCGTCGGGGACGACGTCGCGGCGCACCCAGTTCGCGCCGCCGTTGGTGAAGGTGTCGATCTCGACGTAGTCGCGCTGGAACCGGGGGTCGGCATCCAAGCCGACGAACGGCCGGAACTGGCCGTGTTCGCGGATGAAGGTGGGCCTGACGTCGTTCAGGACGTAGTCGCGGATCCCCGCCGGGTTCTTGGCCGCCCAGAAGCGGGCGATGGTGGGCTCGGCGAGACCGCCGCCGTCGAAGAGCAGGGCCCGGCCGGTGAGGGCGGCGCCGCCGATCTCGGGGGCGAAGAAGGTGGCCGAGCGCAGGCCGAGGATGTCCATGTAGCCGTTGAACTCGCGTCCGGTGTTGGTGACGATCAGGCACATCGGCGCGGTGGGGTTGGCGCGGAAGGTCTGCACGTCCGTGACGAAGCTTGCGGCCGACAGCGCGGCGGCCGCCGCTGCGACGCCGCCCACGACCGCTCGGCCGCGCCACCGCAGCCCGGCCAGCACCTCGGTGCCCGCGAGTACCACAACGAACGGGCCCAACATCCAGACTGGGGTGGCGAAGCGGTACTGCTCCATCCAGTCGGGCACGAGCACGCCGAACGCCACGAGCGCCAGGGCCAGCGGGATGAGGACGAGCGCGATAGCCGTGCCGACATCGGAGGTAGGGGCGGAAAGCGTCGGCTGGGCCGGGTCGGCGGCGGGCTGGACCGGATCGGCTGCGGACTGCGGCGCGGTGCCGACCTGGGCCGGGTCGGCGGGGGTGTGGGCCGGGTCGGCGGGGGCTGGCGCCGCCGCCGGGTGGGCCGGGTCGGCGAGCTCCGGCCTGTAGGCGGCGGGGGCGCTCGAGCGGTGCCCCGCGGCCCGGGTGAGCGCGGCACCCACCACGACCGCGCCGATCAGCACGATGGGCCACCCCGCGTATCCGATGAGGCCGCCGACCTTGGCGAAGCCCGCTACCGTCGGCAGCCCCTGCGACTTCGCGATCGCGGTCGTCGGAAGCCACTGCCCGAACGTCGCGCGCCGCCACGCCAGGTAGCCGCCGAACGGCACCGCGAAGGCCGCCGTCGATAGGGCCGCCGCACCCAGCTCCCGCCACCGTGGCCTGCCGACGATCAGCAGCGCGAGCGGGTAGGACGCCGCGTAGACCACGCCGTCGGGCCGGGTGAGCGCCGCCAGCGCGGCGAGCAGGCCGCACACGAGAGCGGGTGCGACTCCGGCAAGCGCGCCGCAGCGCCGGACAAGCACCGCGACCTGCACCGCGACGATCGCCGCGAGCAGCGCGTTCTCCAGCCCGGACACGCTCCAGATCACGAACGACGGGATCAGTGCGCAGGCACAGCCCGCGACCGCGGTGACGGTGGCCGGGCGTCGCGACACCGCCGACGCCGTCGCGAGGAACGCGCTGAACACCACGGCGAGCAGGACGAGCGCAAGGGTCTTCGGATAGGCGACGTAGTCGGGCACGCTGAACCAGGTGCCGCGGTCGAACAGGCCGAGCCGGTGTCCGAACGCGAGGAGCGCGAGCCACGTCGGGTCGGAGAAGCCCTCCACGGGCGGGGCGCCCGGCTGCAGCACCGGGCCCGCGCCGGTGGCCACCGAACGGGCGTAGGCGAACGTGATCCCCGCGTCGTCGACCTCCCAGCGGCCGTACAACGACGCGTGCGCGGCCGCGACCGCGGTCGGGAGCGCCACCGCCGCGGCTCCTCGCAACCGGCCGCCCGCCGCCCGGCCGCACTTCGCCCCCCGCGCGCCGACCCTGCACCTGGTCGGTGGGGTACGCACCCGCACGACGGGGTGCGAACTCGGGGCGGGTGCGGCGGGGGCGGCCGGGCGACCCGCAGCGGGCTCGGGGGCGGCGTCCAGCACAGTTGCCCAGTCTGGCACGGGGCATGATCGCGTCGAGGCGCACACCAAGCCGCCCACGACCATCCTCAGGTGCGACTCGCGCCGATCATGGGGCGCGCCGAGCGGGGAGCGACCGGGGCCGCGCCCACCCGGGGGGCGACCGCGGGCGCCGACCGGCAGCGCTGGCCCGAGGGCGCACCGACCGGGGAGCGACCGGAGCTGCGCCAACCCGGAGGGCGACCGGGGGCGGCCGCCCGGGCGGGCGACCGGGGCGCACGGACCCGGGGAGCACGCCGATCACAGGCGGCCCCCCGGTCGCGAGCGGAACAACGTCCATGACACGTATATCCGCGCACGGGCAGCAGACATCCGGCTGGCTACCATCGAACCTGGTCGACCGAGAGTAAGGAGGCGCCATCCCCGCCCCGGACGTGCCCTCCGCGATCGGCGTGATCGTCCTGTACGCCGTCACGCTCCTGCTCCCCGGCGGGCTGCTGGGCGCGCTCGCCGGGCTGCGGGGCTGGACGTTGGCCGCGACGGCGCCCCTGCTCACCTACGCGCTCGCCGGGCTCGCCGGGCCGCTGGGCACCGCTCTGGGGGTGCGGTGGTCGGCCGCGACGTTCGCCGTCGCCACAATCCTGGCCTGCGCCGTCGGCTTCGCGCTCCGGCTCGTGATACGACGCCGGTGGCCCGCACGCGAGCGATCTCCGACCGGACCCGACTGGTCCACCGCCGCGCACGCGGGGGTCGCCGTGGCCGTGCTGGTCGCGCTGGGCTTCGGGATCGCGGCGGTGCTCGGCGGCATCGGCAGCCTGTCGGCGATCCCGCAGGACTGGGACGCCGTCTACCACGCCGCAGGCATCCGCTACATCGCCGACACCGGCGACGGCAGCGTGTTCGGGATGTCGCGCACGAACTGGTTCGAGGGCAACGTCCAGCTCTACTACCCCAACGCCTACCACCTCGTCGCCGCGACCGTGTACCAGATGTCGGGCGCCCCCATTCCGACCGTCCTCAACGCCCACACCGTGCTGATCCCCGGCATGGCGGCGTTGTCGCTGGTCGCGCTGGTTCACCGGTTCGGCGGGCGGCCGGTGCTCGCGGCGGCCACGGCGCTCGCGATCGTCGCCACGACCGCGCTCTACGACCTGTTCTGGCGGGGCCCGCTCCTGCCGTTCGCCACGGGTGTGGCGCTGACCCCGCTCGCCGCCGTGCTCGTGCGCGAGCTCCTCGACGACCGGCGCGTCCGCCGCGGGTCCGCGGCGGCGCTCGTCGGGGCGCTCGCCGGGTACATGTGTCTGCACCCGGCGATCCTGGTTGGCGCGGTCGTGTTCGTCCTGCCGATGCTGGTCCAGCGTTGGTGGGATCGGTGGGCCCTGCGCGAGCTGGTGGTGCTGGTCGCGGTGGGGATCGTCGCCGCGTCCGTGTGCGGCATCCAGGTGGCGGGCGCGTTGTCCACGGGCGGCAACACCGAGCTGCTCGACCAGCCCGCCGAGTCGGACCTCGCCCAGGCCGTCGGCCAGCTGCTGATGTTCGGGCACCACACCGACACCGTCCAGCTTCGCCTCGCGACGATCCTGCTGCTCGGCCTCGTCGGCGCGACGCGGCTGGGCGGGCTCCGCTGGGTGATCGGGACGGCCGTGCTGTTCGGCGGGCTGTTCGTCCTCACCGCGGCGTATACCGACCCGCTCGCCCGCGACATCTCCAGCATCTGGTGGGACGACAGCTGGCGGCTCGTCGGGCTGGCCGCGCTGCCGATGGCGGTCATCGTCGGCAACGGCGTGGCGGAAGTGCAGCGCGTCGCCGCCCGGCTCGTCGACGGCAGGCGGTTCGCGGGCCTCGCCACCGCGGCGGTCGTGCTCCTGGCGTTCGTGCTGGGCACCCGCACCCTCTATCTCGGACGCGACCAGCAGCGGATGACGCGCAACATCGACGGGCCCGCCGTCTCGCAGCTGGAGGTCCAGGGGATGTTCGCGATCGCCCGGATCGTCCCGCCGGGCGCGCGGGTGTTGAACGACCGGGGTGACGGGTCGGCGTGGATGTATCCGCTCACGGGGGTCAAGCCCGTGGCAGGCCACTACGACGGCCGGCGGATCGGCCCCGCCGCCACCCTGCTCGCCGATCGGTTCAACCAGTACCTGCGCGATCCGGATGTACGCGCGGCGGTGGCCGCGCTCGACATCCACTACGTGCAGCTTGACCAGGGATTCCTGCGTAGTTGGGCCACCCGCCAGCCGGGCCTGACCGACCTGGCGGGCCAGCCGTGGCTGAAAGTGGTGTACCGCAACCCGGACGTCGTGCTGTACGAGATCGAGCCATGAGGGCCGACGTGCTGCGCCGCGGCGGGACGGCGGCGCACGTGGCGGGCAGCCAGGTGGCGCTCGCCGCGTCGAACTACCTCCTGCTCGCCATCGCAGCCCGACACCTTTCGCCTGCTGGCTTCGCCGCGGTGACCGCGTACTACCTGCTGATCAACACGGTCGGACGGGGGCTGTTCGCGGCCGTCGAGCTGGAGACGACGCGCGCGGTGGCCGCCGGGACGCACGGGACGCGCGCCGCGCTGCGGCACACCGGTGTGCTGCTGGTCGGCGCGCTCGTGCTGCTCGGGCTCGCCGCGCCGCTGCTCAGCGGCGGTGTGGCGACGCTCGCGCTGCTTGCCGTCGGGGCGGTCACGATGGCGGCGTCGTACCTCGTCCGCGGGCCGCTCGCAGGCGTGCAGCGCTACGGCCGTTACGCCGCCACGTTCTGGATCGAGGCCGGGGTCGGGTTGGCGGGGGCGGTGGCGCTCACGGTGGTCGACGAGCAGGCCAGGGCGGCCTGGATCGCCGTCCTCGCCTTGGCGCCGGGGGTCGCGCCGCTGCTGCTGCACGCCCGTGCGCGGGGGGCGCGGTGGCGGCCGTCGTCATCGGCGGCTTCTCACCCTGCCGCAACGGGATGGGCAGGGGGCTCCCCGGCGGCGGGGGCGGGTTCCCCGGCGGCGGCATCCACGGCGGGGGCGGCCTCCACAGCGGGGGCCGGCTCTCCGGGGGCGGCCTCCGCGGCGGCGGCGGGGTCGGGCTCGGCGACCGCAAGCTCGGCGGCGGGGCAGGCGGGCTCCCCGGCGGCAGCCGCCACGGCGGGGGCGGCCTCCACAGCGGCGGCGGGCTCCCCGGCGGCGGGGCGGGGGGCCACCTCCGCAGCGCCGGCCACGCGGGGGGCGGGCCGGACCGCGCCGCTGGGGCCCCTGCTCTGGTCGGCCGCGCTCCTGCTGGCCGGGCAGGGCGTCTGGAATCTCGCGCCGGTGTTGGTGACCGCACGCCTGGCCGACGCCGCGACGCTTGCCGCGGGGTTCACCACCGTCGCGGTGGTCGTCCGCGCGCCCGTCCTGCTGTTCCCGACCATCCAGGCCATGCTGCTCCCCCGCCTCGCAGGCGGCGCGCGCACGCCGCGCCCGCTCGTCGCCGCGGTGGCCGCGGCGGGCCTCGTCTGGGTGGGGCTGGCGACCGTGGCGGTGCCGTTCGTCGCCACCCTCGTCTTCGCCACCACCACTACCCCGCCCGCCTGGATCGTGGCCCTGCTGGCGCTCTCGATCGCGCTCGGCGCGGTGGCACAGGTCGCGCAGGCCCAGCTGGTGGCCGCACGCCGCACGCACGCCGCCGCGCTGGCCTGGCTCGGCGGGCTCGCCGCGCTGCTCGGCATCGGGCTGGCTGCCACCTCGCCGGTCGCGGCTGCGACGATCGGGCAGCTCGCCGCCGCCGGGCTCGTCCTCGGCGCACTCGTGATCGCCAGGAGGAAGCCGTGACCCCGACCGTCAGCGCACTCGTCCTTGCCGGGAGGAAGCCGTGACCCCGACCGTCGGCGTGGTCGTCCTCGCCTGGCAGGACGAGCCGTACCTGCGCGAGTGCGTCGCGGCCGTGCGCGGCTCAACCGGCGTGGACGTGCGGCTCGTCGTCGTCGACAACGGCTCGGAAGACGTCCCGTCCGACGTCGACGTGCTGCGGCCGGCCCGCAACACCGGCTTCGCGGGCGGCTGCAACCTCGGCGCCGCCGCACTCGACACCGAGTACCTCGCGCTCGTCAACTCCGACTGCGTGGTTGCGCCGGACACCCTCGCTCAGCTGGTCGCCGAGGCCGCCCGGCCCGGCGTGGGGCCGGTGATGGCCAGCATCCGGCTGCCCGGCGGCCTGCTCAACACCGGCGGCAACCCCGTACATCTCATCGGGCTGTCCTGGGCGGGCGGGCTGGGCACCGAGGAGCGGCGCACCGCGCCGTACGACGTCACCGGGGCCAGCGGCGCCTGCCTGCTGCTCGCGACCACCCTCTGGAAGCAGCTCGGCGGCTTCGACGAGGAGTACTTCGCCTATCTGGAGGACAGCGAGCTGTCGCTGCGGGCGTGGCGGCTGGGGCTGGCCGCGCGCTGCGTCCCGACGGCCGTGGCCCGCCACCACTACGAGTTCTCCCGCAACTCCCACAAGATGCACCTGCTGGAGCGCAACCGGCTGATGCTGCTCGCCACCGTCTGGCCGCGCCGCGCGCTGCTCCTCCTCGCGCCCGTCTTGGCCGTCTGCGAGGCGTTGCTGCTGGTCTACGGAACGGCGTCGGGCTGGGCGAAGCTGTCCGGGTACGCCTGGCTCTGGCGCCACCGCGACCACCTTCGCGAACGCCGTCGGCTGGTCCAGGAGGAACGGATCGTGCCGGACCGCACGTGGATGGCGCGCCTGTCCCCCACCCTCGACCGCTCCGCCTTCGGCCCGCTCACGCCCCTCGCGAACGTTGTGTTCCGAGCGTACTGGTCAGTCGTCCGGCGGCTTCTCTAGCGCGTCGACCCGCATCGTGAGCGTGCCGACCTCCTCGGCCAGGCGCCGCGACTGCTCCTCCAGCAGCCCCACCTCGCGCGACAGCTGCAGCGACACCGCGAACAGCACGATCAACGACCCGAAGAACAGCAGGTTCGACGGCGTCTGGATGCCGACGAGAGCGGCCACCCACCGCAGGATCTGCGGAAACACGGCGACGACCACCGTGCCCACCGCGATGACGATCCAGATCGCCGCGTACTTCTCGCGCAGCCGCCGCCGTCGCAGGAGCTCGAACACCAGCACCAGCGCCGCGAGGGCGGCGACGATCGAGACGACCGTGAGGCGGTCGGCGATCATGCCGGCGCCCGTCGGACCATGGCCAGCCCGACGGCCACGACGACCCGCAGCAGATACACCGCCGACCGCACGGGGTCGGTGCTGGCCCGCCCGCACTCGCGCGCGCGCATCGTGACCGGCACCTGCATGATCGTGAGGCCCGCACGGTGGGCGACGACGAGCGCCTCGACCGTGTCTCCCAGGTACTCCTCGGGGTAGTGCTCGGCAAAGAGGGCCAGTGCGCGGCGGTGCACCAGCCGGAAGCCCGAGGTGGGATCGGTGACGGCGGTGCCGACGATGCCGGTCAACGCTCGTGACAGCAGCCGCATGGCCCAGCGGCGCGGCCCGCGGACGGCGTAGTCGCCGCGGCCCGCGAACCGGGAGCCGATCACGACGTCGGCGTCGGGCACGGCGAGCAGGCTCGCAATCTCGGTGGCGTCGTGCTGGCCGTCGGCGTCGACCTGCACGACCGCCGCGAACCCGCGCTCGTGGCCGTACCGGTAGCCCGCGCGCATGGCGCCGCCGACGCCGAGGTTGAACGGCAGCCGCATCACCATCGCGCCCGCGGCGGCGGCGCGGGCGGCGGTGGCGTCGGTGGAGCCGTCGTCGACGACCAGCACGGTGGCCTCCGGCTGCGCCGCCCGCACCTCACCCACGACGCGGGCGACGCTGTCCTGCTCGTTCAGCGCGGGGAGGACGACGAGCAGCTCGGCCGGGGCAACCCGAGGGGAAACGGGAGCATGGACGTCCTCGGCGGTCATCGGCGCGCGACGGTGACGAACTCGTTGTAGGTGAACACGCTCCCGGCGCGGCGGGGCAGCGGGAAGGAGAACTGCCGCTCGGTGCGCAGGCCCAGCTCGACGGCGAGCCCGGCGAGGGCGGCCTGGTCGACGAACACCGTGTGCGTGGGGTCGGAGGCGAATCCGCGCTCCTGGGGGCAGATCAGCACGACGACGGCGTCGGGCTCGAGGAAGGGCACGTACGGCGCGAGCACGGCGGCGGCCGCACCCGCGGGGAGGTGCTCGACCAGGTGCGCGGCCAGCAGCCCCGCGTACTGCGGGCGGCTCTTCTGCCCGAGGAACTCGTCGACGGTGAACGCGGCCAGCCCGGCCTCGCGGCAGACCTGCACGGAGGTGGCGTTGTGGTCGACGCCGACGCTGCCCGCCGGGAGGTGCGCCAGGTTGCGGCCGATGCCGCAGCCGACGTCGAGCGTGCGGCGCCCCCCCAGAAGGCGGCGCAGATTCCACCGGTAGGGGGCCTGGACGTCGAGGATGCGCTTCCAGCGGGCGCCGGAGCGGGCCGCGAGGCGACGGGTGTAGGCGGCGGAGGTGGTGCCGCCGTCGGGTACGGCCACGCCGCGCACCCTACCCGGGACGGCACTGGGAGACTGCGTGTGTGCACGTGTCGGCCACCTCGATCCCCGGACTGCTGAAGATCGACCTCGACCTCCACCGCGACGGCCGGGGTTGGTTCAAGGAGGGCTACCAGAGCGCCAAGCTGTCGGCGCAGGGCTTTCCCCCGTTCGAGATCGTGCAGAGCAACGTGTCGTTCAACGCCGAGGTGGGTGTCACGCGCGGCATCCACGCCGAGCCGTGGGACAAGTACGTCTCGTTGGCGCACGGGCGGGCGTTCGCCGCGATCGTCGACCTGCGGGAGGGGCCGACGTTCGGGCGTGTCGAGACCCTCGAGCTGCACCCCGGCAATGCGATCTTCGTGCCGCGGGGGTGCGGGAACAGCTACCAGACGACCACGCCGGACGTCGTCTACACCTACCTGGTGAACGCCCACTGGTCACCGAACGCGCAGTACACGCTGGTCCAGGCGTTCGACCCGGAGCTGGGGATCGACTGGCCGGTCCGCGAGGCCGACGCGATCCGCTCGGACGCCGACCGCGCCCACCCGCCGCTCGCGGCGTTGCGCCGGTGAGCGGCGCAACCCGGCGTTGCGGGCGCGGCGGCCCCGAGGCCGGGCGCCCCACCGCCGCGCGCCCCACCCCCGCGCGCGCCCACGCCGGCCGGCCGCCCGGCGGCTGCCGCCCGGCCACACCTCGCACCCCTCGCGCGGACCTCGCACCCCACCGAACAGGTGCGAGGTCCCACCACGGGGTGCGAAGTGGCGCCGAGGTGGGGCCGGGCCGAGGCGGCGCGCCGAAGCACAGCGCGCGGCTGGGCCGAGGCGGTGCATGGTGCGCACGCTGATCCTCGGCGCGGGCGGGCAGGTCGGGCGCGCCCTGGCCGCCGCCCTACCCGACGCCACGGCGTGGGACCGCACCGCGTTCGACCTCGCCGCGTTTGCCAACACCGCCTCTGCCAACGCCGCCTTTGCCAACGCCGCGCGCGGTCCACTCGAAGGCTGGGACGTCGTCATCAACGCCGCCGCCTGGACGGACGTCGACGGCGCCGAGATCCACCGGGCCGGCGCCTGGCGCGCCAACGCCGCAGGGCCTGCCGCGCTGGCCCGCGCCGCGCAGGCAGGCGGGTTCGTCCTCGTGCACTTCTCCAGCGAGTACGTGTTCGACGGGACGTCGCCGCGGCCGTACCGGGAGGACGACCCGGTGGCGCCTTTGTCCGCGTACGGCGCGTCCAAGGCCGCGGGCGACCTCGCCGTGCAGGGCGTCGCGCGCCGATACCTGCTCCGGCCGACGTGGGTGGTGGGCGGGGGCCGCAATTTCGTGCGCACCATGCTCGGGCTCGCCGCCCGGGGCATCGCCCCCACGGTGGTGGACGACCAGGTCGGCCGCCTCACGTTCGCCGCGGACCTGACCGCGGCGGTCGTGACGCTCCTGCGCGAGCGCGCCCCGTTCGGCGACTACCACGTCACCGGCGGCGGCCCGCCCGCCTCATGGGCCGACGTCGCGCGCGAGGTCTTCCGGCTGGCAGGCGCCGACCTCCCGGTGACGGGCACGAGCACAGCCGCCTACTTCGCCGACAAGCCCACCGCCGCGCCCCGCCCGCGCAACAGCGTGCTCGACACCGGCAAGGCCGCGGCCGCAGGTGTGGCGATGCCGGACTGGCGGGAGCGCCTCGCGGCCTACGTCGGCTGAGCGGCCTCGGGTCACCGCCCCGGCCCCGACGGCCCGCCCACCATGATCATCGGTTCGGCGCACATTCCGGCCAGATCCGGCCGTTTCCGCGCCCAACTGGTGATCATGGAGCCGCACGCCGGTCCCACCCCCAGGCGCGGGCCAGCAGCAGCCGCGCCCCGGGTCCCGCCCCCGGCGCCCGACCACCGCACGCCGGTGCCCGCACCCCCCAACGCGGGCACCGGCGGCCCCTCACCCGCCCGCCATCGCCCCCACCACCAGCAGCGGCTCGGCGCCCCGGATCACCGCCTCCGGCAACGGCGTGTCCGGCGGCTCGTGCGAGAGGTCCTCCTCGCAGGCGAAGAACCGGACGAACGCCCGTCGGCGGCCGGTGGCCCGGTCGCGGATCGCCCCGCGCAGCTGCGGATGCCGGGCCTCGACGGCGTCGAGCACCGCGGCCAACGTGACCGGGTCCGCGACCTCGACGCGCACCTCCCCCTCCACGCCGGCGAGCCTGCGCAGATGCGTGGGCAGCTTGACCCGGACGCTCATAACAGCGTTTGCACTTCCACCGACAGCACCGACGGCAGGTCCCGCACGATCGGCGCCCACGAGTCGCCCGCGTCGGCCGAGGCGTAGACCTGGCCGCCGGTGGTGCCGAAGTAGACACCGCAGGAGTCGAGGCCGTCGACGGCCATGGCGTCGCGGAGCACGTTCACGTAGCAGTGCTCCTGCGGCAGGCCCGCCGACAGCGGCTCCCACTCGTGGCCGCCCGTGCGGCTGCGGTAGACCCGCAGCCTGCCGTCGGGCGGGTAGTGCTCGGCGTCGCTGGTGATCGGCACGACGTAGACGGTGTCGGGCTCGTGGGCGTGCACGTCGATGGCGAAGCCGAAGTCGGTGGGCAGGTCGCCGCCGACGTCGTGCCAGTGCTCGCCGCCGTCGTCGGAGCGCATGACGTCCCAGTGCTTCTGCATGTAGACGGTGTCGGCCCGGTCCGGGTGCAGCGCGAGCTTGTGGACACAGTGGCCGACCTCGGCGTCCGGGTCCGGGATGCCCTCGCTGACCAGGCCGGAGTTGGCCGCACGCCAGGTCTTGCCGCCGTCGTCGGTGCGGAAGACGCCCGCGGCCGAGATCGCGACGAGCATGCGGGCCGGGTCGCGGGGGTCGGGCAGGATCGTGTGCAGGCACATGCCGCCCGCGCCGGGCTGCCAGCGCGGGCCGGAGCCGTGCTCGCGCAGGCCGGGCAGCTCGGACCACGTGCGGCCGCCGTCGACCGACCGGAAGAGTGCCGCATCCTCGACGCCCGCGAGCACGGTGTCGGGGTCGGTGGCCGACGGCTCCAGGTGCCACACGCGCGCGAACTCCCACGGGTGCGCAGAGCCGTCGTACCACTGGTGGGTGCCCGGCACGCCTGCGTAGGAGAAGTCATTCCCGACGGGCGCCCAGTGCCGTCCGCCGTCCTCGGAGCGGTACATCTGCTGGCCGAACCAGCTGGTCGAGGGCGCGGCCCAGATGCGGTCGGGCGCCGCGGGCGAGCCCGCGACGTGGTACACCTCCAGGCCCGGGAAGTGCGGGCCGTCCACCGCCCAGTCCGTCCGCGCGCCGTCCGCGGTGAGGACGAACGCGCCTTTGCGTGTGCCGACGAGCACTCGTACTCCAGTCATGTAGTCCTGACCGGCGCACGGGCGCAGACTCATCGGTCGGGGAGCAGCACGATCCGACCGGGCCCGTCCACCCAATGCTCGACCGGCCACTCCGCGGGCCCCCGGGGCGGCTCGTGCGGCTCGTAGCGCAGCAGGTAGCCGAGGGGTCGGGGCGGCTGGTCGCGGTCGAGGTGCGCGTAGTTGAGCCGCAGCAGCGCCGCGCCCAGCCCGCCTGCCTGCTCGCGGGCCTCGATGGCGCCGATCACGCGGCCGCGGTCGGAGAACTCGTCGACGACCGCGCAGTCGCAGTAGTACACCAGCGTGCCGATCTCGCCGGGGCTGCCGACCGTGCCCGTCCCGACGATCCGGTGCAGGTCGGTCCCGATCCGCTGGTACTCGGCGGCGGTGGCCCAGTTCGTCTCGATCGGGGCGCGCGCCCACGGCACGCCGTGCTGCAGGTCGACGACGAGCGCCGCGCACACCAGCCCGCCCGCCGCCACCACCGCCCACCGCACACGGACGGCGACGATCGCCGCGCACAGCGTCGTCCCCACGATCAACGGCGCGTAGTACCAGTGGTAGGGCGCGGTGTGCAGGAGGCCGAAGACGCCGTAGTGCGCGACGGCGGCCAGCCCGGCCGCGGCGCCCGCCCGCTGCCACGGCGCGCGCATGCGGACGGCCAGCAGCCCGACGAGTGCCACCAGCCCGCCGAGCACGGGCAGGAACGCCTGCACCGTGGCCGTCGGGTAGACCGCCAGGTAGAGCAGCGGGCCGTTCCAGAACCCGTACGCCGACCACGGATCGCCTGCCTTGATCACGAACGTGTCCGGCAGCGCCGAGCCCAGCACGAACCAGCTGAACATGTACCAGGGCAGGGTGACCGCGAGCGCCGCCCCGATCGCCCGCCCCCACCCGGGCCGCAGCACCAGCGCGACCACGGTCACGACGACGGCCATGTCGGGCCGCGCCAGCACAGCCAACCCGGCGACCACGCCGAACGCCACGGCGCGTCGGGCCACGCCGTAGCGCAGCAGGCCCGCGAAGAGCGCTGCGACGAGGTAGGGCTCCAGCCCGACCGCGGACAGCAGCAGCGGGTTGACCAGCAACGACCCCACCGCGACGACCGGCAGCAGCCGCGGCAGGCCCGTGTCTTCGGCGAGGTCGGCGAGCCACCGCGCGGCCAGCACCGCGGACCCGACGAACAGCGCACCCACCGCCACCACCGCGTTGCGCACGATGGCGGTGATCGCCCCGAGCGCGATCACGTTGAGCGGCGACGTGGCGGTGTCGGCCTGCTCGTCCGCGAGCAGGCCCCAGTGCAGGTGGAAGGCGAGGTTGCGGGCGTACGCCATCGTGATGTAGGCGTCGTCGATCAGCGCGTGGCTGACCAGCAGGAACACCGCCACCGCGCCGACGGCAACCCCGACGGTGAGGCCGAGGTTCCGGATGCGGGGCGGGCGGCGGGCGGCCGCCGTGGTGGTCCTCAGGTGTACACGGCGAACGTCAACGCAGCGACCCACGCGACCGCCAACACCTGCAGCACCCGGTCGCCCAGCGCGATCTCCTCGGGCTCGCCGCCGTTGCCCGAGTCGACGTCGACGGCGTAGCGCAGCACCGCCACCACGAACGGCACGATCGAGACCGCCGACCACACCGAGTTGTGGTGCGCCACGCGTATATCGAAGGCCCACAGGCTGTAGGTCATGATCAGCACGGTGGCCGAGAGCGCCCAGACGAACCGCAGGTAGGACGGCGAGTAGCTCTCCAGCGACTTGCGGATCTTCGCGCCGGTGCGCTCGGCGAGCTTGATCTCAGCGTAGCGCTTGCCCGCGACCATGAACAGCGACCCGAATCCGGCGGAGAGCAGGAACCACTGGGACAACGGGATGCCGGTGGCCGCGCCACCCGCGACCGCGCGGAGCAGGAAGCCGGACGCGACGATGCAGATGTCGAGCACGGGCTGGTGCTTGAGCCAGAAGCAGTACGCCAGCTGCACGGCGACGTAGACGCCCACCACGACGGCGAGCTGCGCGCTCGCCAGCACGCTGATCGCCAGCGCGGCGACGAGCAGCACCGCGGCCACCGCGAACGCGAGCCGGACGGGCACGATGCCCGCGGCGATCGGGCGGCGGCGCTTGGTGGGGTGGGCGCGGTCGGCGGTGACGTCGTTGGCGTCGTTGACGAGGTAGATGCCCGACGCGGCGAGCGAGAACGCCGCGAACGCCACGACCAGGTGCAGCGCCATCCCGCCGCTGAACAGCACACCGCCCGCAAACGGCGCGGCGAGCACCAGGATGTTCTTGACCCACTGCTTGGGCCGCATCGTCTTGAGCACGCCGCGGGCGACCCGGAGCGGTGTGCGGCGAGGGGTCGTCGGCGGGACGGCCTCGACTCCGGGGGCGACCTCGGCGTGGTCCGGGTCGTCGGCGGCGATGTCGGCCGCGCGCTCGGCCGTCGGGTCGGCCTGCGCCGCGGCGTCCTCGGGCGGTGTCCGGCCCGAGGCGGGGAGGTCGGTGCTGGTCATCGGCGTACCTCGGAGGTCAGGCGGCGGCGCACGGCGAGCGCGACGACGGCGCCCAGCGCGAGCCCGCGACGACGTCGCTGGGGTAGTGCACGCCCAGCACGAGCCGCGACAGCGCCATCGGGGGCACGAGCACGGGCACGAGGGGGCGGTGCAGCAGGCGGCCGTAGAGCAGAGCGGCGGCGGTGGTGGAGGTGGCGTGCGCGGAGGGGAACGAGAGCCTGCTCGGCGTGCCGACCCTTACCTCGACGCTCGGGTGCTCCGGACGGGTGCGCCGCACGACCCGTTTGACGCCGATCGACGCGCCGTGCGCGAGCGCGACCCCGGCTGCGGCGGTGAGCCAGTCGCGACGGCGCGAGCGGTCCACGACGGCCCCGAGCACGCCGAGCGCGAGCCAGCCGATCGCGTGCTCGCCGAAGTGCGACAGGCCCCGCGCGACGCCCACGGCGCGCCCGTGCACCCGCTGCTGTATGCCCGCCACCACGCGGATCTCGGCGGACGGCGGTGGCGAGTTGTCGGCAGGCTCTGCGGTCGACACGGCGGTGGCGCTCGCGGGGACGGGGTGGTCGACGAGCTCGGCCACGGGCAGGCCTCCAATGCGGCGCACGGGCCGATCGGGTACGGCGGACAGCTCCCGATGCTACGCGTGGGCCCCTCGAAGGCCGGACGCGGCGCCAGGTCCCGCACGGCGATTCGTCGTTTCCGGCACGGCGAGTCGTGGTTTTCAGCACAGCGAGTTGTGGTTTTCAGCACAGCGTGTCCGGCACTTCTCCACGCCGTGCATCCTCCGGTGCAGGCGATCAGATCAGAACCACCGCTCGAGGACGAGCGCGAGCCCGTCCTCGGCGTTGGTGGCGGTCACCTCGTCGGCCACGTCCTTCAGTGCCGGGTGCGCGTTGCCCATCGCGACGCCGTAGCCCGCCCAACGCAGCATTTCCAGGTCGTTGGGCATGTCGCCGAACGCGATGACGTCGGGCGCGGCCACGCCGACGGCCGTCGCGACCTCCGTAAGCCCGACCGCCTTCGTCACGCCGGGCGCGGAGATCTCGACCAGCCCGCCGGGATGGGAGAACGTGAGGTCGACGGCCGACCCGACGACCGGGGCCAACGCCGCGACGATCTCTTCGCTGCGCATCCGCGGATCCCGCACCAGCATCTTCACGGCGGCTCGGGTGACGAGTTCGGCCCTCGGGCGGATCTCGTGGTCGCTGCCGACCCAGGCGTGGCGGTAGCTCGGCTCGGCCACGAACGCGGGCACAGGATGGACGAGCTCGACCGCCAGGCCCGCTCCGGGCAACACGGCCGACACGACGGCGGCGAGGTCGGCCAGCGTGGCCGCGTCGAGCGTGCGGGCGGAGACGACCCGGTCGGCGGCCGCGTCGTAGACGACCGCGCCGTTCGCGCAGACGGTGAGCCCGGCCACCCCGACCTGTGCCACGACGGAGGGGATCCAGCGGGGCGGACGGCCGGTGACCAGCACGAGCCCGACCCCGGCCGCGGCCGCCCGGCCCAGCACAGCCAGTGTGCGGGCGGAGACCCGGTCGGCGGGGTCGAGCAGGGTCCCGTCGACGTCGGTGGCGACGAGGAGGGGGGCCTGCACAGCCTCAGCCTACGGTCCCGGTCCACCGCTCTGCGCTCTGTGCTGCTGACCGAGCGCCCCGTGCAGACCGGGCGAGCGCGAGCGGCAGATGGGCCGAAATCGGAGACTCGCCGTGCCGGAAACGGGGACTCGCCGTGCCGAAAACGGGGACTCGCCGCTACAGGATCGCCACCGCCACCACCAGGCCCAGTGCGATGTGCACTGCCCCGACCAGCCAGGCCTGCGCCCGCACGGACTCGGCGGCCAGCACCGCGCCCATGTCGATTCCCGTGACCCACTCCAGCAGCCGGGCGCCGAGCACCTGCGCCAGCACCCCGACGATCCCGAAGATCAGCGTGGTGAGCAGCCCGTCCAGCAGGCCGCCGCTCGACGAGTAGATCGACACCACCACCACGAACGCGATCCCCACCATCCCCGCCGCCGTGACGATCACGGCGTTCGGCGCGCCCGCCCGGACCTGCCGGTTCAGCGGGCCGGGCGTGGTGAGGTCGACGGCGAAGAAGCCCAGCAGCATGAGCAGCACCCCGAGCACGGCGTAGAGCAGGATCGCGCCGATCCCGGTGCCGATCACGGCGCCGTCCAAAGCAACAATCACGAACTTCCTCCGGAGGGGATGCGGTGGGGAACGAAGGCCGCGCCGTCGTCGGTGACGAGCCCGACGGTCTCGCGGATGCCGAGGCCCGCCGAGGTGTCGCCGACGATCCAGGCGCCCAGCGCGGGCCGGTAGCCGTCGAACTCCGGCAGCGGCGCGAAGAGCTGGTAGACGTAGCCCTCCTCGCCGTACACGCCGCCGGTCCGCGTTTCCGACCCCGGCGAGACGATCGCGATGTTGGCGCCCTCCCGCCCGAGCCGCGGCTTGCGCACGTACTCGGTGAGCATCCCGGGCTGGTCGAGGTAGGCGGGCAGCAGGTTGGGGTGGCCCGGATACATCTCCCACAGCACGGCCAGCAGCGCCTTGTTGGACAGCACCGCCTTCCACAGCGGCTCCAGCCACAGCGTCTCGGGCAGCGAGGCGAGCACTTGCTTGCCGAAGTCGTCGGTCAGCACCCACTCCCACGGGTAGAGCTTGAACACGCAGGCCATGAAGTGCTCTTCGAGGTCGACGAAGCGTTCCAGCGCGGAGTCCCAGCCGATGTCCTCGATCGCCAGCCCGACCGTCGACAACCCCGCCTCGGCCGCCGTCTCCTGCAGGTAGCCGACCGTGACGTGGTCCTCGCCGGTGGAGTCGCCGCGCGACCACGTGAAGTAGACGTCGTCGCCGGGCAGCCGCTCCCGGATCTCGCCCCACCGCTCGACGAGCTTCTCGTGCAGCGAGTTCCACTGGTCGTCGCCCGCGTGGGTGTCCTGCAGCCAGTGCCACTGCAGGATCGAGGCCTCCAGCAGCGTGGTGGGCGTGTCGGCGTTGTACTCCAGCAGCTTGGCCGGGCCGCGGCCGTCGTAGCGCAGGTCGAAGCGGCCGTAGACGGACGGGTCGGAGCGCTTCCACGACGCCGCGACGGCTTCCCACGCGAACTCCGGTATCGCGAAGTCGCGGAACCGCTCCGTCGTGACGACGTGCTCGACGGCCTCCAGGCACATCGCGTGCACGACCTCGACGTCGGCCTCCAGCGACAGCACCTCGTCCATGGAGAACGTGTAGTGCACCGACTCGTCCCAGTACGGGCGCGGCGCCCCGCCCTGTCCGCGGCCCGGGCTGCCGTAGACCATCCCCTGGCCCTCGACGATCTTCTCCCAGCCCGGCCGCGGCTCCCCCCGGTGGCGTTCCATCAGCCGCCGCTGCTCGATCCGCTGGACGACGAGCCGAGCCCGCCGCGCGCGACCGTGCCGCTCGACACCGACTTGCCCGAGGAAGTGGTCACTCGGGTGGAGTCGCGGGGCACGGTGGCGGTGCCGCCGGAGACCGGCTGTCCGATCGAGCCGCTGCCGCCGTAGTTGTAGTGGTACTGTCGCCCGCCGCTGCCGATGAAGATCGGGTAGAAGCCACCGCCGTAGTAGTGCGAGTTCGACGAGGCGGGGGTGACACAGTTGGCGTCGTCGACGATCACGCCGCTGTCGTCGACACAGCGCGCCGTGATCTCCTCGTCGGGCTGCGAGATCGCGTAGCCGATCGCGATGACCGCGACGAGTCCGACCGTCGCGCCCGCCCCGACGAGGATCCGCTTACGGCGTGTGCGCGACCGCTGGGCGTCCGCCGCGGCCTGCTCCTGCGCCTCCCGTTGTCGGCGTTCGGCATGCTCACGGGCCTTCCGCTCGGCCAGCGTCGGCTCTCGGGGGCGGGTGGTCTCGTCCTGGAACCGCATGCTGCCCTGCGGCTGCTCGTCGTCCCGCTCGTCGTCCCGCTCGTCCCCGGCCATGTCCCACCCCCGCTCGCGGATGTGCGCACCGTACCGTTCGTCCGATCTTTCGCCGGTACCGGCGGCGCTCGCAGCACCACGACGACCGATGGCCGCGCCACACCGCCCTCCGTGCGTCGCCCGACGGAGATCACGGCATGATGACGACCGTCATGGAACGCACCCTCCTCGCTCCACGGCCCGCTCCCCCAGCGCCGAGGACCCCGGACCGCACCACGCTGCCGTATCGACGGATCGTGTACGGCGTGCTGGTCGGGGCGCTGACGATGTTCGCCGTGGCCACCCTGGACTCCTTCGCGGGCGCCACCGTGCCCGTGCTCGGCACGATCGCCGCGCTCCCCGGCCCGGCCGCGCACACCGAGGTCGTGGAGGTGCCCGCGCCGCCGTCCCAGCCGGGCATGTGCCTGAACTGGTCGCGGCCCGACGCGGCCGACGCGGCGGTCGTCGACTGCGGACAGGCGCACCTGTTCGAGCAGGCGGGCGCGGTCGCGCTCAGCGACCAGCCCGCGCTGCCCAGCGACCAGCAGTGGCGTCAGCTGGTCAAGGAGCGCTGCGACCCGATCGTCGCCGCCTACCTCAAGGGCAGGCTCGACCCCGACGGGCGGTACACGGTCGGGGCGCTCAAGCCGTCGCCTGCGAAGTGGAGCCAGGGCGACCGCGAGTTGCGGTGCGGCCTGCAGCGCAGCTCGCAGTCCGGCGCGCTCTTCCCGATGAGCGGCAAGGTGGCCGAAAGCGACCAGTCCGACGTCCAGCAGCCCGGCACGTGCCTCGCCATCGAGGGCCGCGGTGTCGGCGACCCGACCGACTGCGGCGATGCGCACGCGGTCGAGACCGTCGGCGTCGTCGACCTTGCGCAGAAGTGGAACGGCGCCTTTCCCGTGGTCGCCGACCAGGACGCCTACCTGCAGCCCACCTGCGCGAAGATCGCGGCCGACTACGCGGGCGGCGATCAGGTGATCACGGACAAGAAGCTGACCGTCTACTGGGACAACGTCACCGAGGACTCCTGGAAGGCGGGCTCGCGAAAGGTCAACTGCAACCTGGCGGCGCTGCTGCCCGACCGCAGCGGGTTCGCGCCGGTCACGGGCTCGGTCAAGGGCGCGGTCACGGTGGGCGACCAGCCCGCCCCGCCCGCACCGGACAGCTCCACGCCCGGGGTGCCCGCGCCGCCGACCCCCGCGCCGCCGACCCCGGCGCCGACCACCACCACGCAGGCGCCGCCGACCACCTCGGCCGCGACGCCTGCGCCCACCGAGACCGTGCACGAGACGACGACGACACCCGCGCCGCCGCCGTCCTCGTCGCTGCTGCCGGTGCCCTCCAACCTGCTGCCTCCCCCGGTCGACTCCGCCAGCTACTGATGCGCCTCACGCGGCAGGAGTTCGAGGGCCTCGTCGCGGACGCGCTCGACCAGGTCCCGGCGGACCTGCTGGCGGCGATGGACAACGTCGTCGTGCTCGTCGAGGCGCGCCACCCGGACCAACCGGAGCTGCTGGGGCTGTACGAGGGGGTCGCGCTCACCGAGCGGACCAGCGACTACGGCGGCGTGCTCCCCGACCGGATCACGATCTACCAGGACGCGATCGTCGACATCTGCGCGGACCGCGACGAGGTGGTGCACGAGGTCGCGGTGACCGTCGTCCACGAGATCGCGCACCACTTCGGCATCGACGAGGACACCCTGCACGAGCTGGGCTGGGGCTAGGCCGTCTCGCCACCGCCGGTGACGTCGCCCGCGACGGGCTCGCCCGCGTCCCAGTGCTCGAGCGCCCACCGGCCGGGCGCACCCGTGAGGATCACGACGCCCGCGTTCGGGACGTACCGGGTCTCCGCGGCCGCGCCGAGCATGGCACCGACGGCCATGCGGATCGCGGCGCCGTGGCTGACCACGACGGCCGTGCCGCGCGCGCCCGCCACCACGGCCTCGACGGCGGGGACGAACCGGGCGTGCAGGTCGCGCGCCGACTCGCCGCCGGGCAGGTGCGCGTCCCACTCGCCGCGCAGCCAGGCCTGATAGACGCGCTCGAAGCGCTCGCGAGCGGCGGGGTCGGCGCGGCCCTCCAGGTCGCCGCAGAAGACCTCCTGGATGCCGTCGAGCACGACGACGGGCAGGCCGTGCGCCGCGGCGAGCGGCGCGGCGGTCTCGCGGGCGCGGATCGCGCGGGAGGCGTAGACGGCGGAGACGGGCTCGGCCGCCAGCCGCCGGGCCAGGTCCTCGGCCTGTCCGCGGCCGACGTCGTCGAGCGGCAGGCCGGGCGGCTTCGAGTCGAGGGCCTTCGCGACGTTGCCCGCGGTACGGCCGTGGCGGGCCAGCACCAGCCTGTGGGCACCCGTTTCTGCGCGCGCGGGGGTCACGCCGTCGTCAGGCACGTGGTTACGCCGATCCCGCGGGGCCACGTCGCTCCCGCGAGGGTCACGCCGTCGTCCCGGCCCGCAGGCGCTCCAGCCAGCGCTGCGCCGCGGCGAAGTCCTCGGCGGCGGAGGGCCCGATCACCGGGCTGCCCGGGACGCCGGACCCGCGCCCGTTGGCTGCGCGCGGGTAGGAGCCGAGGAAGCGGACGCGGTCGCAGCGGCGATGCAGCGCGGCCAGCGCCTCGCCCATCGCGGGCTCGGCGACGTGGCCGAGGCAGTCGAGGTGGAACCAGTACTCGGCGTGCCGGTCCTTGATCGGGCGCGACTCGATGCGGGTGAGGTCGATCCCGCGCACAGCGAGCTCGGTGAGCAGCCCCAGCAGCGAGCCGGGGCGGTTCTGGGTGGTGGCGGCGAGCGTGGTGCGGTCGTCGCCGGTGGGCGCGGGCACCGGCCCGGGCCTGCGGAGCAGGGCGAAACGGGTGAGGGCGCCCGCGTTGTCGGCGACGTCGGCGACGAGCACCTCGAGCCCGTGCTGCCGGGCCGCCAGCGGCGAGGCCACGGCGGCGTCCAGCTCGCCCCGCGCGACCTGGGCCGCGGCCTCGGACGTGGACGTCGCCAGCAGCACCTCGGCGGCCGGGAGGTGCTCGGCGATCCAGCCGCGGGTCTGGGCGATGCCGTGCGAGTGCGAGGCGACCCGGCGGATGTCGGCGGCGCGGGTGCCCGGCCGGACCATCAGGTCGAACTGGACGGCCAGCACCGCCTCGCGGACGATCACCAGCGGGGGGTCGTCGACCAGCCCGTCGAGCACGGCGGGCACGGCGCCCTCGACGGTGTTCTCGATCGGCACGAACCCGGCGTCGACCGTGCCCGCCCGCACGGCCGCGAGCACGGCGGGGCTGCCCGCGCACGGGACGAGCTCGGCGTCGGCCGCCTCGGGCAGGGTGCGCAGGGCCTGCTCGGCGAACGTCGCGTGGGGGCCGAGGAACCCGATGCGGCGCGCCCCGGACGTGGCAGCAGGGTACCCAGCGTCCGCAGTGTCACCCTGCTTCCATCCGGGGATCACGCCAACAGCCCCAGAGCGGAGAGCTGGGCGACGGGGAGCGGGTCGAGGTCGACCCCGCAGCGCGACACCAGCCCCCGCACCCCCTTGACGGCGCGCTCCGACAGCGCGGTGACCGCCGCGGCCAGCTTCGGGCCGTCGGTGATCTCCAGCGCACCGCGTACGTCCTCACCCGCCAGGGCGCGCGCCACGGCGAGCAGCAGGTTGAGGATGCCGTGCCTGCCCTGGGTGTGCACGACCTCGCGCAGCCCCAGCACCGTGAACGGCCGTCCGGTCTCGACGGCGACCCGCACGAACTCCTCGACGTGCGCGCTGTCGGGCACGTCGGAGGCCCGCGGCCCACCGCAGCGCAGCTTGGGTGCGCAGCCGTGCTCGGCGACCCGGCGGACCGCCTCCAGCCAGGCGGTGGTGCCGCCGGTGTCCTCGGTGTGCGGACGGCGCGGCTCGACCACCGCGACGACGTCCTCCGGCACGAACTCCGACACCCGGTCCAGCCACATCGCGTCGACGTCGGGCGGAGCCGCGGTCTCGACCGTGCGCGGGGTGAGCAGGTTCGCCCGGGAGAACACCGTCGACAGGGCCTTCGGGACGGCGCCGAGCCCGGTGTCGACGACCAGTGACAGGTCGATGGGACGACTCGGCGTCGACCGGGCCAGCTCCGCGACGAGCGCGGGCAGCCGCGACACCGGGCAGACGAGTTGGCCGACAACGCCCCCGTAGCGGCCGTCGCGAGCGGCGAGGTAGTGCGCCACGACCACGTCGACCTCGGGCGCGGCCGCCTTGGGCTGCAGCAGGCTCGTGTCGTCGACGAGCTGGGCGAACAAGGGTGGGATGGCCCACGGGTTCGCGCCGCTCGCCGTTGTCACGGACCTGACGCTAACGGGTCGCTTCCGACGGCCTGCTGGACACCCCCGGGCCGCGAACATTAAGTTAGGCTGGCCTAACTTGGAGGTGTGCCCATGGGTCCGACCCACCTGCGCCGTCCCCCTGCCCCGTCCGCGGCCGAGCGCGCGCGCAGCCTTGTTGCACGCGGCGGCACCGCGTCGCTGCTCGGCATGCGGTCGCCCGTGACGCGCCCGCCCGTGCATCACGTGTGGGCCAACGGGTCGGCGGTCCTGCTGGTGGCCGACGACGACCCGATGTTGGCCGAGGTCGGCCCGGCCGTCCCACCGTCGACGGCGGCGGCGCTCTCACAGGCGCGCTCCGAGGTGAGCAGCAGCGCGATGCTGGAGCTCGCCGACCCGGCGCCGGTGCCGTTGCGCGAACGGGTGCGGGGGCTGTTGTGGGTGATCGGAGCGCTCACCCGGCCCGACGCGGGGATGGCCCGCCGCTGGGCCGCGCGGGTGGCCGACGTGCGTCCCGACCCGGCGCTGCTCGACGTCGGCCACGGCCTGACGGTGCTGCTGCTGCGGCCCGGCTCGATCGTCCTCGCGGACGGTGACGGGACGGCCCCGCTCTCGCCCGTCGAGCTGGCGGCGGCGCGGCCCGACCCGTTCTGCCGGTTCGAGACGACCTGGCTCGCCCACCTGGAGGACGCGCTTCCCGAGGTGTTCCGCGCGCTGGCCAGGCACCTGCCGCCGTCGCTGCGGGACGCGCGGGCGCGGCCGTTGGGCGTGGATCGCTGCGGGCTTCGCCTTCGCGTCGAGACCGCGCGGGGCGACCACGACGTCCGGCTGGCGTGGGGGCGTGAGGTGACGACGCCCGCCGACCTGTGCGCCGCGCTGACGGACAAGATGAGCGCCACGGCCGACGCCTGACAGGCGGGCGGGCGCCCGCGACCCGCCCCGTGCCGCCGGACCCGCGCCGCAGGACCCGCGCCGCAGGACCCGTGCCGCCAGGACCCGTGCCGCCAGACCCGCGCGGCCGGACCCCCCGCGCGCCGCCGGACACCCCGCGCGCCCCCCACGTGGCCGGACCCACGCGCCGACTTCGCAGAGCCTGCCAACACCTCGCAGACGCCTCGGCCTCTGCGACGTGCACAGCGGCTCTGCGAGGACGGTCCGCCGCCATGCCGCGCGGGGATTGGCGCAGGGTCAGCCCGCCGTACGGGCCGGGGGGCGGCCCAGCATGCGGTCGCGGATGCTCAGGGTCGCGCGCACGGCCGCCCACCCGTGCTCGCGCATCCGACCCTCATAAGCGCCAACCGCCGACAGCAGCGGCCGCTCGCCGCGGGCGGCCGCGGTGAGCGCCGCGGTGAGTGTGCGCGCGTCGTGCAGCGCTGTGTTGCCGCCGAGCCCGCCGGTGGCGGGCATGGTGTGGATGGCGTCTCCGAGGAGCGTGACCCGGGTCGTCGGCCACGGCGGCGGCTCGGTCGCGACCCGGAACCGCACGCCGCTTCGGCTCACCGGGTCGGCCGCGGCGAGCAGCCGGGCGAGGGTGGGGTGCCAGCCCGCGGTCAGGTCGTCGACGACCGCGCGCAGGGCCGGGCCCGTCCGTTGGGTGAGATCCTCGGGCAGGCGGGCGACGTCGGTGTTGAGCGCACAGAGCAGGTAGGGCCGGAAGCTGATGTCCGGCTGCGGGCCGGTGGCGCGCTCGAGCGCCGCGCGGGCCCCGGCGGGCGGCGCGTAGACCGAGGTGAACAGCGCCACCCCGGCCCCGTCGGTGATCAGGTTCATGCCGGTCTGCAGTGAGCGCGGCAGCCACGCCCGCACGGCGTCGGTGAGGAAGAGCTTGTCCGCCACGCCGCCGATCCCGGCGTCGACGATCTGCGCGTGCGGCAGGTACTGCCTGCGCACGGGCGAGCCGGTGCCGTCGGCCCCGACGAGGACGTCGCCGGTCGCGGTCGTGCCGTCGGCGAACTCGGCGACGACCCGTTCGCCGTCGACGTGGTAGCGCGCGAAACGCGCGCCGAAGTGCACGACGTCCTCCAGCCCGGCCAAGAGCAGCCTGCGCAGGATGGCCCGGTCCACCGCGTAGAACGGCTCCGCCTGCTCGGGCCGCCCGTCGACGTCGGCCGGGATCGGCGCGCGCGCCTCGTGGAAGCCGAACGGCCCGCCGGGCCCGGAGGTGGCCAGGAACGCCCGCCACAGCGGCTCTGGCAGGCAGGCCTCCAGCGCGGCCGCCCCGTCGGCGTTGATGGCGATGCGGTAGCCCTCCCAGCGGCTGCCGGGGCGCGTGTCGCGCTCGTAGACCTGCACGGGGATCCCGGACTTGCGCAGGCCCTGGGCCAGGCACAGGCCGCCGAGGCCCGCGCCGATGATCACAACTGAGGGCATGGCGAACTCTCCTCTCGCCCGCGGGGGGCGGCGGATGGTGAGGGTGGGACGGTCAGGTCTTCCGGAAGTCGGCGACGATCTTGGGCAGCCGGTCCAGCAGCTCGTCGTGCCAGGCCACCTCGGTCGTCAGGCGGGCCAGGCCGTGTCGCATGACGACGCGTTCGGCCTCGGTGAGCCACTGGTCGGCGGACTCGACCTGGTGGCGCAGCGCCCGTTCCCGCACGGCCAGCGCGTCGCGCCGGTCGGCGATGGCGTGCGCGAGCTCCTGCTCGTCCATGTCGCCCGCGTGCACGAGGGCGAGGTCGAACGGGTCGGGCCGGAACACGACGGTGCGCAGCGCGTCGTCGTGCACGGCGGCCAGGGCCTCGCGCCCGCGCGGGGTGATCTCGTAGACGGTGCGCTCGGGCAGGTTGCCCACCCGCTCGCTGCGCACCTCGGCGATCAGCCCCTCGCCCGCCAGCCGCTTGAGGGCGCCGTAGAGCGCGCCCACCTTGACCTCGGTCCACGCCTCGGCCCGGTCGCTCTGGGCCTGATGGCGGATCTGGTGGCCGTGCATCGGGCCGTGCTCGGCCAGCGCACTCAGCACGAAAAGCCGAACTGCTGACATGCGACTACTCTCACACGAGTAGTCGCGGGCGTCAACCCCTGGGTCGGGGCGGGGCTATATCTGTCCGCGTCCTCAGGCGGCCTGCGCGAACGGGGAGCGGTGCGCCCGCACCCGGGCCGTGACGCGACGCTCGGCGAAGAACGACGCGAGCGGGATCGTGCCGCACGCCAAGATCACCAGGGCGTCGAACGGACGCCAACGGCAGCGCTCGGCCAGCAGCAGCGTGACCACGATGTAGGCCATGTAGAGGAACCCGTGTGCCATGCCGACGATGGAGACGAGCAGCGGGTGGCCGAAGAAGTACTTGAGCGGCATCGCCACGAACACCAGGATCACCAACCCGGTCCCGGTGACCCAGGCGGCGACCCGGTAGGCGCGCAGGAGGTTCTCGATCATCAGTCAGCGGGTCCTGTTCTCGCGGGTCCGTTCCTGCTCAGCCCGATCCTGCCGGGCCAGCGCGGCCAGCATGCGGTTGTACGCGGCGAGCTCGGGGTCGGTCTCGTCGCTGATCGGTTCGACCTCGACGGGCCGAGGAGCGAAGGGCGACGGGCCCTCGGGCACGGGTTCGGGGGGCGGCGGGGCCACTTCGGGCTGCTCCCCCCGCAGGCGCCGCACCTCCAGGCGCAACATCCGGAACCACATCACCCCGAAGAACACGGCGAAGAGCGGCCACTGCAGGCCATAGCCGATGTTGAGCAGGCTGCCGGTGGCCGACTCCGCGCGCCCCCACTGCCACGCCCCCAGCAGGCCGCACGTGACCATCGCGCCGAGCGTGAGCAGATGCCACATGATCCAGCGCGGGGAGAACAGCAGCCGGAGCACTCGGCCAGGGTACGCCGCGCGGTAACGTCCGATCGTGTCCCGGCCGCTCGCGAGCTGGTTGGTCCCGCCCCGGCCTGCCACCCCGGTGATCACCGATCCGGCGGCGCGCAGGCTCGTCGGCACCGAGATTCTCGTCGTTCTGACGGTCACGCTGGGCCTTTCCGCGCTCCGCAGCGCGTTGTCCCTGCTCAACGCCCTGCTGCAGACGACGCCGCTCAACCAACAGCAGGTGGCGCTCAACGCCCCCGCCGCGCAGCTCTCCCTCGTGGACCTGGCGTTCCAGTTGACCGGCGCGCTGCAGCTGGCGAGCTGGGGTGCGCTGGCGGCGTACCTGCTGCTGCGCTCCGGGATCGCCCTGCGGACCGTCGGGTTGGACGCGCGCCGCCCCGGCCGCGACGCGCTGGGGGCCGTCGGACTGGCCGCACTGATCGGGATCCCGGGGCTGGGCCTCTACCTGGTGGCGCACGCGCTGGGCGTGAGCGTGACCGTCGCGCCGACCACCCTCACCGACACCTGGTGGCGCATCCCGGTGCTGGTGGCGTCGGCCGCGGCGAACGCGTGGGCCGAGGAGGTGGTCATGATCGGCTGGCTGCTCACCCGGCTGCGGCAGCTGGGCTGGACGGAGAACCGGTCGCTCGTGGCTGCCGCCCTCCTGCGCGGGAGCTATCACCTCTACCAGGGGCTGGGCGGGTTCGTCGGCAACCTCGTGATGGGCTGCGTGTTCGGCCGGGTCTGGCAGCGCCAGGGCAGGCTGTGGTGCCTGGTGGGCGCGCACACGCTCATCGACGTCATCGCGTTCGTCGGCTACGGCCTGCTGCGCGGCAGGGTGGGCTGGCTGCCGTGAGCGGTCCCTCGTGATCGCCGGGAGCGGGACATGGGGTGTGCAGGCGCACCTCATGTCCCGCTCGCGGCGATCACCCATGGTCTTGCACGGCGGCATCGCCGGGCGCGGCTGCGGCAGCCCGGCGATGCCGCCACGACGGTCAGCCCCCGGCGGCGAGGATCTGGTAACGCATCCTGGCCATCATGTTCTCGGGGCCGGGCTGGACGTTCGCCGCGGTGAACAGCTCGTCGATGCGGCCGGGGATGTCCTCCGGGTCCCAGCGCCTCCCGGCCGCCGTGATCTCGGCCACGGACGTGAACGGCTGGAAGATCTCGATGCTGTCGCCCTGGACGCCGAACACCTTGCCGCTGATGTGCGCGGACGCGTCGGAGCAGAGGAACGCGACGAGCGGTGCGACGTTCTCCGGCGCGAAGAAGTCGAACTCGCCCGCGTCGATGCGGGCCTGGCGGGCGTCCTTGAGCTCCTGCGGCATGAGGTCGAGCGTCATGCGGGTGAGCGCGGTCGGGGCGATCGCGTTGCTGGTGATGCCGCTGCGTGCGCCCTCCATCGCGACGATCGTGGCGAACGCGGCGATGCCCGCCTTCGCGGCGCCGTAGTTGGTTTGGCCGAAGTTGCCGAGCAGACCCGAGGTGGACGCCGTGCTGACGACGTGACCGGGCCGCCGCGCTTCCCGCCAGTAGCGCACGGCCGCGCGGGTGGGCAGGAAGTGGCCGCGCAGGTGGACCCTGATCACGGCATCCCAGTCGTCCTCGGACATCTTCGCCAGCGTGCGGTCGCGCAGGATCCCGGCGTTGTTGACCAGGGCGTCCAGGCCGCCGAACTCGCCGATGGCCGTGGAGACGAGCGCGTCGGCCAGGTCGGCGTCGGCCACGTCAGCGCTGACCGCGACGGCCCGGCCCCCGGCCGCGGCGATCTCCTTCGCGACGGTCTCGCCCGCGTCCTGGTCGAACTCCGCGACCACGACAGCGGCACCCTGGTTCGCGCACTCCAGCGCCTCGCCGCGGCCGATGCCGCGACCCGCGCCAGTGACGATCACGACCTTGTCGTCGAGAAGTCCCATGGGGCCGAGCGTAAGTGACCGTTCAGTAACCAAAGAGTGCGGATGATCACACCGGTCCGACCTTGCCCCGGCGGCCTCAGCGCAGGGTGACCTGTTTGCCCGCGAGGGCGTCCCGCGCGCGGCGCTCGGCGTCGGTGAGCGGCGCGGGATCGGCCAGGGCCTGCGCCAGCCGGGCGGCGAACTCCGTGACGGGCGCGGCCCACTCCTTGGCGTGCAGCTCGCGGTCGAGATCCCACACCGGCACGAGCAGGCCGTGCGCCCGGAAGGACCCGACGTAGCGGCTGTCGGCACCCAGCGTGAGCTCGCCGCGGGCCTGCAGCCGGGCCAGGCCCCCGATCAGCGCGTCCTCCGGCTCGGGGCGCACCCAGCGCAGGTGCGCCTTGGTGCCGGTGTCGACCCAGTAGGCGCCCCGCTCCCCGACCGGCACGGTCAGCGTCACGATCTTGTTCGCCCGCTCGAGCGTGGCGGCGACCTCGGGGCTCGGCCCGCCGTCGTCGGGAACGAGCCACCACGCGAAGTCGCGGTGCACGGTGATGTCGAGCACGGCGTCCGGGTCGAGCACGTCCTGCAGCCGCACGAGCTCGCCTGCGTTGGGGCCACTGCCCGGCGCGACCACCGGCAGCGACGACCCGGGGTCCGCCGCCTGCGCCCAGGCCAGCGCGCGGGCGAGGTCGAGCGACAGGTCGCCGGAACGGGTCTGCACCTGCATCCCGAGCCAGATCTCGCCGTCCGGGCGCACCAGCGCCGCGCACGCGCCGGGCAGCACGGACGTCACCGTCACCGGCACGTCGAAAGGCTTCGCCAGGGGCAGCGGGGCTGTGGCGGAGGGCAGGAGCTCGCGCAGCGCGACCAGGTCGCACTCGGCGGCCAGGCCCGCGAACGGGCGCGTCACGATCACGTCGTCGCCCGCGCCGTGGCAGGCCTTCCAGCGCTTGCCGGAGCCGCACGGGCAGGGGCGGCGGGGGTTCTCCCCGGCTGTGCCGTCGGCCGTCGTCTTCTGTGCTGTCTTCGCCGCCGTCTTCTTCGCCGCCGTCATTTTCGCCATGGTGCACGGCACGTTACCGACCGCTCAGCCGACGGCGACGAGGACCTCGCGGTGCGCGCCGCGGCTCGGGGTGAGCAGCCGGGTGAGGCGGACGGCGAGCAGGGCGGTGAGGCCCGCGGTGGCGGCGGCGAGAAGGTCGAGCAGGGCGTGCAGCACCACCCCGTCGGCCTGCGCCTGCACGCTCGTGCGCAACGACCAGAGCGCGACGACCACGACGAACAGCAGGTCCGCCACCCACAGCACCCACCACGCGGTGAGCAGCGGTGATGGGCGGGGCCGCTGCTCCGGTGGGCGGCCCAGCCCGGCGTGCTCGATCTCGGCGAGCACGGAGCCGGGCACCGACAGGTTGGCCACGGGCACCACCCAGCCCGCGACGATCGCCCGGGCCGAGCGGGCGGGCACCACTCGCGCGTGCTCACCCGCGGCCCGGGACGCGCGCACACTCCAGGCGATCAGCAGCACACCCGCGACGACGGCGAGGATCGGCGCGACCGTGCCCGCCGACATCACCAACGCGTCCGAGGCCGCGACCAGGCCCGCCGGGAGCGCGTCGGATCGGCTGGCGAGCAGCAGCGCGTACCGCCACAGCTCGGCGCCCGCCGCGATCACCGCCACCGTTGCAGTGGCCAGGAGCGCGGGCACGAGGCTGCCGAGGGTGGCGCGGGCGGCGGTGAGCGCGTCGGGCGGCGGAGGTGGTGGCGGCCCGGGGTTCCACGGCAGCGCCGGGAAACCCCACCGCGGGACGATCCGGTAGCGCGGCGGGCCGGTGTACCGGGACGAGCGCGGGGGCGGCGGCGGGACGGTGGAGGGCGGCGGAGTGGCGACCCACGTGAGCGGCGCAAGGTAGCGGCCGCAGTGGGGGCAGAACGCGTTGGCCCCGGCCGGGCGGCCGCAGCGCGGGCAGTGCTCCACCGTGCCCACGCGGCTAGAGGACGTCGGGTGTGGCGCCCGCGCGCTCGGCGACCATCGGGCGCCCGGCGGCCGCCCACGACTGCATGCCGCCCGCCACGTTGACCGCCGACACCCCCTGCCGGGTCAGGAAGGCCACGACGCGCGCGGACCGGTGGCCGGAGCGGCAGATCACGTACAGCGGATCGGCCGCGGGCACCTCGTCGAGCCTGCCGGTGAGCTGGCTCATCGGCACGTGTCGGGCGTCGGGAGCGTGGCCCGCGGCCCACTCGTCATCCTCGCGGACGTCGAGCAGCACGGCGCCGTTGGGCAGGTCGGCCACACCGATCGCGGAGACGTCGTTCACGGACGCATCCTCCCACGGGGGGAGGTCAGACCCGGGTGAGCCGCCGCCACGGTGAGCCCCCGCCCCGCGGTGAGTCGCCCATTTCACCGTGGCGAGTTGGGCATCTCGTCAGGGCGTGTCGTACATCTGCGCTCAACGCTGGCCCATCCGCGCACGGATCTCGGCGGCGGCCCGATCCACCGCCCGGCGCGCGAAGCGCACGTACCGGGTCGCGATGACGAACGTGCTGACGAACTGCAGCAGGCCCAGTACTAACCGGTCGGAGGAACGCCCTCAGATGGCCGGACCGCGGGCGGGCCGTTCCACCCCGCGGCTCAGGCCGAGCCGCTCCGGGGCGTGCAACCGCAGGAGGACCTGGTCGGTGGCGGCCGGGCAGCCGCGTACGGTCGCGAAGCTCACGACGACCATCATCAGGAACGCCGCGGGCACGCTGACGATCGCGGGCCGCTCCATGAGCACGCCGAGCAGGCCGGGCGCGTCGTACCCCGCGAGGCACGCCGCGATCGCGGTGCACGCGAGGACGCCGCCGGTCGCCACCCCGGCCACCGCGCCGGGCGGGGTGAGGCCGCGCCACCAGATGCCGAGCACCAGCAGGGGGCAGAAGGTGGACGCGGCCAGCGCGAACACCAGCGCGACCGCCTCGGCGAACTCCATTCTCGTGACGACCTGGGAGACGAGCAGCGGTACCAGGCCGCCGACCACCGTCGCCGCCCAGCCGGACATCCGCGAGCCCCCCGAGCCGATGACGTCCGTGCGGATCACGCCCGCGATGCTGACGACGAGGCCCGAGGACGTCGCCAGGAACGTCGCCCACGCGCCCGCGGCCACGATCGCGCCCAACGCGATCCCGAGCGGGCCACTGCCGAGCACGGCCTGCGGGAGAAGCAGCACCGCCGCGTCGGTCTCGCCGCTGATGAGCAGCTTGGGGGTGTAAAGGCGGGAGATCGCGCCGACGGCCGTCACGGCGATGTAGAAGATCCCGATCAGCGCGAGGACGAAGACGGCGGTGCGGCGGGCGTCGCGGCCGTCGGGGTTGGTGTAGAAGCGCACGAGGACGTGCGGAAGACCCATCGTGCCGAGGAACGTGGCGAGCAGCAGCGAGTACGTGCCGAGCAGGCTGTGGGGGCCGCCGGACGCATTGGGCAGCAGCCACGTGGCGTCGTCGGCGGGTGCGTCCTCGACGACCGGGGTGGCGGTGCCCGCCGGGAACGCGAGCGCGGCGCCGTTGGCCACCCGGTGCAGGCCGGGTGGCCAGGTGAGGTTCCGGTCGTGGACCTGGGCGCCGTCGACGGTGCCCGTGGCGAGGACCGTCACTGGGTCGGTGACCCGCAGCGTGACGTCGGTGTGGATCCAGACGGTGGTGCGCTCCGTGAGCGTCGGCGGGGCGGGGCGGTTGAACGTGCGATGGTCGCCGAAGAAGTACATCAGCGCGATGAGCGTGGGGATCGCCAGCGCGGAGAACTTGAGCCAGTACTGGAACGCCTGCACGAACGTCACGGAGCGCATGCCGCCGATCAGCACGCTGCCGACGACGACCACGGCCGCCGCCACCGAGCCCAGCGTGTAGGGCAGCCCGGTGGCGGTGGTGAGCGTGAGGCCCGCCCCCTGCAGCTGCGGCAACAGGTAGAGCCAGCCGATGACGATGACGACGGCCGTGCACAGCCTGCGCAGCGCGGGCGAGTGCAGGCGGGCTTCGGCGAAGTCGGGCACGGTGTAGGCGCCCGAGCGGCGCAGTGGGGCGACGACGAACATCACCAGGGCGAGGTAGCCCGCGGCGAACCCGACGGGGTACCAGAGCGCGTCGACGCCGTCGCGCAGGATCAGGCCCGCGACCCCGAGGAACGACGCCGCCGACAGGTACTCCCCCGAGATCGCCGCCGCGTTGGCCACCGGGTGCACGGTGCGGGAGGCGACGACGAAGTCCGACGTGCTCCGCCGGGCACGTACCCCATAGGCGCCGATCACGGCGGACGCGACCGCGATCACGAGCATGGCCGCGATGACGATGATGCCGGTGGTCGTCATCGCTAGTTGTCCTGGACGTGGTCGGCGAAGTCCTGTTCCACGCGCTCCGCGGTGCGGGTGAACCACCAGCCCAGTCCGAAGAGGAACGGGTAGACGAGGATGCCGAGGATGAGCCACGGCAGCCGCAGGCCGAGGATCGAGATCGTGCCGAGTTCGGGGACGACGTCGAACAGCACGGGCAGGACGCCCAGCGTGAGACCGCCGAGCAGGGCGAACCGCAACGCCACGCGCATCTGGTCGACGAGAAGGCCGGTACGCAACGCCTCGCCGACCGGGCTGTCGCCTTGGAGGTCGACAACGGTCCGCACGGGCCGGGCCGCGGCCTTCCGCTCGGCGAGCACGACGCGCACTCGTTTGCCCGTGGCCGGTGGGGGGTCGACGAGGCGGGGGAGCTCCGCCGCTGCGGCGGCCGGGCTTGCCGGGGCGGGGCCCGCGGCGTGTGCGGGGGCGGAGCCGGCGGGTCCGGGTGCGGGGGCGGCGGGTCCGGGTGTGGCGGGTGCGTGGGCGCGCCAGATGACGGCCTCGTTTACGCCGCCGCCGTCGTCGCGGCCGTCCTCGTCTGGGTCGTTGTCGTCGGCGAGGTCGTTGTCGTCGGCGCGGTCGTCGTAGTCGGCGTAGTCGGCGTAGTCGGCGCGCTTGATGCGGGCGGCGCGCTCGGTGCGGTCGACGCGGTCGGCCCGGTCGTCGTAGTAGTCGTCGTAGTCGTCGTTGCTGCTGTAGTCGTCCTCGTCGCGGTAGTCGCGGTCGCCGTTGCGGTAGACCTCGCTATAGCCGAGGCGGTCGTTGGGGCGTGCGCCTGCGTCGCGGCGGTCGCCGCCGCTGCGAGCGTAGGTGCCTGGGTAGCCGTAGCCGCCGTACCCGGGTCTGCGGCCGTAGCCGTCGGGCTGGTCGTCGCGGTCGTACTCGTCGCGGTCGTAGTCGTCGCGGTCGTAGTCGTCGCGGTCGTAATCGTCGTTGTCATCGCCTCCGCGGCCAGGGCGGGCGTAGGCCCTGATGCGACGGTCCCCGGCGCGGTCATCCGCCACGGGGGGGCCGGACGGGGGTCTCGCGGGCATGCCCGGCACCGTCGGGATGGCGTCGGTCGGCGGCACAGCGGGCGGGTCGGCAAGCAGGCGAGCTGCCGCGTCGCCACTCGGGGGGACGGGCCGGGGGGGTCGGAGGGCGGGCTCCCGCTCGCCGGGCGGTGGTGTGGCGGCGGGCCGTGGGCCGCTTGCGCGGCCAAGCGCCGACCACGTCGAAGGCACCGGATTCGGCGTGGTCTGCTTGACGGCGGACTGCCCCGCTGTCCCGGCGGTTGCCTCAGGCGCCGCGTCCGACGTCGGGCCCGCACCGTCGTCCGCGCTCGCGTTCGGAGCGTCGGCGCGGTCGTTAAGGACGGGCAGTGCGGCCGTCGACTCTGATGCCGAGCCACCCGCGTCCCGGCCATCCGCGGCAACCCCGCCAGCACTCGCGTCCGCCGGGGCAGTGCCGATTGCTGCACCGCTACCGGCCTCATCCCCAGCGGCCCCACTGCTGGCGGCCTCACCGGCGGCGGCCCCACCGACGGCGGCCCCGGCCACCCCCGGTGCGACATCGTCTGCGGCATCCGGCACGGACGCGGGAGCGACGCGCGCGGACGACGGCGAATCGGCGGGATCTGTCGGGGTCTCCTCCCCATCTGCTGCCCTCCGCTGGCCTGACCCGCCCGTCCGACCGGCGATTGCGGACCGGAGGGGGATGACCGTGTCGAGCGAGGCCCGTGCCGGTTCGCCGGGTGCCCTGTCAGGGTCGGCAGGCGTAGCGGAGTGAGCTGGGTCGGAGCCTGGCTGGGCCGGGAACGGGACGACGACATCCGCGGGGGCCGAACCGCCGCCCTCCACCCGATCGGGAGCCGATCCGCTGACATCGACCGCACCAGACCCCGAACGCCGTGCGGGGGCCGAGCTGAGCGGCGCTCCCGGTGGGTCAGAGGCGTGGCGACCGCGGTAGCCGGGCCGCACAGGAGCCGGGTCGGGGCCGCCGTGGCGGGCATGCCGCCCCTCTGGCCCGTGCCCGGCGGCCGCCATCCGGCGTCTGATCTCCGCCTGGAGCCACGCCCTGCCCGACTCGGCGGTCTCCACCGCGCCCGGGTCGTCGGCCGACCCGGGCGCCACCGACGGCGGGACGCCGTCGGTGTCGGTGCTCACGGCCCGCTCGCCCCGCTCCTAGCATGCGCGGTCAACGCTGGCTCCAGGCCTGTTTCGTCGCCCGCACCAGGCGGTCCTTCAGCTCGCGGGTGTGACGGCGGCTCACCGGCAGCTCGGCGCAGTCCGGGCCGCTGCCGATCCGCACGACGTACCCCGACCCGGACAGCCGCAGCTCCGTGACCAACGGCAGCGACACCAGGAACGACCGGTGGATGCGCACGAACCCGGCGTCGCGCCACCGGTCTTCCAGCACCGACAGCGGGATGCGCACGAGGTGGCTGCCCTCGTGGGTGTGCAGGCGGGCGTAGTCGCCCTGCGCCTCCACGTAGCGCACCGCGGAGCGCGGCACGAGCTTCGTGGTGCCCGCCAGCTCGACGGGGATGACCTCGTCCTCGTTCGCGTCGTCGCGCATCGGCTCGGCGGTCGCGGCGGCCCGGCTGGCGATGATCCGGTCCAGGGACGCGGCCAGCCGCTCGGAGCGCAGGGGCTTGAGGAGGTAGTCGACGGCGCCGACCTCGTAGGCGTCGACGGCCCGGTCGTCGTGCGCGGTGACGAAGACGACCGAAGGCGGCACGGCCATCGAGGAGAACACCCGGGCGAGCTCCAGCCCGTCGAGCCCCGGCATCCGGATGTCGAGGAAGACGACCTCGATGTCGCTGCGCTCGGCGACCCGCATGCCCGTCATCGGGTTCAGTGCGCGCCCACCGACCGCCTGTCCCGCCGTTGCCGCCTCCCGCACCCCTTGACGGCTGTTGAGGATGCGCAGGGCGTCGGTGGCATCCGACGCCTTCAGGACGACCCCGACCCGGGGGTCTTCCGTCAGCAGGTAGGCCAGTTCTTCGAGCGCGGGTTCCTCGTCGTCTACGGCGAGGACGACCAGGCCGCCGGAGCTGTCGTTGCTGTCCACGATCTCCTCATCCTGCGTGTGCGGTGCACGGTGCCGGGGCGACCGCGGGGCGATCACGTCCGACACCGGCGACCATGGTGACGCCGAAACCGTGTGAGTGCCAGTGGCACGCACCTTTCGGGTTCATCCGATCACGCCCGGCTACAGACCGTACCGCGCCCACGTCGCGCGGATGTCGGCCGCCTGGGCAATCCCCAGCACAAGATCGGCGGATGCGGCGGCAGGCGCGCCGAGGCCCAGCCGCGCGAGCAACGGCTTGCGGGCTTCGACGGGCACCAGCTCGGCATCCGGGAACCGCTCGGTGAGCACTCCGCGGGGGGTGCCGAGGCCATCGACGAGGCCGAGCTCCAACGCCCGTGCACCGGTCCACACCTCGCCGGTGAACAGCTCGTCGCCGCCCTTCAGCCGATCGCCGCGACGCTCGGTCACCCAACCGCGGAACAGCTCGTGCAGCTCGTCCTGCAGCCCACGCAGCCACTGCACGTCCTCGGGCTTCTCCGGGAGGAACGGGTCGAGCCGCGACTTCGACTTGCCCGCCGTGTACAGCCGCCGCCGCACGCCGAAGCGCTCGATCAGGCCGTCGAGCCCGAAGCCCTGGCTGATCACGCCGATCGACCCGACCAACGACGTGGCGTGCGCGTAGATCTCGTCGGCCGCGCAGGCGAGCCAGTAGCCGCCGGACGCCGCGACGTCCTCGCAGAACGCCAGCACCGGCACCCCCGCCTCGGCGCCGAGCTGGCGGATCCGGTCGGCGACGAGCGCGGACTGCGTCGGCGATCCCCCGGGCGAGTTGACCAGCAGCGCGACGGCCGCGAGCCGCTCGGGCGCGAAGGCCCGCTCCAACGTCTTCTCGACGGCGGCGGCGTTGATCACCGAACGGGGCACGGGGCCGGAGATCGGGGTGATCACCCCGTGCAGGCGCACGAGGGCGACGACCGGCTCGCCGAGCTTGCCCGGGAGCCTGGCCGTGAGCCGGTGGGGGAGTCGCAAGGCATCCACGCCTGCCCACGCTACCCACTGCCGCATCCGCAGCGAGACGCCCCGGTCGGGCCGGGCGCAGCAGCCGCCACGACCCGCCGGGTGGGCGAACTCGTCTTCCCCGGCCTCACACCCGGATGCCCGCCCGGAACTTCGGCACCCGCAAGGTGATCTTCATGCCCTGGCCGATGTTGGTGTCGACGACGAGGCCGAAATCGTCGCCGAACGTCGAGCGCATCCGGTCGTCGACGTTGCCCAGCCCCACGTGCGCCCCGGACTGGTGCGCGTCGGCGAGGTCCTCGTGCAGACGCGCCGGGTCCATGCCGACGCCGTCGTCCTCCACGATGATCACACACTCGTTGCCCGCGTTCTCGGCGGTGATCATGATCGTGCCGCCGTTGGGCTTGCTCCCCAGCCCGTGCCGCACGGCGTTCTCGACCAGGGGCTGCAGCGCGAGGAACGGCAGCACGACCGACAGCACCTCGGGCGCGATCTGCAGCTTGATGTTCAGCCGGTTGCCGAAGCGGGCCTTCTCCAGCGCGACGTAGCGCTCGATGTTGGCCAGCTCGTCCTGCAGGGTGGTGTACTCCCCCGCCGTGCGGAACGAGTAGCGGGTGAAGTCGGCGAACTCGATGAGCAGCTCACGGGCGCGCACCGGGTCGGTGCGGATGAACGACGCGATCGTCGTCAACGCGTTGTAGACGAAGTGCGGGCTGATCTGGGCCCGCAGCGCGCGCACCTCGGCCCGGTCGAGGCGGGCGCGGGCCTCCTCCAGCTCGGCGAGCTCGAGCTGGCTGGACACGTAGCGCGCGACTTCCGCGGTGGCCCGCAGGATCACCGGGCCCGCGGTGGAGGTGGTGACGGCCCCGAGCGTCCCGATGATCGACCCGTCGCTTTCCAGGGGGACGACGACGATGCCGCGCACCGGGCAGTCGCCGCGCTCGCAGACGATCGCGGAGTGCGACAGCATCTGCTGCCGCCCGGTGGAGATCACCTGGTCGGCGAGCGAGCGGATGTCGGGCTCGTGCTGGTCGGCGCCGCCGTCCCAGGCCAGCGTGTTGCCGCGGTTGTCGGTCATGGTGAGCGCACAGGTGTCGAGCAGCTGGCGCAGGTAGGGCAGCGCGAACGACGCGGACGACGGCGACAGCCCCTCCCGCAGCGACGGCGCCGCCAACGCCACGGTGTGCAGCGTGCCGAAGGTGGCCCGCTCCAGCGGGGTGGCGTAGCTGTTGCGGCGGTTGCGCAGGAAGTAGAAGACGGCCACCGCGCTCGTGACGAACAGCAGCGCGATGAGCCCTAGCAGCGCGGTCGGGGAGGAGAGCAGGTCCTTCACGTCGGCTCCTACCGCACCAGTCGCGACAGCCGCCGGTCGGCGAGGGGCTTGCCGCCGGTCTGGCAGCCCGGACAGTACTGGAACGACCGGTTGGCGAACGACACCTCCCGCACCGTCTCTCCGCACACCGGGCACGGCAGCCCGGTGCGGGCGTGGACGCGAAGGCCCGAGCGCTTCTCGCCCTTGAGCGATGCGGCGCCCTGGCCGACCGAGCGCTCGACGGCGTCGGTGAGCACCGCGCGCAAAGCGTCGTAGAGCAGGTCGACCTGCTCGGGCTTCAGCCGTCCGGCGACGGCGTAGGGCGACAGCTTGGCGGTGTGCAGGATCTCGTCGCTGTAGGCGTTGCCGACGCCCGCGAGCCACGCCTGGTCGACGATCAGCGTCTTGATCCGCTCGGTGTGCCCGGCGAGCCGGGCGGCGAACTCCTCGCGGGTGACGGCGAGCGCGTCCGGTCCGAGCCGGGCGATGCCGGGGACCTGCCGCGGGTCGCCGACGAGGTAGACGGCGAGGCGTTTCTGGGTGCCCGCCTCGGTGAGGTCGAAGCCGGGGCCGCCGACCTCGTCGAGGTGCACCCGCAGTTCGAGGGGCCCCTTCCCGGGCTTGGGCGGGGTGGCGGTGGCGGTGTCGTGCCAGCGCAGCCAGCCCGCGCGGGACAGGTGGGTGATCAGGTGCAGCGGAGCGTCGGGGCGGTCGAGGAACTCGACGGCGAGGAACTTCCCGTAGCGCGCCGCCCCCGTGACGACCCGCGCCCGCAACGCGCCGACCGGCGGGTCGAACGTCTTGACGGCGCTCATCGAGGCCACGTCGACGCGCGCCACCGGGCGGTAGAGGGCGTGCTCGCGCAGGTGGTGCGCGAGCGCCTCGACCTCGGGCAGCTCGGGCATCGAGCTAGTTCACCGGCTGCAGCGGACTGTCGGCGTGGCCCGGGGTGCCCTGGGTGCGCAGCCGTCGCACGACGATGCGCATCTCCTCCCGCGCACGGCCGCCGCCGCGGATCAGGCCCGTCCAGCGCTCGGCGTTGTGCTCGTAGTTGCCCTCGGTCTCGGCGACGACCGTCCACGGCCTGCGCAGCCACCACCGGATCGGGAAGAACGCCACGAGCAGGCCCGCGATGACCCACAGGTACCACGGGACGTGCACCTCGCTCGGCGACCACACGATGATGATCACCCAGAACAGGAAGAGCGAGGACAGGATGAGCACCGCGGCGCCACGGCCGCCGTCGACATCGTGCTCGAAATCGTCGCCGGTGGCGGGCAGCGACCATGCGACGCTGCGGCGCACCGACCACATGCGGCCGTCGACCCCCGCGACCGTCTTGGCTCCCACGAATCAACTGTGCCACACCGGGGGCCCGGTGACGACATCATGCGGCGGCTGCCCCCCGGAGGGCCTTGCGCCGCCCGTGTGCGCCGACGGACCGGTCCCTGAGGTCGATGCCCTTGGTCTCGGGCAGGGTGAGCACGACCAGGCCGGACAGCACGCCGAGCACGACGCCGTACCAGATGAACGTGCTCGTCATGTGCTGGCTGGCGAAGTAGGTCTGGAGATACGGCGCGGTGCCGCCGAAGAGCGCGACGGCGATCGAGTACGGCACGGCGAGCCCGATCGCGCGGATCCGCGTCGGGAAGATCTCGGAGTACACGGCCGGGCCGATGGACGAGAAGGCGCCCAGGAAGATCAGTGCGATCGACATCGCGACGAACAGCGACCACGGCGACGTGGAGAGGATCGCGTTCAGCGGGAAGCTCAGCACGACCAGGCCGATGACGGCCGTGAGCAGCACGGGCTTGCGCCCGATCCGGTCGGACACCATCCCCCAGACCGGCAGCACGATCAGGAAGATCAGCTGCGCCGCGACGCCCGCCCAGAGCGCACCCGCCGCGGGCATGTGCAGCACGCTGATGCCGTACGCCGGAGCCGAGATCGCCCACGCGTAGTACAGCACGGTCGCGCCCATCGTCAGGCCGATGACCTGGAACAGCAGCTTGGGGTGCTCCTTGATCGTCTGCCAGATGGCGCCCTTCTTGGTGTGCAGGTGGGCCTCGTCGGCCACCGTCGGGTCGTCGTGGACGGCCTCGTCGACGAACACCTCGGTCTCGTGCATCCGCAGCCGCATGTAGAGCGCGTACAGCCCGAAGAGCCCCCCGAGGACGAACGGGATCCGCCAGCCGAACGCGTCCATCTGCGCTCCGGACAGCGCGGTGGACAGGATCGCCGCCAGCAGGGTGCCCGCGATCTGGCCGATCGTGCCCGAGAAGTAGATCAGGCTCGACCACAGCCCGCGCCGCTCCTTGGGGGCCGCCTCGGCGATGTAGGTCTGCGCCGAGGGCAGCTCGCCGCCGTGGGCCAGGCCTTGGCCGAGGCGGGCCAGCACGAGGATGACCGACGCGCCCACGCCGATCAGCGCGTAGTTCGGGCTGAGCCCGATGGCGAGGCTGCCGAGCGCGGCCAGCGCGACCGTCAGCGTCATCGACAGCTTGCGCCCCTTCCGGTCGGCGACCCAGCCGAACAGCCAGCCGCCGAAGGGCCTGGCGACGAACCCGACCGCGAAGACGACGAGGGTCTCCAGCACGTCGGAGACGGGGTTGCCGCTGTGGAAGAACTGGGAGGCGAAGAACGGCGTGAAGGTGGTGTAGACCCCCCAGTCGAACCATTCCATCGCGTTGCCCGAGCCGATGCCCACCAGCGTGTGGGCTCGGCTCTGGGTGGCCGCGGTCGCAATGTGGGCCGGTTCGCTCATGACGGCGCCTGCTCGGCCCATGCGTCGAGCCTGCCTGCCGCGAGTGCGGCGTAGACGGCGGCCGCGTCGGACAGCACCGCCGGGTCGAAGTCGGCGCGCGGCGAATGGTTCATCGGGGCGCTTTCCGGGTCGCGCCCCGGCGGGGTCGCACCGATGGCGAGGAACGCGCCCGGGACCTCGGCGATGACCCGGGAGAAGTCCTCCGAGCCGGATATCGGCTGGGGCAGCTCGCGGTACCGTTCCGCGCCGAGGAGGTCGCGCACGACGTCGGCGGCGAACTCGACCTCGGCGGGGTCGTTGACGGTCGTCGGGTACTCCTTGTCGAACCGGATCTCCACCCCCACGCCGTGCGCGGCCGCGACGCCTTCGAGCGTGCGCGTGATCGCCTCGTCGAGCAGCTGCTCGTTCGCCTCGCTGAAGCGACGCACGGTGGCTTCGAACGTGGCCGTGTCGGGGATGACGTTGCGCTTGGTGCCTCCGTTGACCACCCCGACGGTGATCACTACCGGGTCGAAGATGTCGAACGTGCGGGTGACCGTGGTCTGCAGAGCGGTGATCATCTGGGCCGCCGCGGCGATCGGGTCCCTGGCGCGGTGGGGCGCCGAGCCGTGGCCCCCCGCGCCCCGGACCGTGACGAAGAGCCCGTGCGACGCCGACATGATGGTGCCCGGGCGACTGCAGAAGAGCCCGGACGGCAGATGGTTCGAGAACACGTGCATGCCGTAGGCGGCGTCGACGCGCTTGCCCGACGCCTCCAGCAGGCCTTCGGAGATCATCACGCCCGCGCCGTCGAAGCCTTCCTCGCCGGGCTGGAACATGAACACGACGTCACCCTTGAGCGCGTCGCGGTGCCTGCTGAGCAGCCGTGCGGCCCCGACGAGCGCGGTGGTGTGCAGGTCGTGCCCGCAGGCGTGCATCGCGCCGTTCGTCGAGGCGAAGTCCAGGCCGGTCTGCTCGTCGACGGGCAGCGCGTCCATGTCGCCGCGGATCAGGACGGTCTTCGGGTCCTGCTCGTCGCGCCCGCCGCCGCGCAGCACGCCGATGACGGACGTCGTCTCGACGCCGGTGGTGACCTCCAGACCGAGGCCCTCGATCGCGGCGAGCACCCGCTCCTGGGTGCGCGGAAGCGTGAGCCCGATCTCGGGTGTGCGGTGCAGCTCCTTCCGCAGCTCGACGAGATCTCCCTGGATCGCGGCGGCATCGTCGCGGAAGGACACGGCCATCCTGGGACGTAAGCACGCCGCCCGGGCAGCGTCCAGCCCCCGATCGGGTCGCCGCTGATCAGGCCCGTCTGCGCACCGGAAGGCTGGTCAGCCCGTTGATGAAGTTCGACGTCAGCCGCCGGGGCTCGCCGTCGAGGCACAGCTCCCCCGTCGCCAGGAGCTCGCCGAAGAACGCCTGCATCTGCAGCCGCGCGAACGCCGCGCCGAGACACAGGTGCGGCCCTTGCCCGAACGAGAGGTGGTCGTTCGGGCTGCGCGCGGGGTCGAAGCGGAACGGGTCGGGGAAGCGGCGCTCGTCGACGTTGGCCGACACGTGGTAGACGACGACCTTGTCGCCCGCCTTGATCGCCCGGCCTCCGAGCGTGAGGTCGCGGGTGGCCGTGCGGCGGAACGTCAGCACGGGCGGGTGCAGCCGCAGCATCTCCTCGATCGCCGACGGCAGCAGCGCCGGGTCCGCGCGCAGCCGCGCGTACTCGGCCGGGTGCTGCAGCAGCAGGAGCACGCCGCCGGGCAGGGCGCTGCGGACGGTGTCGTTGCCCGCGATCACCAGCAGGAAGAAGAACATCTTCAGCTCGGCGTCGGTGAGCCGCTCGCCGTTCACCTCGGCATGGACCAGCGCCGTCATGACGTCGTCAGCGGGCTCCCGGCGTTTGCGCTCGGCCAGCTCCTGCGCGTAACCGAACATGTCGGCGAGCTGCGCGGGCGAGCGCGGGTTCACCGGCTTCCCGTCCGACCCGGTGACGACGACGCCGTGCTCGGGGTCCTGGTAGCCGATCACCCGGTTCGTCCACTCCAGCAGCAGGGCGCGATCGGCGTTCGGCACGCCCAGCAGGTCGCACAGGTTGGCCAGCGGCAGCTCGTCGGTGACCGCCCGCGGCATGTCGAAGCACGGCCCCGCGGCCCGCAGCAGGTCCGCCGCCCGCGCTCGGATGACGTCGGCGAACCGGGACAGCCGCCGCCGGGTGAACGCGCCCGTCACCAAGGTGCGCAGCCGCACCTGCTCCGGCGGGTCCATGTTGAGGATCATGCGGCGGATGAACGGGAGGTCGGCCGGGTCGGGGTCGCGGATCTGCGTGGCGCCCAGCGCCGAGGAGAAGTCGGCGGGCGTGCGCAGCACGTGCCGGACGTCGGCGTAGCGCGTGACCGCCCAGAACCCCGGCCCCGGCGGCCAGATGCCGACCTCGTGCTCGTCCTGCCTGCTCACCGGGTCGGTGTCGCGCAACTCGCGGAGCGCCTCGTGCGGCACGCCACGGGCGAACACGCGCGGGTCGAAGACGTCGGGCACGCTTGAAGAGATACCACCCGGTGGCTCGAATCACCCCGAACCGGCTTGCCGACCCGCCTCGCCAAAGAGCATGCTTGAGCCACGCAAGTTGTTGTTTGTTACAAGCAAGGCAAGGGTAAAGGATGGACGAGACCGCCGACCTCATCGGCCGGGACCTCGCGCGCCTGCTGCGCACCGTCGCGCGGCTGCGCCACCAGACCGACATGGGAACGACCTCCGTCCTGGGCGTGTTGCTGGAGAGGGGTCCGCAGCGCGTCGGGGAGATCGCGCAGGCGCTGGGCACGGACCCGTCGACGGTGAGCCGCAAGGTCGCGGCGCTGGTCGACGCCGGGCTCGCGGAGCGCCGCGTCGACCCCGACGACGGTCGCGCCCACCTGCTCGCCGCCACCGTGGCAGGCGAGCGGCAGTGCGTCGACGGCCGTCGTCGCCGCATGGACCTGGTCGCCTCGGTGCTGTCCGGGTGGCCCGAAGACTCCCGTCGCCAGCTGGCCACCCTCCTGGGCCAGTTCGCCGACGGACTGCAAGAACACGGAGTGCATCGATGACCACATCCGCCGGGGAACGCGAAGGCGGTGAGCTCACCCACCGCCAGATCGTGACGATCCTGGTCGGGCTGGTGCTCGGCATGTTCCTGGCCGCGCTCGACCAGACCGTGGTCTCCACGGCCATCCGTACGATCGCCGACGACCTCGGTGGCCTGTCCGAGCAGGCGTGGGCGACGACGGCGTTTCTCATCACGAGCACGATCGCGACGCCGCTCTACGGCAAGCTCTCCGACATCTACGGCCGCAAGCCGTTCTTCCTGGCCGCCATCTCGATCTTCATCGTCGGCTCGGTGACCTGCACGCTCGCCCAGTCGATGTACCAGCTGGCGGGGTTTCGGGCGCTCCAGGGGATCGGCGCGGGCGGGCTGTTCTCGCTCGCGCTGACGATACTGGGCGACATCGTCCCGCCCCGCGAGCGCGCCCGCTACCAGGGCATGTTCCTCGCGGTGTTCGCCACGTCCAGCGTGGCGGGCCCGGTGATCGGCGGCCTGCTCTCCGGCGCGCCTACCCTGCTCGGCCTCGACGGGTGGCGCTGGATCTTCCTGGTCAACGTGCCGATCGGCGCGGTCGCGCTGGTCGTCGTGGCGCGCGTCTTGAACGTGCCGCACGTGCCCCGCGGCCGTCCCCGCATCGACTGGCCCGGCGCGGTCATGCTCGCGGTCGGGCTCGTGCCGCTGCTGATCGTCGCCGAGCAGGGCAGGCCGTGGGGCTGGGGCTCCGCCGCATCCCTCGCCTGCTACCTGGTCGGCGGCGTCGGGCTGCTGCTCTTCGTACTCATCGAGCGCTGGTACGGCGACGACGCCCTGCTGCCGCTGCGACTGTTCCGCAGCAGCGTGTTCTCGCTGATCACGGCGGTCGGCGTGATCGTCGGCATGGCGATGTTCGGCGGGATCGCGGTGCTGCCGCAGTTCCTGCAGATCGTGCGCGGGGCGTCGCCGATCCAAAGCGGCTTCCTCATGCTGCCGCTGGTCGCGGGGATCATGACCGCCTCGCTGGCGTCCGGCCAGCTGACCTCCCGCACCGGCCGGTACAAGGTCTTCCCGGTGGTCGGCACACTGCTCATGCTGGGCGCGCTGGTGATCCTCTACCTCCGGGTCAACGTCGACATCCCGTTCTGGGAGCTCGACCTCTACATGGCCATGTTCGGCCTCGGCCTCGGCGGCTGCATGCAGACGCTCGTGCTCGCCGTGCAGAACGCCTCGCCCGCGCGCGACATGGGCGTGGTCACGGCGTCGTCGACGTTCTTCCGGCAGCTCGGCGGCACGCTGGGCACGGCCGTGTTCTTCTCGATCCTGTTCTCCTCGCTGCCCGACAAGATCACCACCGCGATGACGTCGGCCGCGCGGACCGACCCGGCGTTCCAGGCCGCGATGACCGACCCCGCGGTGCGCGCCAACCCGGCCAACGCGCCGTTCTTCGCGCTGGCGCAGGGCAGCGGTCAGAATGTGCTCAACGACTCGGCGTTCCTGCAGACGATCGACCCGCGGCTCGCCCACCCCATCCTCGTCGGCTTCTCGAGCTCGATCACGCTGGTGTTCCTGGTGGCGGCGTGCGTGATCGCGGTTGGGTTCGGGCTGGTGCTGTTCGTGCGGGAGCTGCCGCTGCGGACGATGTCGGGCGCGCGGGCGGCGGCGATGGAGGAGGCGGCGCGGACGGGCGAGGTGCCCGCCGCCGTTCCGGTCGAGGCCGTGCCCACGTCTGCCGCCGTTCCGGTCGGGGCCGTGCCCGCACCGGGCGCCGGGCGGCACGCGCTCACGAACGGCGTCGTGCCGCGGCCCGACGGCGCGCTCGATCGGCCCGACGCCCCGCGGCCGCAGGTGGGAGCCTCCCTCGATCCGGACGCCGCGCCGGTCCCGGTTCCCGACGGCCCCGGCGTGTTCGGCGCCGCCATCCGGGCGGACGGGCAGGGCCTGGCCACCGTCGTCGTGACCGTCGCCGACCCGACCGGCCGCCAGGAAGCGCGCGCGAGGACCGATCACGACGGCCGCTACGCGATCGCGCTCCGCAGCCCCGGCACGTACCTCGTCGTCGCGGCGGCGGGCTCGTATCAGCCGCACGCGGCGCTGGTCGTCGTCGACCCGCACGCCGCCACCCGGCACGACCTCCCGCTGTCGGGCACGTCCGGGGTGCACGGCCACGTCCGGCACGGGGGCGAGCCGGTCACGGGCGCCGCCGTCACGCTGATCGACGCGCAGGGCGACGTCGCGGCGGTCGGCACCACGGACGGCGCGGGGTGCTACCGCCTCGCGGGTATTCCGGACGGCGCGTACACGCTGACGGCGGCGAGCGCGGGCCACCGACCGTCGGCGGTGAGCCTGTGGCTGGACGTCGGCATCGCGGTCGAGCGCAACCTCGACCTGCCGCAGCGCTCGCGGCTGGTCGGCACGGTCAGGACGGCGCGCTCCGGCCGTCCCGTCGAGGAGGCGACGGCGACGCTCGTGGACGCGGGCGGCGTGGTCGTCGGCACCACGATGACCGGCGCCGACGGCACGTTCGCCTTTGCCGACCTGCCCGCGGGCGCCTACACGCTGACGGCACGCGGATACGCCCCGACTGCGCAGACCGTGCACGTGCCCGCCGGGACGGACACGACGGCGGAGATCACGCTGGGGTCCCGCGCGGTGATGCCGGAGGACGCCCGGCCCGTCGTCCCCTGACCAGGCCATGATCGCTGTTTGCGGGACATAGGGTGCGCTGACAGACCCTCATGTCCCGCAAACGGCAATCATGAGTCGAAGTCGAGGGCCGGGGTCAACACGCCCTCCAGCGCGAGCAGCCATTCCTTGGTGGCCCGACCGCCGCCGAAGCCGCCCAGCCCGTCGGCCGCCATCACCCGGTGGCAGGGCACCACGACCGGCAGCGGGTTGCTGCCCATGATCGAGCCCACCCCGCGGGCAGCGGTGTACGCGCTGCCCAGGCCGCTGCGGGCGGCCAGCTCGCCGTAGGTGACGGTCTCGCCGTAGCCGACCGTCGCGAACAGCGTCGAGAGGACCCGCCGCTGCGCGCCGCGGGTGAGCGACCAGTCCAGCGGCAGGTCGAACACCCGCAGCTCGCCCGCCAGGTATTGCCGCAACTGCGCCACCGCGGCGGCGGGCTCGCCGGCGACCGCCCGAACGCCCAGCCCGTCCGCGGCCTGCGCCACCGCCTCGGGATGGTCACCGAAGACGACGAGCGCGAGCCCGTCCGCGGTCGCGCCGACCGTCAGCGCCCCGATCGGGCCCGGCGCGGGCATGACGGTCCAGGAGAGCTGCACGTCCCCAGTCTGCCCACGCTCCGGCGAGGCGGCCACGGCATTTGATTACCCACGGAATGCGTTCCATGTCGATCTTACATGGCGACGTTACATCCTCCGCCTGCGGCGAGCACCAGCGCCGATCGACGGCACGTAGCCGGGCATCGCGCCGAGGAAACCGCCGTGCTCGGGCACCTGCGCCGCGATCCGGACGGGCGACGAGGCGGCCCCCGAGCTGAGGTCGGCCATGGCGGGGGCGAGGGCGTCGATGAGCGCGTCGAGATCGAGGCGGGCCTCGACGTCCGCGCGGCTGAAGAACAGCACCGGGACATCATCGCGCGCCGACGCGGCGGTCGACCTGTAGCACCCCCCGGACCCCGGCCCATGATCACCGGTTCGGCGCGTGGACCGGCCAAATCCGGCCGGAAACGCGCCCAATCGACGATCATGAGCCGGGTGCGTCCCCGATGATCGGCGTCAGTAGGCCGCGGCGGCGGCGAAGCCGCTGCGGGGGTCGGCCGCGGCGCGCAGGATCTCGCCCCGGCCGACGGCGCAGAGCCTGCCCAACGCCCACGGCCCGGCGTCGACGACGCGGTGACCGCGGCGGCGCAGCGCACCGAGCGTCGCCCGGCCCAGCCGCGACTCGGCGACCAGCCCGCCCGGCTCCCATCCCCGCGGCGCGAACGACGAAGGGAACGCGGTCGAGTGCCAGGTCGGGGCGTCGATCGCGGCCTGCAGGTCGAGCCCACCGACGGTGTGCGCGAGCCAGAAGCACAGCTGCCACTGGTCCTGCTGGTCGCCGCCGGGCGTGCCGAAGGCGAGGACAGGCTCGCCGTCGCGCAGGCCGAGCGAAGGCGACAGCGTCGTCCGCGGGCGCCTCCCCGGCACCAGCGACGACGCCAGCCCGTCCTCCAGCCAGAACATCTGCCCGCGCGTGCCCAGGCAGAAGCCCAGCGCGGGGATCGTCGGCGACGACTGCAGCCACCCGCCCGACGGCGTCGCCGAGACCATGTTGCCCGCGGCGTCCACGACATCGATGTGTACGGTGTCGCCGCGCACCGCGCCACCGGGCCCGACGGTCGGCTCGCCCAGCCCCGGCCCAGCCGGCTCGCCGCGCCCCCCGCCACCCGACACCGAGGCCCGCCCGACGGCGGAGGGTGAGGCGCCACCAGCTGTGGTTGGCTCGCCCAGCCCCGGGGCCTGTTTCGCAGTCGGCTCGCCGCCGCCCGGGGGGCTGACGCTGTCGCCGCGCGCGCCGCCGGGGGCGGTTGCGGCGGCGAGCCGCGGCGCTGCACCACCGGGCGCGCCCGGGCGCAGCTCCAGCGACGCGGTGTCCGCGATCAAGGCGCGGCGCTCGTCAGCGTACGCGCGGGAAACCAGGACGTCGAGCGGGACGGACGCGCTGTCGCCGTACCACGCCTCCCGGTCGGCGAACGCGAGCTTCGCGGCCTCGGTCGCGCGGTGCACGGTGGCCTCGGTCGGCACGTCGTCGGCGTAGGCGAGGTCGGCACCGCGCAGGAGTTGCAGGGTCTGCGCGAGCACCGGGCCCTGCGACCATGGGCCCGGCTTGGCCACCGCCCACCCGCCACCGACCGCTCCGCCGACGTCCACGACCAGCGCGTCCTCATACGAGGAAGACCAGCCCGCGAGGTCGTCCGCGGTGAGCAATCCTGCGTGGTCGCGGCCGGTGGCGTCCCGCACCGGCGTCGCCACGAAGCGCTCGATCTCCTCGGCGACGAATCCGCGGTACCAGGCGTCGCGCGCCGCGTCGATCTGCGCCTCCCGGCTGGGGCCGACGGCCGCGGCGAGCAGCCTGCGCCAGGTCACGGCGAGGGCGGGGAGCCGGTGGGTCGCGGCGGGCACCCGACCGTCGGGCAGCCACGTGGCCGCGGAGCTCGGCCAGTGCTCACGGAACTGGCGCTCGACGGCGGCGATCGCCGTCGGCACGGGCGGGACCAGCGGAAAGCCGTCGGCCGCGTAGCCGAGTGCGGGACCGAGGACGTCGGCGAGGGGGAGCGTGCCATGGTCGCGCAGGAGCGTGAGCCAGCCGTCCCAGGCGCCGGGCACGGTGGCAGGCAGCAGGCCGGTGCCGGGGATCGCGGCCAGGCCCAGCTCGTCGCGCAGCAGCGACGTGGTGGCCCGCCGCGGCGCGACCCCCTGCCCGCACAGCACCCGCGGCGTGGGGTCGTCGGCCGTGACGAACACGGCGGGCACCTCGCCGCCCGGCCCGCACATGTGCGGTTCCACCACCTGCAGGACGAACCCCCCTGCCACCGCAGCGTCGAACGCGTTGCCGCCGCGGGCGAGGACCGCCATCGCGGTGGCCGTGGCGAGGTGGTGCGTGCTGGACACGGCGCCGTGGGTTCCGCGCCGCTCGTACGTCCGAGGCGCCATCCCCCGATCATGTCCCGGATGCGACCCGCCCGTCGACCGGACACCTTGCCCCGGGCCCCGCAGCATGATCACCGGTTCGGCGCGTCGCGCGGCCAGATTTGGCCGCTTCTGCACCGAATCGATGATCACCCGGACGGGGGCGGGGCGGGCCGGACAGGGCGGGCAAACGTGGGGCGGGGTGGCGAGGCGGGCCACCGCAGCCGGCTCAGAGGTCGGTGGCCAGCGGCACCTCCTCGATCGCCGGTGAGGTCATCCACGCGCGCAGGGCATGCGTCGCGGCGACGTCGTCGGCGTTGTATTCCAGCAGCCGCTGCCGCTGGGCCGGGTCGGGCGGCGCGCCGTCCAGGCCGACGGCATCGCGGTACCACCGCATCGAGTTCTCCCCGCCCGCCTCGGGGTCGCGCCACCCGAACCCGGCGGCGGGGGCGATGCGCTTGAGCCCCTTGCCGTGGGCGCAGAGAAACCACTCGTCGACCACGGCGTAGATGTCGACCCACGCCGGATCTCGGATGAACTCCTCCACCGCGGCGATCGGCGGCACCCCCGGCCGTCCGCAGAAGCGCTGCGCGGACGCGAGCAGCCAGCGGTTTTCGGCGTGGGCGTTGTAGCAGTAGGCGGCGAAGCTGCGGCCGGAGGCGGCGGCGGACGCCCGCACCTCGGACAGCCAGCTCCAGAGCTCCGCGAACGAACGCGCCTCGTCGGGGGTCGGCAGCGGATCCCACGTGGCGAACGCGCGGTAGCCGGGCGCAGGGTCACCCGCCCGGCGGCCGCCGGGGTAGCTCAGCAGCGCGCCCCAGAGGTAGGCGCCGGACTCGCCGAAGCTCTCCATGTCGACATCGACCTCGACGTCGGCGCGCCGCACCGGCACCTGCGGCACCCGCCGCACGACGGGCAGATCCCGCAGCCAGGCCCGGGCCAGCGCGACGGTGTCGGCCACCGGCACCCCCGGCACCGGCAGCTCGCCCCGCGGATCCTGCTCGGCCAGCTCGGCGACCGTGGTGATGCCCGCGTCGCGCAACCCGACCGCCACCTCCCCGCGCACGACCAGGCTCACGTCTTGGGCGTGGATGAGCGCCGCCTCGCAGGTGGGCCACCACGGGCAGTGGCGGCACTCGGTGATCCGCGACGGCTGCGCCCGCGCGGGGGCCCGCTGCGCCGCGGCGGTGGCGACGGCCATGCGGTCGGCGACGCGCACGTCGTACTCCGTGAACGTGGCCCGTCCGCCCGGCCAGTGGCCCGCCCACAGGTCGTGCCACACGACGACGTCGGCGTCATACCCGATCACCCCGCCCCAGCCGCCGTGCCGGGCGGCGGGATCGGGCGCCCAGCCTGCCGCGCGCAGGAGCCGGTGCAGATGGGCGAGGCGCAGCAGGTCACGCGGCTGGGACCGGACGCGGCGCGCGGCATCGACGGCCGCCGCCCCCGGCCACGGCCGTGTCGGCGACGACGTGCGGGCGCCTTCCCCGGGATCGGTGATGCGGTGGCGCACCACGACCACCGGGACGTAGCCGCCCTCGGACAGGCGCACCAACAGATCGGCCGGGGCCCGCCGGGTGCCGGGCGCGGCGGGCAGCAGCGCGCCCCAGATCAGCGCGGACCCCGCCGCGACGGCCTCCGCCGTGACCCGCTCCGCATCGGCACCGGCGGGAACGACGAAGCAGCCGGTCTCGCGCACGACGACGGCGCCGACGCCCGCCCGGTGCCGCGCCGCGTCCTCCCGGCGCTGCTCGAACGCCGGATCAGGCAGCGCCCGCGGCAGGCCGACGGCATCGGGATCGTGGTCGAGGTGGATGCGCCTGCGGCAACGCGTGAGATCCTTGGCATCGAGCACCACGCCTCCGGCGCGGGAGGCGGCGGGCTGCTCGGTGGCGGTCACGCATCCGAGGGTAGAGCCCGACACCGACAGTTCTCCGCACGCCGCGACGTCGGACGACCCCTAAGCTCACCACCACCGCGAAAGGAGGCCCCATGGCCCGCAAGCCGATGACCAAGGCCCGCGCGAAACGGCTGATCGGCATCGGGACCGCCGTCGCACCCCTGCTCGCGCCGCACGCGCTGGCGGCCGCGGGCGCCCTGCGGGGCACCTGGGACAACTACCGGGCAGGCCGCCTCGGCGTCACCACCGACAAGCTCGCCGAGTTCACCGGGCCCGGCGGCGGCCTGCACGCGCGCATCTCCCACATCGCCGAGGCGCTGGGCGAGCTGGAGAAGGGCACGGCGGACGCCCGCACGTTCGCGCAAGAGGCCCGCCCGCGCGTCGTCGAACTGGCCACCGCCGTCCGTGCGGCCGAGCAGATGCCTGCAGGCAGGCGGCGCACGGCGTTCAAGGCGATCAGCCGCGAGCTCGACGGCATCGAGCGGGGTGTCCTCATGCATTTGGGTATCACCACCTGAGCTACCGTCCTCCTGAAGCCGCAGCACTGCGGTTCGGCTGGGTGGGAGCTATGGAGAGCGGTCGGCTACGCGGCGTCATCCTGACGCTGCTGGTCGCCCTGCTCACCGCGACCGGGCACGTCGCCGCGGGCGGTGGCCTGCCCGACCTGTCGCTGTTGGTGATCCTGCTGCCGCTGCTCGCGGGCGCGTTCGTGGCGCTGGCCGAGCGCACCCGCAGCTTCCCGGCCACGGTCGCGGTGCTGGCGACCGGCCAGCTCGTCCTGCACGTGACGCTCGCGGCGCTGCACCCGATGGCCGCCGATGACGCCCGGCCCATGCTGGTGCTGCACGTGCTCGTCACGCTCGGCACCGCCGTCGCCGTCCGGTACGCCGACGCCGCGGTGCTCATCGTGGCGGCGGTGCTGCGCCGCGTGGTGCCGCGCAGGGTCGCGCCCCCACCCGCCGACCGGCCGCTGCCGACCCGGCCGATCCCCCCGCTCGACCTGCCCGCGCGCCGCGCGCGGCTGCTCACCGTCGCCGACGTTCGGCGCGGGCCTCCGGGGTGGGGCTGACCCCCACCTTCACCTTCACCCCCCACACCGGAGAACACCCATGCCCCGAACCCTGCTCCGGGCAGGCACCCTGCTCGGCACCGCCGCGCTGGTCGCGCTGGCGACCGCGGGTCCCGCGCTCGCGCACGTCACCGCCAACCCCGGCACCGTCCAGAAGGGCGGCTACGGCGTCGTCACGTTCCGCGTTCCCAACGAGGACGACACGGCGGGCACCGTCGCGCTGACCGTCAACCTGCCCACCGACCACCCCTTCAGCTCCGTGCGCACCACGCCCGTCGCGGGCTGGACCGTGACCACCAACGAGGTCGCCCTCAACCCGCCGCTCAAGGACGACGACGGCAACACGATCACCAAGACGATCGGCTCGGTCACCTGGAAGGCGAACCCGGGCAAGGGGATCGCGCCGGGGCAGTACCTCGACTTCCCGCTCTCGCTCGGCCCGTTCCCCGACAACGTCGACGTCATCCGGATGCCCGCCATACAGACCTACGACAACGGGACGGTCGTCAACTGGGCCGACCCACCCAACGCGGACGGGTCCGAGCCGGAGCACCCGGCGCCGTCGGTCGTGCTGACCGCGGCGACGAGCGACGCGCACGGCGGGATGACCGCCACCGCGGCACCGGCCGACCCGCCGTCGTCCGACGACGCCACCGCCCGCTGGCTGGGCGGCGCGGGCCTGCTCGTCGGCGCGCTGGGGTTGGGCTTCGGCGGGGGCGCGCTGCTGCGCACCCGGCGGGCGGGAAAGTCGGGCTGATGCGCCGCGTGGTGGCGCTGGTGCTGGCGGTCGGGGCGGCGCTGCTCTTCGGCGCCGCGCCCGCGTGGGCGCACAGCCAGCTCGAAGGGAGCAGCCCGGCCAACGGGGCCAACGTCGCCACGCCGCCCGGCTCCGTCTCGTTGACGTTCAACGAGGACGTCCAGCCCGGCTTCACGGTGATCACGCTGATCGGGCCGGACGGCAAGGACTACCACAGCGGCAACGTCACCGAGACCGACCAGACGGTCACGGTCCGCGCGCTGCCGCTGGGGCCAGCCGGGGTGTACCAGATCGGCTACCGGGTGGTGTCCGCGGACGGACACCCGGTGTCGGGCAGGACGACGTTCACGCTGACCACGGCCGGGCCCGGCTCGCCGCAGGCGCAGGTGCCCGCGGCGACGGCGGTGCCGAATGCGGTGCCGTCGGCCGCGCCGGACGCCGGGGGCGCGCCGGTGTGGCCGTGGATCGTCGGGGCGGTCGTGCTCGTGGCTGCGGGCGTCGCACTGGCCCTGCGGCTGGGCCGCGTGTCATGAACGGGCCCGCCGTCCGGGCTGCGGGGTGGGTGGCACCCTCCCACGCCCGGACGGCGGTGCGCGTGGGGCTTGCGGGGTCGGCGGCACTCGCCGGCGCCCGGGCGGCGGTGCGCGTGGCGCCTGTGGGCCGTGACGGGCCGCCCCCGGGCGGGCCCGGCAACCTCCTCGCAGAGCGCGTATGCACCGCGCAGACCCCACAGCCCCTGCGAGGTGCACAACGGCCCTGCGAAGACGCGTTGCGCCGGTCCGGGCCCGACGGAGGCCGGCGGTGAGCACGCCGGGGGCAGGTCCGCGGACGGCGGGCGCCTGGCGGCCTGCGGGCTGGGTCGGCCTCACCGTCGGGACGGCCACGGCCGCCGCGGTGCTCGCGGGCGGCCTGTCCGCCACGGCGCTGCCGGTCCTCCTCGGCGCGACCCTCACGCGCGCGGCGGGCGACGCCGCGGCCGTCGCGTGCGTTGGGCTCACCCTGGTCGCGGCGCTCTTGCCCCTCGGCCCCACCGGACCCCTTCGCTACGCCCGCCCACCCCGCGAGCTGCCCAACGTGCTGCGCGGCGTCGACCGCGCGACGGTCGCGGTCGCGGGCGGCTGGCTCGTGCTCGTCCTGCTCGGCGTCGGGTTCCGCGCCGCCGAGGCGTACGGCCGCCCGATGGGTGCGCTGGGCGCCACCGAGCTGCGGACGTTCGCCCTCAACCTCACGGCGGGCCGCGGCCTGCTGCTCGCCGCGGGCTGCGCGGCGGCCGTGCTGGTCTGCGCCGCCCTTCGCGTCCGCGACCCGGACCGGGTGCCGCCGCGGGTCGTGCTGGTCGCGGCCCTGCTGGGGGCGCTCACCCCGGCCGTGACGGGGCACGCGGGCACGTCGGCCGACCACCAGCTCGCCGTCGTCACGGTGGCGCTGCACGTGGCCGCGGCCGCACTGTGGGTCGGCGGGCTCGGCGCGGTCCTCGTGGTGGCCGCGCCCCGGCCCCGCCTGCTCGACGCCGTGCTCCCGCGCTTCTCGACGCTGGCGGGCGGCTGCCTCGTGTGCGTCGTCGTCAGCGGGGTGTTGAACGCCGTGCTGCGGGTCTCCTCCCCCGCGGCGCTGGTCACCACCGCGTACGGCGGGCTCGTCCTCGCCAAGTCGGTGTGCGTCGTCGTCCTCGGTGGGCTCGGCTGGCTGGCCCGCCGCCGTCTCGCCACCGGGCGCCTGCCGGTGTTGCGCTGGGCGGGCGTCGAGGTGGCGCTGATGGCCGTGACCATCGGGCTCGCCGCCGCACTCACCCAGAGCGCATAGCCGGATTTCTCTCCATGCGGAATGGAGCCGGTTGTGAGCCGGGGCACCTCGCACTGAAATCGAGCGCAGCCACCGACGTCGAGGAGGTACCGCGGTGAAGGCCGTCCGGGTGCACGCGTACCACGAGGACCCCACGATCGACGACATCCCGGAGCCCACGCTCCAGGGCCCGCTCGACGTCATCGTGAAGGTCGGTGGGGCCGGCGTGTGCCGCACCGACCTGCACATTCTCGAAGGCCAGTGGGCCGAGGCGATGAACCCGCAGCTGCCCTACGTGATCGGCCACGAGAACGCGGGCTGGGTGCACGCGATCGGCGACGGCGTCACGAACGTCGCGGTCGGCGACACCGTGATCCTGCACCCGCAGCCCTCCTGCGGGCTCTGCCTGGCCTGCCGCGCGGGCAAGGACATGCAGTGCGAGAACGCCTTCTTTCCCGGCCTGTCCAACAACGACGGCGGCATGGCCGAGTACCTGCGCACCACCGCGCGGGCCTGCGTGAAGCTCAACCCCGACACCAACCCGGCCGACGTCGCCGCGCTCGCCGACGCGGGCATCACCGCCTACCACGCGGTGCGCAAGGCCGTCCCGTCGCTCTACCCCGGCACCACCGCTGTCGTGCAGGGCGCGGGCGGGCTGGGGCACATCGGCATCCAGGCGCTCGCCGCGATCACCGGCACGCGCATCGTCGTCGTCGACCGCAACCCCGATGCGCTCGCGCTGGCCAAGCAGGTCGGTGCCGACGAGACCGTGCAGGCCGACGGCGGCCATGTCGAGGCGGTCAAGGACCTCACGAACGGCAAGGGCGGCGACGTCGTCTTCGACTTCGTGGCCGAGCAGGGCGCGGAGAACGACGCCTGGGCCATGACCGCGCCCGCAGGCTCGATGTACGTGATCGGCTACGGCGGGAAGTTCGTCGCACCGACGCTCGACTTCGTCGCGGACGAGAAGAACGTCATCGGCAACATCGTCGGCACCTACAATGACCTCGCCGAGCTGATGGTGCTGGCCCAGGCCGGAAAGGTCACCCTGCACACGAAGCAGTACCCGCTCGATGCCGCGCTCGACGCGCTCCACGATCTCGACGCAGGCCGGGTCCGCGGCCGCGCCATTCTGGTCCCGTAGAAGAGGAGTTCCACCGCATGTACGAGAAGGATGGCGAGAAGTACTACATCGTCGACTCCCACAGCCATTTCTGGGACGCCGGACGAGAGAACTGGAAGCCGGGCCGCGAGCAGTACGCCAAGGGCTGGATCGACTGTTTCTACGGCTACCACCAGCTCGCCCCGCCCGAGACCCACTGGGACTACGAGCACTTCCTCAAGGTGTCGCCCGAGGACCTCGAGCAGGACGTGTTCGTCGACGGCCACGTCGACAAGATGATTCTCCAGTCGACCTACCTCAAGGACTGGTACACGGAGGGCTTCAACACCCTCGAGCAGAACGGCGCGCTGGTAGAAAAGCTCCGCGACAAGGCCATCGTCAACGGGCGGTTCGACCCGCGCGAGGGCGAAGCGGGCCTCAAGCAGCTCGAAGAGGACGCCAAGAAGTGGAACCTAAAGGGCGTCAAGGTCTACACCGCGGAATGGCGCGAGGGATCGCGCGGCTGGCGCCTGGACAGCCCGGAGGCCTACCGGTTCCTGGAGAAGTGCCAGGAGCTGGGCATCAAGAACGTCCACGCGCACAAGGGCCCGACCATCTGGCCGCTGGACAAGGACGCGTTCGACCCGGCCGACATCGACGCCGCGGCCACCGACCACCCGGACCTCAACTTCATCGTCGAGCACGCGGGCATTCCGCGCATCGAGAACTTCTGCTACATCGCGGTGCAGGAGCCCAACGTGTACGCGGGGCTCTCGGTCGTCATCGGCGCTCTGATGTACGCCCGGCCGAAGTCGTTCGCGAAGATGATGGGCGAGCTGCTGTTCTGGGTGGGCGAGGACAAGCTCACCTTCGGCAGCGACTACAACATCTGGACACCGAAGTGGCAGGTCGAGGGCTTCGTCGACTGGCAGATGCCCGACGACGACGCCTTCACCGACTACAGCAAGCTCACCACGGCCACGAAGAAGAAGATCCTCGGCCTGAACGCGGCCAAGCTGTACGACATCGAGGTGCCCGCCGAGCTGCGGCTCGACACCACCGCGGGAGAGACCGGGGAACCCGGGCACGAGCTGGTCGACGACACGGCGGGTGCGCAGGCGTGAGCTCACTCCGGGACGCCGTCTGGCGCGCCCTGGACACGGTGCTCGACCCGGAGCTGGACGAGCCGATCACCGACCTCGACTTCGTCGAGTCGTGCACCGTGTCCGAGGACGAGGCAGGGGGGGTGGCGACCGTCCGGCTGCGGCTGCCCACCTTCTTCTGCGCGCCGAACTTCTCCTTCCTCATGGTCGCCGACGCCTATGACGCCGTCACGGCCGTACCCGGGGTGACGCGCGCGGACGTGACGCTGGCCGACCACCACGCCGCCACCGAGATCAACGGGGGTGTGGCGGCGCAGGCCGGGTTCGTCAGGTCTTTCGCGGGCTCGGACCAGGGCGAGGCCGTGGCCGAGCTCGACGAGCTGCGCCTGCAGTTCTTCCGGAAGGCCGCGCTGGCCGGGCAGGACCGGGTCGCCCGACCGCTCGTCAACGCCGGGGTCGGGCCCGACGAGCTCGCGGCCATGAACCTCGGTGCGGTGCCCCCGTCCGGTGACCTGGACCGGATGCGGCAGCGCCGCGCCGCGTTGGGGCTGCCGCACGGGGACGACGCGCCGCTGCTCATCGACGCCGACGGCCACCGCATCCCCTCGGCGCAGGTGCCGCTGCACCTGCGGCGGGCGCGGCTGCAGCGCGTCGGCATCGAGACGAACGGCGACTACTGCAAGGGCCTGCTGGCGGCGCGGTACCCAGCGGCCGCGCGCTGATCACCCCTGCGGGGCCGCCCATGATCACCGGTTCGGCGCGTTTCCGGCCGGATTTGGCCGGTCCACGCGCCGAACCGGTGATCATGGCCGGGTGCGGTGGGCGGGGGCCGGGCCCGGTCACCCGCGCCGCGCGACGACCACGCGGACCACGTTGCGCAGCCGGTAGCCGCCTGCGGCCGTGCACAGGTCGGCCGCCCGGTCCAGCACGGCCGTGCGAACGGCGGCGGGCCCCACCCGCCCCGCCGCCTGCCGCCCGAGTCCGGAGGCGAGCAGCTCGTCGAGAAGGGTGTCGGCGTCGGCGTAGTCGATGGGACAGGCCACCTCGTCGAGCGCGACGACCTCCAGCCCGGCCAGCGCGACGATCTTCCGCAGCCGGTCCGGGTCGGTGAGCGGCGGCGGACCCGGACGCGGCGGACGCGGGGGCAGCCACGGCGCGAGCGCCTCGGCGAAGAGGTGAGCGTCGCACTCGGACGCGCGGCCCCAGACCGTCGCGACGAGGACGGGCGCAGGCGCCGCCCGCAGCACCGCGACCGGGTTGGCCACGTGCTCCAGCAGCTGCACCGCCACGACCGCGGCGAACGGGCCGGAGGGCGGGTCGGCGGCGTCCCCGACCAGGAACGTGCCCTCCGGCACGCGTTCCGCGGCCGTGGCGACGGCGGCCCGGTCGAGGTCGACACCCGTGATGCGCGCGCCGCGGTCGGTCGCGTACCGCGCGAACTCCCCCGCCCCGCAGCCCAGGTCCAGCAGCGCCCCGATACCCGCGCGCTCCAGCACGGCCGCGTGCAACGGCACGGCCCACCCCAGCTCGGTCACGGCGCGCGCCCCGGGATCGCAGCAGGCTGCCATTCCTCCGATGCAGGCGCAGCGGCGCCACCCTCGTGCAGCGCCGGGGCCTCCCGCTGCTGCAGTCCCCGGGCGTCCCGCTGCTGCAGCCCCCGGCTCACCCTGCTGCAGTCCCGAAGCGCGCCCCGGCCCGGCGCGCCTCACCTCCACACGTCCGCCGCCACGTCGACGATCAGCCGCAGCTTCGCCCACTGCTCCTCGGCCGTGAGCACGTTGCCTTCGACCGTCGACGAGAAGCCGCACTGCGGCGACAGGCACAGCTGCTCCAGCGGCACGTACTTCGCGGCCTCGTCGATGCGGCGCTTGAGCGTGTCGGCGTCCTCCAGCACCCCGGACTTGGTGGTGACGAGCCCGAGCACCACCAACTTGCCCGGCGGCACGAACCGCAGCGGCGCGAAGCCCCCGGAGCGCTCGTCGTCGAACTCGCAGAAGAACCCGTCGACGGCCAGCTCGCCGAACAGGGCTTCGGCGACGTAGTCGTAGCCACCCTCGGCCGCCCAGGACGACCGGTAGTTGCCGCGGCACATGTGGGTGGTGACGGCGAGGTCCGACGGCCGGTCGGCGAGCGCGGCGTTGATCTGCTTGATGTAGCGAAGGTGCTGGTGGTCGGCGTCCTCGCCGCGGGCGGCCATCGCGGCGCGCTGCTTCGGGTCGTTGAGGTAGGCCAGGGACGTGTCGTCGAGCTGTAGGTAGCGGCAGCCGAGGTCGTACAGCGCGCGCACCTCGTCGGCGTACGCGGTGGACAGGTCGGCCCAGAACTGCTCGAGATCGGGATAGACGTTCCGGTCGACCGCCGACGTGCCGCTGCGGTAGTGCACCATGCTCGGCGACGGGATCGTCAGCTTCGGCCGTGCCGACGACACGTGCTTCGCGAGGTAGAGGAAGTCGTCGGCGAAGATCGGCTCTTCGAGCTCGACCCGGCCGGTGACCGCCATCCCCGGCGTGACGAACGTGTTCTCGCCGGTCTTGTTGTGCATGGAGATGGTGAGCTGCTGGTCGGTCTTCGTGATCCCGCCGAGCTGGTAGATGAAGTCCATGTGCCAGGACCGGCGCCGGAACTCGCCGTCGGTGGCCGACTGGAGGCCGATGCGCTCCTGGGTGGCGATGGCCTCCACGATCGCGGCGTCCTCCGCCTTGCGCAGCTCCTTGCGGCTGATCGCGCCCGCGGCGAACCTCTCCCGAGCCTCCAGCAGTGCGGGCGGGCGCAGCAGGCTCCCGACGTGGTCGGCGCGGAACGGCGGCTCTGCTCGCTGGCTCATGGCCGGCACGCTAGCGGTCCCGCCCCTGTTGCGGGAGCGCCGCTGGGCTCCGCCCACCCAGACCGCGCCTCCCGGCCCCATCCTCGCAGACCGCCCCGTCCTCGCAGACCGCATTGACACTGCGCAGAGCCCACGGAGTCTGCGCAGTGCACAGCCGGTCTGCGAGGTGCTCCGGCGGCGAGGGCCCGGCGAGGGTTCGCCGCTGCGCTCAGCCCACCACCGCACGCGCGGCCGCCGCGCGCACCACCCGTTCCAGCTCCCACCGACGGGCGGTGAACGCGGCCCGGCTGACCGACACGCCCAACGCCGCGACGATCTCGCCGTCGGCCCCGAGCACCGGCGCGGCCACCCCCGCAACGCCCCGCACGTACTCCTCCACCTCGACCGCGGCGCCCTCGGAACGGATCCGCATGAGCTCACGGTCGAGGGCGCGCCGGTCGGCGACCGTGCGCGGCCCCAGCCGCGGCAGCCCGGTACGCTCCAGCAGCTCCGAGAGCCGGGCCGGGCGCAGGCCCGCGAGCATCACCTTGCCCGCGGCCGTGGCGTGCGCCGGGGTGGGCTCGCCGACGCGCAGCTCGGCCGGGCGGGGATGGTCGGCGCAGTCGTCGACGTGCGCGACGACGACGTCGACGTCACGGAACACCGCGAGGTACGCCGCCGCCCCGGCCGCCGTGTGCACCTCCCGCAACGTGGTGCGCAGCGCGGGCTCGGGGCGCACCTGCTCGGTGAGGCAGCGGTGCAGCTCGGCGACGCGGTAGCCCAGCCCGTAGCCGTGCACGTCGTGCAGCCGGACGAGGTAGCCCTCCTCGACGAGGGTGCCCAGCGCACGGTAGACCGTTGGCAGCGGGCAGCCGAGCCTGCGCGCGATGGCCTTGGCCGTGACCCCGTCCCCGGCGACGGCGACCGCCTCGACCACCCGCAACGCCCGGGTGATCGAGGACCCGCCCTGCCGCACCACCGCCATGGGGTCCAGTCTGGGCCAGCGGAGCACCGATCGGACGGGAGTGACCCGGATGGACGACCGAGACATCGACAGCGACATCCACCGCCACATCGACGAGCTGGTGGCCGAGGAGCACCGGCTGGAGCGCGCGCACACCGGGCGGCGGCTTTCCGCCGCCGAGCAGACGCGGCTGGCGGACCTGGGCGTGCAGCTGGACCGCTACTGGGACCTGCTGCGCCAGCGCGACGCCCGCCGCCGCGCAGGCCTCGACCCCGACGCCGCGGAGGAGCGCTCCGGCAACGTGGTGGAGGGCTACCGGCAATAGGCCTGCCCGGCGCCACCTCGCACCCCGCGCGCCGACCGCGCACCCCACCGATGGGGTGCGCGGTGACCCGATGGGGTGCGCAGTGCCCACCTGGTCGACGGGGTGCGGGCCGGGCGGGCGTGCGCGCCGCGCGGGCGTGCGGCAGCATCGGCGGGTGCTCGTCACCCCCACCACCCGGGCGGCGCTCGCCGCGGAGATCGTCGAGCTGGTCGCCGCCCGCCCGCGCCGGGTGCGCCTCGTCCTCGACGGGCCCGCGCCCGCCCGGCTGGGCGAAATCGCCGAGGAGGTCGCGACGCTCCTGCGCGCCCGCGGCCGGGCCACGGTGGTGGTCGACGCCGCCGACTTCCTGCGCCCCGCCTCCGTCCGCCTCGAGCTGGGCCGCACCGACCCCGACGCGCTGCTGGAGCGCTGGCTCGACGCCGCCGCGCTGCGCCGCGAGGTGCTTTGCCCCGCCGCGTCGGACGGGTCGGGCCGCGTGCTGCCGCGGCTGTGGGACACCCGCACCGACCGCGCGTACCGCGACCACTACACCACCCTCCCCGACGACGGGGTGGTGCTCCTGCACGGCGCGCTGCTGCTGGGGCGCTACCTGCCCGTCGACCTCGCGGTGCACTTCCGGATGAGCGCCGCGGCCCTGGCGAGAAGCCTGCCCGAGGACGACCGGTGGACCCTGCCCGCCCACGCCCGGCACGACCGCGAGCACGCCCCGGCGGGGGAAGCCGATCTTCTGGTGCTCGCCGACCACCCGGATCGACCCGCGGTGCAACGCGCGCGATGATTGTTGCGATGGAAACGCGGTGGAAGTGTGGGCGAGGAGGGAGTTGAACCCTCACGTCCTTACGGACACACGGACCTGAACCGTGCGCGTCTGCCATTCCGCCACTCGCCCTGGCGAAAACGAAGGTAGCAGAGGGCCGGAAAGCAAGGATGACCACCCCAACGGGCACCCTGACCGACCGGCAACTCCACGCGCCGGGCTAGCACAGATACGATCGGCATCGCCAGCAACACGCCGATGCGAACGGAGGAAGGTCGGTTGGGCCGCGTCGACAGGTTCGAGCGCCGTCTCCAGGGGATGGTGGGCGATGCCTTCGCGCGGGTCTTCGGTGGCAGCGTCGTTCCCCAGGAAGTGGTCCAAGCGCTGCTCCGGGAAGCCGAAGATCACGTCGAGCCGCTCGCGGGCGGACGCCTCCTGGCGCCCAACCGCTTCACCGTGCTGCTCGGACCCACCGACCTCGAACGCATGGCAGGCGACCAAGCGGAGATCGTCAACCACCTCTCCGCATCGGTTGCCGAACAACTCGCCGACCAGGGATGGGACACCTACGGCGAGGTCGTAGTCTTTCTGGAGCGCTCCGATGCGCTGCACACGGGACAGTTCCGCACCCGCTCACGAGTGGATCCCGACGCTTCCCGCCGGGACGCCCTCCGAGCACGCGACGCAGGAGAAGCACCCATGAGCCAGCAACCGGGCCATCCCGAGGAGAACGGGCAGTACGGCTACGACCGTGACGCCCAAGGCGGGTACGGGCAGCAGACGTACGCGCCACCCAACTACGACCAGCGCCAAGGGGGGTACGAGCAGCAGGGCGAGCCCCCGCAGCAGGGCGGCTACGGCCAACCGGGCGGCCAGAACTACGGCCAGCAAGGCGGCTACCCGCAGCAGGGTGGCTATCCCCAGCAGGGCGGTGGCTACGGCGACCAGGGCTACGACCAGCAGGCCGGCTACGGCCAACAGGGTTACGGCCAGCCGGGCTACGAGCAGCCGGGCGGCGGCAACTACGGCCAGCAGCCGGGCTACGGCCAGCCCGGTTACGACCAGAACCAGGGCTACGGCCAGCAGGCCTACGCGCAGCCCGGCTACGGCCAGCCGGGTTATGACCAGGGTTATGGCCAGCAGGGCTACGGCCAGCCGGGCTACGGCGGCCAGTACGACCAGGGCTACGACGCCGGCTACCAGCAGGGTTATGGCCAACCGGGTTACGGCCAGCCGGGCTACGGGCCGCAGGGCTACGGCCAGCAGGGCTATGGCAACCAGCAGCGCACCGCCACACTCTCCCTTGACGACGGCTCCGGGCGCAGCTACGACCTCACCCAGGGCACCCACGTGATCGGCCGCGGGCAGGACTCCGCGTTCCGGCTGCCCGACACCGGTGTGTCGCGCAGGCACCTGGAGATCAGCTGGGACGGTCAGACGGCCACGCTGTCCGACCTCGGCTCCACCAACGGCACCACCGTCAACGGCAACCCGGTGCAGACCTGGCAGCTCAACGATGGCGACGTGATCCGGGTGGGGCACTCCAGCCTCGTCTTCCGCACCCAGTAGTAACGCGCACGGGAACGGCGGCCGCGAGTGCCGGAGTTGGTGCTGCAGCTGACCAGGGCGGGCTTTCTCGCCCTGCTCTGGCTCTTCGTGTTGGCCGCACTGCGGGTGGTGCGTTCCGACCTGTACGCGGCGTCCGGGTTACGGGCGATCGTGTCGGGCGGACGGCGTCCCCCCCGCACCGTGCGAAGCCGCACACCCCGGCAGTTGCTGGTCACGGCGGGCGCGTTGGCGGGCACCCGGGTCACCCTGGACGCCCGGCCGATCCTCATCGGCCGCGCCGACGACTCCACACTGGTGCTCGACGACGACTACGCCTCCACCCGGCATGCGCGGATCTCCATGCAAGGCGACGAGTGGTATGTCGAAGATCTCGGGTCGACGAACGGCACCTACCTGGACCGGGCTAAGGTCACCGGACCCACCAGAGTTCCGCTGGGGGTGCCCGTCCGCATCGGCAAGACGGTGATCGAGCTCCGATCATGAGGGGCCCCGCGACATGACGTTGGTCCTGCGCTACTCCGCCCGCAGCGACCGCGGGCTCGTCCGGCAGAACAACCAGGACGCCGTCTACGCCGGACCCCGGCTGCTGGCGCTCGCCGACGGGATGGGCGGGCATGCCGCGGGCGAGGTCGCCTCGTCACTCGTGATCTCCGCGCTGGCCCCGCTCGACGAGGACGACCCCGGCGACGACCTGCTCGCCGAGCTCCGCGAGGCCACGGTCGAGGGCAACGCCGCGATCACCCGGCATGTCGCGGACTCCCCCGACCTCGAGGGCATGGGCACCACGCTCACCGCGATCCTGTTCGCGGGCAGCCGCCTCGGCCTCGTCCACATCGGCGACTCGCGCGCCTACCAGCTACGCGAGGGCGTGCTCTCGCAGATCACCAAGGACGACACGTTCGTCCAGTCCCTGATCGACGAGGGCCGCATCACCGAGGAGGAGGCGCACACGCACCCGCAGCGCTCGCTGCTGCTGCGCGCCATCACCGGTCAGGACATCGACCCGTCGCTCACGATGCGCGAGGCCCGCCCCGGCGACCGGTTCCTGCTCTGCTCCGACGGCCTCTCCGGCGTGGTCAGCGACGAGACGCTGGCCGAAACGCTGTCCACCTACCGTGACCCGCGCGAATGCGCCGATCGCATGATCGAGCTGGCGCTGCGTGGCGGCGGGCCGGACAACATCACCTGCATCGTCGCGGACGTCGTCGACATCGACTTCGGCGACGTCGCCCCCATCGTCGGCGGCTCGGTCGGCGACGGCCGTGACGAAGGCCCCCATCCCGACTCGGCGGCGGCGCGCGCCAGCAACTACTCCGCGGCCACCACTATGACCCGGGCCCTGCCCCGCGTCGAGTCCGCGCCCGTGGCCGCCCCCCGGAAGCGGCCCGCCACACTGCGGGTCATCGCCGCGGTCGGGGCGGTCGTGCTCGTGCTCGCCGCCGCGGGCGGCCTGGCCCGGCTGTGGGTGATGCAGCAGTACTTCGTCGGCGTCGACGGCACCCAGGTGACGATCTTCCAGGGCGTGCGGGGCGCGGTGCTCGGCGTGCCGCTGCACGAGGCGGTCGAGCACACCGACATCACCGTCGACCAGCTCACCGAGACCGACCGCAACGCCGTGGAAGACGGCATCATGGCGCCCAACGGCCTCGGCGACGCCCACAACGTCGTGCAGCGGCTGAGCGAGCGCAAGCTCAAGCCTTGTCCGGTCGTCCCGGCCACCGCGGTGCCCACCAAGCCACCCGCCGCGCCCCCTGTCGCCGCGCCTCCCGTCGCCGCGCCGGCCCCGGGCCCCGTCCCGGCCGCCCCACCGACCACCACCGTGAACACCACCCCGCTCCCCCAGGCGACGGCCGTCCCGGGCGTGACCTGCTGGAAGGGCTGATGGCGACCGGCAACGGGTCCCGGCCCACCCCGTCCGATGCCCCGGCCCTGCCGACGGGGCGGGGCATCGAGCTGGTGCTCCTGGCGTTCGCCACGGTGCTCGTCACCCTCGCGCTCGTGCTCGTCGAGGCCAACCAGGAGCAGACGCTCACGCAGTCGCTGCTCTGGGTGGGGCTGGCCTACCTCGGCCTGTTCACGGTCGCGCACCTCGCCGTGCGCCGCTTCGCGCGCTACGCCGACCCGCTGATCCTGCCCTGCGTCGCGCTGCTCAACGGCCTGGGCCTCGTCATGATCCACCGCCTGGACCTGGCCAACGCGGAGCGGGCCGCGGCGCTGGGCGGCGCGCCGCCGAGCGTGCAGGTCGGCCGCCAGATCGCCTGGACCGCGATCGGCCTGGTGCTGTTCATCGCCGTGCTCGGCGTGGTGCGCGATCACCGCACCCTGTCGCGCTACGGCTACACCGCGGGCTTCTCCGGGCTGGTGCTGCTCGCGCTGCCCGGCCTGCTGCCCGCGTCGATCACCGAGGTCAACGGGGCGAAGATCTGGCTGCGGCTGGGCATCTTCTCGATCCAGCCGGGCGAGTTCGCCAAGATCCTGCTGATCGTGTTCTTCGCCGCGTTCCTGGTGCAGAAGCGCGAGCTGTTCACCTCGGCCGGGCGCCAGTTCCTCGGCATGGAGTTCCCGCGCGCCCGCGACCTCGCGCCGCTGCTGGTGGCATGGGCGTTCTCGATCGGCGTGCTGGTGCTGGAGAGCGATCTCGGCACGTCGCTGCTGTTCTTCGGGATCGTGCTCGTGATGCTGTACGCAGCCACCGAGCGGGTGTCGTGGATGCTCATCGGCCTCACCGCGTTCGTCGGCGGCGCGGTCGTGGCCTACCACCTGTTCGGGCACGTCCGGGTGCGCGTGCAGGTGTGGCTGGACCCGTTCGCCGACTACACCGGCTCGGGCTACCAGATCGCCCAGGCCCTGTTCGGCCTGGGCACCGGCGGGGTCGGCGGCACCGGGCTGGGCGCGGGGCGCCCGGACCTCGTGCCCTACGCCGAGAGCGACTTCATGCTGTCCTCGCTCGGCGAGGAGCTGGGCCTGATCGGGCTGGCGGCGATCCTCGTCGTCTACCTGGTGCTGATCACGCGCGGGCTGCGCAGCGCGCTGGCGGTGCGCGACAGCTTCGGCAAGCTGCTGGCCACCGGGCTGTCGTTCGCGCTCGCGCTGCAGCTGTTCACGGTCGTCGGCGGCGTCTCGAAGCTGATCCCGCTCACCGGGCTCACGCTGCCGTTCCTTTCCTACGGTGGCTCGTCGCTGGTGGCCAACTACGCGCTGGTCGCGCTGCTGCTGCGGGTGTCGAGCGCGGCCCGCGCGCCGCTGCCCCGCCGCGCCCCGGCCGTGCCGCTGGCCGAGGCGGGCACCGAGCTGGTGGAGCGGCAGACGTGAACACGCCGGTGCGGCGCATCGCCATCGCCGTCATGGCGATGGTGCTGCTGCTGTTCGCCAACCTCACCTACGTGCAGGTGGTCAAGGCGGGCGACTACCGCAACGACCCGCGCAACCAGCGCGTCCTGCTCGCCGAGTACTCCCGTCAGCGCGGCCAGATCAGCGCCGAGGGCCAGGTGCTGGCCAGCAGCACCGCGACCAGCGACCGGCTGCGCTACCTGCGCCAGTACCCCGACGGGCCGGAGTACGCCCCGATCACCGGCTACTACTCGGTGATCTACGGCTCGTCCGGCATCGAACGGGCGTCCGACTCCGTGCTCAGCGGCAGCGACGACCGCCTCTTCGGACGGCGGCTCTCGGACCTGATCACCGGCCGCGATCCGAGCGGCGGCAACGTCGTGCTCACGATCGACCCGGCGGTGCAGCAGGTGGCCTACGACCAGCTCACCCGCAAGCACTACGCGGGCGCGGTGGTGGCGCTGCAGCCCGCCACCGGCGCCATCCTCGCGATGGCGTCCACGCCGTCGTTCGACCCCAACCCGCTGGCCAACCACAACACCGACACGCAGAAGTCGGCCTGGACCGACCTCACCACGGCCAAGCCGCCGGTGCTGCTCAACCGCGCGATCCAGGCCACCTACCCGCCGGGGTCGACGTTCAAGCTCATCGACGTCGCCGCGGCGCTGTCGAGCGGCAAGTTCACCGAGGACAGCCCGCTCACGGCCGCGCCGCAGATCACTCTGCAGGGCACACGCACCACGCTGCAGAACTACAACGGCAACGCGTGCGGCACCGGCACCACGGCCACCCTGCGCGACGCACTGCAGCGTTCCTGCAACACCGCCTTCGCCGACCTCGCCGCGCAGCTCGGTGTGCAGGCCATCCGCGACCAGGCGAACGCCTTCAAGATCGGCTTGGCGGACCAGGAGATCCCGCTGCCCGTCGCCCCGTCGACGATCGGGCCGATCCCGGACGTCGCGGCGCTGGAGCAGTCGGCCATCGGGCAGCGTGACGTCGCGCTGACTCCGCTGCAGAACGCCATGATCGTCGCCACAATCGCGAACGGCGGCCAGGTGATGGCCCCCTACCTGGTCAAGGAGATCCAGAGCCAGGACCTGCAGCCCGTCGCGACCACTCAGCCCGACCGGCTCGGCCGGGCGATCTCCGGCGACATCGCCCAGCGCATCAACGCGCTGATGGTCAACAACGAGAACTCGTACGCGGGCACCGGCAAGATCACCGGGGTGCAGATCGCGGCCAAGACCGGCACCTCGGAGCACGGCGACGACCCCAAGAACATCGCGCCGCACGTCTGGTACGTCGCGTTCGCGCCCGCGGACAACCCGCAGGTCGCGGTGGCCGTGCTGGTCGAGGACGGCGGCGACCCCAACAACCTGGCGGCCACCGGCGGCTACGTCGCCGCGCCGATCGGGCGGGCGGTCATCGCCGCTGCGCTGGGCAAGGCGGCAAGATGATCTCGCCGACCAACACCACGACATCCGTCCCGGCCGCGATACCGGTCGAGGAGCACTCGGCATGACTGTTCTCGCCGCCGGTCAGCACATCGCCGACCGTTATCAACTCGACCGCCGGATCGCGGTCGGGGGGATGGGCGAGGTCTGGGAGGCGTCGGACACCCGGCTGGGCCGCAGCGTGGCGGTGAAGGTGCTGCGCCCGGAGCTCACCGACGACCCGGAGTTCCTGCACCGGTTCCGCATCGAGGCGCGCACGGTCGCGTCGCTCGACCACGCGGGCATCGCGGGCGTGCACGACTATGGCGAGGACGAGGGCCCGAACGGGCGGCGCACGGCCTGGCTGGTGATGGAGCTGGTGCGCGGCGAGCCGCTGTCCACGCTCATCGCCCGCGGGCCGCTGCCCACCGAGGAGACCCTGCGCATCGTCGAGGAGGCCGCGTGGGCGCTGCAGGCCGCCCACGAGCGCGGCTTCGTCCACCGCGACGTCAAGCCGGGCAACATCCTCGTGCGCACCGACGGCATGGTGAAGCTCACCGACTTCGGCATCGCGAAGGCCGCCGACGCCGTGCCGGTCACCCGGTCCGGCATGGTCATGGGCACCGCCCACTACATCGCCCCGGAGCAGGCCAGCGGGGCCGAGGCGGGGCCAACGGGCGACGTCTACTCGCTCGGCATCGTCGGGTACGAGTGCCTGGCCGGGCACCGGCCGTTCCGCGCCGAGAGCGCCGTGGCGGTGGCGATGATGCAGGTGCGCGACCAGCCGCCGCCGCTGCCCGCCACCGTGCCGATGTACGCCCGTGAGCTGATCGAGGCGGTGCTGGTCAAGGACCCCACGCGCCGCTACTCCACCGGCGGGGAGTTCGCCGCGGCCGTCGCGGCCGTGCGGCGCGGCGAACGGCTGCCGCCGCCGGGGTCGCTCACCGGGCCGTTCACGCCCACCCGAGCCCGCATCGTGCGCACGCCGCCGCCCACCCCCACGGTGCCCCCGCCAGCCACCCCCCCGCCCGGGAGGCGGGTGGCCACGCCGTCTTCGGCGTCTTCGGCATCCGCGGCGCCGTCGTCCTCGCCGTTGTCGCCGTCGTCGTGGTCGGTGCCGGCCACGCCGTCCTCGCCGCACACGCCGTCCTCGGCGTCGTCGCCGCACACGCCGTCCTCGCCGTCCGCACTTCCCTCGCTGCGGCACCCCGCGCCCGCGGTCGCCGCGCGGCCGGTGGAGCTCCGTGCGGGTTCGGGGCGCGGACGCACGTTGCTCCTTGTGCTGTTCGTGCTGCTCACCGTCGCCGCCGTGGTCGTCGGTGTCTACGTCGTCCGCAACCTCGGCGCGGGGCCGGCGCCCCAGGGCATGGCGCCCGGTACCGTGGACAGTCGGACGCTCGCCTCTTCGAGTGATGCCGGAGGCGTCCGATGACCGCTGTTGCCCCGACGACGACCGCGATGATGTCTGCGCCCCTCGACCCCAGGAACCGGCTGCGATGACGACCCCCCGACTGCTGTCCGAGCGCTATGAGCTGGGCGAGGTGCTCGGCTACGGCGGCATGTCCGAGGTCCACCGCGGGCTCGACACCAGGTTGGGGCGCGACGTGGCGGTGAAGGTGCTGCGCGCCGACCTGGCCCGCGACCCCCAGTTCCAGATGCGCTTCCGCCGCGAGGCGCAGAACGCGGCCGCGCTCAACCACCCCGCGATCGTGGCCGTGTACGACACCGGTGAGGTGCAGAGCGAGTTCGGGCCGCTGCCCTACATCGTCATGGAGTACGTCGACGGCCAGACTCTGCGCGAGATCGTCAAGACGCAGGGCCCGATGAGCCAGCAGCAGGTGCTCGACGTCATGGCCGACGTGTGCGCCGCTCTGGACTTCTCGCACCGCCACCAGATCATCCACCGCGACGTGAAGCCCGCCAACGTCATGATCAACCGTGCGGGCGCGGTGAAGGTGATGGACTTCGGCATCGCCCGCGCGCTGGGCGAGGGCCAGAACGTCACACAGACCGCGGCCGTCATCGGCACGGCCCAGTACCTGTCGCCCGAGCAGGCGCGCGGCGAGGCCGTCGACGCGCGCTCGGACGTCTACGCCGCGGGCTGCGTGCTCTACGAGCTGCTCACCGGGGAGCCACCGTTCACCGGCGACACCCCGGTCGCCGTGGCCTACCAGCACGTGCGGGAGGACCCGAAGGCGCCGTCGGAGGTCAACCCGGCGGTGCCGCCGCAGCTGGACGCCGTCGTGCTCAAGGCGTTGAGCAAGAACCCGGCCAACCGCTACCAGTCGGCCGCGGAGATGCGCTCCGACCTCGTGCGGGTGCGCAGCGGGCAGGCCCCGCTCGCGCCCGCCGTGATGAGCGCCGACGAGCGCACCGCGATGATGGCAGGCGGCCCACCCACCGGTTCGACCCGCCGCATCAACGGCCGCGGCACGCCCCCGCCTGCGCCGCCCGGCTACGGCGGCGACTATTACGCCGACACCGAGCCGCCCCGGCGCACCGGGCGCACCGTCGCGATCGTGGCGGGCGTGCTGGTGGTGCTCGGGCTCGTCGGGTTCGTGGCCTACCAGCTGCTGTCCGGACCGGCCACACCGTCGCAGGTGGCGGTGCCGGGCGTGGTCGGGCAGACGCAGCAGGACGCGTCCAACCAGCTCATCGCGGCGGGTCTGCGCGTCGGGAACGTGACACAGCAGGAGTCGTCGGTCGAGCAGGTCGGGAAGGTGCTGAACACCAACCCCGCACAGGGCGCCCGGGTGGCGGAGCGCTCGACCGTCGATCTCGCCGTCGGTTCCGGCCCCGCGTTCGTCAACGTGCCCGCGCTCGCGGGCATGAGCGTGGCCGACGCCACCGCGCTGCTCAAGAGCCAAGGCCTCGTCGTCGGCAAGCAGACCAACCAGCAGACCGGCGACTCCGGCCAGGTCGGCAAGGTCGTCAACTCCAGTCCCGGGCCGGGGGTGCGGGTGAAGGGCGGCAGCTCGGTCGACATCGCGGTGGGCGTGCAGCAAACCACCGTCGCCGTGCCCGACGTCACCGGCCAGGACAAGGACGCGGCCAAGCAGACCCTGCAGGCCAAGGGCTTCCAGGTGGACACCAACACCGTCGACGGCGGCGGGCAGCAGGACTCGGTGCTGTCCACTGACCCGCCCGCGGGCACCCAGGTGCAGCCGGGATCGAAGGTCACCATGAACGTGTCGAAGGGCAACCAGGCCAGCACGGTGCCCGACGTCCGCGGGCAGACCGCCGCCCAGGCGAAGCAGACCCTCAAGCAGGCCGGGTTCACCAACATCAGCACGCAGACCGTGGACGCCGGCGGCAACACCCAGTTCGCCGGACGGGTGGTCGACCAGGACCCGTCCGCGGGCAGCACGGCCGACTCCGACCAGCAGATCACGCTGACCATCGCCAAGGGGAATGGCAGCAGCAACAACGGCCTCGGCGATCTGTTCGGCAACAACTGAACCGTGCGGGAGAATGCCGCCATGCGCGTGCTCGTGATCGACAACTACGACAGCTTCGTCTACAACCTCGTGCAGTACCTGGCCCAGCTGGGCGCGGACGTCACCGTGCGACGCAACGACGCGGTCGACCTCGACGAGGTGTCCGCGGTCGACGGCGTGCTGGTCAGCCCCGGACCCGGCACCCCGGACCGGGCGGGCTCCTCCATCGCGGTGATCCGGGCCTGCGCCGAGCGCGGGCTGCCCCTGCTCGGTGTGTGCCTAGGCCATCAGGCCATCGGCGCGGCCTACGGCGCGGTCATCGAGCGAGCGCCGGAGCTGCTGCACGGCAAGACGTCGCAGGTGCACCACACGGGCACCGGCGTGCTCGCCGGGCTGGCGAGCCCGTTCACCGCCACCCGCTACCACTCGCTCACGATCCGGCCCGGCACCCTGCCCGCCGAGCTGGAGGTCACCGGACACACCGAGAGCGGGGTGATCATGGCACTGCGGCATCGCGAGCTGCCGCTGCACGGTGTGCAGTTCCACCCCGAGTCGGTGCTCACCGACAGCGGCCACCGGATGCTGGCCAACTGGATGGGCGAGGCGGGCCACCCCGTGGCGCCCGGGCTGGTGGCGTCGCTCACCACCGAGATGGCCGAGCTGGCCGCCCGCGCCTGACCCTTTCTCAGCCGGCCCACCCCCCAGCCCGCCCCACCACAGCCGGCCCGACCCACCCCGCTGGCCCCACCCCAGCCGGCCCCACCCATGATCACCAGTTCGGTGCAGAAGCGGCCGAATCTGGCCGGTCTGCGCACCGAACTGGTGATCATGCCAGGGCCGCCCGGATCTCGGCCACTACATACCCGGGTCGGTTCACCAGGTCATGCCAGGTGAACCGCAGCACCGTCCACCCGGCGCGGGCGAGCGCGTTGCCCTTGTGCCGGTCGGTGCGGAACCGGTCGACGTCCACGTGCCACGCCCATCCGTCCACCTCCACGGCCACCTTGACGTCGGGGAAGGCCAGGTCGATCGTCCACGGCCCGAACGGCACCCCCAGCTGCCAGCCGACGATCCCCGCACCTCGCAGCAGCCCGACGACCACCCGCTCGGCTGCCGAGTCGGCGCGGTCGGCCGCCGCGACGAGCAGGCCTGCGATCCGGGCCCCACCGTAAGCGCCCAGATTGCGGCAGTACGCCTGATGGACCGCCGGGAAGTCGACGTGCCGCTGCAGCGCGCGATCCAGGAACACCGAGCCGTCCGCGACCGCGACCGCCGTCTCCAGCACGGTGAGCGGCCGAGCGGTGAGCGCGAGGCCGTCGACGCGGACGACGTCGCGGCAGTCCAGGTCCCGGCGCCGCAGCCGCACCCCCGACCGCCCGCGCAGCCCGCACCCTCGGGCCACCGTGAGCTCGATCCGGGCAGGCGCTGAGGGCCACATCCCGTGCCACCATGCGGCGGCGGCCCCGGAGACCACTCCGCGCGGCCCGGCCCACATCCCGATGGCCCGGACCCTGGTCCGGTCGGTCCAACGGTGCCCGCCCGCCAGCAGCACGCCCGGGGCCACCCGCAGCCAGCCGCCGTCGGCCACCCGTCGACGGAGTGTCCGCTCCGCGAGGCCGTGGCGGCAGGCCTGAGCGTCGCTGATGAGTCCGTCCTGCCGGACCAGCAGAGCGAGCAGTCCCTCATTCGCAACCATCGACGCAGGATGACCCCGCGACCACCGCGCTCGTGGCGGTTTGACGAAACGGCGACCCGTCGACGGCGTGATCACCGGTTCGGTGCACATCCGTGCCATATCCGGCCGCAAACGCGCCGAACCGACGATCACGCCCGGGGGCGGGGCCGGGGGAGGAGCGGGGGACGAGCCGGGGGAAGAGCCGGGACGAGCCGGGCAGGAGCCGGGGACGAGCCGGGCACGAGCCGGGCACGATACCGTGGGGGCAAGCACGCCTGATACGTCACGCGAGGTCACGCTCATGCCGAAGTCCAAGGTCCGCAAGAAGACGGTCTACACCCCGCCGCCGGGCGAGAGCCGGTCCCGGACACCGGTCAAGGTCGCGGGCCCCACCCATCCCGTCTACATCGCGGTGATGCTCGGCCTCATGCTGCTGGGCCTCGTGTGGCTCGTCGTCAACTACATCGCAGGCCCGAGCATCGCGTGGATGAACGCCCTGGGCTCCTGGAACTTCCTCATCGGCTTCGCCCTCATCGTGATCGGCCTGCTGATGACGATGAGGTGGCGCTGACAAATCACGTCGCTGTAAGTCGTCCCCAGTGTGGATAACTCCTGTGGACAGCGCGTGAGCGCCGAGTGGTCGCCCGCGCCCGGCCTGGTCGTGCTGGCCTGGGCGGTCACGGCCGCCGCGGCGACGTGGACGGCCGCGGCCTGGCTGAGCTCGGCCGATCCGGCGGGCGGGCTGATCGCGGCGGTCGCCACCGTCGGCGCAGGCCTCGCCGCAGCGTTCGGCACCCGGGCCCGGCCGCGGCTGCGGGCCGACGCCGACGGCGTCACCGTGCGCGGTCTGCTGCGCAGCCGCCACCACCCGTGGCCGCTGGTCCAGGGGGTACGCGTGCTGCGGGTGCGCAGACTGGGTCGGGAGAGCTCACTGCTGGAGCTGGACACCGTCGCGGCGGACGGCACCGAGCGCCTGTACGTCTTCGGCAGGCTCGACCTCGCCGCCGACCCGGAGGACGTCGCCCCCCGCCTCGCCGACGTGCGGCCATAGGAGCTAAGCCATCCCCGCGAGGTGTGCCGCGATCAACGCCAGGAGCACCACGGTGAGCAGGACCAGCGCGGCGCTCTGCACCAGCGTGCGCCGCCGGGTCGGGGCGAAGACCAGCGCGGTCGCCGCCACGCCGCCGACGACCAGCCCGCCGACGTGCCCTGCCATCGAGATCCCCGGCACCACCTGCGTGATCACCAGGTTCAGCACAATGATCGCGACGACCTGGCCGTAGGGCCGCCGCAGCCGCAGCAACACCAGCAGCAGGCCGCTCATCAGCCCGAACACGGCCCCGGACGCGCCCGCCACGTACTGCTGCGGATCGCCGAACAGCACCACGGCCGTCGAGCCGCCCAGCAGCGAAACCAGGTACAGCGCCAGGAACCGGGCCCGGCCGAGCACGATCTCCAGATCGCGTCCGAGCACCCACAGCGCCCACATGTTGAATGCGATGTGCAGCGGCCCGATGTGCAGGAAGCCGCCTGTGAGCAGCCGCCACCACTCGCCGTCGGCCACGGCGTCGGGCACGAGCGCCCAGGCGCGGAACAGCGCGGAGTCGGCGTTGTCGAGCACGCTGCGCGCCTGGACGGCCGTCCAGGCGAAGACGGCCAGGTTGAGCGCCACGAGCGTGTGCACCACCACCGGCCTGGTACCCGCCGCCCGCCGCGGGGCGCGGGTCGGGACGGAGGCCGCCACGCAGTCGACGCACTGGTGGCCCACGGCCGCTTCCCGGAGGCAGTCCGGGCAGGCGGGCCGCCCGCAGCGCGAGCAGGCCAGCCGGGTAGCCCGGTCGGGGTGGCGCACGCACGCCCCCACCCCGGCCGGGGGCGGCCTCATGGACTCGGTCAGCTGACCTCGATCCGCTCGATCACCACGGGCGACAGCGGCCGGTCGTTGCCGTCGGTCCGCGTGGCCGCGATCTTGTCGACGACCGCGCGGGACGCCGCGTCGGCCACCTCGCCGAAGATCGTGTGCCTGCGGTTGAGGTGCGGGGTGGGGCCGACGGTGATGAAGAACTGCGAGCCGTTGGTGCCGGGACCCGCGTTGGCCATCGCCAGCAGGTAGGGCCGGTCGAAGCGCAGCTCGGGGTGGAACTCGTCGCCGAACTGGTAGCCGGGGCCGCCCATGCCGGTGCCGGTCGGGTCGCCGCCTTGGATCATGAAGCCGGAGATGACCCGGTGGAAGACCGAGCCGTCGTAGAACGGTCCGGAGTCGCCGCCGCTCGCGTTGGGCTTGTGGTACTCCTTCTTGCCCGCCGCGAGGCCGGTGAAGTTCTCGACCGTCTTCGGCGCGTGGTCGGGGAAGAGGTTGACGACGATGTCGCCCTCGTTGGTCCGCAGTGTCGCAGTCTGTTCGGTCACGTCACCCATCGTGCCAGGAAGTGGGTGACGGCATCCTCGTAGGCCGCCGGGTCGGCGTTCCACGCGCCGGTGTGCTCGGCGTCGGGCACCTCGAGGTAGGTCATCGGCCAGCCCAGCGCGGGCGCGGCGGCGGCGAGCGCGCGGCTGGGCTGCACCGGCACCGCGGTGTCCCCGACCGTGTGGATCAACAGCGTGGGTGGGCGCACGGCCGGTGGGTGGGCGCGCAGGTCGAACTCGTCGAAGTCGATGCCGATCCGCCGACCGGCGATCCGCGCCGTGACGTTGGTCAGCGCGGGCGGCAGCCGCCGGATCCGGGCCTGCTGCCGCAGTGTGGCCCGCCAGTCCAGCAGCGGGGCGTCCCACACCAACGCCGCCACCCGCGCGGCCAGCGCCGAACGCGACAACAGCGCCCCGATGATGGCCGCCCCCATCGACCAGCCGACCAACACGACCTGACGGGCGCCCGCCGCGACCGCGTGCGCCAGGGCGGCCTCGACGTCGAGCCACTCGGTGTCGCCGAGGTGGTACCGGCCGTCGGGGCTGGCGGCCGCCTCGGGGTCGTTGCGGTAGGAGACCACGAGGGCGGGCAGGCCGAGCGCGTGCAGGGCGGGCAAGAGCCGCAGCGCCTCGCGCCGGGTGCCGCCCCGGCCGTGGACGAGAATGGCCCAGGTGTCGCGTGCTCCGGGCACGAACCACGCGGGGCACGGGCCCACCGGCGTCGCCACGTCGACCTCGGCGAACGCCAGCCCGCGCGCGCCCGGATCCGGCTCGAACGCGCCCGCATCCAACACCGCGCGGACCCCCACCGGTGGGCGCGGTCCCGCCAGCAGCGTCCGCACCACCCGGGTGCGGTCGGCGGCGCGCACCGGCCCCACCAGCGCCAACCCGGACCGCCACCGCAACCCCCACGTGCCGGGCTGCAGCGCAAGCGCGCTCGCGGCCAGTGTGACGGTGTCGGCGTCCGTGCCGGTGTCGACGGCAAGGACCCGCTCCGGGAAGATCGGGCGGATCGTCGTGTCGAGCAGCACGCGGGCGTAGAACCAGCCGATGCCGACGGGTACGGCGAGCGAGCCCAGCCCGATGCCGACGCCCGCCCGGGCCCCTCTTCCCATTCCGGTGATGATCCTCGACGGGAACGCGCGTGTGGTCATCCGACCCGGTGAACCGCGGCCCCACCTGGGGAGGAGGTGTCCACCGGTCCCGGTGACCCCCGACAACCACGAGCCCCGCGGCTTCGTTGACGGCTCCGGATCACGCACTGACCCCAGCACGAAGGGATCCGATATGGAGAGCCTCGCCCGTCGCGGCGTCCGCACCACTGTGGCCGTCGCAGGCCTCGCCGCCCTCGGCGCGGGCCTGGCGGCACCCGCGTTCGCCGCCCCGAACCTGCCGGACGTGAGCGGGGTCGGGTCAGCGCGGCTGAATCTCCCCCATCGGGCCGAAGCCCTTCACCTCGGGCGAGTCGATGTAGAGGATCTCCGGCTGCGCCGACACCAGGTCGGGCGCCGCACCGAAGAACTTCACGGCGTGGTCGGTCTTGACGTGCGCCCCGCCCGCCTCCGCGTCGCGGAACAACTCGAGGCAGATGAACAGGTTCGGGTCGTCGAGGCTGCGCGAGAAACTGAACGAGACGCAGCCCTCTTCCGCGTTGACGGCCTTGGAGTACGAGTTGGCCAGCGCCAGCCACTCGTCGATCTTGTCTTCGCGGACCGGGAACCTGACGTTGATCAAGATCATGCAGCTACTCCTTCGGGTTCTCGCGTCTGATCGTCGTCGGACGACCACGGCCCGTCAACCGCGGCCGCGCCGCCACAGCCAGACCCCGAAGGCCAGCGCACCGGCCGCCCCCAGCAGGGCGGCCCGCCGCGGTTTCCGGGTGGCCTGCCCGGAAGCGGGCGCCGCGGTGGCCATCGCGTCGGCCACCCCATCGCCGTCGAGCAACGTGACCGTGCCCGCGTCGCCGTCGACCCGCACGCGGGCACCGTCGGGGATCCGTCGGGTGGCCAGGCCCGTGCCCAGCACGGCCGGGATGCCGTACTCGCGCGCGACGATCGAGCTGTGCGACAGCGGCCCACCGACGTCGGTGACGACGGCAGCAGCCATCGTGAACAGCGACGTCCACGCGGGTGTCGTGATGCTCGCGACGAGCACGTCGCCCGGCCGCATCCGGGGAAAGTCGGCCGGGCCGGAAAGCACCCGCGCGGTCGCCGTGACCTGCCCAGCGCTGGCGCCCGTGCCGCGCAGCACCGCTCCCTCCTGGGTGCCCGAGGCCGGGAACCAGGACTCGAAACGATCGAGGACGGTGTGCTGCGGCAGCATCTGCGGTGGCGTGACCCGCCGCTGTCCCCGCCAGAGCGCCTTCCGTTCCGCGACGTCGCCCACGGGCGCGCCGCGCAGCTCGTCGGGCCGCAGCCAGTAGACGTCCTCGGGCGCGGCGATCCGGCCCGCGGCCACGAGACGACGGCCCAGCTCGGCGAGCATGCGGCGCATCTGCGGCCAGGCCAGCCCGACGTCGGCCAGCGCGTCCTCGCGCACCGGCGCGTACCCCTGTGCCCAGCGCAGCAGGCGGTTGAACGCCACCCGCCGCGCCGGGCCGAGCCGCGCCAGTGCGGCCTCCGTCAGCTCCTCCCGGCGGGCCGCCGACGCCACCTGCCGCGCGTACGGGCCCGGGCCGCCGCCGTCGAGGGCGAACCGCAGGGCCTGCAGCAGCGGGGCCGGGTCGTCGACCGGGGTGGGGTGCCGGAAGTCGAGGTTGTAGGTGGCGTGCCCGTAGCGGTCGAGGTGGGCCCGGAACCGAGCGCGCCATTCGTCGGCGGGCGCGGGTCCCCCGCCCGCCCACACGACCGCCGGGTCGGCGCGCACCGCCGCGGCGAGCTCCTCGTGCCGGCGGGTCCACTCGGCGAGGTCCCAAAGCGACTTCTCGGCTCGGATCGGCGTGCTGTCGAAGCCCACCAGGAACGTCGCCGCGGCCGGCTCGCCCGGACGGCGCACGAGCGCCTCGTAGAACCGCGTGAGGACCACCTCGCTGGACGCGGCGAGCGGGATGACCGCCTGGACGGACGTGTAGTAGGTGGTGCCCGCGTCGAGCAGCTCCTGCACGCCGTCGAGCAGCGCGGCGTCGCTGAGCCCGGCGAGCGGCCGGTCCCGCCACGCCGCCACCGCGGCCTGGTACGCGGGGTGGGCTACGTCGCGCCAGTGCGGCATGCCCAGGGCGGGCAGGCGCGGCAACGCCTTCGCGCCGCCGACCGTCATCTGCCACAGCGCGGCCCGGCTGTAGCGGTAGTAGGCATAGCCGTTCACGGTGGGCAGGCCGACCCCGGACGGCGGCACCTCCACCCGCAGGAAGTCGCGCATCAACGCGCGCAGCGACCGCGCGACCGACCCGTCGACCATCGCCGCGAACAGCGGCGACAGCGGGTCGGGCAGCTGCTCGACGATGCTCGCCCGCGCGTAGAACGCCTTCGAGTCCGGCACCATCCACTCGGTGGGCGGCGCCGCCTCGGGCTCGGGCAGCGCGGTGATCGGCCGAGCCTGCACGACGAAGAACTCGCCGTCCGCGCGCGCCCACTCGACGTCCTGCGGCGCCCCGAAGTGCTGCTCGATGCGCACGCCCAGCTCGGCGAGCGCGGCTGCGGCCTTGTCGTCGAGCACCGGCTCGCGGCGACGCTCGGCGGGCACCGGGACCTCCGCGGTGCGCTCCCCCGCGTACACGGTCATGACGGACTTGTCGGCCGTGGTGCGCGCCACCACCCGCAGGCCCGCCTTCTCGACGACGAGGTCGTCGGTGCTCACCGTGCCGCCCACCACGGACTCGCCGAGCCCCCACGCGGCGGACAGCACCACCTCGTCGCGGCGGCCGGTGGTCGGGTTCGCGGTGAACATCACCCCGGCCGCGTCGGCCTCGACCATCCGCTGCACGACCACGGCCTGCGCGACCTCGGCCGGGTCGATCCCCTGCCGGGTGCGGTAGGCGACGGCGCGTTCGGTCCACAGCGACGCCCAGCATTCGCGCACGGCGTCGAGCAGCGCGGCCGCGCCCTGGACGTTGAGGTAGGTGTCCTGCTGCCCGGCGAAGCTCGCGTCCGCCAGGTCCTCCGCGGTGGCCGAGGACCGCACGGCCACCGGGACCTCGCCGAGCGCCGACCAGGCCGCGGTGATCTCCCGGGCCATGGGCTCCGGGATCGGCCGGGACGTGAACAGCGCCCGGATCGCCGCGGCGTCCCCAGCGAGAACCGCCGCCTCCACGCCCTCGACGAACGCCCGGTACGCGGCGGTGGTGAGCACGAAGCCGGGCGGCACCGGCAGCCCGGCCCGCGTCAGCTCACCGAGATTGGCGCCCTTGCCGCCCGCGACCGCGATGTCCCCCCGGCCCAGCTCGGCAAAGCGCACGACGTACGACATGAGCCCATCCTTTCCGGGTGAGTCGCACGCACCTACGATTCACGCCCGCGCCACGACCCGCCGCAACAGCCGTCTGACGGGGTCGACCAACATCAGGAGCAGCAACGGCCAGTAGCTCGTGTCCGGGAACGCCAGCATGATCGCGAGCGCCACCAGGAACCCGACGGCGACGCCCCCGGACGCCCAGAGGTCGGGCGCTTCGTCGGTGTCGCGCACGCTCGCGTTGCGCCTGATCACCCAGGCGACGAGCGCCAGGATCAGCGAGCTGACCGCCATGGTGCCCAGATAGAGGATCTTGGCGCCCGGGTCGTGGTTGGTGGTGGCGACGAGGGTTGTCGGGAACGGCAGGAACACGATCGTGAACGACCAGGCCAACAACAGCCAGATCAACGTCGGGGTCTGCCGCACGACACCGCTCACGATCCGGTGCTGGCCGAGCCAGAGCCGCGCGATGACAACAAAGCTGAGCCCGAACCCGAAGAGGTCGTCGCTGTGCGCGCGCAAGATGTCCGCCGCGCTGCTCGCGCCTGCCTCGTTTCCGACCTCGGCCAACGGCAGCACGAGCAGGGTGATGGCGATGGCCACCACGGCGTCGACGAAGGTCAGCAGGCGATCGAGGTCGCGATGGCGTTCGGCCACGGGCGCACCCTACGGGAACCGCGGCGGCCCCCTGTCCCGTGCGAGGTGCCGGGCCCGGCTGCTCGGGCTCGGGTGGTGCGGCGCGCCGCCGCGGCCGTCACCCGACCGGGTCGCTACGGTGTCGGCGGTCCTGGTGTGCGTGGAGGTGTGTTCGGTGCAGCTTGTCCTACTGGACGGGATCGATCCGGGACCGCTGCGGGACATCCTGGGCGCCACCGCGTTCGCCCGGGGGCAGGAGTACGTCCGGCAGCGACGGGTGCTGCACACGAGGTGGTACGCGGATCGGCGGGTCCTGAGCGGCCTGGTGCGCGGCAGCGGTGGCCGCGTGTACGAGGTCGAGATCGACGTCCTCGACGGGCCGCGGGGCGCACTTCTGGTCACCGGCGGACTCTGCGGCTGCCCACTCGGCGGCGACTGCAAGCACGTCGCCGCGGTCGCACTCGCCGTGGCCCAGGGGACGCCGCGGCGCCCCGCCGCCCCACCGGCCGCGCAGAGCTGGACCAGCCCGTTCGACGCTCTCCTGGAGCATGGCCTGCGGGCGGCGGCGGCCGAGGAGCGCACCGCGATCGCCGTGGAGATCAGCCTGCAGGAGCGGCATGCACCTGGGCCCGGCGCGTTCGTGCGGCTCGCCGCGCGGCTCGTGCGTCCCGGTCGCGGCGGATGGGTCGCGGGCGGGTTGAGCTGGTCGAAGCTCGCGCAACCGTGGCAGCTGGGCGAGTTCCGGCATGCGCACGTGCGGCTGCTGCACGAGCTGTACGCGCTCTACACCGCGCGCGCCAACGCGTCGAGGTACATGGGCTACGGCGAGGAGAAGGTCATCGACCTCGCCGAGATCGACAGCAGGCAGCTGTGGTCGGTGCTGGACGAGGCTGCGGACGTCGGCCTCCGGGTCGTGCACGCCCGCAAGGCGCTCGGCGACGTCGCGCGCCACGGCACGGGGCGGATGGTGTTGGACGTCACCGGCGGTGATCCGCTCGTGGTCGCGCCCCGCCTGCTGCTGGACACCGGCGGGGAGGAGCTGCCCGCCGAGCCGGTGCCCGTCCGGTTCATCGGCGCCGAGGGCCACGGCGTCGTGTGGGTGTCGGCACACGACTTCGCCACCGGCGAGCCTGCGTTGTGGCGGCTCGGGTTGGCCCGGCTGGCGGCGCCGGTGCCTGCCGCGTTGCAGCAGCTGGCGCTGACCGGTCGGCGGCTGACCGTGCCTGCGGCCGGGCGGGCCCGGTTCGACGAGGAGATCTATCCGCGGCTGCGCGCGTTCGCCACCGTCGAGTCCTCCGACGGCGCCTGGAGCCCGCCGCCCATCTCCGCGCCCACGCTGGCCCTGCGCGCCGCCTACGGGCCCGAGCACGCCCTGGACCTGGCCTGGGAGTGGCATTACGAGGTCGGTGGGCGCACGTTGCGCAGCCCGCTCGCCCCGACCCGTGACGGGCACCGCGACCCGGCCGCCGAGCGGGCGGCGCTGGCCGCCCTGGACGCTCCGCTCGAGGCCGTCGGTCTGCGGGCGGACGGCGAGCTGGTCCCGCAGGCCCGCTTGGCTGGGCTGCAGACGATGCGGTTCACCACCGAGGTGCTCCCGCTGCTGGCCGACGCGCCCGGAGTGTGCGTCGAGTACGACGGCCGCCCGCTCGCCTACCGGGACGCGGGCGACGCGCTGTCGATCGCGGTGTCGGCCGACCAGGTCGAGGGCGGCACCGACTGGTTCGACCTCGGCGTCGAGGTCCGGGTCGACGGGCGCGGCGTGCCCTTCGCGGCGCTGTTCCAGGCGCTCGCGCTCGACGAGCCGCACCTGTTGCTCGCCGACGGCACCTACTTCGCGCTCGACAAGCCGGAGCTGCGCACACTGCGCCAGCTCATCGAGGAGGCGCGGGCACTGCAGGACACGCCGTCGGCAGGCCTGCGGATCAGCCGTTTCCAGGCCGGGCTGTGGGAGGAGCTGGCCGCGCTGGGCGTCGTGGAGCGGCAGGCCGCGGCGTGGCGGGAGCAGGTGCGAGGCCTGCTGTCCACCACCGCGCTGCCGGACCCGGACGTGCCCGCGGGCCTGCGCGCGGACCTGCGGCCCTACCAGCGCGAGGGGCTGGCGTGGCTGCAGTTCCTGTGGCAGGCCCGGCTCGGCGGGATCCTCGCCGACGACATGGGCCTTGGCAAGACCGTGCAGGCCCTGGCGCTGATGTGCCACGCTCGGTCCGCCGACCCGCACGGTCCGCCGTTCCTGGTGGTCGCCCCGACCAGCGTGCTGCCCAACTGGGCGGCCGAGGCCCGCCGGTTCGCGCCGGACCTGCGGGTCGTCACGCTCGGCGACACGCTGCGGCGCCGGGGCGAGGACCTCGCCACCGCGACCGCGGGCGCGGACATTGTGCTCACCACCTACACGCTGCTGCGCCTCGACGCCGACGCGCACGCCGCGCACCGCTGGTCGGGCCTCCTGCTCGACGAGGCCCAGCACGCCAAGAACCACCGGTCGAAGGTGTACCAGAGCGCCCGGCGCGTGCAGGCGCCGTTCAAGCTGGCGATCACCGGCACGCCGATGGAGAACGACCTGATGGAGCTGTGGTCGTTGCTGTCGATCACGGCGCCGGGCCTGTTCCCGCACCCCGTCCGGTTCCGCGAGCACTTCGCGCTGCCGATCCAGAAGGGGGGCGACGGCGAGCGCCTGGCCGCGTTGCGGCGGCGGATCCGCCCGCTGGTGACCCGCCGGTCCAAGGAGCAGGTGGCGCTGGACCTGCCCGCCAAGCAGCAGCAGGTGCTCGCCGTCGAGCTCGACGCCAAGCACCGCCGGACCTATCAGCGGCACCTGCAGCGCGAGCGGCAGAAGGTGCTCGGGCTGATCGACGACGTGGACCGCAACCGGTTCACCATCCTGCGGTCGCTGACGCTGCTGCGCCGCCTCGCCCTGCACCCCGGGCTCGTCGACGACGGCCAGGCGGGCGCGGGCAGCGCGAAGATCGACGCGCTGATCGAGCACCTGGCCGAAGTCGTGGCAAGCGGGCGGCGCGCGCTGGTGTTCAGCCAGTTCACCGGCTACCTCGCGCTGGTCCGCGACGCCCTGCACGCGGCCGGGATCGACCACGTCTACCTCGATGGCACAACCCGCAACCGCGGCGCGGTCGTGCAGGGTTTCCGCGACGGCGCGGTCCCGGTGTTCCTGATCAGCCTCAAGGCGGGCGGGTCGGGCCTGAACCTGGCCGAGGCCGACTACGTCTTCCTGCTCGACCCCTGGTGGAACCCGGCCGTCGAGGCGCAGGCGATCGACCGCGCCCACCGGATCGGGCAGACCCGCACAGTGCACGTCTACCGTCTGATCGCCGCGGACACCATCGAGGAGAAGGTGTTCGCACTCGCCGCGCGCAAGGCCGAGCTGGTGGCAGGCGTGCTCGACACCGGCGATCCGTTCGACGGGCGCCTGGGCGCCGCGGACATCCGCGCGCTGCTGGCCTGACCCGCCCTCGCCCGCGGGGTCCCGGCGTCAGCCCGGACCGTCGGGATGGGCGAAGTCGTAGGCACGGGCGAGCCTCTTGGGGACGACCATGCGCCAAGCGTCGACGACGAGCTCGCGGGCCTCGGGCGGGTCCAGTGCCGCGAGGTCGGCGTGGACCCAGTTGAAGCGCATATCCGACGCCGACGGCATCTGGAACTTGTGCGGCTCGCTCGCGACGAGCGCGGCCCGCTCCTCCTTGGGGAACGCGAAGCCCATCACGCTCTCGTCGAGGGAGAACGCCACGTAGACGATCTGTTTGACGCGGAATTTCAACCTGCCGCGTACGTACACCTGGTACGAGCGCTCCAACCCAGCACCAAGCGGCCGAACGTCCTCGATCACCGCCATGCTCAGCACCTCGCCCATGACGCGCGCGGGCCGCTTTCCCGCACGCCGTCGCGTACACACGGTTGACTGCGACGGCGGGACGAAGTCATCGGTCTCGCGTTCGCCGGGTCACCTCGCACCCCATCGCTGCACCTCGCACCCCACCGATGGGGTGCGAGGTCCGCACACGGGGTGCGAAGTCGGGTCCACGTGCGGCGGTCGGCACCTGACGGTCGCGCGCGGTCAGATGCGCGTCCCCTCCCGCCACCTCGACGGCCTCGGCGAAGTAGATCAGCGTGAGCAGCGCGAAGATCAGGGCCTGCAGGGCCCCGATGAACAGATCGAACAGCTTCCACAATGCGATGGGCAGCCACAGCACCACGGGTGGCAGCAGCGCGATGATGGAGACCAGCAATCCGCCCGCGAAGATGTTGCCCCACAGCCGCAACGCGAGCGACGCCGGGCGGCCGAGGAACTGCGAGATGATCTCGAACGGCCCCTTGCGCACGACGTTGACCAGATGTCCGCCGATACCGTGGGCCCGCACACCGGCCACGTTGACCCAGACGATGACCAGGAGCATCAGTGGATAGGTCAGGTTGACATCGGCGGTCGGCGGCGGGAGCACGGGTTCCGTCGGCAGCACGGCCAACCAGTTGCAGGCGAGGATGAACGCGAACAGACACACGGCGAGACCGACGACGCCCCGCGGGACGCGCGTGCCCATGAGCTCGCGGGTCTGGTGCTGCACCCACCCGACCAGCGCCTCGAACGCCACCTGCAGTGCGCTGGGCCGACCCGCGACGGCGCGCCGCGCCGTGTACAGGCCGAGGCCGCAGACGATCACGGCCGCCACCAGCGTCGCCACGATCGTGTCCACGTTGAACGTCATCCCGAACCAACGCGCTGTCCAGTGCGCACCCGGTTCGATGTCCGCGGCGAGGACCGCCGCCCGGCCGCTGCTCCCGATCGCCACCGCGCCACCACCCCGTATTCGCGAATCATGTTCGCGAACAACGTACGCGATGTGGGTCTACGGGAGCGAGGCGGGGTCGTCGTGACCTACGGCTCGATCTGGCTGCGGTCCCCGTCGGCCGCGCGCACCGGGCGCCCCGCGGAGTGGAGCCGTGAGCAGGTCACCGCGGCCGCCGTCGCCATCGCCGACGAGGAGGGGCTCGCCGCGGTGACCATGCGACGGGTCGCCGCCCGGCTCGGGACCGGCGCCGCGTCGCTCTACCGCTACGTCGACACCCGCGACGACCTCGTCGACCTCATGGTCGACCACGCTCTCAGCGAGCTGGCGACCGCGCCCGACACCGACAACTGGCGGGCCGACGTCGTCGCCCACCACATGGCCGTGCTCGCCGCCCTGCGCCGTCGACCCTGGCTGGCCGACGCCGCCCGCACCCGGCCGCCCTCCGGCCCGAACGCCCTACGGCTCGTCGAGGGCACGCTCGCCCGCATGGCAGGCCATCCCGGACCGGGCAGCCGCAAGATGGAGACAGTCGGCGTCCTGTTCGGGCTGGTGCAGACCTACGCGCTCGCCGAACGGCCCGGCGGCGGGGTCCTCGACGAGGAGTTCGTCGCCGTCCAGGCGCAACTGCTGCAGCGGGCCGTCGCCGACGGGGCGCACCCGCACCTCGCCGCCGCACTCGCCGAGTCGCCACCCCACCCGGGCGAATCGCCCGATGACCAGCTCGCCCGCGTGTTCGGCATGATCTTGGACGGGATGCTGCCCGGGTCGACCTGAGACGACGTCCGAAGCGGGCGCAGAAGGCCCTCGGCCGACGACCGCCGCCCGTCGGTGTCGGATGACGCTCGAAAGGGACCTCAGGATTTGCCGCGAAATAGAGCGTTGTTTTCGCCCTGAAAGCTTTCGTTTGTGCTCTGAGGGTGCGTGGATGGTGAGCACGTCTGGTTGGGGTCGGTGTTCGAGCAGCTCAGCCTGCATCTGGACGAGCGGCAGCGGCGGTTGTTGGCCGGTGTGTCGCTTCCACGAAGACGCATCCCAGCTGCGCACAGGCACCGCACACAGAGCACTCGCGGCCTCCCGCAACCTGACGATCAGCGCCCTACGCCTGGCTGGACGCGCCAACATCGCCCACGCCCGCCGCGACCTCCACGACCACAACGACGCCTTCGCCGCACTCAGGCTCTGAAATGGTCAAACAATTACAAACAGGACATCTCACAACAACGCCGGGGCCCCTGCCCATGCGGGGACACCTACTTCGCGTGCATGACAGCCTCAAAGCGTTAGCGCTGACTCCTCACGCGGTTCCGGACCCGATTTCGGTGACCAGCCGGGTGAGCTGAGCTCGATTAGTGATGCCCAATTTCGTGAACGCTTTGCTCAAGTGCTGTTCGACGGTCTTCGGGGAGATGAACAGTGTGGCTGCGGCTTGCCGGTTGGTCAGGCCGTCGGCGACAGCGAGCGCGCAGCGCAGTTCCTGCGGGCTCAGTACGGACAGGGTGGCGCGGGCCGCGGGCTTGCGGGCGCACCGCTCTCCGCTCGCGCGTCGCTCAGCGGCGGCGCGCTGAGCCCAGGGCCGCGCGCCGAGCCGCTCGAACACTGCTTCGGCATCGCCAAGCAGCCGCCGGCTCGCCGGAAGATCGCGGCGACGGCGCAGTCGCTCACCCCAGTACAGTCGGGTGCGGGCAGCATCGAAGGCGGCGATTCCGGCGGGATGCCTGTCGAGCGCGGCAGCAAACTCGGCGTCGGCGTCGTCTTCGTCGGTGGCAAGCAGCCCGCGGCAGCGGGCGGTCACGGCAGCGGCCCATGCGGTGCCCGAGGCGGCGGCACGCTCGGCGAGCACGTCCAACTTGGCGTGGGCGACGTCCTGGTCACCGCAGCGCCAGTGTGCTTCGACGAGCTCGGCAGCGTAGGGAAGCGTCACCGGGTCGAGCATCCCGCAAGACAGGCACACCCGGTCGGCCTCGCACAGGTGGTTGGCCGCGTCCGGGTACCGCCCGCGGCCGAGGTCGAGGTAACCCAGAGCCGTATGAGCGTAGGCCGCCAGCGGGACATTCTCGTGCTCGTGGGCGAATCGCAGCGCCTCGTCGGCCAGCGCCCGACACCGCGTGTCCTCACCTCGCGCTGCGTTGATACGCGCGACGATCGCCTGACCGAACTGCGCGAGTGTGCGCAGCCCTGCCTCGTCGGCAAACGCCGTCACCTGCTCGGACTGCGCCTGCGCCCGGGTCCACTCGTCACGCCACCACAACAGGTCGATGTATGTGCACAAGAGGTACCACTGGGCGGTTGGCGCGCTCTCGCGGCGGCAGACCTGCATCAACACGCGCACGAGCGCGTCAGCATCGTCGTAGCGCCCGAGCCGAGTGAGGGTCTGCACGGTGCCCGGGTACTGGTCGGGAAAGATGTCGGCAGCGCCGACCTGGTCGGCATTCGGGCGCTGCCAGGCAGCAAGTAGGCGCCGGGCGGTGTCCTGACGGCCGATGAGCGTGAGGGTCATCGCGTGGATCTGGTGTGCGGCGGCGTGCAGCCGTGGGGGCAGTCCCTCGGCGATCCCGACGGCCCGGGCGCCGAGCCGCTCGGCGGCAAAGAGCTGGCCTCGCAGGGTCGCCGCGTTGGCGGCGTGCACGAGAGCGCGTACCGCCGTGGCGGGATCGGTCGCGGCGGTCCGGTCGGCCTCCTGGATTGCCAGCTCGCGCACGTCCTCGCCGGTGTCCCACATCGAGGTCTCGATGATGACCAGCGCTGCGGCCGACCGTTGGTCGGCCACGGGTGATCCGCCGCGGACCTGCTCGGCGGCATGCCGGGCGGCGGCAGCGTTCCCGACGAGGGCGAAGGCCTGAGCGGCGCCCAGCAGCCGCTCGTATCGGCGCGGACCGGGTGGCGTGAATCGGGCGGCGTCGGCCAGCAGGCGTGCGGCGGCCTCCACGGCACCGCGCCGGCGGGTCTGAGCGGCCGCGGCGTCGAGCGCGGCCGCCGTAGCGTCGTCAGGGCCGGTGGCGGCGGCGGCGAGATGCCGTGCGCGGTGCTCCGGATCGGGATCGGCGGCGGCCAGCGCCCGGCGCAGGGTGCGCCGCCGCGACGGAGCGGGCAGGTTCGCGGCTGCTGCGCGCAGGAGCGGATGGCCGAAGGTGACCGATTCGGCGAGCCGGACCAGACCGGCGTCCTCGACCTGGTCGAGCTCGGCAATGGTGTGCCCGGTCGCGGTGAGGGCCCGCAGGAGAACGTCGACCGATGCCGATCCGGCGAGCGCGGCCAGCGCGGCGGCTTCCCGGGCGGGCGCGGGCAGGGCCAAGTACCGGGCCCGGTAGGCCTCGGCGATCCGCCGCCCGACCGGCAGCGGGTCGGGCAGAGCCACCCGTCCGGTGCGCTGGTCTGCTCCGAGTGCGGCGGCGGTCTCCAGCACGGCTAGCGGCAGGCCGCCGGTCGCGGCGGTGATCGCGGCGGCGACCCGGGCAATGACAGGCAGGTCGGCGGCGTCCAGCAGCATGGCGACGTCGTCGTCGCTGAGCCCATCAATGCGGTTCCGAGGGGTGCCGGGGGGCAGGGCGAGCGCGGATGGCAGCGCGTCCGGTCGGGTTGCCACCACCAGCAGGACCGGGTCGGCAGCGAGCCGGCGCAGCGCAAAGGACAGCGCCGCAGCGCTGGCCGGGTCGAGCCACTGCACGTCGTCGAGCAGCACGAGCAGCGGGGCCGGCTCGGCGGCGGCGGCGAGCAGGGCCAGGGTGGCCGCGCCAAGGCGGAAGCGGTCCTCGGCGGCTCCGGCGGCCGCTCCTCCCGCGGCTGCGGCGAGCGCGTCCCGGTGCGGCGCATCCAGGGCCGCCGCCGCGTACGCGAGGAGCATGGCCAGCGCGGACAACCCTGCCAACGGCAGGTCCGACTCGCCCTCCACCGCGGTCACCGTCACCACCCGGAACCCGCGTTCAGTACCGAGGTCGTGCGCGGCACGTAGAAGCGCGGTCTTGCCCGCCCCGGGCTCACCCTCCACGACCAGCGCCGCTGCCTGCCCGGCGGCGGTGCTGTCGAGTGCGGCGGTGATGGCGGCGGTCGACCCCGGGCTCCCCAGCAGCACGTTGCTCACCCCATCCCAAGCCCACCGGTGGCGGCGAGCCGGGCCAGCTGGGCACGGTTGGTGACGCCGAGGTTCGTAAACGCTTTACCCAGGTGGTACTCGACCGTCTTGGGGGAGAGCAGTAGCGCGGCCGCGGCTTCCCGGTTCGTCGCGCCCTCGGCCACGGCCAAGCACACCCGCAGTTCCTGGGCGCTAAGCGCGGTCCGGGCGGGTGTGTCGGACAAGGTGACACCCGCCGCCCGCAGCTCGGCGCGGGCGCGCGCGGCCCACGGCGTCGCACCGAAGCGGGAGAGCACGTCGGAGGCGGCCGCGAGATGCTCGCGGGCCTCGCGCACGCGTCGCTCGCGGCGCAGCCGGACCCCGTAGGCCAGGTGGGTGCGGCCGCGCTCGAGCGGCAAGTCGTGCTGGTCGGCGAGGGCCCCCGCATAGAGGTCGGGCCAGTCTGGGTCGCCGAGCAGCGCCTGGCAGCGGGCGGCGGCGGCGCGAGCGAACCGCGATCCGGTCCCGGCGCCGAGTGCCTGCAGATCGGCGAGCGCGTCGGCGGCCTCATCCAACCGGTCGGCCGCGTGCAACGCCTCGACCCGGTCGGCGTGCCAGGGCACGCCGGTCGGGCTACGCATCCCGGTACGCTGCGCCAGCTCGGCGGCCACAGCGTAGGCGTTAGCCGCGGCCGCGGGCGCTCCTCGAGCTAGCTCCAGCAGTCCGCGAGCGTGCGCGACGTACAGCTGTGCGGGGAGCATGTCCTGCTCGCGGGCCGCGTCGAGCGCGGTGTCGGCATGCCAGCTGCTGGTGGTCACATCCCCTTCCAGCGCCGCGGTCCGAGCGCGCATCGCGTGCGCGTAGACCATCAGCGCGCCTACCCCAACCTCTGGCCCGAGGTCGAGCGCCTCATCGAGGTCCGCGCGGGCGCGCACTGTGTCGCCGCAGTGCAGCGCGAGATCCGCGCGCATCATCAGCGAACTTGGCAGCAGGGACGGTGCCGCTGCGCGGGCGGCGGCCACGTCGTCGTCTGCGACCCGCCGTGCTTCCTCGAACCGCTCCACCAGCAGCAGGTACTGCCCGGACATTAGGTGCTGGGCGGCGAACTTCCCGGGGGCGGCGCGGCGAAGATCGCTCAGTGCGGTGTCGGCCTCGGCCTCCTCGTAGGCGCGCAGGTCTCCACACCAGGCCGCCGCGTTGGCGTAGCGGTGCCGGGCGAAGGCATGCACCAGCGGATCGCGCACTGGCAGCGTGCACGCCTGCCGGGCCATCGCCGCCGCCTGGGGCAGCATCCCGGTGGTGCCGGCGAGCGCGACGGACAGCTCGATCGCCACCAGCGCGGCCAGGTCCGGTGCCGGTCCGGCGAGCTCGTCGAACGTCGCTCGCATCATTGGGACAGCGCGTGACACACCCTCGGTCCACATCACGCTGGTGGCCCGCAGAGCCAGCGCGCGGTGGCGCAGCTCGACATCGCGGCTCGCGGCCAGCACCTGCTCCGCCAGCACGACGGCCTGGCCGCGGCGTCCCGCGAGCGCGCAGACCTCGGCGGCACGCAGCCGCCGTACGTCACGCATCCGACCGTCGGGGGTCAGCCGGGACGCCGCGACCGCGGCGGAGATCGCTGCGGCCGGCCCACCACGAGCCTCGGCATCCACGGCGGCGCGCTCCAGCGCGGCGGCCACCTGCTCGTCGGGCAGCACGGCAGCAGCGGCCAGGTGACGGGCGTGGCGGGCCACGTCCCCGGGGCAGGTCTCGGCCAGCGCCGCGTGCACGCGGCGCCGATTGGGCGCATCGACGCCGGTATACGCCGCGGCCCGAACGAGTGGGTGCGGGAACCAGGGCTGTCCACCGTCGATGACAAGCAGATCGGCACGCTCGGCGGCCCCGAGATCGGTGGCCGTTACGCCGATCCGCCGCAGAGCCTCTGCGACCAACCCGGACCCGCCGGGTCCGGCCGCGACGATGACCGCGAGCGCGAGCCGCGTCGCCATCGGTAACGTCGCGATCCGCGACCCAAACGCGGCCATGCCGTGTTCGCCAAGCGGGAGCGGATCCGGCAGCTCGGCACGCCCGTTCAGCTCGTCCGCGGTGAGAGTCCGCTGCAGCTCGCGCAGGGCGAGCGGATTGCCACCCGTCGCTTGGTGCAGACCGGTGGCAACGCCGGGCGCGACACCGGGCCCGAGCAACGCGACGGTGGCGTCCCGATCGAGTCCACGCAGCACCAGCTCCGGCCACGGCCCGGTGACCGGGCCACGCTCTCCCGGACGGCGAGCCAGCAGCACGGCGACCGCGTCGGCGCCCAACCGCCGGAGCGCGAACGACAACACCGTCCCCGACACCTCATCCACCCAGTGCACGTCGTCGATGACGACCAGCAGTGGCGCCTCCTCTGCGGCCAGTGCGATCAGCGCCAAGGTCGCTGCTCCGAGCGCATACGGGTCCGCGGTCGCGTGCCAACCGCCGAGATCGAGCAGACCGCCTACGGCCGCGCGCTGTCCAGTCGACAACTCGACGCCGAGCGCGCGCAGCGGCCGCAGCAGCTCCGACAGCGCGGCGAACGGCAGATGCGCCTCATCCTGCACCCCGCTCGCCCGCACAACCTGCTTTCCCCAACCCGCGGCGGTGGCCTCAAGCAGCGCGGTCTTCCCGACACCCGGTTCGCCGACGACCTCGACAACCCCGGCGCGCCCGTTCCGGGCCTCTCCGCACAGCGCCGCGAGGACCGCGATCTCGGGTGCCCGCCCGACCAGCCCGACCCCATCCCCCACGCCACGGTCCTGGTCCATAACACACCATCATTGCGGCTCGGACGGCCCCCTGGTGCGCATCGACTGGGGATTTCCCCGATACCGAACCTGTGCGGGCACATCTACTGTCGGCAGTGCCCGATTCCTCGAGCAGACAACCACGGCAGAGACCGCGTAGTCCTGCGGGGCTGCTGCGTGCAGACCGATGCAGTCGCAAGCGCTCCGACGAGCAGCGTGATGCGCCAGCATGCAGACGTGCGTAGTACGCAAATACGCCGAAGTCGGGCTTAGTCTGCGAATCAACCCGGAATCAACTACCCCTGGAGGCATGGAACCGATGGGCATGCAACTTGTTGGAGTGGGTAATCAGACCCTCTGGCACACAATTCGCAACAGCGACGGAAGCTGGCAGGCGCACTTTGGCGAGATCGAAGGCGTCGTCGCAGGAGGGCCGCCCGGATTCCGGCTGGCTAGCTGCGGGAGCACTGACGGAGCAGTCGTCCAGGTGGTGGGTCTCGGCAACGACGGGGACCTCTGGCACACCCTGCGCAACGCAGACGGCACCTGGCAGACCGACTTCGGCAAGATCGAAGGCGAGGTCCGCGGCGGCCCCCGCAGGTTCACCAACATCAGCTGCGCCGGAGCCGATGGCGTCCTACAGGTAGTCGGCCTGGGCAACGACGGGAACCTCTGGCACACCCTGCGCAACGCAGACGGCACCTGGCAGACCGACTTCGGCCAGATCGAAGGCGAGGTCCGCGGCGGCCCCCGCAGCTTCACCAACATCAGCTGCGCCGGAGCCGATGGCGTCCTGCAGGTAGTCGGCCTGGGCAACGACGGGAACCTCTGGCACACCCTGCGCAACGCAGACGGCACCTGGCAGACCGACTTCGGCCAGATCGAAGGCGAGGTCCGCGGCGGCCCCCGCAGCTTCACCAACATCAGCTGCGCCGGAGCCGATGGCGTCCTGCAGGTAGTCGGCCTGGGCAACGACGGGAACCTCTGGCACACCCTGCGCAACGCAGACGGCACCTGGCAGACCGACTTCGGCCAGATCGAAGGCGAGGTCCGCGGCGGCCCCCGCAGCTTCACCAACATCAGCTGCGCCGGAGCCGATGGCGTCCTGCAGGTAGTCGGCCTGGGCAACGACGGGAACCTCTGGCACACCCTGCGCAACGCAGACGGCACCTGGCAGACCGACTTCGGCTCAGTCGAGAACGTCAGTTCCGGTGGCCCTAACACCTTCACCGACATCAGCAGCAGCGAAGGCGCCAACGCCACCTAAGCTAAGCTAAGCTCACGACAGTGGCTGACGACTACGCACCACCGTCAGCTTTTGCGATGAGGTCCCAGAACGGGCGGCTCGTGATTCGTTCGCTGGCTCGTCACGCAGCCTTGCACGAATCACGGTCCGCTTCTTAGCCGCGCCCGATTACCAGTCACACACAGGTGTCGCCCAACCGGACACGCGGCTGATGTAAAAAGCGCAGCTATGCGGATCAACTCGGCGTACAGCTATGCAAGCCGCGTTTCCGGTAAACAGTTGTGCCGCACGTCATCTTTGAGCCGTCCGGGTCATCGGACGAGGCCGGGAATCACGACGGGAGGCGGGCCCTCCTGACTTGAGAACGCACCAACGTGGACCGGAGGTGTGCGATGCCGCTTCTCCTGCTTGCTGGCGTTGTGCTGGTCGGGATCGGAGTCTTGCTCGCGGTACTGGGTCGCCAACAGAAGGCCGTTCGGGGTCACAACCCGAACGCTGCTGCCACCGTATTCAACCCGCCGTGGACGATCGTGTCAGCCGGGACGATGGCTCGCATTGGGCCCCTTGTCGACCAGATCACAGCAACAGTCGATCGCATCGCCCAGCTGCATGCCAGCCTGGATTCGCTTGTTCTGGCCGGCGCATCGCCCAGTCCCGCAGCCGATGTCTATGCGGGTTTCGGCGCGAAGTTAAGCGAGGTGGCGCGCGACCATCTCCCGCAGTCGGGTGCCGCCGCGAACCGGTTCACGTCGCTGGTCGGCGCGGTGGTACACGAGATGTCGAATGGGCCCGATCGGCACCGGGAGGCGCTCGACGCCACCGCACGGCAGATGCGCGCACTCCACCTGCGGCGCTCCGACTTGGTGCCGGGCTGGGTGGAGCCATACGAGACTGCACTAGAGCGCTATGAGCGAGACGGCCGCAGCGAGCGCGAGAGGCCGAGCGGGAACTGCTCGGTCGGCTCGAGACGATGCGCCAAATGCTCGCCGCGGACCTCGAACATCTACTCGGGCAGGCCGCGCCAGATCTGGCATTTGACGTCGTCACCCGCGAGCTATGCGCCGCGCTTCAGCGCTACCGAGCGGCGCTGGACGCTTTGGTACTGGCCGGGAGCACGCCAGTCCGGCTACGACTCGGCGGGCTCGACGAGCACTTGCCCATCGGGCCGCAGATCTGACCGCGGCCTGCGCGGCCGCGACCACGCCCGCCACGCCGGACTTGCGCCTACGCGCGCTCGCCGACTTGGCCTTCCCCGGCGCCCCGGAATGGGCACCATCGGACCAGCTCGCTAGCACTTCCACGACGCTGGCGGCGTCCTTGCCACAGTCGCCAGCCAGACCCACGCCGCCTATGTCGGCCTCCTCGAAGGCTGCGCAGGGGCTGTCGACCATCAGATCGGCCTACTCATCACCGCCGTCATGGACGATGGACGACGCCGCGCCCAGCAAGCCCACGACGCCTGCCGCACCGTGCTCGGCTCCGCCGAGCGTGTCACCGCTCAGGTCGCCCATAGCCTGGTCACCCCAGCCACCCCCCGCCCTCTCTTGCCCGTCCAAGCCGCCGCAGCTCTTATCCGCGTCGATGACCACGCTGGTGCCGCCCTCGCTGCCGCGGTCGTCGACGTGGTGCCGCATCCAGTCACCCCGCCACCCACAGCGACTAAGTCGCAACGCGGGAACCGGTGCATGGAGCTGCTGGTCACGATGGAGCGCAACGCCACAATCCTGGCAGGCATCGACGGCGTGATCATGACGGCGATGGGTGCCGGAGCGGGCAGCGTAGAGCTGTCACTTTGCCTGAGCAGCCTCTCCGGGCTACCCACCGACCCCGCGAAGGCTTCGGGTGAAATTCAAGCCTACCTACACAGTCCGGGCTTCTCGTTGGACGCGCATCACGCCGTCGCCGACCTCGTGCACCGGGTCTTCTCGGACACCCTTCCGCATGCGCCCGCTATTAGCGCCGACGGCGGCCTCGTTCATCTCGCGATGCAGTTACACGAAGCCTACTCCGGTATCTGGCATAGCCTCGCGGGCGATCTACTCGCCGGCGATGCCACACTCGGTACAGTCGCCGGGTTCACCATCCAGGAAGCTTTCCGTACCGTCGGCGACGTCGCCAGCCTGGCGGCCGAGCACTCTGCAGCCTTTCAGGATGCTCTGAGCCAGATAGACCTGGCGGGCCACGCCCTCGAGACTGCGACCGGACATGCCGCAGATGCGGCCGGGCAACTCCTTTCCACGCACATCCGCTTCGTCACGCTCGTGCTGTCCGTTTCGCGGGAGATGCGCCGCCATGATGAACACGGGACCACGGTTAAGCAGGCCGTGGCTAACGTTGCCCTCTCTGTCAAGATCACGTGAGACAGCTTCCCCAGCAGCTGTTCCCACTTGAGGGCGTGATCGGAGATCCTGGTGTCTGTGTCAACCGAGGAGCGGCGTCCAGACGTCGGCGGGCGGGGCGAGCCGTCGCGGCCGTCGGGTCCGCGGGCCGATGATGGCCCGTCGCCGCGTCCTTCGCGTCGTTCGTTCAGCCCGGAGTACAAGTTGGCGGTCCTCGCCGAGTACGAGGCCGCGCCGAATGGTGAGAAGGGTGCGATCCTGCGCCGGGAGGGTCTGTACTCGTCGCATGTGATCGAATGGGCCCGCGCCCGGGACGCCGGAGCACTCGAAGGCGTGTCCGGTTCCCGCCGGTCGGGAAAGCCGCCGAAACGGTCCACGGAGACGGCCGAGTTGGAACGGCTCCGCGCCCGGAACGCGAAGCTCGAATCCGAGTTGGCGAGAACGCGGACGGCGTTGGACATCATGGGAAAAGCACACGCGCTCTTGGAACAGCTCTCCGAGAGCGCGGAGGAGAAGAATCCGCCGCGGCCGTCGAGGTGATGGACACCGCGTTCACCGACCTGCGGGCTGCGCAGGTGTCGATCGCGGCGGCGTGCGCGTTGACCGGCCGGTCTCGGGCCACCCACTACCGACACCAGGCCGACCGGCCCGGACCGGTGCACGGACCCCACCGTGCGCGCTGGCCGCCGCCCTCGACGATCACCCCGGACGAGCGCGCCCGGGTGCTGGCGGTGCTGAACTCCGAGGCCTACCGGGACCTGGCGATCCCGCAGGTGTGGGCCCGGGAGCTGGACGAGGGCCGCTACTGGTGCTCGATGTCGAGCATGTACCGGATCGCGCGGGCGGCCGGGCAGAGCCGGGAACGACGCGCCCAGGCCACCCATCCGCCGCGGGTCCGCCCCGAGCTGCTGGCGCGCGGCCCGAGCGAGGTGTGGTCCTGGGACATCACCGCACTGAAAGGCCCACGGAAGGGAGAATGGTACAAACTTTACGTCGTGCTGGACATCTTCTCCCGCTACGTCCCCGGCTGGCTGGTCGCGAACGCCGAAGACGCGGTCGTGGCGAAGGACTTCCTGGCCGGCGCGGTCGCGGCCAACCAGATCGTCCCGCACACGATCCACGCCGACCGGGGCGGCTCGATGACCTCGAAACCGGTGTCGGAAATGATGATCGACCTCGGGGTGTGTCGTTCCCATTCACGGCCCCGCTGCTCGAATGACAACCCGTACTCTGAATCCCAGTTCAAGACCCTCAAATACGTGCCCGATTTCCCCGAGCGGTTCGGCTCTCTCGCCGACGCGCGCGAGTTCTGTGACCGGTTCTTCACCGCCTACAACCACGAGCACCGCCACTCCGGGATCGGCATGCACACCCCTGCCTCGGTGCACTTCGGCACCGCCGCCGAGGTCCATGCACGCCGCCAGCACACCCTCGACCGCGCCCACGCACAGCACCCCGAGCGGTTCAGCCAGCGGCCACAACCCCCGCAGTTGCCCGAGACAGCGTGGATCAACCAGCCCGTCCCAGAGCCAACTCAGTAAAGATCAACTGTCTCACTTGACTTGACAGCTACCGTTGCGTTGGATGTCGGCGGAATCTGGGCTGGCGTCGGGGCCGCCGCTGCGCTGGGTGCCATGTTCGGCCTGCACCCGGGCATCATCGTCACCGTGCCGGGCGCCATCGCCGGAAAGGTCCTGACCTCGGCTTACAAGAAGCGGCGCTACGAACGGGCCCTCGCGGACTTCGAAATGGCGCGCAGCGAGCACGACACAACGACCGACAGCCTCCTCACGGCCTTCGAGTCGTCCGTAACCGACCTATTGGTGCAGGGCCGAGGCAGGTGCCAGGAGCTGGCACCTCCGCCAACCGACGACCTCGGCTGGGTTGAGGCCAGCCCCGCCATCGGCGCGCTCCGCGACGCCATCGCCACCTACCGTGAACAGACCGCCAGTCTCCTCGACACCGCCGCCCCCACGCTCGACCCGACGGCACTCAACGCGGTCCGCGATATGCTACGCCACACCGACATCGCGCTGGCTCATTTCCGTACTCACCACACAATTGGCAACCCCCGCGCCGCCTTGCACGCCCTTATCGACATCAATCTTCCGCTCGACCCCCGCTGGCGACCCGCCCTCGAGCTGATCCACACCACCGCCGCAACCGCCACAACCCTGCGCGAACTCGCCGACCGCCGACGCGCCTGGCACGCTGCCTGGCTCCGCCAGATCACCAAAACCGTCGACGAAGCACGCAAGCAGATTCAGGTTGGGGCCCGGCGTGAGCTTGAAGTTCTGCGAGATGGTCGGCAAGCTGCCCGGGACCTGCTCGACCAGGCTGCGAAAGTCGTCCTCGCCGCCGCACCTAGCCCGCACGGTCCGGCCGCGCCCGAAAGCACAGCATGACAATTCGATGGCTACGTCGAGATCGAAGACCCTTGTACTTCAAGGGCGTCGACATCGGGCCAGAAGACCTGCCCGACGTTGCGCAGGAAGGGGGTGAACAACACCATGGTCGTCTCGGGTATCGCCGAGATCGAGGCCATGGTCAACTGGGGAGACGACTTTATCCCCATGTCGATCCCCGGGCGCAGAGATCTTGGCCAAGCTCATGACAGCGACCGCGCGACGGATCGGCCGTTATACTACTACGTGTACCGCGTCTACCGGGTGGCCCCCCGTGTCGCGATGTCCGCCTGGGTCGAAGGCGTTCGCACGCAGCTGGCCCAGCTTGTTTCAGAGCTCGTGCGAACAATGCCCGCAGACCAAGTGGAACCGACAAGGCGCCCCGCCATGCGGCCGTACCGCGTTCGTGTTACATCTCGTGTCCCGTTCGACGAGGTCAGCAAGCCCAGTGAGCGTTTTCACTGCTCAGAGTGGTGGAGGTACTCGCGTCTTACTCGCACACCTCGACACACCACTGGGCTGCGCAAACTCTGTCGGCGATACAGCCATCATCGATAGGCGTCCCGCCGGTGGCTGATATCCAGCACGACGACCTCCGCACGCGCATCATCGATCGTGTAGCGGACGCGATACTGACCGCGGCGCGCCCGCAACCCGGACCTGTGCACGCAGCTCG
>CAWGIV010000009.1:0-49525 GCA_963822805.1 uncultured Actinomycetota bacterium | reverse complement strand
TCCGCTCTACGTCACGGCGCTGCTGTCGGAGCTTCCTGCCGATCGGTGGAACACCTGGCAGCCACTGCTTCCGGCGCCGCGTGCGTTTGTCACCCAGGTGGTGAGTCGGCTCTCTGCCTGTAGCCCATCGGCAAGGGCGCTCGTCGAGGCCTGTTCCGTGCTGGGTGTGCGGTCCTCGCTCCAGATGGCCGCGACACTGGCGGAGCTGAACGTCCCGGTGGGCGCCCTCGAGGAGGCGGTCGCAGTCGGGCTGCTCCAGAGCACCGACAAGGTCGACATCTGGGACGTCGCGTTCCCGCATCCCCTGGTGCAGGCGGCCGTCTACGAGCACGTGAGCCCGACGAACCGGGTCCGGCTGCACCGCACCGCCAGTCGGGGCTGGTCGACGACCCCGGTGCCGCACTGCGTCACCGGGTCGCCGCCACCACACCGCCCAACGGTGAGCTCGCCGCGGCGCTCGATGCCTTCGCGTCCCGGGAGATGCGGTGGGGAGCCTGGGCGAGCGCGGCATCGGCGCTGGTGGAGGCCAGCCGGATGAGCGTCAAGCAGGAACAGCGAGAGGAGCGCTTGCTGCGCGCCATCGACGCCATCGTCAGCGCCGGTCACCTTTGCAGGCCTCCGCGTTCACGCGCGACGTCGCGAGGTTCGAGCCGGGGCCCCTGCGGGACGCGGCGCTGGGCTACCTGGCAATCCTGCGGGCCGGGTCGCCCCGGCCGAAGCGCTCCTCACCGCCGGCTGGGAGCGAGCCGATCCCGCGGTCGACCCACATCTCGCCGCGCTGCTGGCGCTGCGGTGGACGCTGCACTCGGTCGGACGGCTCCGGGGCGCGGCGATTCAGTGGAGCCGCCGCGCCGTCGAGCTGGTCCCGGACGACGACGCGGTGCGTCTGGAAGCAGACGCCATCGTCGGGCTCGGGTTGGGTCTGGAGGGCCGGGTACCGGACGGGCTGTCGGCCTACGAGTCGGTACTCGCCCCGATGACCGGCAACGAGGGCTCGACCGCGGGCCGTGTCGGCATGGCGAAGAGCTGGCTGCAGATCGTCGTCGACGACCTTGACGAGCTCCCGCAGAGGCTGGCGGCGCTCGCGCCGGCGCAGGTACGCGACGGCTCGATCCGCATCGCGGTGTGGTCCTACGTGTGGCTGTCACGGGCCCACTACCTGTTGGGGGGCTGGGACGAGGCCGCTACCGCCGCGCAGCGCGCCGTGTCGCTGCTCGAGGAGGCCGGGCACGAGTGGCTTCGCCCCTTGGCGAGGTGGGTGGCCGTCGAGGTGCTAGCGAGCAGGGGTGACTGGTCCGCTGCGGAGGCGCACGTGAGGCGCGCCTCGGCCGAGAGCGCCGACTACGAGCTGATGATCGTGGCGGCTGCGCTCGCCAGGGCGGACCTGGCGTCGGTGCGGGGCGACCACGAGGAGGTATTGCGGGCACTCGAACCGGTGCTGGCCCTCCAGCCGCGCGAAGGCATCGACAAGCCGGGGTTCTGGCCCTGGCCGCATCTCTACGGTGATGCCCTCGTCAGCGCTGGACGGTTGGACGAGGCCACCGCGTTCCTGGCGCGGCACGAGGAGCTGGCCGAGGAGCGCAAACGCCGGTCGAGCATCGCCCGGCTGGCCCGCGCGCGCGGGCGGCTGGAAGCGGCTGCCGGTCGGATGGAGTCGGCCCACGTGGCGTTCCGGCACGGCCTCGACCAGCTCCACGACCTGCCGCTCCCGTTCGAGCGGGCGTCTCTCGAGCTGGCCTACGGACAGGTGCTCCGGCGCCGCGGGCACCGTCGCGCGGCGACGCTCCACCTGGAATCGGCGCACGAGCGCTTCACCGGACTCGGGGCACGCCCCTTCGTCGAGCGCTGCGTGAGGGAGCTCAAGGGCAGCGGGCTCGCTCCGGCCAAGCGGACCAACGCCGATCCTGCGCGGCTGACTCCCCAGGAGCTCGCCGTCGCGAGACTCGCCGCCATGGGGATGAGCAACCGGGACATTGCGGCAGAGATGGCAATCAGCGTCAAGACGGTCCAGTTCCACGTCAGCAACGTCTACGCCAAGCTGGGAGTGCGGTCCCGACTGCAGCTCGCCAACCGGCTGGGCCGGATCTCGGCGAAGGGCGACCCGGTCGACGAGGGCTGACTCGCGGTGCGACGCGGAGCGTCCACCGTCTTGCCGGACGACACCGCCGCCCAGCTCGCGGCAACAGCCCGGCATGTCCGGGTCGTGCGCGTCGTCGACGGCGACACCACCACCACCAGCACCATCGTCACCAGCGGGGAGCGGGTGCGGCTGCTACCATCGACACCCCCGAACTCCACACCCGCGGCGGGCGGCCGGCCTGCGGCGCCGAGACGCGGGACGCGCTGGCCGGGCTGCTCCCACCCGCACCCCGATCGACCTGTCGGAGCTGCCCGGCGAACCCGGTCCGGACCGCTACGGGCGCACCCTCGCCAACGTGTACGTGTGGCAGGGCGCCCAGCTCGTCAACGTGTCGCTGTGGCTCGCCGCGACCGGGTGGGAGCAGCACCCCACCGTGGAGACCGGGCAGGTCCCGGCCGCCGAGGACGCACCCTCGACGCGGCCGGAGCTCTGTCGTGCCGCTCGATTCCCCGGGGCGCCCCGCCGAGCTGCGCTCGATCAGCGATGCTCTCGACGACCTGGAAGCGGTCACGGCCGAGGGGTGCGCCGAGCTGGCCAAGCGTCGCGCCTGACCGTCCTGCCCGGCACTCGGGCGTGGGTCAGTACGGTCGTGTGCCGTGGCGCAGTTCCCTCGGCTGAAGTGCAGGCAGTTGCTCAGCCTGCTCGGGCAGCTCGGGTATACCGTCGACAGGCAGCGCGGATCCCACCGGCAACTTTCCGCGCCCGGGCGGAAACGCGTCACACTCTCGTATCATGACGGTGCGGACGTGCCTCCAGGTGTCACACGAAAGACTCTGGTCGACCTGGCCGGGCTCGATGAGAATGATGCGAAGGCGTTCGTGGAGGGCCGATGGCAACCGTGACAGTCGTTTACCACTTCGAGGACGGCTTGTGGTGGGCGGAAAGCCCTGAGGTCCCGGAGTTCTCCGGTGGCGGCGACACCTTCGCCGAGGCTCGCACCATGGCGCGTGAGGGACTCGCGTTCGCTCTCGGACACGACGTTGATCTCGACGAGCGGTTCGATGAGGCCGCGCGAGCCGCGCTGCAACGGGGAATGAGCGTCCAGGCGTTCGGCCTCCAGGTGTTCCCCGAGTCCGCCTCGTTCGCACCGCAGACGGCGCACCCTGGGCCGACCGCCGTCGCCTCTGTGCAGCACCCAAGGCGGGGTGTGGCAACCTCCGCTGCGTGAAGGCCCACCTCCTCCTCGCCGACGCGGCACAGTCCGATGGTCAGGGCAAGATCGGCGCGCTCGGTCTCGGATGGACCGTGACCGGGACTCCGACCCCACCTCAGGCCGTTGTGATCCTCCTTCGGGTGGGATGGAACGAAACCAACCGTCGGCACAACTTCCAGTTGTCACTCCTCACCGCCGATGGCGAGGACGCCGTCACGGCTCCCGGCCCTCTCGGTGAGCAACCACTACGCGTCGAGGCGGAGTTCGAGGCTGGGCGCCCAGTTGGGATCCCCGAAGGGTCCGACATCGAGCACAACATCGCGATCAACGTAGGCGCTGGCCTTCCGCTGGAGCAGGGGCGTCGCTACGAGTGGCGGCTGCACATCGACGGGGAAACGCGCGAGGAGTGGGTCGCGCCGTTCTTTGTTCGCCGCGAACAAGCGTGAGAGGCCTCACCCTGCGAGTGCAGGGCCCCTCCTGGCCTGGCTGGCCGCGCGGCACACCGCGCTCGCCGATTGCCGCCAGGCCGACAACGACGAGTGGATCATCACCGGACCGGCCGCCTGCCGCGTGCGGGACTTCACCACCTAGGCCGCCGAACACGGACACTGCGATCGGCTCACCGTTCCGGGGCCGGAACGTCGCACCGACACCGCGACCGACCGCGACCAGCGCTGGGCCCTACTGCCCGGCTCCTGCATGGCGACCAACTCGACGTCGTCGATTGGGTCGCCGGCTGCCTGGTGCTGCTGTTCGGTCAACAGCAGTCCCGGATCGCCGTCATGACCACCAACCATGTCAGCAACCGCGACGGAGTGGTGTTCGGTCGCGTCAGCCGGCATGACCTGCCCGTCCCGGAACCGCTGGGCGCGCTGCTGCTTCGGTTGCTCGCTGACGGCAAGTCGCACACCGGGATCGGCTCATCGGCCCGAAGACGATGGCTGTTTCCCGGTGGCACACCCAAGGTCGTCCAAGAGCGCCTCGGTCACGCCACCATCTCGATCACGCTGGACACCTACTCGCACGTCATCCCGACGATGCAACGAGCGGCGGCCAACCGGTTCGCGGCGGCGGTGTTCGGGCCGTGACGACCATGCGTAGCCCGGTCCGGGGGTGCTACACGGAGCGCGCCGCGTATCAGGGGGGTATCACGGGCCCGATTGGGGCCCATCGGGAGCAGTGCGCACTAGCGCTGACCTGCGCGTATTGCTGATGATCTTGTGTCCGAGGGGGGACTTGCGCACTATCCGCACGGTTCGTCGTCTAGCGCTGGTCGGCCGACTCCCTGCTCGGCGGCGAGGCGGTGGAGTACAGCCGGTACGTTCGGTTGCGTGATGGACACGACGGAGTACGAACGCCTCGGCGATCTCGACGCACCGTTTGCAGTGACCGCGAAGCACGAGCGTACCCAACGGGAAAGCGAGCGGCTACGTGATGCCGCCCATTGCGATGTCGCACCGTTGACGTACGAGGCGTACCAGGCCGGGGCACCGTGTCCGGGCGGTGGCCGGCCGTACCTCGACGCGGAGCCGTGGGAGTTCCGAGGGACGATCAACCTGAACTCCGACGAACGTGCCCGGTATGACGCCGAGGAGGCGCGGTACGCAGCGGTGCATGGTAGGTGCAGGGCGCACCGCCATAGCGTGTCCGGTTCGTTGACCACGCACTGCGGAAGGTGCTGTCCGGTGCCGCCACTGTCGCCAGCCCAGATCGACAGTCTTCGGGGGATCCTCGGGAAGCCGAAGGCGCCGCACGAGCTGACGCGATGGCGGCTTCGCCTGTTCTGCGGTCACGTCGTCGAGCGGCAAGCGCATCGCGCCCACAGGACGCTGCACGCTGCACTGTCTGCGGTTCGGTGGCCTGCCCGAACTGCGGCCTGGACCCGGCGATCATTGTTGACGGTGCCGCCGTCGGACTGGTCGGTGAGCCGCCGGAGTCGCGCGCAGCCCCGCGGTCCCCGAGATCGAAGCCGAGCAGGGCCGAACTGGAGCTGAAGGTTCAGGGGCTCGAAGCAGAGGTCGAGCGCCTGCGGTCAGAGCGCTCATAGCTGGTCTGTGCGCCGCTTGACTCACAGTGTTCAAGCGATGGCAGTGATGTCGCCGTCATCGAAGTAGATCGCCTGGTGGAGTCGGCCGCCGAGGGCGGCCGCGTAGCGGGCGAGGACGTCGTGTCCGGAGACCTTGCCGCGTTCGATCTGTGAGACGCGACCCTTGGTGACGCCCATGCGGTCCGCGACCTGTTGCTGGGTCAGGCCGCGGGCGCGGCGGACCTCGGCGAGACGGTGTCCGATGACCTCGGCGAGCATCTCACGCTTGCCGGCCTCGACCGCTTCCTCGCCACCGGCGCGGGCGACATGCTCGGCACGGATGTCGCCCCAGGACACGTGGCTGCTCATCGCTGTTCTTCCTCCTCGTCCCGTCGTTCCTTGAGGTAGCGCTCGTAACGTTGCTCGGCCAGCGGGATGGCCTCGCGGTACCACTGCGTCCAGCGGCCGGACTTGTCCCCGGCGACGAGCAGGACGCTGTCGCGCCATGGGTCGAACGCGAACAAGATCCGCACCGTGCCCGGTCGTAGTTCCTTGAGGTTGGCGATAGATGATCCGTGAATCCGTGTCGACGAGCGGTCGGCCGAGGCCGGGCCCGACGTCGGCGAGGGTGTCGATGGCCTGTACGACGCGGGTGTGAGTGGCGCTGTCGATGGAGTCGATCCAGTCGCGTACCTCGTTCACGACGTAGACCTGCCACTCACCCGACGGCACTCCTCGAGTGTACCGATCGCTATACTTGCTCGTCGACGGGCCGACGAGATCGGCGGGCTCGGTGCGGTGGTCGATCTGATCGCCGAATGGATGCAGTGTGCGAGCAGAACACCCCGAGCTTCCTCGACGAGTGGACGACACGAAACCGGTGTAGGCCGCCACGAGCGGGCGTCGGAGCGCGTCGCTCGGAGGGTCTGAGATTCGCCTTCTACGGGCGCATGTCGACATACGAGTACCAGGACCGGGCTTCGTCACTTGCGTGGCAGCGCGAGGCTGCTGACCGTTTGGTTGCTGGCCACGGGGCAGTGCGCGTCGAGTTCTTCGACGAGGGCTGTTCACGGCGGTTGCCGTGGTCCTCCCGCCCTCAGGCTGCCGCGCTGCTGGCCGAGCTGTCCTCGCCGGAGCGACGGTTCGACGCAGTGGTGGTCGGCGAGTTGGTGCGCAGTCGCAGCGGGAGGTGCTGCGATCGCGGCATCGGGTGCTGGCGGCGATGCGTGCGCAGGCCCGGGAGCATGGCCGGTACCTGGGTGGGCGGCCGCCGTATGGCTATCGGCTGGTGGCTGCCGGTCCGCATCCGAACCGGGCGCACGCGCGCTGGGGACGGCGGTTGCGGCGGTTGGAGCCCGACCCGGTGACCGGGCCGAACGTGCAGTGGGTGTTCGCACAGCGGCTGGCCGGGCGCAGCGTGGCGAGTATCGCCCGGGAGCTGACCGAGCGCCGCGTGCCGGGTCCATCAGAGGCCGATCCGCAGCGGAACCGGGCACCACGACGGTGGAGCGTGGACGTTGCGGACCGTCGCCGTGATCTTGAGCAACCCGCGGTACACGGGCAGGCAGGTGTGGGGCCGCCAGCAACAGGCCGAGCGACGTTCCGGAGACCCGAACCACCAGTCGACGTCAGCGGGGGAGTGGGCGGTCTCGGTGAGGCCCGCGCATCCCGCGCTGGTGTTCGAGGCGGAGTTCGTCGCCGCCCAGCACGTCCGTGCCGACCGTCCGACCCGGGACGGCCGGGCGGTTTGCGCCCTGGAGTAGAGAGCGCAGATCTTCTCCCCGCTGGCCGCGGTGTCGAGCGATCTGGTCACACCTCCGGCAAGCGGCCGTCGGTCGAAGCCGACTTCACGGTCCGGCCGCTGGTCGGCTGGCTGACCGTCGCGTCGGTGTGCCGTCGGCGTTCGCAGGTGCCGCCGTTATCGGGACGATCGTCACGCCGCGTGGGTTGATGGCCGGTGCGGTCCTTCTGGTGGAAGACCTGGTCACGGCGGAGGGACGAGAGGCAACTTGTGCCGTGAACGTCCGGTGTGACCCGCCGGTCACCGTGGCCTCGCCGCCGTCAGGTCGGCGAGGGCGGTCCACGCGCCGGGAACATCGAGGGCGCGGGCGGCGTAGGCGCGGTTGAGGAGGTCGTCGCCGAGGTAGCGGTCGTACTTGTCGTGTGTTTTGGCCCGCACCGTGCCCGCGAGGTCGAGTGGGTCCGGCGGCGGCTCCTGCGCCAACTCCCGCATGAGCTTCCACAGCGTGGTCGGGGGGGTATCACCGACAGTGAGACAGACACCATGCTGGCCGACGTGCAGTCCCTGGCCTGCGAGCGTGACGGCCAGGGTGTTCATGATCCGGTCGCCGCGCCAGGGAAAGAGGAGGGTCTCACTGCCCCAACCGATGATGGACGTGTGGGCGAGGCCGAGGTGATGGAACGCGGCGCGGCCCTCGCCGAGCATGGTCTCGGCGGTGCGATCGAGGTAACGAGGTACGACGCCGCAGCGGTAGAGGTCTTTCATGGCGCGCCGGACCTCGTCGGTGACCTCGCCGCCCGAGCCGGGGAACACCGGCGGCCTGCCGTCGCCTGAGCCGGTCAGCTCGATGATCCGCTTCGCGTTGTCGACAGTGACTACCCGCCAGCGCGCTCCGTTGAAGATGAGTTGGGTGCCGGGCAGGATCGGGCGGTCCACCGGCAGTGAGCCGAGGGTGCGACCCGCGGTGACCAGCTTGTAATCCTGCGAGGTGTGGAACGCGGCGTAGAAGCTGTAGTGGTTGACGAGCCGGTCGCCGAGCACGCCGGGCAGCAGCCATCCCCTGGAGTCGTGCTGGATCAGGTCGTTGCTGCCCATGTCGCGCAGCAATGTGCGGAAGGTGGGCTTCTGCACTCTCGCGAATGGTCCCTGGACGCAGAGCGCTCGGTAGACCTGGTCGGCTGGGGCCCCGCCGTGCTGGGCGAGCAGGGACAGGATCTGCTGGATGAGCGTGGACAGGTGCAGGCCGGCGGTGTCCGGTGGCTCGTACCAGGTTGCCAGCAGCAGTTCGATCATTGCGATGCTCTGGATCAGCTCGTCGCGCAGGGCGTCCGGTGGCGGCGTGCCTGCGGTGAGTTCGGGCTCGGAGATGTATACGCGCAGCACTGCGGGCTGCCCGGGGCGACGGCCCGAGCGACCGAGGCGCTGACGCAGACTGGAGACGGTCGGTGGCGCCCCGACCTGGGCGATCGAGTCGACGGAGCCGACATCGATCCCCATCTCCAGGGTCGAGGTGCAGATGGCGGTCACCGGTGTGGCGGGATCCTTCAGCCGCGACTCGACGTGTTCGCGAATCTCCCTGGCGAGGCTGCCGTGGTGGGCAAGGAACTCCGAGCGGGATCCGGCCGCCCTGCGACGACGTTCCAGCATGTCCGCGTACGTCTCGACGGCGGCCCTCGAGTTGGCGAAGACGAGATTGTCGCTTGCGCGCAGGACGCGAAACAGGTGATCGGCGATCGACGCCTTGTCGCTGGTCTCGACGATGTCCCCAGCAGGCTTGATACGGGGGTTGGCCTTGCCGGGGGCGGCGGAGAGACAGCCGCGCACCTGGAGCCGGATCTCACCGGCGTCATCGGTGGTGGCGACAACGACCACCTCCGACCCATGGCCGGGGCGCAGGAACTCGGCGGCCGCGCCGAAGTCGCCGAGCGTCGCGGAGAGTGCGATCCGGGGTACCTGCCTACGGATGCTGAGTTCGACCCGGTGTAGCAGGGACTGGAGTTGGGCGCCGCGCTCGGTGCCGATGAAGCAGTGCAGTTCGTCGACGACCACGTGGCGCAGGTCGCCCACCACCCGGAGAATCCGGCTTCCATGGTTGACGAACAGCGCCTCCAGCGACTCCGGAGTGATCAGCAGGATGCCGTCGGGTGCGCGTATGACGCTGGACTTGTGTGCGGAAGGCACATCTCCGTGCCAGCGGTGCACCGGTAGGTCGAGCCGTTCGCAGAGCTGGCTGATCCGGTCGTACTGGTCATTGATCAGCGCCTTCAGCGGGCTGATCGCCAGCGCCTGGATTCCCGGCCCGCACTCGCCTGCCTCGCGCCGCCGCAGCAGCGCCGAACAGACGGGCAGCCATGCCGCCTCGGTCTTCCCGTTCGCGGTGGCCGACCCGATGATCACATCCTGACGGCAGGCGAGGATCGGGGCGGCGGCACGTTCCTGGGCTTCCCTGAGCCGATCCCAACCGCTGCTGTAGATCCATCTTTGGACCTTCGGGTGATACAGCTGATATGCGGTCGACGGCGGCGCGGCGACGACCGCGGTCTCCTCAGAGCCGGAACGAGGTGAGGTCGTCATCGTCGACCGAGCGGCCGGGGTCCGGTGCGAGTGCGACGGTGCCGATGATCGTCCGCCAATCGAGGCCAGGGTTCTGGTCCAGCAGAGCGAGCAGGTCGAGGAAACCCTTGACCGTCTCGCGCGGTGTCCGGAAGTAGGCGTCGCCAAGCCGCGCCGCGCAGTGCGCCATGTAGGAGGTGAGCGCGTCGTCGCCGATGAGATACGCGCTCGTGTCGCCGCAGGCGTACACGTGGCGGAGCTTGGTCAGCAGAACATAGAGGTCCTCGGGAGTGAGGTTGCCCAGCCTGAGCACCGGACCGGAGTGGTCGACCAACCCGTCGACGGCGAAGGTGTTCTCCGCCAGCCGTGACGCAAGCGCTGGATAGGAGTACAGCCCGCGTCGAGTATCGAGCAGGAAATCGGGTGTGCCGCCGAACAGGAATCCGAGACGGGTGGCGCTGCCCTGCATGCAGTCGTTGACGATGCGCAGCAGCTGCTCGTAGTTGTTGTTCCGAGCCTGGGCGCTTGTCAGCTTGTAGATGTTGACCATTTCGTCGAGACAGATCAGCAGTCCGTCGAAGCCGGCCATGCGTACGAATCGGGACATCAGTTTGAGATGGTCGTAGCAGCCGGCATCGTCGACAATGGTGCGCACGCCGAGCGCGGTTCGGGCGTCCGCGCGGCTGGCGAATTCACCATGCAGCCAGCGTACGGCGTCGGTGCGGAGCCGCTCGACTCCACCGTCGTGGCCCTGCCAGTACCGACCGATCACCTCGGCGAAATCGTAGCCCCCGGGCATCTCGGCCAACGCGGCCAATCGGGACCGGATCACCGCCTCTGGCGACGTGCCTGTCGAGCGGGCCTCGGTGAGCGCCTGCGTCACGAACCGCTCGACAACGATGGCCAGTGCCCCGCCGTCCGGCTTCGTGCGAGTCGACATGTTGTGCATCAGTTCGGTGTACAGGCCGCGGGCCTGACCGGATCCGCCATGCAGCCGACGGTCCGGTGACAGATCGGCGTGCACGGTGACCATGCGTTTCTCCAGCGCGACCGACCGGATCAAGTGCAGGAAGAAGGTCTTGCCGGAGCCGTACTCACCGATGACGAAGCGGCTGCTCGCCCCGCCCTCCGCGATCCGGGCGAGATCGACGAGCATCGCACGTACCTCGGCGACCCTTCCCACCTGCACGTGTCGCTGACCGACCTTGGGGACGACCCCAGCGCGCAGCGACGCCACGATCACGTCCCGCTCACGCTGCCGGATGCGGTCACCGGTCGTCGGCGGAGTGGGTGTGGTCATGATGGCGCCTCCGCGGGAAAGAGCACGTCGGCGCTCACCGGAGCAGTTCCTGGAGCACCCGGCTATTGATCACGAGTTCGCCGTCGCCGTCGCAGACCGGCTCGCCCGTGGTCTCCATGGCAACCTCGTTGAGCAGATCCACAGCTCCGTTCGGCAGCACGCCGTAGCGGGCGGCAAGCGCCGCGAAATCGGTGCGGGCCCATGATGCTCGGGTGCCGAGCTCACGAAGCAGGCCACGGTGTGCGGGATCAAGGTCCGTGGCACCGTCTGGACCAGCGGTGGCAGCGGGGGCTCCGCCGATCGGCTCGTCGTCGACGAAGATGGCTGCGAGCAGCGTGCCGACGGCCTTGGTCTCGGTGATCTTCCTGCTGATCGTCTCCTGGCTGAGTAGCATCCTGCCGGCCGCCGTCGGTGACGCGCCCGCCCACGGCAGGGCGTGGCCGGGATCGGCGCGACCGCCACGGCGGGCCACCACCGGGTCCTCGGCCTGCGGGTGGCTCGCTCGATCCGGTGACCCGCCACCGATGCTGCGCTGGTGCAGGCGGCGGATCACCAGCTCGGTATCGAGGCCGAGCATCCGATACGCATTGGTCAAAGCGGCCACCGCTGCGGGTGAGACGGTGCGGGCCCCCGCGGCCACCGCGATCAGGAAGTGACCGGTGGCTGTCCGCTCCGGCTGGTTGAGCGCGGCGATCCGCCGGCTGAGTCCGGTGGTGGAGACCTCCGCCGTGAGCAGCCAGCGCAGCCTGGCCAGCAGGCGCGTGCGCTCGGCAGCAGTCAGCCGCACTGTCGTGGCCAGTTCGGCGACGATCGGATCCTCGACGGCGTCGTCTGCCACACCGGTGGCGGACATCACGCCCGCGGCAAGGTGCAGCATCGTCGCCGCGGTCCGGAACCCTGAGCGCGCGGTGTCTGGGGCATCGTCGCTGAGCCGGAACAGCACTGCCGGCCCCGGGGTGAGCGCCGGGCCCCCGAACCGGACGTCCGGTTCGACGCCGAGGCCGATCCGGGACAGGACCTGCATCAGCGACACCACCTCGTCCTTCGCCATCCGCTCAGGGCGTGCGATGGACCAGAAGGCGGTGAACTCCGCGGCGTCGATGACGGCGCTGGGCTGGTTGGCCAGGTGGGCATCGGCCCACGAGGCCAACTGCCCGAGTGGGCCGGCATCGCGATCGAGAAGTTCGGCCGGCAGCAGTGCCGTCGCTGCGAGGGTGCCGCGACCATTGGGAGTCTTGGTCAGCCAGCGGCTGTACGGGTCGAGCGCGCCGGTGACGGCATCGACGAGCACCCCCAGTTCCCTCGTCGCCGTCGGCTCCTTCAGCACGTCCGGCAGGTCGGCGCGGTTCAGTTGGACAGTGGTGAGGCCGGGGCTGCTCGGCTGGTACCACAGCTCCAGCGGTGTGCCGGTGGGCCGCGGGATCAGGCCGGCTCCGAAGCGCTGGGTGTAGCGCAGCCGGAAGAGGCGGTCGAACTCCTGCGCGCAGCGTGTCTGTGGTGTCCGAGGGAGAAAGGCCGGGTGGAACCACGCCCAACTGCGGGCGACGTCGGCAGGCACTGGCAGCCCGGCTGCCGCGTATCTGGAGAGTGCGATGCGCAACGCCATCGGGACGGGTGACCGTTCGCCGCGCGGCGCTGGTGGCGCTGCCCCGGCTGTCGGCGCGTCATTGTGCACGGAGAGGAGTTCAAGGGCGTCGAGGAGGCTGCTGGAGCAGGTATGGAAGGAGGGGTTGCCGGTGCCGTAGAGCGACCGCAGCCGACGCACCTCCGCAGCGATGACGGGAAGCTCCTGCATTACGGCTGGGTCGCCTGCCGCATCGAGAAGCACCCGTCGCTCCAAGCCGAAGAAGAACAACCACACGATGCCGATCGGCACCTGGGTGTCGCGCCGCCCATCGGCCAGCCAGGCCAGGTACGCCGCGCGCTCGGTCGCCGAGATCAGGTGGTACGAGGGATACGGCGCGAGGTCGTGGTCTGTCGTGGCGCAGCGATGCCGGGCAACCGGCAAGTCAGGGTTGATCAGCGCTGGTTCGGTGGTGCCTATGGCGGATCGAAGATGTCGCCCGATGTAGATCATTCCGCCTGGGATATCGTGCCCGGCGACATTGGTGGGCCGCTGGGGCGGTACCCATGGATGTCGCCGATTCACGGACCCGACTGTATCCGCGGGATCTCCGGCGGATGGTTACGGTACCTCACAAGGACGAGGAGTCCGAGCGTAGTGACGACGGCAGACGACCAGAGCATTGATCGAGCAGAGGCCGACGGAGCTGCGGCCGACGGGGCTGCGGCGGGGACCTTCGAGGAGACGTTGGCGGCGGCGGAACGCACGATCGACGGCGTGCTGAAGACTGCGGCCGCTGCCACGCGCGACCTACGAAGGGCGCTGGCTGGGGCGAGGACCGGGCAGATCCGCGACGCCCGCAAGGCACTCGCCGCCGCGCAGTCGACCGCGGCCACCCTCGCCGAACAGGCACGGGCATTGCATGACGGCTTCGACCTCGACGAGCAGGCGTATCTCGCCTCCGGCGCCTACACCAAGGAGCTGATCGTCGCGGCCGAGGCCAAGGGCGTCACGATGTTCGAGGAGGATGACCGGCTGCTGTGCTACCCGTCGCTGGTGCGGGTGCTGCCCGGCGAGGCGGCGGTCGAGATCGACAAGATGCGGGAGCGACGGCTGCGCCCTTCGGTGCTGATCGGCCTGCTCGCCAAGACCCAGGAGCGGGCGCCGCGGTTCAAGGCCGAGCCGTTTCTCGACAGCCTGCGCGCCGGCTACGAGCTGCTCGTCGCCGGCGAGGAGAAGAAGTCGGACGGCGTGGTCCGGCTCATCGACGTCTGGTCGGTCTTGACCATGCTGCCAGGCCAGCGAGCTCAGTACTCGAAGCAGGAGTTCGCCCGCGATCTCTACCTGCTCGACCAGAGCGGGGTCACCACGACAACGCGCAGCCCTCGGCGGTTGCGCTGGTCGGCGAGCACCGGGACGAGGGGCGCCGGGGTGCTTGTCACCGTGGCTCGCAGCGGCCAGCAGCAGCGCTATTGGGGAGTGTCGTTCTCGGCCGACGAATCGACGGCGGCGCGCTCATGACGGCGCTCTGTACGACGGGGCCCGCCACCCAGGCATGCCTTGATGTACCGGACTTCCTGGACTTTCTCGACAAGGAGTACCTCGCCGGATATGTCGGGCGGGGTGGAGCCGCGGTCAAGTTGCTGGTACCCGTCGACGAGCCCGCCGCGACGGAGCTTGCCAACGGACTGGATCGCCTCGGCGACGGGTTCGCGCACGCGGCGGTGGACGCCGTCACCACCAGAATCCACATGATCGATCAGGTTTTCGCGGCCGTGGCGCGCCAGCTGGACTGGGTCGAGTTGGCCGCCGCGGTGGTGCGGGCTGCGTTCGACCATGCCGGCTTTCCGACGCCGCCCGGCATCGGTCGGGCGTGCAGCATCGCCGCCGTGGCCAGCCATCACGAGGTGGACGCGACCGAGCTGTACCGCAGCGTGCGGCCGGGCGGTCGAGCAGATCGTGCTCAGAGACATGGTGCTCAGCCACGAGTTCCGGGTGGCGATGCTGCGGTTGTGCCAGGAGCGGCTCGGTCGGGGTGACGTCACCGAGGCCGAACGGGAGACGGTCATCGGGTGGCTGCGCGGTGAGCGGGTGCCCGCTGGCGACCTGCGCAAACTTGGCCTGCACGGCAAGGTGGCCCGGCACAACGCCAGGCGGCTGCTGCTGTCGATGACCCGCTGGCTGCGGCTCGCCGGTCACGCAGGCCTGGTGCTGCAACTGGATCTGACCCGGCTGGCAGTGGCCCGCAGGCCACCCGCCGGTCTGCGGGATGGGTACTACTACTCGAAGGCCGCTACGCACGACGCGTATGAACTGCTTCGCCAATTGATCGACAGCACCGACGAGTCCGAAGGGCTGTTCGTGGCCGTGCTCATGCCAGTCGACCTGGTCAATGACGAGGCGCGGGGACTGCCCACCTATGCAGCGCTGCGGCTACGCGTCGTCGACGAGGTCCGGGACCGATCTCGAGCCAATCCATACTCGACCATGGTCCGGATCGGCGCACCGACCGCAGCGTTGGAGGCACTGTCGTGACGGCAAGTGGCGTCGCGACGAACGCGGGAGTAGCGGGTCGTCGGGCGATCGAGGCGTTGCGGTCGGGCGTGCCGAGCCGAGACGCGGTCGCGGCGATGGGCAGCGGGCAGGCGGCCATCGAGGACCAGTTCGCGGTGCTGCGCGAGGCCGCCGCGGCGGGAAACCCGGCCGGCCTCTTGCTCGGCGGCGGATTCGGTGCTGGCAAGAGCCACCTTCTCGAGCACTTGGCGCGCCTGGGGATCGACGCCGGTTTCACGGTGAGCAGGGTGGTCATCAGCAAGGAGACCCCGCTGCACGACCCGGTGAAGGTGTTCGCCGCCGCAGCGGCGACCGCCGTGACGGCGGGCTGTCCGGGTGCGGCCATCGCGGAGGCCGCGGCGGCGCTGGACGTCGAAGGGCGGGGTTACGCCGAGTTGCTGCGCTGGGCGGCATCAGCGGGATCGGCCCTCAACGAGCGGTTTCCGGCAACGCTGGCGCTGTTCGCCCGGCTACGGGAGCGTGATGCCGCGTTCGCGAGCGCGATCGTGCGGTTCTGGTCCGGTGACCCCATAGCGACGCCAGAGCTGCGTCGGCGCCTCAAGGAGACGGGTGACCCACAGCCGTCCCTGCCGTCGGTCGCGATGCGGGAGTTGGGGCGCCAGCGGCTCCGGTTCGCCGCGAAGCTGTTGACCGCAGCCGGGTCGGCGGGCTGGCTGATCCTGTTCGACGAGGTAGAGCTGATCGGGCGTTATTCGCTGCTGCAGCGCGCCAAGTCCTACGCGGAGATCGCCCGCTGGGTGCGTGGGGACCACGGCGGGTCCGGAGTGCCGCTCGCTGCGGTGCTGGCCATGACCGACGACTACGAGGCGGCGGTGCTTGCCGAGCGAAACGACCGTGAGGTCGTGCCGGCCAAGCTGCGTGCCAAGGAGACTGCAGAGGCCGAGGCGCTCGCGGCGGAGGCGCAGCTCGGCATGCGCATCATCGACCGAGAGATGGAGCTGCTCAACCCGCCGGATGCCGTCGAGCTCGAACTGGCATACGCCCGGCTCAAGGACCTGCACGGCGCCGTGTTCGGTTGGCGACCGCCGGATGTCGCGGGCCTCGAGCGGCTCGGCGCCACCCGAATGCGACAGTACATTCGAGCCTGGATCAACGAGTGGGATCTGCTTCGCCTCGATCCCGGCTATCGCCCGGACACCGAGATTCTTGACGTCGCGTCCGACTACCGCGAGAACCCCGACCTGGAGGCCGACTGAGCCCAACCAAGACCACCGTCCACCTGGTTGGGCTGGCCAACCGTCGTCGGTTGGCGACCTGGAAGGTGCCGCGGTTCCTGCAGTCTTTCGACGAGAGCCTCGACGGGCGCCTGGTGCTCCCGCGTGGGCTGGCCGCCCTGGTGGCGAGCACCGTGGCGGCGGCTGGCAGCGCTGTGGAGATCGACGACCAGCGCGCGGCCAGCACGCCGCAGCGGTTCGACCTCGCCGAGCTGCGGCTCGATGTCGGGGTATAGCATCGACGCTATGGCGTGGGGTACCGTTGAGCTGGAACCGGAGGTTCGGGACTGGCTCGAGTCGTTGCCGACGGCGCCGTTCGCGACGGCGGCGTTCTACGTCGACCTGGTGGCCGATCGTGGGCCGATGCTGGGCGAGCCGTACACGCGGCAGCTTGACGGAAAGCTCCGGGAGCTTCGGTTCCATCTGGACGGCCGTGCAGTACGGGTGACCTACTGGATCGCCTCGGGTCGGCGGATCGTGTTGTTGACGGTGTTCGTGAAGAGCCGGATGCGCGAGACGGCGGAAGTCGAGCGGGCGCGGCGGGCGATGGCGCGGTGCATGGCCGAGGAGCACGAGGTGGAGAACGGAAATGGTTGAGTCCGGCGGATCGGGACGGGAGCCGTGGTCGGGGCTGCGGGATCGGCGGATGGCGGAGTCGGGCGCGGCGGAGGCGTACGAGGCGGCGCGGTTGGCGTTCGAGCTCGGGGCGGCGGTGCGGAAGTTGCGGACTGCGCGCGGGTGGAGTCAGGCCGAGCTGGCGTCGGCGGCGGGGATGACGCAGTCGGCGGTGGCGCGGTTCGAAGCTGGGGGCACGGTGCCGACGTTGCCGGTGCTGGGTCGGATCGCGCGGGCGCTGGATGCCGATCTCACGGTGCGGGTCGAGGCCCGTCCGCACGTGGCATGAGTGCTCGGCAGGGCTGAGGGCCTTACGTCCCGAACCGGGGCGGGAACGTGATCCGCAGGTCGGTCGGGGCGCCGTCGCCCGTGGGCACATAGGCCAACGGGGCGTAGTGGTAGTCGATCCCGTGCGGTGGCACCGCGCGGGGCAAGCCCGCGTCGCGTGCCCAGATGACGTCGCCCGGCACCGTCCGGGCGGGGATGAGCCATTGGTCACCAGTGCGGTAGCGCGCGGCGACCGGGCTGTCCGCCGGTGCGGAGAACTGCACCTCGACGCCGTCCTCCAGGGGAATCCAGATGTTCTCCACCAGCCGGATCGCGTCGCTCTTCGGCGGCGGGCGGTGGTCCCAGCGACGCAGCAGGGGATGCCGCCGCGGGTCCGTGCCGGTCGCCGTGCCCGCCTCGCGGCCGAGGGTGACCATCCGGGCGTCCAGGTCGATCGCCTGCACCCGGTACAGATCGTCGGCGACCGGCCCGGCGTCCCGGCGTCGGTGGCGGCGCGTGCGGCCGAAGCGTCGTCCACCAGCTGCACCCAGTCGCCGACCTCGATGCTCTGCTTGCCGTCGCGGCCCAGGTCGGCGACGGTCACCTCGGCGCCGGACAGCTGGGTCACCGCCAGCACGACCGACCCGTTCTCCCGTGACCAGACGAACGTCGCGCCGTCCGCGTTGTCCGTCGCCGCGACGCCGCCCGCGTGGACCTCCACGCGGTAGAGCTGGTTCTCCGGCCCGCGGTAGCGGGCGTCCGGCGCCACCGCGCAGGGATCGAGATCGGCCATCGTCGGCTGCGCCGCCCTGGCCGCCAGCCGTCCCCGCGGCTCGTGCCGGTCCCGCAGGTAAGAGGCCAGCGCTCCGGCGGCCTTCTCGCTGGCGGGGTCGTGCTCGAAGGCGAGGACGTCGACCTGCCACACCACCTGGCTGCGGGCGGCGGTGTCCGGCCCCGGGTCGCCGAGCGCAATCTCCCGGATGGACGGGTCCTGCAGCGCGGTGACGGCCCGCTCCCACACCCGCAGGTAGGCGATGTAGGCCTGGTCGGTGGGCAGCGGCTCCGCTCGCGGATCCAGGTAGCCGTCCGGCTGCCCGAAGTAGGTCATGTCGTCCGCCGGGTTCTCCACCATGATCCCGTCGACGTACATCCGGCCCGGGGACAGCCGCAGGTCCGGACGGCTGTCGGTGGTGGTGCGCGTCACGGCGAATCCGGCGTGCTCGATCGGGCAGGCGGCCGGTCCGAGGATGTCGGCGATCACGGTGCGCAGCTGCTGCTGGAAGATCCGGGTCGCCTCGTAGGCGTCGGCGTCGAGGGTCACCCGGCCTTGCTGGGGGATGACGCCGGTGAAGTGCTTGGCCGGGTCGAAGGAGGCCCGGGAGATGTCGACGTGCACGGTTGGCTCCTCAGCTGACGATGATCAGGCCGGCGTCGCAGTCGGCGGGCTGGAACTCGGCGAGCCGCCTGCGCAGGTTGTCGGCGCGCTGCGGCTGGAAGAGATCGTGGAAGGCGCCGAGCTCGGCGCCGTCGTCGGCGCCGCGCCCGATCTCGTCCGGGCAGTCCGCGGCGAGCTGCGCGTAGCCGGGGGTGCCGTATTCGCGGCTGGTGAAGCTCGGCCGTACCCGGTCGGGATCGCCGGAGAGCTCCGGCTCGCAGTGGAAGTGCTGCGGTGGCGCGGACCCCGGCGCGAGGTAGGAGAACCGCGCGCAGCCCTGCTGCCTGCGTGCGACGCGCAGGATCCCCAGGATGCAGTTTTCGACCAACCCGACCCCGACGGTGTGGATCGCGCCGAACACAGTGGTGCGCCGGGTCGACAGCACGGCGTGCGCGGCCCGCCCGTCCGGGGCCGACAGCGCGCAGCCGCCGCCTTCGCCGCCGACGTCCAGGATGCTGTCGGAGACGAAGATCGGGCCCGGCTCGTGGCGGACCTCCTCCCGGTCGACGAGGATCGCCCCGACGATGCTGCGCTCGATCTGCAGACACGCGGGCGTGTCGACCAGCTCCAGGGCGGGCTCGCCGGGATGCTCGCAGCGGCAGCGCTCGTCGATCGACCAGCCCGGGACGAGCGTGCAGTCCCGGATCGTCAACCGTCCGACGTCGCCCTCCACCCGCACGCTGCGCCCGGTGACGAGCAGCCCGTCGAGGACCATCTGCGGCGGCGGCCCCTCACCCTCCCCCGAGCCGACGATGTGGAGCGCGTCGGGTCGGTTGCTGTACCAGTCGAGCAGCCGCAGCACCGGGCGGCTGCCGACGGCCGCGCGGAGCGTCAGCTGGTCGCCCCGGTCCAGGTCGATCTGGATCTGTTCCTGGTAGGCGACCGACCCGACCAGCTCGACGACGGCGGTCGACGGGCCGCGCTTGCTGTCCCGCCAGGCTTGGACGGCGTCGACGATCCGGGCGTAGTGCTGGCCCGGACCGACGCGGTACGGGGTGTCGGGACCGTCCGGGCGCGGGTACTCGCCGCCGCCGATGTCGGCGGAGAACCCGTGGTGGTAGGTCACCCACACCCCGGTGTCGGGCGCGTGCCGGGCCGGGAACGCGATCCGTCCCAGCACCGGATCGACGGCGACCTGGCCGCGGGCCGGGGTGTAGCGCCAGCCGGACAGGTCGGCCGCGACGATTTGCTGCAGCGGGATCGGGGTGGCCGCGGCGCCGTCGGACAGCCAGATGCACAGGCTCCGGCCCGGCCCGTAGTAGGCGCCGGTGCGGTCGGCCAGGGCGCGCCGCCGGATGAACGCGGGCACGGCGGACTCGTCGGCGATGTGGGTCGGGTCGGGCTCCCGCACCGGCTTCGTGATCAGCGGCGTGTCGTTGCCGAGGATGCTGAAGGTGAAGTGGCGCCGGTCCCGGTCGCGGCAGTAGGCAGGCGCGCAGGTGATCGAGTACGCGCCCAGCCGCCACACGAACAGACCGACCTCGGGGATGTTGTAGCGGCCCGGCGAGCGCGCGGAGGTCACGCGGCGCACGTCGACGGTGTGGGCCAGCTCGTCGAACGGCCCGTCGACGCGGTCGAGCACGTCCCCCCGACGCAGGTCGGCGAGCCGGGCGCGGCGGGCGCGCGTGCGCTGCTCGGCCGGGTCGGTGCCGTAACAGCGCACCGGTTGGGTGAGACCGAGCAGTGTACGGAACTCGACGGCCCGGGCAGGCCAGCCCGCGACGTCCGCGGCGAGGTCCTCCAGCACCGCGAGCGTTCCTTTGCGGCGGCGGCTCGCGATGGCGTCGGCGACGTCGCGGCGGGGCGCGACCGCGCGCAGCAGCCCGGGCGCGGTACCGGTGCCGAGCGCCTCCTCGTAGCCGGGCAGCGGCAGGCTGCCCACGAGCGCGCCGAGGTAGGGGACGACCCAGTCCGCGCAGGTCTCGATGAACCAGTCGGCGTAGAGCTGCTCGATCTCGTCGGCGACGATCTGCCGTTGCTCCTCGATCACGCCCAGGAGTGACCGCAATGGGTTGCCCGCATCGGCGTCCCGGATGCGGTACACCGCCGGCAGCAGGTCATACAGGTCGGTCACGGGATCCTCCGCAGGGTGAGCGTGGCGGGGATGTCCGGGGACAGCACCGCCAGTTGGGCAGGCCGGATCCCCCGGAACACGACGACCGCCGTGCCTTCGGCCAGGGTCACGCTGGTCAGCCCGGGGTTGAGCCGGGCAATTTCGTCCAGGCCTATGCCGGACCGAATGACGATCTGGCTCAGCGTCTCCGACGGGCCGACGGTGTGTATGACCTCGTCGAAGACCGCGGGCGCGGCCGGGACGACCGGGTTGGCCGTGGTCAACGCGGCCGCGGCGGTGACCAGGGCGACCGGGTCGCCGGTGGCCGGGATCCCGGCGAACACGTCGATGTCGAGATAGTCGACGCCGGGCACCGCCTGCAGCGCGGCCACCACGGCGCTGAGGTCGGCCGGTGCGCCGAGGTCGCGCTGCGCGAAGCCCAGCACCCGCAGGGCCGCCGCCCGAACCGCGGGCTCGACCAGCTCGAACGCGTAGCCCGGCAGCACCTTCACCCCGGCCGAGAGCACGATCGTCACGAGGTCGCGCACAGCGACCGCGACCGGCAAATGGGGGTCGCCCTCGGCGGCCAGCGCCGCCCGCAGTTTCGTGACCAGCGCGTCCGAAGGGTCGAGTGGGGCGTCGTCGACACCCGCGAGGGTGAGGTGCACGATCTCCCGGTCGCCGTCGAACAGCCGCCGGGCCGACGCCTTCCCGACGCCGGCGCGCGCCAGCGCGAACGCCTCGTAATCGGCCACCGACACCAGCCGGTCCAGCGCCAGGGTTCGCCGCGGGATGCCGGCGCGCAGGTCGTCGGGGCCATCGGCGCGCGCGCCGCCGGTGGCCGGAATCGGGTTGGTCACGGCGGTGACGCCCAGCGGCCGCGCGGCAAGCTGGGTGACCTGACCCGTCGCCACGTTGCCCGCCGGTCCGGCGCCGAGCCGGTAGCGGGCGGTGATGTTCTCGACGCCGGTCGCCGGGCGGGCCCCGTTGCGGCCGTCGCCGAAGGCGACCGCGACGCTGCCGTCGGGACGGTCGGCCAGGACGTAGCCCGGGTCGGTCGGGCCGAGGTCGACCAGGCTGTCGACGGACGACCAGGCGACCCCGTCCACGCGTACGGTCAGCTCCGGGCGCGCCCCGTCGGCCTCCGCCGAGGGCAACCGGGTCAGCGGCGCGGTCGCCGTCACCTGGCGCAGCACGAAGCTCTGGCCGGGCTGCCCGGCGTCGCCGCTGCCGAGGACCTCGCTGCGGGTCTCCCCCTGGGTGGCCGACACCACGTTGCCCAGCACCGTGACGGTGTCGCGGCGGTAGGTGTAGGCCAGCGGCGTGGCGAGCAGGAGCGTCGGGCGGACCGGGTCGCCCGGTCGGGCCGGGTCGACCGCCTGCTCGACGCCCGCGACGATCGCCAGCTCGGTGGCCTGGATTCCGGGGGTGCCGGGGATGTCGGTGCGCTCGCCGGAGATCGCGAGCAGCCGCCCCGGCTCAAGCCCGTCGTACATGCGGGCCAGGGTGATTCGGTCTCCGCCGACCGGGTCGGTGATCGGGATCTCGACGGGGGTGAGCGGCTCGCCGCCGCCGTAGGCGGTGATTCCGTTCCAATTTGTGGGGTCGCCGACCGTGTAGGCGGCCCCGTTGACGGTGAGGAGCGTGACCGGCACCGCCACCTCGGGTGAGTTCTCGGGCCGGGGCGAGACCGGCTGTCGCAGGCGCGCCACGTCCGTCACCCGGGTGACCTTCGACGTGACGCAGCCGGCGTTGTCGACCTGCTCGGTGAGCAGCCAGCTGCCTCGGGTGACCGTGTCGACCGTGCCCTCCACCAGCAGCTTCGTGGTGTCGTCGCCGACGAAAGCGTTCGGGTTGACGGACCGGGCGGCGACGCGGAGGGCGAGCACCGCGGTGGTGGCGGGGGGCGGGGTGACGGCCTGGTTGCCGATCGCCGTGCGCAGCACGGGCGCGAGGCGCGGATCGGCCGCGGCGAGCAGCGCGGACTGCACGTCCGACTGCGGGGCGAACAGGCGTTGGGGGTCCGGCGGCACGGCCGCGGGCCGGGCGGGCGGCCTGCGCAGCGCGGGCAGCACCGCCGCCGCGGTGACCAGCGGGACCGCGGCCGCGCACGCGGGATCGCGCCCCCGCTCGCGGTCACCCTCGTTCGGCGGGCAGACCAGCTCGACGGCCAGCTCCCGCAGGTACTCGATCTCCGGCGGGCTGCGCCGCTGCGCCGTGCTCACCACCGCGAGTGCCGTCCGCGCGAGGGCGGCGGCCCGCGCGACCGCGGTGTCCAGCCAGGCCAGCACCGGCTGGCTCGCCCGCGCCCTGACCAGCGCGTCCGCCTCGGCCAGCTCGCTGACCAGCCGGGCCAACACGGCGTAGTCCAGCCCCCGGCCGATCCCCTCGACGCCGCGCACCACCGCCTCGAGGACGACCTCGGTCCCGGCGCCCGCCGGAACCGGCTCCAGCACCCTGGCGAGGGCCCTTCCGAGGCGGTCCCGCAACGCCTGCTGTGCGTTCAGGTCGGAGGGGACGAACTGGACGGCGGTGCGGCCCGCGGCGAAGTCCGGGATGGCCGACGCGACCGTGCGGACGACCGTCGTGGGCTGCGGCTGCGCCTGCACGTCGGCGCCGCCGAACACGAAGAGCAGCCGGTCGCCCGCCCGCAGATTGGCCGCGGTGCCCGCGATGGTGAGGGTGTCCAGGGCCTTGGCGGAGTCCGCGGACGTCGCGGCGGGCTGCGTGGTCCGCACGGCGAGGGTGTTCCAGTCGGCGCGGGCGGGCAGGTCGGCGCCGGTTTCGAAGGCCTGCGGCAGCTCGCCCTGTCCCGGAACGCTGCGCGCCTGGGTTCCGGCCGGGACGACGGCCACGGCGTCGGGCTGGAGGGTGAAGGCGAGCTCGACGCTCGAGCCGAGCGCGGGTCGCGGCCGATGGTCGACCAGCCGGGCCAGGTGCAGCAGCGACGCGGGGTCGGTCGCGGTGCCCAGGTAGCCCTCGTTGGCGAGCCGCTCGGTGTAGAACGTCGTGACGTCGGCGACCACCGCCCAGCAGTCCAGCAGCGCCACCGCGAAGTCTCCGGGGTCCCGGGTGCGCAGCGCGTCGAGCTCGGGGTAAGCGGCCAGCCGGGTCAGCATCGTGGCGAGGAAGCGGGCGTGATCCCCCGCCCGGTAGGTGATCGCGGACCGCCCGGGCGGGTTGCCCGCAGGCCGGGGGGTCATCGACGCCGCGCCCGCGCCGCAGCCGCAACCGGTCACCGTCCACCTCGCAGGTCGATCTCCAGCACGCCGTGCTCGGGTTGCGTCGGGTCGTTGTCCAGCTGCGCGACCTCATCGGGCGCCATCGGCAGGACGCCGGTGGTCAGCGCGTCCGACGGGCCGCCGAACAGCCGGGCCAGCTCGGTCACCGTGACCGCAAGCACCCCCGGCAGCGCCGCCGTCGTCGGCGACGATCCGGCTCACCCGCACCGGGGTTCCGAAGGTCAGCTCGTCGGGATGGAACAGCCCGCGCCGACCGTCGGGGGTCACGCCCGCGCCCAGTGCGGCGGCCACGGCGGCGCGGACGTGACCCGCGATCGCGTCGGGGCCCGCCTGCACGCAGACCTTCAGGCGCAGCGGCACGAGCTGGGCGGTCCGCACGACGACGTCGTGGCCGATCCGGCGCACACCGTGCAGCGCCGCGCGGATCTCGTCGAGCATCCACGCGGGGGCGACCTCGGCGCCCAGCGGGTCGACGGCCACGCGCGCCTCGTACCAGGAGCCGGTCCAGCGCAGCTCGGCGGCGGCGCGCTGGACGTCCGGCCGGGCGCCGGCGAGGACGGCGTAGTCGGCCGCGGTGACGGCCCGTTTGAGGTGCCGGAGCGCCTCGCTCGGTGCGAGCCGTCGTACGTCGTCGACGGGTTCGGGTTCGGTCCCTCCGCCTGCCGGCGTCGGGTTGCGCACCCGGGTAACCGACACGCCCGCGACGCCGGACAGGACGAGCTGGTCGATGGCCTCGGCGCCGACGTTGCCCGCCGTACCGTTGCCGACCCGGTAGCGGATCGTGAGCGGCGCGCCCGCCTGCGGTAGCGCGCCCGCGCTTCCGTCGCCGAACCGCAGCCGCAGACGGCCGTCGTCGTCGAGCTCGCCGACGAAGTCGCGGTCGGTCGGGCCGCTCGCCAGCAGGTCCCGGCGCGGCCGCCACGGCCGCTCGGTGTCGGGCCCGGCGGTCACCGAGACAGCGGGCAGCGCGGCACGCGGGTCCGGGGCCAGCGCCTGCGCGGCGGCCCCGTGCAATGCGGGGTTGGTCGGATCCAGCCCGGCGGCCTCGACGGCACCCCAGGACGCGCCGACCTCCCAGCCGTCCTCGGCGTCGGCGAGCACGTACCCGGATCGGGCGCGTGCGACGAGGTCGGCGACGCGGCGCAGCTTCACCTGAAGCAGCTCGTCGAACCGGGCCAGCAGCGTGCGCAGCGCCCGCACGGGGTGGTCGGCGAGCGGCACCGTCGCGAGCGTCGCGGGACCGAACAGCAGCAGCAGATACGGGTCGTCGGGAGCGGGCGGATGCCCGGCGTGGGCCGCGTCGAGCAGGGCGGAGAGGCGGGCCGTGGCCCGGTCGGGCAGGCCGCGCAGGTGCCCGGCCTGCGCCGCCGCGACGGTCCGGGGGTCGGGGAAGGGCGCGTGCCGGCTCACCGGCGCGTCCGGGATGGCGATCGAGGTGTCGGTGCGCAGCAGGGGATAGGCGGGCACCTCGCCGGGTCCGTCGTCGGGGCAGCCGAAGGCGGGCGTTGGCGGGCAGCCCGGCCGCGTCGGTGCCGACGTCGGCCATTCCAGCGGCGAGTCGAAGGTGGTGCTGCGGCCGTGCTCGACCAGCACGGCGTTGCCCCGTGCGACGCCGACCTCCTGGTCCGTGCAGTCGGGGCCGCCGCGGGCCCGTAGACAGAGCGGGAAGGCGAGCGCGTCGGCGCGGTCCCAGGTGACCTCGACCAGCGGTTGGTCGTAGAGCGGGTCGCGGGTCGGGCGCACCGAGGTGAGCCGCACGACCTGCCGGTGGGTGCGGTCCGCTTCGGCGGGCAGGCCGGTGACCGGCCCGATCAGCTCCTCGAAGACGAGCAGGTCGCCTGCGGCGAGGGCCAGCACGCGCGCGTGGGAGTCCGCCGCGGTGGGGTCGCCGTCGCGCAGGGTCGCGGCCGTGGCGCCGATCCGCAGCGTGCACTCCGTGTCGCCCCACGTCCAGATGCTGATCGCGTTGTGCGTCCGGTGCAGCATGACCGCGGCCTCGACGACGGGCTCGAACGCCTCGGGTCCCGCGGCGAACCGGTAGGTGCCCGCCGGGAGCTCGACCGTGTCGTCGCCCACTTCGACGCAGACGACCGCGCGGGCGGCGCAACCGTCGTGCATCGCGTAGTCGACTAGCCGGGCGTGCCTGCGCACCGAGGTCCGCAGCCGGGCTGTGTCCAGGTACGCCTCGGTGGCCACGGCGTCCTGCCGGTAGGCCAGCTCGTCACCTGCGTAGGCCAGGAGCTCGACGAGCGCGATGCCGAGGTCCGGTGCGTGCCGCTCGACGAAGCCGGCCACGGTCAGCGTCAGCCGCTCCAGGAGGGCGCGGCGCAGGCTGGCGTAGTCGCGGGCGAGGTAGTCGATCACGGGCGGCGCGGTCGGCGGGGGTGTCGGCGCGGTCGGCGGGGCGCAGTCCACCAGGCCGGGGCAGTCCTGGCCGAAGGTGAACCCGCAGCAGGCGTAGCGCGGGTCGAACCCCCGGTAGGGCCGGGTGCCGGGGCCGCCGCGGGGATCGGGCTCGACCAGGCACAACCGGTAGGTCGACAGGTCGCCCACACGGTCGACGGTGACGAGCACGCAGCCCGCCAGCTCGGGATCCTCGTCCGGTGCCTGCTCCACCGTGACGGCCCGGATGCCGGTGACCTGGTGGCCGCCGTCGATCCGGACGTTGTCCGGTCCGACCCCGGCGGGGGGCGGGCCGAACAGCCGCACGACGAGGGTGTGCGGGTCGGCTCCGACCGACACGGCGTCGATGCCGCCCACGCCTGCGGCCCGGGCGTCGGCGCGGCGGCGCTCGTCGCAGCAGGTGAGCGACGCGTCCATCAGCCCGCGCTCCCTTCGATGACGTCCGTGCGTTCCGCACCGGTGGCGGTGATCACGTAGCTGACCTCCACCCGCAACGTGGCCTCTTCGGCGCTCGCCTCGATCGCCGACACGGTCAGCACGTCGCCGAGGAACCGCTGCAGCGCCGCCTGGGCGGTCAGCGAGGTCGCCGCGGCCAGCTCCGGGCTGTTCGGCGCGAACAGCAGGTCGAGCAGCGCACACCCGAAGTCCGGTCGGTTGACGCGCTCACCGGGCCGGGTGAACAGCAGCTGCTCCACCATGTCCCGGACGTGGTCGGCGTAGTCGGTCACCGCGGTGCGCCCGCGCTGGTCGATGTGCAGCGGGAAGTCGACGTCGATGCGCTGGGCCATGGCGTCACGTCCCTCTGACCCGCAGCTGGATCGCCGTGACCAGCGGCGTGTTGGGCGGTGGTCCGACGCAGGTCCCGTCGCCGGGGACCGGTCCGGCCGGGGGAAGCGTCTGCAGGAGCGCGGGCTGGCCGCTGACCAGGACGCTGCTCGCGGTCCCGGTCCAGCCCAGGGTCGTGCACGGTGGGCTGGTCGGGGTGCCTGCCGGGCAGCCGCCGATCACCGTCGTGTCGAGCGCGGTGGCGATCGGCGCACCCCCGACGAGGGCGCGTTGTTGCGAGGGGGTGATCTTGACGGTGCCCAGATGTGAGCAGGTGATGCTGCTCGCGATCGACACGAGGTAGCCCGGCATCGACGTCACCCCTACTTCGTCACCGTGAGCGCGCCGTTGCCGAGGTCGATCCCGGCGGCCGTCACCTTGATCGTCGGACCGGCGGCGCCTGCGCCGATCTCCACGCCGCCCTCGTACAGCTTGATGTACGGCCCGGCCGGGCCGCCCTGCTGTAGCAGGATCCCGCCGGACGGGCCCGCCATATCGGAGATGACCAGGTAGTTCTGGTTCGGGGTGCCCAGCACGATCTGCGGTGTGCCCGGCGGGGCGGTCGCGGCGGCGGGGGGCACCTCGCCGACCCCGCCCCGCCAGAACCCGGTGTAGACGGCACGGTCGGGGTCGCCGTTGACGAAGTGCACCCAGACCCCGGAGTCCTTGCGCGGCACGACGTACATGCCGCTCGACAGCCCGGCCACCGGGCTGGCGGGCTCCGCCCAGATGCACGGGTCGGCGCCGAGCACGTCCTCGACCCGCACCATCAGCCGTCCGGCCCCGTTCGGGTCGATATTGGACACCACGACGCCCTTGTAGGGGCCGCTGAACTTCTTCGCGTCGGTCGTCACGGGAGCACCGCCGGGATGAGGGGGATGAGGCCGTCGCGGGCGAGGGAGAAGCTCTGCTTGTACTCGCCGCGCTTGATGTCGTGGGTCACGCTGGTGACGTAGTAGAGGCCGTCGTAGGCCAGCCCGGCGCCGCGCAGCCCGACCAGCTGCCGGGCCCGCAGCACGTGCCCGTAGCGCAGCACGTCGAGCTTGCCCTGCCCGGTGACCGCGTCGGAGACCTGCGACGTGCGGCTGAGGCCGAGCAGGAGCACCTCGACCATCGAGCGGTCCGAGATGTCCGGCAGCGGTTCCTGCCGCAGCGCCGCCGCGGGCCGGGTGGCGAGCGGGGGATGCAGCAGGCTGATGTCCGGCACGGGGACGGCTATGCCGATCTTGGTGTGCGGCTCGGTGAGGGTGATCGTGTACTGGGTGCGCGACAGCCCGTCGAACGACAGCGACAGGGACTCCACGTTGGTCGCGGCGCCCATCCCGACCGTCAAGGCCGGTTGCACGAGCCCGACACGCACCTCGGGGCCCCAGTAGGCGACGTTCGTCAGCGGGGCCGGGCCGGGCTCGACGAAGAAGACGTAGCCGACCTCCGAGGCCATCGCCTTCAGGTAGGCGAGGTCGGTGGACGACTGGACGGGGATGTGCTCGGTCGGGCTCTGCACGTCGGTGAAGACCGGCGGGACGATCACCGGGATCATCCCGTACCGCGCGTACTTCCCACAGATCAGGCTGGCCCGCACGTCGAACGGCATCGCGGGCCAGCATTCGCGCTCGTGCACGAGGTCCATCGCCAGTGACAGGTCCTCGCCGGTGACGGTCAGGGTCGACGCCCCGGGCTCGTCGCTCGGCACGATCTCCTGACGGCTGATGATCCCGTCCATCAGCACCGAGGGAACGCCGCCGACGACGGCGACGAGCACCACCCGGATCCCCGGGTCGAAGAACCCGGCGGGCAGCAGGACCTGGGTGATCACCGACCGCGTACTGACGGCGAAGCCCAGCTGGAATCCGCTGGCCCGGCCGGACGAGGTGGTCACCTGCACCGTCTGGAGGGCGTCCGCGAGTGCTGCGGGCACCGGGATGGGCACGGTCGGGCCCATCATCAGCATGAGCTGCAGCGAACTAGGCACCGGGACCACCCAGGGTGACGCCGGCCGGCAGGCCCATCGGCAGGGTGATCCGCAGCCGCCTGCCGGGCGTCGCGAGCTCGGCGGGGTCGAGCACCCGGTGCGCGTCGGCGATGCGCCACGCCTGCTCGGGATCCCCGAGCTCGGCGGCGGCGATGTTGTCGAGCCGCTCGCCGGGGCGCACGACGTGGATGCGGAGCGTCGTCAGCGCATCCGGGTCCGGCAGCAGCCTGCGGGCGACATAGCGCACCGAGCGGCCGTCCGGGAACGTGTACTGGAGCACGGGGAGGTCGGCGTAGCGGCTGCCTGCGGTGAACATCGGACGCTCCTACAGCGACGTCAGGCCGAGATCGGTGGGGGTCCGGGTGATCAGCGCGGCCAGCTGGGCCTTCCCGCGGTGGTGGGCGAGGTAGAGCAGCCCGCCCTTGTCGCCGAAGCCGAGGTCGTTGACGGTCAGCACGCGGGCGCTGACCGTGACCTTCGCCCGCAGGGGCTGCAGGCTGGTGTCGAACGCCTCCTCGGTGACCGACAGGTCGGTCAGCCGCACCGGCAGCACCCGGCTGCGCCCCAGCACCAACACCGTCAGCGGCGCGGTGACGGGCGCGACCTCGATCATGCCGAAGGCTGCCATCTGGTCCTCGGCCAACAGTTGGGCGACGTCGGGGTAGATGCTCGACTCCAGGGCCGACAGCACGGGCAGCAGGCCGTGCTGCGCCTCGGTCGGGTTCTGGTCGGGCTGGTCGAGTTGTTCGGTCGCGTCGAACTCGGCGTCGAACTTGTACGTCTCGTGGGGCGGCCCCTTGAGCCGCAGGGCCTCCAGCCGGTCGCCGGGCTCCTGGCCGATCCCCTGCGGGGCCAGCGTGCGGGTCAGCGTGTCGGGGTTGTACTGGAACGGGATCGTCCGCACCGGCCGCCCGGACGTGGCGTCCAGCAGCACGAACCCGCCGCGCAGCACGCGCGGGGCGGTGGGCAGGTGCGCCATCGGGCCGTCTCCGTCCCGGCCTCGGCGAGACCGACCCGGTCAGCATCGTCTGCCCGCGTCACCGGGCCGTCACAGTTCCCGCGTCGGCCGATGATCGGGGCAGCGAGGATCTTCGCCTGAGCTCGCCGCGGAGGAGCTGCACGCCCCGACGCTGCTGGACTTCGAGATCGTCTCCGCGCTGCGAGGGCTGACCCTCGGCGGGCAGCTCAGCGCGGTCCGGGCGCAGGACGCCTTGACCGACTTCGATGACCTGCCCGTCCGGCGGTGGCCCAGCGGGGCGGCGCTGCGGTTGCGGGGGTTCAGCCTCCGCGACAACCTCACCGCCTACGACGCCGCCTACGTGGCCCTTGCGGAGGCGCTGGAGTGCCCGCTGCTGACCAGGGACGCGCGACTGGCCCGCGCAGGCGGACACCACGTAGAGATCCACGTCCGTTGACGGATCCTTGGCTCGCCTAATTGGCAGCCCGCCCGCGCGGAGCCGCCAGCCAATCCGATCCGGCCACCATCACCGGCCCGCGTCAGCGGGCCGTCACGGGCATCCGCCGGTTCCGCCCGGCGCCGAATCCGGCGCGATCGCGTTTCTGGTGGCGCCGCGTGACGGCCCGGTGACGGCACCTCCAGACGATGAGCACGTTGACCTGCGGAGGCCCGATGCCTACCTTCGAGCTGCCTGAACCCCGCCAGCCATCCCCGCGGGGGCGACCCGAGAGTTCGACGAGCCCGCGTCGCACCCATGCCCCGCCCTTCGACGTGACGACCGAGCAGCTGCGTGATCGGGTAGGGCCGGGCGAGCCGCTTCCGGAGCCGCTGCGAACGCGGCTCGGGGCGCAGGTCGGGTGGGACCTCAGCCGAGTCCGGGTCCACACCGACGTTCACGGCGACCACGTGGCGCGGGCGTTGGGCGCGGACGCCGTCACGTTCGGTAGCGATATCGCGGTCCGGGCGGACCGATATCGACCGCAGACCGTCGCCGGTCAGGATCTGTTGCGTCACGAGGCCGAGCACGTAGCCGAAACGGCAGGCGGGCAGGCCGTCAATCTCAAAACGAGCGTCGATGACGTATCCGAGGAGATGGTTGGACTCACCTTCACACTGCGCACGTCGCAGGGTGGCACGCCGAAGGGCGCAAAGGTCGTCGTCGTCGATTGGCACGGGACCGGGCCGAGCGCACAGGTGAGCTTCGCCGGCGTTAAGGGCCAGGTGATCTTCGACGTGCCCAAGCTCGAGCTCGAGCCGCTGTACACACCGATCGCAGGCGTCCGGGAGTACCGGGTCGGTCTGGCCGGGCAGCAGTCCGCCGTGGCGAAGAGCGAGCAGAAGGTGCAGGAGCGGGTCACGACAGTTGCCACGATCACAGCGCAGAAGTCGAAGTTCGCAAAACGACCTGACGTGTGGGAGAAGGACCTCAAGGACGCCGAGAAGGAGCTGGCCAACCAGAAGCAGTTGCTTGTCAGCCGTCAGGTCACGCTCAGCCGCATGCTGGTCCGCCAGACGATGTACAACCGGTTCGACGCCGATATCGCGCACTGGGTCGACTTCTACAACAAGCAGCTCAAGCCGAAGCAGAACTGCGACCCTAACCTTGTGAAGTCGATGCTGTTCCAGGAGAGCCGCGTCGGTGTCGAGGGCCAGCACCTGGAGCCGCCGCCATATGACTGGTCGAGTCCGGGTGCGGCCAATTTCCCAATCAAGTCGCGGTTCAACGTGATGCAGGCGATCGACTCATCCGGTGAACAGCAGCTGTTGATGCTCAAGGAGATGGCGCCGGACCTGTACGCTAGCCACCAGCTCGACGACTTCGAAAAGTCGCACCGGGCGAGTGGACTGACGGAGAGCATCATCTGGGGGAACCCGGACTTCCGGGAGGCGGTGCAAGAATTCTTCGAGGCGCGCATGGACGGCCACAACGTCATGGGTAGCCGGGATGTCGACCTGCACCTCGACTACGCCTTCTGGATCCGCACCGGCGTCCGCTGGCTGTTCTTCAAGTACAAGTCCATCGGCGAGACAAGCTGGGCGGAGGCCGCTCGCGCCTACAACGGCGTCGGAAAGCGAGCGCAGAGGTATAAGAAGGAAGTCATGTCACGAGTCGGCGACACTGCGCCTCTGGATGTCGGCAACAAGTGACCGCGACTGTCGTGCTTGGCTGTCGTGTCCGGGCCGGGCCGGGCCCGGAATGCAGGATCGGCGAGGTGATCAAACATGAGCGGGTTCGCGTCCCCGCAGGCGGTTCTGCCGCGCAGCGGCGGTCACGACGTGCCTCCGATCGTCCACCGGGCGCTGAGGTCTGCGGGTCAACCGCTCGACCACCAGACCCGGACCACGGTCGGTGCGCAGTTCGGCCACGATTTCAGCCAGGTTCGGGTGCATACCGACGACCGTGCGGCCGAATCCGCGCAAGCCGTACGGGCCAGCGCGTACACGGTCGGAACCAGCATTGTCTTCAACACCGGCCGGTATTCACCCGGCACATCGGCGGGCTGGCGCCTGCTTGCTCACGAGCTCGCCCATGTCGTCCAGCAGCGCGGCGCCACCGGCACCGGGAGCCTGTCGCTTGGCAGCCCCGGGAGCCTTGCCGAGACTGAAGCGTCTGCGGCCGCCGCGGCAGTGGTCGGCGGCCACCGGGTGCCGAACATGACCGCGCAGCCGGACATGACCGTCGCTCGGGACGAGTCCGAGACCACCGCGCGGACCGAGGGCTTCATTCCCCGTCGCTCGATGCACGACCTCGACCTGCTGGACGGCCGGATGCTGAGTCTGCGCCTCGGCCCGCTCCCGTTCACCGGGCTGCCACTGGACCCCGCCTTCCTGGCCCTCATCCGCCGGGACATCGCCCGGATCGGGCAGCCCAACATTGCGCCCGCCCGGCCGCCCGACGAACCCCTTGCCGCGCCGCGGGTCGACCCTCCTGGGCCGGCGCACAAGCGTGCCACACCGCCGGACCCGGACCCTTGGCTTCAGGGCCAGGTGCAGGTCCAGGGGGCGGTCGGGATCGGAACCGACGCCACATTCGTGCCGATCTCGATGGCGTTGCAGCTCAGCAGCCCCGGTTTGTACGCCCGCCGTGACTGGCGGTCGCGCCATCCGATAGATCATCTCTCCGACCCCAGCCTGTGGCAGGCGACCAACCTGATCGGCGAGCCCGCATTGGCGATCGGCGTCGGGGTCGCCGTCGATGCCCAGGCCCACGAGCTGCTCAGTGCCGGGTTCAACCTGATCCGACTCCATTTCGGGCAGCCGAAGGACTCGCCCAACCCGGACTACGATCTGTCGCTGGGTCCCAACTTCGGCGTGGACTACAACACGAAGACTCGCGAGACCGGCTATTCCCTGCAGGGGCAGGCTCAACTCGCCAAGACCCAGGGCCCGTTCAGCGTCGCGATCCAGGTCACCGGCGGGGTCGATCTGAAGAAGGGCACCTGGAGCGGGACCATCGGGTTGGTGTTCGGCGCCCAGGCCCCGATCGTCCTGTAGACGGTCAGCGAACGACGGGGTTGTCCTCGACGTCGCACGCGCGACCGCGGCGTCCCGGAGGGTGTCCCGGTCCCAGGTGATGGCGATCGTGTCGTCGTGAGCGAGGCTCCAGACGTCGGGTTGTCCGGGGCGCATCGTTGATTCGGCGTGCCCACATGTCCCGAGCCCCGGCGGGGGAGATACTGCAGCAGTGACTACGGCGACAACGAGGATCGAACGCTCCGGCCCCGCCATCCGGGCCGCGCTCGGGCAGCTGTCCCCGTCCGAGTGCGCGCAGTTCGAGGCCGAGTTCACCCACGCCGCTCACCAGGCCGCTTCCGACTACGACCTCGCCCCCGCCCAGCAGGTTCTGGACCGGTGGTGGGGGATCGCGGTGATCCGCGCCAACCCGCTGTCTGAGCACGAGCAGGCCCAACTCGCCCGCGCCCGCGAGGGCGTGTTCGACGGGCTGTGGGAGCGCGACGGCCACGGGGACTGGCATCAGCTGTAGTCGGCAGCACAGGACAGGCGACACTGAACAGCGACGAGGACGCAGTGGCCCGCTACGGCCTGATCTGGTTGGAGATCGCACGCGTCGACTACAACAGCCTGCCCGAACCAACCCGTGGCCAGATCAACGCTCGCATCGAGCAGCTGCTGGAGAACCCGCACCAGCCCCGCGACAGCTACGACCAGGCCACCGACCAGTGGACCACCACCTACGGCGGCGGCGCTGGCCTGATCGTCTACGCGATGGTGCACGCACGCCAGCGCGTGATCATCCTCCGGCTGGTGTAGCCGGGACGTCCGATGCTGCACCCCCACCCGCACGAACGTCGCCGGTCCTGCAGCGACACGTCGAGCCGGATCCCGGCCGAGAGCGCGGTATGTGCCCAGCGGGCCGCCACGTTCGCGGAGAGGCCCGCGTACGGCCGGCCGACCTGCGGCGCTTCCCGGGTCGAACCGACCGGGAGCGAACACGATGTGCCGTCCGGTCGTGTATGCCGCGGCGCCCAGCCGTACCGCCGACGCCGCCGCCTGCGGGTCCGTATGCACCCGCACGGTGCTCAGGTCGATGGCGAACTGCGCGCCGATGTCGGCCCGCAGCGGGCGGTCCAGCACGGCGCCGGGCCGGGCGAGCACCCGCTCGGCGTCCCGTGACTCGGCGTCGGCGCGCTGGATAGCGAGCGCCGGTCCGGTCATTAGGGTGCGTCATCCGCATTAGCGCCTGAGCCCGTAGGTCCCGCAGTGACGCACCACGAGAGTGCGGAGCGCAGCGCTGTAGCGAGGGTCGGCGATCGGGTCGAGCATCCACGCGGGGTCGTCCCGCTCCAGCCAGAGCACGCTGAACAGCACGAGGTCGTCCTCACGTCGACCCCGAGCCGGGCCCCGATGCCGTCCGGCAGCTCGCGGTCGAGCGCGGTGCCGGGCCGGGCGAGGACCCGTTCGACGTCCCGGGTGCGGGCCCGCTCTCGGCATGCGCCGCGGTGAGCGCGGGGCCGGCCATCCCGCCTTGTCCAGGCCTCGGCGAGACCTTCCCGGCCAGTATCGATGGTCGGTCTCACCGGTCCGTCACAGCGCTGATTTCTCGTGTTCGCGCCGCCTTCGTGGGTTTGCGCCTCCTGCGGGAGGCGCAAGGGCGAGGAAGGGTGCGAACCGAAGCCTCGCCACGCTCGCTGACAGGTGCCCGCCGATCGGCCGCGGCAGCCGCCGGTCACCGCGACGGTGCGGGCCGCTTCCAGGCCTTGACGAACTTGTCGATCAAGGCGAAACGCTTTGGGCACGGGTTGCCCGGCGCGCCGGTTGGCGCACCCGTACCGTTCCTCAAGGTCTGGGGTGCGACAAAGTAGAACTTGAGCGCTTCGGCCAGATCTTCCTCGGGATTTTCCTCTCCGTACGGGGTGATCGGAGCCTCGACCTTTTCGCTCGGCTTCCGGTTCGGGTTCCAGTAATCAAGCCCTTTAACATAGTCGTCCAACGCGTATTCCATCAAGCCGTGGGAGATCTCGTGGATCGCGAGTGCTGTCAGCACTTCGGGGCTATCCTTCTCCCCGGCGGCGAACATGACCATGTTGCGGACGGCGTACTCGCCTTTAGTGATCCGGCGGCTGGTACGGCCTTCCAGGACGCCCTTTGGGGTGTTCTCGCTGATCGACGCACGAAGCTTGCTCACAGTCGTCAATTCCTGCCGATTGCCCTCGCGGGTGGAGCCGGCACGGGCCGTTCCGAGGATGGGTGCGAAGTTCTCCAGTGCCTTCACCAGTGCCCGCAACTCCTTCATCTTCCACTCCTTGGTCCGCAGCCCTGCTCGGACTGATTCGGGAACCTGGTCGTACTTGAGATTGAGCGCTTTGACACCCGTCGGCGACGAGACTCGGACCCCGTATTTCTCCTGAAGCTCCCGGAAGATGTTCTCAGCCTCGGCCCGTTCTCCGGGCTGTGTCACCTCGACCTGCTCGGCGCCGATGGTGACGATGGTGGGTTGTGCCTGGACCGCTTTGATGGCGTCTTCGATACGCCTGATGCGGCTTCGCTCGAGTGTGGTGGTGGAGGAAACGTTCCCACTGATCGAGTCGAGCTGGCCCTCGGCCTTGACCTCGGTCAAGACGACGACCAGGTCCGCGTCCGGCAAGCTGTCAAGGAGCCGGAAGACGGCCGGGAAATCGCCGACACCCGCGGTCGGGCTGACAGATGCGAGAGCGTCGAGCACCTCGTTTCTGATCTCGGCGAGGGTCGGTGTGTAGTACTTCGGCGCCTCCTTCCGCAGCGGGCCGAGGCTCCGGAAGGAGGCGGCCTGACCGGTGAGGTCGGCGGTGCGGGCCTGGGCTGCGTGGACAAGTTCGTGCAGCAGGACGTGTCGACCGAGGCCGGTTCCCGGCTGCGTACCGGCCAAACCGGCATACAACGTTCCGTCGTGGAAGGCAGCGACGGTGCAGGCGCCGCCAGCGACCTGGCGTGGGTTGGTAACTGTGTCGAGCCGGATGTGGGATAGATCCACCTCGCTCACTGTCTCCACCGGTCGCCGCCAGGCCGGCGGCACCGGACCCGAGCGCAGCGGTCCCGCGGACGGTGCATGATCGCGCAGCTGCGCAGCCATCGCGTCCGCTTGGTGCTCGGCCTCGTGTCGGGTGCGCGGCACGTGATGCCGCATCGGGGCCGGTAGCTCGGTCAGCCCAGCCGACGTGGCAGCGACGTCGTCGCTGTGCACGCGGAGGGCCGACACGTCGGTGCGAAACCGCTCGCCGAACTCGACGGCGAGCGCCGGGTCGAGGGCCACGCGCAGCCCATCGGACGGCTCGGCGATGCGGCCCGACGCGCAGGACGGGCAGCGGGCCGCGCCGTGGCTGTGCCTGCCGCAGGCGCACGTGCGGGGGGTGAGCCCCACGCTTGAGCACCGGGCCGGGGCGTCGGCGGCACGGTCGACGGTGCGCGCTGTCATCGGCGGGCCCGAGCCGTGGTCAGAGCGGTGGACAGCCCTTCGGCGATCGCCTGTCCCGCCGGGCCGGGCGCCACCGGCGACGGCAGCCGCAGCGGTCCGGCCGACACCGTCCGGGCCATCAACGGCGCCCATTCGGAGCGGACGGCCAGCGCCCGGGTCAGCTCCGCCACCACCGCCGCCCGCAACTCGGCCGCGTGGCGAGCGTCCAGCCCAAGGCCGCTGTCGACGACGAGCCGCTCGATGTGCACCTCGATCCTCACGACGCCGCCCACTCGAAGTCGCGCTCGTGGAGCGGAAGCTGCAGCTTCCGGTACTCGTCGCGGGCCGCGGCCAGCACCAGCGGCATCGTGACCGGCGACCCGGTTGCGGCGGCGGCGAACGCGGCGTTGAGCGCGATGTTGCGGGTCATACCTCCGGTGACCGTCAGCCGGGCCAGGCGGTCGAAGTCCAGCTTGTCCGCCCCGGGGACGCGCGGAGGGAAGGCGCGTTGCCAGATCGCGCGCCGTTGGTCCCGCTCCGGGTAGGGGAACTCGACGATGTAGCGCAGCCTGCGCAGGAACGCGGTGTCCAGCGCGGAGCGCAGGTTCGTCGCCATGATCGCCAGACCGCGGTAGGCCTCCATGCGCTGCAGCAGGTAGTCGATCTGGACGTTGGCGTAGCGGTCGTGCGCGTCGCGGACCTCGCTGCGCTTGCCCAGCAGCGCGTCGGCCTCGTCGATGAACAGGATCGCGCCGCCGGTCTCGGCCGCGTCGAACAACCTGCGCAGGTTCTTCTCGGTCTCGCCGATGTACTTGCTGACGACACCGGACAGGTCGGTGCAGTAGAGGTCGAGCCCGAGATCGGCGGCGAGCACCTCGGCGGCCAGCGTCTTGCCGCAGCCGCTCGGCCCGGCGAACAGCACGGACAGGCCCAGTCCGCGGGTCGTGCGGTCGGCGAAGCCCCACTCATCGTGCACGCGGGTGCGCCGGCGCACCTGGTCGGCGATCTGGCGCAGCAGCCGCAGCTCGTCGTCGGGCAGCACGATGTCGTCCCAGCCCGCGGTGGGAGGCAGCCGCCGCGCCAGCCCATCCAGCTGCGGCCGGGACCGCGCGACGCAATCCGCCCACAGCCGGTCGGCGGGGGTGCCTGCGGCGAGCGCCGCGATCGTGGGCGTGTCCAGCGCGAACTGCCCGGCCAACTGTTCGACGAGGGCCGGGTCCCCGTCGGGGCCCAACCCCGAGCGCCAGGCATCGGCGCGCTCGGCCGCGGTCGGCGCGGCGACGTCGAGCAGCACCGTCCAGCGGGTGAGGTCGGGCCTGCCCTCCCGCGTGGCGAGGAACGCGGGGGTCGGCAACCGGCCGAGGAACGCCTCGACGGGAGGGGCGCCCGGTGCGACGGCGTCGACGTCGTCGGCGTCCAGATAGAGCGCGGCGGGCGAGAGCATCGCCTCCCGCTGCCAGAGCCGGGCGAGGTTCTCCAGCTCGGCGGGGCCGGTCGGGAGCAGCGCGGCGGCCAGGCGATAGACGGTCAGCCCGAACGACGCCGCGACCCGCCGGGCGACGAGCTGCTTGCTGGCGGCCGCTGGTCCGAGCAGTTGGACGACCGGCGGCTCCCCGCGCGCGGCCCACGCCTGCACCGCAAGGTACACGGCCTGCTCCTGCGACGGCGGGAGCGCGACACCGGCCACCGGTGGGAGCTCGCCGACCAGCGGCGCGAGCCGGTCGTCGAGGTAGTCCAGGCCCTTGATGTGGTTCACGATGCGCTCGTCGGCGCCCAGCGCACTCGTCGTTAACGGTTGACCCGCGGGCTGGTGGATCTCGACAAGCCGCCAGTAGCGCAGGCCGCTCTCCGGGGAAACGGCCGCCCACGCGGGGCCGGGCAGCACACCGAGCGCGAGGGCGAACGTCGGGTAGACCATCCGCTCGCTGCCCTGCGCGGCGGCGCACAGCGCCCCGACCGTCGGGTCGAGCTCGATGGCCGCGCACAGCAGCAGCACATCGCGCTCGAACCGAGACAGCCCGAACCGAGCGGCGAGGCTCACCAGGGCAGGCGGCGGGGTGATGTCGGGCGCCGCCTCGACCGCGGCGGCCGCGGCGGCGACGTCGTCGTCGGTCACGACGGCGTGGGGCAGGGGCTCGCCGTGCGCCGTGATCATCGGGACGGTCTCGCCGGGCGGGCGGCGGCCGAACCAACGCCGCGGCGGCGCCTCGATCGCCGGAGTGGCAGGCGGCCGGGGTGGCGCTTCCGGCTGCGGCGCGTGCCTGCGCAGGAGCAGCCGGATCCAGGCCACGGACGCCGCGAGGAACTCGCCGTTCGCCCGCTCCCACGCCTGCGGATCCAACATCTGCGCCATCAGTACACGCCCGTCGCGATCATGTGCTTCTCCACCAGCAGCCGGGTGACGGCCTCGAGGTCCTTCGCTGTGAGCGGCGTGACCACGTCGAAGCCCGAGGAACCCTTGGGGCCGACCGTGACCAGCGTCGCGTTCGGCGCCAGGGTCAGCGCCGTCGTCACGTTGATCTCCTGCCCGCCGTCGAGCGCGGTGATGCTGCCGACGCGCGCGTAGCGGGTCTTGCCGCCGATCTGCAGCGGCACGAGCGCCCCGGGCGTGGCCGTGAGCACGGCCTGGAGGTTGCGGTTCTGCAGGCGCGCCGCCGCTGCCGTGCTGGCGCCGCCGCCCGCCTTGACGCTGGCCGCGGACGTGACGGTCAGCGGGCCGCCACTCGCGCCGGTGACGTGCACCAGGTCGCTCTCGGCGACGACGTTGTCGACCCGGCCAGTCCCCCGCTCGTCGCGTGACGGCACGGTGCCCGCGGCGTCGTCGAAGACGTCGCCCTTCACCTTCACCCGACGCAGCAGCCGGCTGCCCGCCGGCCCGGGGGCGACCTCGCGGGCCGCCCACTCGCCCACGACGCCGAGCTGGTTGGACTCCTCGCGGGCCTCCAGCCACTCCGCCGAGCGCAGGATGCCCTCGTTCGCCAGGCGGTCGGCGACCTGGGTGAGCCGGGCGGGCGCGCTGGCCGCTCCGCGCCCCCGACCGTGCAGCTCGGAGAGGACCGTGTCGAGCGGGCGCGGGTCCGCCTTGCGCAGTGCCTCGAGGGCGGTCCGGGTCCGCTTCGTCGCCTGCCGGGGATCGGTCGCCATCCCGTTGTCGGCGAGGATCCGCCAGAGCATCCGCTGCGCCTGCCAATCGGCGATGCCGAACTGCGCCGCGATGCTCTGGACGTCGAACGTCACCGGGTCGAAGTCGATCGCCCCGGCGGCCCGCTCGGTGAAGGTGAGGGTGGGGGCGTCGGGCCGCGTCGCCTCGATCGTGCGCAGGCCGTTGATCGGTGACGTTGTCTTGGTGACCGTGTACCGATTGCGCAGCGCCTGCTCCAGCGCGCCCGTGCTGCCGTTGCGGTAGCTGTAGGCGCCCCGGGCCAGACGCCGGATTCCCGCCTCCGCGGGCACGCTCAGCGCGTCACGCAGCACGTCGGCGAAGACGTCGCGCGCGCCCGACCGCAGCCCGTTGATCTCCTTGCGCAGCTGGTCGGTGGTGAACCGCCGGTCCGCGCGCATGCGGGTGAGGAGCTCCTGGTAGGCGCGCTCCAGGTCGGTCGCCTTCGTCCGCACCTCGGCGAGCACCGCCGGGTCGTTGCCCTTCCCGGCCGCCTCGGCCTGCTGGATGCGGGCGGTCAGGGCGTCGCGCTGCCCGTTGAGGGCGTCGAATGCCCACCCGTACTCGCGCCGGACCAGGGTGAGCGCGGCGTTCTGGCGGGCTGCGGCCCAGCGGCCGACCAGGGTTCCTCCGGCCAGGACGCCCGCGGTAAGGAGCAGCCCGTCGGCGGTCATGGCGTCGGTTTCGGCGGAGGTCGGCCAGCGGCCGTTTTCCCACCGGAACCGCAGGCGACCGGCCGCCTGGCACAGGGCGAACCCGGCCGTCAGGTCGACCGGACCGCGCAGCAGCTCGAGCTCGGCGCTGCGCAGGATGCCGGCGCCCACCCCGGACACGGCGCGCAGCGCGCCGAACAAGCCAAGGTTCCAGGCAAAGTCCTTCAGGAGACTGCCGAGGCTGACGCGGTCACCGAAGAAGAATGCGCCCGCCGCGGCGTTGCCGGCGGTGAAGACCCCGGCCTCCAGCACGGCGGTGCCCAGGAACCTGCCCGCGGCGCGCAGGGTGATACCCGCGGCGAGGCTGCGCCCCGTACCGGACACGAGCCCGCCGACGCCGCCCGTGACGGTCGCCACGACCGCGGTGACAGCGACCCGGGCCACGAGCGTCGTCACCTGCATGGCGGCGGGGAGCGCCCGGTAGAACTCCTGGATCTTGGGGTCGGCCTCCAGAACGTCGACAAGCTGCTTCAACTTGCCCGCGTCGCCGGCGTCGAACGCGGTTCGCAGGGCCTGGACGCGGTCGCGCTGCCGGCCCATTGCGTCAATCAGCGGGATGTCGAAGATGCCGGGGCGGCTGCGGAGCATCCGCTCCCAGGCCACCAGCCACTGCGTGTAGAGGGCGACCGCGCGCATTCCGAGGTCAAAGAACGTCGCCTCGTCGGCGACGGTCTTGGTGAGGGCGGGGTCGGCCGGTCCGCCAGCGAGCTTGTCCCGGTGGGCGTACAGGAGATTCAACCGGGTGCGCAGGGCGTCGGTCCAGGTGACGAGGTCCGCAGCGCTCTGCAGCACCCCCGCGTTGAGCTGCCCGTGTGCGCTCAGGGCATCGAGCTGGACGTCGAACGGGCTCCGTTCGGCCTCCCGTTGGGCGTCGGTGTAGCGCTGCTGGGCGTCCGGCCGCAGCAGGTGGTCGACGACGTCGGCGTAGCGGTCGAGGAGCCGGTCGACCGCCGCTGTCGGGGCGTGCGCGGCGGCGAACTGGGCGCGTTTCGCCACGACGACGGCGAGGTCGTGGTCGAGCTGCGCCACGATGTCGAGCGCGTCCTCGATCGCCTCGACGGACGGTCGCGTGCCACCGTGGGTGACGCCGAGGACGATCGCCTCGGCCGTCGCGATGCGGCCGCCGAGCACGGGATAGGCCGACGCCGGGTACCGCTTGCGCAGCCCGTCGAGCCGGTCCCGCAGCACGCGCAGCCCGGCGTCCGTGTCGGCGGGGTTGGCCGGGGTGAGTGCCCCGGGCGTGTCGCGGGGCGGGGTCAGCGGGATGTCGCCGTCCTTGCGGGCGACCGTGCCGTATGCCACCGTCGCGGCGGGCCGTGCCACCTCGCCCGCGAGCGCGGCGCCGGCGGCCCGGTCCGCGTCGACCTCGGCGTCGACGGTCCCGCGCCCACCGCCCCCGCCGGTCTGCTGGACGACGTGGGCCAGCTCGTGCGCGAGCAGCGCGCGGCCGCGGGTCGTGTGCGGGGCGAACCGCCCGGCCGCGAATGTGATGTGGTGGCCGGTGGTGTACGCGGCGGCGCCGCGGCGCCCCGCGTCGTCGGCCGCATCGGCATCGGCGTGGACGCGCACGGTGGACAGGTCCACGCCGAACCGGTCGCCGAAGTCGGCGGCCAGGGTCGGATCCAGCCCCACGCCCGGCCCGGCGGGCGCCCGGTCGCCGTCCGACGCGCACACCCGGCACCGGGCGCCGTGGGTGTGGGTGCCGCACGTGCACGTCCGCGCGGCGGGCCCGTCCCGGCGCGGCGCGCGCGCCGCCTCGGCTGCGAGCATCTGCGCCATCAGGTCACCGTCACGGTCTGCGTCGGGTCGAAGACCGGCGGGGTCGCGGTGCGGTCGGGCACCAGCAGGCTCTCGACGCCGTCCACGCGGGCCCGCACCCCGAAGTCACCGAGCGCCGCGTCCGCGACGGTGAAACGCGCGGTCGCCGAGGGCGTGGGTCCACCCGGGTCGGCGGACACCCTTCGGCTGCCGAGCAGCAGCTCGACGCGTTGGTCCGGCCACACGTCCGGCACGCACGTGAGGACGACCGTCGCGGTGCCCGCGCCGTCGCGCGCCACCGTCATCGGCAGTCCGGTGAGCGTCGGGGCGACCGCGAGGTAGACGTCGCCTGCGAGGCGTCCGTCCGTGGCCGACCCCAGCACGACCGATGCGGAGGCCAGCCCGGCGGGAACGGTGGCGGGAAGGGCGAACCGGGTCTCGGTGTCGGAGACCGAAGTGGGCACGACGCCCACCGGTGCGGCCAGTGCCGTGTGGGTGATCCGGACCGCGGTCGACCCGGCTAGATGGACCCCGTGCAGCACGACGGTGTCGCCCGTTCGCGCCGCCGCCTGGCCCGCGGGGTACTCCACGGTCGTCACCCCGGGGACCGGCGAGGCCACCGACGGGGCGGCGACCGGCCCGCGAGCGTCCGCGCCGCGGGTCAGCACCGGCAGCGGCACGAGCGGAGGGCGGCGGCCGTCGAGCAGCACCACCCGCACCTCGAACGCGACGGACATCCGGTAGGGCGTCTGGAACACGCTCCACATCGAGTAGATGTCCTTCTCCTCGAACGGCAGCCAGCACAGCCGCACCCGCTCGACCTGCCGCTCGACATCGCTGTAGGGCGCCGCGGCCCGCAGGTCGGCGGGGGTCAGCGCGCTGTGGGCGTGCAGCGCGCTGAGCGCGGCGCCCAGGAGGCGGTGGGCGCGCAGGTCGTCGCTGTCGGGGGAGAACGGGGTGAGCAGGTAGCTCAGCACCAGCGGCAGCGCCGGGTCGGCAGTCTCTCCCGGCCGCACGCCGGGTGGGTCGGTGTTGCGCAGGTACGGGTCGACCTCGGTCTGGTAGAGGAAGAGGTTCACCAGCGGGTCCTGGCCGGTGACGGTCACCTGGTCGGGGGGACGGGCGACCGCGCTCGCCCCCGTGACCACGGTCTTGACCGCCGCGTCCAGGAGGCCACGCAGGGTCTCCGTGACGGCTTCGATGGCCCGTGCGTCGCTCATGACCCTCCTCCGACTGTCGTGGACGGCCCGCTCACGGCCGCGCCGCCTCGCCGCGCCGCCGCAGGTAGTCGTCCAGGCCGAGGGTCGGGCGGCGCGACACCGTCGGGGGGGCCGTGGGGACGGGCTCGGTGCTCGCGCGGATCTCCAGCCGCCCGATCGTGACGTGCACGGTGGGCTCCGCAGGCTCGCGCGGCGGCGCCGGTGCCCGACGGGTGCGGGCGGACGCGGATCGTGGCTCCTGGGTCGCGTGGACGCGCTCCGCGGCCTGCGTCGGCCCGTCGTCGGCGGGCGTTGCCTGCCGGACGGCCGTGACCGACGAGGTCGGAGTCGATGGCGGTCTCGGCTGGGCGGGCGGCCGCGGCGGCAGCCGAACCTGCGTCCGGACGTGCCCGGAAGGACCGTGATCGGCCCGCGGTTGCCCATCCGTCGGCGCCGAGACGGGTGACGGGCGGGAGACGGCGACGGGCCGCGGCGGGGTCGGGTCGACCGGGGCGGGCGCGGCTTCTGTTGCGTGCTCGGGTGCCGGAGCGCGCGGATCCGCGATCGCGGACCAGACGGGTGACCCGTCGGTCCGGGTGATCGGGCCCGATGAGCCGGAGGGAGGCTCATCGGTAGTCGCCGGTGGGACGAACTCAAGGCCTGCGTCGAACAGGTGCCATGCCCGCGGCCGAAGCGCACCCGGAGGCCGGGCGCCGAGCAGCCGATCGACGAAGTCGGTCACCGGTCCACCAACTCGAGGTAGTAGCGCCGCCGCGGGCCGCTCAGGGCCAGCACGTCCGGCTCGCGCCAGCCGTAGGCACAAGCGAGGCGGTGGACGTCGCCGAGCAGTCGGCGCGCCGCGACGTCGACGTCGACCCAGACGTGCTCGGACACGTCGAACGGCGCGCGCCAGCCGTGTCCGCATGCCGCGCACGTCAAGTCCAAGGCCAGGTCGGCGGAGGGATCGGCGGCGGCGAGGCGTCGGGCCACCGCAGCCACGAGATCCGGCTCGGGCGCCGATGCCCCATCCAGCACGCACCGCAGGACGAGCTCCCTGCGTGGCTCGGCGGCGGCCATCGCCACCGCCACGTCGCGGCTGGCGACCGGCCGGAACGTCACCGTCGCGCCGTCGAGATCCAGAGCGTGCTCCCCGGCCGCAGCGCCCGACGGGCCGAGCTCGGCGAGGTCGAACTCCACGTCCAGCTCCTCCCCGCAGCCCGGGCAGGACACCGCGCAGGCCACCGCGGTGCCGAAGCACCGCTCCCGCAGGGCGAGGAGCAGTGCGTCCCGCTCGCCGAGCGGCACGTCCCAGACCAGATCCGGGTCGACCTCCGCGGCGGCCGCGGCCAGAGCGACCGCGCGGGCCACGCCGCGGGTGAACTCGCCCTGCTCCCAGGTCCGCAGCAGCGCGGCTGCGGTGGGGTCGCCCATCGGGCTCACCCCGCCGGGTCGTCGAACTGCACCTCGGTGGGCGCGGGCAGGTCCACGTCCCGGACCCAGCCCTCGTTCTCCAACCGGATGTGCTGGATGAGCACGGCATTCGCGTTGGCGTCGAGATCGGAGATCGGCTGGTACTCCGACACCCAGCAGTTGAAGACGTGGTAGGAGACGGCCTTCTGCCCGGTCTCGTCGTAGACGTCGATGATGATGTCGCGGCGGAAGTCCTTCAGCGAGGTCTCCCGGCCGGCGGCGGAGTTGGCGAAGCTCCAGGCCTTGTTCGCCCACTTCTCGAACTCGAGGGCATTCACCGCCACCCCGCGTTCCAACAAGATCGGGTCGTACTCGTGGCGGCCCGGAAGCTTGTAGCTGGTGGCCGGGTCACCGCCCGATCGGTGTTTGATCACCTCGGTGGTCAACTTCATCCCGGTGATCTTGCTGACCCCCGCGAACGGGGTGAGGCTGTCGCTGTAGCGGACCCGGAAGCGGAAGTTCTTGAGCGGGTCGACGCGTGCCGTGGTGGGCATGGGGCTCCCTCAGACCTGCAGCTGCCCGGCGAGCTGCTCGATGTGGATGATCACAAACTCGGCGGGCTTGAGCGGGGCGAAGCCGACGACGATGTTGAGGATCCCGCGGTCGATGTCGTTCTGCGGGTTGTTCTCGCGGTCGCACTTGACCAGGTAGGCCTCCCGTGCGGTGCTGCCCTGGAACGCGCCCTGGCGGAACAGGCTGTTCATGAACGCGCCGACGTTGAGCCGGACCGACGCCCACAACGGTTCGTCGTTGGGTTCGAAGACGACCCACTGGGTGCCGCGGTAGAGGCTCTCCTCGATGAACAGGGCGAGCCTGCGTACCGGGAGGTACTTCCACTGGTCCGCGAGCCGGTCGGAGCCGATCAGCGTTCGCGCGCCCCACGAGACAGGCCCGATCACCGGGAACGTACGCAGACAGTTGACCCCGAGCGGGTTCAGCTCGCCGTTCTCCGGGTCGCTCATCGGCACAGCGAGCCCCGTAACGCCGTTCAGCGACGCGGTGGTGCCCGCGGGCGCCTTCCACACCCCGCGTTCGGTGTCGGTGCGCGCCCAGACGCCCGCCATGGTGCCGCAGGGTGGCACCGCGCGAGGTGCGCCTGCCGCCGCTGGGTCCGCGATGGTCAGCATCGGGAAGTAGACGGCGGCGTTGCGTGCCAGATCACCGGTGAGCGGCGGACTGTTCATCCCGCTCACCGCAGTCGCTACGCTCGACCACGCCGCGGGCGGGTCCACGATGAGCATCGACCGGCGGGTCCGGCAGAGGGCCGCGGCGTCGGAGAGCACGGTCTCGGGCGCGCCCGGCAGGCACAGCATGTTGAAGATGTCGGTCTTCAGAAGCTGGTAGATGCCGGTCTTGTCGGCCTGGCTCGTACCGCCGTGGTAATCCGCGTCGCTCAGTGGGCCGCCGTCGTCGCCGGGGGTTGGCATGACGGGGTCGGCCTGCTCGTCTGGGCGGGCGTCCGTGGGATCCGCGGTCAGAAGCGCGGATCCGGCCAGGGCACGGTCGAGAGAGTTGGGGTCGTTGACGTCGGCGACGACGTTGCGGAACTGCTCCAGGACCGCGGGCGGAGTCACCGTGGTGTCCAATATCGTCAGGTTGTAGCCATTGGCGAGTCCGGGTGCGGTGGCGTAATCGATGCGTACACCCAGAGTATTGGCCCACGAGCCCTGACCGCGCGCCGCCAGCTTCACGTTCCTCGCACCCGCAGGCAGCGTCCATCCGGCGGCCTTCGCGTCCGTGTGAACCACCCGCACCACCTCGGCCTCGCTGCCCCCGTTCAGGTAGAACTGGTAGACGGCATAGCTGAGCGGGCTCGTGGTCTGCACGCCACCGAAGATCCGCTGGTAGTCGGCGAAGCTCGTGATGTGCACCGGGGCGTCGGTCGGACCGCGCGGGGCCGATCCGACAAAGGCGGCGACGGCGGTGGGCACGCCGGTGATCGTGTGCACCGCGCTCGCGACCTCGTCGATGTACACACCGGGGTACGTCGGCGTGACAGGCATGAGTCGTCCTTCCCTCGTGACGCTGTGGACGAGTGTCGAAGGACGCTGTCACCGCGGCGTCACCGTCCCTGCGCCGTGACGCGCAGGTGATGGCTGGGCGGATGATGGTTGGACCATGGCCCCTCGTCGCCCCACCGCCGTTCTTGTCGTCACCACCCTTCCGGGCGGGGACTCGGCACGGGCCCGCGTGCTCGCGACGTACGACATCGAGGACGGCACCGAGACCGGGGTCGTCGTCCGGTCCCTGGCCGAGCTGCAGGACGTTGTGGCCGTATGGTGGACCCAGAGCTGGGGAGCGGCGACCTCAACCGGCGCGCGCGGCTAGTGGCACGAGCCGTCGCAGATGTGGCGACAGCGTGGTCGGCAGCCCTGCCTCGTGCAGCAGCGCCAGGTAGTGCCGGATCTGGCGGACCGCCTCGTGCAGGTTTCCCTCGGCGAGATGAGCCGCGACGACGCAGCGGTGGGCACTCTCTCGCAGTGGTTCGGCCGCGACGGCCTCGAGTCCCGCCGCGATGGCCTCCGGGTACCGCCCTGCCTCGGTCAGCCAGGTGGCGAGCCGTTCCAGCAGGTGCAGCCGCAGCTGACGGTGGCGCTCCCGGTCGATGATCAACCAGTCGTCATACCACCCGGGGAGCACGTCGGTCGTGAACCCGTCCACTGCGATCTTGACCAGGAGCGGCTCCCCCTCCGACCAACGAGCGGCCTGGCTTCTGCGCACCGCGATATCGACGTGGACGTGCTCGGCCAGTCGGAGCCGTGAGTTGTCGCTGCACACGAGGGCGGCACCGCCCGGCTTCGGCAACCGCCAGAGCGTCGAGCGGAGACACCCGAGGGCATGTTCTTCACCGTGGTCAGCCCATAGCCGGAAGGCGACCGCGTCACGCGGCGTAACCCCCCGCAACGCCAGGAACGCCAGCAGCCGTTCACCCACCGGAGCAAGCCGGATCTCGGCACCGTTCTGCCGTAGCTCGAACCCGCCCAGCAACCGAAGTTGCACGTCGTAAGCTGATCGGCCCATCAACGTCCTCCTCGGAGGTCCGGCACTCCATGAAGAGGGGGGAGAATGCACTGCTGATACCGATCGCGTTGTCGACGTCTGCGCGAGTTCCGCCCCACCGGCCGATCCGCTGGACCTGGGAAGCACGGATGCATCCCGGGTCGTGAATGCGCGGGTGCGGGCGATCGCAACCGCCATCGCGTTCATCGCCGCCCAGCCACCCGGGCCGGATCGGGCTCTGGCTATCACGCGCAACTGCCCGACGGTACGTGCCGGGCGGCCTGACTCATGGCGACAGGCTGGCCCTGCACGGAGCGGCGTTCGCTCGATCTGCGATCGACCCCGACTCCGAGGTCGCGGGTCGCCGATGACTGTCGGCGATGCACACCGATGTGGTGGTCATTACCCTGCTCGAAACGGCCCAGGCACGTCCTGTGATGCCGACGTTCGCCCACTACATCCCGGTCGTTGCCGAGGCGGTCGGCCCGGGGAGTCGGCGGGTTTACGGCTCTACTGGAACTTCCGGTTGCACGACGGCGTCGTCGTCGGTGGCTCGTGGCTCGGACGGTCGTCAGTCGGGCTCGGGGGCGCGGTGACGTGCACCTCGGTTGCGATGGCGGTGATCGTCGGCGTGCAGTGGGTGGTGGTCAGTCAGGTCGGATCGACGGTGGCATGGGCTGTCGCGCTCGGTGTCCCCGCGTTCTTGGCGGGGACCACCGTGGCACGCCTCTCCATGCCATTACGCGTCGCGTTCGGTCGATGGCGTCTAGCGCGAGCATTCCGAAGCACGGACGGGGGCCGAGGATGACCGACGGACCTGACCGGAAAACCCAAGTCGGGGACGGGCGAACGGGACCACCGGCGCGGCTGGGCGTGATCGCGGCGTCGGGGACGGGCTGACCGGGCCACCGCTGGTGACCCTCGGGTTGGGTGCGGGTTGGTTAGGCGGCGGTGTCGGTGAGCTGGGCTTGGTAGCCCAGGGCGTGGAGCTGGCGCATCAGGTGGGTGGCGCGGCGGGAACGGTCCATGCGGCGCTGGTAGAAGTCGGCGCCGAGGTCGGTGAACTCGGCGGTGGGGTCGTCGAGCAGGTGGAATATGATGACGAGGATGGAGCGCTGCAGGGCGGCCAGGGCCTTGGTCTTGGGCATGCGTTTGACCAATCGGCGGTAGCGTTCGCCGAGGAAGCCTGACCAAGCTCTACAAAGAGCTGGGCATCAAGGTGAGCTACCGCCACGAGGACGGCGGCGGCGAAGCCGTGATCTCACTTGTTGTGGCTAACGTACGTGTCCGAGGGGGGA
>CAWGIV010000008.1:0-290513 GCA_963822805.1 uncultured Actinomycetota bacterium | reverse complement strand
CTGAAGCTCGACCCGGCGGCGGCCGCGCTGCTGCGCGACGGCGACGTCGACCCGCGGCTGATGCTCACGCTGGCCGCGCTGACCAGCGCACACCGCGTGGGGGTCGCCTCGTTCCCCGCGGTCCGCCTCGACGCGCCGGGTGCGCTGCGCCGGGTGGTGGTGCTGGCCTCGTTCGACAGCACGGCGCCCGCGTCGTCGACACTGCTGAAGACCTGGCTCGCCGGGCAGCAGGCCCCGTTCGCGCCCGGGGGCGTCACCGCGAACGGACCGGACCTCGTCCTCAACTACCCCGTGCCGTCACCCGCAGGGCTGCTGCCGTCGTAACGATCTGGTCGCAGGAGGAACTGTCATGGCCTTGCACCGTCGCGCAATGATCCTCGTGGCCGCCGTCGTCGCCGCGCTCGGCCTGGCGCTGGCGGTGGCCGCGCCCGCAATGGCCGACGACCAGGCTTACCTCCGGCTGGCCCACCTCTCCCCGGACACGCCGAAGGTCGACGTGTACGTCACCAGCGTCGCCGATCCCACCATGTCGCTGGTCGTGCCCGGCGTCGGCTATGGAGCCGTGTCGGGCTACCAGGCGCTCGCCCCCGGCGCCTACGTCGTGAGCATGCGGAAGGCGGGCGCGCCGAAGGACTCGCCCCCGGTGATCTCCACGACCGTCGACGCGAAGCCGGGGCAGGCCTACACGGTGGCCGGCACCGGGCTGTCGGCCTCGCTCGGGCTCACGGTGCTCACCGACCAGCTCGCCCTCCCGCCCGCGGGCAAGGCCGCTGTCCGGTGCATCGACGGCGCGGTCAGCGCGTCCTCCGTCGACATCGGGCAGGCGGGCAAGCAGCCGTGGGCGACCGGCGTCAAGTTCGCCACCGCCACCCCGTACACCGACGTCAACGCGGGCACCTGGACCCTGCAGGTCGCCGCGCCCGGCAAGCCCCCGGTCGACCTGCCGGTGACGGTGGACCAGAACTCCACCTACTCGGTCGTGCTGCTGGACAAGCAGGGTGCGTTCAGCGTGCGGCTCATCCGCGACAGCTCGGGCTCCACGGTGGCCCCGGTCGGCGGCGTCGAGACCGGGTTCGGCGGCACCGCGCCCGGCGGGTCCGACCCGCTCGCCCTGGTCGCGTTCGGCAGCGCCGCCGTGGCGCTCGGCGCGGTGTGCCGCGCTGAGCATGGTCGTCGGGATCCGGCGTGCCCGCGCGCGCTGACCCGCCCGACACGGTGAGTCGTGCATACCGACGCGGCGAGTCCGGCGTTTCGTCACGGCGAGTCTGCGATTCGAGCGCACCGGGGGGAGCCGCCGCGGGCGTCCTCTCCCGCGACGCCCCCCGACCGCGCCGCTCGCCGGGGGCCGAGCACTCGGGTCGGCCCCCGCGGGCGGTAGCGAGGTCGGCCGCACGGGTAGGGCTGGCGGTCGCGGTGCTCGCAGCGCTCCTCGGGTCGGTCTCGGTGGCCGTTCGCACCCCGCCCCCGGTCCCGGTCGCCTCCGCCCTCCCGCAGGCTCGCGTGCTGTTCGACCCCGTCCCGCCCGCGCCCCAGCCCGCCGCGGCCGTGGCCACCGCCACCACGCTGGACGTGCCCCGGCTGGGGATCCGCCGGTCGGCGCTGGTCGAGCTGGGCGTCGACACCGCGGGCGTGCTCGTCCCACCCGTCTCCACGGCGGTCGCGGGCTGGTACACCGGCAGCGCCGTCCCCGGCCGGGTCGGGCCAACTGTCATCGCGGGCCACGTGGACTCCACCACCGGCCCCGGCATCTTCTACCGGCTCGACACGCTGCGCCCCGGCGACCTCGTCGCGGTCGGCCGATCCGACGGCGTCACCGTCGGCTACCGCGTCACCGGCGTGCTGACCGTGCCCAAGGACGTGTTCCCCACGGGTCAGGTCTATGGCCCCGCCCCCGACCCGGAGCTGCGGCTGATCACCTGCGGCGGTGAGTTCGACCACACCGCGCGGCGCTACCTCCGCAACGTCATCGTCTCCGCCGTCTACGCCGACGCCTCCTGACGGGGGCGACTACCCTTGGTTCGCCCGGACGTGCACGGTGAGATGAGGACGGCGGTTCAGTGAGTTCCCCTGTGACCTACCTCGACCACGCCGCCACCACCCCGATGCTGGACGCGGCGGTCGCGGCCATGTCCGCGGCGCTCGCGCGCACCGGCAACGCGTCGTCGCTGCACACGGCGGGGCGCCGCGCGCGCCGCGAGGTCGAGGAGGGCCGGGAGCGGATCGCCGCCGCGGTCGGCGCGCGCCCGTCGGAGGTCGTGCTCACCACCGGCGGCACCGAGAGCGACAACCTCGCCGTCAAGGGCCTGTACTGGGCCCGCCGCGCCGCTGATGAGCGCCGCCGCCGCGTGCTCGTCTCCGCGATCGAGCACCACGCCGTCCTCGACTCCGCGCGCTGGCTGGCCGAGCACGAGGGCGCGCAGGTCGAGGTCCTCCCGGTGGACCGCGACGGCCGGGTGCGGCCGGAGACCCTGGCCGCCGCGCTCGCCCACGATCCCGCCTCCGCTGCGGTCGTGTCGGTGATGTGGGCCAACAACGAGGTCGGCACGGTCAACCCGGTGCGCGAACTGGCCGCCGTCGCGCACGAGCACGGCGTGCCGATCCATACCGACGCCGTGCAGGCGGTCGGGATTCTCCCGGTGGACTTCGCCGCGTCCGGGGTCGACGCGCTCACCCTCACCGGGCACAAGCTCGGCGGCCCCTACGGCGCGGGCGCGCTGCTGCTGGGCCGGGAGGTGCCGGTCACGCCGCTGCTGCACGGCGGACTCCAGGAGCGCGACGTGCGCTCCGGCACGCTCGACACACCCGCGGTCGTCGGGCTCGCCACGGCCGTCGAACTGGCGGTGGAGCAGGCGCCGCAGCGGGCGGCCATGCTCGGCGGGCTGCGCGACGACCTCGTCGGCAAGATCCTCGCCGCGGTCCCGGACGCCGTACTGAACGGCGACCCCGGCACCGGCGTCGTCGACGGCGGCCCGTCGCGGCTGCCCGGCAACGCCCACATGTCCTTCCCCGGCTGCGAGGGCGACTCCCTGCTCATGCTGCTCGACGCCCACGGCATCGAGTGCTCCACCGGCTCGGCCTGCACCGCCGGGGTCGCCCAGCCGAGCCACGTGCTGCTCGCCATGGGCGCGGGCGAGGCCACGGCGCGGGCGTCGTTGCGGTTCTCCCTCGGCCACACCTCCACCGCGGCCGACGTCGAGCGGGTGACGGCCGTGATCGGCCAGGTCGTGGAGCGGGCCCGGCGGGCGGGCCAGAGCCGGTGAGGGTGCTGGCCGCCATGTCCGGCGGGGTCGACTCGGCCGTCGCCGCCGCACGGGCCCATGATGCCGGGCACGATGTCGTCGGCGTCCACCTGGCCCTTTCGCAGGCCCCGGACGCGCTGCGGGCAGGCTCGCGGGGCTGCTGCTCCAAGGAGGACGCCGCCGACGCGCGCCGGGCCGCCGACGTCATCGGCATCCCGTTCTACGTGTGGGACTTCGCGGCCCGGTTCGCCGCCGACGTCGTCGACGACTTCGTCGCCGCCTACGCCGCAGGCCAGACGCCCAACCCCTGCCTGCGCTGCAACGAGAAGATCAAGTTCGCGGCGCTGCTCGACCGGGCGCTCGCGCTCGGGTTCGACGCGGTCTGCACCGGCCACTACGCCCAGCTGTCCGCGGGCGAGCTGCGGCGGGCCGTCGACGTCGACAAGGACCAGTCCTACGTGCTGGCCGTGCTCGGCCGTGACCAGTTGCGGCACGCGATGTTCCCGCTGGGCGACACGGTGAAGGCCGATGTGCGCACCGAGGCCGCGGCGCGCGGCCTGCGGGTGGCCGACAAGCCCGACAGCCACGACATCTGCTTCATCCCGTCCGGTGACACGCGCGCGTTTCTCGCCGCCCGCATCGGGGCCCGGCCGGGCGCGGTCGTCGACGCGTCCACCGGGGCCGAGCTGGGCCGTCACGACGGCGTGCACGGCTTCACGGTCGGGCAGCGCCGCGGCCTCGGCGTGGCCGCCCCCGCCGCCGACGGGCGCCCGCGGTATGTGCTGGGCATCGAGCCGGTGAGCGGCACCGTCCACGTCGGGCCCGCGACCGCGCTGGACGTTCGCGTGATCGACGCCGAGCGGCCGGTGTGGACCGCGGGCGCGGCCACCTGTCCGTTCGCCGCGGTGGTGCAGGTGCGCGCGCACGGCGGCCTCGCCCCTGCTCGCGTCGTTCCCGACGGCGCCCGCGTGCGCGCGGAGCTGGCCGAGCCCCTCCGCGGGGTGGCGCCGGGCCAGGCGATCGCGTTCTACGCGGGCGACCGGGTGCTCGGCAGTGCCACGATCACCGCTACCCGCTGACCTGCCGCCCCGCCGCCCGCCGCACCTCCATGATCGCCGATGGCGGGACATGAGGTGCACCAGCGCACCTCATGTCCCTCTCCCGGCGATCATGGCCGACCGGTGCCGCCGCCGCGCCTGCCCGGCCGCCGCGCCTGCCCGGCCGTCGCCGCTGGCCGGGGCCGGTGGTAGACAGCGGACATGACGCCCGCCACCCGCCGCCCCGCGGGCACGCCGTGAGCACCGACGACCCGCTCGCGACCGCGCTCGCCGCCGCGGGGCTGGCCGGCGCGCGGCCGGGGGAGTCGGCACCCTCCCAGCCCGCGCCCACCCCCGCCCCGTACGAGGAGCCCCCCGCCCCGCCCGCGCGCTGGCTCGACGGCGCCGCCACCGGCGTCGGCTCGATGCCCGGCACCGACCCGCGCGAGGCCGCCGCCGTCGTGGCGGGCGAGCTGCCCGTCCTGCCTGCCCTGCCCGAGCTGCCCGCCCGGGGCGTCGGGGCGGACATGATCGGGCGGACCGCCGGCCTGCTGGTCGACATCGCCGTCGAGGTGCGCCCATCCGGCTACCGCGTCACCGCGAAGCCGGGCCGCGACCAACGCCGGGCCGTCGACCTCCTGCGTACCGACCTCGACGCGTTCGACGAAGCGCTCGACGCCGTCCGACCCCCGTGGGTGAAGGTGCAGGCCGCGGGCCCGTGGACGCTCGCGGCGTCGGTCGAGCTGCACTCCGGCCACACCGTGCTGACCGACCGCGGCGCGGTCCGCGAGGTCGCCGCGAGCCTGACCGAGGGGCTCCGCGCGCACGTCGCGGAGGTGGCGGCGCGCACCGGGGCCACGGTGTTGCTCCAGCTCGACGAGCCGTCGCTGCCCGCGGTGCTGACCGGCCGCGTGCCCACCCCGTCCGGTTACGGCACGGTCCGCGCGGTGTCGGAGACGGCGGCCGCGGACGTCCTGCGCGATCTCATCGCCGCGGTCGGCGTGCCGGTGGCCGTGCACTGCTGCGCCGACCGGCCACCGCTGGGCGTACTCGCCAGCGTCGGCGCGGTTGCGCTCGGCGTGGACGCGACCCTGCCGTCGGTGGCGGGGCGCACCGCGTCGCCCGCCGCCCTCGACGCGCTCGGTGCCGTGTGGGACGCGGGCACGCCGCTGCTGCTGGGGATCGTGCCCGCCCGTGACCCCGGCGGCCGCCCGACCATTCGCGCGCTGGCCCGCACCGCGTTCGACCTGGCCGACCGGCTCGGCTTCGACCGGGACCGGCTCGCCCACCTGGCCGTCCCGACCCCGACGTGCGGGCTCGCGGACGCCGACCCGGCCTGGGCCCGCCGCGCCCTCACGCTCTGCCGCGAGCTCGGCGACGCGTTCCTCGACCCCCTGGAGGACCGAGACTGACGTTTCCGGGATCGGCGCCCCGCGAACGTCGACCTCGCAATCAGCCCGCCGCCTGCCGCGCCCGGACGACGTGCGTCTCGACGACCGCGTGGGTCACACCGCGGTCGACGAGCAGTCGCGCGGCCGGGAGCTCGTCGTCGGCGAGCAGGGCGAGCAGCAGGTGTTCGGTGCCGATCTCGTCGTGGCCGAGGCGCAGCGCCTCCCGCGCGCAGAGTTCGATGATCTTTTTCGCGGCCCCGCTGTAGGGCACGACGGCGGCCGGCTCCGCAGCGCTGGGCGGCAGCCGCTCGGCCAGTGCCGCGCGCAGGTCGTCGACCGAGCCGCCGATCGCCGCCAGCAGCGGCGCCGCCTGCCCCTCCGGCTCCGCGAGCAGCCCGATGACCAGGTTCTCCGGCTGGACCTGCGCCTGCCTGCCGCTCTTGGCGTGCTCGTGGGCCAGGGCGAGGACGTGGCGGGCAGGCCCGGTGAAGCGGGCGAACATGCCCAGCTCGGACGGCTCCGCCGCGCCCGCGCGCGGGACGAACCGCTTCTGCGCCGCCTGCTTGGTCACGCCCATGTGTCGCCCGATCTCGGTCCAGGACGCGCCCGCCCGTCGGGCCTGGTCGACGAAGTGGCCGATGAGATGGTCGGCCACCTCGCCGAGATGCTCGCCGACGGTGACGGCGTCGCCGAGCCGGTCGAGCGCGTTGCCGTCGGGATGACGGCTCTTCACAAGGGTGATGAGGTCGTCGAGACGCACCGCTGAGGTCATTCGTCAACTCTAGGTTGACGAGGCCCCGATCGTCAACCGTGGGTTGACTTACAGGAAGACCGACAACAGCACCGTGAACCCCAGCCCCATCACCGAGATGATGGTCTCCATCACCGACCAGGTCTTGATCGTCTGACCGACGGTCATCCCGAAGTACTGCTGCACCAGCCAGAACCCCGCGTCGTTGACGTGCGAGAAGAACAGCGACCCGGCGCCGACGGCCAGCACCACCAGGGCCAGCTGCACCGGGGACAGGCCCGTCGCGAGCGGCGCGACGATGCCCGCGGCGGTGATCGTGGCCACGGTCGCCGAGCCGGTGGCCAGCCGGATCAGCACCGCGACGAACCAGCCGAGGACCAGCGCGGACAGGCTGGTGGCCAGCGCGATCTTCGCGATGGCGGTGCCCGCGCCCCCGGCGACCAGGATCTGCTTGAATCCGCCGCCCGCACCGACGATCATCATCGGCCCGACGATCGGCAGGAGCGACTCGGCGATCTTCTTGGCCAGCGTGGAGAGGCTGAAGCCGACCGCGGTGCCGAACGTGACCATGGCCAGCAGCACCGCGATGAGCAAGGCCACGACGGGGTCACCGATGAACTGCAGCAGCGGGTAGATCGCGTCCTTCGGGTCCATCCACACGTCCGACGCCGCCTTGATCAGCATCAGCACGACCGGGGAGAGGATCGTCGTGAGCGTGACGCCGAAGCTGGGGCTGCGCCGGGCCTCCGTGCCTGCGGCAGGACCCGGGTCCGTGCCGGTGCCCGTTCCCGCGCTGTGCCTCGGCGACCGCTGCGTGGAACCGGGGTTGCCGGTCGCCGAAGGGTCGGCGTCGAGCCGACGATCGGATTCGTCGCCGAGGGCGATGGCAGGCTCGCGGATGGCGTCGCCGACGACCGCGAGACCGGCGCCGGAGGCCTCCAGCGGAACCATGCGCGCCGCCAGCTTGCCGAACAGCGGCCCCGCGACGATCACCGTCGGGATCGCGATGATCAGGCCGAGGGCCAGCACGATGCCCACGTTGGCGTGCAGCGCGCCGATCGCGGCGAGCGGACCCGGATGCGGCGGGATGAAGCCGTGCAGCACCGACAGGCCTGCCAGCGCCGGAATGCCCAGCAGCAGCGCGGGCCGCTTGGCCCGATACACGGTCAGCATCACCACCGGGATCAGCAGCACCAGGCCGATCTCGAAGAACATCGGGATGCCGATGATGCCCGCGATCAGCGCCATCTTCCAGGGCAGAGTTCCGGGGCTTCCGTGCAGCAGGGTCTCGACCACCTTGTCCGCGCCACCGGAGTCGACCAGCAGCTTGCCCAGCATGGCGCCGAGCGCGATGAGCACACCCACGTAGCCGAGCACCCCGCCGACCCCGGTCTGGTAGGTCGAGGAGACGTCGCCCAACGGGATGCCGCAGGTGATGCCGACGAACATGCAGCCGATGGTCAGGGCCAGGAACGCGTGCATCTTCATCAGGACGATCAGCAACACGATGATGGCGATGCCGATTACGGTCATCACCAGCACCAGAGTGTCGTGACCGGTCCAGGGCGAGTGGATGTCCTCCGCCGCCAGCCATGCGGTACTCAGGCCGGGCATGATGCTCATGCGTTCACGCTCCTTGGTTCGGCACGATTACTCCGTGAGCGCCCGGCGAAAGTCGCGGGCACGCTTGGTGATCCCGGCCCAGTCGCCGGACTCGACGGCGTGGGGCGGCACCACGCTCGTTCCACAGCACACGGCAAGAGCGCCCGCGGCGAGCCACTCCCGGGCGTTGGCCGCGTTGATCCCTCCCGACGGCAGCAGGCGGACGTCCGGATAGGGGCCCTTGAGGTCCTTCAGGTACCCCGCGCCGAGGCGGGCCGCCGGGAAGATCTTGACCGCGCTCGAACCCAGGTCCCGCGCCATCGCCACCTCGGTCGGGGTCATCGCCCCCAGATAGACCGGGACGCCCGCCGCTGTGGCGACCCGGGCGACCTCGGGCCGGATCCCCGGAGTGACCAGGAAGCGCGCACCGGCGTCGACCGCCGCACCGGCGTCGGACGCGGTGAGCACGGTGCCTACGCCGAGGACCACGCCCGGTGCCTCCGCGGCGCGGCGCACGCTCGCCAGCACGTCGGGGATGGTGAAGGTGAGCTCGACGATCCGGATCCCGCCTTTCGCCAGTGCCGCGCACAGCTGCGCAGCGTCGGGGATCGCGGCCGCGCGCACCACGACGAGGGCGCGGTCCGCCGCGAGCTGTGCGGTGATCGGATCGGGGTTCACGCACAGGTCCTTCCGGCGTGGGGTCCGCAGGCCGCGCGGCGCAGCGCCCGGCCTGCCAGCGCACCGGTAGGAACGCCGTCGACCAGGGCGGGAGTGCCGTTGACGAAGACGAAGTCGATGCCCTCGGCCGGTTGTCGGGGGTTGTCGAAGGTCGCGCCGTCCCGCACCCGGTCCGCGTCGAAGATCACCAGGTCGGCGGCCTGGCCGACCCGGACCAGCCCCCGCCGGTGCAGCTTGAGCCTGCGGGCCGGTTGGCCGGTGAGGTGGTGCACCATCTGCTCCAGGGTGAGCAGCCCGAGGTCACGGCAGTAGTGGCCCAGATAGCGCGGGAAGGTGCCCCAGGCGCGCGGGTGTGGCTTGGCGCCGACCAGGATCCCGTCGCTGCCGCCGGTGTGCGTGTGGTGGCCCATGATGGTGCGCACGTTGTCCTCGTTCCCCACGTGATGCAGGATGCCGGTGCCGAGCCGGTCGCGGCGCAGGATGTCCACGAAGACCTCGAACGGGGCCCGCGCCTCGTCGGCCGCGATCGCCGCGAGGGTCCGCCCCACGTAGGCGTCGAGCTCCGCCGTCACGGTGCCGCTGATCTCGATCGTGTCCCATTCCGCCACCATCCCGTGGCAGCCGTCGGAGCCGTTGACCTCCACGTCCTGCCGGATGCGGGCCAGTGCGGCCGGGTCGGCGAGCCTGGCCAGGGTCGCCTCGGCGCCGCCGGAGGAGGACCAGCCCGGCAGGATCGCGGACAGCGTGGTCGCGCCCGGCAGGTAGGGATAGGTGTCAAGGCTGATGTCGACGCCGTCGGCCACGGCCGCGTCGACCAGCGCGAGCAGCTCCCCGGCCCGGCCGCGGTTGGGCGCGAAGTTCATGGTCGCGTGGGTGAGGTGCAGCGCGCAGCCCGCGTCGCGGGCCACCCGGACCATCTCCGCGTAGGCGCCCAGCGCGCCCTTGCCGTAGGAGCGGTGGTGCGGCGCGTAGAAGCCGCCGAACTCGGCGACGACGCGGCAGAGCGCGACGAGCTCGGCGTCGTCGGCGTACATCCCCGGGGTGTAGGTCAGCCCGGAGGACAGGCCGACCGCCCCGTCGCGCATTCCGTCGGCCACCACCGCGCACATCCGCCCCAGCTCGGCGGGCGACGCCGCACGCTCGTCGAAGCCCATGACCAGCGCGCGCACCGTGCCCTGCGGGACCAGGTAGGCCGCGTTCACCGCGATGCCGCCGTCGAGCCGGTCCAGGTACTCCGCGACCGAGCGCCAGGAGAAGTCGAGATCGGCCGGGTCGGCGTTCCAGCCGGCGAGCTGGCGCCGCATGCCGACGAGCGTGTCGTCGTCCACGGGCGCGTAGGACAGGCCGTCCTGGCCCAGCAGTTCGGTGGTGACCCCCTGGCTGATCTTGGCGTAGTGCTCCGACGCGGTGAGGATCTGCAGGTCCGAGTGCGCGTGCATGTCGATGAAGCCGGGGCAGAGCACCCGACCGGCGGCGTCGATGACCCGGTCGACGTGGCCCACGGGGCCGATGGCGCCGATCTCGGCGATGCGCGCGCCGTCCACCAGCACGTCGGCCGGGTAGCGGTCGGCGCCGCTCCCGTCCACCACGGTGGCGTCCCGGATCAGGGTGCGCATGCCTGCCCTTCAGAAGAACGTCTGGACCAGGTCGAGGACGAGCGGGTCCGCGCCGTCGCCGTCGAGCACGGGGATGATCGTCCACTTGTCCAGCGCGGTGCAGGGATGCGACAGGCCCAGCCGGATCACGTCGCCGATCCGCACCTCGACGGCCGCCGGGTCGAAGCGCAGGAAGGCGTGCTGGTCGTTCACCGCGTCGATGCGGGCGCCGGGCAGTTCCCGGCTGGGTCCGCCGAGCGCCGCCGAGATCCGTTGCGGCTCGGGCAGTCCCTCGTCGAAGGACAGGTCGCGCTTGCCCGCGTCCAACAGCGCGAGTCCCGGCTCCGGCGCCGAGACCACCCGGGCCCAGGCGTGCATGGCCGAGCGGAACGCCTCCCCGCCGGAGCGGCTGAGCGGGGAGAGCGCACGGTAGAACCCGTCGTCGTGGATCAGGTAGGCGCCCGCCCGGATCTGCACCCGCACCGTGTCCGACGCGCACGGCGCCAGGATCCGGGCCACCTGGTCGAAGTAGGCGCTTCCGCCCGCGGTCACCAGGATCTCGTCGCCTTCGTACAGGTGCTCGGCGAGGAGCCGCTCGTGCAGCTCGCGCATCGCCAGCAGGAACTGCTCGACGGCGGCCAGTGAGCCGGACGAGGCGTCGTGGGCGAGCGCCCCCTCGTAGCCTGCGACCCCGACCAGCCGCAGGGCCGGGGCGGCGGCGACCGCGCGGGCCACCGCGAGCGCCGCGTCGACGCCGCGCGCTCCCGTCCGGCCGCCTGCGCCGCCCAGCTCCACGCACACCGGCAGCACCGCGTCGCCCAGCCCGCGCTGCAGCCCGGCGACCGTGTCGACGGAGTCGACCCAGGAAACGAGCGTGCTGCCGTCGCCGGAGACCGCACGGGCCGCCCACGCGACCGCGCTCGGGTCGGTCAGGCTGTTGGCGAGCTGGAGACGACGGACCCCGAAGGCACGGGCGACCCGCAGCTGCGCGAAGTTGGCCAATGTGATGCCCCAGGCCCCGGCGGCGAGCTGCTCGGCCCACAGCGACGGCGCCATGGTCGTCTTGCCATGCGGCGCGATGCCCACGCCCGCCTCGGCGCACCAGCGGGCCATCAGCTCCCGGTTGCGCGTCAGCGCGGGGCGGTCAAGAGTCAACAGCGGCGTCGGGAAGTCCGAAAGGTGCGGGCGGGCCGCCAGGAACTCCGCGCAGCGCAGTCCCTGACCGGCGGGCCCGATCGCCTTGTGCCGCCAGTCGAGCACCACGGCGGAAAGCTCCGCCAAGGCCGCCGGATCGATGGGCGGCGAGACCAGCATCCGGCGCTCCTCCAGCGTTGCACATGTTGCAATGCGGGTTGCTTATGTCGCAATGAACGTCATAGCATGGCGGCGATGGCCAGTCAACGGCACCCGTCCCGGATGAGTGGTTCCGTGGTCTGCCTCGGCGAGACGATGGCCGTGCTCACCCCGCCCCGCGGGGTCGCCTTGGCCGACGCGGAGAGCCTGCTGTGCGGCATCGGGGGCGCCGAGTCGAACGTCGCGCTCGGCCTGGCCCCGTTCGTCCCGACCCACTGGGTGAGCCGGGTCGGCGCCGACGGCTTCGGCAGGCGCATCCTGGCGGAGCTCCGCGCAGGCGGGGTCGGCGTCGGCGCCGTCGAGATCGACCCGGACCGGCCCACCGGCCTGTACGTCAAGACGCCGCTGCTCGGGGTGGACGGGCCCGCGGCCAGCTCGGTGATCTACTACCGCAGCACGTCGGCCGCCGCCGCAATGGGGCCGGAGCTCCTCGCCGACCCGGCCGTCGCGGCGGTGCTCGCCGACGCCTCGCTGATCCACGTCTCCGGGATCACGGCCGCGCTGTCGCCCGGCTGCCTGCAGATGCTGACGAACCTGCTGCGGGCCGAACGCGGCGCCCGTCGCATCAGCTTCGACGTCAACTGGCGGCCGCCGCTGTGGCGCGCGCGGACCGGCGGCATCCTCGCCGAGCTGGCCGACCTGGCCGACGTCGTACTGGTCGGCCTGGACGAGGCCGAGGCCGCGTTCGGGGTCACCGACCACGCGGCGCTGCGCGCGCTGCTGCCGCACCCGGAGACCATCGTGGTCAAGGACGCCCACCGGGGCGCGGCGTGCCTGCCGCGGGAGGGGGAACCGATCGAGGTGCCTTCCCTGCGGGTCGACGTGGTCGAGCCGGTGGGCGCGGGTGACGCCTTCGCGGCGGGCTACCTGGGCGGCAGGCTGCTCGGGCTGGACGAGGCGGCCAGCCTGCGGCGCGGGCACCTGAGCGCCGCGTGCACGCTCACCGTCGACGGCGACCGCGGCCCGCTCCCGGCGCAGGCGGTCATGGACGCGGTGCTGGGCTGCGCTGCGGCGGACTGGGTCGCCACCCGGGTGGACGCCCGCGGCGTGCAGTGCCCGGCGGTCGAGCCGTTGTGAGCCCGGCGGGAACCGGGGGAGGCGTCGGGCGGTGAGCCAGAGCCTCGATCGGGCGCTGCAGGTGCTCCGCAGGCTCGCGGACGGGCCCGCGGGCCTTGACGAGCTGTCCCGCGAGTTCGCCGTGCACAAGACCACGGTGCTGCGGCTGCTGCGCACCCTCGAGGCCCGGCGCTTCGTGACCCGCGACCAGGCCCATCGCTACCGGCTCGGCTCGGCGTTGTTCGCGCTCTCCGCCGCCGCGCTCGAGCAGCGCGACGTGCGCGCGATCGCCCATCCCCACCTGTACGCGCTCAACGGACGGATCGGGCACACCGTGCACCTGGCGGCGTTGGAGGGAGCCGAGGTCGTCTACATCGACAAGTTCGACGCGCGCACGCCGGTGCGGATGTACTCCCGGATCGGGCTCACCGCCCCCCTGCACTCGGCCGCGGTCTCCAAGGTGCTGCTCGCCGACCTGCCGCGGTCACGGCAACAGGAGATCGCCGACCGGATCGACTTCCGCAGGCTGACCGGCAACACCATCACGAGCGGGGCCGGGCTCCTGGCGGAACTGGACACGGTGCGGCGCCAGGGCTGGGCCCTGGACGACGTGGAGAACGAGCAGTTCGTCCGGTGCATCGCCACCCCGATCCGCGACGGCAGCGACACCGTCGCCGCCGCTTCCGTCTCCGTGCCGACCATGATCCTCGAGCGCGACGGGTTGCTGGAGTTGCTGCCCGCTCTGCAGTCGACGACCGAGGCGATTTCGGAAGAGCTCGGCTGGACCCGAAGCGAGAGGATCATTGATGGGTGAGAAGACCGTCGTACTGACCGATGCGGCCCCGGCCCCGGCGCACACGTTCAGCCAGGGGATCAAGAAGGGTGGGCTGTTCCAGGTCTCGGGCCAGGGGCCGATGGATCCGGTGAGCAACGAGTACGTCGGCGCCGGTGACGTCAAGGCGCAGACCCGGCGGGTGCTGGAGAACGTCAAGGCGATTCTGCAGGCGGGGGGCGCCTCGGTGGCCGACGTCATCATGTTCCGCGTGTACCTGAGAAGCCGGGAGGACTTCGCCGCGATGAACGAGGTGTACGGCGAGTTCATCGCGGCGAACGTGCCCGACGGCGCGCTGCCCTGCCGGACCACCGTGTTCGTCGACCTGCCGCACGAGGCCATGCTGGTGGAGATCGACGCGCTCGCGGCCGTCAGATGAGGGATTCGATCGCTACGGACGGATACCGGCCGGCCATGCGCTTGTCCAGAGTTGCCAGTGGGAAGGATCCGGCCTGGGCAAACGCGGCGAGGTAATCATCGGTCCACAGCCTGTGGCTCTGGTCGTCGCGCGCCGAGAGCGCGCGCCACACGTGCTGGAGCCCGCTGGGCTCATCACACCAGCGCACGCGTTCGTCGGCACCCAGCCGATCGAGCACGGTCCACGCGCTCCGCCTGGCGAGGACATCGTCGCCCATGAGGCTCGGGTTGGACAGCAGACGGAGGAGGCCCATCTGAGCGACCCGGCACAGCAGCAAGTCCCGGGTTTGCCGGTCAAACCACGACGCCGCAACGTCGTGATGGACGTGCCGAGCCCACACAGCGGCGAGCCAGAGTCCGCCGTCGAGGAGGATCACCGGCCGCCGTACCGCTCGACGTCGTCATCGGCAAGCAGTGCCTCGATCTGCTCGTTGTCGACATCGACCGCGGGCCGGGCCGATCCCACCAGCGGGAGAACCACCCGCGACCGCCGCGGCTGCACGACCGCTGGGTGGTTCAGCTCGCGCGCCACCGCCCTGGTGAGGAACTGCCTGAGCGTCTCACCCGAAGCTGCCGCACGACCCTTCGCCGCACGGAGAATTTCATCGGGAAGGTCCACCGTGGTGCGCACAAAAGCATATTAGCAGCTCACGCCTCCGTGTCGACGGACCGGACGGCGTCCAGGCAGGCGTCGACGATGGCGCCGAGGGGCTGGTCGAGGTCGACGACCAAGCCGTTCTCATCGGGTTGGAGTGGTTCGAGCGTCGCGAACTGGGACTGGACGAGGCTGACGGGCATGAAGTGGCCGGGCCTGCTCGCGACGCGTGCGGCGATCACCTCCGGGGTGCCGTGAAGGTGCACGAACAGCTGGTGCGGCGCGGCGGCGCGCAGGATGTCCCGGTAGCTGCGCTTCAGCGCCGAGCAGCCCACTACGCCGCCCGTCGCCGTGTGCGCGGCCTGCCACTCCCCGACGGCGTGCAACCACGGCAGCCGGTCGATGTCGTCGAGCGGGATCCCGGCGGACATCTTCGCGACGTTGGCGGGCGGGTGCAGGTCGTCGGCGTCCTCGAAGGGCACCAGGAGGCGCTGGGCGAGCGCCACACCGACGGTGGTCTTGCCCGAACCGGACACTCCCATGACGGTCAGGAGGGGCGGACAGCCGGGATCCGGGCGGACGGGCATCGTTGCGGTCCTCTCTCGATCCGCCGCTGCGGCGGCGCCTGATCCAGTGAGCGTGCGCTTGCGGGCACGTCCGGGCAACGAGACGTTCGCACGGTTACGGGGGCCCGCCCGTCTCAGTCCGCCTCCGGGGCGGGGTGCGGGATCGGCGCGACCGACGGCGGCCGCGAGATCGAGGCAGAACTGTCGGTCCGCCTCGGTAGCCTCGCGCCGTGAGCTCAGAATCCGTCCGCGAGCGGCATGCCCGGTTGGCCGAGGAGGTCAGGGGCCACCGGTTCCGCTACTACGTGCTCGATGCGCCGGTCGTGTCCGATGGCCAGTTCGACGAGCTGTGGCGCGAGCTGCTGGCCATCGAGGAGGAGCACCCCGAGCTCGTCACGCCGGAGTCGCCCACGCAGCAGGTCGGCAGCACGTTCTCCAGCGACTTCGCCGCCTACAACCACCTCGAGCGCATGCTCAGCCTCGACAACGCGTTCAGCGCCGACGACCTGCGGGCCTGGGCCGAACGCGTGGCCCGCGACGTCGGGGCGGAGCAGCTGCACTACCTGTGCGAGCTGAAGATCGACGGGCTCGCCGTCAACCTCCTGTACGAGCACGGCAGGCTCACCCGGGCGCTCACCCGGGGCGACGGGCGCACCGGCGAGGACATCACCCTCAACATGCGCACGCTGGAGGAGGTGCCGGAAGAGCTCACCGGCTCGGCCGAGTTCCCCGTGCCCGCGCTGATCGAGGTGCGCGGCGAGGTGTACTTCCGGCTGGCCGATTTCCAGGCGCTCAACGCGCAGATGGTCGAGTCAGGCAAGCCCGTCTACGCCAACCCGCGCAACACCGCGGCGGGCTCGCTGCGTCAGAAGGACCCGCGGATCACCGCGTCGCGCAAGCTGCGGCTGATCTGCCACGGCTTCGGCAAGCGCGAGGGCTTCACGCTGGAGCGCCAGTCGCAGGGGTACGACGCGCTGCGCGCCTGGGGGCTGCCGGTCTCCCAGCGTTCGGTGGTTCTCACGGGCATCGACGAGGTCATCGCCCACACCGAATACTGGGGCGAGCACCGACACGACATCGAGCACGAGATCGACGGCGTGGTCGTCAAGGTCGACGAGGTGGCGCTGCAGCGGCGGCTGGGTGCCACATCGCGGGCCCCGCGGTGGGCGATCGCGTTCAAGTACCCGCCCGAGGAGGTCACCACGAAGCTCCTCGACATCCGGGTCAACGTGGGTCGCACCGGCCGGGTCACCCCGTTCGCGTTCATGGAGCCGGTCGTGGTCGCGCAGTCCACGGTCTCGCTCGCCACCCTGCACAACGCCGACGAGGTGCGCCGCAAGGGCGTGCTGATCGGCGACCGGGTCGTCATCCGCAAGGCGGGCGACGTCATCCCCGAGGTGCTGGGCCCCGTGGTCGAGCTGCGCGACGGCACCGAGCGCGAGTTCGTCATGCCCACGCACTGCCCGGAGTGCGGCACCGCGCTGGCCCACCAGAAGGCGGGCGACGTCGACCTGCGTTGCCCCAACGCCCGCTCGTGCCCCGCGCAGCTGCGAGAGCGGCTGTTCCATGTCGGTGGCCGCGGCGCGTTCGACATCGAGGGCCTCGGCTACGAGGCCGCGGTCGCGCTGCTCAAGGCCGGGGTCGTGCACGACGAGGGCGACATCTTCGGGCTCACGGAGGACGACCTGCTGCAGACCGAGCTGTTCCGCACGAAGGCCGGTGGGCTGTCGGCCAACGGGCGAAAGCTGCTGGCCAACCTGGAGGCGGCGAAGGATCGGCCGCTGTGGCGTGTGCTGGTCGGGCTGTCGATCCGGCACGTGGGGCCGACGGCCGCGCAGGCCCTCGCCCGCGAGTTCGCTTCCATGGAGGCGATCGAGGCCGCGGCCGAGGCGGCGGCCCGCGCCACGGAGGCGGCCGGCCTGACGATCACCTCTGACGGCAGCGCGGGCGATCCGGCGGACGAGGCGGAGGCCGACGCGGGCGTGGCGCCCGGCGCGGCGGATGCGGGCATGGGAGTTGCGGCCGCGGCGGAGAAGGCTGCGCGGGCCGCAGCCCGCGCAGAGGCGAAGGAGCTGGCGGCGGCGCTGGCGCCGATGGCGGGCGTCGAGGGGGTTGGGCCGACGATCGCCGCGGCGCTGCGCGACTGGTTCTCGGTTGACTGGCACCGCGAGGTGGTCGCCAAGTGGCGGGCGGCCGGGGTGCGCATGGTCGACGAGGTCGACACCTCGGTGCCGCGCACGCTGGAGGGGCTGTCCATCGTGATCACCGGTTCGATGGATGCCTTTTCGCGCGACGAGGCGAAGGAGGCCATCGCCGCGCGCGGGGGGCGGGCGGCGGGATCCGTCTCGAAGAAGACCGCGTTCGTCGTCGCGGGTGAGGCGCCGGGCTCGAAGTACGACAAGGCGATGGAGATCGGTGTCCCGGTGCTCGACGAGGAGGGCTTCCGCGTACTGCTCGACCGGGGCCCGGAGGCAGCCCGGGCGCGTGGCCCGCAGGGAGTAAGCGAAAGGGTGGCGTGTTGTAGCGCACACCTGCCGCTCACGGGCGGAACCAACGGCTGCCACACGGCGGAAGCCCCTACGATCATTGTGCGGACCCCGGAAAGCTCTCCGAATGGAGAGGCTCTGCGCGGCGCGTTCGGGGATATCGTCGTCGGGATGGGGGTGTCGCGGTGTTGCAGGCGGTGCTGAACGGGTCGCGCCCCGAGGACGCGCACCCCGCGCTGCCCATCGTCCCGCGCCATCTCGCCCGCGATGCCCGAGCGGTCGCCGAGCAGGGCGTGTCGTCGGTGCACGTCCACCCGCGCGATCCCGACGGCATGGAGACGCTCGACCCCGCCTACGTCGGCGACGCGGTCGCGGCCATCCGGGCGGATGTTCCGGGCATGGAGATCGGCGTCCCGACCGGCCGGTGGATCCAGCCCGATCCGGAGAAGCGGGTCGAGGCTGTCCTCGCGTGGGGGCATCTGGGCATCGGCAAGCCGGACGTCTGCTCGGTCAACGTCCACGAGCGTGGCTGGGAGCGGGTCTGTTCCGCGGCGGAGTCGGTGGGCATCGGGGTCGAGCTGGGCGTCTGGACCAGCGGCGATGCCGTCACGCTCCGCCGCAGCCGGGTGCCGCGCGGCACCACGCGGGTGCTGGCCGAATCCACGGTGTCCGACCCGAGCACCGCGGTCGCGGAAGGCGTGCGGATCATTCGCGCCCTGGGGGGTCCGAACTCGGGGTGCCGGTGCTGCTGCACGGCGAGGAAGGCGGCGCCTGGCCGGTGCTGGAGTACGCGCTGGGGCTCAACATCGACACCCGCATCGGCTTCGAGGACGTGCTCGTCCTGCCCGACGGCTGGCTGGCCACCGGCAACGACAATCTCGTCGCCAAGGCGCTGGAGATCGGCTCCGGGAAGCGACCCTGGGGGCTGCAGCCGCGGATGCGTTCGCGCCGCAGCCGCTGACCGTCACCTCGATCCCGCTCGTCCACGCTCGAACTCGACATGAGCGGGGTTTGCCCGAGATCAAAAACCCGTGGTGTCCATCTCGGCCGCTCGTCGTTGATGAAGGGCTGCTTTTAGCCGCCGAGAATCGTGGTGACGATCCCGGCCAGATGCGACAGCCGCGCCAGCTCGGACGGCCGGAACCCCGGTCCGCCGGGCCGCCCGACGACGAGGCCCTGCGCGTCGCCGACGGGCCCGAACGGTGCGGCGGCCAGCTCGGTGTCGAGGTCGCTCCACGGCCGGGGCACCCCGTGCACCACCGGATCGAGGACGATCGCCTTCGACAGCGGCAGCCACGGCAGGTCGCCCGCGATCGTCTCGGGCGCCGCGGAGCTTTCGGCGAGCCGATAGGACCCGGTGTCGTCGCGGCGGGCGATCAACGCCCAGCCCGCCCGGAAGATCCGCGGCACGCCCTCGGCCAGCAGCGTGAGTCCCTGCTCGGGGGCGCCCGCGATCTCGTCGATCAGCTCCAGCTCGTGATAGGTCGACAGGAGCCCCGAGTGCGGGCGCATCGACTCGACCTCGACGCCCGGCACCGACTCCGCCGACGTGATCAGCACATCCGGCGGTCGGCCGACCGGCAGCTCGACGGCGATGTCGTCGATCGCGTGGCCCGCGGCCCGCTCGACCACGGACACGCCGAGAATGTCCGCCCCCGCGTTGCCCAGCGCCGTCGCGACGGCGCCCAGGCTTCCCGGCTTGTCCGGCAGGACGATGCGGAGCAGGTACGACACGCCAGACACGCCCTCTCGCCGACACCCCCGACGCCGCCCCCGGCCGCGCCTCGACCGGCGATTGTGTCAGGGCAAGCCCGGCCGGAGCGAGCGCGCGGGCCAACCGGTCGTCGACCGCCCGGTTCCGGCGCACCACGGGCGCGCCCGGTTGCGCCCCGCGCCGAGGCCGTACCCGTGCTCACCGAGCCCATCGACCGTGACCCACGGCGCGCGGCCTAGACTCGGATGTCAGGTCGACGTCCGCCCCCTGTGCCGCTGCCTGTGACGTCCCGCAATCATCGGAAGGAAAGATCGTGGCTGCAGATACGGGTGGGATCACCCGGGACGAGGTCGCGCACCTCGCCCGGCTGGCCCGGCTCGCCGTCACCGACGCGGAGCTCGACGTCTTCGCAGGCCAGCTCGACGTCATCCTGGGCGCGGTCGCCCGGGTCGGCGAGGTCGCCGCAGACGACATCCCGCCGACGTCGCATGCGGTGCCGTTGGAGAACGTGTTCCGCCCCGACGAGCTGCACCCGAGCCTCACCCAGCAGCAGGCATTGTCCGGGGCGCCCGCCGCCGAGGACGGCCGGTTCCGTGTGCCGCAGATCCTGGGGGAGGAGCAATGAGCGACCATCACCCGCTTCGCTCACCGCCGCCGAACTGGCCGAGAAGATCCACGCGCGCGAGGTGTCGGCCGTCGAGGTCGCGCGCGCGCACCTGGAGCGCATCGCCGAGGTCGACGGCCAGGTGCACGCGTTCCTGCACGTCGCCGAGGAGGCGGCGCTGGAGTCGGCCACGATGGTCGACGAACGCCTGGCGGCGGGCATCGCGCCGTCGTCGCCGCTGGCGGGAGTGCCGCTGGCGCTCAAGGACGTGTTCACCACCGCCGACATGCCCACGACGGCGGGCTCGCGGATCCTCGAGGGCTGGCGCCCGCCCTACGACGCCACGGTCACCCGCCGCCTGCGCGCCGCCGGGATCACCATCCTCGGGCAAGACCAACATGGACGAGTTCGCCATGGGCTCCTCCACCGAGCACTCGGCCTGGGGCCCCACGCACAACCCGTGGGATCTCACCCGCGTGCCCGGCGGCTCCGGCGGCGGCTCGGCGGCGGCGCTGGCCGCGTACGAGGCGCCGCTCGCGATCGGCACCGACACCGGCGGCTCGATCCGCCAGCCCGCGGCGTTCACCGGCACGGTCGGGGTGAAGCCCACCTACGGCGGGGTGTCCCGCTACGGGCTGATCGCGTGCGCGTCATCGCTGGACCAGGGCGGCCCGTGCGCGCGCACCGTGCTCGACGCCGCGCTGCTGCACGAGGTGATCGCGGGGCACGACCCGCTCGACTCCACCTCGATCGACGCGCCCGTCCCGCCGGTCGTGGCCGCGGCCCGCGAGGGCGCTCGGGGCGACCTGTCCGGTCTGCGCGTCGGCATCGTCCGCGAGCTGGGCGGCGAGGGCTACCAGCCGGGCGTGCGGGCGTCGTTCGACCAGGCGGTGGCGCAGTTGGAGAAGCTGGGCGCTGATCTCACCGAGGTGAGCTGCCCGCACTTCGAGTACGGGCTGGCGGCCTACTACCTCATCCTGCCCAGCGAGGTGTCGTCCAACCTCGCCCGGTTCGACGCGATGCGCTACGGCCTGCGCGTCCCCGGCGCGGGGTCGGCGGAGGAGGTCATGGCCGCCACCCGCGAGGCCGGGTTCGGCGCCGAGGCCAAGCGGCGCATCATCCTCGGCACCTACGCGCTGTCCTCGGGCTACTACGACGCCTACTACGGGCAGGCGCAGAAGGTGCGCACGCTGATCTCGCGCGACTTCGCCGCCGCGTTCGCCCGGGCCGACGTGCTCGTCTCGCCGGCGACGCCGACCACCGCGTTCCCGATCGGCGACAAGATCGACGACCCGCTGGCCATGTACCTCAACGACCTCGCCACGATCCCCACCAACCTCGCGGGCACCGCGGCGCTGTCGGTGCCGTCCGGCCTCGCCGCCGACGACAGCGTGGTCGGCCTGCCCGTCGGGCTGCAGATCATGGCGCCCGCCCTGGGCGAGGCCGTCATGTACCGGGTGGCGGCGGCGTACGAGGCGTCCCGACCCTTCCCGACCGCACCGGAGGTCCTGTCGTGAGCACGCCCGTGCTGGTCGCGTACGACGAGGTCGTGGAGCGCTTCGACCCGATGCTCGGGCTTGAGGTGCACGTCGAGCTCAACACGAACACGAAGATGTTCTGCGGCTGCCCGAACACGTTCGGCGGCGAGCCCAACACCCAGGTCTGCCCGACGTGCCTGGGGCTGCCCGGGTCGCTGCCCGTGCTGAACCGGGCGGCCGTGGAGTCGGCGATGCGGATCGGGCTCGCCCTGCACTGCGAGATCGCGCCGTGGTGCCGGTTCGCGCGCAAGAACTACTTCTACCCGGACATGCCGAAGAACTTCCAGACGTCCCAGTACGACGAGCCGATCGCGTACAACGGGCATCTTGACGTCGAGCTGGACGACGGCACGGTCGTGCGGGTGGGCATCGAGCGGGCGCACATGGAGGAGGACACCGGCAAGTCGCTGCACGTCGGCGGCACCACCGGGCGTATTCACGGCGCCGAGTACTCGCTGCTGGACTACAACCGCGCGGGCGTCCCGCTGATCGAGATCGTCACGAAGATGATCCCGGGCACCGGGGCGCGGGCGCCGGAGATGGCGCGCGCGTACGTCACGGCGCTGCGCGACCTGGTCAAGTCCCTCGGCGTGTCCGACGTGCGCATGGACCAGGGCTCGATGCGCTGCGACGTCAACCTGTCGCTGTCGCCGCAGGGGTCGGGCATCCTCGGCACGCGCACCGAGACCAAGAACGTCAACTCGCTGCGCTCGGTGGAGCGGGCGGTGCGGTACGAGATGACGCGGCAGGCCGCCGTGCTGGACGCGGGCGAGCCCGTCGTGCAGGAGACGCGGCACTTCGAGGAGCAGTCCGGCACCACCCGCGCGGGGCGGCGGAAGGAGACCTCCGAGGACTACCGCTACTTCCCCGAGCCCGACCTCGTGCCGATCGCGCCCTCGCCGGAGTGGGTCGACCAGCTGCGCGCCACCCTGCCCGAGCTGCCGTGGGCGCGACGGGCGCGGCTGCAGCAGGACTGGTCGCTTACCGACGAGGAGCTGCGCGACCTGGTCAACGCGGGCGCGCTGGATCTCATCGAGGCCACGGTGGCCGCGGGCGCGCCCGCGGGCGAGGCCAGGTCGTGGTGGGTGGCGTACCTGACGCAGCAGGCCAACGCGCGCGAGGTGCCCGTGGAGGCGCTGCCGATCACGCCCGCGGCCGTGGCCCGGGTGATCGCGCTGGTGGCGTCCGGCGAGCTGACGAACAACCTCGCCCGTCAGGTCGTCGACGGCGTGCTGGCGGGGGAGGGCACCCCCGACGAGGTGGTCGCCGCCCGCGGGCTCGCGGTCGTGTCGGACGAGGGCGAGCTCGTCGCCGCCGTCGACGCGGCGCTGGCCGCCCAGCCCGACGTGGTCGAGAAGATCCGCGGGGGGAAGGTGGCGGCCGCGGGCGCGATCGTCGGCGCGGTGATGAAGGCGACCGGCGGCAAGGCCGACGCGAAGCGGGTGCGTGAGCTCGTGTTGGAGCGCTGCTCTTAGCCAGCCCGCACCTCGTCCTCGTCCCGGGTTCGTCGCCAAGATCCGGCCCGAGGGTTACGGCGGAGCCGATCGGGTACGTCGTCGTCGTTGTCCCCTATGGACACGGGTGCCATGCGACGGAAGGGGCGCCGATGACGGGGCCGTTGGCCGGTGCGGGGAGCCCACGACGGCGTGAGCGCGAACGCGGCTCGGCCAGCCGCGTGGGGTCGTGGCTGGGCTGGTGGGCGGTGCTGACCGGGTTCTGGGTGGGCGTGGACTGGTCGATCGACACCGCCGAGGTGTTGGTCGGGGTGGCGGTCGCGGCGGTCACCGCGCTGTTGGTGGAGTTGGTCGAGTACCAGACCGACACGTATGTCCGCCTGCGCCTGCGGTGGTTGCTCCGGGCCTGGCGGCTGCCCGGCGAGGTGCTGCGCGACTGCGGCATCGTGCTCGCCGCGTTGTGGCGACGGGTGGTGCGCGGCGAGCAGCCCGCCGGGGGGTTCGTCGCGGTACCGACCCGCTGGGGTGCGGACACCGCGCTGGGGATGACCCGCCGGATGCTGCTGGTGGGGGGCATGTCGGTCGCGCCGAACACGTTCGCGTTGGGCATCGATCGAGACCGGGACGTGGTGATCGCCCACCATCTGGTGCTCCGGGCGTCCGACCGGGCCAACGCCACGCAGGACCCGGGAGCGGGGCCGTGACCGGGTTCCTGGTTGCGGCACTCGGGATGCTGGTCGCGGTGATCCCGCTGGGCGTGGTGGCCTGGCGAGGCAGCGTGATGGAGGCGGTGGTGGCCTATGAGGCGATCAGTTCCATTGTGGTCATGCTGTTGGTGCTGATACCGGAGGGCCTCGGCAGACCCTCGGAGTTCGAGTTGCCGATCCTGTTGGCGGTGCTGCTGTTGGGCAGTGGGCTGGTTTTCGTGCGGACCCTGGAGCACTGGCTGCGCTGAGCCGTTCTGCCCGGTAAAGGGGGTGCTGACGATGATCGCTCAGGTGGTGGCGGACGTGCTGCTCGCGGCCGCCGTGGTGTTGGTGGTGGTGTGCGCGCTGGGCGTGGCGCTCATGCCCGACGTGTACGCGAAGCTGCATTTTGTGACCCCTATCGCGGTGGTCGCGCCGGTGCTGGTCGCGATCGCGGTGGCGGTGCGGGAGGGCTTTTCGCAGAACACGGTGCAGGTCTGGATGACGTTGGGCCTGCTGGTGATCGCCGGCCCGTTCCTCGGCCACGCCACGATCCGCGCCGCCCGCATCCGCCAGTGTGGCGATTGGCGCGGACCACGAGATCGCGGCGAGGGGGAGCCATGATCCCGGCCGCCGCGGCGCTCGCACCGGCGTCGGCCGGAAATTCCGCGGTGCTGGTGGCCCTGCAGGTCACCCTGTTGGTGTTGGTCGCGGCCGGGGCGACCGCCACGGTGTTGACGCGCGATCCCACCCGCCAGGCCGTGCTCTTGAGCATTTACGGAGTGCTGCTGGCGGTGCTGTTCTTGGTGTTCCAAGCTCCCGACGTCACCCTTTCCGAACTGACCGTCGGCGCCGTGCTGCTGCCATTGTTGATCCTCTTGACGGTGGCCAAGACCCGCAAGAAGCCCGACTCCGCCCACGGCCGTGATCAGCAATGACGCCACGAACGCGCCGCCTGGTGTTCGGCATCGGCCTGGCGGGATTGGTGTCCTTCTACCTGTGGGGCCTGGTCGGCCTACCCGGCTTCGGTCACTATCCCGGGCCCTACGGCGACATCATCAACGCCATCGCCATCCCGCAGACCAAGGCGACCGGGGTCGTTTCGGCGGTCAACTTCGATTACCGCGGCTTTGACACCCTCGGCGAGGAGTTCATTCTGTTCGCCGCCGCGACCGGTGTGGCGGTGGTGCTGCGCCACCTGCGCGCGGAACGCGAGACTCCGGCCACCGACGAGGCGGCGAACGAGTCCGTGCCTGCCACCAGCGACGCGGTACGCATGGCCACTCTCGGGTTCATCGGCCCCACGATGGTCGTCGGCTGGTATCTGGCCACGCACGCGCAAACCAGCCCCTCGGGGGGCTTCCAGGGCGGGGTCGTGCTGGCCACCGCGTTCATCCTGATCTACCTGGCAGGCCAGTTCCTGGTGTTCCACCGGATCAGCCCGGTGCCGCTCACCGACGCCATCGAAGCCGTCGGCGCAGGCGGGTTCGCCGTGGTCGGTCTCGGCGCGCTGGGCGTCGGGGCGGCGTACCTGGCCAACGTGTTGCCCCTGGGCAACAGCCCCGGCGCGGTCAACTCCTCGGGCACCATCGCCCTGATCAGCTTCTTGGTGGGGGTCGAGGTCGCCGCCGCGTTCACTTTGATTCTCAGCGAGCTGCTCGAGCAGACCCTGATCCTGAAGGAACCCGAATCGTGAGCATCTTCCCGTATGTCGTCGTGGTCTGGATCCTCGCGATGGGACTCTATGGGCTCATCACCAGCCGCCACCTCGTGCACCAGATCATCTGCCTGATCGTGGTGCAGTCCTCGACCTATGTGCTGTTGCTGGCCGTGGGCTACAAGGCAGGCGGCGTCGCACCGTACTTCTACGACATCCCACCCGGTACCCCCGCCGTGGACCCGGTCGTGCAGGCGTTGGCGCTGACGGACGTGGTGGTGGAGGCCGCGGTGACCGCGCTGCTCCTGGCCGTGGCCGTCCAAGCCCACAAGCGGTTCGGAACCCTCGACCCCGAACGGCTTCGGCAGCTTCAAGGCTGACCGGCCGGGAGCGTCGCCGTGGACACACTGTTGCCGCTGAGCGTGGTCGTGCCCCTGCTGGTCGCGGCCACGCTTTCGGCGTTCAACCCGCTGCTGCGCCACCGCGGCAGGCTGCTGGACGCGCTCGCGATCCTCACCGCCGTGGCGACCACCGGCATGCTGGTCGCCCTGCTGATCGGTGTCGGCGGGGGGCGGCGCGTGTACTGGTTCGCAGGCATCACCCCGGTCCACGGCATCGCGCTGGGGATCGACTTCGCGGTCGACCAGCTCAACGCGGGCCTGGCCGCCCTGGCCGGGGTGCTGGTCTGCGCGGCGATGGTGTTCTCCTGGCGCTACTTCGAGCGCGTCGCCACCTACTACCACGCCCTGATGCTGGTCTTTCTGGCCGGCATGGTCGGCTTTTGTCTGACCGGGGACATCTTCGACCTGTTCGTCTGGTTCGAGCTGATGGGCGTGGCCGCCTACGCGCTGACCGCCTACCGCCCCGAAGAACGCGGACCCATCCAAGGGGCGCTGGCGTTCGCGATCACCAACAGCGTCGGGGCGTACCTGTCCCTGTCCGGGATCGCGCTGATCTACGGGCGCACGGGTGCGTTGAACATGGCCCAGATTGGTGCCGCGCTCACCGGGCGCCCCCCCGACGGGCTGGTCGTGGTGGCGTTCGTGCTGATCCTGGCCGGGCTGGTCACCAAGGCGGCGATCGCGCCGTTTCACTTCTGGCTGGCCGACGCCCACGCCGTGGCGCCCACCCCCGTATGCGTGCTGTTCTCCGGGGTGATGGTCGAGCTCGGCCTCTACGGCATCGCCCGGGTGTACTGGTCGATGTTCGCCGCCGCACTGGGCGACCAGGCGGCGATCACCGACACCCTGCTCGGCTTCGGGGTGCTCACCGCGGTCGTCGGCGCGCTGTTCTGCGCGCGCCAACGCCACCTCAAGCGACTGCTGGCGTTCTCCACCGTCAACCACGCCGGGCTGTTCCTGATCGGCATCGCGCTGCTCACCCCGCTGGGCCTGAGCGGCGCGGCGATGTACGTCATCGGCCACGGATTGATCAAGGCCGCACTGTTCCTGTGCGTCGGGATCGTGCTGCACCGGCTGGGCTCCATCGACGAGACCCGGCTGCACGGCCGGGCCCGGCAGCTGCGCGTCGCGGGCGTGGTGTTCACCCTGGCCGCCCTCGGCCTCGCCGACCTGCCCCCGTTCGGGCTCTACCTGGGCGCCGGTTGGATCGGACACAGCGGCGACGACAGTGGCAAACCCTGGATCACCCCGGTCATCATGGCCACCTCCGCGCTGGTCGGCGCCGCGGTCCTGCGCGTCGCGGGCGGGGTGTTCTGGGGACTCGGCGACCCACCCCCCGAGGACCCGGGCATGCGCCGCGAGACGGCCGAGGAAACCTCGGAGACCGACGACGGAAAGGCCCGCACGCCCCTGTCCATGATCGGCCCAGCCGCGGTGCTGGTCGCACTGGCCGTCGCCGCCGGGATCGCGCCGCACCTCGGCGACCTGCTCCAACGCGCCGTGGCCAGCTTCGAGGACCAGCGCGGCTACGCCAGTGCCGTTCTCGCCGGGGCCGCCCCGCCCACCGTTGTCCCGACCCCACAGACCGCAACCATCACCGGCGAGGCCGTCATCGACGGCGTGATCACCGCCGCCGCGGCCGTGGCCCTCGCCCTGCTGTGGCTCTACGGGCGGCGCCTGCGCTCGCGCACCCTCCGTGCCACGGTGTCCAGAACGGCAGCGGCGATTCGGCCGCTCTGGGCGGTACAAAGCGGGATCGTCAACGACTACGTCACGTGGATGGTCCTCGGGCTTGCCTGCCTCGGCGGCGCGCTCGCGCTCACCATCCACTGACCGCTGCGGCGGCTGTGGTCAGGCCCGCGCCGCACCGCCGCCGCCGCCCACCTGGATGCGGATCACGCGGTCGTCGCTCGAGACGGGGGTGCCGCCGTTCTTGTTGACGGTGCCCAGCCACAGGAAGCCATCCGGGCCCAGCGCGGCCGGGCCGAGTCGGCCGTAGACGCCCTTGAGCAACGTCTGCGGCTGGCCGCTGAACAGGCCGTTGCGGTCGCCCTGCAGCACGTAGGTGGCCGCGCCCTTGGTCTGGGCGATCGTGACGACGCCGTCGTGCGCCGCGCAGCCCGCCACCCCGGGCCGGTCCGGCCAGCGCCACGCGGGCACCGGCAGCGGCCCCGGAACGACCAGGTGCAGGGTGTCGCCGTCGTCGGTGCGGTCGGGCACCCAGGCCAGCGCGGTGGTGTCGTCCACGCACAGCCCCGCGGGGTTGTCCACCCCGGTGCTCAGCACCGGCGAGCGCGGGTCCGGGTTGCCAACGCCGGGGCGTCCGAGCGTGTCGATGCGCAACACCTTTCCGGCGAGCGAGCCGGGCAGCGCGGTGTCGACGCCCGTGTCGCCGGTCGCGACGAGCAGCAGGCCGTCGTCGTCGACGCCGAGGGCGCCCGCGTTGTGCGCCGCGCCCCGGGGAATCCCGACCAACACCGGCTTGGGCGGCTCGCCCGGGGCGAGCATCACCACCCGGTTGTCGGTCGGTGTGGTGATGTAGGCGTAGACGAGCTGGTCCTCCGCATACGCGGGCGACAGCACGAGCCCGGTGAGGCCGCCACCCCCCGTCGTGTCCACCGGGATCGTCGTGACCACCGTCGGCGCCGCCCCCTGCCGCACCCGCAGCACCCGGCCGGTGGTGCGCTCGCCGACCAGCGCGGACACCCCGTCCGGAAGCACCGCGATGGCGCCGACGGGCGCCAGGCACGTCGCCACGACCTGCGGATCCGGGTCGACGCATCCCGACGGCGCACGCGGGGCGCCGCTCTCGGCCGGATCCGGCGGCGGCTCCGGGGTCGGCGGGTGCGCTGCCGCGGGCGGACCGCCCAGCTCGCCGACGCCCTCGATCTTCTCGCGCCAGTCGTGCGGGCCCCCGTCGGGGAACGACGCGCAGCCCGCCAGGAGCAGCACGGCCAGCAGCGCGAGCACGCCCCGCCTGGCACCCACCACGACGAGCAGGCTAGGCGGCGGGTGGTGAGCGGCCGGTGAGTACGTCGGAAGCAGGGAACACGCCGTCGAAATCCCGTCCAGGACGGGTACTGGTCCCGCGTCCCCGCTACTGTGCCGCGCATGAGCGAGCAGCCCACGACCTCCTACCCGGGGTTCGGCAACTACGGGTCGACAGGGTCGACCGGGCCGTCCGACACCCGCCCGACGCGGCGCCCGCTCGCGTGGAACGGCGGCACCGACATCGGCCTGCTGCTCCTGCGGCTCGGCATCGGCGGCGCGGTCCTCGCGCACGGCGCCCAGAAGGTGTTCGGGCTGTGGGGCGGGCCGGGTGTCCCCGGGTTTGCCGCCAACCTGACAAGCTTCGGCTACCAGCAGGCGACGACGCTGTCGTGGGTCACCGGGATCACCGAGCTCGTCGCGGGGGCGTTCCTCGTGCTGGGCCTCTTCAGCCCGTTGGCGGCGGCCGCCGTGCTCGCCATCATGATCAACGCAGTGCTGCTCAAGCTGGGCAACGGCTTCTTCGTCACCGGGCCCCGCGGCAGCGACGCGATCGAGTACTCGGCCGTGCTCGGCCTCGGCGCGGCGTGCCTGGTGCTCACCGGGCCCGGCCGGATCGCGCTGGACAACGGCCGCGCCTGGCATCGGCGGCCCGCGTCGTGGGGGATGCTGGCCCTCGTGATCGGCATCGCCGCCGCCGTGCTCGTGTACGTCCTGCTGCGCCGGCCCGTGGTCGCCTGACGCCACCGCGCGCGAGCGGGGTCGGCCCGTGCGCGCCCCCGTGCGTCCAGCCCCGCCCCCGCCCCTGCGCCCGCGAAGGCGCCCCGGCCCGCCCGCGCCCTACGGCACCCGGCGGACCGCCCCTGTGTGGGCGCTCGTGGCCAGCGCGGCGTAGGCGCGCAGGGCCTTGCTCACCGGCCGGTCGCGGTCGCGCGGCTGCCAGGGCCGCTCGCTCGCCTCCATCTTGGCGCGCCGCTCGGCCAGCACCTCGTCGGCGACGTCGAGGTGCAGGGTGCGCGTGTGCACGTCGATGACGACGCGGTCGCCGTCCTCGATCAGCCCGATCACCCCGCCCGCCGCCGCCTCCGGCGAGATGTGACCCACCGCGATGCCGCTGGAGCCGCCGGAGAACCGCCCGTCGGTGATCAGCGCGCACACCCGACCCAGCCCCGCGCCCTTGAGGAACGCGGTGGGGTGCAGCATCTCCTGCATCCCCGGCCCGCCTGCGGGCCCCTCGTAGCGCACCACGACGACATCGCCGGGCCGCACCTGCTTGGCCAGGATCAGCGAGACAGCCTCCTCCTGGCTCTCGACGACCCGGGCCGGGCCTGCGAAGTGCCACAGCTCCTCGTCGATCCCGGCGGCCTTGATGATCGCGCCGTCCGGGGCGATGTTGCCGCGCAGCACGGCCAGCCCGCCGTCGCGCGTGTAGGCGTGCGCGACGTCGCGGATGCAGCCGCCCGCCGCGTCCGTGTCGAGCGCCGACCAGCGGTTGGTCGTCGAGAACGCCTCCGTGGTGCGCACCCCGCCCGGTGCGGCGTGGAACAGCTCCACCGCCTCCTCGGACGGTGCCGCGGCGCGCACGTCCCACGCGTCCAGCCACGCCTCGAGCGACGGCGCATGCACCGTGTGCACGTCGGCGTGCAGCAGCCCGGCGCGGCGCAGCTCGCCGAGGATCGCCGGGATGCCGCCCGCGCGATGGACGTCCTCCATGTGGTAGTCGGCGTTGGGCGCCACCTTGGCCAGGCACGGCACCCGCCGGGAGACCGCGTCGATCGCGGCCAGGTCGAAGTCGACCTCGCCTTCCTGCGCCGCGGCGAGGATGTGCAGCACGGTGTTCGTGGAGCCGCCCATCGCGACGTCGAGCGCCATCGCGTTCTCGAACGCCTTGCGGGTGGCGATCGACCGGGGCAGCGCCGCCGCGTCGTCGTCGCGGTACCAGCGCGTGGCGAGCTCCATGACGGTCGTGCCCGCGCGCTCGAACAGCGCCCGGCGCGCCGCGTGCGTGGCGAGCGTGGAGCCGTTGCCGGGAAGGGCCAGGCCGAGCGCTTCGGTGAGGCAGTTCATCGAGTTGGCGGTGAACATCCCCGAGCACGAGCCGCACGTCGGGCACGCCGAGCGCTCGACGAGCGTCAGCCCGTCGTCATCGACCTGCGTCGACGCCGACGCCGAGATCGCCGTGATGAGGTCGGTCGGGGCGTGTGCCACCCCGTCGACCACGACCGCTTTCCCCGCCTCCATCGGGCCGCCCGACACGAACACCGTCGGGATGTTGAGCCGCATGGCCGCGTTGAGCATGCCGGGAGTGATCTTGTCGCAGTTGGAGATGCAGACGAGCGCGTCGGCGGCGTGCCCGTTGACCATGTACTCGACGGCGTCGGCGATGACCTCGCGGGAGGGCAGCGAGTAGAGCATCCCGCCGTGGCCCATGGCGATGCCGTCGTCCACGGCGATCGTGTGGAACTCCCGCGGCACCCCGCCCGCCGCGCGCACCCCGGCCGCGACGATCTCGCCCAGGTCCTTGAGGTGCACGTGGCCGGGCACGAACTGGGTGTAGGAGTTGGCGATGGCGACGATCGGCTTGCCGAAGTCGCCGTCGGTCATGCCGGTGGCGCGCCAGAGCGAACGCGCTCCAGCGGCGTTGCGACCGTGGGTGGTGACGCGGGAACGCAGGGCGGGCATTGGTCAATTGTGCCCGCGACTCGGCCTGGCGGGGGCAATGAGGTGCCCGCCGGACGCTGCGGCGAGCCGGGGCAGGTCGCGGAAGTGGACGCAGCGGAGCGGTAGCTCGGCGCCATCGGTCAGCACCGCCCGCACCCCACCCTTGTCGCGCAGGTGCAGCGAGCGGATCTGCGACCACGGTACGCGCCGGGAGCCGACCAGCCGCCGCACGGTCAGCGCGTCGGCCTCGACGACCGTGCGCACCCGCAGCACCCAGACCACCGCCCCCACGGGCAGCAGGTAGACCAACCAGAAGTACGGCGCGCCGAACGCGACCGGCGTGGCGCAGACGGCCAGCAGCAGCGGCCCCCAGTATCGCCAACGGCGGGATGCGGAACACCGCGCGGGCCTCATCGCTCATTCCGCCATCATCCCAGCACGCCGCCCCATGCCGTGATCACCGCTTCGGCGCGCATCCGGCCGAATATGGCCGCCTTGCGCGCCCAACCGATGATCACGGGACGCGTGACGCGGTGTTCCCATGATCCGGACGACACGTCTCACGGATTTGACGCCCCGCCCGGCGGCCCGCTAGCGTCGCTGCCATGTCCCCGGCCAAGGCCCTCGTACTTATCAGGCGCGTCAACGCCTGAGCGAGCCCTCGGTCGTCGACGCGCCACCCTCGTTCCGCCTCCCGGCGGCCGGGGGTTTTTTCATGTTCGGATCCATTGAGCGAGCAGCGAGGCGAAGCCCCCATGACCACCGCCACCCCCCGATCGGGGCCGAAACCGGCGCCACCGCCCGGACGGACCGCCCCGGCCCAGCGCACGGAGACCCCGCGCGTCGCGACCGTGGCCGGAGACCGCGTCGACAAGGTCCCCATGACCGGAGCCCAGTCGCTCGTGCGCTCGCTGGAGGAGGTCGGCTGCGAGGTCGTCTTCGGCATCCCGGGCGGCACGATCCTGCCCGCCTATGACCCGCTGTTGGACTCCACGAGAGTCCGGCACATCCTCGTCCGCCACGAGCAGGGCGCGGGGCACGCGGCCACCGGCTACGCGCAGGCCACCGGCAAGGTCGGAGTCTGCATGGCCACGTCGGGCCCGGGGGCGACCAACCTCGTCACCCCGCTCGCCGACGCCCACATGGACTCGATCCCGGTCGTGGCGATCACCGGTCAGCAGAGCCGCGCGCTGATCGGCACCGACGCGTTCCAGGAAGCCGACATCACCGGCATCACGATGCCCGTCACCAAGCACAACATGCTGGTCATCGACGCCGCGGAGATCCCGCGCGCGATCGCGGAGGCCTTCCACCTCGCGTCCACGGGCCGACCGGGCCCGGTGCTGGTGGACATCCCGAAGGACGTCCTGCAGGAGCGCACGACGTTCAGCTGGCCCCCGGAGCTGCAGCTGCCCGGCTACCGGCCGACGATCCGGCCGCACGGCAAGCAGATCCGCGAGGCCGCCAAGCTCATCACCGCCGCCCGCCAGCCGGTGCTCTACGTCGGCGGCGGCGTGCTCAAGGCCGAGGCGTCCCCGGAGCTGCTGCGGCTCGCGGAGCTGACGGGCATCCCGGTCGTCACCACGCTCATGGCCCGCGGCGCGTTCCCCGACAGCCACCGTCAGCACGTCGGCATGCCCGGCATGCACGGCACGGTGGCGGCGGTGGCGGCGATGCAGAAGTCCGACCTGCTCGTGGCGCTCGGGGCCCGCTTCGACGACCGGGTCACCGGGCAGCTGGCCGGTTTCGCCCCGCACGCCAAGATCGTGCACGCGGACATCGACCCGGCGGAGATCTCCAAGAACCGCCGGGCCGACGTCCCGATCGTGGGCGACTGCCGCGAGGTGATCCTGGAGCTGATCGACGCCGTCACCGCCGAGCAGTCCGCACATCCCGCGGCCGACCTTGCCCCGTGGTGGGCCCTGCTGAACGAGCTGCGGGAGACCTATCCGCTCGGCTACGCCTGGCCCGCCGACGGCTCGCTCTCGCCCGAGTACGTCATCGAGCGCATCGGGGCGATCGCGGGGCCGGACGCGCTCTACACGGCGGGAGTCGGACAGCACCAGATGTGGGCGGCGCAGTTCATCCACTACGAGAAGCCGCGCACGTGGCTCAACTCCGGCGGGCTGGGCACGATGGGGTTCGCCGTGCCCGCGGCGATGGGCGCGAAGATGGCCGTGCCCGACGCCGTCGTCTGGTGCATCGACGGCGACGGCTGCTTCCAGATGACCAACCAGGAGCTCGCCACCTGCGCGATCGAGAACATCCCGATCAAGGTGGCGATCATCAACAACGGCAACCTCGGCATGGTCCGCCAGTGGCAGAACCTGTTCTACGCCGAGCGCTACTCGCAGACCGACCTCGGCACGCACAAGCACCGCATCCCCGACTTCAAGCTCTTGGCCGAGGCCATGGGCTGCGTCGGGCTGCGCGCGGAGTCGAAGGAGGACGTCGACCGCGTCATCCACGAGGCCATGGCGATCAACGACCAGCCCGTCGTGATCGACTTCGTGGTCGGCGCCGACGCCCAGGTGTGGCCGATGGTCGCCGCGGGCACCGGCAACGACCAGATCATGGCCGCACGGGACATCCGGCCGCTGTTCGACGGCGACGAGCTCGTCGCAGATCCGGCGACGATCGACGCCGCCATCCAGGAGGCCACGTCGTGATGCAGCGCCACACGCTTTCGGTCCTCGTCGAGGACAAGCCCGGCGTCCTCGCCCGTGTGTCGGGGCTGTTCTCCCGGCGCGGCTTCAACATCGAGTCGCTCGCCGTGGGGCCCACCGAGAACGCCGAGGTCTCCCGCATGACGATCGTCGTCGCCGTCGAGGAGTTCCCCCTCGAACAGGTCACCAAGCAGCTCAACAAGCTCATCCACGTCCTCAAGATCGTGGAGCTGGAGCCGACGCAGTCGGTGCAGCGCCAGGTGCTTCTGGTCAAGGTGCGCGCCGATGCCGCGGTCCGCAGCCAGGTGCTGGAGATCGTCGAGCTGTTCCGCGCCAAGGCCGTCGACGTCACGCCCGAGGCGCTGACGATCGAGGCGACGGGTACCGCGGACAAGATCGCGGCCCTGCTGAAGAATCTGGAGCCCTACGGCATCCGGGAGATGGTGCAGTCCGGCACCATCGCCGTCGGCCGTGGACCGCGCTCCATCACCGCCACGCCCGTCCGCTAACTTGAAGGAAGAGAACCTCGTGAGTGTCAACATCTACTACGACGACGACGCCGACCTGTCGATCATCCAGGGCCGCAAGGTCGCGGTGATCGGCTACGGCAGCCAGGGCCACGCCCACTCGCTCTCGCTGCGCGACTCGGGCGTGGAGGTGCGCGTCGGCCTCCAGGAGGGCTCGAAGTCGCGCGCCAAGGCCGCCGACGAGGGCCTCACGGTCGGCACCCCCGCCGAGGTCGCCGCCTGGGCCGACCTGATCATGATCCTGGCCCCGGACACCAAGCAGCGCTTCATCTACGCCGACGACATCGCCCCCCACCTCAAGCCCGGCGACGCGATCTTCTTCGGGCACGGCTTCAACATCCGGTACGGGCTGATCACGCCGCCGTCCGACGTGGACGTGGCGATGGTGGCGCCGAAGGGGCCGGGCCACCTCGTGCGCCGCCAGTTCGTCGACGGCAAGGGCGTGCCCTGCCTCATCGCGGTCGAGCAGGACGCCACGGGTGGGGCGAAGGCGCTCGCCTTGTCCTACGCCGCGGCCATCGGCGGGGCGCGGGCTGGTGTGATCGAGACCACGTTCACCGAGGAGACCGAGACCGACCTCTTCGGCGAGCAGGCCGTGCTCTGCGGCGGCGCCGCGGCGCTCGTGCAGACCGGCTTCGAGGTGCTCACCGAGGCGGGCTACGCCCCGGAGGTGGCCTACTTCGAGTGCCTGCACGAGCTCAAGCTGATCGTCGACCTCATGTACGAGGGCGGCATCGCCAACGAGCGCTTCTCGATCTCCGACACCGCCGAGTACGGCGACCTCACCCGTGGCCCGCGCGTCATCACGCCCGCGGTGAAGGACGCGATGCGCACCATCCTCGGCGAGATCCAGGACGGCAGCTTCGCCCGCGAGTGGGTTGCCGAGGACGACGCGGGCCGCCCCAACTTCACCAGGCTGCAGAAGGAGGGCCAGACACACCCGATCGAGCAGGTCGGCGAGAAGCTGCGCGGCCTGATGAGCTGGGTGGGCACGAAGGCAACCTGACCCCCGCCCGTCGCCACTGGCCCCCGACGCCGCGATGATCGCCGGGTTCGGTGCGGGAGGTGTGCTGGCGCAGCTCCCGCACCGCCAGCGCCGATCATGGCGCCCGTGAACCGAGCGGATCGGTCATTCGTTCACAAGCGTCGCGAGCGTGGCGCGGAGGCCGGGCAGCTTGGTGGTCGCCGCGTCCCAGACCAGGGTGTCGTCGACGACCGCATATCCATGGATCAGGATGTTCCGGAAGGCCACAAGCCGCGGCAGATCGTCGATCTGCGCCGCGAGACCCGGATCGACCCGCGAAAGCTGGTTCAGCGCCTCACCGACGATCTCGAACTGGCGCTCTACCCCGGACCGGACCAGATCGTCGGCCTGGTAATCCGCGAAGCTCGTGTCTTCGACGAAGCGGCTGATGAGATCCGCTGCGTGAAGGGCATCCCAAAGATAGGTGCGCGTGTCACGCGGCATAGAGCAGCTCCGCCTCACTGCGCAGCTGCCTCAGGAAGTATGGGTTGCGGATGCCGGCGGAGACCACCACGTCGACGGGGCGGCCGAGGACGTTCTCCAGGCCCTCCTTGAGGGCGAAGTAGGAGTCGAAGTAGTTCATCGCACGAGGACTGAACTCGACCGCCACATCGACATCGCTTGTGCGCTCGTCGAAGCTCGAGCCGGTGGCTGAACCGAACAGATCCAATCGACGGACCCCGAGCCGCTCGCACAGTGCCGCGATCTCGGGGAGGGCTGCTGCGACCGACGTGTGCACGGTGACCTCCTCGTCGTCATCCTGCCGGATCTTGGCGCCGACGACCACGCAGGCCCGACGTCCGGTCAGCCCGGTTCGGTGACCTCCTCCCCGCCGTCTACAACGTATGGAGTAGACGCGGGCGCCGCCGGTGCGACGACGGCGAGGGCGTGCGCGACGCACGGTGACGCCATGTCGCACACCCTGCTTGCCGCAGGCACCCACGCTCCCTCGCCCGCCCGCCACAGCCCGGTCGGGCTGGTCGCGGCCGCGGTCCTCACCGCGGGTGCCGGGAGCGTGCATCTGGCCGTCGTCCCCGACCACTGGCGGGAGTACCTGCTCTTCGGGGTCTTCTTCCTGGTGGTCGGCGGGGCGCAGCTCCTCGCCGCGCCCGTCCTGGCCCTGCGGCCGACGTGCCGGAAGCTGCTCGGCGTGGCCGTCGCGCAGGCGGCGCTGGTGGCGCTGTGGCTGCTGTCGCGGACGACCGGGCTGCCGGTCGGTCCCGAGCCGTGGCGCCCCGAGGCGGTCGGGGTGGCCGACGTCGTGTGCGTCGCGCTGGAGTGCGCGTCGGTACTGGTCCTGACCGGCCTGGCGGTGCGCGGGGCCCGCACGCGCACGCGCCGCCCGGTGCGCACGCCGCTGGCTGCGGGTGCGGTGGTGGCCGTGGTCGCGGTCGCGACCTACATCGGGGTCGGGACCGGCCTGTCCGGGATGCCGGAGGCGTTCTCGGCGGCGCCGCTGGGGACGGGCGTCTCGGTGACGTCGCTGGTCGCGGCGCCCGGACCGCAGCCGGTGCGCGCCTTCACCCTCACCGCCGTGCCGACGACGATCGCGGGGCGACCCGCCTACACCTACGGCGGGACGGTGCCCGGCCCGCTGCTGCGGGTCACCCAGGGGGATCGGGTGCGGGTGACGCTGGTGAACCACCTCCCGGTCGCGACCACGCTGCACTGGCACGGCATCCGCGTGCCGAACGCCGAGGACGGGGTCCCGGGCATCACCCAGAACGCCGTCGCGCCGGGGGCGTCGTACACCTACGAGTTCGTCGCGGACGACGCGGGCACCTTCTGGTACCACTCGCACCAGGACACCGACAACCAGATCCCGGCGGGCCTGTTCGGCGGCCTGGTGGTCGACCCGGCGGGCGGCCCGGATCCGGGTGTGCTCGACCGGACCGTCGTCCTGCACAACGCCGCCGACGGCGCGCCCGCGATCGCCGCGGACGGCACGACCGGCGACGAGCCCGTCGCCGCCCGTCCGGGTCAGCGGGTGCGCCTGCGGCTGGTCGATGCCGTCGCGCCGAGCATGGACGGCACCGCGGAGGCCCCGATCCTGCTGGGCGCGCCGTACCGGGTCGTCGCGCTCGACGGGCACGACCTGCGCGGCCCCACCCTGCTCGGCCCGCGACGCCTCACGCTGGGCATGGGTCAGCGGGTCGACCTCGCATTCACGATGCCGCCCTCCGGCTCGGTGCGGCTGGTCGACTCCCGCATCACGGGCACGCCGTCGCTGCTGCAGGGCTTCTTCGGGGCCCCGGCCCGGGCCGCGGAGACCGTGACCTTCGGCGGGGGACCCGCCCCGGCCGCACCCGACCCGTCGGCGGTGCCGTTGTTCGACCCCCTGATCTACGGCAGCCCCGCCCCGGACCCGACGACCGGGCCGCCCGATCAAACTGCCCCGGTCGTGTTGGGCGAGGCCCCGGGCTTCCACGACGGCCGCATCGAGCTCGTGCACACGATCAACGGGGCCGCCGCCCCCGCGATCCCGCCGATCGTCGTGCGCACCGGGCAGCTGGTGCGCCTGCACATCGTCAACGACACCGGCGAGTTCCACCCGATGCACCTGCACGGCCACGTCATGACGGTGCTGTCCGTCGACGGCAGGCGCCCCGCGGGCAGCCCCGTGCACCTCGACACCGTGCTGGTCGGCCCGCACGAGACGGTCGACGTGGCGTTCGCCGCCGACAACCCGGGGCTCTGGATGCTGCACTGCCACGTGCTCGTGCACGCCTCGATGGGGATGAGCATGATGATCGACTACACGGGGGTCACGACCCCGTTCAAGATGGGCAGCCGCTCGGGAAACACCCCCGAATGAGGGCCAGACTGGGGGCCGTGCAGATCCGGCCGATCGACGCCGCGCTCGCCATCGCGACGGCGGGCTTGGCGGTCGCCGCGGCGGTGTCCGAGATCACCGAGACGTCGCGCGCCGTGCCGCCGGTGGCCCCCGGCGTCCTCATCGCGCTGGCGTCCGCCGCAGTGGTCCTCGGTCGTCAACGCCCGGCGGCCGCGACGGTCGGCGTGCTCGCCCTGAGCCTGCTCTACCACCTGCTCGGCTACCCGGGGCTGGCGCCCGCCGTCGCGCTTTTCGTCACCCTGTACGCGCTCGCGGCGCAGCGGCGGGACACGCGGTCCCTGGTCGGGGCGGCGGCGGCGATCCTCGCGGTGAGCGCCATACCTCTGCTTCCTCCGCCGTGGGTGGCCGCGGGCTGGTCGACCTTCGGGCCCGCGATCGGGTTCGTCGCCGTGACCGCGCTCGGCGAGGCCACCCGGGCCCGGCGGCTGGCCACCGCGGAACGGCTGCGGGCGGTCCGTCGGGAGGCCGAGCTCGACGCCCGGCGGCGCCTGATGGAGGACCGCCTCGACCTCGCCCGCGAGGTCCACGACGTGCTGGCGCACACCGTCACGGTGATCGCCGTGCAGGCCGCGGCGGCGGCCGAGGCGGTCGAGGACCGGCCCACAGACGCCCAGACGGCGATCGCCGCCGTGCGCACCGCCGCGCGGGAGGCGCTGGTCGAGCTGCGGGGCACGGTCACGCTGCTGCGCGGCGGCGTCGAGCCGGTCGGGGACGGGCCGGGGGTGGGGCAGCTGGCCCAGCTGTGCAGGCGCGCGGAGTCGGCGGGGATCGCGGTCACGCTGACCGTTGCCGGGGAACGCCCCGTGCCCGGCGTCGTCGACCGGGCGGTCTACCGCATCGTCCAGGAGGCACTGACCAACACCGTCCGCCACGCGGGAGCAAGAGCCGCCACGGTGCTCGTCGACATCGAAGGCGCGGACGTGCGCGTCGAGGTCACCGACGACGGCGCGGGCACAGAGCCGGTCGAGGACGGGCACGGCCTGCGCGGCATGCGGGAGCGCGCGCAGGCGCTCGGCGGCACCCTCGACGCCGGGCCCGTGGACGGCCATGGCTTCCGGGTGTCGGCCCGGCTGCCCGTCGGAGCCGTCCCGTGACCGGCCCGCTGCGGGTCGTGCTCGCCGACGACCAGTCGCTCGTGCGGGCCGGGTTCCACGCACTGCTGTCGCACGCGGCGGACATCGACGTCGTCGGTGAGGCGGCCGACGGGCGGGAGGCCGTCGAGCTGGCCCGCCGGTTCCGGCCGGACGTCGTGCTCATGGACATCCGGATGCCGGTCCTCGACGGCATCGCCGCCACCCGCACCATCTGCGCCGACCCCGCGCTCGACCGCGTCCGCGTCGTCGTGCTCACCACCTACGCGCTCGACGAGTACGTCTTCGCCGCGCTGCGCGCCGGGGCGTCCGGGTTCCTGCTCAAGGACATCGAACCCGACGAGCTGCGGTCCGCGATCCGCACCGCCGCGGGCGGACATGCCCTGCTCGCCCCCGCGGTCACCCGCACCCTCATCGAGGCCTACACCGCCGGGCCGCAGCCCTCGCCCGCCGCCGCGGCCCGGCTCGCGACGCTGACCGAGCGTGAGCGCGAGCTCACCGTCCTCGCCGCGCAGGGGCTCGACAACCGGGCCATCGCCGCGCAAGCACTGATCAGCCCGGCCACCGTCAAGACCCACCTGGTGCGGGCCATGGCGAAGCTGGGCGCCCGCGACCGGGCCCAGCTGGTGGTGGTGGCCTACCAGGGCGGGCTCGTCCCGGCCGCGCGGCCGCGCTGATCTGCGCCACGAGACCGACGTTCCCGGTGATCGAACCCCGATAGCGTCGGGCTCACGGCGCCCACGCGCGCCGACGACCACGTGGCGCCCCGCCCTGTCCCCGCCGAGTCCTGTCGGGGCACCGCTCTACGATCGGAGTCGTACCCCGAACTCGATCTGGGAGCCCTCGTGAGCACCGCTGCCCCCCGCCCTGTCGTCCTGCTCGCCGAGAAGCTCGCACCGTCCGCGGTGGCGCTCCTCGGCGACGACGTGGAGATCCGCCACGTCGACGGCACCGACCGTCCCGCGCTCCTCGCGGCCCTCGCCGATGCCGATGCGCTGCTCGTGCGGTCGGCCACCAAGGTCGACGCGGAGGCGCTCGCAGCGGCCCCGCGGCTCCAGGTCGTCGCCCGCGCGGGCGTGGGGCTGGACAACGTTGACGTGCCCGCCGCCACGGCGCGCGGCGTGATGGTCGTCAACGCGCCCACGTCCAACATCGTGAGCGCCGCCGAGCACGCGATCGCCCTGCTGCTGTCCGCGGTGCGGCACATCCCTGCGGCCGACGCGAGCCTGCGGCAGGGCCAGTGGAAGCGCAGCAGCTTCACCGGTGTCGAGCTCGCGGGCAAGACGGTCGGCATCGTCGGGCTCGGCAAGATAGGCCAGCTGGTGGCGCAGCGGCTCGCCGGGTTCGGCGTCACCCTCCTCGCCTACGACCCTTACATCGCGCCGGCCCGCGCCGCCCAGCTCGGCATCGAGCTGCTCGCGCTGGAGGAGCTGCTGGGCCGGGCCGACATCATCTCGATCCACCTGCCCAAGACCGCCGAGACGCTCGGGCTCATCGGCAAGGACCAGCTCGCGCTCACCAAGCCGGGCGTGATCGTCGTCAACGCGGCGCGCGGCGGCCTCGTCGACGAGGACGCGCTGGCCGAGGCCGTGCGCTCCGGGCACGTCGGCGGGGCGGGTATCGACGTCTACGTCACCGAGCCCACTACCGCGAGCCCACTGTTCGAGCTGGAGCAGGTGGTCGTCACCCCGCACCTGGGCGCGTCCACCGAGGAGGCCCAGGATCGCGCGGGCACCGACGTGGCCCGCTCGGTGCAGCTCGCGCTGGCGGGCGAGTTCGTGCCCGATGCGGTCAACGTGCAGGTCGGCGGCGTGGTCGGGGAGGAGGTCGCGCCGTGGCTGCCGCTGGTGCAGAAGCTCGGCCGCATGCTCTACGCGCTGGCGGGGCGCGTGCCGTCGTCGGTAACGGTCGACGTGGCAGGCGAGCTGGCCGCCGAGGATGTGGGGGTGCTGTCGCTCGCGGCGCTGCGCGGCCTGTTCTCCGACGTCGTCGAGGACCAGGTCACATTCGTCAACGTGCCGGTGCTGGCGCAGACGCGCGGGGTCACCGTCGAGCTCGCCACGGCGCCGGAGAGCGAAAACTTCCGCAGCGTCGTCCAGCTGCGGGCGGCGATGCCCGACGGGATGGCGATCACCGTGTCCGGCACCCTCACCGGTCGGGCCCAGGTCCACAAGCTCGTCGAGGTCAACGGGCGCCACTTCGACCTGCGCGCCGAGGGCGACATCCTGCTGCTGGAGTACGCCGACCGGCCCGGCGTGATGGGGCGGGTCGGGTCGTTGCTGGGGGAGGCGGCCGTCAACATCGAGGCGGCGCAGATCAGCCAGACCACCGACGGCACCGACGCGATCATGCTGCTGCGCGTCGACCGGCCCGTGGATCCGGCCGTGCTGGAGCCGATCGGGGCTTCGGTCGGCGCCACCACGACACGGCTGATCTCGTTCGAGTGACGCCGGATCCGTCGGGCCGCCACCGCCCGGGCCGTCCTCGCAGACCCCGTGTGCACTTCGCAGAGCCCGTGGAGTCTGCGCAGTGGCGGCGCGGTCTGCGAAGAGGGTCGCCGCGGGTGTGACCTCGGGTGCGGGCTCGCTCCGGGCGGCGGGCAGAATGGCCGAACCGGGGATTCCCGGGCAGCGGGCGGGTCGGGCTGCCCTTTCACCCGTGGGGGCGACCCCGATGGGATGACAGACGGGCGGCGGCGGCGGTCGCAGCCGGTAGCGTGCGACGGGCCGGATTGGGCCGGTCGGAGGAGGGATTCAGGTTATGCGCCTTGCGGTCATCCCGGGCGACGGCATCGGGCCGGAGGTCATCGACGAGGCGCTGAAGGTGCTGGAGGAGGTCATGCCCGGCACCGAGACCACCACCTACGACCTCGGGGCCGCACGCTGGCACTCCACGGGAGAGCTGCTGCCCGAGACGGTGCTCACCGAGCTGCAGCGGCACGACGCGATCCTGCTCGGCGCCGTTGGCGACCCGTCCGTCCCGAGCGGCATCCTCGAGCGTGGCCTGCTGCTGCGCCTGCGGTTCGAGCTGGACCACCACGTCAACCTGCGACCCGCCCGGCTCTACCCGGGCGTGCGGGGCCCGCTCGCGGGCAACCCCGAGATCGACATGGTGGTCGTGCGGGAGGGCACCGAGGGCCCCTACGTCGGCACCGGCGGCCTGCTGCGCAAGGACACCCCGCACGAGATCGCCACCGAGGTCTCCACCAACACCGCCTTCGGCGTCGAGCGGGTGGTGCGCGACGCGTTCGCCCGCGCCGAGCGCCGTCCCCGCAAGCACCTCACGCTCGTGCACAAGACGAACGTGCTCACGTTCTCCGGGCGGCTGTGGTCGCGGATCGTGGAGGAGGTTTCGCTGGAGCATCCCGACGTGTCGGTGGCCTACCAGCACATCGACGCCACCACGATCCACATGGTGCAGGACCCGGGCCGGTTCGACGTGATCGTCACCGACAACCTCTTCGGCGACATCATCACCGACCTCGCGGGCGCCGTCACCGGCGGCATCGGGCTCGCGGCCAGCGGCAACCTGGACGTCAGCCGCCGCAACCCCAGCATGTTCGAGCCCGTGCACGGCTCGGCGCCGGACATCGCGGGCCAGGGAATCGCCGACCCGACGGCCGCCGTGCTGTCGGTCGCGCTGCTGCTCGACCACCTGGGCGAGCGGGACTCGGCTCGGCGCATCGAGGCCGCCGTCGCGTTCGACCTCGCCACCCGCGACCACAGCGTCACCGGCCACACCCGCAGCATCGGCGACCGCCTCGCCGCCCTGGTCAGCAGCCACGTGCCGAGCGACGCCTCCTGACTTGGCGGAATTCGACGCGGGGTTCGACGCTGGGTTGATCCGGCCTACGACGCGCTCACCGTCGCGGAACTGCAGGCCCGGGGCGGGCTCAAGTGGACCCGTTACGGTCCCGGGAGCCTGGGCGCGTTCATCGCGGAGATGGACACCGGCACGGCACCCGCCGTGCAAGCCGCGCTGCGGACGGCCGTGGAGGTCGGCGACTTCGGCTACCTGCCGCCCGGGCCCTCGGCTGCCATGGCCGTGGCGTGCGCGGCCTGGCAACGGGACCGGTACGGCTGGGAGGTCGCGCCCGCCGACGTCCACCCGGTCCCGGACGTGCTGCGCGGGCTGGAGATCGTGCTCGCCCACCTCACCACGCCGGGGCGGCCGGTGATCCTCCCGACCCCGGCGTACATGCCGTTCCTCGACGTGCCAGGCTTGGTGGGTCGGGAGATCCTCGCGGTGCCCACCACCCGCGTCGACGGCCGTCCCGCCCTCGATCTCGACGGACTCGACGCCGCCTTCCGCGCGGGCGGCGAGCTGCTGGTGCTGACCAACCCGCACAACCCGCTCGGGTGCGTGTTCACCGTCGACGAGCTGCGCGCGGTGTGCGCGGTGGTCCACCGGCACGGCGGCCGGGTCTTCGCCGACGAGATCCACGCGCCGCTGACCTACCCCGGCCACCGGCACGTGCCCTACGCGACGCTCTCGCCGACCGCGGCCGGGCACGCCGTCACCGCGACGTCGGCCTCCAAGGCGTGGAACCTGCCGGGGCTCGCCTGCGGGCAGCTGATCCTCTCGAACGACGCCGATCGCGCGGCATTCGCGCGGCTGCCTATCGCCGCGACGCACGGGGCGTCGCCGCTCGGGGTGGTGGCGGCGACCGCCGCGTACACGCACGGCGGGCCGTGGCTCGACGGGGTGCGGGCGCATCTCGACGGCAACCGGCACGCGCTGGCCCACCTGCTCGCCGAACACCTGCCCGACGCGCGCTTCGACCTGCCCGAGGGCACCTACCTGGCCTGGCTGGACCTGCGCGCGCTCGGCCTCGGCGACCACCCGGCGGAGGTGCTCCGCGAGCGCACCGGCGTCGCGCTCGTCGACGGGCCGCTGTGCGGCACCCCCGGGCGCGGCCACGCGCGGCTGAACTTCGCCACCCCGCGCCCGGTGCTCGACCTGCTGGTGCGGCGCATGGCCGAGGGCCTCCACTAGGCCGTCGAGCGGGACGTGGGGGGGTTTCGCCATGATCCAACCCCGCTCATGTTCCGTTCGGGGGTCGGGACGACCAGCACGTGACCACCGGCGCCCGCCCGTACCCGGCTCGACGCCCCGGTCGTCGGTCTGCGGTGGTGGGTCGGGCAACGCCGCAGCGCGGTGGACGGCGCGAAGGGCGTCGTGTCGTTCACGGGTGCAAACCATTTCTGCATTCGAGCCCGTTTGGGCCCGCGGCTCTGTCACGCTCGCGTCTGTGCCGGAATTCAGAACGGCGGTAGGTCGTATCGGGCCGGGTCGTTGTCTTTGCCTCGCGTTGTCCGTCGTAGGTCTCACCGCAATCGTGACGTCGTCGGTGAGTGTCGCGAATGCCGTCGTAACGGGCGGGTTCCCGCGACCCGGTGGCGTCGTCGAGGAGGAGCAGGCGATCGTCGCCTCGTGGACGACCCGTAGCCTGCGGGTCGACGTACGGGCCTTCGTCGATGCCTGTGCGCTGCTCCACTACTCCGAGCACTCGGCCATGGTGGCGTTGCTCGGCTTCCGCGCCGTCGAGGCAGGGCTCGCCGATCCGACGCAGTTTCGCACCGGGTCCGACTTCGAGGTGCGGTGCCTGTCGGCGGTCGAGCGTCTGCGCCCCGTACTCGGCCCGCTATCCGTGCGTCTCGACGCGGTGCGGCCTCTCGAACTCGACGCCGTCGCGCCCGCGCTGATCGACGTTCCACCGACGGTCATTCTCGGCACCGACGAACCCGACCGGCAGTTCGACCTGATCTGTTGGAACCAAGCCAACGCGATCGCCGAGGACGTGCAGCGGCCCTACCTGGCGGCGGTGCGGATCAGCGGGTTGGGCTTGCATGATCCCGCCGACCGCTTCGGGCTCGTCGGGCCGATGACCGCGCTGCGGGTCCGCTACGAGGACGAGCCCGAGCGACGCGCGGAGACGGCCGCACGGATCGTCGAGGTGCTCGACCGCTTCCGCGCCGCGGCGCCGTGGCCCTTGGACGGCTGACCGAAGCGACCGCCGTGAGCAGATCACGCCTGTGGTGATCCTGCCGGCGTCAGACGACGGTCTCCGCGGGCCCCGTCATGATCTCCACGCCCGCGCTCGCGAAGTTGGCCATGTCGGCTCTGGTGGCCTCGCCCTCCGGGCTGCCGAGCGCGGCCTGGAACTCCTCCGCGGAGTCCCAGCACAGGGTGGCGACGACGTGGTACGGGGGCTTGGCGCCGTCCGGTCCGGGCGCGGGCCAGCTCGCCGTGAACCTCCGCAGGCCGGGCAGCTTGCTCGCGATCACGGCATGCACCTCGCGGTAATACTTGTCGAACGCGGCGGGGTCCTCGGGCTGGCTGTAGAGCGCGGTGAGCTGGAACACGGGTGACCTCCGGATCCTGGCCGCGGCGTCGGTGCCGCGGCCCGTCCCAACTGTCGTGGGTCGACGACTGCGCGTCAGCCGGTGTCCCACGATGTGGACCGCGGTTCGACAGCGCGGGAGGAATCGTGCCATGCTCCGCCCCGTGTCCCGCTTCAGCGTGATCATTATCGAGCAGCGCGTCGGCTAAACCGCACCACGGCCGACGCGCAGACCTCTCGCATCCGCGAGGGGTCTTTTTGTTTGCTCGAGCATCCAGGAGACCTCGCAATGACCCGCACAGAGCCCGCCGGAACCCCGCTCGGCGACGCCTTCCACGTCTACGACACGACGTTGCGCGACGGCGCCCAGCGCGAGGGGATCTCGTACTCGGTGGCCGACAAGCTCGCGGTCGCCCGCCATCTCGACGCGCTGGGCGTCGGGTTCCTCGAGGGCGGCTGGCCGGGGGCGCTGCCCAAGGACACCGAGTTCTTCGCCCGTGCCGCGGCGGGGGAGGTGGCCCTTCGGCACGCCGCGCTCGTCGCGTTCGGCGCCACCCGCAAGCCGGGCACGACCGCGGCGGCCGACCCGCAGGTTCGCGCGCTGCTGGACAGCCAGGCGCCGGTCGTCACGCTCGTCGCGAAGTCCGACCGGCGGCACATCGAGCGGGCGCTGCGCACCGACGTGGCCGAGAACTGCGCGATGGTCGCCGACACCGTCGCTTTCCTGCGCGGCGAGGGCCGCCGGGTCTTCCTCGACGCCGAGCACTTCTTCGACGGCTTCGCCTACGACCCCGACACCGCGCTGCGTGTGCTGGACGCCGCGGTGACCGCGGGCGCCGACGTCGCCGTGCTGTGCGACACCAACGGCGGCATGCTGCCGCTGGGCCTCGCCGAGGTCGTGACGGAGGTGGCCGCGCGCACCGGCTTCCGGCTCGGCATCCACTGCCAGGACGACACAGGCTGCGCGGTCGCCAACTCGGTGGCCGCGGTACAGGCGGGCGCGACGCACGTCCAGTGCACCGCGAACGGCTACGGCGAACGGGCGGGCAACGCCGACCTGTTCGCCGTCGTGGGGAATCTCGTCACCAAGCTGGGGATGCCCGTCCTACCGGACGGCCGCCTCGGCGAGCTGACCCGCACCTCGCACGCGTTGGCGGAGATCGCCAACATCGCTCCCGACACCCACCAGGCCTATGTCGGGACGTCGGCGTTCGCCCACAAGGCGGGCCTGCACGCGAGTGCGATCAAGGTGGACCCGGAGCTGTACAACCACATGAACCCGGTGGATGTCGGCAACGGGCAGCGGGTGCTGGTCACGGAGATGGCGGGCCGGGCCAGCGTCGAGCTCAAGGGGTCCGAGCTCGGCCTGGACCTGGCCGCCCGGCCGGACGCGGTGTCGTCGGTGGTCGCGACCGTGAAGGAGCGGGAGGCGACGGGCTGGTCATTCGAGGCGGCTGACGCCTCGTTGGAGCTCCTGATGCGCTCGGCGCTGGGCGAAACGGCGAGCGCGCCGTTCGCGCTCGACTCCTACCGGGTGATCACCGAGCACCGCGCCGACGGGCACGTGGTCGCCGAGGCGACGGTCAAGGTCGTGGTCGACGGACGGCGGGTGCTGTCCACGGCCGAGGGCAACGGCCCGGTCAACGCGCTGGACGCGGCGCTGCGGGCGGCGCTCTCGCCGTCGTGCCCGTGGCTGGCCGACGTCGCGCTGTCGGACTACAAGGTGCGGATCCTCACGCGGGGCACCGACGCCGTCACCCGGGTGCTCGTCGAGTCGAGCGACCGGGCGGGCGGCGCCGGGGCGGAGTGGACGACGGTCGGGGTGCACGGCAACGTCGTCGAGGCCTCGTGGCTGGCGCTGGTCGACGCCCTCGCGTACGCGGCCCTGCGCCGCCGAACCCCGCTCGCCGTCGCCGCCACCCCCTGACGGTGAGTCTCGCGTTTCAGCACAGCGAGTTGGGGTTTTCGACGCGGTGAGTCGTGGTTCGCCGCGGTGGTCACGAGGTCACGGGGGGCGCGGCCGTGGGTGTTTCGGCCGGTCGGCGGGCCCAGGCCGGCGCGTGCTCGGGCAGCGGGCCGATGGCGATCAGCCGTGCCGGAACACCCTGCAGCCAGGTGAACCGCGTGAGCAGCCCGAGCGGGCCGGGCGGGTTCGCGGCGGGCCGCACCTCGCCCATGCCCGCCGGGGCCGCTGCCGTTCCCCCGGCCGCAGGCGGGCCGGGTGCGTCGGCGAGCGCCCGGCCGAGCACCGCGCGGTGGGCCAGCCGCTGGAGGCCCTGGATCAGCACGGTCGGCCACCACCGGCGCCGCTGCACCTGGCGCAGCAACGAGCGCGGCACGATCCCGCCCGACGCCAGCGCGGGCGCGAGCAGCCGCGCCGCCGCGACGGCGTCCTGCACGGCCAGGTTGATCCCGACCCCGCCGACGGGCGACATCGCGTGCGCGGCGTCGCCGATCAGCAGCAGCCCGTCACGGTCCCAGCGCCGCAGCCGCTCCAGGCGCACGTCGAGCAGCTGCACGTCGTCCCATGACCGCAGCTGGCCGACCCGGTCGGCCATCCACGGCAGGAGCGCGGCGAACCGGCGGCGTAGCTCCCCGACCCCGGCGGCCCGGAGGGCGGCGTCGCTGCCCTTGCGGATGAGGTAGGCGCACTGCCAGTAGTCGCCGCGGTCGATCAGCACGCAGAAATGGCCCGTGGCGAACCGGCCCACTCCGCCGGGCGGGTCGTCCGCATGCCGCGGCAGCCGGAACCACCAGACGTCCATCGGCACGCCGAACGACCGCGGCCGCAGGCCTGCCGCCGCCCGGACGGACGAGCCGCGCCCGTCGCACGCGACCGTCACCGAGGCCCGCAGCTCGTGCTCGGCCCCGGTCTTCCGGTCGACGTACCGGACGCCCGCGACGCGGTCCCCGTCCCAGAGGAGGTCGCGCGCCTCGGCGTTGCGGCGCAGGGTGAACGTCGGCTCCTCCGCGGCCGCGGCCGCGAGCAGGTCGAGCAGATCCCACTGCGGCACCAAGGCGATGTGCTGGTGGGCGCCCGGCAGCCGCCGCAGGTCGGCGACGGGAAAGCTGCCCGCGTCGAGCTGAACCTGCATGCGGTCCAGCAGCCGGTGCGGGATCTGCGCAAAGCGCTCGGCAAGGCCGAGCTCGTCGAGCAGTGTGAGCGTGGAGGCGTGCACGGTGTCGCCGCGGAAGTCACGCAGGAAGTCGGCGTGCTTCTCCAGCACCGTGACGTCGACGCCCGCCCGGGCCATGAGCAGGCCGAGGACCATGCCCGCCGGCCCGCCACCGACGACGAGGCAGGTCGTGCGCCCATTATTCTCCATGCGTTGAATTTAGCGCGAACCGACGGCGGAGGCAACCCCGGCGGGGCGTCGGCCGTGGGGCTCCGCTAGGGTTGTCCGCGGCAGGCCGCCGAGGAATCGGTGGCCGGTGGGGTATGGTGTAATTGGCAGCACGACTGATTCTGGTTCAGTTAGTCTAGGTTCGAGTCCTGGTACCCCAGCGAAACCGCCGAGCAGATCGTCGGGTATGATTTGGTCGCGATTTCGCAGGGCCCCGTCGTCTAGCGGCCTAGGACGCCGCCCTCTCAAGGCGGTAGCGCGGGTTCAAATCCCGTCGGGGCTACAACCCTCTGACCTGGACTTTTGTCCAGGTCAGAGTCGTCTCTGGGACCGCTCGTGAATCTCAGCCTTCCTCCGCATCCTCGGGATGAGCCCCGCGCAGCCGTTCGCGCCGAACCTAGCGAACCAGCAACGACAGCGGGGCACCGGCGCAACGCACGCTACCCTCGGCACGTCCCGCTGAGCGGCCGGGCCGGTGCGTACCGGGGCAAATGCCACGGGCCTCGCAGGTGCAAAACGGATGAGGGAGTCGAATGACCACGACGATGAAGACCCGGGTGGGGATCGTGGGCGCGGGTCCGGCCGGTCTGATGCTCTCGCACCTGCTCGCCAGAAGCGGAATAGACAACGTGGTCGTCGACACCCGCCCGCGACACGAGATCGAGACGACGCACCGGGCAGGCATCCTCGAGGACGGGGTGGTCAAGGCCCTCGTCGAGACCGGCGTGAGCGACCGGGTGCACACCGACGGGTACGAGCACCACGGTATCGAGCTGCGCTTCGACCGGGCTGGGCACCGGATCGACTTCGCGGCGCTGGTGAACGCGTCCTGCTGGTTGTACCCGCAGACGGACGTCTTTATCGATCTCGCCAACGCCCGGGACCGCGACGGCGGCGACGTCCGCTTCGGCGTGACGGACACTTCTGTCAGCGGGGTGGACGGGGACTCGCCGCTGATCCGGTTCGTCGACGCGGACGGGTCGGAGTGCGAGATCCAGTGCGAGGTGCTCGCGGGCACCGACGGATCCCGCAGCATCTGCCGGTTCCTCATTCCGGAAAACCAGCGGGTGCATTATTTCAAAGAGTACCCGTTCGCGTGGTTTGGCGTGCTCAGCGACTCACCGTTCAGCGCGCCGGAGCTGATCTACGCGCACTCCGAGCGGGGATTTGCGTTGATCAGCCAGCGCACCGAGGCGATTCAGCGGCTGTACTTCCAGTGCCCGGTCGACGAGGACGTCGAGCTGTGGTCGAACCAGCAGATTTGGGACGAACTGCAGGCTCGGGTCGACGGCGATGACGGGTTGGAGCTCAAACAGGGACGGATCTTCGATCGTACCCTGTTGCGGTTCCGCAGCTTCGTCGCCGAGCCGATGCGTTGGGGCAGGCTCGTTCTGGCCGGTGACGCGGCGCACACGGTGCCGCCCACCGGTGCGAAGGGGCTCAACCTGGCGATCAACGACGTGCGCATCCTGCACGAGTGCCTCGTCGATGCCCTCGGTCAAGGCGGCAGCCTGGATGCGCTCGACGCCTACAGCCCGCGGGTTCTGGATCGGATCTGGAAGTCGGAGAACTTCTCGTACTGGATGACCCAAATGCTGCACACCCCGCCCGACGGCCTCAGCTTCGACCTCAAGCGACAGATCGGCGAGCTCAACGCCATCGTGTCATCCGAAGCCGGTCGGACCTACCTCGCCGAGTCCTACACCGGTTGGCCTGGCCAGAAGCTGACGTGAGCCCGGCAGGCAGATGAGAGCGACCGGCAAATGGTGGCGCCGGGGGTTGCAGGTAGGGGTGGTCGGGTCTGGCCCCCCAGCGCCCCCTCCAGCGTTGATCGCCGGAAGTGGGACATGACGGCCATATCTGGCGCGCATGTCCCACTTCCGCCGATCAACACGCTTAGGCGCGTCTTTTGCCCATGGGACTCCTGACGGCGCCACGCCGTCGAGGTGGGCGCACGTCGAACCGGCCTGCGTCGGTCACCGTGTCGACGACCTCACCGGTGTAGGCCAACATCTTGCTCGGGATACAGCCGACGTTGAGGCATGTGCCGCCGAAGCGGTGCTCCTCCTCGACGATGGCGACGTCGAGATCGGCGAAGGAGTCGTCGACGACCCGGTTGCCCGAGCCGGTGCCGACGACGACCAGGTCATGATGCGGCATCCCCGCTGACTACCCGGGAACGATTCGATCAACCCTGAGTTGGCACGAACGGGGCCAGGTTCGGTTGGGCGGGGTTGGGCCGTGGGCCAGGGGGCTCCCTCGGCTTCGTCGTCGGTTCCAACGTCGGCGACGTAGTCGGGGTACCCGACGGCCTCGTCGGTGTGGGTGTCGGCGTGGGTGTCGGCGTCGGCGTTGGCGGCGGCTCCTCCGTCGTCGGGACGGGGGGCGGCGCGGGCAGGACGTGCGGCGTTGTTCGCTCCACGACGGGCGGCCGCGGGACGACGACCACCTCGGTGGTGGGCGGGGCGGCCTCGGTGGTCGGCGCCGCGACGGTCGTGGTGGCCTCGATGATGGGGACGGTGTCCAGGCTGGTCGTCGAGGCTGCGGGCCGCGGCCACAGGAACACCACCGCGAGGACGGCGACGGCGGCCGCCACGCCCCCCGCGCCGACGAGCGCGGCGGGGCTTCCGCGGCGCTGCTGCCGCGGCGGCGCGGCGTAGGAGTACTCGGCCGGTTCTGGCTCGTACTCGGGCATCGGCGGCCGGAGGGGCGGTGGCGGCGGCATCCGGGGCGAGCTCATCCGCTGGGTGGGCGCGAAGGCCCCCGACGATGCCGCCGCGGGGCCCATGGCGCCGGTCTGCCGCGGCGGCGGCCACGGGGCCCCGGTCGCCGCGGGCCCCCCGTGCAGCGCGACCGGCACCGGTCCGCTGCCATGGCTGCGCGGGGCGGGCGGGTACGGGCCGGTCGCCGAGATCCCGGCGGGCGTGAGCGAGAGCACCGCACCCTTCGCGATCGCGTTCTTCGGGTCCGCGTCCACCGCCACCGGACGGCCGAGCTGCTCGGACACCATCTGCGCCACGAGCGGGATCCGCGACGACCCGCCGACCAGCAGCACGGCCGTGAGCTGGTCGGCGCCCACCCCCGCCGACGCGATCGCGCGGCGCAGCGCGCCCACGGTCTCCTCGACGTGCGGGCGGATCATCGCCTCGAACTCGCTGCGGTGCAGCCGCACCGACCCCTGGCCGACCGGCGTGAGCACCGGGATGGACACCTCGGTGTCCGCGGACAGCGCCTCCTTGGCCTCCGTGCACTCGCGGCGCACGGCAGCCACGGCCGACAGGACGGCCGGATCGCTCTCGTCCAGCCCGTCGAACGCCTCGGGAAGCCCCTCGACGACGTGCTCGAAGACCAGCTCGTCCAGGTCGATCCCGCCGAGCCGCTCGACGCCCTCCGGCCTGCCGAGCAGGCTGAACCCCTGCGGGTCCTTGTGGACGACGGCGGCGTCGAACGTGCCGCCGCCGAAGTCGTACACCGCGATCGTCGAGCCCGGCTCCACCCGCTCGGCCGCCGCGTAGTGCAGGGCGGCCGCCTGGGGCTCGGCCAGGAACGTGACCGGCAGGCCGTGGCGCTGCAGGGCCGCGCCGAGCAGGTCCTTCTTGTGCGCTCCCCACGACGCCGGATGCGTGACGGCCAGGCGCGCGGCCGGCCCGCCCTCGCGCTGTGCGACGCGGTCCACCACCCACTGCACCAGCCGGGCCGCGAGCTCCTCCGGGGCCCACGGGCGCCCGCTGACGAGCACCGGGGTCGGGTCGCCGATCCGCCGCTTGAACTCCCGCACGATGTGGTCGGGATCGCTGGTGGCCCGCCGTTCCGCGGCCTCCCCGACGACGACGCTGCCGTCGTCGCCGACGAACAGCACCGACGGCACGGCGCTCGACCGGTCGCCCAGGTTGACGATCTCGGTGTCGGCAGGACGGGCGCCAATGCGGCACGTCGCGGCCGCGGTGCGGGTGGTGCCCACATCGATGCCCAACAGGTAGCCCGACGCCACGCTTGTCCTCTCTGCTGCCCCGTCCGTGAGGTTCGGTGAGGAGCGGGACGGGGGAGTCAGGTCACGGTAGCGTGACGGCCGAGCGGCGCCGCTGGGGCCCCGGCGCTCAGGTCCTGTCCGCGCTCGTCCCCGCCGCAGCGCGGCCGACCCACCTCGCACCCCATCGGTCGACTTCGCACCCCACCGATGGGGTGCGAGGTGATGCCAAGGGGTGCGAAGTCGGGTCTCGGGTGGGCCGGGGCGGCGGGTCGGCCCTCGGGGCGGGCTCGCGCGGGCGGCGTCAGAGCCGGTGGTGCAGCGCCTCGGCCGCGGCCAGCAGGTCGGCCGCCCAGCGCACCCCGGGTCGGCGCCCGATGCGCTCGATCGGCCCCGAGACCGACACCGCGGCCACCACCTGCCCGCCCGCGTCGCGCACCGGCGCGGACACGCTCGCCACCCCCGACTCGCGCTCGGCCACGCTCTGCGCCCACCCGCGGCGGCGCACGTCGACCAGCGCACGCTCGTTGAACCGGGCGTCGCTCAGCAGCGCGCGCTGCACGGCGGGCTCGGCCCACGCGGCGAGCACCTTGGCCCCGGACCCCGCGGTCATCGGCAGCCGCGAGCCGACCGGCACCGTGTCGCGCAGGCCGCTGGCGGGCTCGGCCGCGGCCACACAGATGCGCTGGGTGCCGTCGCGGCGGTAGAGCTGCACGCTCTCGCCGGTGATGTCGCGCAGCCGGGGCAGGACGGCAGCGGCCGCCTCCAGCAGCGGGTCGACCCCGCCTGCGGCCAGCTCGGCCAGCGCCGGGCCCGGCCGCCACTTGCCGTCGGAGCCGCGGTGCAGCAGGCCGTGCACCTCCAGCCCGACCGCGAGCCGGTGCGCCGTGGCGCGCGGCAGCCCGGTGCGCTCGCAGAGCTCGGCCAGCCCGCACGGTTCGGCCGCCGCGACCCGCAACACCCCCACGGCCTTGTCGAGCACGCCGATCCCGCTATGCTGTCTCACAAGCCGATACTAGCTTCCTACAATTTGAGACGTCCAGAGGAGCAGCCGTGGGTCGCACGATGGCCGAGAAGGTGTGGGAGGCACACCTGGTACGCAAGGGGGAGAACGGAGAGCCCGACCTGATCTACGTCGACCTGCACCTGATCCACGAGGTCACGAGCCCGCAGGCGTTCGACGGCCTCCGGATGGCCGGACGGCAGGTGCGCAGGCCCGAGCTGACGCTCGCCACCGAGGACCACAACGTCCCCACGCTCGACGTGCTCGCGCCGATCGCCGACGAGGTCTCGCGGCTCCAGGTCGAGACGCTGCGGCGCAACTGCGCGGAGTTCGGCGTCACCCTCTACCCGATGAACCACGCCGAGCAGGGCATCGTGCACGTCGTCGGGCCGCAGCTCGGGCTCACCCAGCCGGGCATGACCGTCGTCTGTGGCGATTCCCACACCTCCACCCACGGCGCGTTCGGCGCCATGGCGTTCGGCATCGGCACGTCCGAGGTCGAGCACGTGCTCGCCACCCAGACGTTGCCGCTCAAGCCGTTCAAGACGATGGCCATCACCGTCACGTCCGAGGACGGGCGGCTGCGCCCGGGCGTCACGAGCAAGGACGTGGTGCTGGCGATCATCGCCGAGATCGGCACCGGCGGCGGCCAGGGCTACGTGCTGGAGTACCGCGGCAACGTCATCGAGAACCTCTCGATGGAGGCGCGGATGACGATCTGCAACATGTCGATCGAGGCGGGCGCCCGCGCGGGCATGATCGCGCCGGACGCGACCACCTTCGACGTACCTGCGCGGCCGCGACCACGCCCCGACCGATTTCGACGCCGCCGTCGCCGAGTGGCGCGAGCTCGCCACCGACCCCGACGCCGTGTTCGACGCCGAGGTGCACATCGACGCCGACACGCTCACCCCGTTCGTCACCTGGGGCACCAACCCCGGGCAGGGCCTGCCGCTGGCGGAGCGCGTGCCCGACCCGGAGCGGATCGTCGACGAGAACGAGCGCGTCGCGGCCGAGAAGGCGTTGGCCTACATGGGCTTGACCGCGGGCACCCCGCTGCGCGACATCCACGTCGACACGGTGTTCGTGGGTTCCTGCACCAATGGGCGCATCGAGGACCTGCGCTCTGTCGCCGAGATCATCAACGGCCGTCGCGTGGCCGACGGCGTGCGCATGCTCGTCGTGCCGGGCTCGATGCGGGTGCGGTTCCAGGCCGAGCAGGAAGGCCTCGACAAGGTCTTCACCGCCGCCGGGGCGGAGTGGCGCTCGGCGGGCTGCTCGATGTGCCTCGGCATGAACCCCGACCAGCTGGCGCCCGGCGAGCGCTCGGCGTCCACGTCGAACCGCAACTTCGAAGGTCGCCAGGGCAAGGGCGGCCGCACCCACCTCGTCTCGCCGCTGGTGGCCGCGGCCACCGCCGTCCGCGGCACCCTTTCCAGCCCGGAGGACCTCGACTGATGGACAAGTTCAGCTCCCACACCGGGATCGGCGTGCCGCTGCGTCGGTCCAACGTGGACACCGACCAGATCATCCCGGCCGTGTGGCTCAAGCGGGTGACCCGCACCGGGTTCGAGGACGGCCTGTTCTCCGCCTGGCGCGCCGACCCGTCGTTCGTGCTCAACACCGAGCCGTTCTGCCGTGGCTCCGTGCTGGTGGCGGGTCCGGACTTCGGCACCGGCAGCTCACGCGAGCACGCCGTCTGGGCGCTGATGGACTACGGCTTCCGCGTGGTGATCTCCTCCCGCTTCGCCGACATCTTCCGCGGCAACTCCGCCAAGGCCGGGCTCGTGGCCGCGCAGGTGGCGCAGCCCGACGTCGAACTGCTGTGGAAGCTGCTGGAGAACGCGCCCGGCACCGAGGTCACGGTCGACCTGGCCGAGCGGACGGTGCAGGCCGCCGACCTCACGGTGCCGTTCGACATCGACGACTACACGCGCTGGCGGCTGTTGGAAGGCCTCGACGACATCGGTCTCACCCTGCGCCACGCCGACGCCATCGCGGAGTTCGAGGCGCGCCGTCCGGGCCGCCTGCCGGTCACCACCTGGAGAGCGATCCGTTGCCTCGCAACGGGATCGGGCCCTACCGTCGCAGACATGAACAAGTCCCAGCTCATCGACGCGCTGGCGGCGCGCCTCGGCGACCGGCGCACCGCGGCGTCCGCGGTCGACGGGCTGCTGTCGACCATCGTCGAGACGGTCAAGTCGGGGCAGTCGGTGTCGCTCACCGGCTTCGGTGTCTTCGAGGCCAGGGCCCGCGCCGCGCGCATCGGGCGCAACCCGCGCACGGGCCAGACGGTCGCGGTGCCCGCGGCCACCGTGCCCGCGTTCCGGCCCGGCACGGGCCGTTCAACGACGCGCCGTTGGCGGCACCCCGAGCGCACCGCCGCCCCGCGCGGCCACCACCTCGGCCGGGGCCAAGGCGGCGAGGGAAGCCTGGCCAAGGGGCGGCCAGCGAAGCGCCACGGGAAGGGGCGAAGGCGGCGGCCACCGCCAAGGCGCACCAATCGCGGAAGAACGAGCAAGAAGTCGACGGCGAAGAAGGAAGCCGCGCGCAAGAAGGCCAAGAAGTAGGCGAGCCCGTCGGGGACGAGTACCGGTGCGCTCAGCCCGTCGGGTGCGAGTAGTAGTCCGCCGAGTCGCAGCACCGACCCCGCGAAGCCGAGCACCCAGGTGCTCGCCTTGCGGGACGGCACGGCGGACGGGTCGACGGCCAGCCGGTGCGGCGAGCCCTGCGCCAGCGCGCGCATGACGTCCGGGATCACCCCGCCCTGGCTCGCCACCGCGGTCACCCCGGCCGTGGCGGCGAGCTGGCGCACGCGCGCGAGGCCCGCGTCGCGGCCGCTCCCAGTAGCCCTCCTCACCCAGCGCGGTTCGTCGCCGATCGGCATGCCGAGCGGGCGGCCAGCGGCCGCGATCGTGGCGCGGCAGCGCAGTGGCGGCGCGCTCACCAGGCGCTCCGGCCCGAACAGCGGCAGGAGCGCGGCGAGGCGCGCCGCCTGCTCGCGCCCCGACGACGACAGCGGCCGCTCGTCGTCGTCTCCGGCCCACTGCGACTGCGGCTGCCCGCCTTGCCGTGCCGCACCAGCAGGATCGTCGAGGTGGGGCGGCCGTGCGCGCCGAAGCGGCCCAGCACGTCCAGGTCGTGGCCGTAGGAGAGCAGCTCGGCGGCCTGCTCCGGCGACGACCCAGCGCAGCTCGTCGATCTCGTCGCTGGGGGTGAACCCGTGCCTTCGCCGCGCGCGCCGACCAGTAGCGCACCACCTTGCGGCCCTCGGGCACCGGGTACGGACACGTCGCCGACCAGCGCCGGGCCGAGACGCACCGCGCAGCCCGGTCTCCTCGGCGACCTCGCGAACGGCGGCGAACGGCATGGTCTCGCCGCGTTCCAGCTTGCCCTTGGGGAACGACCAGTCGTCGTAGCGCGGGCGGTGCACGACGGCGACATCGCCGTCCTCCCGCCACACGACCGCACCCGCCGCCCACACATCGACGCGCCCGCCCGACCACGATGCACCGGAGGCGCCGGGGGCCGCCGGGGAGGTCACTCCGCCTCGGCGGCGGGGGCCGCGTGTCGCAGGAGCATCATCTCGGCCTGGTGGTCACGCACCGGCGACACCCCGGAGTCCGGCGACGGCGCAGGCGCCCACGCCCCGTCCTCGCCCAGCGTCCAGCAGCGCGTGGCCGGGTCGAGGCAGGAGTCGAGCACCTCGCCGAGCTGGGCCGCCAGCTCGGTCGTCGGCCACCCGGAGCAGCACCTCGACGCGCCGGTCGAGGTTGCGGTGCATCATGTCGGCGCTGCCGATCCAGTACTCGTCGCGCCGCGCCGAAGTGGAAGACCCGGCTGTGCTCCAGGAAGCGGCCGAGGATCGAGCGCACGTGGATGTTCTCCGAGAGCCCGGGACGCCCGGGGCGGATCGCGCAGATGCCGCGCACCACGACGTCCACCGGCACGCCCGGCCTGCGACGCCCGGTACAACGCGTCGATCACCTGCTCGTCGACCAGCGAGTTGACCTTGATCCGGATCCGCGGCGTCCGCCTTGCCCTCGCGGTGCGGCCTCGATCTCGTCCTCGATCCGCCGCACGATGCCGCGCCGGACGCCGTAGGGCGCGACCAGCAGCGAGCGGTAGGACGGTCTGGCGGGAGTAGCCGGTGAGCGAGTTGAACAGGTCGGTGAGGTCGGCGCCGATCTCCGGGTCGGCGGTGAGCACGCCGATGTCCTCGTAGAGCCGGGCGGTCTTGGGGTTGTAGTTGCCGGTGCCGACGTGGCAGTAGCGGCGGATCTGGCCGCCCTCCTGCCGCACGACGAGCGCGGTCTTGCAGTGCGTCTTCAGCCCCACCAGCCCGTAGACGACGTGCACGCCCGCCTTCTCCAGCTCACGCGCCCACCGGATGTTGGCCTGCTCGTCGAACCGGGCCTTGATCTCCACCAGCGCCACGACCTGCTTGCCCGCCGCGGCCGCGTCGACCAGCGCGTCGACGATGGGGGAGTCGCCCGAGGTGCGGTAGAGCGTCTGCTTGATCGCGAGCACGTTCGGGTCGGCGGCGGCCTGCTCGATGAACCGCTGCACGCTCGTGGAGAACGAGTCGTAGGGGTGGTGGACGAGCACGTCGCCCTCGCGCAGGGTGGCGAAGATGCTGCGCGGCGTCTCCCCGCTCGGCGAAGGCGCGGGTGCGTGGCGCGGCACGAACGGCTCGTCCTTGAGGTCGGGCCGGTCGACGGCGTGGACCGTCCACAGCGCGGTGAGGTCCAGCAGCCCCGGCACGCGTGACGACGTCGGCCGGGTCGACGTCGAGCTCGCGCAGCAGGAGCTCCAGCACGTGCTCGCTCATCGTGTCGGTGACCTCGAGCCGCACCGGCGGCCCGAACCGGCGGCGGGCCAGCTCGCGCTCGAGCGCCTGCAGGAGGTCCTCGTCGCGGTCCTCCTCGACCTCGACGTCGGCGTTGCGGGTGACGCGGAAGGCGTGCACCTCGGCGACCTCCATGCCCGCGAACAGCTCGCCGAGGTGCGCGGCGATGAGGTCCTCGACGGGCAGGAACATGACGACGCCGGGCTCGTCGCTCGGCCACGTGCACCAGCCGCGGCACGTTGTTGGGCACCTTCACCCGGGCGAACCGCTCGGTGCGGCCCTCCGGGTCGCGCACGGTGACCGCGAGGTTGAGCGAGAGCCCCGAGATGTAGGGGAACGGGTGCGCCGGGTCGACCGCGAGCGGGGTGAGCACCGGGAAGACCTGGTCGAGGAAGTACTCCGACAGCCGGCGGCGCTGGTCGTCGGTCAGGTCCCCCCAGCGCAGGATCCGGATGCCTGCTCCGCGTCCAGCTCGGGGCGGACGTGGTCGAGGAACACCCTGGCGTGTGCCTCGGCGATGGCCCGGCTGCGCGTCGGCGATGCGGGCCAGCTGCTCGCGCGGGGACAGCCCGTCGGCGCTGCGGACGGCGAGGCCGGTCTCGTCGCGCCGCTTCAGCCCGGCGACCCGGACCATGTAGAACTCGTCGAGGTTGGAGGCGAAGATCGCCAGGAACTTCGCCCGCTCCAGCAGCGGCTGGCTGGGGTCCTCGGCCAGCGCCAGCACGCGGGCGTTGAAGTCGAGCCAGGACAGCTCACGGTTGAGGTAGCGGTCGTCGGGCAGCTCGGAGGCGGGCGCGGGGGTGCGCGCGGGCGGGCGACCGGTACGGCCGCCGTCGACGGCCTCCGGCACTCATCGGATCCGCGACGCCACCGCGGCCGTCCCCTCGTGACGGTTCGGGCGCCCTCGGCCGGCGGCCGGTGGCCGTGCGGGCGTGCTGCGCGCGGCGGCTGGCCGTGGCGGCGGTGCACGCGGCGCGTCGCCGGGCGGGGGGCGCGGCGGTTCGCGGAGCGGGCACCCTGTCGCCTCGGCTCCTGCGGTCCGGGCTCGGTCCCCGGCGTGCGGCTCGCGTCATCACCCACGGGCGTGATTCTGTCCCACCCTGACGTCGCTGTGGCCGCCTGCGCCGGGTACAACCGGGTGAAATCTCACTCTTGATCGCTTGCGAGAGCGCCGCCCGGGTGTATGTGCCCGACCCCGAGCCGAAGGGCCGCCGCCAGGTCGGCGGGGGTGTCGACGTCGCGGCGCAGGCTCGGCCACGCGCCGTCGAGCGGCACCGCCCCCGACGCGGGTGCCGGGCCGCCGATCCACCCCCGAAGCGGGGGTCGAGCTCCACCCCGGCCGCGGCCAGCAGAAACGTCGTGCCGGTGCCCTCGGCGTCGGCCGTGAACGCCCGGTCCCGAGGGCCAGCGCCGCCGCGACGGCCGCGTCCAGCTCGTCCGGGCGCAGCGCGGGCAGGTCGGCCTGCAGCGCGCCGACCGCGGTGTGCGGGTCCCGCTCGCGCAGGAGGCGCGCCCCGCGTTCGTAGGCGGCGTTCAGCCCGACCAGGGGGTCGTCCACCACTTCGATGCCCGCCGCCGTCAGCGTCGCGGCCACGGTCCGATCCGCGCGTGACCACCAGCACCGTGCGCACGCCGGCGCGCCGCGTGGGCCGCGGCCACGGTGTCGAGCGTGAGGGCGAGAGCGAGCCGGATGTGCCCGGCCGGGTCGCCGATGCCCCCGAACCAGCGCTGTCGGCGGCGCCGCGCAGCCGGGACTTGGCCGCCGCCAGCCGCTTCACCGGGACGACGAGGTCCACCCGCTCCACGAGAGATCATGCTGCCACCGGGCTCAGGCCGTGTCCCGCGGCCCGGTGGTGGACCCGCGCCGCCCGGCCGGGAAGACTCGCGGGTGATCGGGAGAAGGAGGCGGGCGTGCGGCGGGAGAAGGGCGGGTTCTGGATCGCCTTCTGCGCGGTGTTCTTCTACCCCATGGGCTGGCTGGCGGGCCGGGCGCGGTACGAGGGCACCGAGCACATCCCGGCGCGGGGCGGCGCGCTCGTCGTCGCCAACCACCTCTCGCACCTCGACCCGGTGTTCACCGGCCTGATCGTGCACCGGGCCGGGCGGGTGCCGCGGTTCCTGGCCAAGCACAGCCTCTGGAGCGTGCCCGTGCTCGGCCAGGCGCTGCGCGGCAGCGAGCAGATCCCGGTCTACCGCAACTCCGCGGACGCCCAGCGCAGCCTCCGCGAGGGCACGCGGGCGCTGGCGGCGGGCAAAGTCGTCGTCATCTATCCGGAGGGCACGATCAGCCGCGACCCCGACCAGTGGCCGATGCGCTCGCGCACGGGCGTGGCGCGCCTGGCGCTGACCTCGGACGTCCCCGTGCTGCCGGTGGTGCACTGGGGCACACGCGCGGTCTTCGACGGCTACCGGAAGCGCTTCCGCCCGCTGCCGCGCAAGCCCATCGTCATCCGCTGCGGGCCCCCGGTCGACCTGGCCGCCTACCGCGGCCGGGAGATCGACGCGGGCCTGCTGCGGGAGGTCACCGACGTGATCATGGGAGCGGTGCGCACGCTGCTGGCCGACGTCCGGGCCGAGCCCGCGCCGACCGAGTTCTTCCGGAGAGGTGCATGATCTGCCGAGTTGCGCCGCGTCGCCGTCCTCGGCGCCGGGTCGTGGGGCACCGTGTTTGCCAAGGTCATGGCGGACGCGGGGCGCGAAGTCGTGCTCTGGGCGCGGCGGGCGGACGTCGCCGCTGTGGTGAACGACACGCACACCAACCCCGACTACCTCCCCGGCGTGCCGCTGCCCGCGCTGGTCACGGCCACGTCGGACGCCGCCACCGCGCTCGCCGACGTCGACGCCGTGGTGTTCGCCGTGCCGTCCCAGACGCTGCGGGCCAACCTCATGGGCTGGCGCACGCTGCTGCCGCCCGGACGGACGCTGGTCAGCCTGGCCAAGGGAGTGGAGCTGGGCACGCTCAAGCGGATGAGCGAGGTCGTCGCGGAGGTGGCGGGGGTGCCCGACGACCAGATCGCCGTCGTGACCGGGCCCAACCTCGCCCGCGAGATCGCCGCCGAGGAGCCGACGGCCACGGTGATCGCCTGTGTCGACCACGACCGGGCCGTCGCCGTCCAGCTCGCGACCACCACCGGGTACTTCCGCTCCTACACCCACACCGACGTCGTGGGCTGCGAGATCGGCGGTGCGGCCAAGAACGTGATCGCGCTCGCCTGCGGCATGGCGGCGGGCATGGGGTTCGGCGACAACACCAAGGCGTCGCTGATCACCCGGGGGCTCGACGAGACCGCGCGGCTCGGCGTCGTGCTCGGCGCCGACCCCATGACGTTCGCGGGCCTCGCCGGGCTCGGCGACCTCGTCGCCACGTGCTCGTCGCCGCTGTCGCGCAACCGGACGTTCGGCGAGCGGCTGGGCCGCGGCGAGAGCCTGGCCCAGGCCGAGGCGGCCAACCACGGGCAGGTGGCCGAAGGCGTGAAGTCGTGCGTGTCGGTGTGCGAGCTGGGCGAGCGCCACGGCGTCGAGCTCCCGATCGCCGACGCGGTGCGCCGGGTCTGCCACGAGGGCCTCTCGCCCGCCGAGATGGGCAAGGAGCTGATCTCGCGTGCTCCCCGGCACGAGCGCCGCTGACGTGACCGGCGACGGCACCCGCTGCGTGCAGGGTGGGGCAGGCCCCGACACCCCCGGCGCACCCCTGTACCCCGGCCCGGTGCTGTCCGCGACGTTCCACCTCGGGCTCCCCGACGACCCGCTCCCACCCGACTTCTACGGCCGCGCGTCCAACCCGACCTGGCGCGCCCTGGAGGCGGCGATCGGCGATCTCGACGGCGGCGAGTGCGTGGTGTTCGCCTCCGGGATGGCCGCCGCCGCGGCCGTGCTGCGCCTGCGCCCGGGCGTCGTCGTGCTGCCTTCCGACGGGTACTACGTGGTCCGCACGTTGGCCCGGGACGAGGAGCGCACCGTGCGCGAGGTGCCCACCGCGGGGCCGTGGCCCGCCGACGCGTTCGACGGCGCGGGCCTCGTGCTCCTGGAGACCCCGTCCAACCCGGGCCTCGACGTCTGCGACATCGCCGCGCTGGCCGCCGCCGCGCACGCCGCGGGCGCGCTCGTGGCCGTCGACAACACCACCGCCACCCCGCTGGGCCAGCGCCCGTTGGAGCTGGGCGCCGACCTCACCCTCGCCAGCGACACGAAGGCGCTGGCGGGCCACGACGACGTCGTCCTCGGCCACGTCGGCACCCGCGACCCCGCCGCTCGCCGACCGGCTGCGCGAGCTGCGCACCCGGGGCGGCGCCGGGCCGGGGCCGATGGAGGCCTGGCTGGCCCATCGCGGGCTCGGCGACCCTCGACCTGCGCCTCGCCCGGCAGGCAGGCAACGCGGCCGCGCTCGTCGAGGTGCTGCGCGCGCACCCGGCCGTCGCCGCGGTGCGCTGGCCGGGCCACCCCGACGACCCGGCCCACGAGGTGGCGCGGCGGCAGATGCGCCGGTGGAACGGCGTCGTGGGCGTGACGCTCGCCTCCGCGGCGGCGGCGGCCCGGTTCCTTGCGGCGGCCCGGCTCGTCGCGTCGGCCACCAGCTTCGGGGGCGTGCGCACCAGCGCCGACCGCAGGCAGCGCTGGGGCGACGCGGTGCCGCCGGGCTTCCTGCGCCTGTCCGTGGGCTGCGAGGACGCCGACGACCTCGTGGCCGACGTCCGCGCCGCGCTGGACGCCGCCCTGCCCAGCTGTGGGGTGCGGAGCCCGTGATCGCCAGGTTCGGTACATGTGGTGCGCCAACACACCTCAGGTACCGATTCCGGCGATCACGGGCAGGGACAGCTCGTCGGTGGATCAATGGGCCAGGCGCGCTCCCTATCACACTCGCCTAACCGACCCCCGCTATGGTCTGATCTGCGCAGGGAGGTGGTCGCGTGAAGCGAGCGAGATCCGACCAACCGGACCCCGACGGCGCCGACCCCGAACCAGGGGAGGTACCGGGGGGCACGCCGAGCGCGAGCGTGCTCCCGATGCGTTCCCGGGTTCTCCTGCTCAACGCGACCTTCGAGCCGCTCGCCGTTGTCACCGCACGACGTGCCGTCGTGCTCATGCTCACCGGCAAGGCCGAGTGCGTGGAGGTCATCCTCGACGAGGCCTTCCACTCCGAGAACCTCATCGTGCCCGCGCCGTCGGTGATGCGCCTTTCCCGCTACGTGCGCGTGCCGTACCGGGCCGCCGTCCCCATGACGCGCGCCGGTGTCCTGCGCCGCGACGGCCGCCGCTGCGCCTACTGCGGCCGCCGCGCCGACACGATCGACCACGTCGTGCCGCGCAGCCGGGGGGGCGGGCACACGTGGGAGAACTGTGTCGCGGCGTGTCGCGTGTGCAACTCCAAGAAGGCCGATCGGCTCCTCGGCGAGCTCGGCTGGAGCCTGGACCGCCAGCCGCGCCCACCCAGCCGCAGCGCGGGCGGGGTGCTGGTGCTCGCCGTCGAGCCGCTGCCCGCATGGGAGCCGTGGCTGGCCGCCGCAGCGTGATCCGCTAACGGGCCGGTCTCGGCGTACGAGACTGGGGATGATGAAGGGAATTGTCCTGGCCGGGGGCTCCGGCACGCGACTGCACCCGATTACGCGTGCGGTGTCCAAGCAGCTGTTGCCCGTGTACGACAAGCCGATGATCTACTATCCGCTGTCGGTGCTGATGCTGGCCGGGATCCGGGAGATCCTGCTGATCTCCACGCCGCACGACCTCCCGCAGTTCCAGCGGTTGCTCGGCGACGGCGAAGAGCTGGGCCTTTCGATTGGCTACGCCGCGCAGGCCGAGCCGAACGGGCTGGCCGAGGCGTTCGTCATCGGCGCCGGGCACGTCGGCGACCAGCCCGCCGCGCTCGTGCTGGGCGACAACATCTTCCACGGGCCGGGCTTCTCCGCGCTGCTGGAGGGCGCGATCGCCGATATCACCAGCGGTGCCGCGGGATGCGTGCTGTTCGGCTACCCGGTGCGCGACCCGCAGCGTTACGGCGTCGCGGAGGCCGACGCGGACGGGCGGCTGCTGTCGATCGAGGAGAAGCCCGCGCAGCCGCGCGGAAACCGGGCCGTGACCGGGCTGTACTTCTACGACAACGACGTCGTCACGATCGCGGCGGGGCTGCGGCCGTCCGCGCGCGGCGAGCTGGAGATCACCGACGTCAACCGGGCCTACCTGGAACGCGGCACCGCCCGGATCCGCGACCTCGGCCGGGGGTTCGCGTGGCTGGACACCGGCACGCACGAGTCGCTGCTGGAGGCGGGGGAGTACGTGCGGGTGCTGGAGAATCGGCAGGGCATCCGGATCGCGTGTGTCGAGGAGATCGCCATGCGGATGGGCTTCATCGACGCCGACGCCTGCTTCGCGCTGGGCGCGCGGCAGGCTCGGTCGGGGTACGGGGAGTACGTCATGGACGTCGCGAAGTCGTTCGGGGGCTAGGCAAAGATGCGCATCGTCGTCACCGGCGGAGCCGGGTTCATCGGCTCGCATTACGTCCGCTCGCTCTGCGCCGGGGCCTACCCGGCGTTCGCGGGCGCGCACGTCGTCGTGCTCGACCTGCTCACCTACGCGGGCACCCGCACCAACCTGACCGGCTGCGACGTCGAGTTCGTGCACGGCGACATCCGCGACGCCGACACCGTCGCGCGGGTGCTGTCCCGCGCCGAGGTGGTGGTGCACTTCGCCGCCGAGTCGCACGTCGACCGGTCGATCGCGGGCGCGGCGGACTTCGTCTCCACCAACGTCGTCGGCACCCAGGTGCTCCTGGCGGGGGCGCTGGCGGCGGGCGTCGACCGGTTCGTGCATGTCTCCACGGACGAGGTGTACGGCTCGATCGCCGAGGGCGCGTGGCCCGAGACCCACCCGCTGCTGCCCAACTCGCCGTACTCGGCGTCGAAGGCGAGCTCCGACCTGCTCGCCCGCGCCTACCACCGCACCCACGGCCTGCCCGCGTGCATCACCCGCTGCTCCAACAACTACGGGCCCCACCAGTTCCCGGAGAAGGTGATCCCGCTCTTCGTCACGAACCTGCTCGACGGCCGCAAGGTGCCGCTCTACGGCGACGGGCTCAACGTGCGCGACTGGCTGCACGTCGACGACCACTGCCGCGGCATCCAGGTCGTCGCCGAGAAGGGCCGCGACGGCGAGATCTACAACATCGGCGGCGGCACCGAGCTGACCAACCGCGACCTCACCGACCGGCTGCTGGCGGCAGTGGGGGCGGGCCCAGAGATGGTCGAGCACGGTGCCCGACCGCCTCGGCCACGACCGCCGCTACTGCGTGGACTGGAGCAAGATCGCCGATGAGCTGGGCTACGCCCCCCGAGTGTCGTTCGCCGAGGGGCTGGCCGCCACGGTGGCGTGGTACCGCGACCGCCGCGACTGGTGGGAGCCGCTAAAAGCGCGGTGAACGGCGCCGATTCCGCGCCGAGTGGTGCAGGCCCCTGCTCTGCAGGACGACTCGGCGACGGGTGCCGGTGCCGACTGGACGGTCGACCGGCCGCGCGGGGCCTGAGTACAGACGTCGTAGGAGCGGCCTCGCGAGCTGTCGAAGACCGCTCGGCTTCTCCGCGCGGATGCTGGCTCCGGTCGCGCGTGTACGTCTGTACGTCTGTACGACGCCCACGGGATCGGACGGTGACCTCGCACCCCTTGTGAGCACTTCGCACCCCGCCGGCGGGGTGCGAGGTCGCCGCATGGGGTGCGAGGTGGGCTGTGCCGGCCGCCTTGCCCGTGATGCAGTCCGGAATGTCGCACAATCGAGGGAATTTGGCGGACTCGGCGACGGTTTGTCGGTTCTGTTCGCCAGAAATCGGATCCATCGCGATTGAATATCGATTCGATTACTGTGAATCTACTGTGAATCGCGGGGTGGGCGTCGGGGGTCGGTGGCTGGCGTTCGTGGGCGCGAGTGCCGGTCGGCCGTGGTCGCTGTGACGTGCCCAAACGGCGTGTCGGCCGACCCGGCTCGCGGCTCAGCGCCTGCTCAGTGCCACCATCGTGGCGTCCCCTATATTTCGGCTGCGCGGCCGATCTCGGTAGGCCGTGTGAGAGGACGTCGAATGTCGCTGCCTGCTCCCCCAGTCGCGCCCAGCCCGCCGCCTCCGCCAACCCGCCCCGGGCGGTGGCAGTGGCTGCGGTCGATGCGCCGTCGGACACTGCTGGTCAACATCGGGCTGGCCGTGCTGGTGGTCGTCATCCTGGTGCTTGCGTTGATGACGGCGTTCGCGCCGCGGCCGACCCCCACAGAGCGCACGGTGGCCGTCACCCGTGGCACCGTCACGGCCTCGGTCACGGCGAGCGGCAACTCCGAGTCGTCGCTGGCCACCCCCGTGAGCTTCGTGACCAACGGCGTGCTCACGGCCGTCAACGTCAAACCGGGCGACGTCGTCACCACCGGCCAGGTGCTGGCCACCATCGATCCCGCGTCGCGCGCAGTCGACCCTGGACAGCGCGCGGGCCCAGCTCGCCAACGCCCTGGCGGCGCTGGCCCAGGCGCAGGCGGGCCCGACCGACATCAAGCAGCAGCAGGACCAGCTCGCGATCACCCAGGCCCAGCAGGCGGTCGACGCCGCGAACGAAGCCCTGGACCACGGCGCAGAAGCAGAAGGACCTCGACCAGACGTCGACCGACACGGACATCCAGCACGCCCAGCAGACGCTCGACGCGGACACCCGCACGCAGAACGCACTGGTCGAACAGGCACAGGCGAGCTGCGCGACCACGTCTGCGTCTCCGACCACGTCTGCGTCTCCGGCCCGTCGCGTCTCCGGTCCCGTCTCCGGCCCGTGTCTCCGACCACGCCTCCGACCACGTCTCTGGCCCCGACCCCGTCGGCGTCCAGCACGATCGCTGGAATCAAGCTCAGTAGCTACTCGATCGGATTGTCGGACAGCAGCTCGTCCAGCAACTGCGCGGCGCTCATCAACGCGAAGAACACCCGCAACTCGACGCTGCTGGCCGCCCAGCAGGCCGTCACCAACGCCAAGCAGGCCCAGAAGAACACCCTGCTCAACGACCAGAAGGCGATCGACACCGCCCAGGCGCAGGTGACGTCCGCGCAGAGCAACGTCACGGCCGCGCAGCTGCAGGCGCAGGCCGACCTGCACCCGCAGACCCCCGAGCAGATCGCACAGGCCCAGGCCGAACGTCGACCGCCGCGCAGGTCACGGTCGACACCGCCCAGCGCGGCGTCAACGAGACCACGCTGCTTGCCCCGCAGGACGGGAAGGTGCTGTCGATCGCGAACAAGGTGGGGGAGGTCTCCACCGGCGGAAGTAGCGGCTTGTCGAGCACGAGCGGCACGATCACCAGCGGTGGCAGCAGTTCGAACTCGGTGTCGGCGATCAACCCTGCGACATCGTCGGGCAGCGGCTTCGTCGTGATCGCCAACCCCAGCCAGCTCGCCGTCACCGCCAACATCGACGAGGCCGACGCGGCGAAGGTGCAGCTCGGCCAGCCCGCGCACATCACGTTCCCCGCCACGAACGCCACCGCCGACGGCACGGTCACGCAGATCACGCCGCAGAGCACGCTGACCAGCAACGTCGTGCAGTACCCGGTGCAGGTCTCGCTGGCGACCGCGCCGCCGGGCGTCGGGGTCCGGGCAACACGGCCAGTCTGGCGATCACGACCGGATCGAAGTCCGGCGTGCTGGTCGCGCCGACGTCGGCGATCACGACGGTCGGCAACCGGCACACGGTCGTCGTCGCGCCGCGGGACCCAGAACGTGGTCGTGCCCGTCGACATCGGCCTCGTCGGCGACACCACCACCGAGATCACCGGCGGCGTCAACGAAGGCGACCAGCTCGTCCTGCCGACAGTGCGGCGGCTTAGACCAACAATGGGTTCCCTGCGGAGGTGGAGGCGGCGGATGACGCGACGGTCATCGAGCTGCACGCGGTGTCGAAGGTCTACGGCAGCGGCGACACCGTCGTGCGCGCCGTCGACCGGGTCGACCTGGTCGTCGAGCGCGGTGAGTACGTCGCGGTCATGGGGGCCTCCGGCTCGGGCAAGTCGACGCTGATGAACATCATCGGCTGCCTCGACGTGCCGACGTGCGGGCACTACCTCCTCGACGGCGTCGACGTGCGGCGCCTCGACGACCGGCGCCAGGCGACGATCCGCAACCGCAAGATCGGGTTCGTCTTCCAGTCGTTCAACCTCATCCCGCGCACCACGGCGCTGAGCAACGTCGAGCTGCCGCTGGCCTACGCGGGCATGCGCTCGGCCGAGCGTCGGCGGCGGGCCCGCGCCGCGCTGGAGCGGGTGGGCCTCGCCGACCGCTGGAACTGCACCTGCCCTCGCAGCTGTCGGGCGGGCAGCAGCAGCGCGTCGCCATCGCGCGCGCGATCGTCACCGACCCGGTCCTGCTGCTGGCCGACGAGCCGACCGGCGCGCTGGACAGCCACAGCACCGACGAGGTGCTGGCGTTCTTCGACGCGCTCAACACGAGCGGGCCGGACGGTCGTGGTGATCACGCACGAGGAGGACGTCGCCGCCCACGCCCGGCGGCTCCTCCGGATGCGCGACGGCCGGATCGTGGCCGACGAGCGGAATCGCACGGCGCGGGATGCCCGACCCCTCGTCGATGCCACGTCGCCCCACGGCGTTCCCACGACGGTGCGCCGTGAACATCAGAGAGATCCTGATGTTCGCGGTGCGCGGCGTGCTGGCGAACAAGCTGCGGTCGTTGCTGACCATGTCCGGGCATCCTCATCGGCGTCGCCGCCGTCATCATCCTGATCTCGGCGGGCACCGGGGCGAACCGGCGATCACCGACCGGATCACCGCGCTGGGCGCCAACACACTCACCGTCACGCCCAACTCCGACGCTCGGCGGGCGGTGGCGGAACGGGCCTTCAGGGCGGCGGGGCGGGGCGGCCGGCCGCGAACGCCGACGAGCGTCACAAACGTCCAGACCGGCACCCAGACCCGGAAGATCGAGCTGACGCTCGACGACGCCGAGGCGCTCGTCGACCCGGTGCTCGCGCCGGACATCGGCCTCGTCGCGCCGGTGGTGTCGGTCTCGTCGGTCACGGCCACGTACAGCGGCGCCACGCACGCGGTCGCGACGTTCACCGGCACGTCGCCCAGCTACCTGACGATCAACACCGACACCGTGCAGGCGGGTGTGCCGTTCACCGACTCCGACTACAGCGGGCGGCGCCGGGCCGCCCTGCTGGGCCCGACCGTCGCGAAGGACCTCGTCGGCGGCGACGGGCTCGCGATCGTCGGGCAGACCGTGCAGTTCAACGGCGTGGCGTTCGAGGTGCTCGGCGTGCTCACGGCCAAGGGCAGCCAGGGCCCGCAGGACCGCGACGACGTCGTGATCGCGCCGCTGACCGCCGTGCAGGACACCCTCGCCAGCTACGGCACCCTCTCCAGCATCGCCGCCCAGGCCACCACGTCGGACAAGGTGAACAACGCGCAGGATGAGATCTCGGCGATCCTCACCGCGCGCCACCACGTCACGCCCGCCGAGGCCGACTTCACGATCTTCAACCCGAGCTCGATCCTGGAGACCGTCAACACGGTCACCGGCACGTTCACGCTGCTGCTCGGGGCCGTCGCCGGGATCTCGCTCTTTGTCGGCGGGATCGGGGTCATGAACATCATGCTGGTGACCGTCACCGAGCGGACGCGCGAGATCGGCATCCGCAAGGCCATCGGCGCCCAGCACGCCGACATCGTCGGCCAGTTCCTGTTGGAGGCGGTGCTGCTGTCGGTGGCGGGCGGGTCGATCGGCGTGCTGATCGGCGTGCTCGTCGGGTCCGCGAAGATCGGCACCTTCCAGCTGGTGGTGGCGCCGTACTCGATCGTGCTGGCGTTCGTGGTGTCCGTCGCCATCGGGCTGTTCTTCGGCTGGTACCCGGCCAACCGGGCCGCCTCGCTGCGGCCGATCGACGCCCTCCGCTACGAGTGACCGGAGCTCCCCGATGACCCAGCGTGAGCCCTCCGTGGCAGGCCCGCAGCGCGGCGACCAGCCCGCCACGGAGCCCGACCCGGCTGCCGACCATGTGCCCGACGTCGCCCCGGCGTCCGAGGCGTCCGCCTCCGGGGTGGCCCCGGACGACGTGTCCGGGTCGGCGAACGACGCGGTGGCCGCCGGCATGCCTGCGCCCGGTGCGTCTGCCGTCGAGGCGGGGAGCAAGGAGTCCGCCACCGCCGCGCCCGTTCGCGATGCGTCCGGCACCGAGGCTGTGACCACGGCGGACCCCAACGCCGCCCGCCGGCGGGCCGCCGCTCGGCAGGCGCCCGACCCGTTCGAGACCGCGCCGCTGCCCGTCGCCCCGCCGTCCGCTGACCAGCCGGTCACCGGATCCGCGACGGTCGGGGCGTCGCCTGCCGCCTGGCCATCGGACGGCACGCGTAGCGCAGAGTCCCGCGCACCGACCCCGCGCTCGCCTGACGTTAACGCGTCAACAGCAGGCCTGCGTTCGCTCTCCGACGAGCCGCTCGCCGACGACCGGCGCACGACGCATCTCGACGACGTCGCGGAGGAGCCCGGGATCTTCGACGATGCGCCGACCGAGACCCTGACGGCGGTGGGGCCTGCGGGCGGTCGGCACCGCGTCGACCCGGAAGCGGACGCCGACCCGATAGCCGAGTGGCGCGCGCCGCGGCCGACCAGTCGCCTGACGACGGGACTGGTGGTCGCCCTGCTGGTGGCGCTCGGGTTCCTCGCGGGCGTGTTCGTCGGGCGGTCGGCGGGCGGGCACACCACCGGGAATGCGACCAGGCCTGCCGCGACCGCGACCGTCCGCCCCGGCACGCTCCGCTGAGGGCGCCGGAAGTTCGGGGGTGGTCAACAGTAAGGCCGGTCGTGCCCGGATGCCCCGGTTCGGGCCCACAGTAGGCGCTGGGCCGCCGATTCGTCCGAAATCGTCGGTGTCTGCCCCTACCGTCCCCGCCATGCCCACCGCCGCCCACGAGACGCTCATCGAACTGTTCCGGGCCCGCCCCGCGTTGGCGGCCGAGCTGCTCGCCGCCGCGGTCGGCGTGGATGTTCCCGTCCACGAGAGTGCGCGCGCTGATCCCGCCGATCTCCCCGACCTGTTGCCGACGGAGTACCGCGCGGACGCCGTCGTGGTGCTGGCCCGTTCCGACGAGCCGGTGCTGGCCATCGTGGTCGAGGTCCAGCTGCGTCGTGACGGCGACAAGCGCTGGAGCTGGCCGGTCTACGTCGCCACGCTCCGGGCGCGGTTGCGCTGCCCGGTCGAGCTGCTGGTCGTCTGCCCGGAAACGGCCGTCGCCTGCTGGTGTGCCGTGCCGATCCGGTTGGGCTCGTCCGGGTCGCAGGTCGTCCCGGTCGTGGTGGGCCCGGGGCTCGTCCCCGTGGTCACCGACAAGGAGCAGGCGATGCGGATGCCGGAGCTCGCGGTGCTCTCGGCGCTTGCTCACGGGGGTAGTGCGGATCATCCGGCCGTGCTGGGCGCGCTCCTTCAAGCGCTCGTATCCGTCTCGGACGAGCGTGCGTTTCTGTACCTTGAACTGGTCTACGCGGCGTTGCCGGAGGCAGCGCGGCGACACCTGGAGGAGCTCATGTCGACCGACACCGGCGAGGAGCTAAGCGAGCTCGCGCAGTGGTTCGTGGCCCGCGGTGAGGCCCGGGGCAAGGCGGAGGGCGAGTCGGCAGCCGTTCTCGCCATCCTCGAGGCGCGTCGGATCGAGGTTCCGGCGGGGACCCGGGCGCGGATCGCCGAGTGCCGCGACCTCGCGCAGCTCGACACCTGGGTGCGGCGGGCCGCGACGGCCGAGTCGATCGACGACCTGTTCGCCTGACGGGGGCCGGTCGGCTGTTCGCGTGACCGGACGAGCCGGTCGGCTGTTCGCCCGACGGGCCGGGACCGGTCAGCCGTCGCGGTAGAAGGCCGTGAGGCGCTCGGCCTCCTCGTCGACCGGCGCCGACCGGCGCGCGGGAGCGGCGCGAACGGCGCTCGGCACCACCCGGTCGTCCGACGATAGCGCCAGGTGCCCGCCACGTGCCCGTCCACCAGGAAGGTCGGGATCGACTGCGGCATCTTCGCCGAGAACACCTGCTCGCGGTGCTCGGCCGGCAGGATCCGGGCGCGCTTGGCGTGCCCGAGCAGGAGCAGCGCGTCGAACGTCGACAGGAAGCGCGACGGGGGCGGGGGTGGCGCCGTCGGGCCGGGGCGCGTCGGGCAGGTCGACAAGCCGCGCCGCCGTCGGGGTCGCGCGCCTCCCGCAGGTCGAGCCGGGCCAGCACCGCCTTGGCCTCGGCGACGCCCAGCCCGCGTACCGGCCGATGTCCGACGGCGTGCCGGGCCGAAACCGCCAGGTAGCGCCGGACCAGCACCTCCTCGGCCGCCGCGCGGTCCACCGGCGCCGCGACGGCACCCAGTCAGCGGCCAGGCCGTAGACGTGCGCGCGGGGTCAGCTCCCACGTGCCCGCGGACGGCACCCGCACGAGGTCCAGCCACAGCTGCACGCCGCCGAAGAACAGCGGCTTTCGCGAACCCCTCGGCCAAGCGCCGCCACCAGGTCGGCCTGGCTTGCCGCGGCCCGTCGGCGAGCCGGCGGCGACGACCTGCGGCCGCGGCCTCATCTCGCCTTCGCTCGATGCCCCGCGGTGCGAGCGCACCCACCAGTCGCGCCGCTGCATGCCGACGGCCTCGGTCAGCGGCCGGTAGTCCGCGCGCCGACACCATGTGGATCGTGCACCGCATCACCCACGCCTGCACGATCCGGCCTCCAATAACGCCGTCGTCAGGTCGGCGCGGCGGAACCCGGCCAAGCGCGCCCACAGCCCGACGTAGGCCGACGGGGCGTACTGGGTCTGCAGCCCGCCGACCCGTTCGACGGCCGCGGCAGGATCAGCGCGGCCCGCTCCAGCAGCAGCTGCCGGGCCAGCACGGCCCGGTTCAGCTGCGCCCAGGTGAGCTGCGGGCCGTGGCGGTCACGGGCCCGCGAGGACCGCCAGCCTGCCCAGCACCTCGTCGGGCCCCAGCGCCCGGCGACGGCGTGCATGTCCGGGCTGCGGGTGGAGCCGGTGAGCGCCACCCGCACGAGCTGGGAGGCCTCGCGGATCGAGCCGTGGAAGGCGTCGGGGTCGGCCTTGTACTCCTTCGGGCTCGCGGCGAACCCGTTGCGCGTGCTCGCGGCGCGGATCTGGTCGAACCACTCGCTTGCGGGTCGTCGAGGTGCCGGTAGGCGCCGACGAGATCGCCGACGAACGCCGTGACCGCCGCCGGGTCGACCGCCGAGGCCTTGCGGACCCGCACGTCGCCCGGCCCCGCCAGCCGCGTCGAACAGCGGCGGGAAGAAGAAGCCGTAGGCGGCTGCGGAAATCCGACCACTTGCGCAGGTCCTTGCGCGGGTTGGCCACCCCTTCCCGCTCGACGGCGATCGCGCGCAGCGCCAGCTCCGGCTCGGTGGCCAGCACGCCGCCAGTTCGGGGTCGTTGGTCTCGCCCACGCGGTGACGGCGGCGAGCACCTCGGCGCCGGCGACGTCGCGATGTGGTCGGCGCTGATGTCCTCCAGCTTGACCAGGTCGACCAGCGGGCCCGCCGACCCCGCACTGGTCGAGCCGGATCGGCGCGGCGAGCGCCTCGGCCAGCGGCAGCTCGGCCAGCCGTCCGTTGGCCAGCCCGCGCAGGTAGTACAGCACCGCCGCCGCCGGGTAGCCCGCGGCGATGTAGTAGTCGACGCTCGCCTCCGGGTCCTTGCGCTTGGAGAGCTTGCGCTTGCCGCCGGGGATCTGCTTCATCAGCGGGGCGATGTGCGCGTAGGTGATCGGCGGGTGGCCGAGCGCGGTGAACAGCTGCTGGTGCAGCGGCACCGAGCTGATCCACTCCTCGCTGCGGATGACGAGCGTGACCCGCATCAGGTGGTCGTCGACGGCGTGCGCGAAGTGGTAGGTGGGCAGGCGCGGGCTTTGGTCGGACGACTTGAGGATCACCGCGTCGTTCCGGTTCGCCTCGTGGGACAGCTTGCCGCGGATCGCGTCGACGAAGCTGACGCCGCGCCCGTCGCCGGTAGGCTCGGGGGCCCGGAAGCGCACGACGTAGGGCTCGCCCGCCGCGAGCCTGCGCCGCGACGTCCTCGGCCGCGGCGTCGCGCCACAGCGCCCATCGGCCGTAGTAGCCGGTGGGGAGCTTCGCCGCCTGCTGGCGGGCGGTGATCTCGGCGAGCTCCTCCTTGGTCGCGAAGCACGGGTAGGCCTGCCCGGTGCGCAGCAGCTCCCGCACATAGGTCAGGTAGATCCGCTCGCGCGCCGACTGGTGGTACGGGCCGTACGCGCCGTGCCCGTCGGCCTCGTCGGGCGCGAGGTCGAAGTACGCGAAGGCGCGCGATCGAACTGCGCGAGCGCGCCCGCCACCTCGCGCGCCTGGTCGGTGTCCTCCACCCGCACGATGTAGACGCCGCCGGAGTGGGTGGCGACGTCGCGGTCGATCGTCGCCACGTACAGCCCGCCGATGTGCACGAACCCGGTGGGCGACGGCCCGAACCGCGTGACCTCGGCGCCCGCGGGCAGCGACCGGGGTGGGTAGCGCTCCTCCCACTGGGCGGGCTCAGGGAGCTCGGCGGGGAAGAGCGAGTCGATGAGAGCGGGGTCCAGCACGGTGGTCGAGGTTAGGCCATGTCCCGCGATCGGCGTCCGCGGTCTTCGCAGCGAGCTGGTCCCTGGCCGCGTTGTGCGGCGAGCCAGACGGGCCACACCCACCGACTCGCCACCGCCGTCCGACATGATCGCCCGGAGTGGTGCGGGGGGTGCGCAGGCGCACGTCATGCACCGATTCCCGCGATCACGGTGGGTCGGGCACGTCCGCCGCGCGTCAGCGGCCGATGCGCTGGGTGCCGGCGTACACGTTCATCGTCGGCCCCGCAGGAAGCCGACGAGCGTCATGCCCGTTTCGGCGGCCAACTCCACCGCGAGCGACGACGGCGCCGACACGGCCGCGAGCACCGGCACGCCCGCCATCGCCGCCTTCTGCACGAGCTCGAACGACGCCCGTCCCGGACACCATCAGGATCGTGCCCGCCGCGGGCACCCGCTCGTCCAACAGCGCCCAGCCCAGCACCTTGTCGACCGCGTTGTGCCGTCCCACGTCCTCCCGCGCGACCAACAGCTCGCCATCCGCGGTGAACAGGCCCGGCCGCATGTAGGCCGCCGGTGGAGGAGAAGAGTCGCTGGGCCGCGCGGAGCATGTCGGGCAGGCTCGACAGCAGGCGGGCGTGACCGTGACCGGGTCGTCGGCGGGCGGCCAGCGGGTGGTGAGCCGCACCGCGTCCAGCGCCGCCTTCCCGCACACGCCGCACGACGACGTGGTGTAGAAGTTGCGCTCCATGCTCGACGGTCGGGCGGCGCCACGCCCGGGCGCGAGCGCGACGTCGAGCACGTTGTAGGTGTTGCGCGCCCGTGTCGTCGACCGAGTCGCAGTAGCGGGCCGTGAGCCACCTCCGGCGGCCCCGCCGATCACGCCCTCGGTGAGCAGAAACCCGTGCGCCAGCTCGACGTCGTGGCCGGGGGTGCGCATCGTGACCGACAGCGCTCGCCCGTCCACCCGCAGCTCCAGCGGCTCCTCGACGGCGAGGGTGTCCTGCACGCGGCGGCGGCCATCGACGCCGATGCGCAAAACGGGCCTGCGCGCGGTGAGACGGCTCATTCCGGGGCGGGCCTCCCAACCGGGCGCCGGGGGTCGTGCTGATCCAGGCTAGTGCGAGCGGCTATCGCGCGCCGGTGCAGGTGATGCCGAGTGCGATCGCGAACCTCCTCGCAGAGCCGTTTGACACCGCGCAGAGCCCCCAGGGTCTGCGCAGTGCACACGGGGTCTGCGAGGCGGCCCCCGGCGAGATGCCCAACTCACCCCGGCGAGATGCACGACTCACCCCACGCGGGGCCTGCCCGCCCGACCACTCCCGCCCGCACCCCCGCCGACCGCCCGCCCGACCGCTTGCCCGAAGCCGCAGGAGAGCGGCCGGAACTGCTGAGTAGCATCGGGCCGTGGTCGGGCTCACCGATGCTGCCGCAGGCGTTGTCCTGGCGGGCGGCCGGTCTTCGCGGATGGGCCGCACCAAGGCCGCCCTGGAGTGGCATGGCACCACGCTGCTGCATCGCACCACCGCGCTGCTCGCCCGCACCGTCGGCGGCCCGGTGGTGGTCGTCGCCGCGCCCGGCCAGGAGCTGCCGGAACTGCCGTCGGGCGTCGAGGTGGTGGCCGACCCGGTCGAAGGGCTGGGGCCGATGCGCGGGCTGGCGACGGGACTGGCCGCGCTCGACGGGCGCGCGGCGACGGCCTTCGTGTGCTCGACCGACCTGCCGTTCCTGCACCCCGCCCTGGTCCGCCGCGTGCTGCGCGGATTCGCTGATCCCGGGGTGGACGTCGTGATGCCGCGGGCGCGCGGACACCGACAGCCGCTGGTCGCGGGCTACCGGACGGCGTTGGCCCCGCTGATCGAGAAGCTGCTGGGGGAGGGCGACCTGCGGCCGGGGATGCTGTTCCGGCACTGTCAGGTCGCCGAGCTCGACGACGCCGCGCTGTTGGCCGACCCCGACCTGGCGCGGCATGACCCGGAGTTGGACTCGCTGGTCAACGTCAACGAGCCCGCCGACTATGCGGCCGCGCTCGCCCGACCGGAGCCGGAGGTCGTGGTCGAGCGGTTCGGAGCGCTCGCGAGCCGCGGGCAACGGGGGCCGCGCACGGTCCGTGCGGCCTCCCTCGGTGCCGCGGCCGCGGCGGTGGGCATTGATCTCGACGGGCACGTCGTCGCGGCCGTCAACGGCGACCAGATGACCCGTGATGCCCGGCTCCCGCTCGTCCACGGCGACACGGTTGCCTTCCTGTCCGCCGACGCAGGCGGCTGATTTAGCGGCGTCGTCGAGGGACCTCTCGGGCGGGCCACGCTACGGTCACCTGGTGACCGCCTCGTGGTCGTTCGATTGAGCAGGCCCGTACCGGCGACCCGCTGCTACCGGGTGCCGCACCGGCCGCGATCCGTGACGCCCTGCTGCCCGAGGACCGGGCGCCCCTCGAGACCGCGTACCGGCACGCGCTCACCCGAGCCCGAGACGAGCTGGATCTCGCCGAGCTATGCCAGACCCTCGAGCATTGGCGCCGCCTCGCCATGCTGCAGCGCGACCCCGCCCGTTTCGCTTCGGTGGCCCGCCGTGCGGCAGAACACCTCACCGGCACACCGACGCCCGAGGGCGAGCCGCTGGCTCAGATCCGCCGCCGCGCGGGAATCTAAAAGGGACCGGCAATTGAGCGTTGCGCAGGTGCCTGTCGGCCGCCGTGCACGAGGCGGAACCTCCTCGCAGAGGCGTTTGACACCTCGCAGAGGCCGGGGGCTCTGCGAAGCGCACACACGGTCTGCGAGGCTGGTCGGTCAGCCCACCGGTGGTCGCGGCGGCCGGCGCGGTTACCGCCGCGGCGCCCGGGTCGATACGTGGCGAACTTCGCCGGATCCGCGCAGTGATCACCGGTTCGGTGCGGAAGGCGGCCAGATCCGGCCGGATCCGCACCGAACCGATGATCTCGACCCGCTCCGAGCCCGATCCCGCCCCGGCTTCGGCCCGACCCGCTCCCGGCCCGACCCACTCCCGGGCCCGACCCGCTCCCGGGCTCCACACGCCGGGCCGACCCGCCGCACGACCACATTGGCATCATTTGCCCGACGCTCTAATCGGAGCGGAGCTTGCGGAGCGAACAAACAGCGCTGAGCGGGCCTACCCTCGGGGTTGTGCCAGCTGGTGGGTATTTCGGGCGGGCGCTCGTGGTGGACGTCGAGGACCGCGAGGCACGGAGCGCGCCATTCGCCCTCGACGACGCCATCCTGCGCGCCTACCTGGGCGGGGTCGGGCTGGGTACCTGGCTGCTGCACCGGCTGGCCCCGGCCGGGGTCGATCCGCTCGCCCCGGAGGCACCGCTGGCGTTCGTGTTCTCCCCGCTGGTCGGCACCCCGCTGACGACCAGCGCGAAGTTCGCCGTCGTGGCCAAGTCGCCGCTCACCGGCCTGCTCACCGACGCGCTGGCGTCGAGCCGGTTCGCCATCGCGGGCAAGCTGACCGGAAACGACGCGATCGTCGTGCGCGGGCGGGCGGCGGAGCTGTCGGTGCTGCTGGTCGACGGCGACGGCGCACGCCTCGAAGCCGCGCCCGAGCTGGCCGGGTTGTCGGCCGCGCGGGCCGAGGCGGCCGCGCGGGAGCGGTTCGGCCGCGGCTGGCAGACCGCGGCCATCGGGCCTGCGGGAGAGCGACTGGTCCGCTACGCCACGGTCAGCCACGACGGCCGCCACGCGGGCCGCGGCGGCCTCGGGGCCGTGCTCGGGGCGAAGAACCTGAAGGCCGTCCTCGTCCGGTCGGCCACCCGGGTGGACGTCGCCGACCCACCAGCCGTGCTCGCGGCGGCGAAGGACCTGCGGACGCGCAGCTTCGGGCCGGCCACCGCGAAGTACCGCGAGCTGGGCACGCTGGCCAACCTGCTCGCCTTCAACGCCGTCTCCACGCTGCCCACCCGCAACTTCACGGCCGCCACCTTCGACGGCGCGCCCCGGCTGGCCGCCGAGGAGCTGCACGAGCTGCGCACGGTGGCCCGCAACTCGTGCGCCTCCTGCTCGATCGGCTGCGAGCACATCTACTCCCGCAAGGGCGGCGGCTCGCAGCGCATGGAGTACGAGAACGTGTTCGCGCTCGGTCCGCTGTGCGGCGTGTCCGACCCGGACGACGTGTTCGCCGCCAGCGCCCGTTGCGACGAACTGGGCCTGGACACGATCTCGACCGGCGGAACGGTCGCGTGGGCGATGGAGTGTGCCGAACGGGGCTTGATCGACGCGCCCTGGCTGCGGTTCGGCGACGGGGCCGCGCTGCTGCGCGCCGTGGACCTGATCGGCGCCCGGGAGGGTCTCGGCGAGCTGCTGGCGCAGGGCTCCCGCCGCGCGGCCGAGGTCGTCGGCAACGGCTCGATCGCGTTCGCGCCGCAGGTCAAGGGCCTGGAGCTGCCCGGGTACGAGCCGCGCACGCTGCACGCGATGGCGCTGGGCCTTGCCGTCAACGCCCGCGGCGCCGACCACAACCGCTCGGGCGCCTACGAGGCCGACCTCTCGGGCGAGCACGACCGGTTGAACGGCGGAGCCGCCCACGTCGCCGCGACCATCGGCACCGAGGACCGGGCCGCCGTGATGGACTCGATGATCCTCTGCAAGTTCCTGCGCGGCGTGTTCGTCGATCCGTTCACCGAGTGGGCTGCGCTGCTGTCCATGGTCACCGGATGGGACGTCGACGCGGCCGAGCTGCACGCAACGGCACGGCGGATCGTGCTGGCCAAGCGGGTGTTCAACCTGCGCGAGGGCGCGACGGCGGCCGACGACACGCTGCCCCCGCGGCTGCTCGAAACGCCGCTGGAGCTGGGGTCCGGCCGCGTCGCCGGGCTGAGCGCCGACCGTCTGCACGCGATGGTGGCCTGCTACTACGTCGAGCGGGGCCTGGACGCCCACGGCAGGCCCTCCGCGGCGGCGGAAGCGGCATTGCTGCTGGGGGCGCGGCCGGGGAACGACTACGTTCTGTCTGGTAGGCACTAGGGAGTCGCAAATGACAGCCGTGCAGGAGCCGCGCACCGCCGCGCGGACGGTCACCGTCGAGATCGACGGGCACTCGGTCACCGTGCCGGAAGGCACCTCCATCTACGACGCGGCCCGACACGTCGGCGTGGACATCCCGGTGCTCTGCCACAACGAGCGCTACGACCCCGTCGGCGTGTGCCGGATGTGCGTGGTCGACACCGGCGGGCGGGTGTTCGCGGCGGCGTGTGTGCGCCCGTGCGAGGACGGCATGGAGGTCAGGACGTCCACGCCGGAGCTCGAACGCAGCCGCGCCACCCTGACCGAACTCCTGCTGGCCGACCAGCCGCCGCGTGCGGAAGACCCGAAAGACACCACGACCCGCGACAACCTGCTGCTCAGCCTGGCCGACGGCTTCGGCGTGGCCCGGGAGACCACCGAGCTGCCCCTCGGCTCCGGCCGGGGCACGGACTCGTCGAACCCGGTCATCGACGTCAACCACGACGCCTGCATCCTCTGCGACCGCTGTGTGCGGGCCTGCGACGACATCCAGGGCAACGACGTCATCGGCCGCTCCGGCAAGGGCTACGCCACCCGGATCGCGTTCGACCTGAACGACCCGATGGGCGCCAGCACGTGCGTCACCTGCGGCGAGTGCGTGCAGGCCTGCCCCACGGGTGCGCTGACCAACAAGCCCATCCGGGACATCCCGATCCGCCCCCGTGCCGAGCTGGACGCCGTCGACAGCGTCTGCCCCTACTGCGGGGTCGGCTGCGCACTCACCTACTACGTCGACCGCGAGCGCGGGGCGATCTCCTTCGCCGAGGGTCGCGATCAGCCCGGCTCCCAGAGCCGACTGTGTGTGAAGGGCCGCTACGGCTGGGACTACGCGGCGTCCCCCCAGCGGCTCACCACGCCCCTGATCCGCATCGACTCGGCCTACCCCAAGGGCCCGCTCTCCGCCGACGTCCGGGGCGACAGTCACAACGACCGGGGCGGCCGCAAGCCGGGCGACAAGCGCGGCGGCCAACGCAAGCCCGGCGGGCTCGTCGACTACGCCGAGGTCATGCCGTACTTCCGGGAGGCCACCTGGGAGGAGGCGCTCGACCTTGTCGCCCGCAGGCTGCGCGAGATCCACGCGGCGGGCGGGCCGGGCGCGATCGCCGCTTTCGGCTCGGCGAAGTGCTCGAACGAGGAGGCCTACCTCTTCCAGAAGCTCATCCGCACCGGCTTCCACACGAACAACGTCGACCACTGCACCCGGCTGTGTCACGCCTCCTCGGTGGCGGCGCTGTTCGAGGGCGTCGGCTCCGGGGCGGTGTCGACCACCTACGGGGACGTGGCCAACGCCGACTGCGTGATCATCACCGGGTCCAACCCGACCGCGAACCATCCGGTGGCCAGCTCATTCTTCAAGCAGGCCCGCCGCCGCGGCACCAAGGTCATCTACGTCGACCCGCGGGCGTCCACGGTGTCCGAGCACGCCGACATCTTCGTGCAGCTCAAGCCCGGCACCGACGTCGCGTTCTACAACTCCGTGATGCACGAGATCATCCGGCTCGGGCTGGTCGACGAGGAGTTCATCGCGAACCGCACGTCGAACTACGACGAGTTGGCCCGGACAGTCGCCGACTACCCGCCGGAGCGGGCCGCGCAGATCACCGACGTGGACGCGGACACGATCCGCGAGGTCGCCCGCATCTGGGGTGAGGCAGGCGCCGCGGTCGTCTACTGGGGGATGGGGATCTCCCAGCACACCACCGGCACCGACAACGCGCGTTGCCTGATCGCGCTGTGCTCGATCACCGGCAACGTGGGACGGCCGGGCACCGGGCTGCACCCGCTGCGGGGGCAGAACAACGTGCAGGGCGCCTCGGACGCCGGGCTGATCCCGATGTTCTACCCCGACTACCAGGGGGTGGACGCGGAGCAGACCCGGCTGCGGTTCGAGGCGGCCTGGGGCACCAGCTTGGATCCGGAGTGCGGGCTGACCGTCACCGAGATCATCAAGTCGGTGCTGCAACCCGACGGCGTGCGCGGCATGTACATGCTCGGCGAGAACCCGTTCCTGTCCGACCCGAACATCAACAAAGTGCGCAAGGCGTTGGCCGCGCTCGACTTCCTGGTGGTCCAGGACATCTTCCTCACCGAGACCGCCGAGTTCGCCGACGTGATCCTGCCCGCCACCTCCTACCTGGAGAAGGAGGGCACCTACACCAACACCGACCGGCGGGTGCAGCTCGGGCGCAAGGTGCTGGATCCGCCGGGGGAGGCCCGCCCGGACTGGGAGATCGTCCAGGACATCGCCCGGCGGATCGGGCTGGACTGGCACTACGGCTCGCCGAGCGAGGTCTTCGACGAGATGGTCGCGCTGATGCCGTCCTATCGGAACCTGCGCCACGACAACCTGGGGCTGTCCGGGAAGCTCTACCCGAACGACGATCCTGAGCATTCCGACGGCACGATCGTCATGTTCGACGAGCGGTTCAACACCGACGACGGGCTCGCCCATCTGGTGCCCGCGCAGTGGCTGCCGCCCAGGGAGCTGCCCGACGCCGAGTACCCGCTGGTGCTCAACACGGGGCGGCTGCTGGAGCACTGGCACACCGGCTCGATGACCCGGCGCTCGTTCGCCCTGGATGCGATCTCCCCGGTCGCGGAGGTCTACATGCACCCGAAGGACGCTGCCGACCGCGGTCTGGCGCACGGCGAGATGGCGCGGGTGCGGTCGCGGCGCGGGACGATCGAGCTGCTGGTGCGCATCTCCCACCGCGAGCAGCTGGGCAACTGCTTCATCCCGTTCCACTTCCGGGAGGCCGCGGCCAACCTCCTGACCATCGACGAGATCGACCCCTTCGGCAAGATCCCCGAGTTCAAGTTCTGTGCCATTCAGGTGGAGCCGTTGGGGGTGCGGGCGTGACGGCAGCGGACGCGGAGATCCGGGCGCGGCGGGTGCCCGGGGTGGAGGCGCGGGCCGGAAAGTTCCCCGGGCCCTCGCTGATCCCGGCGTTGAACGCGATCCAGGCCCGGTTGGGCTGGTTGCCCCGCGAGGAGCTGCAGGAGCTCGCCCGCGACGCCCGTCGCCCGCTCTACGAGATCGAGGGCTTGATCTCGTTCTACCCGCACTTCCGCACCGCGCCGCCGACCACGGTGGCCCTGCACGTCTGCCACGACCTGCCGTGCTTCGTGCGCGACGGCGCGGCCCGGCTGGCCGAGCTGCGCGCGCGCTACGGCGAGGACGCCGAGGTCGAGCTGGTGGAGGTGTCCTGTCTGGGCCGCTGCGACAGCGCGCCTGCCGTGGCGGTCAACGAACGGCCCGCGCCCGTCGAGGACGCCGACACGCTCGTCGCCGCGGCGCGGGCCGGCGACGTCGGCGCCACCCCGGCGAAGGAGCGCACCGAGCCGTGGCCGAATGACCCCTACCCGGCGGGGTCGGGTGTGCGCGAGCGGTACGCCACCCTGCGCGCGCTGCTGGCGGGCGAGCTCGACCGGGACACCATCGTGGCGACGCTGAAGGACTCCGGGCTGCGCGGGATGGGCGGCGCCGGGTTCCCCACCGGGCAGAAGTGGGGGCTGGTGCGCAGCGCGGAGCCCGGCAGTGCCGATGCGCGCTCCGCTGACGCTCCGCGCGGTGTGAAGTACGCGATCTGCAATGCCGACGAGTCCGAACCCGGCACGTTCAAAGACCGCCAGATCCTGGCCACCCAGCCGCACCTGGTCCTGGAGGGCCTGCTGCTCGGCATGGCGGTGGTCGGCGCCGAGCAGGGCTGGGTGTTCATCCGCCACGAGTACGGCCCCGAGGAGCGCGTGCTGCGCGCCGAGTTGGCCGCCCTGCGCGCAGCAGGCGTCACCGGGCCGGACGCCTGCGGCAGCGGGCGGCGGCTCGACGTCGAGGTGTTCGTCTCGCCCGGCGGGTACATCCTCGGCGAAGAGACCGCGCTGGTGGAATGCATGGAGGGCCACCGGGGGGAGCCGCGCAACAAGCCGCCGTTCCCCGGCACCTACGGCCTGCACGGCCGGCCGACCCTGATGAACTCGGTGGAGACCTTCGCCGACGTGCCGGTCATCGTGCAGCGCGGCGCGCAGTGGTGGGCGGACCAGGGTGCGGGCGACTCGGTGGGCTGGAAGTTCTTCGCCGTCTCTGGGCACGTCGAGCGGCCCGACGTCTACTGCGTGCCGATGGGCACCACCGTCCGCGAGCTGATCGACCTGGCGGGCGGGGTCAGCGGCGGTCGGGAGGTCGGGGCGGTGCAGCCGGGCGGAGCATCGTCGAACTTCATCGGGCCGGACAAGCTGGACATGCCGCTGGACTTCGGCGCCGCCGCGGAGAACGGCACGATGCTCGGCTCCGGGGCCTTGGTCGTGCTGGCCGAGGGCACCGACCTGCTCGCCGCCTCGACCAACGTACTGCGGTTCTTCCGCGACGAGTCGTGCGGCAAGTGTGTGCCGTGCCGGGTGGGTTCGACCAAGGCGCACGCGATGCTGCGGGACGTCATCGAGGCGGGCGCGGAGCTGGACGACGACGGCCGAGCGCACATCCTGCGGCTGGAGGAGGCCATGCGCAAAACCTCCATCTGCGGGTTGGGCCAGGTCGCGCTGGGCCCGGTGGTGAGTGTCCTGGGGCTGGCCAAGGGCGGTGCCGCCGCACGCCCGCAGCCGCGCCCGGAAGGCGCGGACCAGCCGGACCGGTGAGCGAGACTGCGGAGCGGCGCGAACCCTCGGGCGCCCGCGAGTTCTTCACCGCCCGGACGGTGGGCGCGGCGCTGGCCGGGTTCCGCCCAGCCCGGCGCACCGCCGTCGAGACCGTGGCGCTGGCCGAGGCGCTGCACCGGGTGCCTGCTGCCGACATCCGCGCGCCGGCCGCGATGCCCGGCTTCGCCCGCTCGACCGTGGACGGCTACGCGGTCCGCGCCGCCGACACCTACGGCGCCTCCGAGGGCCTGCCCTCCTACCTCGACCTGGCCGGGGCGGTGCGCATGGGCGCCGCGCCCACGGTCGCCGTGTCGTACGGCACGTGCGTGGCCATCCCGACCGGCGCGGTGCTGCCTGCCGGGGCGGACGCCGTGGTGATGGTCGAGCACACCGCGGAGACCATGCCCGGCACGATCGAGGTGACCAGGCCGGTGGCGCCGGGCGCCGGGCTGGTCCGGGCCGACGAGGACGCCGCCGCGGGCGACGTGCTGGTCCGGTGCGGGCAGCCGGTGCGGGCCCCGCAGCTGGGGTTCCTGGCCGCGGCCGGGGTGACTGCGGTGGCCGTGCACGCCCGCCCGCGGGTGGCGATCGTCTCCACCGGAGACGAGGTGGTGCCGGCGCAGACCGCGACGCTCACGGCCGGGCAGGTGCGTGACGCGACCGCGCCGGCGCTGACGGGGCTGGTCCGAGACGCAGGCGGGGAGCCGGTGCCGTCGGGGATCGTCCCGGACGACCGGGCTGCCTTGGAGTCCACGTTGCGCACCGCGCTTGCCGACGCCGACCTGGTGGTCGTCTCGGCCGGGTCCTCGGTCGGTGCCCGCGACGAGACCGCCGGGGCGGTCGCCGCGCTGGGCGAGATCTGGTGTCACGGGCTGGCCGTCAAGCCCGGCAAGCCGACGCTGTTGGCCGAGTGCGCGGGCGTGCCGCTGCTGGGGCTGCCCGGCAACCCGCTGTCCGCGCTGGTGGTGTTCCGGCTGGTCGGGGTGCCGCTGGTGTGGCGGCTCGCGGGCGCCGAGCAACCGCCGCCGGAGCCGACCGTGCGTGCCCGGTTGAGCCGGGACCTGGCGTCGACCGCAGGCAGGCTGGACGTCGTGCAGGTCGTCGTCCGCGACGGCGTCGCCGAGCCGCTGTTCGGGCCGTCCGCGCTGCTGTCCGTGCTGGCCCGGGCGGACGGCTACCTGGTCGTTCCGGAGGCGGCGACCGGGCTCGACGGCGGCACCGAGGTGGAGGTCATCCTGTACCGATGACACCCCCTAGCCCGTTCGTGTCCGACATCCCTGCCGAGCAGGCTCGGCAGGCGTGGCGGGAGGCGTGCGCGGCCGCGGGCTGTCCAGCCCGGGTCGAGGCCGTGCTGCTGCCGGTCCGGGATGCGGTCGGGCGGGTCACCGCGGAGTCGGTGTGGGCCCGACGGTCCTCGCCTGCGTTCGACTCCGCGGCGATGGACGGCATCGCCGTGCGGGCCGCCGAGACCGTCGGCGCGGCCGAGACCACGCCGGTGCTGCTGGACGAGTTCGCGGTCGTCGACACCGGCGACCCGTTGCCGACCGGCTACGACGCCGTCGTCATGCGCGAGCACGTGCACCACACACCGGACGGGCGCGCCGAGCTGCGCGCCGCCGTGCCGCCCTACCAGCACGTCCGCTCGATCGGCGAGGACATCAGCGCCACTGAGCTGCTGCTGCCCGCGGGTCACCGGCTGCGCCCCGTCGACATCGCCGCCTGCGCCGCGGCAGGCGTCGTCGAGGTGCTGGTGCGCCGCAAGCCGCGGGTGGTGATCATCCCGACCGGGGACGAGATCCGCCCGGTCGGCACCGCGCTGGCCCCCGGCGAGATCGCCGACACCAACTCGATGATGCTGGCCGCGCAGGCCGCCGAGGTCGGCTGCGAGGCCCGGACCACCGGCATCGTCGCCGACGACCCCGAACTGATCGCCGCCGCGGTCCGGGACGCCGCCACCGACGCCGACCTGGTGATCCTCATCGCCGGTTCGAGCGCCGGACGCGACGACTACACCGCCCGCGTCGTCGCCGCGGCAGGCTCGCTCGCCGTGCACGGCGTCGCCGTGCGCCCCGGGCACCCGGTCGTGCTGGGCACCGTCGCAGGCGATCCGGCCACCCCGATCCTGGGTGCCCCCGGCTACCCGGTCTCGGCGGCGCTGACCTTCGACATCTTCGCCGCGCCGATGCTGGCTGCGCTCGAGGGCGCCGCCCCGCGCGAGCGCCCGGCGACCACCGCCCGGCTGGCCCGCAAGCTGGCCTCGGCGATCGGCTCGGACGACTGGGTCCGGGTCCGGCTGGGCCGGGTCGGCGGCGACGTCGTGGCCACGCCGCTGCCGCGCGCGGCAGGCGTGCTGACCTCGCTCGTCCGCGCGGACGGCCTGCTGGTCGTGCCGGCCGGGGTGGAGGGCCACCACGCGGGCGAGCGGGTTCGGGTCGAGCTGCTGCGCGGGCTCTCCGACATCGAACGCACGATCGTCGCGATCGGCTCGCACGACCTCGTCCTCGACGTCGCCGCCTCGGCCCTGCGCGCGGCCGATCCGCTCGTCACGTTGGCGTCGTCGAACGTCGGATCGCTGGGCGGACTGGTCGCGCTGCGCGACGGCCTGTGCCACCTGGCAGGCTCGCACCTGCTCGACCCGGCCACCGGCGCGTACACGCTGCCCTATCTGGACCGGATCTTCGGGCCGGATGCCGACCTCGCCGTGGTCCGGCTGGTGCACCGCGACCAGGGCCTGGTGGTCGCCCCCGGCAACCCGCTGGGCCTGACCGGCATCGCCGACCTCACGCGCCCCGACCTGCGCTACGTCAACCGCCAGCGGGGCGCAGGCACGCGGGTGCTGCTCGACCACGAGCTGAGCCTGCTGGGCATCGACCCGACCGCCATCAGCGGCTACTCCCGTGAGGAGCACACCCACCTCGGCGTGGCCGCCGCGGTCGCCGCCGGTCGAGCCGACACCGGCCTGGGCATCCAGGCCGCCGCCCGGGCGTTCGGTCTGGACTTCGTCCCGGTCGCGCGCGAGCCCTACGACCTGGTGCTGCGCGCCGCCGGGCTGGCCGACGAGGTGCTCGCACCGCTGTGGGCGCTGCTGGAGCATCCCGACTTCCGCGCCCAGGTCGAGAAGCTCGGCGGCTACTCCTGTGCCGAGACCGGCCGACGGATCCGCTAGCTGCACGGCGCACGCCCCGCCTTCGCACCCCGCTGTTGGCGCGCACGCCCCCCGGCCGGGGCGGCGTGAATGGTGCGGCGCGACGCTCCGCCGAGCCGGCGCCAACCAGCCCAGTTCGGGTGTCCGCGTGCGGGGAGGCGCACGATGGTGCGTCATGCGGCGACGATGGTGGATGGCGGCCCTGGTGCTCGTGGCGGCCTGTGCACCGGCGCCCGCGCGGAACACGGTGCCCGCAGACCCGCAGGCGACGCCGGGCCGGCCGCCCGTCGTGGCGGGGTGGACGTCCCTCACGCCCCCGGCCCCGGACGCCCGGGTGCTGGCGTTTCTCCCGGTCGGCGGCGAACTGGTCGCGCTCGGCTCTGTGCCGGGCCCGGATGGACGCGCCCCGGCGGCGTGGGCGACCGCCGATGCCCACTCCTGGCGCGCGTTGCCGCTCACGTCCGCCACCGGCTACGGCGCCCAGGCCGAGCTCGTCATGGCGGCTGCGGACGGTCCGCGCGTCGCCGCGTACGGGCAGGCCTTCGGCGGTGCCCACAGCAACCCCCGGCCGACGCTGTGGGCGGGAACGGCGGCCGGGCTCGTCGAGCACGAGCAGCCGTTCACCCTGCTCGGCGGCGAGGACGCCATCGCCACCGACGCCGAGACGGCGCATGCGGGCACGTTCTTGCTCGCAGGCGCCTGGGACACGGCCGGCGGCCGCTATGGCGCCGCCGTCTGGACGTCGCAGGACGGCGTGCGCTGGACGCGTGACGCCGACGCACCGGGACTCGCGTCGGCGCCGGGGGAGCAGACCTTCGCCCGCGGCGCGACGGCGGGCCCCGACGGGTTCCTCCTGCTGGGGTCGAGCCTGGGCGCCGACGCCCGCAGCACGCCGCTCGCCTGGACCTCCCCCGACGGACAGGCGTGGCGGCGGATCCCGCTCCCCTCGGCGGGATCGGCGACGGCGTCCGGCGCGGCCTGCGACGCGGCAGGCTGCGTGGTGCTGGGCGCCACCGCCGACGCCGACCAGCACCTCACCTGCTGGACCCTCGCGGACGGCAGGCCGGGCCTGCGCGCCGACGGGCCCGGCCGCGGCCTCGTCGAAGTCTCCCAGGCCCTGCTGGTGGGCGGGCGTGCCTACGTCGTCGACGCCGTCGACCGCCTGGCGCACGTCGAAACGGTCGGGCGCGACTGCACCGGCTGGGCGTCCGTCCCGCTGCCGGTGGCGTCGTCGGGCGCGGCGCTCGCCCCGATCGGGGCCCGTCTCGTGCTCGCCACCACCGATGGCGCCGCAAGCGCCCTCTGGCTGCGTTGATGATTGGTCATGCCGGAGTCGGAATCTAGGCTGGTCGTTGCCCACCGCGCACTATGGAGGATGCGATCACGTGCAGCAGGGTCAGATCGTCAACGTGACGAGCCCGGGGGACCACTCGGTCACCCACGGGTACCCGTGCATCAAGGGGCGGTTCGGCTTCCAGCACGTCCAGAACCTCCCGGAGTGACGGGCCGGCTGACGCTGGTCACGCACGCGCCCACTGCGGCGACGTCCCGGGCCGCGTTCGCGTGCGACGAGGGCGTGGAGCCGCGGGGATCCCGGCCGGTCGGCTGCGGCGCGTCACGCGGGCGGTGTGCTCGCCCGCGCGCGCCGCCGTCGAGACCGCCACGGCGCTGGGCCTCGACGCGGCGCCCGACCCGGGGCTGGCCGACTGGCACCTCGGCGCGTGGCGCGGGCGCACCCTCGACGAGGTCGCCGCCGAGTCTCCCGACGCTGTGGCGGCCTGGCTCGACCGACCCCGACGCGGCGCCGCACGGCGGGGAGACGCTGACCGCGCTCCTGGCGCGGGTGGCGGCGTGGCTGGCCGGGGCGACGACGGCGGGACACACCGTCGCGGTGACGCATGCGGCCGTGGTGCGCGCCGCGGTCGTCGCCACGCTCGGCGCCCCGGCGGTGGGGTTCTGGCGGATCGACGTCGCTCCGCTCACCGCGACGGTGCTGCGCGGCGGCCCCGCGCGGTGGACGGTGCGCGGCACCGCCCTGCCGCTCTGACGCTGGACCTACCGCCTTCGCACTGGCGTTGTGGTGCTCGCACGGGCGTCGCGACGCCGGTGCGAGCACAGCGCGATGCCGGTGCGAGCTACCGGACGAGCACCGCGATGAGGGTGCGCGGGCCGTGGACCCCTTCGACGCGTTCGAGCTCGATGTCGCTGGTGGCGGACGGGCCCGAGATGAACGTGAGCGGGCGGTCGGGGGTGAGCGCGGCGAGGACTCGGGGACGGTGTGCACGACCTGGTCGGCGCGCACCACACACACGTGGACGTCGGGGACGAGCGTGATGGCGCGGCGGCCCTGGTCGGGGGAGCCGTCGAGGGCGATCGTGCCGGTCTCGGCGCAGACGGCGGCGCAAGCGGTGACGACGGCGGCGAAGCGGTCCAGCTCGGCGGGGGAGAAGCCCTGGTCGGGCATGCCCTCGGGGCACCAGTCGGCGGGCAGGCCGGGCGGCACCAGGACCGGGCCGGGATGGTCGGCGAGCGCGCCCGCGACCGCAGCCGGGATCCGCGTTCGGCGTCGGCGTCGATCACGTGGCGCGGTAGTCGACGAGCCGGTCGCGCAGGAGCTCGATCAGCTCCGGCGCGCCGGGCGGGTGGGCGCCGGTGCGGCGGTAGTCGCGGGGGATCGTCGCCGGGCACGGGCCGAGCGGCGGCGTTGGCGGCGCGGATGCGGGCCAGGACCTCGTCCGCGCGTCGCGGTCGATCGGCGAACCCCGCTCGGGCAGGCCTGGCGGCGGGCGGTCATCGGCGAACCCGCGCTTGGGCGGGTCGGGCGGCGGGCCGGTCACGAGCGGCCACCTCCGCGTCGCGTGCCCACCACTCGCGGAACGTCTCGGCCGGTGGGCGGGGGGCGTCACGGCTGGCGGTCCACCGGGACAGCGGCGGCGGCAGGGTGGTGATCCGGCCCCCCGTCCGGCCGAAGAGGCGCCCCGCCCGGCTGGCCTTCTCGGCGGCGGCGAACCGTTCGGGGTCGGCCATCACCCAAGCGGCGGCGGCCATGCCCAGCGCTTCGGGGCTGGGGACGCGGCGGTCGCGGTTCGCGTCCACGTGCGCGGCGCGCAGGTGCACCAGCAGGCTGGGGATGTCGATGCGGACGGGACACGCGTCGAAGCAGGCCCCGCACAGCGACGACGCGTAGGGCAGGGACGCGTTCTCCTCGACGCCGGTGAGCTGCGGGGACAGCACCGCGCCGATGGGGCCGGGGTAGACCGAGCCGTAGGCGTGTCCACCCACGCGTTCGTAGACAGGGCAGACGTTGAGACAGGCCGAGCAGCGGATGCAGTGCAGGGCCGAGCGGCCGACCGGATCGCTCAGCGCGGCGGTGCGGCCGTTGTCGAGCAGCACGAGGTGGAACGCCTGCGGGCCGTCGCCGGGGGTGACGCCCGTCCAGGCGGAGGTGTAGGGGTTCATCCGTTCCCCCGTCGAGGAGCGGGGAAGCAGCTGGAGGAACACCTCGAGATCGGTCCAGGTGGGAACGAGCTTCTCGATGCCCATCACCGTGATCAGCGTCTCGGGCAGGGTGAGGCACATGCGCCCGTTGCCCTCGGACTCGACGACGAGCAGCGTGCCCGTCTGCGCCACGGCGAAGTTGGCGCCGGAGATCGCGACCTTGGCGCGCAGGAACCGTTCCCGCAGGTGCGCCCGCGCGGCCATGGCCAGCCTGCGCGGCTCGGGGGTGAGGTCGGGGTCCACGCCGGGCATCGCGCGCAGGAAGATCTCGCGGATCTCGGCGCGGTTGCGGTGGATGGCGGGCACGAGGATGTGCGACGGCAGGTCGCCGCCGAGCTGGACGATCAGCTCGGCGAGGTCGGTCTCCTTGGCCTCGATGCCCGCGGCGGCCAGAGCCTCGTTGAGTCCGATCTCCTGGGTGGCCATGGACTTGACCTTGACGACCTCGGTCTGCCCGGTGGCGCGCACGAGATCGGTGACGATGCGGTTGGCCTCATTCGCGTCGCGGGCCCAGTGCACCACGCCGCCCCGCGCGCTGACCTGCGCTTCCAGTTGTTCGAGGTGTTCGTCGAGGCGGGCCATGGTGGCGGTCTTGATGGCCTCGCCAGCGCGGCGCAGCGCCTCCCAGTCGTCGAGCTCGGCGACCACGGCGGCGCGCTTGTCGCGGATCGTGCGGGTGGCGTGGCCGAGGTTGCGGCGCAGCTGAGTGTCGGCCAGCGCCGCGCGGGCGGCCTCGGGAAACGTGCGGGTGCCACGCAGATGCCCGACCCCGGCGGGCGCGACGGCGGGCATTCCCAGATCGGTACTCACGGCGCCTCCGCGGGAAAATGCGTCATGCCGTCGCCGCCAGGATCTCGGCCAGGTGCACGGTCTTCGTGCCGGCGCGCAGCCGGGACAGGCCGCCGCCGATGTGCATCAGGCAGGACGCGTCGCCGGCGGTCAGCGCTTCCGCGCCCGTGGATAGGACGTGGCGCATCTTGTCGGTCAGCATCGCTGTGGACGTGTCGGGGTTCTTGAGCGCGAACGTGCCGCCGAACCCGCAACACTGCTCGGCTTCGGGCAGCTCCACCAACGTCATGCCGCGCACGTGCCGCAGCAGCCGCAGCGGCTTGTCGCCCACCCGCAGCATGCGCAGCGAGTGGCAGGTGGGGTGGTAGGTGACCCGGTGCGGGTAGTAGGCGCCGACGTCCTCGACCCCCAAGACGTCCACCAGCAGCTCCGACAGCTCGTACGTCTTCGCCGCCACGGCCTCGGCCCGCCCGGCGAGCGCCGCGTCACCCGCCCGCCGCGCGACCATCGCGTGCTGGTGGCGCACCGACCCGACGCACGACCCGGAGGGCGCCACGATCACGTCGTACGGCGCGAACGTCGTGACGTGGTGACGCACCAACGGCAGCGCCTCGTCCAGGTAACCGGTGTTGACGTGCATCTGCCCGCAGCAGGTCTGCGCCGCGGGGAACTCCACGTCGTGCCCCAGCCGTTCCAGCAGCGCCACGGTGGCCTTCCCGACCTGCGGGAACAGCGCGTCGGCCAGGCAGGTCACCATCAGCCCGATCCGCATAGGGCCTCCTCACGCGACGCCCGGCCGTCCCAGCATCTCGGCTGCCGGGTGCGCGATCAAGTGGCGCGGGCCACATCTGTCGGCCGACACCGATCGTCCGCCCCGCCCTGCGCACACCCTGCCGCTCTGCCAGGATCAGTGCGGCGGATCAATCCATCGGAGGGTGTCATGGCGCTGCTCGACATCGTGCTGGCGTTCCTGCTGCCTCCGCTGGTCGTGGCGCTGCGGACGGCCTCGGTCAAGAAGACGCTGCTCGCCATCGTCCTGATGCTGCTCGGGCACATTCCGTCGATCATCTACGCGCTCTACGTCATCAGCCACACCGAGCGGCACGTGATCGGGCCAGGCGCATAGCGCCGGTCACCCCCAGAGGTCGGGCCGGTAGCGCGCCACGTTCTCCAGCTCGTGCATGTGTGCCTCGGCCTGCGCGAGCGGCATCCGACCGTGCTCGGCGACGACGTCGACGAACGCCGCCCGGACCGCCTCGCGCATCGGCCGTGCACCACAGACGTAGACGTATGCCCCTGCGGCGAGCAGGCGCCAGACGAGCGTGCCCTGCTCGCGGATGTGGTCCTGCACGTGGTCGCGGCGCTCCGGCCGCTCCCGGGAGGTCGCCACGTGGACGTGATCCAGCACCCCGGTGGTCACGAACTGCCTGATCTCGTCGCGGTAGACGTCGTCGAGCCGACGTGAACGGATGCCGTTGAAGAGCGCGGCCTCCGCCAGCGGGGCACCGGCGCGCCGCAGCGCCAGCCGTTCCCAGAGGAACGCCCGCATCGGGGCGATGCCGGTCCCGGCCGACACGAAGATCATCGGCTTCGCCGGGTCGTCCTGCAGGTGGAACCCCTCGGCGCTGTCGAGGAAGACGTTGACGCACTCGCCGTCGCGCAGGCCGTGCAGGTAATGCGAGGCCACACCACGGATTCGGTCGCCGGGCGCCGCGCGGCCGACAGTCAGGTGCGCGATCCGGTCGCCGTGGATCGCCGGGCTCGAGCTCGTGGAGTAGTAGCGGGGCCGCAGCGGTTGCGCCACGCGGAGGAACTCGAAGATGTTCGGTGCGCAGGACGGGAACTCGTCCAGGAGCCCGAGCACGTCGTAGGCACCGGCGGCGAGCGACGCACGCAGGGGCGAGTCGGGGCCGTCCGGGGTGGCCAGCACGTCTCGGATCTCCGCCAGCCGGGCGCGCTGGGCGGGGTCGGCCTTGTCCGACAGGAGATCGACGAGCGCGACCGTGGGACGGCCGCCGATGTCGACGAGCTCGGTCAGCACGTTGCGGACCTGCAGCACGACGTCCTTGGGCACGGCCCGCACGCCCATCGAGCGCGGGGCCATGAGCAGGCCGTCCAGCGCCGCGCCGAGGTGCCGGGCCAGTCGGGCGACCCGTTCCTCGTCGTTCTTCGGGCAGACGCCCAGGTGGTCGCCCGCCCGATAGGTGAGGCCCGCGGGCAGGCGCAGCTCCAGGTGCCGGGTCCGCCGCGGCGACGCCTGCGGCTGCAGCTCCCGGGTCGAGAGCACCCGCGCCTCGACGGTGGCGATGCCGACCGCGTTGGTGAGGATCGTCGGGGCGAGCAGCACGTCGCCGGACGTGCCTTCGCCGTGCAGCGATCGCCACATCGCCGTGGCCGAGTCGGCACCGGTCAGCCGGATGGTGACCGAGTCCTCGGCGGCGACGCGCGCGGACGCGGCCCGCGTCGGCCGCGCCCCGGACAGCTCGAGGAGGGTGGGCCAGACCCGGCCGTTCCACTCCGCGTGCCTGCGCTCCCACACGGGCGACCCCACGTCGCCGTGGCCGAGGTCGGCAAGCGGCGTGGCGCCGAGCTCCGACAGCTTCCGGTGGACGTAGCGCGGGAACGCGAGGAACGCGTTCCACTGGCTGTTGCCGAGGCCCCAGACGAGATAGCGGCAGTTGCGCCAGGTCGGCGAACCGGGTTCGGTCCCCTCCAGCCACGAGCGGAACGCGGTCGCGTTCGACGGCGGGTTCCCGGTGTAGGTGGAGGTCATGACGACGAGCAGCCAGGGCTGCGCGGGCGCCGGTGCCGACGCGAGCTCGTTCAGCGTCGTCAGGTGGTGGGTGTAGCCGTGGAAGCCGCTGCGCTCGGCGAAGCGCTCCGCCAGCTCCCGGGTCGCGCCGAAGTTGCTGCCGTACGCGACCACCAGATGCCCGAAGGCGCTCGACGAAGGTATCTCCGCGGGCTCGCCCCAGTCCCGCGCCACGGCGGCGGCGGGCGCCGGTGGCGTCGCACGGGACGCGGGCGGCGCGGGTGCCCTGCGGGGGATGCGGGTGACGCAGACGCCTTCCGGCTTGGTCGTCACGACGGTGTTCTTCGTGACGGTCGCGCCGGGGGCCAGCCGCAACCGGTAGTGCCGGTAGATCTCGAACAGCAGGACGCGGAGCATCATGAACGTGACCTCCTGCGCCATGCACTGCCGTTTCCCGATCGAGAACGGGATGAAGGCGTGGTGCGGGCGGTCCACGACCTTCTCCATCGCGAACTGCTCCGGATCGAACCGGTCCGGGTCGGGTCCCCACCAGCGCGGGTCACGGTGCGCCGCGAGCGCGCCGACGAGCAGGATGTCGTCCTTGCGGATGCGGTAGCGGCCGAGCGTGCCGTCCGCCAGGCTGCGGCGGATCGTGACCGGCATCGGCGGGTAGATCCGCAGCGTCTCCTTGATCACCTGCGTCAGGTAGGGCAGTGCCGACAGCTCCTCGTAGCTGAGGTCGTGGTCCGCGTCGCCGCCGGTGATCCCGTCGACCTCGGCGATGAGCTTCTCCTCGACGTCCGGGCGCGTGGCCAGCACGTAGGCGAGCCACGTCGCCGTAACCGATGGCCCGTTGAAGCCGTTCGACAGATGCATGAGGACCTGGTCGCGCATGGTCTCGGCGTCCAGGTGCTCGCCCGTCTCCGGATCCGGGGTGCTGACCAGGCGGCTGAGCAGGTCGATCGGTTCGCCGACGGGGCAGGTGTGCATCCGCGTCCGCACGAGCGCGTCCGCCGTTCGGAACAGCTCCTCGTTGTGGTCGCGGTAACGCTTCCGGGCCGCGCGCCCTGCCCGTCCGACGAAGAGGGAGTCCGGTCGCGGGTCCGCGACGCGTCGGATGCTCTCCTTGGTGCTCGCGGGCACGGCCGCGGCGAACGGGTGCGGGGCGCCGTCGCCGCCGAGCAGCCCGAAGTCGTAGGCGCAGGCCCCCCGGCCGGAGACCTCCAGCGCATAGCGCTCCATCCAGGCGCGCGCGTCGACCGGCCGGTCGTCGGGGATCTTCGACCACGCCGCGACGAGCTTGCGCGCCTGCTCCTTCATCAGCTCGAGCTGCGTCCGCTGGTGCGACGGCGCGTACCAGGGCAGCATCACGCGACGGACCTTCTCGTAGTGGGCGCCGTCGCCGATCACCGACAGTCCGCCGCCGCGGGAGTTGGCGAGCTGGGCAAAGAAGTTGATGTTCTCGACGCGCTTGCCGAACCGTTCGTCGTCCGACGCGATCTCCTCGAGCAGCTCGGGATCCGAGACCACCACGAGCCGCCAGCGCTTGGTCGGGACGCCGACCGCGTAGATGTGTCCGAACCAGCGGAGGTAGTCGAGCTGGGTGTCGGTGTCGCTCAGGATCCCGAAGTTGGTGAACCGCTCGCCGCTGCGCACCAGCCAACGCACCGCGTAGGGGATGTCGCACAGGTCGGTGTCGGGCGCGGCGCGGGGCGCGAGGACGTCGGTGTCCTCGTCGGTGTTCTCGTCCCTGTCGGTCAACCCCTGCACGGCGATGGCGCACTCCAGGACAGGCCCGTCGGCCGGTTCGGCGAGCCGCACACGGCACGGACCCGTGATCTCCAACCGGGCGAGCCGCCGGTCCCCGACGTGCAGGCCGTTGGCGCTGGCGTTGTCGACCATCACCCAGCAGCCGTCCTCCGGCCGGAGCACCGCATGCCGACGCGACACCCGGGCGTCGGGGATCACCACATCGCACTGCGGGTCGCGGCCGAGCACGTGCGCACGATCCGGGGCCAGCAGCCGAGGTCGCCCGTCGAACGACACCACGAGTGGGGGCACCGGCACACGATTCATGGCGACCTCCCAGCCCGGCTCGGCGAGCCCGCAATGAGCATGGCCCTGCGGAGTGACACGGGAAATCGCCTGGTGGACAGGGTCCGATGGTGAAGCGGCAAGGACGAGGTGACGTTTCGGCAAGCCCGGCCGTGCCTCACCGGTCTGCGACGTTCGGGGCATAGCGGAGCTGTTCCATTGCTGGTCGAAGGACTCGTCGTCATGCTGCCGTGACCGCAGCATGCGCAAACACGGTGCTGTCGGAATCGAGCGGAGGTCGGGCGTGGCAGGTTCACCGGAGCTGAAGAAGGGCCTCAACCAGCGTCAGCTCACGATGATCGCCATTGGCGGGGTCATCGGAGCAGGCTTGTTCGTCGGGTCCGGGGTCGTGATCCAGGACGCGGGGCCGGGGGCGTTCCTCACCTATCTCGTCACCGGCGTCGTGATCATCATGATCATGCGGATGCTGGGTGAGATGGCGACCGCGGATCCCTCGACGGGCTCCTTCGCCGACTACGCCCGCAAGGCCATGGGCGGCTGGGCCGGGTTCTCGGTCGCCTGGCTGTACTGGTACTTCTGGGTGATCGTCGTCGGGTTCGAGGCGGTCGCGGGCGCGAAAGTGATCACGTTCTGGCTCCCCGGGGTCCCCCTGTGGGTGCTGTCGCTCGTGCTGATGGTGATGATGACGGCCACGAACCTCTTCTCGGTGTCCTCGTTCGGGGAGTTCGAGTTCTGGTTCGCAGGCATCAAGGTCGGGGCGATCATCGTGTTCCTGGCCGTCGGGTTGCTCTTCGCCCTCGGTCTGTGGCCGGGCCGGAGCCTGGACTTCAGCAACCTGACGGTGCACGGCGGCTTCTTCCCCCACGGGGTCGGCGCGATCTTCTCCGCCATCGTCGTAGTCATCTTCTCGATGGTGGGCGCGGAGATCGCGACGATCGCCGCCGCCGAGTCGGAGGACCCCGAGCGGGCGATCGCGAAGGCCACGCGACTCGGTCATCACGCGCATCCTGCTGTTCTACGTCGGCTCGGCGTTCCTGCTCGCCGTGATCGTCCCGTGGGACGCCAACCAGTCCGGCGCGTCGCCGTTCGTGGCCGCGTTCGGCCGAATCGGCATCCCGTTCGCGGAGAACGTCATGAACGCTGTGGTGCTCACCGCCGTGCTGTCGTGCCTCAACTCCGGGCTCTACACGGCGTCGCGGATGCTCTTCGTGCTGGCGGCCCGCCGCGAGGCGCCCGTCCAGCTGATGCGGGTGAACGGCCGGGGCGTCCCGATGGGGGCGATCCTGATGTCGTCCGTGGTCGGGTTCCTGTGCGTGATCGCGGCGGCCGTGTCACCGGACACCGTGTTCCTCTTCCTGCTGAACTCCTCGGGCGCGATCATCCTGTTCGTCTATCTGATGATCGGTCTCTCACAGATCATCCTGCGGCGGCGGACCGACCCGGCGAAGCTCCGCGTCAAGATGTGGTTGTTCCCCGTGCTGTCGGTGCTGACGACCGTGGCGATCATCGCCGTGCTGGCCCAGATGGCGTTCAGCCCGGACACGCTCAGCCAGCTCCTGCTGAGCCTCCTGGCGTGGGCGGTGGTGATCGTCCTGTACCTGGTCACGAAGTGGCGTGGCGGCTCGGTCGAGTCGACCCCGGCGCCCGAGCCCACCGGCGTCGCCAACCGGGTGCTCGTGCTGGCGAACGAGACCGTGATGGCCGACGAGCTGCTGGAGGAGCTGCGACGCATCGACAGGGTGGGCAAAGCGAGGTACTACGTGTGCGTGCCCGCCAACCCGGTCGACACCGGACAGGCCGAGCACAAGGGGGCCGTGTACCTCTGGGAGGCGACGGTCGAGGCCGCGAAGCGCAGGCTCGACTACACGCTGCAGACGCTGCGGGAAGACGGGTTGGACGCCGACGGCGCCCTCGGTGACTACCGGCCTCTACGGGCGCTCGCGGAGTCCGTGAAGGCGTTCGGGCCCGACCAGATCGTCATCTCCACCCTGCCCGTGGCGCAGTCGGCGTGGCTGCGGTACGACGTCGTGGACCGGGCACGCACCGACTATCCGGGCATCCCGGTGACCCACGTCGTGTCGCGGGTGCCCGCCGAGGTGTAGCGGCGCGGTGATCGGCGGAAGAGGGACCTGCGCGCCACATATGGCTGTCATGTCCCACTTCCGGCGATCAACGCTGGAGGGGGCCGCCTCCACTCACGCCACCCCGTTCAACGGTCGGAGCAGGCTGGACGCGCGCACGACCAGCTCCGGGGACAGCACCACCTGACGGTGCTGGTGCCTCCCGTCCCGCTCCCGCGCCTCCGCGATGAGCATCTCCGCGGCGGTGCGGCCGATCAGCTGCCGGGGCTGGGCGACCGAGGTGAGCGGCACCGCGGCGGCCTCGGCGAACACAATGTCGTCGTAGCCGACGATCGCCAGGTCCGCGGGCACCCGCAGCCCCAGTCGCACGGACTCCTGCAGCAGGCCCAGCGCGAGCAGGTCGTTCCCGCAGAACGCGGCCGTCGGACGGCGGCCCGCGGGGAGCCCGGCGAGGCGGGCACCGGCGCGGCGGCCTTCGGCGATGTCCAGCGTCGCGGTCTCGAGCACCACGAGACCGTCGGCCTCGTACACCCGACGGACCCCCGCGAGCCGGTCCGCGATCTGCGGCAACGACGGCGGCCCTCCGACGAAGGCGATGTGGCGGTGGCCGCCGTCGAGCAGGTGGGTCGCCGCCAGCTCGCCGCCCGCGACGTCGTCGACGACGACCGAGCAGTGGTCGGGGCTGTGCGCGTCCACCATCACGACCGGCGTGCCGCGGCGGGGCAGCAGGATGAGCCGCTCGTCGCCGCGGTCCACCGGCGTGATGAGCACGCCCTCGACCCGCTGCTGCTCCAGGAGGTCCAGGTAGGCCGACTGGCGGCGCAGGTCCTGTCCGCTGTCGCAGAGGAACACCGCGAGCCCGACGGCGTCGGCGGCCTCCTGCACGCCCTGCGCGACGTCGGTGAAGAACGGGTTGCCGGTGTCCAGCACGACATAGGCCAGGACGCGGCTGCCCCCGCCGCGCAGTTGCCGTGCGGACTCGTTGCGCACGAAGCCCAGCTCCGCGATCGCGGCGAGCACCCGCTTGCGGGTGCGCTCGGCCACCACCTCGGGCCGGTTCAGCACGTTCGAGACCGTGCCGAGGGACACGCGCGCACGCGCCGCGACATCCTTCATGCTCGGTGAACCCGCCATGCGAACCGCCCCTCCCTCCGGTCGCCATCCCGATTGAAACGTACAAGCTCACGGGGTGAGGCAGCAAGGCCTCAACCCGCTGACGAGGGAGCCAGCCCTTGTGAAACGTTAAAAGTCCCTGCTAAGTTCCTCCTCGCGAAGCCGGTGCTGCCGAACCGGAAGTCCCCGTACCACACCACGTCCGTCCCCGTTCCGCATCCCGCGAGCGCGGACCCTCCCGTCTGATCCTGGACCGACAAAGGAGTCAGCATGCGCATTGCCCGGAAGCTGAAGGTGGCCGCCGTGCTCGGCGTCGCGGCCACGTTGGCGCTGACCGCGTGTACCCAGAAGAGCCAGGCAGGCGGCGGGGAGAACGCCGGTGGCTCGGCGAGCGGCGCCCAGGTGAAGGTCGCCTTCGTGCCGAAGCTGCAGGGCATTCCCTACTTCGAGGCCATGAACGCGGGCGGGAAGAAGGCGGCGGCCGCGCTGGGCAACGTCCAGTGGCTCTACCAGGGGCCGACCACGGCCGATGCGGCCGCGCAGGCCGACATCGTGCGCTCGTACATCCAGCAGAAGGTCAACACGTTGGTCGTGGCCCCGAACGACCCCGACTCGATGGCGCCGCTGCTCGCCCAGGCCAAGGCGCAGGGCATCCACGTGGCCACCGCCGACACCGACGCCCCCAACTCCGTCCGCGAGGTGTTCGTCGACCAGGCGACGGCCGAGGGCATCGGCCAGGCGCTCACCGATGCGCTGCTCAAGCCCATGGGTGGGCAGGGCAAGTACGCGATCGTGTCGTGCGGGCAGACCGCCGAGAACCTCAACTCCTGGATCAAGGTCCAGAAGGAGTACACGGCATCGAAGTACCCGCAGGCGCAGATCGTCGACACCGTGTACGCGGGTGAGGACCAGGCCAAGGCCACGCAGATGGCGACCGACCTGATGAACGCCCACCCGGACCTCACCGGCCTGGTCGGCGAGTGCACGTCCTCGGCACCCGGTGTGGCCCAGGCCGTCCAGGACGCCAAGAAGATCGGCAAGGTGTACACCGTCGGCCTCGGGACGCCGCAGTCGATGAAGCCCTACCTGACCAACGGCGCGTCGTCGGCGGCGATCCTGTGGAACGTCGAGAACCTCGGCTACCTGACCGCGTGGGCGGGCGCCCAGCTCGCGGAGAACAAGCCGTTCGCCGCCACCAACGACGTGAGCGACGCGATGTCCGCCATCAAGTACAACGCCGCCGACAAGACGCTGCTCCTCGGTCCGCCGCTGGCGATCACCAAGGAGAACGTGGACCAGTTCAACTACTGAACGGCCCGACCGGACCATGACAGTCGACCAGCCCACGCCCGCCGAGCAGCCGGGGCACGACGCGCCGCGCCTGCGGCTCAGCGGGATCTCCAAGAGCTTCGGCGCGGTCCGCGCCATCCGCAGGGCGGAGATCACCATCCGCGCGGGCCAGGTGCACGCGCTGGTGGGGGAGAACGGCGCGGGCAAGTCCACAATGATCAAGATCATCTCCGGGGTCGAGCAGGCAGACACCGGGACGATCGAGTTCGAGGGCGCCCGGGCGCACATCTCCACGACCGGTGACGCGATCGCGCTCGGCATCGCCACCGTCTACCAGGAGCCGCAGCTGTTCCCCGAACTGACGGTCTCGGAGAACATCTTCACCGGCCGGGAGATCCGCCGACACGGCCGGGTGGCCTGGGCGGAGCAGAACGCCAAGGTCGTCGAGCTGCTGGAGCTGCTGGGGCTGCCCGCCCGGTACGCGACGGTGCCGGTGGGCGAGCTGTCGATCGCCGAGCAGCAGCAGGTGTCGATCGCCAAGTCGCTCGCGGGCGACGCCAAGGTCCTCATCCTCGACGAGCCCTCCGCCATCCTCACCGACGCCGAGATCGACGTGCTGTTCGGCGTCGTGCGCAGGCTCAAGGACGCCGGGGTGGCGATCATCTACATCTCGCACCGCCTCGACGAGCTCTTCCGCATCGCCGACGAGGTGACCGTCATGCGCGACGGGCAGACCATCGGCACCTACCCGATCACCGAGCTCGACGTCCGGCGGATCGCCGAGCTGATGGTCGGCGGGATCCTCTCCGACGAGCGGCCACACCGCGCGGTCCCCGAGGGCGAGCCGGTGCTGGCCCTCGACGGGCTCGGCCGCAGCGGCAAGTTCCATGACGTCGACGTCGCGGTGCGCCGGGGGGAGATCGTCTGCCTCTACGGGCTGGTGGGCTCCGGGGTCTCCGAGATCGGGGCGTGCATCTACGGGATCGACCGGCCGACCGGCGGCGAGATGCGCCTCAAGGGCCGCCGGATCGCGCCCCGCTCGCCGCAGGACGCGCAGCGGCACGGCATCGCGCTGCTGCCCGCCAACCGCAAGCTCGAGGGGATGTTCAGCTTCCAGTCCATCGCGTTCAACATCTCGGCAAGCCATCTCCGGCTGCTGTCCCGGCTCGGCGTGTTCATGGACCGGGCCCGCGAGCGGACGGTCGCGACGGACCTGATCAAGCGGCTGGCCGTGCGCACCCCCAACGAACGGCAGCCGATCAGCGCGATGTCCGGCGGCAACGCGCAGAAGGTCGTGCTCGCACGCCAGCTCGTCGAGCGGCCCGAGGTGCTGGTCCTCGCCGAGCCCACGCAGGGCGTCGACGTCGGGGCCAAGGAGGAGATCCACCGGATCATCACGCAGCTCGCCGACGGCGGGACGGCCGTGCTGGTCGTCACCTCGGACCTGCCCGAGGCGCTGCGGATCGCCGACCGGCTGCTGGTCGTGCGGGGCGGCACCACCACCGTCGAGTTCGGGCCGGACGCGACGCAGGTCGACGTGCTCGCCGCCGCGGCGGGTGCGGTGGACGAGGAGGGGCAGGTCGCATGAGTCTCGCCACGACCCGTCCGGCGGGGGAGCGCCCCGCCCCGACGAAGGCGCGCAGCCGCATCCTGCCGTCGCCGGTCACCGGGCAGGAGCTGGTCCTGCTGGGCGTGATCGCCGTGATCTGGATCGTGCTGGCGTTCCGCACCCCGGCGTTCCTCACGGCGGGCTCCATCCAGCCGCTGCTGGTGGCCACGGCGCCGATCGCGCTGATCGGCGTCGGCATGACGATCATCATCATCACCGGCGGCATCGACGTCTCGGTGGCAGGCGCGATCATGGTCTGCGCGGTGCTGACGGCGAAGGCCCTGGTTGCGGGCATCTCGGCGCCGGTGGCGGTGCTGATCTCTGTGGTCGTCGGTGGGGTGCTCGGCCTGGTGAACGGGCTGCTGATCGCCTACGGGCGGGTACACGCGATCATCATCACGTTCGGCACGGCGAACCTGTTCCTCTTCGTCGGGCTGCAGATCTTCGGCTCGAGCACGGTGAACGGCATCCCCTCGACGATCGAGATCTTCGGACGCGGCGACGCGGGCCGCGTTCTCGGCGTCCCCATCGCCTTCGCGATCACCGTGATCGTCACCGCCATCGCCTGGTGGTATCTGCGGCACACCGCGGGCGGACGGCACTTCTACGCCGTCGGCGGCGACGCGCACGCCGCCCGCCTCGCGGGTGTGCGGGTGCAGCGTCGGATCCTGCTCGCGTACCTCGTCACCGGGCTGTTGGTCGGGGTGGGCGGTTGCTTCCTCATCGCGCAGGGCACCTCGACGCTCGACCAGTCCGTCGGCACCGGCAAGGAGCTCGCGGTGATCGCCGCCGTCGTGATCGGCGGCACCTCGATCATGGGCGGCCGCGGTTCGGTGCTCGGCACGCTGCTGGGCGCGCTGCTCGTCCAGTCCGTCAGCTCGGGGGTCACCCAGCTGGGCTGGAGCTCGCAGCTGTCGGACCTCTTCGTCGGGATCTTCATCATCGTGGCGGTCGGGACCGACCTGCTGCGGGCGCGCACCCGGAGGACGCGATGACCACCACCGTCCGCGCCCACGCCGACCGAGACGCCGCAGGAGAGCCCGGCGGCCCGGGTGCTCCGCGCCCTGCTCACGCAGCGGATCGCGCTGCTCGCCGTGTTGATCGTCGTGGTCGTCGTCTGGTTCTTCGTGCTCGACGCGGGGGGCTACCTGACCGCGTCGTACAACTTCGACTACATGTCGGCCAGCCTCATCAACGCCGTGCCGCTGGCCATGCTCGGTCTCGCCGAGCTCCTGGTCATCCTCTCCGGCCGCGGCGGCATCGACCTCTCGGTCGGCGCGATCGTGTCGCTGTCGGGCATGGGCTTCGGGTTCGCCTACGGCGAGTGGGGGTGGCCGCTGTGGCTCGCGATCATCGCCACCGCGGGGTTCGGCGCGCTGCTCGGCGCGGTCAACGGGCTCCTCGTGGCGTACGTCGGGTTTCCGGCGCTGATCGCGACCCTGGCGACGTTCTACGCCTACAAGTCGATCGCGATCGTGATCAACGACCAGAGCCCGATCAGCACGCCGCCCATCCAGCAGCTGTTCTCGATCACCCGCTCCGTCGAGCTGCCCCTGTTCGGGCAGTACGTGCCCGACATTCCCCTGGGGCTGTTCACCTTCCTGCTGCCCACGGTGGTGCTCATCTGGGTGCTGCTGGCCCGCACCACCTACGGGCGCAGGCTCTACGGGACCGGCACCAACGACGTCGCGGCGCGGTGGGCCGGGCTCCCGGTGCGCGCCACCCGGTTCAAGGCCTACACCTACGCGGGCCTGATCGCGGGGCTCGTCGCCGTCGTCACCGTGGCCCAGTTCGCCTCGGCGCGGCCGGACGCGGGCGTCACCGGCAACGGGATGGCGCTGCCCGCGATCACCATCGCCGTGCTGGGCGGCGTCGCGATCACCGGCGGCATCGGGCGCGTCGCGGGCGTGGTGCTGGCCACCCTGCTCATCGTTTGGCTGAACGCCGGGATCCTGCTGGCCTTCGTCGGCAACGACGGCTCCCAGTACCAGCTGCTCGCCCTGGGAGCCGTGCTCGTCTTCGCGGCCCTGCTGAACGGGCTCACCACACGCCGTTATGGCGGAACGCGCTAACGACCACCGGGAAGGACGAGCCATGACGCGAACGGACGCCCTGCGCGGGCTGGACGAGTTCACCATCGAGGTGCCGAGCTGGGCGTACGGCAACTCCGGCACCCGCTTCAAGGTCTTCACCACGCCCGGCGTGCCGCGCAACCCGTTCGAGAAGATCGCCGACGCGGCTCAGGTGAACGCGGTGACGGGGCTGGCTCCACGGGTGTCGTTGCACATCCCGTGGGACCGGGTCGACGACTTCGGCGCCCTCGCCACGCACGCCAAGGAGCTCGGCGTGCGGATCGGGGCGATCAACTCCAACCTGTTCCAGGACGAGGACTACCGGCTCGGCTCGCTCACCCACAGCGACGAGCGGATCCGGGCCAAGGCGGTGGCGCATCACCTGGACTGCATCCAGGTGATGCGCGAGACCGGCTCGACGGACCTGAAGATCTGGCTGCCGGACGGCACCAACTACGCCGGGCAGGCCTCGCTGCGGGCGCGGCAGGACCGGCTGGCCGACTCGTTGCAGCAGATCTACGCCGCGCTGGACGACGACCAGCGGCTGCTGCTGGAGTACAAGTTCTTCGAGCCCTACTTCTACGCCATGGACATCCCGGACTGGGGCACCTCGCTGCTGCACTGCCTGAACCTCGGCGAACGCGCCCAGGTGGTGCTCGACACCGGCCACCACGCGCCGGGCACGAACATCGAGTTCATCGTGATGCAACTGCTGCGGCAGAAGCGGTTGGGCGCGTTCGACTTCAACTCCCGCTTCTACGCCGACGACGACCTGGTCGTCGGCTCGGCGGACCCGTTCCAACTGTTCCGGATCATGGCCGAGATCGTCGCGGTCGGCGCCCACCGCCCCGCGGCGGGCGTGAACTTCATGCTCGACCAGTGCCACAACATCGAAGAGAAGATCCCGGGCCAGATCCGGTCGGTGCTCAACGTCGAGCAGGCGCTGGCCAAGGCGTTGCTCATCGACGCCGACGCGCTCGCCGCCGCCCAGGAGGCCGGAGACGTGCTGGGCGCCCACGGCGTGCTGATGGACGCCTTCGACACCGACGTGCGCGCCGCGCTGGCCGACCGGCGCGAGGCCCGCGGCCTGCCCCGGGACCCGATGGCCGCCTACCGGGATTCCGGGTACGGCGCCCGGATCGCCGCCGAGCGCGTCGGCGGCACGCAGGCAGGCTGGTCGTGATCCGCCGGCCCGCGCTCGCGGCCCGCGAGCCCGCCCTCCGGCCGCGAGCCCGCCCTCCGGCCGCGAGCCCGCCCTCCGGCCGCGAGCCCGCCCTCCGGCCGCGAGCCCGCCCTCCGGCCGCGAGCCCGCCCTCCGGCCGCGAGCCCGCCCTCCGGCCGTCCTCGCAGAGCCGGTTGACACTTCGCAGGGGCTAGGGCGTCTGCGTAGTGGCGAGCGGGTCTGCGAAGTCCCCTTTTGCTGACCAAAGGAACCGAGATGACCGTAGTTGACGAGCTGATCGCCCGCTCCAACCGGCTGGGCGCCGACCCGCGCAACACCAACTACGCGGGCGGCAACACCTCGGCGAAGGGCACCGCGACCGACCCGGTGACCGGCGAGCCGGTGGAGCTGGTGTGGGTGAAGGGGTCCGGCGGCGACCTGGGGACGCTCACGCCTGCCGGGCTGGCCGTGCTGCGGCTGGACCGGCTGCGCGCGCTCGTGGACGTCTACCCGGGCGTCGAGCGTGAGGACGAGATGGTCGCCGCCTTCGACTACTGCCTGCACGGCAAGGGCGGCGCCGCGCCGTCGATCGACACGGCCATGCACGGGCTCGTCGACGCGGCCCACGTCGACCACCTGCACCCCGACTCCGGGATTGCGCTGGCCACCGCGGCGGACGGGGAGAAGCTCACCGAGGACTGCTTCGGCGACCGGGTGGTGTGGGTGCCGTGGCGACGCCCGGGCTTCCAGCTCGGCCTGGACATCGCCGCGGTCAAGGAGGCGAACCCGCAGGCGGTCGGGGTGATCCTCGGTGGGCACGGCATCACCGCGTGGGGTGCGACCAGCGAGGAGGCGGAGGCGCACTCGCTGGAGATCATCGCGACCGCACGCGAATACCTGGAGCGCAACGGCGTCGCCGAGCCGTTCGGCCCGATCGTGCCCGGCCACGAGCCGCTGCCCGAGGCGCAGCGGCGGGCCAAGGCCGCGGCGATCTTCCCCACGGTCCGGGGCCTCGCCTCGACCGACCACCCCCAGGTGGGGCACTACAGCGACAGCGACGCGGTGCTGGAGTTCGTGGCGCGCGAGAAGCTCGCCCCGCTGGCCGCGCTCGGCACGTCCTGCCCGGACCACTTCCTGCGCACCAAGGTCAAGCCGCTCGTGGTGGATCTGCCCGCCACGGCGTCGGTCGAGGAGATCGTCGCCCGGCTGACGGAGCTGCACGCCGCCTACCGCGCGGACTACCGCGCCTACTACGAGCGGCACGCCACCTCGGACTCGCCCCCGATGCGCGGCGCCGACCCCGCGATCGTGCTCGTGCCGGGCGTGGGCATGTTCTCGTTCGGCAAGGACAAGCAGACCGCGCGGGTGGCGGGCGAGTTCTACGTGAACGCGATCAACGTGATGCGCGGCGCCGAGTCGGTGTCGACGTACGCCCCCATCCCCGAGTCGGAGAAGTTCCGCATCGAGTACTGGGCCCTGGAGGAGGCGAAGCTGCAGCGGATGCCGAAGCCGAAGCCGTTGGCCACCCGGGTCGCGCTGGTCACCGGGGCCGCGTCGGGCATCGGGAAGGCGATCGCGCACCGGCTGGCCGCGGAGGGCGCCTGCGTGGTGGTCGCCGACCTCGACGCCGACAAGGCCACCGCCGCGGCCGCCGAGATCGGCAACGCCGACCGGGCGGTCGGGGTGGCCGCGGACGTGTCCGACGAAGACGCCGTCGCCGCCGCGGTCGAGGCGGCCGTGCTGGCGTTCGGCGGGGTCGACCTCGTGGTCAACAACGCCGGCCTGTCGATCTCCAAGCCGCTGCTGGAGACCACCGTCGAGGACTGGGACCTGCAGCACGACGTCATGGCCAAGGGCTCGTTCCTGGTCTCCCGCGCCGCCGCCCGCGTGCTGATCGCGCAGGGGATGGGCGGCGACGTCGTCTACATCTCCAGCAAGAACTCGCTGTTCGCGGGGCCGAACAACGTGGCATACGGCGCCACCAAGGCCGACCAGGCCCACCAGGTGCGGCTGCTGGCCGCCGAGCTCGGACCGCACGGGATCCGGGTCAACGGCATCAACCCGGACGGCGTCGTGCGCGGCTCGGGCATCTTCGCGGGCGGCTGGGGCGCCAAGCGGGCCGAGGTGTACGGGGTGAAGGAGGAGGAGCTGGGCGCCTACTACGCCAAGCGCACCCTGCTGGGCAAGGAGGTGCTGCCCGAGCACGTCGCCGCCGCCACGTTCGCGCTCACCGGTGGCGACCTGTCGCAGACCACCGGCCTGCACATCCCCGTCGACTCCGGCGTGGCCGCCGCCTTCCTACGATGACCGCGGTCGCCGGCCGAACCGGGCGTCGGACGACCACGGCCGCGCTGGCCGCCGTTGACCTGGGCGCGTCGAGCGGGCGGGTCATGCTGGGTCGGGTCGGGCCCGAGCACCTGGAGCTCACCGAGGTGCACCGCTTCCGCAACGGCGCGGTACGGCTCTCCGACGGGCTCTACTGGGACGTGCTCGGCCTCTACACCGACGTCCTCGCCGGGCTGCGCGCCGCCGCCCGGCAGGACCGCCTGGCCGGGCTGGCGATCGACTCGTGGGGCGTCGACTACGGGCTGCTGGACGGGCGCGGGGTGCTGCTGGGCAACCCGCGCCACTACCGCGACGCCCGCACCGAGGCCGTGATCGACGACGTCCACGCCAAGGTCGACCCCGCCCGCCTCTACGCCACGACCGGCCTCCAGTTCCTGCCGTTCACCACGCTGTACCAGCTCGCCGCCGAGCCCCAGCTGGCCGACCGCCGCGCGCTGTTGATCCCGGACCTGCTCGGCTACTGGCTCACCGGCCGCCAGGTCGCCGAAGAGACCAACGCCTCCACCACCGGCCTCCTCGACGCCCGCACCGGCGACTGGTCGACGCCGCTTGTCGAGGCGCTCGGCCTGCCGCCGCGGCTGCTGCCCGAGGTCATCGCGGCGGGCGAGTGGCTGGCCCCGCTCACCGCCGACGTCGGCGCGGACGTCGGCGTCGACTACCCGCTGCCGGTCACCACCGTCGGCTCGCACGACACCGCATCGGCCGTCGTCGGCGTGCCTGCCGACAACCCCCGCTTCGGCTACGTCTCCTGCGGCACCTGGGGGCTGGTCGGCGTCGAGCTGGACGCCCCGGTGCTCACCGAGGACAGCCGGAAGGCGAACTTCACCAACGAGCGCGGCGTCGACGGCACGATCCGGTACCTGCGCAACGTGATGGGGCTGTGGCTGCTGTCGGAGTCGCTGCGTGCCTGGAACCTGCACGGGCGGGACGTCGACCTCGACGACGTGCTGCTCGCCGCGGCCGCGTTGCCCGCGGGCGGCCCGCGCATCGACCCGAACGACCCCGGGTTCCTTCCGCCGGGCGACATGCCCGCGCGGATCGGCGCGGCGACGGGGTTGCGCGACCCCGAGCCCGCGGTCGTCGTGCGCTGCATCCTCGATAGCCTCGCGGCGGCGTTTGCCGGGGCGCTCGACCAGGCCGAACAGCTGTCCGGGCAGCCGATCGAGGTCGTGCACCTCGTCGGCGGCGGGGCGCAGAACGCGCTGCTGTGCCAGCTCACCGCGGACGCCGCGGGCCGCCCGGTGGTCGCCGGACCCGTCGAGGCCACCGCACTGGGCAACCTGCTCGTGCAGGCCCGCACCCACGGCGTCATCTCCGGCGACCTGGCCGCGCTGCGCAAACGGGTGCGCGCGACGGCCCGCTACGCGCCGCGGGTGTGACGGCAGGCCCTACGACCCCCGCGCGCCGGTGACGCGGCGGGCGAAGTCCACGGCCGCGGTGAAGATCCCCTCGGGGTCGGGCGCGCCGACCCACATGTGGTCGCTGCCCGGCACGACCGTCAGCTCGACGGCCACGCCCGCCGCCGTCAGCGCGTCGGCGAGCTGGGTGCTCTGCGCGGCCGGGATGAAGCGGTCGGCCGTCCCGTGGGCGATGTGGAACGGCGGGGCCCCCGCTCGCACGTAGCTGACCGGGCTGGCCCGGCGGGCACGGTCGGGAGCCTGCGCCACGGGCGCGCCGAGCAGCAGGGACTCCCGAGAGTCGGGCGCGTCGGACCGGGCGACGGCGTCGGGCGGGGCCTGGGCGGCGAGGGTGGTGAGGTCGCCGGGCCCGTACCAGTCGACGACGCCCGCGACCGCGCCGGTGGTGAGCCCGAGCAGGGCGGCGAGGTGCGCGCCCGCGGACTCGCCCCAGGCCACGATGCGGGTGGGGTCGACGCCGAGCTCGGCGGCGCGGGTGTGCAGCCACCCGAGCGCGGCGGTGGCGTCCTCCAGCTGGGCCGGGAAGACGGCTTCGGCGGAGAGCCGGTAGTCGAGCGAGGCGACGGCGAAGCCCGCCGCGACCAGGCGGTGGAACGGATCCGGGGTCCAGTCGCGCCAGGTCGGGCAGAAGACCGCGCGCGTGCCCACCCGCCAGCCGCCGCCGTGCAGGAACACGATCACCGGCGCCGGGTCACCGGCCGGGGTGTAGAGGTCGAGCTCCAGCGGCCGGAAGCCGGGCGGGGCGGCGTACACGGCGGCGCGGCGCAGCCACCCGCCGGGTACCGGGACCGGGTCGGGCAGCGGGTCGGTGTCCGGGCGCACCAACCCGGGCGGCGCAGGCGCCGTCACGTGTCCATCCGCAGGTGCGGCAGGAACGTGGTGTCGAACCGGCGCCCGACCTCGCCGAACCGCTCACCGGGCGGCAGCCCGAGGGGCGTGCCGGGGTAGGTGTCGGCCGTGGTGGGCTCGCCGAGGTGCTGGAAGAAACGCTCGAACCCGGCGGAGCTGACGCCCAGTACCCGGGTGTGGTCCTCCTCGACGCGGTAGGCGTGCACGATGCCTGCCGGGACGTAGCCGAAGTCGCCGGGGCCCAGCTCGCGGACCTGGCGCTTGCCCTCGGCGTCGTCGAGGAAGATGGTCACTCCGCCGCGGACGACGTAGAAGATCTCGTGGTGGCTGCCGTGCGAGTGTGGGGGGATCGCGTCGCCCTTGGGCCCGTCCATGGTGAACACGCCGAACTGGCCGTCGGTCTCGTCCGCTGAGAGCAGCACCGTGAACAGGCTGTCGATGAGGATGGCCTTCTCGCCCTCACCCTCGGCGAGGAAGTACGGCTTCGGGCCGCCCGGCAGCGGGCTGGGCCCACGCGGCGTGGCGAACTCCATGGTCATGACGGGCTCCTCTCGGCGATGGCGTTGCGTCGGGCGAGCGCGCCCAGCCAGGCTAGGCTCGGCTTGGGTGTGCGGGCGAACGTAGTGCGGTCGACGGCGACCAGCCCGAACGTCGGGGCAAAGCCTGCGAACCACTCGAAGTCGAGCAGGCTCCAATGGAAGTAGCCGCGCACGTCGGCGCCATCGGCGATGGCCGCGGCCAGACCGCGCAGCGCGCCGTCGATGAAGGCGATCCGCTGCACGTCGTCGGCGGTCGCGATACGAAACGCCCGGTCGTGCGGTCGCTGAGCCGCCCGAGCGCCGGGAACGCGATGGCGATCCGCAGGACGCGAGGGGTGGTGCTGGGCTGGGACACGTGTCGTCCGTTCGGCGTTTGGTAACGGTCAGGTGGCCGCACGAATCCGGTCGTACTCCTCGGGGGGCACGGGGACCGCGTCTGCGCTTCCGAGGTCGTCCAGGTGCACCCGGTTCGTCTCGCGGGAGAACCATGCGGCGACGCCGCTGACGATGGTGATGCCGAGGCAGATGGCACCGATGGTCACCGGCACGTTGGTGGATCCGGGCGGAGCCACGAGGGCGAACACCGTCGGCAGGAAGGCGACGATGGCCAGGCTGACGTTCTGGGCGATGGCGAACCCGGTGACCCGGGTTCGGGTCGGGAACATCTCCTGGAAGAAGCAGGCGTAGGTCGCGTTCCAGGCCTGGAAGACGATTCCGATGGTCAGAACGGCGAGCCCTACGGCGAGGACCTCGTTCTTCGAGCCCACCGCAAGAAGGTACGGGATGGCGAGGATGCCGCCGCCCACAGCGCCGACGATGAGGAACGGCCGACGACCGATGCGGTCGGACAGGTTGCCGTAGTACGGGATGAGGAACAGGGCGACCACGTTGGCGGCGACCGGGATCCACAGGTAGAGAGTCGTGCTCAGGCCGATCCCATAGCCCGGTTGGGTCGCGTATGCGGCGCCGAAGATGGTCACGGTCGTCCCGACCAAATTGGTGAGCCCGATGAGGATGGCGCGCAGGAGCGCACCGGGGTTCTCCCGGAAGACCTCCACGACCGGCGCCTTCGCCACCGCCTGATCCGCCTGCGCCTCGCGGAATGCAGGCGTCTCGTCGACGCGGCGCCGGATGATGTAGCCGGCGATAACGACGAGCAGGCTGAGGAAGAAGGGGACCCGCCAGCCCCATGACTGGAACGCTTGCGGGGACAGCAGCGCGGAGAGCGGCAGGAACACGCCCGCGGCGATGATCGCGGCCGCCTGGGTGCCCTGCAGCGGGAAGCTGGCGTAGTAGCCGCGGCGGCCGAACGGCGCGTGCTCGACGATCATGGCGCTGGCTCCTCCGAGCTCGCCTGCGACGAAGAAGCCTTGGATGATGCGCAGCAGCACGAGCAGGATCGGCGCCCAGATCCCGATCTGGGCGTAAGTCGGCAGCAGCCCGACCGCGAAGGTCGACAAGCCCATCACGATCATGCACAGCACGAGCACCATCTTGCGCCCGTGCCGGTCGCCCCAGTGCCCGAGGACCACCGCCCCAACCGGACGGGCGAGATAGCCGACCCCGTAGGTGGCCAACGACGATACGAGGGCGATCGTCGCGTTGCCCTTCGGGAAGAACACCAGGGGAAACACCAGGGCAGCCGCCGTGCTGTACACGCCGAAGTCGTAGTACTCGAGGACGCTGCCGATCCACCCGCTGATGGCGGCCTTCTTGGGCGTCTTCTTGTACTGGCTCGGCTCGTGGGAGCCGGGCGGCTCGATGAGCTCGTCCTGCATGGCGTTGCCTCCTGTGCACGCATGGTGAGCCTGGATAGCGCTTTCCAGAAGCTACAGCGAAGTGCCGCATGCGTCAACGGGGCGGCGCGAAGAAGGGCCGCCGAGCTGGCTCGACTCCGGCGCATCCTCTTGAACGAGGAGGGATGGCGGCGGTCAAGCTGGTCGCGGTGGCCCGGCGTGCTGGGGTCTCCCTAGCCACGGCGACCGGGGTCTCGACCATCACCAAGGGCCCGCAGCGCTCGCCCAGCGCCGCGGCAGCCAGATGCTGCTGGCCGCCGCGGAGCGGTGGGAGCAGGCGAAGGGGGAAGCGATTTCCGTCTTCATCTCCTACCGCACCGAGGGGATCATCCTGGCTGGCTCGCGGCGCCAGCGCCCCGACGACCGGCTGGCGACCGCGCTGGTCGTCGCATCGCGCGAACGGTGGTCACGTCCTCACCCTCGGGAGATCGACAATCCCCGACACCGGTTTCCTCGACGTCGGGGACTGGTGGGCTGCTCATGCTCTGGGGCGGCGTTGGTGGAACGCGCAGTGCGCCGGTTCGCGGCTGGTGCCTGGCCTACTGCCGCTACGGTCTGGAGCGCCCGGGCACTACCGAGTGCTGTTCGAATCGTGGAACGCCGAGCGGGGTCGACCTGCCGTCGTCCGAGCTGCCTGGACGCATGCTCTATCAGGGCCTCCTCGCCGTTCTCGCCCCGGCGGGCCAGGCCGACGACGCCGAGCGACACCGGGCCGCCACCCTGCTCTGGGCCGGGCTGCACGGACCTCCCTGCGGATCAACAAGCCGAGCTTCCCCTGGCCACCGCTCGAACAGCTCGTCGACGGACTGCTCGACCAGCTGTGAGAGCTGGGTGCGCAAGCCATCAAAAGCGGTACACGTCCCGGCGGTGGCGGATCGAGTGGATCTCGACGACGCGTTTGGCTTCGTCGATGCGGCAGATGATCCGGTAGGTGCCACGGCGGGCCGCGTGGTAGCCATCGAAGGGCTCGTCGAGAGGTTTGCCGATTCGATGCGGGTTGACGGCGATCGCGTGCTGGATGGTCTCGGTCGCCGCAACTGCCACTTCCAACGGGAGGTCCTCTTGGAGGTTCCGGCGGGCTCGTCGGGACAGTGAGATCGTGTAGAGGTCGGGCATCAGGCGGATCTGCTGCGCCGCCGGTCGAGTTCTGCGCGGACCTCATCGAGGGTGAACGTGTCGCCGGCGGCGAAGTCCTCCCGTGACTGTCGCAGATCGGCGAGGGTCTCGTCGTCCGAGAGGATGTCGAGGGTCTCGCGCATCGACTCGTACTCGGCCACGGAGATCAGCATGACGTCGGCGCGACCGTTGCGTGTGATCGTGAAGTGGTCATGCTCACGGGCGACCCGGTCGGCGAGTTCGGCGATCCGCGCCTTCGCCTCCGTGATGGGGATGGTCTCCATAGAGGCCATCTTAGTGACCGGTCTGAATTCTGGCCAGCATGGGCAGCCGAGGCGTCGCGCGACCGCCTGCTCGACGTCCTGCCGATCGCGCACAACCTGCTGCTGGCGGGCCCCGGCATGCACGCTTCTGGTTTGTCGGCGCCGGCGTGGTGCTGCACCCGTCCACCGATGAGCCCGCCGTGATCACGCGAAATGGCCAGAGAGCCGCAGATCTGCGCTTCTTGACGCCTTTCCCGGTGATCACGGTCGGCGCAACGCCCATGCCCGCGCGGCGCGGTCGTCGAGGGGTCCATCGGCCACCAGCGCGCGCAGCCCGCGCGTCACCGCGCCGCCGATGTCGAGCGTGACGGGGTTCCGCGCGGCGAGCTGCGAGCCGACGCCGGGGTAGTCGCCCACTCGGACGAACCACGGATCGGCCCGCGTGCCAGCGTCGGCCGCGCTGAGTACCAGGGTGAAGGCGTGGTCGGTCCAGGCCAGCCACGGCGCGACCGAGCCGTGCACGGCACGCTCGCCCTCGGCGCTTCGGGTGCGCACATGCGGTTCGCGCGCGGCGGTGGACTGCGATTCGCCCGGGCACGATCCGGCGGTGCGCGATCCCTCCGCGCGCGATCCGCCCGGTCGCGATCTGTCCGCCGCGCGCGGCAGCCGCCAGAACAGCCCGCCGTATCCGGCGCCGTCGCGCCCGTTGGTGGCCGGGCTGCCGAGCCGGAGCGGCCGCCTCGCGGTGTTGGTGAGGGTGCTGACGATCTCGAGCTCCCATCCGTGCTCGACCAGGCGACCACGCACCAGGCGCTGTTCGGCGATCAGCGACTCCCCCTGCGGCGTGAGCCAGCGCAGCCGCTCGGCGAAGCCGTCGTCGCCGAGCGCGGTGAAGGTCATGTGCTCGATGCGGCCGTGGTCGTCGCGCCAGATGTAGCCCTGGCCGCGCAGGTAGGTCGGGCCGCCCCAGAAGTTCCAGCCCTCGACGTCCTGCAGCGCGACCGACAGCCCGAGATGCCACCGGTGGTCAGGCGGCTGGGCGTCGCTGACCGGCGTGCCGCCGAGGGTGAGCACGGGGTGCAGGTGGGGGCGTGGCGCGAGCGTCGGGTCGAGGTCGCGGCCGTCCGCGTACTCGGCCACGGGCCGCCCGTCGAGCCGCAGCATGGCCAGCTCAGCCACAGCTCACCGCCGGGCGCGCCCACGGCAGATCGAGTTCGGACAGCAGTGCGAGCTCGTCGGCCGCCCGGGTGACGGCGTCGCCGATCCCCGGCACGATACGGCGCGGATGTGGTCCCGACGTGTCGATCACGCGGTACTCCGACGGCACCTCGACCGGCTCGGCGGCGAGCCGTACCGCCTCGACGACCTGCATGAACCCGCGCGTGGCTGCGAGCGGGGCGAGCAGGGGCACGCTCGGTGTCCTGATGTTGGCGACCAGGTTCTCCAACAGGTCGGTAGCCGGGTGCTCGGTGGCCTCCACCGAGCCATCGCGCTCGAGCCGGACGTGGCCCGTCCGATAATGCAGCACGATGCGGCCCGAGGTGCCGTGCACCACGACGTAGGGCTCGACGACGCGGTCGGCGCACAGTGTGACCGCGACGGTGACCGTCGTGCCGCGCCCGGTGATTAACCGCAGGCAGGAGGTGTCGTCGGCCTCGATTGGGTTGGCCCGGAACAGCTCTACGCGCAGCTCGCGCAGGTCGGTCTGGCCGTCAAGGGCGAGGGCGGTGGCGGTGGCGTGGGCGAACGGGTTGGTCAGGGCACCGTCGACCACCGGCTCGCCCCGCAGCGTGCGGCGGCCTGCCCAGGGGGAACGGGCGTAGTAGGACGCGTCCCGTTGCCACGCCCCTGCCGCGCCGACGCCCACTAGTTCTCCGATTGCGCCCTTGGCTATCAGCGCGCGGACGTGGGGGAGCGCGCGCGACCCCAGACTCTGGAATCCGACCTGGCAGACGCGCCCCGTGCCCGCCAGACCGTCCAGAAGCCGCTCGAAGTCGGCGAGCGTGGGGGTCGGCGGCTTCTCCAGCAGCACGTGCGAGCCCGCGGCAGCGGCGGCAAGGCTCAGCTCGGCGTGGGTGTGGATCGGGGTGCAGACGATCGTCACCTCGGGGCACACCGCGGCGAGGAGCTTGTCGAGCCGCGCCGTCACCGGAACGTCCCCGGCAAGGTCGCGCTCCTCTCCGGTGAGCGGGCGAGGGTCACAGATCCCGGCCAGGCGCACCGGCACGCCCGCGCGGGCCAACCGGTCGATGTTCTGTAGGTGCCAGCGGCCGTGTCCGTGCACGCCTACCAGGACGGCGGGAAGCGGAGTAGGGGCCATGCGGCCACCCTAAGTCCCAACCCGGCGACTTGGAAAGCGCTTCGTACAGCCTGCTCGATCGATAAGCGCCGATGTCACGGGCCAGAAGTCCATCGACGCAGCTGGCTCAGAGGCCTTGCTTGGGAAGCGGTTACCAAGAACCGAGACGGGCACACGGGCCCGCGGGAGCCCGACCCCGAGCAAGGCCGTGGCGAGCCCCGCACGCGATTCCCTGGCTCACCGTGCCGAGCGGACAACTCACGCCGATGATGACGTCGGATGGACCGTAGGCAGCGGCGCGGGATGCACCCGGGCCCCCGAAAGGCAGCAGGTGACATTCCGGACGTTCAGCGTCCGCAGTGTCACCCTGCTGACGTTCGGGGGTCAGGTGAGCCATGCGAGGGCGGGGCTGCCGCTGCCGCTACGCCCGGGCGGTGCTGTCCCGCAGGGCGATCTCGCCGCGGACCCGCACACGGCGGACGGTTCCCGGCTCGCCGTCGAGCGCGATGCGCACGACCGTCGCCCCCATCTCGGCCATCGGCAGGCGCACGGTGGTGAGGGCAGGCACGACATCGCGCAGCGAGGTGATGTCGTCGAAGCCCGCCACGCCGACGTCCTCGGGGACGCGGAGCCCTGCGTCGCGCGCCGCGGCGAGTACGCCGAGCGCCATAACATCGGTGACCGCGAACAGGCAGTCGACGGGCGACTTGCCGCCCGCGGCGGCGAGCAGATCCCTGGTGGCGGCGTAGGCGCCGTCGCGGGTGAACTCACACGCCAGCACATGCTCGGCGCGCGGCTCGGCGCCGACGTCGGACAGGCCGTAGCAGAAGCCCTCGGTCCGGTCTCGGGCGGTGAGGTGGTGCGGCGGCCCGGCCAGTACGCCGAAGCGCCGGTGCCCCGCCCGGTGCAGCGCGCCTGCCAGCGCGGCGGCCCCGAGGCGGTTCTCCACGACGACGGTGCTCACCCCCAGGACGTCCTGCCCGATGCAGGCCACCCGCCCGCCTCCGCGGGCGAAGGCGCGCAGCGTCGATCGGACAGAATCGAGCAACCCTGGGTCGTCCAGCCGTGAGCCTGCGAGCACCACGGCCTGCGCGCGCGCCTGGCGCAGGAGCTCGATGTGGCGGAGCTCAGCGGCCGGGTCGCTCTGCGTGCTCGCCACGGTGACCAGCAGCCCGCGGTCGGCGGCGGCCTCGATGACGCCTGCGGCGATCGTCGAGAAATACGGGTCGGCGATGTCGTGCACGACCAGCCCGAGTGTCGCCGTCGTTCCGCGGGCCATCGCCTGGGCCTGCGCGTTCGGCGAGTAGTCCAGCTCCGCGGCGGCTTCCTGCACGCGAGCCCGCAGGGTCGCGCCGACCTGGCGGGTCGCGCTCCCGTTGAGCGCGCGGGACGCCGTGGCGAGTGAGACGCCCGCGCGGCGCGCGACATCGGTCAGCGTGGCTGGCGAAGACGGCCGCTCGGGTACCATAGGCGGATGCTAGCGCTTTCCGGCGGACCAGAGCCGGCACACGGATAAGGCGCGTCCGCCCTTCGCTCAGGCTCCTGGCCGACTTCGCAGAGCTGCCCTGCACTTCGCAGAAGGCCCCTGGCCCGTCCCTGGCCTCTGCGACGTGTAGCGCGGCGGGTGCCACCGCTGACCACCCGCGCTGACCAACCCGCGCTGTGGGCGGGTTGGCGGAGCACGACGCCCGCCGTGGCGCAGGCTCGGCCACGGGCGTCGACACCTGCACCAGCATCGCGTTGTACGAGACAGACGCCGGCGGGGTGCGAAGCGCGGTGTGCGCGGGCGCCTGCCGTGTGCGGGCGACCCAACGCGGTCTACGTAAGTGGGGCCGGGACGGTGAAGGCCTTGACCTCGTCCACGACCTCCCGTTACGCTGGTAAGCGCTTACCAACGGCACCGGCTCAACAAGGTTGAACGAGCAGCGAAGGCGCCGCGGCCCCACCCGAGATCCGCCGCAAAGCCAACGGGCCGGGACCTCCGGCCGAGCGTCACAATTGAGGAGCACATCGCATGAACCCCCATCAGCCGGGCCTGCTTCCGCGCTCGCCCGCGGCTTGCTCGTGGCCGCCATCCCCAACCCCCGCGTCGGCCGCGCAACGTCGTGGTGACCTCCGATGAGCCAGGTCCTGGGCGGCGTGCGGCACCCCGCATCCGACCGCGCCCTTCGTCCGATATTCAGCGGGAAGTATCCAAGCCTGTGGGCGTTCCTGCTGCTCGGCTGGCTGTTCAGCTACGCCGACCGCACCATCACCGGCCCGGTCGTCTCGTGGATGATCAGCAACAAGTCCGGGTTCATCGGCGACGCCGCCAACCCAGCAACGCTCGGTGGCCTGATCGGCTCGATGTTCTTCGCGGGCTACATGCTCACCCAATACGCCGGTGGTCGGCTCGGGGACCGGTACGGGCACCGCGAGATGCTCGTGCTGTCGCTGCTGTGGGCGGGCGTGCTGACCCTGCTGTCCGGGTTGGCCGCCGGGTTGATCACCTTTGTCGCAGCCCGGGTGCTCACTGGGCTGGGCGAGGGCACGTTCTACTCCAACGACCGCACCATGGTCATCAACCACACCCCGCCCCCACGGCGGACCCTCGGGTTGGGGATCGTGCTGTCAGGTCTGTCGATCGGCCTCACCGTAGGCCTGCTCGCGACGCCCTACCTCATCAACTGGGGCAGCACGCTCGGGTTGGGCGGTGGAGCCTGGCGGATGCCGCTGTGGGTCTTCGGCGCAGGCTCGCTGCTCGTCGCGGTGGCCACGTACGTGTTCTTCCGCGCCCGCGGCGACCGCCCGCTGCGGCTCGGGCCACCGACGCTGCGGCTGATGCTCTACTCGGCGCCGACCGCCGTCGCGATCATCGTGCTGTTCGTTGTCGCCGAAACCTTCCGGTGGCCCGACTGGCTCACCGCGGTCGCCATTGGTGTGTTCGCCATCGTCGCGATCGCGCTGGTCGTCCGCAACGTGGTCCACGCGGGGCAGGCGACCACACTGCTCAACCGCAACATCTGGTACTACTACATCGCCTTCATCGCGGTGATGTGGAACCTCTGGTTCTTCAGCTTCTGGTCGGTGGAGATCGTCAAGGAGACCGCGCACAGCAGCCTTGTCGCCGCTGGCCTGACTGCGGCGTTCAACGCAGGCGCCGGAATCCTCGGGTTCCCCGTAGGCGGCTGGCTCGCCGACCGGCGCGCCCGGCAGGGCAAGAGCCGCAAGCCGCTGGCCGTCCTCTGCGCCGTCGTGCACACGCTGTTGGCCATCGCCTTCGGAATGACGATTCTCGGCGGTCGACCCTCGCTCGTCCTGCTCGGCTTGATCCTCTTCATCTCCGGGCTGTTCTTCAACGCACTGCAGCCCATCACGCACAGCATGCTCGGCGACCTCGTTCCGGACGACCAGCGCGGCTCCGCCTTCGGCATCTTCAACCTGGTGGCCGAGATCGGTGCCGTGGCCAGTCCTGTGGTCAGCGGCGTCCTCCGCGACGCCACCGGCAGCTGGGCGCCCGGCGTCTTCGCGGCCGCCGGGGTCATGGCCATCTCGGTCGTCCTCTACACCCTGATGCGCGAGCGAGTGCTCCCGCCGCAGGCCCGTTGAACACACCCACCAACGCTTTACGACCTACCGACGAGGAGTCCCTAATGGCAGGCAAGAGCATCGGCATCATCATGAACGGCGTCTCGGGCCGGATGGGCTACCGCCAGCACCTGGTGCGGTCCATCCTGGCGATCCGCGAGCAGGGCGGCGTGCAGCTGTCCACCGGCGAGCGGGTGCAGGTGCAGCCGCTGTTAGTCGGCCGCAGCGAGGCCAAGCTCGCCGAGCTGGCGGAGCGGCACGGCATCGCCGACTACACCACGGACCTCGATGCCGCACTCGCCGACCCGCGCTGGGAGATCTACGCCGACTTCCTCGTGACCAAGGCCCGCGCCGCGGCGATCCGCAAGGCCATCGCCGCGGGCAAGGCGATCTACACCGAGAAGCCGACCGCGGAGACCCTGGACGAGGCCCTCGAGCTGGCCGCCCTCGCGAAGGACGCGGGCATCAAGAACGGCGTGGTGCACGACAAGCTCTACCTGCCCGGCCTGCGCAAGCTCGCCCGGCTGATCGACTCCGGCTTCTTCGGCCGCATCCTCTCGGTGCGCGGCGAGTTCGGCTACTGGGTCTTTGAAGGCGACTGGCAGCCCGCGCAGCGGCCGAGCTGGAACTACCGCGCCGAGGACGGCGGCGGCATCGTCGTCGACATGTTCCCGCATTGGAACTACGTGCTGGAGAACCTCTTCGGGCAGGTCAAATCGGTCTACGCCCGTGCCGTCACGCACATCCCGACGCGCACCGACGAAGCCGGAAAGCCCTACCCGGCCACCGCGGACGACGCCGCCTACGGCGTCTTTGAGCTCGACGGCGACGTGATCGCGCAGATCAACTCCAGCTGGACGGTCCGCGTCGACCGCAAGGAGCTCGTCGAGTTCCAGGTGGACGGCACACTTGGCAGCGCGGTCGCGGGGCTGCACCATTGCCGGATCCAGCCCCGTGCCGCTACACCGAAGCCGGTCTGGAACCCCGACCTCGCCGAGACCCACGACTACGCGAACGACTGGATGGACGTCCCCGACAACGACGCCGTCGAGAACGGCTTCAAGACCCAGTGGGAGCAGTTCATCCGGCACGTCGTGGAGGACGCCCCGCACGAGTTCGACTTCCTCGCGGGCGCCCGCGGCGTCCGACTCGCCGAGGCGGGCCTGACGAGCTCGCGGACCGGGGTGCGCGTCGACCTCCCCGAGCTCACCCTCCCCGAGCCGCTGCGCGCAGGGTCCGCGTGATGCGGGGGCAGCCCGCCGTGGCGCTCCTCGACGCCTCGGGCGACGCGCGCCGCCACGTGCTGGCGGACCCGCCCCCCTTCCGGCGCCCCACCGCGCCGCTGCGTTCCCGGGTCGCGTACGCCGCGGCGCACGTCATCCCACGGGTGGGCGCGGAGAACGTGCCCGGCGCGCCCGCGGACCTCGACTGGGATGCCACCCTGGCGTTTCGCCACCACGTCTGGTCATGGGGCCTGGGCGTCGCCGACGCCATGGACACCGCACAGCGGAACATGGGCCTGGACGCCACGGCCACCCGCGAGCTGATCGCCCGGAGCGCGGCGGAGGCGCGGGCCGCGGGCGGGGCGCTGGTCGTCGGGGTGAACACCGACCACGTCGAGGACGCGGACATCCCGCTGCCCGCCGTCATCGACGCCTACGTCGAGCAGCTGCACTTCGCAGAGGACCACGGAGCCGGGGCGGTGCTGATGGCCAGCCGCCACCTGGCGCGGGCCGCGACCTCGGCCGCCGACTACGAGCACGTCTACCGCGAGGTCCTCGCCCGCGCGGGCGCCCCGGTCATCCTGCACTGGTTGGGGTCGGCGTTCGACCCGCAGCTCGCGGGCTACTTCGGAGCCGACGTGCCCACCGGCATCGACACGGTGCTGCGGATCATGACCGAGAACGTCGACCGCGTGCGCGGCATCAAGATGAGCCTGCTCGACGCGGGATCCGAGATCGCGCTCCGGGCCCGGCTGCCCCGCGGCACCAGCCTGTTCACCGGCGACGACTACAACTACGTCGGGCTGATCGAGGGCGACGGTGAGCGCCATTCCGACGCGCTGCTCGGCGCCTTCGCGCTCGTCGCCCCCCACGCCTCCGCGGCGCTGCAGGCCCTCGACACCGGCGACCCGGCCGCCTACCGGGCGATCCTCGGGCCGACCGAGGCCCTGGCCCGCCACGTCTTCGCCGCGCCGACGTTCCACTACAAGACGGGCGTGGCGTTCCTGTCCTGGCTGAACGGCCACCAGCAGGCATTCAGCATGGTCGGAGGCCTGCACGCGGCCCGCAGCCTGCCGCACCTTTCCACGTTGGTGTGGCTCGCGGACGCGGCGGGCGCGCTGGAACGGCCCGACCTCGCCGCTCGGCGCTGGAACGCCTACCTGGCTCTCCACGGCGTCGCCGTCCCGACACAGGCTCTCGTATGAACCACCGGCTGTCGCTGAACCAGGCCACGATCAAGCACGCGGACCTCGCCACGGCCCTGCGGGTGACCGGCGAGGCCGGGATCGCGAGCATCGGTCTGTGGCGCGAGCCGGTCGCTGCGGTCGGCCTCTCGACCGCCGCCGCCATGGTGGCCGACTCGGGCCTGCGCGTGTCGAGCCTGTGCCGGGGCGGCTTCTTCACTGCGACCGACCCCGCTCGGCAGCGTGCGGCCCTCGACGACAACCGCCGGGCCATCGAGGAGACCGCGACGCTGGTCGCGGCGGCGGCACCCGGTTCGGCCCCGGTGCTCGTTCTCGTGGCAGGCGGACTGCCCGCGGGCGACCGGGACCTGCCCGGGGCCCGAGCCCGGGCCCGCGACGCCGTCGGGGCCCTCGTGAAGGACGCGGCGGCCGCGGGAGTCGTGTTGGCCATCGAGCCGATGCACCCGATCTACGCCGCGGACCGCGGGGTGATCTCGACCCTGGGTCAGGCGCTTGACGTCGCCGAAGCGTTTCCCGCCGCGACCGTGGGTGTCGTCGTGGACACCTTCCATGTGTGGTGGGACCCGCAGTTGGCCGAGCAGGTGCGCCGGGCCGGTCGCCGGATCGCGGCCTACCAGGTGTGCGACTGGATCACCCCGCTGCCACCGGACGCGCTGCTGGCGCGCGGGATGATGGGGGACGGGCATATCGACTTCGCGGCAGTAACGCGCCTCGTCACGGAGGCGGGCTACCCGGGCGACGTCGAGGTCGAGATCTTCAACCAGGCCATCTGGGACGCCGACCCTTTGGACGTCGCGCTGCGAACGGTCAAGGCGTTCGCCGCGACCGTCGGGATGTCGCTGCGCGATGCCGAGCGCTGACAGTCCGTAGCAAATCGCGCACGAACGGGTGATCCAACCCCGCTGGGTGTACCGCTCGCGCGTCACTCGACCATGGCCCGTGGGGGCCCGCGGATCAGGCCGCCTGGGCCGCCCAGAGGTCCGGCCCGAACACCTCGTAGCGGATCCGGCGGGCCGGGATCCCGCGCGCGAGCAGGGTCTGGCGGACGTGCCGCATGAACGGCAGCGGACCGCAGGTGAACACGTGCAGCTCGGGCGGCAGCGGAAGCTGCGACAGGTCCATGTAGCCGCTCCGGCTGTTGTCGTCGTCGGGTGCGACGTGCTCGTACCAGGTGTAGGTCGTGAAGTCGTCGATCTGCCTGCCGACGTAGTTGACCGTGTCCCGCAGCGCGTGGTCCTCGGCGGTGCGGTCGGCGTGCGCGACGATCACCGGGCGCCGCGGCTGTGTGCGCGCGATGTGTTCGACGATGGGCAGCACGGTCGTGATCCCCGCTCCGGCGCTCGCCAAGAGCAGCGGCCCCTCCGCGTCCTGGACGACGAAGTCGCCCGCCGGCGCGCTGACCTCGAGGACGTCGTCCACCTTGACGTGGTCGTGCAGGTAGGACGAGACCCGACCGTCCGGTGCGCCGTTCACGCCGCGCACCCGGTTCACCGTGATCTGCAGCCGCTGCCCGGATGCCGTGGACGAGACCGTGTACTGCCGCGGCTGCCGGTCGCCGTTGGGCAGATCGACGAACACCGACACGTACTGCCCGGGCTGGATCTCGGGGAGCGGCTTGCCGTCGTCGGGCTCGAGCGCGAACGACACGATGTCGTGCGCCTCCGCGATGCGCCGCGCAATGCGGTAGCGCCGCAGCGGGTGGGCCGGGTCCGCGCCTGCCTGCTGGTAAAGCCGCGCCTCCTGCGCGCCGAGCTGCATCGCGAACAGCCAGTACACCTCCGTCCATGCCGCGGCGATCTCCGGGGTGACGGCCGCGCCGAGGACGTCCGCCACGGCGCCGAGAAGGTGGTTCGCGACGATCGTGTACTGCTCCGGACGGATGCCCAGCGAGATGTGCTTGTAGGCGATCCGTTCCATTACGTGTTCGAACGACGGCGCACTCGGGTCGATCAACGTGGTGGCGTACGCGACGACGGACGCGGCCAGCGCCCGGCTCTGCTCCCCGGTGGCCTGGTTGCCCTGGTTGAACAACCGCAACAACTCCGGATGCGCGGCGAACATGCTCGGGTAGAACCGAGCGGTGATCTCGTCGGCGTGCTCGGCGACAACTCCGGCCGTCGCACGCACGACGGCCGCCGAGGACTCCGAAAGCAACGAGGTGGTGCCGTTCGACAGCGACATGAACCGTTCCTCCTCCGACCGCGGCGCACGGACGCCCAGCTAAGCGCGGCGGTTCTCGGCCGGTCAACAGTTTGCCGCTTACCGGGAACGCGCGGCGCGCGTCCGCAGCGACCGCGTTCGCCTGCGGAGCCGCTCGGCGAAGCCGTCCTCTCCGACGTCGCTGGGCGGCGCCGAGCGCTGACAGTCAGTAGCAGATCACCCACGAACGGGTGAGGTGTACCCGAAAGTTGATATCCGCTCGCGGGTGGACCTTGTGCATCAGGCGGGTGAGTCGTCACCCTTGGTTCTCAAGATCTGGCGAGGTCCACGAGGGGGTGGCGCTGATGCCCAGCCTGGTCGCGTTCGGGGTCATCCTCATGGCCGCCGGTGCCGTGCTCGTTGCGCTGCAACGCAAGCGGACACCACACCTGCGCCTTTCGGACATCATGACGGCCGACGTGGACGGCGACCTTGCGCCGCTGTTCATGCGCATCGGACAGATCGACGCCGCGCGCGGTCGCCTTGACCACGCGATCGACACCGTCGTCCCGGTCCGCAACGGGCACTGGGCGCCGCCGACGCACGCCACCGTCGTGCACGCCTACGCGGTGGCGCGCGACCGGCTCACCGACTTCTCCCGCATCTATCTGCGCAGGCCCCCGTCCGGCCCGCTGGCCCGGTTCGCCGCGCTGAGCCGTTGCGTCGACGAGACCCTCGCCCAGGAGGAGGGGCCCTGGCAGGCACCGGCCGAGGACGGCCAGGGTGCGCGCCCCGTCGTCGACCCGCGAGAGGACCTGCTCCAGAGGCTGGAATTCCTCGGCGGCGCCCTGCGCTGGGACCGGCGCCGCCTGCCCGCCGCCGCGCCTGCCGGGAGCGAGATGGGCGCGGTCGTCCGCGAGCTGAGGCAGGCGGTCCTCGCCTACCTGGACGCGCTGCGGCCGCTGCTCACGCGTCGCCGCCGCGGCCCGGTGCGGTCGCGCAAGAAGCGCGCCCTGCTGGCGCAGACCATCTTCCTCGCCGAGAAGGAGGTCGCTGCGGCCGACGGGCTGCTGGCCCGCGGCGCGCCCGTCGAGGCCGTCCGGACGCTCGCCGGGGTGCGGCTTCGGCGGGTCGCGGGCCCGACCGCCGACGCTGCGTTCACGACGGCGTGCCGAACCGCGGTCGCGGGACTGCGGGAGGAAGCGGCGGCGCGCGAGGCGGCGCTGGAGGAGCTGGTCGGCCAGTGCGGCGCGGTCCTCGACCAGCACGTCGACGCCCTGCTGACCGCCGTGGCCGCGGACGCCGAGGGGCGGCGGCTGCTGCACCGCGCGGCGCTGCGGTCGGTGCGGGCGGCCGCCCGGCAGGACAGCAGCGAGGACACCGCCGACCGGGCTGACGCCGCCGACGAGCGGACGGGCGCGCTGCCCGGGCGCTGACGGCCTGGCGGAAATCCCCGTTCACGTCCCGTTCGAGCGTTGTTCAGCGCGCGTTGTGGAAGATCACGCCCAGGACGTGCCTGCTGCCCCGGTGAACGGCGCTGACGCCGTGGCGCATCTGGACCCGGTGGTCGCCCCGGGTGCCCTGTCGGGGGCGGTGGTGGACCGGGAACACCACCGCCTGGCCCTGGCCGGGGCGCAGCACGATCGGCCGCGACTGCTGCCGCGGCCGCTGCTCGACGAACACGCTCTCGCCGCCGGTGAAGTCCACGTCGGGTCGGGAGAGCATGACGAGGAACTGCAGCGGGAACGTCAGGTCGCCGTAGACGTCCTGGTGGAGGCAGTTGTAGCCGCCTGGGCCGTAGCGCAGGACCAGCGGCGTGGGCTTGGTCTGGCCCGCGCGGGCGCACTGGTCGAGCAGGCCGTCGAGCGTGTCGGGGAACGTCGGTTCGCCGAGGCGTTCGGCCCAGGCGTTCGCTACGCGCGCGATTGGCGGGTAGAGCTGCGTGCGCAGGGTCTGTACGAGCGGCGGCAGCGGGTCGGCGAAGTAGCGGTAGCTGCCCTCCCCGAACGCGTGGCGGGCCATCACGACGGTGGAGCGGAACAGCCCGTCCTCGTCGAACATGGCCACGAGCTCCGCGCACTCCGCGGCCGAGAGCAGGGGCGGGGTGACTGCGACGCCGTCCTCGTCGAGGCGGTGCACGAGGTCGGTCCAGTCGAGGTCGGGCAACGCGAGCGTGCGGGTCGGCATACCTCTAGCGTGCCCCGGCGCGCCCACCGTCGCTGGCGAGAATCGGCCGTGCCAGTTCGATCTGGTGATCTGGGCCGACGGCCCATGTCGAGGAACGTCATAGGTTGCCGATCAGTTCACGGATGATTTGTGCCACGTCGGCGAGCCGGTCGGGATGGAGTTCGGCGACCAGCTCGACGAGCCGCCGCGTGGTGATCCAGGTCAACCGGTCCAGGTGCGCGGTGCCCGCGTCAACGATCGGCTCGCGGTAGGCGCCCTCGTAGATCGCGGCCGAGTCAACCTCGGCGGCGATCACCCGGCGGTCGGCGAACGCCGTGTTGTAGACATCGGAGGACACGATCAAGTAGCGCATCGTGCCGATCGCCTCGCGGCGTGACTCCCATACCTGCCCGAACCGGAACGCCGGCGGCCCTGATGCCATCCAGGACTCGGGAGCCGTCATCGTCCGCCCGGCACGGGCGGATCGTCACGGTCGAACGCTGCGGCCGTCTCGACCATCCGGGCGTCGAGCAAGGCATCCTCCTGCTCGGCCGAGTGGAGCCCGCCGCGAGCGTCCTCCTCGGCCCGCGCACGCAGCGCCGTGGTGAGCGCCAACCGGTGGCGGATCGCCGCCCGTACCCAATCCGACAACGACGACCCAGCGGCCGCGGCGGCATCACGTGCGCCCGCGGCGAGCCGGTCGTCCAACCTCAGCGTCATCTGCTCCGACATACAGAGAGCATCCCACAACGCACTGCGGACGTGGCATCTCAGCCCGGCCGTGACGCGCAGGTCGGGTCCAGCGATGGCTCCGGCCACGAAGTCCGTCACCGCTGCAGCTCGTCCTCCAGGTGCACGCGGATGATCTCGTCGAAGGACTTCTCGGCGACGAACCCGAGCCGCTCCGCCCGGCTCGCGTCCAGCGCCGCCGCCCACCCGCTGACCATCCGCATGATGTCTGGGTCGGGTTCGCGGCGAATCAGCCGCACCGCAGCCTCGCCGCCCATCCGGCGCAGCGCCTCGATCTGCTCGCCGACCGTCGCGGACAGGCCCGGCATCGACAGGGTGCGGCGCGGTCCGATCAGCTCCGTGTCGATCGTCGCCGCGCGCAGGCAGAACCCGACGGCCGAGCGGGGCGAGGCGTGCCAGTGCCGCACGGTCTCGGGCACGGGCAGCACCGCCTCGCGGCCGACCAGCGGCTCCCGCAGGATGTTGGAGAAGAACCCGGAGGCCGCCTTGTTCGGGGCGCCGGGCCGAATGCAGATGGTGGGCAGCCGGATGCCGACGCCGTCGACGAAGCCGCGCCGGGTGTAGTCGGCCAGCAGCAGCTCGTCGATGGCCTTCTGGGTGCCGTAGCTGGTGAGCGGCAGGGCGGCGAAGTCCTCGGGGATCGGGTTCGGAAGCGGCGCGCCGTAGACCGCGATCGACGACGCGAAGACCAGCCGCGGGCACCAGTCGTCGGCGGCCCGGATCGCCTCCAGCAGTGTGCGGGTGCCGTCGAGGTTCACCCGGTAGCCCTTGGCGAAGTCGGCCTCGGCCTCCCCGGAGACGACCGCGGCGAGATGCACGATGACGTCCGGGCGGCCCTCCACCAGCCGCTGCGCGGCCGCCGGATCCGCAAGATCGCCCGCCCAGGCCTCGCCTGCGGGCGGTGGGTCCGGCGGCACGACGTCGACGAGCGTGAGCCGGTCGAGCTCCGCGTCCCCCAGTCTGCCGTCGCCCACGAGCCGGGCGACCAGCTTGCGGCCGATCATCCCGGCCGCCCCCGTCACCGCCACGTGCATGCATCGAGCGTAGCCCTGATCTTGGGCCGCTTCGCCGCGTCGAAATGCCGGACTCGCGCGTCGGAATGCCGAACTCACCACGTCGCAATGCCGGACTCACTGCGTCGGAATGCCCGACTCACCGTGTCGAGATGCGAGACTCACCGTTACCGGGGGGCGCGATCACGAGTGGTGGGAGCCGCGCCCCACGAAGGCGTCCCGCAGGAACGGGTCGAAGCGCGGGTCGAGCGGTGGACAGTCCAGGTCGGTCAGCACCCGCTCGCGGACGCCATGGTTGCGGACCGCGGCGTAGGCGGCGCAGTAGGCGCGGTGTGCGTTCTGGTAGCGCCCGCGCAGGGCGACCAGCTCCGCGAACAGCCGTTTCTGTGCCGTGCGCGCCGCGGCCAGCTGTTCGACGAGGCCCGGTTGCGCGGCAGCTACGTCGTCCAAAGCCGCCTCTTTGTGTGTGGTCGGATGCATCTCACAACCCCCGAAAACTGACCTCGCCGGAGCGGAACGGGCAGCACCACGATCGCGCCCGGCGCAGGTCCCCGGCCATGCCCGGCCCGCAAGACTTCCCTGCGGCCGGGTGAGGGGATTCTTACCTTCCGGCCACCCCGCCTCGGGGACAAACACGCCCTGCAGTCGACGTGGTGCAGGCAGCGCAGGGCGATGGAGTCCCGGAGGATGCTGGATCTACCGGGCCGGGTCGACCGCCACCGGCTCGCGGTGGGCCTTGTGGTGGCCCGTGTTGCGGGGCGTAGCCAGCACCGCCTTTTCCCAGTCCGCCCGAAACACGGGCTCGCTCGGGGGCACGGGGACGGGCCCGAGGCCGTCGGTGCCGCCCAGGTCGTGCACGCCGTTCATGATTGGCTCCCTGTCGGTCGCGGGGTCATGCCCGGCTCCCCACGCTCGCCGCGGACGGCCGCGGGAAGCCCCCGACGGCCTGCTCGAAGGTGTGCGCGACGCGCAGCACGATCGCGTCGTCCCACTGCTTACCGATGATCATCATCCCGGTGGGCAGCCCGTTCGCCATCCCGGCGGGCACGGAGCACGCCGGATGCCCCGTGACGTCGGTGACGCACGTGTTGGCGATCATCTCCAGCGCGCGGGCCATGACCTCCTCGCGCGGAGCGTCAGGGGCCGGGATCGCGGTGGCCTGCAGCGGCAGCGTGGGCATGACCAGCACGTCGTAGCGCGACAGCGCCTCGTCGTAGGCCCGCCGCAGTTCGAACGCGAGGTTCTGGGCCATCGCGTAGTGCTTCCCGTGGTGGCGCCCGATCGCGTGCCCCGCGGTGAGGAGCAAGAACTTGACGGTCTCGGAGAACCGGGTGGCGTCGGCACGCCACCGAGCGCCGTAGTAGTCGATGACCTCGGGGTCGTAGAGGCCCTTCCAGTTCATGCCGTACCCGTTGGCGTCCACCATCTGCGCGGCGGCGCCCTCGGTGGCGATGACGTCCCAGATCCGGGCGCCGTGCAGGTGCCACGGGATCGAGACGTCCTCGACGGCCAGGCCCGCCCCGCGCAGCGTTTCGACGGCCGCGCGCACGGTGTCGTCGACGGCCGCCTCCGAGTTGGGGTGGCCGAAGCCCTCCGTGACGACGCCGACCCGCAGCCCGGACGCGTCGCGGGCCAGCGCGGCCACGTAGTCGTCCGGGACGAGGTCGCGGGGCTGGCGGGGGTCGAGCCCGTCCGGCCCGGCGATCACGTTCAGCACCAGCGCGGCGTCAGCGACCGTACGAGTGATCGGGCCGACGTGGTCGATCGTCTGCTCGATCGGGAACGCGCCCGTGTAGGGCACGAGGCCCCAGGTCGGCTTGTGTCCGACCGTGCCGCTGTAAGCGCTCGGGATGCGCACCGAGCCGCCCTGGTCGCCACCGGTCGCCGCGTCCACGATGCCCGCGATGACCAGCGCCGCGCTGCCCGACGACGAGCCGCCCGCCGAGCGCGTCTCGTTCCACGGGTTGCGGACCGGACCGGTCTGGGAGGTGTGCGAGCCGCCGGAGAAGCAGAGGTCCTCGCAGACCGCCTTGCCGGTGATCGTGGCGCCTGCCCCGAGCATCCGGGAGACGACGGTGGCGTCGCGCAGTGGCGTGTAGCCCTCCATCGTGCCCGCGCCGTTCATCATCGGGACGCCCGCGACCGCCGTGTTGTCCTTGATCGCCACCGTCTTCCCGGCCAGCGGGCCCTCGGCGGACCCGGTGATCGACGTGGTGACGTACCAGGCGTTGTACGGGTTGTCGGCGGGCTCGGGGCGGCTCCAGGCCCGCTCGGGCATCGCGGGCCGGGACGCCGCGTACAGCTCCTCGACGGCATTCCACGAGGCGAGCACGCCCTCCACGAACGGGCGGAACGAGGCGAGATCGGCGCCGGAGAGGCCAAGCCCGTAGCGCTGCTCGATGCGGCGCAGGTCGGCGTCGTCCGGAGGGTCGACGGGCATGCGAAAACCCTAGGGACGGCGATGATCGCCCGTCAACATGCCAGGACGCGTTGACATGGGGTGGGTCCGGGTCGGTGCCGTCGTCACCCAAGACGAGGCGAGCCCGTCCGCGCCCGAGCCTGCTCGGAACAGGTCGAAGACGACGCCCGGCGGGGCTCGATGCGGTGCTCGGCCGACAGGGCCAGGGCCGCCATCACATCGCTCGGGCGTCCGGCGCGTCGGCGGCCCGCTCGGCGGCGGCTGTGGCGGCATCCGGAGAGCCCTGGAACAGCTCCTGCAGGAAGCGGATCACGTCCGGGGCGGCGCCGGTGGCGTCCACGGAGTAGTAGCGGAACCGGCCCGTGCGCCGCTCGGCGATGAGGCCCGCCGTGCGCAGGATCCGCAGGTGGCTGGACACCGCCGTGCGGCCGACGCGCTGCACGGCGTCCGACAGCTCGCCCGCGCTGCACTCGTCGCGCTCGGCGAGCACGGCGAGGATCTCGCGCCGGACCGGGTCCGCCAATGCGTCGAACGCCAGGTCGGCATTCACCGGTGTCCCGCCCTTCCCCGGATGTCGACGTGTCATCGGACGTCGACATGTTGGCACGAGGATATCGCGCCGCTCATGATCACCCGTTGGGTGCAGAAGCGGTCGGATCCGGCCCGGTTTCGCGCCGAACTGGTGATCTCGGCGGCGGACGGCGCCGAGATCACCAGGCGGCATCGGTCTCCCACCGGGCGAGCAGCGGGTCGCGGAGCCCGACGGTGTCGGTCGCCCAGAACGGGTCGCAGTACACCAGCGCGCCGGTCATCCACGGCCGGTGCGCCGACAACAGCGCGACCTGGAACGCGGTGTCGGGAATCCGGACCGAGGGCCGGGTGAAGCCCTGCGCGCTCGCGCGGACGAAGCCGCGGGCCCCGTAGTAGGTGGGCGAACCCTCGACGAAGACGGCGGGCGCCCCGAGCGCGGCCGCGTGGTCGAGCGCGGCGGCGACCAACGCGGTGCCGGCGCCGCGCCCCTGCGCGGCGGGGTGCACGGACAGCGGGCTGAGCACCAGGACGTCGACCAGCCGCTCGCGGGCGTCGACCCAGGACCGCGACAGCTGCACGTGGCCCAGCAGGGAGTCTTCCTCGGCGACCAGCGCCGCCACCCGATGGCCCGCCGCGGCGAGCAGGCCGAGCAGCCGCACGATCGTGCCGCCCCCGGCGCCGAACGCCCGGGTGACGACGTCGCGGACAGCCGCGTCGTCGTCCGGCCGGGCCGGTCTGATGTCCACGAAACCACCTTGGCACGCACCGACGCCGACCACGGAGGATGATCACCGTTTCCGGGAGACGACGTCGAACCGAGCAAGCAGTGGTACACCCGCGTGCTGGGCGCCGAGCCGGTCCCGCCTGGATCCCCTCCTTACGCGCCGGGCCGTGCCCCCGGCCCGGCACGGACCCGCCGCTCAGCGCTCGACGAGGTTCGTGAGCGGCTCGCCGCGCAGCAGCGCCCGCGCGTTCGCCGTGATGAGCGCGGCCGCCCCGAGCGGGCGCCCGCCCGCGCCGTGCGGTGTGAGGATCAGGTTCGGCAGGTCCCAGAGGGGCGAGTCGACCGGGAGCGGCTCGGTGCGGGTGACGTCGAGCGCCGCCCCGCCGAGCCCGCCCGCGCGCAGTGCCGCGGCGAGGGCGTCCTCGTCGACGGTGCTGCCGCGCCCGACGTTCACCACCCAGGCCCGCGGGGGGAGCAGGGCGAGCCTGCGGGCGTCGAGGGCCCGGTCCGTCGACGCGGTGGTCGGGAGGATCATGACGAGGACGTCGGCGGTGGGAAGGACGGCGTCGACGTCGTCCACGACGGTGTAGGCGCCGTCCGTGCGAGGGGTGCGGGCGACGCCGACCACCCGCGCGCCGAGCGTCGTGTAGAGCGGCGCGAGGGTGCGGCCGATGCCGCCGAAGCCCCAGATGACCACGGTGGCGTCGCGGAGGGTGGTGAACCCCTGCGCGTTGTCGAGCGGCTGCGGACCGCCGAGCTCGGGCGCCCACCGGTGCCCGATCTGCGCGCGGACGGCCAGGTGCAGGTGCCGTGCGGCGGCGAGGGTGAGGGCCAAAGCGTGCTCGGCGACCGGCTTGTCGTGCAGCGAGCGGCCACTGGTGATCAGCACGTGGTCGGGGAAGCCCGCCTGCAGCGTGCCTGCCGGGCCTGCGGCGAGGTCCTGCACCCAGCGCAGCCGCGTGAGCCGCCGCGCCGCGTCGGCGAGCTGCGCGGGCGGGTTGACCCACGCGACGAGCGCCTCCGCGTCGGCGTGCTCCTCGGGCACGGGCTTGTCCACCCGGTACCGGACCCCCTCGAGCGCGACGTCGTCGGCTCGCAGGTCAGCGGGGTCGAGGGGGATCGTGTCGGGGACGAGAACCTTCACGGCGGCTCCTGCAGTGGCGGGATGATCGTTGGCCTGGGAACATCGGCGGTCGGACCTCGAGGAAGATCCGGGGGTGGCATGCCGTCCGACATCACCGAGCTGATCCTGGCCGACCATACGTGGTTCCGCGAGCAGTTCGTGCGGCTCGACGACGCGGCCGCCGCCTCGTCGTCGGATGTCGGCGCGCTGCGCGCGCTGTGGGACCCGCTGGCCACGAGGCTGGACCTGCACGCCGTCGCCGAGGAGGAGATCTTCTACCCGCAGCTGTTGCGGCGCGGCACAGAGGACCCGCGGGACGCGACGTTGGACGCGATCGGCGATCACAACGAGATCCGCGACGGTGTGCACGCGGCCGAGGCGGCGGCCATCGGCACCCCGCAGTGGTGGGCCGCGGTCGCCCAGACCCGCAAGGCCAACGACGAGCACATGGCCGAGGAGGAGCGCGAAGGCATTCCCGACTTCCGCCGCAACGCCCCCATCGGCCTGCGCGAGTCGCTCGGCCGCCAGTTCGCCCGGTTCTTCGAGCGGCACGAGACGACGGAGGCCGTGAACGTCTCGGACAAGGACCCGCAACGCTACGTCGAGGACGTCGAGCGGGAGATCGCGCAGACCCGCCCGGGCGACAGTTCGCTCGGGATCGGCAGTTTGAAGGGACGACGCCAGGCATGACGGCCACCGATCACCTGCTCCGCGACCTCGCGCCGATCCCGGCGAAGGCCTGGGAGGAGATCCAGTCCGAAGCCCGCGACCGGCTCACGGCGCAGCTGGCGGCGCGCAGGCTGACCGACTGGTCGGGGCCGCACGGGTGGGATGAGGACCGGCTTCCGGTCGGGCGCACCGCCGACATCGACGGGCCGCCCGGCGGCGTACCTCCTGCCGACGTGCAGACCGCGCAGCGCCGGGTGCTGCCCTACGCCGAGATCAGGGTGCCGTTCACGGTGGCGCGGCGCGAGATCGACGACATCCAGCGCGGCGCCACCGACGCCGAGCTGGACGACCTCGACCGCGCCGCGCAGGTCGCGGCGATCACGGAGAACCGCGCCGTCTTCCACGGGTGGCCGTCCGCGGGGATCACGGGCCTCGCGGACGCGTCCGACTACCCGAAGGTCACGCTCGGCGACGACTGCCGGACCTATCCGACGGTCGTCGCGCAGGGCGTGGACCACATGCGCGCCAAAGGCATCGGCGGCCCGTATGCGCTCGCGATCAGCCCCGCGCGCTACACGCGCATCGTGGAGACCGCCGAGGACGGCGGCTACCTCCTGGTGGACCACCTCACCCGGGTGCTCGGGGGCGACGTCGTCTGGTCGCCGGGCCTCGACGGCGCGCTCCTGCTGAGCCAGCGCGGCGGCGACTTCGTGCTGGCCGTCGGGCAGGACTGGTCGGTCGGATACAGCTCCCACGACGCCGCGTCCGTGCGGCTCTACCTGGAGGAGACGCTCACGTTCCGGGCGATCGAACCGGACGCCGTGATCGTCATGACCGACGGGTAGCGCCGACCGCTCAGGGCGTCCGGCCGGGGTGCAGCACCCGGATCGTGAACCGGCCTCGGCCGAACGGCGGCAGATCGCCCGGGGCGAACACGATGCCGTCCTCGTGCGGTCGGGGCGGCGCAGCGGCGGGGGCGGCGAGCAGGTCGGCGAGCCTGCCCAGCGCGTTGGCGTAGAAGCGCAGCTGGGTGCGCCGGGCGAACAGCCGGAACCCGAGCGCGACGACCGGGTTGCGGATCGGCGCGCGCCGAGAGTAGGCGCGGATGCGGAACTCGACGGTGCCGCTCGCCAGGTCCTTCGCGACCTCATAGGTCAGCTTGCCCTGCTCGAGGTGCCCCTCGAGGGTCTGGTAGGCCCACCCGATGCGGTGCTCGCCGCCGCCCACCTCGTCGTACGACTCGGTGATACGCACCCCCATCGCGAACCGCAGGATGAGGAACCGTCCGACGAGCAGCATGTCGCGGCCCACGAGATCGGACGGGGCGCGGTAGGCCGCCCGGAGGATGGTCGGGTCGGCGAACTCGTAGCTCGCGACCAGCGCCGCGGCCGTCTCGGCGGCCCCACCCGCGACGATCTCGCCGGGCGCCTCGCGGCCGAGCACCACGCGGACGCCGTCGTGGTGCCAGCCCGTGACGACGTGGGGCGGGGCGTCGCGCTCGGCGTAGTTCGGCGCGCGCGTGCGCAAGTCGTCCACATTCGCGGCGAGCGAACGGCTCACCGGCGGCGCGGCCTGCCCTCTTCGGCGACGGTGTCGGCGAAGAGCCAGAACATCGGCGGCCACAGCCCGACGAACAGGGCGCGGCGCTCGGCGTTGCCGCGCGCGGACTGGTCGACGGTCTTGGCGCGGATCCACAGCCCGACGCAGAGCCCGATCGACCCGAGCGAGGCGGCGCGCAGCGAGAGCGAGGCGGGGGTGCTCCAACGCCGGATGGTTGCGTTCATCCCCGGCGGGTACCCCGACGCCCGTGGATCTACGCAGGCTCGGGATCGTCGCGCGGTGGCCGCTCGGCATCGCGCTCGTGTCGTGGCGCTACCTCTGGCGGATCGTGCCCGTTCACCGCGTCGATCGTGACGGTGACAGCGACGACCTCCCGGACCCGGTGCCCGCCGAGCACCACGACGACCGGCTCGGCCCGGTCGAGGACGGCGTCGGTCCGATGCTGCATCGCCGGTACCGGGTGCTCGTCGAGGGCGGTTCGGCCCGCGCCCCCGACCTCATTGCGGCCTTCGGCAGCGAGCCCAACAGCGGCACGCCCGCGGACGTCGCGATCTTCCTCAAAACCCGGGGCCGGTCCGGCGTGCCGCAGGTCGGCGACGAGTTCGTGGTGCGGATGCCCGGCCCGTGGGACGGCCCGGTGCGGGTCATCGCGGCCACCCCCACGTCGGTCCGGCTGGCGACGCTGCGTGGGCACCTCGAGGCCGGGCAGATCGAGTTCCGCGCCCGCGACGTCGAGGCCGGGCTCGTCGAGTTCGAGATCGAGTCGTGGGCCCGGGCCGCCGACCGGCTGTCGCATCTGCTCTACAACCGGGTGCGGCTGGCCAAGGAGATCCAGCTGAACCTGTGGCTGGAGACCTGCCTGGGACTCGCCGCGTTCGGCGGGGGGCGCCCCCGCGACGGGGTGCACGTCGACACCCGCCGCGTCGAGCTCACGACGCGATGAGCCGGACGACCGCGCGCTCGACCCGCGCGCGCGTGGCGTCGTCGGTCAGGTCGGGCATCGGCCCCTCCAGCTTGCGCAGCGCGGGCAGCACCGTGCGGCCCTCGGTGAACTGCTCCAGCACCCGCGGGTCGATGTAGGACGCCCGTGCCACGGCGGGCGTGTTGCCCAGGTGCTCGGACACCTGCTTGACCGCCTGGTTCACCACCCGCTTGCGGGTGCGCTCCGAGTGGGGCACGCCGCCGGTGGCCGCGCCGGCCGCGAGGGTGACGGCGGCGAGCACCGTCGCGTTCCACGTGCGCAGGTCCTTGCACGTGTACTCCTCGCCCGCCAGCTCCTTGACCGCGGCGTTGAGGTCCTCGGCCCGCACGTCGTGCCAGTCGCGGCGGCCGTTGCGGTAGGCCAGCAGGTCCTCCCCGCCACCGCGGCGGCGCAACAGTGAGTTGACCATCTTGTGCAGCAACGGGTCCTTCAGCGCGAGCGCGCGCGGCACGCCGCCCTTCGCCGGGTAGGAGAAGAGCACGGCGCCGCGCTTGAGCCGTACGTGCTCGCGGCGCAACGTGGCGAGCCCGAACGTGCCGTCTCCGTCGTCTCCGTCGTCTCCGTCGTCTCCGTCGTGTCTGCCGGGCGCGTACTCCTCGCCGCCCGGCCGGAACACGCCGAGGTCGAGCATCCGCACCCCGCCCGCCAGCACCCGGTCACGGCCGAGGCCGGGCTCGCCGAGCCGGGCGACGACCTCCGTGCGGACCTCCGCGAGGCGGCGGCCCAGCGTCAGCACCCGGTCGTGTTTCTCGCGGTCGCGGGCGGTGCGCCAGTCGTCGTGGTAGCGGTACTGGCGGCGCCCGGCGACGTCCGTGCCGACGGCCTGGATGTGCCCGTGCGGGTCCGGGCAGATCCAGACGTCCTGCCACGCGGGCGGGATGACCAGCGCCTTGATTCGCGCGATCAGCACCGGGTCGGTGATCGGGGCGCCCGTCGCGTCGAAGAAGCTCCAGCCGCGGCCGCGCCTGCGCCGGGTCAGCCCCGCCTCGGCCGGGTCGACGCGCACGAGCCCCGGCGGCATCGGCTCGGTCATGCTCGGGACGTACCCGAATCGCGCGCCCCACATCCACGCCGTCCGGCGCGTCGACGGCCGGGGCGTGTCAGGATGCGGGTTCCGCAAGCTACGGGAGGACCGATGCGACTGCTCGACGACCTGCTCACCCGCCTGCGGGCCCCACTGGAGAAGCTGGTGGACGAACGCGTCGCGGCCGAGGTCGCCCGCCAGATCGACGAGCAGAAGCTCGACGCGCTGTACAAGTACCGCTGGCACGGCGATCGGTCGCGGCTGCACATCCCGGACACCGCCGTGGTCAACAACGCGCTGTTCAACGTGTCCGGCGGCGAGATCACCCTGGGCGAGTACGTGTTCTTCGGCCACGACGTCGCCGTCCTCACCGGCACCCACGACATCGAGAAGTTCGGCCTGGAGCGCCAGATGACGTTCCCGCGCTCCGGGCGCGACGTCGTGATCGGCGACGGCGTCTGGCTGGCCAGCCACGTGCTCGTCCTGGGTCCGGTCACGATCGGCGAGAACGCCGTGGTGGCGGGCGGGTCGCTGGTGCGCGAGGACGTCGAGCCCTACGCGGTGGTCGCGGGGCGCCCGGCCAAGCTCATCAAGAAGATCGTGCCTCCGACCGCATGAGGCTGGAGATCGGCGCAGGGGAGAAGCCGCATCCCGACTACGACCTGCACGTCGACGTCCTTCCGCTGCCCGGCATCGCCGTCCGGTGCGCGGTCGACCGGCTCCCGTTCGCCACGGGCTCGATCGACGCCCTGCGCGCCAACCACGTGCTGGAACACCAGAGCTACGAGCTGGTCTCCGACACGCTGCGCGAGTGGACCCGGGTGCTGCGGCCGGGCGCGCGGGTGGACATCGGCGTGCCGGACGCGAAGTTCGTCGCGACCCAGTGGGTGCGCGGCGAGATCGACACCGCGGAGGCGAACTACTGGATCCTGGGCGGGCACTCCGACCGGCTGGCGCACAAGGGCTGCGACGAGCGCGGCGTGCCGCTGTGGCTCTGGAACGCGCACCACACGATGTTCGACGCGGACTCGCTGCGCGCGGCCGTCGCCGAGCACCTCGTGGTGGACGAGCTGTTCACCTACGACATCCGCAACCTGCGGCTCTACGCCCACAAGGCGTGCGTCTCGGCGTCGTAGAGCCGCATCGCCTCGGGCGGGAACGTGAGGTGCACGACGTCGCCGGGGCGGGCCCGGAACGCGGCAGGCGCCGCGACCTTGATCGCCTCGTCGCCGACGTCGACGGTCAGCAGCACGGCCGACCCGGTGGGCTCCAACACCTCCAGCCGGGCCCGGAGACCATCACGGCGGTCACCGCGCTCGGCGCCCACCGTGATGTTCTCCGGGCGCACGCCGAGCAGCACGTCCCGGCCGCCGCGGGAGCGGGCCGCCGGGGGCGCGGCCACGACGTCGTCGGCCACGTGCAGCGTTGTGCCGTCCGGATCGACCTTGGCGGCGAGGAAGTTCATCGGGGGCGAGCCGAGGAAGCCGCCGACGAAGCGGTCGACCGGGTTGTCGTACACGTCGATGGGGTCGCCGAGCTGCACGATCCGACCGGCGCGCAGCACGGCCACCCGGTCGCCGAGCGAGAGCGCCTCGCCCTGGTCGTGGGTCACGTAGATCGTGGTCGTGCCCAGGTCCAGCACGATCTTCTTGAGCTCGGTGCGGAACTCCAGGCGCAACAGGGCGTCGAGGTTGGACAGCGGCTCGTCCATGAGCAGCACGTCGGCGTCCATGACGATCGCCCGCGCCACCGCGACGCGCTGGCGCTGCCCGCCGGACAGCCGCGCGGGCTTGCGGTCGAGGTAGCGGCCGAGCTGCAGAAGGTCGGCGGCCCAGTCCACCTTGCGGGCGATCTCGGCGCGGTCCTTCTTGGCCATGACGAGCCCGAAGGCGATGTTGTCGCGCACCGTGCGATGCGGGAACACGGCGTAGGACTGGAACACCATCGACAGGCCGCGCCGGTGCGCGGGCAGGTAGGTGACGTCGCGGCCGCCGATGGCGATCGACCCGGCATCGGGCAGCTCCAGCCCGGCGATCATGCGCAGGAGCGTGGTCTTGCCGCAGCCGGACGGCCCGAGCAGCACCATGAACTCGCCGTCGGCGATCTCCAGGGAGACGTCGTCGGTGGCCCGCTCGGTGTTGCCCGGGTAGGTCTTGACCAGGTTCTGGATCACGACGTCGCTCATCGGATGGTCGACCCCCACATGTTGGTGAGATAGCGGCGCATCAGCGCAATGAACAGCAGCGCGGGGAGGATGAGCGCGAACCCGCCCGCGAAGCGGTAGGCCAGCGGCGAGTCGCCCAGCGCGGACAGCACCTGGGCGGGCAGGGTGCGCCGGTTCAGCGTGAGGATCGACGCGCCGAACACCTCGTTCCAGCTCTGTACGAACGTGAAGATCGCCGCGGCGGCGATGCCCGGCAGCGCCATCGGCGCCACCACCTGCCGGAACGCCTGGGCGCGCGTGCAGCCGAACACGCGGGCGGCCTCCTCGACGTCGACCGGCACGGCGAGGAACACGCTGGCGCAGATCAGGATCGTCGTCGGCAGGGACAGCGCGGTGTGCAGCAGGATCACGGCGTACGTGGTGTCGTACAGGCCGGTCGTCAGGAACAGCTGCGCGAGCGGCACCGACAGCACGACGATCGGCAGCGCCCGGGTGAACAGCAGGAACAGCTGGTAGGGCTCCTTGCCCGCGAACGGGGTGCGGGCCAGCCCGTACGCCGCGGGCACACCGATCAGCAAGGAGAACACGAGCGTCCAGAAGCCGACGATGAGCGAGTTGCCGAACGACGGCACGACCCCGGTCGAGGACAGGAAGGCGCCGAGGGTGTCGAACGAGAGGTTGGTCGGCAGCAGGGACAGCGGGAACGCGTTGAGCGACGCCCGCGTCGACACCGCGGCGAGGGTGATCAGGTAGAGCGGCACGGCCATGAACGCCGTGATCGCCAGGCAGGCCACCTGCAACCACACCCGGTTGCGGCGATGGCGGCGCAGCGGCGCCCGGTCCGGCGCGGTCATCCGACGTCCTCGCTGCGCAGGGTCCGCAGGTAGACGATCGACGTCACCATGGACGCGGCCAGCACCACGAGCGCGAGCGCGGCGGCGACGCCCGGGTTGTCCAGCACGACGTACCAGCGGTAGGTCTCCCCGACCAGGAGCGGGAAGTTCTCGCCCGTCAGCGCCTGCGCGACGGCGAACGTCTGGAACGCGAGGATCGTGCGCAGGATCAGCGCCACCTGCAGGCTCGGGCGCAGCAGCGGAAGCGTGACCGTCCACAGCCGCCGCCACGGGCTCGCCCCGAACACCGCCGCGGCCTCCTCGTAGTCGCGGGCGATGCCCTGCAGCCCGGCCACGACGATCACCAGCACCAGTGACGTCGCCCGCCACAGCTCGGCGAGGACCACCGCGAAGAAGAGCGACGTCGGGTTGTCGAACGCCAGCCACGCCACCGGTTTCCACCCGATGCCTGCCAACACGGAGTTGAGATACCCGCGGTCGGTGAGTATCGCGAGCCAGACCAGGCCTGCGGCGAGATCGCTCACCGCGAGCGGGATGGCCCAGACGAAGAAGTGGACGTTCGCCAGCCGCGGCTTGGCCCGCAGCAGCAGGGCCATCGCGACGGCGAACGCGAACTGCACGGGGATGAGAACCACGATGAGCAGCAGGGTGTTGCGCACCGCGGGCCAGAAGTTCGCGTCGGACACCATGCGCGCGACGAACTCCAGCGTGAACCCCTGATCGGAGAAGAACGCCTGCCGTATGCCCGCCACTGTCGGCCAGCCGAACAGCAGCGCTATGAACACCAGCGACGGGGCGATCAGCAGCAGGCCGGACGGGCCGCGGTGGCGTCCGCGGGCACGCGCGAGGCGGCCGGTGCCTCGGTCGAGCGTTGGAGCGGCCATCACGCCACCGCGCAGACCGGTGCGGCCGGGTCGGGGGCCCAGCACGGCACCTTCGCCTCGGCGAGCAGCGCCTCCAGCCGCCCCGCCTGCTCGTCGAGCACACCGCGGATCGGGCGGCGGTCCAGGCAGATCTCCCGGAACGAGTCCCGGAAGACCTGCCCCACCTGCGCGTCGCGGCTGCCGAGCCCGACGGGGGGCAGCGCGACAATCGCGTCCCGGCTCGCGGCCTGCGCCTGCACCGCGGCCGCCTCATCGGCGATGCCTGGGGGCAGGTCGGCGGGCAGCTGCACCGACGTCACCGGGAAGAAGGCGTTCTGTCGCAGCGTCTCGATCTGCATCCCGGGGCTCGCGATCCCGCGGATCACCTGCTCTGCGGCGGCGCGCTCGAGGCCGCCCTTGGGGAGGGCGAGGCCCGCGATGATGAGCATGTAGCCGCGGCCCTTCGGCCCACGGGGCGCGGGCACCATGAGCCAGTCGTCGGGCTTGTCCCTGGTGACGCCGATGAGGCGGGCGACATGGTCCCACGCCACCAGCACCTCGCCGCGGGCCAGCGGTTCCTGCATGTACTCGTAGTTGGTGGAGGCGGGCGCGGTGGCCGCCCAGAGCTGCGTCATGTAGGTCCAGGCAGCCTCGGCGTCGGCGCCGCGGAACGTCGTGACCTGCCCGCCGGTGAAGCTGGGCAGGAGATAGCCCTGAATGAAGCGGTAGAAGAGGCCCTTGGGGCCCGCGGGGATCCCGAACACCGGGCGGCCCGCCCCAGCCTGTGCGGCGCGCGCCCAGGCCAAGTACTGGTCGTAGCTGAGGTCCTTGACGTCGGCGCCCGGCGGCAGCCACCGCAGCGCCTGTTTGTTCACGGCGACGATGTACGTGGCCTGCATCCACGGCACGAACTTCGGGATTGGGCCACCGAGGGTGGTCAGCTGGAGGATCTGCTTCGAGAAGCCTGCTGGCGCGAGGTCGCGCAGGAGCCCGCTGACGTCGTCGAAGGCGTCGGCAAGCGGGGCAAGGTCGTTGTAGAGGCCGCCGATCAGGGCGGTGCGGACGTTGTGGGCCTGTGCCTGCGACCTGATGGTGGTGGTGAAGACCGCGCCCTCGACCGGGTTGTACGCCACCGGCACTGACAGCTCGCTGCGCAGCACCTGCTCGTAGCGCTGTCGCTCCTCGACGGGGGTGAACTGCGTGGAGAGGAAGCCGACGGTGCCCGGCGTGGCCGCGCCGCTGGTGTCGAACCCGGCGCACGCGGCGAGGAGTGGCGCGGCCAGCAGGCCCCCGAGCACCGCCCTACGGGTGATCGGCCGCATCGGGCCTCCCTCCGGCCGGTCCGTCCTCATGGGAGTGCCCGCCGTCGGGTGGCGCTAACCGCGTGATCGACGCCTGCAGCGGACCGGGCGTTCGGGCGTGCACGGGTCACCGATCGTTGGGCGTTCCGCCTCCGTTGGGGTGAAAGCGCGGCGTGTTGCGCGCACACCACGGCGAAAGCCCCGCTCGCTCGTTGACGAGAGGAACGCATCACGGCGCGGTGAGGGGTCCACAGCATGTTTTCGATCATTGCGAGCCGGGTTCCCGCGGAGTGGCCGATCTGCAGCGGTCTGCAGACCGAGCACCAGAACGGTGCCCGGGAGTGCTCGCTGGGCTCGGGGTGCCGCGGCGACGATGAGCTGCACGCCTCCTGGCGCTGCTGTTTCCTTCCTCGCCGCGCCGAGCGGTCGCATGAGTGCGCGACGTGCGGACCGTAGCGGCATATGACCTGATCGCTTCGACACCTGCCGCCGACGGTCCCGTGGCGCGGGGTGTAAACATGCGTTTATAATACTCAACATGCGATCACTTCCGGACGATCGAACCGCGCGGGCGCGGATCCGCGACGAGGCGCTGCGGCTCTTCGCCGAGCGGGGTCCGGATGCGGTCACGGTGCGGGACATCGCGTCGGCGGCGGGCGTCTCCGCTGCGCTTGTCATGCGGCATTACGGAAGCAAGGACGGGCTACGCGCGGCGGTCGACGAGTACGTCGCGCAGGTCTTCGAGGTGTTGGTGGCCTACGTCGCCGCGCCGGACGGGCAGCGAGCGCTTGCGGCGGAGTCGTTGCCGAGCCTCGCCGAGCTCGTGGCGGCCCGCCTGCCCGTCGGCTCGCCGATCCCTGCCTACCTCGGGCGGCTGCTGCTGACCGGCGGGCCGGTGGGGTCGGCCCTGTTCCGCCGCCTGCATGTCGCGGCGAGCGACGCATTGGCGGGCCTAGTGCGTTCGGGCTCGGCCACCGCAGGCGCCGACCCCCCGGTGCGGGCGGCGTTCCTGCTGGTCAACGACCTCGCGACGGTGATACTGCGCGACCGCATCGCCGAGGTGCTCGGGATCGATCCGCTGTCCGGCGAGGGGCTGCGGCGGTGGGGCGCCGAGGTGCTGTCGATCTATCGCGACGGGCTCGCCCCCGAAACCCTGACGAGAGAAGGTAGGGATGATCAGGACGGATAACCAGCACACCTCCGCGGCAATCGGTCGAATCGGTGGCCGTTTCCTGCGCAGTCGCCGGTTGATACGCCTCCCGATCGGGATCTATCGCGCCCGGCTCGGGTTCGTGTTCGGCAGGCGGCTGCTGATGCTCGAGCACGTCGGACGGCGCTCGGGCGCGCGCCGCTACGTCGTGCTGGAGGTCGTCGACCACCCCGGGGCGGGCCGCTACGTCGTGGCCTCCGGCTTCGGCCGTCGTGCGCAGTGGTTCCGCAACGTGGAGGCCGAACCGCGGGTGCGGGTCTGGGTCGCGGGCCGCGGGCCGACCCCCGCCACGGCGCGCGTACTCACCACCGCGGAGGCCGAGGCGGCGTTGGGGTCCTACGCCAAACGGCACCCGCGCGCCTGGCGCACCATGAAGCCGATCATGGAGAACACCCTGGGGGCGGCGGTCGCCGAGCTGCCCATGGTCGAGCTCCGCCTCGCCCCACGGGCTTGATCGCCGAAGCCGGGACATGAGGTGCGCCTGCACACCCTATGTCCCGATCCCGGCGATCACCCCACCTGGGCCCCGAACAGAACGCTGACGGTTTGCGCATCCGCCGCTCACCTCCGGCCGCCACCATGCCCAGGTGAGGTGGCTCGCGATCGTGACGATGCTGCTGCTGGCGACCGGCTGCACCGGGCGCCCCGCCGCGGCCGCCCCCGGCGCGGCATCCGTGTCGGTGCCGACCACGATCACCATCGACGGGCTGGCCCGCACGTTCCTGCTCCACCGACCCGCCGGGCTGGACCCGACCACCCCCGTCCCGCTCGTCGTGATGCTCCACGGCGGGGGCGGGAACGCCGCCGCGGCCGAGCGCTCCTACGGGTGGGACGCAGCGGCCGACCGGGACCGCTTCGTCGTCGCCTACCCCAACGGCGTCGACGGGTCGTGGGCGGTGGGCGGCGGCTGCTGCGGCGTCGCGGCCCGGCCCGGGGTGGACGACATCGCATTCCTCACCCGGCTCGTCGACGCCGTGGACGGCAGGCAGCGGATCGACCGGGCGCGCGTCTACGCCACGGGGATCTCCGAGGGCGGGATGATGAGCTACCGGCTCGCCTGCGACACCACGGCCTTCGCCGCGATCGGGCCCGACTCGGCCACCCTGCTCGGCCCGTGCCCCGCACCACACCCGGTCTCGGTGATCCACATCCACGGCACGGCCGACACCCGGATCCGCTACGACGGCGGACCCGGCGAGGGCGTCTACCGCATCGACGGACCCGCCGTGCCCGACCTCAACGCCACCTGGCGCGCGGTCGACCGGTGCGGGCCGCCGTCGGTCGCCACCGCAGGTGTCGTGACGACCTCGTCGGCGAGCTGCGCCGACGGCCGCGGGGTCGAGCTGGTCACGGTCGCGGGCGCGGGCCACCAGTGGCCCGGTGCCCCCTGCAACCTCCGCTGTGCGGGCGGCACCGCCGACCCCCCCTCGACGGCGCTCGACGCCACCGCCGTCATCTGGCAGTTCTTCGCCGCCCACCCGCAGCCGCGTCCAGGAGCGTGAGGGGCGCGCCGATCAGGCCCGCGGCCAACGTGTTGCCCGTGGGCGGGTCGATGAGCAGGAAGCTGCCGGTGGCGCGGATGGCGGCGTAGTCGTCGACGGGTAGCGGGTCCGCGGTGCGCAGGGCGACCCGGGCAATGTCGTTGATCACGAGCTGGGCGGGCGCGTCGACCCAGGTGACGGTATCGGTGTCCAGCCGCTCGCCCAGCGCCGCGACGATCGCCTGCGTGGTGCGGGTGCCGTGCTTGACCAGCAGCCGCGCGCCCGGGCGCAGCGGTTTGTCGGCCAGCCAGCACAGGGTGGCGGACAGCTCGGCCGTGACCGTGGGCGCCGCGTCGGCCGCGGCCAGGACATCGCCGCGGGAGAGGTCGATGTCGTCGGCCAGCCGCACGCTGACACTGCGCCCCGCGCCCGCGGCGGGCAGCGGGCCGTCGGCGGTGTCGACCGCGGTGACGGTGGTCTGCGCCCCGCCGGGCAGCACCACGACGGCGTCACCGGGCGCGACCGTGCCCGCCGCGACCCGGCCCGCGTAGCCGCGGTAGTCGGTGCCGTGGTGGCGGATCACGTACTGCACCGGCATCCGGAACGGCGCGTCGACCTCGGGCCCGGCGACGGGCACGGACTCCAGGTGGTGCAGCAGCGTGGGCCCCTCGTACCAGGGGGTGTGCGGGGAGCGTTCGACGACGTTGTCGCCGAGCAGGGCCGATACCGGCACGGTCACGACGGCGTCGTCGGCGATGCCCAACGAGCGGGCCAGCCCGGTGAAGTCCTTGGTGATCGCCGCGAGCAGCGCCTCGTCGTAGCCGACCAGGTCGATCTTGTTGATGGCCAGCACGATCCGGGGGACGCGCAGCAGGGCGAGCACGGCGGCGTGGCGGCGGGTCTGCTCGACCACGCCGCTGCGGGCGTCGACCAGCAGCACCGCCAGCTCGGCCGTCGATGCCCCGGTGACGGTGTTGCGCGTGTACTGGACGTGGCCGGGGGTGTCGGCCAGCACGAACTCGCGCCGGGGTGTGGCGAAGTAGCGGTAGGCGACGTCGATCGTGATGCCCTGCTCGCGCTCGGCGCGCAGGCCGTCGACCAGCAGCGACAGGTCGGGGGTGGCGAGCCCCTTGTCCACCGACGCGCGGTGCACGGCCTCGATCTGGTCGGCGAGCACGGACTTGGTGTCGTAGAGCAGCCGCCCCACCAGCGTCGACTTGCCGTCGTCCACCGAGCCCGCGGTCGCGAACCGGAGGAGGTCTCTGGCTGCGCCGTCTTCCGATTCGACTTCCACGTCAGAAATAGCCTTCCCGCTTCCGGTCTTCCATCGCGGCCTCCGACAGCCGGTCGTCGGCCCGGGTCGCGCCGCGCTCGGTGAGCCGTGACGCCATGACCTCGGCGATGATCTCCTCGACCGTCGCCGCCGTGGACTCGACGGCGCCGGTGCACGAACCGTCGCCCACCGTCCGGTAGCGCACGGTCCTGCGTTCCAGCTGCTCGGCGCCGCGGGGCCCACCCCAGGGCCCTTCGGCCAGCCACATGCCGTCGCGGCGGAACACGTCGCGCTCGTGCGCGAAGTAGATCGACGGCAGCGCGATGCGCTCCCGCTCGACGTAGCGCCAGACGTCCAGCTCGGTCCAGTTGGAGATCGGGAACACCCGCACGTGCTCGCCGGGGGCGTGCCGCCCGTTGTAGAGGTCCCACAGCTCGGGGCGCTGGCTGCGCGGGTCCCAGCGGCCGAACGCGTCGCGCAGGGAGATGATCCGCTCCTTGGCCCGGGCCCGCTCCTCGTCGCGCCGACCGCCGCCGAAGACGGCGTCGAAGCGGTGCTCGGCGATCGCGTCGAGCAGCGGCTGGGTCTGCAGCGGGTTGCGGGTGCCGTCCGGGCGTTCGACGAGCCTGCCGTCGTCGATCCAGTCCTGGACGTTCGCGGTGTGCAGCCGCAGGCCCAGCCGGGCCACCAGGTCGTCGCGGAACCGGATGACCTCCGGGTAGTTGTGCCCCGTGTCCACGTGCAGCAGTGGGAACGGCACCGGCGCGGGCGTGAACGCCTTCACCGCCAGGTGCACGAGCAGGGTGGAGTCCTTGCCGCCGGAGAACAGGATCACCGGGCGCTCCAGCTCGCCCGCGACCTCGCGGAAGATGTGGATGGCCTCGGATTCCAGGGCCTCGAGGGCGTCCAGGGCAGGGGCAGCCGTCATCCGTGCAGCCCGCATTCGATCTTGCCGGTGCCCGCCCAGCGCCCGGAGCGCGGGTCGGCGCCGGGCAGCGGCCTGGCCGTGCACGGGGCGCAGCCGATCGACGGGTAGCCCTCGCCGACCAGGGGGTTCACCAGGATCGCGTGCTCGGCGATGTAGGCCGCCATGTCCTCGTCGCTCCACGCCGCGAGCGGATTGAGCTTGACCAGCCCGAACTTCTCGTCGTAGGTGACCAACGGCGTGTCGGCCCGGGTGGGCGCCTCGACGCGGCGTACACCGGTGACCCACGCGTCGTAGCCCGCGAGGGTCTCGGTGAGCGGCTCGACCTTGCGCATCGCGCAGCACAGGTTCGGGTCGCGGGCGAAGAGGTCCTTGCCGAACTCGGCGTCCTGCTCGGCCACCGACCGGCGGGCCTGTGCGTTGACGATCCGCACGTCGTACACATGCGCGACGGCGTCGCGGGTGCCGATCGTCTCGGCGAAGTGGTAGCCGGTCTCCAGGAACAGCACCTCGATGCCGGGCAGCACCTTGGCGGCCAGGTCGACGAGCACGGCGTCCTGCATGTTGGACGCCACGACCAGCCGCGCGCCGAACGTCTCCGCGGCCCACGCGAGCACCCGCTCGGCGCTCGCGTGCGGGCCCAGCTCGGCGGCGCCGCGCTCGGCGAGGGCGCGCAGGTCCACCTCGGTGGCCACACTCACGACGGCACCCCGATCCCGATCATCTTCAGACTGAACGTGCGCAGGCACGCCGCGCAGTACCAGGCGCCGTGGGCCACCTCGGACGGACGGAGGTCCTCGTCGCCGCAGTAGGGGCAGTAGAACGGAACCGCGCGCTCGGTCATTTCAGGTCCGCCTCGTCGGCGCGGACCACCCATTGCGCGAAGCGCTCGCCCTCGGCGCCCTGCTCGACGAACCGGCGCACGACGCGCTCGACGTATTCGCCGAGGTCCGCGCTGGTGACCTTGAGCCCGCGCAGCTTGCGCCCGAACCCGGCGTCGAGCCCGAGCCCGCCGCCCAGGTGGACCTGGAAGCCCTCGACCTGATTGCCCTCGCCGTCCGTGACGACCATGCCCTTGAGGCCGATGTCAGCGACCTGTGTGCGGGCACATGCGTTCGGGCAGCCGTTGAGATGGATCGAGATCGGCGCGTCCGGATAGACGTCGGCGAGGCGCTTCTCCAGGTCGTCGACCAGCCGGATCGCCCGCTCCTTGGTCTCGACGATCGCCAGCTTGCAGAACTCGATCCCGGTGCAGGCCATGGTGGCGCGGCGCCAGGGCGAGGGCTCGACCTGCAGCCCGATGTCGGCGAGCTCACGGGTGAGGGTGTCGACGCCCGAGTCCGGGACGTCCAGCACGACGACCTTCTGCTGCGGGGTGAGCCGCACCCGGCCCGACCCGGCGCGCTCGGCGGCGTCGGCCAGCGCGACCAGCGCGGTGCCCGAGACCCGCCCGGACGCGGGTGCCGCGCCCACGTAGTTGCGGCCGTCGCGCTGCTTGTGGACGCCGATGTGGTCGATCGGCACGGCGGGGATCGGCGGCGCCGGGCCGTCGGACAGCGCCCGGCCGAGGTACTCCTCCTCCAGCACGCGGCGGAACTGTGCGGCGCCCCAGTCGGCCACGAGGAACTTGATCCGGGCGCGGTGGCGCAGCCGCCGGTAGCCGTAGTCTCGGAAGATCGACACGACGCCCGCCCAGACCTCGGGCACGTCCTCGAGCGGGATCCAGGCGCCGAGCCGCTGGGCGATCTTCGGGTTGGTCGAGAGGCCGCCGCCGACCCACACGTCGAAGCCCGGCCCGTGCTCGGGGTGCACGACCCCGACGAACGAGACGTCGTTGATCTCGTGGGCGATGTCCTGCTGCCACGAGATCGCGGTCTTGAACTTGCGCGGCAGATTGGAGAACTCCGGGCTGCCGATCCAGCGTTCGCGGATGGCCTCGATGGCGGGGCTCGGGTCGATCGGGTCGTCGGCCGCGATCCCGGCGACGGGCGAGCCGAGGATCACGCGCGGGGTGTCGCCGCACGCCTCGGCGGTGCGCATGCCCTCGCTCTCCAGGCGTTCCCAGATGGTGGGCATGTCGACGATGTCGATCCAGTGGTACTGGATGTTCTGCCGGTCGGTGATGTCGGCCGTGTCGCGCGCGTAGGCCTGGCTGATCTCACCGAGCGTGCGCAGCTGCGCGGTGGTGAGCGCCCCGCCGTCGATCCGCACGCGGAGCATGAAGTAGCGGTCGTCGAGCTCCTCGGGCGGCAGGGCGGCCGTGCGGCCGCCGTCGATGCCGGGCTTGCGCTGGGTGTAGAGCCCCCACCAGCGCATCCGGCCCCGCAGGTCCGCGGGATCGATGGAGTCGAACCCGCGCTTGGCGTAGATGTTCTCGATGCGGGCCCGGACGTTGAGCCCGTCGTCGTCGCGCTTGGTGCGCTCGTTCGGGTTGAGCGGCTCGCGGTAGCCCAGCTTCCACTGGCCTTCGCCGCGCTTGCGTTTGACTGCAGGGGTGGTCACGAAGACGCGCCTCTCGCGGGATGGGGACGTGCAGGACGGGGAGGAGCGCTCAGCGACAGAGCGCGCTGCTCACCCGGCGCAGGTCGACATGACGGCGCGCCACCAGCAGGAGGGCGGGCAGAGGCGCGGTCACGCATTCAGGGTGCCATCCGTCCGGTCGACGCGGCCACGGGCGGCTGCATGGTGGGAGTGACCTTGCATACGTCCGGACATTTGATTGCGGTCGGGAAGTGGTCGCATCGGGGAAGTCCGCGTGGTTCGATCCGTGCGGGCCGCCCGTTCGTAGTGGGAGTCAGAGCTCGAAGGTTGCCCGAAGCGCGGTCTCGACCTGTTCCAGCTCGGCGGCGGTCGCCACGCCGACGTGTTCGGTGAGTCGCTTGCGTGGGGGGCGTTCTATCCGGAGCGCAAACGCCCAACCGTGGTCGCCGATGCGGACGGCCAGCAACGATCCAGGGTCGGTCTCCACCACCTGCATCACGTAGATTGCGGGGATCGTCTCGTCGGCGTTGACCGCGTCCGCGGACACGATCAGGCGCAGGGTCGACTGACCCGCCCGGGCGATCACCGGTTCGTAACGCCAGAGCTCGCCGCGCCTCACGCGCTCTCGCCCAGCTCCTCGGCCACCGCCACGCGTTCGGACTCGTCCGCCTCGACATGCTCGGCGTTGGCGGCGAACCAACGTCCGGCAGCGGCGACCGCCTCGCGCATCTCGTCCTCGCGGATCAGCCGTTCCAGGTAGCCGGACGCCCCGCCACGGGAGACAGCGGCGCACCGGCGGACCCGTGCGGCGGCGCGACCGTCCAGACTGATCGTCAACCGCTCCTTGTTCATACGCGGCATCATACAAGCGATGCGCAGAGCAGGCCGGGATACAAGCGATGCGCAGAGCAGGCCGGGCTGGCGTCGGGCGTGTCCCGAACTCACACGGCGGAGGCTCGATGATCGGTTGTCATCAGTTCTTCCCGGCGAGGTGGAGGCGCGGCTCTCCTGGACTCTCACGGTGCGCGCCCGAACCACGCGGCCACCAGCAGCCGGCCGGCGACCACCTGTTGACAGCGTGGGCCTCGGCTACTCGGCGGGGTGTCCGAAGTCGCCCAGCCAGATCCCCAGCCGTCGCTGGACCTCGGCAGGGTCGGCAGTGACCCAGGTGACTTGGGGTTCTACGTCCGAGTTGATATCCAGGCAGCAGGTCACGCGGGCCCGGAACCGGCCTTCCTCCCACCAAGACCGTACGAGGAAGACCCCGGTACGCGGCAGAGTCGTCACGGCTGTCAGCGTGGCAGCCCGTCGTCGGCCCGTCGTCGCCGGAGCGTCTATGGCGAGAGCAGCGGCAACACCAGCCGGTTCAGCCGATCCGTGGGCGAGACCCCCAACTCGCGACTGAGGAGCCCCCGGTAGCGCTGATAGTGCTTCAGCGCTGTCGCCGTGTTCCCCTCGGCGAGGTGCACCTGGATGACGAGCCGGTGCGCGGTTTCCCGGGTTGACTCGATGGCGATCGCGACGAACGCTGCCTGCAGCGCCGCCGTGTACTGCTCCCGACGAAGGAGCTCCTGGCCGAGATCCTCGAGGGCGTGGAGCCGCAGCTGGTCCCAACGCTCCCGTTCGAGGACCAGCCAATCGTCCGACCAGTCCGGGAGCAGATCCCTGCCCAATGTGTCCACAAGGGACTCCCAGGTCGGCGCGTGAGAGCCGTCATTGTCGGCGCCCACCTGTCGCTTGACCTCGTGCACGTCGATGACGACGGCATGGGCCAGACGCAGCCGCTTGCCGTCGAGGTCGATGAGCGGGGTATCGCCGACTTGCCTGCATCGCCAGAGGGCGGATCGCAGATTGGCTGAGGCGCGGCCGCGGGTGTGGTCGGGCCAGAGGCGTTCACCGGCGGTCGCGCGGTGCACGGCATTGCGCTGCAGTGCGAGCAATGCCACCAGCCGCTGGGCCCCGAGCGGCAGGGGGATGTGCCGGCCTGCGTGGCCGCAATGAAATCCCCCGAGCAGTGTGATGTCGGTCGTTGCCAATGGCATGTTCCCCCGGATCGCTCGGACGCGCGCTCATCGAACTTCTTCCGGTGTGGGCGATTGTCTCGATCGTCCTGGCACCGGGTCAATCCGCCAAGTTGGTCTTATCGGACCAAACGATGTTGGGGGACGTTCTTCGGATCTCTGCCGGCGGCGCAACGGCGGCGGTCTCGCCGGAGGAGGCCGTGATGTTTGCTCCAGTTGAGCGGCGGGAATCCGGATCGGAATTGTTGCGTTCCGGCGCGTTCGGTCCGTCACGGCAACGACGAAGAATCATCCACGGGGCGTTATCAGGGCGTCTCTCAATGGTTGCCGCCCCGTCGAGATGCGCGGTTCGGGCCGGGGCTTTCTCGGTAGCCCGCGGCCTCGGGCACGGGTCGGTCACGCGAGAACGCCGGTCGTTCCTATATCACGTCGACACTCCGTTGACGGGCAGCGGGCCAGACTCGCGCCCGACGACGGCGGAATCTGTGACCTCGTGGGGCCAGAAGATGATCAGCGTGACGGAATGGATGTCCGGTCGATAGGCGGCGTTCTCGCGCTGCAGGCAGCCACCCTCGGTGACCCGCGGGTGTGCGTCGCCGTCCTCGACGGGCCAGTGGATCTGTCCCATCCCTGCTTCGGCGGGGCGGACCTGACCGTGCTCGACACCCTCGTGCCCAACGACGCCCACAGCGACTCGATGTCGTTGCACGGTACCCACGTCGCCAGCCTGCTGTTCGGTCAGCCGGGCGGCCCGGTGTCCGGCCTGGCGCCGCGTTGTCGTGGCGTGATCGCCCCGGTGTTCCGGGATGGGGAGCGGCTTTCGCAGCTGGACCTGTCCCGCGCGATCGAGCAGGCCGTGGGGGCCGGGGCGAACATCATCAACATCAGTGGCGGGGAACCGTCATCGACCGGCGAGGCGGACGGCATGCTCGCCCACGCGCTGCAGATCTGCGCGGACAACGGCGTCCTGGTCGTCGCGGCAGTGGGCAACGACGGCTGCGACTGTCTGCAGGTCCCGGCCGCTGTGCCCGCCACGCTCGCGGTCGGGGCGGCCGGGCTCGACGGCAGGCCACTCACGTCGAGCAACTGGGGTGCGGCCTACCACTCCAACGGCGTCCTCGCCCCGGGGCAGGACCTGCGCGGGGCCGCACCGGGCGGCGGCATCGTCTCACTCACGGGCAGCAGCTTCGCGACACCGGTCGTGTCAGGTGTCGCGGCGCTGCTCGCAAGCGCCCAGCTACTCGCCTCCGGCTCCGCCGACACCCCGGGTGTCGGCGCGGCGATCCTCGCGACCGCTACTCCGTGTCCGACCGACGGCGACCAGGAATGTCGCCGCTACCTCGCGGGACGACTTGATGTCCCGCGAGCACACGACCTTGTCATGGGAGGGATAACGGCTGTGGACAGTTCCGATCTTGCGTACGCTCCGTCCGAGCCGATCGGGCCGGACGCCGATCCGGCAACGCCGTTGTCGCCGAGCGCGGACCTCGCCGTCGCTCCGGCAGGCCTCGATCAGGCCGTAGCCGGCGGCCACTGTTCCTGCGCCGCGGGCAGCCCGGCATCGGTCGGGCCGGGCGCTCCACCCCGCCCATCGGATTCCCCGCCCCCGCCCCGGCCGCCGGTGGCGCCGTCGGCCGAAGCTGTGTCTACGGCCGTCGGGGTGCGCGCAGCGTCGGGGTGTGCCTGTGACGGAAACGGCGGGGGTCAGCTGATCTACGCGCTCGGCACGATTGGCTACGACTTCCGCACGGAGGCCCAGCGGGACGGGTTCCGTCAACAGATGAAGGAGTTCAAGGTCGGCGAGGACGCCGACGGCAGGCCGATCGTGGCGCAGCCGAACCCGTATGACCCCCGGCACCTGGCCAGGTACCTGGCGGAGAACCCCTGGGCCTCGGACAAGCTCACGTGGACGTTGACCCTCGACCGGACCCCCATCTACGCCCTCGAGGCCGAAATGCCGGTCGGCATGACCTGGGAGCCGTTCACGTCGCCGGACCCGAACAAGACGGAGCTCTACGAAGTCGTCGGCGATCCCAACCACCTCGGCGCGATGCTGTCGAGCTTCGTCGCGCATCCCCCGGTGTCCTACATCTACAAGGTGTTCCGGGACGCCATCGTCGGCCAGATCGTGAATCCCACGGACCCGGACCCGAAGGTGGTGGCGGGTTATGTCTCCCGGGTGTCCATTCCGGGGGTGTTGACCGGACGTACGGTGCGGCTGTTCTCCGGCCAGGTGGTGCCGGTGGTCCAGGTCAGCGCCCGGGGCCTGTACACCTGGAACGAGGCGGCGCTGATCAACGAGATGATCAAGCAGGTGGAAGAGCAGACCAACCAGAGGGGAATGGAGACCCCCACCCGGGAAGCGAACCAGCGCAACATCCGCGCGTTCCTGGACAAGGTCTACTACCAGTTCCGCAACCTGGGGCAAAGCCCCGCGGATCGGGCGCTGAACTACGCCGGAACCAATGCGTTCCTGGTCGGCGCCGAGATCCAGCAGGGCTTCCTGTCCGGCGAGTACGTTCCCGGCCCGGATACCGGTCTCTATGCGTTGGACACGATCACCGTGTCGAAGAGCCCGTACTGCCGGATGGATTCGGATTGCTGGGACGTCGTCCTCACGTTCTTCGACCCGGTCGACGATCGACGCGCACGAGTGTCCTGGCTGTTCACGATCGACGTCAGCGTCGAGCTGCCGGTCAGCCTCGCGCCTGCGCACCGCTTCCTCGGCCGATTCTGATCGGCGACAACACCTTGGAGGTAACGATGACCGACCCGACCACCCCGCGCCCGAACCTGTCGATGCACCTCCCCGTGCAGGCACATCCGATCCGCCGCGACGAGCAGGGCCGCGAGGAAGCGGCGACCGGGTGCCCCGGCGGCGTCGAGGCCGCGGGTTGCGGCGACCTGACCGGAATGGGCCGGGACCTGTGCTACGCGCAGCAGGGGATCTGGTTCTGAGTGAGCCCGCCATTCCGGCCCCCTTCCGGATCGGAAAGGAGACCAGAAAAGGAGACCTATGATGCCCGACACGCAGACAATGACGATCACCATGGCCGCGCTGCACGTGCCGCTACAGGCAGCGCCGATCGAGCGCACCGCGTCGCCCGCGGCGCTGGACACCGCCCGAGGAGTTGAGGCCGACGTTTTCGGTCTGCCCGTCGGCGACTGGCTGGAGGAGCCCGGCCAGTACGCGTGGCAATACGCCAAGGACTGGCTCAACAAGTAGCGCGACACCTGAGGTCCGGCACGAGTCCGACAACAAAGGAGTAGGAAATGATCGACCAGACGATGCCGTCGCCGGCATCCGAGCCGCAGCGCTCGTCCCCCCTGCAACTCCCGCTGCAGGCGGCTCCCATCGACCGCGCCCAGTCACCGGCATCCGCCCTGGCGTCCGACGGCGGGGTCGAGGCCGCTTTCAGCTGGACGGACCTCATCCCCATCGCCACGTCCGCGCTGGGCGCACTGAGCGACCGCAGGCTGAAGCGTGACCTCCTCCCGGTGGAGTGGAGCCGCTGAGCACGCCCGACCGGTCCGGCCTGCCCGGTTCAGGGTCGGCCGGACCGGTCGAGCCGGTCGACGGGTTCCAGATCCTCGAGCGGGTCGCCGACCTGCCGATCAGCACCTGGCGCTACCACTGGGAGGGCCCGCAGGTGCGCCACCTGGGCCCGATGGCGCAGGACTGGGCGGCCACGTTCGGGCTCGGCGGGGACGACCACACCATTGCGATGGTGGATGCCAACGGGGTGGCCATGGTTTCCATCCAGGCGCTGTACCGGCTCATCGGCGAGCTCCGTCACGAGGTGGCTGCCCTACGGGAGCAGCTCGATGCACGGGAGCGAGCAGCGATGAGCAGCCGAATGCAGCTGTCGCCACATCGGCCTGCGGTGCAGGCTGATCGCGTCGGTGCGCCCGATTTGCCCTGACGCGCCGAACGCCGGCGCAGCCGAGAGGAGGTGGGCGTGTGCCGCTCACCCTGCCCGTCCTGACGGTCATCAACAGAGATATGACAGTCGTCGACGAACAGATACAAGAGGCCCTCGACGACGATGTTCTGGGAAGAACAGTACAGGGGATAACGCCGTACGCCTATAGCCACGTCGCCATTCCCATATACGAAGACGACAAGGACGTGAACACCGCTCAACTCGATTACCACGGAATACAGGTCGCCCTGTCAGAACGTCACACGGGCGGGACCGAGGACGAGCGACGGGCCACCGCTGCGCCGCCTGGGCAACGTCTCGACAGGTTCGTTCTGGCCGAGGTAGGCGCGCGCTTCATCGCGCCGCCGGGTGACCCCAGCCCCTTCGTCCGGCGAGATCCAGGTGCGCTTGACTGCGGGGCGATGTCTGGGGCCGCCGCAGTCTATTGTGCGGTGATGGCACGTCGTTGATATGGGACAATCTTCGACGGCCCTTCGACGCCCTCCAGCGGCGGCTCGCCAGCCTCCACAACCGAACTTCGTATCAGCAACGAAAGATTGGCGCCGACTGACCTTCAGTGGACAGGTGGGGGCGGCGAAGCCTACCGCGACCGGCCGAACCGGGTGGCGGAATCGCCGGCCTCGCCCGTTGTCTCGTCGTGCTCGGGCGCAAGCGTCCTGGCGGGCGCGCTCGACGACGGCGGTCCGCCGGACGGGGATCGGCGAGCTGGGGGGCAAGCTGAGTTGCGACGCCCTCCGCGTCGGGACCGCGCTGGTCCGAGTAGTAAACGTCGATGCGGGCGAGGACTTGCCCGGAATAGGCGATTCCGTAGCGGTCGAACCCCATCCTTCGATTGCCGCAATCGCCTCAAGAACGGTGTCGAAGCGCGCGTTCAGGTCCGCCAGCACGTGGTCGTGGTCGAACGACGTGCGGTGGTTGGCCCACAGTGCCGCGGCCGAGCCGCCGACCAGGACGGCGTCGGGGACAACAGCCTGGAGAGACGCAGCCGACTCGAGCACTCGCACCAGGTCGGGACGGCGGAGCCCGGGTGCCATGTCCACGTTCTCGGGCATCGGCGTAGCTTCCCCCTGGTTGATGGCCGGAAGATGCCAGTTCTTCGCCCGGCCGCTCGCCCAAATGTCTCGTAAGCGTCGCAGCTTGCGTGGCGATGTTGCCGACGATCCGCACCGGCCGCAGGTGGCGTCGTTCCACCGCGGGGTCGGCGCGCGGTTACCGTGGACGGGTGCCCGCGCCCCCCTTCGGCGTCTATGTCCACGTGCCGTTCTGTGCGGCGCGGTGCGGCTACTGCGACTTCAACACCTACACCGCCTCGGAGCTCGCAGGCTCGGGCGCGTCGCCGGACGGGTGGCTGGAGGCCGTGCGCCGGGAGCTGGTGCTGGCCGCCGCGACGGTCGGGCCGCGGGCAGTCGACACCGTGTTCGTGGGGGGTGGCACCCCGTCGCTGATCGGCGCTTCCCGGCTGGCCGCGGTGCTCGCCGCGATCCGCGCGACGTTCGGGCTCGCAGACGGGGCCGAGGTCACCACCGAGGCGAACCCCGAGTCGACTTCGCCCGCGTTCTTCGACGGGCTCGTCGAGGCCGGGTTCACCCGGGTGTCGCTGGGGATGCAGTCGGCGGCGCCGCACGTCCTGCGGGTGCTGGACCGCCGCCACACGCCCGGCCGGGCCGTCGACGCCGCCCGCGAGGCCCGCGCGGCCGGGTTTGCACACGTCAATCTGGACCTGATCTACGCCACACCGGGGGAGACCGACGCCGACCTCGCCGCCTCGCTCGACGCCGTCCTCGCCGCCGGGGTGGACCATGTCTCCGCGTACGCGTTGATCGTCGAGGACGGCACGGCGATGGCGCGCCGGGTGGCCCGCGGGGAGCTGCCCGCCCCCGACGACGACGTCGCCGCCGCCCGTTACGAGATGCTCGACGACCGGCTCACCGCCGCGGGTCTGCGCTGGTACGAGGTGTCGAACTGGGCCGCGTCGGACGCGGCCGCGTGTCGGCACAACCTGGGCTACTGGTCGGGCGGGGACTGGTGGGGGCTGGGCCCCGGCGCACACTCCCACCTCGCGGGCACTCGCTGGTGGAACGTCAAACACCCGGCCCGCTACGCCGCCGCGCTGGCCGCGGGGGAGTCGCCCGCGGCCGGGCGCGAGGACCTGACCGACGCCGAGCGCCACACCGAGCGTGTGATGCTGCGGCTGCGGCTGGCGTCCGGCCTGCCGCTTTCCTTGCTCGACGCCGACGGCCGCCGGGCCGCGGAGCGTGCGGTTGCCGACGGCCTGCTGGAGCGGCGCGAAGGCAGGGCCGCGCCGCTCGCCGCCGGGCCTGCCGCCGCCGGGCCTGCCAGCCGCCGGGCCTGCCGCCGATGGCCCGCGCATCGTGCTCACCCGGCGTGGACGCCTGCTGGCCGACGCCGTGGTGCGCGACCTGCTCGTCCCCTCCCCTGTGCCGTGATCGACTCCGTCGTGATCGCCAGGATGGGGACATGAGCGCCATATTTGGCCGTCATGTCCCGACCCCGGTGATCATGCCGGGGGCGTGCGCCCGGCGCCCAGGTAGGCCCGGCCGCGCGGGGAGAGCCGGTAGCCCACCTCCAGGCTCTCGGTCAGCCCCAGCTCCTTGAGCTTGCGCACGTCGCGCTTGAACGGCAGGGTCTCCCGCCCCAGCGACGCGGCGAGGTCGGGCGCGCGCACGCCGGGCCGCTCGGCGATGAGCCGCAACACGGTGCCCGTCCACAGGCCGCGCCGGTCCATCCGCTCCAGCCGGGCGGCGATCTCGGCGCGCTCCGCCGCGGAGAGATCGGCCCGCGCCCGCAGCGCCACCCGCGGGTCCGGACCTGCAGGGCGCACCGTGATCCGGTAGAGCCGACCCGCGCCGGTCTGGGCCGCCCGCAGCGCCGCCACCGTCGGGTAGCCTGCCGCCCGGGCGTCCGCCGCGGTGAGCCGGGACAGCGCCACCGCCTCGACCGCCGTGAACTCCAGCACCCCGACCACCGTGCGCTGTGTGCCGCCCACCCGCACCCGGGGCCGGTCCCACCGCCGGAACAGTGCGGTGACCGACCCGTCGGCGATCGCGTCGAGCACCGGCCTGCGGATCAACACCGCGCCTACACTAGGTCTATGAATGCCGACGAGCGCCGCTTTGCGGTCCTGCGCGCGATCGTCGCCGACTACGTGGCGACGCACGAGCCCGTCGGCTCCAAGATGATCGTCGACCGGCACAACCTGGGCGTCTCCAGCGCCACCGTGCGCAACGACATGGCCGTGCTGGAGGAGGACGGGCTCATCGCCCAGCCGCACACCAGCGCGGGCCGGGTGCCCACCGACAAGGGTTACCGCGTGTTCGTCGACCGGTTGACGCAGGTCAAGCCGCTCTCAGTGGCCGAGCGGCGGGCGGTGCAGGCGTTCCTCGACGGCGCGGTCGACCTCGACGACGTCATGCGCCGCAGCGTGCGGCTGCTCGCCCAGCTCACCCGGCAGGTGGCGGTCATCCAGTACCCCACGCTCACCCGTTCCACGGTGCGGCACTGCGAGGTCGTCGCGCTCACGCCTGCCCGCCTGATGCTCGTGCTGATCACCGACTCCGGCCGGGTCGACCAGCGCGTGGTCGACCTCGGCGAGGTGCTCTCCGACGACGACGTGGCGGCGCTGCGGGCCCTGGTCAACGGCGCGCTGTCCGGGCGGCCGCTCGCCGCGGCATCCGTGGCCGTCGCCGACCTGCCCGAGAGCGCGCCCGCCGAGCTGCGGGGGGTGGTCACCACGGTGGCGTCGGTGCTCATCGAGACCCTCGTCGAGCACCCCGAGGAGCGGCTGCTGCTCGGCGGCACCGCCAACCTCACCCGCAACGCCGCCGACTTCCCGCACTCCCTGCGCCAGATCCTGGAGGCGCTGGAGGAGCAGGTCGTCGTGTTGAAGCTGCTGGCGTCCGCGCAGGACCCGGGCACCGTCACCGTGCGGATCGGGGGCGAGAACGAGGCGGAGGAGATGCGCGACACCTCGGTGGTGTCCATCGGCTACGGGATGAGCACCGTGCTGGGCGGAATGGGCGTGGTTGGTCCCACCCGGATGGACTATCCGGGGTCGATTGCGGCGGTGCATGCCGTCGCCCGGTACGTAGGTGAGATCCTGACGGCACGCTAGATAGTTGAGTGAGAGATCATGAGGGACGCTGGGGTGGTACGGGACTACTACGGGATCCTCGGCGTCACACCGGACGCCGGGCCCGATGAGATCAAGCGCGCGTACCGACGGCTCGCGCGCGAGCTGCACCCGGACGTGAACCCCGACGTGGGCGCGAAGGAGCGGTTCGCCGAGGTCAGCGCCGCGTACGAGGTGCTGTCCGATCCGGAGAAGCGCCGCATCGTCGACCTCGGTGGCGACCCGCTCGGCAACGGCGGGCAGAGCGCGAGCGGCGATCCGTTCAGCGCCTTCGGCTTCGGCGACATCATGGACGCCTTCTTCGGCGGCACGGGCGGGGTCGGCGGACGGGGCCGTGGGCCGCGCAGCCGGGTGCAGCCCGGCGCCGACGCGCTCATCCGCATGACGCTCACGCTGGAGGAGTGCGCCACCGGCGTCACGCGCGAGCTGCCGGTCGAGACGGCCGTGCTGTGCTCCGACTGCTCCGGCCAGGGCTGCGCCCCCGGCACCACCACCGTCCGCTGCGACATCTGCAACGGCCGTGGAGAGGTGCAGAGCGTGCAGCGCTCGTTCCTGGGCCAGGTCGTCACGTCGCGGGTGTGCCCAACGTGCCGCGGGTTCGGCGAGGTCATCCCCGAGCCGTGCCGACGCTGCCAGGGCGAGGGCCGCGTCCGTTCCCGCCGCGACGTCCCGGTCAAGATTCCACCGGGGGTGGCCGACGGCATGCGCGTGCGGCTGGCGGGGCGCGGCGAGGTCGGCCCGGGCGGCGGCTCGGCGGGCGACCTGTACGTGGAGGTCGAGGAGGAGCCGCACGAGCTCTTCACCCGCGACGGCGCTGACCTGCACTGCACGGTCCGGCTCCCGATGACCGCCGCCGCGCTCGGCGCCATGCTGCCGCTGCCCACGCTGGCGGGCACCGAGGAGCTGCACGTCGAGCCGGGCACGCAGCCGGGCACCGTGCGCACACTGCGCGGCAAGGGCATGCCCCGGCTGCGCTCCACCGGCCGCGTCGACGGCCAGGGTGACCTCATGGTGCACGTCGAGGTCGTCGTCCCCACCAAGCTCGACCGGGAGCAGACCGATCTGCTGCGCAAGCTCGCCGCGCTGCGCGGCGAGGAGCAGCCCGACCTCTCCGGCACCCGCAACGGCCACGGCCTGTTCTCCCGGCTGCGCGACAGCTTCCGCTGAGCGGACCATCGGACGCAGCGTGTCGACCCCACCCCTCTTCCTGCTCGACGCCCTGCCCGCAGGCGGTCACGCGGTGCTCGACGGGCCCGAGGGGCGCCACGCCGCCACCGTCAAACGGCTGCGGCCGGGCGAGACCGTGCTCCTCGGCGACGGACGGGGCGGCCTCGCGCACGCCGTCGTCGCCGCGACCGGGCGCGACGTCGTCGAGCTGACGATCGGCTCCCGGTGCTCCGTCCCCCTGCCGTCGCCGCGGGTCGTCGTCGCGCAGGCGCTGGTCAAGGGCGACCGCGGCGAGCTGGCGGTCGAGCTGGCCACCGAGGCGGGGGTCGACGCGCTCGTGCCCTGGACCGCGGCGCGGTGCGTCGCCCGTTGGGCCGAGGGCCCGCGCGGCGACAAGGGGCTGGCCCGTTGGCGTGCCACCGCCCGGGAGGCGGCCAAGCAGGCCCGCCGCGCGTGGGTGCCGCCGGTGGTCGAGCCGGTGTCGACGCGCGCGCTGGCCGCGCGGGTCGCGGCGGCGGCCTGCGCGCTGGTGCTGCACGAGGGCGCGACGACGCCGCTCACCGAGGTCGTGCTGCCTGGTGCGGGGGAAATCCTGCTGGTCGTCGGGCCCGAGGGGGGGATCACCGACGACGAGCTCGGCCTGCTCGGGGCGGCTGGGGCGCAGCCGGTGCGGCTCGGCCCGGAGGTGCTGCGCGCGTCGAGCGCCGCCGCGGTGGCCCTCGGCGCCCTGGGTGCGCTGACCCCGCGCTGGGCGCGGTGACGGCGCGCTGGGCGCGCTGACGGCGCGCTGGGTGCGGTGACGGCGCGCTGGGTTCGGTGACGGCGCGCTGACGGCGCGCTGGGCGCGCTGACGGGCCTCCACGCCTGCCGGTCCGCGCCCGCCCGCCCGCTCGCCCGCTCGCCCGCTCGCCCGCTCGCCCGCCGGTCCGCCCGTCTGCCGATCCGCGCGTCCACCGGCCCCGTCCCACCGCCATGATCACCAGTTCGTTGCGGAAGCGGTCGAATCTGGCCGGGTTCGGCACCGAACCGGTGATCATGGCCGCTGTGGGGTGGTCGCTGATCAAGGGGACAGGGCCTACCCTCGCGCCATGCTGATCTCGGCCGAGGGCTGCGCGGTGCTGCTCGTCGACGTGCAGGAACGGCTGGTGGCCGCGCTCGACCGCGGCAAGGAGATGGTCGCGAACGCCCACCGGCTCGCGGCCGCGGCGGCGATGCTCGACATTCCGGTGTGCGCCACCGAGCAGGCCCCCGACAAGCTCGGCCCCACGGTCGCGGAGCTTCGGGCCTTCCCCCAGCTCGTGCTGCCCAAGACGGTCTTCAACGCCGCGGGCTTCCCGACCTTGCTGCCGCCGGGTACCGAGGAGGTGCTGGTCGCGGGCTGCGAGGCGCACGTCTGCGTGCTGCAGACCGCGCTTGGGCTGCTCGGCGCCCGGCACCGGGTGCTGGTGGTGTCCGACGCCGTCGGCTCGCGCACGGCCGCCAACCGCGAGGCCGCGCTCGACCGGCTCGTCCGGCACGGCGTCGAGCTCGTCACTACGGAGATGGTGCTGTTCGAGTGGCTCCGCGACGCGACCCACCCGCGCTTCCGCGAGGTACAGGCGCTGATCAGATAGCGAAGCGCAGGGTGACGATCTGGAACGGGCGGAGGTGCAGCCGGTCGCCGTCGAGCGCGACGGGCTCGGGCAGCGGCGCCTCCAGCAGGTCGGTCTCGCTCACCGACGCATGGTCGAACGTCGGCGTGATCCGCACGGAAGCCCGGGTGCCGAACGCCTCGTAGAGCCGCACGACCACGTCGCCGCTTCCGTCCTCCGCGAGCTTCACCGCCTCGACGACGACCGCCGGGTCGTCCACCACGACGAGCGGCGCGACGTCGTTCCCGCCCCGCACCCGGCGCAACGGGAGGTTGAGCCGGTAGCCCTCGGCCACGGCGTCGCCGATTGTCGCGCCGACCCGCAGCGCGACCCGGAACCGATGTTCGCCCTGGTCGGCGTCCGGGTCGGGGAAGAGCGGGGCACGCAGCAGCGATAACCGCACGGTCGTGGTGCGCCCGTCGCGGGTGACGTCGTGGCCGTAGGTCGCGTCGTTGGCCACCGCCACCCCATATCCCGGCTCACCGACGTGCACCCACCGGTGGGCGCATGTCTCGAATCGCGCGGCGTCCCACGACGTGTTGGCGTGCGTTGGCCGGTACACGTGCCCGAACTGGATCTCGGACGCGGCGCGGTCGGCGTGCACGTCGAGCGGTAAGGCGAGCTTGAGCAGCTTCTGCCGCTCATGCCAGTCGACGTGGGTGTCGATCTCGATCGTGCGGCCGCGCAGCGCGACCGTCTGCGTGATCGTGGACTCGCCGACGTGCCGGACGATCCGCACGCCGTCCTCGTCGGCCGTCACCGACCCCTCGACCAGGTCGACGGCGTGGCGGCGGTAGTGCCGGTCGATGTCCCACGCGTCCCAGTAGGTGGGGGTGTCGCGATGGAGCTGCAGGAGGTTCGCTGCGCGGCCGGGCGGGACGAGCTCGCGGTCGGCGACCTGGTCGTGAATCGACGTGATCAGCCCACGGCCGTCGACGACCACGCGCAGCTCGGCGGTGGTGAGCACGGCGCCACCCCGGTCGTCGAGACCGGGCACCCCGCCGGGTGCGGTGTCGTCGCGGTCCTCGTCGTCGTTGGCAGGTGGCGCAGTCGCCACGCCAAGGCCCGGCACGCCGTCGACGGCGTAGGGGCCCGCGTTGGCGGCCAGCGCACGGTCGCCGGGGCCGACGAGAAGGGTGAGCGCGTCGGCGATCACCGCCTCCAGTTCTTCCGCGACCCGGGCGTACTCGCGTTCGGCCTGCCGGTGCACCCACGCGATCGACGTGCCGGGCAGGATGTCGTGGAACTGCTGCAGCAGCACCGTCTCCCAGCAGCGGCGCAGCGTCTCGACGGGGTAGTCCGCGCCCGCCCGCACGGCCGCGGTGGTGGCCCACAGCTCGGCCTCGCGCAGCAGGTGCTCGCTGCGCCGGTTGCCGCGTTTGGTGCGCGCCTGGGTGGTGTAGGTGCCGCGGTGGTACTCCAGGTACAGCTCGCCCACCCACACCGGCGGCGTCGGGTACTCGGCCGCGGCGTCAGCGAAGAACTCCGACGGACGGGCCAGGCGCACGGTCGGCGAGCCCTCCAGGTCACGGGTGCGGTGCGCGGCGGCGAGCATCTCGCGGGTGGGCCCGCCGCCGCCGTCGCCCCAGCCGAACGGCACCAACGACGTGTTGGCCCGACCTTTCTCCGCGAACTGCCGCTGCGCGCGGGCCAGCTCCCCACCGGACAGCTCGGCGTTGTAGGTGTCGACGGGCGGGAAGTGCGTCAGGATGCGGGTGCCGTCGATGCCTTCCCACCGGAACGTGTGGTGCGGGAACCGGTTGGTGTCGTTCCAGCTGATCTTCTGGGTGAGCAGCCAGCGCCGCCCCGCCGCGGCGGCGAGTTGCGGGAGCGCGGCGGAGTAGCCGAACGAGTCGGGCAGCCAGACGCCGTCGGACTCGACGCCCAGCTCGTCCCGGAAAAACCGTGCGCCGTACACGAGCTGGCGAGCCAGGGCCTCGCCCCCGGGCATGTTCGTGTCGGACTCCACCCACATGCCGCCCACCGGCACGAACCGGCCCTCGGCGGCGCGCTTGCGGAGGCGGGCGAAGAGCTCGGGCTGGTGGTCGCGGATCCAGGCGTACTGCTGGGCCGAGGAGGCGGCGAAGACCAGCTCGTCGTCGGTCTCCATGAGCTGCAGCGCGTTGGCGAAGGTGCGGGTGACCTTGCGGACGGTCTCGCGCACCGGCCACAGCCACGCCGAGTCGATGTGCGCGTGCCCGACGGCGTACACGCGGTGCGCGCTGGCGTGGGCGGGTCGGGCGAGTACCTCCGCCAGCTCGGCGCGGCCCGCCGCGGCGGTGGCCGCGACGTCGTCGGGATCGACGGCGTCGACCGCGCGCTCCAGCGCGCGCAACACCTCGGCGCGCCGGGGGAGGTCGCCCGGAAGGGCCTCGACGAGCCCGGTCAGCGTCCAGATGTCCTGGACGAGCGCCCAGACCGTCCGGTCGAGGTCGGCGAGCTCGACCGGGCCAAGGCGGTAGCAGAGGTCCTCGCCCGCGGTGGCGAGGTCGCCGAGCGGGGTGGGCGCCCAGGACCAGCCGCCGGTGACGTCGGGGTTGGCGGCGGCCTCGACGTAGAGCTCGACCGGGGCCGCGCCGGGGGCACCCTGCTGCGACCCGGCCGCGTGCGTGCCGGGCCCGGCCAGCGGCACGGCGCGGCGACGCGGCTCCAGCCCGCCGAGCACGACCCCGTCGGGTGCGTACACCGTGCCCTCGGCCTGGAAGCCGGGGGCCGCGCCGGTGAACCCGAGGTCGACCACCAGCTCCGGGTGCGCCCAGTCTGCGGGCACCGCCCCGGTGACGTGGAACCACACCGTGCCCCACGGCCGTCCCCACGCCTCGCCGACGGCGAACGGGCGGTACTCCTGCGCCACGGCCTCGGCGAACGGCACCGGCTCGCCCGGCGCCGTCCACGCGGTGACCGTGGCCGGGACCGACGCCCGGTACCGGGCGGGGGCCAGCCGCTCGCGGACGAAGCGGGCGACGCGGGGGAGGACGAAGCCGGAGTCGTCATGCATGAGCACATGGTGCTCGTGCGTGGGCAGGAGTGCTCCCGACGGCGGCCACCGCGGCAACCCGCCCCTGGAATGAAGGGGACCGGGCGCTGCGGAGCGCGGTAGCATCGGCGACGTCCCATCCGCGGTAGCGAAAGCAGGCGGGGAGTACTTGACCCATCCGGATCCCGTCCAGTCCCGTATGGCCGTTCCGGACGCCGCTCTGCTCGCGCTGCTGGGCTCGCGCGACGAGAGCCTGCGCATGGCCGAGGATCTCCTCGACGCCGACGTGCACGTCCGGGGCAACGAGCTCACCCTCACCGGCGCCCCGGCCGACGTGGCGTTCGGCGAGCGGGTGTTCGCCGAGCTGATCACCCTCGCCGAGCGCGGCCAGCAGGTCTCCGTGGACGCCGTGCGACGCACGGTGGAGATGCTCGGCTCCGGCCCGGGTCGGGAGGGGGAGTCGCCCGCCGAGGTGCTCTCGCTGGACATCCTGTCCCGACGCGGCCGCACCATCCGGCCCAAGACGCTGAACCAGAAGCGCTACGTCGACGCCATCGACGCGCACACGATCGTGTTCGGCATCGGCCCGGCGGGCACCGGCAAGACCTACCTCGCCATGGCCAAGGCCGTGCAGGCGCTGCAGACCAAGATGGTCAACCGGATCATCCTCACCCGCCCCGCCGTCGAGGCGGGCGAGCGGCTGGGCTACCTGCCCGGCACGCTGTACGAGAAGATCGACCCCTACCTGCGCCCGCTGTACGACGCGTTGCACGACATGCTCGACCCGGAGTCGATCCCGAAGCTCATGGCGGCCGGAACGATCGAGGTCGCGCCCTTGGCGTACATGCGTGGGCGAGCGCAGCCGGTCACCACCAGGGTGCTCACCCCCGGGGGCTTCCGCCCGATCGGGAACCTCCGGGTCGGCGATCTCGTCGTCGGGTCGAACGGCGAGCCGACGCCGGTGCTCGGCGTGTTCCCACAGGGCGAGAAGGACATCTACCGCGTGACGACCCAGGACGGCGCGTCCACGCGTTGCTGCGGCGAGCACCTGTGGACGGTGCGTACGGCGTCCGACAAGAGACGCGGCAAGCCGTGGCGGGTGATGCAGACGCAGGAGATGATCGGCAACCTGCGTGCGGCGCATGCTCGCCGCTACGAGCTGCCGTTGCTCTCCGCGCCGGTTCGGTATCCGGCGCAGGCGGTCCCGATGGATCCGTATGCGCTCGGGCTCCTGCTGGGTGACGGGTGTCTGACCGGGTCGACAACCCCGGGCTTCACGACCGCGGATCCCGAGCTGACCGCCGCACTCGAGGCGGCGCTTCTCGGAGTGCGCTTGCGTCATTGGAGCGGCATCGACTACGTCCTGAATCGCATCAGCGCCCCGGCTGACGTCATCACGCTGGAGAACCCGGTGACCGGCGTCCTCCGTGCGCTGGACCTGCTCGGCACCCGGTCGGCCACCAAGTTCGTGCCCACCGAGTACTTGCGCAATACCCCGGAGGTGCGCCTTGCCGTGCTTCAGGGGCTGCTCGACTCCGACGGCGGTCCGGTCGTCCAAGTCGGTCGCACCTGCCGTATCCAGTACACGACCACGTCACTCGCGTTGCTCGACGACGTCGTCGAGCTCGTCCGTTCGCTGGGTGGTGTCGCCTACTCGCGGGTGCGTCCCGCCGAAGGCCGGATTCCGGGCCGGGCAAGTGGCCGCGAGGTCCCGTACCGCCACGATGCCCACGTGGTCGACCTGCGCCTTCCGGCGGGCGTCGAGCCGTTCCGGCTCCGGCGCAAGCTGGCGACGTATGTCGCGGCGGGCGGCGGTGGGCGGCCCATGCGCTTCATCGACAGCATCGAGCCGGTGGGCCGAGCCGAGGCCGTATGCATCCAGGTCGCAGCGGCCGACTCGCTGTACGTGACCGAGGACTACCTGCTCACCCACAACACCCTCAACGACGCGTTCATCATCCTCGACGAGGCGCAGAACACCACGCCCGAGCAGATGAAGATGTTCCTCACCCGGCTGGGGTTCGGGTCGAAGATCGTGGTGACCGGCGACGTCACCCAGGTCGACCTGCCCGCAGGCGTCCGCTCCGGCCTGCAGGTCGTGCGCGAGATCCTCTCCGACGTCGACGACGTGCACTTCGCGCAGCTGTCCAGTGCCGACGTGGTGCGGCATCGGCTGGTCGCCGACATCGTCGACGCCTACGCCCGCTGGGACGCGGCGGGTGAGCGCCCCAACCTCCGGGCCGCCGCGCCCCGCAACGGGCCCCCGCCGGACCGGCGCGCCCGCCGCCGCTGACCGCCTGCGCCCACTGACCCGCGACTTCGCACCCCCACGGTCACTTCGCACCCCGCCGACGGGGTGCGAAGTCATGCCAAAGAGTGCGGAGTCGGCCTCGAACCGACCGCATGATGGCTACAATTACCCTAGGTCAAGTGGCCACATCGGGAGGTGCAGGTTGGAGATCGGCATCCGGGAGTTGCGCGACGGGTTGAGCAAGCACCTGGCGCTCGTGCGTAACGGCCGCACTCTCACCGTGACCGACCACGGTCATCCCATCGCCCGCATCGTGCCGGTCGACGTCCCGACTCGGCTGGAGCGGTTGCGGGCGGACGGCTTGGTCACGCGCGCACGGCGGCGCAAAGGACCCGCGCCGGATCCAATCGAGGCCGCGGCGCCCGTGTCCGACCTGATCGCCGAGCAGCGGGGGTGATCGGATATCTCGACACCTCGGCGTTCGTCCCGCTGCTCGTCGCCGAACCGGGCAGCGCCGCGTGCCGTCGCTTCTGGGACGACGCGGACGACGTCGTGGCCTGCCGGCTCACCTACGTCGAGACGGCGGCGGCCCTGGCCGCGGCGGTCCGCGGAGGACGTCTGAGCAGAGCGCAGCACACCGCCACGCTGGCCCTGCTGGAGCGCCTGTGGCCGGAGCTCGACGTCATCGAGGTCGACGCGGCAGTGGTCCGCGCGGCCGCGGTGTTCGCCGACCGGTTCGCGCTCCGCGGCTACGACGCCGTCCACTGCGCGTCCGCCGCCCGTCTCGAGGACGACGACCTCGTCGCGGCCAGCGGTGACGTCCGGCTGCTGCGGGCGTGGGCCGCGCTGGGAATTGCGACCTACGACCCGAACCGCGCGACATGAGCCACGCGCACGCCCGCGCCGCCATGCCCGCCATGCAGGCGGGGCCGCCGCGCCTCGACCTGACCACGCCGGACCGCCGCGCCCTCGAACGGCCCGCCGCTGACCGCGCGCGGTCACCCACGGGGGTGCGCGGTCGGGTGGCGCCTGCCTGGGATGCGCAATCACCGCGTGGAGCCACGACCGATCAGGCGGGCAGGTGCCGATCCAGGAACGCGTTGCGGAACTTGCCCTGCGGGTCCGCCGTCCGGGCCGCGCCGACGAAGTCGGACAAGTGCGGCCACAGCTGCGCCAGCCGCTCCGGCGGGGTGCTGAACACCTTGCCCCAGTGCGGGCGGGCGTCGAGGTCGGAGAGCACCGCCTCGACCGCGCCGACGACGGGCCGCACCGCCGCTTCGTCGGCGATCCAGGTGAAGTGCAGCGCTGCACTGTCCCGGCCGTACGCCGCGGAGAGCCACTGGTCGTCGGCCGCGACCGACCGGACCTCGGCGACGTGCAGCACCGGCGCGATGCGGTCGCGGATCGCGTCGAGCGCCTGCAGTGCCTGCACCACCGCGGCCCGCGGCACGAGGTACTCCGACTGCAGTTCGTCGCCGTTGCTGGGCGTGAAGTCCACCCGGAAGTGCGGGAGCCGGGTGTACCACGGGCCCGTCGAACCCAGCTGAGGCGTGCAGGACGCCGGGTCAACGCCGCGCACCATGTGCCGGGGCCCGTCGGCGGGCTTCGTGCCCAGCCACCCGGCGGGCAACGCGGGCTCGGACGCCCGCTGCTTCACCCACACCTGCTCGAAGCCCTCGCCCGCGAAGTAGGTGACGAGGCTGACGCTGTAGGCCGCGGCGAGCGCCTCCGGCACGTCGTCGAACGACCGCAGGCCCTCCACGACGGTCTGCCGCACGTCGTAGGTCGGGACGAGGTCGAGCGTCAGCCGGGTGACGACCCCTAGCGCGCCCAGCGCCACCACCGCCCCGGCGAACCCGGGATCGCCGCGCCGCACCGTGCGCAGCTCCCCTGATGGGCCGACGAGCTCCACCGCGGACACCGGCGCGGCGAGGGTCGGGTTGGTGTCACCCGAGCCGTGGGTGCCGGTCGCCACCGCCCCCGCGACCATGATGTGCGGCAGCGAGCCGGTGTTGGGCAGCGCCAGCCCGGCCTCGTGCACGGGACCGACCAGCTCGCCGTACCGCATGCCCGCCGAGATCGTGACGGTGCGGTCGGCGATCTCCAGCGACGGCGGGAGCGCGGCCAGCGACAGGAGGTCGCCGGGAGTGTCGGCGACCGGCGAGAACGAGTGCCCGCTGCCGAGCACGCGCACCCGCCGCGCGTCGGCGACCAGCTCCTGCACCTGCGCCACGGACGTCGGCCGGTGGAACCGGGCCGCCCCGAAGGTGACGTTGCCCGCCCAGTTGTGGATCACGGCGCCCATTCTCGCCGGAGGAGTGCCACGCGTCGACCGCCCGTGATCGGGGATGACCGCGGCACGGCCTATCCTGGAGAGCGTGTCGATCGAGGTGAGCAACGAGTCCGGCGTTCCCGTGGACGCCGAGCTGATCGTCTCGGTCGCCCGGCACACGCTCGCGGCCATGCGGGTCAGCCCCGCGGCCGAGCTGTCGATCATCGCCGTCACCACCGACACGATGGCCGAGCTGCACGAGCGCTGGATGGACGAGCCCGGGCCCACCGACGTCATGTCGTTCCCGATGGACGAGCTGGTCGAGGAGTCCCGCAGGCCCGACGCGTCCGACATGGGCCCGGCGCTGCTCGGCGACGTCGTGCTGTGCCCGGAGTTCGCCAGGGTGCAGGCCCGTGCGGCGGGTCACGGCCTCGACGACGAGCTGCACCTGCTCACCGTGCACGGCGTGCTGCACCTGCTGGGCTACGACCACGCCGAGCCCGATGAGGAGCGCGAGATGTTCGCGCTGCAGGCCACGCTGCTCGCGGACTGGCGCCGGGCGCGCAGCGCGGCCGCCGCCCGCGCGGCCCAGCGGCGCAGCGACTCCGCCGTCCTCGGCACCGTCGGCCTCGACGACACCTGAGCAGATGGTCGTTCCGCTGCTCGTCGTCGCGGTTCTGCTGGTCCCCGTGGCGGGGCTGTTCACCGCCGCCGACGCCGCGCTCAACTCGGTGTCGCGCGCCCACGTCGACTCCCTGGTGCGCGAGGGGAAGCCGGGGGCCCGCGCGCTGGCGAGGGTCGTCGCCGACCGTCCTCGGCACGTCAACCTGCTCCTGCTGCTGCGCCTCGCCGCGGAGACGACGGCCACCGTGCTCGTCACGGTCGCGTTCCTGCAGGTCTTCGCCACGGCGTGGGTCGGGGCGCTGGTGGCCGCGGGCGTGATGGTGGTGGTGTCCTACGTCTTCGTCGGCGTCGGCCCCCGCACGTTGGGCCGCCAGCACCCCTACCGCATCGGCATCCTGCTCGCCGCCCCGGTGCGGGCGCTGGGCACCCTGCTCGGGCCGCTCAGCCGCCTGCTCATCGTCATCGGCAACATGCTCACACCGGGACAGGGCTTCCGGCAGGGCCCGTTCTCCTCCGAGATCGAGCTGCGCGAGCTGGTGGACATGGCCAGCACGTCCGGCGTCGTCGACGAGGGCGAGCGCCAGATGATCCACTCGGTGTTCGAGCTGGGCGACACGATCGCCCGTGACGTCATGGTGCCCCGCCCCGACGTCGTGTGGGCCGAGCGCGACACGCCCGTCGACAAGGTCGTGCGGCTCGCGCTGAAGAGCGGCTACTCGCGGCTGCCGGTGCTCGGCGAGGGCATCGACGACATCGTCGGCGTCGCCTATCTCAAGGACCTCGTGCGCGCGCAGGCCGAGCGGCCGGACGCCGCGCTGGCCGACGTGATGCGCCGCGCGGTGTTCGTGCCCGACTCGAAGCGGGTCGACGAGCTGCTCAAGGAGATGCAGGCCGCCCGCAACCACATGGCGATCGTCGTGGACGAGTACGGCGGCACCGCGGGCGTCGTGACGATCGAGGACATCCTGGAGGAGATCGTCGGCGAGATCACCGACGAGTACGACCTCGACGAGGTGCCCGCCATCCAGGAGATCGACGGCCACACCCGGCGGCTCTCGGCCCGGCTGCCGGTGGAGGACCTGGAGGAGCTCTACCCACCCGGCGACCCCGACGAGCCCAACCCCCTGACCGAGGTGCTGGCCGAGGCGGACGTCGACACGGTCGGCGGGCTGCTCGCGCAACGGCTCGGCAAGGTGCCGCTGCCCGGCGCCGAGGCCGAGGTCGCGGGCCTGCGGCTGCGCGCGGAGGGCGGCAAGGACGCCCGCGGGCGGCTGCGCATCACGTCCGTGCTGGTCGAGGAGATCGAGCCGGAGCCGGACACGGAGAGGACCCACTGAGTGTTACCCACCCCCTTTTCGACCCTCCCACCCACTCCGCGATACGACGTCGTGGTGATCGGCGGCGGCATCGTCGGCCTCGCCACCGCCTACGCCGTGGCCCGCTCCGGGCGCTCCGTGGCCGTGGTCGAGCGCGAGCCGCGGCTGGCTACCCACCAGACCGGGCACAACTCCAACGTCATCCACTCCGGCCTCTACTACGCGCCCGGCGGGTTGAAGGCACGGCTGGCGGTGGCCGGGTGTGCGGAGACCGTCGCGTTCTGCAGGGAGCACGACCTCCCGCACCGGGTGTGCGGCAAGCTCGTCGTGGCGACCGAGTCCGCGGAGCTGCCCCGGATGGCGGAGCTCGCGCGGCGCGGGCACGCCAACGGCGTCGAGAACCACGAGCTCGACCAGGCCGGGATGCGCGCACACGAGCCGCACGTGCGCGGGATCGCCGCCCTCTGGGTGCCCTCCACCGGGATCTGCGACTACCGCGCGGTCGCCGAGAAGCTCGGCGAGCTCGTCGTCAAGGAGGGCGGGGAGATCCACCTCGGCCGCTCGGTGACCACGCTGGCCCGCCGCCGCGCCGACGTCGTGGTCCGCGGCGACGGCCCGGACCTGCTCGGCACCCAGGTGGTCGCGTGCGCGGGCCTGCGCTGCGACGAGCTGGCCCGGGCCTCGGGCGCCGAGCCCGGCGTGCGGATCGTGCCGTTCCGCGGCGAGTACGTGGGGTTCTCGGAGCGGGCCGCCGCGTTGGTGCGGGGGCTGATCTACCCCGTGCCCGACCCGGCGTTCCCGTTCCTCGGCGTGCACGCCACCCGCGGCATCGACGGGCACGTGCACGCGGGCCCGAACGCGGTGCTCGCGCTGGCCCGCGAGGGGTACGGATGGGGCACGGTCAACCCGCGCGAGCTGCTGGCGACGCTCGCCTACCCGGGCATGCTGCGCGTCGCCAAGAAGCACTGGCGCTACGGGTTGGGCGAGATGCACCGGTCGCTGTCCAAGGCGGCGATGGCCCGCCAGATCCAGCGGATGCTGCCCGGCGTCACGGCCGCGGACCTGACGCCCGCCGGGGCCGGGGTGCGCGCGCAGGCCGTCAGGCCCGACGGCACGCTGGTGGACGACTTCCTGTTCGCCGAGCAGGGCCGCGGTCCCGGTGCCGTGCTGCACGTGCTCAACGCGCCCTCGCCCGCCGCCACCGCCGCCCTGCCGATCGGCCGGGAGATCCTGGCGCGGCTCATCGGGGATCGCCCGTGACCTTCGCCGACGTGCCCGCCGGGTTCCGCTCCGGCTTCGCCTGTTTCGTCGGACGGCCCAACGCGGGCAAGTCCACGCTGACCAACGCGCTGGTCGGGTCGAAGGTCGCGATCACGTCGTCGCGGCCGCAGACCACCCGCCACGCCATCCGCGGCATCCTGCACCGGCCCGACGCCCAGCTCGTCGTGATCGACACCCCCGGCCTGCACAAACCCCGCACGCTGCTCGGGGCCCGGCTCAACGACGTGGTGCGCGAGACCTGGTCGGAGGTCGACGTGATCGGCTTCTGCGTGCCAGCCGACGTGCCGGTCGGGCGCGGCGACGCCTTCATCGCCAACGAGCTGAAGGCGGTGGCGGGCCGCACCCCGGTGCTGGGCGTCGTCACCAAGACCGACCTCGCGCGGCCCGAGCAGGTGGCCGAGCGGCTCGGCCAGCTCGCGGACCTCGGGAACATCGTCGAGTTCGCGGAGATCGTGCCGTGCTCGGCGGCCGACGGGTTCCAGGTGTCGACGGTGGCCGACCTGCTCGTCGCCCGCCTCCCCGAGGGGCCGCCGCTCTACCCCGACGGCGAGCTGACCGACGAGCCGGAGGAGACGCTGGTCGCCGAGCTGATCCGGGAGGCAGCGCTGGAGGGCGTGCGCGACGAGCTGCCGCACTCGATCGCCGTGACGATCGACGAGATGGTGCCCCGCGAAGGCCGCGACGACCTGCTCGACGTCCACGCCGTCATCCACGTCGAACGCTCGAGCCAGAAGGGGATCGTGATCGGCCACCGCGGCGAGCGGCTGCGTCAGGTCGGCACCGACGCGCGGCGCCAGATCGAGGCGCTGCTGGGCACGCGGGTGTTCCTCGACCTGCACGTGAAGGTCACGAAGGACTGGCAGCGCGACCCGCGTCAGCTGCGCAAGCTCGGCTTTTAGCCGGGCCCCGGGACACTTCGCAGAGCAGTTGGGCACTTCGCAGGCTCCACAACCTCTGCGAGGAGCCAGTCCGGTCTGCGAGGACGACGCCAGCCCCTACCGCAGCGGCACCGAGCCTGCCATCGCGGCGAAGAAGATGAAGATGAAGACGATGTAGGCGACGAACAGCAGCGTGAAGACGCCGCCGATGATGATCCCGGCCAGCGCCAGCCCATCGCCGTCCTCGCCGGTCTTCTTGATCTGACTGCGCGCCACGAACCCGAACACCAGCCCGAGCGGCGCGAGCAGGATCCCGAAGACCAGCGCGAGGATGGCCATCGTGTTCGTGCCGCGCGACACCGGGTAGGGCTGGCCGTAGCCGGGGTAGGGCGGCGGGTAGCCGGGCTGGGGGTAGGCGCCGTACGGGTTCTGGTCGTAGGGCCCGGCGGGGTAGGGCTGCTGCTGGTCGTAGGGCCCGGTGGGGTAGGCCTGCTGCTGGCCGTAGGGCCCGGCGGGATAGGGCGGCTGCTGGCCATAGGGGTTCTGGTCGTAAGGCTGCTGCTGACCGTAGGCGGACGGACCGTAGCCCGGAGGCGGCTGCTGCGGGGGCGGGTAGGCGCTCGGCGGCGGGGCCGGGGTGTCCTTGCCCAGCGAGACGGTGTGGTCCGAGTCGTCGGACTGGTGCGGACTCGACATGCGGGGCCCCCCTGGTGTGCGTTCACCACCGATCGTAGGCCCGGGTCGTAGGCTTGCGTCATGGCCCTGTACCGCGACACCGGCGTCGTGCTGCGGGTGCAGAAGCTGGGCGAGGCCGACCGGATCGTCACGATCCTCACCCGCCGCCACGGCAAGGTGCGCGCGGTGGCCAAGGGCGTGCGGCGCACCCGTTCGCGGTGGGGGGCGCGGCTGGAGCCGTTCAACCACGTCGACGTCCAGTGCTACACGGGCCGCTCGCTCGACGTCGTGACGCAGGCCGAGACCGTCGACGCGTTCGGCGTGGGCCTGGTCGGTGACTACGGACGGTACACGGCGGGGTGTGCGGTGCTGGAGACGGCCGACCGGATCGTCGCCGAGGAGGGGGAGCAGGCGCTGCGGGTGTACCTGCTGGTGGTGGGCGCGATTCGGGCGCTCTCGGGCCGCGAGCGGGACCCGTCGCTGGTGCTCGACGCGTTCTTCCTGCGCGCGATGACCCACGCGGGCTGGGCCCTCGCGATCAACGACTGCGCCCGGTGCGCCGCCCCGGGCCCGCATCCGGCGTTCAACGTCGCCGCGGGCGGCGCCGTCTGCGCGGGGTGCCGCCCGCCCGGCTCGGTCACCCCGTCGCGGGAGACGTTCGTGCTGCTCGACGCGCTGCTGCACGGGGAGTGGGGCATCGCCGACGCCGCCGCCCCCGCCACCCGCCGGGACACCTCAGGGCTGGTCGCCGCCCACCTGCAGTGGCACCTGGAGCGCAGGTTGCGTTCGCTCCCGCTCGTGGAGCGGCGGGCGGCGGCTCGTTAGTGCGATCCTGCCCCCCGGAGCTGTGCGACGAGCACGACCACGAGGCAGAGCAGGCACAGGCCGACGAAGATCAACCGCCCGAGCTGGACCAGCATCACCGTGAACATCTCCCGCAGCAGCATCATGAGCGACGCCGCGCCCGCCCCCATTGCCCCGATGACCACCACCAACGCCACGAGCACGATTCCCATCAGGAGAACCGTCCCGGTGGACGACGGTGCGGGTGCTTCGGACAGCAAGTCGGGCCTGGTCATGGCGTTCGCTCCGGCTTCGGTGAGTTAGGTGCGTGCTCCCATCGAGTCGGGCCCGACCTCTCCGATATCATGAAGTCAGGCCACAACCTCTGAACTTCCGACGCATCAGTGACGTCGGTCACGATGGTGAAGGTTAATGGGTGTTCACGCAAGCTTCGTCCGTGTAACGAATGTCTGCCGCAGTCGTTGGATCACTTGACGTCGACGGTAGCTGTGGCAGATGCTGACTTCACCGGATCTTCGCTGAAGTGCCTGAACTGGCGAGGAGGTGTTGCCCATGTCGTCGCCGACCGCCCTGTCCGACCAGCTGCGCCTGCTCCGCACCGACCACTTCGGAAAACCAGTGATCCAGAAGACGCTGAGCTCGGCCTTGAAGGTGAGCGCGCCGACGATCTCGTCCTGGGAGAATGGCGGCGCCATCCCCTCGGTCGAGCGCCTCGAGGACGTCGCGAGGTTCTTTGCGACCCCACGGTCGGTCGAGCAGCGGCGACTGCTCGCCGACACCGAACTGACGGCGGAGGAGCGCCTCCACCGCGAGAAGCTTCTCGTCGAGCTCCTGTCACTGCGCTCCGACGGCCCGGCCGATGCGCTGACACCCGAAGCGGACTTCTGGCGGTTCCCCGACGGCCCGGTCCGCATCATCTGCGGCCAGCGGAATCCCATGCCTGCCGAGGCCGACGCGGACAACCCCAACTTCATGGCGCTGGCGTCCTACGCCGACCTGGACTCCCTCATGGAGCTCTTCGGCCACGTGCGGGCCTGCAACCCGACCGCCGACGTGCGGTTCGCCCGGCCGGACCTGGTGCGCGACGATGACCTGCACGCCCACCTCGTCGTCCTCGGCAACGTCGCCGCCGTCCAGTCGGCGCTGGGGAACTGGCTCCTCGATCTGCCGGTCGCGCAGGTCCGCGACCCGAAGGATGTCGGTGAGGTGTTCGAGGCCACCGTCGATGGCCGGGTCGAACGGTTCGAGCCCGTCCTGTCCGACGACGGCGCCGTGACCGAGGACGTTGGGCTCCTCGCCCGGATGCCGAGCCCGACCGACCCCGACCGCACGCTGACCCTGTGCAGCGGGGTCTACACGCGCGGCGTGTACGGGGCCGTCCGGTGCCTCACCGATCACCGAACGGCCCGGTTCAGCCAGGCCTACCTCCGGACGCGGTTCGCGGGCATCCCCACGTTCGGGGTGCTCATGCGCGTTCTCGTCGTTCAGCGGCTGGTCTCCACACCGCGCTTGGACGACGAGCGTGTCCGACTCTTCGAGTTCCCGTGAGCGACGCGTCGCGACCGCTCGTCCCGCCCGTCGACCCGGCATCCGGCCGGGTGCGACCGGTCGATGCCGTTGTAGTCCCCGCGGCCCATAACGTGGAGCATCTGGCCGTCGCGAGTGCCATCGCGGCGAAGTTGGGCAGCATCCTGCTGGCGCTCTGCGACGGGAAGGTCCGCAGCGCCCAGGTCGGCGCGATCGCGGAGAAGGAGCGGGCCGCCCGGTGGCATGCCGCCGACGTGCCGGCCGGGCCGTCGACCCCACTGCTCGGCTTTCCCGATCCGCCAGTCGGCCTGCCGGAGTGCAAGGCCACGCAATCCCTGAACCGCAAGCGCAATCTCGGGCTGCTGATCGCATGGGTGGTCGGTTGGCGAACCATCCTGTTCCTCGACGAGGACATCGTCGGTCTCGACGCATCGGACGTCTGGTGCGCGACCGCAGGGCTCGACAGCGCGGCGGCGGTCGGCTTTCTGACGCCGGATGATTCCGTGGTCGGCCATGCCGGGTGGATCAGCGTTGGGCGTCCCGCCCTGGGCATCAGTGCGTCGGCGCTGCTCGTCGACACGGCATCGCCGCTGCTCGGCCACTTCCCGATGATCTGCAGCGGCGATCGGTTCTTCCTGTACGACGCGCTGGTGGGGCGGAAGGTGCAGCATGCTCCGGCGCGTGATGCTCACCCGACGCACCGACGCAGTTCGCCCTCCCCCGCGCGGCTGCTCCGAGAAGTTCGCCGAGGTCCTCGGCGAGGGTGTGGTCCACTACGCGCGCGATCCGGTCCGTAACCCGACGCCGATCCACGGGGGCTACTGGCGCGGGTTCCTGGCCCGGCACGCAGACGTCATCGGCGCGGTCATGGGAGGGTCGGGGGCCGAGCGAGTGCCATGCGAGCACAGCGGGGGCGCGCTGCCCGCTGCTATCAGCGCCGGGAGTTGTGCGACGTACTGTCGGCACTGGCGGCGGGAACGGCGGGTCTGGCGGGAGCGGCTGGTCGCGATCGCCTCGGCGACCCCGAGCGTCGATGAGGCACTGCGTCGTCTCAGCTTGGAGCCTGCGCGCCCTACGCCGGAACGCCTCCGTCGCCTCGGTGCCAAGCCGACCCCGACCCGGATCACGGTGGAGAGGTACGTGACGCCCGGCTCCGACCTGCTCGCGGTCGTCCTGCCGGGCTTCCTCGACAACGGCCGCGGCGAGGGCGCAGCCACCCTGGCGAAGGCCATCTGGGACAGCGGTCGCACCGCCATCACGTTCGACCCGCGCGGCACCTGGCGCAGCCCGGGAGCCATCGAAGAGATGGACCCGGGGATCCAGGTGCAGGACGTACTCGACGTCGTGGCCGATCAGCGTCGATACCGGCGGGTCGCGCTTATCGGGCACAGCCTGGGCGCACTCGTCGCCTGCCTGGCGGCGGCACAGGACGAGCGGATCACCGACGTCGTAGCGATCATGCCGCCGCGTTGCTTCGTGTGGCCTTTCGACTACGACGAGAGCCTAGACCGATGGGGCCGCCAACGGCGCATCGCGGTGTGGCACAAGGGGGTGTCCTGGGCATTCCGGGTACCCCACGAGGTCGTCACGCGCGCGGCCGACCACAACCTGCCCGCCGCGCTCGCCCGGATGGATGAGAGAGCGCGGATACTGTTCATTGCGGGCTCCGAGGACCAGGTCATTCCCACGGATTCCGTCCGGCGCTTGTACACCGAGTGCCGCGCGCCGGAAAAGAAGATCCGCGTGCTGCCGATCGGTCACGACTACCGCGATCGGCCCGACCATCGGAAGCTCGTCAACGACACGGTCCTGAAGTGGCTCGCCGAGGCCTCGGCCGTAGGGCGGTCGATGTCCCCGCCGTCGGATCGCATCGGCCGTGATGATCGGCGCGCGGTGGAGCGCGGTCGTGGACCAGGAGCAGCAAAGCGTCCCGAGCTGCTCGTCGGGGCCGGCTGATCTCAGCAGGTCTGCCCCAGGGCCGCACTCGCCGGTGGGTCGCACGCGCCTTCCGGTTGCGCGGTCAACACAACAACAAGGCACAACAGGCACAGGCACAGGAGCAGAAGTCGGCCGACTTGCGCCACCAGCAGCGCCACCAGCTCGCGAATCAAGGACAGTAGCGTGCTCACCCCCGCCCCGACGGCCCGCACGGCGATCGCCAATGCCGCGAGGACGATTCCCAGCGAGAGGACCGTCGCGCCGGACGACACTGAGACTTGCGCTTCGGTTGCCATGAGGGCGGAGGAAGCAATGGTAGGGAATCCGCTTTCGATGACAACCATCGTCGACCATCTCCATAGTCCCGTCGGAGGGCATCCAGTCAATGGGTTGCTGGTGTCTGGAGCCGGTGTCAGGAGCATGACCCGTGAGGTTGGCGCCGAGCTAGCCCGGATCCAGCACCAAGTCGTTGCTCTTTGGTCGTTGTTCGACTGGCCAGATTGTTCGACGCCTGTACATTGGTCAAGAGCTGGTCGCGTGCTGGTCATCGGCATTGGGGGAGGGGGTGCTTTCGGTGGCGGAAGATCCGCTGTTGGGCGGTCTGGAGCGAGAGCTCAAGCGGCTACGGGGCGGTCGCGCGCTGGCTGACCACCGCCGAGTGCTTCGCCTCGGTCCAGGATTCTGGGAGTGCGTCGCACCGGATCGGGATCGCCGCGCGATGCCGGAGGAAGACCTGATCCGGTTGGCGTTGGGCCGCATCATGGGTGCTATCGACAAGATTGCCGGTGATCTGCACAGGCACGCCGTTGTCGAGTTCGGGCTTGACCGGCGAATTGTTGAACCGAGCCTGAGTCGCCGCCAGGAGCGTTTGGGTGAAGAGTTGGGCATAAGCATGAAGACGGTGCGTCGGCGGGGCGACACTGCCATAGGAAACATCGCCTGGGCGCTTCTCGACGAGGCGCGGCAAGGGCAGGACGCAGCGGCCCCGGTCGTTGATACACCCCACGAAGGTGGCGACGAAACACTCCGTCGATTCTGGGGAATCGAGGAGGATCAGCACATCGACATCGTCTGTCCGGAGCTGCCGGAATCGCTACGCACTGAGTACGCCCAGCCGCGGAGCAAGAACTACATGCGTTACGCAAAGTTCGCGGATCTGGACAGTCTCATGTATCTGCGAGTTCGCCTTGTCGAATCGTTTCCACGGTGCTACATACGTGACTTCACCTCGGACGAGTACTCGACACCTGGCGCGGACCACCTCTTCATCCTGGGTGGTCCCGACATCAACCGCAGAGCCGAATACTACCAGGAGAACCTCCCGCTCAGACTGGGCTGGGACAGCGAGCGGGAAGAGGGCTACCTTACTCTCGAAGGTAGGAATCTGTATGCCAAGTGGACCGCCGGAGGAGCGCTCGTCCACGATTACGGAATGGTCGCTCAGCTACATTATCGGCAAGGTTTGCGGGTGGTCCTGCTGGCGGGCTGCGGATCTTTCGGCGTACTCGGTGTGAGTCATTGCTTCTTGGATCCCCGAGTAGGTCCCGAGAATATCGCGTATCTCCAGTCGCGGACCGCCTCGCGGACGTTTGCCGCGGTCGTACGGGTACGGGACTCCGGCGGAACGGTGGAATCGCCGCTGCTGTCCGACGACTGCGAGGCGCTCTACGTCACGGATTCCGACTACTCGCTGGCCTTCCGGTCGGCTCTGTGAGGCACGCGTCCGGGGGTTTGATCGACGACTGCGGGCGGCTTTTTCTGTTCGTCCCCGGCGCGGTGGATCGGGTGTCCTCCGGCGATCGGCCGCCAAGGCGGCCGTAGGGTGGCGCGGTGCCCCTGCCCCCGCCTCCGCATCCCAGCGGAGCCCGGCCGCCCGCCATCCCGCGTGACCTGGTGCCCCGCCACATCGCGCTGGTCATGGACGGCAACGGGCGGTGGGCCAACGCGCGAGGGCTGCCCCGGATCGAGGGGCACCGGCGCGGCGAGGCGTCGCTCATGGACGTCGCGTGGGGCTGCCTGGAGATCGGGGTGCGGTGGCTGTCGGCGTACGCCTTCTCCACCGAGAACTGGAAGCGCAGCCCCGACGAGGTGCGCTTCCTGATGGGCTTCAACCGCGACGTGATCCACCGCCGGGTCGACGAGCTGCACACGCGCGGAGTGCGGGTGCGGTGGGCCGGGCGCCGTCCGCGGCTGTGGCGCAGCGTGATCCGCGAGCTGGAGGTCGCCGAGGAGAAGACCCGCCACAACGACCTGCTCACGCTCACGATGTGCGTCAACTACGGCGGCCGCGCGGAGATCGCCGACGCCGTGCGGGACATCGCCCGGCTCGTCGCCGCGGGCAAGCTCAAGCCCGACAAGATCGACGAGCGGACCATCGCCCGGCACCTCGACGAGCCGGAGATGCCCGACGTCGACCTGTTCGTCCGCAGCTCGGGCGAGCAGCGCACGTCCAACTTCCTGCTCTGGCAGTCCGCGTACGCCGAGATGGTCTTCCTCGACACCCTGTTCCCCGACTTCGACAGACGCCAAATCTGGGAGGCGATCGAGATCTACGCCCGACGGGACCGCCGCTTCGGCGGTGCACTCGACAAGCCCGACGCGTCGTGACCGCCCCGAGGCGGCGTCGTGAGAGAGACGCTGGAGACCGCCCGCGCCGCGCTCGAGCGCTACGTGGACGTCACCGTCGACGACGACGGCGCGATCACCTTCCGCCACGGCGACGTCCCCTGCGCGCTGCAGGGGCTCGAGCTTGCCGAGGGTCTGCCCGTGCTCAGCCTCACCTGCGTGGTGGGCTGGGACCTGCCCCGGGACGCGGACATCCCGGCCCGCGTCGGCCTGCGCGCGGGCGAGGGGCTCTTCGGCACCCTCGGCGCGACGGCCAGCGAGCGCGGCTGGGACGTCACGCTCCGCTACGCGTTCCCCGCGGCCGGGCTGGGCGAGGCCGCGCTCGGCACGCTGCTGATGCTGGTGGTGAGCAGCGCCTCGGCGGTGCGCGCCGAGCTCGTCTAGTCGGCCGAGAGGTGCACGACCGGCAGCTTCGCCAGGTCGGTCGGGCTGAGCGTGCCCGCCGCGCCGAGCACGTCGTTCTGCGCCTTCTGCATCCGCGCGTCCAGCAGGCCCGACAGCGCGTACGCGACCCGCCCGAGCAGCCGCACCGTGGTGTCGTCGACGAGCGGGCGCGGCGTGGCGACCACCGCGACGCCCGTGGGCCTGCCGTCGTTGGACTGCGCCACGCCGATCGTGAACGACTCGCGCGGGTTGCGGTGGCGGGACGCGTAGTGGTCGCGCAGCTTCTTGACCATGCCGTGGAACGCGGTGACGTCGCCGTCGAGCGGCAACTCCGTGAGGTCCGCCTCGGTTAGCACGGCCTGGCGCCCGGAGAAGCAGCGCACGTAGCCGACGAGCGCGCCGGTCCAGAGCGCCTCGACCAACGCCGTGTCCGGCTGCGGCGATGCGAGGGCGGCGACCAGGTGCTCGCAGCAGCGCAGCACGTACTGGAGGTCCTCGAACACGCCCGCCTGCGCCGCGAGCTCGCCCGCCGCGGCGCCGTCGAACCTGCGTACGGTGCTGGGCGTGGATGGCGCGGTCATCTCGCGGACGCTAGTCGCCCCGTCCGTCCGCCGCCGTGTCGATCTGAGACGGCGCGGCGCACTCGCGGCACAGCCCGAAGATCTCCACGGTGTGCGAGAGGTCGGAGAACCCGTGGCGTTCCGCGACGGCCTGCGCCCACGTCTCGACCGCAGGCCCCTCGATCTCGACGGCCGCGCCGCACCGCCTGCACACGAGATGGTGGTGGTGCTCCGCGCTGGCGCACCGCCGGTAGACGGCCTCGCCCGAGTCGGAGCGCAGCACGTCGACCTCGCCGCCGTCGGCCAACGCCTGCAGGGTGCGGTACACGGTGGTGAGCCCGATCCCGTCGCCGCCGCGACGCAGCTCCTCGTGGATCTCCTGGGCGGAGCGGAAGTCGTCGAGCCGGTCCAGCAGCGCGGAGACAGCGGCGCGCTGGCGGGTGGAGCGCACGGTGCGCGTCACGGTGTCGTCTCCGTGTGGGCCTCCTCCGCGTGGGCGACGGCGTCGACGACGATGTGCGCCAGGTGGTCGTCGACCAGCGAGTACACGACCTCGCGGCCCTGCCGCTCGCCGTGCACCACCCCGGCCGCCTTGAGGATGCGCAGGTGCTGGCTGACCAGGGGTTGGGCGACCCCGATCGCGTCGACGAGATCGTGCACGCAACGGCGGCCCGCCAGCAGCTCCAGGACGATCGCGATGCGCACCGGCGCGGCGAGGGCGCGCAGGAGATCGCCCGCCGCGCCCAGGGTGGCGGGCGGGCGCGCGGCCCCGGCGACGGTGGACATGAGTGTCATTGTACGGAGCTTCGCCTCGGGGGCCGTCTTCGCAGAGCGGTTGTGCACCTCGCAGAGCCCCCGGCCTCTGCGAGGTGGCAGCGAGGTCTGCGACGACGGGCGGGTTTCGCCATTCGGCCACGGCGCGGGCCGTCCGCCGCGCATCCTGCTCGCGTGGACCCGTTCCAGGTTGGGGTGAACTGGCGCCGCAGCCTGATCGCTGCGGGCGTCAGCGACCACGACCTGCGGGCGCTGCGGCGCCGCCGTGCGATCACCGCGGTGCGCCGCGGCGCCTACGTCGTCGAGGACCTCGCGCCGGACACCGTCCTGCGCCACCGGTTCGCCGTCCATGCCGCGTACGGGTGCCTCGGCGCCGGTGCCGTGATCAGCCATGCGTCGGCGGCCGTGCTGCATGGGCTCCCCCTCCTTGGCACGCCACCCACCCGTGTCCATGTCACCCGCGACCGCCGGTCCGGCGCCCGCACCAGCCGGGTTCTGCACCTGCACGCGGCGGCGCTCGAGCCGGACGAGGTCGTCGCCGTCGACGGGCTGCTCGTCACCTCGATCCCGCGCACGCTGGTCGACCTGGCCCGCGCGCTGCCGTTCGAGCAGGGGCTCGTGCCCGCCGACGCCGCGCTCCACACCCACCGGGTCACGCGGGCGGCGCTCGACGAGGCGCTCGGGCGCGCGGTCGGACGCCCGGGCAACGGCGCGGCCCGGCAGGTACTCGCGTTCGCGTGCCCCGGCGCGATGAACCCCGGCGAGACGCTGAGCAGGCTCGCGATACACCGCGCTGGGCTCCCGCGGCCTGCGCTGCAGCACCCGGTCCGCACCGCGGACGGGATCTTGCTGGGCCAGGTCGACTTCTGGTGGGAGGAGTTCGCCACCGCGGGCGAGTTCGACGGTCGCATCAAGTACGGCAGGCTGCTGCGCCCCGGGCAGGATGCCGGAGACGCGGTCTTTGCCGAGAAGGTGCGCGAGGACGCCATCCGCGCGGACGGCCGCGAGGTGGTGCGTTGGGCCTGGCGGGAACTCTCGGCGTTCGACGACGTCGCGCGGCGTATCCGAGCGGCCTTCGCCCGCTCCCGGCGTTGACGGGGCCCGCGCAGAGCCGGGAGCAGGCGAAGGCCGCTCTGGCGGGGTCCTCGCAGAGGCCGCTCTGGCGGGGTCCTCGCAGAGCCGTTGGGCACCTCGCAGAGTCCGTGGGCTCTGCGAGGTCGCGGTTGCCTCTGCGAAGCGTCCGCCGTGGGGTGGCTCCCGCCGCCGACGATGCGGGGTGGCTCCCGCCGCGGCGATGCGGGGCGGCTCCCGTCGCGGGGAGGCGTCCGCGATCTCGGTTGCCCGACCCGGCCGGTACGCTCGACACTTCATCCCGTCCCTTCGTCGTGGAGTGTCGTCCGTGGCCACGAAAGCCTCTTCCGCCAAGATCGAGACCATCGTCGCGCTGGCCAAGCGCCGCGGGTTCGTCTTCGCGTCGGGCGAGATCTACGGCGGCACGCGGTCGGCGTGGGACTACGGCCCCCTGGGCGTCGAACTCAAGGAGAACATCAAGCGGCAGTGGTGGAAGGCGATGGTCACCGGGCGCGAGGACGTCGTGGGCCTCGACTCGTCGGTGATCCTCCCGCGTCAGGTGTGGGTCGCCTCCGGTCACCTCCAGGCGTTCCACGACCCGCTCATCGAGTGCACCAACTGCCACAAGCGCTACCGCGCCGACCAGCTGGCCGAGGAGTTCACCGAGCGCACGGGCAAGGAGACCAGCGAGGACGACCTGTCGGAGGTCCCCTGCCCCAACTGCGGCGTGCGCGGCCAGTACACCGCGCCCCGCGACTTCAACATGATGCTCAAGACCTTCCTCGGCCCCGTCGAGTCCGAGGAAGGCCTGCACTACCTGCGACCCGAAACAGCGCAAGGCATCTTCGTCAACTTCCTCAACGTCCAGACGACCGCGCGCAAGAAGCCCCCGTTCGGCATCGGCCAGATGGGCAAGAGCTTCCGCAACGAGATCACGCCCGGCAACTTCATCTTCCGCACGCGCGAGTTCGAGCAGATGGAGATGGAGTACTTCGTCGAGCCCGGCACCGACGAGGAGCTGCACCAGTACTGGATCGACGAGCGCACGAGCTGGTACGTCGACCTTGGCATCGCGCGCGACAACCTCCGCCACTACGAGCACCCCAAGGAGAAGCTCTCCCACTACTCGAAGCGCACGGTCGACATCGAGTACCGCTTCGGCTTCACCGGCCAGGAGTGGGGCGAGCTCGAGGGCATCGCGAACCGCACGGACTTCGACCTCACCACCCACTCCAATCACTCCGGCGTCGACCTGTCGTTCTACGACCAGGCCACCGAGTCGCGGTACCGGCCGTACGTGATCGAGCCCGCCGCGGGCGTCGGCCGCTCGATGATGGCGTTCCTCATCGACGCCTACACCGTGGACCAGGCGCCCAACGCCAAGGGCGGCGTCGACGAGCGGGTGTCGCTGAAGCTCGACCGGCGACTCGCGCCCGTCAAGGCCGCCGTGCTGCCGCTCTCCCGCAACGCCGACCTCTCGCCCAAGGCGCGCGACCTCGCCGCAGCCCTGCGCAAGCACTGGAACGTCGAGTTCGACGACGCCGGCGCGATCGGCCGTCGCTACCGCCGCCAGGACGAGATCGGCACCCCGTTCTGCCTGACCGTCGACTTCGACTCGCTTTCCGACCAGGCCGTCACGATTCGCGAGCGCGACTCGATGGCTCAGGAGCGGGTGGCGCTGGGCCAGGTGGAGACCTACCTCGCGGCGCGGCTGCTCGGCTGCTGAGCAGGCAGTCGGCCCATGATCACCGATTGGGCGCAGAACGCGGCCATATTCGACCGGATCTGCACCCAAACGGCGATCATGGTGGTGACATCTGTCATGGGAAGTGGATGACGGTCGGCGTGGGCGCGCGGGTCCGCGGCGCGACAGCCTCGTGGCATGACGCGTTGCGGCACTGAGCGAGTTAGCGTGGACGCCGTGGGGCAGCCGTCCGACCTTACGGGCCTCTCCCGCCGCAAGTGGTACCTCATGGCGGCGGGCTGGTCGCTGCTCCTGGCGGTGCCCGTCATCGTGGCGCTCACCTCCACCGCCCCGCTGCCGGTGCGGATCCTCGAGCTGCTGGCCGTACTCGGCTACGCCGCCTGCTACGTGTTCGGGCTCTACGAGGGCGTCCGCCGGGGTTCGCCCGCATTCTCGGCGGCCGTGCTGGTCGCCATGGCGGCGCTGTTCCTGGTGCTGGCCGGGATGGGCAACGGGGTGTACACGGTCGCCTTCGTGGTCGTCGGGGTGATCATGCTGGTGCCGGGCTGGTGGGGGACGTTCGGTGCGATCGCGGCCTCGGCGGGCGCCGTGCTGGCGGTGTGGCTGCTCAGCGGCGCGCTCACGTGGGGCGACGTGGTCGGCACCGCGGCGGTCTGCGTCGCCCAGATCGGCATGTTCGGGGTGATCAGGGTCAATGCGCAGCTGCGTGCGGCGCGGGAGGAGCTGGCCGACCTGGCGGTGACGGCCGAGCGCGAACGCTTGGCCCGCGACCTGCACGACGTGCTCGGCCACAGCCTCACCACCATCACGGTCAAGGCCGGGCTGGCCCGGCGGCTGCTGGAGACCGGCGAGCACGCCCGCGCCGCGGACGAGGTGGCCGACGTCGAACGGCTCGGCCGCCAGGCGCTGTCGGACGTGCGCGCGACCGTTGCCGCCAACCGGGTCGCGTCCCTGCCGCGTGAGCTCGCGGGCGCGGCGGAGGCGTTGCGCGCCGCCGGGATCGCCGCCGACCTGCCGCACGCCGTCGACGACGTCCCGGCCGAGCGGCAGGAGGTGTTCGCCTATGTCGTGCGCGAGGGCGTCACCAACACGATCCGGCACAGCGGGGCGAGCCGGTGCACGATCCGGTTGACGCCGACGTCGGTGGAGATCGTCGACGACGGGGTGGGCAGCCCGGCGGGCACACCGTCCGGCAACGGGATCACCGGCCTCACCGAGCGGCTCGCGGCGGTGGGCGGCTGGGTCGACGCCGGGCCGACCGCGACCGGCGGCTACCGCCTGCGTGCGGAGTGCCTGCCCGCGCGAAAGGCGGCCCGGGCGTGACGGCGGCGGCCGGGTGTGCGCCCGCATTCCGCCGATCGAGCCGACGGAACGGGCGCGCATGATCCGGGTGCTGCTGGCCGATGACCAGGCGCTCGTGCGCGGCGCGCTGGCGGCCATGCTCGGGCTGGAGCCCGACATCGAGGTGGTGGCGCAGGTCGGGTCGGGCGCCGAGGTGGTAGCCGCGGCGACCGCCCGTCGCGTCGACGTCGCCTTGCTCGACGTCCAGATGCCCGGCGGGAACGGCCTCGACGCCGCCGCCGCCCTCCATGCCGCGCTGCCGAGTTGCCGGATCGTCATCCTCACGACGTTCGGCCGCCCCGGCTACCTGGCGCGGGCGATGCGCGCAGGCGCGTCCGGCTTCGTCGTGAAAGACGCCCCGCCGGAGCAGCTCGTCGATGCCGTGCGCCGGGTGCACGTGGGCCTGCGGGTGGTCGACCCGGCCCTGGCCGCCGAGTCGCTCTCGACGGGGGCAAGTCCGCTCACCGAGCGCGAGCGCGACGTGTTGCGTGCCGCTGCCGACGGGGCGCCGGTCGCCGCGGTCGCCGCCCGGCTGCACCTCTCGGAGGGCACGGTGCGCAACCACCTGTCCGCGGCGATCGGCAAGACCGCCGCCCACACGCGCGCCGAGGCCGTGCGCCTGGCCGACGAGCGCGGCTGGCTCTAGCGGAAGGCGAATCGCCGTGCCGGAAATCGGGACTCGCCGTGCCGAAAACCGGGACTCGCCGTGCCGGAAATCGGGACTCGCCGTGTCGAAAACCGGGACTCGGCGGGTCGGTCAGGTTGCCTCGGCGGGCTCCGTCACCCACGCCGAGAAAGCGGGCAGCCCGGCCCAGGGGCCCCGGCCGGTGGCCGTCGCGACCACGGCGTAGGGCCGGTCGAACCGCAGCTCGGCCTCCCGCCGCCGCCGCGGTGGCCGGAAGCTCATCCGCGTCGCGACCGCCGTGACCGCCGCAGCCTCGAACCCCTCACGGTGGTAGCGCGCGGTGACGGTCTGGGCCGCGTCCCAAGCCGCGCCCCCGAAGAGCCGCCCGAGCGCGGCGGCCGCGGCGGTGAACCCGAACGACGGCCCACGCAGGTCGTGCTCCGAGGTCGCCGACCACGCGGGCAGCACCGCGCTCACCCGGTCGTCCGCGCCGGTGGACTCCGTGATGGTCCAGGCGGGCCCGTCGCCGAGCGGCAGCTCCGACAGCGGGAGGCGCGTGACCCGGTCGCGCGCCGCGTCGTGCGCGGCGACCAGCACCACGTCGGCAGGGACCTCCGGAGCGGCAACGACCGACGTCACCGCCAGACCCTCGGCCCGGGCACGGTGCACCGCGACGTCCCCCGCGGCAGGGTGGCGGGCGATCGCGCAGTCGTGCCCCTTCTCCGGTGTACGCAGCGCCGTCGCGACCCGCCCACTCCAGTCGGAGCGGAACGCGTCCGATCCGGTCGTGGTGAACGGGTGCGTCCAGCTGATGCGGGTGGCCAGCGCGTTGGCGAGGAGGCACACCACCTCGCGGTCGGTGGCGAGCGGGAAGCGCTCGATCATCCCGAGCGTGTGCCGCCGCGCCCAGGCGTCGGCCGCGTCCTGCGTCGGCACCGGCCCGCGCTCCACCGACGCGGGTAGCCCACCCAGCCACTCGGCCGCCGCGGCCGGGATCTCCCGGGTCCACGCCGCGGTCGCCGCCGCCACCGCCGGATGGGGGTCGTCGAGCAGTCGCCGGGCCCACCGGGCGGCCTCGACGGCGGGCATCCCGAGGACCGTCCCGAGCGGCTCGGCCGCGGACATCCCATTCGACTCGGCCGCGGACCTCCCGCGCGGCGAGGCCGCCGCCTCGTCCCGGGCGTCGGCCGCGCCGACCAGCGCCAGCAGCAGCCACGCGCCCAGCGGGGACGCGACGTGATGACGGGCGCCGACGGCCGCGTGGAACCGCGACGCATACCCGGCGACCGCATCCGCGAGCGCCGCGGTGGCGACGGAGGTCATGCGTCCAGTGTGCCCGGTTACGCTGACGGCGTGGACGGGGATCTGCGGCGGTTGGGGACGGCGCTGCGCGCGCTTGCGCGCGACGGGGTGGCGGTCGTGCGGGTGCTCGACCGCCACGGGTTCGGCACCGTCGAGAGCGGCCAGCTGCTCGCGGGCACGGCGAGCGGCACCGTCGCCGGGGAGCTCTATCGCGGGGCGCTGGACGCCACGGCCGTCCCGCTCGTCACCGCCGCCGTCAGCGTGCCGCAGACCCGCACCGCGCACGTCCCCGAGCCCGCCGCCCTCGCCGCGGGCCTGGCCTGCAGCGGTGGCGCCACCCTGCTCGGCCACCCGCTGCCGCCCGCGTGCGCCGACGCGTTGGGCGCGGCACTGGAAGGCGGCACCCCGACTGCGCTCGTCTCCACGCTCGACGGCTCGGCCGCCATGGTGTTCATCGGCCCCGACCTGGAGGAGGTCACCGGCAGCCTTGGCCACGCCGAGCGGGACGCCGCCGCCGTCGAGACGGCCCGCTCCCGCCTCCGCCGAGGCGCCACCGTCACCGAGCGCACCGACGGGCTCCTGCTCGATCTGTGGGTGCCGGTGCCGTCGATGCTGATCGTGGGATCGGGGGCGATCGGAGCGGCGCTCGCCGACCAGGCCGCGCTGCTGGGCTGGACGGCACGGACCGTGACCGACCTCGACGAGACCGTCGCCGCGGTCACCGCGTTCACCGACGCCGACGTCCTCGTCCTCCTCGACCACGGCCCCGCCTTCGACGCCGCGCTGATCGCGGGCCTGCGCGGGCGCGGGTTCATCGGTGCGCTCGGCTCCCGGCACACGCAGGCCGCGCGGCGGGAGCGCCTGCTCGCCGCGGGCGTCACCGAGGACGAGCTGGCCCGGCTGTACGGGCCGGTCGGGCTCGACCTCGGGGCCCGCACCGCCGCCGAGACGGCCGTGTCGATCGTCGCGCAGGTCATCGCGGTGCGCGGCGGTCGGGCCGGGGTCGCGCTCGCCGGGTCCGCGAGCCGCATCGGCGGATGACCGCCACCGTCCGCACCACCGCGCCGTCCCGGGTGTCCTGGGTCGGCCGGGTGGTGCTCGGCGCCGTCGTCGTGGCCCTGTTCGTGGTGGGCGGCACGGCGTTCCGCGTGTGGCAGGTCGCGCGGCAGGACGACCGGCAGCCCGCCGACGCGGTCGTCGTGCTCGGCGCCGCGCAGTACGACGGCCAGCCCAGCTCGATCTTCGCCGCCCGCCTGAAGCACGCCGCCGCGCTGTACGACGACAAGCGCGCCCCGCGCATCGTCACCACCGGCGGTGGGCGCCCCGGCGACGCCTACACCGAGGCCGAGGCGGGCCGCCGCTACCTGATCAAGCTCGGGGTGCCGCCGTCGGCCGTGGTCGCCGTGCCCGTCGGCACCGACACGCTGGGCAGCCTCCAGGCCGTCGCCGCCCGGGCCACCAAGGACAGGTGGCAGCGGGCGCTGATCGTCTCCGACCCGTGGCACTCGCTGCGCGCCCGGCAGATGGCGCGCGACAGCGGCCTGACGGCCTGGGCGTCGCCGACGCGCTCGGGCCCGGTCGTCCAGACCCGCGAGACCCAGGTCCGCTACATCGTGCGCGAGACCGGCGCGATGCTCTTCTACCAGCTCACCCACGCGTCGGTGGACACGGAGTCCACGGGCCTGGGGTGACCTACTACACCGACCACGACCGCGCTCGCCGCGTCCGCGAGCCCGCGAAACACCCCGGACGCCGGGAGCGCCGCAGCCCGTTCGCCCGCGACCGCGCCCGCGTGCTGCACTCCGCGGCGCTGCGGCGGCTCGCGGGCAAGACGCAGGTCGTCGGGCCGGGGGAGGGCGCCGAGGTCAGCGGCGCGCCGCGGACCCGGCTCACGCACTCGCTGGAGGTGGCGCAGATCGGGCGGGGGATCGCCGACGACCTGGGCTGCGACCCCGACGTCGTCGACACCGCCGGGCTCGCCCACGACATCGGCCACCCCCCGTTCGGGCACAACGGCGAACTCGCCCTCGACGAGCTCGCGGGCCCGTGCGGCGGCTTCGAGGGCAACGCGCAGACGCTGCGCATCCTCACCCGGCTGGAGCTCAAGATCGCGGGCGGCGGGCTGAACCTCACCCGCGCGTCGCTGGACGCCGCCTGCAAGTACCCGTGGGTGCGTGCGCCGGGGGAGCGCAAGTACGGCGCCTACGCCGCCGACGCGGCCGTCCTCGCCTGGGTCCGCGACGGCGCCCCGGAGCGGCGGCGCTGCCTGGAGGCGCAGGTCATGGACTGGGCCGACGACGTGGCCTACTCCGTGCACGACGTCGAGGACGGCCTCGTCTCCGGCCGCATCGACCTCGCGGCGCTGGCCGCGGCGGCCGAGCGCGACGTGCTCGTCGACCTCGCCGCCCGCCACTTCGGCGGCGACCCCGGCGCCCTCACCGAGGCGGCCGGGGACCTGTGGGCGCTGCCGATGGTCGCCGCGGTCGCGACCGCCGACGTCGCCTGCGTGGCGGGCCAGCTCGCGCTGAAGCGCCTGACCAGCGGGCTGGTGGGCCGGTTCGTCCTCGCCGCGACCGACGCCACCCGTGCGGCCTACGGCGACGGCCCGCTCGCCCGCTACGCCGCCGACCTCCTGGTACCCCCGACGGCCGCGGCCGAGGTGGCGCTGCTCAAGGCGGTGGCGCTGCGCTTCGTCATGCGCGACCCCGCTCGCCTCGCCATGCAGACCCGGCAGCGCGAGCTGCTCACCGGGCTCGCCGAGGCGCTCCTGGCCAAGGCGCCGGACGCGCTGGACCCGGTGTTCGCCGCCGCCTGGGCCGAGGCGCCCGACGACCCGGCCCGGCTGCGGGTGGTGGTGGACCAGGTGGCGCTGCTGACCGACCAGCAGGCCGTTGCCCGCCACCGCGCCGTACGGTGATCGCCCCGGCGAGACCGACGTTTGCGGTGATCGAAAGCCGAATACGACGGCCTCGCGCCTCCCCGCCCGGCGTCCGCGGGGGACTGTCGGACCGCAGTCCTAGACTTCCCCCCGTGGCGGGACGCATCCGGGACAGCGACATCGCCGCCGTCCGCGACCGGGTCCGCATCGACGAGGTCGTGGGGGAGTACGTCGCGCTCCGCTCGGCCGGGGCGGGCGCGCAGAAGGGCCTCTGCCCGTTCCACGACGAGAAGACGCCCTCGTTCACCGTGCGCGCCAGCCACGGCACCTTCCACTGCTTCGGCTGCGCCGAGCACGGCGACGCGATCGCGTTCCTGCAGAAGATCGAGGTCATCGGGTTCGTCGAGGCCGTCGAACGGCTCGCCGACCGGGTGGGCGTGCAGCTCACCTACGAGGGCGGCGGAATGGGCCACCAGCGGGACCGGGGCACCAAGACCCGCCTGCTGGAGGCCAACCGGCGGGCGGCGGAGTTCTACGCCGCGCAACTGAACGCCCCGGAGGCCGCGCCCGCGACAGCGTTCCTCACCGCCCGCGGGTTCGACGCGGCGGCGGCGCAGCGCTTCGGCTGCGGCTATGCGCCCGCGGGCTGGGACACGCTCACCAGGCACCTGCTCGCCGCCGGGTTCTCCTTCGAGGAGCTGGAGAAGGCCGGGCTCTCACGGCAGGGCAACCGGGGCCCGATGGACCGCTTCCACCGGCGCCTGCTGTGGCCGATCCGCGATCGCGGCGGCGAGGTCGTCGGCTTCGGGGCGCGGCGGCTCTACGACGACGACCGCGTCGAGGCGAAGTACCTCAACACCGCCGAGACGCCCGTCTACCACAAGACGCACGTCCTGTTCGGGCTCGACCTGGCCAAGTCCGAGATCGTCAAACGGCGTCAGGTCGTGGTCGTCGAGGGCTACACCGACGTCATGGCGATGCACCTCGCGGGCGTGCCGACCGCCGTCGCCGCGTGCGGCACCGCGTTCGGGGCCGAGCACATCGGGGTGATCAGAAGACTCATCGGGGACGACTCGTTCGACCTCGGCGAGGTCATCTACACCTTCGACGGCGACGCCGCGGGCCAGGCCGCAGCGCTCAAGGCGTTCGAGGGCGAGCAGGCGTTCACCACCCAGACCTACGTCACGATCGCGCCCGACGGCCAGGATCCCTGCGAGCTGCGGCAGAGCCAGGGCGACGTGGCCGTCCGCGATCTCGTGGCCCGCCGTGAGCCGATCTACGAGTTCGCGATCCGCTCGGTGCTGCGCGAGTTCGACCTCGATTCCGCCGAGGGCCGGGTCGCCGCCCTGCAGCGCACGGTGCCGCTGGTCGCCCGGATCAAGCGCGAGGAGCTGCGCGACGAGTACGCCCGCCGCCTGGCGGGCTGGGTGAGCTGGGACGACATCGCGATGGTCGTGCGCAGGGTGCGCGAGACGGCCGGGGCGCCGGTCGAGGCGCGCGGGCGGCGTCCCGTCGTCGCGCCGCCCAAGGACGACCCCCGCCTGCACGTCCAGCGGGAGGCGCTCAAGGCGGCGCTGCAGGTGCCCGCGATCGCCGGACCCAGCTACGACGAGCTGCCCGACCAGGCGTTCACCCACCCCGCGCTGGCCGCCGTGCACCGGGCCGTGCAGGCGGCGGGCGGGGTCGGCGCGGGTCTGTCGGGTCAGCCCTGGGTGGAGGCCGTGGCGGCGGAGTGCACGGCGGACGTGCGGCCGGTGGTGTCGGAGCTGGCCGTCGAGCCGTTGGAGCTGCCCCGGCGCACGCACTCGCGCTCGGAGAGCGACGAGGCCCGCTACGTGGCGAGCGTTGTCGCCGGGGTGCGGCTCGCGCTCGTCGAGGCGCAGGTCGCCGAGCTCAAGGCCCGGCTGCAGCGCACCAACCCGGTCGAGGAGCCCGACGCCTACCACCAGCTCTTCGGCGACCTCGTGCCGCTGGAGCAGTACAAGATCGCGCTCCGGTCCCAGGCGGCGCGCTGACCCGCTCGCGACCCCGGAGGTTCCGCATGAGCTGGCTGGACCGGCTGCTGCGCCGACCCGCCCTGCCCGACGGGGTGGTGCTGGAGCCCGACGAGCACGTCGTCGCGGTCGCCGAGGTCGCGGGCGGCGGACAGATCGTCGCCACCTCGCGCGGGCTGTGGCTGCCCGACGGGCAGCGCCTGCGCTGGCATCTGATCAGCAAGGCGACCTGGGAGAGCGGGGCACTGGGCATCACTTCGGCCCGCGAGGTCGAGACGGTCGCGGGCGCGGTCCTCATCGCCGACGAGCCGCCGACCCGCCTGCGGCTGGCTTCCCCGGGGCGGGTGCCCGAGGCCGTGCACCGGCGGGTCACCGGCTCGATCAAGAGCAAACACCACCGGGACCTGCCCGGCGGCGGAGCGTGGTTCGTGCAGCGCTCGGTGGCAGGCCGGAACGGCATCGTCCTGCAGGTGCGCGCCGATCCGGGCACCGACGCCGACGTGGTGCGGCGGGTCGCGGGCGAGGTCGCCCGCCGGTTGCCCACCTAAATAGTACGAGCGTACTGTTTGGTGCGTGAGCACCACCTGGGACCCCGCGCTCTACCTCGACTTCGACGACCACCGCTCCCGCCCGTTCCACGACCTGATCGCTCGGGTCGGGGCCGTGGCCCCCCGGCGGGTGGTCGACCTCGGCTGCGGGCCCGGGCACCTCACCGGCGTACTGGCCGCCCGGTGGCCGACGGCGGCGGTGAGCGCGCTGGACTCGTCGGCGGAGATGGTGGCCGCGGCGCGCGAGCGGGGAATCAGCGCCGAGCGGGTCGACGTCCGGGACTGGACGCCGCCGCCGGACGCCGACGTGGTCGTCAGCAACGCGGTGCTGCAGTGGGTGCCCGGACACGTCGACCTGCTCCCGGGTTGGCTCGCCGCGCAGCCGCAGAAGGCCTGGTTCGCCCTGCAGGTGCCGGGCAACTTCGCCGCCCCGTCGCACGCGCTGGTGCGCGAGCTGGCCGCAGGCCGCGTCACCTTGCGCGGCGAGGCGGCGGTGCCCGAGCCCGAGGCGTACGCGGAGGTGCTCGCGGCGGGCGGCGCCGACGTCGACGTTTGGGAAACGATCTACCGGCACCGGCTCACCGGCCCCGACCCGGTGCTGCACTGGATCGGCGCGACCGCCCTGCGCCCGGTCCGCGACGCCCTCCCGCCCGACGAGTACGCCGCCTTCCGCGCCGAGCTGGCCCCCCGCCTGCGCGCCGCCTATCCGGCCCGCCCGGACGGCACGACCTGGTTCCCGTTCCGCCGGATCTTCGCCGTGGCCCGCACCCCGTGACTCCGCCTGCCCGGCCGACGCCGCAACCTGTGCGAGGCGGGCCCCGGCTGACGTCGCAACCCGTGCGAGGCGGGCCCGGCGGTGACGGCAGGGCCCGTCGCCGTCCGGCCCCTGCGGCGGGTACGTTCGTGGGGGTGACGAGACCCGTCCTCATGACCGTCGACGACGACCCCGGCGTCAGCCGCTCCGTCGCCCGCGACCTGCGCCGCCACTACGGCCAGAATTACCGCATCGTGCGCGCCGAGTCCGGCCCGTCGGCGCTCGACGCGCTGCGCGAGCTCACGCTGCGCGGCGAGCCCGTGGCCGCGATCCTCGCCGACTACCGCATGCCCGAGATGAACGGCGTCGACTTCCTCGAAGCCGCCATGGACATCGCGCCGCACGCCCGCCGCGCGCTGCTTACCGCCTACGCCGACACCGACGCGGCGATCCGCGCGATCAACGTCGTCGACGTCGACCACTACCTGCTCAAGCCCTGGGACCCGCCCGAGGAGAAGCTCTACCCGGTCGTCGACGCGCTCGTGGAGACGTGGCGCGCGGTGGGCCAACGCCCCATCGACGAGATCCGCGTCGTCGGGCACCGCTGGTCGGCCGAGTGCTTCTGCGCGCGCGACTTCCTCGCCCGCAACTCCGTGCCCTACCGCTGGTTCAACGTCGACGAGCCGGAGGGCGTCCGGCTGCTGGAGGCGGCGGGCGCGTCGCCGGAGGACGTGCCGCTGATCGTCACCACCGACGGCACCGCGCTGCGCAACCCGAGCGAAGCCGAGATCGCCGCGGCGGTCGGGCTCACCACCGACCCGGTGAACGACTTCTACGACCTCATCGTCATCGGCGGCGGCCCCGCGGGCCTTGGCTCGGCGGTGTACGGGGCGTCGGAGGGGCTGCGCACCGTGCTCGTCGAGCGGCAGGCCACCGGCGGACAGGCCGGGCAGAGCTCGCGCATCGAGAACTACCTCGGCTTCCCGGACGGCGTGTCCGGGGCCCAGCTCACGGACCGCGCGCGGCGGCAGGCCGCCAAGTTCGGCGCCGAGGTGCTCACCGCGCGTGACGTGGTGGCGTTGGAGGTCCGCGGCTCGGCCCGCGTGGTGAAGTTCGGCGACGGCAGTGAGATCGGCGCCCACGCGGTCGTGCTCGCCACCGGGGTGTCCTACCGGTCGCTCGACGCGCCGGGCGTGGCCGAGCTCACCGGCCGTGGCGTGTTCTACGGCTCGGCGTCCACCGAGGCGCCCGCCTGCGCGGGCCAGGACGTCTACATCGTCGGCGGGGCCAACTCGGCGGGCCAGGCCGCGGTGTTCTTCGCCCGGCACGCGCGCACGGTCACCCTGTTGGTGCGTGGGCCCGGCCTCGAGGCGTCCATGTCGGCGTACCTGATCAAGCAGCTGGCGACCATCGACAATGTGCGCGTCCGCACCGGCACCGAGGTCGCCGAGGCCTGCGGCGACGGGCACCTCGAGCGGCTCGTACTCGCCGACCGCAACTCCGGCGAGAAGGAGGCCGTCGAGGCCGCGTCGATGTTCGTGTTCATCGGCGCGGCGCCGCGCACCGACTGGCTCGACGGCGTGCTCGTCCGCGACCAGCGCGGCTTCGTGCCGACCGGGCCCGACCTCGTCGTCGAGGGGAAGCGCCCGCCCGGATGGGTGCTGCCCCGTGACCCCTACCACCTGGAGGCGAGCGTGCCGGGAGTGTTCGTGGCGGGCGACGTGCGGTCCGCGTCGGTCAAGCGGGTCGCCTCCGCCGTCGGGGAGGGCGCGATGGCCGTCACCCTCGTGCACCGCTACCTCTCGGAGCAGTAGATGGATGCCCACCTGACGCCTGCGGAGCTGCGGGAGCTGTTCCTGTTCGCCGACCTCACCCCCGAGCAGCTGGAGTGGGTCGCGGCCGTCGGCGATGTCGTCGAGGTCGCGGCGGGCGCGGACATCGTCGCCGAAGGTGAGCCCGCGCGGTGCTTCTACGTGCTGCTCTCGGGCACGGTCGCGATGAGCCGGGTGATCAGCGGCGAGAACGTCGAGACCACCCGCACGGAACACCGCGGCTCGTACTTCGGGGCGGTGCAGTTCTACCTGGACGACGAGTCCGCGCGCGAGTACCCCGCGTCGGTGCGGGCGATCACCGACGCGGTGGTGCTCGCGTTGCCCGCCAAGGACTTCGCGAAGAAGTTCGCGCAGTGGTACCCGATGGCCCGCCACCTGCTGGAAGGCATGCTGCTGGGCATGCGGCGGGGCAACCAGCAGCTCGCCGAACGGGAGCGCCTGCTCGCGTTGGGCAAGCTCTCGGCCGGGCTCACCCACGAGCTCAACAACCCCGCCGCGGCGGCCATCCGGGCCACGGACGCGTTGCGGGACAAGGTCACCGGCATGCGCAACAAGCTCGCGATGATCGCCGACGGGCGGCTGGCGGGCGCGCAGCTGCGCAAGCTGGTGATGGCGCAGGACGAGTTCGTCAAGAAGGTGCGCCACGCGCCCACCCTCTCGCCGCTGGAGACCTCCGACCGCGAGGACGAGCTGGCCGACTGGTTCGACGACCATGGCATCGACGGCGGCTGGGACCTCGCCCCGGTGTTCGTGGCGGGTGGGCTGGGCATCGAAGACATGGAGGCCGTGGCCGCCGCGTGCGAGGACGGGATGATCGAGGGCCCGATCCGCTGGCTCGCCTACACGGTCGAGAGCGAGAGCCTGCTGCGCGAGATCATCGACGCCACCACGCGGATCTCTGACCTCGTCGGGGCCGCGAAGCAGTACTCGCAGCTCGACCGCGCGCCGTTCCGGTTCGTCGACGTCCACGAGGGACTCGACGCCACGCTGGTGATGTTCGGGCGCAAGCTGGGGGAGGGGTCGGGCGTGAAGATCGTCAAGGACTACGACCGCTCGCTCCCGCAGATCCCGGCCTACCCGGCCGAGCTCAACCAGGTGTGGACGAACATCATCGACAACGCGCTGGACGCCATGGACTGTCGCGGGACGCTGACCGTGCGCACCGCGCGGGTCGACGACCGCGTGCTCGTGGAAATCGGCGACACCGGCCCCGGCATCCCGCCGGACATCCGGCGCCGGATCTTCGAGCCGTTCTTCACCACGAAGGGCGTCGGCAACGGCACCGGCCTCGGCCTGGACGTCAGCTACCGGGTGATCGTGAGCCGTCACCACGGGGACGTGCAGGTGCAGTCCGAGCCCGGCGACACCCGCTTCCGCGTCTTCCTGCCGCTGACCGAACCCGAGTGAGTCGCACGATCCCCCCCGGTGAGTCGTACGATCCGCCGCGGTGAGTCGGGCATCCCAACGCGGTGAGTTCGTGCAGGAGCCCACCCGCGCGGGGGAGGAGAACAGCTCTTCGACGACCGTGTGGGCGAGCCGGTCGCGGTGGGCCTGCTCGTCGACGTCGGCGACGGGACGGCGGGTGAGAGCACCGAGCGTCACCCCGGCCGCCCACTCCGAGACCAGCACCTTCGGGGCCGCCGCCACTACCCGCGGGACGACGAGCCGACCGCGCCCGGGTACTGGATCTTGACGGCGACCGCGCGTCACGATCCGGCTGGTCGGCCGCGCCGTCGCGGTCACCGCGCCCAACATCCGATCTCCATGTCTACTATCAAGAATAGTAGGGAGCCAGCCGTTCAGGGCGGTGCTGAGATCTGCCGTCCCGTCCACATGATCACCGGTTCGGTGCAGAAGGCGGCCAGTTCTGGCCGGATCGGCGCCCAACCGGTGATCTCCACCTGGGCCCCGTCAAACCGACGCGCACCGGGCCCGTCGCTTGGTCGTGCGCCGTCGACCACCCTTGAGGGCGTCTCGGCCCCTCGAACCCCGGAGCGCACGCGGGGTGCGTGCGCCGGGCCCGGAGTCAGGCCACCCGGGCGGCGCCCGCGGACGGGATCGCCTCCCGGATGTCGGGAATCCGGTGGCCCTGCGCCGCGAAGGCGTTGCGCACCGAGCGCGTGACGTCGTCCGCGCGGCTGAACGGGACGAGCGCGATGGCCGAACCACCGAACCCGCCGCCGGTCATCCGCGCCCCGAACGCCCCCGACGCGCGGGCGACGTCGCAGGCCAGATCCAGCTCGCGGCACGACACCTCGTAGTCGTGCGCGAGCGAGCGGTGTGAGGCGTCGAGCAGGGGGCCGATGTCCGCGACCCGCCCCCCGTCCAGCAACGCCACCACCTCCCGCACCCTGGCGATCTCGGTGACCACGTGCCGCGCGCGTCGGAGCAGTTCGCCGTCGAGCCGCTCCAAGTCCCGCTCCGTCGCCTCGCGCAGGCTGTGCAGGCCCAACACCTCGGCGGCCTTCTCCACGGCCGCGCGGCGCTGCCCGTACTGCCCGTCGGCGAGCCGATGCCGCACCTTCGTGTCGATCACGAGCAGCCGCAGGCCGTGCCCGGCGGGCGCGAAGGGCACCTGTCGGGTGGCCCCGTCGCGGGTGTCGATCAGCAGCGCGTGCCCCTCCATCGCCAGGAGAGACGCGGCCTGGTCCATGCCGCCGGTCGCGGCGCCGACCACGTCGTTCTCCGCCCGAACACAGGCTGCGGCGAGCTCGCGGCGACCTTCGCGAGTGGCACCGAGCCCCAGTCCGTACAGCTCGTCGACGGCCAGCGCGGTGGCGCACTCCAGCGCCGCCGACGACGACAGCCCCGCCCCCGGCGGGACGGTGTCGACCACGGCGAGCTCCAGGCCCCCGACCGCCTGCCCGCCCTCCCGCAGCGCCCACACGACGCCCGCCGCGTAGCCTGCCCAGCCCTGCGGGAAGCCGGGTCCGACCTCGTCCAGCCCGACCTCGACGACGCCCTCCTCGGCGAGGCTGGACAGCCGCACCCGGCCGTCCGAGCGTCGGGACGCTTCGACGACCGTGCGCTCCGCGATGGCGAACGGCAGACACAGGCCCTCGGCGTAGTCGACATGCTCTCCGATGAGGTTGACGCGCCCGGGCGCGGCCCAGGTGCCCGTCGTCACGAGCCCGCCGCCCGCAGCCGTTCGGCGATCTGCTCCGGCGTGACGTCGTTGATCCACGCCGCCATCCCCGACTCCGAGCCCGCGAGGAACTTGAGCTTCCCCGGCGCCCGACGCAGCGAGAACAGCTGCAGGTGCAGCCGGGTGAGGTCGCGTCCGGTGTGGATCGGCGCCTGGTGCCATCCGGCGATGTAGGGCAGCTCCATCGGCTCGCCGAACACCCGTTCCAGGCGGTGCAGCAGGTCCCGGTACATGACGGCCAGCTCGTCGCGTTCGGCGTCGTCCAGCGCCGCGATGTCGGGCACCGCGCGGTGCGGCACGAGGTGCGCCTCCACCGGCCAGCGCGCCGCCGCGGGCACGAAGCACGTCCACGCCTCGCCGTCCAGCACGACCCGCGTGCCCGCCTTGCGCTCACCGTCGAGAACGTCGCCGAGCAGGTCGCGGCCCGTGCGCTGCCGGTGCGACGCCGCCCGGGTGAGCAGCTGCGCCGTGCGCGGCGTGACGAACGGGTAGCCGTAGATCTGGCCGTGCGGGTGCTGCAGCGTGACCCCGATCTCCCGCCCGCGGTTCTCGAACGGGAACACCTGCTCGACGCCGGGCAGCGCCGACAGCGCGGCGGTGCGGTCCGCCCACGCCTCGATCACCGTGCGCACGCGCGACACCGGCAGCGACCCGAACGCCGCGTTGTGGTCGCTGGTGAAACACACCACCTCGCAGCGTCCGACGGCGGGCCGCTGCGGCCACAGCGGGTTGCCGTCCACCTCGCCCGCGACCACCGCCGCCGACTGGGCGAACGACGGGAAGCGGTTCTCGAACACCACGACGTCGTAGCTCGGCGCGGGGATCTCCGACGGTTCGCGCCCCGGCTGGGTCGGGCAGAGCGGGCAGTGGTCGGCGGGCGGCATGTAGGTGCGGTCCTGGCGGTGCGCGGCGATTGTCACCCACTCGCCGGTCAGGACGTCGAAACGCATGGTGGAGCCGTGGCTCACGTGCGGCAGGTCGCGCGTGTCGGGCAGCACCTCGCGCTCGGCGGCGACGTCGTCGAAGTAGAAAAGGTCCCGGCCGTCCGCCATCTTCGCGGCTGTCTTTCGCACGCTCACGCGGCACCTCCAGGAATCACGCGCCGCAGCCATTCCGAAAATATCCGCCCGTAGGTTCTGGGCACGCTCACGCGGCACCTCCAGGAATCACGCGCGGGAACGTCCGCGCGCAGGTTCTTGTCACGCCGCCAGCATCGCCCTTCCGCTGCTGCTTTCCAAGATCCGCCAGCCCGGCACCCCCGGGCGCGCCCCGCCCGCCCCGCCCCGAGGCGTCTTCGCAGAGCAGTTGGCCACCTCGCAGACGCTGTGGCCTCTGCGAGGTGTCAGCCGGGTCTGCGAGGACGCGCGTCCCCCGGCGTCCAGGCCCCTTCCCGCACGACCGCGGCCGACCCGGACCCCACCGTGACCGTACCGTTATGCAATGCGCCGGTCAGCAGGTCCGTGCCGACGACGGGCACCTCGGCGGGGGAGTCGCTGCGGTTGAGCACGAACAGGTACCGGCCCCGGCGGACGATCTCGACGCCCGGTCGCGCACCCTCGGCGAGCCGCACACGGGCCGCCGTGGCGACGCGTTCCGCGAGCGCGGTGGTGGCCGCCTCGTCCAGTCGCGTGGCGACGTACCAGGCGCCCCCTTTCCTAGTGACCGCGGGAGTGCCGTCCCAATGAGACGCGAGCACCTCCGCGTCGGTGGCGGTGAGCACCTCCGACCACAGGTCGGCGCGGGACCCGTCGTCGAGCGTCACCGCCGTGCGCAGCGGCGCGAACTCCTCCACCCGCACCCCGAGCAGTGCGCGGAAGGCGCCCGGGTAGCCGCCGAGCCGGACGTGGTCCTGCTCGTCGACGATGCCCGAGAAGTAGGTGACGAGCACGTGCCCGCCCCGCGCCACCACGTCTTCCAACACGGGCGCCAGCGCGTCCGAGCACAGGTACAGCGTCGGGACGACCACCAGCCGATACCTCGACAGGTCGGCGGTGGGGTGCACGACGTCGACGGTCGCGCCGAGCCCGGTGAGCGCCCGGTGCCAGCGGTGCGGCGCGTCGATGTAACGGAGTGCGCCCGACGGGTGCGCGTCGAGGTCGCAGGCCCACCAGGCGTTCCAGTCCCAGAGCAGCGCGACGTCGGCCACCACCGCCGCGCCCGCGACCTCCCCGATCGCCTTCAGCGCCGCGCCGAGGGCGGTCACCTCGCGGAACCGCGCCGAGTCCGGCCCGGCGTGCGGCACGAGCGCGGAGTGGAACTTCTCCGCGCCCGCCCGCGACGCGCGCCACTGGAAGAACCCGACGCCGTCGGCTCCGCGCGCGACGTGGCGCAGCGAGTCCACGAGCAGCTCGCCCGGCCGCTTGGCGATGTTCACCGGCTGCCAGTTCACCGCAGACGTCGCCGACTCCATGAGCAGCCACGACCCGCCCGCGACCCCGCGCGTGAGGTCGTCGGCGAAGGCCTGCTCGGCGTGCGGATGCGGGAGCCGGTGGTCGAGGTAGTGGTCCTGGCTGACGACGTCGCACTCCGGCGCCCACGCGAAGTAGTCCTGTTCGGACTGGTGTGCGCTGATCATGAAGTTGGTCGTCACCGGCCTGGTCGAGTGCCGCGCCACGACGTCGCGTTCGGCGCGGTGGTAGTCCAGCAGCGCGTCGGAGGAGAAGCGGGCGAAGTCCAGCTGCTGGGTCGGGTTGGGCACGGCCGGGGTGATCCGCGGCGGCAGCACCTCGTCGAACGTCGTGTAGTGCTGGCTCCAGAACGCGGTGCCCCAGGCCTGGTTGAGTTTCTCGATGTCCCCGTACCGGTCGAGGAGCCAGCGCCGGAACGCTGCGGCCGACACGTCGCACCAGCAGCGCCCGTTGTGGCAGCCCAGCTCGTTGGACACGTGCCACAGCCGCACGGCCGGGTGCGCGCCGTAGCGGAGCGCCATCTGCTCGACGAGCTTCAGCGCGTGTTCGCGGAACACCGGCGAGCTGGGGCACCACGACTGCCTGCTGCCGGGCCAGAGCGTGTGGCCTGCGTAGTCGACGGAGAGGATCTCCGGGTGCGCGGCGGTGAGCCACGGCGGTGGCGCGGCCGTCGCCGTCGCCATGTCGATCGCGATGCCGCCGTCGTGCAGAAGCTCGACGACCTCGTCGAACCACCCGAAGTCGAAATCGCCCGGCCGCGGCTCCAGGAGCGCCCACGAGAACACGCCCAGCGTCACGAACCCGACGCCCGCCTCCCGCATGAGCCGCACGTCCTCGCGCCACACCGCGCGCGGCCACTGCTCCGGGTTGTAGTCGCAGCCCAGCGCGATGCCCTCGAACGGGAAGCTCATCCCGTGGTGCTCCCGACACGAGCTGCCGCGGCTCGGTGGACGGTCGTGACATGTCGCCTCGATGGGTGACCACGTCCGTGCGGGGGTCGTTGCGCAGCGGGGCCCAACCGAGCTGATCCGCTGGTCAGCGAGTGTGCCCCCCGTGCACCGTCTCCTCGACGCGTGCCCGCACGACCCCCGCGGCCCCTTGGACGGCGGGGTGGTCGGACATCCTCTGGTAGGTCCGTTTGAGCTGCTCGTACCGCTCGTGCCCGGCCTTGGCCCCCAGCACGTAGCCGATGGCCGCCCCCAGCAGTAACTTCAGCATGTCGTCTCCCGGCACCGCGGTTGGCTGATCTGGCCATCCTGCCGCACCGCGTCGGCAAGCGCGGGGTCACCCGACTCGGGATGGAGTGGTGCGCTAAAGTTGTCCCTGCCAGCGATCCTCCGTAGCTCAATGGCAGAGCACCCGACTGTTAATCGGGTGGTTACTGGTTCGAGTCCAGTCGGAGGAGCAAACCCCAAGGTCAGGGCGCTAGCCTTTTGCCGGATGAAGATCGATTCCTGGTTTGTTCCTGAGATCCAACTCGTCGGCGCGCCGCAGCGTCCGGACGGCGATCGGACGTTCGGGCGCAGCCGGGACGCTTCGGCGCAGGGAAACTCCGACGAGTCCGAGCTGGACAAGGCGTTGTCGTCGGTGCGAGGCGGACACGCTTCATCATTTCGGATGGCAGTGACTCACTGGACGCAACAGCCTGATCACAAGGTGCGAAAGCCGGGCATGACATGCCGCCGAGGATGCCGAGGAACATCGGCAGGCCGAGTTCTACCGCCCGCAGGACCGACTGCGGGCTGCCTCCGGTGCCGAGCCAGATCCGCAGCGGCTGCTCCGGCGGCACGATCAACCGGTCCTGCAGGGGCCAGCGCCGATGCGGCCCGCTCCAGGTCACGTGCTCGTGCCGGTTCAGCGCCATCAGCAGCTCGAGCTTCGAGCCGTACAACATGTCGTAGTCCCCCTCGTCGAAGTCGAAGAGCGGGAAGGTGACGGCGGGAGCAGGCGAGTGCGGCGGTCCTGCAATTCCTCGCCGCCCACCCGCTCCCGCGGTCCTGACGTGGGTCGATTGTCCGTCCAGGGGCGACTTGACGATGTGGCGGCCGGCGACTTGCTCGACGACGTCGCGAAGCCGGGCCTTGTAGCGGGCAACGATCGTCTCGGTGAGCAGGAGCCGGGTGGTGGAGGCCTTCACGGGCGGTACGGTCGGGAGCATCCGGCGGACCTGCCCGCCGAGAAGGTCGAGGTCTATGTGGACGACAAGCTTCAGTACAGCGGCACCGGCGCGGACGTCGGCGAGGATCCAGGCCGGGGGGACAGCTGATGCCGCTCATCGAGGTGACCCTCGCCGAGGGCCGTTCCCCGGAGAAACTGCGGGCGCTGATCAGCAGGCTCACGGATGCGGTGGTGGAGACCGGTGTCGCGCCGAAGGAGTCGGTCCGGGTGGTCGTGCGCGAGGTTCCGCCGACGCATTGGGCGGCAGCTGACGAGACCCTGGCCGAACGGGCCCAAAAACGGCAGCAGCAGAACACCTAAACCGCCCTACGAGCCGCGGCGGCCACCCAAAGGAAGGACTCGGATCAGTGCACAAGGATATCGTCGTTCGGCAGCTGCCGAACTTCATCAACGGCGAGTTCGTCGAGACCGGAGACACCTTCGACGTCCTCTACCCGATCACGGGTGAGGTCACCGCGCAGGCGCACAAGGCCGGTCAGAAGGAGGTCGACGCTGCGGTCGAGGCCGCCCGGGCCGCGCTCGAGGGCCCGTGGGGCAGGCTCGCACAGGCGGAGCGCGCCAAGATGGTGCGCGCCATCGCCGACGGGGTGATGAGGCGGTTCGACGACTTCCTCGAGGCCGAGGTGCTCGACACCGGCAAGCCGTACTCGGTCGCCTCCCACGTCGACATCCCCCGCGGCGGCGCCAACTTCGCCGCGTTCGCCGACGTTGTCCGGGAGCACCCCACCGAGGCCTTCCACATGGACACCCCCGACGGTTTGGGCGCGCTGAACTACGGCGTCCGCAGGCCGCGTGGCGTCATCGGTGTCATCTCTCCGTGGAACCTGCCGTTGCTGCTGCTGACCTGGAAGGTCGGCCCGGCACTTGCCTGCGGCAACACGGTCGTCGCCAAGCCGTCGGAGGTCACCCCGTCGACCGCCACCCTGCTCGGCGAGGTCATGAACGACGTCGGCATCCCCGAAGGCGTCTACAACGTGGTCCACGGCTTCGGGGAGACCGGTGCCATGGTCACCTCCCATCCGGACGTCGACGGCATCACCTTCACCGGCGAGACCGTGACCGGTTCGATCATCCTCAAGGCGATCGCCCCGACCCTGAAGGCGTCCTCGATGGAGATGGGCGGCAAGAACGCGGGCATCGTCTTCGAGGACGCCGACCTCGACCTCACCGTCACCGAGCTGGGCCGGTCCTGCTTCCTCAACACCGGCCAGGTCTGCCTCGGCACCGAGCGCGTCTACGTCCAGGAGTCGATCTTCGACCAGGTGGCCGAGCGCCTGGTCGACTACGCCCGGAAGCTGCGTTACGGCTACCCGGACGACGACGCGACCAACTTCGGCCCGGTGGTCTCCGACGAGCATCGCGACAAGGTGCTGTCCTACTACAAGCTCGCCGAGGAAGAAGGGGCCAACGTCCTGCACGGGGGCGGCACGCCCACGTTCGGCGATGAGCGTGACGGCGGTTCCTGGGTCGAGCCGACGATCTGGACAGGCCTGGCGCACGACAGCCGGGTGGCCACCGAGGAAATCTTCGGACCGGCCGTGGCCCTCATCCCGTTCCGCGAGGAGGAGGAGGCCATCAGGCTCGCCAACGACACCAAGTACGGCCTGGCGGCGACCTTCTTCAGCACCGACGCCTCCCGCGTCCACCGCGTCGCCCCGCAGCTGGAGGCAGGCATCGTCTGGGTCAACAGCTGGTTCCTCCGCGACCTGCGCACTGCCTTCGGCGGCATGAAGCACTCCGGCATCGGCCGTGAGGGCGGCGTCCACGGCCTGGAGTTCTACACCGAGCTGACCAACGTCTGCATCAAGATCTGATCAGTGCACTGGTGGTGCACGGCCCCGGTCGCCCGACGACGGCCGGGGCCCGTTGGTCGGGCGTACTCTGGCGCCCCGTGAGCGCATCGGACCCTCGTATTGCGATCATCGGCGCGGGGATCGGCGGCCTGTCTCTCGGCCTCGCATTACAGGAGAGAGGTCTCGCTGCCAACATCTTCGAGCAGGCGCCCGAACTCACCGAGATCGGCGCCGCGATCGCGCTGTCGGCCAACTCGACGCGGGAGTTCGCGCGGTTGGGGCTGCTCGAGCAACTCGACGCCGCGTCGACGATCCCGACCGAGCTGATCTATCGGGACTGGCGCACAGGGCAGCGGATCGCGGCGCATCCGGTGGCCAAGGACGGCTGGTACGTCGAGCGGTTCGGGGCGCCGTACTACGGCATCCACCGCGCGGACCTGCAGAAGATCCTCAGCAGTGCCTTCGGGGTGGGGAACCTGCACCTCGCTTGTCGACTGGTGAACATCGTCGAAGAACCGGACTCGGTCATACTCGAGTTCGCCAACGGGCGGGTTGAGCGTGCCGATCTCGTGGTGGGAGCCGACGGCGTGCGATCCACCGTCCGGCGCTGGGTCACCGGCGCCGAGGACGCGATCTACTCCGGCACCAGCGCCTTCCGCGGCATCGTGCCCGTCGAGAACATGCCGTCCATGCCCGATCCGCAGGCGATCCAGTTCTGGATGGGCCCGGACGCGCACGTTCTGCACTACGCGATCGGCGGCCAGGGCGATGCGGTCAACTTCTTCGCCGTCGTCGAGACGCCGAAGACCTGGTCGGCCGAGGGGTCGATCGCCGAGGTGGGAGAGGAGGTGCCGGTAGCCTCCTTCCGCGGCTGGCATCCGTCCTTGACCGAGATGATCCAGGCCGCCGCCAGCCCGATCCGGTGGGCTCTGTTCGGGGTACGTCCGCTCCTGCGCTGGTACCGCGGTCGCGTCGGCATCCTCGGGGACGCCGCCCACGGCATGCTCCCTCACCACGGCCAAGGGGCGAACACGTCGATCGAGGATGCCTTCGCGCTGGGTGCGCTGCTCAGCGAGGCCAAAGCGGCCGATTTCGAACCCGTGCTCGAGCGTTTCCAGGCGATGCGGCGGGGCCGCACACGCAAGATCCAGCGCAGCTCCTGGGTGACGAACGAGTTGCTGCACCTGCGCACCGGACCGGCGGTACCGGCCCGCGACGCGAAGATGGCCCGCGTTCCCCAGGACTTCGCCTGGATCCACGAGTACGACGTCCAGGAGGTCCTGCGCGCAGCGGATGCGCCCGCCGTGCCGTCGGATGCGCAGCAAACTCGATAGGAGGGCCGTGGACGACATCCGCGAAAAAGACGTACTGGCCGATCTCACCGAGATCATCAGCGCGACGGCGAGCGCCGCGCCGCAGGACGTGCGGGCTGAGTCCCGGCTTGCCGAGGATTTGGGTATCGACTCGCTGACCCTCGTCGAGATCGTCGTCGCAACCGAAGACCGGTTCGGAATGATCATCGCCGATGACGATTGGTCCCGATTCACGACGGTCGGCGACATCGCGTCCCACCTCCGACGGGCGGCCGTGCTTCGGAGGTAGGGCGGCGCGGGTCGGTGCTCGAGGTCGCCTGGTCAGGCACGCGCAGCGCGCCACGCGTCGAGGCTCCTTTGGTCAGCGGTCGACCATGCGCTGCATGGCCTCGGGGTAGCGGTCGCCCTGAACGGTGATCTCGGCGGCGGCGGTGTCGATCGCGGCGAGGTCGGCGGCGGTCAGCTCGACCGCCACGGCGCCGAGGTTCTCGTCGAGCCGTTCGAGGCGTCGGGTGCCGGGGATGGGGACGATCCACGGCCGTTGGGCGAGCAGCCAGGCCAGTGCGATCTGCGCGGGGGTGGCGCCCTTCTCGGTGGCGATGCGGCCGAGCAGGTCGACCACGGCCTGGTTGGCCGCGCGCGCCTCGGCGGTGAACCGCGGCAGGGTGGCGCGGATGTCACCCTCGCCAAAGGTCGCGGTCGCATCGATGCGGCCGGTGAGGAAGCCGCGGCCCAGCGGGCTGAACGGCACCAGGCCGATGCCGAGCTCCTCCAGGGTCGGGATGATCTCTGCTTCGGGTTCGCGCCAGAACAGCGAGTACTCGCTCTGCAGGGCGGTGACCGGGTGCACCGCGTGCGCGCGACGGATGGTGTTCACGCCTGCCTCGGACAGGCCGAAGTGGCGCACCTTCCCGGCCTCGACGAGCTGTTTGACGGTTCCGGCGACGTCCTCGATCGGCACCTGCGGGTCGACACGGTGCTGGTAGAGCAGATCGATGGTGTCGACGCCCAGGCGGCGCAGCGACCCGTCGACCGCCTGCCGGATGTGCTCGGGTTGGCTGGACAGCCCCGTCTGGCGGCCGTCGGCGTCGAAGGCGAAGCCGAACTTGGTGGCGATGACGACCTGGTCGCGCACGGGCGCGAGGGCCTCGCCGACAAGCTCTTCGTTGACGAACGGGCCGTATACCTCGGCGGTGTCGAAAAGGGTGACGCCGCGCTCGACCGCGGTGCGCAGCAGGTTGATCATCTGGGTGCGGTCGCCCGGGTTGGGGCCGAAGCTCTGGCTCATGCCCATGCAGCCGAACCCGAGTGCGGACACCTCCAGCTTGCCCGAGCCCAAGGTGCGCTTGTCCATCGCGATGTCTCCTTGCGGGTTAGGGGGTGACGAGCACTCTAGGCGCTTGCGGTCGGCCATCGCCCGGTACTTCACCTCCAGCCATGTGCACACCCACATCCCGGCGAGGGCCGGGACGCGCCCGGGGACGGGGTGTGAGACATCCGCTAGCGGTCGGTGCTCGGCGCGAGATGGGCCAGGCATGCGGTGGTCTCGGCGAAGGGGGCCAGGGCGGTGACGGTGATCGGCGCGCGGAGCTCGGCCAGCGCGCCTTGCATCAGGCCAAGGTGCAGGGGGCAGACGAGGTCGCGGTGCGGTCCGGCGAGCTCGAGGAACGGGCAGTGTCGCAGGCGTACCCGGTCGGGCGGGCCGGGTTGGTCCGCGACGGGTTCCGGGGCGAAGTCCAGGTCGTCGAGCATCGCCGTCATTCGGTCGACGGCTTCGCCGCGGGTGACTTCGCGGAACGGCGCTGATCGGGGTTTCGCGGATCGGGATATCAGGTGCGCGCCCCACGCCCGACCGGCGGCGGTCGCGGCGGCGGCCGGGTCGTCGCTTGTTGCGGACAGCTGGCCGAGCAGGACCTCGGCCAGCTCCCGGTAGCGACGGGCGCCACCGCGGGCCAGGCCCGGCCGGGCCCGGTAGCCGACCCGTGGGCGTCCCGGGCCCGAGGGCGTGTCCGGCACCCGCTCGATGATCCCGTCGCCCACCAGCGCCTCGAGGTGGAAGCGGGCGGTGTTGGGATGGACATCGAGGTGTTCGGCGACCTCGGACACGCAGGCGGGTTGCGCGGCTCGTTGAATCGTCTCGAGCACCTGTTGGCGACGTTCCCTCATGGTCCTGGCCTTCCATCGGGTGCGGCCGCACGCAGCCGCTCCACCATGGTCTAGTTAACACAATAACTCCTTGTGAAAATAGGGCGGACCTGATGGACTTCAGGTGCACCGGGAGGTGCCGTGGAAACAGGAGGACGTCGTGACACGGGAGATCGTCCAGGGCACATCCGACGCCGCCCAACGGGCGCAACGCCTGCTGCGGCAGCGCGGCGACGAGCTGCTCGCCGAGCTCAGCGCGAAGGTGGCGCTCGCCACCGACCTGCAGCTGCGGCTCGGCGACCGCGAGGAGGCACGGGAGAAGCTGACCGTGTACTGCACCCGACAGGTGGTCCGCCATCTCCTGGCGACCGAGCGGGTGCTGTACTCCGTCGCGGCCGGGGCGGCCGAGACCCGGCTACTGGTGCGCGCGCTGCGCGCCCAGCACGACCTCGTCGCCGCCCGAATCGACGATCTGAAGCTGGCCGACAGCTCCGCGGAGGTGGCCGCCTCGGCGCACGCACTCGTCGGACTGCTCGAGGTCTGCCACCACGTCGAACGGAAGGTGTTGATCCCCGCGCTGGCCGTGCTGCCGGGGGTGGATCTTCCGGCGCTGGTCGACGACGTCGAAACCCTGCTCGCAGGCGGCGCGCTGAACACCCCCGAGGTGCTCGACGTTCGCGAGATTCCGAAGGGTCGCCGTCATCCGCGCATCTTCGGCATCTACGCGCGGCTGGTGCCCGGGGAGTCCTTCGTCCTGGTCAACAACCACGATCCGAAGCCGTTGCGGCGCGAGTTCCAGGCCACTTATCCCGACCAGTACGGATGGGACTATCTGGAGGCGGGCCCGGACCAGTGGCGAGTCCGGATCGGACGACTCCCGGTGCAGGCATGAGCCTGACGCACGCAGGCGAGCCGTGAGCCCGGCTCCCGCGGTCGGCACCGCCGCCACGTTCGTCTGGCTCGGCATGGTGCTCGCCATCTCCTTCCTGGAGGCGCCACTGAAGTTCCGAGCGCCCGGGGTCACCGTGCGGATCGGGCTCGGCATCGGCAGGCTGGTCTTCCGCGCCCTCAACGGCGCCGAGGCGGTCCTCGCCGCGGTCGTGCTCGCGACGGTGGCCGCAGCGGGCACACCGGCCCCGCTCGTCGCTGCCGCGGTAGCCGCCGCCGTCCTGGCGGCACAGCTCGCCGTCGTCCGGCCGCGGCTGTCCCGTCGATCGGCCCGGATCCTCGCGGGCGAGGACGCCCCCCGGTCGCACGCCCACGTGGCCTACGTACTCGGCGAGGTGGTCAAGGTCCTCGCCCTGGTGACCACCGGTGTGCTGCTATTGGCGGCCTGAACACCCCAACGGAAAGCAAGGCGGCACCGATGCAACCCGTGTCGCTGACAACATTGGTCGACGAGCAGCTGGCTGCGGCCCGCACGGCCGGGAACGGCCGCAGCGCCCGCACCGTGCACGGCGGACACGAGCACGCGCTGCGGCAGACGCTGATCGCGCTCACCGCCGGGTCCGAGCTGGCCGACCACAACAGCCCGGGCGAGGCGACCTTGCAGGTCCTCCGCGGCCATGTCCGCCTCACGACCGGCACCGACGGTCAGGAGGCGAGGGCGGGCGACATCCTCGTCATCCCCGCCGAACGACACGGGCTGACGGCGGTCGAGGACGCGGCCGTCCTGCTCACCGTGGTCGTGCACCCCGCATGACGCAGGCCGCAGTCGGGCCGGGGTGGGCAGTCGGGTTCCAGCCCGAGCACGGCCATGATCGCCGAATGAGGGACATGGGGTGCGCCCATGCACCCTGATGTCCCGGAAACGGCGATCATGGAGGTTGAAGGGCGAAGCTAGTCGGCCAGCAATCGGCGGACGGCCCCGGCGTCGGGCGCGGCGAGCGCCCGCCCGGCCAGGTCCCGGGCGCGCGCGATGTCGATGCCCCGCACCACTTCCTTGACCCCCGCCACCGCCCCGGGCGCGACGCTCAGCTCCCGCACACCGAGTCCGAGAAGCACCGGCACGGCCTGCTCGTCGCCCGCCAGCTCCCCGCACACGGCGACGAGGAGGTCGTCGCCCGCGGTCGCGCCTGCGGCGCCGATGAGCGCGAGCACCCCGGGATCCAGCGGGTCCGCCAGCGCGGCCAGGTCGGCGTTGCCGCGCTCGGCCGCGAGGGCGTACTGGGTGAGGTCGTTCGTGCCGATCGACAGGAAGTCGACGTGGGGGACGAAGGCCGCCGACTTCAGCGCGGTCGCCGGGACCTCGACCATGATCCCCACCCGGAGCCCTGCGGGTGCACCCGCGCCCGACCACCCGGACCGCGTCGGCGAGCAGGCCGCGGGCGGCGAGCAGCTCGTCGACCGTGGTGACCATCGGGAACATGACGTCGACCGGATGATCGTGGGCCACCCGCACGATCGCCTGGAGCTGGTCGCTGAGCAGATCTCGGCGGGCCAGCGCCAGCCGGATTCCGCGCACCCCGAGGAACGGGTTGGCTTCCTTCGGCATCGGCACGTAGTCCAGTGGCTTGTCGCCGCCCACGTCCAGGGTGCGCAGGGTGATGCGCCGCCCCGACATGGCCTCGGCGATCTCCCGATACGCCGCCTCCTGCTCGTCGACGGTGGGCGCGGTGGACCGCCCGAGGAAGCAGAACTCGGTGCGGACCAGGCCCGCCAGGTCGGCTCCGGTCGCGGCGCGGGCGTCGTCGACGGATCCGAGGTTCGCCCCGACCAGGACGGTCGTCCCGTCCAGCGTGACGGCGGGCTCGTCGGCCCGGGCGAGGGCCGCCGCCGCGCGCTGTTCTGCTCGCGTCGCCCGCCTGCGGAACTCGGCCAGCACGGCTTCGGCGGGATCGACCACCACGTCCCCGGTCGTGCCGTCCACCGCGACCACCGTGCCGGGCTTCGTCTCGGCGACCAGCCTGCCGACCCCGACGACGGCCGGGATCCCGCGGGCCCGCAACAGGATGGTGCTGTGCGCGGTCGGGCTGCCGTGAGCGAGTACCACCGCGGCCGTTCGCGCGGGGTCGAGGATCGCGGCCTCGGCAGGCGTCAGGTCGGCGGCGACCAGCACACCGTCGACCTCGACCGCGGCGCTCGACGACCCGCCGAGCCTGCGCAACACCCGGTTGCGCACATCACGCACGTCGGCCGCCCGCGCCTGCAGGTACTCGTCGGAAAGCGCGGCCACGTCGTTTGCGACGGGGTCGAGGCTGTCCGCCCACGCCCGGGCCGGGCCCGCTCCGGCCTCGATCCTCCGTCGCGCGGCCTCGATCAGGTCCGGGTCGTCGAGCAGCAGCAGCTGGGCGTCGAAGATCGCGGCCTCGGTCTCGCCGATCTCGACCGCGGTCCGGTCACGGACCACCTGGAGGTCGTGGCGGACCTCGCGGAGCGCGTGCTGCAGCCGGTGCAAGTGCTCGCTCGGATCGGCGGCGTCCTCGTCCGGAAGGCCGACCGCCGCGTCGCGCAGCGGCCGCGCCGGACCGATGCCGATCCCGGGCGAGGCGGGGACCGGCCGGGTCGGTCGCGGCCGGGGCGACGGAGCGGCTCCGGTTTCGCCGAATCCGTCCCGGGCCAGGTCGAGGAGGACCTTCACGGCCTCGTCGGCCTGCGGCCCGCTCGCGCGGATCTCCACCTCGTGGCCCTGGAGGGCGCCGAGAGTGGCGACCTTCGACAGGCTTGCCGCGGAGACGAAACCGCCGCCCACCGTGCGGTTGCGCAGATGTACTTCGGCATCGAGCCGACGGACGGCCTGCACCACGAGCGCCGCCGGTCGCGCGTGCAGGCCGTGCGGCATCGTCACGGTGAAGACCGCCTCCTCGCCACTCCCCTCCGTCGCGAGATCCCTGCGGACCGGCGCGGCGGGCGACAGCTGGGACTGTTTGGCCGTCAGCGCCTCGGTGGCCTCGCCTGCGACCTCGACGGCGGTGGCGCCCGAATCGGCGGCCACCGCGGCCACGATCAGGCCCTCGACCAGCGGCGCGGGGGAGAGGATGATGCGGCCGCGGCGGTCGTCGTCCAGGAGCTCCACGGCGAGTTCGGCGGACAGGACAGCGCTGCCCAGGTCCATCAGCACGACGACCCCGTCGCCACGATCGGCTCGGTCGATGGCGTCGTGGATGGCCACGGCGTCGGTTCCCAGGGCGCCGTCGTCGAGCCCGGCGGCGACCTCGATGGCGGCCGCGCGGCCGTGCAGCATCTCGGCGGCCAGTGCAACAGCGGCGTCCGCGAGCGCTCGGCTGTGCGAGACCACCACGATGCCGACCGTCATGTGTCCGGGCCTGCCAAGGCCTCGGCGGCGGCGGCAACCAGCAGCGCGGCCGACGTCGCCCCCGGATCCTGGTGGCCCACGCTGCGTTCACCCAGGTAGCTGGCCCGGCCCTTGCGGGCCTGCATCGGCACCGTCGCGTCCCGGCCCGCGTCCGCCGCCGCCGCCGCCGCACGCAGCGCGTCCCCGATCGAGGCCCCCGAGGCCACCTTCGAGTCGAGAGCGTCCAGAGCGGGAGCGAGGGCGTCGTACATCGTCTTGTCCCCGGCCTCCGCCTTGCCGCGGGCGACGACCCCTTCGACGCCCGCCCGCAGCGCCTTGGCGAAGGTGGCCGCATCGAGGACGTTGCTCGACCCCGAGGCCGTCGCCATGCGCAGGAACAGCGTTCCGTACAGCGGTCCACTGGCGCCACCCACCGTGCGCACCAGCGTCATACCGACCTGTTTGAGCAGGGCCGCCGGGTCCGCGCTCTCGCCTGCGTCGACCGCGGAGAGGACCGCTTGCATTCCGCGGTCCATGTTCGCGCCGTGGTCGGCGTCGCCGATCTCGGCGTCCAGGCCGGTCAAGACGTCCTTCTGGGCTGCCACCGATCGTGCGAACACCTCGAGCCATCGGCGCAGTGCGGCCACGTCGACGTCGGCCACTACGCCCCCCACCGCAGACCCGAGGTCACCACCGGCGCGTCCCAGAGCCGGACGAACTCGTCGTCCAGCCGCACGAGCGTCAACGAGCAACCGGCCATGTCCAGGCTCGTCACGAACGAACCGACCAACGAGCGGACGACCGTGACTCCGGCCTTCTCCAGGATCGCGGCGAGCTCGCCGTACATCAGGTAGAGCTCCAGCAGCGGAGTGGCGCCCATGCCGTTGACCAGCGCCAGCACCCCCGCGCCGCCCGTGAAGTCCAGGTCTGCGAGCACCGGCTCGGCCAGCATCTCGGCGGTCTCCCGGGCCGGAGCCAGTGGGACACGGCGTCGGCCGGGCTCGCCGTGAATGCCGATTCCGATCTCGACCTCCGTCTCGGGGAGATCGAAGGTCGGGGTGCCCTTCGTGGGCACGGTGCACGAGGTCAAGGCCATGCCCATGCTGCGGGAGTTGGCGTTCACCCGCTCCGCGACGGCGGTCACGTCGGCCAGGCTGCGGCGCTCCTCGGCGGCCGCTCCGGCGATCTTCTCCACCACCATCGTGGCGCCGACCCCGCGTCGCCCCGCGGTGTACAGGCTGTCCTGTACGGCGACGTCGTCGTTGACCACCACCGACGCCACGTCCGCGCCCGTCTCCGCGGCCGCCAGCTCCGCCGCCATCTCGAAGTTCATGATGTCGCCGGTGTAGTTCTTCACGATGTGCAGGACGCCTGCTCCGCCGTCGATGTGCTTGGTCGCTTCGAGCATCTGGTCCGGGACCGGCGACGTGAACACCTCGCCCGCGCAGGCGGCGTCGAGCATCCCGCGGCCCACGAAGCCGCTGTGCAGGGGTTCGTGCCCGGAGCCACCCCCCGAGAGCAACCCGACCTTCCCGCCGACCGGCGCATCAGCCCGGTAGACGATGCGGTTCTCGTGATCAACGCGAAGCAGCTGCGGGTGCGCCTTGGCGACCCCGCGCAGGGACTCGGCCACCACGTCGGCCGGATCGTTGATGAGCTTCTTCATCCCGGTTGCTCCTCTCGCCCATGGGCACCGACGCGGGTCCGTGTCCCGCACAGTCCAGACGCTCCGCCCTGCGCGCACAAGCCCCGGCCACCGGTGAGTCGCACGTCCTGACACCGCGAGTTGGCCATTTCGGCGCGTCGAAACGGCGGACACGGCCCGGCGAATCGTGCGACTCACCATGCTTGGGCACGTGCAGCCCCATCGCGCGCAGCAGCGGGCGCCGGGGCGCAGGCGGGCCATCGACTCAACGCGGGCGGTGTGGCTCCCGGCCGCGCAGCACCTGGAAGGCGGCGATCACAAAGGCCGTGCCGAGCACCAGCAGGGCGACGAGGTCAGAGATGTAGGTCTCGGTGTGCTGTGTCCAGAGGGGATCCGGCTCGTCACTGAGGGAGGTGATGCCGGTGGTGGCCGCGCCCATCGCGTACGCCCAGCGCGCGGGCACCAGCCACGATGCCTGCTCGAGCCCGGCCTGGCCGTGCACGGGGAAGAGCTGACCGCACAGCACCAGTTGCAGCATTACGTCGAATCACCCCTCAGCGCGGGACCGTGTTTCCCGGCGGGCCATCGGTGTGCGAGAGCCGCTTGGCGAAGCAGTCGTTGACGCCGTAGCCGTTCTGGCTGCACCAAGAGTTGGCGTCGGTTTGCCGTGGCGAAGCGTTCGGCGACGAGAGGATGACGACGAGCACCGGCATGCCCCGGTTCTCGTTCTGGATCAGCGCGGAGATCAGCAGCCCGAGCATCGTCATGACGACGGTCACGCCGACGACCGCCACGACGACGCTGCCCGATCCGCGCAGCAGCAACGGCGCGTCCGGTCCGCGCTGCCCGACCAAGCCCAGCTCCGCGATCACCAACGCCTGCAGGACGGCGACGACGCCGAGCACCGCTACCTTCGAGCCGAGATAGGCGACGCGAGACAGCCCGACGGCCGCTTCCCGCCGGTAGATCGCCCGCTCTTTCACCAACTCCCGGAAGGCTCCGGTGAACCCCGCAAACGCCCCGGCGATGACCAAGACGAGCAGCAGTTGGTGCGGGCCGCCCGGCGCCGGATGCGCGCCGGTCGATGCGCCTCGGTACGCGTTCATCGACAGCCCGCTGGCGCCGGGCAGGATGCGCACGAGCTGGCTCAACACCACCGGCAGCGCGAGCAGGAACGCCGCATAGAAGCGGTCCGCGGCGATAACCGACAGATAGCGTCGACAGAGCACCCGGAACTGTGTCCCCACCGGCTGCTGCCTCGACACCGACGCGGGCGGGCAGGCAGCGCGGGCGGCCCGCGGGGCGCTGGCATGCCCCGCTGCGGCCGGGGTGTACCGCGCCGCCTCGGGCGACGCCGCGAACCGGCCCGCGAAGTCGGTGCTCTCGTCGCGGTCGAGCAGCAGGAACAGGTCGGGGAGGTCGGCCGTGCCGAAGTACTTCAGCGCCGCCTCCGGCGGCCCGAAGAACGCGAGCTTGCCGCCCTTGGCGAGCACGAGCAGTCGGTCGCACACCTCGAGACTGCGCTCGTCGTGCGTGACCGTGACGACGGTGCAGCCTTCGTCGGCGAGCCCGCGCAAGGCGCGCATCACCTCGCGGGCGTTCCCCGGGTCCAGCCCGGTGGTCGGCTCGTCGAGGAACAGCAGCGACGGGCGGGTGAGCAGCTCCAACGCCACGCTGGTGCGCTTGCGCTGGCCGCCGGACAGCGTCGAGATGCGCTGGTCGCCAACCGGCCCGGCCAAGGCCCAGCTGGGCGAGGACCTCCCCGATCCGGCGCTCTCGCTGCGCCGCGGTCGCCTCGGCCGGGAAGCGCAGCTCCGCGGCATAGCGCAGAGCCGTTCGGACGGTCAGCTGGGCGTGCAGGATGTCGTCCTGCGGAACGTAGCCGATCCGCTGGCGGAGCTCCTCGTAGCCCGCGTAGAGGTCACGGCCCTCGTACTCGACCGTTCCGTCGTCGGCGGGTCGGAATCCGGTGAGCGCGCCGAGCAGCGTCGACTTGCCTGCGCCGCTGGGCCCGACGACGGCCAGCAGGCAACGCTCGTCGAGGGCGAAGCTGACGCCGTCGAGCAGCGTGCGGCTCTTGGCCTTGACGACGAGGCGGTCGGCTCGGAAGCGCACGTCGCCGGTGTCGCGGTACTCCTCGAGCCGGTCGCCCACGAGCACCAGCAGCGCGTGGCCGATCCCGATGACGTCGTGTGGCCCGATGACGGCGTCGGTGACCTTGCGACCGTTGACGAACGTGCCGTTCCAGCTGGGGCCGTCGACGATGCGCCATCGGTCGCCCTCGCGGCGCAGTTCGGCGTGCCGCGGAGACACGAGCAGATCGTCGAGGACCACGTCGCAGGTCTGGCTGCGGCCGATGGTCAGCGACGGCTGCGCGATGCCGTGCTGTCCGGTGGGGCCACGGTGCCACCAGCTGGCCCCGTCGCGGGTAGGGGGTTGCGGATCGGCGTTGGTGCGGCGGCCTGTGTGGGAATGGAAGCCGAGGCGGGATCCGCGGTGGTCCACCAGTTCGCCTGCGCGCGGGTCGGGCCCGACCCGGTCTGGCGCAAGGCCGCAACGACGGCGGCGGCCGAATCACGCGGAAGGGGCCCGGACGTGCCTGCGTCGCCGGTGCACACGGCGTACAGCCTGGCGAGGGCGTCGAGGTCCTGGTCACGGTCGGGGGCGCAGGCGGCGACGGCGAAGTCGGTGAGCAGCACGCCCCCCGGCGTCAGCCGGACGTGCCGGGGGACGATGCAGCCGTGGGCGACCCCCAACGCGTGGGCGCGGTCGATCGCGGCAGCGACGTGCTCAAGGAGCGAGACCGCGGCGTCGGCCGCCATCGAGATGCCTGCCAGCGTGTCGGCGAGGGTGCGCTCCGACCGCCAGACGGAGTCGAGGAACGTTCGACCGCCCAACCTGCCGTGCGTATGCACAGCGGCCCACGCCGGGTCGGGCGTGGCGTGGAGTGCATCCCACGTGCGCCGCCGCCAGTCCGGGGTCGCCGCCGACGGCTCGAAGATCCGCAGCGCGACGGTCCGGTCGCGGAAGCGGTCGTGGGCCCGGTAGAGAGTGCCCGTTCCCTCCGACGGCAGCCGCTCCAGGAGGCGATAGGAGCCGAACGTGCCTGCTTCGGTCATCGCGATCTGCCCAGAGCCCGGCGTCCGCCGCCCGGATTCATGATCGCCTCCGGAGGATGATGAGCATGAGCACTGCGAAGACCAGACCTGCGGTGGCCCCGACGACCTGGACGGCCCTGTCGACCCCCGCGGTGCTGGCGACGACCATCGCCAGCAGGCCGAAGACAACGCCGTAAGCAATGGACCGGCTGATCAGGGCGGGCCACGACGGCCCCGTGGGCGACGGGGTGTTCGGCGGCTGCGGGCCTGCAGACGCGGGAATCTGCTGATGCCAGTTGCTGCGGGGCGTCGTGCCCGCGCTCGGAGGTGCCGCGGGTCGCCGTGCGACGGTCCCCGATCGCGTCGAAGGCGGTGTCGAAGGCGGTGTCGAGGGCGGCACTTCGGGCCGTGGCGCGGGCGGCGGAGGCGGCATCGACTTCCGTGCGGGCGTGCCGCGCGCGACGGCACCCGTCAGTTCCCACCATGGCGCGTCGGTGCGAGCCGAAGGGGCCGAGGGGCGGGGGCGCGGGATCTCGATCTTGTCGGTCAGCAGGTCCTCGAGCGACCCGCCGGCGGTCCAGTTCGGTTCGCAACAGTGCTTGAGCGCCGCGAGGGCCCGGGTGATCTGCGGGTCGCTGATCCTGCCGAGCCGTCCCCACGTAGGCGTGCGAAACGGCGGCAGGAAGTCCTCCCGGACGAAGAGGATCTTGTCTTGCGTCCAGTCCGTCGACCAGCTGCCCGGGTTGTGCGAGAGGCCCAGCAACGCCGTATAGACCACGAGGCCCGGGAACGTGTCCATCCACCGTCCCCACTCGCGGCCCGCGCGCTGGTAGTTCGGATGTCCGATCTCGGCGGGCGCGGGCATGCCCCGGAAGGACTCGATCCAGGAGCCGTCGAAGTCGACGAGCCGCAGATTGCTCTTGGTGTCGATCAGCACGTTTCCGTGCTGCAGGTCGCCATGGGCGAATCGGACCCTCTGCAGGCTCCTGATCAGCCCGCGCCACTCGTCGGCGAGCGTTGCGAGGGCGCCCGTGTGCCCGTCCTCGGCGAGATAGTTGACGTACGTGTCGAGCGTCCGTCCTTCAACCCACTGCATCTCGACCATCGGCCAGCGGCGCCGCCGAATCATGACTGCCTCGTCGATCCAGGTGGCGGTCGCGACACACGGCAGAAGCTCCGGTCCGGTGAGGATCCCGCCGAGCTCCGTGTAGCGGCGGCGGGTCTGCGGGTCCTCCTCAAGGGTGTAGAAGCGCAGTGCCCGGTCGTCGCCGCCGACCTCGGCCCGGAACACGACCGCCCTGTTGCCGGACGCGGGCATCGGAATTTGCAGGACGGGATCGACCGCGAATCGCGCCGCCCGCAGACGGGGCACGCTGAACGCGGCATCCGGTGTCTGCACGACTCGGATGTAGTCCTCGGCGGCGGGATACGTGATCACCGCCCCACCACCAGGTATTCCGGGTCAGCTTTGGTGATCTCTACGCGGAGCAGCGTCACGTCGTCGTTCTTGATGACGTCGGCCGCGCGCAGGCGACGGACGAAGTCGGCGAAGACGTGCTCGTCGTCGAGGTCGGCGAGGAACCCCCAGGGCGCGTGGGGGCCGCTGCGCACCAGCCACTCGGCGAAGGCGTCGGTGGCCAGGTAGAGCACGTCGCCGACCTGCACGGATCGCCCGCTGCGCTGCTGGACGGCCGCTCTCATGCGCGGGTTCATCCGGGAGAGGGTGAACATGCCGACCGGGTCGATCCCGAAATCGGTGGCCGTCAGCCGGGGAAAGGTATCGATGAGCCGTCCCGCACGGACGTGGAAAAGGACGACGTCGCCGAGCGCGACCGCGCGCCAGGTCGGATCCGGCCCGTTCAGCCCGGAGATCTGACAACCGAGAAAGGTGGCCAGCGAGCCCTGCTTGCGGAGCTTGATCTCCTCGAACGGGTTGAGCTCGACCGATGCCGTGTCCTCCTGCCAGCGCTGCTGCATCTGCTCGATCCAGGCCAGGAACTCGTCGGCGTCCAGGTGGTCCAGCACCGAGTCGTGCAGTGCCAGGAACCCGTCGGCGAGCTGCCGGGCCCAACGCTGCGAGTCGAACGCCTCGGTCGCGCCGTCGAGGACGACACAGCGCGCGGAGCCGTCCCGGGCGTCGTAGGCGAAGAAGTCCTCCCAGTCCCAGATCTCCCCACCCTCCTTCGGCAGGCGGAAGCCCACCATCTGCGCTTGCGCCATCGCCCGCCTCAGTCCCTGACGTCGAGGCGGGTGCCGATGTCGAGGAACTTCACGAGCGCCTCGAGCCCTGCGCCGAAGACGAAGCCGCGGCCGCCGGGCGCGACCTCGATCCCGGCCGCCCGCGCGGTGCGCACCATCGGGTCGGGCATCACGCTGCTGATCGCGAACAGGTCCGGGCCCGGCTGCGGCAGGCCGTTGGGTGCGGCCGGGAACCACTGCTCGACGCCCTCTTCTGGCGAGATGAAGATGTTCAGCAGCAGCGACGGGCCGTCGGAGGTGGCGATGATGGCGAGCCGCCCCGCCCATTCGGTGAGCGGAGCCCCCTCGTAGGGGCTGTCTGTCACCAAGCCGTCCGTGATGTTGATGATGATCGGGGGGAACGAGTCGGGGTGCTGGTTGACCCAGTCGAAGACGTGCTGGCCCGCGACCGCGATCGCCTCACACATGGGCGTGCGACCCCCGTGGACGGGCTCAACCCACACCGGCACCCGGGAGGCAGGCGCGCCGAGGTCGAGGGAGGGCTCCTCGCGGACCTCGATCGGGCGAATCGCGATTTCCGGGAGCGGCACAATTCCCCGATCGCCGAGCCCACCGAGGCCCATCAGCGCGGACTCGACGCCCTCGGCCCCGGTTGACGGGCAGAGCCCATAACCGAAGATGCCGACATCGAAGTAGCGCAGCATCGGCTCACCGGGCTTCTTCGTCGACTTCACCCCGAGCTCCAGAAGTACCTTGTTGATTGCTCGGGTGGCGCCATGCGCCAACGTGAGGCCGGACCGCCCCCAGGGCCGCTGCATCGATTCGGATCGATCCAGCAGGATCAGGATGCAGCCGGGCTTCCTGCGTTCGATTCGCTGTTGGTACATCGGTCCCCTCACGGACGTGCGTATATCGGGTCAGTAGGCGTCGGTGGGCGGAGCGGGCCGGGCAGGCAGTCCAGAGCTGACCGCAGGCCAGCGGCCGTCGGGCGTCCACGTCCACCGCCGCCCGCATCGGGCGCAGTCGAACGCGGGCCCGTCCGGGCGCTGCTGGACGTTGATCGCGAAGCTGGTGCACTGCGGGCACTGGACCACCCGTCGGTCTCGGCCGTAGGCGCTCACGTCGGGTGGCAGTGGACGCAACGGGCCCGCCGCGGGTCCGGCGTCCGGCAGGCCTGCGTCACGAACAGGCTGTCCGTATCTCCATCCGTTCCAGAGGTGGACGGCCCCCGACTGCGGGACCGCTGTCTCGACGACGGGCGGGATCGGACGGGTCGGCCGCGATGGCTCGACGGGAAGCTCCGGGTTCGGCGGCAGGCCCAGATCCCGTCCGTGCCCGTTCGGACCGGGCGGCCGCGCGTGTCGCGCCACCTGGTTGCCCGGTACGCGCCCGATGTGCGCGCCCGCAGGCCCGCGGGAGTCCGTGCCGGTTCCGGTGCCGAGGGAGACCGCCAGTACCCCGGTCACCACGCCCGCGCCGAGCATGACGAGCGCAACGAAGGGACTGTTGGGTGGCTGGCCCGCCGTGGATGAGCGACACCACCAGCAGCCCGAGGAGCGCACCCAAGAACGCACCGCCCACTGTGCGGATCATGACGCGATCACGGTGACCCCTCGCTCGGGCGCGTCGAACGAGCCGTTGAAGCAGTTCGGCGTTCTGACGCCCCACCGCCGTCGGAGGGAACCGCCACCGAGGCCGGATCGGTGGTCGGCGCGGCGGAGACCGGGGTCGGCGGGGCCGGGGTGACGGTGACGCTGGTCGGGGCGGGCGGCGGCGTCGGTGCGCCTGACGTCTGCTGGGCCGCCGGCTGGAAGAAGTTGTAGGCGGTGCCCAGCACCAGCACCGCGAGGAACGCCGCGGCCATGGCGCCCAACGGCATCACGATCCCGCGGCGGTCGTTCACGGCCGCCGCCGCATGGTCCGGCTGTGCAATCGCATCCCGCTCCCGTCCCGCGGGACTTTCCCGCGCGTACTTCGCAGTGGACTCGTTGAGTGCCGGTGTTTCGCTACGCCGAATCACGTGCGGTCCTCAGCCACGCGGGACCGTGTTTCCCGGCGGGCCATCGGTGTGCGAGAGCCGCTTGGCGAAGCAGTCGTTGACGCCGTAGCCGTTCTGGCTGCACCAAGAGTTGGCGTCGGTTGCCGTGGCGAAGCGTTCGGCGATTACGGTCACCCAGTAGTCCGGCAGGCGGAAACTCGTGTAGGCGGCGCTGCGCACGAGGATGGCGTCGCTGTGCGCGTTCTTCGATTGTTGGAAGTCGGCCCAGATCGCGGCGTCGTCGTAGGTGATGCCGTCGGCGACGAGCCCCACCTTCTTCGAAGAGACCTGCGGTATCCAGGCGCCGACCAGTGAGTCGGCCGTGGGGCTGTCGGTGTCCGCCTCCTGTTGCAGGGCCGAGTCGGGGTCGGTCGGGGACGGCGGCGGAGCGGGCAGGTCAGTGGTCGGAACCTCAGAGGTCGTCGTCGGGAGCGGCGCTGCGGTGGTTGATGGCGTCGGAGGCGGCGGTGCAGGCGGGGACTGGTGCACGACGACGAATCCGACGACGGCCGCGGCGATCGCCGCCGTGGCGGCGGCGCCTGCGACGAGGAGCGGTCCGGTGTAACGGCTGCCCTTGGCTGGTGGCGGTCCCTTCGGCGGCGGTGCCGTCGAGGGATACCAACTGGTCGACGGAGCGCCCGCGTCGCCGGAGCCTGGCATGGCCGCGGGCGTCGGGGTCCCACAGCTGGTACAGAACCTCGCGTCAGCTCGCAGGGTCTGCCCGCAGCCTGAGCACTCAGCCACCGAAGATCTTCTGGATGAGCTCGGTGATCCCGGCGATCTTCGTCCCTGCGGTGAGCACGCCTTCGAGCAGGGCCAGCACGGACTTCCACCGGGTGCGGACGGCGGCCGCGTCGGGCTCGGGTGTCGCGATCTCCTTCTCGATCTTGCGGAGCTCGTGGCTTAGCTCCGCCCGCTCGTCGTCGTCCCGGCCGAGCGCGACGATCTCGTCGGACTTGCGCGCGAGCAGCGCCCGCAGCTCCGCGAGCCCGGCGCCGGTGTCGATCGCCGACCCGTGCTGTTCGACGTGGCCGATGCCGATCGCGCTGCCCTGAAAGGAGCCACCGCTGATGTTGATGAAGTTGTCGCTGTTGGTCATCGTGTCCTCCGCGCGGGTGGTGGCTGCGGTGCGCCGCCTTGGGGCGATGTCGTCGTGGTCTGCTCGATGCGACCACCGATGCCGATCGCCGAGTTCGCGAACGTGCCGCCGTTGATCGTGATGATGTTCCCCGGGATGCGGTGCGCGCCACGTCCATGACGTCGCTGATCGAGTAGCCGCGGCTCTCCAGAAACCCGCTGACGGCCCGGAACAGCCCTTGTTCCACGAGCTGCACGTACCGGACGGCGTCCGCGTCCTGGAAGAAGTTGTGCGAGAGGTCGTCCGCGGCGAGCTCACGCAGGCTCGGTCCGGCGCCATGCCGCTCGGGGACGATCTCGTTCTGGTAGGCCGGAATCCGACGGAAGAAATGCAGGAGGTTGCCGATCCGTGACGGCAAGTCGCGGGCAGCGTCAACGCGGCGAGCGCCGCTCGGAGACCCGAGACGACTTCCGGGGGTCCGTCGATCGCGCGGTAGCGGCGTTTCAACGGAAAGAGCACGAGGTTGCTCCACTCCAGATACAGCGTGCGCTGGTCCGTCGCGGTCGTAAGGAAGCAGGAGGTCACGAGATCGCGGTCCCATGCTTCGACCCGGAAGCAGATGTAGTAGCGGCCTGCCTCAACGGGTGCGTCGGCGAGCGCGCGGGCCCGTTCAACCGGGATCCGGTCGATCGGGGGGCGACGCGGTCGGACAGCACGTCCGCGAGCGGTGTGTCTGTGAGGTAGGCGAGCTGTTCGGCGGGCAGGAAGACGTCCTCGTCGACCGCCAGCCTGGCCAGGCGCCGTCCGGGGGACAGCGAGGCCGAGTTCCGCAGCTCCTGCATGGTCGCCCGCACAGCGGCGTTCAGTTCGGCGGCGGTGAAGGGCCGCGGCGCGCGGTTCTCGTCGGCCCGCTCCAGCGGCAGTGAGATGGTCTGGTCGGTGACGAGCCAGCCCGAGCCGACGAACGGAGTCCATCCGCGGTGTACGACGAGCGCGGCATCCCTGTCGTTCGCTCGGCGCGGATCGGCCGCTTCCACCCTCGCGAGTTCGCGGGCGAACGAGCCGAGGCCCAGCGTGCGCACGGTGCGTTCCCAGCCGGAGGTCGCCCGCGCATCCGACCGGAAGACGGTGCGTCGGAAGCGGTCTCGCGTCAACTGGTCCACGATCGTCTCGTCGACGGCCAGGACACCGAAGACCGCCAGCGCCAGCACCAGCGCGCCGAGCACCGACGCGCCGAAGCCGGACTGACCCTGACGCAGCTGCACGAGCGCGAGGATGAGATAGCCGCCCGCCAACCCCGTCATCATGAGTGCGACGACGATGAGCGCCGCGATGATGACGACGGTCACCCAGGCCTGCCGTCGACGCGTTGCTCGGGGAGTGCCGCGGCAACAGCGATCCCGAAGACCAACCACGCGAGTGTCAGCGCGGTGGACGTGAACAGGGACACGAGGACGAGGGCGAGCAGCACACCGTCGCGGATCTTGCCGCGGCGGCGCGCGGCTACAGCGTCGCGGAGTACCGCGGCGGCGTCGACCCCGGGGCAGGGCGAAATTGCACGCGTTGGCTCGACCAGGTACTCGGCGATGGCGCTCCGGGCGAACGCAGGTCCATGTGGGCGGCGGCGCACAGGTAGCGCGTGGTGCCGTCGAGGCCCTCGCCATCGCGCCACCACGCCGTCCCGTCCGGCGAGATGTGGCCTGTTACCGTCGCCAAAGCCGCACCGCAGGACTGGCAGAACCGTCGCCCGGCCGGTTGACCATGCCACAATGCCCGCAGTGACGCGTGTCCCGCGGCCGCACCGACGGTCATGACGCCTCCCCGCGTGGCTCGACTGTGACTCCACGTTCGTCCTTGACCACTTGTGCGTTACCTCGTCGGCGGCGGGCCGGCGCTCCTCGTTGTGCGCGGTGCGGAGGCACGCCGCCAGGATCGCGGCCCTCCCCTCATGGTTCCGGTCAACTGTGCGCGGAACTGGCCGGGATTCGCCGTGGGTCAGGGTCGCGTGAGGGTCTGCCATCGTGGCTGGCCGGTGAGGGTATCTGCGCTGGCGGGGGTGAGGCCGGGATGCTACACTCGAAAGCATGTTCGAGAGGTCGGTCGACGCGCCTACCCCCGCCGGGTGGCCCGACACCGACCCCTGCCCCGACTTCTCGACCGTCCCCGACCCGGGCCAGGACCCCTGCCCCGACGCCTGCCCCGGCCCCTCGCCGGACCCGTTCCCCGACCCCTGGCCCGACACCGACACCCACGCCTGGCCCGGCGACGACCTGTGGCCCGACGACGCGCACCTCGACCCCACCCCCGAGGACCTGCTCGGCGAGGATCCCGCGGAGCCGGTCCCGCCGCCGCCGACCGCGGCCGGGATCGCCCCCTCCGGCGGGTTCGCCCTGGAACTGGACGCGGCCACCAGCATCCCCGCCGTGCTCTCGGCCGCCGAGTTGGTCGACGCCGCGGTCGGCTACGAACGCCTGGCCGCCTGGGCGGTGGGCCGCCAGCAGGAGCTGCTGGCCGAGTTTCACCGCCGCCCCGGCGACGGCACCGTGCGCCCCGCCGCCCACAGCCCGCACCCGGCCGCCGAGTCGGCCGCCCGGCGGGAATGGGCCGTCGACGAGATCGGCCTCGCTCTCACCCTGGCCCCGGCCGCGGCCGCCATCCGCATGGCCCACGCCGACCGGGCCGCCGGGGTGCTGCGCCCCACCCGCGACCTGCTGGCCGCCGGCCGGATCTGTCCCGCCCGGGCCCGGCTGATCCACCGACATGCTGGCCGAGTACGACGACAGCATCGCCGCCGCCGTGCAGGCCCGGGTGCTGCCCCGCGCCCCGGAGCAGACCTGGGGGCAGCTGCGCGCGGCGCTGGCCCGGGCCATCCTGGCCGTGGTGCCCGATCCCGCGCACCGCCACCGGGCCGCCCGGAAGGGGCGGCGGGTGGAGCTGTGGCCCGACCGCGAGGGCATGGCCACCCTGGCCGCGCACCTGAGCGCCCCGGACGCCACCGCCGCCTACGAATGGATCACCCGCCTGGCCCGCGGCCTGCCCGGCGACACCCCCGACGCCGACAACCCCGACCCCGACGGTGCGACCGGTACCGGGCGGGGCCGCGGGTCGATGGACCGCCGCCGCGCCGACGTCGCCGCCGCGCTGCTCACCGGCCGCCTCATCGCCACCAACGCCGCCACCAGCGCCGCCAGCAGTGACGCCGCCACCGCCACCGTCGAAGTCGCCACCGATGTCACCGATGTCACCGACGCCACCGCCGCCACCGACGCCGCCACCGACGCCGCCACCGATGCCGCCACCGGTGCCGACGACACAGTCGCCGCCGACGCCGATGGCACCGACATCGTTGCTGGCACCGACACGGCCGCCGCCGGGATCAGAGCCGCCACAGCCGCTGATGTCGCGAGCGGCGGCCTCGTGGACGGCGGCGTGGCGGGCGGCGGCGTCGCGGCCACCACCGCGGGCGACCCGGCCCCGGCCGCCGGGGCCGCCGCGCCCGCCGCGCCGGTGTCCGCGCACCGCCCGCTGATCCACGTCACCGTCCCGATCACCACCCTGATGGGCCTGGACGACGAACCCGCCGAACTGGCCGGCTACGGCCCCATCCCCGCCCCGCTCGCCCGCCAGATCGCCGCCGACCCCGACAGCACCTGGCGGCGGCTGCTCACCGACCCGGTCTCGGGCACCCTGCTCGACTACGGCCGCCGCACCTACCGACCCCCGGCCGCACTCGCCGGGTTCGTCCGCGCCCGCGACGGCCACTGCCGCTACCCCGGCTGCCGCCGGGCCGCGACCGCCTGCGAAATCGACCACGTCCAGCCCTGGCAACACGGCGGCACCACCAGCGAAGACAACCTCTGCAACCTGTGTGAACGCCACCATGATCTGAAAGAACAGGTCGGCTGGCGGGTCGTGCTGCACCCCGACCGCCGTCTGGAGTGGATCACCCCCACCGGACACCACTACTGGAGCCGCCCGGTCGACCACCGCCCATCCCGACCGCCGCCACCACCCGAGCCGCTCGCACCCGAGGCTGCGACGAGACGGTCGCCGCAAGACCCGCTCCCCGCCGACCTTCCCGACCCCGACCCACCGCCGCCCTTCTGATTGAACCGCGGGCAGCCTGACTGAATCGCGAGCAGCGTGTTGCCGGCGAGGACGGCCCCCAGTGCTGAGTCCCGACCGGCTGGCAGCAGGCACACCCCGACGTCGGTGACGCTGGCGCAGAAGCCGTAGCCGATGCCCAGGTCGGGTACTGCAGCGCGTTTGGCTATGGCCGAATCCGTGGGATACGTGTCATTGACGCCATCTGTTCGGCGGAGAGACGGTTTCGGGTGTGGAGGAGCCGCTTCTCGTCACCGGTCACCTGATGGCCCCGCACGACGTCGTCGTCCCGCTCGTCCCCGGGTATCAGCCGTTGGATGTCGTCGGCCCGCACGAGGTGTTCGCCGTCGCGAACGCGCTGCTCGCGCACGACGGCAAGGCCGGCGGTTACGCCGTGCGGGTCGCCGCCGCCGAGCCGGGCCCGGTCGTCGGGGACAGTGGGCTTTCGCTCATCGCCACCCAGGCGTGGCCCGAGGGCGGCCCGATCGGCACGCTGCTCGTCCCCGGCGGGATGGGGGTGCGCCGCGCCGGGCTGGCGGCACCGGACTATGTCGCCTGGCTTCGCCGCGCCGCCACGCGCGCCGAGCGGGTCGTGTCGGTATGCACCGGGGCGTTCCCGTTGGCGGCCACCGGGTTGCTCGACGGGCTGGCCGTGACGACGCACTGGCGGTGGGCCGCGGCGCTGGCCAGGGAGCACCCGGCGGTGCAGGTCCGGCCGGACGCGATCTACCTGCGGCAGGGGCGCGTGTGGACCTCAGGCGGGGTGACGGCCGGGATCGATGTCGCCCTTGCCCTGGTCGAGGCCGACCATGGCCCCGAGCTCGCCCAGCAGGTCGCTCGGGAGATGCTCGTGTTCGTGCGCAGGCCGGGCGGCCAGGGTCAGTTCACCGCGCCCGTGTGGGCGCCGCCCGCGCGGCGGCCGTCGGTCCGCGCCGCCCAGGACCTGATCCACGCCGACCCGGGCGCGGATCTGCGCGTCCCCGAACTGGCGCGACGCGTCGGCATGAGCGTGCGGCACTTCACGCGCGAGTTCACCCGCGCGCTGGGCCAGCCTCCCGCGGAGTACGTCGAGCAGGTGCGGGTCGACGCGGCGCGTCGGTTGCTGGAGGCCGAACCCGTTCTCGTCACGGTGGCCGCGACCCGCTGCGGATTCGGCTCGGCCGAGACGATGCGCCGCGCGTTCCTGCGCCGCTTGGGCGTGCCGCCCGACCACTACCGGCGCCACTTCGCCGTCGACGGCGAAGCGGCCCGGGTGGTGCCGCGCAGGCCGTGACGGTCATCCACGACCACCGTGCGCACGGCAGATCCACCACAACTTACGGAGGGAAACGATGTCCCACAACCCATCTGGCCTCACCGCGCCCGCCGGGGCGCCCGAAACGGCCCGTCGATGGCCGCGTACCCGGTCCTGGCTCGGCCACCGCTGGCCCACCGCGCTCGGCGTCGCACTCACGGCGTTCATGGCCCTCGGGACCATCGACCACACCAAGATCGCGCCGGTGGTCACCGCCTCGGGATTCGTCTATCTCGGATCCGCGGCGCTCCAGCGGCGCGCGGCGGCGTGGCCGATGTTCGTCCTCAGCTTCGTCGTGGTCGGGATCGGGGTCGCCGTGCCCGGCATCGCCGCGTCGTGGTCGTCGTGGGTGATGCTCGCCGTCGCCGCCGGTCTGACGGCCTACGCCCTGATCCGCGGCGCGCTGCCACGGCCGCCGTGGGGTGTGCCGCTGCAAGCGGCGGCGATGCTCGTGCTGGCCGCCACCGCGATCACCGCGGTCTCCGTCGAGGCGCGGTGGGCGGGCGTGCTGGTCGCCGCCGGGCTGCTCGCGCACGCGGCCTGGGACGCCTACCACCACCGCATCCGGTGCGTTGTGGCGCGCTCGATGGCCGAGTTCTGCGCGGTGCTCGATACGCTGCTTGCCATCGCTGTTCTCGCGGTGACGGTCACGGGATAGCCACCGACCCGCAGTGGCAGGCGGAGATGAGCGGGCTGCAAGTCGTGGCGGGGTGACCTGATCAGACGATGTGTGACTCGGGGCGTGCCGCGGCGTGCCGCGGCCTTGCCGGTCGAGCCGTGGCCCAGCTCATCGCGCTCGAGGAGCACGATGTCACGGACACCTGCCTCGGCGAGTCGGAAGGCGATGCCGGTGCCGATTGCGCCGCCACCGATCACGACCACCTCAGCCCGCGCAGGCAGTGCACGGGCGGAGTGGGGGACGGACCGCATCATCGTTCGACCGTGACACGACCTTCCGCACGGCGCATCCTGGGCATATGGCGCCAGGGCAACCGTCGGAGACGACCACGGTCGCCGACACTCGCAAGCCCCCCCGAGGCGGAGTTGCATGGCGGGTAGTGCGCCGAGCCGTCAGCGGCGCGTGGAGCGATGACATCTTCACCGAGTCCGCATCGGCCGCGTTCTGGCAGACCCTTTCGCTGCCGCCGTTGCTCCTCGGGCTTTTCGGCGTCCTCGGATATGTCGGCGGTTGGTTCGGTCCGAACACGGTGACCGCTGTGGAGCAGTGGATCGTCGCCACCACGAGCGGGGTCTTCACCCGCCAGGCCGTCGAGCAGATCATCGCGCCGACGGTGAGCCAGATTCTCACCACGGCGCGTGGGGAGGTGGTCTCGATCGGATTCGTGCTGAGCCTCTGGTCCGGTTCGTCGGCTACGTCGTCGTTCGTCGATGCGATCACCCGGGCCCACGACCAATACGAGCGGCGCAATCTCGTGTGGCAACGCGTCCTTGCCGTGCTGATGTACGTCGCTGCGCTCTGTACGGGCATCGTGGCGCTCCCGATCGCCGCGGTAGGGCCGAACGTGCTGCTCTCCCTGCTGCCGGAAGCGGTGCGACCGGTCAGCCGCGAGCTTGTGAACGTGCTGTACTTCCCGGTGCTGGCGATCACCCTGGTGGTCGCGCTCACCACGCTGTACAAGATCGCCCTGCCGTACAAGCCGCCGTGGTGGCGGGGTCTGCCCGGAGCGGTGTTCGCCGCGGTCGTGTTCCTGATTGGTGCGACCGCCCTGCGGATCTACCTCACGTGGCTGACGGGAACCGGCTATACCTACGGCGCGTTGGCGGCTCCGATCGCGTTCCTGCTCGCCACGTTCTTCATCGCGTTCTCGATCATCATCGGCGCGCACCTGAACGCCGCGACACTGGTCGAGTGGCCCTGCAGGCTCAAGCGTCGGGGTCGGATCGTCGACCATCCGACCGCAGCGATGGTGCCCGCACAGCGGTCCGCCACCGACCAGAGCCTCGGGACGAGTTCGACGCCGGACAAGGACGTCGAGTCGCGGAGCGTCCGATAGAACGGTTCGGCGGAGTGCCCGCCCATCACGCTGACCTGGTCGTTGCCGACGGCGTACAGGCCGGGGATCGGGGTGTCGGCGTGGTCGAGGACGCGGGCGCGGGCGTCGGTGGCCAGCCCGGCGAACGTGCCGAAGCTCCCCGGCACGATCCGCACGGCGTAGAACGGGCCCTTCGAAAGGGGCGCGAGCGACGGGTTCGGGCCGACCGTTGGGTCGCCGCCGTAGCGGTTGAACGGGGTCGCGCCCCGCCCGAAGTCCGGGTCCTCGCCACGCCGGGCGCCCGCGTTGAACCGGGCGACCGTCTCCGCCAGCCCCGCCGCGTCGATCCCGCACTTCTCCGCCAGTTCGGCCAGGGTGCCCCCGCTTCAGGTAACCGCTGCGCAGGTACGGCCAGAGCGGCACGGGCCGCGGCTTCGCCATCCCGAACGGGTAGCGGCGCACGAAGCGGGCGTCCGCGATCTGCCACGCCTGCACCGGCTCGCCCGCGGGCGCGGCGGCCATCATCGCCGCTACGTAGTCGTAGTAGCCGTTGGCCTCGTTGACGAACCGGCGCCCGGTGGAGAGCACGCCGATGCTTGGCGGCGCGGGCGAGGGGGTTGCCCGGCGTCCACATCCAGCCGCCCGACCACGCGGTGGCCCCGCCGCAGACCGGGGCCCGCTCCAGGACAACGACCGAGAGCCCGTGGTACGCGGCGGTGACGGCGGTGGCCAACCCGCCCGCGCCCGCTCCGACCACGACGACGTCCACGGTGTCCACATCAACCCCTCTGTGCTGGTTCTCGTCGTCATTATCTGCGACGCTCGGAGCGTGAGAGTGGGAATCGTCGGCTGCGGCGCCATCGCCGCCAACCATCTCATCGCCTTTCGCGCCGCGGGTGCCGAGGTGGTGGCCTGCGTGGACATCGATGCTGAGCGCGCAGCCGCGTTCGCGGCGTCGCACGGCATTCCGACCGCCGGCACCGAGCTGTCGGATGTGGACCCGGACGTCGAGATAGTCTCCGTCTGCACCCCACACCCCACCCACGAGGCGGTGGTGACGGCAGCAGCGGCGCGGGGCGCGCACGTCCTGTGCGAGAAGCCGATCGCGATCGACCTCCCCGCCGCGCGCCGCATGATCGCCGCCTGCGACCGGGCCGGGGTGACGTTCGGCGTGCTGTTCCAGCGCCGCTTCTGGCCCGCCGCCCAGCGCATCCGGGCCGCCATCGACGACGGCCCGGTCGGCCCGCCGTTCCTCGGCCACGCCGCCGTCCTGCTGCACCGCGACAGCTCCTATTACACCGCCGACGCGTGGCGCGGCACCTGGGCCGCCGACGGCGGGGGCGTGCTCACCACGCAGGGCGTGCACTACATCGACCTCCTCCAGTGGTACATGGGTGAGTGCGTCGAGGTCAGCGCCGAGCACCGCACGGTCGTGCACCCCATCGAGGTCGAGGACACCGCCGTCGCCACGCTGCGGTTCGCCTCCGGCGGCCTCGCCACGATCTCCGCCTCGACCGCGCTGCCCCGCGCGCTCGGCACCCGGGTGCTGGTCACCGGCCCGGGCGGGACGGTCGGGCTCGCCGAGTACCCGGAGGGTGCCGAGGGCCGCAACGACGTCTGGGCCGTGCCGGGCGCCGAGGCCGAGCGATCGCCGTTCGGGGACGGGCTCGGCGCGGACCTGCCGCTCTCCGAGATCAACGCCGCCCTCACACCGTTCCACATCCTGCAGATCGCCGATTTCGTCGACGCGGTCGCGGCGGGCCGGGAGCCTGCCGTCACCGGGCGGGAGGCGACGAAGTCGCTCGCCATCCTCACCGCGCTCTACGCCTCCGCGAAGTCCGGACGGCCGGAGCCGGTGCCCTCCGTCGAGGAGGCCCGCAGGTGATCGGTGTCGCCCACCTCACCCTGCTGGCCCTCACCCCACCCGAGCTGGTCACGACCGCCGCTGCGGCGGGCTACGACTTCGTCGGTGTCCGGGTCAAGGCCGTCACCGAGGGCGAGCACCAATACCCGATGGCGCCCGGCTCCCCGATGTCGCGCGAGACCCTGCTGCGCTTGTCCGACACCGGCTTGACGGTCCGCGACGTCGAGTTCCTCCAGATCCGCCCCGACACGGACCGTGACGACTGGATGCCCGCTCTGGAGGCAGGAGCGGCGCTCGGCGCGTCGACGTTCAGCGTGGTCGGCGTCGACCCGGACCACACCCGCCTCACCGCCACCCTGGCCCGCCTCACCGCCGACGCCGCCACGTACGGCATCCGCCCGACGTTGGAGCCGATCAGCTACCAGCCGGTGAGCCGGGTCGCCGACGCCGCCGCCGTCGCGCGCGCCGCCGGGGCCGCCGTGCTGCTCGACGCCCTGCACATCCAGCGCGGCGGCTCGACGCTCGACGACGTCCGCGCGCTGGAGCCATCGCTCGTGCCCTGCATCCAGCTCTGCGACGGCCCGCTCGCCGCGCCCGAAGCGCTGGAGCTGCCCGCCGAGCTGCCGTTGGGCATGACCGCGGACGGCTCCGTGCTGCAGGTGGAGGCCCGCGCGCTGCGCCTGCCCGTCGGAGAGGGCGAGTTCCCGCTGGCCGAGCTGCTGGCCGCGGTCCCGCCGGGCACGCCGATCAGCATCGAGGCGCCGAACGCCACGTTGGCGGCTCGGCTGTCGCCGGTCGAGTTCGCCGCCCGCAACCTGCGCGCGCTGGCGGCCTGCCACATGGCATGAGGACGTCAACCTCGGTTCGATCGCGACCGCGCCGTTCTACGCGATTGCCGTCGTCCCGACACCGCCGGGCACAGCGCCCGGGGCTGCGCACGACGTCAGGCCGCCCGGTCGGCGCCGGGCTGAAGCTAAGGCTCGGGTCTGGCCCCGCTGCGCCCCAGCGGGGTTTCGCCGCCAGCGTTGATCGCCGGAAGTGGGACATGACGGCCATATGTGAGCATTCCAAAATAAGTGAGTTTCCGGTGTGTCGCGGTCGCAGGTGTGCTAGTGGCCGAAGCGCTCGCGCGGTGGGGGGTCGGGGATGGTGATCCCGGCGGTGGCGGCGTGTGCGCGTAGGTCCTCGGGGGTGTAGAGGAGCTCGGGGCCGGCGGCGAGGGCGGGGTGGGCGGTGCCGAGCAGAGCGGTGATGGCTCGCACGGCGGGGGCGATGGTGGTGGGGTGGGCGCCGAGCAGGGCGGCGATGTTGGTGTAGGGCATGCCGTGGCGGTGGTGGTAGATGGTGGCCAGCAGCATCGTGTCCAGGGTGTAGGTGAACGGGGCGGTCGGGCCGGTGCGGGCCCGGCGGGTGCCGCCGCGGTCGCGGTGCAGGCGTTGTTCGCGGGCGGCGGCCCAGGGCAGTTGCAGGTCGGCGGCCAGGGCGGTGAACTCGGCGCGGGACAGCCCGGTCAGTTCCGGGCCGGCCAGGGCGGTCACGACCGGGGCGAGCGCGGCGCGGGTGTCGGCGGGGGTCGGCGCGGCGGAGGTGGCGGCGGGGGTGGCGGGCCGCCAGACCGGCAGCAGGGTGTAGTTCCAGTCGCCGTGGAAGTCGTGGCGGGCCAGCGCGCGGTCTTCCAGCTCGTGCATCTGCGCGTCGCTGATCTCGATCCCGGTGGGGTAGCAGGCCTGGTCCAGGACGGCGGTGACCGCCAGCCCGGTCGCGGTGCTGACCGCGCCGATGGTGTTGATGATGACGTCGTGGCTGGTCAGCGGGCGACCACGCCAGGCCAGGGTGATCTGGGAGAACAACCGGTGCTCGATCCGGTTCCACTTGGAGGTGCCCGGCGGGAAGTGACACACCGTGATCTGCAGGCCGGTGTCCTGGCCGAACCGGGCGAGCCCGGCCTTCCACGCCCGGTTGCGCCGGCCGTTGGCCCCGCCGGCGTCGCAGGTGATCAGCAGCCGCGCCGCGTGCGGGTAGGCGCCCGCGCCGACCCGGTCCCACCAGCGGCGCACCGACTCCACCGCGAACGCGGCGGTGTTGTGATCGACACCGACGTTGACGAACCCGGTGTTCGCGCCCACGTCATACACCCCGTACGGGATGACGTGCCCGCCCTGGCCGTCCGCGACGTCCTGGTCGCCGAAGCTGTGGCTGCGGACCTGCCGCGGGTCCCCCCGGGGCCGCCACTCCCGCCCCGCCTGGGCGAACTCGCCGACCTGTTCCTTTTTCTTGGCGTCCACGCTGATCACCGGCTGCCCGTCGGCCAGGTGCCGGGCGGCCTGCCCGGCCAGATAGCCGAACTGGGCGTCCCGGTCCGGATGCCTCTTACCCTCGGTGACCTTGGCGTTGGCCTGGGTGGAGAACCCCTGCTCGTGCAGCAGCCGCCACACCGACTGCGGGCTGGCGCGGTGCCCGAGCGCGGCCAACTCCCGCGCCAGGTTCGCCACGCTCTTGGTCGTCCACACCAGCGGTGACTGCGGATCCCCCCGCGTCGAGTCCGCCACCAGCCCCAACAGCGCCGCCACCAGCCCCGGATCGGTCTCGGTCAGCGGCTTACGACCCCCACCCGGGCGGCGCACCCGACCCGCCGGGACCGACCGGCCGGACTCCAGCTCCGCCGCCCCGTCGGCCACCGTCTGCCAGGACACCCCCGCCACCCGCGCCACCGCGGCGACCCCACCATCCCCGGCCGCCCGCGCCACCGCACCCAACGTCAACCGCCGGGCCCGCTCATCCAGCCCCGGCAGCAGCAACTCCAGCTGCGGCCCCATCAGCTCCACAAGCCCCGCGTTCGCGCCCATACCATGACCCTGGCACCGACACACCGGAAACACACGTTATTTTGGAATTCTTACAATTTGGCGCGCATGTCCCACTTCCGCCGATCAACGCGCTGAAACCCCGCTGACGTGCGTCTCGGCGGCTCGGTGGAGGCTGGCCGGTGAACCGCTACCCGACGCTGTCGGAGGGGACCCTCGTCGTCCGAGCCCCGCCGAGCAGTCACTCGATGCGGTTGTCCACCTACTCTCGGATCAGGGGGAGGTAACCGATCTCTGACGTTGGACGAGTCGAACGGTGTGAAGCCTCCGCGCGTCCTGCTCGTCGCCGCGGTGATCGGTGCACTGGTCGTGGTTGCCTGGATCGCCCTCGTTGTCATCGCCCCGGGATCGGATCCCAACCATCGCTCCGCAGAGGAGGTGGTGCAGAACGCGGGGGTTCCTACCGGTGTGACGCCGGGGCCGCCGCCATGAGGGCGGGTGCCGTATCAGAGGAGCGCCGCGAGCCGATCCACGGAAGCCCGGAGCCGCTCCGACGTCGTCGCCCGGGCCCGCTCGAAACGGTTCGGGTCCGTCAGCCTGGTCCAGTCGTAGGTGTGTCTGATCAGCGTTTGTGAGCTGTCGAGCGGCACGAGCTCCCAGCGCCGCAGGTGGCCGGGTGGCGGCAGGCCCGGCTCGGCCGGTCGCCAGGCGATGCGTCGCCCGTCCTCGAACTCGACGACATGGTTCTCCCGGACGCCGCCGTTGGAGAGCGTCATGACGAACATGTCGCCGACCGCGCGGACGCGCTGTCCGTCGGCTGCGGCGGCGAGGTTGTCGTTGCCGTCCCAGCGTGGCTGGGCGGCGGGTCGGCGATCAGGGCGAAGACCTGTTCCGGTCGGGCGTGGACGACCAGCTCGTAGGAGATCACCTGGGACTCCGGCGCGGACGTCACACGGTCATCATGCCGAAAACGTTCCGACGGCGCGGGTCGGGAGCCGATCGGCAGCCCCGCGTTGTTCTGGGCCAGCCCGGTCGCGTAGGTGCGCTGCCAAGTCTGGCGGGCGGGGTAGCACTGAGCAGAGTTCCCGGGTACACCACCGAACAGCCGAGCCGAGGAGAGACCGATGGCCGCCGCCCCGATGACCGAGACCGTTGCCGCCGAGGACTTCGCGCCGATCCTGGCCCAGGTCAAGCAGTTCGTGCGCGACGAGGTCGTGCCGCGCGAGCGGGAGATCGCCGACACCGACGCGATCCCGGACGACCTGCGGGAGAAGGCCGCGGCGATGGGTCTGTTCGGATACGCCATCCCCGAGGCGTACGGCGGACTCGGCCTGGTGATCACCCAGGACGTGGAGCTGGCCCTTGAGCTCGGCTACACGACGCTGGCGTTCCGCTCGCTGTTCGGCACGAACAACGGGATCGCCGGGCAGGTGCTCGTCGGCTACGGCACCGAGGGGCAGAAGAAGCGGTGGCTGGAGCCGATGGCCCAGGGGCGCGTGGTCGCGTCGTTCGCGCTGACCGAGCCGGAGGCCGGTTCGGATCCGTCCGGCATGCGCAGCACCGCGACCTGGGCGGACGGCGGGTGGATCCTGAACGGGCAGAAGCGCTTCATCACCAACGCGCCGATCGCCGACCTGTTCGTCGCGTTCGCCAGGGTCAAGAACCACGGGGACGATGACGGCAAGGTGGCCGTGTTCCTGGTGCCCGCGGACACGGCGGGCCTACGCGTCGGCCCCAAGGACCGCAAGATGGGCCAGGAGGGCGCGACCACCGCCGACGTCAGCTTCGACCACGTGCGGGTGGACGCCGACGCCCTCGTCAGCGGAGAGGTGCAGACCGGATTCCGGGCCGCCATGACGGTGCTCGCCCGCGGCCGGGTGCACATCGCGGCGTTGGCGATGGGACTGGCCCAGCGAGCGCTCGACGAGTCGGTGGCCTACGCGGCGCAGATCCGCCAGGGCGGGGTGTTGATCGGGGAGCGGCAGCTGGTGCAGGCGATGCTCGCCGAGCAGCAGTCGCTGGTGCTGGCGGGCACGGCGATGGTCCGCGAGACGGCCCGGCGCTACCTCGACGGCAGCGACCACCGCATCGCGCCGTCGGCCACGAAGCTGTTCTGCACGGAGGCCGCCGGTCGGGTCGCGGACCTCGCAGTGCAGGTGCACGGCGGCAGCGGGTACATGCGCGAGACGACCGTCGAGCGGCTTTACCGCGACGTTCGCCTGCTGCGGCTCTACGAGGGCACCAGCGAGATCCAGAAGCTGATCGTCGGGCGCGCACTCCTCCGGCGGGAACTGGCCAAGTGAACGCCGGCGCGTGCCGCGGCGTTACCCGGCCCGGTTCTCCGGCCCGTGGGCCGCGTCGCTGCGGTGCCGGGACGTGGCCGCGGTGACGATCAGGTCGACGCACAGCTCCGGCGGGATCCGGGTGCTCTCCAGCACGAGGTCGTAGTGCTCGGGCAGCGTCGGATCGGTGTGGTAGAAGTGCCGGACGTAGGTGGCGCGCGCGTGGTCGTTGCGCGACAACGCGTCCCGGGCCTCGCGCTCGCTGATCCCGAGGATCGACATCGCCTGCCGGACCCGGCGCTCCGGGTCGCCGTCGAGGCGCACGTGCAGCGCCGTCGGATGATCGCGCAGCACGATCGCCGCCGCGCGGCCGAGGATCACGCCGCCCGTTTCGCCCGTGCACCTCCGGATGGCCCGCTGGGTGCATTCGAGGATCCGCTCGTCGGGTAGGAGCGCGACGTACGGCGGGTCGGAGCCGACCATCCACTCGGTGGACACCGGCGCGGCAGCGGCCAACCAGCGCGTGACCCAGCTCTGCACCTGCTCGTCGCGGGTGAGGGCGTGCTCGACGCTGATGCCGAGCTCGTCGGCCACCCTGGTGGGGATGGCCCGGTCGACGAAGGGCACACCGAGCCGTTCGGCGACCGCCGGGCCCACCACGGAGCCGCCGGCGCCGTATGCGGCCGAGATCGTGACGACGTACATGCGCGGGCCTCCGTTTCGAGGCGGTGCGACTCAGCGTAGAACATCCGGCGCCCGCCGGCTGGGTGAAACCGGCTCAGAGCAGGGAAAACACTCCGTAGCCGAAGCCGTCGACGGTCACCGTGTCACCGGTGATGGCGATGCCCGCGGCGAGCAGTGCGCGGGCTCGCGCCGCCCCGCCGACCGTCACGGTCGCCTGCGCCTTCCGCGGGTTGACCACCACGAGATGTGATCCACCCCGGACGTAGGCGAACGGGTAGCCCGGGCACACCACGCGAGTGTCTGCCCGGGCGCCGAGCGCGGGCGTGGCCTTGCGCAGGGCGATGAGCCTGCGCACGAGGTTCAGGGTGGAGGCCGGGTCGGCGTGCTGGGCGGCCACCGTCGGCCGGTCCGGCGCCGGATCGACGGGCAGGTAGAGCTTCTCCGGGTCGGCGTTCGAGAAGCCCGCGTTCGGCCCGTCGTCCCACTGCATCGGGGTGCGGCAGCCCGCCCGGTTGTAGGCGGGGTTGCAGATCGCGCCCTCGACGTCGGGCATCCCGCGCAGATACCGCATGCCGATCTCGTCGCCGTAGTAGAGGCACGGCACGCTGCCCCAGGTGAAGAGGAAGGTGAGGGCGGCGCCGAGCTGCTCGGGCTCGCGCGGACCGCAGCGCAGCCGGTCGTAGTCGTGGTCGGCGGTGGCCAGCAGCACGAGCCGGTGCGGGTCGGCGGCGCGGGCCTCGGCCCAGGCGTCGAGGAAGACCTCGGTGCTGCCCTCGCCCGCGGCGTCGAAGAACGGCGGGCGCAGGCGCTGCCAGGGCAGGGTGCCCGCGTAGCCGTTGTCGAACAGGCTCGCGTGCTCGGCGTGGATCACGAGGAAGAAGTCGCCGTCGAAGGCGAGTGGGCCGCCGGTGCGCGGCTCGCGGCCCTCGGGGATGAGCACGGCCTCGGGATGATGGACCGTGAGCCACTCGCGGATCTCGCGCCAGAGTGCGACCGTTGCCGCCTTGCCCGGGTCGTCCTTGACGAGCGAGAACGCCATGTCGACGCGGAAGCCTGCGACGCCGTGCCGCAGCCAGAACTCCATGATGTCCGTGAGCGCCTGACGATTGCGCCGCGGGCCGGGCGCGTCGATGGCGTCGCGCCACGGCTCGTCGGCGGGCCGCCGCGTCCAGCCGAAGTTGAGCGCGGGCTGGGCGTCGTAGAAGTTCTTGAGGTACCAGCCGGGGCGGGGGCCCGGCGAGCGCACCCATGCGGCGGTGCCCGGCAGGTCACCGCTCGTGTCGCGGGAGGGTGGGTCGGTACACCAGACGTAGCGGTCGCCCTCCGGGTGCGGCCCGTCGGCCGCGAGCTCGGCCTGAAACCACGGATGTTCGACCGAGGTGTGGCCGACGACCAGGTCGAGCAGCACCCGGATGCCGCGCTCCCGGGCCTTCCCGACCAGCTCGACCAGGTCGTCGTTGGTGCCGTAGCGGGGCGCGATGCGCAGGTAGTCGGAGACGTCGTAGCCCGCGTCGACGAACGGCGACGCGAAGCACGGGTTGAACCAGATCGTGTCGACGCCGAGCCAGCTCAGGTGGTCGAGACGGTCGATGACGCCGCGGAGGTCGCCGATCCCGTCGCCGTCGGAATCGGCGAACGACTGGGGGTAGATCTGGTATAGCACCGCGTCGGCCAGCCAGTCGCTCACGGCGACATCCTGCCCATCTGCCAGGCTGCGGGTCAGCGGACACCCCGGGAGGACCACATGGACGAGGACGTGCTGAGCGCGACGCGTCGGTCGCTGCATGCCGTGGCCGAGCAGCTGCTCGCGGGCCCGCAGCACCGCACGCAGGGCACGATCCGGTTGCGGATCACTCCGGGCGGGTTCGGGCAGGTGGCGGGCTCGTGGCGGGTGGAGGGCACCGAGCTGGTCGGGCCCGCCCGGCGGGTGCCGCTGACCGGCACGATCGCCGAGCTCGCGGCCTCGGCGGGGGTCGAGGCGGGAGCGCCGACGATCTACGCCGATCACGCCGAGCTGGCGGTCGACGCACCGTTGGCGGTGGACGCCGCGGCGGCGGCCGAGCTGGCGGAGTGGTTCGCGCGTGGCGAGGCGGGGTTGCGGGCGTTCGCGCCGAACGAGCAGCCGGTGTTGTGGCCGGAGCATTTCGATCTGGGCATCGCGGTGGACGAGGTGAACTACGGGATCTCGCCGGGGGACGGCGGGCACGCGAGCCCGTATGCGTATGTGGGGCCGTGGACGCCGCGTAAGGGGCCGTTCTGGAACACGTCGTTCGGGTCGGCGTGTCCTGCCGAGCAACTGCCCGACGTGGAGGCGGTGGCCGCCTACTTCGGCGCGGGCAGGCAGGCCGCCGCGGCCGACGCCTGACGGCGCGGCGTCGCGGAAGGGTCGGGGCCCGGGCGTCGCGCCTGCTTGAGCTCGGCCACGGCGTCGCGGCAGGACTGGGGTGTCGCGTGCTCGCACCGGCGTCCGGGTGCCGGCGCGAGCACGGCAACAGCGGTGCGGGCGCCAGAACTTGGCGCGCGCCGGGTCGAGGCGGTCCTCGCAGGGCGGATGTCCGCTTCGCAGGGGCCGTGGGCTCTGCGACGAGGCCATCGGCCCTGCGAAGTGAGACCGGGGTGCCGCCTTGACCGCGCTCGGGTAGCGCTACGCCGCGCGGGTGCGGGCCTGGCGCCCGCTCCAGCGCCCACAGGAGGGCCGCGAAGGACTCGAAGCGGGCGTCCGGGAGCTCCCGCAGCTCCTGGCGGGTGCGGGTGTCGGCGCCGTAGTGCTCGGCCTCGACGATCACCTGCCATCGCTGTGCGGGGAACGAGAGCCCGGCGAGAACGTGGCGCAGACGCTGGTCGGTACCGGACATCTCATCTCCTTCGTCGAGGATGCATGAGATACTACGCGATGTCGTTTGTTATCCCAAGCGAAATCCGCTTTCCGGATGTCAGCGACTCCATGACGGCCAGCGCGACCGCGAGCGAGCGCACGCCGTCCTCGCCGGTGCAGGGCGGGTCGCCGTGGCCCGCCACCGCGTCGGCGAACGCCCGGAGGCCGCGGACGTAGAGGTTCTCCCGCTCGCCGACGTCGACGAGCACGGCCTCGCGGTCGTCGCGACGCAGGACGACCTCGCCGTCGGGCGTCTGCGACATCGCCTCGGTGGCGAGCGCGGACGCCTCCGTGCCGAACACCTCGACCGCCGACCGCGCATGGGGGTCGGTGAACGCGTCGTGCAGCGCCACGGTGGCCTCCCCGGACAGCCGCCCGGCGACGGCGACCGCGTCCACCCCGCCCGCCGACAGCCCCTGGGCCATCCCGACCGCCGCCACCTCCAGCACCTCCGCCCCGGTGACGAACCGGACGGTGTCGGCGTCGTGCACGGTGAGGTCGAGGACGACGCCCGCGCCCGCCGCGGTGCCCAGCCGCCAGCCGCGCAGGCGTTCGGAGAGCAGGTTGGTGTTGGCCACGCGCACGCCGAGCACCCGGCCGAGCGCCCCGTCGGCGACCAGGCTGCGCAGGGTGCGCAGCACCGGGGAGTTGCGCAGATGGTGGTTGGTCGCCATGACGACGCCCGCGCCGGCCGCCGCGTTCACCATCGCCCTGGCCTGGTTGAGCGTGGTGGCGAGCGGCTTCTCGCACAACACGGGGCACCCCGCGTCGACGGCGGCGTGCACGCCCGCGGCGTGGCGCTCGTTGGTGGTGGAGACGTAGACGGCGTCGATCTTGTTTCGGCCGCCCGCACCCAACGCCTCCTCGACCGACGTCGTGCCGCGGCCGACGCCGTGCCGGGCGGCGTAGCGGGCCACGCGCTCACCGTCGGACCCGACCACGACGACCGCCTCGTGGCCCAGCTCCCGCAGCGCCGGGAGCACCTGGGTGGCGGCGATGTCGCTCGCCCCGATCAGCGCCCACCTCATGACAGCGCCAGCAGTTCGCGCGAGGCCGACATCAGCGTGCGCGCGGTGGCGTCGAGCCCGGTTGCGATCAGGTCGTCGTTCATGGCCTCGACGGCGACGACGTAGGGCTGCGCCCCCTTGTCCCGCAGCGCCCGGACGAGCTCGATCACGTTGCCGTGGCCACGGCCCGGCGGCAGCCGCCAGTGCAGCGCCTCCGGCCGCAGCGGGTCCATCGGGTGCTCGATGACGTCGTCGATCTGCACGGACACGATCCTCTCTGCGGGGATGGGCGCGAGGTCGTCGAGGGTCGAGCCGGAGCGCCGCCAGTGCCAGAAGTCGACCAACAGGCCGCCGTTGGGCGCGTCCGCCGCCTCGACGACCTTCCAGAGCGTCGCGAGGTCGGGCACGGCGCCGAACGGGAGGAACTCCAGCGCGACGGTCAGCGGCCGCGCCCGTTCGCACAGCGCGGTGAACCCGCCGACCACGGCGTCGGGCGGCGCCGGATCGATGAGGCCCGCGTTGATGTGCGGCACGCCGAACGTCCGGGCCATGTGGAAGATCGTCTGCTCCTTGGTCTGCTGGTCGGCGTCGCGCGCGCCGCACCAGTCGGTGACGTACTCCACCTCGCACAGCCGGACCCCGTGCGTGCCGAGGATCTCCAGCATCGACGCGTCGTCGAGGCCCGCCCGGCGCGCGTCCCAGTAGTTCTCGGCGCGGAGCCCGATCCCGGCGAACCCGGCGCCCGCCGCGATCCGCACCCGCTCCGCGAAGTTCACCGTCGTGCCCAGGCAATAGGAGCTGAGGACCAGGGGCTGAGCGGCGTCGAGGACCGGCATGGTCGCAGTGTCCGCACCGTGGCGCGCCGGTCAAGCCGCTGGTCGCTGCGGAACGGTCGCGCGCCCCGCTCGTGATCAGGGCTGGCTGGCCTTGCCGCCGGTCGGGGTGACGACCCACCACTTGCCCTGTGCGCCCTGGCCGTCGACCGCGCCGGGGGCCGTGTCGCTCGCGTGCCGGTAGACCGGCCACCCCCCGATCGTCACCTGCTGACGGCCGTCGTCGCGGGTGATCGTGCCGACGACCCCGGGGTCCACGCCTTCGTAGTCAGGCGTGCCCGCCTGCATGAGCACCGGCGGCCACTCGTCCGCGCACGGGCCGGAGCACGTCGACGTGGACGGCTTCGCCGAGTCGGCATCGAAGCGGTAGAGCGTCCAGCCCAGGCCGTCGATCACCACGGTGCCCAGCCGGGCCGTGCTGTTGGCCGAGAGCACGGTGCGGTCCGGTGCGGTGACGTGGGTCGCGGGTGCGGCATCGGACGCGCCGGACGGCTCGGGGGCGCTGCACGCGCCCAAGGCCGTGGCGAGCAGCGCGGCGGGCAGGATGGCGGACAGGACGGCACGGCGGGGCATGAGGACCTCCGGGGGAGCGGAAACGTCGGTCTGGCTGACACACGGATGCGCCTCGGATCGGGTTCAGCGGGACTTCAGCCCGGATGGTGACCCCCCGAGATTGCACTGAGCGGGGTTTCCCGGCGCTCAAACCCCGCGGAGCGCAATCTCGCGGCTCGTCCGCGCAGCCCGGCGCCCGACGGCGATGAGCCGACCGCGCCGAGCGTGGTCGCGATCAGTCGCGACGAGCGGCCGGGGTCAGCCCAACGTGACGTCGGCGAGGCGGCGCAGCTGCTCGATGTCGGGGCCGCACGGGAACAGGATCAGCTCGTCGCACCCGGCGTCGGTGAATGCGGCCACCTGCTCGCGCACCTTGGCCTCCGACGTCAGTGCGCCGGACGCCACCGCCGCCGCATACGGGCCCGCGAAGGCGTAGTAGTCGGTGAGGTAGCCCTCGGCGAGCGCGGTGCTGCCCGGGCCGAGCGCGTAGTACGTCAATGCGACCAGCCGCGGCGCCCCCGACCGTCCGCCGTCGGTCCAGGCCTTGCGGACCGACTCGGCGCCCTTCGCGAACGCGTCGGGGCCGCCGCCGCCGGAGACCCAGCCCGCCCCGTATTCGACCATCCTGCGGTTGGTGTGCGCGCCGGTGCCCCCGAAGAGCAGGGGCGGCGCGTCCCCGCGCGGCGTGGGCCCGACCGCGCCCGCCGTCCCCCGCGACGCGCCGGACCACACCGCGTGCATCTCGGCGAGCTGTGCGTCGAAGATCGCGCCGCGGCGGTGGAAGTCGGTGTCGGTCGCCGTGTAGTCGTCCTCGCGGCCGCCGACCGCGATGCCCACGGTCAGCCGTCCCCCCGCAAGGCTGTCGACCGTCGCGAGCTGTTTGGCCAGCAGGGTGCCGTTGCCGCGGAAGGGCGCGATGAGGATCGCCGTGGTCAGGCGCACACGGCTGGTGACGGCGGCCGCAGCGGCCAAGGTCGGGATGGTCTCGTGGTTGCCGTAGACCACGCGGTCGAGCGTGCCGAGGGTGCTGAAGCCCGCGCGGTCCGCTTCACGGGCCCAGGTGAGGATGTCCGCTCCGGTGGCGCTGGGAAGGGTCGAAGGAAGCCCGATGCCGATCTCCATGCGGCCGACGCTACCCATTGGTTGGCCGAGGCACTATAAGAGCGGGCCGAGGCACGACCTCTGGCCGAACGTGATCAGCTTGTCAGCGCCGCCTCGCCTGCCCTCAGCTCAGGGGTCGACCAGCGCGTCGAGACTTGTGGCGGCCGTGATGCGGTCGATGCGGTCCTCGTCCGAGAGTTCAGCAAGGTGGTCGGCCAGCGCCGGGATGCGGGCGTCGTTTCCGAAGCGCTGGCGGAGCCACGCCGTGGCCATCCGGGCAGCCGCCTCATGCCTACCCACTTCGCGACCCTCTTCGCGACCCTCGCGGCGTCCTTCCTCGAACAGCTCACGACCGAGCGGGGTGTCTCGGACCGGTACGGGCATGTCGGCCTCCCTCAACGCTCTCATGATGGCAGATCCGGGCAACACGATGGAGGCCAACATGATGGCCGCGCCGACCAGTCGCGCGCCGCGGTCCGGATCGGTGTCGGCCTTGATCAGCTCGGTGGCGCTTGTGAGGAAGGCGGCCTGCTCGACGCCGTTCCGGCAGGCCAGCGGCGCCAGCGGGGCGGTGGTAGGGCTGGCCAGCAGGCCGGCGGGGTCGAGGTCGGCGAGCCGGACGACCGCCCAGGAGCAGGTGGGCACCGCGATCTCGGTGAGCGCAAGCACGTACTGCCCGATCGGGATCTCGCGGTCCCGTCTGCGCAACCGCAGACGGTAGTCGAGCATCCGCAGATCAAGGTCGGGTGCGGCGTCCTTGACGAACTCGACGTGGACGATGCCCGCGCCGGTCCGGGCGAGCAGATCGGCGCGAGTGGTGGAACCGGGCAGCTCGGTGGCGACGGGTTCGGCCCCGCGCCCGTCAACGCCGACGACCGAGAGCACCGCAGGCAGGTTTGCAGCAGGGTGACGCCGCTGCAGCCCAGTCGCAGCAGTGCCACTCCTGCAACACCCGCCGACCGTCACCCGCGTGCAAACCCGCGATCACAGCATGCGACCGTTGGAGCCAACAGCCGAACGGGAGGGGTTGTGGTGTACGCACGTCGGGTCGCGGTGATCGGGACGGGTTATGTCGGCCTGACGACGGGCGCCTGCCTTGCGTCTTTGGGGCATCGGGTGAGTTGCGCCGATCTCGATTCCGGGAAGGTGGAACGGCTGCGCCGCGGGGGGGTCGGGATCCGGGAGGAGGGGCTGGCCGAGCTGGTGGAGGCGGGTATCGCGGCGGGGAGGCTGTCGTTCGTGGTGGGCGCGGCGGCGGCGTTGGCCGAGCTGGCCGAGCGGGACGGTCCGGCCGAGGTGGTGTTCCTGTGCGTGCCCACCCCGATGGGTGTGGGCGGGGTGGCCGACCTGAGCGCGGTGGAGGCGGTGGTGGAGGAGATCCGCCCGGTGCTGGCCCCGGGCGCGGTGGTGGTGAACAAGTCCACGGTGCCGGTCGGCACCGCCGCGCGCACCGAGGAGCTCCTGGCCCGCGACGACGTCGCCGTCGTGTCCAACCCGGAGTTTCTGCGTGAGGGCTCGGCGGTGAAGGACTTCCTGCACCCCGACCGCATCGTGGTCGGCGCGAGCAGGCCGGAGGCGGCGGAGCGGGTGGCCGCGCTGTTCGCCCGGCTGGGCGCTCCGACCGTGCTGACCGACGCCGCGAGCGCCGAGATGATCAAGTATGCGGCGAACTGCTTCCTGGCGATGAAGCTGTCCTACGTCAACGCGCTGGCCGAGTTGTGCGAGCGGCTGGATGCGGACATCGCCGACGTCACCGACGGGATGGGTTTCGACCGGCGCATCGGGCAGGCGTTCCTCAGGCCGGGGCCGGGCTGGGGCGGTTCGTGCCTGCCCAAGGACACCAATGCGCTGTTGCAGGTGGCCGATTCGGTGGACTTCGAGTTCCGGCTGCTGCGGGCCACGATCGACACCAACACCCGGCAGTATCAGCGGATCGTGGACAAGATCCGGGTGGCGGTCTGCGGGGCGCGGCAGGGTTCGTTGGCGCGGCGGCGGCTGGCCTTGTTCGGGCTGACGTTCAAGGCGGGCACCGACGACCTGCGCGATTCGCCCGCGCTCGCGGTGGCCGCGCTGCTGCGTCAGGCGGGTGCCGAGCTGACCGGCTACGATCCCGGGCTGCCCGCGGCGGGGCTGGGCCGCGACGCGCCCGCGATGTCGGTGGCGGAGGACCCGTACGGGGCGGCCAAGGACGTCGACGCCATCGTGATCCTCACCGAGTGGCCGGAGTTCCGCACGTTGGACTGGCCGCGGCTGGCGGCGCTGGCGGGCACCCCGACGCTGGTGGACACGCGCAACCTCATCGATCCGGACGTGGCCGTGCGCGCGGGCTTCAGCTGGGTCGGGCTCGGCCGACGCCCGCGCTGAGCGCGCTGACCGTCCGGCCCAGGATCACCGCGTCCTGGATCAACGACCAGTGCTGCACGTACCGCAGGTCCAGCCGGGCGTTCTCCTCCCACGACAGCTCGGCGTCGCCGCCGACCTGCCACAGCCCGGTGAGCCCCGGCTTGACCGGGAACGTGCGGCGCGGCAGGCCCGCGACCTCGGCAGGCAGCGGCGGTCGCGGCCCGACCAGGGACATCGACCCGCCGAGCACGTTGAACAGCTGCGGCAGCTCGTCGAGGGCGTAGCGGCGCATCCAGGCACCGACGGCGGTGACGCGCAGCTCGGGATCGGCCACGGTGGTGCGGAACCGCAGCAGCGAGAACGGCTGCCCGCCGCGCCCGATGCGCGTCTCCCGAACCAGCACCCGGCCGCCCCCTGCGCGGATCGTGACGGCGAGGACCAGCAGGAGCGGAGCGAGCAGCGCGAGGAGCACGGCGGCGCAGAGTTCGGTCGAAGGCCGCCTTCGTCAGGCATCCCGCCGCGCCCAGCGTCGGGCGGCTCACGTGCAGCAGCGGGAGGCCGTCCACGGGCGCGGTCCGCAGCCGCGGGCCCGCGACCTCCACGAGGCGGGGATCGACCATCATCTCGGCGCCGGTCTCCTCGATGTCCCACGCCAGGCGGTGCAGGCGGGCCGAGGTCCATCCGGCGGTCGGGCCGACCGACACGATGCGGTACCGGCCGCGTCGGGTCGCGCCCGCCACCGCGTCGAGATCGCCGACGACGGGCACGCCCAGGATGACGTCGGTGCCGCTCGGGGTGCAGGCCGCGGTGACCGTCCAGCCGTGGTGGCGCTCGCGGCGGGTGCGCTCGATGAGGTCGGCCACCGCCCCGGGCGAGCCGACCGCGAGCACCGAATGGGTGCACTCGCCCGCGCGGCGTCGCCGGTGCAGCCATCCGCGCAGGCCCGTCCGTCCGGCGACCGCGAGCAGACCTGCCAACGGCACCACGCCGAACACCCAGGTCCGCACCTGGTCCACGTGCGCGGCGAGCCCGGCCAGCCCGAGCACCCCCGCGGCGGCCGCGAAGCCGCGTACCAGCCTGCGGTACTCGCCACCGCCATTGCCGAGCACCGTGGGGTCCCAAGCTCCGGACAGATACGTCGCCAAGAGCGTGGTCACGGCGACCAGCAGCCCGCTCGCGGCCGCGAACGCCGGGTCGGTGCTCCGCGCGACCAGCAGGCCGCCCGCGGTGCCTGCCAGCGCGACGGTCGTGGCGTCGGAGGCGACCGTCCAGCGCGTGTAGGCCGCCTCCCAGCCGGGCCGGGCCACGGCGAGCGCCAGCGGACGGACGCCGCGCGTGTGCTGGTCATCGCCCGCGGCAGCCGTCGGGCCGGACGACGGTTTGCGGACGGGATCCGGCGCCATCGACGTGCTGCCCCCTTGCTGATCACGATCCGTGCAGCAGGCCATGCTCCCCACATGACCCGTCTGCGTCACGGATGTCGGCGTGGCCCCCGAGATCATTACGTCCAGTAACGCTCGGACGAGTAGAACTCATCCATATGGTCTAATCCAAGGGGAGCGGACGTCGCAAAGCGCTGTGCCGAGCAGACCGTTGGCAACGCTGGGTACATCGCGGCCGTAACGGACCGGTTGTCCCGTTCGAAATCTCACTGAGCTGCCGCCTGCTCCCCGTCCGGCGGGCTCGTGGAGATGCTGTGACCACCACAGATGCCGGTCTGCTGCCGCTGGTGCTCCAACTAGGGCGAGCTCGCGCCGCGGCGATGGACGTCCCGGCCGTGCTCACGTCCGTGTGCTCTGCTATGCCGAGCGTGCTCGGGGTGGGCGGGGCGGTACTCCTCGTGGTCGAACCGCCGAACGGCATCCGCGCACTGACGGCGTCCGACGCCCGCGCGCTGTGGTTCGGGGAAGCGCAGCAGCGCGCCGACCTGGGCCCGTTGCCGGGCGCAGTGCGCACCTGGCGACCGATGCTCACCGCCGACCTCACGCGCATCGGCCCGCCCGCGGTCGCCGCCGCCGCGGCCGAGTGCGGGCTGACGTCGTCGCTGGTGCTGCCGTTCGACGTCGACGGCGACCGGCTCGGCGTGCTGCAGTTGCTCGGCGAGGCGGCGCGGCCGGTCGAGGCGGCGCACGCGGAGGTCCTGCGCCCGCTCCTGGACGCGCTGGCCGCCCGGCTCGCCGACGTCTGGGCGCTGCACCGAGCAGGCTCCTCCTCGCCTGCCAGCCACAAACCGACGCCGCAGACAACCGCACCACCTGCGAGGGTTGACGATCCCGCCTCGCCCTGCCGATTGACCGGCGACTTCGTCGTCTCCCCGCTCGGGGCGCAGGTCGGGCCCGGCTCCGCTACACCGCAGCGCGCCGGCACGCCGTCCGCGCGTACCTCATCGGTTGACGGCGACCGCGGCCCGAGCGGATCGGCGGACCGGCGCTCTCGCCGTGGGGCGCACGCTACGCCCGAGTCCGCCGACCCAGTTGAGGCCACCGAGGCGAGCACCTTGGCCCTTCCCACGGTGTCCGGTCCGAGATCGGCCACCCGTCCCGTGCTTCCCACCGCGCCTGGCGGATGGCATTCCGCTTGACGGTGCCCTCGCCCTCGGTCCTGGCGCGTCCACCCGAAACGTCTTGCCGCCTACACGCGACTCCAGCGATGGCGTGCCGATAACCGGGGTGGCTGGTGACAGTCCGCCGAGGCGAGGGAAGTCTTTCAAGGTTCGAATGTCGGGTCGCGGTGATCGGGACGGGTTATGTCGGCCTGACGACGGGCGCCTGTCTCGCGTCCGCGTGGAGGCACCCACGCTGAGCGGAGGCGCGACGGGGCCGGAACCGCCGGGCAGGCGTAGACGCAGCCCCCGAGCCCAAGGACGCCCCGGAGTCGACCACCCGGTCGTTGCCGACCATTCCGCCACGCCGCTCCAGGCGGCATTCCGCCCGACGGTCCGTTCCCCGCACGAATGCCGCCGCCGACCGTACGCGGACTAACGGAAGTCCTTCACCCGGCGAAGGTCGAACGTGGGCCGCGCGTCGGAAGTCGGAGCGGACTGATGGGCGAGGGGGTGACCGCGGTCGTGGTCCGCGGACGGAGTAACGCCAGTGATCCCCGCTCGGATGGTCAGGTGACGGTCGGTCATTTTGACCATCGAGGGTCGAACAGGACGTGAAATGGGTTATGCCGAACGTGTTGGTGCGGGGCGACTGCCGACGATCGACGCTCTGCGGGCCTTCGCCGTGATGCTCGTCGTCGTCTCCCACACTGGTCTGGGCAAGTCCATCCCGGGTGGCAGCGGTGTGACGATCTTCTTTGCCATCTCCGGGTTCATCATCACCACCCTGTTGCTGAGGGAGTTCGGCGATCGGCACACCTTCGACGTGTCGTCCTTCTACCTGCGCCGCGCCTGGAAGCTCGCCCCGCCTTTCGTCGTGGTGGTCCTGCTGCCGACCCTCGTGTACGCGGCGTTCTGGCCGGTGTCGTGGCCGGACGTGCTCAGCCAGCTCTTCTTCTACTTCAACTGGCGCTACATGTACGGCGGGGTCGCCGTGCTGCCCGGATCGGGCGTCGTCTGGAGCCTCTCGATCGAGGAGCAGTTCTACATCGGCCTGTCGCTCGTGTGGCTCGCTGCCCTTCGGATCGGGCGTCCGATCAGGACTCTGGCCGCCGTGGCGGCCGCGGCGGTCGTGGCTCCACTTGCCCTTCGCCTGTATCTGGCAGCGACGAACCTGTCGGAACCTCGCAGCTACTACGGCACCGACACCCGCCTCGACGGCATCGCCTGGGGAGTGCTTGCGGCCCTGCTCGTCTACCGGGCGACCTGCGGTGATCGACGAGCGGAACGCGTCCGCGACTGGTGTCGATCCGACTTCGGGTTCGTCGTGGCGATCGCCGTCTACCTGGTCACCCTGGTGATCCGCGACCCGGTGTTCCGGGAGACGGCTCGGTATTCCCTCCAAGGGATCGCGGCGTGCGTCGTCATCCTCTACGGGATCCAGCCGTCCGGGTCACGGCTGGTGCGAATGTTCCAGTCCGTCTCGACCTTCCCGATCATCCGGATCGTCGGCCTAGCGAGCTACAGCGTCTACCTCGTGCACCTGTCGTTGATCACCGCCCTCGTCCCCTTCACCACTCGCCTTCCCGTGCCGCTCGGCCGGGCGACGCTGATGATCGTCGGCGTGGTCGGCGGTGTGCTCGTGTGGTACCTGATCGAGCTGCCATCACAGGCATGGAGGCGGCGTCGGATCGCCGCGGCGCGCGTGGACCGGAGACAGCCCGATCAGCGAGCTAGGACGTCGGTATGAACCTGCAGGACTACCTGCGCGCATTGCGGGAACGCTGGCTCATCGTGACCATCGCCGTGGTGGTCGCGCTCATCGCGGCGGGCGTCACATGGTTCCTGCGGCCGCCGCAGTACACGGCGAACGTGACCTTCTACGTCGCGGCGCAGACCGCAGAAGACGCGCAGAACGCCTTGTCCGGCGCCCAGTTGTCCCAGGAACGCGTCTCCTCGTACGTCGAGCTGATCGGGCGCTCGCGGGTCAGCCAGGAGGTGATCGACGATCTCCACCTCGACATGAGCGCCGACCAGTTGGCAGCGCAGATCAAGGCCTCGCGCACCGCCGATTCAGTGCTGATCGACGTGAACGTGACCGACGGCTCGCCGCAGCGCGCGGCGGACATCGCGAACGCCGTCGGGAGAATCTTCTCTCGCGTGGTCGACGAGCTTGAGCAGCCGCGGACCCCGGGGGCGATACCCCCGGTCACGGTTCGTGTGGTTCAGCCCGCCGCCACGCCGACGGCACCGTCGTCGACGAGCCTGCCCGTCACGTTGGCCCTCGGCCTGATCGCCGGACTCGCCATCGGGGTGACCGGCGCCCTCGCGCGCAACGCCCTCGACACGTCGGTCAAATCGCTCGACCAGTTGCGCGACATCGCCTGCGCACCGAACCTCGGGTTGATCGCCTTCGACGCCGAGGTCCGCCACACGCCGCTCACGGTGCAGGAGGACCCGCAGTCGCCCTACGCCGAGGCGCTCCGGCAGATCCGGACCAACTTGCAGTTCGTCGACCTCGACCAGCCACCCAAGGTGATCGTCATCACGAGCTCGATGCCCAGCGAGGGCAAGACCACGACACTCGCCAACCTCGCGATCGCGTTGGTTTCTACGGGCTGCCGGGTTCTTGTCATCGAGGCCGATCTGCGGCGTCCCCGGCTGGCTGACCTCTTCGGACTAGATCGGGCAGTCGGCCTCACGAGCGTCTTGTCGGGCCGTGTGCACCCCGGACAAGCGATACAGCACGGAACCGGTGGGGTGGACGTCCTCGCCAGCGGGCCCCTGCCGCCCAACCCCAGCGAAGTGCTCGCGTCGGCGCAGATGAAAGCGCTGGTTCGCGACATGCGCGCCCAGTACGACATGGTGCTGATCGACACCCCGCCGCTCCTGCCGGTGACGGACGCCGCCGCAGTCTCCTCGGCCGCCGACGGCGTCATCCTGATGTGCCGGTTCAAGAAGACGAGCCGTGACCAGGTGCACATGGCCGTCGAGGCGCTGAAGTCGGTATCCGCACGGCTGTTCGGCACGCTCTTCACCATGGTGCCGATGACGGGACCGCACGCGTACGCGCAATTCATTGTCGCCTACCGGGCTGACCTTCCGATCTCGGCACCTGTCCCGGTCCGTGCTGCGCCCCCCTCGACACGCCACGGGGCGCCCGGGGCGGCTCGTGACGACGGGCTGCGGAACGGGGTCCGATCAGCACCACCCGGATCGAACAGAGACCCCCGACACCCCGCTCGGCGCTGAATCGCGCGCATCGCCACCACTCCCACTGCCCCGGGAATCAGCTCCCTACCGGATCGGAATCGTGTTGTCCTCGCCATTTCAGTCTCAACGCTGGTCCGCGGCGACCTTGCGGCAATTGCTCGACGGTATGCACGGCAAGCTGATCGCCACACAGGCCGACCTCCTCCGCAGGCTCACGAACGGTCAGGGCGGGCGGATTCAGACGGTTAACTTGCACCACCTGCAGCTGGCCACCACGGACGCCCGGTTCCGGGCCGCGATCGAGGACGCGGACGCCGTGACCGCCGACGGCTGGCCCGTCGTAGCGGGGCTGCATCGCCTGGGCCGCGACGTCAAGCGGGTGACCGGGTCACAGCTGATCGCGGACATGCTTGCTTCGGACGGTGGCGGCCTGACGGTCGGCATCCTGGGCGCCAGTAGGCGAACGGGCGATATCGCGGCGAGACGCCTCGCCGCCCGGAACTGGCGCGTCGAGTTCCGAGAGCATGGCCTCGCGGCGTGCTGGCGAGCGGAGGCGATCGCCGAGCAACTGCTCGAGCGGGGCATCGACATCCTGCTGGTCGCGGTGACGCCACCTGCGGGCGAACTGATCGGACAGCAGATCCGGGAGTATGGCTTCCCCGGCGCCGTGATCAACGTCGGCGGCGCGCTCGACATGGTGGCCGGAGTACAACGGCGCGCCCCGGGTTGGGTGGTCGCGCTGCGTGCCGAGTGGCTCTACCGCTTGGTGTCGAACCCGCAGCGGCTGGGCCGTCGTTACCTGGTCGACGGCCCGCCCACCGCCTTCGCATTGCTCCGCGCGGTGCGGCGCGGGCGCGATGGACGCGCGCCGGTCCGGCACGTCGGCCTGGTTGGTGACCATCCTGGTGGGATGGCGCAGGTGGTCAGCGGCTACCTGCAGGCCAACTTCGCCCGCTCCCGGCACAGCGCTCTGCGGACGGCCCGGCACAAGCACGACCGCCTCGGGCCGGTCCTGTGGCTAGCGGCCCTGGTCCGCACGATGCTGCTGCGGCTCGTTCGGCAGGTGCCGCTGCTCGTAGTGCACCTGTCGGAGGGCGGATCGTTCGTGCGCGAGGGGTCGGTCGTCGTCTTGGCCCACGCCTTGGGCGTGCCGACCGCGGTCCACTTGCACGGTGCCCACTTCGTCGAGTTCGCCCGAACCCGACCGAGGTTGGTTCGGGCCGTGCTCGGCCGGACCGGAGGCATCCTGGTGCTGACGCGCGAGACCGCCGAAGCCGTCCGTCGCCTGGCCGAGGACGACCCTCGCCTGGACGGGGTTCCGGTGTACCACCATCGCAACGCCGTGCCGGTGCCGCACGGACCGGATCTCACGGCCAAGCGCAAGCAGATCCTGTTCTGTGGCGCGATCGGCCACCGCAAGGGCGTCGACGTCCTGCTCGACGCGTGGACGAAGGTGCACGAGGAGTTGACCGACTGGAAACTGCTCGTGGTCGGACCGCGCGATCCGGGGTTCCCCATCCCCGACTTGCCGCGCCTGGAGGTGCGGCAGGCGGTGGCGCACACCGAGGCTCTGCGGCTGATGACGGACGCTGCGATCGCGGTGCTGCCGTCGCGGAACGAGGCGCTGCCGATGTTTCTGATCGAGGCCATGGCACGCGGCTGCGTACCGATCGCCACGCGTGTCGGCGACGTCGGTGAGTTGCTCGGCGAGGGGGCGGGGGTGCTCGTCGCGCCGGGGGAGTTCAGTGAGCTGGCGCAGGCTCTCCTCGACGTGGGCCGCGACGACGGGGCCCGCGCCGAGCTGGGCCGCCGCGCCCGGCAACGCGTCGTCGATCGGCACCGCGGCGACGCGGTCTTCGTCGCCATCGAGGACATCTGGCTCGGTATTCGAACGGGAGGTGACGGATGAACCCGACCTTGTCGGTCGTCCTGCCCTCGTACAAGCGACCCGATCTGCTGGACAACGCCGTAGCACGTCTCGTCGCGACGTCGGCTTCGGAGATCATCGTCGTCCTCGACGGTCCGCAGCCCGACGGCCGTGCCGCGGTGCAGCCATACTGCGCCGACCCGCGTGTGCAGCTCGTCGAGCTGGCGCAGAACGTCGGTCTTGCCCTGGCTCGCATCGAGGGGCTGCGCAAGACCTCCGGCGAGTACGTGATGCTGGTCGACGACGACATCCTGGTTGCCCCCGATGTCGTCGAGCAGCACCTCGCAGCGCACGACGGCGTCGCGGACCGGGTGGTCGTCGGCTACATGCCGGTGCGGCTCCCGGCGCGGCGGCGGTGTGGGCAGGCGGCCACCTGGGTCTACGCCCGGGAGTACCAGCAGACGGTCGACGCCTGGTTCGCCGCGGGCTGCCACGTGCCGCTGGACCAACTGTGGAACGGGAACGTGAGCCTGTCGCGGCGGTTGTACGAGCGGGCGGAGGCGTCGCGGCCGAGCATCCGGCTCGACTACAACGAGGATCTCGATCTCGGGCTTCGTCTTCGGGAGTGCGGGGCCCACGCCGTGTTCGTCCCCGCCGCCCGCGCGGAACACCTGCACCGCCGCGCGAACGACGCCGTATGCGCAGAGTCAACGAGCCGGGGACGCAGCGCCGCCGTGCTAGAACAGCGCTGGGGCCGGTTACCCGAGCAGATCGACGATCTGGTGAACCGGGACCTCGGGCCTCTCGCGCGACTGGTCGGGCGGCTGCTCGACTCGGCTGCGCTGCAGCGCACCGCCGTTCGGACGCTGCTCATCGCCCTCGCGGTCAGCGGCCGAGCCCGGCGGTGGCGGGCCGAGGAGCTGGTGTACCGCGTCCTGCGGCGCTTCCTGGCCGTTGGCGCCTACCGGGAGCACAAGATGGCCAGAGGGGGTCGTCGTGACCAACGCTGCGGACCGGGAGCACCTTGATGGGATCCGCTGCGCTACCCGCGATCGGCTCATCGAAGTCCTCGGCGGTGCACGGCGTGTGGCGCTTCTGGACTTCCCCCTACACCAGAACGCAGGCGACAGCCTCATCTGGATGGGCGAGCTCGGTACTCTCGGGGCGCTCGGCGTCGAGATCGCGTATCGGACCGATCGCGCGCGCTACGACCGGGTCGAGCTGGAGCAGCGACTGTCGGACGGGCCGGTGCTTCTGCACGGCGGGGGCAACATGGGTGACCTGTGGCCACCGTTCGAAGAGTTCCGTCGGCGGGTCGTCGCCGATTGGCCCGATCGGCGTATCGTGATCTTGAGTCAGAGCGTCCTGTACCGCGACCCGGGCAACGCGGCGCAGTCCAACGCGGTCTTCGGCGCCCATCCCGACCTCACGCTACTGGTGCGCGATGCGGCGTCGCTGAGCCGTGCCCGCACCGCGCTGCCCGACGTCCGCGCGGTGTTCTGCCACGACATGGCCTTCGGGTACGCGCCGCCCCCGGCGGTGCTACGGCCGTCGACGCCGGTCGTGCACCTCAGCCGCACCGATCACGAGAAGAGCGAGACGATCGACGAGGAAGAGGGCTGGTCCACGGTCGACTGGGGTCTGCGGGGCCCGGCGGCCGCGGTGTGGGCGGCCTGCCGTGCTCCCGGGATTGTGCGCAAACGTCTGCCGAGGGTGGCGCCGACGGTGCTGGGCAGGCTGAACCAGCGGCTCTACGACGGCCAGGCCCGCCGCAACGTCGACGACGCGACCCGCAAACTCGGTCGCGGCCGGGTCGTGGTGACCGACCGCCTGCACGCCCACGTGCTCTGCGTCCTGCTGGGCATTCCGCACGTGGTCGTCGACAACTCCTACGGCAAGATCGGCGCGGTCTTCCGCGAGTATTCTGGCGCCTTCTCGACCGCGCGGTTCGCGACATCGCCCGCCGAGGCCGTGAAGCTGTGCGATGAGCTCCTCGGCGGGATCGAGGGCGCACGAGCGTGAACCGCTGGGCCACAGCGTGGGGGTGGTGCCGGGATCGCCTCGACCTGATCGTTGCGTGTGCGGCCGGTGCGGCCGGGATCGCGGTGGCCTACCGACCGGTCCTCGCCCTGATCGTGCTCGCGCCCGTCGTCGCCTACCTGGTCGTGGTGCGGCCCAAGGCCATGCTGGGTGTCGCCACTTTGCTCGTCGCGTTCATGCCGACGCTCGCCGTGTTGCCGGGACTGAGCTCGGCTACCTACATCGACGAGGCCGCCGTGATCATGGCTTTCGTGGCGGCGCTCCTCCACCGGCTGGGTCATGGGCAACCTCTGCGCGGCTTCCCTGGATTGCGTTGGTTCGTCGCCTTTCTCGCACTGGGTTTGCTGAGCGGGATCGTGGCCCATGTGAGTCCGGCCATCCTGTTGTACGGGGCCTTCGTCGCCGCGAAGGGTGCCCTCTTCGCCCTGGCGGTGGCGCAGTTCGACTGGACGGCGAGCGATCTCCGTACCGGAGCGCTGTGTGGCGCCGTCTTCGGGTTCGTGATCATCTTCGGGGTGGCCCTCAATGCGGTGATCGGCCCCAGCTGGACGATCACGATCATGGGTTACTCGGAGGACCGTTTCGGTGGCACCGCGCTCGTGGGTCCCTTCACCCACCCGCTGGTCCTCGGCAACGTCGCAGCCTTGATCGTCATCGCGGCCCAGTCGTGGCGCCTGGTCTTCGGCAGCTCGCGAGCCAACACGTTCCTGCTCGTCGGCATGATGCTGGCCGGTTTCGCCAGCCTGCGCAGGACTGCGATGGCGGGCATGCTCTGCGGGTGGGTTTACGTCGCGCAGCGCGTCAACCGTGTGCACGCGGTGCTGTCGGTGGTGCTGATCGCGCTGGCCGCGGTGTCGGTCTTCTGGGCCGTGCTCACCGAGATCGTGGCGGTGACCTACAGCGAGTACGTGCTTCAAAATGAATCGGCGGCCCGCGACGTGCTGACGTTCGGCGCCATCGACGTCGCGCACAAGTACTTTCCGCTTGGCGCAGGATTCGGCCGCTACGGGAGCTCGGTCGCTGCGGAGAACTACAGCCCGGAGTACGTGATCCTCGGCTTCCCCGACATCTGGGGGGTCAGCAACCAGGCGGGCACCGGCATGTTCCTCAACGACACCGCCTGGCCTGCCATCGTGGGTGAGTCCGGTTGGCTCGGGACGGTGTGCTTTGTGCTGTGCCTCGCCAGCGCCTGGCGGGCGCTCGGCAAGCTGATCAACTGCACCGGCGTCTTCCGGTGGCTCGGACTCACCGGACGGGGCTGGTTCGTCTCGCTGCTGCTCGCGTCGATCGCCGTGCCGGTGTTCGCGTCGCCGCCGTTCTTCATCATCCTGTTCGGCCTCGGTGCCCTCGCGGCACACGTCGTGTCGGAGCAAGCCCGACCGTCGAGCCCGGAACACGGGCAGACCGCCCCGGACGCGCAGGAGACGGCGGAGCTGCCTACGCTCCATGGCGCCCCGACAACGTGGCGGATCCCGATGGTGCGCCTTCGCAGCGGCCGTTCACAGTCCAGACGCCGCTGAGCCACGCTGTCAGGCATTAACCGCTACGCCGCCTGCTCTCGACCGTGCTCCGCAGCGTCCGCAGCCTGTCGTACACGCGCGGGAAGCCGCGCAGCTGCTGCAGCGCGGCCGCCCGCAGCCTGCTCCTCCGCACAGCGGTGTTCAGCGCGTTTACCCAGGGTCCATTGACGCCGTTGGCCGCGCAGTGCTGGAGCACGTACTCCATCTCGATGCGCGCGAAGCGCCCGAGGCGCAGGCGGGCGATCTGCGCGTCGGTCACGTCGTGGTCGAAGGCGCTCGGCAGCCGGGCGCCTGCAGCGCGGAAGTTGAGGATCGTCCGGATGCACTTCTCGCAGCGACCGCAGTTGCGGTCCAGCTCGGGACCCTGCCAGCACACCCGCAGCCAGCGCATGGCGCCGGGCCACTCGGCGACCACAGCCGACTTCTCGGTGCGCGATGCGCCTGCCCCGTCGGTGCGGATCGCCATGGCGCCGGTGCTCATGAGGTGGTCGGTGACCGGGTTCGCCCCCCATGGAAGAACCAGGTGGGCGTAGTCGTCGGTGCTGGGGAGCAGGCCCTCGTCGTACTCCGGCGCCAGAACGGCGAGGCAAGCCCCGATGGCGGCGGCATGACCGTCGTGCCAGTAGGGCAGCAGTTCGCGGGCGTTCGTCCGCACCACGACCAGGGGCACGCCGTATTCGGAGAGCATCTTCTCGGTGCGGGTGCGGGCGCTGGTGAACGTCGCAGAGTCTGTTAGGGGGATGTCGGCGCCGTGCACCAGCATCGCTGCCCCCAGCCGCGGCCGGACCCCGGCGCGATGGACGTCGTCGAGGTAGCGATACGCGGTGTACGCGCTGTCGAGGCCTCCGGAGAACGCGGTGACGACGCGTCCCGCGGATCGGCGGGAGTGCCCGACAACCTCGTCGGCGGTGACGCGCACCGGCCTGTACGCGCCGTTCCACAGCCGCCACGCCTCCTGCCAGTCCGCCAGGTTGCGCAGCAGAATTCTGCTGACGGGGCCTGCGACATCCAGATCGCTACCCGTGCGCATGCACGCGAAGATCGCGGCGAGCACGAACGGGTCGGCGCCGGCCGCGGTGTCGAGCGGGCCATCCAGCCGTTCGAACCAGAGCGCGTGAGACTCCTCACCGTTGGTCAGGATCGCCGAACGTCGGCCGTCAGGGGCGCGCTTATCGTCAAGACTGAGCCGGGCGTTCATTGCGGTGCACCACCTCGACCTCCCACGTCCAGGTGTCCATGGACTCCAGTGACCGTGCCCCGAGGTCGATGGCGAGCGCCACGGAGGCGGTACAGCGCGGGCGAGTTGCGCACCCGTTGGACGGCTGTCTTAACGGCGCTTTGGCCTGCGAGATCGCGAGGGACCGGACACGGGCACTCAAGTGCATGGCTGGGCGTCCTCGGGGTTCATGGAAAGGCGACGGGTCGGATATCGCGCCACCGCCGCACGTGGCTCCTTGAGCCTTCGTCGGCGAAGCCACGGGCGTTACCTTGGCTGACGGCCGGACTCAGGAAGCCAGTCGCCTGACCGTGCCGCCACGTGGATCCGGACAAGACGGCGGTCGGTAACACACGCCCGCACTGCGACGAAAGGTCTTTCAGGGCCCAACGTCCGACAACCGGGACGAACGACACCGTTCCTGTTCGTGTCCGCCTCCCCGAGGAAGGTGCAATGGCTCCGAGTTCTCGTACGGACCTGTGTGCCTGAGTTTATGCACCCGTTCAGGTCAGGAGCGGCTCGACACGAGGTGGAGCAGCACCACTCGACGGCGGATCTGGCCGAGTCGACGGTCCGCGGTGCGGCGTGGACCGCAGCGGCGAAGTGGTCAGTGCGCATGTGCACTTTGCTGGCGTTCGCGCTCTTGGCCAGGCTCCTGGCGCCGACGGATTTCGGCCAGCTCGCGATCGCATCCGCCGTCGTCGAGATCGCGCGCGTCGTCGCCCAACAGGGCTTCGCCCAGTCGCTGATCCGCGAGCCACACGTCGACCGGGAACTGATCAGCTCGGCCTTTTGGATCGGCATCGCGGGCAGCGTGGTGATGGCCGGTGCGCTCGTGCTCACCGCGCCTGTTCTCGCCGTCGCCATGGGGTCGCCGGGACTCGCGCCGATCCTGCAGGTTCTCGCGGGCTACCTGTTGTTGAGCGGCCTCGGCAGCGTGCCTGAAGCCCTGCTCACCCGGGACATGAAGTTCCGGCCCCTCGCCACTCGCACGATCGCCTCGACGCTCTGTGGGATCGCCACCGCGATCGCCCTCGCGCTCGTCGGGGCGGGCGTATGGGCGCTGGTGGGCCAGATGATGGTGCAGGCCCTCGTCGCCACCGCGTTGCTCTGGTGGCACGTCACGTTCCGACCCGTGCTCGCTGTCGAACCGCGGCGCGCGCGGGGACTCCTCCGGTTCGGATGGACCGTGGCGCTGATCGACATCGGCACCGCCTTCCTCGGCCAACTCGACAAGATCGTCATCGGGGCGATGCTGGGCGAGGTGGCTGCGGGCTACTACTTCGTCGCCTTCCGCATGATCTCGATACTGGACGAACTGCTCCTCGGGGTGTTTTCGACGCTCGCCCTGCCCGTCTTCTCGCGGCTCCAGCGGGACACGGCGGCCACGATCCGGGCGCTGAACCGCGCCACGCGGACGACCCTCACCGCCGCCGCTCCGGTCTACGTGAGCATGTTCATCCTCGCCCCGCTGCTGATTCCATTGGCCTTTGGGCCCGGGTGGGGACCGAGCGCGCAACTGCTCCAGGTGTTCTGCGTCGCAGGCGTCCTTGGCTGCACCATGTACTTCGATCGCGGCGTCCTGCTCGCCGCGGGCCGCCCGGGCCTCGAGCTCATGCTCGTCACCGTCTTCACGGCCGGGACCGTGGTGGCCGCCTACCTCGGATCGCTGGTCGGCTTGTACGCGGCGGCCCTGGCCGTCACGGTCCGGATGTACATCACATTCCCGCTGCGCCTTGTGGCGCTGCGCAGGGTCCTCGCCCTGCGAATGAGCCGCTACCTCGGTCAGTGGGTGCCCGCGATCGCGGCGATGGCCGTGTTCGTCGCGATCGTCGCGATCGTCGAGGTCGCGGCCGCAGGAATGAACGACTGGCTGCGGCTACCCGCCGCCACGGTGCTCGGGCTGATCGGCTATGTCGGTCTGCTGCTCGTCGTCGATCGGACGTTCCTGGTCGAGATCGCTCGACTGGTGCGCAGGGCAGTCGGACGCCGACCACCGGGTGAGGGCACGCCGCAGCCAGCTCAACAGACCCAGACGGATGGAGGCTCATGACCGCACGTCTCACCATCGATGACAGCCGATGTACCGAGGGCTACCGCTCGGCGGTCCTGACCGTGCGCGGACGCCGCTCGCCGCTCTGGATCGAACGCCTCGACGCAGCGCTCGACCCCGCCGCCGGGGCCGATCCATTCGTCCTCGCCTCGATGTTCGCCGTCATGCGCGCGGGATCCGATCTGCACGTGGTCGGTCCGGTCAGCGCGAGCCTTCTGCAGAACCTGGCCGACTGGCAGGACGCGTGGAAGCTCTGGAACCACGACTACGTACCGGTTTCGATCTCCGCCGACGAGGTCGTGCCAGCGACGCGCACCGGGCATGGCGGCGTCGTCTGCGCCTTCTCCGGCGGGCTCGACAGCGCTTACACCGCTCACCGGCACCTGCGCCCCGACGGCCGCGCAGGCGTGCGGCCGCGGATGTCCGCGGCCATGCTCGTCCATGGAGCCGACATCCCCCTGTCCGATGAACGGGCCTTCGACAGCGCGCGCGGCAGAGCCGAGAAGATGCTTGCCGGGGAAGGCGTCCCGCTGGTGGCGATGCGCACGAACATCCGCGTGCTGCTCCCCGACTGGCACAACGAACACGGCGCCGCCATCGCCGCCTGCCTGACGGCGCTGGCGCCGAAGTACGACCTTGCCCTGCTACCCAGCAGCGACGACTACGCGCACCTCCACTGGCCGTGGGGCACCCACCCGGCCACCGACCACCTCATGAGCACCGGCGGCATGGCGATCCGGACCGACGGCGCAGGAGCCTCCCGCACGCAGAAGGCCGCCGCTGTCGCCACGTGGCCGGAAGCCGCCCGCTGGCTCCGCGTGTGCTGGCAGGGCGCGGAGCGTGACCGCAACTGCGGCCGTTGCGAGAAGTGCGTTCGCACCATCCTCAACTTCCGCGCGGCCGGGGTCGCGCTCCCAGACTGCTTCGACAGCGACGTGAGCAACACCGCCATCGCGTCGATCCGCCTCGACGACGCCGATCGGGTCGAGATGGAGTACATCCTCCGGCACTGCGAGGTCACAGGCGTCTCCGGCACGTGGGTCACCGCGTTGCGGCGCGCCGTACGCAGGAGCGGGTTGCGGCAGGCCGCCCTGCGTCCCATGCGCCGCCACACGCAGGTGCACGCCAGTCTGCTCGCCCTACGGAGTGCCTGGCAGCGGCGGGCCCCCGGGCGCACCGCCGTCCGCGGTAATGAAATGTCCGCATCGGCCGGCAGGTCGTGAGGGGGCGGATCTCGTCGCTACCCCACCGCTGCACCCGTCCGCAGATCCCCACATGCGCCGAGGAACGCCGTGAACGTCGAGCAAGACCGTTGCACCCACCAGCCGAAACGCGCCGATACCGCCGCGAACTCCTTCGTGTACGGGACCGCGCTCCGGGCGTGTTTCGAGGCGCACTGGCACTCCCGACGGCGGCACCTGGCGGTACCGAAGCTGCTGTCGACGCTACGGCTGCTGACCTATCCACGCCAATTCCGGAGCTTGCGGGAACGGGGCTTCTACCTCGACCTGCTCGGATCGCGGTCGCTACCCGGCCGCGATCCGTTCGCGTTCTTCACCCACAAGAAGTACGTCGCCGCGAACTTCTCCGATAACGATCGAATCAATGCCTGGATGGATCACTACGGGTATGAGTCACGCTTTCGGACATCGGAGTACCTCCGGCGGGTCTACCGCGGAGATGGCCTTCCTCTCTGGTCCGCCGAGGTCGAGCAGCACACTTTCGTCATCCGGTTGATACGTAGTGACGACCGCCGCAACGAAGGGGAGCTGACCGTCGCGCTGACCGTCGACGGCGTGCTGCTCTATCGCATTTCGTACAGCTATGTGAGTCGGTCCCGTGGCTGGGGGTCGGCGGAGGTGACGATCCTGATCGCACGCAACCAGTCGAAACTCGGCGTCGCTGCCGAGCAGTTCCAAGAATGTTTTCCGCAGAACTCGCCGACGTACTTCTGCCTCGCCGCCCTCTGCGGTGTCGCGGCCGCCGACGGCTTCACGCAGATCACGGCCGTGGCAGACGACGCCCAGGTTGTCTACGAACCGCGGTATGCGGCTGGTTTCGCGAACTCGTACTCGGGGCTCTGGCGGACCCTCGGCGGGAGCGAGCTCGGCCCCCACGCCTTCGAGCTGCCCGTGCCGATCCTCCCGCTGCCGACCGACAAGATCAGCTGCAAGCATCGGGCCCGAGCCAAGGCACGCAGGAGGAACTGGGCGGAGATCCGGGAACAGGCGGCGAAGGTCATGACCGAGTGCCGGGCCGAACCCCCGCGCAGCGACTAGGACACGGCCTGGCTAGATCGACGGGCCGCGCGCCTACCGCAGCGTGCCCTGCAAGAACTGACTGACATTCGCTCTCGTCACCGTGCGCGCATCTCCGTAGAAGGCCGCGAGCGCCTGATCCGAGTTCTGCGAGACGAACGAGCCCGGCCAGGTCAGCGCGTATGACGCCGGGGCCGCAGCGAATGTCTTCGGATCGGGGACGTACCCGACCTCCGGAAGAGCGCGCGGTGCGGTGCGCGAGCCGTACCGCAGGAGGTCGTTGAAGTAGTAGGTGTAGTCGCCGTTGGTGACGTCGTAGTAATCGCCGCCGACGACGTCCACGACATCGTCGCCCGGGTACCAGCTCGGTGAAAGCCCACCCAGTCCCGCCGACCAGACCCAAAGGAGGTTCGTCAGGCCGCGGCGGACTACCAGATCCGTCCACAGGTCGCGCCACAGCCGCACGTACTGTTCCGGAGTGCCCTTCGACCACCAGAACCAGTCGCCTCCGGCCTCGTGAAACGGACGCAACAACACGGGTATGCCCGGCGCCAGGGCGAGGTGGCCGGCCAGGGTGTTCTTCCACCGCGCGTAGCGTGTGCCCGTGACGGTGCCTGGAACCAGGCAGTCGGCGATGGGAACGGGTATCTTGATCGCCGCGTCACCCGCCTTTATCTCGCCGTCGACCGCTGGGGACCAGTGCTGGGAAATCGTCGGGATGACCCGGTGGACGTCCCAGTCGGCGACGATCCTGGCCACCGTGTCCTGCGCGTTTGTGGCGTTTACGCCGCCGATCGGCATATCCCACCCGTGAATCGCGGGAAGGTGTCCGCCGTTGTGCTGCTCGAGGTAGGTGTTGCTCCAGTTGGAGAGGTCGTCGTCCTGCTGCTGCGCGGCGAGGACGTAGCTACCAGAGTACTGCTTCATGCGGTTTAGCAGATTGCTGGCAGGAGGCCCGAAGACGCGGCCCGCACGCCCGCCGGCAGCGGCGTCGGCAGTGCCCCCGCATCCCGTCGTGACGGTCACGGCAACACCGCTCAGCGTCCCCTTCAGTGCCAGATCCAGAACGCGCCGACGTGACATTTTCCGTTGCCGTTCGAACAATTGTGCCACACCGTTCTCGCGTACTGAGGGAGATGCTGTCACGATACACGGGAGACTAATCCCGACCGTCGTCGGTCCGCGGTGAAGCTCGCCGCCGAACGGAACTCTCCGGCCGCGGGCTCGCTGGGGTGGGCAAGGACCGCTCCGTCGGCGACAATGGCCGCATGGCCCGTCACCGCGCTGCAGCTCCCTTCCGGCTGCTGTACGTGTGCACGGGAAACATCTGCCGCTCGCCGTTCGCCGAGATCATCACCCGGCATGTGCTGATCGGACGGCTGGGTGGGCGGGGGGCGTCTGCATTCGCGGTCTCCAGCGCAGGGGTGCGGGCGGTCGTCGGATCGAGCATGCACCCCGATTCCCGGGCCGAACTTGCGCCGTGGAATCTCGACAAGACCGCCGCCGAGGCGTTCACGGCCCGCCAGTTGCACTCGACGATGGTGGCGGAAAGCGACCTCGTGCTCGGGGTCACCCCCCGACACCGCTCGGCGGTGGTAGTAGGGGTGCCCGAGGCCCTGCCGATCACGTTCAGTCTGCGCGAGTTCGCCCGACTCGTCGAGGCCGTCGACCCGGACGTGCTGCCGGACGTTCCAGTGGAGCGGACGCAGGCGCTCCTCGAGCTCGCGCGGGCGCAACGCGGCCTGGTGCCGCCGCCGGAGGACGGCGACGAGGTGCCCGACCCCATCGGTGGTCCGCGGGAGGCCCATCATCGCGCCGCGACGCTCATCTGGGAGTCCGTACAGCGCATCGCCGCGGTGATGCTGCCCTCGCGCCTCCCAGTACGTTGATCAGTATGCGCCGCGGCTGGCCATGACCGCACCGACGGTCTTCCAGAGGATCAGCGCGTCGAGCGCGGGCGACCAGTTCTCTACGTAGCGGAGGTCCAACCGCACCGTCTCATCCCAGGACAGATCGCTGCGCCCGCTCACCTGCCACAGCCCGGTGATGCCCGGCCGCACGAGGAGGCGGCGCTGCGCTGCGGCCCCGTACCGCGCCACCTCGCGTGGCAGCGGCGGTCGCGGCCCGACCAGTGACATGGTGCCCGCCACCACGTTGAGCAGCTGCGGCAGCTCGTCCAGGGAGTACTTGCGCAGGAACGCGCCGACCCGGGTGACGCGCGGGTCGGCGCGCATCTTGAACAGCACGCCGTCGCGGTCGCTCGTGAGGTCGTCCACCAGCCGATCGGCGTCGACGCACATGGAACGGAACTTGAGCATGCGGAACCGGCGGCCACCAAGCCCAACCCGCTCCTGGCGGTAGAACGCGGGACCCCCGTCCAGTCGCACGACCAGCGCGAGCACCACGAACAGGGGGGAGAGCAGCAGCAGGAACGTGGCGGCGCAAAGCCGGTCCACGACCGACTTGGCCAGCCAACCGGTGCCCGAGAAGCGCGGTTCGGTGAGGCGCAGCAGCGGGAGCCCGTCGACCGGAGTGATGTGCAGCCGCGGTCCCGCGATCTCCATGAGCCCGGGGTCGACGGCGAGTTCGACGGGCGTGTTCTCCAGATCCCAGGCGAGCTGCTGCAGGCGGCCCGTGCCCCACCCGGGGGTCGGAGAGACGGCGACGACGTGGTAGCCACCCTCGCGCACAGTTCGGGCCACGTCGTCGAGGTCGCCGACCACCGGCACGCCCTCGATAGTGCCCTCGGTGCCCGTCGCGGTGCAGGTGGCCGCGATGGTCCAGCCGAAGAACGGGTCGCGTCGGGTGCGGCGCACGAGGTCGGTGATGCCATCCATCGAGCCGACGGCCAGGACGGCAAGCTGGCAACGACCCCGGCCCCGCTGACGGTGCAGAAGTTTGCGGAGGCCATAGCGGGCCGCCAGGCAACATGCCCACGCGCCGGGCATGATGCCGAAGACCCAGGGCTTCACCGACACGACGTCGAAGGCCAAGCCCGTGAGCCCGGTGCCGATCGCGGCGCCCGCGAACGCCTTGGTCACGCGCCGGAACTCGGCGGTCCCGGCGCCGAGGATCCGCGGCTCCCACGCGCGGCAGAGGGCGAGCCCGAACACCAGCAGCAGCCACGCTGTGACTCCGCTGCCGAGTCGGGCGACGAAGATCGCCCGCTCACCGAGGCCCGAACCCATCCCCACACCGACAGTGACGCAGAGTGTGATCACCATCAGATCGGCTGACGTCGCAACGGCGGCGTAGCGACGCTGCCACCGTCGCTCGCGGCTGGGCAGCGCGCGGTGCTCGACGGCCGCCGCAGGCCGCTGGACGGGCAGCGGACGTTGCTGGAGCTCGGGGGATGTAGTCACAGAACGCGCTCCTCAGAGGTGCTGGGAATGCGACTGGAGACCCGGGAAGGGGGAGCGAGGCTTCAGTCTTAACAACTCTTCGGGCAGTCTTGAGCAACTGTTACCTCTCAGGTGATGTTGCCTGAGGCAACGTTTACAGTTGATAAATCTCGCTCGGCCAGGCAACCTCGGTCGCTCCCAAACGTCTTATATTGGCGTCGCGATCGGAAGCGATAAGTTCGTAGCCCGCCTGCTCTGTCCGTGCCCGTGGGAAGTGGCACTGGCGCACGTTGCGTGATAACCGCTCGGCGCGTCACTCGACTATGGCGGTCGAAGTCGCTCATCGACCCGCCTCTGCGCTCGGCCACGGCTGGACCAGCCTCCAACATCGGCTCCCTGGGCGATGCGCAGGCCGAGCTGAACGCGACGTGGGCGCGGATGCACGAAGTGGTCGCGGAGGTCGAGGCGCGCGGGATCGCGGTGCAGAAGGTTATCGCGACACGGCCGGGAACACCGGGCCCAGCCCGAGCGCGCCCTTGAAGTCCCGCCAGCCCCGTTCGACGGCGAGCAGCTGTTTGTAGGCGGCGGCCAGGTCAGCAGCCCAGCCTTGGTGCGCCGCAGGTAGCGGCGCACCCCGGGCTTGTCGCGTAGCGACCCGACCAGTTCGTGGCGGCGCCGGGGGCGTCCAGGTGTCAGAATCATCGATCAGCTGCTGCAAGGTAGGCGACGAGGTTGGACCGGACCTGCTGGTCCCGGTCGGCCTCCTCGGGGTTGTGGCAGATCGCGAACCGTTGGGTGCGCGTGCCCGGCTCGCCGTCGCCGGCCCCGCCGGGGGCGACGGTGACCTCCTTGACCGGCAGGTTGTCGGCGATGCTGCGGTAGCGCCCGGCCCGGGCCAGCGCGGCGGCGGCCTAGGTGTTGGTGTGGCGCAGCTGGTTCCGTGCGCGCTCGTCGTTGGTCATCGTCGCCCGAGCGGTGGGCGCGATCCAGGAGCCGTGGGCGCAGACGAGGCGCTGCCCTGCGACAGCCCGACCGCCGAGCACGGCGTAAAACGTCCGCCTGCTGCCGGGCGACTCCATTATTGCGTCCTTCGCCAGGGCTCATTGCTGTGGCGGCCTCGGGACGAACGGAGGGGTTGTGGTGTACGCACGTCGGGTCACGGTGATCGGGACGGGTTATGTCGGCCTGACGACGGGCGCCTGCCTTGCGTCTTTGGGGCATCGGGTGAGCTGCGCCGATCTCGATTCCGGGAAGGTGGAACGGCTGCGCCGCGGGGGGGTCGGGATCCGGGAGGAGGGGCTGGCCGAGCTGGTGGAGGCGGGTATCGCGGCGGGGAGGCTGTCGTTCGTGGTGGGCGCGGCGGCGGCGTTGGCCGAGCTGGCCGAGCGGGACGGTTCGGCCGAGGTGGTGTTCCTGTGCGTGCCCACCCCGATGGGTGTGGGCGGGGTGGCCGACTTGAGCGCGGTGGAGGCGGTGGTGGAGGAGATCCGCCCGGTGCTGGCCCCGGGCGCGGTGGTGGTGAACAAGTCCACGGTGCCGGTCGGCACCGCCGCGCGCACCGAGGAGCTCCTGGCCCGCGACGACGTCGCCGTCGTGTCCAACCCGGAGTTTCTGCGTGAGGGCTCGGCGGTGAAGGACTTCCTGCACCCCGACCGCATCGTGGTCGGCGCGAGCAGGCCGGAGGCGGCGGAGCGGGTGGCCGCGCTGTTCGCCCGGCTGGGCGCTCCGACCGTGCTGACCGACGCCGCGAGCGCCGAGATGATCAAGTATGCGGCGAACTGCTTCCTGGCGATGAAGCTGTCCTACGTCAACGCGCTGGCCGAGTTGTGCGAGCGGCTGGATGCGGACATCGCCGACGTCACCGACGGGATGGGTTTCGACCGGCGCATCGGGCAGGCGTTCCTCAGGCCGGGGCCGGGCTGGGGCGGTTCGTGCCTGCCCAAGGACACCAATGCGCTGTTGCAGGTGGCCGATTCGGTGGACTTCGAGTTCCGGCTGCTGCGGGCCACGATCGACACCAACACCCGGCAGTATCAGCGGATCGTGGACAAGATCCGGGTGGCGGTCTGCGGGGCGCGGCAGGGTTCGTTGGCGCGGCGGCGGCTGGCCTTGTTCGGGCTGACGTTCAAGGCGGGCACCGACGACCTGCGCGATTCGCCCGCGCTCGCGGTGGCCGCGCTGCTGCGTCAGGCGGGTGCCGAGCTGACCGGCTACGATCCCGGGCTGCCCGCGGCGGGGCTGGGCCGCGACGCGCCCGCGATGTCGGTGGCGGAGGACCCGTACGGGGCGGCCAAGGACGTCGACGCCATCGTGATCCTCACCGAGTGGCCGGAGTTCCGCACGTTGGACTGGCCGCGGCTGGCGGCGCTGGCGGGCACCCCGACGCTGGTGGACACGCGCAACCTCATCGATCCGGACGTGGCCGTGCGCGCGGGCTTCAGCTGGGTCGGGCTCGGCCGACGCCCGCGCTGAGCGCGCTGACCGTCCGGCCCAGGATCACCGCGTCCTGGATCAACGACCAGTGCTGCACGTACCGCAGGTCCAGCCGGGCGTTCTCCTCCCACGACAGCTCGGCGTCGCCGCCGACCTGCCACAGCCCGGTGAGCCCCGGCTTGACCGGGAACGTGCGGCGCGGCAGGCCCGCGACCTCGGCAGGCAGCGGCGGTCGCGGCCCGACCAGGGACATCGACCCGCCGAGCACGTTGAACAGCTGCGGCAGCTCGTCGAGGGCGTAGCGGCGCATCCAGGCACCGACGGCGGTGACGCGCAGCTCGGGATCGGCCACGGTGGTGCGGAACCGCAGCAGCGAGAACGGCTGCCCGCCGCGCCCGATGCGCGTCTCCCGAACCAGCACCCGGCCGCCCCCTGCGCGGATCGTGACGGCGAGGACCAGCAGGAGCGGAGCGAGCAGCGCGAGGAGCACGGCGGCGCAAGTTCGGTCGAAGGCCGCCTTCGTCAGGCATCCCGCCGCGCCCAGCGTCGGGCGGCTCACGTGCAGCAGCGGGAGGCCGTCCACGGGCGCGGTCCGCAGCCGCGGGCCCGCGACCTCCACGAGGCGGGGATCGACCATCATCTCGGCGCCGGTCTCCTCGATGTCCCACGCCAGGCGGTGCAGGCGGGCCGAGGTCCATCCGGCGGTCGGGCCGACCGACACGATGCGGTGCTGCCCCCGTCGGGCGGCCGTGGCGACGGCGTCGAGATCGCCGACAACGGGGACGCCTAGGATGTGGCCGGTGCCCGGGGAGGTGCAGGCGGCCGTCACCGTCCAGCCGTGACGGCGGTCGTTGTTCGTGCGGTTGATGATGTCGGCCACCGCGGCAGGCGAGCCGACTGCGAGCACCTCGTGCCTGCACTCGCCGGAGAGACGGCGGCGGTGCAGCCGCCTGCGCAACGCCATGCGGCCGAGAAGCGCGAGCGCGCACGCTGTGGGGACGGCGCCGAACACCCACGCCCGCACTTCGTTGATCCGGGTGGCGAGACCGGCCAACGCCAGCGTGGACGCGGCCAAGGCGAAGCCGCGTACCAGCCTGCGGTACTCGGTGCCGCCGTCGCCCTGCACGGTCGGCTCCCACGCCCCCGCGAGGTAGATCATGACGGCCGTCGTGATGGTGACCAATACGCCGGTCGCGCTCGCGAGGATCATGTCCGCACGTCGCGATTGAAGCAGCACGCCGACGACGCCGACGACCAGCACGGCGGTCAGATCGGCCGCGATGATCGACCGGGTATAGGCGATCTCCCAGGCGGCACGGGCAACGCCGAGCGGCGGATGTCCGGCGCCGACGCCGAATCTATTGGCGTCATACTCGAACGCGGATGCGGCGTCGAACAGGTGTCCATAACGTGGATCCGGCGTCATGGCCGCACTGCCCCCTTGATCATCACGGTAGAGCGACGTCCCCGTCCGTGTTAGAGAGGTCGCCAAAGCCCGCGCGATCATTACACAGTGTAGCAATTCACCGCGGAGGATCACCTGTCCGGAGTAGCCCGCGTTCGCTAAGGATGCAGTGCGCTACACCCATCGATGTTCGATGCGACTATCGCTTCACTGTCCCCGATAAGCTGGGCCCGCACTTGTCCTGCCGTACGACGTCGACGGCGACTGGGCCTGCGCTCGGCCGCAAGGACGCTCGGGGCCGCGAATCCGACACCATGACCGCACCCACCCCTCGGCGCACAGCAGCGATCGGCCATGTCGAACTCGACGCCACGCCGACCGGTCGACACCCCGCAACATCCGGCTGGTGCGACGCGAGCTCCGGGCGGCGGCCGGTGTAGAGCGTCACCTCGTGGCCCCGCCCGGCCAACGCCTCGCCCGCTGCACCGCGAACTGGAAGAGCCCGCCGGATGTCGAGAACTCGACCAGCGCGATCCGGCTCACTGATGCTCCAGCTCGCGTACCCAGGCCAGCGTGGCTGCAAGGCCCTCGACCAGCGGCGTCGGCGGGGGCACGCCGAGCTCGTCGTGGGCACGCCGCACGTCGAGACAGCTGCGGAGCAGTTCGCCGGGGCGAGCGGGCTGTAGGTTGGGGATGAAGTCGGCGGGGTCGATGCCCGCCGCCTCCGCTACGGCCGCCACCAGCTCGAGCACGCTGATCTCGTCTCCGGTGCCGACGTTGTAGACCTCGTGCGGGAGTGTGGCGACGCGGGCGGCGGCGAGGTTGGCGGCCACGATGTCGCCGACGAACACGAAGTCGCGGGTCTGGGTGCCGTCGCCGAAGACCGTTGGGCGGGCCCCGGTCAGCACGCGGTTGCAGAATATGGCGATCACGCCCGCGTCGCCGTGCGGGTCTTGCCGGGGCCCGTAGACATTGCCATAGCGAAGGGTGACGGTCTCCATTCCGTGGCTGGCCCGGAACCAGGCGGCGTAGCGCTCGGCGGTGCGCTTGGAGAGCCCGTAGCCCGACACTGGGGCGGCGGGCGCGGTCTCGGGCGTCGGCACGAGGTCGGTCACGCCGTACATCGCCCCGCCGGTCGAGGTGTTTACGATGCGGCGCGCGCCCGCCCGCCGCGCGGCGTCGAACACGTTGACCGAGCCCAGCACGTTGATGGCCGCGTCCTTCGCGGGATCATCCATTGACGTCCGCACGTCGATTTGCGCCGCGAGATGAAAGACCACCTCCGGCGCGAAGTCGGCGAACTCGGTCCGCACCCGCTCCCCGTCGCGGATGTCCAGGACGGCGAGCCGGGCCCCTGCACGGAGCGCGCGCGCGAGGTTCGACTCGCTGCCGTGGCTCAGGTCGTCGAGGACCAGCACCTCGGCGTGGTTGGCGACGAGGGCGTCGACGATGTTCGACCCGATGAACCCGGCCCCGCCAGTGATCGCTGCGCGCACCCGGCAGACAGTAGCGGCAGTGCGGGGAAAGAGGTGCCCTCTCGCCCCGCGTTGCTTGCCCGAGCTCTCTGCACTGGCGAGCTCGACCGGCTTGCGCGGCTGAGCTGGAAGGGCTGGCTGATCTTCAAATACCACCGCATCGGCGTCGCGGGCCCCCACGCGCCAGACCTGTTCAGCACCCCACCACGCCTGGGGGGTTTGATTGGCTAGCCCGAATCTTTCGTCGACTTCGGGAGTGATCAACAGCGGTGCTGCCCGAGGGGGGTCCGGGGTGCGTGGGCGGGCAGGTGCAGCACGACGGTGCGGGCGTGGCGGGCGAGATCGGCGGGCAGGGAGATGATCCGAAGCCGCAGGCGTTTGGGTTCACAGCCTCGGGCGGGGTGCTCGGTCAAGGCGAGCATCTGAGTCCAGGCGGTGATGTCGCAGGCCAGCGCGACGACGGCCTGCCAGATCCGGTTCTGGTCCAGCTCGTGCAGCGGCCGGTTCCGCAGCCCGGTGTCCTTCGCGGTCCTCCACGCGGGCGCGGCGACGATGCCGCAGTTCGAGGTCGGCGAGCTGGCGCCCGGAGCCGCTGGGGGTCTGGACGCCCGTTGCACCACAGCCCCGATCCGAACCCCCGAAGCCGAGGTACACCCACCGCCGGACAGCGCGACACGGGTCGCTCAGCGCCTCGCAAGGCACGGAGCAAGCCGGGCCCGCGGAGACGGTCCATCCGCCCTGGGAAATCGGACATAGTCGTCAATTTGCGCCAAACGCGCCTGGCTGTCACGTGAACCACCCGTTCAGCCCATCGGTACGCTGAAACGCTTCGAGCTCTCTCGGCGAGCTATGACTCGGACCCACTGCCTAGGCACACGCTGGAGGCTGGCTGCTGGCATCGAAGGCTGTCAAGGACGCTCGCCGTCACCCTACGAACGTCCCGGCATAAGCTCGATCTTGCACGACACGGACGGCTGGCGCGAGGACAACAAGGTTTAGGTTAGGGTTTTTTGGACAATGCCTTTTCAGGCAGTATCGCAGTATTCCGCGTTGGTCTCGGCGAACGCGACGGCGCGAATATCGCCCGAAATAGTATGGGACCAGTGTTGCCGTCGACCCCGCGCTCGTGGAGATGGCGGGGCCTGTCAGTCTGGTGCCTCACCCAGTCAAGCTTCGATGGCGCGCCAGAGTTGCCCAAGCGAGTATCGATTCACCGTCGCGCTGGTGCTCATCCCATTGGTGTCGCCGCTATTGCTTGGCCCGACGGGGAATTGGACCCTGGCGCTCTATGCACAGATATCACTGAAGACGGCCCGGGTCGTACACTGCGGTAACGGGGCGGGCAACAAGACGCGGGGGCTCATTGTGCGGATCTACACGACATGTCCACCATCGACGGCGATGGACCGTACGAGTTACGTCGCCACTGTGCGTGACGTGGCGCGGTGGAGCGACCGCGCGGGTTGTGCCGGAACGCTCGTCTATACCGACAACAGCCTTGTCGATCCGTGGCTGGTGGCGCAGATGATCGTGGAGAGCACCGAGCAACTGTGTCCGCTGGTCGCGGTGCAGCCAGCGTACATGCATCCCTACACCGTCGCGAAGCTGGTCGCGTCGCTGGCTCACCTGCATGGTCGGCGGGTGCATTTGAACATGGTGGCGGGTGGATTCCGAAACGATCTTTTGGCGCTCAATGACGAGACGGAGCATGACGAGCGCTATCGGCGGCTGGTGGAGTACACCCGGATCGTCATGGCGCTTTTGCGGGGCGAAACGCCGCTGACGATCGAGGGCCGGTACTACGCGGTCACGGGTCTGCGAATGCGGCCCAAGCTCGCGGCAAACCTCCTGCCTGACGTCCTGGTGTCCGGCTCGTCGCCTGCGGGCCGGGAGGCGGCGCGGGCGCTGGATGCGACCGCCGTCAAGTACCCGCATCCTCCGGGTGAGGAGGCGGCCTGGATCGGGGACGGGCTCGCTGGCGGGTTCGGCATCCGGGTCGGCATCGTGGCGCGCGACACCGCGGATGAGGCGTGGCGGGTGGCGCACGCACGCTTCCCCACCGACCGCGGCGGCCAGATCACCCATCGGCTGGCGGTCGCGGTGTCCGACTCGCACTGGCACGGTCAGCTGGCGGACGAGCGGCACCCGTTTGTCGATCTCGATGGCGAGCCGGACCCCTACTGGTTGGGGCCGTTTCAGAACTACAAGACGTTTTGCCCCTACCTGGTCGGCAGCTACGACCGGGTCGCGCGGATGCTGGGCCACTACATGGACCTCGGCACGAGCACGTTCATTCTCGACGTTCCGCCGTGCGAGGAAGAACTCGCGCACACCGCGGTCGTCTTCGCCAAGGCACAGGAGATGGTCACGACATGATCACCCGACTGCAGGACTACCTGACCCGGTCGGCGGAGCGCGATGCCGACGCAGGCGCGCTGGTGATGGCCGAGGAGCGCATGTCGTATGGCGGGCTGGAGGCGGACACCAACCGGTGGGCGCGGCTGATGCGGGAGTTCGGCTGCGGCGACGGGGACCGGGTGTGCGTCCTGGCGGGCAAGACCCCGCGCACGGTCGCCGCCCTGTTGGCCGTACTCAAGGCGGGTGGGGTGTATGTGCCAGTGGACAGCGCGAGCCCGGCCGCGCGGGTGGCGCGCATCTTCGGCTCGGCGCAGCCCAGCCTGGTGCTGGTCGACGAGTCGGCGGTTCCGCTGGTCGACGGGTTGATCGACGCCGGTGCGCTGTCCCGGCTGGCCGCCCCGATCGGATCGGTCGAGGGCCCGCTGACCGGGGATCGGTTCACCACCCAGTTCTGCTGGTCCGACGCAGCGGCCCGGTCGGCCGAGCCGCTGCCGAACCGGTGCCGCGCCGAGGATCTGGCCCACCTGCTGTTCACCTCGGGTTCGACCGGCGCGCCGAAGGGCGTGATGATCACTCACGGGAACGTGCTGGCGTTCGTCGAGTGGGCGGTGCGGTATTTCGGCACCAGCCCGGCGGATCGCATCTCCGGGCATCCGCCGCTGCACTTCGACCTGTCGACGTTTGACATCTTCGCCACCCTCGCCGCGGGCGCCGAGCTGCACCTGGTGCCGGGCAACCTGAGCGTCAACCCGCGGGCGCTGGCCGCGATGATCCGCGACCGGGAGCTCACGCAGTGGTTCTCCGTCCCCTCGGTGTTGACCTACCTCGCGAAGTTCGACGTCATCGCCCAGGACGATTTCCCGGCGCTGCAGCGGCTGCTGTGGTGTGGCGAGGTGTTGCCGACGCCGGTGCTGGCGCACTGGATGCGGCGGCTGCCGCACGTGCGGTTCACCAACCTCTACGGGCCGACCGAGGCCACGATCGCCAGCAGCTACTACACGGTGCCGGGCTGCCCGGACGACGAGACGGTGTCGGTCCCGATCGGCACGCCGTGCGCGGGCGAGGACCTGCTCGTCCTCGACGAGGAGCTCCAGCCTGCCCTGCCCGGTGAGATCGGCGACCTCTACATCTCGGGTGTGGGCCTGTCTCCCGGGTACTGGCGGGACGCGGAGAAGACGCAGGCGGCGTTCCTCACCTGCCCGGACGCGCCCGGTGAGCGCATCTACCGCACCGGTGACCTGGCCCGACGCGACGAGGACGGTCTCGTGCATTTCCTCGGCCGGTCCGACTCGCAGATCAAGAGCCGGGGCTACCGGATCGAGCTTGGTGAGATCGAGGCGGCGGTGAACGCCCAGCCGGAGGTGCGCGAGTGCGCCGTGGTCGGCGTCGACGTCGGCGGCTTCGAGGGAACCACCATCTGCTGCGCGTTCTCGGTGGCGGACGGGGGCGAGCTGCCGCCGCTGGCCCTGCGCACGGCCGTGTCCAAGCTGCTGCCCGCGTACATGCTGCCCGCCCGGTGGCGCCAGTTGGACACCCTGCCGAAGAACGTGAACGGGAAGATCGACCGCAAGGAGCTGCAGTCGAGCTTCACCCGGGAGATGGCCGCGCCGGGACGACCGGTGGTGGGGCCGTGAACCACGACGGGACACAGACCGACGCCGGAATCCTGGAGCTGATCCGCGACCGGCTCAACATCGACGTTGTGGACGTCGAGGTCGACCTGATCGAGACGGGCATGGTCGACTCACTCGCGCTGGTGACGTTGATCACCGCCCTGGAGGAGATGTTCGCCTGCGAGTTCCCGCTCGACGAGTTCGACATCGAGAACTTCCGCTCGCCGCGCCGCATCACCCGGTACCTCGAGGACGCGGGGCTGCTGGAGACCCGTAGCGCGTCGTGACCAGGGAGCGAGCGTGAGCGACATCCGGGTGCTGCCCCGTGACGATCCGCACGCACCGGCGAGCGCGGCCCGGCTCCCGGGTGCGGTGGTCTGATGAGGATCGCGTTGGCCGCGGAGGAGGCCGCGGGCGTGCAGGCGCTGCGGCTGGTGGCCGACTCCGTGCACGAGGCCTGCGTGGTGCTCACCGCGTCGAACCCGGGCGACCGCACGCGTGGGCGGACCGTGGCCGCGGTCGCCGACGAACTCGGCATCGACACCCTGCCTGGGGCCGCGGTGCGCGATCCCGGCCTGGCCGCAGTGTTGCGCGCCCGGCGGGTCGACGTGCTGCTCAATGTGCATTCGCTGTATGTCGTGCATGCCGCGGTGCTGGCCGCGGCGCGGGTGGGCTGTTTCAACCTGCATCCGGGTCCGCTGCCTGACTACGCCGGGCTGAACGCCCCGAACTGGGCGCTCTACCACGGCGAGCCCACCCACGGGGTGACGCTGCACTGGATGGCGCCGGGCATCGACACCGGACCGATCGCCTACCGGCACGGCTTCCCCCTGGCGGGCGAGGACACCGGGTTGAGCGTATCCGCGACCTGCGCCCGCGAAGGCCTGCGACTGATCTCCCGGCTGCTCGAGGACCTCGCCACCGATCCCCGTCGGGTACCGGTCATCGCCCAGGACGTCGCGGCGCGGCGCTACTTCGGGCGCGAGGTGCCGCACGACGGTTGGATCCCCTGGACGGACGACGCCGTGCACGTCACCGGGCTGGTGCGGGCCTGTGACTACGGCCCGTGGGCCTCCCCGTGGGGCCGGGCCCGCACCCGGGGAAACGGCGGCCCCGAGATCAGTGTGCGACGGGCGCACCGCACCGGTCGACCGGCCACCGAGCCGCCCGGCACGGTCGGACCCACCGACAACGCGCAGGCCTGGGTCGCCGCCCGGGACGAATGGGTCGTGATCAGCCGTCTGCAGGTCGCAGGCGCGGCCACCCCGGCCGACCGCGTCCTCGCCATCGGAGACGTCCTGACCACCCCGGACCGCGCTCTGCGCTGAGACCCCATGGACAGAAACCAATGCAAGAAAGACCCGGACTCATCGACTTCGCGGACACGGCTATACGCCTCCGGTGTTCAGGGTCGGGACGACCGGCCCGAGGGACGGTCGGTCTTGCCGGACCGCGACAGATGGATCACACGGTGAGGCGGTCTTGTCGCAGCCCGCACGGGCCGAAGCGATGACCCGCATCCGCAGCCTGCGCCACGACGATCTCTGCCAGGTCGTGCGGCTGTATCGCTCCCATCTGGCGGTGCCCCAGGTCGCCGACGACGCCGAGTTACTCAACGCCTTCGAGCAGATTTTCCTCGGCCAGCCACTGTCCGACCCCACCATTCCCTCGCTGGTCTTCGAAGGCGCCGATGGCGAGATCCTCGGCTTCATCGGCTCGCTGGTGCATCGGATGCGGTTCGAGCAGCGACCCGTGCGCCTGGCGTGCAGCAGTTCGCTGGTCGTCGCACCGCGAGCTAGACAACTCGGCGCCGGCGGCTTGCTACTGCGCAAGTACCTGGCCGGACCACAGGACCTCACCATCACCGACACCGCCGGGCCCGCCACCGAGCGCATGTGGAAACCCCTCGGCGGTTCCATGTACCACCTCGGTTCGGTGACCTGGCTACACCTCTTAGACCCGGTGCGAGCGGCGGTCGGCCGCAAGCTCTGGCAACGTGGCAGGCACCACTGGCTCCCCCTGGCCCGGCCCTTATGCAGGCCACTGGATGCCGTGTACTCCCGTTTCACCAACGTCGACGGGACAGGTGATGGTGAGGCGTATATCGAGGAGCAGCTCTCGCCCCAGCTCCTGATCGACCACCTCCGTCTCAGACCTCAACGGTTCCGCCTCTGGCCCGACTACGATCCCGAGTCGCTCGGTACGCTGTTCGACCACATCGGCCGCTCCCGCTCCAACGGCCGGCTCGTCAAGAACTTCGTCAGGGACGCCCGCGGACAGCCCGTGGGCTGGTACATCGCCTCTCTCCTACCGAGCGACATCTATCGCGTCCTGGGTCTGACAGCGGCGCCCGGACACGAGGAGCACCTGTTCCGCCATGTGCTGCACAGGGCGAAGGATCATCATGCCGCAGCCGTCTTGGGCAGGCTTCAGCCATGGATGCTCGAGACCTTCCCCCAGCGCATGCTGATGTTCAAGCGTGCGCCGTTTCTCTTCCACACGCGCAATGCGGACATCTGTGATGCGGTCAATTGCAGCGAGGCGCTGCTGACGGGGCTCGAGAGCGACTTCTGGATGCCAAGGTAGCGCGCGCGCCCGCCGCACGGCACCGTCACTCCAGAAGAGCCAACACCCACACCTTCAACGCCCCGACGATCGCTGCCGCGGGGCGCAGGTCATCCCTGAAGGAGCGGGGCCGGTCAACCCCGGGTTCCTGGTTTTTTGATCTTTCTTTGGCCGTTCTCCGCCCGCTGTTGGGCAGCGTCGGGTAAGGCGTCGGGGTCCAGGATCGACCCGCAGGGTCGACCGCGAAGCGGCCGAAGGTCCTGGACGCCGACGCCGCGCGGCGCATGCTGTTGAGGGGCGGGAGGAAAGGTGGTCGGGTCACGCTCCGGTGTGCTCGAGGAGTTGGGGTCGAGAGCGTGGCTCCAGCGCCGGGGTCCGGTTGGTGTGGACAGCCCCGTGGTGGGCTGTCGGTCATCCCTTCGCTGTCGGGCATGGAGTGCTACGACAAGGCCCGTGGTGGGCGGGGTCAATCAGACGGGGCGACCGCGCCGCGTGCACCGGGGGTCATGACCTGCACGACCCGCGCCCACCACACCCGCGGCCACGCGCGGGGCGCTCACGCGGGGCGGGGCAGGCAGCGGATGTGACCGTCGCGCAGCCCGTAGAACACCAGCGTGGTCAGTTCGCGGGCGGCGGCGACCACGCCGATGTTGCGGCCGCGGCGGGCGCCAACCTGGTCGCGGACCTGCCCGAGGCGGGTGTGCCCGCCGACCCGTTGCACGGCCTCGACCGCGGCCCAGCGCACCAGCCGGGATCCTTGTTTGGTGATCCGGCCGCGGTGCACGGTGGTGTCGGACTCGTGATGTTTCGGGGTCAACCCGGCCCAAGACGCCAACTGCTGCGGCTTGGCGAAGCGTCCGATGTCGCCGATCTCGGCGACGAACACCGCGGCCAGCACCGGGCCCACCCCGGGGATCTGCTGGATCGCCCGGTAGCCCGGATCGGCACGTAGCCGTCCGGCGACCAGCTTGGTGAACAGCTCGATCTCGAAGTCCAGCGCGTCGATGACCCGCATCGCCGAGTCCACCCGCGACCGGGACTCCACCGACAGCCGAGTTCCGGCCAGCAGCTTGAGGCCGCCGATCCCGAACAAATCACTCATCGGCACGTGCACCCCGGCTCCGGCCAGCACCCCGTGGATCTGGCACTTCAGGCTCGAGCGCAGCCCGACCAGCTTGGCCCGGTGCCGCACCCAGCCGCGCAACTCCCGGGTCGCCGGGGGCGCGATCCACGCCTCGGGCAGCCGACCCATCCGCAGCAGATCCGCCAGGTCAGCGGCGTCGCGTTGATCATTCTTGACCCTGCGGTAGGAGAACGCCTTCACCCCGAGCGGGTGCGCCAGGTGCACCGACGCACCCAGCTCGGCCAGCGTGTCCGCCGCCCAGTACCAGCCGTAGCACGCCTCCAGCACCACCTCCGGCGCCTCCCCGGCCCGGGCCATCACCTGCCGCAGATACTCCGGGTCGTTGGAGATCCGCACCGTCTCCAACCGTTCCCCGGCCTCGGTCATCCGCACCAACACCGAGCGGCGCCGATGCAGATCCATCCCGACGATCTGCCGTCCCTCGTACGATTCGCTCACAGGGGCCTCCTCGAATCGGTTGACGTGAGCACCCCGAGCATGAGCCGGGAGTCACCAGGAGCGGAGGCCCCGCTCCTTCATCGCATCAGTCCGTTGCGCGGCCATGGGTTTGGCGGCTCTTCCGGATTCAGAGTGCGAGGGCTCCGCAGTGCAGTAGGGATCGGATGCGGTAGTTGATCAGGTTGCGGAAGCCGAGGGCATTGCGGCGCAGCGCTTCGAGTCGGCCGTTGATGGCCTCGGTCGGGCCGTTCGAGGCTCGGTGGGTGAAGTATGCGTCTCGTCAAGTGACTTGGCCCCACTGGTCTGCACGAATTTTGGCCTCAGGTGCTTGGTGCGGGCTCGTCGTTGTTGATCGTGGTTGGTTCGTTGATGGCGGCGAGGTGGGCGGCGTGCTGGTGGGCGGTGTCGAGGGCGTGGGCGGTGCGCTGTTGGGTGTGTGCGGCGTGGCGCAGCGCGCTGGTCAGGGCGTGGATGGTCTGCTCGGGGTCCGGGTGGGGTGCGTCGGGGTCGACGCGTGGCCGCCCGAGGTGGTGCTCGGCTTCGAGCCAGTCGCCGAGCTGGCCCAGCAGTTGCGGCAGCATGCCGGTGAGGTGGGCGAGTTCGGCGATGAGGTCGGCTGTGTCGAGCGGGTCGGTCAGGCCGCCGGCGTTCGGTCGGGTGCGGTGGTTGAGGGCGCGGACCGCGTGTGCGGCCTGCTGGGCCAGTGGCCCGACGCTGTGCTCGCTGAGGTGTTGGGTTCGCATGGCGGGCTCAGAAGGGCGGGGTGTCGTCGGTGTTGGTGGCGAGCAGGCAGGCGTAGCGGTCGAGCGCGACGCGCAGACCGATGAGGTGGTAGCCGTGCCGATCGAGCAGCGGTTCGAGGTGGTGCTCTTCGGCGTCGACCCAGTCGCGCAGACCGCGCAGCAGGTCGGCCAGGTCGGCGGCCTCTTCGGTGAGCAGGGTGACAGCGGGCATGATCGTGTTCTCCGGTTCGGGTTAGCGAGCGGTTTGGCCGGGGCGGGTGGCTTTGCTGGTGCGTAGCCGGTAGGACTGGGTGCCGGTTTCGAGGATGTGCGCGTTGTAGGTGACCCGGTCGACGATGGCGGCGACGAGGCGTGGGTCGGGCAAGACCGCTCCCCATTCGCTGAAGGGAAGGTTGCTGGCCAGCGCGATGCTGGTGCGTTCCTCGCGTTCGGTGATGATCTGGAACAGCAGTTCCGCGCCGCGGGGGTCGATCTGGGCGTAGCCCACTTCGTCGAGGCAGAGCAGGTCGAGGCGGCCGTAGCGGGCCACGACGCGGGAGAGCACGCGTTCGTCGGCGGCCTCGACGAGTTCGTTGACCAGTTGCGCGGTGGTGACGTAGCGGACGCGGCGGCCTTGCTCGCAGGCGGCGAGCCCGAGCCCGATCAGCAGGTGGCTCTTGCCGGTGCCGGAGTCGCCGATGAGCACGACCGGCTCGCCCGCGTCGAGGTAGGCGCCGCCGGCGAGGGTGGCCAGCTGGGCGGGTGGGATCGAGGCGACCGCGTCGAGGTTGAAGTCGGCCAGCCGTTTGAGGCGGGGGAACTTCGCGTCGGCGATGTGGCGGGCGCGGCGCCGGTCGGTGCGGTCGTCGAGTTCGGCGGCGAGGACTTCGGCGAGGAAGACCAGGTGGGATTGCCGTTCCCGCACGGCGATCTCGGCCAACCGGTGGGCTTCGGCGCGGATGGTCGGCAGCCGCAGCTCACGCGCCGCGGCGCCGATCGCGGCCTGGGCGGCTTGGTCACTGCGCGGCATCGCGCTCAGCCCTCGCTTCCGGTTAGCAGCGCGTCGTAGGCCTGCAGCGTGGGCGCGGGCCGGTCGTAGCGGGCCCACGACCCGATCGGGACGACCCCGCCCGGTTGCTCGCCGCCGGCGTGGCGGCGGGCGTCGATGAGCACCACCTGCGGATCCAGCAAGCCGCCTGCCACCGCCGTGGTCATCGCCGCGTCCAGCGCCTGCCGGGGCAGGTGGCGGTGCGCGAGCAGGAGCTCGATCAACGCCCGGGTGCCGGCGGCGTCCCCGAGCGCACGACGGGCGGCGTCCCAGTAGGCCTGATGCGTCTGGGTGAACGCCCCGCACGCTTTGGCCTGGGCCAACGCGGTCGCGCCGGGCAGCGCCCCGGGCTTGGTCTTGAGCACCTCGAGGTAGTGATCGAGCACGAGCACTTCGACGAAGCGTCCCGCGGCCCGTTCGTGGCGGGCCACGACCGTCGCGCCGTCGAGCACTTCCACCGTCGTCGCGGACAGGCGCACCGGCAGGCGCCGCCCGGCATACCATGCCGGGACTGAGTAGTAGCACTGCCGCACCGACACCCGCGCCCGCGGGTCCACCCGCGCCCTCGACTGCACCGCCGGGTCGAACGGCTCGCCCGGCAACGCCAGCAACGACGGCAACTCCGCAGCGAAGCCCGCCGCGACCGTCTCCCGTCGGCCGGTGATCACCCGGGCGTCGTCGAGGACATCGCAGGCCGCGATCAGCCGGTTCAGTTCGGTCAGCGACTCGACGTGCGGCAGCGGGACGAGGTGGCGGCGGCGGAAGCGGCCGATTTCGCCTTCCACCCCGCCCTTGGACCGACCCGTCGAGTGCACCCGGTCGGCCGGTTGAGCAAGATCGGGTTCGGGTGACCCATCCGTTCCATCCGTGGTCGGGCCAGGAGTTCGTGTTCGCCTTCCGCCGCAGCACCTGGGGTGAGGACCGGGTGTTCGTCGTCGGCGAGGACGGTGAGCTGTGCGGGCTTCCCGCAGCGTGGACCGACGCCGCCGCGGCCGATCCGTTCGTCACGGTGGCGGCCGGGCGGTCTCGACTGCGGGTGACGGACCTGCTCGCGCTGGCCGACTTGCTCGCCGCGCTCGCCGATTCTGAGGCGGCGGGGACGGCGGAGGCTGTCAAGCCAACTACGCCGCACATGTAAACTCCATTATGCCGAATCAGGGTTGACCCGGGGCCCGGTCTCCCCGCGGCTGGGCGCTATTGCCGCATGTCATCGCCGGTCTACCGCGTGGCGCGCTTGACCTCACGACAGCGACGGACATAAATAGGCTTACAGCATTGTAGTTCGGATCTTGGAGGGTGCGATGGGAGCTGCCACGCCGGAGGACCCGAAGGTGGCCGCATTGCGGGCCGGGCGGGCGTTGAACCCGCGCCCGGAGGCGGTGCGCGACGCGGCGTTCGACCGCGAGGAGTTCCTCGATGCCCGGGATCTGGTGCAGGTCAAGTACGAGATGGTGCGCCGGGTGCGGGTGGAGGGCCAGCGGGTCAGCGAGGCCGCGGCGGCGTTCGGGTTCTCCCGCCCGAGTTGGTATGCCGCCGCCGCGGCGTTGGACGATGACGGGCTGCCCGGGCTGGTGCCCGCGCGGCCCGGGCCGCGGCGGGCGCACAAGCTGACCGCGGAGATCGTGGCGTTCGTGGCCGAGCGGCTGGCCGCCGATCCGGCGGCGCGGCCGGTGGAGTTGGCCGAGGCGGTGCGCGCCCGGTTCGGGGTTTCGGTGCACCCGCGCTCCATCGAGCGGGCCCTGGCCCGCCGCGACCGGAAAAGCGACCGATGAGCACCGCGAGCACAACCACGGCAGGCTCGCCGACAGCGGCGCAGCCGATGGCGCGTTCGTGGATCACTACGAGCAACTGCGCACCGCCGCGCTGTCCGGCGGCGCCGATGGCGGCGGCCACGGGCTGGCCCTGCTGTCCACGCGCGGGATGGCCGCGTGGATCGGGGCCTGGCGGCTGCTGTGCCCGGTACCGGCCGGTGCGCCGCCGATCCGCCCGCCGCTGGCCCGCCCCGACCCCGCCGGCACCGGCGATGGGGCCGGTGACGAAGGGATGGCCGGTGAGGTGGTGGCCGTGCTCGCCGCCATGGCCACCGCGTGCCTGGGCCGGTGAGCGTCGGGGCGGTGAGCGATGAACCCGCAGGCGGTCGAGAAGGTCGGCACGGATCACCTGCGCCGCGACGCCTATCTGTATGTGCGCCAGTCCACGCTGCGTCAGGTCATGGAGAACACCACCTCCACCGAGCGCCAGTACGGGCTGCGGCAACGCGCGATGGCGCTGGGCTGGCCGGCCACCCAGGTCGTGGTCATCGACGACGACCTGGGCCGCTCGGGGGCCAGCACCGTCGGGCGGGAAGGCTTCCAACGCCTGGTCGCCGACGTCGGCATGGGCAAGGCCGGGATCGTGATCGGGTTGGAGGTCTCCCGGCTGGCCCGCAACAACGCCGACTGGCACCGGCTGTTGGAGATCTGCGCGCTGACCGAGACGCTGATCCTCGACGAGGACGGGCTCTACGACCCGTGCGCGTTCAACGACCGGCTGCTGCTGGGGTTGAAGGGCCAGATGTCCGAGGCCGAGCTGCACCTGCTGCGGGCCCGGCTGCGCGGCGGAGTGCTGTCCAAGGCCCGCCGCGGCGAGCTCGCCGCGCCGCTGCCGATCGGGCTGGTCTACAACCCGGCCGGGGCGGTCGTGCTCGATCCGGACACCGGCGTGCAGCAGGCCATCCGGCACCTGTTCGCCACCTTCGCGCGCACCGGGTCGGCCTATGCGGTGGTCAAGACGTTCACCGCCGAGGGCCTGTCATTCCCGGTGCGGGTGCGCACCGGCCCGAACAAAGGAACCCTGACCCGGGCACCGCTGCGCCACCACCGGGTCCTGCAAGTGCTGCACAACCCCCGCTACGCCGGCGCGTTCGTGTTCGGCCGGCGCAAGACCCGTAAGACCGCCGACGGGCACACCCGCTACCTGCTCCAACCCCGCGACCAGTGGTTCGCGCTGATCCCCGACGCGCACCCGGGGTATCTGAGCTGGGCCGAGTTCGAGCACAACCAGCAGCGGCTCACCCAAGCCGCCCAGGCCCACGGCCAGGACCGGCGCGCCGGCCCACCCCGCGAGGGGCCCGCGCTGCTGCAAGGCCTGGTCATCTGCGGGCGCTGCGGCAACCGGATGACCGTGCGCTACCACCACCGCCGCGACCACAGACCGGCGCCCACCTACCTCTGCCAGCGCGAAGGGATCTCCACCGCCACCCCGATCTGCGCCTCGATCCCCGGCGAACAGCTCGACCGGGCCATCGGCGCGCTGCTGCTCGACACGGTCACCCCGCTGGCCCTCGAGGTCGCCCTCACCGTCCAGGACGAGCTCGACGCCCGCGCCGACGAGGCCGACCAGCTCCGCCGCGCCGACGTCGAACGCGCCCGCCACGCCGCCGAGCTCGCCCGCCGCCGCTACCTGTCGGTCGATCCGGACAACCGGCTGGTCGCCGCGAGTCTGGAAGCCGACTGGAACGACGCGCTGCGCGCGCTCACCACGGCCAGCGAGGACTACGAACGCGCCACCCGCGCCGCCGCCCCGCTGCACGCGGCCGACCGAGCCCGCATCCACGCCCTGGCCGGCGACTTCCCCGCGCTCTGGACCAACCCGCGCACCCCGGACCGCGAGCGCAAACGCATGGTCCGGCTCCTGATCGCCGACGTCACCCTGATCAGGGACGCCCAGATCCACGCCCACGTGCGGTTCACCGGCGGGCAGACCACCAGCCTCACCCTGCCCGCCCCGCTACCCGCGCCCGACGCCCGCCGCGCCCCACCCGAGCTGATCGCCGAGATCGACCGGCTCCTCGACCAGCACACTGACGCCCAGATCGCCGACACGCTCAACCAGGCCGGGCGCAGCTCCAGCACCGGCCAACCCTTCCACGCCGGGATCATCCGCCACCTCCGCCTGGCCCACCGACTCGACAGCCGCGAACAGCGGCTACGCCGCCGCGGCTGGATCGGCGTCGGCGAACTCGCCGCCCACCTCGGGGTCTGCACCAGCACGATCAAGACCTGGCACCGCGAGGGACGGCTGGTTGGCGAGCCCTTCGACGACAAGGCCCAATGCCTCTACCAGATCCCCACCACCGCGCCGTTCAAGAAGATCGGACGGCCTCCCGGCCGCACCCCACGAGGAAAGACCACCGCAAACGCCCCAGGAGGTGCAGTGTGAATCCAAGCCCTTCTCGTGCGCGCCGTCCTTGCCCGGGCGGCAGAAGAACGAGTCGAACTGATACCAGCTGCGCAGCGCGATGAACCGCTCGGACTCGTCGCGGTTGCGGCCCTTGAGCACCCGCACCACGGCCGGCTTGAGGTTGTCGTAGCGGATCCGGCCGGGTACCCCGCCGAAATGGGCGAACGCCGCACGTGCCCTTCCAGGAACGCCTCCTGCGCCTGCGTGCTGAACGCGACGTGGAACGCCCGCCCCGAACAGGAAAGCCGCATCACGAACATCCAGCACTTCACCAGCACCCCGGCGATCTTGAACCAGAACTCGCCGATGAGAATGACACCTTGATCTGGCCCCACTTGGGGCCGGAGTGATGGCCTGATTTGGCCCCACTTCCGTTCGTCCGTTCCTACGTTCCGTGATGTCGCGCAGCGGCGTCGTGGAGGCAGGGACGGGATGCAGAGGAGATCGAAGGTGGAGCTGTTCGAGCGGATCCGGCGGGACAGCCGGTTGGAGGGGTTGTCGGTGCGGGGGTTGGCGCGCCGGCATGGGGTGCATCGGCGGATGGTGCGGGAGGCGTTGGCGAGTGCGGTGCCGGCGCAGCGCAAGTCGCCGCAGCGGACGGCGACGGCGTTGACTGCGGCGCATCGGGCGGTGGTGCGCGGCTGGCTGGTCGCCGACCGGTCGGCGCCGGTCAAGCAGCGCCATACCGCTCGGCGGGTTTGGCAGCGGCTGGTCGACGAGCAGGGCGCGCAGGTGGCCGAGTCCACGGTGCGCGGATTCGTCGCCGAGGTCCGCCGGGAGCTGTGCGGCGGGGTGGGGCTGGTGATGGTGCCGCAGACGCACCTGCCGGCCGAGGAGGCCGAGGTCGACTTCGGCGAGTTCAAGGCCCGGATCGGTGGGGTGCTGATGCGGTTGTGGATGTTCGTGCTGCGGCTGTCGCACTCGGGCAAGGCGGTGCACGTGGCGTATGCCAACGAGACCCAGGAGAGCTTCTTCGACGGGTTCGTCACCGCGTTCGACGCGCTGGGCGGGGTCCCGGGCCGGGTCCGGTTGGACAACTTGAAGCCGGCGGTGATCCGGGTGCTGCTGGGCCGGGCCCGGCTGGAGAACCAGCGGTTCGTGCTGCTGCGCAGCCACTACGGCTTCGACGCGTTCTACTGCCGGCCCGGCATCGAGGGGGCGCA
>CAWGIV010000007.1:0-59929 GCA_963822805.1 uncultured Actinomycetota bacterium | reverse complement strand
TGCGCAGCTCCAGGCCGCGCAACACCCGCACCGTGCGCACCAGCGCGTCGACGAGCTGCTCGGCGATCTCCGGCACCCGCGAGAGCACGATTCGCCGCTCCAAGTCGGCGTCGGGGAAGTCGAGGTGCAGGAACAGGCAGCGGCGCTTGAGCGCCTCTGACAGCTCGCGCGTGGAGTTGGAGGTGAGCAGCGCGAACGGGCGCCGCACCGCGGTGAGCGTGCCCATCTCCGGGACGGTCACTTGGAAGTCCGACAGCACCTCGAGCAGCAGGCCCTCGACCTCGACGTCGGCCTTGTCGATCTCGTCGACGAGCAGCACCGTCGGCTCGGTGCGGCGGATCGCGGTCAGAAGGGGGCGCGGGAGCAGGAACTCCTCGCTGAACACGTCGTCGCGGGTCTCGTCCCACGTCTCGTGGCCCTGGGCTGCGGAGATCCGCAGCAGTTGCTTGGCGTGGTTCCACTCGTACAGCGCGCGGGCCTCGTCGATGCCCTCGTAGCACTGCAGCCGCACCAGACCCGCGTCCGTCGCCGCCGCCACGGCCTTGGCCAGCTCGGTCTTGCCGACCCCCGCCGGGCCCTCGACGAGCAGCGGTTTGTCGAGGCGGTCCGCGAGGAAGACCGTGGTGGCGACGGCCGTGGACGCGAGATAGCCGACGTCGGCCAAGCGCTGCGCCACCTCGGCAACGGAGCCGAACAGCGGCGACTGCGGCAAACTCACGGATGCCATCCTGCCGTGCGGGGCGCCGGGATGGCACAGCGCAGACGTTGCGGTGTTCACACACGTGCCGTGCCGGTGCGGGTGCGGATGTCTAACCCAAGATCGCCGGCTTCGGTGTTTGAGATGCGCAGGCACACCCCACGCACCGAAGCCGGCGATCACCGGGCGCTGGGAGCGCCACCGGATCGCGGTCGCGCCGTGGCATGGCTGAAGCGGGCACCACAACGCCGGTGTGGGTCATCGCGGCAACCTCCTCGCCACTTCGGCGAAGTCGTCGAGCTCCGCCCACACCCAGCGGACAAACCCGCCCAGCACGGTCCGCATGCGGTCCTCGCGCCGCTTCTCGGCGACGACCACGTCGGCGGGCACCCGGCCGGGCCGTAGCCGCCTGCCGTACTTGACCGCTCCGTCGAACTCGCCGACGATGCCGTGCTCGGGCCAGCCGAAGTCGGCAGTGCCGAGCACGACGCCGCCCGGGCCGAGCACGTTCCACTGCAGCACCGGCCGCGCAACGCCGAGCTGGGACATCGCGACGCGGCTGCGGGACTCGCCGACGCTCATCGGCCGCGGGTCGGCGAACTCGACCGCCCGGCGCGCCCGGGGGATGCCGGGCCACCCCGTCATGCGGTCGAGAGCGGCGGCGAGCGTGGCCGGTGAAACGAGGTGGCGGTGCAGCGCCGCATCGAGCACGGCGACGGCCTCCTCGAAGGCGACGGTGCGCGCGATGTCGACGGCGGTGCGCGCCACCGCCGTCACCGCGACCCCGTCGACCATCTCGATCTCGTCGGGCTCCAGCGGCGCCGTATGGAGGTGCAGCCGCGCCGTGCGCAGCGCGCCGGAGCGCCGCGGCCGCGTGACGTGCACCCGGGCGAGCGGGAGGTTCCAAACCGGCAGGCGGTGCAGCACGGCCGCCGATTGGTGGCTGACGACGGCATCCGCCGCGATCCGCGGTACGGCCGCCGCGACCTGCAGCAGGTGCCGGTCCGCGCGCCGGTGCAGCCGCGCGTCGGCCGGGTCGACGTACGCGCCGGGCGCGATGCGGGCCAGCTCCCCGCGGCGGTGCATGCGGCGCAACTCGTCGTCGGTCACGCCCGCGGCGGCGAGGTCGCGGCGCAGCACCAGGCCGGTTGCGAGAGTCGGCAGATCCACGGGCCCAGCATGGGCACGCCCGGGCGTCGCCCGTGGGGTTTCGACGAAATCGGGGCCCGACACCGGCGTTGCTGTGCCCGCACCGGCGCCGGGGCGCGTGTGCGGGTACGACGACGCCGGTGCGGGCCCCACGATGTCGGACCCTCGCGGCACGATGGGTGCCGTGACGACGACCGAACACAACCTCCGCTCCAGCGCCGAGGAGATGCTCGCCGCGCTCGCCGGGCCAGGGGCGCAGCTGCGGGAAGACCAGTGGACGGCGATCCACGCGCTGGTGGCGCAGCGGCGGCGGGCGCTCGTCGTGCAGCGCACCGGGTGGGGCAAGTCGGCGGTCTACTTCGTGGCCACCGCGCTGCTGCGGGCGGCAGGCGCGGGGCCCACCGTGATCGTCTCGCCGCTGCTCGCCCTGATGCGCAACCAGATCGAGGCGGCGGAGCGCGCGGGCATCCGTGCGGTCACGGTCAACTCCGCCAACACGGCGGAGTGGGAGCGCACTTACGCGGCGGTCGACGCGGGTGAGGTGGACGTGCTGCTCGTCAGCCCGGAACGGCTCAACAACCCCGATTTCCGCGACCGGGTGCTCCCCCGGCTCACGGCGAGCGCGGGGATGCTGGTGGTCGACGAGGCGCATTGCGTGTCCGACTGGGGGCACGATTTCCGGCCCGACTACCGGCGCTTGCGCGCGCTCATCGGCGAGCTGCCGCCGGGCATCCCGGTGCTCGCCACCACGGCCACCGCGAACGACCGTGTCGTCGTCGACGTCACCGAGCAGCTGGGCCTCACCTCGGGCGCGCCGCTCATCCTGCGCGGCTCGCTCGATCGGGAGAGCCTGCGCCTATCGGTCGTGCAGCTGCGCACCCCCGCCGAGCGGCTCGGGTGGCTTGCGGCCCGGCTCGCCGAGCTGCCCGGCGCAGGCATCGTCTACACGCTCACGATCCAGGCGGCCGAGGACGTGGCGGAGTTCCTGCGCGAGCGTGGTCACCGGGTGGCCTCCTACACCGGCAAGACCGAGCCCGAGGAACGCCTCGCGGCCGAGGCCGATCTCCTGGCCAACCGGGTGAAGGCGCTGGTCGCCACGAGCGCGCTCGGCATGGGGTTCGACAAGCCCGACCTCGGATTCGTCGTGCACCTCGGTGCGCCCGCCTCGCCGGTCGCGTACTACCAGCAGATCGGCCGGGCGGGCCGGGCGGTCGACCGGGCCGAGGCGGTGCTGCTGCCCGGCGTCGAGGACCGCGACATCTGGCGCTACTTCGCCTCGCTCGCGTTCCCGCCCGAGCCGCTCGTCCGACAGACCTTGGCCGTGCTGTCGGACGAGCCGCTGTCCACGGCGGCGATCGAGCCGCGGGTCGACCTGTCGCGCACCCGGCTGGAGATGCTGCTCAAGGTGCTCGACGCGGACGGCGCCGCCAAGCGGGTCAAGGGCGGGTGGGTCGGCACCGGCGCGGAGTGGGTGTATGACCGGGAGCGGCACCGCCGCATCGCCGAGGCCCGGGTCGTCGAGCAGCAGGCCATGCTGGACTACCTCGGCACCACCGAGTGCCGCATGGTGTTCCTGCGCCGCAGGCTCGACGACCCGTCGGCCGCTCCGTGCGGGCGTTGCGACGTCTGTACCCGCACCGTATGGAGCCCCGAGGTCGCGGTTGCCGATATCGCCGCCGCCCGCGAACGGCTCTCCCGGCCGGGCGTCGAGGTGGCGCCGCGGCGGCAGTGGCCGTCGGGCATGGCCGGGCTCGGAGTGCGGGTGTCCGGGCGAATCCCGGCCGATGAGCTGGCGGAGGCAGGCCGGGTGATCGGGCGGCTGTCGGACATCGGCTGGGGTGCCCAGCTGCGCGAGCTCACCGGCGGGGCGGACCAGCCGCTGCCGAAGGACGTGCTGGACGCGTGCGTGCGGGTGCTCGCGGGCTGGGGGTGGGCGGAGCGGCCGGTGGGCGTGGTCGGCATGGGCTCGCGCACCCGTCCACACCAGCTTGCCCACCTGGCGCGGCGGATCGCCGAGATCGGCAGGCTGCCGCTGCTCGGCACCCTGGCGCCGCACGGACCCCGGCCCGGCGAGCACGCCAACTCGGCCCAGCGGCTCGCGGCCGTGTGGCACGCTGTCGCCGAGCCCGGCTTCGCCCTGCCCGCGGGCCCAGTGCTGCTCGTCGACGACGTGATCGACACCGGCTGGACGATGACCGTGGCCGCCCGCCTCCTGCGCCGGGCGGGTGCGGGCGCGGTGCTGCCGTTCGCGCTGGCCACGGGGGGGTGATCAGCGTGTCCAGGGCACCGCCCCGACCTCCGCTTCGGTCATCGCCGTGAACACGTCCTGCAGCACCTCGCGGTCGTACTCCTTGGCCTCTTCGTCGATCTGCTCCCACGGCTTCAGGTGCGGCGACATGAACCGCGCGGGATCGCGCACCCCGCCGGTCCAGCCGCTGGTCAGCCGTTCGGCGGTGAACCGGCCGTGCTCCTGCTCGGCGAGCAGCTCGAGGTTGTCCTTCACCACCTTGAGGACGTCCACGACGCCGTCCTCATCTGCGTGCGCCAGGCGGAGGCCGAGTGCGGCCAGCTTGTCCGGGATGTCGTCCACGACGGCGCGGTTGGAGTCCCGCAGCCACTCTGAGAGCGCCTCCCACGGCTGCAGCACCGGGTCACCCGCCACTTTCCGTCCGCCACGGTGCCTGCGCACGTAGCGGGTGTGCAGGCCCGCGGCGATCGGCTCGGGATCGGCGAGGTCGCGCGGCCATGTGCTCCGGCGCAGGAAGGCGCGCACGGTCATGCGGTCGTCCGGCAGGGGAACGATGTCGGTGCCGCCGCCCAGCAGGTCCCGGGACAGGTCGCCGCCCTCGGCGGTTTCCACCCGTCCCACGGTCGCGCCGAGGGCCCTGGCGATGACGATCGCCTCGGGTGACGCGCCGGGAAGGGCTGCCACCCGCACGATGGCCGGGTCCCGTCCGGATACGACGATCGTCCGCCAGATCGCAAGGGCCCGCCGCCGCACCGCAATCGGGCTGTTGGGGTCGCCGTCGCCGTCCGCCTCCGCCGTGCGCAGCGTGACACCCTCGTCGGCGGCCACGCGCGCATGCGCCGAACTCGGGGTGGCGGTGGTCCAGGCGACGAAGTCGGGTGGCAGGCGCTTCCAGGTATAGCGGAGGAACTCGGCCCGGGCCGCGTCGTCCGGGCAGCCCGCGCAGAGCACGATGATCCGCTCCGCGGTCCGGGCGTCCGCGTCGGCGGCCTCGACGTTCAGGCCTTCGCGGTCACCCAGCGTCGCGCGGCGCAGCTCGAGCAGATCGCGCACATCCACATCGTCGACGTCCTGCCGCAGCGCCGCGGCGACGGTCTGCAGCCGGGCGACCTCACACCACGTGGCGAACGCCTGCGGGGAGCCGTCGGCGAGCATGGCCTCGGCCGCCCGCAGGACCGTGGCGGGATTTTCGACGTCGACCGTGAGGCCCGCCCGCGCGACCGCCATCCCCGGCGTGAGCTGCAGCGCTTCGAGGAGCGCCAGGTGCGGTGGGCGGAGCTCGGCGAGCGGGTCGCGCCGCACCACGACGGCATTGTCCGCATCCGCCGTCGTGATCATCCGTGCGGCCGCTGCCCGCCGGGTGTCGGGAGAGCGACCGTCGCCGGGTTGGGCCGCGGCGAGCCGGTCGACCCGACGCTCGCGCCGCAACGCTGCGAGCGGATAGACCAGCTGGGGCATCCGGTACAGCGTGATCGGGCTCATCAGGGGCGAGTCGGCCGCCTGCCGCACGATCTCGTCGCCGATGGGCGTCGTCGGGCTCTCGTTCACCACCACCAGCCGTTCGGCGCGGCCGAGGTGGCGGGCGAGCGCCACCGCGATGCCGTTGTCGGGGTCGCTGGGCACCAGCACGAACACCTGCCGCGGCCGGTGGCGGGCGAGGTGGCGCGCCGTCTCGATGTCCAGCTCGACGAGCTGCCCCAGCTCGACGTCGACGGCGTCGATCTCCAGCACCGAAAGCTCCGTGCCGAGCAACGCGGCGAGCGCGGCACGGCGGTCACCCGCGTCGGGCCCGAACAGGAGCACCCGGGCGGCGGGTGTCGCCACGTCGTTGCCCCCATCCGCGTTGCCCCCGCCCGCGCCGCCCCCGTCGGTGAGCAGGTCGAACCTGCGGCGGCGATACAGCTCGAGCAAAGCGGCATCGACGAGCGCGCCGGTGCCGAACACCGCCAACGTCGACGGCGCGTCGGCAGGCCCCGGAGCGAGCAGCGGGGGCACTCCCGCCGCCCGGCGCTCGGCCTCCACCGAGTCGAACACCGACTCCATGGCCTGCGTCGGCGCGCTGAACGGGGTGGTCTCCACGCCTGCCAGCCGCCCGCCCTGCTCGAGGACGCCCGCCAGGCCGTAGCCCTCCACCTCGACGAAGAGGTCCATCTGGCCACGCGGGGGGAGGCCGAGCAGCCGCTCGCACCGGCGCAGCGGCCACGGCGACGGCCGCAGCAGCCAGGGCGCCGCCCGCAGGGTCTGCGTGATGATCGCCGAGTTGCGGCGGTGGTCACCGGTGGCGACCAGCACCGCGGCGGCCCGCCGCACCCCGGCCTTGGCGAGCGACATCGCGCTGGTGCCGTCGCCGGTCACCTTCCGCACGTGCGGCGCCGTGATCGTGGCGAGCGCCACCGGGTCGGGGTCCACCACCACGATCGCGTCGCGCCACCACCCCGGCACGTCCTCCGTCGCGATGAGCGCCGCGGCCCGCGGGTTCGCGCCGAAGACGACCACGCGCGGCCACGTGAAGTGGGCGGTGAGCACCCCCGCAAGCTGGTCCTTGAACAGCGCGGCGACGCCACGGGCGGTCACGATCGGCGCGAGGATCGCGGCCAGCCACAGCTGGGGCGGGGCGGTCGCGTCGTTGGGCAGGTCGAGGTTCAGCGTGAACAGCCGCACCGTGCGGTAGGTGACGTCGAGCGGGGTCAGGTTGCCCACTCCGGGCGGTCGCAGGTCGAGGAAGCCCCAGATCCCGAGCACGACGACGACGAGAATCGCGAACGCCCACACCAGCTGGGTGGGCGGGCGGCGTTGCTCGACACCGCGCGGATCGGCCACCGGTGCACCATAGAGCCCGACCGGCTACTCCAGGGGCACGAGGTCGTCGGCGTGGACCACTTCGCGCCGCTGTTCGGCGGGCAGGTCGCGGCTGCGTTTGCCGATCATCGTGGGCAACTCGGCGGCGTCGAAGCCGACCACCCCGCGCGCGACGACCACGCCGTGCGGCCCGACGAGGTCCACGACGTCCCCGGCGACGAACTCGCCCGCGATGCCGTGGATGCCTGCGGCGAGCAGCGAGCGCCGCCGGTCGAGCACCGCGGCGACGGCGCCCGCGTCGATGTCGAGGCGGCCGCGCACGTCGGCGGCGTGGCGCAGCCAGAAGCGGCGCGCCGACATCCGCCGCCCCGACGGCCGGAAGGCGGTGCCGACCATCGGCCCGGTCGCCGACGTGTCCAGCGCCGCGCCCGCCACCTCGGCCGCCGCGAGCAGCACCGGCACGCCGGACGCCGCCGCCATCGCCGCTGCCGTGATCTTGGTGGCCATGCCGCCGCGGCCCAGCCCGCTGCCTGCGCGGGCCACGGTGACGGCATCGAGATCTGTCGGCGCGTCCACGTCGCGCAGCAGCCGGGATCCGGGCGCGCGGGGGTCGCCGTCGAAGAGTCCCTCGACGTCGGAGAGCAGCACGAGCGCGTCCGCGCCGACGATGTGGGCGACGAGCGCGGCGAGCCGGTCGTTGTCGCCGACCCGGATCTCGTCGGTCGCGACCGTGTCGTTCTCGTTCACCACGGGCAGCACGTCGAGCCCGAGCAGGCGCTCCAGTGTGCGCTGGGCGTTGCGGTAGTGGGCGCGGCGGATCATGTCGTCGGCGGTGAGCAGCACCTGCCCGATGGCCTGCCCGTAGCGGGCGAACGAACCCGCGTAGGCCTCGGCGAGCAGGAGCTGGCCGACGGCGGCCGCGGCCTGCTGGGTGGCGAGGTCGCGGGGGCGGCGGGCCAGCCCGAGCGGGGCGAGCCCGGCCGCGATCGCGCCCGACGAGACGAGCACGACCTGGCTGCCCGCCGCCCTGCGTTTCGCGAGGGCATCGACGAGCGCGTCGAGCCGGGCCGGGTCGAGGCCGCCGGTCAGCGACGTGAGCGACGACGAGCCCACCTTCACGACGACCCGGCGGGCCGCGGCCAGCGCGATGCGGGTCACGGTGCGCCCCCCATCGCGACAGGCTGACACTCCGCCGACCCGGTCGCCGCAGGGTGACGTTCCTCCGATGCGGGCAGGGGCGCGTGCACTACTCCTCGTCCTCGGCCAGCCGCTCCAGCGCGAGCTCGGCGTCGGTCCGGTGCATCCGCCGCTCCCCGCGCGCCGCCTTGCGCTCGGCCGCGCCGACCCGGTCGCTGCGCTCCAACCGCAGGTCGGTGCCGCGCCCCGACAGCATGACCGCAACACCGGCGGGGGTGCTGGGCTCCCAGTCGAAGGTGACGTCCCCGATCGTCACCGGGCAGCCGGGCACGGCGCCCGCGGCGGCGAGCGCGTCCTCGACGCCGAGGCGGTTGAGTCGGTCGCCGAGATAGCCGACGGCCTCGTCGTTGTCGAATGCGGTCTGCCGAATCCAGCGCTCCGGACGGGCGCCGCGCACGATGAACCCGCCGTCGATCTCCGGGTCGGGCTCGATCGTGAAGCCCGTGTCGTCGACGGCCTGCGGGCGCAGCACGACCCGGGTGGGCTCCGCGACGGGCTGGCCGGCCCGCACCTCGTGCACCGCGGCGGCCATGGCGAACGTCAGCTCGCGCAGCCCGGCGCGGCTCGCCGTCGAGATCGGGTACACGGGCCAGCCGAACCGCGCGACAATGTCCTCGGTCACGATCTCGGCGAGCTCCCGTGCATCCGGCACGTCGAGCTTGTTGAGCGCGACGAGCCGCGGCCGCGTCGCCAGCTCGCCGCCCAGCGCGGGTGTGTAGCGGGCGAGCTCGTCCTCCAGGGCCCGGATGTCCGACACCGGGTCGCGTCCTGGCTCGAACGTGGCGCAGTCGACGACATGCACGAGCACCGAGCAACGCTCGATGTGGCGGAGGAAGTCGAGCCCGAGGCCGCGGCCTTCGGACGCGCCCGGGATCAAGCCCGGCACATCGGCCACCGTGAAGACCTCAGCATCGTCACTGCCCGCGGTGACGACGCCGAGCTGCGGCACGAGCGTGGTGAACGGGTAGTCGGCGATCTTCGGTCGCGCCGCTGACAGCGCCGCGACCAGCGACGACTTGCCTGCCGACGGGAACCCGACGAGGCCGACGTCGGCCATCGACCGCAGCTCCAGCACGAGCTCGCGCGTCTCACCGGGCTCGCCAAGGAGTGCGAACCCGGGCGCCTTGCGTGCGGCGGAGGCGAGGGCCGCATTGCCGAGGCCGCCTCGCCCGCCCTGCGCGGCGACGAAGCGGGTGCCGGCGCCGACGAGGTCGGCGACGATCGCGCCCGCCGGGTCGAACACCACGGTGCCGTCGGGGACCCGTAGCTCCAGGTCCTCGGCGTTGGCGCCCGCCTTGAACCCACCCTGGCCCTGTTTGCCGCTCCGGGCGTGGGCGTGCGGGCGGTGGTGGAAGTCGAGCAGGGTGTGCACGCCCGGGTCGACGACGAGCACGACCGAACCGCCCCGGCCGCCGTTGCCGCCGTCGGGGCCGCCGAGGGGCTTGAACTTCTCGCGGTGCACCGAGGCGCAGCCGTTGCCGCCCGCCCCAGCCGTGGCGTGCACCACCACGCGGTCAACGAACTTGGCCACGAAACCTCAGGCGGAGACCGGCACCACGTTCACGACCTTGCGGCCGCGCGCGTAACCGAACTCGACCGCGCCCTCGACCAGCGCGAACAGCGTGTCGTCGCCGCCGCGGCCGACGCCGGCGCCGGGGTGGAACTTGGTGCCGCGCTGGCGGACGAGGATCTCGCCCGCGTTGACGACCTGACCGCCGAAGCGCTTCACGCCCAGACGCTGTGCGTTGGAATCGCGCCCGTTGCGCGAGCTGGACGCACCCTTCTTGTGTGCCATGGCTGCGTCGTCCTCTACTTCGTGATGCCCGTGACCTGCACCCGCGTCAGCGGCTGGCGGTGCCCCTGGCGCTTGTGGTAGCCGGTCTTGTTCTTGAACTTGTGGATGCGGATCTTCGGGCCCTTGGTGTGCTCGACGACCTTCACGGTGACCGAGGCGGCCGCGAGGGCGGCGGCGTCGGTGACGACGTCGTCGCCATCGACCAGCAGCAGAGCCGGAAGAGCGATCTCGCTCCCGACCGGGCCGTCGATCTTCTCGACGGCGACGACGTCGCCCGAGGCCACCTTGTACTGCTTACCGCCCGTCTTGACGATCGCGTACATCGACGCACTGCTCCAAAGCTCGAAGGTCGTAGCGCGGGGCTTGCCCGCCCGGCCGCAGCTGACGTGACGACATGCGCGGCTTCTTACTTCCAGGGTACGGAAGCGTTTTGCGGAGGGTCAAACCGGGTCTCCCCCATTCGCTTCCGTGTGGGTTTCGGCGGGCGGACCGGCCGGACGGGACGCCGCACGCCGTGCCCGCCGGGGCCGGGCGACAACGGTGGGCTGCGGCTGGGACGGCACCGTGGGCGCTTCGGCGGTCCTCGCAGAGTCGGGCCCAGCGACGGGATCGGAGTCCGGCCCGGCGACAGGCCCCGCGACCGGCGCGCCGCTCCGCGCAGTGGCGGGCACGGTGACGACGGCGGCGGTCGGCGCCTCGCCCTCGGTGACCGTTGGGGCGCCCGCGGTACGGGTGACTCGGCCGCGGCGGCGACGCGGCGCGGATGGTTCCGCCGGACCGGCGACCGACGGGCCGTCGACAGACGGTCCGGCCGGGGGCGTGGCTCCAACGGGCCCGACCCCAGCGGACCCAGCGGCAGCAGGCGCACCCCCAGCGGGTCCAGCGGCAGCAAGCCCGACCCCAACAGGCCCAGCCCCAGCAGGCCCGACCCCAGTAGCCGCGCCCCCGGCAGGCCCGGCCCCGGCAGGAGCGTCGGCGGCGGGCCAGGCCCCAGCAGGTCCGGCGGTAGCAGGCGAGGCCAGGTCGACCGCGTCGTCAGCTCTCGCGACGCCGGCCACCACGCGATAAGTCACCGACACATCCGCGACCGACGTGTCGGGCCCCGCGCCACCCGCCAAGGCGGGGGCGTCCGCGGCAGGGGCGTCGGCGGCAGGGGCGCTGGCGGAGGGCGCCGCCACCCGTGCCGCGTCGGTCACAGCCGACGCGCCCGACCGGTTGCCCGCCGCCGCGATCACGGCCGTGGCCGCTACGACGGCCGCGTGGTCGCCCGCACCGGCCTCTGCGCCGACAGTGCCGCCCGAGCCGCCCGAGCCGTTCACGGATCGCCCGTTGCCGTGGTGGCCGTTCGCCTCGCCGTCGCCGCGGCGGCCCCGACCCCCGCGCGCTTTGCGGCCGGTGTCGAGCCTGACCGGATCGACGTTCTCGATCGCCTCCGTGTCGATGATCACACCGCGCCCCCGGCAGTGCTCGCACGGCGTGGAGAAGTGCTCCAGCAGTCCGCCGCCGACCCGCTTGCGGGTCATCTGCACCAGGCCCAACGAGGTGACCTCGGCGACCTGGTGGCGGGTGCGGTCGCGGGCGAGGCATTCGGTGAGCCGCCGCAGCACGAGGTCGCGGTTGGCCTCCAGCACCATGTCGATGAAGTCGATCACGATGATGCCGCCGATGTCGCGCAACCGCAGCTGCCGCACGATCTCCTCGGCCGCCTCGAGGTTGTTGCGGGTGACCGTCTCCTCGAGGTTGCCGCCGGACCCGGTGAACTTGCCGGTGTTGACGTCGATGACGGTCATGGCCTCGGTGCGGTCGATCACCAGGGTGCCGCCGGAGGGCAGCCACACCTTCCGGTCGAGGGCCTTGAGCAACTGCTCGTCGATGCGGTACGCGCTGAACACATCCTCGTTGCCGACGTGGCGGTGCATGCGGTCGGCCAGCTCGGGCGCGACGTGCGCAAGGTAGCCGTGGAGCGTGTCCCACGAGTCGTCGCCCTGCACGACGAGGCGGGAGAAGTCCTCGTTGAACTGGTCGCGCACGACCTTGATCAGCAGATCGGGCTCCTCGTAGAGCAGCGCAGGCGCCTTCGGCCTGCCCGGGCCGGTCTGCTCGGACTTGGTCTTGACGACATCCCACTGCGCCTGCAGCCGCCGGACGTCCCGTTCGAGGGCCGCCTGGCTCACGCCCTCCGACGCCGTGCGGATGATCACACCGGCCTCGCTGGGCACGATGTCGCGCAGCATGTCCTTGAGCCGCCGCCGCTCGACGTCGGGCAGCTTGCGGCTGATGCCTGCCGCCCCGCCGGAGGGCACGTAGACGAGGAACCGGCCCGCGAGGCTGATCTGCGTGGTGAGCCGGGCGCCCTTGTGCCCGATCGGGTCCTTCGTGACCTGCACGAGCACGCTGTCGCCGGTGGAAAGGGCTTGCTCGATGCGCCGGGACTTGCCGCCAAGTCCGGCGGCGTCCCAATCGACCTCGCCCGCGTAGAGGACGGCGTTGCGGCCGCGCCCGATGTCCACGAACGCCGCCTCCATCGACGGCAGCACGTTCTGGACGCGACCGAGGTAGACGTTGCCGACCAGCGAGTCACCGTCGCGTCCGGTGACGAAGTGCTCGACGAGCACGTCGTCCTCCAGCACGCCGATCTCGACCCGGCTGCCGCGTTCGCGCACCACCATCGTGCGCTCCACCGACTCGCGCCGCGCCAGGAACTCGGCCTCGGACAGGATCGGCTGACGGCGGCGGCCCGCGTCCCGGCCGTCGCGGCGGCGCTGCCGCTTGGCTTCGAGGCGGGTGGAGCCGCGGACGCTCTGCACCCCGTCGCCGTCGGCACTGTCCTCGCGCGACTCGCGCGGCGCGCGGATGCTTGGTGACGGTGCCGGGCGGGTCTTCGTCGCTCGTGTCAGCGGCGTCGTCACCGGATCCGCGGCGCCGACGGCGGCGCCGTCGGCGCCTGCTGCCCTCGGTCGCCTCGGCCTCGGTGTCGTCGTTGTCCCCGGCGTCCTCGTCCGTTTCGTCACCGGCGTCGTCTTCGCCGGACTCCACGGAATCGTCGGACTCGTCGCCGCCGCGGCCGCGGCCCCGGCCCCGACGGCCCCGACGTCGCCGACGACGGGCGCTGTCGTCGGAATCGTCGCCGGAGTCGTCGCCCGCGGTGTCGTCGGCGGTGTCCTCCTCGTCGGCAGGCTCCACGTCCGTCTCCTCGGCAGGCGGCGGCTCCTCGGTCTTGCCGCGACGGCGCCGCCGCGACGGCGGAGTCTCGCTGGCGGTGTCGTCCGCGGGCCGCACGGGCGCCTGGAACATCGGCGCCGGGGGCGCGAACACCGGGGCGAGCACCGCGGGCTCGGGGTCCCGTGCCTGCTCCTCGGGCGGGTGGTCGGCCTGCTCCTCGGGCGGGTTGTCTGCCGAGTCCTCCGGCGGGTGGTCGGGTCGGTCGTCGCGGGCGGGCACGAGCGCGCCGATGACCTGCTCGACGAACTTGCGCTCGATGCTGGACTGGGCGCTGCGCGCCTCGTGGCCGAGACCGCGGAGGGCAGCGAGCACATCTCGGCTCGTGGCGCCGATCAGCTTGGCCAAGGCGTGTACGCGCATCTTCTCGGGAAGGTCGGCAAGGGTGGGCAAGGCAACGGGCCCGCCGGCGCTTCCGGCAGGCGAATCGTTCTTCGACATGTAGCTCCTTCACCCCCGGGCGCCTCGTGAAAGGCGGCCGCGCAGGGGCACGTACTCCTACTTCCGCGTCGCGCGGTACGCGACGGGCAATCCTGGTCGTGGCGGGTCGTGCTCGACGGCGCCGCCGTCCGCCCGTCAGGCCCGGGTGGTGACCCGGTCGGGGCCGAGTGGATCGGCGAGGCCACCTCCGTCGTCGAGCAGGCCCTGGGCCATCCGGGTCGCCTTCGGGGGCACCGGGGGCCGTAGGTCCGCGACAACGTCGAGTGCGCCCAACACGTCGTCGGGTCGAACGGCGGGTGTCGTCTGCCGCACGACCGCGGTCAGTATCGCACAGACACCGTCGGGGACACCGACATCACCGCCGACATCACCGCCGCATCGCGGTCGCCGCGACCTCCGCGGCGACCAGGGCGGTGCGCACGTCGATCTGCCTGCGCCCGGACGGCGTCACCCGCTCGACCACGACCGACTCGTGCGCGAGCAGGGCCGCAAGCGCCGCCCGGAGCGCGGCGGGCGCCACCCCGGGCAGCTCGATGGACCAGCGGCTCGCGTCGATGCAGTCGGCCAGTGCGGCCCCGCCCGCGGGCGCGGCGGCGAGGACGTCCAAGCCGTCCGGGAGGGCGGCGTCCAGCGCGCTCGCCACCGCGGCGGGCTCGACGGTCTCGGTGAGCCCGATCTCGACGTACTCCGCCTCGCTCGCCGCCCCCGTGGGCGCGGCGCCGATCCAGGACAGCCGTGGGTGCGGGCTGAAGCCGTGCGAGTGCGCGACCGGGAGCCCCGCCCGGCGGACGGCGCGCTCGAAGCTGCGCGCGACGTCGCGGTGGGACAGGAAGCGCAGCCGCCCGCGCTTGGCGAACCGCAGCCGCACGCGCGCCACCGTCGGCGGAGCGGGGTTGGCGGCCTCCCCGGGCCGCACACGAGCCATTCGGAAAGCCTAGCCCGTGTGCTTGATCACCGATTGGGTGCGCGGACGGCCATATCTAACGATGCGTCAGGCGGGGGGCGGCGCCGGGCCCATCGCGAGCAGCGCCTCGCCCGCCGGGACGAAGCCCGCGCGTCGGTAGAAGGCGGTGCTGCCCGCGGTGGGGGCGAGCAGCAGGCTGCGGTAGCGGCGCTCGCGAGCGTGCTCGACGACCGCGGTGAGCAGCGCGGCGGGCACCCCCCGGTCGGCGAACGAGGCGAGCACGAACGCGTTGCCGATGTGCCCGATCCGGCCGGGCCGGGCGCCGGGGCGGGGCATGTGCACGATCTCGACCACGTTGATCGAGCCGATCGCGGTGAACCCGCTGCGCTCGGTGCCGACCTCGGCCAGCCAGAACGTGCGCCGGGGCAGCTCGACCCGCCACCACTCGGCGAACGCCTCCTCGAAGCCGGGCGCGTCGACGGGATGGCCCGCGCGTTCCTCCAGCCACGACCGGCGGAGCCGGGCCAACGCGGGCATGTCCCGCTCGTCCGCGACGCGGACGGCGAACTCCCGCCCGTCAGCCACGGCGGATCGAAGTGAGCGGCAGCAGTGTGGTGCCGCTCGGCCCAACCTCGATCTCGGTGCCGGTGGACGGGCACACCCCGCAGTCGAAGCATGGCGTCCAACGGCAGTCGTCCTGTTCCCGCCCGGCGAGCGCGTCCTGCCAGTCGGCCCACAGCCAGTCGCGCTCCAGGCCGGAGTCGAGGTGGTCCCACGGGAGCACCTCGTCCCGGGTGCGCTCGCGGGTGGTGAACCACTCCAGTGTGACGCCCGCCAGCTCCTCCTCGGCGGCCCGCGTCCACCGCTCGTAGGAGAAGTGCTCGCTCCAGCCGTCGAACCGGCCGCCGTCGCGCCAGACCCGCTCGATCACCGCGCCGACCCGCCGGTCGCCCCGCGCGAGCAGGCCCTCGATGAGCGCGGGCGGCCCGTCGTGGTAGCGCATGCCGACGTTGCGGCCGAGCTTGCGGTCGGCGTTGACGGCCGCACGGAGCTTGCGCAGCCGCCCGTCGACGACGTCGGGGTGCGCCTGCGCCGCCCACTGGAACGGCGTGTGCGGCTTGGGCACGAACGCACCGATCGAGATCGTGCAGCGCACGTCGTTGCGGCCGGACGCCGCCCGCCCCGCCTTGATCACGTTGTGCGCCATGTCCGCGATCTGGACGACGTCCGCGTCCTCCTCGGTGGGCAGTCCGCACATGAAGTACAGCTTGACCTGCCGCCAGCCCTGCCCGAACGCCTCGGAGACGGTGCGGATGAGGTCCTCCTCCGACACCATCTTGTTGATCACCCGGCGGATCCGCTCCGAGCCACCTTCCGGCGCGAACGTGAGGCCGGAACGACGGCCGTTGCGGCTGATCTCGTTGGCGAGGTCGATGTTGAACGCGTCGACGCGGGTGGAGGGCAGCGAGAGCGAGGTGTGGGTGCCCTCGTAGCGGTCGGCGAGGCCCTTGGTGATCTCGGCGATCTCGGTGTGGTCGGCGCTGGAGAGCGACAGCAGCCCCACCTCGTCGAACCCGGAGGCGCGCACGGCCTGCTCGACCATGGCACCGATCCCGGCGAGGGACCGCTCCCGCACCGGCCGCGTGATCATCCCGGCCTGGCAGAACCGGCACCCGCGGGTGCAGCCGCGGAAGATCTCGACGCTGGCGCGCTCGTGCACGGTCTCGGCGAGCGGCACGAGCGGGGCCTTCGGGTAGGGCCAGGCGTCGAGTTCCACGGTGGTGCGCTTGGTGACACGCCGGGGGGCGCGCTCGTGGATCGGGGTGACCGCTTGCGAGGGCTCCGTCCCCGGTGTAGGTGGCCGCGTAGAGCGAGGGGACGTAGCAGCCCTCGACGCCCGCGAGCCGCAGCAGCAGCTCGGGACGGCCACCGGGGCGGCCCGCGGCCTTCCAGTCGCGCACGACGTCGGAGATGTCGCCGACGATCTCCTCGCCGTCGCCGATCGCCACGGCGTCGACGAACCTCGCCACCGGCTCCGGGTTGAACGCGGCGTGGCCACCGGCGAGGACGACCGGGTGCGCGGCGGTGCGCCGGTCGGCGTGCAGTGGGATGCCCGCGAGGTCGAGCGTGGTGAGCAGGTTCGTGTAGCCGAGCTCGGTGGCGAAGCTGACGCCGAGAACGTCGAACGCGGCGATCGGGCGGTGGCCGTCGACGGTGAACGCGGGCACGCCGTGCTCGCGCATCAGTGCCTCGAGGTCGGGCCAGACCGCGTAGCAGCGCTCGGCCAGCGCGTCGGGCCGCTCGTTGAGCAGTTCGTAGAGAATCTGGACGCCCTGGTTGGGCAGGCCGACCTCGTAGGCGTCCGGGTAGAGCAGCGCCCAGCGGACGGCCGCGGCATCCCAGTCTTTCGTGAGCGCGTTCAGCTCTCCGCCGACGTACTGCACCGGCTTGGCGACGCGCGGGAGGAGCGCTTCCAGGGCCGGGAACACGGAGGGGGTCACGCCGCACCAGCGTAGCCCTGACGGACGACAACCCGCCGGGGCGCCCGACCAAGCAGTCAGATCAACCCGGCGGCCACGAGGGCGGCGCGGACGTCGTCGTGGAAGGCCGGGTCGAGCGGCACCAGCGGGAGCCGGATGCCCTCGTCGATCAGGCCCAGCTCCTGCAGCGCCCACTTGACCGGGATCGGGTTGGGCTCGACGAACAGCGCGCGGTGCAGGCCCGCCAGCTCGGCGTCGATCGCGGCGGCCGTCTCGGCGTCACCTGCGAGCGCGGCCGCGCACATGCGGGCCATCCCCTCGGGGGCGACGTTGGCGGTGACGGAGATGTCGCCGTGGAAGCCCAGCAGCATGCTGGCGCGGGCGGTGGCGTCGTCGCCGGAGTAGAGGGCGAAGTCGGGCAGGCCGAGCGCCACCAGCTCGCGCACCCGGTCGAGGTCGCCCTTCGCCTCCTTGATCCCGACGATGTTGGGCACTTCGGCGAGCCGCTCGACGGTGGCGGGCAGCATGTCGACGGCCGTGCGGCCGGGCACGTTGTAGAGGATCTGCGGGATGTCCACGGCCTCGGCGACGGCCTTGAAGTGCCGGTACAGGCCCTCCTGCGGCGGCTTGTTGTAGTACGGCGTGACGAGCAGGGCCGCGTCGGCGCCCGCCGCCTTCGCGGCCTCGGTGAGATGGACGGCCTCGGCGGTCGAGTTGGCGCCGGTGCCCGCGATGATCGGCACGCGGCCCGCGGCGGCGTCGATGGTGCGGCGGATGACGTCGGTGTGCTCGTTGACGTCGAGCGTGGCCGACTCGCCGGTGGTGCCGACCGACACGATCGCCGCCGAACCCGCCTCGACCACCCGATCGACGGCCTTCGCGAGGGCCTCGTGGTCCACGGCGCCGTCCGCCCGCATCGGGGTGACCAGCGCGACGATGCTGCCCGTGATCATGACTGACCTCCACTCACAGGTCCCCAAGGCTAGCCCCAGGCCGCGCGCACCCGGTTGCCCGCGGTGGTGACCCGCCGCAGCGCGGCGGCCAGCACGATCACGATGGCGACCGCGCAGGTGACGACGACGGCCGCGGGCGGCCCGTTGAGCGCGATCGCGATCAGTGCCCAGACGACGGCGGCTGCGTACGGCACGACGGCCGTGCCGGACAGAACCACCCACGCGACGATCCCGGCCGCCGCCAGCAGCACGACGACGGCGGCGATGGCGGCCAGCGCGTTGGCGCCGGGCAGCCCCGCCCAGACGCCGGTGGCGGCGGTGCCGATCACGATCGCCATCGACACCCAGCCGGTGTAGAGCGCGATCGGCCCGCGAATCATCGCCCGCTCCACCCGGTCGGCCGCGGGATCGCGCGACAGGCGTCCGAACACCCGCGCCAGCACGACAAGCAGCGCGATGAGCAGCAGCTCGGCCAGCAGGATCACCCGCCCGGAGAACGTCAGGATCCACAGCGGGTTGATGACGGCCGACGCGGCCGTCCACCAGCCGGTGCGTCGGTGGATCTCGCGCCCACGCTGGGCGGGAAGCAACTGGTAGCCCGCGTAGAGCAGGAAACCCGCGTAGATCGGCGCCCAGATCGTGGACGCCCAGCCCGCCGCCAGCACCGGAGTGTGCAGGGAGCTCGCGACCGCTCCCACCGACCCGCCCACCATCACCGCCACGAGGATCTGCACGACCGCGAGCACCGCCACCGTGGCGCTGCGGACGAGGTCCACGCGGGCCGAGCGCTGGGAGAGGACCGACATGCCGCCATCATCGACCTCGCCGCGCGGCCCGGCCACCCGGGTCTCAGCCGCTCTCAGCCGTAGTGGAAGCGAGCTTGGCGTCGCGACGGTCAGCTCAGCAGCAGGGCGCCCAGGCGGCGCGCCGCGAGCACCACCCCGATCACGATCATCACCGCGAAGTAGGCCAGATGACCCAGCATCGCGGGCCCCACGACCCCGGTGGTGAGGCCTCGCATCAGCTCCACCGCGTGGTAGAGCGGGAGGCACTCGACGATCACCTGCAACCACCGCGGGTACACGGTGATCGGGTAGAACGTGGTGGAGAACAGGAACATCGGCAGGATCACGAGCGTGACGAGGTCGAAGTCCTGCCACGAGCGCATGAACGACGTGGCGGCCATGCCGACCGCGGCGAACGCGAACGCCACCACGAGCGCCGCGGGCAGGGCCAGCAGTGCCCAGGGCGAGACGAGCAGCCCGAACCCGGCGAGCACGGCGAGGAAGCCGAGCGCGTAGAGCCCGCCCCGGATCAGCGCCCAGCCGATCTCGCCGAGCGCGATGTCGACCGGCCCGAGCGGCGTGGCCAGCATCGCGTCGTACAGGCGGGCGTACTTGAGCTTGGAGAACACGTTGAACGTCGAGTCGAACACCGCGCCGTTCATGGCCGACGCCGCCAGCAGCCCCGGCGCGATGAACGCCGCGTAGCCGATGGGCGCCCCGCCGGGGCCCTCGACCCGCCCGACCAGCGACCCGAGGCCCTGGCCGAGCGCCAGCAGGTAGAAGACCGGCTCGAAGAAGCCGGAGACGAACGCCACCCAGGTGCGCCGCGACGCGGTGGCCGAGCGCAGGAGCAGCGCGTGCGCCCGGCCGACGTAGCTGCCCGCGGGCAGCAGGCGGGCCACCATGCTCGCCGCGCTCACAGGGCCAGCCGCCGGGTGAAGAACCGGGCCGACAGCACGAGCCCGAGCGCCAACAGCGCCACGAGGTAGCCGAGGTGGCCGAGCGCGGGCAGCAGCTGCCACCGGTCCAGCGCCGCGGCCCGGCCCAGCTCGGTGCCGTGCCAGAGCGGCGAGATCCACGCCAGCGGCCGCACGACCGCGGGCAGCTGGTCGACCGGGAAGAACGTCCCCGAGAACAGCGTGATCGGGACGACGATCAGCCGGAAGATCACGTTGAAGCCCTGCTCGAGCTCGATGGTGGCCGCGTACGCCGTGACCAGCGCGGTGACGCCGGTGCCCGTGAGCACGGCGGCCGCCAACGCACCGAGGATGCCCGGCCCGGTCACCCCGCCGACGAGCGCCGCGACCGCGACGAACACCGCGCCGCTGAGGGTGATCTTGGTCGCCACCCAGGCCACGTGCGCGATCGCCACCTGCGCCGGAGCAATCGGACCCGCCGTCATGGCGTAGTAGATGCGCTGCCATTTGAAGCCCGACAACACCGGGTACGACGACTCGAACGCGCCGCTCTGCACGGCCGACACGGCCAGCAGCGCGGGCGTGAGCCACACGAGGTAGGACACCCCCCCGGTGGCGGCGCCGACCCCGGGCCGCCCCGCGACCAGCGAGCCGAACCCCACGCCGAACGCCACGAGGAACAGCACCGGCTGCAGCACCGACGACACCGCGGTGGCCCGCCAGTTGCGCCGGTACCACGTCCAGAAGTGCTCGACGACGAGCAGCACCCCCCGCACCCGCCCCGGGGCCGTCATTCGACGAGGCTCCGCCCCGTCAGCCGGAGGAACACGTCCTCCAGCGTGGAACGTCGCACCAGCGCCGAGAGCGGCAGGTGGCCCTTCTGGAGCACCTGGGCGTGGACGTGCTCGCCGTCGCCCGTGTAGAGCAGCAGCCGGTCGGGCAGTTCCTCCACCCGCTCTGCGAACGGCTCCAGCAGCGCGGGCTCGGGCCGCTCCTCGGGGAGGAACCGCAGCTCCAGCACCTCGCGGGGGCAGTAGCGGCCGATCAGCTCCGCGGGCGAGCCCTCGGCGACGATCAGCCCGGCGTCCATCACCACGAGCCGGTCGCACAGCTGCTCGGCCTCGTCCATGTAGTGCGTGGTGATGATCTGGGTGACGCCCTCGCGCTTGAGCCGGTACAGCCGCTCCCACAGCAGGTGCCGGGCCTGCGGGTCGAGTCCCGTAGTGGGCTCGTCGAGCAGCAGCAGCTCCGGGTCGTTCACCAGCGCCCTGGCGATGGTGAGCCGCCGCTTCATGCCGCCCGAGAGCGGCTCGACCGGCTCGTCGGCCCGGTCCGTGAGCTGGGCGAAGGCCAGCAGCTCGGTGGCCTTCGCGCGCACGTGCGCCCGGGGGAGCCCGAAGTAGCGCCCGTAGACCTGCAGGTTCTGCCGCACGGTGAGCTCGGTGTCGAGGTTGTCCAGCTGCGGCACGACCCCGATGCGGGCGCGGATGGCCGGGCCGTCGGTGTCGGGATCGCGCCCGAGCACCGTGAGCGTGCCCCCCGAGCGCGGTGACACGCACGCGACCATCCGCATCGTGGACGACTTCCCCGCGCCGTTGGGCCCGAGGAAGCCGAACACCTCGCCGCGCCCGACGTCGACGTCGATGCCGCGCACGGCCTCGAACGTCCCGAAGCGCTTGCGCAGCCCCTGCGCGTGGACCAGCCCTTCCCCCACGCCGCCGACGCTATCCCGCCGCGGCCTGCACGCACGATTCGTCGGTCTCCGCGCTCGAGCGTGCGCTGATTCCGGAACGCTGGGCCGAGCCCGGGCTACAGGGACGGGAACCAGAGCTTGATCTCGCGCTCGGCGCTCTCCGCCGAGTCGGAGCCGTGGACGAGGTTGTTCTGGGTCTCCAGGGCGAAGTCGCCGCGGATCGAGCCGGGCGCGGCCCGCTCGACCGGGTCGGTGCCGCCCGCGATCTGGCGCCAGGCGGCGATCGCGCGTGGGCCCTCGACGACGGCCGCGACCACCGGACCGGACGTGATGAACTCCAGCAGGCTCTCGAAGAACGGCTTGCCGTCGTGCTCCGCGTAGTGCTGGCTGGCCAGCTCGCGGTCGATGGTGCGCAGGTCCATCGCGACGATGTCGAGCCCCTTGCGCTCGATGCGCGAGACGACCTCGCCGATCAGCTTGCGGCCCACGGCGTCGGGCTTGACGAGGACGAGAGTGCGTTCGGTCACGGGGCGAAGCCTATCGGCGGGCGGGCCCGTGGTCGGGCGCGGCTCAGCCGGGGCGCTGGCCGGGCAGCTGCCCGCGGGCCATCTTGCGGGCGACGTCGCGGCGCATGAGCAGCAGCCCCGCCCACACCAGCGCGAACACCACCCCGACCACGCCCAGCGGGGTGACCAGCAGGAACCCGGCCGCGATCGTGGCGAGCTGCAGCCCCAGCGCGAACCCGAGCCCCCAGGGCCGCCGCTGCAGGCCCGATCCGACGACCATCGCCGCGGCCAGCCCGACGATCACCGTGACGCCCACCGCGGCGGGCCCGCTGCCGAACCGCGCGAACACGAGCAGCGCGAGCAGCACCACGATCGCCTCGAGCACGAGCACCGCCGCGAACACGCCGCGGATGCCCTTCATCGGGTCGGGTGCGTTCACGACGCCTCCAGCCCTCGGGCGCGGCGACAGCTCGCCGTGCCGCGCACCGGCGTCATGCGGGCTCCAGGCCGAACAGGCTGCGCGTCTCGCCCGCCGTGACGACCGACCCGGTGACGATCACGGCTGCCCCGGACGCGCCGCCCTCCTCTGCGAGCTCGCGCGCCTCTTCGACGGCGGTGGCGAGCACCGGGGACACGCTTACCCGCTCCGGCCCGAACACCTCGACGGCCACCGCGCCCAGCTCGTCGGGATCCATCGCCCGCGGCGACGAGTTGGCCGTGACGACGACCTCGGCCAGCACCGGCTCCAGCTCGGCGAGGATGCCGCGGGCGTCCTTCTCGCGCATCACGGCGAGCACGCCGACGAGGCGGGTGAAGCGGAACTCGGCGGCCAGCGCGGCGGCGAGCGCGCGGGCGCCGTGCGGGTTGTGCGCGGCATCAACGAACACGGCCGAACCCGTCGAACCCGCCGCGGCGCCCCCCGCGACCCGCTCCAGCCGCCCGGGCGAGCGCACCGCGGCGAAGCCCGCGCGCACGACGTCGGGATCGATCGGCTGCTGCGGCCCCGCCCCGATGAACGCCTCGACCGCCGCCAGCGCGAGCGCCGCGTTGCTCGCCTGGTGCTCGCCGTGCAGCGGGAGGAAGATCTCGTCGACGGTGCCGGACAGCCCGCGCAGTGCCACGCGCTGGCCGCCGACCGCGATCTCGCGGGAGACCACGCCGAACTCGACGCCCTCCCGGGCCACCTGCGCATCGACCTCGACACAGCGCTCCAGCAGCACCTGCGCCACGGCAGGCTCCTGCGCGGCCATGACGGCCACCGCGCCCGGCTTGATGATGCCGGACTTCTCCCTGGCGATGCCCAGCACGTCAGAGCCGAGAAACTCGGCGTGGTCCAGCCCGATCGGCGTGATCACCGCGACCGTGCCGTCGGCGACGTTGGTGGCGTCCCACCGGCCGCCCAGCCCCACCTCGATCACGGCCGCTTCCACCGGCGCGTCGGCGAACGCGGCGAAGCCCATCGCCGTGAGCACCTCGAACTTCGACAGCGCGCCGTGGCGCGCGTCGACGATGTCCACGAACGGCGACACCTCGCGGTAGAGCTCCACGTAGCGCTCCGGGGTGACCGGCCGGTTGTCCACGTTGATCCGCTCGGTGGCGCGCTGCAGGTGCGGGCTGGTGTAACGGCCGGTGCGCAGCCCGATCTCGGTGAGCAGCGCATCGATCATGCGGGCGGTGGAGGTCTTGCCGTTGGTGCCGGTGAGATGCACGACCGGGTAGTTGCGCTGCGGGTCACCGAGCGCGTCGGAAAGCGCCGCGATGCGCTCCGTGGAGGGCTCCATCGCGGTCTCGGGCCAGCGCCGGTCCAGCGCGGCCTCGACGGCGAGGAACTCCGCGTAGCCGACCACGCTGGAGGTCTCCGGGACGACGTCGGGCGTGTCGCCGCCCCGGATCGCGTCCAGCACGTGCGCGACCACCGCGTCCTCCGGCTCGGGGACCGCGCCCTCACCCTCAGGTCCGCTCACGCCGGCAGCGCCCCCAACCGCGCTGTGATGCGCTCCCGGTCCGCGGTCGCTTTCGCCTGTCTGCCGCGGATGTCGGCGACGACGTGGGCGGGCGCCTTCGCCACGAACGCGGGGTTGCCCAGCTTCTTCTCCGCCTGTTCGAGCTCCTTCTGCGCCGCGGCGAGATCGCGGCCCAACCGGGCCCGCTCGGCGGCGACGTCGATCGCCCCCGACGTGTCCAGCTCGACCGTGACGCGGCCCACCTGCAGTGTGGCGGTGGCCGAGAACGCGTCGCCCGGCGGGTCGAGGCGCACCAGCGACGCCAGCGCCCCCCGGTGCGCGCCCAGCCCGGCCTCGTCCAGGCCGACGAGGCGCGCCGCGACCCGGCGCTTGTCGGGCACCCGCTGCTCGGTACGGAACCGGCGGATCTCGGTGATCAGCTCCTGGAGCTCGGCGATCCGCGCGGCCGCGGCGGTGTCGACGGGCGCCCCCGCTTCGGTCGGCCACGCCGCGGTGACGACCGTCTCCGCGCCGGTGAGCGCCTGGAACAGCGCCTCGGTGATGAACGGGGAGATCGGGTGCAGCAGCCGGACGAACGCGTCGAGGACGTGCCCGAGGACAGCGCGGGTGCCCGCCGCCGTCTCCTCGGTGTCGAGCTGGGGTTTCGCCAGCTCCAGGTACCAGTCGCAGAACTCGTCCCACAGGAAGTGGTAGAGCGCCTCCGTGGCCTTCGCGAACTGGTAGTCCTCCAGCAGGGCATCGACCTGCTCGCGCAGCTGCCGCAGGCGCCCGAGGATCCAGGCGTCGGCGTCGGTGGGCGAACCATCAGCGCTGCGCGGCCCGGGCAGCGGCAGCGCGGGCGACGCCCCGTTGGCCAGCGCGAACCGGGTGGCGTTCCACAGCTTGGTGCCGAAGTTGCGGGACGCGGCGACCCAGTCGTGCGAGAGCGACATGTCCGTGCCGGGGTTGGAGCCGCGCGCGATCGTGAACCGCAGGGCGTCGGCGCCGAACTCGTCGAGCAGCTCCAGCGGGTCGATCACGTTGCCCTTGGACTTCGACATCTTGCGCCCGTGCTCGTCACGGATGAGCCCGTGCAGGTAGACGTCGGCGAACGGGGCCTCGCCCATCGCGTAGGTGCCGAACATCATCATGCGGACGACCCAGAAGAACAGGATGTCGTAGCCGGTGACCAGCACCGACGTCGGGTAGTAGCGCTCCAGGTCGGGGGTCTTGTCCGGCCAGCCCAACGTGGAGAACGGCCACAGCCCCGACGAGAACCAGGTGTCGAGGACGTCCGGATCCTGGGCGTAGCCCGCGGGGGCCGCGTCGTCGGGGCCGAGGCAGACGACCTCGCCGCCCGGCCCGTACCAGACCGGGATGCGGTGGCCCCACCACAGCTGGCGCGAGATGCACCAGTCGTGCATGTTGTCGACCCACTCGAAGAACCGCGCCGCCATCTCCGGCGGATGGATGCGCGTCTCGCCCGACCGGACGGCGTCGCCCGCGGCCTTGGCCAGCGCCTCGACCTTGACGAACCACTGCAGCGACAGCCGTGGCTCGATGATCACGCCGGTGCGCGAGTCGTGCCCGACGCTGTGCCGGTACGGGCGTTTTTCCGCGACGATCCGGCCCTCGGCGGCCAGCGCCTCGCGGACCGCGACGCGGGCGGCGAAGCGGTCCATGCCGTCGAAGCGGGTGCCGGTGCCGGTGACGACGCCCGACTCGTCGAGGATCGTCGGCATCGGCAGGCCGTGCCTGCGCCCCATCTCGAAGTCGTTCGGGTCGTGCGCCGGGGTGATCTTGAGCGCGCCGGTGCCGAACGCCGGGTCGACATGATCGTCGGCGATGATCGGGATGCGCCGACCGGCGAGCGGCAGTTCGATCTCGCGCCCGACCAGGTGGGTGTAGCGCTCGTCGTCGGGATGGACGGCGACCGCGGTGTCGCCCAGCATCGTCTCGACGCGGGTGGTGGCGACGACGATGGCGTCCTCCCCATCGCCGTAGCGGATGGAGACGAGCTCGCCGTCGACCTCCTTGTGGTCGACCTCGATGTCGCTGATCGCGCTCTGCAGCGCGGGCGACCAGTTGACCAGCCGCTCGGCGCGGTAGACCAGCCCGGCGTCGAACATCTGCTTGAAGACGGTCTGGACCGCCCGCGACAGGCCCTCGTCGAGGGTGAACCGCTCGCGCGACCAGTCGACCCCGTCGCCGAGGCGGCGCATCTGGTGCAGGATCGCCCCGCCCGACTCGCCCTTCCACTGCCAGACCCGCCGGACGAACTCCGCGCGCCCGAGCTCGCGACGGCTCGGCTCGCCCGATTCGACCAGACGTCGCTCGACGACGCTCTGGGTGGCGATCCCCGCGTGGTCCATGCCGGGCAGCCACAGCACGTCGTAGCCCTGCATCCGGCGACGGCGGCAGAGGATGTCGATGAGCGTGTGGTCCATCGCGTGCCCGAGGTGCAGGCTGCCGGTGACGTTGGGCGGCGGGATGGAGATGCAGAACGGCGGCTTGTCCGACGTGTTGTCGGCGGTGAAGTAGCCCGCCTCGACCCACCGCTCGTACATGCCCGCCTCTACCGCGCCCGGCGTCCACTGGGCTGCCAAGAATTGGACGCGAGCTTCGGCGGCACGCGGTGGGAGGGTTTCGGTCACCTGTCCAGTTTACGAGGGGCTACCGACAGTATTCCTTCAGGACGGCAGGAGCACCGCCGACAGCCGGGCGAACCCCAGCAAGTCGCCCAGCGCGCTGCGGCGCACGCGGTCGAGCGGCACCTCCCGGACTTCCCCGCTGGTGGGCTCGTAGACGTGCCAGGCGTCCCCCTCGCGGGAGAGCGCGAGGCAGTAGTGCCGCGGCACGAACGCGCCGATCAGCAGCGGAACCGGGCGCCCCACGGCGAGCGCCGCGTTCGCCGCGTCGAGGGCGGCGGCCATGTCGGCGGGGGCGCGGTCGTCGACGAGCCGCACCCGGTACGGGCCCGCCCCCGGCGCGTGCCGTCGCAGCCACGCCACCATCCCCCACGGCGACGTGCCCAGCGCCTGCGGCCAAAATCTCGTCGACTGCCGATGCACCTGGCGCTGGCGGGTGTCGTAGCGGCCGCCGAACCCGACCGCTATCCCGGTCGACCCCACCGCCGCGACCCCGCCGCCCGGCCCGTCCAGCCGTCGCGTCTCGCCCGGGTCGGCCCAGGCCGCCAGCGCGACGAGCACGGCGCTGCCGCACGTAGTGCCGTCGACCTGGTCGAGCATGGCGCCGCCGCGGGTCTGCACGCCCAGCCGGTCGACGACCAGCGGCGCCCGACCGCCCGCCAGCGGCCGGACCGCGGCCACCGACACGACGGGCCCCGCGCGGCGGCCGACCAGCCGCTGCCCCCACCGACCCCAGCCGAGCAACGTTCTCATGGGAAGAAATCCTGCCGGGGTACGCGCAGTGATCGCCACGAGAACGACGTTCCCGGTGATCAAACCCCGTGAACGTCCGTCTCGGGGCGATCACGGACGGTGTGGCGCTGCAGAGTCGGCTCGACCGTTGCATCGTGGGGCCATGACGTCCACCGCGCTCCACGACCGCTACCGCGTCGGCGACCTCGACCTCACCCGCATCGGCTACGGCGCCATGCAGCTCGCCGGGCCCCGGGTCTTCGGGCCGCCCAAGGACCATGACGCCGCGATCGCGGTGCTGCGCGCCGCCGTCGACCTCGGCATCAACCACGTCGACACGGCCGACTACTACGGGCCGTACGTGACCAACGCGCTCATCCGTGAGGCGCTCGCTCCGTATCCGGACGACCTGCACATCGTCACAAAGGTCGGGGCCCGTCGCGACGAGCAGGGCGGCTGGCCGCCTGCGCGCACGCCCGCGGAGCTGCGCGAGCAGGTGCAGGACAACCTCCGGCACCTCGGACTGGACGTCCTCGACGTGGTCAACCTGCGGGTCGGCGGCTTCGAGGAGCCCGAGCCCGGGTCGATCGCCGAGCAGTTCACGGCGCTGGCCGAACTGCAGCAGCAGGGGCTGATCCGCCATCTCGGCCTCAGCACGGTCACCGCCGAGCAGCTCGCCGAGGCGCAGACGATCGCGCCCGTGGTGTGCGTGCAGAACATGTACAACATCGCCCGCCGCGGGGACGACGCGCTCGTCGATCGCACGGCCCGTGAGGGCATCGCGTTCGTGCCCTACTTCCCGCTCGGCGGGTTCAACCCGGTGCAGTCCGACACGCTGCAGGCGGTCGCGCACCGGCTCGGCGCCACCCCGATGGCCGTCGCGCTGGCCTGGCTGCTGCGCCGCTCACCGAACGTCCTGCTGATCCCCGGCACCTCGTCGGTGGACCACCTGCGGGAGAACGTCGCCGCCGCCACGCTCGACATTGGCGACGTGGCTGCCGAGCTGGACGCGATCGGCAGCTGACACCGCCAGGCCCAGAAGGAATCAGGCGCTGCGCTCCCGGCGCTCGCGGCGGGTGGTGGGGACGCGCGGCACGATCGTCGGGTTGACGTTCTCGCGCACGGTCTGCTCGGTGACCACGACCTTGGCCACGTCGTCGCGGCTCGGGATGTCGTACATCACCGGGAGGAGGACCTCCTCCATGATGGCGCGCAGCCCGCGGGCCCCGGTGCCGCGCAGGATGGCCTGGTCGGCCACCGCCTCGAGGGCGTCCGCGGTGAACTCCAGCTCCACGCCGTCCATCTCGAACAGCTTGCGGTACTGCTTCACCAGCGCGTTGCGCGGCTCGGTGAGGATCTTGACGAGCGCGTCCTTGTCCAGCGACGTGACCGACGCGACGATCGGCAGCCGCCCGATGAACTCGGGGATGAGGCCGAACTTGATGAGATCTTCCGGCAGCGTCTCGGAGAAGCTCTCGGACGTGTCGAGATCGCGCTTCGACCGGATCTCGGCCCCGAAGCCGAGGCCGCGCTTGCCGACCCGATCTCCGATGATCTTCTCCAGCCCCGCGAACGCGCCCGCCACGATGAACAGCACGTTGGTGGTGTCGATCTGGATGAACTCCTGGTGCGGATGCTTGCGCCCGCCCTGGGGCGGCACCGACGCCGTGGTGCCCTCCAGGATCTTCAGCAGCGCCTGCTGCACGCCCTCGCCGGACACGTCCCGGGTGATCGAGGGGTTCTCCGACTTGCGGGCGATCTTGTCGACCTCGTCGATGTAGATGATGCCCGTCTCGGCCCGTTTGACGTCGTAGTCGGCCGCCTGGATGAGCTTGAGCAGGATGTTCTCGACGTCCTCGCCGACGTAGCCCGCCTCGGTGAGCGCCGTGGCGTCGGCGATGGCGAACGGCACGTTCAGCAGCTTCGCCAGGGTCTGCGCCAGGTACGTCTTGCCGCAGCCGGTGGGGCCGAGCATGAGGATGTTGGACTTCGCGATCTCGATGCCGTCGTTGTCGCCCGCGCGGCCCTTGTCGCCCGCCTGGATGCGCTTGTAGTGGTTGTAGACCGCGACCGACAGCGTGCGCTTGGTGTGGGTCTGGCCCACCACGTACTGGTCGAGGAAGTCGTGGATCTCCGACGGCTTGGGCAGCTCGTCGAGCTTGACCTCACCGGCCTCGGCCAGCTCCTCCTCGATGATCTCGTTGCAGAGATCGATGCACTCGTCGCAGATGTAGACGCCTGGACCGGCGATCAGTTTCTTGACCTGCTTTTGACTCTTCCCACAGAACGAGCACTTGAGCAGATCACCGCCATCGCCGATGCGTGCCATGAGTGCAGTCCCCAGTCCCATCCGGCGCGCGGGGTGCGCGCCCTCGTGACGGTACCCGCTCGAACCGCGCATCGGGGAGCATGCAGCTCCCCGACTTCGGCGGTGTCGGCGGACGGCAAAATATCTAGACGGCCGAGAGCTTGCGACTCTGGATGATCTCGTCGACGATGCCGTACTCCTTGGCCTCCTCGGCGGTGAGGATCTTGTCGCGCTCGATGTCGAGCCGCACCTGCTCTTCGCTCTTGCCGGAGTGCTTGGCCAGGGTGCTCTCCAGCAGCTTGCGCATGCGGGAGATCTCGGCCGCCTGGATCTCCAGGTCCGACACCTGCCCGTAGATCCCCTCCACCGCGGGCTGGTGGATGAGGATGCGGGCGTTCTGCACCGCGAGCCGACGCCCGGGGGTGCCCGCCGCCAGCAGCACCGCGGCGGCCGAGGCGGCCTGCCCGAGGCAGACGGTCTGGATGTCGGGCCGGATGAACTGCATCGTGTCGTAGATCGCCATCAGCGACGTGAACGAGCCGCCGGGCGAGTTGATGTACATGCTGATCTCGCGGTCCGGGTCGGCCGACTCCAGGCACAGCAGCTGCGCCATGACGTCGTTGGCGGACGCGTCGTCGATCTGCACGCCGAGGAAGATGATGCGTTCCTCGAACAGCTTGTTGTACGGGTTGGACTCCTTGACCCCGTAGCTCGTGCGCTCCACGAAGGACGGCAGCACGTACCGGGACTGTGCCGACGAGGGGCTTCGCCCCCCGGCATCTGGAAACTCATCGGACGCTCCCGTCGCCGTTCTGGCTCGTGGTCGCGTCGCCCGGCAGCTGCCCGGCGCGCGAGATGACGTGGTCGACGAAGCCGTACTCCAACGCCTCGCGGGCGGAGAACCAGCGGTCGCGGTCGAAGTCCTTCATGATCCGCTCGACGGTCTGGCCGGTGTGGCTCGAAATCAGCTGCGCCATCTCCTGCTTGTGACGCCGGAACAGCTCCGCCTGGATGGCGATGTCGGACTCGGTGCCCCCGACGCCTGCCGAGGGCTGGTGCATGAGGATCTGGCAGTGCGGCAGGGCGTACCGCTTGCCCCGCTGGCCCGCCGACAACAGGAACTGGCCCATCGAGGCGGCCAGGCCCATGGCGTAGGTGGCCACGTCGCACGGGATGAACTCCATCGTGTCGAAGATGGCCATGCCCGCCGTGACGGATCCGCCCGGCGAGTTGATGTACAGCGAGATGTCGGCCGTGGGGTCCTCCGCGGCGAGCAGCAGCATCTGCGCGGCGATCCGGTTGGCGATGTCGTCGTCGACCTGCTGGCCGAGCACGATGATCCGCTGCTGCAGCAGCCGCTCGTACACCGAGTCCGACAACGTCATCGACGTGGGCGTACCGCCCCGCCGCATGGCCGCTCCGATGAGACGGTCCTGGGTCGTCACTTCACCCTGCCTCTGGCTCGTGTCTGCTCGGTCTTGCGTGATGGTGATCTGTCCTGCTGGTGATCTGTACGGTCTCGACCCTACGCGGCGGCGGCTCCCCACCGGCTGCGTCGACCGCCGTGTTCGCTGTGGGCGTGCGCTCAGGCGTCCACAGCCTCGTCGGGCTCCTCTTCGGGCTGCTTCTCGTCGCCAAGCAGCTCCGCCATGTCGAGCGGCTTGCCGGACGCGTCGGTGACCGTGGCCGCGCGGACGGCCTCGATGAGCGCCTTGCTGCGCCGGACGTCGGCGAAGATGGCCGCCAACTGGCCCGCCTCCTGGATGCGCTGGACGAACTCCTCCGGCGGCATCTGGTACTGCTGGGCCTGGAAGATGATCCGCTCGGTCAGCTCGTCCTGGCCGACCGTCACCTCCCGGGCTTCGGCCAGCGCGTCGAGGACGAGCCGCACGCGGACCGACTGCTCGGCGTCCTCGCGCGACTCGGTGTCGAACTCCGCGCGGGTCTTGCCGTGCTCCGCGAGGAACTCGGCGAACTTCTCCTCGTCGTGGTCGAACGGATGAACGGCGTCGTGCACGCGCGCGTCGATCTCCGACTGGACGATGTCCTCGGGCAACGGCACGTCGGTGGCCTCGACGAGCGCGTCGAGCACCTTGTCGCGCGCCGAGGCGAGCTGCTCCATCTGCCGGGCGCGCCCGAGCCGGGTGCGGAGGTCGGCGGTGAGCTCGTCGAGGGTGTCGAACTCACTGGCCAGCTGGGCGAACTCGTCGTCGGCGTCGGGAAGCTGGCGCTCCTTGACGGCGGTGACAGTGACGGTGACCTCCGCCTCGCGGTCCTTGTACTCCCCCGCCACCAGCGTGGTGGGGAACCTGGCCGACTCACCGGCGGACAGGCCGGTGACCGCGTCGTCGATGCCGTCGATCAGGCCGCCCTGGCCGATCTGGTATGACAGCCCGCTGGTCTGGGCCTCCTCGACGGGCTTGCCGTCCACCGCGGCCGCGAGGTCGATCTGCACGAAGTCGTCCTTTGCGGCGGGCCGCTGCACCCCGGTGAGCGTGGCGAACCGGGCGCGCAGGTTGTCCAGCGCCTCCTCGACGTCGGCGTCGGTGACCGCGGCGTCCTCCACCTGCACCGCGAGCGTGGACAGCTCCGGCAGCGTGATGTCCGGCCGCACGTCGACCTCGGCGGTGAACGCGAGCCGTTCGTTGTCGGCGATCTCGGTGATCTCGATCTTCGGCTGACCCAGCGGCGAAACGTCCTCGGCCGACGTGACGGCCTCGGAGTACTTCGTGGGAATGGCGTCGTTGACGACCTGCTCCAGCACCACGCCGCGGCCGAGGCGGGCCTCGATGATGCGGGCGGGCACCTTGCCCTTGCGGAAGCCGGGCACGTTGACCTGCTGGGCGATCTTCTTGTACGCGCGGTCGAAATCGGGCTTCAGCTCGTCGAAGGGCACCTCGACGTTGATCCGGACCCTGGTCGGGCTGAGCCGTTCGACGGTGCTCTTCACTTCTCGGTACTCCTCGATCGGCTCACCCGCCGGTTGCATCACCGGCTCCACGACGTCGTCCGAGTCTAGGCGAGACCCGCATCCGGACCGACGGCGACCTCGACCCCTGTCTCGACGTCCGTGACCGTCACGTCCACGGCGACCGGTCCGAGCACGGCCACCACCGCGGCGCCCAGCTCCTCGGCGAGCCGCGGCAGCGGCACGCCCAGCCGGGCGACCACCGCGACCTCGACCGGATCGGCGTCCTCGAGCGGCAGCCGCACTCCTACCACCCGCCTTCGGGGGAGGTAGGAGGCGACGGTGCCGAACGCGCCACCCGACATCGCCGCAACGCCGGGGTGGGCGAGCACGGCCGCGGCGACGGCCGCAGCGAGCGCAGGGTCCTGGGCCACACACCTACCGTATCGCCGCTACCTTTGGCGCTGTGTCGCTGGACGACCTTACGCTGGTGGTGCGCGCCCAGGAGGGCGACGTGCGGGCGTTCGAGGCGCTCGCCCGCCGCCACCAGGCAGCGCTGTACCGCACCGCGGTGCGCGTGACCGGCGACCCGGGCGAGGCCGAGGACGCACTGCAGGAGGCGCTGCTGGACGCGTGGCGCCACCTCGACCGGTTCCGGGGCGACGCCGCGTTCTCGACGTGGATGTACCGGCTGGTCACGAACCGGTGCGCCGTGGCCCTGCGGCGCCGCCGTGCGGTGCCCGTGCCCGACGCGGGCGCCGACGTCGCCGCGCCCGACTCCCCCGAACAGGCCGCGCTGCTCGATCTCGAGCTGGCCACGCTGGGCCGGGCGGTGCAGGATCTCCCGGACGACCTGCGGGTGTGCTGGGTACTGCGGGAGCTGGAAGGGCTGGGCTACAGCGAGATCGCGGCGATCACGGGTGCGGGAGAGACGGCCGTGCGGGGTCGCATCCACCGCGCGCGGGTGCGACTGGCGGGGGTGATGCAACAGTGGCAGTAGCAGAGGGCGCCATCGAGCTGCTGGCCTGCGGCCGAGACGCCGTGCTGGTGTGGGACCGCGCCGAGGCGGGCCGTGCGCCCGACGCGCACGAGCGGGACTGCCCGTACTGCTCGGCCGTCTATGCCGACGCCCGACGGCTCGACGCCGCGGTGCACCGCATGGCCGTCGCGCCGGTGGCGCCGCCCCCGGCGGTGCTGGAGACCGTGATGGGCACGTGATGGGCGCGGTGCGCGACCGGCTGCGGCCCGAGGAGGCGCTGCGCCTGGAGTCGCCCCTCGGGCCCAACCGCCTGGCCCGTGCCGCGGCGGCAGGCGTGCTGCGCGCCGTCGTCGACGCCATGGACGGGATGCGCGCCCGCAGCTGCCGCATCGAGCAACCCGGCCCCGACACCACCGCGGACGTCGCGCTGACGGTGACGGCCCCGTTGGGCCTTGACCTGGTCGCGGCGACGGCGCGGGTCCGCAGGCGGGTGCTCGCGGCGGGCGAGCAGGCGCTCGGGGTGCCGCTGCGCCGGGTCGACATCGAGGTGGTGGACCTGTGGGACGCGTGACGCTGCACGTGGCGGACGCCGCGGTCGCATCGGTGGCCGCGGCCGCGGCCACGACGGTGCCCGGCGTCGTCCTGCTGCGGGCCGACGTCACCCCCGATCCCGAGTCGCTCGTCCGGGTGCGGATCGCGACCCGGATGAGCGACAACTGCCGCGACGTCGCCGTGGCCGTGCAGCGCACGGTCACCCACGTGCTCGCCGAACAAACCGGCCGTACGGCCCGGGTCGAGGTGACGGTGGCGGAGATCCTCATCTGACCTGGTCAGCATCGTCACGCAGCTCGTCCTTGGTTATCGTCGGTGCCGCGTGCGACGCTGTGGACGCGATCGCACCCGCTGCTGTGTGCGCAAGACGCCTGGAATGGGCCGTCCATCGGCACCGGACGGTCCATTCCGCATACTTTCCTACCCAATACGTCGTCCCGATGCAGGTCGTCGGGGTGCACCGAGACGACAGGAGGCCCACCTTGGCTGAACCCACCTTGTACGTCCCGGAGTTCGAGCACGACGCCTGCGGTGTCGCCATGGTGGCCGACCTCAAAGGCCGCCGCGACCACGGCATCGTGCGCCGGGCGCTCACCGCGCTCCTGCGCCTCGAACACCGCGGCGCCCGCGGGGCGGAGGTCAACACGGGTGATGGCGCGGGCATCCTGCTGCAGATCCCGGATGCGTTCTACCGCGCGGTCGTCCCGTTCGACCTGCCGCGCGAGGGCGCCTACGCCGCGGGTCTCGCCTTCCTGCCGAGCGACCGGTCGGCCGCGGTGATGGCCCAGATCGACGCGCTCGCGGCCGAGGAGGGCCTGCAGGTGCTGGGCTGGCGCGAGCCGCCCACCGATCCCGACGGCGCCGACCTCGGGCCCACCGCGCGCCGTGTGATGCCCACGATCCGCCAGCTGTTCGTGGCGGGTGCGGCAGGCGAGACCGGCATCGCCCTGGAGCGCCGCACGTTCTGCCTGCGCAAGCGGGCCGAGCACGCCACCGGCGTCTACTTCCCCTCGCTGTCGCCGCGCACGATCGTCTACAAGGGCATGCTGGCCGAGGCGCAGGTCGAGGCGTTCTACCCGGACCTCTCCGACGAGCGCGTCGTCACCGCGCTGGCGCTGGTGCACTCCCGGTTCTCCACCAACACGTTCCCGGCGTGGCCGCTCGCGCACCCCTACCGCTACGTCGCGCACAACGGCGAGATCAACACGCTGCGCGGCAACCGCAACTGGATGGCCGCCCGCGAGGCGCTGCTGTCGAGTCGCGCTCATTCCCGGGGATCTCGCCCGCCTCTCCCCGATCGTCACCCCGGACGCGAGTGACTCGGCCACGTTCGACGAGGTCCTCGAGCTGCTGCACCTCGCAGGCCGCTCCCTGCCGCACGCGGTGCTGATGATGATCCCGGAGGCGTGGGAGAACCACGCCGAGATGGATCCCGCCCGCCGTGCCTTCTACGAGTTCCACTCCACGCTGATCGAGCCGTGGGACGGCCCCGCGCTCGTCGCGTTCACCGACGGCACGGTCGCGGGCGCGGTGCTCGACCGCAACGGCCTGCGCCCCGCCCGCTACTGGGTCACCGAGGACGGCCTGGTCGTGCTCGCGTCCGAGGTCGGCGTGCTGGACGTCGAGCCGTCGGCGGTCGTGCGCAAGGGGCGGCTCGAACCCGGCCGCATGTTCCTCGTCGACACGGCCGCGGGCAAGCTCGTCGACGACGCGGAGATCAAGGGCGCGCTGGCTGCCGAGCACCCCTACGAGGAATGGCTGCACGCGGGCCTGATCCACCTCGCCGACCTGGCCGACCGTGAGCGCGAGGTGCCCACCCACGCCGCCCTCACCCTGCGTCAGCAGTCCCACGGATACACCGAGGAGGAGCTTTCCGTCCTGCTCAAGCCGATGGCCGCCACCGGGGCGGAGCCGATCGGCTCGATGGGCAACGACGCGCCGCTCGCCGCCATCTCGGCCCGGCCGCGCCAGCTCTTCGACTACTTCAACCAGCTGTTCGCGCAGGTCACCAACCCTCCGCTGGACGCGATCCGCGAGGAGCTGGTCACCTCGCTCGGCAGCCAACTCGGCCCCGAGCAGAACCTGCTGGCCGCCTCGCCAGCGCACTGCCGCACGATCATGCTGCCGGAGCCCGTGCTCACCAACGACGACCTCGCCCGGATCGTGCACATCAACGACGACGGCGACTACCCAGGCTTCACCTCGGTCACGGTCCGCGGCACGTTCCGCGCGGCCGAGGGCGGCGCGGGCCTGCGCAAGCGTCTGGAGCAGATCTGCACCCAGGTGTCGGAGGCCATCGAGGACGGCGCACGGCTCATCGTGCTGTCCCAGCGGGGCGTCACGAAGGACTTCGCGCCGATCCCCTCGCTGTTGCTCACCGGCGCCGTCCACCAGCACCTGGTCCGGGAGCGCACCCGCACCCGCGTCGGGCTGGTCGTCGAGGCGGGCGACGCGCGCGAGGTGCACCACATCGCCCTGCTCATCGGCTACGGCGCGGCGGCGGTCAACCCCTACCTCGCGATGGCCACCGTCGAGGACCTCGCGATGCGCGGCGACATCCCCGGGGTCGACTGCGAGACCGCGGCCAGGAACCTGGTCAAGGCGCTGGCCAAGGGCGTGCGCAAGACCATGTCCAAGATCGGCGTCTCCACCGTGGCGTCCTACACCGGCGCACAGATCTTCGAGGCGGTCGGCCTCGGCGCCGACGTCATCGACACGTGTTTCACCGGCACCACGTCCCGCCTGGGCGGCGTCGGCTTCGACGTGCTCGCCGAGGAGGTCCTCACCCGGCACCGCCGGGCCTTCCCGGCCGACGGGATCCGCCCGGCCCACCGCGCGCTGGACGACGGCGGCGAATACCAGTGGCGGCGCGAGGGCGAGCTGCACCTGTTCAACCCGACCACCGTGTTCAAGCTGCAGCACTCCACCCGGCAGGGCCGGTACGAGATCTTCAAGGAGTACACGCGCGCGGTCGACGAGCAGGCGGGCAGGCTCATGACCCTGCGCGGGCTCTTCCGGTTCAAGGGCGGCGCGCGGTCGCCGGTCGACATCGACGAGGTCGAGCCGGTCGAGGAGATCGTCAAGCGGTTCGCGACGGGCGCCATCTCGTACGGGTCGATCTCCAAGGAGATGCACGAGACCCTCGCGATCGCGATGAACCGCATCGGCGGCAAGTCCAACACAGGTGAGGGCGGCGAGGACGCCGACCGCTACACCCCGGACCCCAACGGCGACAACCGCCGCAGCGCCATCAAGCAGGTCGCGTCCGGCCGGTTCGGCGTCACCAGCGAATACCTCGTCAACGCCGACGACCTGCAGATCAAGATCAGCCAGGGCGCGAAGCCGGGCGAAGGCGGCCAGCTGCCGGGCGCCAAGGTCTATCCGTGGATCGCGCGCACGCGGTACTCGACCCCGGGCGTCGGGCTGATCTCACCGCCCCCGCACCACGACATCTACTCCATCGAGGACATCAAGCAGCTCATCCACGACCTCAAGAACGCCAACCCCGGCGCCCGGGTGCACGTCAAGCTCGTGAGCCAGGTCGGCGTCGGCACCGTCGCCGCGGGCGTGGCGAAGGCCTACTCCGACGTCGTGCTCATCTCCGGGCACGACGGCGGCACCGGGGCGTCCCCGCTGTCGTCGATCAAGCACGCGGGCGGGCCGTGGGAGCTGGGGCTGGCCGAAACCCAGCACACCCTGCTGCGCAACGGCCTGCGCGACCGGATCGTCGTGCAGACCGACGGGCAGCTCAAGACGGGGCGTGACGTCGTCATCGCGGCGTTGCTGGGCGCCGAGGAGTTCGGCTTCGCCACCGCCCCGCTGGTGGTGAGCGGCTGCATCATGATGCGTGTCTGCCACCTCGACACCTGCCCGGTCGGGGTCGCCACCCAGAACCCGGAGCTGCGCAAGCGCTTCGACGGGCGCCCCGAGTACGTCGTCAACTTCATGCGCTTCGTCGCACAGGAGGTGCGCGAGTACCTGGCTCAGCTGGGCTTCCGCACCCTGGCCGAGGCGGTCGGGCACGCCGAGATGCTCGACGTCGACGACGCGGTCCGGCACTGGAAGACCGAGGGCATGGACCTCTCGCCGATCTTCGCGATGCCGCAGCTGCCGCCGGGCACCCCGCGGCACCGCACCAAGGCGCAGGACCACGGCCTGGAGAAGGCGCTGGACAACACGCTGATCCAGCTCTGCGAGGGCGCGCTGCGCTCGGGCGACAAGGTCCGGCTGGACCTGCCGGTGCGCAACGTCAACCGCACGGTCGGCACCATGCTCGGCTACGAGCTGACCAAGGCGTGGGGCGGCGAGGGTCTTCCCGACGACACGATCGACGTCACGCTCACCGGGTCGGCCGGGCAGAGCTTCGGCGCGTTCGTGCCGAAGGGCATCACCCTGCGGCTGGTCGGCGACGCGAACGACTACTTCGGCAAGGGGCTCTCCGGCGGGCGGCTCACGCTGCGGCCGCACCCGACGGCCCCGTTCAAGGCCGAGGAGAACATCATCGCGGGCAACGTGATCCTCTACGGGGCCACGTCCGGCGAGATCTTCGTGCGCGGCATCGTCGGCGAGCGGTTCTGCGTGCGCAATTCCGGTGCGCTGGCCGTCGTCGAGGGCGTCGGCGACCACGGCTGCGAGTACATGACCGGCGGCAAGGTCGTCGTGCTCGGGCGGATCGGGCGCAACTTCGCGGCGGGCATGTCCGGCGGCGTCGCCTACGTGCTCGACCTCGCCACAGAGGATGGAGTGCGGCGCCGGGTCAACCCGGAGATGGTCGACATCGAGGAGCTCGACGAGGCCGACCGCGAGTTCCTGCGCGACACCGTGGAGCGCCACTTCGCCGAGACCGAGTCCGCCGTCGCGAAGCAGCTGCTCACCGAGTGGGACGACGCGATCGGCCGGTTCGGGAAGGTCATGCCGAAGGACTTCAAGCGGGTGCTGAAGGCCCGCGAGGCGGCCGAGCGGGACGGTCGGGACGTGAACGCAGCGATCATGGAGGCGGCACATGGGTGACCCCAAGGGGTTCATGAAGACCCCCCGGGAGCTGCCCGCCCGCAGGCCGGTGGACCTGCGGCTGCGGGACTGGCGGGAGGTCTACGAGGACTTCCCGCACAGTGATCTGGAGGCCCAGGCGGGCCGCTGCATGAACTGCGGCATCCCGTTCTGCCACCAGGGCTGCCCGCTGGGCAACCTCATCCCGGAGTGGAACGACCTCGTCTACCGCCACGACTGGCGCGAGGCCACCGAGCGCCTGCACGCCACCAACAACTTCCCCGAGTTCACCGGCACACTCTGTCCCGCCCCGTGCGAGGCCGCCTGCGTGCTGGCGATCAACTCCGACGCCGTCACGATCAAGCAGGTCGAGATCGAGATCGTCGACCGTGCGTGGGACGAGGGGTGGGTGCCCCCGCAGAAGCCGGGCACCCGCACCGGAATGAAGGTGGCCGTCGTCGGGTCCGGTCCGGCGGGGCTGGCGACGGCCCAGCAGCTCACCCGGGTCGGGCACGACGTCGTGGTGTTCGAGCGCGCCGACCGCATCGGCGGCCTGCTGCGCTACGGCATCCCCGAGTTCAAGATGGAGAAGGCCCGGCTGGACCGGCGCCTGGCCCAGATGCGCGACGAGGGCACGATCTTCCGGGCCTCGGTCGACGTCGGCACCGACGTCACCGCCGAGCAGCTCCGCGCGGAGTTCGACGCGGTCGTCCTCGCGGGCGGCGCGACGGCGTGGCGGGACATCCCGGCCAAGGGCCGCGAGGTCGAGGGCGTCTACCAGGCGATGGAGTACCTGCCGTGGGCCAACCACGTGCAGCACGGCGACATCGACGCGCCGCCGATCACCGCGCACGGCAAGCACGTCGTGATCATCGGCGGCGGCGACACCGGGGCCGACTGCCTCGGCACCGCGCACCGGCAGGGCGCCGCGTCGGTCACCCAGCTGGAGATCATGCCCACGCCGCCGGAGCGCCGCACCGACGGCATGCCGTGGCCGACCTATCCCATGGTCTACCGCGTCTCGTCGGCGCACGAGGAGGGCGGCGAGCGGCTGTACTCGGTGAACACCACCGAGTTCGTGGCGGACGCCGAGGGCAACCTGGCCGCCATCAGGATCGTCGAGGTGTCCCGCGACGCCCAGGGCCGGTTCGTGCCGGTCGAGGACAGCGAGCGGGAGCTGCCCGCGCATCTGGTGCTGCTGGCGATGGGCTTCGTCGGGCCGGAGAAGGGCAAGCTGCTCTCGGACCTGGGGGTGGAGCTGGACGAGCGCGGCAACGTCGCGCGCGACCAGAGCTTCATGACCAGCGTCGACGGCGTCTTCACCGCCGGTGACATGGGCCGTGGGCAGAGCCTCATCGTGTGGGCGATCGCGGAGGGCCGGTCGGCGGCGGCGGGGGTGGACGCCTACCTGACGGGTCGCTCGGTGCTCCCCCGCCCGATCAACCCGACGGACCGGCCGATCACGTAACGATGCAGACATCCAGCGCGGTGCGTATGCTCATCTGCATGCGCACCACGCTGAACCTTCCCGACGCGCTCGCCGAGGAAGTCAGAAGGCGCGCGGCCGCCGAGGGCCGCACGTTCACCAGCCTGGTCGTGGAAGGGTTGCGTGCGGTGCTGGCGAAGTCGGAGGCTCCGCCGGTGGGGCCTGCGCCGCGGCTCCCGACGTCCGGACGTCCCGGCGGTCGGGTGCTCGTCGATCTCGCCGACCGGGACGCCGTCTGGGACGTCCTCGACACCGACGGCCCTCGGTGATCGTTCCCGACGTCAACATCCTCATCTACGCGCACCGTCGGGATGCGGCGCACCATGAGCGTTATGCCGCGTGGCTTGGCGTTGTCGTTGCGGGAGAGGACGAGCTCGGGCTCGTGGAGGCGGCGTTGACCGGGTTCCTCCGCATCGTCACGCATCCCCGTGTCTTCGCGGAGCCCGCGACGTCCTCAGAGGCCCTCGCCTTCGTGGCCGCGCTGCACGGCGCCAGATACGTGCGCACCCTCGCCGCCACAGAGGCGACGTGGCGGCACTTCACCGACATCGCCGCCGCGGACCGCCAGGTACGGGGCAACCTCGTCCCGGACGCCTGGCTCGCGGCCATGACCCGGTCGCACGGTGGAAGGCTGGCTACGGCGGACCGCGGCTTCGCCCGGTTCCCGGGACTCACCTGGTTCGACCCGGCCGTCTGACCTCACGTGCCCGCCAAACGCTCGACCACTGGCGCGAGCGCTTCGAAGAACGCGGCGTTCACCGAGATGTAGCTCGTGCCGAACGCGTCACGCCGCCGCTGCAGCTCGTCGACCATCGCGTCGACGTCGCCGCGGAGCAACGTCAGCGAGTCGGCCGCGATGAGCTCCCCGGCGTCGGCGCCGATGAAGCCCTTCACCCACGGCGGCACCTCCTCGCCGACGACGAACAGGTTCATCGCGAGCTCGATCTCGGCGGCGCGCGACCCGGCCGCGGCCCGCAGTCGGGCGGCCAGGGCCGCGACCTCGTCACGGCTGGCCAACGGTCCCGCGGCGAGCGTGACGATGTCGGCGATCTCCGCGGCCAGCGCCAGCGCCCTGGGGCCGCGGGCGGCCATCAGCACCGGCGTGTGGTGGTCGCCGTCGAGCTCGCGGAGGTGGGCGACGGTCTGCTTCACCTGGTCGCGCCGCTCCGACGCGGTGCCGTAGGGCATGCCCAGCTCGGCGGCGCCCTGCGGCACCCGGTCGTGCCCCGTGCCGATGCCCATGTCGAAGCGGCCCCCGGTGAGCACGGCGAGGCTGTGCGCCTCCCACGCCGCCTGCCGCGGGGTGCGCAGCGGACTGGCCAGCACGAACGTGCCGACGCGCACCGGCGCCACCGTCGCGGCCACCGCCAGCGAGGAGAACGGCGAGAGCAGCTGCACGCCGTCGGGCATGAGGACGGTGGAGTAGCCGAGGTCGGCGATGCGCTTGACGTCAGTGATCCAGCGGTCGGGGCCCTCCTGTGGCGTGGCGACGACGCCGAAGCGGAACGGGCGCACGGTGATCTCCAATCCCGAGGCATCTATCCTTTCGATATCTAACCGTACCGTCGGGCCGACCGTGCTGCTGCACGGCTTCCCGATCGCGGACCTCGCCCGTTGGACGGGTCGGGCGTAGTGCGCAGTATCCGGACGCTCCGACGCGCGTTGATCCCCTTGACCGGTGCCGACGGAAACGGGGAGCCTTCGCCGGCACCGGTCCACTGCTACGGGGCGCGGCTGGGCGGGGCGCGCCCGATGCCGCCGGGCCCGACCTCGCAGACCCGGCTGACACCTCGCAGAGGCCACAGCGTCTGCGAGGTGACCAACTGCTCTGCGAGGACGCCTCCGGGCGGGGTGCCCGTACCATCCCCGGCATGTCCCTTCTCAACGGGCGAACGGCACTCGTCACGGGCGCGGCGTCCGGCATCGGCGCGGCGATGGTCGCCCGGTTGGCCGCGGACGGTGCGCACGTGTACGCCGTCGACCGCGACCAGGCGGGCCTCGAACGCCTCGCCGACGACGTGCCCGGCGTCGCGCCGGTCGTCTGCGACCTGTCCGACCTCGACGCCGTGGACGCGCTGCCGCCGACGGTCGACGTGCTCGTCAACAACGCGGGGCTGCAGCACGTCGCCCCGCTGCCGGAGTTCGACCCCGAGCGCTTCGGCCTGATCCTCCGGGTCATGCTGGAGGCGCCGTTCCGGCTCGCCCGCCGCGTCCTCCCGCACATGTACGACCGCGGCTGGGGCAGGCTCGTGCATGTCTCCAGCGCGCACGGCCACCGCGCGAGCCCGTTCAAGGCGGCCTACGTCAGCGCCAAGCACGGCCTGGAAGGCCTGTCCAAGGTGATCGCGCTCGAAGCCGCCGAGCACGGCGTCACCAGCAACTGCGTAAGCCCCGGCTACGTCCGGACGCCGCTGGTGGAACGCCAGATCGCCGACCAGGCCCGCGCCCACGGGATCAGCGAGGACGAGGTGCGCGACCGCGTGCTGCTCGCCCCCGAGGCGGTGAAGCGGCTGATCGACCCGCACGAGGTGGCCGAGGTCGCCGCGGTGCTGTGGGGGCCCGCGTCCAGGTCGATCACCGGCTCGTCCCTGTCCGTCGACGGCGGCTGGACCGCGCGATAACACCGACCTGGCGCGCCAGCGCCCCGAACGGGGCCACCCGCTCGGGTGGAGTTGGGCCTGTCGGGATCGTGATGTGCCTACCGTCCGTCCTGTGATCCGCCTCGTGGCCGTGACGGCATGCCTGCTCCTCTTCGTCCCGGGCGTGGCTTCCGCCGCCCCTCGGTGGCCGACGGCGACGATCCGGCCCGGCGTCGCCCTGCTGACGCCCCTTTCCGCCCATTCCGGCAACGCCTGCACCGCCGACTTCGTGTTCACCGCGCACGGCCGGACCTACCTGGGGATGGCCGCGCACTGCGCGGGCACGGGGTCGCGCGCCGCCGGTTCGGGCTGCACCGCGCCGACCCTGCCGGTCGGGACCACGGTGCTCGTCCGCCGCAGCGACGGTGGCACGAGCAACGCCAGCCTCGCCTACAGCTCCTGGATCACGATGCGGCAGCGGGGCGAGCGCGACCCGCAGAGGTGCGCATACAACGACTTTGCCCTCGTCGCGCTCGCCCCGGCGGACGCCGCCCGGGTCGACCCGACCATGCCGGAGCTGGGCGGGCCGACCGGGCTGGACACCGACGGCCTGCGTGCGGGCGAGTCCGTCGCCACTTACGCGCCCAACGACGGCGGCACGACGGTGAAGAAAGGCACCAGCCTCGGCGACGGCGCGGACGGCCTCCTGCACTACGTGGCCACCACGCCGCCGGGGGTCCCGGGGGATTCCGGAAGCGGCTTCCTCGACGCCCGCGGCGCCGCGTTCGGCGTGCTGTCCACCGAGTTCGACGACGGGCAGCACAGCAACGGCGTCATCGACCTCGCCGCCGCGCTGGCCTACGCGAGCCGGTACGGCCCCCTCGGACCGGTCACCCTCGTGCCCGCCACCGACAAACAAGATCCCTAGACTTGGCGACATGCAGTTCGCCGCGCCTGCCGAGGACTACGACCGCTTCATGGGCCGCTACGTGCCGACCTTGGCCGTCGCGCTGGCCGACGCGGCCGATGTCGGGTCCGGCATGCGGGTGCTGGACGTGGGATGCGGACCGGGCGGGCTCACGCGTGAGCTGGTCACGCGGGTCGGTGCGGGCAACGTCGCGGCGATCGATCCCGCGCCGCAGTTCGTCGCCGCCTGCCGGGTGCGCAATCCCGGCGTGGACGTGCGCGAGGGCGTGGCCGAGCGGCTGCCCTGGCCGACCGGGGAGTTCGACGCCACGTTGAGCTCGCTGGTCATCGGTTTCATGACCGATCCCGACGCGGGTGTTCGGGAGATGGCGCGGGTCACTCGAGCAGGCGGTGTCGTCGCCGCGTGCATGTGGGACATCGCCACCGGTGGGATGACGATGTTGAGCACGTTCTGGGCCGCGGTGCGGACCGTGGAGCCCGAGGCGCAGGGGGAGCGTCGGATGGCGGGCACCGCGAAAGGCGACATCGCCGAGCGGTTCCGTCGGGTCGGACTCGACGACGTCATCGAGGGCGCGCTCACGGCCCGCGCCGAGTACTCCGACTTCGACGACTTCTGGGAGCCGCTCACGCTCGGCGTCGGACCTGCGGGCCAGTTCCTGCGTTCGCTGCCGCAGGAGCGCCGGGCCCAGGTGCGCGAAGCCTGTCGGGCCGCGGTCCCGGGCGGCGGCCCGTTCAGCCTGGACGCCCGGGCGTGGTTCGCCCGCGGCACCGTGCCGGGGAGCTGAGGGCACGTACCGACCACGCTCGGCTGCGAACGCTGCCAGCCCGGCGCGGCCCTGCACACGGTGACCGTATCCGCGTGAGTCGACCGGCCCCCACACAGCTCCGGCTCAAGGAGGCGTCACGAACCGGCACCGTGGCCCGTGGGCCTTTGTCAGCTTGGCGTCGAGGGTCGCGAACGTCGCGTCCAGCGACTCGGCGACCGCCACGTACCAGGCGTCGTAGGCGGTGACGCTGTTCCGCAGCTCCCATATCCGAGCACCGAACGACTCGTAAGCGAAGAACTCGACGTCCAGGTCGAGCAGGTCGGTGTGGGCGAGCGCAGCGGTGTCCGCCGTGATCTCACCCGCCCGGACCGCCCGCCGCAGAACATTGGCGGCCTCGACGGGCATGAGGTGCGGCGCGGCGAGGTCGTCGGACTCCAGCAAGCCGTCCGACCACGTTCCGACGGGACCGCCGTCTGCAAGCGCGGCGGCAACCACGCACGCGTCGACAACGAGTGTCATCGGCGATCGGCGTCCCGGTGACCGAGGATCTCCTCGGCGGACAGGCTGCTGCCCAGGCGCTGCTTGCGTTCGCGAACCTTGGCCATCAGCACGTGCGCGTCCGGGCGACGCGCCATCTCGATCAGGCGTGCACGCAGGTACTCCTGCAACGAACGCCCGCTCAGTGCTGCCCGGGATGCGAGCTCGGCCCGCGTCTCATCGGGAACGTCGCGAATCGTAATGGCTGCCATTGCTGCATTGTGCAGCTACGGGCAGCATCCAGCAATCCGTTGCGCGCCTCGACGCCCATTCCCGGCAACTGCTAACCCAACGGGCCCCGCCGCTGGGCGAACCGCCTGCCCTCGGCCTGCGCGGCCAGGATGGAGCGCATCTCGGCGGTCTCGCCGTCGTCGTAGCGCTCCATCATGGCCTCGAGCTCCAGCAGCTCGCGCGGCGTGGTGTACGTGCTGAGCTCGGCCGCCAGCCGCTTCCGCTGCAACGAGTCCCGCCAGCGGATGACGAACGAGATCGTGGCCCGGACCTCGAGGTCGCCGGATCGATAGGAGGCCTGCGACTTCATTTTGAAGACGGCCATGCCTGAGTGTGCGCCGGGTCACCGGGGGCGGCAAGGCACTCCAGCGGCGAACGCGACGAGCTCGATGCGCTTGGCGCGGCCGGTCTTGGCGAGCAGGCGCTCGACGTGTTTCTCGACGGTCCGTGGGGAAAGGACGAGGCGCGCGGCGATCCCGCGGTTGTCCAGGCCGTCCGCAACGAGCTGCAGCACTTCGTGCTCCCGGGCCGTCACGCCGAGGCGGCGCAGCTCTTCGGGGATGACGGCGACGTGCCGGCTGCGCCGGGGCACGGGTGCGCCTGCGCGGCGCAGCAGCCCCCGACACGCCGAGGCGATCCGATCGTGGCCGAGGGACTCGAAGAACGGTAGGTCCTCGGTCAGCCAGCGAACCGGATGCCCCCAGCCATCGGCCAGCGCGGCCTCGGCCACCACGCGGCGCGCATGCCTGCGATGCCAGCGCACGTCGGTCGGTTCGCGCATCGCGGTGTCGGCCTCGGCGAAGGCGGCGACCGCCTCGGCCGCATGCCCGTGGCGGCCCAGGACGACCGCTTCGGCGAACCGGAGGTAGGCCCGGTTCCAGCGGGAGGTCATGATGCCGGCGGGCAGATGCTCCAGGGTGCCGGTCGCGGACGCGGACATGAGCAGCCAGAGGCCGACATGCGGCGAGGCGATGACCTCCCCCAGGCCATTGACCACCGTCAGCCCCAGCTCCACGAGCGCCCGGGAGTGATCGGCCGCGAGGAGCGAGCGGTGTGCCCGGGCTCCCCATACGTCGCCGAGCAGGTGTGGGTCATCGGACGCCAGTCGCAGCGCCTCGGTCAAGGCGGGCTCGCCGTCCTCGGCGTGCCCGCGTACGGCTTCGGCGACGGCGGCGAGCACGAGGGCCTTCGGCAGGATGGCCAGACGGAGCTGCCGCGCGCTCTCGACGCCGCGCCAGGCCGACCGCGTCGCGCGCTCGAGGTCCCACCTCATGATCGCGGTTGCGGCGAGGTGTAGGTCGACGATGGCCACCGTGCCCAGCGCGCCGACGTCCAGCGCACGTTGGCGGGCCGCCTCCAGCCGGTCGAACCGCAGGCTGCCGATCGCGTCAAGGGTTGACAGCTCGTGCAGGGCCCGGGCCTCGCGCACCGCGAGTCCGGCGTGGTCGGCGAGGGTGCGGGCCCGCTCGAACAGCGCCTCGGCCGCGCCGAGGTCGGCTCGCCGGGCAATGCGCCCGAGCACCTCGAGTGCATCGCAGACGGTGTCGGTGTCGTCGATCTGCTCGGCCACGGCCAGCGCCGCTTCCGCGTGCGCCCGCGCCTCCTCGAAGCGCGATCGGGCGAGCGCGGCATGCGCTGCTGCCGCCGAAACGCGGGCGGAGACCGGAACCTCGGCGCACCGCGACGCTCGGCCGAGTTCGGCCTCGGCCGCATCCCAGTCGCCCGCGGCGCCGTGCACGCGGGCGAGGCGCAGATGTGCCACCGCCAACCGGCTACTGTCGCGGTGCCGGTCGAGCCGCTGGATCAGCCGGGCGCTGATCGCCGTCGCCGCGTCGGTCTTGCTCGCAAGGTACAGCGTCTCGGCGAGTGCGTCGTCGATCTCCGCGGAGAGCCGCTCGTCGCGCCCGGCCAGCGAGGCTGCCCGACGAAGCGTCGCCTCCGCGGTCGCGAGCGCCCCGCGGGACAGGTTCCGCCGACCCGTCACATGCAGGATCTGTGCGGCGGTGGCCGCGTCGCCTGCGAGCGATGCCAGGTGGGCGGCGATCTCGTCCCACGGCTCGTCGAGTCCGGCGTGAGCGGCTCGCACGACGGTCAGCGCTCGGGCCGCGGCCATCGCCCGCTCCGGCGGCAGCATCGCGGCCAGCACCGCGTCTTGGAGGAGCGTGTGCGGGAAGCGAAAGCCGACGTTCGTCGTCTCCAGCAGTTGGGCGGCGACTGCCTCGCGGAACGCGCCGAGTAGCGCCTCGTCTTCGGCTCCAAGCAGCTGGGCCAGGAGCGACCAGTCTGATACCGGGCCCAATACCGCGCTGTACCGCACGCAGGCCCGTGCCAGTTCGGAGAGCGCGGCCGTCCGCCGCGCCACCAGTTCCTGCACGGTGGCCGGAACCACGGTGGCCGCGTCGTCTCCGCCGGTTGCGAGCAGTTCCTCGACCAGCAATGGCGTGCCGGCCGCCCTGCGGTGCAGCACGGCGAGCAGCTCGGCAGACGGTTCGCGATCCAGGCAGGCCGCCGACATGGCGGCCACCTCGGCGTCGTCGAGCGGGCCGAGCTCGAGCAGCGTGCCCCCGCGGGTGGCAACGGCCCGGGCCAGCCTGGCGGCCGGACCGGGGGTGTCCCGGGCCGCCCACGCCATCAGCACGGGCACCGTGCCAAGGTTGTCGGCCAGGTACTCGAGCACGGCGAGCGATTCCGGGTCGGCCCACTGCAGGTCGTCGAGGACAAACATGAGTCCGTGCGCGCTGCCCAGTAGCCGCAGTAGCCGCAGCACGCCCTCGGCCAGCGCGACCGGCGACTCCTCGACCACCCCGGGCACTCGCCAGTCTGGCACCAGCCGCCCGAGGGCAGGGCGAAACGGTAGAAGCTCGGACGCCTCGGCCAGCGAGGTCGGCTTGTCCCGAAGCCCCGCGAGCAGCGCTTCAGCGAGCGGGCGGAACGCCGTGCCGGTCCCGGCCTCGACTGCCCGACCCACCAGCACCGCCATCCCGGCTGACCGCGCCACCGCACCGAGCTCGCGCAGGAGCCGCGTCTTCCCCATGCCCGGCGCCCCGAGGATCGCCGCCACGGCCCCCCGGCGGTGGCGGGCGTCGTCGAGCCCAGACCGCAGCGCAGCCAGCTCGGGGGCGCGCCCGATCAGCACCGGGCAACGAGCAGCGCACATGTCGGGAGCCTAGAGCGCTACGTACGTGGTCCGGCAGCCCTGAATACGGCTTATGCCCGATTCGCTGCCGCAGCCGCCGGGCGACGCTGACACGGTCAGTGAACGCACCCCCGCACAGGAGGAAGCCTGACCATGACCGCCGAGCTCAGCGCTCCGCCCTTCCACACCCCGCCCGGCGAGGGACTCGCCGTCTGGCACCTCGGCGCGCTGCTGACATTCAAGGTGACCAGCGAGGCCACCGGAGGCCGCTGCTGGGCGAAGGAGCTGTTCGCGCCGCGCGGCCTGGCCTCGCCGCGCCACGTGCACAGTCACGAGGACGAGGCGTTCTACGTTCTCGACGGCGAGGTCAGCATCTACATCGGTGCCGACGTCATCCGCGGGGTTCCGGGTAGTTTCGTGTGGGGCCCACGGTCCGTGCCACATGGATTCTGCGTCGAATCCGAGACTGCGAAGATGCTCGTATTCGGTACCGCACCGGGTTTCGACCGGTTCTTCCGCGACACCGGGACGCCCGCGGTGTCCCGTACGTTGCCACCAGTGGACACCGAGGCGCCTGACCTCAACGCCGTCGTCGCCGCGGCCCGCCAATACGGCGTCGAGAACACCGGTCCACCTCCGGTACCGCGAACAGGCCCTTGCGCGGTGGAGGCTGGGAGATGATTTCCGCAATTGTGGGCGAGGCGTTATGGCGCGCGGTGGGCCCCGCCCGATGGGCAGCGAACGCCGCAGGTCTGCCTGAGGTCGCCGAGGTGCTTGGCTCGATCAACCTCGTCAAGCGACGACTCCAGGCGCAGGAGGCGGGACATGAGGCCACTGGAAGTCACCAGGCACAGCCCTCGGACGACGCGGCCCAGTCCCACACCGTCGACTCAGACTCCAGTGGCGACGTCGTGCTCGGGGAAGACGGCGGGATCCTGGGCGGCCTCGGAGAGGCAGGCCGAGACTTCCTCGGATGGTTGTCGGATCTGGGGTAGACCGGCGCTCCAATGACAATGAAGGGTCCGCAATCAGTCGAGCAAGTGCGAACTTGGGGGTATAGGGATGGCTGCTGGCTGGATTATCCAGGTCGTCAATTTTAGCGATCACACCTTTACGTTGCAAACCAACGACGGAACTTGGCGGCCGGTCATCAACGGCCGACAGTACAAGCCTGACGAGGCGATCCTGGCGCCGCCTGCACGGAAGCAGGCGATTCCGATTCCGCCCTTCGGTGAAATCCCGCCCGGACCCACCGTGCTTGACGTTTCGTTCGCGATGATCGGTTGGATCGCCTGGGCGCGAACCAAGTTGACTGGCCCAATGGGTGCGATTGACTTGACAATCGGACCCACCGGGGCAAACGATAATGACTACCTACGCCTTTTTGACGAACACTGAAGGGAAATTGAGTCCATTGAAATTGGTCCGAAGGGGCCTGGCAGCACCGCGTCGGTGGACTTTAAGTTGATTCTCGAGAATGACTCTGTTCGTGTGGTCTGGTGGGACTCAAACAGGACCGGAGCGGACGTGCTAGAGCGCTTCGACAAGATCATGACAGTTCTTGGCACGGCGCTGGCAAACAAGCTGATCCAAGGGCTCCCCATTCCCCTCAAGTAGACACCGAAGTACGCGACTGAGCTGAGCCCTGATCCACGTGAATTGGCCGTCCGCTGCCAATTCTGCGGGTTGTCCTGGCCTCGGCCGGGAGGAGCGCTGGTGGGCCGCGGGGCCAGTCCGGGGTGCTGGGCGGGTGCCCCGTGGTGACGTAGCTTGTTTGGAACTCGTGTCACGTTTGGTGGCACGCGGCATCTGTCGCATCGCCCCACACGTGCTCGTTCATGAGCGAGCCCGAGGTGCTTGGGGACTACCATCAGAAACCCTGCTCACGCCGCACGGCGCAAACACCTCGACCGTCGGGAGGGGCACACCGTGTCAACGACCGACCCCCAGCAACCAGCGATCAAGCGGTCGACGATGCCCACCCTCGAGGACATCTTCGGCAACAGTGAGCCCCTGAGATCGGCCGAGGAGCTGACCCAAGACGGGATCTTCGACGACGGCGAGGTCGAGGAGTTCATCGCCGACCTCTACGTCATGCGCCGCTCCGACGTCGCCTGAGACATGCGCCAGGTCGTACTCCACACCGACGTCTCATCCCTGATCATCAAACAACAGCTACCCGCATCGCTGCTCCGTGAGCTCCTCGGCGCGCAGACCGGCATCACTCCCCTACACCGACGAGATCGCCCGAACCTGGGGCGAGATCTCCGCGCACGCCGCACGCCGCGGCAGGCCCGGCCGCAGAACGACACCTGGATCGCCGCCTTCTGCCTCGTCTACGGACTGCCACTCGCCACCTTGAATGTCAAGGACTACAAGGACTTCGCCGAACATGAGGGCCTGATCCTCGTCGGTGTCTGATTGACGGCGTGGACCCGATATGGGGCTCTACGCAGCGAACCTGGGAGCGCGGGTGCCGCTGCGGCGGCATCGCGGCCAGCACCCGGGCGTGGATGTCGCCGATCCCGGTCTCCACCGCCGGCATCTGCCCGTCGGTGAAACGAGTCCAGCGTCTCCGGCGTCAGTTGACCGACCTTCAGGTGGCCGAGCAGCGGTGAGATGTGGTTGCGGATGTGCGCGCGGTAGAGCTCGACGGTGGTTCGGCGAGCCGTCGAACTGGTCCACGTAGCGCTCCAGCAACTGGTCCACCGTCGCGTCGGTCCTCGGGGCCCGGCGGTCGGCGACCTCGCGTTGCATGCGGTCCAAGACGGCCTCGGCCTGCTTCTTGGCCAGCGGACCTCTTGCGCCGTACCCAAGACGCCGCCACGCGGAAATCCCTGGTCAGGGCTGGAGCGGGCGACGGGAATCGAACCCGCGTAGCTAGTTTGGAAGGCAACCCGTCCTGACCGCCTGGGTCCGCTACCTGCACAGATGCCCCATCACCGGCCACCGTGTGCCCAACGAGCGCACGCGCCGTCACGGTTTCGCGCCACATGACGTGCCACAGGCTCCCGTCCTCGCCGTCGTCCTCCCGTCCGTTTCCTCCCGGGCCTCTCGGCCTGTCCGTGTCGACTCCCGTGTCGGCTCCCGGTCGGTGAGGACTTTCTCTACGTCTTCAAGCCCGCGCCCAAAGGGCGCGGGGCCGGACCAACGGCCGGACGGCAAGCAGCTTCGGCTCCCTACGGCCTGACGGCCTCCGGGCTGGGCTGTACCTATGGGCCGCCGGCTACGTGCCGGTGGGCCAGGTTGTGGACGGGGAGCGAGTCATCCCCGCTGGCCGCAGATCGTCTCGGCGGCACCGAACGGCGTCAACCCCGCTGCGCGCCCGATCCCGCCCGGTGGGACGTCGACGAGCTGCGCGACGATCCGAGCTGGTCGGGTAGGCGGGATCGGGGTTCCGGGTTGACCCCGTCCGGTATCGCCAAGTGCGTCGGGCCTGTGTGGCCGCCCCGTATCCGGGCCAGGTGGACTCTGTTGTTGTCATGGGCTGGGAAGTTGTGGTCATCGATCAAGCATTTCTGTCGGTTGGATAGAACCGCCCACCACCCGGTCCGACCGAGGCAAGGACGATCAACCGCGCCGAGATGACTATCGCCCTGCTCGCAAACAAGTAATTCCCACAGAAGAAGCGTGTACGCTCGTAGCAGACATCATTACGGATGGCTGGAAGTCGGCGATCGCAGAGAAGGAAGCCGATGTTCTCAATAGGGCATTCTGGAACAGCGTCCCGCGCAGGCAGAGGCGCCGTCGGGCCAATTGTAGGACTCTTGCAGAGCTCGCAGACTTTATGGAGTCATCCCTCACGCAGGCCCACGATGCTGTTGGGGCAATCGCAAACTGGGGTCTAAGTTGGCTTGGTACGCCAGCACTAGAGCGAAGTATTGCGGTTGCGTTTGCTAAAAAAATCCCCCTCCCAGGCCAAGACCAGATTGCCGCAACGGTCCAGTCCATACGCATCTACGGCGTTTTCCTATGCGCTATCGGAGGCATTGACATCGTCAATAATTGCCCATGCTTTTGGAAGCTCGCGGAAGATAAGTCGAAAGAAGAACTAGAAACAATTCTCAAGGCTAAGCTTGATGCAGTCGCGACAACTCATCAAAGTTACGCCTCGAATTGAGGATTCGCCACAGTCGTTCTTGCCTTGACAAGAAGCGTCGATCCGCCTCCCGTCACCGCTACCCATTACATCTCACGATCGGGGAACTTGGGTAGCTTGACAGAACGAAACTTCTGCCAGAAGTAGAGGCCCAATGTTCCGAATATTGTCGCGAGCAGGATAACCTCGCCAGTCACCGTTAGCAAGACAACTGTTATAGGATGCGTTAAGCCAATCATCCAACAACTGACTCCGGACAACAAAACCAATAGAAGAACGAAGCCACTCGGTGCAAGCCATCCTCTGCGACTGTCCTCGTTCCCGTTGCCATCCCGCGCGTTGCCATCGTCATCGCTATCATCATCGTCCCACTCGATCCCTTCCAATGATGGACGACGAGGACCTTCCGGCAATCCTCGAATCGAGCCCGTGAGCTTCGGCGCCGATTCGTTCGAATCATCTTCTTGGTACAAGATTTCAATAGCGCCGCCATCGCCGTCATCCAGGTAGTCGAAGGTTATTCCAACACGATTCGTGCCTGCTAGCACTTCTGCGCCGAATTGGATGCCGCCCCGAGTTTGCTGAACTACGTTTACATCAAGGATACACACTCCGTCAGGAAATGCAACCGCGAGCGGATCGCTGGGTACAATGTCGCTCCCAGCAAGGGTGCGCGTAACTGGTCAGGCCGCCGAGTTGGGTTAGTTGGTCGCGAGTAGCCAGGGTTGGCCCTCGGTCAGCATGACGAGGACTTCGAAGAAGTGTTTGCCGTGTTTCGCGGCGGTGGACAGGTAGCTGCGGATCGCGCAGAACTGTTGGGCTCCGGTAAGGGTGCGTAGGCAGCCGGACACCTTCTGCCGGAGCTTGATCATGCGGATGTCCCGCTCCGAGCCGTTGTTGTCGGCGGGTATGCGCCGATCGGTGGTGAAGCGCAGGTAGTCGTCTTGCCGGTCGAGCAGCCTGCGGGCCAGCGCGTTGTGCTTCTTCATCACCTTGCTGGAGCGGGCGGCGGTCTGGGTGGCCCCGATCTGTGCGCCCAAGCGGTAGAGCCGGACCTGCCCGGCCAGGGCGTCGGCATCGACGGCATCCACGGTGTCGGCACCGGCGGTGGTCGCGTCGTTGATGAGCTTCTGGATGGCCACGAGCGCGTCGGCGGTCTGGGTGGCCCAGCACCAGTCCGCGTCCGGCACGGTGTCGGCGACGGCGACCAGTTCGCGCAGCGCGTGCGCACAGCACAGTTGATGTTCGACATCGAGGTAGGTGTCGTAGGGCGCCCAGGCGTCGTGCACCGCGACCCCGCGGAAGCGGCCCAGGATCCCGGCGTCGTCGATGCCCGCGCGGCCGCGTTTGGGGTGGCAGGTGATCAGGGTGTACTTCCCGGTGCGGGCGCAGTGCACCCAGTGCAGTTTGCCCGCCACCCGCAGCCCGGTCTCGTCGAAACCGGCCACCTCGGCCTCGGCGATACGGTCGGTGACCTGGGTCAGGAACCCGTCGAGCCCGGCGGCGGCGCGCTTGGTCATGCTCGCCACGGTGGCTTCGCAGACCGGGGTGCCGAACAACTCGGCCAGCGCCGCAGCGGTGCGTTTCTTGGACAGGAACTGCCCGACTGGGAATGTCAACCCCATCTGGCCCCACTGTGATGGCTTGATTTGGCCCCACCTGTGGGCAGGCTGATTCAACTCACGGCCATCGACGGTGACGGTGAGTGACGGATCTTGGTGGTCGGCTGGTGGTCTGGGCTGGCGGCTCCTTTCGAGGTGGTGGGTTTGGGTGGCGTGCGGTGGAGGCGTCGACGAGGCGCGGGTATGCAGTTGTGCCGGTGATCAGTCGGTGGGGGTGATCGGCCACCTCCCGTCGGCGATGGGCGAGTCGGCGGCGAAGCGCAGCCAGGCCTCGTGCGGGCTGGTGGCGAGGAGGGCTGCGATGTCGTCCCAGCCGGCGCCGTTGGCGCGGGCGCTGTGCACGGCTTCGGGCAGGCACCGCTCGGCTTGGGTGATCAGGGCGTCGAGCAGGTGGATCAGGACGAGGTCGTCGCCGATCCACAGGCCTTTGCGCTGGGCGAGTGCGGAGATCGCGTCGTCGATGACGGCGAAGGTGTCGTCGTCGGTGCGTCGGGCGGACGGCTCGGTCATGGCCGCGGCTGCGTTCGGGTCGGGGCCGGGCGGGTGGTCTTGGCGGCTCGGGAGGTGCGCAGCCGGTAGGACGCGGTGCCGGTGTTGATGATGTGGGCGTGGAAGGTGAGCCGGTCGACTACGGCGGCGGCCAGCCGCGGGTCGGTGAAGGTGTGGCCCCATTCGGAGAACGGGGCGTTGGAGGCGCACGCGATCGAGGCGCGTTCCTCCCGGTCGGTGATGATCTGGAACAGCAGTTCGGCGCCGCGCGGGTCGAGGTGGACGTAGCCGAGTTCGTCCAGGCAGAGCAGATCGAGGCGGGCGTAGCGGCCCAGGACCCGGCCGAGTTGGCGGTCGTCGGCGGCCTCGGCGAGCTCGTTGACCAGGGCCGCGGTGCCGGTGTAGCGGACCCGGCGGCCGGTTTCGGCGGCGGCGATGCCCAGCCCGATCAGCAGGTGGGTCTTGCCGGTGCCGGAGTCACCGAGCAGCACCACCGGCTCACCGGCGTCGATCCAGCCGCCGGCGGCGAGCATGGCCAGGGTGGCCGGGGGCAGCGACGGCAGCGCGGCGAGGTCGAACTCGGCCAGCCGCTTGATCCGTGGGAAGCGTGCTTCCTGGACGCGGCGCAGCCGGCGGCGAGCGTCGCGCTCGTCGCATTCGGCGCAGAGCACCTCGGCCAGAAACGCCCGGTGCGAGAGCCGTTCCCGGGCGGCGGCATCGGCGATGCGCCCGGCCTCGGCGAGCACGGTGGGCAGGTGCAGGCTGCGACATGCCGCGCCGATCGCGGCCGCGGCGGCCGGGTCGGCCAGCGCCGTCACCGCCGGGCCGGCACCGGCCGTGCTGGTGGCGCCGGCCGACCCGCCCGGGCTCATCGGGCACCGCCGCCGGCGGCGAGGAGCTCGTCGTAGCCGGCGAGGCTGGGCGCGGGCCGAACGGGACAACCCGACCTCGCTGCACCCGACGACCGCATCCCCGCGGGCACGTCCACCACCGCCGTCGTGGGCGCCGCCGTCGTGGGCGCCGCCGTCGTGGGCGCCGCCGTCGTGGGCGCCGCCGTCGTGGGCGCCGCCGTCGTGGGGGCGCCGCCGTCGTGGCGGTCGCCGTGGCTGGGGGCTCGAGGTGTCGGCGGGCCTCGACCGCGACCAGGTCGGCGTCGATCCGGTCGCCCTCCAGCGCCGCGGTCATCCCGGCCGTCACGGCGGCGGCCGGCATGCTGCGGTGCAGCAGCAGCACCGCGATCAACGCTCGGGTGCCGGCCCCGTCGCCCAGGCGGCGCCGGGCGGTGTCCCAGTAGCGCTGGTGCAGCGCGGTGAACCCGCCGCCGGCGCGGGCCTGGTGAAGCGCGGTCGCCCCGGGCAACGCCCCGGGCTTGCGGGCAAGCACCTCCAGGTAGTGATCCAGCACCAGGTCCTCGGTGCCCTTGTGCAGGCTGCGCACGTGCACCGCGACCACCCGGGCGCCGTCCAGGACACGCAACTCGCGCGCCCCCAACCGGACCGTCACCTTGCGCCCGGCCAGCCGCACCGGCACCGAGTAGTAGGACTGGCGCACACACACCCGCGCCTTGGGGTCCACCCGGCACGACAGCTGCGCGCTGATGTCGAGCCGCTCGGCGGGCAACGGCGCCAGCAGCCCCAGCTCCCGGGCCGCGGCCTGGCCCACGGTCTCGGCCCGCGCGGCGATCCGCCGCGCGTCGTCGGCGGCATCGGCCGCCGCGAGCAGCGCGTTCAGCTCGGCCAGGCTGTCCACCGCCGGCACCGGGGTCAGGTGCCGGCGGCGGAACCGACCGACCTCGCCCTCCACCCCGCCCTTGGACCGACCCGTCGAGTGCACCCGGTCGGCCGGTTGAGCAAGATCGGGTTCGGGTGACCCATCCGTTCCATCCGTGGTCGGGCCAGGAGTTCGTGTTCGCCTTCCGCCGCAGCACCTGGGGTGAGGACCGGGTGTTCGTCGTCGGCGAGGACGGTGAGCTGTGCGGGCTTCCCGCAGCGTGGACCGACGCCGCCGCGGCCGATCCGTTCGTCACGGTGGCGGCCGGGCGGTCTCGACTGCGGGTGACGGACCTGCTCGCGCTGGCCGACTTGCTCGCCGCGCTCGCCGATTCTGAGGCGGCGGGGACGGCGGAGGCTGTCAAGCCAACTACGCCGCACATGTAAACTCCATTATGCCGAATCAGGGTTGACCCGGGGCCCGGTCTCCCCGCGGCTGGGCGCTATTGCCGCATGTCATCGCCGGTCTACCGCGTGGCGCGCTTGACCTCACGACAGCGACGGACATAAATAGGCTTACAGCATTGTAGTTCGGATCTTGGAGGGTGCGATGGGAGCTGCCACGCCGGAGGACCCGAAGGTGGCCGCATTGCGGGCCGGGCGGGCGTTGAACCCGCGCCCGGAGGCGGTGCGCGACGCGGCGTTCGACCGCGAGGAGTTCCTCGATGCCCGGGATCTGGTGCAGGTCAAGTACGAGATGGTGCGCCGGGTGCGGGTGGAGGGCCAGCGGGTCAGCGAGGCCGCGGCGGCGTTCGGGTTCTCCCGCCCGAGTTGGTATGCCGCCGCCGCGGCGTTGGACGATGACGGGCTGCCCGGGCTGGTGCCCGCGCGGCCCGGGCCGCGGCGGGCGCACAAGCTGACCGCGGAGATCGTGGCGTTCGTGGCCGAGCGGCTGGCCGCCGATCCGGCGGCGCGGCCGGTGGAGTTGGCCGAGGCGGTGCGCGCCCGGTTCGGGGTTTCGGTGCACCCGCGCTCCATCGAGCGGGCCCTGGCCCGCCGCGACCGGAAAAGCGACCGATGAGCACCGCGAGCACAACCACGGCAGGCTCGCCGACAGCGGCGCAGCCGATGGCGCGTTCGTGGATCACTACGAGCAACTGCGCACCGCCGCGCTGTCCGGCGGCGCCGATGGCGGCGGCCACGGGCTGGCCCTGCTGTCCACGCGCGGGATGGCCGCGTGGATCGGGGCCTGGCGGCTGCTGTGCCCGGTACCGGCCGGTGCGCCGCCGATCCGCCCGCCGCTGGCCCGCCCCGACCCCGCCGGCACCGGCGATGGGGCCGGTGACGAAGGGATGGCCGGTGAGGTGGTGGCCGTGCTCGCCGCCATGGCCACCGCGTGCCTGGGCCGGTGAGCGTCGGGGCGGTGAGCGATGAACCCGCAGGCGGTCGAGAAGGTCGGCACGGATCACCTGCGCCGCGACGCCTATCTGTATGTGCGCCAGTCCACGCTGCGTCAGGTCATGGAGAACACCACCTCCACCGAGCGCCAGTACGGGCTGCGGCAACGCGCGATGGCGCTGGGCTGGCCGGCCACCCAGGTCGTGGTCATCGACGACGACCTGGGCCGCTCGGGGGCCAGCACCGTCGGGCGGGAAGGCTTCCAACGCCTGGTCGCCGACGTCGGCATGGGCAAGGCCGGGATCGTGATCGGGTTGGAGGTCTCCCGGCTGGCCCGCAACAACGCCGACTGGCACCGGCTGTTGGAGATCTGCGCGCTGACCGAGACGCTGATCCTCGACGAGGACGGGCTCTACGACCCGTGCGCGTTCAACGACCGGCTGCTGCTGGGGTTGAAGGGCCAGATGTCCGAGGCCGAGCTGCACCTGCTGCGGGCCCGGCTGCGCGGCGGAGTGCTGTCCAAGGCCCGCCGCGGCGAGCTCGCCGCGCCGCTGCCGATCGGGCTGGTCTACAACCCGGCCGGGGCGGTCGTGCTCGATCCGGACACCGGCGTGCAGCAGGCCATCCGGCACCTGTTCGCCACCTTCGCGCGCACCGGGTCGGCCTATGCGGTGGTCAAGACGTTCACCGCCGAGGGCCTGTCATTCCCGGTGCGGGTGCGCACCGGCCCGAACAAAGGAACCCTGACCCGGGCACCGCTGCGCCACCACCGGGTCCTGCAAGTGCTGCACAACCCCCGCTACGCCGGCGCGTTCGTGTTCGGCCGGCGCAAGACCCGTAAGACCGCCGACGGGCACACCCGCTACCTGCTCCAACCCCGCGACCAGTGGTTCGCGCTGATCCCGACGCGCACCCGGGGTATCTGAGCTGGGCCGAGTTCGAGCACAACCAGCAGCGGCTCACCCAAGCCGCCCAGGCCCACGGCCAGGACCGGCGCGCCGGCCCACCCCGCGAGGGGCCCGCGCTGCTGCAAGGCCTGGTCATCTGCGGGCGCTGCGGCAACCGGATGACCGTGCGCTACCACCACCGCCGCGACCACAGACCGGCGCCCACCTACCTCTGCCAGCGCGAAGGGATCTCCACCGCCACCCCGATCTGCGCCTCGATCCCCGGCGAACAGCTCGACCGGGCCATCGGCGCGCTGCTGCTCGACACGGTCACCCCGCTGGCCCTCGAGGTCGCCCTCACCGTCCAGGACGAGCTCGACGCCCGCGCCGACGAGGCCGACCAGCTCCGCCGCGCCGACGTCGAACGCGCCCGCCACGCCGCCGAGCTCGCCCGCCGCCGCTACCTGTCGGTCGATCCGGACAACCGGCTGGTCGCCGCGAGTCTGGAAGCCGACTGGAACGACGCGCTGCGCGCGCTCACCACGGCCAGCGAGGACTACGAACGCGCCACCCGCGCCGCCGCCCCGCTGCACGCGGCCGACCGAGCCCGCATCCACGCCCTGGCCGGCGACTTCCCCGCGCTCTGGACCAACCCGCGCACCCCGGACCGCGAGCGCAAACGCATGGTCCGGCTCCTGATCGCCGACGTCACCCTGATCAGGGACGCCCAGATCCACGCCCACGTGCGGTTCACCGGCGGGCAGACCACCAGCCTCACCCTGCCCGCCCCGCTACCCGCGCCCGACGCCCGCCGCGCCCCACCCGAGCTGATCGCCGAGATCGACCGGCTCCTCGACCAGCACACTGACGCCCAGATCGCCGACACGCTCAACCAGGCCGGGCGCAGCTCCAGCACCGGCCAACTCTTCCACGCCGGGATCATCCGCCACCTCCGCCTGGCCCACCGACTCGACAGCCGCGAACAGCGGCTACGCCGCCGCGGCTGGATCGGCGTCGGCGAACTCGCCGCCCACCTCGGGGTCTGCACCAGCACGATCAAGACCTGGCACCGCGAGGGACGGCTGGTTGGCGAGCCCTTCGACGACAAGGCCCAATGCCTCTACCAGATCCCCACCACCGCGCCGTTCAAGAAGATCGGACGGCCTCCCGGCCGCACCCCACGAGGAAAGACCACCGCAAACGCCCCAGGAGGTGCAGTG
>CAWGIV010000006.1:0-609181 GCA_963822805.1 uncultured Actinomycetota bacterium | reverse complement strand
TCGCGTCGAACTTGAACTGGTCGAGGACTTCGCGGATGTTGGAAGAGAAACCGTTAACATAGTCGCGCAGGTTCTTGGCCACGTTCGTCGAGTCCTGGACAAGCGAATCGAAGGACTGCCGCGACGTGTTGTCGAAGGGCAGCTTGGCTGCCTTCTGCAGCAGGAGTCCGCTTTGTTGCCGATCTCCGGGAGGACTTTCATGGCGGAACAGCACGGCCTCGCCGGATCGACTGCATCGCCGCATTGAGGATGCGGCACCAGGGCCGTGAACCGGGGAATAGTCCTTGTCCGTCTCGTTTCGCCGGTAGTCGCCGCGCAGCAGGTCGGCGACGGACCAGATGTCGCTCGCCATCCGCGTGTGCGTGGGACCGTAACGCGAGGCCGGCTCACCAGATGCTCTTCTCGTCGTCGGGGTGCAGAGGGAGAACGGGGACGCGGGGACGCGGACGCCGATGCCGCGCGCGTGCCGCGAAAACGGCGAGATCCGGGGCGCCGGTGACGAGGCCGTGGATGTACAGGTCCATTGCGCTTACGGTCCCGATTGGACAGGGCGCGCAGGGCGTCCCTGGTGTCGGTGAGCTGCCCGGTACGCGGTGCCGTAGATCTGTTGATAGCGTGACGGCGGCCAGGGTATCCAGCAGCGGCGGGTGAGGAGGTCGCGGGACAGGGCGCAGTGGGTGTTGGCGACGGGGACGGAGTGGGCGTCGGCGCCGACGAGCAGTTGCGACGAAGTGCGGGTCGAGCAGGGGCGGCATCATCTCGACCGCCTGGGCGACGCCGCGGTGGATCATTGGAGGTGCCCGTGGCGACCACCAGGTAGCGCCCCAACGTGCAGGGAGCAGCAGGTCGGCCTGCGCGAGGGCGTGGCGTCGCGTGACAGGATCGTCAGCGCCCCGCTCCGTTCCAGCTCGCCGAGCATCACGTGCACCATCCAGCGAGTCGCCCGACGCCGCGGCCGGGCGGGGCAACCGCGGCGCCGACGAACCGCGTAGAGCCCGCGCAGCCGTTCGTTGAGCCGCACCGACTTCGTTCCGCCCCGGCCAGCCCGCCATCTGCGAGGTACGGCGGCGGAGACAGGACGGTGTCGCCGTAGAGGAGGTCCATCCGCGGCACCGAGCGAGCGGCCGGTGTCGTCGAGGAGCCCATCAGATCCCGCCACTCGGTGTGCTCCTGCGGGACGTCGGCGGGGGCGGCCACCGCGGTCAGGTCGACCATCCGGACGGTCGCGGGATGCTCGCCGTCGCGGCGCGGCGTCCACGCGTGCATCGACTCCGCCACCTGCTCCGCGCCCGGAGGGGGCGAGGCGGGACGGTCCGATGCCGGGTCGGCAGCGCGACGACGGCCCGGAGCACCCCGGACCGCACCAGCGCCGCCCGCACGAGTCGGCCGCTGGGGCGCGCCCCCGTTCAGCGGCGACACCGCTACGACGGCCTCGCCGTGCTTCCGCAGCATCGCCACGGCGTGCTGCACCCAGGCCAGCTCCCCGTCACCCCGGTGGCGGGGGTTCCGACCTAGCCACCGCGGAGCAGCCGCCGACGTCCGAAACGGGCCACTGATTCACCGTCCTTGGTCACGACGCACGCGACCGCGTCCACCCAGGCCGCGCCCCTCCGGCGGCCGGGCCTGCCGCATCGCGTCACTGTTAGAATCGCGTACGGCGGGCTCAACGGATGGTCACGCAGCTGCTGGCGGCCGAGGACGGCCGCGTGCTCATCCAGCTCCTGCCCGAGCAACTCGACGTGATCGCCGAACCGGTCGGCGACGGCGGCGAGCGGCGTCGCCTCGCCGCACGCCGGATCCAGCACGGTCGGCAACTCGACGTCGAACACCTCATCCGCCTCGTCGTCGGCGGCGCCGAAGCACCCGCTGTCGGTCAACGGGGGCAGTAGCGAGGCCAGCACCCGCGCGAGCAATTGCCGGGCGTTCGGTCCCTAAGCACTGGATCAAGTGGCGGGGCAGGCGCACGTCCGGCGGGCGGCCCGTCGCCGAGGCTCTGCGTGCCGGTCGCGGTGCACCCGGCGGTCGCGAGCTGGTCAGCCTTCCCGGTGGCGACGAGCCATTTCTCGACCTCGGCCCACGAGAACACCGGGCTGGCACCACCGCCGACGGGCTGCGGGAACTCGGCATAGCGCTTGCGCCAGTTCGACACCGCCGCCCGGCCCACGCCAGCGCGACGCGCGATGGCCGCGGCCGTCACGTGGTCGTGGTCGCCGGTGGTCACGGCGTGAACATAGCAGAGCGTCCAGCGCCTTGTGAACACCGTTGCCATCGTTCACAAATCTACGCTACGGTCATCCGACGACGGAGCGCATCGACCTTATCGCCCTGTGTTCCAGCGCTTCACGCTATGGGGCGGTGTCTTAACCACCGCGTCCGACGACCACCTCACCAAGGAGGACGCATGAACCAAGCGGAGCGCGGGCTTCTCGATCTGCTGACCGACCGACTCGTGGCCGACCCAACGGTCGACGAGCCGCTCTCCCGCCTCGTGCTCGCCGGATGGGCCGGTGACGAGGCCCTCGCCGCCGCGCTCGCGGGACGCGACGGCGTCACCGCAGCGGGAGGGTCGACCCCGTCGGTGGATCCTGCGCCCGACGTCTTCCTCGCAGCCGTTCACGTGGAGGGCTTCCGCGGAGTCGGGCCTGCAGCCACTCTTCCCCTGCGTCCCGGGCCGGGGCTCACGCTCGTCACCGGTCGCAACGGCTCCGGCAAATCCAGCTTCGCTGAAGCGGCGGAGCTCGCGCTCACCGGGGACAGCAAGCGTTGGTCGGGGCGCACGATGGTGTGGCGCAAGGGCTGGCGCAACCTGCACTCTCCGTCCAAGGCATTTATCGGTGTCGACCTCGTGACAGCAGGCGCATCCGGCGTCACCCGCATCGCCCGCCGGTGGGCCGACGGTGAGGAGTTGAGCGGCGGGCAATGGACTCGGCAAGAGTCCGGCGCCGAGCGCGAGAACTTCGACGGCGCGACCTGGCGCGACGACATGGTCACCTACCGCCCGTTCCTCTCGTACAGCGAACTGGGGGCGCTGATCGACGGCAGACCCACGGAACTGCACGACGCGATGCACAACTTGCTCGGGCTCAGTCCGCTGACCGCCGCTAAGGACAGCCTCCGACTCGCCCGCAAGAAGCTGACCGACGACGCCAAGGCAGTGTCCGACGCGCGCAAGGAACTGAGAGCCGATCTCGCGCATGTCGACGATCAGCGGGCCGTACGGACCGCCGCCCTGCTGGCATCGACCAGGCCTGACCTGACGGCCGTCGCCGAGCTCGTCACGGGTGCCTCCGACGACCCGTCCGGAGGCGCGGCACTCACCGCGCTCACCGCGGTGGAGGCGCCCGACGCGGAGAGGGTGCACGCCGCCACCGAGAGGTTGCGCCGGGCCGCGGATCGGGCGGGTGAGCTGGCCACAGCCGAGAGCCGGTCGGCCGACCGGGTCGCCGAGCTGTTGCGCTCCGCCCTCGATCACCACGACGAGCACGGCGCGGCACCGTGTCCGGTCTGCCTCACCGGCACCCTCGACGACAGCTGGCGGGCCGATGCCGTCCGCCGGACCGCAGAGCTGGAGGAGACGGCGGCCGCCCTCCGTGCCGCAAGCACAGAACTTGCCACGGCGGTCGCCGCCGCACGGGCGCTGACCGTGCACCGACCCCCGGTCCTCGGCGGCTCGGTCCCGATCGACATCGAGGCCCTTGCACAGGCGTGGTTGGACTGGCAGGAGGCGGGCCGGGCGATGCGCGCGGCGGAGCTCGCCCACGCTCTCGACACTGCGCTCGAACCGCTCGCCGTCGCCGTCGTGGACGCTCAGACCCGCGCCCACGCCGAAATCGCGCACAGGGACGAAGTATGGGCCCCTCTCGCCCGGCGACTGGCGCCTGGCACGACGCCGCCGCCGCGTCGGCCGCGGAGAAGCCAACGCTGGACCGGCTCACCCGAGCCCTCCAGTGGCTCACCGATACGTCGAACTCGCTGCGCGACGAACGCCTCACCCCCTTCGCCGACGCGTCACAGCGCGTCTGGCAGACCCTGCGCCAGCAGAGCAACGTGGACCTCGACCCGCTCAGGCTCGGCGGGGCGGGCACCCAGCGGCACGTCGAGCTCAAGGTCCACATCGACGGGACCGATGGCGGAGCGGCGCTCGGTGTGATGAGCCAGGGCGAGCTGCACGCCTTGGGCCTGTCGCTGTTCCTGCCCCGGGCCACCGTCGAGCAGAGCCCGTTCCGGTTTGTGCTCATCGACGACCCCGTACAGGCCATGGACCCGGCCAAGGTCGACGGGCTCGCCCAAGTGCTGGCCGAGGTCGCCGCCGAGCGTCAGGTCGTCGTCTTCACCCACGACGACCGGCTCGCCGACGCCGTGCGCAGGCTGGAGATCCCGGCCACCGTGTGGGAGGTGCAGCGAGGCGAGCGTTCCGTGGTCGAGTTGCGCCACAGCGAGGACCCGGTGAGCCGTTACCTCGACGACGCGCGGGCCATGGCACTCACCAAGAACCTGCCGTCGGACCTGCGAGGGGAGTTGGTCGCCACTTGCTGTCGTAGCGCAGTTGAAGCCGCTTCGCACATCGAAGATCCGCCGGGTCCGGCTCGGACGGGGCGAGCGGCACGCCGACGTCGAGAAACTCATCTCCGGGGCGAAGTCGACGAGCGAGATGGTGACGTTGGCGGTGCTCGACGATCCGGACAAGGGCTCGGAGCTGCTGCGGACGGTGCGCGCCGGCCAGGGCACCCGCGGGGTTGACGCCCTGCAACGCTGTAGGAAGGGCGCCCACCACGGCCTCGACGGGGACCTGCGCCCGTTCGTCAACGACGTCGAGCGGCTCGCCGACTGGATCCAGCGGTGACGGCCCCGATCGCGCCCGGCCCGAAGGTCGGCTCATCGTGGCCGACCAGCTGCTCCACAACCCGGACCTCATCGAGGACGGGGCGTGGCCGCGGGCCTGCACATGGCTGATCCGCCTCGCTCTGGAACACGCCCTGGATGATTTCTGGCAGCGGCGCCGTCCCGAGGTTGTCGACGTGTCGCGACGAGCCCAGCTGCTCGCATTGACCCGGACCGTCGACGCCGATCTTGGGCGGCGCTGCACTCAGCTGTGGCACGCACTCAGCCGGGCCGCGCACCACCACGCCTACGAGCTGTCGCCGACGTCCGCCGAGCTGCGCGGATGGCATCGCAATGTGTACGACGCCGCCGCGGACCTGGCCGTCCGCTGAACGACACGACGTTCCACCACGACGCCGAAGGGCAGGCATGCTCGGCTTCCGATCGCTGTTCCGGACCCACGACACCCCTGAGCTGATCGATGTCACCCAGGCTCAGCTCGCCGCGTGGCTGAAGCACAAGCGCTACGACTCGTCGCTGCATCTCGGGCCTGGGCCCGTCGAGATTGGCAAGGGCGTCCGTGGGTCGCTGCAGAACCACACCGACGAGGCCGGCTCCCGGACGATGCGGGCACGCATCGTGGAGGACACGCCCTCGGGCACCTGGACCAGCGAGCTGACGGTGCACAACTCGCCGACCGGCAACCGTGGTTGGGTCTGGCTGGACATCCACCGGCCGGACAGCCACGGATGGACGGCGACGCCGCGGCTGGCTCGTCAGCTCGTGCGCGCACTCCCGGCGCATGATGGCGCGCACCTGCTCAACGCTCATCCACGCGTCATACAGGAGCCGGACGTCGACAAGGTGGTGGCTGCGCTGACCGACCCGGGTCGGCGCGGGCTCGCGTTCGTCGCCGGAACCGCCTACGCGGCGAGAGTCGCGCCGTGGCGCGACATGGTCGAGAGCATGCTCGACGACACGGAGGGCTTGGCGAACGCCTGGGTCCTGTCGCCGTCGGCCACCGACCGTTTCAACTACCTCGTCCAGCCTGCGCACCAGGTCTCTGAGGGCTTCGTCAGGACGTTCCTCCCCGGCGTCGACATCGGCAACGCCCTCGACGCCGAACGGCACCGCTACCTGACCCGGCGCAGCCTGGAACGGGAGCCGAGCCGCCCGCTGCGTCGGCTGTTCGGTCAGCGCGCCCGCGCGCAGATGATCGCCGCCCGACTCCCCGACGTCTTGCGCGATCTGGACCGCATCCTGCGCCAGGAGATCGACTCCGAGCTGCTGGATGAGTTGACGGCCGTCCCGCGCGAGCCCGCTCCCACGGTCCGCCGCCACACGGTGCCCACATCCCGGCCGCCGGAGGTCCACGACGAGCCCGAGCGCGCAACACAGGTCGCCGATCCCGAGGCCGTGTTGCCCGAGCTCACCGAACCACAGCCGCAACCGGTACTCGAACCGAACCCGGCCGTACTCGGGCAGTACCTCGCGACGGTGCTGCACGCCGTCCTCGGAACCGCGGAGATCACCCTTGAGAACCTGGGCCGTCTGGAGGTGCTGGCCCGCACGGCACAGCGGGCCGAAGCCACGAAGCAGCGAATCAGCGTCCGACTGAGGGAGCTGCAGGACAGCGTGGACAACGCAGGCCTCGAGCGCGACATCGCTTACGAGGAGCTCGCCGTCGAGCAGCGCGAGCGAGCCGTCGCCGAGGAGGAGCGCGCCGAGGCGGAACGCCGCCTGCGGTACGTGCGCAAGCAGCTGATCGTCGCGGGGCGCGCGGAGGTCGCCTGGACGAACCCGAGCTCGACGTGCGCGACATCCGTCCCGACACTTTCGTCGACTTGCTCGAACGCTTCGTCGAGCTGGAGCACGTGAGTTCACCGGCGACGATGGCGTCACCCTCGACCTCGACAAGCACGGGTATTCACGGTCATGGGCGGGCAAGACCTGGGACGCGCTGCTGGCGCTCGACGACTACGCCCGTATCAGCCTCAACGAGGGCTTCGCAGGCGACGTCACCGCTTACCTCGCCGACACACCAGCTGCGTGCCGCACTTTCTCGGGCAACCGCCACGCCTCTACCGAGTCCGCGGATGTCCAGCGCAACCCGCAGCTCCGCGCACCACGGGAACTCCCGGTCCCGGCCGAGATCGAGCGGTCGGGGCGCGCGTTTATGGGCGCGCACTTCAAGATCGCTCAGTCGGCGACGATCAGTCCGCGGATGCACTACCTGGACGCCACCGCACGGACAAAGGTGATCTACGTCGGATAGCATCGGTCCGCATCTGCCGCTGTCGACGTCGTGACAGCGGGCGGCCCACCCATCGGGTGACGGTCGGGCGGCAGTGCGTCGGCCGCTCCCCATAGGGTGCGCGGATGGTCGCTGCTCGGGAGACGACGCTGCAGGAGCTCCTCGAGGGGTCCAAGCAGTACCAGGTGCCGCTGTACCAGCGGACGTACTCGTGGACGAGGCCACAGCTCGCCCGTTTGTGGGAGGACATCAAGCAACTGGCGGTCGACCGCGTCGACCGCCCGACACTTACGCATTTCGTCGGATCGCTCGTCCTCGCGCCGAGTCCGGCGAACGGTCCCGCGGGCGTCGCCGAGTACCTCGTCGTCGACGGCCAGCAGCGCCTGACAACTCTATCCGTGCTGCTCTGCGCGATCCGGGACCACGAGCGGCGACCGAGGGCCCCGAACATCGGCAGCGGATCGACCAGCTATTCCTGACGAATCCGTGGAAACCCGATCAGCAACGGCTCAAGCTCCAGCCGACGCAGGCCGACCGCGACGCCTACCGGGCCTGTGTAGATGCGACCGTGCACGCGGGTGGCAGCGATCCGGTCGGGGCCGCCTACCGATTCTTCCGAGGTGAGTTGCTCGCCTCGGCTGATGGGGACGAGCAGATTGACATCAGCCAGATCGAAGATGCGATCATCGCCGGATTGGCGTTGGTGTCGGTCACCGCACAGGCAGGCGACAACGCCCATCGCATCTTCGAGTCGCTGAACAACACGGGGTTGAAGCTCAACCAGGGCGATCTGCTCCGCAACTACCTCTTTATGCGCCTGCCCAAGCGCGCCGAGCAGGTCTACCGGTCGCTCTGGCTTCCTCTGCAAAAGGCATTGGGGGTCAACCTCGAGTTGCTCTTCTGGCTCGATCTCGTCCAGCGCGACGCACGGGCCAAGCAGATCGGAGGTTTCTCGGGACAGCAAGCCCGGCTTGACCGGCTGACCTCCGAGGAGGAGATCGAGGCCGAGATCGCGCGGTTGCCCGTCTCGGCGATTTGCTCACCATAATCCTCGAGCCGGAGCGCGAAGGCGATCGAGAAGTCCGACGGCGCTTGGCCCGCCTCAACAGTTGGGGCACTACCACCGTTTACGCGCTGCTCCTGCATCTCCTGGAACGGCGTGCTCACGGCACGGCGACATCCGCCCAACTCGCCGCTGCGATGCTCCAAGTCGAGAGCTTCCTGGTACGCCGCCTGTTCACCGGCCGAGCGACGAACAACATCAACCGAATTCTGCTCTCGACCGTCACCGAGATGGACCCCGACGAGCCGGTCGACGAGGCGGTACGTGATTACCTGTCGACTGGCCGCAAGCACTTCGCCACCGACGACGAGGTGCGCGCCGCCCTCCTGACCGTGCCGTACTACCTGAACGGTCGAGCCCGGCCAGCGGGCCCTCGTCCTCCAGTGGATCGAGGAGTCCTACGGCAGCAAGGAGCCGGTCGCCCCGGAGAGGCTGACCATTGAGCACGTGCTTCCGCAGACGCCGACGCCGCGATGGCGAGCCGCGATCGAAGAGGCCCTCACAGCAGACGAGAACGTCGACGAGGTCTACGAATCGCTGGTTCACACCCTCGGGAACCTCACGCTTACCGGCTACAACGCCGAACTGAGCAATGCCGACTTTGCGATCAAGCGTCCCCAGCTCGCCGGCAGCGGCCTCGCCATGAACAAGGAAATCGCCTCGCAGGAACGCTGGGGCCGCCCCGAGATCCACAATGGGGCCCGTGTCCTCGCCGATCGAGCGATCGCCATTTGGCCCGGACCAGCGCGTCGGGAATCAACGAGTGTGACGGCCGAACGGTGGGAACTGCTGGACAAGGCCCTTGCCGCACTGCCCACCAGTTCCTGGACGACCTATGGCGACGTCGCCGCACTCATCGGCAGCCACCCGGTTCCGGTCGGCGAGCGTCTGGCCAACCATCCGACGGTGAACGCACACCGGGTGCTCCGCGTCGACGGCACACTGTCCCCCGGCTTCCGCTGGACCGATCCCGCCATCACGGCCAAACCGTTCGACGTGCTGGACGCAGAAGGCGTGGAGTTTGACGAGAACGGGCGCGCGAATCCCAATCAACGCATCACCAGCGAGGAGCTCGCCCAGTTGCTCGCGACGGCGGACAGCCTCGACGCTGGAGGGAAATCCGGTGAACTCGCTGGCGGCGATCGAGAGAAGCAGTTCTTCACCCAGCTTGCAGAATCCCAACCCGCCGCCGTCGTCGACGGATTGCAGAGGGTCCTCGATCGATGGACGGAGGTAGGCGGCACACTTGAGTTCGGTTTCGGCGCCGAAACCTCCTGCTTCCTCATGGCTACCGTCGAAGGCCAGGCGAACACTACGATCTGGCCGCTGACGCTCTACCCGAGCGGTCGATGCGAGGTCGTCTTCCAGCACCTCGCACGGAGACCGCCGTTCGACGACATCCGGCTGCGAGAAGAGCTTCGTCAACGGCTGAACACCGTCGCGGGCATCGATCTGGCCGCCGCGAAGATCGAGCTACGGCCGTCCTTCCCGCTGAGCGTGCTTTCCGTACCCGCCACAGCCAGCGGGCTCGCCGAAAGTCTGGAATGGTTCCACGCCGCGCTTGAGGGCACGCATGCTACGGCCGCGGTCGTCGTCGGATAGCCGAACACTGCCCGCGAAGTCGACGTGGTACCACGATCCTCGTCGATCACACCGACGTCATTACACCTGCGGCCAGCGGGAGGAAGCGCGGACTACGGCAGGCCCCAGTAGCAACGCATCACGATTCTGTCGGTGCCTGGGCTTACAGTCGGTGTGCGGCGCGGCGCGGTGCCGAGCGCGTCCTCGAGCGGGGAGGCTGTGCAGTGGCCATCTCGTCGCAGCACAACCGGCTCGCTGCGTCCGGTGCCCAGCTCGAGTTCTCCGCCGACGGTTTGTTCGACGTCGCGGGCGCATCGGCCGCGCGCGAGGTTGCCGACCTGGCCGCGCGGCAGCGAGACCTCGAAGCGGCACTACGGGCTACTGCAGGTCGCGAGCGGAATTTCGCCGCCGCGGCACAGTCGGAACCGGAAACGGCCGCGCACCTCCAGTTGCTGGCCGACCAGGGCTGGACCGTGCTGCATGATCGACGCTGGCCCGGCTCGAGTCGGTCGAACGTGGACCACGTCGTGGTCGGCTACAGCGGCGTCGCGGTGATCGACACCAAGAACTGGTCCCAACCCGTCAGCGTGCGGGGCGACCGGCTCTGGTGCGGTGACGACGACCGCCACGAGGAGATCGAGAAGATCCTCGCCCTCGCCGATGCGATCGACGACCTGCTCATGGAGGTGACCGAAAGCAGTCCCGGCCACACCATCGGCCTGTCAGCCATCCACGTACCAGTCCTCGCATTCACCCGCCACGACCACGCCCGCATCCCGCACCCCCGCGTTGGGCGCGTGCTGCTCACCGCCGCCCAACACCTCCCCCTCCTGCTCGCCCGCCGAACCCGCATCCTCGACACCCGCCAGATCGGCCTGATCAGCGAATACCTGGCCCGCGAGATGCCCCCCACCCCCACCGAGATATCCGTCCCGGTGCCTCGGACACCGCAGCCTCGGCCCGCTCCGATGGCCGTGCCGATACGCGCTCGGCCCGCCCCTCCGCCCGAGCCACATGAGCGCCCCGAGACGGCCTTGTTCGACGTCGCCGAGTTGGCCACCGCCCTAACTCGGGCCGAGACTCAGCCGATGCGCGCCTGGATGGGCTTCCTGCATCCCACCCAGGCTCGGCTGGTCAAGCGCAGCTTCAACGGACCCGCCCGCGTCCGTGGTCCCGCTGGCATCGGCAAGACCGTTCTGCTGCTGCACCGGGCGGCCTGGCTCGCCGCAACCCGACCCGGCCGGATCCTCGTCACGACCTTTGTCAGCAACCTGCCCCGCGTCTACCGCGCCATCTACAGCGACCTGGCAGCCGACACCGCCGACCGCGTCGACTTCATCCCCCTCCACCAACTCGCCCGCAACCTCCTCAGGGCCACGGGAAACACCGTCCGCGTCGACCACCGTGCCATCGACCGGGCATTCGACCGCGCCTGGCTCACCGCAGGCAGTAACACCCCCCTGGCTGCCTTACGTCCGCCGAAGTACTGGCGTGACGAGATCGACCACGTGATCAAAGGCCGCGGCCTGCGTGAACTCGCCGAATACGAGGCTCTTGACCGACGAGGCCGCACCGTCCCGCTGACCGACATGCTCAAACGCCACGTCTGACGCCTGCGCATCGCCTATGACGACAACCTTGACCGCCGCGGCATCGGCGACGACAACGACCTGCTCGCGGCCGCCGTCGACGCCGTCACCCAGCAAACGCCCGGTGCCAGCTGGTCCGCCGTCCTGATCGACGAAGTCCAAGACCTGAACCTGCTCAGCGCCCGACTGTGCCGCGAACTCGCGGGGCGAACGTCCCGACAGCCTGTTCCTCGTCGACGACGGCCAACAAGCCCTCTACCCCGGCGGTTTCACCCTCGCTGAGGCCGGCATCTCCGTCTCCGGCCGCGCCGTCGTGCTACGCACCAACTACCGCAACACCCGCCAGATCCTCGACGCCGCCCACCAGGTCGTCGCCGACCACGCCTTCACCGACCTCGACACCACACCCGAACCCGGCCTCCGCGATGTCGAAACCCTCCGCGAGGGCCCACCCGTCCGCATCGAGCACGCCCGCGACTACCGCGGCATCGCGCTCCTGCTGCGTCAAGTCCTGCGCCTTGACATCCGCGACGGCATCGTCCGCGGCGACATGGCCATCCTGTGTCACACCCGCCGCCACCTCGAGATCATCACGACCTACCTGACCGGCTGGGAGGTCCCGCTGTGCCCCCTCGCCGAGTGGAACGGCGAACCCGACAGCCGCATCAAGATCGGCACGATTCACCGATCGAAAGGCCTCGACTTCTCCGCCGTCTACATCCCCGACCTCACCCCACCATCACCGGCAAGCGCGGCCCAGCCCGACGATCGCCTCCACCACCACACCCAACGCGAATTCGTCGCCCGCACCCGACCACGCGACCGCCTCTGGATCGCCACCCTCACCCCACGGCCGAGCACAGCACGCCAACGCTGAATGCAAGCAAGACGGCGGCAACACGGCAGGCACGCGCATCAGGTTTTCGGGCTGCCGCTCGTCCTACACTCATTAAATGAGCACGCCTCGCGACGAACTGCGCGATCTCGTCGAGCAACTGCCCGATGAACAGGTAGAGGCCGTGGTCTCCGATCTCAAGGCAAGGCTCACCGCTGTCGAGCGGCAACACGCGTGGCCACCAGCGTGGTTCGCCGTGGCCGAGGGCTCCGCGCCCGATGTGTCCGAGCGCGTGGAGGAGATTCTTGCTGAGGGTCTGGGTCGACGTCCCGCGTGATCCTGGTCGACACCGGCCCGATCGTCGCAGCTGCCCTGACCCGCGACCGGCACCATCGCGCCTGCGTGGACCTGTTCACCGCCGCGCACCTGAGCGGTGATGTCCTCGCTCTGCCTTCGCCCGTCGTCACCGACGGCGACCTGACCGCTGCTGGGCGAGGACGGCCGGGTGCGGTCCGAGCCGACTTCGTGTTCTACAACCAGCCGGCCAGCACCGACGGCTCGGTGCGGCACACTGGCAAGACGGTCGACGGGTCGACGAGCTCCGACGGGATCGACATCGCGCTCGCCGCGCTCGCCACCGACGTGCACCGGGTAGTGATCGCGGTCAGCGCGGACGGAGGGGTGTTCGGCGGTGTCGAGGGCCTGCGGGTCGACGCCACACCGGCGGGCACAGGACCCACCTTCACCTTCCATCCCAACTCGGCCACGGAGACGGCACTGCTGGTCGGGGAGATCTACCGTCGGAGCGGCGGGTGGCGACTGCGGGCCATGGGCCAGGGCTACGACGACGGCCTGGCCGGTATCGCCCGGGACTTCGGCGTCGACATCGGCTGAGTCAGCGTTGATCGATCGAGGCGGCCCACTGGATCATTCGCCCAGAGAGCGCCACGACCTCCGCCTCGTGCAACCCATAGGCGGTGAACTCAGCGAGCGGCAAGCGTCTAACTGCTCGCAAGGCATCGGCGAACATCGCCATGTCGAATCCCGGATCGTGTTCAGCGGCGAGGCGCAGGAGGGCCTCGCCGCTGTAGCGGCCAGACGTCAATGCCGCGTCGACGTCGATGTAGTCGCGGGTCTGGGCTCGCGAGTAGAGCGCACAAACCTTGTTGGCAACAGCATCGTCGGGGTGCAGAACGGGGCCGATCGCCAGCACGGTCGGTGGGTGAGCCCGCCAGTCGATTCCCAGCTCCACCTTGGAGGTGGCATCGACAGATGGGTCAGATACACCGAGCCGCGCGAAGCCAGGAGTGTCGACCAGTGTCGAGACGATCATGCCGTCGTCAACGTACGCCTGGATGACCTCGGCTACTGCCGCAGGAAAACGTGCTTCGGCGTCGGACGTCGTAAAGAGATCGATGTCCTCGGAGGGGCGTTCCAAAATACCGTGGGCCTGAACTGCGTACCCGCCGGCGAGACAGAAGCCGTAGGCAGCCAGGCGGGCGAGTGCGATCCTTGCGAGTCGCTCGTGGAAGGCATCCATCCGTCAGTTCTGGCCGATCACACCGCGGAGACGAGCTCGGGGAACCTCGACTCCCACAGCAAGCGGACGCGGCGAGGCAGAAAGAGATCGGGCCAGGATCTTCGCAGCCGATCGGCATTCAGAAGCCGTACAAGGTCGCCCTCATCGGTTGCTTCGACGATCACGCGCTCGTAGAGAACAGCGGCATCGCCCGGGTCCTCCAGGTGGTAGACACGCCGACCTGTCCAGGCCAACTCCAGCGGAAGCTCAACTCGTCCATGCACCGGCCCCGCGAGCTGTGCCAGCGTGGCCGGGACGGCAAGAGGTCGTCGACTCTCGTACGTTCGTGGCTCCGGCACCCCGTCAGTATGGCCCCTCCGATTGCAGACACCCTGGCTGACGACCTGACCTGTCGCCCCTGCGAGGATGCGCGCCGTCAGTCTGGAGCGCGACGACCTCAGCGGCGCCCACGAACGCATTGGCCCCGTCGCAGATGGGCGGAGGAGGCGAACCATGGCTGACCGCCGCCGCGAGACGCTCCCCGACCCGCTCCGTGGCAAACCCGCGTGTGCCGCCAACCGTCCCTCCCACACCACCCGGCGCCCGCCGCTTCGTGCGCCGGGCCGACGCCGGCGTCGTCGACACCGACGCCGACCCCGTCGCCCTCACCGTGACGCCCGGCGTCTGCGGCGGCGGGTCTGCGACGCCTGCCACGACCTTGCCGACGGGGCCTGCCCACGCCACCGACGTCAGAAATCTCAACGGCGCCGTCGTCCGCACGCTCAGCAGAGGACAACAGGTAGCGGCGGCACAGCACGCCCAGTTGCGTCATCGAGGACTGAAGATCGGCTACGACCGGCTGGCCGGTGAGCTGACCGGCGGCATGGACGCCTGGACCGCGGCCGGGTGCCCGAGCGCGACCACCGAAGTGCTGACCGTCGACCAGATCGGTGCGCGGCGTGTGCTGGACGTGCGGCAACGCTCGGAGTTCCGCGGCGCTCACCTGCCCGGCGCGTTGCACGTCGAGCTCGGCGACTTCGCCGCGGCCGCTGACCGGCTGCCCGACGGTGGTGATGTGCGGGCACGGGGAGCGCGCCGCCGGGGCGGCGAGCCTGCTCGAACGCGCAGGCGCCACGATCTTGCCGTCCTGACAGGCGGGCCCCGAGGACTGGGCCGCCGCGAGGTCACGCGTCGGCCATCTCAGGGTTTCCTCGCCGGGGGCAGGCCAGGCGCCGACCTCGTGGTGGCTGTGGTGGCGGGGGCGCTCCCACTGGTCGCGGGCGGGGTGTCGATTTCGATTCCTCCCGCTCGACGGGATGGTGAGCGGCCCGGAGGGCGGGCCGCCCGCGGAGAGGAGCCAAAAGTGAGCAACCCGGTTGTGGTGTCTCGTGAGGAGTGGCTGGTCGCGCGTCGGGAGTTGCTGACGCGGGAGAAGGAGATGACCCGGCAGCGTGACGCGCTCGCCGCCGCCCGCCGCGCCCTGCCCGTCGTGGAGATCGACAAGAAGTACGTGCTCGACGGCCCCGACGGCCCGGTCGGGCTGCCCGAGCTGTTCGGCGAGCACCGGCAGCTGATCGTCTACCACTTCATGTTCGATCCCGCGTGGGAGCAGGGCTGCCCGAGCTGTTCGTACTTCGCCGACAACTTCACCGGCGCGCTCGTGCACCTGCCCGCACGGGACACGGCGTTCGCGGTCGTCTCCCGCGCGCCGCTGCCGAAACTCACGGCGTTCCGGGAGCGGATGGGCTGGTCGTTCCCGTGGTATTCGTCGTCGGGCAGCGACTTCAACGAGGACTTCGGGGTCACCGTCGACGTAGCGCGGCCCGATGCGCACTACAACTACCGGCCGCTGCGCGAGTTGCTGGATGGCGGGCAGGTGTGGGTGCAACGGGGCGAGTTGCCGGGGCTGAGCGTGTTCCTGCGCGACGGGGACCGCGTGCTGCACAGCTACTCGGTCTACGCCCGCGGCCTCGACCACCTGATCAACACCTACAACTACCTGGACCTCACCCCGCGCGGCCGCGGTGAGGACGATCAGGACCCGTACCCGATGCACTGGGTGCGTCACCACGACCGGTACCGCACGGAGGAGTCCGCGGCATGTTCGCATCACTCGTGACGGTGGCCGGGGCAACGGTGGCCGGGGCGGTGCTGCGGCGCAGGCTGCCCGACCGGTCGGTGCTCGCGTCGGCGGTTGCCGCGGCCGTGCTGCTGGGCGTGGTGCTCGCTGACCTGGTGCCGGACGTCCTTGCCGATGTCGACGACGGCACGGTGCCCGCCGGGGTGGCCGCCGCCGCTGCCGCGACCGGGTTTGCCGCGGCCGTCGGGATCGCCCGCCGCGGATGTGTGTGCCGCGCGGGCCGCGCCACGGTGCTCGCCGTCGCTGCGCACCGCGCCGTCGAGGGGTCGGCGCTGGTGCTGGCGTGGTCGGTGCCGCTGCTGGTGGGGCTCGTGGTGCATGCCGCGGGGGAGGGCTTCGCGATGGCCGACCTGCTCGGCCGGGGGCGGGCGCTGCCGCGGTGGCTGGCGGTGGCGTGTTCGGCTCCGCTGGTGGGGGCGCTGGCAGTGGCCGACGTGTCCGTCGCTGCCGCGCCGGTGGCGACCGCGCTGGTCGCGGGCACACTCACGGGCACGGCGGTCGCCGCGCTGCGCGGTCTCGACGTTCGAGTCAGTCTGAAGGAGGGATTGTGATGGCCGAGTACCTGTTGCTGATCTGGGACGACGAGGCCGCGTGGGCGCGGGCCGACGCGGCGGTCGTGGAGGCCACACTGGCCGAGCACCGGGCGTTCCTCCAGCGCAACGCCGCGGCGCTGCGCGGCGGGAACCGGCTGCGCCCGAGCAGCACCGCCATCTCGGTGCGGCACGACGCGGACGGGGTAAGCGTGACCGACGGGGCGTTCGTCGAGTCCAAGGAGGTCATCGGCGGCTACTACTTGATCGAGGCCGCCGACGCCGCCGAGGCGCTGGCCATTGCCCGCCAGGTCCCCGCCCCGTTCGGCGGGGTGGAGCTGCGGCCGGTCTGGCCGGCGGGCTGAGGATGGACGCCGCCGTCGCCGCCGCGGTCGCCGAGGCACACCGCCGCGAGTGGGGGTACGTGCTGGCGGCGACCGTGCGGGTCAGCCCGCGACCTGGTGGCCAAGGGCGTGCCCGCCGCGCCCGGCGGCTGGCTCACCACCGTGGCCCGCCGCCGGGCTTGGACACTGGTCCGCAGGCGCGCCACGTTGCACACCCGGCTGCCGCTACTTGTTGAGCCGGGCGAGCAGGTCGGGCCCGAGGCGGCGCTGGACCGGCCCGACATCCCCGACGACCGACTGCGGCTGATCTTCGTCTGCTGCCATCCGACGCTGACCCGCGAGGCGCAGGTCGCGCTCACCCTGCGGCTGTTGTGCGGGCTGTCCACGCCGGACGTCGCCCGCGCATTCCTGGTCTCCGAGCCCACCATGGCCGCCCGGATCACCCGGGCCAAGAAGCGGATCGCCGCGCAGCGCGTGCCCTACCGGGTGCCGCCCGCCGCGGAGCTCCCGGAGCGGCTCGACGCCGTCCTTGAGGTCGTCCACCTGCTGTTCACCACCGGCTCCACCGCGCCCGCGGGGGCGAGTACCCGGGGCCTGTACCGGGCGCGGGCCGCGACCCCCTGCGGGGCGGTGCCGGCCCAGGACGCGGCGCAGCAGGTGCGGGTGCGGGTGCGGGTGCGGGGTTGTCGACCAGCGGCATCGTCGTCCCGCCGCTGCCGGGCTGCTTACCGGGCTTGCGCCCCGACGGTGTGCGCGCGGAGGTCCGTTCCGGCTTAACGGTAGGGCGGGTCCGAGGAGGGCGGTTTGGAGGAGTTCGACGAGTCCGAGCCCAGCCGCCGCTCCAACTCCTCGATCCGCGCCGCCTGCCCGGCCAGTTGCGCCGACAGGGCCGTGACCTGCCCGGTGAGCATCTCGATCTGCACCGCCTGGGTGTTGATCACCTCACGCAGTGCCGCGTTGGCCTTCGGCAACCGGGCGACCACGTCCTCGTCCGCAGACGACGACTCAACCCCGGACACCCCGCGATGATCACCGAACCGACCAGGCAATCAAAGCCGACACGCCACGCCCAACCAGGCAAGATCCGGTCAAGCATATGGTCCTGGTGGCTGCGCTGTTCGTGTTCGGCCTCAACGACAGCGTGCTCGCGGCGTTCTTCTCGGAGTCGCTGCCGACCAGGACGCGCTACCTCGGATTCGCGCTCCCGTTCAACGTCGGCGCCGTGCTGTTCGGCGGCGTCGCCCCGTACATCGGCACGTGGCTCATATCGGTGACCGGCAACCCGTACAGCCCGGCGTTCTTCGTCATGGGCGTCGCGGCGCTGTCGCTGGTGGGCGTGCTGCTCATGAAGGAGCGCACGCGGCGCGACATGCCGACCGAGAGCATCGTGCTCGCCGAGGCACACTCGCACTGACCCCGACGCGCTCGCCGCACGCACGGGCGGCTCGGCCTCAGGTCCGAGCCGCTGACCAGACCGCTGGGCGCAGCGCAGGCCGACTGGTCGGGCAAGCCGCCCGAAACGGGCGGTCCCGGCTGGGGAGGCGGCCCGGTCGGCCTGCGCTGGTGGTGCGCATTCTGGTATTCGTCGTGTTGTCCGGTCCTGCTGGCGCCGGCGGGCAGGAGGGATGACATGGGCGGCGGGGGCCTGTTCCTGGCCGTGTTCCTCGCGTGTGTCGTGGAGGCCGTCGAGGCGCTGACGATCGTGCTGGCCGCCGGGACGAGCCGGGACTGGCGCTCGGCGACAACCGGAGTGCTCGCAGGCATGCTGCTGCTCGCGGCCGTCGTCGCCGTGCTCGGACCTGCGGTCACGACCCTGCCGCTCAGCGCGCTGCGCCTCGTCGTCGGCGGCCTGCTGCTGATCTTCGGGCTGCAATGGCTGCGCAAGGCCGTGCTGCGGGCGAGCGGGCTCAAGGCCCTGCACGATGAGGCGGCGATCTACGCCGCCCAGGTCGCCGCCGCTCGGGCGGAGCCGGGTCGGCGCGCAGGCGGCCAGCTGGACTGGTACGGGTTCACGATCGCGTTCAAGGGCGTCGTCCTGGAAGGCCTCGAGGTCGTGTTCATCGCGCTGACCTTCGGCGCGAACCAGGGCAACGTGCCCCTCGCCGCACTGGCCGCGGCCCTGGCGGTGCTGGTCGTGGCGGCGGCCGGGGTCGCCGCACGCGCCCCGCTCGCCCGCGTCCCGGAGAACGCGATGAAGTTCGTCGTGGGCGTCATGCTGACCGCCTTCGGGATCTTCTGGGGCGCCGAGGGGGCGGGCGCGCACTGGCCGGGCGCGGACGCGGCCCTGCTCGTGCTCATCCCGGCCGTCGCGGTGTTCGCCATCGCACAGGTCGCGCTGCTGCGGCGCTACCCCGCGACGGCCACCGACATGGGGCCGCACGATGGGTAGGGTCCGCGACGTCCTGCGGTTCGGGTACGACTTCGTCGTCGGCGACGACTGGCGGGTGGCCCTCGCCGTGGTGGCCGCGCTGGCCGTCACCGCGGGCGTCGCGGCGGCGGGGGCGGCCGCGTGGTGGGTGCTGCCCGCCGTCGTTGCCGTCGTGCTGCCGGGAAGCCTGTGGCGGGCCGCCCGGTCGACCCGAACGCCGCCGTGACGGGTCCGCATGGTCAGCCCTGACCGTCCGCAGGCGTTCCATCGGCACACTCAGTCGGCCTTCAGGCTTCCGGTGTCAGGCTTCTGGCATGAACGTTGTCGGTCGGCTGGCGGTGGTCATCGGCGCGGTCGCCATCCTCGGCGCTTGCTCCGCCGCCCCGCCGAGCTCGACCAGCCCGGCGGAGACCACCCCGGGCGACTCCGCGACGGTGGCGCCGACCCACGGCGGCCTTGCCCAGAGGGTTCCCACCCCCGATCACATAATGGTCGTCGTCTTGGAGAACAAGGACGTCGGCGACGTGCTGGGCAGCGGTGCGGCCCCGTTCCTCGACCGGCTCACGGCCGACGGCGCCAGCTTCAGCAACGCCCACGCCGAGACACACCCCAGCCAGCCCAACTACCTCGCCCTGTTCTCCGGCAGCACGCAGGGCGTCACCGACGACTCCTGTCTGGGCACGTTCGACGGGCCCAGCCTGGGTGGTCAGCTGATCGCGGCGGGCCGCAGCTTTGCGGGCTACTCCGAGGACCTGCCTGCGCCCGGTTTCACCGGATGCACCCAGGGCGACTATGCCCGCAAGCACAACCCGTGGGTCGACTTCCGCGACGTCCCCGCCACGGCGAACCTGCCGCTGACGCAGTTGCCCAGCGACTACAGCAAGCTGCCCACGGTCTCGTTCGTGATGCCGAACCTGTGCAACGACATGCACGACTGCGACGTCGCGACCGGCGACCGCTGGCTGCAGCAGCACCTGTCCGATTACCTCGCCTGGGCCGACACCCACCGCAGCCTGCTGATCGTCACCTTCGACGAATCGGACTCCGACCCGGGCAACCGCATCGCGACGATGATCGACGGTGCCGGGGTGCGTCCCGGCACCTATCCCGAGCGAATCGACCACTATCGGCTGCTGCGCACGATCGAGGACATGTACCACCTCGCGCCCCTCGGTCACGCCGCGGCGACGACACCGATCACCAGTATCTGGACGGGGTCGTGACGCCGCGGCGCACGGGTCGCCGCCGCCACGGTCCGGTCAGCGGGGGTTTCGCCGCCAATGTTGATCGCCGGAAGGGGGACGTGACGGCCATATGTGACGCGCATGTCCCACTTCCGCCGATCAACGCGCTGAAACCCCGTTGACAATGCGCGTAAGTTCGCCAGCGTTGGTCGGCCCAAAGCCGGGAGGCGCACGATGTCGTGGCATCTGCGGGGCAGCTACGTGGAGACGTGCTCGTGCGAGCTGATGTGCCCGTGCAACCTGTCGCTCGATCACGGGGCGACCTACGACTTCTGCCGGGTCACCCTCGTGTTCAACATCCGCGAGGGCGCGGTGGAGGACACGGACATCGCAGGATGCAAGGTGGCGATCATCGCCGACACCCCCAAGGTCATGACCGAAGGCAACTGGCGGGTTGGCGTGTTCGTGGGCCAGGAGGCCAACGAGGCTCAATTCGACGCGCTCGTGCGGGTGTTCAGCGGCCAGCTTGGCGGACCGATGGCGGGTCTCGCGCCGCTCATCGGGGAAATGCTGGGTGTCGAGCGCGCCTCGATCGAGATCAACGACGACGGCCTGCGACACTCGGTGCGGGTCGGCGACGGCATCGACTTCGAGATTCAGGACATCGTGCCGTTCGGAGTCGAGACCGGTGAACCGGTGCGATTCCAGGGGATGTTCCACCCGGTCGCGTCGGACCTGACCATGGCCGAGGCGAAGCGCTCGCGCATCAACGCCTTCGGCATCCAGTACGAGGGGAAGACGGGCCTGTCGACGTCGGACTTCTCGTGGGCCGCCTGACCTGATGGCCGCGGAGCAGATCCGGCCGGTCGACGGCGGCGGCCTCGGTCCGGCCTTCGCGGCGGTGCGGGTGCGCCTCGGGTTCGTGCTCGCGCTCTTCGGTCTCGCCGCCGTGGCCTGGTGGTGGAGCGTCGGGCAGATGCAGGGGATGGACGACGGGCCCTGGACCTCCCTTGGCGCGTTCGGCTGGTTCCTCGGGGTCTGGGTCGTGATGATGGCGGCGATGATGTTCCCCTCGGTCGCTCCGACCGTGGCGCTGTACTCCCGCATGACCAAGACCCGGCTTCCGCTGGCGCCCACCGCGTTCACCACGGGCTATCTCCTCACCTGGGCAGCCGCGGGTGTCGCCGCCTGGACGATCGCCCTCGGCGGCAGCCGGCTGACCGGCGATGCCCTCGCTTGGGGTAACGCCGGGCGGGCGGTCGCCGGAGCGACCGTGATCGTCGCGGCTGTCTACGAGCTCACCCCGCTGAAGGACATCTGCCTCGGCAAGTGCCGCAGCCCGCTGGGGTTCCTCCTGGGCTCCTGGCGCGACGGGTTGCTCGGCGGCCTGCGGATGGGCGCCAAGAACGGCGCCTGGTGCGTGGGCTGCTGCTGGGCCCTCATGGCGTCGCTGTTCGCCCTGGGCGTCATGAGCCTCACCTGGATGGCGTTCGTCGCCGGGCTCATCGCGATCGAAAAGACCCTGCCCTGGCGGCGTGTCGCCACCTATGGCACGGCTGCCGTCCTCCTCGTTCTGGGTGTACTGATCCTTGCCGCTCCGCAGGCGGTTCCCTGGCTCACCGTGCCCGACGAACAACCTATGCAGATGATGGGCGGTATGTGATGGCCGTAGGGTCCGGCCCGGTGGCGGAATGGTACGTGCGGGGCTCCTACTTCGAGGCATGCAACTGCGAGGCGATCTGCCCGTGTCGCAGCGTGGGCGGCAGGCCTGGCGGACCGTCCAGCTTCGGGGAGTGCTTCGGCACGTTGTCCTGGCACATCCACGACGGCCGCGCCGACGATATCGACCTCTCCGACCGGCGCACCGTCATGTCCTTGCGCTACCTCGACCGGGTGCAACCGAGCACCCCCTGGGAGGTCGTCCTTTACGTCGACCACCTCGCCGACGCCGCGCAACGGGCCGCGATCGCCGACATCTTCCTCGGCCGGGCGGGCGGCACGGTCGCACGGCTGTACGGACCAGCCATCGGCGAGGTCCACGCCGTGCGCCCCGCCCGGATCGCGCTCGAGCACGCCGCGCCCCGTAAACGCATCGGCGTCGTCGGCTACCTGACCGTCGAGGCCGAAGGGGCGGCCTCCGCACCGGGCGACGTCCGATGCGGTATCCCCGGCTTCGACCATCCCGGCACCGAACTGCACGGCGACACGTTGCTCTCCACCGACCCGGCGCTGCGCTGGGAGGTCAGAGGACGTCGGCACGCCGCCTTCACCACCGACTTCGACTACCGCTCCGACACCTGACGGGTCGGGGCGTAGCGCCGAGGTCAGCCTCCGACTTCGGCGACCAGCAGCGTGTTGCCCTCCGGGTCGCGCAGCCAGAACATCGGCGGGACCGGGCTGCCCATTCGGCTGACCTCGGCGTCGACATCGACCCCGGCGGCCTTCAGCTGCGCGTGGTAGGCGTCGATGTCGTCGGTCTGCAGACTGATCCCGGTCTGCCGGTTGCCGACCTGCCCGTCCGGCCCGGGCGGGCACAGCGCGATCACCGTCTCCGCCGCGGCGGGGGCTACCTCCACCCACCGATAGGTCCCTCCGAACGGCACGTCGGTCCGCATCTCCATGCCGAGCGTGGCCGTGTAGAAGGCGATCGCCCGATCCACATCCTGGACCGGCACCACCACGTTGGCGATCTTGCTGACGCGGGCTGTCTTGGCGCTGCTCATGAACGTCTCCTTTGTTGCGCTGAACCAGCGGACGACAACATTGACCGCGGCTGAAGAGAAAACTCATCGCGCCGCCGGTCAGCGGCGGAGCCTGCTGCGCAGGATGCGCCGGGGGGTGCGGGTGAGGTAGTGGCGGCGCAGCTCGGGCAGGTCGGGGATCGGCGGCTGTTCGGCGCCGGGCGTGGGGTGACCGAGGACCCGGTCCAGCACGTGGTCGGCCAGACCGGGGTTGCGGGCGAGCACCGGGCCGTGCAGGTAGGTGCCCAGGACACGGTCGGTGACCGCCCCCTCGACCGGGCGGCTGCCGTGTGCGGGGGCGCCGTTGCCCACGCCGGACAGGACGTGGCCCAGCGGCGCCGTCGCGGGCCCGAGGGTGGTGGCGCCGCGGTGGTTCTCGAAGCCGGTCAGCAACCCCACCCCGGGAAGCCGACAGTGGGTGATCACCTCCCCGACCGCGCGGCGCCCCCGCGGCGCGGTGGTCAGATCGAGCAGACCCAGCCCGTGATGGCGGCGGCCCTGCAGATCGGTGAGGGTGGTGCCGAGGATCTGCAGCCCGGCGCAGACCGCGAACGTCGTCGCGGTGGTGGACAGGGCGTGCCGAAGGGAGCGGTGGCGGGTCAGCCACTCGATGGCGAACAGCTGGGCGGTGTCCTCGCCGCCGCCGATCAGGTACACGTCACAGGTTGCGGGCGGGGTGCTGTCGGCGGTGAGCTGCAGCACGCGGACGCCTGCGCGGCGGCTGCGGGCGCGGTGGGCGAGCACGACCGCGTTGCCTGCGTCCGAGTAGGTGCCCAGCACGTCGGGCAGGATCACCCCGATCACGAGGTCCTCGCAGCCGCTCATCAGGGCGGGCCCGCGACGGTCGGTGACCGGAACCCGCGCAGGCGCCGCCGCAGCTGATGGAAGGCGGTGTAGTTGGCGATCACGTCGACCCGGCCCGCGGGCAGCAGGGCCAGCCCGCTCAGCGGGTCTGCGACCGTGGCGTGCTCGACCTCGGCGTAGCTCAGCCGCACCCCCAGATCGGCGCAGCGCTCCCCGGCCGCGACCACGCGGTGCCCACACAACTGCTCGAACGCGACGTCCCACAGCCAGGAGGTGTCGCGGCCGTCGGCCTCCCGGGCGTTGACCACGATCAGCAGAGGTCGGGTGTCGTCGTCGAGCACGGTGAGGGTCTCGGCCCACCCCGCGGGGTTTTTCGCCAGCAGGAGCCGCAGTTCGTGGTCCCCGTGCCGCACCACGGCGTAACGTCCGGCCACCTCGCGCAGCCGCGCCATCGCGGTGGCCGCGGCGTGCGGGTCGATGCCCAGCGCCGCCGCCGCGGCCAGCGCTGTGACCGCGTTGCCCCGGTTGAACCGCCCTGGCAGGCCCAGCTCCAGCCGGATCAGCTCGGCGCCGGCGGCGGCGCCTGCGGCGTGGCTGACCCAGTGCGCAGCGGGCCGGGCCAGTCCGCACCCGCACCACCAGCTCGGGTCGTGACCGGTGCGGCTGCGGTACAGGGCGTGCCCACACGCCGGGCAGCCTGCCACGTCACCGGTGAAGCGGCCGCCGGTCGCGACCCACACCACGTGCGGGCAGCCGCGTACGGCCCACACCACCATCGGGTCATCGGCGTTGGCCACCACCGTCGTGTCCGGGTGCGCGGCCAGTGCCGCATTCAGCGCCGCAGCGACCGCGCGGACCTCGCTGCCGCGGTCGAGCTGATCGCGGGAGAGGTTGAGCAGCACCACCATCGCCGGGTCGACGGCCGCCGCGACCGCCGCCAGATGCAGCTCGTCGACCTCGAGCACGGCCACGGGTGCACCGGGTGCGTCGGCCAGGGCGGCCAGCGCGCCATCGGCCATGTTCGCCCCGGACGCGTTGTGCGCCACCGCCGCCGTCGTGGTCCGCAACGCCGCGGCCAGCAGGTGGCTGGTGGTGGTCTTGCCGTTGGTGCCCGACACCAGCACCACCGTCCGGCCGGCCGCGAGCCGCGACAACGCGCTGGGCGCCAACGCCGAGGCGACCCGGCCACCGATGATGCCGCCTGCCCCCACACCCGAGCGTCGGGACACCCACCCGGCCGCAAGCCCGACCCGGACCGCGAAACGCACCCACCGGCCGGGCCCGAACGGTTGCGGCACACCGATGACGGGACGCGGCACCGTGGGGATCGGGGCCTGCCCTGCCCGCGGCGGTGGGGTGGATGCGGTCACGGGTTCGCGCAACCGCACGGCAGCACGTGGCGCACGCCGAGACCGGCGGGCGGCGGAACCGCCTGCCGGTCGGGGCAAACCGGTTGGCGCATACGGTTCGAGAGCCGACGACGGGCGCGTGGAACGAATGCGCACGACACCGATGATGGCACACGCCGTTTGTCCGATTTTCCGATAAACCGGCTGTTGCGCGGGCGTTAACCCACACTTAACTCTCGGATCGGACGGAACGCGCGATCCGCGCAACGGGACCGCGTCGCCCTCCGCTGACCAAGCCCGTATCATCCCCCGCCGCCAGGATTCCCTTGCCCCTGCCTTGCATCGGGCTTACTGAGGTGGCTCGCACCCTTCCGTAGCCTCGACTTTATAGTCTCGGTGACGCGGCGTCGCTCCCCCTTCACGTCGCGCTGCTCAACACCGATCTGGCCAGTCCAATATTTCGGACAATTTGGGCTCAATTTTGACGAAAGGCGCGCTATGCAAGCGGCAGTGCCGCTCGATGTTCGGTCGCGGCCCGGCGCGTCGGCTGTCTATGCCAGCCACCCGGCGCCGCCGGCGCGCACGCTGTTGGACATCCTGGAGGCCACCGCGGCCGACAACTCCGATGCGGCGGCGATCGATGACGGCCGCCGGGTGCTGAGCTACTCGGCGCTACTGGGTCAGCTGCACCAGCTCGGCGGCATGCTACGGGCGGTCGGGATCGGTCGGGGCGACCGGGTCGGCATCCGGATCCCGTCGGGCACGGCGGATCTCTATCTGGCGATCCTCGCGGTGCTGGCTGTCGGCGCGGCCTACGTGCCGGTCGATGCCGACGATCCCGATGAGCGCGCCGAAATGGTGTGGGGGGAAGCCGGCGTGTGCGCGGTCATCGGGAGCGAGCGTCGGATCGTTCCCCGGCCGGTTGCCGTGCGCGGCGCGCGACCGGGGCGGCCCCAACCGGACGACGACGCGTGGATCATCTTCACCTCGGGGTCGACGGGACGGCCCAAGGGCGTCGCCGTCACCCATCGCAGCGCGGCGGCATGGGTCGACGCCGAAGCACGCCTGTTCCTCCGGGATGCGCCGCTGCGGCCGGGAGATCGGGTCCTCGCGGGCCTGTCCGTCGCCTTCGACGCCTCTTGCGAAGAGATGTGGTTGGCCTGGCGCCACGGCGGATGCCTGGTTCCGGCGCCGAGGTCGCTCGTCAAGACAGGGGCCGACCTGGGCGCCTGGCTCGTGCGTCAGAAGGTCACCGTGGTATCGACCGTGCCGACGCTCGCGGCGCTGTGGCCATCCGAGCAGCTGCGCGGCATCCGGCTGCTCGTTCTCGGTGGGGAAGCCTGCCCGCCGGAGCTGGCGACTCGGCTGGCGGCGCAGTGCCGGGAGGTGTGGAACACCTACGGCCCGACCGAAACCACGGTCGTGGCCAGCGCCGCGCGGTTGACCGTCGACGGCCCGGTCCGCATCGGGCTTCCGCTCGACGGGTGGCGACTCGCGGTCGTCGACCCGCAGACCGGAGTGCCCGTCGACTGGGGCGGCACCGGAGAGCTGATCATTGGCGGAGTCGGCACGGCACGCTATCTCGACCCGGACAAGGACGCGGCGAAATTCGGGCCGCTGCCGACGCTGGGTTGGCCGCGCGCCTACCGCAGCGGCGATCTGGTGCGCGCCGACCCCGAGGGCCTGACCTATGTCGGGCGGGCCGACAGCCAGGTCAAGATCCGGGGCTACCGCATCGAGCTGGCCGAGATCGAATCGGCGCTCCTGGGACTGCCCGGCATCGCGCAGGCGGTGGTAACCACCCACCAGCCGCAGCCGGGGCTGGTCGAGCTGGCCGCCTACATCAGCCCGACCCCCGGCGGCACCACTCTGGACCACACCCAGCTTCGAGCACGTTTGCGGCGGTTGCTTCCCGCGCACATGGTGCCCACCTACCTCGAGGAGCTCGCGGTCATCCCGACGATGACCAGCGGCAAGGTCGATCGGAAGAACCTGCCGCCGCCGCGGCGCCGCCGGATCGGCACCGGCGCCCACCTGCCTCCTGCAAGCGCCACCGAGGCCATCCTCGCCTGCGCGTTGGCCAAAGTGCTCGACGTGGACCAGGTCTCGACAGACGCCCATTTCTTCGACGACCTGAGCGCCAACTCGCTGATCATGGCCCAGTTCTGCGCCAGAGCCCGGCAACAGCCCGAGCTGCCACCACTGGCGATGAAGGATGTCTACCTGCACCCCACGGTCAGCGCCCTCGCCGCGGCGCTTCGGCGCGCGACTCCCGAACTGACCGAGTCCGCGACCGCACCGCTCCCGCGGACTTCACGACACACCAACGGCGTGCAATACGTGCTGTGCGGGGCTGCCCAGCTCGCCCTCTTGCTGTCCGCGGTCTGGGTCAGCGCTCTCGTAATCGACCTGGGCCTGCGGTGGGTGTGGCCCGCGACCGGCGTGATCGACACCTATCTTCGATCGGCCGCATTCCTCGCCGGGACATTCATCGTGTTCAGCGCCGCGCCGATTGCGGCAAAGTGGGCATTGGTCCGGCGTTGGACGCCGCGGAACATCCCGGTGTGGAGCCTGGAGTACCTGCGGTTCTGGACGGTGAAGACGTTGATCCGATCCAGTCCGATGGCCCTGTTCGTCGGCTCCCCGCTCTACGTCCTCTACCTCCGAGCGCTCGGCGCCCGCATCGGGCGAGGGGTCACGATCTTCTCCCCCACCATGCCGGTGTGCACCGACCTACTCACGATCGGTAGCAACACCGTCATCCGCAACGCCACCGCGTTCCCTGGCTACCGGGCCGCGGCGGGCGTGATTCGGACCGGACCGGTCACTCTGGGCTGCAACGTGTTCGTCGGCGAGGGGTCGGTGTTGGACATCGACTCCGAGATCAGCGACGGCGGCCAGCTGGGCCACTCCTCCTCGTTGCACGCGGGGCAGACCGTGGCCGCCGCCGAGAGCTGGCACGGGTCTCCGGCCCAGCCGACCGATGTCGACTACCGGGCCGTCGCCCCGGCCCGCTGCGGCAGCGTGCGCCGGTTCACGTTCGGCGCGGTGCAGCTGCTCAACGTCCTCCTGGGCGCGCCTGCGCTGCTGACGGTTGCGCTTCTGCTCCTCAGGCGGATCCCCGCCGTCGCGCAACCCATCAGCGGCGGGCCGTTCGCGGCCGCGTTCTACGTGCAGCAGCTCGCCCTGTCGTCGATACTGTTCGTGGGCAGCGTGGTGCTCGGTCCGGTCGTCGTGATCACCCTTCCGCGGGTGCTGCGCATCGTGCTCGAGCCCGACCGCGTCTACCCGCTCTATGGCGTGCGCTACTGGATCTACCGGGTAGTGGCCCGCCTGTCCAACACCCCCTTCTTCATCAACCTCTTCGGCGACAGCTCCTACATCACCGGCTACCTGCGGATGATCGGGTATCGCATCCCTCGTTTCGGGCAGACCGGCTCCAACTTCGGCGCCGCGCTGCGGCACGGGACACCCTTCCTGTGCTCCGTCGGCGCCGAGACCATGGTGTCCGACGGTGTCGCCTTGGTGAGCGCCGACTTCTCGAGCACCTCTTTCCGCACCTCGGCTGCCACGATCGGCTCACGCAGCTTCCTCGGAAACGCCATCGTGTACCCCGCGGGCGGCAAGGTCGGGGACAACTGTCTCGTCGGCACGAAGACCCTCATTCCGATCCGCGGGCCGGTACGCGAGAACGTCGGGCTGCTGGGCTCGCCGTGCTTCGAAATTCCGCGATCCCTGCAGCGCGACAGCAAGCTCGACCTGTCGAGAAAAGAGTTCCGGCGGTGCCTCCGCGCGAAGAACCTGCACAACATCGCGACCATGGCCAGCTTCTTGCTCATTCAGTGGCTGCGCACCTACATCCTGCTGCTGATCGCAGCGGCCGCCGCCGACCTGGACGCGACGATCGGCGTTTCGGCGATGGCCGCTGGAATTCTGTCGGCCACCACCTTCACCGTTGGTTGCTCGGTGTTGGTCGAGCGCCTCTCGACGGGCTTCCGCGCTCTCCGTCCACAACTCTGCTCGATCTACAACCCGTACTTCTGGTGGCACGAGCGCTATTGGAAACTCAGCACCCAACCCAGGATTCTCAACGGCACACCGTTCAAGAGCCTCATCTGGCGGCTACTCGGTGTCCGCATCGGCAAACGCGTCTTCGACGACGGGTGCGGCATCAGCGAGAAGACTTTGGTCACGATCGGTGATGACGCCACCCTCAACGCAGGCAGCACCCTGCAGGCCCATTCCATGGAAGACGGCATCTTCAAGGCCGACTACATCACCGTCGGAGCCGCCAGCACCGTGGGCACCGGCGCCTTCATCCATTACGGAGCCAACATCGGCGACCACGCGATCATCGCCGCCGACGCGTTCCTCATGAAAGGCGAGCAAGTCGCGCCCGGTACCCGGTGGAGCGGAAACCCGGCACGGCCCACCTCACCGGAAGCTCCCGAACCGGATGGCGGCCGGCCCGCCGCCACGACCACGGTCGATGCCGAGCGCGTGGCCGGTCACGACATCGGGCAGCTGGCCCTCGCCGAACACACCCGCTATCACCTGCGCGCCGATCCTGCAGGCAGCGCCGGCGCAGCCGGGACCCACCGTTGATCTCCGCAGCCCGGCCTCCTCGCAGACCCAACCGTCACTTCGCAGGCTCCACGGGATCTGCGAGGTGCACGCCCGGTCTGCGAGGACGACGGGGCCGGGGGCAGTACGTCGGTGCCCGAAACCCGACCTGACCCCGGTCAACCCGCCGCGGGCGGGAACACCTCCGCCAGGGCCGTCGCCACCACCGCCAGCGCCCGGTCGAACGTCGCCCGCGGAGGCCCCGCGTAGCCCAGCACCAACCCGGCCTCGGTCGGCGGGCCGGTGAAGTGGCGGGCCAACCCGTCCAGCGCCAGCCCGCCGCGCTCGGCCGCCGACCGCACCGCCCGTTCAGCCGCCCCGTCCGGCAGCGGGACCACCACGTGCGCGCCTGCCGCGTCCCCGCGCACCCGCCCGCCCGCGCAGGCCACCGCCTCGAGCACCGCGGCCCGCCGCCCGGCCAGCTCCCGGCTCAGCCTGCGCAGGTGCCGAGCCAGGTCGCCGTGGCGGGCCAGCGCGGCGAACACCCGCTGCCCGGCCCGGGCGGGCCGGGATCCGGTGCGCTCGCGCAGCTCGAGCACCGCCCGCCGGACCCGGGGCGGCCCGACCAGCCAGCCGGCCCCGAGGGTCGGAGTGAGCAGCTTGCTGGTCGTCCCCAGGTGCACCACCACGTCCGGCCCGAGCGCGGCGAGCAGCGGCAGTGGCGCAACGTCGTAGCGCAGCTCGCCGTCGTAGTCGTCCTCCACGATCAGGAAGCCATCGGCCCGGGCCCGCTCCACCAGCGCCACCCGCCGGGCCGCGGACAGTCGGCCGCCCAGCGGGAACTGGTGTGCGGGGGTGCAGTACACCGCGGCCAGGCCGGCAGGCAGCGCCTCCACCACGAGCCCGGCCGCGTCGACCGGCGTCGGGTGCACCATCAGCCCGGTCTCGGTCAGCGCCGCCACCGCCCGCTGGTAGCCCGGCTCCTCCACCGCCACCACGGCCCCGCGCGGCAGGGTGCGGGCCAGCTCGGCGATCGCCGCCGTGCTGCCTGCCGTGGCCAGCACCGCGGCCGGGTCGACGGCCAGCCCGCGGTGCCGCAGCAGCGTCTGCACCACCGCCGCGCGGAACGGCGGCCAGCCCACCGGGTCCGGGCCTGCGTCGGGCGGGGGATCGGCCGCCGCCCGCCAGGCCCGGCGCCAGGCGGCCGGATCGATCACCTCCAGGCAGGGCACCCCGGCCCGCAGCTCGAGCAGCGCGACGATGTTCGGCGACGGGGGCCGCTCCGCCGGGTTCGGCTGCACGGGAGCAGGCGGCCCCGCCGGGCTCGTGCCGGACGGCGGGCCGAGCACGAACGTCCCGGCCCCGCGGCACCCCCGCACCCAGCCCTCGGCCAGCAGCTGCTCATAGGCCGCGGCAGTGACCGTGCGGCTGACGCCCAGCGTCACGGCCAGCGCCCGGGTGGAGGGGAGCCGCTCCCCGGCCCGCAGCATGCCGCTCGCGGTGACCGACCGCAACGCGTCCGCCAACTGCACCGCGAGCGGACGATCGGCCTTCCGATCAAGCGTCAGAGGCGGCAGGTCCATGGGATTGGCCTTCCGAGATAGTCCAGAACTGGCCCTCGCACAATGCCATTATGGCCGCCATCCTGGTAGGTGTGAGCCTCTCTCCTACCCGCCGCAGCACCCCGACCCGGCTCCGTGAGCGCGCGCGGACCGACCGGAGCGACCTGTACGCCGTGCTGGACGCCGGCCTGGTGTGCCACCTCGCCCTGGTCCGCGACGGCGCGCCGGTGGTGCTCCCCACCGGCTACGGGCGCCGCGGCGACACCGTCTACCTGCACGCCTCCACCGGCGCGGGCTACGCCCGGGCGCTGGATGGCCAGCCGGTCTGCCTGACCGTCACCCACCTGGACGGGATCGTGTACGCCCGCTCGGTGTTCCACCACTCGATGAACTACCGCAGCGCCGTGGTGCACGGCACCGCCCGGCGCGTCACCGATCCCGACGAGCGCTGGGCCGGGCTGCGGGCGATCGTCGAGCAGCTCGCCCCGGGCTCGTGGGAGCACGCCCGCGAGCCCGACCAGAAGGAGCTGGCCGCCACCGCGGTGTTCGCACTCGACCTCGCCGAGGCCGCCGTGAAGGTGCGCTGCGGGCCGCCCGGCGACGACGCGGAGGACATCGCGGTAGGCGGCCGGTGGTCAGGCGTGCTACCGGTGCACACCGTGTTCGGGGCGCCGGAGCCCGACCCGACGGTGCCTGCCGCTGATCCGGTCCCGGCGCACGTCAACACCCGGGTCGGGCCGCTGCTGGTGGGAACGTCCGGCAATTGACGGTCGGCGTGACCGGCCGGCGTGGGCGGTGCCGGAGGCCGCCCGCCGGTGTCGGCCGACGCACGAGAGGGACCTGAGGATCTGCCGCGAAATAAAGCGTTGTTTTCGCCCTGAAAGCTTTCGTTTGTGCTATGAGGGTGCGTGGCTGACGAGCAGGCTCGGTTGGTGTCGGTGTTCGAGCAGCTCAGCCCGCATCTGGACGAGCGGCAGCGGCGGTTGTTGGCCGGTGCGCAGGCGCGGGCCTGGGGCCGTGGTGGGATCCGGGCGGTCGCGCTGGCGACCGGGATGCGGGAGGGGACGGTCGCGCGGGGAGCGCGCGAGCTGGCCGATGGCGCCGAGCCGTCGGGGCGGGTCCGGGCCCCCGGCGCGGGCCGCAAACGCCTGCGCGATCAGGATCCGGGGCTGCTGCCTGCGCTGATGACGTTGATCGAACCCGAGGAGCGGGGCGATCCCATGTCGCCGCTGCGGTGGACGACGAAATCGACCCGGACACTGGCCGCGGAGCTGACCCGCCAAGGTCATCCGGTCAGTGCCGACACCGTCGCCGACCTGCTGCATGAGCAGGGGTTCAGTCTGCAGGCCAACGCCAAGATGATCGAGGGCAAGCAGAGCCCGGACCGCGACGAGCAGTTCCGGTATCTCAACGAGCAGGTCAAGACGCACACCGAGGCCGGACAGCCGGTGGTCAGCGTGGACACCAAGAAGAAGGAACTGCTCGGCCGGTTCGCCAACGGCGGCCGCGAGTGGCGCCCGGGCGGGGACCCGGTGCGGGTGGCCGATCACGACTTCACCGCCCGCGCCGACGGAGACCGGGTGGCCCCCTACGGCATCTACGACCTGGCCGCGAACACCGGCTGGGTCAACGTCGGCACCGACCACGACACCGCCGTGTTCGCCGTGGAATCACTGCGCCGCTGGTGGCGCGGCGCCGGCGCGGCGACCTACCCGGACGCCGCCCGCCTGTTGATCACCGCCGACGCCGGAGGGTCGAACGGCTACCGATCCCGGGTGTTCAAGGCCGAACTGGCCACCCTCGCCGCCGATACCGGGCTGCTGATCACCGTCTGCCACTTCCCGCCCGGCACCTCGAAATGGAACAAGATCGAGCACCGGCTGTTCAGCCACATCACCCACAACTGGCGCGGCCGCCCGCTGACCAGCCACGAAGTCGTGGTCAACACCATCGCCGCCACCACCACCCGCACCGGACTACGGGTACACGCCGAACTCGACACCGCCCCCTACCCACTCGGCGTCGAGATCAGCGACGAGCAGATGGCCACCCTGCCGCTGCACCGACACGACTGGCACGGCAACTGGAACTACACCCTCGACCCCCACCAACCACCGCCCCCGCCCAACACCAGTATGAGAATGACACCTTGATCTGGCCCCACTTGGGGTCGGAGTGATGGCCTGATTTGGCCCCACTTCCGTTCGTCCGTTCCTACGTTCCGTGATGTCGCGCAGCGGCGTCGTGGAGGCAGGGACGGGATGCAGAGGAGATCGAAGGTGGAGCTGTTCGAGCGGATCCGGCGGGACAGCCGGTTGGAGGGGTTGTCGGTGCGGGGGTTGGCGCGCCGGCACGGGGTGCATCGGCGGATGGTGCGGGAGGCGTTGGCGAGTGCGGTGCCGGCGCAGCGCAAGTCGCCGCAGCGGACGGCGACGGCGTTGACTGCGGCGCATCGGGCGGTGGTGCGCGGCTGGCTGGTCGCCGACCGGTCGGCGCCGGTCAAGCAGCGCCATACCGCTCGGCGGGTTTGGCAGCGGCTGGTCGACGAGCAGGGCGCGCAGGTGGCCGAGTCCACGGTGCGCGGATTCGTCGCCGAGGTCCGCCGGGAGCTGTGCGGCGGGGTGGGGCTGGTGATGGTGCCGCAGACGCACCTGCCGGCCGAGGAGGCCGAGGTCGACTTCGGCGAGTTCAAGGCCCGGATCGGTGGGGTGCTGATGCGGTTGTGGATGTTCGTGCTGCGGCTGTCGCACTCGGGCAAGGCGGTGCACGTGGCGTATGCCAACGAGACCCAGGAGAGCTTCTTCGACGGGTTCGTCACCGCGTTCGACGCGCTGGGCGGGGTCCCGGGCCGGGTCCGGTTGGACAACTTGAAGCCGGCGGTGATCCGGGTGCTGCTGGGCCGGGCCCGGCTGGAGAACCAGCGGTTCGTGCTGCTGCGCAGCCACTACGGCTTCGACGCGTTCTACTGCCGGCCCGGCATCGAGGGGGCGCACGAGAAGGGCTTGGATTCACACTGCACCTCCTGGGGCGTTTGCGGTGGTCTTTCCTCGTGGGGTGCGGCCGGGAGGCCGTCCGATCTTCTTGAACGGCGCGGTGGTGGGGATCTGGTAGAGGCATTGGGCCTTGTCGTCGAAGGGCTCGCCAACCAGCCGTCCCTCGCGGTGCCAGGTCTTGATCGTGCTGGTGCAGACCCCGAGGTGGGCGGCGAGTTCGCCGACGCCGATCCAGCCGCGGCGGCGTAGCCGCTGTTCGCGGCTGTCGAGTCGGTGGGCCAGGCGGAGGTGGCGGATGATCCCGGCGTGGAAGGGTTGGCCGGTGCTGGAGCTGCGCCCGGCCTGGTTGAGCGTGTCGGCGATCTGGGCGTCAGTGTGCTGGTCGAGGAGCCGGTCGATCTCGGCGATCAGCTCGGGTGGGGCGCGGCGGGCGTCGGGCGCGGGTAGCGGGGCGGGCAGGGTGAGGCTGGTGGTCTGCCCGCCGGTGAACCGCACGTGGGCGTGGATCTGGGCGTCCCTGATCAGGGTGACGTCGGCGATCAGGAGCCGGACCATGCGTTTGCGCTCGCGGTCCGGGGTGCGCGGGTTGGTCCAGAGCGCGGGGAAGTCGCCGGCCAGGGCGTGGATGCGGGCTCGGTCGGCCGCGTGCAGCGGGGCGGCGGCGCGGGTGGCGCGTTCGTAGTCCTCGCTGGCCGTGGTGAGCGCGCGCAGCGCGTCGTTCCAGTCGGCTTCCAGACTCGCGGCGACCAGCCGGTTGTCCGGATCGACCGACAGGTAGCGGCGGCGGGCGAGCTCGGCGGCGTGGCGGGCGCGTTCGACGTCGGCGCGGCGGAGCTGGTCGGCCTCGTCGGCGCGGGCGTCGAGCTCGTCCTGGACGGTGAGGGCGACCTCGAGGGCCAGCGGGGTGACCGTGTCGAGCAGCAGCGCGCCGATGGCCCGGTCGAGCTGTTCGCCGGGGATCGAGGCGCAGATCGGGGTGGCGGTGGAGATCCCTTCGCGCTGGCAGAGGTAGGTGGGCGCCGGTCTGTGGTCGCGGCGGTGGTGGTAGCGCACGGTCATCCGGTTGCCGCAGCGCCCGCAGATGACCAGGCCTTGCAGCAGCGCGGGCCCCTCGCGGGGTGGGCCGGCGCGCCGGTCCTGGCCGTGGGCCTGGGCGGCTTGGGTGAGCCGCTGCTGGTTGTGCTCGAACTCGGCCCAGCTCAGATACCCCGGGTGCGCGTCGGGGATCAGCGCGAACCACTGGTCGCGGGGTTGGAGCAGGTAGCGGGTGTGCCCGTCGGCGGTCTTACGGGTCTTGCGCCGGCCGAACACGAACGCGCCGGCGTAGCGGGGGTTGTGCAGCACTTGCAGGACCCGGTGGTGGCGCAGCGGTGCCCGGGTCAGGGTTCCTTTGTTCGGGCCGGTGCGCACCCGCACCGGGAATGACAGGCCCTCGGCGGTGAACGTCTTGACCACCGCATAGGCCGACCCGGTGCGCGCGAAGGTGGCGAACAGGTGCCGGATGGCCTGCTGCACGCCGGTGTCCGGATCGAGCACGACCGCCCCGGCCGGGTTGTAGACCAGCCCGATCGGCAGCGGCGCGGCGAGCTCGCCGCGGCGGGCCTTGGACAGCACTCCGCCGCGCAGCCGGGCCCGCAGCAGGTGCAGCTCGGCCTCGGACATCTGGCCCTTCAACCCCAGCAGCAGCCGGTCGTTGAACGCGCACGGGTCGTAGAGCCCGTCCTCGTCGAGGATCAGCGTCTCGGTCAGCGCGCAGATCTCCAACAGCCGGTGCCAGTCGGCGTTGTTGCGGGCCAGCCGGGAGACCTCCAACCCGATCACGATCCCGGCCTTGCCCATGCCGACGTCGGCGACCAGGCGTTGGAAGCCTTCCCGCCCGACGGTGCTGGCCCCCGAGCGGCCCAGGTCGTCGTCGATGACCACGACCTGGGTGGCCGGCCAGCCCAGCGCCATCGCGCGTTGCCGCAGCCCGTACTGGCGCTCGGTGGAGGTGGTGTTCTCCATGACCTGACGCAGCGTGGACTGGCGCACATACAGATAGGCGTCGCGGCGCAGGTGATCCGTGCCGACCTTCTCGACCGCCTGCGGGTTCATCGCTCACCGCCCCGACGCTCACCGGCCCAGGCACGCGGTGGCCATGGCGGCGAGCACGGCCACCACCTCACCGGCCATCCCTTCGTCACCGGCCCCATCGCCGGTGCCGGCGGGGTCGGGGCGGGCCAGCGGCGGGCGGATCGGCGGCGCACCGGCCGGTACCGGGCACAGCAGCCGCCAGGCCCCGATCCACGCGGCCATCCCGCGCGTGGACAGCAGGGCCAGCCCGTGGCCGCCGCCATCGGCGCCGCCGGACAGCGCGGCGGTGCGCAGTTGCTCGTAGTGATCCACGAACGCGCCATCGGCTGCGCCGCTGTCGGCGAGCCTGCCGTGGTTGTGCTCGCGGTGCTCATCGGTCGCTTTTCCGGTCGCGGCGGGCCAGGGCCCGCTCGATGGAGCGCGGGTGCACCGAAACCCCGAACCGGGCGCGCACCGCCTCGGCCAACTCCACCGGCCGCGCCGCCGGATCGGCGGCCAGCCGCTCGGCCACGAACGCCACGATCTCCGCGGTCAGCTTGTGCGCCCGCCGCGGCCCGGGCCGCGCGGGCACCAGCCCGGGCAGCCCGTCATCGTCCAACGCCGCGGCGGCGGCATACCAACTCGGGCGGGAGAACCCGAACGCCGCCGCGGCCTCGCTGACCCGCTGGCCCTCCACCCGCACCCGGCGCACCATCTCGTACTTGACCTGCACCAGATCCCGGGCATCGAGGAACTCCTCGCGGTCGAACGCCGCGTCGCGCACCGCCTCCGGGCGCGGGTTCAACGCCCGCCCGGCCCGCAATGCGGCCACCTTCGGGTCCTCCGGCGTGGCAGCTCCCATCGCACCCTCCAAGATCCGAACTACAATGCTGTAAGCCTATTTATGTCCGTCGCTGTCGTGAGGTCAAGCGCGCCACGCGGTAGACCGGCGATGACATGCGGCAATAGCGCCCAGCCGCGGGGAGACCGGGCCCCGGGTCAACCCTGATTCGGCATAATGGAGTTTACATGTGCGGCGTAGTTGGCTTGACAGCCTCCGCCGTCCCCGCCGCCTCAGAATCGGCGAGCGCGGCGAGCAAGTCGGCCAGCGCGAGCAGGTCCGTCACCCGCAGTCGAGACCGCCCGGCCGCCACCGTGACGAACGGATCGGCCGCGGCGGCGTCGGTCCACGCTGCGGGAAGCCCGCACAGCTCACCGTCCTCGCCGACGACGAACACCCGGTCCTCACCCCAGGTGCTGCGGCGGAAGGCGAACACGAACTCCTGGCCCGACCACGGATGGAACGGATGGGTCACCCGAACCCGATCTTGCTCAACCGGCCGACCGGGTGCACTCGACGGGTCGGTCCAAGGGCGGGGTGGAGGGCGAGGTCGGTCGGTTCCGCCGCCGGCACCTGACCCCGGTGCCGGCGGTGGACAGCCTGGCCGAGCTGAACGCGCTGCTCGCGGCGGCCGATGCCGCCGACGACGCGCGGCGGATCGCCGCGCGGGCCGAGACCGTGGGCCAGGCCGCGGCCCGGGAGCTGGGGCTGCTGGCGCCGTTGCCCGCCGAGCGGCTCGACATCAGCGCGCAGCTGTCGTGCCGGGTGGACCCCAAGGCGCGGGTGTGTGTGCGCCAGTCCTACTACTCGGTGCCGGTGCGGCTGGCCGGGCGCAAGGTGACGGTCCGGTTGGGGGCGCGCGAGTTGCGTGTCCTGGACGGCGCCCGGGTGGTCGCGGTGCACGTGCGCAGCCTGCACAAGGGCACCGAGGACCTGGTGCTGGATCACTACCTGGAGGTGCTTGCCCGCAAGCCCGGGGCGTTGCCCGGGGCGACCGCGCTTCACCAGGCCCGCGCCGGCGGCGGGTTCACCGCGCTGCACCAGCGCTACTGGGACACCGCCCGGCGCCGCCTGGGCGACGGGGCCGGCACCCGAGCGTTGATCGCGGTGCTGCTGCTGCACCGCAGCATGCCGGCCGCCGCCGTGACGGCCGGGATGACCGCGGCGCTGGAGGGCGACCGGATCGACGCCGACCTGGTCGCGGTCGAGGCCCGCCGCCACCTCGAGCCCCCAGCCACGGCGACCGCCACGACGGCGGCGCCCACGACGGCGGCGCCCACGACGGCGGCGCCCACGACGGCGGCGCCCACGACGGCGGGCGGCGCCCAGACGGCGGTGGTGGACGTGCCCGCGGGGATGCGGTCCTCGGGTGCAGCGAGGTCGGGTTGTCCCGTTCGGCCCGCGCCCAGCCTCGCCGGCTACGACGAGCTCCTCGCCGCCGGCGGCGGTGCCCGATGAGCCCGGGCGGGTCGGCCGGCGCCACCAGCACGGCCGGTGCCGGCCCGGCGGTGACGGCGCTGGCCGACCCGGCCGCCGCGGCCGCGATCGGCGCGGCCTGCCGTGCTCTGCATCTGCCCACCGTGCTCGCCGAGGCCGGGCGCATCGCCGATGCCGCCGCCCGGGAACGGCTCTCGCACCGGGCGTTTCTGGCCGAGGTGCTCTGCGCCGAATGCGACGAGCGCGACGCTCGCCGCCGGCTGCGCCGCGTCCAGGAAGCACGCTTCCCACGGATCAAGCGGCTGGCCGAGTTCGACCTCGCCGCGCTGCCGTCGCTGCCCCCGGCCACCCTGGCCATGCTCGCCGCCGGCGGCTGGATCGACGCCGGTGAGCCGGTGGTGCTGCTCGGTGACTCCGGCACCGGCAAGACCCACCTGCTGATCGGGCTGGGCATCGCCGCCGCCGAAACCGGCCGCCGGGTCCGCTACACCGGCACCGCGGCCCTGGTCAACGAGCTCGCCGAGGCCGCCGACGACCGCCAACTCGGCCGGGTCCTGGGCCGCTACGCCCGCCTCGATCTGCTCTGCCTGGACGAACTCGGCTACGTCCACCTCGACCCGCGCGGCGCCGAGCTGCTGTTCCAGATCATCACCGACCGGGAGGAACGCGCCTCGATCGCGTGCGCCTCCAACGCCCCGTTCTCCGAATGGGGCCACACCTTCACCGACCCGCGGCTGGCCGCCGCCGTAGTCGACCGGCTCACCTTCCACGCCCACATCATCAACACCGGCACCGCGTCCTACCGGCTGCGCACCTCCCGAGCCGCCAAGACCACCCGCCCGGCCCCGACCCGAACGCAGCCGCGGCCATGACCGAGCCGTCCGCCCGACGCACCGACGACGACACCTTCGCCGTCCTCGACGACGCGCTGTTCGCGCTCGCCCAGCGCAAAGGCCTGTGGATCGGCGACGACCTCGTCCTGATCCACCTGCTCGACGCCCTGATCACCCAAGCCGAGCGGTGCCTGCCCGAAGCCGTGCACAGCGCCCGCGCCAACGGCGCCGGCTGGGACGACATCGCAGCCCTCCTCGCCACCAGCCCGCACGAGGCCTGGCTGCGCTTCGCCGCCGACTCGCCCATCGCCGACGGGAGGTGGCCGATCACCCCCACCGACTGATCACCGGCACAACTGCATACCCGCGCCTCGTCGACGCCTCCACCGCACGCCACCCAAACCCACCACGTCGAAAGGAGCCGCCAGCCCAGACCACCAGCCGACCACCAAGATCCGTCACTCACCGTCACCGTCGATGGCCGTGAGTTGAATCAGCCTGCCCACAGGTGGGGCCAAATCAAGCCATCACAGTGGGGCCAGATGGGGTTGACATTCCCACCAGTACGACCGCCGCCACCGCATCACCCGCCCGCCGCGACACCAGCACCTGGGCAGCACCCGCGCTCACCGGCATCTCCACCCCCGACTGGAACACCCTGACCACCGAACTGGTCCTGCCCTACCAGGCCTACCGCGAAGCCGAACTGCACGTCCGACGCGGCGGCCCCTGCTGGCGCAAACCCGCCGGCGGACAGCCACCCGCCCTCACCCTCGAGGAAAAACTCCTGATCACCGTCCTGCGCGCCCGCTACCGCATGCCCCAACGCGTCCTCGCCGAACTCTTCGGCGTCGCCGACACCACCATCGCCACCGCCGAACGACGCATCAAACCCCTCCTCGACCAGCGCCAACACACCATCACACCAACCGGGATCCGATTCCGAACCCTCGACGAACTCGCCGCCCACGCCGCCACCCACAGCGTCAGCCTCAACCCAACCCCACCGTCAGCGTGTTAATTCGAGACAGCCCCTGAGCGGGGTTTCAGCGCGACAAAACCCCCCTGGTGTTCCCTTCGAGCGCAGCGGCCGACGTTTCGTCGGCCGCGCAGTGACACCGAGGGAGCGCAGCGGGGCCAGACCGATCACCCTGCCTGCAGCCGCCCGCCGCCGTCCTTTGCCGGTCGCTCCTATTTGAGGACGTTGACTGCGCGGGCGATGACCAGGGCGACCGTGACCAGGGAGATCAGCGACTGGGCGAGCATGGTGAGCTTGGCCCAGCGGGAGAGCGGGAGCACGTCGGTGGGGCTGAACGCCGTGGCGTTGGTGAACGACAGGTACAGGTAGTCGACGAATCCTGGTTCCCAGTCCGGATGGGCGAGCTCGGGGTTCTGCATCTGTACGAACTGGAAGTCGGGCAACAGGTTGCGGGCGTGGGCGCGGGCGGCGGGGCCGCCGCGGTCGAACTGCCAGTACCACAGCCCGAAGGCGATCACGTTCGTCAGCCAGATCGCCGCGCCCGTGGAGAGCAGAGGCCCGGCGTCCTCACCCTCGCGTCCCGCGATCAGGCCGAGCACGAGCAGGGCCGCCGACCAGCCGTTGGCCACGCTGATCAGCCCGCTCAGCGTGAGGCTCGCGGTGCGCAGCAACCCGGATTCGCGGCTGAGCCTGCGCGGCACAGCGATGATCAGCGCGATCAGCAGGGCGAGCTCCAGGCCGGGCAGCAGCCACCGGTTGAGCAGGGTCAGCCGGTCAGGCAGTGCGAGCTGCAACCCGATTGCGACGAGGATGGCCGCGGCGACCGGCCAGCGGTTCTCGCCCGCCGTGGGCCGCAACCACCCGGGGATTCGACGGGCGCCGCTGACCTCGCGGGCGACCGAGTGGCTGATCTGGGAAGCGACCTGCGACACCGGTCGGTGCCCGCCGCACAACAGCTCTTCCAGCCTGCCCAACTCGTCGTGCACGGCACGCAACGCCTCGAGGTGCGTGGGGTCGTGACCCTGCGCGGAAGACCCGACTTCGGTCCGGTCGGTGTTCATCTGCGGCTCCTTGTGGTGTAGCCCGGGCGGCGGGGTGCTATTTCACGCACGGGATGCCTGCGCCGGTGAGGGAGTCGAGCGCCCCGCCTGCGGCCGTTGGTGCCGCGGTGGGCGACGCGCCGCCGTCCGGCATGCGGTAGCGGGTCCCCAGCTCCAGGCGCAGATGCCCCGCGGGCAGCCCGCCGTCGACGGTGGTGGCGGTGACCCCGACGGTGCGAGCCAGGTCGGCCGCCGCCTGTGCCGCGCCCGGCGGGTAGGTGATCACGCTCGCCAACCGCACGGTCGTGTTCCGTGGTGTGCCGACGGGGAAACCGTGAGCGAGGACCATCTGGGTCACCGCTGCGGCCAGGCCGGTACGACCGCTGCCGTTGAGCACCTCGACGGTCGCGCTGGGCGCGCCCGCCTGCGCCGGGGCCTCTGTTGTGGTTTCTGGCGCCGCCGCCCCAGGGTCGAGCAGCGCGGCGACGGTCGCGTGGACGGTCGCGAGGTCGACGATGTTGACGTCCTCGCCGCGCAGGTCGGTGCCGAAGCGCACGATCGGCAACGTGGTGAACGTGATGTTGCCCGAGGTCAGGGACGCGGCCTGGCCGGCGAGGGCGAGCAGGTCGAGGCCGGGGTCGACGGCGGTGTTCTGCTTCGCCACGTTGATCAGCCCAGCCAGCCGGGTGGGGTCGGTCAGCGTGCCTGCCTGTCGGAGCTGGTAGGCCAGGGAGGCGATGAAGGCCTGCTGGCGGCGTTCCCGGTCCAGGTCGGTGAACTGCAGTTGCGGGTGGGCGGTGTCGCGACGCTGGCGCACGAACGCGACCGCCTGCGCGGCGTCGATCTGCTGGTAGCCCTGGTGGAAGTCCGCGCCGGAGTAGCTGTCGCGGGTGTCCTCGTTCACGCACACCGTGATCGGCGCCACGACCTGCGCGATTTGGTAGAACGCGACCATCGTGACCTCGACGAAATGGTCGATCGGTATCCCGCCCAGGAACTGGCTTACGGTGGCGATCTCGGCGTTGCGGCCTGCGTCGCGGCTGCGCTGTTCCAGGGTGGTCTTGTCGCTCACCCCCTGGGCGAGCAGCGCGCGGTGCTGTTGGTCGAACGCCAGCCCGTAGGCCTGTTTGATCTTGCCTTTCGGCACGCCGTCGGGGCTGCCGACGAGATCGACGTAATCGTCGCGCGGAATGGAGATCGCGGTCGCCCGGCTGCCGTCGCCGGGGATGTGCAGCAACATCAGCACATTGGCGTTGTAGCCGCCGACGTCCGAACCGCCGGTATCCAGTGCCTCATACAGCGCGGACGGCAGCGGGTCGCCGTTCTCGTCCAACCTGCTGTCCAGACCCATGACCAGGAGGTTCTGCGCCGCGCCGGAGCCGGCGGAGAGGCCTTCGAGGCTGCCCGAGCGGCGGATCCCGGCGTCCAGGCTGCGGTAGCGGCTCCACGCCAGCCCGGTGACGGCGAGCACCAGCGCTGAGGCGATCACCGCGCACACCCGCACGATCCGCCCGACCGACCACAGTCGACCCCCACCCGAACCCATCACACCCCCGCCGCATCCGCGCCTCGACGCCCCATCCCCGGCGGCGCGGCCGTGGCCATCCCGGCCACGTTAGACCGACCTATACAAGCCCTCGGTTAACGGTGTGGACGCCGGTCGTCGGGGACACAGCGGAGAATGCCGGCTACTGGTAGGTGAGCAGATCGACCCTGTCGAAGTGCAGGAGGTCGCGCGTCAGCTCGGCGCCCCAGGACTCGACCAGCTCCGCACGCAGCACCGCTACCGCGGTGAGTTGCACCTCGGTGGCGCCGCCCGCGAGCGCGCGCCGAAGCGCGTCGGTCACCACCACCCGTTTGCTCAACGGGGTGAGCTGATGCGGCGCGCGCCGGTCGTTGGGGCGCCGCTCCGTCGGCACCTCGCAATGCCCTTCATCGCCCGCGCAGCCGCCGTGTCCGAGGATGTGGAAGCTGCCCGCGTAGCCGTGCTCGCTGTCGGTCGGCGTGTCCGCGGACGCGTCGGGCCGGTTGAGGAACAACCGCACGGTGAAGCTCGCCCGCGAGTGGTCGACGCCATGGAACTCCAGGTCGGCGCGCCGGAACGGCCCGGTCGGTGCCCGCAGGGTCATGGTGACCGGAGCGGATACGGCGAGGACGCTCATGGCTGGTCCCTAAGGTGTGGCGGTGCTGACCGCGGCGGAGTAGCTGTATCCCAGGGTAGTGATGTCCAGGGTCTGGCGAACCGTCATGGAGAACGGCGCCAGCGCGGTGTCGAGCAGGTCGGCGTCCGGGTCGGCACCGGGGTGCGCGAGCTGCCAGAGGTACCAGAGGCGGTCGATCATCGTGTGGTGCGCCCAGAAGATCGGGTCGTAGGCGGCGACCGGGATCATGCCCATCGTGCCGCCCACCCATACGTGCACGCCGTTGTGCAGGTCCTCCACCTGCTGGGTGAAGTCGGTGAAATCGGCCGCATCGAGCACGGCCCCCACCTGGTCGGGCCCGGGTAGTGCCCCCGGGTCGTCGGGCTGCCGCGCGGTGACGGTCGCTACCGGGAGCTGGGCGCTGGCGAACTGCCCGTCCGGAATCCCGGTGATCGGGCCCGAGGCCAGCGGGTTGGCCGAGCCGTCCGGGAGAGTGGGCTCGGCGTAGGCGGCAGGCAGACCGGTCTGGGTCGACCAATCCCACCACGGCAACGCGGCCTGGGACTCCTGATCGACCAGGTATTGTTCGAAGAAGTAGAGATAGGCTCGATGCCACGGCAAGAACGCGGGGCCGCCGTGGACGCACGAAATCGGCAGGGGCAGGCCGTGGATACCCGCCCAATACCCGAAGCCGCGGTCGTCGGACAGTCCCTCCATCGCTACCAGAGCCCGGCGGAGAACGGCCAGCCCGGCGTCGTCGAGCTCGTCCACGCTGCGCCGTTGCCGAAGCGCCGCCAAATCAGTCACGAATCGTCACCTTCCAGGGAAACCGATTCCGCCGAGGACGACCCGGAGCGGCGCAGCAAACCCGAATAATGGCCACAATCCTCAAACAACGCACGCGCGCCCCGCGCCACGGAAGCTTGGGCAGCCCGCTGTCCCGGCGGGGCGGTCACAGACGGCACCCCGCCACCACGCAGCTCACCCAGCTGACCGACCGGCTTGAGCTTAGCCGGTGTGTGCCTTGGCCTCCTCGATCCAGGTATGGCAGGTCTTCTCCGACAGGCCGACGACCTTCCCGTGCCGGGTCTCGATCATCTCGTAGAGCTTCGCGGCGTTGCGGTGCCGCAGCTCCTTGATCGAGTCCACCCCGATGCTCTTGAGCATCTCGGCATGCTTGGGACCGATACCTTTGAGCTCGGCCAGATCGTTCTCCACCATGGCGATGTCCCCTCTCTCCGATCGCGGCGAGCGGGGCCCGGGCTGCGCCCGGGCGCTCCCCCGCACCGGATAGATCATTCAGCATCTGAGCCGCGGTGGCTACTGTTCGATGATGACCGCGATGCGGCCCCGGGTTCAGGCGGACCCGGTGGCGCGACTCGTGGTGAACATCTCGTCGAGCGTGACGGGTGCCAGGTCGCGGCTGTGGATGAGGTCCATGATCTGGTCGAACACACCCAGCACGGCGGGATGGTTCGCGTGCCCGAGGTTGATCACCCCCGGCTGCAGGTACTTCTGCGCCTGGCTGAGCAGGAACTGGGGCGTGATGACCTCGGAGTCGGAGAACGAGCCGTTCCACAGCACGGTGCGGGTGTAGCCCAGGCCTGCCGCAACATCGTCGATCGCGGGCGAGTGGCGGCCGTACGGCGGCCGGTAGTAGGGCCTGGTGGTGATGCCGAAGGTGTCGATCACCCAGTCGTCGTTGCGCGACAGCTCGTCGCGGATGCCGGCGGGCGCCAGCGTGCGCAGGTCGCGGTGGGTGAACGTGTGGTTGATGATCTGAACCTGGCCAGCCGCGACCAACGGGCGCAGCACACCGGCGTGCGGCGCCCATTGTCGGTTGTAGGTGCCGTTGGGGGAGAAGGTCAAGTGCACCCCGACGCGCTGGGCGAAGGCCACGTAGCCCGCGACCACCTCCGCCGACGTGCCGTCATCGACGGTGAGCGCGACGCGCCTGCCCGCGGCCGGTCCGTTGTGGACGACCTGGCTCGGGCCCGGGCGGGGCGGCGGTACCGGCGGCAGCGGCGGGACCGGCGGTGGGGCCGGGACCGCCGCACCTGCCACGGCCGCGTCCTGGGCGGTCGTGGCCCGTGCCGCGGAGCAGCCCGCCAGCATCCCGGCCATCCCCAGGGCGAGCATGCCCAGGAGGCGGCGTCGATCTGGTTGCGACTCCATCCCGTCCCACGCTAGCTCGACAGGCAGGCGGGGTGGTGGCTTTCGGCAGGCCGTGTCGCCGGTTCGTCCTGCGGTGGCCCCGTCGACCCGGCCGCAGATGGCACCCACCCGGCCGCCGCCCAAGGAGTTGCGGGTGCTTCGATGGGCCGACGGTAGCTAACAGCCGGTGACCTCGGTGTCCGCTCGGTCACTTGACACACGGTATTCCGCCCCCCGACAGGGCGCCCACGGGCGCGTCATCTGAGGGCGGGGGCGTGCTCGACGGCGGCGCGGCCACGGGCACGGGGGCTGGGTGCAGCAGCTGCTGCACGGTGGCGGCGACCTGCGCCGGATCGACGATGTTGACGTCCTCGCCGAGCGGGTCCTTGCCGAAACGGACGATCGGCAGCGTCGCGAAGGTGATGTCGCCCGAGGTCAGGGCGTCGGCCTGGCGGGCGAGGCCGAGCAGGTCGAGGCCCGGATCGACGGCCGTGTTCTGCCGAGCCACCTCCACGAGGGCGCCCAGCCGGACCGGGTCGGCGAACGTGCCCGCCTGCCTGAGCTGGTAGGCCAGTGAGGCGATGAAGGCCTGTTGTCTGCGTTCGCGGTCGAGATCGGTGAAGTCGAGGCCCGGATGGGCGGCGTCGCGGCGCTGTCGCACGAACGCGAGCGCCTGTGCCGCGTCGAGCTGCTGGTAGCCCTGATGGAAATCGGCACCGGAGTAGCTGTCGCGAGTGTCTTCCTTCAGGCAGACGGTGATCGGCGCGACGACCTGCGCAAGCTGGTAGAACGCGACCATGGTGACCTCGACGAAGTGGTCGACGGGAACGCCGAGGAACGCACTGACCGCCTCGATCTCGGCGCTGCGCCCCGCGTCGCGGCTCCGCTGCTCCAACGCCGTGGGGTCGGTGACACCCGCGGCGAGAAGGCGCCCGTGCTCTTGGTCGTACGCGAGCCCGTACGCCTGCTTGATCTTGCCGCGCGCCGTGCCGTCCGGACGGCCGGGCAGCTCGACATAGTCGTCGCGCGGGACCGACATCGCCGTGGCGCGGCTGCCGTCACCGGGGATGTGCAGCAGGATCAGGACGTTGGCGTTGAGGCCGCCGACGTCGGGGCCGCCGGTGTGCATGGCATCGTAGACGGCGGCCGGAAGCGGGGACCCGTCCTCGGCGAGCCTGCTGTCCAGACCCATGATCAGGACATTCATGTCCGCAGGCACGGGCCTCGGCGGGGCGAGGCCGCTCAACGTGCCGGAACGGCGGATCCCGTCGGCGATCGCCCGGTACTGGGACCAGGCGTAGCCCGTGCTGACCAGGATGGACACGGACACGACGACGGCCGTCCAGCGGGCCGCGCGGGCCATCATGCGACGCCGTCGCACTGACATCTCTCCAGCGAACCCCCGCGCGGGTAACCGGAGCGTCAACTAATCCGTGCCTGTTGGACACGCCGTGAGGAGAATGCGCGTTCAACGGCAGCTCATGATCCGTCCCGAGGCGACGGACCGGTCGGAACCGGGTTCGCCCGCCGCTGGAAGTAGCCCGCTGCCCAGCCCGGGAGCTCCTCGGCGGCACCGATCCAGCCGACGTACCCGTCCGGGCGGATCAGCGTCCATCGGACGCTTCCCCGGTCCGGCTGCTCCACCACCTCCACCTGAGGTAGCCGGTCGAGCCCCGCCGTGGGTGATCCGAGCAACACGAACCGACCGCCCCGGAGGGCCTCGTAGAGCCTCCGCCCGTCGGGAAGCGCGACGTCCGTGGCGCGCGCGCCGACCCGACGGTCCGCCCCCGCAGGCGCCGGGTAGCGCACGCCGATCCCGGAGATCGTCTCGGCCACCCGCTCCGAGATCGGCGGGATGCCCAGCAACGTGCGGGTGACGGCGTTGCGGATCGCCCGGCCCCATGGCGAGCGGATCAGGGCCAGCCGCACGAGCAGGCCGCTGCTGCGCAGCACCTGGCGCCCGACCGGGTGCCGCTCGGCATCGTAGGAGTCCAGCAGCTGTTCGCCGCCCCAGCCTGCCACGGCGGCCGCCAGCTTCCAGCCGAGGTTGGCCGCGTCCTGGATGCCCGTGTTCATGCCCTGCCCCCCGGCGGGCGAGTGGCAGTGCGCCGCGTCGCCCGCGAGGAACACCCGCCCCACCCGGTAGGTCGGGACCTGGCGTTCGTCGCTGTGGAACCGCGACAGGAAGCGGGCGTCGTGCATGCCGAAGTCGGTGCCCAACGCCCGTCGCGTGACCTCGCGGACCTCGGACAGCTTGAGGGGAGCCGTGTCATCGACCTGGTTGCGCCGGTTCCACGCGAAGACGCGGTACCAGCCGTCGCCGAAGGGCGCGACGAAGGCGAACCCGTCGCCGACGCCGTTGACGGCCAGCACGTCCCCGGGTGGGTCGGACAGCCGCACGTCCGCCAGCATGAGCGAGCGGACCACCGAGCGACCCGGATACGGCAGGCCCAGCGCAGTGCGCACGGCGCTGTGCACCCCGTCCGCGCCGACCGCGTAAGCGGCCCGGAAGCGACGTTCGGCACCGTCCGCGGCTCGGACGCGCACGTCGACACCCGCGGTGTCCTGCGTCAGCCCGACCGCCTCGGCGTCGCGGGTGATCACAACCCCGAGCCGGTCGAGGCGGCGGGCGAGCACCCGCTCGGTCTGGTACTGCGGAGTGATCAGGAGCGAGGCGAACGCGCTGGGCAGACGGGTGAGGTCGATCGCCGCGCGGCCGTACAGGCGCAGTCCCCGAATCGCCGTCCCGGTCGCGGCCAGCTCGGCCGCCACGCCGCGGATCTGCAGCTCCTCCATCGTGCGGGCGTGCACGGCGAACGCCCTGGTGACGTTCGACTCCTGGGCCCGCCGCTCAAGGACCGTGACCCGGACACCCGCCTGCGCCAGATCCCCGGCCAGCATGAGCCCCGTGGGGCCCGCGCCCACCACCAGCACGTCGGTGTGCTCTGTCGCTGTCGAACTCATCGATCTGCCTCCCTTGCTTGTCGTCCTTGGTCGGCAGGTTAGGAAGGCGCGGGCGTCGTGGCGTCCCACCGAAGTGACACTGGAGGTGGGATCAACCGAGCAGGCCGAGTGCACGGGCGCGGGCGACGGCCTCGGTGCGGTTGGCGACGCCCAGCTTGCTGAAGATGTGGCTGACGTGCCGCTTGACCGTGTCCAGACCGATGAACAGCTCCTCGGCGATGGCCCGGTTCGGCTTGCCCGCGGCAACCAGTCCGAGCACCTCGCGCTCCCGCGCGCTCAGCGGCTCGACCAGCCCCGGCACCGCCACCACGCCCGGCCGGACGGTGGGGAGGACGGGCGTGCCCTGCCGGTCGAAGGCTGCTACCAGCCGGGTCAGGAACTCGCGCGGCACCGCACCCGGCCCCACCAGGTCCTCCAGCCGTCGACCGACCAGCAACGTCCGTAGGAGGCCCGCGATCGGTGCGCCCTCGTTGAGGAAGAGCCGAAGGTAACCCTCCGGAGCGGCCAGCGTGAGCGCCTCGGCCAGCGCCGCCAGGGCGGCCGGTTCGTCCGGGACGGCCGCATGGGCCATGGCCTCGAGTACCCGCGCGGCGAGCACGTTCGCGACACGACCCTGCGCCGTGGCCAGCGCCCGCCAATGCTCCAGCATCCGCGCCGCCGAACCGGGATCCCCGTGAGCGATCATCAGCCGGGCGAGGACGTGGTAGGCCCCGTCACGCGGGTAGGCAGGCTCGTCCTCGACCGCGAGCCCGCGGTCCCGGACCCAATCGGCGGCCCCGGCGACGTCGCCGGTCGCGAGTGCGAGCTCGGCCCGCCACGCGCCCAACGCGACGCGCCGGTCCCCGATCTCCGGCATGGCCGTGTCGGCCTCGGCGATCGCGGCGCGCGCACCGGCCCGGTCGGCTGCGGCCAGCCGGATCTTCGACAGTGTGATCAGGCCCGTGACGAGCGGCGGCCCGTAGGCCAGCCTGCGGCACCGCTCGACGCCCGCCGATGCCTGGGCCGCCGCCTCGGTCAGCTCGTCGCGCTCGTAGAGCACCATCGCCGCACCCACCTGGGCCATGCCCGCGAGCGCGGACGCCGCGGAGCCCGCCCTCGCCTCCAGCATGCGATAGGTGCGCAGCGCCGCCCCCAGCCTCCCCCGAGCCTGCTGGAGGGCACCGAGGTCGCATCCGACGCGCAGCAGCACGAGCCATTCGTCCGAGGTCGCCCACTCGGCGAGAATCGCGGACATCGCCCGCTCGGCGTCGACCAGCTTCCCGGCCAGCCAGTCGGTCTCGGCCAGGTGGTAGCGGGCCATGGCGCGCAACAGCTCGTCGGCTTCGCCCGCCTGCGCCAGCGCCGCGCTCGCGAACGCCACCTCCCGCTCCGGGTCGCCCCGCGCGCGGGCCAGATCTGCGCGGCAGAGCGCTACGCAGGCGCCGAGGTTGGTCATGATGCTGGCCCGCCGACCGACCGAGGGAAGGTACGGCCGACCTTCCGAATGCGGGATCAACCGTTCGACCAGCGCCAGCAGCGAATCGACGTCGTCCACCATGCCGCCCAGCACAGCAACGATCGCCTGGCCCAGGACGAGCCGGGGACGACGGCGGACCACCTCCCGGGGTAGAGCGGTGAGCCACCGATCCAGGGTTGCGCCTTCGTTGCGGCGAAAAAGCTGCGCTTCGAGATGCGTCTCGACGATCCGGGCCGCCCGCTCGTCGTCGCCGCCCGCCAGCGCGTGTCCGAGTGCGTCGTCGGGCAGTTGGTGCTGCTCGTACCAGTCGGCGGCGCCACGGTGCAGCGCGGCCGCCCGGCCGGCGTCCTCGCGGATCAGTCGGGACCGCAGCAGGTCGGCGAACAAGTGGTGGTAGCGCCACCACCGGCGCTCGCCGTCGAGGGGAAGCAGGAACAGGTTCGCCCGCTCGACGGACTCCAGCAGCAGTTGGCTGTCGCGGCGCCCGAGGACCGCGTCGCACAGCGACCCGGACAGCCGGTTGAGCACCGAGCTCTCCAGCAGAAAGGTCCGGACGTCCTCGGGTTGCCGGTCCAGGACCTCCTCAGTCAGGTAGTCCAGGACGTAGCGGTGACTGCCCGAGAACTCCTCGACGAACCCGGCGACGTCGCGCCGTCCCTGCAGGGACAGCGCCGCCAACTGCAGCCCGGCCGCCCAGCCCTCGGTGCGCTCCCCCAGCGCCGCGACGAGATCCGCGGGCAGATCCTGCCCCGTCGAGGCCGCCATCAGCTGGGCCGTCTCGCCGAGGGTGAACCGGAGGTCGGCGGCGCGCAGCTCGGCGAGTTGCCCCCGCGCGCGCAGCCTGGCCAACGGCAGCGGTGGGTCGCTGCGGCTGGCCACCACCACCCGGAGCGACGCGGGCAGATGGTCGAGAAGAAACTCGAAGGACCGATGCACGTGCTGCGCGTGGATCAGGTGGTAGTCGTCCACCACCAGCACCACGTCCTCCGTTGCCCCGGCCAGGTCGTTGACCAGCGCCGTCACCGCAGGGATGAACGAGGACGAGGCGGGGCCGCCGATCAGGAGGCTCGCCCGTTCGGCCACACCGGGCCGGGCTTCGCCCACGGCCGCGGCGACGTGTCGCCAGAACCGCACCGGGTCGTTGTCCCCCTCGTCCAGCGAGAGCCAGGCGACCGCCCGCCGGTCACCGCGCGCCCATTCGGCCAAGAGTGTTGACTTCCCGAATCCGGCGGGCGCGCAGACCAGTACGAAGTCGCGTCCCGTCGCGGCCCGCAGCCGCTCCAGCAGCCGGGGCCGCGCCACGCGACCTTCGCGTAGGCGTGGGACCGTCATCTTTGTCGCCAACAACAGGTCACGCTCGAGACCCGGCGCCCGCACGTCGACCATCCCGTCCCGCCCCCGCTTTCCCGGGCGGATCCTCCCACGCTGGGGCGATCCGCGGTTGCGCCCCAACGAACGTAGGGTGAGCGGATGCGCCACGACGTGACCGATGCCGATACCGCGGCCGCGCTGGGCAGCGGCGCCGTACCGGTGCTCGCGACCCCACGGCTGATCGCGTGGATGGAGGCGGCGACCGTAGAGTCCGCGGCGCCGTTCCTCGGGACGGGCCAGACCACCGTCGGCACGGCGATCCGCGTCGAGCATCGCCGCGCGACCCCCGTGGGCGGCAGCGTCGAGATCACCGCAAAGCCGCCTGCCGCGGCTGAGGGCCGCAGGCTCACCTTCCTCGTGCAGGCGATCGACGATTCGGGGCGGCTGGTCGGGGCAGGCGAGATCGACCGGGCGATCGTCGATCGGGAAGCGTTCCTCGCGGCCCTGTCGGGTCCTGCGCACTGATCAGCCTGCCCGCGTCGGCCACCGGCCCGCGTGGACGCAGGCCGGGGCGACCTCGCAGACCGCGTGTCCGCTTCGCAGGCCCCGGGGGCTCTGCGAGGTGGCAACCGGCTCTGCGAGGAGCGGCGCGGCGGTCGCCAGCCGAGCCAGCAGAGGGCTTACGACCACACCGGCGAGGGCGAGCTCGGGGCATGTTCCGACAGCAGGTCGAGGACTTCCTCGAGCACCTCGACCACGGGGATCTGGTCGAGGAACGAGGGTCGGTGCGCACAACCCTCCCCCGGGCGGTGGGGAAATCCTGCGGTACTGGTGTCGATGCCACAGACCGGGCAGTGGATCGTCCAGCTCAGCAGGGGTCGGTGGCGGGTCCGGCCGACGGGTGCGGCGTTGATGGCGTTTCCGCACCAGTACAGCCCGACCGTGGCGGCACCGACCGCCCGGGCCAGGTGCAGTGGCCCGGAGTCGTTGGCCACCACGGCCGCGCAGCGCCGGAAGACGGCAGCCAGCGTTCCGAGGTCGGTGCGTCCGGTCAGGTCCGCGATCGGGATCTTGGCGTGGCGGCGTACGGCGGTGCTCAAGGGCACGTCGCTGCCCGAACCGACAAGCACCGGTCGCACCCCCGCGGCACCGAGGCCATCGACGACTGCGGCAAACCGCTCCGCGGCCCACCGCCGCCGCGGATCACCCGCGCCGACGTGCAGCGCCACCCAGGGCCGCCCGGCGGGCAGCAGTGCGGCAGCCGCAGCGCGCTCGCGCGCGGACACGACCAGCTCCGGGTAATCCGGCGACCCCTGCGCCCCGACCAGCGCCACCACCTCGAGAAAGCGGAACACCTCGCTCTGGTAGTAGCGGTAGGGCACCGTGGCATCCAGCGTGCCGGCACCCTCCGCCCGCAGCCCGATCGACCACCCCGCCCCCAGGGAGTTCACCAGCGGGTTCGACGCCGCCCCGCCCCCGTGCACCTGCACCGCGAGGTCGTAGCGATAGGCGCGGGCTTCGGCCAGGAACGGCGCCAGCGCGTCCTCCCCCGGCGCCCCGGCCGGTTGTCCCTCCAGCCCGGCCACCCGGGGCAGGACGAGGACCCGGTCAACGGGTCCCGGTCTCCCGGACAAGAAGTCGGCGTGCCAGGCGCCGCCGATCAGGGTGATCTCCGCCTCCGGGAAGGCGCTGCGCAATGCCGCCAGCGCAGGCGTCGCCATCAGGTAGTCCCCGAGGGCGTTGCACCGCAGCACCGCCACACGCCGCACCCGGCCCACCGGTGAACCCACGCCCCCCGACCTCCCGATCAGCCCGGTCATCGGCATGACCCGGGAACTACCCGGCCCCGCGCCGCCCAACCGGGACCGTCCAGGGATTTCGCGGCCGCGCCGGGTCAACGGTCGGTGGCCAGCACCACCCGGTCGGGCCGCAGCAGCACGGCCGTCGCCCGGCCGCGGCGCAGCCAGGCCTGCAGTGTGCCGTCGTCGGTCATCCCGCCGTCGCCGAGCTGGATTCGACGAGCCCCCAGATGCCGGGCGCGGGCCAGCAGGCCGGGCTCGACCGGGCCGGTGTGCAGCAGCGCGAACCCGTGCCCGAGGACGTCGTCGAGCAGCTCCGTCCGCCCGTCGTGCCGCACCAGGGGCTGCGGGCAGACGGTACCGGTCAAGCCGCGCCCTCGCGCGTAGTGGATGGTCGTGGTTGCCTCCGCCCGCACGCGGACGGCCGGGATGCGCAGCAGCGCCGCGGTCGTACGGCGACGTATCGCGGAGGCGGCCCCGTTGCCGCCGGTCATGGCGTGGCCGACGCGCAGCGCTGTCCGGATCACGGTGCGGGCGTGGACGGCCCGCTCGCGGGCGTAGTCGTCGAGCACGCCCTCGTCTGCGGCGCCGCGGACGAGCGCGGCGACCCGCCATGCGACGCCGTGCGCGTCGCCGACGCCGAGGCCGAGGCCCTGCCCGATGAACGGCGGGCTGAGGTGGGCAGCGTCGCCGAGCAGGACAGTGCGCCCGTGGCGCCACCGCCGCGCGGTGCCCGCACGGAACGTGTAGGCGGCGCTGCGCACCACCGTCCAGCTCGTCTCGGGTAGGCCGCCCAACCAGGGGGCGGTGAGCTGAGCGAGGTCGGCCTCCGTCTCGCCGTCCAGGATGGGGAACTCGAAGCGGTAGCGGTCGCCGGTGACGTGCAGGAACGTGGCCGCCCGGCGGGGGTCGCACACCTGGTCGATGCCGCCCCAGGTGGGCACCGGCTGCCTGCAGCGGACGTCGACGACGAACCACCGTTGCGGCGCGCCGAGCTCGCGCCAGCCCGCGCCGATCAGCGAGCGGACCGTGCTCCCGGCGCCGTCGCAGCCGAGCACGACCGCAGCAGGACACCGTCGAACCGATCCGGTCCGGACGTCGCGCAGCGTGACGCCCGCGCCGTCGACGGCGGTGACCTCGCTGTCGCGCTCCAGTATGACGTGGGGGAACCGGGCGAGACGGGCGTGCAGCACCGCCTCGAGAGCGGGCTGGTCGAACAGGCTCGACGCGGGGTGGCCGTCGGGCCCGAGCGCCGCTCGCTCGACCACCGCGAAGGGGCGGTGCCGGGCGTCGAGCAGGCGCAGCCCGGCTGCCGGGCGGCTGATGCGGGCGAACTCCTCGGCCACCCCCGCCTCCTGCAGCACGCGCACGGCCGCCCCGTCGAGGTGCACGGCCCGCGGCAGGGGATGCGGCGCGCTGCGCCGGTCGACCACGTGGCAGGCGACCCCGCGCTGCGCGAGGAGGGTCGCGGCGACGACGCCGACCGGCCCGGCCCCGACCACCACCACCGGCGGGCTCACTCCACGGTGATCCCACCGGATCGGCGCCCTGCCACGGCCGTCAGGCAACGACCGCAGGCCCCGCGACGAGGAGCAGCGCCGCCGCCACCCCGGCGACGACCAGCACCGCCCGGAACGGGGCGCGCGACCCCGGCCGCCGTCCGGCCCGGAACCCCGCGGCGAGCACGATCACCGCCACCACCGGCACCGCAGCGGCCAGGACCGGGGGCACGGGCGCGCCCACCGCGAGCACGACCGTCGCCGCCAGCAGCAGCAGCGCCGCGGCCGCCCGGGAGCCTGCGGCGCCCCACCGGTGCGGCAGCCCGCGCACGCCGGTCGCGGCGTCGTCGTCGAGGTCGGGCAGGACGTTGGCGAAGTGCGCGCCCGCCCCGAGCAGCGCGCCGCCCACGGGCAGCCACCACGGCGGAGCCGGTGAGCCGGGCAGTCCGAGCACGACGAACACGGGCAACAGCCCGAAACACACGAGGTAGGGCACGACGGACGCCGCCGTGGACTTCATCCCCGCGTCATAGGCCCAGCCCGCCGCCACGGCGACCAAATGCACCGCGCCCGCCGCGGCTCCCGACGCCAGCGACAGTGGCACGCACACGAGCGCGGCGACCACGGCCGCCGTCCGCACGGCGGGCACCGACACCTCTCCTGCGGCCACCGGCTTGCCGGTGCGGCCGACCGCGATGTCGCGGCCTGCGTCGAGCGCGTCGTTGAGCCACCCGATCGAGAGCTGCCCGGTCAGCACGGCCGTGGCCACGAGGAACACGCCGGAGACGACGCGCCCCGTGGTGGCGGCGAACGCCGTCACCAGCAGCGTGACGGCGGCGGTCGGCTCGGGGTGGCAGGAGCGCACCAGGGCGCCCGCTCGCGCTCCGATCGGCCCCATGACGCCGAGTCTGTCAGCCTCGGGGCGTGACCGCGGTTCGCAGCACGCACGCGCGCAATGATCCCCGCCAGTACGACGACCTCGCGGAGCGGTGGTGGGAGCCGCGGGGTCCGTTCGCGATGCTGCACTGGCTGGCGGCGGCCCGGGGTGCGCTCGTGCCCCCGGCCGAGCGCGACGGCGCGGTGCTCGTGGACCTCGGGTGCGGGGCCGGCCTGCTCGCGCCGCACGTCGCAGGCAAGGGCTACCGGCACGTCGGGGTCGATCTGACGGCATCGGCGCTGCGTTCCGCGGCCGCTCACGGCGTCACCGCGGTCCGGGGTGACGTCACGGCCGTCCCGCTCGGCGACGGCTGCGCGGACGTCGTCGCGGCAGGGGAGATCCTCGAACACGTGCCGGACCTCCCGGCCGCCGCCCGGGAGGCGTGCCGCCTGCTGCGCCCGGGCGGCCTCCTGGTGATCGACACGATCGCGGCCACCGCGCTCGCGCGCCTGCTGGCGGTCACCGTCGCCGAGCGGGTGCCGGGCGGCCCCCCTCCGGGCATCCACGACCCCGCCCTGTTCGTCGACCGCGCCGTGCTCGTCCGCGAATGCGCCCGCCACGGCGTGCCCCTTCGGCTTCGCGGCATCCGTCCGTCGGTGCGCGACGTCGCGCGGTTGCTGGCCGGACGCACCGACGCCGTCGCGCTGGTGCCCGTGCCGACGACCGCCGTGCTGTTCCAGGCGATCGGCCGCCGTGAGCGGGATTGATCGCGGGCTGTGGTGGAATCCTCGGGCGTGAGGGAGCCGGCGAGCGAGTCATTCAGTGCAGCAGTGCAACGAACGCGGTCGACGAGCGCAGCGGCGTACATCGCAGGCCTCGGCACGGCCGTTCCCGGTGGCGGCATCGATCAGGTCGACGTGTGGAAGCAGGCCTTCGCCCGGCATTTTCCCGGCGACCGGACCGCCGAGCGGATCTTCCTCGGGGCGGGTGTCCGGCGCCGCCACGCGGCCGTCGACCCGACCGTCGAGGACGCGGCCATCTGGTCGACCGGCGCACGGATGCGCCGCTATGCGGACGACGCGCTCCCGCTGGGCAAGGAGGCGGTTGCCGCGGCGCTGGACGCCGCCCGACTCGATCCCGGCGACGTCGGCCTGTTCGCCGTCGTCTCGTGCACCGGCTACGCGACGCCCGGCCTCGACATCCGCATCGCCGCCGACCTCGGCATGGGCCCGGACGTCCAGCGGCTCGTCGTCGGGCACATGGGCTGCTACGCCGCACTCCCCGGCCTGGGTGCGGTGGCGGACTTCGTCGTGAGCCGCGGCCGCCCGGCTGTCGTGCTCTGCGTGGAGCTGACCTCGCTGCACGTCCAGCCGCCGTCGGACGACCGGGGGCAGCTCGTCACCCACGCGCTGTTCGGGGACGCGGCCGTCGGGATGGTGGTCGTGCCGGACGCGCCTGCCCGCGGCGGCCTGCGGGTGCTCGACATCGCGGCCCGCACCGACGCCACCACCGCCGACCACATGACGTGGGAGGTCACGGACCTCGGGTTCCGGATGGGCTTGTCACCGGAGGTGCCCGCAGTGCTCGGACGGCACGTCGGGGACGCGGTCAGGACCATGCTCGACCGGCACGACCTCCGCACCGGCGACGTCGACGCGTGGGCCATCCACCCGGGCGGCCCCCGCATCCTCAGCACTGTCGCGGCGGCGCTCGCCTTGCCCGCACGCGCACTCGACGCCTCGTACGACGTGCTCGCCGAGTACGGAAACTGCTCGTCGGCCACGATCCTGCTCGTGCTCAACGCCCTCCAGAGGGCCGGGCGGCCCCGCCCCGGACGCCCGGCCCTCGCCCTGGCCTTCGGGCCCGGCCTGACCCTCTACACCGCACTGCTGCAGGCAACCTGATCAAGTCGCGGGGTTCGCCGCCAGCGCTGAAACCCTCGGGCCGTTCGCCTCTGGCCTCTCGGAGCGGCGGGGGGTACCAAGGGAACCGGACCGAACGTGCTGCGCCGCGCGGTCTCATCCGTCCTGAACGAGAGGGGTGTTCGGTGGACGACAAGCTCCGAGGGTTCACCGCCGATGACGGAACGGGCCTGTCATGTCCGGCAGGCGAGCTTGCTCGCGATGACCTGGCCGAACCCGGCGGCCGCGAGTTCTTCTGGATCGACGTCGTCCCGCTGCGCGAGGCGGTGGTCGTCCTGCTGGGGGGCGAACTCGACTTGCGCACCGGCTACCGGTTCGCCGATGCGGTCGAGACGGCGTTCGTGACGGGCAGCGGTGCAGTGATCGTCGACATCTCGCGCGTCGATTTCTTCGGCGCCGCCGGGATTCATGTGCTCGCCAAGGCTCAACTCCTCGCCGCACGCAGCGGCCAGAGTCTACGGGTGGTGGTCGATCAACAGCGGTTGCTCGTCCGCATGCTCCACGCCGCGGGCATGACCGGCCGCCTCGCCCTCTTCCACGGGCTCGACACCGCCGTCGACGCTGGTGCCGACAGCCTGGGTGAGATCATCGAGTTTGGTGGTCTGGGCTGCGTCTGACCACGGCAGTTCAGTCGACCTCCACCCAGTTCAGCGTGCGCTCCACCGCCTTCTTCCAGCCCGCGTAGCCCTCGGCCCGCTGCTGGTCATTCCACTGCGGCTCCCAGCGCTTGGCCTCGTTCCAGTTGGCCTTCAGCTCGTCGGTGCTGCTCCAGAACCCGGTGGCCAGGCCAGCCGCGTAGGCCGCGCCGAGCGCGGTCGTCTCGGCCACCACCGGCCTGCTGACCGGCACGCCGAGGATGTCCGCCTGCAGCTGCATGCACAGGTCGTTCGCGGTGACGCCGCCGTCGACCTTCAGCACCTCCAGGTGCACACCGGAGTCCTCCTCCATGGCCTCGCTCACGTCGCGGCTCTGGTAGCAGATGGCTTCCAGGGTGGCCCGGGCCAGGTGGGCGTTGGTGTTGAACCGGGACAGCCCGACGATGGCGCCGCGGGCGTCGCTGCGCCAGTACGGCGCGAACAGTCCGGAGAATGCGGGCACGAAGTAGACGCCGCCGTTGTCGGGCACCTGGCGGGCCAACGACTCCGAATCGGCCGCGCCCGCGATGATGCCGAGCTGGTCACGCAGCCACTGGACGGCCGAGCCGGTGACCGCGATCGAACCCTCCAGCGCGTAGATGGGCTTGCCGTCGCCGAACTGGTAACACACGGTGGTCAGCAGCCCGTTGTGGCTGCGCACCAGGTCCTCGCCGGTGTTGAGCAGCATGAAGTTGCCGGTGCCATAGGTGTTCTTGGCCTCGCCCGGCGCGAAGCAGACCTGGCCGACGGTGGCGGCCTGCTGGTCGCCGAGGTCACCGGTGAGCGGCACGCCCCCGACCCCGGACACGCCCCGGACCTCGCCGTAAGTGTCCGGATCCGAGGACGGCCGGATCTTCGGCAGCATGGAGCGCGGGATGTTGAAGAAGCTCAGCAGCTCGTCATCCCAGTCCAGCGTCTCCAGGTTCATCAGCATGGTGCGGCTGGCGTTGGTGGGGTCGGTCACGTGGACGCCGCCGTCGGCGCCGCCGGTCAGGTTCCACAGCACCCAGGTGTCGGTGTTGCCGAAAATGGCGTCGCCGTCCTCGGCGGCCGCGCGCACCCCGTCGACGTTCTCCAGAATCCACTGGATCTTGCCGCCCGAGAAGTACGTCGCGGGCGGCAGGCCTGCCTTGCGCCGGATCACGTCGCCACGCCCGTCGCGGTCCAGCGCGCTGGCGATGCGGTCGGTCCGGGTGTCCTGCCAGACGATGGCGTTGTAGTAGGGGCGGCCGGTCTTGCGGTCCCACACCACCGCCGTCTCACGCTGGTTCGTGACTCCGAGCGCCGCGAGGTCCTGGCCCGTGAGGCCCGCCTGGTTCAGCGCGGTCTCGATCACGGTGACGGTCCGCTCCCAGATCTCCACCGGGTTGTGCTCGACCCAGCCTGCCTGCGGCAGGATCTGCTCGTGTTCGAGCTGGTGCTTGCCCACCTCGTTGCCGGAGTGGTCGAAGATCATGAACCGGCTGCTGGTGGTGCCCTGATCGACGGCGCCGACGAAATCCGGCATGGGTTTTCTCCTTTGGTTCCGGTGCCGGAGCCTGCTACGAGTCGGATCCGGACCTTTCGGCGCCCCTCGGGGTCTCCTCGATGGGCCCGCTGACCTCTTCGGCCAGCTTGAGCCGGACGTGCAGCACGTCACCGATGAACAGGTCGTAGACGATGACGCCGATGACGCCGCCGATCAAGGGCCCCACGATGGGTATCCAGAAGTACCAACTGAAGGTGAAACCCGCCGCGCTGTAGCTCCCGGGCAAGGCCACGTCCCCCCAGCCCGCGAAGTAGGCGAACAGCCGGGGCCCGAAGTCGCGGGCCGGGTTGATCGCGTATCCCGCGTTGGCGCCGAACGACATCCCGATCGCCGCCACGGCGAAGCCGATGATCAGGGGGGCGAGGTTCGCGCCGACCGCCGTGTTCCGCATGTCGATGACGGCCACCACGAACAGCACCAGGAACGCCGTGCCGACGATCTGGTCGATCAGCGGCCCCGCTACCGAGCCGCCGTAGTAGGGGGCCGGGAACGTCGCGAAGATCGAGTAGGACGCCAACGCCTGCCCCGAGCTCTTCGGCGTGTGCGCCGCGACGTTGTAGGCGTCGATCGCGTTGTGATACACGAGGAACACCAGGGCGGCGCCGACGAAACAGCCGACGATCTGGGCGGCCATGTAGGGCAGGACCTTCACCCAGGGAAACTTGCGCCGGACCGCGAAGGCCAACGTGACGGCCGGGTTGATGTGCGCCCCGCTCACACCGCCCGCCACCCACACGGCGAACGCGACGGCGAAGGCCCAGCCCCACGCGATCAGCAGCCAGTCGCCTGCCGCAAGGAAGATGGTGGTGGGCGTCTGTGCGCGGCCCGAGCCGGGCAGGGCGGCCACGGCCATCGCCACCGAACCGTCGCCGAATGCGATCAGAACAAAGCAGCCCAGGAACTCCGCGAGGAGTTCGCCCCACAAGCCGGCGAAACGCCCGACCGTGCGGCCTCCACCTCTCAGAAGAGGGGTAATGTCAGACATCATTGTCCCCCAAGCGTGTTCGGGACAGCCCTTGGCAGCCCACGCCGTTGCGGAGGAACCCGCTGACCTCGGGTGCCAGCCCCCTTCCCGCGCCGCGGGCGGGTCACCTCCGTGCGGGAGTCATGCGGCGTGCGCGATGATCTCTACCTGCAGGCTCAAAGTACGTCGATGTCCGACGGCAGGCAATGCCTCGCGGCATGAAGTCTGAAACTAGTCCCGTTGCTCCCGCGGCTCACGAAAATCCCGTTCTGCGCCGTCGGCACGTCGGGCCAGCCCGGCGATGGCGTCCACCAGCGCCGGCCACAGCGCCTGCGGCAGGTCGTGGCCCATCCCCGGAAAGGTGCGCAGCTCGGCCCCCGGGATGGCGGCCGCGGTCGCCTTCCCACCGTCGAGCGCGACCAGCGGGTCGTCCTCGCCGTGCACCACCAGCGTCGGCACGCGCAGCGCGCGCAGCGCCGCTGTCCGGTCCCCGGACGCCAGGATCGCGACGAGCTGTCGGGTGACGCCCGGCGGGTCGAAGCTGCGGTCGTAGGAGAGCCCCGCGTGCTCCACCAGCGCCTGCTCGTCGAGCGGGTAGCCCGGCGAGCCGATCACCCGATACACCTCCAGCGCGCGCTGCGCGGCCTGCTCCCGGTCCTTCGGTGGCGGCATAAACAACGCAGCCTGCGCCGCCTGCGTGGCCGCGCCCACCCCGGGCGCGCCGGTGGTCGACATGATCGAGGTGAGGCTGCGCACCCGGTCCGGGTGCCGGATCGCCAACGTCTGCGCGATCATGCCGCCCATCGACGCGCCGACGATGTGCGCGCTGTGCAGGCCCAGAGCGTCGAGCAGCCCGGCCGTGTCGTCGGCCATGTCGGTCAGCCGGTAGGCCGCCGAGGACGTGTCGCCTGTCATCGCCGCGATCACGTTGGGCGCGGGGGCGTCGTGCAGGTGGGTGGACAGCCCGACGTCCCGATTGTCGAACCGGACGACCCGGAAGCCCGCGGCCACCAGCAGCTCGCAGAACGGGTCCGGCCAGGCGAGCATCTGGGTGCCCAGACCCATGACCAGCACGATCGGCGGACGGTCGGGCGGTCCGAAGGTCTCGTAGGCGATGTCGATGCCGTTGGCCTCGGCGTGGCTGATCATGATGCGCTCCTTGTCGGTCGTCAGGCGGCGAAGGCCGCGCGCTGCCGACGCCACGGCCGCCAGCCATCCTCCGGGAGGGCCAGCCGGTCGAGGATCACGGTGACCGCACAGACGTTGTGGCCGAGCCCGCAGTGGCTGCCGATGACTTCAACGTTCTCCCTGGTCGGGCCCCCGCGCTCCAGGCAGGACCGCCAGGGCACCACGCCGTCGGTACGGGAGTAGACGGCGGTGGCGGGCACGGGCAGCGGCGGCTGCTCGGCCTCCGGCGGCCGCGTCGTGAACTCGGCACCGTGCGACGGGCGGGTGGCCGCGAACAGCTCGCCGGTACGGGTGCTGTGCCGGTTGTCCCCGCGCGGGTCGAGCCGGAAGGGGCTGCCCAGCGTCACCACGAGGCGCACCAGGTCCGGATGGCGCCGGGCGAGGTCCCGCGCGTAGATCCCGCCGAGGCTCCAGCCGATCAGGCTCACCCGGCGGCCGCTCTCGCGGTGCACCGTGGTCAGCCGCCGGGACAGCCCGTCCAGCACCCGCTGCGAGGGCCCCATGTTGCGGCCCAGCGTCCACGGCTTCGGGTGGTAGCCGCGGGCCCGCAGCAGGGTGCGCAGCGGCCGCATCGAGGCGTCATCGGCGACGAAGCCGGGCAGAGTGAGCACAGTGTGCCCATCGCCGCGCGCACCCAGCGCAAGCACCGGGTACGCAGCCCAGAACTGCGCCAGCTCCGCCAGGGCGCGTGGCGCCTCGGCGCGCCAGAGAAGTCGAGACGGTCGCTCGAAGTCCTCGTTCGACGTGGTCATCGTGCGGCACCCTTCCGCCCTGCGTACGCGAATACCGACTAGATGGTATGCGAGCCGCAGTGCTGAAACGTGTGACCCGGCTCCTGCTCACCAGGTGTCCACGAAATTGCGCCGGGCGGGCGGCCGGGTGTCCGACGACGGCAGCGCGCCGTTGATCACCGCGCGGGTGTCGGCGGGGTCGATCACGTCGTCGAGCTCGAACACCGCCGCCGCGTTGACCGCCCTGCCCTTCTCGTACTGCGCGGCGAGCAGCTCGTCGAAGGCCAGCCTGCGCGCGGCCGGGTCGGCGATCGCGTCGAGCTCGCGGCGGAAGCCGAGCCGCACCGCGCCCTCCAGACCCATGCCGCCCAGCTCGCCGGTGGGCCAGGCGACGGTGGCGGCCGGGCTCTTGAAGCTGCCGCCCACCATGCCCATCGCCCCCAGCCCGTACCCCTTGCGCAGCACCACCGCGACCAGCGGCACCGACAGGTTCGCCCCGATGACGAACAGCCGGGCGAAATGCCGCACCGTGGCCGTGCGTTCCGCCCCCGGGCCGACCATGAAGCCGGGCGTGTCCACCAGCGACACCACCGGCAGCCCGTATGCGTCGCACAGCTGCAGGAACCGGGCCAGCTTGTCCGCCGCCTGCGCGTCGATGGCGCCGCCCAGATGCCGCGGGTTGTTCGCGACCAACCCCAGCGGCCTGCCCGCCACCCGGACCAGTGCGGTCACCACCCCGATCCCGAACGACGGGCGCAGCTCCAGCACCGACCCGGTGTCGGCGAGCAGCTCGACGGCGCGCCGCACGTCGTAGCCGCGCACCCGGTTCTCCGGGACGACGTGGCGCAGGCGTCGCTGATCCGCGCACTCCCCGTCCCCGGCCGGGCCCTGGAAGTAGGACAGGTAGCGCCGGGCGACGGCGACCGCCGCCGCCTCGTCCTCGACCAGCACGTCGACGACCCCGTTGGCCACCTGTACCGCCACCGGCCCGACCTCCGCGGCGGCGAACCGGCCCAGCCCGCCGCCCTCGATCATCGCCGGGCCGCCCATCCCGATCGTCGCGTCAGCGGTGGCGATCACGACGTCACAGCAGCCCAACAGCGCCGCGTTGCCCGCGAAGCAGTGGCCCGAGACGATGCCGACCGTCGGCACGGTGCCGCTCAGCCTGCCCATCGTCGCGAACGTCGGGAAGTCCAAGCCGGACGCCACCGTCGTGTCGGTGTCGCCGGGCCGACCCCCGCCACCCTCGGCGAACAGGACCACCGGCAGCCGCTGGCGCTCGGCCAGCTCGAGCATCCGATCGGTCTTGCGGTGGTTCTGGTAGCCCTGCGTGCCCGCGAGCACGGTGTAGTCGTAGGCCAGCACCACGGTGCGCCCGCCGTTGACGGTGCCGATGCCGGTGACCATGCCGTCGGCGGGCGTGTTGGCGATCAGGTCGTCGAGTGGGCGTCGCCTGCGCTGAGCCGCGATCGCGAGCGCGCCGTACTCGGTGAACGAATCCTCGTCGCAGAGGTCGGCGACGTTCTCCCGTGCGGTGCGCTGCCCGCGACGGCGGCGGCCTGCCATCGCCTCCGGCCGGGCCTCGTCCAGCCCGACGCGGTGGCGCTCGACCACCTCCGCGAGGTCGGCGCGGATCGCGTCGAGGTCCACCTCCTCGGCAGCGGCCGGTGCCGCGGCCTGCGCCTCGTCCAGGACCAGCGTCACCAGCACCGCACCGCCGACGACGGTGTCGCCGACCGCGGCGTGCAGGCCGACGATCGTGCCGCTCGACGGCGCGCTCAGGACGTGCTCCATCTTCATCGCCTCGAGCACCGCCAGCTCGTCGCCGCGGGCGACCTCCGCTCCGGGGGCGGGCAACGCCACGACGGTGCCTGCGAACGGCGCGACCAGCGTGTTCTCGTCCACCGCAGCGGTGCCGCCGGGCTGGTCGGGAAGCAGCTCGGCGAGGTGGTCGTCGACGAACGCGGTGGTGAAGGACCCGTCCCGGAACCCGGGGTGCCGGAGGACCGCGCGCAGCAGGTCGAGGTTCGTGGCGGGGCCGCGGACCCGGAACTCGGCCAACGCCTCGTCCGCGTGATCCGCGGCCGCGGCGACATCCGCCCTGGAGGTGTGGGCGATCACCTTGGCCAGCAGCGAGTCGTACCGACCCGTGGCGACGAGCCCGGCGTGGCCGTGGGTGTCGACGCGGACACCCGGCCCGGTGGGCACCTCGAACACCTCCACGGTTCCGGTCGTGGGCCGGGCGGCGCCGGAGACGTCGAGCTGTTCGAGGTTCACCCGGGCCTGCAGCGCGATGCCGCGCGGCGCGGGGATCTGGTCCTGGCTCAGCCCGAGGAAGCCGAGGGTCCGGCCGCGCGCGAGCTCCAGCTGGGCGGCCACCAGGTCGATGCCGGTGACCTCCTCGGTAACGGTGTGCTCCACCTGCAGCCGCGGGTTGGCCTCCAGGAAGTACCACCCCGTGTCGTCCACAAGGAATTCGAACGTGCCCAGCCCGCGATAGCCGACGGCGCTCGCCAGCAGGCAGGCCGCATCCAGCAACGGGCGCCGCCGCGACAGCGGCAGCGTCGGGCAGGGGGCGAGCTCGAGCAGCTTCTGGTTGCGGCGCTGGATCGTGCACTCGCGGTCCCAGAGGTGGCTGACCGCACCGGACCCGTCGCCCACGATCTGCACCTCGACGTGCTTGGCGCCGCGGAGCAGCTGCTCGACGTACACGTCCCCGTTGCCGAAGGAGCGCAGCGCCTCCGAACGGCACCGCTCGAACGCCGTGGCCAGCTCGGCCGCCCGGTGCACGACCCGCAGGCCGCGTCCTCCCCCACCGGCGACGGCCTTGACCATCACCGCGGCGCCCGGGCCCAGGCCTGCCAGGAAGGCTTCCGCCTCGGCCGGGCCGACCCCTGGCGGTGTGGCCGCGAGCACCGGCACGCCGTGCGCCTCGGCCAGCTCCCGAGCGCGGACCTTGTCCCCGAACACCCCCAGCACGTCGGGCCCGGGACCGACGAAGGCGAGGCCGCCGTCGGCGCACAGCCGCGCGAACCCGGCGTTCTCGCTGAGGAAGCCGTAGCCGGGGTGCACCAGGCCACATCCGGCGTGGCGGGCGATCGCCACCAGCCGCTCCGCGTCGAGGTAGTCCTCGACCGGGTGCGCCTCCGCGACCATCCCGACGTGCGCCGCGGCCCGGTCGTCCGGTGTGTAGACGCCGACCGTCCGCAACCGCAGCGACCGGGCGGCGCGGACGATCCGTACCGCGATCTCGCCGCGGTTGGCGATCAGGACGGCGTCCATCGTCCCGTCAGCCTGCGCGATGATCGTCGGATGGGCCATCAGGAGGCGTCCGCGAGCCGCTGGGCCCGCTCGACCAGCTCGACCTTGCGGATCTTGCCGGTGTCGGTCATCGGGAACTCGCTGACGATCTCGATGAGCGGCACCTTGTACGGCGCCATGTTCCGCCTGGCCCACGCCTGCAGTGGGGCGGCGGTCACCGACGCGTCGGGCCGTAGGCTCACGAACGCCACCGGCACCTGACCCGTGCCGGGCGCTTCGGCGGGCACGACGGCGGCCGTGTGGACGTCCGGATGGCGGGCCAGCAGGATCTCGACCTCGGCGGGGAACACGCTCATGCCCTTCACCTTGATCATGTCCTTGTCCCGGCCGAGGTAGTGCAGGCAGCCGTCGTCGTCGATGCGGCCGTTGTCGCCGGTGTGCAGCCAGCCGTCCCGTAGCTGCTCTGCGGTCGCCTTCGGGTTGCGCCAGTAGCCGGTCATCACCGAGGGGCTGCGGACGAGGATCTCGCCGACCTCGCCCAGCGGGAGCGGCTCACCGGTCGGCCAGGACACCACCGCGATGTCCGTTCCCGGCACCGGCACGCCGCAGAACACCGGCTCGGCCAGCAGGTCGCGGTCGTCCTCGGCGAACCCGAACGGCGTGACGTCGAAGGTGTGCGTCTCGGTCATGCCGTACGCGCCTTCGCGCAGCACCGACCCCGGACCGACGGCGGCCATCCAGCGATGCCGTACCTCCGGGCCGAGCTTGCGGACGAACGACACGGCCATCGGGTCGGTGAGGCTGCTCAGGTCGAAGTCGGCGAAGTTCGGCTGGTCGAGCAGCTCCAGGTAGTTCTCGACGGTGCCGACCATGACCGCCACCCAGTGTCGCTCGACCAGCTCCAGCACCCGTCCGGGATGCCACCGCGGCATGAGCACCGAGGTCCCGCCCAGCACGAGCGGGTTCAGGATGCCCAGGTCCTCGCCCGCGATCCAGAAGATCGGGATGTAGCACAGCGCGACGAAGCTGCCGTCGGCCTTCGCCCGGATCGCGCCCGCCGTGCTGGCCGCCGTGTACAGCATGTGCCGCTGGGTGTGCTCGCAGCCCTTGGGCAGCCCGGTGGTGCCGCCGGTGTAGTTCAGCGCGGCGAGCGCGTCCAGGTCGGCCGGACGCTCGGGTGCGGGCGGGTGCGCGGCGGCGTCGGCCCACGCCGTCGCCCCGTTCGGGACGGACGGGCGGCCGCCCTCGCCCGCCTGCTCGGTCGGGCTCGTGACGAGCAGGTGCCGCACCGCCGTCCCCCTGCGCACCGCATTCACGGTGGGCGCCAGCGCGTGCAGCGTGACCACGACCTCGGCCGCGCTGTCGTTGAGCTCGTGGGCCAGCTCCGCGGCCTGGAACATCGGGTTGACCGGGACGTGCACCGCGCCCAGCCGCAGGGCCGCCAGCATCGCCACGACGAACTGCGGACAGTTCGGCAGATACACCGCCACCCGGTCGCCCGCCTGCACCCCTACCGAGGCCAGCCAGCCCGCGACCCGGCCGACCAGCTCGTCCAGCTCCGCGTAGGTCACGGTGTGGCCCTCGAACACGATCGCGGGCCGGTCCGGGTGGGTGAGCGCCCAGTGCGTCACGTGCGCCGGGACGGAGATCTCGCCGAGCGGGTACTCGACCTCCCGCGGGGTGCCCGCCGGACGCACCTTCTCCTGCCGGGCGCGCAGGTCTGCTTGGTACTGCGCCATCGACGGGGCGGTCGTCGGCATGGTCGGCTCCTTCCTCGCGGGGTGGGCCGCCCGACCCGGGTGCGCGCGCCGCGGTCAGATCAGGCTGTCGAGCAGCATGTCCGCGAACCGATCGGCGATCTCGTCGGCCGACGCCGACCCGTTGGGGCGATACCACACGGTGAGGTAGTGCACCGCTCCGATGAAGTAGTACAGGCGCAGGTCCGGGGTGGCGCCGCCGGGTCGGAACGTCCCGTCCCGCTGCCCCTCCTCGACGAGCTCGACGAACCGGGCGCCGTACTTGCGGCGTTCCTCGCGCACCTGCGCCAGCTTCTCCGGATCCAGGAGGTGCATCGAGCGGAGGAAGATCCGGGCGCTCTCGACGTGCTGCAACGTCGTGTACACCACGTCCCGGGCCAACGCGCGCAACCGGCCCTGAACCGGCGCCTCGCTGGTGACGATCTTCTCAAGGTTCGCCAACTGCGCCCTGAGCAGGCGCACGTAGATCTCGTAGAGGAGGTCGTCCTTGGAGTCGAAGTAGTGGTACATCGCCCCCTTCGTCACGCCCGCCGCATCGACGATCTCCTGCACCGAGGTGGTCTCGAAGCCCTTCTCGGCGAAGAGGCGGGTGGCGACGCGCAGCAGCCGTTGGGGTACCGGCTCGGTGGCCGGGGCCGGTCCGGCGGCGGCGCTCATCTGCGTCCTTGAGGGCGAGGTGAAGGTGAAGGCTCAAGAATACCCACCGGTCGGTCGCCCGCTCAGCTGAGGACGATCTCGCGCTTGAGGATCTTCCCGGTGGCCCCCTTGGGGAGCGCGTCGACGATCTCGACGCGGCGCGGGTACTTGTAGGCGGCGACCCGGGCCTTCACGTAGGCCTTGAGCTCGTCCACGGTGGCAGTCGCGCCCGGTTTGAGCGCCACGACCGCGGCCACCTCCTCACCGAGCTCGGGGTGCTGCATGCCGATCACGGCGGCCTCGATCACGGCGGGGTGCTCGTACAGCACCTCCTCGATCTCGCGGGGGTAGACGTTGTAGCCGCCGCGGATGATGAGGTCCTTCTTGCGGTCGACGATGAAGTAGAAGCCGTCGGCGTCCTGCTTGGCGACGTCCCCGGTGTGGAACCAGCCGTCCTTGATCGCCTTGGCGGTCATTTCCGGCTTGCCCCAGTAGCCCTTCATCACCTTGTGCCCGCGGATGAGGATCTCGCCGGGCTCCCCCTGCGGAACGTCGTTGCCCGCGTCGTCGACGAGGCGGAACTCCACCCCCGGAATCGGGACGCCGATCGAGCCGGGTCGTCGCTTGTCGGGCAGGTTGAACGACGCGGTGGGCGAGGTCTCCGACAGCCCGTAGCCCTCCAGCACGGCCACGCCGAAGGCCTTCTCGAACGCGTTCAGCACCTCGAGCGGCAGCGCGGCCCCGCCGGAGACCGCGAACCGCAGCCGGGACACGTCGTACTTTGCGGACTCCGGGTGGTGGGCGAGCGCGACGTACATCGTCGGCACCCCTTCGAAGATGGTCACCCCGTCGCGCTCGACGATCTGCAGGGCCTTGGTCGGGTCGAACCGGGGCAGCAGCGTCAGGCACGCGCCCGCGGCGATGACGGTGTTCAGCCCGCTGGTCTGGCCGAACACGTGGAACAGCGGCAGCCCGCCGAAGACCACGTCCTCGGGGCCTGCCTTGATGAGGTCCTCGAGCACGACCCGGACGTTGTTGGCCAGGTTCGCGTGGGTCAGCTCGGCGCCCTTGGGCTGACCGGTGGTGCCGGAGGTGTAGAGGACCACCGCGGTGTCCTGCTCGTCGCGGTCGACGACCTCGTCCACGGGCGCGTGCGCGGCGAGGCGGGCCGGGAGCTCGCCCGGCTCCACGATGATCGCTTGCGTCGGCGAGCTTCGCGCCTGCCTCGGCCGCGTCCCGGAACGCGGGCGTGCCGAACATCAGCCGGGCGCCGCAGTCGCCGAGGTAGTAGGCGACCTCGCGCTCCTTCAGCAGTGGGTTCATCGGCACCACGGCGCCGCCCGCCCGCAGGATTCCGTAGTAGATCACCGGGAACTCGGGGACGTTGGGCAGCATGATCCCCACCCGGTCCCCCGGCCGGACGCCGCGGTCGCGCAGCCACCCGACGGTGCGCGCGCTCAGCTCGTCGAGCTGCGCGTAGGTCAGTACGACATCATCCATCCGGATCGCGGGCCGGTCGGGGTGGCGGCGCGCGGACTCGGTCAGGTTGTCGGCGAGGTTGGTCATGGCTTCCTTCCCGAAGGTGTTCACGTGGCGAGCATTCCGCCCTCGACGGGCAGCGTGATGCCCGTGACGTAACCGCCCGCGTCGCTGGCGAGGAAGATCAGGGCGGTGGAGAGCTCCTCGTGGTGGCCCAGGCGCCCGGCCAGGGTGCGCGGGATGACCTTCTCGCGCACATAGGTCTGGTCGAACTGGTCGGTCATCTCGGACTCGAAATAGCCGGGGGCGAGCGCGTTGACCCGGATGCCCTTGCGGGAGGTCCACTGCTGGGCCAGGTCGCGGGTCAGGCCGATCAGCCCGGCCTTGGACGCGGCGTAGGCGGCCTGCGGCAGTCCGGCGGTGGTCAGCCCGAGGATGCTGCTGATGTTCACGATCGAGCTGCCCGGCTGCATCACCCGACCGCACGCCTGGGCCATCCAGTAGCAGGCGTTGAGGTTGAGCTCGACGACCGAACGGAACTGTTCGGGGGTCTCCCTCGTGGCGGGCACGGCGGTGCCGACGCCCGCGTTGTTGACCAGGATGTCGACCCGGCCGAACGCCTGCATGGTGGCGTCGACGAGGGCGTGGCAGTCCTCCGGCTTCGTGACGTCGGTGCGCACGGCGATGGCCCGGCGTCCGGTGTCCTCGACCAGCTTCCGGGTGCCTGCCAGCTTGTCCTCGCGGCGGGCGGCGAGCGCGACGTCGGCGCCCGCCTCGGCGAGCGCGGTGGCGAACGCGACACCCAGGCCACTGGACGCGCCGGTGACGATCGCGACCCGGTCGTCGAGGCGGAAGCGGTCGAGGATGCCCATCACGTGGTCCCTTCGAGGCTGAGTTCGTCGGCTACGCCGACGGTGGTCATGTCCGCCCAGGTGCCGTCCACGAAATGGGCGAGCATGACCAGGTCGCGCAACTCGCCGTTGCGGTCGCGGATGTGGTCGCGCAGCAGCGCCTCCCCGGTGAACCCGAGCGAGCTGAACATGGCCAGCGCGTGGTCCTGCTCGGCCGCGAGCTCGACGACCACCTTCCGCAGGCCGCCGCGCACCGCGTCGACCAGTGCGTGCCGGGCGAGCGCCCGCCCCACGCCGGTGCGCCTGTGCGCGGGGTGCACCACCAGCCGCAGCTCACCGACGTGGTCCGACCATCCCGGCAAGGCCCGCACCGCGACGAAGCCGACGACGGCATCGCTGTCAAGCGCCACCCACCGCTGCCCGGGACCGGTCGTCATGGATCGGACCGCGTCCTGGTCGGTGAGGTCCTCCTTGATGAAGGTCAGGTCGCCGTCGGTCAGCTCACCGAAGAAGTCGATCAGCTGGTCGGCGTGGTCGGGGCCCAACGCGACGATGTTCACGCCGCCACCTCGCTTCGCTGCCGGAGGAAATCGATGATCGTCGGGATGGTGGTCTTGGCCGCGGTCTTGCCGACGACCAGGCCGATGTGCCCGCCGTCGAGGCGCAGCTCGTGCCGGTCGGTCGAGCCGACCAGGTCGATCAGTGGCGCGGCCGCCGCCAGCGGGACGATGTGGTCCCGCTTGGCCAGCACGGACAGCAACGGCACCCGGATGTCGGCCAGGTGCACCCGGTCACCGCCGAGGAACAGCCGATCGGTGATCATTCCGTTGTCCCGCACCAGCATCTGCGCCGTCTGGCGCATCGCGGCCCCCGGGAACGGGATGTGGTCGTTGCCCCAGCCGGTCATCGCCTGGTGCGCCGCGACGTACTCGTCGCTCCACATCCGTTCCCACAGGTTCACGTATGCGGTGATCTCCGCGGTGGGGGTGAGCGAGCGGAACCCCTGCAGGATGATCTGTGGGGGCACGTTCCCGTCGGGGCCCAGCAGCGCGTCGACGTCCAGGTCGGTGGTGCCGACGAGGTCGGCCATCGGGCCCATCTTCTGGAAGTCGACCGGGGTGGCCATCACGGTGAGGCTGCGCAGCGGCGAGGCGGGATGGTGCGCGGCGTGCAGCAGCGTGAGCACCCCGCCGAAGCAGTAGCCGAGCAGGTTGACCCGGTCGGCGCCGGACCGCCTGCAGACCTGTCGGATACCGGCGGGCAGGTAGTCGTCGACGTAGTCCTCCAGCTGGTTGGCCGCGTCCCGCTCGTCGGGCACCCCCCAGTCGAGCAGGTAGATGTCGAACCCCTCGGCCAGCAGTCGTTCGATGAAGCTGTTGCCGGGGCTGAGGTCGAGGATGTAGCTGCGGCTGATCAGGCTGAACACGATCAGCAGCGGCGGGGACACCCGGACGTCGTCGTTGCGGTAGTGCCACAGCTCGGTGCGTCCGTGCCGCCACACCACGTCCTTCGGGGTCTGCCCGAGGCCGGGCCGCGAGATGCCGGTGGCCAGCCGGATGCCGTTACGGGCGCGCAGGGCGTTGCGTTCGACCTCGCGGCGCACGCGGTCCAGGGCGCTCATCGGATTCGGCAGCTGGGGCATGGTCGGTCCCGTCCTCGGTGCGCTGCTCGGCCTGCTGGGCGAGTTGGAGGGTCAGTCGGCGCACCTCGCGGTCCAGCTCCCCGACCTGGGCACGCAACCGTTGGATGTCGGTGCCCGCAGGCAGGTTGACGAGGTGCCATAGTCCGCCACTGATGGCGTTGATCTGGTTGCGGAGGGCGGATCGGGCGCCCGCCGTCCAGGCGGTGGTGTGGGCGAACTCCTCCGTGCGCACCAGCTCCTCGGCCCGCGGGGCGACGACCCGCTCGACCGCGTCGTAGGCCTGCCGCCAGAGCGGCTTGTCGGTCATCGGTCCGTCCCGACCGTCGGCTCCGGCTCGGTTTCCCGCTTGGTCGCGCCCGCCGCGCGCGTGGGCTTGGCCTTCTTCGCGGGCTCGGTGCTGCCGTTCCGGTTCTGCGTGGCAGCCGGTGCCTCTTGCGGGGCCGCGGGAGCGGGGTCGACGCTGGGCAGACGGCGGATCTCCTCCAGCGCCTCGCGCAGGTAGCCGATCAGCTCGTAGGACTCTTCCTGCGACAGCACCCGCCTGCACGCGGTGAGGCCCCAATCCAGCGAGCCCGCGTAGCTCTCCACCGTCATGTTCAGCGCCATGCCGTGGTACGGGATCGACACCGGGTAGTAGCTGGTCATGCGCGCGCCTGCCATGTAGAGCGGGACGGGCGGCCCCGGCACGTTGGAGATCATGACGTTGGCGACCTGCGCGGGCAGGCGGCTCGCGAGCCCGGAGCGGCCGTACAGGGTGGCGAGACTGGTCATCAGCCACGGCGATCCGATGACCGGCAGGTCCACGCCGAGCACGGGCTTGAGCTCCCGCACCACCGCCTTGGCCGCCTCGGACGAGGCGTGGATGGCCATGAAGCGCTCGCGGGGGTCGGCGATGTCGGTCGCCAGGTCGACGCGGATCGCCGACACCTGGTTGTTCATCGAGCTGTCGTCGGCGGCCCGCAGGCTCACCGGCACCGCCGCGATGAGCGACTCCTTCGGCAGCTGGTTGCGCTCGCTCAGGAAGCGCCGCAACGCGCTGCTGCACATGGCCATCACGATCGTGTTGACCGTGCCGCCGACGCGCTTGCCGAGCGCCTTCAGATCAGCCAGCGGCACCGACATCGTGCTGTACGAGCGCTGGTTGGTGACGGAGTCGTTCAAGATCGTGGTCGGCGCGAGCCCGAGGTTCAGGTTGCGCCCGCTCGCGGACTTGCGCTGGCGCGCCATGACACGGCCAGCCGTGCCGAGCGCCTTGGCCGCCGACGGCAGCAGCGCGCCGATCTTCCGATATTGCGCGGCCGAGTTGACGACCGCGGCCTGCAGCAACTCGGCCACGCCCAGCTGGTAGCCGCTGCCGCCGCGGGTGCGCCGCGGCGGGCGCACTTCCCGTGGCTCCGGCGAGATGTCGTAGAGCACCTTGGCGAGCTCGACCCCGGCCTTGCCGTCGACGCCGCTGTGGTGGGCCTTGGTGTAGACGGCGACCTGCCCGCTCTCGAGGCCGTCGATCACGTAGATCTCCCACAGCGGACGGCTGCGGTCGAGCAGGCTGGAGTGCAGCCGTGCGACGAGCTGCTCCAGCTGCGCCATCGTGCCGGGACGCCGCAGCGTGACGGTGCGCAGGTGGTAGTCGAGGTCGATGTCGTCGTCGTCGATCCACACCGGATCGGCCAGCTCGAACGGCATCGGCGCCAGCTTGCGGGTCAACACCGCCGAGAGATGCATCCGTCCGGCGATCATCGCCTTGACGTCCTCGTAGTAGTCGCCCTGGTAGCCCTCGGGCAGGTCGAAGAGCATCAGGCTGCCGACGTGCATCGGCGTCTCTGGCGTTTCGAAGTGCAGGAATGCGGCGTCGGTGCCGCTGAGGTGTTCCATCCTCTGGCCTCTTCTTCTCAAGCGTCGCTGACCGGCGTACCGGCGGCCATGAGCACGCGGTTCGAATCCAGGCAGGCTGCCGTGCTCTATCCCGGGCGACGGCGGCCAGAGGCGGGCGCAACCGAGAGAATCCGATTCCGAAACCGACAAGCCGACCAGTCGGTTTGGACCGTAACATCGCCGTCCCCGCTCGTCGAGAGCCGCGTGGTCGCGGTGAGCGCCGCCGCGAGCCAACCTGGCCTGCGTGCGGCGCGGCGGGGTACCCGGCTACGACCCGGATGGGGCCTCTACGACGGCGATGTGGTTGCCGTCCGGGTCACGCAGCATGAACAGCAGCGGCGCGCCGGGGGCGCGCATCGGCTCCGGGTCGATGTCGATGCCGCCGATCGCGCTGAGCCGAGCGTGCTCGCCCAGCACATCGGGCGTCTCCACGCCGATGCCGCCCCCGCCCGGCTGGTTGTTCATCGGCGGGTTCAAGGCGAGGCGGGCGGTCGACCCGGGCGGGGCGACCTCCAGCCAGCGGTGCTCGCCGTGCTCGCCGAAGCGAGAGTCACCGCGCACTTCGAAGCCGAGCTTCTCGGTGTAGAAGGCGAGCGCAGCGTCCTGGTCGGCGACGGTGAACATGACCACGCTGATGTTGGACAGGGTGGGCGGGGTCTGCGTCGAGTTGGTCATACCGGTGAGACCGTCCCAGACGGCCGAACTCATCGGTCGTTCCCGGGCGCCGCGGACGGGTCAGTTGGCCCACCGCCTTCCGCAGCGCGGCCAGGGCCTCCGCACGTTCGTCCGTGGCGCCGGTGGGGTTCCCGGATCCGCTTGCGGGCGCCGCGGCGTGGGTCGCACGAGCAGAACGGCGGCGATCCCGGCCGCGGCGAGCAGGGCCAGTCCGGACACCCACAGGGCGTGGTGGAGCCCGTAGACGAACAGGGCGGCCTGCGCGGCGTCGAGGGTTCGCCCGCCGCCCGCGCCGGGGAGGTCGGCGTAGACCAGCGCGCCGAGCACCGCGACCCCGAACACCTGCCCGACCTGGCGCAGCGCGTTGAGCACGGCCGAGGCCATGCCGGCCCGGTCGCGGTCGACCGCCGACATCGCGATCGTGCTCATCGGCGTGCCGCACAGCCCGATGCCGCCACCGAGCAGTGCGAAGTTCCACCAGATCGCACCGATGCCGGTCCCGGGCGCCAGGCGCAGCAGCCCGAGCGTCGCCATCCCGCTGATGACCAGTCCGGCAATCAGGGGGACGCGCTCACCGACGCGCCCGACCAGGCGGCCCGAGGCGGCGGCGGCGACGGCGTAGGCGACGCCGATCGCGGCCACGTCGAGTCCGGCCGCCACCGCCGTTCGCCCCTGGACCTGCTGAAAGTAGGCGCTGAAGTACACGATCGCACCGACGAAGGCGAAGAACACGACCAGTGCGGACAGGGTGGCCGCGGCGAAGGCGGGCCGGGCGAACAGCGACATGTCGATCAGCGGCGCAGGCACCCGGCGCTCCCGGGCGACGAACCCGGCCAGCGCGGCGGCCCCGACGACGAACGCGGCCAGGACCGGCCCCGAGGTCCAACCACCGTCCTGGCCCTCGATGACGGCCACGGCCAGCAGCGCGACCGCCGCCGTCGACAGCAGTGCCCCGACGCCGTCGAACCGGGCCGTGACCGGGGCGCGGGCCAACCGCGGCAGGACACGCGCCGCGCCCAGGGTCAGCGCCAAGGCGAGCGGGGCGTTGGCGAGGAACACCCAGCGCCAGCCCAGCCCGTCCACGATCACCCCGCCGAGGGGCGGCCCCACCGCCAGGGCGACACCCGAGGCCGTCGACCACAGCCCGATCGCGGCGGCCCGCTGTCGCGGGTCGGTGAACACCGCCCGGATGATCGTCAGGCTGCCGGGCACGAGCAGGGCCGCGCCCAGACCGGCCAGCACCCGCCCCGTGAGCAGCACCGACACCGACGGGGCCAGCCCGCACACCACCGACGCGACCCCGAAGGTGGCGACACCCGTGATGAACAGGCCCTTGCGACCGCGACGGTCGCCGAGCACACCACCGGCGACCAGCAGGCTCGCATAGACCACGACGTAGGAGTCCACGATCCACTCCAGACCGGTGGCGCCGGTGTGCAGCTCACGGCCGATGGTGGGCAGGGCGACGCTGACCACCGTCGTGGACACCACGGCCGCGAACAGCCCGAGCGAGACGACGGCGAGGCTCCCCCACGCCCTCCGCTCCGCAGTGACATCGTCGGCGAGTACCAGGTCGCGAGGCATGCCATCACTGTGCGGCCGCGACCAGCTATACGTCCAACAGCGAAAACGTCCCCTCGCTAGACTTGATAGTTATGGAGCTGCGGCAGTTGGAGTACTTCGTCGCGGTGGTCGAGGAAGCCAACTTCACGAAGGCCGCCGCCCGGGTCCACGTCGCCCAGCCCGGGGTGAGCAGCCAGATCCGCCGGTTGGAGCGCGAGCTCGGCCAGGAGCTACTGGACCGCTCGGGACGCAGGGTGCGGCTGACCGCGGCCGGAGCGGTCGCGCTGCCCTACGCTCGGGCCGCACTTGCCGCGGTCGCCGGAGCCCGGATGGCCGTCGACGAGCTCGCCGGGCTCCTGCGCGGTCACGTCACGATCGGCACGGTCGGATCGATCTCCTCCGTCGAGGTCGACCTGCCGGGGCTGCTCGCCTGCTTCCACCGCAAGTACCCGGCCGTGGAGGTCATCCTCTCGGTGGCCAACTCCGACGAGCTGGTCGACGGGCTGCGGGCAGGTCGCATCGACCTCGCCTTCATCGGGACGGGTGCCACCGCGCCTGCGGACATCCACACCCACACCCTCACCGACGAGCATCTGGTGGCGGTCACCTCGCCCACCCACACGCTCGCCGCGAAGGCCGCCATCACCCTGCACGATCTCGCCGACCACGCGCTCATCAGCCTGCCCCGCGGCACCGGACTGCGGTCGAGCCTCGACGACGCGTGCGTCGCCGGTGGCCTGCATCCGTCGATCGCGTTCGAGGCAGGCGACCCGCGGGTGCTCGCCGACCTCGCTGCCCACGGCCTCGGCGTGGCCGTCGTGCCGAGATCCCTCGCCACCCGTCGCCAGGACCTGCACGCTCTCGACATCACCGACCCGGCGCTGCACGGGCGGATCGCGTTGGCCTGGCGCAGCGGCGGCCCGATCGCTCCCGCCGCCCGGGTGCTGATCAACCACGCCCGGTCCGAGCAGGAAGATCGTCCCGGTTGATCTGTCCGACTCGACGCCAACTCCACCGGTTGCCACCGTCGCGCCGCAGTTGGACCGCCACCACGACCGCCATCACGGCCGCATCAGCCCGCGTCACCACGACCACCACGTCGGCCCGATGCTCGGTGGCCAACAGGTCGGGCAGATCGGCCGGACCGGCCCCCACGCATTCATCAGCAAGCTCCCGAGAACCCCCGCTGCTGCCGGTCGAGCAGTCGTTGGTCTGAGGCGGGTGCGTCCACAGCGGCGCGAGCTGCGGCCAGGACGAGCCGGTCCAGCGAGTGCGGTGGTGGCCGTCCGGCGAGCAGGTAGCGCCGGATGGCGGAGGAAGGCAAATCGAGCAGCGCGAAGCGCATCGCCTGCCGGTGGACGCCGTGGGCGTCGCCGTACCAGCGCCGGGTGAACTCCTCCACAGCGCGCACGAGATCGTCGTTGACCATCGCCAGTTCGGCGGCGAGCTCGCCGGGCCAGTCGGGGGTGAGCTGTTCACGGCCGTAGGCGGCCAGGACCCGGGCCGAGGCGAGGTCCTCGCGGGACCACCGTGGATAATGCAGCACGGCGTGCTCGAACGCCTCGTCGCGGTCGTCGCGGTCCAGCTCGCGCAGGATGCCGGCCTGGCCGGCGCGGGCACAGCGCATCCACAGCTGCGCCAGCAGCTGGTCCTTGGTTGGGAACCGGTAGTAGATCGAGCCGACGTGCCCACCCATCTCACCGGCCACCGCCTCGATCGTCACCCGGGCCGGGCCGCGGGCGGCCACCAGCCGCAGCGCGGCGTCGAGGATCGTGTCCTGGTCGAACCGGGCGGGGCGGGGCACCGGCCGATCCTATGGCGACTCCCGGGTTTTTGAGGATACGCTCAACAACATGGCGACGACGGAGATGCCGGGAGCCGACCTGCTGCCGCGGTTGGTGCGGTGGCAAGCCCGACCGTTCCCGGACGCGAACCTGCTGCTGCTCCCCGGCCCGCACCCGGCGATGGTCGACACCGGGTTCGTCGGCAGCGCCACCCAGACCCGCGACTGGGCCGAAGCCCAGGCGGGAGCGCGAATCGAGCTGGTTGTCAACACCCACTGGCATTCCGACCACGTCGGCGGCAACGCCGCGCTACAGGCCGCAGGCGCGGCCATCGCCGCCGGCACTCCCGATGCCGAGGCCGTGCGCCGCCGCGACCCGGGCTGTTGCGTGGCCGAGTACCTCGACCAGCCCGTGGCGCCCTACACCGTCGACCACGCCCTCGACGACGGCGCGATCCTCACGCTAGGCCAGACCCGGTGGCAGGTGGTGCGCACGCCCGGCCACACCCTCGGGCACCTGTGCTTGTGGCAACCGGACGAGCGGCTGCTCGTCGTCGGCGACGCGCTCTCGGACTACGACGTGGGCTGGGTGTGCACCGCCCTCGACGGCCCCGACGCCACCGCCAGCGCGCTGGCCTCCCTCGAACGCCTCGATGCGCTGCACCCGCGCGTGATCCTGCCTGCGCACGGGCCGCTCCCGGCCGACCCGGCAGCGGCGCTGGCCACCGCGCACCGACGCGCCCAGCGTCTCGTCGACGATCCCGACGGCGCCGTCTGGTACGCGGCTCGCCGCATCTTCGCGTTCGCCCTGATGATCCGCGGCGGGCTCCCCGTCGACACCATCACCGACTACCTGCTGGGTCGCGCGTGGCTCACCGACGCCGCCCGGCTGGTGCGCCGGCCCGTCGCCGACCTCGCCACCGAGCTCGTCAACTCGATGCGCCGCAGCGGCGCGGTCGTCGAACGCGACCGGTGGCTGCACGCCGCGGCCGAGCACACGCCCGTCCCGCCTGACGCCCTCGACCAGCCGTGGCCGAGCGCGTGGCCACCCGCCCAGTACCGCATCGAAGGAGCCACACCCCGATGAGCTGGACCATCGAACGCCATGGCCGCACCGCCGTGGTCACAATGACGACCAACCCGGTCAACGCGCAGAACCAGGCGTTCTTCGCCGACCTCCATGACGCCGTCGACCGGCTCGAGACCGACCACCCCGACAGTCCCGTCGTCCTGACCGGGCAGCGCAGGCGCTTCTCCGCAGGCCTCGACCTCGACGAACACTTCCGCCTCTTCGCCGGGCCCCGCGCCGCGGTCGCGGGCTGGTTCCGCGACTACCGCGCCACCAACATGCGCCTGTTCACCTACCCCCGCCCCACCGTCGCCGCCGTCAACGGCCACGCCTTCGCAGGTGGCCTGATCACCTCCGCGGTCTGCGACCGCCGCCTCGCCGCCGACAGCGACGCCCGCTTCAGCCTCAACGAGGTCTTGATCGGCATCCCCATGCCCGCCGTCTACGTCCGCATGCTCAGCTACGCCTGGGGTGAACAAGCCGCCGCGAGGGCCTCCCTCTTCGGCGAGACCTTCACTACGCGGCAGGCCCTGCACCTCGGGCTGTTCGACGAGCTCATCCCCGAGGGCGAGCTCCTCGACCGCGCCGTCGCCGTCGCCGAGTCGATCCCCGAGGACTGCCTGGAGCAGTACGCGTTCACCAAGCGCGCCACCCAAGCCGCCGCAATCCGTGACATCGCCGACCTGGCCGACCCGCTTGACCGGGAACTTCCCACCTGGATGACCACCGACAACGCCCAACACGCCCACCGCCGTTATTGGCGGCAACTCAAGGGCGTCGAACCCGCCTGGTAGGCGACTCATCGGGAGCGAGCCCGAGCAAGTCCTGGCTCCCCGCAGGCACGTCGCAGACGTCGTGCCCTCTGGCGAACTCGACCGGCCCCGCGCTGCCGCCCTTGGTCGACGAGTTCGTCCAGATGTCCGTGAACAACCTTGAAATGGGCGCCCACGACGTTCCAATGCGCCCGGCCGCAATTTCCCTCCGTTTACTTCGACTCATTCTCAGTCAAAAGTCTCGCACCGCCGTGCTCATCCCTCGTGTTATGTGACAAGAACCGCATCATGGTCCGCAGGTCGACGACGATTCTCGGCCGCGGCGTATCGTGCCCAGGAGGTTGTTGGTCCCACCGTGAGGGGCGTTTCGGGGTGCATCGGCGTTTCCTGCTCGTCGTCGGGGTGATCGTCCTGACGGCGTTCAACCTCCGCCCTACCGTCGCGTCGGTCGGCCCGGTCCTGCCGGATCTGCAGGCCGATCTCGGGCTGTCCGGGAGTGCCGCTGCCGCGCTCAGCACGCTCCCGGTCCTCTGTTTCGGACTCCTGGCGGGCGTGGCCCCGCTGCTGGCCCGCCGTTTCGGGATCGAATCGGTCCTGGCCGCCGTATCGATCGTCTTGTGCGCGGCGCTCGTCGGTCGGGTGGCGGACGGGGTGGGACCGCTGTTTGCCGGAACGGCCGTGGCCGGCAGCGCGATCGCCGTGGCGAACGTGCTGCTGCCACCGCTGATCAAGCGGGACTTCCCTACCCGCAGCGGCGCGCTGATGGGCGTCTACTCGACGACGCTCAGCGCGTCGGCGGCGATCGCGGCCGCAACGACAGTCCCCTTGGGCCAGCTCATCGGCTTGGGCTGGCGCGGCGCGTTGGGCATCTGGGCGGTGCCTGCCGCGCTGGCCGCGCTGGCCTGGTTGCCCCAAACGCGCGCCCACACCCGTCCGCCGCCCACGCCTGCGGTCGAGGGCTCGGTGCGGGGCAGCGCCCACACCCAGCCGCCGCCCACGCCTGCTGCCGAGAGCTCAGTGCCGAACAGCGCCCACACCCAACCGCCGCCCACGCCTGCGGCCGACCGCTCGTTGCGGGGCAGCGCACTCGCGTGGCAGGTGACCGCGTACTTCGGACTCCAGTCCCTGTCGTTCTACGCGGTGCTCGCCTGGCTGCCCTCCATCTACCGGGACTTCGGCGCGAGCCCGGTCCAGGCGGGCTTGCTGCTCGGCGTGGCGGGCTTGGTGCAGCTCCCGGTCACCCTGGTGCTCCCCTATGTCGCCACCCGCGCCGCGAACCAGGTCGCGCTGATCCTGGCAAGCACCGGGCTGATCGGGGCAGGCATCGCGGGCGTGCTGCTCGCACCGACCGCGGCCGCCTACCTCTGGGTCACGCTCATCGGGATCGGCCAGGGCTCCTGCTTCGCGCTCGGCCTGAACCTGTTCGTGCTGCGCGCGCACCGGGTCGCGGAGTCCGCGCGCCTGTCCGCGATGGCGCAGGGCATCGGATACGTCTTCTCCGCGTTCGGTCCCTTGCTCGTCGGCGTGCTGCATGACCTCACGCGGTCCTGGACGATCCCGCTGGGCGTACTCCTCGCGCTCGTGATCCCGCAACTGGCCCTCGGCGCCTTGGCAGGTCGCAGCCGTTACGTATGACGCGCGTGCCTGCGGGTGCGAGCAGGACCGGCGGCCGCCGCCCGTCATGATCGCCAGGAGTGGTGCGGGAGGTGCACAGGCGCACCTCCCGCACCACTTCCGGCGATCACGCCTGAGTTCATTCGACCCTAATCGGACGATACTCCTGTTATTACATGTTCTCGTATTATAAAAGAGGGTGGGCGCGCGTCGCCGTGTGCCTGGCGACCTTCGCGGCCGGGCCGCCCGCCCGGCAGAGCTGATGCTGATGTGGTGAGGCTGACGTGGTGAGGGTGACGTGACTCCGCGAGGTGGAGCGTTGACGTCCGCGCAACCCGTGCGGTGGGAGTCGGACGGCTCCTGGCTGCCGGAGGTGGCCCGGGCCGCATGCCGGGACGTCGGCGGTCTGCCCATCGAGCTGCTCGGCGACTACCTGGCGCTACTGGCCGACGCGGCCACCACCGGACGCAAGCCCATCCCGTCCGAGCTCGACGCGGTGGGCCTGCTGGGGCGGCGGGCTGCCCAGCTCGGGGTGTCGGCGGGCAGCGCCGTACAGCTGTACCTCTCCGCGGCCCGACGTCTCTGGGGTGAGCTGCCGACGATGATCCGCGCGCGGGACAGCGCGGCCGTACGCGCCGCCGCCGACGCCGTGCTGTACGTGGTCGACGCCGCCGTCGCCGCACTGGTCGAGGGCTACACCGACGCGCGGCGGCAGATGGCGCGTTGGGAGGAGACCCAGCGTCGTGAGTTCATCGACGACCTGCTGCGGGGTGACGCGGATGTGGGCAGGCTGGTCGAGCGGGCCGAGCCGTTCGGGCTGGACATGGCCCGCGCCCATCAGGTGGCACTGGCCGCGCCCACCGGCAGCCTCGAGGACGCCCAGGCCGCGATCAGCGCGTTCGAGCACGCCATCGTGCAGCGCGTCGGGGACCGCGACGTGCTTGTGGCGACCAAGGACGGCTGGATCGTCGTCATCGCGCCCGTCGACGCAGGGGTGACCGCGCCGTCCGACCGTCGGGGACGGCCGCCTTCGCTGGGCGAGTTCATGCTGGTCGAGCTCAACCGCTCGGGGCGTGGTCGGCCATGGCGGATCGCGGTGGGGCGGTCGTATTCCGGCGCCTACGGCATTCCCCGTTCCTATGAGGAGGCCCGCGACGGGCTGAGCATGGCGGTGCGGCTTCGGCTGCCCACGCCGGTGATCCATGCCGAACAGCTGCTCATCTACCGCGTGCTGCTGCGGGATCAGCCCGCCATCACCGATCTGGTCCAGTCCGTCCTGGGCGGTCTCGTCCGGGCCCGCGGCGGGGCGCAGCCCCTGTTGGAGACCCTGGACGCCTACTTCGCCTCCGGTGCGATCACGACCGAGACCGCGCGCAGGCTGCACCTGTCCGTGCGCGCCGTCACCTACCGTCTGCATCGGGTCGCGACGCTCACCGGCTACAACCCCACCGATCCCGCCCAGCGGTTCACCATCCACGCGGCCGTCCTCGGCGCGCGGCTCCTGGGCTGGCCCGACCAGGGGCCGTGAGGGAAGTCGCGCCGCCTCGCACCGGTGAGCGGCGTGGGTGATCTAGACCAGGTCGAAAGCTAACCGTATTGCCTCGGTGAGGGCCGGCTCCTGGTGCTCGAGGAGGAAACCGATCTGCCGACCGAGCTGACCAATCCTGATCGTGACGATGTTGTCCAGACTGACCGCGCAGTCATGGTCGAGTCCGTTGTCGGCGCCAACGGGAACCTCAGTGGCGATCCCGCGCACGGTGCTGGTGATCGGAGCCACGGTGACGTTGCGCAGGCGACCCAGGGCGATCTCTCTGGTCAGGATCACCACCGGGCGGACCTTGTCGACGTGGGCCAGACAGATCGGGCGCATCAGTCGATCGGCGGGATGTGCTCACCCTGCCAAGTGACCAGGGCGTCCATCTCAGGATCCGGGGTGCGCTTGATGATCTCCAAGTCCTGGAGAGCGCGGTCTCGGCGACGCTCTCGGTCGAGGAGCCGAGCTATCAAGGCGGCCCGGCTCGGGGCGACCCCACGGCGGACCATGCTGTCGACGAACTCAATGAGCTCGTCAGGAAGCCGGATGGTGATCTGGGTTGTCATACCGTGATGGTACTGTTTCGGGATTCGCCTCGGGAGTCATTCATGCGTTTCAAGGCACCTGAGGTCGCTTTCCGCGGCGTGCCGCCTCATTCACCGCCGCGATGATGGCCACTTCCCCTTCCCAACGATCCATATCAGAACGGCGATGGCGCCGATGGCGAGCGCCGTGCCCATGGATCCGGCCACGGCCAGGACCACGGCCAGGACGACAGCACCGAGGAGGGCGATCCCGGCGCCCTCCGCACCGCCTCCGGCCCGGCGGTGCAGGCGACGGGCCCGGGCGTCGAACGACTGCAGGAACTGCGGGTCCTCCTGCAGAAGCCGACGTTCCACCTCGCGCAGCGTGAACCATTCGTGATCATCTAACACAGCACACCGACTCCTTACGACGTGGTCGAGGGCTCGGCGCGGTAGGGCGCTGCGTCCGTCAGCGTGACCGCCGTCATCTCGCCGGTGGGAAGCCGAAACGCCCGACGTTCGCCCACCCGGGCGCCGTGCAACGCCTCCCCGCGTAGCCGGGCGAGCTCTGCGCGGGCGCGGTTGTAACCGTCGTTGGTCAGCCACGCCCGGGTCCTGCCGGTCGTCATCGGTCCTGTCTCCTGTCCGCGAAGGGAAGATCAGCCCATACGCCCGAGCCTGATCGAACGAGCGAATCCGTGGGACGGTCGCCGGTCCGTTGCGGCGAGCCCGCGTTGCCGGGAGGCCGTCGTCCCGGCATCCGGACGTCCCGGAGCCGGGATGGCGAACCGGGTCGACAGGTGCTCGGCGAGCAGCACGACGGCCGACCGCACGGTGTCCGGGACCGAGCCCGGGTCGGCGTCGAGCCATTCGCCCATGGCCGTCATCACACGCGCCACGTCCGGCTCCGGACACGTTCCCTGAGCACTGGACCGCCTGCGGGCCTCCAGCAGCCGTGCCGCCGCCCGGCAGAGGAGCGCATCGGCCTGGTCCGCGGCCTCGCTCGGAGGATGCGACGACATCAGATGGCCTCCTTGTCCAGCGAGCGCGGCCCCGGCTCCACAACGCGGAGCCGGTGATTCTCGCGAGCTCTGCGGAACGCGGCTGCCCCGCTCGACTACCAGCGTGACGTGCCGGTGCCTCGAAGGCAGCGGCGGTTCTCGGCCGAGTTCCGCGGGCGCACCTTGCCGGTCATCGGCAAGGTCGGGATCTGAGGCGGTGGGAACTCAGCGGCTCGCGCCATGTCCTCGGTGAGCGGCAACACGGAGGTACCGCCGGGTGGCCGGGCTGACCTGGACGCGGCGCGCGTTCTTGCCGGGCTTCGGCAACCTAGCCGGCAGAAGTCAGCCCGCGACGATGCTGTTCCCGCCTGATTCGGCGGGGAAGGGTGGCGCGTGGACGTCGACGAGCCACGCCGGACGGCGCGCGGAGCCTGCCAAGACCTGGGCCTGCCGGATCGCCGGTGCGATCCACCGTCGACTGCGCGCGGCGGGAGCCGATCCGGCCTACCGCGGCGACACCCGAATGGCCGAGGAGGATCCGACATGACCCAGGTCGAGCCGAAGCCGATCACCCATCCGACGGCGAGACCCGCGCCCAAGGGCGCACGGCTGCTGCACATGATGTACACGACGGACCCGAAGGACATCGCGATCCTCTACCTGGTCACGTCGTTCGCCTTCTTCATGGTGGGCGGCCTGATGGCCATGCTGATGCGCGCCGAGCTGGCCGAACCCGGCCAGCAGTTCCTGTCCAACGAGCAGTACAACCAGCTGTTCACCATGCACGGCACGATCATGCTGCTGCTCTACGCCACCCCGATCCTCTTCGGGTTCGCCAACTACATCGTGCCGCTGCAGATCGGCTCCCCCGACGTCGCGTTCCCCCGGCTGAACGCCTTCTCCTACTGGCTGTTCCTGTTCGGCGGCCTGGTCGTGCTCTCCGGGTTCATCACGCCGGGCGGGGCGGCCGACTTCGGCTGGTTCGCCTACACCCCGCTCTCGGACGCCACCCACTCCCCCGGCGTGGGCGGTGACCTGTGGGCGTGCGGCCTGATCGCCGCCGGACTGGGCACCATCCTGGGCGCGGTCAACTTCACCACCACCATCGTCTGCATGCGCGCGCCCGGCATGACGATGTTCCGGATGCCGCTGTTCTGCTGGACCATCATGGTCACCGCGTTCCTCATCCTGCTGGCCTTCCCGGTGCTCACCGCCGCCCTGTTCGGGCTGGAAATGGACCGCCACCTGGGCGCACACGTGTTCGACCCGGCCAACGGCGGCGCGATCTTGTGGCAGCACCTGTTCTGGTTCTTCGGCCATCCCGAGGTCTACATCGTCGCGCTGCCCTTCTTCGGCATCATCTCCGAGATCATCCCGGTGTTCAGCCGCAAACCGCTGTTCGGCTACAAGGGCATGGTCTACGCCACCATCGCGATCGCCGCCCTGTCCGCGGCGGTGTGGGCGCACCACATGTTCGCCACCGGCGCGGTGCTGCTGGCCTTCTTCTCCCTCACCTCTTTCATGATCGCCATCCCGACCGGCATCAAGTTCGTCAACTGGATCGGCACCATGTGGAAGGGCCAGATCACCTTCGAGACGCCGATGATGTTCGCGATGGGCTTCGTCGTCACGTTCCTGTTCGGCGGGATGACCGGCGTGCTCCTGGCCTCACCACCGCTGGACTTCCACGTCAGCGACACCTACTTCGTCGTCGCCCACTTCCATTACGTGCTGTTCGGCACGATCGTGTTCGCCACCTACGGCGGCATCTACTTCTGGTTCCCCAAGATGACCGGCCGGATGATGAACGAGACGCTGGGCAAGGTGCACTTCTGGCTCACGTTCATCGGGTTCCACACCACCTTCCTGGTGCAGCACTGGCTCGGCGAACAAGGCATGCCCCGCCGCTACGCGGACTACCTGCCCACCGACGGGTTCACCACGCTGAACATGATCTCCTCGATCGGCGCGTTCATCCTCGGCGCGTCCGTGCTGCCGTTCATCTGGAACGTGTTCCGCAGCTACCGCTACGGCCGCGTCGTCACCGTCGACGACCCGTGGGGCTTCGGCAACTCCCTGGAGTGGGCCACCTCGTGCCCGCCGCCGCGGCACAACTTCACCGAGCTGCCCCGCATCCGCTCCGAGCGCCCGGCGTTCGAGCTGCACTACCCGCACCTGGTGGAACAGTTCCGCAGCGAGGCGCACATCGGGCGCAAAGCCGACCAGTTCGAGATGGCCGCGAAAGCCCACGCGGGCGAGTCGCACCCGGGCGGCGACGCGAAGGCCCGCTAACCGGGTGACCCGCGACTGCCCCGCCCCGGCCATGATCACCGGTTCGTTGCAGAAGCGGCCGGAACTGGCCGGTTTCCGCGCCGAACTGGTGATCTTCGGGGTGGGGCGGTCAGGCGCCAGCCGGGGTGGCGTCGACCACCTCGACCGCGACCGGGATGTTGCCCCGGGTGGCGTTCGAGTACGGACACCGCTGATGGGCCGCATTCGCGAGGTCCTCGGCCTGCTCCCGGGGCACGGCGGGCACCGCGACCTGCAACCTGACCCCGAGGGAAAACCCGCTGCCTGCGCGAAGCATGCTCACGGTGCCCGTGACGGTCGACCCGGTCATGTCCGCCTTGGCCTCCGCGCCGACGCGTTTCAGCGCGCCGTGGAAGCACGCCGAGTACCCGGCGGCGAACATCTGCTCCGGGTTGGTGAGGTCTCCCCCGGGTCCGCCCATCTCCTTCGGCACGGCCAGATCGAGGTCGAGCACGTCATCGTCACTCGTGACATGGCCGTTGCGGCCGTCACCGTAGGCCGTCGCCCGCGCGGAATAGACCGCGTCGCCCGATTCGGTCATAGTCGATTCCCTTTCTTGGCCGGTCATACCGGAAGTGCGGCGTACTCCTTGCTCAGATCCTCCCCCGCGGGCTCGTCGGCCCGGGTGACGGCGGAGACGACCACCATCACAATGATGTTGATGACCAGGGCGGGCATCCCCACGTTGAGGTGGTGCCAGGACGCGGGCAGGAAGGGCAACAAATCTCCGGTCGTCATGCCCGAGAGCGTGAGCCAGCCGACCACCGCTGCGCCGACGACCATGCCTGCCCCGGCACCCCACTTGGTGACCCGGTTGCGCCGCAGCAGGCTCAGCACCATCGACGGGAAGAGCTGGGTGACGAACGCGTAGCCCAGCAGGAGCAGGTTCACGATCGCGGAGCCGCCGTTGAAGGTCAGGTACAGCGTGATCAGCATGATGACCGGCACCATGGTCTTGGCGATCTGCGCGACGCGGGCGCTGCTGACCGAGGGCATGAACTCCTGCACGACGTTCTTGGCGACCATGGTGGCGCTGGTCGTCAGGAGCATCGAGCCGGGCACCAGCGCGCAGAACATCCCGGCCGCCCCGATGACACCCACGACCGACGACGGCAACGCCTGGCGGGTGACGGCGAGCAGCGACAGGTCGCCGTTGCTCAGACCCGGCACGACCAGCAGCGCGGTGAAGCCGATGAAGAACACGAACAGCAGCACCAATTGGTAGACCGGCAGCAGCGCGGCGTTGCGGCGGAAGGTCTTGGCGTCCTTGGAGGCGTACACCGCGCCGAAATAGTGCGGCCACATGAAGAACCCGAGCGCCGAGAGGAGAATGGAGGTGATGAACCAGCCCGAGTCGTGCGCGGGCTCGTGCAGCGCCAGGAACTCCGGCTTGGCGACGTCGACGGCGTGGAACATCTGGGCGATGCCGCCGAAGTAGTGCACGGGAAGGTAGATGCCGATCGCGACGACGACCACCAGCACCAGGACGTCCTTGATCACCGCGTTCCATGCGGCCGAGTGGATCCCGGAGATCACCACGTACGCGGTCAACACGATGGCGGAGATCCAGATGGCCGCTCCGCGGGAGATGCTGCCGTAGGAGGTCTCCTCCACGATGATCCCCAGGCCCGTCAGCTGCAGCTCCAGATAGGGGATCATGGCGACGATGCCGATGATGGCGACGATGAGACCGAGGTTGCGGCTGCCGTACTTCTGGACGAACCAGTCCGGCTGCGACACCAGGCCCTTGACCTTGGCGTAGCGCCAGATCGCGGGTGCCAGCCAGTAGGACAGCACGTAGGCCAGCGCCCCATAGCAGAGGATGTAGAACGCGGCCCCGCCGTAGGAGTAGGAGTAGCCGCTGGCGCCGAGGAACGTGAACGTGGTGTAGATCTCCCCCGCCAGAAGCAGGAACACCAGTATCGAGCCGAAGCCGCGGCCACCGACGCTCCACTGCTCCAGATCCATCTTCTTGCCGCGCCGGGCGTACAGGCCCAGCCCGAGCGCGACGGCCAGGAACACCCCGAGAACGGGCAGCGCGGCGTTCATCGCCCGACCTTCGTCCCATCGCCTGCGGCATGGTCGGGTCCGGCGCCCTCCCGGTTGCGGGGATCGCTGAAGTAGACGATCGCCATGCACACCGACGTGGCGATGACGCAGAGCACGACCCACACCAGCAGGAACGGCATGCCGAGGACGAAGGGCTGCACCGTGTTCACGAAGGGCGTGACGACGAGGACCGCCACCCACGGGATCGTGGCGAGCACGAACCTCAGCACACGCCGCCGCCACCGGCGGTTCCGGAGGGCGGCACGGCGCTCATGTCTTTGTCATCGGCCGGAGCCGCATGTGCCGGTTGACGTCCTTGTACAGCAGGTACCGGAAACGGCCCGGACCGCCCGCGTAGCAGGCCTGCGGGCAGAACGCGCGCAGCCACATGAAGTCACCCTGCTCGACCTCCACCCAGTCCTCGTTGAGCCGGTATACGGCCTTGCCTTCCAGGACGTACAGGCCGTGCTCCATGACGTGGGTCTCGGCGAACGGGATCACCGCGCCCGGTTCGAACGTCACGATGGTCACGTGCATGTCGTGGCGCAGGTCGGCCGGGTCGACGAAGCGGCTGGTCTTCCAGCGTCCCTCGGTGTCCGGCATGGAGGTGGGCTCGACGTCGCGCTCGTTGGTCACGAACGCCTCGGGCGCGTCCAGGCCCGCCACCCGCTCGTACGCCTTGCGAATCCAGTGGAAATGCGCGAGGTCGTCGCCGTCGTTGTGGACCGACCAGGCGGCGCCCGGCGGAAGGTAGGCGTAACCACCCGGGTCGAGCTTGTGGTCGGCGCCGTCCAGGGTGATCCGCAGCCCGCCCGCGGTGAGGAAGAGGACACTCTCGGCCTCCGGATCGGACTCGGGCTGGTCGCTGCCGCCGCCGGGCGAGACCTCCATCATGTACTGGGAGAACGTCTCGGCGAAGCCGGACAGCGGCCGGGCCAGCACCCACAGCCGGGTGCCGTGCCAGAACGGCAGGAAGCTGGTGACGATGTCGGAGTTCGTGCCGCGCGGGATCACCGCGTAGGCCTCCCGGAACATCGCCCGGTCGCTGAGCAGCTGGGTCTGTGGCGGCAGGCCGCCCTTTGGTGTGTAGTAGGTCGACTCGCCCATCATTGACTCCCGTGTTCGCCATGAGGCACGGCGCTCATGCCTCTCCTCGGCTGATCAGTTGACCCAGTGGCTCGTCGCCGGTGACCCGTCGACCGCGCACCCAGGTGCTGCGCACGACCCCGGCCAGCGGGCGGTAGGCGTACGGGGTGATCCGGTTGCGGTGGTAGAGCCGCTCCGGATCCACGACGAAGGCGTCGTCGGGCGCGAAGACGGCGAAGTCGGCGTGGAAGCCACGCTCGATCTGGCCCTTCTCCAGCAGCCTTCCGACTTGCGCCGGCCGCTCGGCCATCCAGCGCACCACGTCGACGAGCGTGTATCCGCGCAGCCGCGCCTCGGTCCAGACGGCGGGCAGGCCGATCTGCAACGACGAGATCCCACCCCAGGCGACACCGAAGTCGCCCAGCTCGAGCCGCTTGAGGTCCGGGGTGCACGGCGAGTGGTCGGAGACGATGCAGTCGATGTCGCCGCGGCCGAGCGCGCTCCACAGCTCCTCACGGTTGTCCGCCTCCCGGATGGGCGGGCAGCACTTGAACTGGGTGGCGCCGTCGGTGATCGCCTGCGCCTCGAAGACCAGGTAGTGCGGGCAGGTCTCGACCGTCATCTGAATCCCGTCGCGGCGCGCGGTGCGCACCATGGGCACGGCGTCCGAGCTGGACAGGTGCAGCAGGTGGACCGACGCGCCGGTGTGCCGGGCCGCCTCGATCAGGTGCGCGATCGCGACGTTCTCCGCACCGCGCGGCCGTGACGCGAGGAAGTCGGCGTAGTGCCGCCCGTGGGCGGCGGGCGCGCGCTCGATGGCGGCGGTGTCCTCGGCGTGCACGATCATCTTCGCGCCGTAGGACTGGAGCACACCGAGGTACTCCTCCAGCTGGGCGGCATCCAACGGCGGGAACTCGTCCACGCCGGAGGGCGTCATGAAGCACTTGAACCCGAAGACGCCCGCGTCGTGCAGGCCGCGCAGGTCACCGAGGTTGCCCGGGATCGCGCCGCCCCAGAATCCGACGTCGACGTGGCATTTTCCCTTGGCGGCGTCGCGCTTGATCTCCAGCGCCTCCACCGTGCAGGTCGGCGGGATGCTGTTGAGCGGCATGTCCAGGATCGTCGTCACGCCGCCCGCGGCCGCGGCCCGCGTGGCGGTCGCGTAGCCCTCCCACTCGGTGCGACCGGGCTCGTTGACGTGCACATGGCTGTCGACGAGGCCCGGGAGCAGCACCTCGTCCGAAGCGAGGTCGACCGTCTCCGTGCCCTCGAGCGCCGCCTCCAGCGGCTCGATTGCGACCACGACGCCGTCCCGGACGCCGACGCAACGCGGGACCTCACCTGCTCGGGTGATGACCCGTCGGCCCCGGATCACCAGGTCAAACTCGGCCGTTTCAGTCGATGATGGCGACATCTCGTTCATCGGTCTTCGTTCCCCCTAGCCCAGTGGCCAGCCGGTGAGCTTCTTGGACCTTGGGGCGGCGAAGGTCCGCACCTTGGACGTGCTCAGGCCCAGGCGCACCAGCGACTCGGCGATGGTTACAGCGGCCGCGACACCGTCGACGACCGGGACGCCCGTCCGCTCCCGGATCTGCTCATCCAGGCCCGACATGCCGCCACAGCCGAGCACGATCACCTCCGCCTTGTCCTCGGCGACCGCCCGCGCTGCCTGCTCCACAATTGTTGCCACCGCGCGAGCAGGATCCTCCTCGAGCTCGAGCACGGCCAGCCCGCTGGCTCGCACCGAGGCACAGCGCGCGTCGAGTCCGGCCAGCTTGAGCCTGTCCTCGATCAGCGGTACCGCCCGGTCCAGGGTGGTGATCACCGAGTACTTGTGTCCCAGGAACATCGCGGTGCTCGCGGCCGCCTCGGTGATGTCCACCACCGGCTGGTCGAGCAGTTCCTGCAGCCCCTCACGGCCGTGTTCACCGTAGCCGGCCTGGATCACAGCGTCGAACGGCTCCGGATAGGACAACACCCGGTCCATCACCCCGACCGCGGCCAGATAGCTGTCGAAGTTCCCCTCACAGGACTCGGCGCCGAAGCGGGGGGTGAGGTCCACAATCTCGGTGTCGGGCGCCGCGACCGCCCGGGCCTGGGCGGCAATGGAGTCGGTCATGGACTGCGTGGTGTTCACGTTGACGACGAGGATGCGCATCGGTTCAGCCTTTTGCGTCGGCGGGTCAGTGCACGCTGGGAATGGCGATCGGCTCGCCCGAGACGTCGTGGTAGTCCGCGTGACGGTCGGCCAGGAAGTAGTAGCACAGCGCCGCGATGCCTGCTCCGAAGAACCAGGAGAACGGCGACACCGGCTCGAACATCGGGACAAAGGCGATCAAGAGCGCGACGACGGCGGCCGGCACGAACCCGGCGATGGCGCGCGGATTGACGCCTGCGCGGTAGAAATAAGTTCCGGTACGTGCGTCCGTGTAGAGCTCCAGCACATTGATCTTGGCGCGGCGGATCAGCCAGTAGTCGGCGATGATGACGCCGAACAGTGGGCCGAGCAGCGCACCCAGACCGCCCAGGAAGTAGTCGATCACTGCCGGGTTGTCATACAGGTTCCAGGGCAGGATGACCAGGCCGATGACGGCGCTGATCAGACCGGCGCGGAAGAAGTTCAGGTGTCTCGGGAACAGGTTGTTCAGCGCATAGATCGGGGCGACGAAGTTGGCCATGAGGTTCACCGCAATGGTCAGCACGAGCAGCGCCAGCGCGGCGAGCACCAGCAGGAAGGTGTTCGGGATGGTCTGCACGATGTCCGCGGGGCTGCCGATGATCGTGCCGTTGATCTTGAACTGGGCGCCGGCCAGCACGACGGCGATGAGGCCGAAGAGCAGCACGTTGAGCGGGATCCCCACGAAGTTGCCCCGGACGATGGACTGACGAGTGGTGGAGTTGCGGGTGAAGTCGCAGAAGTTCAGCAGGAAGGTCGCGTAGATGGAGACCCAGAGCGCGCCTGCGGCGAAAATCTCCCGCCACATGGCACCGCCCGTGAGGCTGTGCGGCGGCGACCAGGCGATCGACCCGTCAACCTTGGTGACCATCCACACTGCGAGGATGACCAGGGTGACCAGGATGATCGGGCCTGCGTACGCCTCATACTTGCGGATCATGTCCATGCCGTACCGCACGATGATGACCTGCACGATCCACAGGAAGACGAAGGTCAGCCAGCCGAGCGTGGACAGGCCCAGAATCGAGTTGCTGTCCATGTCCTTGAGCCCGGGGCTGAGGGCGATCAGCAACACGCGCAGCACCAGGGAGGCCAGATAGGTCTGGATGCCGAACCAGACGATGGCGACGATGCCACGGATCAGGGCCGGAATCTGGGCGCCGTGGATGCCCCAGGCGATGCGGCTCATCACCGGGAAGGGGACGCCGGTCTTGATGCCCATGAAGCCGGACAAGCTCAGCAGGAAGAACAGGAAAACGGCGCCGATGCCGAGCCCTACCAGGATCTGCCAGCCGCCCAGACCGAGCGCGAACAGACCGAGGGCGAAGCCGTAGTTTCCCAGGCTGTGCACGTCGTTGGCCCACAGCGCGAAGATGTTGTATGCGCGCCACCTGCGGCCTTCCACCTTGGTGGGAGCGAGGTCCTGGTTGTAGAGCCGCTCGCTGATGGGGGGCAGCCCCGGGGTGGCCAGCGCCGATTCCGGCGGATGGTGCATGATCGGGTCAGGGTGGTCATGCCCCAGGTGCGGCAGGTGGGGATGAGGTAGGTGGGGATGCGCCGGTGGTTGCTCCAAGCGATCCGCCGTGGCCGACGGGTTGGCGTCCGGTTCGGATTTCATGGATGACCTCTGTTCGTTGTCGGCCGCAAGCCGCTCAGGGGCCCTGCTCGGCCCGGTAGGTGCGCCAGCCGCCGTGCTCGGAGATGTCCTTCAGCCCTTCGCCCGCCTCGTACACCGACTTGCGCAGCAGCACGACCAGCGCGCTGCCGCCGTCGTCGAGCGCGAGCACGCCGAGCTCAAGCTCGGGCGGTTCGGCGGGCATGAACGAGTCGCGCACCACCTCCAGCGGCACCTCGTACAGCTCGCCCTCGATGCTGACCCCGCCCTCGTCGACCGGCCACAACGCCGGGAACTCGTCCCGCACGGCGAAGAACCGGTACCGGGGCGCGGTGCGGGCGGCGCCGAGGAAGGGGAGGCCGTCGATGCTGTAGTGGACCTTCCCCCCGCTCATCCCCTCGCCGTTGACGAAGAGCGGCACCTTGATGGTCATGGTCGTGTCCTCCGTGCGATCGGTGGGTTCGGCGCTGTCGATGGCATGAGTGGAGAGCCAGTCGTGGGCGAGCCGACCGGCCAGTTGCTCCAGGAGCGGTCCCGCGTCCGCGATGCAGCGCCGGACGTCGGGCTCGATGTCGGTGAGCGCATATGCCTGACGAACTCCGGCGGCGGCGAGTTGCTCGCTGCTGAGCGTGACGCGGCCGGACACCGTGACGACCGGCACTCCCGCCGCCGTGGCGGCCGCCGCCACCCCCGCCGGGGCCTTGCCGCTGAGGGTCTGCTCGTCGAGCGAGCCCTCGCCGGTGATGACGAGGTCGACGCCGGGCAGGTGCTCGGCAAACTGGACGAGGTCGAGCACGAGGTCGATGCCCGGCCGGAGCTCGGCGTCGAGCAACGCCAAGGCGGCGTACCCCACCCCACCTGCCGCACCGGCCCCCGGGGTGTCGCGCAACTCGCGGCGGTCGATCGTTGCCTCGACGACATCGGCCCAATGCGTGAGGGCGGCGTCGAGATCGGCGACATCGGCGTCGGTCGCGCCCTTCTGCGGACCGTAGATCGCCGCAGCACCGTTCGGACCGAGCAGTGGGTTGTCCACGTCGCAGGCGACGACGAAATGCGTTTCGCCTACCCGGGGGTGCAACCCCGACAGATCGAGCCGTTCGAGCGCGCCGAGTGCCGCACCGCCGCGCGGAAGCTCGACACCCGCCGCGTCGAGCAGTCGGACGCCCAGCGCCTGGAGCAGACCTGCCCCACCGTCGGTGCTCGCGCTGCCGCCGATGCCGAGCATCACTGTGGTGCAACCCCGGTCGAGCGCGGCCCGCACGACCTGGCCCGTGCCGAACGAGCTTGCGTCGCTGGCGTCCAGCCGGTCGGGCAGCAGCAGCCGCAGGCCCGACACGTCGGCCATCTCGACGACCGCGACGCCCTCGCGCACCGCGAACGCGGTGTCCACCGGGTCGCCGAGCGGACCGTCGGCCCGCACCGGCACGCGTTCGAATCCCGCCGCGAGTGCGGCTTCGACGGTGCCGTCACCGCCGTCGGCCACCGGCGCCTCGACGACGGTCACACCATCGGTGACGGCGGCGATGCCCGCAGCGACCCTGGCGGCGACTTCGGCGCCCGTCAACGAGCCCTTGAACTTGTCCGGGGCGACCACGACGCGCATTTGGCCCTCTCCGCGCACTCAGTCGAGCAGGGCGATGGCCGTCGGCGCGTGCTCGTCCAGTGTCGCGAGCTCCTCGAACTCGACGACGTTGTCCAGCTCGGTGCCCATCGAGATGTTGGTGACCCGCTCGAGGATCACCTCGACCAGTACCGGCACGCGGAACTCGGCCATCAGCTTCTTGGCCTGCTCGAAGCCGCCTTGCAGGTCGTCCGGGCGGTCCACGCGCAGCGCCTTGCAGCCCAGCCCCTCGGCCACCTTGACGTGGTCGACACCGTAGCCGCCGACCTCCGGCGAGTTGATGTTGTCGAACGCCAGCTGGACGCAGTAGTCCATGTCGAAGCCGCGCTGGGACTGCCGGATCAGGCCGAGGTAGGAGTTGTTCACCACGACATGGATGTAGGGCAGGTTGAACTGCGCCCCGACCGCCATCTCCTCCATCAGGAACTCGAAGTCGTAGTCACCGGAGAGCGCCACCACGGTCGCGTCCGGATCGGCCACGCACACCCCCAGCGCGGCGGGCAACGTCCACCCGAGCGGGCCCGCCTGGCCCGCGTTGATCCAGTGCCGAGGCTTGTACACGTGCAGGAACTGGCCGCCTGCGATCTGCGAGAGGCCGATCGTGCTCACGTAGCGGGTGTCGCGGCCGAATGCGGCGTTCATCTCCTCGTACACCCGCTGCGGCTTGATCGGCACGTTGTCGAAGTGCGTGCGCCGCAGCATCGAGTGCTTGCGCTTGACGCACTCCTCCACCCACGACGCGTAGTCCCGCAGCGTGCCCGCCTCGCGGCGTTCCTTGGCCACTTCGACGAACAGCGCGAGGGCCGCGCCCGCGTCGGACACGATCCCGTAGTCCGGCGCGAACACCCGCCCGATCTGTGTGGGCTCGATGTCGACGTGCACGAACGTGCGCCCGCGCCGGTAGACCTCCAGCCCGCCGGTGTGCCGGTTGGCCCACCGGTTGCCGATGCCGAGCACGAAGTCGGCGGCGAGCAGGGTGGCGTTGCCGTACTGCTGCGATGTCTGGAGGCCCGCCATCCCGGCCATCAGGCGGTGGTCGTCGGGGATCGTTCCCCAGCCCATGAGGGTCGGCACGACCGGGACGTCGAGCACCTCGGCGAGCTCCACCAGCAGGTCGGACGCATCGGCGTTGATGATCCCTCCACCCGCGACGATGATCGGCGCCGCGGACTCCTGCAGCATGTCGAGCGCCTTCTCGACCTGCGCCCGGCTGGCCGCGGGACGGTAGGGCGGCAGCGGGGTGTAGGTGTCGATGTCGAAGTCGATCTCGGCCATCTGCACGTCGAAGGGCAGGTCGATCAGGACCGGACCCGGGCGTCCGGACCGCATGAGGTGAAACGCCTCTTGGAACACGCCCGGCACCTGGCCCGGTTCCAGCACCGTCACCGCCATCTTGGTGACCGGCTTCGCGATCGACGCGATGTCGACGGCCTGGAAGTCCTCCTTGTGCAGCCGCGCCACGGGCGCCTGGCCGGTGATGGCGAGGATCGGGATCGAGTCGGCCGACGCCGAGTACAGCCCGGTGATCATGTCGGTGCCCGCCGGACCGGAAGTCCCGAGGCAGACCCCGATGTTGCCCGGCCGGGTCCGGGTGTAGCCCTCCGCCATGTGCGAGGCAGCCTCGACATGCCGGGCGAGGATGTGGTCGATTCCCCCGCTGCGTTGCATCGCCGCGTAGAAGGGGTTGATCGCGGCGCCGGGCACGCCAAACGCGTGGGTCACGCCCTCCCGCAGCAATATCGCAACAGCGGCGTCAGCAGCCGTCATTCGAGCCATCTGGTCCTCCCGTAGGCGCACTTGATCCGAGACGTATGCGGTCAGCCGTTGCGACCGGACAGCTCCTGCACGAGCTTGAGCAGCCCGGAATGGTCCAGGCCTCCGTCACCGCGGGCCACCATGGCCGCGACGAGCTGGCTGACCAGCGCGCCCAGCGGGATCACGACGCCCGCCTCGCGGGCCGCCGACTGCACGATGCCGAGATCCTTGTGGTGCAGCGCCAGTCGGAACCCCGGCTGGAACTCGCGTGCGAGCATGCCCGCGCCCTTTCGGTCGAGCACCGTGCTTCCGGCGAGGCCGCCGCCGAGCACCTCGAGCGCGGCCTTGGTGTCGACGCCATACGCCTCGAGGAAGACGATCGCCTCGGCCAACAGCTCGATGTTGCCTGCGACGATGAGCTGGTTGGCGGCCTTCACGGTCTGGCCCGAGCCCGCGGGTCCGACGTGCACGACGGTCTTCCCGACGGCGTCGAGCACGGGCTTGGCCGCGGCGAAGTCCTCGGGCTCACCGCCGACCATGATCGACAGAGTGCCCTCGACCGCCCCGGCCTCACCCCCGCTGACCGGTGCGTCGAGCACGCGGAGGCCTGCCTCTCGCCCGGCCGAGGCCACCTGCACGGACACGTCGGGCCGGATCGAGCTCATGTCGATGTAGAGCGCGCCCTTGCGGGCGTTGGCGAACACGCCGTCGGGACCGCCGGTGACCTCCTCGACGTCTGGCGAGTCCGGCACCATGGTGATGATCACGTCGGCGTCCCGCACGGCGCCCGCGGTGTCGGGGGCGCCGCGGCCGCCGGCCTCGACAAGCGCCTCGATCCGCTCAGTAGTGTGGTTGTACCCCACGACGTCGAAGCCCGCCTTGACGAGGTTCCCCGCCATCGGAAGGCCCATGATCCCCAGGCCGATGAAGCCCACACTGGTCATGTCGGGAGCGCCCTTTCGCTGTAGGTGGTTGGTGGGGTCGGATCAGCGGGCGGCGGCGCGTTGCTCGCGCGGCAGCCAGTCGAAGGAGTCTGCGCTCGCCCCGCTCGGCGTGTACTCCAGCCCGACCCAGCCGTCGTATCCGGTGGCCGCGATCCGGTCGAGGAAATGGTCGATGGCGAGCTTTCCGGTGCCCGGCTGGTGCCTGCCCGGTGCGTCGGCGATCTGGACATGCCCGATCCGGCCCGCGGCCCGGTCGATGGCGTCCTCGACGTCGTCGCCGTTGACCGCGAGGTGGTACACGTCGAACAGCAGCGCCACGTTGTCGACGTCGCCGTCGGCGCGGGCCCGGTCGATCACGCCGAGGGCGTCCGCCGCGGTGAGCAGCGGGTAGCGGGGGGCGCCGCTCACCGGCTCGACGAGCACCGTGGCGCCGATGCGCTGCGCGGCCTTCGCGGCGAGCACCAGGTTCTCGGTGCCCAGCCGGTCCTGGTCCGCCGGATCGGCGTCGTCCTGGCGGTTGCCGTAGAGCGCGTTGAAGGCGCGGCAGCCCAGCTGCTCACCCAGCCCGACGGTGACGTCGATGTTGTCGCGAAACTCGGCGCTGCGGGCGGGCCAGGACACCAGGCCACGATCGCCGCCCGGCATGTCGCCGGCGAAGAAGTTGAGGCCGGCGAGCTGAACGCCTGCATCCGTGATCGCCGTGGCGAAGCGCTGCACCTCCGTGTCGGACGGCACGGCCACCGGCCACGGCCACCAGAACTCGACCGCCGTGAAGCCCGCCTTGCGCGCCGCTTCCGGCCGTTCGAGCAACGGCAGCTCGGTGAACAAGATCGAAAGATTCACCTCGTACCGCAGGGGGCTCACGGACCAACCTCGTTTCGCATAGCATAATTTCGCTTCCGCTGCGCAGCGTAGGGGGCCCGCATGACGGCCGTCAACAGCGCTCGCCGCCCTTCGCACATCCTCAGGCTCAGTCGACCAACCGCGCCGCCGCGAGGGTGCGGAACTCCGGGCCGGAGGCGAAGCCTGGCGGAGGCTGCCTATCCTGACGCCTGGCGGAGGCTGCCTATCCTGACGGGAGTGCGCTGACCGTTGACGGCGGAGGCGGACGCAACGTGATCCACCACTCCCGCCCCTGAGGACTGGTACGCGAGCGCATTCTGCGATGCGGATGATACTTTGGGCAAGCCGGAATTTATAGATGCGGCGTCATCAGATGCCGTGTCTGGATGTCGGATCGGCTGGGCTGGGGTGACGGAGGTGGCGAGTCCGCAGCGGGACCGCAGCGTGCAGTCGGTGGGTCGCGCCTTCGAGGTACTGGAAGCGATCGCGTACCTCGGGGGCGCCGCGTCACTTTCCGAGATCGCGGCGGCGGTCGGGCGGCCCGCGCCCTCGGTGCACCGCCTGGTTCGCACGCTCGTGCCGCTCGGATACGTCCGCCAGGACCACCTCCGCCGCTATGCCCTCGCGCCGGGTCTGATCAAGCTCGGCGACACCGCGGCACGCCAGTTCGGCATCTCCGCCAACCCGGTGTTGACGGGCCTGGTCGACCTCATCGGCGAGTCGGCCAACATGGCGATCCTGGACGGCACGCACGCGCTCTATGTCGCCCAGGTTGCGGGCAGGCACGCACTGCGGATGTTCACCGAGGTCGGCCGTCGGGTGCCACTGCACTCAACCGGCGTCGGAAAGGCGCTGCTGGCGCAGCTGCCTGACACCGAGATGGCGGCCCTGCTGAAATCAACCGGGATGCCCACCATCACCGACCAGACCATGACAGACGCCGACCAGCTCCGCCAAGAGTTGGTCGGCGGCCGTGCGCTCGGGTACTTCACCGACACCGGCGAGCAGGAGATCGGGGTTTCCTGCGTTGCGGTGCCGGTGCCGGACGCACCGGGGCTCACCGCCATCTCGATCTCGGCGCCGACTCCGCGGATGACCCCGGACGTCACCCGGCGCGCCGCCGCGGCGCTCCGATCTGCCGCGCAGGCGATGACGGACCGGTTCGCGGCAGAGTCGTAGGCCACGCGGCGGTGCCGGGTGGCGTGGTTCTCGCCGAGGCCCGAAGCGAGTAGGTCGAGACCCTTGACGCTCTCCGACCGCCGCCCTAGCGTGTCGCAGAGCGAAATGCCGATTTCCCAACTGCTGATCGGATAACGGCTGTGCGGTTGCTCGATGACGTCAACCACGGCTCTACCGAAGAAGCGGTGCAGCAGCTTGCGGCGTGCAACGCGTCCCGGCGGTGGATCGACGAGGTTCTGGCCCACCGGCCTTACGCGGACGTCGACGAGCTGCTGGCCTCCGCCGAACGCCTCGCCCGGTCCCTGAGCTGGGAGGACGTGTGCGAGGCGCTCAACGCCCATCCGCGGATCGGTGATCGCGCCGCCGGTGCGAGCCGCGAGGCGGCGTGGTCGCGGCGCGAGCAGGCGTCGGTCAGCACCGCAGACGCCGGTACCCAGGCGGCGCTGGCCGCGGGGAACGCCGCGTACGAGCGACGGTTCGGGCACGTGTTCCTCATCCGCGCCGCGGGCCGCACCCCCGACGAGATGCTCAAAGAGCTCCAGCGCAGGCTCGGCAACGACGAACCGAGCGAGCGCGCCGAGGTGACCGAGCAACTCGCCCAGATCACCCGGCTCCGCCTCGAGCGGATGGTGGCCGAACGGACGGTGCCGCAATGAGCTTGTCCACGACCTTGTCCACGCATGTGCTCGACGCCAGCAGTGGCCGTCCCGCGGCCAAGGTGCCGCTCACGCTCGACCGCCGGGTCGACGGCTCCTGGGAGCGGGTCGGATCCGGCCTCACCGATGACGACGGCCGCTGCGCGACCATGGCGCCGCGAGGCCTGGAGACGGGCGTCTACCGGCTCGTCTTCGACACCGCGGCGCACTTCGCCGCGACGGGCGTGGCCGGCTTCTACCCCGAGGTCTCGGTGGTCTTCAACGTGACCGAGCCCGACCGTCATCACCACGTCCCCCTCCTGCTGTCCCCCTTCGCCTACTCCACCTATCGAGGGAGCTGATCTCATGGGCGTCACGCTGGGTCACAACCAGTACGGCAAGGCCGAAACGCGCGTGGTGCGGGTGTTCCGCGACGCCGAGCCACACGAGATCGTCGACTACAACGTCAGCGTCGCGCTGGTCGGCGACTTCGCCGACGTGCACCTCACCGGCGACAACGCCCAGTGCCTCACCACCGACGCGACCAAGAACACGGTCAACTCCTTCGCCAAGGAGGCGGGCGACGCCGTCCGGCAGCCCGAGTCGTTCGGCATCGCGCTGGCCAAGCACTTCGTCGACGACGTGCCCCAGGTGAGCCGGGTACGGATCCAGCTCGAGGACTACCCGTGGGACCGCCTCGAGTCGGACGGACAACCGAACCCGCACGCCTTCGCCCGCCGCGGCGCCTACGTTCGCACGGCCACGGTCAGCTACGACGGCAACCAGCTCTGGGTCGTCTCCGGGGTGCGCGACCTCATCGTGCTGAAGACCACCGACTCCGAGTTCCACGGGTTCTACCAGGACAAGTACACCACGCTGCAGCCCACCACCGACCGGATCATGGCCACCTCGGTGACGGCGCAGTGGCTGCACACCGACACGTCCGTGGACTGGGGCGACTCCTTCGCCAAGGCGCTGGCGACACTCTCGGGCACCTTCGCAGGCCACTACAGCTACGCCCTGCAGCACACCATGTACGTGATGGGCGAGAACATCATCCAGGAGCAGCCGGAGATCGCCGAGGTGCGGTTCTCCCTGCCGAACAAGCACCACTTCGTCGTCGACCTGAGCCCCTACGACGTGGAGAACAAGAACGAGGTCTTCCACGCCGACGACCGGCCCTACGGCTACATCGAAGGCACCATCCGGCGCGACGACGCCCCCGACCCCGGCCCGGCCGCCTTCGATCCCGGCCAGGGCTGGTAGCGGGAGCGACTGCAGAGTCCCTGCAGGGAGGAGTGGCTGGCAATGGCGCTGCGTAAGAACAAGCGACCCCAGGGTGACGCGGCCGTCGCCGATCCGCATCCCGTCGATGAGATCATGGCGCCGGGACCGCTGTTCATCTACGGCCTGCAGCACGTCATGAGCATGTACGCCGGCGTGATCGCGGTCCCGCTGATCATCGGCGGGTCACTGGGGCTGTCCACGGCCGACCAGGCCTACCTGATCAGCGCGGCGGTGTTCGTCTCCGGGCTGGCCACCCTCCTGCAGACCCTCGGGGTGTGGAAGATCGGTGCCCGGCTGCCGTTGGTGCAGGGCACCTCGTTCGCGGCGGTCGCCTCGATGCTCGCGATCGGCAAGAACGCAGGCGGTGGCGTCCATGGCCTGCTGGAGATCTTCGGCGGGGTGCTCATCGCGGGCGTGTTCGGCTTTCTGGTCACGCCATTGTTCAACCGGCTCATCCACTACTTCCCGCCGGTGGTGACCGGCACCGTGATCACCGTGATCGGGGTGTCGCTGCTGCCGGTGGCGATCAACTGGGCCGCAGGCGGCACGGCGGGCGTGACCCCGGGCTACGGCTCGACCTCCAACATCGCGCTGGCCGCGATCACCCTATTGATCATCATCCTGATCTACAAGTTGCTCCCGGGGTTCTTCGCCCGGATCGCCATCCTTCTGGGGCTGGTGCTCGGCACCCTGGTCGCCTGGCCGATGGGCAAGACGGACTTCAGCACCGTCAGCCAGCGCTCCTGGTTCAACGTCTCCACCCCGTTCCACTTCGGCGCCCCGCAGTTCGAGATCGCCGCGATCCTCTCGATGATCATCGTGATCCTGGTGGTCATGACCGAGACGACGGCCGACATCCTGGCCATCGGCGAGGTGGTCGACCGGCCTGCCGACGGCCCGGTGGTGGCCGCGGGTCTGCGCGCCGACACGGTGGCCACCGCGGTGTCCGGCGGCCTGCTCAACTCGTTCTCGGCCAGCGCCTTCGCCCAGAACGTCGGGCTGGTCGCGATCACCGGCATCAAGAGCCGGTTCGTGGTCGCCGCAGGCGGCATCATCCTGGTCGTGCTCGGGGTGATCCCGAAAATCGGCGCCATCGTCGTCTCGATCCCGCTGCCCGTGCTCGGCGGCGTCGGCCTCGCACTGTTCGCGACCGTGGCGGCTAGCGGCATCAAGGCCCTAAGCCGGGTCGACTACGAGGGCAACAACAACCTCATCGTCGTCGCGGTGGCGATCGGGATCGGGGTCATCCCGATCGCGGTGCCGACCTTCTACAGCAACTTCCCGCTGTGGTTCCAGACCATCTTCGACTCGGGCATCAGCTCGGCCGCGCTGATGGCCGTGGTGCTCAACATCCTGTTCAACGTCCTCGGCCCGAAGGGAGCCGAGCCTGCCCTGGCGGCCGAGTCGCCGACCCCGGGCGTCACACCCGAGTACGACGTCCCGGGCGGCATCCACCACGACGTCCCGGGCGAGATCGACAGCGACGACCAGGGGGCGATCATCGCGCACGAGTACGACCGCCGCCACCGCCGCGAGCACACGACCCCGGAGGAGTTGCTCGACCCGCACGTCCGCCACGGCGAGGACCAGGCGAAGTCCGGCCCATCCTCGGGTTCGGCGACGACCCCGGATCCTCGGCACTCGCGCCCGGAGCGCTGATCGGCCAGGATCGTCAGTACGAGCACTCGATTCCCAAGACCCTTTTGTCCCGCCGCCACCCCGCCGCCACAAGGAGACGCAATGTTGGAAGATCTGGACCCTTCGGGCACCCAGGAGTGGCGGGACGCCTTGGACTCGGTGCTGGAGTTCGAGGGCTCAGACCGGGCGGGGTTCCTGCTCACCGAGCTCATGGCCGAGGCGCGCCGCAACGGCGCGCCCGTGCCGTACTCCGCGAACACGCCGTACCTCAACACCATCCCGCCCCAGCTCGAGGCGCGACACCCGGGTGACCGGGCGATCGAGCACCGGATCCGCTCGCTGATCCGGTGGAACGCGGCCGCGCTCGTGCTGCGGGCGAACAAGGAGTCCTCGGAGCTGGGCGGGCACATCGCCAGCTTCCAATCCGCCGCGACCCTCTACGACGTCGGCTTCCAGCACTTCTGGCACGCGCCCAGCGAAGGCCACGGCGGCGACCTGGTGTTCTTCCAGGGCCACTCCTCGCCCGGGTTCTACGCACGGTCGTTCCTGGAGGGGCGGCTCACCGAAGAGCAGATGCTCAAGTTCCGGCAGGAGGTCGGCGGCCACGGGCTGTCCTCGTACCCGCATCCGTGGCTGATGCCCAGCTACTGGCAGTTCCCGACGGTGTCGATGGGCCTGGGCCCGCTGATGGCGGTCTACCAGGCTCGGTTCCTCAAGTACCTGCACTCCCGCGGGATCGCGAACACCGAGAACCGGTACGTGTGGGCGTTCCTCGGCGACGGCGAGATGGACGAGCCGGAGTCGTCGGGCGCGCTCTACCTCGCGGGCCGGGAACGCCTGGACAACCTCAACTTCGTGGTCAACTGCAACCTGCAGCGCCTCGACGGCCCGGTGCGCGGCAACGGCAAGATCATTCAGGAGCTCGAGGCACTCTACCGCGGCGCGGGCTGGAACGTGATCAAGGTGATCTGGGGCAGCGGCTGGGACCCGCTGATCGCCGCGGACAAGAGCGGACTGCTGCTGAAGCGGATGGAGGAGTGCGTCGACGGGGAGTACCAGGACTTCAAGTCCAAGAACGGCGCCTACGTCCGTCAGCACTTCTTCGGCAGGTACCCGGAGCTGCTCGAGCTGGTCGCGCAGATGTCCGACGACGAGATCTGGGCGCTCGCGCGCGGCGGGCACGACCCGCAGAAGGTGTACGCAGGCTACGCGGCGGCCGTCGCACACACGGGCCAGCCGACCGTGATCCTCGCCAAGACCGTCAAGGGCTACGGGATGGGCGAAGCAGGCGAGGGCATGAACATCAGCCACCAGGCGAAGAAGATGGCGGGCGATGCACTGCGCCAGTTCCGCGACCGCTTCAATCTGCCGGTCACCGACGAGCTGCTCGACGAGCTCCCGTTCCTCAAGCCCGCCGACGACAGCGAGGAGATCACCTACCTGCAGCAGCGGCGCGCCGCGCTCGGCGGCTACCTGCCGTCCCGGCGCGAGCGGTCCGAGCCGCTCCCGATCCCGCCGCTGTCGGCGTTCGACGCGCAGCTGAAGGGCTCGGGCGAGCGGGAGAACTCCTCGACGATGGCCTTGGTCCGGATCATGAGCACGCTGATGCGCGACAAGACCCTCGGCAAGCGGGTGGTGCCGATCGTGCCGGACGAGTCCCGCACGTTCGGCATGGAGAACATGTTCCGCCAGTTCGGGATCTGGTCCCAGGTCGGGCAGCTCTACCGGCCCGAGGACGCCAACCAGCTGCTGTTCTACAAGGAGGACAAGAGCGGGCAGGTGCTCCAGGAGGGCATCAACGAACCGGGCGCGATGGCGTCCTGGATGGCCGCGGCCACGTCCTACAGCGTGTCGGACACGCCGATGATCCCCTTCTACATCTACTACTCGATGTTCGGCTTCCAGCGCACCGGCGACCTGGCGTGGGCGGCGGGCGACTCCCGGTGCCGGGGGTTCATCCTCGGCGCCACCGCCGGGCGCACGACCCTGAACGGGGAGGGCCTGCAGCACGAGGACGGGCACAGCCACGTCCAGGCGTCGCTCATCCCGAACTGCGTGTCCTACGACCCGACCTTCTCCTACGAGGTCGCGGTGATCGTGCACGACGGCCTGCGCCGGATGTTCGTCGAGCAGGAGGACGTCTACTACTACATCACCCTCATGAACGAGAACTACCGGCATCCCCCGATGCCCGAGGGCGCCGAGGAGGGCATCCGGAAAGGGATGTACCTGTTCCGCGAGGGGACGGCGGGCGAGGGCCCACGCGTGCAGCTCATGGGCAGCGGCACGATCCTGCGCGAGGTGATCGCCGCCGCCGACCTGCTCGCCGACGAGTTCGGCGTGACCGCGGACGTGTGGAGCTGCCCGAGCTTCACCGAGCTGGCCCGCGAGGGCGTCGATGCCGAGCGGTGGACCATGCTGCACCCGGACGAGCCCCGGCGCCCCAGCTACGTCGAGAGCCTGCTCGCCGACCGGCCGGACGGGCCGGCGATCGCGTCCACCGACTACGTGCGGGCCTTCGCCGAACAGATCCGCCCTTACCTGGGCGGCCGCACCTACAAGGTGCTCGGCACCGACGGCTTCGGCCGGTCGGACTATCGGCGGCGGCTGCGCGAGTTCTTCGAGGTCGACCGCCACTACGTCACCGTCGCGGCGCTGTCGGCCCTCGCCGAGGAAGGCACCGTGCCTGCGTCCGTCGTGGCCGACGCCATCGCCAAGTACGACATTGACCCCAACAAGCCCAACCCCGCCACCGTCTGACGCCGCCGAGGAGCCGAGATGACTGCCCCGACTGAGGTCAAGATCCCCGACATCGGCAGCTTCAACGATGTCCCGATCATCGAAGTGCACGTCAGCAAAGGCGACCGGGTCAACGCCGAGGACCCGCTGGTCACGCTGGAATCCGACAAGGCCACCATGGACGTGCCGTCCCCGATGGCGGGCTCGGTCGCCGACGTGCTGGTGTCCGTCGGCGACACGGTGAGCGAGGGCACGCCGATCCTGTTGGTGGATCCCGGCGACGGCGCACTCACGCCACCGCCGTCCCTGGTCGAGCAGCAGGAGCCGGGCCCGACACCGCCGGTGCCGCCGCCCCCGGCGGTCCAGCCCACGACCGGCCCGGCGGCGGCCCCGACGCACGCTGCCACTCCCCCGCCGCTCGCCGAGCCGGGCGGGGTGCACGCCGGTCCGAGCGTGCGGCGGATGGCGCGCGAGCTGGGCGTGGAGCTTACCCAGGTCACGGGCACCGGGCCCAAGTCCCGGATCACCAAGGACGACCTGCTGGCGTTCCTGAAGGGCCCGGCCGCGGCGCCCGCCGCCGCGGCGCCCGCCGGGGCGGGCATCCCCGAGGTCCCCCCGCAGGACTACGCGAAGTTCGGCCCGGTGGAGACCCGGGCGCTGTCGCGGATCAAGAAGCTGTCGGGACCGTTCCTGCACCGCTCGTGGCTGAACGTCCCGCACGTCACCCAGCATGACGAGGCGGACATCACCGACCTCGACCGCTACCGCAAGGAGCTCGATGCCGCCGCGAAGGCGGAGCGGGACCCCTACCGCGTGACCCTGCTGGCGTTCCTGGTCAAGGCCGTCGTCTCGGCGTTGAAGAGGTTCCCGGAGTTCAACAGCTCGCTGTCGGCGGAGAAGGACGCGCTGATCGTCAAGGGCTACTACCACATCGGCATCGCGGTCGACACGCCCGACGGGCTGGTCGTCCCGGTGGTCCGCGACGCCGACCGCAAGGGCATCGTCGAGCTCAGCAAGGAGTTCGGCACGATCTCGGCCAAGGCCCGCGAGGGGAAGCTCGCGCCCAGCGACATGCAGGGTGGCACCTTCACCATCTCCAGCCTCGGCGGCATCGGGGGCACGGCGTTCACCCCGATCGTCAACGCGCCCGAGGTCGCGATCCTCGGCGTGGTGCGGGCGGCGATGAAGCCGGTGTGGGACGGCACCGAGTTCGTGCCTCGGCTGATGCTGCCGCTGTCGGTGTCCTACGACCACCGCGTCATCGACGGCGCGCTGGCCGCCCGCTTCACCCGCCATCTGTGCCATCTGCTCGAAGACGACCGACGGCTGCTGCTTTGAGAGGGACGGGCGAATGAGCACCGAGATCCAGGTCCCCGACATCGGCGACTTCCACGACGTCCCCGTGATCGAGGTCCACGTCCAGCCCGGCGACACCGTCGCCGTGGACGACCCGCTGATCACGCTGGAGTCGGACAAGGCGACCATGGACGTGCCCGCGACCTCCGCGGGTACGGTCACCGCCGTCAGGGTGAGCGTCGGCGACGCCGTCTCGGAGGGCTCGCCGATTCTCGACCTGCAGACCGACCAGTCCGCGCCCGCCGCTCCCGCAGCCCAGGCCGCGCCGAGCACGGCGTCCGGCGCGCCGCCGTCCGAGCACGGCGACGTGCACGCCGAGGTGCTCGTGCTCGGCGCGGGCCCGGGTGGCTACACGGCCGCGTTCCGTGCGGCCGACCTGGGCAAGAAGGTCGTGCTGGTGGACAGCCGCGGCCCGCTCGGCGGGGTCTGCCTCAACATCGGCTGCATCCCGTCCAAGGCGTTGCTGCACGCCGCGAAGGTGATCGCGGAGACCAAGGAGATGTCGGCACACGGCCTGTCGTTCGCCGCCCCCGAGATCGACGTGGACGCGTTGCGCGGCTGGAAGGACGGCGTCGTCTCCCGGCTCACCGGCGGGCTGGGCGGCCTGGCCGGGCAGCGCAAGGTCACCGTCGTCACCGGCGTCGGCCGGTTCCGGTCGCCGAACCAGGTCGAGGTCGAGGGCGCCGACGGGAAGAACACGGTGGTCAGCTTCGACCAGGCGATCATCGCGGCGGGCTCGGAGGCGGTGCAGCTGCCCTTCGTCCCGCACGACGACCCGCGGGTGATCGACTCGACCGGCGCGCTGGAGCTGGATGGGATCCCCGAGCGGCTGCTGGTGATCGGCGGCGGGATCATCGGCCTGGAGATGGCGACGGTGTACTACGAGCTCGGCTCGCGGATCACCGTCGTCGAGCTGCTGGACCAGCTCATCCCGGGCGCGGACAAGGACATCGTCAACCCGCTCGCCCGGCGCATCCGCAAGCAGTACGACAACATCTACCTCCAGACCAAGGTCACCGCCGTCACGGCGGGCGCCGAGGGGCTGACGGTCTCCTTCGAGGGGGCCAAGGCGCCCGCGACCGAGGTCTTCGACAAGGTCCTCGTCGCGGTCGGCAGGCAGCCCAACGGCCGCGAGGTCGGCGCCGAGAACGCGGGCGTGCACGTCGACGAGCGCGGGTTCATTCCCGTCGACAAGCAGCAGCGCACGAACGTCCCGAACATCTTCGCGATCGGCGACATCGTCGGACAGCCGATGCTCGCCCACAAGGCCACGCACGAGGGCAAGGTCGCGGCCGAGGTCGCCGCGGGCAAGAACGCCTTCTTCGACGCCAGGGTGATCCCCTCGGTCGCCTACACCGACCCCGAGGTCGCGTGGGCGGGGGTGACGGAGAACGAGGCCAAGGCCGCGGGCGTGAAATACGGCAAGGGCGTCTTCCCGTGGGCCGCGAGCGGGCGGTCGCTGTCGCTGGGCCGGGACGAGGGCCTCACGAAGGTCCTGTTCGACGAGGCCACCGAGCAGATCATCGGCTGCGGCATCGTCGGCCCCAACGCGGGCGACCTGATCGCCGAGGCCGCCCTGGCCATCGAGATGGGCTCCGACGCCGCGGACATCGGCCTGACGATCCACCCGCACCCGACGCTGTCGGAGAGCATCGGCATGGCCGCCGAAGCGTTCGAGGGCACCATCACCGACCTGTACATGCCCAGGAAGAAGTAGCGATGTCCGAGGGAGCCTATGAGCTCGTCCACACCGACGGCGGCATGGTCGCGCGCATCCGCGCCCGCGGCCGGGATGTCCTGGGCACCCCCGCGATCAACCGCGGCACCGCGTTCACGTCCGACGAACGCAGGCAGCTCGGCCTGGTCGGGTTGCTGCCCCCGGGAGTGACGACGCTCGACGGGCAGCTGCGGCGGACCTACGGGCAGTACCAGGTCCAGGCCAACGACCTGCGCAAGTGGGTGTATCTGGCCAACCTGCGGGACCGCAACGAGGTCCTGTTCTACCGGCTGCTCTCCGAGCACATCGCGGAGATGCTGCCCGTGGTGTACACGCCCACGGTGGGGCTGGCCATCCAGCGGTTCAGCCACGAGTTCCGCCGCACGCACGGCGTGTTCCTCTCGATCGACGACCCCGACGGCGTGGAGACGGCCCTGCGCAACTTCGGGAAGGGCCCCGACGAGGTCGACCTGCTCGTCGCGACCGACGCCGAGGGCATCCTCGGGATCGGCGACCAGGGCGTCGGCGGCATCGAGATCTCCGTGGGCAAGCTCGCCGTCTACACCGCCGCCGCCGGCATCCACCCGCACCGGGTGATCCCGGTCGTGCTCGACACGGGTACGGACAACCTGGAGCTGCTCAACGACGACATGTACCTGGGAGCGCGGCACGCGCGGATCCGCGACCAGCGCTACGACGCGTTCATCGACGCCTACGTCACAGCGGCCGGGAAGCTGTTCCCGCAGGCCATGCTGCACTGGGAGGACTTCGGGGCGAGCAACGCCCGGCGCATCCTGGAGCGCTACAGCGACAAGGTCTGCACGTTCAACGACGACATGCAGGGCACCGCGGCCGTCGTGCTGGCGGCGGCGTTCTCCGCGGTCCGCGCGGCGGGCACCCGGATGCGCGACCAACGCGTGGTGATCCACGGCGCTGGCACGGCCGGGTTGGGGATCGCCGACATGATGCGCGACCAGATGGTCCGTGAGGGGCTGGCCCCCGAAGAGGCCACCCGGCGGTTCTGGCCCCTCAGCCGGGCGGGGCTGCTCACCGAGGGCAGCCCGCGGATGTACGACTTCCAGCGCCCCTACGCCCGGCCGGTCACCGAGGTCGAGGGCTGGGGCAAGCCGGGAACGGGTGACATCGGCCTCGCCGAGGTGGTGGCGCACGTCCGGCCCACCATGCTCATCGGCACCTCCACCCAGACCGGGGCGTTCACCGAGGCGATCGTGCGGCAGATGGCCGAGCACACTGAGCGGCCGATCATCATGCCGCTGTCCAACCCGACCTCCAAGTGCGAGGCGCTGCCCGAGGACCTCATCCGGTGGACCGACGGCCGCGCGCTGATCGCCACCGGCAGCCCGTTCCCTCCGGTCGTGCACGAGGACCGCCGCTACCACGTCGCCCAGGCGAACAACGCGCTGGTCTTCCCGGGGCTCGGCCTCGGCGTGACCGTGGCGCGGGCGACCCGGATCACCGGCCCCATGATCGCGGCCGCCGCGGACGCGGTGGCCGGGATGTCCGACGCGACCACGCCCGGCTCGCCGCTGCTTCCACCCGTCGACGACCTGCGCACGGTGTCCGCCGCGGTCGCGGTCGCGGTCGCCCTCGCGGCCGTGCAGGACGGCGTCGCCCAGGTCGAGATCGACAACCCGATCCAGCAGGTCTACGAGGCGATGTGGCGTCCAGAGTACCCACGCGTCGAGATCGTTCCGCGCTGAGCGGCCTGCGGGCCGCGCAGCGTTTCCGACCGGCGGCGCACTGTCGCCCAGCACAAGGAGGATATCGCCCATGCCAGGTTCGGTGATCGTCAGTGGCGCGCGCACGCCCATCGGCAAGCTCGGCGGTGCGCTGAAGGGGTTCAGCGCGATGGACCTCGGCGGCATCGCCATCGGTGCGGCGCTGGAGCGGGCCGGGATCTCCGGCGACCAGGTCGACTACGTGATCATGGGTCATGTGATCCAGGCGGGCGCCGGGCAGATCACCGCCCGACAGGCCGCCGTCAAGGGCGGCATTCCGATGACCGTCCCCGCGCTCACCGTCAACAAGGTGTGCCTTTCCGGGCTGAACGCGATCGCGATGGCCGACCAGCTGATCGGCTACGGCGAGTTCGACGTCGTCGTGGCCGGTGGCATGGAGTCGATGACCAACGGCCCCTACCTGCTGCCGGGGGCGCGGGCAGGCTACCGCTACGGCGACTCGACCCTGGTCGACGCGACCGCACACGACGCCCTGTACTGCGCGTTCGACCTGCGCGGCATGGGCGACTCGACCGACTACTACAGCAAGGCCAAGAAGATCAGCCGCAGCGAGCAGGACGAGTACTCCGCGATGTCGCACGAGCGGGCGACCTCCGCGGGCAAGAACGGCCTGTTCGACGACGAGATCGTGCCGGTCGAGGTACCGCAGCGCCGGGGCGACCCGCTGCAGGTGACCGAGGACGAAGGAGTCCGGCCCGGAACGACGGCCGAGGCGTTGGCCAAGCTGCGCCCGGCCTTCTCCGCCGACGGCACCGTCACCGCGGGCTCGGCGAGCCAGATCTCCGACGGCGCGGCGGCCGTCGTGGTGATGAGCCGGGCGAAGGCCGAGGAGCTGGGCGCGCCCATCCTGGCCGAGATCGGCGCCAACGGCACGGTGGCCGGCCCAGACCCCTCGCTGCTGTCCCAGCCGTCCAACGCCATCACCAAGGCGCTGGGCCGCGAGGGGCTGAGCACCGCCGACGTGGACCTTTTCGAGATCAACGAGGCGTTCGCCGCCGTCGCCATCCAGTCGATGCGCGATCTCGACATCGACCCTGCGGTGGTGAACGTCAACGGGGGCGCGATCGCGATGGGCCACCCCGTCGGTGCCTCCGGTGCACGGCTCGCCCTGCACCTCGCCCTCGAGCTGCGCCGCCGCGGCGGCGGAATCGGCGCCGCCGGCCTCTGCGGCGGCGGTGGCCAGGGCGAGGCGCTCATCCTGCGCGTGACGGCCTGAACGGAGGGAGTGTCATGGGAGACATGACCGGACAGGTCGCGCTGGTCACCGGCGGCGTCCGCGGTATCGGACGATCGATCTGCGACCGGCTCGCGAGCCGCGGAGTCGTCGTCGCGGCGGGCTACTCGCGCGACACCGAGGCGGTGCAGCGGTTCACCGATGACCACCCCGGGTCGAGCGTCCACCAGGGCAACATCGGCCGCAACGCGGACTGCGAACGGGTGGTGGACGAGGTTCTCCAGCAGCACGGCCGGTTGGACATCCTGGTCAACAACGCGGGCATCACCCTCGACCGGACCGTGCGGAAGATGACCCCGGACGACTGGGACCGGGTCGTCCAGGTCAACCTGTCGGGCGCGTTCTACCTGTCGCGGGCGATCCTGCAACACATGCTCGATCGGAGCTCCGGACGGATCATCAACATCAGCTCGATCATCGGCGAGGCCGGGAACATCGGCCAGGCCAACTACGCCGCGGCCAAGGCCGGGCTGTTCGGGTTGACGATGAGCCTCGCCCAGGAGACCGCGCGCAAGGGCATCACCGTCAACTCGGTCGCGCCCGGCTACGTCTCCACGGAGATGGTCGCCGCCGTGCCCAAGGAGGCGCTCGACAAGGTCATCGCGAAGATCCCGGTCGGCAGGCTCGGGGATCCCGACGAGATCGCCCGCGTGGTGGAGTTCCTCGCCGACCCCGACTCCGCGTTCATCACCGGGCAGATCTACTCGGTGAACGGCGGGCAGTACATGTGAGCCGTCCATGACGAACGGCGTGGCGGCGTCGGACCGGACCGGGACCGGTCGACGCGCGAAGATCGTGTGCACGCTCGGTCCGGCGACGGCCACACCGGAGCGCATCGCGGCACTCGTCGCGGCCGGGATGGACATCGCGCGGCTGAACTTCAGCCACGGGGACAAGTCCGACCACGAGCAGGTGTGCCAGACGGTTCGGAAGGCCGCCGACGAGGCCGGGCGCGCTGTCGGGATCCTCGCCGACCTGCAGGGACCGAAGATCCGGCTCGGGCGCTTCGCGGCCGGTCCCGTCGAGTGGCATCCCGGCGAACGTGTCCGGATCACCGTGGACGACGTCGTGGGCACCCATGACCGGGTGTCCACAACGTACAAGGGACTGGCCACGGACGCCCGGCCGGGCGATCGGCTGCTGGTCGACGACGGCCGGATCGGGCTGCAGGTGAGCGCGGTCGACAACGCCGACGTCGTCTGCGAGGTCGTCGAAGGCGGCGTCGTCTCGGACAACAAGGGCATCTCCCTGCCCGGCATGAACGTGACAGTGCCTGCGCTCAGCGACAAGGACGTCGAGGACCTCGAGTTCGCCCTTGGCCTCGCGGTCGACCTGGTCGCGCTGTCGTTCGTGCGCTCGCCGCGCGACGTCGACCTCGTCCATCACATCATGGACGAGCACGGGATGCGGCTGCCCGTGATCGCGAAGCTGGAGAAGCCGGAGGCGGTCGACGACCTGGAGGCGATCGTCAGGGCGTTCGACGGAGTCATGGTCGCGCGGGGCGACCTCGGGGTCGAGCTGCCGCTCGAACGCGTGCCGATCGTGCAGAAGCGGGCCGTCCAGCTCTGCCGCGAGCACGCCAAGCCCGTCATCGTCGCCACGCAGATGCTCGACTCGATGATCGTGAACCCGCGTCCCACCCGGGCCGAGGCCTCCGACGTGGCGAACGCCGTCCTCGACGGCGCGGACGCGGTCATGCTGTCGGGCGAGACGAGCGTGGGAAAGTACCCGATCGAGTCGGTGCGGACGATGGCCCGGATCATCACCGAGGTCGAGACCTCACCCGGCATCGAGGTGCCGCCGCTGCGCCACCTGCACCGCCACCAGGGCGGCATGCTCGCGCAGGCCGCCCGCGACATCGGGGAGGGACTGGGCGCCAAGGCGCTGGTCGCGTTCTCCCAGTCCGGCGACACCGTCCGCAGGCTGGCCCGCCTGCACCCCCGGCTGCCGCTGCTGGCGTTCACCCCCATCCCGGCGGTGCGCGGCCAGCTCGCGCTGAGCTGGGGGGTGCAGACGTTCCTCGTGCCGCAGATGGACTCCACCGACGCGATGGTCCGCCACGTCGACGAGGGGCTGATCTCGATCGGGCGGCTCGCGGAAGGCGACCTCGTCGTGATCGTCGCCGGGTCGCCGCCGGGAACCGTCGGCTCGACGAACCTGATCAGGGTCCACCGGCTCGGGGCCGAGGACGATCTTTGAGCCCCACTTCGCACCCCTTCGGTGCACCTCGCACCCCACCGGCGGGGTGCGAAGTGATGCGAAGGGGTGCGAGGTCGGGGCTGGCGGCGGGCCCATGAGCGACCGCGACGATCTCACGGTGACCCTGCCCTGGATGCGGGCGGGGACGGCACATCTGGTCGCGATCGTGGAGAAGCTGTCGGATGCCGAGCTGGCGCAGCCCAGCGCGCTGCCGGGGTGGACCCGGGCGCATCTCGTCGGGCACGTGGCGCGCAACGCCGAAGCGCTCACGCGGCTGGCCGTCTGGGCGCGCACCGGCGTCGAGAACCCGATGTACCCGAGCCCGCAGGCGCGCGCCGCCGAGATCGAGGAGTCGGCCGGGTTCCCGCCCGCCCGGCTGCGGGCCGAGCTGGCGGGCACCGCCGCGGACCTGGATGACGCGCTCGCCGCGTTGACCCCGCAGCAGTGGCAGGCGGGGGTGCGCAGCGCCCTCGGTCGCCCCACGCCCGCCACCGACGTGCCGTTCATGCGCGGCCGCGAGGTCTGGCTGCACGCCGTGGACCTCGACGCGGGGGCCAGCGTGGACGACCTCCCCGACGGCTTCGTCGACCTGCTGCTCGACGACGTCACCGCCACCCTCTCGGCGAAGGCGGGCTGCCCGCGCGTTCTGCTCGCCCCCACCGACCGAGGGCGGACGTGGGCGCTCGGCGCGCAGGCGGTGACCCCGTCCTCGGGTGCGTCGGCGGCCACGGAGCCGGCGCCGTTCGGCGGGGAGCCGGTCACCGGTCCCGCCGCCGCGATCGTCGGCTGGCTGACCGGCCGCACCCCGGCGAGCGCCCTCCCCGGGACACCCCCGGAGCTGCCGCGTTGGCTCTGAACCGCCGCAGCGCACGTCTCGGGCCAACAGTCCGCACCAGCGCATAAGTGTCCGCACCGGCGTAATGGTGCCCGCACCGGCGCCGGGACACTGGTGCCGCCACTACGAAGTCGGTGCGAATGGTCGTGGAGCGGTCCGGCCGTCCTGAACCAGTGCGATCAGGTGCTGCCCGATGTCGGCCAGCACGCCGATGTCGGTCACAGGATCGGCGTCGAGGACGAGCAGGTCGGCCACCGCGCCAGGCGCGATCACGCCGAGGTTGCCGCGCTCCCCGAGCAGGTCGGCGGCGGTCGTGGTCGCGGAGCGGATCACGTCGATCGTCGGCTGGACCTTCGCGCGAAGCCGGAACTCCTCGTTCTGGTGTCGGTGCATCCCACCGAGCAGATCGGAGCCGTACACGAGCTTGACGCCGGCCTCGTGCGCACGCCGGATCGCGTCGAGCCCCGTCTCCAGGACGGTGTCGACCTTGCGCCACATCGTCTCCGAGAGCCCGAAGTCCCGGCCCTCCTCCTTCAGCGCCCAGTACGTGACCAGCGTGGGCACCAGGTACGCGTCGTGCGCGCGCAGGAGATCCAGGCTCTCGTCGTCGAGCAGGTTCCCGTGCTCGATGCAATGCACGCCGGCGCGCAGGGCGCGGTTGATCGCGCGCGCGGTGTAGGCGTGGGCGGCGACGTAGCGGTTGGCCGCCGTCGCCTCCTCGACGGCTGCGGTGATCTCATCAATCGAGTACTGGGTCGAGTCGATCCGGTCCGTCGGGGAGGACACCCCGCCGGAAGCCATGATCTTGATGTGGTGAGCGCCCTTGCGGATTTCGTCGCGGACCGCCACGCGGACGGCGTCGACGCCGTCGGCCACCTTCCCGGCCCCGCTGCCCATTCGCGAGTGGGGGCAGAAGTCCTCCCCGGGCAGCCGCATATCACCGTGACCGCCGGTCTGGCTGATCGCGTGCCCGCAGAAGTAGACCCGCGGGCCTGCGAACAGTCCTTCCTCTTGCGCCCGGGCGAGCCCGTGGTCGGCGCCTGCCATGTCCCGCACGGTGGTGAACCCGCGCGCAAGCATGCCGCTCATGATCGACGCGGTCTGCGCGTACACGTACGCCGCCGAGTTGCGTTCCAGCTCGCGGAAGTCCGCGCTGAAGGCGGTGACGTGCACATGTGCATCGATCAGGCCCGGGATGACCCAGCGGCCGTGCGCGTCGATCGTCCGGGCGCCCTCGGCCGGGAGCGCGGCCCCCACCTCGATGATCCGGCCGTCTGCGATCCGGACGTCCGCCGCGCGCCACTCCCCGGCCGCCACGTCCAGGACGGACCCGCCGGTTACCACGATCTGCTCGCCGGTCATGCCTGTGCCTCCTCGATGCCCCGGCCCGAGGTCACCAGCTTCTCGCCCTGGCCGCGGCTGATGCCCTCCAGCGCCACGCCCGCGGTTTTCGCGCCGAACAGCACCACGGTGATCACGCCAACCGCCAGGACGACGGTCGTGAGGGTGAAGACGCCGCCGAAGCCGAGCGAGGCGGCGAAGACCCCGATGATCGTCGGGGCAAGGATGCTGCCAATGCGGCCCACCGCGCTCGCCGTGCCGCTGCCCATGGCCCGCATCCAGGTCGGGAACAGCTCCGGCGTGTAGGCATAGACACCGGCGTAGGTGCCGTTGAGGAAGAAGGACAGGACGGCAGCGGCGAACACGATCATGCCGGACTCGTTGCTCTGGCTGAGCCAGTAGGCGCTGAACGCCGCGCCCGCCAGGTAGATCGCGATCGTGAACTTGCGCTCGATCTTGTCGTTCAGGACCGCGGCGGAGAAGTAGCCGGGGATCTGGGCGAGGTAGATGATGATCGAGAAGTCGAAGCTCTTGGTGATGGTGATGCCGCGTCCGATGAGCAGGGTCGGGATCCAGGAGAAGAAGCCGTAGTAGCAGAAGGTGATCACGAACCAGGTCACCCATACGACGGCGGTCTTGCGCCGCATCGGACCCGACCACATCGCCTTTAATGCCGTCAGCAGGTTGACCTTGCCCTGGTGCGCCTCGATCACGAACTGCTCCTGCGACACCGGCGGGAGCTCCGCGCCGGTCTCCCGCGCCACCCTGGCCTCGAACGCGCTCACCACGGCCTCGGCCTCGTCCGTGCGCCCGCGGCTCTGCAGGTACCGGGGCGACTCGGGCAGACTGCGCCGCCACCACAGGAGCAGCAGAATCGGGACCGCGGTGAGGACCTGCGCCCACCGCCAGCCGTCCGCGTGCAGCGGCACGACGAACCGGCCGATCAGGGCGGCCATGACGAATCCGAAAGAGAAGAATCCGGCCAGGCTGCCGATGAGCAGGCCACGTCGCTTCGGCGGAATGAACTCGGAGATGAACGGCGCGATGATCACGCTCTCCGCGCCGGTGCCGAGTCCGGCCAGCACCCGGGCGGCGACGAACACCCCGTACGTCGGCGCCACCGCTGCGACGAGCGACATGATCGCGTAGAAGGCCAGCGCCCAGAGCATGACCACCTTGCGGCCGAAGCGGTCCCCGAGCCATCCGGACAGCAGGGCGCCGAAGAAGAACCCGAGCGGCGTCGCAGACCCGACGATGCCGAGCTCGGCGCCGGACAGGCCCCAGAGGCTCTGAATGCTCGGAAGCAGAAAGGCGACGACGGCGGCGTCCATGCCATCGAAGGTGTAGCCGAGACCGCCGATGACGAGCAGCGATACGTGCGCCTTGCTCAGCGGGAGACGGTCCAGACGTGCAGCGATGGTGGACATGCGCGCTCCTGCTGAGGGGGCCTCCGACTGCGTTTGTGCACCGTATGATATATGCACAAACTTGTGCAAGAGCTGCGAACGCTAGATTTGGCGGGTGACGACGAACGAGGAACAGGCCGGGCCGGACCCGTCCGGAGTCGCGCACTGGCTGGACGTCCGGCTGGACGGCAAGTCGATCCCCCCGCGGCAGCAGCAGGTGCTCGGCGTGCTGCGGGCCCAGCCGCGGCTCGCCTCGTACTCCTCGGTCACCGATGTTGCCGTCGCGGCCCACTCCAACGCATCGACCGTCACCCGCACCGCGCAGTCGCTCGGCTACGACGGCTGGGCCGATTTCCAGGTCGAGTTCCGGTCCCGTTACCTGGCGTCGCTGTCAGCCGTCGAGGTCGCCGCCGAGCACGGCGCCGCCGCGCACGACCCGTGCCAGCGCGCCCTCACCACCGATCAGCAGCACCTCGCCCACCTCGCCCGCACGGTCCCGGCCCGCACGGTCCGGCGGATCGCCGAGGCGATCGCCAAGGCCCGCCGCACCCTCGTGATCGCTGGCGGCAGCTACGCTGTACCCGGCCGCGCGTTGACGCACAACGTCGGGATCGCAGGCTACGATGCCCGCCTGCTCGAGGACACCGCGTCACTGTCCAACGCCATCGCCAAGGTCGACGCCCAGGACGTGGTAGTGATCTTCAGCCTCTGGCGGATCTACGACAGCACCGTGCGCGCCACGGAGATCGCCGCCGAGGCGGGGGCCTTCCTCGTGGTGATCACCGACGACGACTCGTCGGCCGCCGCCCAGTACGCCGACGCGCTGATCCGTGTGCCCTCCGAAGGTGCAGGCTTCTTCCCGTCGCTCGTGCCCAGTCTCGCCGTGGCGCAGGCGATCGTCGTCGAGGTGGCCGCGGTCGACCCTGAGCACTCACTGAACAGCATCCGCACGTCCGAGGAGATGTGGGCCCGGATGCGGATCATGCGACCGCGCTGACGACGGGCTCGCCGCGACGCGACCGGATCAAGCCGCCGGATCAGGCGCCGGCGAAGTGAGTTATCGAGAGCGTCAGCCAGACGAAGCACTGCTGATGACGGTGCCGACACCCACGCGACCCAGCCAACGCCACTGTCCCCGGGCTATCAGTCAGGCGCGGACGTCTCGGCCTTGTCTCACCGCGGGGGTTCATCAGTCTCACCGCGGGGGTTCATCAGAAGGGCGGTGGCGGGTCGGGATCGGATGGGCAGGCGATGAACGGGTCTTCCCGCGTCTGTCTCGCCGCGGTGTCGGGTGCGGCTGGCTCGGATAACGCGGGCGCTCGGGGTGGGCGGTGGTCGACCGGGCGGCTCCAGTAGTGGTGTCCGGTGGGGGTGATCCACTCCAGACGGCGGTCGGGGTGCAGCACGACCCGCCAGCCGATCTGTTCCTTGAGATCATGGTGGCGCTCACACAGCTCGCAGAGGTTGTCTTCGCTGGTGGTGCCGCCGTGTTGCCAGGGCTGGACGTGGTCGATCTCGCAGGCGGCCGCGGCCCGGCGACAGCCGGGGTAGCGGCAGTGGCCGTCGCGGGCGCGGACGAACCCGGCCAGTGCGGCCGGGGGTCGGTAGGTGCGGCGGCCGTAGTCGAGCAGGGTGCCCGAGACGGGGTCGGTGAGCAGCCGGCGCCAGGTGCTGTCGGGGTCGGCGGCGATCTGGCGGGCGAGCGGGGCGGGGATGGGGCCGTAGCCGGCCAGTTCGGCGGGTTCGTCGTCCAGGCCCATCAGGGTGGTGATCGGGACGGTGACGTGGATCAGCGGGCGGTGCGCGGACACCGGCGCGGCGGGCGCGGCGGCCCCGGCGGCCGGGGCCGGGTCGCCCGCACCACCACTCGTCACGCCGCCGCCCGCGACATCCCCGCCGCTCGCGACATCAGCGGCTGTGGCGGCCCTGGTCCTCGCGGCGACTGTGTCGGTGGCGGAGTCGGTGGCGGAGTCGGTGGCGGCGACATCGGTGGCGACATCGGCGACGGCGGTGTCGGTGTCGGTGTCAGCGACACCGGCGACGGCTGTGTCGGTGTCGGTGTCAGCGACATCGGCGACGGCTGTGTCGGTGTCGGTGTCAGCGACACCGGCGACGGCTGTGTCGGTGTCGGTGTCGGTGGAAGCGACATCGGCGGTCGTGGCAGCGGCGTCGGTGACATCGGCGTCGCCGACAGCGGCGGTCATGGCAGCGGCGTCGGTGTCGGTGGCGGCGACACCGGCGGTGGCTGTGTCGGTGTCGGTGGCTGTGTCGGCGACACCGGCGGTGGCTGTGTCGGTGGCGGTGTCGGTGGCGGCGGTGGCGGTGGCGGCGGTGGCGGCGGTGGCGTCGGTGACATCGGTGGCGACTTCGACGGTGGCGGTGGCGACGTCGCTGCTGGCGGCGTTGGTGGCGGCGTTGGTGGCGATGAGGCGGCCGGTGAGCAGCGCGGCCGCGACGTCGGCGCGGCGGCGGTCCATCGACCCGCGGCCCCGCCCGGTACCGGTCGCACCGTCGGGGTCGGGGTTGTCGGCGTCGGCGGTGTCGCCGGGCAGGCCGCGGGCCAGGCGGGTGATCCATTCGTAGGCGGCGGTGGCGTCCGCGGCGCTCAGGTGCGCGGCCAGGGTGGCCATGCCCTCGCGGCCCGGCCACAGCTCCACCCGCCGCCCCTTCCGGGCGCCCCGGTGGCGGTGCGCGGGATCGGGCACCACGGCCAGGATGGCCCGGGCCAGCGCCGCGCGCAGCTGCCCCCAGGTCTGCTCCGGGGCGCGGGGCAGCACCCGGGCCTGCACGGCGGCGGCGATGCTGTCGTCGTATTCGGCCAGCATGTCGTGGATCAGCCGGGCCCGGGCGGGGCAGATCCGGCCGGCGGCCAGCAGGTCGCGGGTGGCGCGCAGCACCCCGGCGGCCCGGTCGGCGTGGGCCATGCGGATGGCGGCCGCAGCCGGGGCCAGGGTGAGCGCGAGGCCGATCTCGTCGACGGCCCATTCCCGCCGGGCGGCCGACTCGGCGGCCGGGTGCGGGGCGTGGGCGGCGGGGCGCACGGTGCCGTCGCCGGGGCGGCGGTGAAACTCGGCCAGCAGCTCCTGCTGGCGGCCCACCGCCCAGGCGGCCAGGCGTTCGTAGCCGACCGCGGCGTCGACCAACTCGGCGGCCGAGAGCACGGCGGGGATGCTGGTGGCCGCGTCCAGTTCCAGGGCGTACCCGCCGGAGGGGACGATCCCGGCCGCGGTCGGCGGCGGCGGGACCAGCTCCGCGGGATCCTCGCCGAGCAGGTCCTCGGGGGTGGGGTCAAGGTGCGCGTCGTCGGGCCACAGATCGTCGCCGGGCCAGGCGTCGGGGCAGGGGTCGGTGTCGGGCCACTCCACGGGAGTGGGGGCATCCACCGACCTCTCGAACATGCTTTCGATTGTAGCATCCCGGGCTCAACCCGGCCAGCTACCGATCACCGCAGGCACGCCGGTTCGGCGGCAGGTCGCACCCCGGGGAGCGCGCGGTCGAACGGAACGGCCCAGCCCGCCCAGACGGCTCACCCCGCTCGAAGAGGCTCTGCCGAGCCCGCCGACCCGTCATGCGCAACCTGCTGAACCCCACACCACCCGCGGGCCGCCGACAATGCGGTTCCCGATATCATCCAGGAATTCGATCTGCAATTCGGACGCGACGGTCATGGCGAAGTCACAGAGGCATCGTTGTCGATCCTGTAGAAGCGGCGGGCGGTATCGGCAAAGAGCGCACGTCGTTCATCACCCCCGAACTCGGCCGTGATGGTCGCGAATGCCTGGTAGAGCAGGCCGTAGCCGGAGTAAAGACCGTCGACCGGGAAGTTACTGGCAAACATGCACCGGGACGGCCCGAAAACATCGATGGTGTCAAGAACGATGCGGCGAATGCTGTCGACGGTCCAGTGGTGGTCGTTGGTTCCGAGCGCGGAGATCTTGACCGTGACGTTCGGCTCCGCGGCCACTGCGGCCAGGTCCCACTTCCACTGGTCGAGAGAGTCGCGATCGCGGTCGATGGGCATGCCTGCGTGGTCGAGCACAATACGGATATCTCCGTGCTCGGCAGCGAGGGAGGCGGCCTGTCGGAGCTGGGCCGGGAAGACCTGGAGGTCGAACGAGAGATCGAACTCACGGAGGGCGGCGAACCCGGCACGCCAGGCGGGATCCTCGATGAGGTCGGCTCGATCGCGGTGGCTGAGAACCGGATCGGGATGCCAGTTGAGAATGTCGCGGATACCGCGGACCGAGGCAAGCGCGGCATTTGCCGCCAGTTGTTCGCGGGCGCTGGGTGCGGCAAGGTCGACCTTTGCGACCTGCACACTGGGCAGACCGTGATTGGTGATGACGCTGTCGATCCAGCGGCTTTCGGCCAGCGGATCCGCCGCGCCGTTCTCGACGTGGACGGAACCGACGAGTCTGGCGCCGAGCGTGTCGAGTTCGGCGGCGTGGGCGCGGTAGTCGTCGAGGAGGTAGTCACGGCGAAGGGGCCGGTCGTCGCCGTGGTAGCGCAGGACGGGTGGCCCCTCCAACCATGGGTAGGAGGCGCTGCTGAGGCGGCACAGGTGGTGGTGGGCGTCGATGATGTCCAGGTCGAGCATCTGTCTCATCTCTGAGCTGTGCGTGTTGGGCAACGGACAGCTCGACGGCGGAGTGATCGGCGTCGACGACGGAGATCCTGCTCTCGGCCATCCGTCGGGCGAGCGCGGCCACACCGATGGGCGAGACGGTGCCGTGGACGACCGGGATCGGCCCGCAATAGCGGCGGCGGTCCAGCCTACGATCAGCCCGTGCTCGCCGGCGAGCACGTGCTCGACGTCGTCGAGGTCGGTAAGCACGGTCAAGGTGATCGGGGCGGCGGCCTCGGAGGGGTTCGCGCCTACTTCGCGAAGGGCTGCGGCCCTGCTCGTCGTTCGAGATCGTCGAGGTCAGCGAGGAGGGCTGGGTGCAGCTCCTCCAGCGCGAGGGTGGCCTTGAACTCCAACTGTGTCGTCGCACGGTGAAGCATGACCGGTATCTCACGTCCCGCGATGCGGGCGCGGGGCACATCGGGTGCGAAGCGCTGCAGCGCCTCGTCTGTGGCCTGGCGCAGGTAGGTGCGTGGGGCGGCGACGAGGATGCCCGGTGCGGCAGGGGTGTCATGGGTGAGCGCGGCGACCGTTGCTGCCGCGGCGTCGCGGACGTCGAGGTAGGTCCAGCCCTCGCACGCTTGACGGCGAGAGTCCGCGGCGAGCACTCGGCGGAGGTGACGGGCGAAGACGGTGCCGTCCTCCACGGTGATGTCGCGGACCAACGGGTAGCGCAGCCCGGTCATCGCCAACCCGTGCCTTCGCTCTATGGCACGGGCCGCGTTCTCGTTGGCCTGCTTCGACAGTGAGTAGGCGTCGGCGAGGTCGGCCGGTTCGTCCTCGTCCCAGGGATAGTGCGAGGGCAGCACAGGGTGGGGGTTCAGCGGCAGGCCCGAGGCGTTGATGCTGGAGGCGTAGACGAGCTTGGCGACGTGGGCGCGACCAGCGGCCTCCATCACGAGGAAGGTTCCGAGGGTGTTGGCGGTGTAGATCGCCTCGGCGCTGCCCTGGTCGAGCCCCGAGAGGCCAGCGAGATGCACGACCGCGTCCTGCCCATTGACCGCCGCGCGCACGGCGTCGACGTCGGTGACGGATCCGGTGATGTGAGCCTGCGCGCCGGCACGCGACGCGCGGGCGGCCGCGTCCGCGCCGCCGAGGTCGTACACCGTAACGCGGGCACCATGTTCGGCCAGTGTGGCCACCACGCCGTGGCCGATGAGGCCGTCGCCGCCGGTGACGAGGATGCGACGGCCCGCGACGGTGTCCAGTGCCGCCGCGGGTGCCTTTTGGGTGCTCATTCCGGCCGCGATCCGATGCTCGCGGTGGTCTCTTCGCGCCGGGATTCGGCGGACGGGGCGGGCGAGATGGGGCCGCGGGTGCGGTGGCCGCGTCGGAACCCTGGCCAGCCTCCCTTGCTGCCCTGGTCGACGGCGACGGCGATCACCACGACGAGGCCGGTGACGATCTGCTCGTAGAAGCTGGGCACGTTCAGCAGCACGAGGCCGTTGGTGAGCGCGCCGAGAATGAGTGCGCCGACCAGCGTTCCGGCGATGCGGCCCTCGCCGCCCATCAGGTTGGCGCCACCGATGACGGCGGCGGCGATGGCGGTGAGCAGGTAGGGGGCGCCCGCCTCGGACTGGGCGGCGCTGATGCGGGCAACGACCACGAGGCCAGCGAGGGCGGCGAGCAGGCCAGCCAGTCCGTAGACCATGATCTTGACACGGGCGACCCGGACGCCGGAGAGCCACGCGGTCTCTTCGCTGCCGCCGGTGGCGATGACGTTCTGACCGAACACGGTGCGCCGCAGCAGCAGCCAGGCGAGCACGGCGACGACGATGACGACGACCACGACAATCGGGACGCCGCCGAGGTAGCTGTTGAGCAGGAGCACGAACGGCTCGGGGACGTTGTAGACGGGTTGGCCGTTGGTGACGACGTAGGCCAGGCCCTGGTAGACGCTCATCGTGCCGAGCGTGGCGATGAACGGGGGCAGCCGCAGCAGGGTGATCGCGAGGCCGTTGACCGCACCCGCGACGAAGCCCAGCGCGAGCCCGATCACGAGGGCCGGGAGGGCCGATATCCCGCTGTTGACCATCATGTTCGCGGCCACGATGCCGACGAAGCTGGCGATCGAGCCGACGGACAGGTCGATGCCGCCGGTGATGATGACGAACGTCAAACCGATCCCGATGAGAGCGTTGACGCACGCGGACACGGCGACGTCGCGGAGGTTGTCGAGGGTCAGGAAGTTGGAGTTGAGGAAGCCGAAGATCACGAAGATCACTGCGGCGGCGATGAAGATGCCCAGGGCCTGCAGGTTGACGTGGAAGTGCCGCGATGGGCGCGTCGCGGCGGAGTTGGAGCTCATGGTGTTCCCTTCGCGATGCCCATGGCGCTGGCCACCAGGCTTTGTTCGTTGATGTCGTCGTCGACGTGTTCGGAGATGAACCGACCGTTTCGCATCACGAGCACCCGGTCGCTGAGCGAGATGATTTCGGGCAGGTCGGAGGAGACGACGACGACGGCGTTGCCCGCCGCTGCGAGCTTGTCGATGAGGCCGTAGATCTCTGCTTTGCCGCCGACGTCGACGCCCTTGGTGGGCTCGTCGAACAGGAAGACCCGCGAGCCACGGCGCAGCCATTTGGCAATGACCAGCTTCTGCTGGTTGCCGCCGGAGTACTGGCGGGCGCGCAGTCGCACATTGCCGGGCTTGAGCGCCAATGTCGTGCCGATCTCACTGGCCACGGCGACCTGGCGACGGACGTTGACGAGGGGTCCTCGGCCGACGAGATCGGGTGCGGCGGTGAGCGCGATGTTGGCGTAGGCGGGCATCTGTAAGGCCAGCCCCTGGCGTTTGCGGTCTTCGGGGATGAAGGCGATGCCCGCGTCCCGGCTGCCGTTCGGGCTGTGAATCCGGGTGGGTTTGCCGTCGATCGTCGTGGTTCCGCCGCACCCGGGGTCAGCGCGCACGATGGCGCGGAGGAGCTCGGTGCGACCGGAGCCGACGAGCCCGGCGATGCCGACGACTTCACCGGCTCGTACGGCGATGTCGTTGCTCTCCGGGCTGTCCGGGCGGGTGATACTTGTCGCGGTGAACAGCACGGGGGCGTCGTCGCGGACCGGGTGCTCCCGGCGGAAACTCAACAGTTCACGGCCGACCATGTTGCGCACGATCTCGTCGGTGGTCGTGTCGGCGATGGCCGACTCGAACCCGACGCGGCCGTCGCGGAGCACCACGACCCGATCAGACACGGCCATGACCTCGGGCATCTTGTGCGAGACGAAGATGACGCCGATGTCGCGCTCGGCGGCGAGCCGGCGGACCTGGTCGAGCACCGCGGCCACGTTGTGTTCGAGCATCGAGGTCGTGGGCTCGTCGAGCGCGACGATCTTCGCGCCGAACGCGAACGCCTTGGCGATGGTGAGCGCGTGCCGCTGGGCGGGGCTCAGCCGCGAGAGCCGGGTCCGGCAATCGAGGGGAAAGCCCATCGCCTCGACGTCGGCGAGCGCGCCCTCGACCGCCGCCGCCGCCGCGCGCCGCTCCGCGGTGGTCTTGCCCAGCAGGAGGTTCTGCTCGACGGTGAGCTGCGGGACGATCGCGGGTTCCTGGTGCGCGATCATCACGCCGTCGGCGAGGGCCTGGCGCGGGGAGTACTCCTCGCGCCGGACGCCTTCGACAGTGACCGACCCGACGTCGGGGGCCAGCGAGCCGCCGAGGATGCCCAGCAGCGTGCTCTTCCCAGCGCCGTTCTCCCCGGCCAGGGTCAGGACCTCGCCGTGGCGCAGCGTGAAGCTCACGTCGTCGAGCGCCCGGACACCCGGGAACGACTTGGCCACATTCGTGATCTCGAGCAGTGGGTGCGTCATCGCCTGCTCCTCCGCCCGGACGGCTCGGGACGCTCGCTCACGGCATGCCGTTCGCGAACTGGGAGACGTTGGTCTTGTCGACAAGGACCGCGGGCACGTCGACCCAGCCGGGCACGGACTTGCCGTCGAGCAGCCACAGCGCGGTCTGCACACCCGCGGCGCCCTCGGTGGTGGGGCGTTCGCTCACGGTTGCGGTGTACTCGCCGCCCGCGATCTCCTTCTTCGCCTGCGGGATCCCGTCGGTTCCCACGAGGACGACCTTGCCGGTCAGGCCCTTCGCGCCGATCGCGGCCTGGACACCGAAGCCCATGGTGTCGTTCTGCGAGTAGAACGCCTTGATGTCCGGGTTGGCGGTGAGCATGGCGGTCGCGACGGTCTGCGCGGTGTTGGTGTCCCACTTTGCTGTCTGTGAGGCGACCAGGTTGAGGTTGGGGTGCTTGGCCAGCCCTTCCTTGAACCCCTTCCCGCGGTTGAGCGCGTTGGACGAACCGGGGTCACCTTCGATCATCGCGACCTTGCCGCCCTCGGGCAGCTGCTTGGCGATGAAGTCCGCGGCGGTCTGGCCGATCGTCTCGGCGTCCGGTCCGACGTAGACCACGCCGGGCACCGTGCTCTTCGCGTCGTTGAGCACGACAGCCGGAACGCCCTTGGCCAGCGCCGCCTTGAACACGGTGTCGAGGGCGGTGGCGGAGATGGGGGAGGCCAGGATGGCCGAACACCCCTGGTTGAGCGCGCTTTGCGCCTTGTCCAGCTGCTCGGTGATCGAAGACTCGTCGTTCACCGCGAAGGTCTGGTACTGCACGCCCAGCTTCTTGGCCTCCCCTTCGAAACCATCGCGCTCGAATCCCCAGAACTCGTTCGCCAGCGTGCGTGTGACGTAGCAGAGCTTGGTGTTCGGCTTCGCGGTGGGGTCACCGAGGGACTTCTGCACCGACGCGATGTCAGTCTTCTGGCTCTGCTGCACGAGCGAGCCGATGTCAGCCGTGCTCGAGCTGCTACTCCCACCGGGAGTCGCCGAGCAAGCGCTGAGCGGGACAAGGGTGGCGGCAGCCGCCGCGAGAACCGCCAGCGAACGCAGACGTGACCGCATGTCTGTTCCTTTCGTCGTTGGAAGGCATTACCGGTGAGGGTGGAGAGTCCCGCGGAAAGTGGCCGGATCCGTCTATCCGTCGCGGGGCCGGAAGGCGGTGGATCGTCAGGGGCGGACGAGCGCCTCGGCCTCGCGGCGCAGTTCCAGCGCGGCGGCCAGTGACTCGTCGATGACGATGTCGTCCCAGCTCACACTCCGGCCCTTCGGCACGGCGTTCTTCAGCTCGACGTGGTGGGCCAGGGCGACGGGCAACAACCGCTCGCGGACGGAGGTCTTCGCGGAGACCAGCTTGCCCCAGACGGTGTATCCGCCTTCGCCGTCGAGGAACTCACCGGCCGCGAGGTCCTTCTTCGCCGTGGCGACGACGTCGCCGTAGAACCCGATGGGCGAACCGGTCGAGATCCCCCGCAGAACCGCGTTGGCGATCGAGATATTCAGCTCGAGTCCGACGTAGTGGTAGGGCCGGTAGAGCGCCGCGTACTGCCCGGTGGGGTCGGGGTGCCACGGGTACTCGGTGAAGCAGCCCGAGACGTACCGGCTCGTCGCCTTGACCACGACGAACACGCCCTCCTGGGTGTTGAAGGGGATCCAGTCGCCCGCGCGGGTCACGCTCGACATCACCTCGACCGAGCCCTCGTGGGCGAGGACACCACCGACCGAGGACGGACGGCAGATGGTAGCGATCTCCTCGACGTTGCCGGGGGTGAAGGTGAGGCCGTCGTCCGAGGGGACGAGGCCGGCCGCGTTTGCTACGGCGGCCATCTCGATGGAGGCCTTGGTGCCGTCCCTGAAGGACGTGTGCATGTACGGGTTGAGCTGGCCGGAGTCGGTGAGCTCCTTGGAGAACTCCCAGTTCTCCCAGACGTTGTCGGGGTTCATCTCGTGGTAGTGCTCGAGGTACTTGGCGCCCTTGCCCGCGCACACCACGTCGAAACCGGATGTCCGAGCCCAGTCGACCAGCTCCATGATCAATGCGGGCTGGTCACCGTAGGCCATCGAGTAGACGACACCGGCCTTCTCGGCGCGTTTGGCCAGCGCCGGACCGGCCAGCGCGTCGGCCTCGACGGTGACCATCATGACGTGTTTGCCCGTGTCGATTGCGCGCAGCGCGTGGTCGATGCCGACGATCGGGTTGCCGGTCGCCTCGACGATGACGTCGAGGTCGGCCTCCAGCAGCGTGGCGGCGTCGGGGACGACGACCGTCGTCCGGTTGGCGAGAGCCGCGCCGATGTCGGCCGCGACGGCATCAGCAGGCCAGTCGACCAGGTCCAGTGCGCCCTTCGCGCGGTCGACGTTGATGTCGGCGATGCCGACCACGTGGAGGCCGGGGATGTTGCGCGCCTGCGCCAGGTACATCGTGCCGAACCGGCCCGCGCCGATCAGACCGACGCGGATCGGCCTGCCGTCCCGTTCGCGCTGTTCAAGAAGGAAATGGAGATTCACGATCGCCCTTCGGGTCAGGAGATCCGCGGCCAGACGAGATCACGGGCAGCGAGCCCAGAACCGGTTCGACTACCTCTGGTGCGCGGCCAGGTGTAACGGTTACAGTTTTGTACCACCAGGGGGTGACCAGGTCAATAGCCGACTTGACCGTCAGTACGCTGGACCCGATTCAGAGGAGGTGCCGTGCGGAAACCAGCCACTATCCGGGACGTCGCTCGGGAAGCAGGAGTGTCGGTCGCCGTGGTCTCCCGCGTGCTGAACGACGGCACCGGTCCCGTCGCAGCCCAGACGCGGGCGCGCGTGGTCGAGGTGATCGAACGGCTGGGCTACCAGCCGCGCGCCGCCGCGCGCGAACTCCAGCAGAAGTCGAGCACCACCATCGGCCTCGTGCTGGCCGATCTGGTCAACCCGTTCTTCGCCCGGCTCGCCGACCGCGTCGTCTGGGAGGCGCGGGCACGGGGCATTCACGTCGTTCTGCTCACCAACCAGGAGGATCCCCACCTCGAGGCCGAGTCCATCGAGACCCTCGTGGGCCGCTCCGTCGGTTCGGTCATCGCGACTCCGACCGGCGGGAACGTCGCGCGATGGTCACGACTGACCGATCTCGGGATCAGCGTCGTCTTCGTGGATCGAGAGATCGACGAGCTACCGGACATCGATGTCGTCGCCATCGGCAACGACCTCTCCGCGCACATCGCAACCCAGCATCTCCTGGATCTGGGTCACCGCCGGATCGCATTCATCTCCGGCCCGTTGTCGACCTCGACCGGCCGCGACCGTGTCGCCGGGTTCCGCAAGGCGATGTCGGAGGCTGGGACGGAGGTCGACGAGCAGCTGATCTACGCCATCCCCTTCCGCGGCGACGCCGGAGGCGATGCGGTCAGTGCCTTGCTGGCCCTACCCACACCGCCGTCTGCACTGATCGTAGGCAACACCGCCCAGGTCAACAGCGTCCTACGCCGGATCAAGCAGGCCCCGATCCTCATTCCGGACGACCTGAGCATCATCGTCTTCGACGACAACCCCTGGACCGAGCTGGTCTCGCCTCCGCTGACGGTCGTCCGCCAACCCATCGACATGCTCGCGCTGCACTCGGTCGACCTCGCCGTCGGCCGACTCAAGGGCGCCCTCACCGACCTGCCGCAACGCATCCGCGTCAACGCCGAGTTCGTCCAGCGATCCAGCACCGCCCCGTACCGGCCAGACCCGTCTCGCAGCTGGGCACCGACCCTTCCGCCGCGCTGACCTTATGAGGAGCACTGTGCCCATCATCGTCACCGCCGTCTTTCATCCGATCCCCGGCCGGACGGCCGAGCTGATCGACGCCCTGCGGGCCACAAATCCCCGCCGTCCACCACGAAGAGGGCTGCCGGCTCTACGCCATCCACGACTCCGCCGACGGCACCATCACCATGATCGAGAAATGGGACTCGGCCAAGGCCCTCGACGTCCACGCGGCCGGACCCGCCGTCAAGGCTCTGCAGTCCGCCGTGGAAGGACTCATCGCGCAGCCCACGACGGTGACCACCATGACCCCCCTTCCCGCTGGCACAGCCGACCAGGGACAGCTCTGACGCGTCGCCCTCCGCCATCAGGGCCTCGGCGTAGTTGATCTGGCCGTTATGTGGAGTGGCGGGTGTCGGCCAGCGTGGCGGAAGCTGGCGGCGTGGAGCGGGAGCACATCGACGCGGCCCTGGCCGCCCGGCTCGTCGCGCAGCAGTTCCCCCGGTGGGCGGCCCTGCCCGTGCGCCCCGTCCGGGAGCAGGGCTGGGACAACCGCACCTTCCGCCTCGGCGACGACCTGTCGGTTCGCCTCCCCACAGCCGAGTCCTGTCGTACGCGGCGAGCGTCGAGAAGGAGCAGACCTGGCTGCCCCGGCTCGCTCCGCAGCTGCCGCTGCCCATCCCGGAACCGGTGGCGATGGGCCACGCCACCGCGGAGTACCCGTGGCGGTGGTCGGTGCGGCGCTGGATCCCGGGCAGGCCCGCCACCGCTGACGACGTCGGAGTCATGTTCGCCCACGAGCTCGCCGCCTTCCTCACGGCCCTGCAGCACGTCGACGCCACCGGCGGGCCGCCCGCGGGCGCGCACAGCTTCCATCGGGGCGCCCCGCTCGCCCACTACGACGACGAGACGCGGCGGGCCGTCGCCGCGCTCGGGTCGCGTGTCGACGGTTGCGCCGCGCTCGCCGTGTGGGACGCCGCCCTCGCCGCCCCCTGGCTGGGCGACCCGGTCTGGTTCCACGGCGACGTCGCGGCAGGCAACCTGCTCGTCGACGACCCGGGCCTGCTCAGCGCCGTCATCGACTTCGGGATCTGCGGCGTGGGCGACCCGGCGTGTGACCTCGTCATCGCCTGGACGCTCCTCCACGGCGACTCGCGCGCCGCGTTCCGCAGCCGCATGCCTGCCGACGCCGCAACGTGGGCCCGGGCCCGCGGATGGGCCCTCTGGAAGGCGCTCATCACCCTTGCGACGTCGAGTGCCCGCGTGGCCGCGCGGGCGCAGCGGGTGGTCGAGGCCGTCGTGGCCGAGCACGCCGCGGCGTAAGGGCGATAGCAGATCGGCACGCGCCGTCACTCCGCCTGCGCTCGGACAGGCATGCTCTCCCACGCGCGCAGCGTGTTGTTGTGGTGGCGGATAGTCGGTCCGTCGAGCTCGAGGCGGCGCACCCGCCGGGCCAGGGCGGTGAGCAGCGCCTCGGCTTCGAGCCGGGCGACGTGCTGGCCGACGCACTGGTGGAGGCCCATGCCAAAGCCCACGTGACCGGACGGGTCGCGGGACAGGTCGAACGCGTCGGGGTCGTCCCAACGCCGCGGGTCGCGGTTGGCCGCCCCGAGGAACATGAGGATCTTCTTGCCGTCGGGGACGACGTGGTCGCCGACCTGGACGTCCGTGCTCGCCGTCCGGAAGAACGTCTGCACCGGTGACTCCCAGCGCACCGCCTCGTCGAAGGCCACCCGCGCCAGCGACGGCTGCGCGCGCAGCCGCTGCCACTGCCCCGGGTTGGTGGCGAAGGCGTACAGCACCGCGGACAGGCCGTGCACCGTGGTGTCGACGCCCGCCGAGAGCAGCGACCGGACGACGAGGGGCGCCTGCTCGGTGGTGATGTCGCCGCGGTCGGACGCCGCCCAGATCTGGGCGCCGAACCCGTCGTCGGTGAGCACGTCGCGGGCGCACTGGGCGTTGACCCAGCCGGACAGCTCGGCCACCTGCGGAGCTCCCTTGGCCACCAGGTCGTTGTCGGGGCCGAACGCGTTGAACAGGTGATCGCCGTAGGGCAGCAGGTTCTGCCTGCCCGCACGCGGGATGCCGACGGCGTCGGGGAAGACCCGCAGCGGGAACGCCTCGGCCAGCGATGCGACGGCGTCGAACCGGTCGCCTTTGGCCAGGACCTGGTCGACGAGCTCCTCGGCGTCGGCGAGCCACGCCGCGCGCAGCCTGCGCAACGCCCGCGGGCCGAGGACCTTCTGGAGCACCCGTCGGGGCGCGTCGTGCCGGGGCGGGTCGGCCTCGAGCAGGAGGCTGGGCGGCCGCCAGGGCTTCTCGTAGCGGAAGTTGGACAGCCCCACCCCCGCGGCCGACGGGAAGCCCTGCCAGTCGACGAGCGCGGCGTACACCTGCTCGTAGCGGGCGAACGCGTAGACGTCGTACCGGGTCAGATACACGACCGGACCCGCCTCGCGGAGCTCGGTGTGCGATGGCAGCGGGTCCTCCAGCACCTCGTGGCTGAAGGGATCGATGTCGCTTGTGGGCAGGGCTGTCGCTGTCGCGGTCATGGCGCCTTCTCGGTTGCGGGTGGTCAGAGGTCGAGGACCAGGCGGTCGCTGCGGGCGCGGGAGACGCAGATGAACATGCAGTCCCCGGCCTGCCGCTCCCGGTCGTCCAGCAGGGCGTCGCGGTGGTCGGGTTCGCCTGCCAGGACGGCGACCTCGCAGGTCCCGCAGACTCCCTGTCGGCAGGAGGACAGCACCTCGACGCCGACACGCGCGACAGCCTCGAGGACCGTCTGGTCTGGGGTGACGGTGACGGTCCGGCCCGTACGGGCGAGCTCGACGTCGAACGGCTGTTGGCGCACGGGCACGCCCGGCTCGTCGCCGACGAACCGTTCCGTCCGCAGCGCGTGCGGTGGCCAATCGGCGCAGGCGGCCTCCATCGCCATCAGCAGCGGTGCGGGGCCGCAGGAGTAGATCCGCACGCCCGGGTGGGGCTCGCCGAGGAAGGCAGGCAAGTTCAGCAGACCGAGCTCGTCCTGAGGAACGACCTGTACCCGCTCCCCGTGCGGCGCCAGCTCGTCGAGGAACGCCATGGACGCGCGACGGCGGCCCCCGTAGAGCAGGCGCCAGTCGGCGCCGAGCATGTCGGCCTGCTGCACCATCGGCAGCAGCGGGGTGATGCCGATACCGCCCGCGATGAACAGGTACTGCTGCGACGGGACGAGCGGGAAGTTGTTGCGCGGACCGCCCACCCCGACGATGTCCCCGACCTCCAGCTCGTCATGGACGTAGTGGGATCCGCCGCGGCCTGCCTGCTCACGGAGCACGCCGACGCGGTAGGTGAACGGGTCCCAGCGATCGCCACACAGGGAGTACTGACGGGTCATCCCGTTCGGCAGCGCCAGGTCGATGTGGGCTCCGGGCTCCCAGTCCCGCAGCCGAAGCCCGGCCGGTGACGCCAGCTCCAGCGTGAGCACGTCCTCGGCCACTGGCCGCTTCGCGGTGACCCTCAGCGTGGCGACATCCGCCGACACGGCGCCCTTCTCGGCGCCGACCACCCCGGTGAGCGTGTGGACCATGTGACCTCCTCGTCGTCGCTCGAAGCATGGGGAACTCCGCCGCCGCAACGAAGCGGCCTCTCAATGGACGAGAGGCGCGCCGCGGCCTCCGGTGCCACACTGGGCTCGTGGCGCGGACCGCGACCGGCGAGTCGTCCCTCGCGCGCGCGATCCGCATCTTTGCCGCGTTCACCTCGGAGGACACCGCGTTGTCGGTGTCGGAGATCGCGCGACGGACCGGCCTGCACGTGGCCACCGTCTCGCGGCTCATCGCCGAGCTCACCGCCCACGGTCTGCTCGAGCGCGGACCCGACCGCTCGGTCCGCGTCGGGGTGCGCATGTGGGAGCTGGCGTCCCGCGCCTCGCCGACCCGCTCGCTGCGCGAAGCGGCCATGCCCTACCTCGAAGACCTGCACGCGGTCGTCGGTCACCACGCACAGCTCGGCGTCCTCGACGGCGAGGAGGTGCTGTTCATCGAGCGGCTGACGGCCCGCGCGGCAGTGATCAACTACTCGCGCATCGCGGGCAGGCTGCCCCTGCACATCTCCTCGTCCGGGCACGTTCTGCTCGCCCACGGCCCACCCGACCTCTTGGACCGGGTGCTCCGCCGACCACTCGTGGCCTACACCCGGAACACGATCACGACCCCGGAGGGGCTGCGGGCCGCCCTCGCCGACACGCGTCGGCGGGGCTACGCCGTGCTGCCGGGCCACGTCCACGACGACGCTGCGGGCGTCGCCGTGCCGGTCCGGGGCGCCCTCAACGAGGTCGTCGCGGCGTTGTCCGTGATCGTCCCCAACGACGGACGCGCCGAACGTCACGTCCCGGTCCTCCTGGCTGCCGCCCGCGGACTCGGGCGCTCGATCACCGCAGGTGGGTGATCGCGTGCCTCGCCCGCCTCCCCCGGCCGCGCTCGCCCGCCTCCCCCGCCCCCGCTCGCCTCACCGCCCGCGCTCGCCCGCCCGACGACGCTCGCCCGCCTCACCCGCCCCGCGGGCCCCACTTCGCACCCCGGATGGTGACTTCGCACCCCACCGGTGGGGTGCGACGTCAACACATGGGGTGCGAGGTGCGCATCGGAGGGTTCGCCGCCAGCGTTGATCGCCGGAAGGGGGACATGACGGCCATATTTGGCGCGCATGTCCCACTTCCGCCGATCAACGCGCTGAAACCCGGTCGGCGGCCGCCTCTACCACCCACACCCGCCGCTCACGCCGATCGTCAATCGCCGGACGTTCCAAGCAGCTCGACCAGGAGAGCGACCTGCCGCGGGTAGGAGCGCTCGAACTGCTCCGAGCCCGGTGTTCGTGGTCGTGGAGCCCGGCCAGGACAGACGGGCCAGATTCGTACGCGCGGTGGTCGGTCATCGGCGCGTGTGCTACCGCGACCTGTGTGAGGAGCGACCGAAGGGGTACCCCGCCGCCATGGATCCGAACGCCCGATCACCTGATCTTGAACACGCCTCGACCGGTGAGCTTGTCACCCGCCTGGCCGAGCAGGTTTCCGCGCTGGTCAAAGGGGAGCTCGAACTCGCGCGCGCCGAGCTCACGGAGAAGGGCAAACGGGCAGGCGCAGGCGCAGGGCTCGCCGGGGCGGGTGGTCTTCTCGCCGCCTTTGGCCTGGCGATCTTGCTCGCTGCTGCGGTCGCCGCCCTTGCTCTGGTCTGGCCCGTCTGGTTGGCGGCGTTGGTCGTCGGGATCGTGGTCCTCGTCGTCGCGGGCGGACTGGCCCTGGCCGGCCGATCGCAGTTGCGCCGCGCGGGGCCTCCTGTGCCGCAGCATGCGGCACGCCACGTCCGTGACGACGTCGCCACCGTACGAGAGGCGGCCAAGCGATGAGCCAGCCATTCACCCCCGGACCCCGGCCCGGGGTGGCGCGATCCGGGGACGAGCAGCGCGCGGATCTCGACGCAGTCCGGGAGCAGCTCGGAGAAACCGTCGAGGAGTTGAGCCGACGCGTCGACGTGCCCGCACGGGTGCGGGCGCGGCGCGACGAGGCGCTCGCGCGGGCCCGCAGGTTCGCCGAGCAGGCACGAGCGGTCGCAGCCCGGGTACCTGTTCCGCCGGTCCTACGCCAGAACGCCGGGTTCGTCGCCGCGGGCGTCGGGATTCTCCTCGCAGGACTCCTCGTGCGTCGTCGACGACACACATAGCCAGTTCCCGGCGCCGCCGCCGGGTCGCGGCAGCTACCGGAGCACGACCGAACGCGTGCTGCTTCAGGTGATGGGAGATCCTCCGGTGACGCCCAGCACCTCCGAGGTCATGTAGCTCGACTCCTGGGACGCGAGGAACACGTAGAACGGGGCCAGCTCGGCGGGCTGGGCCGCCCGGCCCATGGGCGCCTGCGCCCCGAACGACTCCAGCTTCTTCTCCTCCATCGTCGCCGGGATCAGCGGGGTCCATACCGGTCCGGGCGCCACCGAGTTCACTCTGATCCCTCGTTCGGCCAGGTTGCGGCCCAGCCCCTTCGTGAAGTTCACGATGGCGGCTTTCGAGGTCGCGTAGTCGAGCAGGTGCGGGGAGGGTTGAAAGGCCTGTACCGACGACGTCGTGATCACCGTCGAGCCCGGCGCCATGTGCGGAACGGCGGCTTTGCACAACCAGAACAGGGCGTAGACGTTGGTCTTCATCACCCGGTCGAACTGCTCGGTGGTGATGTCGTCGATCCCGCCGTCCTGCGACATCTGGTAGGCGGCGTTGCTCACCAGCACGTCGATCCCACCGAACTCGCGCACCGCCTGGTCCACGACCTCGTGGCAGTTCTGCTCCTCGCGCAGGTCCGCCGCCACCGTCACCGCCGACCGGCCCGCCTCGCGCACCCAGCGCGCGGTCTCGTCGGCGTCGTCCTTCTCCGCCTCGAGATGGGTGATGAGCACGTCGGCGCCCTCGCGGGCGAACGCGATCGCCACGGCCCGCCCGATGCCCGAGTCTCCCCCCGTGATCACCGCCTTCTTCCCTTCCAGACGCCCGGAGCCCCGGTAGGTCTGCTCACCGTGGTCGGGCCGCACATCCATCTCACCGGTACGCCCGGGGTACTCGATCGTCTGGTCGCCGCTCCCGGGCGCGGCGTGCTGGCCGGTCGGGTCCTGCTGGGTGAACTGGTCCTGGGTCATCGTGGAGTTCCTTCGGTTGTCGCGTCGGCCGTGCCGGGAGGCGTACCCCGTATCGCCGCGCGGACACCGGTTGCAGCGCGGGCGGGGCCGGGGAGCGCGGCGAGGACGGCAGCGGCGACCCGTGCGGGTGCGAGGTCGGCCATGCACGCCGGGCCTGCGGGAGCGAGCGGGCAGGTGGCGTTCCACCAGCACACCTGTTCGGTGATGGCGGTCGGTCGCCGGTGTGGGCAGCCGGGGAGGCCCTGCAGGTCGACCGACGGCGGGTCGAGGCCGTAGCGCGTCGCGGCGGTCGGGCCGAACAGCGCGACGGTCCGGACCCCGGCCGCGGCAGCCACCCGGACCGGGCCGGTGTCCGGCCCGACGACCACCCCGCCACGCCGCCCCACCGCCGCGAAGAGCGCCGCCAGCTCGCGCAGGTCGAGCGGCGGCACGTCCGTCCCGAGTACGAGCACAGGGACGCCCCGGGCCAGCAGATCCGCGACGAACCGCCGCTGGTGCGGCCACACCTTGACCGCCATGCCCGCGTCGGGCACCACCAGGATGGGCGCCGCGCTCCCCGGCACCAGCTCGGTCAACCGACGGTCGCCCACGGCACGCTCGGCGTCGGTCAGGTGGATCCGCGGCGGCTCGTACACGCCGTCCGCCAGGCCCTCGGCCCGGAGGATCCGCAGATAGCGGCGGCTCACGAGCTCATCGGGCGGCGGCTGGCGCCACAGGTCGGTGACGCTGCGGGGCACCCGACGCCCGATCTCGGCGGGGATGCCGTCGTAACGGGTCGTGCTGACCACGAGGTCGTAGCGGCGGCGCTCCAGCTCCGCAACGACCGCCGCGCGCTCATGTCCCTTCGGCGCCGTCCTGACCTCGGCAACGGCCGGGTCGGCGGCGAGCAGGACGGACCCGGGCGCATGAGTGAGCACCCGCACCGCGGCCTGCGGATGACGACGGGCCAGCGCGTGGATCGAGGGCAGGAGCATCACCAGGTCGCCGATGCCACCGAGCAGGTCGACGACGAGGACGTCCCCGACCGTGTCCGGCGCCGCGGAGGAGGGAGACGCAGGCCCGCCTGCCGGGTCGGGCTCAGCGCAGGACATGCTCGGCCGTCGCTGTCCGGGCCGCCGCGTACAGCTCCTGGTGCCGCGCGGCGATGCGCGGCCAGGTGCGCTCGGCGGCGAGCGCGGCCCCGCCCGCGGCCACGCGGGCCGCCAGCGCCGGGTCGTCCAGCAGCCGCTGAAGCGCGTCGGCCACCGCCGCGCTGTCGCGCAGCCGCGGCGCGACGACGACCGTCTCGCCGTCGACCAGCTCGGGATCGGGCGGATCGGCCGCCGTGACGAGGGTCGGGAGGCGATGGGCGAACGCGGACAGCAACGCGCCGCTCTTCGTCGTGGCACCCGCCGTGAACGGGAACGCCGCGACGTCGGCGGCGTGCAGCGCTGCGGAGACCTCCGCCGCCTCCCGGTGGCCGGTGATCGTGACCTGGCCGGACACGCCGCACTCCGCGGCCCAGGAGGTCAGCTCTCGCCGGAAGGCGCGCGCCTCGTCCGCAGGCAGTGCGAGCGAGGTGAACCCGCCCAGTATGAGCAGGTGCAGCCGGTGGTGTCGGACACGGAGCCGGGCCACGGCCTCGATCAGGTAACGCAGCCCCTTGACCGGGTGGACGAACCCGAAGAACGCGACGACCTGGGCGTCGCGGGGCACGTCGAGCCGTGCGCGGACCGCGGCGCGTCCGCCGCCCGGGCCGTGGTCGGGGACGTTGGGCGCCAACGGGACGGTAGCCGTCGCGCGACCGAGCCTGCCCGCCACGGCGGTGGCGTGCCCGGCGTTCGTGACGACGACAACGGCGGACGCGGGAGCCAGCCGCCACGTCTCGCGGTCGAACCACGTCCGCCGTTCCAGAGGCGCCCACACCCGCGCGGGCACCCACGCAGGCGCCGACCACCAGCCGTACTCGTGCACTGTGGTCACCACCGGCGCGTCGACGAGGTCGGGGAGCAGCCCGACCCACGGTGAGAACCCGAAGGCCGAGGGCGCGAACTGCACGTGCACCAGGGCAGGCCGCAGCGCCCGCAGGCTACGCGCCGCCCGCACGGCCTCGAGCGGGCCGGGCCCGACCGGCACCGGTGTCACGTCCGTCCCCGCTGCGCGCAGCGCCGCGACGAGACGGGTGGTGTAGTCGGCCACGCCGTCGCGTCCCGGGTCCGCCCGACCGTGCACCATCGCGATCGTCGCCGCCTGACCGGTCCTCACCACGGGTCCGTTCCCGGCGGGGCGTGCCCCAAACCCGCCGGGTTCGCCGGGCCCCGCCGGGGGAACGCCGGGTCCGTGACGGGCTTCGAGCACCCCGCGGCGCTGTCCGGGCCGCCGATCTGCTGGGACACGCTGGAGCGCCTGCTCGTCGTGCGCCCGGACAACCTCGGCGACGTGCTCCTCGCCGGGCCCGCGATGGCCGCACTGCGGGCCGCGGCCCCGCGGGCCCGGCTGGAGCTGCTCGCCTCGCCCGCGGGCGCGCAGGCGGCGACACTGCTGCCCGAGGTGGACGACACGGTCGTCGCCCGCGTGTCGTGGCAGCAGATCGCCGCCAGCGCGGAAGCACCGGACACCGAGCTCGTGGCAGAGCTCGCGCAACGACGTTACGACGCCGCCGTCGTGCTCACGTCGTTCTCGCAGTCGCCGTGGCCTGCGGGGTACGCGCTGCAGCGCGCCGGGGTGCCCGTGCGCGCCGGGACGTCCAAGGAGTTCGGCGGTGCAGGCCTCACCCACTGGGTGCCCGCCCCGGAGGACGGCCTGCACCAGGTCGACCGCGCGCTCTACGTCCTCGGCCGCCTCGGCGTCGCCTCGTCGGTGCCCGTCCTGCACGCCTCCGTTCCCGCGCGGGGCCGGGCGGACGCCCGTGCCGCGCTGGCCGCGGCAGGCCTCGGCGCGGGCGCGGCCTACGCCGTCGTGCTGCCGGGCGCCTCGTGCCCGGCGCGACGCTGGCCCGCCGACCGGTTCCGGACGGCGGTCACCCAGTTGGCCGAGCAGGGCCTGCCGGTGGTCGTGAGCGGGCCCGCCGCCGAGCGCGAGCTCGTGGACGCCGTCACAGCGGACGGCACGCCGGGGGTCGTCGGGCTCGCCGGGGCGCTCGACGTGCCCGGTCTGGCGGGCCTGCTGGCGGGCGCGGCGGCGGCCGTGACGAACAACAGCGGCGGCATGCACCTCGCCGACGCCGTGGGCACCCCGGTGGTCGCGATCTTCGCCGGGACCGAGGACGAGGGCCAGTTCCGGCCCCGGTCGGTGCCCGCGGTCGTGCTGCGCGTGCCCACGGAATGCAGCCCGTGCCGTCAGTTCCACTGCCCGTACGGCTTGGAGTGCCTCGATCTTCCGCCGCAGATGGTCGTTGCGGCGGCGCTGGGTCTCGCAGGTCGGTGACTCAGAGTGGCACTTGATAGCGGTGAGTAGTAGTTCTGGGGGAGGAGTTTAAGCCAGCGCATTCTGTCGATCTCTTGGGCCATGACCGCATCCGCTCGGCTCGCGGCCGTCCTCTTCGACCGCGACGGCACCCTCGTCGTCGACGTGCCCTACTGCGGCGATCCCCGGCTGGTGCGTCCCATGCCCACGGCCCGCCTGGCGCTGGACCGCCTGCGCGGCGCCCGGATACCCACCGGTGTCGTCACCAACCAGTCCGGCATTGGACGGGGCATCATCACGCGGGCGGCCGCCGCGGCCGTCAACGCCGAAGTCGACCGGCTGCTCGGACCGTTCGACGTCTGGCGGACCTGCCCGCACGCCCCCGACGACGGGTGCGCGTGCCGCAAGCCGCGCCCCGGCATGCTGCTCGACGCCGCAGCCGAGCTCGGCGCAGAGCCCAGCAGCCTCGCGTTCGTCGGTGACATCGGCGCCGACGTCGAGGCCGCCCTGGCGGCGGGGGCCACCGCCGTGCTCGTTCCCACCGCCGTGACCCGCCCGGAGGAGATCCGCGCTGCTCCGGTGGTGCGCCGGACGCTGCGCGACGCCGTCGCGTACCTCCTCGGGGACGCCGCCGGGGATCCAGCGTGAGGCGCGTCCTGGTCGTCCGCCTGGACGGCGCAGGCGACGTGCTGCTGGCGGGCCCCGCCGTGCGCGCCATCGCCGCGCGGGCCGAGGTGACGATGCTCTGCGGGCAGGCGGGCACGCAGGCGGCAGGGCTGCTTCCCGGCGTCGCCGAGGTCCTGACCTGGGCCTGCCCCTGGGTGATCGCCGATCCACCGCCCGTCCGCCGCGACGAGCTCGACCTGCTCGCGGCCCACATCGCCAAGCGGCACGTCGACGAGGCCGTGGTGCTGACGTCGTTCCACCAGTCGCCCTTGCCGACCGCGCTGCTGCTGCGGCTGGCCGGGGTGCCGCGCATCACCGGTGCCTCCGTCGACTACCCCGGCGCGTTGCTCGACATCCGCCTGCGTCCCGGCGAGGACCTGTCCGAGGACATCCCCGAGCCGGAGCGCATGCTCGCCATCGCGGCGGCGGCGGGCTACGCCGCCGACGGCGACGGGCTCGCGGTCCGGCCGCCCCCCGCCGTCACCGGCCTCGTGCCCGCCGGGCCCTATGTCGTGGTGCACCCGGGCGCCGCCGTCGCGGCGCGGCGCTGGCCCGCCCGGCACGCCAACCGCGCCGTCGCGTTGCTGGCCGACGCCGGATGGCCGGTCGTGGTGACCGGAAGCCCCGTCGAGCGGCCCCTGACCGCCGCCGTGGCGGGCGCGGCGGGCCGGGACCTCGGCGGCCGCACCGACCTCGCGCAGCTGTCCGGGGTCCTCGCCCGCGCGTCCGCCGTGGTCGTCGGCAACACCGGCGCGGCCCACCTGGCCGCCGCCGTCGGCACGCCGGTCGTCTCGTTGTTCGCCCCCGTCGTTCCGGCGGTGCGCTGGCGGCCCTACCGCGTGCCCCACGTCCTGCTCGGCGACCAGCAGGCACCGTGCCGCGACTCCCGGGCCCGCGACTGCCCCACCCCCGGCCATCCCTGTCTCGCGGCGGTCACCCCGGAGACCGTCGTGGGTGCCGTTGCGGCCCTCACCGGCACCGCCGTCGCGGAGGTGCCCGCGTGAACATCCTGATCTGGCACGTGCACGGCTCATGGACCACGGCGTTCGTCCAGGGCAGGCACCGCTACCTGCTGCCCACGCTCCCGGAACGCGGCCCGTGGGGCGGCGGCAGGCCCGCGGCCTGGGACTGGCCCGCGAGCGCGGTCGAGGTCTCTCCGGTCGAAATGCGTGCCGCCGACGTCGACGTCCTGGTGCTCCAACGGCCGGAGGAGGCCGAGCTGGCCACCGCGTGGCTCGGCCGGGTTCCCGGCCGCGACCTGCCCGCGGTCTACCTCGAGCACAACGCCCCACGGGGGCCCGCCGCCACCACCCGTCATCCGTTCGCGGACCGGGACGACGTCCTGCTCGTGCACGTCACCCACTTCAACGCCCTGATGTGGGACACCGGCCGCACCCCGACGACCGTCGTGGAGCACGGCGTGCTCGACCCCGGTGCCCGATGGACCGGTGAGCTGCGCTCCGCCGCCGTCTGCATCAACGAACCGGTCCGCCGGGGCCGGATCACCGGCACCGACCTGCTGCCCGGGCTGGCCGAGGCGACGCCGCTCGACGTGTTCGGCATCGGCGTCGACCGACTCCCCGGGCATTGCGGCTGCGACCTCATCCGGCCCGTCGGCGACCTGCCCCAGCACCGCCTGCACGCGGAGCTGGCGCGTCGCGCGGCCTACGTGCACACCGCCCGCTGGACCTCGCTCGGCCTGTCGCTGATCGAGGCGATGCTGCTGGGCATGCCCATCGTCGCGCTCGCGACGACCGAGGCCCCCGAGGTGGTGCCGCCCGAGGCCGGGATCCGGTCCAACGATCCCGCGCAGCTTCGCGACGGGCTGCGGTGCCTGGTCGAGGACCGCGACGTCGCGGCGGCGGCCGGGCGCGCTGCCCGTGCTGCCGCGCTGGGGCGGTTCGGGATCGCCCGCTTCCTGACCGACTGGGACACGGTCCTCGACCGGGTCACCAACGACCACCGACGCCTCCCCCGCCCCGATCCATCCGCACTACCGACAAGGAGCTGAACCGTGCGCATCGCCATGGTCTCCGAGCATGCGAGCCCCCTTGCCGCACCCGGTGGTCCCGACTCCGGGGGGCAGAACATCCACGTCCACGAGCTGAGCCGGGCCCTGGCCGCCACCGGCCACGAGGTCACCGTCCTGACCCGCCGGGACGACCCCGACCGGCCCGAGGTCGTGCCGCTGCAGCCCGGCGTGACCGTCCGACACGTCGCCGCCGGACCTGCGCGTCCGATCCCCAAGGACGACGTCATCGGACACATCCCCGAGCTGGCCCGAGGCCTGGAGGAGTGCTGGCGGGCGGAGCCCCCCGACGTCGTCCACGCGCATTTCTGGATGTCCGGCCTCGCGGCGGCGGCCGCGCTGCGCGGTCTCGACATCCCGCTGGTGCAGACCTTCCACGCCCTCGGCTGCGTCAAGCGCCGTCACCAGGGCGCCGCCGACACGAGTCCGGAGAGCCGCATCTCCGCCGAGCGGCTGCTCGTCCGCCACGCCGACCGGGTCGTTGCCACCTGCGAGGACGAGCTTTTCGAACTGGTCCGCATGGGCGCGCCACGCGGGCGGGTGTCGGTCGTGCCCTGCGGCGTCGACCCCGACGTGTTCTCCCCCGCCGGGCCCGCGGTCCCCCGCGGCCATCGACCGCGCCTGCTCAGCATCGGCCGGCTGGTGCGGCGGAAGGGCGTGGACGAGACCGTGGCCGCGCTCGCCGAGGTGCCGGAGGCGGAGCTGCTCGTGGCGGGTGGGCAGGCCGGGCCCGCGGACCCCGATGCCGAGGGTGCCCCCGACCCCGACAGCGCCCGGCTGCGGGCGGTGGCCGCCCGCTGCGGGGTGGTCGACCGCGTGCGGTTCCTCGGCGCCGTGGCCCGCGACGCGGTGCCCCCGCTGCTGCGCTCGGTCGACGCGGTCGTGTGCGCGCCCTGGTATGAGCCCTTCGGCATGGTGGCGCTCGAGGCGATGGCATGTGAGCGGGCCGTCGTGGCCACTGCGGTCGGTGGTCTGCAGGACACGGTCGTGCACGGGGTCACCGGGCTGCACGTGCCGCCCCGAAGGCTCGACGCCCTCGCCGCCGCGCTGCGGGAGGTCCTGGCCGTCCCGCGGCTTCCCGCGTTCGGCGTCGCAGGCCGCGCTCGCGTCCTGGCCCGCTATACGTGGGAGCGCATCGCCGCCGCCACCGAACGGGTCTACGACGAGGTGTTGGACGAGCGCGCCGGGACCACCGCCCGAGCCGTCGGAGGCGCTCGGTGACCCATCGGCTGCCCCCGGCCCCGTCCGGCCGTGACCTTCTCGACGACCACATCGACCGGCTCGCCGCCGCGCTGCCCGCGCTGCGCGCTTCCGGCGACACGCTCGCCCGTTGGGGCGCGACGTTGGCCGCCCGCCTCACCAGCGGGGGCAGGCTGCTCGCTGCGGGCAACGGCGGCAGCGCCGCGGAGGCCCAACACCTCACCGCCGAGCTCGTCGGACGCTTCGAAGGGGAGCGCATGCCCCTTCCCGCGCTCGCCCTGCACAGCGACACCTCCGCGATCACCGCGATCGGCAACGACTACGGCTTCGAGGAGGTGTTCGCCCGACAGGTGCGCGCTCACGCCCGGCCCGGCGACGTCGTGTTTCTGCTGTCCACCAGCGGGCGCAGCCGCAACCTGCTCACGGCGGCCCGCGCCGCGCGGTGCCGCGGCGCCGACGCCTGGGCGCTCACCGGCGCCGGGCCCAACCCGCTCGCCCTCCTGTGCGACGACGCCGTCTGCATTCCCGGCGACACCGCGACCGTGCAGGAGACGCACCTCGCGGCCGTCCACATGCTGTGCCGCGCCGTGGAGGCGGCGTTGGCGTCGATCCTGCCCACGACCATGGAGAGCGGCGTGCCCGGCGCCCCGCTCGCCGCGTCATAGACCCCGAGGATTCCGCATGACTGTGACCGACACGCGCACTGCGCCCCGGCACGACGCCACCCGAACCCTGGGACGGGTTCTCGTCACGGGAGCCGCCTCCGGACTGGGCCGCGCCGTCGCGGCCGCCGTCGCGACGGCGGGCGGCACCCCACTGCTGCTCGACCGGGTGGACCCACGAGCCACCGGGGAACCCCGGCTCGCCGACGCGCCGACCGTCCTCGTCGATCTGGCCGAGCCCCGCGCCGCGGAGGACGCCGTCCACCGGCTGGCCCGTGACGGGCTGGACGCGGTCGTCACCGCGGCGGGCATCGACGCCTGCGGCCGGATGGACGAGGTGCCCGCCGAGGCGTGGGACCGGGTGGTGCAGGTCAACCTGCTCGGCACGGCCGCGGTCATCCGCGCCGCGCTGCCCGCCCTGCGCGCCAGCCGTGGCCGGATCGTCACCGTCGCCTCGACGCTCGGGCTGCGCGCCCTGTCCGACGCCACCGCCTACTGCGCCTCCAAGTTCGGCGTGGTCGGGCTGACCCGCGCGCTCACCGTGGAGCTGCAGGGCGAGGTCGGCGTGACACTGCTCGTGCCGGGCGGCATGAACACCGCGTTCTTCGACGGCCGCACCGAGCAGTACCGTCCCGGGCCCGACGCGGTGCTCAACGACCCGGGCGAGGTCGCCGCGGCCGTGCTGTTCGCGCTGGAAAGGCCCACCGGGTGCGAGGTGCGCGAGCTGATCGTCACCCCGTCGGTCGAGCCGTCGTGGCCGTGACCGCCGAGCCGGACCTGCGCCTGGGAACCCGCGCGGACGCGCTCGACATCGCCGGGCTGATCGCGCGGAACGCCCCGCGGGTGCTCGTCGTCGGCGACGCCGTGCTCGACGGCTGGGTCAGCGGGCCTGCCCACCGCACCGGCCGGGACGGGCCCGTACCGGTCATCGAGCTGGCCGACACCCGCACGGCGCCCGGCGGCGCCGCGGGCACGGCCGCGGCGCTGGCCGCGCTCGGCGCCGACGTCGAGCTGGTCGCGACGCTGGGCGACGACCACGACGGCAGGCTGCTGCGCCGTGCGCTGGCCGCCGCCGGGGTGCGGACCGACCGCTGCATCCTCGATCCCGCCCGGCCGACCGCGGCCAAGCGTCGGGTACTGGCGGGCGAGCCACCCGAGCACCCCGTCGCCCGCTTCGACGTGACCCCTCCCCCGATGGCCGCCGCCGTCGCACGGGCCCTCGCCGACCAGGTCAGCCTGGCGCTCGGCGGCCCGACAGTCGCGGTCCTCGTGGCCGACTACGGGCTCGGCACCTTGGCCGACCCGGTGCGGCGCAGGCTGGAACGCGCTCGGCGGCGGATGCCGCTGCTCGTCGTCGACGCGCACGATCTCGCGCCGTGGGCCGCGCTCCGACCGGAAGCGGTGACCCCCAACCTCGCCGAGGCCGCGCTGTTGCTCGGCGAGCCTGCGCCACTGCGCGACCGTCGGAAGTGGGCCGTGGTCCGCCACCGTCGGCTCGTCGACGCCGCGGGCGGCGCCGACGTGCTCGTGACGCTCGACGTCGACGGCGTCGTACGACTGCCCGCCGACGACACGCCACCGCACTGGAGGGGCGCGGCCGCACCGGCCCCCGCCACCTCCTGCAACGGCGCAGGCGACGTCTTCGCCGCCGCCTGGACCGCCGCCCGCGCTGTCGGCGCGGCACCCGACGTCGCGCTCATCGTCGCCCAGGCCGCGGCGGACGTGGTCGTCGGCCGTCCGATCGTGGCGACCTGCAGCACGGGCGCGCTGACCGCGCGGCTCGCCGACGCCGCGCCCGGCCGCCTGCTCAGCCACCACGACCTGCTGACCGTGTTGGCCGAGCACCGCGCCGCCGGGCACCGGGTGGTCTTCACCAACGGCTGCTTCGACGTGCTGCACCGCGGGCACGTCGCCTATCTGCGACAGGCCCGCGCCCTGGGTGACGTGCTTGTCGTCGCGCTCAACACCGACGCGAGCGTCGCCCGGCTGAAGGGCCCCACCCGGCCGGTCAACCCGCTGGAGGACCGGGCGGGGGTGATCGGTGCGCTCAGCGTCGTGGACCTGGTCACCGCCTTCGGCGCGGACAGCCCGGTGGAGCTGCTCGACCTCGTGCGGCCCGACGTGTACGCGAAGGGTGGGGACTACACGCCGGAGATGCTTCCCGAGACGCCGGTCGTGGAGGCCCTCGGCGGCGAGGTGCGCATCCTCGACTACCTCGCCGACCACTCGACGAGCGCCATCGTGGCCCGCGCGCAGGCGGCCCGATGAGGGGGCGTTCGGGGGTGCTGGTGATCGGGGACGCCCTCGTCGACGTCGACGTCGACGGTCGGGTGGAGCGCACCAGCCCCGACACGGACCTCCCCGTCCTGGACGTCACGAGCGAGGTGACACGGCCGGGCGGGGCCGGGCTCGCCGCCGCGCTGCTGGCGGTCGACGGCGTGCCCGTCACGCTCGTCACCGCGTTGTGCCCCGACGACGACGGCGCACGGCTGCTCGCTCTGCTTCGTGATCGGGTCGAGGTCGTGGCGGGTCCCGGCGAGGGCGGGACCGTCGTCAAGACGCGGCTGGCGGGCCTCGGCCGCGTCGACCGCGGCGACGGACGTCCTGCGCCCGGTTTCGGGGGCTCCGTCGCCGCGCCGCTCGGCGCGGCGCTGTGCGCCGCCGCGGCCGTGCTCGTGTCCGACTACGGCCGCGGGGTGGCGGCGGACCCACTGGTCCGGTGCGCGTTGTCCGACGCGTTGCGGGCGGGGGTGCCCGTGGTCTGGGACCCGCACCCGCGCGGTCCCGTCCCGGTGCCGCACGTCACGGTCGCCACCCCGAACCTCGCCGAGGCGCGCGGGACCACCGGACGTGTCGGGACCGCGGCGAGCGTCGGCCGCGACGTACGGCGCGCCTGGTCGGCCCGCGCGGTGGCGGTGACGTGCGGAGCGCGTGGCGCGGTGCTCATCGGGGACGATCGCGAGGACGACCGCGCGGACGTCGTCGCGGCCCCGTCGGTGGCGGGCGGCGACCCCTGCGGCGCGGGGGACGCGTTCGCGGGCAGCCTCGCGGCGGCGCTCGCCGAGGGGCGGTCCCGGCTCGACGCCGTCCGATCGGCGGTGCGCCGCGCGGCGCGGTTCGTCGGCGCGGGCGGGGCAGGTGGGTTCGCGACGCGCCTGGCCACCGCCGTGGTGGTGTGATCAGGCCGCGGGTGGGGTAGGCATGCGACAGTTGCTCGTGCTCAGGGCGCTGGGCCTCGGGGACCTGTTGGTGGCGGTGCCCGCGCTGCGGGGGCTGCGCAGCCGCTATCCGGCGCACCATGTCGTGCTGGGCGCTCCGGCCGCGCTCGGCCCGCTGGCGCTCCGCTCCGGAGCCGTCGACGAGGTCCTGCCGACGGGCTCGCCCGCCACGCTGGCCTGGCCCGGAGCGCACCCGCCCGACGTTGCGGTGAACCTGCACGGCGTGGGCCCGCAAAGCCATCAGGCGCTGGATGCGACGCGTCCCCGGCTGCGCATCGGCGTACAGGCGCCCGGTTGGGCGGGCCCGAGCTGGGACGACGTGGCCGCCGTCCACCGGCACGAGCGCGCGCGGTGGTGTGCCGTCGTCGAGGCCTTCGGGGTGGCGACCGATCCGACGAACCTTGCCCTCGGGGGACGTCCCGTCACGCGGGCCGACCATGTCGTGATCCACCCCGGCGCGGCCTACGGGGCGAAAAGGTGGCCCGCGGACCGGTTCGCGGCGCTCGCGGCCCGGCTGGAACGCGGCGGCAGGCGCGTTGTGGTCACCGGGAGCGTCGCCGAGCGGGAACGGGCACAGCGGATCGCGCGAGCAGCGGGGCTGCCCCGCGCCCGGGTGCTGGCGGGCCGCACGGACCTGGGCAGGCTCGCCGATCTCGTGGCCGGTGCCGCGCTCGTCGTGTGCGGCGACACCGGCGTCGCCCACCTGGCGACCGCGTTCGGGACGCCGTCCGTGGTGCTGTTCGGGCCGGTGTCACCCGACCGCTGGGGTCCCCCGGAGGGCGGCCCGCACATCGTGCTCACCGACGCCGCCCGCCGCCGCGGCGACCCGTTCGCCGACGATCCCGACCCGGCGCTGCTCGGCGTCGACGTCGACCAGGTGACACAGGCGGCCACTGCGCTGCTCGCCGCCGGGCGCGGCGCGGCGATGGGCTGAGCGTCGTGATCGTCGCGGCAGTGTCCGGTATGTGGCACCCTCAGCTAGGTCCAAAGTCCTCTCCTACCGGACCGAAAGACCCCTACCGCGGCGCAGTGTCCCCATCCGACGCTGCACTGCGATCAGTCGAGCCGCCGTGCTCGGCCGCACCCACACCTGGAGCGCGTCGTGACCACACCGACCCCACGAGGACAGCCGCCGACCCCCGCGTCCGCCAAGTGGACGGGACGGCCCGGGCTGATGCTGACCACCGCCACCGTCGGCTTCGCGGTGACCTTCTGGGCCTGGGCTCTGCTCTCCCCGCTCGGCGCGACACTGAGCGAGCAACTGCACCTGAGCGCCTTCCAGCAGTCCCTGGTCGTCGCGGTACCCGTGATCGTCGGCTCGATCGGCCGCATCCCGGTCGGCGCGCTCACCGACCGCTGGGGCGCGCGGCGGATGTTCACCATCGTGTCCCTGCTGACCGTGCTGCCGGTGCTCTACCTCGGCCACCTCGCGAACTCCTTCGCCGCCTACCTGGCGGGCGGCTTCTTCCTCGGGCTGGGCGGCACGACGTTCGCGATCGGCATCCCTTTCGTGAACTCCTGGTACCCGCCCGCCCGGCGCGGACTCGCCCTCGGGATCTTCGGCGCAGGCATGGGCGGCACCGCCATCTCGGCATTCACCACCGTCCAGCTCAGCAACAGCCTGGGCCGCAGCTTCCCGTTCGACCTCGTGGCCGTCGTCCTCGTCGGCTACGCGGTCATCGCCTATCTGCTGCTGCGCGACCGGCCCGATCGCCAGACCGTCGCGGGCGGCATGCTCGCGCGCCTGGCCAGCACCCTGCGCCTGATCGTCACGCTGCAGCTGTCGTTCCTGTACGCCATCGCCTTCGGTGGATTCGTCGCCTTCAGCGTCTACCTGCCCACCTACCTCGTCAGCGCCTTCCACCTCGACCGCAGCGACGCCGCCCTGCGCACCGCCGGGTTCGTCCTGCTCGCGGTCGTCATGCGCCCCGTGGGCGGATGGCTGTCGGACCGGATCGGCCCGATCATCGTTCTCGTCACGTCCTACGCCGCGGTGGCACTGCTGGCCGCGGTCGCGGCCATCGGCCTCCCGCTCGCGCCCGTCGGCACGATCGCGTTCCTCGGCATGGCCGCCGCACTCGGCGCGGGCACCGGGGCGGTATTCGCGCTCGTCGCGCGCCTCGTCCCGGCCGGTCAGGTCGGCGCGGTCACCGGCGTCGTCGGCGCGGCAGGCGGCCTCGGTGGCTTCTTCCCACCGCTGGTCATGGGCGGGGTCTACGGGGCCACCGGCAGCTACACGGTGGGTTTCCTGCTCCTCACCGCCACCGCGGCCGCAGCAGGAGTCTTCACCGCGACGATCATGCGGGCGCGCGCCGCACAGTAGGAGCGACCATTGCCGGACGTTCTCAGCCACGGAGTCTCGACACGCTCTTGACGCCTGCCTAGCATAATTCTGGTCAGCGAAACCAGTCGGCTGAAGCGGCAATAGTCCGGTTCAGGATCGATCGAGATGGACGGTCGATGGAGACCCGCGGCGGGGGCCGTGAGCAGCCGCTGCCACTACGAGACGCGGGCCGTCCACACTCGCTTCGCCCGAATGCGACGGATAGGCCCCGTTCCGGTTGAGCTGACGTCGGGGGAGGTGCGGGATGATCCGCGAGAACCGGGCGACGGCACCGGCGTGGATTTGGCGGTGGTTGGCCAGCTCCGGGCGCCGCATTCGCGTGCTGAGCGACATTGACTGCCCAGGACCGAGCGGCCCGGCCGACTTGGCGCTGGCGATGCCACGCCATTCGAGCTTCGGACCGCCACAGGGATTGGTGACGGTCGCACTGCGCAGCCTGCCCGACGAGCAGGCCGTGCTCGACACCGCCGCCGAGGCGGCCACCTACATCGGCGCCGCGCTCGCTGTCCGGCATGCTGTGCCGCTGTGTTTCGCCGCGCGCAGCGTCGGTCTCGACGACGCCGTTGACCACGGTCATCTGCTGCTCGCGGCCGCGCACGACCAGCTCGCCACCGCCCACGTCGCACTGCCGGTGGTCACCGAACTGCGCAGAGTCCGACCCTACGAACTGGTCGGCGAGGCCGTCGACGCCGACCTGTTGGTGCTCGGGGGGACGCGCCCGGGCTTCGGCCACCGCCTGGGATTGGTCGCTCGCAGCGCGGCACAGCATGCGCCGTGTCCCGTGCTGCTGGTAGGGCGCCCAGCCATCGGAGCGCCTGCGCCCGAGCGCAGCCCGTTCGTCGCGGACCACCGTCGGCGTCTCGGCGAAGGTGCTGGGGAAGGCCAGCGACCCCGGGAGTACGCCCGATAAGCGGCGATCAACCGCCAGCGTTGATCGCCGAGAGTGGGACATGACGGCCATATGTGGCGCGCATGTCCCACTTCCGCCGATCAGCGCGCCGAATGACCACGGGTGAGGCCGGTCAGCGACGCCCACGTCTGCTGCTGCACCTTCACCGCGTTCTCCATCGCCGAGGCGAACAAACGTACGGGGGCGAACACCAGCGCCATGCCGAAGTCGAGCGCCGGACCGAGGCTAGTCGCGGCGTTGATGGCGGGACGTGACCAGCCGGACGCGGACGAGGCGACGGGCTCAGGTGCCCAGCCCTGAGGGCCCTGGGGTCCCGGCAGGCCCTGCGGCCCAGCCTGACCCTGGGGTCCGGGTGGACCTGCGGGCCCTGCGGGCCCCGGCTCCCCGACGGGACCCTGCTCACCGGCCGGACCCTGCTCACCGGCCGGACCCTGCTCACCGGCCGGACCCTGCGCCCCGACGGGTCCCTGTGCTCCGATGGGGCCCTGCTCGCCGACCGGGCCCTGCTCGCCGCGCTCGCCCGGCTCACCCTGCTCACCGCGCTCGCCCGGCTCACCCTGCTCACCGCGCTCGCCCGGCTCACCCTGCTCACCGCGCTCGCCCGGCTCACCCTGCTCACCGCGCTCGCCCGGCTCACCCTGCTCACCGCGTTCGCCCGGCTCACCGCGTTCGCCCGGCTCACCGCGCTCGCCCGGCTCACCCTGCTCGCCCCGCTCGCCCGGCTCACCCTGCTCACCGCGCTCGCCCGGCTCACCCTGCTCACCGCGCTCGCCCGGCTCACCCTGCTCACCGCGTTCGCCCGGCTCACCGCGCTCGCCCGGCTCACCCTGCTCGCCCCGCTCGCCGACGGCCCTCACCGCGCTCGCCCGACTCGACCCTGCTCACCGCGCTCGCCCGGCTCACCCTGCTCGCCGACCGAACCCTGCTCGCCCCGCTCGCCCGGCTGACCCTGCTCGCCCGGCTGCCCCTGCTCACCGCGCTGACCACGCTTGCCGTCGTCGTCGACTGGCGAACCATTGCCGATCGAATTTGCCCGGTCACCGGAGCCGGTGCTGCGGGCCGCCGCTGTCGACGGCGTTGCTTCCTGTGCCATTGTTTTCCTCAATTCTCAAGATCTTGCTGGCCAGGCGTCGGCTCGCGAAGCGCCACGCAGGCCGCACACCGAACTGCCGCCGTCGTCGTCCAAGAATGGCAGATGGCACTGACAGACAAGGATCTCCCGAAAGCAGAAATTGTGCTCGGAGGCAGCCCTCCCTCTGTGAACCTCAGCGCGGTTCAGGGCTGCCCAACCGACACTAGGCGCCGGTCGCCGAGATCGCCAGTGTGGGAGACGCGGCGCCACCCGGCAAGATCGCCTCGAGCCGTACCTGACGCTGGCGGCGACCGTCGTGGTGTGCGGCTCGACGCGATCTTCCACCAGCGGCCCGCGTCGCACGGGCGTGGGACGCATCGTTTCTCTGTACCGGGGTAGGCCAACGCGTGTCGGCAAGAGAACACACCGAAGGACAGGGCATGGTGACCTCAGAAGACCAGCGGGTCCGCGACCGGCTGCCCGGCGAGGGCGCGGGGAACCCGGGCCAGATTCCGCCGAAGGGGTGGTGGCAGGTCGTGCGGCGGGCGATCAAGGAGAGCAGCGCCGACAACGTGCCCATGCTCGCCGGTGGCGTGGCCTACTTCGCGTTCCTTGCCATCTTCCCGGCGATCATCGCGGCGCTCACGCTGTACGGGCTCATCGCCGATCCGCAGACGGTGGCCACACAGGTACGGGACCTGGCCGCGGCACTCCCCCAGCAGGCTCAGCCGATCGTTGCCGACCAACTCCGGTCCGTGTCTTCGACCAGCTCAGGGGCACTGGGCTTCGGCCTCGTGGTCTCGCTGCTGGCCGCGCTGTGGTCCGCCTCGAGCGGCACCAGCAACCTGATCAAGGCCGTCAACCTCGCCTACGACGAGGACGAGACCCGCGGCTTCCTCAAAGTCCGTGGCCTCGCGCTGCTGTTGACCCTCGGCGCGATCGTGTTCCTGCTCCTCACCCTCGCCTTGGTCGCTGTCGTCCCGGTCGCGCTCAACGCGCTGTCACTGGGGACGGCGGCGACGGTGATCGCCCAGATCGTGCGGTGGGTGCTGCTCGTTGTCGTCATCGTGGTCGCGCTCGCCGTGGTCTACCGGCTGGCGCCCGACCGTGACGCCCCCCGCTTCGCCTGGGTGAGCGCCGGATCGCTCGTCGCGACCGTGCTGTGGATCGTCGGCAGTGTCGTGTTCAGCCTGTACGTCAACAACTTCGGCAGTTACAACAAGACCTACGGAACGATCGCGGGCGTCGTCGTACTGATGCTCTGGCTCTACCTCACCAGCTACCTCGTGCTGCTCGGCGCCGAGATCAACGCTGAGTCCGAGCGGCAGACCCGGCACGACACCACCACAGGCGAGCCTGCCCCGATGGGCGAGCGCGGCGCCGCCGCCGCTGACGAGGTCGCTGCGGCCGAGCCGGGTTGAAGTTCTACCGAGGCTGCGGCGTGATGAGATGATCAGGCGGGCCGATAGGTGCGATCGACGCGGACCGCGCCGACCGCGGCAGCGACGCTGCGGTAGCGGACACAACGTTGCTCGGGCTCGTGCAAGGTTGCGACACGGTTCAGACGCGGGCTGAGGCCGCTGAGGGCGTAGGCGGTCCCGCAGGTCTGCGCGTTGCGGGCCGCCGCGGCAAGCAGGGCGAACCCGCGCACGCAGCAGAAGCCGACTCCGGCCAGGTCGACCACGAGATCGGCGGGGCGCCGCGCCATCGCGGCGCCCAGCGCATCCTTCAGGACGGGGAGGGTGAGCATGTCGATCTCCCCGGCCACCCGCAGCACCACGATGTCGCCGCCCGGACCGGGCTCGGTCGCGACCTCGCAGAAGCACGCCACCGCGCCGTCGAGGAGATCCGCGGCCGTGACCGGGTAAGCCCGATCGTGGTGGTGTTCCTCGTCGCGGGTTGGCTGGATGTTGATCACGGCGTGACACCTTCCGGTTTGACAAGCCAAAGCCTCGTCACCGGGGTCCGGGGTAACAGCAGGGAGAATGCGCGGCAGGTCAGACCTCCTCCAACCCTTTGTGGGTCTGCTCATGCGAGCGAGGTGGTCAGCACGGCGGGATCCAGTTCGCGGTCGACGAGCAGGCGGGCCACCTCGGCCAGGTGCAGGTTGCCGCGGCAGTAGCGGTGTAGCCGATCGAACGCTGTCCACCGTTGATCTCCGCTGGTGTCGGCGGGTTTGATACGCCCTGTCGCGGGTACTCTGATCAGGGCGGGCAACGATCGGCACCATGCCGATCGGTCGCATCGCCCCGGCACGACCGGCTCGATTTCGCCCTGGACCTCGGTGGATTGCCGCGCGACGCGCGACGGCACACTCAGCACCGAGGAGACACCCCGAGCGTGACCACCACCAAGACAATCCCCGCATCCACCCCGCCCGCTGAGGGGGCAGTGAGCGAGGCAAAGCCGCTGCTCGTCGCCAAGCGTCCGCGCTCCGAGGCGACGCTGGTCTATGCCTTCACCCTGCTCCCGATGCTGGCCCTGGTCGTAGCCGTGCCGCTGGCCTGGGGCTGGGGTCTTTCCTGGCTGGACGCCGGGCTGGCCGTCGGCTTCTACCTGGTCTCCGGATTCGGCGTGACCGTCGGGTTCCACCGACACTTCACCCACCGCGCCTTCAAGGCCGGGCGGGCCCTGCGCAACGGACTCGCCATCGCGGGCAGCCTCTCGATGCAGGGTGACATCGTCACCTGGGTGGCCGACCACCGCCGCCACCACGCCTTCACCGACAAGGAAGGCGACCCGCACTCGCCGTGGCTGTTCGGCCGCACGCCGCTCGCACTGGCTCGCGGCTTCTTCCACTCTCACCTGGGCTGGCTGTTCAACCGCGACCGCACCAACGCCGACCGGTTCGCCCCCGACCTGCAGTCCGACCGCGACATCGTCCGGATCGGCCTACTGTTCCCGCTCTGGACCCTGATCACGTTGCTGGCTCCCGCGCTGATCGGCGGGGTGGCCACGATGTCGTGGTGGGGCGCGTTCACCGCGTTCTTCTGGGCGGGGCTCGTGCGGGTCGCGGTGCTGCACCACGTGACCTGGTCGATCAACTCGATCTGCCACATGATCGGCGATCGCCCCTGGGCTGCGCAGGGTCGGGCCACCAACGTCTGGCCACTCGCGATCCTGTCGATGGGCGAGTCCTGGCACAACTTGCACCACGCGGACCCGACCTGCGCCCGCCACGGCATCGGCCGCGGCCAGATCGACATGTCCGCCCGGGTTATCTGGGCGTTTGAGAAGCTCGGCTGGGTGCACGCGGTTCGCTGGCCCACCACCGCCCGCAGGGCCAGGCTCGTTGCCCGCACCTGACGCTGGTGGCGGCGCCGAGGCTCCTTCGACGCCCCCCGCGATCTCTGACGCCATCCCGGCCCCGCCCTATTCGCCCCGTTCGCCCGATCCGGTGGCGGTCGCCGCCGCCCGGTCCAGCTCTACTACGGTGGGCCGGATTCCACGGTCGGGGGGCCGGAGGGGCGGGGCCGGAGGCTCCGTCCTGCTCGGCGACTACCTGACTGAGGGAGCGACGACGTGGCGGCGTTGCACATACTCGGGGACTGGCACGGCCCCGGCGAGGAGAAGGCCGCTGCTCCCCCGGCGGCGCCGCTGTCCTCGACGCGACGCAGGGCCTGCCGCTTTCCCCCTTCGAGCCCGGCCGGTACCGCGAGACGTCGTGGAAGCTTTCCGAAGTGATCGGCTCCGTGTGTGGTCTGGGAGAGATCCAGCGCAACGCGGTTTACGAGGGCGTCCGCGCGATCTACGAGCAGCGCGGCTTTCCCCGACCCGCCCGTCCCGACGACTGGCCGACGATGGACGACCTCGCGGACGCCGTCGGTTCGGTCGAGACGACCGGCCGAGGCCGCAACGTGGTGGCCCGGCTGCGCCCACTGAGCGACTTCGGCCTCTTCGCCGATCCGGTCGCGAGCCGGGGCTTCGCGGACCTGCTGCGCCAGGGCGTCGTGCTGGACGTGCACGGCCTTATGGAGCAGGTGCAGCGTGCCGCGGGCGCGTTCGTGCTCCGCAAGGTCTATGGGGAGATGTTCCGGTGGGGCCAGGCGCAACAGCTGCGCCTCGCCGTAGTCCTCGACGAGGCACATCGGCTCGCGCGCGACGTCACCCTCCCGAAGATCATGAAGGAGGGCCGCAAGTACGGGGTCGCGGTGGTGGTCGCGAGCCAGGGCGTCGAGGACTTCAATCCCGATGTGCTCGGCAACGCGGGAACGAAGGTGGCCTTCCGCTGCAACTACCCGCAGAGCCGCAAGGTAGCGGGGTTCCTACGGGGACGCACAGGGCAGGAGATGTCGGAGGCGCTGGAGCAGCTCGCAGTGGGGCAGGCGTATGTCTCGACGCCCGATCACGCCGCAGCCCGCAAGGTTTTCATGGCAAAGGATCGAAGCGGCTGAAGACCATCCGGGCCTCACCTCGAGGACCGGGCCACCGGACGGGCGTGCACGAGTTCGCCGCTGACCTCCCCGGCTCCCAACAGCTCCGCGATCCGTCGCTGCCGGTCCGCAGCCATGCGGTAGCGCGGGTCGCTGCCGTGCTCCGCGGCGATGACGGTCTGCACCCGTTCGGCCCGTTCGCGCCATGACCGCGGGGTGGGCGCCAGCTCGGCACAGGCCACCCGGTCGACGATGGCGAGCCCGGCGCCGCGGATCTGCCGGTCGAGCTCGGTCGGCGTGGGGAAGTCGTTGCCCTCGGGGACGTCGGGCAACCGGGCCGAGTGTCGTTCGAACACCAGCAGGCCGAGCTCGCCGCCGTCGTGCAGCACTCGGCGCAGCTCCCGGAGGACCGCCGGACGGCGCGGCGTCGTGCAGAGCACGCCCAGGCACCAGACGGCCCGCAGCGCACCGCTCGCGATCGGCAGCGCCTCGCCCGCACCGACGACGGCGGGCAGCCCGAAGAGCTCGTGCGCGGTCCGGCAGGCGCCCGGCATCGGATCGACCAGCAGCGGACGCGCGGCAAACCGACGGGCCGCATAAGCGGCGGGGCCACCGGTGCCGCCGCCGACGTCCAGCAGCCGCGTGTCCGCTGTGACCCCGCACGCCTGCGCCAGCCAGTCGAGCACGGCCGGACTGGCGCTGCCCTGGCATGCCGCAGGCAGCGCGTGATCCTCCCCCAGCTGCCGCACCGCACGCCACGTCCACCCCGCTACGGCATCGAACTCGGCCTCCATCGGGTCGGTCATCCGACACCCCCACGGATCGCCGCGCCGACTTCGGCCTTGATCTCCGCGCCCACCCGCTCGCCCCGGCCGGAGGCGAGGCCGGACAGGTTGACCCCGACGACCCCGTCGACCGCCAGGAGCGCCCGGGCCTCGCGCACCGCTTCCGCGCACCCGGCCGCCACCGGGTCCGACGCGGCGAGCACGTGCGCCACGCGGTCGGCGTCGAGGCCCAGGCCCGGGAAGCGCAGCAACACCCCGGCCGAGCGTTCGTCGGTATAGACCGCGACGCCCGCCACGAACGGCAACCGCACCCCGATGGCGCGTGCCTCGGCCACGAACGCGGCCAGCCGCTCGACGGTGCCGACGTGGTTGAGCACCACCACCTGGGCCCCCGCCTGCTGCTTCGCCAGCAGCCGACCGGCGCGCAGGTGCCGTGGCGGCGCGTCCGGGGCTTCGGGCACGCCGACCGGCAGACCGACTTGCGCGGCCATGCCCGCAAGACGGGTGCCGTCGATGTCGAAGACCTGCGTCACCTCATCACGCACGCCCGGGGCCCGGCCGTCACCGGTGGCGCACAACACCCCGACCCCGCCCAGCGCGGCCAGGCCCTGCAGCTCCTGCTCGAGAACGACCCGGTTGCGGTCCCGGCACGTCAGCGTGATCCACGGACGCACTCCCCGCTGCTTAATGAGCGCGGCCATCAGGGTGGGGGGAAGATCCGGCCTGCTCTGATGCTCGCCCACCAGCACGGCCTCACACGTCGGCGCAAGAACGTCGACGATCTGCGCGACGGCGGCCGGCTCGTAGGCGGGCAAGGTGAGGTCGGTGAGGACGAGCGGACCACCTGAGGTGGTCAGCAGGTGCGTCGGCGGCCGCAGCGGCGCAGGCGAGCCCGCCCACGCCGGTGCGGCGTCGAGCGCCACGAACGGACACGGCCGCGGGCGCATCTCGCAGCTGCCGTCGTCGCGCACGCCGCCGCACGGGCCGTAGTGCATGTGCTTCGGACACGGCTTCATCGTCTTCTGGGCACCGAGGCCTTGTGCACCACCTTTCACCATCAATCGCGTACCCGGGGCGCATGGGGTCAACCGCCCGTGTTGGGCCAGCAATCAAGAGGCGAGACGCCACCCCCGACGGGCGCCGACGTCACGATGAGGTCACGATGCGCGCGCTCGGCAATCCCCCGACGAGGACGCGCCGTAACTCGTGGGTCGATGCGTCCGACCGTCCAGGAGACCCGATGACACGCTCGTCCACCACGACCTCCGCCTTGACCTCCGCCACGATCGTGAGCCCCGCCGTGCTGCGCGTCGTCGCGACGCTGTCCGTGCTGTTCATCGTGGCGCAGGGCGCGTCGGCGGGCGGGATCCTGTCTCGGGTCCGCGTGGCCGAGGCCCTGCACTACGACGGGGCGATCGTCGTGCACGTGCTCACCGGGCTGACCGCCCTGGCCGCGGTCCTGATCACGCGGCAGCGCCGAAGCCACCGGTGGCCGGCTGCGCTCGCGGTGGTGATCTTCGTGCTCGGGTTCGTCCAGGCCGCGATCGGCGACGCGGGGATACTCGTGGTGCACGTGCCGCTCGCGATGCTGCTGCTGGTCGGGGCGGTCTTCGTCATGGGGTGGTCGTTCGTCGGGATGCGGCACTGAGCTCCGGGGGGTCGGGGTGGCACGCGGGCGGCAGGTCGATCGGATGGCCGACGACCTGCTGCTCGCGGGCCTCGCGGTCGGTGACGCGGAGCTGTCGGTCGCCTTCGTCCGACGCTTCCAGCGACGGGTGTTCGGTGTGGCGCTGGCGGTTCTGGGCGATCCGGCTCTCGCCGAGGACGTTGGGCAGCAGGCGTTCGAGCGGGCGTGGCGGCACGCGGCCCTTTTCGACCCGCGACGCGGCGCCGTCGGCACCTGGTTGGTGTCGATCACGCACAACCTGGCCGTCGACGCGGCCCGTGCCCGCCGCGCCGTGCCGGTCGATCCGTTGGAGCTGGAGGACGTTGTGGCCGTCGGGACGCCCGAGGGCTCGGCCGTCGAGGCGGAGTCCGCCGAGGAGCTGCGGGCCGCGATCCGCGCGCTGCCCGCCGAGCAGGGCCGGGCCCTGGTGCTCGCCGCGTTCCGCGGGATGACCGCCCGGGAGGTCGCCGAGAACGAGCAGATCCCGCTGGGCACCGCGAAGACCCGGATCCGCGCGGCCATGCTGCGGCTGGCCGCCGCGCTCGAGACGGGCAGGGCCCGGTCGTGACGTCGGCGGAGCGCATCGCGGACTGTGGCCGGTTCCGGGAGCTGGCTCCGGAGATCGCGCTCGGCCTGGTGGCAGGCCACGAGCGCGCGGCGGCGCTGGCCCATCTGGAGCGCTGCCCTGCCTGTCGGCTGCACACCGCCCGGCTCGGTGCGGTGCACGACCGGCTGCGGGCGCTCATCCCGGCGGCCGAGCCGCCGCTCGGATTCGAGCAGCGGGTGCTGGAACGGCTCGGGGTCACCCGCCCGCAGCGGCGCCCGATATGGACCTCGCGCGGGATCCGACTGGCGGCCGCCGCGGCGGTGGTCGCCGCGGCGTTCGCGGGCGGCTGGGTCACGGAGAGCGCGCAGCAGTCGCCCACGCCTCCGCCCGCCCCCGCGCTCGCCAGCCCACTCGTGGCCGGATCCCGGCATGTGGGCGACGTCGTGGTGAGCCTCGACCGACCCGACTTCCTGTCGGTGTACCTGAACGTCGCTCGCCCCGGGCGGCTGACCTGCGAGCTGCTGCACCCCGACGGCTCGGTCGCCGCGACCGAGACCTACGACTCGGCGGGCGGCACCGGCTGGTGGGGCATCGACCGGCCCACCGGGGACATCACGAAGATCCGGGTCAGCGACGCCGACGGCGCGGTCGTGGCCACCGGCGGTCTGCCCCGACCGTGAGCCGGCACTGATCAGCCCGCGGTGGTGATCGCGTCGTGGGTGATGCCCGCCCGCCGCCGGGCGGCGAGTCGACGCTTCTGCGGCTCCACCGTGTAGCGCGGATCGCGGGCGGACTCCATGCCCGCTTCGAACACCCCGAACCGAGTGAGCGCCGAGGCCGCCATCAGCGCCAGCCCGGATGCCGCCGCGACGCTGCGACGGTGTCCGCCGAGCAGTGTGCCCACTCCCCCGGCGACCGTGAGTGCCTCGCTCCACCGCAGCATCCGGCCGGGCGTGCCGCGGTGCAGCGGCTCGGCGGCGACCGGGTCCATCCGCCGTTGCATCCGCTTCGTCGCGACCAGGTCGCCGACCACGCCGAGCAGCGCCAGCCGACGCGCCGGGCCTGCCTCGGCGACCGGGGTGGTGAGCATCGCCAGGCCACCCGCGGCGAGGCTGGCCGAGCTGACGAACACGAACGGGAGATCCTCGTGGGCGCCATGCCAGGTCGGGGTGCTGGTGTCGCCGAGCAGCACCGCGGTGTAGGCCGCCAGCGGGGGTCCGAACGCCGCGGCGCCCAGCCCGGAAGGCCCCTCGACCGCGCGCAGCACCCGGCGCAGTGGGCCCAGCGGCAGCCTGCCACCCAGCATCCGGTCGATCTCGGCGGTGGCGGCGATCCCCGCGCCGGTGCCGAAGGCACTGAAGATCCAGGAGCCGACGCTCATCGGCGAGGTCAGCTTGACCGTCCGCATCATGTTGAGGAACCGTTCGGGCCTGCCCAGGTCGGCGACGAGGGCGTACCCGCTCAGCGCCACCGCGGCCAACGCCGACAGCCGGGCGTTGCGGCGCAGCGTCGCCCGTCCGGTCAGCTGGGCGCCCGCCGCGAGCACACCGGATCCGCCCGCGACACCGCCGAGGAAGAGGTACGCCGCGATCTCGTGGCTCCACGGCGCCGGCTTGACCATCGGGCGGCCGTAGTAGGAGGAGAACGCGACGGCCGGCACCATCGGCATCTCGCGCGAGCCGTCGCCGACCCGCCCTCGGCGCCGGCCGCGGCGGCGGGGGGCCATGGCCTCGGGCGGTCGCAGGCGGTCGTACTCCGAGGTGCTCACGAGCGTCCCCTCCAAAAGGCGAGCGCGGCCGCGCCTGCCATGCCCGCAGCGGCCAGGCCTGCCCGCTTGAACATCTGCATCAGGTCCGCGGTCGGCACCCGCGGGTCGGGCGGGAGGCCGTAGACCTCCGGCTCGTCGAGCAGCAGGAAGATCGACCCGGTGCCGCCGACGCCGTCCTGGTCGTTGGCGCCGTAAAGGCGCGCCTCGGTGAGCCCCTGGGCGTGCAGCTCGGCGACCCGCTCGCGGGCCCGCACCGCCAGCTCCTCGTGGTCACCGAACTTGATGGACGTGGTCGGGCAGGTCTTCGCGCACGCGGGCGTCTGGTCGTCGATGATGCGGTCGTAGCACAGCGTGCACTTCTGGGCGATGCCGATGTTGGGCACCTCGGGCTGTTCGCCCTTCCGCTCACCTCGCTTCGCGCCCGGCGCGGCGGTGCCGTCCGTGCGGCGCTCGATCACCCCGAACGGGCACGCCGCGACGCAGTAGCCGCAGCCGTTGCACACGTCGGGCTGCACCACCACGGTGCCGTACTCGGTGCGGAACAGCGCCCCGGTGGGGCAGACGTCGAGGCAACCGGCGTGGGTGCAGTGCTTGCACACGTCGGAGGACATCAGCCAGCGGAACTCCGGCGTGTCCGGAGGCGCCGCGGGTACCGGAGCAGGCGCGGCCGGGGCACCGACACCCGGCATGCCCAGGTCGAGCAGCGCGCGGCCGGACGCCCGTGCCTCGTCGATGCGGTCGCGGCCCTGCTCGACGAAGGCGACGTGGCGCCAGGTGCTGGCGCCCAGCGCACCGGTGTTGTCGTAGGACGACCCGAGCAGCTCGAGGTCGCCGTCGCGGGGGATCCGGTTCCACTCCTTGCAGGCCACCTCGCAGGCCTTGCAGCCGATGCAGATCGAGGTGTCGGTGAAGAATCCCTTGCGCGGCTTGGGGTCCTTCCATCGCGCGTCGGCGGCGGGGTCGGTCGGTCCGGCCAGCTGGCCCATCAGCTCTCCCTCCTCACCATCGCGTCCAGCCCTCCTTCGCGGGGTCGTCCTGTTCGGGCGGCGGATCGACGGTCTCGTGGGCGGCCTCGGTGATCCGCACGTTGTCGGTCTGGATCGTCGCGCCGGAGCGGGCCTGGTACTCGGCGACCAGGCCGAGCAGCTGCTCGCCCTGCGGACGGCGGCCCGGCCGGATGTCGCAGGACCCGGCCTTGGACTCCTGGATCTGCACGTTGGGGTCCAGGGTCAGGCCGATCAGGTCGTTGGCGGCGTCGCCGCTCACCACGGCGTCGGCGCCCACTCCCCAGTGGTAGGGCAGCCCGATCTGGTGCACGGTGTGACCGCCGATGACCAGCGGGGTCATCCGCTCGGTGACCAGCACCCGGGCCTCGATCGCGGCCCGGGGCGAGACGATGGTGGCCCAGCCGTAGGGCTCGAGGCCGCGCTCGGCGGCCAGCTGCGGCGAGACCTCGCAGAACATCTCGGGCTGCAGCTCCGACAGATAGGGCAGCCAGCGGCTCATCCCGCCCGCCGTGTGGTGCTCGGTGAGCCGGTAGGTGGTGAACACGTAGGGGTAGACGTCCGCGCCGGGCGCGCCCGCGCTCGGCGCACTGAGGTTGTCGGTGCGCGGGAACATGATCCGCGCGGGGCTCTGTTGCTGGGGGTAGAGCGCGTTCGCCACCGGCGACTCCTGCGGCTCGTAGTGCGTCGGCAGCGGCCCGTCGATCATGCCCTCGGGCGCGAACAGCCAGCCCTTGCCGTCGGCCTGCATGATGAACGCGTCATCGCCTGCGAGCGCGTCCGGACCCCCGAGATCCGGGTCGGGTCGGCTGCCGGGGGCGCGGTCGGGCACGAAGTCGGGCACGTCTTCACCGACCCAGCGGCCCTGCTCCGCGTCCCACCACAGGTACTTCTTGCGCTCGCTCCACGGCGCGCCGTCCGGGTCGGCCGACGCGCGGTTGTAGAGGATCCGCCGGTTGGCGGGCCAGGCCCACGCCCACTCCGACTGGCTCGGTCCCGCACCGCCGTGTGGCACGCGCTTGGCCGCCTGGTTGACGCCGCCCGCGTACACGCCGGTGTAGATCCAGCACCCGGCGGCGGTGGAGCCGTCGGCGCGCATCTGGGTGTACGCCGACAGCGGCGTCCCCGCGTCCGGGCCGGTGAGGTGCCTGCCGTTGATCTCCGCCAGGACCGACTCCGGGTCGGGGTCGCCGTGGGAGTCGGTGGGATAGTCCCAGGTGAGGTCGAGCAGCGGCCGGTCGCGCTCGTCGGTCGAACCGGCCAGCCGCGCCCTGATCCGCGTGCCCAGCTCGAGGAAGAAATCCAGGTCGCTCTGGCACTCGCCGGGTGGCGCGACGGCCTGATGGCGCCACTGCAGCAGCCGCTGCGTCTGGGTGAACGACCCCGCCTTCTCCACGTGGCTCGCGGCGGGCAGGAAGAAGACCTCGGTCTCGATGTCCTCGGTGCGCAGCTCGCCGGAGGCGATCTCGGGCGAGTCCTTCCAGAAGGTGGCCGACTCGATGAGGTTGAGATCGCGCACCACCAGCCACTTCAGATGCGCCATGCCCAGCCGCTGCATCCGCCCGTTCGCGGACCCGACCGCGGGGTTCTGGCCCAACAGGAAGTAGCCCTCCACCTCGTCGGCCAGCATCCCCGTGACGGTCTGGTAGGTGCCGTGCGGGCCGGTCAACCGCGGCAGGTAGTCGAACGCCCAGTCGGTGTCCGCGCGGGCCGCGTCGCCCCACCACGCCTTGAGCAGGCTGATGGCGTAGGCGTCGGCGTTGGCCCAGAAGCCCTTCTGTTTCTTCGACGCGATCGACCCGAGGTACTCCTCGAACGTGTCGTGCCTGCCCGCACTCGGCATCGGCAGATAGCCGGGGAGGAGGTTGAACAGCGTCGGGATGTCGGTGGAGCCCTGGATGCTGGCGTGCCCGCGCAGGGCCATGATCCCGCTGCCCGGACGTCCGATGTTGCCCAGCAACAGCTGCAGGATCGCCGCCGTGCGGATGAACTGCGCGCCGAAGGTGTGCTGGGTCCAGCCGACGGCGTAGGCGAAGCAGGTGGTGCGTTCGCGCCCGGAGTTCTCGGTGATCGCGCGGGCCAGGTAGGCGAAGTCGGCGAGGTCGATGCCGCACACGTCCCGGACCATCTCGGGGGTGTAGCGGGCGTAGTGCCGCTTGAGGATCTGGAACACCGTGCGTGGGTGCTGCAGGGTCTCGTCGCGCTGCACGCGGGCGTGCTCCAGGGCCGGACCGCCGCTGCCGTACTGCTGACCGGCCGCATGTGCCGCGGCGCCTGCGCCGTGCTCGTAACCGCCGCCCGGGGACGCGACGCCGTTCCCGTCCCGCTCGGCGTACGCCCACGACGACAGGTCGTACTGCCCGGTCTCGGGGTCGAAGCCGGAGAACAGGCCGCCGAGGTCCTCGGTGTCCCGGAAGTCCTCGTGCACCAGGGTGGCGGCGTTGGTGTAGGCGCGGACGTACTCGGAGAACCACAGGTCGTGGGTGAGCACATGGTTGATCAACGCGCCGAGCAGCACCACGTCGGACCCGGCCCGGATCGGGATGTGCTTGTCGGACACCGCCGAGGTGCGGGTGAACCGCGGGTCCACGTGGATCACGGTCGCCCCACGGGCCCTGGCCTCCTCCACCCACTGGAAGCCGACGGGATGGCACTCGGCCATGTTGGAGCCCTGGATGACGATGCAGTCGGCGTTGGCCATGTCCTGCAAGGGTTGCGTCGCGCCGCCGCGTCCGAACGAGGTTCCCAGACCGGGAACGGTGGAGGAGTGTCAAATGCGGGCCTGGTTCTCGATCTGGATCGCGCCCGCCGCGGTGAAGAGCTTCTTGATGAGGTAGTTCTCCTCGTTGTCCAGCGTCGCGCCGCCCAACGAGGCGATGCCCATGGTGCGGCGCAGCAGCCTGCCGTACTGATCGCGCTCCTGCCAGGTGTTGCGGCGCGACTCCACGAACCGGTCGGCCACCATGTCGATCGCCGTGTCGAGGTCGAGACGCTGCCACTCGCTCGCGCGGGGGGCGCGGTAGAGGACCTCGGTCTGCCTGCCCGGCGAGTTGACCAGCTGCTCGCTCGCCGCCCCCTTGGGGCACAGCCTGCCGCGGGAGATCGGCGAGTCGGGGTCGCCCTCGATCTGGACGACCTTCTCGTCTTTGACGAACACCCGTTGGCCGCAGCCGACCGCGCAGTAGGGGCACACGCTCTGCACCACCCGGTCGGCGGTCGCCGTGCGCGGGGTGAGGTCGCGGGTGCGCTCGGAGGTCACCGCAGGCCCACGGCCGAGCAGGTCGCCGGTGCGCAACTGCCGCACGACCGGCCACTCCAGGAACTTCCATCCAGCCATCGGTTGTCAGGGGCGCCGGTGCAGGCTTCCCCAGCCCCCTTTCGACCTCGGCGGCAACATCGAGCGTGGTTCGGACATCGTTGCGGCGTGGTGGCGCAATCGGCAACTACCCCGGCGGTTGACCACCCGTCTCTGGCCCAATACACAACACAAGCTGTCCACCGCGACAAGGGGACCGGTGTGCTAAGAGACGAGCTCGATCGCGTCGGCGATCGAGTCGAGGACCCTCGCCGGACGGTACGGGAACCGGTCCAGCGCGGAGCGTCGCGTCGAGCCGGTCAGCACGAGGATGGTGTCCAGGCCTGCCTCGATGCCCGCCACGATGTCGGTGTCCATCCGATCGCCGATCATGACCGTGTTCTCCGAGTGGGCGGAGATGCGGTTCAACGCGCTGCGGAACATCATCGGGTTGGGCTTGCCGACGAAGTAGGGGGCCCGGCCGGTAGCCGCGGTGATGAGCGCGGCGACGGCGCCGGTGGCGGGCAGCGCTCCTTCGGCGGAGGGGCCGGTGACGTCGGGGTTGGTCGCGATGAAGCGGGCGCCCGCGTCGATCAACCGGATCGCCTTCGTGATCGCCTCGAAGGAGTAGGTGCGGGTCTCGCCGAGGATGACGAAGTCCGGCGCGCGGTCGGTGAGCGTGTAACCGGCTTCGTGCAGCGCCGTCGTGAGCCCGGCCTCGCCGATCACATACGCCGAGCCGTGGGGCAACTGGTCGGCGACGAATGCGGCGGTGGCGAGCGCGGAGGTCCAGATCGCCTCCTCCGGCACCACCAGCCCGGAAGCGGCCAGACGTGCGGCCAGATCCCGCGGCGTGAAGATCGAGTTGTTGGTGAGCACCAGGTACTGCCGGTGCCGTTCGGTCACCCGTTGGAGGAACTCCGCCGAGCCCGGCACCGCCTGCTCCTCACGGGCCAGAACGCCGTCCATGTCGACGAGCCAGAACTCGGCGGGTCCGCGCATGGCCTGCATTCTCCCCTGTGCCTTTCCCCCGCGCCGATCACGGTTGGGAGAGCCGATCCTGCGGTCCGACCGATCCGCGGTCTAGGGTCGGTAGGCGTCCGGGGGCTGGAGGTCGAGGTCGTATGAGCCGCACCGCGCTGGCTGACCTGGCCGCGTGGGCCGAGGCGCGGCTCCCCCGGCTGATCGATGACGCTTGCGCCGCGGTCGTCGACCGCATCCCGATGTACCGCAGCGAGACGCAGCTCGTGCCCGCGGCGGAGCTGCGCCGGTCGGTCGAACGAAACCTGCGGTTCCTGGTCGCCGCCATCAACAACCCGGAGGCCCCGCTCGATCTGGCCGCACCGCAGGAGACCGGTGGCCGCCGCGCCCGCCAGGGAGCGCCGCTGCCCGAGGTCTTGCAGGCCTACCGACTCAGTTTCGCCACGCTGTGGGACGCACTGGTCGAGCACGCCCGAGGGAGCCGCCAGCCTGCCACCGTGGACGCGCTGCTCACCGCGTCCAGCATGATCTGGCAGGTCACCGACGAGCACGCGCTCGCCCTCACCGAGGCGTACCGGGCCGCGACCGCGGAGCTGCTGCTCGCACAGCAGCGGCGCCGCTCCGCCCTCGTGGAGGCGCTGCTGACCGGCCACCCCGGCCCGGAGGCAGGCCCGTGGGAGGCCGCCGCTCTGCTCGGCCTGCAACCCGACGGGCAGCTGGTGGTCGTCGCGGCGGACACCCGGGGCTTCGCCGAAGAGAGCCTGCACGGAATCGAGGGCAAACTCGCCGCCCACGGGATCGTGTCGGGATGGCGGCTGACTCCGGCCCGGCAGCTCGGGGTGGTCTCCCTTCAGGACGACCAGCGCGACACCCTGCTCGACATGCTGGGCGAAGCCGCGAGCGCCCGCACCGGCGTCAGCCCGCCGTACTCATCGCTGGCCGACACCCCGCGCGCTCTGCACCTCGCGCAGGCCGCGCTCGTCGGCATCCCGCCCGGGCACACCGAGGTGCACATGTTCAACCCGAGCCCGTTGGCGGCGCTGATGGTCTGCGAGCCCAGCGAAGGCCGACGCCTCGCCGAAGAGGTCCTCGGCCCCGTCCTGCGGCTCTCCCCCGACGACCGCACCACGCTGCTGGACACCCTCAACGCCTACCTCGACCACGAAGGCTCCGCCGAACGCGCGGCCGAGGTCCTGTACTGCCACCCGAACACGGTGCGCTACCGACTGCGGCGGCTGCAGGAGCTCACCGGTCGCTCGCTCACCGACCCGCAGGGGGTGGCCGAGCTGGCCACCGCCGCCTACGCGCTGCGGCTCAGCTCCGCGACCAACCTCTGGCGCGGTCAGCGCTCGCCCGTGGGGAACTCTGCTCCCGTCAGCAGGGTGACGTCCCGATCGTGACGCGCGGCCGACGACGCGCCCGGGAGACGGGCCGGTCGGGGGCCGGGAAGCTCGATCTCGGCGGTGACCCCGTCGGGCACGGTGAGGTCGACGGCGAGCACGCCGTCCGGACGCTGGCTCGGGTCAGCCCACCGGTGGTCGCGGCGGCCAGCGCGGCCACCGCCGCGGCGCCCGGGTCGATACGTGGCGAACTTCGCCGGATCCGCGCAGTGATCCGCTCCGAGCCCGACCCGGTCCCGGCCCGACCCGCCCCCGGGCTCCACGTGCCCGGGCCGACCCGCCCCACGGCCAAGTCGACGGCGGCCCAACGGCGTGCCGTCAACTGACCGGGATCCTGCACGACCACCCGGTCCGGTCGGCGTCAGGCGAAGGCGGGACCGCGCAGCGTCTCGGCCGGGGAACGCCCGAACCGGGCCCGGTAGGCCGCCACGAACGGCTGCGGGCGGAAGCCCCACGCGGCGGCGACCTCGGCGACCGTCGTCTCGCCTGGACGGTGGGACTCGAGGTCGCGGTGGGCGCGGTCGATCCGCACCCGCTCGATGTCGTCGGCAGGCGGCCGGTCGCGATGTCGCACCCAGCACCCCTCCAGCGAGCGGATGGACAAGCCCGCGCCCGCCGCGAGGTCCGCCAGCGTCAGCGGCCACTCCGGATGAGCCTCGATGAGGTCGACGCAGCGCCGAACGGTGCGCGGGCCCCAGGTCGGGACGCGTCCGTCGAGCGCCTCGCGGTCGGGATGGTCGAACGCGAGCAACAACCCGACCAGCAGCCGCTCCTGCAGCGGCTCGGCGCTGATCGGGTTGACCAGGACGGAGGCGGCGTCCGGCACGGCGTGCGCGACCAGTCGGATCGCCGCTGTGAGGGCCCGGCCTGCATCGGTGTCCAGCGCCATCGTCGCGGGCAGCGGCAGCGGACGACGCACCGGCCTGCCGAGCAGCGCCTCCAGCGCGTCCTCGAGCGCGGCGGATCGAATGTGGACGAGCACGACGTCGAAGCGGTCACCGGTGGCCACCGCCGCCTCGGCCACGGGGCCGAAGACCGCCGCCCGGCCCGGCCCGAGATCGAGCTCCCGGCCCCGGTGGTCCGCGTGCACCGGGCCGCGCACCGGCAGCCCGACCACGTAGCCGGGCTCGTCGACCAAACGGATGCGAACCCCGTCGGTGCAGCGCGTCTCCTCCACGCTGAGCGGGCCGCGAGCCACGGCGTGCCGGTGGAAGGCGAAGGCCGCGGCCGGGCGATGATCCATGTGCATGGACGAGGGCAGGCGGCCCTCGGCCTCGTCGACGTCGGTTTCGTGGACGTCGGCGAACGACGGACCAGTCATCAGAACACTCCTCCCGGAGCTGGTCATGGCGTAGCGGAGCCCGCGAGTGCGTCGTCCAGCCAGCGCCGCAACGCCGGGACGGGAGCGGCACCGGCCTGGCGCGCGAGGATCCGGGCGGGCTCGCCCCCGCCGATCAGGATGAGCGTGGGCACCGCTTGGATCTCGAAGCGGCGCGAGAGCGCAGGGGCCGCGTCGACGTCGACCTTGACGAGTTTGAGCGCCCCCGCGCGCTCGGTGGCCAGCTGTTCCAGCGCCGGGCTGATCATGCGACACGGCCCGCACCAACTCGCCCAGAAGTCCACGAGCACGGGAACGGCGGCCCGCTCGGCGACCGCGGCGAAGTCGTGGTCACCGGCTTCGACGATCCACGGCAGCGCCTGGTGACAGTGGCCGCAGCGGGGGCTGCCCTCGGCCTGCGCGGGCACCCGGTTGCGCTTCCCGCAGTGCGGGCAGGCCACCACCGTGCGCGGACCGGCGGGCGCGGCACTCACGCCGCTACCCCGTACACGAGCATTCTCATCGGGGTCCGCCTCCCCGTCGGAACTGCATCTCCGCTAGCCCGGTCTACGCGCGGCCCACGCACGTCGTCAAGGCCAGGAAGCAGGCATCCGGGCGGGACCACCCCGAATTGTCCGCGCAGCCTGCGGGCATTGGCGCGCCCGACATCGACGCGGCACATTGGCCGATGAAAGAATTCGGGGTTGCGCCCGCGCAGCGCATGGAGGTGAGCGGTGCTGCCTCAACCGCGCCGCCGCGATGGCCTGCTGGCCCGGTTCCGCCTTCCGCTGTCGCTGCTGGCCACCGCGTTGGTGTACGGCACGGTGGGGTTCCTGCTGATCGAGCGGGTGAGCGTACTCGACGCGCTGTACCAGACCGTGCTGGTGTTGAGCACGATCGGCATCGGCCCCCCGGAACCGAGCGGCGACGTCGCGGAGATCTTCACGATCACGCTTGTCCTGGTCGGGGTGGCGGCGCTGTTCACCGCGCTCGGGGTGGGCACCGAGGCGGTGGTGTCCGGTGAGTTGACCCGCTGGGTGCGGAGGCGGCAGATGACCAACCGACTGCGACGACTGAACGACCACTTCGTCGTCTGCACGTACGGCCGGGTGGGGCGCACGGTCGTCGAGGAGATGCGTGGGCAGGGGTGCGAGGTCGTGGTGATCGAGTCGAAACCGGAGTTGGAGGCGCTGCTGGAGGAGCACGACGTCAATCACATCCAAGGCGATCCCAGCGACGAGCAGGTGCTGCGCGCAGCCGGGATCGAGCGGGCCCGCGGGCTGGTGTGCGCGGTCGACTCGGATGCTGTCAACGTCTTCATCACGCTCACCGCCCGGGCGCTCAACTCGTCGCTGCGGATCATCGCGCGGGCCTCGGAGCCGGGCTCGGCGGACAAGCTGGTCCGCGCGGGCGCCGACGAGGTGATCTCCCCCTACCGGCTGAGCGGACGGCGAATGGCGTTGCTGGCGATGTCCCCGTCGATGCTGGAGACGCTCGACCTGCTCGGCTTCGGTCCGGACATCCGCCTGGTGGAGGTGCTGGTACGCGCGGGCTCGCAGTTGGACGGGCGCACCATCGGCGAGGCGCTGGCCCGCTACCCCGGCGTGTCGATCCTGGCGATGAAACAGGCCGGTGGGGCGCTTTCGCCCGCACCGGACCACGCGCTGCAACTCGGCCCCGGCGACCTGATCGTGAGCATCGGGCCGAACGCGCTCCTCGAACGCATGATGGAGTGAGGGTGGGCCGGGCTGCGCCTGGGTCGCTGTGCCCTTAGCGTTGACGCCGCGGGTGGTGCGGGCACAGCGCGCGCTCCCCCGGCGACGAGGAGCGGCCATGCTACGCAAGCTGATCAAAAGCATCGAAGATCTCAACGCGCTCGACGACGTCTCCGGACGGCTGGCGGGCTGGGTGCAACAGGCGACCCGGCGCGAGGCGGTCGAGAACGCCCTGTCGGGCACCTGGCTCGGCCACCAGCTGCACCCCGTGTTGACGGACCTGCCGATCGGCGCATGGGCCATGGCGTCGGCGCTCGACCTGACCGCAGGCCGGTCCGGGGCCACGGCGGCGCGGCGGCTCGTCGGCATAGGACTGGTCGCCGCGCTGCCGACGGCCGCGACCGGGGCGAGCGACTGGTCGACCACTATGGGCGCGACGCAACGCGTCGGCGTCGTGCACGCCCTGGCCAACCTGTCCGCGACCCTGCTGCAGGCCGCGTCCTGGATGGCCCGTCGGCGGGGACGGCGGGTGACCGGGATGGCGTTGAGCGGCGCGGGGCTCGGCATCAGCGCGGGCGCGGCCTATCTGGGGGGACACCTCACCCTCGTGCGGGGCATCGGCGTCAACCACACCGCGTTCGAGACCGACGTCACGGCGTGGACCGACGTGGCGGCGCTCTCCGCGGTGAGCGACGGCAAACCCGTCCGGGTCACGGCGGACGGCGTGCCGGTCGTGCTCGTCCACCACCAAGGGTCGATCTACGCGCTGTCGGCCGACTGCGTCCACGCAGGCGGCCCGCTCGACCAGGGCACGGTCCTTCCGGATGGGTGCCTCCGCTGCCCCTGGCACGGCAGCGTGTTCCGGCTCGCGGACGGCCGGGTGATCCACGGGCCCGCGGCGACCGACGAGCCGAGCTGGCAGGTCAAGGTCGACGGCGGCCGGGTCCTCGTACGGTCCGCCACTCCGGCAGCGCAGGCCTGATGGCGGCGCAGGTGACGCCGAGTGGCGCGGTCTGGCCGAGCCTGCCGGTTGCGTCCTGGACCGACACCCGCGACACCCTGCACATGTGGTTGCAGATCATCGGCAAGATTCGGATGGCCGAGACGCCGCTGATCAACCACTGGTGGAACACCACGTTGTACGTCAGCCCACGCGGCCTGGCCACCGGCACGATGCCTTACCAGGGACGCGCGTTCGACGCCGAGTTCGACTTCACCGATCACGTCCTCGCCTTCCGCACCAGCGACGGTCGTCGGGAAAGCGTCGCGCTGCGACCGCGCACGGTCGCCGACTTCTACGGGGACGTCGTGGAGACGCTCGCCCGGCTCGACGTCGACGCCGAGATCCTGCCCCGCCCGAACGAGGTGAGCCCGGCCGTCCCGTTCGCGCAGGACACCGAGCATCACTCCTACGACGCCGAAGCGGCGCACCTGTTCTGGGAGCAGCTGGTGCAGGCCGACCGGGTGTTCCAGTACTGGCGGGCAGGCTTTGCGGGCAAGTCGAGTCGAGTACACCTGTTCTGGGGCGCGATGGACCTGGCCTGCACCCGGTTCTCCGGACGAGCCGCGCCGCCACACCCCGGTGGCGCGCCGAACTGTCCGGTGTGGGTGAACGAGGAGGCCTACTCCCGTGAATGCGCGAGCGCGGGCTTCTGGCCCGGCGGCGGTGCGGAGGGGGCGTTCTACGCCTACTCCTATCCCACACCGGACGGCTACGCCGAGCAGCAGGCCGGTCCCGAAGGCGCCCGCTGGGACTCCTCCCTCGGCGAGTTCGTGCTGCCCTACGAGACCGTTCGTCAATCGACCGATCCCGACGCCACCCTGCTGCAGTTCCTCGACGCGACCTACGCGGCCGCAGCCGACCTGGCTCGTTGGGACCGCAAGCTGCTCGATGTCGACCCGCACCGCCTGGACCGGTTCATCGAGGCCGAGTCACGCACCGTCATCTGACGCGGCGACAATCTGGTTCCGATCGAGGAGGCGCGGATGTCGGGCATGCAGTTCGGGATCTTCACCGTCGGCGACGTGACGACGGATCCGACGACCGGTCGCGCGCCGACCGAGGCCGAGCGGATCAAGGCCACGGTGGCGATCGCGAAGAAGACGGAGGAGGTGGGCTTGGACGTGTTCGCGACCGGCGAGCACCACAACCCGCCGTTCGTCCCGTCGTCGCCGACCACGCTGCTCGGCTACGTCGCGGCGCTGACCGAACGGGTGATCCTCTCGACGTCCACCACGCTGATCACGACCAACGACCCGGTGAAGATCGCCGAGGACTTCGCCGTGCTGCAGCACCTCTCGGACGGGCGCGTGGACCTGATGCTCGGCCGGGGCAACACCGGCCCGGTGTATCCGTGGTTCGGAAAGGACATCCGGGCGGCGGTCCCGCTGACCGTGGAGAACTACGACCTGTTGCGTCGGCTGTGGCGTGAGCCGGTGGTGGAATGGGCGGGCAAGTACCGCACCCCATTGCAGGGATTCACCTTGGCGCCGCGCCCGCTGGACGACGTGCCGCCGTTCGTCTGGCATGCGTCGATCCGCACGCCGGAGATCGCCGAACTGGCCGCCTACTACGGCGACGGGTTCTTCGCGAACCACATCTTCTGGCCTGCGTCGCACACCAAGCGGCTGGTCGGCCTCTACCGCGAGCGGTTCGAGCACTACGGGCACGGCAGCGCGGCACAGGCGATCGTCGGCCTCGGCGGCCAGGTGTTCATCCGCCGCCGCAGCCAGGACGCGGTCGCGGAGTTCCGGCCGTACTTCGACAACGCGCCGGTGTACGGGCACGGCCCGTCGCTGGAGGAGTTCAGCGCCCAGACGCCGCTGACCGTCGGCTCACCGCAGGAGGTGATCGACCGCACGCTGCACTTTCGCGACTACGTCGGCGACTATCAGCGGCAGCTGTTCCTCGTCGACCATGCCGGGCTGCCGCTGCGGACGGTGCTCGAGCAACTCGAGCTGCTCGGCGCGGAGGTGGTGCCGGTGCTGCGCAAGGAGTTCCAGGTCGAGCGACCCGAGGGCGTGCCCGACGCGCCGACGCACGCCACTCTGGTCGCGGCGGCCCGCCGCGAGCAGGAGCAGACCCGGTGACGGCGCTCGCGGTGATCAGCGGCGGGCTGCGCGAGCCGTCGTCCACCCGCCTGCTCGCAGGCCGGATCGACGCGGCCGTGCGCGCGGAGCTGGTCGAGGCGGGGGTGCAGGCCACCTCCTCGTTCGTCGAGCTGCGCCCCCTCGGCCGGGCGATCATGGACGCGATGCTGACCGGTTTCGCCGGGCCGGAACTGGAGTCCGCGTTCGAGACAATCGCCGCCGCCGACGGCGTCATCGCGGTGACGCCTGCCTTCAACGCGTCGTTCAGCGGCCTGTTCAAGTCGTTCTTCGACGTGCTTCCCGAGCACACGCTGTCGGACATGCCGGTGTTGATCGCCGCCACGGGCGGCACGGAACGGCACTCGCTGGTGCTCGAGCATGCGTTGCGGCCGATGTTCTCCTACCTGCACGCGGTCGTGGCGCCGACCGGCGTCTACGCCGCCACCGACGACTTCGGCGCCCATGCGGGCACCTCCGGCCTGGCCGAGCGGATCCGGAAGGCGGCCGCCGACTTCGTCCGTCTGCTGCGGTCCTGCGGTTCGCGGTCCCGGCGCGACGCCTTCAGTGAGGAGGTCGACGAGATGACGCGGCTGCTCACCGGCATCCGGCCGGGGAGCTCGACCGGAAATGTCGAGGACTGACGCGTTGCCGGATCCGCAGCGGCAGACAGGGACGGGCGGCGAAAGCCTCCTGACCATCATCGTCGCGCTCAGCGCGAACCTGCTGATTGCGCTGGCGAAGTCCTTCGTCGCCTTCATCACCGGATCAGCCTCGATGACGGCGGAGGCCGCCCACTCTTGGGCGGACACCGGCAACGAGGTGTTCCTCCTGGTCGGCGCGCGGAAGGCGGTGAAGCCCGCCGACGGGACGCACCCGCTCGGATACGGGCGGGTGGGCTATGTCTGGTCGATGTTCGCGGCGTTCGGCCTGTTCACCGTGGGTGCGGCGGTGTCGATCTGGCATGGGATCCAGGCGCTGACCAGTGGCGAGGAAGAGGGTGCGTCCTACCTGTGGGCGTATGCCGTACTCGCGGTCTCCTTCGTGTTGGAAGGCACCTCGTTCCTGCAGGCGCTGCGGCAGACCAGGGCGGGCGCGGTGAAACGCAAGCTGCACCCGCTGCGCTACGTGCAGATCACGTCGAACCCCATGCTGCGCGCGGTGTTCGTCGAGGACCTGTCGGCGCTCATCGGCATCGGCATCGCGACGCTCGGCATCGCGTTGCATCAGGTCACCGGCAACGCCGCCTGGGACGCGATCGGATCGATCGTCGTCGGCCTGCTGCTTGGCTGCGTCGCGCTGTTCCTCATCGAACGCAACATGGACTTCCTCGCCGGTGAGGGGGTGACCCCGCTCGCGCGCAACGCCGCATTGCAAGCGCTGCTCGACCACGACGAGATCGAGCGGGTCAGCTTCCTGCACATGGAATGGGTCGGGGCCGACAAGATCTTCCTGGTCGCCGCCGTCGATGTGGTGGGCAACGCCCCGGAGTCCGACGTCGCCGCGCGGCTGGCCGCCGTCGAGGATGCGTTGAACGCGCGGCCGGAGATCGAGCGGGCGGTGCTGACCCTCAGCAGGCCCGGCGACCCCACCGACCTTCGCCCCGGAAAGCTGCCCCACTGGTACCTCCACTCACCCGTCGGCCCGAGCTGACGCTCTCCTCACCGAGGATGTCATGGCGAAATACCTGCTCAACCCGGCCGCGGTGGCCAAGGCCCGGCAGCTGATCGACGCCCGGCAGTACGTGCTGGACAGCGACTGGGGTGCCGTGCAACCCGGCGCCGGCGCCCAGAACGACTACCTCGAATCGCATTCGTGGGACGAGTACGCCGCATGGCACCTGGGCCTGACCGAGGGCGCGAAGGATGGCACCAAGGCGCGCTACGCCTTCGTGTACGGCGACTTCCGCCGCCTCCACCGCAGCGGCTTGATCGCCTGTGTGTACCGGGCGGCCGAATGGCGGCACAAGGACGTCGAACTGGCGGCGCACGACCTGCTGCAGGTGTTGGACGAGAAGTCCGGCCCGGACGGTTAGGCGACGCTCACGACCGCCAGTAGTTGTTGGCGGCGGCAATCGTCTGGAACTCCAGTGCGACGACCTGACTGGCCGCTATCAAGCTGTCCGGCGTAGTCGAGTAGTTGGGGCGGCCACCCTTCAGCACATCAAAGTCCGGCTGAATGTTGTGAATGGTGTGCTGAGCTGAGCGATCTCGATGGCGAGAGCGCGCCCGGTTCGGGCTGCATCTGCCGGTGTGGCTGATGGTTACGGCCATCCGGGCCCGTGAGTCACTCCTCGCAGGCGGTGACGGCGTCGCGCGGACCCGGGTCCGGTCCCGCCGGGGTCGTTGGCTCCTCGGCCATGCCTCGACGACCCGTGATGCCGACGGCGCGCCTGCCGGCACCGCGGTGGTGATCGAACCGGCCGGACCTGCGGTGATGGCTCCGGTGATCGTCGAGGCTTACGGGCTCACGGAGCGGGAGCGGGAGATCATCGCGCACATCTCCCGCGGGGCAGGCACGAGCGAGATCGCCGACGCCCTCTTCCTGTCGCCCCACACTGTCCGCGATCACGTCAAGGCGATCCTCAGCAAGGTTGGCGTGTCCAGCCGCGGCGAGCTCGTCTCAACCTTGTACCTCGACCACTTCGAGCACACTCATTTCGCCGGCCTGCACAGCGTCGCGTCCGACTGACCAGACCGCGAGCTGAGGCACCGGCTGCGGCACGGCAGCCACGTCCGCGGGCGAATCCCCTCATTCGAGGGATGGGCCCCTGCACAGTGCGGGACGACGGTGGGTGGTGCGCCACAATGCCGAGTTCCGACCGGAGGTGACCGGTGATGAACGACTACGAGGTGCGGCCAGCCAGGCCGAACGAGCTTCGGGCGGTCGGCGCGTTGACCGCCGACGCCTACGGTGGCACCGCCCACTACGAGGCCGAGCTGCGCGACACGGCGCACCGGGCCATCGCGGCCGAGCTGCTCGTGGCCGCCGAGCCGGGCGGACGTCTGCTCGGAACCGTCACCTGGTGCCCACCGGGATCGGGGCTGCGCGAGCTGGCAGCCCGCCCCGACCAGGGCGAGTTCCGGATGCTCGCGGTGGCTCCCGCCGCTCGCTGCCGGGGCGTCGCCCGCGCCCTCGTGGGGTACTGCCTGGCCCAGGCGTGCCGGTTGGGTCTCGCCGAGTTGGTGCTGTCGTCGCTGCCCGGCATGACCGCCGCCCATGCCCTCTACACGTCGCTGGGCTTCCAACGCGCCCCCGACCTGGACTGGACGCCCGTGCCACCCGTGCGCCTGTGGGGCTTCCGGCGGGCGCTGCGCCCGCGCGGTGCTCACGGGGTAGCGCCATCCCAGGTGACGACCCCACCGCAGTGACGGCATCGATTTCACGCGAGCCCGTCATCAAGAGGAGGACGACGATGATTGACGACCACACCGCGGCGACCGTGCAGCGTCTTGCCGACGAGCAGGCCGTCCGCGACCTCGGCTACCGGTTCGCCGACGCCTGCAACCGCGACGACGCCGACGCGTTCCGCGGGCTCTGGACCGACGTTGGCGTCTGGGTGATCGACGACCCGGTGAACATCCGCGCCGAGGGCGCGCCGACGTCATCGCCAAGCTGCGCGCCGACCTGCGGTCGAGCTGGGACTCCTTCGTGCAGATGCCGTTCGCCCCCGTCGTCCAGGTCGACGGCGACCGGGCCGACAGCACCTGGACGGTGTCCGAGCACGCCAACAACGCCGCCGAGGGTCGTGGCTACTTCAACTATGCCCGCTACGACGACGAGCTGGCCCGGACGCCGGACGGGTGGCGCTACGTCACCCGCCACTACCGCTACGACTACCTCGACCGGACCCCCGACGAGCGATGACCAGTAAGGAGACCGTGCCCACGAGACCGACGGACTCGTATCGCCTCGCGGATCGGCCTGCAGCATGGCCGTCCTGACCGGAAGCACACCGATCGCTGCCGGTCTCGTCGCCTGCATCGGCGCGGTGCTCGGGTGGCGGAGCCGGGGTCATGCCTCGTCGAGGCGCCGCTGAACGCGGGTGAGCGCGTACCAGGCGCGGTTCCCACGCCGCCGACAGAAGATTCAGGAGGGTGACGACTGCCATGAACACGGCCAGCTGGACCATCTCGATCATCGCGATTGCGATCGTCGTGGTCATCGCCCTGCGCGAGTTCCGCAACAGGCGATGACGTCGGATGACCTGCCGACAGGACCGGAGCACCATGCCGTCGACGTCGCTGGTGAGGTGCTCGCACAGCAGCAGGTCGAGCGAACTCCGGGCTGGCCGCGAGCAGGTCGACCACCAGCGCTGCGACGTCCGCGTCGTCGCCGCGGCGGCCGACCATCGCGCGTAGATCCGCGGCATGCGCGCGGGAGTGCGCGGGCCAATCCTCCTCGGGGAAGCGCGCCCAGCTGGCCGGGTCGGTGAACCAGCGCCAAACGTGGTAGCGGTCGCGCCGGTCAGGGCCGTGTTGTCCCCGGACACCAGCTTGGACATCCGGTTCTGGAGAACCGTGGTGCCGATGTCGCCGCTACACCCGCTCGCGGCGCCCAGCTGGTGGTGTACGGCATCTGTGAGGGCCTCACCGTTGCGACCGGACCTCGGCCTCGATGACGTCGGCAGCGCTGGCTGCACCGCCGGCCTGCCGAAGCTCCGCGCGCAGGGCCGCGCAGCGGGCGGCGACCTCGCTCGACGACTCCAGCATGACCACCGCCGCTCGCAGCTCGGCGGGGGTGGCGTCGACGTCCAGCCGGCGGGCCACGCCGAGCTCGACGAGCCGGTCGGCGTTGCCGAACTGGTCGACCGCCTGCGGCACGGCGACCATCGGGACGCCGTGCCACAGCCCTTCCGAGCATCCGCCCATCCCGGCGTGGGTGACGAACGCCGATGCGTGCGCCAGCACCGCAAGCTGCGGCACCCAGCGCTGCACGGACGCATTGGGCGGGACCGGGCCGAGCGCGTCCGGGTCCACCTTTGGGCCGACCTTGACGACGACGTCGCGGTCGAGGTCGGCGAAGGCGTCGAGACAGGCGCGGTAGAACGCCGTCGGCGCGGAGTAGGCCGAGCCGAGGGAGACCAGCAGCACCGGTCGCTTCGGGACGGGCCACCGGTCCTGGTCGGCGCGGACGGCCAGGGCCGGGCCGACGAAGGTGTAGCGGCGCGGGTCGACGTCGTCGGCGTGCGGCTGCATGGCATGCGGCACCAGGACGACCGACCGCGGTGGCCGCCCGGCGAACGTGTCGACCTGCACAGGGACGTCCTCGGCGTCGAGCCAGGCGCCGAACCGCTCGTGGTAGGCGGCGTAACCGGAGGCGGCGCGCAGGCCGTTCAGCACCTCGGCCATGTCGTGCTCGTAGCCCTCCCAGGCGACGTAGGTAGGGGAAAGCTGCACGAACGGCCGGGACCACTGGTGGGCCAGCACCCGTGCCGGGTAGGCGCCGATGTCGCCGATAAACACGTCGGGCCGGTCGTCGGCGAAGGCGCGCCGAGCCTGCGGCAGGACGTGGATCCCCTCGTCGAGGAAGCGGGCCATCCCCGCGACCGGGTCGTCGGGCCAGGTCTCCCCGCGGTCCTCGTCGGGGAGCACGGAGGTGACCGGTACGACGGTTGCACCGGTGGCGGCGACGGCCGGCGCGAAGCCGGACGGGGTGGTGACCTCGACGCGGTGGCCGCGCGCGACCAGCTCCGCTAGCACCGGCAGGTGCGGGTTCATGTGCCCGTGTGCGGGCACGCCGATCATGACGATGTGCAGCAGGGTCATCGATTATGAGGTTAGCCCGGACAGGTTCGACCAGCTCGCCAGGTGCATCACCAGCGATCTTCCGGCATGATTCGGATGGGGTCGGCCAACGGACCGGCGGTCTCGTGGTGGGTGACGCGCAGGGGTGTCCCGGCGATGTTCGCGGACGGTGACCGGGTGAGGGTGGCACCGCCGATGGTGGTCAGGACGTGGCTGGTGGCCCGGCGAACGGGTCCGGCTGGCGTCTCGCCGACCACGCTGTGCACGTAGCTGAAGACGACGATGTCGAACGAGTCGTCGGGGAACTCGAGTTGCTCGGCGTTTAGCCCCTCGGTGTCGCCCGCGCGGCCGACGAAACGTCGGGCCCTGCGCTCGAAGTCGACATGAGCGGGGTTTTGCCCCGCCCAAACCCCGCTCATGTCGACTTCGAGCGCCGTCCGACACCGGCCGGCGGCCCGCAGCGAGTTCGCCGAGCGCAACGGCCGGGTCCTCGAGCGGCTCATCCGGGCCCGGCTGCTCACCCAGGACGGCGACAACGTGCGCCTGGCCCACGAGGCGCTGCTGCGCTCCTGGCCCCGGTTGCGGGACTGGGTGGCCGAGGAGCGCGACGGGCTGCGGCTGCACCGCAAGCTCACCGAGGCCGCGCAAGCCTGGGACGAGCTGGGGCGCGATGCCGGGGCATCGTATCGGGGCAGCAGGCTGGCGGCCGCCGCGACGCTCGCGGTGAGGAAGCAGCGCTCCAGCGCGGTCAGCTCGACCGGAGCCCGACCGGGCCGGTCGGCGGCCGACCGAGCGTCGCCCGAGACCCACTCCCCGGTCGAGGACATGGAACGCGCACGGGAGCTGCGGCGCACCCGCAGGCTGTGGCTGCTGGCCGCCGCGCTCGCGGCGCTGCTGGTCGCGGCGGTCGTCGCCCGGGCCGCGGCGTGGAACCAGCGCCAGGAGGCGGTGTCCGGGGAACTGGCCGCGCAGGCCCGCGGCGGCCCGCGCCGATGGGCCGCGTGTTTGTCGACGTCGCCAACATCGGCTGTAGACGCGAGCAAAGCGTTGGCGAACCCCCTGCGACCTGGTCGCCGTGCGCCTAGCTTTGACGCGACGCCGGGGCTCGGCGGTACCAGGGAGGAGGTGGCACTGCGTACACCTGACGGTTCATCGGTTACAGGCGCCTGCCGACGCAGGAACCCGAGCCGGGCGTTCGGATACTTCAGGCTGGTGGCCGCCACCAACGTCCTGGCCGTCCGCCTCGCCCTCGACCACCACGTGACGGCGTGGGTGCTCGGCGCGCTCACCGTGCCGCTGGCGACAGGGCTGCAGGGAAGGCAAACCAGAGTGGAAGGGGCGCGATGAACGCTGAGATGAACGCTGAGCGGGTCGTGGACATCTGGGGCGCCCGGACACCGTATCGGGCTGGTGGGTCCTGGCCTGCGCGGGTGGACGAGTTCCTGGCCGACGGGATGACCGCCGCCGACGTGGACCGGTGGGTGCGGGGGGCCTGCCTGTTGTGCTCGAACGGGTGCGGGCTGGAGGTCGCGGTCGCCGACGGCCGGATGGTCGGCGTCCGCGGGCGTGCCGAGGACCGGATCAACCACGGTCGGCTCGGCCCGAAAGGCCTCTACGGCTGGCAGGGGCAGCAGCACGAGCGGTTGACCACGCCGCTGGTCCGCCGCGGCGACCGGCTGGTGGAGACCGACTGGGACACCGCGATGTCGCTCGTGGCGGAACGCTCCCGGGCGCTGCTGGAGCGCAAGGGTCCGCTCTCGCACGGGTTCTTCACCTCGGGCCAGCTGATGATCGAGGAGTACTACACGCTCGCGGTGATCGGCAAGGCGGGAATCGGCACGCCGCACATGGACGGCAACACGCGCTGGTGCACGGTCACCGCGGCCGCGGCCCTCCAGGAGTCGTTCGGCTGCGACGGCAACCCGGGCTCGTACACCGACATCGACCACTGCGACGCGGTGTTCCTGTACGGCCACAACGTCGCGGAGACCCAGACCGTGCTGTGGGCGCGGATGCTCGACCGGCTCGACGGCGCAGATCCACCGCGGGTGGTGTGCGTCGACCCCCGCCGGACCAACGTGGCCGAGCGCGCGACCGTCCATCTCCCGATCCGCAACGGCACCAACCTGGCACTGCTGAACGCCCTGGTGCACGAGCAGATCGCCCGGGGCTACCTGGACGAGGAGTACGTCGTTGCGCACACGATCGGCCTGGACGAGCTGGGGGAGCTTACCCGCGACGCCACCCCGGAATGGGCCGCCGAGATCTGCGGCGTGCCCGCCGAGGACATCCGGCGCGCCGCGGAGATCTTCGGCACCAGCGGGCGGGTGGTGTCGACCATCTCGATGGGCTTCTACCAGTCCCATCAGGCCACCGCGGCCTCCTGCCAGGTCAACAACCTGCATCTGCTCCGCGGGATGATCGGCAGACCGGGCGCCGGAATCCTCCAGATGAACGGCCAGCCCTCGGCCGAGAACAACCGCGAGGCCGGTTGCGGGCCTGCCCTTCCCGGTTTCCGCAACTGGGACAACCCTGAGCACGTCCGCGAGCTCGCCGAGCTGTGGAACGTCGACCCGATCGTCATCCCGCACTGGGCCCCGCCGACCGACGCCAACACGATGTTCCGCTACGTCGACGAGGGTTCGATCGGCTTCCTCTGGATCGCGGGCACCAACCCCGTTGTGTCCATGCCCGAGCTGGCCCGCATCCGGCGCATCCTGTCCGGCGACCAGTGCTTCGTCGTGGTGTCCGATGCCTACCGGACAGAGACCAGCGAGCTGGCCGACGTCGTCCTGCCCGCCGCGCTCTGGGCCGAGAAGACCGGCACCTACACCAACGTCGACCGCACCGTGCACCTGCAGGAGCAGGCCGTGGACCCGCCCGGGCAGGCGCGCAGCGACCTGGCGATCTGGGTCGATTACGCCCGGCGGCTGGGCCTGGCCGACAAGGACGGTCGGCCGCTGCCCCCCTGGGACACGCCGGAGGCGGCGTTCGAGGCCTGGAAGCGCTGCTCGGCCGGACGGCCGTGCGACTACTCCGGCCTCACCTACGCCCGGCTGCACGAGCGCGGCGGCATCCAGTGGCCGGTCACCGCGCACGCGCCCGAGGGCACCGAGCGCCTCTACGCCGACGGCCATTTCCACACCGTCGCCGAGAACTGCGAGACGTTCGGCCATGACCTGCTCACCGGAGCGCCCGTCACCGAGACCGAGTTCCGCGCCCGCAGGCCGGACGGGCGCGCCGTCCTCAAGACGGCGCCGTACCAGCCTGCTTACGAGCTGCCCGACGCCGCGTACCCGCTGCGGCTGACCACCGGTCGGACCGTCTTCCACTGGCACACCCGCACGAAGACGCGCCGCGCCCGGCAGCTCCAGGCCGCCGCACCAGCCATGTGGGTGGAAATCTCCGTGCCGGATGCCGGTCGGCTCGGCATCGCCGAAGGCGACATCGTGCGCGTCACCTCGCGACGGGGCAGCATCGAGGCACCCGCCCGGGTCTCCGGTGTGCGCGAGGGCGTCGTGTTCGCCCCCTGGCACTACGGCGACCCCAGCTCCGCCGACGGCCGTCCCCTCGCCGACCCCCTCACCGCCGCGAACGTGCTGACGATCACCGCTTGGGACCCGGTCTCCAAACAGCCGGAGTTCAAGGTGGCCGCCGTGTCCGTCGAGCGTCTCCGCGCAGGCGACGGCCCGGCCCCCGCACCCACCAACACCGCCTCCGCGCCATGCACCTGACCACCTACCTGCGTCTGCTGCACCGGGCCGAACAAACCCTCGGCGTCTCCTACCGACACGTGGCCGACGGCCAGCGGGGCGTCGCCGACGTGTACTACACCTGTCGCCGCTTCGCCGAGGACGCCGCAGGCCGCGCCGAAGCGCTCGCGCCGGTCCTGCTCCGTTACGAGCGGGTGGCCGAGCCCGAGCCGGAACGGCTGCACCCGCCGGGCCTGACCAGCGCGCGCGGCGGCCCGGTCGGGCTGCTGCGCGACCTGCAGGACCTCTACCAGTTGGCCAACCTCGTCGACAGCACGTGGACGTTGGTCGGTCAGGCGGCGCAGGGCGCCCGCGACCGGGAGCTCATCGACGTCGTCGGCCGCTGCGAGCGGGAGTTGTCGGCCCAACTGGCCTGGCTGCGGATGCGGATGAAGGCGGCGGCGCCGCAGACGCTGCTCGTTGCGGACTGAGCGCACGCTCGAACGGGACACCAGCGGGGAAGCTTTGTCTCCCGTTCGAGCGCTACACCTTGGTCAGGGCGCTGCCCTTGTGCATGGCGATGTGATCGGTCTTGTCGCTCTTGATCTCGTATTGCGGATCGTCCTCGGTACACCGGCGCATGTGGCCCTTGTACTCGACGTCTTTCGTGTGCTTCTTGATGATGACGCCTTCGACGTGCCCGGCTTCGGAGTTCCACCGGACGTGGTCGCCGACCGAGAAGTGCTTCGTCATCCCTATTCCTCTCACTGTGCTGACCAGCGGCTCGCGGCCCACCGGCTGGGTCGGGCGCGGGGTGAGCGGCTTGACCGGGCTCCATTGCCGCGAGACCGGCTTGCCCGGGTGCACGGTGACCTCGGCTTCGCGGCGGCCGGAGCAGTGCGTCAGCACGACCGGCTCGTCCCCGTCGAGCTGGTACACGACCTTGCCCGGGGTGATGTCCACGTGCAGCCGCATCCCCCGCGGGCGCACCGAGAAGCGCAGCCGCTGCCAGCCCGGTGGAAGCTGCGGACGGAACAGCAGCCGGTCGGACGAGTCGCGCAAGCCGCCGAACCCGGCGACGAGCGCGAGCCAGCCGCCCGCCAGGGACGCGATGTGCAGGCCGTCCTTCGCGTTGTGCTCGAGGTCCTTGAGGTCCATCAGCGCGGCCTCGGCGAGGTAGTCGGCGGCGAGGTCGAGGTGCCCGACCTCGGCGGCCATCACCGCCTGGGTGCACGCCGACAGCGACGAGTCGCGCACCGTGAGCGGCTCGTAGTACGCGAAAGCGCGCGCCTTGTCCTCGGCGGTGAACGCGTAGCCGCACCAGTGCATCGCCAACATCAGGTCGGCCTGCTTGATCACCTGCTTCGGGTAGATGTCGAAGTATGGCGCGTGCAGCAGCAGCGGGTACTCGTCCTCGCGGGCCGAGCGCGCGAAGTCCCACACCTGCCAGTCGGTGAAGCCGCGGCACTGCTCGTGCACGCGCTTCCGCCTGTTATACGGCACCGCCATCCGCTCGGCGGCGTCCGACCAGGACGCGATCTCGTCGGCCGACACGTCCGGGGGCGGCCAGCGCTTCGCCGCCTGCGCCGCCGACCGCAGGTTCTGCGCCGCCATCAGGTTCGTGTAGGTGTTGTCGTTGCACAGCGCGGTGTACTCGTCCGGGCCGGTGACGCCGTCGATGTGGAACTCCCCGTCGTCGCCGGGATAGCCGATCGACATCCACAGCCGGGCCGTCTCGACCAGCAGCGGCAGCGCGCAGGTCCGCCCGAACTCCTCGTCTTCGGTCCACCAGAAGTAGCGTGCCGCCGCGACCGCGACGTCGGCGTTGACGTGCATGGCCGCCGTGCCCGCGGGCCAGTACGCCGAGCACTCCTGGCCGCTGATCGTCCGCCACGGGAACGTCGCGCCGCGCAACCGCAGCGTGGCGGCCCGCTCCTTCGCGAGCTCCAGGGTGGACAGCCGCCAGCGCAGCGCGTCGGAGGCGGCGTCCGGCGCGGTGGCGGTGAGCAGCGGCAGGACGTACGACTCGGTGTCCCAGAACGCGTGCCCGTCGTAGCCGGTGCCGGTGAGGCCCTTGGCCGCGATCGCCCGCCGCTCGGTGCGGACCCCGGCCTGGTAGGCGTGGAAGATCCCGAACCGGACGGCCTGCTGGATCTCGACCGGGCCGTCGAGCTCGACGTCGGCACCGGACCAGAAGTCGTCGAACGCGGCTTCCTGCTCACTGACGATGCCGTCCCACCCGGCGTCGAGCGCGCTCAGCAGCGCCGCGGAGACCTGGTCGCGCAGCGCCGGGACGGACCGTGTGCTCGACCATCCGTAGGCGACGAACTTGACCAGCCGCAGATGCTCGCCGAGGCCGAGGCTGGTCGACACCGCGACCCGCGCCCAGTCCGGGTGCTGCGCCGTGATGTCGACCGCGTGCCCCTTCGGCGAGAAGATCCGGTGGTCCATCGCCGCCGCCAGCTGCAGCTTGCTCGACCGGGTGCGGTGGATGAGCAACGCCCGCAGCCCCTCGGCGAGCTGCTCCACCGGCTCGAGCGCGTTCTCGATCACCGCGGTCACCCGCGGGTCGTCGGACCGCTGCGGCGTCGGCTCGTTGGCGACCAACTCGGACTGCGCGACGATCCGCAGCGGCTGGTCGATCGGTTCGACCCGGTAGTCGATCGCGAGCAGCGAGCGGCGGGCCAGCGAGACGATCCGGGTGCTGCGGATCCGGACCTTCTTACCCGCAGGCGAGCGCCACTCGGCGACCCGCTCGAGCACGCCGCGGCGCAGGTCGAGGATGCGCTCGTGCAAGAGGATCTCGCCGTAGCGGAGGTCGAGCGGCTCGTCGTCGACGAGGAGCCGGATCAGCTTGCCGTCGGTGACGTTGAGCACGGTCTGCCCGGACTCCGGGTAGCCGTAGCCCGCCTCGGCGTACGGCAGTGGGCGCGTCTCGTAGAACGAGGCGAGGTAGGAGCCGGGCAGCCCCACCGGGTCGCCCTCGTCCAGGTTGCCGCGCACGCCGATGTGCCCGTTCGAGAGCGTGAACAGCGACTCGGACACCGCGAGGGTCGCCTGGTCCAGGCCGACTTCGCGCACCCGCCATGGCTCGACCGCGAACTTGTGGCCGTCACCGAGCGTGTGGGAGCCGACCCGGTGCCTGCCCTCGCTGGGGCTGATGCGTGCCGCCTCGCTCACCGTGGGCCTCGCTCCTTCGCAACAGTCACGGCGCAGGGTAGATCACCTGAGTGTCCGCGTCGATCGAAGGCATCGCTCCCCACCGGCCGAGCTCGTGCCGTCGCGGCGCAGCGACGCCGATCAGATGCCATACCGTCCAGCCCCGGGCGGTGAGGGTGTTGGCGATCAGCAGTCGGTGGCAGCGCCACGGCATCGGTTCCCCACACATGATCGCGGCCCGGCGGTCGGCGGCCAGCTCGACCAGGTGCTCGATGCCCTCCTGGTAGGACGGTCCCAGGGTGTAGTCGGCGTAGTTCTTGAAGCTGGGTTGCCGCCAGCCCGCGTTGACGCTCGGGTCGACGGGCTGTTTGGGGCGTCGTCCGCCCAGGTCGGGCAGGTGGACGTACGCGATGCCTGCGTCGGAAAGCCAGCGCGGCATCTCGTCGCGGCCGAAGTGCGGGTTTCGCCGCGACCCCGGCTGAGCGCGCACGTCGGCCAGCAGCTCGATCCGTTGGGCATGCAGTGGCCGGAGGAACTCCGACTCCGGGCAGGTCCAGTGCCCGATCGTCCACAGCTCACCCGGTTCTGGGGTCTTCGGTCGTGACAGCGGCGTACACCTCCCCGCTCAGCGTGGCCTCGGCCCAGTGATCCGGCAAACGCCCGGGCTCGGACCTGAACGCCCGCACAACCGTCGCTGTCGCACACGACAAGGACGCAGGCGCAGGCGCAGCCGGCCGGCGTGCGACGCTAGCCTGCTGATGCTCGGCAATCGACGGCACGAAAGGTACGGACGGACGCGATGACGCTGCCTGCGCAGGCACAGAACGTGTTGGCGCCGCCCGCTATGGCGGCGATCTTCCTCGTGGTCACGGTGCGGGCGGGCGCCGAGGACGACGTGCTCGATCTGCTCGGCGATGTCGCGGGCTTGAACCGCGCCGTGGGTTTCCGCGAGCCGGAAGGCGAGCTGAGCTGTGTGGTCGGCATCGGCGCCGAGCTGTGGGACCGGCTCTACGACCTCCCCCGGCCTGCCGGACTGCATCCGTTCCCGGTCTTCGAAGGCGCCGTGCACAGGGCCGTCTCGACACCGGGCGACCTGTTGTTCCACCTGCGGGCCCGCCGGTTCGACCTGTGCTTCGAACTGGCAGGCCAGCTCATGAACCGGCTGGCGGGACACGCCGACGTCGTCGACGAGGTGCACGGATTCCGGTTCTTCGACGAACGGGACCTGCTCGGTTTCGTCGACGGCACCGAGAATCCGCGCGGCGCGGCGGCGGCGGCCGCGGTGTTCATCGGCGACGAGGATCCCGCATACGCGGGCGGCAGCTACGTCATCGTGCAGAAGTACCTGCACGACCTCGACGCCTGGAACGCGCTGTCGGTCGAGGATCAGGAGCGGGCGTTCGGTCGGCACAAGCTCACCGACATCGAGTTTCCGGACGCCGCGAAGCCGCCGAACTCGCACCTGACGTTGAACAAGGTCGTCGACCCCGAGGGCACGGAGCGGAAGATCGTGCGCGACAACATGCCGTTCGGGGCGGTCGGCGCCAGAGAGTTCGGGACCTACTATATCGGCTACGCCGCGACGCCGGACGTGCTCGAGCAGATGCTGCACAACATGTTCATCGGCAAGCCGCCGGGCACCTACGACCGGATCCTGGACTTCTCGACGGCGGTCACCGGCGGCCTGTTCTTCGTGCCCACCGCGGAGTTCCTTGAGGACCCGTCCCCTGCATCGTGTCACGCATCCAGCACGACGGCGGAAGACGGCGCGTCCACGACGGCGGGCGAGCCTGCGACGACAGACGGCTCGCTGGCCATCGGGGCCGTGCGAAGGAGTGACCCATCGTGAACCAGGGCAGGCTGATCCCGGCCGCGCGGTGATGCGCGGAGTGCCGACGTCCGGGCACGCCCGACTGGCCATCTCCCTCGTCGCCGGGATCGTCGTCCTGCTGTCGGTCGGCCTGTTGGCAGGCCTGCCTCTGGGCGTGCTGTCCGGCATCGCCGGGATGGGTGCGGTGTTCGTCATCAGCGGGCTCATAGTGCTCTGGCCGATGACGCCCGAGCGCACGCGACGCAACGCGGTACGCGAGGACTTTCGCCCTCATGTCGAGGAGCTGCTGGTCGTGACGGCGGCGCTCGTCGCCCTCGTGGTGATCGTCGTACTGCTCGTGCCCGGCAACTCCCCCACCCGGAACTGCGCCGCGGCGATTGGTCTGGTCGGCGTCTTCCTGGTCTGGGCGATGCTGCACCTGATGTACACCGCGCGCTACGCGAACCTCTACTACGCAGAGCCCGTGGGTGGCATCGACTTCAACAGCAAGGACCAGCCCTCGTACCGCGACTTCTGCTACTTCAGCTTCAACCTGGGGATGACTTACCAGGTCTCGGACACCGACGTGTCCAACACCGCGATCCGCTCGGTGGTGCTGCGGCACTGCCTGCTGTCCTACGTCTTCGGAACGGTCATCCTCGCGGCGACGATCAATCTCGTCGCCGGGCTCGTCACGAGCTGACGCGCAACCGCCGCTGTGATCGGCGGGATGGGGACATGGACGCCATATCTGGCGCGGATGTCCCAGTTTCACCGATCACGGTCCCGGCCGGTCACCCGTGCTTGCTGAGCAGGTCGGCGAGGACGGCCGCCTCGCTGATGTCGCTGCGCTTCGTCGCGGTCAGCAGTGTTACCCGTCCCTGATCGGCCAGCTCGCGAAGATGGGCGAACGCGGCTTCGTGCTCCGGATCCGCGAGCTCGGCGCGATAGCGGCGAGCGAACTCGGCGAACCGCTCGGGATCGTGGCCGTACCACTTCCGCAGCTCGGTGGAGGGCGCGATCTCCTTGCACCAGTCGTCGAGGTCGGCCCGCTCCTTGCTGAGCCCCCGCGGCCAGAGCCGGTCGACGAGCACGCGCTGTCCGTCGTCGGGCTCCGGCGGGTCGTACACCCGGCGCACCCGCACCCGCGCTGCCTCCGTCATCGCATGCCTCCTTGTGCGCCTCGCGCGGCACTTGCCGCCGGTTCGGTGATGAGCCGCGCCCCGCGGCCGTGCGTGACGAAGCTGGCGGACCACTGGATGAAGACGAGCAGTCGGTTCTGGAAACCGATCAGATACCACAGGTGCACGAACAACCAGATCAGCCAGGCGATCAGGCCGCTCAGCCGCAGTCCTTTGATGTCGGCGACCGCGGCCGCCCGGCCGATGGTCGCCAGGTTGCCCTTGTCGTGATATCGGAACGGCGACATCTCCTGGCCGCGCAGGCGCGCCATTATGACCTCGGCCGCGTAGCGACCCTCCTGCATGGCCACCGGTGCGACCCCGGGCAAGGTCACCACGTTGCCTGCGGTGTCGCGTACCCGGATCATGTCGCCGAGCGCGAACACCTCGGGATGGCCGGGCAACGTGAGGTCGGCCTCGACCGTGACACGCCCGGCCCGGTCCCGCTCGGCGCCGGTCAGCTCGCCGAGCTTCGCGGCGAGCTCCGAAGCGCTCACCCCGGCGGCCCACACGATCGTCCGAGCGGAAATGCGGTGCCGGGTGCCGTCGCGGTCTTCGATCGTCACTCCGTCGCGGTCGACGCCGACCACCATCGAGTTCACCATCGACGTCACACCGAGCCTGCGCAGCGACCGTGCCGCCTTGTCCGACAGCGACGGGGGAAAGCTCGTCAGCAGCCGATCGGCGGCCTCGATCAGCAGGATGCGGCAGCTCCGCGTGTCGATCATGTGGTAGTCGCGCCGCAGGGTGTCGCGGGCAAGCTCGCCGATCTGGCCCGCCATCTCGACCCCGGTCGGCCCGCCGCCGATGACGACGAACGTCAACGCGGCCGCTCGCCGCTCCGGGTCGGTCTGCGTGTCGGCGGCCTCGAACGCGCTCAAGATCTGGCTGCGCACCGCCAGCGCGCTCTCGAGCGACTTCACCTCGTGCGCGACCTCGGCCCACTCCTGGTGCCCGAAGGTCGAGTAGTGCGAGCCGCCGGCGACGATCAGGCTGTCGTACGGGACCGTGTCCGGCGCCGGGATCCCGTCGATCGGGCGCAGCCGCAGCTCGTGAGCGTCGAGATCGAAGCCGGTCACCTCGGCCATCAGCACGCGGACGTTCCGATCCCGCTTGAAGATCGCGCGGAGCGGATAGGCGACCTGGGCCGCCGAAAGCCCGCCGGTGGCGACCTGGTAGGTCAGTGGCTGAAACAGGTGAAAGTTCCGCTGGTCGACGAGCGTGATCTCCACCGGCGCGTGCCGGAGCCTCCGCACTGCCTGGAGGCCGCCGAACCCGCCGCCGACCACGACCACCCGATGAACGCCCATGCCGCTCATCATCGCGCGCCGGGTCGTCGGGGGCTGGTCAGACCATGAGCTCGGCGCGGCGGCGCGCCATCAATCGCATGATCATCGGCGTGAAGATCAGCTGCATGGCGAGGTCCATCTTCCCGCCGGGACACACGATCGTGTTGGCGCGCGACATGAAGGAGTCGTGCAACATCGACAGCAGGTAGGGGAAGTCGATCCCGTGCGGGTCGCGGAACCGAATGATCAGCATCGACTCGTCGGCGGTCGGGATGGCGCGGGCGATGAACGGGTTGGAGGTGTCGACGACCGGCACCCGCTGGAAGTTCACGTCGGTGTGGCTGAACTGCGGGCAGATGTAGTTCACGTAGTCCGGCATCCGGCGCAGGATCGTCGCGGTGACCGCGTCCGCCGTGTAGCCGCGCGCCTTCTTGTCCCGCTGCAGCTTCTGGATCCACTCGAGGTTGATCACCGGTACGACGCCGATCCGCAGGTCGCCGTGCCCGGCGACGTCGACCGTGTCGGTGACGACCGACCCGTGCAGACCCTCGTAGAACAGCAGGTCGGTGTCGGGCGGCAGGCTCTCCCATGGCGTGAACGTGCCGGGCTCCTGCCCGTACGGGGCGGCCTCTCCCTCGTCGTGCAGGTACTTGCGGACCTTCCCGGTGCCGGTCTCGCCGTAGGTGCGGAACAGCTCCTCGATCTGGTCGAAGAGGTTCGCCGCGGGGCCGAAGTGGCTGAACGCGTCGTCGCCGCGGGCGTGCGCCTCGGCCATCGCCGCCTTCATCTCGACGCGGTCGAAGCGGTGGAAGCTGTCGCCCTCGACGAACGCAGCGTGCACCCCTTCCCGCCGGAAGATCTGCTGGAACGTCTGCATCACCGACGTCGTGCCCGCTCCGGACGAACCGGTGACGGAGATGATCGGGTGCCTGCGTGACATTTCTCTGGCCTCCCTCAGCCGCCGGACACGCGGAACAGGCCACGCTCGCCGTACAGCGGCGAGTCGGACGGACGGTCGTTGTGCTGACGGTGGTAGCGGTCGATCAGCGCGACCTCCTCCGCCGCTCCGAAGATCAACGGGACGCGCTCGTGCAGCCCGGACGGGACGACGTCGAGGATCCGTTCGCGCCCGGTGCTCGCCGCACCGCCGGCCTGCTCGATGAGGAACGCGACCGGGTTGGCCTCGTAGAGCAGCCGCAGCCGCCCCGGCTTGGCCGGGTCCTTGGTGTCGCGCGGGTACAGGAACACCCCGCCGCGGGTGAGGATGCGGTGGGTCTCGGCGACCAGCGAGGCCACCCAGCGCATGTTGAAGTCCCGCTGCCGCGGCCCGGACCGGCCGGACTGGCACTCGTCGACGTAGCGACGCACGGCAGGCTCCCAGAACCGACGGTTCGACGAGTTGATCGCGTACTCGCTCGTCGCGGCGGGCACCTGGACCGCCTCGCGGGTGAGGACGAACTCGCCGAGCGCCCGGTCGAGGGTGAACACGTGCACGCCGCGGCCCACCGTCAGCACGAGCATCGTCGCCGGCCCGTACAGCGCGTAGCCCGCGCAGACCTGTGCCGTGCCTGGTTGCAGGAAATCCTGCGTCGTCGCGTCCACCCCGGGCGTTGCCGCGCGGAGGATGGAGAAGATGCTGCCGACGGACACGTTCACGTCGATGTTGGACGATCCGTCGAGCGGGTCGAAGAGCAACAGGTACTTCCCGCGCGGTTGCTCCTCCGGCAGCAGGTAGGGCTCCTCGAGCTCCTCCGAGGCCATCCCGGCGAGCTCGCCGCTGCGCTCCGTCGTCCGGAGGAAGTAGTCGTTGGCGAGCACGTCGAGCTTGTGCTGCACCTCGCCCTGGACGTTGGTCCGGTCGAGCTTGCCCAGCCCGTCGCGCAGCGCGCCGAGCGCTACCCGGTTGGCGACCTGCTTGCACGCCAGCGCGACGTCGAGGATCAGCGAGTCCAGATGCCCTGCGGCGTCGGGATGGCAGCGCCGCTCCTCGATGAGGAACTGCGCGAGCGTCGTGTGGTCGGCGAGCATGGTCTTTCCTCTCACCTCGCTCGGTGGGCGGACCGCGGGCGGAGGGGGCTGGGCCGCGGTCCGCCGCATACGAGAGTGCCCGCAGGCGTGGGCTCCGCCATCCCCCCTGCGGGGGGCAGGCTGGGGGTTGTCCGCTCGCGTACAGTCCTGCGCTCCGCGCGGGCTTCGACGTCGGCCACCGGGCCGCCCGGACGCAGGCCGGATCCTCCTCGCAGACCGCGTGTTCGCTTCGCAGACCCCGGGGGCTCTGCGAGGTGTCAACCGGCTCTGCGAGGAGGATCGCGATCGCGCGCGGCGGCGCCTTTCAGCTGCCGGTCGCCCCCGCGCGGCGATGCGTTCGGGATCATCACCCGCGATACGTTGGTGGCGGCGAGTCCGGGAGGCAGAGCAGATGGTGACACGGCAGGTCGGGCTGGTCGACGAATCGGCGAGCGTGCCCGGTTCCGAGCTCACGGCGTTGGCGACGGCGTTGCAGACCCAAGTCGAGCGCGATCTCGGACCTGCCTGGGGAGTGCAGGCGCGGGTGGCGGTCGGCGCCGGGTCGGCGCAGACCTGGAAGGTGCGGATCGTCAGCCCGGACGAGCTGCCGCAGGCGGCGGGCGGGGTGCACCTGAGCGAAAACGGCCTGCCTTACGCCCTGGTCGCGCCCGGGCCGCAGATGACGCTGTCGGCCAGTCACGAGATGTGCGAGATGCTCGTCGACCCGTTCGGGCAGAAGCTGGTCACCGCGCCGTCGCTGGACCCGGCCGCGGGCGGTCGCGCCGTCCAGTACCTGGTCGAGGTCTGCGACCCCTGCGAGGTGTTCGGCTACGACGTCGACGGCGTGACCGTCTCCGACTTCGTGCTGCAGGACTACTTCCACCCGGTTACCACGGGCCAGGTCGACCAGGAGAGCAAGCTGTCCGGACCGTTCGACGTGCCCCAGGGGTGCTACATCTCCTGGTACGACCCGGCCGACGCGCAGTGGCACCAGAAGCGGCCGGACGGGTCGATCGTCACGGCGCGCGAGCCGAGCAGGCTGAGCACGCACCCGCGGCGGGACCGGGACGAGGCCTTCCCGGACCGCAGCCGCCACGACCTCGCCCGGTTGCTGCGCCGGTACCGGCGGAGTTGACCGCCGACCCCCGAGTGCCCGCAGCCCTCCTCGCAGAGCGCGCAGCCAGTTCGCAGGCGCCGTGGGGTCTGCGACGCGCACAAAGAGTCTGCGAGGACGCGCTGACGGACTCCGAGAGGATGTTCGTCGTCGCCCATCTCAGCCTGTCGGGCGCCTGCGGGCGGACGGTTAGACGGCACGCGGTTCCGCGGAACCGTGCCCGGCGATTCCGGACCCCGAACGCGATCCGTTCCGGCCATCGGTGGTCAGCGCCCGCGCCGCCGACAGCACGCTGGCCACCCTGATGCCATGGTCGGCCGCGCCGGGCAAGCCTGCGACGGTGTCGTGTGCGCATCGAGCAGCACCGGACCGGTCGGCGCGCTAGAATTCTGTACATGCAGACGCTGCCGCTTGCCGATGTCCGGGCCCGGCTCTCCGCGATCGTCGACGAGGTGGAGCGGACCGCCGAGCGGGTCACGATCACCCGGAATGGGGTTCCGGTCGTTGTCCTCATGTCGCTCGACGACCTCGCCGCGATCGAGGAGACCCTCGCGTGGCTCGACAGCCCGGAGGCGATCCGCCGCGCCCTGGAGGGTGACGAGGCGGTCGCCGCCGGTGACGTGACGGGGCGCGACGAGATGGCGGCGATCATCGCGGCCAGGACTGCGCGCCGTACCGCGTGAGCGAGCGTTACGACCTGGACTTCGGCACGACCGCGCGCCGAGCACTCGCCGAGCACCTTCCGGAGCGGGTCGCCGCCGCAGTGTGGGCGTTCTGCGACGCCGCGCTGCGCGACGACCCCTACCGGGTCGGCAAGCCGCTGCGTCCGCCGCTGGCGGGGCAGTTCTCGGCACGACGTGGCGCGTACCGCGTCCGGTACCGGGTGGACGACGACAAGCGCCTGGTGACGGTCATCGACGTCGCCTACCGGGCAGACGCATATCACAGCGGGCGCTGGTGATCGGACTCTCGCAGCGTGCTCGCCCGAGCCCCGACTTTCGCTGCCGCATGTACTTGCCAGCATGACAAGTGTATGCCTATCCTCGCGGCATGGCTGATGAACTGACCCGGGAGCAGGCGGCCGCCGAACTCGCCCGCGCCGGCGTGGCGGCTGGGCGGGTGCGCCGCGGCGCCCGGTGGGCGTCGACCTACCTGACGATGTTCGGGATCGCGTTCGGCGCCGTGACGCTACTGCTGGGCCTGGTCGAGCCGGTCGCCCTGCGGATCACCATCTTCGCGGTGTGCTGGCCGATCATCGTGATCGCCGCGGTGGTGTGGGCGCATCGCCAGCCGGCGGCACCGCGGGGCTTCGGGCGCACCTGGGGAGCCTGGGGTTGGGTGGGCACCGGTGTGCTCTACGGCGTCGCCCTGGTCGTCGGCACGCCGGCGTTCGAGGGGCGGCCCGCCTTCTGGGTGCCTGCCGCGGTGATCGTGGCCCTGCCGCTGTGCGTGGCCGGCTGGCGGGAGCGTCGTTCGTGACCCAGCCCCGCACCCACCCTCGCCACGATCTCGACGAAGTGCTGTCCAACGGTGTCCGGTTCTCCATCGCGGCCGCATTGCAGGGCGTGCAGCGGGCCGAGTTCGCCCTGGTCCGCGACAGTGTCGAGATCACCGACTCGGCCCTGTCCAAGCAGAGCGCCACGCTGGAGAGCGCCGGCTACCTCGAGGTGACCAAGGGCCGGGTCGGGCGCAAGCCGCGCACCTGGCTGGCTCTCACCGATGCCGGGCGCGCGGCCCTCACCCGACACCTGGCCGCGCTGCGGGCCATCACCGAACGCCCCATGGCCGAACTCGATCAGCCGTAACCAGTACCGGCCGTCGGGCAATGTGCAGCCACCGGACCTCCGACGGCGCGGTACTTGCCGGGCCGGCCTGAGGCCACCACCGAGTCGCTGCTCTTCACCGCCGCAACCGCCACCATCGCGGGGGGCGGTCGGGGGTTCTGTCGGCGCTCCTCAGTCTCAGGACCTCGCCTCGCGCCAGCCGAGCTCCGGGACGGCGAGCACGTGCTCGATCAGCAGCCGGGTGGACGGCGTCGGGTCCGGCTGGCTGACGACGTGCCAGGGTCGATCCAGCGGGACGCCTGCGACCGGCAGCTCGACCAGCGTGCCTGCGGCCATCTCGCGGCGGACGGCCAGCCGCGACACGAGCGTGACGCCGAGCCCGGCCACGGCCGCGGCGATCACCGCGCCGTTCGAGCCGAGCGTCATCAGCGGCGGGGAGATGTCCAGGCGCTCCAGCAGGGCCGCGCAGGTGGCCCGGCTCCCGGACGCCTGCTCGCGCAGCAGCCAGGTGACCCGCGCCGGGTCGAAGCCCGCGCGCTCGTCCGGCGCGCCGACCACGACCAGCGAGTTCGGGCTGATGGCCCGCACCCGCGCGGCGAGTAGGTCGTCCGGTGGCCGCCCGGCGACGACGAGGTCGACCTCGTGGCGCGCCAGCATCGGCCAGACCCGGCCCCGGGGCGCGACCTCGAGCCGCAGCACCACGCCGGGGTGCTTCCCGCGGAACGACGCGAGCATGTCCGGGATCAGGAACTCCCCCGCCGTGGTGACCGCGCCGAGCCGGACCGCGCCGTGTTCGGGATCCGCCTCCGCCAGCGCGGCGAGGACGGCCTCGGCCTGCAGGCCGAGGATCCGGCGCGCGTACTCGGCGTAACGCTTCCCCGCCGGGGTCAGCCGCACGCCGCGGCCCTGCCGGGTGAGGAGCGGGGTGCCCACGTCCGCGGTGAGGGCGCTGACGGCCGAGGACACGGACGACTCGGTGACCACGAGGCGTTCCGCGGCCGCGCGGACCGAGCCGGTCTCGGCCAGCTCGACCAGCGCGCGCAGCCTCGCGTTCGTGGTCACCCGTCGTCCGTCCCCGTCAGGCCGAGCGCACCGTCTTGGTGTCGGCGTCCTCGCGGAACACCCGGCTGGCGAGCAGGTCGGCCGCCTCGATGGTCATCAAGGCCGCCAGGTCGGCCCGCGGTTCCTCCTGCTCCAGGAGCCTACGCGCCTGCCGCAGCCGGGCCCGCTCCATCGCGTTGCGCACACTGCGCGCGTTGGCGAACCACGGCTGCCCGACGCGCCGCTCAAGGTAGCGGCGCAGGACGACCCGGGCCTCGTCGGAGAACCGGTAGGCCAGCTCGTCGGCCATCATGACCGCGATCTCCTCCAGCTCGGTGACCGTGTAGTCCGGGAACGTAATGTGGTGGGCGATCCGGCTCTGCATGCCGGGGTTGGCCGCGAAGAACACGTCCATCTTGTCGGCGTACCCGGCGAGGATGACCACGAGGTCGTCGCGGCTGGCCTCCATCACCTGCAGCAGGATCTCGATCGACTCCGAACCGTAGTCCCGGTCGTTCTCGACCTTGTACAGGTAGTAGGCCTCGTCGATGAACAGCACGCCGCCCATGGCCCGCTTGATGACGTCCTTGGTCTTCGGCGCGGTGTGGCCGACGTACTCGCCGACGAGGTCGTCACGGGTGACGCTGACCAGGTGGCCGCGACGGATGTAGCCCAGCCGGTGCAGCAGCTCGGCCATCCGCAGCGCGACCGTCGTCTTGCCGGTGCCGGGGTTGCCGGTGAAGCACATGTGCAGGGTCGGGCGCCGCGCGGTGACCCCGTACCGCTCCCGCATCCGATCGATCAGCAGCAGGGAGGCGACCTCCTCGATGCGGGTCTTCACGGGGACGAGCCCGACCAGCTCGCTGTTCAGCTTCTCCAGCACGTCGTCGATGCCCGACTCCCGCCGCGCCGCGGCCAGGTCGACCACGGCGTCGGCGGGCAGGTACTCGACGGTCTCCACGTCCGAGGGACCCGGACCGGGCGCCTGGCTCGGCCGGTATCCAAACGGGGTGCCCTGTCCGGTTCCCATCGGTCACTCCCCTGGGTAGCGCTCGCCGGCGGGACGGTCGGTCGCGTAGGCGTGCGTCGTGTAGCGGATCTGCCGGTCGTCGGCCTCCTGGCGCCGGAGGACGAAGCCCGGCTCCTCGGCGGGCCGCTGCACGATGAACGACAGCGCGGTGGTCTGGCGTCCCAGCCGCGCGTCATAGGCGTTGAGCCGGATGTAGGTGCCCGGCTTGGCGGCCCGGCAGGCGTTGACCTCCTGCAGCACCCCGGCCGGGTCCTTCAGGTCGAACATCGGCAGGCCCCACATCTCCCAGTACACGTTGCGGGGGTGCGGGTCGTCGGTGAACTCCACCGACAGCGGCCAGCCGTTGTCCAGGCAGTACTCGATCTGCTTGGAGATCTCCTCGTCGGTGAAATCGGGCAGGTAGGAGAAGGTGCCTTGGGTAACGCGCACGTTCGGCTCCTCAGACCGTGACCGGCGTCGCGACGACGTCGGCGGTGTCGGTGGACTCGTAGTTGAAGGTGATGTCGCCCCACGTGGCCAGGGCCATGTCCAGGGCGCGGTTCTTGGCGGCGGCCTTCCGGAGCAGCTGCTCGCCCTCCTTGAGGTAGTCGATGCCCTCGTTCCGCGCCTTGATCATCGTCTCGAGCGCGACGCGGTTCGCCTCGGCGCCCGACGCGATGCCCATCGGGTGCCCGATCGTGCCGCCCCCGAACTGGAGGATGACGTCATCGCCGAACAGGTCCACCAGCTGATGCATCTGGCCTGCGTGGATCCCGCCGGAGGCCACCGGCATCACCGGGTTCAACGAGCACCAGTCCTGCTCGAAGTACAGGCCCTTGACCGGGTCGGCGTCGACGACGTCCTCGCGCAGGACGTCGTAGAACCCGAGGGTGGTGTTCCGGTCGCCCTCGAGCTTCCCGACGACCGTTCCGGCGTGGATGTGGTCCACCCCGGCCAGCCGCATCCACTTGGCGATCACCCGGAAGCTGACACCGTGGGTCTTCTGCCGGGTGTAGGTGCCGTGGCCCGCGCGGTGCAGGTGCAGGATCACGCCGTTGTCCCGGGCCCAGTTCGCCATCGACTGGATGGCGGTGTAGCCGACCGTCAGGTCGATCATGACGATGACCGAGCCCAGCTCCTTGGCGAAGTTGGCCCGCTCATACATCTGCTCCATCGTCGCGGCGGTGACGTTGAGGTAGTGGCCCTTGATCTCGCCGGTCTCGGCCTGTGCCCGGTTGACCGCCTCCATGACGAACAGGAACCGGTCGCGCCAGCGCATGAACGGCTGCGAGTTGATGTTCTCGTCGTCCTTGGTGAAGTCCAGGCCGCCGCGCAGCGCCTCGTAGACGACGCGGCCGTAGTTGCGGGCCGACAGGCCCAGCTTCGGCTTGGTGGTGGCACCAAGCAGCGGGCGCCCGTACTTGTTGAGGTACTCACGCTCCGTGATGATGCCGTGCGCGGGACCCTGGAAGGTCTTCACGTACGCCACCGGGATCCGCATGTCCTCCAGCCGCAGGGCCTTGAGCGGCTTGAACCCGAACACGTTGCCGATGATCGAGCTCGTCAGATTGGCGATCGAGCCTTCCTCGAACAGGTCGATGTCGTAGGCGATCCGGGCGATGTACTGCCCAGGCGTGCCCGGTACGGCCTCGACCGAGTAACACTTGGCCTGGTAGTGCTCGTGTGCGGTGAGCCGGTCGGTCCACACCACCGTCCAGGTCGCGGTGCTCGACTCGCCCGCCACGGCGGCGCCCGCCTCCTCCGGCGGCACCCCTTCCTGTGGGGTGATCCGGAAGGCGCACAGGAGGTCCGTGTCCTTCGGGACGTAGTCGGGCTGCCAATAGCCCATCTCGGCGTAGGGGATGACCCCGGCGTTCCATCGGTTCGTCATGGCTCTTATGTTGCGCGTCACAAACCTTGACGTCTATCGAGACTTCCCCGCGAACACTTGAGTGATTACCGAAGGTTGACCGGCCTCCCCGGGCGTCTCCCCGGGATGGGTGAGGCCCCGTCCGGCGCCGGTCCCTACGGTCGGCGACCACGTTCGCCGAGGGAAGGACTCAGGACATGGGTTCGTGCAGGCAGATTGCGGCGCAGCTGGTGGCACCCGGGAAGGGCGTCCTCGCTGCGGACGAGAGCATCGCCACGATGTCCAAGCGCCTGGTGGCCGCGGGCGTCGCGGCCACCGAGGCGAACCGCCGGGCCTACCGCGAGATGCTCGCCTCGGCGCCGGAGCTCGCGGTCCACGGTGTCTCGGGGATCATCTTCTGCGACGAGACGCTGGGCCAGAGGTTCGCCGACGGCACGCCCTTCCCCGCGGCCGTGCGGGCGCGGGGCATCCTGCCCGGGATCAAGGTCGACACGGGGGCGAAGCCGGTCGACGACCTGCCGGGCGAGACCCTCACCGAGGGCCTCGACGGCCTGAGCGAGCGGCTGAAGAAGTACGCGGAGCGGGGAGCGGCGTTCGCCAAGTGGCGGGCGGTCTTCACCATCACCGACGATCTGCCCAGCGAACGCTCGATCCGTTCCGACGCGGAGTCGCTCGCCATATACGCGAAGGCCTGCCAGGACGCAGGCGTCGTCCCCATCGTCGAGCCGGAGGTCCTGATGGACGGCGACCACTCGCTCGAGCGTTGCGCGCAGGTCACCACCGAGGTGCACGAGGCGGTCCTCGACGAGCTTCGGCGGGAGGGCGTCGACCTGGCCGGGATCGTCCTCAAGCCCAACATGGTCATCGAGGGCGTCGACCACGAGCCGGAGTCGTCGCCGCAGGAGGTCGCCGCGGCCACCGTCGAGGTCCTGCGCACGGTCTGGCCGGACGAGCTTGCGGGCGTCGCGTTCCTGTCCGGCGGGCAGCCGCCCGAGCGCGCGACCGCCAACCTCGAGGCCATGCAGCACCACGCCACGCCGTGGCCGCTGACGTTCTCGTTCGGCCGGGCGCTGGTCGACCCGGCCCTGGCCGCGTGGGTGGGCCGTCCCGCCTTCGTCACGTCCGGCCAGGAGGCGCTGACCGAACGCATCGTCGCCAACTCGGCGGCGGTCCGGCGCCGGGCGGAGCTGCAGAGGGCCTGACCCGCCGAGATCCGCCGGGGTGGTCGCCTACGCGGGTCGGACCACCTGGATGTCGACACCGAGGCGGGCTGCCTCGACCAGCTTCGCGTCGACCGTCACGATCGGCGCACACAACGCCTGGGCGAGCACGACGAACGCAGCGTCATAGGCCGTGAAGTTGTGGCGCAGGTTGACCACAGGCCCGAGTTGGTCGGTCATCGGGTAACGCTCGATGCGTAAGGCCGCGAAGTCGGTCAGCGCCTCATCCAGGCGGGGTTCGCTGAGCTTGCCTCCCAGCGCAAGACCGCGGAGGGCACTGGCCACCTCGAAGTCCAGCAGCGCGGGGGAATGCAGATCCTCGGTTGCCAGCAGATCCAACAGCTCAGGATTGAGCGGGTCACCGACAAGTGCGTCGACCATGGCCGACGACTCGATGACGATCACGAAGTTTCCCGAACCCGGCGGATCTCGGCGACCGACTCGGCGATGCGCGGACCCCCCGTGCGGTCCCGGTGTGCCAGCCGATCGACGATCTCGGCGTTGCTCGGACGGGTGGCAAGCCGGTCCAGCTCGGCGCGCAGGAACGCGGCGAGTGTGAGTCCGCGCTCGGCGGCCAGTTGCTTGAGCGAATCGACGGTGGACTGGGGCACGTCACGGACCTGAACCAGGGGCATGAAGCGAGTATATGCAAATGTATGCGGGGGGGGTGCGGGTCAGTCGGCGCGCAGGGGGACGGTGACCGTCACCGTCGTCCCCTCCCCCGGCCGCGACCGGACGTGCACGCGCCCCCCGACCAGCTCGGCCCGCTCGACCATCGACTGCATGCCGTAGCCACGCATCTCGTGGTCGGGCTCGGCGGGAGCGGAGGTGTCGAAGCCGATCCCGTCGTCGGCCACCTCCAGCCGCGCGTCGCCGTCCTGCAACGCGAAGCGCAGAGTGGCCGACGAGGCGCGCGCGTGTTTGACGACGTTTTGCAGGCACTCCTGCGCGATCCGGTACAGCGCGATCTCCACGTGCTCGGGCAGCCGCCGATCGGCTAGGTCGACCTCCGTCTCGATCTGCGGCGTGGACCGCGCGAGGCTGGCCAGGCCCCCGGCCAGCCCGAGATCGTCCAGCACCGGCGGGCGCAGGCCGCCGATCGCCGAGCGGGCCTCGTCCAGGGCGAGCCCGAGCAGCTCACGGGCCTGGGCGAGCTGCTGCGCCACCTCGGCGGCGTCGCCATCGGTCGCGGCGTGCGAGGCGGCGTCGAGGAAGTAGGACAGGCTGATGAGGCGCTGGGAGATCCCGTCGTGGATGTCCCCGGCCATGCGGCGGCGCTCCGCCTCCTGCGTCGCGATCACCTGCTCGACGAACTGCTCGTGCATCCGTTCCCGCGCGGCCAGCCGCCGGTGCAGGCGGGCCTGGTTCAGCGCGCCCCCCACCAGGCGGCCGATGACCCGCAGCAGCTCGACGTCACGCGGGGTGAACTCGCGCCGCGCCACCGTGTGCACGTTGAGGACGCCGACGAGGCCGCCGGGATCGATCTCCATCGGGATCGAGGCCATCGACATGAAGTCCGCCCCGCGCAGCTCGGGGATCGCCAGGTAGCGCGGGTCGGCCGCCTTCCCCTCGGGCAGCACCACGGGCGTGCGGTGCTGCGCCACCCACCCGGAGATCCCCCGCCCGAGCGGGATGCGCACCCGGCCCACCTGCCCGTCGAACGGCGGGGTCGCCCCGGCGAGGGTCAGCGAACCCTCGGTGTCGTCGAGGACGTGGACGAAGCACACGTCCGTCGCGGTCGCGTCGGTGATCAGCTGCGCGACCTCGGCGGCGAGCGGCTCCACCTCCGGCCCGGTCGCGGTGAGGTGGATGACGGCGAGCAGCAGGGCGACCTCGCCGTCGCGGTCGACCAGCCCGCGGACCAGGCCGGGCTCCATCGCCCCGGCCCCCTGTCCGGCCGGGGTCATTGGAAGATTCCTTCACGCAGGGCGGTCGCCACCGCGCCGGTGCGGTCGCGGACGTCGAGCTTGCGGTAGATCGAGCGTAGGTGGCTCTTGACGGTCTCGTCGCCGATGACGAGCCGCGCGGCGATGGCCCGGTTGGACAGCCCCGAGACCATGAAAGAGAGGATCTCGCTCTCCCGCTGCGTCAGGCCGTGCCGCGCACCGGGCCAGTACTCGTCGCGCTGCAGGCGCGCCGCGGTGTCCACGGCCCGCGCCGCCAGCCCCGGATCGATCACGATCTCGCCCGCGTCCGCCCGTTCGATCTGGGCCACGAGCTCCGCGCCGCTGATCTTCTTCAGCAGATAGCCGGACGCGCCGACCCGCAAGGCCTGGAACAGGTACTGCTCGTCGTCGTAGACCGACAGCAGGACGACCTTGCGCTCGGGGTCGCGCTCGTGGAGCGCGCGGCACAGGTCCAGGCCGCTGGAGCCCTGCATCCGCACGTCGCACAGCACGACGTCGGGCTCGAGCCCGGCGATCACCGACATCGCGCCGTCGGCGCCGACGGCCTGGCCGACCACCCGCACCCGGCTGCGGAACGCCCCGAGCATCGCCTTGAGCCCCTGGATGACCATCTCGTGGTCGTCGACAAGGACGACCCGGACGGGCCCGCGTTCCGCCGCCGCCATGCGGGAAGCGTAGGCCGCCCGCGGATCGTCCGGGACGCGCGGTTCCGCTCCCGGCGCGTGATCCCCCGGCGATCCCCCGAGTCGGGGGACGAGGATCCGGCCCCGCCTTCCTAGGGTCGGCGCGATCGAAGGAGGTGGCGTGATGGCAGAGAAGCCGTTGCTGGCCGCATCGGTCCTGCCCGCGGACTTCGCCGACCTGGGACGTCAGGTTCAGGAGATCGAGAAGGCCGGGGTCGAGCGGATCCAGTGGGACGTGATGGACGGCCGGTTCGTCCCGAACATCACCTTCGGCCCGGACGTCATCGCGGCCTGCCGACCCCGGGTGGTCATGGGCTTCGAGGCACACCTCATGGTCGAGGATCCCGACGCGATGCTCCCCCGATGGGTCGAGGCAGGCTGCGAGATCGTCATCGTCCACGCGGAGGCGACCCGGCACCTGCACCGCACGTTGGGGCGTATCCGCGAGCTCGGCGCCCGGGCCGGGGTCGCGCTCAACCCCGCCACGCCGCTGGCCGCCGTCCGGCACGTGCTGGACCTGGTCGACCTGCTGCTCGTGATGACCGTGAACCCCGGGTTCGGCGGCCAGGCCTACATCGCCGGGATGGAGCCGAAGATCGCCGAGGCCCGGGCGGAGATCGATCGGCGCGCCCTTCCCATCGAACTGGAGGTCGACGGCGGCATCGGTCCAGCCACGATCGGCGCGGCCGCCCGGGCGGGCGCGCGCGTGTTCTGCGCGGGGTCCGCGCTGTTCAACGGGCCGGGGACGATGACCGACCGCGCGCTCGCGATGCGCGCCGCCGCCGCGGAGGAGATCACATGACCAGCCAGACCGAATCCGTGAGCGCCCCCACCCGCACCCCGGCCGACCTCGACGACCTGGCCGTCGACACGCTGCGGTTCCTCGCCGCCGACGCCGTCCAGGCCGCGGACAGCGGGCACCCCGGGCTCCCCCTCGGTGCCGCGCCCGCCGCCTGGGTGCTGTGGTCGCGCCATCTGCGCCACGACCCGGCGGACCCGGGCTGGCCCGACCGGGACCGGTTCGTCCTGTCCGCGGGGCACGGCTCGGCGCTGCTGTACGCGCTGCTGCACGTGACCGGCTACGACCTGCCGATCGAGGAGCTTCAGCGGTTCCGCCAGGTCGGCTCGCGCACCCCCGGGCATCCCGAGTACGGCCGGACGCCGGGGGTCGAGACGACCACCGGGCCGCTGGGCCAGGGGCTGGCCAACGCGGTAGGGATGGCACTTGCCGAGGCGATGCTCGCCGTTCGCTGCAACACCGGCGGGCACCGGGTCGTCGACCACCGGACATGGGCGTTGGTCGGCGACGGCTGCCTGATGGAGGGGATCAGCCACGAGGCGGCATCGCTGGCGGGCAGGCTCGGCCTCGGCAAGCTGACGGTCGTCCTCGACGACAACGACGTCACGATCGACGGACCTGCCCACCGCAGCTGCGCCGACGACGTCGAAGCCCGGTTCCGCGCCTACGGCTGGCACACACTGCGGGTGGCGGACGGCACCGACCTCGACGCCCTCGACCGCGCCTACACCGCGGCCGTCGACGACGAGCGGCCCACCTTCATCGCCGTCCGAACGACGATCGGGTACGGCGCGCCCGAGGTGGCGGGGACGTCGAAGGCGCACGGCAGCCCGCTGGGCGCGACGGCCCTCGCGGCGATGCGCCGCCGGTTCGGGTGGCCCGCCACGCCGTTCCACGTGCCGACGGCGGTGCGCCTGGAGGTCGTCGAACGGCGCCGCCGCTGGGCCGCCGAGCGGGCGGACTGGGGGCGCGCGTACGCCCGCTGGCGCGCCGAGCGCCCCGACCTGGCCGCCGACTTCCCGCTGGACCGGGTCCCGCCGCCGCCGGACCTCACCGTTCTCGCCCCGCTCGCCGACCGCGCGGAGGCGGGCGGGGCGACTGCCACCCGCAAGGCCTCCGGCGCCGCGCTCCGCGTGCTCGCCGCGGTCTACCCGGCGCTGGTGGGCGGCTCCGCCGACCTCGCCTCCTCGACCAACACCGGCATCCCCGGCGGGGACGTGGCCCCCGGCGACTTCGCCGGTCGCACCATCCACTTCGGGGTCCGGGAACACGGCATGGCCGCGGCGCTCAACGGCATCGCGCTGCACGGCGGCCTGCGGCCCTTCGGCAGTACCTTCCTCGTCTTCTCCGACTACATGCGTCCCGCGGTGCGGCTGTCCGCCCTGATGGGGCTGCCGGTCATCTACATCTTCACGCACGACTCGGTGTACGTCGGCGAGGACGGGCCGACGCATCAGCCCATCGAGCACGTCGAGTCCCTGCGCCTGATCCCCGGGCTCACGGTGTTGCGCCCGGCCGACGCCGCCGAGGCGGCGCTGGCCTGGGAGCTCGCCGCCGCCGACCTCCGCGGCCCCACCGCGCTCGTGCTGACCAGGCAGGACCTGCCGTCGCTCGGCGGCGACGGGCTCGCCGACGCGCGGCGGACTGGGGCCCGGACCGTCGCCAACCCGCAGGGCGCGGTGGACGTCGTTCTGGCGGCCAGCGGGTCGGAGGTGGCGCTGGCGTTGGAGGCGGCCAAGCTGCTCGGCGCCCACGGCCTCGGGGCTCGCGTCGTATCGGTGATGTGGCGCGAGCGGTTCGAGGAGGCGCTGCGCGCAGGCACCTACCACCTCCCCGACACACCCGTGGTGTGGATCGAGGCCGGCGTGCCGACGGGCTGGCGTGCGGTCGCGGGACCCCGCGACGGCGTGATCGGGATCGAGCGGTTCGGCGAGAGCGGGAAGGGGCGCGAGGTCGCCGCGCACGTCGGGTTGACGGCCGACGCGGTCGCCCGGGCGGCCTTCCGAGCGGTCGGGCGGGATCCGGCCGACCTCGCCGCCCTCGAGGCGGAGGGCGCGTAGCGGTGGAACCCGGGCTACGCGCGGTGATCTTCGACGTCGACGGCACCCTCGCCGACACCGAGCGCGACGGCCACCGCCCCGCGTTCAACGCCGCGTTCGCCGAGCACGGCGTGGACGTCGAGTGGGGCGTTGCCGAGTACGGCCGCCTGCTCGCCATCACCGGCGGCCGTAGGCGGATCACCGCGGACCTGCGGGCCCGCGGCCTCGCCGACGACGCGGCCGACGAGCTCGCCGCCCGGGTACACGCCACCAAGACGGGCCTGTTCCGGGCCTGCGTCACGAGCGGCACGGTCGTCGCCCGTCCCGGGCTGCCCGAGCTGGTCGCCGATCTCACCGCCGCGGGCATCCGGCTGGCGGTGGCCACCACGGGCCGCCGCTCGTGGGTCGAGCCGCTCCTCGACGGGCTGCTCGGCGGCTACCCGGTCGAGGTCGTCGTCACCGGCGACGACGTGGCGGAGCTCAAGCCCGACCCCGAGGTGTACCTGCGTGCTCTCGCCGGGCTCGGCCTGCAGGCCGCCGAGGCGCTGGCCGTGGAGGACTCGGCGGTCGGGCTGCGCGCGGCGACGGCGGCGGGGCTGGCGACCGTCGTCGTGACCAACGGCTACACCGCCGACCAGGACTTCGCCGGGGCAGTCGCCGTCCTGCCCGGCTACGACGGGCCGGAGCCGCTGCGCGCGGACCGGTGCCGTGCACTGCACCGGCGGTGGTGGACCACGCGATCAATGACCGCACGAGGAAGGCGAGGTCGATGAGCACAAGAGGGAAGGCCGACGTCGGCCCGGACCCGCACCCGGTGGGCGGGGTGGGCCCGGCCCCGTCGAGGGCGGGTTTCCTGACCCGTGAACGCATCGTCGCCCGACCCGGCTGGAGCCGCTGGCTGATCCCGCCCGCTGCCCTGTCGATCCACCTGTCAATCGGTCAGGCGTATTCGTGGAGCGTGTTCAAGACCCCGCTGGAGAAGGGTCTGGGGATCTCCAGCGTGGCGAGCGCGCTGCCGTTCACGTTGGGGATCATCATGCTCGGCGTCTCGGCGGCCATCTTCGGCACCGCCGTCGACACCCGCGGCCCGCGGTGGGCCATGGTGGTCGCGACGTCGTGCTTCGTCAGCGGATTCCTGATCTCCGCGCTCGGGTTGTCCCTTGGCCAGTACTGGCTGGTGGTGCTGGGCTACGGATTCGTCGGCGGGATCGGGCTCGGGATCGGCTACATCTCGCCGGTCTCCACGCTGATGAAGTGGTTCCCCGACCGGCCCGGCCTCTCGACCGGCATCGCGATCATGGGATTCGGCGGCGGCGCTCTGATCGCCTCGCCGGTGACCCAGAATCTGCTCTCTGCGTTCGGCGCGACGGGGAACACTCCCAGCGTAGGCGGCATCGCGAAGACCTTCCTCGTGATGGGCATCGGCTACGGGATCTTCATGGCTCTGGGCTGGCTGTTGATCAGGGTGCCTGCCCCGGGTTGGAAGCCCGCGGGTTGGGACCCGAGCATGCAGAAGACCCACGGGCTGATGACGTCGAACGACGTCTCCGCGGCCAATGCGATCAAGACCCCGCAGTTCTGGCTGCTCTGGGTCGTGCTGACCTTCAACGTGACGGCGGGCATCAGCATTCTCGAACGGGCCGCTCCGCTCTTCCAGGACTTCAGTCCCGGGACGACCGCGGCCGTGGCGGCGGGCTTCGTCGCCACGCTCTCGCTCGCCAACTCGAGCGGCCGCCTCGGCTGGTCGACGCTCTCGGACTGGGCGGGCCGCAAGAACATGTACCGCTTCTACCTCGGGGTCGGCACGCTGCTGTACCTGACGATCATCTTCTTCGCGAACGGCAACAAGGTCGTCTTCCTGCTCTGCACGATCGTCATCGTGTCCTTCTACGGTGCGGGCTTCTCGACGGTCCCCGCGTATCTGCGTGACCTGTTCGGCTACTACCAGGTCGGCGCGATCCACGGTCGGCTGTTGACGGCGTGGTCGACGGCGGGCGTGCTCGGCCCGTTCATCATCGACGGGATCGCCGACGCTCGCCACGAGGCCGGGGTGCAGGGCCCCGCGCTGTACACGCCCGCGTTTTTGATCATGATCGGGCTTCTGGTGGTCGGCTTCATCTGCAACGAGCTGATCCGCCCGGTGTCCGCCAAGTACCACGAACCGGTCGCCGTCGCGGCCGTGGCAGGAGAGAAGTCATGACCGACACGTCTCACCAGGTCGACCACAGGGTGCCGCACGGGCTGGTCGTGCTGGCCTGGCTCTGGCCGGTCATCCCGGCCGCCTATGGGCTGTACCAGCTCATGACCAAGATTCCGGCGCTGTTCGGGCACTAAAGGGGGCAAAGCGTGACTGTGCGCGTTGGAGTGAACGGCTTCGGGCGGATCGGGCGCAACTTCTGGCGCGCGGTGGACGCCCAGCGCCGCGCGGGCGACACCGAGATCGAGATCGTCGCGGTGAACGACATCACCGACAACGCGACGCTCGCCCACCTTCTCAAGTACGACTCGATACTGGGCAGGCTGCCGTACGAGGTGTCCTCGACCGACGAGGAGATCATCATCGACGGGAAGGGGTTCAAGGGCCTGGCCATCCGGGACCCGGCCGACCTGCCGTGGAAGGACCTCGGCGTCGACGTCGTCGTCGAGTCGACCGGCATCTTCACCCAGCGCGAGGGTGCGGGCAAGCACCTCGACGCGGGTGCGAAGAAGGTCGTCATCTCGGCGCCCGCCAAGGGCGAGGACCTCACCGTCGTGATGGGCGTGAACGACGACGCGTACGACGGGTCACAGACGATCATCTCGAACGCGTCGTGCACCACGAACTGCCTGGCGCCGCTGGCCAAGGTGCTCGACGACCTGCTGGGGATCGAGTCGGGTCTGATGACCACGATCCACGCCTACACCCAGGACCAGAACCTCCAGGACGGCCCGCACCGCGACCTGCGCCGCGCCCGGGCCGCCGCGCTGAACATCGTCCCGACGACCACCGGCGCCGCGAAGGCGATCGGCCTGGTGCTCCCGCACCTGAAGGGCAGGCTCGACGGCTACGCGCTGCGCGTGCCGATCCCGACGGGCTCGGCCACCGACCTCACGGTCGAGGTGCGCCGGGAGGCCACGGTGAAGGAGATCAACGCCGCGTACCAGTCCGCGGCGGACGGCCCGCTGAAGGGCGTGCTGTCCTACGTCGACGCGCCGATCGTGTCCTCCGACATCGTCGGCGACCCGGCGGCGTGCGTCTTCGACGCGGGCCTGACCCGGGTGATCGGCAACCAGGTCAAGGTCCTCGGCTGGTACGACAACGAGTGGGGCTACTCGTCCAAGCTCGTCGACCTCACCGACCTCGTCGCCTCGAAGCTGTAGTCATGACGATCACCCAGCCCAGCCCGGCCCCGGTGCGGCAGCGCACCGTTTCGCTCACCATCGACGGCCGTGCCGTCACCGTCCCCGAGGGCACGACCATCTGGCAGGCGGCCCGCGGGCTGGGAATCGACATCCCGACGCTGTGCCACGACGAGCGCTACGACCCGGTGGGCGTGTGTCGGATCTGTGTGGTCGACGTCGGCGGGCGGGCCGACGCCGCGGCGTGCATCCGGCCCTGTGAGGAGGGCATGCAGGTCGCCACCGCGACGCCGGAGATCCAGCAGCGGCGCCGGGTGCTCACCGAACTGCTGGTCGCGGACCAGCCGCCGCGCGCGGACGACCCGAAGCAGACCACGACCGCCGACAACGAGCTGATCGCGATCGCGGACGGCCTCGCCGTCACCGACGGGGTCGACCTGCCCAAGGGACCCGCCCGTGGCACCGACCTGTCCAACCCCGTGATCGCGGTCGACCACGACGCCTGCATCCTGTGTGACCGCTGCGTGCGCGCCTGCGACGACATCCAGGGCAACGACGTGATCGGCCGCAGCGGCAAGGGCTACTCCACCCGCATCGCGTTCGACCTGAACGACCCGATGGGCGCGTCGTCCTGCGTCACCTGCGGGGAGTGCGTGTCGGCCTGCCCCACCGGAGCGCTCACCAACAAGCCGATCGGGGGCATCCCGATCCAGCCCCGGTCCCGGCTCGACGCGGTCGACACCGTCTGTCCCTACTGCGGCGTGGGCTGCGCCCTGACCTTCTACGTCGACCGGGAGCGCGGCGGCATCTCGTTCGCCGAGGGCCGCGACCAACCCGGCAACCAGGGCAGGCTGTGCGTGAAGGGACGCTACGGCTGGGACTACGCGGCATCGCCGCAGCGGCTCACCAAGCCGCTGATCCGCATCGAGGAGGCCTACCCCAAGGGCCCGCTGTCGTCCGATGTGAAGGAGGACGCGGCACGGGACGGCAACGGACGCAGCGACAAGCGCGGTCGCAAGCCCGGCGGCCTCGTGCCCTACGAAGAGGTGATGCCGCACTTCCGGGAGGCGAGCTGGGACGAGGCCCTTGACCTCGTCGCGCGCAGGCTGGGCGAGATCCACGCCGAGAGCGGCCCGGACGGCATCGCAGGCTTCGGGTCGGCCAAGTGCTCGAACGAGGAGGCCTACCTCTTCCAGAAGCTGATCCGCACCCGCTTCCGCACCAACAACGTCGACCACTGCACCCGGCTGTGTCACGCCTCCAGCGTCGCCGCACTGTTCGAGGGCGTCGGGTCCGGCGCGGTCTCGACCACCTACGGCGACATCGAGAACGCGGACGTCGCGATCATCACCGGCAGCAACGCGACCGCCAACCACCCGGTGGCGTCGTCGTTCTTCAAGCAGGCCCGCCGCCGCGGCACGAAGATCGTCTACATCGACCCACGGGCGGGAACGGTCGCCGACCACGCCGACGTCTTCTGCCAGCTCAAGCCGGGCACGGACGTGGCGCTCTACAACGGGATCATGCACGAGGTGATCCGCCTCGGACTGGTCGACCGGGAGTTCGTCGCCAGCCGCACCGCAGGCTACGACCAGCTGGCCGAGACCGTGGCGGCCTACCCGCCGGAGCTGGTCGCGCAGATCAGCGGCGTCGACGCCGACGTGATCCGCGAGGTCGCGAAGGTGTGGGGTGCGGCAGGCGCGGGCGTCATCTACTGGGGCATGGGCATCTCGCAGCACACCACCGGCACCGACAACGCCCGCTGCCTGATCGCCATGTGCGCGATCACCGGCAACGTCGGCAGGCCGGGGACCGGGCTGCACCCGCTGCGGGGCCAGAACAACGTGCAGGGCGCCTCCGACGCGGGGCTGATCCCGATGTTCTACCCCAACTACCAACCGGTGTCGCTGCGCGAGACCCGGGAACAGTTCGAGCAGGCGTGGGGCACCGAGCTCAACCCCGACAACGGACTGACCGTCACCGAGGTGGTCAAGTCGATCCTCGACGGCGGGGTCCGCGGCATGTACATGCTGGGCGAGAACCCGTTCCTGTCCGACCCCAACATCAACAAGGTCCGCAAGGCGCTGTCCAAGCTGGACTTCCTTGTGGTGCAGGACATCTTCCTCACCGAGACCGCGGAGTTCGCCGACGTGGTGCTGCCTGCCTCGTCCTACCTGGAGAAGGACGGCACGTACACCAACACCGACCGCCGGGTGCAGCTCGGCCGCAAGGTGTTCGACCCGCCCGGCGAGGCCAGGGTCGACTGGGAGGTCGTGCAGGACATCGCCCGCAGGCTCGGGCTGGACTGGGACTACCGGTCGCCCCGCGACGTCTTCGGGGAGATGGTGCCGTTGATGCTGGACTACGCCAACCTGACCTACGACAGCCTCGGCCCCTACGGCAAGGTCTATCCCGTCGAGGACCCGGAGCACAGCGACGGCACCGTGGTGCTGTTCGACGAGCGGTTCAACACCGCCGACGGGCTCGCCCACCTGGTGCCCGCGGAGTGGTTGCCGGGCAAGGAGCTGCCCTCCGCGGAGTTCCCCTTCGTCCTCAACACCGGACGGCTGCTCGAACACTGGCACACCGGGTCGATGACCCGCCGCTCGTTCGCGCTGGACGCGATCTCGCCGCGCGCCGAGGTCTACATCAGCCCCGAAGATGCGGCCGAGCTGGGTCTCGTCGACGGTGAGCTGGCCCGGGTCACCTCGCGCCGCGGCTCGATCGTGCTGCATGTGAAGATCTCCCACCGCGACGCACGGGGGAACGTGTTCATCCCGTTCCACTTCCGGGAGGCGGCGGCCAACCTGCTCACGATCGACGAGATCGACCCGGTCGGCAAGATCCCGGAGTTCAAGTTCTGCGCGGTCCGGATCGCCCCGATGGGCGACGGCGAGCCGGCCCCGGTCGGAGGTTCCGCACAGTGACCAGAACGGTGGTCCCGGGCGTGGAAGCGCGCGCGGGCAAGTTCGGGGGTCCGAGCCTGATCCCCCAGCTGACGGAGATCCAGCGGCGCCTCGGCTGGCTGCCGCGAGAGGAGCTGGAGGCCCTGGCGCGCAAGCAGAAGCGGCCGCTCTACGAGATCGAGGGCCTGGTCTCGTTCTATCCGCACTTCCGCACCGAGCCGCCGACGGGCGTCACCGTGCGCGTCTGCGGCGACCTCACCTGCTGGCTGAAGGGCTCGGAGGTCGCGATCGCGCAGCTGCACGAGCGGTACGGCGCGGCCGGTGACGTGGACGTCGTGGAGGTCTCCTGCCCGGGCCGGTGCGACATCGCGCCCGCGGCCACGGTCGACGAGCAGCCCGCCCCCTTCGCCGACGTCGACACGCTCGTCGACGCGAAGCGCGACGGCGACACGAACCTCGGCCCGGTGGTGGCCTACGGCCCGGCGGGCGGCTGGCCCAACGACCCCTACCGCCCGGGCGAAGAGCGCTACCAGGCCCTGCGCGCCCTGCTGTCCGGGGAGATCACCGCGGCGCAGGTCATCGATCGCCTGCAGGCCTCCGGCCTGCGCGGCATGGGCGGGGCGGGCTTCCCCACCGGCAAGAAGTGGGAGCTGGTGCGCGGTGCCGCAACCGGCGACGGCAGCGACGTCAAGTACGCCATCTGCAACGCCGACGAGTCCGAGCCCGGCACGTTCAAGGACCGGCAGCTGCTCGCCGAACAGCCGCACCTCGTGCTCGAGGGCCTGCTGATGGGCATGGTCGTCACCGGCGCCGAGCGGGGCTGGGTCTTCATCCGCCACGAGTACGGCCCTGAGGAGGCGGTGCTGCACGCCGAGATCGAGCGCCTGCGCGCGCAGGGCCTGCTCGGAGACGACGTGCGGGGCAGCGGTCGGCGGCTGGACCTCGGCGTCTTCACCTCCCCCGGCGGCTACATCCTGGGCGAGGAGACCGCGCTGATCGAGTGCATGGAGGGGCATCGCGGCGAGCCGCGCAACAAGCCGCCGTTCCCCGGCAACTACGGGCTCTGGGGAAGACCCACCCTGATGAATTCCGTCGAGACCTTCGCCGACGTGCCGATCATCGTCTCCCGCGGCGCGCAGTGGTGGAAGGACCAGGGCGTCGGCGACAGCGACGGGCTCAAGTTCTTCGCGGTGTCCGGCCACGTCGAGCGTCCCGGCGTCTACTGCGTGCCGATGGGCACCACCATCCGTAATCTGCTCGAGCTGGCGGGCGGGGTGGCAGGCGGCGCCGCGCTCGGCGCGGTGCAGCCCGGCGGCGCCTCGTCGAACTTCCTCGGCCCGGAGCACCTCGACGTGCCGCTCGATTTCGACACCCTCGCCGAAGCAGGCTCGATGCTGGGCTCGGGCGCGCTGGTCGTGGTGGCCGAGGGCACCGACGCGCTGGCGGCGGCCACCAACGTGCTGCGCTTCTTCCGCAACGAGTCGTGCGGCAAGTGCGTGCCGTGCCGGGTCGGGTCCACCAAGGCCCACGTGCTGCTCACCGACACCCTGCGCGCAGGCGGCGAGCTGGACGAGGAGCGACGCTCCCGGCTGCTGGAGATCGAGCTGACCATGCGCAAGACCTCGATCTGTGGTCTCGGCCAGGTGGCGCTGGGTCCGGTCGTCAGCGTGATGGGCTGGCAGCGCGGCGCCACCGAGGCCCGCCCGCAGCCGCGACAGGCACCCTGACCCGCGGACGACTGAGGTCTGCACCGCCTACGCGGGGCACGAAGGGGACTGGTCGGCGAGCGCGCTGAGCTGTACCTTCCTGGAATGGTACAGAAGGCACAGGAGGTCGCGGGGGTGGTCGCCGCCGACGTCCTGGCCGGGCGGCTCGCTCCCGGCGAGCCCGTCCCCAGCGTCCGCGCGCTGGCCCGACGGCTGCGCTGCGCGCCCGGCACCGCCGCACGGGCGCACGGGATCCTGCGCGCGGCCGGGGTGATCGGCGGTAGCCCCCGGTCGCACGCGGTGGTGGCCGACGACGGGGTCGCCGCGGCCCTCGTGATGGGCGCCCCCGTCGGCGCGGTGCGGCTGTCCGGCAGTGACGACCCCGCGCTCGACCTCCTGCTGTCCGCCGTCGGCGCGGGCGTCGAGCGGGCCGCCGGGGTCCGCGGCAGCGTGGCGGGGCTCGCGATGCTCGCCGAGGGGACGGTCGACGCCGCGGCGGTGCACCTGCGCGACGCCGTCACCGGCCGCGGCAACGATCTGTTCACCCGCAAGTTGCTCGGCGGCGAGCCCGCCCGACTGGTGCACCTGTGGCGCCGCGAGCAGGGCATCGTGGTGCTGAAGGGCAACCCGTTGGGCATCCGCGGCGTCGCCGACCTCGCGGGCGTCCGGCTGGCGTGGCGGCCGCCCGGCACCGGGTCGCGGCTGCTGCTGAACCGGCTGCTGCGGGAGGCGGGCACCGTCCCAGCGCCGGACGGCGAGCAGTGCGACTCGCACCTCGGGGTCGCCGTGGCGGTGGCCGCGGGCGCGGCCGACGCGGGGCTGGCCGTCCGTGCGGCGGCCGCGGCCGTCGACGCCGACTTCGTCCCGGTGACGTGGGAGGACTTCGAGCTCGCGGTGAGCCCGCGGGCGGTGGGTCGGCTCGGCCCGCTGCTCGGCGTGCTCGCCTCCGCCTCCGTGCACCAGCGGGTGGCCCGGCTCGGCGGCTACGACCTGCGCCGCAGCGGCGAGTCCCGGGTGGCGGCGTGAGGGCGCGGCTGCGGGCCGCAAGCCTCCTCGTCGGCGCGGGTCTGCTGGTCGCGGCCTGCGGCGGCGGACAGCCCCCCGCGGCGGGCCCCAGCGGGAACATGGTCCTGGCGACCACGACGAGCACCCAGGACACCGGGCTGCTCGACGTGCTCGTGCCAGCGTTCGAGCACAGCTCGGCCTGCGTACCGAAAACCGTCGCGGTCGGCTCGGGACAGGCGATGACCATGGGTGTCAACGGCGACGCCGACGTGCTGCTGGTGCACTCACCGCAGGCCGAGGAGCAGTTCATGGCCGAGGGCCACGGCTCCAGCCGGGAGCCGGTCATGCACAACGACTTCGTGCTGGTCGGGCCACCGCAGGACCCGGCCCACGTCGGTGCGGCCCGGGGCGCCGCGGACGCGATGAAGCTGATCGCGGCGCAGCAGGCGCCGTTCGCGTCCCGGGCCGACAACTCCGGCACGAACGCCAAGGAGCTGGCCCTGTGGAAGCAGGCGGGCGTCACCCCGGCGGGAGCCTGGTACATCAAGACCGGCCAGGGGATGGGCGCCACGCTGACGATCGCAAGCCAGAAGCAGGCCTACACGCTCTCCGACCGTGGCACCTTCCTGGCCAGCAGCAATCTGCAGTCCAAGATCCTGGTCCAGGGGTCACCCGACCTGCTCAACCCCTACCACGTGATCGTCGTCAACCACGGTGGCACCACCAACGTCGCCTGTGCGACGCAGTTCTCGCAATGGATCCGGTCCCGGTCGGTGCAGGAGACGATCGCCCGGTTCGGGGTCCAGAAATACGGTCAGCCGCTGTTCTTCGCCGACGCGCTGAGCTGAGGTCCGATGGCCGAGCCCATCTACGAGGTGCTGGCGCGGTCGGCGTTCGTGTCGCTCACCGCGACGCTGATCGCGGCGCTGATCGGGATCGGGCTGGGCACTGCCCTCGGCCTCGCCCGACTGCCCGGGCGCCGGATGCTGTCCGCGGTCGTCAACACCGGCATGGCGGTGCCGACCGTCGTGATCGGACTTGTCGTCGCCCTTCTGCTCTGGCGCAGCGGGCCGCTCGGTCGCCTCGACCTGATCTACACGGTGCCAGGCATGATCATCGCCCAGGTGCTCATCGCCACCCCGTTGATCACCGGGGTCACGCTGGCCGCGTTGCAACTGCTGCCTGCCGCCCTCCCCGACCAGCTGCGTGCGCTGGGCGCCAACCGCGCCCAGCTGGTGCTGCGGATGTGGATCGAGGCGCGGGTCCCGCTGCTCGCGGCGGCGATGGCGGGCTTCGGGAAGGCCATCTCGGAGGTGGGCGCGGTGACCATCGTCGGGGGCAACATCCACGGGCAGACGCAGGTGATCACGACCGCGATCGTGGAGAACGTCGGTCGCGGCGAGTTCGCCCCGGCAGTGTTCTACGGCGTGATCCTGGTGGCGCTGGCGTTCGTGGTGAACGCCCTGCTGGCCTCGGTGCAGCATCGGGAGGCGGCGTGGGACCGGGGCTGAGCCTGCAGCAGGTACGACAAGTCCGTGCGGGTCGGGAGATCCTGCGGATCGACGCCCTCGAGATCGGGCCGGGCGAGCACGTGTCCGTGCTCGGCCCGAACGGTGCGGGCAAGACCAGCCTGCTGCGGCTGGTCGCCGGGGTGGACCGCCCCTCGGCCGGAACCGTCACGCTCGACGGCGTCAGTACCGCGCGCGGGGTGGCCGTCCGCCGCCGGATGGCGTACGCAACGCAGCAGCCCGGGCTGCTGAACGCCTCGGTGCGGCGCAACGTCGAGCTCCCGCTGCGGTGGCGCAAGGTGCCGCGCTCCGAACGCGCCCGGCGTGCGCGCGCGGCCCTCGAACGGCTCCGCGTCGCGCACCTGGCCGACCGTCCGGCGCGGGCGCTGTCCGGCGGTGAGCAGCAGCGGGTCAACCTCGCCCGGGCATTGGCGCTGGACCCTGCGGTGCTGCTGCTGGACGAACCGGCCGCGGGCCTGGACGCGCAGATCCGGTCGGCCTTCTTCGCCGACCTCGAGCAGGCCCTGGCCGACCAGGTCACCACCACGGTGGTCCAGGTGTCGCACCGGGCCGAGGAGGCGCTGCGGTTCGCCGACCGGGTCGTCGTGCTCGTCGACGGACGCGTGCACCAGGTCGGCACCCCCGAAGCCCTGCACCGCAGGCCTGCCGACCCGAGCGTGGCGGCGCTGATCGGCTACGAGAACCTGGTGCCCGCCACGGTGCGACGCGACGGAGAGGTGCTGGTGGGCGAGGATCGGACCGGGTTGGTGCATCGGGGAACGGCCGGTGCGGCGACGGTGGCGGTCTTCGCGGCAGGCGTGCTCCTCGCCGACAGCGAGCACGCCGGCCTGCCGCTGCGGGTCGCGCGCGTCACCCCCGGCCCGGGTCACCACGTGCTCGCGCTCGAGGGCGCGGTGCCGCTGGTCGCGCACCTGCCGCTCGGCGTCGCGGCGCCGCTGCCCGGTGACCCCGCGCGGGTGGTGTTCGATCCCGCGCGGAGCGCCGTGCTCCAGCAATCCACGCCCCGCCACCCATCCCCCGCCTGGTGGTCACCGATGGCCCCTTCAGCGTTGATCGCCGGAAGTGGGACATGACGGCCATATGTGGCGCGCAGGTCCCATTTCCGCCGATCAACGCGCTAAGAGGCGCTCGGGTTACGTGAAGACGACGCTGGACTCGGCGGTGAACGCCAGAAACGTCAGCGACTCCTGGAAGTAGAGCTGGATGTTGTCGGCGTCGTGGGACAGGTAGCCGATCGAGAGATCCTGGCCGAGATGCAGCTCGTAGTCGCCGCCGCGCGTGGACACGAGCAAGGCGCCGTCGAGGGCGGGCGCCCAGATGATCTCGCCGTCGGGCAACAGCCGCTTGATGTGGTCGCGGATCGGAAAGCCGTGGTCGGTGGTCTCGGCGACCGCGACATACGCATCGGCGGACAGCAGCAGGCTGTACGGCCCGTCGACGCCTGCGAGCCGCAGCGCGCTCAACGCCTGGGCGACGGCCACCGGGGTTTGCCGGACATCCGCGGGGAGCGAGAGCGGCGCGTTCGAGCTGCTGGGCGCGATACCGACGATCCCGACCGGCCCGGATCCCCGGAAGATCGTGCGGTCCTCGGCGAACGCGATCTGCTTGGCGGCGTCCTTCACCGGCTGCCAGTCGGAGTCCTTGGCGCCGCGTTCGACGTCGTCAACGGCCTCCCGGGTGACGGAGAACGGCACTCGCAGCTCGATGACCGGCCGGACCTCGCGCTCGTGCATGAGCACGCCCTCGGCCGGTTGTTCGAGCGGGCGCAGATGTCCGGTGCCCACGGCGGCCAGCTGCAGGCCGGTCGGGCCGATCACGTCCACCACGCGGCGGCCGGCGACGAGGCGGACGAAGGTCCGGCGCGCCTCGGCCTCCATGTCGGCCCACGCGGCGTCGGAGATCGGGGCGAGCTCGCGGTGCAGGTTGTTCATGCAGGACTCCTTCGCAGACAGGACAGCCTCGCACATCGACCCCCGGCCGCCCCTGCCGATGCCTGCCCGCGCCGACGTCTTTGTCGAGGGCGACAGCCGCGCTTGTGCATCCGGTCAGAGCACCTGCGCAACGCGCCTTCCCGGTTGCCGGGATCACCGAGTCCGGTCAGGATGCCTGATGATGTCCGGGTCCGGGTGGGTCGCCGATGCGCTGGTCGTCTTCGGGATCACCGGCGACCTGGCCCGGAAGATGACCTTCCCTGCCCTGTACCGGCTGGAGCGGCGCGGCGCGCTGACCTGTCCGGTCGTGGGGGTCGCCTCCAGCCCGCTGAGCACCCAGGAGCTGGCCGCGCGGGCGCGCAACGCGATCGAGGCGTCCGACGAGCAGGTCGATGACGCGGTGTTCGCCCGGCTGGCCCGGCGGTTGACCTATGTGGCGGGCGACGTGACCGATGCCCAGCTGTACAAGGCGTTGGCGGTGCAGCTGTCGGGAGCGCGGCGACCGCTGTACTACCTGGAGATGCCGCCGTCGTTGTTCGCGCCGACCGTGGAGCGGCTGGATGCGGCAGGTCTGCTCGGGGACGCGCACGTGGCGGTGGAGAAGCCGTTCGGCTACGACCTGGCGTCGGCGCAGGAGCTGACCGATCGCCTGCGCCAGGTGCTCGACGAACGGCAGCTCCTGCTCGTGGACCACTTCCTCGGCAAGGAGCCGGTGATCGAGATCGAGTACCTGCGGTTCGCGAACTTCGCGATGGCCGAGGTGTGGCACCGCACCAGCGTCGAGGCCATTCAGATCACGATGGCCGAGAACTTCGGGGTGGACGATCGCGGCCGGTTCTACGACGCCGTGGGCGCGTTGCGGGACGTGGTGCAGAACCACCTGCTGCAGGTGCTGGCGCTGGTCGCCATGGACGCACCGGTCGGAGCGTCGGCGGATGACCTGTGGGACAAGAAGGTCGAGGTGCTCAAGGCGATGCCGCCCGCGGATGTGCGCCATTGCGTGCGCGGCCAGTACGACGGCTACCTGCAGGTGCCGGGGGTCGCCCCGGGGTCGGACACGGAGACGTTCGTCGCGCTGCGGTTGGAGATCGACAGCTGGCGGTGGGCCGATGTGCCGGTCTTCATCCGAGCCGGGAAGAACCTGCCGGTGCGGGCCACCGAGGTACGGCTGGTGCTGCGCCACACCCCGCGGCTGCGGTTCCTGCCGGACGCGGCCCGCGTGGAGGCGAACCAGATCGTGCTGCGCATCGCGCCCGACCCCGGGCTGCGGCTGCAACTGTCGGGTCTGGACGAGCGCGACGCATGGCGTCCGGTGCGCTTGGACACCGCGTTCGCGCGCGAGCTTGGCGAGCCGCAGCCGCCGTACGAACGGTTGCTGTACGACGCGTTGACCGGCGACGACCGGCTGTTCGTCCGGCAGGACGCAGTGCAGGAGAGCTGGCGGATCCTGCAGCCGCTGATCGCCTACCCGCCGCCGCTGCATCGGTACCCGGTCGGGTCCTGGGGACCGCCCCAAGCCGATGCGCTGACTGTCGGTCAGCCGCCGTGGCAGCCGCCCTGGCTGCCCGCACCGTTCACCTGACGGCCATCACGACATCGGTCCAGGAGACTTCTCACCATGGTCGGGCAGTTGTGGTTCGTGCTGGCGATGCTGGCCGTCATCGTCCTGGCGCGCGGCGTCGGTGAACGGATCGGTATTCCGTTCACCATCCTCCTCACCCTGGCGGGCCTGTTGTACGGGGTCTTGCCGGGGCCGAAGTTGCATCTCGACCCGGAAATCGTGCTGGTATTGGTATTGCCGCCATTGCTGTACAGCACCGCGCGGCGGTCGAGTCTACTGGCGATCAAAGCCAACCTGCGTCCGATCGTGAGCCTGTCGGTGCTGCTCGTACTGCTCACCGCGTTCGTGGTCGGCGCGGCGGTGTCGCTCGTGGTGCCGGGCATGCCCTTCGCGGCGGCCATGGTGTTGGGCGCCGCGGTGGCACCGCCGGATCCGGTGGCCGCGCTGTCGGTCGGGCGGCGCGCCGGGATGCCGCCCCGGCTCAGGGTGATCATCGGAGGCGAGGGCCTGCTCAACGACGCCACCGCGCTGACGACCTACCAGCTGGCGGTCGCGGCGGCGGTGGGCGGTGGGTTCTCGTGGGCGGTCGCCTCCGAACGGTTCGTGCTGGCCGTGGTGGGCGGATTGGCGATCGGGGCCGGGATCGCGTTGGCGGTCCGCGCCGCGCGACCGTTGCTCACCGATCCGATGATGGGCAACGCGGTGTCACTTGCGGCACCGTTTGTCACGTATCTGCTCGCCGAAGCGATTCATTCCTCGGGAATACTGGCCGTGGTGATCGCGGGTCTCATGGTCGGCCACGACGCAGGCCGTGAAGAGACCGGCGCATCGCGGCTGCAGGTCGCCGCGGTGTGGCAATTCGTCGATTTCCTGCTGGAAGGGTTCATTTTCCTGCTCATCGGTCAGCAGTTGCCGGACCTGCTGAGCGGTCTGCAGCACGAACCGGGCACCGTCGCCGCCGCCACGGCGGTGGCGGTCGGGGGGGTGCTGCTGTTGCGCCCCCTGTGGCTGGTGGTCACCCAGTCGGTGCCCGCGTGGCTGCACGCCCGCCTGGGCCGGGAACCGGGCGAGCGGCTGGGCGGCCGGGAGCTGCTGGCGCTGAGCTGGGCCGGAACCCGCGGCGTTATGAGTCTCGCGGCGGTGTTCGCGGTGCCGCTGACGACCGAGGCGGGCACGCCCTTCCCGGAGCGCGATCTGGTCCTGTTCTGCACCTACGTGGTGGTGCTCGTGACGCTGGTCGGCCAGGGCCTGACGTTCGCGCCGTTGCTGCGGAGGCTGAAGCTCAGGGCCAATGCCGTCGAGGAGGAACAGCTGCGCAACGAGGTACGCCTCGCGGCCGTCGACGCCGCGATGGCCACCGTCGACGATCTGCTCGCGGAGGAGCAGATCGGCCCGTCGCTGGCCGACTCGTTGCGCGCGACCCTCACGACCCGCGCCAACCGGTACCGGTACCGCAACGAGATGATGATTGAGTCCGAGGAGGGCAAGATCAGCTGGCCGCCAGGCTACGAAACGTCGCTCATGGCGCGGCACGCCATCATCGACGCCCAACGTCAGGAACTGCTGCGCTGGCGCGATTCGGGCCGCCTACCGGACTCCAGCCTGCACATGCTGCGCCGCGAACTGGACCACGAGGAACGCACCTTGCCCGACCGTTGAACGACGCATCTGCCCGACCGTTAAGCGACGCGTGATCGCGGGAAACGGTGCATGAGGTGTGCCAGCGCACCCTGTGCACCGAACCTGGCGATCATGCCCGGTCAGGCAAGCCGCGGATCGTCCGGCGCCACTTCGCACTTGAATTCGCCTGCCTCCCGATCGGCCGGTCCGACGACCGTCCCGGTGCCACAGCCCGTCCAATGCCCGCTGATCCCCTGGGCGCCGCCGGACGGCGCACCGATCGGCCCCTCCTTCGCCAGGTCAGCAGGGGCGACATGGAAGCTTCGCAGGTTCTCCGGCTGTCCATCGACGCTCGTGACGTCGTAGGCGAAAATGGCGACGCGCTCACCCGCAACGGGATGACCCGCCGACCACGGGTCGCTGTCATGGCCGTCGATCGGATTCCCGACGGTGCTTGCCGAAATGGTCTCGCTCATGATCATCCCCTCCCGGGTGAAGCGCTGGCACGCGCCGAGTCTGCCGGCTCGCGGCCCGCGGGGCCGGGCGTCGATGTCCCGTCGATGTCCGGTCGATGTCCACTGCACCAGCCCCGGTTGTCATGCCGGACAAACCTCCGGGTTCCGTTCGTGGACCGGTCGTCTGGGCTTGACGCCCCGCGCGAGCCCCCGGTAGACCGACTCGGCGCGATGCCCGATCTTCGCTGGGTTGGGCCGTGTCCGTCCAGCCGGGCACAGCGGGGGCTTGCCGCGTACGGTGCGAACGGGAACGGGGCACACGGAGACCGGGCCGGCGTCGTACGTCCGGCGATGAGAGGAGCGTGACCATGGCGAAGGCGGTCGGGATCGATCTCGGCACGACGAACTCCGTGATCGCCGCCTGGGAGGGCGATCAGCCGGAGGTGATCCCCAACGCCGAGGGCGCGCGGACGACCCCCTCGGTGGTGGCGTTCACCGAGGGCGGCGAGCGGCTGGTCGGCCAGCTGGCCCGCAGGCAGGCGATCCTCAATCCCAAGGGCACCATCTACTCCGCGAAGCGGTTCATCGGCAGGCGCTTCGACGAGGTGACCGAAGAGGCCAAGGCGGTGGCCTTCGACGTCGTCGACGACAACGGGCTGGCCCGCTTCGATGTGCGCGGCAAGGTGTACTCGCCCGAGGAGATCAGCGCGCTGGTGCTGCGCAAGCTCACCGAGGACGCCGGGCGCTTCCTCGGCGAGCGCGTCACCGAGGCCGTGATCACGGTGCCCGCGTACTTCAACGACGCGCAGCGCAACGCGACCCGCGACGCAGGCCGCATCGCGGGGCTGGAAGTACTGCGGATCATCAACGAGCCGACCGCGGCCGCGCTGGCCTACGGCTTGGAGAAGCGGGGTCAGCACGAGACCGTCCTGGTCTTCGACCTCGGTGGCGGCACGTTCGACGTCAGCGTGCTCGACGTCGGCGACGGGGTGGTCGAGGTCCGGGCGACCGCAGGCGACACCCACCTCGGCGGCGACGACTTCGACCGGCGCCTGGTGGACTACATCGCCGACGACTTCCAACGCAACAACGGCATCGACCTCCGGTCCGACCCGCAAGCGTTGCAACGGCTGTTCGAGGCCGCGGAGAAGGCCAAGGTCGAGCTGAGCTCGGTGAGCCAGACCCAGGTCAACCTCCCGTTCGTCACCGCCGACGCCTCGGGCCCGAAACACCTGACGATGACGATCACGCGCTCGACGTTCGACCAGATCACCCACGACCTGGTGGAGCGCACGATGGGGCCGGTCAAGCAGGCGATGGCCGACGCGAAGGTCACGGCGAACGACATCGACGAGGTCATCCTGGTCGGCGGCTCCACCCGGATCCCGGCCGTGCAGAACCTGGTCCGCCGCCTCACCGGCGGCAAGGACCCGAACATGACGGTCAACCCCGACGAGGTCGTGGCGTTGGGGGCCGCGGTGCAGGCGGGCGTGCTCAAGGGCGAGGTGTCCGACGTCCTGCTGCTGGACGTCACGCCGCTCTCGCTCGGCGTCGAGACCATGGGCGGCGTGATGACCCCGATCATCGAGCGGAACACCACCATCCCGGCCCGCCGGACCGAGACCTTCTCCACCGCCGAGGACAACCAGCCCGCGGTCGACGTCGTGGTGCTGCAGGGCGAGCGGGAGCGGGCCGCGGACAACCGGGTGCTCGGCCGGTTCCGGCTGGAGAACATCCGCCCCGCCCGCCGCGGCGAGCCACAGATCGAGGTGGCCTTCGACGTCGACGCGAACGGCATCGTCAACGTCACCGCCAAGGACAAGGCGACCGGCGCCGAGCAGGGCATCACCATCAGCGAGAGCTCCAACCTCGACAAGTCCGAGGTCGAGCGCATGATCGCCGAGGCGGAGCGGAATCGGGCCGAGGATCAGGCGCTGCGGGAGGCGATCGACGCGCGCAACGAGCTGGATTCGGCGGCCTACCAGGTCGAGCGGCGGCTGTCCGAGCTCGGCGACGCCGCGGCGCCGCACGAGCGGGCGCGGGCCGAGATGCTCATCACCGACGCTCGGCAGGCGGTACAGGACGCGGCGCCGCTCGGGCGGTCTCGGGAGCTGACCGGCGAGCTGCAGCAGGTCTACCAGAGCCTGATGGCGGCCCGGCCGGAAGGGTCGGGGGCCGGATCCGAGGGCGGTGCGCCGGGGCCGGACGACGACGTGATCGACGCCGAGTTCGACCGCAGCTGAGCGTGAACGGGCGAAACGGAGCCGAGACGGAATGACCGAGCAGCAGCCTCCCGGCCCGGGTCGGGGGCACGCCGACGGGACGCGGATGGACGACGGGGCCGCGCCGGAGCGGGCGAATTCCGGGCCCGAGCCGGAGGCGGCGGCGTCCGACGAGGTCGTCGAGCTGGAAAACCGGTTGCGGCGCGCGGCCGCCGACCTGGACAACCTGCGCAAGCGATACGCCCGTGAGCTGGAGCGGGAGCGGCGCACGGAGCGCAACCGGGTGGCGGCGGCGTTCCTGCCGGTGCTGGACAACCTCGAGCTGGCGCTGGCCCACTCGGACGCCGACCCCAACGCCATCGTCGAGGGCGTCCGCCACGTCGCCGCGCAGGCCGTCGGCGTGCTCGCAGGCCTGGGTTATCCCCGGCAGGACGATGCCGGGGTGCCCTTCGACCCCACCCACCACGAGGTGGTGCGGGTGGTGGACGACCCTGCAGGCCGCGCCCGGCACGGTCGTGGACGTGCTGCGCCCGGGCTACGGGACCGGGCAGTCCCAGCTGCGCCCGGCGGCGGTGGCGGTCGCGCAGCGGGCGGGGTGAGGCGGGCATGGCTCGCGACTTCTACGAGGTGCTCGGGGTGCCGCGGACCGCGGGAGCCGACGAGCTGCAGAACGCCTATCGCAGGCTCGCCAGGGCCAACCACCCCGACGTCAACAAGGACCCGGCGGCGGAGGAGCGGTTCAAGGAGATCAACGAGGCCTATCACGTGCTCTCCGACCCGGACCTGCGGCGGCGCTACGACCGGTTCGGCCCGGATTTCCGGCAGGTCCCGGAGGGGTACGAGGAGGCGGCGGCCGCAGCGGGGTGGGGTCCCGGCGGCCCCGGTCCGCGGCCGGGGCCGAGAGCGCGGGCCGGTGGGTTCGGCGAGGAGGTCGACCTCGGGGACGTCGACCTCGAAGACCTGCTCGGTGGCCTGTTCGGTCGTCGGGCGCGCGGCGGCCCGATCGGCGGTGCCGACCAGGAAGCCGAGATCGAGCTCACCATCGAGGACGCCTACCGCGGCGGACGCAGGCAGATCACGCTCACCGGGCCGTCGGGGCAGCGCAGCTACGACGTCACGATCCCGCCGGGCGCGGTCGACGGGCAACGGATCCGCCTGGCGGGCCAGGGCGGGCAGGGCGCAGGCGGCGGGCCGCCGGGCGACCTGTACCTGGTGGTGCGGCTCGCCCCGCATCCCCGCTACCGCCTCGACGGCCGGGACGTCACCGTCGACCTTCCGCTGGCGCCCTGGGAAGCGGCGCTCGGGGCCGACGTGCCCGTGCGCACGCCCGGCGGCGACGCCAAGGTGAAGGTGCCGCCCGGCACGTCCAGCGGTCGGCGGCTGCGGCTGCGCGGCGAGGGCATGCCGAACCCCCGGGGCGCCGCGGGCGACCTCTACGCGGTGGCGCAGATCAAGGTGCCTGCCCGGCTCGGCGCGCGGGAGCGGGAGCTGTTCGAGCAGCTGGCCGCCGACTCGACGTTCGACCCGCGGAGGAGCTGATGACCGCAGGCGTTCCCACGGGCGGGGACGGAGCCCAATCCCGTCCCCCGGCCCGTTATCCGCTGGCCCGCCCCTTGCTGCTGTCGGTGGAGCAGTTCGGCTACCGCAGCGGCCTGCACCCGGATCTGGTCCGGCGGTTCGTGGCGCTCGGGCTCCTGCGGGCGCACCGCGACGTCGCGGGCGCGCTCTGGCTACGCGCCGACGAGGTGGCCGCGGTGGCGCGCATCCAGCGGCTGCGGGCCGGGCTGCCGCTCAACTACGCGGCGGTCGGGCTGGTCATCGACCTGCTCGACCGCATCACCGAACTCGAGAACACGCTACGCACCCGGCAGAGGAGTTCCCGATGGAACTGAACCGGCTGACCCAGAAGTCCCAGGAAGCCCTGGCCCAGGCCCAGTCGATCGCCTTGCGCGCGGGCCAGACCGAGGTGGACGGCGAACACCTGCTGCTGGCGCTGCTCGAGCAGCCCGACGGGCTGGTCCCCCGGTTGCTCGGCCAGCTCGGGTGTGACGTACCGGCCCTGCGCCGGGACGTCGAGGCGGACGTGCAGCGCCGACCCAAGGTCACCGGTCCCGGGGTCCAGCCCGGCCAAGTCCACCTGACCCAACGGCTGTCGCGGTTGCTGGACACGGCCGAGCGCGAGGCGCGCAGGCTCAAGGACGAGTACGTCTCCGTCGAACACCTCCTGCTGGCGCTGGCCGACGAGGGGTCGGCGACCGCGGCGGGCAGGCGGCTCAAGGAGCACGGGGTGACCCGGGAAGGGGTGTTGACCGCGCTCACCCAGGTGCGCGGCAACCAGCGCGTGCGGTCGGCCAACCCGGAGAGCACCTACGAAGCGCTGGAGAAGTACGGGCAGGACCTCGTGGCGGCCGCGCGGGCGGGCAGGCTCGACCCGGTCATCGGCCGCGACGCCGAGATCCGTCGCGTGGTCCAGATCCTCTCCCGCAAGACCAAGAACAACCCGGTCCTCATCGGCGACCCCGGCGTCGGCAAGACCGCCATCGTCGAGGGCCTCGCGCAGCGGATCGTGCACGGCGACGTGCCGGAAGGCCTGCGCGACAAGACGATCTTCGCGCTGGACATGGGCCTGCTGGTCGCGGGCGCGAAGTACCGCGGTGAGTTCGAGGAGCGGCTGCAGGCCGTCCTGGCCGAGGTGAAGGCCGCCGAGGGCCGCATCCTGCTGTTCGTCGACGAGCTGCACAACGTCGTCGGCGCCGGTGCCGCCGAGGGGGCGATGGACGCGGGCAACATGCTCAAGCCGATGCTGGCCCGTGGCGAGCTGCACATGATCGGCGCCACCACGCTGGACGAGTACCGCCGGTACGTCGAGAAGGACGCCGCGCTCGAGCGGCGGTTCCAGCCCGTGATCGTCGACGAGCCGAGCGTCGAGGACACCATCTCCATCCTGCGCGGGCTGCGCGAGCGGCTGGAGATCTTCCACGGCGTCAAGATCATGGATTCCGCGCTCGTCGCCGCCGCGACGCTCAGCTACCGGTACCTGACCGACCGGTTCCTGCCGGACAAGGCCATCGACCTGGTCGACGAGGCCTGCGCCCGGCTGCGCACCGAGATCGACTCGATGCCCGCCGAGCTCGACGAGCTGACTCGCCGGGTCACCCGGCTGGAGATCGAGGATGCCGCGCTGGCCAAGGAGACCGATCCGGCCAGCCAGACCCGGCTGGCGGACCTGCGCCGCGAACTGGTCGACCTGCGCGGCGAGGCCGACGCCAAGCGCGCCCAGTGGGAGGCGGAGCGGCAGGCGATCCGCCGGGTCCAGGAGCTGCGCGCGGAGCTCGAGCGGCTGCGCCGGGAGGCCGAGGACGCCGAGCGTCGCTACGACCTCAACCGGGCCGCCGAGCTGCGCTACGGCGCGATCACCGAGGCGGAGCGCAGGCTGCGCGCCGAGGAGGAGCAGCTCGCGGTCAAGCAGGGCGAGCACCGTCTGCTGCGTGAGGTCGTCACCCCTGAGGAGATCGCCGACATCGTCTCCTCGTGGACCGGGATCCCGGTCAGCAGGCTCACCGAGGGCGAGCGGGAGAAGGTGCTGCGCCTGGACGGGATCCTGCACCAGCGGGTGATCGGACAGGACGAAGCCGTGAACCTGGTCAGCGACGCGATCATCCGGGCCCGCTCCGGGATCAAGGACCCACGCAGGCCGATCGGCTCGTTCATCTTCCTCGGCCCCACCGGCGTGGGCAAGACAGAGCTGGCGAAAGCGCTCGCCGCCGCGCTGTTCGACTCCGAGGACAACTTGATCCGCATCGACATGAGCGAGTACCAGGAACGGCACACCGTCAGCCGCCTCGTCGGCGCCCCGCCCGGGTATGTCGGCTACGAGGAGGGCGGCCAGCTCACCGAGGCCGTGCGCCGCAAGCCCTACTCCGTGGTGCTGTTCGACGAGATCGAGAAGGCCCACGCGGACGTCTTCAACACCCTGCTCCAGGTGCTCGACGACGGGCGGCTGACCGACGCGCAGGGACACACGGTCGACTTCCGCAACACCGTGCTCATCATGACCTCCAACATCGGCTCGCCGTATCTGCTCGACGGCGTCACCCCGGAGGGAGAGATCAAACCCGAGGCGCGCGAACTGGTGATGGGGGAACTGCGCAGCCAGTTCCGCCCCGAGTTCCTCAACCGGGTCGACGAGATCGTGCTGTTCACCCCGCTCAGCGAGACCGAGATCGAGGAGATCGTTGACATCATGTTCAACGACCTCCGCGCCCGCCTCGCCGAACGGCGGATGACGTTGCAGGTCAGCGAGGCCGCTCGGCGGTTCATCGCGCGCAAGGGCTTCGACCCCGTCTACGGCGCTCGCCCGCTGCGCCGGTTCATCTCCCGCGAGGTCGAGACCGCCATCGGCCGTGCGCTGCTCGCGGGCACCGTCCCCGACGGGTCGGTGATCGAGGTCGACGTGGTCGACGACAGCGTCGTGGTCAGCCACCGGTTGCCCGACGACAGTGAGCGGGCGGCCTGACGAGTTGGGGGACGTGCTCGCCGGGGGGCAGCAGGCTCGCCGCGGCCCAAGCGTGGACCGGGTCCCTGATCGCCCGGCCCCGGCGTGACTCGGCCGTCATCGCCCGGCCGAGGAGGCGTGAGTCGGGCCGTCATCGCCCAGCCCCGGCGTGAACCGGGCCCGTCTCACCCAGCCCAGGCGTGACCTCAGCCCGGGCCCGTCATCACCCAGCCCAGGCGTGAACCGGGCCCGTCATCGCCCGGCCCAGGCGTGAACCGGCCCCGTATATCGCCGCGGACCCAGGCGTGAACCGGCCCATGATCGCCGTCGGACCGGCGAGCGGGCCGCTGCCGTGTGGTGGTGAGGCAGGTGTATTCCGTAGCGACGCCAACCCGCGCTCCCGGTCCGGCGCGAGCTCGATTTGCCGACCGCTTCCCGGTCGTGCGGCAGATCCCCCAATGCGTTGCTGGTCACGCGGATTCGTCATGCCGAACGGTTCGCGAGGAAATAGCGTCCAACCGTGGTCGATGTGGCGGCGCCAGATGTCTGGGACGTGGTCGTGGTGGGCGCGGGCCCCGCGGGAGCCAGCGCGGCGCGGTCCGCCGCGACGTCCGGTGCACGAACGCTGTTGGTCGAGCGCGGGAGGCTGCCCCGATACAAGACCTGCGGTGGAGGACTCATCGGCGCGACAATCGACGCCCTGCCCGAGGATGTCGACATCCCGATACGCGAGCAGATCGACTCGGTGTCCTTCACCCTCCGCAACAAGTTCCTGCGCAGGCGGAGCACCGCTCGATCCGCTCAACCGCTGCTTCAGATGGTCGACCGGGCCGAGTTCGACCTCGCCCTGGTGCGCGCGGCGCAGGAGCGCGGAGCCGTGCTCCAACAGCAGACCACGGTCCGGTCGCTACAGGAGTGTGACGGATGCGTGCACTTGTCCACCGACGCGGGAACGATAAGGGCACGCACGGTCGTCGGCTGCGACGGCAGCGCCGGCAGGATCGGCCGGTTCGTCGGCGTCGAGGTCACACAGGTCGACCTCGGTCTGGAGCTCGAACTCGAGCTGACCGGCCCCCGACCCAGGACTGGTCACGGCGGATCCACCTGGACTGGGGCCGCCTGCCGGGCTCCTACGGCTGGGTCTTCCCGAAAGGTGATCGGCTCACGGTCGGAGTGATCGCCGCACGAGGCGCCGGGGCAGCCACCCGCGACTACCTCGCGACACTGACCACCAGCCTCGGCCTGGACCGGCTGCCGATCCTGCGCAGCTCCGGCCATCTCACCCAGTGCCGCCGAGACGGGTCCCCGCTCGGCCGCGGCAGAGTGCTGGTAGCCGGTGACGCGGCAGGGCTGCTGGAGCCGTGGACACGGGAGGGAATCTCGTTCGCAGTGCGCTCCGGGCGTCTCGCCGGGCACGCCGCCGCCGAAATGTCCCGGCTGTCTGACATAGAAGCGGCGGCCACTGCGAACCGCTACAGCGACGAGATCGACCAGGGATTGGGCGCCGAGATCCATACCGGCCGCCAGCTCGCGGTGGCGTTCGCGGCCCATCCCCGGCTGGCCCACATCGCTATCGTCCAGACGCCCTTCGGCTGGAAAGCCTTCCAGGACTTCGCCCGCGGAGCCGCTTTGTTGCCCGAGCTCAGCATGCGATGGCCCGTCAAAATGAGCATCAAGGCCGCGAAGATGAGCTCAACGCGCTAAGGGCGGCCCGGCATTCCCGCGCAACCCGGACGCTCACCGGGAACGGACAGACGCCCCCCGCACTCTCAGTAGGCGAGATGGGCTCGGGCCTCGGCCTCTGACCCCGCGTCTCAAAGCAAGGTAGGAGAGTCACGATGTGGGAATGCCCACTTCGCCGTCCTGACGGAGGGCGGCCGCACGTAGCTTGACAAGGTGCAATTACTGTTGATCCGGCACGGGCAGACGATCGCCAACGTCCGAGGCGAAGTAGCCACCCGCGCCCCCGGGCCCGGGCTCACCCCGCTGGGCGAGCAACAGGCAGCGGCACTTCCCGACGCCCTCCAGCACAGGGCCATCGACGCGATCTTCGTATCCTCACTGGTCCGTACGCACCTGACCGCCGCTCCACTGGCCGCCGGGCGCAAGCTTCGCCCCATTGAGCTGAGTGGGCTGCGCGAAATTGAAGCGGGCGACCTCGAAGATCGTTCCGATCCGCATGCCGTGGCCGAATACCATGATGTGTTCAGCGCATGGGCGGCGGGCGACAAAGGCGCAAGAATGCCCGGTGGGTCGAGTGGATTCGCATTCTTCGACCGCTTCGACGAGGCGGTTCGGGCGATCCTCGCGGGAGGCGAGGAAACCGCGGTGGCGTTCAGTCACGGCGCCGCAATCCGCACCTGGGCGGGTGCCCACGCCGACAACATCGACGTACAGTTCATTCGCGCGCACCCGCTCGGCAACACGGGCCTGGTCGAGGTCCACGGGGACTTCGAGACCGGCTGGACATGCGTGTCGTGGACCAGCGGGCCGGTCGGCGGCGAGAACCTCGTCGACCGCACCGCGTCCGACCCCACGGGGGAACGCCTCCCGACCGGGACGCAGGCTCGCCGCGCGAGTTGAACGCGTCGACCGGGCATCCAAGGTCGCGATGAGATCACGGTATGCCCTTGCGGAAATCCTCGGCGTGGAGCGGGTCGTAATGGCGTCCGACCCGTCGGAGGAAGCCTGATGACCCGCTCGTCTCCCGCCGAGCCCGTTGCCACGACCGCCGGCGCCTTGCGGGCGCTGCGCGTGGTCGCGACGGGGAGCGGGCCGCCGCCTTGTGCCGTATGCGTAGTCAACGCCCCCGCGGGTACACCCAGAAATGCTCGGTGTCATCCTCATGCTCGTCGCGGCGGCGCTGAACGCGTCGGCGTCGGTGTTGCAACGCCGGGCCGCCCGGGAGGAACCGGAGTCGCGCTCGTTCTCGCTGCGCATGTTCCTCGACCTCGTCCAACGCCCCTCCTGGGTCTTCGGCATCCTCGCCATGATCGTCGGATTCGTGCTGCACGGGGTGTCGATCTCGCTGTCCCGCATCGCCCTGGTGCAGCCGCTGCTCGTCGCCGAACTGCCGCTGACCTTGCTTCTCGCCTCGATCGTGTTCCACCTGCGGATCTCGGCCCGGGACTGGTGGGCGATCGGACTGCAATCGGTCGGGCTCGCGATGTTCGTGACCTGTCTGGCGCCGAGTGGCGGGGATCCCGCAGCGGTTCCCGTCAGGGACTGGGCGATCGCCGCAGGCGCGACCGTCGCGGCGGTGCTGCTCCTGGTCTTCCTCGGCTACCGCGCACGGCACGAGCACCGGGCCGCGCTGCTCGGCGTCGCAACGGGCGCAGCGTTCGGCCTCAACTCGTCATTCATCGCCGGAGTGGGAGCGGCCGTCAGCCAGGGCGGCGGACTGCTCACGACCTGGCAGACCTACGGCGTCGCCGTGCTCGGACCGCTGTCGTTCTTTCTCCTGCAGAACGCCCTCCAGGCGGGCAATCTCGTCGCCTGCCAGCCCGGATTCACCCTCACCAACCCACTGGTGTCCGTCGTGTTCGGTCTTGTCGTCTTCGGCGAGCACGGCCGTACCGGGGCGTTTCTCGTCGGGACCAGCGCCGGGGCGGTCCTCATCACGATCGGATCCATCCTGCTGGCTCGGTCAACGCTCCTCGACCCCGACTCCGACTCGTCGGAAGTCGACGACCGCTCCACCCGGCGTCCGAGCCGCGGCCGCCCCTCGCCGCAGCAGTCGAGCTGAGACCCGTCGCTCCCCCGGACCGCGCGTGGCGGCGGCCCGATGGCGGCAGCCGCGGACCGCGCGTGGCAGCGGCGCACTGGCGGCAGCCCCGGGACCGCGCGTGTCGGCGGCACACTGGCGGCGCCCTCGAACCGCGCGTGCCGGCGGCGCGATGGCGGCAGCCTGCCGACGGTGGTCGGTACGCCGTGGCATGCGGCGTCAAGTAGAGCGACGAGCCGTTGCGGCTCGGCTCATCCCAGCACGCGAGGTGATTCGCTCGACGAGGCAGGAGCCGGTGTGTCGTGGACGCGAGCAGCTGTCGTCCGTGGGGCGGCTGACCCGTCGGCTGCGGCGCTTTCCGGCGCGGCCGCGTCACGATTCGCGTGCCGGGCGGTCGTCGGCGTGGCCGAGGAGGCCGACGAGTTCGTGACGTCCGCAGAGCTCGTCGTGGTGGCGGCCGCGGATTCGGTGGTGGTCGGCGACGAGGACTCGGCACCGTTGCCGTACCCCAGCACCCTTCCGACGCTGGTGCCGTGCTGACTGCTCAGTACCGGTCCGCCTGCGAGCATCTCGACACCTGTCACGGCGAGCAGACCGACCAGGAATATCAGGACGGTGGCCCCGGCCAGCAGCGGAAGTCGCAGGCGCCGCGGTGACGTCACGGGGGCGGCGTGAGTGGTGCGGCGAGCCCCGACTGCTGAGCGGGGATGACCTGGGTTACGTCGGCCGGAATCACCTGGGTGACGTCGGCCGGATTCACCTCGGTCGCCTCGGCGGTCCGGCCCGTCAGGTGTATTCGAGACCCCACGACCTGGCGGGTGCGGTTGAATGAGCGCTCATAGGCCGCGGCGGTCACCGCCGAGACCACCGACCCGACTGCCGCGCCGACAACGGTGCCGTCCGCGCCGAAGACGGATCCCGCCACGGCGCTGGTGGCCGCCGCACCCGCGCCTGCGACGACCTTGCTGATGGTCAGGCTCGACCGCGACGCGGTGGGCGGCGGCGAGGAGGGCGAAGAGGGCGGGGAGCCGCGCAACGATGAAGTCATGACACCAGCACTATCGGAGCAGTCGGGCGCCTGCGTTAGCAACGCCTGCCGCCGAATCGTGTCGCCCCAGGCGAGCGGGCTTGTGAAGCCTCTCACTCCGCTCCCGGTGCTGCTCCGCGCCTGGCCGCAGCGACCCGCCGACCCGCACCGACCGGCCGCACGATCCGCCAACTCACCCCGTCGAATCGTGCGACTCACCGTGGCGGAGCCCGGCGCTACCTCAGCCCTCGGCGAGGACCGCGTCGAGAACCTCGCCGAACCTGGCGGTGATCGAGATGTGGCCCACGTCCGCGAGCCGGTGCAGTCGCCCCAGCCCCGTCGGCAACCGGGCGACGAAGTCCTCGGCGTGGTGCATCGGCACGAACCGGTCCGCGTCGCCCTGGAAGATCTCGATGGGCTGCGCGACCTCCGACCAGGCGACGTCCCATGGCCCCGCGTACAGCCGGTAGTCGGTGACGACGCCCCCGCCGCCCTGCCGCAGGGCCTCGGTGAACGAGCGCATCGTCGCCCGGCCGGTGCCGTCGGCCAGCGCCGCCCGCTCCGCCGCCGACACCTCCCCGGCGACCGACCGGAGCGCCAGCCCGGGCGCGAACCGGGTGACCAACCCCTGGATGCGCAGCAGCCGGGCCGCGCGCGCAGGACTCCGTACGCTCAGGTCCATCAGCTGCAGGTCCGACTTGGCCATCCCGTCCCGGGCGCCGGCCCGGTCGTTGACCGGGCCTGCGCCCGCCATGAGCCCCACCCCTCGCACCCGGTCCGCGCCCGCGGCCACCGCGATCGCGTACGGCGCGCCCCCGGAATAGCCGATGACCGCGAACCGGTCGATCCCGAGCACGTCGGCCAGCGCCGTCACCTCGCCCGCGTAGCCTGCGATGCTGCGCTCGGGCAGCGGATCCGAGCGTCCGATCGCCGCCCGGTCCGGGACGATCACGCGGACGCCCCGCTCCCGGGCGGGTCCCTCGGCGAACCCGTGGCCCAGCCTGCTGGCCGGAGTGCCGTGGAACAGGAAGACGGGCCGACCCGCCGGGTCGCCGTGCTCGACCACCGCGACCCGTCTGCCCCCGACCGTCAGCACCGTCGTCTCGCCATCGGACACGTCCTCACCGTACGGCCCGCGGACAGGTGGCAACTGGAAGGTCAACTGGAAGGTCCTGTCGTGTCGGGAGGGCGCGGGCCCTGTCAGTGTGGACGCGTCGAGGGGAGGCGCTGTGCACCTGGCGGTCGAGCTCCTCCGCACCGCCGATGGCCGACTGGAGGGCATCGTGACCACCGAGTCCGGCAGCCGACAGCGGTTTTCCGGCACGCTCGACCTGCTGCGGATCCTGGAGGAGCTCGCGCCTCCCGGCGACCCGTTCTGCGCCGACCTGCCGCCGCGGCGGGTCCGGTGACCGCCCCGACGAGCGCGGCGGCGGCCCGCATCGCGGCGATCAGTGGGTTCGTCTTCGCGGTGCTGTTCGTCGTCGCGCTGGTGCTGGTGCACCGGGCCCCCACGCTCGCCGACCCGGACTCGACGTACGCGGCGTTCTACGCGGGAGGCGGCGACCAGCTCTTCGTCGCCGTCGGGCTCTACCTCGTCCCGTTCGCGGGCATCGCGTTCCTCTGGCACATGACCGCGATGCGCAACGTCCTCGACACGCTCACCCCGGCGCCGTCGACGATGGCGCACGGGCTCAACCTGCTGGCCGGAACCATCTTCGTGATCTTGACGTTCGCGGGCACGGCCGCGGTCGGCGCGGTCGCCTTCGGCGTCTACTTCGGACACAGCCCCGCGGGGGACCCGGATGTGGCGCGAGCGCTCACCGGGCTCGGCTACGGGCTGGTGTTCGTCTTCGCGGTGCGCGGGGCGGGCATGTTCGCCCTCACCACCACCACCCTGCTGCGCAACGCGAAGGTGCTGCCGACGGTCCCCGCCGTCGTCGCCTACCTGCTCGCCGCCTTCCTGCTGCTCGCCGTGACCAACAACCCCATCGCCGTCCTCGTCTTCCCGGCCTGGGTCGTGCTCGTCTCGGTCTTCCTGGCGCGCCACGCCGCCGCATCCCGCTCGCTTCCCCACCGCACTTCCGACACCACCCACCCGAGCCGGTAGGAGCGACCGTCATGACCGCCATCACCCCCGCCGCGTCGAGGACCCTCGACGACATCCCCGGTCCCAAGGGCGTGCCGGTGCTGGGCAACATGTTCGACGTCAAGCAGGCCACGATGATCCAGGACCTCATGAAGCTCACGCGCGAGTGGGGGCCCATCCTGAAGCTGACCACCCCCACCGGGCCGCGCTACATCGCCTCAGGCCTGGAGATGGTGGACGACCTCTGCGACGACGCCCGCTTCGACAAGCTCGTCGGGCTCAGCCAGCGGGAGTTCCGCAAGACCCACAAGAGCGCGGGGCTGTTCACCGCCGACACCGACGACCCGCTGTGGAAGTCCGCGCACGACATCCTGTTGCCCAGCTTCAGCACCTGGGCGATGAAGGGCTACCTCGACCCGATGATCGACATCGCCGAGCAGCTGTGCCTCAAGTGGGAGCGGCTGAACCCGGACGAGCCGATCGACGTCACGGGCGACATGACGCGACTGACCCTCGACACGATCGCGCTGTGCGGGTTCAGCTACCGGTTCAACTCGTTCTACCGCGACACCCAGCACCCGTTCATTGAGGCGATGATGGGCGCGCTGCACGAGACCCAGGCCCGTCAGCGACTGCTTCCGGTCGCGGTCAAGATGCGCCGCGGCGCGCAGCGGAAGCTGATGGCGGACAGCAAGTTCATGGACGACACGGTCGGCGAGATCCTCGCCGAGCGCAAGGCGAGCGGCGATCCCGGGATGGACCTGCTGGGGCACATGCTCGTCGGCACCGACAAGGCCGGGAATGCACTGCCCGACCACAACATCGTCGCCCAGTGCCTCACGTTCCTCGTCGCGGGACACGAGACCACCAGCGGGCTGCTCTCCTTCGCGATCTCCTACCTGCTCAAGCACCCGGAGGTCGTCGTCCGCGCGCACGAGGACGTCGATCGGGTGCTGGGCACCGACCCGTCGGTGCCGCCCACCGTCGCTCAGGTCCAGCAGCTCGGCTACATCCGGCAGATCCTCGACGAGACCCTGCGCCTCTGGCCGACCGCGCCCGCGTTCACCCGCCAGGCCCGTGCGACGACCACGGTCGGCGGCTGGGGCCCGTTCTCCCCCGGCCAGTCGATCATCGCGCTCACGCCGATGCTGCACCGGCTGCCCGAGGTGTGGGGCGCGGACGCCGAGGAGTTCAACCCCGACCACTTCGACCCGCAGCGCCGCGACACCCTGCCGCCCAACGCGTTCCGGCCGTTCGGGTCGGGGCAGCGGGCGTGCATCGGGCGCCAGTTCGCCCTGCAGGAGGCGACGTTGGTGCTGGGCATGCTCATGCAGCGCTTCGAGCTCATCGACCACGCGAACTACCAGCTCAAGATCAAGGAGTCGCTCACCCTCAAGCCCGACGGCCTGACGATCACGATCCGCCCGCGCGCCGGACGCACCTGGGGCGCGGCGCCGCGGCCGGTGGCGGCCGCCGCCAACCCGCGGACGCCCGCCCTCGCCGTGGCGCCGACCGACCGGCACGGCACCCCGCTGCTGGTGCTCTTCGGCTCCAACCTCGGCGCAGCGGAGGACATCGCCTCCCGGATCGCGCGCGACGCGACGGACCGCGGCTACACGGCCCGTACCGCCGCGCTCGACGACGCGGTCCGCGAGCTGCCGATCGAGGGCGCCGTCGTGGTCGTCACCTCCTCCTACAACGGGCAGCCGCCGGACAACGCGGCCCGGTTCGCCGCGTGGGCGGACGAGGCCGGGACGTCGGCGGCCGGGGTGCGCTACACCGTCTTCGGCTGCGGCAACCGGGACTGGGCCGCGACCTACCAGGCCGTGCCGACCCGGATCGACGCCGCACTCGAAGCGCGCGGCGCCATCCGGGTGTACCCGCGGGGCGAGGGCGACGCGCGCGGCGACTTCGACGCCCAGTTCGAGGCCTGGTACGCCGGGCTGTGGGACGCGCTGGGCGCGGCGTTGGGGCTGGACGCGGCGAAGACGGAGGTGGCCGGGGGCGGTCCGCGGCTGGCCGTGGAGCTGGAGCAGCGCCGCACGGCAAGCCCGATCCTGCAGTCCTACCGCGGCCAGGCCGCGATCGTGCGGGTCAACCGCGAGCTCACCGCCCGTGCGGGCACCCCGGGTGGGCGCTCGGTGCGCCACATCGAGATCACGCTGCCCCCGGGCCTGACCTACGCCGCGGGCGACCACCTCGGGGTGCTGCCCCGCAACGACGTTTCAGTGATCAACCGGGTGATCGCGCGCTTCGGGCTGGACGCGGGGCAGTACGTCACGCTCACCGCGACCGGCACCGTCCCGACGCACCTGCCCGTCGGCGAGCCCTACCCGCTGTTGGGCATCCTGGCGGGCTGCGTCGAGCTGCAGGACGTCGCCAGCCGGGCGGGCCTCGCGGCGATGGCGGCCCACCTGCCCGAGGGCCCCGCCCGCGACGAGCTCGCGGGCCTGGCGGGCACCGACGACGAGGCGACGGCCCGCTACCGGGAGAAGATCGGGGTTCCCCGGCGCACGCTGCTCGAACTGCTCGAGGAGCACCCCGAGTGCGACCTGCCGTTCGCGGAGTACCTCGACCTGCTGGCGCCGTTGCGCCCGCGCTACTACTCGATCTCCTCGTCGCCGACGGTGAGCACCAGCGCCGCGGTGACCGTCGGGGTGCTCGAAGGTCCGGCGCGCCGAGGCGACGGCTCGACGTTCCGCGGGGTGTGCTCGGGCCACCTGAGCACGGTGCCCGACGGCGGCACGGTGTTCACGTTCGTCCGGCCGCCGAGCATCGCGTTCCGGCCGCCGGAGAACCCGCACGTGCCGATGATCATGGTGGGCGCGGGCACCGGGATGGCCCCGTTCCGCGGGTTCCTCCAGGAACGCGGGTCGCTGCGGGCCCGGGGCGTCCCGATCGCCACGTCGCTGCTGTTCCTCGGCTGCCGCGACCCGGAGGACGACCTGCTCTACGCCGACGAGCTGAAGGCCTACGAGGCCGACGGGGTCGCGACGCTGGTCCCGGCGTTCTCCCGGGTCAAGGACTACCCGCACCGCTATGTCCAGCATGCCCTCGAAGCCTCGGCGGACCAGGTGTGGGCGGCCATGCAGCAGGACGCGGTGGTCCTCGTGTGCGGCAACGCCTCGACCATGGCCCCCGGCGTGCGGGCCGCGCTGGTCGCGGTGTTCCGCGCCAAGACCGGCGCGGGCGCGGCCGACGGCGAAGCCTGGCTCGCGGGCCTGCGCGCGGCGGACCGCTACCTGGAGGACATCTGGGGCGAGAAGGCCGTGGTCTGACGCCCATGATCGGCGTTTCGGTGCGGAAGGCGGCCAGAATCGGCCGGATCCGCAACGAACTGGTGATCATGGCGGTGGTGGGCGGGGCGAGGAGCGAGCTGCGCGCCTGACCCGAGACGTCACAGCCCCAGGTCGCGGCCGATGACCTCCTTCATGATCTCGGTGGTGCCGCCGTAGATGCGGGTGATGCGGGCGTCGGCGTAGGCGCGGGCGATCGGGTACTCGTTCATGTAGCCGTAGCCGCCGTGCAGCTGCAGGCACCGGTCCACCGCGCGGCCCTGCAGCTCGGTGCACCACCACTTGGCCTTGGCCGCGTCCACCGCGGTGAGCTCGCCCGCGTTGAGCGCCAGGACGCAGTCGTCGACGTAGCGCTGGCCGATGTCGACCTCGGTGGCCAGCTCGGCCAGCACGAACCGCGAGTTCTGGAACGACCCGACGGGCTGCCCGAACGCCGTGCGCTCCTTGACGTACGCGAGCGTCCAGTCCAGCGCGGCGCGGGCCGCGGCGAGGGCGCCGAGGGCGATCGAGAGCCGTTCCCGCGGCAGGTTGGTCACGAGCTGGGTGAATCCGCGGCCCTCTGCGGGCCCGAGCAGGTTGGCGACGGGCACGCGCACGTCCGTGAACGACAGCTCAGCGGTGTCCTGGGCGTGCTGGCCGAGCTTGTCCAGGTTGCGCCCGCGGGCGAAGCCGGGCATGCCGCGTTCGATCACCAGGAGCGACATTCCGGCGTGCCGCGCAGTGGGGTCGGTCTTCACCGCGGTGACCACGAGGTCGGCATTGATCCCGTTGGTGATGAACGTCTTCGCGCCGTTGACGACGTAGGCGTCACCGTCGCGGCGGGCCGTCGTCGCGATCGACGCAAGATCGGAGCCGGTGCCGGGCTCGGTCATCGCGATCGCCGTGATCAGCTCGCCGGAGGCGATGCCGGGCAGCCACCGGGCCTGCTGCTCATCGGAGCAGTAGGAGAGGAAGTAGGGCAGGCAGACGTCGTTGTGCAGCGTGAGGCCGAGCCCCGCGGCGGCCGCGCCGACCCGCATGATCTCTTCCATGATCACGGCGTTGAACCGGAAGTCGCGCACCCCGCCGCCGCCGAACTCCTCGGGCGCGTCGATGGCCAGAAAGCCCGCCTTCCCCGCGGCGGTGAAGAGCTCGCGGGCGACGATCCCGGCCGCGTCCCACTCCTCGAGGTGCGGGACGAGCTCAGCCTGGAGGAACCGCCGGAAGGACTCCCGGAACGCGTCATGCTCGGTCTCGTAGAGCGTGCGGCGCATGGCTGGCTCCCTCGTCCTGGGCGGCATGCGGACACCCGGGGTCTACCACGTCGACGGCGGCGTGGCGCGGCGTGTCGACGACGACCGGTGTGCCGCGGGTATTGACGGCGCGTCAGCGCGCCGCTTCGATCGGTGATCCACGGCAGGACCGATTCGACACGGGAGCGGCATGGCAGGCCAACAGGACACCACTCCCGTCCCGGGCGCGGAGGCGTACGCCCGGCAGGACCGCGACGCCCATCTGAGCCAGGCCGCGATCGTCCTCTCGCTGGGAGCGGCGGCCGCGGGTGCGGCCGACCGCGTCGACCGGCCCACCGCCATCGGGCTTCCGCCCGACCTCGCCGCGCTCGGCCGTCCGGAGCCGATCCCGCTCGCCGAGGCGGTGGCACCGTTGGGCATCACCGTCGAGGAGCAGCGGGAACGGCGCGGGCCGTCGGTCCCGCCCAGCACCCGCGTCGCGCTCATGGACCAGCTCCTGGCCGATCCGAACCCGGTCACCGCAGCGGCGCTCGTTGAGGCCTGCCTGCGCAGTGAGAACAGGCTGGTGCGCACCTCCGCCGCGGTCGCCGCCCTCGAGACCACCGGTCCGCGCGACGATGTGCTGGCCCAGCTTGTCGACGGCGCCTCGCGCGGCCGCGGGATGACCCAGGACATCGGCCGGATCGGCCTGAGCCGGGTCGATCCCGGCCATCCCGCGCTCCGCCGTGCCGTCGGCCGTCCGTCGCGGCTCGACGGGGGCAAGCCCTCGCACACCGCCTTCCTCACCCACGGCACGTTCGCGGCGCTGACCACGTGGTGGCAGCCCGGCGGCATCTTCTACAACTATCTCGCCTCCCTTACCCCGTCCCTGCACGTGCACGACCCGAGCTTCCGGTGGAGCGGCCTGTACTCCGACGCGGCGCGCAGGCTCGCCGCGCAGCAGATGGTCGACTGGGTCGCCGACCAGGGGCTGCATCAGCCGGACCTGTTCGCCCACAGCCACGGCGGCACGGTAGGAAACCTCGCAACCGGGCTCGGCCTGCAGTTCGACCGGCTCGTCCTGCTGAGCTGGCCGGTCCACCCGCAGTGGTTCCCGGACTTCGACCGCGTGCAGCGGATCATCGACATCCGGGTGCACCTGGACCTGGTGATCATCGCCGACCTCGGCGGACAGACGTTCACGCCGCCGCCCGCCGCGGCGGCCAAGGTGAGCTCGTACGTCAACGGCTGGTTCAAGCACGAGGACACGCACGACCCCGCCTACTGGAACCGCTACGGTCTCGCCGCGACGCTCTGGCCCGCCAGCCTGACGACGGCATGAGCGCCGTGGGGGCCGCCCGGCTGCTCGCGGCGGGCGCGGCGTGGCGGCTCGCGGGCGCCGCGCCCGCGGGCCGCGCCCTGGTCGGCGGGCTGCTGAGCGGCGACGAGACCGAGCGGACCGTCGCGGGGATCCAGCTGACCCGCGCGGGCGACCGGTCGGTGCCGCTGGTCACCGAGGCGCTCCTCGCGGGTGCCACCCCCGATCCCCTCGTCGACGTGCTCGCCAGCATCGGCAGCGACGGGGCCAGAAGCGCGCTGCGTCGGGTCGCCAAGGCCGCACCCGGCGCCGCCGAGTCGGCCACGCGGGCGCTGCGCACCCTCGACGAGATCGACCGCAAGGACCGCCCCTGACCGCGGGGGCTCCGGCTCGGGCCGGGCACCGCTCGGCGGGCTCGCGGCCGCGGTGGCCCGCCACCGGCCGCACCCGCGGGGTCGGGCCCTTGGTCGCCGCGGGCCATCAAGACGTGCGATCCGGACAACGAGAATATCGGGCCGGAGCGCGCCATACTGGCGCTTAACCACGACGAGGGAGCGCGCATGGCCGGATACGACGACGAGACCGGCAACGCGGATCGTCGTGGTCTCGAGCCTCCTGCTCCGCGCGTCGACGCGGGCAGGCTGTGGGCAGGCGGAGCCGCGGCCGCCGTGGTTGCGGCCCTGATCGGCCTGGTCGGCGTGCTCGTCATCCGCGCGGTGTTCAACGTGGCGTTCGCGGGCTCGTCCAACGCCGGGATGTTCGGCGACTCCAGCACCGCGGTGCTCTGCGCGCTCGCTGCGCTCGGCGCGATCGCCGCCACCGGCCTCGCCCACCTTCTGGTGCTCAGCACGCCGCGCCCGCTCGCCTACCTCGGCTGGATCATCGGCCTCGTGACTGCGGCCGCCGTCGTCACGCCGTTCCTGTCCAACCGGCCGCTCGGGGTGTCGCTGGCGCAGGCCCTGATCTACCTCGTCATCGGCCTGGCGATCGGCAGCCTCGTGCCCGGCGCCGCCGCGAGCGCGATGCGGTCGTCCCGGCGGAGTTCAGCGCGCTGATCGGCGGAAGTGGGACATGCGCGCCAAATATGGCCGTCATGTCCCACCTCCGGCGATCAACGCTGGCGCGGCCCTGGTGGCTTCCTCGGCCGGTGCCGCTCAAGCCTGCAGCGCTTGGTTGATCCGCGCCGCCTGCCGGGTGAGGTGGTGACGTTCGGCGAGGTTGGGGGCGGACCGGGCGGCGTCGGCATACAGCCGTGCCGCGGTCCGGAGGTCGCCCGCCTTCTCGTGGAAGTATGCCGAGGAGGCGGTGTGGCGGGGCAGGCCGGCGTCCACGGCGGCCAAGGCGGCGAGGCCTGCCGCGGGACCGTCGGCCTCGCCGACCGCGATGGCCCGGTTGAGCTGCACGACCGGGCTCTCGGTGAGCCGCAGCAGCTCGTCGTACCAGCCGACGATCTGCACCCAGTCGGTCTCCTCGGCTCGTGGCGCGTCGGCGTGCAGGGCGGCGATGGCGGCCTGGGCCTGGAACTCGCCGAGCCGGTCGCGACCCAGCGCCTTCTGCAGGACAGCGACGCCCTCGGCGATGAGCGAGGTGTTCCAGCGGGAGCGGTCCTGCTCGGCCAGCGGGACCAGGCTGCCGTCGCCCCGGGTCCGCGCCGGTCGCCGAGCGTGGTGCAGCAGCATCAACGCCAGCAGCCCCGCGGTCTCCTCGTCATCGGTCATCGACGCCAACCGCCGGGTGAGCCGGATCGCCTCGGCCGCCAGGTCGACGTCGCCGGTGTAGCCCTCGTTGAAGACCAGGTAGAGCACCCGCTGCACGGTCGCGAGGTCGCCCGGCTGGTCGAACCGCACGTCACGGATCATGCGTTTGGTCCGGCTGATCCGCTGCGCCATCGTCGCCTCCGGTACGAGGTAGGCCTGGGCGATCTGCCGGGTGGTCAAGCCGCCGACGGCGCGCAACGTGAGGGCCATCGCGGAGGCCGGGGTCAGCGACGGATGGGCGCACAGGAAGAACATCTGCAACGTGGCGTCCGCCGTCTCGGTCGGTCCGGGGGGCGGCTCGGACTCGACCCGCTGCTCCCGGTCGCGACGCGCGATCTCGGAGCGGCGGACGTCGAGGAACTTGCGCCAGGCCACCGCGACCAGCCAGCCCTTCGGGTCGGCGGGCCGACGGTCCGGCCAGGTCAACGTGGCTCGTAGGAGTGCTTCCTGCACGGCGTCCTCGGCAGTCGCGAAGTCGACTCCGCGACGCACGAGGACGCCGATCACCGCCGGAGTCAGCTCCCGCAGCAACACTTCGTCGATCACGTAGCCCGCTCCGGTGTCACTCGGTGACCGTCGGCGGGGCGGTGAGGAACGGGCGCACCTCGAGCCACTCGTGGATCGGCTTGCCGCCTGCTCCGGGGGCTGCCGACAACTCGCAGGCGAGCGCGAGCGCTCGCTCGTAGGTGTCGACGTCGATCACCATCCAGCCGGCGATCAGGTCCTTGGTCTCCGCGAAGGGCCCGTCGGTGACCGGCGGTCGGCCCTCCCCGTCGTACCGGACGAACGTGCCATCGGGCGAGAGGGCCTGGCTGTCGACGTACTCACCGGTGCGCTCGAGCCGGGCGGCGAAGTCGGCCATGAACTGCACGTGGTCTTCGACCTCCTCCGGACTCCATTGGTCCATCGGGACGTTGTTGACGGCCTCGGGGGCGCCACGGTAGTGCTTGAGAAGCAGGTACTTCGTCATGCCGGGACTCCTTGGTGCGGTGCGGCCACGGTGGCCGCATCTGCCCCTGGGACGGAGCCGCCCGGGCCGTTCTCGACATCCTCTGCCACATTCTTTCCGCCGACACGCCCGGGCTCACCGCCAGCCGCTGCGGTCGTACAGCACTCCGGCGAAGGGGAGGCGGCGAGGCAGCTAGAACGACATAGGCAAGTGGGAACAGCGTGACGAGTGGCGCACGCCCTGTCAAGGCTTCTGCCATAGAACGTTCTATGATCAGGCTATGCTGCGGTGGTGACTGCAACGAAGCAAGCCGACCGCGACCGGCGCCCCACCATGGTCGACGTCGCGGCGCGGGCCGGGGTTTCGGTCGCCCTGGTGTCGATCGTGATCCGGGAGGCCCCGGGCGCCAGCGCGGAGTCCCGACAACGGGTCCTGCAAGCCGTGGACGAGCTGGGCTACCGCCCGGACGTCCGGGCCCGGCGGTTGCGGAGCAGCCGCAGCCACCTGCTGGGTGTCGTGTTCGACGTGCAGCACGATTTCGACGGCGACCTCGTCAGCGGGCTCTACACCGCAGCCGGGCGGGTCGGCTACGACCTGACGCTCAGCGCCGTCACTCCCCACCGCGACGAGCGGCGAGCGGTCGCGAGCCTGCTGCAGGACCGGTGCGAGGCGCTGATCCTGCTCGCCCCGCACGCGCCGACGTCCTACCTGGCCGAGCTCACCGACCGGCTGCCCGTCATCGTCGTGGCCCGCTCGGCCCGCCACCGCGCCCTCGACGTCGTGCGCACCGCCGACGACGAAGGACTGCACCAGGCCGTCGAGCACCTCGTCTCCCTCGGGCACCGCCGCATCGCCCACGTCGACGGCGGGCGCGCCGCAGGCGCCGCCGACCGCCGCCGCGGCTACCGCGACGCCCTGCGCCGCCACGGCCTCGACGCCGACGCCCTGATCGTGCCCGGCGGGCTCACCGAAGACGACGGCGCCGCCGCAGCCCGTGTGCTCCTCGCCGCGGAACCTCGTCCCACCGCCGTGTCCGTTTTCAACGACCGCTGCGCCACCGGGGTCCTCGACGTCCTGCACCGCGCCGGAGTCTCCGTGCCCGGCGACATCAGCGTGGTCGGCTACGACAACGCCCGCCTCGCCCGCCTCTCCCACATCGACCTCACCACGATCGCCCAGGACGTCGAGCGGATCACCACGCTCGCCGTCGCCCGCGCCATCGACCGACTCGAGTCCACACCCGTCACCCGGCGGGAGCTGGTCGTGCCACCCCACCTCGTCGTCCGCGGGACCACCGCCGCCCTCACCCGCGTGACAGGCAGTCCGGGGGAGACGGTCGCGGACGGTCACCCGGCGCGTCGGGCGCTGTTCTTTCCGGCGCCCGAGCTCACGGGCTGAACTCGGCGACGACGAGCCCGAGCAGGCCGGACGCGGCGACGACCGCGAGACCCAGCAGCAGAGCGCCGCCGGGCAACGGGCCCGGCGCGATGACGAGGGCGGCGTGGGTGCGGCGCCCCGCGGAGGCCGACGCGGATCAGGACGGTTCCGTTGGGCCCAGCCGGGCCGAGTAGATCGAGTAGCCGTCGATCCAGCGTGTGACGGCCGTGGCGAGCGCCGTGCACAACATCATCGGCACCATCACCCCGAATCCGCTGTGCGTCAGCCCCAGGACAAGCGCCAACCCGGCCAGCGGGGCCTGCATCGCCGCCCCGATCATCGCCGCGGCCCCGATCATCGCGTACGCACCGACCGGCACCCCGGGCCAGAGCAGAGAAAAGACACTCCCGAGAAACGCCCCGAGCATGGCGCCGGTGCTCAACGTCGGCGTAAACAGCCCACCGGACGCCCCGCTGCCCAGGCACAGCGCCGTGACCAGGGGCTTGAGGACGAACAGCGCGCCTAACAGCAGCGGGCTGCCTACCCCGAGCAACGCGTCCTCCGCCATGTCCTTCCCGTTGCCGTACAACTGCGGGAACGCCAACCCGAGCGCGGCGAGCACCATGAACGCGCCCAACGGCGCGACGAGCGCCCACCGACCGCGTGGCCGGTGACAGGACACCCACCCGATCAGGCGGACGAACACCGCGGCCACCAGCCCGATCAGGAGCCCCGCGGGCAACGCCCACACGAGCGCCGCCGGATCGAAGACGAACTGCGGGATCCCCACGTAGGTCGGGTGATAGGGCAGGTACACCCACGCCACGACGGTGGCGATCGCCGAGCACACCAGCGCGGGCAGAATGACCGGGAGCCGGATCGCACCCACCAGCACCTCGGCGGTGAACAACGCCCCGCCCAGCGGCACGTTGTAGACCGCGGCAAGCCCGGCACCGGCGCCGCAGGCCACCAACAGACGCCGTTGCTTTACCGTGAGCTCGGCCCAACGGGCCAGCACACTGCCGCAGACCGCAGCCATCAGCTTCGGCGCGGCCTCCCGGCCCAATGACGCTCCCAACCCGACCACTATCTCCGAGAGCACCGCGGTACCCGCGCTGCGCCGGAAGGACAACGTGCCGTCTCCGGTCCAGATCGCGTCGTCGACATCCGACCGTTCCCCCGCGGTGACCTTCCGCAGCACGAACCACCCCGCCCCGCCGACGACGCCCGCCACCACCAGCGGAACGACCCGCCGGACCGGCGACGCGGCCTCGACCGCGGCCTGGAAGTTCGTGCCCGCACCCGGCCCGAAGGCGAGATCCGAGACGGTGAAGAGCAGCAGCATCAGCGCCGCGCCGAACAACCCCGCCCCGACCCCGGTCAACGCCACCAGCGCCCAGAAGCGCAGGGTCAACGGGGTGTCGCCGTCACCGGTGACGTTGGGCTGTTCCATCGCCCCGCGCTTGGACCCGATCCGCTTCCGCAACAGCGGCTGCGGGTGCCGCAGTCGCTCGCTCGCGCCCGGTCCCCTGAGCGCGCTCGTGGCCGAAGCATCAGCCCGGCACCCGGGGCGGTCGCAGGCCCGCTGGGTTTCGTCCGCCGACGATGCCGGTTCGTGCTTGTTGCGCTCCCCCTTCGGCTGCCCCGCACCCGTGTCCACTCCGCCTCCCGCAGCGACGGCCCCTGAAATGTACGGTCATTTTAGAGCGGCTTCGCAAGAGCAGCCGCGGCGCGCACCGCAGCGAGGCGACGTGGCGGGTTCACACCGACCGGATCACCTCGGCGAGCACGTTGAGTCCCTCGACCAGCAGGTCGTTGCCGATCGCCAGCGGCGGGAGCAGCCGCACCACGTTGCCCCAGCTGCCGCACGTCAGCAGGATGAGCCCGGCCCGGTGGGCGGCCGCGGCGACGGCCTTCGTCGTCGCCGGGTCCGGCTCGACGGTGCCGGGGCGCACGAACTCGACGGCCAGCATGGCGCCCCGGCCGCGGACGTCACCGATGCGCGGGTCGGCGGCCTGGATGGCGCGAAGGAGCGGCAGCGCCGTCTCGCCGATCGCGGCGGCCCGCGCGACGAGGCCCTCCGTGCGGATCGTGGCCAGCGCGCCCAGGGCCGCGGCGCAGGAGACCGGGTTGCCGCCGAAGGTGCCGCCCAGCCCGCTCGCGTGCGGGGCGTCCATCAGCTCGGCCCGCCCGGTGACCGCGGCGAGCGGCATGCCGCCCGCGATGCCCTTCGCCGTGGCGATGAGGTCCGGGACGACGCCCTCGTGCTCACAGGCGAAGAGGTGTCCGGTGCGGGCGAAGCCGGTCTGCACCTCGTCGGCGACGAACACGACGCCGTGCGCGCGCGCCCACTCGGCCAGCGCGGGCAGGAACCCCGGGGCAGGCACCACGAAGCCGCCCTCGCCCTGGATCGGCTCGATCACCAGCGCGGCGAGGTTCTCCGCGCCCACGTGCCGCTCCAGGTGCTCGATGGCGCGCGCCGCCGCAGCGGGGCCGTCGAGGCCGTCGCGGAACGGGTAGGACATGGGGGCCCGGTAGACCTCCGGCGCGAACGGGCCGAATCCGTTCTTGTAGGGCATGTTCTTGGCGGTCATCGCCATCGTCAGCGACGTGCGCCCGTGGTAGGCGTGCTCGAACACCGCGACGGCCGGACGGCGGGTGGCCAGCCGCGCGACCTTGACGGCGTTCTCCACCGCCTCGGCCCCGGAGTTGAACAGCGCCGAGCGCTTCTCGTGGCGGCCCGGGGTGATGTCGTTGAGCGCCTCGGCCACGGCCACGTAGCCGTCGTAGGGGGTGACCATGAAGCAGGTGTGGGTGAACGCCGCCACCTGCTCGCGCACCGCGTCGACCACCGCGGGCGCACTGTTGCCGATGGTGGTGACCGCGATCCCCGCGCCGAGGTCGATGAACGAGTTGCCGTCGACGTCGACGAGCACGCCCCCGCCCGCGGCCGCGGCGTACACCGGCATGACGCTGTTGACGCCGCGCGACACGGCGGCCGAGCGGCGTGCGGCCAGCTCGCGCGAGCGCGGGCCCGGCACCTCCGTGACCAGTCGGCGTACCTGGGGCAGCGTCGGTCCGCCGACAGCGGCGGTGGTGGTGGCGGTCATGGCAACACCGTAGGAGAGCCCGTGCGCGGACGACAGTGCTCCCCCGCTCTTCCGGCTACTCGTAGATCAGCTTCTGCGGCCCCGGATAGATCCACGCCAGGGCGTCACGGAGGCTGTCGCGCCAGTTCTCCCAGGTGTGGCCGTCGCGGGTCTGGAGGAACCGCACGGTCATCCCGGTCGACTCGAACGTCGGCACCATCGACCGGTTCGGCGTGATCAGCGGCTCGAACACACCGCAGCTGACGAAGAGCCGGTCCGCGACCCGGCGGGGCCGGGCCCGGTAGCGGTTGACGAACTTCACGACCGGGTCGAACACCGGTCCGCCGCCGTGGTCGGCCCCGGCGATGTCGGTGAACACGAACGAGCCCGACAGGAGCGCGAGCGCGCCGTAGGTGTCGGGCGAGCGGTACGCCGCCGCGAGCGCCGCGACCGCACCGAAGCTCGACCCGAGCAGGCACCGGCCGGAGCGCTGGCCGACCAGCGGCAGCTCCGACTCCAGCCGCGGCAGCAGCTCCCCGGTGAGGAACCGCGCGTGGGCGGGCGAGTCGGCGTACTCGACGAGCCGGTCGGCCGGCCGCACGAATGCCGCGACCAGCTCGGCGACGTCGAGCCGGTGGATGAGGTTGTCGAGCACGGTCTTGGCCGCGGCGTACTGCAGGAAGTCGCCGCCGTCGTGCACGACGAGCAGCGGGTAGGCGTGGGCCCGCCGGAAGCGCGCGGGCAGGTAGAGGGTGACCGGGCAGTCGCGGCGCAGCGCGCGGCTGGGCACCACGATGTCGGTGAGGGTGCCGGGCCGGGCGTCCGGGTCGAAGACGGTCCAGTCGGGCGTCGTGTAGCCGTCGCGCGAAGCACACCGACGAGGTGCCGACCGGGCTGTAGGAGACCTTCGGGTTGAGCGGGTCGTTGCCCGTCTCGACGTGCTCGCCGCGGCGCACCTCGATCTGGTAGTTCACCCGCGAGCCCGTCGGGCAGCTCCAGCACCACCGTACCACAGGTCGGTGCTCGCGGATCCGGCGCAGCGGCAGCCGGTCGGGCAGCCCGGTGATGCGGTGCACGAGGTGCACGGCGTCGGCGTCGCCGCGCCACAGGAACGTGCACCGGTCGCCCTCGATGATCGGCACCTCGTGCCGGGCCACGAACCGGTCGACGACCGCCGCGGCCCCGTGCCGGGCGGCCGCTCCTTGAGCCGGTTGATCGCCAGCTTCATGGCGCGGCTCCGCAGCGCCGCGGCGCGGGTGTCGTCCACTCTCGCCCAGCGCCCGTCGGGCCGCACGACGAGGGCGTTCCCGGGGCAGCGCGCCGTCCGGACCGAGGTCGAGGCGCACGCCGTCGTCGAGGATCACGCACCGCGCAGGCGCCGCCCGCATGGCCAGCTCCGCCATCCGCGCGGGGTCGTCGACGCGCAGCCGCCGCCGGGCGTGCGGCAGCAGCACCGCGGCCGGGACCCAGCCCAGCCCGACGTCGACGAACTCGGCGTGCGACGGCCCGTTCGCGGCCCGGTCGTGGAAGAGCAGCACGCGGTCGGTCAACGCCATCGCCCCCGCCGACCAGGCGACGACGGTCGGCGGTTGGCGTGACGGCGAACAGCCGCAGCACGTGCCCCAGCACCCCGACGTGCCCGCCCGCGACGGCCAGCGCCGCCGCCCCGGCCAACCCCTGACCGACCGCGTCCCGGTGCCGGCCACCGCCGGGCGCTCCGCGGGCGGCCATCGCTCGGCGAATGTACTGCGCTCCTCGGCCACCCGGGCCAGATGCCGGTCGTCGACGAGCCGGACGACCGACTCGGCGTCCGCGCGTGCCTCCTTCCGCACCCGCGGCCCCCCACCGCCGCGCCGAGCCGACCTCCCGCAGCGCGCCCAGCACCCCGTCGAGCTGCACGAGATACAGCTCCTGCTGCTCGGCGAGCGCCGCCCGGTGCGCGCGCTCGGCCGCGGCGTACTCGGGGTCCCGCTCCAGCACGTCCTCCCAGCGGGCGTACAGGGCAGGTTGAGGCTGCGGCCGTCGAGCAGCGCGTCCAGCTCGGCGTCTTCGGGCTCACGCTCCTGCCAGCCCGCCGTGACCGTCGCGACCGGCCCGTCGAGACCGACGGCGTCCAGCGTGGGCCGCCGCTGCGGGCCCAGCAGAACGATCATGAAGGCCGGCGATCACGAGGCGTGCACGTGGACCGTCCGGCCAACGTCGTCGAGCATCCCGCGCAGCACGTCGTAGTCGGGGTGGCGCATGCGCACGTACGCGTTGGCCCAGTAGCCCGCCTCGACCGGCTGCGTGGGTGTGCCCGGGATCGGGCAGGTGGGCGTCGATCACCCACTCGCCGAGCCGGGCCTGCGCCTCGTCCACGCCGGAGTAGCCGCTGATGTGGCCGTCGCGGTCGGGCCGCAGCGCGACGATCCCGGTGGCGAACCGCCGGGACGGCCGCGCACCGATGTGCCCGTGGACGACCGCGTCCGCCCAGCCGCGGTAGAGGTCGAGGTCGTTGCCCGCCGAGTACAGGTCCCACGCGCCGACGCCGGGCGGACGGCAGCCGATCTCGGAGAACCGCAGCCCCTTCGGCCCGAAGAACCACTCCATGTGCGTGGCGCTGGTGCCGATGCCCAGCGCCGCGTTGACGCGGGCGCCGAGCTCGCGCAGCTCCTGGTAGTCCGACGGCGATGTCGATCCGGTTGGTCGACGACGAACTGCGGGGAGATCCAGCGGGTGCGCATCGCCTCCAGCACGTTGGGGTAGTAGTGCGACACGAAGTCCAGCGCCGGGTGACCGTCGATCGAGACGGTGTCGTAGAAGCCCTCGTGCCCCTCGACGAACTCCTCGACGGCGATCGACTCGACGCCCTGGCCGCCGAACCGGCCCAGCGCCGCGTCGAGCTGCGCGGCGTCGTCGACCCGCACGGTGTCCAGCGCGCCCGCGCCGGTGCGCGGCTTGAGGATGATCGGGAAGCCGATGTCGGCGACGAACGCGTGCACCTCGGCCGCGGAGGTCACGGCGGCCGAGGCGGCGGTCGGGACGCCCGGCCGCGCGCAGCGCCTCCTTCATGGACGGCTTGTCGCGGCACAGCCACGCCGTGCGCACCGACGTGCCGGGGATCGTGCACGCCTCGCGGGTCTGTGCGGCGGCCATCGTGTGCGCCTCGATCGTCGACTCCAGACGGTCGACCCAGACCTTGTCCTGCACCCAGCGGACGGCGTCGGTCAGCACTCCCGCGTCGACCACCGTCGACACCTGGTGGTAGTGCGTCATCCAGCCTTTGAGCTCGTCGTCGAGGTGTTCGACCGGCCGCTCCCCGATCCCGATCACGGAGGCGCCGACGTCGGCGAGCGCGCGCACGAAGTGCCGCTGCGTCGGCGGGAACGCGGGCTCGACGAAGACGATGTTCACCGCGCAGAGCTCGGCGACTGTAGCGTCACCGGGCATGGTCGAACGCAGATCACGGCCGCTTCGTCGCACCGTTTCTGATGCCCGCCACCGTCCGGTTCGTCGCCACCGCGGCGCGCTGCCCGGCGTGCGGCTGGGCCTGGTCACGACCGCGCCCGCGGAGCAGGTTCCCGCCGAGCTGGCGCGGCACCTGGCCGGGCACTGGCGGGTCGACGACGCGCTGGACCCGCGGCAGATCGCCGAGGCCGTCGCGGGGCTCGCGCGGCAGCTGGGGCCGGTCGAGCGGCTGGTCGGCGCGCTGGAGCAGCTGCAGGTGCCGCTCGCGTACGCCCGCGAGGCGCTGGGCATCCCGGGCTGGACGTCGGCGACCGCGCACAACGTGCGCGACAAGTCGCGGATGAAGGAGGTGCTCACCGCCGCCGGGGTGCCGTGCGCGCGCCACCAGCTCGTCCGCGACCCCGAGGAGGCGTTGGCGTTCGCCGCGACGGTCGGGTTCCCGCTGGTCGCGAAGCCGCCCGCGGGCGCGGGCGCGCAGGCAACCTACCGGCTCGACGACGTCGACGCCCTGCGCAGCTGGCTCTCGGCGATCCCGCCGCATCCGGACGCGCCGGGTCTGCTGGAGGAGTTCCTGGTCGGCGACGAGTTCACCTTCGACAGCGTGCAGATCGGCGGCGCGACGGTGTGGGCGTCCATTTCGGACTACCGGCCGCCGCCGCTCACGGTGCTGCGCAACCCGTGGATCCAGTGGACGGTGCTGCTGCCCCGCGAGCTCGACGACCCGCGCTACCGGGAGATCTTCGACGTCGGGCCCGCGGCGGTGCGGGCGCTGGGCGTGCGCGAGGGCCTCACGCACATGGAGTGGTTCCGCCGCCCGGACGGTTCGGTCGCGGTGTCCGAGGTGGGCGCCCGCCCGCCGGGTGCGCAGATCGCCACGATGCTCGGGTACGTGCACGACGTCGACTTCTTCCGGATGTGGTGCGAGCTGGTGATCCTCGACCGGTTCGACGCCGCCGGAGCGAAAGTACGCCGCGGGCTGCGCGTACCTGCGCGGGCAGGGCCGGGGCCGGGTGCGGGCCGTGCACGGCGTCGACGAGCTGCAGCGACGGCTGGGGCACCTCGTCGTCGAGGCGAAGCTGCCCGAGCCGGGCCTGCCCGCGTCGACCGGCTACGAGGGCGAGGGCTGGGTGATCGTCCGCGACCCGGACACCGCCGTCGTCCGCGCCGCCCTCGACGAGATCGTCAACGGCATCCGGGTCGAGCTGGTGGAGGCACAGTGATGAACGTGATCATGCTCTCCCCCGGCTACCCGGCCGAGATGCCCTACTTCACGCGGGCGCTGGCCACCGCGGGCGCGCAGGTGATCGGCGTCGGCGACCAGCCGCCGCACGAGCTGCCCGCGCGTGGCCCGCGACGCGCTCGCCCATTACGAGCACGTGCCGCTCGCCGACGAGGGCACGGTGCTCGCCGCCCTGCACGGGCTGGCCGCGCACGCGCGGTTCGACCAGGTCGAGTGCCTCTGGGAGCCGTACATGATCCTCGCGGCGCGGATCCGGGAGGAGTTCGGGCTGCCCGGCATGACGGTCGCCGAGACCGTGCCGTTCCGCGACAAGGAACGCATGAAGCAGGTGCTCGACGCGGCAGGCGTCCGCACGCCCCGGCACGCGAGCACGACGACGTCGCGGGCGTGTGGGAGGCGGTCGAGCGGATCGGCTACCCGATCATCGTGAAGCCGATCGCGGGCGCCGGCTCCGCCGACACCTACCGCGTCGACTCCTCGGCCGAGCTGTCCGACGTGCTCCCCCTGCTGCGGCACGTGCCGGAGGTGAGCGTGGAGGAGTTCGTCGACGGCGAGGAGCTCACGTTCGACACGGTCTGCGCGAGCGGGGAGATCCTCTTCGAGAACGTGATGTGGTACCGGCCGCGGCCGCTGCAGATGCGGATGCACGAGTGGATCAGCCCGATCTCGATCGTGCTGCGCGACCTGTCCGTGGCCGAGCTCGCGGGCGGGCGCACGATGGGCCGCGAGGTGCTGGCCGCGCTCGGCTTCCGCGCAGGCTTCACCCACATGGAGTGGTACCGCACGGCGTCCGGCGAGGCGGTGTTCGGCGAGATCGCGGCCCGGCCACCGGGCGCGCGGGTGGTCGAGCTGATGAACTACTCGTGCGACGCCGACCTCTACGTCGGGTGGGCCGAGGCGGTGCTGCTCGGGCACCTGCGCGCGCCGGTCGGGCAACACTTCAACGCGGCCAACGTGTTCAAGCGCGCGCACGGCGCCGGGCGCATCACCGCGATCGAGGGACTGGACGCGCTGCTCGCGGCGTACGGCGAGCACGTCGTCAACATCGACCTGCTCCCGATCGGCGCCCAACGCCGCGACTGGCGCACCACGACCGTCGGCGACGGCGGCGTGGTCGTGCGCCACTACGAGCTGGCAGAAGGTCATCGAGATGACCGACGCGTTCGCCGCGGACCTCCAGCTCTACGCGGGCTGACCGCGCCTACGCCGGGTGCAGCGCCGCCTTCGCGTCGCGGATCCAGAGGCCGACGAGCCCGCGGAAGTGGGCGACGAACTGGTCGTGCTCGTGGCCGGGGTAGGTGGCCTTCACCGTCTCGACGAGCAGGGCGTCGAACTCGGCGCTGTCCACCCACTCCAGCACCACCTCGTCGAGGTGCGCGAGCCTGCTGGCGCAGAAGTCCAGGTAGCGGTCGGTCTCGAAGTACTCGTCGGCCAGGCGCCGGTAGGCCGCGAGCTTCTCGCGGTAGGAGAGGTCGTCGCGGTCGGCGACCGTGAAGTACTTGCTCCGACTCCAGGTGCAGGTTGTACTTGCGGCCGGTGACCAGCGTGAACACGCTCCAGCGCACCAGCGTGGCCATCGCCCACGGGAAGTAGTAGTGCAGGGAGGTGAGCGCGACGTCCGGGCAGGCGTTGGCGTAGTCGATCGGGTGCACGTCGGCGCCCGCGACGAGGTTCTCGCAGGAGTTGAACTCCCACTTGAAGAACGCGTTCACCAGCCGGGAGATCGTGACGACCTCCTCGCCCACCTCGGGCGTGAGGAACTCGTGGGCCACCTCGTAGCGCTCGTGCATGGGCAGCTCGGGCCGGAACTTCATCACCATCGTCTCGGCGCCGATCGAGAGCGAGCGGGCGAACACCTCGTAGCCCTCGACGGCCTTCTGCAGGTGCATGAGCCGCTGGCCCGAGTCGTCGTAGGCGATGTGCAGGTCGTCGGCGTTCTTGATGCGGGTGACGCCCACCCACGCGCCGCCGTCGTAGGGCTTCATGAACAGCGGGTAGCCCATGCGCTCGGCGATCGCGTCCAGGTCGAACGGCTGGTTGTAGCGCCGCGCCGTGTACGCCCACTTGGCGTTGTCCGGCGGGTTCTTGTAGGGCACGAGCACCGTCTCGGGCACCTTGAGGCCCAGGCGCATCATCGCGCAGTACGCCGCGTGCTTCTCCATGCTCTGAAACGTGAACGGGCTGTTGAGCAGGTACACGTCGTCCATGAGCGCGACCTTCTTCAGCCACTCGCGCGGGACGTAGTACCAGTACGCGAGCCGGTCGATCACCAGGTTGTAGCGCGGCTTGGCGCGCAGGTCGAACGGCTCGATGGTGATCCGCTCGACGTCGAAGGCGTGCTCGTCGCCCGCGCCGGAGCGGACGGGACCCAGCCGCCGCATGAGCGTCTCGAACGCCGCGGGCCAGTCCTCCTCGGTACCCAACAGCAGCCCGACCAGGTGACGGTTCACGGGCCCTCCTTCAGCTCATCCGGGACAGGTGGTGGGTCAGCTGGCGGCGCCACCACGGCCAGTCGTGGGCGACGTCGTGCCCCCAGACGTCCAGCTCGTGCGGGATGCCCTTCTCCGCCAGCAGGCCCGCGAGACGGCGGGTGCTGGCCTGTGCGCCCGTGGTGTCCTCCCACATGCCCTGGCCGCAGACCAGCGTGAGGTGCACGTGATCGCGTAGCCAGGCCAGGTGGTCGCCGTGCAGGTTCGCGACGTACGCAACGGGGTTCTGGAAGTAGAGCGCGTCGCCCTGCTCGCCCCAGCCGTGCCACGTCGCCGGGTCGTAGTTTCCGGACAGGCACAGGGCCTGCGGAAACCTGTCCGCGTGGCGGAGGGCGAAGTTGGCGGCGTGGTAGGCGCCCATGCTCGCGCCGAGCGTGCGGACCGGGAGCGGGCCGCCGCAGTCGTCGTGGATCCACGGCGTGACCTGGTCGAGGATCCACGACTCGTACGCCTCGTGCCGCCGCGCGCGCTCCTCCAGCGGAATGCTGCGGTTCGACCAGGACGCGGAGTCGTAGCTGTCGACGCAGTAGAGCTTGACGCGGCCCGCGTCCAGCAGGTCGGCGACAGCCTCGATCATCCCGTTGGACTCGAAGTCGCTCGCCCGCCCCGCCTCGGACGGGAAGACGAGCACCGGGCGGCCCCAGTGGCCGTAGGCGAGGACCGCGCCGTTCGCGCCGATGGCGGGCGCCCAGAGATCGAGTACCCGCCGTGTCATGGTGGCACCGTAGCGGGCGGAAAGGCGGTTTCCCACCACGTGAGGTTAACGTACCATCGGGTACATGATTACCGACAGCAGCGTGGAGATCGCGGCGCCCGCGGCCACGGTCTGGGCGGTCTACACCGACGTCCAGCGCTGGCCGGAGTGGACGGCGTCGATGACGCGCATCGAGGCGCTGGACGGCCCGGAGCTCGCGGTCGGGAAGCGCTTCGCGATCAAGCAGCCCCGGCTGCCCCGGCTCGTCTGGACGATCTCGGCGCTCGCGCCCGGTGCGGCGTGGACCTGGCAGCAGGGCCCGCCGGGCGGGCTGACCCGCGCCGTCCACGAGGTGGTCCCGCTCGGCCCGGAGCGCACGCTCGTGCGGCAGCGGATCGAGCAGCGCGGCCCGATCGGCAACCTCGTCGGCGCGCTCATGCGCGGGCTGACCCGGCGCTACCTGGCGCTGGAGGCCGAGGGACTCAAGGAGCGCTGCGAGCACCAGGTTGCCCCGCCCGCGTGACGACGCGCGGCGCCGCGCGCTGCTCGACGCCGTGATCGACGTGTTCGCGGGCGGCGGCATCGGCAGACGCCCGCTGCGTGCGGTCGCCGAGGAGGTCGGCACGAGCCACCGGATGCTGTTGCACCACTTCGGGTCGCGCGACGAGCTGCTCGTCGCGGTGGTCGAGGAGGTGGAGCGGCGGCAGGCGGCGGTGTTCGACGCGCTGCCCGACGACCCCGCCGCGGCCTTCACGGCGATGTGGGCCGACCTGCGGCGGCCCGAACTGCGGGCGCTGGAGCGGCTGTTCTTCGAGTGCTACGCGCGGGCGGCGCAGGGCGAGGCCCCGTTCACGCGACTGCTGCCCGGGGCCGTGCGGGGCTGGCTCGACGCGGCCGAGCGGTACGCGGAGCGCCCCGGCGGCCCCGGCGGCCCCGGCGGCAGAGTCGATCCGGCGCTGGCCCGCCTCGGCCTGGCCGTCACCCGCGGCCTGCTGCTGGATCTCGTGGCGACCTGCGACGAGGCCGGTGTCGACGCCGCGGCCGCGAGCTTCGCCGCTCTGCTGCGCGCCCCGGGGACGCCCACCCCCAGCGGGGCCGCCCCTCGACCATGATCACCGGTTCGGCGCGGAAAGCGGCCAGATCTGGCCGCTTCCGCACCCAACTGATGATCACGGCGGGGGTGAGCCACCGCGTGCCCTGCTCGGGCGCGACGACGAGCCTAAGCCGATCTACCATCACGTGGTGGGCACGCTGGAGTACCCGTTCACGATGCGCGCCCTCACCGAGCCGGTGCCCGGCCCCGGCTGGGCGGCGCTGTTCGCCGACACCTGGCCGGGCTACCGCCGGTGGTACCTCGACGGCGCCGGACCCGATCGCCCGCCCCTACGGACGGCGGTCCGGATGCTCGCGCGCTACATGCCCGAGCTGATGCCGACCTACCTGCGGCTGGTGGAGCTCGCGGGCGACGACGACACCGCGGCCCGGATGCTCACCCTCTGGGACCCGCCCCGGTTCACCCCCGGCTGCTCCCAGCTCGCGTTCCGCGCGCCGGACCCGATGCTGTGCCGCAACTACGACTACAGCCCGTTCCTGTTCGACGGCGTCGTCGCCAGCACGGCCTACACCGGTCGGCGGGTGCTGGGCACGGCCGACTGCCTGTGGGGCCTCATCGACGGCATGAACGACGCCGGGCTCGTCGTCTCGCTGACCTTCGGCGGCCGCCCGGGGTCCGGGCGCGGCTTCGGTGTGCCGCTCGTGCTGCGCTACCTGCTGGAGGTCGCCACGTCCACGGCCGAGGCGTGCGCGGTGCTGCGCCGGGTACCGGTCTCGATGACCTACAACCTCACGCTGATCGACGCGGCGGGGGTCGCGAAGACGGTCTTCGTCGGCCCCGACGAGCCGCCGGAGGTCATCGACGCGGTCGCCGTCACGAACCACCGTGGCGATGTGCCCGAGTTCCCCGAGCAGGCCAACGCGCTGCACAGCGTCGAGCGCCTGCAACGACTCGACTGCCTCGAAGGCCACCCCGACCCCGCCGCGGTGGTCGCGGCCTTCCTGGCGAAGCCGCTCTACAGCACCGGGTTCTCCCGGGCCTTCGGCACCCTCTACACGGCGCTGTACCGACCCCGGCTCGGCTACGTCGACTACTGCTGGCCCGGACACGGCTGGCGGCGCACGTTCGACTCACCCGCCGCCTGCTACCCGTTGACCTGGCGTGAGGACGAACGACCGCACGTCCGCTGACCGACGCCACCCGTCCGGAGCCCCCGCCACGACCAGGCCGCCCACCCCCGGCAGCACGGCCGAGTCCACAGCGCGCTTCCCGGGGGCTATGGCCACGCCCGCCGCCAAGGCAGGATGCAGCCATGATCCCCGGCTCCCCCACTCTGCCGTCCGAGCCGCCCGCCGAGCCGCTGTTGCGCCTGTCGGCCGTCGAGCTGGTACGGCTCCTGCGCACCCGGCAGGTCGGGGCCGTCGAGTTGCTGCGCTCGGTGCTGCGGCGGGCCGACGAGGTCGCCGAGCCCGTGAACCCCTTCGCCGTGCGGCTCGACGAGCGCGCGCTGGCCGCCGCGGCCGAATCCGACCGGCGCCTCGCGGCGGGTACCGCACGACCGCTGGAGGGCCTGCCGGTCACGGCCAAGGACTCACAGTGGATGAAGGGCGTGCCCACCACCTCGGGCAGCCGGGCGCGGGCAGGCTGGCAGCCGCCGGGCACGGTCGGCGCGGTGCGCCGCCTCCTCGGCGCGGGCGCCGTCGTCTTCGCCAAGACCACGACCTCCGAGTTCTGCTACTTCGGCACGTCCACCGCCCCCGGCTTCGGCGTCACGGCGAACCCCCACGACCTCACCCGCACCGCGGGCGGCTCCTCGGGCGGCGCGGCCGCACAGGTGGCGGCGTGGGCGGGCCCGGTCGGCCTCGGCGGCGACGGCGGCGGCTCGATCCGGATCCCGGCCGCGTTCTGTGGGCTCGTCGGCCACAAGCCCACCTTCGGGCTGGTTCCCCATGAGCCATCGGGGCCGACCTGGAAGTCGCTCGTCGCGGTCGGGCCGCTGACCAGGACGGTCGGCGACGCGCAGCTCCTCATGGCCGTGCTCGCGGCCCACGACCCCGCCGACCGGCACAGCGTGGTCGCCCCCGCCGGGCCCGGCCCGGCGGACCTGCGGGTGGCGGTGAGCCCGGACCTCGGCTTCGCGGCGCTCGACGACGACGTGCGCGAGCGCTTCGACGCCGCCGTCGACGCGCTCGCGGGCACCGGTGTCCAGATCGTGCGCGCCCACCCCGACGTGCGCGGCTCCCTCGCCACGTGGGCCACGATCGCCACGGCCGAGGCGCGCTGGGGGGAGGCCACCGCGTTCGAGGAGACGCCCGAGCTGCTGTCCCCGCAGGTGCGCGACTACTTGGCGTTCGGCGAGACCGTGAGCGCCGCGGACTACGTGCGCGCCCAGTTCGCCCGCGAGCGCATCCACGCCGCCTACACCGCGTTCTTCGCGACGACCGGAGCGCACGCCCTGTTCACCCCGACGCTGGGCTGCGTCGCGTTCCCGGTCGACCGCGACTACCCGGAGCGGATCGGCGACCAGCCCGTCGACCCGGTTTGGCGAGACTGGGCGCCGTTGCTGTGCGACGCCAACCTCACCGGCATGCCCGCCACCACCGTGCCGATCGGCTGCGGCCGCGATGGGCTCCCCGTCGGTGGCCACCTCGTCGCCCCCCGCTTCGGCGACCGCACCACGCTGCGGCTCGCGGGTCTTCTCGCGGGCGTCGCGGCGGCGCCCACCCCGACAGCCCGGTAGGAGAGAGGAGCGGCGAGGATGCCTGCAACCAAGGGACGACAAGCTGCGACGGCGCCGGAGTCGACGGGCACACCACCGGCTTCGGCGCCGGACCCGACCACGGCGGCGGCCACGGCCGTGTCACCCCCGCCGGAGCCTGCGCCCGCACCGGCGCAGCCTGCGCCGCGCCGGAAGCTCAACGGCGTCTCCGCGATCAGGGCGTTCTTCCGGCGCAACACCACGCCGATCTACTTCGTCTCCCCCACCGCGTTCAACCTGCTGGGCGTCGACCGGTGGATCAGCAATTTCCACTACGTCAACTTCTACGACTCGTTCGGCGGCACCCACCCGCGGGTGTTCGTGCCGGAGCACCCGGCCGACGACGACTTCGAGTCGATGGAGGAGCTGAACAACCACCTGCTCACCCACCCCGAGTTCTACGACCTCGTGCAGCGCGAGGGCCCCGGCAAGGTCGTCTTCGTGATGTTCGACGAGGAGACCGAGCGGCTGGCCGCCGAGCTGGGCCTTTCGGTCGCGATGCCCACCGCGGCGCTGCGCCACGTCCTCGACTCCAAGCTCGTGACCACCCGGCTGGGCAACGAGGCGGGCGTGCCGAGCGTGCCCAACGTGTTGGGCATCGCCGCGGACTACGACGGCCTGCTCGCGCTCGCCGCCTCGGCGGGCCTCGGCACCGACCTGGTCGTGCAGCTGCCCTGGGGCGACTCGGGCAAGACCACATTCTTCGTCAAGGACCGCGAGAGCTGGGACGCCGCGGACGGCGACAAGACCATGACCAGCGTCGAGATGAAGGTGATGCGCCGCATCAACTGCAGGCCGGTCGCCGTCGAGGCGGTGCTGACCCGGCACGGCACGCTCGTCGGGCCGATCATGTCCGACATCACCGGCTACGCCGAGCTCACCCCGTACAAGGGCGGCTGGGCGGGCAACGACGTCTTCCCCGACGTGCTCTCCCCCGAGCAGCGCGGCCGCGCCCGGGTGCTCACCCAGAACCTCGGCGACCGGCTCGGCAGCGAGGGCTACCGCGGCTTCTTCGAGGTCGACTACCTCGTCGACACCGACACCGGCGAGCTGTATCTCGGCGAGCTCAACCCGCGCCTTTCGGGCATCAGCTCGATGACGAACGTGACCGCGGGCGCCTACGCCGAGCTGCCGCTGTTCCTGTTCCACCTGCTGGAGTACATGGACGTCGACTACACGATCAACGTCGCCGAGATCAACGCACGCTGGGCGGACCCGGACAACATCGACGTCTGGAGCCAGGTCGTGGTCAAGCAGACCGACGACACGATCGCGCTCATCACCGCCGCCCCGGAGAGCGGCATCTGGGAATGCGGCCCCCGCGGCAGGCTCAGGTTGGTGCGCCCGGCCACCGACTGGCACGACCTGCAGGCCACCGACGAGGGCTTCTACCTGCGCATCGCGGGCCCCGGCGACTACCTCTACAAGGGCGCCGACATCGGGATACTGATCACCCGGGCGCGCTTGCAGTCCGACGCCTACCGGCTCACGCCGCTCTGCAAGCGCTGGGTCAACGGGCTCCGCACCCGGGTGACCGCCGCCCCGCTGGATCAGCTGCCGCCGGGTGTCTCCCCCGCTTCGCTCAAGGGCTGATCGGCGGGCTTCTCCTCGCCGGTGGGGCCAGGGTCGGGGCGGCGCCGCCGTCCCGGCGGCCTGGCCCGCTCGGGCGCAGGCCCGTCCCCGTCGCTCGGCGCGGACAGGCCCAGCGCCGCCGCCGTGAAGACCCGGTAGCCGAGCTCGGGCCGGTAGCCGTGCACCTCCGGGGTGTCCAGGCCGTCCATGTACTCCATGATCTCGGTGCTGAACAACTGACCGGGAACGAGCACGGGGTACCCCGGCGGGTACGGCGTGACGAAGGTCGCCGACACCACATCCTGGCCGTCGGCCAGCCGCTGCTCGACCTCGTCGGCGGTGAGGTAGGTGGTCAGTTCCTCGTCATAGGCGGTGAAGAACGCTTTGCGGATGTCGCCCTCCGGCGTCGTCGCCGCCGATCCGGACTCTCGGAACACCGGATGGAAGGCGCTGAAGTTGGGCAGTGGCGCGCCGGGAACCGTGAGCCTGCGCACGTCGGCCGCGTGCGCCGCCGCCGCACGCGGGCCGAGGTCCGCAACCTCGTCGTCGAGCTGCCGGACGATCCCGACGAGCACCTCGATGAGATAGGCGACCGAGCTGCGGGTGGTACCGATGTGGGTCATGAACAGCACCGTGTTGCGCGAGGTCTTGTTGACCTGCACGCCGTAGCGGTCCATGAGGTGGGTGCGCTTGAACGTGTCGCCGTCGATGCCGGTCTGCCCGATCGAGAGCGTGATCCGACAGGGGTCGAGCACGAACTCGTCCTCGTGCCAGGCGGCCACCATGTTGCGCAGCCCGGTGCGCAGCGGCTGGTCGATCGCGGCCGGGCGGTATTCGCTCGGGATGAGGTCGGCCGTGGTGAGGCAGCGGACGTAGCGGGAGAGCAGCGGGTGGTTGTCGATGGCGTCGCGCAGCCGCATCGCGCACTCCACCTGCTTCTGCACCAGCTCGAGGCCCTCCAGGGCGACCTGCCGCCGCCCGAGGTCGAGTGAGGCCAGGATCTGGTAGTTCGGCGACGTCGAGGTGTGGGCCATGTAGGCCTCGTGGAAGGTCTCCTCCACGTTGTGGTCGTAGTCCTGGTCGAACACGTGGATCATCGACCCCTGCCGCAGCGACGTGAGCGTCTTGTGCGTGGACTGGGTGGCGTACACCCGGACGCGGGAGCGCTCCGGGTCCGGGTAGAGGCGGGTCCGCAGCAGGGTCTCGTCGTCCGGGTCGGCGCCCAGCGCCTGGCTGTACTCGACGTACTGCTTGTGGTAGCCCGGGTCGCGCAGCCGCCCCAGCAGCGTCGCGGCCGACGCCATCGCCGTCCGCGAGCGGTAGACGGGGTGGAAGCGGGCGAAGGCGAACCAGGCCTCGTCCCAGAGGAACACCAGGTCGGGTTTGATCGCCAGGCACTCCTCCATGACGCGCTCCGCGTCGTAGACGATGCCGTCGAACGTGCAGTTGGTCAGCATGACCATCCGCACACGGTCGAGCTTGCCCGCACGCCGCAGGTCCAGGAGCGTCCGCTTGATCTCCCGCAGCGGCACGGCGCCATACATCGAGTACTCGTTGAGCCGGTAGGCGTCCAGGTAGATCACGTGCGCCCCGGACAGCACCAGCCCGTAGTGGTGTGACTGGTGGCAGTTGCGGTCGACCAGCACGATGTCCCCGGGCCGTTGCAGCGCCTGTACCACGATCTTGTTCGCGGTCGACGTCCCGTTCGTCACCCAGAAGGTCTCCCGGGAGCCGAACGTCTCGGCCGCGAGGCGCTGGGCGTCGCGCAGCGGGCCGGTCGGCTCCAACAGGGAGTCCAGCCCGCCGCAGGTCGCGGAGGTCTCGGCCAGGAAGACGTCCAGGCCGTAGAAGTCGATCATCTCGCGGATCCAGCGCGACTCGATCACGGACTTGCCCCGCGACACCGGCAGCGCGTGGAAGACGCCCGTCGGCTTGTGGCTGTACTCGCGCAGCGCGGAGAAGAACGGCGCGTTGTACCGATGCGCCACCCCGCGCAGGACGCTCAGGTGCAGCTCCAGCGCGCCCTCCCGAGCGTGGAACACCCGTCGGAAGTCACGGCCGAGCTGCCCGGCGATCTCCTCGACCGCCACCTCCGCCATCAGGAACAGATCCAGCTCGGGCCGCAGCTCGTGCAGCCGCGCGCCCAACGCCTGCGCCCGTTGGTGCGGCGACTGGTCGTCGAGCTCCTCGATGGCCGGCTCCTCGTCCAGCGTCAACCCGAGCGCGGACAGGTCCTGTTGCGAGCGGTGCGCGAACCGCTGTCGGATGATGCACGACTGGATGCTGTAGTTGAACAACACCGCGGTCACCGCGTCGGTGAAGCTGGGCACGACCACCAGTTCGTAGACGAACTCGTCCTCCGGCCTGCGCAGCCGGTGCAGCTCGTCGCGCAACCTCTGCTCCTGCGCGACGGTCATCTCCCCCACCACGAGCACCTCGAAGTAGGGCCGCCCGCGGTGCGGATCACGGCCCGCCTCGCCGTCGATCGACGTCGACCGCCCCTGCGCCTCCTCGGATTCGCCGCGCCGGTAGGAGTCGGTGACCAGCGCCCGGTTCACATCGCCGACCATCTGGGCGAAGGCCGCCGTGTCGCCGACCGCCAGCAGCCGCTGCAACTGCTGGAAACGCCGCCTGCCGGGGAATCCCCAATAGGGCTCCATCGGCTCGAGGGTGCTCAGCTGCTCCCTGATCCGCTCGATGAGCGCGGCGGCTGCCGCGGTGCTGCCACCGCATTCCGAAAGCCGGGAGCTGGCCTCCTCCAGACTGCTCCACACGTCTCGCCGCAGCTGCCACATGCTGTTGTAGATGGGTGAGCCGATTCGCGTGCGCATGACGAACCTCCGTTGGTCGCAGCCGAGCAGTTCCGATTCGTACACGCGGCACGCACGGTGCGCCAGGCTGCTGCCCGGTTTCGGCCCCGGTGCGCGGTGCCGAGGGCCAGCCCGCACGAGGGGCTCGCGCACCACGCTGTGACGACCGGCTGCGGCGGATGCGCGGCTGCCTGGAGTGATGCGACGATGGCCGGGTGGCGCCCACCTCGACAAGGCCCCGCGCCTGGCTGATGCGACACGATCCCGGGCTCACGGTCGTCCGACGGGCCGCCCGGGTCACCCTCGTCGCCTGCGTGGCCTTCTACCTGTGCCGCTACGTGTTGGACAACGTCACGATGGCCCCGTACGCCCTGTTCGGCGTGGTGGCGATGGGCGCGCTGACGCAGATCCCGGGCAGTCCGGGCGAGCGCGCCCGCACCCTGCTGGCCGTGCTGCCGGTCGGGTGGCTGCTGGTCACCCTCGGCACCCTGCTGTCGGTGAGCACGGCCGCGGCCGTCGCGGGCATGTTCGTGCTCGGGTTCGCCGTCGCGTATGCGGGGATCGGCGGCCCGCGCCTCGTCGGCCTCGCCACGGGCACCCAGCTGCTGTACATCCTCCCGTGCTTCCCGCCGTTCGACCCCGGCTCACTCGGCCTCCGGCTGGCCGGGCTCACCTTGGGCGTGCTGCTGCTGGCCGCGGCCGAGGTCACGCTGTGGCCCGACCCGGTGCCGAGGCCGTACACCGCAAAGCTCGCCGACGCCGTCGCCGCGCTCGCGCGCTGCCTTTCCGCGGTGGCCGACATGTGGTCGGGGCGGCCCGACGGCCGGGAGCGGTTCGCGGCCGCGCTGCCCGAGGCGACGGCCACCGCCGAGGCGCTGCGGCCCTCGCGGCTGCCCCCGGGGCAACGGCCCGCCTCCGCGGGACGCCGCGACCGGGCGCTCGCGGCCGCCGCGGGCTCGGCCCGGCTGCTGCTGGGCCGCACGGTCGACCTGTCGCTGGCCGAGGACCACTGCGCCGTCACGCTGCCTGCGGCCGCCGCGCTGCTGCGCCAGACGGCGTCGTGCGCGGCCGCGGCGGCCGACTGGCTGCGCGGGGAGGCCGACGAGGTGCCCGACACCGACCGGATCGCGGCCGCGCTCGTCGACTTCCACGCCGCCCGCGCCGCCACCTCGCCCGACGGGCTGCCGCCCGAACGGCTGCGGCTGGGCGCGCTCGCGCTGAGCCTCGGCGAGTGGACGAAGTCGATGGTGGCCGCCGTGCGGGTCGCCGCGGGCGCGCCGGTCCCGCCCGACGCCACCCCGTCGTCGGCGCAGCCCGGCCCGCTCTGGTACGCCTACCGCAGCACCCCGTCGCTGTGGTGGCACCGGTTGCGCGAGCACCTCACACCGCGCTCGGTCTATTTCCAGGGCGCGCTGCGGCTGGCGCTGGCGCTCGCCGTGGCCCGGCTGCTCGCCGGGGTGTTCGACCTCTCGCACGGCTTCTGGGTGCTGCTCACCGTGCTCACCCTGCTGCGCACCTCGGCCGCCGAGACCCGCTCGGCCCTGCGTCCGGCGCTGGTCGGTACCGCCGCGGGCGCCGTCGTCGCCGCGGCGCTGCTGGTGGTCGGCGTCCCCGCGCCGGTCTACGCCGTGGTGCTGCCCATCGTGATGCTGGTCGGCTTCGCTGCGGGCCCGCTGCTCGGCCCTGGGTGGGCGCAGGCGCTGTTCACGCTGGTCATCGCGTTCGTGTTCGCACAGGTTTCGCCGGTGGACTGGCGGCTGGCGGAGGCGCGCGTCGTGGACGTCGTCGTCGGAGCAGGGGTCGGGGTGTTGATCGGACTCCTCGCGTGGCCGCGCGGCGGCTCCGGCGAGTTGCACCGCGCCACCGGCACGTTCCTCGAGGCAGGCGGGCAGGTGGTAGGGGAGACGGTGGCGGTGCTCGCCCAGGACTCCGCGCAGGGCGGCGCGCTCCCCCGGGCCCGCGCGGCGGGCATGCTCGCCGACGCCTCGTACGCGCTCTACCAGACCGAGCGGCACCCGTCCTCCCGTATCGACTGGCAGGCCACGCTCGTCGCGGGCCATCACGCCGTGCGCGGCGCCGAGGCGCTCCTGCGTGGCTGCCCGACGGGGTGCCTGCTGCCGTGCCGCGGCCCGTTGACGACGGCCGCCGACGATGTCGCGCGGTGCTACGCGCAGGTGGCGGCGGGTCTGCTCAACCACGACGCCGGGGCCGTGACCGACCTCCCGGACCGGCCCCACCTCGACTGGCCGACCGATCTGGGCCAGCACCTCTACCGGCTTGCCGACCTGCGGGTCTGGCTCGACGGCCTGCGCGACGACCTCGGCCGGATCGCGGCCGTACCCGACGGTGAGGAGGACCTGCGCGCCCGCGTCGCCCACCTCGCCGACGGCGCCGCGGGCTGACCGCTGGTGCCCCTCTTCGGCAGGTCGCTGCGGCGCCCGAGATTGCGTTCAGCGGGGTGCGGGCGACGCGAAACCCCGCTGTACGCAATCTCGGGCGCACACTCGTCGAGTCAGGGGCGCTCGATGCGGGCGATGTAGCGGTCGGCCGAGCGGCGGACCGCGCCCGGGCCGTCGGTGAGCACCACCCGTCCCCACCAGCCGCCGTAGATGCGGTTGAACCGGAACGCGCTGACGCGGTCGACGATGGTGCGCACGGTGGCGGCGTCCAGCGGAATGAGGTTGGGATAGCTCCACATGAAGCTCACCCACTCGCGGTCCTGGACGACGGTGATGGTGTCGCCGGTCAGCAGCGCGCCGCCGCCGCCCGCGCCCGCCGCCCAGTGCAGCACGGCGGCCCCGTCGAAGTGGCCGCCGATGCGGGCCAGCGTGACGCCGGGCAGCACGTCGACGCGGTCGTCGAAGAGCTCGACACGGTCCGACCGGCGCTGGATCCACTGCTCGTCGGCCCGCGGGAGCAGGACGCGCGCGTCGAAGGCGTCGGCGAAGTCGACGTGGGCGGCGTAGAAGTGCGGGTGCGAGATGCAGATCGTGTCGATGCCGCCCGCCGCGGCGATCGCCTCCCGCGCCGCGTCGTCGAGCAGCGGGATCGCGTCCCAGAGCACGTTGCCGTGCGGGGTGCGGACGAGCAGGGCGCGCTGCCCGATCCCGACGGCCGGGGTGACGCCGATCCCGAGCAGGCCGGGCTCCTCCTCCCGGATGTCGGTGGCATGCGCAGGCGCCAGGTCCGCGGCGGTCGTCCAGCGCTGTCCGTCCCAGCCGACGTACTGGCGCTCGTCCTCGCAGATCGGGCAGTGCGCGGGCGGCTCGGGGGTGTCGGGGTACTGCACGGCGCAGGTGGCGCAGATCCAGGCGGGCATGCGCGCTGAGCTTACGGTTCGACGGGCCGCAGCACCGACACGTCCGACGAGTTCTGCCCGACCACGTAGACAAGCCCGTCCTTGGGGCCTGCGGCGACCGCGACCGGGCCGTCGCCGACCCGGAACGGTCTGCCCGCCTGCAGCGTCGCGGCGTCGAGCCGCACGATGGTGCCCGCGTCCTTGCTGACGACGTAGAGATGGCTCTTGGTGGCGTCGAGAGCGGCCGCGGTCGGCGCGGCGCCGACCCGCGCCGCCGCCACGTCGGACGTCTTCGCCACGGTGTCGATCACGGAGATCGTGGCGCTGCGCTGGTTGACGACGTACAGCCGCTTGCCGTCCGGGCCGACGACGACGCTCACGGGGCCGTCGTCGACGACGGCCCGGCCGATCGAGGTCGCCGTGGCCGTGTCGATCAGCGTGACGTCGTTGGAGTCGAACCCCGCGACGTACAACCGCGTGCCGTCGGGGCTGATCGCCATGCCGCTGGGGTGTTTGCCGACCGGGATGGGCGACCCGACGGGCCGGCCTGCGGCGGTGTCGACGACCGTGACCGTGGCGTCGTCGGCGTTGGCGACGTAGAGGAGCTTGCCGTCCGGGCTGATCGCCATGGCGTCCGGCGAGCGGCCCACGGTGATCGTCCCGGTCACCGTATTCGTGCCGGTGTCGAGCACGGAGACTTCGCTCGCCGCCGCGTTGGCGACGTACACCCGCCGCCCGTCCGGGGCGACGAGCACGGCGTCCGGCCCGGAACCGACCTGCGGCTTCGCGTCGAGCGCGCGACGGGTCGTGGTGTCGATCACTGATACGGTGCCGACGTCGTGGTTGGTCACGTAGGCCCGGTTCCCGTCGGGCGACAGCGCGATCTGGGCGGGCCCGCCGCCCACGCCGATGGTCACGACGTTCTCGAACGCGGGTGTCCCGGAGAACACCCGGGGCAACAGGAGCGCGGCGGCGGCGACCACGACGACGATCACGATCAGCGGGACGACCCGCCGGCGCCTGCGGCCATCGGGAACATCTGACCGCGGCGGCCCGGTGGTGTCCACGGCGGCGGGAGCGGGCTGTTGCGGCCTGCCGCCTTCGGGGGCCGCGGCCCGGGACGCCGCAGCCCGGGACGGCGCGGCCCGCGACGACGCGGCCTGCGACGACGCAGCCCGGGACGGCGGGCCCTGCGACGAGGGGGCTTGCGAGGGCGGGGCAGGCCGCACGGCAGAGTCCGGCCGGACCGCGGGCCGGGCGACCGTCGCGGCGTCGACCGGGCGCGACCGGCCGGGAGCCGGGGCCGACGACCGGGCGGGAGCCGCGGCCGTCGGCGGTTGGGGCACGGGCCGCCATGGGGTGGGTGTGGCGAGCCGAGGGGCCGGGCCGGGCGTCGGGCGACCGCCGTGCTCCGGCCCCGCGCCGCGGGTCCGGTCGGGCGGCTCCGGCGTGGGCCAGGGGCGCGGCGTAGGACTGCTCACGCGCGTGGCGGGTGCAGCCTTGTTGCTGGGCATCGTCGCCTCGGGGCGCGCGGCGGAGCGCCCGCGTGCCGGGCCGGGGTCGCCGGTCTGCGGGGCGGCGGGTCCGCTGGACGACGACCCAGGGGGCGGGGGTGAAGTCGGGAGGTACGACTTCACCAGCGACGGCCGCACCGCAGGCGGCGGCGACGGTGGGGACGAGCCCGGCGACGACGGCGAGAGTGGTGCCGACGATGGTGCGGGGTCCTCGGCGGCCGCGGGCGGCGGCGAGCCCGGTGCCCGCCCGACATCAGGCGATCCGGTGGCCGTCGGCACCGCGGACGCCGCCGCCCCGGCCGACCCAGCGGACGCCGCCCGCCCGACGCCGGGCGATCCCGCGGCCGTCGGGGCCGCCCCGGCCGGGGCCGCGGACGGTTGGTCCGGAACGGAATCGCGGCCGTCCGCGGCCAGAGCGGCGGGCGTCGACGTCCTCCCGACCCCACCCACGACGGGCAGCGCCTGAGCCGTCTCCGCGAGGCGACCGACCTCGGCGGGCGGGTCCGGGACAGCCGCGGGAGCGCCGGCGAGCGCCGCCCTGGCGGCCTCGGCGAGTTCACCCGCCGTGGAGTAGCGCTCGTTCGGACTCTTCGCCATCCCGCGCGTGACGACCTCGTCGAGCGCGGCCGGGACGGCGGCGCCGCGCTCCGACGGTCGCGGCCGCGGAAGCGTCATGTGCGCCCGCAACACCTGGAGCAGATCCGACGCCGGGAACGGACGGTGCCCGGTGAGGCACTCGAAGAACATGCAGGCCATGGAGTAGACGTCGGCCCGCGCGTCGACCCGGTCGCCGCTCATCCGCTCGGGCGCCATGTACGCGGCGGTGCCCACCGCGAGGCCCGGCCTGCTCAGCGTGGACGCGCCGCCGAGGGTGCTGGCGATCCCGAAGTCGGCGAGGTAGGCGAAGCCACGCACCGCCGCCCGCTCCGGCGGCCCCACCAGCAGGATGTTCGACGGCTTGACGTCGCGGTGGATCAGGCCCTCGGCGTGCGCGGCGTCGAGAGCGTCGGCGATCTGGGACACGACGTCGACGGCGCGCTCGGGCGCGATCGGGCCCGCCTTCAGCACCTTGGCCAGATCGGTGCCTTCGACGAGCCGCATGTCGATGTAGAGCAGGCCGTCGATCTCGCCGTAGTCGTGAATCGGGATGATGTGCGGCTCGCGCAGCTTGGCGGCCAGCGCGGACTCCCGCTGGAACCGCGCGCGGAACTCGCGGTCCATGGCCATCTGCCGGGGCAGCCGTTTGAGCGCGACGACGCGGTCGCGCCGCTCGTCCCACGCACGGAACACCTCGCCCATGCCACCGCGGCCGATGAGGCTCTCGAAGCGGTAGGGGCCGAACCGTTCGGGATTCATCGGCTCATCCGCGGGTCACGCGGGAACCGACGCGGCCGACAGCGCGGCCGGGGGGCACAGCACCCCACGACTCCCCCGTCGGTCCCACATCACTCGTCCCGTCGCATCAGGCCGACGGCCTGGTGCCGTGCCGTTGGCCATTTCACCTTAGAGCAGTTGGCAAACGATGGCGCCGAGCGGCCGAAAGGCAGGGGTGATAGGTCGCTGCGACGCCGACGAAACGTCGGTCCCTGCGCTCGAAGGGGACACCACGGGGGTTTCGCGGCTGAAACCCCGCTGAGGTCCCTCTCGAGCCCGGTCCGACACGGGCGACTGCCGCGGACCTCGACCAGCGCGCCGCCAACCGGCGGGGTTGCCGGGAGGTGAGAAAAGCCTGCCCGCACCGCATCGTCCGCCCGCCCTCCGTGGCGATGGTTCGGCGGTCGGCTCGCTACGAGACTTGGCGCACTGCGAAACGCCAAGGAGCCCCCGCGAAATGTACGAGAACAACGGCAGGCACCAGCCGATCCAGCCCTATCCGGTGAACGCGCATGTTCCGGTCCCCGACCAGCCCCCATCCGCACCCGCGCGCCGCCGGTTGCGGCCCGCCGTGCTCGTGGGTGGCGTGGCGGTGCTGACGATGGGCCTCGTGCTGGCCGCCGTACTGCTCGCCAACCCGTCGTCCGCGTTGGACAGCGCACCCCGCGTGGTCCTTCCCTTCGCGGTGAACGAGCCTGCGCCGCAAGCTCTGCCTGCGCCGCCCGCTCCGCCTCCGCCGTCGCCCGCCGCACCGCAGCCCCCGCCGGCTCCGGCCCCGGTCCCCGCGCCGCTTGCGCCGAAGCCGCTGCCGCTCGTGCGGCAGAACCCGGTCACGCAGTCGTCCGGCTCGTCGGGCTCGCACGACAGCAAGGGCAAGGATCACGGTTCGGGGTCGAGCTGCGAGTGGAACTCCGAGCACTCCGGCAGCTCCCACGCGAGCTGCGGCGACGGTTCCGGCTCGTCGAGCTGCACGTCGGGCTCCGAACACTCCGGGTCGAACTGCGGCGGCACGACCTCGGGCGGCACGACCTCGGGCGGGACGACCTCGGGCGGGACGAGAACCTCGGGCGGCACCACCTCCGGCGGGACGACGGGCGGCACCACCTCCAGCGGCAACCACGACGGCGACTCCGACCACAGCGGCGACAAGTCCGGCGGCGACAAGTCCGGCGGCGACAAGTCCGGCGGCGACAAGTCCGGCGGCGACAAGTCCGGCGGCGACAAGTCCGGCGGCGACAAGTCCGACAAGTCCGACACGTCCGGCAAATGACCGCACCCGCAGGCCCGCGCGCACCGAGGAGCAGCTGGCCGACAACCTCGCCGCCGCCGAGCTCACCCTCACCGCCGACGACATCGCCCGTCTCGACCGGGTGAGCGCCAACGCGCTGCGCTACCGTCCAGGCGAAGACCTCAGGCGGCCGACTGTGCCCGGCCGACCTCAGCATCCTGGGCCCCCACCTGTCCCCGTGACCGGCCGTGGGTGACCACGCACAGGGCGGTCACGCACACCGCCAGCCACGCGCCGCCGAGGAACCAGCCGGTGACCACATCGGTGAGCCAATGCACGCCGAGGTAGAGCCTGCTGGCGCCGATCACCACGACGCCGAGCGCCGCCGTGGTGGGCGCGGCGACCCGCAGGACGGCCCGGCGGGTGATCAGCACGACCACGGCGGCCAGCACGCCGAGCACGACAATCGACCCGAGGGCATGCCCGGACGGCAGGGCGGGGTTGGTCTCGGTCATCAGCCGCTCGGCCGCCGGGGGCCGGACCCGGTCGTAGAGCCGCTTGAAGCCGTCGATGAGCAGCGCCGCGCCGACGGCGGCCGCGAGCACGACAGCGGCCTGCGGGCGACGCCTGCTCCGCCACAGCAGCACGGCGGCGACGATCGCGAGCACCGCCATGCCCGGGACGTCGCATGTGACGCTGATGGCCTTCATCACGAACGTGACCGGCGCGGCGCGGTGATCGACGAACCACGCCCACACGTCGCGGTCCGCCGGTCCGGGTGCGCCGAGGTCGGCGACCCGGTCGACCACGGCCGCCTGCGCGATGAGCAGCACGGCCGCGGCGCCCGCGCCGACCAGCACCGGCGTCCGCACCGCCGCCGGGACGAGCCTGCCCAATGCGGTGCGCCGCGTGGCGAGCACGACGGTGGCCACCAGCGCCCACACCGCGGCGACCGACCAGGCGATCCTTTCCCCGATGTCCGCGAACCACATGCCACCATCGTGGCGGCATGTCGCTGTGATCTCGATGAGACCGCAGCTCAGCCGGAGTGTCGTGGACGTTGTGACGAGCGTCTGCGGGTGCCCGAAGCAACGAACGTTCGCTCGGCTGGGTGGCTTCCCCCCAGAGAGGTCGGCCGGGCGTCGCCCGTCCGAGGGTCGCTCGTTGGACCCAGCGTGGACCGAACGGAGAGCCGCAGCGGGGACGGCATCGTCGTTCTCGCGGTCGACGACGAGGAGCCCGCGCTGGAAACGCTGACCGACCTGCTGCGTGATCATCCCTGCGTAGCGGACGTGCGTCAGGCGCGGGACGCGGCGGGTGCGCTGCGGCTCCTGCGGTCCGGCCCCACCCCGCAGGCGGTCTTCACCGACATCGCGATGCCGGACATGACGGGGATGGAGCTGGCGCGGGCAGCGGCCGGGCTGGCGACGCCGCCGCCGGTGGTGTTCGTGACCGACCACGACGACCGGGCCGTCGACGCCTACGAGATCGGCGCCGTCGACTACGTGCTCAAGCCCCTGCGCCCCGAACGGCTGGACATGGCGCTGGTGCGGGTGTTGGCCCGACGCGCGCGGATGCCGGCCGCGTTGGCGCCGCCGGAGGAGATCGTCCCGGTCGAGCTGGCGGGCCAGACGACGCTGGTGTCGCGCTCGGACGTCCGGTACGTGGAGGCCCGCGGCGACTACGCGCGGCTGCACACCGACGAGACCACGCATCTCGTGCGGATCTCCCTTGCGACGCTGGCCGAACGCTGGCGGGACGCGGGCTGGGTGCGGATCCACCGCTCCTACCTGGTCGCGGCTGAGCGGGTGACGGCGCTGGAGCCGGGCGGCGTCGGGCACGTCGTGCGGCTCGGCCGGGGCCGCGAAGCCGTCGAGCTGCCGGTGAGCCGCAGGCACCTGCGCGAGGTCAGGGAGGCACTGGCGCGCTGAGCGTCGTCGCCGCAACGCGCACGGGCGCGGTGAACTCCATGTCGCTGGCGACGTCGCCGCGGTCCAGGTCGTAACGGTCGCGCAGGTAGTTCTGGCGCAGCGTCCACGGTGTGCGGGTGCCCTGGCGGGGCAGGGCACTGAGCGAGCGCCGGATGTAGCCGGACGACAGGTCCAGCAGGGGCCGGGTGACCATCCCGCGGGGCGGGCGCGGGGTCGCGACCGCGTAGCCCCGCGCGTCCATGTACCCGAGCAGCCGGGTGACGTAGCGCGCCACGAGATCGGCCCGCAGCGTCCAGGACGCGTTGACGTAACCGATGCAGAACGCCAGGTTCGGCACGTCGGAGACGAGGCAGCCGCGGTACGCGACCGTGTCGCCGGGCTCGACGGGAAGGCCGTCGACCGTGACCGCGATCCCGCCCCACGCCACCAGCTGCAGCCCGGTGGCGGTGACGAGCACGTCGGCGGGCAGCTCGCGGCCGGACGCGGTCGTGACCCCGCCGGGGGTGACGGCGGTGATCCGATCGGTCACGACCTCCGCCGCGCCGCGCTTCATGGCCCGGAAGAGGTCCGCGTCGGGCACGACGCACAGCCGCTGGTCCCACGGGTCGTAGCGGGGGGCGAAGTCGGTGTGCACGGTCGCCGGATCGGGCAGCACGCGCGCGAGCCCCGCCCGCAGCATCCGCTTGCCGAGGCGGGGCGCGTGCAGGCAGACCTGGAAGAACGCCTGCGTGACGAGGATGTTCTTCCACCGCGCCGCGGCGTGCCCGAGCCGCGACGGCAGCCGTCGGCGCAACGCGTCGGACAGGGGGTCGATCCCGGGCAGCGTGATCATCCACGTGGGCGATCGCTGGAGCATCGTGACGTGCGCGCCGCGCTCGGCCAGCGCGGGTACGAGCGTGACGGCCGTGGCGCCGCTGCCGATGACGACCACCCGGCGCCCCGCGACGTCCAGATCCGCGGGCCACGCCTGCGGGTGCACGACCGGCCCCGCGAACGCGGCGAGGCCGGGGATGTCGGGCGTATAGCCGTGGTCGTAGCGGTAGTAGCCGCAACACAGGTACAGGAACGCGCAGGTCCAGTGCTCGGTCGCGCCCTTGGCGGTGCGCACCTCGACACTCCAGCGCTGCTGCGCCGACGACCACGCCGCCGCGACTACCCGACGCCCCAACCGGACGTGCCGGTCGATCCCGAGCTCGACGGCCGTCTCCCGCAGGTAGCGCAGGATCGCGCCGCCGTCGGCGATCGCCGCTCGTTCGGGCCAGGGCCGGAAGGGGTAGCCGAGGGTGAACATGTCCGAGTCCGAGCGGACGCCCGGGAAGCGGAACAGGTCCCAGGTGCCCCCAATCGCGTCACGGGCCTCCAGGATCGCGAGCGTGCGCCGTGGATCGGCGGCCTGCAGACGATGCGCCGCCCCGATGCCCGACAGGCCCGCTCCGACGATCAGGACATCCACATCGCGCATGCCCGCCACGGTAATGCGCGGCCTGGGCGGGGCGCATGGGATCGCGCCGGCCACTCCGGCCCCGCGCCCCACCTCGCGGGCCCCGCCCATCCCACCCCGCGCCGACCTCGCCAGCCCCGCCCGTCCCCGCCCATCCCACTTCGCACCCTTTGTGTGCACTTCGCACCCCACCGATGGGGTGCGAAGTCGCCAAAAGGGGTGCGAGGTCGGGCCGGCGCGTCAGAACTCGCGGGCGTGGACGGGTCGTGGCGGGCCCGGCGCGTCAGAACCCGTGGGCGTGGTCGTAGCGGGCGCGGCCGTCAGAACTCGTGGGCGTGGTCGTAGCCGAAGTCGCCGTCCGGGTCGATCTCGCGACCGAGGCGGTGGGAGCCGACGTGCGGGCGCCCGGTGGCTCGGCGGGCGGGCGTGTCCAACACCGCGCGCACCTCATCGAGCATGTCGTAGCCGTAGTCCCCGCAATGCTCGTGCTCCGCCACTGAGGCTCCCCTCACCGACCCACACACCGAAGTCACGCTGTGTGTTCACAGCGCCACTCTCCGGTGCCAGATCATCATCACCCGGCGGCGAGCCGCGGACAAGACCGTTCCCTCTCCGTGAAACAGCGGACACCCGGTTGGGCGCATGATCCGCGCCTCACCGCCCCGCGCCTAGCGATCCTTGGTCGCTCCTAGGTTGCGGTAGCCGGGATGGACGCCGGGGGCGAGCCCCGCGGCGTCCGCGAGCCGCCGCAGGAGTGCCGCGAGCTGGGCCCGTTCGTCGTCGTCGAGGGCGGCGAGCACGGCGTCGTCGTGCGCCCGGGCGACCCGGCCGATCTCGCGCAGCATCCGCCGTCCGGCGTCGGTGAGGTGCACGGCATGCAGCCGCCGGTCGGTTCGGTTGCGCCTGCGCTCCAGGAGGCCGCGGTCCTCCAGACCGTCGACGAGGGCGACGAGCCTGCTCGGCGGCGTGCCGAGCTGGGCGGCGAGCGCCTGCTGACTGCGGCCCGGCTCGCCCGCGACCGCGCGCAGCAGACCCGCCTGCGGGGGCGTGATGTCCAGCTCGGCGACCCGCTCGGCGAAGCGGACCGCGGCGTCCGCGCCCAGCTGGGTGAGCAGGAACGCCGCCGTTCCCCACCGCGGGCCACCGTCACCGTCCACGACCGGAACGATACTGGTTGACAAACCGTACTGCTAGGAACATCGTTACATCCAAGAATGATTCTGAGGAGGGACGAAGTGACCATGGAACAGACCATCCCGACGTCGAGGCCCACCCGACCGGACGGGCCGCCCCTGTGGATGCCCGCGGCCGCGTTCGCCGTCCTCACCGTCGCCGCCGCCGCGCTCGGTGCCGCTGCGCCCTGGTTCGGCGCAAGCCCGGCCGAGGTGGCGGCCTACGTCGCGGCGCACCCGACGCAGGGGGCGGTGCAGGCCATGCTCCTGTTCGCCTCGGCGTTCCCGCTGGTCGTGTGGGCGGCGGCGGTCCAGGCCCGGATGCGCCGCCTCGGCCTGGCCGTGCCCGGCCCGACGATCGGGCTCACCGGCGGCATCCTCGCCGCGGCCGCGCTGGTCCTGAGCGGGCTGAGTAGCTGGGTGAGCGTCCAGCCGGGCGTCGCGGACGTGCCGGGCGTGGTGTTCGCGCTGCGCACGCTGGGGTTCGCCGCGGGCGCGGCGGGTTTCGTCGTGCCGATCGGGCTGCTGCTGGCCGGGTTCGCGGTGCCCGCGCTGCTGCGCCACCTGCTGCCCCGACCGCTCGCGTGGGCGGGGTTGGTGGTCGCCACGGCCGCCGTGCTCGCCACCCTCACGCTGGTCGTGCCCGCGCTCGACCCGCTGCTTCCGATCGGGCGCTTCGGCGGGCTGCTGTGGATCGTCGCCGCGAGCGTCCTCCTCCCGCGCGCGAAGCGCTCGGTCACGGGCGCAGGATGACGTCATGGAGATCGCTGATCTGTTGGTGGACGCGTTCGGCCGGGTCCGCTCGGCGGTGCTCGGCGCCGTCGAGGGGCTCACCGAGGAGCAGCTTGTGGCCCGGCTCGACCCGGACGCCAACTCAATCGCGTGGCTGGTCTGGCACCTCACCCGCGTCCAGGACGACCACGTCGCCGCCGTCGCCGGGGTCGAGCAGGCCTACACCGCGCAGGGCTGGGCGAAGCGTTTCGGGTTCCCCTTCGACGACGCCGCGATCGGCTACGGCCAGCGCAGCGCCGACGTCGCGGCCGTTCGCGTGGGCGACCCCGCGCTGCTCGTCGACTACTACGAGGACGTCCACCGGCAAACCGTGCGCTACCTGCGCGGGCTGACCCCCGCGGATCTGGACCGCGTCGTGGACGAGGCGTGGGACCCGCCGGTGACGCTCGGCGTCCGGCTGATCTCGGTCCTCAACGACGACCTGCAGCACGCGGGCCAGGCCGCGTTCGTGCGCGGGATCCTGAAGCGCCGCTGACCGGGACGCAACACCTCCACCGGATGCTCGCGCGGCGACCCGGCATGCGGCACCCTCGTCCCCGTGACCCGGGTCGTGCTCGCCGTCGACGGCAACGCGATCGTGCACCGGGCGTTCCACGCGCAGGCTGGCACCGGCTTTCGCTCCGCCGACGGACGTCCGCGCTGGGCGGTCCGGGGGCTGCTGACCCAGCTCGTCGCGGCGGTCGCCCGCGTGGGACCCGACGTGGTCGTCGTGGGCTTCGACGACCCGGAGACCAGCGTCCGGCGCGCGCGGTGGCCGGACTACAAGGCGCACCGCGGCGCCAAGCTCGACACGCTGGTCGACCAGCTCGCCGCGGCGGCCGACGTGCTGTGCGCGCTCGGCGTCGCCGTCGTCGTGCCGAGCGGGCTGGAGGCCGACGACGTGCTCGCGTCGGTCGCGCGGCAGGCGCCCGCCGTCGGCGCCACCACCGTCGTCGTCACCTCCGACCGCGACGCGTTCGGCCTCATCGACGCCAACACCCGCCTCCTGCGGATCATCGACGGCGGCGTCGAGGCGTCGCCGCTGCTCACCGCCGAGCGGCTCGTGACGCTGCTGGGGGTGCGGCCCGAGCAGTACCGCGACTTCGCCGCGCTGCGCGGAGACCCTTCGGACAACCTGCCCGGCGTGCGCGGCATCGGCCCGAAGACAGCCGCGCGGCTCCTGGCCGCCTTCGGTGACGCGCGGGCGGCGTTCGACGATCTCGCCGCGGTCGCCGAGGCCGTCGGGCCGGGGGTGGCGGCGCGGCTGGCCGCTCCGGGGGCCCGCGCGACCTGGGAGCTGAACTGCCGGGTCATGACGATGCGCGCCGACGTGGCCATCGACCTGGCGGGCACGGCAGGCGTGCTGCCGCTGCCGCCCGCGGCGGTACGGGCCGCGTACGCGTCGCTGGACCTGCCGTGGACGGCGGCCACCGCGCTGCGCGTGCTGGCGGGCGACCGCTCGGCCCCTGCCCCGCCCGCGCCCGTCGAGCCGGACTGGAACCCGCCGCCCCGGCGCGGCCGCTACCTGCCGCCGCTGCCGAAACGCCCCGCCGCCGACCAGCTCGCGCTCTTCTGACTTCGCACACCCGGGTGGTGTCCCCGCCCACGTTCGACCCTGTCCGAGAACACCCGAGTCGTCGGGTTTCCGCGCGCCTCAGTGACGGAGCGTGCAACATCATTGACCATTCGACCGAGTAACTGACGGATCGGGTCGGCACGGGGGCGGGAGCGGTGGGATGACGGTGAAGTCTGGCCCGTCGCGGCCGGTCGCGTTACAGGATCCCCGCGGTCTCCCCGCCGACCGTCCCTCGCGGTTGGCCGGGCTGCTCGCCACGGCCCGGAGTCGGCGGCGCGCGCGGCCGCAGGGACCGCTCGCTCCGCTGTGGTCCCCGCTCGCCGCGCCGTCCGATGGGCTGCCCGCGCCACGGACGTTGGACGCGCTCCTGGCCCCCGAAGCTGGGCTGACCCCGTTCCGAGGGCGCGACGAGGAGCTGGGCGAACTGCTGCGGTGGTGCACCAACCGCGCGGCCGCACCGGTGCGGGTGCTGGCCGGAGCCGGTGGTGTGGGCAAGTCACGCCTGGCGGTGGAGCTGGCCCGCGCGCTTCCGCAGGGCTGGCGGGCGGGCTTCGCCCGGCCGGGAACGGCGGCGCAGATCGTTCCCGCCGCGGCGGCCGAAGCAACCTCGGTGCTGGTCGTGGTCGATGACGCCGACTCGGAACCGGGCCTCGACGTCGCCGCGCTGGTCGGACACGCCGCCTGTACGCGAGTGCGGGTCCTGTTGGTGGTGCGGGATGCGGCGACGTTCGGCGAACACGTGCAGGTCGCGACGGGAGAAACCACGACGCTGCGGGCGGTCGGAGCGGACGGCGACCGGCGCCGGTCCTTCGCCGACGGCGTGCGGGGCTTCTCCGACGGTGCCGAGCTGCCACCGTGGGCGGAACCGGACCGCGGCCCCGTCGGTGTTGACGAGGAGCCGATGGCCATCATCCAGGCCCGGGCCGCCCTCGCCGTCCTCGGCGACGACCCGGACTACGCCATGGCGATGCGCACCGCCGACGTCCACCGGCTGACCGCCGCGATCCTCGCGGCCGAGCGGCGACGCTGGAGCTGCGACGGGTTCGCACCCGACGCGCAGGAGGAGGCTGTGCTGGCTCTGCTGCTGCGGGGTCCGCGCGGCATCGAGGACGCCGTCAGCACGTTGCGGGCGCTGCCCCGTTTCCGAGACGCGGCGGAGGACGAGGTCCGCGACATCGCCACCTGGGCCCACCGTCAGTACCCCGGGCGGGCAGGTGGGCCGTGGCTGGACCCGCGGCCCGCTCTCGTGGGCGCGGCCCTGCTCACCTTGGCGACCCATCCTGACCGGTCGGCGCTGGTCGGCGCGCTGGATCTGCCGACGGCCGCCGCCCGAGACCCCGAGGTGGTCGCCCGGCTGGCCCGCGCCGCCGCCGACCACCCCTGCGTTGCGGCGTTGCTGAGCGCGCTCTTCACCGGCGCGCGGCTGGCCACGATGGTCGAGGCCACCGTGCTCGCAGGCGTCCACGGTCTGCGCCTGCGCAACCAGCTCGTCGCGGCGCTGAGCGGCCGGTCGCTGGCCGTCGCGGACGTCGGGCGGCTGCTCACGATCACCGAGGCTTCGCCGTGGTCGGCGGTCCGCGTCGCCGTGCGGCGGGCCGAGGTGGCGCACCTGCGGGAGGTGACCGCGGCAGGTGACGATCGCTCCTGGCTGGCCGCCGCCCTCACCAACCTCGGCGACGCGCTGCGGGACGTCGGGGCGCACGCCGACGCCCTCGCCCCCGCGCGCGAGGCCGTACAGCTCTACCGGGACCTGGCCGCCGCCCGCCCCGACCCCCACACGGCCGACCTCGCCGCGGCCCTCACGCGCCTGGCCATCTGCCTACGGACGTGTCGGGCATACGCCGACGCGCGCGCCGCGACCCGGGAAGCCGTGCGGCTCTACCGGGACCTCGGTCCCGCGCCCCCCACCCCCGGCCTGGCCCACGCCCTCACCACCCTCGGCGTCGACCTCCGCGAAGCCGGGGCTTTCGACGACGCCCTCGTCGTCGCCCGTGAGGCGGTCGAGGTCTGCCGGGGCCTGGCCGCGGACGCTCCCGCCCGGCACAGTCCCGACCTGGCCGCCGCCCTCACCGGCCTCGGTGCGTGCCTGCGCGAGACCGGGACGTTCGACGCCGTCGCCGCCACCCGTGAGGCCGTCCAGCTCCACCGGGACGTGGCCGCCAACAAGGCCGAACCCCACAGCGCCGAGCTGGCCCGCGCCCTCACCGACCTCGCTGCCGATCTGCGGGATGCGCGGACTCCCGACGAGGCGGGCGCCGCAGGCCGCGAGGCCGTGCAGCGCTGGCGGGACCTGGTCGCCACCGACCCCGCACGCCACACCCCGGACCTCGCCCGCGCGCTCACCATCCTCGGAGCAGCCCTACGGGAGGTCGGGTCGTACGCCGCGGGGCTGGCCGCGGCCCGCGAGGCCGTCACGCTCTACCGGGGCCTGGCCGCCGCCGATCCCGCGCGCCACACCCCCGACCTCGCCCGCGCCCTCACCCAGCTCGGGATCGGCCTGCGGGGGCTGGGGCCGCGGGACGACGACCTCGCCCCGGCCCGTGAGGCCGTCGCGCTCTACCGAGGCCTGGCCGCCGCCGATCCCGCGCGCCACACCCCCGGGCTCGCCCGCGCCCTCACCCAGCTCGGCATCGGCCTGCGGGGGCACGCGGCGCACGATGCGGCCCTCAGCGCCACCAGCGAGGCCGTGGCGTTGAACCGGGAGCTGGTCGTCGCCGACCCGGCCCGCCACACCGCCGACCTCGCGCGGTCCCTCATCAGCCTCGGCGCAGGTCTGCGCGCGCTCGGCCGCCGACCGGAGGCGGTGCTGCACGAGTGCGACGCGGTCGCCTGGTGGTGGCACCTCACCCAGCAGCGGCCCGGGGAGTTCGACGACAAGTACCGCGACGCGCAGGGCCGGTACTTCCGTACCTTCAGCCGGTCTGACCACGACCCGGACGCGCTGTTGACCGCCGAGCTCATCGCGCGTGGCCGAGTCCTGCGCTACCTCGAGAACGAGTCGACCGAGAACGCGCTCGTCGACCGGCCCGCGTGACGACCCGCTCGCCCACCGCTTCACCCGCGGCTCACAGCGGACCCGGTCCACTGGCTCTACAACCGAGCCTCCCGCGCATGCGCAGGCGGACAGGGACCACACGGAGGCACCGGTGCAGTTCTCCCAGCCGTGGTGGCTGACCGGAGAGGCAGCAGTGGCCTGCCTCGTCGCGGGCTACCTGCTGCTGCTGCGCCGACGCCGTCGCGACACGATGCTGTTCACCAACCTCGCCCTGCTCGATCGGCTGACCCCAGAACGGCCGCGGTGGTACCGGCACGCCCCGGTAGTGCTGTCACTGGTCGCGCTCACCCTGCTGATGGTGGCTCTGTCCGGCCCGGAGGCGGAGGCGAAGGTGCCGCGCAACCGGGCCACGGTGCTGCTGGTGATCGACGTCTCGCTGTCGATGCAGTGCACCGACGTCGCACCGACCCGGCTCGCTGCCGCGCAGGCCGCCGCGACCGCCTTCGCCGACCAGCTCACCCCAGGGGTGAACCTGGGCCTGGAGTCCTTCGCAGGCACCGCGGCGGTGCTGGTCTCCCCGACCACCGACCGGGCACCGGTCAAAGCGGCGATCGCCAACCTGAAACTGGCCGAATCCACCGCCACCGGTGACGCGATCTTCGCGGCGATGCAGTCGATCACCACGTTCGGCAAGGCGATCGCCGCTTCCTCAGACGGCCCGTCGCCCGCCCAGATCGTCCTGATGAGCGACGGAGGACAGACCATCCCCGACGGCCCCGACGCAGAGAATCAGCCGCGCGGGGGGTTCACCGCGGCCCGCGCCGCCGCCAAGGCCACGATTCCCATCTCCACGATCTCGTTCGGCACCGAGTACGGCACCATCCAGCTCGATCCGGACAAGCCGCCCGTCGCCGTGCCCGTCGACAATGACGCTCTGCACCAGATTGCGAACCTGTCGGGCGGCGAGTTCTTCACCGCGAGCACCGAAAGCCAGCTTCGGCAGATCTACTCCCACCTCGGCGAGCAGATCGGCTACGAAACCCGCCTGGTCGACCAGAGCCGCGTGTGGCTGACCGGCGGCACCCTGCTGATGATCGTCGGGATCGGCTCGGGCATCGGCCTCGGCCGCCGCATCCCCTGGTGACGATCTCGAGGTTGCCGGTCCGGGCGGTCCGACCGGAGCCGCTCCGCGCGGCGGTGACCGGGCCGACGTGGGCGCGAGCGCGGCAGACAGGTACCGTCATGGCGGACGTCCCGCGCGGGTCGTCGGGCGCGCTGCGGCGCACGGGTGCGAGGAGGTGGGTTGTCGGTGGCCGAACCAGACAGTCCCAGCCCCTGCCTCGACCATCGCCGTATCTGACTGGCACTGATACCCCTCCCGCCTTCGGCGCGGTGCCTGATGGGGAATGCCATCTTCATTGATGCGTGGCGGATGCGGCGTGTGTTGAGCGGGCCGAATTGCTCGATCGCATACTCCTTTTCGTCCCCTCTTCGAAGGTTGGACAGTCATGGCCTTTCCTTCAGCGTCGACCGCGCTACGGCACCGCTTCGAACGACGTTCCCGCCGGCTGCAGGCGGCACGCGAGGTCCGGCAGTCCCTGGTCTCGCTCGCCGGGCTGATCGGCCGCCCCGTCCGACACCAAGGGGGTGAGCCGATAGGTCGGATCGCCGACGTGGTCGCCCACTGGGACACCGGCGAGGCGTATCCCCCGCTTGCGGGCGTGATCGCGCGCGTCGGGGCGCGGCGGGCGTTCGTGGCGTCCACCGCGATCGCCACGGTCGGTCAGCGTGAGGTGACGTTGACGACGGCACGGCTGGATCTGCGGGACTTCGTGGCCCGGAAGGGCGAGACCGCGTTGGCCGCCGAGGTGCTCGACCGGCAGTTGGTCGACATCGATGGTGCCCGGGTGGTGCGGGCGTCAGATCTGTACCTGGCCACGGTGTCCGGGGTGGTCCGGCTGGTCGGCGTGGATGTCGGTCTCGGGTCGCTGCTGCGCCGCCTTGGTCCGGCCCGGTGGCGCACCCGCCCCACGCCCGAGGCGGTGATCGACTGGGCGTCGGTCCACTCGTTCGGACCCGGCGCGGGCCATGGTGCCCAGCTGGCCCGCCATCGCGGCGAACTGAACAGACTGCGCCCGGCCGAGCTTGCCGACCTGCTGGAAGACCTCGGTCGCGAACAACGGCACGAACTGCTGGAACTCGTCGAACCGGACACCGCCGCGGACGCGCTGGAGGAAATGGACCCCGAGCAGTTGCGCCAGCTGCTGGTCGAGTCCGACACGACGCAGGCCGCGGCGCTGCTGGGCCGGATGGAACCCGACGAAGCCGCCGAGGCGCTGCGCGAGCTGGACGAACCGGACCGGACGGCGGTGCTGGACGCGATGGACGCGCGCGCGGTCGAGCGCGTGCGTCCGGTGTTGGACTCCCCCACCCGTTCCGCCGCAGGCGAGATGACCACCGTCCTCATCCTTGCCCACCCCGAGGACACCGTCGCCGATGTCCGCCGGTCGTTGGCCGGGCAGGCCGATCACGTGGTCGACCTCGACGCGATCATCGTCGTCGACGGGGACGGCAGGGTGATCGACGACGTGTCCCTCGGTGAGTTGTTCGTCGCCGAGCCGGACACGCGCCTGGCCGAGCTCATCGGCCCGCCGTGGCCGGTCACGGTCAAGGCGAACGCGAGCGTCGAGGAGGTGACCGAACGGCTCCTCGACGCCCGCCGCCTGTCTGTGGTCGTGCTGGACGAGGCCGACCGGCCGATCGGGCGGATCCTGGCCGACGACGTCCTGGAAGCGGTCGTGGCCGGACGCCGCCGCAGGCAGTTCCCCGTCGCCCGCTGACCCACACCAGCCCCCGCCCCGTCGACATGATCGGAGGCCACCGATGGCTGCCCCGCCCCCGTCCGCCCGCAGCACGACCGAGGCGAGCCCGACCACCCAACCCGCCGGACGGCCGAGCGCCCTCCGGCGGCCGTGGTGGCGGCGGCTGGTGATGGCGGCCGCGTTCGCAGGCCCGGGCCTGATCGCCGCGAACGCAGGCAACGACGCGGGCGGCATCGCCACCTACGCATCCGCCGGTGCGCAGTTCGGCTACCAAACGCTGTTCCTGATGGTCCTGATCACCGTTGGGCTGGTGGTCGTGCAGGAGATGTGCGCTCGGCTCGGGGCCTACACCGGCGAGGGACTCGGGGCGCTGATCCGCGAGCAGTTCTCCCTGCGGGTCACCGCGTTCGCGCTGCTGGCGTTCGTGGTCGCGAACCTCGGCCTGGTGGTCTCGGAGTTCGCAGGCATCGCCGCCGCCCTGGAGCTGCTCGGCGTCAGCAAGTTCGTGTCCATCCCCATCGCGGCGGCCGTGATCTGGGCACTGGTCGTCTACGGCTCGTACCGCCATGCCGAACGGATCTTCCTGATCCTGTCGCTGGCGTTCCTCGCCTACCCGATCGCCGCCGTGCTAGCCCACCCCGACCTGCAGGCCGCAGGCAGCCAACTGATCTGGCCCCACTTCCCGGCGAGCAAGGAGTTCCTGCTGCTTGCCGTGGCGCTGATCGGCACCACGATCACCCCGTACATGCAGTTCTACATCGCCGCGGCGATCGCCGACAAAGGCATCGGCCCCGACGACTACCCCAAGGAACGGATCGACGCCGTCGGCGGAGCCATCTTCGCCGACCTGATCAGCATGTTCATCATCGTCGCCACCGCCGCCGCCATCACCACCCGGGCGCCGCTGGCCTCCGCCGAACAGGCCGCGCAGGCCCTGCGTCCGGTCGCAGGCCCGTTTGCCTCCCAGCTGTTCGCACTCGGCCTGCTCGGTGCCTCCGCCCTCGCCGCTGCCGTGGTGCCGTTGTCCACGGCCTACGCCGTGAGCGAGGCGATCGGCACGGAACGATCGGTCGGAAAACGATTCGGCGAGGCCAAACTGTTCCTCGGCCTGTTCACGGGGCAGATCCTGATCGGCAGCGCGGTAGCCTTGATCCCCGGCAACCTGATCCAACTCCTCGTGCAGGCCCAGATCCTGAACGGGGTGATCACCCCCATCCTGCTCACCTACGTGCTCGTCCTGGCCAACCGCCGCAGCCTGCTGGGCAACGCCGCCAACGGGCCGGTCTTCCGGGGAGTCGCGACGATGTGCGTCGTGGTCATCGCCGTCATGGCCACCGCTGTCCTCGCACTGACTGTCGCTGGCTGGTTCGGCCTCAGCTGACGTTGGAAGCCGCAGCGGGACCGATTCCGCCGCGGCCCGTATTCCGTCGCTCCCCCACCCGTCCGGCCGAGCAGGCGACGCAACACCCTGCGGCGCCGGTTGGCCACCACCCGTCGAGCGGGACGTGAGCGGGGTTTCGCCGCGACAAAACCCCGCTCACGTCCCGTTCGACCCACGTTCATCGGCGGAAGTGGGACATGCGCGCCACATATGGCCGTCATGTCCCACTTCCGGGGATCAACGCTGGCGGCGACCCTTCCTGCAGCCCGGTGCCACCATTTGCCGGTCGCTCCAGGGATGCGCCCTGTTGCGATGAGCGCTCGTCCCGTGGTGGGAAAACAGTGTTTCGCCGATCCGATAGAACGATCTACACGGCAACATTGTCCCTGGTCAAGCCGGTGGGCGCGGCAGGGATCGAACCTGCGACCGCTCGGGTGTAAGAGGACTACGACGCCACCCGCCGCTACCAGCAACAACAGTGACGTGATGGACCCCACTAAGCCGCAGGAAGAACCGTGGTCGCCCCGATTTCGCGTCACATAACGTGTCACGCATTGGCAAGAAGGCAAGAAAGACATGGCTGGCCTGGCCCAAGTGTCAGGAGGGGCCCGTCCATCATGGACATGGAGCCCTGTAGCGCGACCCCTTTCGAGGGGCGACAGCCCCCGCCGCAATCCGGCGGCTGACGTGCTGATATGCGCCCGCCATGATCGGCGGGAACTTTGGCGCGCTATTCGGCACACGGGCGGTCTGTCTGGCCTCCGGCGATGCTCCTTCAACTGGGCCTTGACGTCTGCGCGCAGAGCCCGGCCGACCTGCGAGCTTGACGTCGTTGCCTCAGCAGCAGGCCGGAAGTACCTGTTCTGTGTCGGCGGCGGGGGTTCGTCGCCGCGTCCGGGCTCGTCGCGCTGATCTTCACGCTGGCCCGTACAGGTCGGGCCGCATGGTCGGCGGCCGCGGTCGGCGCCTACATCGGTGCCGCGTACTGGTTCACCTCTCGACCTCCTTCGCCAATCCCGCCGTCACCATCGGGCGGATCTTCTCCGACACCTTCGCCGGAATCGCTCCGGGTTCGATGCCGCCGTTGGTGCTCGCCCAGCTCATCGGCGCAGCCCTCGGCGTCGCGCTCGTCCTGGTCCTGCATCCGGAACCCCACGACGCACCCGCCGTCGCACCCGCATCTGATCGGAGCCCGGCATGACGACGCCGCCCGCGCCGCCCAACCCTGATGCCTCGATGCCTACCTCCGTGCCGGAAGTGCTGTTCGTCTGCGTGCACAACGCGGGTCGCTCGCAGATGGCCGCCGCTTTGCTCGCTGCTAGCCGGGTCCGGGTGACCTCAGCGGGTTCCGACCCCGGCTGCGGAGATCAACACGTCCGTCCGCGTCGTCATGGCCGAACTGGGCATCGACCTCACCGACGCCGTCCCCAAGAAGCTGAGCACCGCCGCCGTACACGCCGCCGACCTGGTGATCACCATGGGTTGCGGTGACACGTGCCCTGTCTTTCCCGGCAACCGCTATCTGGATTGGGACGTCCCGGATCCGGCCGGGAAGACACCGGACCAGGTTCGACCCATCCGCGACGACATCGACACCCGCGTCCGTTCCCTGCTGGCCGACCTCGCCCGTGGGGGCTGACCGGCCACAACCCGAGTCTCTGGGGATCTCCTCGCGGCGCGGGTCCATCCCTGCCTGGCCGGGGGTTCGGGGTGCAAGCCACTCTTTCCCGGCTTGTGGCCCGGGCCGCCGGTCTGGCTGCCCTCGGGCGTGCCGCGAGGAGATCGCCACTTGCCGCACGTTCCCCCGGATCTCTGAGCGGTGTCCGGCCCCGGGCGGAGCGCGGGTTCTTCTGGTCGCACATCACCGTCGGGTTATCCGACGCATCCCCAGGATCGGACGTCAACGCGGGGTGGGAGCGGGGCCGGGTAGGCCGCGCACCGACCGCGACCGGCCCGAGGTCGAGGGAGCAAGGCGGCGGGACCGCGTAGCCGGTCAAGCGCGCCGCCGCCAGAAGAGGCGGGCGCCTTGACTGACAATTGTGGATGATCGTGGCCGCTGCTTCATCGTGGGGCGCTCCCATACGTTGCGGTGGGGAGCGACACATACTCGCTTCCACCTGCGCCCGGGTTGAGTGCAGCGGACATCGAGGTGAGCGGTCAAGTCCGGTGGCGGCGAGCGCTGCGGTCAGTTTTACGCTGGAGCGTCGGCGGCCTCTGTAGCGAGGGCGGCGATCAGGTCGTCGGTGGTGGTGATCTCGGCGAGCAGGCCCAGCGACTCGAGCGAGGCGGCGTGGGCCTGGGGCGTGGCGGCGCTGCAGGCGTCGCTGACCACGAGGACCTGGTATCCGAGGTCGGAGGCGACGCGAGCGGTGCCTTCCACGGAGGCGTTGGTGGCTACCCCGAGGAAGGCGACCGTGTCGACGCTGGCGTTGCGCAGGAGGTCGTCGAGGTCGCTGTCGTGGAATCCACCGATCCGCTGGTGCGTGATAACGCGGTCGCCGTCTTGGGGGGCGAGCTCGTCGATGATGGCTGCGCCGGGGGTGCCGTCGACCAGGCAGTTCTGCTGGACGACGATGTTGAGCAGCGGTGAGTTCGCGTGCAGGTCGCTGTAGTCGGGTCGCCAGGCCACGCGGGTGTAGACGACGGGCACGCCAGCGGCGCGGGCGGCGTCGAGGACCCGCTTGGCGGTGGTGAGGGTGCCGACGCGGTCGATCTCGGCGCGGAAGAACGGCGCGAACGCGCCGCTGGTGCCGACGATGTCGTTTTGCAGGTGGACCGCGATCAGGGCGGTACGAGCGGGGTCGAGCGTGGTCATGTCGTCCTTCCGGTTCGGGGTGGTCTGTTCAGGCGTGGGCGAGGATCGAGGAGCCGATGTCGGCGATGTCGCGCTGGGCGGTGAAGGGGTTGGACAGGAAGACGCTGACCATGTCGACGCCCGCGTCGAGCATGAGCTGGGTCTTCTCGCGCAGCTGCTCGGGCGTGCCGTACAGGCACCAGTAGTCGACTAGTTCCTTGGTGATCAGGGGTCGGTGCACGGGGTCGAGGCCGCGCAGGTACTTGGCCCACACCTCCAGGTAGTGCGGGGCGTCGGCGGCGGTGGGGTCGCCGAGGTAGGCCATCGCGGCTTGGGTGGAGGCGGTGACGATGCCCTCGCCGAGCTCTTCGACGTGCTCGTTCATGAACCCGGCGTTGGTCAGGCAGGAGCTGATCGGCCCGGAGCCGAAGCCCTGGTCGATCCCCGTTTCCCAGGTCTCGCCGGGGCGCAGTTGGTAGAACCAGGATAGGGCGACGAGCTTGACCGAGCCGGGCAGGCGGCCCGCGTCGGCCACGGCCTTGTCCAGCTCGCGACGGACCACGCCGATCATGTCGGCGTTCGGCCCGAGGCAGTAGGTCACGTAGTCGGCGTGCCGGGCCGCGACAGCGAAGCCTTTGGGTCCGCCCGCGGACATCCAGACCTCGACGGGGTCGGCGAAGTTGTACCAAATGCCATTGGGGTCGAGGAACTCGATCTCGCGGTTCTGCTTGAGCCAGCGGTGCTCGACGCGTTCACCGGCGAGCAGGCCGCGGATGACGGTGAGGGCGGAGTCGAGCTCTTTGAGGGTGGCGGGGCGGTTGCCCATGGAGCGCAGCGCGTTGTTCGCGGTGCCGATGCCCAGGAACGTGCGGCCGGGGGCGAGCGCGTTCAGGGTGGCAATCGAGTTGGCGGTGACCGGCGGGATGCGGGTGAGCGGGTTGGTCACCCAGGTGCCCAGCTTGATGGTGCTGGTCTCGCGGGCGGCCAGTGCCAGGTACTGGTAGGGGTCGCTGAACAGCAGCGGTCCCTCGCCCACCCCGAAGTGGCTGGCGCCGACGTCTTCGGCCTGTTTGACCAAATCGACCGCGTCGATCTTCGCGGTCGTGCCGATGCAGAACTTCATCTTTCTTCCTCCTTGGCACCTGTGCTGGTGCGCCGTTCGGGTCTGGAGATCGGCGTCCGCGGGCGACGCTGCTGTCGTGGCGGGAGTCTGAGACCGCCGCCGCGCGGCCGGCCAGCAGTCGTGCCGCGATTCGGCACGCGGGCACGCGCCATCCTGGCCGGGAGCGGACAGTGGTCGCCATGGCCGGCCAGGAGTACCGATGACCCGATCGACGGCCGAGCCGATCGAGCCGCACCTGCCCGGCGGTTACCCTTCCCGGATGGGTCCGGACAGCAGGGATGCCCCGCCACGGGCGGTGACGTCTCTGCACCGCGGCGGTGGCAGGCTCAATGACACGGTCTACGACGAGCTCAAAGAGCGTCTGATGGAGGGCCGCTACGCGGCGGGTGAGCGCCTGTCGGCCGAGACCCTGCGCCAGGAGTTCGGGGTCAGCAAGCAGCCCGTCATGGAGGCGTTGCGGCGGCTGGCCGGCGACGGACTGATGGAGATCGTGCCTCAGGTCGGATCTCGGGTGGCCCGCTACGACCTGCGGGAGGTCGAGGACTTCTACGTCATGTTCGGCGGGTTCGAGGGCACCATCGCGGGGATCGCCGCGCTGCGGCGCACCGAGGAGCAGCTCGCGGCTTTGGATGCGGTGTCGCAGCGGATCGATGCGCTGCGCCGGGAGACCAACGCGTCGGCCCGCTCACACGGCTACCGGATCTGGAACCGTCGGTTTCACGAGGTCATCCACGAGATGGCACACTCGCGGATCATGGCGGAGACGAGCCGCCGGATGTGGGACCTGTCCGACTTCCTGATCAACACCACCGGGGTGCCTCAGCCGTTGAGTTCGGCGCTGGACGACCGGCACGCCGACCACGAGAGCATCCGAGCCGCGCTGCACGCGGGTGACCAGGCGGCCGCGCGCGCGGAGATGGAACGGCACATCGTGGGCACCGTCGCTGTGATCCACGCCGAGACCGACGCCGCGATCGCTCCCTGAGCCGCCCATCAACGGCGCTGGTCAGGGATGGCTCCGGCGTCGGCCAACAGCTCAGTCCGGCGTGACCGTGGTGAGACCGAACCCCGCGATCAGTTCGCGGATGGGTCGGTAGTAGCGGTAGCGCACCGTGTACGGCCCGGCAGCCGCGAGCGCGGCATACCCGGCGATCCAGGTCCGGACCTCATGGGCGGAGTTGCCGGCGATGCGGGTCATCTCTTCCGGTGTCCACGCGTCCAGGGGTGTGAGGTCGCCGGAAGCCAGGATCTCGAGCAGGCGACGGTCCCAGTCCGGGGCGAGGTCCTGAATGGTCGCGGTGCCTGCGGCGAACTCCCGCGCGGCGTCGATGACCCGGCGCTGGCGGGCGTCGCGCGCTTCGGGTGGGAGCGGCCCGCCTTCCCCCAGCAGCATGCGCCGTTGCTCGGGTGTTGCGGTGGCCCACCGGGGCACGGGCGGATCGTGCGAGAGCCCGCCGGAGGAAATGAGCAGCACCTTCTCGTCCAAGCCAGCGAGGTGACGGCCGATCGCCTCGCCGAGCAGGCGCACGCGCTGGATCGGGGTGAACGGCGGGGCCACCGAGTTGATGAAGATCGGGACGACGGGTTTGGCCCGGATGTCGCCGTAGAGGATCTCGATCGGCTGGACCGCGCCGTGGTCGACCTGCATGTCCAGCGAGACGGCCAGGTCGATCCCCTGCGCGATCACGGCCTCGGCCAGCGCGCGCGCCGTGTCCTCGGGGACGTCGAGCCGCCCGGCCGGGCTGCCGTAGTCGCCAATGCTCTGCGCGGCGAAGCCGATGCAGTAGGGCGGCATCAGCCGGTAGAAGAAGCCGTTGTAGTGATCCGGTGCAATGTTGACGATAAGGTCCGGGTCGAACCCGTGCACGAACCGCCGCGCCTCCCCGAAGGCTGCCTCCAGTTCCGCGGAGACCTGCGCGTCGAGCTCGGCCTGCTCGAGCAGCGGGCTGTGGCTCATGGCCAGCAACGCAAGCGTCACCGCGAATCACCGCCCCGGTCGGTGCGGTCGAGGAGAAAGTCGAGGTGGATCTTGTTGAAGGTGGCGGTGTCCTCGTACTGCGGCCAGTGACCGCAGTTTTCCATCACCGCGAGCTGGGCGTTGGGAATCAGCGAGGCGATCCGCTTGGCCTCGTCGACCGGCCCGGACGGGTCTTTGGTCGTCCACAGCACCAGCGCAGGGGCCTGGATGCGGGCGAGCAGGTCGTCGGTGAGCATGTTGCGGCGGCGGATGTCCGGGTCCTGCAGGGCCATGTTCATTTCGCAGGCCTTGAGCCAATCTGGCTGCTGGAAGATCGCCTGCCGGGTGCGGATGAGATCATCGGTGACCATCGTCGGGTCGGCCATCAACCACTCCAGCCGGGCCTTGACCCGCTCCCAGGACGGGTCCCGGGCGGCCTCCATGGACAGCGTATAGAGCCGCTGCATGACCTTCGGGTTGGCCATGGTGCCGCCCATGGTGTTGAGCACGATGCGTTCGACCCGGTCCGGGTGGTCGATGGCGTAGCGGGCGGTGGTCCACCCACCCAACGACTCGCCGGTGAAGTACGCCGTCTCGACCCCGAGGGTGTCCAGGACGTGGTTGACCTGCTCGACGTAGTGGCGGACCTCCAGCGGGTGGTCGGGCTTGCTAGAGTAGCCGTGGCCGATGAAGTCGATGGCCCAGCAGGAGAAGTGCTCGGCATGCGCGGCGAGGTTGCGCACGTAGGCCTCGGCGTGCCCGGTGATGCCGTGCAGCATCAGCAGGGTCGGCTTCGACGGGTCGCCCGCGTGCAGGTACCGGGTGCGGTAGGGCCCGGCCTGCAGGAAGCCCTGGCAGAACTCGACCTGGGTCAGGTCGGACCAGACGCTGGTGTAGGGACGGTTGCTCATCGGTCTGCTCCCGACGTGGTGACGGTCTGCTCGGCGACCGCCTGGGATGTGGCGATGGGGACGGTGATGGGCACGGCCTGGGTGCTGTACTCCGGGCCGGGGTGGGCGCCGGACTGCTTGTCCACCGGTTGGGCGAGCACGGCGGTGAGCGCCTCGGTCAGCTGGTGTAGCGCCTCGGCGTCGTCCCAGACCGGGTTGGTCTGCCGCCAGGCGACGTAGCCGTCGGGGCGGACCAGGAGCGCGCCGGCCTCGTGGATCTCGCGCACCGTGTGCCAGTAGCCGTACGGGTCGATCGTGCCCGGCTCGCCGACGACGACGGTGCGCAGGAACGGCAGGTCCAGCTGCCCGGCGGCGTGCTTCCAGGCTTGTCCGGCCAGGCCGGTCAGCAGGGTCATCTGGCCCTTGCCGGTCACGTCGAGGGTGGAGACGCGTCGTCCGTGCGGGCCGACGAGCCAGGCGTGCGGCAGCTTGGCCCCGGGGCGAGTGGTGGCCTGCAGGAAGACCTCGCGGTGGCGGGGCCACTGCTCGGGCTCGGCGTCGGGCTCGGCCAGGACGGCGCCGGAGGTGTAGCGCTGGTTGAGCTCCACGCCGTGCGCGTTGAACTCGGAGTTCTTCAACTCCAGCGCCGCGTACAGCCGCTCCCGGCGGGCGACGCCCTCCGGAGTGGCCTCCTTGAGGCGGAGCAGGCCGTCGCGGACCGGGTCGTCGCCGTCGCGGTCGAACCACTCCCGCAGCCCCGCGTAGTCCTTGCGGGACTGGTTGGCCCGGGCCACGATCTGCGCCCCGACCGGGGCCCGCTCCGGGCTGTAGGAGTCCAGCAATCCCGCCCCGGCGTGTCCCTTGACCACGAACGCGACCTTCCAGGCCAGGTTGAATGCGTCCTGGATGGAGGTGTTCGAACCGAGCCCGCTCGACGGCGGGTGGCGGTGCACCGCGTCGCCGCCGCAGAACACCCGCCCGACCTGGTAGTCGGTGGCGTGCTGCTGGTTGACGTACCACAGCGACTTGCGCACCAGCTCCACCTCAAGTTGGGGGTCGCCGACCAGCATCCGGATCCGGCCGAGCACGACCTCGTCGGACAGGTCCGGCTCGCCCGCGGCCATGTCGAAGCCCCACCCGGCGATCCACTCGTTCCACGGCCGGATCGCCCGCAGCAGCCCCATGCCGATCTCCCCGAAACCGGCCGTCGCGTTGAAGATCCAGTGCAGGATGCTCGGCCGGTGCGCGACGTAGCGGCTCAGGTCGGCGTTGAACATGATGTAGGCGGTGCCCGCCCGGGCCAGCTCGCCCTCGAAGGGCAGCCCGATCTGCTCCGCGATCCGCGACCGGGCCCCGTCGAACCCGAGCAGGTACCGGGCCCGCTGCTCGAACGTCTGCCCGGTCCGTAGGTCCCGGAACAGTACCGTGACGCCCTCGGCGTCCTGGGTGTGCGAGAGGTACTCGGTGTTGAACGAGACGACCCCGCCCCGCTCGGCCGCGTTCTTGATCAGCAGCGGTTCCATGTAGGGCTGCGGGATGTCCAGCATCGTGCACGGGCTGCCCTGCAGGTAATCCCCCACCCGGTGATCACCCGTGCCCCAGGTCTGCAACCGGAGGATCTCCTCCCCGGCCAGGCTGGTGGTGAACAACGTGTCGCCCATCTGCTCCCACGGGGTGGCGTACTTGCGGGCCTCGTCCTCGACCCCCAGATCCCGCAACACCTCCACCGCGCGCTGGTTGGTGATGTGCGCCCGCGGCGAGTTCGCCACCCACGGAAACATCGTCACCGCGTGCACCCGCACGCCGTAGGTGGCCAATGCGAGGGCCGCGACACCGCCGGCCGGGCCCAGCCCGATGACCACGACGTCGGTGTCGTAGCCGTCCACGGACCGAAACGGCGTGAAGACGGGTGGTGGCAAGATCGGTGCGTTCATCAGCAGACCTTTCTTTCAGCGGTAGGGGCTGGGTGCCCGGGCCCGGAGTAGCCGGTTCGCGGTCGGTCAGGGCACGCACAGGAAGTTGGTGAAGCCGCCGTGCCGCTGCGGAATGGTGTCCAGAGCGTCGTTGACGTCGGCGAGCGCAAAGGTGTGGTGCTCGAACACCGACAGGTCCAGCGCCCCGGCGCCGGCCATGTCGGCCATGTCTTGGGCCTCGGCGGTGGTGAACCACAGGCTGCCCAGCACGCTGCGCTGGGCACACATCATCGCGAACAGATCCAGCGGTGGACGTTCCATCATGCCGCCGATATCGACCAACACCCCGCCGCGTCCCAGCGCGGCGACGGCCTCGAGCAGGGCCTCGGCCGGGGCGCTGGGACCGAGGGCGTCGATGACGATGTCGACGCCCTCGCCGTCGGTGTGCGCCCGCGCCCACTCCGCGAGCTCCGCCGTCCCCGCGGGGAGCACGTTGATGCGCTCGGGTGCGATGGCCTTGACGTCGGCGAGCAGATCGAGGTTGCGGCCGGTGCCCAGCACCCGGGTCACGCCCAAACCGAGCGCGATCAGGCAGGCGCCCAGGCCGAGCGTGCCGGAGATGCCGTCGACCAGGACGGTGCGGCCCGGCCCCGCACCGGCCTTGCGCAGCGCGGAGAACGCCGTACCCAGGTAGCCGAACCGGGCGCCCTGCTCGAAGTTCACCAACTCCGGCAACCGGACCAGGTTGCGGGCGGGCGCGGTCAGATACTCCCCGAGCCCGCCGTAGGGGTAGGCGTCGAACAACCGTTGGCCGCCGGGCCCGAACGCGAAGTAGCCCATGAAGGTGTAGGCCGGGCAGTTCGGGTCCTCGCCGCGGCGACACGGGCGGCACGACCCACACGACAGGCCCGGGTTGACGTACACCCGGTCACCGACGCGGATCCCGCGCACTTGATCGCCGACCTGGGTCACCACCCCCGCCGAGTCGAGACCGAACACGGCCGGCAGCCGGGGCAGCGGAAGATACGGGAACCATTCGGCGTAGGTGGCCAGCACGTTTTTCAGGTTCGGCACCACATTGCAGGCCTTGACCTCGACCACAACATCGGTGGACCGCGGCGTCGGGATCGGCACCCGCTCCAGCTCCATCGGTTTACCGATCTCGTGCAAACGGGCCACCAGCATCGTGTCCACGCGTCCTCCTCATAGGTCAATGTGAAATCCCGGCAGCGGACCCGCCCGGCCGACCGGGGCATCGACCTGGGCGTAGTGCGCTGCCCGGCGATACCCGGCCGCTGACAACCAGCGGCCGGGCCATGCGGTGCGTCCGGTCGTGGCCTGACATCTCGGAGTGTGTGCCGGGCTCCGGTGCCAGACCCAGTCCGTGTGCCGCGATTCGGCACGCCCGCGCAGGCTCGGTCACCGGATCAGGGCGGCTCGGCCCGAGCGACGCCGCGGGCCGGGGACACCACAGGGACGTCGGTGCGGAAGGCCCCATCCCATGGCGCAGAGGCGACCGGGACGCGCTGATCGGCCACGTGCTCATCTTCGGGATCGCGCTCAGCCTGGCAGGCGGCCCGACCGCGGCCATGTTCTCCGAGATGTTCGGCAGCCGGATCCGCTACACCGGCGCCTCCGTGGGCTACCAACTCGCGGGCGTGTTCGGGGCCGCCCTGTCGCCGATCATCGCGGCATCCCTGTTCGAGGTGGTCCAGTCCGGCTACGCCATCGCCATCTACGTCGCCATCAACGCCGTCATCTCGATCATCGCCGTCGCGCTGATGCCCGAGTCCCGCGGCACCGACATCATCGCCGACGTCGAACACGCGGCCCTCGCCTGAACCAACATCGCCGCTTCCGAAGCCACGATCATCATGCTCGTGGCTCCCGCCGTCTCCGGATAGGCGCTCCAGCTCACACCGGGGAACCGACGTCGTCTCTTTCTCGACGGGCTCTGGAATGCTAGCATTCCAGAGCCGTCGGACCGATAACCGCTGGAGTAGGCCAATGACGTCCTCTGCCACCCTGGATGCCGACCCCCTTGCCGCGGTGACCCGGCTCGCCCCCAGCCACGAGCGGACCAGGGAGGGAGCTCGCACCGCCGTCGACAAGGCCTTCGAAATCCTGGCCGCGCTCCCACCGGGCGGACAGTTCGTCGGCGTGAGCGAGCTGGCCCGGTCGATGCGGCTGTCCAAGTCCACGGTGTTTCGCCTGCTCACCACCATGGAGCGCAACGGCTTTGTCGAACGCGACGAAGGCCGCTACCGCCTCGGCCGCCGCCTTCACGACATCGGCGCCCAGGTCTACGAACCCCGACCCGGGCGCCTGCACGAACTGCTCTCCCCGATCATGGCCGCCCTCTACGAACGCTCCCGCGAAACCGTGCACCTCGGCGTTATGCGCGACAGCGACGTCGTCCTCCTCGGGCGCCTCCACGGCCGCCGAACCACCCCCCACGCCCTACGACTCGGATCACGCTTCCCCGCCCACTGCAGCGCCATGGGCAAAGCCCTCCTCGCCTATGACCCCGACGCCGCCGAGGCGCTCCTGGGTCGAGGATTGGCCGCCCGCACCCCTCGAAGCATCACCGCGCCGCACAACTTCCGCGCCGAGCTCCGGCGCGCCCGTGACACGGGCATCGCCGCCAGTGACCAGGAGGCGCGCCCCAATCTCAGCTGCGTCGCTGTCGCCCTCCGCGACACCGCCCGACGACCCATCGCCGCCCTCGCCATCAGCGGCCCCTCGCAAGGCTTCGACGCCGCCCGCAACGCCATGCTCCTCCGCGTTGTGTCGGTCGAAGCCGAGCAGTTGCTGCGACGTGCCCATGTCTTCGAACGCCGAGACGACGCCGCATCGTGACCTGGGCCAAACCCGTTTAGGATCGCGCCGGACGCTGCTTTCTGTTGGCTGGTCCGATGAGGATGGTGGGCCTGTCGGCCCGGCCTGTGGGCGGCGGGACGCGGTACCCCGCCGCCGGCGTCCCAACCACGGCCGGAGAGGCTCACCGTCAAAGGCGGCCGCTTGCGGCCGTCGGCGCAGCCGATGCGAAGCACCCTTGACGGTGAGACCGGCCGTGGTAAGCCGAGGGCCGACAGGCCCCGCCCGCAGGGCGTCGATCGGCAGTTTCACGGCCCGAGCGGCCCTGAGCGCAAACCGGCCGTGTGCAGGATCGATCGCGAGACTGGCACGAACTCGGCTGGTAATCAGCATGACGCCCGCCAGAGCTTGTACGGCACCGGTCGAGACGTGGCAGTCGGAGTCAGCAGTTCGTCACCCGGCTGCCAGAAGGGCCCTTCGGCCAGGAAGGTGCGCAGCGCCGAGCTCGTCGAGCGTGGCTTGCCGGTCGCGAGGTCCGCGCAGCTCAGTGCTGCCGTCGACCGGGTTGTGGAAGTGGTTCACCGTGGTCGGGCCCATCGCGAGCATCTGGGCAGGCATTGGCGGCAAGCTGAGGGGCATCGCGTCGCATCGGCCCGCCCGGGCGAGACCAACCAGAGCCGCGGTGACGGCTTGCCAGTCGCCGACCGCGGACCAGAGTCGGCCGCCGTCGAGCTCGAACGTCAGCGTCGAGACGGGCACCGTGTCATGGCGTGTCGGCGACCGCTCAGCACCAAGCGGAAACCGCTGGTCAAGCTGGTGGGCGCGGCAGGGATCGAACCTGCGACCGCTCGGGTGTAAGAGGAGCCGACGTCACCTCCCAGAGCCCCTACCAGTAACAACAGTGATACGCCCAATCTCGGCGAGCCGCAGAAACCACCCCGATGAACAGAAGTTCGCGTCACACGACGCGTCACGACACCGGGAAGGATCACCACGACCGCACCCCTGGACACAGCGGCGCTCTGCAGGCGCTTCCGCGCCTGCTCGCCGAGGAAACCACCGGCGACCACAGCGAAAAGGGTGTCCGCCAGCGCGATCGCCCGCCGCGCTTCTTCCTCGGAGAAGACCCCGGTGGCCGCGAAGCCGTTCGCTGCGAGCACCGCGATGGCGCCGTCCATTTTCTCCGGCGACTTCCCCACGACGATGACTCGCGGTGCGATGCGACTCTCGCTGCGTCCGTGGTGATCACACGCGAGGACGGCGACGGCGAGTGCCCCGCCCGCGGAACGCGCCCTTGACCTTCTCGCCTGTCTGCTTGAGGTTGGCCTTCACCTCGTCGGTACGGCCCCGGCGACGGAGCCGTCTGTCACCGAGCACCTCGCCGGTGTTGCGCTTGATGCGACCCCGTAGCTCTTGTGCCTTGTTCGAGAGTTTGTCCGCGAAGCCCATCTCTGCCGCCTTCTACAGGGTCGGGTGCCCCTGGTGGGATCACTCGACTCAGCCCAGGATACCCGGATCGAGCCAATCCGAGACCACAGCCGAGCCAGCCGGCAGACGGGCCCGTCGACGGCCCTGCGGGAAGCCGACCGATCGGAGCCCGACCAACGCTGGCCCAGTACGGCAGCCGCACTTCGTTATGAGGTCTCCCGTTCGAGTCGTGCCCGGTGATGGAACCACCTGGCGCGGGCTTGGTGACGGCGTCGCCAGATGCTCCATCGCAGGTGGTGGTGTTCGGGCTGGTGGCGGCGGGTGATCAGGTTGAACAGTCGTTTGATCTCGGTGACGGTGAGGGGGATCAGCCCGGGATCGGGGGGTGGTGGCTGGTCGGGCCGGGTGGGCATGGGCGCGGGTGGCTTGGTGCGGTGGCCGCGTCGGCGGCGGTGATGGCGCAGACGGCGAGCGCGGCCATGGCCAGCACGGTGTGGCGTAGCAGGGCGGTGTAGCGGCGGGCCTGGGAGTGGTCGAGTCCGAAGTGGTCCTTGCCGAACTCGAAATCCTCCTCGACCGGCCAGCGCAGGCAGGCCACCGCGACCAGGATGGCCAGCGTGACGGGCCGCCCGGGAGGGATGTAGCAGTAGTGGTAGGCCAGCTCGCCGGACTGGTGGTGGCGGCGGATGAGCAGGAAGTGCCGCGGGTTGGTGGTGCCCACCCACGCCCAGCCGTAGCTGCGCTCGCCCTTGGAGCCGGCAACGGTCACGGTCTGCCAGTGCTGTTGGTCGCTGAGGTGGGTCGCGGCGATGGCGTCGGCCCGTAGCCGGGTGGCCGGGTTGAGCTGCACGGTGAACGCGCACCCGACGCGCAGCACGTAGCCGATCTGGTGGTCCTGCAAGTGTTGGCGCAGCTGACCGGAGCGGCCGTAGACCTCGTCACCGGCGCACCACGGGGGCATCGTGTGATCGGCGATGGCGTCGGTGATGATGTCGATGCCCAGCTGGGGTTTCGTGCGGAACGCCAGGTCGGTGGGGATGCCGAGCGCGGCCCGGCGGTCGGGGTCCTCCAGCTGTTCGGGGGGCAGGTAGAGCCGAGCCCCGATCAGGGCGTGCCCACTGCGGGTGGCATACGAACAGTGCACGGTGTTGACCCCGTTGGCGACCTGCCCGGTACAGCCCATGTACTGGCGTTTCACCCCCGCGGTGGCGTTGCCCTTCTTCTCCTGCCCGGTCTCGTCCAGCGCCGCGACCGCCAGCTCGCCGACCGGCGGAGCGAGGTGTTCGACCACGAACCGGCGGATGACCCCCATCGCTGTGGTGGTGTCCCACACCGCGTCGTTGAGCAGCCGCTGCATCCGGTCCGGGGTGGGATCCCCGGCGTGCTCGGCGATCGTCCATCAGTTCTTGCGCGGCAGATCGCTCATCAACCCGGTGATGTACTTGCGGGCCTGCTTCAGCGGCTCGACCCGGCCGAAGCAGCGACTCAGCCGTCCGTGGAGCTCGGTCAGCTTCTCCTGCACCAGCTTGGCCTCTACCATGGCCGCAGCGGCCGCCTCATGATCTTCTTGCGTCACAACATGATGATCATCGGGGCGGCCGCCCTCGTTACACCCTCACCCAGCCAAGATCACGAAGTGCGGCTGCCGTACCAGGCGAGTAGCGTCACCGCCCCAACTGCAGCGGGAACGCGCAAAAGCGGGGCCTGGACGTCGTTCCGCTCGTGTTAGCTTGGATTCTTCGCGGTGACATTGCATTACATTCGGCGGTATCGGGACTGGAGTATCGCAAACAGGCCGAAGGCGGCGAATCCCAGCGCCACGGTCGTGAGCAGGAAAGCCCCGAATGGCTGCGCGAGGATGGTTTGCATGGCACCATCCAGCCCTTGCGCCTTTTGCGGGTCGAAGGTCAGGGTCGCATAGCTGAGCAGGCCGCCGACCACGCCGAGGGCCAGACCTTTGGCGATATATCCGGCTTGACCCAGCCGTGCTACGACGGTTCGTAAGGCTGGCGACAGCGGCGAGGTGTCGATCTCCTCGCTGAATGACTTCTTGACGCCCTTGACGACCGCGGCCACACCCACGCCGATGATGACGAGCCCCGCGACGATCACGATCACCCGGCCGCCGGGCCATCCCAAGACACCCGAGGTGGCCTGTTGCTGGGATTGTGAGCTCGACTCGCCCGCGCCGAGGGCGGCCGCCCCCGCGCTGTAGCCGAGCGCAGCGTAGACCACGGCCTTGGCGCCGCTGGTGACCTGCGTGCGGACGCGCTTGGCTCCTTCAAGGTTGCGGTAGCCCCAGATGACTTCGCTGGCCTGCCAAAGCGCGAGGGCCACCAGGCCGACCGCGACCAGCCACAGCAGGACCTGGCCAAAGGGTTGATCAGCCAGCGTTTTCATGGCCCCGGAGGTGTCTGCGCTCTCGCTACCGGCCAGGCGCCACGCGATCTGCAGCGCCACCCAACCGACCAGGAGGTGTACGACACCGTAGGCGACCAACCCGATGCGGGCGAGCACTTCCAGGGCTTTGCTGTCTCCGGCTTGTTCCGCTTTGTTACCGGCATAGGTTGCCATTGCTGTGGCCTCTCGTCGCCGCATTACGAGTAGCGCGCTGGAAATTGATCAACGACGCCGATAAGCTCGCCAGCGCTCGACGCCCAGTCACCACGGTGCAAGGCTCCGCGAGCGTCGGACCTTGTGGTGCCGGCAACAGGCCGGTCTGGATGAGGTCTGGATGGATGCATGCTCACATCGCGCGCCCGCGGAGATCGGCTCACATGATCACAAATGCCCTGGTCTCCCGGACGCGCACAGGCGATATACCGGGGTCCAGGGCATATAGCTGAGCCCGGCGGGGCTCAGACTTCCAGCATAGGGCTACGCTATCGGGAAGGCAACGCGTGGGAACGGCGCCTACGCTCGCGGGTTGGGTGGTCAGTTGAGGAGTTGGCTGCGGAGCCCTGCGATGATGATGTCCAGTCCTTCGTCGAGTTCGGCGGCGCCGTCGTAGGTGGCCAGGACGGTGGCGAGGGAGCGCAGCCGGGGGAACTGGGTGATGGGTAGGCGATGCAGCCCGAGGCGGAGCAGGTCGTCGATCTCGTCGGGGTCGTGAACCCTTTGTTGCAGTTCGTCCTGGATGTGGCCGTAGAGGAACCCGGTGAACAGCCGGGTGGCGTGCAGCGCGCCGCGGGGGTCGAACCCGGCGCCGATGAACACCTCGAGCAGCTCTTCCAGCGGCCGCAGCGTGCCCAGCGGTCGCAGGGCGAGCGGACCGGTGACCGACCGGGTCACCAGTAGCGGCACCGCGTTGGGGTGGGCCAGGGCGATCCGGCGGAACGCGTGCGCGGTGCGACACAGAGCGGTTTCCCAATCCACATCACGGTCGCCGTCATCACCGGGGATGGGCTCGTGGGGTACGACCAGTTCGGAGACGACGTGTTCGACGACGAGGTCGAGCAGGGCGTCCTTGTCGGCGGCGTGGCGGTAGATGCCCATCGGGTTGCGGTCAAGAGCCTTCGCGAGCCTGCGCATCGTCAGCGCCTCGACACCGCCCTCATCGATGATCTCCAGTGCGGCAACCAGCACCTGCTCACGGGTCAGCGCCGCAGGGCGGCCCGCCGGCCGTGGCGCGGCAGGCGGCCGGGTCTGGGCGGCGTCGCTGGGCATCGATCTCCTTCCCGAGAGCTATAAGCATACGGCGTATTGCTATCGTGTCCACATCCAACTATCGTAGACAGAGTATCGCAATATGGATCTCCTGGTCCAGGACGCGAGACCGCCTCGGCAGTGTGCCGGGCATCGATCTTCACCACGAAGGAGCGCTATGACGCGCACGACCAACCAGCCGCCCACGGCAACCAACGCGCGGGGCTCGTACGACGAGCAGGACCGGCAGGGCGAGGACGGTCGGCTCGGCGACAACGACGAACGCCGCGAGAACCTTTCCGCCGTGCGGGACGAGCAGGACAACGAACGCAACGACTCGCGCGATAACCGCGACGAGCGACGGGACGTCTACGGCCGTGACGAGCGGTTCGGTGAGGACCGCGAGCGCCGTGACCGCGGCGAGTACGCCGAGCAGGACGCCCGGCCCGAGCAGCAGCAGGCGCCGGCGGCGGGCATGGACGTTATTGCGCCCGTGCTCGAGGCCTGGAAGCAGGTCTTCACGTCCTGGTCGGAGTTGGCGGAAGCCATGCTGAAGGTGCAGCAAGACGCCTTCGCCAGCATGATCGGTGGCGCCAACGCCTACGCCAAGGACATCAGACTCGGCGATCACCGCAAAGGTGAGCTCGCCTACTCCGGGTCGCGCACCACGGCCTCGACGCCCGACCGGATCGAGCACGACCGGCGATAACCAGTAGCAGCGCCAAACCGGCCTGGTCGGCTGTTCAGCAGGTCTGGGCAGCCGGCCGGTCATGTCGGGATCCCGCAGGGAATACATGGGCCGCGCCGGTGCACTCCAGCCGAGTCCCATCCACGTACGATAGCCAGCTTCCCACGGTCGGCGGCGTTTCGGCCGTGTGCATGATGGTTCGGTGTCGCCCCAGCCCCCGGTGACGCGGCCAGTACCCCAGACCGCGACCAGGAGGCTTCATGTCTGTCATCTCGACGGCGTCATCCGTTCCGCCCCAACGTCAGGACCAGGGCGAGCACGCCCTCCACGACCGTCGGGTCACCGTGGACGGGATGCACACCCAGTACCTGGAAGCCGGGACCGGGCCGCCGCTGCTGCTGCTGCACGGGCACGAGCAGAGCGCCACCAGCTGGCGATGGGTCATCTCCGCCCTGGCCCGCACCCACCGGGTGCTCGCCTTGAGCCTGCCCGGTCACGGCGAAACCGCCCCCGCCCCCGCTGGCGGCGATTACGCCCCCGGCTCCGACCTGACCCGGTTTGTGGCCGCGTTCCTCGACACCCTGCACATCGACCCACCGCTGAACCTGGTCGGCCACTCCGCAGGAGGGCTGATCGCGCTGCGCCTGGCCGTCGCCGACCCGCAGCGCATCCAATCGTTGACCCTGGTCGACAGCGCAGGCCTCGGACCTGACGTGCACCCCCTACTCGCCCTGGACACTCTGCCGATCATCGGCGAGCTGGCAATCATGATCAGCCGTCTCCCCGGGGGTGACCTGGGCCGCACCACCATGTCGACGGCGATGCTGTTCGCCCAGCCCTGGCGGGTGCCCGCGGAGTTCGTCACCGAGCACCACGCCCTCGGGCGCCGCCCCGGCCAGCTCGAAGCCTCCACCGCCATGGCCCGCGCCCTGTTCGGCCCCAACGGGCAACGCCAGATCCTGCTCGACCACCTTCCGACCCTGACCACGCCCACCCTGCTCATCTGGGGCGGCTGCGACTACGTCGTACCTGTCCACCACGCCCAGACCGCGGTCAACCTGTTACCCCACGGGCGACTGTCGGTGTTTTCCGACTGCGGACACCTGCCCCACATCGAGCAACCCGACCGGTTCGCCACGGTCCTCAGCGCCTGGCTCACCGAACACCGCGACCAGCCCCACAGCGCGGCGCCGACCCCGGCCGCGTCCCCTGACCTCGGAGAAGGATCCAGCATAGCGAGGCCCGAACGGCGCACGGCATGACCACCGGCCGACCGACAGCTGCCCCGTCGACGAACACCGCATATCGTGCGGCGCCTAGCCGATTGTCCGAGGCCTACGGCAGCCAGGCCGGTGACTACGACCGGCGCACCGACGCCTTCCGGCACTGGCGTGATCTACTCGTCGAGCGGCTGCCCCTCCGCAGCGGCGACACCGTGCTCGACGTCGGCTGCGGCACCGGGCTGTGCCTACCGCTGCTACAGCACAAGGTCGGCCGAACCGGGGCCGTCATCGGGATCGACGCCTCCGAGCAGATGCTTCAGGTGGCCGCCGACCGCATCGACGAGCACGGCTGGGACAACGTCCACCTGATCGCCGCCCCGGTCGCCACCGCACCCCTCGACGGTGTGGCCGACGCCGCCCTGTTTTGTGCGGTACATGACCTCATGCAGTCCCCCGCCGCGCTGGGCAACGTGTTCGACCACCTGCGTCCCGGCGCGCCGGTCGCCGCGGCAGGCGGGAAATGGCCTGCCCCGTGGATGTGGCCGCTGCGCGCGTGGGTCACCGAACTCCACGCACCCTTCATCGCCGACTTCACCGGCTTCGACCGACCGTGGCGACAGCTGGCCGGATACGTCCCCGATCTACGAGTCCAGGAACTGGCCTTCGGCGCCGGATACCTCGCCCTCGGACACGCCCAAGGCCGCTGATGCCGGGACCGATGCACCCGCGGCCGGGCGTCACGCAACGGAAGTAGCGGGGAGACCGTGTAGCGGCTGTCGGCCCGGCCCCTCGGGGCGGCGGGACGCGGTACCCCGCCGCCCGCCTTGAGCCGCCCGACGAACGGCCGGACGTGCTTCTCCAGGTACTTCGTGTACATCGCGTGGGTGGTGCGGCCGACGTCGAGCGTCTCCAGGTAGCGGTCGAGCAGCTGGTCGAGCGTGGCGCTGGTGCGCGGGTTCCGACGCTCGTCAACCTGGCCGAGCATCCGCACGCGGGCGGCCTCGGCGAGCGCGGCGGCCTTCGGGCCGGGCGGGATTACCTCGATCAGGTCGTGGCGCTTGCCGGTCAGCGGGTCCGCACCGGCATAGACGCGCACGCGCAGGGCACCGCTGGGCAGCTCGTCGATGGCGCCGCGGGTACGCCGACGCCGCGGCTGGGACCGGGCCATGACGCGAGCATAGGACACGTTCGCGTCACGAAACGTGTCATGGCCTGTCGGCCCACATCCAGTCGCCAATCGGCGAAACCGCTGGTCAGAGTGGTGGGCGCGGCAGGGATCGAACCTGCGACCGCTCGGGTGTAAGCCGAGTGCTCTCCCGCTGAGCTACGCGCCCTGAACGCCGGGCGAACCGGCGCCGACGTCACATCGCCGCGAGGGCCTTCTTCCACACGTCCTGGTTCCGGGGCTCGCCGGGGCCGTTGACCTCCGCGAAGCGCACGGTACCGGTCGTGTCCACCAGGAACGTGCCGCGGAGCGCGAAGCCCGCCTTTGCGTTGAACACCCCGTAGTCCTGGGCGACCTTGCCGTGCGGCCAGAAGTCGGCGAGCAGCGGGAACGCGTAGCCCTGCGCGTCCGCCCACCCCTTCAGCGCGAAGGGGTGATCCACCGAGACCGCCAGGATCTGGACCTCGGAGTTCTGGAACGACGCCAGGTCGTCGCGCACCGCGGACAGCTCGCCGGTGCAGACCGGGGAGAACGCGAACGGGTAGAACACCACCAGCACGCTGCGCTCGCCCCGGAACGACGACAGCGTGACGTCCTGGTTGTTCTGGTCTTTCAGCGTGAAGCCGGAGGCTTCGGTTCCCACCTCGGGGGCCATCGTCGCTACTCCTCATCGGCCGGGACAAGCGGCACCGCCGAGCCTAGCTACTGTCCACGACGTGCACCTCACGGACTGGTTCCTGACCACGGACAAGATGGGCAACCCGGCCTGCGGTCTCGCCCCGTGGACCACCGGGAACGCCGTGACGCCGCTCGTCGACGCGCCGACAGCGGCGCAGCAGTTGGGCGACGCGGCCCGCCGGAGTGTCGTCGTCAAAGGGCTGATGTGGCGGTCACACTCGCGGAAGCTGTCCTACAGGGAGGAGGAGAACCGACAGCTCGGTGACGACGTCAACGACGCGGGCGGCGAGGTGCTGCTCGACCAGCGCGTCCGCCGCGGCGGCTCGCTACCACCAGAAGCTGGTGGTGCTCCGCAGTCCGGGTCGCGACGTGGCGTTCGTCGGCGGCGTCGACCTGTGCCACGGCCGCCGCGACGACGCCCGGCACCTGGGCGATCCGCAGGCCCTGCCGATGGCCGCGGAGTACGGCCCGCACCCGCCGTGGCACGACGCCCAACTCGAGGCGCGCTGACCGCTCAATGGCGGCACGCGGGTTCCACGGCGCGCCCCGGCCGGCCCCGGCCGGCCCCGGCCGTGGTCACGGGCAGCCCGGCGAGCCGCGGCCGTGATCACGACGCTGCCCCATGATCACCGCAGCCGGGACATGAGGTGCGTGAGCACACCTCATGTCCCGGCTGCGGCGATCACGAGCGAACCGTACGCACCGCACGGCGAGCGCACGGTGGCCCGCGGGTTCGCGCGCGGAACCGGACCTGCACCTGGTCATCGTCCCGCGGCACGCCGACGTCGACGGCCGCCTCACGTTGCCGCCCAACCAGGTCGGCCGCGTGGAAGCGGTGGACCCGCACGACGCGGTCACGGCCATGGAGGCTGCGGCGCAAGCCCTCAACAGATGGCACCGCGCGGGCAGGCGCGGCCCGCGGCCGCCGGGCCGCTTGCACAGCCACCACCTCGAACGGATGTCCCGCCTGACCCGTCTGTGGGCCACGCCGCTCTACCGGGTGGTCTACGACCCGGACGGGCGCTCGGTGCCCGACCGGTGGCGCGGGCGCTGGTGAGGCGCTCCGCTCAGCCCCGATGTTCGCTCCGCAAGCTCCGCTCGGCCCCGATGTTCGTTCCGCAAGCTCCGCTCAGCGCCGCGACTTGCCCGCCTTCGGCGCCACGAGGCGCGAGCCCACCCACCCTTCGCTCACGGTGGCGTTCGAGGTCTGCGAGAGCCCGGCCGTCGACGCCGCCTCCGCGATCTCACTCGGCTCGACGTGGCCTCGACGCCCGGTCTTGGGCGTGAGCACCCAGATGACGCCGTTGTCGGCCAGCGGGCCGATGGCGTCCATCAGTGCGTCGGCGAGATCGCCGTCGGACTCGCGCCACCACAGAATGACCAGCTCGACGACGTCGTCGGCGTCCTCGTCGAGCAGCTCATCGCCGCAGCGCTCCTCGACGGCGTCCCGTACGTCATCGTCGACGTCCTCATCCCAGCCGAGCTCCTGGACGACCATCCCCGGCTCCACGCCGAGCTTGCCCGCGATGTCGGGCGCCCGCCCGTCATCTCCCGCGGCGACCACGCTGCTCCTACCCCACTTCCTGTAGAGGGTGTCCGGATGCGGAATCCGAACACGGGACTCGTCCGGGCGCAACCAGTCGTTACGAGACAAGCCCGTGAGGGGCACGATAGGGGATGGCAGACATCTCGACCCGAGCAACAGGCACGCAGGGAGAACTCTTGACCGGCCAGTCAGGCGCCGACACGCCGCCGCGGCGCGTCCACGTCATCCGCGACGGGCTCGCCGCCCACCTGCCCGACATCGATCCGGAGGAGACGGCCGAGTGGCTGGACTCCTTCGACGCCGTGCTCGACGCGGCAGGCCAACAGCGCGCCCGCTACCTGATGTTGCGCATGCTGCAGCGCGCCCGCGAGCGGCACGTCGGCGTCCCGTCGCTGACCAGCACCGACTACGTCAACACGATCCCCACCGACCGGGAGCCGTGGTTCCCCGGCGACGAGGAGGCCGAGCGCGCCTACCGGCGCTTCATCCGGTGGAACGCCGCGATGCTGGTACACCGGGCGCAGCGGCCCGGGATCGGCGTCGGCGGGCACATCTCCACCTATGCGTCGTCGGCCACGCTCTACGAGGTCGGGTTCAACCACTTCTTCCGCGGCAAGGACCACCACGGCGGCGGCGATCAGGTCTACATCCAGGGCCACGCATCGCCCGGCATCTACGCCCGCGCCTACCTGGAAGGGCGCCTCTCGGAGGACCGGCTCGACGGCTTCCGCCAGGAGCTCTCGCACGGCGGCCCGGGCGCCGGTCTGCCCTCCTACCCGCACCCGCGGCTCATGCCGGAGTTCTGGGAGTTCCCCACGGTCTCCATGGGCCTCGGCCCGATGAACGCGATCATGCAGGCGCGCTTCAACCGCTATCTGCACGACCGCGGTCTCAGGGACACCAGCGACCAGCGCGTCTGGGCCTTCCTCGGCGACGGCGAGATGGACGAGCCGGAGTCCCGCGGCATGATCCACGTCGCGGCGACGGAGGGCTTGGACAACCTCACGTTCGTCATCAACTGCAACCTCCAGCGCCTGGACGGCCCGGTCCGCGGCAACGGCAAGATCATCCAAGAGCTGGAGGCGTTCTTCCGCGGCGCAGGCTGGAACGTGATCAAGGTGATCTGGGGCCGCGAATGGGACGCGCTGCTGGCCGCCGACCGGGACGGCGCGCTGGTCAACCTCATGAACGTTACCCCGGACGGCGACTACCAGACCTACAAGGCCAACGACGGCGCCTACGTCCGCGAACACTTCTTCGGCCGCGACCCACGCACCAAGGCGCTGGTCGAGCCAATGAGCGACGAGCGGATCTGGGGGCTGCGGCGGGGCGGGCACGACTACCGCAAGGTCTACGCCGCCTACGCCGCCGCGCTGGAGCACCATGGCCAGCCGACGGTCATCCTGGCGAAGACGATCAAGGGCTATGGTCTGGGGCCGCACTTCGCGGGCCGCAACGCCACCCACCAGATGAAGAAGCTGTCCCTGGCCGACCTCAAGCAGTTCCGCGACGAGCTGCGGATCCCGGTCAGCGACGCCACGCTCGAGGCGGACCCGTACCTGCCGCCGTACTACCATCCCGGGCTGGACGCGCCGGAGATCCGCTACATGGCCGAGCGCCGCGCCCATCTGGGCGGGGCGATCCCCGAGCGGCGCGTCACCGCCAAGCCGCTGGCGCTGCCCGGCGACAAGATCTACGAGGTCGTGCGCCGCGGCTCGGGCAAGCAGGAGGTCGCCACGACGATGGCGTTCGTCCGGCTGCTCCGTGAGCTGATCAAGGACCGGGAGATCGGCGGCCGCTTCGTGCCCGTCATTCCGGACGAGGCGCGCACGTTCGGCATGGACTCGATGTTCCCCACCCAGAAGATCTACAACCCACACGGCCAGCAGTACACGTCCGTGGACGCCACGCTGATGCTGGCCTACCGCGAGTCCGAGCACGGCCAACTGCTGCACGAGGGGATCAACGAGGCGGGCTCGGTCGGCTCGTTCACCGCGGCGGGCACGTCCTACGCCACCCACGGCCTGCCGATGATCCCCGTCTACATCTTCTACTCGATGTTCGGATTCCAGCGCACCGGTGACCCGCTCTGGGCGGCGGCCGACCAGATGGCGCGCGGCTTCCTGGTCGGCGCGACGGCGGGGCGCACCACCCTCACCGGCGAGGGGCTGCAGCACAACGACGGCCACTCGCTGCTGCTGGCCACGACCAACCCGGCCGTCGTGTGCTACGACCCGGCGTTCTCCTTCGAGATCGCGCACATCGTCCGCGACGGGCTACGGCGCATGTACGGCGGCGAAGGCGGCGAGCTGTCGGGAGAAAACATCATGTACTACCTGACGGTCTACAACGAGCCCTACGTCCAGCCTCCCGAGCCGGACGACCTCGACGTCGAGGGGCTGCTGCGCGGCCTCTACCGCTACGTCGAGACGGCGCGCGACGACGGACCGCAGGTGCGGCTGCTCGCGTCCGGCGTTGCGCTGCCGTGGGCGCTGGACGCGCGCGACCGGCTCTCCGAGGAGTGGGGCGTCGGCGCCGAGGTGTGGTCGGCGACGAGCTGGGGCGAGCTGCGCCGCGACGGCGTCGAGACCGAGCAGCACAACCTCCTGCATCCCGGCGGCGAGCCGCGGGTGCCGTATGTGACGCGGGTGCTCGGCTCGTCCGACACTGCAGGCGTCCCGGTCGTCGCGGTGTCGGACTGGATGCGGGCGCTCCCCGACCTGATCCGGCCGTGGGTGCCTGCGCCGTTCGTCTCGCTCGGCACCGACGGGTTCGGCCTCTCCGACACCCGGCCTGCGGCCCGCCGCCACTTCAACGTGGACGCGGAGTCGATCACTGTGGCGGCGCTGCGCGCGCTGGCCGACCGCGGCGAGGTCGACCGGTCGGCCGTCACGGATGCGGCCGCGCGGTACCGCATCGACGACCCGCAGGCGGCCGCGCCGCAGACGAGCGACAGCGGCGTGGCCTGAGCCGGACGCTTGCCGAGCCCCGGTACCGGGCAAATCCACGGCTCATTGGGGCTCGGCAAGCCCGCGATTAGGCGATACGCTCCGCGCGACGCCCACCACGCGTGATCGTGGCCGCGCCGTAGAACCGGGTTTGCAGAGGCCCGGCGCAGGAGTACGAGGAGAGCAAGAATGGCAGAAGGCACCGTCAAGTGGTTCAACAGCGAGAAGGGCTACGGCTTCCTCGCGCCCGACGGTGGCGGCGCGGATGTGTTCGTGCACTACTCCGCGATCCAGAAGAACGGGTACAAGAGTCTCGACGAAGGCGAGCGCGTGTCGTTCGACATCGAGCAGGGCCAGAAGGGACCGCAGGCCAGCAAGGTCACCCCCATCGGCTGACCCGCGCCGGGAGCGGACGGCGCCACGGGCGCGTTCGGGCACGTGCCGGACGCACGCTGTTCCCATGCTGTCACACGTGACGAGGGGGCTCTCGCAGGCCACTCTCCGGCGCATCGAGCTGGCGTCCGGCGAGCTCGCCGCCACCTGCCTCGCCGAGATGGAACGCCGCCAGCCGTGGTTCGGCAGGCTGCCCGCCGACCAACGCGCAGGCGTGCTGTTGGTGACCCAGACGGGCGTCGCGAACTTCGTCGCGTGGCTGGGCGAGCGCGGCGAGTCGATCCGGCTCACCGCGGAGGCGTTCCGGATCGCCCCGCACGACCTGGCCCAGCGGCTGTCGTTGCGGGAGACCGTCGACCTCGTGCGCATCGCCACCGACGTCTTCGAGCACCACCTGCCGCCGCTGGCCGCCGACGAGGCCGAGCGGCACGCGCTGGTCGAGGGCATCCTGCGGTTCGGCAGGGAGATCGCGTTCGCGGCCGCCACCGTCTACGCGGGCGCCGCCGAGACCCGCGGCGCCTGGGACGCCCGCCAGGAGGCGCTGGTCGTCGACGCCGTCGTCCGCGGCGAGACCGACCATGCGCTGGTGTCCCGCGCCTCGGCGCTGGGCTGGGACGCCGCGGCCGCGCTGCGCGTCGTGGTCGGCAGCCCGGCAAGCGGGCCGCATGAGGGGCCGGGCACGCTGCGCCGCGAGGCAGGCCGCGCGGGCCGCTCCGTGCTCGTGGGCGTGCAGGGCAGCAGGCAGGTGGTGCTGGTCTCAGAACCAACCGCGCCTGCCGAGCCCGCGTGCCCCGCCCTCCCGGAGCGCCTGGCCATGGGTTTCGGGCCCGGCCCTGTCGTCGTCGGGCCGGTGGCGCCCGACCTCGCGGGGGCGCACGCGAGCGCCCGCGACGCGCTCTCCGGGCTGCGCGCCGCGCCGGGATGGCCCGCGGCGCCCCGGCCGGTCGCGGCCGACGAGCTCCTGCCCGAGCGCGCGCTCGCGGGCGACGCCCTGGCCCGCGAGCGACTCGTCGCGACCATCGCGCCACTGGCGGCGACCGGGGAGCTGCGGCACACGCTCGAGGTCTACCTGGAGGGCGGCGGCGCGCTGGAGGCGTGCGCGCGCTCGCTCTTCGTGCACCCCAACACCGTCCGCTACCGCCTCCGGCGGGTGAGTGAGATCACGCAGCTCGACCCGGCGGACCCGCGCGACGCGCTCGTGCTGCGGACGGCCGTGGTCGTCGGCCGCCTGCACGAGCACTGAGCTGCGGAGTTCCTACAACCGAGAGCGCCGCGACCGGGCCTGAGCGGCCGGCGAATTGGAGGAAACCTCCAATCGGCGCCCGCCGAGTTGGTGCCTGCCGTTATCCCACGGGGCCGCCGCACGGTGTTCGCTTCAGTGCGTGATCGCGCTCCTCGCACCGGGCCAGGGATCGCAGTCCCCCGGCATGCTCACCCCGTGGCTCGATGATCCGGAGGCCGAGGCCACGCTGGCGCGCTGGTCCGCCGCCATCGGTCTCGACCTGCGGCGCCTTGGCACGACGGCGGACGCCGAGGAGATCAAGGACACGGCGGTGACGCAGCCGCTCGTGGTGGCCGCCGCCCTGCTGGCCGCGCGCAGGCTCGACCTGCCCCCGGGCGCCCCCGTCGCCGGGCACTCCGTCGGCGAGCTGGCCGCCGCCGCGATCGCCGGTGTGCTCGACGCGGACGCCGCGGTGGCGCTGGCCGCCGTCCGTGGTCGGGAGATGGCCGCCGCCTGCGCCCTCGAACCGACGGGCATGAGCGCAGTGCTCGGCGGCGACCCCGACGACGTCCTGGCCACCCTCGAACGGCTCGGGCTCGACCCCGCCAACCGCAACGGCAGGGGCCAGATCGTCGCCGCCGGGCCGCTGCCTGCGCTCGCGCAGCTCGCCGCGCAGAAGCCGGACCGGGCCCGCGTGCTGCCGCTGGCCGTCGCGGGCGCATTCCACACCCGGTTCATGGCCCCCGCCGAAGCGGCCCTGCGCGCGCACGCCGCGTCGATCGTCCCGGCCGACCCCGGTCGACCCCTGCTCTCCAACGCCGACGGCAGCGTCGTCGACACCGGGGCGGAAGTGCTGCGCAGCCTCATCGCGCAGGTCACCCGCCCGGTGCGCTGGGACGCCTGCATGGCGATGCTCGGCGACCTCGGCGTGACCGCCGTGATCGAGCTGCCGCCTGCGGGCGCGTTGGTCGGGCTGGTCAAGCGGGATCTGAAGGGCACTGCCACGCTGGCGCTGAAGACCCCCGACGATCTGGAGAAGGCGGCCGTCTTGATCAAGGAACACACATGAGCGCCCGGCTGCGGCTCACGCAGGCCGTCGCGGGCGCCCGGATCCTCGGCATCGGCAGCGTCCAGCCCGACAACGTCGTCACCAATGACGACCTCGCCCAGCGCATGGACACCGACGACCAGTGGATCCGCGACCGGGTCGGCATCCAGGCCCGCCGCATCGCCGATCCGGAGACGAAGCTGGTCGACCTGGCCGCCGGCGCGGGCGAGCTGGCGGTCAAGGACGCCGGGCTCACCCCGGCCGACGTCGACACCGTGATCGTGGCCAGCTGCACGATGCCCAACCCGATCCCCAACGCCGCCGCGCAGACCGCACACAAGATCGGGATGACGGCGCCTGCCGCGTTCGACCTCAACGCCGCGTGCGCGGGCTTCTGCTACGCGATGGGCACCGCGGCGGACCTGGTGCGGGCGGGCTCGGCCCGGCACGTCCTGGTGATCGGCGCGGAGAAGCTGTCGGACTGGCTGAACTGGGACGACCGCTCCACCGCGATCATCTTCGCGGACGCGGCGGGCGCCGCTGTGATCGGTCCCGCCGCCGACGAGGACACCATCGGCGTCGGCCCGGTGGCCTGGGGCAGCGCGGGCGACATGGCGAGCGCCATCGAGATCCGCGACGACGGGCGCTCACGCGCGGGCGGCGGCCTGTACCAGGAGGGCCAGGCCGTCTTCCGGTGGGCCACCACGCAGATCGCGCCGATCGCGCTGCGGGCCATCGAGCTGGCCGGGCTCCGTCCCGCGGACATCGACGTGTTCGTCCCGCACCAGGCCAACCTGCGCATCGTCGAGGCGGTGGCCAAGCGGCTGCGGGCCAAGGGCGCGCGGCCGGACATGGTCGTCGCCGACGACATCGTGCACTCGGGAAACACCTCGTCGGCGTCGATCCCGATGGCGCTCGACCACCTGCGGGCGGCGGGCCGGGCGAAGCCGGGAGACGTCGTGCTGCTCGTCGGATTCGGCGCAGGCCTGTCCTATGCGGGCCAGGTCGTCGTCCTTCCTTAAGATCCCACCACCAAACCCCGTGAATGACGAAGGAGAACCCACCGTGGCTGACAACGCCGAGATCCTCGCAGGCCTCGCCGAGATCGTCGAGGAGGTCGCAGGCATCGACACCGCCGAGGTGACCGCCGACAAGACCTTCGTCGACGACCTCGACATCGACTCGCTCTCCATGGTCGAAATCGCTGTGCAGGCCGAGGACAAGTTCGGCGTCAAGATCCCCGACGACCAGCTGGCCGAGCTGAAGACCGTCGGTGACGCCGTGGACTACATCGCGGCACACCAGTGACGAGAGCTCACACGGAAGACGTCGTCGTCACCGGGATGGGGGCCACCACCCCGCTCGGTGGGGATGTCGCGTCCACCTGGGAGGCGATGCTCGAAGGCCGTTCCGGTGTCCGGAGCATCGACGACGAGCAGCACGAGTGGGTGCGCCGCTTCGAGCTGCCGGTGCGCATCGCCGCGCCGCTGGCGGTGTCCCCGCTCGAGGTGATCCCGCGCGTGCAGGCGCGGCGGTTGGACCGCTGTGAGCAGGTCGCGCTGGTCGCGGCCAAGGAGGCGTGGGCACACGCGGGCCTCGGCGAGCTCGGCGAGGCGGTCGACCCTGAGCGGCTCGCCGTGGTGATCGGCACCGGCATCGGCGGCGCGGTCACCCTGCTCGACCAGGACGACCTCCTCGAGGGCCCCGGCCTGCGCAAGGTGTCGCCGCTTACCGTCCCGATGCTCATGCCCAACGGACCCGCCGCGTGGGTGGGCCTGGAGTTCAAGGCGCAGGCGAGCGTGCACGCGCCGGTGTCGGCGTGCGCGTCCGGGGCCGAGGCGCTGGCCTGGGCGGTGCGGATGCTGCGCGCGGGCGAGGCCGACGTCGTGATCGCGGGCGGGGCCGAGGCGTGCATCACCGGCATCACCGTCGCCGGGTTCGTGCAGGCCCGCACGCTCTCGCAGCGCAACGACGAGCCGGAGCGCGCGTCGCGGCCGTTCGACAAGGAGCGCGACGGGTTCGTGCTCGGCGAGGGCGCGGGCATCATGATCCTGGAGCGGGCCGAGCATGCCGCCGCCCGGGGCGCCACCGTGCACGGGCGCATCGCGGGCTACGGCATCACCGCCGACGCCTACCACATCACCGGGCCCGATCCCGAGGGCACCGGGCAGCGGCGGGCGATGGCCAAGGCGGTGGCCGACGCGGGCCTCACCGCCGCCGACATCGACCACGTCAACTGCCACGCGACGTCCACGGTCGCGGGCGACCCCGGCGAGGCGCGGGCCGTTCAGCAGGCGCTGGGCAACCACGTCGTGCTCACCGCGCCGAAGTCGGCGTTGGGGCACATGGTCGGCGCGGCGGGCGCGGTGGAGAGCATCATCACGCTGCTGTCGATCCGCGACGGGGTCATCCCCGCCACGCTCAACCTCGAGCATCTCGACCCGGGGGTGGAGTTGGACGTCGTGGCCGGTGAGCCCCGCAAGGCCGACATCGACGTCGCGCTGTGCAACTCGTTCGGCTTCGGGGGGCACAACGTGGCGGTGGCGATCACGAAGTAGCCGCGAGTGGAAACGAGTGCCTGCGACTCGTTTCCGCTCACCAGGCGTCAGCCCACTCGGTAGAGCCAGGTGACGGGCGCTCCGTCACCCGCGAGGCGGTAGGGCTCCAGCGCCTCGTCCCATGGCTCGCCGAGCAGCTCCCGCATCCGCAGCGGCACCTGCGGCAGCGGCGTGTCCGCGAGCAGCGTGCGCAGCTGGTCCTCCCCCACCACGATGTCGCCGTTGGCACTGGTGCGTCCGCGCCAGAGGCCCAGCGTGGGCACGTGGCAGAACCGTTCGCCGTCGACCCCCGGCGTGGGCTCCTCGGTGACCTCGAACCGCAGCATCGTCCACGCCCGCAGGGCACCGGCGAGGGCCCCGCCGCTGCCGACCGGACCGGCCCACGTGCACTCGGCGCGCATCTGTCCCGGCGAGCCGGGCTGCGCGGTCCAGTGCAGGGAGACCTTGGCGCCGAGCACGCCGGAGATCGCCCACTCGACGTGCGGGCACACCGCAGTCGGCGACGAGTGGACGAAGACCACGCCGCGTGCTTCCACTGCAGACCTCCATCAAGAGACGAGGATCGTCTTCCCCTACGTCCTCGCTCCGCGGCGGCCTGCCCGGGTTGTGCGCGTCAGTCTGCCGGGCGTCGCGCAACACACCCAAGCCGACACGCCCGAGATCATTCGATCAGGGTGCGTAACGCGCCACCCCGGCCTCCTCGGTCCGCGTCGCGAGGCCGCGCTCGACGAGCACCTCGAGGTGCGCCATCGTCTCCAGCGTCGCGAGCATCTCGTTGAACGGGTCGAGCTCGGACAGCGTGTGGTCCCGGCGCGTCCAGGTCAGCGCACCCGCCACGGCGTAGGCGGTGCTGCGGCCTTCGGCCAGCGCGGCGAGCGTGGCGTCGAGGCGCTTGCCGTGGTGCGCGATCAGCTCGTCGACGCGCTCATGCACCCGCATCCCGACCGGCCCGTGCGCGGCCAGCATCCGTGCGTCCGGCCGCTTGCGGATCAGCTCCAGCGAGGCGAGGAAATCGGCGAGCGGGCTCACCTTCGGGTCTGGCTCCAGCCCGATCGACGGCGTGATCCGGGGCAGGACGTGGTCGCCGGAGAACATGATGTCGGCCGCCTCGTCGGCGAAGACCAGGTGGCCACGGGTGTGGCCGGGGGTCTCGACGGCGACGAGCGTGCGGTCCCCGACCGCCAGGCGCTGGCCGTCGGCGATCCACTCGTCCGGCGCCGCCCAGTCGGCCATGTCCAGGTGCGGTGACCGGAGCCCGCGCAGCTTCGCCAGCACCGCCTCCGCACCCGCGCGCCGCAGCCGGGCCGCCATGATCGCCCCCTCGGGCTGGTCCGGGTCGTTGATCGTCTCCAGGCCGGGCCGCTCGCCCGTGCCGAGCGCCACCCGCATGCCGAACTCGCGGCGCAGAGCGACCGCCTGCGTGTAGTGGTCGCGGTGGATGTGCGTGACGAGGAAGCGCCGCACGTCGGGGAACCCGGCGTCCAGCTCGGCGAGCCCGGCCGCGAGCAGCTCACGGGCCTCCGCGATGGCCCAGCCCGCGTCGACGACGGTGATGGCCCCGTCGTCCTCGCCGTGGCGCATCGCGTAGACGTTGACGGCACGCAGGCCGTCCATCGGCAGCGGCAGCGGGATCCGGTAGACGTCGGGAGCGCAGCGGTAGACGCCAGGGCGGGTCCAGTCGCCCGCACCGGACAGGTCGTCGTCCTCGATCACCGACCGACCCTACGTCTGTCGCGCCGATGCAGCCGAACGGATGTGGCGCTCAGCGCACCCGGCCCCGCGGAACGAGCCGGGCGGGCGGCAGCGCGGGCGCCGCCAGCGGCGGGGCGGAGCCGGGCACCGCGGCGAAGCCCCCGGCCCGCCAACGGTCGCGGGCCGCGGCCACCTCCGCGCCGCTGCGGGCGACGAAGTTCCACCACATCACGATCTGCTCGGCGAACGGCTCGCCGCCCAGCACGAGCAGGCGGGCGGGCGCGGCCGCGGACAGCCGCAGCGCCGAGCGGCCGGAGCCGAGGTAGCCCAGCGACCCGGGCGGCAGCGGGCCGCCGTCGACCTCCGGTGTGCCGGAGACGGTGAGCACCGCGTGCTCGAACTCGGGGGTCAGCGGGAGCTGCGCAGGGCCGCCGCCGTCCACGCCGAGCTCGACGTCCACGCCGACGATCGGGGTGTAGGTGCGGCCCGGTGAGCGGGCGCCGTCGACGGCGCCGAGCAGCACGGTGGCCCGCAGGCCCGGCGCCGTGAGGACCGGGAGGCGCGCGTGGTGCTCGAATGCGGGCGCGACCGCCCGGTCGGCATCGGGCAGCGCCACCCACAGCTGGGCGCCGTGCAACACCGGGCCGTGGCCGTGCGGCGACACCTCGGAGTGCGCGATCCCGCCTCCCGCCGTCATCAGCCCGAGGTCCCCCGGGTGGATCACGCGGTCGCTGCCGAGGCTGTCGCGGTGGTGGACCTCGCCCTCCAGGAGCCAGCTCACGGTCTGCAGCCCGATGTGCGGGTGTGGCGGCACCTGCATGCCGGGGCAGGCGGCGATCTCGTCGGGGCCGTAGTGGTCGACGAAGCACCACGCGCCGACCATCCGCCGCCCGAGGGTGGGCAGCAGCCTGCGCACTTCGGTGCCCGCACCCAGCCGCACGGCCCGGGCGGGCAGCAGCTCACGGACCGGGCCTGCCGCCGCGGCAGCGGCGCACACCTCGACGGGGTTGTCGAGAGCTGTGTTGCTCACTGTGTCCTCCTCGCCGAGGCCCGTCAGCCGCGCTGCTGCGTGGGCCCGTAAAGCACTGTAGACGCCCGCCCGGCGCTCGTCCTCGGGCCGCGCTCACGGCCCTCAGCGCCTTCGAGATTGCGCTCGGCGGGGTTCGGAGCGGCCGAAATCCCGCTCCCGGCAATCTCGGCGCCCAGCCGCCTACGCTGACCGAGCCGGCGCAGGGCGCGCTGACCCGACCGGGCCGCCCGGCGCGGCCTGAGAGTCACGGATCGGCCGTAGGGACGACCGATCCGTGACCCTCACCTCAGCTGCAGCCGCTGGTGGAGCCGCAGCCCTCGCACAGGTAGCAGCTGCCCGCGGGGCGCATCTTCGTGCCGCAGGTCATGCACAGCGGCGCGTCGGCGGCCTTGCCGAGGCGCAGCTCCAACAGCTCGGTGGAGCTGCCGACCTCGACCGGGGCGGGGGCCACGCCGCCCACCGCGTGGGGCGCCTGCTCGACGTCGACACTTGTGCGCAGCCCCTCGACGTCCACCTCGTAGGTGTCGGTGACCTGGGCCGAGCGCTCCTCCGCCGAGAAGATGCCCAGCTGGGCGCGCTTCTCGTAGGGCAGGTAGTCGAGCGCGAGACGCCGGAAGAGGTAGTCCAGCACGCTCGTGGCGATGCGCAGGTCGGGGTCGTCGGTCATGCCCGCGGGCTCGAAGCGCAGGTTGGAGAACTTCGAGACGTAGAACTCCAGCGGGATGCCGTACTGGAGGCCCACCGAGATCGACATCGAGAAGGCGTCCATCACGCCCGAGAGCGTGGAGCCCTGCTTGCCGAGCTTGACGAAGATCTCGCCGAGCCCGTCGTCGGGGTAGGAGCCTGCGGTGAGATAGCCCTCGGCGCCGCCCACGGTGAACGACACGGTCTGGCTGGGCCGCTTCTTGGGCAGTCGCCGCCGCACCGGACGGGCCTCGACCGGCTTGCCTGCCTTCGCCGCGCCGTCGGCCGACGTGCCCGCGGAGAGCGGCTGGCCGACCTTGCAGTTGTCGCGGTAGATCGCGAGCGCCTTCAGGCCGAGCTTCCAGCCTTCGAGGTAGATGCCCTCGACTTCCTCGACCGTGGCCGACTCGGGCATGTTCACCGTCTTGGAGATCGCCCCGGACAGGAACGGCTGCACCGCGGCCATCATCCGCACGTGCCCCATCGGGGCGATCGAGCGGGTGCCCATCGCGCAGTCGAAGACCTCGTAGTGCTCGGGCCGCAGCCCGGGGGCGTCGACGACGTGCCCGTGTTCGCCGACGTACTCGACGATCGCCTCGACCTGCTCGGGCTGGTAGCCCAGACGGCCGAGCGCACGCGGCACGGTCTGGTTGACGATCTGCATCGAGCCACCGCCGACCAGCTTCTTGAACTTCACCAGCGCGAGGTCGGGCTCGATGCCGGTGGTGTCGCAGTCCATGGCCAGCCCGATGGTGTTGTGACTGACGAAGCCCGCTGCGACGTAGGTGACGTTCTCGGGCACCGACAGGTCGTAGGTCGGCTGGACCCCGCCGTCGGCGTTCACCGCGACCCGCTCGTAGAGGTAGTCGAGCGCGAACCCCAGCCGCTCGCTCCGCGCAGACGCCTGCTCCGGCAACAGGCTGCTCTTGCGGTGGCCGATGAAGCCGACGAGCTCGTCGAATCCGAGTGCGTGGTCCAGGTTGCGCAACCGGAGCTGGAAGATCGCGCCGCCCCAGCCGCTTTCGGTCTCCCGGGTGGTGGTGGGTAGTCCGAGTACGAGGAGCAGGGTGCGGATCTCGGCTGCGAAGCTCTCCGTGCCGGTGGACACGGACGGCACCCCGTCGGCCACCGTGCCGTCCGCCTCGAAAAGTCCGCGCACGAACGCGGCGTAGACGTCGCCGTCGTTGGTCTCGAGGATCGCCGAGGGGACGTGCGGGATCCAGCCCTTGCCTTCATGGGCGGGATGCGGGCGACGCTTGGCGAAGCCCGCCGCCTGCCACCAGCGGGCGAGGCGCACCGACTGCAGGCCGACCTCCTGGTAGCCCTGCTGCGGAACGACCGTGGCCTCGAGGCCGAACAACTGCTTGCCGAGGATGCGCAAGCGCTCGACGACGTCGAGATCCGCGTCGGAGACGCAGAATCGCAGGCCGCGGGCGTGCAGGCTGCCGTCACCCATGAAGTAGCCGACCAGCTCGGCGAGATCCGCGTCGACGGCGTCCGGCACGACCAGCCGGGGGTCGGAGGTGTAGTACGCCTGGTCGAGGACCGGTAGCGGGACCTGCCGCGGCTCACCGACGAGCGTGCGCATCTGCAGCGGCAGCACGTCACCGGGAGCGAGGTCGGCCATCCGCCGCCACACCCATTCCCCGGTGTCGCCGTCGACGACCTTGAGCCGATGGGCGAGGGTGCCCTGGACGACGTAGCCGCCATCGGTGACGATTCGCCGGGTCGGCTCCTCGCCGTTGACGAAGAACTTCGTAGCGCGCCGCGGCCCCTCATCGGTGGAGACCCGGAGATTCAGCTCCTGCCAGCGGTCGCCGTGGACGTCGCCGATCTCGCCCAGCCGGGCGAGGCCGCGGTCGGTGGTGACCAGCGTGTCACCGGTGAGACATCCGGTGGGCGCGAGCACCGAGGCCTGCGCGTTGCGCCAGCCGTTGCGGGCGCCGACCTGCAGGGCCTCCTGCCACACGCTCGTGGCGAGCCGGTGGATCGGGGTGCTGGCCGGGAACGTGCGCACGTCGTCGTTCGCGGCGGCGTGCTTGCGCATGACGCGCTGGTGGGCCTCGGCGTTGCGGACGAAGCCCTCGTACGGCCCGACCACCCCGGCGAGCTCGGCGGACCGCTTGTAGGCCGCTCCGGTCATCAGGGCGGTGATGGCGGCGGCGAGCGAGCGCCCGCCCTCGGAGTCGTAGGCGTGGCCGGTGGCCATGAGCAGGGCGCCGAGGTTGGCGTAGCCGATGCCGAGCTGCCGGAACTTCCGCGTGGTGTCCCCGATCGGCTCGGTGGGGAAGTCGGCGAAGCAGATCGAGATGTCCATCGCCGTGATGATCAGCTCGACGGCCTTGCGGAACCGTTCCGCCTCGAACTGCCCGTCCGCGCCGAGGAACTTGAGCAGGTTCAGCGAGGCGAGGTTGCAGGAGCTGTTGTCCAGGTGCATGTATTCGCTGCAGTTCGCAACGACGACGCCGCTGACGACATACGAGTGGTTGCGCGGCTCGGTCAGATTGTAGGTCGTCTCGAAGCCCCGCGAGGTGCGCGACCGGAGACGGACAGTCTCGTCAACGCGATAGCCCGCGTGTGAGAGCGCGCCAGCCAGCTTCGCGGCCTTCCGCGGGTGCTCGAACCCAATTCTCTCGGCGAACGACCGCATGTGCCTGCCGCCGATTCGCAGGTCGAAGGATGGTCCGTCGCTGCCGTACACCGCTTCGGTGCCGTCCTGGCGGACATAGGTGAACGATTCAGCCCTCCGGCCAGTCGGGTAGATCCGCGCCGCGATACCGAAGCCGGCCAGCAACTCCTGCACGCCGAGGAGCAACTCCTCAGAGCGACTGGCGAGGCCGACGTAACGGGTGCCCTTCGCCACCTGGTCGACAACGCAGCCGTCGGCATCGAAAAGGCTTTTCAGGAACGCCGCGAGTATGTCCTCGGGTACTTCGAACAGCGGATCGGGTACAACCTTTTCGGCCGAGCGGCCGGTCGAGACACCGAGCATCTCCAGGAAGGTGCGAAAGCGCCCACGCATTGCGCGGAGCTGTTGTGTGCCATTGGCTTGCCGACTCGGCTTCGGGTCGACCCCGGTGATCTCGGCGAGCAGACGCGCGTGGCGTGGAAGCAGGTCGTGCTGCTCCCAGTCATCGCCGTAGACCGTGACGGCGCCTGCCGAGGTGAGGCAGCCGTCGCCGATCAACCAGCCGAGGTAGCCTGCGAGTTCCGACGTCCACTTCTCCGGTGGAGCCGAGAGCGCCCGTCCGCAGGCGATCCGCGCAGCGTCTACGGCCAGGGATGGGAGGGCATACGACGCATCGGGGCGCGGGGCGTACTCGAACGAACGGACGACGTGATCTTCCTCGGTAAGCTGGTCGGCCCTGACCCATTGGCGGTTGGCGGTCCACACCCGATGGTTCGGGGTGCACCGCAGGCGTGAGCCGTCGGTAAACCGCATTTCGAGAATTTCGTTCGTGCCCGTCACCATGTACCGAACAGGCTTGGTTGCGATCACTTGAGGACTCGGGTTCGCGGAGTTCGTCACGTCATTGGTGTAAATGCCGAACGTTTCTCCTCCTGCCGCGCGCCGAACGAGCTCTCCGATCGGCACCAGCCCGCTCTCCGTGACCACCCGCTGGTCACCAGGGAAGCAGGGGTTGGACGCAGAAATGCGACCGGATTCCGGGCAGGTGTGCCAGTCGTTGATCGTGCCGTCGTACTGGATGCCCGGATCGGCGCACTCCCAGGCCGCCTGCGCGATCGTGCGGAACAGCTTGCGGGCCTCGACCGTCTCGATGACCTCGCCGGTGAGGCGGGCCCGCAGGCCAAACGGGCCTGCGGACTCGACCGCCCGCATGAACTCGTCGGTGACACGCACCGAGTTGTTGGCGTTCTGGTACTGCACCGAGGTGATGTCGGTGCCGCCGAGGTCCATGTCGAAGCCCGCGTCACGCAGCACGCGGATCTTCCGCTCCTCCTTGGCCTTGGTGAGCACGAACTCCTCGATGTCGGGGTGGTCGACGTCGAGCACGACCATCTTCGCGGCCCGGCGGGTGGCACCACCGGACTTGATCGTGCCCGCGCTGGCGTCGGCGCCGCGCATGAACGAGACCGGGCCGGAGGCGGTGCCGCCCGAGGAGAGCAGCTCCTTCGACGACCGGATGCGGGAGAGGTTGAGGCCCGATCCCGATCCGCCCTTGAAGATCAGCCCCTCCTCCCGGTACCAGTTGAGGATCGACTCCATCGTGTCGTCGACGGCGAGGATGAAGCAGTTGTGCACGCGCAGGCCGTCGGCGAGGAACTCGCCCGACTCCGTCTGGATGTCGAAGACCTCCTGCACCCCGATCTCCTCGACGCGCGCGATCTCCAGCCGCTCGATCGGCCGCGCGGCCCCGGTGGTGACGGCATCACCGAACGGCTGGGTGCGGTGCCACTCCAGCGCGTCGCCTGCCTGCAGGATGCCCGCCTTGACCCACTGCCCCGTGCCGTCGCCGGTGCTCTTCCAGACGACGTGGTCCGGGGTGAGGTCCAGCCGGGGGCCCGCCTTCGTGTGCAGACGGATCACCTCGCGGACGCCGTTGGCCTTCGTGGCCAGGATGCGGGTGAGGCCGTGCGCGTCGAAGACCTTCGTGCCGACGGCGTCGCGCTCCACCAGCTCGCCGATCGGGACGAGACCGGCGGGGGTGCTGACCGGGGTGTCGTAGCTCAGACATGCGCTGACCTGCTGCGGGCTCGACGTGCCGACGTTGAACCAGACCGGGGAGTTGAAGCTGAACACCTGGTGCAGCAGCATCCAGGTGAGCTCGTGGCCGAACACCTCGGCGTCGGCCTCGGTGGCGAAGTAGCCGTGCTCCTCCCCCGCGCGGACGTAGACCGCGACCACCCGGTCGATCAGCTGGCGGAGGCTGGACTCGCGCTGCGGCGAGCCGACGGCCCCGCGGAAGTACTTGCTGGTGACGATGTTGGTGGCGTTGATCGACCAGAAATCGGGGAACTCGACGCCGCGCTGCTCGAAGTTGACCGAACCGTCCCGCCAGTTGGTCATGACGACGTCGCGGCGCTCCCAGGCGACCTCCTCGTACGGGTGCACACCGGGTGTGGTGTGGATGCGCTCGATCGTGAGCCCGGTGGACCGCTTGGCCACGGCGGTTGTCGTGGCGGTGGTCGCGGCGGTGGCCGCTGCGCCCTTCTTGCCGCGCCCACCGGACCCCGGCGCGCCCGATCCTGCCGCGCCTGATCCGTGTGTGGTCCCGACGATCTCGGTCATGCTGTTCCTCTTCCTGCGGCACGCCGACTGGGGTTCGGCGCGCCGTGGTCGGTAATGGATTGCTGGTCGAGCAGGTGCCCGGCGGCGGTGGCGGCCTACCTTGGCCCTGGTCGACGTCCGGGTGTGGGGCACCCGGGCGACGACGAGGGGTCACGAGTATTGGCCTGCGCCGGGCGGCGGAGGTCGGCGATCTCCTTCTCGAAGTCCGCTATCGAGGAAAATGAACGGTAGACGCTGGCGAAGCGGAGGTAGGCCACCTCGTCGAGCTCGCGGAGCGGGCCGAGGATGGCGAGCCCGACCTCGTGGCTGGGGACCTCGGCGGCGCCCCCGGCCCGGACGGTCTCCTCGACGCGATGGGCGAGTTGGGCGAGCGCGTCCTCGTCGACGGGCCTGCCCTGGCAGGCGCGGCGCACGCCGCGCACGACCTTCTCACGGCTGAACGGCTCGGTGACGCCACTGCGCTTGACGACGGCGAGTACGGCCTCCTCGACCGTGGTGAACCGCCGTCCGCAGGCGGCGCAGGAGCGGCGACGACGGGTGGCCTGCCCGTCGTCGACCTCTCGGGAGTCGATCACGCGGCAGTCCGAGTGCCGACAAAACGGACACCGCACGGCACCGCACCCCCTTTCCGGTTCCGGCCGAGCGAACCCCACCAGTAGTCGAACAACACCAGTGTAACCACAAGATGTGGGGTCAGCGGAAGACGGTGAGCCCTATTGTTACGGCGAGCCGCCCGAACGGGCGCACCCGCCCCCCGCCGTTGACGAGCCGCTGTCGGACCGGCGCGCATCGTCATCATCGAGCCCCGCCGAGCCCTCACCGCCCCGCCTCCAGCGGCACCCGCAACACCTGTCCCGGCCATACCCGTAGCGAGGTGAGCGAGTTGGCCGCGACGATCCGATCGACCAGCGCCACCCGCTGCGGACCGGACGCCCCGGGCGCGACGCCGTCGACGACATCCCACACCGTGCCGGGCGCGGCGATCGTGACGGTGGCTTCGGCTGAATCGCCCACCTGCGCGACGTGGGCCACCTGGGCGACCGCAGGCGCGTCCGCCCCCCTCGCGTGCGCTGTGAGATCCGCGATGCGGCCGAGGCCGACGACCACGGCTGCGGCGGCCAGCACCAGGGCCAGCCCCGCCAGAAACCGGCGGACCTGCCCGCCCCGCCGCGGTGTGACGGACCGCGGGCGGGCGACAAGAACCCGCGGACCTTTCGCAGCCGAGATCGGCCGAGCGCGCCGCAGGGGATCCGCCGCCGGCCCGCACTGACCCGCCGCAACCGCTCCCGGGCCGCCGCCGCCCCCGCCCTCCGAGCGGGCCCCACCATCCCAGCAGACCGCGCCGCCTCGGCCGATTGCGCCGCGCTGGTCGTGACCCGCGCCCGCCGGGCGGCCTACCGGTACGCCGACGCCCGCGCCATCGAGAGCGCCCGCCGCATTGCCAGCGCCCGCCCCACCGACAGCGCCCGCCCCACCGACAGCGCCCGCCCCACCGACAGCGCCCGCCGCGCGGGCGCCACCGCCTCGGTCGACACCGCCTCGATCACCGCTGCATCGGTCGACACCGCCTCGGTCGACATCGCCGGGGTCGGCCGTGAGGCGGCGGGCGGCCGGACCCGTGTCCGGACGTGGCGCGGCCCGCAGGATCGGCGGTCGCACCGGGCGCGGTCCAGACGCTCCCCGCCGCGACGGCCGGGCTCCCCGCCGCGCGTCCTGCTCCCCCGACATCGGAAGGTCGATCCCGATGTGGCCCTGCGTGCGCTCTCTCATCCTCGCCACCCTCTTTTCGACCGCTCTTGCCCAAACACGCGTTCGAACGAACGCCTGCGGGGTGTCTACCACCCGGCACCGACAAAATCGGAGAAAAGTGTGCGTGTCGTTCGAACATGCGTTTGGCGATCATCACGCGGAGGGCTACGGTCATCCACGAAGACGCGGGGACGTCCGTTCCGGCCAGCACGGACACCGGTCCACACCGGACCGGACCGGTCGGGAGCGGCACGCGCACCGCTCGACCACCGGCAGCACGCCCGAGGAGGAGCACACGACATGGCAGCCGACGAGCCGGGAAAAGGCCAGGGTGCCGAAAGCGGGGCCGCCCGCAGGGCCACGGAGGTCCGCCCCTTCCCTGATCCGCGGCTGACGGCCCGGCAGCGCAAGGTGCTGCGCGTCATCCGCGAGTGGGTCGACGAGCACGGCTATCCGCCCAGTGTCCGCGAGATCGGTGACGCGGTCGGGCTGCAGTCCACCTCATCCGTGCACCACCAGCTCCGCACCCTTGAGCGCAAGGGCTACCTGCGTCGCGACCCCAACCGCACACGGGCCGTCGACGTACGGCTGCCCGAGGAGCAGCCGCACCCGCCCGCGGACGACGCGATCGAGGCGACGGACGGCCTGGCCGCGGGCGACCTCCACCCGCAGCCCGCGTTCGTTCCCCTGCTGGGCAACATCGCGGCAGGCGGTCCGATCCTCGCTGAACAGGCCGTGGAGAGCGTGTTTCCGCTGCCGCGCGAGATCGTCGGCGAGGGCACTCTGTTCCTGTTGCACGTCCAGGGTGACTCGATGATCGAGGCCGCGATCACCGACGGCGACTGGGTCGTCGTGCGTCAACAGCCGGTCGCCGAGAACGGCGAGATCGTTGCCGCGATGATCGACGGTGAGGCCACGGTGAAGACCTTCCGGCGCCGCGACGGGCACAACTGGCTGATGCCCGCCAACTCCGCCTACGAGCCCATCCCGGGCGACGACGCCACGGTGCTGGGCCGGGTGGTTGCGGTGCTGCGGCGCCTCTGACTCCGCGGGATCACCTCCCCTCGCCATGATCACCGGTTCGGTGCGCACACCGGCCAGAATTGGCCGGATTCGCACCCAATCGGTGATCATGACCCGCCGTCCCCGCCCGGTGAGGTGTGCGCCAGGTGGGGCCAGGGCGTCAGGGGCGCGTGGCCTCGGTGACGTAGGGCAGGACGACGGGGGCCAGCTCGGGGCCGACCCGCGCGCGCAGCAGTGTGCCCTCCGGCGTGTGCTCCTCCGCGAGCACCTCGCCCTCGGCGTGGACCCGGGCGACGAGCGAGCCCCGCGAGTACGGCAGCAGCAACCCCAGCTCGACGTCCGGCCGGGGCAGCAGCGCGACGATCCGCTCCCGCAGGAGCGCGATGCCGTCGCCACGACGGGCGGAGACGAACACCGCGTCGGGCAGCAGATGGCGCAGGCGGGCGAGCTGCAGGTCTCCGGCAGCGTCGATCTTGTTGACGACCAGCAGCTCATGCGGCATCGCGCCGTATTCCGCCCCGATCTCGACGAGCACCTGGCGCACGGCCGCGATCTGCTCCTCCGGGAGGGCGTCGGCGGCGTCGACGACGTGCACGAGCAGATCCGCCCCCGCCGTCTCCTCGAGCGTCGACCGGAAGGCCTCGACGAGCTGGTGGGGCAGATGCCGGACGAAGCCGACGGTGTCGGTGAGCGTGTAGGTGCGCCCGTCCTCCGTGATGGCGCGGCGCGTGGTGGGGTCGAGGGTGGCGAACAACGCGTCCTCCACCAGCACACCGGCACCGGTGAGCGCGTTGAGCAGGCTGGACTTGCCCGCGTTCGTGTAGCCGACGATCGCCACCGACGGCACCTCGTGCCGACGGCGGGCGCCGCGTTGGGTCGCGCGCACCTGCTTCATGGCGCCGATCTCGCGGCGCAGCTTCGCCATCCGGGTGCGGATGCGGCGCCGGTCCAGCTCGATCTTCGTCTCACCGGGCCCGCGCCCGCCGATGCCGACGCCGCCCGCGGCCCGGCCGCCGACCTGACGGGAGAGTGCCGCACCCCAGCCGCGCAGGCGCGGCAGCAGGTAGGACAACTGCGCGAGCTCGACCTGGGCCTTGCCGTCGCGGGAGCGGGCGTGCTGGGCGAAGATGTCGAGGATCAGGGCCGTGCGGTCGATCACCTTGACCTTGAGCTTGTCTTCCAGCTGGCGCAGCTGGCCGGGTGAGAGCTCGCCGTCGCAGATGACGGTGTCGGCCTCGGCGACCTGCACCGCGGCGCGCAGCTCGTCGACCTTGCCGGAACCGATGTAGGTGGCCGGGTCGGGCTGCGGGCGGCGCTGGATCAGCCCGTCGAGCACCTGGGAGCCTGCGGTCTCGGCGAGCCGCGCCAGCTCGTACAGCGAGGCGTTCGCCTGTGTGGACGTGCCCGACGTCCACACGCCGACGAGCACGACACGCTCCAGGCGGAGCTGCCGGTACTCGACCTCGGTGACGTCGGTGAGCTCGGTGGACAGGCCCACGACACGGCGGAGCGAGGAGCGCTCCTCCAGGTCGAGATCGCCTGATGTGAATACGGGTTCGTTCATCGTGGTAGTCATGCTCCCACGTCAACGCGGACGGCGTCGTGTGTGTTTCCGCCGCTAACGTGACACCCGTGCGTCATCACGATCTCGTGGTCATCGGCAGCGGGTCCGGGAACTCGATCGTCGACCACCGCTTCGCCGATCTCGACGTCGCCATCATCGAGCACGGCGTCTTCGGCGGCACCTGCATCAACGTGGGCTGCGTCCCGACGAAGATGTACGTGTACCCGGCCGACATCGCCCAAGCCATCCGGCACGCGGGCCGCCTCGGCATCGACGCCACCATTGACAAGGTGCGCTGGCGCGACATCCGCGACCGCATCTTCGGCCGCATCGACCCGATCTCGACCGATGGTCACGACTACCGGGCGCGGCGTAGCCCCAACGTCACCCTCTACGACGGCCACGCCCGCTTCACCGGACCGAAGCGGATCGCCGTGGAGAGCTCGGCCGGCAAGCTCGAGCTCACCGCCGACCGCATCGTGATCGCGACCGGCGGCCGCCCGTGGATCCCCGATCCGGTGCGCGACGTGCCGCACCACACGTCGGACACGATCATGCGCATCGACGAGGTGCCCGACCACCTCGTGATCCTCGGCGGCGGGTACGTCGCGGCCGAGTTCGCGCACGTGTTCTCCGCGTTCGGCGCCCGGGTGTCGGTGATCAGCCACAGCGGGCCGCTGCTGCGCAGACAGGACGAGACGGTGGCCGCGCGCTTCACCCGCCTGGCCTGCGACCGCTGGGACGTCCACCTCGGTCAGGAGGTCGCCGCCGCCCGGTACGACGGGCTCGACATCACGCTGACGCTCGCCGACGGCACACCGGTGCGCGGAGACATGCTGCTGGTGGCCACGGGGCGCATCTCCAACGGCGACCTGCTCGACCTGGAGAAGGCGGGCATCGACGCCGACCCGGACGGTCGGGTGCGCGTCGACGACCAGCAGCGCACCTCCGTCGACGGCGTCTTCGCACTCGGCGACGCGAGCTCGCCGTTCCAGCTCAAGCACGTCGCCAACCACGAAGCCAAGATCGTGCAGCACAACCTCCTGCACCCCGACGCGCCGCGCCGCACCGACCACCGGTTCGTGCCGTCCGCGGTCTTCACGAACCCGCAGATCGCGTCGGTCGGCCGGACCGAGGCGCAGTGCCGGGCGATGGGCCTCGAGTACGTCGTGAAGGTCCAGGAGTACGGCGACGTCGCCTACGGCTGGGCGATGGCGGACACCACCGGATTCTGCAAGCTGATCGCCCACCGCGGCACCGGTAAGCTGCTCGGCGCGCACATCATGGGCCCGCAGGCGGCGACGCTCATCCAGCCCCTGATCCAGGCCATGTCGTTCGGCCTGGACGCCAGGGACATGGCCTCCGGGCAGTACTGGATCCACCCGGCTCTACCGGAAGTGGTGGAGAACGCACTGCTGGGACTCGACCTCTGACCGATCCGTGGTGTCGTCCGGGCCCGATTGCCTGTACACAGGAGGAGGAAGGTCACCCTAACCCCGAGAGGACCACATGACCGTCGCCGAGAGCCCGACCCGACCGCCGGGCCCCCAGCCCATCCTCGACGGCAGGCGCGGCATCGCGCACCAGGTCGGGGTTTACGTGTTCGTCGTGGTCCCCCTGATCGCGTTGGTCGCCGCCGTCCCCATCGCGTGGGTCTGGGGCGGCCTCGGGTGGGTCGACCTCGCCCTTGCCACGGTCTTCTACGTGGTCAGCGGCCTGGGTGTCACCGTCGGCTACCACCGTTACTTCACGCACGGCTCGTTCAAGGCCGTGCGGCCGCTGCGCATCGTGCTCGCGCTGGCGGGCAGCCTGGCGATGCAGGGCTCGGTGATCGACTGGGTGGCCGATCACCGCCGTCACCACGCGTTCTCCGACAAAGAGGGCGACCCGCACTCCCCCTGGCTGTTCGGTACGAGCCCACTGGCGCTGGCGCGCGGGTTCTGGCATGCGCACACCGGCTGGCTGTTCAACCGCGACCAGACCAACGAGGAGCGGTTCACCCCGGACCTGCTCGCCGACCGTGACATCGCCCGCATCGACGGGCTGTTCTGGCTCTGGTCGGTGGCCACCCTGCTGGTGCCCGCGCTGCTTGGGGGCCTGTTGACCTGGTCCTGGTGGGGCGCGGTCACCGCGTTCTTCTGGGCGGGCCTCGTGCGGGTGGCGTTGCTGCACCACGTCACGTGGTCGATCAACTCGATCTGCCACATGATCGGCGACGCTCCGTTCGCCGCGCGCGACCACTCGCGCAACGTCTGGCCGCTGGCGCTCCTGTCCTTCGGTGAGTCGTGGCACAACCTGCACCACGCCGACCCCACGTGCGCGCGCCACGGCGTGCAGCGCGGCCAGGTCGACATCTCCGCCCGCGTGATCCAGGCATTCGAGAAGCTCGGCTGGGCCACGTCGGTGCGCTGGCCCACGCCACGGCGCCTGGAGCGGCTCGCCGCAAAGGCCTGACGACTCGTGCGCGGACGACCCCGAAGTCGTCCGCGCACGAGCCTCCTACGCCGCCGGGTCGAAGGGTTGCGCGGGCGGCGTCTCGCCGCGGACCTCGCCCAGCAGCCGCGTCACCTCCGTCATGATCGCCGCGGTGACCCCGTCCAGCGCGGTGCGGGTGCGTGGCCCGCCCTCCCAGGCCGAAAGGTCCACCGGCGGGCCCGCGACCACCGACACCCGCCTGCGCGGGAGGAACCGGGGCAGCGGCGTGCCCGCGGGCAGCACGTCCTGCGTGCCCCAATTCGCCACCGGGATCACCGGGGCGCCGGTGACCAGCGCGATCCGCGCGACCCCGTTCTTGGCCTTCATCGGCCAGCCGTCCGGGTCGGCGGTGTAGGTGGCCTCGGGGTAGAACACGACGATCTCGCCGCGCTGGATGGCCGCGATCGCGCCCCGGTACGCATCGCCCGCCCGCGCGGACTCGCGGTACACCGGGATGTGGCCGCCCCTGGCGAGCACCGAGCGCACCACCGGGATCTTCCACAACTCGGCCTTCGCGAGGAAGCGCGGCATGCGGCCGTGGCAGATGCAGAACGCCACGTTGAAGATCGGGTCGGTCAGCGAGACGTGGTTCGCGGCCAGCAGCGCCCCGCCGGTACGGGGCAGGTGCTCCCCGCCGCGCCATCCCACACGCGTGCCGAACATCGTGAACGGCCACAACAGCGTGATCGCGAGCCCGAACCAGAAGCCCGACGTGCGCCACTTCCGGGTGAACGACAACCGCAGCTTCGCCCCGGCCGTCAGCGGGGTCACCGTGTTCATGCACGCTCCTGTCGGACCTCAGGGGTGTCTCGCGGATCATCCCGCGTGCAGGCCCGGTCGTCGCCGGGCACCCCGCCTCAGCGGAAAAGGGCAGGCAGGCCGTCCAGCGACACGGCATTGCGGGTGGCCCGATACTCGACGAGCTTGTCCGGGCCCCGGGTGCGCGACCAGGAGTCCAGCACGTCCCGCTCCGCCACCAGCGCCATCTCGGGCACGGCGTAGCCGCACGAGTCGGACACGCGCGCGACGTCCACCACGACCACCGCCCGGCCCTGCGGCCGCCGCGCCGCGCCCGCTTCCCCGAACACGGCGAGCGCGTCCTCGAACCCGGGGTCGCCGTGGAGCACGACCCGGCCGGTGCCGTGTAGGCGCACGATGTTCGGGGCGCCGTCGAACGCGCAGAACATCACGCAGATCCGGCCGTTCTCGCGCAGGTGCGCCACGGTCTCCACGCCGCTGCCGGTGAGGTCGAGATAGGTGAAGGTGTGGGCGTCGAGCACCTTGAACGTGCCGCGGATGCCCTTGGGCGAGACGTTGACGAGCCCGTCGCCGGAAAGCGGCGCGGTGCCGACGAAGAACAGCGGCTGCGCGTGGATGAAGGACGCGAGCTTCGCGTCGATGCCCTCGTAGACCTTGGCCATGCCGCCACGGTCGCACGAATCACGGCAGGGTGAGAATCTCCGAGCCGTCGGCCGTGACCAGGACGGTGTGCTCGAACTGCGCCGTGCGCGAGCCGTCCGAGGTGACGACCGTCCAGTCGTCGTCCCACTTTTCGTTCTCGCTGGACCCCAACGTGATCATCGGCTCGATCGTGAACGTCATGCCCGGCTCCAGCGGTATGTGCTCGGAGGGGTCGTCGTAGTGCAGCACGACGAGGCCGCCGTGGAAGCTGCGCCCGATGCCGTGACCGGTGTACTCGCGCACCACCCCGTAGCCGAACCGCTTCGCGTAGGACTCGATCACGCGGCCCACCACGGAGAGCTCGCGGCCCGGGCGGACCGCCCTGATCGCCCGCATCGTCGCCTCGCGCGTGCGCTCGACGAGAAGGCGCGACTCCTCGTCGACGTCGCCTGCGAGGAACGTGGCGTTGGTGTCGCCGTGCACGCCGCCGATGAACGCGGTGACGTCGATGTTGACGATGTCTCCGTCCGCGATCACGGTGGTGTCCGGGATGCCGTGGCAGACCACCTCGTTGAGGCTCGTGCAGCACGACTTGGGGAACCCCTTGTAGCCCAGGGTCGACGGGTACGCGCCGTGGCCGATCAGGAACTCGTGCACCACCCGGTCGATCTCGTCGGTGGTGACGCCGGGGGCCACCGCCGCGCCGCCCGCGGCCAGCGCCTGCGCGGCGATCCGGCCCGCCACCCGCATCGCCTCGATCACCTCGGGCGGCTGGACGGCGGGCCAGGTGTTGGGCGCGGGGCGCGCCTTGCCGACGTACTCCGGACGCGGGATGTGCGCGGGCACCCGACGCCCTGGCGTGAGGGTGCCGGGGACGAGCAGGGCGCGCGTGGGCATCCCACCAGTGTAGGAGGGTGCTGAGGTTCGCCGCCCGGGCGTCGTGCGGCAGCGCTCCTCGGTGCGTCTACCGGACGCGTTGGGCCACCCGGTGGGCCACGACCGCGGACAGCCCGCGCCAGCCCAGCAGCAGCGCGCCGAGCGCGATGGTGGCGACGATCACGAACGACAGGGGCAGCCTGCCGAGGAACGCGAAGCGCACCAGGAACCCGATGCCCGCCGCGCCCACCAGCACGGCCAACCCGGCGCGCAGCCCGGCCGGGCGGGCGCGCACGAGCGGCGTGGCCCAGGCGGCGGCGACGCCGAGCCCGAACGGGGCCGCCGTGGCGAGCAGCCCGAGCACGTCGGCCGATTCGTCGTGGCTCGCCCGGCCCACGGCCGCGAAGACGACCACCGCGACGACGTCCGCGGTGATCGCGAGCGCAGGGATCCGGCTGCGGGACACGGGCAACAGAGTAAGCCCTTTACCCCGGCACTTCGCACCCCTGGCGACACCAAAGGAGTGCGAAGTCGCAGCGGACGGCTAGAACAGGACCGTGGCGAAGCTCGCGACCTGGGTGAAGCCGACCTTGTCGTAGGCCCGCCGGGCCGGGTGGTTGAACCCATTGACGTAGAGGCTCGACACGCGGCCCATGACGGCGAGCCGCTCGGCGACGGCCGCGGTGCCCGCCGTGCCCAGGCCGCGGCCGCGGTAGGCCGGGTGCACCCAGACCCCCTGGATCTGCCCCACCCGGGACGACAGCGCGCCGATCTCGGCCTTGAAGATCACCTGGTCGCCCTCGAACCGGGCGAAGGCGCGGCCCGCCGCGACGAGCTCCGAGACGCGCGAGCGGTAGCCCGCGCCGCCGTCGCCCGCGCGCGGGTCGATGCCGACCTCCTCGGTGAACATCGCGATGGCGGCGGGGAGGTAGCGCTCCAGCTCCGCCGGGCGGACCGGGCGGACCAACGGGTCAGGGGCCACCGCGGCGGGCCCCGCCAGCACCATCAGCGGCTGGTCGGCCCGCACCTCGCGGCACGGCGCCCAGTGGACGGCGAGGTTGTCCCACATCGGCAGCACCAGCTCGGCGCGTCCGACGATCGACGAGCAGCCGCGGCCGCCGCGGCGGGCCCGGTCGGTGAACTGGCGCAGCGCGGACCGGTCGCCGCGGATCGGCACGAGGTTGGCCCCGGAGAAGCACAGCCCGGACAGGTGCGAGCCCGCCGACCACAGCTCCCCGCCGAGCCGCCACGGATCCAGCCCGGCCACCTCGACCCGCGCTGCGACCATGCAGGCGGCCACCGGATCCTCGTCCAGAGCCGCGCGTACTCCGGCGCGGTCCCGGTCGTCGAGGAGCCGCGCTCCGGCGACACGAAGCACGTGTCTACGTTGCCATACCGCTCTGCTGCTGACGAGATCGGCCGGGTCACCAGGGCGGGTATCCAGCCGACCACCGGCGACGGCAGCTCAGCGCCGATGTTCGCTCCGCAAGCTCCGCTCAGCGCCGATGTTCGCTCCGCAAGCTCCGCTCAGCCGACCGTCACCTGGGGCTCGCCGCCCGCCTCCATGGACTCGGCGAGCTTCATGGCCTCCTCGATCAGCGTCTCGACGATCGCGTGCTCGGGGACGGTCTTGATGACCTCGCCCTTGACGAAGATCTGCCCCTTGCCGTTGCCGGACGCGACGCCCAGGTCGGCCTCCCGCGCCTCCCCCGGCCCGTTGACCACGCAGCCCATCACCGCCACGCGCAGCGGCACCGTCATGCCGGTGAGTCCGGCGGTGACCGCGTCGGCGAGGGTGTACACATCGACCTGGGCCCGGCCACACGACGGACACGAGACGATCTCCAGCTTGCGCGGGCGCAGGCCCAGCGACTGCAGGATCTGCGCGCCGACCTTCACCTCCTCCACCGGCGGCGCGGACAGCGAGACCCGGATCGTGTCGCCGATGCCCTGCCGCAGCAGCGCCCCGAACGCCACCGCCGACTTGATCGTGCCCTGGAACGCGGGCCCGGCCTCGGTGACCCCCAGGTGCAGCGGGTAGTCACACTGTGCGGCCAGCAACTCGTAGGCGCGGATCATCACGACCGGGTCGTGGTGCTTGACCGAGATCTTGATGTCGTGGAAGTCGTGCTCGGCAAAGAGGGAGGCCTCCCACAGCGCGGACTCGGCCAGCGCCTCCGGAGTGGCCTTGCCGTACTTCTCCAGCAGCCGCTTGTCCAGGCTGCCTGCGTTGACCCCGATGCGGATCGGGGTGCCGTGGTCCTTCGCCGCGGCCGCGATCTCCTTAACCTGGTCGTCGAACTTGCGGATGTTGCCCGGGTTGACCCGCACGCCCGCGCAGCCCGCCGCGATCGCCGCGAACACGTACTTGGGCTGGAAGTGGATGTCGGCGATCACCGGGATCTGCGACTTGTGCGCGATCGCGGGCAGCGCCTCCGCGTCGTCCTGGCTCGGGCAGGCGACGCGCACGATGTCACAGCCCGCCGCGGTCAGCTCGGCGATCTGCTGCAGGGTGGCGTTGACGTCGGCGGTCAGCGTGGTGGTCATGGACTGCACGGAGATCGGGTACTCCGAGCCGACGCCCACCGTGCCGACCCGCAGCTGACGCGTCGGGCGACGAGGGGCCAGGGCCGGGCCGGGGGCGGCGGGCATGCCGAGAGAGACGCTCACGGCCCCCAGTATCCCGCGCGCGGGCGCATCCCGCCGGAGACGCGCGCTACTGCGGCAGCACCACCGGGTTGACGATGTCGGCGACGAACAGCAGCCCGCTCCACGCGATGAACACCAGCGCCACCACGTAGGCCACCGGCATCAGCTTCGCCACGTCCACCGGGCCGGGGTCGGGGCGCCCGAGCAGCCGCGCACCCCGTTTCTTGATGGCCTCCCAGATCGCCGGGAAGATCTGCCCACCGTCCAGGGGCGGGATGGGCAGCAGGTTGAACAGGAAGAGCGAGATGTTCACCGCGGCCAACAGCTGCAGGAAGAACGACAGCTCCGCGGCGATGGGCGCGTCGAGCGCGAGGATCTCGCCGCCGATCCGGGACGCGCCGACGATGCCGACCGGCCCGTTCTGGTCGCGTTTCTCCCCCATGAACACGGAGCCGAACAGGCCCGGCACCCGCGCGGGCAGCTGGACGAGCGCCTGACCGGTGCGCCCGACGATGTCGCCGATCGCCGCGAATACCGCGCCGGGGCTCTGCCGCGCGTAGATACCGACCAGCCCGACGCCCAGGAAGCTCGCCCGCACCGTCTGGCCCGGGTGGGCCGCGTCCTCGACCTGGTTGTCGATGAGCGTGGGCGTGAGCGTGACCATCCTGCCGCCCCGGTCGACGACGACCGTCACCGTGCCCTTGGCCCCCTGGATCGCCGCGCGCAGCCCGTCCCCGTTGTCGGGCTCGAGCGGCATGCCGTTGAACGAGACGATCCGATCGCCGGGTCGGAAGCCCGCCACGGCGGCCGGGGTCTTCGGGGCGCCCGCCGGACAGGTGTCGGACGCGGCGGAGGCGGGCACGACGCACGCGCTGACCGTGCCGATGGTGGTGCCGCTCGCGGGCACGCCGATCCCCATCAGCACGATCGCGAAGAGCACCACCGCGAGGATGAGGTTCATGAACGGCCCGGCGAACATCACGATGATCCGCTTCCAGGGCGCCCGCATCCAGAACTGGCGATCCTCGTCCTCGGGCCGCACGTCCATCGCCGACTGCTTCCGGGCGTCGTCGATCAGGCCCTGGAACGGACCGGTGCGCCGGTCGCGTCCGAGCGTGCTGCCCTTGGCGGGCGGGATCATGCCGATCATGCGGATGTAGCCGCCGAGCGGGATGGCCTTGAGCCCGAACTCGGTCTCGCCGAGCTTCCGCGACCAGATCGTGCGGCCGAACCCGACCATGAACTCGGGCACCTTGATGCCGAACCATCGCGCCGTGGTGAAGTGGCCCAGCTCGTGCCAGGCGATCGAGATCAAGATGCCGAGGAAGAACAGCACGATCCCGAGGACCGTCATCATCGGGCGACTCCTTGGGCGAGCTCACGGGCGTGCGCGCGAGCCCAGTCCTGGGCGGCCAGCACGTCCGCCACGGTAGTCGGATCGGCCGCCCATCCGGCGGCTGCGTCGAGCACACGGGCGAGCGTGTCGGTGATACCGGTAAACGGGCACGCGCCCGCGAGGAACGCGCCGACGGCCTCCTCGTTCGCCGCGTTGAGCACCGCCGGTACGCAGCCACCGAGGGTGCCCGCAGCACGGGCCAGCCGTACGCCGGGGAACGCGTCGTCGTCGAGGGGCTCGAACGTCCAGCTCTGGGCGGTCTCCCACCGACACGGCGGCGCCGCTCCCGGCAGCCGCTCCGGCCAGGCCAACGCGAGCCCGATCGGGAGGCGCATGTCCGGGGGGCTCGCCTGGGCGAGCGTGGCGCCGTCGCGGAACGTGACCATGGAGTGCACGATCGACTGCGGGTGCACGACGACGTCGATCCGGTCGTAGGGGACGCCGAACAGCAGGTGGGCCTCGATCAGCTCCAGGCCCTTGTTGATCAACGTGGCCGAGTTGAGCGTGACCATCGGGCCCATGCGCCACGTCGGGTGGGCGAGCGCCTGCTCGACGGTGACGTCGGCGAGCTCGGCGCGCCGCCGTCCGCGGAACGGGCCACCGGACGCGGTGAGCACGAGCCGGTCCACTTCGACGGCCCGTCCCCCGCGCAGGCACTGAGCGAGTGCGGAATGCTCGGAGTCGACGGGCACGATCTGCCCGGGCGCGGCGGCCGCCGTCACGAGCGCGCCGCCCGCGACCAAAGACTCCTTGTTGGCCAAGGCCAGGGTGGCGCCTGCGGCGAGCGCGGCCAGCGTGGGGCCGAGGCCGACCGCGCCGGTGATGCCGTTGAGCACCGTGTCGACCGACGTCGTGGCGGTGAGCTCGGTGGCGGCGTCCGGCCCCGCGAGCACGTCGACGCCGGGCAGCAGGTCGGCCAGCGCCCGCGCCGCGTCCTCGGCGGCCACCGCCACCCTCGGCACGTGGTGTGCGCGGGCCTGTCGGGCGAGCAGCCCGACGTCGCCGCCGCCCGCGGCCAACCCGGCGACGATGAAGCGCTCGGGATGGCGGGCGATCAGCTCCAACGCCTGCGTGCCGATCGAGCCGGTGGAGCCCAGCACGAGCACGGATCGATTACCAGTCATCGCCTCCCCATCATCCTCGGCCGCTTGTTGTGCGACGATACGGCCGTGGCGAGCAACTCCCGTGAGGTAGCGAAACCCTCCGAGGCCTTCTCCGATGGCATCCCCGGGGCCGCCGAGTGGGGCTGGCACGGCGGTTTCCCCCATGGCACGGTCGTCGGCGGCGTGATCACGATCATCCTGTGCCTCGCGTTCATCCCCGGGCCCTACCAGAGCCAGACGCATGTGCTGTGGCTCGTTGGGGTGGCCCTCGTCGTTTTCGGGGGCATTGTCGGGCACGTGATCCGGCGGCGGAACTCCTGGCGGCGCTAGCCCGTGGCAGGCACCGGAGCGGCGGTCGAGCTCGAGCTCGACGGCCACACGGTGCGGATTTCGAACCCGGACCGCGTCTACTTCCCGGCCCGCGGCGAGACCAAGCTCGACCTCGCGCAGTACTACATCGCCGTCGGTGCGGGCGCGGTGCGGGCGCTGCGCGACCGGCCGTGCATGCTGCACCGCTTCCCCACCGGGGTGACCGGCGAGAAGGTGCACCAGAAGCGCCTTCCCCGCGGTGCGCCCGACTGGGTCGAGACGGTGCGGGTGCACTTCCCCCGGTGGAACCGCACCGCCGACGAGCTGTGCGTCGAGCACGTGGCCGACCTCGTGTGGGCGGTGCAGATGTCGACGGTCGAGTTCCACCCCTGGAACTCCCGCCGCGGGCACCTCGAGCAGCCCGACGAGTGGCGCATCGACATCGACCCCATGCCCCGCGCGTCCTACGCGGACGTGCGCCGCGTCGCCCACGTCGCCCAGGAGGTGCTCGCCGAGATTGGTGCCGTCGGCTGGCCGAAGACCTCGGGTGGCAAGGGGATGCACATCTACGTGCGGATCGAGCCCCGGTGGGGCTTCCAGGACGTCCGCCGGGCGGCACATGCGTTCGCCCGCGAGGTCGGGCGGCGCTGCGATCTGGTCGACCTCACATGGTGGCGCAAGGACCGCGACCCGGCATCGATCTTCGTCGACTACAACCAGAACACCCGCGACCACACGATCCGCTGCGCCTACTCGGTGCGCGGGGTCGCCGAGGCGCTGGTGTCGGCGCCGATTCGCTGGGACGAGGTCGACGCCGCGGACCCCGGCGACTTCACGATCGCGACCATGCCGAAGCGGTTCGCCGAGCTGGGTGACCTGCACGCGGGGATCGACGACGCCGTCTATGCGCTGGACGAGCTCCTCGAATGGGCCGACCGCGATGCGCGTGACGACGGCGAACCGCTCCCCGAGCTCGACTAGAGGTCCACCACCGCCCCCATGATCGTCGGTTCCGGGACATCAGGGGTGCTGGTGCACCTCATGTCCCGGAACCCGTGATCACGCCACGGCGGCGCGCAACCGGGCGAACGCCGCGGTCAGGTCCGGGAGCTGGTAGTGGGCGTTCAAGCCGCTGGGGTTGGGCAGCAGCCACACGCGCGTGGCGCCCACCAGCGCTTCTTGCGGTCCCACGACCGCCGCTGGGGTCGCGAACGCCGTCCGGTAGGCGGTGATCCCGACGACCGCGAGCCAGGCGGGCCGTACCCGCCCCACCAGCTCCTGCAGCCGCGTCCCGCCCGCGATGAGCTCGGTGGCGCTCAGCTCGTCGGCCCGCGCGGTGGCCCGGGGCGCCATGTTTGTGATCCCGAGGCCCAGCGCGGCCAGTTCCCGCTGCTCGGCGGGCCGCAGCAGGCGCGGCGTGAATCCGGCGGCGTACAGCACCGGCCAGAACCGGTTGCCCGGCCGCGCGAAGTGGTGCCCGGTGGCCGCGGAGACCAGCCCCGGGTTGATCCCGCAGAACAGCACGGAGAGCGGCGGATCCGCCGGGCCCGGCAGCACGTCGGCGATGGTCCGGTGGCGCGCGGCGAGAAGCTCGGCGGCGGAGAGGCGCGGCACCCGAACACCCTAGGCTGAGCCCGTGCACCTGCCCGTGATGCCGCCCGTCAAGCCGATGCTGGCCAAGCCGCAGCCGCGGATCCCCGCGGGAAAGCTGTACGAGCCGAAGTGGGACGGCTTCCGCTCGATCATCTTCCGCGACGGCGAGGAGGTCGAGATCGGCAGCCGCAACGAGCGGCCGATGACCCGCTACTTCCCCGAGGTCGTGGACGCGGTGAAGGCCAACTTCCCGGAGCGCGCGGTGATCGACGGCGAGATCGTGGTGCTGGACCGCGACCGCAACTGCCTGGAGTTCGAGGTCCTCCAGCAGCGCATCCACCCCGCCGCGAGCCGGGTGAACCTGCTCGCGGCCGAGACGCCCGCCAGCTTCGTCGCGTTCGACCTGCTGGCGGTGGGCGACGAGGACCTCACCGCACGGCCGTTCCGCGAGCGCCGGGCCCGTCTGGAGGAGGCGCTGGCCGCGGCCGGGCCGCCGGTGCACCTCACGCCGATCACCGACGACCACGCCGTCGCCACCGAGTGGTTCGACCAGTTCGAGGGCGCAGGGCTCGACGGGCTGATCGCCAAGGACCCGGAGGGCGCCTACCAGCCCGACAAGCGCGTGATGACCAAGGTGAAGCACGAGCGCACCGTCGACTGCGTGGTGGCGGGCTACCGCGTGCACAAGTCCGGGCCGGACGCGATCGGCTCGCTGCTCCTGGGCCTCTACCAGGACGACGGGCACCTCGCCTCGGTCGGCGTGATCGGCGCGTTTCCGATGCCGCAGCGGCGCGCGCTGTTCCGGGAGCTGCAGCCGCTCGTCACGACGTTCGACGACCACCCGTGGGCCTGGGCGCGCCAGGAGCAGGGCGACCGCACGCCGCGCAAGGCCGAGGCGAGCCGGTGGAACGCCAACAAGGACCTGTCGTTCACGCCGCTGCGGCCCGAGCGGGTGGTCGAGGTGCGCTACGACTACATGGAGGGCGTGCGCTTCCGCCACACCGCCCAGTTCGTGCGGTGGCGGCCGGACCGCGAGCCGTCGTCGTGCACCTACGCGCAGCTGGAGCAGCCGGTCACGTTCGACCTGGCCGAGGTGCTGGGGCTGGCCTGACCGGCCGCGCGGACCAGGGACGGCGCGCCCTCGCAGGCCGTCTTCGCAGACTCGGTTGACACCTCGCAGGGCCCGCGGCGTCTGCGAAGTGTCAACGTGCTCTGCGAAGAGCGCGGCGGGGGGCCGGCGCGGGCTCGTCAGTCGCCGCCTGCGGCGAGCTGGCCGCAGGCGGCGGCGATCTCCCGGCCGCGGGTGTCGCGCACGGTGCAGGCGATCCCGGCCGCCGCCACCCGTCGGACGAACTCGTCTTGGCGTTTGCGCGGCGCAGCGTCCCACGCGCTGCCCGGGGTCGGGTTGAGCGGGATGAGGTTGACGTGCACGCGTTGCGCCCCGACCTGCTGGCGGAGCACCTTCCCGAGCAGCTCGGCGCGCCATGGCTGGTCGTTGACGTCGCGGATGAGCGCGTACTCGATCGACACCCGCCGTCCCGTGGCCGTGGTGTAGCGGCGCGCCGCGGCCAGCACCTCCGCCACCTTCCACCGGGTGTTGACGGGCACGAGCGTGTCGCGGAGCTCGTCGTCGGGCGTGTGCAGGGAGACGGCGAGGGTGACGGGCAGGCCTTCGGCGGCGAGCTTGTCGATGGCGGGCACGAGGCCGACGGTGGAGACGGTGACGCCGCGCGCGGAGATGCCGAGCCCGTCGGGGGTGGGGGCGGTGATCCGGCGGACGGCGGCGACCACCCGGCGGTAGTTGGCCAGCGGCTCCCCCATGCCCATGAACACGACGTTGGACACCCGGGCGGGGGCACCGAGCACGCCGTCGCGGGCGGCGGCCGCGGCCTGGCGCACCTGTTCGACGATCTCCGCGGTGGACAGGTTGCGCTGCAGGCCGCCCTGGCCGGTGGCGCAGAACGGGCAGGCCATACCGCACCCGGCCTGGCTGGACACGCAGACCGTGGTCCGGTCCGGGTAGCGCATCAGCACGGTCTCGGCGCGCGTGCCGTCGTGGGCCGCCCAGAGCGTCTTGCGGGTGGCGCCGTCGTCGCAGGCCAGTTCCTTGACGGGGGTGACGAGCGGCGGCAGCAGCGCGGCGAGGGGCTCCCGGGCCGCAGCGGGCAGGTCGGACATCGCGGCGAGGTCGGCGGTGAGGTGGCCGAAGTAGTGGCGGGCGAGCTGGTCGGCCCGGAACGCGGGCAGGCGGAGCTCGACGACGACGGCGCGCCGCTCCGCGGGCTCCAGATCGGCGAGGTGGCGGGGCGGGAGCGCGCGCTTGGGCGCGTCGAACACGAGGGGAAGAGCGGTCATGACGTCCTTGATTGTGCCCTACCGCTCATGATCACCGATTGGGTGCGCAAAGCGGCCAGATCCGGCCGGATGTGCACCAAACCGACGATCACCGGGGATCGGCGCTCCTAGCGTCGGGCGCGGACCTCGGCGAGCAGGCCGCTGCGCTGGGCGCCCGCAACCCACATCACGGCTCCCGCGGCCATACCGACCAGGCCCTGCGGCAGGAGTGTGCCCGCGGAGTCCAGGGCGAACAGCGCACCCGTCGCGGCGAGCACGAGCAGCAGGCCGCCCGCCGCGAGCAGCGCCCGCTCGTCGAGCATCGAGGCCAGCGGGAACAGCGCGGCGCCGGTGACCGCGCAGGCCACGGGCACCGCGAGCTCGCCGAGCCCGACCAGCCCGAGCAGTGGTCCCGCGGCCACGGCGAGCACGACGACGACGAACGCGAGGCGCGTGAGGCGCGCGCGGCCGCCCGGCGGGAGGGGCTCGCCGCCGCCGTAGCGGCGACGCAGGGCGACGATCAGGCCGCCCGTGACCCCGAGACCCGCGGCGAGCACGACGGTGCCGAGGCCCGCCGAAAGCGCGACCGCGCCGACGGTCCACCACAGTCCGCCGAGGAGCGGCTCGAGGAAGGGCACCACGGGAGAGCGCATGGCGTCCACGGTAGCGAGGCGGCGTGGGACCCCCCACCCTGCTGCCACCCCGACGCTACCGGGCGAGCGCCTTCCGGCGTACGTGCAGGCGGTAGCCCACCGGGATCGTCAGGCCGGTGCACTGCGTGAGCGCACGCGCCACCACAGCGGGCGAGAACTCGATGCGCAGCACGGCCTCGCAGGTCGCGCGATCGGGGAAGCGCCACGTCGTCGGGATCCGCCGCAGGGAGAAGCCCTGTCGCGTGAAGAAACGCTCCGCGGCGACCGGGTCGTAGTGCGGGATGTCGGCGCGCATCCAGTCGCCGTAGGGCGCGGCGGTGGCGTCGAGGTCCACGACCGCGAGCGCACCGCCGGGCCGCAGCACCCGCCACGCCTCGGCCAGCCCGGGCTCGCAGCCCTTGCCGAAGAAGTACGCGGTGCGCGCGTGGACGAGGTCGACCGAGGCGTTGCCCAACGGGAGTCGCGCAGCCTCCCCGCGGACCACCGGCAGCCCGCAGGCCTGCGCGCGCTCCACCAGCGGGGCGTAGGGCTCGACGCCGAGGACGGACCGGGCGCCGGCAAAGAAGCGCAGGTGGAAACCGTCGCCGGAGCCGACGTCGAGCACGTCGCGGTCCGTCCACGACACCTCGTCGCGCAACGCCGCCCACACCGCGCCCTCGACGTCCTGCGCCGCGTTCTCCCGCGCGTAGACCTCGGGCCAGCGCCAGATGTTGGGGCTGGGGATGCTCACACGCCCGCCTCGCCGGCACTCGGCAGCCGCGTTCGCGGCGCTGCTGTGTCGATTGGTGAGCTCGCTCACACGGGGACGAGGAGGCCGAGGGCGGCCCAGGCGACGAGCGCGGTGGGCAGCAGGGAGTCGAGCCGGTCCAGCACGCCGCCGTGGCCCGGCAGGAGGGCGCCCATGTCCTTGATCCCGAGGTCGCGCTTGACCAGCGACTCCATGAGGTCCCCGAGCGTCGCGGAGACGACGAGCAGCGCGCCGGTGACCACGCCCGCCCACCACGGTCCGTGCAGCAGGAAGAGGACGCTCAGCGCGCCCGCGGCCATCCCGGTGACCTGCGAGCCTGCGAAGCCCTCCCAGGACTTCTTGGGGCTGATCGTGGGCGCCATCGGATGCCTGCCCGCGAGCACCCCGGCCGTATAGCCGCCGACGTCGGACGCGACGACGCAGATCACGAACGTGAGCACGCGTACGCCGCCGTCCGGCTCGACGACCATCAGGGTGGCGAACGAGCAGAACAGCGGCACGTACGCGGCGGTGAACAGGCCCGCCGTGACGTCGCGGACGTAGTGCTCGGCGCCCGCAGGCATCCGCCACAGGAGCACCCCGAGCGCGGTGGCGGCGAACGCGATCGCCACGGCCGTCGCGCCGAACGGCCAGACCAGCCACACCATCGCCTGCCCGCCGACGAGCAGCACGGGCAGCGGCACCCGGATGTCGGCGCCGCGCCGCAGTGCGCCCGCCAGCTCCCAGGTGCCCACCGCGGCGGCCACGGCCACCACCGGGATGAACCAATGCCGCTCGATCAGCAGTGACGCCAGCACGACCGCGCCCAGCCCGACGCCGACCCCGATGGCCGCGACGAGGTCGCGGCCTGCGCGCCCGGAGGCCCGGTCCTTTCCGCGTGGTGGCGCGGACACGGCGGGCGTCTCGGGATGGCTGGCTGTCATCAGACCTCGAGCAGCTCAGCTTCCTTGTGTTTCACCAGCTCGTCGACCTGGTGGACGTACTTGTCGACGGTGGCCTGCAGCTCCTTCTCTGCGCGGCCGACCTCGTCCTCGCCTGCCTCGCCGTCGCGCACGATGCGGTGCAGCTCCTCCATCGCCTTGCGGCGCAGGCTGCGGATCGTGACGCGCGCGTCCTCGCCCTTGCCGCGGGCGACCTTGACCATCTCGCGCCGACGCTCCTCGGACAGCTGCGGCACGACGATGCGGATGATCTGCCCGTCGTTCGACGGGTTGACACCGAGGTCGGAGTCGCGGATCGCCTTCTCCAGCGACTTGAGCGAGCTCTGGTCGTACGGCTTGATGATCACCATGCGGGCCTCGGGGATGTTGATCGAGGCGAGCTGGTTGATCGGGGTCATCGCGCCGTAGTAGTCGACGGCGACGCGGGAGAACATGTTCGGCGTCGCACGGCCTGTGCGGACGCTCGCCAGGTCGTCCTTGGCCACCGAGACCGCCCGCTCCATCTTCTCCTCGGCGTCGAAGAGCGTCTCTTCGATCATGGCGTGACCCCACCTTCCACGCGCTCGGGTGTGCTGACCAGCGTGCCGATCCTCTCACCTCGGACCGCTCGCGCGATGTTGCCCTCGATGAGGAGATTGAAGACGATGATCGGCATCCGGTTGTCCATGCAGAGGCTGAACGCCGTGGCGTCCGCGACCTTGAGGCCCTGCTCGAGCACCTCGCGATGGGTGATCTCGTCGTAGAGCTTGGCGTCCGGGTCGAGCCGCGGGTCGGCGGTGAACACGCCGTCGACGTTCTTGGCGAGCAGCAGCGCTTCCGCGCCGATCTCCAGGGCGCGCTGTGCGCCCGCCGTGTCGGTGGAGAAGAACGGCATGCCGACGCCCGCACCGAAGATCACGACGCGGCCCTTCTCCAGGTGCCGGATCGCCCGGCGCGGGATGTAGGCCTCCGCGACCTGGCCCATCGTGATGGCCGTCTGCACCCGGGTGTCGACGCCGTGCTCGCGTTCCAGGAAGTCCTGCAGCGCAAGGCAGTTCATGACGGTGCCGAGCATGCCCATGTAGTCGGCGCGGGCGCGGTCCATGCCGCGGTGGTGCAGCTCGGCGCCGCGGAAGAAGTTGCCGCCGCCGATGACCACGGCCATCTGCGCGCCCGTCTTCACGACCGCGGCGATCTGCCGGGCCACGGCCTCGACCACGTCGGGATCGACCCCGACGGCGCCGCCGCCGAACATCTCGCCGCCGAGCTTGAGCAGCACGCGACCGAATCCGGGGCGGGCGTCCGGGTGGATCCTGAGGTCGGTCATCCGCTAGTGCCCCGTCACGGAAGGTCGGCGTGGGAACCGGCGGATCCAGCCGTCGAGTTTCATGGCGAACCTTTCGTGACGGGGGACCCTAGGCCCGGCCGACCTCGAAGCGGGCGAACTCCTTGACCGTGACGCCCGCGGCGTCCAGCAGCGCCTTCACGGTCTTCTTGGGCTCCTGGACCGACGGCTGCTCCAGCAGCACGACGTCCTTGTAGAAGCCGTTGATCCGGCCCTCCACGATGCGCGGGAGCACCTGCTCGGGCTTGCCCTCCTCGCGCGCGGTGGCCTCGGCGATGCGCCGCTCGTTCTCCAGCACCTCGCCCGGCACGTCTTCCCGGGTACGGTACTGCGGCCGGGCGGCGGCGATGTGCATCGCAACGCCCTTGGCGAGCTCGTCGTCGGAGCCGTCGTAGGCCACGATCGCGCCGATGGCGGGCGGCAGGTCGGACGAACGTCGGTGCAGGTAGAGCGCCACCGGGCCGTCCACGTGGATGTAGCGCTTGAGCTCCAGCTTCTCGCCGATGCGCGCCGAGAGGGCCAGCACGGCCTCCTCGACGGTGCCCCCACCATCGCCGCCGATCGGGGCGGCCTTGAGCGCGGCCAGGTCGGCGGGCTGCTGCTCGACCGCAACCCGCAGGATCTGGTCGGCGAGCGCCTGGAAGTCGGCGCTCTTGGCGACGAAGTCGGTCTCGCAGTTCAGCTCGACCATCGTGCCGCCCGCGGCCGCGACGAGGCCGTTGGCCGTGTCGCGGCCCGCACGCTTGCCCACGTCCTTGGCGCCCTTGATGCGCAGCAGTTCGACGGCCTTGTCCAGATCGCCGTCGGACTCTTCGAGGGCCTTCTTGCAGTCCATCATCCCGGACCCGGTGAGGTCCCGGAGCTTCTTGACGTCGGCGGCGGTGTAGTTCGCCATTGCCTCTTCTCTTCCCTTCGCGTCAGCTGGCGCTGGCGCCGTTGCTCGTGGAGACGGGGGCCGACGAGGTCGCCGCGCCGGGGGCGTCGACGGTGCCCGCGTCGGTGAGGCTCGCGCCGTCCGAACCCGCGCCGGTGGGCAGCAGGTCGCGCTCCCACTCGGCGAGCGGCTCGTCGGCGGCCACGCCCTCGGGCTTCTCGTCAGCCGCCGCCGCTGCGGGCGGAGCGCGCCATGAGGCCGTCGGCGGCGGCGCGGGCGATCACCTTGGTGAGCAGCGCGGCCGAGCGGATGGCGTCGTCGTTGCCCGGGATCGGGTAGTCGACCTCGTCGGGGTCACAGTTGGTGTCGAGGATCGACACGACCGGGATGCCCAGCTTGCGGGCCTCGCCGACGGCGATGTGCTCCTTCTTCGTGTCGACGACCCAGATGGCGCTCGGGACCTTCGTCATGTCCCGGATCCCGCCGAGGGTCTTCTCCAGCTTCGCCTTCTCGCGGGTGAGCATGAGGATCTCCTTCTTGGTGCGACCCTCGAAGCCCCCCGTCTGCTCCATCGTCTCCAGCTCCTTCATGCGCTGGAGGCGCTTGTGCACGGTCTGGAAGTTGGTGAGCATCCCGCCCAGCCAGCGCTGGTTGACAAACGGCATGTTGACCCGGCCCGCCTCGTCGGCGATGGCCTCCTGGGCCTGCTTCTTGGTGCCGACGAACATGATCGTGCCGCCGTGGGCGACCGTCTCGCGCACGAACTCGTAGGCGCGGTCGATGTAGGAAAGCGTCTGCTGCAGGTCGATGATGTAGATGCCGTTGCGCTCGGTGAGGATGTAGCGCTTCATCTTCGGGTTCCAGCGGCGGGTCTGGTGCCCGAAGTGCACGCCGGAATCCAGTAGTTGCTTCATGGTCACGACGGCCATCGCCGGTGACACCCTCTCGCTCGGGGCGCGCCCGCCGGGGGCGGGCGCGCGCGGTTGGTCGCGGTGTGCCTGCAGGCGGCACCGCCCTGGCGTCCGCGTCGGCGCCCGGACCCGTCTTTGGCGGGACCGCCCGGCCGCCGTTCCGACACCGCCTCGGCCAGGCCGGGACGTGTCGGAACGCGAGCGCGCGAAGTCACCCCGCTCAGCTGCGGGGTGCTCCATGAGTGTACGCGCGGCGGCCGACCGGGCTCGCGCGGCACCGGCGCTGCGCCCGCGGTTGTCCCCATTGCACGCGGCCATCCACAGATCACCCGCATCGGCCCCGAATGGCTGGCTGCGTGGGCGAGGCTTGGCCCATGGGTCTCGGGTCGCCAGGCGCGGTGTTGCGGGTGCTGGTGGTGATGGTGGTCATGACCGCGCTTGCCGTCGCGGCGCCCACCGTCGCAGCGCCCACCGTCGCAGCGCCCACCGTCGCAGCGCCCACCGCCGCAGCGCCCACCGTTCCGCCGCCCTCGCCCACGCCACCCTCGCTTGCGCCGCCCGTGATCGCGCCGCCCCCGCTCGCGCCGGGCTCCGCGGCGCCCACCACCGCAGCGCCCACCGCCAGCCCAGCTGCCGACGCTGCGCCGCCCACCACCCCGGCCCGGCCGCCTCCCGCGCCGCCGGGGGCGCCCGCGGTCCGGCCGCCGTCCGCCAGCGCCGACGCACCAGAAGCAGACGCCGGTTACACATGGCCGCTGCGTCCCGCGCCCGTCGTGCTTGCGCCGTTCGGGGCGCCGGACGACCCGTTCGGGCCCGGCCACCGGGGCGTCGACCTCGCCGGGTACATCGGCGAGCCGGTGCGAGCGGCGCGCGGCGGCGTGGTGGTCTTCGCAGGCCTCGTCGCGGGGCACGGGGTCGTATCGATCCAACATGACGACGGTCTGCGCACCACCTATGAGCCGCTCGTGCCAACCGTCCGGGCGAGCGTGGTGGTGGCCGCTGGCGATGTGCTCGGCACCCTCACCGCGGGCCACCGCGGCTGCCGCTCGCCCTGCCTGCACTGGGGCGTGCGGCGGGACCGGCTGGAGTACCTCGATCCGCTCGTCCTGCTCCGTCCGCCGCACGTTCGACTGCTCCCCGTCCCGGAGCCGTGGCCGGACCCGTGAGGTCAGGTGCGGGCCAGCCCGTCGAGCCGACCACGCAGCCGTCCGACGAGGCGGGCGTGCAACTGGCACACGCGCGACTCGGTCACCCCGAGCATCCGGCCGATCTCGGCGAGCGTGCGGTTCTCCAGGTAGTAGAGCTGTATGACCGTGCGGTCCCGCTCGCCGAGCCCGGCCACGGCGGCGTTGAGCTGGCGCATCGTCTCCCGCGCCTGGACCACCGCCATCGGCTCGGGCGCCGAGTCGGCGAAGAGCTCCGCGACACCACTGCCGATCTCGTCGAGCGCCTCCACGCTCAGTACTCGCACCTGCCGGAGCAGACCTTGGACCTCGCGCAGAGGCAGGTGCATCTCGGCGGCGATCTCACGGTCGGTCGCAGCCCGCTGGAGCCGCCGCTCGAGCCGCTCCTGGGCCCGTTCCAGCTCGCGGACGCGTCCTCGCACCGTGCGTGGCACCCAGTCCTGCGCGCGCAGCTCGTCCAGGATCGCCCCGCGAATCCGCTGCACGGCGAAGCTCTCGAAGCGCGGGCAGCGCTGCGGGTCGAAGCGTTCGATCGCGTCGATGAGGCCGAAGATGCCCGATTGCGTGAGGTCGGCGTGATCGACGTGCGTGGGCAGCCCCACCATCACCCGGTGCGCCACGACCCGCACGAGCGGCGTGTACCGCACCACGAGCCGGTCGCGACTCCGGCGTGTCGGCGCCTTGAGGTACTCCGTCCACTGCTCGTCGAGCCCTTCGGCCGTCGCGCCTGCCGCCGCGGCGGCCCCCGCCTGCGGGGGTAGCGCGCGCACGGGAGTCGATACAACCGGCCCCCGCCACGCCGTGAGCTGCACCGACCCGGAATGCGGGGGCTCACGTCCGGGGATGCGCCTGCTCATGGACCACCTTCAGTCGCTCGACCGTCACGTGTGTGTAGAGCTGTGTGGTCGCTAGCTTAGCGTGACCGAGCAACTCCTGTACGTAACGGAGGTCCGCGCCGCCCTCCATCATGTGCGTCGCGGCGGCGTGCCGGAGACCGTGCGGCGCGATGTCCGGAACACCGGGGATGGCGGTTGCCGCGCGGTGCACGACCGTGCGTGCCACCCGCGGGTCCAGACGCTTGCCACGCGCTCCGAGCAGCAGGGCGGGTGGCGAGCCGGGCTTCACGAGCCGGGGGCGACCCGCCGAGAGCCAGCGATCCAGAGCCGCTGCGGCGGGCAGACCATAGACGACCGTGCGCTCCCGAGCGCCTTTGCCGAGCACCCGCAGCGCGCGGCGCCCGGCATCGACATCGGCAAGGTCGAGGCCGCACAGCTCCGCTACCCGCACCCCCGTGGCGTAGAGCAGCTCCAGCACCGCGAGGTCGCGCAACGCCAGCGGCGTGTCCTCCTCGGCTCCGACGGCCGCGGCATCGAGCACTGCGGCGGCCTGTTCCGGGGCGAGCACGGTCGGCAGTGCGTGACGCGGGCGGGGCGAGACCAGCCGTACCCCGGGGTCCACCGGCAGACGCGCGGTGCTGTGGGCCCAGCCGGTGAAGGTGCGTGCCGCGGCCGCCCGACGCGCGAGCGTGGACCGGCTCGCATGAGCGGCGTGGCCCGCGGCGAGCCAGCGGCGCAGTGCGGCCAGATCGAGGGCGGCGATGTCGTCGAGATCGGCCAGCAGTGATGTGAGGTCCGCCCGGTAGGCCCGCACAGTGTGCGGCGACCGGCCTCGTTCCAGCTCCAGATGCCGGAGGAACTCCGCCAGCGCCGCAGCGACGCCGGGGCTGAGCTCGTGCGCGGGGGGCATCGCCCGACGGTGCGGCGTCGGCGTCCCCAGGTCAAGCACCGCCACGCCCCGAAGCCCGCCCGCCACCGGACGCGCCCACCACGGACCCGGCCCCCGCCGGACCCGCCCACCACGGACCCGGCCCCCACCGGACGCGCCCACCACGGACCCGGCCCCCACCGGACCCGTCGACCACCGGACCCGCCCACCGACGGGGTGCGAAGTTGGCCGCCACCGGACCCGCCCGGCCCAGTGATCGCTTCGAGTCGCACCTGACGCCGGTCGTGAACGTCGTGGTGTGCGCCTCGCAGCGATCATGGCCGCACCCCACCGACCACACGACTTCGCACACCCCGGCGCCGACTTGCTGGAGAGGGGATGGGACCCGCGGGCGGACCGCCAGCGGGGTGCAGACGGACCGCCGGGGGGTGCGGACCTAACGCAGGCGGTGTGCGGACGGAACGCCGGCGGTGTGCGGACGTACCGCAGGCGGGGTGCTGGCGGGGCACAGGCGGTGCGGGTCGCGGGTGCGGCCAGACCACGGCGGTGTGCGGCGGGTGGCCCACCAAGTCACCTCGCACCCGTTGCCCCGACCTCGCACCCCACCGGTGGGGTGCGAGGTGCCCCCAAGGGGTGCGAGGTGCCCCAAATGTGCGAGGTGCCCCCAAGGGTGCGAGGTACCCCAAAGGATGCGAGTGGACCAGCTGGGTCCCGTCGCAGGCAGCGGAGTGGGCACCGGAGTGGGCAGCGCGTCGCGGCCGGTGACTGCCGGAGGTCGGTCAACACCTCGCCTGCGGGGATGATGGCGATCATGTGGGGTGCGCGCCACTCGGCCGCTGCCAGCGGCCGCCGACGTGCTCGACGAGCTCCCGGCGGACCAGTTCGTCCAGTGCGGCCCGCACGGCGTTCGGTGGCACACCTGCCTCGGTCGCGAGCCATGCGACTCCTTGCGCGGCCCGTGCGGGCAGGGCGTCGTGGACGAGGGTCGCGAGTGCGCTGAGTCCATCGGTGGGTCGCGCCTTGCCTGTGCACGTTTCCTCCGCCAGATGCATGCCGATGCGGCCGACCTCCTCCAGCACCTCCTCGACCCGGGTGACCAGCACCGCACCCTCGCGGATCATCCGGTGACAGCCTGCGGACCGGCCGGATGTGACCGGGCCGGGCACGGCCATGACCGGTCGACCGAGTGTGCGGGTGTCTGCCGCGGTGCGCTGGGCGCCGCTGCGCAGCCCGGCTTCCACGACGACCGTGCCACCTGCCAACCCCGCGACGAGTCGGTTGCGGATCAGGAAGCGGTGCCGGGCGGGCACGGATCCGGGCGGGTACTCCGATACGACCAAGCCCGTGGCGGCGATCCTCTCGAGCAACGCCTCGTGCGCTGCGGGGTAGCTGCGGTCGACACCGCACGCCAGCACGGCAACTGTGCAGCCGTCCGCGGCAAGGGCGCCGCGGTGGGCGGCGCCGTCGATGCCGACCGCGGCCCCCGAGACCACCGTGAACCCGGCCGCCGCCAGCCCTGCGCCGAATTCGCCCGCCAGGTGCAGGCCGTAGCCGGTGGCCGCCCGTGCGCCCACCATCGCCACCGCCTGGTCGCAGAGATCATCGAGCATGCCCGGCCCGCGGACCCACAGCGCAATAGGCGGGGCCAGGTCGCCCCGTGCGGGCCGAACTTCCGCCCCGACCCGGCCGCTGCGCGGCCAGCCATCAGCCGTCCCGCCTCGACCCACCACGGCTGCATCGTCTCCGGCGGTGTCGAGGGTCAGGGCTGCGTCGTCGCAGATGCCGGCAGGCCTGTAGGCGGCGTTCTCCAGCGCGGCGAAAGTCCAGTGTGGCCACGCCGGGTGCTCTGGGGTGAGGAGCCGTCCGCCGCAGGCCCGCGCGAGGGCGAGGTCCTCGTCGGCACGATCGACACCGCGCCGGGCCGCGGTCTCCCGCGCGACGCTCTCCGGCACCGCCCCTGCCCGTACCCGGGTGGCCGCCTCCACAGGCCCGACAGCCGCAACGAGGCGAGCCAGCGCGGGCGCGGGTGGCTCGGCCACCCGCGACAGGTACGCCCGCGCCCGCAGCACCCCCTCGCTCGGCTCGGCCGCTCCCGCCTCTGCCGGACCCGCCGCCCCAGCCGAACCCGCCACCCCGGCCGACCCCGCGGAAGCGGCCGGACCCACCAGCCCCGCCGAACCCGCCACCCCGGCCGACCCCACCGAACCGGCCACCCCGGCCGGACCCGCCGCGTCGTCGGCGGGGCCGGGCCCGGCGCTCACGCCGCCCTCCGGTCCCGAAAGAACAACGCGGTCTCGACGAGCTCCCGGTCGGGCCGATCCCGACCGGCGAGGTCGGCCAGTGTCCAGGCGACCCGCAGGGCCCGATCGGCGCCGCGCGCGGTGATCGCCCCTGCCCGCAGCGCCGCATCCAGCGGCCGCACGACCCCGGCGGGCAGCGCGAACCGGGTGCGCAGGACCGGGCCCGGCACATCGGCGTTCGTCGCCCAGCCGTCCCCGGCCCAACGCGCCGCGGCCGCGTCGCGTGCCGCGACCACCCGGCTGCGCACCACCGCCGTGCTCTCCGTGCTCTCCGAGATCGTCGCCAAGGTCGTGATCGGCAGCATCCGAGCCCGCAGGTCCACCCGATCGAGCAGGGGCCCGGACAATCGGCCCAGGTAGCGACGCCGCACGAGCGACGGGCACACGCAGTCGCGATCGTGCGCGGGCGCACACGGGCAGGGGTTGGCGGCGAGCACGAGTTGGAACCGCGCCGGGTACTCGACGGTGCCCTCCGCCCGGGACAGCCGGACCGTGCCCTCCTCCAGCGGGGTGCGCAGCGCGTCGAGGAGGTGCGGGCCCCACTCGGGGGCCTCGTCGAGGAACAACACACCCCGGTGGGCCAGCGAGACGGCGCCGGGACGGGGCATGCCGCTGCCACCGCCGATCATCGCCGCCATCGACGTGGAATGGTGCGGCGCGACCAGCGGAGGCACGGTGCTGAGCGCTCCGGACTCGGGCAGCCGCCCGGCGGTGGACCGGATCGAGGCGAGCGCCAGCGCGGCCGCCGGGTCGAGCCGGGGCAGCAGCCCCACGAAGCGCTGCGCCAGCATCGTCTTGCCCGTGCCCGGTGGCCCCACGAGCAGCACGTGATGCCCGCCCGCCGCGGCGATCTCGCAGGCCTGCCGCGCATCGTCCTGTCCGACGACGTCGGCGAGATCAGGCGGCGCCTCGCCGTCGACCGGCTCCGCCCGGGGGCCGGGGCGCCGCAGCTCCAGCTCCCCTTGGAGCCAGCACAACACCTCGGCCAACGTGGCGGCGCCGTGGACCTCCAGCCCGTCGATGAGCGCCGCTTCACCCAGCGCCGCCGCGGGCACGACCACCCGTTCAACACCCGCGGCACGCGCGGCGAGCAGACAGGGCAGCACACCGCGGACCGGCCGCAACCGCCCGTCAAGCGCCAACTCGCCCAGCAGCACCGCACCGTTCAGCGCGGCCTGGGGCAGCATCCCGTCGGCTGTGAGGACGGCACACGCCAGCGCGAGGTCGAACCCGCTGCCGCCCTTGCGCAGCATGGCGGGCGAGAGCGCCAGGACGATCCGTTCGTTCGGCCACGACCAGCCGGAGTTGACGACGGCCGCCCTGACCCGGTCTTTCGCCTCATGCAGCGCGGCATCCGGCAGCCCGACGAGATGGATGCCCGGCAGCCCGCCCCCAACGTCCGACTCGATCTCCACCAGATGCCCCACGACCCCGTGCAGGGCCACCGACCACGTACGTGCCAGCCCCATCAGAACGCCGCCTGGTAGTGGTGCACACGGGCGGGTGCGCCGGGCTCGACGAGCACCGCGAGCACGTCGTAGCGGACTTCCACCCAGGGAACGTGGTGCGCAGCGAGCCAGGCGCCTGCGAGGTGCCGGACGCGGCGGGCCTTCCGCGCATCCACCGCCTCGGCGGGTAGGCCGTAGCGTGTGCCCGACCGCGTCTTGACCTCACACACCACGAGCCGGGTGGAGTCGGTGGCCACGATGTCGAGCTCGCCGAGCCGACAGCGCCAGTTGCGGTCGAGCACCACCAGGCCCTGCTCGGTGAGGTACGCCGCCGCGAGATCCTCACCCCGTCTGCCGAGGACGTCCTTCGCTGCCATGCCCCCAACGATGATGTGTCGAGGCGCCGCGCGGGCCGCGTTGTCAGAATCTGTGGACGGCCAACCGCGATGTGGACAACTGAGCCGAACTCAGGAGCCGAACTGGTTGCCCTCCGGCAGCCGCAGGTCGGGCTTGTCCAGCTCCTCGATGTTGACGTCCTTGAACGTCAGCACCCGCACGTTCTTGACGAAGCGGGCGGGCCGGTACATGTCCCAGACCCACGCGTCGGACATCCGGACCTCGAAGTAGATCTCGCCGTCCGGGTTGCGCGGTGTGACGTCGACCGAGTTGGCGAGGTAGAAGCGGCGCTCTGTCTCCACGACGTAGGAGAACTGGGAGACTATGTCCCGGTACTCCTTATAGAGCGTGAGCTCCATCTCGGTCTCGTACTTCTCGAGATCCTCGGCGCTCACGGTTCCAACCCTCCCTCTCCCGCGTCGGACGGCCCGACCGGCAGCAGCTCATTGTGGACCAGTGCGCTCGGTAGCCCGAACCGGGAGGCCCATGCACCGCGCACGTTCACGAACGAGTATCGGTGCACCGGGCTGGGGCCGTGCTCGGTGAGCGCGGCGTCGTGGACAGGCGTGCAGTAACCCTTGTGCTCCGCGAACCGGTACTGGGGCAGCTCGGCGTCGAGCGCGACCATGATCCGGTCCCGGGTGACCTTGGCCAGCACCGAGGCGGCCGCGACGCAGGCCGCCACCTGATCACCCTTCGGCACGGCGAGCGTCGGACGGCCGAAGCCGCGCACGGGAAATCCGTCGGTGAGCACATAGCCGGGTGGGCTCGCCAGCCCGGCGACCGCGCGCCGCATGCCCTCGATGTTCGCGACGTGCACGCCGCGCCGGTCGACCTCGGCGGCCGGGATGACCACGACGCACTGATCGGTGGCCCACCGCGTGATCAGGGCGAAGTACTCCTCCCGCGCCGCGGGGGTGAGGAGCTTGGAGTCGGTGAGCCCCTCCAGGCGCCGCGCGTCGCCGGGCCGCAGCACACAGGCCGCGACGACGAGCGGCCCGGCGCAGGCCCCACGGCCCGCCTCGTCGACGCCCGCGACCGGGCCGAGCCCATGCCGGTGCAGCGTGGTCTGCAACGCCCAGCTCCCGGCGGAGCGACGGACGATGGCGCGCGCGGGCCGCAGCTCCGTCGGCAGCAGCACTCGGGGCCTGCGCGGGAGACGACGGCCTGCGGTCACGTCCGGCGCCGAGGCAGGAACTCGCCCAGCTCACGCTCCCGCCTGCGGAGGACGAGGAGCGGGAGCAGCCCGACCATGCTGAGCGCGACCGGTGCGCCCGTGTCCCCGCCACCGAGCGCCGCGACCGTCGTCTGCGGGTTGGGTGAGGGGATCGCGCCGATCCGGGCGAATGGCAGCACGATGAAGCGGGCCCGGCCGATGACGTTGGAGATCGGGACGGGACCGTGGCCGGGCACGCGGGAGTCCGCCGAGTTGTTGCGGCTGTCGCCCATCATCCACAGCTCGCCCGCGGGCACCGTGACCGGCCCGAACGCGTCCTGCCGGGCGGTGCCCGCCTCGGGCAGGAAGTAGATGTACGGCTCGTCGAGCGGCTTGCCGTTGACGAGCACCCGGTTGCGCGAGTCGCAGCACTGCACGGTCTGCCCACCGACGGCGATGACGCGCTTGATGAAGTCCTTCTCGTCGGGCGGGGCGAGACCGATCAGCGAGCCGAGGCCCTGCAGCGCGCGCACGACGACGTTGCTGGGCTCCTCGGCAGTGAACTCGCTGGTCCAGCCGTCCGGGCCGCGGAAGACGACGACGTCTCCCGGTTGCGGGTCGGAGAACCGGTAGGTGATCTTGTCGACGAGCACGCGGTCGTTCTGGCAGCCGGTGCAGCCATGCAGCGTGGTCTCCATCGACCCGGACGGGATCACATAGACCTTCGCGACGAACGTCTGGATGAGGAACGTCAGCAGCAGTGCGACGACGACGAGGATCGGCAGTTCCTTCCAGAACGTCGACCGGCGTCGCTTGCCGCCGCGGCTCTTGCGCCTCCCGGCCGCGGCCTGCTCCCGGTAGGCCGATGCGGGGCGCTCGTCGGGCGACCCGCCCGCTTTCCTGCGGCGCCGGCCGGCGGGCGTCTCGGCGGGCTGTTCTGCTGCCCTGGCCAGGCCATTGGGCACCGTCGGCTGATCGACCGGCTCGGGCGGACCGGAGCCGAACCCGGCCGGTGCCGGGTAGGCGCCGGTGGACCACGCCTGCGGATCGGGCGTCCGCAGCGCGGGCCCGTCGAGCGGGCCGGTGTGGCGGGGCGGGGGTACGTCGCTGTGGATGCGACGGGGGGTCGGACCGCCCGGCGACGGCACGGGATGGCGGTCGCTCTGCTGCGGGCCCGGATCGACAGGGAAAGCGCCGGTCGACGACCGTCCGTCCCATGCGTTCGGACCGTCGGGCCCGGCATGGCCGTCGGGAATGGCGAAGCGGGCGATGTCCCGGCCGTTCGTCGCGGTCGGCGCCTGCACCCGGCCGTTCGTGGGTGGGGCGTGGCCGTTGCGCGGAAGAGCGTGGCCATTCGTGCCCGGCGGTGCCGGAGTGTCGTCGCTCACCGGCCACGGTGCGGACGGCAGCCGGACCGGGGCAGGAGCATCGGGCGGCCCCGGGGCTCCGGACCGAACCCAGCCGGGCGGCGGATCGCTTCTGCCGTGCCGCGAATGCTGGGCCCGCCGGTCATCGGGGAGCTCGGGGAGGGCCACGCTCACGAAGGCTACGCCGAACCGCGTGGGACAGTCAGGACGCCGACGGCGTCGTGCGCTTCTCCTTGATCTTTGCGGCCTTGCCGCGCAGGTCACGCAGGTAGTAGAGCTTCGCGCGACGGACGTCGCCGCGGGTGGCGACCTCGATCCGGTCGATGTTCGGCGAGTGCACCGGGAACGTGCGCTCGACGCCGACTCCGAATGAGATCTTGCGAACGGTGAAGGTCTCGCGGGCGCCCGCGCCATGCCTGCGGATCACGACGCCCTGGAACACCTGGACGCGCGACCGGTTGCCCTCGATGACCTTGACGTGCACCTTCAGCGTGTCACCCGGGCGGAAGGCGGGGATGTCGGAGCGCAACATCTGCGCGTCCAGTGCGTCCAGGGTGTTCATCGCGAAGTTCCGTTCGGTATCAAAGTGCAGGGGCATGCTCGACGGGCCCTCGGTGGGCGCGAGCTCGGCCCCATGATGCCAGACGCGGATGTCAGCATGTCCCCCGACCCAAGCCATCGACGGCGGATGTTCGGCTCGGCCTCGCGTCGACCCCCGCAAGGAACGCCCGGTCGGCAGCGTCGAGCGCGTCGGGCGGGAGAGCCGCGAGCAGATCGGGCCTGCGCGCGGCGGTGCGCTCCAGCGCGCGGTCGCGGCGCCAGCGGGCGATCGCGGCGTGGTTGCCGCTGCGCAGCACCTCCGGCACGGCGAGGCCCCGCCAGTTCTCCGGACGCGTGTAGGCGGGGCCTTCGAGCAGCCCGTCGGAGAAGGAGTCCTGCGCCGCGGACTGCGGGTTGCCGAGCACGCCGGGCAGCAGCCGGACGATCGCCTCGACCATCACCAGCACCGCGACCTCCCCCCCGACCAGCACGTAGTCGCCGATGCTGACCTCCTCGACCGGCGCGAAGTGCTCCATCACGCGCTGGTCGATCCCCTCGTAGCGGCCGCAGGCGAACACGAGCCGCTCGGCTTCCGCCCACTCCTGCGCGGTCGCCTGCGTGAACGGCCGCCCGGCGGGCGTGGGCACCACCAGCCTGCCGGGCGGCCCCGCGGCGAGCACGGCGTCCAGCGCCTCCCCCCACACCTGCGGCCGCATGACCATGCCGGGCCCGCCGCCGTACGGCGCGTCGTCGACCGCCTGGTGCACGTCGTGGGTCCAGGACCGCAGGTCGTGCACAGCGAGGTCGACGAGCCCGGTCTCGACCGCCCGGCCCGGCAGTGCCTCGCGCAGCGGCGCCAGGTAGCCCGGGAAGATCGTCACGACGTCGATGCGCACTGGAGGGATCCTGGCCTAGCCCGCGCGGCGCTTGCGCACGAGCTCCTCGACGAGCGCACGGGTGCCGTCGAGCCCGACCCCCCGCGCGACCAGCACGTCGCGGGCCTGACCGTCGTGCAGCAGCCCCAGCAGCAGGTGCTCGGTGCCGATGCAGCCGTGCCCGAGCCGCACCGCCTCGCGCAGCGCCAGCTCCAGCGCCTTCTTGGCGTCGTGCGCGAACGGGATGTGCCCACCGCGCCAACGACCGTGCGCGGCCCGGGTGCGGTCGAGCGCACCGGGCCCGAACGTCTCCTCGGCCTGGCGGCGCACCTCGGCCAGGTCGATGCCCAACATCGCGAGCCCGTCGGCATCGAACGGGGCACCGCGCTCCAGGTCGGCCTCGACGCCTGCCCAATCGACCTGCAGCCGGGCCAGGATCGTCCCGGCCAGCCCGTCCGGCACGGCGAACAGCGCGAGCAGCAGGTGTTCGGTCCCGATCATCGCCGAGCGCCGCTCGCGAGCGATCTCCTGCGCGTGGATGACGACGACGCGCGCGCACTTCGTGAACCTCTCGAACATCTCCCCCGCCCTCAGATTCCGAACCGGCGGTACTTCTTGTGCACCGCCTGCCTGCTCACCCGCAGCGCGTGCGCGATCTGCTGCCAGGACCAGCCCTGGGCGCGCGCGTTGGCCACCTGCAGCTCCTCCAGCGACTCGAGCAGCCCCCGCAGAGACGCCACGGCCGCCAGGCCGACGGCCGGGTCCCTGCTGGACGCCGCCGCCGCCACCTTGGTCGCATCGGTCATGCTGTCAACTTACGTTGACAAGCCGGATGCTGTCAACCGTAGTTGACAGTGCGATGCTCGCGGAGTGATCCTCACCGTCGGCCGGTTCGAGATCGACGAGATCCGACGCGGGTCGACCGCGCTGCGGTCTGGCGGTTCCTCTCGACCGAGGCCTACTGGGGACGGGCCCGCCGCCGGGTCGACCTCGACGCGCAGATCGACGGGGCGTGGCGCGTCGTGGCCGCCTACGACGGTGACGGGGCGACCGTCGGCTTCGCGCGTGCGGTGTCCGACGGCGTGGCGTTCGCCTATCTCGCCGACGTCTACGTGGCGGTGGTGGCCCGCGGCACCGGTCTCGGCACGGCGCTCGTCCGGACGATGATCGACGACGGCCCGGGCCGCGACTTTCGCTGGACGCTGTTCACCCAGGACGCGCACGGCCTGTACGCGCGCTTCGGCTTCGGTCCGCCGGACGCGACCGCGATGGTGCGGCCGCCCGCACCGGCCTGAACGACGCAGCCGCCGTCAGTCCAGGAGGCCTTCGGGGGGCGTGAGGACCAAGCGGCCGCCCGCGAGGTCGACCGTCGGGACGATGGCGCGCACGAACGGGACGAGCGCGTCTGCGGCGCCCGCGCGGTGCAGGACGAGCAGCTCGCCGCCCGGGCCGTGGATGACGTCGGCGACCGTGCCGACGACGGTGCCGTCCACCAGCTCGGCGCGCAGGCCTTCGAGCTGGTGGACGTGGAACTCGTCGGGGTCATCGGGAGGCGGGAGCGCTGCGGCCGCGACGAGCAGCCGGGTGCCGCGCAGCGCCTCGGCGGCGGCGCGGTCCGGCGCCTCGACGAAGCGCACGAGCAGCCGACCGGAGTGCGGGCGCGCCGATGCGATGGTCAGCACGCCCTCCGGCCTGCCCGGCCGCTGCGCCACCAGCTCGGCGCCGTCGGCGAACCGGGTGTCGGGCGAGTCGGTGTGGACGTCCAGGACGACCTCGCCGCGCAGGCCGTGTGCCCGCACGACGACACCCGCGAGCAGCAGTTCGCTACCGGTCGGTGTCGACGACATCGACCCGGACGCCCCGGCCGCCGACGCCGCCCACGACCGTGCGCAGCGCCGTCGCCGTGCGACCGCCGCGGCCGATCACCTTGCCGAGGTCCTCGGGATGGACCCGGACCTCGAGGGTGCGGCCGCGCCGGGTGGTGACGAGATCGACCCGCACGTCGTCCGGGTGGTCGACGATGCCCCGGACGAGGTGCTCCAGAGCGTCGGCCAGGACAGCGCTCACGATGCCTCCGCAGAATGGATGCGGCCGAGCCTCACGGCTCGGCGGGCGCGTCGCCGGCTGCTGCTTCGGCGCCATCCTCGGCCTTCGGGCGCCGGTCAGCCCGCTTCCGCGGCGTGGTGGCCTCGGTGGTCGGCTCCTCGCCCGCGGCGGCCAGCGCCGCATTGAACAGCGCGAGCTTGTCGGGCTTGGTGGGCTGTGGCTTGAGGGTGCCCTCCGTGCCGGGGAGACCCTTGAACTTCTGCCAGTCGCCGGTGATCTCCAGCAGGTGCTGGACCGGCTCGGTGGGCTGGGCGCCGACGCCCAGCCAGTACTGCGCCCGCTCCGAGTCGATCTCGATGAGGCTCGGCTCCAGCTTCGGGTGGTACTTGCCAATGGTCTCGATCGCCCGCCCGCTGCGCCGGGTGCGCGCATCGGCGACGACGACGCGGTAGTACGGCTGACGGATCTTGCCCAACCGCATCAGCTTGATCTTGACGGCCACGCTTCTTGCTGCTCCTCGTGAGTACGAACTTCTCCGACGAGGCCGCGACGACCGCGTGGGGTTACGGCTGCGCGTCTCGATGTCTGCTGGCCGCGGCACGGTAGAGGGCCAGCCGCGGGGCCGGTTCGTCATTGTAGGGGATGGAAGGGCCTATGACGGAGGCCCGGGGGATAGACACCTGACAGAGGGGACGTCGATTCAGGTCATCGGGATGACGCCGAGCAGGCCCAGCATCAGCACGAGCCCCGGGAGCAGGTTGTTGATCTGGTGGGCGATGACGCCTGCGGGCAGCCGTCCGGTGATTACGCGGGCGATGCCGATCGGGATCGCAACGACCAGCAGCAACGGAGTGCGGGTGAGCTCGAAGTGGGCGAGCGCGAACACGAAGGTCGTGACGCCGAGCGCCCACCAGCGATTGGCGCCCAGCCGCTCCACCGCACCCCAGAGGAGCCCGCGGTAGACGATCTCCTCGCAGAACGGCGCGACGAACACCACGATGATGAAGATCGTTACTGCGAGCGCCGGACCTGCGCGTACGGCGCCGAGGGCCTCACCCACGGCCGAGGTGGCGTCGGCGCCGACGATAGCGGCGTAGAGCACGGACGCCGGAATGGTGATCACCAGTCCGGCGAACCCGCAGGCGACACCGATGACGACGTCACGGCGCGTCATCGAGAGACCGAGGTCGATGCGGGGCCCGTTGCCTCGGATCCGGGTGATGAGCGCCGCCAGCGCGGCCGCGCAGACCGTGGGCACCGACAGCGCCAGCGCGACCGCCCCGGCCGAGGACGTGAGCTGCCCGGCGAGTGCACCCGCCAGCAACGCCGAGACCAGCAGGAACACGGCCTCGACGACGAGGTAGGCGCCGAGCCCCCACCGGTGCGGTGCCCGGGGTGGGAGTGGGGTGTTGACGATTCCGCGGTGGGGCGGCTGGTGGGGCGGCGGCGGGCCCCATTCGGCGGCACCCCACGGCACCATCGCGGGCGGCGGGGTCGGTGGGGCCGCGGAGGTCGGCGGCGTCTCGGGAGGTGTCACGGCGGCGACCGACGGACCCCCGGCAGGCGTCGCGGCGTCCATGGGAGGGGACGATGTCGCGACGGCTGCGTGGAGCGTGTCGGACGGTGCCCCGACGACGGGCGACCCCTCGGGAGGCGTCGCGGCGTCCACGGGAGACCCGTCGGATGGTGTCGCGACGGCTACGTGGAGCGTGCCGGACGGTGCCGCGGCGCGGGGCAGCCCCTCGGGAGGCGTCGCGGCCTCCACGGGAGACCCGTCGGACGGTGTCCCGTATTCCGGCGTGGTGTCCGTCGGCGCAGCGGGCTGCCGCAGGTCGGCGGGTGGGTCGTGCGGCTGCCACGGGTCGGGGGTGAACGGCGTGTCGACGCCTCCGGGACGCCGAGGCGGAGCCGTCTCGACGTCCGGTCCGTGGCCCTTCGGCTCGCCGGTGGTTGTCTCCTCCGTGCCCGTCACGGATTCGACGCTACCGGCCGCGCGCCGCGGGGCGGCACGGCCGGGCGAAACTGCCGCCGCGCGGCGGCAGCGGGCTCGGGCCGTCGCGACGCGTCTTCGCTGGGCCGCCGCCCTCCGGCTGTTCCGGGCCGGCGCAACGCGTCTTCGCAGGGCCGCTGTGCACCTCGCAGGGGCTGTGGGGTCTGCGCGGTGCATACGCGCTCTGCGAGGTGCCGGGCCCGCACGGGGGCCGGGCCCGCCCCGGGGTGGGCGGTCGCGGCCCGCAGGCGCCACGCGCACCGCCGGCCACCCAGCCGCCCGGACCAGGCACGCCGCCGCCGGGCGGCGCGCGTCCGCCCGGGCGCGGGGCGCCTCGGGGCTGCACACACCGTCGACGGTGGGCGCGAGCCCACGACGGTGTGTGTGACCGCGGCGCAGCCGCGCCCGTCAGCGCGAACGGACCGGGCGGCCGTGCCGCATCACCAGCACCGGCTCGCGAAGGATCGCGGGGTCGGTGCGCGGGTCGTCGCGATAGACGACCAGATCGGCCGGGTGACCCGGGCGCAGGGACGGGCGGCCCAGCCACTCCCGCGCCGCCCAACTGGCCGCGCCGACGGCGTCCGGGTGGCCCGCCGCGTGCAGCGCGGCCACCTCGTCGGCGATCCGGCCGTGCGCGAGCGACCCGCCCGCGTCGGTGCCCGCGTAGACCGCCACCCCCGCCTCGACCGCCCGCCGGACGACGTCGGCCGCCCCGGCGTGCAGCGCGCGCATGTGCTCGGCGTAGGCCGGGAAGCGCGACGCCGACTCGGCGATCCCTTGGAACGTCGTCTCGACGTTGACCAGCGTGGGGACGAGCGCGGTGCCGCGGCGGCCCATCTCGGCGATGAGCTCGTCGGTGAGGCCGGTGCCGTGCTCGATGCAGTCGATGCCCGCGTTGATGAGGCCGGGCAGCGCGTCGGTGCCGAACACGTGCGCAGTGACCCGAGCGCCCGCCGCGTGCGCGGCGTCCATGGCCGCGACCAGCACCTCGTCGGGCCAGAGCGGGGCGAGATCGCCCACTCCGCGGTCGATCCAGTCTCCCACGAGCTTGACCCAGCCATCGCCCGACGCGGCCTGCTCGGCGACGACCTCGGGCAGCAGCCCCGGGTCGTCCAGGTCGATGGACACCCCGCGGAAGTAGCGCTTGGGCCGGGCGAGGTGCCTGCCCGCGCGGATGATCTCCGGGAGGTCCTCTCGGGCCTGCAGGGGGGTGGTGTCCAGCGGCGAGCCGCAGTCGCGCAGCAGGAGGGCGCCCGCGTCGCGGTCGACGCGGGCCTGCGCGTCGGCCTCGTCGAGCGTGACCGCGCCGTCGGGCCCGAGCCCGATGTGACAGTGCGCGTCGACCAGCCCTGGCAGGATCCATCCGCCGTCGACCAGCGTCTCCGCGCCCGCGACCGGCTCGTCGGTCACGTTCCCGGAGGCGTCGACCCACAGTGTGACCGACTCACCGGAGGGCAGGGCCACCCCGCGCAGCCGGTACACCTACTTCCCCTTCGGGAACTTCAGCTTCGACAGATCGAAGTCCGCGGGCAGCTGGTCAAGCCCCGGCGGCAACTGTTGCAACGACGGCGGGAGCCCGGTCAGGTCCGGCATGCGGGTGGGTCCGGGGCGCCCACCGCGGGCCTTCTGCGGCTTCTTGCCCTTGCGCGACTTGGCCTGCCGCCGCGTGGCGCTACGGCTGCCGAAGCCGAACTGCCCAGCCATCTGCTTCATCATCTTGCGGGCCTCGAAGAAGCGGTTGACCAGCTCGTTCACCTCGCCGACCGAGACGCCTGACCCGTTGGCGATGCGCAGCCGCCGGGACCCGTTGATGATCTTCGGGTTGGCCCGCTCCGTGGGCGTCATGCCGCGGATGATGGCCTGGAGGCGGTCGAGCTGCTTGTCGTCGACCTGCGCGAGCGCCTCCTTCATCTGGCCCATGTTCGCGCCGGGCAGCATGCCGAGGATGTTGCCGATCGGCCCCATCTTGCGGACGGCGAGCATCTGTTCGAGGAAGTCCTCCAGCGTGAGCTCGCCCGAGCCCATCTTGGCGGCGGTCGTCGCGGCCTGCTCGGCGTCGAAGGCCTGCTCGGCCTGCTCGATGAGCGTGAGCAGATCGCCCATGCCGAGGATGCGCGAGGCCATGCGATCGGGGTGGAAGACGTCGAAATCGGCGAGCTTCTCGCCGTTGGACGCGAAGAGGATCGGCACGCCGGTGACCTCGCGCACCGAGAGCGCCGCGCCGCCGCGGGCGTCGCCGTCGAGCTTCGTGAGCACCACGCCGGTGAAGCCGACCCCGTCGCGGAACGCCTCGGCCGTGGTGACCGCGTCCTGGCCGACCATGGCGTCGAGGACGAAGAGCGTCTCGTCCGGGCGCACGGCATCGCGAATGTCCGACGCCTGGCGCATCAGCTCGGTGTCGACGCCCAGGCGGCCCGCGGTGTCGACGACGACGACGTCGTAGTGCTTGTCGCGGGCGTGCGCGACGCCGCGCCGCGCGACCTCGACCGGGTCGCCGGGCTCCGCCATCTGACCGGTCGCCCAGGCTCCCGGCTCCGCCCCCTGCCCGGTCGACGACGCGCCCGGATGGGGCGCGAACACCGGCACGCCCGCCCGCTGGCCGACGATCTGCAGCTGGTTGACCGCGTTGGGCCGCTGCAGGTCGCACGCCACCAGCAGCGGGGTGTGGCCCTGCCCCTTGAGCCACGCCCCGAGCTTGCCCGCGAGCGTGGTCTTGCCGGAGCCCTGCAGGCCCGCGAGCATGATCACGCTCGGCGGTTCCTTGGCCAGCCGCAGCCGCCGCGTCTCGCCGCCGAGGATCGCGATGAGCTCCTCGTTGACGATCTTGACGATCTGCTGCGCCGGATTCAGCGCACCGGAGACCTCAGCGCCCTTGGCCCGCTCCTTGATCCGCGCGATGAACCCGCGGACCACCGGCAGCGCGACGTCGGCCTCCAGCAGCGCGATGCGGATCTCGCGGGCGGTGGCGTCGATATCGGCATCGGAGAGCCTGCCCTTGCCGCGCAGGTTGGCCAGCGCGCCGGTGAGGCGCTCGGAGAGGCTGTCAAACACCCTTCGAGCCTACCGGGAGGGTGTGACGAAGCAGGCGTCCCGCCACTTACATAACTACCTTATGATTTAGTCATGCTCACGATCGACCGTCTGGGGCTGGCCGCGGAGCTCGACCGCCTCGTCACCCTGCTGCCGCGGCTCACCCCGCGCGGCGGGCTGAGCATGGTGGCCGCCTCGACCCTGGCCGACCTGGAGCGGCGCGGCCCCCGACACATCACGGAGCTTGCCGCGACCCAGGGCGTCACGCAGCCGGCCATGACCGGGCTCGTCAGCAGGCTGGCGGCGGGCGGACTGGTCGTGCGCGCCCCGGACCCCGCCGACCGGCGCGGCGTCCTCGTCACCGTCACCGCCGACGGACGCGCCGTGCTCACCGAGCGCCGGCGCGCCCGTGCCGCTGCCCTCGCCGACCTGCTCGACGACCTCGACGCCGACGACCACGCCGCCCTGACGGCCGCGCTCCCCGCCATCACCCGACTCGTCTCGAAAGGACACCTCGCATGACCGCCCCGACCAGCCCCTTCCGCCAACCCCGGGCGGTATGGGCCGTCGCGTTCGCCTGCGTGATCTCGTTCATGGGGATCGGGCTCGTCGATCCGATCCTGCCCGCGCTCTCCACCCAGCTGCACGCCTCGCCCAGCCAGGTGACCCTGCTCTTCACCAGCTACCTCGTCGTCACGGCGGTCGCGATGCTCGTGACGGGCTGGGTGTCCAGCCGAATCGGCGCCAAGAACACGCTCATCGCCGGGCTGGTGCTGATCGTGGTGTTCGCGGGCCTGGCGGGCGCGTCCGACACGATCGGCGGCATCGTCGGCTTCCGCGCGGGCTGGGGCCTTGGCAACGCGCTGTTCATCGCGACCTCGCTCGCCGTGATCGTCGGCTCGGCCACGGGCGGCTTCGCGGGCGCGATCGTCCTCTACGAGTCGGCGCTGGGCGTCGGCATCGCCTGCGGCCCGCTGCTGGGCGCGGCGCTCGGCAACATCAGCTGGCGCGGCCCGTTCTTCGGGGTCTCGGTGCTCATGGCCATCGCACTGGTCGCCACCGTGCTCTTGGTACCCCGCACGCCCCGCCCGGCCACCCCCGCACCCCTGTCGGCGCCGCTCTCGGCCCTGCGCCACCGCGGCCTGCTCACGATGGGCCTCACTGCTCTGCTCTACAACTGGGGCTTCTTCACGATGCTCGGCTACGTGCCGTTCCCCATGCATTTGTCGATCTACGGGCTCGGCGCGGTGTTCTTCGGCTGGGGCATCCTGGTGGCGGTGTTCTCGGTGTTCGTCGCACCGCGCCTGCAGCGTCGCTTCGGCACGGCCCGCACGCTGTACGCCAACCTCGCGCTGTTCGCCGGTGTGCTGGCCGTGATCGCGGCGTTCACCGACCATCCGACGGTGCTGGTCGTGTGCGTGGTCGTCGCGGGCGCGATGATCGGCGTGAACAACACGCTGACCACCCAGGCCGTCATGCTGGTCGCGCCGGTCGAGCGCCCGGTGGCGTCGGCTGCGTACGGCTTCATCCGGTTCATCGGCGGCGGCCTCGCCCCGTTCGCGGCGGGCCTGCTGGCGGAGCGGTTCGACGTGCACCTGCCGTTCTGGATCGGTGCGGGCGCGGTGGTCGCGGCGGTCGCGGTGTTGGCCACCGGCCACCGGCTGCTGGCGGCCGCCGACGATGAGCTCGCTGCGGGCGAGACGGCCCACGCGAGCGAGCCCGACCTGGACGCCGACGAGCTGGCGGAGATCCGCGAGGACGCCACCGGCGAGCCCGGCGTGGTCGAGCGCGCCGAGGTCTGGAGCAGGTAGCGAGCGCGCGATGATCGCCGAGTTCGGTGCCAGAGGTGTGCCTGCGCACCTCTGGCACCGAACGCGGCGATCACGGCCGGGCGGCCTCCTGCTTCAGAGTGCGTCGGCGCCGCGCTCGCCCGTGCGGACGCGGATGACCTGCTCGACCCGGGTGGTCCACACCTTTCCGTCGCCGATCTTGCCCGTGCGGGCGGCTTCCACGACCGCGTCGACGACCTTGTCGGCGTTCATCGCGTCGACCACGACCTCGACGCGGACCTTCGGCACGAAGTCAACGGTGTACTCCGCACCCCGGTAGACCTCGGTGTGCCCCTTCTGACGGCCGTAGCCCTGCACCTCGCTGACGGTCATGCCGTGCACGCCGAGCCGCTCGAGCGCGGTGCGGATGTCGCCGAGCGCGAACGGCTTGACGATGGCGGTCACGAGGATCACGGGCGGGTCCTTTCGGTGTTGATCTGGGCGGGAAGCGGGGTGAACTCGTAGGCGGACTCGGCGTGCTCGGCCTCGTCGACGCCGCCCGCCTCGACCTCACGGTCCACCCGGAAGCCGATGGTCGCTCGCACGAGCCAGGCGATGCCGTACGTGAGCGTGAAGGCGAACACGATCGTCGCCGCGGCGGCCACCGCCTGCCTGCCGAGCTGGGCGAAGCCGCCACCGTAGAGCAGCCCGTCGCGGCCCGCCGGGTTGACCGCGGCGCGGCCGAAGAAGCCGATCATCAGCACGCCCAGCAGGCCGCCGACGCCGTGGATCGCGACCACGTCGAGCGAGTCGTCGTAGCCCAGCTTGTACTTCAGCCGGATCGCGAGCTGACACACGACGCCCGCGAGGAGCCCGATCACGAGCGCGCCCCAGGTGTCGACGAATCCGCACGCAGGCGTGATCCCGACGAGCCCGGCCACCGCCGCGGAGGCGCCGCCGAGGCTGGTGGGGCGCCCGTCGAGCCGATGCTCCAGCGCAAGCCAGGACAGCACGGCGGCCGCGGAGGCCGTCATCGTCGTGACGAACGCGTTGCTCGCCACCGAGCCCGCGGCCAGCGCCGAGCCCGCGTTGAAGCCGAACCAGCCGAACCACAGCAGCCCCGCGCCAAGCAGCACCGCGGGCAGGTTGTGCGGGCGCATCGGCTCCCGCGGCCAGCCCCGCCGCTTCCCGACGACGAGCGCCAGCGCCAGCGCCGACATCCCGGAGTTGATCTCCACCGCGGTGCCGCCCGCGAAGTCGAGCGCCCCGAGCGCATTCGCCATCCAGCCCCCGCGCGGAGCGGCGAACCCGTCGACGGCGAAGATCCAATGGGCCAGCGGGACATAGACGATCAACGTCCAGAGCGCCACGAACAGCGTCCACGGCCAGAACCGGGCCCGGTCGGCGATCGCGCCCGACAGCAGGGCGCCGGTGATCACCGCGAACATCAGCTCGAACATGGCGTACGCCTGCAGCGGCACGCCCCCGCTCACCAGCGCCTTCGCATCGGTCAGTCCGGCGAAGCCGAAGCCGCCGATCAGCCCGGCGTGCGAGTCGCCGAACGCCAGGGAGAACCCGACCGTCACCCAGACGAGCGTGACCGATCCCAGGCTGACCAGGCTCATCATCATCATGTTGAGCACGCTGCGCGCCCGCACCATGCCGCCGTAGAACAACGCAAGGCCCGGCGTCATGAGCATGACCAGCGCGGCGCAACCCAGCACGTAGGCCGTGTTCCCGGTGTCCACGGCGGGATCTTCACACGGCGACGGGGCGGGTGTCAGCCAACCCCGGGCCTCGTCGGCGAGGAGGGCGCCGGCCCGGACGGGCTACCGCGCCGCGGCCAGCACCGCCTGCTCCACCGCCCGCCGCCGGGTGGCCGGGACCGTGCCGTCGGCCGTGTCGAGGCAGAACGCGTCCACCACCGACGCCCCGAGCGTCGAGACCCGCGCCCACCGCAGGCCCATGTCGCATCCCGCCAGCGCCGCCGCGACCCGGTGCAGGAGCCCGATCCGGTCGGTGCCGCGCAGCTCCATGACGACCGCGCCGGTGGCCTCGTCGTCGAACCAGAGCACGCGGGCCGGAGCGGGCGGGTCGGCTGCCGCCGCCGGGGCGTAGTCGCGCTCCTTGCGGGCCAGCGCCTCGTCGAGCACGCGGCTGCCGTCCAGTACGCGCGCCAGGTCCGACCGCAGCAGCGCCGGGTCGGGGAAGCCGCCGAAGCGGGGCGTCACCGTGAAGCGGAGCACCGTGACGGCGGGGCACGCCACGTCCGCGGACAGCACCGCGGCGGCGTGCACCACCAACGAGTGCAGGGCGAGCACGCCCGCGGCCGCCGCCAGCCCGCCCGTCCGGTGCTTCGGGAGGGCGACGGTGACGGTCGCCGGATCCCCGATGTCCAGGCGCAGCTGCGGGCGTCCCTCGGCCGCCACCGCGGCGGCCATCTCGATCTCCGGGGTCGACGGCGCCGCGGGCCCGGGCAGCGCCTCGCCCGCCAGGAGGGCACGGCACCGGGCGGCGAGGTCGCCGATCAGCACCCGCTTCCAGGCGCTCCAGACGCCGGGTCCGGTGGCGAGCGAATCGGCCTCGGCCAGCGCGCCGAGCAGGTCGAGCAGGAGCCCGCCGCCGCCCGGGACGGCCTGCTCCAGCGTCTCGACCACCCGCCCGACCGTCGCCGGGTCCGCCAGGTCGCGGCGGGTGGCGGTGTGCGGCAGCAGCAGGTGGTGGCGCACCACGGCGCCGAGCACCGCGACGTCCGGCTCGGCGAAGCCCAGCCTCTGCCCGATCTGCACGGCCAGCGACTCCCCCACCACCGAGTGGTCGCCGCCGCGGCCCTTGCCGATGTCGTGCAGCAGGGTGCCGACCAGCAGCAGGTCCGGCCGGGCGACCCGGGTGGTCAGCCGGGCGGAGTGCGCGCAGGCCTCGACGAGATGCCGGTCCACGGTCCAGACGTGCGCGCGGTCGCGTGGCGGAAGGTCCCGCACGGCGCCCCACTCGGGGAACAGCCGCCCCCACAGGCCGGTGCGGTCCAGCGACTCCACGACGTCCACCAGCGGACGTCCGGTGCCCAGCAGCGACAGCAGCTCCCCCCGCGCCGACCGCGGCCACGGCTCGCGCAGCTCGGGCGCGGTGTCGGCGAGCCGGTGCAGGGTGCCCGCCGCCACCGGCAGCCCGGTGCGGGCGGCGGTCGCGGCGACGCGCAGCACCAGCGCGGGGTCACGCGCGACGGTGGCGTCACGGGCCAGGACGACCTCGCCCCCGTGCTCGACGACACCACTGTCCAGCGGACGGCGCACCGGCGGGCGCCGCAGTGCCGCGAGCCCCCGGCGCGGCAGCGCGCTGCGGGCCTGCCGCAGGCCGACCTCCGCGGCGAACGCGACCGAGCGCGCCGCCCCGGACAGGGTCCTGGCCAGCTCGAAGCGGTCGGCGATGGCGAGGCTCGCCGCCACCTCGTCGGCGTCCTGTGCGCGCAGCACGTCGCGGGCGCGCCCGGCCATGCGGTGCAGCTCCGTGCGGACGTTCAGCAGCAGGTCGCGGCCGTCGAGCACGTCCCGCGACGGGCGGTCGACGAGCTGGGCGGCGGCCAGGGCGTCGATCAGCTGGACGTCGCGGAGGGCGCCGTGCCCGCTCTTGATGTCGGGCTCGACACGGTGCGCGACATCGCCGACCTTGCGCCACCGCTCGTGCGCGCCCTCGGCGATCTCGTCGAAGCGGCCCCGGATCCCCGCTCGCCACGCCTGCCGGACCCCCGCCTTGACCTTCTCCGAAAGCGACCGGTCACCCGCGATGTGCCGGGCCTCGAGCAGCCCGAACGCGGCCCGCAGGTCGGTCGCGGCCACCTGGACGGCCTGCCCGGGCGTGCGCACGGAGTGGTCGAGCCCGATCCCCGAGTTCCACAGCGGGTACCACAGCTCCTCCGCCAGCCGCTCGACGTCCTTGCGGCCGTCGTGCAGCAGCACGAGATCCAGGTCCGAGTAGGGCACCAGCTCGCGCCGCCCGAGCGCGCCGACGGCGACCAGCGCGGCCCGGTCGGTCAGCCCGATGACCGCACATCGCGAGGCGAGCCAGAAGTCGTGCAGGTCGACCAGGGCCGTCCGCAGCGCCGCCGGCCCGAGCCGCCGTTTGCCCGGTCCCGGATCGAGCAGCACCGCCTTCGCACGGACGAGGTCGGCCGCCGACTCCGAACCCACAGTGGTCGTTGGATCGCTGGTCACCGCATCATCGCCTGATCCTTCGGTCAGACGGCCGAGGGCCACACCGCGGTGATCGCGGCGGGCCCCCGGGCCGTGCTAGACGGCGTCCGCTCCGCGCTCTCCGGTGCGGACCCTGACCACGCTCTCGACCGGGGTGACCCAGACCTTCCCGTCACCGATCTTGCCGGTGCGGGCGGCCTCGACGACCGCGTCGACCACCTTGTCGGCGAGGGCGTCGTCGGCGAGAACCTCCACGCGCACCTTCGGCACGAAGTCCACGGAGTACTCCGCACCCCGGTAGACCTCGGTGTGGCCCTTCTGCCTCCCGTAGCCCTGGACCTCGCTGACCGTCATACCCAGCACGCCGACCTGCTCCAGCGCGCCCTTCACGTCCTCGAGAACGAACGGCTTGACGATGGCCGTGACGAGCTTCATGCGTCAGCTCTCCTTTCCGGCGGTGGCGGTGGCGCCGATCGTCTCCGGGATGCGGGCCGCGGAGCCCTGGTGCAGGCCGGAGCCGCCGCGCAGGCTGGAGAAGTCGTAGGCCGTCTCGGCGTGCTCCGCCTCGTCGACGCCCATGACCTCGTCCTCCTCGCTGACGCGGAAGCCGATCGTCTTCTTGATGACCAACGCAAGGATCGCGGCGACGACGAACGAGTAGGCCATCACGGTGAACGCCGCCACGGCCTGCTTGCCGAGCTGGGTGAAGCCGCCGCCGTAGAACAGGCCGTCGGCGGACAGCGAGTTGACCGCCGTGCTGCCGAACAGGCCGACCATCAGGGTGCCGACGAGCCCGCCCACGAGGTGCACGCCGACGACGTCGAGCGAGTCGTCGAAGCGGAACCGGAACTTCAGCCCCACCGCGAGGGCACAGACGGCGCCCGCGACGAAGCCGATGACGACGCCGCCGAGCAGGCTGACGTACCCGGCGGCCGGGGTGATGGCGACCAGGCCCGCAACCGCGCCGGACGCGGCGCCGAGCGTGGTGGGCTTTCCGTCGCGGATCTGCTCGACGACCAACCAGCCCAGGGTCGCGGTGCAGGTGGCGATCATCGTGTTGGTGAACGCGACACCGGCGAGGTCGCCCGCCGTGAGCGCGGAGCCCGCGTTGAACCCGAACCAGCCGAACCACAGCAGGCTGGCGCCCAACAACGTGAACGGCACGTTGTGCGGCCGCATCGGCTCCTTCGGCCAGCCCTTGCGCCTGCCGAGCACGATGGCCAGCGCGAGGCCCGCCGCACCGGCGTTGATGTGCACGGCGGTGCCGCCGGCGAAGTCCAGGGCGCCGAGCTTGCTCGTGTTGGCGATCCAGCCGCCGATCGAGTCGGCGCCGACGAACCCGTCGAACGAGAACACCCAGTGCGCGACCGGGAAGTAGACGATCGTCACCCAGAGCGCGACGAACAGCACCCAGCTCCAGAACTTGAGCCGGTCGGCGACCGCGCCCGAGATCAGCGCGGGCGTGATCACCGCGAACATGAGCTGGAACATGCAGAACGCGAGCACCGGGATGGCGTCCGGCCCGGGCCACGCCACGGCCTGCGTGTTCGTGGCCGGGTTGGCCGCCACCGCGAATCCGGCGAGATGGCCCGCGGTGTTCTCCAGGCCGACGAAGTCGAAGCCGCCGAGAAGGCCCGCGCCGTTGATGTCGTTGGCGAAGGAGAAGCTGAAGCCGTAGAAGAACCACAGCGTGCCGACGACGGCCAGCGCGATGAAGTTCATCATGAGCATGTTGAGGACGCTCTTGCTACGGACCATGCCTCCGTAGAAGAACGCCAGACCCGGGGTCATGAGCATCACGAGCGCAGCGCTCGCAAGTACCCATGCGGTGTCACCCGAATTGAGCACGATTTCCCTCCAGCTGGTCGGCCAGGCTGGTGGGAATACTCGGGGTGGGGTGTTTCGGCGAAGGTCGCGTCTTGTTGCGGCGGGGTGAACGGCGCGGCGATCGGGGTTACAGGCGCGTTACCGAGCTCGCGCCACGCACACCCCGCCACTTCAGTCCGGCGCGCCCACCCCCGCCACGCCTCGCGGGCCCACCCCGCCACTTCAGCCCCGGCGCGCCCCGCGCCCGCCGCACCCTCGCGGGCCCACCCTCGCCACTCGGCCCCGCGCGCCCACCCCCGGCGCCCCAGCGCGCCAACCCCTGCCATAGCCCGGGCTGCGGCCGTCATATGTGGCGCTCTATATGGCGTCGATCAATCGAGCAGGGCGTCGACGAACGCGGCGGGCTCGAACGGCGCCAGGTCGTCGGGGCCCTCGCCGAGGCCGACCAGCTTGACTGGCACCCCCAGCTCGCGCTGCACGCGGAACACGATGCCGCCCTTGGCAGTGCCGTCGAGCTTGGTGAGCACGATGCCGGTGACGTCGACGACGTCGCCGAACACCCGGGCCTGGGTAAGGCCGTTCTGGCCGGTGGTGGCGTCGAGCACGAGCAGCACCTCGTCGACGAGCGCCTGGCGGGAGACGACCCGCTTGACCTTGCCCAGCTCGTCCATCAGCCCGGTCTTGGTGTGCAGCCGCCCGGCCGTGTCGAGGAGGACGGCGTCGGCGCCCTCCTCGTCGCCCTGCTTGACGGCGTCGAAGGCGACACTGGCCGGGTCGGCACCCTCCGGGCCGCGCACGACGGTGGCGCCCGCCCGTTCGCCCCAGGTGGCGAGCTGCTCGGCGGCAGCGGCGCGGAAGGTGTCGGCGGCGCCCAGCACGACGTGGCGCCCGCTCGCGACGAGCACCCGGGCGAGCTTGCCGGTGGTCGTGGTCTTGCCCGTGCCGTTGACGCCGACGACGAGCAGCACCGCAGGCCTGCCGTCGTGGGGCAGGGCGCGAACGGAGCGGTCGAGATCGGTGCGCAGGGCGTCGGTGAGGACGTCGCGGAGCAATGTGCGGGCCTGGTCGGTCGTGCGGACGGCGCGGCGGGCGAGTTCGGTGCGGAGGATCTCGACCAGCTCGACGGTCATCTCGGGGCCGAGGTCGGCCTGCAGGAGCATCGTCTCGACGTCCTCCCACGACTCCTCGTCCAGCTCCCCCGCGCCCAGCAGGCCGAGCAGGCCCTGCCCGAAGCCGGAGCGGGAGCGGGACAGCCGCCCGCGCAGGCGCTCCAGCCTGCCCTCGGCGGGCGCGATGTCGGTAGCGGGGGCGGATGGGGACGCGGCCGCGGGGGGCGCGGCCGCGGGGGGCGCCACGCCATTGCCCGATGGGCGTGCGGGGGCGGGCGTCGGGGCGGGTGGCGCCGCGGTGGCAGGCCGCGCGGTCGGGGGTGCGCTGGTCGCAGGTGCGTCCGCTCGGGGCGTGCCCGCGAGGGGCGCTTCCGTGGCCAGGCGCGCTCGCGGCAGGCGCGCTCGCGGGCGGCGCCTCCCCGGCGGGCGCGCTCGCGGGCGGCCCACCTGCCGGGGGCGCTTCCGTGGCCGGCCCGCTCGCAAGCGGCGCCTCCCCGGCAGGCGCGCTAACGGACGGCGCCTCTGCGAGGGGCGCGTCCGCAGCCGGCGCCTCAGTAGCCGTTCCCTCGGCGGCAGGCGCGGGCGCGCCGACCGGGGGCGCGCCAGCGGAGGGCGCGCTCGGCGCGAGCGCGTCAGACCGGTCTGCGCCAGACGGGTACGCCTCAGCCGGAGGCGCGCCAACCGGGGACGCACCTGCCGCGGGCGGCGCGTCATCCCGGGGCGCGCCGGCGGGAAGCGCGCTCGCCGGAGGCGCACTCGCGGAAGGCGCACTCGCCGGAGGCGCGCCGGCCGGGGACGCACCTGCCGCGGGCGGCGCGTCAGCCCGGGGCGCGCCAGACGGGAAGGTGTCAGCCGGGCGCGCGCCCCCAGCGGGTCGAGCGTCACGGATCTGCTGCCGGGACGACGAATCCGGGGATCTCGTCGGCTCGGCGGAGCCGGGCTCGGTGCCCGCGGAGAAGGTGAACCCACCCTCCGCTTTATACGTGCCCCCGCGGCGGGGCGGCAGCTCTTCGGGCTTCTCCGGCTCGCGCAGGCTGATCCGGCGGCTGCGGCGCAGGACGAGCCCCAGCACCACCGCAAGAACGATGAGCACCGCGACGACCACGACGACGATCCACAGGGTCTGCGTCACCCATCCACCCTGTCACGCGTGGCGCGGTGATCGCCGCGAGGTCGACGTTTTCGGGGATCGAACCCCGCGAACGTCCGACTCGCGGCGATCGAGCGTGTCAGCTGGCCGGGCGCAGGCGTTGGCTGATCACGGTAGTGATGCCGTCGCCGCGCATCGACACCCCATACAGCGCGTCCGCGACCTCCATCGTCGGCTTCTGGTGCGTGATCACGATGAGCTGGCTGGTCGCGCGCAGCTCCTCCATGAGCGAGATCAGCCTGCGGAGATTGACGTCGTCGAGGGCCGCCTCGATCTCGTCGAGCACGTAGAACGGCGACGGCCGGGCCCGGAAGATCGCCACGAGCAGCGCCATCGCGGTGAGCGAGCGTTCACCGCCGGACAGCAGCGACAGCCGCTTGACCTTCTTCCCCGGCGGACGGGCCTCGACCTCGATGCCCGTGGTGAGCATGTCCTCCGCGTCAGTGAGCACCAGCCTGCCCTCGCCGCCCGGGAACAGGGTGGCGAAGACGGTGACGAACTCGCGCGCGACGTCGGCGAACGCCTCCGTGAACACCTCGAGGATCTTGTCGTCGACCTCGCGGACGACGGTGAGCAAGTCGCGACGGGTGTTCTTGAGGTCTTCCAGTTGGGTGGACAGGAACCGGTAGCGCTCCTCCAGCGCCGCGAACTCCTCCAGCGCGAGGGGGTTCACCTTGCCCAGCAGGGCGAGGTCCTTCTCCGCGCGCTGGGCCCGCCGCTGCTGGGTGGCCCGCTCATAGGGCATCGGCGGCGGCGCGGTGACGTCCTCGCCGCGCTCGCGCGCCGCCTCGTACTCCGCCATCTCGGCGGCCGAGGCGGGCACCGGCACGTCGGGCCCGTACTCGGTGACGAGGTCCGCCGCACCGAGGCCGTGGTCGGCGAGCACCTTCTCGGTGAGCTGTTCCAGGCGCAGGCGGTTCTGGGCGCGGAGCACCTCGTCGCGGTGGACGGCGTCGGTGAGCTTCTCCATCAGCGCGGTGAGCCTGCCGAGGACCAACCGCGCCTCGCCCAGCTCGCGCTCGCGGGAGTCGCGAGCGGCCGCGGCGGCGTCGCGTTCAGCGGCGGCGGTGGAGAGCGAAGCGGCGATCCGCCCGCACGCCGTCTCCCCCGCCGCGACGACCAGCGCGGCGACTCGTGCGGCCCGCTCCCGGGCCGCGCGGGCGGCGGCCGCGCGGCTGCGGGCCTGGCGCTCGGCGCTCGCCTGCCGACGCAGCGATTCGGCGCGCCCCGCGATTGCCCGGGCTCGCTCCTCGGCGGTCCGCAGCGCCAGCCGGGCCTCGACTTCGGTGGAGCGGGCGTTCTCGACGGCCTCGGCCGCGGCGTCACGGACCTCGCTGTCGGGCTCGTCCTCGACCGGCTCGTCCTCGGCCACGGCGAGCTGGCGCTCCGCGGCCTCCAGGGCGAGCAGGGCGTCGGAGCGGCGGGCCTCGACCTCGTCGCGCCGGGTGCGCAAGCGCTGGGCCTCGCCTGCGGCCGACCGGACGGCCTGCTCGTACGCCCCGAGCCGGGCCGCGGCGCCCGCGCGTCGCTGTTCGGCGGCGGCCTGTTCGCGCTGGGCGTCCGCGAGGTCGGCCTGCCGGGCGCCCTCCTCGGCACGGGCACCGTCGAGGGCGGGGCGCAGCCCGGCGATCGCGTCCTCGACCATGGTGAGCGCGGCGGTGGCGTCGTCGACGGCGGCCTGGACGTCGAGCGCGCTCCCGCCGGCGCCGGACCCCCCGGCGGCGCGGTGCGGACCGAGCACGTCCCCGTCGGCGGTGACCGCGGTAAGCCCGGCCGCGACGACCCGCCGCGCCGCCGCGCCGTCGGCCACGAGCACGACGCCGTGCAGCAGCGCTCGCACCGCCCCGGCGACGGGCCCGTGCCCGGCCACCGCGGACGCCGCCCAGCGCGCACCCGACCCATCGGGAAGGCCCGCACCCGTGTGATCACCGGTTGGGTGCATTTCCGGCCAGTTCTGGCCGCTCTCCGCACCGAACTGGCGATCATGGTCTGCGGCGGGCGGCGGCGCGACCACGACGAGGGAGGCGCGGCCCGTGTCGCCCGCCCGGAGCGCGCCGAGGGCGGTCAGCGCGGTGTCCAGATCGGCCACCGCGAGCCCGTCGGCCAGCTCGCCCAGCGCCGCGGCGACCGCCGTGCGAGCCCCGGCCTCGACCGTGACCAGCGCGGACACCGTGCCCAATACGCCGTCGGCCCCGACGAGCGCGGCCGAGCCGTCCCGGCGCGCCAACCCGACCGACAGCGCCTCCACCCGCGCGCGCCAGTGCGCCCGCTGCCGCTCGGCCTCCCGCTCCTGTCCCACCAGCTCGGCCACCCGCCCGCGCGCGGCCTCGTGGGCGGACCCGACGTGGACGCGGCGCTCCTCCAGCGACGCGTCATCGTCGGCGAGGACGCCGAGTTCCTCGCGGGCGCCCGCGAGGTCGGCCTCGGCGGCCGCGGTACGCTCCTGCGCCTCGACGAGCGCGTCGGACAGCCGTTCGATCTCCTCCGCCGTGGCCGCGGCCCCGCTGCGCAGCGCCTCAGCCCGACCAGCGAGGGTCGCGAGCCCGGCGCGCCGGTCGGCGAGCGCCCGGACGGCAGCCAGGTGGGCCCGCTCGGCCGCGGCCAGCGTGCGCTCGTGCTCCGCCCGCGCCTCGGTGATCTCCGAGAGCGACCGCCGCGCTTGCACGACCGCGGCGACCAGACCTTCCTCCTGCTCAGCGATCGCGTCGGCCTCGGCGTCGAGCTCGTCGGGGTCGCGACCGGGAGCGCGCGTCTCCGCCGCCCCGGCCAGGTGCCGGGCCCGCTCCTGGGCCAGCCGGACGGTGCCCGCGAGGCGCTCGGCCAGCGCCGACAGCCGATACCATGTGTCCTGCGCTGCGGCCAGGCGCGGCGCGTCGTCGGCGAGAGCGGTCTCAAGGCGCTCCTGCTCGACTCGCGCCGCGGAGAGCTGGGCCTCCACCTCGGCACGCCGGGCCCGGGCGCTCGCCTCGTCGGCCTCCTCCTTGGCGAGCTCGTCGCGCAGCGTGACGAGGTCGTCGGCGGCGAGGCGGAGCCGGGCGTCGCGCAACTCGGACTGCACGGCCTGGGCCCGCCGCGCGATCTCGGCCTGCCGCCCGAGCGGCTTGAGTTGGCGGCGCAGTTCGGCGGTGAGGTCGGTGAGCCGGGTGAGGTTGGCCTGCATCGCGTCGAGCTTGCGGAGCGCCTTCTCCTTGCGCTTGCGGTGTTTGAGGACGCCCGCGGCCTCCTCGATGTAGGCGCGCCGGTCCTCCGGCTTCGACGAGAGCACCGAGTCGAGCTGCCCCTGCCCGACGACGACGTGCATCTCCCGGCCGATACCCGAATCGGAGAGCAGCTCCTGGATGTCGAGCAGACGGCAGTGGCTGCCGTTGATCTCGTACTCGCCCGCGCCGTCGCGGAACATGCGCCGGGTGATCGACACCTCGGCGTAGTCGATGGGCAGCGCGCCGTCGGTGTTGTCGATCGTGAGCGTCACCTCGGCGCGTCCGAGCGGCGCGCGGCCCGACGTGCCCGCAAAGATGACGTCCTCCATCTTCCCGCCGCGCAGGGCCTTCGCCCCCTGCTCGCCCAGCACCCAGCTGATCGCGTCGACGACGTTGGACTTCCCCGAGCCGTTCGGACCGACGACGCAGGTGATGCCCGGCTCGAGGCGCAGCGTCGTGGCCGAGGCGAAGGACTTGAAGCCCTTCAGCGTCAGGCTCTTGAGATGCACGGGGAGGCTCCGGGGAAATCGAGGTCCCGCGAGCGTACCGGCCGGACGCGGGCTGACCGGGGAGGTCGGGCTCAGGCTTCGGTGAATCCGCGCAGGCCGCCTCGGGCCTCCCCCCAGCGCTCCACGACGCCGTCGACCCGGCCCGGCGCGTCGCTGCCACGGAGGGCGCCGAGCAGCTTCTCACAGGCACCGCGACTACCCTCCGCAACCACCGCGACCCGGCGGTCGGGGAGGTTGCGCACCTCGCCGACGAGGCCGAGCTCCAGCGCGCGACACCGCGTCCACCAGCGGAAACCGACGCCCTGCACGCGCCCGTGCACCCAAACGGTCAATCGGACCGTCGTCTCAGCCATGCGCTACGGTAGCGCACCGTGATCGCCTTCCGGCGTCGTGGCGCGGCTCTGCTGACGGGGCTCGCCGTCGGCGCTCTGCTCATCGGTGGGACCGTCGTCCTCGCGAGCGCGACGAGCGGGCCACCCCGCGAGACCACCGACGTCGCGCTGCCGCTGCTCCCCGTCCCGACGCTGCCGATGCCGGTCGTCCCGCTGCCGCTGCCGGTGCCGGTGCCGGTGCCGCTGCCGGTGCCGTCGCCGCCCCCGCAGGCGGCCACACCCCGACCGGAGGCGCCCGCCCGGAACCCGGGGCCGGAGCTCGACGTCGTGGCGCGGACCAACGCCGAGCGGATCCGGGCGGGCTGCGGCGCGCTGCGCGTCGACGGCAGGCTGGCCGCCGCCGCGCGGGCCCACAGCGCCGACATGGTCAACCGGCACTACTTCGAGCACGAGAGCCCGGACGGCGACACCCCCGCCGACCGTACGGCCGCCGCGGGCTACGGCGACTACGGCGGTGAGAACATCGCGTACGGCCAGCGCTCGGCCGCCGAGGTGATGGCGGACTGGATGGGCTCCCCCGACCACCGGCGCAACATCCTGGATTGCGAGTTCACCACCGTCGGCGTCGGGCTGGACCCGCGCGGGATGTACTGGACGCAGGACTTCGGCTACTGATCGTCGCGCGACGCGATCACCCGTCTAGGCTTCGAAGCGGTAGCCCATCCCCGGCTCGGTGATCAGGTGCCGCGGCCTGCCGGGCTCACGCTCCAGCTTGCGACGCAGCTGCGCGACGTAGACCCGCAGGTAGTTGCTCTCGGTGCCGTATCCGGGGCCCCAGACGGTCTTGAGCAGCTCCCGCTGCCCGACGAGCTTGCCGCGGTGGCGCGCGAGCAGCTCCAGGATCCCCCACTCGGTCGGGGTGAGGTGCACCTCCGTGCCGTCGGCGCGCGTCACCTTCTTGGCGGCGAGGTCGACGGTGAACTCGCCTGCGTCGATGCGGGGCTCGCCGTCGATCGTGGCCACCGCCGCGCGCCGCACCGCCGCGCGCAGCCGGGCGAGCAGCTCGGCCATGCCGAACGGCTTGGTGACGTAGTCATCGGCCCCCGCGTCCAGCGCGCGCACGGTCTCGGCGCCGCCCACCCGCGCGGAGAGCACGATGATCGGCACGCTCGTCCAGCCACGCAGGCCCACGATGACGTCCGTGCCGTCCATGTCGGGCAGCCCGAGGTCGAGCACGACGACGTCGGGACGGCCGTCCGCCGCCGCGCGCAGCGCCGCGGTCCCGTTCGGGGCAAGCAGGACGTGGTAGCCGTGCGCGGTCAGGTTGATCCGCAGGGCGCGCAGGATCTGCGGGTCGTCGTCGACGACGAGCACCCGGTGCGCGTGCGTGGGAACGGCGTTATCCACGAGCGGCCTCCGGCAACGCGATCACGACGGTCAGGCCGCCGCCGGGGGTGTCCTCCGCCGTGAGAGTGCCGCCCATGACCTCGGTGAAGCCGCGGGCCACCGACAGCCCCAGCCCGACGCCCGACGCGCCGTCCCGGTCGCTGGGGTCGGCGCCGCCGAGCCGCCGGAACGGCGCGAACAGCGATTCCCGATCCCGCCGCGGCACGCCCGGGCCGGAGTCGACCACCCGCAGCTCCACCCGGCCCCCGTACGCGCTGGCCCGCAGCACGACCGGGGCGCCGCCGCCGTGGCGCAGCGCGTTGTCCACCACGTTGGCCACCACCCGCTCCGCGAGGCCCGCGTCGGCGAGGACGTCGGGCAGGGTCTCGTCGATGTCGACCTGAACCCGGGCCGCACCCTCCAGCCCGGCCAGCGCCCGCAGCGCGACTTCGGCGTAGCCGACCGGGGCGAGGAGCGGCGTGACCGCGCCCGCGGCGAGCCGGGAGGAGTCGAGGAGGTTGTCGACCAGCGCGGTGAGCCGGTCGGCCGACTCCTCGATCGTGGCCGTCAGCTCGAGCCGGTCGGCGGGCGGCAGGTGCAGGTGCGGGTCGCGCAGGCTGCCGGCGGCGGCCTTGATCGAGGTCAGCGGGCTGCGCAGGTCGTGCCCGACGGCCGAGAGCAGCGCACTGCGGGTCTCGGTGGCCTGCGCGCGGCGGCGGGAGTCCGCGGCCTGCGCCGCGGCCCGCTGGCTGCGCAACGCCAGCAGCGCCTGGCCGCCGACCACCTCCAGCAGCCGTCGGTCCGCGGCGTCCAGGGATCGTCCGCTGCCGATGAGGTGCAGGTCGTCCTCGACGGCGACGTCGACGTCGGCGTCGTCGGGGGTAGCGCAGCCCAGCGGACCCGACGACGTCACGCAGACCCATTCGTCGCCCGCCACCCGTTCCAGAAGGGCGACCGATCCGAGCCCGAACGCCTCGCGCACCTTTTCCAGCAGACGGGGCAGCGGATCGGTGCGGGTCAGCACCGTCCGCGCGAACGACGCCAGCAGCGCGCCCTCCGCCCGGGCCCGTGCGGCCTGCTGGGCCCGCCGCGCCGCGCGGTCGACGACCAGCGCCACGAGCACCGCGACGAGGATCATGGCCGCCACCGTGATGACGTTCTCGGGCTCGGCGATCGTGAGGGAGTAGAGCGGCGGCGTGAGGAAGAAGTTGAGGAGCAGACCGCCGAACACCGCGGCGACGAGCGCGGGCCCGAGGCCGCCGACGAGCGCGGCCACCACGGTGGCGAGGAGGTACACGACGACGTCGGTCGAGAGCCCCATCCAGCCGCGCAGGCCGACCCCCAGGCCGGTGGCCGCAGGCGGCAGCGCCACCGCGAGCCCCCAGCCCAGCTCACGGCGGGCCAGCGAGAGGCTGGTGTGCAGCGCGGGCAGCCGCAGCCCGCGGCCCGCCTCGTCGTGGGTGACCATGTGCACGTCGATCGGGCCGGACTGCTGCACCACGCGGGCGCCGACGCCTTCTGCGAAGGTCCGGGCCAACCGCGACCGGCGGGAGGTGCCCACCACCAGCTGTGTGGCGTTGACGCCGCGCGCGAACTCCAGGAGCGCGGCCGGTACGTCCTCGCCGCCGAGGACGGTGTGGAAGCTCGCGCCGACGTCCTCGGCGAGCCGCCGCAGCTTCGGCACCGCGCCGACCGGCGCCCCGGCGAGGCCGTCGCCGCGCAGGACGTGCACGGCGAGCAACTCGGCGGAGTTCGAGCGCTTGGCGATCCGCGCGGCACGCCGCAGCACGGTCTCGCTCTCCGTGCCGCCGGTCAGCGCGACGACGACGCGCTCCCGCGTCTCCCAGGTGTCGGTGACGTTCTTCTCCGTGCGGTAGCGCTGCAGCGCGACGTCGACCTCGTCGGCCACCCAGAGCAGCGCCAGCTCGCGCAGCGCCGTGAGGTTGCCGGGCTGGAAGTAGTTCGCCAGCGCGGCGTCGACCTTCTCCGCGGCGTACACGTTGCCGTGCGCAAGCCGCCTGCGCAGCGCCTCCGGGGTGATGTCGACGAGCTCGATCTGTTCGGCGCGGCGCACCACCTCGTCGGGCACGGTCTCCTGCTGCCGGACCCCCGTGATGCGCTCGACGACGTCGCCCAGCGAGGCGAGGTGCTGCACGTTCACGGTCGTGAGCACGTCGATGCCCGCCGCGAGCAGGTCCGCGACGTCCTGCCAGCGCTTGGCGTGCCGGGAGCCTGCGGCGTTGGTGTGGGCCAGCTCGTCGACCAGGACGACCGCGGGGCGCCTGGCCAGCACCGCGTCGAGGTCCATCTCGTCCAGCCCGGGACGGCCGCCGACCGGTCGCCGTGGCACGACCTCCAGCCCGTCGACGAGCTCGGCGGTCTTCGCCCGGCCGTGCGTCTCGACCACGCCGACGACGACGTCGGTGCCCCGCTCCTTGCGGCGGCGGGCCTCACCGAGCATGGCGAACGTCTTGCCGACACCCGGGGCCATCCCGAGGTAGATGCGCAGCTCACCCCGCCTGGTCACGTCCGCCATCGTGCCCTCACGGCGGGCGCGTGCGAACAACACCGGGACGCGGGCGTCTCGACGCGTCGCTGACGCGCAGGTACCCCCCGTTACGCTCCCTGCGGATGAGGGGAGGCAGCGACGCATGTCCGTGGTCGACAACGCGATCTACGTCGACGGGAAGCGCGCCGTCGAGCCCGACTCGCTCGGCCACACCTTCGAGGCGCTGCGCTCCTGCCCCGCCGACGGCCACAGCTTCGCCTGGATCGGAATGCTCCGCCCGGACGAGGCGGAGATCCGGGCGGTCGCGAAGGAGTTCGGTCTGCACGCCCTCGCGGTCGAGGACACGATCAACGCCCACCAGCGCCCCAAGCTGGAGCGGTACGGCGATGTGCTGTTCGTGGTGCTCCGCCCGGCACGGTACGTCGACCACGAGGAAGTCGTCGACATCGGCGAGGTCCATCTGTTCCTCGGCCCCGACTTCGTGATTACGGTGCGACACGCCGAGGAGCCTCATCTCGGTGCGGTGCGCGCGCGGTTGGAGGCCGACCCGGAGCTGCTGCATCAGGGGCCGAACGCGGTGCTGTACGCGGTCATGGACAAGGTCGTCGACGACTACGGACCGGTCCTCGACGGGCTGCAGAACGACATCGACGAGATCGAGGTGCAGGTCTTCGAGGGCGACCCGGGCGCGTCCCGGCGCATCTACCAGCTCTCCCGCGAGGTGATCGAGTTTCAGCGCGCGGTCGACCCGCTCGCCGAGCTTTGCGACGCCCTGCGCGCGACGCTCAAGGAGCGCGCCGAGGGCAGCGACCTAGAGCTGCGGCGCAACCTGCGCGACGTCGCCGACCACGCCACGCGGGTGATCGAGCGGCTCGCAGGCTTCCGCGAGCTGCTCACGAACATCCTGCAGGTCAACGCCGCCCTCGTCGGTCAGCGGCAGAACGAGGAGATGACCCGGATGACCGAGGCGGGTTTCCAGCAGAACGAGCAGGTCAAGCGCATCTCGTCGTGGGCGGCGATCTTCTTCGCGCCCTCGTTCGTCGCGTCGCTCTACGGGATGAACTTCAAGCTCATGCCGGAGCTTGACTGGATGTTCGGCTATCCCTACGCCCTGGTGCTCATGGTGCTGTTCGCGGCCGCGCTGTACTGGGCGTTCAAGCGCAAGGGCTGGCTCTGACCGCGCGGGGCCGGGGCTGGCAGCGCGGGCAGAAGTAGCTCGAGCGGTTCATGAACGTCTCCCGCCGGATCGGGGTGCCGCAGCGGGGACAGGGCCGGTCGGCCCGACCGTAGGCGTTCAGCGACCGCTCGAAGTACCCCGAGGCGCCGTTCACGTTGACGTACAGCGCGTCGAACGACGTGCCGCCCGCGGCCAGCGCGGCGTCCATCACCTCGGCCGCGGCGGCGAGCACGGCGCGACCCTGCGCGCGGGTGAGCTTCTCGGTCGGCAGGGCGCCGTGCAGGCGGGCCAGCCACAGCGCTTCGTCCGCGTAGATGTTGCCGATGCCGGACACGACGGTCTGGTCCAGCAGCGCCCGCTTGACCTCGGTGCGGCGGCGGCGGATCCCGGCCACCGCGGCGTCGACGTCGAATGCGGGGTCCATGGGGTCCCGGGCGATGTGCGCGATGGGAGCGGGCAAAAGCCCCCCGCCGACGGCCGCGACGAGCGGGTGCACCGACAGCCCGCCGAACGTGCGCTGGTCGACGAACCGCAGCTCCGGCCCGTCGTCGGCGAACCGCACCCGGATGCGCAGGTGTTTCTCGTCGGGCCTGCCCGGGTCGGCGACCAGCATCTGGCCGCTCATGCCGAGGTGGGCGAGCACGGCGTCGTCCCCTGCGGTGCCGCCGTCGAGCTCCAGCCAGAGGTACTTGCCACGGCGGCGCGCCTCGGTGACGGTCCGACCCACCAGGCGGGCGGCGAAGTCGGCGTCCCCGCCGAGATGGCGGCGCACCGCGCGCGGGTGCGCGACCGCGACGTCGGCGATCCTGCGCTTCTGCACGTGCTCGGCGAGGCCGCGCCGGACGACCTCGACCTCCGGCAGCTCGGGCACGCCCTAGCAGCCCGCGGCGCGGAAGGTGGCGGCCTCTTCGGTGAGGGCGTGCCAGGCCAGCTCGGCCGCCTTCTGCTCGGCTTCCTTCTTGGTGCGCCCCACGCCCGACCCCAGGTCGCGGCCCGCGACGACGGCCGTTGCCGTGAACATCTTCAGGTGGTCGGGACCCTCCTCGGCGATGCGGTACTCCGGCACCCCGAGGTCGGACGCGGCCGTGAGCTCCTGGAGGCTGGTCTTCCAGTCCAGCCCTGCCCCGAGCAGGGGGGCATTGCGCAGCAGGGCGTCGAACAGGCGGTGCACCAGCTCGCGGGCGGTCTCCAGCCCGTGCTCGAGGTACACCGCGCCGATCAGCGCCTCGGTGGCGTCGGCGAGGATGCTGGGCTTCGTGCGCCCGCCCGTCAGATCCTCGCCGCGGCCGAGGTAGAGGTAGGCGCCGAGCCCGACGGGCCCGCCGAGGGTGGCGGCCACCCCGGCCAACGCGTGCATGTTGACGACGCTGGAACGCAGCTTCGCCAGCTGCCCCTCCGGCCGGTCCGGGTGGTCGCGGTAGAGCCGTTCGGTGACGACGATGGACAGCACCGAGTCGCCGAGGAACTCCAGGCGCTCGTTGGTCGGCAGGTGGCCGTTCTCGTACGCGTAGGAGCGGTGGGTCAGCGCCAGGGTGAGCAGGTCGTCCGACAGCTCGACGCCCAAGGACGCGAGAAGGGGCCCACGATCAGGCACGGGTCCCGCGCCACCGCGTTCCGGCATAGGCCTGTGATCGACGTCAGGCCGGGGTGACGACCGGACGGCCGTTGTACGTGCCACAGACGGGGCAGGCGACGTGTGGGGGCTTGGTGGCCCGGCAGGCGCGGTTCGAGCAGGTGACGAGCGTAGGGGCAGTGGCCTTCCACTGCGACCGACGGGATCGCGTGTTCGAGCGCGACATCCGGCGCTTCGGAACGGCCACAGTGAATCTCCTAGCAGTCGTGCTCGAGGGTCATTCGGTGGGCAGCCGCTCACGCAGAGCGGCCCACCGTGGGTCCAGTGTCTCATGCCCGTGGTCCGGCGCGAGGTCGGCCCACTTCTCGCCGCATTCGGCGCACAACCCGCGGCAGTCGGGTCGGCACAGCGGGGCGAGCGGCAGGTCGAGCACGAGCGCGTCGCGGACGGTCTGCTCGACGTCGACGTGGTCGGCTGCGACACCGACGACGCGGGGCAGCTCGTCCTCGTCGGTGGTCTCGTCGGTGACGCTGTCCGGATACGCGAACAGCTCCCCGAGCGTGACGGTGATCTCGTCGGTGAGCGGGTCCAGGCAGCGCGCGCACTCCCCCGCTAGCGGGGCGTGCGCGGTGCCGGAGACGTAGACGCCCTCCGCGGCCGACTCCAGCCGCAGGTCCAGCGCGACCGGCGCGCCTGCGGGCACCCCGATCGTGGGCAACCCCATCCCGTCCTCCGGGGCGGGGACGACGCCGGCGTAGGTGCGCATGGCGCCGGGCCGTCGGCCCAACTCCCTGATGGAGATGGCCCACGGTCCGGCGGGGGCGGCGCGGTGCGTGCTCACGGCTCCAGGGTAGGCCAGGCATCTTCTGTCGGTTGCCTGCCGCTTCGCCGCCCGACATGTCGGACCGACCTGTCGGCGGGACCGCAGGCCGGGGCCGTCGTTTCCGGGCACGAGACGTCAGTCGATGAGGTCCATGCCCGTGCCGGTGCGTCCGCGCGGCGCGCCCGCCGGGGTGCCCCGCCAGAGCTGGCTGCGGCCACGGGTCACGGTGGCGAGCGCCTTGCCCAGCACGTCCTCCAGCTCGGCGAGCTTGCCGTCGACGTAGGTGTCGCACTCGCGGCGCAGGCGGTCGACCTCGGCCTCGGCGGCATCGACGACACGGGCCGCCTCGGCGTTCGCGGCCCGCACCACCTCCATGTGCGACACCAGCCGGTCCTGCTCGGCGCGGCCCTCGGCCACGTAGCGGTCGTGGGTCGCGCGGCCCGTCTCCACCGACTGCTCGGCCTCCTTGCGGGCGTGGTCGGTGAGCTCGGTGTACTGCCTGCGGGCGTCGGCCACCGTGCGCTCGGCCTCGTGACGGGCGGTCGCGAGGGTCTGCTCGGCCTCGGTGCGGGCGTCGGCGAGGAGCCGGTCGGCCTCGGCGTGCGCGGCGGCGAGCGCGGCCGCGGCGTCGGCCTGTGCCCCGGAGCGAGTCTGCTCGGCCTCCTGTGCGGCGTCGTCGACGAGCTCGTCGCGGCGATCCAGCACGTCCTGCGCGTCGTCCAGCTCGCCGGGAAGCGCCTCGCGGATGTCGTCGAGCAGCTCCAGCACGTCGCCGCGGGGGATGACGCAATTGGCCGTCATCGGGACCCCGCGCGCCTCCTCGACCACGGTGACCAGCGCGTCGAGGGATTCGAAGACCCGGTACACGCGTCGATCCTCTCATCGGAGGACGCCCGGACGGCGGATTGACCCCGCCCGCGTGTCGAGGAGCGCGCTGGAGAACTCGGCCCTACTGCGCGACGCCCAGGCGGCGCCCTCGCCGCGTTGGCCGCCGCCACCGATACAACCCCGGTATCGGCGGCGGCGTCCGCCTTGCGAGGACACCACCTGGCCGCCGCTCGCTACGGGCGGAGTTCTCCAGCACCCTCCTATGCCCGCTCGGCGATGCGCTGCATGAGGCGGCGGTGCACGGTGGCGGGCAGAAGATGTGCAATGTCACCGCCGTAGGTCGCGATCTCCTTGATCAGCGAGCTCGCCACGAAGCTCCACTCTGGGCTCGTCGACATGAACAGCGTGTCGACGCCGGACAGCTGCTGGTTCATCTGGGCCATCTGCAGCTCGTAGTCGAAGTCGGTGACCGCGCGCAGCCCCTTGACGATCGCGCGGACGTCGTGATCGCGGCAGTAGTCGACGAGCAGCCCGTCGAACGAGTCGACCTTGACGTTCGGGTAGGGCGCGACGATCTCCCCGAGCATCGCGATGCGCTCCTCGACGGTGAACAGGCCCTTCTTGCTCTTGTTCACGAGCACCGCCACGACGATCTCGTCGAACAGCGACGCGGACCGACCGATGATGTCCAGGTGCCCATTGGTGGGCGGATCGAAGGAGCCGGGGCAGACGGCGCGCCTCATGGGCAGGGACCGTAACAGCGCCCGAGGTGGAGCGTGGTCTCGCCGTAACGTCGCTCACGAAGCGGTTTCAGCGGCGCGGGCCACGGGAAGGGGCCGCCGCGGGTCGGGCGCTCGACCACGACGGTGGCCGCGGGCCCGAGCCGCCCGTGCGCGACGTCCGCGGCGGGGGTGAGTTGCCCGTGCGCGACGTCGGCGGCGGGCGCGAGCCACCCGTGCGCGGCGGCGGCGGCGAGCCAGCCGGCGACCTCCGTGTCCGGGGTGGTGTAGGGCGGGTCGACGAGCACCAGGTCGTAGGCCCGGTCGGGCCGCCCCGCAAGGACGGCCGCCGCGGGCGCGACCCTGATGTGCGCGCCCGGCAGGTCGACCGCCGCGACGTTGCGCCGCAGCACGGCGGCCGCGCGCCGATCGCACTCCACGAGCAGCACGTGCGCAGCGCCCCGCGACAGCGCCTCCAGGCCGAGCGCGCCGGAGCCCGCGCACAGGTCGAGCACTGCGGCGCCGTCCAGCCCTGGGTCGTGGGCGAGCGCGGAGAACAGCGCCTCCCGCACCCGGTCGGACGTGGGCCGGGTGCCGGAGGGGGGCACGGCCAGCCGCCGCCCTCGGGCCACTCCGGCCACGATGCGCGTCACGGCGGCATTGTGCCCGCTGAGGCGCCCCCGCGTCGCGCCGGCCGCGCCTGCACGGGCCACGCCACGCAGCCGCGCCCGCCGCACACCCCCGCACGGCCACGCCACGCAGCCGCGCCCGCCGCGGCGGACGGCGCAGCCCGCGCAACCGCGCCCGCCGCCAACGCCCGCCGCCCGCCAACGCGCGACTTCGCACCCCATGGGGCCACCTCGCACCCCATCGGTGGGGTGCGAGGTGGCCCCATGGGCTGCGAGGTGAGTCGGCCGGGCGGCCCACCCGCCGGTGCCGCCGCCCGCCGGTGCGCGCCCACCGGTGCGCGCCCGCCGCCGGTGCGCGGCCGGGCTACGTCAGCTCCACGAGGAGGTCGCCGCCCTCCACCTGCTGCACCTTGCCGATGGCCAGCCGCGCGACCGTCCCGGTGTGCTGTGCGGTGATGCTCGCCTCCATCTTCATCGCCTCGATCGTCGCCACGGTCTGGCCCGCGGACACCTGGTCGCCTTCGCCCACCTGCAGCGTCACCACGCCCGCGAACGGGGCGGCGACGTGCCGCCGGTTGCCCCGGTCGGCCTTCTCCGCGGCCTTCACGTCGGTGGCGACCGCCTTGTCGCGCACCGACACCGGACGCAGCTGCCCGTTCATCGACGTCATGACCGTCCGGTAGCCGCGCTCGTCGGGCTCGGAGATCGCTTCCAGCTCGATGATCAGCGTGACGCCCGGCTCCAGCTCGACGGTGTGCTCGACCTCGGGCGCCAGCCCGTAGAGGAAGTCCTTCGTGGACAGCACCGACGTGTCGCCGTACGAGTCGCGGTGCGCCAGGTACTCCTTCGTCGGGCCGGGGAACAGCAGTCGGTTGAGCGTCGGGCGGCGGCAGTGCGCGAGGCCCTCGCGGTCCTCGTCCGAGAGCCCGGCGTGCCGCCCGTTCGGGCGGACGGCCGTCCAGGGCCCGGGAGCGGAAGGGCTCGGGCCAGCCGCCGGGCGGGACGCCGAGCTCCCCGCGGAGGAAGCCGATCACCGAGTCGGGCACGTCGAACTTGCCGGGATCGGCCTCGAAGTCCTTCGCTTCGACGCCCGCACCCACCAGATGCAGCGCGAGGTCTCCCACCACCTTCGACGATGGCGTCACCTTCACCAGCCGTCCGAGCATCCGGTCGGCGGCGGCGTAGAGGTCCTCGATCAGCTCGAACCGGTCGCCCAGTCCGAGCGCGATGGCTTGCTGGCGCAGGTTGGACAGCTGGCCGCCGGGGATCTCGTGGTGGTAGACGCGGCCGGTGGGCGAGGCCAGCCCGGACTCGAACGGCCGGTAGACCTTCCGGACGGCCTCCCAGTACGGCTCGAGGTCGCTCACGGCGGCCAGCGAGAGGCCGGTGGCGCGTTCCGTGTGGTCGGTGGCCGCGACCAGAGCCGAGAGCGAGGGCTGCGACGTCGTGCCCGCCATCGACGCCACCGCCGCGTCGACGGCGTCCACACCGGCCTCGATCGCCGTGATGAGGGTCGCGAGCTGGCCGCCCGCGGTGTCGTGGGTGTGCAGGTGCACGGGCAGGTCGAACCGCTCGCGCAGGGCCGTGACCAGCCTGCGGGCCGCAGGCGGCCGCAGCAGACCGGCCATGTCCTTGATCGCGAGCACGTGCGCGCCCGCCGCCACGATCTCCTCGGCGAGGCGCAGGTAGTAGTCGAGCGTGTAGAGACTTCTCGCCGGGGTCGGAGAGGTCGCCGGTGTAGCAGAGCGCCACCTCGGCGATGGCCGTGCCCGTGGCGCGCACCGCGTCGATCGCGGGCCGCATCTGCGCGACGTCGTTGAGGGCGTCGAAGATCCGGAAGATGTCCATGCCGGTGGCGGCGGCCTCGTGCACGAACGCGTCGGTGACCTCGGTCGGGTACGGCGTGTAGCCGACCGTGTTGCGCCCGCGCAGCAGCATCTGCAGGCAGATGTTGGGCACGGCCGCCGACAGGGCGGCGAGGCGCTCCCAGGGGTCCTCGGCGAGGAACCGGAGCGCGACGTCGTAGGTCGCGCCGCCCCAGCACTCCAGCGAGAGCAGCTGCGGTGCGGTGCGCGCGACGTGCGGGGCGGCGGCGAGCAGGTCGCGGCTGCGCACCCGGGTGGCCAGCAGCGACTGGTGCGCGTCGCGGAACGTCGTGTCGGTGACGGCCACCGGTGTCTGCGCCACGCAGCCGCTGCGCGAACCCCTCGGGCCCCAGCGCGCGCAGGAGCTGTCGGGACCCGGCCGGCGGGCGGCGCCCCGTTTCCGAGCCCGGGCAGCTTGTCGACCGGCTCGATCGACCTGCGGACGGCGCCCGTGCGGTCGGTTGACCGTCGTCTCGGCGAGATAGGTGAGCAGCCGGGTGCCGCGGTCGGCGGGCTTGCGGGCGCTGCAGCAGGCCCGGGACGCTCGTCGATGAACGCGGTGGTGATCCGGCCTGCCTGGAAGTCCGGGTCGTCGAGGACGGCCGCGAGGAACGGCAGGTTCGTGGAGACGCCGCGGATGCGGAACTCCGCGATCGCCCGCCGGGCCCGGCGGACGGCCTGCTCGAAGCTGTGCCCGTAGCAGGTCAGCTTGACCAGCATCGAGTCGAAATGGGCGCTGACCTCGGCGCCGGTGTGCGTCGTGCCGCCGTCGAGCCGGACACCGGGGCCGCCGGGCGAGCGGTAGTTGCTGATCACGCCGGTGTCGGGGCGGAACCCGTTGGCGGGGTCCTCGGTGGTGACCCGGCACTGCAATGCGGCGCCGGAGAGGGTCACCTGGTCCTGGGTGAGGTTCAGTTCCGGCAGGGTCATCCCGGCGGCGATGCGCAGTTGCGCGATGACCAGGTCGCGGTCGGTGACCTGCTCGGTCACCGTGTGCTCCACCTGGATGCGCGGGTTCATCTCGATGAAGACGTGGTTGCCGCGCTCGTCGAGGAGGAACTCGACGGTGCCCGCGTTGACGTAGCCGATGGCCTTGGCGAACTTGACGGCGTCGGCGCAGATCCGATCCCGCAGCTCGGGGTCGAGGTTCGGAGCAGGCGCGATCTCGATCACCTTCTGATGGCGGCGCTGCATCGAGCAGTCGCGCTCGTAGAGGTGCACGACGTTGCCCTGCGCGTCGGCGAGGATCTGCACCTCGATGTGGCGGGGGTTGACGACCGCCTGCTCGAGGAACACCGTGGCGTCGCCGAACGCGGACTCGGCCTCGCGCATGGCCGCGTCGATGGCGTCCCGCAGCTCCTCGGCCCGCGCGACCCGGCGCATGCCGCGGCCGCCGCCGCCCGCGACGGCCTTGACGAAGAGCGGGAACCCGATGTCGTCGGCCGCCGCGACCAGCGCGTCGGCATCGGACGACGGCTCGCTGGAACGCAACACCGCGACACCGGCCGACTCGGGCGGCGGCGATCGCGCGGGCCTTGTTGCCGGTGAGGTGCAGCACCTCGGCAGGCGGGCCGATGAACGTGATGCCCGCGTTGGCGCACGCCTGGGCGAGGTCCGGGTTCTCGGAGAGGAAGCCGTAGCCGGGGTAGACGGCGTCCGCGCCTGCCCTGCGGGCCGCCTTGACCACCTCGTCGACCGAGAGGTACGCCCGGACCGGGTGCCCCACCTCGCCGATCTGGTAGGACTCGTCGGCCTTGGCGCGGTGCAGGGAGTTGCGGTCCTCGTACGGGAAGATCGCCACGGTGGCGATGCCGAGCTCGTAGGCGGCCCGAAACGCGCGGATGGCGATCTCGCCGCGGTTGGCGACCAGCACCTTGCGGAACACGGCGGGCTCCTCGGGTCGTGATTGAAAGATTTCCGCGGAACCGTACCGGGCGCGGCACTCGATCGGACCCGTGCGAACACCACCCTGGTGGGGTACCAAGGAGACGTGCGCCACCATCGTCATCCGGCGGGGATGCCGCCGTTCGGCCCGGCCTACGCCGCCGCGTTCGCCGACGGGCGGCGGCTGCGGGAGCAGTCCTACGCCCGGCGTCGCCGGGTGCCCGGGCGGCACGACGACCACCGTCGCCACGCGCGGGCCCGCGTGCTGTTCGCGGTCGTCGCCGTGCTCGTCGCGCTGACGATCGCCTCCGACGGCGGCGTTCTGGTTATTGGAGGCGGCATGCTGCTGGGGTTGGTCACCGTTGCGTGGGTCCTCATATTGCTGGCATCACCGATGCTGGTGGTCGCCGGGGCCGTGGTCGCGATCACCCGGTCCCAGCGCCGGGCCCAGCTGCGCCGCGGCGGAGCCGCGGGCACCGCCCCGCTGCCTGCCCGGCCCGCCGCCCCGCCGCGGCTGGACCTGGTCTGGGCGCACGCCCGGCGCCGGTTCGACGTCCTGCGCAGCGCCTACGCCGCCTACGAGTGTGACCCCATGGCGGTGCTGCGGCTGCCCGCCCTCGCCGATGTGTCGGTGCCGAGCACGGCGCGGTTCGTCGACGCGTTCGCCGAGGCACAGGCCCTCGACACCGACGCGTTCCCGGGCGGCACGCACGCCCCGGGGTTCGTCGCGGCGGTCGACCGCGCCGAACGGGCCTGGCACGCGGCCCGACAGGCCGCCGAGCGGATCCGGCTGTCCACGCTGTCGCCCACCGAACGGGCCACCGTGGAGCGGGTGATCAAGCTGCTCACCACGGCGCGCGAGTCCGACTGCGACGCCGAGCGCCTCGCCGCCTACACCCGCGCCCGCTCCGAGCTCGCCAAGCTGGACAAGGCGGGCGTCGTGCACGTGCCGCTGCCCGCCACGGCCGCCCTCGATGCCGCAAGCCGGGGCGCCCTCCCCGCCTGACGAGCAGGGGCGACCGTCGAGCAGGGGCCACCGGCCCGGCCTCGCGCGCACGGGCCGCCGTCCGCCGCGGCCGCCCTCGACGCCGCGAGCCGGGGGCGCCCTCCCCCCTGTGCTACACGGGCCGCCCAGCCCCACCACGCCAGCCCCACCACGCCCAGCCCCACCGCCGGCGACGCCCGACCCAGCCCGGGCGCCAGACCGCGGTGATCGCCACTTCGGCGCGAATGCGGCCAGAATTGGCCGCTCTCCGCACCCAACTGGTGATCATGGCGGGGCAGGACGGTAGGTGACGGGCGTGCGGGGCGGAGGCGACGGGCGGGGCGGTCGCTGATGGGCGGGGCAGGGCGGTGGGTGGCGGGGCGGGGCGGCAGGTGATGGCCGGGCCGGGCCGGGCGGGGTGGTAGGTGACCTGTGACCGGTACGGCGGGATTCAGACCCGGTCAAGCCAGGCCGCGCGCTCCTCGTCCCCCACCGTCTGGCCGACGAGCGCGGCAAGGCCACCGTGCCCGCTGAGGGTGGGGTCTTGCTTGACGATGTCGACCGCGTACGCCCGGGCCTTGGCGATGATCTCCTCGTGCTTGAGGAGGGAGAGCAGCCGCAGGCCGGAGCGGCGGCCGGACTGCAGCGCGCCGAGCACATCGCCCTCCCGCCGCAGCTCCAGGTCCAGCTGGGCGAGCGCGAAGCCATCGGTGGTGTCGGCGATCGCGTCCAGGCGGGAGCGGGCGGCCGTGGCGGCGGGCATCTCGGTGACCAGCAGGCACACCGCGGAAGCCGCGCCGCGGCCCACCCGCCCGCGCATCTGGTGGAGCTGGGACAGGCCGAACCGCTCGGCGTCGAGGATCACCATGGCGGTGGCATTGGGCACGTCGACCCCGACCTCGACGACGGTGGTGGTCACCAGGACGTCCAGCTCGCGGCGCTCGAACGCGCGCATCACCGCATCCTTCTCGTCGGCGGGCAGCTTGCCGTGCAGCAGCCCGAGCCGCAGCCCGGCGAGCTCGCCTTCCATCAGCTTGGTGATCACCTCGAGCACCGCAAGCGGCGGGCGCCGCCCCTCCGACTCCCCCTCGATCTCCGTGGGCTCGCCCTCGGCGTCTTCGGCGAGCTGCGGATCGCCCACACGCGGGCACACGACGTAGGCCTGGTGCCCGGCCGCGACCTCCTCACGCACCCGCCGCCACACCGACGTGAACCAGGACGGACGCTCCGCGAGCGGCACGACGGTGGTGGCGACCGGTGACCGCCCGGCGGGCAGCTCGCGCAGCGCCGAGACCTCCAGATCGCCGTAGACGGTCATCGCGACGGTGCGCGGGATCGGCGTGGCCGTCATCACCAGCATATGCGGCACCATGTGCGCACCCCGGGCCCGGAGGGCGTCGCGCTGCTCGACGCCGAACCGGTGCTGCTCGTCGACGACGACCAGGCCCAGCTCGGCGAACCCCACCCGGTCCTGGATCAGCGCGTGGGTGCCGACGACGATGCCCGCCTCGCCGGACTGCGCATCCAACAACGCCTGCCGCTTCGCCTTCGCCCCCAGCGACCCCGTGAGCAGTGTGACCCGGGTGGCGATCTCCGGCGCGCCCAGCTGACCGGCCTGCCCCAGCGGGCCGAGCAGCGCACGCAGGGAGCGGGCGTGCTGGGCGGCCAGCACCTCGGTGGGCGCGAGCAGCGCGGCCTGCCGTCCGGCGTCGACGGCCTGCAGCATGGCCCGTAGCGCCACGACCGTCTTGCCCGCGCCGACGTCACCCTGCACGAGCCGGTTCATCGGATGCCGCCCGGCGAGATCGGCGGCGATCTCCGCCCCCACCGCGCGCTGCCCGGCCGTGAGGGTGAACGGCAGCCGGGCGTCGAACGCCTCCAGCAGGCGGCCTGGTCGGGGCGGACAGGCCGCGGCGGGCCTTGCGGCCGTGGCCCGGCGCCGCAGCGCGAGCGCGAGCTGCACGCCCATCGCCTCGTCCCAGACCAGCCGGTGGCGGGCGGCGTGAATATCGGCCTGGCTTTCGGGGACGTGGATGCGCCGCAGCGCCCGCCCCAGCTCGGCCAGGCTCTCGCCCTTGCGCAGCGACGACGGCAGCGGATCGGCGATCTCGTCGAGCAGGTCCAACGCCTGCCGGACCGACCGCGCGATCGCCTGGGAGCCGAGCTTGGCGGTGGCCGGGTAGACCGAGATGAAGGGGCGGACCTCGTCGTCTTCGTCGAGCGTCTCGAACTGCGGGTGGGTGAGCTGCAGCTTTCGGTTGAACACCCCCACCTTCCCGGAGAACACCGCCCGCACGCCGGGCTTGACCAGGGACTTGAGTCGGTGACCGTGGAAGAACGTGCAATCGAGCTGGGCGCCCTTCTCGTCGCGGATGACGACGGCGAGCAGCGTGCCGCTGCGCGAGCGCATCTGGCGCAACGTGGCCTTCTCGACCTGCGCGACGACCGTGATGTGCTCCCCGATCTCCAGGCCCGCGATGTCGGTGAGCCGCCCGCGGTCGACGTAGCGGCGCGGGTAGTGGCGCAGCAGGTCGCCGACCGTGTGCAGCGACAGGTGCGCTTCCAGAGAATCGGCGGCGTGCGCGCCGAGCGCCCGGACCAGCGGCGTCGCGAGATCGATGCTCATTCCACCCCCAGGACCAGCGGGTAGTCGATCTGGCCGCCCCGGTGGACGACGACATCGACCTCCGGATGGCTGCGGCGCAGGTCGGCCGCCAGCCCCTCGGCGAGCGCGGCGTCGGTGCCCGCGCCGAGCAGTGCCGTGACGATCTCGCCGCCGCCCAGGAGCATGCGGTGAGCCAACCACAGGGCACCGACAGAAAGGTCGGGGGCGATCAGCACGACCTCGCCGTCCGCGATCCCGAGCACGTCGCCGGGCTCGCAGCGGCCCGCCCAGGTCAGCGCCTCGGTCTCGGCGACGAGCAGCGCGGCGGTGCGGGTGCCCGCCGCGGCCTCGGCCATCGCGACCACGTCCTCCCCCGCCCGGCGCGTCGGGTCGTGCACCGCGAGCGCGGACAGGCTCTGGAGCACGGACGCCGTGGGCAGGACGAGCACGTCCTGGCCGTCCCGGCGCACGACGGCCGCCGCGCGCTCGGCCACCGGGACCAGGTCCGGGTCGCCGGGCATGAGCACGACGGTGCGCGCCTGCGTGGCGGCGAGCGCCGACACCAGCTCGGCCGCCATGACCGGCGCGCCGGGCGCGCGCTGCAGCACCACCGCCCCGGCGTCGCGGGCGAGCCTGGCCAGCGCGTCACCGACGACGATCACGAGGACCGCCCGCTCGCGGGTGAACCTGCCCGGGGCGGGTTGGTCGGCGAACCGGATGACGGTGATCCGGTGGGGCCGTCCCGCCACGGTTCCGGCCTCGATCGCGGCGCCCATGTCGTTGCAGTGCAGGTGGACATGCCACAGGTCGTGGCCGTCGCCGACCACCGCGACGCTGTCGCCCAGTTCGTCCAACCGGGTGCGCAGAGCGTCGAGCGCGCTCGGGGGCGCGTCGAGGAGGTACATCACCTCGTAGTCGTACTCCGCCGAGCCCGTCTCGCGCCGGGCGGTCAGCGCGGCCCGGTCCCGCGCGCACGGCCGCGGCGGCGGAGCGGGCGGACGGTCGGTGAGCAGCGCGGCAAGGGCGTCGAGGAGAAGGTAGACGCCCATGCCGCCCGCGTCGACCACGCCCGCGCGGCCCAGCTCGGGCAGCTGCGCCGTCGTGGCGCGCACGGCGATCGCCGCGGCGTCGGCGGCCGCCGCCGCGGCCAGGGCGTCGGGCCCGGCGGCGGGGGTCGCGGGTGGCGAATCTGCCTCAACGGCGGGGGCGGGGCTCAGGGCGGCCGCCGCCGCGGCCAGCACCGTCAGGGCGGTGCCGTCGCGCGGGTCGGTGAGCGCGGCGGAGGCCAGCGCCGCGCCGCGGGCCAGCGCGTCGGCGAGCACCGCCCCGCCCGCGCTCCGCCCGTCCACCCCGGCAGAGCCCATCGTGCCTGCCGGGCCCGCGCAGGTCGTCGCTCCGGCCGAAACCGTCGTCTCCGCCTGCCCGGCAGACCCGACCCAGGCCGCCGCGACAGCGGAGCCCGCCTGCCCGGCCGAGCCCGCCGCCGCGACGGCCTCCGCGAACCCACGCAGCACCTGCGAGAGAATCACCCCGGAGTTGCCGCGCGCACCGAGCAGGGCGCCGCGCGCGAGGGCGGCGGTGATCGACGCCGTGTCCGGCTGGGCACCCGCGGCGACCTCGTCCGCGGCCTCGACGGCGGAGCGCATCGTCAGCAGCAGGTTCGTCCCGGTGTCGGCGTCGGCGACCGGGAAGACGTTGATGCGGTCCAGCTCGGGCCGGTGGCGTTCCAGCGCCGCGACCGACGCCCGCGCCCACAGGAGAACGAGGGCCGGGTCGAGCAGGGCGGGCACGGGAGCCCAGGGTAGCCACAGCAGGAGTGACCGCGACGAGCCCTACATCAAGCAGACAGGCACGCGCGTCATGGGCCCCTCGTCGCGATCATCCCGTCGCCGACGTCGGGATGTGCCCCGTGCGCGAGGCGGTCATCCCGCCGCCGACGTCGGAGAATGCCCCGTCTGCGGCCACCGCGGCGGCGCGGGTAGTCTGGTCTCTCGCGACCGGGGCTGACCCGGCTTCACCGACACCGATTCGAGGAGTTCGACGTGGCTGCCGTCTGCGACGTCTGTGGAAAGGGTCCGGGCTTCGGCATGTCCGTCTCGCACTCGCACCGCCGTACCCACCGCCGCTGGAACCCCAATATCCAGACCGTGCGCACGAGGATCAACGGCGGCAACCGGAAGCGGCTGAACGTGTGCACGTCCTGCCTGAAGGCGGGCAAGGTCACCCGCGGCTGACCGCATCTTGCGGCGATGCCGACGCCGCGAACAGGCGCGAAGGCGCAGGCCAAGACAGACCTCCGACCCTGGACTGGACGCTCAGGGCCTGCCGCGCAACACCTCGGGGTTGACGCAGTGCAGCAAGGGTTCCCCGCGCACGAACCGGCTCACTTCCGCGGCGATGCGTCGTGCCGCCCGTTGGGCGACCTCTTTGGACGCGCCTGCGAGGTGGGAGACGGCGAGCACCTGTGGCATCGCCAAGAGCGGGTTGTCCGGGGCAGGCGGCTCGGGCGAGTACACGTCGAGCGCGGCGCCGGAGAGCTGGCCGGAGGCCAGGGCGTCCACTAGCGCGGCCTCGTCGATGAGCTCGCCGCGCGCGGTGTTGACCAGGTAGGCCCCCGGACGCATCCGGGCGAACGCCGCCTTGTCGAGCATGCCGCGAGTCTCGTCGGTCAGCCGGGCGTGCAGGCTGACGATATCGCTGTCGACGAGCAGCCGGTCGAGGTCGACCAGCTCCACCCCGCGCTCGGTGGCCACGTCCGGGTCGATGTAGGGATCGGCGGCGAGGAGCCGGACACCGAATCCGCGCAGCAGGTCGGCGACCCGGCTGCCGATCTGGCCCAGGCCGACCAAACCAACCGTGTGGCCCGCGAGCTCGGAGCCGGTCTCGTCGTAGCGGTACAGGTGCCCGGTCCACTCGCCCTGGCGCATCCGCGCCGAGCTCCAGCCGATGTGGCGCTGCCCGGCGATGAGGATGCCGACGGTGAACTCGGCCACCGCCCGGGCATTGCGTCCGGGCAGGTTCACCACCGGGATGCCCCGGCGGGTGGCGGCGGCGACGTTGACATTCGTCGGACCACCGCGCGGGGTCGCGACCAGCCGCAAGCTCCCCGCGGCGGACAGAACCCGATCGGTCACCGGCGCGAGATGGGTCACGAAAATGTCGACGTCGGCGACCAGCTCCGCGATGTGGTCCTCATCGCCTGCGGCTTCCCGCACCTCCTGGTTGTCGAACCACGGCCGGCTGGGCCACCCGCTGCGGTCGGTCACGTACTCGGTGTCCGGGTCGAGTCGGGGGGTCAGGGCTTCGACGAACATCTCCGGCCGGATGAACTCGTCGCCTGCACACAACACACGCATCATCGACACCTCGCACCTTCGCGCCTGTCGCGTCGTTCGGTCCGGACCGCGTCGGTCAGCGGCTGGTTGCGCACCAAGTGGTCACCGCCAGCAAGAATCCGCAGGGTCATTGTCTGTTTCCTTCCGTGTTCAGGCGCGGAGTCGATAGCCCTCGGGCTCGATCGGGGTGTTGAACTCGATGAGGGCGCTAGCGCGGTCGCCCCGGTCGCGGCGGATCTCGGTGATGCCGCAGTTGCGCACAAACGGGAACAGCCGTCGGTAATTGCGCAACGGCACGCCGATCAGCGAGCACAGGGCCAGCCGGATCATGGTGGTGTGTGTGACGATCAGGACTCGTCCGTCGGGGTGTCGCTCGACGATGTCGTCGAGGCAGTCGACGAATCGGACGGCGGCCGCGGCCGGGTCTTCGCCGCCGGGCAGGTGATGGGTGACCGGGTCCCGGTTGAACGCCGCCAGCTCGTCCGAGAAGCGCTGCTGCATCTCCGCCGTCGTCAGGCCCTCCGCCTTGCCGAAGTCCAGCTCAGACAGCCGCTCGTCGGCGAGCGCGGCCAGGCCGGTCACCGAGGCACAAGCCGCTGCGGTGCGTTGGGCGCGGCGCAGCGGCGAGCACCAGATGGCGGCCAGGCGAGCGGTCCTGGCCCAGCCTGCGAGCTCCTGTGCCTGCTGCAACCCGTGGTCGGTGAGCTCCACGTCGCTGCTGCCCGCGTAGCGATTCTCGGCGTGCCACACGGTCTCGCCGTGGCGCACCAGGACCAGATAGGTCATTGCCCACTCCTTTCGGACCCAGTCCTTTCGGTGACCCGGCGGGCCATCTCGGCGGGTACCCAGCCCCGCCGCTCCAGTTCGCCGACCAGTCGGAGGTACGGCTCGTCGAATCGGCCTGCCACCTCGGCACGCGGCTCGATGACGTCCTTGATGCGCACCATCTCGGCGGCCACATCGGCAGGCACCCTTCCGGGTGTCGCGGCCAACAGCGCCATGCCGAGCGACGGTTCCGCGTTGGCAGGCAGCTTCACCGGCCTGCCGAGCACGTCCGCGCGCAGCTGGCTCCAGTAGTGGCTGCGGGTGCCGCCCCCGGTGAGCAGCAGGTCGCCGTCCACCGGCGCGCCGAGCGAGACCAGGTAGTCAAAGCACAGCCGCTCCAGGTAGCTGACGCCTTGCAGCATCGCCGCGTAGAGCTCGTAGTCGTCGCGCGGCGTGCCCAGCACGAACGCCTCAGCCTGGGGGGCGACGAACGGAAAGCGTTCGCCGCGCGCCGAGGCCAACGGGTAGGCGAGCACACCCGCAGGCTCGAACTCCGCTGCGCGGCTGCCCAGCTCGTCCAGGTCGCGGTCCGGGAACCGGCGGGAGATGGCACCGGCACCCGTGCTGGAGGCACCCCCGGGGAGCCAGTGCCCGTCCGGAGCCTTGTGCGAGTAGACCACGCCGAGCGGATCCTGCAGCAGCTCTTCGGTGACCCCTTTGAGCACCAACGTGGTGCCCAGCACCGAGTTCCAGCTGCCGACCGCCAAGGCGCCCGCGCCGAGCTGGGCGGCACAGCCGTCGGTGCAGCCTGCGATCACCGGGGTCCCTTCGGGCAGGCCGGTCAGCGCGGCGGCCTCGGCGCACACCGCGCCGACCGGCGTTCCGGGCCGGACCAGGCCCGGCAGCACCTCGCCCGGGACGCCGAGCGCGGCGAAGACGTCTGCAGGCCAGGTCTCGTTGATCAGGTCGGCGCCGGTCTTGAGGGCATTGGACAGATCGCTGGGCACCTCGGTGCCGACCAGTGCGCGGTTGATGACGTCGGCCTGGTGCGCAAGTTTGGCCCGCCCCGCGAGCTCGGGACGTTCGGCCAGGAGCCAGAGCAGTTTGGGCAGCGCCCAAGCCGGCTGCATCCGGCGGTAGCCGAGGCTGGCCCACACCCCGCCGCCCGCCTCGTTCACCCGGTCGACGTACTCGGCGGCGCGGGTGTCGTCGTACATCAGCCCCGACGACAGCGGGCTGCCGTCAGCGGCGTCGACGAGCAGCACAGTGCCAGACGTACCATCCACCGCGACTCCGGCGACGGCGGCCGGGTGCAGCCGGGCGAGGGCGGCCCCGCAGGCCGACTGCACCGCCTGCCACCAGGTTGCCGGATCCTGTTCGTGCCGTGGCCCGTCGCGGTGGCTGGACAGCTTGCTGGTGCCGGCGCCGAGCACCTCACCGGTGCGCGACACGGCCAGCGCGCGCACGCTCTGGGTGCCCAGGTCGATGCCGACCCAGACGTCATCGTCTGCTGCGACGCTGCTCACCGGAGCCTCCGGGGTGCTCGGATGGGGCCTGCCGCGGTGATGCCTGCCGCCCGCTCGCGCATTGCCGCCAGCCGCGGCCAGCCCGCACTGGCCACCTCACGCAAGGCCAGGAAGTCCGCATAGAGCATTCGGTAGGCGCGGTGCCGCGTCGGGTCGGGCTCGAAGCCGTCCCGCAGGTTGACGTACCGATCTACGGCGGTCGCTACATCCGGGGCGGCGCCGGTGTGCGCCGCACCCATCACCATGGCGCCGCGTGCGCCGATCTCGTGATCCTGCGAGCGGGCGGTGCGCACCCCGGTGACGTCGGCGATGAGCTGACACCAGGTGGCGCTCGCCGCGCCGCCACCGCACACCCGCAGCTCGGTCGGCGTGGTGCCGGACGCCGCCAGGCACTCCCTGATCACCAGGGTCAGCCCCTCCAGCACCGCCCGCGCGACATGCCTGCGGCTGTGCTCGAAGGAGAGCCCCATGAACGAACCGCGGGCCCGCTCGTCCAGGAACGGTGCGCGCTCGCCCGCCGGGGACAGGTACGGCAAGAACAACAACCCGCCTGCACCCGGCTCGGCCTGCTGGGTGAGGTCGCCCAGCTCGCCGGGCGTGTCCAGATCCAGCAACCGACAGCACCAGCTGATCACTTCGCCGCCCGCAAGGGTCGGCAGGGCGCGCAGCAGGCGTCCCGCTACGCCAAGTTGCACGGTCAGGCCGGCGACGGTGCCGCCCGTGGCGCTGTCGGTGACCACCTCGGTGCACAGCGTGGTACCCAGGATGCTGCAGGCCAGCCCGGGCTCGACCGCGCCGCATCCGATCGCGGTCGAGGCGATGTCATACGAAGAGAGCACCACCGGGGTGCCCGCGGGCAACCCCACCTGGGCGGCGGCGCCCGGGGTCAGCCCGGCGACCCGGCGTCCGCCGTCGAACAGCTCGGGAAGCAGTCGACGGGCCCATCCCATGTCGAACAGGGCCAGGAGTTGCTCCGAGTACGTGCCGGTGGCCAGGTCGGTGAACGGCGCCGAGCCATCGGAGGTATCCACCCCGACCTGCCCAGTCAACTGGGCAAACAGCCAGCCACCGCAGGTCAGCGCGGTCGCCGACCGTTCCAGCCGGTCTCGCCCGTGGCGATGCAGCCAGGTCAGGATCGCGCTGGGCAGGCCGGCGAACCCCATCGACCCGTTGATCCGGAAGGCCGCCTCGAGCACCCCGGCCCGACGCCACTCGTCGACGATCCCGGCGGCGCGGCCGTCGTTCCACAGGATCGCTGGACCGGTGGGCCGACCAGCGGGGTCGACCAACCAGCAGCCGTCGCCCTGCGCGGTGACGGCGACGTAGTCGATCGGCTCACCCGTCTCCTCCAGCTCCGCGGTGACCTCCCGGATGGCGTACACGACGGCGTTCCAGACCTCGACCATGTCCTGCTCGACCCACCCCGGCCCGGGTCGCTGCAACGCGGTCTCCTGGCGGACGACGACGGACTCGGCGCCCGCCTTGTCGTAGCCGACCGCCTTGATCATCGTCGTGCCCGCGTCAACGCTGATGGCGGCCATGACGCACCCCCTGCTCGTCGCGGGTCATCGGGCGCCTGCCAGCTCGCCCGCGCGACGGCCCGCCAGCCGACGGAGCACGACCGGCAGCCCGATCAGCGAGGTGATCACGGCGTCCGGCTCGTCGAGCTGCCGCGCGGTCGGCGCAGGCGGGGCTTCGCCGCGCAGCATCCACACCGTGCGCATGCCCAGGCTCCGGGCCGGGCGGATGTCGGTGTCCAACCGGTTCCCGACGAACACCGCGCGCGACGGGGGCACTCGGGCCTCGTTGAGCGCATACCGGAAGATCGCCGGATCGGGCTTCTCCGCGCCGACCTGTTGGGCCAGCGCGATCACCGAGACGTACTGCGCTATTTCGTCGCGGGCCATCGCGATCAGCACGTTCTCCCGGCTGTTCGCCACCAGCCCCAGCCGGTAATGCGCGGACAGCGCGGCCAGGGTCGGCGCGACGTCCGGGTAGAGCGCGTCGGGCGGGTACTCCCACAGCCGCGCGGCGGTGTCGCTGAGCAACCGCCGATCCCCGTTCGCGAACGCGGCGGCCAATGCGGTGCGCAGCGAGCCGGAGCCGAGCTCGCGCTGAGCGTCGTAGGCGGCCCAGAACTCCGCCTCGCCGACAGACGGGTTGATCTCGTGCACCGCCGCCCACAACGCCCTGGCGTAGCAGTCGTCGTCGTAGATGGTGCCGCCGACGTCGAACAGTACGAGATCAATGTCGTCATCGTCGCGCGGCACCCTTACCGCCGGTGGATGGCCCAGCAGGCTGCCGCCCGCCAGACCGGCCAACTGCCCGATCGGGTTCCCCATGCCCGCCCGCTCGGCCACCACCTCGGCTTCCACCTCTTTGGGCAGCTTGAGGCTCCAGGACAGTACCGCGCTGACCAGATACAGCCCCGTGTAGACCCACATCACCGCGGCCAGCCCGAACGGGGCGAAGAAGATCGTCACCACCAGCGGGCCCAGGAAGGCCGACATGCCCGCGCCGAAGTTCAAAGCCGACATCGCCGCGCCCTTGGCGTCCGGAGCCAGCGACGGCATCAGCGCCGAGAGCGGCACGAACCCGGCCAGTACCGCGCCGTAGAAGATTCCCACCAGGGCGCACAGTGCGAAGTTGTCCCCGACCGCCAGCGGCACGTAGTACATCGCCAGGGTGGCGATGGCGCAGCCGACCCCGCCGAACCAGGTGATGGTCTGCCGCCATCCCACCTTGTCGCCGATGATGCCGAACGCCAGATTGAAGAAGATGTTCGACAAGAAGATGATGCTGAGCAGGTGCAGCCATTCAGACAGGTCGAACCCGATCTGCTGGGTGAAGAAGCCGGGCAACACGACCAGGAAACCGAACTGCGACGCCGTGTTCACCGCCCGTACGAAGGCCCCGACACCGATCTTCGGTCGGGCGACCATGATCGTCAGGCTGGCGGCCAGGGTGGCCACCGGCTTCTGATCCGGCGGGGCCAGCCGCGAGAACCCGGTGCGCTCACGCACCGCCAGCAGCACAAACAGGCCACCTGCGGCAACCACGCACAGCGCCAGCCACAACGTCGCGAACGCGCCGATGCGGGGAATGCTGATGCTGGCCAGCAAGGCGCCCAGGGTGGGCAGTCCGCCGGTGAAGGCGAACCAGAACCAGCCCACCGCGGTGCCCAGCCGATTCTGCGGAGTGGACGCCGCGATCCAGACCAGGAACCCGTAGGCGAACAGCGGATAACCGAACCCGCGCATGCCGTACGCCAGCACGATGAGCGGATAGACGTTCCCGGGCAGCGCAAACCCCAGGAGCACCAGCTGGAACACCACCCAGATCGCCAGCCCCGCCCACATCACCCGGCGCGGCCCGAACAGGTCCGAGAGCGCGCCCGAGGCCCACGCCGCGACGCCCGCGGTGATCCCGTACATGGTGATCATGAAGGCCACCTGGGTCGGGGAGATCCCGCGGCCTTCCAGGAACGGGGCCAGATAGCCGGACTCCACCCCGTCGCCGATCATGAAGATCAGCAGCCCGACGAACCCCCAGCGCAGCGGCCCCGGCATTCCCAGCCGATCCGCCCACGTGTTCGTCACCACATAGTCAACTGGCTTGTAGCCCTCAGCGAGAACCGGCATGGGATCCTCCTTGATCCAACCAGTACCGGGCGCTTCGGCAAATCCGGCCCGAACCGCGATGTGATGAGTCTAGCTACTTATCACATCGGCGTGTCAAGACTCTCAGCGTTAGCTGTTATATATCTCGGTCTGATGTCGGCCATTCGGACCAAGGAGCGTGCGCGGTGGATCAGTTGTGCCTACCCCGGCGGGTCGGGCGGCCGGGCGAATCCGACCGTTCGCTGCTCTACCCGAGCTCGTGCGCCTCTTGGGCCACACGGGGGCACAGCCAGCGCGCGAGCAGGTCGTCGGACTCCGGCTCGTCGCCTGCCCGGTGGACGTTGGCGCCCTCCGCGCGCAGGGCGTCGATGTCCTCGGCGGCGGTGCCCCGATCCACCAGCACGAGATCGAAGGCCGTGACCGGGGCCAGCTGGTGCACGCCACGCCGCTGGAACTTGCTGTGGTCGAGCAGCAGGATGCGCCGCTCAGCCGCGTTGATCATCGCCCGCTCGACGGTCACGGTCTCCTGGGACTGCTGGTAGCAACTCCCCTTGGTGACCGCGGTGGTGGACATGATGAGCAGGTCGGCACGCAGCGCGGCGATCGCCTCGCGAGTGTGCATGCCCAGATGGGCGTCATAGGCCGGGTAGTAGGCGCCGCCGAGCGTGATCAGGTCGATGTTGGGCTCGCCTGCCAGGGCGTTGATGACCGCGAGGAAGTTCGAGATGACCGTGATCGGGCCGCGCTGCGGCAGCAGGTGCGCCACGGCCAGGCATGTGGTGCTGTCGTCCAGGATGACCGACTGTCCGGGACGGACCAGCTTCACCGCCGTCCGGGCCAGCTCCTGCTTCGCCTCCCACATCAGCTGCATGCGGTGCCGGACGTCCCCGTGGAAGGTCGCCGACGGTACGGCGGTGGCACCACCCCGTACCTTGCGGATCCAGCCCTGGCTCTGCAGCACGTCCAGGTCCCGATGGATCGTCATCAGGCTGACCGAGTGGTCCTCGACCAGCTCCTCGATCCGGACGAAGCCCTCGGCGACGATGCGGGCGCGAATGCTCTCACGGCGGGCTCGCGCGGCGGCGCTCTGCCCGCCGGAGAAACCCGCCTCCGCCGTCGAGCCATCGACCGACATGGCGCTCCCCTGGTGTGAAGGATCTGCGATAAACGTAACACAACCGGTGTGATCCAGTTTCCCGTCCAGCGGCTGGCCGCCCTCAGGGGAGCTTCCAGTCCACCGGGTCGCCACCCAGCTCCTCCAGCAGCGCGTTGGCCCGGCTGAACGGGCGCGAGCCGAAGAAGCCGCGGTCGGCGGACATGGGGCTCGGGTGCGCCGACTCGATCAGCGGCACGTCCCCGAGCAGCGGCGCCAGGTTGCGGGCGTCGCGGCCCCACAGGATCGCCACGAGCGGCTCGCCCTCCCGGGCGACGAGCGCGCGGATCGCCTGCTCCGTGACCACCTCCCAGCCCTTGTCGCGGTGCGAGCCCGGCGCCCCCGGCGCGACCGTGAGCACCCTGTTGAGCAGCAGCACCCCCTGCTCGGCCCACGGCGTGAGGTCACCGCTGGACGGGGTCGGGTGGCCGAGGTCGTCGGAGTACTCGCGGAAGATGTTGGCCAGCGACCGCGGCACCGGCCGCGTCGTGGGCGACACCGAGAACGACAGCCCCACCGCGTGCCCCGGCGTCGGGTACGGGTCCTGGCCCACGATGAGCACCCGCACCGCGGCGAAGGGCTGGGTGAACGCGCGCAGCACGTTCGCGCCCGCGGGCAGGTAGCGCCTGCCCGCGGCGATCTCGGCGCGCAGGAAGTCGCCCATGTCGGCGACCCGCTGGGCCACCGGCGCCAATGCCTGCGCCCACCCGGCCTCGACGACCTCCGCCAACGGTCTGCGCCCGCTGCCGCCTCGTCCCTCGGCGTGGCCTGCCATCAGCCCAGCCTCCGTAGGTCGGCGCGGAACCGCCTGCCGCGCTCGACGTAGCTGGTGACGGCGTAGGCGTACGCCCCCTCGGGCACCTCGTAGCCCGCCCGGACCCGGGCGGGCACCCCCAGCGCCATGGCCCGCGGCGGGATCTCCGTGTTCGGCGCGACGACCGCGCCCGCCCCGACGATCGCGCCCGAGCCCACGGTCGACCCGTTCAGCACCACCGAGCCGGACGACACCACCGCTCGGTCGCCGATCGTCGCGCTCTCGATGTGCACGTTGTGCCCGACGGTCACCTCGTCGCCGATGATCGTCGGCCGGACGGCCGTGGTGTGGACGATCGAGCCGTCCTGGATGCTCGTGCGCGCCCCGACTTCGATCCGCCCGTCGTCGCCCCGCAGCACTGCGGTCGGCCAGACCGACGACTCCGCGCCGATCGTCACGTTGCCGATCACCACGGCGTCGGGGTGGACGTACGCGTCGGGATGGATGTCGGGCTCGGCGTCGCCGAGGGCGTAGAGCGGCACAGGCGGGAGCCTATTCGCCGCTCAGCCGCGCTCCTTGGCCCGCCTGCGCCAGTGGGTGAGCGCGCGCTCGGTGTAGCCGTTGGGCTCGGTGCGCCCGGAGAACACCAGCTCCAGCGCGGCCTGGAAGGACTCGCTGCGGTCCAGGTCGGTGGCCATGGCCCGGTAGCCGGGCTCCTTGGCGTTCTGCTCGTCGACGACGGCGGCCATGCGCTCGAACGTCAACCGAACCTCGCGCTCGTCGACCAACCCGTGGTAGAGCCAGTTGGCGATGAGCTGGCTGGAGATGCGCAGGGTGGCGCGGTCCTCCATCAGGCCGACACCTTCGAGGTCGGGCACGGTCGAGCAGCCGATGCCCAGCCCCACCCAGCGCACGACGTAGCCGAGGATGGACTGCGCGTTGGTCTCCAGCTCGTGGCGCTTCTCCTCGTCGGAAAGGGTGGCGGTCAGCACCGGGACCTCCAGCAGCCCGCGCCGGTCGGTCATGCGCCCGGCGAGCTCCTTCTGCCGCGCCGCGACGTCGGTGCGCAGGTAATGCAGCGCGTGCAAGGTGGCGGCGGTGGGCGAGGGCACCCAGGCGCAGCTGGCGCCCTCCTCCGGCTGTGCCCCCTTCTGCGCCAGCATGTCGGCCATCGCCGCGGGCTTCGCCCACATGCCCTTGCCGATCTGCGCGGTGCCCGCGAAGCCCGCGGCGAGCGCGACATCGACGTTGCGGTCCTCGTAGGTGGTGAGCCACGCCGTCGTCTTCATGTCGTTCTTGCGCACGACCGGGCCCGCCTGCATATCGGTGTGGATCTCGTCGCCGGTGCGGTCGAGGAAGCCGGTGTTCACGAAGATCACCCGATCGGCCGCGGCGGCGATGCAGGCGGCGAGGTTGAGCGAGGTGCGCTTCTCCTCGTCCATGATGCCGATCTTGAGCGTGCGGGCGGGCAGGCCGAGGTGCTCCTCGACGGCCGCGAACAGCTCGACGGTGAGCGCGACCTCGTCGGGCCCGTGCTGCTTGGGCTTGACGATGTAGACGCTGCCCGCGCGCGAGTTGGAGAACCGGCCGAGGCCGCGCAGGTCGTGCAGCGCCGCGGTGACGGTGACCAGCGCGTCGAGGACGCCCTCCGCCACCTCCGCGCCGTCGACGAGCACGGCGTCGGTCGCCATGTGGTGCCCGCAGTTGCGCACGAGGAGCAGCGATCGGCCCGGCAGCACGAGCTCGGTGCCGTCCGGGGCGGTGTATCGGCGGTCGCCGTGCATGACGCGCTCGAGCGTGCGCCCGCCCTTTTCGAACGTCGCGGAGAGCGCGCCCGTCATGAGGCCGAGCCAGGTGCGGTAGGCGCCCGCCTTGTCCTCGCCGTCGACCGTGGAGACCGAGTCCTCGAGGTCGACGATCGTGGTGACGGCCGACTCCAGCACCATGTCGGCGACGCCCGCGTGGTGCTGGCGCCCGACGCGCGACTCCGGGTTGATCGTCAGCTCGACGTGCAGGCCGTGGCGACGCAGCAGGATCGCGCCGTCGGCAGAGCCCGCGAACTGGGCGGGGTCGGCCAGGGCCGGGGCCAGCGCGCCGTTCTCGACCCGGTATTCGGCGACGTCCGCGTGGCTGCCTTCGGCGAGCGGGAACAGCTCGTCGAGCAGCGCGTCGGCGGCCGCGATCACCTGGGCGCCGCGCTGCTCGTCGTATCCGGGCGCGAGCTCGCGGTCCTGTGGGAGCGCGTCGGTGCCGTAGAACGCGTCGTAGAGCGAGCCCCACCGGGCGTTGGCGGCGTTGAGCGCGTAGCGCGGCACGGTGGCGGGCACGACCAGCTGTGGGCCCGCCACCTCGGCGATCTCCGGGTCGACGCCCGTGACCGACAGGTGCGCGGTCGTGTCCGGTACCAGGTAGCCGATCTCGGTGAGGAACGCGGCGTAGGCGTCGGGGTCGCCCGCGTCGTGCTCGTCATGCCAGGCGTCGACCTGCGCCTGCAGCTCGTCGCGGCGGGCGAGCAGCGTGGCGAGGCGGCCCGCGAACCGGCCTTGGAGGTCGACGAGGGCGGCCCAGAACCGCTCGGGTTCGATGTCGAGGCCCGGGAGCAGCTCGTCGACGACGAAGGAACGCAGGGCCGGGTCGATGCGCAGATCGCTGGTCACGCCCGGAACCATAGGCAAGCTAGGCCGGTCCGACCACTCCCGACAGCGCGAGCGCCAGTGTCGCGAGCGCGGTGAGGACAAGCAGGAGCTGGAGCGTCCGCCGTGGGCCCACGTGCGCCTCCCCGGTACCGGTCATGTCGCCTGCACAAATGGTGGCACGGTCGCGCCGGGGCCGCCGCGCCGGGGGGCCGCCCGACGATCATGGCCCGATCCGACGAGGCGTCGTACTGTCGTCGTGCAGCTCGGCAGGGCGGCGGCGGGGAGGAGGAGGCGCGATGGCGCTCGACGGTGTGGTGCGACAGGCGTTCGAGGAGGCGCTGGCTCCCGCGGACGTGATCTCCGACCCGGTGCAGTGCCGGGCGTACGAGTGCGACGGGCTCACCGGCTACCGCGTCGTCCCCGGCCTGGTGCTGCTCCCCCGCGACGCCGACCAGGTGGCGGCGGCGGTGCAGGTGTGCCACGAGCACAAGGTGCCGTTCGTGGCGCGCGGGGCGGGCACCGGCCTGTCCGGCGGCGCGCTGCCGGTCGCCGACGGCGTGGTGGTCAGCCTGGCGCGGCTCACCAAGATCCTGGAGGTCGACCCGGTCGACCGGCGGGCGGTCGTCGAGCCAGGCGTCACCAACCTGGCGATCACGAAAGCCGTTGCGCCACAGGGGCTTTACTACGCGCCAGACCCGTCCAGCCAGCAGGTGTGCACGATCGGCGGCAACGTCGCGGAGAACTCCGGCGGCGCGCACTGCCTCAAGTACGGCTTCACCACCCACCACGTGCTGTCCGCGCGCGTCGTGCTGGCGGACGGCAGCGTCGTGACGGTCGGCGCCGACACCGGCGAGCAGGCCGGGCCGGACCTGCGCGGCGTCGTGCTCGGCTCCGAGGGCACGCTCGGGATCGTCACGCAGGTGACCGTGCGGCTCATGCGGGTGCCCGAGTCGGTGCGAACCCTGCTGGCCGACTTCGGCTCGATCGCTGCGGCGGGCGACGTGGTGTCGGACGTGGTCGCGGCCGGGATCGTCCCCGCCGCCATCGAGATGATGGACACGCTCGCGATCGAGGCCGCCGAGGAGGCGGTGCACGCGGGCTACACCGTCGGGGTGCCCGCCGCGCTCATCGTCGAGCTGGACGGGCCCGTCGAGGAGTGCGACGTCCAGTTCGAACAGGTCAAGGCGATCTGCGAGAAGCACGGCTGCACCCGGCTGCACATCGCGGGCTCCCCCGACGAGCGGGCGGCGATCTGGCGCGGGCGCAAGGCGGCGTTCGCGGCCGTCGGGCGGATCTCGCCCGACTACTTCGTGCAGGACGGCGTCGTGCCCCGCACCCGGCTGGCCGAGGTGCTCGACCGGATCGCCGCGATGGGCGCCGCGGCCGGGCTGCGGGTGGCCAACGTCTTCCACGCGGGCGACGGCAACCTGCATCCGCTGGTGCTCTACAGCGCCGCCGCGGGCGAGACCGAGCGCGCCGAAGAGCTGTCCGGGGCGATCGCGGAGCTGTGCGTCGCGATGGGCGGCTCGCTGTCGGGCGAGCACGGGATCGGCACCGACAAGGCCTGCTCGATGCCGAAGATGTTCTCCGACGACGACCTGGCCGTCATGCTCCGCGTCCGCGCGGCGTTCGACCCGGACGGGCTGTGCAACCCCGGCAAGGTGTTCCCGACCCCGCGCCTGTGCGGCGAGCGGCCCGGCAAGTACCAGCCCCATCCGCTGGAGGCGTCCGGCACCATCGAACGGCTGTAGCCTGTCTAGACAGTCCGGAGTCGGGAGGCCTGATGAGCCAGACCCGTCGTTCGTGGCAGGTCCAGGAGGCCAAGCAGCGCTTCAGCGAGGTTCTGCGGGCGGTCGAGCGCGACGGCCCGCAGACGATCACGCGCCACGGCGAGGAGGTCGCGGTCGTCGTCGACATCGCGGAGTACCGACGACTGGCCGGGCAGGGCCGGTCGTTCGTCGACCACCTGCTGTCGATGCCCACCCTCGACGATGAAGCGGCCGCGGTGTTCGACGAGATCGAGGCCGAACGGAAGAGGTCGTTCGCCCGGGACCTCGACCTGGGTGATGACGGGAGGTGAGCTACCTGCTCGACACGAACGTCCTCTCCGAGCTGGTCAAGCGTCGGAAGAACACCGGCGTACTCGACTGGCTCGCGGCCACCGAGGCTGCCGATCATCATGTCAGCGTCATGAGCATCGGTGAGATCCGCCGCGGCATCGAGCTGCTTCGGCTTCGCCGCGACCATCTCCAGGCCGAACGCTTTGCGACATGGCTCGACAAGACCATCGCGGAGTTCGGGAGGCGTATCGTGCCCGTGACGACTGCGGTCGCCGAGCTGTGGGGGCACCATGACGCGCGGCGTCCGATACCGATCGTGGATGGGCTCATCGGCGCCACCGCCGCGGCACATGGCTGGACGCTCGTCACCCGCAACACGAAGGACTTCGCCCACCTGGGCGTCACGCTCGTCAACCCGTTCAGTGCGGAGGTCGGATAGATGACCGGCGGCGCGACGACACCGGTCCTGCGGCCCACCGACCTGGCCGAGGTCCGCGCGGCGCTCCTGGACACCACCGGCCCGCTGGCGATCGCGGGCGCGGGCACCGCCGCGGCGTGGGCGGGCCCGCTCGGCCCGGTCGACGCGGTGCTCGACACGACCGGGCTCACCGGCATCGTCACCCACAACCCCGGGGACATGACGGTGTCCGTGCGTGCGGGCACCCCGCTGCGTGCGCTGCAGGAGGAGCTGGCCGCACACGGGCAGCACGTGGCGCTGGACGCGGCGCGGGTCGCCGACGGCGCCACGGTCGGCGGCCTGCTCGCCACCGGCGACGCGGGGCCCGCCGCGCTCGTGCACGGCTCGCTGCGGGACCTCGTCATCGGCGTCACGCTCGTGCTGGCCGACGGCACGATCGCCCGCGCGGGCGGACACGTGATCAAGAACGTGGCCGGGTACGACCTGGCCAAGGTCATGCACGGCTCCTACGGCACGCTCGCCGTGGTGGCCGAGGTGGTGTTGCGGCTGCACCCCGTGCCGAAGGCCGCCGTCACCCTGGAGCTGCCCCGTCCGCTCGCGGAGGCGGCGGAGGTGGCGGCCGGGGTGCTCGGCGGCCCCACCGAACCCGCGGCGCTGGAGTGGACCAGCGACGGCGTGCTCCTGCTGCGGCTGGAGGGCACCGACGGCGCGCTGGCCGCGCGCGCGGAACGGGTGCGGGAGCTGCTCGGCGCCGGTGCCCGGGCGGCCGACGGCGACCTGTGGGCGCGGCACGCCGAGATCACCCGCGGCCCCGTCGACCCGGCCGACGCGGCGGTGCTGCGGGTCGGGGTGCGACCCTCCCGGCTGCCCGCGCTGCTCGCCTCGTTGCCCGTGACGGCGGCCACCGCCGGGCTCGGCACCGGCGTCGCGACGATCACGGTGCCCGCGGGCGCGGTCGCCGACGCGCACGCCGTCGTCCACGCCGCAGGTGGCACCTCCGTCCTGCGCGCCCGCCCCGCCGGGGCGCACCTGCCCGGCTGGGGACCGCCGCCGTCGGCGCTGGCGGTGCTGCGCGCGGTCAAGCACGCCTTCGATCCCGCCGACCGGCTCGGCCCCGGCCGCTTCGACCCCTGGATGTGACTCCCGTGCCCGGTGCCTTCGACACCCACCGACCGCCTTCGCGCGAGCTGCTCGACGACTGTGTGCACTGCGGGTTCTGCCTGCCCACCTGCCCCACCTACCAGCTGTGGGGCGAGGAAATGGACTCCCCGCGCGGGCGCATCTACCTGATGAACCTCGCCGAGAAGGGCGAGATCGGCCTGGACGGCCCGTTCGCCACGCACATCGACCGCTGCCTCGGCTGCATGGCGTGCGTCACGGCGTGTCCGTCCGGCGTGCAGTACGACCGCCTGTTGGAAGCGGTGCGCCCGCAGCTGGAGCGCGCGGTCGAGCGCGAGCCGGGCGACAAGCTGTTCCGCGACGCGATCTTCGCGCTGTTCCCGTACAAGCGGCGGCTGCGCGCGGCCGCCCTGCCGGGCGGGCTCTACCAGGCGTTGCGGCGGATCCCGGCGATCCGGGCGCTCGCGGAACGGCTGCCCGGCCGCCTCGCGGCGATGGCGTCGCTGCTGCCGCCGGTCTCCGTCCGCGATGCGTTCGCCCGCCTCCCCGTGCACACGCCCGCCGTCGGAGAGCGCCGTGGTCGCGTCGCGCTGCTCACCGGTTGCGTGCAGGACGTGTTCTTCCACCGCGTCAACGCGGCCACCGTGCGCGTGCTCGCCGCCGAGGGCTGGGACGTGCTCGTGCCCCGCGAGCAGCAGTGCTGCGGAGCGCTGGAGCTCCACTCCGGTCGTGAGGAGCCCGCGCTGGCCAGGGCCCGCCGGGAGATCGACATCTATCTCGACCTCGACGTGGACTACGTCGTCACCAACGTCGCGGGGTGCGGCTCGTCGATGAAGGAGTACGGGCACCTGCTCGACGACGACGCCGAGTGGGCCGAGCGCGCCGCGGCCTTCAGCGCGAAGGTGCGCGACGTGCACGAGGTGCTGGCCGACGGTGAGCCGCGGGCGACCCGCCACCCGGTGCGCGCCCGTGTGGCCTACCACGACGCCTGCCACCTCGGGCACGCGCAGAAGGTGCGGGCGCAACCCCGCAAGGTGCTGCGCTCGATCCCCGACGTCGAGCTGCTCGACCTGCCCGAGGCCGAGCTGTGCTGCGGCTCCGCGGGGATCTACAACCTGGTCGCACCGGAGGCGGCAGGCGAGCTCGGCGTCCGCAAGGCCGAGAACATCCGCGCGACCCGACCCGACATCGTCGTCACCGCCAACCCGGGCTGCCTGCTGCAGATCGGCAAACACCTCGGCAGCGACGATACCGACGTGCCGCTGCTGCACCCGGTGCAGCTGCTCGACGCGAGCATCCGGGGGGTGCCGGTCCCGCGCACCTGACCAGCCGTTGGACAGGCGCACGCCCGAGATGGACATGACGGGGGTTTGGCCAAGATCGAACCCCCGTGGTGTCCATCTCGCACGGGGCCGTCAGGCGAAGTGGGCCCAGCCGGGGTCGCCGTCGTACGGTGTGCCCTCGACGAGCACGGCGGCCTCCCCGGCCCGGACCTCGCCGATGGGCGTGAAACCCGGCGGGAGCGGGGCGTCGGGGGCGAACGTCGCCGCCAGCGCGTGGTCCTCGCCGCCGGTGAGCACGAACGACACCGGGTCGATGCCCAGCGCCGCGCCCACCTCGGCGAGCTTCTGCGGCACGGCCGGGCGGCGCACGTCGATCACGACCGCCGACGCCGTGGCGACGTGTCCGAGGTCGGCGAGCAGCCCGTCCGAGATGTCGATCATCGCGGTGGCGCCCGCCGCCGCGGCGGCCGGGCCCGCCGCGTAGGGCGGCTCGGGCGTCCGGTGCGCGGCCACCACCGCGCCCGGCGAGCGGAAGCCCCGCTGCAGCACCGCGAGCCCCGCGGCGGCCCAGCCGAGGCGGCCCGCCAGCGCCACGACGTCGCCCGGGCGCGCCCCCGACCGGGTGACCGGCGGCCGCCCCTGCAGCGACCCGAGCGCGGTGACCGCGAGCGTGAGCGTGGCCGACGTCACGACGTCGCCGCCGACCAGACCCGCCCCGACGGTGCCCGCTTCGGCCCACAACCCGTCCGCCAGCCCGGTGAGCGTCTCCACGGGTGTGTCGGGCGGGGCGGCCAGCCCGACGAGCAGCGCGGTGGGCACCGCGCCCATCGCGGCGACGTCGGCCAGGTTGGCCGCAGCGGCCTTGCGCCCCACCTGCTCGGGCGTGGACCAGTCGAGACGGAAATGCACCCCCGCGACGAGCACGTCGGTCGTCGCCACCACCCGGCCGTCCGGCGCGGCGACGACCGCCGCGTCGTCGCCGGGCCCGAGAACGGTGCTCGCGGGCTGGACGCGATCCCGGGTGACCTCTGCGATGAGCCCGAACTCCCCGAGCCCGCCGATCGTGCGTCCATCCTCCGGCAACGCGTCCTCCTCCGGTACGTTCGGCCTCCGACGATCTCATGTCCGTGAAACCGAGCTGAGAGGGGCAACGCCGTGGTGCAGGCCTACATCCTGGTGCAGACCGAGGTCGGCAAGGCCGCCGCCGTGGCCGCCGAGATCGCGGGCATCGCGGGGGTGATCTCCGCCGAGGACGTCACGGGACCCTACGACGTGATCGTGCGGGCGGAGGCCGAGGACGTCGATCGGCTGGGCCAGCTCGTGGTCGCGCGCGTCCAGGGCGTCGGGGGGATCACCCGCACGCTCACCTGCCCGGTCGTGCACCTGGGCTGAGCGCGGAGCGACCGTCGATGCTCCGCCGCCCGCGCCGTCCGTCGGTGTCGTTCGCGATCGCCGTCACGCTGCCGCTGCTGCTCGCCGTGGTCGTGGCGGGCATCGGGATCGCGGCGCGGCTGCGCGGGCCGGACGTGCCTGCCCCGGCGACGGGGCCGCTGGCCGTTCCCACCGTCGAGGCGCCCGCCGCGGCCTCCCCGTCCTGCACGGCCCTGCTCGCGCGCCTCGACGGCGACCTCCCGGCGGGCACCGCGACGCTCCCCCGCCGCCCGCTCGCCGCGCCCGCGCCCGCCGGGGTGCGCGCGTGGGCCGCCGATTCCGCGCCCGTCGTGCTCCGATGCGGGCTCCCCCGGCCCGCCGAGCTGACGCCCACGTCCGCGCTCCTCGAGGTCGACGGGGTGCGCTGGCTGACGCTCACCGACGGCGCGCTCGTCACCTCGGTGGCGGTCGACCGGCCCGTCTACGTCGCGATCACCACACCCGCGAACATCGGCAGCGGTCCTCTGCAGGCCGTGTCGGACGCCGTTCGCACGACGCTTCCGACGCAGCCGGTCGCCGTCAGGTGAGCGGTCTCACTCTGAGACCAGCCTTCGCACATTCGGTAGAGGTGTCTATATTTCTCGCATGGTCGGCCTGACGGGCGCGAGCGAGGACTACCTCAAGGCGATGTACCACATCGCCCACCGGGGTGAGGCGATCACCACCGGGCTGCTCGCCGCGGAGCTGGGGGTCGCGTCGCCCTCGGTCACCGCCATGATCAAACGCCTGCAGGACAGCGCGCTCGTCGACCGCGCCGGGCCCCGTGAGCTGCGCCTCACCGGAGCGGGCGAGCGCGCCGCGCTGCGCGTCGTGCGGCGGCACCGGTTGCTGGAGACGTTCCTCGCCCAGGTCCTGGACGTGCCGTGGGACGAGGTGCACGCCGAGGCCGAGGTGCTGGAGCACGTGCTGTCCGAGCGGCTGGAGGAGCGCATCGACGCCGCGCTCGGCCACCCGACGCACGACCCGCACGGCGACCCGATCCCGCCGCGGCACGGCGCGCACGACGAGCGGTGGGGCGTCGGCCTGGACGCCGTGCCGCCCGGCGCGCGCTTCCGGGTGCGGCGGGTCTCCGACCGCGACAGCGCCGCGCTGCGCCACCTCGGTGAGCTCGGCGTGCGCCCGGGCGTTGTCGTGACCGTCGAGCGACAGGACCCGTTCGGCGGGCCGCTGTGGGTCCGGGTCGCCGACCGGACCTGTGCGCTCGGTGCGCCACTCAGCCGCCTTGTCCACGGAGATGTGCTCGACGGGGAGACAGCCATGACCTCGCCGACCAACATCACGGCACCCTTCCCGGCCGCGGCACCGGTCGAGGAGACCTCGGCATGACCGCGACCGACCGGTCCCCGCCGACAGTCAGCGATATCCGCAGGCGGGGCGGGGTGCGGGGAACGGTCACGTTTCTCGGGCCTGCCTTCGTCGCCGCCATCGCCTACGTCGACCCCGGCAACTTCGCCACCAACTTCTCGGCGGGCGCGGGCTACGGCTTCCTCCTGCTGTGGGTGATCGTCGCGGCCAACCTCATCGCGATGCTCATTCAGACACTGACCGCGAAGCTGGGCCTGGCCACCGGCCGCGACCTGCCCGAGATGTGCCGCGACACCTTCCCGCGCCGGGTGTCCCGGCTCATGTGGGTGCAGGCTGAGCTGGTGGCGGTCGCCACCGACCTGGCCGAAGTGATCGGCGGCGCGATCGCGCTGAACCTGCTCTTCGGCATCCCGCTGTTCACCGGCGGCGTGATCACGGGCGTCGTGGCGTTCGCACTGCTCGCGCTGCAGCGCCGCGGCTACCGCCCGTTCGAGCTGGCCATCGCCGGGCTGCTCGGCGTCATCCTGGTCGGGTTCCTCACGACCGTGCTGCGGATCGAGGTGCCCGCAGGCCCGCTCGTCGCGGGCCTCGTGCCCCGCTTCGACGGCCCCGACAGCCTGCTGCTGGCCACCGGCATCCTCGGCGCCACCGTGATGCCGCACGTCATCTACCTGCACTCGGCGCTGACGAAAGGGCGCATCCCGCCGCAAACGGTCGAAGAGCGGCGCTTCCTGATGCGGCGCCAGCAGATCGACGTCGTGCTCGGCATGGGCCTCGCCGGGCTCGTCAACGCCTCGATGCTGATCATCGCCGGGACCCTGTTCTTCGGCTCTGACGTACCCGACACCGGCACCCTCGAAGGCGTGCACGCCGGGCTGGCCAGGGTGCTGGACCAGCCCGCCGCGTTCGCGTTCGCACTGGCGCTGCTGGCGTCCGGCTTCGCGTCCTCCGGCGTGGGCACCTACGCGGGCCAGGTGGTGATGCAGGGGTTCATCCGGCGCAGCATCCCGCTGTTCCTGCGCCGCACCCTCACCATCACCCCGGCGCTGGTGGTGCTGGGCTTGGGGATCGACCCGACCCAGGCGCTGGTGCTCTCCCAGGTGGTGCTGTCGTTCGGGATCCCGTTCGCGCTGGTGCCGCTGGTGCTGCTGACCCGTCGTCGCGACGTCATGGCCGAGCTGGTCAACCGGCGCACCACCACCGCCGCGGCCGCGGTGGTCGCCGCCTTGGTCATCGCGCTGAACGGCTTCCTGCTCTGGCAGACCCTGATGCCGTGAGCCGTCAGCGCAGGCCGGTGCCGCGGGCCAGCGCCGTCTCGATGAGGGTGGTGAGCAGGGTCGGGTAGTCGACGCCCGTGACCGCCCACGCCCGCGGGTACATGGAGATCGGCGTGAAGCCGGGCATGGTGTTGATCTCGTTCACGGTAATCGCGCCGTCGGGGCCGACGAAGAAGTCGACGCGGGCGAGGCCCTGGCCGTCGAGCGCCCGGAACGCCGCCATGGCCAGCTCGCGCAGCCGTTCGGCCACGTCGTCGTCGAGCTTGGCGGGCACGTCGAACTCGCAGACGTCGTCGAGGTACTTCGCGTCGAAGTCGTAGAAGGCGGGAACGTGGCCCGAGCCGCCGACGATCCGGATCTCGGCCGGGAGCGACGAGGCCACCGTGCCGTCGGGCCGCTCCAGCACCGCGCACTCGATCTCGCGCCCGACGATCGCCGCTTCGACCAGCACCTTCGGGTCGTGCTGCCGCGCGGTGGCGAGCGCGGCGTCGAGGTCGTCCCACGCGGTGACGCGGGTGATGCCCAGCGAGGACCCGCCGCGGGCGGGCTTGACGAAGACGGGGAGGCCGAGCCGGACGCGCTGGTCCGCGCTGAGCGTCGGGACGCCGGGGCGCAGCACCACGTGGTCGCCGACCGGCAGGCCGTCGGCGGCCAGCAGCTTCTTGGTGAACTCCTTGTCCATGCCCGCCGCGCTGGCCAGCACGCCTGCGCCGACGTAGGGCACGCCCGCCAGCTCGAGCAGGCCTTGAATGGTCCCGTCCTCGCCGTAGGGTCCGTGCAGCACGGGGACGACGACGTCGACGCCCGCGAACACCTCCCCCGCGCGCCCGGGGTCCAGCACGAGCAGGCCGCCGCGGGTGGGGTCGCCGGGCAGGGCGAGAGCGGGCCGCGAACCGTCGACGGACGGCAGGGCGCGTTCGTCGATGGCCAGCTCACGAGGGTCGTCGGCGCCCACGACCCAGGCGCCGTCCCGGGTGATGCCGACCGGAACGACGTCGAACCGCTCCCGGTCGAGGTTGGCCAGGACGCTCCCCGCGGAGACGCACGAGATCGCGTGCTCACCGCTGCGTCCGCCGAACACCACCGCGACCCGCACCCGTCCCGCCATGGTCCGCGAGGGTAGGCGATCGGGCTCGGCGGCCCCGCACCCCCCGGCACGGCGAGTCGTCGATTCCGACACGGCGAGTCCCGGCTTTCGGCACGGCGAGTCCCGGGTTCCGGCACGGCGAGTCGTGGTTTTCGGCACGGCGAGTCCCGGGTTCCGGCACGGCGAGTCGTGGTTTTCGGCACGGCGAGTCCCGGGTTCCGGCACGCGGCGACGCGGGCCTGACGATGATCGCCGGGTTCGGTGCCGGAGGTGCGCACGCGCACCTCCGGCATCGAAGCCGCTGATCACGACGGCTGGGCGCCGAAGCGGGACTCCAGGTCGCGGATCTCGGGGAGGCCGATCAGGTCCGTGAAACTGTCGAAGGTCGGGAGCTCAGACATCGCGGCCGTCGGCACGCCGTTGGCGCGGAGCGTGGCCAGGAGACGACGGATGCCCGCCGTGGCGGCCAGCAGGGTGCCGATCGGGAACAGCACCAGCGCGAAGCCCAGCTCGGCGATCCGGGCTAACGGCAGCGGCGGGGTGCGCCCGCCTTCGGCCCAGTTGAACACCAGCGGCGCCACGTCGCGCAGCTCGTCTGCCACGCGCGCGATGTCATCCTCGCTGGTCAGCGCCTCGACGAACAGGACGTCCGCGCCCGCGGCGGCGTAGGTCCGCGCCCGGTCCAGCGCAGCGGACACACCCTCGACGGCCGCCGCGTCGGTGCGCGCGATCAGCAGGAACTCCGGGTCGCGCCGGGCGGCGACGGCCGCGCGGATCTTCCCCGCCATTTCGTCGGCCGGGATCACCGCCTTGCCGCTCATGTGGCCGCACTTCTTGGGCAGCACCTGGTCTTCAATATGGATGCCCGCGACCCCGGCCTGCTCGTAGGCCTGCACCGTGCGCACGACGTTGATCGCGTTGCCGTAGCCGGTGTCCGCGTCGGCGATCACCGGGACATCGACGGCGGTCGCGATCCGCCGCGCGTTGTCGATCATCTCCGTGCCGGTGAGCAGCCCGACGTCCGGTCGCCCGACGAGCGAGGCCGTGGTGCCGAACCCCGTCATGTAGACGACGTCGAACCCCGCCTGCTCGACCAGCCGTGCCGACAGCGCGTCGTACGCCCCGGGAGCCACGAGCGGCTCGGGCCGGGCGAGTAACTCGCGGAGCCGGGGACGGGCCGCGGCCGGTCGACTCAGCAGGTTTCCCACAGGCACTCCCATGTATGCAAAGACCGTATGAAGGACAACCGCGAGTTCCACGGGCGCCTGGGCGCGCTCGCCGACCAGCCCGCGATGGCCAACGCCCTGGCGGGGGCGATCCATGCTCCCATCGTGCTGCACAACTTCCACACCTACGACGAGGCGTCGCTGCGCCGGAGCCTCGCCCATCATGTCGAGATCGTCGCGCCGTCCGCATGACCGCCCACATCCGCAACGCCCGCACCGTGATGGTTCGGGCCGCTTTCCGCGAGGAAACGTGACGTATCGGGTCGGGGTCGACGACGGCGGGACGTTCACGGACGTCTCCCTCATCAACTCCTTCGCCGACCCGCCCGCCACCGACGCCCTGGCCGGCTTCCGGCCCCATGTCGTGCGGGGACGCCTGCGCCGACCGCACGCCCGAGCTGCACGAGCAGAACCCCCGCGAACTCGACGCCAAGTACGCCGATGTCCTCGACCTCGCCGTGGCGCTGCGCCACCCCCGCAATCAGGTACCCGCACCGCCGGCCTGCCGCGGCTGGAGGCGTCGCAGCGGTCCCGCCGCCCCACGGACGGGGCCGTCCGCTGCGCTGAGCTGTCCCCATCGCGATCGGTTGTCCACAGATTTCCGGATCGTCCCCACGGCGCGCCGCGTGCGCGCGACCCTGCAGTCATGACCACCTCACCTGTCGATCTTCCGCCGCTCAAGACCGATGAGGAGGTGCTCGACCGTGTGCGCATGCTCATCGGTCCGGCCTCCGCCGAGCGGCTGTGGCTCATGTTCGTCGACCGCGACGGCCGCCAGGCCCCGGCGATCGCCCCGATCGCGGTGGCACAGGGCCGCCGCGGCCTGGCCGTGCTCGCCCGGGTGCTCGCGGGCCTGCGCGCGCAGCTCCAAATTGGGGCAGTGATCCTCACGTGGGAACGGCCGGGGAGCGACACCGTGCTCCCGGCCGACCACGCGTGGGCGGCCGCGCTCGCCCGGACGTGCCGTGCCGCGGAGGTGCCGCTGCGCGGGGTCTACCTCAGCACGCCCGGCGGCGTGCAATGGGTGACCTGACCGTCGACGTCGCCGCGCGGCGCTGGGAGCACGGCTGGGAGCTGCATGTGTCCGACGAGCGGGGCTCGCTGGTCGTCCTCCCGACCCGACGGCTGTCGGCTGCCGAGCGCACGGTTCGCGACTACGTGGCCTGCCATGACGGCGTCGATCCGCGCTCGGTGCAGGTCCGTATCACCGTCGCGTTCGGCACCGCGCTCGACGAGGAGATCACCGCCGTCCGGGAGGCCCTCGACGGCGTGGAGCGCGCCCAGCGGGAGGCGGGGGCCCGATCGCGGAGCCTGGCTCTCCGGTTGCGGGAGGCGGGGCTGTCCGGTGCGGACATCGCCGTCGTCCTGCGCGTGTCGCCACAGCGGGTGTCGCAGCTGATGCGGGCGACGGGATGCTGACAGACTCACCGACGTGGCACTCGATCTCGATCCGGTCCGCCGCATCGTCGTGCAGGACCACGGCCTCGCCAGCGTCGCCGTGGTGCGCGCCGACGGCACCCCGCACACCTCCCTCGTCAACGCGGGGGTGCTCGACCATCCGCGCACCGCCGTGCCCGTCGCGGGCTACGTCACCTACGGCAAGGTGAAGCTGCGCAACCTGCGCGAGCGCCCGGCCACGTCGATCCTCTGGCGCGCCGGATGGCAGTGGGCGGGTGTCGAGGGGACGAGCGAGCTGATCGGCCCCGGCGACACCGACGCCGAGTCGCTGCGACTGCTGCTGCGCGCGGTGTTCACGGCCTGCGGCGGCACCCATGACGACTGGGACACCTACGACCGGGTCATGCGCGAGGAGGGCCGGGTCGCGGTGCTCGTCACGCCGCGGCGCGTCTACGGGAGCGTGCGGGCAGCCAGATGATCGCGAGACCGACGTTCGCGGGCCGGCGACGCCGAGAACGTCGCTCTCGCGGGCGCGAGAGGCCTAGGTGGCTGGTGTCGAACGGTTGGGTCGGGAGTGGGTCCGGGTCGGCGTGCGGTTCATGGGGCGTGCGGGAGGTGGCTGGACGAGGCTTGGATGCGGTTCCGCGGAACCGCATCGTGCGCCGGGTTGGCGCTCGGTTCGGGTGTGGTCCGGCGGAGGCTCCCTATTTCTGCTGGTCAGGCGGCCACTGCCCATCCATTGGCGGATCCGCGCACGCCGAGCACGGCCAGCCGGGCAAGGTTGATCGCGCCGGCGAGGAGCCGGAAGTCGGCGTCAACGCGGACAGTGCCGCGGACACGGGCTCGGCGACCGCCGTGGCGGCGGCGCATCATGTGCCCGAGCTTGCGTTCGACCTTGGGCCGGGTGGACCGGTAGTCGGTGACCCAGGCGGGGTCGGTCTGGCGAGCGCGGGCCTCGGCCAGCGCCTGCTCGTGCGGGCCGATGTTGATCGAGCGACCGGCCGCGGCGGTGGTGCACCGCGTGCGCAACGGGCAGTCGGCGCAGATCGCACCGAAACAGGCGGTGCCGCCGCCGGTGCGGGCCGCCCGGATCGGGGCGGTGTTCCCGGCCGGGCAGGTCACCGCCTGAGCGTCGAGGTCGATGTCGAAGCGGTCCTTGCTGAACAACCCGCCCGCCGCCGTGGGGTTCTGGGTCTTGCAGCGGGAGTTGATCCCGGCCTCGCCGAGGCGGGTGTGGAACTCACCGGTGCCGTATGCGTTGTCCCCGTACACCGTGGGCGGCTCCACGGCCGGGTCCTCACTCGCCATCCCGGGCCCGGCCATCCCGGGCTCGGCCATCCCGGACTCGGCCATCCCGGACTCGGCCATCCCGGAGATGGTCTGCTCCGGCTCAGCCGGCGCCGTCTCGGACTCGGCGGGCGGGGCGGGCGGGGCCGGCTGGGCCTGCTCCATTGCGGCCTCGTCCGGCTCCGGCTGGGTCGGCTCCGGCTGGGTCGGCTCGTTGAGCAGGTCGGTGATGAGGTCGTCGGCGACACCGGCGTCCCCGGCGTTGCCCGGGGTGACCGTGGTCGCGGTGATGATCTCGGTGTCCGGGTCGAGCGCGACGTGGCCCTTGTAGCCGTCGAACCCGCGCGCGGCGGTCTTGTGCCCGTGCCGGGTGTCCGGGTCCACGGTGGAGATCACCCGCTCCTTCGCCACCCGCCGGGCGATCCGGAACACCCCGTCCTCGCCGGTGTCCAGGTCCTGGCCCAGCACCGTGGCCAGCAGCGCGGCGGCCTGCTCGACCCGCTCGTCGAGCTCGCGTCCGTCCAGCAGCGCGAGCACGGCGAACCCGTCGCGGGCCCGGGAGTCGATCAACTGTTCGCGGGCGGCCGGGTCGTCCCAGTCGATCTGCGGCTTGCCGGCGCCGGCGTAGTCGTCCCCGCTGCGCAGCGCCGCGCGCAGCACGAGCGCCAACCCCGGATCGGCGGACCCGGCGGCGGCGAGCAGCCCGCGCAGCGCCGAACGGATCAACGTGACCGTGTCCATGGTGGCCACCGCGTCATACAGCGGGGTCGAGTCCAACACCCGCCGCCGCCCGACCAGCCCCGCCGCGGCCGCCGCCTCCAACCCGACCTCGAAGATCCGGTCCGGGCGGGTCGAGCGGCGCAACCGCTCCCGCATGTCCACCAGCACGGTGTGCGCGAACCGCTCCCACCGGCCCCGCCGTGGCCACCGACTCCGGCGGCATAGCGCCAGCGCACGTCGAAGGCGTATCGCTCGACCGCCTCCCGGTCCGATGCCCCGTCCAGCCGCTGCAGCACCATCACCGAACACACCTAGCCGCGGCTCAGCAGCGAGCGCGCGAAGAACGCCAGGTTGCCCGGACGTTCGGCGAGGCGGCGCATGAAGTAGCCGAACCACTCGGTGCCATACGGCAGGTAGACGCGCACGGTCTCGCCCTGCGCAGCGAGCGCCCGCTGCGCCGCCGGGCGCACACCGTGCAGCATCTGCAGCTCGTAGGGCCGACCCCGGCCCAGGGTATGGGCCAGCTCGATCAGGCGGGGGTCGTGCGTCGCGACCATCGGCAGCCCCTCGCCCGCCATGAGCACGCGCAGGCAGCGCGCGAACGCGGCGTCGACACCAGCCCGGTCGCGGTAGGCCACCGAGACGGGCTCGTCGTAGGCGCCCTTGCACAGCCGCACCCGGGAGCCCGGCCCGGCGAGGTCGCGACAGTCCGCCTCCGTGCGCCGCAGGTGCGCCTGCACCACCGCGCCCACCCAGGGATGGTCGACGCGCAGCTCGCGCACGGTGTCCAGCGTGCGGTCGGTCGTGGTGTGGTCCTCCATGTCCACGGTGACGGTCGTCCCCACGGCCGCCGCCGCCGCACACACGCGGCGCGCTCCCTCCAGGGCGACCTTGTCGCCGTCCACCGGAAGGCTCTGCCCGAGCGCCGAGAGCTTCACCGACACCTCGACGCGGTCCGCGAGGCCCGTGTCACAGAGCATCGCGAGAATGCGCTCGTACGCGGCCACGTTGCGGTCTGCCTGGGCGCGCTCGGCGGTGTCCTCCCCGAGGTGGTCGACCGTGACGAGCCGGTCGAGCGTCAGCACGCGGGCGACGGCGAGGGCGTCCTCGGCGGTGGCGCCCCCCACGAAGCGGTTGACGAGCGGGTCGAACGGGCCCGACTCGACGATCGCCCGCGCCCGGGGCGACCGGGCCGCGGCCAACAACGTGGACCTCAGCATGCGGGCAACGGTAGGCGGCGACGTCGGGACACGACTTGTCCGATCGACTAACGTTAAGCCATCCGAATCGTGGGACAGGACGAGGCTTATGAGCACGCTCCGCCACTTCCTCGCGGCCGTTGGCGAACCGCTCGTCTCGGTGCTGGCCGCCCCTGCGGGGTTGGACGTGGCGATCAGCGGCCTGGCCATCGTCGATCCCGACGACGAAGCCGACGAGCACCACGGCGGCCTGGTGCTCGTCGTGGGCGCCCGTGGCCGTGCCGCCGTGCCGCTCGTACGGGCCGCGGGGGCCGCGGGGGCGGTGGCCGTCGCGGTGAAGGACGCGCAGACCTGCCGAGCGACCGCCGTCGAGGCGGGGGTCGCGCTGCTCGATGTGCCCGCGGACGTGCGCTGGGAGCGGCTGGAGTCGCTGGCCGCGGGTGTGCTCGACGCGGGCGAGAGCGCGGGGCCCGACGACCTGTTCGCACTCGCCCAGACCGTCGCGCTGCTCACCAACGGCATCGTCTGCATCGAGGACACCGCCAGCCGGGTGCTCGCCTACTCCCGCTCCGACGGCGACGACGGGCAGATCGACGAGCTGCGCAGGCTCTCGATCCTGGGCTGGCAAGGGCCCGCAGACTACCTGCGCCACCTGCGGGAATGGGGCGTGCTCGACCGGCTGCGCGCAGGCGAGGAGGTCGTGCGGGTCGAGGAGCACATCGAGCTCGGCGTCCGACGCAGGCTCGCGATCGGCATCCATGCGGGGCCGCGCGCGCTGGGCACGATCTGGGTGCAGGAGGGCGCGCAGCCGTTCTCGCCGCGCGCGGCGGACGTGCTCGTCGGTGCGGCCCGCGTCGCGGCCGGGTACCTCGTCCGGCGCCGCCGCACGGCCCCCACCTGGCATCGCGACCTGGTGGAGGGCCTGCTCGACGGCCGGGTGAGCCCCGATCTCGTCGCGGGCACGTTCGGGCTGGACGAGCACGCGCCCGCGGTCGTCGTCGGGTTCGCGGTGCGGGCGGGCTCGGACGTCACCGGCGTCACCCGCGAGCTGTCGGTCGCCGAACTGGCCGACGTCGTCGCCGTACACGCGGCCGGGTACCGGCGGGCGGCGCTCACGGCGTGGCGCGGCGGCACGGTCTACGCGGTGCTCCCGGATGTCGCCGAGGTGGACGCGGCCCTGCGGGCGATGTGCGCGGAGGTCGTGGCCGTTACGCAACGTCGAGCGGGTGTGCGGATACAGGTGGGGCTCAGCGCCGGCGCGGTCGTGAGCGGAAAGGAGGGCTCCGGCACCGCTTTCCGCTCACGAGCCGAAGGCCTCGGGGGTGTGCCCGCCGCCCGCGCCGAAGCCGACCGGGTGCTCGCGACCATGCCCGTCGACGCCGACGTCGCCGCGTTCGACGACCTGCGCGCCGAGGTGCTGCTCGGCCAGACCCTCGCGGTGCTGCGCGAACGGCCCGATCTGCGCGACCCGGCCGTCGACGCGCTGGTGGCCTACGACCGCGAACACGGCGGTGACCTCGCCGGATCGGTGCTCGCCTGGCTCGACGCCCTCGGCGATGTCCGCGCCGCCGCCCGACGGCTCACCGTGCACCCCAACACGCTGCGCTACCGGGTGCGGCGGGCCGTCGCGGTGGCGGGGCTGCGGCTCGGCGACCCGCGCGCGCGGCTCGTCCACCACCTCCACCTGCTGGCTGTCCGATCCGACAAACAGACGCCATCAGCCTGATCCCCGCGAACGAATCGGTGCGCGCCCCGCGTTCTTAGGCTGGCCCGCATGGACGCCGTCACCTCGACCCCGCTGCCCCGCAACGAGCCCGTCCGCGACTATGCCCCCGGCAGCTCCCAACGGGCGAGCCTGCAGGCCGCCCTCGCCGAGCTCAGCGGCGTCCACCATGAGCTGCCGGTGACCATTGACGGCGCGCGGCACGTCGCAGGCGGCACCCCGTTCGAGGTCGTCGCCCCGCACGACCACGCGCACGTCCTCGGCACCGGCGCCAATGCGACCCGGGAGGACGCGAAGGGCGCGGTCGAGGCGGCCCTGCGAGCGGCCCCCGCCTGGCGGGACCTGCCGTTCGACGAGCGCGCCGCCGTTCTCTTGCGCGCGGCCGACCTGCTGACCGGCCCGTGGCGGGACCGGATCAACGCGGCGACGATGCTGGGCCAGTCCAAGACCTGCTACCAGGCCGAGATCGACGCTGCCTGCGAGCTGGCAGACTTCTGGCGGTTCAACGTGGCCTTCGCCAAGCAGATCCACGGCGAGCAGCCGATGAGCTCCCCCGGTGTGTGGAACCGGATGGACTACCGCCCGCTGGAAGGCTTCGTCTACGCGATCACGCCGTTCAACTTCACCGCGATCGCAGGCAACCTGCCCACCGCCCCCGCGCTGATGGGCAACACCGTCATCTGGAAGCCCGCCCCCACGCAGACCCTCGCCGCGGTGCTCATCATGCGGCTCCTGGAGGAGGCCGGGCTGCCGCCGGGCGTGGTCAACCTGTTGACCGGCGACGGGCGGGACGTCTCCGAGGTGCTGCTCGCGGACCCCGCGCTGGCCGGGATCCACTTCACCGGCTCGACGGCGACCTTCCACCACCTGTGGTCCACGGTCGGCGCGAACATCGGCAGCTACGCGAGCTACCCGCGGCTGGTCGGCGAGACCGGCGGGAAGGACTTCGTGCTCGCCCACCCCTCCGCCGACGTCGACGTGCTGCGGACCGCGCTCGTCCGCGGCGCGTTCGAGTACCAGGGCCAGAAGTGCTCGGCGGCCTCGCGGGCGTTCGTGGCGCGGTCGGTGTGGACGCGGATGCGCGACGATCTCGTCGCCGAGACCGAGGCGCTCGCCATGGGCGACGTCGCCGACTTCCGCAACTTCCTCGGCGCGGTGATCGACCGACGCTCCTACGCGAAGCTCACCGCCGCGCAGGAGATGGCGCGTGCCGAGCTGGAGGTGATCGCGGGCGGCACGGCGTCGGACGAGGTCGGCTTCTTCGTGCGGCCGACGATCGCGGTCGGCGCCGACCCCACCCACCCGGTGTTCTCCACCGAGTACTTCGGGCCGTTCCTCGCCGTCCACGTCTACGACGACGGCGACTTCGACCGCGTTCTCACCCAGGTCGACCGCGGGGCGGGGTACGCGCTCACCGGTTCGGTGATCGCCCGCGACCGGGCGGCCGTCGCCCGCGCGTCGCAGGCACTGCGGTTCGCGGCGGGCAACTTCTACGTGAACGACAAGCCCACCGGCGCGGTCGTCGGCCAACAGCCCTTCGGCGGCGGCCGGACGAGCGGCACCAACGACAAGGCGGGCTCGATCCTCAACCTCCTGCGCTGGACGAGCCCGCGCACGCTCAAGGAGACCCTGGTCCCGCCGGTCTGCTCGACCTACCCCCACCAGGCCTGACCCCGCCTGCCGAGGACCCCGCCCTCGGCCCGTCGTTCCCGGGCCCGTCGGGGCCGGGGCACCGCGTGGCGCCACCACCCCGCATTCAGTTAGCATAAGTCAACTAAATGAGCGGGAGGCGGCGATGGCGGTCGTCGAACAGACAGGCACGCATTACAAGTGGATCGCGCTGTCCAACACGACGCTGGGCCTGCTGATGGCCACGATCAACTCGTCGATCGTGCTCATCGCACTGCCCGACATCTTCCGCGGCATCGGCATCGACCCGCTCGGCCCGGGCAACACCAGCTACCTGCTCTGGATGATCATGGGGTTCCTGGTCGTCACGGCGGTGCTCGTGGTCGGCTTCGGTCGCCTCGGCGACATGTACGGCCGCGTGCGGATGTACAACCTCGGCTTCGTCGTGTTCACCGTGGCGTCGATCCTGCTCGCCGTCACCTGGCAGAGCGGCGACGCCGCCGCGCTGTGGCTGATCGGCTGGCGCATCGTCCAGGGCGTTGGCGGCGCGTTCATCATGGCCAACTCCACCGCGATCCTCACCGACGCCTTCCCCGCCGACCAGCGCGGCACCGCGCTCGGGATCAACGGCGTCGCGGCGATCGCGGGCTCGTTCCTCGGCCTGGTGATCGGCGGCCTGCTCGGCCCGCTCAACTGGCACCTCGTGTTCCTCGTCTCGGTGCCGTTCGGCGTCTTCGGGACGATCTGGGCCTACCTCAAGCTGCGCGACACCGGCGAACGCAGGCCCGCGCGGATGGACTGGTGGGGCAACATCACATTCGCCGTCGGCCTCATCGCGCTGCTCATCGGCATCACCTACGGCATCCAGCCCTACGGCGACAGCACCATGGGCTGGGGCAGCCCGCTCGTGCTGACCTGCGTCATCGGCGGCATCGTCGTGCTGGTGCTCTTCGCCGTGATCGAGAGCAAGGTGGCCAACCCGCTGTTCACGCTCTCGCTGTTCCGGATCCGCGCCTTCACCCTCGGCAACATCGCGGTCCTGCTCTCCTCGCTCGGTCGCGGCGGCCTGCAGTTCATCCTGATCATCTGGCTGCAGGGCATCTGGCTGCCCCAGCACGGCTACAGCTTCGCGCAGACCCCACTCTGGGCGGGCATCTACATGCTGCCGCTGACGCTCGGGTTCCTCGTGTCCGCGCCCACGTCGGGCTACCTGTCCGACCGGTTCGGGGCGCGCTGGTTCGCAGGCGGCGGCATGGTCCTCACCGCGGTCAGCTTCGTGTTGCTGGAGGCGCTGCCGATCGACTTCGACTATTGGGCGTTCGCGGCGGTCCTCCTGCTCGCAGGCATCGGCATGGGCCTGTTCACCTCGCCGAACCGGGCGGAGATCATGAACAGCCTGCCCGCGACGGCGCGCGGCGCGGGCGCGGGCATGAACGCCACGTTCCAGAACGCGGCCATGGTGCTCTCCATCGGTGTCTTCTTCAGTTTGATGATCGCCGGGCTGTCGCGGAACCTCCCGTCGGTGCTGGAGCAGGGCCTCGCGGCACACGGGGTGCCCGCAGCCGACGCGGCCCGGGTCGCCGGGCTCCCGCCCGTCGGCGTGCTGTTCGCGGCGTTCCTCGGCTACAGCCCGATCCAGCAGCTGCTCGGCCCGATCCTTTCCGGGCTGCCCGCCGACCAGGCGACGTTCCTCACCGGCCGCAGCTTCTTCCCCCAGCTGATCTCCGGCCCGTTCGCCGACGGCCTGACGGCCGCGTTCTGGTTCGCCACGGTCGCCTGCCTCATCGCCGCCGTCGCCTCGTGGTTCGCGTCGGGCCGCAGCGCGAGACGTCAGTCGGTGGGTGGCGATCTGGCCGCGAGCACCGGCGAGCTGGTGATCGACGAGCCACCCGGGCCCGCCCCCGGTGAGCTCATGGGCGCGGTGCGCACCGTCAGCGGCGCGACCGTGCTGGACTCGGTCGTCACCGTCACCGACGCGGAGGGCAGGCAGCGCGGCCGCACGGTCGCATGTCCCAATGGCCGCTACACCGTCGGCGGCCTCGCCCCGGGCGACTACACGGTCGTGGCCAGCTCACCGGGCTTCCGGCCGGACGTCGCCACCCTGAGCCTGAACGGTCGGGGCACCACCCACGACTTCGCGCTCGACGGGCACGGCGACGTCCGTGGCAGCGTCGACGACGGCGCCGCACCGGTCCCGGACGCCGTGGTGATCGTCACCGACGCGCAGGGCCGGGTGGTCGGCAGCACCCGCTCGGCCACCGACGGCACGTTCACGCTCGGCGGACTCCCGCTCGGCCCGGCGACGGTGACCGCGAGCAGGCCGCAGCACCAACCGGCGGCCACGGCCGTGACGGTCGGCCCGGCCGACCCCGCCCCCGTCGCACTGCGGCTGCTGCCCTCGATCGGCGGTGTCGTCGGCACGGTCCTCGCGCCCGACGGCTCGGCCGTCCCCGAGGCCACGGTGACGGCGAGCGACGCCCGCGGTGACATCGTCGGCACCACCCGCAGCGACGCCGACGGCCACTACCGGCTGGCGGACCTGCCGCCCGGCCGCTACATGGTGGTCGCGACGACCTATGCACCCGCCGCCGTCCAGGTCCACGTCCCCGCGGGCCCGGCCGCACGTGTGGATCTGCGACTGGGCACCCTCACCACCGCGCGGACCGAATCATGACCAGCGCCGTGGACGCCGTCGCACCACCCGCCCCCGGCGCGGTGGAGTTCGCGGGAAGGCTGCGCATCGCAGCGGGCCGGATCGCCCGCGTCGGCCTTGGCCAGAAGCGGGTCGACGGCATGACGCCCAGCCGGATGACCGCGCTCGCCGTACTGGCCGCGGAGGAGCCGCTGCGGATGGGCGAGCTGGCCGCCCGGTTGGGGATCAGCGCGCCGACGGTGTCGCGGCTGGTCGACCACCTCACCGAACGCGGGTTCCTGGAGCGCGTCACCGACCAGGACGACCACCGCGCCACCCGCGTGCGCCTGTCCGCCGAGGGCCACCGCGGCCTCGCCACCGTTCGCGAGCACGGCGCCGGTCTCCTCGCCGAACGCATCGCCGCGCTCGACGCCGACGAGCGCGTCCGGCTCGAGCAGGCGCTGCCGGTGCTGGAGCGGCTCGGCTTGACCTGAGCCGTACACGTCCGGGACAGGACGGGTGCCAAGGCACCGGAGCGGGTGAACTAACCTCGGCCCGCGTGAGGAAGACCGACGTCTACCCCGCCGCTGCACGACTCGACGTCGTCGACGTACGGCACGGCCAGCGCGTCGCCGACCCTTACCGTTGGCTGGAGGACCCGGCCGACGAGCGCACGGTCGCCTGGTCCCGCGCACAGGACGAGCTGGCCGCGGCCCACCTCGCCGCCCTCCCCGGCCGCGATGCCCTCGCCGCCCGTATGCACGCCCTGCTCGACGCAGGCTCCGTGGGCGCGCCGCTGTGGCGGGCCGGTCGGCGGTTCTGGACGCGCCGCGAGCCCGGGCAGGAGCACGCCGTCGTGCTCGTGCGCGGCACGTACGGCGACGAGCGCGTGCTGATCGACCCGATGGCGATCGACCCTTCCGGCCGCACCACGCTCGATGCCTGGCTGCCCGACCTGGAGGGGAGGCTGCTGGCCTACCAGGTCTCCGCGGGCGGCGACGAGCACTCGGTGCTGCACGTCATCGACGTCACCACCGGAGCGACCGTCGAGCCCCCGATCGACCGCTGCCGCTACTCGTCAGTGGCGTGGCTGCCCGGCGGGGCCGAGTTCGTCTATGTCCGGATGGTCGCCGCCGACGAGGCCCCGGCGGGCGAACAGGCCTTCCACCGCCGCGTGTGGCGCCACCGGGTCGGCACCCCGGCGGAGCAGGACCAGCTGATCGACGGGCCCGGCCTCTACGTCGACCACACCTACTACTCGGTCGACATCTCACGGGACGGGCGCTGGATCGTCGTCACCGGCACCATCGGCACGGCCCGCCGCGACAGCGTCTGGATCGGCCGGGCCGATCAGGGCACGCTGCACCCGCTGCTGACGCAGGCCGATGACGTCCAGTGCTCGGCGTGGGTCGAGCGCGACGGCCTGCTTTACCTGCGCACCACCGACGGCGCGCCGCGCTGGCGCCTGGCCGTCACCGACCCGCGCACGCCCGGGCGCGAGCACTGGCGCGAGCTCGTCGCCGAGGACCCGGACTCCGTGCTCGACGACGTCCGCCTGCTGGAGCCGCCCGGCGGTCCGCCGCTGCTCGTGCTGGCCCGCAGCCGCCACGCCGTCGCCGAGCTGGCCCTGCACGACGCCGCGGACGGCACCCCGCGTAGCACGGTGCCGCTGCCCGGGCCGGGCTCGCTGACCGGCCTGTCGGTGGCCGACCGCGACACGCCCGCCGAGGCCGGGAAGCTCTGGATCGGCTGGACCGACTTCGTCACCCCCAGCCAGGTGCACCGCTACGAGAACGGTGAGACGGTGCTGGAGGCGGCGGCGCCGGGCGCGGTCGCCGTGCCCGCTGTCCGCAGCACCCAGCGCACGTTCACCTCGGCGGACGGCACGCCGATCCGCATGTTCGTGCTGACCCCCGAGAGCGACGTCGGTCCGCGGCCCACGCTCGTCACGGGATACGGCGGCTTCGGCATCTCCCGCGAGCCCGCCTACAGCGCGGCCGCGCTGGCCTGGGTCGAGGCAGGCGGCTGCTACGTGGTCGTCTCACTGCGCGGCGGCGGCGAGGAGGGCGACGCCTGGCACCTCGCGGGCAACCGCGCCTGCAAGCAGAACGTGTTCGACGACTTCCACGCCGCCTGCGACGCGCTGGTCTCGGCGGGCACGACCACCACCAACCAGCTGTCGATCATGGGCGGGTCCAACGGCGGGCTCCTCGTCGGCGCGGCGCTCACCCAACAGCCCAGCGCCTACCGGGCGGTGGTCTGCTCCGCTCCGCTGCTGGACATGGTGCGCTACGAGGAGTTCTCCCTCGGCCGCACGTGGAACGACGAGTACGGCACGGCCGCGGACCCCGAGGAGCTCGGCTGGCTGTTGGCCTACTCCCCTTACCACCACGTGGAACCGGGCACTGGGTATCCGGCGGTGCTGTTCACGGTGTTCGAGTCCGACACGCGCGTCGATCCGATGCATGCCCGCAAGATGTGCGCCGCACTGCAGTGGGCCACGAAGGGCGACATCACCACGCACCCGATCCTGCTGCGTCGCGAGACCGACGTGGGCCACGGCGCCCGCTCGGTGACCCGCACGGTCGAGCTCGCGGTGGACCAGCTGGCGTTCCTGGCCGCCCACACCGGGCTGGTGTTGCCCCCATGAGCAACGCGGTGTTCCCGAGCCAGCCGGAGTGCGCGGCCGACGCGGGCAGCTGGTGTGCCCAGATCTACCGGTGGACCGACAGCAACTTCCTCGCCCGCTCTGCCGACACGATCTTCGCGAGCACGACGCAAATCCTCCTGATTCTCGTGCTCGCCCTGGTCGTGCGCTGGTTCCTGCACCGGATGATCAACCGGATCGTCGCCGGAGCCACGAGCAACCGGCTCACGAAGCTGATGAACCGGGGCGCGGCCGCGGCCGCGGAGAACCGGAGCGGCCAGCGGGCCCGCACGCTCGGCTCCGTGCTGCGGTCGCTGTGTTCGGCCGTCGTCGGGATCGTCGCCGCGATCATGGTGCTCGGCGAGTTCGGCGTCGACCTGGCCCCGATCCTCGCCTCGGCGGGCATCGTCGGCGTCGCGGTCGGCTTCGGCGCGCAGAACCTCGTCAAGGACTTCCTCTCGGGCATGTTCATGCTGCTGGAAGACCAGTACGGCGTCGGCGACATCGTCGACGTCGGCCAGGCCAGCGGCACCGTCGAGACCGTCGGGCTGCGCATCACGACGTTGCGCGACGCCAACGGCACCCTCTGGTACGTGCGCAACGGCGAGGTCGTACGGGTGGGCAACAAGAGCCAGGGCTTCGCCGTCGCGGTCGTGGACGTCCCGGTGGCGCATGGCACCGACATCGCCGAGACGTCCGCAACCGCCGCGCGGGTCGCACAGGAGCGGGTGGAGCAGCCCGACATCGCCGGGGACGTGCTGGAGGAGATACAGACGCTCGGCATCGAGTCGGTCACCGCCGAGAAGCTGACGCTGCGGCTGACCGTGCGTGTGCAGCCCGGCAGGCAGTTCGCGGTGCAGCGCGCGCTCAACACCGCACTGTCCGAGGCGTTGGAGTACACGCCCATCTACACGCCGCCGCCGGGCACGGGATGATGGTTCCGTGAGCGATCCCCAGAGCTTCTACGCGGAGGTCGGCGGTGCGCCGGTCTTCGCGAAGATCGTCTCCCGCTTCTACGAGCAGGTGGCCGAGGACGAGGTGCTGCGCCCGCTCTACCCGGAGCAGGACCTCGGGCCAGCCGAGCAGCGGCTGCGGATGTTCCTCGAGCAGTACTGGGGCGGTCCCCGCACGTATTCCGAACAGCGCGGGCATCCGCGGCTGCGGATGCGCCATGCCCCGTTCCGGATAGGTCCGATCGAGCGGGACGCGTGGCTGCGCTGCATGCGGATCGCCGTGGACGAGGCCGGGCTGGACGACGAACACAGAGCGCAGCTATGGCAGTACATACAGTATGCGGCAATGAGCATGGTGAACGCCGACTTCTGACGCTGACGGCCTACATGAGCAGGGGCAGTGGCAGGGTGCGGCGGCGCACGACCGCACCGTAGCGGGCGTCCAGCCGCAGCCACGCGCCGGTGGCCGAGACCCGGACCGCGTCGGCGGCCCCTTCGCCGCCGAGGAAGCCCATCCCGGAGAGCGCGAACAGGCAGCGCAGCGGCACCTTGACCCTCAGGCCCGCGGCCGCGCTCACCGTCAGCACGGTCTGGTCCAGCAGCGCCGCGGGCGGGCCGAGCGGTCCGGCGTTCTCCCGCGCGACCGCGAGCCCGCGTTCGGCGAGCGCGTCGATCTCGGCCGCGGGCACGACGTCCACGGGCGACCAGCCCGTGTCCGGCGGCAGGTCACCGGCCCAGACGCCGCCGACGCCGGGGTCGACGGTCGCCGACCGCTCCACGGTCAGCGCCGTGAGCAGCGCGTTCGCGGGCAGTGTCACGTCCGGCGGGTCGACGCGACCGTGCACGGTGCGGGTGGCGAGCACGTCGAACGGGGTCGTCGCCCATGCCGTGACGGTGTCGGCGCGGGCGGCGCCCAGGCTGCCCGCGCGCAGGCGGGCCGACGCCGCCGGGTCCAGCCGCACCACCCGGGCGACAAACGCGCCGAGGTCCCCGCGCTCGGCGGGGTCGGGGATGTGGAGCGAGGTCATGACGAGTGCTTCCCGGCCGGGGGCGCGGCTGGAACCGGTGCCGTGATGTTGGTCGGCGAGGTCATGACGAGTGCTCCCCGGCCGGGGGCGCGGCTGGAACCGGTGCCGTGATGTTGGTCGGCGAGGTCATGACGAGTGCTCCCCGACCGGGGGCGCGGCTGGAACCGGTGCCGTGATGTTGGTCGGCGAGGTCATGCAGCCCACCGGGCCAGAAACGCCCGCTCCGCCTGGTCGAGCCGCCGCGGACGGCCCGCGGCGAGGTCGTAGATCGCCATCCGGGTCCACGCCTCGATCGCGATGGGATCGTCGTCGTCGCGCCCGTCGTGCAGCGCGTACCGGATCCGGAACGACGCGGCGCGCGTCTCGTCCACGGTCATCGCTATCCGCAACGGGCCGGAGCGGTAGGCCACCTGTCGTCGGTAGGCCACGTTGAGCTCGGCGACCAGCAGCCCGGTGGCGAACCCGCGCAGCCCGTCCTCGGCGGCGCGGTCGAAGAAGAGGTCGATGCGCGCCTCCTCCAACACCGTCACCGCGCTGGCGTGGTTGAGGTGACGGTAGGCGTCCTGGTCGGTCCAGCGCAGCGGCACCTGTGTGACGAAGCAACCCACTAGCGCGCCGGCAATCTCCGCAAACGGCCGGTCATCGGGCCAGCCCGCGCAGCTGCCTGCTGACCACGGACAAGGTCCGAGTCTTCGAACGGCCGGTCATCGTGCCAGCCCGCGCAGCTGGCGAGAGACCACGGACAAGGTTGCGAGATCAAGCTGCCCGGCGGTGCCCACCTCGTGCAGCGCTGCTCGCGCCCGCACCAGCCGCGAGGCGTTGGCCTGCTCCCACTGCCGGATCGCCTCCGCGACCGGTGTGCCGGGCGTGGCCTCGCGCAGCGCGTCGAGCGTGATGGCGCGCAGCGAGCCGTAAAGGTCGTCGCGGAGGGCGAGGCGCGCCAGCGCGTGCCAGCGGTCGCCGCGCTCCAGCGCGCTGACCGAGGTCAACGCGAGGTCGACGCCGAGATGCTCGGACAGGCCGTAGTAGAGAGTGGCGACCTCCAGCGGGTCCCGCGGCTCCCGGTCGTGCTCGGACAGCTCGGTGAGCTCGACAACGTCCAGCAGCCCGTAGCCGTACATCATCGCCGCGGCTCGCGTGGCCCACTCGGCGTCCACGCCCGCCTCGCGCAGTTCCTCGGCGTGCTCCAGCACCGTCTGGCGCTCGCGGCCCTGCAGCAGCTCGGGCAGCCGCGGGCGGAGGGCCCGGACCATCTCACTGAACCGGGCGACCGTCGAGCCGACGGCCAACGGCTGCGGCCGGTTGGTGAGCAGCCACCGCGACGCCCGGTCCAGCAGCCTGCGCGACTCCAGGATGATCGCGTCCGACACCGCCGTCGGGATCGCCGGGTCGCGCATCCGCTCCCACAGCGCGGGCAGCTCGAACACCGCCGTGGCGACGGCATAGGCGCGCACGGCGTCGGCCGGGCTCGCCGACAGCTCCTCGCCCAGCCGGAAGGCGTAGGTGATCCCGGCGCCGTCGACCATCTCGTTGACCAGCATCGTCGTGACTATCTCGCGGCGCAGCGGGTGCCTCACGATCGCCTCGGGGAACCGCTCACGCACGGCCTTGGGGAAGTACTCCGGCAGCCGTCCGGCGAAAGCGGGCTGGTCGGGCAGGTCGGACGCGAGCACCTGCGTGGTGAGGTCGAGCTTCGTGTGCGCAAGCAGCGTGGCCAGCTCGGGGCTGGACAGCCCCTCCCCGGCCGCCTCCATCTCCGCGAACGCGGCCGCGGTCGGCAGCACGTCCAGCTCCCGTTCGAGCTGATGGCGGTCCTCCAGCTCGGCGATGAGGCGCGCGTGCACGTTCGCCATCGGCGCGGCGTGCTTGCGCGCGACGCCGAGCACCACGTTCTGGTCGCAGTTGTCGTCCAGCACCAGCTCGGCAACGTCGTCGGTCATCTCGGCGAGGAGGCTGTTGCGGGCCTTGCGGTCCAGGTCGCCCGCCGTGACGAGGCGGTCGAGCAGAATCTTGATGTTGACCTCGTGGTCGGAGCAGTCGACGCCCGCCGAGTTGTCGATCGCGTCCGTGTTGATCTTGCCGCCAGCACGGGCGAACTCGATGCGGCCGAGCTGGGTGAGGCCGAGGTTCCCGCCCTCCCCCACGACCTTGACGCGCAGCTCGTTGCCGTCCGCCCGCACCGAATCGTTGGTCTTGTCGCCCGCGTCGGCGTGCGACTCGGTCGACGCCTTGACGTAGGTGCCGATGCCGCCGTTCCACAGCAGGTCGGCCGGGGCGCGCAGGATCGCGGCGATCAGCTCGGGCGGGCTCAGCTCTGTGACGTCCTCCGCGATGCCCAGCGCGGCGCGCATCTCCGGACCGACCGGCACCGCCTTCGCCGTGCGCGGCCAGACGCCGCCACCCTTGCTGATCAGCGACCGGTCGTAGTCGTCCCACGACGAGCGGGGCAGCGCGAACATCCGCTCGCGCTCGGCGAAGCTCGTCGCCGCGTCCGGGTTCGGGTCGACGAACACGTGCCGGTGGTCGAACGCCGCGAGCAGCCGGATGTGCCGGGACAACAGCATGCCGTTGCCGAACACGTCGCCGGACATGTCGCCGATGCCGACGACGGTGAACTCCTCGCGCTGTGTGTCGACGCCCAGCTCCTGGAAGTGCCGCTTGACGCTCTCCCACGCGCCCTTCGCGGTGATCCCCATCGCCTTGTGGTCGTAGCCGACGGAGCCGCCGGAGGCGAACGCGTCACCCAACCAGAACCCGTAGGACATCGCGACCTCGTTGGCGATGTCGGAGAACTTCGCGGTGCCCTTGTCGGCCGCGACGACCAGGTAGGAGTCGTCGCCGTCGTGGCGCACGACGTCGGGCGGCGGCACGGTCTCGCCGTCCGCCAGATTGTCGGTGACGTCCAGCAGCCCGGAGATGAACGTCCGGTAGCAGGCCTCGACCTCCGCAGGACCCGGCGCGGCCGTGCGCACGATGAAGCCGCCCTTCGCGCCGACGGGCACGATCACCGCGTTCTTCACCGCCTGGGCCTTGACCAGGCCGAGGATCTCGGTGCGGTAGTCCGCGGGCCGGTCCGACCAGCGCAGGCCGCCCCGCGCGACCGCGCCGAACCGCAGGTGCACACCCTCCACCGAGGGTGAGTAGACGAAGATCTCGAACTGCGGGCGCGGCGCGGGCATGCCCGGCACCTGCGCCGGGTCGAGCTTGAACGAGAAGAACGGCCGGTCGCGGAACCAGTTGGTGCGCAGCGTCGCCATGATCATGGCGAAGAAGCTGCGCAGGATCCGGTCGGCGTCCAGCCCGGTGACGGCGTCGATCCGGGTGCGAACGTCGGCGACGGCCGCGTCGACGGACTCCTCGCGGTTCTCCAACGCCGGGTCGAACCGCGCCCGGAAGAGCGCCAGCAGCCCGTGCGCCACGTCGGGATGCGCGAGCAGCGTGGCGGCCATGTACTGCAGCCCGTACAGTGCGCCGATCTGGCGGGCGTACCGGGCGTAGGCCCGCAGCACCGCCACCTCGCGCCAGGGCAGGCCCGCACGCAGCACGAGCGCGGAGAACCGGTCGGTCTCGACGTCGCCGCGCCACGCCGCCCCGAACGCCGCGCAGAACTCCCGCTCGATGTCGGCCTCGGGCCGCGCCTCGAGCGCCGTACGGGTGGCGTCGTCGAGCCGGATGCTGAAGTCGTAGACGTGCACGCGCAGGCCGTCGGCGCGGACGAACTCCGAGGGTTGCTCGTCGAGGACGTCGAGCCCGAGCTGCTGCAGCAGCGGGAGGATGTCGGTGAGCGTGGCCGGGGTGCTCGCGAGGTAGAGGGTGAAGCGGCGGTCGGCGGGGCCGTCGGCGGGGCAAAGTCGCACCGAGAAGTCGACCGGTCCGGCCAGCGCGACGATCCGGCTGATGTCTTCCACCGCCTTCGCCGGCGGCGTGACGGCCTTGTACCCCTCCGGCACCCCGGCGAGCTGGGGGGCGAGCGCCGCCCCGCCCGGTTCGGAGAGCAGCCGGTCGTCCCACGTACGGACGGCCTCGGTGAGCTCGTCCTGCAGGCCCGCGACGTCCACGCCTGCGTAGCCGACGGCGTCGTCGGGGGTCTGCACGGTGAAGTGCACCATTGCCAGCCGTGACTCCGACACCCGCGCGGTGTATTCCACCGAGCTGCCGCCCAGGCGGCGCTGGAGGAGGTCGGACATCGCGAGCCGCGACGAGGTCGTGTACTGGTCGCGCGGCAGGTAGACCAGGCAAGACAGGAAGCGTCGGAACGGGTCGGGGCGCAGGAAGAGGCGCACCGCGCGCCGGTCGGCCACCGCGAGCACGCCGACCGCCGTGTCGTGCAGACGCTCCTCCGTGGCGCTGAACAGCTCCTCGCGCGGAAGCCCGGAGATCACTTCCAGCATCTGCAGGCCGGAGTAGGACTCCAGCGGGAACCCGGCGCGGTGGATGGCCCCGCGCACCCGCCGTTCCACGACCGGGATGTCCAACACGCTCTCGTACAGCGCGGGCACGGTGAGCGTGCCGAGGAAGCGGTGCTCACCGGTGCGGCGGCCGTCGTCGTCGAACATGGGCACGCCGATGTAGTAGGGGTGTACGGGCTTCAGCGGGCTGGGCGCGTTGGCCCGGGTGATCACCAGGGCCTGGCGATGGCCACCGGGCTCGTCCGGCACAGAGCCGATGTCGGCGGCGGCGCGCAACATGCCCAGCCCGGACGCGCCCTCGGGCCGGAGTGCGCCGTCCGGCCCGGCGAGGTTGTAGCGATACCCCAGGAAGGTCATGTGGCCGTCGGCGAGCCAGCGCAGCAGCGCGGCGATGTCGGACGGCGGGGTACCGCCACGCGTCGCGGGTTCTGTGGCGAGTGCATCGGCGACCTGGCGGGCCCGGGCGCGCATCGGCTCGGCGTCGGCGACGATCTCCCGTACGTCGCGCAGCACCCCGGTGAGCTTCGCCTCGAGCTCCCGGGGCGAGACGGCGAGCGGGGCCAGCTCGAGGCGGGTCCACGACTCGGCCAGCGTGTCGGGCGGCGGCGCGTCGGGATCGGCGCGGGTCAGTACCTCGGCGAGCTTGCCGTCGGGCGTACGGCGCACCACCACGATCGGGTGCAGCACCCGGCGGACCTCCCCGCCCGCCCGCCCGATGGCGGCCAGCAACGCGGCGACGAGGAACGACATGTCGTCGGTGACGATCTCGACGACCGGACCACCGTCGGCCGCAATCGCGACCCGGACCACGGGCTCCCCCGAGGCGCGATGCTCCGCCAACGCCAGGTGGGCCCGCGCGGCGGCCTCCAGCGCGCCCCCGTTGCCGCCGAGCGGATCGACGAGGTCCGGTGCGTGGCGCGCGTACAGGGCGGTGAGCGCAGCCAGGTCGGGGTCGGATACGGGGTGGGTTTCCGGGGACCGGCTCGTCACATGCAGCTCCGAGGTAGGGCGGTGTTCGTCGCGCGACGACGACGACGAGTCCACCCTAACCGTTGCGGGTCAGTGCGCATGAGTAAGTGCACCTTCCGCAGCTGCCACCTCGCGGTGGCGGCGTTGAGTCGAGGACTCTTCCCGCAGCGATCCGACTGCCGCCGACGCGCGCGTCGGCGGTCTGACATCGGTTCTGTCGGGCAGCTCCCGGCGCAACTCGCCGGTGCCGGCCGCCAATGCGGCCAGGTTACGGGCCGCGTTCACGTCCCGGTCCAGGACGATCCCGCAGGCCGAACACACGAACACCCGCTCCGACAGGGCCAGCTTGGCTTTCGCTGTGCCACACCCGGAGCAGGTCTTGGAGGAGGCGAACCACCGATCGGCCACCACGAGCCGCACCCCGGCCCGCTCGCACTTGTAGCTCAACTGGCGGCGGAGCTCGCCCCAGCCCGCATCGGCGATGTGTCGGGCCAACCGCCGGTTGCGCAGCATCCCGGCCACGTACAGGTCCTCCACCACGATCGTGTCGTGCTCACGCACCAACCGGGTGCTGAGCTGGTGGGCGGCGTCGCGGCGCAGGTTCGCCACCCGGGTGTGGATGCGGTCGACGCGGGCCCGTGCCTGACGCCACCGATGCGACGGCTCCACCCGGGTGCGCCGGTCCGGCCCATGGCGGCGCGCGCACGTCCGCTGGACGCGCCGCAGGTTGCGCAGCTCCCGGTCCAGATGCCGAGTGTTGGGCACGCGCTCGCCGGTGGACAACGTGGCGAGCTCCTTGATCCCGAGATCCACGCCGACCACGCGGCCACCATCGCGCTCGCTGGGGGCGGCCTCGTCGACCTCGACGGAGAACGCGACATGCCACCGGCCGCGCTGATACGACAGGGTGGCCGAACGGATCCGCGCGGTGCCGGCCGCGAGCTTGCGGGCAAGCTTGCGCGTCGACTCGCACGTGCGGACCGTGCCGATCACCGGCAACCGCACATGCCTGCGGTCACCGACCAGACCGAACGAGCCGGTGGTGAACCGGCACGACAAGCGGGCCCGCCGCCTCGATTTGAGCCGGGGCATCCGCGCCCGCCCCGCCTGGCGGTTGCCCAGCGCGGCCGCCAGGTTGGCGCAGCCGGTGGCGTAGGCCTCCTTGCTGTTGTCCCGCCACCACGGCGCCACCTCGCCCTTGGCCGCGTTCCACGCCTTCCGCAGGCCGTAGGCCGAGGTGTTCATCCACGGGGTGCGCTCCTCGGCGGGGATGCCGTAGGACTCCTCCGCGGCCCGCTGCGCCCAGTTCGCACGGACCTGGGCCAGACACCAGTTGTAGGCGACCCGAACCGCGCCGCAGTGCGACCGCATCGCCCCCACCTGCTCCGGGGTGGGCTCCAGCGCGAACAGGTAGGCCCGGATCACCGCTTCCCCCTTCACCCAGCCGCAATGCCTGCACGCTAACTCCGGGCACCGACAGAACCGGTGCCAGACCGGCAGCAGCCCGACCGGAATCAACCACTCACTTCTTCACGCGCACCACCGCTTCCTACCGCTTCCTCAGCATGCAACAGCTAGAACCCCCGCGGCCTGCCCTGCCTGCCACCCGTCGCATCCGGCTCAGATGGCGCGGTAGGCCGCCAACGCCCCGGCGAGGAGCTCGGCCAGGCCGAGCCCTTCGACCGAGAGTTCGGCGTCGTCGCCTGCCGTCTGCGCCTCCCCGGCACGCGAGCTTGCGTCGTCGCCTGCCGTCTGCGCCTGCCCGGCACGCGAGCTTGCGCCTCCCGCGGACGGCGGCCGGTCATCGTCCGCCAACTCCACCCCGCCCGCTCGTGTCGACTTCGGCCCGCCCACCGATGCCGCGCCGACATCATTCGCCGGCGGCGCCCCGGAGCCTTTCCGGTGCCGCCCCCGCCGCACGGCTCGGCCAGTGGCATCGCTGGTTGGAGAAGCGTCGGCAGGCGCACCACCCGGCGGCTCATCGGCGGGATGGTCCGGGCGCCCGGCGACCGGACCCGGGGCCTCTACCCGCCGACGCCGTCCACCGCTGCCGGGCGCGATCGACACGCCCCACCGGACGGGAACCGGCGGCGCGTCACCCTGTCGGGCGCGGACCAGGTCGAGCCGCTGCAACAGCTGGGCACCCACCGGGCCGTCGGTGTCGTGCACGGTTGCGCGGAGCGCTGTGCCGACGGGCAGCGGCAAGATCTCGGCGGGCTTGCCCGCGCCGTGGAACACGGCTGGCAGTGTGCGGTGCATCCAGTCGGCGGCGATGGTCCGCTCCTGCCCGGGCAGGACGATCGACAGCACTGATCCACCCTTGTCGAGGCGCAGCCGCGCCCCCGGCGGGATCCGGTCCGTGAGCCGCTGCCTGACTCCCCGGAGCAGCGCGACGCCCTCGGTCACCGACTCACCCGCGCACACGACGTCCACGACGACCACGCAACCAAGGGTGTCCGGACCGGGCTCAGCGCCGACGCTCGGCGGACCAAGCGCATCAGGCCCACCGGGCGCGTCGTCGGCAACACTGCCCTCCTCGGCCGTCCGCCCGCCGCCTGCGGCCTCGCCGTAGGGCGGATGCTCGACATCCCCATCGGTCCACTCGGTCCACTCCGCCCAGGGCCTCACTGTCTGCTGGTCGAGGCCGGTGCAACCAGTGCGGTCGGGGGCCCCTTCGGCCAGCGCGGTCGCCAGCCAGCTCTCACCGTCGTACGTCAACGGTGCCGCCGCCTCCCCGGAGTCTGAGGCGGCGGTCGCCTCGGGCTCCCACGCCGCGACTGCCTCATCGTCGGGCGTCTTCTCCACGATCCTCTCCAGCGGCCCGAACAGCGGATCGAACACGTCGTCGGCGACCTGACCACTGAACCCACCGTCGCCCGCGAATTCTCGGCCCGCCCCCTCGTCGAGGACCGGGCGCACGTCGGTTTCGCCATCGGAGCCCGGGGCGCCGACGTCCGGGACGTCGACGGCGGAACCTCGGCCCGGAGCGGAAGCGACCACGACACGCCGCCGCCCTCCGTCCAACCGATGGGCCGCGTATGTCCAGCGACCAGTCGTCCACGGATCGGAGAAGCGATCCGCCAGCGGATGCGGGGCTCCCAGCCCTTCGGTCACCCGCCGGGTGCAGGCCCCGTGGGCATGGGACGTCATCGCAAGCGCCGACCTCGCCGTGACCAGGGCTCCGGGCGATCTCAGCGGCAGCGCCCCCAACGCGGCCCGGAAACGCTCGGACCGAGCCCGGTCACGTCGTTGGGCGGCGACTCCCCGGCGCATCGACTCCAACGCCGCATCCAGCCGTCCCGCCTGCTCGCGCAGGGTGCCCAGGGTGGAAAGGCAGAGGCCTTCGAGATCGGGTGTGTCGCATTGGGCCGCGTCCGTCGCCGCCTGTTCGAGGGCAGCGACGGCGCCCGCCGACTTCGACCCGGCAAGCGCTCGCGCCACGGCGAGTCGAAGCAGGGCCGTCTGCCGGGTAGGCCGCGTCGTCGCGCCGAGGTGGTGCGCCATCGCCGCGCTGCCGTCGCGCGCGTCGTCCACCCGGCCGCCCTCGATCAGCGCCGTGATCCACTCGGCGGCGAGCGCTGCGGAAAGGTGCGGCGCGGACGCGCCGGGCCGGAGGTCGTCGAGCCGTGCCAGCCCCTCCGCGGCGTGCTCGACGGCCGTGTCCGGATGCCCGGCACGGCGCGCCGCGGCCGCGGACAGCAGCGTCAGTGCCGCCACCGCGATGTCGGCGTCGACCCCGCGGACCAGCCCCCACGCGGCCGCCGCACGCCGGGTCACTTCGCCGACAGCCGCGGGCCGACCCTCGAACGCACAGCGGGCCAGCACACCGAGGGCATCGGCCCGGACCACGGCCGGGCGGTCGCCAATCAGCGGCTCGACGAGCAGCCGGGCGGCCGCGGGCTCGCATTGCGCGGCCGCAAGCGCCGCCACCTCGATCCGGAGCCGGTCGGCCGCCGGGTCGTCCAACAGATCGGGATCGCGACCCACGAGCTCGGCCAGCGTGTCCGACGCGCACTCCCGCCCGTCGCCGACAGCCGCGCGGCCGTGCACCAACCAGCCCGCGGCCGCGACCCAGGTGCGGTCGTCTGCCTCCCACACGGAAGCGACGTGCTCGGCGACGGCGGCCGTCAGATCGGGCCGCGCCCAGCGCAGCGCGACCGCCGACGCGAGCAGCTCCGCGTCCGCCGTCGTGCCGGATCGCGCCCGCATCTGGCCCACCTGACCTCCCCGAGCAAGGGCTTCCCCCGCAGGAGCCTGCGATGGAAAGCGACCAGGCTAGTCGCTCTCAGTCACGAGTTAGCTTACGGTGCGTGACACGGTGCGGCCGCGCCGCTTCCGCGCCGAGCCGTTCGACCTTGTTCTTCTCGTAGGCCTCGAAGTTGCCCTCGAACCAGAACCAATCGGCCGGATTCTCGTCAGTGCCCTCCCACGCCAAAATATGCGTGACGACGCGGTCCAGGAACCAGCGGTCGTGCGAGATCACCACCGCGCAGCCCGGGAACTGCTCCAACGCGTTTTCCAGCGATCCCAACGTCTCGACGTCCAGGTCGTTCGTCGGCTCGTCGAGCAGGATGAGGTTTCCGCCCTGCTTGAGGGTCATCGCGAGGTTCAACCGGTTGCGTTCGCCACCGGACAGCACGCCCGCGGGCTTCTGCTGATCGGGCCCCTTGAAGCCGAACGCCGCGACATAGGCCCGCGACGGCATCTCCGACTGGCCGACCTTGATGTGATCGAGCCCGTCGGAGACGACCTCCCACACCGTCTTCTTCGGGTCCAGCCCGGCCCGGTTCTGGTCGACGTAGGACAGCTTGACGGTGTCTCCGACCCGCACCGTGCCGGAATCGGGCTGCTCGAGACCGACGATCGTCTTGAACAGCGTGGTCTTGCCCACCCCGTTAGGTCCGATCACACCGACGATCCCGTTGCGCGGCAGCGAGAACGACAGATCCTTGATCAGGACGCGACCGTCGAACCCCTTGTCGAGATGGTCGACCTCGACGACCACGTTGCCCAGCCGCGGGCCCGCCGGTATCTGGATCTCCTCGAAGTCGAGCTTGCGGTGCCGCTCGGCCTCCGCGGCCATCTCGTCGTAGCGCTGCAGGCGCGCACGGCTCTTCGCCTGCCGGGCCTTCGCCCCCGACCGCACCCAGGCGAGCTCTTCGGTGAGCCGCTTCTGCAGCTTCGCGTCCTTGCGGCCCTGCACGGCGAGGCGCTCGGCCTTCTTCTCGAGATAGGTCGAGTAGTTGCCCTCGTACGGGTAGGTGCGCCCACGGTCGATCTCGAGGATCCACTGCGCCACGTTGTCGAGGAAGTAGCGATCGTGCGTGACGGCGAGCACCGCGCCGGGATACGAGGCGAGATGCTGCTCGAGCCACAGCACGCTCTCCGCGTCGAGGTGGTTCGTGGGCTCGTCCAGGAGCAACAGGTCAGGCTTGCTGAGCAGCAGCTTGCAGAGCGCGACACGCCGGCGCTCACCGCCGGACAGCGTGCTCACCGGAGAGTCCGGCGGCGGACAGCGCAGCGCATCCATCGCCTGCTCCAGCTGGGAGTCCAACTCCCACGCGTCGTTGTCGTCGAGAATCTCCTGCAGCTGCCCCATCTCCTCCATCAGCTCATCGGAGTAGTCGGTGGCCATCAGCTCGGCGATCTCGTTGTAACGGTCGAGCTGCCGCTTGATCTCACCCAACCCGTCCTGCACGTTGCCCAGGACGGTCTTCGTCTCGTCCAGGGGCGGCTCCTGCTGAAGGATGCCGACGGTCGCGCCCGGCTTCAGGAAGGCGTCGCCGTTGTTCGGCTGGTCCAGGCCCGCCATGATTCGCAGGACGCTTGACTTGCCTGCCCCGTTCGGGCCAACCACACCGATCTTCGCACCAGGCAGGAAGTTCAGCGTGACATTGTCGAGGATGACCTTGTCCCCATGGGCCTTTCGGACCCGCTGCATGCTGTAGATGAACTCTGCCACAACGTCGATGGTAGTTCTGCGCGACTCACGCCCCGACGGCCGCCTCGGCGCGCGGCCCGACCTCCCGGCGCTCCTGCCTCTCGGCCTCGCCTCCGGCTGACCGCGATCGCTCGCCATCTGCCCCACCTGCGGTTACACCATCCCGCCGCAGCACCGCGGCCGAGCAGCGCGCGAGATCCGGCCCGATCGACGTCGCCTCGACCTCCACGACCCTGTGCACCTGGCCGTCCTTCTCGTACTCGCGCGCGCGCAACTTCCCACGCACGATCACCGGATCGCCCACCCGCAACGTCGCAACGACGCGGTCAGCGAGGCTCCGCCAACAGACCACGCTCAGGAACAGCTGCGCGCCGTCGACCCACGTTTGTTGAGCACGGTCGAACCGCCGCTCGGTGCTGGCGAGCCGGAAGCTCGCCTTGAGACCGCCGTCGTTGAACGTCACCTGGGTGACCGTGGTTGCCAACCGGCCCAGCAAGGTCACCGTCGTCTCGTACATCCCGCACTCCTCGTCTCCTGCGGCATGACGCCGCCCAGACCCCCAGGGTTGCGATGACGGTCGGCCGCGGCAACGAGACATCGCGATCTGTGGACAACCGGACGCGATGTGGACAACTCGGCACACAAATGAGGGGCCCACGGTGGGTGGGCCCCTCATTTTTCGGGTTTGCTGTCGGCGGTGTCCTACTCTCCCACACCCTGTCGAGTGCAGTACCATCGGCGCTGGAGGGCTTAGCTTCCGGGTTCGGGATGGGACCGGGCGTACCCCCTCCGCCAAAACCACCGACAACACTATTCACAATGCGTGTTTCACCCGCCCCCACCCCGGCCCGGCCGGGGGGTGCGGTGTGGTGGTGTGCTCAGGGTCACACAGTGGATGCGAATGTCTCGTCACGACCGGCCTGCATGCGGCCGGGCCGGTGTGGGAAGTCCTCGGCCTATTAGTACCGGTCAACTCCACACCTCACGGCGCTTCCATCTCCGGCCTATCAACCCCGTCGTCTACAGGGGGCCTTACCCCACACAAAGGTGGGTGGGAGACCTCATCTTGGAACGAGCTTCCCGCTTAGATGCCTTCAGCGGTTATCCCTTCCGAACATAGCCAACCAGCCGTGCCCCTGGCGGGACAACTGGCACACCAGAGGTCCGTCCGTCCCGGTCCTCTCGTACTAGGGACAGCCTTCCGCAAGTCTCCAACGCGCGCGGCGGATAGGGACCGAACTGTCTCACGACGTTCTAAACCCAGCTCGCGTACCGCTTTAATGGGCGAACAGCCCAACCCTTGGGACCTACTCCAGCCCCAGGATGCGACGAGCCGACATCGAGGTGCCAAACCATGCCGTCGATATGGACTCTTGGGCAAGATCAGCCTGTTATCCCCGGGGTACCTTTTATCCGTTGAGCGACACCCCTTCCACCAGGAGATGCCGGATCACTAGTCCCGACTTTCGTCCCTGCTCGACCCGTCGGTCTCACAGTCAAGCCCCCTTGTGCACTTACACTCACCACCTGATTGCCAACCAGGCCGAGGGAACCTTTGGGCGCCTCCGTTACCCTTTAGGAGGCAACCGCCCCAGTTAAACTACCCACCAGGCACTGTCCCTGAACCCGATCAGGGCCCGAGGTTCAGACACCCCATCCGACCAGAGTGGTATTTCAACAACGACTCCACAACCACTGGCGTGGCCGCTTCCCAGTCTCCCACCTATCCTACACAAACCGAACCGAGCACCAATACCAAGCTGTAGTAAAGGTCCCGGGGTCTTTCCGTCCTGCCGCGCGTAACGAGCATCTTTACTCGTACTGCAATTTCGCCGAGTCTGTGGTCGAGACAGCGCCCAAGTCGTTACGCCATTCGTGCAGGTCGGAACTTACCCGACAAGGAATTTCGCTACCTTAGGATGGTTATAGTTACCACCGCCGTTTACTGGCGCTTCAATTCTCCGCTTCACCCCCCACAGGGGGCTGACAGGTCCTCTTAACGTTCCAGCACCGGGCAGGCGTCAGTCCGTATACCTCGTCTTACGACTTCGCACGGACCTGTGTTTTTAGTAAACAGTCGCTTGGGCCTGGTCTCTGCGACCACCACCAGCCAGCCCGCAACGGGGCCTCACCAGCAGCGGTCCTCCTTCTCCCGAAGTTACGGAGGTATTTTGCCGAGTTCCTTGACCACAGTTCACCCGATCGCCTCGGTATCCTCTACCTGACCACCTGTGTCGGTTTAGGGTACGGGCCATGACGGCACTCGCTAGAGGCTTTTCTCGACAGCATGGGATCACCCTACTTCGCCACACACGGCTACGCATCACCCCTCACCCCCGTCATCCAAGACAGCCACCCGGATTTACCTGGGCAGCGGGCCACGGGCTTACACCGGGACAACCAACGCCCGGCGGGACTACCCTCCTGCGTCACCCCATCGCTTGCCTACTACCGGATCGGGTCCCACGCTCCCCCCACCCCCCACCCCGAAAGGCAGGACAGACAAGGTTCGGATGGTCAGCATCACCGGCCTCGACACGGACGCACCACCACGGGCACGGGAATATCAACCCGTCCTCCATCGACTACGCCTGACGGCCTCGCCTTAGGTCCCGGCTCACCCTGGGCGGAACAACCTGGCCCAGGAACCCTTGGTCATCCGGCGGCAGAGATTCCCACTCTGCATTCGCTACTCATGCCTGCATTCTCACTCCCACACCCTCCACCCCTCGATCACTCGGAGGCTTCACCGGATGCAGGACGCTCCCCTACCCAACACCACCCCAGACCGAGCTGGGGACGGTTGTTGCCGCGGCTTCGGCGGTGTGCTTGAGCCCCGCTACATTGTCGGCGCAGGACCACTTGACCAGTGAGCTATTACGCACTCTTTCAAGGATGGCTGCTTCTAAGCCAACCTCCTGGTTGTCTCGGCGATCCCACATCCTTTCCCACTGAGCACACACTTAGGGGCCTTAGCCGGCGATCCGGGCTGTTTCCCTCTCGACCACGAAGCTTATCCCCCGCAGTCTCACTGCCACGCCAGGCCTACCGGCATTCGGAGTTTGGTTGAGTTCAGTAAGCTTGTCGGCCCCCTCACCCATCCAGTGCTCTACCTCCGGCACCCATACGCAACGCTGCACCTAAATGCATTTCGGGGAGAACCAGCTATCACGGAGTCTGATTGGCCTTTCACCCCTACCCACAACTCATCCCCCGGGTTTTCAACCCCGGTGGGTGCGGGCCTCCACGACCTCTTACAGCCGCTTCACCCTGGCCATGGGTAGATCACCCCGCTTCGGGTCCACACCCCGCGACTCCACCATCCCACAAGGAGACAGCAACGCCCTCTTCGGACTCGCTTTCGCTACGGCTACCCCACCACGGGTTAACCTCGCCACGGAACATGACTCGCAGGCTCATTCTTCAAAAGGCACGCCATCACCACCCCCACCCACCGGGCACACCCACAACAGGCACACCCCACAGGCGGAAGCATCGGCTCTGACGGCTTGTAGGCACACGGTTTCAGGTACTCTTTCACTCCCCTCCCGGGGTACTTTTCATCATTCCCTCACGGTACTGTCCGCTATCGGTCACCAGGGAGTATTCAGGCTTACCGGGTGGTCCCGGCAGATTCACAGCACATTCCACGAGCGCGCTGCTACTCGGGTATCACGACCACAACCCGTGTGATGTTTTCGCGTACGGGGCTCTCACCCACTACGGCCGCCCATCCCAGAAACGTTCCACTAACACCACACACGATCATCGAGGATCCGGCAGAACCCTCACGCCACAACCCCACAACCCCGCATCCGCAACCCCTGCCGGGTATCACACGAACACGGTTTAGCCAACCTCCGCTTTCGCTCGCCACTACTCACGGAATCACATGTTGTTTTCTCTTCCTGCGGGTACTGAGATGTTTCACTTCCCCACGTTCCCCCCAACACCCTATGTCATTCAGATGTTGGTAACACGTCATAACACGTGCTGGGTTTCCCCATTCGGACACCCTCGGATCACAGCTCGGTTGACAACTCCCCGAGGACTATCGCGGCCTCCCACGTCCTTCATCGGCTCCTGACGCCCAGACATCCACCCTGTGCCCTACAACACTTCACCACAACAGTCCAACCACAAAACCAGACACAACAAGATGCTCGCATCCACTATGCAACACTCAACACACCACCACACCCCAACCCCACAACCACCACCACACCCACCCAACCCCCCACAGGGAGCCACAGCGGGACGCGTTAGACGGTCCAGGCCGGACGCGGCCACCAAGAACACACCCACCACCCGGCGGGTGTCCCCTCAGGACCCAACAGCATGCCGAACCCACCCCACCCCAACCCTCCGGGGCCAGGGGCCTCTCTGGTTCCGTGTTCCACCCAGCCACACCCCACCCAACGGACGAGGCGCGGACCTGCAGAAGAAGGACACCCCACACCAACCGGCCAACCAACCAACCGGCCCCACCCACCCAACGACGGGCGACGGGCGGGCCACGGGGCTTGCCCTCCCCCCACCGGGGAAGGCTCCTTAGAAAGGAGGTGATCCAGCCGCACCTTCCGGTACGGCTACCTTGTTACGACTTCGTCCCAATCGCCGGTCCCACCTTCGACCACTCCCCCCCGCAAGCGGGTTGGGCCATGGGCTTCGGGTGTTACCAACTTTCGTGACGTGACGGGCGGTGTGTACAAGGCCCGGGAACGTATTCACCGCAGCATTGCTGATCTGCGATTACTAGCGACTCCGACTTCACGGGGTCGAGTTGCAGACCCCGATCCGAACTGAGACCCACTTTAAGGGATTCGCTCCACCTCACGGTCTCGCAGCCCTCTGTATGAGCCATTGTAGCATGTGTGAAGCCCTGGACATAAGGGGCATGATGACTTGACGTCATCCCCACCTTCCTCCGAGTTGACCCCGGCAGTCTCCCATGAGTCCCCACCACGATATCACTACCGCATGCTGGCAACATGGAACGAGGGTTGCGCTCGTTGCGGGACTTAACCCAACATCTCACGACACGAGCTGACGACAGCCATGCACCACCTGCACACCAACCACAAGGGAACCGGCATCTCTACCGGCGTCTGGCGCATGTCAAACCCAGGTAAGGTTCTTCGCGTTGCATCGAATTAATCCACATGCTCCGCCGCTTGTGCGGGCCCCCGTCAATTCCTTTGAGTTTTAGCCTTGCGGCCGTACTCCCCAGGCGGGGCGCTTAATGCGTTAGCTGCGGCACAGAAACCGTGGAATGGCCCCCACACCTAGCGCCCAACGTTTACGGCGTGGACTACCAGGGTATCTAATCCTGTTCGCTCCCCACGCTTTCGCTCCTCAGCGTCAGTATCGGCCCAGAGACCCGCCTTCGCCACCGGTGTTCCTCCTGATATCTGCGCATTTCACCGCTACACCAGGAATTCCAGTCTCCCCTGCCGAACTCCAGTGATGCCCGTATCGACCGCACGCCCACAGTTAAGCTGCAGGTTTTCACGGCCGACGCGACACACCGCCTACGAGCTCTTTACGCCCAATAATTCCGGACAACGCTCGCACCCTACGTGTTACCGCGGCTGCTGGCACGTAGTTGGCCGGTGCTTCTTCCACCCCTACCGTCACACCCCAAGGATGCTTCGTCGAAGTCGAAAGAGGTTTACAACCCGAAGGCCGTCATCCCCCACGCGGCGTCGCTGCGTCAGGCTTCCGCCCATTGCGCAATATTCCCCACTGCTGCCTCCCGTAGGAGTCTGGGCCGTGTCTCAGTCCCAGTGTGGCCGGACGCCCTCTCAGGCCGGCTACCCGTCGAAGCCTTGGTAGGCCATCACCCCACCAACAAGCTGATAGGCCGCGGGCCCATCCCACACCGAAACCCCAAAAAGAGGCAACTTTCCACACCACCCCATGCGAGACAGTGTCATATCCGGTATTAGACCCAGTTTCCCAGGCTTATCCCAGAGTGCAGGGCAGGTCACCCACGTGTTACTCACCCGTTCGCCACTCACCCACCCCAAAAAGAGCAGGCGCGTTCGACTTGCATGTGTTAAGCACGCCGCCAGCGTTCGTCCTGAGCCAGGATCAAACTCTCCAACAAAAACCCTGACCAAAAACACAAAAACAAAACTGGCACAAAACCAGAAAAAATAAGCTCGACACACTGTTGAGTTCTCAAAAGACACCCGCACACCATCACCCACCGCAAGCGCTGAGATCCGGGGCCTGTCCGGGATCGACGTCCCGATGACGGACGGAAAGTTACGCGAGGGCTTGACAAGACGTCAAATCGGCCCCCTACAACCGGGCTGACCTGCAGGGATGGCGCCGCCCTTGGCACTCACCGGCACATCGAACCAGCCGGCTGCGCCGAACGGTCGGTCGGTCGACCCGGCGTCAGCCTCGCCCGTCGGAGCTCTGACCTGGCACAACTCCGTGCTCCGGCGACGTGTCCGCGGGCTCGCCCGGTGTGCTGGACTCGATCGACTCATGAATCGATGGGTCGCCGTCGGCGACGAGCGGTGCATCTGGGGTAGCCAGGCGGCGAAGCATGGCGTTGTACGCCGCCAGGTCGGCGTCGCCGTCGGCGTCCGCCCGACGGTCATCGCGCCGGGCCGTACGTTCGTCTTGACGTGACCATTGCACGAGCAACGCGATCACGACGAGCAACAGCGGTATCTCGCCCGATGCCCACGCGAGGCCGCCGCCCAGCTTCTGGTCGGCCAGCGGATCGGTCACCCAGGGCAGCGCGAGCGCGCGGTAGAACCCGCCGCCGATCACCGTGTTGCTGCTCATCAACGCGACGCCGAAGAACGCGTGGAACGGCACCGACGCGAAGACGATGCCCAGGCGGGCGACCGGCGGCCACCGGCGCGGAGCGGGATCGACGCCGACGAGCGGCCAGAAGAACAGCAGGCCCACGACAAGGAAATGCAGGTTCATGGCGAGGTGCGCCCAGTGCTCGTACAGCGCGTCGTTGAAGAGCCCGGAGAAGTAGAGCGCGTAGTAGGAACCCACGAAGAGCGGCAGCGTGACCAGCGGATGTGTCAGCACCCGCGCCACGGGCGAGTGCACAGCCGCGAGCAGCCACTCGCGCGGACCGGGCGGCCCGTTGCGTCCCCCGCCCGGCAGGGTGCGGAGCCCGAGTGTCACCGGCGCCCCCAGCACCAACAGGATCGGCACCAGCATGCCGAGCAGCATGTGCTGGGCCATGTGCACGCTGAACATCGCGGGCGCATAGCGGCCGATTCCGGAGCTCGTCGCCAGGAGCAACCCCAGACAGCCCGACAGCCACGCGACGGTGCGTCCGACGGGCCAACCATCGCCACGTGCCCGCAGCCGCCGCACGCCGACCAGGTAGAGCGCCGCCAGCGCGATCGCGGCCGACCCGTAGATGAGGTCGAAGCGCCAGTCGAAGAGTAGCCGGGCCAGGGTTGGGGGCCCGGTGAGGTCGTAGCCGATGAGCACCTCGACCCGCGAGGGGACGACGCCGGTGTCGGGCGGCGCGCTGCGGCCGAGCGCGACGGCGAGCCCGATCGTCGCGAACATGAGCAGCACCTCGACCGCACCGAGCCGCAGCAGCGCGCGCGTGTCGCCGCTCGAGGCCGCGCCGACCGTTCGACGGCGATGGATCGCGCCGAACCCGCCGAGAGCCAGCAACGCGAGGACTTTGCCGAGTACAAGCGCGCCGTATGTGGTGCCGACCAGCGCCGAAAGGGGTATGCGGACCAACGCGTTCACCACCCCGGTGACGGCCATCGCCAGCCAGCACACGAGCGCCAACGCCGAGAACCGCGGAACCCCGGTGGCCAGGGCGGACGCCCGGTCGGAGCTCCGCGATGCCGCGGTGCCGAGCACCGCCGCGAGTCCGCCGACCCAGAGAGCGGCGGCGAGGACGTGCAACATCAAGCTGTCGGTGGCGACGTCGTGCGCGCCGCCTGCCGAGGAGTGCCCGGTGAACGCGACGGGCAGCGGTCCCGCCAGCGCGAATGCGAGTAGTACGACCGACCAACCCCAGGTCAGCACCGTGCGGCACCCGATGACGACGATCGCGGCGATCGCCGCCGTCAACACCCACGATGTCGGGTCGGCGAGCTTGGGCGCGATCCGGACCAGCAGCCCGGGCGAAAGCACCAGCGACACGGGGCGCCCCAGCGCGTCCGCGACGCTCAGCGGCACCATCAGCACGGCAGCCGCCGTCCAACCCACCGCGCACCACGACGCCGCCCGCAAGGCGCGATAGCCCGTGCCGTCGAGGTAGCCGTTGCGCTGGGGGGGCGCGAGGAACGCGGCCAAGAGCACACCGCCGATCGTCAGCACCATGCACACCTCGGCGATCGCGCGGACCGCGGGCAGGCCCACGGTCGTCAGCGTGCCGGGATCGGGAAGCCCCAACGAGGAGATCGGGCGCGCCCCGGTGAGCACGGTGAGACCTCCCGCCACGACGGCCGCCACGGCGGCACCGACGGCCAGGAGCCCCGGCACCGCGGTGCGGAACGGGGTGGGTGGGGCGGCGGCGGTTGGCTCGACGGTCGCGTTCGCCATACGGCCAGGCTAGCCCCGCGTACCGACAGGACCGCCGCTCACCGTCGCGCGAGCGCGGCTACGCGGGTTCGCGGTCCGCGGCCGCCGCCCCGACGACGATCGCTCCCCCATCGACGGCGGGCGCATCGACGAGGTCGGCGACGATGCAGGTGATGTTGTCGGGGCCGCCGCCCGCGTTGGCGAGGTGTACGAACCGCGCCACGGCTGCCTCGCGGTCGGTCTCGGACCGCAGCACCTCCGCGATCATCTCGTCGTCGAGGACAGCGGTCAGGCCGTCGGAGCAGATGAGGTAGCGATCCCCGACGACGCCGGTGTGTACGAACAGGTCGGGCTCGGCCGCGCTGCTGTCCTGCAGGGTGCGCATGAGCCACGACCTGCGCGGATGGGTCGCCGCCTCCTGTTCGGTGATGCGGCCCTCGTCCACCAGGCTCTGGACGAGGGTGTGGTCGCGGGTGAGGCGGACGAGGACGCCGTCGCGCAGCATGTAGGCGCGGGAGTCGCCGATGTGCGCGATGCCGATGCGGGTGCCGTCGACCAGGAATGCCACGACCGTCGTGCCGGTGCCGCGCAGTTGCGGGTCGTCCTGGGCGAGCGTGGTGAGCCGAGCGGCCGCTTCGTCGAGCGCGGTCCCGAGGGCGGCGGTCAGGTCGACGTCGCTCAGATCGGCAGCGAGCCGTTCCTCGAGCTCCATGAGGGCACCGACTGCGACCGTGCTCGCAACCTCACCGTGGGCATGCCCGCCCATACCGTCGGCGACGACGAGCAGGCGCGTGCCGGCGGCCGCCGAATCCTGGTTCATGGCCCGCCTGCGGCCGACGTCCGAGCCTGCCGCGGACAGCAGCGTCGGTGGCATGGGCTCACCCCTCTCATCCTGCGGGGACAGCCCCGGCGACCCGCTGTCGGCGACGCGGGAACCTACCGCGTCCAGGCCGCTCATGACGAATTGCCACGCGCATCGCGCCAGTATGGCCGGGTAGGGCCACGCCGCGACGGGAACCTTCTCGGCCGCTACGCTCCCGTCCGGACGGTCCCTAGGGACCATCCCGCCTCCGTAGCTCAGCTGGATAGAGCAAGAGCCTTCTAATCTCTAGGTCGCAGGTTCGAGTCCTGCCGGGGGCACGCTCGTCATCCCTGCAGAAGCGACCGGCAAATGATGGCGCCGGGGGTAGAGGTGATCGGTCGGGCCCAGCTGCGCCCACTCGGTATCGCCGCGGCCGACGAAACGTCGGTCCCTGCGCGCGAGAGGAACCTCAGCGGGGTTTCGCCGAGCTGAAACCCCGCTGAGGGCCCACTCGGGCGTCGTCCGACACCGGCGGGCGGCCACGGCGGCCACCTGGAACATCGTTGTCGAGAAGCCGCACCGCGCGCTCGACAATGCGGCGCTCGTCGGGGTATGCGAGCCGGGACGAGAGGGCGGCAAGCGGCGTCCACTCCGCCGACTCGACTTCGTGGTCGTCGGCACACAGCTCGCCGCTGACGTACTCGAGCAGGAAGTGGTGCACGGTCTTGTGCACGCATCGTCCCTCGGCGACGAATCGGAAGTCGATGTCGCCGACCCACGTAACGACGCGCCCCACGATTCCGGTTTCCTCGGCGATCTCGCGTACGGCGGCCTGTTCCGCGCTCTCGCCCGGCTCGATATGGCCCTTGGGCAGCGACCATCGCAGCCCACGTCGGCCTCGTCGCGCGATGACGGGCACGGCGAGCGCGGAGTCGATCACGAGCCCGCCTGCCGATGTCTCGTTGACGTGCGGCAGCCGTGGCCGCGATGGGCGCCTCACCGCCGGGCACCACCCATGGACTCGCCGGACGTCTCACGGGCGGCCCGGGATCGAGCCTGCTCGATCTCGGCCTCGGCGAGGGAGCGCCCCGCCCAGGTCACCTTGCCCTCCACCGACTTGCCCGGCTCAAGCTCCTTGTAGACCGTGAAGAAATGCTGGAGCTCGAGCTTGTCGAACTCCGGGACGTGGATGATGTCGCGCAGGTGTTCCATGCGGGTGTCAGCTGCGGGAACGCAGAGAACCTTGTCGTCCTGACCGCGCTCATCGGTCATGCGGAGCATGCCCACCGGTCGACACCGCACAACGCAACCAGGAAACGTGGGCTCATCGATCAGGACCATCGCGTCCAACGGGTCGCCGTCGACGGCCAGCGTGTGCTCGATGTAGCCGTAGTCGACCGGGTAGGACGTGGCGGTGAACAGGCACCGGTCGAGGCGGATGCGACCGATCTTGTGGTCCATCTCGTACTTGTTGCGCTGACCCTTCGGGATCTCGACGATCACGTCGAACTCGACGGGCTCCGGCTTGGTTGCCACCGCTGACCTCCTCGACCGTCCCTGGCTGTCGGTAGACAGCACAATGTTGCGGTAGAGACCATCAGCGGTCCTCGCGGCCCGCGGTTTCGGCGAGTCTCATCGCCCTCGGCCTCCAGTTTCGTCGTCCGTGAAGCCACGACGCAAGTCGGCGCGCCCGTCGACCCGACCGCGTGCTAGGCGCCCGCGAAGACGCGCCGGTAGGAGTCCGCACCGTAGCTCGTCGGCAACGGCTCGCCGGTGGTCATCCGGAAGGTGCGGCGGCCGTCGGATCGCCGTTCGGCCCGCAGGAACAGCTCCGTGTCGCCGCGTTCGCGGTACAGACCGTGGGCAAGGTCGTACAGATGGGTGACGAACAGCACCTTCACCTCGGACTCGGTCGCGGCCCGCACGACCTGTCGGGCGATCTCGGAGCCTTCCCGCTCGTTGGTGGAGGCGAAGGACTCGTTGCACAGCAGCAGCGCACCCGGTCCGATCCGGTCGGCGACCTGGCTCATCCTGGCCAGCTCCTCGTCCAGCTTCCCCTGGGTCATGGTGGCGTCCTCCTCGCGTTTGAAGTGCGTGAACACCCCGGTGCTCGCGTTCGCCGTGAACGACGTGGCGGGCACGAACATCCCGCTCTGCATCATCAGCTGGGCCACACCGACGCTGCGCAGGAACGTCGACTTGCCGCCCTCGTTGGCCCCGGTGATCAGCACGAGGCGCCGGCCGTCGGCGTCGATGTCGTTGCCCACCGCGTGGGAGTCGATGCGCAGCGACAGGCACACGTCGTAGAGCCCGCGCGCGGAGAGCGCCGGAGCCCCGGTGGGACGCGGGTCGGGGAAGCACATCGGTTCACCTTTGTCGGCCAGGCGCAGGTGCAGGTTCACACAGCCGAGGTAGAAGGCCAGCTCGGCCCGCAGCACGCGGAAGAAGCTCAGCACGTGATCGACCGACTGGGCCAGCGCGTTGGCCGCAAGGTTGACCCCCTGCCCCTCCAGCTGGCGCAGGGCCCGCGCACCCGCCTCGTCCCGAGGGTGGATCTCGAAGGAGTAGCCGTCACCGCCGAATCCGGTCAGCCGTTCCCACCAGCCCCGATGCGGCGGGCGATGCAGCACGTGGCGGACGCCCTTGTTGCCCTTCCCGAGCTCGGCGCTCATGAGCACGCCGCCGGGCAGCCGGAGGTCGGCCAGATGGGCCTCGATCGAGGCCAGGTAGTCGTCGTCGAGCTCCTCGCCGACCATGGCGAAGAACCGGGTGAATCCCTCCGAGCGGAACTGCGCGCCCTCCTGGTAGGCCAGCGTCCGAAGCCCGCGGAGGCTGTCGAGCAGCAACGCCAGTATCTCCACCGCTCGGCGAAGGATCGTGTCCGGTGAGTCCCGGAACAAGGCACCGACCCAGACCTTCTTCAGGCTGCGCAGAGCGTCCACCGCGAGGTCATAGAGCTGGCGCACGACGGCCGGATGATGCAGGCAGTCGGTCAGGACGCCCTGGCGGTAGAGGATCGTGCCGGGTTCCGTCAGCGGCGCGAGCACGACCTGCCGGGCGATGTCGCCCAGATATTGTTCGTCGGCGGCCATCGCCGCGAACAGCGTGGCCAGGTCGAGATCCTGGGTCAGCTCCCGGTGCTGGGGCGGCGGATCGGCGCTCCAGTCGACATCGCGGTCATGCTTCAGCAGGAAGACCTTCATCGGGAGATCCGCCCCTTCAACGACGCGTAGGTGAGGCCGTACTTGGCGGCGAGGGCGGCCGCGTAGGCGAGCCCGTCGGCGGCCTGTCGTGTGATCCGGAAGGTCCGGCGTCGGGGGTCGTCGGGGACGACGCCACCGACCATGCTGACCACGGCGTCGCCGAGCGCGGCGAGCTCGTCGACGAAGGTCACATACACGGCCACCGATCCCAGCTCGATGATCCGCTGCAGTATCTCCGTGCCGATGAACCGGGCGTCGCTCAACGTCGTGGAGGCGAAGCTCTCGTTCATCACGACGACGCTGCAGGCGGTGGCGCGGTCCAGGACGCCGCGGATGCGTACCAGCTCGTCATCGAGCTTGCCGTGCAACGTCACCAGGCTCTCCTCGCGCTCGAAGTTGCTGAAGACGCGATCCGGAAGAAACAGCGCCGCTCGCTTTGCGGGCACCGGCAGGCCTAGACCGGCCAGGTAGGGGACCTGACCGAACATCCGCGCGAAGGTCGTCTTGCCCCCGTTGTTCGGGCCGGTCACCACGACGATCCGCTCCTTGCCGTGCAGATGGACGCTGTTGCACACCACCGGCGTCTTCCGCGGAACGAGCCGGGTGGCCAGGGCGAGGTCGAATCCGTCATCGATGAGGATCTCGCCTGGATGCTCGGACACCTCCGGAAGGCAGAACGACAGCCCCGTCCCGGAAACGCGTTGCATGAACGCGAGGTAGGCGAGGTAGAACTGCACCTCGCGGTCGAAGCGCTCGATGGTGGCGTTCCGGAAGTCGCGGTACCGAGCGCAGTATTCGGCCAGGCCGCGGAAGATCTCCGGGTACAGCATCGCGACACGGTCGAGGACCTGCGTTTGCACGTGGTCCATCTCCGCGTAGTCGGGCAGCTTGACCAGATAGTTCTTGACGGCGCCCTGTTTGAACCGGGCAAAGGTCTTCTCGACGTCGGTGCCGTAGTCGGCCTCGCCGTCGTAGCGGCGGACGGTGACCCGGGCCCCCCGGATGTGCACGCAGTACTTGACCGTCGACAGCTGCTCGCCGAGACGACGAGTGGCCGACTTGAGCGCCTGGAAGGGCGCGGACTCGACGTAGGCGGCGAGGTAGTCACGCAGACCCTGCAGTCCGGGCGCCACGACGTCGGCCCGCGGCGACTGCTCGGCCAGTGCCGTCACCGCGTCGCAGTAGGTGACGACGGCGTCGAGGAACCAACGTTGTTGCTGCAGCCGATGCCGCAGCTTGCCGGACAACGCGAGGTGGGCGCGGACGCGGCGCATCCCCTCGGCGAACTGTTCGACCGGCTCCCGCACCGTCCTGCGTTGCAGGTCGCGCACCACTTCGTGCCGGTATCGCACGGCCTGCACATCGCGCAGCGGGGCGTAGAACAGCGGTGTGAGGTCGTACTCCTCACGACCGACCGTCACGGCGCTGACGACCTGATCGAGGTTCAGATCGCCGAAGAACTCCGGCTCACCGACCGGATCGGGTGCCATCATCTGTTCCGGGCGAGGGCACAGGATGCTCTGAAATCCCTGGACCGCGCTCATCGTCGCCTCCACCAGCTCGACACCGGTAGAAGCCATCAGCCACTCGGGCGGTTCAGGCGGGCCCCATCGCCTGATCAAGCCTACCCGAAGTCGAGCGTGGCAGAATGGCCGGCGGGTGATGGGGCTCACCCTGAACCGCGGATGCGCCGCCGACGGTCCCTGGCAGATTCGCTGGGAGAGGTGCGGCTATGCAGCAGAACTCCTGCGGTGTTCGGTTCTCCGACGTGCGCGCCCACGAGATCCTCGACTCTCGTGGACGGACCACCCTGACCATCGCGGTCGAGACCGAGGGCCGCCAGGCGCGCGCCTCGGTGCCCTCCGGCTGGTCGGCCTCGCCGATACGGTCCGCGCGACGACCGGTGTCGACCTGCGGCCGGAGCTGCTGATCGGCAACCTCACGGTGATTCCCGCGCACACCGACTTCTCCGCGTTCTCCCCGACCTACCTCACGATGTTCCTCGTCGCGGTGACGCTGGTCCCGCTGCTGATCTACGCCGCGAGCAGGCCCCGCGGCGCGAGCACGGTCGTGCCGGTCTGGGACGGCGGGATCGTGGCCTTCAAGCCGCGGATGCAGCACTCGGCGATGACGTTCGCCGCGCCGACGCGAGTCACGTTCAACGAGCTCTACCGCCCCTCGGTGCGGCTGGAACGGGCATCGGACGACCCGGCCGGGCGGTCCGGCCCGGTGCACTACGAGTCCGCGGTCACCCCGATCTTCCAGCGCTACCTGTACCGGCCGGCCGTCGCTGCCCTCGAGTGGCTGGCCGACGCGGTCCGACCGATCCAGTCCGGCGACGTCAACCTCTACCTCCTCTACGTGCTCGTGGCTTACGTTCTCGGCCTTGCCTCGTGAACGTCATCCCTGCGACGTGGAGGCCCGGATCTCCCAGAACCGGGCCCGACCGGTGCCGAGAAGTCGCCGGTGGCCACGAAGGAACGCGCGCGGGTCGGGCTGATCAGCAGGTTCGGTACGGAGTGGGTGTTCAGCGCGTTGATCGGCGGAAGTGGGACATGCGCGCCAAATATGGCCGTCATGTCCCCCTTCCGGCGATCAACGCCGGCGGCGAAACCCCGCTGAGGTTCCCTTCGAGCGCAGGGTCCGACGTTTCGTCGGCCGCGCGGCGACACCGGGGAGGCACAGCGGGGCCAGATCCGACCACCCCTCCCTGCTGCCCCCGGCGCCACCGTTTGCCGGTCGCTCTGATTCAGCCGTCACCGCCGCCGCCTCCAGCCCGCCATCGCGACGGCGCCGACGGCCGCCGCGGCACCCGCGCCGAGCGCTGCCACCACGGCACCCTGCCGCGGTCGAGGTTCCCGCGCCGCCGCCTCCGGGCGCCCGCCCCGCGGCCCCTCCGTCCCGTGCCGTAGCGCGAGCGCGAGCGCCTCGGCGAGATGCAGCGCCCGGCGCCCGCTGCCGTGAGCGATCTGGCTGCGGCAGCTGAAGCCGTCGGCGAGCACGAGGGTGTCCTCGGCCGCAGCCCGCACCTCCGGCAGGATGACGCGCTCCCCGCAGGCGATCGACACCTCGTACTTCTCGCCCCGCTCATAGCCGAAGCTGCCCGCCATGCCGCAGCACCCCGAGTCGGGGGTCGTCACGTCGAGGCGCATCGCCGACATCAGTCGGGCGTCCGCGTCGGCTCCGATCACCGCGCCGTGGTGACAGTGCCGCTGCACGAGGGCTCGGCGGTGCAGCTCGGGCGGCCGGTAGCCACGACGGTCGAGCAGCTCGGCGAGGCTGAACGACTGTGCCGCGAGCCGGTGCGCGTCCATGTCGCCCGCCAGCAGGTTGGGCAGCTCGTCCCGGAACACGGCCAGGCAGCTGGGCTCGAGGCCGACGAGCGGGACGCCTGCCCGGATCGACTCACGAAGCTCGTCGAGGATCCGCGTGAGCCAACGCCGTGCGGTCGGGAGCATGCCGTAGTCGTAGAGCGGACGGCCGCAGCACAGCAGGCGGTCGGGGATCGTCACCCGGAACCCGGCGGCCTCGAGCACCTCGACGGCCGCGATGCCCACCTCGGGGTCGAAGCGGTCGGTGAAGGTGTCCGGCCACAGCATCACCGGCTCGCCGTCCGGGCGGGGCTTGTGCTCGGCGAACCAGTCGCGGAAGGTGCGCGCGGCGAACTGCGGCACCGACCGCCGCCGGTCGACCCCGGCCGCGCGCTTGGCCACCGACCCGAGCACGGGCGCCGCGAGCAGCGCGTTGACCAGGCCCGGCACCCGGGACGCGAGCCGGGCCCACACCGGGATCAGGCCCATCGCGTAGGCGGCCCGGGGACGCAGCCTGCCCGCGTAGAAGTGGGAGAGGAACTCCGCCTTGTAGGTGGCCATGTCGACGTTGACAGGGCAGTCGCCCTTGCAGCCCTTGCACGCCAGGCACAGGTCCAGCGCGCCCTTGACGTACGGGTCACGCCAGCCCTTCGACCGCACGTCGTCGTCGTGGCCGCTCATCATCTCCAAGAGCAGCCGGGCGCGGCCGCGGGTGGAGTGCTGCTCCTCGTGGGTCACCATGTAGCTGGGGCACATGGTGCCGCCTTTGGTGTGGCGGCACTTGCCGATGCCGAAGCAGCGGTTCACCGCGTCGAAGAACCCGCCTTCGTCGTCGGGGAAGGCGAAGTGCGTCCGCACCGGACGAATCCGAAGGTCGGTGCCGCGGCGCAGGTGCGAATCCGGCGGGTTGGGGTGCACCACCTTCCCGGGGTTCATCCGCCCGTCCGGGTCGAAGATCGCCTTGAACTCGCCGAGGGCGGCCAGGAGCTCCGGCCCGTACATCTTCACGAGCTGGTTGGCGCGCAGCTGCCCGTCCCCGTGCTCGCCGGACAGCGAGCCGCCGTACGAGACGACGAGGTCGCCCGCCTCGTCCAGGAACGAGCGGAAGTTCGCGATGTCGGCGGCGGTGTCGAGCTTGAGGTCGAGCCGGTTGTGCATGCAGCCCTGCCCGAAGTGGCCGAAGAGGACGGTGTGGTAGCCGTGGCGCTCCACCAGCGCGCAGTAGTCGCGGATGTAGTCGCCGAGCCGGTCCGGGGGCAGGCCCGCGTCCTCCCAGCCCGCGAGCCCGGAGTGCTCGCCGGGGATGCGGGTGTACTCGATGGTAGAGCGGCGCACCTCCCAGATGTCGCCCTGGCTGGCCGCGTCCTCGACGACCTTCGCCACCCCCGGATCGCTGACCCGGCCCCGGGCGTCCTCGACCTTCGCGTTGGCCGCGTCCTGGGTGTCGGCGCCGTACTCGGCGAGCAGCCACGCCCCGCCCTTGGGCAGCTCGTCCATTCCGGGGATGTGCAGCCCGTGCTTGGCGATGTTCTCCAACACTCCCGCGTCGAAGCACTCCAGGCCGATCACGCCCGTGTCGGCCAGCTCGGGGACGTGGTCGGCGGCGGTCGCGGCGTCGGGAAAGCCGACCACCAGCAGGGTGTGATGCGGCGGGTCGGGCAGCAGCCGGACGGTGGCCTCGAGCACGAGCACGCAGGTCGACTCCGTGCCGACGAGGGCGCGCGCGAGGTTGAAGCCCTTCTCCGGCAGCAGGTCGTCGAGGTTGTAGCCGGAGACGCGCCGCGGCACGTCGGGGTAGCGCTCGCGGATCAGCGGCGCGTTGCGCTCGGCCAGCTCGCGGCAGGCCCGGTAGATCTCGGCCCGGCGGCCGCCGCCCGCGAGAACCCGCGCGTACTCCTCATCGTCGGTGGGGCCGACGGTCATGCGCGTGCCGTCATAGGTGATGACGTCGAGGGTCAGCACGTTGTCGACGGTCTTGCCGCCCATCACCGAGTGCGTGCCGCACGAGTTGTTGCCGATCATCCCGCCGAGCGTGCACCGGTCATGGGTCGCCGGATCCACCGTGAACGTCAACCCGTGCGCGGCGGCAGCGTCCCGAAGCTGGTCGCAGATCACACCCGGCTGCACCCGGGCGGTGCGGGCGGTGGGATCCAGCTCGACGATCTCGTTCATGTAGCGGGAGAAGTCGAACACCACGCCCGCGTTGACGCTCTGCCCGGCCAGGCCCGTGCCGCAGCCGCGGGCATGCACCGGTGCTCCGTGCGCCCGGCACACCGCGAGGGCCGCAGCGACGTCCTCCGCATGCGCGGGCAGCACAACGCCGAGCGGGACCTGGCGGTAGATCGAAGCGTCGTTGGCGTACAGCGCCCGCGCGCCGTCGTCGAAGCGGACCTCCCCGTCGATGGCCGCGGCCAGGTCGCGGGCCAGCCGCCCGCGGTTCACCGCTCCCCGGGTGGTCTGGTGCCGCCGCATCCCGGCCGCTTTCAGCGTGTCCGCCATCGCGTCCTCCCGTCAGCCAACATTCCCGGTGGGACTACCTCAATTGCTCATTCGCAAACATTGAGGTTTGCGCTGGGATGGCTGTGGCTACCCGGCGGCAGAACGGCCAGACGGAGGTTGTCATGAGCACACCCGGAGAGACCTACGTCGACGGCGCCCAGACCGTCGAGCAGCGATGGACGAAGGGGCGCGATCGTGGTCAACAGCATCTACCGGCGCACGGTGCTTCCCCTGTTCGGCAAGGCCTGATCCCCACCCCACTGGCAAAGGAGAACGCATGTCCGACGACCGCACCGCCTCCGACGTCCTGGTCGACCGGCTCCTCGACTGGGGCGTCGACACGATCTTCGGACTACCCGGCGACGGCATCAACGGCTTCATGGAGGCACTGCGCAAGCGCCACGACGAGCTCACCTACATCCACGTGCGCCACGAGGAGGTGGCCGCGATGGCGGCGGTGGGCTACGCCAAGTTCACCGGCAAGCTCGGGGTGTGCTTCTCCACGGCGGCGCCGGGCGCGGTGCACCTGCTCAACGGCCTGCTCGACGCCAGGACCGAACAGGCGCCGATTCTGGCGATCACGGGGATGACCTACCACGACCTGATCGGCACCTCGTACCTGCAGGACGTCAACACCGACTACCTCTTCAACGACGTCGCCCTCTACAACCAGCGCATCATGGGTCCCCAGCACGTCACCAACGTGGTGGACTACGCGGTGCGCACCGCGCTGACGCAGCGGGGACCGAGCCACCTCGCGTTCCCGATCGACTACCAGGCCGCGCCCGCCGAGTCCGGCACGCGGTTCAAGCGCAACGTGCCCGGCCACACCTCGACGACCTACCGCCCCCCGACCCGGGTTCCCGTCCGGCAGGACCTCGAGGCGGCCGCTGCGGCACTGCGCGGTCGTACGAAGGTCGCCATCCTGGCCGGGGCGGGTGCCCGAGGAGCCGGGGCTGAGCTGGAGGCTGTGGCCGAGAAGCTCGGCGCGCCGGTGGTCAAGGCCCAGTTGGGGAAGGACTGCATCCCCGACGACTCCCCCTACAGCACCGGCTCCATCGCGCTCGTCGGCACCCGCCCCTCGGAAGAGGCGTTCGAGCAGTGCGACGCCCTGCTCATCGTCGGCTCGACCATGCCCTACATCGAGTTCTACCCCCAGCCGGGCCAGACGGTCTGCGTGCAGATCGACGACAAGCCGGAACGGATCGGCCTGCGCCACCCGGTGGACGTGCCGCTGGTCGGCGACGCCCGTGCGACGCTTGCCGAGCTGCTGCCGTTGCTCGACCGCAACGAGGACCGGGCCTTCCTCACCCAGGCCCAGGAGGGCATGCGCGCGTGGTGGGACCTCATGGCCGAGCGCGGTACCAGCACCGACACCCCGATGAAGCCCCAGGTGCCCGCGTGGGCGCTCAACGACGTGCTCGCCCCTAACGCGATCGTCTGCGGCGACTCGGGCACCGTCACCACCTGGGCGGCGCGGCAGATCAAGGTCCGCGACGGGCAGCTGTTCAGCTTCTCGGGCACCAACTGTTCGATGGCCGCCGGCCTGCCGTACGCCATCGGCGCCGCGGCGGCCTACCCCGGCCGCCAGGTGGTCGTCTTCACCGGCGACGGATCGCTCACCATGCAGCTCGGGGACTTCCTCACCGCGGTGCAACACCGGCTGCCGATCAAGATCATCGTGATCAAGAACAACACCCTGGGCCTCATCAAGTGGGAGCAGATGGTGTTCCTCGGCAACCCGGAGTACGGCGTCAACGTCGCCCCGTTCGACTTCGTCAAGTTCGCGGAGGCGGCGGGCGCCCGCGGCATGCACATCGAGGACCCCACCCGCTGCGCGGACCAAATGCGGGAGGCCTTCTCCTGGGACGGCCCGGTCATCGTCGAATGCCTGGTCGACGAGCACGTCCCACCGATCCCGGCCAAGGTCAAGAAGGATCAGGTGACGAGCCTGTTCGAGGCGATGCGCAACGGCACGCCCAACCGCAACCGCATCGCCCTGCAGATGGTCAAGGACATGCTCGACGAGTCCAGCTTCGCCGCCAGCCCCGGCCACGTGATTCCGGGGCGCATCGGTCAGGCGGTGTCCGGCATCGCGGAGAAGCTGCGGGACCGGGCCGACACGGCGGAGTAGACGGGCCTGATGGGCGGCCGCCGTTCACGAGACGCGCCCGCGGTGGCTCCGAGCGCGGGCCGGACCGGGTCCGGGCGCGCGAGACAGGATGTGCTGCTCGTCGGCCTCACGACCGTGTCGGCCTCGGTCGACGCGAGCGCCCCGACCCTGGGCGATGATCGCCGGTTCGGCGCGTATCCGGCCGGATTTGGCCGGTCTGCGCGCCGAACTGGTGATCATGGCGCCGGGGCGGGTGGTCGGCAGGTGGTCGGCCCGCACCCGGGTCGAGACCGAAGCGACGCTCGCGGCTCGCCGCACGCAGCTCGGCGAGCAGATCGACGTCCTCGCCCAGGCGGTCGGCGATCTGGACCGGGTCGCCGCCGAGCGCGCCGCTCGGGATCGAGTCCGACGGCAGGCATCCGCATCTCCTGTATCGCTGCCGCCCGACTCCCGCTGTCGCCCAGTGGAAGCTCAGCCGCCTCGCGAGCGGTGGGGGTCGACATGCACGTAGAGCTGCTTGCGGTCGCGGGGACCCACCGCGTGGTGCTGCGGCACCGGGAGCTCGTAGCGGACCGGGCCGTCGTGGTCGCCGAGTTGCCTGTTCGCGTTGTAGGTGCGGTGGAACTTCCACAGCATGCGGGCGAAGTTCGTCTGGCCGTGCGCGAGGTGACGTCCCACGATGCGCGCGGTCTTGGCCAGGGCGGCCACGCCGAGGTGTTTGCGGTTCAGCACTGATTGTGTGGCGACCAGCTCGCGGTAGAACTGCGCAAGGGGGAGCCGGGTGGGCAGCACGGCGTGCTGGATGTCGAAGAGTCGGTAGTCCAATGTGGTCAGCTTGCGACCCTCGGTGTGCCAGATCTCGGTGCCGGGGTAGGGCGTCATCACGGTCAGGTGCACGATCTCGGGCACCGCCAACGCCCACTCCCGCACCCGGCGGAACTGCACGACGTCCCACTGCGGGTCGACGATCAGGTTGATCGCCACGGTCAGCCCGATCCGGCGCGCCACATCCAGCGCGCGGTGGTTGTCGTCGGGGCTCGTGCGCTTGCGGAAGCGGTCGAGGCCCTCGGCGTCGAGCGCCTCCATGCCCAGGAACATGTAGTTCAGACCCAGCCTGCGCCAGCGCTCGAACACCTCGGTGTTGCGCAGCAGGACGTCGGCGCGTGTCTCCAGGTAGTACTGCTTGCGGACCCGGCGGCGCTCCAGCTCCGCGGCGATGGCGTCGCCATGCTCGGGTCGGATGAACGCCACGTCGTCGACGATGAAGACCCCGGGCTCGCGCACCGACGCGAGATCGGCCGCCGCCGCTTGCGGGCTCATCCGCCGATAGCTGCGCCCGTAGAACGTCCAGGCGGAGCAGAACGAGCAGTCCCAGGGGCAGCCGCGGGTGAACTCTGCGGACGCGGCCGGGTCGAGGACGCCGATGAAGTACTTGCGCCGTCGGGCGACCAGGTCGCGGGCGGGGCGGGGCTCGTCGATGGAGGCGAGCATGCCGGGCGCGGCCGGGCCGTCCCCGTCGAGGGTCACCGCGCCGGGCACCTCTGCCACGGCCCGGTCGGGCAGCGCGGCGAGCAGGAGCGGCGCCGCGACCTCGCCCTCGCCGCGCAGCACGGCGTCGATCGCCCCGTCGGCCTGTTCCAGCACGTGCCGGGCGATGAACGACACCGAGTGCCCTCCGGAGAAGACGTAGGTGCGGGGGGCCGCGCGCTTGACCCGGTGCGCCAGATCGATGACCTCGGGCACGTTGGCCAGGTAGTTGAGGCCGAACCCGACGGCGTCGGGCGCGAACGCGGCCAGCTCGCGGTCGAGCTCGCGGACGGTGTGTGTCTGCAGGTCGAGTACCTGCACGTCGTGGCCCGCGGACCGGACGGCGCCTGCCACCCGTTCGAGCCCGAGCGGTTCCAGGCGCAGAAACAGCTCCGAGTACATCAGGGCGCTGGGGTGGACCAACAGCACGCGCATGATCGGCTCCCGCCGGGGGGGAAGGGGCGGCGAACGTCGCCGTTGCGCCCCTTCCCGAGGACTGATCGACTACGACGCCGAGGCCTGGACGGTCACGCCGTCGCTGGTCAGCTCGGCGACGACCCAGTCGACCAGTACCGCCAAGAGGCAGGCCGTCGCGCCCAACAGCAGGCCGATCCGTGCGTGCTTGCCCATGCTTCCTCCTTGGTCGGTTGATACTTGCTGTTCTGTCATACCACGGTTGGTCGAACCCAAACGTCCCCCAGAACGGGGCACCGCGACGGTTGCGATGCTGCATGTGGCGGCGGTTTCCGTCTCCTCCGGTGGGGAACGCGCCGCTCACTGAGATGGGGTCGCCGTCGCCGAGCCCGCGCTGAGGTTGCTGCACTGCTGCGCGGGCAGGCGGAGGGCGGGCAGCAACTGGCAGAAGCTCTGGTCCCCCACCTTCCACTGCCCGTCCTCCAGGACCGCGGTGCCGGTCTGGTTCTGCAGCACCGGGTTGCCGTTGACCAGGACGGTGTAGGTCACGGTGGCCTGCTGCCCGTTCACCCGCACGTTGCTCACCTCCGCCGACGTCGCCTTGGCGTTGGGGATGCGGGATTCCGCCTGCAGGATCTGGGCGTAGCGCTGCCCGTTCTGCAGGAGGCTGATGCGGGTGTCGACGGGGGTGTTCCCGTCGAAGAACCGGGTGAAGGCGCCGGTGATCTCCTGGCTGGCCACCGGGTTCGGCGTGGCATCTGCCGCGGCACTCGGCGTGGCGTTCGCCGCGGCGCTGGGTGTCGCCGCGCTCCCCTGGCTCCCGGCGCCACATGCGCTGATCCCGACGGCGAGCACAGCACCCGAGGCGATCACCGCGAGTCGCCTGCCCCACATCGAGCGGCCCGATCCAGCGCGGACGGTCATTCGTTGCGTTCTCGCAATCATGGAGCTGTTCTACCCGCAGTGCTCATGCCGAAAACGACCCGGAGCGGGGCGGGTGGACGCAGGCGGTCCGCGGCCACGACCGGTCACCGCGAGAGCCGCCGTCCCGGCCACCCGCTGACCCTGCCGACGAGCACGATCAGGCCGGGCACGAGCAAGGACCGGACCAGGAAGGTATCGATCAGCACACCCACCGCCATGGCGCACGCGAGCTCCCGCAGCGGTGAGATCGGGACGAGCGCGACGAGGGCGAAGCTCGCGGCGAGCGTGAGGCCTGCGACGTTCACCGGCCTGCTCGACGCCGGGAGCGCGGCGACCAGCGCCTGGCGCAGCGGCAGCGAGCGGGCGGCACCCCAGATGCGGCCCACGGTGAAGATGTTGTAGTCGGAGCCGAGCGAGATGAGCAGCACCGCGGCCGCGAACGGCGCGTAGAAGATCAGGCCGGGATAGCCGACGCGGTCCTGGAACACCCAGGTGGTGATGCCGAGCGCGGCCCCGACCGACAGGAAGCTGGACGCCAGAAGGTAGACCGGCGCGACAAGGGCGCGCAGGAAGACCATGAGCAGCGCGAGGTTCACCAGTCCGATCGCGATACCCACCCGGATCAGGTCACCCCGGGCGGTGGCGACGAGGTAGCTGCCGAGCGCGCTGTCGCCTGCGTACGCCACCTGGGTTCCCTCGAGGCCCGCCCGCTCCAGCAACACCGGCATGGCCTGCTCGAGCCCTCGCAGGTCGGCGATCCCCGCGGCGCTCAGCGCGTCGTCGTCGAATACGACCAGGTAGCGGGCGGCATCGCCGCTCGGCGCCAGGAACAGGCCCGCGGGCAGGTCCGGGGCCGGGAACGGCTGTTGGGCCGGACCGAGCACGGCGGCGACGTCGGGCAGGCCGGAAAGCAGGCGCTGCAACGTCGCCAGAGCGGCGCGATCGTCCGTCACGCCCGGGCTCTGCACGAGCACCTCGGTCGGGGACAGCGCGCCGCGCGCGAAGCCCGCCCCGGCGACCTCGGCCGCCGTCCTTACCGGGTTGCCCGCGGGGAGGGTGGCGGGCGCCGCGACCGAGGCCTCGTAGCGCAGCAGCGGTGAGGACGCCGCGAGCAGTGCGGCCACCGCGGCGACAACGACAAGGGCGGCCACGAGCCGGTGGGTGAGCAGCCGCGCGATGCGGTCGCGGACGCGTGAGCGGGGCAGCTCGTCGGGGTGGGCGTCCGTCTCCGGGACGGCGTGGCGCATCCCCGGCCAGAGCGCCCACCGCCCGGTGACGGCCAGCGCGGCGGGCCCCAGGGTGATCGACACGCCCAAGCTGGCCAGAATCGTGACCGCCAAGCCCGGACCGAAGGCCTGGAACAGGCTCAGCCGGGCCAGCAGCAATGTGGCGACGCCCGCGGCGACCGTGATCCCGGCCACCAGCACGATGCGCAGGTTCTGAGCCACGCTGAACCGCAGGGCCTGCCGTGCGGTGGCCCCGCGGAGCATGTGCGAGCGCATCCCGGAGAGGAAGAACACCGAGTAGTCGGTGGTGGCGCCCAGCGTGAGGGCGACCACGACGGGCTGCAGCTGGCTGGGGGCGGCGACCCCGAACAGCTCCGCCGCCCCGCCGATGACCCGGTCGGCGATCACGTACGCGACGCCCGCGCTGACCAGCGTGATCACAGGGGCCACGACGGACCGGAAGGCGATCCCGACGATGAGTGCGACCGCGGCCAGCGACGCCGCCTCCACCCGGTCCAGCCACCGACCGACCACGGCGCCCTGCTCGACCTGCACCGGCACCGCCCCGGTCACGCCGACGACCCCAGCGTCCGGTCCGAGCCGATCGGCGTAGTCGCGGGCCGCCCGGACCCGCTCGAAGACGTTCTGCTCCGGGCTGCCGAACAGGTAGGTGACGATCGTCGTCGGCGGCCGGGACGGGTCCAGCGAGTTGGGCACCGGCAGCGCGCCCGCGATGCCGGAGGCGGGCAGGCCATCGCGAGCGGTGGCGACGTCGACGGCCGCCGCCTGCCGGAAGGTGTGCACCAGTACGTCGGACGGGAACCCGGATGGGGCCTGCTGCACGAGGCTGACACGGCTGAGCAACGGCAGACCGAACCGCTTCAGCACCGCCTGCTGGGCTTCGGCGGGGGGCGCGTCGGGGGCCACGAGGTTCAGCGGCCCCTCGCCGACGCCGCCCATCGCAGGCAGCAGCATCGTGGCGGCGGCCACCCCACCCGCGACGAGCACCAGCACCAGCCACCGCAGCCGCGTGACGAGCCGGGCGTACCCGTGACCCAGCCGTCCACCGGCTCGCTCGTCTGCCACGGGCACCGCCCTCTCCTCGCTTGCCTGACGGCCGGTGGGCCGACGGTGCTCAGCGTCGACAGTTCTCCGCGCCGACAGTTCTCAGCGTTCCCGCAATGATTGCTGTTGAACCGTCGAAGGTCGGGCCCTCGATGCCCGGGCGCGGCAGCGCGGAGCTCTCCGTAGCCGGGGGCCGACCGCCTACCCCGAGAAGTCGCCCCGAAGTCGTTCATCGGCGGCGGCGAGGGGCGGGCGCGGGTCGGTGCACCGCTCACGATCTCCCGTCGATCGAGGCCTCGAGGGCGTCGGCGTGCTCACGGAGTCGGCCTGCCTGCTCGTCGATGGCTCGCTCGCGACCACGCAACTCGCGGCTGCGGGCGGCCCGACGCTCGCGCTCCGACGCGTCGAGCCCTTCGAGGTGCTCGAGCTCGCTCTCCCGGTGTCGGCGTATCTCGTCCTGCAGAACACAGAGGCGCTCGATTCCCTGCTCGATCCGCGCCACCTGGCGGCGAAGGTTGCGGTTGCCCGTGATCGGGCCAGCCGCCGCGAGGCGTTCGACGTGGGCGAGCTCCCGGCCGAGCCGCTCCTCGATCCGGGTGGCCTGTCCGACGTCCTGGTTGCGGATCAGCTCGTCCAGCTGACCGGTGACCAGCGGCGAGGTGGTGAGCAGAAAGATCCCGACGATCATCACCAGCAGGCTGACGACGCCCGTCGCGACGCTCAGGACACCCAGCTCGATCGTCCCGCCCAACACCACGATCCCGACGATGATCCCGGCGATCAGCTCCGTCGTCACGACCGCCGGGTAGGACGCGGGCAGCGGCGCCGCCTCGAACGCGCTCTGGACCAGCAGCATGCCGAACAGGGCGACGACGACGACCGCGTAGCCGTTCCACGTGACGAGCAGGCCGAGGACCCCGCCGGTGCGCAGGACGTGGATCGCGCTCTGGGTCAGCGCGGCCTGCAGCCCGAAGAGTGCACCGGCGCCCGCGCCGAGCAGAACGGCCTTGCGGGCCGGACCGCTGCGGGCGGCGACGGCGGTCACGACCACCGCCAATGCGACGATCGTCCCCCCGCCGACCGCCCAGTGCAGCGGCGGGACCACGGCGCTCGGGCCCTTCGCAGGCTTGGCGACGAGGAGGAAGGCCACCAGCCCGCCGGTGATCGCGAGCGATCCGAGCAGGTCGCGTAGCGGCACCCGGTGCCTGCCCGCCGCGGCGGCCATGACGAGCGCGAACAGCAGGCGGACGACGAACACCGCCTCGACCAGAATGATGTTGCCGAAGCCGACCGCGAACGCGAAGAGAATGTTGCCGCCGGTCGAGAAGCCCACCCCGGCCAGCCACCGCGGCCTGCGCACCAACCACAGCAACAGTCGGAGCGAGAGGTTGTCCTCGGGCGGGGCGTTCGCGGCGGTGCGCTGCTGAACCACCTCGCCCGCGGCGACGATCAGTGCGGCGCCGACCGTCAGGGCGTAGACCAGCATCGCATCCCTTTCTCTTGCCGAGGACGGGGCACCGGCGAGCGGTAGCGGACCCGGATCATCGGACGCTCACGTCGAGCTCCCCTGCTCGCCCCGCGTTGGTTTGCTGCTCTGGGCCTCCCCACGCTCGATGCGCTGCTCCTGGCGCACCACCGGAGAGGTGTCGAGCAGCACGATCCCGGCGACCAGCAGCGCCAGACCAACCGCGCCGCCGGTGAGCGCCCACGGCGAGGTGTTGATCTTCTCCCCGAACATCGTCAGGCCGAGGGCGATCGCCCCCAACGGCAGCAGACAGTCGATCACCGGGCTGCTGGCAGCGAGCGGGCCGGCCCGAAAGGCCCGTTGGATCAGCATCATGCCGACGATGCTCGCCGCGATCAGCAGGTAGGGCTGCCAATGGACGAACACCGGGAAGAACCCGACCTTCGCCAGCAGCGCGATCGTGGAGTTGTAGAGCGCGGACTGCATGGCCATGACGACGGCGCCCGCGACGGCCAAGGCCGAGGCCGACGCAGGCCCGCTCAGGCACCGTGCGAGCCCGATTCCGGCCGCGGCCAGCGCCGCGACGATGATCAGCGGGATCACCCACACCATGAACGGCTGCAAGGGATTGCCCCGATGCGGGTCGGCGCCGACGATGCCGAGCGCGAGCCCGGCGACGATCACACCGACCGCCACCCAGTCGCGCCCCCGCAGGCGCAGCCCGCGCATCCGCACCGAGATCGGCACCGCGAACACGAGTTCGGACACGACGAGCGGTTGCACCAGCGCGAGCGGCCCGAACGACAGCGCGAGGCCCTGCAGACCGTAGGACGCGCCTGCCGCGGCGATGCCTGCCAGCCACGTCCGATCCCGCAGCAGGTGCAGCACCAGGAGCCGTTCGTCGGAGGGCTGTTTGCTCGCCGCGCGCTGCTGCAGCACGCCACCTGCGGCCAGGCAAAGCCCCGCGCCGACCGCGGCCCCCGCCGCAACCAGGGTGTTCACCGGGCATTCGCGACCCGGCCGCGTCCCATGGTCCGCATCACGGCGACCGTCGACGGCCGGGTGGGCGCGTTCGGGTTCGTCGAATTCTCCTGCATGCCCCTCGGGTACCCGATCCGACCGATCGCACGCCGACAACACACGGCCATCCACAAAGTTTGCGTTATCGCAAGAGCGGCTATCCGCGTGGGTCGGCTCGGCCGGGCAGGGCGGGCTGACGCATACCCAGAGGGTGACCGCACCACGACCGTGGTCAGCGGCGGAAGCCGGTGAAGAGGAGAGACACCATGCCTGCGCTCATCGACGCGACCGGGGGCACGCGATGACCACCTCGGAAGCCACATCGGGCCTCGGCTTCATCCGCTACGCCGTATCGGGTCGCAACCGGTTCGTCACCGGCATCGCTCTCCTTGCGGCGCTGGGCGGGTTCCTGTTCGGCTATGACACCGGCATCATCGGGCAGGCCCTGCCCTTCATCCAGAACGAGTTCCATCCCAGCACCTTCGCCTCGTCGTGGATCGTGGCGGCGATCCTCATCGGCGCGATGATCGGGGCGGCCGCTTCGGGCTATCTCGCCGACGCCATCAGCCGGAAGTGGACCAAGTGCCTCTCCGGCTGCGTCTTCGTGGCAGGCGCGCTCGCCTCGGCGTTCGCCCAGGACATCATCTGGCTGATCGCGGCCCGGCTCGTGCTGGGGTTCTCCGTCGGCACCGCCTCGTTCGTCGCCCCGGAGTACATCTCCGAGCAGACCCCGCCGAAGATCCGCGGAGGGACGGTCACCTACAACCAGGTGATGATCACCCTCGGCATCCTGCTCGCCTACATCGCGGGCTACGGCCTGAGCGGGGTCAGCAACAACTGGCGCTGGATGCTCGGCATCGCGGCGGTGCCCGGCGCCGCGTTGGCGATCAGCATGATCTTCGTCCCCTACAGCCCCCGCTGGCTGGTGAGCAAAGGCCGCATCGACGAGGCCCGGCGCGTGCTGCAGCGCACCCGCACCGACTCCGACGTCGAGGCCGAGCTGCGCGGCATCCAGGAGGTGACGAAACAGGAGAGCTCGTGGTCGATCCGGGACCTGTTCGGCCGCCGGGTGCGCCCGCTCATGGTGGTCGGCATCGGGCTCGCCCTGTTCCAGCAGTTCGTCGGCGTCAACACCGTGATCTACTTCACCTCCACGATTCTGCGCTACACCGGCTCGACGTTGAACCAGTCCATCCAGCTGGCCGTCTACGTCGGGGTCACCAACTTCGTAGCGACGATCATCGCCGTCCTGATCCTGGACTGGGTGGGCCGACGCTGGCTGCTGATATCGGGCACCGCGCTGGCCACGCTCAGCCTGTTCGCCCTCGGCGCCTACTTCGCCGTGCCATCCTTGACCCACGGCACGTCCTGGATGGGCCTGGCCTGCGTCATCGCCTACATCGTCGGGTTCGCGATCGGCCTCGGGCCGGTGTTCTGGTTGATGATCTCCGAGATCTACCCGCTGCACTTCCGCAGCAAGGCGATGGCGATCGCGACAATCTGCAACTGGGCCGCCAACTTCCTCGTCTCCTACTTCTTCCTCCAGGAGATCGCGGCGATCGGCCAGCCCCTGACGTTCTGGATCTACGGCGTGATCGGCATCGCCGCGATCGCGTTCTTCTGGTTCAAGGTCCCGGAGACGAAGAACCGCACGCTGGAGGAGATCGAGCGCGAGATCGGCGGGGAGGCGCTCGCGCGGGCCGTCGCCGACGACGAGGGACGCGACAGTGACCCACCCCGGCCGTCACGGGAGCCCGACAAGCGGGGCCTGGACGAGCCTGACGACGGGCACTGACGACGAGCACTGACGGCTTCCCACCATGGCAGAGGCGGCCTGCCGGGCCTGCCGTGGACCGCCACCTCCCCGGGCGGGGCCCTCCGTCCGACGACGGTCGTCGCTCACCGGCTCCCACGCGTCGCGCGGACCTCGACGAGATGCCACAACGGCGCGAGGATCGTCGCGCCGCCGCACAACACCCACGCCCAGAACGGAGCGATCAGCTGCCCGCCCGCCATGCACAGCATCGCCCACACCACGACGCTCACAACACTGGCTGCCAACCAGGCACCGCCCGCCGCGCGCAGCGCAGGCCGTATCCGGTCGCCGAACGCGCGGCCGTTGTCCGTCGAGAGCGGGGGCAGCGACGAGGGCAGGTCAGCGGTGAGCATCTCGATCTCCGCCCGGACGGAGGCCGCCCACACCGCGCTGACCCGTTCGTCGAACTCGGCCACCGTGAGGCAGCCCGCGCGGAGCGCCCCTCCCAGACGATTCACCGTCTCCTGACGCTGCGCGTCCGTCAGCCGGACCCGGTCCGGAGGAACCCGCATCTCGCCCATGGCCTGCACCTCTTCCACAGCGTGCTACTCGACTGACGTACCCTCCACGACCAGGTGGTAACCCGCATTGGTTGCGTTACTGCACACTTTCTGCTCACGTAGGACCGCGGTCACGGCGCGGGGTCGTGCGCGTCGGTCCGGGAGTCGGTGCGGTGCCGGTCGGGTCTGGGCGGCGCCGGACCGCGGGGACCGTCGCGGACCAGCGCCGGGCCCGCGCGATAGACGATGGCGGCCACCGGCACCGCGACCAGCGCCCCGACGATGCCGCCCAGCACCGTGCCGACGGTCAGGGCGATGCCGATGGCCAGCGGGTGGAGGCGCACGTAGCGACCGACGATGAGCGGCTGCAGCAGATGCGCCTCGAGCTGGTCCTCGAGAACCAGCACCGCGAGCAGGATCAGCGCGGCGAGCCAGCCCTGCGTGCCAAGCGTGACGATCACGGCGATTCCCCCGCCGATCAGCGCGCCGATGATCGGCAGGAAGCTGCCGAGGAACACGATCACACCGAGCGGCAGCGCCAGCGGCACCCCGAGCAGGTATGCGACCCCACCGATCACGATGCCGTGGATGATCGCGATGACGGCCGTGCCGTGCACGTAGCCGGTCAGCGTCGTCCAGGCCAGCGCCCCCGCCCGCATGGCGCGGCCGTGGGCCCGCCCGGGCAGCGGCCCGACGATCCAACCCCACACCCGCTGGCCGTCGTAGAGCAGGAAGAACGTGATGAAGAGCGTCAGGACCGCCACGGTGCCGAACTCGATGATGAACTGCGCACCGGTGCCCAGATAGCCGAGCAGGTCGCCCCGGTGCTGTTGCACCCAGGCGAGGGCCATCTGCTCGAGCTGGTCGACCTGGGGCAGGTGGGCGGCGAGCCCGGTCGAGGACAGCAGGCGGACCAGCCCGTTGACGGTGTCGACCACCTCCGCGGTCAGCTCTTGGAGCTGCTGGCTCACCCGCAGGTCGATGAGATAGCCGACGCCCGCGACCACGGCCACGGCCAGCAGCAGGGTCAGGATCGACGCGAGGGGTCCGGGAAGTCCGCGCCGCAGCAGCGTCGTGACCGGGCGCAGCAGGGCCGTCACCAGTACGGCAAGGACGATCGCAAGGACGGGGATCCACAGCAGCGCCAAGATCCGCACGACGAGGTAGGCCGCGACGCCCAGCAGCAGCAACCGCCATGCCCAGCCCGCCGAGGTCACCAGGGCGTTCGGCACGCGGGCCCGGCTCGGCCGCGGCGCCGGGACCCGGAGAGCCCGCAGACCGGCGCCGATCCCGGCCGAGGCCCGCGGCGTCCGCGGCTCGCAGCGACCGGGCGTGGGCCGCGCAGGTCGCCCATGCGGTCCGCCCGGCCAAGCCCAGTTACCTCGTGCCATCTCGGTCAGGCCGCCCGATACCGCTCCAGATCGGCGTGGCGGACCGCGAGCCCGAGACCGGGGCCGTACTCGCCCGCCCACGCAGAGGTGCCGTCGAACTCGGGCCGGACGGTGGGTGCGGGGTAGGCGCTGGGGGTGATTTGCTCGACGGGCACCGCGAGGGTCGTGGAGGTGGTCACCTCCGCGGGTAACCCGGGATACGGTTGCGTAACCGCTACCGTGGCCGTCAGACACCCGTCTGTCGCATAGATCGCAATAGTTGCGCCCGATCAGGTTCAGGGGACGTGTCGAGGCTATCCGCGACCCGGACCGTGCCCGCGCCGCGGCGGAGCATCGGACAGGCGATCAGCGGGTGCGGTCTCCGGGGGTCGTGTCCAGCCGCAGCAGCAGGTCGGCGGGCAGCGTGTCGAGCTCCAGGGCGTTGCGCAGCCGCGGCAAGGCGTGGGTGGTGATGCGCTCGCGCAGGGTACGGATGTCCGCGCCGGTCTCGGTGTGCACGACCAGATGCAGCACGGGTCGCGCGCGCGGCCCGGTAAGTGTGGCAGTGGCCTTGGCGACCCCCGGGTACGCGGTGATGTCGGCGGTCACGGCGTCGGCGGCGTGGTCAGTGTCCAGCCGGGTGGCGCCGCGCCCGGAGTCCGCGGGGAGCTGCCAGGTGGCGGTCTTGGCTCGGCGCAGCGTCTGCGCCAACAACCAGCGCAGGCACAGCAGCCCGACCACGACCGCGACCACGATCGCGACGTACGGCACCCAGATCGGGGGGGTGACCTGGGCGGACAACAGCGGCCCGTGCGGATCCAGCCCGGGCATCTGGTCGCGCAGCAGGCCCAAGCCGAACACCAGGCCGAACGCGCCGCCGAGCAGCAGGATCAGGCCGGTGAGCGTGAGCAGGGCGCGGTTGAGCCGGGCGGGCCGGTTCGCGGTGGACATCAGCGGCTCCTGGTGGTGGCGACCCGGACCTTCACCCGCGGGGTCCGGGTGGGGGCGAGGTCGGTGAGCCGCTTGTCGAGCGCGGTGATGACCTGTTCGCGCAGCCCGGCCTCGGCATGCAGGGGGGTGTGCACGGTGGCGGTGACCCGCCGCCCGCGGAGCTTGACGTGGGCGGCGTCGACGCCGTCCACGACCCGGGCGGTGTCGGCGAGGGCGGCGGCGAGGCTGCGCCGGGTGACCCCGGTGTCGAGGCCCGACGTGCCCGCGTCGAGCGGCAGTACCGTCGGCTTGCCGGGCCCGAGCGCGGCGTAGAGCAGCACCACCCCGAGCAGCACCGCGACGGCGGCGGCGGCCAGCACGAGCGGGGATGCGGCGGTCAGGGTGGCCCCGAAGGCGGCCATGTTCGGGAACGGCAGCAGCGGCGGTTGCCCGAGCAGCAGCTGCACACACGAGATGGCGACCAGCACGGCGGCGGCCAAGAGAACGATCGCGACCAGAGTGGCCGGGACGGTTCGGCGGGGTCGACGGATCATCGCAGTTCCCGACGGTGCGAAGGCGAGCCCGTCGGCAGGGCGGTGACGGTGATGTCGACCTGGGCGACGATCAGCCCGGTCAGCCCGCCAACCCGCTCGATCAGGTGCGCGCGGGCCTGCTCGGTGACCCGGCCCACCGGGGTGGGGTAGGTGACCGAGCAGCGCGCCGCCACCGTGACGACCGACCCATTGATCTGCGCCCGGACCTGCGGGAGCCTGCCGGGGTCGGTCGAACCCAGCGGCACCCCGAGCACCCGGCGGGCGGCTCCGCCGATCTGGTCGACTTCGCCCAGAGCGGTCGCGGCGATCTTCTCCACAACCTGGTCGGCGATCGTGAGCTCTCCGCGGTCCTGCGCCGGAACGACCGTGGCGCCGTCGGGTGCGCTCCATGGTGTCGCGGTCGGCGCGAGGACGGTGCTCATCGGTGGATGCGGTCGGCGTCGCGCCCGGTCAGGCCGGGCAGGTTGAGCCTGCCGCCCAGGTAGGCGCCGATGCCCAACCCGATCGCGCCGAACAGCAGCACGATCAGGAACGCGCCGAACCCCCCGAAGGCGGCAGCGAAGCCGAGGGCCAGCCCGGCGACCAGGCCAAGCAAGGTGGTGTTCACGGAATCTCCTGGGCTGGGGGTGGGTCACGCCACCCGCGGATGCTGGGCCGGGGCTTCGCGCTGGCCGTCGTCGTCGCCGGGGACGTAGACGTCGTTGACCGCTATGTTCACCTCGACGACCTCCAGGCCGGTCATCCGCTCCAGGGCCGTGATCACATTGCGCCGGATCGCCTTGGCGAGGTCGACGATCGCGATGCCGTACTCCACGACGAGATCGAGGTCGACCGCGGCCTGCCGCTCGCCGACCTCGACCGTCACGCCCTGGGAGGCGTTGCTGGTGGCGCCGGGGATGCGCTCGCGGATCGCGCCGAACGCGCGCGCCGTGCCGCCGCCGAGGGCGTGGACACCGGGCACCTCACGAGTGGCGAGGCCCGCGATCTTCGACACCACGGTGTCGGCGATCGTGGTGCGGCCCAGGCTGGTGGCGGCTTCGCGGGTGACCTGCACGCCGGTGGCGCCTTCGCGGGCGGTCGGCTGAGGCGCGCTCGACGCGCCCGGCTTGGCGGTGGGGGCGGAGGCGGGGGCGGGACTGCACATGATTCTCCTGTTCGAAGGGGGACGGCTCGATTTGGTGCTACGTCTAGAAAGACACCGGCGCGTCCCGAGCCTCACGCTGCGGCGAGAGGGACCCAGCTCACAGATCGACAGCGGCCGGTTCAGCCGAGGTCGACCTCGGCCTCGACGACGTGCACCCGAACCTCGCCGACCGCGACCCCGACGACCGTCGGCACCGTCTCGGTGACGGCCTGCACCACCATGGCGCCGACCGCAGCGGCCTGATAGCCCGCATCGACGACGATCTGCAGATCGATCCGCGTCGCACTCGTGGTGAGATCGGCCCGTACGCCTGCGATGTCGGGCAGCGCCTGGCCGGTGGCCCGTTCGAACGCCTGCGCGGCGAGTCGGGCCAGCAGCCCCACCACTCCCGGTTGCAGCCGCACCACCCCGGGCACGGCCCGGGCGGCGCGCGCGGCCGCGTCCGCGACCCGCACCTCCAGCACGATGCCCTCCGGCACCCAGTGGGTGATCACGCCGCCCCTCCCCCGGCGTCGACGTCGTCGATCCAGACGTCGACGACCTCGAAGTCCAGCACGGTCAGGCCCAGCCCGATCCGGCTCGACAGCGCCGCGGCCACCCGTTGACGCGCCCGCTCCAGCGCGCTGACCTGACCCGAGCCGTAGCGCAGTGACACCGACATCCACACCCGCACGGTGTGCGGGATCTCGGGGTCAACCGCGATTCGGCAGCGGTGTGCCCGCACCCCCATCACCGTGTCCACGGCGTAGCGCAGCACGGCGGCCAAGGCGTTCGTCGAGATGTCGACGACCGCCCCGGACGGGGCAGGCAACGGGATCGGCCTGCTGAGGGACAGATCTGCCCGGACTGCCGCCATCACCTTGCCCAGCAGTCCGGCGGGCGGCTCGACGGGGTCCTCGACCAGCAGCTCGGTGGCTTCGGCGAGCTGCTGCAGGCCTGCGCGGGCGGTGGCGCAGTGTGGACAGTCGGCAGCGTGTCCGGTCGTGGCGCCATCCTCCATGTCCTGCCACACCTCCTCCACGGTGCGCCCGCACGGCAGCGGGTGCAGGCGCTCGGTGTCGATCACGTCGGGGGCGCCGGTGGGACCGGTGTCGTTCGGGTTCATCTCCATGGCGCCATCACTTCCGCCAACTCGCTGCGGGCTCGGGCGATGCGTCCGCGCACCGCCCCGGGCGTCGTGCCGATCAGTCGAGCGATCTCCTCATAGGGCCTACCGTGGACCTCCCGCAGCAGCCAACACACCCGCTGCGTCGGGGGAAGCTGGGCCAGCGCGGCGGTCAACGCGGCCATCGCCGCTGCGTTCTGGGCCGACCGCTCGGGGTCCGCGGTGGCATCGGCGGCCGCGACGGTCTGCTCGTCGAGCTCGGCGATGGGCGGGTGCGGGCGGCGCAGCGCGTTGAGGCACCGGTTGGTCGCCATGCGGTAGAGCCACCCGCCGAACGCGGCGTCGGTCTCGATGTCGGGCAGCCGCCGCCATGCGGTGAGGAACACCTCCTGGGCGATGTCCTCGGCCTCGCCCCGCGCACCGTTGAGTGTCCGCAGGCACAGCGCGAAGATTCGGCGCTGGTAACGGCGCATCAACACCTCGAACGCGGTGGCGTCGCGGTCTCGGGCGCGGGCCACCAGGGTGGCCTCGTCGAGTTCGACCGCACTCGCCGGCCGGCGTGTCTGGGCGGGTGGAGGCGGCTCGGCGGGTACCGGTCTCGTGGCCGTCACCGATCCCCTCCTCTCCCCGGTTGGGCGCGCTCCTGTAGGGAAGACACGGCGGATCGCGTCCGCGTCATGGGGATTTCGCGAGATCCTCACGTGATCAGCGACACTCGGCACGATTCAACGCATCTCGCCGACCGCGATAAGCGTTTGCATCCACGCAACCGTGGTAGCTCTACACCTGTTCGACGCGATCTTCGGGAGGCTGGCGTGCGGGTGATGGTTCTCGGCGGCGACGGATACCTGGGCTGGCCCACGGCCCTCCATCTCTCGGACCATGGCCACGACGTCGCTGTGGTCGACAACTTCGCGCGCCGCCACTACGACGACGAGCTGGGCGTCGCCAGCCTCGTGCCCCTCGTGTCGTTGCGGGAGCGCGTGCGGGCCTGGGCCGAGGTCTCGGGCAGACGGATCACGATCCTCGGGGGCGACCTCGTCGACGCCGCGTTCACCTCCGCGGCCATCGCTGCGTGGCGTCCGGACGTGGTCGTGCACTTCGCCGAGCAGCGCTCCGCGCCGTACTCGATGATCGACCGCGCGCACGCCGTGCACACCCAGCACAACAACGTGATCGGCACCTTGAACGTGCTGTTCGCGATCGCGGAGACCGACCGCGACGTCCACCTGGTCAAGCTCGGCACGATGGGCGAGTACGGCACACCCAACATCGCGATCGAGGAGGGCTGGCTCACCGTCGAGCACAAGGGCCGCACCGATCGCGTGCTCTACCCCAAACGCCCGGGCTCCTTCTACCACCTGTCCAAGGTGCACGACAGCCACAACATCGAGTTCGCCTGCCGCGCCTGGGGACTGCGGGCCACCGACCTCAACCAGGGCGTGGTCTACGGCCAGCAGACCCCCCAGACCGCGGCTGACCCCCGTCTCGCCACCCGCTTCGACTACGACGCGGTGTTCGGCACGGTCCTCAACCGCTTCGTCGTGCAGGCCGTGCTCGGTCAACCGCTGACTGTGTACGGCTCCGGCGGCCAGACGCGCGGCTTCCTGGACATCCGCGACACCGTCGAGTGCATCCGCATCGCTTGTGAGCATCCGGCCGAACGCGGGGAGTTCCGGGTGTTCAACCAGATGACCCAGTCGCTGTCCGTGCTCGACGTCGCGAAGACCGTCGCCTCGTGCTGCCCCGGTGGCACGGCCATCGAGCACCTCGACAACCCGCGGGTGGAATGCGAACAGCACTTCTACGAGGTCACCCACAGCGGGCTCGTCGCGATGGGGCTACGCCCCCACCTGCTCGCCGACACCCTCATCGAGTCGATGTTCGCCATCGCCGACCGACACCGCCACCGGGCGCAGCTTGACGCACTGCTGCCGAGCGTCCGCTGGCGCGCCACCTCCAACGCTCCCTGACCTCGGCAGCGGGTGCGGACGCGTGCGGCTAGGCGCCCCATCAGCGCCGCCAGGAGTCGGCCGCGTGCCAGAGGGGCACGAGCAGCACGCCCCCGCCCGCGAGCGCCAAGAGCAACCACGGGTAGGCCAAGTGGGGGCCGCCCGCCAGACAGGCCAGGCCCCACAGCATCACGCCGAGTGTGAAGATCACCAACCACGTCGTGCTGGCACCCCGGAGCGCAGGCAGCATTCTCTCGGCGGCACCACGCCTGCCCCCCGAACCGGACATCGGGAGATCGCGCGGGAGGTCCGCAGTGAGGGCGTCGAGGTCGTGGCGGACAGCCGCCGCCCAGGTCGCGGCCACCCGCTCCTCGAACTCGGCCATCGTAAGACAGCCCGCCGTCATCGCGGCGCCCAGTCGCTCGACGGTTCTTTGCCGGTCCACATGCGTGACCCTCAGCTTCTCCGGACGCAACTGCTTCTCGACCATCGGCGCCTTCCTTTCCGCTCAGTCCCCCCGGTGACTCACCGACATACACCGGGTTTCCCCTCGCGCCCGATGGGAAAACCTTTGCCTATACGCAATCATCGCGGGTCGGCCGCTGCCCAGTGCGCTCCGCACGGGATCCGGCGGCTGCGCCGACCGACGTGAACGTGAGCGCCACCGTGGCACATGCGCGGCAACCGGCGCTCTGAACCGATCATCGGAGGTGCCGAGAATGGCCGCCGCATACTTCCTGCCCTGCCGGTTACCTCCTGTCCGTGACCAGTCATCCTCGATGCCGCCGACGGACACGCCCTGTCGGTCCGCCTCCGCGGGGCCCCCGGTGACCGTCCTCGACGACGAGGTCGCGGACTTCGCGGCACTGGTCGGCTGGGACGCGGGGTCCGCTCCGTGACCCCCGAGGTCGGGGCGCACTCCGGCAGCGGCCTGCGCATCATGATCGTCACTGCGGGGATGGGCGGGGGGCACAACCAGATCGCCGCCGAGCTGAGACGGCGGCTGGTGGCCGCCGACCAGCGGGTGCTCGTGCTCGACCTGCTCGACCTGATGCCCGCGCCCGCGGGCGCGGGCCTGAAGGCGATCTACCGGTTTCTCGTCGGGCGGGCGCCCTGGCTCTACGACAGGGTGTACGCCACGTTCTTCCTCACGAGGCAACAGGCCGGGGAGCGGGTGGGGGTACCCGTGCGGCTGGCCCTGCCGCGGCTGCGTCGGCTGGTCCGCGCGTTCGCGCCCGACGCGGTGGTGTCGACCTACCACCTGGCGGCGCTGGCGGTGGGCCGCCTTCGGGCCGAGGGGAGCCTCGCTGCGCCCGCGATCACGTTCATCAGCCAGTTCGCGGTGCACGACCTGTGGATCCATCCGGCCGCCGACCTCGAGCTCACGGTCAGCGAGCCTGCCGCCGAGGACGCGCGGCGCCGCTCGGGGCGGCGGGCGCTCGTCGTCGGCCCCGTCGTCCGGCGGGAGTTCGAGCGGCCGGTCGAGGCCGACGCGATCACCGCGTTGCGCCGCATGATGCAGGTCGGCCCGACCGGGTGCGCGGCGCTGGTCACGACCGGCTCGCTCGGCTTCGCGGGCGGGGCTCAGCAGGCCCTTTCCGTGGTCGCCCGCCATGGGGTGCGCCCGGTCGTGGTCGCGGGACACAACCGCGCTCTGCGGCAGCGGTTGGCGGGCCGCACCGACGCGACGGTGTTCGGGTGGGTGGACGACATGCGCACGCTCATCGCGGCGTGCGACATCGTGATCGACAATGCGTGCGGCACGACGGCCAAGGAGGCGCTGCGGCTCGGGGTGCCCGTCGTGACCTTCCGTCCGCTCGCGGGCCACGGTCGCGAGGACGCCCGCGCCCTGGCCGAGCTCGAGCTGACCGACGTCGTCGACGACGAACCCGGCCTGGCGGCGGCGCTCGCCCGACTGCTCACCGATCCGCGGGCGCGCGCCGCACGCATCGAGCGTGGGAAGCGCCTGTTCGTCCGCGATGCCGCAACGATCATCGCCGACGTGGCGAAGGACCACGCCGAGGCGCGGGCCGAGCGGCGCCGCTGACCGGGACCGTCGCCTACGCGGGGAGGCTCGCCATCGTCGTATCAATTGCGTTGTGGCACACGTTGCGGCAGTGGGATTGCGGGGTACCCCGGAGCATAGCCAGGAGAAAGGAGCATCGATGCTCAGTGAGCGTGAGCGGCGGTTGTTGGCGATGCTGGAGCGGCACGCGAGCGCCGAGGACCCCAGACTCGCCCGTATGTTGGCCTTCCGCGGGCCGTGGTGGCGGTGGCGGACGGCGGGCCGCTACATGATCAGCACGCCGGGCCTGGTCCTGGCGGCGGTTCTCGGCTTCACCGGGTCCGCGCTGCAGCTGAGCTCGCTGGGGCTGCTGTTCATCATGTGGGCCGTCGTCGGCACGCTGGTACGGCTCGTCCGGGCCCAGAACGGCGGTGATCGGCCGACGCCAGACGCTCGGCACCCCCACCACGCCGGACGATGAAGACCTGCCACACAAGGGCCGCAGTCCTCAGCGCGGACCCGCTGATGCTCGCCGGTTTGCTCCAGCACGACACCCGCGACACCGGCGGGCATCGGCGGCAGCGCCGGGACAGGCGCCTGTGGTGCCGGACGGGAGACACTCGACGGGTCACCGGGCCCGGTCGGCCCGATGACCCGGCGAGACACTCGGCGGGTCACCGGGCCGATCGGCCCGATGACCCGCCGCTGTGGGCCAGTCAACGCACGGCGGGTTTCCCGGCCCGGGCCCGGCTGTGCGCGCCCTCGAGCCCGCGACAGTCCTCCACCGCGGCCTCCACGAGCTCGTACAGGCGGCGGTCGCGGCCCTCGTCGGCCTGGTCGAGCGCGTAGTCCTCGAACATCAGCAGGGCCCGCCGCGCGGTCTGCGCCGGCGGGGCGAACGCCCACCGGCAATGCTGCCAGAACAGGTCCCATCGGCCACCCGGCGGCTCCGCGAGCCGGGCGCGCCGCTCGGCCCGCATCAGGCGACGGCCCGCCCACCGCGGCAGCGGCCGCACCTCCGCGACGGCCATCAGGCAGGTCACCACGACCTGCGGCCCGACCCGCGGGTCCCGCTCGTCGATGGCGATCATGTCCGGCACCAGCAGCGCCAACCGGCTGCGCAGCCGGTCGTCCCGGATGCGGTCATTGGCCGCCCGAGCCAACCCGGCCACGGCCGGATGCACGCACTGCGGATGATCACTGAACTTCTCGCCGGCCAGGACCGACGCGTACTCCATCACGCACGCCCCGGCGCGGGGATCATGGTGCGACCCCTTCGCCAGCATCGGCAGCAGGTCGGGGCAGGGCCTCGTCGTCGCCGCCCCGGCGCTCATTGCCCGACCTTCGCACCGGGCATGCCTGCCGGGTACTCCATCGGCTCCATGATCCGCCGGCCCGGCACGTTCGCGGCCATCCGGTACCTGCCCAAGGGCAGGATCGTACGGCCGCTTGTCGAGCCGGCCAGCATCATCGCGCCCGCGGTGTACCACCCGGCGAAGGCGGAGAACACCAGCAGCCAACCCCCGATGATGGCGGCGATGCCGATGCCGCCGACGAACCCGACCGCCAGCGCGATCGACCCCGCGGTCAGCAAGGCGAGCACGGTGGCCAGCGCGAGGCCCTCGGCCAGCGCGGCGAGCGTGCAGAAACCCGTCACCACCGCGAGCACGATGAACCAGAACCCGAACGCGCGGGACGTCAGGACCGACGTCGGCAGCACGTGCATCGACGTGAGCAGCACCATCAGGCCCCAGCTCAGCCAGAACGACCCCCAGGCCCCGTGGAACGCGGTGGCGAGCCCATCGCGGGCGCGGTAGGACCACATGGCGGCCAGCAGCTGGGCGAGGCCCCCGAAGAACAGCGCGAACGGCGCGATCACCGGCGCCGCCGTGGCCGGATCACCCCACCAGCCCGCCGTCATCGAGGCCACCATGAAAGTGGCACTGGCGAACCCGAACAGCCCCAGGATCGACGGAGCGGCCACCGGCGTCAGCACCAGCCTGGTCCGCTCGCCCCACATCGCGCGCGTCTCCGGGCTCTCCGCCACCTCGTGCCCGTTCGTCGTCACTGTGTGCCTGCCGACTGGGCCATCGCCTTGCCCGGGCACGCTTCCCTCGGTCAGGTCTCTCTTCGATCGCATCTCCTATGCCTCCTCCGACGCGCCGTGCCTGGCGCGCCTGACCAAGGCTGCCCATCCTGCACGGGATCCAAACAGACGCGAGGACGCAATTATTGCGGATGATCAGATAGTGAAGCGACCGGTGCCCGACCAAGATCGAACAACCCGATGGCTTCGCGGCCGGCCAGCCCTCCAGCAAGAGGAAAGGTGGGCCCGACCCGGAGGCCCGCGAGCAGGAAGGCCGCCGCCGGCGCGACCGCGGAGCGGCCGAAGAGCGGCGGTAGCACCCCATCCGGCAGCAGGACCAGACGGATGCCCCCGAACACCAGCGGCGCCGGGGCGAGAGATCCGCGCGAACACGCCATGCCACGCGACCACCGCTCGAAGTCGACATGAGCGGGGTTTTGCCGCGCCCAAACCCCGCTCATGTCGACTTCGAGCGCCGTCCGACACCGGCCGGCGGCCTCCCCTCGACCTACGGCGGCGGGCGCGGTTACGGATCAGGGTGGGTCGAGGTAGTCGCGCAGGAGGCGGGCGCGCGCCGGGTGGCGCAGCTTCGTCATCACCTTCTGCTCGATCTGTCGGATCCGTTCACGGGTGACGCCGTAGACCTGACCGATCTCATCGAGGGTGCGCTGGCGTCCGTCCGTCAGACCGAACCGGAGCTTGACGATCCCGGCTTCGCGGGCGGTGAGGCCGCTCAGCACGTGGTGGATCTGGTCGTGCAGAAGCTTCGCCGCCGCAGCGTCGAAGGAGTCGGCAGCGTGCCCGTCGGCGATGAGGTCGCCCAGAGTGATATCGCCGTCCTCACCGACGGCCTGATCCAGCGATATGGGCTCCCGATTGATGCGCCGCAGCTCCCACACCCGTGCCTGCGAGACCCCGAGCAGCCGGGCGAGATCCTCCGCCGTCGGCTCATTGCCATGGTCGCGGACGTACTCGCGCCGGGCGCGGCCGACCTGGTTGAGTTGTTCGATCACGTGCACCGGGATCCGCACGACTCTGGCCTGGTCGGCCAAAGCGCGCCCAACGGCCTGTCGGATCCACCACGTCGCGTAGGTGGAGAACTTGTAGCCCTTCGCGTAGTCGAACTTCTCGACGGCACGGATGAGCCCGATATTGCCCTCCTGCACGAGGTCGAGGAACGTCAATCCGCGCCCGGTGTAGCGCTTGGCGATCGAGACCACCAACCGCAAGTTCGCCTCGATCAGGCTACGACGGGCGGCAGCGCCGGTCCGCACGATCTGCTGCAAGTCACGCCGCAGTTCGGCGGTGATGTGCTCCTCGCCCTCAGCGCACAGCCGCAGCCGCTCGGCGGCGAACACACCCGCCTCGACGCTGACCGCGAGGGCCACCTCTTGCGGCGCGGTCAGCAGCTCGGTGCGCCCGATACTCCGCAGATATCCGCGAACGGGGTCGGCATCTACCGCCTCGCCACCAGTTGCCGGACGCCGCACCGGTCTGCGCTTATCGGCGGCCGAAAGGGCGGCGTTCATCCGCCCGACTCGGACCGGGCGACCGCACCGTCATGGCTGACGTCAAAGGCGACAACGGTAAGGGAACGGACCAGCTCACGCACGATGGCCAGTGCGCGGTACTTCTCCCCGATCTCCGGATTCTCGCCTGCGCGCTGCACGTCCTGCCACAACGCCTCCACGTAGTGCCGGACCGCCTCCCGGGCGTCGAGCTGGGCCGACCACGCGGCCTGGTCCATCCGGCTCAAGCGGGCACGATCGATCGAGGCGAAGGTGGCGATGAAGTCTGCCGGGCTTTCCATGCCTACACCACGCGGGTCAGGTAACGGAAACCGCGGCGGCCTGGGGACCCTTTTGACCTTTGTCGAACCACTTGACGGTGCCCTGTGCCATGACGGCGCTCCTTTATCGGTATCGTGCGAAATTGCTGCGATTGCTCAGGGCGGGCCATGCGCGCCGGATGAATCGGTTGATCCGCCGTACCGCTACGCTGTAGACACTACGCCATATCACCAGGGCCGGGCAACGGACGCGCCTGCGGTGGGCATGCAGCCAGGGGTGGGGGTGCACACGGTGGTGCGACCAGACGTCGAACAGAGCGCAGACGCGGCCACACCGGAACCGCGCCGCAGGCTGACCCGGCAGCAGGTCCTGCACACCGCGTTGCGACTGATCGACGATCACGGCGTGTCCGCTCTGTCGATGCGACGACTGGGTCGGGCACTCGGCCGCGATCCGATGCGGCTCTACCGGTTCGCCGCAGGCAAGGATGAGCTGCTCGACGGGGTCGTCGAGCTTGTCCTGAGCGAGCTGGAGGTGCCGACGGCCGCCCCGGCACATGCATGGCACGACGTGCTGCGGGGGGTCGCGCATACCTACCGCGCGCTGGCGATGCACCACCCCCATGTCGTGCCGTTGCTGGTCACCCGGCCACTCTCGACGCCACTGGGCCTACGACCACTCGGCACGCTCCGCCCGCTCGAAGCCCTGCTCGAGCTGTTGGTCAAAGCTGGCTTCCCGCCCCGCGGGGCCCTTCACGCCTACCGTCTCTACATGGGCTTCCTTCAGGGGCACGTCCTCAACGAGCTGCAGGAACGTGTGCAGAACCCAGACGAGACCGACGACCTGCTCCGCCTCGGCCTCCATCAACTACCGCCGCGGGAGTTCCCGCGTCTGCGTTCGCTCGCCACGGCACTCGTCTCGTATGACGGGGCCCGGGAGCTCGACGAAGGCCTCGACATCATCCTCGGCGGACTCCAACGTCAGCTCGAGGCCTGCAGTTGACCCTTGGCGCACAGGCTTGCCGGATGGGCAGGATTTCCTGCGCCCGTGCAACGCGTTCCTGGTCGCCGCGATGAGTCCGCTGCTCGCCGTCGGTCTACAGAATTGATGTAACACAGACCACAGACCCGCCTCGCACCTTCGGAGACCGCCATGATCACCACGAGCACCCTCAGCGGACGCGACCGGGCCATCCTGCGCGCTGTGGCGGCAGGCGGGGCGGAGCTTCAGCTGGGCACCGAGCCCGACCTGTTCCTCGACGGCCGCTGCTGCTGCGACCAGTCCGCCGCCCACCATCTGGTCCGCGCGGGTCTGATCGCCGCCGCCAGGTTGGGCCTGGTCGGCCAGCGCGTGGCCGCCGCCATCACCACGGCCGGACAAGAGGCGCTGGGTCCCTACGCCCTCGCGGGATGACGCGCGCGCCCGTTCGACCGGAAGGTGCCCACGTGGCGGCGCCGCCCGAGCACGGGCAGATCTAGAGCTCCGCGGCCGCCGGGATGACCGCGTGCTTGAAGAGTGCGATCCGCTCGGGCTCCCAGACCCGCGGCACCTTGCCCTGCACGGCCTGGATGCCCAGCTTCCCGAGCTCGGCAAGGGTGGCCAGGAACTCGTCGATCTTCTCGCCGCGGTCGCCGAGGTCCAGCACCATTTGCGCGGTCTTCTCGATCTCCTCGTAGGGCCTGCCTTCGGCCTCGCAATGCCCGCGCAGGACGTCGAGCTTGCGCGGCAGCTCCGGTCCGACGAACAGGTTGCACGCGTCGGCGTACTTCGCGACCAGCCGCAGCGTCTTACGCTCTCCGCCGCCCCCGATGAGAATCCGCGGCCGATGCAGCGGCGCGGGGACGTTCAGCGTGCGGTCAAGGTGGTAATGCTTCCCGCGGAACGGACCGTCGTCCGCGGGGTCCCACATCTGGCGACAGATCTGCAGGGCCTCCTCCAGCCGCTCGAAGCGCTCGCCCAGAGACGGAAAGCCCAGCCCCAGTCCCCGCGCCTCCGCCTCGTTCCAGGCCGCGCCGATCCCGAGCCACGCCCGGCCGCCGGACAGGACATCGAGGGTGCTGATGATCTTGGCGAGCAAGCCCGGTGAGCGGTAGGTGACCGCGGTGACCCAGGCCAGCAGGTCCACCCGCGATGTCCGGGCCGCGAGGTACCCCAGCGTGGTGTAGGCCTCGAGCATCTCGTGCTCGGGCGGCCCGTGTGCGGAGATCTGCCAGACGTGGTCCATCACGCTCACGCGCGCGAACCCGGCGTCCTCGGCCGCAGCGACGACGCGGGTCAGATCGTCCGCGAGCCTGCTCGGTCCATTCGAGAACGTGAAGTCCGAGATGTGTAGCCCGATCTTCATCGGCTTCTTCCTCCGTCGTAGCGCTCGTCCGCCGACAGTAGCTCCACCGCCGGGGCCCCGTCGGCGACGCGACGTCGTTCGGTCGTATCCGGCCGTAGGGCGGGCGAGCTCCGGGTCGCACGACCCGAGCCGTCGCCCGCCACGACAGCCTAGGCTGCGGGGATGAGCATCGCGGTGGAGCTGGCCGAGCTCGCGCAGGTTCTGGGGCGGTTCGACTACGCCTACCTCACGACGGTCGACGCCGAGTGCCGCGCCCACGTCGTCGCGGTCGTCCCCGTCGTCGAGGGCAGCGGCCTGCGGATCGACGACGTGGGCCGCAGAAGCCGGGCGAACGCCGCGACCCAGAGCCACGTCACGCTGGTCTGGCCGCCCGCCCAGCGGTCGGGTCACTCCCTGATCGTCGACGCCACCTGCACCGAGGCGGGAGCGGGACCGCTGCGGGTCGTGCCGACGCGGGCGGTGCTGCACCGGGCGGCCCCGCCGGGTCCGGTTGTCACCGACGGCTGCGCGGCCGACTGCATCGAGGTGCTCTGACCGGAGCTCTCCGCCCGTCAGGAGCAGGCCAACCGCGGCCGTGATCGTCGGTTGGGCGCGTTTGCGGCCGGATCTGGCCGGGAAACGCACCGAACCGGTGATCACAGCCCGGGGCTGGCGGCTGTGATCACCGGTGGCCGGGTTGTGGACGGTCAGCAGCTGGACTTGTAGATGGCGCTGGCTCCGTCGCCGTCGACGTTGTCCTTGGTGATGATCGTGAAGCCGGTCTGGACCTTGGGCGTGACATTCCCGCCGTCCAGGGCGGCGACGGCCATGTCGACGCCGTACTGGCCAATCAGAGCGGGCTCCTGGGCGACCAGTGCCTGCACGGTTCCGTCCTTGAGCGCCTTCACCTGGTTCGGGCCTGCGTCGAAGCTGACGATCTTCACCTGGTTGCCCTTGTTGGCCTGGCGCACACCGGTGGCCGTGCCCTCGGCGCTGAACAGGTTGGCGGCGAAGACGCCGACCATGTCGGGGTCCTTCTGCAGGGCAGAGCCCATCAGGTTGGCCGCGGTGGCCGGGTCGTCGTGCGAGTACTGGACGTTCAAGTACGTGAACTTGGGATCAGCCTTGACGGCTTCCTCGAACCCCTTCACCCGCGCGTCCGTTGTCGAGATGCCGGGGTCGACGGACATGACCATGACCTTGCCACCGTTCGGGTTGAGCTTCTTGATGGCGTCGAACGCCGCCTTGCCACCGCCCTCGTTGTCCGAGGCGATCGCCGAGACCGCGTAGGAGGGGTTGTCGGTCGTGGTGTCGACCAGGACGACCTTGGTCCCGCTGGCCGCGGCCGCCTGCAGCGGCGTCTGCATGGCGGTTGTGTCCGTGGGTGCGATGAGCAGCGCGTCCGGTTTGGCGGCCATCACCGAGTCGAGAATCGGCTTCTGCAGGGTGGGGTCGAACTTCTGCGGACCCTGGGTGGTGACCGTGACACCGAGCTTCTTGGCCTCGGCTTGCATGCCGCACTGCATGGTGATGTAGAACTCGTCGCCCGACACACCCTGGATGAACTGCAGGTTGTAGTTCTTGTTCGCCTTGGCGGGGGCGGTCACCGCGGTCGCGACGGGACCGTTGGCCGCGGCCGACCCGGAGCCGCTGGAGGGCGCGCCCTCCGGCTTGGAGCTGGAACAGGCCGCCACCGGCAGGGCGAGGATGATCATCCCCGCGGTGGCCTGGAGAAGACTGCGTCGCATCAGGATCCTTCCGGCTTCTTGTTGGTCTTGAACATTCCGAGGACGGGATTGCGCGACTTCGCGCCGCGCAGCGCCGCGGCGCGGCGGGACTGGTCCACGTACACCGCCGCAACCAGGACGGTTCCGACGGCGACGCCCTGCCAAAAGGATTCAACGCCGATGATGACGAACCCGGCCTGCAGCACGGCCGGGATGAACAGGCCGACAACGGTGCCGAATATCGAGCCCTCGCCACCGAAGATGGACGTCCCGCCGATCACCACGGCGGCGATGACGTTGAGGTTGGTCAACGTTTGGCCTGCGATCGTCGTGGTACCGAACTGGGACAGCGACAACACCGCGCCGAACCCGGCCATCAAGCCGGAGATGGCATAGATCATGACCAGGTGTCGGTCGACCTTGATCCCGACCCGGCGGGCGCCGAGCTCGTTGGAGCCGATGGCGTAGGTGTAGCGACCGAACTTGGTCTTGTGCAGGACGATCCCGCCGACGATCACGGTGACGAGCGCGACGAACGGGAGCGCGGGGATGCCGAGAATCTTGATGTAGGTGTTGAAGTCCGTGAGGGCCTCGGGCACGGAACGGATGTCCACACCGCCGGTGATGACCTGGGCCAAGCCGAGGGCGACCGACAGCGAGCCGAGGGTCACGATCAGCGCGGGGACCTTCGCCTTCGCCACCAGAAAACCGTTGAGGACGCCCCAGGCCATGCCGACGACGAGCGCGACGACGAGGCCGATGAAAGCGGTCCCCCAACCGTCGCCGCCGATCGCCTCCATCACCTTCGCCGACACGACGGAGGAGAAGACAAGCACCGAGCCGACGGACAGGTCGATGCCGGAGGTGATGATGACGAACGTCATCCCCACGCCGATCACCGCCCAGACGGCGATGTTCTGCGAGATCAGCGAGAAGTTGCTGGTCGAGAGGAACTTGCTGCCGCCGGTGATCGTGAAGAAGACGACGATGACGACGAGGACGCCGAGGATCCACACCGACTGCAGGCTGGTCAGCCGCTTGAGCAGCGGCTCGCCGCTGTGGTGATCGACTACCGGACTCTCGCTCTGGTCGGCAGACCGTTCGGCGATGGTCACCGCGCAACCTCCTTGTCGGCGTCGGCTTTCGTGTCGAGTGCGCCGGTCATGGCGCCGACGAGATCCTCGACCGTGGTGCCCTGGGCGGGCATGGTGGCGATGCGGGTGCCGAGTCGCATGACATGGATGCGGTTGGCGACTTCGAGCACGTGCGGCATCGAGTGCGAAATCAAGACGACGGCGATTCCCTTGTCGCGGACCCGCTTGATCGTGTCCAGCACGTTCTTGGTCTGGACGACGCCGAGGGCCGCGGTCGGCTCGTCCAGGAAGATGATCTTGTTGGCCCAGGTGACCGACCTGACGATCGCGATCTGCTGCCGTTGCCCGCCGGACATCGTGCCGACCTGGGCGTTGAACGCCCGGACGGTGCCGCCGAGCTCGGTGAACCCCGCCGTGGCCTGCTCGCGCATGGACTTCTCGTCCATGAACCCGAACCAGCCGAGCAACCCCTTCCGCGGGATCTCGCGGCCCAGGAACATGTTCTGGACAGGGTTGAGGTGCGGCGCGAGCGCGAGGTCCTGGTAGACGACCTCCATGCCCATCTCGGACGCCTGTTGCGGACTCCGGATGGTTACCGGTTTGCCCTCGAACAGCAGCTCGCCGCTGTCCACATCGAGGTTACCGGTCATCGCCTTGACCATCGTCGACTTCCCGGCACCGTTGTCGCCGATCAATGCGACGACTTCGCCTGCATCGACGTCGAAGTCCGCATCTATCAGGGCCCGCACGTGGCCGAAGCTGCGGGAAAGGCCGCGCGCCTCGAGGATGGGAGCCATTTTGTCATCACCGCCTGAACTCGAGTACGTGGCTCTTCGATGTGCTCGTACACGTGGCCGACTGCGCCATTGGACCGCTCCTGGCGAACGTTGATCTCGACGACGAGCCGCACGGCCCGTCGTGTCCTTGGTGTCGTAGCAGGCAGCGCGGCCGCAGTCCGCAGCACCTGGAAACGATCGGACACCTCGATCACGTGCGCGTCACGCGACGGCGCGGACGATGTCGATCGCCTGCCGCAGGCCGCAGGAGAGTGCGAGATCGCCCGGCAGCGCGCCCCGTTGTCCTCGATCAGCGCGACGACCGCGCCCGCACGAGCATGGACGTCCGCCCCGTCGAGCGCTCGGACGGCCCCGAAGCTCCCGCGCCTCAAGGATCGGTCTCGCGGTGGAAACGGTCACGATCGCGCTCCTTCGTTGGAGGGGTTGGTGCACCGGGCGAGCGCCGCTTGATCCCGTGACCGTAGACACGCTTGTCACCGGTGTCAACAGTTCGCCACGGCTTGTGTCACCATTGATACGGAATTGCGTGACACCGGTGACAGCACCGCCTCCCGTTGGCTACGATCGGGCGCCATCCCGGAGGAACAGAGGCGAACGACGGTGGACAGCAGCTTCAGCGGCCGGACGATCCTGGTGACCGGCGCGAGCGGGGGCATCGGCGGCGCGACCGTCCGCCGCCTCGTGCGGGCGGGCGCCGACGTGATCGCCGCAGGCCGCACGGACGACGGGCTCGCTCCGCTCGCGCAGGAGACCGGCTGTCGCACGCTGGCGTTCGACCTGACCAGCGAGGACAGCGTGGCCACCGCACTGGACGGCCTCGACGTCTACGGCGTGGTCAACTGCGGCGGGGACGGCGGCGAGATCGCCACCCCGATGGACACCGACATCGCGGTGTTCGACCGGGTCATCAGCGTGAACGCCCGTGGTGCCCTGCTCGTCACGAAGTACGCCTCGGCCTCGATGATCCGCCTCGGCGTGGGTGGGTCGATCGTGAACGTGTCGAGCCAGGCATCGCTCGTGGCGCTGCCCGGCCACATCTCCTACGGCTCGTCCAAGGCCGCGCTCGACAACATCACGCGCGTCTCCGCGGTGGAGCTCGGGCGCTACGGCATCCGCGTCAACAGCGTGAACCCCACGGTCGTGATGACCCCCATGTCGGCGTGGTACTGGGGGCGCCCGGAGATCGAGGAGCCGTTCCTGCGGGCGATGCCGCTCGGGCGGTGGGCGACCGAGGACGAGATCGCGGCGCCGATCGTGTTCCTCCTCGGCGACGGGGCGTCGATGATCAGTGGCGTCTGCCTGCCGGTCGACGGCGGCTACACCGCGCAATAGTTCCGGTCCGCAACGGAGAGGTGGGTCGTTCGCCATGACGACGATGCGCGACGTCGCCGCCGCCGCGGGGGTCAGTGCCAAGACGGTCTCGCGGGTGTTCAACGACGACCCGCACGTGACGCCCGAGACCCGCGCCCGGGTGGGGGTGGCGCTCCGGAAGCTGAACTACGTGCCCAACGCCGTCGCGACTACATTTCGGACGGGCCGCTCCCCCGTCGTCGGCATCGCCGTGCCCGACATCGTCGACCCGTTCTTCGCGGCCATCGCCAAGTCGGTGGGCAGGCTCGCGACCCAGCACGGCATGTCCACTGTGGTCACCAGCCTGAGCGAGGACCTGCAGGAGGAGGCCGACGTCGTCGGACGGCTGCTGAGCCAGTCGCTGAGCGGCCTCATCATCGCCCCCGTCGCGGCCGAGCACACCTACCTGGAGCCGTGGAAGGACCGGGTGCCGATCGTGTTCGTCGACCGCAGGCCGGTGCGGCTGGCCGCGGACTCGTTCACCGTGGACGACCACGGCGGCGCACGCATGGCCACGCGGCATCTCCTCGAGCACGGCCACCGCCGCATCGCGTTCGTCGGCGACACGCTTGACACGCCCACCACCCACAGCAGACTCCTCGGCTATCGGGCCGCGCTCGCCGAGGCCGGGATCGGCGAGAACTCGGACTACGAGGTGGTGGGCGCGGTCGACCGGGGCAGCGCGGCCGGGGTGATGCGCAAGCTCGTCGAGCTGGCCGAACCGCCTACGGCGATCATGTCCTCCAACGCCCGCTCGTCGATGGCGCTCGTGCCCGCCCTGCGCGAGCACGAGCTCGCCGTCGTCGGATTCGGCGACTTCCCCATGGCCGACATGCTCGACCCGGCGATGACCGTGATCGATCAGGACCCGTACGCGCTGGGCACGGTCGCCGCGCAACGGGTGTTCGACCGGCTCGCGCACCCGGGGCGCCGCTACCGCCGCCGCACCGTGCTGCCCGTCACGCTGGTGGAGCGGGCGTCCTGCCGCGTGATGCCCTGAGGCCTCGCCCGGGTCACCCACGGTCCGCGCCGCGCCCGTCGGCACTCCGGCCCCGACCGCGCACCCCACCACACCACCTCGCACCCCGTCGGTGGGGTGCGCGGTCGCCCGGTGGGGTGCGCGGTCGCCCGGTGGGTGTCAGGTCGAACGGCCGTCGACCACGGCGGCGAGCTCGCGCAAGCGCGGCAGCGCCCGCGTTGTGAGGAAGTCCTGCCGGGTGCTCGCGGAGATCGAGAGGCTGTCCTTCCAGAGCGACCGACCGGCCATGGCCCCGCTGGCGCCGTTCGCCATGGCGGTGCGCACCTGCTCCAGGAACGTCGCGTGGTCGACGCCCGCCGAGAGCACTGCCCACGGCACGCCCGCGGCGGCGGCGGTGACGGCCGCGCAGCCCTCGGCCGAGCCCGGGTACTGCAGCTTCAGCGTCTTGGCTCCGCACGCGACCGCGAGCCGTGCGCCGTCGGCGACGAGGCCGGGGAACGCCGCGCGGTAGGCGTCGTCGGATTCGTGGTCGAGCTGGTAGGTGAGCAGCTCGACGATGAGGAGGATGCCTTCCGCGGCGCAGTCGCGCACGAGTGCGCGGATCTGCTCGGCGACCGCGGAGTCCGCGCCCTGACGGTCCGGGCGCAGGTAGAACAGCATCTTCGCGACGTCGCCGCCCAGCTCCCGAACCCGGCGCGCGGTGATGCCCGGAACGAAGCGGGTGTGGCGGAGGCCGTCGACGGTCTCGTAGCCGGACGCGTCCATGCCGACGACGAGCGCGGTGCCGCGGGCGAGGGTGCCGTCGTCGACGACCCCGGGCAGGGCGATCTCCGGGTCGAGCAGGATCGCGGGCGCGTTGTTCGCGAGGTAGCGGACCAGGTCGGCCTTGGCCGCGGCCAGTTCGGCGTCGCTGATCGCGCCGGGGCCGCCGGGGGCGTCGGTCATCGCCGCCTTCATCCCGTTGCGCTGGTCGGCGGCGACGATCAGCATCCGGCAGGCCGCGGTGGAGATCGCGGTCATGCCGCGGCGTTCACGGGTCGTGAGCGGTTTCATGGATCCTCCGTAGTGGTTCGGGACGGGCAGCAGGCGTGCGGCCACGCGCGCCGCGCCGAAGGCGGTCTCCTGCCGCCTGACGGACACGGAAAGGTCGGGCAGGATCGCGGCGCGGGCCCGGCGCACGCTCGCCATGTCGGCCCAGCCGCCGGTGAGCGTGGCCGACGTCGCCTGCGGCACTTCGGCGTCCATGGCCGCGACCAGCCGGGCGATCTCGTCGTTGGTGTGCCGGAGCACGGCGGCGACGACCTCCGCCGGGCTGACGTCGTCGGTGCGGACGGTGAGGGCGAGCACCCCGTCGTCGTTCCGCGCTCCGGAGACCGCGATCCCGCCCGCGGGCAGGGTGCCTTCGTAGGGGATCGCCATGACGGCGGCGTCGAGGCGGTCGCGGCCGTCGCGGTCGCGGACGCCCAGCGCCTGCAGGGCGCGGCGCAGCAGAAGGCCGGTCTTCAGGCCCGCGACGAGCACGTGCTTGCCCGGCACTACGTGGCGCACCTCGTTGATGAGGTGCTCGGCCAGCCGGGCCCGCGCCGCGTAGCCCAGCGGCGCGTCGATCACCCGCAGCAGCACCTCGGCCGTGCCCGTCGAGACGTGGTAGCGCGCGGCCGGGAGCGGGCCGTCGGCCTCGGCCGCGACGAGGTGGTCGTGGCCCGCGACGGTGAGCCGGGCGCCCGCGAAGGGCAGGCCGTCGGCGATCCGGCCGAGGTCCGTGCCCGCCGTCACGAGGGGTGGGAGGAAGTCCGCGGTGACGCCGAGCGCTTCGAGCATCGCGGGCCAGGGCGCACCGGTGTCCTGGTCGAGCAGGCCGGTGCGGGAGGCGAGCGACAGCTCGGCCACCGCCCGTCCGCCGAGCGTCGTGACGACGAACTCGGGCAGGTTCAGCCAGCGCAGCCCGTGCGGCTCAAGGCCCTGTTCCCGCAGGTAGGCAAGCTTGACGACGGTCGCCTGCGGACCCAGCGGGAGGCCGGTGCGCCCGGCGAACTCGGCCCGCAGCTCGGCCGGGAACGCGGCCACCTGCTCGGCGCCGCGGGGGTCGAACCACGCCAAGGCGGGGGTGACGGGCGCGCCCGCAGCGTCGAGCAGCATGCCGGTTTCGCCCATCCCGGCGATCGCGAGCGCCGCGACGGGGGCGTCGGTGACCGCGGCCAGCGTGCGCGACGCGGTGTCGAGCAGCTCCTCGACGGCAGCGATCAGCCGTTCCGCGGGCAGGTCCGCCGTGCCTCCCGGACCTGCGCGCCAGGGCGTCGGCACCTCCTCGACGACCAGCTCGGCGCCCACGTCGTCGAGGATCAGGAGCTTCATGCCGGTGCTGCCGAGGTCCATCCCCGCCACGAGTCCCGCCATCGGCCGGGCCTCCCCTCGTGATGACTCCGGTGTCATGACACCGGTGTCCTACTGCTATCGTCGGGACATGACACTTCGCTGTCAAGGGGGCCCACCCCGCACGGTCGTCGTTGCCGGGGTCGCGGGCAGCGGCAAGTCCACGCTCGGCCGCCTGCTCGCCACGGCGTTGCGCCTGCCGCTGCTCGACCTCGACGCCGTGACGAACCCGCTGCTCGACCGCCTGGTCGGTCCGGTGCTGGCCGCGCACTGGCTGGCCCCGCCGCATGGCGAGCTCGTCCGCGAAGGGCGTTACGCGGCGCTCCGCGCGGTCGCCCACGACGTCGTCGCCACGGCGGGCGGCGCGGTGCTGGTCGCGCCGTTCTCCGCCGAGCTGACCGGCGGCCGGGCCTGGGCGGAGTTGGTGGCGGCGGTCGCCCCCACCGAGCTCGGCGTCATCTATCTCGACGGCGACCCGGAGCTGTTGGCCCGCCGTCGTGCGGCTCGGGGTGAGCCGCGCGACCGCCACCGCCCCGACGACATGCGGCGCGACGCCCACGGCCCGGACGACGCACCCGACGGTCACCGACCGGACGACACGCCCCCGGACGGCCACCGACCGGACGTCACGCCGCCGGACGCTCACCGACCGGACGTCACGCCGCCGGACGCTCACCGATCGGCTCGGCCACCCGCCGTGCCGCACATCGCCCTCGACGTCGCGCTCACGCCCGGGCAGCTGCTCGCCCGCGCGCTGCGCGCCCTCGGCCACCGCACGGCGGTCGACCCGGCCAACCCGCTCTTCGGGCGGCCGTTCGATGCGGTGTTGTTCGATCTGGACGGCGTGCTCGTCGACTCCACGGCCTCGGTCACCCGCTCTTGGGACCGGTTCGCTGCGGAGTTCGGCGTGTCGGCCGGTGCCCTGCAGGAGAACCACGGTCAGCCCGCGCAGACGCTGGTGGAGCGCCTGCTCGGGCCCGACCGGGTCGCGGCGGGCCTGGCCCGGATCGAGGCCATCGAGGTCGAGGACGCGGCCACGGTCGAGGCGGTGCCCGGCGCCCGTGCGCTCTTCGCGAGCCTGCCCGAGCACCGACGAGCCGTCGTGACCTCGGGCACCCCGCCGATCGCCACGGCCCGCCTGCGCGCGGGCGGCTTCCCGCTGCCGCGCACCCTCGTCACCGCCGACGACGTGACACGGGGCAAGCCGGACCCCGCGCCCTACCTGCTCGCCGCGCGACGGCTGGGGGTGCCGCCGGATCGGTGTCTCGTGGTGGAGGACGCCCCGGCGGGCATCGCGTCGGCCCGCGCGGCGGGCTGCCAGGTGCTCGCCGTGACGGGCACGGCGGCCGCCGAGGAGCTCGCCGCCGCAGTGACGGTGGACGGGCTCGACCGCGTCGCGATCGAGGTCGACGGCGCAGGCTTGCGGCTGGGACTCGTCCACCAAGCGCCGAGATTGCCGTGAGCGGGGTTCCGGCCGCCCCAAACCCCGCTCACGGCAATCTCGTGCCTGCCGGGTGGGCCACACCGGACCGCGGCGGCGTGTTCGCCATGATGCGCGGTATGCGCATTTCGACCGGACGACGGGCTGCGGTGTTCGCCGCGGTGATGATCGTCGGCCTCACGACTGCATGCGGGGCGGGCTCCCGGTTCGCCAACGCGTTCGGCGGGCCCGCCCCGGCCGCGGCGGTCACGGAGGACCTGCGACCGGCCACCTTGACCGTGCCGGATGCGCTCAAGGGCAAGTTCAGTCCGCACCAGGTGCTCATCCCGGCGGGCTGGACGATGTCGGTCTGGGCCGCCGTCCCGGACGCCCGTCTGGCCGCCTGGACGCCCGACGGCGCGCTGCTCGTGTCGCAGCCCGGCGAGGGCACAGTGGTCCGGCTGACCCCTGACGGAGCCACGGCCACCGCGACGGTCCTGCTCGACGGTCTCACCCAGCCGCACGGCCTCGCCTTCGACGGCAGCACCCTCTACGTGGCCGAGAGCGACAAGATCCGGGCCTATGCCTACACCGGGGGCGCGGCCACCAGCCCGCGCGTCGTCGCTGGCGGCCTTCCCGACGCCAAGTCCCCCGAGCTCGGCGGTCAGTACGCGCACGCGCTCAAGAGCGTCGCCGTCGGCCCGGACCACGCGCTCTACTTCTCGATCGGGTCGAGCGGCAACATCTCCGCCGACGACCGCGACGCCACCCCCCAGCGCGCCACGATCATGCGGGTACCCCCGGGCGGTGGGCCGCCGGAGGTCTTCGCCCGCGGCGTGCGCAACGGCACCGGGCTCGCGATCGCACCGGACGGCGCGGTCTGGACGGCCGTGAACAACCGCGACAACATCGCCTACCCGTTCGACGCCCCCTATGGCGATGCCCGGGAGTCGTCGCTCGGCGAGGTGGTCAACGACTACGTGAACGACCATCCGGCCGAAGAGCTGGCCAAGCTCACCCTCGGCCGAGACCTGGGCTGGCCGTTCTGCAACCCCGACCCGGACGTCCACCCGGGGGTCGCGGGCACGGCGTTCGAGTACACCACCCCGCCGTTCGTCGACGACGTCCAGACCAACCCCGGCGGGGCGAAGCTCAACTGCGCGAGCCTTCCGCGCATCGAGCAGGGCATCGGGGCGCACTCCGCGCCCCTGGGGCTCAGCTTCACGGCCGCGCTGCCCGCGCCCTACGACCAGGGTGCGCTGGTCGGCATCCACGGCTCGTGGAACCGCACGCCGCCGCGCGCGCCAGAGGTCTCCTACTTCCCCTGGGTGAACGGCACCTTGGGCGCGCAGCGCACGCTCGTCGGCGGGTTCCAGGACGCGGGCGGCAAGCGGTGGGGACGGCCGGTGGCCGCCGTCGTGGGCCCCGACAAGGCGGTCTACATCACCGACGACGACGCCGACGCGGTCTACCGGCTGGCTCCGCCGGGACGTTGAGCTTGGCCGTGCCTCTCCGGCTGCCGAGACCGGTCGCGGCGACAGACGACGGCGGCGACAGACGACGGCGGCGACCGAGCGGGCGACAGCGGGCGTACGACTCGCCGTGTCGAAATGCACGACTCGCCATGGTGGGATGCACGACTCGCCATGGTGGGATGCACGACTCACCGTGGTGGGATGCACGACTCACCGTGGTGGGATGCACGACTCACCGTGATGCGGGCCGGGCGGGTGGCGCAGAATCCGAGGGATGCTCGTGTCGGCCGCGTTCCTGTTGCTCGCCGGGGCGGTCGCGGGCGTCGTCGGGTCGGCAGGCGGGATCACCTCGCTCGTCTCGTATCCGGCGCTGCTGGCCATGGGGATCCCGGCCCTGCCCGCGAACGTGACGAACCTGGTGGCGGGGGCGGCCTGTTGGCCGGGCGCCGCGCTGACCTCGCGGCGGGAGGTCGCCGGCAGCGGCCCGCAGCTGGCCCGCGGGCTCCCGGTCGCGGCGGCGGGCGCGGTGGTCGGCGCCGTGCTGCTGCTGGTCACCCCGCCCGGGACGTTCACGGTCGTCGTCCCGTACCTCGTGGCGGCCGGAGCGCTGGCCCTGCTGGCCCAGCCGCTGCTCACCCGGGCGGGCCGCGGCCCGCGTGGGCACGCGCTCGTGCCCATCGGGCTGGTCTCGGTGTACGGCGGCTACTTCGGCGCGGGCTCGGGGATCCTGCTGCTGGCGGTGACGCTCGTCCTCCTCGACCCTGACCTGCCCCGGGCAAACGCGCTGAAGAACATGCTGGTCGGCGCGGCGACGCTGGCGGCGGCCCTCGTCTTCGCGGTCACCGGGCCGGTCGCGTGGACGTTCGCCGCGCCGCTCGCGGTCGGGCTGTTCGCGGGAAGCCTCCTCGGGCCGGTCGTGGCGCGGCGGGTGCCCGCTGCGATCGTCCGGGTGACGGTTGCGGCGCTGGGGCTGGGCCTGGCCGTCGCGCTCTGGTGGGGATGAGTTCCCCAAATCGGCCCCGGCCCCGCCGGTGGATCGGTACCCTCCGCGCGTGGCCGATCCCGCGAACACCGAGCGGCGCCTCGACGCGCTCGAAGCCCGCGTCGAGGACGTGGCGGCGCAGGCCGCAGCCGCCCGGCAGGATGCCGCCGCGGCCCGGCACCTCGCCGCCGCGCACGATCGCGACCTGGCCGACCTCGGGGTGAAGGTCGACGCGAACCGACGCGCCGTCAATGCGCTGGGCGTGCAGACCGCCGCCCGCTTCGACCGCGTCGACGAGCGCATCGACCGGATCGAGTCCGAGGTGCGGGCGGGCTTCGCCGAGACCGGCAGAGGCTTCGCGGAGATGCGCGCCAAGCTGGACATGACCACCGCCGGGCAGCAGCACATCGTCGACCTTCTGATCGGGCTTATGCGCGACGAAGAGCGGTAGCGTGCCTGCCCCGCACCCTGTCGACGCGGCCGTGGCGGCGGTGCGGCTCGTGGACCACCACGTCCACGGAGCCCTGCGCGACACCCTGGACCGGGCCGCCCTCGAACAGCTGCTCACCGAGTCCGACCGGCCCGTACCGCCGTGGATGACGATGTTCGACTCGCCGCTGGGCCTCGCGATCCGCCGGTGGTGCGCGCCCCTGCTCGACCTCGAACCGGGGGCAATGGCGGAGGAGTACGTCGGCCGCCGCACCGCGCTCGGCGAGGCCGAGCTCGCCCGCCGGATGCTGCGCAACAGCGGGGTCGAGCGCTACCTGGTCGAGACCGGCTACGCCGCCGACGCCGTGCTGAGCCCCGACGAGATGGCCGCAGCGGCGGACGCGGACGCGGCCGAGATCGTCCGCGTGGAGTCGGTGTTCGAGCGGCTCGCGACGGAGGTCGGCGCCGCGGCGGCGGTGCGGACCTTTCCCGAGGTGCTGGTCGAACGCACGGCGGCCGCGGCGGGCATCAAGAGCGTGGCCGCCTACCGGTTCGGGTTCGACTTCGCCCCGGAGCCGCCCGCTCCCGCGGAGGTCGTGGCGGCGGCCGGGGCCATGCTGGCGACCGCCGGTCCGCAGGGCCCACGGGTGGCCGACCCCACCCTGTTGCGCTTCCTGCTCTGGAGCGGCGTGGACCGCGGGCTGCCGCTGCAGCTGCACTGCGGCTACGGCGACCCCGACCTGGAGCTGCACCGGTGCGACCCCCTGCTGCTCACCCGCTTCCTGCGGCTTGTCGAACCGCGCGGCGTCGACGTGCTGCTCCTGCACTGCTACCCCTACCACCGGCACGCGGGCTATCTCGCGCAGGTGTTCCCGCACGTCTACTTCGACGTCGGGCTGGCCGTCAACCACACCGGGCTGGGCTCGCCCGCCGTCGTCGCCGAGTCGCTGGAGCTGGCCCCGTTCGCCAAGATCCTCTTCTCCTCCGACGCGTACGGGCCTGCCGAGCTGCACTACCTCGGTGCGCGCCTGTGGCGCCGCGGGTTGTCCCGCGTGCTGCGCTCCTGGGTGGACGAGGGCGCGGCGACGACCGCCGACGCCGAGCGGATCGCGCGCATGATCGGCCGCGACAACGCGCAGCGGGTGTACGGCCCGACCTGATCCCGGCCCTCGCAGAGCCCCCAACCACCTCGCAGAGCCCGCGGCATCTGCGAAGTGCACAGCGGCCCTGCGAGGAACGCGCCGGAGGGGCCTGTGGGGCGCGCGGGAGGGGTGGCCACGGCGGCCCGGGTTGCACCACGGCGATCGGGCGGCCGATCCTGGAGAGGTGACCGCCGCGATCGACGAGACCGCCGTCGGACGGCCGCGGGGCCCCGCGGGCGCCGTGGTGGCCGCCTACCACGGCTACCGCCAACGCGGTGTGCCCCGGGCCCGGCATCTCGGGCTCCCCTCGCCCTACCTCACCCTGATCTTCACGCTGGACGAGCCGCTGCAGATCGTCGAGCACGTCGACGGGCGACCGCCGCGGTGCTACGACGCGCTGGCGGGCGGCCTGCACACCACGCCCGCGGTGATCACGCACGACGGCCGCCAGTCCGGCATCCAGCTCCTGGTCCACCCGCACGCGGCCCGGGTGCTGTTCGGCATGCCCGCGGGCGAACTGGCGGGCACCGACACCGACGCCGACGCCGTGCTCGGCCGCCTCGTCGAGCGCGTCCGCAACCGCATCGGCGAGGCGAGCACCTGGCCGCAGCGCTTCGCCGTCCTCGACGAGGAGCTGGGCGCGCTCGTGACCCGCGAGGTCACCGTGGGTCCGCCGCCCGCCGTCGTCGACGCGTGGGGGCTGCTGCACCGCAGCCGCGGCGCCCTTCCGATCCGCACGGTCGCCGACACGGTCGGCTACAGCGACCGCCGCCTCTCGACGCTTTTCGACGCCGAGATCGGCCTCACCCCCAAGACCGCGGCGCGCGTCATCCGGTTCGACCGTGCCCGCCGCGCCGTGCAGACCGCCCCGCCCGGCACACTGGGCCGTATCGCCGCCGAGCACCGCTACTCGGACCAGTCCCACCTGGTGCGCGACTTCGTGGCGTTCACCGGCCGGTCACCGACGAGGTGGCGGGCCGAGGAGTTCGGAAACGTCCAAGCGAAGGGCACGGCCGAGCGCCGAGACTGATCCGCATGACGGACAACACGCCTCCACCCCAGGTCTGGCCCACCCTGCGCGCCCGTGACGCCCGCGCACTCATCCGCTTCCTCGTCGACGTCGTCGGATTCGAGGAGACCGCCGTCTACGGCGACGGCGACGTGGTGCACCACGCCCAGCTCTCGTGGCCGCTCGGCGGCGGGATCATGCTCGGATCCGCCCGCGACGACGCGTGGCCACTGCAGCCGGGCACGTTCGGCGCGTACGTCGTCGTCGACGATCCGGACGCCCTCTGCGAGCGGGTCACGGCCGCGGGCGCCGACGTCATCCGCAAGCCGGAGGACACCGACTACGGCTCCCGCGAGTTCGCGTTGCGCGACCCCGAGGGCAACCGGTGGTCATTTGGCACCTACCGTGGCGAGCCCGTTCGAAACGGCATGGGCTGAGTTACAGTGGCCCGTGGTCCGAGGATGGATCACGGGTCACCTCCCCCGGGCCGCCTACCGCCGCCCGAAGGGATCACTCATGCGCACTGTCGCCGTCCTCGGCCCCATCCCGCGCGACCGCATCACCACCCACCGCGGCGAGGTGTTCGAGAAGTACGGCTGCGCGCTCTACACGGTGGCCGCGCTGTCCGCTCTGATGGAGCCCACCGACCGGATCTGCCCCATCGTGCACGTCCGCAAGCAGGACGAGCAGGCGATCAAGGAGCTGCTCGCCCCGATGCCGAACGTCGACCTCACCGGCGTCCGCTCGGACACCGACCGCGGCGACGTCGTCGAGCTGACCTACGAGGACCAGAACACCCGGCGGGAGGCCCAGACCGGCTTCATGAGCCCGATCCTGCCGCGCGACGTCGAGTTCGCGCTGGACGCCGCGGCGTTCGTCTGCGTGCCGATCACCGACTACGAGGTGGGCCAGGCGACGCTGGAGTACATCAGGGCCAACAGCGACGGCTTCATTCTGCTCGACGGGCACGGCCCGGTCAGCACCCTCACCCTCGGCGGCGAGCGCCAGCACCGGCTGTGGGCCGAGCGCGACGCGTGGCTGGCCAGCATCGACATCCTCAAGATGAACCTGGAGGAGGCGGGCTGCAGCTGGTTCCCCCGCGAGGGCGAGGACGGCGCCTCCGCGATGGGCCAGCCGATGACCGAGTCCGAGATGCCCAAGTTCGCCGAGCACTGCCTCCGACACGGGGTGCGGGCGGTCTGCGTCACGCTCGACCAGCGCGGCTGCGTCGCCTACCGGCTCGACGGCGACGACAAACTCGAGGAGCACGTCGTGCCCCGCGTTCCGGTGGAGAACGTGGTCGACACCACCGGCTGCGGCGACTCGTTCGCCGCGGGCATGGCCTTCGGCTACCTCTTCGAGCGCGACATCGTCAAGGCGTGCCAGTACGGCAACGCGATGGGCGCCCAGCGCTGCGCGGGCTCCACGCTGTCGATCTACCTGCCGCGCGCCGAGACCGACGCGCAGATCGAGCGCACCTACGGCCCGATGGCAGGAGCGGCACGTGCGTGAGGCGCTCTCGGCGGCGGAGTGGCTGATGACCGAGGACCGGTTCGACCCCGAGCGCTCCAACGTCCGCGAGACGCTCTGCACGGTCGGCAACGGCTACCTCGGCACCCGCGGCACGTTGGAGGAAGGCCATCCCGGCGACCTCTCCGGCACCTTCCTCGCGGGCGTGTACGACGGCCACGACACCCCCGTGATCGACCTGGTCAACGCGCCGGACTGGCTGTCGTTCGCGGTGTCGGTCGACGGCATCCGGCTCGACGTGCGCAACGCCGCCGTGCTCGACCACGAGCGCACGCTCGACCTGCGCACCGGGGTGCTCTACCGGCGCACCGTTTTCGAGGACGCGCAGGGCCGCCGCACCCGGCTGGAGACGCTGCGCTGCGCGTCGCTGGCCGACCGGCACACCTGCGCGCTGCGTGTGGAGATCACGCCGGAGAACCACGACGGCGAGATCACCGTCGAGAGCGCGCTGGACGGCAGACGGCGCAACCTGGAGCGGCTGCCGATCTACCCGCCGGGTCACGTGTTCCCGGTGGAGACGCGCTGGGAGAAGTGGGCGCTCACCCGGCACCTGGAACGCACAGAGCGCGCGGCCGACGGCGACGTCGGCTACCTGGAGATGCGCACGCTCGCGAGCGGCATCACCCTCGGCTACGCGGCGACGACCATCCCGTCGGTCGAGCCCTCGCGCAGCGGCTTCACCCTGGAGGACGAGCGGGTCGTGTGGCACGCCGCCTTCCCCGGCGCACCGGTGCGGCTGGACAAGATCGTGTACATCGGCACGTCGCGCGACGTCGACGGATCCGGGTCCGTGCGGGAGCGCTGTCTCGACGGGCTCGAGGCCGCGCGCGCCGCCGGGTTCGACGCGATCGTCGCCGCGAGCGCCGCGCAGTGGGACGAGCGCTGGGCCGACTGCGACGTCACGATCGACGGCGACCCGGCCAGCACCCAGGGCCTGCGCTTCGGCATCTACCACCTGCTGATCGCGGCGAACGACGAAGACCCCACCGTGAACATCGGCGCGAAGTCGCTGTCCGGCGAGGGCTACCGGGGGCACGTGTTCTGGGACACCGAGATCCTCATGCTGCCCTTCTTCGCCTTCACCCGCCCCGACGCGGCGCGCAGCCTGCTCGGCTACCGCCACCACACGCTGCCGGGCGCGCGGGAGAACGCGCGGCTCACCGGCAACGCGGGGGCGCGCTACGCGTGGGAGTCCGCCGACACCGGCCTCGAGGAGTGCCCCGAGTTCACGGTGGACGGGGCCAACCGGTTCTGGACGCGCGAGGAGGAGGTGCACATCAACGCCGACGTCGCGCTCGGCGTGATGCGCTACGTCGAGGCCACCGGTGACCGGGCGTTCCTCCTGGAGCGCGGCGCCGAGATCCTGTTCGAGACCAGCCGCTTCTGGGCCGACCGGGTGGAGTGGACGGAGTCGGGCACCTGCTCGTTGCGCCGGGTGATGGGGCCCGACGAGTTCCACTCGCACGTCGACGACAACGCGTTCACCAACTACCTCGTCCGCTGGCACCTGGAGACGGCGGCCGACGTGCACGACGAGCTGCGCACCGAGCACCCGGAGGTGGCGGCCGAGCTGTCGTCCACGCTCGGGCTCACCGACGCCGAGGTGGACCGGTGGCGCGCGGTCGCCGCCGCGATCGCGCTCCCGCCGCAGCGCCCGGACCGGCTGGTCGAGCAGTTCGCGGGCTACCTCGACCGGCTCGACGTGCCCGTCACGGAGTGGGACGAGAACAACATGCCCCGCTACCCGCCGGGCTACCACCACTTCAACTGTGAGGACACCCAGCTGCTCAAGCAGCCCGACGCCCTGATGGCGCTCTACCTGCTGCCCGACGTGTTCGACGCGGCCACGAAGCGGGCCAACTTCGAGTACTACGAGGCGCGCACGCTGCACAAGTCGTCGCTCAGCCCGTCCATCCACGCGATCATGGGGATCGAGGTCGGGGACCCGTCGCGCGCGGAGCAGTACTTCGCGCGCTCGGTGTTCGTCGACCTCACCGACAACCAGGGCAACACCGCCGAGGGCATGCACATCGCCTCGGCGGGCGGCACCTGGCAGGTGCTCGTGTGCGGGTTCGGCGGCTTCCGGGTGGTGCGCGGGCAGATGTCGTTCCGGCCGTGGCTGCCCGCCAACTGGCAGGCGATCCACTTCCGGCTGCGGTGGCGGGGGGCCCGGCTGGGCGTCATGGTCGACCACGCCGGGATCACCTTCGACCTCGGCGGCGACCTCGGGGACGCCGAGGCCGTGCCGGTGCTGGTGCACGGGCGGTCCGTCGAGCTGACGGCGGGCAGCACGACCGTGCCGCACGAGGCGGTGCCGGTGGGCTGAGCTAGGGCTGAGCTAGGACTCGAGCGGCGGCTCCGGGCGGTGCTCGTGCGGGGTGATGCGGCTGACGGTCGTGTCGCGGAGCCGCTCCAACGCGGCCGCCGCCCGCAGCCGGGCCTTGACGGCGTCGCCGAGCTCGGTGCGCAGCCGGGCGTGTTCGACGACGTCCAGCTCGGTGAGCATCCGGTCGGTGACCGTGAGCAGCGTGGCGTTGAGGTCCCACAGCCCCTCCCGGCGGCGGGGGTCGTCCAGCAGCAGCGCCTCGACCCGGCCGCGATGCTCGCGCAGCGCGGCGAGGGCGGCGGTCAGCTCGGTCTCGTCGGGCGCGCCCGGCTCCTCGATCTCGTCGCGGACCAGGTCGCCGAACGTCCTGACGACCGCGGCCATCTCGCTGAGCAGCGCCGCCGCGCTCAGCCGCACCTCCTCGGCGTAGCCTGCGTCGGGGTGCTCCCGGGTGCCGTCCAGCACCGCCCGGAAGAGGGTGCGCATCGACACCGAGCTGTGTTCCAGTGCCTCCAGGCCCTCACGCAGGCTGCGCTCGACCTTCGGCGTGCCGAGCGCGCGCATGTTGAGCCTGCGGCTCTCGTCTGCCTCGGCCAGGGCCCGGTCGACCTGCGGGGCGTGGCGGTTGAGCCGTCGCGCGTCCTCCAGCCAGCGCTGGGCGTCGTAGGGATCGACGGGCCCGCTCACCATCGCCGATGCGGCGTCGACGAGCAGGTTCGCGATCTCCCCCGCGTACTTCGCGACCGCCCGGCCCGCGCCCCGGGTCTGGACGGCGGGCGGGAACGCGACGTTGACCAGCACGCCGACGGCCGCGCCGATGAACGTCTCCACGATCCGGCCGAGGCCCGTCGACTCGGCGCCCGCGGTGTAGCCCGCGCCGAGCACGAGCATCGCGCTGATCGGCACCTCCAGCAGGTGCGGGCCGAGTCGCAGGATCTGGCCTGCGACGATCGAGGCGGCGACGAGAACGCCGAGGCTCCACCAGTTCAGCCCGACCACCGACACGAAGGCGACCGCGATCAGCACGCCGAGCACCACCGCGAGCACCCGCTGCACGCCGTGGACCAGCGTGCTCGCCAGGGTGGCCTGCACCACCAGCAGCGCGGTGAGCGCCGCGACCAGGGGCGGCGGACTCGACAGCCCCGCCAGCTCGGCCGCGCCGAACGCGGCCACGGCGGCGCCGGTGATGCGCATTGCCCGGAACAGCGCCGTGCGCCCGCGCTCCCGGCAGCGGCGCACCAACTCGGCGACGAACCGGCGTAGGGCGGCCAGGCACCTCCGGATCACCCCCGGATGCCTACCCGGGGGGCACGCATCGGTCAAGCGGCCGACCCCGTCGTCCGGCGCGGTCACACGATTGACGGCAGCGCGGTCGTCGCCTATGTCTCATCCCGGCCGGTTCGGGGGGTCGACACCGCGTTGCGGGCGACGCTAGAGCTCCAGATGGCTTGGGCGGGGTGAGGCACGAGGGCATCATGGTTCTCATGGGGGAGCAGGACGACGGCCGCAGCCGCGCGGACGCCGCCGATGATCCGGCCGCTGCGGGTACGGGGACGGCGAGCCCGACCGGTGACGGGGCGGGCGCGGCCCCGCTATCGCGATCGTCGGTCCGGAGCGGTGGTCACCGCGACGGGGCCGGGACGGCGGTCCGCGTCCGGCGCGCCGTGCACGCGGTCATGAATCTGCTGGCCGGTGTGGCGCGGCTGGTCGCCTGGCTGTTCGCGGCGTTGCTCGTCGTGCGGATCGGGCTCGCGTTCGTCCCGGTCAACCCGCACAACGTCATCGTCGAGTGGATCGTGAGGCTCGCAGGCGTTCTCGTGCTGGACTTCCAGAATCTGTTCCTGCCCACCGATCCGCGCATCGCGCTGGTGGTGAATTACGGTGTGGCGGCGGTCTTCTGGCTAGTCGTGGGGATGATCGCCGCCTGGGTCCTGTCCAGTTTCGGGAGGCTGGTCGCAGGCAGGTCGAGGCGTTGACCGCCGTGGCCGAGGTCCTGGCCTTGCGCCGCCAGCGTTGATCGGCCGCCTCTACCACCCACACCCGCCGTCTGGGGCGGCCAGGGTGGCGAAGCGGTCCGGGCGGGCGGCGGTCAGGCGGCGGCGTCGGCTGTCGCGCCGAAGACCACGTGTCCCGCCGGGCCGAGCATCTCCGCGCCGAGCCGGGAGACCAGCCGGTCGATCCAGCCCTCGCGACGGCGCAGCGCCCCGGGGTCGGCGATCGGCCACAGGTGGTTCTCGCACACCCGCCAGGCCAGGCGCCGCGCGACGTCGATGAGCTCCTCCGCGTTGTCGCGCACCTCGCCGAGCCGGTAGAGCCAGGCGAGGAAGCCGTCGTGGCCGATCGTGAAGTCCAACGCCTCCGGCAGCAGCGCGTAGAAGATCTGGTTGACCTGGAGGTAGTCGCGGTACTCGGGGCTGGTCCGCTCGGCCGGGAACACCGCCGCCGAGCGCAGCGCCGCCAGCAGCGCGAACGGGAGGTCGAAGTTGATGTGCGCGTTCACCCCGGCCGCCGCGCGGGCCAGCAGCGACGCCTCCCTGCCCGGGTCGAGCACGACCCGCCACGACCGCGGCACCTCGGCACCGATCGCCATCGCGCGCACCGCGGCGAGGTAGCGCACGGCGAACCGGGCGTCGAGCGCACAGATGAAGGCGGGCGCTTCGAACGCCCCCGTCGCGAGCCGGGCGGCGATCTCGGTCGTCGTCGCGACGTAGAGATGGTGGAAACCCCCGGCCGGGCTGCCGCTGCCTGCGAAGACGTCCTGGAGGCTGGACAGGACACCCAGCACCTCGTCGACGGCGGCGGGGCCGTCGAGCGCGGTGAGGCGGCCGAGGTCGCGGGTCCGCAGTTCGACGGCGCCCGCGATGTCGGACCGGGGGGACATAGGAACCACTCCGTTGCGCGACATGGTTTGACGATGCGCCTGCGACGGCGCCGACACAGTCACCGTGAGGTGAGAACTCCCTTACCTGAACGCTCGGACTTCGACCGTGACCGTCCACGCGGCGGCGGGGTCCCCGGCCGTCCACGCGGCGGCGTTGGAGGCGAGCACGAGCACGCCGTGCTGGTCGGGGCCCGCCTGCCACTCGTGGAAGCTGCGGGCCTCGAACCACGGCGAGTCACCGACGCGCGCGACGAGGCTGTGCGCGTTGGCGTCCGCGTCGGCGCGCGCGGGCACCGGCGCGTCCTCGGCGGGTAGCTGCCCGGGCCACCCCTCGGGGCTCGTGCGGACGCCGAGGAACGCGCCGGGCAAGATCGTGCCGGTGGCGGAGAGGGTCACCGCGTCGCCGGGATGGATCGTGATGCCGGTGTCCACCGGTCCCCCGCCGGGGCCGTCGTGGAACCGGAACTCCGCGCGCCGCACGTCCATGTCCACGAGGGTCCGGCAGGCCGGGCTCCGGGGGTATCGGTGGAAGCCCTAGCCGATCCCCGGGATCTTCGCGAGCTGCGAGCGGCGGTTGACGCCGAGCTTGCGAAACGCCTTGCCCAGGTGGAACTCGACGGTCTTCTTGCTGAGGAAGAGCGTCGTCGCGATCTGCGCGTTGGACTCGCCGTCCGCCGCGAGCCGCACGACCTGCAGCTCCTGCGGCGTGAGGTCGGCCGCCGCGGCGGGCTGGTCGGGCACGGCCGCGCCGCAGGCGCGCAGCTCCGCCGCGGCCCGGTCGCGCCAGGGCGCTGCGCCGAGCGCGTCGAACGCGTCGAACGCGCCGGTGAGCTGCCTGCGCGCGGAGCCGAGCCGCTTGCGCCGCCGGTAGACCTGACCGGCGGACAGCTTGCTGCGCGCGCTCTCGAACGGCACCCCGCGCAGAAGGTCCGCCGACTCTTCGAGCGCCTCGGGGTCGGGTTCGCGGCTCGCGAGCGTCCGCGCGCGCAGGTGCAGCCCCCGCGCCGCCGGGGTGCCGACGGTGGCCGCGTGGTCGGCCATCCGCTCGATCGTCGCGGCCGCGGCGGGCTCGTCCGTGGCGAGCTCGGCCTCGGCGAGGTCGGACAGCCACGGCAGCATCGGGGTGTCGGCGAGGCCGTGCGCTCTGGCCATGTCGTCGAGCTCGCGCAGGTGCACGGCGGCGGCCTCGAAGTCGCCGGTGCCCAGCGCGAGCAGGCCGAATGCCCGACGGCCATGGCCGATCATGAAGTCCCTGCGGTGCGCGGTGCCGAACGCGAGGCACTGGCGGGCGTGGCGCCTGCACTCCGCGGCGTCCCCGGTTGCCGCCTCCACCAGCGCCATCGCGGCCGCGCAGTCGGGCTCCAGCACGCTGCCCGCCTCCGACGTCGAGCCGCCGAGTGACGACACGAGCGAGAACGCCTCGTGCGCGGCGATCCGGGCGCGGTTCCAGTCGCCGCGGCGGAACTCCAGCCGCGACGAGAGCAGCAACGGCGTCGGCAGGAGGTCGAGCACCTCGAAGCGGCGCATGGTGGCAATGACGAGGTCGAGGCCCTGCGCGGCGGCAGGCGCGTCGTCGAGCAGGAACAGCAGGAGCGGCGCGATCAACGGCCAGTGCTCGCCGGGCCGGGCGGCGATGTAGGGCGCAGCCTCGCGCAGCAGGGCCCGGGCGCGGTCGTGCTCCAGCATGAGGGCGTGCAGCGTCGCCCGGACGATGAGGCCGGGCATCCGGACCGGGCCCGGCTGGTCGCGGGCGAGCTCGATCGCCCGGTCGGCGGCCTGCGCCGCCCCGCTGCGGTCGCTGCGCATCAGCGCGGCGAGGCCTGCCTCGGCGAGGATCACCGCGACCTCGGCCGGGTCGGTGGCCTGCGGGAGCACGGCGTCGGCGAGGAAGCGGTCGACGGTGTCCGGCACGCCCTGCCAGAGCGACGCGCGGTAGGCGAGGTGCGAGGCTGCCATGCGGGTGGCGTCGTCGCCCGCCCAGGCGAAGGTGGCCTCGACGAGCCTGCCCAGGTCGCCCAGCCGTCCGGCGGGCAGGGCGCAGGAGGCGGCGGCGAGGTAGCGGCGGGCGCGGTGGTCGGTGTCGGTGGACAGCAACGCCGCCCGTTCGAGCATGCGCGCCGCCGTCGCGTAGCTGCTCCGCGCGGCCGCGGCGTGGCCGACCCGTTCCATCTCGGCGGCGAGCGGCTCGTCGGGGAGGTCGCCCGCCATGGCCAGGTGGGCGACGCGGCGCTCGGCGTGCGCGGGAGCGGCCAGGTCGGCCAGCGCCTCGGCGAAGCCCACGTGCACCGCGCGGCGCACCGCGGGCGGGGCGTCGTGGTAGACCGCCGAGCGCAGCAGCGGATGGCGAAACGTGATCCGACCCGCGTCGACGGCGAGCAGCCCACCCGCCTCCGCCTCGTCGAGATCGGCGATGGTGAGCCCGTTCGCCGTGAGCACGGTGGGCAGCACCGGCACGTCGTTCCGGCCCGCCGCCGCGACGTACACGAGCGCCCGGCGGCAACGCTCGGAAAGCGGCGTGACCTGCGCCCGGAACGTGGCGCGGACGGCCTCCGTCGCGGGCAGCGGGTCCTCATCGGAGGCGTGGTCCGGGCCCCCGCCGCGGACCAGCTCGTGGATCACCAGCGGGTTGCCCGCCGTGATGCGCCGGTACCGGGCGACGTCGTCCGCGGCGTGGCCGAGCTCGGCGAGCAGGCCCGCGACCCCGTCGTCGTCGAGGCCCGCGAGGGTGAGGGTGGGCAGCCCGCCGTAGAGCGACGCCACGCCCGGTGTGGACCGCTCCGCGATCACCACGATGATGCCCTCGGCGCCCACCCGGCGGGCGACGAACGCGAGGGCTTCGACCGACGCGGCGTCCAGCCACTGGCCGTCGTCGACGGTGACCAGCACCGGCCCGCGGCCCGCCAGATGCGACAGGTGGCCGAGCACGCCGAGCGCGACGCCGAAGCGGCTTCCGGTGGCGGGCGAGCCCATCGCGAAGGCCGACTGGAGGGCGTCGCGCTGTGGGCCGGGGAGCTGGTCGACGACGTCGAGGGCGGGCCGCAGCAGGTCGAAGAGACCCGCGTAGGAGACCTCGACGTCGAACTCGTTGCCGGTCACCGAGAGCGCGGTCATGTCGGTCGCCTGCGCGCGGGCGTGCGCGACGAGCGCCGACTTGCCGATGCCCGCCTCACCCCGGATGACCAGCGCCCCGGACCGGCCGTCGCGGGCGTCGGCGAGCAGGCCGTCGATGTGGGCGCACTCGGCGCCCCGGCCGTGCAGCACTAGTGATCCAGCCACTGGTGCGGCCAGTAGTGCAGAGGCTCGGCGCCGATGCCCTCCTCGATCGAGCGCCCGATCAGGGCCCGGCCGAGCAGCCGCGAGGGCAACCGCAGCGTCCACCGGCCGACCGTGGCCCGCGACACGATCCGCTCGACGTGCGCGGCGACGGCCACGGCGGGTGCCAGCCGGCTGCGCGGGACGGCCAGCAGGTCGGCCACCGGGTCGCCCGCGAGCCTGCGCACGAGCGCGGCGGGGAGGCTGCGCAGGGGGCCGGGCATCCGTGCGGACATGTCGTCGAGCAGCGTGCGCATGAGCACGGCGCCCCACGGCGAGGCCTCCACCTGCGACACCTCGAGCCGTCGGGTGATCCGCTGCGCCACCGCGAGATCGGCGCAGCGGCCCGCTTCCGTGACGCCGAGATAATGGCCGACGACGCTCCAGAGATGCAGATACGCCCGTTGGTCGCGCTTGCTCATGCGATAGCCGAGACGCCCGATTCCGTCGAATGCCGCAATCGTGAACGCCAATTGCGTGCCCAACAGATCCTGTTGGTTGATGGGGAGCCCGCGCACCGGGGTCGGCCAGGGTTTTCCCTGCGCGTCGCCGAGTAGCAGCTGCGCTCGGACGCAGGCGTGCAGCAGCCGTACCCGGCTCAGCGTGCGGTAGCCCGCCGCGCCGACGGTCAGCGCCCCGGGCCGGGTGATGTCGAGCAGCATCCGGCCGGTCAGCGAGATCCGCTTCTCCACCCGATGCGGGTCGTAGAGCTCCGACGCAGCGGCCAGGACGGCCGCGCCCCGGCCGCTGGCGTAGGCGTGCGGGAGGGAGGCGCAGAACAGGACGGTCGCGAGGTCGAGCGACCAGGCGTTGAAGACGTCCTGGCCGCGGCGGAGGAGCTCGTCGTCCATCCAGGGCGGGGGGTCGGCGGGCCTGTGCTCCCATTCGAGGGCCCACGGGGCTGCGGACGGCGTCGCCCCCCGCAGCGCGTCGACGGCCGTGGTGAGCCATTCCCGGGAGTCGACATCGGCGAGCTGGGCCGCGACATAGGCGTCGGCCGGGGCGTCACCGATCGTGCGCAACGCCGACAGCCACTCGTCGTCGCCGGTCACGGCGCTCCCCGCGGTGAGAGGGTCCAGGTGGCGTCGACCGTAGTCGGGAAAGGGCCGCGCCGACAGCGTGACCGCGGCCGGGCGGGCTATTTCGGCGGAAGCGAGCGCGCGTAGGCGACGCCGCGCGCGATCCAGCCGTCGAGCTCGTCGTCGGGAAGGCCCGCCACCGCGACCCGCAGCCACCCGTCCATCGGACGGCCGCGCATGACGGCCCGCTCGGCGTGCGGATCGGCGACCAGCGCATCGGTCTCGGCCGGGTCGACCCGCAGCAGCAGGCCGCCGTGGCCGCTCGCGCTCGCCGCGAGGTTCCCGTTGATCAGAAATCCGAGGCCGCCGAACATGCGCTTCTCGCTGACGCCCTGCTCGCCCGCGACGGCCGCGCGGATGCGGTGCGCCAACTCCTCGTCGTACGTCACGACGACAAGTATGGCCGCAGGCGGCGCCGGTGATCGTCACATTCGGTGCAGGAGGTGCGCAGGCACACCCCACGCACCGGACCCGGCGATCACGCGCGGGCGCTCAGGAGGGGCGCAGCGGTCGGGTGGCGCCGCTGGCCAGCAGGCCCAGCACGAGCGCGCCGACCACCACGAACAGCGCCCGCAGGATGCCGTCGAGCTGGGCGAGCACCCCGATCAGCGGCGGTCCCGCGAGGAACGCCGTGTAGCCGATCGAGCTGACGACCGAGACGCGGGCCGCGGCGCGGGCGGGGTCGTCGGCCGCGGCGCTCATCCCCACCGGGAAGCCCAGCGACGCCCCCACGCCCCAGAACAGAGCACCGACGAGCGCGACCGGCGTTGACCCGCCCAGCAGCACCATCAGCAGCCCGACCAGCGCGCAGCCTGCCGTCGCGCGCAACACCGCGACCCGCCCGAAGCGCTGCAGGGCCGTGCCGCCGACCACGCGTCCGACGGTCATCGCCGCGACGAACAGGCCGAACGCGAGGGCGCCGACGGTCTCGGTCGACCGGTGGCCGTCGACGAGCGCGACCGCGATCCAGTCGTTGGCCGAGCCCTCGGTGAACGCGAACGCGAGCACCAGCAGCCCCACCAGCAGGGTGCGCGGCTCCCGCCACGCCCGCAGCGCGCCCGAACCGCTTGCGTGCTCCTCGGGGGCGGGTGGGGTGCGGGGCAGGAAACGGCGGGTCGACCAGACCATCAGCACCGGGGCGAGCACCGCGATCGCCCCGACCTGCACCGCGATCGGAATCGCGGCCGCGGCCGTCGCCGTGCCGATGCCTGCGCCCGCCACCGTGCCGAGGCTGAACGCCGCGTGCAGCCTGGGCATGAGGGAGCGGTCCAGCCTCCGTTCGACGTCGGCACCCTCGACGTTCATCGACACGTCCCAGACGCCGATGCCCAGCCCGACGAGCACGAACCCGGCGGCCGCGGGGGCGACAGCGCCGCCCGCCAGGCCCAACGCGGTCAGCCCGAGGCCGATCCCGACGCTGACGGCCCCGCCCAGCACGCCGCGAGCGGTGCCGAACCGGTGCACGATCGGCCCGGACAGCGGAAGGCCCGCGATGGACCCGCCGGACATGCACAGCAGGAGCAGACCCAGCTGCGCGATCGTCAGGCCCAGCGCCTCGCGCACGGCTGGCGTGCGGGCGGCGAACGACGCGAAGGCGATGCCGCTGGTCGCGAACGTGATCACGACGGCGGTGCGCGCGCGCAGCAGGCCCTGCTCGGCCGGGACGGTGACCACCCAAATCTCCAATCGAATCGATTCGATGCAGGCTTGAGGGTACGTGACGAACCCGTGCCCGTTCAACCCGATACCGTCAGGGGATGGCCGCTCGACCCACGCTCGCGGGCGTCGCCGCGCGGGCCGGGGTCTCGTCGTCGACGGCGTCGCTGGCGTTCGCAGGCAGCCCGCGCGTCACCGCCGCCACCCGCGAACGGGTGCTCGCCGCCGCCGCCGAGCTCGGCTACGCGGGCCCCGACCCGCTCGCCGCCTCCCTCCGCCGCGGTCGCAGCGGCGTGATTGGGGTGTTCATCGGCGAGCGGCTGCTCTACGCGTTCCGCGACCCGGTCTCCGTCCAGCTGCTGGACGGCATCACCGAGGTCCTCGGCGCGCACGGGGCGGGGCTGCTCCTGCTCGCGGGCGACTCGGGACGCCCACCGCTGGAGCAGATCCTGCGCATGCCCCTTGACGCCGCCGTGTTCGCCACGTGCGGGCTGGAGGACGACCCGGCGCTCGCCGCCCTTCGAGCGCGGGGCGTGCCGATCGTCGCCGTGGAGGGCCCGGACGTCGCCGGGGTGCCGCTCATCGACATCGACGACCGCGCCGGGATCGCCGACCTCGGCAGCCACCTCGCCGAGCTGGGCCACCGGCGGGTTGCGACCGTGGCGATGCCGCTGCGCCTGGACGGCACGCGCGGCGTGGTGGGCCCGGAGCGCCGGGCGCGGGCGCACTACCGGGATGTCCGGCACCGGATCGAGGGCGTCGAAGACGTGTTCGGGCCGGTCCCTGTGGTGGAGACGGCGAGCAACGCCGTCGCGGAGGGCGCGCTGGCCGCCCGGAGTCTGCTCGACATGCCCGCCGCGCGCCGCCCCACCGCCGTGCTCGCGCAGAGCGACGTCCTGGCCGCGGGCGTGCTCGCCGCCGCGGCCGAGTTCGGGCTGCGCGTGCCCGACGACGTCTCGGTCACCGGCTTCGACGGCGCCGACCTGCACTGGCTCGCGCCCACGCTGCTCACCACCGTCGTCCAGCCGACGGAGGCCAAGGGACGGGCCGCCGCCGCGGCCGCGATGGCGCTCGTCGCGGGTGAGCCTGCCCCGGACGTGCTGCTGCCCGTGACCCTGCGGATCGGCACGACCAGCGGCCCGCCGCCCGGGCGCTGACCCTTCTCGTCACCGCGCCCCCCATCTCGCGCACCCCCACCTCGCGCGCCCCCACCTCGCGCGCCCCCACCTCGCGCACCCCCACCTCGCGCGCAGCGCGTTGATCGGCGGAAGTGGGACATGCGCGCCAAATATGGCCCTCATGTCCCCTTTCCGGCGATCAACCCGTCCCGTCGAGGTAGCGTCTGCGGCGTGACGTCCGGCATCGACCCGTCCGTGGCCCCATCCGGCTCGGGCTGTGTGGAATGCGACGAGGCAGGCGGCTGGTGGGTGCACCTTCGCCGGTGCGCGCAATGCGGCCACGTCGGCTGCTGCGACTCCTCCCCCGCCCAACACGCCACCGCGCACGCCCGCGCCTCCGGCCACCCCGTCGTGCAGAGCTTCGAACCCGGCGAGGACTGGTTCTGGGACTACGAGCGCGGTGAGGCGTTGACCGGGCCCACGCTCGCCCCGCCGAGCCACCACCCACTCGACCAGTCAGTGCCCGGACCGGCCGACCGCGTCCCCGCCGACTGGGAGCGCCACATCCACTGACCCCGACCTTTCCCGCCGCGACGGAAGCGGGATCATCGGAGGATGGATCTGTCCGCACTGGTCGAGCGCGCGGCGGCGCGGCTCGCGGGCGTCGCCGTCATCACACCGCTGCAGCCGTGCGAGCGGCTGTCGGACGCCACCGGCGCGCGGATCTGGGTCAAACGCGAGGACCTGCAGGTCGGGCGCTCCTACAAGCTGCGCGGGGCGTACCACCTGCTCTCCGGCCTCGACGCCGCCGAGCGGGCCGCCGGGGCCGTCTGCGCGAGCGCGGGCAACCACGGCCAGGGCGTGGCGTACGCCTGCCGCCGACTCGGTGTGCGCGGCCGCGTCTACGTACCCGCCACGACACCCCGGCAGAAGCGGGAGCGGATCCGCGCGCTCGGCGGCGAGCGGGTGGAGCTCGTCGTCGAGGGCGACACCTACGACGACGCCGCCGCAGCCGCCGCGCGGCACGCCGCGCACACCGGTGCGACGGTCGTGCCCGCGTTCGACGACGTCCGCACGATCGCGGGCCAGGGCACGGTCGGCGTGGAGGTCGTCGCGCAGCTGGGCCGGGCGCCCGACCTCGTCGTCGTGCCGGTCGGCGGGGGCGGGCTCGCGGCGGGCGTCGCCACCTGGCTGGCCGCGGCGCACCCGACCGTCCGGGTCGTCGGCGTGGAGCCTGCGGGCGCGGCGAGCATGGCCGCCGCGGTGGCTGCGGGCGGCCCGGTGGCGCTCACCGAGCTCGACACGTTCGTCGACGGCGCCGCCGTGCGCCGCGTGGGCGACGTGACCTTCCCGCTCGTGTGCGACGCGGGCGTCGCGCTGCGCACGGTCGACGAGGGCCGGGTGTGCACCGAGATGCTCGACCTCTACCAGACCGACGGGATCATCGCCGAACCCGCGGGTGCGCTCGCCACCGCGGCGCTCGAGGGCCTCAACCAGCGCGGCGACCTCCGGCCCGACACCGACGTCGTCTGCCTGCTCTCCGGCGGGAACAACGACGTGAGCCGCTACGCCGAGGTCGTGGAGCGCTCGCTCGTGCACCGCGGGCTCAAGCACTACTTCCTCGTGGAGTTCCCGCAGGAGCCGGGCGCCCTGCGCCGCTTCCTCGACGAGGTGCTCGGCCCGGACGACGACGTCGTGCTGTTCGAGTACGTCAAGCGCGACAACCGGGAGACCGGCGCGGCGCTGGTCGGCATCGAGATCAGCGAGCGCGACGCCTACGAGCCGCTGTGGAAGCGGATGGAGGCGAGCCCGCTGCGCATCCAGCTGGTCGCCCCGGGATCAACCGCATACCGATTTCTCGTCTGATCCGAACCGCCCGGATGGACGGCCGCTGCGGGCTGTGGGCCTGCCGTACCGTGGACGGGTGGCGAGCTACAGTGGGGAGAAGGACGCGTACCTGAAGCGGCTGCGTCGCATCGAGGGCCAGGTCCGCGGGTTGCAGCGGATGGTCGAAGAGGACAAGTACTGCATCGACATCCTCACTCAGGTCTCCGCGGCCACCAAGGCCCTCCAGGCCTTCTCCCTCGAGCTCCTGGACGAGCACCTGTCCACGTGCGTCGTGCAGGCCGCCGCCGCGGGTGGCCCCGAGGCCGACGAGAAGGTGCGCGAGGCGTCCGAGGCCATCGCCCGGCTCGTGCGCTCGTAAGGGGAAACGCGCGCTCCCGCGGCGTGGCGCGGTTCCGCCGCAGCCCCGCGCGCCCGGTCGCTTCCACTCACGGCCCGCGCACGACCGGATGACCCGCCGCGCGTCCGCCCACGGCTTCCGGCGACCCTTCGCCACACTGACCGGCATGCCCGCCCGCCGCGTCGCAGGTCTCGTCGCGCTCACGATCGTCACCCTGCTGGCCGCCACGCCGAGCGCGTCGGCCGCCCCCGTTGCCCTCCCCACGCCCGACCACGTGCTGGTCGTCGTCATGGAGAACAAGGACACCGACGAGATCATCGGCAACCCCGCGGCGCCCTACCTCAACGCGCTGGCCGCGGCGGCGGCGAGCTTCACCGACGCGCACGCCGAGGCCCACCCGAGCCAGCCCAACTACCTCGCGCTGTTCTCCGGCAGCACCCAGGGCGTCGCCGACGACGGCTGCGACCACAGCTTCGACCGGCCCAACCTCGGGTCTGAGCTCCTCGCCACGGGCCGGACGTTCGTGGGCTACGCCGAGGGTCTCCCGCAGGCGGGCTCCACGGTGTGCACGGCAGGCCGCTACGCGCGCAAGCACAGCCCCTGGGTGAACTTCACCAACCTGCCCGGCGCCGCCACCAACCTGCCCGCCTCGGCGCTCGGCACCGACTGGGACCGGCTGCCGACCGTCGCCTTCCTCACGCCCGACCTGTGCCACGACATGCACGACTGCCCCGTCGCCGCCGGTGACGCGTGGGCGAGGGACACGCTGGGCAGCTACCTGGACTGGGCCCGCACCCACAACGGCCTGCTCGTGCTGACCTTCGACGAGTCCGAGACCCACACCCCCGGCAACCCGATCGCCACGCTCCTCGCGGGTCCGATGGTCACGCCCGGCGCCTACCCCGGCCGCGTCGACCACTACACGCTGCTGCGCACCATCGAGGACATGTACGGGCTCACCCCGCTCGGGGCGAGCGCCGACGCCGCGCCGATCACCGGCATCTGGCGCACCGGCGCGACGGAGGGCGCCGGCGCGGTGGGCGGCGTGCTCGTCCACTCCGGGGCGGCAGTCCGCGGCCCGTCCGGGGCGGCCGCTCGGTGATCGCCGGCTTCGGTGCATCGGGTGCGCTCACAACTCTCGCACCGCTCCCGCCGATCACTCGCCTCCGGGCCCGCCCGCGTGACGATCAGTCCTCGAGCCGCAACGCCCCGGAGGGGCACAGCTTCACCGCCTCGCGCACGGCCGCGGCGTCGGCCTCGCTCGGCCTGTCGACCAGCACCTCGACGAGCCCGTCGGCGTCGCTCTGGTCGAACACGGCGGGCGCGGTGAGCACGCACATGCCCGCCCCGATGCAGACATCCCGGTCGGCGGTGACGCGCATGTCGGTCACCACCGCACCGGGAGCGCCTGCAGGCCGTAGATGAAGTGGAACGCGCGGAACGGCACCTCGTCGGCGGGCACGTCCAGCTCGAGCCCCGGGAAGCGCCGCAGCAGCGCCGGGAACGCGGTGCGCATCTCCATCCGGGCGAGCGGCGCGCCGAGGCAGTGGTGCACGCCGTGGCCGAACGCGAGGTGGCCGGGCGCCCCGCGGGTGACGTCGAGCCGCTCGGGATGATCGACGAGGGCGGGATCGCGGTTGGCCGTGGGCAGCGAGCTCACCACGAGGTCCCCCGCGGCGACGGTGTGCCCCGCGATCTCCACGTCGACGGTTGCGGTGCGGACCACGCCGGAGTGCACGATGGTCAGCCAGCGCAGCAGCTCCTCCACCGCGGGCGCGACGGCCGTCGGGTCGTCGCGCAGCAGCGCGAGCTGGTCGGGGTGCTGCAGCAGCGCGAGCGTGCCGAGCGCGAGCATGTTGGACGTGGTCTCGTGGCCCGCGACGAGCAGCAGGTTGCCGATGCCCACCAGCTCGTCGTCGGTGATCTCCCCCGCGTGCTCGCGCACCAGCATGCCGAGCATGTCCTCGCCGGGGTCGGCCTTGGCCCGCGCGACCAGCGACTGCATGTAGGCCCGCCCCGCCCGGCCGAGCTGCAGCCGCTCCTCGACCGGGATCGACAGGTCCAGCTGGCGGGCCGTGCGGGCCTGGAACTCCGCCCGGTCCGTGTACGGCACCCCGAGCAGCTCGCAGATCACCAGCGACGGGATGGGCAGCGCGAACGCCTGCACGAGGTCGGCCGGGCTGCCCGCGGCGGCCATCGCGTCGAGATGTTGTTCGACGATCTCGCCGATCCGCGGCTCCAGCCGCTGCATCCGCCGCACGGTGAACTCGGGTGTGAGCAGGCGGCGCAGCCGGGTGTGCTCCGGCGGGTCGAACGCCAGCAGCTGGCCCGCCCGCGCCTGCTCCCGCTCCGCGTCGCTGCGCGGGTCGGCGGGCGGGCGGAACGCCATGCGGTTGCTGAACCGGGTCGCGTCGCCGAGCACCTCGCGGACGTCGGCGTAGCGGGTGACGATCCACACGTTCGCCCCGAACGGCGTCTCGAACCGCCGGACGCCCGCCCCCTCACGAAGCTCGCGCAGCTCGTCGACCGGCGCGAAGCGGTCGCGCCGCATGTGCAGCGGCATGGTCGGTGCCTGGGTCATCGTGGTCCTTCCCCCGAGCTCGCCACCGACCCTACGCCCGAATACTGAGTACGCACTCAGCACCGAAGGTGCGCACCGGCCCCCGCCGAAGTGGGGTGGTCGTCGGTGCCCGGCTATGCGGCCGTCGGGCCCGTGAAGCCCACGAACTGCTGGGTGAACTGCCAGTCCTTCTGCGCGATCCCGCTGCAGTCCGGCTGGGCCTTCACCTTCTTGGCGCACCCGCCGTTGTCGCGAGCCAGCGCCCAGAACCCGAGCCTGCCGACGCCGCGCGACTTCGCGAAGTCGATGACCTTCTGCGCGTCGTCGGGCTGCGTGATCACGCCGACGTCGTTGCGCCCGATCATCACCGTGATCGAAAGCGTGCGGTTCTGCACGGCCTCGCTCGCGTTCGGGTAGACCTTGCGCAGCTGGTCGAGGGTGGCCTGCGCCGCGTCGACCATGGCCTGGCCCCAGTTGCCGCCGGTCTTGAAGTTCATGTCCATGATGTTGACGGTGACGGGGATGTTCGCCGCCGCGGCCTTCTGCACCAGGTCCAGCCGCTCGGCGGGGAGGCCACCCAGGTCGACCGGCAGGGTGAAGGTGATGTCCGTGCCGCGCGCCCGCTGCACCTGGCCGAGCGCCTCGACCACCTTGGCCGTGTCCACACCGGTCTCGACGTCGACGTCGAGCAGGTTGGTGCCGGTGGTGTCGAGCAGCTTGAGGTAGGCGCCCGCGAGGTCGCCCGCGGTGGCGCAGGCGTTCTCCAGGTAGGTGCCCACCGCCCCGCCGGTGGCGACCGAGACGGAGCCGCCCGCCGCGCGGAACGCGTCGATCTGCGGCTTGAGCGCGTTGATCTGCTGGTTGCCGCCCCAGCCGGGCTCGCAGGCCCCGTTCAACGCCAGCGCGAACGCGAGGTTGACGTGCTTCATCCCGGTCTGCTTGGCGACCGCCACCAGGTCGGGCTGCTTCACCGAGACGTCGAGGTAGGGCCCGAACGCGGGCCGCGCGGCCGCGGGTGCGCCGGTCGCCGCGGTGGGCGCTCCCGGCACCGTGGCCGAGCAGGCGGTCATGGCCAGCAGGGCCAACCCGATCAGAACACCGAACAGACGTTTCACCGCGCACCTCCAGGGGCGCCGACGGCGCCGAAGTCTCCGACTCGCTTGAGCTTCTGCCACTTCAGCCGGACCCCGGCGAGGGCAGTGCCCAGCGACTTGATCAGTACGCCGTACATCAGCTGGCGGTAGGCCAGCTGCTGCAACGGCATCCACAGCAGCGGAAGCGGGTTCTCCCGCTCCATCGCGAACGCGACCAGCCCGGCGAACATCTGGATTCCCAGCACGGCGAGCCAGAGCTTGATGGTCGCGATCGGGTCGAGGGCCAGCAGGCCGTAGACCAGGAACACGTCGATCAGGGGGGCGAGCGCGGGCAGCAGCACCTGGAAGATCGCCAGGTTGAGCAGGCCGACCCGGCCCATCCGACCCGCGGGACCGCGCTTGACGATCGCCCCGCGGTGCTTCCACATCGCCTGTATCGTGCCGTAGCTCCAGCGGTAGCGCTGCCGCCACAGCTGCTGGAGTGTGGTGGGCGCCTCGGTCCAGGCCCGCGCCCGCTCCTCGTAGACGATCTCCCAGCCCGCCGAGCAGACGGCCATCGTGAGGTCGGTGTCCTCGGCGAGGGTGTCCTCGCTGACGCCGCCTGCCTGCAGCAGCGCCTTGCGGCGGAACGCGCCGACCGCGCCCGGGATCGTGGTCATGCAGCCCAGCAGGTCCTGGATGCGGCGGTCGATGTTGAAGCCGATCACGTACTCGATGTGCTGCCACCGGCCGACGATCTTCTTGCGGTTCGCCACCTTCGCGTTGCCCGACACCGCGCCGACCCACGGCCGCGCGAACGGCTGCACCAGCGTGCTGATCGTCTTCGGTTCGAAGACCGTGTCGCCGTCGATCATGACGACGATCTCGTTGCGGGCGTGCCGTATGCCGTTGTTCAGCGCGGCGGGTTTGCCCGCGTTGGCCTGGCGGACGAGGCGCACGTTCGGGTAGTTGAGGCTGCGGACGATCGCGGCGGTCTCGTCGGTGGAGCCGTCGTCCACCACGATGATCTCGATGGGGTGGTCGCTCGCCCGCAGCGAGTTGATCGTGGCGGCGATGCACTCCTTCTCGTTGTAGGCCGGGACGATGACCGAGACCGGCTCGGTGACCGGCGCCCCCCACGTGTAGCGCTTCGGGTTGCGCCGCCAGGCGTGCCAGATCGCGAAGACCAGCATCAGCGCGAGGCGCAGGATCACCAGCGCACCGGTGACGAGCAGCAGCAGGCCGAGCGCGTCGACGACGTGCGTCGCCACGGACACCGCGACGATCATGCCCTGGCCGATCCGCTGGTCGCGCGCACGGGCGGCCTGTGGTGCGGGGGGCAGACCCGCGGCGCCGGTGACGGTGTCGAACGAGTAGCCCGCCTTCTGCAGTGCCGGGATCACCCGCGCGAGGGCCGACGCGAGCTGCGCCGTGCCACCCTGGCTCGCGTCGATCCCGACGATCATGCCCTGCTGGTCCTTGCGGACGATGTCCTTGACGATGTCGTCGGTGCTGCGGGCGGCCCAGTTGTTCGCGTTGACGTTGCTGAACACCGTGACGAAGCCCTGCGCGGCCAGCTGCTGGACGACGGCCCAGTTGGTGTCGTCGAGCCCGGCGACCGACGCCGAGAACGGCGGGCGCGCGAGGTAGGTCGTGTGGTCGGTGGCGCCCGCGAGCGTCAGCTGGGTGAGCGTGGTCTCCCGCTGGATCCGGCTGGGCGAGGCCGAGGTCAGCTCCAGCGTGTTGAACGTGCGAATCCCCAGCTCTGAGCCGCTGGCCGCGATCGCCCGCAGCGAGTCGGGGTTCTGGATGGCCACGGAGCCGTCGACGAAGAAGGTGGCGGGGACGTGGAAGTGCTCGAGCACCGCCAGCAGCTCGGCCGTGCGCGTGGGCTCCGGGCCGCCGTCGAAGGTGAGGGCGACGGTGGCCTTCTTGAGCGCGAAGGTCTGCACGGGCGTGGTGCGGGCCTCGACCACCTGCTGGCCGTGCGTCACGACGAACGGGACCTGCTGGACGGAGCCCTTCTGGGCGGGCGTGCTCGGCGGGACGCCGACGCCGCCGCGAACGGTGCCGTCGACCACGAGGATCGTCGCGAAGACCAGGAAGGCGATCACAGAGAGCACCCAGGTGGGGCGCGGCAGGATCCTCATGGCAGGGGACCTCAGTTCTGGGCGTCTTGATCGGCGGGGGCACCAGTGTTGCCGACGACGGTGCCAGCGTCAGCCGCCGGAGGGTTGTCGACGATGATCGGCGGCTTCTTGGGCTGGCCCTTCGTGGTGCCGGTGCCGGTGGTGCCCGTGCCGGTGGTGCCGGTGCCGGTGGTGCCGGTGCCGGTGGTGCCGGTGCCCGTGGTGCCGGTGCCGTGCCGGTGCCGGTGGTGCCGGTGCCCGTGGTGCCGGTGCCTGTGCCGGTGCCGGTGCCCGTGCCGGTGGTGCCCGTGCCGGTGCCGGTGCCGGTGCCGGTGGTGCCGGTGCCCGTGGTGCCGGTCCCGTGCCGGTGGTGCCCGTGCCGGTGGTGCCCGTGCCAGTGGTGCCCGTGCCAGTGGTGCCGGTCCCCGTGGTGCCGGTGCCCGTCCCGGTGCCGGTGCCCGTCCCGGTGCCGGTGGCCGGAGGTTCGGTGACCGGGGCCTTCTTGGGCTTGGGCGCGTCGCTGTTGTCGTTGTCGGCGACCGGCTTGGGCGCGGGCTTCGGCTTGACGACCGGCGCCGGCGGCGTGACCGGGGCCTTCGGCGGCGGCGGGGCCGCGGCACCGGGTACCACGAACGGGACGACGTCGCCGAGGCCGACCGAGTTGGCGACCGAGGGCACGGCGAGGGCGACGCCGACGACGGCGAGGAAGCCGATCGACAGCAGGCCGAGCAGCACGCCGACGATGCGCAGCAGGCGCTTGCGGCCGCCGCTGTCGTCCACGAAGACCGGCGCCTCGTCGATCTTGGCGACCAGGCCCGTGGACGCGGCCGACGGGGCGGGGGCGAGGACGGCGCCGGGCACGCAGACCGTAACGCCGTCGTTCACCGGCGGCATGGGGGGAATGGGCCGCATCGGGCGGGCGGGCGGGAAGGGGGCACGGGGGGCGCCGCCGTTGAAGCACACCGTCACGTCGTCCTGCTGCGGGAAGCCCGCCGGTCCGGTGTTCTGTCGCATCGTTCTCAGCTCCCGTTTTGCTGGGGCGCGAGTTCCGCCCTGGTAGCTGAAGATGCTGCCGAGTTCCGCGGCGATACATCATCACCGCGACGGGCACCGAGCAGTCGCGCGACGACAGGGTTGTGTCACCCTCCGGTAAGGACGCCGGGCACCATGGAACGCGTGCGCGCCCGGACGATCGTCATCACCGGGCTCGTGGTCGCCCTCGTCGCGGTGCTGGCGGTCGTCGTGCTGCGGGAGGTGCTCCGCCCGGGCCCGGGCTGCGCCACCGCGTTGGGCGACGGCGCCGGGCCGATTACCGTCGAGCAGGCCGACAACGCGGCCACGATCGCGGGCGTCGGGCTGGCGATGGGCATGCCCGACCACGCCGTCACGGTCGCGCTGGCCACGTCGCTGCAAGAGTCCGGGCTGCGCAACCTGCCGGGCGGCGACCGCGATTCGGCGGGCCTGTTCCAGCAACGTCCCAGCCAGGGCTGGGGCACGCTACGGGCAGGTCACCGATCCGGTCCACGCGGCCACCGCGTTCTACGCCAAGCTGCGCACCGAGCCGAACTGGCCGACGCTGTCGGTGACCCAGGCCGCTCAGCTCGTGCAGCGCTCGGCCGCCCCCGAGGCGTACGCGCGCTGGGAGCCTGCGGCGCGCTCGCTCGCCCGCGCGCTCACCGGGGAGGACCCGGCCGCGCTGACCTGCCACGACCTCAACCTGGCCCAGCCCGGCGAGGACGTCACGACGGTCGCGGCTGCCGAACTGGGCACCGCACGGCTGTCCGGTCCGCAACCGCAGACGCGGGGCTGGGCCATCGCGACGCTGGCTTGTCGCGCACGCGGCCCGCCTCGGCCTGGACAGCGTCACCTATGACGGCCAGACGTGGACGGCCCAACGGGGCACGTGGAGCGCCGATGGGCCGTCGGACGGCATGCTGGCGCTGCACCGCGCGTCCACGCCAGATCACGCCGCCTGAGCCGACCCCTCGGGCGCGACGGTCGCATCCCGCCGGTGCTCACACCTGCGTCGCCGTGCTCACACCAGCGCCCGCGACACCGGTGCGGCAACGGCGACACCCACGCCCGGACCGCCACCGCACCGCAGGCACCGTGGACCGCCACGCTGGCGCGGGCACCGAGCGAGGCCGCGACACTCACACACGCGCAGCCAGGCCGACACACGTGCCGCGGCACCGGTGCGGGCACACCAACGCCGGTGCGGTTCAACCCGATCTTGGGCTGGACAGCCGGGGGACTGAGGCGACCGGCAAATGGTGGCGCCGGGAGCTGCAGGTAGGGGTGGTCAGGTCTCGCGCCGCTGCGCCCCCTCGGTGTCGCCGCGCGGCGGACGAAACGTCGGACCTTGCACTCGAAGGGACCTCAGCGGGTTTTCGCCGCCAGCGTTGATCGCCGGAAGGGGGACCTGACGGCCATATTTGGCGCGCATGTCCCACTTCCGCCGATCAACGTGCTGAACCCGCTGATCTTAAGGCCTACGCAGCCGGAGATTGCTCCGAACGGACGCCAACGCCGACCACTCAAGGCGCCCGCCGGTCCGATCGGCGCCATAGCGGCCCGCGGCGGGCCGATCATGGTCACGGGATGATTACGGTCAGATCGCCGCCCGGCAGCCAAAGGAGCCGCGCGGTGCGCCTGGTCGGTCCCGGCTCCCCCGCCCGCCGACAGCTCCCCACGGGCGCCGCCACAGCCAGGGCGGGGACGGGTCGTCCGCTCCCCCTTTCGGCGGCGCGCGCCGGGGTGAGGATCTGCCATGGGCTCACACCGTGCCCGTCATCGCGCTGACCAGAACCAGTCGGAGGAGTTGGCGACCGATCTTCTGGCCCGCCTCGCCGACGAGACGCGACCGCGTCCCGCCCGCACCCGGCACACGCCGCCACGGCCCGCGCTCGACCCGTTCTCCACTGCCCCGTTCCCCGCCCACCTGCCACAAACGGCAGAGATCGGCGCGCACCCGACGACCACGGCAGAGTCCGGCGCCCACCCGGCGCACACGGCAGCGTCCGGCGCCCACCCGGCGCAAACGACGGGGTTCGGCGCGCAAACGACGGGGTTCGGCGCCCACCCGGCGGAGTTCGGCACGCACCCGGCAGAGGCCGGCGCCCACCCCTCGCACACCGCAGAGCTCGGCGCCCGCCCGCCAAACACCGCAGAGCCCGGCGCGCACCCGGCGGAGTTCGGGACGCACCCGGCAGAGCCCGGCGCCCACCCCTCGCATACGGCGGCAGAGTCCGGCGCGCACCCGGCGGGCGCGGCGATGTTCCAGCCGCGCGGGGCAGCCGACCCCCCGCTGGGTGCGGAGTCCGGCCCGGTCACCGCCCCTCCCGACAACGGCGGCGAACCCGGCGGATCCATTCCCGCCCAGCGGTTCCCGACCGACCCCCGCGCGCCGTTTCCGGTCGAGGAGGCCCCGAAAGACCTCGCCGACGCTCCGCGGGCGGGCCGCGCCCGGATCGCCACGCTGCGCCGCTACCCGATCTACGCCGCCGTGTCCGCGACGGTGATTACCGCGACCGCCGCGGTGGCCGCCTCGACCGGGCCCGCTGCCGTCACCCCGCCGACACCCCCTCCCGACCGGGCGACGTCTCCCGCGCTCGCCGCAGCGGCGCTGGCCCTGGCCCCCGCGCAGAAACCGGCCCCGCAGCCCGCGCCGGTCGTCCCGAAGGTGGCGGGCGGCGCCGCGATGCTCGCCCCCGTACCCACGGCGAGCGGCGACTCCGCGGCACCTACCACGAGCGCCGCGCCCGGCGAGGCCGCCGCACCCACCACGAGCGCCGCGCCCGGTGACTCCCCGATTCTGGGCTCCACGATCGCGGCGCAAGCCGCGGCCGACGCCAAGGCGTACGCGGCCGCGCAGGCCCGCAAGGCGGCTGACCGCGCGACTGTCGCACCCAACACCGCGCCCAAGACCACGCCCAAGACCACGCCCAGGGCCGTGGCCGCACCGACCGTGACGGGCAACGGCACCGCGGCCCGCGCCCTCGGCCTTGCCAAGGGCAAGCTCGGCACCCCCTACGGCTGGGGCGCGGCGGGCCCGAGCGCGTTCGACTGCTCCGGTCTGATCGTCTGGGCCTACAAGCAGCTCGGGATCTCCCTTCCGCACTCGTCCGCGACACTGTCGACGATGGGGACGCCGGTGGCGAAGGCCGCGCTGCAACCCGGCGACCTGGTGTTCTTCTACTCCCCCGTCAGCCACGTGGGGATCTATGCGGGCAACGGCATGGTGCTCAACGCGACCCAGTCCGGCGAGCCGGTGCAGTTCACGCAGCTGGCCAACCTGCCGTTCCACAACGCCACACGTATCACAATGTGAGAAGCTCGTTGCACGATGTGGACGCCTCGCCGGACGATCGGGCGATGCGCGCCGATCAGGAGATCTACACCCATGGGCACGCGGCCAGCGTGCTGCGCTCCCACGCGAACCGGACGGTCGCCAACTCGGCCGCCTATCTGATCCCCCGCCTGCGGCCCGGTGCGCGGGTGCTCGACGTCGGCTGCGGACCCGGCACGATCACCGCCGACCTGGCCGCGCGCGTGGCGCCGGGCGTCGTCGTCGGGATCGAGCCCACACCGGACCCGCTCGAGGATGCGCGAGCGCACGCCGCGGCCGTCGGGGTGGCGAACGTGACGTTCGCGGTCGGCGATGTCTACGCCCTCGACTATCCGGACGACAGCTTCGACGTCGTGCACGCCCATCAGGTGCTCCAGCACCTCGGCGAGCCGGTCGCCGCGCTGCGGGAGATGCTGCGCGTGTGCGCGCCGGACGGGGTGGTGGCCGTGCGCGACGCCGACTACGCCGCCATGACCTGGTACCCGTCCGACCAACGGCTGGCCCGCTGGCTTGCGATCTACCGCGCGGTCGCGCACGGCAACGGCGCCGAACCCGACGCGGGCCGCCGCCTGCTCGCCTGGGCGAACGCCGCGGGCGCGGGCGAGGTGACGGCGAGCGCCTCGGTCTGGTGCTACGCCACTCCCGACGAACGCGCCTGGTGGGGCGGCATGTGGGCGGACCGGATCCTGACGTCCGCGATCACCACGCAGGCCCTCGACGGTGGCCACGCCGACGAGGCCGAGCTGCGGGCGATCTCCGCGGCCTGGCGCACCTGGGCCGCGCATGACGACGGCTGGTTCACGATCATCCACGGCGAGGTGCTCTGCTGCCCCTGACCTCGCCACCACCGGCGCGGCGAGCTAGCCCGGCGCCTCATCCCACGCCCGCAGCACGCTGGCGACGTTGCGCAGCACCCACAGGGGGTTGTGCGCGAGCCCCGGCGACTGGGTGAGGTTCGCGGCGACCTGCCGCAGCCACACAAGCAGCAGCACGTCGGGATCGATGCCGGGCCCGACGGGGGCGTGCGCCGCGCCGTGCAGCGCGCGCTCGGTGTCCTCCCACGCAGGCAGGCGGAGCATCTCGGCCACCACGTCGCCGAGCTCGCCCCGACCGGCCTGCATCCGCGCGTGCAGGCAGGCGTAGACGAGGTCCTGGGCGGGCAGCTCGTCGCGCGCGGCCCACTCCCAGTCGACGAAGCCCGCCGCCGCGCCCGTCGCCGGGTCGACCATGACGTTGCCGAGCCAGAAGTCGCCGTGCACCCAGCCGATCTCGACCCGCCGCCCGGCCCAGGCGACGTGCAGTCGCCTGCGCAGGGCCGCCAGCGTGTCCTTGCGCCGGGTGGCCCTGGCCAGGACGTCGATGCGGACGTCGACCCAGCGCCGCAGCAGGGCCGCGTCCACGACGGCGGCCCGGGCGGTGCGGGCGTGCAGCAGGCCGATCGCCGACGCGGCACCCACGGCGACGGAGGCGGCCGCCTTGCCGGGCATGGAATCGGCCGCGATCCCGGGCATCGCCCGCTCGAGGACGAACGGCTGGGCGCCGACGTAGCCGTCGGTCATGCGCAGCGGCAGGAACCGGGTGAAGTCGCCCACCGCGGGCTCGGCGGCGAGCGCGTCCAGCGCGCGGCCTTCGCGCTGCTGGCTCGTCGCGCCGACGCGGGTGCCGGGGAGCTTGGCCACGGCGACCGGCGGGCGACCGGGAGGCCCGAGCGGCACCACCGCGGTGCGGGTGCTGCTGACCAGCGGTGGCCCGGCGACCCACCGCTTCGCGGGATCCCCGATCGTCGCGAGCAGCCCCGGCACCAGCTCCACCGCGCGCCGCCGGTGCAGGCGACCCGCACCGCGGCGCCACGCGGTGGGCCCGGCCCGCAGCGCGCGCCCGCCGACCGCTCCGAGGTTCACGCCTGCCCCCGCGCATCGAGGAGCGCCTGCCAGATCCGGTCGACGGCGGCGGCGCGCAGCGCGTCCGGTGGGCGGTCCGCCTCGAGCACGACCGCCCGCGGCAGACGGCGGGCGAGCGCGAGATAGGCGATGCGGGCCGCGGCCAGCGCGGCCGGGTCCTCCTCGGGACGGCGGCGCGCGGCGACCTCGGCGGGCACGTCGAGCACCAGCACCACCGACGGGGCCGGGACCGTGCGCGCGAGCATGGTGAAGAACAGCCGCTTGAGCGCGACGTGCGGTGGCGCGGGCGGCAGCAGCGCGTCGAAGGGATGCCGGTCGAGGACGACGAGCCGCCCCATGGCCTGATGCCAGCGGGTGACGGCGGCGCGCCGCCACGACCGGAGCGGGCGGCGCGCGGCGGCCAGCGCGGCGCCGGGCAGCGACCGGGCCGCCCCGTCCTCGCCCTGCCACAGGCCCATGTAGACGACCCGGGCGGGGAGGCCGACGGAGTCCGCGATGCCGCGGGTGAGCGTGGACTTGCCCGCGCCGTCGGGCCCGAGCACGGCGACCGAGAGGCCGCGCCGCGGTCGGCCGGTCGCGAGCCTGCGCAGCCCGCGGCCCAGCGCCGCGGCCCGCCCGGCGGCAGTGGCCCGGCCCGGCAGCTGGGCACCGAGCGCGACCAGCGCGGGCCAGTCGCCGTCGCGGGCCACGGCCAGCACCCGGGCGGCGTCCCAGCCGGATGGGCAGTGCGCGGTGACGATCCGGCCGAGCACGCCGTCGGGCCGCGCCTCGGGCACCAGCTCCGCCAGCCGGGCGGCGTGCCGGTCCGCGACGTCGCCCTTGTCGACGACGCAGTGCAGCAGCAGCGCCCAGAACGCGTCATCGGCGCTCGGCACGGCGAGCGGGCCCATCCGGCGGCGGCCCGCCAGGAGCGCGTCGGCGGCGTCGGTGCGCAGCGTGGGCCGCAGCCAGTTCACCGCGAAGTGGCCCGACGGCCCGAACTCGACCGCGGACTCCACGTCCAGCTCGAAGAAGCGGTCCGCTGCGGCGTCGCGGCCGACGTAGCCGCGGTGCGCGCCCTTGCCCCACACGGGGACGTGCAGGAATCCGGATGTTGCGAGGACGGCGTCCAGCCGCGGCAGGTCGGCCGCCGCGACAAGCAGGTCGACGTCGCCCGCCGGATCGGCGAGGCGCGCCTCGCCGCGCAGGAGGCACCACGCGATCCCCGCGTCGTCCATTGCCGCGAACGCCCTGAGCAGCGCGGGATGGACGGTCTGCCGGGCTGCGTCAGGCCGCATCGGACCACCCCGGCGTGGCGGCGACGGTGGCGCGGGCGCGGCGGTACCACCGCCAGCCCACCGTGAGCAGGCGTTCGTCGGCCTGTCCGACGGGCACACCGCGGCCCGCGAGCCAGCCTTCGAGCTCGGCGTCGGTGGTGGTGGACATGACCATGAGGCGGGCGAGCGTATACGGCCGGTCGTCCGGCGGGCTCAGGGCGTTCTTGACGCTGCACGCGGACGTGAACCCGGCGTCGCGGACGACCCGGCGCACCCGGGCGTCGGAGTAGCCGTGCGGGTAGGCGAAGCTCGTGACCGCCAGGCCCGCGCCGTCCTGGAGCCGGGCCCGGCTGCCCGCGACCTCGCGGCGCACCGACCGTAACGGAAGCGTGTCGAGCTGGGGGTGGGTGTGGCTGTGCGCGCCGATCTCGTGGCCCATCGCGGCGAGCTCGCCGATCTGCGACCAGTCGAGCATCGGGTCCCCGCCCGGGCTCGCGGCGCCCACGACGCCGCTGGTGACGTAGACCGTGGCAGCCATCCCGTGCTCGGCCAGCGCGGGAGCGGCCGCAGTGAGCGTGTCGCGGTACCCGTCGTCGAACGTGACGAGCACGGGCCGCTCGGGGAGCGTGCCGCGCGCACGGGCTGTGCGGAAGTCGGACACCGTGAGCGTGGTTGCGCCGGTCGCGGCCACGGCCTCGAGGTGGCGGCGGAACGTGGCCGGGCTGACCGTGTACGGCGCGACGAAGTCGGACGGGCGGTCGGTGACGGCGTGGTATAGCAGGATCGGGACGGCGCCGCGCGGGCGCTGCCCCGACGGTTCGCGCGCAAGCTCGTTCACGGCACCGCCTCGGCGCTGGGCTCGGCCCGCGTCGCCGCGGCGGCGTCGGTTCGGCGGCTCCAGCGCCCCGCGAGGTAGGCCGCGGGCCCCGCGACCATGCCCAGCAGCTCGCGGCGCTCCAGCTCCCTCGGGTAGTCACACCCCTTGGCCCGGTTCTTCGGCGAGGAGCGCCCGACGACGTGCCGTACCCCGGCCGCGATCTGCCGGGTCATGCCGAACGCCAGCCGGGGCTGCCGCATGGCCGCGGCGGTGAGGTAGGCGGCCAGCCCCATGCCGTAGTCGTGCATCAGCGTGCGCAGGCTCGCGAGGTCGCGCCGGTTCCAGTGCCACACCAGCGCGCTGGGCTCGTAGACGACGCCCCCGCCACCGGTCAGCACGTCGAACACGGCGAGCAGGTCCTCGCCGCCGCGCGCCCGGGTGCCGGGTCCGAGTGCGATGTCGAACCCGCCGCGCTCGCGCAGCTTGGCCGCGTCGAACGCGATGTTCGCGCCGCTGCCGAGGCGCCCGGTGGTAAACGGGAACAGCGGGTCTTCCGGGCGGTGCTCACCCAGGTCGACCCGGCGGCGGCGGAAGCCCCGCGCGTAGCCGCCGAACTGCTCCAGCAGCTCCTGCGCGGGTGTGGCGATCTCGGCGGGCAGGATCAGGCCGGTGACGCACTCAATGCCGGGCGCCGAGGTGGCGGCCTCGGCGATCGCCGCGAGCCAGTCGGGGTCGACGACCACGTCGTCGTCGGTGCGCACCACCCAGGCACCCTCGGCGACCGCGAGCGCCCGGTTGTGCGCACGTGCCGCGCCCGGCACGGGCTCGGCCAGGTAGCGCACCGGGATGCCCGGATGGGCCAGCTCCCACGCGCGCACGACGGCCGGGGTCTCGCCGCTGCTCGGCGCGTTGTCGACGACGAGGACGTCGAACGAGCGGTAGCGCAGCGCCGCGATCGAGTCGAGGCACCGCCGCAGCGGCACGGCCCGGTCCCGGGTGGCGATCTGCACGGTCAGATGCGGCCCGCGCTCGGCGAGCTCCGCGCGGCGCGCGAGCCGGGCGAGGTCCGCCGGGTCCGGCCCGACGTCCGGCCCCAGCACCTCGGCCAGCCGCTCGGCGACCCCGGGCGGTTCCAGCCCGTCGGGCGGCACCGCGATGGCACCCAGCGCGAGCGGCACGCCGTGCGCCCGCACCAAGACGCGGGTGCGGCCGCCCTCCGTCGGCGGCAGGCCCCGCAATGCCGTGAGCTCCACGTCGTAGGCCTGCACGGGACCATCGGGCAGCGTCACCACGTCACCATCACGCGCACGAAATCCTCCCCGAGTGAGAACGCGCCCCTCGTTCACGGCCAGGGCAGCCGTTCGGACGAAGGTTGAACGACCATAGGGCCACCATAGGCCGCGGCCGCTCAAGCTCCGTCTACCGCCCGTCCACGGTCAGCCCCCACCATTTTCCGTCTTTTCGCCTGCGGACCCGCCCAAACCCGACAGAGCGGAATCACCGACCGTGACAATCTGCCTGGCGCATTGTCGATTTCGTGGTCGAAACCACATTCCGTGATCAGTCGGGAATGCTCCGCGTCTCGGCGTACAGGGCGGCCCGACCCGCCTCGAGGCGCGCCACCGGTACCCGGAAGGGTGAACACGATACGTAGTCGACCCCGGCGTCGTGGAAGAAGTGCACGGACTCCGGGTCGCCGCCGTGTTCGCCGCAGACGCCCAGCTTGATGTCCGGTCGGGTGCGCCGCCCGGACTCGACGGCCATGCGCACCAGCGCGCCGACGCCGTCGCGGTCGAGCGACTCGAACGGCGACACCGTGAACACGCCCTTGTCCAGGTAGGCCGGGAAGAACGAGGCCTCGACGTCGTCGCGGGAGAAGCCCCAGGTCGTCTGGGTGAGATCGTTGGTGCCGAAGGAGAAGAACTCCGCCGACTCGGCGATCCGCCGCGCCGTGAGCGCCGCCCGCGGCAGCTCGATCATCGTGCCGATCGGGACGTCCAGCCTGACGCCCTCCGACGCCTCCGCGACGATGGGGTCGATCTCGTCGCGCACGAGGTGCAGCTCCATGACCGAGCCCACGAGCGGCACCATGATCTCCACCCGCGGGTCGCCGCCGTCGCGCTTGCGCTGCGCGGCAGCTTCGACGATGGCGCGCACCTGCATGGCGAAGAGCCCCGGCACGACCAGTCCCAGCCGCACGCCGCGCAGGCCGAGCATCGGGTTGTTCTCGTGCAGCCGCTCGACGGCGGCGAGGAGGCGCTCGTCGGCCGGGTCGGCCTCGCCGGTCGCCTTCGCCACCGCCACCCGCACGGCCAGCTCCGTGCGGTCGGGCAGGAACTCGTGCAGGGGCGGGTCGAGCAGCCGGATCGTGGTGGGCAGCCCGTCCATCGCGGTGAGCAGCCCGATGAAGTCCGCGCGCTGCATCGGCAGCAGCTCGGCGAGGGCGGCCTCCCGCTCGGCGGGCCCTTCGGCCAGGATCAGCCGCTCGACCAGCGCGCGGCGCTCCCCGAGGAACATGTGCTCGGTGCGCGTGAGCCCGATGCCCTCGGCGCCCAGCCGACGCGCGTGCCCGGCGTCGTCGGCCGTGTCGGCGTTGGCGCGCACCTTCAACCGCCGTGTGCGGTCGGCGTGGCGCAGCAGCCGGTCGACGGCGCGCACGAGGTCCTTCGCGTCCTCGTCGGCCGCGTCCAACGCGGCGTTGAGGCCCTCCGCGAGGTAGGTCACCACGGGTGGGGCCACCACGGGCAGCTCGCCGAGGAAGACCTCGCCGGTCGACCCGTCGATCGAGAGCACGTCGCCCTCGTGCACGGCGACGTCCCGCACACGCGCGACGCGGGCCTCGGCGTCGATGTCGATCGCCTCGGCCCCGCACACGCAGGTGCGGCCCATCCCGCGGGCGACCACGGCGGCGTGGCTGGTCTTGCCGCCCCGGCTGGTGAGCACCCCGGTGGCGGCGATCATGCCCTCCAGGTCGTCGGGCGTCGTCTCGCGCCGCACCAGGAGCACCGCCTTGCCCTGGGCGGCCCGTGCGACGGCCGTCGCCGAGTCGAACACCACCTCGCCGACAGCGGCGCCCGGCGAGGCGGCCATGCCCTTCGTGAGCAGCGAGCGCTCGGCGTCCGGGTCGAACTGCGGGAACATCAGCTGCGACAGCTGGTGGCCCGTGACCCGGTGCAGCGCCTCGTCCTGGGTGATCAGGCGCTCGTCGACGAGCTGGGTGGCGATGCGGAACGCGGCCGCGGCCGTGCGCTTGCCCACCCGGGTCTGCAGCATCCACAGCTTGCCGCGCTCGACGGTGAACTCGATGTCGCACAGGTCCCGGTAGTGGGTCTCCAGCCTGCGCATGATGCGGGTGAGCTCGGCGTGCGAGCGGGGGTCGAGCCGCGCGAAGTCCTCGAGCGAGAGCGTGTTGCGGATGCCCGCGACGACGTCCTCGCCCTGGGCGTTGGGCAGGTAGTCGCCGTAGACGCCCTGCTTGCCGGTAGCGGGGTCGCGGGTGAAGCAGACGCCGGTGCCCGAGGTCTCGCCGAGGTTGCCGAACACCATCGCGCAGACGTTGACGGCGGTGCCGAGGTCCTGCGGGATGCGCTCGCGGCGGCGGTAGATCCGCGCCCGGGCGGTGTTCCACGAGTCGAAGACGGCGCGCATCGCCATGTCGAGCTGCTCGCGGGGGTCTTGGGGGAACTCGCGCCCGGTGCGTTCGGCGATGACGTTCTTGAACTTCGCCACGAGCTCCTGCAGCACGGTGGGCGACAGCTCGACGTCGGCCGCCACACCCTCCCGCTCCTTGACGGCGACGAGCTCCTTCTCGAACAGCTCGGCGGGGATGTCGAGCACGGTGCGGCCGAACATCTGCAGCAGGCGGCGGTAGGAGTCCAAGGCGAAACGCTCGTCCTGCGCGGCCTCGGCGAGACCCTTGACCGAGTAGTCGTTGAGGCCGACGTTGAGGACCGTCTCCATCATCCCGGGCATCGAGAACTTGGCGCCCGAGCGCACCGAGACGAGCAGCGGGTCCTCGACGTCGCCGAGGCGGCGGCCGAGCTGGTCCTCCAGGCGGCGCAGCGCCATCGTCACCTGGATCCGCAGCGACTGCGGCTCCTCGCCGCGCTCGAGGTAGTGCCTGCAGGCGTCGGTGGTGATCGTGAAGCCGGGCGGGACCGGCAGTCCGAGACGCGTCATCTCCGCGAGGTTCGCGCCCTTGCCGCCGAGCAGGTCCACCTGCTCCCGACTGCCCTCCGCGAAGTCGAACACCATCCGCGTCGCATCGGCACTCATGAACACTCCTCTGGTCGAGCGTCCGACCACGGTATGTCCCAGGCGGAGGGGGGACCAGCACCGTCTCAACCTTCGTCGACACGGCCTAACCTGAAGGGCATGACCGCCACATCGTCCGAAGCGAACACTCGGGCGGTCGAGGAGGGGATCGTCCGGGACTTCCGGACCAACCTGTCCTACTCCGCCTACCTGCACCTCGACGAGCTGCTCGCGGCCCAGCAGCCGCGCAGCAGCCCCGTCCACCACGACGAGCTGCTGTTCATCATCCAGCACCAGACCTCCGAGCTGTGGCTCAAGCTCCTCCTGCACGAGCTGCGCTCCGCCTGCGACGACATGGCCGACGACCTGCTCGCGCACGCGCTGAAGAAGCTCGCCCGCGTGAAGCACATCCAGAAGATCCTCATCGAGCAGTGGTCGGTGCTGGCCACGCTCACGCCCGCGGAATACGCCCAGTTCCGCGGCGCGTTGGGCTCGTCATCGGGGTTCCAGTCGGCGCAGTACCGGGCCGTGGAGTTCCTGCTGGGCAACAAGAACGTGGCCATGCTGCGGTTGTTCGAGCACGACCCGCGGGCGCACGCCGAACTGAGCGAGCTGCTCGCGCGGCCGTCGGTCTACGACGAGTTCCTGCGGCTGCTCGCGCGCCGCGGCCACCCGGTGCCGCAGGCCCTGCTCGACCGCGACGTCCGCCGCGCGCACGTCTTCTGTCCGGAGCTCGTGGACGTCTTCACCCACATCTACGCCGACACCGAGCACTTCTGGGACGTGTACGAGACCTGCGAGGAGCTCGTCGACATCGAGGAGAACTTCCAGCTCTGGCGCTTCCGGCACCTCAAGACGGTGCAGCGCACCATCGGCGGCAAGACCGGCACCGGCGGATCCAGTGGGGTGCCGTTCCTGCGGCGCGCCCTGGACCTGACCTTCTTCCCCGAGCTCTACGCGGTGCGCACGACGATCGGCGCCTGACCGCGCCTGCCCGCGCGCCGCACCCGCTTGTCGCCCCGGCCGCACCCGCCGCACCCGCCGCACCCGCCGCACCCGCCCATGATCGGCGGAAGGGGGACATGAGCGCCAGATATGGCCGTCATGTCCCACTCTCGGCGATCAACGCCCGGCGGTCAGTCGGCGGCGGTGCGCAGCGCGGCCAGGAGGCGGGCCAGCTCGGCGCGGTCGGGGTCCGGCAGCCGGGCGAACAGGTTGCCCGCGCCGCTCTGGCGCGCGGCCCGGATCGCCGTGGCCACCTCCGCACCCCGCGCGGTGAGCGCGACGAGCGTCGCGCGGCGGTCCGCCGGGTCGGGTTGCCGCTCGACGAGGCCCCGCTCCGCCAGCGCGTCGACGACCTCCGTGGCCGAACGCGGCACGATCCGCAGGTGCTCGGCCAGCTCCCCCAGCCGCTGCGCACCCCCCCGCCGCAGCGCCGCCAGCGCCCGGGCCTGCGACGGCGTGACGTCCCACGCCGCCAGGGCCTCCCGCGCCAGGTTCCGCAGCTTGCGGCTCACCGCCCAGAACGCCTCCACGAGGGGCTCGTCCGTACCGTCCATGTCCATGCGGAAACGCTACCTCAATGTGAGGTAACCTCGTCATGTTCGCCGTCGAGAGGAGTCCCTTTGGCGTCCCCCATCCGTTCCCTTTCCCGCACCGTCACGCCCGCCGAGAAGGCGCAGGCCCGCGGCGTTTCGCTGCGCCGCATCGGCCGCCTGTTCGTGCCGCACCGCTATGCGATCGCGGGCGTCACCGCGATCATCGCGGCCTCGTCCGTGATCGGGATGGCCTCGCCGTTCCTGCTGCGCGCCGTGATCGACACCGCCCTCCCCGCCCGCGACCTGCCCCTGCTCGCCGCGCTCACCGGCGGCATGGTGGCCGTCGCCGCGCTGACGGCCGCGCTGGGCGTCGTCCAGACCTGGGTGAGCACGCGCGTCGGCCAGCAGGTGATGCACCGCCTGCGCACCGACGTCTTCAGGCATCTCCAGCGCCAGTCCATCGCGTTCTTCACCAAGACCCGCACCGGCGAGGTGCAGTCGCGCATCACCAACGACGTCGGGGGCCTGCAGTCGGTCGTCACCAGCACGGCGACCTCGATCGCGGCCAACCTGACCACCACCGTCGCCACGGCGGTCGCGATGGTCGCGCTGTCCTGGCGGCTCTCGCTGATCTCGCTCGTCGTGCTCCCGCCGTCGATCTGGCTGACCCGCCGCGTCGCGCGGATGCGGCGCGAGATCACCACGGCGCAGCAGCGCGAGCTCGCCGACCTCAACGTCACGATCGAGGAGGGCCTCTCGGTCAACGGCGCGCAACTCTCGCGCACGTTGGGCACCGGGCCCGCGCTCGTCACCCGCTTCACCGACTCGTCCGAACGCCTGATCGATCTGGAGCTGCGCTCCCAGCTCGCCGGGCGCTGGCGCATGGCGTCCACCGGCGTGATCTTCGCGGCCATCCCGGCCGTGATCTACCTCGGCGCCGGGCTGCCCGGCACCACGCTGACCATCGGCACCCTCATCGCGTTCACCACGCTGCAGAGCGGCCTGTTCCGGCCCCTGACCGCGCTGCTCGGCGTCGGTGTGTCGCTGGTCAGCTCGCTGGCCCTGTTCGCGCGGATCTTCGAGTACCTGGACCTGCCGGTCGACATCGCCGACCCGCCGCACCCGGTGGCGATCGATCCGGCGAGGGTGCGCGGTGACGTCCGCTTCGAGGGCGTCACGTTCGCCTACCCGGGCAGCGACCGAAACGCCGTGAGCGCCGTCGACCTCGACGCGCCCGCAGGAAGCACGCTCGCGCTCGTCGGCGAGACCGGCTCCGGCAAGAGCACGCTCGCTGCGCTCGGCGCGCGCCTCTACGACCCCGACGCCGGACGGATCACCATCGACGGCATCGACCTGCGCGACCTGCGCCTCGCCGACCTGGCCCGCGTCGTCGGCGTGGTGAGCCAGGAGACCTACCTGCTGCACACGACCGTGCGCGAGAACCTGCGCTACGCCAAGCCCGACGCCACCGACGCCGAGATCGAGAGCGCCGCCCGCGCCGCCCGGCTCCACGACCTCATCGCCGACCTGCCCGACGGGTACGACACGGTCGTCGGCTCCCGCGGGCACCGCTTTTCCGGCGGGGAGAAGCAGCGCCTCGCGATCGCCCGCACGCTCCTGCGCGACCCGCGCGTGCTGATCCTCGACGAGGCCACGAGCGCGCTCGACACCGAGACCGAACGCGCCGTCCAGGAGGCGTTCGACGCGCTGGCCGAGGGCCGCACGACGATCACCATCGCGCACCGCCTCTCGACCGTGCGCGCCGCCGACCGCATCGTCGTGATCGACCACGGCCGCGTCGTCGAGTCCGGCACCCACACGAGCCTGCTCGCCGCCGAGGGTCGCTACGCGGCGCTGGCGGCGTGATGGAAGACTCGCTCCCCCGGAGGGCCAAGGGGGGACGTGCGAGCCAATCTCGTCGAGCGCAGCCGACGGATCGCCGTCGTCGCCGGACTCGTGGTCACCTTGCTCTTCCCGCTGCCCCTGCCCGCAGCCCTGGCCGCGGGCGCTGAGCCGACTGCCGCGCAGACCCTCGGGTGGGGCCCGCCCACCCGCTCCGAGGACTTCACCGGCGATCTGTCCGCGTGGGACCTCTACGACGGCCCCGGCCACGACGACAACGGCAGGCGCACCCCGGCTGCGGTCCACGTCGCGAACGGCATCCTCACGATCACCGGTGACGCCGCGGGCAACGCCGAGGGCATGGAATGGCGATCCGGCGCCATGTACGGCCGGTGGGAGGCCCGCATGCGGGCGTCGGTCGGCGACCCCGACTACCACGCGGTCCTCCTGCTCTGGCCCGACAGCGAGGACGAAGGCGGGTACGGCGGCGAGATCGACTTCATGGAGAACAGCGATCCCACCCGCCGGAGCACCGAGCTGTTCGTGCACTACGGCAGCGAGGACAACAAGCTCAACAGCGCCGTCACCGCCGACGCCACGCAGTGGCACAACTGGGCAGTGGAGTGGGCGCCCGACCACATCACCACTTTCCTCGACGGCAGGCAGTGGTGGACAACCACCAACCGCGCGACGCAGCCGCCGGGACCGATGCACATGACCGTCCAGCTCGACCTCTTCCGCAACCCCGGCGGGCTGAAGCCGTCCACGATGCAGGTCGACTGGGTGCGCTACTACCCGATCACCGGCCGCGGCCCCTCCCCGGCGCCGGTCAACGCCGAGGGCACCTGCGCCGTCGCGGTCCGCCCTGTCCCGTCGGGGCCCGCCCCGCCCATCAGCGGAGCGCCCGGCGCCGGTGTCGCCGCCGCGGCCGCCGCGGCCGCCGCCACGGGCTGTGCGCCTGCCCCCATCGTCCTTCCCGCTGGGTAGCGATGCCTGCGTACGTCGGTGTCGTCGCCTGGGTAGCGCTCTATCTGCGCAGCCCGCAGCTGGTCGCCGCGAGCCTCAGCTGAAGGTCCGCCGCGCCATCCGCGCCACGGCCTGCTGGTAGCCCGACCCTGTCAGGCGCACCAGCAGGTCGAGCGCTTTGGCGTCGGTGCCCACGAGCACGCGCGCGCGGTTTCGGGCGACCCCGGCGAGGATGACGTGGGCGGCCTTCGCCGGTGGCATGCGCAGGGCGACGCGCTCGAAGCGCTCCAGGGCCTTCCCGTCGGCGTACCGGGCCGAACGCGTGGCGTTGCGGGCGATGTTGGTCTTGATGCCGCCGGGGTGCACGCAGGTGACGCGCACCACGTGCCCCGATAGCAACATCTCCTGGCGCAGGCTTTCGGTGAACCCGCGCACGGCGAACTTGGCCGCGTTGTACGCGCTCTGGCCGGGCACCGAGAGCAGCCCGAACAGGCTGGAGATGTTCACCACGTGCCCGTCGCCGGACGCGATGAGGTGCGGGAGGAACGCCTTCGTCCCGTTCACCACGCCCCAGAAGTCGATGTTCACGACGCGCTCGATGTCGTCGAACGAGCTGTCCAGCACCTCGCCTGCGAAGCCGACGCCCGCGTTGTTGTAGACCTGGTTGACGTGGCCGAACGCGGCGCCCACTGCGTCGGCGTAGGCCAGCACGGCCGCCCGGTCAGTGACATCGAGCGGGTCGGCGCGATGCCCGGTCCCGACCAGGCGGGCGGTCTCGGCGAGGCCCTGCTCGTCGACATCGGAGAGGGCGAGCCGCGCACCCCGCTGGACGAGGGCGACAGCCAGCGCCCGCCCGATCCCGGATCCGGCTCCGGTGACCACCGCGACCCGCCCCGCGAACTCGCTCATGCCGATGGATCATGCCAGCCGAGGCGCCTCCGATCGGCGCGAGGCCGACGCCAACGCGACCGAAGTAGCGCAGCCGCGCGGCCATGTCGTGGGCCTCGGGATGCCAGTCGGCGCTGCGCTCGCGCGCCCCGCGGTCACTGGCGACGTACGTCGGGCTGCCTCGGCGAGCGGTCGGCGTTCCGCGGCGAACGGTCGCCACAGCGCGCGCTGCCGATTTGGCCGCCGATCGTCGACGGCAATCAACCGTTTGCGTTTCGGTCGTGGTATTGAACAACTGCGACAGTCTGCCCGAACTACCGTCGGCCAGCGGGGTAGCGAGCCTCTGGCGCCTCGGAGCACAGAGGTCGGCCTGCACCGGTATGGCTCCACCTTAGCTGTTGTCGGTGTCGGTGCCCCGCCGCATTCGTGGGCTGGGCCAACCCCGCCGGTCCGCGGGGAGCTACCGCAAGAAGGGACAGCGCGAAGGATGGAGAACGCGGATTATCCACATCCCGCGTTGAGTGTGCGCGGAGTGAGCAAGCGGTTCGGGGGGACCCTCGCACTGGCCGACGTCGACTTCGACGTGTATCGGGGTGAGGTCGTCGCGCTCGCCGGCGAGAACGGAGCCGGCAAGTCCACGCTCGTGAACATTCTGTCCGGGATGAATAAGCCCGATTCGGGAACGATCTATCGTGATGGCACACCGGTGCAGATCGGGAGCCCGGGACGGGCCCGGTCATTCGGAATTGCCACGGTCTTCCAGGGTCTCGCGCTGTGCGGAAACCTCGATGTGCCGCGGAACTTGTTCTTGGGCCGAGAGCCCGGGAGTGCGTGGAAGATGGACGAGGCCGCCATGGATCAGAAGTCCGCCACGCTGCTCCATCAGCTGCGCTCGACCGTCAAGTGGCCACGTGCGCGGGTCGAGGAGCTATCCGGCGGTCAGCAACAGACTGTTGCCATCGCCCGGACCCTGCTCGGCGACCCGGCGATCGTGATTCTGGACGAACCCACCGCGGCCTTGGGGGGTACCCAACGCACGGAGGTTCTCAACCACATCGGGCAGCTTCGGGCACGCGGTCTTGGTGTTGTCATGATCTCGCACAACCTCGAGGACATCGGGGCTGTGGCAGATCGTGTTTTCGTGTTGCGGTACGGCCGCAACAGCGGCGTTTTTTCCGTCGCCTCAAGCACGACCGAAGAGGTCCAGTTCGCGATGACCGGGTCGAACGAGGGCCGTGCGGCCTTCGGTCAGGGCGTCGGTGGGCGGCACGAGGCGCGACACCGGGGATGATCGCGTGGCGTGGCGCGACTCCTTGGGCGGAGGGCAACGGCGAACTTCGGGCTCGACGCGGGGACCCGAGGAGGAGAAAGCGGTTGCCGACCTCGCCTTCCGCCATGAGGCTGCGGTCGAGCACTATCACGCCGGGCGGATTGAGAGCGCCATTCCGCTGTTCGAGCAGATTTTGTTGGGCTGTCGCACGGTCCTCGGTGATCGACACCCGGACACCCTGACTGTGGAGGGCAACCTCGCCATCGTCTACTTGACGGGCGATCGGGTCGACGAGGGGCTGCTGGCCCTCGAGGATATCCACGACCTACGCCGGCGGGTATTGGGTAGCGATGACCCTCGTACGTTGACCGCGCTTGAATGCCTGGCCACCGGCTACCGTCTCCATGGTCGTGCCGCAGAGGCGGTCTCACTCGCCGAGGCGGTCGTCGCCGCACGACAGCGGGTGCTGGGCGTGAGCCACCCAGACACGCTGACCTCCCGGCTCGGACTCGCACTGGCCTACGCCGAGGTCGATGACATGACGCAGGCGAATGACGTCCTCGTTTCGGCACTCAACGACGCCTGCGAGACCCACGGGTCCGTGCATGCACACACCATTGCCATTCGGGCAGCGTTGGCGCGCTGCCACGTTGCGACCGGAATGCGGATGGCGGCGAGGGTGGAATATGACCGCGCGGTCGCGGATTCGGCTGCGTTACTCGGAACTGACCATCCCGAAACCATTGAGCTCCGCGCGGAACGTGCCGACCTCGCCGGCACATCAAACGAATCGGCGAGAGCGCCGCGAGTAGGTTAGACCGATCGGCGCGGATCCGCCTCCGCGCTCCCGCGAGCTCGGCGTCGTCATTCGCCGTGCTGAGTCGGGCATCCCGCCCTGGTGAGTCCGGCATCCCGCCGTGGTGAGTCGGGCGAACGGCCGGTGTTCAGGCGGCCAGGACGCCGTCGACGAGGCGGGGCGCGGCCGTGCTGACGTTGTGGGCGGCGGCGAGGTCCACGTCGGCGCCGTAGCCGTCGGCGATCAGCTCCCGGCCCGAGGCGAGCCCGGCGAGGACGGCGGGCAGGCCGCTGGCGACGGCGGCGAACTGCGCTGCGACGAGCGCGGCCTCGGGGGAACGCGTGCGGTCGTTCAGTCCGTTGCCGAGGGCGGCGACGATGGCGCCCGCGCCCAACGCGTCCTCGGCGGCGGCGCGCAGCGTGCCGTCGGGCCAACGCTCGCCCGCAGGAACGACGCCGATCGGTCCTCCCGCGCCCGGGCGGCGCTGCCTGCGGCGCAGGCCACGGCCGTCGCGTTGCGCAGGCAGCCCGCGAACACCGTGGCGCCGTGCCGAGCGGCCGCGACGCACAGGGACGCGCCGTTGGGTGAAGGCAGCGCCAGGAGGGTGCCGGGTGCGAGGCCGATCAGCGACGACGGACGCAGGGACGGCCCCGGCCCGTCCCGCCGACCCGCCTGCACCGCCCCACGGGCCCTCGCCTCGCGTGCGGCGGGGTCCGCAGCGTGGGCGTCCTGATAAGCATCGGGGCCGACGTCCGGGCGGGCAGCGGCGTCGGCCCAGCGCTGGGGCAAGACCCGCGCGCCTCGGCCCACGGCCACGTCCACCGCCGTGCAGAACGACAGTACGTCGACGATGACGACGACAGCGCAGTCGGTCGCCAACAACGCCACACCCTGGGCGCCCCACTCGCACCGCACATCGTATTCGCGTTGGCGATGCTCGACCGGCGACTCCCGCACCCTGCCGATGATCCTCCGCGCCGGGTGATCGCCGCGAGTGGCGCATGGCGAGGTTTCGGAGATGCCAGCTCCATGATCGCTGGTTGGGGGACATTCCGGGGTGTTGGCGCACCTCATGTCCCGCAACCAGCGATCATACCTGGATGAGTCATCAGCGCTGGTGGGTCGCCGCGGTGAGCGGGCTCGTCGCGTTCGCGGCCGACCTGGTGGCCGCGTGCTCGCACTCGTGGCCCGTTCGCGGCGATCTTCCGGAGTTTCGGTGGGCTGGGGCGCGGCGCTGTGGTGGCGGGACGGCGAAACGCCCAACTCACCGCGGCGAGATGCCCAACTCACCGGGGCGAGATGCCCGACTCACCGGGGCGAGATGCACGACTCACCGGGCGGGGGCGGGGACTCGCGCCGGGGTGGACACCTGGCCGTAACATCCGGCGCCTAGCGTCCGCGTCATGAGCCAGCTCCCCCGTCTCGGTGTGGAGGAGGAGTTCCACGTCGTCGACCTGCAGACCCGCCGTTCGGCCCCCGAGGTCGACGCGCTGCTGGCCCAGCTGGACGGCGCGGAGTTCGCCCCCGAGCTGCAGCGCTCGCTCGTCGAGACCAACACCCCGGTCTGCGCCACCCTCGACGAGCTGCGTGCGCACCTGCGCCGCCTGCGCGGCACGCTGGAGTCGGTGGCCGAGCCGCTCGGGCTCGGCGTGGTCGCAGCGGGCACGGTGCCGCTGGTCGACCTCGACGGCGACAACATCTCCGCGGGTGCGCGCTACGAGCGCATGCAGCACGAATACCAGCTCCTGGTGCGCGAGCAGCACATCTGCGGCGCCCAGGTGCACGTCGACGTGCCGGACCGGGACGTCGCGGTGCAGGTCGTGCGGCGCGTCGCGCCCTACCTCCCCGCGCTGCTGGCGATCTCCGCCAGCTCGCCCTACTGGCGCGGGCAGGACACCGGATACGCCTCCTACCGCAGCATGGTGTGGTCGCGCTGGCCGACCGCGGGCCCACCCGGACACGTCGAGACCGCCGCCGACTACGACGCCATGGTGAACGAGCTCATCGCGTCCGGCACGATCTCCGACCCCGGGATGGTGTACTTCGACATCCGGCCCAGCGCGCATCTGCCCACGGTCGAGCTGCGGGTGTGCGACGCGTGCCCGGACGTCGAGGATGTCGTGCTCATCGCGGGCCTGTTCCGCGCCCTCGTCGGCCGCGCCCGCGCGGACCTCGACGCGGGCCGCCCGCTCCCGGACAGCCGCCACGAGCTGCTGCGCGCGAGCAGCTGGCGGGCCGCACGCTCGGGGCTGGAGGGCGACCTCGTCGACCTCGACGGCCCCCAGCTTGTCGCACCCGCGCTGCTGATCGGCAGGCTCCTGCACGAGCTGCGCCCGCAGCTGGCGGAGCTCGGCGACTGGGAGCAGGTCCGCGCCCTGTCCGAAGCCACGCTGGGGACCGGCAGCGCGGCCGCCCGCCAGCGCCGCGCGTTCGGCCGCCGCGGCGAGCTCTCCGACGTCGTCGACGTGCTCATCGCCCGCACCCAGGGCCGCGCCCCCACGCTCGAGCCGCCCGACACCGTGCCCGCCCGACCCGAGCTGCTCGTGGCCTACCACCCCGACGGCTACGACGAGGCGGTCGGCACCGACGGCGAGGTGCAGCCCGGGTACGGCTGGATGTTCCGCGCGCTCGGCCGTCTCGGCAGGCGCGGGCTGGTGGCCGCGGAGTCCGCGCTGCGCACCGAGCAGCGGGCCCGGGGCGTGACCTTCCGGGTCGGCGACGGCGAGCCCGACCGGCTGTTCCCGCTCGACCTCGTGCCGCGCATCGTCACCGCGGACGACTGGGCGGCCCTGTCGGCCGGGCTCACCCAACGGGTGCGGGCGCTGGAGGCGTTCCTGCGCGACGTCTACGGCCCGCGACACATCGTCGCCGACGGCGTCGTGCCCGCCGCGGTCGTCGACGACGCCCCCGGCTGGAGCAGGCTCGGCACGCTCACCCCCGCCGACGCCGTGCGCATCGCCGTGGCGGGAGTCGACCTCGTGCGCGACCGGGCCGACCACTGGCTCGTCCTGGAGGACAACCTGCGGGTGCCGTCCGGCATCGGGTACGCCATCACGTCCCGGCGGCTCATCCGCAGCGCGATGCCCGATCTGGAGCCCCCGGCCGGGGTCGTCGGCCTGGAGGGGGTGCCGGGCCTGCTGCGCGGCGCGCTGCTCTCGGCGAGCGAGCCCGCGCTGCCGGGCCACGACGAGGTCGCGCTCCTGTCGGCGGGCCCGAATGACGCGGCGTACTACGAGCACACGCTGCTCGCGGACCGGATGGGCGTGCCGGTCGTGACCCCGCGCGACCTGCAGGTGACCGAAGAGGGCGTGTTCCTCGTCGAGGAGGGCGGACGACGGCGGCTGTCCGCGTTGTACCGCCGCCTCGACGAGCGCGCGCTGCTCACCGCGAAGGGCGCCGACCTCCGTCCGGTCGGCCGTGCGCTCTGCAACGCGGCGGCCCGCGGCCGGGTCGCACTGGCCAACGCGATGGGCAACGGCGTGGCCGACGACAAGGCCGTCTACGCCTACGTGCCCGACATGATCACCTACTACCTCGACGAGGCCCCGCTGCTCGCGAGCGTGCCCACCTACCCGTGCGCCGACCCCGTCCGGCGGGCCGAGGTGCTCGACCGGCTCGACGAGCTCGTCCTCAAACCGGTCGACGGCTACGGCGGGCAGGGGATCGTCATCGGCCCGCACGCGAACCGGGAGGAGCTGGCCAATCTCGCTACGGCGATCCGGGGCCGGCCCGCGGCCTGGGTGGCCCAGGACCTCGTCCGGCTCTCCACCCACCCGACGTTCTCCGGGGAGAAACTGGAGCCACGCGCGGTGGACCTACGGGCGTTCGTGCTCCAGTCCCGGCGCGGCACCGGCACCGACCCGGCTGTGCTGCCCGCTGCGCTGAGCCGGGTCGCGCCCGCGGACAGCATGATCGTCAACTCCTCGCGGGGCGGCGGCGCCAAGGACACGTGGGTGCTGCGCTGACGGATCTCGCGCCGGGCGCCCGCGCGGCCCGGCGTACGCTGCGGTCCGCGCCCGTCGACCAGGAGGAAGCGCACGTGGCCAGCGCCCCCACCGACGCCACCACAGTCGTCCCCGATGACCTGCCGCACGTCCCCCCCGCGTCCCCGGGTGGCCGCCGGGTGCTCACCGCGCTCGCCCCGGCCGGGGTGTATGTCGCGGTCCGGCTGGTCGGAATCGCGGTGCTCGCGATGATGGCGGGCGGCGGCAAGCTGGCCACCGCACTGAACGCCTGGGACGGCACCTGGATGGTCGCGATTGCCCGCTACGGCTACGCGGGCATCCCCCACGACATGCTCGACGCCTTCGGCAACCACACCCCGGACACGGCGCGGGCGTTCTTCCCCGGCTATCCCGCGCTGGTCGCCGCTACGGGGCTGGTGACTGACGGCCATCTCGTGCTGGCGGGCCTGATCGTCTCGCTGGTCGCCGGGGTGGTGGCCGCCTACGGCCTGACCCGGCTGGGCGAGTTGGTGCCCGGCGGATCCCGACGGGCAGGCCTGCTGCTCGTCGGCCTGTTGGCGGCCGCGCCGATGGGCGTCGTGCTCTCGATGACCTACACCGAGGCGCTGTTCTGCGCGTTCACGGCCTGGTCCCTCGTCGGCGTGCTCCAGCGGCAATGGCTCCTCGCCGGTGGGTGGGCCCTGGCGGCCGGGTTGGTGCGCCCCACCGCCATCGCGCTGATCGCCGCGGTGGGCCTGGCGGCCCTCGTCGCGGTGATGCGCGGTCGCGACGGCCTCCGCCCGTGGGTCGGCGGCATCCTGGCTTCCTGCGGGGCGCTCGGCTACCTCGGCTACGTCGCGCTGGCCACCGGAAGGCTCGACGGCTGGAGCCAGATACAGCGCACGGGTTGGGGCTCCTACCTCGACGGCGGCGCCTCCACCCTCCGGTTCACCGGCGACGCGCTGGCGGGCGGCTCCGAGGTGTACGACCTGGCGATCGTGCTCGCGCTGGCGGCGAGCCCGGTGCTGCTGGCGCTGGCGATCCGGATGCGGCTGCCGTGGCCGCTCACCGTGTACAGCGCGCTGGTGCTGGTGCTCGTGTGGGGTACGAACGGGCCCGCGCACTCCAAGCTGCGGCTGCTGGTGCCCGCGTTCACGCTGCTGCTGCCCGTGGCGATCGGGCTGGCGCGGCGGCGCGGCGGCACGGCCGTGGCGGTGCTGGCGGCCGCCGCGCTCGGGTCCGCCTGGTTCGGCGGCTACGCGCTGACCATCTGGCACTACGGCATCTGACGCCGCCCGGCCTCCTGCTCGGCGCGCTTGTGGCCGGTGATCGCGCCCGCGTGGGCGACGACGCTGGGGTCCTTGCGCGTCTTCACCAGGCTCGCCACCGTGACGACGGCCAGCACCACGAGGATCACCCCGAGCGAGAGCGGTGTGGGGATCTCCGGGAACGCCGGGCTGATGTCCGTGTGCGCCCAGTGCAGGATCAGCTTGACGCCGATGAACGCCAGGATCAGCGCGAGGCCGGTCGACAGGTAGACCAGCCGGTCGAGCAGGCCCTGGACCAGGAAGAACAGCGCGCGCAGCCCGAGAAGGGCGAACGCGTTGGCGGCGAACACGATGAACGCCTCGTCGGTGACGCCGAAGACGGCCGGGATCGAGTCGAGCGCGAACAGCAGGTCGATGCTGCCTATGGCGATCAGCACGATGAACAGCGGCGTGACCATGCGCCTGCCGTCGACCTTGGTGACGAGCCTGCCCCCGACGTACTCCTCGGTGACCGGCAGCAGCCGCCGCGCCGTGCGAACGACGCCGTTGCCCTCCACGTCGGGGTCCTCGTCGCGGTGCCGGAACAGCTGTACCGCCGTGTAGATCAACAGGAGCCCGAACAGCAGGAACACGAACGAGAACAGCGACAGCAGCGTGGCGCCGAGCGCGATGAAGAGCGCCCGCATGACCAGGGCGAGGATGATGCCGAACGTCAGCACCTTGTGCTGGTGGCGCTCCGGCACCGCGAACGTCGTCATGATGATCACGAAGACGAACAGGTTGTCGACCGAGAGGCTCTTCTCGACGATCCAGCCCGTGAAGTACTGGGTGCCCGCGTCGCCGCCATAGACGGCGGCGAACCAGACGCCGAACGCCACGGCCACCCCGATGTAGAACAGCGACCAGGCGACGGCCTCCGTGAACCCGACCTTGTGCGGGCGCATCGCGGCGAGCAGGAGGTCGACCACGAGCAGACCCAGCACCAGCGCGATCGTCACCCCCCAGGTGAGTCCACTGATCTCCAGCACGGGACGCCCTTCCGCTCGTCTTTTACCAACGCTTGACCAACGCCGGGCCGCGGTCCCCGGTTCCACCCTGCTACCTGCTGCAGCGCCGGGCGGACCCTAATGTGACCGTGTGCGCACCGTCCTCTTCGACCTCGACGGCACCCTCGTCGACTCCGCCGCCCTCATCACCCACCACCTGGCGGGCGCGCTGCGGGCGGTCGATGCGGAGGTCCCCGGGCCCGCGGTGCTGATGAGTCTGGTCGGGCCGCCCTTCGAGACGGCGTTGCCCGCCATCGGCCTCACCGCCGAGCAGACGACGGCCGCGATCCGGCACTACCGCAGCACCTACGACGCCGTCGCGGCCGGACAGAGCATGCCGTTCCCGGGCATCCCGGAGTTGCTGGACAAGCTCGACGCCGCCGGGCTGCAGCTGGCGATCGCGACCGCGAAGCCCGAGCTCACCGCCCGTCGGATCGCGGTGGGCATCGGCATCGCCGACCGGTTCGCGCTGATCGGCGGCTCGGACCCGACCGCAGGCCGGATAGGCAAGGGGCCGGTGATCGCCTCGGTGCTCGCCCGGCTGGACCTGGATCCGACCAGCAGCCCGGTCGTCATGGTCGGCGACCGCAGCCACGACGTCGAGGGGGCGATCGCGAACGGCGTGCCCGCGATCGGCGTGGGCTGGGGGTACGCCGAGCCGGGCGAGCTCGCCGACGCCCGGCTGATCGTCCCCGATCTCGACGCGCTGCTGGCCGTCCTCACCGGGGACGACGCCGCGGTCTGGCCGCACCCGCGCAACACGCAACTTCCATGATCGCCCTTTCCGGGACATCAAGGCGCATCAGCGCACCCCATGTCCCGCAATCGGCGATCAGCGTGGGCGGTATGGGCTAGCGTCGGGGTACCCGCCGCTCCAGGGCGGGAGGAAGCGAGGCGAAGGCTGCTTGCTCAAATGAGCCGGAACCGGTCACCGTGTCCGAGCCCACCCCTTCCGCTTGAGGAGACCCACCATGGCCGAGTTCGTCGGTTCCGTCGACCAGGGCACCACCAGCACGCGATTCATGATCTTCGACCACGGCGGCAACGAGGTGGGCCGCCACCAGCTCGAGCACGAGCAGATCCTGCCGCAGGCCGGGTGGGTGGAGCACGACCCGACCGAGATCTGGGAGCGCACGACCACCGTGATCCAGACCGCGCTCAACCGGGCCAACCTGCAGGCGTCGGACCTGTGCGCCCTCGGGATCACCAACCAGCGCGAGACCGCGGTCGTCTGGGACCGGACCACCGGCCGCCCCCTGTACAACGCCATCGTCTGGCAGGACACCCGTACCGACCGCATCGCCTCGAAGCTGGAGCGCGACGGCGCGGGCGAGGTCATCCGCCGCAAGGCCGGGCTCCCGCCCGCCACCTACTTCTCCGGCGGCAAGATCCAGTGGATCCTGGAGAACGTCGACGGCGCGCGGGCGGCCGCCGAGCGCGGCGACGCGCTGTTCGGCAACACCGACACGTGGGTGCTGTGGAACCTCACCGGCGGCGTCGACGGCGGCGTCCACGTGACCGACCCGACCAACGCCAGCCGCACGATGCTGATGGACCTCGAGACCCTCGACTGGGACGACGAGCTGCTGGGCCTTTTCGGGATCCCGCGCTCGATGCTGCCGCAGATCAAGCCGAGCTCCTGCGCCGAGGGCTACGGGACGACTCGGACGAACGGGCCGGTCGGCGGCGAGCTGTTGCTCACCGGCGACCTCGGCGACCAGCAGGCCGCCACCGTCGGCCAGGTTTGCTTCGCCCCGGGCGAGGCCAAGAACACCTACGGCACCGGCAACTTCATGCTGCTCAACACCGGCACGGAGCTGGTGCGCTCCAAGTCCGGACTGCTCACGACGGTCGGCTACCAGTTCGGCGACGAGCCCGTTGTCTACGCGCTGGAGGGCTCGATCGCCGTCACCGGCTCGGCGGTGCAGTGGCTGCGCGACCAGCTGGGCATCATCTCCGGGGCCGCGCAGAGCGAGGCGTTGGCCCGGCAGGTGGCGGACAACGGCGGCGTCTACTTCGTCCCCGCGTTCTCCGGGCTGTTCGCGCCGTACTGGCGCAGCGACGCCCGGGGCGCGATCGTCGGGCTCTCCCGGTTCAACACGAATGCCCACCTGGCCCGGGCCACGCTGGAGGCCATCTGCTACCAGAGCCGCGACGTCGCCGAGGCGATGGCGGCCGACTCCGGGGTGACGCTCGACGTGCTCAAGGTCGACGGCGGTGTCACGGCCAACGAGCTGTGCATGCAGATCCAGGCCGACGTGTTGGGCGTGCCGGTCAGCCGCCCGGTCGTGGCGGAGACGACCGCGCTCGGTGCGGCGTACGCGGCCGGGCTCGCCGCGGGGTTCTGGGGCTCGACCGATGAGCTGCGGCAGAACTGGAACGAGAGCAAGCGCTGGGAACCGGCCTGGAGCGCCGAGCAGCGCGACGAGGGCTACGCCCGATGGAAGAAGGCGGTCGAGCGCACGCTGAACTGGGTTGACGTCGACTAAGAAGGGATCACCATGCGATCAGTTGCGTTGTCGCCCGCGGCGCGGGAAAAAGCGTTGCAGGCAATGGCGGACACCGAGCTCGACGTCCTCGTCATCGGCGGCGGCGTGGTCGGGGCCGGATCGGCGCTGGATGCCGCCACCCGGGGCTTGTCGGTCGGGCTCGTCGAGGCCCGCGACTTCGCCTCCGGCACCTCCAGCCGCTCCAGCAAGCTCATCCACGGCGGCCTGCGGTACCTGGAGATGCTCGACTTCCGGTTGGTCGCCGAGGCGCTGGCCGAGCGGGGCCTGCTCATCAACACGCTCGCCCCGCACCTCGTGCGCCCGGTGCCGTTCCTCTACCCGCTGCACCACCGCGGGTGGGAACGCCTCTACGCGGGCACCGGCGTCGCGCTCTACGACACGCTTTCCCTGCTCTCGGGCCGGGCTCGGGGGCTGCCGCACCACCGCCACCTCACCCGGGCCGGCGCGCTGCGGGTGATGCCGTCGCTGCGCAAGGACTCCTTGGTGGGGGCGCTGCAGTACTACGACGGCCAGGTGGACGACGCGCGGCACACGGTCTTCATCGCCCGCACCGCCGCCGCGTACGGGGCACACGTCGCCAACCGGGCGCGGGTCACCGGGCTGCTACGCGAGGGCGAGCGCGTGGTCGGCGCGGTCGTCCACGACCAGGAGTCGGGCGCGACGATCCGGATCCGCGCCAAGCAGGTGGTCAACGCCACCGGCGTCTGGACCGACGACACCCAGTCGCTCGCGGGCGAGCGCGGCCAGTTCCACGTCCGCGCGAGCAAGGGCATCCATCTCGTCGTGCCGCGCGACCGCATCCGTGGCGACTCCGGCCTCATCCTGCGCACCGAGAAGTCGGTGCTGTTCGTCATCCCGTGGGGCAGGCACTGGATCATCGGCACCACCGACACGGACTGGGAGCTGGACAAGGCCCACCCCGCCGCGTCCGCTGCGGACATCGACTACCTCCTGGAGCACGTCAACGCCGTGCTGCGGGAGCCGCTCACCCACGAGGACGTCGAGGGCGTCTACGCGGGGTTGCGGCCGCTGCTGTCCGGCGAGTCGGCGTCGACCTCGAAGCTCTCCCGTGAGCACGCCGTGGCGCACACCGTGCCGGGGCTGGTCGTGGTCGCGGGCGGGAAGTACACGACCTACCGCGTGATGGCCCGCGACGCCGTCGACGAGGCCGTCCGCGCCATCGACGCGAAGGTCCCGCCGTCGGTCACCGAGCGCATCCCGCTGCTCGGCGCCGAGGGCTTCGCGGCCATGAAGAACGCCCGCCACCAGCTCGCCCAGCGCTCCGGCGTGCACGTGGCGCGCGTCGAGCACCTGCTGGGCCGCTACGGCTCGCTCACCGAGGAGGTGCTCGAGCTCGTCGCCGCCGATCCGACCCTTGGCGAGCCGCTGGCCGGGGCGCCGGACTACCTGCGGGCGGAGATCGTCTACGCGGCGTCGCACGAGGGCGCGCGGCACCTGGACGACCTGCTGGCCCGCCGCACCCGCATCTCCATCGAGACGTTCGACCGCGGCATCGGGGCGATGGAGGAGGCCGCGCGGCTGGCGGCGCCGGTGCTGGGCTGGAGCGAAGACCAGGTCACGCGGGAGGTCGAGCACTACCGCAAGCGGGTGGAGGCCGAGCGGGAGAGCCAGACCATGCCCGACGACGAGACCGCCGACTCGGCGCGCATGGGCGCCCCGGAGGTGGTCCCGCTGCGCTGACGGGGGCCGCAGCACCGCCCCACCATGGCACCGCGCACCTCTCGGCCGCACCGCGCACCCCACCGGTGGGGTGCGCGGTCCGCTCGTGGGGTGCGCGGTCCGCTCGTGGGGTGCGCGGTCGGCTCATGGGGTGCGAAGTGGGCTCGGGGCCGGTGCGCGCGTCCGCAGGGCTACCGTCGCCCCCGTGCGGAACCTGATCGACATCGCCGACGTCTACGCCGCCGCCGAGCGCGTGGCGCCGCACGTCCTGCGCACCCCGACGCTGCCCAGCCCCGGGCTCGCGGCCTACCTCGGCGTGCCGGTGACGCTCAAGCTGGAGCTGCTGCAGCGCACCGGCTCGTTCAAGGCGCGCGGCGCGTTCGCCAAGATCACGTCGCTGAGCGCGGCCGAGCGGGCGGCGGGCATCGTCGCGGTGAGCGGCGGCAACCACGGCATTGCGGTCGCGGACGCCGCGGGCGCACTGGGCGTCGCGGCGACCGTCGTGATGCCCGAGTCGGCGCCCGCCCGGTCGGTGGCGACCGCCCGTGCCGCAGGCGCCGACGTGCAGCTCACCCCCACGATGGACGGCGCGTTCGCGCTGCTGGGCGAGCTGGTGGCGGCAGGCGCCACACTCGTGCACCCGTTTGACGACCCGGTCGTGGTCGCCGCGCAGGGCACGGCCGGTCTGGAGTTCGCCACCGACGCGTCCACCGTCACCGACGTGCTGGTCAGCATCGGTGGCGGCGGGTTGATCGCGGGGGTGGCCACCGCGTTCCGCGCGCTCGCCCCCCATGTGCGGATGTGGGGGGTCGAGACCGAGGGGGCGGACGCGATGTCCCGCGCGCTGGCGGCGGGCGAGCCGGTTGCGACGCCGCTGCACTCGATCGTCACGACGCTCAGTGCGCCCGCGGTCTCCGACCTCACCCTGGCGCACGCCCGCGCGCTGCTCACCGACCTGCTCGTCGTCTCGGACGACGAGGCCGTCGCGGGCACGGTCGCGCTCGCCGAGCACGCGAAGCTGTGGACCGAGCCCGCCGCGGGTTGCCTCGTGCCCGCGGCCCGCCGCGTGCTGGAACGGGTCGGCGGCGCGGCGCACCTCGGCCTGCTGGTGTGCGGCGGCAACGCGACGTTCGCCGACGTGGCCGCGTGGGCCCGCGCTGGGGCCGCTACCGGGTGATACCGGTGTGGCCGAGCGAGTATCGGCCCGGCTGCGGCCAGACGCACAGGCCGTGCGGTCCGTTGCCCACCTCGATCTGCTTGATCAAGTGCCCATCCTGCGTGGACAGCACGTAGACGGCGTGGTCGTAGCGGCCGGACAACCAGAGCTGCGTGCCGTCGTCGGTGACGTTGCCCATGTCCGGGCTGGCGTGCGGCCCGATCCGCCACTTCGTCTCGGGCGCCCCGGTGTAGGCGTCCAACACGCTGACCGAGCCCTCCAGCCGGTTGGTGACGAAGAGGCGTTTGGCGTCGCGGGAGAGGTAGAGCCCGTGCGCGCCGCGGCCGGTCGGGATCACGCGCAGCACCTTCGTCGCGGCCCCGTCCAGCACCCAGACCCCGCCCTCCTGACTGTCGGCGATGTAGAACACCGAGCCGTCGGGCGCGAGCTTGATGTCCTGCGGACCCGTCGTCGTGTGCCGCGTCGGCATGTCGATCATGCGGAGGACGCGGCGGCCGACCAGGTCGATCACGGCGACTCGGCCGGCGAACTCGCAGGTGAACACGGCCGTGCGCCCGTCGGGGGTGACGTCGGCGTGGTCGATGCCCATGCAGTCGGGCGTGGGGAGGGTCTGCTGGACGGCCCAAGTGTGCGGATCGTAGAACACCAGCTCGCGGCGGGCCTCGGCCACGGAGATCGCCGACCGGCCGTCCGGGGTGAAGTACAGGTTGTACGGGTCGGTCACCGGGATCGGCTTTCCGGGCAGCCCGGTGCGCGGGTCGAACGGCGTGAGGTGGTTGCCGGTGTCGTCGCTCGCGTAGAGCGTGCGCATGTCCCACGACGGCACGACGTGCTGCAGCTCGCCCCCGAGCCGGTAGCGCCCGACCACCGCGAACGTGGCCGGGTCGATCGTCCAGACCTCACCGGTCCTCGTGTGCGGCACGTAGACCATCGGCCGGGCCGCTTTCGCCGCCTCGGAGAGCATGCCCGCGCCCGCGTCGGCGTAGACGTTGTGGGCGTCGCGGACCGGCGGCATCCCCGGGAGCCCGCTGAACGTGGGGACGGCCGGGCCGGGCGCCGGGGTGGGCGCGGCCGTGGGCGTCACGGTGGGCGCAGGGGCGGCGCAGCCCGCGAGAACGGCGAGCACGGCGCCCAACACGGCGCAGACGAACATCGGGCGGGCGGGCTGCGGCACGGGCGCTCTTCTCGTTCGGGATCAGCGGAACAGGGCACCGGCGGTGACCGGCTTGAGTCCACGGGCAGCGAGGTCGTCCAGGAGCCCGGGCAGCGCGGCGAGGGTACCGGGGTGTCCGAGATGCATGCTGACGACCGAGCCCGCGGTCGCGGCCGCGACGGCGCGGCGGATCGCGGGGGCGCCGGGATCGGTGAAGTCGCGGGAGTCGACGTCGTAGGACAGCACGGTGGAGTACCCGGCGGCGCCCGCGAGCCGGAGCACCTCCGGGGTGGCGTGCTGGGCGGCCGAGGGTCGGAAGAACGCGCCGGGGCCGCCGGTGAGGGCGGCGATCCGGTCACGGCAGCGCTCGATCTCCGCGCGCACCGCGGCCGGGGACAGGCCCGTAAGCGTGGGGTGGCTCCAGGTGTGGTTGCCCAGCTCGTGACCGTGGTCGGTGACGAGCTTGGCGGCGTCCGGGTACTGCGCGAGCCAGGTGCCGACCGCCAGCACGGTGACCGCGGCGCTCCGGTCGGCCAGCGTCGTGAGGATGTTGCGGGCGAGGCCGGGGTCGCCCGCGCCGTGGAAGGTCAGCGCGACCTCGGGGCGTCCGGACGTGGCGTGGACGAGCTCGCGCGCGGGGCCGCCCGTGGGGGGCGCGGCGGCCACCGGCGCGGTCGGTGTGGCGGCGGCCGCCGAGGGCACGGCCTGCGGCGCGCCGGGCACCGCGGTCACCCCGCAGGCCGCCACCCCGCAGACCGCCGCAGGCACCGTTGCGAGGAAGCCTCTGCGCGTCAGCCGCCCAACCGTCACGGCGCCGGACCGTACACCAGCCGCTGACCTGGGGATCCCTTTACCCGGCAGTGCCACGGTTCGGTAGGGCGTGTTCCGCGCGCAGGAGACGCTTGAGGAGCTTGCCCGACTCGGTGCGCGGCAGCGCGGCGCGCACCTGCCAGCTGCGGGGCCGCTTGTAGTCGGCGAGCCGCTGTGTGACGTGCGCCTCAAGCGCGCCGAGGTCCAGCGCTCGGCCGGCGCGCGGGACGACAACGGCGTGCACGGTCTCGCCCCACTCCGCCGACGGCAGGCCGTAGACGGCGGCGTCGAGCACGTCCGGATGTTCGTGCAGCACCGCCTCGACCTCCGCGGGGTAGACGTTCATCCCGCCGGTGATGACGAGGTCGCCGGGGCGGTCGCGAATGTAGACGTAGCCGTCGGGGTCGAGGTGGGCGATGTCGCCGACGGACTTCCAGCCCTCGGCCAGCTGCTCGCGGCCGTGGTAGCCGGAGAAGGTCGTATCGGAGCGGACCTGCAGCACGCCCGGCTCGCCCGGCGGCAGCGGCACGCCGTTCGCGTCGACCACCCGCAGCGCGACCCCCGGCAGCGCCTTTCCACACGAGCCCGGCCGGACCAGCTGCTCCTCGGGCGGGAGCACGGCGTCGACGCCCAGCTCGGTGGAGCCGTAGACCTCGAAGAGGAAGCGGTCGCCGAACCGCCCGACCACCTCCTGCTTCAGCGCATACGGCACCGGGGCCGCGTTGACCGCGAGCGAGCGCATCGAGGACAGGTCGGCGCGCGCGAGGACGTCCTCCGGCAACGCCATGATGCGCTTGAGCGGGGTGGGCGCGGTGAACGTGTTGGTGATCCGGTGCTCGCGGACCAGCTCGACCCAGCGAGCCGCGTCGAACCGGCGCAGGAGCACGACGGTGCCGCCGAGCGCGTGGCTGAGCAGCGCCCAGGCCAGCGGCCCCGAGTGGTAGAGCGGGCCGGTGGTGAGGTGCACCTCCTCGTGGGGGCGCAGCCGGAGCGTGGCGGCGAGGATGCGGAGGGTCTCGGGGTCGGTGGGGCCGCGCAGCGCCCCCTTGGGCTTCCCGGTGGTGCCCGACGTGTAGATCATCGACCCGCCGGTGCCGTCGGGTGGGGGCGGTGGTGTGGCGGGCCCGTCGAGCAGCCGGTGCCACTGCGGGCTGCCGAACACGACCACGTGGCGCACGGCGGGCAGCTCGGCGCGGACGGCGGCGATGCGATCGGCCTGCTCCGGGTCGACGAGCACGACGGCCGTCCCGCTGTCGGCGATCACGTAGCGCATCTCGTCGGCGGTGAACCGGTAGGCCAGCGGCACGGCGACCAGGCCCGCCTTGCGGGCGGCGTGCAGCACGACGAGCACCTCGACGCTGTTGGGGCCACACCAGATCACCGAGTCGCCGCCCGAGAGGCCGAGGCCCGCGAGGCCGTGTGCGAGCCGGTTGGCCCGGGCCTCCAGATCGGCGAACGTGAGCCGCTCGCCGTCGGGGTCGAGCACGGCCGTTCGGCCGGGGACCAGCGCGGCCTGGGCGGTGAGGGCGTCGGGAGCGGGCACGGGTTCACTCTCGCCCATCAGGGCGCCGCGCGAAACGGCGATCGCGGGGCCTGTGGACAACTCCCGGGATCTGTCGGTGCCCCGTGCCACACTCGACCCCATGACGGGTCTCCCCCTTCCCCCCTCCTCCGCATCGCTGCGGCCGATGACGGCGGCCGAGTACTACGCGCTCCCCGAGGACCCCGATCACAACTACGAGCTCCAGGACGGTCACGTCATCATGTCGGCGAAGCCGATCCCGAGACACCAGCGCGCGCTTATTAGGCTGGTGGGCCAGCTGCAGCCGCAGACGCCGGAGCACCTGGAGCTCCTGATCGATGTCGATCTCGACATGGAGCTCGCGCCCCCGACCCATCCGGGCACGGTGCGCGTGCCCGATCTCGTCGTCGTCACCCGGGCGGCGTACCGACGCGTCGACGAGGAGGGCGGCTTCCTGCGCGCCGCCGAGTGCGTGCTCGCTGTCGAGATCCACTCGCCGGGCTCGTACCGCACCGACCAAGCAATCAAGCACGCCGAGTACGCCGACGCCGGGATCGGGCACTACTGGATGATCGACCTGCTCGGCGGCCCGGCGCTCACCGCCTGCCACCACGGCGGCCCGTTCGGCTACGTCGACGAGCCGTCGGTCAGGGGCACGTTCACCACGCAATACCCGTTCCCGGTGCAGCTGGATCTCGGGACCCTCACGTGAGCGCGGGCGTCAGGCGTCGGTGCGCACCTCCGCGCCGTCCTGCCCCCACCGGGTGTGGAAGCTCCCCTCGGCGTCGAGGCGCCGGTAGGTGTGGGCCCCGAAGTAGTCGCGCAGGCCCTGGATCAAGTTGGCCGGACCGCGCTCTCGACGGTAACCGTCGTAGTAGGAGAGCGAGCTGGAGAACGCCGGGATCGCCACACCCTGCTCGGTGGCCGCCACCACCACCCGCCGCCACGCGTCCTGCGCCTCGGCGAGGCCCTGCGTGAAGTAGGGCACCATCATCAGGTTCTCGACGTCGCCGTGCTCGGCGTAGGCCTCGCTGATCCGGTTGAGGAACTGCGCGCGGATGATGCAGCCGCCCCGCCAGATCGTGGCCATCGCGCCGAGGTCCAGCCCCCAGCCGTTGGCCTGCGACGCGGCCCGCATCTGGGCGAACCCCTGGGCGTAGGCCACGATCTTGGACGCGTACAGCGCCTGCCGGATGTCCTCAACCAGGTTCTCGGGCACCCCGCCCTCCCCCGGGAGCGGCCCCGCGAGCGTCGAAGCCGCGTCCTTGCGCTGATCGCGCAACGACGAGAGTGTGCGCGCGAACACGGCCTCGGTGATCCCGGTGAGCGGCACACCGAGGTCAAGCGCGTCCTGCGAGGTCCAGCGCCCGGTGCCCTTCTGCTCGGCCTGGTCGAGGATCACGTCCACGAGCGGCTTGCCGGTGGCGGCGTCGGTCTTCTGCAGCACGATCGCCGTGATCTCGATCAGGAACGACTCCAGGTCGCCCGAGTTCCACTCTTCGAAGATCTTGCCGATGGCCGGGGCGTCGAGTCCGCCGACGTGGGTGAGCAGGTCGTACGCCTCGGCGATGAGCTGGATGTCGGCGTACTCGATGCCGTTGTGCACCATCTTGACGTAATGGCCCGCCCCGTCCGGCCCGACGTGCACACAGCACGGGGTGCCGTCCACGTTGGCCGCGATCGCCGTGAGGACCTCCTCGACCTCGGCGTACGCCGCCGGATCGCCGCCGGGCATGATGCTCGGCCCGTTGAGCGCCCCCTCCTCGCCGCCGGACACGCCGACGCCCATGAACCGCAGGCCCTTGGCCGCGCACTCCTCGGTGCGCCGCTTGGTGTCGGGAAAGTGGGAGTTGCCCGCGTCGATGATGATGTCGCCCTCGTCGAGCAGCGGGGTGAGCTCCTCGATCACCCCATCGACCGGCGCGCCCGCCTTCACCATCACGATGATCCGCCGCGGCCGCTCCAGCGCGGCCACGAAGTCCTGCATCGTCTCCGTCGCCGTGAACGCGCCCTCGGACGCGTAGGCCTCCATGAACTCCTTGGTCCGCGCGGCCGTGCGGTTGTGCACGGCCACCGGTACGCCGTGGCGGGCAATGTTGCGGGCGAGGTTCGCGCCCATGACGGCCAGGCCGGTGACGCCGATGCGGCTGAGTCCCTGCCCCGATGATTCGCTCGCAAGCTCGCTCATGACGGGAACCTACAACGGCGTGGCTTCCGCGTAGCCGAAAAGCCCGGATTTGCCGCGCCGACCGCGGATCCCGGACGCTTGGCGTCGGTCAGAAGGCGGGCCAGGGGATGGCGGGCCCGTAGCCTGCAGGCTCCGGGTAGCGGGGGTCGGCCAGCAGCGCGTCCACCCGCGCCGACAGCTTGCGGACCTCACGGCGGGTGATGTGCTCGCCGAGGACGTCGCAGAACGCGCCGTCGAGCTCGGTGCGCAGTTTCTCCAGCCCCTCGACGACGTCGGCGGGAAGCGGCTGCCCGACCCACCCCCACAGCACCGTGCGCAGCTTGTCCTCGACATGCAAGGTGAGGCCGTGGTCGACGCCGTAGAGGTGGCCGTCGACGCCCGCGAGCACGTGCCCGCCCTTGCGGTCGGCGTTGTTGACCACGACGTCGAACGCCGCCATCCGGCGCAGGGCGGGGGTGTCGGCGTGCACGAGCACGGCGGGCTCGCCCCGCGAGCCGCGGGCGCGCAGCACCCTCACCCAACCCGGTGGCACCTTCTTCGGCGAGCAGACGTCCACGAACTCCTGCTCGTCGGACGTCTCCACCCAGATCTGCACCATCCCGGGCCCGAACGGCCCCTCGCGGTACACGGTGTGCGGCACGACGTGGAAGTCCGCCGCCTCGGCGATGAGGAACGAGCCGACCTCGCGCCCGGCGAGCGTGCCGTCGGGGAAGTCCCAGAGCGGGCGCTCGCCGCGCACCGGCTTGTAGACGCAGTTGGCCTCGAGGCCGTCGGCGCTCACCGTGCCGAAGAGGGTGGCGTTGGACGCCTCGATGATGCGGCCGGTGATCTCGATCCGACCGCGGCGCAGCAGCTCCGGCACGGCCGGGTCACGAGGGTCCACGTACGGGCTACTCCGCGGCCGGAGTCCTCTGGTGGTACCCGTTCAGGCGCATGCAGACGTGGCCGGTCGGGTCGAGCGGCTCGGCGCACAGCGGGCAGGGCGGCCGCCCGGCCGACACCACGCGCTCGGCGCGGTCGGCGAACGCCTTGGCCTGGCCGGGTGAGAGGAACACACGCAGCGCGTCGGGGCCCTCCTCGGTGTCGTCGAGCACGACGGACTCGTCGACCTCCTCCTCGGTGACGGCCAGAAGCTCGACCACGATCGACTTGGAGTCGGCGTCCCAGCCCAGCCCCATCGTGCCGACGCGGAACTCCTCCTCCAGCGGGACGGCCAGGGGCTCGAGGTCGGCGCCGGGCGTCTCGGGTACACCCGCGCCGAAGCGGCGGGTGATCTCGGTGAGCAATGCGGCGATGCGCTCGGCGAGCACGGACACCTGCTGCTTCTCCAGCAGCACGCTCACCGTGCGGGAATCCTCGATCGCCTGGAGGTAGAACGAACGATCTCCGGGCTCGCCGACGGTGCCCGCGACGAAGCGCTCGGGCTGACGAAAAACGTGAATGACACGGGACATGGCGAAATCCAGAGTAGGCCAGTTCGGCCGCTCCGGCACATCGCTCTCACGTGGTTCCGCCCACGACAGCATCGGAGCTGCGCGGCGCGGTCTTGCGCCGACGCCGCGGCTTGGGCGGAATGAGGCCCGCGACGTCGCCGCCGAGGTCGTTGACACGGGCGACGAACGGCCGGGTCGGCGTGTAGTGGACGACGCTGATCGAGCAGGTGTCGACAATGATGCGCTGGAAGTTGTCCAGATGTGTGGCCAGGGCGTCGGCGAGCACGGCCTTGATGACGTCGCCGTGACTACAGGCGAGCCACACCGCCTGCGGCCCGTGTGCCTCGCCGATGCGCGCGTCGTGCCTGCGCACCGCCGCCACCGCCCGCGCCTGCATCCCGGCCAGGCCCTCGCCGTCGGGGAACACCGCGGCGGAGGGGTGGGCCTGCACCACCTTCCACAGCGGCTCCTTGGCCAGCGTCTTGAGCGCGCCGCCGGTCCACTGCCCGTAGTCGACCTCGGCCAGCTCGGGTTCGGACACCGGGACCAGGTCGCGGTCCTTGACCAGCGGCTCGATCGTCTGCTCGCAGCGCAGCAGGGGCGAGCAGACGATCTCGACGAGCGGCACCCCCGCGAGCCGTTCCGCGACCTTCTGCGCCTGCGCCCGCCCCGCCTCGTCCAGCTCGACGCCCGGGGTGCGCCCGGCCAGCAGGCCCGCGACGTTGGCGGAGCTGCGGCCGTGCCGGAGCAGGATCAGGGTGGTCACGACGTTCGAGCCTACGGCGGCGGAGCGAGCCCGGCGATCACGATGTCGACGAAGCGGGCCCGCAGCTCGACGGCCACACCGTGCCCGGGAACCGCGCCCAGGAGGACCCCGAGGTCGGCGAGCGTGATGTCGCCGCGGACCTGGCCCGCGATCTGGGCCCGGTGCAGGAGCTCGCTGATGGCCGCCACGCTGCGGGCGATCGCCGAGCCGGGCGAGGCGGCGGCGACGTCGGTGGGACTGCCGGCGGGGCTGCCGGCGGGGTGTCGGCGGGGCTGTCGGTGTGGATGCTGGCGTGGATGTCCAGGCGTCCCATCGCGGACTTGAACGCCCGGTCCGTCGCGTGCCGTTCGGCGATCTCGCGGAACAGCTGCCCGAGTGCGGCCCCCGGCGGCGCGCCCGCGTGCACCGCGGCCAGCGCGCCTTCGGTGAGGGAGGCCATCTGCGCTAGCGAGTCCTCGACGACGGCCGCGACCAGGTCCTCCTTCGCTGGAAAGTGGCGGTACACGGTGCCGACCGCGACGCCCGCGTGCCGCGCGATGTCCTCCATCGTCGCGTCGACGCCGGTCTCGGCGAGCAGCGCGCGGGCGGCCTCCAGGATCCGGTCCCGGTTGCGCTGTGCGTCGACTCTCACACGTCCATCATCTTCGATTGCGGGCTCCGCACCACGCTCATGGAGCGCGACAAGCAGTAGGGGTCAGCTCGCCGGCACCCACGCCGCCCCGAGCGCCACGAACAGGAGCACACCCAGCGCGATGCGATACCACACGAACACGTACACCGTGTGCTTCGCGACCCACCGCAGCAGCCAGGCGATCACCGCGAACCCGACGCCGAACGCGATCACCGTCGCCACGATCATCTGGACCGGCGTGATGCCCCCCGTGGCGATGTCCGGAATCGTAAAGAGGCCCGCCGCGACCACGGCCGGAATCGCCAGCAGGAACGAGTAGCGCACCGCCGCCGTGCGCTGCAGCCCGAGGAAGAGGCCAGCGGTGATCGTCCCGCCCGAGCGGGACACACCCGGGATCAGCGCGCACGCCTGCGCGAACCCGAGGATCACCCCGTCGGAGACCTTCAGATTCCGCAGCTCGACCCGCTGCCGCCCGTAGTACTCGGCGAGCCCGAGCAGCACCCCGAACACGACCATCGTCGTCGCGATCAGCCACAGGTTGCGCGCGACCGTCTCGATCCCGTGCTTGAACAGCACCCCGAGCACGGCGATCGGGATCGTGCCGATGATGACGAGCCAGGCCAGCCGATAGGCGGGATCCGCGCGCGCCTCGGGGCTGCGCAGGCCGCGGAACCACGCCGCGATCATGTGCGCGATGTCGCGGGCGAAGTACACCAGCACGGCCGCCTCGGTGCCGAGCTGGCTCACGGCGGTGAAGGCGGCGCCGGGGTCGTTGCCGAAGAACACCCCCGAGACGATCCGCAGGTGGGCGGACGAGGAGATGGGCAGGAACTCGGTGAGGCCCTGCACGATCCCCAACACGACGACTTCGAACCACGACACGAGGCGCGACCGTAGCGGGTCCGCCTGAGGTTCCGCATAAGCTCGGGTCCGTGCGGCGACGGCGGGTGGGGGGCAGCGGGCTGGAGGTGTCGCGCATCGGCCTCGGCACGATGACGTGGGGCGACATGGCGGACGCCGAGGGGCCTGCCGCTCAGCTCAGCGCGTTCGTCGATGCGGGCGGCACGCTCGTCGAGACCGCCGACGGCTACGGGGACGGCGCCGCGCAGGAGGTGCTCGCCAAGGTGCTGGCCACCAGCGTCCCGCGGGAGTACGTCGTTCTCGCGGGCCGTGCGACGCTGCCCGGCGGGCCACTGGGCGAGGGCGCCGCCCGCGGCGCGCTGCTCACTGCGCTGGACGCCACCCTGCGCCGCCTCGGCACCGATCATCTGGACCTGTGGCAGCTGCCCGGCTTCGACGCCACCGTCCCGCTGGAGGAGACGCTCTCCGCCGTGCAGGTGGCGATCATGTCGGGCCGCGCCCGCTACGCCGGGCTGGTGGCGCCGCTGGGCTGGCAGCTGGCCACCGTCGCCGAACGGGGCCGCTCGCTGGGCAACATCACCGTGCCGGTGTCGGCGCAGGTGGAGTACTCGCTGCTGGCCCGCGGCGCTGAGGTCGAGCTGTTGCCCGCCGCCCGGCACCACGGCGTCGGCCTCCTGGCCTGGGCCCCGCTCGGCCGCGGCGTCCTCACCGGCAAGTACGCCGACGGCACCCCCGCCGACTCGCGGGCGGCCTCCCCCGCGCTCGCACCCTACGTCGAGGCGCGCCGCAACGAGCGCTCGGCGCGGATCGTGCAGGCCGTGCTCACGGCCGCCGACGGGCTCGGCACCTCCCCGCTCGCGGTGGCGCTGGCCTGGGTGCGCGACCGGCCCGGCGTCGCGTCCGCCATCGTCGGGGCCCGCGACGCCGCTCAGCTCGCCGCTTCGATGGCGACCGAGGCCGTCACCCTGCCCGCGGAGATCCGCGCCGCGCTCGACGACGTGAGCGCCCCGTCCGAAGCCCTGGCCCTCGACCCTCGGGTGCGCATAGGGTGAGTAGTCCAGCCGCCGTTCACCGGCGGTTGGCAACACGGGTCCCTACCTTTCGGAGGTGAGCCGGTGGCGCGTAGCGGCCCGACCGGCACGATCGAGGGAGACGCAGTCGAGGGGAATCGTGGGGAGGGGGCCGCCGGGGAATGGGAGTACCGCCCCATTCGGCTCCCTGGGGACGTGTCGCGGCTGACCGCGGCCGTCCGGCTCACGATCCAGGCGGAGTACAGCGGCTGGGAGCTCTCCCGGGTGCGGCTCTACCCGGGGGGAGTGCGGAAGGTGGTGCTGCGCCGTCGGCGCAGTTCGAGACTGCTCCCCGGGCTCTCCATCTAGCGGCGAGTCCCGGTTTTCGACACGGCGAGTCGTCATTTTCAGCACGGCGAGTCCCGGATTTCTGCACGCCCCGCCCCGTCAGTGGCTCTCCCAGTTGATCTCCGGCGGCTTCGGGGCGCCCTTCGGCCCGGGGACGCCGCGGAACCCGTACGGCCCAGGCTCGCGGCCCGGCTGCACGAACCAGCACTCCCCCGGCTCGCCGCGGTCAAGGATCCCGAAGATCGCGTCAACCACGTCCGACGGCGTGAGCAGCGGAAAGTCGCCCAGCTGCCCCTTGGCGGGCGCAAGCAGCGGAGTGTCGGCGAACCCCGGGCACACCGCGTTGACCTTGATGTTCTCGGCCGCCAGCGTGGGTGCGGCCGCGCGAACGTAACCGACGACGGCATGCTTGCTCAGCGTGTAGAGCGCGTCGCCGGGCATCGCGGTGAGCCCGGCCAGCGAGGCCGTCGCGATGATCGCACCGCCGCCCGCCCGCCGCAGCGCGGGCACGGCCGCCGTCAGCCCGAAGACGACGTGGTCGACGTTGACCCCCATGATCTTGCGGTAGCCCGCGAGGTCGAGGCTCTCCACACCCGACTGGCCCGCCGTGATCCCGGCATTGAGAAGCACGATGTCGAGGCGGCCGAAGGTGTCTTCGGCCATGTCGACGGCCATCGTCATCGTGTCCGGCTGGGCGGCGTCCCCGGGCAGCGCCAGGCCGCCGATCTCGTCGGCAAGGGCACGGGTGCGTGCTTCGTCGAGATCGGCGACGGCCACCCGCACCCCCGCCGCCGTCAGCCGCCGCGCAGCTTCCGCCCCGATGCCGGACGCCCCGCCCGTGACCAGCGCGACCTTGCCCTTGAGGTGCATCAGCAGCTCCTCAGGAAGGTGTCCAGCACCCGGGTGCCGAACTTCAGCGCGTCGACCGGCACGCGCTCGTCGATGCCGTGGAACAGGGAGGCGAAATCCAGGTCGGCGGGGAGCCGCAACGGCGCGAACCCGTAGCACCGCATGCCGAGGGTGTGGAAGGACTTGGCGTCCGTGCCGCCGGAGAGCATGTACGGGATGGCGACGGCGTCGTCGTCGTGCGCCCGCAGCGCGGCGAGCATGGCGTCGGTCAGCGGCCCCTCGAACTCGGTCTCGACGGGCGGCAGTTCGGTGACCCACTCGCGCGTCACGTCCGGACCGAGGAGCTCGTCGACCTCCCGCAGGAACGCCTCCTGCCGTCCCGGGACGACCCGGCAGTCGACGACCGCTTCCGCGACCGACGGGATGACGTTGGCCTTATAGCCCGCCTTGAGCATGGTCGGGTTGGCGGTGTCGCGAATGGTGGCGCCGACGATCCGGCCGATGGGCCCGAGCTTGGCGATCGAGCTCTCGAGGTCGTCCTCGGGAAACTCGAGCCCGGTGAGCTCGCGCATGTGCCCGAGGAACGCCCGGACGGTGCCGGTGAGCGTCAGTGGGAACGTGTGGTTGCCGAGCCGGGCCACGGCCTCAGCCACCTTGGTCACGGCGTTGTCGTCGTGGAGAAACGAGCCGTGGCCCGGCTTGCCGCGCGCCCGCAGCCGCATCCAGGCGATGCCCTTCTCGGCGGACTCGATGAGGTAGATGCGCCGGTCCTCGGCCAGCGTCAGGGAGAATCCGCCGACCTCGCCGACCGCCTCGGTGCACCCTTCGAACAGGTCCGGCCGGTGCTTGACCAGCCACTGCGCCCCGTACGCCCCGCCCGCCTCCTCGTCCGCGACGAAGGCGAACACGACGTCGCGCGGCGGCACCACCCCGTCACGCCGGAAGGAACGAAGGACGGCGAGGGTCATCGCGACCATGTCCTTCATGTCCACGGCGCCGCGGCCCCACACGTAGCCGTCCTGTATCGCGCCGGAGAACGGGTGCACCGACCACTCGCTCGGGTCCGCGGGCACAACGTCGAGGTGGCCGTGGATGAGCAGGGCGCCGCGCCCGGGGTCCGCCCCGGTGACGCGGCAGATGATGTTGTCGCGCCCCGGCGCCCCCGACTCGACCCGCTCGTACTCCAGCCCGACCTCGGCGAGCTTCGCGGCGACGTAGTCGGCCGCCTCCCGCTCACCCTTCGTCGTGTCCGGCTCTCCGGTGTTCGAGGTGTCGAACCGGATGAGCTCGGAGCACAGCTCAACGACCTCGTCCTCGGCTCGCGCACTGGTCATGCGGATCTTCCTACCACCCGGGTCCGGTGACAGCTGGGCGGACGTGTCGGCTATCCTTGCGCGGCAGGTCCGAGTGGCGGAATGGCAGACGCGCTAGCTTGAGGTGCTAGTGCCCGAGTAGGGCGTGGGGGTTCAAGTCCCCCCTCGGACACAGGATTACCCCACGGCTATCGGTCAGGCAGGCGCCAGGCTCCACGTGGTCCCGTCGTGCAAGATCAGCGATCCCTCGTTCCGTAACGTAGCCAGCGTATCTGCGACGTCCCGGTGACGGCTGGCTGCATGGTCCGGCGAGAGCCGATCGAGCAGCTCGCAGACGAGCTGGTCCTCGCGCACGTAGACGATCTTCGGTTCGCCCAACCTCGGCGAGTGAGCACTGCTGCGGCCGTGACGGCAGCGGTACGCGGCTCGACCATGGACCCAATGGGAATCCATGCGCCGCCCACACATCGCACACTGCACCAACCCCGAAAGCATGTACTGACGAACCTCGCCACTCCGCGTGTGACGCGCTGCGCGTACCTGCTGCGCCGCCACGAAGTCCGCTGCGGTGACCAACGGCGGGTGGGCCGTCGACGCCGAAATCACCGACGCCCGCGCCGGCACCGCGCCGCTCGCCTCGGCGCGCACTTCGTGCTGCCGATCCCACACCTGACGGCCGGTGTAACGCGGGTTCGCCAAGATCACTGCGATCGTGCGAAGCCGCCACGGTCCACCCGTACGGTGGCGGTTCCGCTCCGGATCCGCCGCCGACGGAGACGGCACACCACGTTCGGTGAGCTCCCGGGCGATGCTAGCCACACTGTGGCCGGCCAGTCGCTGCGCGAACATCCACCGGACATGCGGCGCCGTCTCCGGATCCGGGTCCAGGCGCTGCAGCCGACGCCCCCACCCCGCGTGGGTCCGGTTCGGGTGCGGACCCGCGTCGACCAGTCGGTACCCGTACGGCGGCCGCCCGCCTAGATAGCGGCCCTGCTCCCGGGCCTGCGCGCGCATCGCCACCAGCACCCGGTGACGCGACCGAAGTACCTCCCGCTGTGACTGCGCACCCAGCACCGCGACGAGGGCTCGATGCATCGGATCGTCGAGGTCGACCGGGCCGCCTGCCTCAGGCAGCCAGATCTGAACTCCGAAGCAGCGCAGCATCGCCGACATCCGCACGAACTGGTCGCCGGAGAACGCCCGCTCGTACTCGCCGATTACAACCGCGTCGAATCTGCGCTCGTCGGACGGCACCTCCGCCAACAGTGCCGCGGCATCCGGCCGCGACGACCACGGCAGTCGCCGTGAGCAGCCCACATCGAAGAACTCCGCCACGACCGCGCCGTGGCCAGCGATCACGCTCTCGGCAGCCTCCCGTTGCCACCCCCGCGACGACACTGTGTCCTGGTGCCCGATGGTCGAGGTCCGCCCGTAGAAGGCGAACCTCATGCCGCGTCGACACAGCCGCTCAGGAACGGTCCGCGGGGACTTGCTCCGCCGCGTCATCCACTCATCGAGGAGATCCACTTCGGTCGGCTGCTGCGTTGTGCTCATCCGGCCAGCAGAGCCCGATGGCTGGGGCTCAGCCCATCGGCGCCGACAGACAGCCAGTGGTGAACTGAAAGCTGGCAGCTGATCCGGCCCGGCGGCTCCACGTCGATCTCGATACTGGGTAGCCTCGGGTCCCAGGGAGGAGGTGCCATGACGATCGACTCGTACCGGACCCCGCTGCTCACCGCGCGAGAGACCGCGCGGTACCTCAAGATGCCCGAGAGCACCCTCAACGTGTGGCTCTCCGTCGGCTCGGACGAGCCGCTGGTGCACGCCGTCCGACCGGAACGCCGCGGATGGCCCCGCGTCCCGTTCGTCGGCATCGTCGAAGCCCACGTCCTGCGCGCACTACGCGCCAGCGGACTGCCGATGGGCGAGATCCGCAAGGCGGCAGCGATCGTGCGCGCCGAGTTCGACGACCCCTACGCCTTGGCCAAGCGTCGTATCGCCACCGACGGCGTCGCCGTCTTCGTCCGCTTGGCCGACGAATCCCTGATCCGCGCTCGCGACCACCAACACGCCATCAAGGAGGTCCTCGAGCAGCACCTGCACGACATCGATTGGGACGACACCGGAACCGCCATCCGGCTTCGCCTGCATCAATACCCCTCCAGCGCCGAGGTCGTCATCGACCCCCGCTTCGGCTGGGGCTCCCCAGTACTCGCCGCCAACAAGGTTAAGGTCGAGGACGTCGTCGCGCTCTGGCGCACGGGCGAACCGATCAGGGCGGTCGCCGAGGAGTACGACCTAACGGAGTCTGTCGTCGAGGATGTCCTCCGCCAGGCCGCCTGAGTTCTTCCTCGACCGCAGCCTCGGGAAGACCTCGGCACATCGACTGCGGATCGCTGGACACGGCGTCCACCTGATCACCGATTTCTACCCGCAAGATGCGCAGGAGATCGGCGACGCCGAATGGATCGCCGAAGGCTGCCGTCGTGGCTGGACCCTGCTCACTAAGGACCGCCGCATTCGCTACCGCACCGACGAACTCGGCGCCTTGACAAGCGGCCACCTATTCTGCCTCTCTGACGGCAACGTCACCCTCGACCAGATCGCCCAGCGCTTCCTCGACGCCATGCCGGCAATCCACCGCGCGATACGGAACGCCGAAGTTGGCTTCTGGCACGTCCACGCAAACGGTCGGATCAGCAAGATGTGGCCCTGAAAGGCCAAGAGGCACAGCTACGACGAACCCCAGTCGCATTCAGCAAAATGACGATGTCCTGACATGGCCCGAAACACACCCGATCGGGCTACCCTCCAATGAGGAGGAGGCACAGCAACGATGTGATCCGCGCCGAACACGTCGCCCGAGCCGGAGGAGAGGAAACAGTCGAGGCCGGTAAGCGCGAGATGTCACCGAAGTCGTCGGCATCGCCCCGCCGATGTCCGCCGCGCCCGAGGGCGGGACGTCCCGAAGGGGCCGTACCTTCCAGATCGACCGCGGCAAGATCGTCGGCTATGACGTCCTGACCCGCAGCGCCACCGCCGTCGGCGGCCGCTCCACCAGGCAATATATTTCGACGACGGCGACATCACCGCCATCGCCTGACGCCTTCCCCCGCGATCAACACTGTTGTGGTTAACGTGCAAGTCCCCCCTCGGACACACTCACTATCCCCCCGGATGGCCGGATGATCACCTCGGCCGTCCGCATTTCGCCGTCGTAGATCATCTCCAGTCGGAGTTGCTCGTACAGCGCGCGCAGCCGGTCGGGACTTGTGCTGTTCAGGGCCTCGCCGATGTCCCCGATTGAGTCGATCATCGCGTAGACCTCGGCGTCGGTGAGGACCCCGATCTCGGTGGTGGCTGCCGCGTCGACCTCGGCACGGGCGGCGACACGCTGTGTCTGTGCCTCGTTGATCGACTCCACCAGGGCCGTCGGGTCGACCCCGGCCTCGACGGCCGCACGCAACCGCCGCAACCGTGTCTCGGCCTCCTCCAGCCGCGCCCGCGCCGCGTCACGAGCCACCGTCGCCGCCGTCAGGCCCCCGCCGGACTGCGAGTCCAGTAGCGCGGCGACCGTCGCGTCCAGGTTCTCCGGGGCGAACAGCCCACCCAGCCACGCGTTCAACGGCGCCACGACCTCGTGCTCGGGCAAGTAGACGTTGCGCGGGTGCGCCGCCAGGGCCGCCGATCCCGGGGTCAGGGTGCGCGCGACGCACCGGTAGTACTCGCGGTTGTGCTTCGGGGTGCCTTCCATCCGGCGCTGACAGTGCGCGCACCGCACCCGCCCACGCAGCACGTAGGGCCGCTTCGCCGCCCGTGGACCTCGCTCCAGCTTGCGCCGCGCCTCCAGCCCGCCCGCCGCGCGGGAACGACGCAACACCTGCGCGCGGGTGAACGTCTCCACCGACACGATCGCTGGATGCGCCGGGCGCCGCGACCGAACCACCCGGTCCGGCGCAGCCCGCCGGAACCGGATCACATGCCCGGCCGCGACGTCGTCGGGATCCAGCAGCATCTCGGTGCGCGCCCAGCGACCGAAGAACGCGTACCCCGTGTACCGGGGGTTGTCCAAGATCGCGCGCACCGTCGAGCCCTGCCAACCGTCGCCGGGCCGGTGCCGGTTCTGCTCCGGGTGCCGCGCGGACGGGCACGGGATGCCGTCGCGGTTGAGCCCGTTCGCGATGCCTCGGTCCCCACGACCGTCCAGGTACTCGCCGAAGATCCGTGCCACGACGTCCGCAGCGTCCGGATCGAGTTCCAGCACGCGAAGCCGGTAGCCCTCCGCGGCCTTGCGCGGGTTCGGGTGCGGGCCGCCGTCGACCACCCGGTAGCCGTACGGGGCCCGCCCACCCTGGTGAAGTCCCTCGTTCACCACCTGGGTGTCCATCGCCGCCCTGACCCGGGCCTGCACATGCTGCCGTTCGGACTCCGACATCCCGCCGAGCAGGCTCATCAGCATCTTGTGCGATGGGTTGCGCGCGTCGTACCGGCCGCCCAACTCCGGTATCCACAGCTCGACGCCGTAGGCGGCGAACCGCGGGGCGATCAGCGAGAACTGATTGCCGAACCAGCATCGCGTACCTTCGCCGACCACCACGGCATCCCAGGCCCGGTTCGGGTCCTTCAACGCCGCCAGCAGCCGAGCCCCGTGCGCCCGACGCTCCCACGGCACCGACCGGGACTGCCCGATGTCGAAGAACTCGGCGACCACCTGCCCGCCCATCGGCTCCACGAACTTGCGCGCGTTGCCCACCTGCCACCCGCGCGAGGTCTCCGGGTCCTGGTTGTCCTCGGTCGAGCACCGCCCGTAGAACGCCACCGGCCCGATGCCGTCCGCGACCGGTTCGGCGACCTCGACGCCCCACAGCCCGTCCAGCGTCGCCCAGGCATCCCGTCCGGCGTCGGCTGCTGCGGTCATCCCGTCCCCCGTTCCCCTGACTCATCCCGCCTTGCTACGTCCAGCAAGGGCACCTCGGTCAGCTCGATCAAGATCGCGAGCAACGTCCGGCTGCTGGCCCGCGTCAACGGTGGTAGCTCCGTCGGGAGCCGCACCGCAACCGCCGACCTGTCGTTGCGATCGCTAGCACGATTGGCGCGTTTAGCGCGTTCGGCAGCGGTCACTGTAGCGCTTCCTCGGGCCGCTCGGCAGCGTTGCGCGCGCGCCGACCGCAGTGCTGCACCGAGTGAAGTAGGCGTGGACGAGTGAAATACCTCATCCCACCCTCCCCAATTCGCCACGAGCCGCTGAGCAGTACGAATGAACTCGACGGCCAAGTGCACCGAGCACTGCACGGCACTGCGGACCCCCGGCAAACGAGTTCATGGAGAACATCAAGGCCGATTCACTCACTTCGCCGGGCGCGGGCAAGATGCCCACTCCTCCGCGCTCCGTCACGTTCCGCCGTGCCTGCCGTCGGACGCGTCGCGTCGGGTGATGGCGTCGCGTATCGCAGCCGGGTCGACGGGGTACTTGCGGCCGGTCGTGGCGACCTTGACGCCGTGCTCGGCAGCGAGGTAGCGGCGGATGTCCAGCCCGTTGATCGTCCGGTAGCGCGTCCAGTCCGGGGCCAGAGTGCGCAGCCGGGCCGGGAGGTCGGCGGCCGGGACCTTCGGCGCGTCGAACTGATCGACCCCCAGCACACTCGCGATGTCGTCAAGCAGGTCACGCGCCACCGGCTCCGCGTCCGCCGGGCCCGCCGGGCCGGCGATAGCGGGATGAAGGCTCGTCATCGCGCGGGCGATGATGTCGGCGGCGGCGTCGTAGCCGGTGTCGTCGTCGGCTTCGATGTAGAACCACTTGACGATCTCGAAGCGTTCCGCGGTGGCCCCGGTCAGGATCGATGTGCCGACGTCCTTGCCCATCCGCAGCTCGGTGGCGCGGATGCCAGCCTGGAACGAGCCGTCACCGAGGAACCCGTCGTTCGAGCGCCACGACTTGACCGCGAAGCATGCGTTCAGCTTCACCAACTCGACGATCTTTGGCGGGATGGCGTCGGCCCGTGACGACTGGGTGTCGAACCCGAGCGTGATCGCGGTCTTGCGGGCTCGGCGCATGGTCTGCACGGCGAGGTCTGCGGCTTCGCGGCCGTGGTTGGGGTCGCCGAACAGTTCATGGCATTCCGAGAACAGGGCCACGAGCGGGCGCAGGTCCGGATAGCGCTCGGCCAACGGTCGGGTGACCTTCTTCGCCCCCAGTTCCGCCAACCGAGCCTCCCGTCGGCCGACTTCGGCGTACAGCGCGCGCAGCGCCTCGACCGCTGCGGCAACGGTGGTGTCATCGACGCCGCGGTGATAGCGGCTCAGCCGCGGTTGGTAGGCGTCAAAGTCGCCGTTGTTGGCGAACACGAACACCCACAACTCGGCCAGCGGGTCCAGGGCGGCCCCGGCCATGGTGACGCGGGCGGCGTTGGACTTGCCCTGGCCCATCACCCCACCGAACGCAACGTTGGCCCCGGGCAACGGGGCGCGATGATCTCCCCGCGCAGCGACACGCCCAGCGGTACACCGGTGAAGACGTCGGCGGTTCCGTCGTGCAGCAGCGGGTACGGGGGTGCGGGCCGCTCGGTGGAGCCTTGGTCGGCCACCCACAAGTCGACGTAGCCCGCGCGCTCGGCCGCGTTGGGCCACACCTCCAGTGGGGCGCGGACGAGGTTGCGGGCCAAGACGTCGCGCTTGTCGGCGATCATCTCCGGGGTGACGCCCATCGGCAGGGCGAACGTGGTCTGGTAGCCGCGTCCGTTGACCCGCACGGGCGGGGTGGCGAACTCGACTTGCCAGCCGTCCTTGATCGCCCGGTTCATCGCCGGGATCCCGAGATGCGCGAGCGCGGCGGCGACGCCGCCAGGGGTGACGATCACGGTCGGGTGCTCCGGGGCGCCGGTCGGGGCGGCCCATCCCGGCACGCTGCCGTGCCGGCGCCCGACTTGCCACAACCCGACCAACGCCAGCACCGGCAAGCGCGACCGTGGCGGGCGTCGCGAGTACGTCGAGCAGCCACACGACCCACGCGATGCCGTCAACGATCTTCTGCATCGGGGCGAGCAGCCACGCGGCGTCGCGGTGCGCGATCGCCAGCACCGCACCCAGCGCGAGCAGAAACCCGATCCCACACATGATCATGGCCGCGGTGGTCCGCGCAATGTCGAGCGGCGCAGTGATCCAGTCCATCCGGCGCCGGTGGCGCCGTTCGCGGGCTTGCTCGGCGCGTTGTTCCCAGTCGGTAAGCCGCTCGTAGTCGCCGGCAGCCTCGGCGGCGCGCATCAACCGCTCGTAGCGGGCGTTGGTCCGCGCTTCCCACCAGCGTCGTCCCAGCACCCACGCACCGGTCACGGCGTAGAGGACCATGTTGCGGACCAGCCAACGGACGATATTGTGTGTCCGTTCGTGTGTGGCCCCCCGACTGATGACCTTCGCAGCGTCGACCACGACGCGCCGACGACCCAACGGCCGCGCCATGCCCGTGGGGGCCACCGTCGCTGGGGCGCGGCGCACGATCTCCGTGCTCGTCCTCGCCGTGGCGTCGCCGTCGGGGTCGTCGCTGTGGTTGTGCCCGTCGATCATCGCGGGCACCTCGGGTCTCGGCGGATCGCGCGCACCCGACCGCGCACGTGGACGGTTCGCGCGATCACGAGCACCCGCGTCACGGTCGCCGCAGCCAGGAACGCCGGGACCGCCAGCACGGCCACCCAGGCTGCGCCGGGCCCGATCTGGCTAAGTATCAGCCACTCGGCCGCCGTGATCACGCCGCCACCCAGCGACGCGCACGTCAGCGCTCCCAACAGCCCAGCGGCCGGGCGGTGTGCTCGTGCGTGTCGTCGTCCGTGCCGAGTGAGGGATGCCCCGATCATCGTCAGGCCCACGATCATCAAGATCGCGCCCGCCGCGGTCAGCGGCCATCCGTAGGGCGCGTTCATCGTCGGCCTCCCCGACGACGGTTCGAGCCGCCGACTCCGGTGCTTCCGGTGAGCGAGTCGGCCAGCGTGTAGCCGGCCAGCAGCGCCGGGATCCCCAGCACCACCCACACCAAAGTCGTGTTGCCCGGCCAGTAGGTGATCACCGCCCACTGAGCGCCGACGATCACCGCCGCCGCCAGCAGTACCCGTCCGGCCACCGCCATCAGCACCACGACCAGCAGGACCGCGAGCACGACCACGACCTGTCCGCCGGTCACCGTGAACCCGTTCATCGCCGCCACCAGCCCTCGTCGTCGGGCAGGGCGGCGAGTTCGTCGCGGCGTCGAACGCGCCACACGGTCAGCAGGGCCAGCCGGTCCTCGGCGTTGAGCCCACCCCACACGCCGACGGACTCCGTCCCGGCGGTGCGCAACTCGAACTCCAGGCACTCCGAACGCACCGGGCAGCCTGCGCACAGCCGGGTCGCCAGCTCTCGGTCCGGGTCCGTCTCGGAGAACCAGTCCGGCGGATCGCCGAACGTGGTCTCCCACAGGCGGCGCCCGCGCGCTGCGACCCAGTCGGCCAGCACCTCGGTCGGAACGTCGGCGAGGTCGTCCAGGTCGGCGGCGAGGTGCTCGTATCGGGCCGCCGGGCCGTCGTCCGTTGAGGGGTCGGCGGGCGGGATCGACGTCGAGTCGGGGCGACGGTGGCCCGAGTCGTCGGCTTGTTCGTCGCGCTGGGCTCGGTTGGCTTGATTGGCGTGATTTTTCTGCACAGAATGCTCCTCTTTTTCGTCGGAGCACCTGCGCGCAGCACGAATGCCCCGATACCGTTTGGCATCGGGGACGCGAGTTCCCAAGCCGGGCCACCCTGGAGCTGTTCAGGCGTTGAAAGGGTGGCCCGGCCTCTTGAATGCGCGGAATCTGTCGAATCAGATCCGGCCGGATAGCGCAGCACTTTCCGCATGCGGGTGCGGCGGGGCGCGTCCGTTCTCGTCGGCGACCACTCGGACGATGCTTTGCGCGTTGTCGTGGGCGCGGGCGATCCACCCGGCGATGACCTGAACCGTCGCCCAGCCGTCACCGGCCAGCAGTTCGATCACGACGTGGTCGTGCTCGCCGAGCGCCACGCCCGCCGCGTCGAGCGCGCCGGTAAGCCATGCGCGCGAACCGTTCCTGATCTCATCGCCGGACCGCCATGATCCATCCGGCCGCTTGCACAACACCTCCATCAGGTCCATCGGCTCCTTCGAGAATGGGCCGATCGGCACCGCATCCCGGCGGTACCGTGATGCACTCGACGACGGCTGCTGCATGCCGTCGAGACTGATTTCTCGAAACGGCCCTCAACAGGGCGCAGTGGGGGGCACACTTGAGCGGCCCCGGGGGCACAGTCCGAGACGGAGGTGATCATGTAAATGCCGAGAAACGAACGTCTAGCTGCGATGATGACCGAAGCGGGATTCCTCGATCGCGCGGGCACAATCGGGCGGAAACGGTTCGCCCGCGCGGTGAACGAGTCCGCCACGGCCCGCCGGGCCGGCCGCAGCTACACCCACACCTACGTCAGCCGGTGGCTGAGCGGCGTCACCCCGCGCGACGACCTCACCCGCAACGCGATCCGGGAAGCGCTCGCGACCCGCCTCGGCCGCGCCGTCTCACTCGACGAGTTGGGCTTCCGCGCCGCGGCCACCGTGTCGCCCGACGTCGGCCTCGCCTACCCGTCCAGCCCGGATGACGGACGACCGCGGTCGTCGAGCTACTGGAAGCCGACCTCGCCGGCGTGACGCTGCTCGCCGACACCACCGCGAACGTCGCCGCCTGGAACGACGCATCCTTGACCTGGCTGGTCAGCACCCGCCCGCGACTGTCCGATGCAGACGGCCCGCGTCGCATCGGGCAACAGGACGTCGACCGACTCCGCGCGATGCGACTCACGTTCGACCGGCTCGACAGCATGTTCGGCGGCGCCCACGCCCGCGACGCCCTCGTCCAACACCTGCGCACCGAACTACCGCGACTGCTACGCGCCTCGGCCACCACCCCCGTACGGGAAGCCGCATTCTCCGCCGCCGGCGAAATGACCCAACTCGCCGCGTGGATGTCCTACGACGCCGGGCTACACGGCCTGGCACAGCGCTACTTCATCCAGGCCCTCGGCTTCGCCGACATCGGCCATGACCGACTGCTGGCCGCGAGCATTCTCGACGCGATGAGCCATCAAGCGAACTTCCTCGGCCGCCACCGTGAGGCCGCGAACATGGCACGCGCGGCCCGACTCGGCACCGACAGCGTCGCCGTCCCGATCCTGACCGCACATTTCCACATGATGGAGGCACGCGCACTCGCCAGAGCCGGCGAGCCCTCCGCGTGCGATCACGCGATGACCGCAGCGATAGAGAACTTCGAACGGCACACCCCGGGCGAAGGACCGCCGTGGATCGGCTACTTCGACGCCGCAGAACTCGCCGCAGAACTCGGCCATTGCATGCGCGATCTCGGCCGCCCCGACGACGCCATCGAGCACGCAGACGGTGCGCTCGCCTCAGCGAGCGGCGACTACGCGCGCAGCGACTTCTTCGCAGCGATGGTGCTCGCCGATGCCCACCTCGACCGCGGCGACCTCGACGAAGGGTGCCGGATCGCGGCACAAGCCATCGACGTCGGCGACGGCCTGGACTCGGTGCGCTGCCACGGCTACGTCCACGAGTTCCGCCAGCGCCTCACCCCTACGGGACCAGCCCGGAGGTCCGCGACTTCGCCGACCGTATGAGCGCCACGAAGCTGTGGACCGCGGGCACCGACGATCAGTAGGCGCCCCAGTCGCGGCGGCTCGCACCGGTGCGGATCGCGTTGATCCGCTTATGCGCCTCGGCAGCGGCACCCGGCGACTCCGACGCCTTGCGGCTCAACCAGGTCGTCATGGCGACTTCCCGCATGTCGGCCAGCGCCGAGTACCCCTCCCACACCATCAGGTCATACCCGTACACCTCGACGAACGTCCGGTACTCCTCACGCGTGTGCCAGCCCAACCGGTCATAGAACAACGCGGTCTGGACCAGATCCCACTCACGCGGGCCGGTCGCGAAGCCGTCCAGGTCGATCAGAACCGGCTTGCCATCGGTGTCGGTGAGCACGTTCCCGACGTTGGCGTCGCCGTGGATGACACCGGTCGGCAGCGCGAACGGCAGGCGCGGGAACTCGCTACGTGCCCACTCAATCCGGTCACAGAGGAAAGCCCGGTCGTCCGAGGCAAGGCCGCCCAGGTGCGGGAACTCCACGCTCGCAGGGTTGAACGGCCGCAAGTCCGGTAGCTGAAGCTCGCGCGGCTCGGCCAACTCGTGCAGCAGCTTGATCAGCAACGCAACCTCGGCGATCGGTGCGTAGGTCGTATCCGGGGCGATCGACTCCCACAACGTCACCACAGTATCGGCGGTCTTGATCGGCTGGGGCACGTCAACCGCGCGGACAGCCGGATATTCGATCTGCTTTAGCCAGCGAGCGACCCGAATCTGTTTCTCAGCATTGCCGAAGTAGGTGAGGTCCGGCGCGACGCGACCGATGACCTGACTATTGACGCGGAAAACGGCATTGGACCCGAGTCGAATCAACTCGGGGCTGTTGGTGGAGAGGCCGACGTCCCGGCAGGCGATGAACAGTGAACGCCGAGCGCCAGCTTCGGTCATCGGCATGATCCATGACCCTACCAGCGGCGATGCCGCCGAGTCGGTCGCAGCAGAGCGGCCCGATGACCTGCGGCGGCTGCCCGTTACGAGTCAATCAAGACAATCTCGCCAAGCTCGCCGAGCGCTGCCGAACGGGCCGAACCGGCCGACAAGATGACGGAGTGCCCGACCTCGTCCACACCTCGGATGCGGCAAAAGCGCTCGGCATCAGCGCCCGGAGCATCGCACGCTGGGCCGCCGAAGGCCGGATAACGCCCGACCTCGTAACACCCGGCGGACACATGCGCTGGAATATCGCGAATCTGCGCCGACAACTCGAAGAGGCGCGAAAACGCGACCAGTAGGTCCCGTTCGCCGATCCCGATTTCTTCTGCCGAGCGCGCCTGCAAGCGCTCAAGTGCGCCCCCTCTGCGCCCTGCCTGCGGCCCGTCGCCGGTAGCAAGGCTGGCAGCATGGTGCATCCGGCCTTCCTCCGAACGCGACACGGGCCCGGGACCGGCGACGCGTCACCGGCTCCGTACGGTTCGCGGCACGCGATCGCGACCGTCATCGCGTTCATCGCCGCGCAGCCTTCCGGGCCGGATCGACTCCTGACGACTCATGCGCCGCTGCCCGACGGCGTCTGCTGTGGCTGTCTGACCCACGCGACGCGGTGGCCTTGCACGATAGCGGCGTTCGCGCGGTCCGCGATCGAGCACAACGCCGTCGCGAACGCGTCCCCGACTGACTAGGCGTCCGCGCGGTGGGCATGACCGACCACCCCCCGGCGTCCTGAATGGGTTACTCCTGGGGCGTCACGATCCCTCCGCCGCCGGGGCCCGCGTCACCCCCGCTCGCCCGGCCCCCGGGCTGGTGGGTGGTTCCGACTGCAGCCCGGCGCCGCCCGCACTGGCTGTACGCCGCCGCCCTTGCCGGGGCGGCGCTGTTCGTCGGCGAGCTGGCAACGTGGCACGGATAGACGGGACCGTAGTAACAGCCTGAGCGGTTGAAGTCGCGGGACATCCTCCTGGTGGGGTGTGCGGGCTTGGAGTCCCAACCGCACCAGGAGGATGTCGTGTCCCACGGTAGTAGGCACCGGTTGTCGCGGGGAGACCGTCGCCGCAACGAGAAGCTGGCCCGGCTGCGGGCGATCATCACACGGGAAACCGCGGTGTTGGCGTTCGACCTGGCTGCGGACAAGCAGGTCTGCGCGTTGACCGACCCGGACTCGCGCGTGTTGGCTCGGCGCACGGTGCGGTGCAAGGCGTGGGAGCTGTCCGACGCGGTCGAGTGGGGGCTGGCTCGGGCGGCCGAGGCGGGTTTCTCGCAGGTGGTGGTGGCGTGTGAGCCGACCGGGCACCGCTGGCGGGTGCTGGATCAGATCGCCGCCGAGCTCGGGGTGGCGTTGGTGTGTGTGCAGCCGCTGCTGGTGGCCCGGGCCCGGGAGGCCGAGGATTTCACCCGCAACAAGAACGACGACACCGACGCGATGATCATCGCCCGGTTGGTCACCGAGCTGCGCTGCTACCTGCCCGAGCGGGCCGACCCGACCTGGGCGCGGCTGCGGCACCTGGGGGCACGCCGGGCCCGGCTGGTCACCGCCGCCGGCGCGGCCCGCCAACAGGTGCGTGACCTGCTGGAGTGCGCCTGGCCCGCGGTGCTTTCCGCCGCGGGCGACCCGCTGGAGTCCAAGAGCTGGCTGGCCGCGGTCACCGTCGCGCTCGACCGCATCGCCGCCAGCGGGGACCTGTCGGTGATCCGCCGCGGGGGTGGGACCGGTTCGCCGCCGCGGTCCGCGCCCAGCTGGGCGGCACCCGCTGGTACTCGCGCATCGTGCGCGCGGTGTTCGACGCCGCCACCGACCCCGCGCTCAGCCGGGCCGGGGTGGTCGCCCAGCGCGCCGGCGCCCTGGAACGGGTGGCGTTCGCCCTCACCGACCTGGCCGGGCGCCGCGCCGAGATCACCCAGGTCGAGACCCGCATGCTCGGCGTGCTCGACCAGCTCGAGCTCACCGAGCTGGTCGCCACCATCCCCGGGGTCTCCGCCATCGGGGCCGCCACGATCCTGGCCGAGGCCGGCGACCCGACCCGCTTCAGCTCGGCCCGGGCCCTGGTCAAACACGCCGGGCTGTGCCCACGTGACAACTCCTCGGGCAGCTACCAGGGCAAGACCGGCATCAGCGGCCGCGGCCGCCCCGAGCTGCGCCTGGCCGCCTGGCGGGCGGTGTTCCCCGCACTGGTGCACAACCCCGTCCTGGCCGCCCGCCACGCCCACCTGACCGGGCGGCCCGACAACCCACTGACCGACACCCAAGCCCGGGTTGAGAATGACACCTTGATCTGGCCCCACTTGGGGCCGGAGTGATGGCCTGATTTGGCCCCACTTCCGTTCGTCCGTTCCTACGTTCCGTGATGTCGCGCAGCGGCGTCGTGGAGGCAGGGACGGGATGCAGAGGAGATCGAAGGTGGAGCTGTTCGAGCGGATCCGGCGGGACAGCCGGTTGGAGGGGTTGTCGGTGCGGGGGTTGGCGCGCCGGCACGGGGTGCATCGGCGGATGGTGCGGGAGGCGTTGGCGAGTGCGGTGCCGGCGCAGCGCAAGTCGCCGCAGCGGACGGCGACGGCGTTGACTGCGGCGCATCGGGCGGTGGTGCGCGGCTGGCTGGTCGCCGACCGGTCGGCGCCGGTCAAGCAGCGCCATACCGCTCGGCGGGTTTGGCAGCGGCTGGTCGACGAGCAGGGCGCGCAGGTGGCCGAGTCCACGGTGCGCGGATTCGTCGCCGAGGTCCGCCGGGAGCTGTGCGGCGGGGTGGGGCTGGTGATGGTGCCGCAGACGCACCTGCCGGCCGAGGAGGCCGAGGTCGACTTCGGCGAGTTCAAGGCCCGGATCGGTGGGGTGCTGATGCGGTTGTGGATGTTCGTGCTGCGGCTGTCGCACTCGGGCAAGGCGGTGCACGTGGCGTATGCCAACGAGACCCAGGAGAGCTTCTTCGACGGGTTCGTCACCGCGTTCGACGCGCTGGGCGGGGTCCCGGGCCGGGTCCGGTTGGACAACTTGAAGCCGGCGGTGATCCGGGTGCTGCTGGGCCGGGCCCGGCTGGAGAACCAGCGGTTCGTGCTGCTGCGCAGCCACTACGGCTTCGACGCGTTCTACTGCCGGCCCGGCATCGAGGGGGCGCACGAGAAGGGCTTGGATTCACACTGCACCTCCTGGGGCGTTTGCGGTGGTCTTTCCTCGTGGGGTGCGGCCGGGAGGCCGTCCGATCTTCTTGAACGGCGCGGTGGTGGGGATCTGGTAGAGGCATTGGGCCTTGTCGTCGAAGGGCTCGCCAACCAGCCGTCCCTCGCGGTGCCAGGTCTTGATCGTGCTGGTGCAGACCCCGAGGTGGGCGGCGAGTTCGCCGACGCCGATCCAGCCGCGGCGGCGTAGCCGCTGTTCGCGGCTGTCGAGTCGGTGGGCCAGGCGGAGGTGGCGGATGATCCCGGCGTGGAAGGGTTGGCCGGTGCTGGAGCTGCGCCCGGCCTGGTTGAGCGTGTCGGCGATCTGGGCGTCAGTGTGCTGGTCGAGGAGCCGGTCGATCTCGGCGATCAGCTCGGGTGGGGCGCGGCGGGCGTCGGGCGCGGGTAGCGGGGCGGGCAGGGTGAGGCTGGTGGTCTGCCCGCCGGTGAACCGCACGTGGGCGTGGATCTGGGCGTCCCTGATCAGGGTGACGTCGGCGATCAGGAGCCGGACCATGCGTTTGCGCTCGCGGTCCGGGGTGCGCGGGTTGGTCCAGAGCGCGGGGAAGTCGCCGGCCAGGGCGTGGATGCGGGCTCGGTCGGCCGCGTGCAGCGGGGCGGCGGCGCGGGTGGCGCGTTCGTAGTCCTCGCTGGCCGTGGTGAGCGCGCGCAGCGCGTCGTTCCAGTCGGCTTCCAGACTCGCGGCGACCAGCCGGTTGTCCGGATCGACCGACAGGTAGCGGCGGCGGGCGAGCTCGGCGGCGTGGCGGGCGCGTTCGACGTCGGCGCGGCGGAGCTGGTCGGCCTCGTCGGCGCGGGCGTCGAGCTCGTCCTGGACGGTGAGGGCGACCTCGAGGGCCAGCGGGGTGACCGTGTCGAGCAGCAGCGCGCCGATGGCCCGGTCGAGCTGTTCGCCGGGGATCGAGGCGCAGATCGGGGTGGCGGTGGAGATCCCTTCGCGCTGGCAGAGGTAGGTGGGCGCCGGTCTGTGGTCGCGGCGGTGGTGGTAGCGCACGGTCATCCGGTTGCCGCAGCGCCCGCAGATGACCAGGCCTTGCAGCAGCGCGGGCCCCTCGCGGGGTGGGCCGGCGCGCCGGTCCTGGCCGTGGGCCTGGGCGGCTTGGGTGAGCCGCTGCTGGTTGTGCTCGAACTCGGCCCAGCTCAGATACCCCGGGTGCGCGTCGGGGATCAGCGCGAACCACTGGTCGCGGGGTTGGAGCAGGTAGCGGGTGTGCCCGTCGGCGGTCTTACGGGTCTTGCGCCGGCCGAACACGAACGCGCCGGCGTAGCGGGGGTTGTGCAGCACTTGCAGGACCCGGTGGTGGCGCAGCGGTGCCCGGGTCAGGGTTCCTTTGTTCGGGCCGGTGCGCACCCGCACCGGGAATGACAGGCCCTCGGCGGTGAACGTCTTGACCACCGCATAGGCCGACCCGGTGCGCGCGAAGGTGGCGAACAGGTGCCGGATGGCCTGCTGCACGCCGGTGTCCGGATCGAGCACGACCGCCCCGGCCGGGTTGTAGACCAGCCCGATCGGCAGCGGCGCGGCGAGCTCGCCGCGGCGGGCCTTGGACAGCACTCCGCCGCGCAGCCGGGCCCGCAGCAGGTGCAGCTCGGCCTCGGACATCTGGCCCTTCAACCCCAGCAGCAGCCGGTCGTTGAACGCGCACGGGTCGTAGAGCCCGTCCTCGTCGAGGATCAGCGTCTCGGTCAGCGCGCAGATCTCCAACAGCCGGTGCCAGTCGGCGTTGTTGCGGGCCAGCCGGGAGACCTCCAACCCGATCACGATCCCGGCCTTGCCCATGCCGACGTCGGCGACCAGGCGTTGGAAGCCTTCCCGCCCGACGGTGCTGGCCCCCGAGCGGCCCAGGTCGTCGTCGATGACCACGACCTGGGTGGCCGGCCAGCCCAGCGCCATCGCGCGTTGCCGCAGCCCGTACTGGCGCTCGGTGGAGGTGGTGTTCTCCATGACCTGACGCAGCGTGGACTGGCGCACATACAGATAGGCGTCGCGGCGCAGGTGATCCGTGCCGACCTTCTCGACCGCCTGCGGGTTCATCGCTCACCGCCCCGACGCTCACCGGCCCAGGCACGCGGTGGCCATGGCGGCGAGCACGGCCACCACCTCACCGGCCATCCCTTCGTCACCGGCCCCATCGCCGGTGCCGGCGGGGTCGGGGCGGGCCAGCGGCGGGCGGATCGGCGGCGCACCGGCCGGTACCGGGCACAGCAGCCGCCAGGCCCCGATCCACGCGGCCATCCCGCGCGTGGACAGCAGGGCCAGCCCGTGGCCGCCGCCATCGGCGCCGCCGGACAGCGCGGCGGTGCGCAGTTGCTCGTAGTGATCCACGAACGCGCCATCGGCTGCGCCGCTGTCGGCGAGCCTGCCGTGGTTGTGCTCGCGGTGCTCATCGGTCGCTTTTCCGGTCGCGGCGGGCCAGGGCCCGCTCGATGGAGCGCGGGTGCACCGAAACCCCGAACCGGGCGCGCACCGCCTCGGCCAACTCCACCGGCCGCGCCGCCGGATCGGCGGCCAGCCGCTCGGCCACGAACGCCACGATCTCCGCGGTCAGCTTGTGCGCCCGCCGCGGCCCGGGCCGCGCGGGCACCAGCCCGGGCAGCCCGTCATCGTCCAACGCCGCGGCGGCGGCATACCAACTCGGGCGGGAGAACCCGAACGCCGCCGCGGCCTCGCTGACCCGCTGGCCCTCCACCCGCACCCGGCGCACCATCTCGTACTTGACCTGCACCAGATCCCGGGCATCGAGGAACTCCTCGCGGTCGAACGCCGCGTCGCGCACCGCCTCCGGGCGCGGGTTCAACGCCCGCCCGGCCCGCAATGCGGCCACCTTCGGGTCCTCCGGCGTGGCAGCTCCCATCGCACCCTCCAAGATCCGAACTACAATGCTGTAAGCCTATTTATGTCCGTCGCTGTCGTGAGGTCAAGCGCGCCACGCGGTAGACCGGCGATGACATGCGGCAATAGCGCCCAGCCGCGGGGAGACCGGGCCCCGGGTCAACCCTGATTCGGCATAATGGAGTTTACATGTGCGGCGTAGTTGGCTTGACAGCCTCCGCCGTCCCCGCCGCCTCAGAATCGGCGAGCGCGGCGAGCAAGTCGGCCAGCGCGAGCAGGTCCGTCACCCGCAGTCGAGACCGCCCGGCCGCCACCGTGACGAACGGATCGGCCGCGGCGGCGTCGGTCCACGCTGCGGGAAGCCCGCACAGCTCACCGTCCTCGCCGACGACGAACACCCGGTCCTCACCCCAGGTGCTGCGGCGGAAGGCGAACACGAACTCCTGGCCCGACCACGGATGGAACGGATGGGTCACCCGAACCCGATCTTGCTCAACCGGCCGACCGGGTGCACTCGACGGGTCGGTCCAAGGGCGGGGTGGAGGGCGAGGTCGGTCGGTTCCGCCGCCGGCACCTGACCCCGGTGCCGGCGGTGGACAGCCTGGCCGAGCTGAACGCGCTGCTCGCGGCGGCCGATGCCGCCGACGACGCGCGGCGGATCGCCGCGCGGGCCGAGACCGTGGGCCAGGCCGCGGCCCGGGAGCTGGGGCTGCTGGCGCCGTTGCCCGCCGAGCGGCTCGACATCAGCGCGCAGCTGTCGTGCCGGGTGGACCCCAAGGCGCGGGTGTGTGTGCGCCAGTCCTACTACTCGGTGCCGGTGCGGCTGGCCGGGCGCAAGGTGACGGTCCGGTTGGGGGCGCGCGAGTTGCGTGTCCTGGACGGCGCCCGGGTGGTCGCGGTGCACGTGCGCAGCCTGCACAAGGGCACCGAGGACCTGGTGCTGGATCACTACCTGGAGGTGCTTGCCCGCAAGCCCGGGGCGTTGCCCGGGGCGACCGCGCTTCACCAGGCCCGCGCCGGCGGCGGGTTCACCGCGCTGCACCAGCGCTACTGGGACACCGCCCGGCGCCGCCTGGGCGACGGGGCCGGCACCCGAGCGTTGATCGCGGTGCTGCTGCTGCACCGCAGCATGCCGGCCGCCGCCGTGACGGCCGGGATGACCGCGGCGCTGGAGGGCGACCGGATCGACGCCGACCTGGTCGCGGTCGAGGCCCGCCGCCACCTCGAGCCCCCAGCCACGGCGACCGCCACGACGGCGGCGCCCACGACGGCGGCGCCCACGACGGCGGCGCCCACGACGGCGGTGGTGGACGTGCCCGCGGGGATGCGGTCCTCGGGTGCAGCGAGGTCGGGTTGTCCCGTTCGGCCCGCGCCCAGCCTCGCCGGCTACGACGAGCTCCTCGCCGCCGGCGGCGGTGCCCGATGAGCCCGGGCGGGTCGGCCGGCGCCACCGGCACGGCCGGTGCCGGCCCGGCGGTGACGGCGCTGGCCGACCCGGCCGCCGCGGCCGCGATCGGCGCGGCCTGCCGTGCTCTGCATCTGCCCACCGTGCTCGCCGAGGCCGGGCGCATCGCCGATGCCGCCGCCCGGGAACGGCTCTCGCACCGGGCGTTTCTGGCCGAGGTGCTCTGCGCCGAATGCGACGAGCGCGACGCTCGCCGCCGGCTGCGCCGCGTCCAGGAAGCACGCTTCCCACGGATCAAGCGGCTGGCCGAGTTCGACCTCGCCGCGCTGCCGTCGCTGCCCCCGGCCACCCTGGCCATGCTCGCCGCCGGCGGCTGGATCGACGCCGGTGAGCCGGTGGTGCTGCTCGGTGACTCCGGCACCGGCAAGACCCACCTGCTGATCGGGCTGGGCATCGCCGCCGCCGAAACCGGCCGCCGGGTCCGCTACACCGGCACCGCGGCCCTGGTCAACGAGCTCGCCGAGGCCGCCGACGACCGCCAACTCGGCCGGGTCCTGGGCCGCTACGCCCGCCTCGATCTGCTCTGCCTGGACGAACTCGGCTACGTCCACCTCGACCCGCGCGGCGCCGAGCTGCTGTTCCAGATCATCACCGACCGGGAGGAACGCGCCTCGATCGCGTGCGCCTCCAACGCCCCGTTCTCCGAATGGGGCCACACCTTCACCGACCCGCGGCTGGCCGCCGCCGTAGTCGACCGGCTCACCTTCCACGCCCACATCATCAACACCGGCACCGCGTCCTACCGGCTGCGCACCTCCCGAGCCGCCAAGACCACCCGCCCGGCCCCGACCCGAACGCAGCCGCGGCCATGACCGAGCCGTCCGCCCGACGCACCGACGACGACACCTTCGCCGTCCTCGACGACGCGCTGTTCGCGCTCGCCCAGCGCAAAGGCCTGTGGATCGGCGACGACCTCGTCCTGATCCACCTGCTCGACGCCCTGATCACCCAAGCCGAGCGGTGCCTGCCCGAAGCCGTGCACAGCGCCCGCGCCAACGGCGCCGGCTGGGACGACATCGCAGCCCTCCTCGCCACCAGCCCGCACGAGGCCTGGCTGCGCTTCGCCGCCGACTCGCCCATCGCCGACGGGAGGTGGCCGATCACCCCCACCGACTGATCACCGGCACAACTGCATACCCGCGCCTCGTCGACGCCTCCACCGCACGCCACCCAAACCCACCACGTCGAAAGGAGCCGCCAGCCCAGACCACCAGCCGACCACCAAGATCCGTCACTCACCGTCACCGTCGATGGCCGTGAGTTGAATCAGCCTGCCCACAGGTGGGGCCAAATCAAGCCATCACAGTGGGGCCAGATGGGGTTGACATTCCCAGCGGGTCGCGGTCGCGGCCAGCCTGCTGCGCCAACTGCACGCCGTGATCGTCACCCGCACCGCCTGGGATCCCGCCATCGCCGCCGGGCTCGACCGGCGCGCCGACCACGACAACGGAGCCGCCACCGCAGCCTGACACCCGCGTGCCGCTGACCATCGGGCGGGGCGAGCTCGCATCCCCGTCGGGACCCCGATCCCGCAACTGACCATGAGCAGCCCCGCCCGTCTCCCACCAAGCCCGGATGAAGGCTGTCGGGACAAACCCGCTTGAACGCTACGTAGGGCCGGAGACGGGCGCGAGGCACCACCCGACCAGCAGCACCCACCACCCGAGAAGATCAACTCGACGGCCTCGGGTCGCCGAGTCGACCCCACACGCCCAAGCTCACCCAAACCCAGGACTTGACTTCGGCCTCATAGGTTGGTCAGCCGGGGTACGTTCCCTTGCCGACGCGATCATGGGCCTCCTCCCGCACATCGCGGACCTTCAGGTTTCCGGATCGAAGGAGATCGCATGAAGGAGATCCAGCCGATGGCCGCCTCGTTCGCAGAGATCCCGCAGCCTTGACAGCCTCCACCCGACTACTCGACGACGGCGGAGCGCTGAGCGAGTCGGACGTGCGAGCGCCGAGTGGGCTGCCGGGATGGAGCCGACTCGTCCCTGCCAGCTCCACCTTGCTACCGATCATCGGATCCACTGGACTGGACGTGCTCACACGACAAACGCATCCGAAACCCGACCGATCGAACGCGAAATCCTCCTGGACCACGGGGTCCGCGCGTGCTTCCTCACCAGCGGCTGCAACCTCAACCTGTTCACCCAACTACGCCTTTGGCTGCGCCACTGGGACGACATCGAAGCCCTCGTCGACACCAGCCGGGCCCGTGTTGAGGACGCAGCGGCCCGCCAAGGGCAGGACGGGCATGTCGACCCCGATCGCACCCGCCATCCAACTGCCCCCGGGGCGCGGAAGACCGAGACTCGTGCTGCCAAGTGGTCGAGACAGCCGGAGGCATCTCGAATTGCACGCTGCCGTAGAGTAGTAAGGTGGGCACCCACAGGTTCTGTTCTCGGGGGCAATCTTGTCGAGCGAAGAGACACGCGTTCTAGAATTCTGGCGTGCAGTCGAGATGTTGAACCCTGGCGAGATCCCGAAAATCGATCGCCGTCAACGAGATCCGGCGAAACGGTTGAGATTCGACCTCGATCCGGGCGCAGTGACGCCCTGGTCCGCCGGACACCCCGTGACAGATCCCCCCTTGAGCCCGCGGTGGACCTGGAGATTCACCGTTTACGGCGGCCTGTTCGATATCGATTCGATCAAGAAGAGTTTGAGGGCCCACTTCGACACCGACGACGACCAGAGGCGAGCATCAGGTCAGACTGCACTGTTCGCCTTCACCGTCGATCAGGCTGGCTTCCTGGTAGGGAACTCGGCCGCTCTTTCCTCCAGTGCCTGGGCGCTCGGTCGGCTTCGACGATCCGGAGAGATTCCCAGAGACTGGCTCGACGGCTTCGCCGCCGAAGAGCGCAGCTTTGCGAGCAAGCTCAACCTGCTGGCGCCAACGTCGACCGACGCCGCACCCGTGAGTCGGCTCGGCAACGCCGCGCGCAGGATCGGTGAACACACGAAGGACGCCGCAGTCGAAGCGGTCGGAGCAGGCGCGAAGGCCACCGGCGCAGCGGTTACCGCCGCTGCTGCTGCCGCCGTCACCGTGGCCGCGGGACCCGTCCTCGGCGGCATCGCGGGCGCGGCCGCCGGAACCTTCGTCGAGAAGCTACTCACCCCCGGAAGGAAGAAGGCGGCGGCGGCGAACGCCGACGGACGCCCGTCACGCTCCGGCACGATGTCGGCGCAGCTGCCCGACTTCGATCTGAGCGCGACGGCGCTACATACGTTCGTCGCCGAGATGTCCGAAGCACTCGGCGTCGCAGAGCTGCTCTACCCACGCGGGATACGCATCGAGTGTGTGCGGGTCCCGGTCAAGAACATCGAGAACGCCGCCGACCGGCCGCTGCTGAGCAGCTTCATTGCCGAAGACCTCGCCACCGTCACGAGCGGCGTCGCTCGCGGGAACCTGGGCGCCGGCCTGGCGGGCTATCTCACCGATGGGCGCGTGTTGGCCGGCCGCGGTCGCATCGACGTGCGTGAACACGAACAATCCGTCCTCGACGCCGTCGCGCCAGCGCGCCAGCCACCCGGCCGCTGGCCCGGAGATATCAGCAAACCCCTCGTGCTGAGCCAGCAGTTCGCGGTCAACCAGATCACGGCCGAGCTCTGTCGGAGCGCGGGGGTGTTCGCCGTCAACGGACCGCCCGGCACGGGCAAGACCACGCTCCTGCGGGACGTGATCGCCGCCGTGCTCGTCAATCGGGCCCGAACCCTTACCCGTCTCACTCGCCCGGACGATGCCTTCATCGCTGAGGTCGAACGAGTCACGGTCGCCGAGCGTTACCCCACGCCGGTCCGCGGCATCAATCCCAACCTGACCGGATCCGAGATTCTCCTCGCAACTGCCAGCAACAAGGCCGCGGCTAACGTGACCGCCGAGATCCCCGACATCAAGGCGGTAGGTGGTGCCCACACACAGGCCGCCGAGGCCGACTACTTCCCAGACCTGGCATCGCGGGTGCTCGACGCGGAGGCGTGGGGACTGCTCGCGGCAACCCTCGGCAGTCGGAAGAACTGCGCCGCCTTCGTGAAGCGGTTCTGGTGGAACGGCGAATCCCAGCAGACCTCGACAGACCCCTCACTCGCCACAGGCATGGACGAGATCCTTCGGACGGCCCGCGACAACCCCGGTGGAGTGGAGGACTGGTCGACCGCAGTTGCCCGCTTCCGGGCGGCTGAGGCCGATGTCGAACGGCTCGTGGCGGAGCGCGACACCGTAGCGGCCGCCGTACGGGAACGCCCACGGTACGCGCGGCGGCTCGATGAGATCGAGGAACAGCTACATCTACTCACCCGGCGCGCATCGAAACTCCGGGAGGCTATAGCCACAGCAGAGCAAGATTTCGCGGATGCCCAAGCCAATCGGGATGCTGCGACCGCGGCATATCAGGAGCACCGGGCCGACAGACCCGGGTTCTGGGTTTCGCTCAGCACCTGGTTTCGAGCCGGCCGGGAGTGGGATACCGAACATCGGCAGCTAAAGGCTGACCAGGAGGACGCCGAGACTGCCAACCGGGCCCTGCTATCTCAGCGCGACCAGCGCGTAGAAGAGTACGCCGCAATCACTGATGAGTTTCGTAGTCTTACTTCGCAACGCGACCACGCGCAGAGTGCTCTGTCGGCCATCACCTCCACATTGACCGACGCGCGGCAGCGCTGGCCCAACTGTCTCCCAGATCTCGCCGACTACGGACCGGATCGCGACGCCGTCCAACTGTGTACCCCGTGGGCCGATCCCACCTTCACGGCCGCTCGTAACCGCGTGACTCTCGAGGCATTACGAGTGCACAAGGCGTTCATCCTGGGCGCGGCCAACCAGATCCGACGCAACCTGCGCGTTGCCATGGCCGTGCTGGACGAAGACCTGAAAATCAGCGATGAAGTATTGCGGACCGTGTGGCAGACGCTGTTTCTCGTCGTACCGGTGGTCTCGACAACATTCGCCTCGCTCCCCCGGCTGTTCGGCCGGCTCGGCCCCGAATCGTTCGGCTGGCTCTTCATCGACGAAGCTGGCCAGGCGAGCCCGCAGCAGGCAGTTGGCGGCATGTGGCGTGCCCGACGGACCGTGGTGGTCGGCGACCCTCAACAACTCGAACCGATCGTCCCGCTGCCGGTACCCGCACAGCGCTCGCTACTGAAACGGTACGCGGTCGCCGAGGAGTGGCTTCCGAGCGTGACCTCCGTGCAGCGCGTTGCCGACCGGCTCAACACCTACGGCACCGACCCGATCGGCGACGGCTCGACCTGGGTCGGCGCCCCACTGCGCGTTCACCGACGCTGCGATCGCCCGATGTTCGACGTTGCGAACCGGATCGCCTACGAGGGCTTGATGGTCTTCGGCACACCGGAGCGATCGCCGTATCCAGGCCAGAATCAATGGATCGACGTGCCCACCGGCCACGCGGAGGGAAACTGGGTACCTCAGGAGGGCGAGGCGCTCAAACGATTGCTCCGAACACTGGTCGACTCCGCGGTCAATCCTGGCAGTATCCGCATCATCAGTCCGTTCCGTGACGTGGTGATCGGGGCCGAACGCGCCGCACGCACCACGCTCGGGGAACAGTTCGCCAAAGACAACGTCGGCACCATTCACACCGTGCAAGGCCAGGAATCCGACATCGTCATCATCGTGCTGGGCAGCGCACCCGAACGCGAAGGCGCCAGGCGTTGGGCCGCAGAGAAGCCCAACTTACTCAATGTCGCCGTGTCGCGGGCCAAGAGACGCCTCTACGTGGTCGGCGACCGAAGCCGATGGCAAGCTGAGCAATACTTCAGTGTTCTGTCCGCTGCCCTGCCGAGCGGTACCGGCAGCCATTAGTTGCCAGCCAGGCTCGACCGATAGCATCTCCGCGTCGTCACCCCGCCAGGTCGCAGTTGCACACACAGCGCGATCTTAACGGTGATAATCGTCATGTCGAGCCGGCGCGCCCGCCTCACGGCGACCGTCGCGGCCCATCACGCACCGTCGATGACGAGGACCTGCCTCAGCCTGCAGGCGCTCAACATGTCGGCGGGTTTGTGCGCGAGTCGCTCCTCGGACACGTACGTTAGCCAGAACAAGTGAGATCACGGCTTCGCCGCCGCTGTCCTCGTGGCGGTAGCTCACCTTGATGCCCAGCTCCTTGTAGAGCTTGGTCAGGCTTCCTCGGCGAACGCTACCGCCGATTGGTCAAACGCATGCCCAAGACCAAGGCCCTGGCCGCCCTGCAGCGCTCCATCCTCGTCATCATCTTCCACCTGCTCGACGACCCCACCGCCGAGTTCACCGACCTCGGCGCCGACTTCTACCAGCGCCGCACCGACCGTTCCCGCCGCGCCACCCACCTGATGCGCCAGCTCCACGCCCTGGGCTACCAAGTCCAGCTCACCGACACCGCCGCCTAACCAACCCGCACCCAACCCGAGGGTCACCAGCGGTGGCCCGGTCAGCCCGTCCCCGACGCCGCGATCACGCCCAGCCGCGCCGGTGGTCCCGTTCGCCCGTCCCCGACTTGGGTTTTCCGGTCAGGTCCGTCGGTCATCCTCGGCCCCCGTCCGTGCAGCGGAATGCTCGCGCTAGACGCCATCGACCGAACGCGACGCGTAATGCCATGGAGAGGCGTGCCACGGTCGTCCCCGCCAAGAACGCGGGGACACCGAGCGCGACAGCCCATGCCACCGTCGATCCGACCTGACTGACCACCACCCACTGCACGCCGACGATCACCGCCATCGCAACCGAGGTGCACGTCACCGCGCCCCCGAGCCCGACTGACGACCGTCCGAGCCGACGAGCCACCGACGACGACGCCGTCGTGCAACCGGAAGTTCCAGTAGGAGCCGTAAACCCGCCGACTCCCCGGGCCGACCGCCTCGGCAACGACCGGGATGTAGTGGGCGAACGTCGGCATCACAGGACGTGCCTGGGCCGTTTCGAGCAGGGTAATGACCACCACATCGGTGTGCATCGCCGACATGATCAGCGGCGAGTCGCGACCTCGGAGTCGGGGTCGATCGCGGATCGAGCGAACGCCGCTCCGTGCAGGGCCAGCCTGTCGCCATGAGTCAGGCCGCCCCGGCACGTACCGTCGGCCAGTTGCGCGTGATAGCCAGAGCCCGATCCGGCCCGGATGGCTGGGCGGCGATGAACGCGATGGTGGTTGCGATCGCCCGCACCCGCGCATTCACGACCCGGGATGCATCCGTGCTTCCGAGGTCCAGCGGATCGGCCGGTGGGGCGGAACTCGCGCAGACGTCGACAACGCGCTCGGTATCAGCAGTGCACTCTCCCCCCTCTTCATTGAGCGCCGGACCTCCGAGGAGGACGTTGATGGGCCGATCAGCTGACGACGTGCAACTTCGGTTGCTGGGCGGGTTCGAGCTACGGCAGAACGGTGCCGAGATCCGGCTTGCTCCGGTGGGTGAACGGCTGCTGGCGTTCCTGGCGCTGCGGGGGGTTACGCCGCGTGACGCGGTCGCCTTCCGGCTATGGGCTGACCACGGTGAAGAACATGCCCTCGGGTGTCTCCGCTCGACGCTCTGGCGGTTGCCGAAGCCGGGCGGTGCCGCCCTCGTGTGCAGCGACAACTCACGGCTCCGACTGGCCGAGCACGTCCACGTCGATATCGCGGTGCGCAGAAGCCAGGCCGCTCGTTGGTCGGAGGGGGAGCCGCTCCTGGTCAAGATCGCAGTGGACGGGTTCACGACCGACGTGCTCCCCGGGTGGTATGACGACTGGTTGATCATCGACCGGGAGCGCCACCGTCAGCTGCGGCTGCACCTGCTGGAACGGCTCGCCACCTGGCTGACCGAGGCAGGGCGGTACCCGGAGGCCATCGCGGCGGGACTCGAGGCCGTCGCGGCCGAACCACTGCGAGAGAGTGCCCACCGCTGCGTCGTCGCGGCTCATCTCGCCGAGGGAAACTTGCACGAGGCGGTCCGCCAGATCCGGCACTACCTGGCGCTGCTGCACGAGGCAGGGCTGCCGACCACGCTGTCGCCACATCTGCGACGGCTCGTGCCACTAGCCGCGCGCGCCGGTTGAGGTCGCCGCTCCCCAGCTCTGGGTCCACCATACGGCCACAACGTCCTGCAGCTCGGCCAGGGACCGCACGACGACCCCGGTCTCGGTGCCGTCCTCGATGTCGTACGTCGCGAGCACGCGGGCCCGTGCCGAGTCCCCGCCCGGAAGGGTGGTGACGACAAGAACGGCGGTGGGGCGACGAGGGGCCATGGTCCAACCATCATCCGCCCAGCCATCACCTGCACGTCACGGCGCAGGGACGGTGACGCCGCGGTGACAGCGTCCTTCGACACTCGTCCACAGCGTCACGAGGGAAGGACGACTCATGCCTGTCACGCCGACGTATCCCGGTGTGTACATCGACGAGGTCGCGAGCGCGGTGCACACGATCACCGGCGTGCCCACCGCCGTCGCCGCCTTTGTCGGATCGGCCCCGCGCGGTCCGACCGACGCCCCGGTGCACATCACGAGCTTCGCCGACTACCAGCGGATCTTCGGTGGCGTGCAGACCACGAGCCCGCTCAGCTATGCCGTCTACCAGTTCTACCTGAACGGGGGCAGCGAGGCCGAGGTGGTGCGGGTGGTTCACACGGACGCGAAGGCCGCCGGATGGACGCTGCCTGCGGGTGCGAGGAACGTGAAGCTGGCGGCGCGCGGTCAGGGCTCGTGGGCCAATACTCTGGGTGTACGCATCGATTACGCCACCGCACCCGGACTCGCCAATGGCTACAACCTGACGATATTGGACACCACGGTGACTCCGCCCGCGGTCCTGGAGCAGTTCCGCAACGTCGTCGCCGACGTCAACGACCCCAACTCTCTCGACCGTGCCCTGGCCGGATCCGCGCTTCTGACCGCGGATCCCACGGACGCCCGCCCAGACGAGCAGGCCGACCCCGTCATGCCAACCCCCGGCGACGACGGCGGCCCACTGAGCGACGCGGATTACCACGGCGGTACGAGCCAGGCCGACAAGACCGGCATCTACCAGCTTCTGAAGACCGACATCTTCAACATGCTGTGCCTGCCGGGCGCGCCCGAGACCGTGCTCTCCGACGCCGCGGCCCTCTGCCGGACCCGCCGGTCGATGCTCATCGTGGACCCGCCCGCGGCGTGGTCGAGCGTAGCGACTGCGGTGAGCGGGATGAACAGTCCGCCGCTCACCGGTGATCTGGCACGCAACGCCGCCGTCTACTTCCCGATGCTGACCATCGCGGACCCAGCGGCGGCAGGCGCACCTCGCGCGGTGCCACCCTGCGGCACCATGGCGGGCGTCTGGGCGCGCACCGACACCGAACGCGGGGTGTGGAAGGCGCCCGCGGGCACCACCGCGTCGCTGAACGGCGTTACGGGGCTCGCTGTGCCGATGAGCGACCCGGAGAACGGCGAGCTGAACCCGCTCGGGGTCAACTGTCTGCGTACGTTCCCGGTGATCGGGCCTGTCTCGTGGGGCGCGCGAACGCTGATCGGCTCCGACCGGCTCGCGGACCAGTGGAAGTACCTCCCGGTACGCAGGCTCGCCCTGTTCATCGAGGAGAGCCTCTACCGCGGCACCCAGTGGGTCGTCTTCGAACCCAACGACGAACCGTTGTGGGCGTCGGTCCGGCTCAACGTCGGCGCGTTCATGAACAGCCTGTTCCGCCAGGGCGCGTTCCAGGGCAGCACCGCACGGGAGGCCTACCTGGTCAAGTGCGACCGCGAGAACAACCCGCAGAACGACATCGACCGCGGGATCCTCAACATCGTCGTCGGCTTCGCCCCGCTCAAGCCCGCCGAGTTTGTGATCATCCACATCGAGCAGCTCGCCGGGCAGCTGCAGGTCTGAGGGAGCCCCATGCCCACCACGGCACGCGTCGACCCGCTCAAGAACTTCCGCTTCCGGGTCCGCTACAGCGACAGCCTCACCCCGTTCGCGGGGGTCAGCAAGATCACCGGGATGAAGTTGACCACCGAGGTGATCAAACACCGATCGGGCGGTGACCCGGCCACCAGCTACAAGCTTCCGGGCCGCCACGAGTACGACCCGATCTTGTTGGAACGCGGGGTGGCGGTGAATGCCCTCGAGTTCGAGAAGTGGGCGAACAAGGCCTGGAGCTTCGCCAACTCCGCCGCCGGCCGGGAGACCTCGCTGAAGGACTTCCGCCGCGACATCATCATCGACGTCTACGACGAGACCGGGCAGAAGGCCGTCTCCTACCACGTCTTCAACTGCTGGGTGTCGGAGTACCAGCCGATCTCCGATCTCGACGCCAACGCGAATGCCGTGCTCATCCAGCACATCCGGTTGGAGAACGAGGGCTGGGTCCGGGACGTGGACCTGCCCGCGCCCACCGAGGTGCAGTTCGACGACCCGGCGGGGTGAGCCCGATGGGCGACCCCACCGCAGCCGCGCTGCTGCGGACCTGGGAGCAGGGCGAGTTCACCCGCGGCGTGGCCCGCGCGGTCGCTCTGGCCGCGGCCGCCGCGGAGGTCGACCCGGATCTGGTCTGGGACGTGCCGCTCGGCGAGCGGGACGCACTGCTCCTCGCCCTGCGGGAGCGGTGCTTCGGCACCGCGGTGGCCTGCGCGGTGTCCTGCCCGGGCTGCGGGGAGGAGCTGGACGTGGAGTTCGACCTCGCCGAGCTCGGCCCGTCGGGCGCTGCGGCCGGGGAGCACGCTCTGGATCTCGACGGCGCGACGGTGACGTTCCGGCCGGTCGCCAGCCGCGACGTGGCGGTGGCGATGGCCGCCGCCGAGCCACGCAGGGAGCTCGTCCTGCGGTGCGTGCTGGATGGGGCATCGGCGCCCGAGCCGGATCTCGTGGCTGCGGTGGCCCGACGCCTCGCCGCCGCCGATCCCTCCGCCGACCTGGCCTTGGACTTGACGTGCGCGGCATGCGGACACGGCTGGCGCGCGCCGTTCGACGTGTCCGAGCACGTCTGGGTCGACGTCGACGTCGCGGCGCGCCGACTGCTCGGCGACGTCCACCGCCTCGCTTGTGCCTACGGCTGGCGCGAGCCGGACGTGCTGGCCCTGAGCGGCCCGCGGCGGCGCTACTACCTCGAGTTGGTGGACCGGTGACCGACTTCGTCGATCGGCTGCTCGGCGCCCGGCCTCCGGGTGCGCTTCGGCCGCGGGCATGGCACCTGTTCGACGCAGGCCTTGAGTTCGTCCCACCGGCGACTACCGATGAGCCTCCCTCCGGCTCATCGGGCCCGATCACCCGGACCGACGGGTCACCCGTCTGGTCCGCGATCGCGGATCCGCGCGCTCCGGCACCCGAGCACGCAACAGAAGCCGCGCCCGCCCCGGTCGACCCGACCCCGCCGCGGCCCGTCGCCGTCTCCCGCCCGTCACCCGTCTCGGCGCCGACGGATGGGCAACCGCGGGCCGATCACGGTCCTTCCGGGCACGTCCGGACGCAGGTTCGGCTGCCGCCGCGGCCGCCCGCCCAGCCGAGACCGCCATCGACTCCGACCTCGTCGGTCACGGCCGTCCGGCAGGCACGCCCGCCGACGACGGGCCGACGCAGGCCGCGGAGCGCGTCCACGCGACCCAGGAGCCACGATCCGCGTCCGCCCGCACCCGTCGGGCACCGGCGCCGCCGCGCGAGCCTGCGGAGCCCACCGTGCACGTCACGATCGGGCGGCTGGAGATCCGCGCGAGCACCGAGCCCGTCCCCACGGCCCCCCCGACGGTGTCGCGCCGCCCGACCCTCGGCCTGGACGACTACCTGCGGCGGCGCGGCGAGGCGGCGCGGCCGTGAGCGGGCCGCCCACGACAGTCGGAGGAGGGTCATGAGCGACGCACGGGCCATCGAAGCCGTCACGGAGACCCTGCGTGGCCTCCTGGACGCGGCGGTCAAGACCGTGGTCACGGGGGCGAGCGCGGTCGCCCGTCCCCCCGACCAGGTGACCGTCACCGGCCAGGACCCGCTGGTGAACCTCTTCCTCTACCAGACCGAGGTCGACCCGTACCTGCGCAACACCGACCCACCCGGCGTGCGGCCGGGAGAGACTGCCGACCCGGCGCTGCCGCTGGTGCTGAGCTACCTGCTCACCCCGTTCTCCCCCGACAGCGACGACCTGCGCGCCCACCGCCTCCTGGGCGCCGCGCTCAGCGCGCTGCACGCCCACAGCGCGCTGACCCCCGCCGACCTGCGGGCCGCGGCGCCCTACAGCGATGTCGAGCGGCAGGTCGAGCGGGTGCGGCTGTGCTGGCTGCCGTTCGAGGAGAAGGACATCTACTCGATGTGGAGCGTGTTCCAGACGCCCTACCGGATGTCCGTCGCGTTCGAGGTGCGGGTGGTGCTGCTCGACGGCCGCCGCCCTCCGCTCGTGCCGCTGCCGGTGCTGACCCGCGGCGCGGACGCTCGCGGGCCGGTCGCCGCCCCGTCGGTGGCCTCGCCGGTCCCCGGGGTGACGACCGTGGAGTACCCCGCGGGCCAGGCGGCGGCGCGAACGGGCGACACCGTCGTGCTGCACGGGGTCCATCTAGCCGGGTCGACCGCGGTCCGGATCACCCACACGGCACTGGCCGCACCGGTGGGCGTCGTGCCCACTTCGGTCTCCGACACCGAGACCCGGTTCGCCCTTCCCGCCACCGTTCCCGCCGGGCTGGCCTCCGCATCGGTCGTGCTGGGGTCGGCCGCGGACGGACGCCTCGCAGGCGACGTCTACCTCGCGGTCGCCCCGACGCTCACCGGACTGCCGATGACGGTGGCGCGCGACGGCGCGGGCACCGCGACGGTCGTCCTCACGTGCGTGCCGGACGTGTGGCCGGACCAACGCGTCGAGCTGCTGCTCGGCAGCCGAAGGGTGTCCGCCGACCCGGGTGGACCCACGCCCTCGGCGACCGCGCGTTTCACCGTCGCGGACGCGGCGCTCGGTGACTTCGGGGTGCGGGCCCGCGTGGACGGCGTCGAGAGCCTGCTGGTGCCCGACCGCACCGCGACCCCGCCGGTCTTCGACCCGACGCAGACCGTGACGGTGACCTGATGGCG
>CAWGIV010000005.1:0-29653 GCA_963822805.1 uncultured Actinomycetota bacterium | reverse complement strand
CGGAATGTCGAGTTCGAGCTTGAAGCAGGCAGAGACTGCCGCCTTGCAGATCGCCAGCTGCGCCGGATCGGCTGAGGTGTCGCCGAACGTCTTGATCAGGTCATCGATCTCCTGGCGGCCACCGGCCGCAAGCTTCGCTCGAACCCGAGCTTGCGCACCTTCTCGACGAAGGCGAGCGCCTCCGCGCGCAGGGCGAACAGCTCGCGCTTCTGGGCATCGGCGCCGACCAGCGTCGGCGCGTCGTTCTCGCGCTTCTGCAGCGCCGCGAGCTCCGTCGTGGCCTCTTTCTTGGGATCGCCGGCCGCGAGGTCGCCGACGGCGGCCTGCGCGGCCAGCAGCGCCGCGGCAACCTCGGCGGTGGCCTTGCCGACATCGAGCGCCAGCGCCTGTGCGTTGCGCATGTCGGTCGCGAGCTGATCGACAGCGGCGTCCAGCGCCTTGAAGGCGGCGACCAGCCCAGCAATGTCGGTCGTGGACGAGCAGCAGGTCGCGTACTGCCCCTTGATCCGCTCGCTCTCCAGCTTCATCGGGTCGCCGGTCACGCCGAGCGCCGCGATCGGCCGCGACAGGGCGTAGAGCCGCTTGTCGATCGCGACTTTCGCGTCCCAGGCAGAGGACGCCCCATAGGCCTCGTTCTGGATCCGCGTCAGCTCGGTGGTCAGCGCCTTGTCGGCCAGCGTCCCGCTCGCCGTGTGCGCGGCCGTCAGCGTGTCCCACAAGGTCTGTACCGCATTAGGCTTGGCGATCTTGTTGAACTTGGCCGCGAGGGTGGCGAGGTAGGCGAGGCTCTTGGTGGCGACGCCGGGCGCAGCGGCAGCATTGGCATCGGCGAGGAGCGCCTTGGCCTCGATATCCAGGGCGGCAAGCTGGCTCTCGAAGGTGGTGAGATCCGGCGCCGCCGCCAAATCGTCCGCCGCCTTGACCGCCGCCGCATACCGCGCCTCAAGCGGGGCGGCGGCCGGGTCCATCGCCTTGATCCAGCTATCCGCGTCCTTCAGCTTGGCACGGGCGTCCGCCGCGCCGAATTTCTGCGCGGCGGCGAACGCCTCCGACTGAATACGCACGAGCTCGTCCGTGCGCGCCTGGCCGGTGAGCGACGCGCTCGCCACATGCGCGGCGGTGAGCGTGTCGAACGCCGTCTGCACCGGGTTCGGCGTAGCGACCGCGGTGAACTTGGCAGCTACCGGGCCGAGCTCCGCCAGGCCGGCGGCAGCTTGGATCGGGGCGGCCACCGAGGTCGCATCGGTGTAGAGCGCCGCCGCCACCGCTTCCAGCGCGGCGAGGTCGCTTTCGTAGGTGGCGATGTCCGCCGCCCCGGCCAGATCGTCGGCCTGCTTGACCGCCGCCGCGTGGCGCGCCACCAGCGGCGCCGCGGCGGCCTTGCCCAGCACCTTGATCCAGCCGTCGGAGTTCTCCAGGAACGCCCTTGCGTCGTCGCGGCGCGTCTCGAGGGCGCTCCAGTCGGACGCGGCAGTGAATGCCTCTCCCTGGATGCGGATGAGCTCGTCGGTCAGGTCCTGTCCGGACAGCGCCGCACTCGCCACATGCGCAGCCGTCAACGTGTCGAACGCGGTCTGCACCGGGTTGGGTGTGCCGATCTTGCTGAAACGGGCAGCGACCTTGCCCAGCAGCGCCAGGTTGGCGGCGGCCTGGACCGGGGCGGCCGCCGTCGTGGCAGCGCCGTACAGTGCTTGTGCCTCGGTCTCCAAGGCGACAAGGTCGCTCTCGAAGGTTGCGAGGTCCGGGGCCGCCGCCAGGTCGTCCGCCTGCTTGACCGCCGCCGCATGGCGGCCCACCAGGGCGGTCGCGGCCACCGGGTCGAGCGCCTTGATCCAGCTATCCGCGTTGCCGAGCGACACCCTGGCGTCGTCGCGGCGCTTATCGAGGTCACCCCAGGCGTGAGCTGCCGAGAACGCCTCCGTCTCGATGCGCAGCAGCTCGGCGGTCAGGGCCTTGCCCGAAAGCGAGGCGCTGGCAAGGTGGGCGGCGGTCAGCGTGTCGAACTCGGTCTGCACCGGGTTCGGCGTGCTGATGGCGCTGAACTTCGCCGCCACGACGTCGAGCGCAGCGAGTTCCGCGGCGGCCTGGCCGGGCGCGGCCGCAGCCGTCGCCTCGTCGTAGAGCGCCTGCGCCGTGGCCTCCACGACCGCGAGGTCACGCTCATAGGCACCGAGGTCGGACGCCGCCGCCAAATCGTCGATGGCCTGCTCTGCCGCGGCGTGCTTCACGTCGAGCCCCGCGGGCGACGGCAGGACCGCGATCCAGCTATTCGCGTTGGTCAGCAGGCCGGCGGCGGCGTCGCGGCGCTTGAGGACGTCGTCCGACGTGTTCGCCGCCTGGTCGGCCGCCAGCTGGATCACGCCGAAAGCCGCCTTTCGTGCGGCCTGGTCCGTCTCCGCGTCGGCCAGGCCCCAGTCCGTGCGCAACTGACCGCATTGCGCGGTGAGCGGGGTCGGCGACGCGACCTTGGCGAAGTCGGCCTCCCACAGGTCGAGCGCGTCGAGACTGGCTTCCGCGGCGGCGGCGGCGGTGTCGGCCGCCGCGAGTGCTGCGGCGTCGAGCAGCACCTGCGCGTCGCCCTCGAGCTTGGCCAGATCGTTGGTCAGGGTCGCCAGGTCGGCCGCCCCGGCGAGGCCGTTGAAGGTGATCTCAAGCTGGCCGTGATCGGAGTCGAGCGTGGGGAACGCGCCCGTGGCGAGACCGCCGATCAGCGCGCCGGCGTCGTCGAGCTTCTGCTTGGCGGCGACCCGCCGTGCCGCGAGCGCCTGCCAGTCGCTGTCGGCCTTGGCCGCGGCCGCCTCGGCGTCGGCGAACCCGGTCAGCAGCGCGCCGGAGAGGCCAAGCTGCGTCTGGATGGCCGCTTCCCCGGTCGCGGTCGCAAGCGCGGCCGCGCGCGTGCGCAGATCCGCGACAATGTCCTTCAGCGGCTCGGCGGCGAGCGGGTCCAGGCCGGCAAGGGCGCCGGCGAGCTTTCCGTCCGCGGTAGCAACCGCCTGGACCTGTCTCTCCTGTTCCGCCAGCAGCTGCGCGAGCGCGCCCGCCGCCTGGGCGCGGACCAGCAGCGCCTGCGCATCGGTCTCGAGCTTGGCGGCATTCGCCTCCAGGGTCGTGGCGTCGGCGGCGGTCGCGAGATCCGCCTGCGCCGTCCGCAGCCCGGCGAGCTCGCCGGCCAGCACGCCCTTATCGCCCACCGTGTCGGGCAAGCCGAGGATCAGCGGCTCGGCGGTGCCGAGCGCGAGCGCCGCCGCGCTGCCGTGGGCGGTGACGCGGACTTGCGCCGCGGCGGCCTTCGTCGTTGCCTCGACCGCCTGCGCGATATCGCTGCACAGGCCCGGCACGTCGGCGACCGCGCCGGCCAGGGCGTCGCCCGCAGCGTCGGCGAGCGCCTTGCGGCGCAGCGCGAGGGCGGCCTGCCGGGCGCCGGCCTCACGTTTCAGCACGGGATCGGTGATCGGTGCGGCCGCGGTCGCTAGCTGGCCCACGGCGATGTCAACCTCGCCGAGCCGCGCGGCCCGCGCCTCCTCCGGGTCAGGCCCCGTCGGCACCGGCTCGCTGCCTATGCTGCCAAGGAACCCGACGATCTCGAGGAAGGCGTCAACGATGCTCGAAAGACCCTGGCGAAGCGTGGCCTCAAATCCCGTGTCCGCGCTGTCGCCAGGTGTCATCGGACTTCTCCCCTCAGGCTGCTTTGGCGAAGGAGGCGGCGATCTCGCCCAGCGCACCGTCCAGCTCGCGGAAGAGCGCGAAATCCTGGCCGATCCGCTGCTTGGCAAAGGCCTCGAGCTGGATCAGCGCGACGGCGCCGGCCAGACGCTGGCGGTACGCGGCGATGGCGTCCAGCGCGTCCTTCGCGATGGCGGCGGAGGAGCCGGCGGTGATCGCCTGGTCCAGCAGATCCTCAAGCCGGCCGCCGAATTCCGGGACCAGGTTCGGCAGGGCGGCGACTGCGCGTTCGACCGCCGCGATCCGCGGATCGGCACGCACCTCATCGGTCGCCAGCAGCGCGCGGCCGAGCCCGGCGAGATTTTGCGCGACCTGGCTCTGCGCTCCGCGCCAGCGCAGCAGCAGTTTCGTCCCGTCGATCGTTCTTGAGTTGGCGGAGGCGGCCTCGCGCCCGCGTGCGGCGGATTGCGCGCGTGCCACGGCCGCATCGGCGGCGTCGACAGCGGTCGCCGCGGCGGCCAGCGCTTCCGGATCCACCTCGGCCGCCTTGAGCGCGCCGATGGCATCGCGCAGCAGGGCGGACAGAGTCGGCCCCTCCGGGGCGCCGCCGGCGGCAAGCTGCTTGACGGTCGCGGCCATCCTTGCCACGCGCGTCCGCAGCTCCGCCGGATTCGCGTCGTCGGACAAGGTGATGCCGAGGACACGCTGGACCCAGGCGCGCCTGGCGTCGGCTTCCGACATGGACCTCCCCCCGAGGCCGTTGCGGATGCGACGTTGGGCTGGCTCGCGGGCCAAGTCAATACGCGTCAATACGCGCCCACGGTCCCCGAGAAGCACGTTGTTGCACGGATAGCGTTGGACTTCCTACCGGCCGTCAAGCACCCGATAACCGATGGAGAGCTCCGGTGTGCTCCAGGGGTGGGGTGCGCCGTCCCGATCCGTCGAGCATAGCACCGTGCTCGCGCCGTCCAGGACGCTGCGCGCCGGTGCTGCGCACCGATGCCGCTGCGCGGCCTCCTGGACCGCGCTTGCGCGCGGCGCTTCGCCGAGGGTTGGTCGGGGCGAAGGGATGGCCGCTGCAGTCGAACCAAGGGATGGCCGTTGGTGATCGGCTACGGCGCGGCCGGCGCGCCGTGGTCGGGATCGAACAGCGTCTGGCGCTGCAGCAGGACGCAGACGACCCCGAGCAGCCGGTCAGCGACGCCCCGCAGGGCACGGCCATACGAGTGGCCACGCGCCCGCAATGCCGCATATCGGGCACGGCTCTTGGGATCGTGCTGCACGGCGACGCGCGCCCAATGGAACACGGCTTGGCGCAGCCGGACCTGAGCGGCGTAGCGCATGACCACGACGCAGGTCTTGCCGCTGCGCTTGGTCACCGGTGCCACGCCCGAGAGGGTCCTGAGCGCCGCGTAGTCTCTGCGCCCGAGCGGCCCGGCGGCCTCGGTGAGCAAGGTGGCGAGCGTGACCGTGCCGACCCCGGGCAGTGAGCGCAAGATGGCGGCATCGCTGGGGCCGCTGACCGCTGCAGCAGGGACGCTCTCGGTCAGAGTCGTGCAAAGCTCCTCGAGCTTGCCTTCGGCCTGGCGAAACTCCTGGTTGGCCAGGCGTAGCCGGGTGATGAGCGAGCGCACATGCAGCACGGCCGCCTCGGTCACGCCCGCGGCCACCGTGATCGCGGGCTGGCGCAGAAGGCCGAGCGCCGTCGCGGCATCGATCCTGCGGATGCGGTGCTGCTTGAGCAGCTTGGCGACAGTCGCCTCGCGCAGGCGCGCCGCCTTGTCCGGAGTCGGCGCCATGGCCCACAGCGCCAGCACCCACTCAGCCGTGACATCGTCGCTCAGCTCGAGCAGCTGCGGGTAGTAGCGCCAGAGCTGCTGGCGGACGCGGTTGGCCAGGCGCACGCGCTCCTGCTGCAGTTCCTCGCTCAGGCGCGACCACTCGCGCAGCGCAATCACGGCCGGGTTGCCGATCTGCGCGGGGCGGAACAGGTGCGGGTCGGTGCGCAGCCCCGAGGCCGCGACCCGGGCGTCACGCCGGTCGTCCTTGGCCCCGGCCACGCTGAACCGGTCGCGCAGACGGTCGAGTTGCTTGGGGTTGATCGCGTGCACGGCGAAGCCGCGGTCCAGCAACGCATCGACCACCGGCCCGTGCGGCACCTCAATCGCCACCGCCACGGACCCTGGGTCACCGGCCATGGACACCAGCCAGTCGCACAAGGCCGCCAGGCCCGCGCCGCCGTGCGAGAACACCCGCTCGCCCACGACCTTCCCGGCAGCATCAAGCAGACAGGTGTGGTGCTGCTCCGAGCCCCAATCGACGCCGGCGAACCAGCGCGTTGTCTCGTCAACCATGGCCCTTGCCCTCCCGTGTCACACGAGCCACCACGACGCCTGCCGGAACCTGTATTGGCGCTCGAAGGCGCGACTTCCTACTGGGCATCCGTCGTGGCCAGCTTGCCGGGGCACAAGCCCAACGCTGGTGCTCAGGGCACGAGTGCACAAAGGGTCGCTCCCGGCAGGCCGGCCCGCACGGTCAGCTTACACACGCACTGGCCGTGCCCGTCCCGGATACAGGTGCACGGATCGGCTCAAGGTCTTTGAACGACTTATACCGGCTCGCGTCGGTGTTGACCCGTTGCTTAATCCCGTCATGCCCGGACTTGGTCCGGGCATCCCGACTTCGGGCTGCACCGTCGAGGTATTCGCCTATGGGCTCGACTGCCGGCCGATGCTGCGCCGCTCGGCCCTCGACCCTCGCCGTCTGGACGACGCGGTTGTTCGTCGGGTCGAACACCGACACGATGTCCCGCTCCGGATTGACCACGAAACCGGCGCGGCCGTCGGGGCCGAAGCGGACCTGTCCCAGTCCCGGCGCGACCGCGATCCGGGCGGCGACCCGACCGGTGAGGGGGTCGACCGCGGTGACGGTCCCGTCGAGGTCGTCGGAGACGTAGGCCAGCCGGGCGCCGACGAGTAAGCGAGCGAGTACGGCCGTCGGCCGGTCTTGACCACGGCCGACTCGCGAAGCGCCTCCGCATCGACGATCGAGACGGTCCCCTCGTCCGCGTTGCTCACGAAGGCATATCGGCTGTCGTCACTGAAGGCGAGATCGTGCCGCCCCCGGCCGGTCCGGATCCGCGCGAGGAGCTTGTCATCGGAGGCGTCGAGCACGGTCACTCCCGAGTCGGCCCGCCCCTCGGCGCCCTCCGGCGACCCACAGGCGACGGCCGTCGGGCTGCAAGCCGAGTCGGTCCGGGCGGACGCCGCCGGGACGTTGGCCGACACGTTCCAGTCCCGCGTGTCGACGATCGCCACCCGGTCGGACTCGGGCATGGCGACGAAGATCTGCCGCCCGCCCGGGCCGAGCACCCAGTCGTCACCCCGGGCGGCCAGGGGGACCAGGGCCAGGAGCTTGGTCCCGCCGAAGCCGAAGCGCGGGTCGACCACGCTGATCGTGGCGTTGTGGTTGAGCGTCGCGACGTAGAAGACGTTCAGGTCGAGGTCGGGCGGGTTGAACATGCTCCCCCTGAGTAGCGATGCGGCAAGCCGCGGCGGCCTCCCTGGGGCCGGCCGGCGGGGTGCCCTCCGGCGCGGAGACGACCCAGGCCGACGGGTAAGCGTTCGTCACCGGGGTCTCGCCCCGCGGTGTCGACGACCGAGAATTCGAAGCGCACGTCCTGCCCCTCGCGGGGCGTGCCCGGCGTCGACGCCGCGATCGGCGACGAGGCGGCACTCGACCTCAATGCCGTCCCGCACGACCCGGCCCAGACTGGCCGCCGTCCCCCCGCGCCCGGCTCGGGAGTCGGGGTGGCAAGCCAGGCCGGTTGGCGGGCCGACGGACGGCCCACGCCACGCCGGCGGCGGCGATGACGGCGGTCGCGAGGGCCGCGACGAGAGCCGTCGCGGCCCGGCCCGGTCGAAAACCGGCGCGGCTCATCGTACGTCCCCCATGGTCCGGGCCTGCTGGGGCCCGCCATCCCGGTCATCACCGGGATGGCCCCCCCGGGCACCGTCACCGTGGCGTACCCGCCGAGCGACGACCGGACCGTGAAGACCTCGTCGCGGTCGGGGTGGTAGTCGGTCGTGACGCTCCAGCGCGGCCCGTCGAGCGTCGCCGCCGACTCAGCCACGGCGGGGGGGGCTGACCGTGATCGAGGCCGGTTTGCCGCGGTTCTCCGCGGAGGGCTGGTGGACCCCCCTCAGGGTGACCTTGCCCCCCTCGATCGTCACCTCGCTTACGGCGACGAAGTCCTTCTCGACGCGGAAGATGCCCCACATCCCCGAGGGGCTCGCCACCTGGAAGCCCTCGTAGAGGTAGTCGCCCGGGACGCCGAACCGGCCGCCGGCGTGGTCGATCACGAAGTTAAACGCCTCGTAGACGGCCACGATCTGCGAACCCGATGTATTGCGTCCGCCAGTTCATCGGGGGCCGGCGGATGCCGACGGCGAACGGGTGTTCGGGCCAACCGCCGATGACCGTCCCCTCGTCGGCGAACGGCTCCTCGGGCCAGCCATGGCCGTGGATGTCGAACACCATCGGGGCGACCCGCGCTTGCTCGTGGAGGTGCTCGGCATCACGAGCCGGAACCGCACCGGGGTGCCCGCCGCCGCCCGGAAGAGTGGCGTCTGCGGGTCCGAGATGGGCACGTTCTGGTCGTTCGAGAATGCCAGGCCGTACCCGAGCCCGTGGACGGACGGGTCGAAGAGGACCCCGTGCGTGCCGCCGACCGCCTTCCAGATGACCGTGTCGCCGGGCTTGACGGCGACGCTGTTGGCGGGGGCGTTGTTGCCGACGACCCACGTCGGCACGCCGTTGAGGATCACGCCGTCGATCTCCACCGTCGCCGCCGCCCCGCCGGCGGCCTGGATCGCGAGCGAGCCGCTCATGGGCCGGCCGTGCTGGCTGCAGAAGAAGCCGAGCTTCGTCCCCGCCGCCACGCCCGTCTTGATCGTCGCCCGCGCAGAACCGTCCCGCCCGGCGCGGCCGCCTGCGGCGCGGTGCCCCAGACGAGTTCGCCCTGGACGGTCTGCGGCCCGAGCGGCGGCAGGGTGCCGCCGGTCTGGAACTGGAGAACGGCCTCGGCCGCCGCCTGGGTGTCGAACACCACCCCGTGCGTGCCGGTGAGCGCCTTCCAGATGATCGTGTCGCCGGGCTTGACGGCGACGCTGTTGGCGGGGGCGTTGTTGCCGACGACCCACGTCGGCACGCCGTTGAGGATCACGCCGTCGATCTCCACCGTCGCCGCCGCCCCGCCGGCGGCCTGCACGGAGAGCGATCCACTCATGGCGCGGCCGTGCCGGCTGCAGAAGAAGCCCAGGGTGGTGCCGGCGGCCACGCCCGCCTTGACCGTCGCCTGCGCGAGCACCGTCCCGGCCGGCGCGGGTGCCTCCGGGTTCGTCCCGAAGGCGGTCTCCGCCTGGAAGCCGGCGGGCGGGTTGGGCGGGACCTTGACGTTCACCGGCCCGAGCGGCGGTAGGGTGCTGTCGGTCGCGAAATCGAGCACCTGGATCGCCGTCCATTGCGAGTCGGCCGCCGCGGGGGTGAGGACGCCCAGGAGCTCGGTCGCGGCGGAGAAGACGTTCCGCGCGTTGAACGTCTCGGTCCGGTAGTTGAACGCCCCCCAGAATCGCTGCGCGTTGTCCTGGGTGTTGGCCACGAGGTTCTGGCCGACGAGGACGAAGTCGCGGAAGGTCGTTGGCGATCCCGGAGGCGTGACGGTCGCCGACGCGCGGGTCCCCTTGTCTTCGACCCACGTCGAGTCCCTCGGCTCGACGACCAACGCCCCGACCATGCCGAACTGGGGCTGGACCATCAGGTCGGCCGGGACCAGGTTGATCGCGCCATACTTCGGCGGGGTTCGTCCCGGAGGTCGTCCCCGTCGAACGTGAGGTCGCCCGCGTACCAGTAGAACGAACGGGTGTTCGGCGTCGAGCCCGGCTCGACCGTGGAGTTGGGGTTGAAGCCGACGTTGACCCCGTTGGCCTTGGTCACGTCGAACTCGACCAGGGCCGGGTGCAGGCCGACCTGCCGCGAGGCCGAGAGCAGGACGTTGGTCGCCGAGGTGACGGTGGGATTGTTCCGGAACGGGGTCCCGAGGCTGAGGTCCTGCGGGCACGGGAAGCCCTGGGCGCCGGGGTCATTGCCCAGGTCGTTGGTGAGATTGATCTCGACCCAGTCGCCGGCCGCGACGCGGAGGATCAGCGGCTCCTGGGGGACGCCCGGCTTGAGCACCCCGTCCTGGAGGTCCTCGTCCGGACGAACATCAAGGCGCCCTTCAAGTCGTACTCGCTGGGCCGACACCAGGGGGTTGAAGCTCAGGGGCTTGCCGTCGAGGGCCTTGAAGGCCGTAGTCGCGGTGATGTTGAACGACTTGTAATGCGCCGGCCCCTTCGGGGGGTTCCCGGGTGCCTTCTTCAGGAGCGCGAAGTTGTCTTGCACCTTCGCGAACTTCGCGGCCAGGCGCCTGCTTCCTGGACGCCATCTTGTCGAGCGGATTGCTCGGCAGCGGGGCGAGGTAGGTCGGCGACGGGGGCTTGTCCGGGTCGTTCACGCCGACCTGTTCGGTGAACGCCCGGAGCATCGTCCAGGTGCCGTTGGCCAGGCCGTCGATGCTCGAGCTGGGAGCGACCAGGTAGTCGGCGAACGAGAGCAGGTTCCGCTCCCGGGTGGTCGGCGCCCGACCGGGGGCACCTTGAAGATGCATCTCGAAGTGCTCGGAGATGCCCATCGCCTGGGCGTTCTTGTAGCCGGAATTGGGGTAATCGGGCTCGAACGGCCAGCGCACGCCCTGGATCTGGAACGAGTGCGGCAGGGTGTGCGCCCCGACCAGGACGCGCACCTGGACGTTGTCGTTGGCATACGCCCGCAACAGCGGCGTGAACGGGTCGGTCTGCTCGACCCCGCCCTTGTCGGCCGCCGTGCTCGGGTTCACGACGTAGGCCGGGAACCGGAACCAGTTCGCCGCGAACGAGCCGCTCATGGGTCGGCCGTGCCGGCTGCAGAAGAAGCCCAGCGTGGTCCCCGGCGGCACCCCCGCCTTGACCGTCGCCTGCGCGAGCACGGCGCCGACCGGCTGGGGCGCGGTGCCCCAGACGCTCTCGCCCTTGACCGTCTGCGGCCCGAGCGGCGGCAGGGTGCCGCCGGCCTGGAACTGGAGGACGGCCTCGGCCGCCGCCTGGGTGTCGAACACCACCCCGTGCGAGCCGCTGACCGCCTTCCAGACGATCGTGTCGCCGGGCTTGACCGGGACGCTCGCGGCGGGCTGGTCGTTGGACGTCCAGGTGGGTGTGCCGTCGAGGATCACCCCGTCGATCTCGACGGCGGCCGTCGTCGGGTTGATTGGCGTCCCGGGGACGGGCTGCTTGTTCAGCGCGGGGTTGTTCCGCGCGATCGACTTGAACACGAAGGCCGGGTCGGTCGCCTCGCCCACGGGCGGCCCGCAGTTCGAGAGCGACCCGTTCATGTTGGGGCCGTGCTGGCTGCAGAAGAAGGGGAGCGTCACCCCGCCCGCCGAGCTCGTCTTGACGATCGCGCGGGCGATGATGCTTCCCGCCGGCTGCGGCGCGGTTCCCCAGACGTTCAAACCCTGGACGGTCTGCGGCCCGAGCGGCGGGAGGCCGCCGCCGGCCTGGAACTGGAGGACGGCCTCGGCCGCCTGCTGGGTGTCGAACACCACTCCGTGCGTGCCAGTGACCGCCTTCCAGACGATCGTGTCGCCGGGCCTGACCGACACGCCGAGCGGCTTTCTTGCCGTTGAAGATCCAGGTCGGCGTGAGGTTGACGATCTGGCCGTCGATCTCGACGACCGACGTCGGGGAGCCCGGGGTGACCAGGGCACCGCTCATCGGGCGGCCGTGGCGGCTGCAGAAGAAGCCGAGGGTGGTCCCCGGTGGCACGTTCGCGTTGACCGTCGCGGTGGCCAGGGCGGTCCCGGCCGGCTGGGGCGCGGTGCCCCAGACGTTCTCGCCCTGGACCGTCTGCGGCCCGAGCGCCGGCAGGTTGTTGCCGGCCTGGAACGTGAGCACGGCTTGGGCCTGCGCCTGGGTGTCGAAGACCACCCCGTGCGAGCCGCTGACGGCCTTCCAGACGACCGTATCGCCGGGCTTGACCGGGACGCTCGCGGCGGGCTGATTGTTGAACGTCCAGGTGGGTGTGCCGTTGAGGATCACCCCGTCGATCTCGATGGTCGACGGTGGCGCGGCCGGGGTCGCCAGCGTGCCGCTCATGGGGCGGCCGTGCTGGCTGCAGAAGAAGCCGAGGGTCGTGCCCGCGGCCACGCCCGCCTTGACCGTCGCCTGCGCGAGGACGGTGCCGCTGGCGCCGGCCGCTTGCGGCGCGGTGCCCCAGACGCTCTCGCCCTGGACCGTCTGCGGCCCGAGCGGCGGCAGGCTTGCGGTCTGGAATTGGAGGACGGCCTCGGCTGCCGCCTGGGTGTCGAAGACGATCCCGTGTGTCCCCTTGGCCGCCTTCCAGACGATCGTGTCACCCGGCTTGACCGGGATGCTCGCGGCGGGCTGGCCGCCGACGAGCCAGGTTGGCTTGCCGTTCAGGAAGTCGCCGTCGATCTCAATCGCCGCGGCCGGAGCTGGCGGCGCGGGTGCCGGAGCCGGCGGCGGCGCGGGTGCCGGGGCCGGGGCGGGTCCTGTCGCATCCGCGTGCGGGCCCGAAGCCTTGGGGGTCGGCGCGTCCGCGTGCGGGCGAGGAGGCGCGGATGCCGGCCTATCATCGTGGGGGACCGTGGATGCGGGTGCCTGGCCATCTCCGTGTGTTGCCGGGGGCGGATTCCCAACGCTCGCGGGCGCGGGTGCCGGGCCCACCCCGATCGCGGTCGCCGGCGTGGGCCTCGGCGTCTCCGTGGGCGCGGCGCGCCGCCGCGAAGACGGCGCAGGCCGCACCCCCGCCGGTGCCGGGCAGGCCGAGCCGCGAGATGACCGGCTCGTTGCGGTAGTTCATCGAATAAGTGCCGCGGACGCCGGCGCTGATGAGTTGGGGGAACGGGGCGCCGATCGCCTGGCTCGCGGCGTTGCCCGCCGGCGGCGCGTTCAGGGCGTTCAGGGGGTCGGCCCACCCCGGGGGGATGCCCGGCGTGTAGACGAACAGCGAGCTGTCGTTGTTCCGGGACTGGAGCTCGTACGTCGCCCCCGCGTTCAGCGCTGCGTCCTTGGGCACCTGGATCCGCCAGCGCTGGCCCTCCTGGACCTTGGTCACCTCCTCGTTCCCGGTCAGCGCGACGCCCATCGCCGGGAAGACCTGGCTGATGAACACGGGGGGGATGGTCCCCTGGTCGAGCTGCCTTTCGAACGCGGGGACCTGCGACGGCGAGACGCCGGGATACTGGGTCACGTCGAAGAGGGCCGAGGCGGTCTTCGTTCGCGACGGGTCGAACGGCGCGTTGCTGACCACGGACCGGCTGGCGTTGCCGTAGGCGAGCTGGGTGTCCTGGAACTCGATGGCGAACTCGCGATAGCTCTTGTCGGGGTCCCTGGTGACGACGTAGCCCTGCCAGCTCGTCGGGCCGCCATCGCGCCGCTGGTTCATCCGCTCGCCGTTGGGGAGATACCAGAGCGAGCCCTCCGGCTCGACGACCAGGCCGGCGTAGAGGCCGGCCTGCTGGTGGGTCGACGGGCCGAGGTGGTCGTGGGTGAAGATGGTCCGGAGGGTGCCGCTCCTCGCCCGTAATTGTCGAGCAGCGGGTCGGCTGTCCCAGCGCTGGATGGTCGTCTGGGCCCCGTCCCAGTTCTGGCCGAGCGGCGGCCGGCCGAAGAGGCCGTGCTCGTCGTCGCCGGCGTCACCCCGCCTCGGGTACGCGTCCTTGACCGGGACGACCTTCAGCTCCCTGGGTGCGGCCTTCGGGTCGAGGAACCCCGTGAGCCGGTCGAACTGGAGGAGGCCCTTGCCGTTGCCGACGGGGTTCGGGGTCAGGTCGATGGCGTCGATCCGCTCGCGGACCTCGTCGGGGCTGAACGTGCCGTCCTCGTAGTTGAAGCCGTTGGCGCCGCCGTCGGAGCAGGTCACGTCGAACTTCACGTTGTGGATGTGCTGGCCGATCACGTCGGTCGGCGTGCGCGACCTGGAAGTCGTCGAGTTCGTAGTACGACGGGACGAGGTTGGTGTGCCAGAACTCGAGTCGTGTCGTTGGTGTCGGAGCGGAAGAAGAGGGGCTGCGGGGGCCGCTTGCCGCCGAATGTGGGGGAGACGTCCTCCCAGAGGGTGAGGAATCGCTGCTGGGGGAAGTGCCACCCCAGCTTGTTCAGGACCACGTCGGTCTGGATCACGGCGGCCTTGTAGCGGCGGGTGTTGAACTCGCCGTTGCCGTAGTCGTCGACCTCGGGCGGGGCGTAGGGTGCGCCCGGCCTGGCCTGCAGGCCGTTGCGGGAGACAATACGTACTCGAACCAAGGGGCCAGAGATAACACGGAAGGCGACCCGTCCACGGGCAACCTTGGTGAGGATTTGCTCTGCAGTAGCGGTCCACACGAATGGTTTCGGGTTGTCGTTGTTGACTTTCAGGTAATCCTCGATCGCGGTGATGAGGTCATTCACGCTGTGGAACACGCCCCGGCGGATGGCCTTGTCGGTCAGCTCCCGAAACCATCGCTCGACCAGATTGAGCCACGATGAGGAAGTGGGGATGAAATGCAGATGAAACCGCGGATGTTTAGCCAACCATTTCTTGACGTTGGCATGCTTGTGGGTACCGTAGTTGTCGCAGATCATGTGGATCTGCAGTCCTTTGGGTACCTCGCGGTCGATGATACGCAGGAATTTTAAGAACTCGGTGTTGCGGTGGCGGGGCAGACAGCGGCCGATCACCACTCCAGTGAGCACGTTCAGCGCGGCGAATAGCGTGGTGGTGCCGTGGCGCTTGTAGTCATGGGTCATCGTGCCGGCTCGGCCCTTCTTCATCGGCAGCGACGGCTGGGTCCGGTCCAGGGCCTGGACCTGGCTTTCTCGTCCATGCACAGCACCACGGCCTGGTCAGGCGGGTTCAGGTACAGACCCACCACGTCGATGAGTTTCTCCTCGAAATGGCGATCATTGGAGAGCTTGAAGGTCTTCACCAGATGTGGCTTGAACCCTCGCGCCGACCAGATCCGCTGCACCGACGCCGGACTCACCCCAACCTGTTTCGCCATCGACCGGCACGACCAATGCGTCTCACCCTCCGGTTTCGAATGCAGCGTCAAATCCACAATCTCGGCGACCTTCTCCTTGCTGATCGACGGTTTACGGCCTCGCCCTTTAGCTACCTCACCGAATCCGACCAGCCCGTCCTTCTCGAACTGACCACGCCAGGCCAGCACGGTCGGACGAGATACCCCGACCACCTCGCTGATCTCGGAATTTGACACACCATCGGCGGCCAACAGCAATACCTGTGCCCGTTGCACCAGACGGTACGCCGCGCTCCGCGAACCGGCCAAGGTTTCCAGAACTTCTCGCTGCCCATCGGATATCGCCAACGGCGCCGCTGCTCGACTCATACCTCATAGCATAATGCACTGTAAACTCTATTGCAAGACACTACACTAGGGCGTCACCCAGAGCAGTGCGCTAAGCAGCAGGTGTTCGCCGGGTCCCTCGCTTGCGCAAGAGCCTTTTGACCGTGCTCTCGCTCATCGCGTACCGCTCTGCTAGTTCCCGCTTGGTCGCTCCCGCCTGGAACTCCGACGCCAACCGGCGCACCCCCGCTTCCCCGAGTTGGTCCATGACCCGTTGCTGAACCCGTGGCCCCTCAGAGCGCACACTCATCCACACAGGCTCTCCTGGGTCCCCGACTCTCAGCCGCTCCACCGCGCTGACCAGCTCAGACACTCGGTCCACCTGTTTCGAATAAGCTATAAGAAGGTCCACCGGCTGTTTCGTCGTGCCGTGACCAGCGGTTTTGCGGTGGGTTGTGTCTGGTTCGTTTGTGTGCCCGTGTGAATGCCCTGGTCAGAGGCCGCTTTGGGGTTCGATTCCCCGAAGGTGTTTTGCTGCACCGTGGTGACGCTTTGTCACGTTACATGTCGGTTTCCGTGAGGCGCAGTTGGTGCCTCGACGGTGGTGGTAACCGGGTCATGCCGAGGGGGAGGCCCTACCCCAATACCGCTAAGTTAGGGGCATGGACCGGGACGCTGGCGCACTGTTTGACGACGGCGCAAATGACTCGGCGTGTCGACGGTCGAAAACGACGTGAAATACACCGCGCATCGATATTGTTATCGCGTGGTGAAGAACTCAAGGGCTTCTCGGCCCGCATCTGGTCGGCTGACCGACCATGTCACTCTCGGGGTCCTGAGCAGTGTGATACATCGGGACATCATAGATGATGTGATCCGCGAAACCGGGAAACGCGAGGCGCGGTCGCGGTTGTTGCCAGCACACGTGGTGGTGTACTACGTACTGGCGTTGAACCTGTTCTTCGGTGAGGCCTACGAAGAGGTGATGCGTCAACTCGTCAACGGGCTGCGGTTTCTCGGGAATTGGCGTGATCACTGGAAGATACCCACCACCAGCGCGATCTCCCAGGCCCGCACGCGACTGGGTGAGGCACCATTGAAACTGTTGTTTCAGCGGATCGCGGTGCCGATGGCCCGGCCCGGCACCCGCGGGGCGTGGTTTCATGGCCTGCGGGTGATGGCCATCGACGGTCTCGTGCTCGACGTTGCTGACACCCCGGACAACGACAAGGAGTTCGGGCGATCAGGAAACGACGAGACCCCCGGCCCGTTCCCCCAAGTCCGCCTCGTCGCCCTGGGCGAATGCGGCACCCACGCCGTCGTCGACGCCGAACTGGGCGGTGTCACCACCGGTGAGCAGACGCTGGCCGCGACGCTGATCGCCCGGTTCGCCCCCGGCATGCTCGTGCTGGCCGACCGCAACTTCTCCAACTATCAGGCCTGGCAGCAAGCAGTGGCGACCGGAGCGCACCTGCTGTGGCGGGTCAGCGCGACCCTGACGCTGCCGGTGCTGGGTGGCTGCCCGACGGCTCCTACCGATCGGTAGTGATCAACCCGAAGATCCGCGGACGGCGCCGCGAAGCGCTCATCACCGCCGCAGCGGCCGGTGCCGACCTCGACCCGACCCAGGCCATGGTGGTCCGCGTCGTGGAATACACCATCGAAGACCGGCCCGGCAGCGGGGAGCTGTTCTGCCTGATCACCACGATCACCGACCACGAGTTCGCACCCGCGGTCGAACTCGCCGCAGCCTACCACGAACGCTGGGAAATCGAGCTGTCCTTCGACGAGATCGAAACCCACCAAACAGGCCACCACCGAGTGCTCCGGTCTAAAACCCCGGAACTGGTCAAACAAGAGATCTGGTCACTACTTCTCACCCACTACGCGATACGCCACGTCATGAAAGACGCCGCCGACACCGTCGGCACCGACCCCGATGACCTCTCCTTCATACGCAGCTACCGCGCGATCCGCCGCCAGGTCACCAACCAGGCGGGTTTTTCCCCCTAAAAGACTCACCACAGCACTCAAAGAAACCATTGACGAAATCACCGAACGACCCAATCCTCCACGGCGCCACCGCACCAACCCGCGAGTGATCAAAAGATACCGCGCGCACAGTCACCGCATCAAACGCGCCACCGACCACGGCCAACTCCACAACGGACCAGCAAAGATCCACATCTTCAAGCTCCCGTGCCTAACTTAGCGGCATTGGGCCCTACCCGGCACGACACCCAGCCCGGCGAGGGGACACGAGCCCGGGGTCGATGGCCTGGGCACTCGTGTTCTGCGGTGTGCGAGCAGTGCTCGCGACCATAGGTGAGCAGTGGTCCTATCACGACAGCTTCCTCTGTAAGCTTCTACTGTGACTATTTCTTAGATCATGCCTGCGCCGACGTTACGCGCATACCAGTTTGATAGATGTTTTGCACTTTACGTTCGTCATCGGTCAAGTCATTGCTTGCAGCGGTCGCAGACCACCGGATTGCCGACGCAGGCTGAATCGCTGGGTGCCGCAAATATCCTCTTCTGTCGCGAAGTGGGTGTTCCTTTGAGCTTTGCCAGACGGCGGAGCCTCACGGAGAATACCGTACGCTTGCCTTCGTCAGCGAGCATGGCCCCTGTCGCATCGGTCCGGCCCCACCATGCCCATACGAATCGCTGCCGAGGAAGACCACGCGAGCTTGGCTCGTAAATTTTGACCGGCGTGGATTCGTCATTTGTTCAGGTACCCGTCTATTCTCTTGCGAATCTCCGAGGAAATCCCCCGAGTGGCGAGGTTGCGCAGCGCCTGCTGGCCTTCTTTCTCGTTCTTTTCCACGGCTTTGACCCCGGCGGCGAAGCTGATGGTCTCCTTCTCGTGACGGTCCTTAGTAATGGTAATCAGCGCTTCGACTACTAACGTCTCTGGCAGGGTGAGGGCCGCGTCGATCCCGATGTTTCTGGTCTTGACCAGTTCCTGTAGTTCCTTCTTCTGCCCATAGCCCACAGCGCTTTGGCGGCCTCAAGGTGCACGGTAATCGGCTGGACCGGGCGCGCGAGGTCCATCAGGGCCCGCGTCCCATGGGGGGCGGCCTCCCGTGTCGCGGTCAAATTGACGACTTCCCGGACCGCAGCCCGGGTCGTGTCGCTATCGGGGGTCTTTGCGATGATGGTGTACAGCTCGATGGTCCGTTCCGTGCCCAGCTCCGGCCGGGCGATCTTGACGGCATCGAGGCGGATCCGCCCGGGTATGTGCTCGTTCAGGGCGACCTTCACGAGCGCGTTAGCGGCCGGTTCGGGATCGAGTTGATAGGCCTCTCGCAGGAGCTCCAGCCGGCTCTTGTCCTCCGGCGTGCAGGTCTCCGCGATGGAGATGTACATTTGCGCGCTGATGGGACGGTCGCGCTCTCCGACGAACTTTGCTGCCTCGATGCGGTCAGGACGGCCCAGTTCCGGATCGTCGCCGATGTCGACGACGTCAGTGATTGGCCCGTGATATTTGGTGACGATGCGCATCGCCGCCTTCAAGCGGTATTCGCCAGTCACGAGGTACTCGCCAGTGACGAATCGGTCCTTCGACAGGCGCCTTAGCGCCAGTACCGCCTGCGCAGGGTCGATCTCCCCGATCAGGATGACCGTATCCCACCGCACCCCGCTAGCGATCTTTCGGTTCGTTGACCAGGCGCTCTCGTTCGCGATCCGCAATGCCACCGCGCCGTCGTAGGGCTGGATCATGCGGGCGATCTGCAGCGGTGTGTCATCTTTTCGCGCGGTCTGGGCGATCCGCTCCGCGGCCGCAACAGCCATGGGCCGATCCAACCCGCGCAGCAGCGCTTCTAACACCTCGAACCGTCTGTTGTCGGGTATGCCGCGCTCGGGCTCGATCACCTCACGCAGCAGTTCGGGCAAATTGACGTCAATCGCCGCGTTCACACACCACTCGCCCATGTCGGGACTGAGCGCGAGCTGCCGCTTGGTCTCCGTGCTCAACTCGCGGTGGTTTTCAAAGCGGGCGATCTTACAGGCCATATCATACCGGGCCTTTGGTGCCCTGGTCGGCTTGTTGACCTGGATCCCGTGGGCCAGGATCGTGAGGTTCTCCGCGCCGCGTGCTGGGCTGTACTTCATGAGTTTGACGAGGGCATCGTATATGCGCTCCGCGGTCTGGCTCGGATCCTGGATGATCTTCTTCAACTTCGCAATGGCCATCGCGGGATCGAGCTGGTGCAGCTGTTCGACCCTGGCTTTCCAACGGCTGTCCTCCAGCTGGCCGTCGTCGATGTCGCGACCCAGGATGGGGGCGATGCGCTCGATGATGCGCTCGCGGATGTCGCTTCCGGATATGAGGTTCCGCTTGTCGATCAGCAGTTTGATGACGAAGTTGATGTTGGAATCGCGGTGCTGATCGCACAGCAGACGGCTCAGCCACTGATCGACAGCGGCGGGTTCCGCTTTCTGACACAATAGGGCAGTCAGGAACAACATCACCTCGGTGTCCGGCCCGAGCCAGCTCGTCCGCGGCTCCAGGTACTTCCGGATCCACCATGACCACATCCACCGTGACCACCAGCGGCGCAGCCCGGGTGGGCGGCACCGGAAGATGCGGTACGCGGTCAAGTAGTCCTGGACAGTCTGGCAGGCGAAACGGAAGCCACCATCCTCGGCGACAAGGATGCCACTGTCGTCAATCAGTGAGGCGATGATCGCGCGCTGTTCGGCATCGTTCAGCTCGGGTAACCGGTTCAGCCGCCTAAATGCCGCGACCAACCCGACCATCGTCGTAGCTCCGGAGGTGACATCCCCCAAGCGACGGTAGGCGACCTCCTCCAGAACCCTACGCGCAATGGCCCGGTGCAGATGAGACGGTCGCCCCACCTTGTCCAGACACGACTGGATGGACCGTTCCAGCAATTCGATCTCGCCATCAGCTGTCACAGCCCGGCAGGATAACCGGCGGCGATCGGCACGTGCCCATTCAGGGGTCCTGTTGGTAACTATTCAGCAGGGGCGGCTGCTGGTGGTAGCCAGGCGCCGGTGGTGAAGAGTTGTTCGAGGGCGTCGAAGCTGGTCAGGCCCCATTTGGTGGCGGTGTCGAGGTAGGAGCGGACGACGGCGAAGTCGGCGAGTCCGGCGAGGGTGCGCCAGGCACCTCCGGAGGTTCGTTGTTGGATTTTGACCGGGCGGATGCCGCGCTCAGCGAGGTTGTTGGTGAAGGGCACGGCGAGGTCGACCACGAACCGCAGGATCATGGTTTCGTGGTCGCGGAACCGGCGTGCGAGCCGCAGCGCGTCGCGGGCGATCGGTCCGGCGCGGGTGGTGTTGTCGGTGATGCCCGCGGCTGCTGCGCCGCGGTAGTGGTTGCGGATCCGGGCGAGGGTGGCTTCGTCGATGCTGTCGTGGCCGCTGGCGCGGGCTGTGGTGGCGTGGTGGTGGGCGTCGGTGAGGGTGTCGGCCATCGCTGTGGCCCAGAGCTGGGTGTCGGGGTCGGCGGCGTGCACCGCACGCAGATCTCGGAGCAGATGCGCGCCACACCAGGCGTGATGAGCATCGAGAAGGTGGGTGTAGCCGGCGTAGCCGTCCCGCACGATCGTCCCGGAGTAGCCGGGCAGCACCTGACCGGCGTCGATGTCGGCGGCCGAGCGGCCACCGGTGTGCATCACCGTCAGGTACTCGGTGCAGGCGATGTGCACATAGCTCAGCCCACCGGCGGCCCGTCCGGGGGTTTCATCGGCGTGCAGCACGCCGACCTGGCTCAGCATCTGGCGGACTCGGGGCAGGAACTGGACTTCCAGCAGTCGCGCGGCCCGGCCGCGGACCCCGGCCATGAATCCCGTCGAAACCTCGACCCCGAGCAGGGAGCCCATCAGCGCCGCGGCCCGCCCGACCGGCAGGTAGTGCGCGCAGGTCAGCTCCGCGGCCCGGGCCAGGACCCCCGGTCCATACTGGGCCCGAGCGGGCGCGAGGGCGGGCGCCGGAGCGGTGACCGCTCTCGCGCATCCCGGACAGGCCCGAGTGACCAACCGGTACTCGGTGACCCACGGCGGTGGCGGCGGACGCACATCGCTCACCTGTCGGCGTTGCACCCCGATCACCGGGGCCCCGGCCAGGTCCGCCCCGCACTCCCCGCAGCACCCCGGATCAACCGTGATGACCTCGTCCGGGTCGGCGACCAGCGGCATCGTCGAACCCGACGCACCGGGCTGCTTACCGGGCCTCCGCCCCGAAGACCGGCGCGAGGACCGCGGCGGCGGTTTGCCATAGGGCGAGTCCGAGGACGGCGGCGTGTGCGAGGTCGACGAATCCTTGCTCAGCCGCCGCTCCAGCTCCGCGATCCGCTCGGCCTGCGCCGACACGATCTCCCGAAGACCCGCGTTAACCTCACGCAACTCCGCGACCAGCACCTGCAGCTCCACCACCGAGGTGGGAACACCACCAGCCACATCGTCGGACACAAGCCAATGATCAGCCCGCCCCAGCGAAGATCAAGCCGACACGCCCAAGACCCTCAAACTCCAGCCCAAACCACCATCACCGGAAGCGCCTGCTGAATAGGTACTCCTGTTGAGCTGGGCCGTTGTCAGTGATTTGATCTTGGTGGGGTGCTCAGTGGGTGGTGTCGGCGTGTCGGGCTCGTAGTGGGGTCTTTGATCGTCGATCATCTGGGTTGTGTCCGCGTCCGAGCCGCCTGTGCTGTCGTATCAGGAGCTTGCCGCGCTGGTGGCGGGGTTGGCGGCTCGGGTGGGGACGTTGGAGGCGGAGAAGGCGGCGTTGGAGGCGGAGAACGCCGAGTTGCGGCGGCGGTTGGGGATGAACTCGAGGAATTCCTCGACGCCGCCGTCGAAGGACTCGATTGCGGACAAGGCCAAGCGGATCGCTCGTCTCGGGAGAGGTCCAAGGAGCGCAAGCCCGGGGGCAGCCCGGTCGTCAGGCGGCGCCGGAATCTGAGCGTACCGAGGTGGTGGTGGACCCTCCGGGGCATTGCCGGGGATGCGGCGATGCGCTGGTCGATGCCGCGGATGCGGGAATGAGCTGGGCGCAGGTGTGGGACATTCTGGCGGTCACGCTGGAGAAGGTGCACTACCTGCTGCCGCGGCGGCGCTGTGGCTGCGGCAAGACGACCACCGCGGCGCCACCGTTTGGGGCGGCGGGCACTGTGGTGTACGGGCCCAATCTCAATGCTGCGGCGATCCTGTTGGCCAGTGAGGGCAACGTGCCGATCGAGCGGACCGCGGCGCTGATGGACATGATGCTGTCCGTCCCGGTGTCGGCCGGGTTCGTGGCCCGCGCCCTGGAGCGCTTTGCCCAGCGCCTGGAGGCTTGCGGGTTCGATGAGGCGATGAAGACCGCACTGGGTGCCGAGGACGTCCTGTGCGCCGATGAGACGCCGACCAACGTGATCAGCAAGAACACCGATGAGCGCGGCCAGCCAGTGGCCGGGTCCCCGCACGCGGTCACCGTGCGCACCCCTGATGCGCGGCTGGTCTGGTACGCGGCGATGGGGTCGCGCTCCAAGACCGACATCGCGGGCCTGGGTGTCCTGGACGGTTACGCCGGTTACCTGGTCAGAGACGACTACGCCGCCTGGCACCAGTTTGATGCCCAACTCGCCGGTGTCCAGCAATGCGTAGCGCACTTGATTCGCCACGCCAAAGGCGTGCTCGAATTGCACCCCACCCAGCAGAACTGGGCCGGTGAGGTCATCACCGTGCTGCGCGAGGCCAACACCGCGGTAGTGGCCGCCGTCCTCGACGGGCGCAATCACCTCGACCCCGAGTCCTCACCGACCTGCGCCAACGCTACGACAAAGCAGTCGCCTGGGGCATCACCACCAACCGCCACCGCACCTGGGCCAAAGGCAACCACCCCGGATACAACCTCGCCACACGCCTCCACAACAAGGCCAACCAGGTCTGGACCTTCACCCGAAACCTCGCCGTACCCTGGACGAACAACCCCTCGGAGCAGGCCCTCAAAGGACCCAAACGACATCAGGCCGTCTCCGGCTACTGGCGCACCCTCACCACACTCGCCGACTACTGCCGCGGCCGCTCCTACCTTCTCAGCGCGCGTAACCACGGCATCCGCCCCATCGACGCCATCCACAACGCCCTTACCGGCAACCCCTGGCTCCCCACAGCCTCACCGGCCTGACGGTCCACAGGCCAACCCGTGAATGGACACATCGGCACCGCCCAGGACGACGTGACAGTTTTCTGCTGCTTCCTGCTGCACCCCCGAGGAACGGGCGTGATGACCGCGGCAGATGCTGATGTGCAGAAAGTCGCGGGCTGTCGGGCTGAGCCTCTCGCCTTCGCCGAACACCGCCCGCAGCTTCAAACCGCAGGGGTACCCGCGCGGTAGAGCCGACCATGGCTTCAATCTCCTCGGTCGAGAACCGATCACGCAGCAAACGGGACCGCGAACGGCCCGACCCATCAATTACGCGGGGCGCGCGCATCACTGGTCACGGTACTCTGAGACAGGGGGACTGTAAGATCAACGGTGTAACTCCTGAGACTGGAGAGGTACCTGTGACTGTTGTGACGATGGATGTGTCGGCTGAGCCGGGAGAGGGCTTGGACGAGCAGCTGGTACGGCGGCTGGTTGCGCGGGCCCGGGCTGAGGGTCTGAAGCTGACTGGGGAGGACAGCTTGCTGAGCCGGTTGACCAAGGTGGTGGTCGAGTCCGCCTTGGAGGGTGAGATGGACGATCATCTTGGTTATGGTAAGCATGATCCGGTTGGCCGTAATGGTGGGAATTCGCGGAATGGGACGCGGCCGAAGACGTTGGTGACCGAGGCCGGTCCGGTGGAGATTGAGGTGCCGCGGGATCGGGAGTCGTCTTTTGAGCCGGTGATCGTGGCGAAGCGCCAGCGGCGGTTGTCCGGAATTGATGATCTGGTGATCTCGTTGTCGGCGAAGGGGCTGACGCATGGTGAGATATCCGCGCATTTGGCGGAGATCTATGGTGCCCAGGTGTCGAAACAGACGATCTCAGCGATCACTGACCGGGTGGTGGAGGGGATGGCGGCGTGGCAGAACCGGCCGCTGGATCCGGTGTATCCGGTGATCTTCATCGACTGTGTGAATGTGAAGATCCGGGACGGTAATGTGGCGAACCGGCCGATCTACGTCGCGCTGGCCGTGACCTGCGAGGGGACCCGGGACATCCTGGGACTGTGGGCCGGGGAGCACGGTGATGGGGAGGGTTTTGGGACGGGCACATGTTCGTCGGGGTGGATCCGTGCTGCGTCCTGAGGTTTTCCCGTCTGCGTGTCTTCCTTGACTTTCGAGGTCGGTGACTGATTTGTTAGGCGCCGCCTTGATAAGTTGAGTGCGAGGAAGGTGTGCGCGTGAGGGACGGTCGGTTGCGGGTCATCGCAGGTGAGGTGGTGGCCAGGCCGGAGGTCATCGATCCGGAGCGGTTCCAGGCCGAGTGTGTGGAGGCGTTCGTGGCGTCGTGGACGGCGCGGGGCTTCTCGAATTCCACGATTGACAACGATGTCGGTGTGCTCGCGCGGATGCTGGACGCGCTGGGGCGGCCGGTGTGGGAAGTCACTACGGATGATGTTGATCGGGTGGTGGGGGCGTTGGCCTGCGCGGGTCGGGCTGTATCGACCCGGCGGAACTATGTGCAGGTGTTCAAGGGGTTCCACCGGTTTCTGGAGGTGCGCAAGGCCGCCGAGATCGAGGCGGCGTTCGGGGTGCGCTTGGTGTGCCCGGTCGATGAGTTCAACGCTGCCCGGCATGTCGGCGAGGACAGTCCGGCGGCTGATCCGCCACCGCTGCCCGAGCGGGTGAGCGGGTTCTTCGACTTCCTCAAGGGACGGATCGTGACTGCCCGCAAGTACGGTCCGGCCGCTCGGGATTATGCCCTGTATCGCAGCTTGTATCACGCTGGCTTGCGCGCCGAGGAGGTGGTCATGCTGGATAAGCCAGACGTGCAGTTCGGTCGGGGGCCGTTCGGGAAACTTCACGTCCGCTTTGGCAAGGGCGCCAAGACATCCGGACCCCGGCCACGGTGGGTTCCTATGCTCGATGACCTGGACCTGGTGCTGCGCTGGTTCCTCGACGATGTCCGTGGCCGGTTTCCGGACTCGGAGGTGTTGTTCTGTGACGAATCTGGCGGCCGGATGGCCGCAGGGACGATCCGGAACCGGCTGCGGCACTTGATGAAACTCGAGGGGCGACCGCGATCTGAGTGGTTTAGCCCGCACGGATTACGGCGGGCGTGCGCGACGCATAACTACGAGCGCGGGGTGGACCTGGTAGCGATTCAACAACTGCTCGGTCACTGGACAGTGAGCTCGACGATGCGGTATGTCCGCCCGTCGGAAACCTTCATCGAAGACGCCTACCGACGTGCGATCTCGGCGACGGTGAGCGAGCTGACCGGGCAGGAGTAACGGATGCGAATCAGCTGGAAACTCCGCATGGCGGCCGCCCAGCGGCGAGTGTGGACCGGTGTCCAGCTACGGCGGTTGCTCGCAGAGCGGGCCGGCCTGGAGTTGTCCTCGGCATCGGTCTCAGCGCTGCTGACCAAAGAGCCCAGCCAGATCAAGCTGTCCACCTTGGTCGCCTTGTGCACCGCACTGGAATGCACCCCCAACGACCTGTTCGACATCGACACCACTCCCCTCGAACGACCAACAGCCACGACACCACCGGCCACCGAGGCTCTCACGGGCAGGGGCCCGGCACCCAGCTCGGCGCGGGGCCGGTCGATGCCCCCCATATGACCCGGGCCAGAAGGATGACGGTGTGGATGGGTGACTGCGTTGCGTGCGGGCGCGGTGTCGCGCGAGCCGACCGGAACCTGTGTGCCCGCTGCCACTGGGCTGCCCAGCACGCGCCCCGCAAGCAGCCGTGTCCTCGATGCGGCAAAGACAAGGCACTGAACCGCGACACCGGCAGGTGCGCGGCCTGCTCGCGTACCTGCCGTCGTTGTGACGCGCCGGTGCTGGGCAAAGACCGCGATCTGTGCGGCCACTGTCATCGCCGCGCCCGGCATGAGGCACAGAGAACCGACTGCCCACGCTGCGGCAAGCCCGCCATCCTGCGGGAATCGACGGGCTGGTGCGGCCCCTGCTCACGCCCCGGCCGGCCACCCAATCCCGACGCAGCCTGCCTCGACTGCGGACAGATCACCCGGTTAACCGGTGCGGGGCGGTGTCGCCGCTGCTGGGACCGCTCCCCCCACCGGGTGCTGGTGCGCGCCACCAACCTCGCCGCGGCACTGCAGGACCCTCCACCGTGGCTGGACGAGTTCGCCTCCTACTTGGCACCACGGCACCATCCCCGGCACGCCTGCGCCATGCTCACCCACCTCGGGCGACTGCTGGCTGAAGACAACCCGCGCCACCCGCAGGCGCTGCTCGAACGTGCCCTGAGCACCGAGCCCCGGCTGGGGCGTGCGCTGGAGGATTTCTTCACCAGCACCCAGCGTGCGCTGCCGATCGGCCGGGGGGAGCACCAGGCCGCCCAGCGGCGCCAACGCCGCGTCGATGCCGTGCCGCAACCTCTGCGGCCCGCCGCGGCCGCGTTCGCCGAGCACCTTCTCGCCACCCAGCAACGAGCCCGGAAAGCCGGTACCCGCCCCCGCGAGCACACCACGATCGATGCTCGCCTGACCGCCGTCCGGGACCTGGCCCGCTTCCTGGTCTCCTCCCGCGACAAGAGCGACTGGGCCACCGTCGAGGTCGGCGACATCGAAGCATTCCTTCACAACCGATCACCCCGGCGTGCCTTCTACCTGGCCGGACTGCGGCAGTTCTTCGCCTTCGCCACCCGCCGCCGACTGCTCCTCATTGACCCGGCCCGCACCCTGACCGCGCCGCAACCACGGGGATTTCGCGGCCCCACACTCACCCTCCAGCGGCAGCGATCACTATTCCAGCGCTGGAGCACTGACCCCAGCGTCCATCCTCACGAGGCGCTTGTCGGTCTGCTCGCCCTGCTGCACGGGGCAACCACCACCGAGATCCAGCACCTGACCGACGACGCGATCGACCACACCGGCCGGACCGCCCGGCTCGGCCGCCGGCCCCACCCCACACCGCTGGACCCCTGGACCTGGACAGCACTCCAACGCTGCATCACTCACCGTCACACCCTGCGCAGCAGCAACCCCCACCTGCTGATCACCAATCAGACCAAAGCCACCCGGGCTCCCGCCTCCGACGGCTACGTCAAACACACCCTCGACCCCGTCGGCATCCAACCCCGCGTCCTGCGCTCCACCAGGCTGACCAGCCTCGTCACCACCACCGACGTGAAACTCGTCGCCGCCGCATACGGCATGACCAACGAAGCCGTCACCGCCTACCTCGCCGACCACGTTAACCCCACCCGCCTGCCGAACGTGTGACAGTTCAGCCACCACCACGCACACCTTCGCGCGAACCTGTGCGCTTCCGCGAAGTACTGGATGCGGGTGCTCTCGGAGATCAAGAACCGGGGAGCCCAGGACTGCCTGATCGTCGTGTGCGACGGGCTGAAGGGCCTGCCCGAGGCGGTGACCACGGTGTGGCCCCAGACGATCGTGCAAACATGTATTGTGCATTTGTTGCGCAATTCGTTCAAGTATGCCTCGAAGAAGGACTGGGCGGCGATCGCAAAAGATCTCAAACCAGTGTACACCGCGCCGTCAGAGTCCGCGGCGCTGGACGCCTTCGCCGAGTTCAGCGAGAAATGGGAGAAGAGATATCCCGCCATCATCCGGCTGTGGACCAACGCGTGGGCTGAATTCGTGCCTTTCCTCCAGTTTGACCAGGAGATCCGCACGATTATCTGCACCACCAACGCGATCGAGTCGATCAACGCCCGGATCCGGCGAGCGGTCAACGCCCGCGGGCACTTCCCCACCGAGGCGGCCGCGCTGAAGTGCGTCTACCTCGCGATCATGAGCCTGGACCCCACCGGCAAGGGACAGCAGCGCTGGTCCAACCGCTGGAAAGCCGCCCTCAACGCCTTCGAGATCACCTTCGACGGACGCCTGTCCGCCGCCCGGACGTAACACCCCAGCAAGATCAAATATCATCTAGCAAGATTCAGTTACACCGTTCACTTGACAGCCATCGGGGACCCTGGCGGGTCGGCGTGATCTGGGGAAAACTCGCTGGTGCCCTCCGGTCGACGTCGAGGATTCTTGGCGCGGGCGAGGTCGTTTGACAGCCAGACGTGAGGGCCTTGGGCGCCGTGAACTGCCGCTTCGAGCGCGATCTTCAGACTCCGTGACGTGAGGCCCTCCCGGGCGGCCCGATCTGGGAGCTATCTGGGAGGTGAGGCAGGTGGAACGGATCGTTGAGCGCTCCGCTGGTCTGGACGTGCACAAGGATGTGATCGTCGCCGAGGCGCATCTGCCTGGTGGGGTCGTGGAGCAGGGCCGGTTCGCCACGACGACCCCGGGCTTGCTGGTGTTGCGGGATTGGCTAGTTGGCCTGGGGGTGGCTCGGGTGGGGATCGAGTCGACCGGGGTGTACTGGAAGGCCCCTTATTACATGCTGGAAGAGGAGATGGAGGTCTGGCTGCTCAACGCCCGGCATATGCGTAACATCCCGGGCCGCAAGACGGACGTCTCCGACGCGTCGTGGATCTGTCAGTTGATCGAGTTCGGGCTGGTCCGCCCGTCGTTTGTGCCTCCGAAGCCGATCCGGGAGCTGCGGAATCTGACCCGTTACCGCAAGGCGCAGATCGAGGAACGCACCCGCGAGACCCAGCGCCTGGACAAGATCTTGCAGGACGCCGGGGTGAAGCTGTCCTCGGTGGCCAGCGACATCCTCGGCAAGTCCAGCCGGGCCATGCTGGAGGCTCTGGTCGCGGGCACCACCGACACCGAGGTGCTGGCCGATCTGGCGCTGGGCAAGCTGCGCAAGAAGATCCCCGCTCTGCGTGAGGCGCTGACCTCCCGGTTCAGCGGGCATCACGCGGTGATCGTGGCCTCGATCCTCTCCAAGATGGACTTCCTCGATGAGTTGATCGCCAGCCTCTCCGCTGAGATCGAGACCGCGATCGCCCCTTTCGCCCGTCAGATCCAGCTCCTGGACACCATCCCGGGCGTCGATCAGCGCACCGCCCAAGGGCTGCTGGCCGAGATCGGGACTGACATGGGCGTGTTCGTCACCGCCTCCCGGCTGGCGTCCTGGGCCGGAGTCTGTCCCGGTAACCACGAGTCAGCGGGCCGGTCGAAGTCTGGGGCCACCCGCAAGGGGCCTAAATGGCTGGGCATCTACCTGCACGATGCTGCCATGGGCGCCCTGCGCACCAAGAACAGCTACCTGGCCGCCCAGTACACCCGGTTGCGTCCCCGCCTGGGCCACCCTCAAGCCCTGGTCGCCGTCGAGCACAGCATCCTCGTGTCGATCTTCTACATGCTCCACCGCAACCAGCCCTACCATGATCTCGGCACGGACTACTTCATTCGCCGTGAGGACCCCGCACGACGAGCACGCAAACTCATCCGCCAACTCGAAGCGATCGGCTACACCATCCAGGCTCAACCACCACCGCCCACCGCCGCATAGCAGCAGCAAGACCCCGCGTGGTCCAGTTGTTTTCTCTT
>CAWGIV010000004.1:0-1411783 GCA_963822805.1 uncultured Actinomycetota bacterium | reverse complement strand
ACGGCCGCCTTCTTTGACATCACAATCAGGCATCGGGGTGAGCTGTTGGTTCCGGCCGGTGACTCGGCGCATGTCCGACCACAGTTGGTGCACGTTTGCTCGGTGACGCACGCCATCCGAGAATGCGCAAGCGGAACTCATCTGTGATGATCGACACAGGTCCCAGCCACGGCCGGCCCCCTGCTCGGTGATCTCCGCGTCCCAGGCCGCGCCGCCCGGCTGACGTCAAGCAGCCGCATTCGAGCAGGTCAGGACGGTACGTGACAGGTTCGTCACGGGTCGCGATGCGCATGTGGAGCATTGGGCGCGTACCAGAGGGGATCCCTGGGGTCCACATTAGTCGACTGATCTCGGCCAATCCGGCGGTTGGCACGCCACATCTTCCGTACGCTGTTCACGCATTTTTTCACTTCGACCGATGTCCCGGATCCGTCCACCAGCTGCCTATTCCGCCCAGCGGTCGAACCGGTTTGGCCAGGCGTGCGCGAAGCGTTTTGCCGGACGCTCGACACGTCGTTTCCGAGCCGCCTATCGCAAACCGGGCTCACCACGGAGAAGTGCGACAAACAGCCAGTTCCGGTCGGAATAGCCGCCCTTGAGCGGCCCCTGCCGTGCGGGCCGACCCCGCCCGGTTGGTGTGCATGACCAGGCACGACCCGCCAGCCTCGCACATCCGCCTCACTCGCCGAGCACCGAAATTGCGCACCTCGACGACCGCGACGTGAGACTACCCGCCGGACGGCGCCCGTAAGATCACGGGAGAAGATCCGCTCCGGAAGATCGGCTCCAGAATCAGCTTCAGAGTGGCCTTAATCGCCCAAATCGGGTACATCAACGGCCTCGTGCCCCTGGGTGCGGTTCTCCGTGGGCTCACAGCGCGCTACCCCACGCGCCGATCACCGCTCGTCAGGCCAATCACCTGACCGGCCACCAATCAGATCAGCGGGGAGATGACGGTCGCGGTAGCTGTCGCACAAGGTAACGGCGGTGAGTGGGCGGACGACCTCTCACCTGCAGGACCCTTGCCGAGTCGACTGGAGCGCGCGATGGAACCTCCCACGCCAGGGAGCTCTCGCGGGCCGCGGATCCGTGACCCGGCTGTTGGGACTCTCCGAGCCGTCATGCCAGCGCTAGCACCAGGACTCGAGTCTGCGCCCAGCCCAGCGAGCAGGTGCTGAGTGGATATCGTCCCCTATATCCGGCCCCACTGTGGTTCCGGGAAGCGATCCAGGCTGACCTCAGACCGTCACCGATCGCAGCGAAGGTCAAGTACTGACAACGAGCAGGAGCAACAGCATGCTGCCGTCGAACCGGTCGAATCAGCGGGCGCCCGGCACCTTCTCGGCGCTGCTTCCGACCTACAACCGGGCCGCAGCGCTGCGTCGCAACCTTGCACACTATCTCGCGCTGGATGGTCTGCTGGAGCTGATCGTCGTCGACGACGGCTCCGGAGATGAGACCGAGCAGGTGCTGGCGGGGGTCGACGACGACCGGCTGCGCCTCATCCGTCACGCCACCAACCAAGGCTCTCCAGCAGCCCGCGCATCTGCCATCGGCGCCGCGCGCTCGGACTGGGTGTTGATGCTGGACGATGACTGTCAGGTCCCCCCCGTGTACGGTGCGGTGCTGCTTCGCGTCGCACAAGATTGCGGCGCAGACATCATCAGCGCTCCGTGGGTACACGCGGCAAGTGACGAGGTCGAGTCCGAGGTGGCCTACCGTCGATCCCACCCTGAAACGCGCTTCGGCCTGACGGCGAACCCGGGTTCCTTTCCCCCGCACGAGATCGAGACACCCTTCCTGCCGCCGCTCGTGCTGGGCAGACGCGCAGTATTCGAGACGTTGGGCTACCGGCGGCGTTACCGCGGCAACGCCTGGCGGGAGGAGACCGACTTCTTCATCTCGGCAGTACGACGCGGGTTCCGGTGCGTCCTCACCCCGCGGACGTACTCCTACCAGTCGCAGCAGTTCAGCGGGGGTCAGCGGCGCAACCGGATCGCCTACGAGTTCTGGTGCTTCTACAACAACTGGCTCTTCCTGCAGAGCCACGGCGATTTCCTGCAGTCTGGTGGACACATCAAGACGCGTCTTGGCGCCCAGGCTCGGTTCGTGGAAGAACGCGTAGGCTTCATCGCACGGGGGCAGCTCCGGAAGCTCGCGCGGCTGCGGAGCGATTGAGCCGGTCGGCGGTGGTGTGAGCGACTCGATCGGGGCGTCCCGATCAGGTATTGGCTGCCTCGGCGCTGAGCGCGCGCCACCGCCGGGCGAAGGGCTCCAGCGAGTTCTGCGCGACGACATGGCGCCGGGCCGCCGTGACGACGTCCGTGAGGTCGGTCGCTAGGCAGTAACGCAGAGCCTCGACGATCGGAGCAACTGCCGGTTTGGTCAGCAAGGGCGCATAGCCCGGGACGTGTGCCGCCAGCTCGCGCGCCCACCCGACTGGAGTGGTGACCAAGGGAACCTGTGCGGCGAGCGCCTCGAGGACGACGAAGCTGCAGGCCTCGTACCTCGTAGGAAAGATCACACAATCAGCCGCAGAGTACGCCCACGCGAGGTCTTCCGGTGCCAGCAGGCCGAGATGAACTGCGGACCGGACGGGACGGTCACCGGCGACGGCGAGTACGAAACCCGCCTCCTTGGCCGCAGCCACCGCGAGATCGATTCCCTTTCGTGCGCCTGCGCTGCCGACGAAGAGCGCGATCGGACCATCAGGAAGCTGCGGGAACCGTCGGCGCGCCGCAATGGGGTCGTGAGGTCGAAAGAGATCCGTGTCGACGGCGTTCTCGACTACCTGGTCCACCGTGATCCGGTAGATGCGCTCGACCTCCTCGGCCGTGGCGCGCGAGACCGCAACGGTAGTCGCTCCCCGCCCAGCGAGATATTCTGCGGTCCCGCCGCCTACCGCTCCCCGCAGGCGGTCCCGCAGGAGCAGTGGGCGGCTCGCCCACATAGCCGCAGGCATGGTTCCGTGAAAGACATGGATGCGGCCGACATCGCGCGGTGCACCCCATCCCAACATTCCGTTGGAGATGAGCAGGGTGCTGCGCTCGCCGCGCGCCGTCGCGCGGGCAATCGCCCGGGACTGCCAGAGGAAGTGCCCGCCCATCCGGGCAACCGTTCGCGGGGCGGACCGAGAGGATGTCACCAGCCGAACGTCCCAGTCCGGCTCCAGCGCGAGCCGGACCGAGTGTGTGAAGCGCTCCACTCCACCGGCGCGAGTGTCCACGCTCGGCGTCAGGATCGATGCGATCGGCTTGTGATCATCGACTGACTCGACCCGCGGCTCAACCTGCACCCGTACAAGCTACGCGGGGAGCACCGCGGCGCCATCGTCAATTGTGCCGAGTCCCCTCGGGTTCGTGGAGGCTCGTGGTCGGTCTCGGGCGGCCAGGCTGGTAGGTCGCCCAGCCGAAGATCTACAGCGGAACTCGTTCAGACGTGGTGAGGGTGAGCCAACGCGAGCTGCTGCCGAAGTTCGGTGGTGATAAAGCAAATCCCGGTATTGTCGCGGCGAGCTGCAGGTGCGTAACCGGCTTCGATGAGCCTCATGATATGCCGCTGGGCGAGCCGCCACGGCCGACTGGGCAAGTATGCAATGTTCAGAACCTCGACACCCCAACGCTTCAGCGCCTCCGGATCCACGACTTGGTACTCTGCGCCGTCGACCGTGAACTTCATAATATGTACTTTTCGGTGCCCGTACTCCGCCATGACGGAGTCGATCGAACGGCACTGGACGAACGAAGACTCTGCCGTGTGCTGAAGGTTCGCCGCCGAAAGCGCCATATGAGTCGGGTCGGCGGCGCGCCACATCCGAAGCTCCCCGTCTTCGGTCCAGATGGCATACTTGTGGAAAATCAGTCGAGGATCAGCCAATGACTCAATGTACCTGGCGGACTCTTCGGCTGGGTCGAAAGTATGAACCTCGCACTTGGTTCGGTCGAGCAGACCAAGCTCGAACGAGACATCTCCACCTGCGCCGACTGCGTACACGACCCACTCCGGGGTCATCACCGAGACGGGCGCATACCAGCGTGCATATTGTGTGCCGATCAATTCCAAACCGGGCGCCGGGCTCAGCTCGACGCTGCGGCCCGCTTGCCACCGAAACATGCGGCGGCGGACTGCATGAATCCACTTTCCGGGACTCAGCAGGTGGCGAATCCGGACAGGCATGGCTTCTCCATTGGGGGACGGTACCCGATATAACTCCCTCGCGCGGGAGGAGCCGAACCTCGGCTCTTCACGACTTCGTCTCGTAGCCGAACTCGATGGCCGTCACCGGGTGCGGGTGGCCGAACGTGGCTTCGCAGCCCCCGTGCCACTCCCCCACCGCTCGGGCCTGGTCCTTCATGGGCGCGGACCGATAGACGCCAACTAGCGGCGTCTTCGACCGCTGTGCAGCGAGCCGATCCACCGTCGTCCTGGATCACGCCGCTGTCGGTGCCCGATTTGCGAATTCGATCCTGACGCCCTCCCTCCCAGGGTCTTCGCCGCGTCATAGGGAGGCGGGATGTTCGCGACGACGCCACTCACCATAGACCGAATCTGGCCCGCCGAACTCGGCTCCGACGGATTTCTGACGGATTTCGGGGCCGACGGCGTGGTGGCAGCGAAGCCCAGCAGCACGCCAACGGCGACGACGACTGCGGTCAGCCGTCCTCGACCGCACCGAGACCGGCGTTGGCTCGGGCGGGCCAGGAGACGGCACGTCGGCGCCCTCAAGTGGTCGGGGCCGTGGGCGGGGCCGCCCCACTACCGCACACCGCGGGGCCGTCAGCGCCGCATCTCCCTAATAATGACGATCCCGGTCCCCTCGCTCCATGCGAGAGTCCAGTCTCGCCGACGATACCTGGCGCACCGGTGACCTCGGTGCATTCGAGCGGTCCCCGGGAGTTGAGATGAAGCGAAGGATTCGCCCTTCGTCAGCACGGCGCGGCCTTCGCCGAGACTCAGATGGCGCACTGCGCCCCGGACTCCTGCAGCTGACGTCCCGGACGCCAGACCGCGTCGCAGATGCGGTGCGCTCCGTGCTGGCGGTGGCCCAGTGACCGCAACGGCGACGTCGACCAGAGATTCGGAGAACCCAGTGCTGCTGAACCGTCCGCTCGCACGGCCGCCCGCCGTCCGTTTGGTCCGCACCGGTGCCTGTCGAGCAGGCACGCTGGCGCGCCGCACCTGGCGTGGCGTGCTCGCGCGGGCCCGTGTCGCGCGCTTCACCTCACGGGTGCCGATCGTTCCGGCACCCGACGTGATCACCCTCGGCGACATGAGCTACGGCGGGTACCAGATCCCGGCCGGTCTGCTCACGGAGAACAGTGTCGTGCTCTCCGCGGGCGCCGGTACCGACGTCAGCTTCGAGTCCATGCTGGTCGACCGCTTCGGGTGCCGCGTGCACCTACTCGACCCTGTGCCGGCCGCCGCGGAGCACGCCCGGGCGGCGCTGGCCCATGAGCCACGGGTGACCTTCGAGCAGGCCGCACTCTGGGACGTCGACACCACGCTGACCTTCCACGCGCCCGTCGTCGACGGTTTCGTGTCGCACTCCGCCACGGACATGCACGGCACGGCTGCGGCCTTCGTCTCCCCGGCTCGGAGCGTGGCGTCCCTGCGTGCGGAGCACGGGTGGGGGCACATCGACCTGTTGAAGATCAGCGCCGAGGGCTCGGAGTTCCACATCATCGACAGCGTGCTGGACAAGGCCGAACCAGTGACCGCACTGTGTGTCGAGTTCGCGCAGCCCGTGGGGATCGCCCAGGTCGAGGAGGCCGTCCGGAAACTCGAGGCCGCAGGGTACACAGCGGTGGCGCGGTCGCTGCGCCCGATGGGCTGGAAGATGACGTTCCTCGGGCACGGCAGCGGGACATGACCGAGACCACACCGCTCGCGGTCCGGCCGACCGTCCCGGTGGACGCTGCCGAACCGCAGAGCGGCGCGCTCGGAGTGCAAAGCGGCGCAGCCGCCCGCCCGACCGTGACGGCCTGCATGATCGTGTTGAACGAGGAGGTCCGGCTCCCCGCCGCGTTGGCCTCGGTATCGTGGTGCGACGAGATCGTGGTGGTCGACTCCGGTTCATCGGACCGAACGATCGAGATCGCGCAGGCCGCCGGTGCACGGGTCGTCGAGCATACGTGGGCTGGCTTCGGCGCGCAGCGCAACATCGCGTTGGACCACGCGCACGGCGACTGGGTACTTGAGGTGGACGCCGACGAGCGGGTCAGCGCGGAGCTGCGCGACGACATCCTGCGGTTCCTGGCGTCGCCCCCGGACGACGTCCTGGTGTGCGTGATCCCCTTACGGGACCGCCTCCTCGGCCGCTGGCTCGGGCCATCGGCGAAGTACCCGCACTACCGCGCGCGGCTGTTCCGCCGCGGTACCTACCGCCACGACGAGGCGCGGCTCGTCCACGAGGGTCTCTGGCCGAACGAACGGACCTGGGCGATGCGCGGCGACCTGCACCACGAGTTCGCGTCCACCTGGGGTGAGGCGTTCCATGACGCCTGGGCGTACGCCCGACTCGAGTCCGGACACGTCGACCCCCTCGGCTCGCGCGGCGCGTACCTCAACGCCATCGTCGTGCGACCGCTGGCCAAAATCGCGTTCAAGCTGGTCGTCGACGGGGGATGGCGCGACGGGTGGCAGGGCCTGGTGCGCGTCGGCCTGGAGTCCGGCATCGACGCCATGGTCTTCCTTCGCCGTGCGACCGGCCGCGTGCCACCCCGCTCGCACGAGTTCGCCGGATACCGGTTCGGCCGCCATGTCTGGCGCGCCGGCCCGGTGCGGGTCGTCGTCGTCGACGGCGGCTACCGGGCCCTGCCCTTCCTGCGCGCGGCCAAGGACGCGGGGGCGGATGTCGTGCTGCTGACCGACCAGGACGTCGAGGGAGGCACCTGGCTGCACGTCGAACGCGTGCCTCGGCTCGGCCCGATCCACGTCGCCCGTGGGCTGGAGGCCATCTCGCAGATGCGCCCGGTCGACCAACTCGTCGTCGGCCGGGCCCGGGTGGCCCTGGCGCTGGTCAACGCCAACGGCCGCGGCGCCGTCCCGCCCACACGGCTGGACGGGACCGATCCCGCACAGCTCGTCGCCGCGCTCGAACGGGCCACCCGGTGACACCCTCCCCCTGACATCCTTCTAGACACGGCCGCCCACGCTGCTGCAGTGGGGATCGGCCGAGGCCGGGGTCGGTTCCGGCCTTGGCGAGATCGGGGAAATGCGCGAAGATCTCCCCCGCAGCCGTCGTTGCGCACATTCGTGAACTGAGCTCACGGCCCGTTTCCCGAGGCTAGCCCGAGTTTCCAATGATCATGGCTTTGTGTGCTTGATCATGATCGTGGTGTTGCCGTGCTGGTGGTCCTGACCTGGGGCTTGTTCGGCGCGGCGGGTGGACCGGTGCCCCGAAAGTGTGTATTACCCATAATTGTGTCCTCGATCATCAAGAAGCGACGCGGCGGCAGGACGTACCTGTACGCGGCGACCTCGGCCCGGGTGGGCGGCCGGCCGCGGATCGTGGATCAGGTGTATCTGGGCGCCGAGGACGAGGTGATCGCCCGGCTGAGCGCGGGCCCGGGCGGTGACCCGAGCTTGCCCGATACCGAGCACCGCCGCTTCGGTGACGTCGCTGCGGTGTGGGGGATGCTGGCCCGGCTGGACGCGATCACGGTGATCGATTCGGTGATCGATTCCGGGGTGCGGGACGCGGCACGCGGCGCGGCGGTGTCGGTGGGCACCTACCTGGGGTTGGCCGCGTTGAACCGGGTCTGTGATCCCCGATCCAAGCGGGCATTCGCGCAGTGGTGGACCGGGACCGCGCTGGGTCGGATCACCCGGATCCCGACCGGGGCGCTGGATCACCGCCGGTTCTGGGATGCGATGGACGCGGTCACCGTGGAACAACTGGAGCAGATCGAGGCGGCGCTGACCCGGCGGATGGTCGAGGAGTTCGGGCTGGACACCCATGCACTGATCCTGGACATGACCAACTGCGCGACGTTCATCGACTCGGGCAACCAGCGGGCCCCGATCGCGCAGCGGGGGAAGGCCAAGCAGAAACGCTACGACCTGCGCATTGTCGGTCTCGGGCTGGTCGCGACCCGCGACGGTGGCATCCCGCTGCTCTCCCGCGCCTACCCGGGCAACAAGGTCGACGTCACCCAGTTCCAACCGATGATCGAGGAGCTGGCACGCCGCTACTCCGCAACGTTGGGCGGGCCCGGCGCGGCCACCGTGACCTTCGACGCCGGCCAGAACTCCCAGCCCAACTTCGCCCGGCTCGCCGAGCTGGGCCTGCACTTCGTCGGGTCGGTCCCCCCGAGTGACCATCCCGGGCTGCTCGCCCGCCCCGCCACCGACCGCCAGGTGGTGCCCGCCTACGCCGAGGAGAACCTGTCCGCGTTCGAGACCACCGCGATGGTGCTGGGCCGGCAACGGCGGGTGATCCTGACCCACTCGCCGGGCCTGCACACCGCCCAGCAGGCCGGGTTCGTCCAGACCCTGCGCAAGGCCACCGCCGCGCTGACCGAGCTGGCCGAGCGGCTGGCCCGCGGCCGCACCCGCCGCCCACCCGCGAAGGTGCAGGCCGAGATCGACACCATCTGCGCCCCTCGCTGGGTGGCCCGGGTCATCGCCACCGAGCTGACCGGGGACACCCCCGCCACGCTGCGGCTGGCCTGGCGGATCGACTCCACCGCACAGGCCGGGCTGGAGGAGCAGATCTTCGGCAAGCGGATCCTGGTCACCGACCACGACGACTGGCCCCTCGCCCAGCTCATCGACGCCTACCGCTCCCAGGAGTACCTCGAGGCCGGGTTCCGCCAGGCCAAGGACCCGCACGTGGTGTCCTTCGCCCCGATCCGCCACTTCACCGACCACAAGATCCGCGTGCACCTGTTCACCTGCGTACTCGCTCTGGCCATCGCCCACCTGATGCGCCGCGAAGCCGCCCGCACCGATCTGGCCCTCTCGGTGCCCGCGCTGCTGGCCGAACTCGAGGGGATCGGCGAGACCGTCCTGCTCTACCAGGGCGAACGCGGGCGGCCCCGGGCTCGGCACACCATCACCAGGATGACCCCCACCCAGCAGCGCCTCTACCAGCTGTTCGACCTCGACCGGTACGCCCCGCACCGCTGACGTGGGTAATACACCAAACTGAAGATCGAAAACTGCTGTGCCTGCGGAAACACGGCGGAAGCCTCAAGATCTTTGGAAACTCGGGCTAGCCAGGTGGGGGACGGTCAGTGCTGCGCAAGGTAAGACAGTGTAGGCACGGGTCGAGTCGGCTTCGTGAGGTCCGGGTAACGCGGGCGAGGCACGGGCAGCCTGGTTTTCGGCTCGGCGTGGGTTCGTGTTCGGTGTCGGGGTGTCGCCGAGCAGGTCGGCGATGATCCGGTCGTGACGCCACTGTCGATGGTGCGGTCGGCTGCCGGTCCGGTGGGCGCGGGTCAGGTATGCCCTCGTCGAGGCTGCGGCGCGCACTCGCCTCGCCCGGTGCGCCGGCAGGGACGGATGGAGCAGGCAGGTCCAGCGGGCTGGTTGTCGTATCGAGCGGTGAGGCTGGTCGGGGTCGAGGGCGTCCCAGTCCTCGTCAAACGCTCGCTTCGTAGTCGCGGTGGACGAAGGGCCGGTACCGGGCCACGGCTGGTCCCATGGATGCCTCGGCTGTTGGCTATAGGCCGGTACCGCCGATCGGCGTCCCGCTGGCACTCTCGTAGTTCTCCACCAGGTCGCGAATACGATTTCCGGTGGCCCCGACGCCTCTCCGGATCCTCTCATGCCGTGACCGGGGGTGGCGCGCCCGACGGGGCCGCCGGGGTCAGGGTTGCTCGTCGACGGGCAGGACCTGAACGCCGCCGACGGCGTGCAGAGTGCGGCCGGTGACCTGCGTCGCAGTGAGCAGCAGGACGTGGGGCCGTGGCTCGTGCAGCCACGGGTCGACCAGCTGACCGAGTCTCTCTGTCGTCGCGTCGTCCTCCGTCGTGGTGAGCTGTCCGTCGACGAGCACCGTCCAGCCGCTCCGCAGACCCGGTTCGAGATCCTCGGCCTGGAAGGCGCACCGCCTGCCGGCTCGGGCGGCGTCGAGCAGAGCCGTGTCGCCGGTCCGGATGACGACCGTGTGGCCATCCAGCCCGAAGTTGACGGGTACGACCATGATGCGACCGTCCGGATCCGTCCAAGCGAGCCTGCCCACTCTCGCACGGGGCAGGCGTTCCCAGCAGGCCGAGTCGTCGAGCGCCACGAGGCCGTGGTCCGTGCTGTCGCCCCTGTCTGCCATGGCAGGCCCCCTCTGGACGTCGGATCTCCAGGACCGACGGTACGAAGCATGAAGCCTGGGGGACATGGGCTGCTGTTCCCGAGGAGCCGGGACTATCGGCCTCGACGGGCCCCACGCTACCCGGCGTGGACGCCCGTCGTCGCTGTGCTCAGACGGTCCACGGGTGGCCGGGACGAACGGCAGCGCCGCCCACCGGCGGCCGAGTCCCCAGGTGATCCCAGCGTAGGTCACGGCGGCCACGATCATCGCGATCGCGGAGATGACGTGGTAGTCGATCAGCGGGTTGGTGGACGCGCTCGGTGAGCCGTCGGTGGTGAAGCGGGCGGGCGAGAACTCGGCCAGCTACATCAGCAGCAACATTGCGTCCGTGCAGCACGTTCACGGGGGCTTCGCCCGGATTGTCGTGTTCACCGAGACTGGCCGGCGGCAAGCGCGATCAGGGTTTGGCGCAGCACGTGCTCACGAGCGCCGAACACGGTGCGCGCGCTGCGCTGGCTCGATGCATGGCGCGCCAGCTGCAGCTGATGGCGGGTCAGGCGGTCAGCGAGGACTCCTCGGGCCATGAAGGACCTTTCATAGAAGGCGCTCGCGAGGGGCGCAGGCGTTGGCGGCAAGGATTGGTTATGGGGCGGCGCCGGTCGTGAGATGGTTTGGCCGATAGCCGGAGCCGACATGCCCCGCTGCCCGAGTTCGGCGACGCCGCCGGGGGGTGCTGGCCCATTGTGGCCGGTCATGTCTGGTTCGGGGTGGAGGTGTTGGGTCGGCCTCGACGATGTCGCCAGCGGGGTCGGCGTGGTTTGTTCGTGCGCTGCGTCCCGGGGTGTCCGGGGCCTCCGCGCGCGGCTGCCAGGAACGGCGCGATCAGGTCCAGCGGGAGGGGGAACACGATCGTGGACTTGTCGCCGCCGAGCTCGACGAGGGTTTGCTGGTAGCGCAGTTGCATCGCGGCGGGGTTGCTGCTGAGTACGTTCGAGGCGTCGAGCAGCTTTTGCGATGCTTGGAATTCGCCTTCGGCTGAGATGATTTTGGCTCGTCGCTCCCGTTCGGCTTCGGCCGCTCGGGCCATCGCCCGCTGCATGGCCTCGGGGATCTCGACGTCTTTGATCTCCACCGTGGTCACCTTGATACCCCAGGGTTCGGTCTGTTCGTCGATGATGCGGCGCAGGCTGTCGTTGAGCTCGTCTCGCTCCGAGAGCAGGGTGTCCAGATCTGCCCGCCCGAGCACGGAACGCAGGGTGGTCTGCGCGATCTGTGAGGTGGCGACCGGGTAGGCCTCCACCTCGGTGATGGCCAGCTCCGGTTTGATGACCCGGAAATAGGCGACGGCGTTGACCCGGGCTGGCACGTTGTCGCGGGTGATGACCTCCTGCGGGGGGATGGTCAGGGTCACCGTGCGCAGGTCGACACGGATCATCCGGTCCACGAACGGCAGCAGCAGCACCAGCCCGGGTCCGGCGATGGGGCGCAGGCGCCCCAGCCGGAAGCAGACGCCGCGCTGGTACTCCCGCAGGATCCGGGCGCTGGCCAGCGCCGCCGCGATCAAGACGATGAGCACGATCGGGACGGCGACCAGCGAGGTCATGACGGGTCTCTGCGGTCCGAGGCCCAGGTGGTGCGGCTCGGTGGGGTGACGCGTAACCCGGTGGCCGCGGTCGCCGCGGGGAATCCGGCCGGCGTACGCCGGAAGTGGTCGGTGAACCGATACCCCAGCAGCCCGGCGGCGGCCAGGGGCGCGATGATCACCGCGAGGTCGCCGGGTTGGTGGTGTCGGAAAATCATCACCACCAGCAGCAGCGCCGCGAGGCCGATCAGCAGTAACACCAGCCCGCGGTGAAACCGGGCCGCCTCGGAGTGCGGCCACGGCTGGGTCGGGCGAGCGATCTCGCGACCTCGCGGTGAGCTGGTGCAGTCGGTCTTGACCGGGCAGGCGTTGCAAACCGAGGGCCTGGCCCGGTAGCGCATGAGGTGTTGGCGTTCGTCGTAGCTGGTGGGCCACAGCATCTGGTCTTGCGGGCAGACCCATACGTCGTGTTGGGGGTGGTAGCGGAACCCGGCGGTGCGGTAGCGCTCGGACCGGGCGTGGCTGTGGCGGGCTAGCCGGTCCAGGGCGCACGCGAGGACGAGCAGCACGCCGGCGTAGCCGGTGAACAGTACGGTTTCGGGGGATACCGTCACTGAACTGCGTCCGCCCTGCCGAGGCCGGCGGGCTCGCCGATCTGAGTGAACAGCACGTCTTGGGGTTCGTCCATGATCTGGTTGCGGGTGCGGTAGCGCACCCCCAGCCAGCAGATCCACAAGAACGGTAGGGCGCCCCCGACGATGAACACGACGTCGCCGGGCAGACGCATCCACTCGAGGAGCTGGTTGTTCGGGTTGGTGATGAACTCCAGCTGGCGTGCCGCGAAATAGCCGTCACTGACGGACTTGTACAGCTGCAGGATACCGAGCGGGAGCAATGTGGCGAAGCACATCCAGGCCAGGCCGATGTTGCATGACCAGAACGAGATTTTGGCGAGCTTGTCCGGCCACCGCTGCTCGGGTATCAGATAGCGCAGGCAGAACAGCGCCAACCCGATCGCCAGCATGCCATAGACGCCCATCATGGCGGCGTGGGCGTGGTTGGCGGTCAGTGCGGTGCCGATTTCGTAGTAGGACACCACCGGCAGGTTGACCAGGAACCCGAAGACCCCGGCCCCGAGGAAGTTCCAGAATCCGACGGCGACCAGGAACATCACGGCCCATCGGTGCGGGAAGGGTGTCTGCGACGATTGTTCTTGGCGCGAGCCGAGCTGCAGGAACGACCAGGCCTCGACGGTGAGGAACGTCAGCGGCAACACCTCTGCCGCGGAGAAGAACGCGCCGAGTGCCATCGTTTCGGCCGGGGTGCCGGAGAAGTACAGGTGGTGCATGGTGCCGACCACGCCGCCGACGGAGTACAGGATGATGTCCAGGTAGACGATCGTCAGGGCGACGTTTTGGCGCACGACGCCCAGCATCACGAACAGATACGCCACCAGCACCGTGGTGAAGATTTCGAGGAAGTCCTCGACCCACAGGTGCACCACCATGAATCGCCAGAAGTCCGCGACGGTGTAGTCGGACTCCGAGCTGGTGAGCAATCCCACCGCGTAGAACGCTGGGATCGCGAGCCCGGTGTAGAAGAACAACCACGGCAGGTTGATCCGCGACTGTCCGCGCAACGCGGGGCGCAGCCCCCGGAACAGCATGAACGCCCAGAAGAACAGGCCCACGGTGAGCAGGACCTGCCACAGCCGGCCCAGGTCGAGGTACTCCCAGCCTTGCATCCCGATCAGCTGCAGGGTCGGTGAGAGCCACCCGTGGATGTCGAGCCCCTCGCCGATCATGCTGCCGAACACGACCACTGCGAGCGCTCCCAGCAGACCGTAGGCCAGCCAGGACTGTCGGCGCGGCTCGCGCCCGGAGACGATGGGGGCCAGGAAGAGCCCAGCCGCCAGAAAGGACGTCGCGGTCCAGAAGATCGACAGCTGGACATGCCAGGTGCGGACCAGGTTGAACGGTAACCAGCGGCCCAGGTCGAAACCGAAGAAGCTGGTCAGATCGGCCCGGTAATGCTCGCTGGCCGCGCCCACCAGGGTTTGGATGACGAACAGCAGCCCGACCACCAGGAAGAAGTAGGCGCAGGCCCGTTGGGTGGGTGTGACGGCGACATCGTCGGGGCGGCGGAACGAAATGGTGTCGGCTTGGCGACCTCGCCAGCCCATGCGCTCGCCCCAGCGTCCGAACGCGGCGAACAGCACGCCGATGCCCACCAGCAGCACGATCAGAGACAGCACGCTCCAGACCACGACGTCGGCTGTCACCGTGTTGCCCACCAGCGGCTCGGCGGGCCAGTTGTTGGTGTAGGAGTAGCCCTGGTCTGGACGCAGCGTCGAACCGGCCCACGCCGACCAGGCGAAGTACGCAGTGAGCTGCTTGACCTGGGCGGGGTCGGTGATCGCCTCGGGAAGCAGGCCCTGGGAGGCGCTGTCAGGACCGAAGTAGCTGGTGTAATGGGAGACCAGCTCGTTGAACGCTCTCGCCTGCACATCGGTGTAGGTGAGCGTGTCGGTGTTCGGGTCATACCGGTTGGTCTTGAAGTCGGCTATCACCTTGTCGCGCGCGGTAGCGGAGGTGTCACCGCCGTACTCCCGCGCGGCGATCTGCGCCGCGCGGTGCAGGTAGTCGGCGGTGAAGTCCGGCCCGAGGTAGGCGCCGTGGCCGAAGATTGAGCCGTACTCCATCAGGCCCTTGCCCAAGAACAGCTGCTGCCCGGCGATCACGTCCGCACCGGTGTAAACGACCTGTCCGGCGGGCGTCAGGACCCGCCCAGCGATCGGCGGGTCAGACGTGTAAGCGCGATACCCGAGAAACCCCAGGATCGCCAGACCACACAGCAGAACCAGAGCCGCGACCTGCACCCACACCCGGGAAACCAGGCGGGCACCCCCCGGCTCGATCCGCGGCGACGTGGAGGTAGTCATCATAGAGCTCCTCGCAGATCAATCAAGGGAAACGCCGGTGATGCGCGGCCACCAGGTCCTCAGCCGCCCCAGCGAGGTCGGTCGCCAGTCATCAACCGCAATTCACTCGGCGCCGCGGGACCGGTCCAAGGCACCGGTCACGAAGGACCTCATCGACCACGCCCAAGGAACAGGCCACCGCCGCGGCGAGCTTCGAGCCGGGAGCCAGGTCCTTGAACACCGGAACTGGCTGACTCCATGTACCTGCCCGTCGACGGTTCCACAGCGGACTCCCTGAGGCGCAACACGAAAACGCTCGCTAGCGCAGCGCCGGGGTCCGGGGCACAACGTTGACAAGTCACCTTAGCCCCGGCGACGACGAATCCAACACCCTCGGAGGGGCCAGCAACGCACCGATTGGAGGAAACCCGCGCGGCTGCTGCCGGGTCTCCACGACCGAGCAGAACGTCGACCTGCAGCCGCGTCGCGCTCACGTGGGTCCGGCTGTGGGCTCCAGAAGTCGGCCTGTATCCGTGAGCTGCGGCGATCGGGCGTTCCCAATCGGGGAGGCATGATAACGAACGTGTCGCTATGCCTGCTCTACCTGATCTTCAGTCGGCTTCTCAGCTCGCTGACGCTGCTCGGCCGCAGACCGGCTTCCAAAAGATCTCGAGCTACCTGTCGTGCGCCATGAGGTCGCTGTACTGGGCAGAACCAACCCCGGCGCCCGACTGAACTGGGTCGACCGAGCCGTTCTTGCCGCGCTGATACGACGCCTACCCGGGCTACTTCGCAGCCACCGGCTGATCACACCGGCAAGTTGGACGTCGTCCCGTTGGCCACCTACCCACGCCGACCGCCACCGCCGTCCGCAACGCCCGGCGCAACCGATTCCGTGCGCGACGAGCCTTCCCGTTGTGGCCGTTCTGATTCTCCGCAGGATCGCCGGTTCGGTCACTCGGGTGCCGACGTCGGCGCGTCCATCCACCGTGTTCTCCACGCTTCGCTGTCGACCACGTGGAACCGACGTCCAGTGACCTCGTTGGGCACGATCCGGACGAACCGCTGCTTCGGCGCGGCATGCCACGGGAACAGCGGCAGGCCGACCGTGTCGAAGAGATCGTGGCCCCGCGCGATCTCCTCCGCGTGCCCCTTCACCACGACGCTCCAGGCCTCGCCGGTGTCGCGTTCGTACCCGTCCGCCTCGAAGGCGACCGCGTCGCCCTGCACCGCCCCAGCGAGCTTGGTGCCCTCCGCCGTCCGGAAGACGACAGTGCCGTGATCGACGACGAAGTTGATGGGAAAGATCTCCGGCCGGTCGGCGATCGACACCGCCAGCCGTCCCACCTCCTGGGAGCGCAGCAGCGCCCAACACACGTTCACCTCGAGGTGCGTCTCCCCGGGTCCGGGCTCGTCAGCGGCCATGGCCGGAGGATAGGAGCCCGCCATCGTGCGCGGTAGGGGACGATGACACCCCCGCGCGGTGGCGCTGCTCACCGGACCAGCGGGCGGGCAAGGCGGGCGATCTGCACATCCTCGCGGGCCTGGACAACCACGGTCCGGACCGGTGCGCCCGGCGTACCGATCTCCTCGTCGCCCACCGCCGCTCCGTTGCGGGTGTCGTCGAGCATCACCCCGAGGAACGCCAGCCGCACGGCCGCCCTCGCGCGCACCCCGGGCGAGTGCTCGCCAACGCCGCCGGTGAACGCGAGGACGTCGAGCCCGCCTGCCGCGGCGGCCATCGCGGCGACGCCCGCGACGAGCCGGTGGGTGACCACGTCGAGGGCCAACACCGCGTCGCGGTCACCCCGCCCTGCCGCCGCCTCGACCTCCCGCATGTCGCCCGAGCCCGCCAAGGCCATGAGCCCGGAGCGCTGCTCCAAGGCCGTCGCCACCTCGCGCGGGGTGAGGCGCTCGTGCTCCAGGAGCCAGAGCACCAGCCCGGGATCGACGGTTCCCGACCGGGTCGCCATGACCAGTCCCTCCAGCGGGGTGAAGCCCATGGTGGTGTCGACGCTGCGCCCGCCCAGCACGGCGGCGAGCGAGGCGCCTGCGCCGAGGTGGCAGGTGATGATCCGCAGCTCCTCGACGGGCCGGTCGACCAGCTCCGCGGCGCGGTGCGCGCACCAGGAGTGGGACAGGCCGTGGAAGCCGTAGCGGCGGATCGCCCAGCGCTCGCGCCACGCCCGCGGCACCGCATAGGTCGACGCCGCGGCCGGGATCGTGGCGTGGAACGCCGTGTCGAAGCACCCGACCGCCGGGACGCCGGGCAGCAGCGCGGTCACGGCGTCCAGCGCGGCGAGGGACTTCGGCTGGTGCAGCGGGGCGAGATCGGTGAGCTCCTCCAGTCGGGCGCGCACCTCGGCGTTGACGCGGACGGGGCCGGTGAACCGCGTGCCGCCGTGCACGATGCGGTGCCCGACCAGGTCGGGCACTGGCCAGTCGCGCAGCAGGGCGCCCAGATCAGCGCAGGCAGGGAGATCGGCAGTCTGCTGCAGTGCGTCCTTTGCGTCGAGCAGGCGCAGCTTCAGGCTCGAGGACCCCGCGTTGACGACCAGGACGGACGTCATGCGGGCTGCGTGGATTCCTGGCCGGGCCAGGTCCAGTTCGCGATCGCCGGGTCGTCCTCGCCGTGTTCGCGGGTGTAGGCGCGGGCGGCGAGGCGGGCGTCGGCCATCTCCTGGCGCAGGAGTGCGGCGTTGCTGCCCAACGCCGGCACCCGGTCGATCACGTCCATGACCAGGTGGAAGCGGTCGAGGTCGTTCATCATCACCATGTCGAACGGTGTGGTGGTGGTGCCTTCCTCGGTGAAGCCGCGCACGTGGATGTTGCGGTGGTTGGTGCGCCGGTAGGTCAGGCGGTGGATCAGTGACGGGTAGCCGTGGTAGGCGAACACCACCGGCTTGTCAGGGGTGAACAGGGCGTCGAAGTCGCGATCCGAGAGCCCGTGCGGGTGCTCGCTGTCGGGTTCGAGTCGCATCAGGTCCACGACGTTGACGACCCGGACCTTCAGCTCGGGCAGGTGGGTGCGCAGCAGGCTCGCGGCGGCCAGCGCCTCCAGGGTGGGGACGTCACCGGCGCAGGCGAGCACGACGTCCGGTTCGTCCTCGGTGGTGCCTGCCCACGGCCAGATCCCGAGGCCGCGGGTGCAGTGCGCGATGGCCTCGTCCATCGTGAGGTAGCTCAGTGCGGGCTGTTTCCCGGCGACGATCACGTTGATGTACTGGCGGCTGCGCAGGCAGTGGTCGGCCACCGAGAGCAGGGTGTTGGTGTCCGGGGGCAGGTAGACGCGCACCACCGCGGCCTTCTTGTTCACCACGTGGTCGATGAACCCCGGGTCCTGGTGGGACAGGCCGTTGTGGTCCTGGCGCCAGACATGACTGGAGAGCAGATAGTTCAGCGACGCGATCGGCGCCCGCCACGGGATGTGGTTGGTGGTCTTGAGCCATTTGGCGTGCTGGTTGACCATCGAGTCGACGATGTGGATGAACGCCTCGTAGCTGGTGAACAGCCCGTGGCGGCCGGTGAGCAGGTAGCCCTCCAGCCACCCTTGGCACAGGTGCTCGGAGAGCACCTCCATCACCCGCCCGGACGGCGCGAGGTGGTCGTCGCCGGGCAGGGTGACCGCGTCCCAGGCGCGGTCGGTGGTCTCGAACACCGCCTGCAGCCGGTTCGATGCCGTCTCGTCGGGGCCCATGAGGCGGAACCGGTCGAGATTGGCGATGATCACGTCGCGCAGCAGGCCGCCGAGGACGCCAGTCGCGCTGCTGAACGTGGTGCCGGGCCGTTCGACGGTGACGGCGTGGTCGCGGAAGTCGGGCATCACGAGGTCGCGCAGCAACAAGCCGCCGTTGGCGTGCGGGTTGGCGCTCATCCGACGGTCACCGTGCGGTGCGAGGGCGGCCAGCTGCGGGACGAGCCGCCCGGTGGTGTCGAACAGCTCCTCGGGCCGGTAGCTGCGCAGCCACTCCTCGAGTTGCGCTCGGTGCTCGGCGTTGGTGCGGGTCTCGGCCAGCGGCACCTGGTGGGCCCGCCAGGTGCCCTCCACCGCCACGCCGTCGACGGTTTTCGGGCCGGTCCAACCCTTCGGCGTGCGCAGCACGATCATCGGCCAGGCCGGACGGCGGCCCGTCGCGCGTCCGTTCCTCGCCGCGTCCTGGATCTCGGCGATGTCGTCGAGAACGGTGTCGAGCGTGGCGGCGAGCTGCTGGTGCACCGACGCGGGATCGCTGCCTGCCACGAAGTGGGGGGTGTAGCCGTAGCCGCGCATGAGCTCGGCCAGCTCGTCGGCGGAGATCCGGGCCAGCACCGTGGGGTTGGCGATCTTGTAGCCGTTGAGGTGGAGCACCGGGAGGACGGCGCCGTCAGTGCCCGGGTTGAGGAACTTGTTGGAGTGCCAGCTCGCGGCCATCGGTCCGGTCTCGGCCTCCCCGTCGCCGACGACGCACAGCGCCAGCAGGTCGGGGTTGTCCAGCACCGCGCCGTAGGCGTGCAACAGGGCGTAGCCGAGCTCGCCGCCCTCGTGGATGGAGCCCGGCGTCTCCGGCGCGACGTGGCTGGGGATGCCGCCGGGGAAGGAGAACTGCCGAAACAGCGCCCGCAGCCCGTCCTCATCGCGGCCGATGGCGGAGTACACCTCGCTGTAGGTGCCCTCCAGGTAGGCGTTGGCCACCAGCCCGGGCCCGCCGTGGCCGGGGCCGGTCACGAACAGCGCGTCCAGGCCGCGTTGGACGATCACCCGGTTCATGTGGACGTAGAGCAGGTTCAGCCCGGGCGTGGTGCCCCAGTGGCCCAGCAGCCGCGGCTTGACGTGTTCGGCGCGCAGCGGCTCGCGCAGCAGTGGGTTGTCCAGCAGGTAGATCTGGCCCACCGAGAGGTAGTTCGCCGCACGCCAGTACGCGTCGATCAGGGACAGGTCCGCGCGGGCTCGGGTGGCGGACAGTTGCGTCACGGTGGCTCCTCGGCCGCGCGGGTGGGCGCCGCGGAACCGGTGCCCGAAGATGACCGCCGCCGCGTCATCTGGAGAGGGGCCGCCACCCAGGCTACTGCCGTGGCACAATAAAAGCTTCAAGCGCGCCTGGATCGGTCCGGACCTCGTGCTCCCTCGCCGCTCACCTCACCGATGAAGGCGGCCCAGCCGTGGCAGGCGTCCGAGTGCCCATGTTCGTCGGGATGAGCCTTGGCTTCGGGCAGGCTTACCGCCCTGACCAGGCGCGTCGCCGAAGCTCGGACGCGGTGTTCGGGCCCGTGGGGGCGCAGCGGTGACCGCCGAGGTGCTGGTTGCGGGTCGTCCGCCCGCCACCGCCGTCGCCGCGGCCGCCACCCGGCCGAGCACCGATGTGTTGAGCGGCTTGGGCGTCGTCGACGGCCAGGGCCTGACGGCGGTCGAGGCCGCGGCCAGGCTGGCCTCGTCCGGGCCCAACGCGGTGGTCTCGCACCGGGTGCGGGCCTGGTCGGTGCTGCTGCACCAGCTGCGCTCCCCGCTGTTGGGGCTGCTGGTGGTCGCCGCGGTCGCCTCCTACGCCGTCGGCGAGCAGAGCGGCGCGGTGATCATCGTGGTGATCGTCGGACTGTCGGTCGGGCTCGGCTTCGTCAACGAGTTCCGCGCGGAGAAGGCCGCCGAGGCCCTGCACTCGGGCATCCGCCACCACGCGAGGGTCGTCCGCGACGGGCGGCAGGCCACGGTGGACGTCACCACGCTGGTGCCCGGCGACATCGTCGAGCTGCGCCTGGGCGACATCGTCCCGGCCGACGCGCGGCTGCTCGAGGTCAGCGGACTGGAGTGCGACGAGTCGGTGCTGACCGGCGAATCGTTGACCGTCGAGAAGACCACCGGCGCCGTACCGCCGGGCACGCCGCTGGCCGAGCTGGCCGGGTGTGCGCTGACCGGAACGATCGTGCACGCGGGCAGCGGGCGAGGGGTGGTGGTGGCCACCGGCGCGCATACAGAGTTCGGCGCGATCGCCACCGGCCTGGACACCCGCCAGGTCGACACCGGCTTCCAGATCGGGCTGCGCCGGTTCTCCTTGCTGCTGGTCTACGTCGCGGGCGCGCTGACCACCGCGATCTTTGCGATCAACGTCGTGCTGCACCGGCCGATCCTGGATGCGCTGCTGTTCTCCCTGGCGATCGCCGTCGGTATCACCCCGCAGCTGCTGCCCGCCGTCGTCTCGACCAGCCTGGCGGCCGGATCCCGGCGGATGCGCGCCCGCAAGGTGCTGGTCAAGCGGCTGGTGTGCATCGAGGACCTCGGCGACGTCGACCTGCTGTTCACCGACAAGACCGGAACCCTCACCGAGGGCCGACTCGGTTTCATGCGGGCCGTGGGCGGCGGCGAGGCCCTCCGTTGGGGCCTGCTCGCCACCGAAGGCGAGGGCGGGGGGAACCCGCTGGACCGGGCCTTGTGGGAGGCTCCGGCCGCGGCAGACCAGCGCGCCGCCGTCGCCACCCACACCCGGCTGGGGGTACTGCCGTTCGACCACGACCGCCGGATGGTCTCGGTGCTCGTCCGGGATCTCCGCGATCGGCAGACCCTGGTCACCAAGGGCGCGCCGGAGACCGTGCTCGATCGCTGCGTCGACGTCCCGCAGGCCTCGCGCGCGGCGCTGGCCGCCGAGTTCGCCGCAGGCAACCGGGTGGTCGCGGTGGCCACCCGCGCGTTCCCCAACACCCGGTCTCCGACGCCCGCCGACGAGCGCGACCTGCACCTGCAAGGCCTGCTGGTGTTCCTCGACCCGCCCCGCGCCGACGCGGCGGCCGCGCTGCGCAGGCTCGCCGCGCTGGGCATCGCCGTCAAGATCGTCACCGGTGACAACGCCGCCGTCGCCGTCACCGTGTGCGGTGAGCTGGGCCTGCCCGACGTCGTCGCGTTGACCGGCGCCGAGCTCGACGCGCTCGACGACACCGCGTTGGCCACCGCGATCCCACACACGACGGTGTTCGCGCGGGTCAGCCCGGAGCACAAGGCCCGGATCGTGCGCGTGCAGCGCGGGGCGGGCGCGGGCGGTGTCGCGTTCCTCGGCGACGGCGTCAACGACGCGCTCGCCCTGCACGCCGCCGACGTGGGCATCTCCGTCGACTCGGCCACCGACGTCGCCAAGGACGCCGCCGACGTGATCCTGCTCGCCAAAGACCTCGACGTGCTCGCCGACGGCGTCACCGAAGGCAGGCGGATCTTCGCCAACACCCTCAAGTACGTGCTGATGGGCACCTCCAGCAACTTCGGCAACATGTTCTCCGCCGCCGGTGCGTCGCTGTTCCTGTCGTTCCTGCCGATGCTGCCCTCGCAGATCCTGCTCAACAACCTGCTCTACGACACCAGCCAGCTGGCGATCCCCACCGACAACGTCGATGAGGAGCAGCTACGACGCCCGTCGCACTGGGACATCGCGTTCATCCGCCGCTTCATGCTCGTGTTCGGCCCGCTGAGCTCGGTGTTCGACTTCGCGACGTTCGGGGTGATGCTGTGGGTGTTCCACTCCGGACCCGACCAGTTCCGCACCGGCTGGTTCGTCGAGTCCCTCGCCACCCAGACACTGGTGATCTTCGCGATCCGGACCCGGCGCGTCCCTTTCTTCCGCAGCCACCCCAGCATCCCGCTGGTGCTCGCCGCGCTGGGTGTCGTCGCGGTCGGCGCCGTGCTGCCCTCCACGCCGCTCGCGCACATGCTGGGTTTTCGGGCGCTCCCGGGTGGCTTCTTCATCGCCCTCGCGGGCCTGGCGCTGGCCTACCTGGTGCTCATCGAGCTCGGCAAGCGGGCGTTCTACGGGGCGGTCCCCGTCCAGGCGGCACCGGACAAGCGCCGGCGGGACGACGGCCGCCGCCACCTACGTCGTCGCGCCGCCCATCTCGGGCATGTGGCGGTTTAGGGTTTGGGCACAGCTGCGTCCGCAGGCCCGGAGCCGACGTCCGAGGACGCCATGCGCGAACTCACCATCGACCACTTCCCGGTGCTCTGCGGCCTCCGTCCACCGTGCACAAGGCGTATGCTGGGTGATGTCGGGAGCATGCTGCATGTGGGCGGTCTGGCCCACGTCGTCCTCGGCGAACGCTGACACCGGACGGTGACCGTCCGGATTCGGGAGCACGGACATGATGTCCGCACCCACCACGTTGCAACCTTCAGTCGGCTCGGCGCCGCCTGGATGATCGTGAGCCGCTGCGTCTGAAGCTCAAGCCCAAGACCGCGACCGCCGTCGGCCAGGTCGACGGGGCGTGGTGGCCGCGGTCGCGGGATCTCGTCGTCGAACTGGGCGCCCTTCTGCCGGTGCTGGCGGTCCGGCTCGGGCGGATCGAGCGCGTGACCTTTCACCTGGGCGACTGGGACCTGGCCGTCCGCAAGATCGTCGTCGATGGTTCGGTCGTGCGGATCGGTGGATTCCGCTCGCAGCCCGCGGGCACCCTGGACGTGCTCGCGGAGCTGCACCGGGTCACGCTGCTCGTCCTGCCGCCCGCGACGTCGCCGGGACCGGCGCACGAGGTGATGGTCACGGCGGGGCAGCGTGGCAATGCGGACAGCGTCATGGAGTTGCTGTCCCCGTCCGCGCTCGCGTCCTGAGCCGTCCGGCCGCTCGGCGCGGCCCGCTCATCCAACCTACAGAGGTGCACCATGATCATAACCGACGGGCGCCGGTCCGCATCCCCAGACCGAGGCGGTGGAACGTGAAGATCCTCAGACCGGGGTCCCGGCGCTCCCGCCGGTCCGCGTCCCGCCGCGATCGAATCCCGAGCGACGACGGGACGGAGACGCGCCCGGGTACGGAGCCGCACCCGTTGCCCTGGCGGAACACGCCCGCCGGCGGCGAGAACCACCTCACCGACGCGCGCGGCGACGTCGTCTACGTCGGGTGCGACGCATCCGAGATGTTCCGGCTGCTCGCCACAGCCACCGCGCGGGCAGGCTCGCCGCAGCGGCCGTCCCCTCCCGAACGCCGACCCGTGCCAGGACCGAGGACCTCATGAGCTCCACCGTCACCATCGTCGTGATCGTCGTCGTCGTACTGCTGATCGTGTTGGTGTCGGCGGTGCGCGTGATCAAGCAGTACGAGCAGGGGGTGTTGTTCCGGCTCGGCCGGGTGCTGGGGGCGCGGCAGCCCGGGCTGCGGGTGATCATCCCGTTCGTCGACGTGTTGCGTCGGGTGTCGCTGCGGATCGTCACGATGCCGATCCAGTCCCAGGGCATCATCACCCGGGACAACGTCAGCGTCGACGTGTCGGCGGTGGCCTATTTCCGGGTGACCGACGCGGTGAAGTCCGTGGTGGCGATCGAGAACGTCACCGCGGCGATCGACCAGATCGCCCAGACCACGCTGCGCAAGGTCGTCGGTCAGCACACGCTGGACGAGACGCTGTCCGAGACCGACCGCATCAACATCGACATCCGCGAGATCCTCGATGTGACCACCGTCGACTGGGGGGTGGAGGTCACCCTGGTCGAGCTGAAGGACATCCAGCTGCCCGAGAGCATGAAGCGGGCGATGGCGCGCCAGGCCGAGGCCGAACGGGAGAAGCGCGCGAAGATCATCAGTGCGGAGGGTGAGTCAATGGCCGCCGCCGCGCTCGGGGACGCCTCCGACATCATGATGGCCCATCCGCTGGCGCTGCAGCTGCGCAACCTGCAGAGCCTGGTCGAGCTGGGCGTGGACAAGAACACCACGGTGGTGTTCCCCGCCCCGTTGATGAGCACCATCGGGGAGCTGGGGGCGTTCCTCGCCCGGGAGAACGCCGCCGCTGCCCCCACCGTGTCGGGGCCTGGGCCGCAGCCGGTTCCGGCCGCCTCCGTCATCGCGGCGACGCCAACCGCCGCCGCCGACCTCGCCGACCTTCCGAACCGCACGCGCGCGGCCGGGAACGGCGCCTCGGTCAAGCCATGAGGTCGACAACGCCATCGGTCGTGGGTGACCTGGGCAGCGTCGTCCTTGACGGCATCAGTGTGACGACGCCCGAAACGCACAAGGACGTGGTGTGGGATGCCGCCGCCGGGCGCGACCCTCGTCGGGAGGCGCTCGACATCGAAGCCGCGATCGCCGACGCGCTCGCCCGCAACACCCGCCTGCGACAGCACCGCATCACGGTGACGGCCGGGCCCGACGGCCTGGTCACACTCACCGGCACCGTGGCGACGCAGAGCCTGCGGCAGGAGGTCGAGCTGTCCTGCTGGACGGTGCCCGGGGTCGGCAGCCTGCACGACAACCTGATCGTCGGTCACGGCAACGTACATCGGTAAATCTCGAGCCCGTGCCGGGGCCACCCGCCAGCACGTCAACGATGGTGTCGGAGCGCATCCCCTGGACCGGGTCCGTCAGCGGACCCGGCGGGGGCGCGGCGGCGCCTGGGCGGGGAGTGGGCCAGCACGACCACGCCTGTGACGGCGAGCAGCAGCCCGATCGTCAACGGCACCCCCAGCCGGTGCGGACCACGTGGCCGAGCAGGGCGATCCCGACGAGCCCCGGGACGAGCACCTCCGTCACCAGGGCGGTCACGCGAGAGAGGGCGCCCTTGACGAGCGCTCGGGAGTAGCAGGTCAACCCGACCGCGCAGAAGACCACCACCAGGTACGGCGCGGGCTGGGTGAGCAGCCCGGCCGGGCTGCCCGGGTCGGCGACGGCCCGCACCGCGAGCGAGGTGCCCCCGAAGCCCAGCCCGGCCACCACCGCCAGCGTGTGGGTGCCGAGAACTCGGTCACGTCATGCGACCTGCATGTATTCGTGTAGAAGGCCGCCGAGCCGGTCTCGTCGAAGCACGCGGCTGGCCGTCTCGGAATGTGTCGGCGTGCCGTCTGCGGGCGGCTGCTGATGCAGCGAGCGATGCGGACGGTGGGAGTTGTAGTGCTGGATGTACTCGCGCAGGACGATGTCGAGGTGGCGTGGTCCAGTAATCAGGAGGTGGTCGAGGCATTCCCGGCGCAGTGTCCCGATGAACCGTTCCGCGATCGCATTCGCCCGAGGTGCCCGGATCGGCGTGCGGATGATGCGGATGTCGGCGCCGGTCAAGACGGCGTCGAACGCGGTGGTGAACTTGCTGTCCCGGTCGCGGATCAGGAACCGGAATCGGTCGGTCCGGTCGCCGAGATCGATCAACAGGTTGCGGGCCTGCTGGGTGACCCAGGCTCCGGTCGGGTGGGCGGTGATCCCGGCGAGGTGTACGCGGCGGTGGCCGTGTTCGATCACGAGGAGGATGTAGAGGCGGCGTAGGAAGACGGTGTCGACGTGGGCGAAGTCGACGGCGAGGATGGCGTGGCCTGCGCGGCGAGGAACTGTTGCCAGGTCGGACCGGATCGTCGGGGCGCGGGATCGAGCCCCGCGTCCTTGAGGATCTTCCAGACGGTCGAGGCGGCAACTGGGTGGCCGAGTCCGATCAGCTCGCCTTGGATTCTTCGGTAGCCCCAGCGAGGATTCTCGCGGGCCATCCGCAGCGCCAGCGCCCGGATCGGCGGTGCGGTGGGTGGTCGGCCTGGTCGTCGGCGCGGGTAGGTCCAGCGCCGAGCGACGAGTTGGGCGTGCCAGCGCAAGCAGGGTTCGGGGTGAGACGAGCCGCAGCCGACGCAGCGGGGCGGGCAGCAGCCTGCTCAGTGCGCTGAGCACGGCGCGGTCGAGCCAGGTCAGTGTCGGCCGGGTGTTCGTACGGCGCAGTACCGCGACCTCGTGCCGCAGCGTCAGGATCTCGGCGTCCTTCGCGCTGTCGGAGCGGGCGAGCAGCGCCAGCCAACTCAGCACGCGAACGAGCATGAGGTAGGCGAGTCGGAAGGCCACATCGAGCGATCATGCTGGCCTCGTCGTCGGCGGTGACGTTGAGGTCGGCTGGCCGCGAATGCACCGGTCAAAAGACGGTGACATGGTTCTCGGCACCCACACGATTCGTCATCGGCCACAACCCCGACGCCGCGAACCGCGACGCCCACATCCGCGCCCAACTCGTCGCCCAACTCGAGCCCGGTCTCGCGCTCCCACCGCCGCAGGACCTCCTGCTCCCCGGGGTGCTCGACGTCGTCGAGGACGACGGTGGCGCCCGGCGCGAGGCGGTCGTGCAGCACGGGCAGCGCCGGATAGCGGGCCAGCCCGTACCCGGCGGCGTACGCCGGTGGGCCGTCCACCAGCAGCAGGTCGATGAGGACGCCCTGCAGCGCACTGTCGAGTTCCGCGGCCACCGCAGCGTCGTCATACCCTGCGCGCCCCGCTCGGCGCGTGCGTGCGGCAGCAGCGGCGCCTGGATGACCACGACATCGTGCCCGATGCCTCGCGGTCCCGCTGGTCGGTGACCCACCGCGCCCAACTGGCGTCGTGCTCCACAACCGCCATCCGGAAACCGTCCGGCGGACGGCGCTGGGTGAGCAGCCGGGTGAGCAGGACCGCGCTGACCCCGCTGCCGAGCTCGACGACGCGGCGCCGCCCATCGAGGACGATGTCGTTGCAGACGGCCACCAGGCCCGCCGGCCGCATCGCGCCGGAGCCCCACGGCAGGTAAGGCCCCCCAAGTGCCACAAGAGCGACACGCGCAGCCTCGTCGCGGAAATCTCGACCGGCCGGAATTGGCCCGCGAGGTGCAGGCGAAGGGAGAATCGGAGGCTGGAGATCGGACGCGGCCACGAGTGACCTGGCCTGCCACAGCGGATCCTCGGCGCGGCGCGGAGGTCCAGACAGGCCCCCCGGCGGAACCCGGCGGGATCTGATCCAGACGCTCGGTCTGGACATCCCCGACGTGGCGTCGCTGTACCCGGGTGACGAATTCACCGACGAGGACGCCGTCCGGGTGCTGCGCGGGCGCGGCCTGGGCATCATCGTCGGCCGCACCGCCGATCCGGAGATGGCCGGGCCAGCCCATCGCCGCCGATCTCGTCCTCGCCTCCACCACCGCGGTGGAGCAGTTCCTGACACGCTCGGGCGTTGACCCGTGCCGGATGCCGCTCGGAGGGGATCCCATGCAGGACGTCACACTCGCCTACGACCGGTTCGACCCCGCGTCCGAGGGCCTGCGTGAGGCGCTCACCTCGACCGGCAACGGCTATTTCTGCACCCGGGGGACGGCCGAATGGGAGGACGCGGGGACCGTCCACTACCCGGGCACCTACGCCCACGGCGGCTTCAACCGTGAGACCACGATCCTGGGTGGTCGCCCGGTGCTCAACGAGGACCTGGTCAACCTGCCCAACTGGCTCGTGCTGAAACTGCGCATCGAGGGCGCGGACGCGATCCGGCTCGACAACGTGGAGCTGCTGTCCTACCGGCATGACTACGACATCCGGCGTGCGCTGGTGGGACGCGAGCTGTGTTTCCGGGACCTCGCGGGCCGGGAGACGACCCTGCGGAGTCGTCGATTCGTGAGCATGGCCGACAGCCACCAGGCCGGCATCGAGTGGATCCTCACCCCGCAGAACTGGTCGGGTCGCATCGAGGTGGTCTCCGCGCTCGACGGGCGGGTAACCAACCAAATGGTCGCGCGCTACCGCGAGCTCGAGGGCCGCCACCTCAACCCGGTCTCCCCCCGCACCTTCGGTCCGCAGACGATCGCGCTCAAGGTGCAGACCCGGCAATCGAACATCTACATCGCCGAGGCCGCCCGGACCCGGGTGTTCCGCGGCGATCACCCGGCCGTGGTGGAGCGCAGCCTCTACCAGATGGAGGACTACATCCAGCAAGTCCTCGCCGTCGACGTCGGCGTCGGCGAGCCGGTACGCGTCGAGAAGCTGGTGGCACTGTTCACCTCCCACGACAACGCGATCACCGAGCCGTTGGCGGCCGCCGGCCGGCACGTGCTGCGCTACCCCGACTTCGCCGCGGCGCTGACCGAGCACGAGGGGGCATGGACCGAGCTGTGGGACATCTGCGACGTGCAGCTACCGCACGAACCCCGGGTACAGCTGCTGCTGCGCTTCCACACCGCCCATGTGCTGCAGGTCTGCTCACGGCACACCGCCCGGCACGACGCGGGCGTCCCGGCCCGCGGGCTCAACGGCGAGGCCTACCGCGGCCACGTGTTCTGGGACGAACTCTACGTCTACCCGTTCCTCAACTTCCGGCTCCCGGAGATCACCCGCGGGCTGCTGCTCTACCGCTACCGCCGACTGTCCGAGGCACGGGCGGCGGCGCGGGAGGCCGGCTACCGGGGCGCGATGTTCCCCTGGCAGAGCGGCAGCGACGGCACCGAGGAGACCCAGGTCGTGCACCTCAACCCGCTGTCCGGGCGGTGGGAACCCGACCATAGCCACAACCAGCGGCACGTCAACGCGGCGATCTTCTACAACGTGTGGCAGTACTACCAGGCCACCGACGACCTGGAGTTCCTCCGCGACTACGGCGCCGAGCTGATGCTCGAGATCGCCCGCTTCTGGGCCTGCATCGCGCACTACAACCCCGAGCGGGACCGCTACGAGATCCACGGCGTGATGGGGCCCGATGAGTTCCACGAGCGCTACCCCGGAGCTGATGATGGCGGGCTGCGCAACAACGCCTACACCAACGTCATGGTCGCGTGGATCGCCGCCACTGCCCTGCGCGTCCTCGACCTGCTGCCGGCCGCGCGCGCCCGCCGCGGCCTGACCGACGACGAGCTCGACACCTGGCGGCGGATGAGCACCCGCATGTTCGTGCCGTTCCACGACACCCACGCCGGGCCGGTGCCCAGCCAATTCGAGGGCTACGCCGAGCTGGACGAGCTCGACTGGGCCGGCTACCGCGCCGAGCACACCAACATCCAACGCCTCGACCGGATCCTCAAGGCCGACGGCGACGACCCCGACCGCTACCAGGTGGCCAAACAGGCCGACACGGTGATGCTGTTCTTCCTGTTCTCCCCCGACGAGCTGCGCCGGTTGCTCGAACAGCTCGGCTACGCCCACGACCCGGACATGGCAGCCCGGACCATCGACTACTACGACCAGCGCACCTCACACGGCTCGACACTGAGCCTGATCACCCACGCCGGCGTGCTCGCCGGGCTGGATCCGGCCAGCTCCTGGCGGCGGTTTCTGCAGGCGCTGGAAAGCGACCTCGGCGACGTGCAGGGCGGCACCACCAAGGAAGGCATCCACATGGGCGTCATGTCCGGGACCCTGGACCTGCTGCAGCGCAGCTACGCCGGCAGCAGCGTCCGCGACGGCGTGCTGCACTTCGAACCACGGCTGATCGACCGGCTCGACGGTCTCGCGTTCTCCATGCAGTTCCGCGGGACCTCGATCCGGATCTCGATCAAGGGCCGCGAGCTGACCGCGGTCGCCCGGGCCGAAGGCTTCCGCGGGCCGGTGCGGATCGCCGTCGGGGACCAGGTTCGCGAGCTGGGCGCGGGCGCCCGCTGCGTGTTCGCGCTCCCTCAACCGCCCGACCCGGCGCCCCGGTAACCCACGCCCGACCCGGAACGAGCGACCATGAGGGGCGCGCTGGCCGCGGCAGGGGGACTCCCTACAGTGCGCCGGGTGCGACCAGCAGCCCGGCGGCGATCGCACCACGGCCAGCGGGTGCAGCTGTACGGCGCGCCCGAGTAGGAGGGGCCTGCAGGACATGGCCTGGCCGCGTGGCCCTCCAACTGCATCACGGCGACCACGATGCCCGCTATCACCAGCGCCGGGATCGGGCCCGCCGCGACCAGGGCGGTGAGGACGGCGACACCACCGGCCAGGACGGCGCCGATGATCGGGATGAACGCGCCGAGAAGACCAGGGCGGCCGGCGGTACGGCCGGCGGAATACCCAGGACGGCCATCCCGGTCCCGATGCGGGTTGCGTCGACGCCCGCCTGGGCCGCCCGCTTCCCCCGGTGGGGGGAACCGGTGGGCGGAACCGGAAACGGGCCTGCAGGCTGCGCGATGTTGCTCCAGAACCCCTGCGACGCACGCGATGAGACGATCACCGCGGCTGCCCGCCGAAAGGGTCTGCGGATGTCTACGCCCCTTGCCGACCTGGCCGCCAGGTGGGTGCCGCTGTACCGGCTCCGAGGGCAGGCCGTGCACTTCGCGGAGCAGGAGGTCGACTTGGTTGATCATCCGGTCGGGACGCGCACCGACCCCTTCCTCGTGAAATACTCCTCCGAGGCAGCGAACAGCGCGCTGACCAATTGGGCGACTACCATTCCGGTCGCCTGGTGGATCTCCACCCGGTTGCCCCACGACCGCTCCCAGGCCCGGTCCTTGCCGGGGTCGGTGCGCAGCCCGAGCAGCATCAGCGCGGCGATGTCCGCGGCGCCCAGCGCATCGCGCAGCTGTGCCGCAGGCAGCGAGCCTGCCGCCTTACGGTGCAGGTCCAGTACCCCGAGCTTGATCGTGGCCCACTGCAGGGGCAGCGCGAACACGGCCCCGACCCCGGCTGTTCGACCACGGCCGCGGCGTAGACGGGCCACCGGCCCGATTCGGTGACCTCGTGCATGTCGGCACCGGCACCGGTCGGCCGGTGCGGGCGGCGTCCATGCAGGCGCCCTCGCCGAGGGTGAACTGCAGCTCCTCGAGCAGGTCGGAGGTGGGGTCGCCGGCGTAGAGGGTCTGGCGCAGTATGCTCGCGGTGTGCACGGAGATCGCCGCCCCGTCGATGTCGAGCCCGTCGATGCAGGCCCGGCAGATCCGCTCGGCCAGCACGCGGTCGTCTCGGACGTCGTGACCCATGGCCAGCAACGCACGCGTCACCCCACCCTCACACACCCCGCCCTCACGCACCGGGGCCGGCCGCCAGGTACCGGGCGGGGTCCCCGCCCCCGCGGGCACCGGCGTCGAGCCAGCGGCGGAAACCCTCGCCGTCGCGCTGCTCGAGCTGGTCGAGTGTCGACTGCCGCAGCGCGATCAGCTGGGCGGCCGCCGGTCCCGCAGGCACGTCGACCAGCGTGAGGTAGCTGCGCCGCCAGGCCAGGCACAGCTCGGGAGTGGCGAGCGTGCCGAATACCGGGGACGCCACGACGGCGGCGAGCGCGATGGCGGGCGTCGGGGGCTGGGCCGGGTCGGGCCTTCGCCGCAGGTGCGGGGCCGCCGGGTCACCGACGAGCAGCAGCGCGACCAGCACCGACGCGGTGGACGTGCCGAGCAGCACCACCAGGCCGGTGCCGATGAGCCACATCCACAGGGCGTCCCGCCCGCCGCGGTCACGCAGCTGGCCGCGGCGACCTGTACGAGGGCGGGCCCCGGCGTCCCGACGGGGAAGAACAGCTCGGGATCCTCGCAACGGCGCGCTGCGCTGTGACGCCAATCGGCGCGATTCTCACGTCGCAATGCATGCCAAATAGCGCCTTTCGACTGGCACAGACGCTCCGCGATGTCGATCTGCCGCACACCGTCCCGGTAGAGTGCAACGATCTGCGCAATCTCCTCATCGGTCAGGCGTGGCCGACGAACGCTCACGCTTCGACTACGAAGGAACTGGATCACGGCACTACGGGCGACGCCATAGCGCTCAGCCAGCTCCTGACCGCTCGCTCCGGCCTGGTACTCCCGCTGGGGAGTTTTAATCCGACCTTCGGACGATCACCGCATGATCATGCCTGGTTGTGTCGAAACAAGATGATCAAGCGGGGGCCGTGGGCCACAGCGTAGAGGCCGGGTGGGCGGGCGAGGCGGACAGGCTGCTGGATCGGATGGCCGGGCGGTTCGCCCGGGTGGAGACCCGCCACCGGGCCGGGAAGTTCGTGCGCGGCCTGCTGGCGGATCTGCCACGGAAGAACTGCTGGACCATCGCCGAACACGCCGGCGAGTGGTGCGGCAGCGTCAGCGTCGCGGCTTCGTGGCGTCCTGGACTGCTGGAAGTCCTCCCATGTCGATGCACAACGGGGCGGTCTCCTCGGCGAGGTCGCGGCTGGCCACGTGTTGCTCCTCGTGCTTGATCCTCAGAGCCTTAAGCAGCGTAGACCAAACCCGATCTACCGCCCGACGACTAGACCACCCCCGAGCACCGGTCAACCGCAGCGTCAGAGTGCTGACCTGCCCGGACCCCGTCCCACCTATAAAGATCATCAAGCGGCCGGAACATCACGGTATGTCCGCTACGGACTATCGACGTTGATCTTTCAAGAACCCCTTTACAGCGCGTGGCTGGCATGATAGGAATGTTTGGCCTGAGTGTAATGCGCAATCAGCTGCCTCTTGTGTCGGCAGAGGGGGTCAATCATGGCCTTCGCTTAATGGCCACGTCCTAGATGGCAAGTGTATTGGCTTACCAATTACCTTCAATACGCGACGGCACTGACATACTCGGCAACACGCTAACTGGGCGACGAAAGCCGGAACTTTGGACGTCGAACTCCTCAGCTCGGTAGGAGGTCGGATGCGAGGCGAAGACGGTTGTGGTCGGGGTGGACCGCTCCGCCTACGCTCCCGCGGCGCTGGGTCCCGCGATCGACGGGGCGGTCTTGCGGCGTTCCCCGCTTCAGGTGTCACCGCCGTCCATCTGCGGACTATGGCCTGGCCTGGCCCCTGTTGTGCCGTGTTCGGTCCCGAGACCCGAGGAGCTCGTCAACGACTGCCCACGGCCACCCAGCACCAGGTCGACGAGGCCGTCGCAGCACAATGATGCGACGACGCGTGCCCGTCGCTGTGGGCGGGTCCTCGGCGCAGGCTCCTGGTCAGCCCACCGCGCCACGATCTCGGCCTCGACCACCTTGCTCGGTGATCGCAGAAAGCTGACTTTGGCATTTGTCCACCGCATTCTCTCCAACGAGGAGATCGATGATGGCTGTCTTCCACTTTGATTTGCGTCACATGCCAGACGCCTCGAACTTGGAAGTCTCCGTGCACGGTTCCACCTATGACCTGCGGCCGCACACGGCGAGCAGCCTGAAGACGGCGCGGCGGGAGCATCCGGCTCTAGCGGCTCTGCCGCCACGCGCTGAGCGGGCCTTCACCCACTTTGCCGATGTGGACGATACTCACTTCCGGCAAAACCGCATTCGCTGGATCCGGGTGGTCCGCCCGGCGGCACCCGGGGTGCTCCTTCCCGAACTGGTGCTCATGACCCAGTATCTTCCCGAAGGCCATCTCCGCGCGTTCTACCAGGCCAAGTTCGAGCTCCAGCATCTTTCCCTGGACGAGCTGCGCGTTTCCGTCCCCCGACTGAAGGGCCGGCCTCGTGTCTACAATGCGCAATTGGCACGGCTTGGCCTGCAGGAATTGCCGCGTGACCCCGATGCCGCCTTGCAGGTGTTGGTGTCTGCGCAGCGCCTCGTTGACAACTTAAGCACCGCGGCCGGGCTGGTGGCGCAGCATCCCGAGCTGGCGAATGTTCAACCGTACACGGCCACCGTGGTGAAGAACGATCACATCCTACCGGAACCGGACGTGGATCCGGACCAGTACAACGCCATGGTGACGCTGGCCAATTCCATCACGGACAACCCGTCCTGGTCGCCGGTGATCCCCTGCAGGGACCAGCACGGTACCCCGCTCACGGCCGGCTACGATGTGGGGGACCTGAAGGCTGGCCAGCCGCTTTCTACCTGGGGACTCGCCGATCAGGTACGCCAGAATGCGGTACCGGCGAGCGCTGGGGCGCGGCGCACGGCCAGCAACGACCCGCTGCTGCGGAACAAGCTCTGGAGTCCCACGCCCGGCACCACCGTGCTCGTGCAGGACGGCAACGCCGCCGCACGCTCCTCTCGGCTGGCCGATGAACCCACCTACAAATGGACAGTTGATCAACGCACCTCGCATTATGGCATCAGCGTGGATGCGGGTTCCATCCACGTCGATGATGCGGACCACTTTTCTATTGACGCCTTCAACACCTTCCTGCGTACTCTTTACGTCGGCTATCAGCTTTTCGCCGACCCGGACGCGACGCAGCCGTTGGGTCAGACCCAATTGCTCGAATCGATGTCCGCCGTCGATACCTTGCTGGGCGTTCCCATGCCCGCCGATCCGACGAGTTTAGCCTTTGATTTGCAAGGTGCTGCCGCGGTACGGCTCTACTTCGGCAGCCTGGGCACCACCGACTGGAACGGCGACGTCAGCCCGAGCGGTGCCTTGCTCACCTGCGCGTGGCAGTACGGCGTGCCGCTGGCCCTCATGGCGTTCGGCGCGCAGATCACGGAAACCGAAACGTTCAACAAGATCGTTAATGATCCCCAGCTCAGAGCGGCGGCCCTGGGCATCCTGTTCCCCATCGTCGGAGGAGGCGTCGCCACGGCGGCCGCTTTGGGCAACACGAAGCATGTGCTCACCGTCTTTGGCGATGTCGTGCTGGGCTTCGCGGTCCAGAAAGGCATGGAGACACTGGGCGAATGGCTGGTGGAAAAGGCCGCTGAAGGAGCCATCGCCGAGGCTTTCGGCCCTGTCGGTCAGGGGATCCGCTTGCTCGCCGATGCCCTGGATTTCAAGGAGATCGCCGAAACCACGATAGAAGTGCTCGGCTCACCGGCGTGCTTCACCGTGAAGGTCAGCCGCGCCCTGGACGTGGCTCTCACGCTGCATCCCGACCCGCGCCACGGGGAGGCCGGGAATCCGGCGACCGCCGTGTGGCCCTCCGTCGCCCGGACGTATGTGGCGACGCTCCAATACAAGAACGGCACCAACAAACAGCTCACCGGGCAGTTGTCGAAGACGACCAGCAATGCACCGCTCCCGCTGGTGTTCCAGGATGTGCCGGCGGGCGGCGAGTTCCGCATCATTGCCGGCCTCTACAGCGACAGTGGCTGGTTGGCCGGCTCTTGGCAGAGTGATTGGCTGGAGGCCAAGCCCAACCAGGGCAGCACCCTTCAGCTGGGGGATGAGTCCATCACCGAGAACCTGGTACCACTGGCCCCCGACGCCCAGTATGTCTTCAAGGAACAGGTGACCTACCGAGACGGGGCCTTCGCGTGGCTGGCGGCGGCTGCGCCTCCGACTGCTACCCAGGCCGCCCTTGACTGTGGCGGAAGCGGAACTCTGTGCGAGTTGACGAACCTGACGCTCAACAACAGCGCCTTCCAGGTGGGCTACGCTTGGCGCGCCTCCGGGCAACACTTGCATCCCGATACGCCCTCGGCTCCTGCCTCAGATGCTCAGCTGTATGCGCTGCAAAACCTTTCGGTGCTCGCCGATCTAAAATCCGGGCTCAAGACGACGAGCATTGGCTTCACGAATCGTCCGGGCATCGCTTACGCCCCGTCCACCAACAGCCCCAAACAGATTGACCAGACCAACTTCATCTTGGACCCGCGCGGCGGTGGCATGCATCTGCGGCAGGTCGTACTCGGCAACGAGCAGTCCGACTTCGGTTTGGGCGATCCCGGCTTGCAGAGTTGGGGGCATTTTCCTCTGGAGAACATCGATGCCCTGGCCATTCATCCCAGCAACGCCGTGATCGCCTGCTCCTGGCGTACCCATAAGCTGATGATTCTGAACCTGCCCGCCGCGCCGTCCCCGGACGATGCGGCCCCGGTGGCGTTGCTGGTTTCCGGCGAGGGAGTCCGGCAGGGCCTGACGAAGGGACCGAAGGCTCTGGCGGTGGCGCCCGATGGGCGCATCTTGGTGCTGGAAACGCTGAACCACCGTGTGCAGGGCTTCGACACGAAGGGCAATCCCGTCCCCAGCTTCACCCCGGGTTCGATCCTGTTCACCCTCCCCCTGGCCCAGGTAGCCGCCGACTTGGACGCCGGTCAGGTTCCCGAGGTCTTCCAGACCGCGTTGCAGACCGCTGATATTACCGCGCTTCCGTTCACGCCGCCGTTGGGCAGCTCGTTCACGGCTCAACTCGACTCGGCGCAGTTCCATCCCCCGCTCGATCCGAAGAAGGACCCGCCGGATCCGCTGATCCAGGCGCTTTCCGAGCAGGGCGGGGTCATCCTGGCCTATGACCCCCGGCAGATCGACGACCCGGCCGTGAGCGCCCAGATCCAGGTCGTTCAGGCCGGTTCCTCCTGGATCATCACCGACCCGCGAGGGCTGGCATGGCAGCTGCGCAACCAGGGTGACGCGCTGGCGGTCTTCCACCGACTGACCCAGGTTGAGGTGCGGGTCGAGAAGCCGGGGCAGCAGTGGCTGGTGATCGATCACAGAACCGGCGATGCCTGGCGCCTGACGCCGTCCACCGCCGCGCCGGACCAGCTCGAAGTTCGCACCTGCCTCTCCTACTTCCCGCTGCGCGGTGTGCGTGCGCCGAACTCGGTCACCTACCTCGACATGGCGGTGGAGGCACAGGGATATGTCTACGTCCTGTCCTACCTCAATGACGGTTCGCAGGCCAGCGATTACCTGTTGGACATCTATGGCCCCGACGGGCGCTTCGTGCTACGCACCCCGGATCCCAGCGTCACCAAAAATCCACAGAATGTGGTTGCCGGACGCATCGCCGTGGACATCTGGCGTGATCTCTACGCCCTGACCTTCGAGACCTTGCACGGACCCCACGGGGCGCCCCAACCCGGGCTGGCCCACTGGAACCCCACGCCACCGCTGTTCACCCTGCCCGTGAGCACCCAGCCTGACTTCAATCAGAAGAACATCGGAGCCATCACCAACGCCTTCGCGGCAAACCACATCACACTGTCCACCCAGGCGTTCATCATCGTGGTCGACCCGGACGGGTCCTGGCAGGTCAAGGACGGCACCACCATCTACCACATCTACCGCAGCGGCGACGACCTCGAGGTCTACGCCGTTCCCGCCTAAATCCTTGACAAGGGACACATTATGCAAGCACTGACCGTTGCGATTGGGCCCGCCGGCATCAACTACTTCTCAAAGCAACTCGTCGCCGGCGAGCTGACTAATGCCTTAACAAAGCTGAAGCCCCCGGATCGCCAGATTCCCGTGAACGATTTTGGAATCGGCCCTCCGACGCAGCTCTTCTCTCGCATCAGTATCAACTTGAGCAATGGGTCGCTCAGCAACATCAGCCCGACCTTCCAAAGCGTCACGCAGCAGGCCGGCGGCCAGTTTCAGGCCGTCATAGCGGCCTCCAACTTCAATGAAAACTACGCCTGGCACGAGACCTACCATGAGGAAGACGAGTACAGTGGACCAGACGGCCCATATTGGAAAGACTACGACGTGGTCCACGATTACAACTACAGTGCCGGGATAGGAGAGCTAACCACCACCGTCGTACTAGGCTTCAGCTACGATCAGGCAGCCGGATCCTACGACATCGATGTAGTGAGTGTCAGCGGGAGTCCCACGAACATAAGCCCGAACGTCCCCGGTGGAAGTATCATCAACTATACCGCGGCCGGATGGACCTTCCACGTCAGTCAGGCCCTGCTTGACGCGCTCTCGGTGGCTGACTTCAGTAAGCCCCTCGGCACGATCTTCCCGCCCCTGCTGCACTCCATTCCTGCCAGCGGCCAGCTTACCCCGGATATCCGCTACGAGTTCGGCCTGGGCGACAAGGGGCTGACTTTTCCCAACGATCAGGGTATCGCCATCGGCGTCACCGGCCGGGTGACCTACCAGGATCAGTACTATCCGGGCACACCACCCGCGCCGCTGCCGCTCCCGCCGGTTCCGGCCGCCACGGACACACACCACCTTCAGGTCTACGTCTCCGACTACGAACTCAATGCGCTGCACTGGGCCTTCTACCAAGCGGGCCTGCTGGATGTCACCGCGGTGCCAGGCGACTTTCCCAACGACCCCGATATACTCGCGGTGGCGACGTATGCGAGTTGGATCCCCGCTTTCCAGGACTATATCGATTACAGCATGCATGTGCAGGTGAAGCCCAACCAGCCACCGGTCGTGACTTTCCAAGACGTTTACCAGTTCACCGACGATGCGATATCCCTTCTGAAGTCGCAGCTGCCTAGCGACCTGTACGGGTGGATAGCGGGCGCGGCGATAGGAACGACCCACCGGGCCTATGTGAGCTTCGACGATGTGAAGGCCGACGTCACCGCACTCTGCGCAAGACACAAATACACGCCGACCGGGCAAGACTGGACGTACATCGAAACCGCCACCCATGCGATGGGGATGGTGGCGACTCAGGATCTGGAGTTCACCCTCACGATCGACGACTCGGCCGACAACCCGAATATCGTCTTCGACGTGCAGCGCACAGACATTCTCGAAAACTTGGGCCTGGGAGAGAGCGGCACGGCCCAGACCCTCAAGTATTCCTTCACGCACGCATACGGCAAGAACGCCGCCGGTGCCATCGCCGTCCTCGTCGTGGTGACCTTCCGTTCAACGACCGTCCCGGGCTTCACCAGCGGGGACCTCTTCGGCACGATGATCTGGCCGGGGGTCGGGGAACCCAAATACGATGAGGCCGTCAGCTACATGGGTCAACAAGGTGTTCCTTTGCCCATCATGGCCGGCTTCCAGTTCCTCTTCGAACAGGCGGTCTTAAGCATTCAGAAGGGCTACGTCTCGGTACTGGCTCAGGTTGCTTACAAAAAGGAACTCCCGAGTGTGAAGGAATCCTCCCATGGTCGAGAGCGTCGGACAGTTCGCCGGTAAAACGGCGTTCAGCTCGCAGCCGGACGCGGGCAACGTCGTCTACCTCACGACCTTCACAGCGGATTCCGCAGGCAGCGAGCCGTTGCTGCTTCCCGCGATGCTGGCGCCGGCCGTTACCGACCAGGAGCGCTGCATCCTCTACGCCCAGCCCGACGGGAGTCTGCGCATCCAACTGGGGAATCTGCTCTGGATCGCCCTGGAGGAGACGCTGGGCTGGCTGATCCTCAACGACGACCCGAGTGAGGCGGCCGCCTTCGTCCTGCAGGGCAATCCACCAGGTCAGCAGTGGCAGGTGCGTACCTCCAACGGATTAGCTACCGTGTGGTACACGCTGGACAAGCAGAGCCCTATTCTCACCATCAACAAAGCGCCCAAAACGTTCGACCAGTTCGCGCCACTCGTGGTGACGCCCTCGCTGGACCAGATGCGGCAGGCCAAAAGCTGCCGCAAAGGGGATCTCACTAATGTCGATCTGCACGGCCAGAGCCTCTCGGGAATCGACTTCACCGGCGCGAACTTCTACCACGCGACCCTCACGGATGTGACCTTCACCGATGCCGTGCTCGACAGCGCCAGCTTCAGCCACACCGACTTGACCGGACTGGCCTGGGGAAGTCCGACCCGAGCGCACGAGGTGGTGCTGACCGGTTGTCTGGCTCAAGGAGCTGTGCTGGGCGGACAGACCACGCCTTTGGACTGCACGGGCGCCAACCTCGCCTCAGGACATTTCCAAGACGCCGACCTGCGCGGGCTCATCCTCACCGGGGCGCAGGCCAATGGAGCTATTCTGGTGGGCAGCCACCTTGATGGGGCCGTCCTGGACAAAGCGAACCTGCAGGATGCCGTGTTGCAGGGCGCGAGCCTTCAGAGCTTTCACGGGCGCAACGCCTCCCTGCAGGAGATCAAGGCCCAGGGAGCCTCCTTCGTCGGGGCGAAGCTTTCCGGGGCGGATCTCACCCGGGCACAGCTGGATGCCAAGGCGTACCTCTTCACGCTCTCGGGGCCTTCTGTCCAACAACTCACCACCGAACTGGACCACTACCCCTTTGCGCAACCGGACCTGGTCCAGGCCTTCACCGATCAGGGCATCACGATCTCCCCAGAAGACCCGGTGACGGTGCAGACCAAAGGGCAGTCCTGGCAAATTCAAGACCCCAACGGGCCCTACGTCCTGCTCGTGAACACAGCGGAAGACCTCGACGTGTTCTTGGCCAGGCCCGATCTGCGGCCCGCGGTACTCAGGGGTGCCATCTGCCAGGGGACCACAGCGCCGGGAGCCATGCTGACGGGCGCAGACCTGCGCGGCGTGCAATGGTACGGCTCCGGCGCGACCCTGGACCATGCGGATCTCCGCGGAGCCGTCCTGGCGGGGAGCCTGCTGGAAGGCACCGACTTCACCCAGGCCCACCTTGACGGTGCGGACCTCAGCCAGTGTGTGCTGGTCCAGGCGCGATTCCGAGGATGCCTGGTCGGCCCAGGCGAGAGCCGACAGGCCTTCTCCCTGGAGGGGTCGCTACTGCACGGCGCGGACTTCACCGATGCCACTCTGCTGAGTGCTCTACTGGTGGACGCTGCGGTGGCCCTGCCACACGGAGTTCCCCTCTTCAGCCTTCCCGCCGGCTCCCAACAGGACCTGAACACGCAGGGCTTGGCCTCCCTGAGTAACCTCTTCGGCCAAGCAGGTTATCCATTGGGAAGCGCGCCTACCATAACCCAGATCCAGATCTGGCTCCTGGACAACCATAATGACCCGGATCATTCGATGCCGCAGCTCTACCGGGTGCAGATGACGCAAGGCCAGTTAAACGTCTCCGATGGCGAATCAGGAACCTCCCTGTTCGCCCTACCTGCTGACCGCTCGAAGCTGCTAGCCTCCCCGACTCCGCCCGCGGAGTTGGTGGCCGACTTCAGCCAAAACGGGTACTCTTTGGACCCGGAGGCTCCGATCACCTCTCAGGGCTACTGGGAGATTCGCCTCAGTGCCGACGCGCCACGGGCGCGGCCCGCTTCCTACCCCAGGCTGCGCGTCTATGCGGACACATCGGGCCTGCCCGTCTACGGCAGCGTCCTGGTGACCCCTCGCGACTGGCCGCAATATTCTTTCGCCTTTGGCGCAACTCAGGCCCTGGACGCGGCCCTCAACCCCGCCAGCCTGGGACCAAGCGGGTATCCCCGTGCGTGGGTGGACCAGGGACTCCTCGATTGGGAAGCGTTGATGACGGTGGGAGCGCCGCCGACACCCACCGGCCGGTCCGGGCCCGCGATGTGGAACGCCCGCCCCGGAGCACGGACGCTGAGGTCTGCTGGGCGGTGATGATCAATGCGTGATCGATCTCGCCAGCTGCTGATGCGAACGCCACGCTGCGATTTTCACGTACCGGTAGAACGTTGCCCGCGAGATCCCAAGGGTCTTGCAGATGGCCCGCACCTGGTTCCTCTCGTCGGCGGCCAATGTTCGCAGCTGTTGGACCTTCTGCGAGCTCAGCGGCTTCCGGCCGCCTCGTCTGCCACGAGCTCGTGCTGCCGCAAGGCCAGCCATCGTCCGCTCCCGGATGAGGTCACGCTCGAACTCGGCCAGCGCGCCGAAGAAGTGGCCCTGACCGGGACAAAGTTCGAGGTTTGCCTGTGGGGTGCCAGAAGTCGGGTCTGCGGCGCTAACCAGCGGTGATCGCTGGTAGGACATGATCCCGGCGTGTCGCTGCGTCTGTTGTACTTGATCTTCCGGCAGATGCTTGGTCTGGTCCTACTGCTCGGACGCACCTCCGCCGCCAAGGACGTCGAGCTTCTCGTGCTGCGTCACGAGGTCGCCGTGTTGCGCCGCATCAACCCGCGTCCGCGCTTGGACTGGGCGGACCGGGCCGTGTTGGCCGCGCTCGTGCGGCGGTTGCCCCGCGCGCTGCAGTGCCGCCGCTTGGTCACCCCGGACACGATCCTGCGCTGGCATCGCCGCCTCGTCCGCCGACGATGGACCTACCCCCACCGGACCGGACGCCCACCGATCAACGACGCTCTCGCCGCCCTGGTCGTGCGGATGGCGCGGGAGAACCCGCGCTGGGGCTACCAGCGACTGCAGGGTGAGCTGCTCAAGCTCGGCCACCGCGTCGGCGCCTCGACGATCCGGCGAATCCTAAAGCGCCACCGGATCCCGCCAGCGCCCCTGCGGCACACCGACACCAGTTGGCGGCAGTTCCTGGGCACCCAGGCCGGCAGCATGCTCGCGGTCGACTTCTTCCACGTCGACTGCGCGCTCACGCTGCGACGGCTCTATGTGCTGTTCGTGCTTGAGGTCGGCGACCGCTATCTCCACGTGCTGGGCGTGACCGGGCATCCCGACGGGCCCTGGACCACCCAGCAGGCCCGCAACCTCGTCATGGACCTCGGCGAGCGCGCCGCCCGGTTTCGGTTCCTCGTCCGCGACCGTGCCGGTCAGTTCACGGCGGCGTTCGACGCGGTCCTGGCCGACGTGGGCATCGAGGTGGTCAAGATCCCGCCGCGGTGTCCACGGGCGAACTGCTTCGCCGAACGCTTCGTGTTGACGGTCCGGACCGAGGTCACCGACCGGATGCTGATCTTCGGCGAGCGGCACCTGCACAAGGTGCTTGCCGTGTACGCCACCCACTACAACACCGCGCGGCCGCATCGAGCACTGGGGCTGCGGCCGCCGCGCCCAACACCTCCGGTTCCCGAGCCGGTCCGTGGCCCGATTCGGCGGCGACCGATCCTGGGCGGACTCCTCAACGAGTACGAAGCGGCAGCCTGAAGCCGCTGGTCAGGCACCACGGCAACGTTCTGGAACCCCACACCACCGTGCGGTCCTCGACAATGTCGAACACGAATATGCACGAGAGTACCCTGTTGCCGAGTTGCACGCTGATGACATCTCGCATCCGTCACGACTTGAGACAACCGGAGGTAGCTGCTGGGTGAAGATGGCGACGCCCTCTCTCGGGGCGCTTCAGCTCGCCTTTCGCACTCCGGCGACGCGCGTTCGCCGCATGGATCCAGACATACTGCACCACCCGGCTATCGAGGCTATCGGATGGGATGGAGGTTTCCTGGGTAGCGTCGGCATGCGTTTTAGCGACTCGATGACGTGCCTCATCGGTGGCCGGGGCAGCGGGAAGTCTACCGTGATCGAGAGTCTCCGATTCGCCGTAGATGCGCCTGCGATCGGCGCGGCTGCAGCCAGAGGGCATGGCCAGATGACGTCCGCCGTGCTACAGGCAGGCACGAAGGTCAGCATGGCGATCCGCAGTGATGAGGGGCACTTCACCATCGAGCGCACGGTCGGGGGCCAGCCGATCGTACGGGACGCCGCTGGTCAAGCCCTCGCCTCTCGGCCGGTCGATGTACTTGGACCAATTGATGTGTTCAGCCAGCACGAGCTGGCTGAACTCGCCGAGTCCCCAGACTATGTGGCGGCCTTGCTGCGCGGGCTTATCGCGCCATCGTCCGCGCCGGCAGTTTCGGTGCGGCCAGCGCTGCGCCGCAATCGCGAGGACCTCCTCACCTCGTTGCGGGAACTCGGGGCCATTGATGAGCAGATCGAGGAACTCCCGCGACTCCGCGAAGCCGTGATTCGCTCGGAATCTGCTGGGCTCGACGAGCGGATTACGGAACAAGCGAATGTCGACCACGAGCTCGGGCCGGAACAGGTCGGGCCGGGGGACAGCCCGCTGCCGGGATGGAAGGCCGCGGAGAAATGCGGGCTCAAGGCCTGCGCCGCTGGGGCGCTCGCCTGTGCCACGGCGAGGTCCAGGTAGTGCTCTTCGAGGGTGATGAGCCTCATGGCGGCGGATCACTTCGATGGCAGGACGTCGGCGACCCAGTCCCGCACGGTGCTGACGTAGAGCTTGGGGTCGATGGTGTGCATCGGGTGTCCCATCTCGGGGAAGGAGCGGTAGTCGAAGCGCTGCCCGGCCGCGCGCACCAGCTCGCCGACGCGGCGGGCCTGCAGATCGGACAGCGCCCCTTGCAGGTGCCCGGTCTCTTCCTCGATGCGCCGGAAGTGGTGGGTGAGCAGCACCGGTACCTTTGACTGCGGACAGCATCTGCTGGTGGTTGCAGGAGGCGCTGGCCGTTCCGGTCCAGAACGCGCGCCCCCATTCGGGGTCGTACTCCTTGAGGTTCTGCGGCGGTTCGGCGCTGGGTGCCTCGGCCCCGAGGAACTGGGCCAGCCACGGCGGGAGGACGGTGGGGGCGGCGGTGAGGAACCCGGCCCAGTCCCCGACGCTCCACTGGTCGCCGAGGTAGGTGTTCCAGGCGTGGAACAACGGGCCGATGGCCTGGCTGATGCTCTGCCCGTAGGCGGGGCGGATCTCCGAGGCGAACAGCGGCGGGTCCTCGTACACCGCGGCCTGGATCATGCCGGGTGGCGCATACGCGGACAGCCACGCCGACAGCACCCCGCCCGAGGACAGTCCGCTGACGATCGCGGGACGCCCGATGCGGCCGCCGATGAAGCGGACGAGGTCGTTGCCCATGTTGTCCAGCGTGTAGCGGCCGGGGGTGCGGGTGGAGCGGCCCTGGCCGCGCAGGTCGACGGCGAACACCTCGAAGTCCTCGCCCAGCAGGCCCATCGCTTCCTCATAGCCCCACCACGACTCGCTCTGGCCGGGGACGAGCAGCAGCGCGGGCCGGTCGGGCGACCCGGTGGTGGCGTAGTTCAGCCGCACCTCGCCGGTGTCGAAGAGCTGCTCGGGGTAGGCGTGCGGGACGTAGGTGTCGGGGTTGTCGGGTCCATAGCGCATAGGCGTTCCTTTCAGAGCAGGTCGAGGGCGGCGGCGATGATGCTGTCGGGGTCCAGGCCGTGGTGGCGGTAGACGGCGTCGAGGTCGCCGGACTGGCCGAAGCGGCTCACGCCCAGGTGCCGGGCGCGCACACGGTGGATCCCGGCGAGGAACGCCAGCGTGTGCGGGTGCCCGTCGAGCACCGTGACAAGCGGCGCTGCCCGATGGAGCGGGAAGGCGGCGTCGAGGATCCAGCTCTGGCCCGCCTCCCGCCCCGCGCGGGCCTGGACGGCGTCGAACAGCAGGCCGGGACTGCTCACGCAGACGACGTCGACGGGGGTGCCCAACGCGTCGAGCCGGTCGGCCGCGTGCAGGGCCTCGGAGACGACCGCGCCTACAGCGGCGATCGTGACCGCGGGCGGGTCGGCGGCGCGGCGGATCGGGTAGGCGCCTGCGACGACCTGGCGGCGCCGCCGTTCGCGCGCGGCGGGGTCGGTGGGGACGGCGGCGAGGGTCTGCTCGACCGGTCGGGTGGACAGCCGCAGGTAGGCCGACGTGCCGTCGGGTCGCCCCAGCCGGGCCAGCGCCGCGAGCAGGGTCCACTCGACGTCGATCGCGAACGCGGGCTCGTAGGTGACACAGCCCGGCTGTTCCAGCCCGACCGACGGCGTGGTGATCGATTGATGCGCCCCGCCCTCCGGGGCGAGCGTCACCCCGGACGGGGTACCGACCAAGATGGACTGGCCGCCCGCGTAGATGCCGTAGGACCACGGCTCCAACGCCCGCTCGACGAACGGGTCGTACAGGACACCGATGGGCAGCAGCGGTTGGCCCCAGCGGCACCAGGTGGCGCCCAGTTCGCCCAGCAGGCCGACGAGGTTGGTTTCGGCGATGCCCAGCTCCAGGTGTTGCCCGGTGGGCTGCTCGCGCCAGTGCAGGATGGTCTCGGGATCGTCGGCGAACCAGTCGGGCCGTTCGGTGGCCGACCAGACGCCGACCTTGTTCACCCAGCCGCCCAGGTTCGTCGAGGAGGACACGTCCGGGGCGAGCGTGACGATCCGTTTGGCGGCGTCGGGGGCGGTTCGGGTGAGGTCGAGCAGGGTGCGGCCCAGCGCCGCCTGGGTGCTGGTGGTGCCTGCGGGGGTGCGGCCGATGTCGGTGGGCAGCGCGGCTACGGGCGTGATCGCCACGGGGCCACGGGCCAGGCGGGTGGCGGTGACCGCGCAGAGCGCTCCGGCGGGCGAGTCGGTCGGGAATCGCTGCCAGGGATCCTCGAGCGACATGCCGGTGCGGGCGGCGAGCTCGCCCATCTGCTGCGCCGACAGCAGCGACGAGTGGTTCTGCGGATGGCCCTGGGTCGGCAATCCGTGGCCTTTGATGGTGTAGGCGAAGATCACGGTCGGGCGGGTGTCGTCGATCTGCCGCAGAGCGTCGTCGATCGTGTGGAGGTCGTGGCCGCCGAGGTTGCGGAGGGCCGCCTGCAGATCGGCGTCGGTGAGCGTGGCGACCAGATCGGCCAGGCCCGTGTCCCCGTCCGGGAGACGCTCACGGAGTTGGGCGGGGGTGCAGCGCAGCAGCCGCTGGTACTCGGGATTGGACATCGCGTCGATCCGACACCGCAGCACGTCCCCGCCCGGCCGGGCGAACAGCGCGTGCAACAGCCGCCCGTACTTGACGGTGAGCACCTGCCAGCCCGCGGCGGCGAACATGCCCTGCAGGCGCGTGGCCCCGATGTTGGGCACGACCCGGTCCAGGGATTGCCGGTTGAGATCGACGATCCACACCACCTCACCGAGCTCGGCGACCATAGGGTCCAGCACGGCCTCCCACACCGCTCCTTCGTCCAGCTCGGCGTCACCGACCAGCGAATACTGCCGTCCCCGGCGGGAGAGCGCCGCTGCGCTGCCCGTGCCGCCCAGATGTGCCTCCACGTAGCGGCGCGACAGCGCGCCCCAGATCGGTGCCGTCGCCCCGATCCCGACCGAGCCGGTGGAGTAGTCGACGGTGTCGGGGTCCTTGGCCCGCGACGGATAGGACTGCAGACCGCCGAACTGCCGCAGCGTCGTCAGATATGACCCGTCGAGGCCGCCGAGCAGATAGTTGATCGCGTGCAGGACCGGTGAGGCGTGGGGTTTGACCGACACCCGATCGCCGGGGCGCAGGTGTTCGAACCAGAGCTCGGTCATGATGGTCACCAGCGACGCGGACGACGCCTGATCACCACCGACCTTCAGTCCGCTCGGGTCCCGGCGGATCCGATTGGCGTGGTCCACGATCGCGGTCGACAGCCACAGCACCCGCTGCTCGATCTCGCCGAGCGCAGCGAGTCGTTCGGCATCGATTGTCTTGATGGCCGGGGCCGTCATGGCGGCTCCTCTCAGCTCGCTAGGGCGGTGGTAAGGCGTCGGTCTTGCCAGTGGCTGGTAGATCGGAACCGTTGGGGCCTGTTCTCGTGGGACCGCAGCACTGCCCGATTGGGTGATCGTTTATCGTTCAGTCATCCGGTTGGGGCGGCGGTGCAGCACGGTCGCGAGCACGCCGTGCAACTGGGTCTCGGCGTTGTCGGCGGGGTTGACGGTGCGCCAGGCGACGTGGCCGTCCGGTCGGATGAGTACGGCCCCCGCGGATCCGACCTCGTAGATGTGCGCCCAGCCACCGGTCCGGTCGCGCAGGTCGGCGTGCGGTTCATCGCCGATGACGTAGGACTCGAGCGCCACGGCCAGGTCCTTCGCGACTCGACGTGCGGCATCGGCCCACGCTGAGGAGGCGGTCAGCAGGACGAACCGGCCATCGGACAGATCGATGGTGGAAACGTCGTTGCCGTCGCGCTGAAGCCAAACGTGCGGTGCCCGCGCCCCCGGGCGGGCGGTCGGGCGGTAGTCGCCGACTCCGGACGGAACGGGAGGGGTTCCGTCCGGCACGACCGCGGCGGAGTCATAGCAGTAGCCGAAGCTCAGCCCGTCGAAGGAGAAGTGCTCCTGCTGATGCGGGATGGCTTCGGCGATCCGCTCGCGCAGGTGGGCCCCCGCGGGTTGCTCGATCGCGGCGAACCCCTGGGGGTCGCTGGTGAGGATACCGGCCAGCCCGGTCTCGGCCATGGTTTGGGCGTTGCGGACACTGTTGTCGGTGTTGCGCCTCCCGACGGGTGGCCGCTCGGTCTCGTAGGTGTCGAGCAGCGCTGGGCCCGCGATCCCGCGCAGGACCGCATGCAGCTTCCAGGCGAGGTTGTGGACGTCGCCGATACCGGTATTCATGCCCATGCCGCCGGTGGGTGGCATGGTATGCGCGGCGTCGCCCGCGAGGAACACACGGTCGCTGCGAAAGCGCTGAGCGACCGCCGCCCGCATCCGCCAGGGCAACACGCTGCGGATGTCGATGACGACCTCGTCACTGCCGATCAGTTCCCGAACGATCGTCTCGCACCGCTCCGGCGGGTAGTCCTCGAACTGCTCGCGCCCCGCGTCGTAGGCGAACAACAGGTGCCAGCGCTCTCGGCCGTCGAGCGAGATGAGCACGCCCTGGACGTCGGAATTGTAGATCCAGTAGAGGGCGTCGGGGCGGTCGTTGACCCACTCGGATAGGTCGGCATGGAAGTAGATGCCCAGTTGCGAGCCGAGCGTCCCGGGACCCTCGACACCGATGCCGAGCAGTTCGCGCACCGTGCTGCGTGGCCCATCAGCGGCGATGACATAGCGCGCGGTCAACGTGTCGGTTCCACCGTGCGGCCCGCGCACGGTGACGCTGACATGGTCGGGTCGTTGTTCAAGCCCGAGCAGTTCGGTGGCGAAGCGGACCTCGACGCCCGGGAGAGCCTGCGTGGCCTGCAGCAGGATCGGTTCCAGCCGGTCCTGCGGCGTGGAAGACAGAGCGGCCGGGCCGGCTCCGTCGCGGCTCATCAACCACTCACAGTCCTCGGCGAAGCGCAGCTCGCCGAGAGTGATGCCGGCGAGGCGGGTCATGAAGGCCACGCCACCCAGGAAGGCGCGCGGTAGTCCCTGTTCCCGTACTTGGCCGTCGATGCCCCACAGCCGAAACAGCTCCATCGTGCGACCGTTCTCGACGTGACCGCGAGGATGGTGAGAGGTGGTCTGGCGGCGTTCGCAGACGATGGTGTGCACACCGAATCGACCCAGCGCGACCGCAGCGGCGAGCCCGGCCGGGCCGCCCCCGATCACGAGCACCTCGGCGTCGACGCGCTCTTGCTCGGACATGCGTCCTCCTCTTGTGGGCTTGATCAGCAACGTCGGTGGGGATGAGAGCAGGGCGGTGACGGCGCCTGCCGCTCGGAGCTGACTGACATCGCGCAGACCTTGGTTTCGTTGATGATCAGGTTCGTCATCGCTGGTCCTTGCCCGTCGACGCAGGCGTGGCGCCGCGGATGCGGTCGAGCAGTGCGGCCGGGTCCTCTGGCGGGTGGTCGCTGGTCCAGGCGACGTACTGGTCAGGACGTACCAGCAGCAGGTCGTGGCCGTAGCGGTCGCGCAGGTTGCGGCCACGGAGGTCCAGTACGTGCAGCGGAACGTCCTGGGCGGCCGCGTGGAGGGCGGGTGCCCCTGATCCGGCCGTGACGACGAGCGTGAGTTCGTCGCCGAGCGCGTCGTAGATCGACGTGGTGGCCTTCAGCCAGACGTGCGGCAGCCGGAACCCAGCGCCGGGCGCGACGACCGGCGAGGCAGGGAAGGTCTGGTCGAGCACCAGGTCCAGGGCGTGGAACTCGGTCTTCTTGGTCGCCTGGATCTGGGCGTGGGCGGCGGCGCGGGCTTGCTCGCCCGCCTCGGTGTCGGCGTCGAGGTCGCTGGCGAGCAGCTCGGTGGACAGCACCGCCATGTTGGCGGTGGCGGCCCGGATCACGGCGTCCTGGATCGGGCGGCGTTCGGCCCCGTAGCTGTCCAGCAGCGCGTTGCCGCCCCAGCCGTCGAGCACCGCGGCGAGCTTCCACCCGAGGTCGACGGCGTCGCCGATGCCGGTGTTGAGCCCGTGCCCGCCGAAGGGCGGGTTGAGGTGAGCGGCGTCGCCCGCCAGGAACACCCGCCCGCAGCGGACGGTGTCGACCAGCTGCATGCGGGCGGTCCACGGGTCGGTGGACAGGATCGTCACGGCGGCGTCGTCGGTGTCGTCGAGGCCGGTGGCGGCCCGGATGAGGCGGTGGACGTCGCGTTCCCCGGTGGGCCGGTCCACCCCGAACGCGATCATCCACCAGGTGCCATCCAGGTCGAGTGGGCCGAGCAGGCCGGGGGCGTGCGGGTTGACCGTCCAGTAGTGGACGGCCGGGCCGTGCCGGACCCGCTCCCACAGTCTCGGCGCGTGGAAGACCATGCCGAAGTTGGGGCGCAGAGCATGTTCGCCGGCATAGGCGGCGCCGATCTGGTCGCGCACCGTGCTGCGCGGCCCGTCGGCCCCGACCACGTAGTCCGCCGTGATCACGGACCCGTCGTCCAGGGCGACCTGCACCTTGTCGGGCTTCTGGTCCAGGGACATCACGGCGCGTCCGGTCGTGAGCGTGCACGCGTCCAGCTCGGTGACGACCTCGCGCAGCAGCTCCTCCAGGACGTACTGGGGGGCCTGCTGACCGAGCTCGGGAAACCGGTCGCCGTCGGGGACCAGGCCGAGCACGCCGGTGAAGCGGGACAGCTCGCGGCCGGTCAATGTGGTGCAGAACACCACGTCCTGTGACCACGACACGGGCAGCGGGGCCCGCTCGCGCAGGCGCTCGGCGAGGCCCCAGCGGCGCAGATGCTCCATGGTCCGGACGTTGATCGTCTTGCAGCGCGGGCGGGCGTGCGACACCGCTGTGCGGGGCTCGACGACCACGCAGCCGATGCCGCGGCGTCCGAGCTCGACCGCGGTGGCCAGGCCGACCGGGCCACCGCCCGCGATCAGCACCGGGGTGACGTCGGGAACGGCCATGGCGGTCAGGGGGACACGAAGCGGTGGCGCATCCGGCCGATCCCACTGCACCAGGTCTCCAGCTCGTCGCCGGGCTGCAGGAAGCGCTGCGGGTTGCGGCCGACGCCGACCCCGGCCGGGGTGCCGGTGAAGATCACGTCACCGGGGAGCAGGGTGACGATCGTCGACAGGCGGGCCACGAGCTCCGGCACCGAGAAGATCATGTCGCTGGTGCGGGACTTCTGCACGCTCTCGCCGTTGACCAGGCAGCCGATCTCCAGGTCGTCGGGGTCGTCCAGCTCGTCCGGTGTCACCAGGTACGGCCCGACGGGGGAGAAGCCCGGGTAGGACTTGCCTAATCCGAACTGGGCGGGCGGCGCGGCGAACTGGGTGACCCGGTCGGAGATGTCCTGTCCGACCGTCAGTCCGGCCACGTGCTCCCAGCCGCGCTGCGTGGGGATGTCGCGTCCGCCTTCGCCGATGACGGCGACCAGCTCGACCTCCCAGTCGACGTGGCCGGGCGACAGCGCGATCTCGCCGGCGGGGCCGGTGAAGCTGGAGACGTACTTGGTGAACACGACCGGCTCGTCCGGCAGCGCGAAGCCGGACTCTTCGGCGTGCGCGCGGTAGTTGAGCCCGATCGCGAACACCTGCCGGGGTGCCGGGGTGACCGCGCCGAGGCCTGCGACGTCGACCGGTTGCGCCGCGTCGAAGGAGGCGGTCGCCGCCCAGTCGCGGAACTCCGTCCAGCGGTCGTAGACGGCCTGCGGATCCGGGCCGAACCGGCCCCCGGACGCCGTGGCGACGTCCACGGCCCGACCGTCGTTCTCGAGGAGGACCAGCCGTCCGGCGGCGTTGGCGATGCGCATGGGGTACAGAGCTCCTGAGTGCGGACGACAGCCTGCGAGAACGAGTCTCAGGCCAGGCTGGGGGCGAGTCGGAACTGGCAGATGTGCTTCTCGGCCAGGTACGGCGTGACTTGCTCGGCGGTGATCTGCTTGTGCTCGGGGTGATCAAGGTAGGTCGCCAGCGCGTGCTCGTCGGCGAACGTGGCGGTCACGGCGAAGTCGTCGTTGATCTCCCGCAGCTCCAGATCGGGGCCACAGCCGTAGGCGAGGACACCGGGAAGGGTCGCGACGAAGTCGGTCAGCGCGCGGGCCAACCGGCCGGTGTCGGGGCTGGCCGTTGGCGCCCACCGGAACACCACGACGTGCTGGATCGGTGCTGTGCCGCCGGTTGGTGTGGCGGGCGGGTTCATGCTGCGGTCCGCTCGGCTGCGATGCGGGCGTAGGCGGAGCGCAGGGCCGGGACGAGCCGCAGGGCCGCGGCGCGGTCGGCCCGTTCCTCGCGCAGCTTGAGGATCTCGCCGGTGCGCCGGTCGGCGGGGACGTCCTCGCCGCGGGCGGCGACGAGCAGGTGGAAGTGGCGGTAGTTCTCCCCGAAGCCCAACAGGTAGGTCGCCGATGCTGCGGTGACGTCCGCGATGGCGGCGACGAGGTCACGGGCACGTACCCCCAGTGTCGCCAGCTCCTGCGGGTTGAGGCCGGTCAGCAGCTCGGCGTGGCGGCGGGCCCGCAGGATCACCCAGCCGGGCACGTCGTAGCCGGGCACGACCTCGGCGGCCCACAGCTCGTCGCGGAAGACCACCGCGTCCTGGGCGATGTCTTCGCTGGCGCAGATCAGGCAGTCATAGGCGGGCACTGTTGCGGACACGGTCACACCAGCGGGGTGATCTGGTCGTCGCGCCCGAGCAGCGCCTTGCCGTACACCTCGTAGCTGACGGCGGGCAGGGTGACCGCGTGGCGGGCGGCGACGTTGGCGTCGCGCCAGATCCGCTGCAGTGGGTTGATCTCGGCGAAGCTGCCTGCGCCGTGCGCGGAGAGGAGGATGTCGATGGCGCCGGTGATGTGCTCGATGGCCCAACCGGTGTCGGCCCGCACCCGCGTCCGGGTGATCATGTCCGGGTAGCTGCCGAGCTGGGCGAACCGGTCGATGTCCGCGGCGGCCCGGTAGGCGTGCAGGTGCGCGGTGTCGATCATCATGGCGGCCTCGGCGATCTGCATCTGGAACACGACGGAGTCGGACTGCTTGGTGTAGAAGGTGTAGGAGATCGGCTTGGTCGCACCTTTCTCCTTGACGATCTCCAGCGCTTTGCGGCCCATGCCCAGCTGGGGGCCTGCCAGCACGAGCGCGAGCAGCGGGACGAACGCCGCGCGGTAGAGCTGTTCGTCGGTGCGTTCGGTGCCGTAGCGGCCCTCGATCGCCTCGGGCACGGAGATGATGCGGTGCGCGGGCACGAACACGTCCTCGGCGATCAGGCAGTTGGAGCCGGTGGATTTCATGCCTGCCACGAACCAGGTCTCCTGGAAGCCGAGGTCGGCGCGGGGGATCAGGGCCAGGCCCTGGTCGACCGCCTCGCCGTTTTCGTCGGTGATCGGGATGCCCAGCACCGCCCAGGCGGCGTGCCAGGACCCGGAGTTCCAGAACCAGCGTCCGGTGACCCGGAACCCACCTTCGACCTTGAGCGCCTCGGCGGTCGGGGCGAGCACCCCGGAGACCTTGGCGTCCGGGTCGTCGGCCCAGACGTCGTCTTGGGCCTGTTCGGGGAAGAGCGCGGCCAGCCAGGCGCACACGTTGCACAGCGCGACCACCCAGGCGGTGCCGCCGTCGGCCTCGCCCACGGCGGCGGACACGTCGAGCATGGTGCGCATCGAGGTTTCGTAGCCGCCGTGGCGGCGCGGTTGGGCGGTCTTGAAGACCCCGGCGTCGGTGAGCGCGGTGATGCTCTCCTCCACGACGCGGCGGTCCTGCTCGCCCTGGGCGCCGCCCGAGGCCAGCAGCGGCTGCAGGTCGCGAATCCGCTGGATCAGCTCCTCCGCCTCGGGAATGGGCGGGGACTCGGCGGTGAGGGTCATGACGAAGTTCCTTCCGTCGGATACGGAAAGCGATGAGGGTCGGTGGAAGGTCGGCGATGTCAGTGGACGTCGGTGGTCAGTGGACGTCGGTTGACATGGCCGAGATGTGGTCGACGATCAGCGGGCGCGGCCGCTCGTGGTAGCGGGAGTGGGTGCCGAAGGTGCGGTGCGCGTAGACCAGGGGCGGCAGCTCGGCCCGGCTGGTCGCGGTGACCAGGCCGAACAGCAGTTGGTGGTCACCGCCGCGGACGCTGGAGTCCAGCTCGCAGACGATCCAGCCTGCTGCTCCGTCGAGCCGGGGCAACCCGGCCTCGTAGTGCCAGGCGGTCTGGGCGAACCGGTCGGCGTCGCGTTGAGCGAACAGCATGGCCAGGTCGGCCTGGGCGTGCCCGAGCAGGTTGACCCCGAACCGGCCGGTTCGCTCAATCCGCTTTAGCATGGCCGAGCGGTGGTCGAAGGCCACGGTGATGAGCGGCGGCTCCAGTGACAGCGAGGCGAACGAGCTGATCGTGGTGCCGTGCGGGGCGTCGTCGTGGGTGGTGGTGACCACCGTGACCGGGGCGCACACCCCGGCCATGAGGTCGCGGAAGCGCTGCGGGTCGACGCCGGGTGCGCTGGCGGTCACGTCGCTGCAGCCTTAGTCGGCGCCCATGAGGACGGCGATCGCCGGGGGGCGTTCGGTCTGCAGCGCCCACTTGCGGTCCGACAGCTCCTCGACACTGGCCCCGGCCCGGCGGGCGGCCAGCAGCTCCTCCGGGTCGAAGGCCGGGCCTACGGAGTCGGCGGCGTACTCCGGACCGTTCATGTAGGCGGTGGCGTCGTCCGGGTCGGCGAACCGGTCGATCTGCATCTCCACGAAGTTGCCGTCCGGGTCGCGGTAGTACATCGAGGTCGTCACCCCGTGCGCGACACACACCGCGGGCCGGATGCCCTTGTCGCGCAGCTGCTCGTAGCGCTCCAGCAGGTCGTCGAGGGACTCGAAGGTGTAGGCGGTGTGGTGCATGGCCGCCGTCGCGGGCGTCTTGGGCTGCATGGGGATCGGCGGGTGCAGCAGCGCGACCCGGTGGTGCTCCTCGTCGAAGGTGATGAAGCTGAGGGCCTCGTCGCTGTAGACCACGTGACCGTCGAGGACCGTGCAGTACCAGTCGCGCATCTCCTGCGGTTGGGCGGTCTGGTACACGACGTGGGCGAACTTGGGCTTGGCCGACATCGGCGTCGTCTCCTCCTGGCCGAACGATGGGCGGACGTGCTGCCGTGCCGATGAGGCAAGGCGATATCTGTGATAACAGCAAGCGGTCCTGTTATCGTGATAACACCCCGGCGGACGTCTCGTGAGAGGAAGCGAGCACCAGCATGTCGAACGGCTTGGGCGCAGTGCGGCCCATCGAGGCGACGTCCGTCCCCGACCGGGTGACCGCCGAGCTGCGCCGCTCGATCCTCAGCGGCGACCTCGCGCCCGGGCAGACGTTCTCGCTGCGGGACATCGCAGGCCAACTGGGTGTCAGCTTCATCCCGGTCCGCGAGGCGCTGCGCAACCTCGAGACCGAAGGGCTGCTGGTCATGCACCCGGGGCGCAGCGCGATGGTGGCCCCGCTCGACCTCGACGACCTCCATGCGATCTACCGGCTCCGCCGCACCCTCGAACCCGATATCGCCCGGCGCTCGTGCCTGCACCTGACCGATGAGGATCTGGACCGGTTGCACCGTCAGGCCGTTGAGTTCGGCGACGAGCGGCTGAGCATGGACGCCATCTACGAGGCCCACCACGCCTTCCACCTCGCCCTGTTCGCCCTGGCCGCGACCGCGTGGGACGTGCGGATACTCATGACGCTCTGGCGCGCGGCCGAGCGCTACATCCGCATCGGCTTCGGCAGGCTCGACCCGCAACCGGACGAGCACCGCCGCCGCGAGCACGCCCACGTCGACCTGATCGACGCGTTCCGCCGCCGCGACCCGGACATCGCCGCCGCCGCCGTCAACGCGCACCTGGAACACAACGAGGCGATCGCCCTGCACGCACTCCGTCCGCCCGCCGTGTCGGAGCTCGAACGGTAAGGCCCGCCCCTGCCAGTTGGGTGCCCGCAGCAGGCCAGTGATCGGTCGAGCTGGGTGCACCGGAGGGGTTACGTGTGGCCCGGAGGGCACCGGGTATACCAGAACGGCTCGGCAAGCCTGCTGAAGTCGCCGAGCGTGTCGGCGGGGGGGGGCGCCCGCGGCGCGCTCGGCGGCTTTAGTAGTCGCGGTTTCGATTCGACGACGTCGCCGGGTGGTCCGTTTGCAGGGGTCGGGGCAGAAGCCGGGTGGCTTGCGGGAGGTCAGGGCGCGCCAGGTGTCCAGGTGTCCTTGGGGGGCTGCTGGGCGGCGTCTACCGCCGCGATCTGGGCGAGCGTGGCGGTGGCGGGTGTCCAGCAGTAGTCGCTGCCGTAGAGCAGCCGCTGGCTGCCAAAAAGGTCGACGAGTGCCGGGATTTGGCGGGGGAATGGGGTTCCGGCCATGTCGAACCAGAGCAGGCGAAGCTGCTCGTGAATGGTCGGGGCGTCGGGGTCACCGCCACCGAGTGGGTGTGGAACAGCTCCATCCGGTCGACGAGGAGGGGGAGCGCGCCCCCGCCATGGGTAAAGATCCACTGGATCCGCGGGTAGCGGTTGAAAACGCCGGTGAAAGCAAGGTCGCTGGCGGCGCGGGTGGAGTCGAAGAGGAACTCCAGCATGGGGCGTGGGCGCCCGAGAGAGACGCCCTGGTACGCGGCGGTGACGTGGGGTGGACGAACACGACCGCGGCGCGCCGGTCCAGCTCGGCCCAGAGCGGTTCGTTGCGCCCGTCGCCGAGGTAGTGGCCGCCAGCGTTGGTCTCGACGGCGATGCCATCGCTGCCGAGCACGTCCAGGGCGTGCTCCGCTTCGGTCAGCGCGCCATCGACGTCGGGCAGCGGCAGCGCGGCGCAGTGCCCGAACCGGCCCGGATGTGTTGTCCGCAGGCCGGCGCCGAACTCATTGACGGTGCGGGTCAGGGTGCGGGCGGCGGTGTCGTCGCCGAAATGGGTTCCCCGGGAGGAGATCGACAGCAGCGCGGTGGCCGATGGCCGCCCGATCCATCAGATGCAGGTGCTGGTCCACACTCCACGTCGCCCAGGCCGGCATGCCGTCGGGATGGGTGTGGCCGGCGGCCTGGGCCGCGACATAATCGTTGGTGACGAAATGGGCGTGCACATCGACCAGCGGCATGCTCATCCCGGCGTCACCCCCACCTCTACCCCGGCGCACCAGATACGCTCGATGGCACGGGTCGCGGCGATGTCGGCCAGCGGATCCGCGTTGATCAGAACGAGGTCGGCGCACATGCCTACCGCGATGACGCCACGGTCGCGAAGGCCGAAGTGTCGAGCAGGCAACGCGGTGGCCGATCGCAGCGCCGCCGCGGGGGAGAGCCCGGCCTCGACCAGCAGGGCGAGCTCGTGGTGCAGGCTCTCGCCGTGGCGGACCAGGGACCGGCAGGAAGGGCGCGGAGAAGGCGTCGGTACCGGCCAGGATGGGCACCCCGGCCGCGTGCAGGGCGGTCACGCTGTCGCGGCTGTGGGCGTAGTCGTTCCCCGGCGGGGCGAGGCCACCGACCACCGCCTCCATCATGGTCAGGGTCGGCACGGCGACCTGGCGGTGCTCGAGCATCTGCGCGACCGTTTCGTGGTCGATGACGCCGTCGCGGGGGACGTGGGTAACCGCGCGCGTGGGGTCGGTCGGAGCGAGGGTGTCGGCGATGTAGAGCATCGCCAGGGTGGCGATGCGGCACCAGGTGCAGCAGGGCGAGGCCAGGCGGTCCAATCATGATCGGCAGCACCCTCATCGTCGATCAAGCACCAAGCACGCCGAACCGATCATGGTCAGGCCGTTGCGAGTCGGCTCAGGGCGTGAGCACTTGCTTCACGCCCGGGCCGCCCCGCTGCCGCTCCCAGGCCGTAGCCACGTCGACCAGCGGGACCCGCGCGACGTCCACCGTGATCGCGCCCTCGGCCGCATACCCGGTCAGGTCCTGGTACGCCCGGCGCCGCACATCGACCGGGGCGTGAAACACGGCGAAGCCGCGGATGTCCACCGCCGCCGACCGCACCGTGGACGCGGGCAGCTCCAGGGTGAGCCCGGCGAGCTGGCCAAGTTGCACGTGTCGGGCCCCGTGCGCGGCCGCCTGCATCGCGGCCAGCGCCGGGGCGCCCCACAGCGGGTCGATGATGACGTCGACGCCGCCGCCCGCGGCCTCGCGGAAAGCCGCGGTGAGATTGGCGTCGGGGGTGAGGGCCACCGTGGCGTCCGCGCCTCGCTCCCGTAGCCGCGGCAGGCGCGCGGCGTCGCGGTCGGCGGCGACGACCGTGCCCGCGCCCAGCACCTTCGCCGCCTGCACGGCGATCGACCCCAGCGCGCCGTTCGCGCCCAGCACGCGGACCGACTCGCCCGGTTGCAGCCGCGCCCGCCAGGACAGGCCCAACCAGGCCGCCAGCCCGGCGTTGCCCAGCGCCGCGGCCGTCACGTCGTCCAGGCCGTCGGCGGGCTCGAGCAGGTCGGCCCGCCGCACGAGGGCCTGTTCGGCCCACGACCCGAACGGCGCCACGCAGGCGTCGAAGTAGACCCGTCGCCCTTCGGATGTGCGCCCGACCCCGTCCGATCCCACCACGGACGGCACCGGCGGTGGGCCCCGTGTAGAACGCCCCGGACGCCTTGGCCAGGTCGACGTGATTCACCCCCGCAGCGGTGACCTGCACCACGACCTGACCCGCTTCGGCCTGCGGTGCGTGCAACACGGCGAACCGCGGCGGGCGGCCCAGCTCCGTGAGAACGGCGGCCTTCACAAGAACGAGCCTATCCTGCGTCACGGCTTACCGATCGCTGTATCCGGCGAGCGAATCGCGGTGGCTGGGCGTTCTTACCGCGGCAGTGCCCAGCCGTCGGAGTGGTCTGCGGGGCGGCAATCGCTAGCGGATGCAACTCTGGTCGATATGAGGGATGACGGGGTGTATCGCGCGCTCGGCGCCCACGGCCCGGCGGTGTGCGCGGTCGCGCTGGGTTGCAGTGCGATGTCCGGGCTGACCGGGGCCGGTGCCGATGACACGGTCGCTGCGGCCACGATCCGCGCCGCCGTGGACCACGGTGTCGATCTGATCGACACCGCCGACTTCTACGGCCTGGGGCATAACGAGTCGCTGATCGCCCGCGCCCTGAAAGGGGTCGATCGCAGCCGTTATCTGCTCAGCGACAAGTTCGGAAGCCTGCGCGACCCGTCGGGGGCGTTCATCGGCACGGACTGCAGGCCGGAGACGGTGAAGAACTCCCTCGCCTACTCGCTGCAGCGCCTCGGCACCGACTACGTCGACATCTACCGGCCCGCGCGACTCGATCCCGACGTTCCGATCGAGGACACGATCGGCGCCATCGCCGATCTGGTCCAGAGCGGGTATGTCCGCGCGATCGGCCAGTCCGAAGTCGGGGCCGGAACCATCCGCCGAGCCCACGCGGTGCATCCGATCGCTGACGTGCAGATCGAGTACTCGCTGTTCAGTCGGGGACCGGAGGACACGATCATTCCTACCTGTCGCGAACTGGGCATCGGCATCACGGCCTACGGTGTCCTGAGCCACGGACTACTGACCGGACGGCTGGCTGCCGCGGACACCGGCGCACCGGCGCACCTGCCCCGCCTGCGCGGTGAGAACCGGCGGACCAACCTGGCCCTCGTCGACCGACTACGGCCGATCGCCGACCGCATCGGCGTCTCCGTGGCGCAGCTGGCCATCGCCTGGGTTCTGGCTCAAGGCGCCGAGCGCTTCGACGTCGTTGCCGTCGTAGGTGCGCGCCGGCCAGAACGCATCCTGGACAACCTCGCCGCCGCACGTCTTGAGCTGACCGATGCGGAGCTGACCGCTATCACCAACGCCGTCCCACCTTCAGCAGTCGCAGGCACGCGATACGCCGCCCCGTTGATGGCCATGCTGGACAGCGAGCAATCAGGGTGAACGTCAGTGCTTCTTGGTGTGTCCCAGCTCGGCCGATATGGCCTCGGTGGTCTTGCGGAGGTCCGCGGTGACGGCGGTGATCGTGGAGTCGGTGGCCTGTGCCGCAGGCATGGCGATGGCCACGACGAGCGGCAGCGATTCGGCGGCGCTGAAGACGGGCGCCGCGACGGAGGTGACGCCGGGCACGACGCCCCCGGAGGTGAGGGCCGTGCCGTCTCGGCGCACGGCGGCCTTGATGGCCTCGATCCCGGCGGGGGTGAGGCCTGCCTGCTGTGCCGCCGCTTCCTGGCTTGCCAGGACCGGATCGGTCAGCGTCTCCGGGAGATGGGCGAGGTAGACCCGGCCGATCGACGAGGTCAGCATGGGCATCGTCGCGCCGACCCGCACCGTGATCGGCAGCGCGTAGTGGCCGTAGTCCCAGCGCACGATGACCGGGCCGTGATCGCCCCACACCGCGAGGTTGACCGCGTGCTTGGTGCGGTCGCGCAGGCCGGGCAGGTACTCCGAGGCGAGCCCGACCTCGTCCATCCGGCGAAGGGCCTCGATGCCGAGGCGGCGCAGGGAGGGGCCCAGGTCGTAGAGGCCCGAGCTCCTGGACCGGGAGACCAGGCCGATCCGGTTGAGGCTGACCAGGTAGCGGTGGACCTTGCTCGGCCCCATGCCGCTGGCCGCGGCGATCTGCGTCAGCGACATGGGGCCGAGTCCCTGTTCCAGGGCGAGCAGCACGGTCATGGCGATCTCGACGGACTGGATGCCCTGCCGCGGATCGTCCGCGCTCTCCGCTTCCTCCAGAGGGGATGCCACGGTCGGCACTATACGAAGCCTGCCTTCCCCCTGCGGTGTGGTCCGTCGCCCGGTTGACAAGGGGGCACTCGACGTTTCATCATTCGTGAAGTCAATGAACTATGGTGAAACACCAGGAGTGAACGATGACCGCCCATCGTGTGATCAGCCTCGTCAGAGAGGTGCCGGACCTGCCGCTCACGCGGAGCTACTACCGGGAGTTCGGCCTGCAGGAGACGTCGCCCGGCCGGTTCTCCACTGTGGTCGGCGGGGAACAGTTGATCCTGCTCGAAGGGGACTCGCCGCGGATCGTCGCCCTCACCATCGGGGCCGATACCGAGGCGGACCTCGATGCCATCGCGCAGCGGCTCGGGCGGCTCGGGATCGCGTCGACGCGCACCGACGCCGGACTCGAGGCGATCGAGCCGGTCAGTGGGGTGCTGGTGCGGGTCGTGCCGGTGGACCGCCTGCCGAAGGACCCGCCGCCGAGCGCGCCGACGTCGGTCGACCGCCACGAGCTCGTTCAGCGAGAGCCGGTCCGGCCGCTGCGGCTCGGGCACGTGGCCATCGGCTGCACCGACGTGGAGGAGGCCAAGCGGTTCTTCCTCGACGGGATCGGGATGCGCCTGAGCGACTACGTCATCGGTGGCCCGTTCATGCGGTTCGAGACCGACCACCACAACGTCGTCCTGCTGCCTGCCCCGAAGACGCTGCTGCACCACACGGCGTGGAAGGTGCGCAACGTCGACGAGATCGGCTACGGCGGCACGCGGATGATCGAGAACCATCCGGAGCGGCACGCCTGGGGGCTGGGTCGGCACGCGGCGTCGGCGAACTACTTCTGGTATCTCAAGGACCCCGCAGGGGCGTTCTCCGAGTACTACTACTCCGAGATGGACGACCTGGCCGACACACCGTACTTCTGGGACCCCGACCCCGACAGCGAGGAACTGCCGGTCGCCGCGTGGGCGTCACCGGCGCTGGAAGATCAGCCGCTGGTCCCCGAGGCCATGCGGGCCCCCCTCCTGACCGAGAGCGCGTGACCCGCGATGCGATACGACGTCTTGGTCATCGGCTATGGCCCGACCGGCATGGTGTTGAGCGCACTGCTGGGTCAGCGGGGGCACCGGGTCGCGGTCATCGAGCGCCACGCCGGGCTCTACAACCTGCCCCGGGCGGCGACCTTCGACGACGACGCCATGCGACTGCTGCAGAAACTGGGCATCGCCGAGCAAGTCGCCGCCGGTACCCGCGTCCAGCGGACCTACGACTGGTGCAACGCCGACGGTGAGGTGTTGATCCGGCACGAGTTCGCCGACGTCGGCCGGTCCGGGTGGCCGGAGTTCAACATGATGTTCCAGCCGGTCCTCGAGGCCGAGCTGGACGCCCTGTGCCGCCGCACGCCGGGCGTCGAGATCGTTCGGCAGCACCTGGCTACCGAGTTCCGACAGACCGGCGACGGGGTCGAGGTCGTCGCACGTCCGACGAACGCCGTGGGGCTCGCGCGCACCGATGGCGACGCCCGCACCTTCACCGCCCGTTTCGTCGTCGGGTGCGACGGCGGGAACAGCACGGTTCGGCCCAGCCTCGGCGTTGCCATGGACGATTACGGCTTCCAGGAGCCCTGGCTCGTGTGCGACTTCCGGCTGACCCGCGAGGTCGAGCTGCCCATGGCGCAGCAATACGGCGATCCCGACCAGCCCACCTCGATCGTGTCCATCGGGCCCCACCACCACCGCTTCTCGTTCATGCTCGACCAGGCCGTCCCTTCCGCCGCGGACGTGGATCCCGGGGATGTGTGGCGGCGGGTCTCCCGCTGGATCACTCCCGACGACGCCGAGCTGATCCGGGTTGCGCCGTACACGTTCCGGTCGACGATCGCCCGTAGCTGGAAGCGGGGCAAGGTCCTGCTCGCAGGTGATGCGGCCCATCAGATGCCGCCCTTCCTCGGCCAGGGCATGTGCTCCGGTTTTCGGGACGCGCACAACCTGGGTTGGAAGCTCGATCTCGTCCTGAGGAACGAGGCAGGCGAGGATATCCTCGACACCTACCTGTCGGAGCGCGGCCCGCATGTGCGGGCGATCATCGAGAAGGCCGTGGAGCTCGGACGCGTCCAAACCGTCCGGGACCGGCAGGCGGCGAAGCGGCGAGACGAGGAGCTGCTCCGCCGGGCGCGCAGCGGCAGGCGCACCGAGGGCTTCCGCTTCCCCGGCTATCGGGACGGGTTCCTCGCGCCTGCCTCACCCGATGACCTCGCCCGTGGCGAGCTGTTTCCGCAGCGCTGGGTCATCGGGCCCGGCGGGCAGGTCCAGCGGTTCGACGACGCGTCCGGCAACGGCTGGGTGCTCGTCGTCCGGGACGCGGCCGTGCTCGCGGGCCTCGGCCACGGCGACCTCGCCGCCTGGCGTTCGGCCGGAGGCACGGTGCTGGCGCTGCGTGCCTCCGCGGACGGCGATGCCGGGCGCGCCACGGTGGTCGACGACGTCGACGGCACCTACGAACGCTGGTTCGACGATCATGCGTGTGCAGCGGTCGTCGTCAGACCGGACTGGTACGTCTACGGCTCTGCCCCCACCGCCGACGCGCTTTGTGAGCTGCTGTCGACCCACCTCGCCGGACGTGCCGTCCTCGCCCATGCCACCAAGCCCGCAGGAGTCTCCGCATGAACCTCGCCACGTCTGGTTCGCGACCACGCAACAGCGCCGCCCGGCCGACCATCCTCGCCCTGACCGCGGCGTTCGCCGCGCTCGAGGGCTACGACCTCGCCTGCTACGGCGTCACCATCCCGTCGCTGCTCACCGACCGGGGCATCGCCGCCGACAAAGCCGCAGCCGGAACCGTCGGTTCGCTGGTCGCCGTCGGGATGCTGGTCGGCGCGATGCTCGCCGCGGCGCTGATCCGCCGGTTCGGCAGCAGGCGCCTGCTCCTGGGCGGCGCCGCGTTGTTCTCCGCAGGCATGCTCGTCTGCGCCGCAGCACCGACCTTCTCGTTGTTCGGCGGCGCTCGGTTCGCCGTCGGCGTGGGCCTGGGCATCGTTCTGCCGACCGTCACCGCCTATGTCGCCGACCTGTCCGAACCCCAGCGGCGGAGCCGCAGCGTCGGGATCATGATGGCCGGCTACCCGGCTGGCGCGCTGCTGGCGCCACTGCTGGGCGCGGCACTGCTGCCCAACGCCTCCTGGCGCTGGATCTACCTGCTGGGCGCGCTACCGGCGGTCATCTTGGTGCCCTTGGCGATCCGCCTGCTCCCGGACAGCCCGGTGACCCCCACCCGTACCGCAGCGGCGGCCCAGTCGAGCGACCTGTTCGGACTGCGCCCGCTACTCGCCCGGCGCGCCCGCGCCGCGACGCTACTGTTTTGGATCATCTCGTTCTGCGGCCTCCTGCTGGTCTTCGGCATCAGCACATGGCTACCGACGATCATGGTGACCAGCGGCTACCCGCTGGGATCCGCACTGTTGCAGACGGCGGCGATGTGGGTCGGCGCAGGCGTCGGGATGATCGCCGGAGGCCGGGTCGCCGACAAGATCGGCATCAAGCCGGTCGTCGTGACCGCCTTCCTCGTCGGGTCCGCAGGCCTGCTGGGACTGAGCGTGCGGCCCGCGCTCGCGGTCCTGTTCCTGCTCATGTTCGTCAGCGGCTTGGGGTTCATCGGGTCCCAAGCACTGGTCAACGCGTTCATCGTCACCCGCTACCCCGCCGACCTCCGTGGCCCGGGGATCGGCTGGGCGTTGTCGGTCGGGCGTTTCGGCGCGATCACCGGGCCGTTGATGGGCGCCGCCATCCTCTCCTCCGGTCTTCCGGTCCAGTGGAACTTCTACCTGTTCGCGCTGCCCGGCGTACTCGGCGCCGTGCTCGCGGCGTCCGTCCCCCTGCTGCGATCGACGAGGACGGCCGCGCAGGCCGCGCCGACCGAGGCCGTGGCCGATCCCGGCGCCTGATCCCTTCGAAGGCGTAGGTGACCGACCACGGTCAGCGGTAGACCGCGAGGGCGAGCTGCTCGGGCTCGCCCTGGAACGTCGTCGTGCACCTGCGGACGGTCGCTCGCCGCGGCCAGCGATCCGGGACCGCTCCGCCACCGTGCGGACACGGCCGTTCTCCGACCCCGCGCCGCCCCCTCCATCAGGGTGCCGCCCATGTCGTCGGCGCCACCGCGCAGGATCTCGGCCGCGAGCCGGTCGCCGAGCTTCACCGACGACACACCTGCGCGTGGCGATCCGCCCGCGTGTTGTTACGGGGTCGACACCCGGTGCTGTAGCAGCGGGACAGCGACTGGATCCCCGAGTTGTTCGACCAGCCCCTCCACACGCCGCGTCGAGACGCCCAGCAGGTAGGCGGTGGCCACCACGGGGACCAGGACCCGCTCGGCGCGGCGGCGGTGCGGCAGCTCAGAACAACGTCGGATTGCCTGTGGAGCGCACCCAGAGGTCCCCGCTGGTTCCGATCGTCATTCGTTGCTGGTGAGCGCGTCGACCAGCAGACCGAGGCCAGCACCGAGCATCCACACATCCTTGGAAAGCGGCAGGCCTTGAGGGGTGGATCGCGGGTCGAGCCGACTGCGGCGCATCCCCGGGGTTCGGATGTAAAGGCCCAGCAGCCCGGCCGAGAAGCCGGTGAGCGCCAGCCCCGCGAGACCGGCGGGCACAAAGGGCAGCAGAAGCGCTGACCCGATCGCGATCTCCGACGCGGCGAGCAGCTTCGCGAACTTCACGGGGTCGATGGGCTTGAGGAAGGGGTAGGTTCCGGATGCGAAGCCGTGCAGCTGTGCTGCCGTCTGTTCGTCGCTGGTCCACTTGTCCAGCCCGGCGCTGAGGACGAATGCTCCGGTGGTCAGCCGAAGCGGTACCCGGCGCAGCTTAAGGTCCGGCATAGAGGTTCTCCTGTTGATCGCTCAACTAGTGAATGCTCAAGCTACTCAGGTCGCGGGGCATCGCAAGACCGTGTTGCGGTTGACACACGGACGGCAGAGGGCGGAGCAACAGCCACCAGCTGTGGGTGAAGATCTTTAGGGCGGCTTCCGGTTGGGGACGGTGTTCGGGTCGTTCGACGAGCGCGCTGTTAACGAATGTCGGGCAGGCACGCACGAGCGACCAGGTGCGGGGCGCTCAGCCCGTCCGCCCATCCAGTGCTCCGCCCACGACCGCACCGACGGCGATAAGGCCACCATCGACGAGGAGCCAGGCCGTCCGATGAACGGGCTGCAAGCAAAGGAGTTCGCCGGCCAGTACCTGGCTGGCGAACTGGGGGTCGGGCTCACCCGCCAGTGGCGTCCTCGCCGAGCCGTGATGACGCCCTCCAGGACGGTTCTGATGGGCTGCGGTTCATGGCCGAGCAGGGTCTGCAGGGCCGGGTCGGAGACCGAGAATTCGCCGTGGCGGGCGGCGCGGAACTGGCTGAGGAACATGTGGGCCGCGAGTTCGGGGACGCCGCGGCGGACCAGGCCGGTGACGTAGTCGTCGTCATCGACGATCACGCGGCGGATGGTGTGCCCGGTCAGGTCGGACAAGATCCGTGCGACGCCGCGGAGGTCAACCGCATCGGCTGCGGTGAGGACCGGGGTCTCGCCAGCTGACCGGTTGCCGTCGGCCAGGATGACGGCGGCGGCCTCGGCGAGGTCGGCATGGGTGGTCCAGGACACCGGTCCGTCGGCCGGTGCGACGAGGTCGCCGGTGTCGAGGGCGCGCCCGAGCAGGTGCGCCATGGTGGCAGCGTGGAAGCCGTTGCGCAGCGCGGTGAACGCTCGGGCGGTGACAGCCAGATGAGCTTCGGTGGCGGCGTGGTCGCGGGCGGGGGTGAACAGCGAGTCCGGGCTCGCGGCTTGGTGGCTGGTGTACAGGATGCGCTGGGCGCCCGCGCGGTTTGCAGCGTCGATGGCGGTCTTGTGCTGGGCGATGGCCTGGTCGCCGAGCTTGTCGACCGAGACGATCAAGACTTGCGAGGCGCCCTGGAAAGCCGCGGTGAGCGTGTCCGGATCGGTGAAGTCGCCGCGGCGCACGCGCACGCCTCGGCCGGCGAGGTCGGCGGCGCGGTCGGGGTCACGGACGCTGACGCCGATCTGGTCGGCCGGTACGCGCTCGAGCAGCCGTTGAACGATCAGCGAGCCGAGTTGCCCGGTCGCGCCGGTGACGACGATCATGACCGCGCCTCCTCCTGGTGTTAGCGCTGGAACTCCGGTAACGCTAACACCGGAAGCACGTCGGTAGTAGGCTGGTGTTAGCGTTGGAACATGACGCCAGTCAAGTCTCGTCTTGTCGGCCGATTCGAGGTGCGGGCCCGCATCGTCGATGTGGCCGCGCGACTGCTGCGCGACAATGGCCCCGCGGCCGTGACGACCCGCGCCGTGGCTGAGGCGGCTACCGTGCAACCGCCGACGATCTATCGGTTGTTCGGGGACAAGGACGGCTTGCTTGACGCCGTCGCCGAGCACGAGCTGGCCGGTTATGTCACCGCGAAGGCGTCGGACGCGGTCAGTGATGACCCGGTCGGGGATTTGCGGCGGGCGTGGGACATCCACGTGCGCTTCGGGCTGGCCAACCCGGCGCTGTTCACCTTCCTTGCCGACCCCGACCGCGCCGCGCGGTCACCGGCCGCGGCGGCAGGACAGGAACTTCTTCGTAGCCGAGTACGCCGCCTGGCCGCCACCGGCCGGCTTCGCGTCGGCGAGCGGCGCGCCGTCGAGCTGATTCACGCCGCAGGCACCGGCGCCGTGCTCACCTTGCTGTCGACGCCCGCTGATCAGCGCGACCCGCAACTCGCCGACACCCTGTTCGAGGCCATCATGCGCACCGTGGTTACCGACCCGCCCGAAGTGAGCAGCGACAGCACGGCCACCGCAGCCGTCACCCTCCGCGCCGTCGCCCCCGAACTGCCCATGCTGACCCCGGGCGAACAAACCCTGCTGGCCGAGTGGCTGGACCGCGTGACGGCACCGTGACCCGAATCCCATCAGTGCACATCGCAGGTAGCGGCGTACGACAGGCGGGGGTTGTCGCTCACGGGCACATGCAGACGGAGGCCATCCGGCCCGAGGTATCAGCCATCCGGTCCGGCTGGCGTGCGCCGGTCTGGCGGGCACTCCCCGGTCGGTCGCGCACATTGGCGCTGGGAGTTCATGCTGCTGCCCGGCGAGAGCCCGGATGCGATGATGGAGGAGTCCCGGTGCTGGGAGCTGTTGTCGCGCTGGAAGCTCACCCCGGATCAGGCCACCATCGTCCGACGTACCGTTACACATTCCGGTCGCTGCTGGCTGACTCCTGGCGACGGGCCCGTTCACTGCTGATCGGCGATGCGGCGGACCGCGCGGTCAGTGAAAGAGAGGAAGCCAGTGATGGACCGCGATCAGCGGCGACAGTTCGTGCGGGACCACCGCGTGTGCGTGTTCGGCTACGGACGCCGCCACGATGGCCCCGCTATGACGATCGTCTACTACGTCATGGATGGGGACGACCTCCTCGTCTCGAGCATGGCCGACCGTCAGAAGGCCAAGGCCGTCGAGCGCAACCCGCGGGTCAGCCTGTGTGTTCTCGACGAGAGGTGGCCACCGACCTACCTTCAGGTGTACGGGCACGCCGTGGTGGACCGCGACCCCGAACACGGAGCTGACGTGCTGCGGCAGGTGGTGGAGTTGATGGCGGGCGAACCTGTGCCTCCCGAACGTCATGCCCAGATCGTCCGGCTCGCTAAGCAGGAGAAACGCCTCGTCCTGCGGGTGACGCCCTACGCAACCTTCGCGACGCCACCCCGGCACGTGAACACAATGGACGATCTCGACACGCTCTCGCACTGGACGAGCACGAGCTTGCCGTGGTGACACTCAAGCCATTGCGGGAAGCTCGCATGACCACACCTCAACGGCACACTCGATCAGCTGGGACGGGGTGGCCGATCGTCGTCCGGCCCGCTTGTCGTCGGACAGCGGATCAAGGCAGGTCGGCGTCTCGCGGCCGCGGCCGGTGTGGGAGGGCACGGTGGAGATCGACCGCACCGGGCCCTGCCGATGCTCCGCATGATCGACAACGACCGGCACGTGTGATCGGGGCGGCCTCCGCGCCGGAGTCCCGGCGTGGCCGATCTCGGCGGGTTGCGCCGCGCGATGCGTACCCTGCGCACGGTCCGGCGCTACCGTGGCCCCGGGCGAACCTGGTGATCTGGTGAGCTGCGGTCGGCGAGATCGCGGCACGCTGCGCTACTGGTGGCCAGCCGAACCGGAGGCCGGAGCAGCCACCCCACCGGCCTCGCGGACCCGCGGTCGACAGGTTTCGGTCGCGTTGCTAGGTTCGGCTGTTGCCCGTGGTGCGGCGTCGGAACGCCACGTGTGCCGATCCGGCTCCCTGGCGCGCAGGCTTGAGGAGCACCATGGCAGACATCTGGTTCGAGGGACTCAGCCTCCCGGTCAGCGATCTCGACCGGTCGATCGCCTTCTATGAGACGCTCGGCTTCGCCACGGAGATCCGCACCCCGCAGTTCGGGCTCCTGCGTTACGGGACGGGAACGCTCGGCCTCATCCAGCTGGGCTCCGCCGCCCTTGGCGCCGCGGGGTCGTCGCGCATCCGTTCATTCGTCCAGATCGAGATGGGCACCGACGAGCTCGACGCGCTGTACGCGGACTTCCGCGCGCGCGATCTTCCGGTCCACGTTCCTCCGCGAGACCGCGGCTTCGAGCGGTCGATGCAGCTGCGTGATCCTGACGGCTTCACCGTCGAGTTCGCCGAAGGGCCGCGCGGGCACAACCGGACCCGGTAACGCCCCCATCCGACTCGGACGCTGTAAAGCTGCGGCACAGGTTAGGTTCTTCGACCATCAATTCGAGGAGAACCCCTCTCTGTCAACCTGGGTTGAGGCACCCGCCCCTGGACAATTAGTGAGGCGAAGCCGGGGATGGGGAGCTTCCCCGAGATGACGAGCAAGGTGGCCACGTTGGTCCGAGGGACCGGGATCGAAGATTGTGGGCCGGTGCCTGGCGAGGATGCTGAATCGCGACGGCCCGACCCGTCGGCGGGCGGCGGCGCGAGGGGATGAGTGAGCCCTGTCTCGTTTTCGGTTGGTCACGCACGTGCTGGCTCCCGCATATGCAGGTCGGCCAACCGGTCGAGGGCAGCGCGGAGGCTGGTGTCCCCGGTGCCGCGGGCGCTGAGATAGCCGTCGGGACGGACGAGGATCCAGTCCCCATCGGTCGCGGCCAGCGTGTCGTGGACCCGGCCGTCGGGATCCCACACACCGTGGTCATCCTTATCCAGCCGACGCCGCCTGATCGTCATCTTGTCCAGCCATGCCGGTTGTGACCCGGTCTCCGCGATGATCTGATCCTGACTGGTGGCGTGGTTGCTCCCTGCGAAAACCAGCAGGTGCCAGGCTGAGGTCCTGAGCAACGCGCGCAGTGCCGTCCAGCCGGGTGATTGAGCATCGGGAGCGGAGATCTGGGTGAGTCGCTGGCCAGGTCGTGGACCCTCACCTGACTCGTCGCCGGGCACCGTCAGCGGGCTGTCGGGGTAAGCGATGCTCAAACCCGACATGTTCCGAATGAGCTGGCGCATGAAGCCACGATCGGAGTCCTGGGTGTCCCTGGTGGTGGTCTCGACCATGGCCGTGTTCATGACCTCGCTGGTGGAGGCAAGCAGGGCCTCGCCGATGGGGACGCGCTCGGCGTCGTAGGTGTCGAGCAGCGTGGCGTCGGCGTGGCCGTGTATGACCATGGCCAGCTTCCACGCGAGGTTGTACGCGTCCTGGATGCCGGTGTTGAGGCCCTGCCCGGACGCGGGGGAGTGGACATGGGCGGCGTCACCCGAAACGAAACACCGCCCGACGTGCATTGCGGGTACCGCGCGCTGCTGGATGGTGAATTTCGACGCCCAGTTGGGGCTGTCCACGATGGTGTCGTGTCCCAGAGCCTGCGACAACTTGGTGCTGAACTGCTGGGCGATCTGCTCGGGATGCTCAGGCTCTCCTTCGCCGGTGGTGTCCAGTAGCCGCCACCTGCCCGGGTCCGGAAACGGGAATGCCATCAGCGCGCCGCCGGGTGGGAACAGCCAGTGCACGCCATCTCGCTGCAGATCGGTGTGCACGATCGCATCGGCGATCAGCCAGGTGTGGGCGGCTTCACCTGCCAGCGGGAGCTCGAGGGTCTTGCGGACGGTCGAGTGTCCGCCGTCGCAGCCCCACAGGTAGCGTGCACGCACCGTCTCCTGCCCCGCGCGGGAGCTGGCGGGGTCGGGCTCCGCGATGTGGTGCGGGTCGGCATCGTGATGCGCGACCTGCAGGCCGATCGGCCGACGTTCAACAAGGTGTGGGCCGAGCGGTTCGGAGATCACCGGCCGGCGAGGTCGGCGATCCAGGCTGCGGAGTTCGGCCGCAAGGGGGAGAACGCCCGGTTCATGGTGGAAGTGACGGCCTACCGTGGCTGACCCCGGCGCCACACCGTCCTTGGACGAGCCCGCGGCGTTCCCGGGTCTGGTCGCGAGCTTCTTCACCCTCTCCGGTGCGGGGTTCGTCGGAGCGCCACGCAACACCTTCATCCAGCGGTGCGAGGCCGCCGCCGCGGCGGGCTTCACCGGGATCGGGTTGCACTCCGACGACCTACGGTCCGCTGGTGCACGAAAACTTCCTGCAGCACGCCCGGGCCGAACGCCAGCTGCCCGGCGAGGGCGACCTCGACGTCGTCGGGCTGATCCACGCGGTGCAACGCGCCGGTTTCCGCGGGCCGTACTGCGTCGAGTCCAACACCCCGGAGTTCCGGGCGCTGCCGGTGGCCGAAGCCGCTCGCCGCGCAGCCGACAGCGCCACCAGCGTGCTGCGCGCAGCCGGGGTGCTGGTCTGATGGACCTCCAGCTGGCCAGCCGCCGGGCACTGGTCACCGGGGGCAGCCGCGGCATCGGCAAGGCCGTAGCCGCGGCACTTCTCGCCGAAGGCGCTGTAGTGACGATCACCGCGCGTGGCCGGGCGGCGCTGGAGCAGACCGCGGCCGAGCTCGGCGCGCACGCTGTCGTCGCCGATACCGGTGATGACGATTCGGTCCGGGCTCTGGTTGCCCGCGCCGCTGCGGCCATGGGCGGGATCGACATTCTCGTCAACGCGGCGGCGACGCCCGGTGGCCAGTCCCGCCCTCCGGCTCTGGGTGAGATCACCTCCGCCGCGTTCTGGGCCGACGTGAACGTCAAGGTGCTCGGCTACCTGCGCTGCGCCCAGGCGGTCGCTCCCGGGATGGTGGCGCGGGGATGGGGACGGATCATCAGCGTCAGTGGGCTGGCCGCGCGCACCACGGGTTCGACGGTCGGATCCATGCGCAACGTCGCGGTGGCGGCGATGACGAAGAACCTGGCCGACGAGCTGGGGCCGTCCGGGTTGAACGTGACGGTCGTCCACCCGGGCATGACCAGGACCGAGGCGACCCCCGCCACCGTCGCGGCCCTGGCCGCCGCCGAGGGTGTGGCCCCAGCCGATGTCGGACAGCGTCTCGCCGGCACGACGACCATCGGCCGGCTGGTTGACGCCGCCGAGATCGCCGCGGTCATCACCTTCCTGGCCTCACCGCTGAGTGTGGCGATCAACGGTGACGCCATCGCCTGCGGCGGCGGCTCACCCGTGGGAATGTCAACCCCATCTGGCCCCACTGTGATGGCTTGATTTGGCCCCACCTGTGGGCAGGCTGATTCAACTCACGGCCATCGACGGTGACGGTGAGTGACGGATCTTGGTGGTCGGCTGGTGGTCTGGGCTGGCGGCTCCTTTCGACGTGGTGGGTTTGGGTGGCGTGCGGTGGAGGCGTCGACGAGGCGCGGGTATGCAGTTGTGCCGGTGATCAGTCGGTGGGGGTGATCGGCCACCTCCCGTCGGCGATGGGCGAGTCGGCGGCGAAGCGCAGCCAGGCCTCGTGCGGGCTGGTGGCGAGGAGGGCTGCGATGTCGTCCCAGCCGGCGCCGTTGGCGCGGGCGCTGTGCACGGCTTCGGGCAGGCACCGCTCGGCTTGGGTGATCAGGGCGTCGAGCAGGTGGATCAGGACGAGGTCGTCGCCGATCCACAGGCCTTTGCGCTGGGCGAGCGCGAACAGCGCGTCGTCGAGGACGGCGAAGGTGTCGTCGTCGGTGCGTCGGGCGGACGGCTCGGTCATGGCCGCGGCTGCGTTCGGGTCGGGGCCGGGCGGGTGGTCTTGGCGGCTCGGGAGGTGCGCAGCCGGTAGGACGCGGTGCCGGTGTTGATGATGTGGGCGTGGAAGGTGAGCCGGTCGACTACGGCGGCGGCCAGCCGCGGGTCGGTGAAGGTGTGGCCCCATTCGGAGAACGGGGCGTTGGAGGCGCACGCGATCGAGGCGCGTTCCTCCCGGTCGGTGATGATCTGGAACAGCAGCTCGGCGCCGCGCGGGTCGAGGTGGACGTAGCCGAGTTCGTCCAGGCAGAGCAGATCGAGGCGGGCGTAGCGGCCCAGGACCCGGCCGAGTTGGCGGTCGTCGGCGGCCTCGGCGAGCTCGTTGACCAGGGCCGCGGTGCCGGTGTAGCGGACCCGGCGGCCGGTTTCGGCGGCGGCGATGCCCAGCCCGATCAGCAGGTGGGTCTTGCCGGTGCCGGAGTCACCGAGCAGCACCACCGGCTCACCGGCGTCGATCCAGCCGCCGGCGGCGAGCATGGCCAGGGTGGCCGGGGGCAGCGACGGCAGCGCGGCGAGGTCGAACTCGGCCAGCCGCTTGATCCGTGGGAAGCGTGCTTCCTGGACGCGGCGCAGCCGGCGGCGAGCGTCGCGCTCGTCGCATTCGGCGCAGAGCACCTCGGCCAGAAACGCCCGGTGCGAGAGCCGTTCCCGGGCGGCGGCATCGGCGATGCGCCCGGCCTCGGCGAGCACGGTGGGCAGATGCAGAGCACGGCAGGCCGCGCCGATCGCGGCCGCGGCGGCCGGGTCGGCCAGCGCCGTCACCGCCGGGCCGGCACCGGCCGTGCCGGTGGCGCCGGCCGACCCGCCCGGGCTCATCGGGCACCGCCGCCGGCGGCGAGGAGCTCGTCGTAGCCGGCGAGGCTGGGCGCGGGCCGAACGGGACAACCCGACCTCGCTGCACCCGAGGACCGCATCCCCGCGGGCACGTCCACCACCGCCGTCGTGGGCGCCGCCGTCGTGGGCGCCGCCGTCGTGGGCGCCGCCGTCGTGGCGGTCGCCGTGGCTGGGGGCTCGAGGTGGCGGCGGGCCTCGACCGCGACCAGGTCGGCGTCGATCCGGTCGCCCTCCAGCGCCGCGGTCATCCCGGCCGTCACGGCGGCGGCCGGCATGCTGCGGTGCAGCAGCAGCACCGCGATCAACGCTCGGGTGCCGGCCCCGTCGCCCAGGCGGCGCCGGGCGGTGTCCCAGTAGCGCTGGTGCAGCGCGGTGAACCCGCCGCCGGCGCGGGCCTGGTGAAGCGCGGTCGCCCCGGGCAACGCCCCGGGCTTGCGGGCAAGCACCTCCAGGTAGTGATCCAGCACCAGGTCCTCGGTGCCCTTGTGCAGGCTGCGCACGTGCACCGCGACCACCCGGGCGCCGTCCAGGACACGCAACTCGCGCGCCCCCAACCGGACCGTCACCTTGCGCCCGGCCAGCCGCACCGGCACCGAGTAGTAGGACTGGCGCACACACACCCGCGCCTTGGGGTCCACCCGGCACGACAGCTGCGCGCTGATGTCGAGCCGCTCGGCGGGCAACGGCGCCAGCAGCCCCAGCTCCCGGGCCGCGGCCTGGCCCACGGTCTCGGCCCGCGCGGCGATCCGCCGCGCGTCGTCGGCGGCATCGGCCGCCGCGAGCAGCGCGTTCAGCTCGGCCAGGCTGTCCACCGCCGGCACCGGGGTCAGGTGCCGGCGGCGGAACCGACCGACCTCGCCCTCCACCCCGCCCTTGGACCGACCCGTCGAGTGCACCCGGTCGGCCGGTTGAGCAAGATCGGGTTCGGGTGACCCATCCGTTCCATCCGTGGTCGGGCCAGGAGTTCGTGTTCGCCTTCCGCCGCAGCACCTGGGGTGAGGACCGGGTGTTCGTCGTCGGCGAGGACGGTGAGCTGTGCGGGCTTCCCGCAGCGTGGACCGACGCCGCCGCGGCCGATCCGTTCGTCACGGTGGCGGCCGGGCGGTCTCGACTGCGGGTGACGGACCTGCTCGCGCTGGCCGACTTGCTCGCCGCGCTCGCCGATTCTGAGGCGGCGGGGACGGCGGAGGCTGTCAAGCCAACTACGCCGCACATGTAAACTCCATTATGCCGAATCAGGGTTGACCCGGGGCCCGGTCTCCCCGCGGCTGGGCGCTATTGCCGCATGTCATCGCCGGTCTACCGCGTGGCGCGCTTGACCTCACGACAGCGACGGACATAAATAGGCTTACAGCATTGTAGTTCGGATCTTGGAGGGTGCGATGGGAGCTGCCACGCCGGAGGACCCGAAGGTGGCCGCATTGCGGGCCGGGCGGGCGTTGAACCCGCGCCCGGAGGCGGTGCGCGACGCGGCGTTCGACCGCGAGGAGTTCCTCGATGCCCGGGATCTGGTGCAGGTCAAGTACGAGATGGTGCGCCGGGTGCGGGTGGAGGGCCAGCGGGTCAGCGAGGCCGCGGCGGCGTTCGGGTTCTCCCGCCCGAGTTGGTATGCCGCCGCCGCGGCGTTGGACGATGACGGGCTGCCCGGGCTGGTGCCCGCGCGGCCCGGGCCGCGGCGGGCGCACAAGCTGACCGCGGAGATCGTGGCGTTCGTGGCCGAGCGGCTGGCCGCCGATCCGGCGGCGCGGCCGGTGGAGTTGGCCGAGGCGGTGCGCGCCCGGTTCGGGGTTTCGGTGCACCCGCGCTCCATCGAGCGGGCCCTGGCCCGCCGCGACCGGAAAAGCGACCGATGAGCACCGCGAGCACAACCACGGCAGGCTCGCCGACAGCGGCGCAGCCGATGGCGCGTTCGTGGATCACTACGAGCAACTGCGCACCGCCGCGCTGTCCGGCGGCGCCGATGGCGGCGGCCACGGGCTGGCCCTGCTGTCCACGCGCGGGATGGCCGCGTGGATCGGGGCCTGGCGGCTGCTGTGCCCGGTACCGGCCGGTGCGCCGCCGATCCGCCCGCCGCTGGCCCGCCCCGACCCCGCCGGCACCGGCGATGGGGCCGGTGACGAAGGGATGGCCGGTGAGGTGGTGGCCGTGCTCGCCGCCATGGCCACCGCGTGCCTGGGCCGGTGAGCGTCGGGGCGGTGAGCGATGAACCCGCAGGCGGTCGAGAAGGTCGGCACGGATCACCTGCGCCGCGACGCCTATCTGTATGTGCGCCAGTCCACGCTGCGTCAGGTCATGGAGAACACCACCTCCACCGAGCGCCAGTACGGGCTGCGGCAACGCGCGATGGCGCTGGGCTGGCCGGCCACCCAGGTCGTGGTCATCGACGACGACCTGGGCCGCTCGGGGGCCAGCACCGTCGGGCGGGAAGGCTTCCAACGCCTGGTCGCCGACGTCGGCATGGGCAAGGCCGGGATCGTGATCGGGTTGGAGGTCTCCCGGCTGGCCCGCAACAACGCCGACTGGCACCGGCTGTTGGAGATCTGCGCGCTGACCGAGACGCTGATCCTCGACGAGGACGGGCTCTACGACCCGTGCGCGTTCAACGACCGGCTGCTGCTGGGGTTGAAGGGCCAGATGTCCGAGGCCGAGCTGCACCTGCTGCGGGCCCGGCTGCGCGGCGGAGTGCTGTCCAAGGCCCGCCGCGGCGAGCTCGCCGCGCCGCTGCCGATCGGGCTGGTCTACAACCCGGCCGGGGCGGTCGTGCTCGATCCGGACACCGGCGTGCAGCAGGCCATCCGGCACCTGTTCGCCACCTTCGCGCGCACCGGGTCGGCCTATGCGGTGGTCAAGACGTTCACCGCCGAGGGCCTGTCATTCCCGGTGCGGGTGCGCACCGGCCCGAACAAAGGAACCCTGACCCGGGCACCGCTGCGCCACCACCGGGTCCTGCAAGTGCTGCACAACCCCCGCTACGCCGGCGCGTTCGTGTTCGGCCGGCGCAAGACCCGTAAGACCGCCGACGGGCACACCCGCTACCTGCTCCAACCCCGCGACCAGTGGTTCGCGCTGATCCCCGACGCGCACCCGGGGTATCTGAGCTGGGCCGAGTTCGAGCACAACCAGCAGCGGCTCACCCAAGCCGCCCAGGCCCACGGCCAGGACCGGCGCGCCGGCCCACCCCGCGAGGGGCCCGCGCTGCTGCAAGGCCTGGTCATCTGCGGGCGCTGCGGCAACCGGATGACCGTGCGCTACCACCACCGCCGCGACCACAGACCGGCGCCCACCTACCTCTGCCAGCGCGAAGGGATCTCCACCGCCACCCCGATCTGCGCCTCGATCCCCGGCGAACAGCTCGACCGGGCCATCGGCGCGCTGCTGCTCGACACGGTCACCCCGCTGGCCCTCGAGGTCGCCCTCACCGTCCAGGACGAGCTCGACGCCCGCGCCGACGAGGCCGACCAGCTCCGCCGCGCCGACGTCGAACGCGCCCGCCACGCCGCCGAGCTCGCCCGCCGCCGCTACCTGTCGGTCGATCCGGACAACCGGCTGGTCGCCGCGAGTCTGGAAGCCGACTGGAACGACGCGCTGCGCGCGCTCACCACGGCCAGCGAGGACTACGAACGCGCCACCCGCGCCGCCGCCCCGCTGCACGCGGCCGACCGAGCCCGCATCCACGCCCTGGCCGGCGACTTCCCCGCGCTCTGGACCAACCCGCGCACCCCGGACCGCGAGCGCAAACGCATGGTCCGGCTCCTGATCGCCGACGTCACCCTGATCAGGGACGCCCAGATCCACGCCCACGTGCGGTTCACCGGCGGGCAGACCACCAGCCTCACCCTGCCCGCCCCGCTACCCGCGCCCGACGCCCGCCGCGCCCCACCCGAGCTGATCGCCGAGATCGACCGGCTCCTCGACCAGCACACTGACGCCCAGATCGCCGACACGCTCAACCAGGCCGGGCGCAGCTCCAGCACCGGCCAACCCTTCCACGCCGGGATCATCCGCCACCTCCGCCTGGCCCACCGACTCGACAGCCGCGAACAGCGGCTACGCCGCCGCGGCTGGATCGGCGTCGGCGAACTCGCCGCCCACCTCGGGGTCTGCACCAGCACGATCAAGACCTGGCACCGCGAGGGACGGCTGGTTGGCGAGCCCTTCGACGACAAGGCCCAATGCCTCTACCAGATCCCCACCACCGCGCCGTTCAAGAAGATCGGACGGCCTCCCGGCCGCACCCCACGAGGAAAGACCACCGCAAACGCCCCAGGAGGTGCAGTGTGAATCCAAGCCCTTCTCGTGCGCCCCCTCGATGCCGGGCCGGCAGTAGAACGCGTCGAAGCCGTAGTGGCTGCGCAGCAGCACGAACCGCTGGTTCTCCAGCCGGGCCCGGCCCAGCAGCACCCGGATCACCGCCGGCTTCAAGTTGTCCAACCGGACCCGGCCCGGGACCCCGCCCAGCGCGTCGAACGCGGTGACGAACCCGTCGAAGAAGCTCTCCTGGGTCTCGTTGGCATACGCCACGTGCACCGCCTTGCCCGAGTGCGACAGCCGCAGCACGAACATCCACAACCGCATCAGCACCCCACCGATCCGGGCCTTGAACTCGCCGAAGTCGACCTCGGCCTCCTCGGCCGGCAGGTGCGTCTGCGGCACCATCACCAGCCCCACCCCGCCGCACAGCTCCCGGCGGACCTCGGCGACGAATCCGCGCACCGTGGACTCGGCCACCTGCGCGCCCTGCTCGTCGACCAGCCGCTGCCAAACCCGCCGAGCGGTATGGCGCTGCTTGACCGGCGCCGACCGGTCGGCGACCAGCCAGCCGCGCACCACCGCCCGATGCGCCGCAGTCAACGCCGTCGCCGTCCGCTGCGGCGACTTGCGCTGCGCCGGCACCGCACTCGCCAACGCCTCCCGCACCATCCGCCGATGCACCCCATGCCGGCGCGCCAACCCCCGCACCGACAACCCCTCCAACCGGCTGTCCCGCCGGATCCGCTCGAACAGCTCCACCTTCGATCTCCTCTGCATCCCGTCCCTGCCTCCACGACGCCGCTGCGCGACATCACGGAACGTAGGAACGGACGAACGGAAGTGGGGCCAAATCAGGCCATCACTCCGACCCCAAGTGGGGCCAGATCAAGGTGTCATTCTCACACCCGGCGCCATCCACTACTGACCGCCCATCACTGCTCGCCACACACCCGAGACGGGACGTGTCCCGCATCCCCGAACAATCCATCTGGAGACCGAGACATGTCCGATTCGTCAGCCTGGATCAAAGCCGTCCGTAGCTCCCACGACCGTCTCACGGCATTGTTGGTGCCGCTCACCTCCGCCGAACTGGCCGCGCCGTCCTACGCCGCCGAGTGGTCGATCGCCGACGTGGCATCGCATCTGGGCAGCCAGGCGGAGATTTTCGGTCGGTTCCTCGATGCTGGGCTGGCGAATGAACCCTCGCCGGGAGGTGAGGCGTTCGGCCCGATCTGGGACCGCTGGAATGCGCTGCCCCCAGAGCAGCAGGTACAGGAGAGCATCGAGGCGAACGAGGCGTTCGTGGCCCGTCTCGAGGCCTTGTCCACAGATCAACGCCAGTCGTTCGAGCTCGAAGCGTTCGGCGGTCGCCAGGACCTGGCAGGCGCGCTCTCCTATCGGCTGTCCGAACACGCCATGCACACCTGGGACGTCGCCGTCGCCCTCGATCCCGGTGCACTCCTGTCGGCGGACGCCGTTGAACTGTTGATCGACACGGTGCTGGACCGGACAGCCCGACGAACCGGAAAGCCCGCCGAGGGAATGGAACCCGTCGCGGTCACCACCACCGAACCGGACAGGACGTTCACGCTGACCGTCACACCCGAGGTGACGTTCGCGCCAGGCAATGACGTTGCCGGGGATCCGCTCAGCCTGCCTGCCGAGGCGTTGCTCCGGCTGGTGTATGGCCGGCTCGATCCCGAGCACACGCCGGCCGGTGCCGACGACCCACGGCTCACCCCGCTGCGTGCGGTCTTCCCAGGGTTCTGACGTGCGGGCGGCCGGCGCTGGCCGCCCTTGCACCGCCATCAACCCTCGTCGCCAGCCGACGAGATATAACGTCCAACGACCCAGAAGTAGAGGAGTCACACGTGTTTCAGACAGCCAAGCTTCGCCGGCCGGCCTCGCAGATCTTTCAGGCCGCAGGATTTCGGCGCGCTCCATTGAATCTCCTCTCGCCGGCCGCATTGCGCCGCGCACCGCTCAGGATCGCGACAGGGGCGTTCATCCTGAACTCAGCGGTGGGCAAGCTAGGTGCCGATGAAAAGACAGCTGCAAACCTGCACAGAATGGCTTCTCGCGCCTACCCGGTGTTGGCCAAGGTCGAGCCGCAACCGTTTCTCAAGGTCCTCACCGCCGGTGAGCTCTCGGTGGCTGCGGCGCTGCTGCTGCCGGTCGTCCCGGCCCGCCTGGCCGGGTTGGCTCTCATCGGTTTCTCCGGATCGCTGCTGTCGATGTACGCGCGCATCCCGTTCCTGCACGACAAGTATCTGCGTCCGACGCCGGGCGGGGTGCCGATCGCCAAGGACATCTGGATGCTCGGCATCGGAGTGAGCCTGCTCGTCGACTCGCTCAAGAAATGACCGCAGCAGACACCGGCGGATCTGTGCCGAGGTCCCGGTCTCGGCGCAGCCGGTACGGCACCGGGTCGTCATCGTGGTGGCGGCTCCGGTGGGCTCAAGGCGGCCCAGGAACTTGCCGAGATGAGGTCATGGTGCGGGTGGTTTCGGTGGCCACTGCCGAGCGATGAGGGCGGCGAGTTCTCGGTCTGGGCTGATGTGGCGCCGGTAGAGCGGGCTGAGGGGTGTTCTCGCCAGCTGCAGAGAGAGTTGGAGCAGGTCATCCTGGTCGGCCCGGTGGTAGTCGGCGAGGCGGGTGAATTCGTTGAGCACGCCGACGACGCTGCGGTTGGCTGTCGGGGCCAGGCGCGCCTGGGCCATCGCGGCCTGTTCGGCGATGACGAGCTGGGCGGGCACGTGGTGGGCGAGCAGCAGTTCTGTTGCCGCCTCGGGTATCCGTTCGAGCAGGGTTGCGGCGGGCGCCAGTCGCATGAACAGCGGCAGCAGGGTGGTCTGGTTGACGAGCAGGACGGCGGGGCGGCGCCAGCGCAGCAGGGTCGCGTACCAGGGGCCGAGGGTTGTCGTCGACGCATCGTCGGGTGAGGCGGGGGAGGGGCCGGGTACGCGGTCGCGGAGGGCGCGGGTTGCGTGGACGACGAGCACGGTTCGATCCTGCCCGAGCTGGTCGTGCTTACCGTGGTAAGACAGGGCTGATCGTTTTGACCGCGGTGGGTGGAGCGAATGTGGAGCGCGCATGGTCCCCGAGCTGCGCTGAACAGTCCTCAACCGGCTTGAACGGCCCCGCCGTGACCTGCGAGTTCTCTGTTTCCGCTGGTCGGCTTGCTCGGCCATTCCTGGGGGTCAAGGGATCGCAGGTTCAAATCCTGTCGTCCCGACGGCAGATCGGGCGGTGTCACCTCGACGAGGAGCACCGACCTTTTGCCATGTCTGACCTGCGTCGATGTCGCCGCCCGCGATCTTGATCCCGCCCGGCTTGTGGATCATCTATTGATCTTGCTGATGTGTCGAGATGCGCGAATCTGTAGGGTCACGTTCTGCTCCAGACTTTTGTGCCTGTTCGGCGTGGTTGGATGCCATTGGGTGTGGTTCGTGTCAGTGGCGCGTCGCCGCGGGCGACGGTCAGTGATCAATTTGGTCCGTGTCAAGGGGTCAACGGAGCTTGGCCGCAACGAAGACCCGGACAGCGTTCTCCTGGTATTGTCGCCATTCCCCGACCAAGCGATCGGAGATCTCGCTTCCGAGGCCCCGCTTCATCTCGACGAACACCGGCGCCCCACGCCCGCAGCGACAAGGCCACGACGGGTTCCTCGTCCGACGTCCGGTAGTCGCGTGTTCCCATGTCCAATGGGGTTCATCCGTCCTGTGTCGATGCCCGCAAGTAAACGGCCGTCCCTGGTCACCGAACGACGTTGAGGTTCGCCATCGTCGTGCCGAGGGCGCCGAAGATGGGCCACATCCACACCCAACCACCGTCCCCGCGGACGAGGGCCGTGTCGTTCCGCGGCAGCGCACGCCCGTTGCCGCTGAGTGCACATCAGGCCGGCCAGCCCGGCGCCAGCCCATGGCGAGACCGGGTTCTCGGTGAGCAGCGCGGCGTCGCGGTAGGCCAGCCACGCGGACCCCGGTCGGTCGAGCTGCGTGAGGAAGTGCGCGCGGGGCAATCGACAGCGACCGCAACCACGCTCTCAGGTTGTGCACCTGCCTGTCCGCCACGGTGTTGCTCGGGCTGCTGTTTAACGCCACGCTGGAGTGGTGGAGGGCCGATCATTGGCACCGGCACGCCGCGGCCTACCGGGCGTCGCCTGACACATCCCGTCGACCTCGGTCGAGGTCAGCGCTGACGTGGTCATCTCCGCCGGGTCCGGCCGCGCGTCCGCGCCGCCATCCGGGGCTGGGGCGCGAGCATGACCGGCCCAGAACGTGCTGGCGACGCGTCCGGCGGCGGCGTGGCTCGGCATTGGGACGAGATCTACCGCACCCGCAGCGGTGCTGAACTCAGCTGGACCCAGGCCGAGCCGGTCATGTCGCTTCGGTTGATCGACCAGCTACCTCTGGACGACGAGGACGCGATCGTCGACGTCGGCGGCGGGGAGAGCACCTTCGTCGACGCGCTCCTTGATCGTGGACATCAAAACGTCACCGTCCTCGACGCTTCCGCGCACGCGTTGGCCCGCGCCCGCGCCCGCCTGATCGCCGCCGGGCAGGCTGCGGGCGCCGCTTCCGTGACCTGGGTGACCGCGGATGTCCGGGCCTGGCGACCGGCCCGGGCGTATCGGCTGTGGCACGACCGCGCGATGTACCACTTCCTGACTGACCCCGCCGATCGGGCCGCCTATTGCGACCGCGCCGCCGCCGCCGTGGCGTCGGGCGGCTTCCTCGTCATCGCCACCTTCTCCGCCGACGGGCCCACCCGATGCTCCGGGCTGCCGGTCCTGCGCTACGGGCCCACCGAGCTGGCGGCCGAGTTCGCCCCCGCCTTCACCATGATCAGCTCAGCGGACGAGCACCACCACACACCATGGGGCGCCGTCCAACACTTCACGTGGCTGGTCCTTCTGAGGTCCGGTCCGAATCTTGGCGACGGAGCGCGGGCTGACCCTGCGACCACCATTCCACGCCCGGGTTGTCAGCGCAGCCCGCCCGGAGAAGGGTGTGGTACGACCGGCGGCGGCGCCGGGCCGCCGCCCGATCGGGAGGGTCCAATCGTGTACGCACGCTCGACCACGGTCCTCGCGCATCTCGAGTCGATCGACGCAGGCGTCGCGCACATCCGCGACGAGGTCATGCCGATGCTGTTCGGGATGGACGGTTGTATCGGCCTGTCCATGCTGGTCGACCGGATCACGGGCCGCTGCATCGCGACGGCAGCTTCGGCCGGTTCGTGACCACGCCGCCGAGGTCCTCGGCAACAGGCCGCAGGTTGACGAGTGGGAGATCGCCGTCCTGCATCGCGATCACACCTCGGGACCGGGCGCCTGCGTCCGCACCTCGTGGGTGCGGATGGAGCCCGAACCGGCCGACCGCGTCGTCGACGTCTACCGGATGGCGCTGCTCCCGGTGATGCAGGACTATCACGGGTTCTGCAGCGCCAGTCTGCTGGTCGACCGCGCATCCGGGCTCGCCGTGTCGTCGGTGACCTACGACAGCGTCGAATCCATGCAGCGCAGCCGCGAGAAGGCCGACGCTTTGCGGGAGGCAAGCGCGAGGGAGGCGGGGGTCGAGATCGTCGAGGTTTGCGAGTTCGAGTTGGCGCTCGCGCACCTGCGCGTCCCCGAAATGGCTTGAGGCTCATCCCTTGTGCCAGCGCGGTCGGCGTCGGCGCTGAAGTCGCTGGCGCCAATACCGTATGTGAGATACCATTGGTGGTATGCCGCCAGAGCGTCGTACCGCGTTCCCCGGGCTGGAGGAGCTGGCGGCACGCCGCCGAGAGCTGATCGGCGAGCTGGTCAGAGCCCGGCGAGAACATGGGCTGAGCCAAACCGAGATCGCCGCGCGGATGGGAACCTCCCAATCCGCCGTGGCCCGGCTCGAACGTGGTGAGCTCGACGCTCGTCTTTCCACGCTGCAGCGCTACGCCGACGCGGTCGGGCACGACGTGGACTGGCGGGTCCGCCCACAGCCATAGGAGGAGTCGTGAGCACCTGGCCGCCGGGTCCACCCCCGCTTCCACCGCGCCCACCGTTCCCGGCCCCGCCGCCTTCCACGCCCTGGCGGCCCGAGCCGAAGCCGCCGACGGCGCCAAGCATCACGCCGGGGTCGTCGGTGACTATCAATGCCGGGCCGGACTGGCTGGCCGAGCGGATGGCCGCCCAACGGGTGGTGATGCTGTCCGGGGTGGTGGACCGCGAGTCGGCGAACCGGGCGGTGGCCACGCTCGCGCTGTGCGACGCCACCGGCGACGATCCGGTGCGTCTGCACCTGACCGATGTCAGCGCCGAGCTCGACGTCGCGCTGATGCTGGTGGACGCGCTGGATCTGATGGGCGCGCCGGTGCACGCCCGCACGCTGGGCCTGCTCGACGGCGCGGCGGTGGCGATCCTGGCCGTCGCCGACCGGCGCACCGCGGGCAGGAACGCCAGTGTGCAGTTGCGCGACCCGCCGCCTCCGCGCGGATTCGCCGCGCGGGAGCTGGAAACCCACGCCGAGCACCACCGGCGGCGGCTGCGGCGGCTGCAGGAGCGGATCGCGGCCGCGTGCGGACGGCCCGTCGAAGCCGTCGCAGCGGACATGCGCGCGGGGCGGCTGCTCGACGTCGACGCGGCCTGCGAATACGGGCTGCTCGACGCCGATGGTCGAGCGGGAGCGAGGCGCTAGCGCCCACCGTGAAGGTTCCGCGGAACCGCAGGCGGCCGGGGGCGGTTCCGCGGAACCGTCCCGGGCGTGGACGCGGCTGCACGCCGGCCCGCGCTACGTACGGGCGGTCATGAGCGTGCGCAGGATGCCCGCGATGTCGCCGGGGGCGAAGTTCTGCAAGCCATGGCCGACTCCCCGCGCCATGATCGCTCTGCCGTCCGACGCGCTGCTGCGGACGAGGTGCTCGTCCGCCACTGGACAGTACCAGTGCAGCAACTGCTCGAAGTCCTCCCGCCGGTAGTCGACGACCAGGTCGGCGCCAGCTCGCGGACCCGGTCGAGGTTGGCGGTGCTGGTCGTCGTGGCGACGTAGGCGCCGAGGTGTTGGCCAACTGGATCGCGATCGTGCCGACCGGACTGACAGTCATGATCCGGCCGCCGCCGCGGGCCCGCATCAGCGGCAGGACAGCCGTGCTCATGCGGATGACGCCCAGGACGTTGACGTCCAGGACCCGTTGGTGCTGCTTCCTGCCCGAGCGGTGACGCGCGAGGCGTCCCGGCTGGTGCCCACCACCGTGAAACCTGCGTCGACGAGCGCTGGCGCCGCCGCCTTCCCGATGCCGGAGGAGGCTCCCGTCACCAGGGCCACCGGTCGTGTCGTCATCTTCACTCCTTTGTTGTTGATCAAAGGTTGGTCGGGTGGGTGGCGGCTGAAGTGGCGGCCGCGCCGGCGGTGCGCCCGACGTTTTGGAGGCGGAGCTCGCCGTGGGCAACCAGTCGACCTGCCTGGTCGTTGATGTCCACCTGCCAGAGCTGCTGGGTGCGGCCCTGATTGAGCGCCACCGCGATCACGCTGACGCGCCCGCCGCTGAGGGGTCGGACGAAGTGGGTGGTGTTGGTCAGCCCGACCGCGACAAGTCCCTGGTCCTCGACGGCGGCGCTGGCACCCACGCTGGCGGCGCTTTCGACGGCCGTGGCGTAGACGCCACCGTGGACGATCCCCCAGGGGGTGTGGTGGTCCGGGCCGAGGTCGAGGTGGCCGACCACCCGGGCGGCGCTCACCTCGTCGATCTGCAGGCCGGCGGCGGCCAGGAAGCCGTTATGAGATGCTGCGGATCCCGTTCGGTCGGTTGATCGAGGTCGCATCGCTTCAGCTCTCCTCAGGGGCGGGGGCCGTCGACGCAGGCGCCACCGCAGGGGGTCGGTGGAGCAGGACCAGGGCGGGGATGATCCCGGCGATGGAGAGGCCGGCGATCAGCCACCATCCATGCTGGAATGAGGCGAGCCCCGCGGTGCGGTGAGCGGCGCCGGTTCCGAGCACCGCCACCAGCACCGCCACGCCGAGGGCGAGACCGGTCTGGCGGATCATGTTGATGACCGCCGAGCCGGTGGCGAATGAGTGGGAGGGAAGCGACGCGGTGGCCGCGCCCATCAGCGTGGGCAGGGTCAGGCCGACGCCCACCCCGCTGAGGATCATGCCTCCCAGCACCCCTGAGACGTAGTCGGGAGAGGGGGTCACCGCCAAGGCCCACCAAGTGACCGCGACGGCAAAGGCGGCGCTGCCCAGACTGATGACGACACCGGGGCCGTAGCGGCGGATGAGCCGACCGGAGACCAGGAAGGACATGACCGGCACCATGAGCGGCCCGGGAGCGATGGCCAGGCCTGCGCGCAGGGCGGACCAGCCCCACGCGCCCTGCTCCCACAGCACTATCGACAACAGCATCGCTGCGAACGCGGCGGAGAAGACGGCGGCGATGATCGAGGCGCCCGTGAACTGGCGGGAGCGGAACAGCTCGGGGTGGACCAGCGGGCTTCGGGCCTGCCGAGAGTGCCAGACGAAGGCCGCCAGCAGGAGGACGCCTGCAGCGAGCACCGATCCGATCCGGGCAGAAGCCCAGCCCCAGTCGGGTCCCTCGACCAGACCGAAGGTCAACAGTCCCACCCCGGCGGTGGCCATTACGACGCCTGCGGGGTCGGGCAGCTCTATGGGATGCCCGGGCACCGCGGGTAGCCGCCGCCAGCCCACCACCAGTGCGGCGATCCCGATCGGCAGGTTGACCAGGAACACCCACCGCCAGCTGATCGCCACCAACAACCCGCCGACCACCGGCCCAACCGCCGCCGCCAGGCCGCCCATCGCCGTCCAGGCACGAACCGCCCCTTGGCGGTGCTCCGGCTGGTAGGAGGCGAGCACAAGGCCGAGGGAGGTGGGGGTGAGCAGGGCGGCGCCTGCCGCTTGCACGACCCGGAAGCCGACCAGCATCCCGACGCTGGTGGACGCTGCGCAGGCGGCCGAGGCGGCAGTGAAGATCGCCACCCCGAGCAGAAAGGCGCGGTCGCGCCGGTGGCGGTCGGCCAGGCGGCCGAAGAACACCAGGAGGGAGGCGTAGACGATGGCGTAGCCGTTGAGCACCCAGGACAGCGCCCCCAGGTCCGGAGCGTGCAGCTCCCGGGCGATCTGAGGTAGCGCCACGTTGACGATGAACAGGTCGAGGCTGGCCAGCACCACTCCGGCGCAGACGATGGTCAGGACCGCAGCCGGGCTGGCTGTCGTCCGGGCCGAGGCCCGCATGGGTAGCGTCATGGAACGCACTGTACGAGCGTTGCGTTCTATCATGCAACCCTCTAGGCTGGATTTCGTGGAACGGAAGAGCTTCGCCGACATGCATTGCTCGGTGGCCCAGTGCCTCGAGGCGGTGGGCGAGTGGTGGTCGATGCTCATCATCCGGGACGCCTCCCTGGGCGTGACCCGCTTCGACCAGTTCCAAGAGCGCCTCGGGATCTCCCGCAACATCCTCAACCAGCGCCTGGGCCGCCTCGTGGACCAGGGGATCCTGCACAAGGTCCCGTACTCCGAGCACCCGCCCCGCTACGACTACCGCCTGACCGCCAAGGGCCGAGACCTCTGGCCGGTGCTCACCGCCATGCGCCAATGGGGCGACAAGTACGCTGCTCCGGACGGCCCGCCGCTCGAAATGCTTCACAAGGTGTGCGGCAAGGTGTCGCACGCGATGATGACCTGCTCGGCCTGTGGGGAGTCGCTCAGCGCCCGCGATCTTCGGGCTGTGCCCGGCCCCGGGGATCTCGACCAGCTCGCACCGGTCGGCCGAGCCGAGCGATGAGGATCCGGTTAGAGCCTGTCCCGGGGATCATGGGACGGGTCGCGGCGCTCGGGAGCTGGCCGAGCTGGTGGTACGGCTGTGGATCGCCGCAGTCGTATGTGAGCAGCAGTATTCGCCATCGGGATCAGCCGATCCGCTCGGCAAGGGACACGATGATTCCCTCCGGCCCGCGCACGTAGGCCATGCGCCAGATGTTCTCGTATTGACCGATGCCGCCGACTAGGCCGTAGCCGTCAGCGGCCAGCGCGTCGACGGATGCCTGCAGGTCGTCTACTTCGAACGCCACGTTGCGCAGCCCCAGTTCGTTGGCCATAGCCATGGGCGACCCTGGCTCGTGGTCCGGGCTGACGAAGCTCGACAGCTCCAGTCCAGTACCGCCCCCCGGTGTCCGCAGCATGACAATGTGACTGCGAGAGCCAGGGATGCCGGTGACGGTGTCCACGAACTCACCCTCCACGAAGGCTCGGCCCTCGACCTCGAGGCCCAGCCCGACGAAGAACGCCGTCACTGTGTCAAGGTCCGCGACGGTGATGCCGACATGGTCGAAACGTCGTATCTGCGCCATGGGGTAGCCCTCCGAATCTCTTGATGTCGCACGGCCGCGCCTGTCGTGGCCCACACGCAGGGAACGGAGCCGAGCAGAGCTTCTCGACATGCAAGCACCGAGAGGCCGAAATCTCGCCCCAGGGCACCGCGCTCGTGAGCGCGATCGTCCATCCCGTGTTGGCGTTGAGGGTGGCCGGTGGGTTGCTGTCCAGGACGCCGCTGGTGGCATCATTGTGGTGTGGACCAGGTGGTGCAGTTCCTCTCGCACTTCTGGTGGTTGATCTTCGTTTTCGGCGGCACCATAGGTGGTGCGATCAAGGCGATCGGCGCGGCGAACGAGCGACGCCTGGACCGGCGTCAAGAGCGCTTCCGCCTCAAGCAGCAGGCGAAGATCGCTGTGGCACAGGCCAGGGCCCAAGACCACGTTGACGAGCTGAAGCAACGGCGTGAGGTCGACAAGGCCATCGTCGAGCACGATCAGACCGACGCCAGGTGGTTCGCTTACGAGATCGATCCGATCACGCTGCTCGACTTCCCGATGATGATCGACATGCGTGAGCCATTGACGGTCGAGTTCCACAAGGCTAAGCGCCGTGCCGACCTGCTGCGGCCGCCGACCGCGGAGACGCTGGTGGGTGACCGGCGGGCTCAGGACGACTACCGCGAGGCCGTGCACTCCTACGTCATCGCGTTCGACGTCGCCGAGGCGGAGGCGAGACGCCGTCGCCGCGGCGGGTTCACCCACGACGAGCAAGAACACCTCGTGCGTGCCCAGAGTCTGCTACGGCTGGCGATGGACGAAGGCGCCACGCCGCAAGAGCGCCAGAGCGCATACCGCAAGGCGCAGAAGGAACTCGAAGGTCTGATCTTGCTGCCGACAAGCATGCGAGCGCAGATCGAGCGCCACATCGCGGGACAGATCGAGGCGTGAAGGCCGTCGGGCGCGGGCTCGACGCTCGCGCGGTGTGGGTCGAGTCGAGCGCGGCGGCGAGCCCGGCATCAACGTCGAGATGATCGATCGGATCTCGGGCGGCGCAGATTCGGCATGGCCCACTACCGCCAGGTGTTCGGCTGCGCGCCCTCCGGCACTCTCAGATCAGCAGTCTCGATGCTGACCTCGGCTCCGACGTGGACCGTCCCGCCGGTGGAGACGGCCGTCCAGGCTCCGAGGTGGCCGCGGTGGTGGCGGGCGAGGGTGCGGAAGATGTCGCGGTCTTCGGCGAGGCCGGGTTGCGGGCGGGTGACCATGGTGCAGCGCATGCAGGGCTGTTGCGGCCGCAGCTTCACGGCGCCGATGCGGACGGTTGAGCGCGTGCACCAGGTGTCCTCGACCCACCCGTCGTCGGCGACGTCGATCACGAGGTTCGGCCGGAACCGGCGCAGCTGCCAGTCGCCGGTAGGGTGGTGCGCGGCCGCCGTCCGCAGGCTTGCCGTGGTCAGAACGAGCAGAGGGAGCGCGTCGACGAACCGGCCGGTGGGCATTGTCCACTCGATGGCCTGGCTTGCGTCGTCGGTCGCGTCGGCGAAGTACTCCGCCCGCCCGGCCGGCGCGTCCGCCGAGGTCACGAGGCGCACCGGCTTGTCGAGCCAGTCCGACAGCGCCACGTCGGTCTCGACCCCGGGGCCGTGGCAGCTCATGCCGGTCGGCAGTGTGATCACCGGCGCCCCGTCGGGTGCCAGGACCGCGGCAGCGAACAGCAGTTGCGGCGCGCGGCGCCCGGTCAGGATCTTCCCGATGGTCTCGTCGCGGATGCCCCAGCGGCGGTCGCCGCGCACGCCGTTCGGTTCGATCTCGGCGCGGGACACGAACTCGCCCTGCAGTGACTTGACGGGGTAGCGCGCGATCTGGACCAGCCGCATCGTCGGCTCCTTCGGGTTGAGCCGGTAGAACTGCCAGAACGGGTGCACGATCGGCAGGATGTCCACCGTCCCGAAGCCGGCGGCGGCGAGTTCGCGCAGCCTGCCCGCCAGCATCACCGCGCCGATCACCTCGGAGTCTGCATCGACCCGGCCCTGTGGAGTGCACCAGATGACGCTGGCCGCGGCAAGAAACGCTGCACCTCGTCGCCCCGGGCGACGAGCGATTCGTCGGCATTCTCGTCCATGACCAGGACGGTGCCGCCCGGCGTCTCAGCGATCTGAGCGTCGACCGAGTGGGGTGAAACCGGTCAGGTCGTGCCACGTGATTGCGCGCACCACCCGCCACGCGGCACCGCGGGCTTCAGGGAGGCACGACGGAACCGGCGCAGGCAGACGCGCCGTCAACCCAGTACGTGGCCGCACAGGGGGCCCGTACCGGGGGCCTGATCGCCGCAGCCGGGACATCAGGTGCGCCTGCACACCCTATGTCCCCATCCCGGCGATCATGCGGCCCAGGCCAGCGCCGAGGCGCCTGCCGCGCCGCGACGAGCGCCTCTACCGGGTGCGCGACGTCGTGCAGGCACTCTCGTCGCTGTCGTAGCCGTCGACGTGGACGGCCGGGTAGGCGAGGTAGCCCTGCGCCATCGTGCCGGTCGCGTCGGCCTTGCCGATGCTCAGCGTGAACACCATGAGATCGGCGTTCTCGCTCCGCGCCCGCTGGGCCAGGGCGGCGCGGCGGCGTCGACGGGCTGCAACTGCCTGTCGCCACGGCCAGTAGGGCATCGCCTCGATCTCCAGGCAGCGTCCCCAGCCGACGGCGCAGTCGGTGGCCTCCGCGGCGAGCGCCACCACAAGCGTCGTCGTGCCGATTCCCCGCGTCACCGAGCAGGAGCAAGCCGCGGCCGCGGCCAGCGCGGGCCGCGTCCAGGAGGTCGGCGAGCGCGCGCAGCTCCGAGTACCGTCCGACCAGACGCTCGACCATGCGCAGATTGTCAGCCGTAACGCACTCCGCTGCACCCAGCGAGGACGTGCGGCGTGAGCGCCGACCGCTGGACAACGGAGCCTCCACCGCTGCGGCGTTGGCCGTCCCGGCTCTCCCACCAGGCGACGTACCACCGCGTGGTTGACACGGCACGTGTCGGCACGGGGGGTCGGGCCGCTCAGATGCCCGGGACCTCCGCGGGCGCGCGATCACGGCGATCGCGGCGGCCCTCCATGACCAGCAGAACGATCAGCACCACCTCGGCGATCTTGTCTGCGATGCCCATCGTGTCGTACTGGCCCTGGATCAGGACGAAGTACGCGACGATCGTCGCGGCCGTGAGCGCGATCAGGGCCCAGCGGGTCAGCCGCCGGAACCGGGCGAAGGCCGGGTGGTAGAGGGCAGCGGTCAGTACGATGTATCCGAGGCCATCGAGGTAGAACAGCGCGGCGAAGAACCCGAGCGTGGCCGCGCCGCCGGCCGCGGCCGTTGCGTCGGGCTGGGTCACCACCATGACGTGGGTGATCACACCCAGGTACAGGTGCACCGCGGCGGTCGCCGCGGCCAACACGCAGATCGCGACCTGGATCGCGCCGAACCGGGTTGCGTTGCGGGGGATGGTCATCGTCATCACCTCGTCGGGATCGCTGGATGAGTTGTCGCGATGTAGACAGCCGGGACTGCCGGATGTCATCGGTAAGAGCGGCCGGCGAAGGTGGCGCCGAGGGCTGCAGATAGGGGTGGTCGGGTCTGGCCCCGCTGCGCCCCTCGAGCGTTTGATCACCGGAAGTGGGACATGAGGGCCATATGTGAGCATTCCAAAATAAGGTGAGTTTCCGGTGTGTCGCGGTCGCAGGTGTGCTAGTGGCCGAAGCGCTCGCGCGGTGGGGGGTCGGGGATGGTGATCCCGGCGGTGGCGGCGTGTGCGCGTAGGTCCTCGGGGGTGTAGAGGAGCTCGGGGCCGGCGGCGAGGGCGGGGTGGGCGGTGCCGAGCAGAGCGGTGATGGCTCGCACGGCGGGGGCGATGGTGGTGGGGTGGGCGCCGAGCAGGGCGGCGATGTTGGTGTAGGGCATGCCGTGGCGGTGGTGGTAGATGGTGGCCAGCAGCATCGTGTCCAGGGTGTAGGTGAACGGGGCGGTCGGGCCGGTGCGGGCCCGGCGGGTGCCGCCGCGGTCGCGGTGCAGGCGTTGTTCGCGGGCGGCGGCCCAGGGCAGTTGCAGGTCGGCGGCCAGGGCGGTGAACTCGGCGCGGGACAGCCCGGTCAGTTCCGGGCCGGCCAGGGCGGTCACGACCGGGGCGAGCGCGGCGCGGGTGTCGGCGGGGGTCGGCGCGGCGGAGGTGGCGGCGGGGGTGGCGGGCCGCCAGACCGGCAGCAGGGTGTAGTTCCAGTCGCCGTGGAAGTCGTGGCGGGCCAGCGCGCGGTCTTCCAGCTCGTGCATCTGCGCGTCGCTGATCTCGATCCCGGTGGGGTAGCAGGCCTGGTCCAGGACGGCGGTGACCGCCAGCCCGGTCGCGGTGCTGACCGCGCCGATGGTGTTGATGATGACGTCGTGGCTGGTCAGCGGGCGACCACGCCAGGCCAGGGTGATCTGGGAGAACAACCGGTGCTCGATCCGGTTCCACTTGGAGGTGCCCGGCGGGAAGTGACACACCGTGATCTGCAGGCCGGTGTCCTGGCCGAACCGGGCGAGCCCGGCCTTCCACGCCCGGTTGCGCCGGCCGTTGGCCCCGCCGGCGTCGCAGGTGATCAGCAGCCGCGCCGCGTGCGGGTAGGCGCCCGCGCCGACCCGGTCCCACCAGCGGCGCACCGACTCCACCGCGAACGCGGCGGTGTTGTGATCGACACCGACGTTGACGAACCCGGTGTTCGCGCCCACGTCATACACCCCGTACGGGATGACGTGCCCGCCCTGGCCGTCCGCGACGTCCTGGTCGCCGAAGCTGTGGCTGCGGACCTGCCGCGGGTCCCCCCGGGGCCGCCACTCCCGCCCCGCCTGGGCGAACTCGCCGACCTGTTCCTTTTTCTTGGCGTCCACGCTGATCACCGGCTGCCCGTCGGCCAGGTGCCGGGCGGCCTGCCCGGCCAGATAGCCGAACTGGGCGTCCCGGTCCGGATGCCTCTTACCCTCGGTGACCTTGGCGTTGGCCTGGGTGGAGAACCCCTGCTCGTGCAGCAGCCGCCACACCGACTGCGGGCTGGCGCGGTGCCCGAGCGCGGCCAACTCCCGCGCCAGGTTCGCCACGCTCTTGGTCGTCCACACCAGCGGTGACTGCGGATCCCCCCGCGTCGAGTCCGCCACCAGCCCCAACAGCGCCGCCACCAGCCCCGGATCGGTCTCGGTCAGCGGCTTACGACCCCCACCCGGGCGGCGCACCCGACCCGCCGGGACCGACCGGCCGGACTCCAGCTCCGCCGCCCCGTCGGCCACCGTCTGCCAGGACACCCCCGCCACCCGCGCCACCGCGGCGACCCCACCATCCCCGGCCGCCCGCGCCACCGCACCCAACGTCAACCGCCGGGCCCGCTCATCCAGCCCCGGCAGCAGCAACTCCAGCTGCGGCCCCATCAGCTCCACAAGCCCCGCGTTCGCGCCCATACCATGACCCTGGCACCGACACACCGGAAACACACGTTATTTTGGAATTCTTACATTTGGCGCGCATGTCCCACTTCCGCCGATCAACGCGCTGGAACCCACCGCGACCGCGGCGAGCAGGTGACTGACGAGGTTCACGACGATCTCCTTCGGCCTCAGGCAGGGCCGGGTGTGGCCGGTGAGATGACGCCGCGCCCTACTCGATGGACATGGTCATCGGGGACGCGGCATCCCGCCTGGGGCAGGCTTGTGGGTGGCCGCGACGACGGCGGCGAGCAGGGCGTCGCGGCGCATCGAGAGGTCGTCGACGGTGCCTGTGGCGGTGATCGGTTTCAACCCGTCGACGAGACGCTGGGCGGTGGCCGCGTCGAGGTGTGGTTGTCCCATGCTGTCCCACCAGCGGTTGAAGCTGTCGCTGTAGCGCTCGCAGAAGGCGGCGAGGCCGCCCTCGCCCGCGCCGAGGTGAAAAGCAGCGTGGGTCCCATGACCGCCCAGCGCAGGCCGGGACCGGAAGAGATGGCGGTGTCGATGTCCTCGACGGTCACCACCCCCTCGTTGACGAGATGGATGGCTTCACGCCACAGGGCCGCCTGGAGCCGGTTGGCGACGTGCCCGGGGACCTCCCGCTTGACCTCGATCGTCACCTTGCCGATCGCCTCGTAGAAGCCGCGCGCGGTGGCGACGGCGTCGGGGTCGGTGCGGTCGTTCCCCATGACCTCGACGAGCGGGATGAGGTGCGGCGGGTTGAACGGGTGGCCGAGGACCAGCCGGGCCGGGTCGCGCCAGCCTGCCTGCAGCTCGGTCAGGGTCAGCCCGGAGGCCGAGGGAGGCCACCACCGCCGTCTCCGCAAGGACGGCTTCGATCTGCGCGTACAGCGTGTGCTTGACGTCGAGGCGTTCGGGCACGCTCTCCTGCACGAACTGTGCTCCCTCGACGGCGGCGGATGCGCTGTCGTGGACTACCAGCGTGCCCGCACCGGCCACGTCGGCGAGGCCGAGTGCGGTCATCACGGGCCAGGCCCTCTCCACCGCGTCCCGTACCCGGGTCTCCGCGGCGGGATCCGGGTCGAAGAGGGCGACGGACTTGCCCGCGGCCAGGAACAGCGCGGTCCAGCTCCGACCGATCACACCGCCGCCCAGCGCGGCCACCCGGGTGATCTCAGACGGTGACATGAACGGCTCTGCGGGTAACGCGGTGACCGCGGGCGTGCTCGCCCAAGAGCGGTAGGCGTCCAGGACGAGTCGAGGCCGAGCAGCGCAGTGAGCCACAGACCGTTCTGCAGGACGTCGATGTCGGCGGCGCGCCTGTCGCACTCGGCCGGGGTCAGCCCTGGTCGGGCCGCAGCGACCAACGCGGCGAGCCCCGCCCGGTAGCGCTTCTGGGCGGTGGCGTTGATTCGGCGAGGTCCTCGTGCGCCTGCGCCAGCGCCCACAGCCGTAGACGCAGGGACAGGTACTCCGTCGTGAGGAACTCCGGATCGGCCACCCGGTCCAACGCCGCGCGCAGGCGCTCCTCCGCGGCCAAGTTCGGGTCGGGCCTGACCAAGGCGACGTCCTGCTCCTCGATACGGTGCAGCGCTGCCCTGATCAGGCTCGCCTTGTCGGTGTAGTGGTAGTTCACCAGGCCCAAGGCGACATCGGCTTCGCGCGCTACCGAGCGCATGCTGATCCCGGAGATGCCGTGCCGCGACAACAGCCTCAGGACCGCTTCGAGAATCCGCGACTGCCGGTCGACCTTCTCGTTGACCTTGCCCGCCTCGGATCCCACGACGATCAGACTAGCGGCGCCTGCGCGGGGCCATGCGGTCCCGGACCGGCTGCGGCATGCCCGCGCCGTGCTGCACGCAGGCGCGGACATCGTGGCGCTCGACGGCACCCGTCGCCCCGTCCCGACGGCCTCAGCTTGGCCGAGACGATCCGAGCCTGTCCGAGCCGGACCCGGCCCCGCCGTCGTCGTCGTCGGCACCGCGATCACCCACCCCACCACCATCACGTCCTGGTTCCGGGACGCGCTCACGACCGTCTGACCGGTGGTGACGGAGGACCGCCGGGAGACAGGGCGTCGACGCCGGGCTCCTCGAGCCACGGACGGAGATAGTCCTCGTCGAGAGCAGCCGGGTTCTGGACGAGGGCGATCAGCATGCGGACCCGGAGAGCGGCATCGCGGGTGAGCTGGAAGATCTCATCGCGGGACAGCGGCTGCTCGGGTCCGAGGCTGCGCGCCGTGGCCACGATCCGCTCGGCAGCGGCGCGGATGGCGTCTGCGTCTTCGCGGGCTGCGGTGGGATCGACTCCCGCATCGACGGCGGCCTGCTCGACGTCGACGAGCCGGGCCAGCAGCCATGTCCAGGGGTCGCCGGTGAGGTCGTCGGACCACACCCGCTCCGACGGCTCCGGCCCGGCGAAGCGTGGATGGAAGTGCGCGGCCGAGTAGGGCTCGTCCGGCAGGTCGAGTCGGCCGAAGATGTCGGCACGCCAGAATGTGCGGTCGAGGGCGAGCGGCTGCGCTGCGGATTCGCTGCCGCGGTGCTGCTGCGGGCTCAGCAGAGCCATTTCGATCCTGGCGCCGGACTCCATCGTGGCGTCCGCGGCGACCTCGAACCAGCGCCGGACGCTGATCGCGATCCGGATGAAGCTGAAGGTGATGAGCAAGAGGAGCTCCTTGGGATGTGACGGCGGTACTACATGGCGGAAGCCCCGCGCAGATGGGTACTCGGCCCGATGGTGACATCCCCCGCAGGACGGGACCCTGGGCACTGTGAGCGCGAGCGGTCCGTGTCCGCGGACCGACCCTGAGGAGTAGGACACCATGGCCCTGTCGCCCCACGAAGAGAAGGTCCTCGCCACCCTTGAACGGGAACTCCGCACCGAGGACCCGGCACTCGCCGCGGTTCTCAGCCGGGCGCTCCCCTCGTCGTTCCCGGCCCACCCCTTCCTGCTGCCGATCCGCCATGTCCTCTGCTTGACGGCTGCGCTGGTCTGCCTGATTGCTGTCGGCGCCTTCTTCGGTGATCAGCTCGGAGTTCTCGGCATGGGGGCGCTCACCTATGTGGCCGTCGTACCGTGGCTGGTCGGCGCGGCGCGCTCAGCAGGCCGTCGCCGCTCCACAGCAGCGGAGCCCGGCACGCAACGCAATACCGCTCGCAGGCGAGTGGGTGGTGCGCTGCCTCTGGCGGTGCTGCTGATCGTGGTCGCCCTGGCGCTGGTATCTCCCGCCGTGGCCGCGGGTCTCTTGCTGGCGCTCGCGGTCATGATGCTGCCGTGGATCGTCGTGCGCCTCGTCGAGTGGGTCGAGCGGCGCGGCGGCCCGGTATGACGTCCCGGCCGGTCATCCCCGACGGGCGTTGCGTCGGTGCGCGGCCCGCGCGATGGCATGCCCGGACACCGGCGAGGTCAGCACGATGAACGCGATCGCCAGCGCGGCGAAGGTGATGATCGCCGCGTTCTCGGTGGCGACCGACGAGGCGAGGACGGCGATCACCCCCGGCCCGGTGGCCAGGCCCTGGGCGTGCAGCTGGCTGTGGGTGTCGGGCAGCCGCAGCACACCGTAGAGGCCGATCGTCATCAGCGTCAGGCCGAGCAGCAGCAGGACGACGCCGACGACGTCGAGCACCAGCGAGATCATCCGAAGGGTCCTCCAGAGGCCAGATACCGCGCGGCCGCCACCGTGGCGACGAACGACAGGAGCGACAGCGCGACCGCGGAGTCGAGGTAGTAGCCCACGTCCCAGAAGTACGACAGCAGCGCCAGCAGCGCGACCACCACCACCGCCAGCAGGTCGAGGGCGACCACCCGCTGCAGCACGTCACGGGCGCGCACCAGCGCCAACCCGCCGGCCACCAGCAGCAACGTGCCCCAGACCATGGCGGGGATCAGGACGAAGGCGGGCACGGCGGTCAGGGGAACACGCGGCGCTGACGCCGCTGGTAGGAGCGGAGCTGCTCGACGCAGACCATGGCGGGGTCGCGGGCGTCGATCACGTGCAGCAGCATCCGGCCGCGCTCCTCGTCGAGCTCGACCACCACCGTGTCCGGGCTGATCCCGACCCGCACACCCCAGGCCGCCGCGGACGTCGGCGGGCAGACCGGGATCGGGACGCTCACCAGCCCCGGTGGCGTGCGGCGCGGGTGCAGGCACCACAGCGCCGTGTGCCAGGTGGCCACGGCGAGGTCGACCAGCGTTCCGCCGACCAGCGCGGGCACCCCGGCGAGCCTGCGCCCCAGCCGTTCGTCGACGGCCGGGCCGACCCGGCGGATCCGGCGGCCCGCCGCGACGAGCAGCGCCGACAGCACGACGCCGGTGAGGATGTCGCCCGGCTTCAGGCTCGTCAGCACCAGCAGGTAGATCGCGGTGAGTGCAATCACCCGGAGCACCGCATTCATCGACACCCTCCCTCCATGGTCATCCCGGCCCCGTGAGCAACGCCTGCGCCGCCCGGCCGCTGACCGCCAGCAGCGGCTCGGGCCACAGACCCGCGACGAGCACGAGCACCGCCACCGCGGCGGCGGGCACGCGCAGCGGGAGCGAGCTCACCGGACCGGTGGACGCCGGGGCCTCCCGCCAGAAGCGCCGCTGGTAGACCTGGAACATGTAGACCAGCGACAGCGCGCTGCCCACCACCAGCAGGATCACCAGCGGCACGCTGCCGACGACGATGCCGGCGCGGAAGACCTCCAGCTTGCCCACGAAGCCCGCCGCGGGCGGTACTCCCGCGACGCTGAGCGCCCCGATCGCGAACGCGCCCGCCACCAGGGCTCCCCGGACCCCGATGGCCAGGAACAGCAGCGTCTTGTTCAGCGCGTTGACGGCGCTGTAGAGCACCGCGGCACTCAACCCGACGGGGCCGCCTACGCCGAGGGCGACCAAGACGTACCCGACCTGCCCGATAGCGGAGTAGGCCAGCGACTCTCCGGCGTCGCCGCGGGCCACGGCCAGCACCGCACCGTACACCAGCGACGCCGCGCCGAGCACGACGAGGGTGGTGGCCGCGAGCCGCAGCTGGGCCGGGAACATCCCGGGGCCGAACCGCAGCAGCCCGTACGCGCCGATGTTCGCCACCGCGCCGCTGAGGATCGCCGCCACCGCCGGGCGAGATCCGGTGTAGACGGTGGGAAGCCAGAAGTGGAAGGGGAACAGGCCGAGCTTGACGCTGAACGCGATGAAGAAGCCGGTGGCGATGAGGATCGCGGCGTTGGGATCCACCCCGGGCATCCGCTCGGCCACCGCACGCATCGCGAGCGTGCCCGTGACGTGGTAGGTGCCTGCGACCGAGAGCAGGAAGATGAACGACCCCAGCAGGTTGACCGCGGTGAACACCAGGGCCGCGCGCAGCTGGTCCCGCCCGCCGCCGTAGGTGGTCAGCGCGTACGAGGCCGTCATGGCGAGTTCGAAGAAGACGTAGAAGTTGAACACGTCACCGGTGAGGAAGAGCCCGGTCAGGCCCCCGGCGAGCAGGAGCACCAGCCCGGGAAACACCCGTGCCCGCACCCCGGCCAGCACCTCGTGGGCGGTCGCCACCAGCAGCACGAGCACCGACAGCACCGCGAACGTGACACCGAGCACGTCGGCGTGCAGCACGATGCCCACTCCTGCGGGCCAGCCACCCGTGACCACCTCCCGGCTGCCGCCCTCCCACACCTGCGCAGTGAGTACGGCCAGCAGCGCGAGCGTGGCGGTGAGCACCGCCACCGCGCACCATCCGACGGCGCGGTGACGTCCGTCCAGCGCCACGAGCACCGCGCCGGTCGCCCAGGGCAGCAGCAGCGCCACCGAGAGGATCACGACGCTTCCTCCCGGTCGGCTTGGCGCTGCATCTCCAGGGCCGCCTCGCGCTCCGCCTCGCTTGCGGCGAGCTCGTCGCGCTCCGCGGTGTGGAAGACCGTGACGACCCGGTGCACCAGGGCAAGCAGCAGCGCCACCGTGGCCAGCCCGATGACCAGCGCCGTGAGCGCGAGCGCCTGCGGCAGCGGGTCGCTGACCACCTCGTCCGGCCGCACCTCGATCGATGCCCGACCGTGCGACAGGCCGGACCCGATGATCGTCACGAGGGCGGCCTGGGAGATCAGCATGATGCCCGCGACCACTCGCACCAGGTCGCGCTTGAGCAGGAGGTAGGCGCCGCAGCCGAACAGCACCGCGGCGGCGAGGGCGAAGGCGAGGATCACGGCCGCTCCTCGTGGTCGCGGCGGCTCACGTGGTGCAGCAGCACCGTCAACACGCCCACGACGAGCAGGAAGACCCCGATGTCGAGCACCAGCGGAGTGAACAGCTCGAGCGTGCCGATGGTGACGACGTGTTCCCCTGGACCCGGTCGGTGCGACACCGGCGGCTCACCCAGCAGCAGGGGGAAGAAGCCGCTCGCGAGCGCGATCAGCAGGCCGCCGACGGCGAGCTTCGGGCCGTGGCGCAGCACGGGCAGCGCTGCCTCCGCCCCGGCGCCGCCGAGCGCGACGTAGGCCAGCGCGATCACCAGCGACACCGCCACGCCTGCCCCGAACCCGTCGCCGACCTCGGCGTACCCCTTCGCGATCAGCGCGGCCGCGACCATCAGCACCGGGCCGAGCAACATCCGCGCGACGACCCGGACCACCGCGTCCGGCATCCGGCTTCGGTCCCGACGGCTCACCACAGCTTCCCCCGTCCCAACAGTGCGGACACCCCGACCACGGCGGCGAGCAGCACCGTGATCTCGACCAGCGTGTCCAGGCCGCGGAAATCGGCGACGATCACGGTGACCACGTCGCCGCCGTGCGCGGTCGGAGTGAGGCGGATGAGGTCCGACGACACGGTGTCCGCGGCAGGCTGGGACAGGAAGCCCCACACCCCGGCGAACACGGCGAGCCCCGCGACCGCGCCTGCCACGCGGTCGCGGCGCCGCTTCCGCACGCGGACCGTCGCATCTCGGTCGTGGTCGGGTTCCTCGTCGGGCAGCCGGGCCAGCGCCGCGAGGAACACCAGCGTGAGCATGGTCTCGACGACGACCGCGACCAGTGCGACATCCGGCGCGCCGAGCAGCGCGTACACCGCCGCCAGCGCGAACCCGACCACCGAGAGCGCGAGCACCACCGTCAGCCGGACCCGCGCCCGCGCGATCACCACGGCCACGACGACCACGAGCGCGAGCAGCGCCAGCACCAGCCAATCGGTACCGGCCACCCGGCCCGGCGTGTACGCGCCCGCCGTCGGGGTGACCGAGAAGGCCAGTGCGGTCAGCACCCCGGCCGGGACGAGCACGGCCGCGACGCTGGTGCGCAGGTCGCGCACCTCGCGGTCGTGCACCGCATCGGAGACGCGCGCCAAGCGCGTGCAGCCCCACCTCGTAGATCCGCCGCGGCCCCAGCCGTTCCCCCGCGGCGGCCAGGCCGCGCGACACCCACCCCACCGGTCGCCGCGCCACGAGCAGCAGGCCGCCCAACGCCCACGCGGCCAGCGCCAGCAGGTTCTCCGCCCGGGCGTCGAGGTGGTAGGCCGGGTCGAGGGTGACGGGCGCACCGTGCGACACGGTGCCCGCCGCCGCGGCCAGGCGCGCGAACGGCGTCGCGACCAGGCCGCCGAGCACCGCCACGACGGCCAGCACGACGACCGGCGCGACGAGCACCCCGGACGCCTCGCCCACCTCGGCGCGCTGCGGCCCGAGGAACAGCAGGATCCAGAAGCGCGCGATGTAAGCGAACGTCAGCGCCGCGGCGACCACCGCCAGCACGACCGCAGGCGGGCCCGCCGTCAGCGCGGCGGTGAAGAGGAGCTCGTCTTTGAAGAACCCGATGGTCAGCGGCAGCGCGGCGAGGGTGGCCGCCGCCACGCCCGCGGCCACCGCCAGCACGGGCATCCGGCGGGCGAGGCCGCCGAGCCGCGAGAGCCGGTCCTCGCCGGTGGCCAGCGTGCAGGCGCCCGCCGTCATGAACAGCGCGCTCTTGGCCACGCCGTGGGCCAGCACGTAGAACGCCGCCGCGCCGTTGCCCGCCGCACCGCCGATGGCATACATCACCACGACGTAGCCGTATTGGGAGATCGTGGAGTACGCCAGCACCTGCTTGAGCACGTCCTGGCGCAGAGCCAGCACCCCGCCCACGACGATCGACAGCGTGCCCACGACGAGCAGCCCGGTCAGCACCGCCGGGCTGCGGGCCAACAGCGGATGCACCCGCCCGAGCACGAGCACACCGGCCGCGACCATCGCCGCCGAGTGCAGGTAGGCCGACACGGGGGTGGGCGCCGCCATCGCCCGGGGCAGCCAGAAGTGCAGCGGAACCTGGGCGCTCTTGGCCAGTGCGGAGACCGCGAGCAGCGCCGCGGCGGCGGTCGTCACCGGGCCGGGCCCGGCCCGGGCGATCAGCTCCGGGATCGAGAAGGTGCCGTACGTCGCGTAGAGCAGCACGGCGGCGACGAGCATCGCGACGGCGCCGATCACCGTGACCAGCAGCGCCATCAGCGCGGCGACGCGGGCTTCCAGCCGGTCGCGGTCGAATCCGATCAGGAAGTACGAGCAGACCGCCGTCAGGTCGAAGAACACGAAGAGCAGCACCATGTCCTGCGCTGTGGCCAGCCCCACCATGGCCACCGCGAACAGCGCCATCCACGGCCAGAACCGCCACCGCTCCGCGGCAGGCCTGCCCTCATGCGCAAGATGCACGGAGAGGTAGCGGGTGCCGTAGCCGAAGACCAGCGCGCCCACCCCCGTGGCGAGCAGCGCGTAGAGGGCGCCGAGCCCGTCGAGTGTGAAGCTCAGCCGCAGGTCGAGCGCGGGTGCCCACGGTACGGAGAACCCGATGGGGCCGACGGCCCAGCCGACCAGCACCAGCGCGAACCCGACCACCGCGGCCGCGCAGGCCAGCCACCCGAGCCAGTCCACCGGCAGGGCACCGCGTGACCGCTCACGGGCGGCCTCAACATCATCGCGGACGACCGCCACGGGCAACTCCCCACCGAAACCGGGCATCCCGGCAACCTAACCCGTCGCCTACTCCCACTGGCAGACCTCGCACAGGCCCGCCACCGCCCGCGCTCGCCAGGACGCCCACCGCGGCGCCACCGGAGATACCGGCAACGTACAGGCGGGCTGGATCCACGGCCAGGCGCCCCAAGCGAACGTCCGGGTCTGCCGCGTCCCGTGTCGACCGGGGCGGCTCGGCGCACTCGGCGATCTCGCGACAGATGCTCATTCGCCCAGGGCGGCGAGCACCCGGTCGCGCAGCAGCGGCGCCATCGACGTGCTGTACGAGGCGCTCACGTGGTTGTCGTCGAGGTAGACGAGCACGTTGCCTATCTCGGCGGGGCAGAACTCGGCGTCGCACACGGCATCGGCGATGTCGAGGAACGTGACTCCGGCCGGCACGTCGGGCCGTGCGGTCCACGGAGGATCGTGGCCGTAGAGCTCGTGGCGCGGGGCGCCGCAGGGTGACGGCTCGGTGGCGTCCGAGCGGTAGCTGCGGGCCTGCTGCACGCAGTCAGGCATCGAAGTGTCGAAGCGGGGGTTGTCGCGGATCGCGAGGACCGGGATGCCCGCGGCGGTGAGCCGTCGCCATTGCTCGACGAACCCGGGTGGGGTCTGCTCGGTGCGCCCCGCCCGGACGTCGCGGCTGGCCAACGTGACGACGGCGTCCGGGCGCAGCTCGGCGATCTCCTCCGCGACGGCCGCGTTCCAGGCCAGGCATTCGGCGTCGCCCCGGTCGACCTCGGACGACGTGGAGAACGGGCAGGCGCCGCGCACCATCGTGACGAGCTGCCAGCCCTGCTCGTGCGCGAGGGGGATCAGCGCCCCGCTCAGCTGTTGGAGGTGCGAGTCGCCCGCGATGACGACGCGCTTGCGCGGCTCGGCCTCGACCGGCTGGGCGCACGCGTCCATGGGAAAGCGTTGCAGCGGCGCGCAGTCCCAGTACTCGATGCGCACCCAGTCCTCGTACACCGACACCGGTGGCGGCAGCACCGGGGCCGCGCGGGGCGCAGCGGCGGCCAGGGCCATTGCGCCGGGATACAGCTCGTCGCCGACGGTGCCGCTCGGCACGGTCCGCCGCAGCACCTCGGCCTGCCACCCGGCCACGACGAGCGCCACGCACAGCAGCCCGACGGCGGCCGTCCGGACCCCGCTACGGCTGTCGTGACGACGCAGCAGCGGGCGTTCCACCCACCGATGGGTGGCGTGTGCGAGCAGCAGCGACCCGCCGATGATCGCGACACCAGCCGGCAGACCGACCTGCTCGCGACCGCTGCCGACCAGGTAGAGCACCAGTACCGGCCAGTGCCACAGGTAGAGGCTGAAGCTGAGGTCGCCCAGCCGCTGCACCCCCGGCCGGCCCAGCCAGCGGTCGACCCCACGCGCGTCGCCGGTCGTGCCCGCGAGCAACACCAGCACCGCGCACCCGGTGGGCCAGAGCGCCGCGATGCCGGGGAACACGGCTCCGCCGGGCAACACGAGCCCGCACAGGACCAGACCCATGGCGCCGACCCACCCCGCCACCAGCCGCCAGCGGTGCTCCAGCCGGACCCGGTCGATGGAGAGCGCCAGCAGCGCGCCGACGGCCAGCTCCCACAGCCGGGTGAGCGAGTGGAAGTAGGCGAGGGGCTGGTTGGTCGCGGTGAGGTGGACGGAATAGGCGAGTGACGCCACGAGCACGACGCCCGTGGTGGCCGTCAGCTGCCGGTGCAACTGGCCCGTCCGGCGCGCGGCGACGACGGCCACGACCAGCGGCCAGACCAGCAGGAACTGCGCCTGGATCGACAGCGACCAGAAGTGCTGCACGACGCTGGCCATGTTGTTGCGCGCCAAGTAGTCCACCGAGTCGGCCGCGAGCCGCCAGTTCTCCAGGAACAGCGCCGCGGCCAGCACCTCGCGCAGCGTCTGGGGCCAGCGCCCCTCGGGCAGCGTCACCGCCGCAGCGGCGGCGGTGATCACGAGCACGACCGATGCGGTGGGCACCAGCCGCACGATGCTGCGGCTCCAGCGCGCCCACAGGTTCAGCTGCCCGCGGGCGGCCGCCCGGAGGAGCTGGGTAGTGAGCAGGAACCCGGTGAGGACGAAGAACACGTCCACTCCGCCGGAGACCCGATCGAACCACACGTGGTAGACGACGACGAGGGCCACGGCCAGGCCGCGCAGGCCCTGCAGCTCGGGCCGGAACGCGACGCTGGCCGACCGGTCGGGGACATCGGCCGCGGCGCGGGCGGGGCCGCTCAGCGGGACCGCCGGATCGCCTTCCAGGTGCGCGCCCACCAGCTCGGCCGCGCCTCCTCCCGCACCGGCTCGGGCCGCCGCACGGGAACCGTGATCGCCGATGGCCTGGCCGCCGGGCGCCGCTGCGGGTGATCCTCGCGCAGGTGCCAGCGCATCTCGGACCGCGAGGAGAACTTCAGTTCACATTTGGGGCACTGACTGATCGGCATCTCGCCTCCTGTTCGATCGCGCACCTCCGGCCCGCCTGCCGGGCTTGCCCAGACCTGATCGGCCACCGGGCGGTGGTCGTCGCGGGTGCGACCGGCGCCGACGCCGCTGCCCATCAGCAGCCGATGATGACCAGGGTGTGAGCCGGCTGTCCGGGACACCATCGGGTCCGGCACCCATCTGATGGGCGTGGAGCATGTAGCCGGAGGGCGGAGATCGGTCGGATCAAGGCAAAAGTGGGGGCCGGCCTCCATGCACAGACCACCGGCCCGCGGTGAGGATGGTGTTCGTGACAGGAGCCGGGGTGCTGATGTTCTCGCCTGCCACGGTGTCGGCGCCCGTGTCGGTCACGGAGGTGGTCGTCGTCGCGGTCGGCCTGGTCGTGATGCTCGCGGTCAACGTGGTACTGCTGCGAAGCGGCCTGAAACCGTTGGACGGGCTGACCGCGCTGATGGGGCGGGTGGATCTGCTCCAACCCGGGGAACGGCTCGCGGTCGCGGGCCATGGTGACGTCGCGCACGTCATCCGCACGTTCAACGCCATGCTCGATCGACTCGAGAGCGAGCGGGGCGGCAGCAACGCCCGTGCACTGGCGGCCCAGGAAGGCGAGCGGCAGCGGATCGCCCGGGAGCTGCACGACGAGATCGGCCAAAGCCTCACCGCCGTGCTCCTGGGCCTCAGGCGTACTTTCGACCGGGCGCCCGCCGGGTTGCGCGAGGAGCTGCGCGCCGTCACGGAAACCACTCGGGCCAGCCTGGACGAGGTCCAGACGGTGGCCCGCCGACTGCGACCCGGGGTGCTGGAGGATCTCGGCCTGCACAGTGCGATCAACGCCCTGGCCAGCGACTTCACCGACGCCACCGAGATTTCGGTCACCCGCTGCCTTGACCGCGGGCTGCCTGCGCTCGACGGCGCGGTCGAGCTGGTGCTCTACCGGATCGCCCAGCAAAGCCTGACGAACATCGCACGCCACGCAGCCGCCACGCGGGTCCAGCTGACGCTGGCTCGCGATGGCGACAGCGTGGTGCTGCGCATCGCCGACGACGGGCGCGGAATGCTCGGGGCCAACGACGGCGCCGGGATCCGCGGGATGCGCGAACGCGCACTCCTGATCGGGGCCCACCTTTCGCTCGGCCCCGGACCGACGGGAGGTACCGAGGTGCGCCTGGTCGTCCCGATCACACACGAGCGGGGATAGCGGAGTGGAAGCCAACAAGAAGACACGGATCCTGCTGGCCGACGACCACGGGCTGGTCCGCGGCGGGCTGCGCCTGATCATCGACGGCGAGCCCGACCTCGTCGTCGTCGCCGAGGCAGGCGACGGCGCCGAGGCCGTCGAACGGTGCGGCCGCGGCGACGTCGACCTTGCCATCCTCGACATCGCCATGCCCCGCATGACCGGACTGCAGGCCGCCCGGGAGATCTCCCGGCGGCACCCCACAGTGCGCATCCTGATGCTGTCCATGTACGACAACGAGCAGTACTTCTTCGAAGCCCTCAAGGCGGGCGCGTCCGGCTACGTGCTCAAGTCGGTCGCCGACCGCGACCTGCTCGAGGCCTGCCGGGCCGCGATGCGCGGCGAGCCCTTCCTCTACGCGGGTGCCGTCACCGCCCTGATCCGGGACTACCTGCATCGCAACCGGCAGGGCGACCGCATCCCCGACAGCCTGCTCACCCCGCGCGAGGAAGAGATCACCAAGATGATCGCCGAGGGGCACTCGTCCAAGCAGATCGCTCACACCCTGGTCATCAGCATCAAGACGGTCGAGCGGCACCGGGCGAACATCCTGCAGAAGCTCGGCATGCGCGACCGCCTCGAGCTGACCCGCTTCGCCATCCGCTCCGGACTGGTCGAGCCCTGACCACAGCGATCACCGTGGCTGCGCGCCGCATCTGCATATCGCAGCGGGCGGAGATGGGTGTCGCACCCGATGGTCGCCCGGCCGTCCGCCGGACAGAGTTGAGGACAGCACCTCCGGCCGACGGGCGGCACGCCCCCACGCCGGACGATCGGGAGGCGAGATGAACAACGACGCGCTTGTGGCGACCCTCGGCATGGACGCCGTCGCCGCCGTGGACGGCTACCGGATGCGGGTCGTCGCCGATGCGGAGGGCGCGGGCGCCACCCCCGACCTCGACAGGTCGGGGTGAGTCCCGATGGCGCTGTGGGTCATTTGGTTGATCGCCGCGGTGGCGCTGGGCATCGCCGAGGCGTTCACCCTGACGGCCGCGCTCGGCATCCTGGGCGGCGCCGCGCTGCTCACCGCGGGGGTGGCGGCGATCGGGTTGCCCGCCGCCGGTCAGCTGCTGGTGTTCGCCCTGGCCGCCGCGGCGGGGGTGATTCTGCTCCGGCCGATCGCGGCCCGGTACCTGCTGCGGCCGCGGCTGGAGCGGTTCGGCGTGGACGCGCTCACCGGGCGCACCGGCTACGTCGTGCAGGAGGTGACCGCCCGGTCCGGCACCGTGCGCATCGCAGGCGAGGAATGGACGGCCCGCCCGCTGGACGCGGTCGCGGTGCTCCCGGCCGGATCGGCCGTGCAGGTCATGCAGATCGACGGCGCCACCGCAATCGTCTACCCACAGGAGTGATCATGGAAATCTCGGCGCTGCTGATCGCGGCCCTGCTGGTCGCGCTCTTCGCGGTCATCACCGTCGTCCGCACGGTGCGGATCGTGCCGCAAGCCCGGGCCCGCAACGTGGAACGGCTCGGCCGCTACCACCGCACACTGGTGCCCGGGCTGAGCTTCGTCATCCCCTACGTCGACCGCGTGTATCCGGCCATCGACCTGCGCGAGCAGGTGGTCTCGTTCGTGCCGCAGCCGGTCATCACCGAGGACAACCTGGTCGTCGAGATCGACACGGTGCTCTACTTCCAGGTCACCGACCCGCGCTCGGCCGCCTACGAGATCGCCAGCTACCTGCAGGCCGTCGAGCAGCTGACCGTCACCACGCTGCGCAACGTGGTCGGCTCCATGGACCTGGAGCGCACCCTCACCTCCCGCGACAGCATCAACAGCCAGCTGCGCAGTGTGCTGGACGAGGCCACCGGCAAGTGGGGGCTGCGGGTCAACCGGGTGGAGATCAAGGCGATCGACCCGCCGTCGACGATCAAGGACGCGATGGAGAAGCAGATGCGCGCCGAGCGGGACAAGCGCGCGGCTATCCTCTCCGCCGAGGGCCAGCGCCAGTCGCAGGTGCTCACCGCCGAGGGCGACAAGCAGGGCGCGATCCTGCGCGCCGAGGGTGCCCGCACCGCGGCCATCCTCAAGGCCGAGGGCCAGGCGCACGAGATCGACCAGGTGTTCCGGGCCGTGCACCGCAACGACCCCGACCCCAAGCTGCTCGCCTACCAGTACCTGCAGGTCCTCCCCCAGCTGGCGCAGGGTGAGAACAACACGTTCTGGATGATCCCGGGGGAGGTCACCGCCGCGCTGCAGAGCGTCTCGCGGGCCTTCACCGAGAACCTGCCCGCAGTCCGGGCCACTACCGAGCCACCGACGCCCGCCACCGTCGACACCGCCCGAGCCGACACCGCGCGGGCCGCCGCGGCCGCGGCCGAAGCGGTGGCCGACGCGGCCCAGCCCGATCCACCGCGGCCCCCGGCCGAGCCGGTCGTCCAGCGCTCCGGCCCGGCGGGCAACGGTGCCACGGCAGCGGGATCGGGGCCGACCAGGGAGACAGGCCGTTGACAGCGGGCGCCGCGCCGCCGTCGGACAGTCACGCCACCTGCTTGGCGAGCATGAAGTCGACCATGAGGTCCTGCACGGCTTCGACCATGTTTCCGCCGTCGGCCGTCTTGCCGCCTGCGGCGTGGGCGGCCTGCAGGAACGGGGTCACGCCATGCCCGGCGATCACATCACCGACGAACATGGACGAGGTGAGCAGGTCGGCAGCGACCGGGAGCGGGTCTCCGTCCTCCATGCCCAGGGGGCTCGCGTTGCACACCATGTCGCAGCCGGTGGGGTCGGCAGGCCCGGCGGTTGCTCGCCCCGGGCCCAGGTCCGAGACGAGGTCGAGAAGCTTGGTGACCCGGGCCTCGTCGGGGTCGTGGACAACGAGCTCGCGGACCCCCGCTTCCAGCAGCGCGATGGCGATGGCACTGCCCGCGCCGCCCGCGCCGAGAAGCAGCACCCGCGCTCCATCGGGTTGAGCACCATGGTCCTTCTGCGCCTTGACGAAGGCGAGCCCGTCGAGCATGTCGCCGTGCCAGGTGCCGTCGGAGTTACGGCGTATCACGCTCACGACACCGAGCCGCTTGGCTCGTTCGGAGCTGGTGGCGCAGTGGGTGAAGGCGGTGAACTTGTGCGGCATCGTGACGAGGATCCCGTCCACGTTCAGTGAACGCGTGAGGCCTTCCATGACGGCGTCGAGGTTTCCCGCCGGTACCTGCATCGGGACACATACGCCGTTGTGACCGCGGTCCGCGAAGGATCGGGTGAGGCGGACGGGAGACTCCACGTACTTGATGGGGTCACCGATGATCGGGAACAGCCGCGTCGCACCGCTCAGTTGGTCAAGCATTCCGATTCTTGCCTTTCTTCGAGTGGGGTTCCGCTGCATGATCGATCCCGGCCTGGGTCTTCGACCTCACCCTGACCCTCGACCAGGTGGCCGAAGGCGACAAGGCCAGGGAGCGCCGCGCGATCAAGACCCTACTGACGCTCTGACGACCGCGGCTCGAGCACGAGACGTGCACCTGCTCAGCGGGCGCGTGGAGAGGAGACATCCGATGACCGCCTGGACCGCCGACGAGCTCGACCGGGTCGCTGCCGCGGACGAGTTGCGGATCGCTCCGCGCCGGGCCAACGGCACCTTGCGCCCACCCCGCCCGGTTTGGGTCGTTCGCCACGGCGACAGCCTCTACGTCCGGTCTTTTCGGGGACCCGCTGCGGCCTGGTACCGCAGCGCCCGACGCAACCACGTGGGGCATGTCGAGGTCGCCGGTCTCGACCGGGACGTGACGTTCGTGGAGGAGTCCGACCCGGCCGTCAACGACGCGCTCGACTCCGCCTACCGAGCCAAGTACTGCCGGTACGGCGAGAGCTACGTCGGGCCGCTGACCGGCCCGCAGGCCCACACGACCACACTGCGGGTCGTTCCGCGCTGACGAGCACCGGTCGCCTGCGGGGAACCGTGGCGGCGCCGCCGCCGGGGTTCAGCGCGTTGATCGGCGGAAGTGGGACACGCGCGCCAAATATGGCCGTCATGTCCCCCTTCCGGCGATCAACGCTGGCGGCGAACCCCGCTGAGGTTCCCTTTGAGCGCAGGGACCGACGTTTCGTCGGCCGCGCGGCGACACCGAGGGGGCGCAGCAGGGCCAGATCCGACCACCCCTACCTGCAGCCCCCGCGCCGGCGTTTGCCGGGGCCGTTAGTTGCCGTAGTGGAATCGGCAGGCGGCGATGCGGATTTCGTCATCGGCGATCTTGTAGATGAGCCGGTGTTCGTCGGTGATGCGCCGTGACCAGTAGTCGTGGAATCCGTGCTTGAGGGGTTCGGGTTTGCCGATACCCTCGTTGCCATTGCGGGTGATGTCCTGGATGAGGGTGTTGATCCTCTTGCGGACCTTGCGGTCCTGGGTTTGCCACCACAGATAGTCGGCCCAGGCGTTTTCGTCCCAGACGAGCTTCATTCGCCGGTGTCGTCAGCCATCTCATGGGGCACGCCCGCACCGTGCTCGAGGCGATCGATGGAAGCCAGCAGTCGGCGGGCGTTCTCGGGGCTACGCAGCAGGTAGGCGACTTCTTTGAGGGACTCGTAGTCGTCGAGTGCGACCATGACCACCGGGTCGTGCCCCGCTCGAGTGATCACGACTTCTTCGCGGTCGTTGATTACGGTGTTGAGAGTCTCGAACGCGCTGCTGTCCGTCGATGGTCGTCGTCGCAGGGCCGCTCGACCCGCGGCGGAAGGTCGAGATCGGAGCCGAGGCCTGGCGCGCCGCCCCCGCAGGCCCTACCCGATCGTCAGGAGCAGCGCGAACGACGCCAGCCCTACCGCCATGGGTGTGCTCCAGTCGCGGGTGCGCGGGACGAGCCGGGCGATCGCCGCGAGCGGGGCCAGCACGGCCATCCAGACCAGCTGGGCGAGCCCGGTCGCGCCGGTCGCCGAGAGCGTGGCCATCGCGAGCATGAACGGCCAGCAGACACCGACGCAGGCCAGACCGTGCCGCAGCCCGAACCGGAGGCTCCCGCCGACCGCGCGCCAACCGCGTGGCGGGAGCGGCACCGTGCGATGGCAGGCCCAGAGGAACCACCGCAGCCACGGCTGTACCAGCCAGGCCGCGGCCAGCATCAGCGCCGCGGGCAGCAGCCAGGGCCGCAGGGGTGTGGCGACGGTGGCCAGCGCGGCCAGGGCGAGCGCGCCGAACGTCACCCACACGAGGAGGTAAGCGGTGAGGAACTGCGCCGCCGCGGCGCCCCGCCGTCGACGCAGGCTGTTGACCGCGACGTGCCGGACGGCGGGAAGGGCGACGGGCACCATCATCGCGATGCACATGAGCGTCCAGTAACCGAGCGCGGTGGCCCCGCCCTCGTGCGCGGCGGCGTGGTTGTGGACCACCGCGCCGTTGTGGACCACCGCGCCGTGGGTCGCCGCCATCGCCAGCCACGCCACGCAGGCGACGAGAACCGCGACCCGCTCCGGCTGCGGGCGGGTCGCGGTGCTCGCCGTGGTCACAGGTCAGTCCCGGAAGACGCTGATGCGCCCGATCCGGACGGGCACCGACTGCGCTTGCGCTGCCGAGCGCTGCTCCTCGGCGGTCAGCGCGCCCGGTGGCATGACCGGGCCGGTGGGCCGCAGCGACACCGTCAGCCGCTCCTGCCAGGCCCCCTGCTCGTGCAGTTGCGCCACGATCGACGTGATGTCGAAGGTGCGCCGGAAGCCGTGCGGCACCTCGCCGGGCGCCGCGGCGCCGTGCCGCTCCAGCCCGAAGAACGAGATGTTCCCGACGTAGGTGGGCGCGATGGCACCCGCGACGCCGACGAACACCTCGTAGACGACCGACGGGTTGCGCTCGCCCTCGATGTCCTCGAGGTTGAGGTACACCCGGCCGGTCGGCGTGGGCTCCGCGATCTGGGCGTGCGCAGCGTCGCCCGCCGCGGCGGACGCGTCGTGGTCCAGCACGACGTCGATGGTGGCGGGCCTGCCGGTGAGGTCGAGCGGACGCTCGGTGGCCCCGACCAGCTCGGGCTCGGCGGGCGGCCCGCTCACCGGCTCGCGCACCGGCTCGGCCTCCGCCGCGAGCGCTGCGGGCGGTGCAACGGCCTGGGCCTCATCCTGGTAGACGTACTCCAGGTCGCCCACGGTGTCGAGGGCCTCGGTGACGCTCAGGCCGACCTGCGTTCCCGTCTCGTCGTAGAACGGGAAGGACTGGTTCAGCCAGGCGTCCTGGCCGGGGTTGGCCCGGCCGCCGCCCTGGCCGAGCCACACGCTCCACAGCCGGTCGATGTTGGCGTGGTGCAGCCAGAAGATCGGATCGAGCGCCGCGGTGTTGGGGTCCCCCATGAACCCGCCGATCGCCGAGTGGACGTCGTTGTGCGGCGTGAACTCGAGCTCGCCGTACGCACCGAAGAACTGGACAGGAGTGGTGATGCCGCCGCCGAACCCCGGCGCGGGCGGCGGGAGGTAGTTCGCGAACGACATCGCCAAGGTGCTGCTGCGGACCGACGGCGGCAGCTCGGCTCCGGCGTTCCACCCGGGACCCCGCTGGGTGACGAACAGCGGGTTCGGGCTGCCGTCGGGCATGGTCGGCAGGCGGAACGCGGGCGGGAGCTTCGCCTGGCCGGGGACCTCGTAGTCCCAGAACGGCAGCGCCCAGTCCGACGGGCCGCCTTGCGCGATCACCTCGGCACGGACGATCTTCTCGAAGTAGTAGAGGTAGATGCGGTGCCAGGGCAGGAAGTACCAGCTGCCGTGCTGACACTGGTTCCAGATCGCGCCCGCGGGCGCCCCGCCGTTGCGGCCGTGGATGGCCGCCTGGTACTGCCAACTGGTCGGATCGGTCAGCGGCCGCGCCTGCATGGCCTTTACCGCCTTGGCGTAGGCCAGGGTGACCGGATCCCAGGGGCCCGTGGCCTCGAGGTCCCAGATGTTGTGGCGCACGTAGGTCTGCGAGAACGTCCCGTCGCCGCGGTTCAGCTCCACCCAGACCCCGGCCTCGCCGCAGCCCGCGACGTCGGCGCGATGGTCGCCGGTGAGGTCGGCGACGAACCGCGGGTGCTTGTCCACGCGCCAGCCGCCCGCGATGTATCCGAAGTTCGGGATCATCCGCTTCGCCGGGCCGAAGGTGCCCCCGTTGTTCCCCGAGGTGACGACGCCGTCGTCGCCGAAGCCGACGATGTCGGGCAGGCCGTCGCCGGTCAGGTCGGCGAGCAGGCGTGGGTGCTTGTCGACCCGCCAGCCGCCCGCGGTGTAGGCGAAGTCGCCGACCATGAGCTTCGGGGCGCCGAAGCTGCCGTTGCCGTTGCTCGACGCGACGTAGACGCCCGCGTCGCCGAAGCCGACGATGTCGGCCCGCTCGTCGCCCGTCACGTCGATCACGAAGCGTGGGTGCTTCTCGACCCGCCAGCCGCCTGCGGTGTAGCCGAAGTCCCCGACGCCGAGAGCGGGCGCGGCAAACGTGCCGTCGCCGTTGTTGCGGGCGACCCAGACGCCGTCCTCGCCGAACCCGACGATGTCGGCCCGTCCGTCCCCGGTGACGTCCGCGACGAAGCGCGGGTGCTTCTCCACGCGCCAGCCCCCCGCGGTGTAGCCGAAGTCGGCCACCGCCAGTGTCGGCTCCGCGAACGTGCCGTCGCCCTTGTTGAGCGCGACCCACACACCGCCGTCGCCGAAGCCCACGATGTCGCCCCGCCCGTCCCCGGTCAGATCTGCGACGAAGCGGGGGTGCTTGTCCACCCGCCAACCGCCCGCGACGAACCCGAAGTCCGCGACGACGAGGGTGGGCGCGGCGAACGTCCCGTTCCCGGTGTTGCGCGACACCCACACGCCCCCGTCGCCGAACCCCACGATGTCCGGCAGGCCGTTCCCGGTGACGTCGGCGAGCATCCGCGGATGCCGGTCGACCTGCCACCCGCCTGCGACGAAGCCGAAGTTCGCCACCGCGAGGCTCGGCGCGCTGAACACCGCCCCGCCGGTGTTGCGCGACACCAGCACCCCGCCATCGCCGAACCCGACGACGTCGGCAAGCCCGTCTCCGGTGATGTCGGTGACGAACCGCAGATGCTTCTCCACCCGCCAGCTGCCCGCGGAGTAGCCGAAATCGGAGATCGCCAACCGCATGAAAGATCACCCCTCCTGTGCCCGATTCTCCGCTGAAGAGAAAGGCGGAACGGGAGTTGATACAGGGAGAGATTGCGGCCCACCGCCGCGTGCAACGCCGATGGTCGTCGAGCTCAACCAGCCCCGTCACGTCCTCGACCGGCGCGGCGTGTAGCGCGATGCGGCCGACTGGCATGATCCAGTTCCTGGACCCGCCGCACCTGGGCCCGGCGAGCGCGGACTTCCTCGTCGGAGTCCAGGACGAGCAGCGGGGACCGCGCAACGGGGGCGTGGCGACCGGGCCGGTAGACGGTCACGCGCAGTACCGAGCGTGCTCTTGGTGATACACAGGGGACATCGTTGGTCAGTCGGCGGGCTGCGCCGCATCAATGTCGCTCGTATCAAGGTCCCTTATCCGCCCGAACAGACATCGGCGTCGTAGGCGGTGTACTGCCGTGCACACCTTGACCTCGTCCGCGGCCCCCAGTAGACCGGGTAACGCGGGGTAAGATGCCCCCGTCCGCGACAACGACGCGCACGTCCTTTGTCGGGCGTAGGCAAATCACGACGGCACAGTGGGGAAATCAACGATGTCAATTCTGCGCTTCGATCCGTTCCGCGACTTCGACCGCATGGCGCAGCTGCTCACCCAGAACGCGGGCACGGCGCGGCAGGTCGCCATGCCCATGGATGCCTACCGGGACGGTGACCGGTTCATCGTCCATTTCGACCTTCCCGGGGTTGACCCCGAATCGATCGACCTCACCGTCGAGAAGAACGTGCTCACCGTGCGGGCCGAGCGGGCGTGGCAGCCGCATGAGGGCCAGGAGGTCATCGTCTCCGAACGTCCACAGGGCACCTTCACCCGGCAGCTATTCCTCGGCGACAGCCTTGATGCCGAGGAGGTGCAGGCCTCCTGCGAGGATGGCGTGTTGACTCTCACCATTCCGGTGGCCGCACAAGCCCAGCCCCGCAAGGTGCAGATCACGGTCGGTGAGGCGGGGGAGGGTCGGACCATCGAGGTGGGCGCCCCGGCCGAGTCGTCCAGCGGCTGAGCCGAGACGACGCTATGGGCCGGTCGGCGGCGGGCCGAGTCAAACTTCGCCCACCGCGGCCGTGATCATCGGTTCGGCGCAGAAGCGGCCGGATCTGGCCGCTTTCGGCGCCGAACCGGCGATCGTGTGCCGCGAGCACGGAAGGGAGAAGCTGGTGTAGATCGGGTTCTGTTGGACGTGCGCAACTGGGCAGGAGATGGAGGTAGGCCCTCCGGAGCCGTCCTGCAGGGGATGGCTTGAAACCACCGCATACTGCGTCGGTTAAGAGCCGGGGTGGGAAGCGATGCGGAAAAAGGCGCGCCGGTGAGTGCGTCAGGTGTGGACCAAGAAGACGAGCGCGAGCGAACCACTGTTGAAGTGTCGAAAGTTCCAGATGGTGCCAGAACCGAGGATTGATCGCATCTTCGGGAGAAGTCTGGGGGATACCTGTTTACCGCCCAGGCGGTGCCCGGCATGTAGGTGGCGTGAGCTTGGTCCGGGCTTCTGCTCGGAACGCGGGAACCTGTCGTCCTGGAAGTGTCCTCCGTCGACAGGGCGGGGGCGAGAGGGAGCGCTTCAAGTGGTGAAGAGCCGCGAGGGGTTGAGTACCGGTTACGGGGCACAGGGGCGGACTGTCTCGTAGTAGTGATGAAGCTCCTGTAATGGGAGTGGAGCGAAGGAGACGGGTCATCCAGGTCTGGAATCGATGGTCAACCGAAGTTCTCGGGAGGAACCGGATGAGTCGGCCAGGTTCGAAGCCGTTCGAGATCTCGAAGGAGGTCTTCGTGACGGCGTTTGAGAAGGTCAGGGAGAAGAAAGGGGCGCCGGGGATCGACGGCGTCACGGTTGAGCAGTTCGCGCAGGACCGCAAGGACAACCTGTACAAGCTGTGGAACCGGATGTCGTCGGGAAGTTACTTCCCGTCCCCGGTGCGGAAGGTGGAGATCCCCAAGGACGGGGGTCGGGGAGTGCGGGTCCTCGGGGTGCCCACGGTGGCCGACCGAACCGCGCAGACGGTAGCGGTGGCCTGTCTGGAGCCGTTGGTGGAGCCGATGTTCCACCCGGACTCCTACGGCTACCGTCCGGGTCGCTCGCCGCTGGACGCGGTAGCGACCTGCCGGAAGCGTTGTCTGTCCCACGAGTGGGTGCTGGATCTGGACATCGAAGGGTTCTTCGACAACCTCGATCACGACCTGGTCCTCAAGGCGGTGGCCCACCACACGAGCGAGCGGTGGCTGTTGCTGTATGTGCAGCGGTGGTTGTCCGCGCCGCTGGTGGCGGCGGACGGCACGCCGATCGCTCGTGATCGGGGCAGCCCCCAGGGTGCCGCGATTTCCCCGCTGTTGGCGAACCTGTTCCTGCATTACGCCTTCGACGCGTGGATGGCCCGGGAGTTCCCGGATGTGCTGTTCGAAAGGTTCGTCGACGACGTGATCGTGCACTGTGTGAGTCGGCAGCAGGCCCAGAGGCTGCGGGCGGCGATCGCCGCGCGGCTGGCCGAGTGTGGCGGGTTGCGGTTGCACCCGACCAAGACCCGGATCGTGTATTGCAAGAAGAGTGGAAGGCACGGCTCGCACGAGAACGTGTCGTTCGACTTCCTCGGGTACACGTTCAAACCACGCGCGGTGAGAAGACCGGACGGGTCGATGTTCACGACCTTCTCTCCGGCGATCAGCCGGGCGGCCGCCACCTCGATCCGGCGGCAGATCCGCCGGATGCGATTTCACTTACGCAGTGACCTGTCCTTCGCCGAAGTTGCCCGATTGGTCAACTCGCGGGCGGGTGCGTGGGCTGCTTACTACGGCCGGTTCGGCCCGTGGGAAACCGTCTACGTCCTCTCCCACGTCGACCACTACCTCGTGCGGTGGGCCTGCCGCAAGTACAAACACCTGCGGCGGGCCCCTCGACGAGCATGGCGGATCCTGGCCGAGATCAAGAAGACCCGGCCGGGAGTGCTCGCGCACTGGCGATGGGAAGCCATCCACCGCGTGGCAGCAGCAAGAACCGGATGACAAGAGCCCGGTGAGCTGAGAGGTTCACGCCGGGTTCCGTGGGAGCCGGCGGGTGAGACTCCCGCCGGCCACCCGACACGGACGGGTGGGGCGTGGCCGTGATCGCGGTCGGGTGGGGTGTGGCCGTGATCGCGGTCGGGTGGGGCGTGGCCGGCAGGTCAGCGGTAGGGGAGTCGGTCACTCGCCCACGCCCAGTCGATGCGTTCCTGTTCCAGGCGGACGGCCTCGCCGAGTCGGTCGGAGACGAGGTCGCGATAGAGCCCGGATTCGTCGAGGTCCAAGCGGGTGAGCCGGGCCGACGTCGGTGATCCCTCGCGGACCCAGCGGGCGCGGTGGGCGAGCAAGGTCGCGCGATCCATCAAGATCGACCGCGTGGCCGGCAGCCAGGCGCGCAGCTGGTCGAGGATGGCGAAGCCGTGGGTGTCGAGATCGCCCCAGTAGAGCACCTCGGCATCTTGGAGCCAGGGCAGCGAGCCCGCCCGGTTCACCTCGAAGCCCTTGCCCCACACGACGACGCCACGTTCCGGGATCGGGACCGTGAGGTAGGTGATTTCGTTCTCGATGATGATCGCGGTGTGGACATGGGCGGGGAGCTTCGCGAGCTCCGCCACCCGCAGCGTCGCCTCCGAAAGGAGCGCGGGCAGCCCCAGCGCCGAAGGATCGAACCGCACCCGCACGGCCTCCGGCTTCGTGCGCAGCCCCAGCCCGGTGACGAACCCGGTGGCCGAGGTGTCGGTGCCGAGCAGTTGGCTCAGCACCTGGCGGTGGCGCTCGACGAACTTCGTGTCCACCCCAGGGGCGGTGATCTCGCGCAGGAACCGGCCGGAGCCGCGGGCGGTGTCGAGCCAGGAGTAGGCGGCGAGGAGCGGCTTCCACTCGTGGGCGACCTCCAACGCACGGAGGGGGTGCGCTGTGGCCCAGGCGTTGACGGCCGGGGTCGGCTCGCTGAGCGCCAGGATCCGGCGGTACGCCGCGACCTGCGCGGTGACGTCCAACAGCGCCCACGCCTGCTCGTAGGTCGAGACGCGGGCGCGGGCCGGGAGCCGGTTGCGCCCGAAGTGCCTGCCGCCGATGGCGGTGTAGCCGAGCTCGTAGCAGCGGCCGTCGCGGCTTCCCCGCTCCAACCCGGCGATCCAGCGCTGCACGGCGGCGAGATCGTCGCCGATCTCCGACGCCTTGGGCCCACGCACCGGAAGATCCAGCTCCGGGAACGGCTTCCCATCCGCCAGCGCCGACAGCAGGGTGCCGTCGTCCCAGCGCCGCCGAACCTTCTGCCGCAGGTCCTCCCGGGTGCTCCAGGGGCGGGTCATGTGTCCGGCGCCGTTCCGGTCCGACGGGCGTGGAACTCCTCGATGGTGAGCGACTGGAGCCGCGAGTAGCTGCCCGTCGGGTTGTCGACGAAGCCGATCGCCCGCACGTAGGGCTCGATGACGTGCACCTTCTGCAGCGGGGTGACGATCAGCAGCTGCAGGCCGAGCTTGGCGAACAGCTCGAGGGCGTAGCGGGTGGACATGTCCGATCCGCGCCCGAACGCCTCGTCGATGACGGCGAACCGGAAGTCCCGTGCGCGTTCGACACCCCATTCCAGGCCGAACTGGTAGGCCAGCGACGCGGCCAGGATCGTGTAGGCAAGCTTCTCCTTCTGCCCGCCGGACTTTCCGTCGGAGTCGCGGTAGTGCTCCCACTCCTCGTCGGTGTCTCGGCTCCGCTCCGAGGCGGAGAAGGTGAACCAGTTGCGAACGTCGCTCACCCGCCGGGTCCACGCCCGGTCCGACTCGGTGTGCCCCTCCCGGCCCCGGAACCGCTCGATGATCCGCTGGACCTCCAGGAACCGCTGCTCGGAGTAGCGGTCGTCGTCGGGTCCGAGCGTGTCGTCGGTGGCCGCGCGCAGATCCGTCCGGAACGCCTGCACCTCTTGGTTCACGGTGCGCTCGGCGACGAGCGTGATGTACCGCCCGGGGCTGTAGTCGATCGCGCCGAGCGCCTCGTTGATCCGCGCAACCCGGGTGTGGATTTCGTCGGCTTGGCGGCGCAGCCAGCTGTTGAAGCCCGCCAGCTCACGGATCGTGTTGGTGTTGAGCTGGCGCTTGAACTCCTCCTCGAACGCAGGCAGGTCGTCCTCGGCGACCCGGTCGCGAAACGCCCGGAACTCCGCGCGGGCCTCGACGCTCGCGTCCATTTCGGTGGTGGCCTCGGGCCAGCGGCGGCGCACGTCGTTCATGGAGCCCACCAGGTTCTGGGCGTAGCCGCCGATCTCCTTGCTCAACCGGTCGATGCTGCGCTGGAACTCCGCGGTGAGCTCGGCCGCGGCCCGTTGGCAGGTGTCGGCGTCGATAGGCATGTTGTCACCGAGCCGTGCCGTGAGACCGCTGTAGGCGTCGCGAGCTCGCGCGACCGCCTCGGGCGCCTGGCAGGCGATGTGGGCCGCCTCGTGGTCGCGGGCCTTCGCGGCGCGCCCGATCCGTTCACCGAGCACCGAGGTCTGCTCGCGGAGCTTGTCGAGCCGCTCGTGCACGGCCTTCGACCGGCGGTCGTTGTCGCGCAGCTGGCGGTCGATCTCGCCGAGCCGGGAGGACCCCGCGAGCAGCAGCTCGCGCGCCTGCCGTGCCGCGTCGGCGCGGGCCGTGGCCTCCTCCCAGTCGAGCTCGCGCCACTCCACGTACTGCTGGAGAACGTGGAGCGCGTCCGCGCGGGCGCCGACCCGCCGGCGCTCGGTGTCGACGTCCTCCAGCCGCCGTCGGACGGTCTCGAACTCGTCCTGGTAGCCGGTGAGCTGCTTCGTCAGCGCCTCGATCTTGCGTTCGTTCGCCCAACCGAGGACCCACGTGCTGGGGTCGTCGACGCGGGAGCGGTCGTCCTTCTCGTGGCGGTCGCCGGAGCGGATCTGCCCCTCGCGGGTGACAGCCCGAGCCGCCTCCGCGAACTCCTGCAGCGTGGCACAGCAGCGGTGGTCGGCGCGGTGCCCGAGCCGGTCGCGCAGATAGCTCTGGAACTCGCCGGGTGCCAGCTCGAGGGTGTCGGCGAGCCGCAGCTCGCCTGCGCCTGCTTGCGGTTGCAGCTTGATCTGGCGGCGGGGCACTCGCTCGTAGACGAGCCGCATTCCGCGCCGGTCGCCATCGTCGCGGCGGTAGGTGAGGCGACGTTCGTTGACCCAGCGGGCGACGGCGGGATAGTGATCCTGCGGCACGAGAAGGGACAGGGCGAACCCGCGCAGCACCCGCTCGGCCGCGCCGCGCCACTGCGCGAACCCTTCGGCCACATCGATGAGCTCACCCGCGAACGGCAGGTGCTCGGCGTCGAGGCCGAGGTCGTTGCACAGTTGGCCGCGCAGGTCGAGATGGCTGCGCGGCAGGTTGTTGCGGCGGCTCGCGAGGCTGGTGAGCTCTGCCCGGATCTCGGCGCCCAGTCGGTTGAGCTCGTTGCGTCGGGCTGCCAAGCTCGGCGAACTGGTCATCGAGCGTGCGTCGGCTCGTGCCCATGAGCTCGAGGTCGGTTGTGATCCGGGCCGGGAGGGCGGCGAAAGCCGCGGAATCCTCGACCGGGTCGAGCCCCGCGGCCGCAACCTGTCGACCGAAGCGATCCCGCCTGCCGCGACGCTCGTTTGCCATCTCGCGGGCGTCGGCCTCGGCCCGTTCCAGCTCACCGAGCCGATCGCCACCTGCCGCCGCTCGCTCCTCGATCAGCCGGTCGCGGGCCCGGGCGAGCTCGTTGCGCTCGCTATCGGCGCTCTCCGCGTGCCGCTGATGGTCGGCCCGCGCCGCCTCGTTCTTCTCGATCTCCGCCGAGAGCAGCCGGATCCGCAGCTCGGCGAAGTAGAGGCCGACCGCGTCGCGCTGCCGTTCCAACCCGGAACGACGCTCGAGGGCGCCGTCGTACCGATCGGCCGCAGTGACGAGCGGCGCCAAGGCGGCGAGCTGGTCTCTTGCCCGCCGGACGGCCTCGTGCGCGTTCGTCAGGTCTTCGAAGTGGCTGACGATCGCCGCCACCTTTCCCGAGGCGTCGACGGGCTCGAGCATGTGACTGCGGACGAACTCGTTGAGGTTGCCCACCGACTTCATCGAGACGGTCTGGTGGAACAGCTCCAAGGCCTGGTCCGAGTGGATGCCGAGCAGCCTGCGCAGCTGGCGGGCGTAGTCCGGGAAGTTCTGGCTGATGGAGGCGCCTGCGGCGCGCAGCCTTCGGCGTAGCTCGTTGAGATCGGAGCCGAAGTCGGCGAAATCCGTTTCCACCGACAGTTGCTTGGGTGAGGTGACGAAGAACCGGTCGGGCTGGCCTGCGCGGTCCTTCTGGTGGAAGACCTGGGCGAGGCTTACGGTCTCGTCGTACCCCTCGTTGCCGAACACGCCGAGGACGACCGAGTAGGAGCGGTGGTCACGCAGGCCGATCGCCTTGGACGCGCCGGTGCTCTCGATGCGCTCAGACTTGTAGTGGCCTTCGACATAGCTGCGGAGGGTGCGTTCCTTGGACTCCGCGCCCGCCGCCTTGTTGTAAGAGATCTTCTGCGCGGGCAGCAGCAGAGTGGTGACCGCGTCGACCAGCGTGGACTTGCCGCTGCCGATGTCACCGGTGAGCAGCGAGGTGTCGCCGCCCGCGCAGAACCGCCACACCCGTTTGTCGAAGGTGCCCCAGTTGAACACCTCGAGGTACTGCAGCCGGAAACCGGCCCGGCCGGACGTGATGAGCTCGGCGGCGGCGCGGAGTGCGTCACTCATGGGTCGTTCCTCCGCGGACGGCCTCGGAGTACTCCCGGAGCCGACCGGCGTAGTCGGAAAGGATCTGGGCGTCGACGTACGCCTTGAGGATTCGCCGCACCTCCCACTGGTCCTGCTGTCCGCGTAGCGGCCGCAGGAAGCCGAACTCGGCCACCTGTTTGAGGGTGGTGTCGACGCGGTCGATCACCCTGGCTTCGTTGGTGGACTCGGCGAGGAAGACACGCAGCATCTCGACGATCTGGTCGCGGCTCAGCACGAGCTTGCCCTCGGCGCCGGTGGTCTCGAACTCGACGAGCCGCTTCCGCAGCAGCACCAGCAGGAGGCTGACGTGGTAGGTGAGGCTGCGGCGTTTGACCAGCCGCGGCAGGGGTTCGGCGTCGTCCGCCTCCTCGTGGCTGCGCAGGTAGGCGTAGCCCTCCGGGTCGTCGACGATCACGTCGACTCCGATGGTGGCGAAATGGTCCCGGACGGCGGCCCCGTGGCGGCTGAGCGCCCCCCAGGTGTCCTCCTGCGACTCGCGGTAGACGACGCCGCGCATCAGGTCGATGATCGCGGACGCGACAGTGTGCTCCTCGGCGGTTCTCATCGGCGACTCACTGTGACCTTCGGCATTCTCGCCCGGCGGGGGTGGCCCTCGGTGTCGAGGTACTCGATGGCCGACTCTTCGCTCTCGTTGACGGTCACGGTGAGGTCGCCGTCGGTCAGCGAGAGGTAGCCGATGATCTCCGCGACGCCGCGCTGGACGGGGTAGAAGGCGATGATGTCGCTCAGTAGCGCGGTGCTGCGCTGCGGGATCAGGGACCGGATGTTCGCCGCCAGCCTTGCCTGATCGACGAAGGTCTGGCTGAACAGGGCCGAAACATCGATCTGCTCCTCGTCGACCGGATCGAGCATGCTCTCGACACGCGCGGCCGGACGGGCGTCGTAGAGGGGGCGCTCGAACGGAAGCGTGATCGGGATGCCCGGGGTATCGACCGTGAGCCCGAGATCGGGTGGCTCCTCGCGGCACTCGAGCGCGGCGGATTCGATCGCGCGCACCAGATCCAGCACCCGCCTGTTCTCCAGCCACACCTGGTCGTCGAGGAATCGGCGCAGCTGCTCGGAGATCTGGCGGACCGTGTGCTGGGTGCGCTCGGCCGCGTCGGACCAGTCGTGGTGGATGGTGCGCAGCCGCTGGTCGGCGTCGATCGGGGCCAGCTGCTGCACCTTGGCGAGCAGCTCGGCGAGTTCGTCCTGACGGCTCTCCGAGAGCAGAAAGTCGTAGAACGCCTGGAAGCTGTTGCCCTGGTCGGAGTGGTCGATGTCGGCGCGCCCCGACACGAGCTCGGCGAGCAGCTCGCCTTTGGCGCCGTCCCACGCGGCGATCTTCTCGCGGGCCGCTCGATCGAGAGCCCGGAAGTTCTCCTCCACTTCCCGAAAATCGGAAAGCAGCTCGCGCGCCGTGCCTGCGAACTGCTGGTAGCGATCGCGTACCGCGGTGCCGCTGAGCACGGCGACCTCGCCCCGCTCGGCGTCCTCGATCTGGCGGTCGAGCTCGGCCCGCTGTCTGCGGAGCAGATCAAGGCGGGCCTCCGGATCGCTCTCGCTGCCGTGCACGATCTGCCGCAGAAGATCGACCACGGTGTGCAGCCGCGACTCCGTGCCGACGAAGGGGCGACTTCGGAGCCCGGCCACCCAGCTGTACGCCTTCTCGAACGCGGGCGTCGCGTCGTAGTGGACGTCATCGGAGCTCGCGGGATAGAACCGCCGGAGCCAGCCAGACTCGGGAGACGCCCAGGCCTCCAGGTACTCCTGCGGCCGGCGTGGGAAGCGCGGCTCCCCCGCGGACGCGTTGAGGCTGTAGAGGTGCTCGTCGAGCGCCGCGACCAGGCGGGCCACCTCGGTAGCACCCTGGTTGCCCTCGACGAAGTGCGCGCCCAGGAACGAGAGGATGAGCGATGCGTTTTGCGCGCGCAGCAGCCGCCACGCCGGATGCCGCTCCCGCAGCGTTTCGACCATCTCGTAGTCCACAAGCAATCCCTTTCCAGACCGTTTGCGCTCGCCGGCCAGCGTAGGGACGACCACCGACATTCTTGGCGTGAGGGACCGGCTTGCCCGGCCCGCCCTGCTGACATGCGGCCTTGACGCGACCAGCGAGATTGCCGTGAGCGGGAATTCGCCCAGCCCGAACCCCGCACACGGCAATCTCGCGTGGCGCACACCGGGTCGCTCGGCGCCGTCGTGGTCGCCGTACTGCGCCGTCGCTTCCGGAGTCGCCGCGCTGGCCGGGTCCGCCCGGCCCGCCCTGGCTTGCCTGCCGTGCCCGCCCGGTACGCCTGACCCGCCCGGCTCGGGGCCGCCTGACTCGCCCGGCTCGGGCCCGCCTGACCCGCCCGGCCCGGGCCCGCCTTACCCGACCGGCCCGGACTTGCCCAGTCCTCGAAGATCGTCGCTTCGGTGCGGTGAGCGGCCATATTTGGCCGCATCCGCGCCAAAGTGACGATCACGGGCGGGCGGGTGTTCCGCAGATCCTTCGGGGGCTCGGGGAGGTGTCACACGGGGCTTCGAGTCCGCCTCGTGCACGGCGGCACCTGCGCCAGCGCTCATTGCCGGTCGCAGATGTGCGTGTTATGCGGCGAGGGCGTAGCCGTTCAGCGCCTCGCGCCCGGCTGGGGTGAGGGCGGCGGCGACGCGCTGGCCGACCCGACCCAGGGTCGCCGCGGCGATCAGGCCGGCGCGAACGAGCTGGTGGGCAGCGGACTGATCGCAGCAGCAGCGGCCGTCGACGAACAGGTCGGGCTCGACGCCCACCTGAAGCTCCGCCCCACCGGCCGCCACGGCGCGCAGGATCGCTCGGTCGCGTCCGCTGAGGGTGCTCGTGGTGGTCATGACGGTCTCCGAAGCTGTGTGGCGAGATGTGGTCTGTGAGACGTTCAGTCTGTAGACCACGACCACTGTGCGGACTCGTCGCGGGGATCAGCAACGTGTTTGCGGACGTACAGAAAACCCTGCCCCTCCGGTAAGACAATGGCGCCTCGCTCATCCGGCCAACAGCCTTCGAGCCGGCCGGGAGAGACGGAGCCTGCCGCCGATGAAGCGTCGTCGGGGACACGCGCGTCTCGCCTGCCGCGAGTGGCGACGATGCGACGCTGCACCCGCGCCCGCGATCGCCAGCGGACCCGGGCGCCGAATTGCCGGGGCGGCTTGCAGCGGCCATCGTCCCCGTCCGGCGACCGGCGGTGGACTGCGGCCTGTCCTGTGATGCTTCGCAGGCGTCGATCAGCGGTGTTTGACCAGAGTCGCGCGGGTGTAGAGCAGGTCGAACCCGCGGCGCTGCGCGTTCTGCTGGGACTTCGACCCCGGCTGCGTGGTGATCACGGCGACGTCGCAGCCCGCTGCCCTGGCATCCGAAAGGCGTGTGGCCAGCAGCGCAGTCTGGACGCCGTGGCGGCGGTGGGCGGGGGCGGTGGCCGCGCCCGCGAGTTGGGCGATGCCGTCGGTGATGCGGAAATCGGCGCCACCCGCCAGGACGCCGTCGCGCAGCGCCACGTAGCGGGTGCCGCCTGCGGCGGCGAAGTCGCGTTCGGCGTTCTCGATCGCCTCGCGGGGGAACTCGTCGGGCCAGGGCAGGCCTTGGGCGTCGGGGTGGAGGGAGCCTTCGGTGACGACGGCGATCCAGGCGTCGAGCTCGTCGTCGGTGCTGCGGCGCACCTCGATGCCGGGTGGAGCAACCAGCTCCGGGTCATGGTCGAGAGCGAAGCCGAGCACGTTCTCGAAGGACTCGAGATGGTAGCCGCGGTCGCTCAGCAGCTCGCCGACCGCCGATTCGGCAAGGTGGGCGACCTCGACCTGGGTGGGCGCGCCGTGCGCGGTGAAGGCCTCTTCGATCGTGTCCAGTTCGTCGGGGCCCGGCACACCGGCGAATCCCAGGCCTACGACCTTGTTGAACGGTGAGTCCGGTTCGGCGAAGCTCGCGATGCCGCCCGCGATGGGGATGAGGAAGCCGTCGGTCCCGGATCGGGCCTGCGCGGCGCGGCTGACGTCGACGATGAGCCGGGTCTCGGCGCGCTCGATGCGGTGGGCGAGCGCGGTGTCGCAGAACAAGGTGCCCATCAGGTGCCTCATTTCGTGGTGCTGACCGCCGGAGCGGACGGCGCGGGGTCGGCGGACTGGCCAGGCCCCGCTCGGGTGAGCAGAGTCAGGCAGGCCAGGATCAGCGCACCGCCGATGGCCTGCCCGCTACGAGCCGCTCGCCGTGCAGCGCGACGACCGAGAGCGCAGTGCCGACCCCATACCCCATGGCGGACGCCGCGATCGCGAGCTGCCCGCCCCGCGATGTCTGCCCGTCCATGGCCCCGCCCTCTCCGCTGTGACCGACGTTCAGCATTTGTCAGTCACGACACTAGTCGGGCTGGCTAACTGCTCAAGCTGATTTTCCGGTTACGGGAGCCTTACGGTCGCGCCAGGCGCGGTTCTTGGCCCGGTTGCCGCATCCGGCCATGTCGCACCATCGCCGTGAGCGGTTGCGGGTGGTGTCGAGGAACGCCCACCGGCAGTCGGCGGCGGCACAGACCTTGAGCCGGGGCCATTCGCCGCGGGTCCGGACCGCGAGGTAGTCGGTCACCGCCACGGCGATGGCGACGCGGGCGGCGTCGGCGCCGGGGGGCGGGGTCAGCAGCGGCCCGCCACCCCCCGCGAGGTCGACGAACACCGGCGCATGCTCCAGTACGGCGGCCGCCTCCGCCACAACCGCCGGGTCGGCCTGCGCGCCGCAGTTGACCGCGGCGAGCTGACGCAGGCCCTCGCGCAGGCGCAGCAGCTCGGCGGGTGCCTCGGCGAGCGGAGGAAGCCCGCTGAGCGCAGCGGCCCGGGCGTCGGCCAACCACCCCGCCAACCACTCCGCCAGCCACGGCCCGGCCCGGTCGTCGGCCAACTGGTCGTCGCCGTCCGGCAGGTGGGCGCTGTTGAGGAAGGCCACCAGGCGGTGCGCCTCCGGGCTGCCGCCGCTGCGGCGCCCGGGGGCGTCCGGGCCGCTCCCGCCTGCGGGTCCGGGGTCGCGGGACGCCCTCGGCCCGGATGCCGCCAGCAGGGCTTCGGCGGAGGTCCTGGCGGTCGCGGCGGCCGCGGCGCTGTCGCCGCCGACCCGCGCGGCGACGGTGGTGGCTTCGTAGAGCTGCAGGAGCTGCGCCGCCAAGACGGCCGGATCCCGCGCGGCGGTTTCGGCGGCGAGGGCCACGAGCGTGTCGAGCAACCACCGCCGGTGTTCCCGGGCGACGGCCGCGGCCGGGTGGTCGGCACCGAGCTCCACGCAGGCGTTGACGAAGGGGGACCCGCGGTATTCGGGCTCGGCGAGCTTCGCGGCCAACAGGTCGAAGAAGTACAGGAGCCGGTCGCCTGCCCGTCCACCCCGGGCCGTGAGCGCGCGCTCGATCCGCTCCCGCTCGTCCGCGGCACGGCGTTGGAGGTAGGCCACGACCAGCGCGTCCTTCGAGCCGAAATGGCCGTACAGCGTCGTCTTCGCGGTGTCGGCGGCGGCCACGATCGCCTCCACCCCCACCGCCCGGATGCCCCGCTCGTAAAGCATCCGGTCGGCGACCTCCAGGATCCGGGTACGGGCGGAGGGTCGGCGAGGACGGGGCACGAAAACCAAAATACTACCGACCGGTCTGTTGGTTAGGGTCGACCCACTCGATCCGCGAAGGGACACGCCATGCCCACCGACGCCTACCACGTCCGCCCGGCCCGCCGGGAGGAGCGCGACCGCATCCAGGAGATCGAGGATCTCGCGGGCGCGCGCTTCTCCGGCCTCGACCTCATCGACGAGTCGCTCGACGTCGCGTTCCCGCTGGGTGACCTCGTCCGGCTGATCGACGCCGGACAGGCCTGGGTGGCCTGCGATGCCACCGACACCCCGGTCGGCGTGGTGATCGCCTCGGTGCGCGAGGGCGCCGTCTACGTCGAGGAGATTGACGTGCTGGCCGAGCACGGCCGTCGCGGGCTCGGCGCCCGCTTGCTTGACGCCGTGTGCGCGTGGGCGCAGGCACAGGGCCATCCCGCGGTCACCCTCTCGACCTTCCGCGACGTGCCCTGGAACGGCCCCTTCTACCGCAGGCACGGGTTCACGGACCTGACGCCCGCCGAGTGGACACCGGGTATGCACGTGATCCGGGCGCAGGAAGCCCGCCACGGGCTACGTACCGACGTGCGCGTGTTCATGCGTCGCGACTTGAGCTGACCGTCGTCGTCTGGCCCGGGGATACGCTGCGGCCGTGCGGGTTCTGGTGACCGGTGGGGCAGGCTTCGTCGGCTCGCATGTCGCGGACCGGCTGGCGTCGGACGGCCACGAGCCGGTGGTGCTGGACGCGTTGATCCCGCAGGCCCACCACGGCGAGAAGCCCCCGTGGGTGGGAGAGCTCCTCCACGCCGACGTCCGCGACCAGGACGCCGTGCGCGCGGCCCTGCGCGGCGTCGACGCCGTCTGCCACCAGGCGGCGATGGTCGGCCACGGTGTCGACGCGGCGGACGCCCCCGCCTACGCCGCCCACAACGACCTCGGCACGGCCGTGCTGCTCGCCGCGATGTACGAGGCGGGTGTCACGCGGCTCGTGCTGGCCGGGTCGATGGTCGTCTACGGCGAGGGCCGCTACACGTGCGCCGAGCACGGCGTCGTCCGGCCCGGGCCGCGCGCCCCCGACGACATCGCGGCCGGACGGTTCGAGCCGCCCTGCCCGCTCTGCGGCCGCGACCTCGACCCCGGCCTGGTGCCCGAGGATGCGCCGCTCGACCCGCGCAGCACATACGCCGCCACGAAGCTCGCCCAGGAGCATCTGGCGGGCGCGTGGGCCCGGCAGACCGGGGGAGCGGTGTGGTCGTTGCGCTATCACAACGTGTACGGCCCCAGGATGCCGCGCGACACCCCCTACTCCGGGGTGGCGTCGGTGTTCCGGTCGGCGTTCGAGCGCTGCGAGCCGCCGCAGCTGCTGGAGGACGGCGGGCAGCGCCGGGACTTCGTGCACGTCAGCGACGTCGCCGCGGCCAACCTCCTTGCGCTCACCACGCCCCGGCCCGGGTTCACGCCGGTGAACGTGTGCTCCGGTGAGCCACACACCGTCGGGGAGCTGGCGACGGAGCTGGCCCGGGCGATCGCGGGTCCGGCTCCGGTGGTCGTCGGGGGCGCGCGGGCCGGGGACGTCCGGCACGTGACGGCCGACCCGGCCCGTGCGACCGCGCTGCTGGGCTTCACCGCCGGGGTTCGGTTCGCCGACGGCGTGCGCGCGTTCGCCACCGACCCCCTGCGCGCGCCCGCCACGGAACCGTAAGGGTCGGCGGCGCCCCCGGCGGGCCATGCTCGACGGGTGGACGTCGAGATCGTGTTGCCCTGCCTGGACGAGGCCGCCGCGTTGCCGTCGGTACTGGCGGCACTGCCACCCGGCTGGCCGGTGCTCGTCGTCGACAACGGCTCGACGGACGGCACAGCCGAGGTGGCCCGGGCCCGTGGCGCACGCGTGGTGGTCGAGCCGCGGCGCGGCTACGGGGCGGCCGTGCACGCCGGGCTGCGGCACGCCCGCGCCGAGCTGGTGGCGGTGCTCGACGGCGACGGGTCCCTCGACACCGCGGTGCTGCCGGTGCTCGCGGACGCGGTACGGGAAGGCCGGGCCGATCTCGCCGTCGGGCGTCGCGTGCCGACCGGGCCCGGGGTGTGGCCGTGGCATGCGCGGGCCGGGAACGCGCTGATCGCGGGGCTGTTGCGCAGCCGGGGCGTGCCGGTGCACGACATCGCCCCGATCCGGGTCGCGCGCCGAACGGACATGCTCGGCCTGCGCATCACCGACCGGGCGTTCGGCTACCCGCTGGAGCTGCTGCTGCGCGCCGGACGGGCAGGCTGGCGGATCGAGGAGGTGCCGGTGCGCTACACCCGTCGCGCCGGGGGCCGGTCCAAGGTGTCCGGCTCGATCGCCGGCACCGCCCGCGCGGTGCGGGACATGGGCGCGCTGCTGCTCACCAGGCCGTGAGCAGCAGGTGGTTCACCAGCAGCGCCAGCACGGCCTGCGCCGCGAGCCACCGACGCGGATGGGGAAGCCGGGCGCAGGCCAGGCAGGTCCATACCGCGAACGGCAGCCATATCCGCTCGACCTCCGCCTTCGACATCCCGGACAGGTCGGCCACCAGCATCGCGACCACCGCGGCGACGACGACCAGATCGGACCCGACCGGACGGGCCGCGACCCGCCGCAGCCCCGCGACCCCTGCAGGCCCGATCACGAACACCACCGCGGCCAGATCGGCCCACACGAAATACGGATACGGCCGGGCGGCGGCGATGCTGGCCGCGTAGATGACCCGGACCTTGCTGTAGCCGTCGAGCCAGGAGAACCCGGCGACGCTGAACGCGGCGACGACCGACACCGTCCCCGCCACCGCGAACCCGACCGTGCGCCGCCGCAGGCGGTGTGGTGCGGCAGGTCTTTCCACCCGTGTCACGGCAGCCCCGCCGACGCCGTCCACGACGTGGAGGGGACACCTTGCGCCTGGTCGCGCGAGCACCGCGGCCGCGAGCAGCGCGCCGAGCACCAGGCCGTACGACAGGTACGCCGCACCCCCCAGCAGCAGCCCAGCCGCGAACGCGGCGACGCCTGCCCGCCGCCCCGTCGTCGTGACCGCGACGGCGAGCAGCGCGACCCCCCAGGCGAGCCACCCGGCGAACAGCCCGTCCGCGGACACCCCGACCCACACCGCACCCGGGAACAGCGCCGCGTACGGTGCCGCCCGGCGGGCCACGGCCGCGTCGCCCAGCGCCCGCGCCGCCACGACGACCGCGGACGCCGCCGACGCCCCGACCGCGATGACCAGCAGGCCGGGCGGGCCGCCCCCGCCGAGCCCGATCCGGGCGAGCCCGACGAAGATCAGGAACGCGCCCGCCGGGTGCGCCCCGACGTGTGTCGTCCAGAACCAGGTCTGCCCCGGGTCCACGGCCGAGGTCAGGATGTGCGCGCCGAACTCCCGCAGCAGCACGGCGAGCCCGGGCGCGCGGGGCACGTCGTGCAGGTACTCGTCCGTGGAGGCGAGGCGGTCGACGACGCCCCGCTGCCAGCCGTCGACGAGGGCCAGCGACAACGTCCACACGCCCGCCATGACGCCGGTCAGCGCGGGCAGCGCCCGCCACGGCAGCCGCTCGGCCCACCCTGGACCGCGCGCCACGACGACCACCGCGGCCACGATGGCGAACGGCGTGCCCGGGCCGATGTGGGGCAGCCACTGCGCCAACAACGGCGGGAACGGCAGGAACAGGTTCACCCCTGCGGCGAGGAGCCGCTGTCCCACCAGCGCGGCGGCGAGCACCAGCGCGGCGGCCCCCGCGACGGCCGCGAGGTCCGCGCGCGAACCCGACCCGGCCGCTCGACCTCCCCCGGCCGCTCGTTCTGCCCCGGCCGCTCGACCGGCCCCGGCCCGCGGTGATCGCCGGGACCGGTGTATGGGGTGCATAGACACACCTCGCGCACCGAACCTGGCGATCACGCCCGAAGCCTGCGGATCACGACCCGCGCGCCGTAGATCACCGCGGACGCGGCGAACAGCACCGCCGACAGCGCCAGCCACCGGCCCAGATACGGTTCCTGGTCCAGGCCGGTGGCCGCCAGGTGCGTGGCCGCGCCCTGCCGCACGATGCCCGGCCAGAACATCAGCAGCGCCAGACCGGCGCCCAGCGCGGGCACCCGCACGTGGTTGACCAACGGCACCCGCCCCCGGGCCGCCGCGACCAGCGCCCGATCGGCCGCCGCGTACAGCGGGAAGAGCACGAGGTCGTGCCCGACGGCCGCCCCGGCGAACCACACCAGCATGCGCAGCAGCGCCGGGTCGCCGAGCAGGAAGAACGCGGCGTACGCGGCGAGCGCGAGGCAGCACCCGAAAACGGCGAGCTGGGCGGGTGAGGCGCCCACCCGCCGGGCCAGGGTGACCATCACAGCGCTCATCACACAGCCCGGAAGGTGATCGAGCGGACCCACTTCGTGCAGTGCACCCCGGGCAGGGCGGGCACGACCACCCGCGCCGGATAGCCGTGGTCGAGGCTCAGGTCGGCGCCGTTGACGCGGAGCGCCAGCAGCGCGTCCGGGTCGAGCACCTGGCCCGCCGACAGGGTCGCCCGGCCGAACGGTCCGGCGTCGAGCGACTCGACGAACGTCGACCGCGGCGACGGCACCCCGGCCAGTGCGGCCAGGTCGCGCAGCCGCACGCCGGTCCAGTCCTGCACAGTCGACCAGCCCTCCACACAGGCGATCGGCAGCCGCGCGGTGTGCTGGGGGAGCCGCAGCAGCTCGTCGCGGCGGAGCGTGCGGGCGCCGAGCGTCAGCCGCCACGCCACGCCGACAGCCGGGTCGATGGCCGCAGCGTCGGCGGTCCGGTTGACCGGGAAGTCCGCGCGGCCGCGCGGCAGCAGCACGGCAAGGTCGCGCAGCGGGCCGCCGAGCGTCTGCCCCGCCGTGATCGTCGCGACGAACAGCGCGCCCCCGCCGACCAGCGCCAACGCGCCGCGGCGGCTCATCGTGGCCGGGGCCGGGTCGGGGGCGACCAGCCCGTCGTCGACTGATTCCGGAGCGGTGGTGGGCACGCGCAGCTCGGCACGCAGCGACCGCGTGCGCAACGCCCGGCGCGCGGCGGGCAGCTTGAGCACGACGTGCGCGCCGAATCCGGCGAGGAACACCCACGCCCCGATGTAGTGGGCGGTGTAGAAGCTGAACCCGAACGCGTAGTCGTACTGGATGTTCATCAGCCCGGTGACGATCTCGAACAGGATCCCGCCGACGAGCATCAGCAGCGTCGCCCGCTCCAGCGCGTGCGCAGGCGAACGCGCGGGCGGCCACGCGAACAGCCGGGGGATCACCGACCACAGCTTGGCCAGCACCACCGGCACGAGAACGAGCCCCAGGCCAACGTGCAGGCCCTGGGTCAGCCGGAAGAGCCACGCGGGGCGGGTCGGCCAGTCGAGGGCGGGCAGGTGCAAGAGCCCGACGTCACCGGGGATCGACTGGCCCGGTCCGTAGGCGACGTAGTCCAGCAGGCCCGTGATGATCACCAACGGCAGCGTGGCGAGCAACGCCACACCGAGGACGGAGGTCAGCCACGGCCCGCGCAACGGGCTGCGGAACTTCATGCCCGAAAACGCTAGGTGTGCACGACCGCGGCAGGGGGCGATCGACGTGAGCGGTAAGAAAGCCCTAACACCCTGGGCCGCTCCGGGATCTAACCTCAGCGGTGTGACACCCCGGGTGCTGGTCGTGGAGGACGACGCGACCGTCCGCGAGATCACCCGACGCTACCTCGGCGACGCGGGCTACCTGGTCGACGAGGCCGCCGACGGCCCGTCGGGCTTGCACGCGGCCCGTGCCCACCCGCCGGACGCGGTCGTGCTCGACGTGATGCTGCCCGGGCTGAACGGGCTGCAGGTGTGCCGCACGCTGCGGGACGCCCATCCGCGGCTGCCGATCGTCGTGCTGTCCGCCCTCGGCGACGAGGGCGACCGGGTGGCGGGTCTGGAGTTGGGGGCCGACGACTACGTCACCAAGCCGTTCAGCGCCCGCGAGCTGGTGCTGCGGGTCGCCGCGGTGCTCCGCCGCGCGACGACGGTGTCTGCCGCGCCGCTCGTCGACGGCGACCTCGTCGTCGATCCCGAAGCGCGGGCGGCCCGCCGCGGCGGGGTGGCGCTCCCGCTCACCGGACGCGAGTTCGACCTGCTCGCGTTCCTGCTCGCGCACCCCAGCCGCGCCTACACCCGCGTCGAGCTCCTGGCCGAGGTGTGGGGGTGGGAGTTCGGCGACCAGTCCACGGTCACCGTGCACGTGCGCAGGCTGCGCGAGAAGATCGAGCCCGACCCCACCCGCCCGCGTCGGATCGCCACCGTCTGGGGCACCGGCTACCGGTACGACCCCTGGGTCTCGGAAATTGGCACGGAATGATCGCCGAGCTGCTGCAGGCCGCGCCGCTGGCCCTGCTGTTCTCCCTGCCCGTCGCGGTGGTGGGCGGCCTGGTCCTGCTGCGGATCCGGCGCCGTTCGCTCACCGCCACGATGGTGGCGCTCGTGCTCGTTCCGCTGGTCGCCGCGCTGGTCGGGGTGCTCGGGGTGAGCGGGTTCATGTACACCCCGCAGCTGGTCGGCACCGTGGTGGTGTGCCTGGTCGTCGCCGCGGTCACGGTGCCCGCCGGGCTCCTGCTCGGCCGCCGGGTGGCCCGCGAGGCGATGTGGCAGCGGGAGGCCGCGGAGGCGGAGCGGCGCTCGGAGGAGTCGCGGCGCAGGCTCGTCGCGGGCATGAGCCACGACCTGCGCTCACCGCTGGCCGGGATCTGCGGGATGGCCGACGCGTTGGTCGACGGGGTGGTGCGCGACCCGGCCGAGGTCCGCGACTACCTCGCCCGGATCCGCCGCGAGGCGTCCCGGATGACGGTGATGGTCGAGGACCTCTTCCAGCTCTCCCGCGCCACCTCCGGCACACTGCAGCTGACCCTCGAGCCGCTGGCGCTGGCCGAGATTGCCTCCGACGCCGCTGCCGCCGAGTCGCGGCCCGACGTGGCCGTGGTGGCCACGACACCGGAGAACTGGCCGACGGTGTTGGGCAGCGACACCGACCTCACCCGGGTGCTGCGCAACGTCCTCGCCAACGCCGTGCGGCACACCCCCGCGGGCGGCACCGTGCGACTGTCCGCGGGCGTGCGCGGCGGCCAGGCGTGGCTTCACGTCGACGACGGCTGCGGCGGCATCCCGGAGGAGGACCTTCCGTTCCTCTTCGACATCGGCTACCGCGGCAGCGGGGCCCGCACGCCGTCCGAGCACATCGGCGCCGGGCTGGGCCTGTCGATCGCCCGTGGCTTGATGGCCGCACAAGGGGGCGGGATTTCCGTGGTCAACCACGGCGCGGGCTGCCGCACCGCGATCACGCTGGCGGCCGCGGCTCATCCGGCGCGGGTGACGGCCTGAGCTCGCGCACGCAGCCAACGCGGCATCGAAGGCCGCGGCGGCGGTCCGGTCATGCGCCGACGGCCGCGGACAACGCGGCGGCGAACCGGGAGCCGGGACAGGCGCGCGCGACGGCGTGGGCGTCGACCATCGTGTCCACGTCGGTCAGCGGCGGCAGCGTCGCCACCCGCAGCCCGGCCGCCTCCAGCGCGGCGCGGGTACGCGCGCCGGTGTCGGCCCGCGAGGTCGGCACGTGCCGGATCGCGTCGGCATGGTGTGGATCACGCAGCGCCAGCGCCCACCATCCGCCGTCCGCGGCGGGCCCGAGCACAGCGTCCGGGCCGTCCGGACGGCACACGGTGTCAAGGCACCGAGCGAGGACGTCCGGGTCCAGCTGCGGGGTGTCCATGCCGATCTGCACGCTGGCCGCGCCCGAGACCAGCCGGGCGGCGTCCGCGTGGGCGGCGGCGATCCGCTCACCCAGCGGGCCGCCCCGCTGGGCGATGATCGTCAACCCGCCCAGTGCGGCGGCCAGCGCGGCGTCGGGCTCGCCGTCGAGTGCCACGACGACCCTGGCCGCAGGCACCCGCTGCACCGCCACCAGGGTGTCGGCCAACGCCGCCGCGGCCAGGTCGGCCGCCTGCCGTGGCGTGGCGGGCGGGCACAGGCGGGTCTTCACCCGCCCCGGCACCGGCGCCTTGGCCAGGACGATCAGTACGCGTTCCACACCACGATCATGAGCACCGCCCCGCCGCCACGGCAGTGGCGCGCGCCTTACCGATCGATGACATCGGTCCGGGCCAGGCCGCGGTCGTCATGCGGTGATGAACCGGTCGAGTCGGTCGAGGAGGTCTTCGAGTGCTTGTTCGAACTCGGCGGCGGCGTGGTCCTCGGAGAGCTTGGGTTCGAGCCTGCGGATGTGCGGGAAGTCGTAGAGGTCGAGGTTCTGGTCGGCGTTGGGCACGGCGCGGTCGTCGCCACCATCAAGGACGCGCCCAACGTCTCCGGCGAGCACCACCTGGACGTCGAGGAGGAACAGCGGCTCTACCGCCACTACGGTCTGGAGTACGGCAGCGGCCGGGTCAACGAACGGGAAGGCCGCCACGCAGTCGCGGCGGCACCACAGCCGAGGCCGGGACCGACGTGACCGACCGGACCGAGGGTCACGACACCTGGGGACCGACCACTGACACCGCGATGACCCGCTCGGAGGAGCACCTCCGCGCGGGCACCACCCGTCACCGACGCCAACCGGGGCGCGGCCGAAGAGGGCCCGGCGATCTCCGAAGAGGAGCACGAGGTCACCCTGCACGCCGAGCGTCCGGTCGTGGCCACCGAGGCCGAACCGGTGGAACGGGTGCGGCTCGGCACCGAGACCGTTCGCGACGAGGAGACGGTCGGCGGCAAGGTCCGCAAGGAGCAGATCGAGGTCGACGACGACACCCCCGCCGCCCGTCGCGACCGCGGGCGCTGACGGCAGGGACGTCACTGACTACGTCGTGAGGCCGCGCAGGAAGACGCCCGATCCGGGCTTGGGGGAGAAGAAGGTGCTCTTGGCAGGAACCACCTCGCCTGCGTCCGCGATCGCGGTGAGGGTCTCGAGCGTCGGTGCGGGCAGCGCGAACAGAACCCCGCCGTCCGCATCGCACGCCGCGCGGAGAACCTCGATCGGTGCCCGGGTCTGCTCGACCTTCGTGCCCGCGGGCAGCCGGTCGAGCACGCGGTCGTGGAGCAGCGAGATGTCCAGACCCGGCGAGCCGGGTGGTCGCGCACCGGAGTAGCGCGCGACATACCAACGGCCGTCGAGGTTGACGGCAATGCCGGATGCCGTCGCCTCCTGCGCGTCGACGGCCGGGTGGACGTCGAAGCTCGCCTCGAGCAGGTTCCGCACCAGCGCGGAGTCGACCGGGCCCACCAGCCGCCGGTTGAAGGAGGCCAACCTCAGCCCGCCGAGCGGGTAGGTCACGCACAGCACGCCGCGCTGACAGCGTCGCCCCGAGCGGGCCCACACGTCGAGGCTCGCCGCTACCCGGTGGTGTCCGTCGGCGATGTAGTGGGTGGCGGCGCCCAGCTCACGGCACAGCTCCTCGGTCTGCACGCCTTCCGGAATCCGCCACACGGTGTGGCGCGCGCCGTCGGGCCCGGCGACGTCGCGATCGGGCGTGAGCTCGGGCGTCCGTGCCAGAGTCGCTCGGACGGCCTGCCCGGCCCGGTGCAGCGTGCTCACCAGCTCCACCCGCTGCGGCATCGTCGCGAGGTACCGCGCCAGCCCCTCGACCCGGTGCGGCTGCACCGACTCGTGGCCGCGGACGCTGCCGTCGAGGAACGCTTCGGGCGTGACGTCGCAGACGATGCCGATGTGCTCACCATCCGGCGTGCTCTGCCGGTAGACGTAGAGCGCCGGGGGCATCGGCTCGTAGGCGTCGGGGCGCACCGCGCCGAGGGCCAACCACCCGGCTCCCGCGATCTCCGACATGACGCCGACCTCCGCAGCCGCGGCTTCGGCGCGGACCAGCCAGCCTGCGAAGGGGCGCACGCGGTTGGCCTGCCCGGCGTAGGTGGCGATGGCCGCCTGCGGCGCGTACCCGCGGATCACGCGTGCTCCGTGCCTGCGGGGTCGAGCGCTGCGAGTGAGCTGCCCAGCACCTCGGGGATCGCATCGAGGCCCGCCAACAGGTCGCGGGGCACGGCGCCTGCGACGTCGATCGTGGCAACCGCCGCCGCGCCGCCCGCGAAGATCCGGTTCTGCATGTGTTCGACGTTGAGCCCGGTCTCGCGCAGCAGCTCCAGCACCCTGGCCAGCACACCAACCTTGTCGAGGTGTCGCACGGTGAGGGTGGCGCTGCCCAGTCCGCGCGGCGCGAGGTTGACGCAGTTGCGCGCTTCGCCTGCCGCGAACGCGTCGACGATCTCGACGACACCGGCGGCGATGGCGGCCTGGGCCTGTTCGGTGGAGGCGCCAATGTGGTGGGTGGCCACCACGCGGGGGTGCTTGGCGAGCGCCGAGTTCCACTCGGCTGTCCCCGCTCCCGGCTCGTCGGCGAACACGTCGAGGCCTGCACGGACGTGGCCTGCATCGAGCGCCGCGAGCAGCGCGGGCTCGTCGACCACGTCACCACGCGAGGTGTTCACGACGATGGCTCCTGGCTTCATCGCGGCCAGGAACTCGGCGTCCACGAGGTTCTTGGTCTCGGGCGACGACGGGACGTGCAGAGTCACCACGTCAGCGGCGGCGAGCAGCTCCGGGAGCGAGCGGTGGCGAACGACGTCGAGCTCGGCCAGCCGCTCGCGGGTGGCCGAGCTGCGGTCGGGGCGGTCCAGACAGCTGATCCGCATCCCGAACGCGGCCGCCCGCTCGGCCACGGCGAGCCCGATCGCACCCAGGCCGAGGATGCCGAGGGTGCGGCCGAGCAGCCCGTAGGCCTTGCTGTACGTCGCTTTGGCCCATTGCCCCTTCCGGGCGTCGGCCACATTGTCGGCGATCCTGCGGTCAAGGGCCAGGATCAGACCCATGGTGAGCTCGGCAACCGCGACCGCGTTGCGGCCGGGCACATTGCAGACCAACACCCCGTTGCGCGCCGCGGCGTCGCTGTCGATGGTGTTCGTGCCCGCACCGGCGCGGATCACCAGAGCGAGCTTGTCCGCCGCCTCGAACACCGCCCGGTCGACCTTCGTGCTGCGGACCACCAGCCCGTCCACGCCTGCGATGCGGCCCGGCAGGTCCGCGGTGGTGAGTGCAGGTTCCACCGAACACTGATGGCCCCGCGACCTGAGTTCGGCGACGGTCTGGTCGGCCACCGAGTCGGCGAACAGCAGGTGCATGGGCGGACACCCTTCACGACGTCGTGTTTCGCAGTTGGACGCCGGGCCGAGCCGCTACGCCATCGGCGATGAAGCTGAATAGTGCACCGCGTCGGCGCCGTGCCTCTGCGTGCGCGGCGGCGCGAGGTCCATGCGTTTCATATTGTGGAACAGGAGTTCCGGTGATTGCGGCTAGCGTGACGGCCGGTCGACCACCACGTCAAGAGGGAGGGTGCGGGCGCTCGCACAGTGCGCCTGTCGCGATGCGCCGGTCAGCCGGGCAAGCGGCGCACCTCGCACCCCTTTGACCCACTTCGCACCCGACTGGCGGGGTGCGAAGTGACCGGAAGGGTGCGAGGTTTACGAGTTCGGCGGCTCAGCTCAGTGGCCGGTGGCCACGAGTACGTTGAGCCAGTTTGGGTCCTGCCAGTTGACGAGGGCGCCGTTCGCGACGATGGTCGGGGTGCCGAAGCCGCCTTGTTGTTGCAGCGCGGGGTTGGCCTCGGCGGCGGTGAGGTTCGCCTGGATTTTCGGGCCGTAGGTGTTTCCGTTGACTACCGCGTCGAAGGCTGGTCCGCCGGCATCCAGGCGGGTGGCGAGATTGGACAGCTGGGCTTGGGTCCAGCCGGGTCCGTTCTCCTCCGGCTGCTTGCCGAACAGGCTGGCGTGGTAGTCCACGAACTTCGTCGGTGCGGCGGTGGCGACGGCGAGGGCGGTGTTGGCGGCCATCGTCGAGTAGCCGGAAGGTGTCGAGCGGTCGTCGAGCAGGTTGAGCATGTGGTAGCGGACTTTGATGGTGCCTGCCTGCAGCTGCTTGTCGATTGCGGGGGAGTTGGCGGCTTCGAACTGGCCGCAGACCGGGCAGAGGAAGTCCTCGTAGGCGTCGATGGTGATCGGCGCCGTCGGCTTGCCGACCAGCACGGTGGCGGTGGCGGGGTCCAGCACTGCCGGGTACTGGTCTGACCCCGCCACCGTCCGGGCCGGGATGATCGCCGCCGCGGCGGCGGTGGCTTGCTGCTTCTGGTAGAAGATGCCGCCGAAGATCGCGGCCGCGATGACGACGACCACGACGACGCCGATGATGTTCTTGCGCCTGCTGTTCGGGTCGGCGCGGGCGGCCGCCACGGCACGTGCTCCCGAGGCGGTCTTCTTGGTCTTGTTCTTGCTCGTCGGGGTCTTGCTCATGATGCTTTCTCCACCGTCGTGGGTTGCGGTACCGGGTCGGTGAGCCAGCTGTCGACCGAGAGAAGGGTTGACGGCCGAACGGTCAGCCACACCGCGAACAGCAGGAACCCGATGTCGCGCAGGATCTCCTGGGGGTAGTGCGTCTGCCCGGCGGCAACCTGGCCGCCGCCGCCGAAGCAGCCGCAGTCGATGGTCAGGCCGCGGGCCCAGGACTGCGCGACGCCTGCGATGTAGACGAGCAGCAGGAGGCCGGAGAACACCGCCACGATGCGGACGCCGACTCCGAATAGGAGCAGTAGCCCGAGTGCGAGCTCGAGGAACGGCAGTACGCCTGCTGTCAGGCTCACCAGGTTGTCGGGGATCAGTTGGTAGGCCTTCACCGCTGCGACGGTGCCTCGTGGATCGAACAGCTTGATTGATCCCGAGGTGATCCACACCGCGGCCAGCGCCAGCCGAGCGAGGGTGCCGAACACGTCGAGCGTGTGGATGGAGGGGCGAGCCACAACCCTGACGCTACCGAGTTGCGGGCCAGTGCGCCGCCGTTCACGGCGATGGTGAAGGCCCGCGCGGGAGGCCCGCGCACGTGGTTGCCCGGGCGTCGGGTGCGCCCGGGTGGTGTTCAACGACGCCATCGCCGCGAGGCGGGCTGCACGGTGTCGCCGCGCAGCCGACGAAAGGTCGGATCCTGCGCTCGAAGGACCTGCGCGGTCGCCACGCGGGGTGCGCAGTGCCCGATGGGGTGCGCGGTCCGCCCCGGGCGAGACCGGCCCGGCACCAGCCGGACCCCGGGAGCGTGCGCGTGGACCCGGGGGGCGGGCGCACACGGGCGACGGCCCGCACCGCGCACCCCACCGCCCCACCGCGCACCCCATCGACGGGGTGCGCGGTCGCCACGTGGGGTGCGCAGTGGCCGTTGGCGGGTAGGCAGGCGGGCGGGCGGGGCGGGCGCGCGGGCGGGCTACGCGGCGGTGGCCAGGGTGAGCGCGTGGCGGCCGCGCTGGTCGCTCCAGGTGCGGGTGACCTCGTACCCGCCGGCCTCCAGCCACCCCCGCACCCCGCCGGGCCGGAACTTCGCCGAGGTCTCCGTGCTGAGCTCCGCCCCCTCGTCGAACGTCACGGTCAGGTCGAGGTCGGCCACGCGCACGGTCATCGCTCGCTGCGCCCGCAGCCGCATCTCGATCCACTCGTGGCGCGCGTCCCACAGCGCGTGGTGGTCGAACGCGTCGACGGCGAAGTCGGCCCGCAGCTCCCGGTTCAGCACCCACAGCACGTTGCGGTTGAACGCCGCCGTGACGCCCTGCGCGTCGTCGTAGGCCGCCACCATCGTCGGCACGTCGACGACCCCTCGGCGGGGTTTCGCCGCCAGCATTGATCGCTGGAAGGGGGACATGACGGCCATATTTGGCGCGCATGTCCCACTTCCGCCGATCAAACGCGCTGATACCCCGTCAGAAGCGATGCTTGACGATGTTGCTCTTGACGGGGGGGAGGGCCGCGCCGTTCACCTCGGTCAGGACTACCTGCGCGTAAAGCTCATCAGCGTCGAGGTTGTCCTCGTCGAGTGTCGTGTTCGGGACAACCTGAAAGGCCTGGAGGTTCTTCGACGTCTGCCCGTCCGGCGTCACCAGGAACGAACGATGTACTACGCCACACACAGACCGGTAATTTCCGAGAGCCGTGCGACATACCCACTCTCGAGGGCGACCACGACGGTGCCGTCCGGCCCGGTCGTGATGCCATGCGGCTCGTCCCCCGCGTCGAGTGGATGGATCCCGGCGGGCTCGCCGTGCTCGGTGAGGCGGGCGACGGCATCCCGACCCCACAGTGTGACCCAGCAGCCGCCGCTTGCGGCGGGAGTGACCGCGTGCGGTCGGGCGTCCCGGTCGGGCAGGTCGAACTCCTGCCACTCGCCGGTCGGGGTGCGGCGGCCGACGCGTCCGGCGTTGATCTCTACGAACCAGAGACCGGTGGGACCGCAGGCGATCCCGACCGGGCCGCAGTCCGGGTCGGCGAGCCGGTGCAGCGTGATCGCCGCGTCGGTGGGGTCGAGACGGCCGATCGCCCCGCGGCGGTTGAGGGTGAACCACAGCGCCCCCTCCGGCCCCGGCGTGATCATCGAGGGCATGCCGCCCCCGGGCACGGCGATGGTGGAAACGGCACCGTCGGGGTCGAGTCGGCCGATGGCGTCTGCCCCGAGCGCGGTGTACCAGATGGCACCGTCGGGCCCGGCGCACAGGCCGTAGGGTCCGCTGCCCGCGGGCAGCGGGTGGCTTTGCCGGTCGCCATCGGCGCTGATCCGGTCGATCCGGTCGTCGCCGTTGCGGCTGCACCACAGGGCGCCGTCGTTGTCGATCGCCAGCTGGGTCGGGCGGCAGTCGGGGTTGCCAAGGTCGTAGACGGTGACCTCGTGGCCGTCGGTGATGCGGGCGACTCGGCCTGCGTGGACGAGCGTGACCCAGATTGCCCGCTGCGGGTCGACGGCCACCGCGTAGGGGCCGTCGCCGGGGACACCGACGGAGGTGCGTATCACGCGGATGTCGACCATGTGGGCCTCCTGGAGGTGATGCACGCCGAACTCGTGCGTCGATGCCTGGTCGGCTACCGGGCGCCGGTGAGCCGGTAGTCGACGGTCACGCTGAGCGGGTCCGGCGGCTCGGGTCGGGGGCGCGCCGGCGGTCCCGCGCCGGGAGGATGTCTGGCTGTCGGCGTCCGCGGGACCGTGCTCGGCCCAGCCGATCAGGGCACCGCGCAGTGTCGCGGTGAGGCGGTCCGCGGCCTGCGCGGGGCTGAACCGCACCGTGTCGACGAGGTCGAGGATCTCCCGTGGGTCGAACAGCACGTTCCACAGGAACAGTGCCTCGTCACCGAGGGCAGGGAGCTCCAGCTCGGCGATGGTCTGCGCGAGCGGGTCGGCGAGGGCCTCGGCCTGTACGGTCAAGTACTCCACGCCTGCCCGCAGCCGCTGCAGGTATCCCTGCGGTGAGCGGTGCCCGACCATGGCACGCCCGTGTTCGACGACGAGGTCGACCCAGCGGCGCGAGACCGCGTGCAGCCGCTCGGAGCCGGAGCCGGTCAGCGTGGCGGCGTACTCGCGCAGTTGGAGGCCGACGGAGTAGCGGAACGCGCTGAGCACCTCCTCCACGGAGGCGAACTGGCGGTAGGCGGTGGCCGTGGACACCTGGGCCTCCCGGGCGATGTCGGACATCGTCACCGGGTCGGTGGTCGCGGCGAACAGCCTGCCCGCCGCCTCGACCAGGGCGCGCCGGTTGCGGGCCGTGTCGCTGCGCATCCTCCGACGAGATCCTCTCTGCGCGGCGTCGGCGATCGCGGTCGCCCGGATGGCGTTCGTGTTCCGGTCCACCACTACAGGGCCGCCAACGCCTTGGCCAGCCGCTCGACCCCGACGGTGATGTTCTCCCGGCTCGCAGCGTAGGACAACCGGACGTGGCCTTCGCCGCCGACGCCGTACTCGCTGCCCGGCCGGACGGCCACGCCGTGCTCGCGCAGCATCCGGGTGACCTCCAGCGACGGCCGGTCGGCGGCGTAGCGCGGGAACACGTAGAACGCGCCCTCGGGCGGGTCGAAGGTGATGCGGTCGACGTGCGCGAGTTCGTCCAGCATGAGCCTGCGGCGACCTGCATAGTCATCACGCATCGCGGCGATGTCGGCGTCGGCGGTGCGCAGCGCGACCAGGGCGGCGCGTTGCACCGCGGTGTTCATCGAGCCGTTCACCGTGTTGTGCACCCGGGCCGCCGCCTTGATCACCGCGGGCTCGGCGACGAGGTAGCCGACCCGCCAGCCGGTCATGGCGTAGGACTTGGAGAACGTCTGGCAGTACACCAGCCGCTCCGCCAGCTCCTCGACCTGCAGGGTGGAGACGAACGGGGCCCCGTCGTAGACCAGGTCGGCGTAGGCCTCGTCGGCGAGCACGAGGGTGTCGGTGCCCGCCAGGATCTCCGCGAGGGCCGCCAGCTCGGCGCGGGTGTGCACGATTCCTGTGGGGTTGCACGGGTTGCAGAAGACGAAGAGCTTCGCACCCCCCAGCGCGTCGGCCAATCGGTCGAGATCCCAGTGCAGGTCGGCGCGGCTGGCCACGGGCCGCGTGGTGCCCCCCGCCAGATGCACGGCGTCGGCGTAGAGGGAGTAGGTGGGGTCGGGCAGCACGACGACGTCGCCGGGGTCGACGATCGCGGAGATCGCCGCCGCGAGGCCGCCGCTGCCGCCGTGGGTGATGAGGACCTGGCCGGGGTCGGTCGGGCGGGCGGCCCGGTGACCGACCCGAGCGGCGATCTCGGTGCGCAGTTCGGGGTCGCCGAGCAGGTGGGCGTAGTGCGTGTAACCGGCCGCCAGCGCGTCGGTCATCGCGGCGGTGATCTGCGCAGGGGTGGGCAGGTCGGGCTCGCCCATCGCGAGCGAAATCAGCCCGCCGGTCGAGGACGGCTGCTGGACGCGCAGCGTCGCCTGCTCGACGCGGGTGACGGCGGCGGACGGGTGAAAGGGGGGCACGGTGGGCCTTTCGTGAAGGGGCGGTCAGGGGCGGGGCGGCCGAAGGTCGTCCGGCGCGCCCGCCCAGCGGGCGGCCTCGATGTCGCCCGCGTGTCGCGCGAGGCGGGTGGGCGCGATGCGCAGCTCCTCGACCACCGCGCGTTGTGGCAGTGACGCGGCCAGCACGACGGCGGCCGCGACGTCCTCGGGCTGGAGCATGGCGGCGCGCTCCTGGGCCGAGGGTGGGCGCGCGCGGTGGTCCAGGATCGGGGTGTCGGTCTCGCCGGGCAGGATCGCGGTGGCCCGGATGCCGTCGTTGCGGTAGGTCGTGTGCAGGTAGCTCATGAAGTTGCCCACGCCCGCCTTCGCGGCGCCGTAGGCGGCCCCGCCGAGCAGGTTGGGCCGCAGCGCCGCCAGCGACGACACCGTGATCACGGTGCCTGCGCCGCGCTCCAGCATGTCCGGCAGCACGGCACGGGTGAGGGCGAACACGGCGGTGAGGTTGACCCGCAGCACCTCGTCCCACTCGTCGTCGGGCAGCCAGCGGGCGTTGAGCGTCCTCGACGCCGACCCGGCCACGTTGACCAGCACGTCCACCGGCCCCACCCGCTCGCGCACACCGTCGATCAGCGCGGTGACCTGCGCGGGATCGTCGATCGCGGCCGGGGCGACGTGCGCGGTGCCGCCCGCCGCGGCGATGCTCGCGGCCACCTCGTCGAGCACGGCCCGGCGCCGCCCGACGAGCACGGTGACCGCGCCGTCGGCGGCCAGGGCGAGCGCGGTGGCCCGCCCGATGCCGCTGCCTGCGCCGGTGACCAGGCAGACCTTGCCCTTCAGCTCACCCTGTATCGAGGACTCGCTCATGAACCATCCCAGCCGTAGGCGGCGCGAGCGCCCTCGACGGTGAGGTAGCCCTGCTCCAGATCGGCGAGGATCCCCGCAGGCGGCCGTTGCGACGGTGGGTACTTGCCACCGCCGCTGGGCAGCTCGATGTCGATCACGTCGCCCGGGGCCAGCTCGTGGCGACCGACCGGCTTGGGGTGCGGCACGCCGTTGACCAGGATCCGGTTGGGGGTGCCGGGCTGTCCGCCCAACACGCCGTCGGCCACGTGCTGCAGCCGCGAGTAGAACATCGAGTGCGTCACCGGGTTCGGGCCGAGGTTGCGGATGACCATGCGCTGGCCGGGGCCGCCGCGGTAGCGGCCCGCGCCCCCGGAGTCGGGCACGATCGCTTTGGCCTCGAACAGCACCGGGGCCGAGGCCTCCAGCAGCTCGATCGGCGTGGCCGACATGTTGCCGGGGAAGGCGACGACCACACCGTCGCCGTGCGGGCGGGCGCCCGCGCCGCCGTTGACGCAGAGGTTCTCGACGAAGCGGGTGCCGTCGGCGCGGGTGCCCGACAGCACGTCCACGGTGACCGGGGCCGAACCGGAGTGGCCCATCACGCGGTCGGGCAGGACGTCGGCGAGCGCGGTGAAGATCGCCGCGTGCACCATGTGTCCGATCCGGTTGCGCATTTCGACCGCGCGGGGGCGGCGGGCGTTGGCGATGCAGCCCTCGGGGGCGCTCACGGTGATCGGCCGGAAGCAGCCCTCGTTGTTGGGCAGGTTCGGCTCGAGCAGGCATTTCAGCGGGTACACCGTGTAGCTGTACGTGTAGCACATCGGGCAGTTCGTCCCGAACGGGCTCTCCGGCGACGACCCGGTGAAGTCGACGGTCACGTCGCTGCCCGCGACGGTCACGGCCACCTCGAGGTGGATGTCGCCCGCGTAGTCGCCGATGTCCACCGCCGCGCGGTAGGTGCCGTCGGGCAGCGCGGCGATCGCGGTGCGCATGGCGTTCTCGGTGAGCCGGTGGATGGTGGCGGCCAGCTCGTCGACCCGGTCCAGCCGCAGGTCGTCCATGAGGGCCAGCAGTCCGTTCGCGCCGACGTGGTTGGCGGCGAGCATCGCCTCCAGGTCGCCGCGGACCTGGTCGGGTGCGCGCACGTTGGCCAGGAACAGCTCCAGCAGCTGCTCGTTCGGGCTGCCCGCGATCACGAGCTTGCTCGGTGGGATGCGGAAGCCCTCCTCGAAGACCTCCCGCGCCGCGCCCATGTCGAGCGTGCCGCCGATGTCGGACATGTGCGCGACCGAGCCCGCGAACGCCACCAGCCGCCCGTCGCGGAACACCGGTGTCGCGATCGTGACGTCGTTGAGCTGGCCGGTGCCCAGCCAGGGGTCGTTGGTGACGAGGCTGTCGCCGGGCTTGAGGGTGTCGGCCGGGAACCGGGCCAACAGGTGGCGCACGGTGGCGGGCAGGGTGCCGATGAACACCGGGATCGAGGTCCGCGGCTGGGCCAGCGAGTTGCCCTCGGCGTCCATCAGCAGGCACGAGTAGTCCCCGACCTCGCGCACGATCGCGGAGAACGCCATGCTCACCAGCGTCGCGGCGGCCTCTTCGGAGATCGAGACCAGGCGGTCCCAAGTGATCCGCAGCGTGATCGGGTCGGTGAGGTCGGCGCTCATGAGGTCAGCTCCATGGAGATGTTGCCGTGGTCGTCGAGAGTCGCGGTGGCGCCGGGGCCGACGTAGATCGCGCACTCGTCCTCCTGCACGATCGCGGGGCCGACCACCTGCTCGCCGGGGCGCAGCGCCCGGCGGTGCACGAGGGTGGCTGGCCGGTGGCCTTCCGCGCGCCCGACGTAGATCGTGATCTTGCGGCGACCGCCCGCCTCGCCCGCCTGCTGCCGGGGGGATGCCACGACCGGCGCCGGGGTGCGCAGCCTGCCGCGCCAGTTGACGACCTCGACCGGGACGCCGGGAAGAATGCGGCCGAAGCGGGCGCGGTGCGCGGTCTCGAACGCCGCGATCAACGCCGTCGGATCCCCGCTTTCCAGGAAGGTCTTGTCGACCGCGACGGTGAGCTCGGATCCCTGGCCCACGTAGCGGACGTCGGCGAGGTGCTCGACCGTCACGCCAATCTCGTCGGCGTCGGCCGCGGCGAGCACGGCGCGGGCCTCGGCGCATCCGTCGTCGAACAGCGCGTGTACCGCCGTCAGGTCGAGGTCACCGTCGAGGCGGCGGCGGTCGGCGCGCACGAAATCGGCCGTCGGGGGAGCGGTGAGCAGCCCGAACGCGGAGTACACGCCCGCTCCCGCCGGGAAGTGGATCCGGGCGACGCCCAGCGCGCGGCCCAGCGACCAGGCGTGGCTGGGTCCTGCCCCGCCGAACGCGAGGATGTCGAGCGAGGAGGGGGCGATGCCCTTCTCCACCGCGTGGGTGCGCAGGGCCTCGGCCATCTTGTTGTTGGCCACCTCGTGGATGCCCCAGGCGGCGTCCTCGACGGTGAGTCCCAGGGGCTGCGCGACCGACGCGACGGCGGCGCGGGCGGCCGCGACGTCGAGGGTCATCCGGCCGCCGAGGAATGAGTCGGGCGCGAGCAGCCCGAGCACCACGTTGGCGTCGGTGACGGTCGGGCGGGTGCCGCCCTTGCCGTAGCACGCCGGGCCGGGGTCGGCGCCCGCGCTCTCCGGGCCGATCTCCAGCAGCCCGAGGTGATCCACCCGGGCGATGCTGCCGCCGCCCGCTCCGATCTCGATCATGTCGACGACCGGCAGCTTGACCGGCAGCCCGCTGCCGCGGAGCAACCGGTCGGCGCGGCCGACCTCATAGTCGGTGGTGATCGCGGGCTCGCCGTCACGGACGACGCACGCCTTGGCGGTGGTGCCGCCCATGTCGAAGGCCATCACCCGGGCGTAACCGGCGGCCGCGGCGAACGCGGCGGTGGCCACGACGCCCGCGGCAGGCCCCGACTCGATGATCCGGGTCGGGAACTCGCCCGCGACCTGCGGCGCGAGCAGGCCGCCGTTGCTGCCCATGACCAGCCACGGGGCCGCCACGCCGCCGTCGCGCAGCCGCTCGTCGAGCTTCGCCATGTAGCGGCGGGCCTTCGGGCTGACGAACGCGTTCATCGCGGTGAGCACGCCGCGGTCGTACTCTCGGATCTCGCGCGCCACCCGGTGCGACACCGAGACGGCGACCCCGGGCAACTCGCGGGCGAGCAGCTCGGCCACCCGGGCCTCGTGGGCGGGCCAGGCGTAGCTGTGCAGGAACAGCACCGCGACCGCTTCGTACTCCTGTGCGCGCAGCCGTGCCGCCAGCGCCACCACCTCGTCCGTACGCAGCGGGCGGATCACCTCGCCTGCGGCGCTGACCCGCTCGTCCAGCTCGAAGGTCTGCGACCGCGGCAGCAGCGGCGGCGCGGGCGAGCCGTCGAGGTCGTAGATGTCGTAGCGGTATTCGCGGCCCAGTTCGAGGACGTCGCGGAAGCCCTTCGTGGTGACGAAGGCGGTGCGTGCGCCCTTGCGCTCGAGCAGCGCGTTGATCGCCAGCGTCGTGCCGTGGATCAGCGCCTGCACGTCGCCGGGACCGACATCTGCCAGGTCGAGCAGCTCGCGCAGCCCGTTCCAGGCGCCGATCGAGGGGTCCTCGGGCGTGGTCAGCGTCTTGTGCCGGTAGGTGGCGCCCGACAGGTCGTCGAGCAACACCAGGTCGGTGAACGTGCCGCCGATGTCGAGGCCTGCGCGCCACGCGGTCGTAGTCACGAGTTGCCTTCCTGTACGCGTTCGATTCAGACGTCCCGCAGGGCCGACCCGGCCGTCTCCTTCAGACGCAGCGTGGCGAGCAGGGTGATCACTGCGGTCAGGACGGTGGCGTAGGCGGGCACCGCGGTGTCGCCAGTGAGGCCGATCAACCAGGTCATCACCAGCGGCGCGCTGCCGCCGAAGATGACGGTGGTGATGTTGAAGCCGATGCCGTAGGCGGTGTAGCGGACGTTCGTCGGGAACAGCTCGACCAGCACACAGTGCACGATCGCCGCATGCCCGGCGAAGCAGACGGCGAGCACGACGGCCGCCAGTGCGGCCAGGCCGAGGTTGCCCGTCCCGAGAAGCAGGAAGCACGGGTAGGCCAGCAGGCCCATGGAGACGGCCGAGCCGATCAGGATCGGCTTCCGTCCGATCCGGTCGGAGAGCCGGGCCAGCAGGGGGATGGCGATGACGATCGCGACGAGGCCCGCCGCGGTGACGATCAAACCCTGCGCCTGGCTGAACTTCAGCACCGACTTGAGGTAGGTCGGCATGTAGACGAAGAGGATGTAGTAGCCGGGCCCGTTGAGCGCGGGCAAGGCGATGGTCAGCCCGATCGCCGCCAGGTGCCGCTTGCTGCGGAACGCGGCGCGCAGCGGGTTGTGCGCGACCTCGCGGTGCTCGCGCAGCTCCTGGAACCGTGGGGTGTCCTCGAGCCGGGAGCGGATGTACCAGCCGACGAGCCCGAGCGGGGCGGCGACGAGGAAGAGGATGCGCCAGGCCCAGGAGTTGACCGCGTCGGCCCCCAGCACGGCGATCAACGCGGCCGAGAGGAGGCTGCCGAACAGCAGCGCGAGGAACGAGCCGATGGCGATGAAGCTCGTCGCGAGCCCGCGGCGGTGGTTGGGCGCGTACTCGCCGACGAACGACATCGCCCCGGCCACCTCGCCGCCCGCCGAGAACCCCTGCAGGACGCGCAGGGCGACCAGCAGCACCGGCGCCGCCCAGCCGATGGTGGCGAAGCCGGGGATCAGGCCGATCGCCGCCGTCGCGCCGGAGATCAGCAGGATCAGGGTGGCCAGCAGCGGCCTGCGGCCGATCCGGTCGCCGAGAACGCCGCAGATGACACCGCCGAACGGCCGCACGAGGAAGCTGATGAGAAAGCCGACGTAGGTCAGCGCGAGGCCGAAATTGCTGCCACCCCCCGGCGCGAGCACCAGCGCCAGCGTGCCCGCGAGCAGGCCGTAGATGCCGTAGTCGTACCACTCCACGAACGAGCCGATGGAGCCTGCGACGGTGGCCTTGCGGATGGTGGCGGGGTCGGCGGCGTACTCAGGTGCCGTCGACGGGGCGGGGCCGATGGAGGAGGCCCGGGGTGGGTGAGCACTGTCGGAATCGGTTGCGGACATTGCCGTTGCTCCTCGATGAGCGTGGACTGCCGGAGAGACCGTGCGGTGGTGAAGAAGCTGGCCCGGCGCCGCCGCCATCCCGGTTGGTGGTGCGGCTGGTCGGGGCGGTCAGGAGTAGGCGGCGGCGACCTCGGCGTGCAGCCGCTCCTCGTGCGCGACGACGTCGCGGACGGCCGTGAGGACCGCCGCGGCGCGGGCCGCCGGGACGACGATCACGCCGTCGCCGTCGGCCACGACCACGTCGCCCGCGGTGGCGACGATCCCTCCGACCGCGACCGGCTCGCCGATCACGCCGGGGCCGTTCTTGAACGGACCCGCCGGGGTGGTGGCGCGGGCCCAGGCGGGGAACCGGAGGGCGGCGATGGTGTCGCGGTCGCGGACCGCGCCGTCGATGACGGCACCGGTGACGCCCTGGCCCGCGAAGCGGCGGGCGAGCTGGTCGCCGACCAAGGCCCGGTGGGTGTGGCCGAAGCCGTTGACCACGAGCAGGTCGCCCTCACGGGCGTACTCCAGCGCCTCGATCACGGCCGCGTTGTCGCCCGAGCTGGTGAGCACGGGCAACACGGTGCCTACGGCGCGGGCCCCCGACCACACCGCGGCGATGCCGCCGTCGCACATGCCCAGGCGCTCCATCGCATCGCCGATGTTGGCGACGGGAAAGCCGCCGAGCGCGCCCACCAGGTCGGTGGGCGTGCGCCGCCACGGCTCGGCGATCCGGACCCGGTCTGCGAAGCTCACCAGTCGCCCCCAAAGTGCGAATTTGTTCTCAGATGAGAATAGAGTCGCACTAGTCGACCCCGCGGTCAAGAGGGGAAGACGTCCGCCACGGCTCAGGTGGCCTTGATCGGATACCAGTCCAGGCAGACGGCGGTGGCGTCGTCGGCGAGGGGCCCGGTGCGATAGTCGCTTACGGCCCTGGTGAGGCGGCGGACGAACTCGACCGGCGGCAGTTCCGCGTGTGCACGCAGCATGTCGGCGACGCGGTCGAGTCCGAACTCGGGACCTCCGACGTCGTGGGCCTCTTCGACCCCGTCGGTGAGCAGGAGTAGCCGATCGCCGGGCAGCAGTTTGATGGTCTGCAATCGGTACTCGGTGGCTGGTGACAGTCCCATGGGCGGGTCCGGTTGCAGGTCCACGATGCTCACCGCTCCGTCGCGCAGCAGCAACGGGGGTGGGTGCCCCGCGTTGATGACGTGACCGCGCCCGGTGGCCACCTCGAGCTGCAGGATCAGGCCGGTCACGAACTCCGCGTGCGCAAACTGCTCGATCAGGTGCCGGTTCGCCGTCCGGGCCTGGTCCAGGATCGTGGAGCCGCCGCGGCGGGTGTTGCGCATCGCGGACACGGTCAGGCTGCTCAGCATGGCCGCGCGCAGTCCGTGACCGACGGCGTCGGTGATCGACACCGTGAGCAGCTGCGCACTGACGGCGTAGTCGAAGGTGTCACCGCCGATGTCGTAGGCGGGCTCCAGCGCCCCGGCGATCGAGAACCTGGGCAGCTCGTAGGCCAGGACGGGCAGCAGTTCCCATTGGATCTCGGCGGCGAGGCCGAGGTCGCGGCGACGGCGCAGCGTCTCGAACTGGTCGGTGTAGCGGCGGGCGCCGGTCAGCACGTAGGCGAGGATCTGCGCGACGTCGTTCAGGATGTCGAGTAGGTCCGTCTCGTTCGAGGCGCGCCGTGTGACCGCCAGTACGCCGAGGCGTTCGGTCCGCATCGACACCGGCAGGAACGTCACCGTCGATTCCGGCGACGCGTCACCGCGATCGGCCACAGCTACATGCACGGCGCGTTGGTGCCGGTATGACGCGCCTGCGGCGCTCCCGTCCACCGCAAGCCGCGGCAGTTCCACCGTGCCGTCGGCACCGGGCACTGGTTCCAAGGTGGTCTCGCTGTAGTCGGCCAAGAGCAGGGCGCATTCCTGAACGCCGAGGTTCCGGACGACCCATGTCCGACACACCTCAACGAGATCCGTCGGTGCGGCCCGGTCCAGCTCGCGTACCAGCCCGCCCAACACGGGCGACACGGCATCCGCGACATCGGTCACCGTTCGAGCCTTCCACAGCAGGCCACGCCACGATCCCCATGGGGCCGGGGTGGGCTGGGGATCGGCGGCTGGCTGGCCGAGCAGACGCTTGGCCCACTGGGCAGGGCGGGGATCCGGTCGGCGAGCAGTGACACCCGTACCGGCATGTTGAGCACCAGCGAGCTGGCGGCGTTCGTCACCCCCGGCAGCGTTGATCACGGTGCGCAAGGACGACCGCTTCGATGTCGAGGCGCTGGTCCGGCACTGGGACGACGAGCACGAACTGGCCGGGCACGGCGTCGCCTCTGCGCAAGAGTCTCGTCGCACTGCGCCGGATCGTGCTGCCGATGCGTGAGGTGCTCAACACGCTCATGCGTCGCGACGTGCACATGATCGACCCCGAGCTGATGCCCTATTACCAAGATGTCTACGACCACGTCCTGCGCGCCAGCGAATGGACCGAGAGCCTGCGCGATGTGGTCTCCACGGTGCTGGAGACACGGTTGACCATCCAGGGCAACCGGCTCAACGAGATCATGAAGAAGCTCACCAGCTGGGCGGCGATCATCGCCATCCCGACCGCGGTCACGGGATTCTACGGTCAGAACGTCCCCTATCCCGGCTTCCAGCAGGAAGGCGGATTCATCAGCAGTATTGCGTTGATCCTGGCGCTCGTCGTCGGCCTGTACCTGCTGTTCAAACACAAAGGCTGGCTCTGACCCGAATCCCCGTCGGTCCTCTGCGCGCGAAGGGAACACCAGCGGGGTTTCGAGCGCGCTGAAACCCCGCTGAGGTTCCTTTCGAGCGTTGTCCCGAGATGATCGCCGGGATTGGTGCAAGAGGTGTGCTGATACACCATCTGCACCGATTCCGGCGATCATGCGGCGACCCGTGCCGGAATCAGAGATCGCCATGTCGGAATGCCCAACTCGTGGTGTTGGAATGCCCGACTCGCGGTGTCGGGATGCGCGACTCACCGTGGGGGGCGGTCGGGCTCCCTCGCCTGCGGCTCGGGTTCTCTGCGGCGGGCGGCGAGGTCGGCCAGCGCGTCCAGGCTGCGTTCCAGCGCGAGGCGGAAGGCGGTCTGCTGCGCGGCCGTGAGGGCGGCCAGCATGTGTCCTTCCAGCTGGTCGACGACCCGGTGGCCGGAGTAGAGCACGTGCTTGCCGTGCTCGGTCAGCCACGCGCGCAGGATTCGGCGGTTGGCCGGGTCGGGGCGGCGCTCGATGAGGTCGTCGCGCTCCATGGCGGCGATCATCTGGTTCATGGCCTGGGGCGTGACGAAGTGCCTGCGAGCGAGCTGCGCGGACGACAGGCCCTCCCGTCGCTCGAGGATCGACAGGGCGGTGTACTGGTGCAGCGTCACGCCCAGAGGGCGCAGCGCCTCCTCCATGGTGGCCCGCTCCGCCATCTCGAGCCGCTTGACCAGGTAGGTGATGCGCTGGGTCGGTGGCGCAGAGCTCATGGCCGTCAGCGTATCAAGAGCCCTGATACCGCTCCAGCACCGGACCCTCTTGACGAGTATCAAGCGTCTTGCTATACCTTCGTGTCAAGGAGCTTGATACGGACGAGGAGCCGCGGTGCCGTGAACCTGACCACCGGACCGAACACCGGCCTGGGCACCTGGCCCGCGCGCCGCGCCCGCATCACCCCCGACCGCACCGCGTTGACCGGCCCCGGCCGCACGCTCACCTACGCCGGGCTGGCCGAGCGGGTCGCCCGGTACGCGGGAACGCTGCGCGGGGTGGGCGTCCGCTGCGGCGACCGCGTCGCCTACCTGGGCGTCAACGCCGTCGAGGTGTTCGAGACGTTCTTCGCCTGCTGGCTGCTCGGCGCCGTCGCGGTCCCGCTCAACTACCGGCTCGCCGGGCCGGAGATCCGCTACATGCTCGAGGACTGCGGTGCGTCGGCCCTGGTGCACAGCGCCGACGCCGCCGCGCTGGTCGCGGCGGTCGCGCCGCGGTGCCACGTTCTCCCCTTGGCGGAGTTCGACTACCTCGCCGGGCCCCCGATCGCCGACGTGCCGCCGGTCGGGCTCGACGATCCCGCGCTGATCCTCTACACGTCCGGCACCACGGGCAGGCCCAAGGGAGCGGTGCTCACCCACGGCAGCATGACCTGGAACACGGTCAACTTCCTCGCCCACGTCGACGTGCTGTCCACCGACCGTGCGCTGTGCATCGCCCCGCTGTTCCACTGCGTCGGGCTCGGCCAGGTCACGCTGCCCACCCTGTTCAAGGGCGGCCGCGTCGAGGTGCTGGCGAAGGCCGACCCCGGGCTGATCCTCGAGCGCGTCGGCACCGCGAAGATCACCACGTTCTCCGCGGTGCCGACGATGCTGCAGATGATGTGCGAGCATCCCGCGTGGGAGGCCGCCGACCTGAGCTCGCTCACCTGCGTGCAGTACGGCGGCTCGTCGGTGCAGGAACGGGTGGCGCGGGCGTGGCTGGACCGCGGGGTGCGGCTGCTGCAGGGCTACGGCATGACCGAGGCGTCGCCCGGGGTCTACATGAGCACCCACGACGGGACGCCTGCCCACCCGACCGCCGTCGGGGTGCCGCACTTCTTCACCGACGTGGCACTGCTGCGCGACGGGCGACCCGCGCCGCCGGAGGGCAGCCTCGGCGAGCTGGTCGTGCGCGGGCCGCACGTGTTCACGGGCTACTGGAACCGGCCCGACGACACCGCCGCGAGCTTCGTCGACGGGCAGTGGTTTCGCACCGGCGACGTGCTCGCCGTCGCCGAGGACGGCTGGGCGCACGTCGTCGACCGGACGAAAGACCTCTACATCTCCGGCGGCGAGAACGTCTATCCGTCCGAGGTGGAGGCCGTCGCGGTCGGGCTTGACGCGGTGGCCAACTGTGCCGTCGTCGGCGTGGCCGACCCGCGGTGGGGCGAGGTCGGCGTGGCCTACGTCCAGGTGCGCGACGGGGCGACGCTCACCGAGGCCGAGCTGCGCGCGCATCTGCAGGCCAACCTCGCCCGCTACAAGGTGCCCCGCTACATCGAGTTCGTGGCCGAGCTGCCGACGAACGCCACCGGCAAGGTCCGCCGGGTCGACCTGCGGCACGTGGCCGCCGAGAACTACCAGAAGGGGAGGTCATGACGGGTTCTCTGCAGATCGAGCAGCACGGCGAGGTGGCGGTGCTGCGGCTGGCCCGGCCCGCCAAGCGCAACGCCCTCGACGACGCGACCGTGTCGGCGATCGAGGAGTTCTTCGCCGCGCCGCCCGGCGACATCCGCGCCGCGGTGCTCGACGGCGAGGGAGCGCACTTCTGCGCAGGTCTGGACCTCAACGAGCTCTCCGCAACCGACACGTGGGCGGGCGTGCAGCATTCGATGATGTGGCACCGGGCGCTGGGCCGGATGGAACGCGGCAGGCTGCCGGTCGTCGCGGTGCTCAAGGGCGCGGTGATCGGGGGCGGGCTCGAGCTGGCCAGCGCCGCGCACATCCGCGTGGCCGAGCCGAGCACGTTCTATGCGCTGCCGGAGGGACAGCACGGCCTGTTCGTCGGCGGCGGGGGGTCGGTGCGGGTGCCGCGGCTCATCGGTGCGCACCGCATGGCGGACATGATGCTCACCGGCCGCGTGCTCGACGCGGCCGACGGCCAGGCGCTGGGCCTTTCGCACTACCTCACCGAGCCGGGGGAGGGGCTCACCCGAGCGTTGGAGCTGGCGAAGCGCATCGCGGCGAACTCGCCGGTGTCGAACTTCGCGGTGCTGCAGGCGCTGCCCCGGATCGCCGAGGCCAACCCCACCGAGGGCTACCTGCTCGAGGCGCTGATGGCGGCCGTCGCCCAGGGCAGCGACGAGGCCAAGACGCGCATGCGCACGTTCCTGGACGGCCGGGGCGGGAAGGTGCAGCGGTGACGCCCGAGCTGCTGCGGGCGCCCGCCGCCGACGTCCGCACGAGCACCGAGATCGGCCGCTACCTGTCCTGGCTCGCCGAGCACCGCGGCCGGGACTTCGACGACTACGCCGCGCTGCACGACTGGTCGGTGACCGACCTCGCGGGCTTCTGGTCGTCGATCTGGGAGTTCTTCGACGTTCACGCCCACACCCCGGCGACGACAGTGCTGGGTGCCCGGGACATGCCCGGCGCCCAGTGGTTCCCCGGGGCGAGGCTCAACTTCGCCGAGCACGCCGTGCGCGGCACCGCCGATGACGTCGTCGCGGTCGTGGCCTACTCCCAGACTCGGGAACCGGTTCGACTGACCTGGGCGCAGCTGCGCGACCAGGTGGCGCGGGCCCGCGCCGGGCTGGCGCGGCTGGGGGTGGGCGCGGGCGACCGGGTGGTCGCCTATCTGCCCAACATCCCCGAGACCGTGGTGGCCTACCTCGCCACCGCCAGCCTGGGCGCGGTCTGGGCAAGCTGCGCGCCCGAGTTCGGGGCCCGCAGCGTGGTCGACCGCTTCGGCCAGATCGAGCCCACCGTGCTGCTCACCGTGGCCGGATACGCCTACGGCGCCAAGGAGATCGACCGCCGCGACCAGGTGGCGGAGATCCGCGCAGGACTGCCCACCGTGCGCCACGTCGTGCACCTGCCCTACGGCGCGGGAGCCCTGCCCGGCGCGGTGGCCTGGGACGATCTGCTCGCCACGCCCGGCGAGCCCGCGTTCGACCCGATGCCGTTCGACCACCCGCTGTGCGTGCTGTTCTCCTCCGGCACCACCGGCAGACCCAAGGCGATCGTGCACAGCCACGGCGGCATCCTGCTGGAGCACCTCAAGAACCACGGGCTCAGCTGGGACCTGCACGCGGGCGACACGATCCTCTGGTTCTCCACCACCGCGTGGATGATGTGGAACGCGCTCGTGTCGGGGCTGCTGGTCGGCGCGACGATCGTGTGCATCGACGGCAATCCGCTCCATCCCGACCTGCGCTGGCAGTGGCGGCTCGCCGCGGAGACCGGTGCGACGCTGATGGGGGCGAGCCCGGGTTTCCTGATGGCCTGCAGGCAGGAGGGCGTGACACCCGCGCAGGAGTACGACCTGTCGCGGGTGCGCCAGATCGGCGCCGCAGGCAGCCCGCTGCCTGCGGAGGGCTATCGCTGGGTGGCCGAGCAGTTCCCGGACGTGCTGCTCAACGTGGGAAGCGGCGGCACCGACGTCTGCACGGGGATCGTGCAGGGCAGCCCCCTGCAGCCGGTGTGGCTGGGCGAGATCGCGGGCCCAGCGCTCGGCGTCGCCGCCGCGGCGTTCGACGAGCAGGGCGCGCCGGTCGTCGGCGAGCTGGGGGAGTTGGTGATCACCGCGCCGATGCCGTCGATGCCGGTCGGGTTCTGGGGCGACCCCGACGGCGTCCGCTACCGCGCCACCTACTTCGACACCTACCCCGGGGTGTGGCGGCACGGCGACTGGGTGCGCTTCTCCGAGGTCGGCAGCGTCGTCGTCGCCGGTCGCTCGGACGCCACCCTCAACCGCGGCGGAGTCCGGCTGGGCACCGCGGAGTTCTACCGGGTGGTCGAGGAGCTGCCGGAGGTGGTCGACAGCCTGGTGGTGCACCTGGAGGACCCGGCGGGCGGCCCCGGCGAGCTGCTGCTCTACGTGCAGCTGCGTGCCGACACCGCGCTCGATGCCGCCCTCACGCGGCGGATCAGCACCGCGCTGCGCACCGAGCTGTCGCCTCGGCACATCCCCGACGCGGTCGCGGCCGTTCCGGTCGTCCCCCGCAACCGCACCGGCAAGAAGCTGGAGCTGCCGGTCAAGAAGGTGCTCCTCGGGGCGGCGGTCGAGGACGTCGCAGGCCGCGACGTGCTCGCCGACCCGACCGCGTTCGACGCCTTCGTCGCGTTCGCCGCCACGCGGAGCGCCTCGTGACCGCGGAGAGCGACGTGGCGGGCGTGCGGCGCGTCGCGGTCGTCGGCACCGGCGTGATCGGCGCGAGCTGGGCGGCGCTGTTCCTCGCCCACGGCCTCGACGTGGTCGCCACCGACCCGGCACCCGGCGCGCACGAGCGGCTGCGCGCCGACGTCGCGGCGATCTGGCCGACGCTCACGCGCGTCCCGGCGGCGTCCGAGGAGCGGCTGACGTTCACCGCGGACCCGGCGACCGCCGTCGCCGACGCCGACTTCGTGCAGGAGAACGGGCCGGAGCGCGAGGACGTCAAGCACCGGCTCTTCGCCATCCTCGACGCCGCCGCCCGGCCGGACGTCGTGCTCGCCTCCAGCTCGTCGGGCCTGCTGCCCAGCACCATCGCCCGCGGCTGCCCGCACCATCCGGAGCGGCTCGTGGTCGGGCACCCGTTCAACCCGCCGCACCTCATCCCGCTGGTGGAGGTGGTGCCCGGCGAGCACACCGGCGAGGACGCGGTGGAGCGGGCGGTCGCGTTCTACACCGCGCTCGGCAAGCGGCCCATCCGGTTGCGGCGGGAGGTGCCCGGGCACGTGGCGAACCGCCTGCAGGCCGCGCTGTGGCAGGAGGCGTACTCGCTCGTGGAGCGGGGGATCGCGACCGTCACCGACGTCGACACCGCGATCGCCAACGGGCCGGGCCTGCGCTGGGCGGTGCTCGGGCCGTTCCTCAACAAGCACCTGTCCGGCGGCGCGGGCGGCATCGCGCACGACCTGGAGCACCTCGGACCGCCGACCGAGGCCTGGTGGCGCGACCTGCGCCAGGTCACCCACACCCCGGAGCTCGTCGCGAAGATCGTGGCCGGCGTGGACGACGAGCTGGCGGGCATCGACACCGCCGAGCTCGTCGCCCGTCGCGACGCCGTACTGACCGCCCTGCTCGCCGCGAAGTCCCGCACTCGACTCCCCTGACGGACTCGCGGAGCGAACATCAACCCTGAGGAGGTCCTCGATCTTCCACGCTGGACGCCATCGACGTCCACGTCCACGTCGAGCAGGACAGCCACGGCTGCCTGTCCCTCGACCGCGAGCTGGTCGACGCCTCGGCGAAGTATTTCCGCGCCGACCAGGACCGCACGCCTACGCTGCCCGCGATCGCCGAGTACTACCGTGCCCGCAACACGGCGGCGGTCGTGTTCACCGTCGATGCGCCCGCGGGCACCGGGCACCCGCCGCTGTCGTCGGAGGAGATCGCGGAACAGGCCGCCGAGCACGCCGACATCCTCGTCCCGTTCGGCTCGGTCGACCCGCACGCGGGCAAGGCGGCCGTCGCCCGGGCCCGACGGCTGGTCGCCGACTACGGCGTGCGCGGCTTCAAGTTCCACCCCAGCCTGCAGGCGTTCGAGCCCAACGACATGCGCTTCTACCCGTTGTACGAGGCGCTGCAGGAGCTGGGGATGCCCGCGTTGTTCCACACCGGGCAGACCGGGATCGGCGCAGGCCTGCCGGGTGGGCGCGGCATCAAGCTGCGCTATTCGGCGCCGATGCTCCTCGACGACGTCGCCGCCGACTTCCCGCACCTGACGATCGTGTTGGCGCATCCCTCGGTCCCGTGGCAGGACGAGGCCATCTCCATCGCCACCCACAAAGCCAACGTCTACATCGACCTGTCGGGCTGGTCGCCGAAGTACTTCCCCCCACAGCTGGTCCGCGCCGCGGGTGGGCTGCTCAAGCGGAAGGTCCTCTTCGGATCCGACTACCCCCTCCTCACGCCCGACCGCTGGATGGCCGACTTCGCCCGGCTGGAGATCAAGGACGAGGTGCGTCCGCTGATCCTCAAGGAGAACGCGGTCCGCATGCTGGGGCTTACGTGAGCCGCCGGCCGGACATCGCGGACCAGTCGCCGCTGACCACCGGCACACTCGTCGCGTCCGCCGTGGCCGTCGCCGTCGCCCAGATCGGGCTGTCGATCCCCGCGGTTCTCAACGGGCTGTTCCAGCAGGACCTCGGAACCACGTCGACCCAGCTGACCTGGATCTCGGACGCGTTCCTCGTGCCGATCACGCTGCTCGAGCTCAGCTTCGGCGTGGTCGGCGACCTGTTCGGCCGCAAGCGGCTGCTCGCCATCGGGGCCGCGCTGATGGTCGTGGGCGCGTTGCTCAGCTTCTTCACCCCGGGCGCAGGCATGGCCCACGGCGTACGGATCGCCGTCCTGCTCACCGGGCAGGTCCTGGCCGGGATCGGCGCCGCAGCGATCTTCCCGACGTCGGTGGCGATGCTCGCTGCGGGCACCCACACTGTCCGGGCCCGGTCGCACGCGATCTCGGTGTGGGCGGCCGCGCTCACCGGCGCGGGCTTCGTCTCACCCGTGATCGGTGGCCTGCTGGCCCGGGTCGGCCACCCCGACGGTCCCGAGGCCAGCTGGCGGTGGGCGTTCCTTGCACTCGCCATCCTCGCCACGGCCAGCGCCGTGCTGACCCTCGCGCTGGCCGCCGACTCGTCGGCACCGCTGGGGCGCTCCCTCGACTGGCCGGGCCAGATCACGGTCGCCATCGCCCTGTTCGCGCTGCTCTTCGGCGTCATACAGGGCTCGGAGGACGGGTACGGGAGCGGCCTGGTGCTCACCAGCTTCGCGGTCGCGGTGGTGTTCCTCGTTGCGTTCGTGGTGGTCGAGCGCCACCGCAACCGACCGCTCCTTCAGCTCGAGCTGTTCTCCAACCGGATCTTCGCCGCCAGCGCGGTCGTCACCGTGATCGGCATGTTCGCCTACCTCGGCACGGCCTACACGACCAGCATCCGGCTCTCGGCGATCCAGGGCTACTCGCCTCTGGTGACGTCGATCGGGTTCGTGTGCCTCAACATCATGGGCGTCGTCCTCTTCCCGGTCAGCTCACGCGTGATCGAGCGCTACAACCCGGGCTGGGTGCTCGCCGTGGGCATGGCCTGCATCGCCGTCGGCGACCTCGTGCTGGCCGCGATCCCGGCGACCAACCTTTCGATCGCCGCCGTGGCCGTGCCGCTGCTCGTCGTCGGTGCGGGGTTCAAGCTGGCGGTCACCTCGATCACGGTCGTCGCGGTCAACAGTGTGCCGACGCCGAAGGCGGGGATGGCCAGTGGCGCCACGAGCATGCTGCGGGACTTCGGCCTCACCCTCGGGCCCGCGGTCATCGGGGCCATGGCGCTGACGAGCGCGGCGAACGCGATTGCCGCGCAGGTCGCGGCCTCGCCCACGCTGAGCGCTGCGCTGCGGGCGTTCGACCAGGCGCCCGCGCATGCGCCCGCCGCGGAGAAGGAGCAGGTGGCGGCCGCCGTGGCTGCGGTCAACTCCGGCCCGCTGGGCGCCAACGCCGTCCCCGGCTCCATCACGCTGCCCGACGGGACGACACAGCCGTTCAACCCCCTGAAGGACGTCGCGTTCCACGCGCTCTCCGACGCCTACGCCATCGGCTACCTCGTGTGCGGGATCGCGGCCGTCGTGGCGGCACTGGTCGCGGCCGTGTTGGTCGGCGGGCGCAAGCACCAGGACACCTTCTTGGAAAAGGTCTGACGGGACGATTCGCAGAGGTCCGATCCCTGTCCGGCCACTGAGTCCGGTTCCTCCGATTGCTCAAGGAAAAGCCAAGAGAATGCAATCGTGCAGCTCGTCGGCGCTCAATCACGACCGGTAGGCTCGAACCGGCCTGTCGGGTTCTCGCAATCACTCGTCAGGCGACGACTGCCCTCTAGAGTGACGTTCTGTGCGGCCTCCCCAGCGCTTTGTCCGGTTCCCGCGTGGTGACAACCCTTTCGGGGAGGACGTCGCCCGAAGGGGTTCCGTGTGATGCGGGGGCTGCTGTTGGCGTGTGCGGTCGTCGCGATGACGGCGTTGCCGATCGCTGTCCCGACCACTGCCGCGTGGGCCGCTGTCGACGGGCCGGGCGTCCCCCGCCAGGCCCCGAGCACGCAGGCCCCCAGCACCCAGACCCCGAGCACCCAGGCTCCCGACTCGCAGACCGCCGACTCGCAGGCCGCCGACTCGCAGGCCGCCGACTCGCAGGCCGCGGACTCGCAGGCCGCGACCCCACCGACCCCCGATTCACAGCAACAGCAGCAGGCGGCGGACGCCGCGGCGCAGGCCGCTCAGCGCCAGGCCGCGTTGGCGGCGCAGCAGCAGGCGGCGCTGGCGGCGCAGCAGCGGCGGCCGCGGCGGCCGAGCAGCAGGCGGCGTTGGCGGCGGCGCAGGCCAAGGCACAGGCCAGGGCAGCGAAGCTGGCCGCGCAGGAGGCCGCCGCCGCGCAGCGGGCGGGCGTCGTCTGGGCCCACCGGGGGCGTCCGTCGAAGCTGGTCATCGTGCGCGCGACCACGATCGACTCCGTGGCGGGAGGCAGTCTGGTGCACCGGGTGGTCCGGAGCGGGCCGACGGTGTCGTTGGCTGCGCTGGATGCCGCGATCCCGTCGTCCTGGATGACGATCGATGGTGACACGGCGCGCCTGAACGCGGCCGTGGTGCTCACCCCGGCCACCGAGCTCGACATCGAGGGTGTCAAGACCTTGCAGTTGGCGGGGGGAGCCACCGCCGCCGACGCGGCCATCCTGTACACCGGCAGCGGGCGGATCCAGTTGCGCGGGGTCACGGTCACGTCGGTGGATCCCGTCTCCGGGCAGCCGGTCGGGCCTGATGCGGCCGGCAGGCCGTACATCGTCGTTGCCGGGCTGGGCAGGTTGGACGCCACCGATGCCACGGTCAGCGACCTAGGCACCAAACCGGTCGGCGACAGCAACGGCAATGCGGCCGTCTCCTTCGGCCGTGGCAGCACCGGCTCGCTGACCGGAACGTCGCTGCTGCGCAACTCCACCGGGCTGGTACTGGCCGGGTCGCAGGGCGTGCGGGTGCAGGATGTGACCGCCGACGACTCGACGGAGAACGGGATCGTGCTGCGGGGTGATCGGGGCACCGTGCTGTCCGGGGTCAAGGCCGAGCACAATGGCAACGACGGCGTGCTCGTGTCGGGCCAGGGGTCCAGGTCGGTCACCGGGATCAGCGCTGACGGCAACCACTCCTACGGGGTGACGGTGTCGGGCCAGAACGGTGTCGACGTCGGCAACCTGACCCTTTCGGGTGATCAGGCGGGCGGCCTGGAGCTGAGCCGCGTCACGAACGTCAAAGTGCACAACATCACCACGACGGACGAGCCCAATGGTGTGTTCCTGCACGTCAACTCCACGAACGTGGTGCTCGACGCGATCACGCTGACGGGTGGGCGCACCGGGATCCTGGAAGAGAAGACGACGAAAGGCCTGCATGTCACGGGCTCGACGATCGATGCTGCGCACGTGTCGGGCATGGAGATCGGGGGCCACGACACGCTGCTGGACGGACTCACGGTCAAGGACAGCCGCGCAGCCATCCGGGTCGAACGCGGCGCCGAGGGCGTCACCGCCAACCGGGTCTCGCTCGTCGGCGGCACCGACGGCCTGGTGACCACCGGGGGCACGTCGGGCGTCGTGGTCACAGACCTCGCGAGCGACGGCGTCGGCAACGACGCGGTCCGCAGCCTGAGCCCGGGCATGCGGATCGTCGGAGGGCGGATCAGTGGTGGCAACACCGCAATGGACCTGCAGGCCGCGACAACGGTCTCCGGTATCCAGATCGGCCTGACCGCCACCGGGATCCGGGCGCGTGCGACCCAACCGATCATGCTCGACAATGTGCGGATCGACGCTGTCTCGGTCGGCGTCGACGCCGAACCGGGCAGCGTGACGACACTGCGCAACTCCGCGGTTCATGCCCTCGAAGCCGTACGCGGCACCGTCACCCTTCTCGGCACCAACGACCTCAGCCTGCCGCCGCTCAACCTGCTCGGTGCGATCGGCCTGCCTCTGATCGGGTTGGCCCTGCTGCTGGAGCTCCTGCACCTGCTCCGCCAACGCGGGTTCGGGCCGAACCGTCGTTCCCTGCCACCCCAGGTGGCGGTGGGAGCAGCCTGAACCGCCGTCCTCGCCCCGCCGGTGCGGGTCGAGGTTGAAAGGTCATGGCGACCGTCGAGCCCGGAGCGAGGTTGGCCAGAGTGCGCAGCGTTGCGATGTTGGCCTCTTCGGTGAGGTACATGGCGACGCCTGACGACGACACCACGGCGGGCCGGCTCCGATCAAACCCAGCTGCCGCGAGCTCGTCCCACCACGAGCCGGTTTCGAAGTCGACCGCCACCATGATCGGCGGCTGGAGTCCCAGCCGCGTCAGCCTGTGACGCTTCCATTCCTGTGTGCCCGGCCGGTCGATCTCGAAGATCCGGATCCGGGCGGCGAGATCGAGCCTGCGTTGGGCCACGGTGTCCAGCCCCGCGCCCAGCAGCACGAGCTGGTCGAGGTCCTGCTTCGCGAGGAGGTCCTCGACGAGGTCCTCGACGAACCGGGCGCGGGCCACGATGCCTGCGCGGTTGGCGCGCGTGGACTGCACGTCCATGTCCGGTCGGGCGCGCCAGCCCTGCGGCGGCCCGGTGAGGGCGAGCCCGATGCAGTCTTCCAGTACGTGCGGAGGCGAGTCGACCTCGACGTGCAAGGCCCGCCAGAGTGCCGTGCGTACGGCGGTGTTGTCGGGCTCCGCGGTGGGGTCGGCGGGCGTGGCCATGGTTCACCCTGCTGCAGGCGCTTGGAGCGTCCACAGGCGTCCGTCGGGGTCGCGGACGGTCGTCTCCCGGGTGCCGTAGTGGGTGTCCTCCAACGGGCCTGCGACGTCGAGCGCCGCGTCGGGCCGGTAGTTGGGGGCGACCCTCAGCACGAGCTGCGCGGGCCGAAGCTCCCGGTCGGGCGGCACCTCGGCGATGAACACGGGCGGGCCGTCGCCGTTGCGCAGCTGCCCCGACTCGTGGTCGGTCGCGAAGTCCAGCTTGAACCCGAGCGTCTGTAGGAACTTGGCCGTCCGGCCCCAGCTGTGCGTCTCCAGGAAGACTGCGACGATCCCCTCGGTGCTCAACTCGACTCTCCCTTCGGTGAGCGGGCGTGGTCGAGGTAGGCGCGCAGGGCGTCGGCCACCAGCGCGGACAACGACTGCTCCTCCTCGACGGCCCGGTGTTTGACCTGCTTGATCAGTTCGACCGGGAGGTAGACGTTGAACTGCTTCACCTCGTCACCGGCCATGTGAGAATGCTAGCTGGATAGCTTGGTAGGTGCGAGGTGCGAGGTGCGTGGCGCCGTTCGACGGCGGATGCGCACGAGCGGGACATGACGGGGGTTTCGGAGCGCAAACCCCCGTCATGTCCCGCTCGAGCGGAAACCGCGGGCCTGCGCGTCCTCAGTCCGTGATCCGGTCCAGCGGGCTCCCGCTCGCGGGCGGCTGCGGACGGCCGGACCACCGCTCCCGGCGCGTGGGGAATCCGGAAGCTCGGTGCGAACGCCGGTGCGCCCGCCACGAGCCTGCCGCCCAGACGCAGCCGTGTGGCGCCGCACGTGGGGCAGCTTTCGGCCACCGCGGGTCGGGGCCCGCAGCGGTGACCACCGGCGTCGCCGCCCGTGCGGGCCGGGCGGCCCCGCACGCGGCGCACGGGCGGGTGCCGTCGTCCGGAGCGCCCGGCGCGGGCAGCGGCGGGGACAGCGGAACCGCCGCGGCGGATCCTGAACGCCCGTCGCGACGTCCCGCGTCACGACGAGGGTGATCAGGAGGCCATCGGTCTCGTGCTCGGCGCGCACCAGACATACTGCGGTCCTGGACCGTCGGCTCATCCCGTCAGCATCCTGCCTCCCCTGTCACCCCGGCGTCATCACCTCCGGCGAGCCACCTGAAACGGTGACGGCGGCGTGACGGACCACAGGTCACGCTGCCCGCCATGGCTCAGTCTTCCTACGCGCCGGCCGCCCGGCCGGAACGGCCCCGCACGACGCCCTGGCTGCCGCTGATCGCCCTCGTGGTCGCGGCCGTCGCGCTGGCCGTCGCGCTGTGGGCGCTGGCCCGGGACCCGGTAAAGATCGCCTGCAGCACGTCCACCGCGTCGGCGAGCGTCGTGGCCGATGCCCAGTGCGCAGGGCCGCCCGGATCCGCAGGCCCGGCGGGGGCGATCGGTCCGCGGGGGGTCGTCGGACCGCAAGGACCCGAGGGGCCGCCCGGCCCACCCGGCCCGCCCGGCTCCGTCACGATCGGCAAAGGCTGACGCGGCGGACGAGGAGGACCCATGCTGAAAGGGATCGACGTATCCAGCAACAACGGCGCGGTCGACTGGACGGCGCTGGCGAACGCGGGCGACGTCACCTTCGCCATCATCAAGGCGACCGAGAGGGTGACCTACAACGACTCCCGGTTCGCGACCAACTGGTCCGGGGCCGCCGCGGCCGGACTCGTCCGCGGGGCGTACCACTTCGCCCGGCCGAGCAACAACGATCCCACCCCGGAAGCCGACCACTTCCTGGCCAAGGTGGCCGCGGCAGGCGGACTCCAAGGCGGCGACCTCCTCGCCTTCGACGTCGAGGACACGAATGTCGCCGCCAGCCTCAACCTGCTGAGCTGGGCACTGGAGTGGCTTCAGTACGTCGAGTCGCAGGTGGGGTTCAAGCCGTTCTTCTACTCCGGGAACTGGTACATGAAACCGCACGGTCTGGTCGGCGACGACGACCTGGCGGGCTATCCGCTCTGGCTCTCGTCCTACAACAGGACGTTCGGCAAGGTTCCGGGGGCGCCGCCGAACTGGTCGGCGGTCGTCGTCCACCAGTACGACTCCGGAAGCGCAGCCGGTGTCGCGGGAAACGTCGACCTCAATTGCTTCACCGGTGTGTCGGTGGCCGAACTGGCGCAGTACGGGACGGCCGCGTTCAGCGTCCCCCAGACCCCCTAGGCGCGGGCCTTCGCCGTAGCCGCGGGCGGCGGGGCCGCGGTGAGTTGCGGCCAGCCATCTGCGGTCCAGTTCAGGCTGCGCAGCCCCAGACGTGGCGCGCCCCCGGCGGTGGCGTCGTAGTAGTGGTAGGCGAGAACGCCCCCCGCGATCGATTCGCCGCCGGGTCCGACCTGGTTGTTCGTCGACGCCAGCACCGTCGTGCCGCCTCCGTCCATGAGGGAGCGTCCGGTCTGGTCGACGTAGGGGCCGGTGATCGAGCGGGACCGCCCGACGACGATGTGGTAGGTGCTCCGCACGCCGAGGCAGCAGCGGTCCCACGAGGTGAACAGGTAGTACCAGCCGCCGTGGGCGATCATCGCGGGGCCTTCGATGGCGTTCGGCGAGAGCTTGCGGTCGGCCAGGTGCACCCGCGTGGGATCGGCCGAGCGCTTGCCGGACGGCCACTGCAGCTGCACCATCTGGATCCCGCTCCAGTAGGAGCCGAAGACCAGCCAGGGGGTGCCCCCGGTGTCCTGGACCACGTCGGGATCGATGGCGTTGAAGTCGCTCGCGGGCAGTGAGCGGACGACCTTGCCCTGGTCCACCCAGCGGTAGCCGGGGGCGCTCGGGTCGAGGGTGGTGTTCGTGGCGAGCGCGATCACCGAGTCGTTGTGGCCCAGCGTCGAGACCGCGTAGTAGAGGTAGTAGGTGTCGGCGTGGCGGATGATCTCCGGCGCCCACATGGTGTTCGCACCCCGCAGCTCCCCGGTGAGCCAACTCGGCACCGCGTTCCACATGGTGCCCAGGTAGCTCCAGGTGTGGCCGTCGTCAACGGACTTGCGGATCTGAACGGTCCCGCCACCGACGCCCGGGTCGCCCGAGGAGTAGACGAACCAGACGTTGGCATCGGTGCCCTTGGCGAGTGCGGGGTCGTGCACGTTCACGTTGCCGTGGAGCTGGCCGACGGTCGGGGCAGCCGTGGGCGGCGGCGCGGCGGAAGCCACAGCGGAGACGGCCACGGCAGCGAGGACGTACACAGCCGTGGTGACGGTCAGCAGGCGGATCAAGCGCACGGTCGGCCCCTTCCGGTACGCAGGGTCCCCCCCTGCCGCCCGAGGGAGGGTAATCCCAAGCGCCCCGGCAGCCCCGCAGGACACGCCCTGCACACCGACACCATCGGGTGAAGCGGTCAGCTCCGTCGGTAAGCGGGAGCTCGCCGAGGAGCCGGCCGAGGCCCGCTCGCCAAGACCGTCTGCGTGCGCGGGGCCACGACGACGGACAGCACGATGACGCTGGTCGACCGCCCGACCGACGGGGAACGGTTGAGGGCGAGCAGGGCTTGCTGGAGGTCGTCATGCGACGAGGCGGCCAGCCTGCAGATCACGTCGGACGATCCGGTGGTGGCGTAGGCCTCCATCACGGCGGGCTGCGCGGCGAGCTCGGCAGTGACCTCGTCCAGGGCCCCTTGGGCGATCTCCAGGGTGACGAAGGCCTGCACACCGTAGCCCGCGGCGTCCAGGTCGATCTCGGGTGCGTATCCGGTGATCACTCCGGCGCGCTCGAGACGGTCGAGACGCGCCTGGACGGTTCCCCGTGCGACCTGAAGGGTGCGGGCGAGCTCGAGCACGCCCACCCGCGTGTTGTCGCGCAGTGCGGCGAGCAGGTCGATGTCGAGCGCGTCGAGCTGTGCGGCCATGTGGCGCGACTGTACAGCTAGATGCCGCGTTGCGGGCCGGAGTTGGGCATAGCAGCCAGCTCACATGGGCTCGCTTGCCATCACCTTCGCGATGAGGTGTCCTTGCTGCATAGCCCGAATAGGCACTTGCGTCAAGGAGGAGGCACGCTGTGACCATCGACCAGACCCAGACGACCATCGACAAGACCCTGACCAGCCAGGAGCGGCTCGCCGATCTCGATCTCGACCAGCTGCGCCAGCTCGTCGGCCTGGTGGAGTACGACGCCGAGCGTGACCCGTTCCCGGTCACCGGCTGGGACGCCGTGGTGTGGTCGGTCGGCAACGCCACCCAGACCGCGCTCTTCTACCAGGTGGTGTTCGGGATGGAGCTGGTGGCCTACTCGGGCCCGGAGACCGGCAACCGCGACCACCATGCCTACGTCCTGCGCTCCGGCGCGGTGCGGTTCGTGGTCAAGGGCGGCGTGGATCCGAAGAGCGCCCTGCTGGACCACCACCGCCGCCACGGGGACGGCATCGTCGACATCGCGCTGGAGGTGCCCGACGTCGACCGCTGCATGGCGCACGCGCGGGCGCAGGGCGCCACGATCGTCGAGGAGCCCCACGACGTCGGCGACGAGCACGGCACGGTGCGCGTCGCGGCGATCGCGGCCTACGGCGACACCCGCCACAGCCTCGTCGACCGCTCGCGCTACGCCGGGCCGTACCTGCCCGGTTATGTCGCCCGTACGGGGAGCTACCGGAAGCCGGCGGGCGAGCCCAAGCGGTTGTTCCAGGCGCTGGATCACGTCGTGGGCAACGTCGAGCTGGGCGGCATGGACGAGTGGGTCGACTTCTACAACCGGATCATGGGCTTCACGAACATGGCCGAGTTCGTGGGCGAGGACATCGCGACCGAATACTCGGCGCTGATGAGCAAGGTCGTGGCCAGCGGCAACCACCGGGTGAAGTTCCCGCTCAACGAGCCCGCGGTCGGGAAGAAGCGCTCGCAGATCGACGAGTACCTGGAGTTCTACGACGGCCCGGGCGCCCAGCACCTCGCGCTGGCCACGAACGACATCCTGCGCACCGTCGACGTGCTGCGGGCCAAGGGCATCCAGTTCCTCGCGACCCCGGACTCCTACTACCAGGACCCGGAGCTGCGGGCCCGGATCGGGGAGGTCCGGGTGCCGATCGCGGAGCTGCAGTCCCGCGGGATTCTCGTGGACCGCGACGAGGACGGCTACCTGCTGCAGATCTTCACCAAGCCCGTCGGCGACCGGCCCACCGTCTTCTTCGAGCTGATCGAACGGCACGGCTCGCTCGGTTTCGGCAAGGGCAACTTCCAGGCGCTGTTCGAGGCGATCGAGCGCGAGCAGGCCAGCCGCGGCAACTTCTGACCAGCGGGGGCGATGAGTGGTGCGCCGACCCGTCGGACGGAGAGGATGACGACATGAGCATCGTCGAGGTGCCCGACGGATCGCTGTTCGGGCGCGACAACCTGCCGTACGGCGTCTTCTCCGTCCCGGGCGGAACACCGCGGGTGGGCGTGCGCCTCGGCGACAGCGTGATCGACCTGTCCGTGCTGCTCGGCGACGCGGTCTTCGCCGCGCCGTCGCTGAACCCGTTCATGGGCCAGGGCCCGGCCCGATGGGCCGAGGTCCGCGAACGCGTCACCGCCCTCGTCGCCGATGACGTGCCGGACGAGGCGCGGCACGCGGTCCGCGACGTCCGGCTGCACCTGCCGTTCGAGGTGGCGGACTACGTCGACTTCTACGCGTCCGAGCATCACGCCACCAACCTCGGGCGGCTGTTCCGACCCGACGCCGAGCCGCTGATGCCCAACTGGAAACACCTGCCCGTCGGCTACCACGGCAGGGCGGGCACGGTGGTCGTGTCCGGTACCGACGTCGTGCGGCCGTGCGGGCAGCGCAAGGCGCCCGACGAGCCCGCACCCACGTATGGGCCCAGCCGCCGCCTCGACATCGAGGCGGAGCTCGGCTTCGTCGTCGGAGTGGGCTCGGCGTTGGGCTCGCGGATCGACGTCGACGCGTTCGCCGAGCACGTCTTCGGCGCCGTGTTGGTGAACGACTGGTCGGCCCGCGACCTGCAGGCCTGGGAGTACGTGCCGCTGGGCCCGCACCTGGGGAAGAGCTTCGCCACGTCGATCTCGCCGTGGGTCGTGCCGCTCGCCGCGTTGGCGGCCGCGCGGGTGCCGCTGCCCGGCCAGGACCCGGTGCCGCTGCCGTACCTGCGGGGCACGCAGGACTGGGGGCTGGCGATCGACCTGGTGGTGGCGTGGAACGGGGAGGAGGTCGCGCGGCCGCCGTATCGGGAGATGTACTGGTCGCCCGCGCAGATGCTGGCCCACATGACCGTCAACGGGGCCGCCGCCCGCACCGGTGACCTGTTCGCCTCCGGCACCATCTCGGGCCCCGACCGGCGCCAGCGTGGCGCGTTCATCGAGCTCACGTGGGGCGGGCGCGAGCCGGTGACCGTCAAGGGCGAGGAGCGCACCTTCCTGCTCGACGGCGACGACGTCACCATCTCCGCCACCGCGCCCGGCACCGGCGGCGGCCGCATCGGATTCGGGGAGGTCAGCGGCAGGATCCGGCCCGCGACGCAGAAGGACGTGTGACCGCGACCCGCCCCAAGATCGCTGACATTGGGACATAAGCGCCATATCTGGCGTCCATGTCCTCATCTCAGCGATCTTGCGGCGGCTGGCGTCGTGCAGGGTCGATGCTGAAGCCCACTTCGGCGCCGCCGCCGGTCCGGTTGCGGGCGAAGGCGGTGCCGCCGTGTGCCGTGGCGACGTCGCTGACGATGGCCAGGCCGAGGCCCGAGCCGGGCAGTCCCCGCGCGGTGTCGGAGCGGTAGAAGCGGTCGAAGATGCGCGCGTTGTCGGCGGCGGCGATCCCGGGTCCCCGATCGGCGACGACGATCTCGCCGCGGCCGATGCGGACGGTGATCGGCTCGGTGCCGCGGTCGAACTTGGCGGCGTTCTCCAGCAGGTTGCCCACCGCCCGCTCCAGCCCCTGGCGTTGGCCGCGAACGGTCACGGCGTCGCCCTCGATCCGGACGTCCCGGCCGGTGCGGCGGTGGACGCGTTCGGCGGCCCGGCGGGCGACCGCGGCCAGGTCGACCGGCTGATCGGGCTCTGCGCCGCGGCGCGCCAGCGCGAGCGCGACGAGCTCCTCGACCAGCTGGGACAGCTCGCGGGTCTCGCCCTGGACGTCGGCGACGAGGCGGGCGCGGGCGTCGGGGGACAGGTCGGCGAACCGGCGCAGCACGCTGGCGTTGGTGCGCAGGCTGGTCAGCGGGGTGCGCAGCTCGTGGGCCGCGTCCTGCACGAGCCGTTCCTGGGACTCGCGCGCGGCCGCGAGCCGGGTGAGCATCGTGTTGAACGACGTCGAGAGGCGCGCAACCTCGTCGCGCCCTTCCACGGGCAGGGGCTGGACCCCGCCGACCTCCCCGCCGTTCTCTGCACCGATCTCTGCGACGTCGAGGTGCTCGGCCTGCCGGGCGAGCCGCGCCAGCCGGGCGGTGATGCGCCGGGCGAGCAGCCAGCCCACGGCCGCGGCTACCAGCAGCACGGCCAGGGTGGCCCACGCGATCTCGGTGGCCATGCCGCCCAGCACGCGTTTCGTGTCGTCGATGTCGACACCGACCTGGAGTGCGCCGCGATGGTTGCCCAGCGCGGTGGTCAGGACGCGGAACGCGTCGGGGCCCACCCCCACCTCGCTGATGTCGGTTCCGCCCGCCGCGGCCGCCGCGGCGAGGACGCGGGTGGCGGCCGAGACGGGGAGCGCGACGTCGCGGCCGCCGAGGAGCGTGGCGGTTCCGTCCGGCGCCACCGCTTGCGCGACGAGCTGACGCTGTTCGTCGAACCGGTCGTCGTGCAGGGGGCCCTCTCCGGCAGGCGCGGGCACGGCCAACACGGCGTCCTGCCCGTTCTCCAGTGCGGTGGTGGCCGTCTGCAGGGTGCGGTCGAGCTCGTTGGTGATGCGGTTGGCGGCGGCGTTGTAGCTGAGCAGCCCGACCGTTGCGGCCACGGCGACGGCGACCGCTGCGAAGGCCAGCGCGAACCGGGTGCGCAGGTTCATGGCTTGCGCAGACAGTAGCCGACGCCGCGGACGGTGTGGATGAGTTCCGGGGCACCGGCGCCGGTGAGCTTGCGGCGCAGGTAGCCGATGTAGACGGCGAGGTTCTTGGAGTCGGGACCGAAGTCGTAGCCCCAGATGCGGTGGTAGACGGTGGCGTGGTCGAGCACGATGCCCTCGTTGCGCGCCAACAGCTCCAGCAGGTCGAACTCGGTCTTGGACAGCTCCAGCTCGCGATCGGCCCACCACGCCCGGCGGGCCGCCGGGTCCACCTGCAGAGCGCCGACGCGCGGCAGGCCCTCGGCGCGGTCGGCACCATCGGCCCACGACGAGGCCCGCCGCAGCAGCGCCCGCAGCCGGGCCAGCAGTTCGTCCAGCTCGAAGGGCTTGGGCAGGTAGTCGTCCGCACCCGCGTCCAGACCCGCGACCCGGTCCGGCGTCTCCACCCGGGCCGTCAGCATGAGCACCGGGGTGTGGTCCCCGTCGGCGCGCAGCACCCGACACACGCCCAGGCCGTCCACCCCCGGCATCATGACGTCGAGCACGAGCGCGTCGAAGCCGTCGCGGCGGGCCCGGGCCAGCGCCTCGACGCCGTCGACGGCCTCGGTGACGCCGTAGCCCTCCAACTCCAGGGCGCGCGCGAGCGACTCCCGGATGGCGCGGTCGTCATCGGCGATCAGGACGCGGTGCACCTGCTCATGGTGAACCATCGGGTCGGGAGCCTCGCCGATTCCCACCCACCTCTTACCTGCGACCGGCCGTTGCGGCACCTCCGGTCACTACCGTGCAGACGTTGGGACGGCATCGAGGGACGGGGAGCGACGATGGCGGTAGGTATCGCCGCCTGCATGGCCCTGGTCGCCGCGGTGATGTTCGCCGTCGCCGCCGTCGCGCAGAACGTCGCCGTCGTCGAGGTCGTCCGCGGCGGGCGCACGCCCGCCCTCGGCGGGGCGGAGTTCCGCAGCCTGGTGCGGTCGCGCACCTGGGTCGGCGGGGTGTCGCTCAGCGCGATCGCGTCGGTGGTGCACGCCGGTGCGCTGGTGCTGGCGCCGGTCGCCGTCGTTCAGCCGATCGGCGTGCTGTCGGTGCCCTTCGCGGTGGTCCTCGCCGCGTCGCGCAGCCGGGTCCGGCCGCCCGCGGTGGTGGGGGTGGCGGCTGCGGTGTGCCTGGGGGCGGTCGTCGGCTTCGTCCTGCTGGCCGATGCGGGCCTCGGGACGTCGCCTGCACCCCGCTTCGTCGACGTCGTCGCCGCCGCGCTGGGCACGGGAGCGCTGTCCGGCGGCCTGGCGCTCTGGGCTGCGCGCCGGTCGGGCTGGCTGCGCTGCGCCGGGTTCGCCGCCGCCGGTGCGACCGCGTTCGGGCTCGTGTCGGCGTTGATGCGGCTGATCGCCCTGCACCTGACGACGGGGGTGAACGACCTCGACGACGTCGGCGTGTGGCTGCCCGCCATCGGGATCGCGCTCGCACTGGTCGTCGGCGGGTGGGCGGTGCAACAGGCGCACGCCGTGGGCGCCCCCGCAGTCGTGGTGGGATGCCTCACCGTGATCGACCCGATGGTCGCGGTCGGGCTCGGGATCACGATGCTGGGCGAAGGAGGGGGCACGACGCTCGGCACCGCGTGCGGGCTGGTCGCGTTCGCCGGGCTCGGGCTGGGTGCGGCGCTGCTGCTCGCCCGCCACCACCCTGAGGCCCGGGCCGCCGCGGTGCCTCGGTCAGGACAGCTTGTCCGACCCGAGAACGCGCGGGGCCGGTGAGTCGTGCGGCGATCAAGGATGCGCGCGTCACCCCGCCCTCAGCCCGAGGTGAAGTCGTCGGGGTCGATCTCGTCGAGCTCCTCCCGGAACCGGGCGATCTCCGCTTCGTCCGGGTCGGTCTCGGATCGGTCGAGCGTGAGCGCCGTCGTCCCGACGAGGTCGAGCAGCTCGTCGGTGGCGCGGATCGGTCGGTCCGCATGCAAGGCGAGCGCGACCGCGTCGCTGGGTCGCGCGGAGATCCGCAGGTCGTCGGCCAACACGAGATCGGCGTGGAAGATGTTCTCGCGCAGCGCCGTGATCTCGACGTGGTCGAGCCGGGTGCCCAGGGCGGTGATGACTTCGACGATGAGCTGATGGGTGGGCGGGCGCGGTGGCTGAACCCCGCGCAGCGCGAGTTGGATCGCGACGGCCTCGGCGACCCCGATCGACAGCGGCAGCGCTCGATGTTGGCCGCCCCGCTCGGCGACGAGCAGCAACGGTGTTCCGCGCCGAGCGTCGAGGCCGATGGCCAGCACCTGCATGTCTTGCACACCTGCCTCCTGACCTCTCGAGCGGAGTTCTTCCCCGCGGTAGGACCCAGCTTCCTCCGACGTCGTGGCGCCTGCGAGCGCGTCGTGGAAAGGCCGCCGTGTCTACCGTTCCCGTTCTACGGGTCGCGCACTCGCGACCCGATCGCCTGCTGCTCGGGTGCCGGGGAAGGCGGGGTGGCGTCGGGCCAGTCGGCCGGCGGTGGGCCGAAGACCCGCTCGGCCCCTCGGATGACCGCGCGGGCGATCACGAGGTTGCCGAAGGCGCCGATGACGACGCCGATGCCCAGCGGTAGCGCCCGGCCGAGCGCGAGCACGCTCTGCCGGATCACGAAGCGCTTGATGAACCAGCGGGTCAGGCTGACGTTGAGGGGCCCGAGCCTGGTCAACGGCAGTGTGTCGACGATGTCCTTGGCCCAGTTGCCGGACTTGCCGGTGAGCTTGCGCAGCGCCGCTGGTCCGCTCGCGCCCGCGACCACTCCCAGCACGAGAGCCCGGCGGCGTTCCGGGGTCTCGGTCGGGAGCGCGTGGACCTCGGCGACGGCGAGGGTGTAGAGAACCGACGCATTCAGTGCGGCGACCGCCTCGGCGCTCGCGGCCGCCAATGACGCGACGGTGCCGACGGCGGGCACGATGGCGATCGCGCCGCCGACGCCGCCGCTGGCCGCCACCGCGACCTGGTATTGGCGTCCCAACACACGGAGGACCTCGGCCGGGGTGGCGTGCGGCCGCTTCCGGCGGATCGCCGCGACCCGTGCCGCGATCAAGGGGTGCTGGGTGCGCAGTGCCCGTTCGACGCCCGCTTCGAGCAGTCGTCCCTGTAGGCCGCCCGGCCGCTCCGTGGACACCTGCTGTCTGCCGTCGTCGCCTGCGGACCGGCCTTTTCGCGCCATCACGACGCCCTTCCTACCGCCCACCGGGCTCGCGCGCTCATTCTGCGGCCCGCGGCCGGGGTCAGTCCTTGATCGAGTCTCGGCCCCGCTGCACGATCAACGGGTCCGCGCGGTAGACGACCGAGCGGTCCTTGTCCTCGTATTCGAACTGGTTGAGGAAGAACCGCATCGCCGCGATGCGGCCCCGCTTCTTGTCGTTGCTCTTGATCGAGGTCCACGGAGCGTAGTCGGTGTCCGTATGCTCGATCATGGCTTCCTTGGCGATGGTGTAGTCGTCCCAGCGGTCCAGGGACTCGAGGTCCATCGGCGAGAGCTTCCACCGACGCACCGGGTCGATCTGTCGGATGGCGAACCGGGTCCGCTGTTCGGACTGGGTGACCGAGAACCACAGCTTGGTGAGCGAGAAGCCGCTTTCGATCAGCATCTCCTCGAACTGCGGAGCTTGGCGCAGAAAGATCTCGTACTCGTGCTCGGTGCAGAAGCCCATCACCCGCTCCACCCCGGCGCGGTTGTACCAGGACCGGTCGAACAGCACGATCTCGCCTGCGGTCGGCAGCTGGGCGACGTAACGGTGGAAGTACCACTGGCCGCGCTCCGTCTCCGTCGGCCTGGTCAGCGCGACGACACGGGCGGCACGCGGGTTGAGGTGCTCCATGAACCGCTTGATCGTGCCACCTTTGCCCGCCGCGTCGCGGCCCTCGAAGAGGATCACGTGCCGGGTGCCGGTGTCCCGTGCCCAGTACTGGAACTTCAGCAACTCGATCTGCAGCTGGTACTTCTCCTCCTCGTAGCCGTCGCGGTCGAGCCGCTCGTCGTACGGGTAGTCCTCGCGCCAGGTCTCGACCGGGTCGCCGCCCGGATCGATCAGGTCCGGGTCGGAGAGATGCTCGTCGTGGCGCACGCTGAAGCCGTCGCGCAGCAGGTGCTCCAGGTACTCCCGGAAGTTCTCACGAATCACCCTGTTGCCCCCGACAGTCGCGCTGATGCGATGAGCCTCACGCGACAGGACCGCGATCGCAAGCCTCGCCGGTGATCGGCCCTTGTCCCGGAGCCTGCGCGACCGTTGACCGATCCAGCGCATCCTCCGGCGGCCTCGGGGGTTGAGCCCGGAGAAGAACGGGTTCCGGGTGGGAGCGGTGCAGTGGGTCTACGACACGGCAGGTGGAACGGCGGTCGGAAGGTCGTCGTGCTCGCGGTGATGGGGGCGCTCGTTGCGGCGGGCGCGGTGCTGGCGGGACAGGCGTTCGCCGACCCGCCGGGTGATACTCCGGCGGCGCGGGCCGCCCGGGCCGAGCCGCTGGTCGCGGGGACTCCGTGCTCGATCTCGGCGAAGGCGTGCGTCGACCTCGACTCACAGCGGGCCTGGCTGATTCAGAACGGGAAGGTCATCCGGGGCCCGGTGAAGATCGCCTCCGGGGGCAACGGTCAGGAGACGCCGGTCGGGCACTCGCTCCGCGTCTACCGCAAGGACAAGGGCCACGTGAGCGAGGAGTCGCGGCTGCCGAACGGGCGCCCCGCCCCGATGCCGTGGTCGGTGTTCTTCGAGGACGGTGGCATCGCGTTCCACAGCGGCAGCCCGAGCCGCTCCTCGGCGGGCTGCATCCATCTCGACCCCGCCGACGCCGAGGCGTGGTTCAACTACCTGCAGATCGGCGACCAAGTGCAGGTCGTGAAGGCGGCGGTGGAGCTGGCCGCGCGCAGGCAGGCCCCCGCGCCCGCCCGGACGTCCGCCTCGACGGCCGCCCCGACGTCCGCCCCGACGTCAGGCGCCAAGGCCGCACCCACGCCGCAGCCGGACGGTGGCACCAGCGCCGACACCGGTGGTGCCGACGCCGCTGGTGCCACCGACGGCGGCTGATGCGGGCTATTCGCCGGTGCCCCGCTCGACGTGCCCGCCGAAGGCCATGCGCATGGCCGACAGGAGCTTGTCCGCGTAGAGCGCCTCGCCGCGCGAGCTGAACCGGGCGAACAGCGCGGCGGCCAGCACCGGCACCGGCACGCCCTCGTCGATCGCCGCCTTCACGGTCCAGCGGCCCTCGCCGGAGTCCGAGACCCGCCCGGCGATGCCCTTCAGCTCCGGGTTGGCGTTCAACGCGCCCGCGGTCAGGTCCAGCAGCCAGGACGAGATCACCGAGCCGCGCCGCCACACCTCGGCGACCTTCGCGATGTCCAGGTCGTACTGGTAGTACTGCGGCTGCTCGAGCGGCGTGACCTCCGCGGAGTGATCCTGCTCTTTGGCGCCTGCGTTGGCGTGGGCCAGCACGTTGAGGCCCTCGGCGTAGGCGGCCATCATCCCGTACTCGATGCCGTTGTGGACCATCTTCACGAAGTGTCCCGCGCCTGCCGCCCCACAGTGCAGGAAGCCCTGCTCCTCGGGACTCGGGTCGCCGGAGCGGCCCCGGGTGCGGTCGATGGACCCCAGTCCGGGAGCGATCGAGGCGAACAGCGGCTCGCAGTGCGCGAAGGCGGTGTCGGTGCCGCCGATCATCAGGCAGTAGCCGCGCTCAAGGCCCCAGACCCCGCCACTGGTGCCGACGTCCATGTACTCGATGCCGCGCCCCGCGAGCGCGGCCGCCCGGTCGTAGTCCTCGCGGTAGTTGGAGTTCCCGCCGTTGATGATGATGTCGCCGGGGTCCATCAGGCCGCCCAGCTGCTCGACCACCTTGTCGGTGATCCCGGCGGGGATCATCACCCAGGCGACCCGCGGCCTGCTGAGCTTCTGGACGAACTCCTCCAGCGAGTTCGCGCCCTCCGCGCCGTCGGCGACCAACTCGGCCACGGTGTCCGGGTTGGTGTCGAAGGCGACGGCGGTGTGCCCGTCGCGCATCACCCGGCGCAGGATGTTGGCGCCCATCCGGCCGAGACCGATCATTCCGAGCTGCATGTGTCCAGCCTTCCGTAGAACGAGAGGAGCTCAGCAGGAGGTCCATCTTGGTCCCGGCGCAGGCGGCCGGCTAGCCGAGCGGGTGGTCATCGCCTGCGCTTCGGGTGTGATCGCCGCATCCGGTGCACGAGGTGGGTCAGCGCACCAGATGCGCCACACGGGACGATCACGACGGGGTCACCCCCGCAGCCGGGGGCGCAGGTCCGCGTCGGTGAGACCGGCCAGTCCCCGCTGCTCGATCCGCCCGGCAAGCGCCTCGGCGTGCTCCCGCACCACACCCAGGTCGATGTCTGCAGGCACCGGGGCCGCCCATCGGCCGAGGCCGTCGGCGGCCCGCTGCAGCAGCGCGACCGCCCCGCGGGCGTTGCCGCGCTGCGCATGGGTCAGTCCGACCGCGAGCTGGGCCAGCGCGCGCCACAGCTCGCGCTCGGCGGCGGGCGCGGTCTTCCATACGCCTTCCAGCACGTCGTGGGCGGGGAAGGGCAGTCCGGCGTCGAGAAGGCGTTGCGCCTCGGTAACGGCGTCCTCAGGACCCAGGACGTGATCGTCGGGCACACGTTCGACGCCGACCGCGCCGCGCGGGAGGGGGCGCCCGTACTGATCGCGCGGACGGGCGTTGCGGGCCCGTCCCGCTGCGTCGCGCTCGCGTTCCTGCATACCTCACCGTGGCATCTGCGCGCCGTCGCCGCCACGCTCGGTCGGGCCCTGGGCAACTGCGGGCCCGGCCGGACGGGTGTCCGGCCCCTCAGCCACGGGCCTGCTCGGCCAGCCCGTCGAGCAGCGCTCGCCACCATTCGGCCAGGCGCTGCTGGAACGGGAGCAGCGGGAAGCCGTGGCGGGCCACGTGTTCCCGAGGGATGGTGTCCCAACCGAGGTGCTCGACGACGACCCGGGTGCCGCCGTCGACGTCCTCGAAGCGGACGTGCACCTCGGTCTCGCGGTCGGGCGGGAACGACGCCGCGCGCCAGCTGAAGACCAGGCGGGCCGGTGGGTCCCAGACCCGGACGTGCCCGACCTCGAACTCCGTGCCGTCCGGGTAGGACTCGGTGATCCGGCCGCCGACGTCGGCCTCGATCGCGAGCCTGCCGTCGCGGCGGCCGTTCAGCTCGAACAGGCCGTGCGCGCGCCACCACTGTCCGATCTCGGCGGTGAAGGCCGTGAACACCCGGCTGGGCGGCGCGGCGACGCGCAGGGCCACGAGCACCCGCGACGTCACGGCGCCCGTTCGACATGCGCCTTGAGGGCGGCCAGCTGAGCGGCCCAACCCTGCTCGACGGCGGCCAGCCACGACCGCAGCTCGGCCGTCGCCCCCGGCCGCAACGAGTAGATGCGGACGCGGGCGTCGAACTCGGGGCTCGTCTCCTCGACCACAGCGCTGTCGCGCAGCACCTTGAGGTGGCGGCTCATGACCGACGGGCGCACGGCGAGCGCGGCGGCCAGCTCGCCTGCGCGGTAGGGCCGCTCGCGCAGCAGCTCGACCACCTGGCGACGGTGCGGGTCGGCCAACGCGGCCAGGGTGCGGTCGAGCGGCTCGGGGGCGGCCGCCGCGGAGGTCGCGCTCACGCCCAGTTCGTCGCCTCGATCCGCTGCCCGAGCGCCGCTTCGGCCTCCGCCTTGGTCACGTCGTGGACGTGCTGAGCGAAGGTCCACACGTGGCCTTCGATGTCGACCGCCCGGTAGGTGCGGTCGCCGTAGAACTGGTCTTCGGGCTCGGCGGCGATGGCGGCGCCCGCGCCCCGGGCCCGCTCGCAGTGCCCGTCGACGTCACCGGTGAGCTCGACGTGCGTGAACTGGGTGTTGACCCCGCCGACCGACGCCGGGCTGCGGGTCCACGCGGCCCACTCGCCCCCGATCATGATCCGCCCCCGCCCGTCGATGGCCATCTCGTAGTGGCCCATGGTCGGGTCGTCGTCGGGGCCGTCGATGGCCATGGTCAGCTCGAAGCCGAACGCGCGGGCCAGCCAGGCGACCGCCGCCTTGGGCTCGCGGTAGACGGCGGCCACGGTGAAGGTGGGGGAGTCCATGCGGCAAATCCTTTCTCCTGTAGCAAATAGTTACCGGAAACGAGAAGGATCTGTCAAGGGCCACATCTCCCGGCAGACCGACTAGATTCCGACTGGCAACCGCGGGCGGGGAGGTGCCGATGAACCTGGAGAAGGTCATCTTCGGCTTCTTCGTGCTGTTCGCCGCCACCCTGAACTTCGGCTTCTTCATCGGCGACATCGGCGACCCGGCGCTGCACAACTCCTATGAGCTCTACGCCGCCATCGTCGTCAACCTCATCGCGACGGTGCTCAAGTTCGGTGACCGCACCCAGATCGGCGCGGTGCACCTGGCGACGAGCCTCGTCGCGGACCTCCAGTTGTTCGCGGCGGCGCTCGTGTGGGGCTACGCAGGCTACGTGTCCGCCGAGGGCCTCACCCGGGAGGCGACGGCCAGCGTCGTGTCGCTGTCGGGCGGTGCGCTGCTGGCCAACATCGTGTCGGTCGTGCTCCTCACGGTGGAGACCTTGTCGTTCCATCGCCGCTGATATGGGCAACCCGCTCCTGTTGTTCTGGACCCGGCTGTTCGATGGCGAGGAGCACCCCGAGCGCCGGACCCGCAGGCGGCGAGTGCCGATGGCGTCGGCAGGCCAGGCGTCGGCGACGATCTTCCTGGTGCTGCGGCGCATGCGGGCACCGCTGATCGTCCTGATCGTCATCTTCGCCGTCGGCACGCTCGGCTTGACGCTGATCCCGGGGCAGGACGCCGCCGGGCGCCCCGTGCGTTTGGGCTTCTTCGACGCCTTCTACGTGATGAGCTATACGGCGTCAACGATCGGCTTCGGCGAGATCCCCTACGCCTTCACCTACAACCAGCGCATGTGGGTGACGATCTCGATCTACCTCACGGTCATCGGGTGGGCCTACGCGATCGGCTCGCTGCTCGCGCTCATCCAGGAGCGCAGCTTCCGCAACGCGCTCGCGCTGCAGCACTTCTCCCGCAAGGTGCGACGGCTGCGCGAGCCGTTCCTGCTCATCGTCGGCTACGGGCAGACCGGAGAGCTGCTCGCCCGGTCGCTTGACGCGCTGGGCCGCCGGTTCGTCGTCATCGACCGGGACGCCGCGCGCATCGACGACCTCTATCTCGACGCCTATCACGCCGACGTGCCCGGGCTGGTCGCGGATGCGCGTGACCCGGACCAACTGGGCGTGGCGGGCCTCGGGTACCAGTACTGCGAGGGCCTGCTCGCGCTCACCGACGACGACGAGGCCAACCTCGCGGCGACCCAGACGGCGGCGCTGCTGCGGCCCGACCTGCCGGTGATCGTGCGGACGGTCGCACCGCTGATGAGCGGGCGCATGAGCGCGTTCGGCACCCCGACGGTGGTGAACCCGTTCGACCGGTTCGGTGACCATCTGCGCATCGCTCTGCGCGCCCCGGCCTCCTACCAGCTCCTGACCTGGCTGGAGAGCGGGCCGGGTGCGCCGCTGCCGCGGCGGGGCGAGCCGCCGTCGCGCGGGCACTGGATCGTGTGCGGCTACGGCCGGTTCGGCCGCGAGGTCACCCACGACCTGCGCGGCGAGGGGTACGAGGTGACGGTCGTCGAGCCGGGCGCGGCGGCCGAGCACGAGCCCGGCGCGATCGTCGGTCGGGGTGACGAGGCCGAGGTGCTCGCGGCCGCCGGGATCGAGCGGGCGGCCGGGTTCGTCGCGGGCACCGACAACGACACGACGAACCTCTCGTTGGTGGTCGGCGCGCGCCGCGCCTGCCCGCGGGTCTTCGTCGTCGCGCGGCAGAACAAGCAGACCAGCGCGCCGCTGTTCGCCGCCCTCGAGATCGATGCGCTGCTCGTGCCCGCCGAGGTCGTCGCGCACGAGGTGTACGCGCAGTTGGCGACACCGCTGCTCTGGCGGTTCGTGCGGGAGATGCCCGCCCGGGGCGACGCGTGGGCGGACCGGCTGATCGGCAGGCTCACCCACCTCTGCGGCAAGAGCCTCCAGTCCCTCTGGAACGTCCAGCTCGGCAGCGTCGGCGCGCCTGCGCTGCGCGGCGTCCGGGACGGGATGCCGCAGCTGGGGGACCTGCTGCGCAGCCCCGACAACCGCGCCGAGCGACTGCAGGCGGTCGTGCTGCTGGTCGTGCGCGGCGACGAAGCCCACCTGGCCCCGTCCGACGACTTCCCGTTGGCCGCAGACGACGAGCTGCTCCTGGTCGGTACGCCTGCCGCGCGTCGGCTGCTCGACTCCACCCTGCTCGTCGACGCCGTTCGCGAGTACGTCCTGCACGGCCGCTACGTGCCGTCGAGCTGGATCTGGCGCGTCCTCACCGGCCGCCGTGCCTGAGCTCGAGGTGGAGGCGGTTCTTGGCGACCTTGTCCTCGGGCACCTGCTGGAAGAACAGCCGTGGCCCCCGGCCGTCCGGGTCCTCGATGGCCGATCGCGTGTTGCGCCTGCCCTCCGGTACGCCGGCCTGGGCGAGGAACCAGCGCCGCGGACAGGTCGACGCATCTCGTAAGACGCACCGTCACTGGGCGGCTGCCCAGATGGGATCGGCTTGCGATCAGGCGTGGGTGAGGTGTTGCGGCCCGCCGGGCGAGGCGCGCAAGCGACGAGGACGCGCCTCGAGGACCGCGTACGGCTCCAAGGCGGGTCGTTGTTGGACCAGGTCGAAGCGGGCGGCGTCGAGCAGGCGGCGGTACTGCTCTTCGGTGCGCTCGCGGCCGCCGGGGGCGACCAGCATGATCAGGTCGGACTGCAGCATGTGCAGCGGCGGTTCTTCGTCGGGGATCACGCGCTCGACCAGCAGCAGCGCCGCGTCGGAGCCCATGGCCTGGCGGCAGCGAGTCAGCAGGGTGATCGCTGCTTGGTCGTCCCAGTCGTGAATGACCCTGGAAAGCAGGTAGACGTCGTGGCCGGCCGGGACCGCGGTAAAGGCGTCCCCGCCAACCACCCGGCACCGCTCGGCGACCCCGGCGGCCTGTAGAAGAGCCGGCGCGCCGGTCACGACGTGGGGTAGGTCCAATATCACCCCGTGCAGGTGAGGATGAGCTCGAAGGATAGCGGCGAGCATTTGACCCTCCCCGCCGCCGACGTCGACGACGGAACTGACACCGGTGAAATCGTAGGCGTCAGCCACGGTGGGGGCGACGCCGGCGGTCAGGTCGGTCATCAGCTCGTTGAACAGCCGTGCCTCGTCCTGGTGCCGCGGGTAGTAATCGAAGATGTCCAGTCCAAAGACCGTGCGGAACGCCGGTTCGCCGGTCTGGACGCTGTGAAGGAAGGCCGCCCACACCGGCCAGAACGGACTTTGCCCGTAGGCCAGTGCCATGCTACGCAGCGAGCCCGGCACGTCCTGGCGCAAATAGCTGCCCAGCGCCGTCACCTCAAACAAATGTGCCGGCCCTTCGCGGAACAGCCCGAGCTCGGTGAGCAGCCGCAACACCCGGTACAACGATGGCGCGTGGCACCGGGCGGCCTCCGCTAACTCCCGGTCAGTCCTCGGCCCATCGCGGAGCAAGTCGGCGACGCCGAGCCTGGCCACGGCGTAGATGGCCTGCGCGACGACAGGACCCTGGATGAGCTCCTGCAGAAACAGTCGTGGCGAGCCAGTACGCATACCCATCACCGCTTCCGCTGCCGCGCTCGCAGCCGGGCACTCCAACAGGTTCCAGGGGCGCCATGCTGTCACGAACTCCAGCCGTCAGTCTCGCGTCGACGTGACCCCCTTCGACAATCATCCTCCGCGGCGGGTTGGAAGCCGCACAGACTCGATCTGTGCGCCGCAGCGAGTGCCCGCAAGCCGAACCCTTACCGGGGTACTCCGGCCGCCGTCTCCCTGCACCGATCAGGCCGTTGCCGACCGGGATGCGGCCGGGCAACCCGGTGCACCGTCCTGTGGTCACCAACAGCGCGAAGGCTTTCGGGGCCAGCCCCCAATGCAGCACTAGTCGCATGCCGTTCTTGACCACCCGGTCGTCGATACCTTTAACGATCGACGCCATCGTTTCATCGTTTGGCGCCTCATGCCGCTGCCTTGCGGTAATGGTCGGCGATTGCCGCGACGCCGTCGCGGTATGTCGGCACCTGTGGCGCCCACCCGAAATCACGTTTCGCCCGGGCGTTGCTGACCCGCAGACCGCCGGTCATCACCGCCTTGGCGTATGGGGTCGCCGCGAGCAGCCAGGGCGGCACGACCCTCGGCTCGGGCGCGCCGAGCGCGGCGGCCATCGCGGTCATCAGTTCGGAGAAGCTGACCGGCTCGTCGTCCGCGACGTTGTAGGCCGTGCCTGCGGCGCCCTTCTCGAGGGCGGCGAGGGTGGCCGTGGCGGCATCGTCGATGTATAGCCAGGGCTGCACCCCGCCACGGCGGATCACCGGTACGCGGCGTCGACGCAAGCCCTCAACCAGCCCGTCGCCGGCCGCGTCCGGCCCGTACAGCAGGCCGTAGCGCAGGGCGACGCCTTCCACGTGCGTCGCGTGAAGCACCTGCTCCTCGTTGGACCGCATCGCGGCGAGGTGCTCCTCGAAGCGCCCGCGCCCGGGTGGGCCGAACTGGTCAGACTCGGTGAGCACCCGGCCGTCGAAGTCGCCGTACCCGTAGCCAAAGACCATCGACTGGGTCACGAACCGGCTGGCGCCGATCTGCTTCGCGGCGGCGAGCAGGTTCGCGGTGCCCTCGGTGCGCAGTCGGTTGGTCGCGGCCATGTCCTTGTGACCGGTCGGTGCCTTCTTCAGCGCGGTCAGCTGGGCAATCACCGCTTCGCAGCGGTGCCCGTCGAGTGCCTGCAGCAGCGCGGACCGGTCCAGCACGTCCACCCGAATCGGCGCGGCCCCGGCGGCGAGCAGTACCGCCCGCCCTTGCGCCGAGCGGTGGATCCCGGTCACCTCGTGGCCGGCCGCGCGTAGCCGCCGCACCAGCGGCTGGCCGATGGCGCCGGATGCGCCCGCCAACAATATTCTCATCGTGTCTCCTTCGGTTGATCTGCCGGGGAGGACGTCACCTCGGCGGGATCGGGCCCGTGGTTGCGGTCGGCAGCGTCGAGTCCGCGATGATCACCATGTAGCTCATGGACTTGGCTGCGATCGAGCTGTCGGTGAGGTTCAAGCGGGCTTCCATCCGTGCACTTCTTGCCGTTGTTGGCAGATGCCTCTGAGACGGGACAGCCCCGCACGCTGTGACATGGACGAATGTGACGACGAGCGCAGCGAAGCTAGGCCTGCTGGCGCGGCTGGGTGCGGCGGGCGTGGTGATGGATGGGCAAACTCACGTGGGACCTGATCGCCACTCGTTCGCATCCTCCTCGGGCCGACCTCGGGTCATCGGAGACGGTCGTAGGTGGTCGTGGTCATGACGACGATCGCGTCCGGGTCGACGGGAAGCGGTGTCGGGCCGTGGGTCCTCCCGCCCGCCCCGGTCGGGTTGAGCGCGGCGCGGGCGACATCGAGCGTCGGAAAGCTGCTCCAGCGGCCGAGGCTGTGCCGCATCTGCGTCGCGGACGTGGCCATGAGCGGCCCGGCGCCGATGAGGTGGATGCCGACGTGTCGGCGTCCGGCCTCGGTGCGGGCGTGGTCGAGGATGGCCACGGCCGAGAGGGTGGTGCGTCGGGCGTGGCTGAGGTCGATCAACAGATGGCCGACGGGCGCCTCCCCGATGTCGTGCAGGTGCAGGCGGGCTCCACACCAGCGCAACAGCCGCGCCGCCGCGGCGTCGTCGAGCTCGCCTGCGGCGGAGACGGTGGCGAGGATCGGGCGACGGGGGACGGGGGCCGCGGCGGGGCCGAGTTGATCCAGAGACATCGTCGCCTCTCGGTGCAGGCGAGGCCGTCGGATGGACCTCGGGGACGTCGTATACCCCACGCGGGAGCGCTGAAACACGCGTGTAGCTGAAACACGCGTGTAGGCGGCGGCGCGCAGTGGGTACTCCCCATCGGAGATGACTTCGGGAGAAGGTGCGCCATGAGTTTCGGGGACAAGGTCGCTCACAAGACGCAGGAGCTGCGCGGGCGCATGAAGCGCAACACGGGCCACGTGACCGGCAACCGGCGCCTCGAGGCGGAAGGGTCGTCCGAGCAGGTGAGGGGCAACCTCAAGCAGGCTGTCGAGAAGGTCAAGGACGCCTTCCGGATGGGCGGGCGCCGCCGTCGCAGGCATTGACGCCCGTGCCCAGCCGCCGGCTCAGGACAGCACGCGGATCTGGAATGGGTAGTCGTAGGGCCGGTCATCGGCGGCGCGGATGGCCCCCTTGATGTGGCACCACGCGGACACCACGAACAACACGATGATCAGCGGGATGCCGATGACCGCGCCGACCACGGTGAAGATCAGCAGCCAGCTGATCAGGTAGAGCAGCCAGAAGGCGAGGTTGAAGTTGAACGCCCCGGCCGCGGCCTTGCGGGCGTAGGGGTCGTGCTTCATCACCAGCCACACGAGCAGCGGGCCGAGCAGGCTCAGCGACCCGGCGCTGAGCAGCGCCGCGATGGGCGCCGACAGGTGGGCGAGGATCGCCGCGATGCGGCTGCTCGGTGCGGGCACCGCGCTCGGGTAGCGCTCGGTGGGCTGGTTGGCGGATGACATCGGTTCCTCTCTTTCGCCGGTCCTGCCCCGGGTCAACGACCGGATCGGCCGCCTTGTGCCCGGCCGCCGTCGATCCGGGCGGAAATCAGGGCCGACCCTGAGCCCGATCGGGTGAACGTGGCGGGCTCTCGAACACGGGGGTACGCGTCAGTACCGTGACCCCGGCGGCAGGCGGAGAGTTCGCCGGAGATCGACGGTGATCCTGCTGCCGAAGGAGCAGGCATGAGCTGCCATCCCCACGACGTCACCACGCCCGCGCCGCCGCAGCTCCACGAGGTGTCGGACGGCATCTACGCCTACATCCAGCCGGACGGCACCTGGTGGATCAACAACACCGGCTTCACCGTGGGCCCCCGGGGCGTGGTTGCCGTCGACTCGTGCTCCACGGAGCGGCGCACCCGGGCGTTCCTGGACACCATCGCCTCGGTGAGCGCCGCCCCCGTGCGCACGCTGGTCAACACGCATCACCACGGCGACCACACGTTCGGCAACGCCCTGTTCGGCGGCGCGACGATCGTCGCGCACGAACGCACCCGCGCCGAGGCGATCGCCTTCGGACCGGCTCGCGAGCTGCCGTTCTGGGAGAACCCGGAGTGGGGTTCGCTGCCGTTGGAGCCGCCGTTCCTGACCTTCACCGACCGGGTGGCGCTGCACGTGGGTGACCTGCGTGCCGACGTCCTGTACGTCGGCACGCCCGCGCACACCACCAATGACTCGGTCGTCTGGTTCCCGGAGCGCTCGACGCTGTTCTGCGGCGACCTCGTATTCAACGGCGGCACCCCGTTCCTGCTCATGGGCTCGGTCGCGGGTGCGATCGACGTGCTGGAGAACGTGCTGCTCCCGCTCGGCGCGCAGACGGTGGTGCCGGGGCACGGGCCGGTGTTCCACGACCGCGCGCCGGTCGACGCCACCCTGGGCTACCTGCGGTTCGTCCTGGACGTCGCCGAGCGCGGCCGCGCCGCGGGCCGCTCGCCCCTGGATGCGGCCCGCGACACCGACCTCGGGCTGTACACCGACTGGCCCGACGCCGAGCGGATCGTCGGCAACCTCCACCGCGCCTACGCCGAGCTCGACGGCCTGGAGCGCGGCGGCGCGATCGACGTCTTCGCCGCGTTGGGCGACATGGTGGCCTACAACGGCGGCAAGCCGCTGTCCTGCCGGGCCTGACGCGCTTGCCCCCGGTGGCGGTGAGTCGCACGATTCCCCGCGCCGTGTTCGCCGTTCGACGGGCCGAAATCGCCAACTCGCGGTGTCAGGACGTGCGACTCACCTCGGGCGGGGGCGAACCCTCAGCCCACGCTCAGCCATGTCGGGCACCCTGGAGCCGGGAAGAGGTGTTGTCACATGGGTGCTCTGGGTTCGTTGCTCGGCTTGCTGCTGCTGTTGTTCCTGCTCGTGCTCGTCGCGCGGGCGGTGCTCGACTGGACGGGCGTGCTGACGTCCTCTCGGAGCGGCGGCGTCCGCAAGGCACGCGAGCTGACCTACCGCCTGACCGAGCCGGTGATCGCGCCCGTCCGCCGCGTGCTCAAGCCGGTGCGCCTCGGCGACGTCCAGATCGATCTCGCGTTCACGGTGGTCTTCATCGCGACCCTGATCCTGCGCTCGATCGTCACCTCCCTCTGAGCGGGCAGGCCCCGACCCGAGAGGAAGGACCAGGTGCGCGACTGGTCACCCGCTGCCCCACACGTCCTGGGCGACCTCGACGACCAGCCGCAACTTGTCGATCTCCTGGCGGGGGTTGAGCACGTTGCCCTCGACGGTGGAGGAGAACCCGCACTGCGGCGACAGGCTGAGCCGGTCGAGCGGAACGTAGCGGGCGGCCTCGTCGATGCGGCGCTTGAGGTCGTCGGGGTCCTCCATTCGCCCGCGCTTGGTGGTGACCAACCCGAGGATCACCTGCTTGCCGGGCGGCACGAACCGCAGGGGGGCGAAGCCGCCGGAGCGTTCGTCGTCGAACTCGCAGAAGAAGGCATCGACGTCGAGCTCGCCGAACAGCTCGTCCGCGACGAAGTCGTAGCCACCCTCGGCGATCCAGGACGACCGGAAGTTGCCGCGGCACACGTGGGCGGCAATGCGCATGCCGCCCGGCCGGTCGGCGACCGCGGCGTTGATCGTGCGGATGTTGCGCACGTGCATGTGCTCGGCGTCGTCGCCGCGGGCGGCCAGTGCGGCCCGCTGGCGGGGGTCGTTGAGGCAGGCGAGGCTGGTGTCGTCGAGCTGCACGTAACGGCAGCCCACGGCGGCGAGGGCGCGGAGCTCGTCGGCGTAGGCGGCGGCGAGATCGGCCCAGAACTCCTCGAGGTCCGGGTAGACGCTGCGGTCGACCGCGCCGGTGCCGCTGCGGAGGAGCACCATGCTCGGCGACGGAAGGGTCATCTTCGGCACCGCCGTGCGCACCGCGCCGGACAGGAAACGAAAGTCGTCGGCGAAGATCGGCTCGTCGAGGTGCAGCGGCTTGCGGACGGCGAGGCCCGCGGCGATGAACTGACCGCTGCCCTCGTCGTTGCGGAACTGCACCACGAGCTCCTCGTCGGTGCGGGTGACGCCGCCCAGCTGGTAGATGAAATCCATGTGCCACGAGGTGCGCCGGAACTCCCCGTCGGTCGCCGCGCGGAAGCCGAGGTCCTCCTGCAGCGCGACGACGCCGCGGATGGCGTCGTCCTCCGCCGCGCGCAGGCGGTCAGCGTCGATGCGCCCTGCGGCGAAGTCGTGACGGGCCTGCACCAGCGCGCGGGGGCGCAGCAGGCTGCCGACGTGCTCGGCCCGGAACGGCGGCTCGGTGCGGTCGTCCATGGGCGTAGAACCTAGCCGAGAGCGCGTTCCTGCACGTCGCGCATCCGCGCTCGTGGGGGCGGCGCCGTCGTCGGGGGATCGACGCGAGCCGGCCGGGGCATGATCGGGGGATGGACGCGACGACCCAGAAGATCATCGACGACCTGGTGGCGGCCGCCGAACAACACGACGCCGCGCAGGCCGATCGCCTCGACCGGTGGCGGGTGCTCGAACCGGCGGCGGGCAGGCTGCTCTGGTTTCTCGCGCAGGCAGTGCAGGCTCGGACCATCCTCGAGATCGGCACCTCGCGCGGCGTCTCCACCCTGTGGCTGGCGGACGCGGCCCGCAGCACCGGCGGCCACGTCCTGACCCTCGACGTCGATCGGGTCGCCCAGAACGCGGCCCGGGACAGCCTGCGTGCCGCCGGTCTCGTCGACCACGTGACGTTCCGGCAGGGCGACGGCGGCGCCGCGCTGGCGGACATGGCGGACGGCTCGGTCGACCTGCTGTTCCTCGACGCCGAGCGGGTCGAGTACCCCTCGTGGTGGCCGCACCCGGTGCGGGTGCTCCGGCCGGGAGGGGTGCTCGTGGCCGACAACGCCACGTCCCACCCGGAGGAGATCGCCCCGCTGCGCGCGCTGATTCAGGCCGAACCCGGAATGCTGACCACCACGGTCGGCGTCGGCAAAGGTGAGCTGCTGGCGTTGCGCCGTTGACGCGCGCCCCTACCCGGTGGGACCGGGGTGCTCGGCCTCCCACTCCTTGGGCGTCTCCTCGTGCGGGCCGTCGGGGTCGGCGTTGCCGAGGGCGGTCTCGGCGGGCATGTCGGCGATGTGCTTCTCCGCCTCCTCCCGCAGCTGGTCAAGCTCGTCCTTGCCCATGTCCGTGCCCATGTCCCTGTCCATGCCGACTATCCTGCCCGGCAGCGCAAGCGCGGCGGCGAGCAGGTGGGCTTCGCCTGCATGCTCCGGCGGCCGCCGCGCTCCGCAGCCCTCCAGCCAGCGCACGAGTTGGCGGTGCGCCGAATAACACGGCGTCGTCCTCTCCATCAGCGCGGCCCGCGCGAGGTCGCCCGCGGCCCGCGGACCGAGGGGGCCGAGCGGGTCCACCGTTGCGGCCAAGGTGGCTGTGCGGTGGGTCGGCCCGGGGCGTGTGGAGCCCGGGGGCGTGGAGCGCGGCGGTGGGTTGGGCCGGGGGCGGGTCGGGCTCGGAGCGGGTCGAGATCATCGGTTCGGTGCGGATCCGGCCGGATCTGGCCGCCTTCCGCACCGAACCGGTGATCGTGTGCCGCGAGCACGGAAGGGAGAAGCTGGTGTAGATCGGGTTCTGTTGGACGTGCGCAACTGGGCAGGAGATGGAGGTAGGCCCTCCGGAGCCGTCCTGCAGGGGATGGCTTGAAACCACCGCATACTGCGTCGGTTAAGAGAACCCATGGCCGCTGCCGCGGGCCGCCTCGAAGGATGAGAATCTGGTCGGGGTCGGCCGAGCTCGTTTGCGCTTGGTGCGCGCGAACCCGTTTAAGAGACTGACGCCAGGGGCCTTCCCGGCACCTCGAACTGTTGTCCTTCGTGCACGCTTCACAGCGTCGTTGATCGGTTGGCCCCGCCGATCCCACCGGTAGGACGTTGCGGTCGAGGAGGTCGCTGGTGGAGGTGTTGGTGGAGTGTTGCGCAGGGATCGACATCGGCAAGGACGAGGTGGTGGCCTGTGTGCGGGGCCCGGCAACGAAGGGGCGGGGTCGACGCAAGCAGACCCGTACGTTCTCCTCGTTCACCGCGTCGTTGGAGGCGATGGCCGATTGGTTCACCACCGAGGGTGTCACCGAGATCGCGATGGAGGCCACCGGCTCGTACTGGAAACCCGTCTGGTACGTGCTGGAGCAGCGGGCGTTCGCGTTGAAGCTGGTCAACGCCCACCACGTGAAGATCCTACCCGGCCGAAAGAGCGACGTCCTGGACGCGGAATGGCTGGCCGAGCTGCTCGAACACGGGCTGCTGCGGGGCAGCTTCGTGCCCCCGCCGGCGATCCGGGAGTTGCGGGACCTGACCCGCTACCGCAAACGGCTCATCCAGGCCCACACCAGCGAGTGCCAGCGGATCCAGAAAACCCTGGAAGACGCGGGCATCAAGCTGGACTCGGTCGCCTCCGACGTGCTCGGGGTGTCCGGTCGGGCGATGCTGGCCGCCCTGGTCGCCGGCGAGCGCGACCCGGACATGCTCGCGGAGCTGGCCAAAGGCCGGTTGCGGCGCAAGATCCCCGCGCTGCGTCAGGCCCTGCGCGGCCGGTTCACCGAGCACCACGCGCTGCTGATCGGGTTGTGCCTGGAGCACACCGCCCACCTCGAAGCGGCGATCGCCCGACTCGACGAGCGCGTCGACACCCTGGTCGCCACCCACACCAGCGAGACCGGTCTCCCTTTCACCCGCGCCCGTGACCGACTCGACACCATCACCGGGGTCGGGAAACGGGCCGCCGAGACCGTCATCGCCGAGATCGGCGTCGACATGACCCGCTTCCCCACCGCCGCGCACCTGGCCTCCTGGGCCGGCCTCGCCCCGGGAAACAACATCACCGGCGGGAAACGCGGCTCGGGCAAGACCACCAAAGGCGACGTCTGGCTGCTCGACATCCTGACCCAGTGCGCCTGGGCCGCCGCCCGCACCCGCGACACCTACCTGTCGGCCCAGTTCTGGCGGCTGGCGCGGCGGATCGGGAAGAAGAAGGCCGCCATCGCCGTCGCGCACTCCATCCTGGTGATCTGCTGGCACCTGCTCACCCACGACTGCGACTACGACGACCTGGGCGGGGACTGGTTCACCCGCCGCAACACCGACCACCAACGTGACCGCCTCATCAAACAGCTCACCGGACTCGGCTACTACGTCACCCTCGACAAGATCGCCTAAGGAGGTCGCCTGCGGTTGATTCTCTTCACAGCCGGGGTGGGAAGCGATGCGGAAAAAGGCGCGCCGGTGAGTGCGTCAGGTGTGGACCAAGAAGACGAGCGCGAGCGAACCACTGTTGAAGTGTCGAAAGTTCCAGATGGTGCCAGAACCGAGGATTGATCGCATCTTCGGGAGAAGTCTGGGGGATACCTGTTTACCGCCCAGGCGGTGCCCGGCATGTAGGTGGCGTGAGCTTGGTCCGGGCTTCTGCTCGGAACGCGGGAACCTGTCGTCCTGGAAGTGTCCTCCGTCGACAGGGCGGGGGCGAGAGGGAGCGCTTCAAGTGGTGAAGAGCCGCGAGGGGTTGAGTACCGGTTACGGGGCACAGGGGCGGACTGTCTCGTAGTAGTGATGAAGCTCCTGTAATGGGAGTGGAGCGAAGGAGACGGGTCATCCAGGTCTGGAATCGATGGTCAACCGAAGTTCTCGGGAGGAACCGGATGAGTCGGCCAGGTTCGAAGCCGTTCGAGATCTCGAAGGAGGTCTTCGTGACGGCGTTTGAGAAGGTCAGGGAGAAGAAAGGGGCGCCGGGGATCGACGGCGTCACGGTTGAGCAGTTCGCGCAGGACCGCAAGGACAACCTGTACAAGCTGTGGAACCGGATGTCGTCGGGAAGTTACTTCCCGTCCCCGGTGCGGAAGGTGGAGATCCCCAAGGACGGGGGTCGGGGAGTGCGGGTCCTCGGGGTGCCCACGGTGGCCGACCGAACCGCGCAGACGGTAGCGGTGGCCTGTCTGGAGCCGTTGGTGGAGCCGATGTTCCACCCGGACTCCTACGGCTACCGTCCGGGTCGCTCGCCGCTGGACGCGGTAGCGACCTGCCGGAAGCGTTGTCTGTCCCACGAGTGGGTGCTGGATCTGGACATCGAAGGGTTCTTCGACAACCTCGATCATGACCTGGTCCTCAAGGCGGTGGCCCACCACACGAGCGAGCGGTGGCTGTTGCTGTATGTGCAGCGGTGGTTGTCCGCGCCGTTGGTGGCGGCGGACGGCACGCCGATCGCTCGTGATCGGGGCAGCCCCCAGGGTGCCGCGATTTCCCCGCTGTTGGCGAACCTGTTCCTGCATTACGCCTTCGACGCGTGGATGGCCCGGGAGTTCCCGGATGTGCTGTTCGAAAGGTTCGTCGACGACGTGATCGTGCACTGTGTGAGTCGGCAGCAGGCCCAGAGGCTGCGGGCGGCGATCGCCGCGCGGCTGGCCGAGTGTGGCGGGTTGCGGTTGCACCCGACCAAGACCCGGATCGTGTATTGCAAGAAGAGTGGAAGGCACGGCTCGCACGAGAACGTGTCGTTCGACTTCCTCGGGTACACGTTCAAACCACGCGCGGTGAGAAGACCGGACGGGTCGATGTTCACGACCTTCTCTCCGGCGATCAGCCGGGCGGCCGCCACCTCGATCCGGCGGCAGATCCGCCGGATGCGATTTCACTTACGCAGTGACCTGTCCTTCGCCGAAGTTGCCCGATTGGTCAACTCGCGGGCGGGTGCGTGGGCTGCTTACTACGGCCGGTTCGGCCCGTGGGAAACCGTCTACGTCCTCTCCCACGTCGACCACTACCTCGTGCGGTGGGCCTGCCGCAAGTACAAACACCTGCGGCGGGCCCCTCGACGAGCATGGCGGATCCTGGCCGAGATCAAGAAGACCCGGCCGGGAGTGCTCGCGCACTGGCGATGGGAAGCCATCCACCGCGTGGCAGCAGCAAGAACCGGATGACAAGAGCCCGGTGAGCTGAGAGGTTCACGCCCCGTTGTATGTCGAGTGGCTGGTTATGTTGAGGACGCTGCCGGTGGGTCGAGATTCCCCTCGTGTGACACGGGTTCGCCGATGACCCGCTCAACATAATCAGAGCTCTTCGAGGAAGGCGAGGAGTGTGTCGGAGGGTCGGTATCTGCCGGGTTTGATCCCGAGCGGCGCCGTCCGGGCGATCGCTTCCTCCTTGAGAGCAGGGTCGGCGTGTTCGTAGATGTGGGTGGTCTGGACGCTTTCGTGACCCAGGAGCAGGGCGATCGTGGCGATGTCCACGCCTTTGGCCCGCCAGAGCATGGCCGTGGTGTGGCGGAGCACGTGCGGGGTAACGCGCTTGGTCTTCAGCGACGGGCAGCCCGCTGCCGCTGTCTCGGCGTGCTTTCCGACGAGTAGTCCGACCGTGTGCCGGCTCAGCGGTCGACCTTGGCGGGTTGGGAACAGCGGGTCTTCGTGCCCGCTACCACGTTCGGTGATCCATTGGCGCAGCAGGGCGGTGACCTCACCGGTCAGCGGTGTCGTGCGCTTCTTGCGTCCCTTGCCCAGGACCTGGATGTGGTGGCCGGTGCCGAGGTGGACGTCGCGGATGCGCAGGCCGACCAGTTCGGAGACGCGTACCCCGGTCTGGATCATCAATGCCAGCAGTGCACGGTCGCGGCGGCCGAGCCAGGTGCCGCGGTCGGGGACGGCGAGCAGCGCGGTGATCTCGGTGAGGTCGAGGTAGCAGACGGTGCCGCGTTCGTGGCGCTTGGTCGGGATCGCCATGACTCGCGCGATCGTGTGCGCGTGTTCGGGGTGTTCGAGCGCGGCGAAACGGTAGAAGGAGTGGATCGCGCCGAGGCGGGCGTTGCGGGTGCGGGCAGTGTTGCCGCGGTCGCGTTCGAGGTGGGTTAGGAAGGCGCCGATCAACGGTGCGTCGAGGTCGTCGAGGTCCAACTCGAACGGCTGCTTGCCGGTCTGGTCGTGCGCGAAGCGCAGCAGCAGCGTGAACGTGTCGCGGTAGGCGGCGATCGTGCGCGGGCTCGATCCACGCTGGGTGATCAGCCGGTCGGTGAAGAACGCCTGCAGCGCGGGCGCGAGCGCGCTCATGACACCACCCCGGGCAGCCGCTGGAGCCGCTGGCCGACCAATTCGAGTAACTCGGGGACCGCTTCGAGGTACCAGTACGTGCTGGCCGGGTCGACGTGCCCCAGATACGTCGACAGCAACGGCATCCGCCGGTCGACGTCCTCACCGGCCTGGTACCAGTCCAGCAACGTGTGCACGGCAAAGGCATGCCTGAGATCATGCGGGCGCGGCCGGGCACGGGAGCCGCGGCCTTCCAGGCCGATCTGGCGGACCAGCGTGATGAACGTGGCGTTGAGTTCCTCGCGTCCCATCCGCCGTCCCCGCGCGGAGAGGAAGAACGCCGGTGTGGACGGTGTCGGGAAGCGGGCGTCACGCAGGCCGGCGTAGGCGCGAAGCGCGCTGATGGTGCTCGGGTGCAGCGGCACCTGCCGCTGTTTGTTGTTCTTTCCGGCACGCACGTGCACCACGCCGTTGTCCAGGTCGACATCTGCACGGTCGAGTCCGAGGGCTTCTCCTGGGCGGCAGCCGGTAACGGCCAGCAGCCCGATCAGGGTCTCGTGACGCGCCGCGCGCAGCGCCGGTCGCAGCTGTCGAGCGGCTGCCATCAACGCCGCGATCTCCTGCTCGGAGTAGACGTAGGGAGCGATGCGCGGACGGCGCCCGGGCAGCAGGTCGGTGGCCGGGACCTCGCTGGCGGGATCGACCGTGGCCAGGTACCGGGCGAAACCCCGCGCAACGGTGAGCCGCTGGCGCCACGTAAACGGATGGACGTCGACGGGGAGCCGCGCCCATGCCAGCGCCAACTCGGTCGTGATCCGCTGCGCGCCGGCTCGGTCGAGGAACTCGACGAACCCTTCGAGCATGCGCCCGGCCTGGGGCATCGCAAAGCCGAGCCGGCGACGGATGCGCAGGTAGTCATCCAGCGCCGCGCGCAGCGCGCTCATGACACACCTGCCGGCGTGGGCCACGGACGCGCCAGCGCCCGCAGCGCGACGTGGTCGACCTTGGCGTAGATCGCGGTGGTCTTCTGGTCGCGATGACGAAGTACCTGGCCGATCTCCGGCAGCGACGCCCCAGCTTGCAGCATCTGGGTCGCGGCGGTGTGGCGCAGCCGGTGAGCCCCGACTCGGGGCAGCCCGGCCCGGTCACACGCCGCGCGCACGACCCACGCGACTGTGCACCGGTTCAGCCCCTTCCGTGGTGCGGTCACCCGCAAGAACAGCGCCCGGCATTCACACCGCGGTCGGCGGCGAAGATAGGACACGATCGCCTCACCGACATCGGTCGGCAACGGCAGCGCGTCCTCGCGACTGCCCTTGCCGTGGACCAGCAGCATCCCGGCCCGCCAGTCAATGTCGTCCAGGGTGATCGCGGCGACCTCGCCGACCCGTAACCCCAGCCGCGCCAGCAGCAACAAGATCGCGAAATCACGCCGGCCGACGAGCTTGCGTCGATCGCAGGATGCAAGCAGCTGGCGCGCCGCGGTCGGTTCCAGACCACGCGGCAGCGTGCGATCGCGCAGGTCGGCCATCGAAGGCACTGACCAGACCAGCGGCGACGTGATCAGCCCTGCCAGGTGCAGGTAGCGCAACAACGACCGCAGCGCGCAGACCAGATCGCGCGCCCCGGACACGCTACGTTTCGGGCACTCGCGGGCCAGAAACGAGCTCACGTCCGCCGCGGCCAGCCGTGCCAGGTCCAACCCGTTCGAGCCGCCCAGGTCAGACAGGAACAAACGCGCCGCCGGGACGTACGCATCGAGCACCGTGTGATCACACAACCCGCGCTCGATCGACAGATACCTACCGTAATCGGCGAGCAGTTCCTCCAACGGGCCGACCGAGCAGGCCGGTGCCGGTGGCGGCGCGGCCCCCAACTGCCGCAAATACTCCAGCGGCAGCGCCACGCTGCGCGGGCAGGACCACGACACCACGCCCGCCGCGCGACGCTCCTGGGAGAATCGCTCGGCTTGCTCGCCGGCCAGATCGCCTACGCCAAGACCCTCGTGTGCCAGCCACCGGCTGAGCTGATCGAACTGATACAGCCTGTCCGCCGCTGCCGAGCGCGAGTACCCCCGACACGCCAACCACGACAAGAACCCCGCCGCATACGGCGCCAGCGGTCCCGACACCACCGGGACCCAAACCTTCCTGCCCATCCCTGCCTCCTGTCGGATCGCCCAAACACGATCCGAACAGCCTCGGCGTGGCAGCAACGATTATGTTGAGCGGGTCATCGGCGAACCCCTGTCACACGAGGGGAATCTCGACCCACCGGCAGCGTCCTCAACATAACCAGCCACTCGACATACAACCGGTTATGTCGATCTCGACATAACGGGTTCTGTGGGAGCCGGCGGGTGAGATTCCCGCCGGCCACCCGACACTGCGCGGATCCGGCGAAGTTCGCCACGTATCGACCCGGGCGCCGCGGCGGTGGCCGCGCGGGCCGCCGCGACCACCGGTGGGCTGACCCGACCAGCCTCGCAGACCGCGTGTGCACCTCGCAGAGCCCCCGGGCTCTGCGAGGTGTCAAACGCGTCTGCGAGGAGGTTCCGCCTCGTGCACGGCGGCCGACAGGCACCTGCGGCAACGCTCAATTGCCGGTCCGACGCGGCGAGTCCGCGCTCCGACCCGACGAGTGTGCCTGCCGTCGGGTGGTCGGGGCCGGCCCGGTCGCGGATGATGGCGGTGTGGTCGAGCTGCGGATGCCCGGAGTCGGGTCGCTCGCAGCCCGGGTCGCGGACCTGCGGGCGCGGCTCGGGGCCGACGTCTTCCAGAAGGTCGCGGGCGACGAGGGGCCGAATCGTCGGGTGCGGATCCACGGCGCGCCCGGCCCGCGCTGGTTCGCCACCGACCGGCCGATTCGGCGGGTGCACGGGGACGCCTCGATGTTCGTCGGCGGGCTGCGCGCGTTGCTCCTGCAGTCGCTGCACCCGCTGGCGATGGCCGGGGTCGCCGGACACTCCGGCTACCGCGGGGACCCGTGGGGACGCCTCGCCCGCACCAGCTACTTCCTCGCCGCCACGACGTTCGGGTCAGACGCCGAGGCGCGCGCCACCATCGAGCAGATCACAGCGGTGCACGCCCGGGTCCGCGGCCGGGCACCCGACGGCCGGCCCTACTCCGCGGCCGACCCGCACCTGCTGGAGTGGGTGCACATCGCGGAAATCGACAGCTTCCTGCGCGCCCACCAGCGCTACGGCGCCCGGCCGCTGGACCACAGAGGCCGCGACGGGTACGTCGCGGACACCGCCCGGATCGCACGCGAGCTCGGCGTCCTCGACCCGCCGGAGACCGAAGCGGCACTCGCGTACCGGATCGCGGCCTTCCGGCCCGAGCTGGCGGGCAGCCCGCAGGCCCGGTCGACCGCACGGTTCCTGCTGCTCAACCCGCCGCTCGCGCTCGTGGCGCGGGCTCCATACGCGCTGCTCGCCGCGGCGGCCGTAGAGCTGCTGCCGCGGTGGGCCCGCGGGCCGTTGCGACTGCCCTACCTTCCGATCGTGGAGCCAATCCTCATCCGTGGCGGCGGCCTCGCCGTCACCAAGGGCATCCGCTGGGTGATGTCCGGGTAGCCGCCCGCTCGTGCCACTGCGGATCCGGTCGGCGCATGGTCGGCGGCCCCGGGACGGGGTAGCGTCGGGAGCGGAGTGCCGGAGGTTCGGATAGGGGGCCGCCGTGGCGCGGATCATCCTGCGGATTGCGCAGATCGTCGGGGTGCTGGTGCTGGCGGGCCTGGCCATCGGGATCGTGGTCGGGCTGGTGAAATGGCTGATCGGCGTCGTGGTGATCGTGGCCGTCGTCGCGGGTGCGTGGTGGCTGTCCAAGAAGGTCTCCGGCCGGGGCGCGACGCCCGCGGTCGGCTCGGCGGCGCCGCGCGCGGTCACCGGCGGGTCCGCGGATCGGCGCACCGAGCTGGAAAGCAAGGCCGTGCTGGACGCCTCGGGCCGCTGCGGCTGGTGTGGCTCGACCACCCTGCACAAGGACGAGTTCGGGTTCCCGGTCACCCCGCTGACCTTCCACCGCGCCGAGATCGACGCCATGCTCTAGCGGGTTCCTCCTCGGCATGATCCACCAGACACCCATGATGCGGGCGGCCTGGATCGACGCAGTCGGCCCCGCTGAGAGCATCCGCTACGGCGAGTTCGCGCTTCCCGAGCCGGGGCCGACCGATGTGCTGGTGCGCGTGGAAGCGGTGGCCGTCGACCCGGTCGACACCTTCGTGCGTTCCGGGGAGCAACCGCACTCCGCTGCCGTTCCCGTTCGTGATCGGTCGTGACCTGGTCGGCACGGTCGCGGAGGGTGGTCCGGGCGCCGTCGGCTTCGCGGTAGGCGAGCGCGTCTGGTGCAACAGTCTTGGCCATGCCGGGCGGCAGGGCGCGGCGGCCGAGTTCGCGGTGGTGGCCGCCGACCGGCTCTACCACCTGCCCGCGGACGTCGACCCCGTCGTCGCGGTCGCGGTCGCGCACCCGGCGGCCACGGCCTACCTGGCGTTGATCCTTCATGGTGGCCTCACCGCGGGGGAGACGCATCGCCGCGCGGGCCGCATTCCCGGCCGGGCCGTTCTACACGCGTGACGGCCGCCTCGTCGGATTCGTGATCAGCAACGCGCGCACGTCCGAGCTCGCGGCCGCCGCGGCCGCCGTCAACACTCTCCTGCTCGGCGGCTTTCGACCCCGGAGGATCGAGGAGCTGCCGCTCTCCGGGGCCGCCGAGGCCCACCGCCGGCTGGAGACCGGGCAGGCGCGCGGCGTCCGGCTGGTTCTCCGGGTCAGCCCGTCGCCGGACCGTTGAAGCCCGCGAGCTGGCGGGTGAACTGGTAGTCCTGCTGAGCGATACCGCTGCAGTCCGGCTGCGCGTCCACCCGGCGCGCACACGTGCCCAGGTCCCGGCCGAGCGACCAGATCTCGAGCCTGCCGACACCGTTGGACTTGGCGAAGTCCATCACCGTCTGCGCGTCGGACGGCTGCGTGATCGGCCCGGTGTCGTTGCGCCCGATCATGATCGTGATCCCGAGCATGCGGTTGTGCTCGGCCTCGGTGGCCTTCGGATAGACGTTGCGCAGCTGGCCGAGCATTGTCTGGGCGGCCCGCACCATGGCCTTTCCCCAGTCGCCGCGCGCCTCGAAGTCCATGTCCATGATGTTGACCGTGACGGCGAGGTTCGTCGCCGCGGCCCGCTTCACCAGGTTCAGCTGCCCGGGGCCGAGGCCGTCGAGATCGACCGGGAGGGTCAGCGTGATGTCCGTGCCGCGCGCCCGCTGCACCTGCCCCAGCGCGTCGATGACCTTGTCGATCGACACGTCGTGCTCGACGTCGATGTCGAGCAGGTTCGTGCCCGTGGCGTCGAGGATCTTGGTGTAGGCGTCCGCCAGGTCCGCGGAGGTGCGGCAGGCGTTCTCCACGTACGCGCCCTCCGCGCCGCCGGTGGCGACGGTGACGGACCCGCCCACGGCGCGGAACCCGTCGATTGTGGCCTTCAGCGAGTCCAGCGGCTCGGTGCCGCCCCAGGCCGGGTCGCAGGCGTCGGCCTTCGCCAGCACGAACGAGAGCACGACGTGCTTCAGTCCGGTCTGCGCGGCCAGCGCGGGGAGGTCGGGCGTCGACACCGACGGGTCCAGGTAGGCCCCGAACGCGGGCCGCGCGGGCTGGGTCGACGCGGGCGGCGCCGCAGCCGCGGCCGACGGTGTGCGGGCGGCGGCACCCGGCCCGGTGGCCGAGCAGGCGGTCGGCCCGAGCAGGGCCAGCCCGGCCAGGAGCCAGGTCACAAGCTTCAACGGGCACCTCCGGTGGCGCCGAGGCGCCGAAGTTGGCTTCCGTGACAGACGCCGAACGACCGGGTGGCCCCGCTCCGGTGCTGGGGTAACCGGAACGGTCGGGGCGTTGCCGCCACAGATGCCGGAGCGTAGCCGTGGCCCGCGCTCGATCTGCCTTTCGGGTACGGCGGTGCTGGCGCAGCGGCTGCGCCGTCAGGTGCCGCAGTAGGTGACGTACGGGGCGTCGCCGCCCGGCCCGGCGTAGTCCGCCCGCCCCGGCTGCGGCGTGTACGGCCGGGCGAGCACCTCGAGGAGTGTGCGGAACGGGCCGAGGTCGCCCGCCGTGGCCGCGGTGAGCGCCTCCTCGACGCGGTGGTTGCGCGGGATGTAGACCGGGTTGACCCGGTCCATGTTCTCGCCGGCCGCCGCCACCGCCGCCCGGTCGGCGGGCAGCAGCGCGTTGCGGCGGGCGGCCCACGCGTCGAACGGGGCGGGATCGGCGAACAGCTCCCGCGCGGTGCCCGCCGCGAGCGCGCGGAAGAACAGCGTGAAGTCGACGCGCTGGGCGCGCATCATGGCCGCCAGGTCGTCGGCCAGCTCGGGGTCGGGCGCCGGGAGGCCGAGCTTCGCGGCCATGCCCTCCGCCCAGTGCCGCTGGTAGGCCGCGGCGTACCCGTTGACCGCGTCGGTGGCCGCGGCGACCGCGGCGTCGGCGTCGCCGGCCATGTCCTCGGCGATCAGCGGGAGCAGGGCCTCGCCGAGGCGCGCGAGGTTCCACTGTGCCGCCGCGGGCTGGTTGCCGTAGGCGTAGCGGCCCCGTCCGTCGATGGAGCTGAACACGGTGGCCGGGTCGAAGGTGTCCAGGAACGCGCACGGACCGTAGTCGATGGTCTCGCCGGAGATCGTCATGTTGTCGGTGTTCATCACGCCGTGGACGAACCCGACGAGCATCCACCGGGCCACCAGCCCGGCCTGTGCGGCGATCACGCGCCGGTACAGCTCCAGGTACGGCTCGGCGGCCCGGGCGGCGTCGGGGTAGTGGCGGGCGATGGCGTGGTCGGCGAGCGCACGGAGCACGTCGCGGTCCCCGGTCGCGGCGGCGTACTGGAACGTGCCGACGCGCAGATGGCTCGCGGCGACCCGGCACAGCACCGCGCCCGGCAGCGGGCGCTCACGGCGCACCACGGCGCCGGTCGCGACGACGGAGAGCGCCCGCGTTGTCGGGATGCCGAGCGCGTGCATCGCCTCGCCGACGAGGTATTCCCGCAGCATCGGGCCCACCGCGGCCTTGCCGTCGCCGCCGCGGGCGAACGGCGTGCGACCCGACCCCTTGAGATGCAGGTCGCGGCGGTGGCCCGCGCGGTCGACGACCTCGCCGAGCAACAGGGCCCGGCCGTCGCCGAGGAGGGGCTGGTACATGCCGAACTGGTGGCCCGCGTAGGCCTGCGCGACCGTCGTGACCCCGTCCGGCAGCCCGTGACCGACCAGCAGCGCCACCCCCGCGGACGTCCGCAAGGTCGCCGCGTCGAGGCCCAGCTCGGCGGCCAGCTCCTCGTTCAGCACCAGCAGCTCCGGCGCGGGCACCGGCGCGGCCGCCCAGGCCACGGACAGCCGGGGAACGGCGCGCGCGTAGGAGGCGTCGAGCTCGATCAGCGGCTGCGCGACGGTCACTCCACCAGGCTACGGACCGGCCGCGGCGGCCACTCGTCGCGCGCACCGCCGCCCGAACGGAACGTGTTCCCCAGCGGCGCGCAACCCCCCTCGGGCGCCATGCGGTTTCCGAAGGGGCCGGTCACCGGACGAGGCCGACGAGGTGGTCCAGCAGCGGCGCCAGCCGGGCGAGCTCGTCGAGGTGCAGCCTGCTCAGCCGGGCGAGGCGGTCCTCGCCCGCCGCGGTCAGCGCCAGCCGCACGACGCGACCGTCCTCGTCGTCGCGGCCGCGGCACAGCAGCCCCGCATGCTCGGCCCGGTCGACGAGCCCGACCACGCTGTGGTGACGCGTGTTCAGGTAGCCCGCGACGTCGCGAATCGTCGGACCCTGCGGCTCGGGGTGGCCCTTGACGGCCAGCAAGAGCTGGTGCTGGGCGTGGGTGAGCCCCACGTGAGCGGCCTGCTCATGGCTCCAGCGGTCGAACCGGCGCAGCGCCGTGCGGAACCGCAGCAGGTTCGCGTAGTCGGCCTGCGTCGGCAAGGTCACAGCCGGAACCCTAGACCCGAGATTTCGGTCGTGCCACGATGCGTGTATATCGCACAGCGATAGATTTGAAGGAGAAGCGGGCGATGTGGGAGTACCTGAGCCGATGACGACCACGGATCCGGGAAACTGGCGCGACACCCTTGTCGAGCTGCATGTCCTCGCCGAGCACGGCGACGCCGCCGCGGCCGCCGAGGCCGCGCGCTGGCTGGACCGCGACGCGACCGCCCGGCAGATATGGGACGAGGTGCAGGCCACCTGTGACGCGGTCCGCCGTCCCGAGCCGCCCGCTCGCTGAGCCCCGCTCCGGCGTCCGGCGGACGTCGCTGCGCGCTACCGGGACTCGCGGGCCAGGTACTCCCGCGCCAGCGTGGCGGGCGCGCAGGCCAGCCACGCGTCCGTCACGGCCTCGCGCAGGGCTTCGTCCGCGACCTCGTCGAGCTGAATCAGCACGGCGGCGTAGCCGTCGAAGTGCGGGATCGTGAAGAACGCCGATCCGCCCGCGGCGAGGACGGCCTCCTTCTCGGCCAGGTCGGCCACCCGCACGGCGAGGATCGGCCCGGCGGGCGGCGGCTCGTCACCGAACCGACGGAGGTCGGCCTGCCTGAAGGGCCGGTCCCACGCGAACGCCTTGCGCCGCACGAACCAGGTGAGGTTGCCGTGCCGCTCACCTTCGGTGACCTCCGGCAGCGCGGCGATGATCCGGCTCACGGTCTCCACGGTTGCCACGCGCGCACGGTAGCGGGCCGGTCGGTCGCGCGGCATGCTGGAGAAAGATCCCCGCACGCACGCGCCCGCACGGAGGAGCCCCGGTTGTCAGTCCCGTCGTCCCCGATCCCCCGCTGGACGAAGTCGTGACCCGCGCGAACCGGTCCGCCGTGCCGACCCGCCTGACGGTCACCGGCACCGAGACCCTCACCACCCGCCTCCTACGGGTGTGGTTCCGCAGCGACGACATGACGGCGTTCGCCACCAGCGCGCACACCGATCGTTACGTGAAGCTCGTCTTCCCGAAGCCGGGCGTCATCTACCCCGAGCCCCTGGACATGCGGGTGCTGCGCCGGACCCTGCCGCCGGAAGACCTGCCGCTCGTGCGCACCTACACGGCACTGTTCCCCGACGTCCGGGCGGGCACGTTGGCGATCGACTTCGTGGTGCACGGCGACGAGGGCGTCGCCGGGCCGTGGGCGCGCCGCGCCATCCCCGGGGACGTCCTGCTGGCCAACGGCCCGGGTGGCGCCTACCGGCCGGACCCGGACGCGGACTGGCACCTGCTGATCGGCGACGAGACCGCGGTGCCCGCCATCACCGCGACGCTCGCGGTACTGCCCGAGGACGCGATCGTGCGTGTGGTCGTGCTGGTCGACGCGGCCGCCGATGAACCGGACCTCCCCCTTCCGGCCAAGGGCGAGCTGGTCTTCGTTCACCGTGATGCGGGGGGCGGGGACGACCGGCTGTCGGCGGCGGTGCAGGCCCTGGACTGGCCGCCGGGCCGCGTACACGTGTTCGCCCACGGCGAGGCGCAGGAGATCATGCTCAACGTCCGGCCGTACCTGTTCGGTGAGCGCGGGCTGGCCCGTGACCAGGTGTCGGTCTCCGGATATTGGCGGCGGGGCCGCACCGAGGAGGGCTTCCGAGAGTGGAAGTCCGACCTCGCCCGCCACGAGGCCGACGCACCCGCCTGAACGACGGGCGGCGTCACCCCGGGACCGGCGCGTCGGCGCTGTTGACCGACTCCAGGTCGCGCCCGGTGGTGCGCGGCCCCAGCAGCCCGATGTCGAGCGCCACGATCACCATGGCCGCGGACACGACCGCGAACATCACCACCGGCCCGAACGCGGCGAGCACCGGCAGCAGGATGAACGGCATCAGCGCGTTCGACAGGCGCGAAAGCGAGTAGGTGCTGCCTGCCGCCGTGGCCCGCAGCCGGGTCGGGAAGATCTCGGCCTGGTAGATGTGGAACGAGTTGGAGAACACGTTGCTGATCACGGTGTAGAGGAAGCCGAAGATCACGATGGCGGTGGGCGCGTTGGACAGGCCGAACAGCACCCCGAACACCGCCATCCCGATCCCGGACCCGACCAGGAGGAACTTGCGTTCCACGCGTTCGACCAACGGCAGCGACAGCAGCGAGCCGACCGGGTAGCCGATGAACGTCAACGCCGCGAACCCCAGCGACTGCACCACCGGGAACCCCTTGGCCACCAGGACGAGCGGCACGAGCGTGCCGAAGCCGTAGTAGCCGAAGCTCTGCAGCAGGTGGAACACGGCCATCATCGCGGTGCGCCTGCGGAAGGGTGGGACCACCAGCTCGCCGAACGACCCGCGGTCGCGCAACGGCTGGGCGTGCACGGGGTCCGGCTCGGGCAGCTCGGTCGCCGGGACCTCGGTCTCGAACCGGCGCACAACGGCGTCGGCCTCGTCGGCCCGTCCGTTCGCGGCCAGCCAGCGCGGCGACTCCGGAAGCGACCGGCGCAGCACGGCGACCACGACGGCGCCGAGCGCGCCGATCACGAACATCCAGCGCCAGCCGTCGATGCCCAGCACGGTGTTCGGCGCCAGAGCGCGGGCGAGGAAACCGGACGCGGGCACGCCGAGAAACCCGATGGTGTACGCCCAGGCGATGTAGCGGCCGCGCTTGTGCGGCGGCAGCAGGTCGCTGAGATAGGCGTCCGCAACCGGCGGCTCGGCGCCGATTCCCACGCCCGCGAAGAAGCGGGTGACCACGATCATCGCCGGGCCCGGGCTGAACGCCGACAGGAGCGAGAACAGCGAGTAGATCCCGAGGCTGAGCAGGAACGCGCGCCGCCTGCCCAGCCGGTCGGCCATCCGGCTCAGCGCGATGGCGCCGACGAACATCCCGATGAACGCCGACGCGAGCAGGAGGGCGATCACGCCCTTGCCCAACTTGAACTGGCTGGCCAGGACGCTGCTGAGCACGCCGGCGAGGAAGATCTCGTAGAGGTCGAAGAACTGGCCGAGGCCGATGACGACGACGGCCCGCCGGTGCAGCGGAGTGATCGGCAGGCGGTCCATCCGGGCGGCGATGGAGGCCTCCGAATGCCGCGATGATGTCGAGGAACCCGCGGTCTCCGCCATGCGATGACGCTAGATTCGGCGGCCGATACGGGTCAAGACGCCAGAGTTCCGCGGTCGTGACGGGGCAAACGGGCGATCGGACAATTCGGGATGGTCACACAACTCGAAATTCCCGCACGGCCAGTGACCAGTCCCCGTGCGCGTTGGTGGCGGGCCCGGTCACCTGCACGGACTCCCCGACCCGCTCGACGAGGTGCCCGTAGGCGGCGCGCTCGTCGGCGGTCGCGGGGCGGGGCGCGCGGGCGGTGCGGTCCCAGGCGAGCTCGTGGCCGGGTTCCAGCGGCCGCAGGCGGATCGGTGGCCGCTGCGCGCCCACCAGCACGATGTCGTCGCCGCGGCGCTCCGCGCTTCCGTCGAGGGTCAACTCGACCCCGCGGAAGGCGTAGCTGCCGTTGGCGGAGCGGGCGAGCTGGTGGGGCCACGCGTCGAGGTCGGGCAGGCCCGCGTCACCGAGGAAGACCTCGGCCGTCGAGTCGGCGGCGTTGGCGTACGGCGTCACCACCGCCACCCCGGCGAGCGCCGTGAGGGCCTCGTACGCCCCGCCCCAGCAGGCGGCGAGCCCGTACGGGCACTGGGCGGTGAGGCCCACCGTCACGCGGGTGCCCGGGGCCGGGTCGTCCGCGGCGAGCAGCGCAGCGGGCTGCCCGCCGCGGACGGGTGCGTCGGCGAGGGCGTGCGGGGCGGGGACGACGGGGATGCGGACGATCGTCGCGACCGACGGCACCCCGGCCGCGTTCAGCACGAACAGCATGTAGTGCCCGGGTAGGCACACGCCCGGCTCCGCGGGGAGCGTGGCCGTGAGCGTGGTGGCTGTGCCCGTGTGCGCGGCCGTGAACGGCACCGGGATGCGGCGCTGGTTCATGTCGAACGCATGCGTCACCGACGCCAGCCGGAGGAGCGCCATTGTGGCGATGTCCGCATCGGCCACCTCGACGGTGAACGTTTCACCCACGGTGAGCTCGGACGGCGCGGTGGTGATCACGGGCCGGGGCCCGCGGAACAGGTAGGGCGGGTGGAAGATCTGCGCGTCGCGGTGGGTGTCGGCGGGGGCGTTGGGCGCCGCGCCCGCCATGAACTCGCCGCCACCCGCGCTGAGCACCGTCGCGTCGGGGAGCAGCACGGCGGTGGCGTGGTAGCAGCGGTCGACGGCCTCGGCGTTGAGTGTCGTCCACGTGTCGCCGTCGGGAGCCCAGAGCTCGGCGGTGTGCACCGGCTTGCCCGGCGAGACGTCGTTGAAGCCGGGCCCGGCGGTGCCGCCGGTGACGAGCACGCTGCCGTCGGGCAGCACCGTGGCGTTGTGCTGGCGCCTGCGGTAGTGCATCGGTGCGGCGGGCCGCCAGGTCGGCGTCGCCGCGGTGAGGTCGATGACCTCGGTGTTCGCGGTGGGCAGGTCGCTGCCCGCGTCGTTGCCGCCGCCGACGTAGATCACCTTGCCCGGCGCGTACATCGCCGATGACCCGTACTCGCGCGAGCCGCCCGCCCTGGCGGCCAGCGGGCTCCACGTGCCGCCGCCGCGGGTGTCGAGCAGATAGGTCATCGCGTTGGAGCCCGCCATGAGGACCCGGCCGTCGGGGGCGACGTGCATGCGCGGGTAGAGCGGGAGGCCCACGAAGTCGACGGTCGGCTGCCACTGCTCGCCGTCGCCGATCACGTCGATGATCTCCGGGTTCGCGTTCACCGCGATCGTGCCGTGGGCCGCCGCGCTGCCCGAGAGCACCAGCACCCGGCCGTCGGCGAGGGTCGTGGCGGTGGGGTACCAGCGTCCGCCGTTCATGACGGGCAGCGGAGCCCAGGTGTTCGTGCGGTGGTCGTAGATGCCCGCGTAGTCGATGCCGTCGCCGTCGGTGATGTGGCCGCCCGCGACGAGCAGCCGCCCGTCGGGGAGGTAGGCGTGACCCGCGCAGAACAGGTTGACGGTGGTGCCGTCGGCGCGCTTGGGCTGCGGCGTGGGGGTGGCGACGCCGGTGGCCGGATCCCAGACGTGCGGGGTGCAGAAGTGATCGTTCATCGAGCCGCCCGGCGCGTCACGCCGGCCCCAGAACAGCACCTTCCCGTCGGGAAGCAGATGCGTGTGGATCGCGACGTTCGGCAGGTCGAACACCGGGTCCCAGCGGCCGCCCACGGCGGGCGGCAGGCCCGTCGCGACCGTCGCCTTGACCAGCCCGACGCGGCGCAACAGCGCGTTGACCGCGCTGCCGATCGCGCCGACGACAGTGCTGACGATGGCGACGATGCGCGACCACAGGACGTTCATGGGCTCATCTTGGCGGAAGGCACCGACAGTCCTGGGTGGCGCGCCGTGGGAGCGACGTGCGGGTGCCCGCACCGGACGATCAGCAGCCCAGCACGAGCGGCCGGTGCACCGGCTCGACGGCCAGCGTGACCGCCTCCACGCCCGAGCGGTAGCGGCAGGTCCCGACGGCGACCTCGACGGTGCCCTTGTCGACGAACCGCGCGCTCGGCGCGGGTGCGCCCGCGCGGCCCTGGTAGACCAGCGACTCCTGCTCGAACGGGCCGCTGCCCGAGCGCAGCACCACCGCGTAGGCCGGGATTTCGTCCGCTTCGAGGGTGATCAGCCTGCGTCCGGCGTCGTCGGCCTCGGCGACCTGCCTGCCTGCGCCGGTGAGCGTGCTCGCCCCGTAGACGAGCGCGGCCCAGCCGAGCAGGGCGGTCACGCCGAGGACCAACGTGACCCACCGCAGCGGCCCGCGCGGCACGGCCGCGGCGAGCAACGCTGTCACCAGGACCAGGCCGACGCCGATGAGCCCGGCGGTGAACCAGCGGGCCTGCCGCAGGTGGAACGGGTCGGCCAGCGACACCCCGGCGAGCACGGCGACGACGACCACGCACAGCAGGAGCACGACGACCCGACGGAGGCGCGACACGTTGCGCATCCTGGCCTGCCGCCCGCCACGCGGCGCAAGCGGGGCAGACCCCGCCGGCAGGCGCGCCCGTCCGCCTCGGCTCCTGTCGCCCCGCCCGCCGCGTGCGGCGATCGACTGCGGGCCCGGGGCCTCGGTCTTACCGGACGCGAACGTTGCTCGCGCTTCCCCTTGACCTAAGGCCGAGAGGCTGGGCCGGAAGGCGGGGGAGACGGAGGACGCATGGGTGCACTGAGCCCGACGCACTGGCTGATCATCGTGGGTGCGCTCCTGCTGCTGTTCGGGGCGAAGCGGCTTCCGGATGCGGCCCGCAGCCTCGGCCGATCCGCGCGGATCCTCCGGGCCGAGGTCAACGCGCTGCAGGGCGAGCCTGCCGATGCCCCCTCACGGCCAGCCTCGTCCTCGTCCCCGACTCCGCCGCCTCCGCGCGACGGCGGAGGGGCGGGGGCGGAGCATCGGGCGGGGACATAGGTTCACCACTGCAAGCAGTGGCTGATGCGGTGATCGCCCGGTTCGGTGCACGAGGTGCGCGTGCACACCTTCGGCACCGAAGGCGCCGATCATCGCTGCGCTGGTTCGAGGCCCTGCTACGCCGCGTCCGATCCGCTCCACGCCGCGCGGACCAGCCGCAGCAGCGCCCCGTCGCCGACCGACACCGGGTTGTCGGCGGGCACGGCGGGCTCGGTGAGCGCCGCGGCCTCCGCGACCGCGGTCTCCGGCATCCCGAGCGCCCGCAACCCCCGGGGGATGCCGTGCGCGTCGGCGAGCGCGCGCAGGCCCGCGACCGCGTCGTCGACGCCCAGCGCCCGAGCCAGCCGCGCGACCACCTCCGGCGCGCCGGGTGCGTTGAACGCCAGCACGTGCGGCAGCACGACCGCGTGGGTGCGGGCGTGCGGCAGGTTGAACGTGCCGCCGAGCACGTGACAGAGCTTGTGGTGCAGCCCCGACCCGGCCACGGCGAACGCGGACGACCCCAGCCACGCCCCGCACAGCAGCTCCGCCGGGTCGCCGGTGCGCAGCCCCGCCGCCAGCCGCTCGACGGCCTCGCCCGCGACCGCCGTGCTCGCCGGGTTGCGCCCCGGCGCCCACATCGCCTCCACCGCGTGCGCCAGCGCGTTGAACCCGCTCGCCGCGGCGAGCTCGGGCGGCAGCGTGGCGGTGAGCGCCGGGTCGTAGACGACCACGCGGGGCAGCACCGCCGGATCGACGCCGGTGGTCTTGCGGCCGTTCTCCGTCAGTCCCCAGACGGGCGTGACCTCCGAGCCCGCATACGTCGTCGGCACCGCGACGATCGGCAGGCGCGCGGTCATGGCGACGGCCTTGGCCGCCCCGACGGTCGAGCCGCCGCCGATCGCGAGCAACAGGTCCGCGTCGGCCGCGTTCGCCGCCGCCCGGGCGGCCTCGGCCGTCGGCACCGGGACGTGCTCGCGGACCTCCGTGAACGTGCCGACCACCCGGTCACCGAGCGGGGCGAGCAGTGTCGCGACCCGCGCGGCGTCTCGCCTGGAGGCGATCGCGAGCACCCGCCGCGCGCCCAGCCGGTCGATCTCGGGCGCGAGCGCGGTGCGCGCCGCGTCCACCCCGAACACGATCCGAGCGGGCAGTTGGTCGTAGACGAATCCCGGCACGGCCACACCGTAGGCCCGCGCCCCGAGAAAGATTGACCTACGCTCACGACATGGCAAGAGCCTTGCCGGTCGCGGTGGTCCAGGACGCTCCGCTCCCGGTCGCGGACACGATCGACCGGTTTGCCGCCGACGTCACGGCGCTGCTGGCCCGGTTCCCGCAGACGCGCATGGTGCTGCATCCGGAGATGCACCTGTTCGGCGTGGACGTCCGCGCGGAGCTGCTGGCCGCGGCCGAGCCGCTGACCGGGCCGCGGGTCAAGGCGCTCGCCGCGCTGGCGGGCGACCTGGGCGTCTGGCTGCTGCCCGGGAGCCTGTGCGAGGCGGACGCGGACCAGCCCGGCGCGGTGTTCAACACGGCCGTGGCGTTCTCGCCGGAGGGCAAGCTGGTCGCCTCGTACCGCAAGGTGTTCCCGTGGCGGCCGTACGAGATCTTCGCGCCAGGTGACCGCTTCGTGGTGTTCGACGTGCCGGACGTCGGCAGGCTCGGCTTCAGCATCTGCTACGACGCGTGGTTCCCCGAGGTGTGCAGGCACCTCGCGTGGCAGGGCGCCGAGGTGGTCGTCAACCCGACGCAGACCACGACCAGCGACCGGGCGCAGGAACTGGTGCTGGCCCGGGCGAACGCGATCGTCAACCAGGTGTTCGTGGTCAGCGTGAACGCCGCGGCGCCGGTCGGGGTCGGGCACAGCCTCGTCGTGGACCCCGAGGGCCGGGTGCGGGTGAGCGCCGACGACCCGTCGCCCGCCGTGCTCACCGACGTGCTGGACCTTGACGAGGTGACCAGGGTGCGGCGGTTCGGCACGGCCGGGCTGAACCGGATGTGGGAGCAGTTCACCGACGCCGACCGGCCCCTCGACCTGCCGCTCTACGAGGGTCGCATCGATCCCGCGCGGTGGCGGCCCCGCTCCCACTGACCCAGGAGGCCGCCATGACCCAGCCCACCCTCGACCGGTCCCTCGGGCTGCGGTCGATCGTCCTTTTCGGCCTCGCCTACATGGCCCCGATGATCGTGCTCGGCACCTTCGGTGCGATCGCCGAGGAAACCGGCGGCGCGGCTTCATCTACCTGTTGTTCCTGACCCGCGGGTTCCGCAGGCCGCCCCCGGAGCTCGACACACTCGCCGCCGAGCAAGAGGTGGACGAGCGCGCTCAGCCCTGACGTGCCACCTTGCGCCACCCGCTCGGCCTGGTGATCACCAGTTCGGCGCGAACCCGGCCGGATCTGGCCGCTCTACAGCCCCAACCGGTGATCATGGCCGCACTACTCGAGCGCCCGCAGGTCCGGCAGTAGCGCGGCCACCCGCTCGGCCTGAGCCACCGGGTCGACCGTCACGATGAGGATGATCTCGGTGACGCCCACCGCGACGAACCCGCGTGCCTGCTCGACGAGCCCGGGGATCTCGGCCGGGTCGGCGGGCACGCGGATCTGCACCGAGCGGCGGATCTCCGCCGGGTCCCGGCCGATGGCGGCGCAGTGCCCGTCGAGCACCGCGGAGAGCTCGGCCACCTGCTCGGGGCGGCCGCCGGGCGCGTTCCACACGGCGGCGTGCTCGGCCGCCATCCGCAGGGTGCGCCGCCTGCCGACGCCGCCGATCCAGATGGGCGGGTGCGGGGTCTGCACCGGCTTCGGCTCCGCGACGGCGTCGGCCAGCTGGTAGTGCTTGCCCGCGAACGTGGTGCGCGGCGCCGTCCACAGCGACCGGATGATCGGCAGCGCCTCTTCCAGCCGATCGGCGCGGTCGCGGGCGGTGCCGAACGGCAGGCCGAGCATCGTGTGCTCGTTCTCTGCCCACCCCGCGCCGATGCCGAACTCCAGGCGTCCGCCGGACAGGTGGTCGACGGTGACCGCGGCCTTCGCCAGCACCGCCGGATGCCGGTAGGTGTTGCCGGTGACCGCGCACCCGATCCGCGTCCGCGAGGTGCGCGCGGCCATGCCCGCCAGGAGGGCCCATGCCTCGAAGATGTCGAGGGTGTCGTCGCCGCCGAGGCTCGCGAGGTGGTCCATGTTCCAGCAGTGGTCGAAGCCGGAGTCGTCGGCGATGCGCCAGAGCGCCGTCAGGGTGTCGATCGTGGCGGCCTGGCTCAGCTTGAGCCCGAATCGGAGCGGATGCATGGCCCTGTCCTACCGGCCTCCCCGCGATCGCGCGCCCGCGGGCTTCGGAAAGTCGACGCTGCTCGCCGATTGGGCGCGCCGGGTGCGGTTCTGGCGACACGTCGCCGCCGCCCTCGACGAGGCGCAGCCGGGCGTGGCGCAACGGGCGGGCGACCGCCCAACGCCCGTGCGCACGGCTCGCCTCCTTACGCCATGTCGGGATCCGTGCAGTGCTTCAGGTATTCGTGAAGATCGGCAAGCCCGCTATGCGCGCCAGCGAGGTCGGGTCGCGAAATCGGTGCCGGTACCGCGCTGGTTGCCCATTGCCACACACGGTTGACGAACGACGGCATCTCCGCGTCGAGTGTGTGAGTGGACATCACGGTCGGCGGGATCTCCGAGCGCGTACCGTGCAGACTCATGCGCGTGCCGTCGACGAGATGCGCGAGCCCATCCCACGGCATCGACTCGGCTCCTTCGCGGGTGAGGTCGATGCTGGATACCCCGACGCCGAGGTAGCGGCTGAGGGGATCGAGGGGTTCGACCCGATCGCAGAGGTTGTCCACCAACGCACCGAGGGGAAGGGGGCCATAGTCGCGGGCCCGCGCGGCCACCGTGGTGAGCACGGCGGGTAAGTCCGCGACGTCCGGACCGTCGAGGAACATCCGACTTGCGATCGTGACTGCGGAGGAAGGCGCGAGCGGACCGAAGAACAGGACAATCGCATGCGGCCCGGGCCGGTCTGGGCGTCCGGCCCGATCGGCGCGGTGGCGGGTGTGTTTGCGCCCGGAGATGGCCAGGCGCTGCGCGACGGCCCGCCGGACCGGGTCGGGCTTTTGGGGGCTGACCGTCTCGGGCTCACCGATTCGGTGTTGTCCGCCTCGCGGTTCACGCGGCCGATGGACCGGGTGAACCGTCCCCGGAAATGGGCCGGTGGCGTTCGGGTCGGGAGTTGTGATGGATTTTGTCATGGGGAGCGTGGCTGTTCTCGTTGTGTGGGTGAGTGGGGTGAGCGGCGTGGTTAGAGCTCGAGATCGGCTACGGCGTTGTCGCGTACGGCCAGCGGTAGCGGTTGGCCGTGGCCGATGGCGGCGTAGGCGGCGGGATGGTGGCGGCGCAACCAGCGGGCCCGTGCAGCCCCGGCCAGCCCGGTGACGATGATCAGGATCGGTAGCAGTATCGGGGCGGTACCGGACGGATCCGCCAGTGTTGGGCCGAGGTTTCCGATGGTGACGGCCAGGGCGATCCCGAGGGAGACCGCGCCGAGCGTGGGAGCCACCGCGCGGACCCACAGCGGGACGGGTCCACCTGTCCCGCTGTGGCCGGCACCTCGGAACCGGTAGTAGGCCAGCACGGCGATGCAGGTCGCGGTCATCAGGGTGAGCAGACCGAGTGCGCCGAGGGTGGCCAACCCGTTGAACATGGTCGCGACGGGATCGACGCCGATCATGGCGGCGATCACGATCGCGACGATGGCGAAGATCGACTGAACGGCCGACGCGGCCGTCGGGACGCCTGCACGCCGGAACCGCTGACCGTTCCCGGGAGGGGTGATCTCGGCGAGGCGGGCAGGCAGCACGTGCTCGCGGGCCAGTGCGTACACGTATCGGGCCACGGCCTGGTGCAGCGCGATCATCGCCCCCAGCACCGACAACGCCAGGAGGGCGAGTCCTGCGGCCGCGATCGGCGGGCCGAAGAGGCCCAGGTCGGCAGACAGGATGGAGAACGGGATGCCCGAGGCAGGATCCTGTGCCACGGCGACGATGCGCGCCGGGCCCACGCCTACCGCCAACGCCCATGCGGAGATCGCGTAGAAGATTCCGAGAAACCCGAGGCTCGCCGCGGTCGCGCGGCCGATAGAGCGTCCGGTGCGGGCTTCTTCCGCGTAGGCGGCGGTGGTCTCGAACCCCAGGAACCCGGCGACCCCGAAGGCGATCACCCCGCCTACGCCGGAGGACACGAGAACATCTGGTCGCCAGGGTGTCACCCAGTCCGCCGGAGTCATGCCGATGGCGGGGTGGGTGAGAGCCGCGATGTCGAACAGCACGATCATCCCGAGCTCACACGCCAGCACGGCGCCGATGACCAGGGCACCGAGAGTGAGGCCGCGGATGCCGACCACACCGACGCAGATCCAGGCCAGCGCCGCCCACATCCACCAAGGTCCACCGAACTGTCCGGCCGCGGTGGCACCCAGGAGGCCGTAGAGGGCGAGCTGAACGGCGTTGTACGACAGGACCGCGACCGCGGCGCCTGCGATGCCGACCGTCCGGCCGAGGCCGCGACTGAGCAGGGCGGCGAACGGTGCCGCGTGGGGCACCGCGGCGCTCATCCGGGTGTAGCCGACGCCGAACAGCCACAGTGCCACCGCCAGTAGTGGGAACGACAGCGGCACCGCGACGATTCCGGTAGCGGCGTAAGTCGCAACAACGCCGCCCGCGAGCACCGTCAATGGGGCCGACGCAGACACTCCCATCAACCACAGCACGACCACGCCGACCGACCGCCGCGCCAGCCCGAACGGGGTGACCCCGCCGGGCAACCATGGCAGCCGCGGCCCGGCAGGCGGCCCCGCCGACGTCGCATGACGGACACCGGACGTGGCGGCGCGGGTCACGCACGATCCCCACGCCGACAGATCCCGCGCCCGATGTGGTCGCGGAATTGATCGTCCCCCGGCTCGGACGGGGGCGGCGGCATCACCGGACCCCCGGCTCGCCGGGAGGGGCGGGCAGCGGTGGCCCCCAGGACGAGAGGGGAGCGCCGCTCGGTTGCAGCGGGCGTGATCGTCATCGTGGTCGGGTCCTTACGGGGAGGCGCGGCGGGACGGCGGGGCGGGGCGTTGCAGGGGAATGAGGGACACCGCGCTGCCGGCCGACGCGGCGGGCCGACCGGCCGCGGCGGCCAGTTCGGCGACGAAGCGAGCGACGTTGGCGTCGGTGACACCGGGAACACAGACGAGGTGCGCCACGCCGTCGACGACCGGTAGCGCCCATCGCTCGGCCAGGTGGTCCGGTGGCGGGTCGATGACGACCGTACAGGCATGTTCGAGTCGCGACGCCCGCCACCCGATCCCGGTGAGGGCGGCGGCGGCGCGGGCCGCGACCGCGCGGGCGTCCCGGGCCCGCTCACGCAACCCCGAGCGACCAAGGTGTTGCAGTACCCACCACAACATGGCGATCGGCAACCCGGACCGGGACCCGGAGACGGTCACGTCTCGGGCCGCGATGAGCTCGACGTTCTGCCCGAACCGGGCGATGTGTTCTCGACGGGCGAGCGAGACCCCGCAGACCAGCGGCAGACCGAGGAACTTGTGTCCGCTGAAACACACCGAGTCCGCGTCGAGCCGCGTGCCTCGGCTGTTGGTGTCGCCCCGGTCGGCGAGCAGCGTCGCGACCCAGGGAGCGGGAGCGGCCGGGCCGTCGTCCACCGCCAGCATCGGGCCCGAGAGGGCCGCATCCACGACGAGGTGCCGGCGCGCCAGCCGCACATCATCCAGTGCCGCATGGAGGGCTGCGATGTCGTCGAGGGCCTCGGTCATCGTCGTCCCGATCGTCGCCACGACGATCGCCGCTCGGTCCCGATGGGCGGCGGCGGCGCGAGCGAGCCGGTCGGGCCGCATCTGCCCGCTTCGGTCGGTTTCGACCCGGGTAAGGGGCAGACCGAGCAGGTCCGCGGCCTTGTCCACGCAGTAGTGCGCCGCCGCCGAGGCGTACACGTGAACAGGGCCGGGGAAGCGGCGGCGCCCGAGCCACAGGCCGTGCAGCACGCCTTCGCTCGACCCGCCGGCGGTGACATACCCCCAACACCCGGCGAGGGTGCCGCCGAACAGCCCCAAACACGTCTCGATGACCTGACGCTCCATATCCCGGACGTGCACCGGCCACCGGCCCGACGTCGCCTCCGGGTCGCCGAGGTTGTTCACCAGGCCGGCCATGAGATCCGTGGTGTGCCGGTAGTCGATATCGGTTGCAGCTGGGAACCCCAACACCCGTCCGCGCGCCCGGGCGGTACGCGTGGCCTCGGCATCGAGCCGGTGCTGCAAGACATCCTCGGCGGTGACCGTCCACCCGCGACGGGCTTCGCCGCCGCCGAAGTCTCCGATCACCACAGCGGTCGCCGCGCCGACAACCGGTTCACCAGCGCCCCATGGGCCGTGCGTGACCAATGCCACAATGTTCGGCGGCGCCCAGGCATCGAATGCGTCTCCGTCTCAGCTCGGTTAGCGCGAGGCGATCAATGCAGTTCTCAGCACCTCGGGACATTCCAGCGAGCGCCGAGTCTCAACGACGATGCTCTGACGAGTCAACCCCCCCGCAATTGGGCCGCGGGGTCGGATACGCCTGTAGCCGTTGGATGCCAGTACCGGCAAACGGAGTATTGCGCCCCGAATTCTCGTCCGTAATGCCTGTTTCGTCCAGTTGGCTGGTCGGCATCGTCGGACCCCGTTCGGCCGTGGTCAATAGTGCAAATGGGAGCCTGGCCGAAGCCATCTGGATCTGAATTCCATCGGCTGTGATCCACGACACACGACCTGGCGGATCCGTCCGGCCAGCGCCCCCACTGCGGCGAGCAACACGGCGGCGGCCGCGACCGCCAGCAGATAGGCGCCGAGCCAGGTGTGCTTGGCGATCTCGAAGTAGCCGTCCCCGAGCACCGCGGTGGCGACCAGCCCGACTGCTGACACCGCGGCGAGCGCCGCCACCCGCCCAGCGTCCCGGACGAGCAGTTCCCCGGGCCGCACGACACCGGGGACCGCGCCAGGGAGGCGCACGGTCAGCAGCCCGGCGAGCATCCCGGCCGCCGCGACGAGGGCGGGCAGCCACGGCACGGGCAGCCCGTCCAGCCAGGCCAGCAGCTGCGCGCGGTCGGCGCCCTGCGGACCGACGGTCGTGCCCAGCACCGGCGGCACCGACGCCGCGTTGACCGGCGCCGACGGCAGGTAGGACAGGTCGGCCCCGAGCGTGGCGGTGAGGCCACGCCCGAGCGCGCGCACGGCGGCGCCCGGGTGCGCGAGCAGCACCTCGTACGCGGCCACGCGGGCACCAGCCGGATCGGCCGCGACCACCTCGGCCCCCGGCACCCCGCGGACGCCCGCCGGGTAGTAGGCCCGGCCCGCGGCCGCGAGCGCAGCAGGCGGCAGCCCGAGCGGGCCCAGCGCAGCCGCGCCGACGTCGGGCAGCACCGCCGTGTAGACGAGGTTGTGGGCGTTGACCGCGGCGAAGTGGCGCTGCTGCCACTGCACGACCGCCACCACCGGTAGGGTCGCCACCAGCGCCAGCGCCCCCGCCGTCGCGAGACCGACCCACCTCCGGCGCCCCACCGCCGTGGCCGCGGCCACGACCAGCGCCACCGCGAGCAGCGGGAGGAACGACGCCTTGGCCGTCGCCGCGACCAGCCCGCCGCCCGCCACGAGGGCCAGCCCGACCGCGCGCGCCGAGCGCTCCGCCCGCCCGGTGACCGCCACGACGGCCGTCCCGAGACACAGGGCGTACGCGCCGAGCAGGCCCGCGGGCTCGCTGAACGTCGAGACGAAGAACCGGGTGAACGTCGGGCCGACCAGCGGCACCAGCGGCGGGACGAGCGCGAGCAGCCGGACGCCGGGCCTGACCGCCCACGCCGCCAGTCCGGTGACCATGCCGACGGCCAGCGCGTACAGCAGGCCGAGCCGGACCAGCGACCAGGTCGGGCCGGAGCCCACGGTCGCGAGCCGCAGCATCGGCAGTGCCGTGGACGCGATGGCGTCGGGACAGGCCGGGGCGCCGGTGGCGAAGTCGAGGACGACACCGCCCTGCCAGTTCGACCGGCCGTCCGGGGTGAGCGGCACCAGCCCCGCCCCGCAGTAGAGCCGCACCCCGTCGCCGTTGTCGCCCGCGCCGACGGGGGTGCCCAGCAGACCCAGCGACAGGGCCACCACCGCCACGCCGACGACGGCGGCGAGCACCGCCACCGACCCACGGCTGCGGGGCGGCCGGGCCCGCCGGGCCACGGCAACCACCCCGGCGGCGAGCACCGCCACCGGCCCGCGCCGACGCTCCGGGGTCACAGTCCGAATATCCGCGGCGCCAGGTCGGGCCCGACGCCGCGGCGGACCGCGGCGGCGTCCTCGCTGCGCACGACGACCACCGCGTCCGGACGGCTCCGCAAGATGCGCGCAGCGACCGCATCCACCTGCTCGGGCCCGCTCGGCGCGGTGCTCGAGGCCACCGCGTTGGCCTGGAGCGTCCAGGTGTCGGTGATGGCGAGGAACCACTGCCCGGCGAGGATCGGGCTGACCCGCCGGTCGCCCGGGATGTCGACCCAGAAAGCGGGCAGCGGCGCGTCCAGATGGGCGATCCGGGCCGCGAGGTCGGCGGCCGCGGGCGGCTCGGCGATCGCCTGCTCCTGCTCGACGGCGGTCGTGATCCCCGGCGCCTCGGCGCCGATCCCGATCGGGCGCAGGCCCGTCAGCGTGAAGCCGAAGGCCTGCGTCAGCGCCAGCGCGACGAGCCCGGACGCGAGCACGCCGCCGACCCTCGTCCGGCGCGCTCCTGCCGTCGAGCAGATGCACGACCGGCACCGGCAGCACGGCGAACAGCACGATCTGCGTGCCCAGCAGGAACTTCAGCCCGTAGTAGGTGATCTCGCCGTTCGCCGCGACCTGCAGCGCGACGAGCCCGGTCGTGACGGCCGCCGCCGCGACGGGCATCGCCATGAGCCCCGCGACCCGCGGGTGCCTGCGCACGAGCGCCACGCCCATGCCGACGATCGCGAGTCCCGCCGCCACCACCAGCCCGATGTCGACGTGCACGCGGCCCCCGTCGATGGTCAACGGGTTCGCCGCCTGGATCCGGGAGAGCACCCCGGCCGTATGCGCGAGGGCGGCCACCACGGCCACCGCCACACCCAGCGAGAGTGCGACCCGCGCCCGGGACGCCGCCCACCGGCGCCGCCGCAACGGCAGGACCAGCACGAGCAGCGCGGGCCCTGCCAGGGCGAGCAGCAGCACCCAGCTCGTTGCCACCCCGACCACGGCGCCGCCGATCGCGGCGAGCGTCAACGGCGACACCACCCGCGCCGTGGTCACCGCCAGCAGCACGACGGCGACGGCCAGGCCGCACGCCACGGCGAAGTTCACGATGCCGCCCCCGATGGCCTGCGCGCCCGGCCCGAGCAGGAACACGGCCGACCCGAACGCGGCGACCGGGCAGGCGAGAACCGGGCGCCGCCGGACGGCGGGCAGCGCGCAGAACCCGGCCACCACCGTCGTGGTGACCGCGATGACCACCAGCGCCATCGCCCGCGTGTACGCGGTGAGCTCCGGGCCCAGCCCCGTGTCGGCGGGCCCGATGAGCAGCTCGACGACCCCGGCCGCGACGGCGTGGAAGCCCTGCGGGTAGCCGGCGAACTGCCAGGTGGTGCCCGGCGTCGGCGGGGGCAGCGCGTCGACGGTGGCACCGAACCGGCGGATCATGTGGACCATGCTGAAGTGGGCGACGTTGTCCCAGCCGCCCATCAGCATGCCGAGCGTCTGGGTCGGCGTCTTCGCCTCCAGCCACGGGCCGGTGCAGGCGATGCCGATTCCCACGGGCAGCCCGAGCGCGAGGTCGGCCGGGCGCAGCCGGGGCCACAGTCGCCGCGCGCGGCCGCCGGGGTGCTCGGCGCCCCCGATCCACGCGGCCAGCGCGCCCGCGAGCACGGCCAGCCCGAGCGTCACCCGGCCCGGTTCGCCCACCGCAAGAGGCCACCACCACAGCACCTGGCTCCACCCGAGCAGCAGGCACCCCGCGAGCAGGACGCGCCGGGGCAGCTCCCGCGACGTCGGCACGAGCAGCACGAGCACGGCCGCGACGACCACGCCTGCCGCCCCGTCCAGCAGCCCGGTCTGGCGCCCCAGCACCACCGCGTCGGCGGCGAAGGTCGCGAACACCAGGCCCCGGAGGAAGCGAAGGGCGACCCGGCGTGGCGGCGGCGCGGCGGGCGCGGGCGGCGGGTTCGGCGTTCGCGGGGACCTGACCTCGACGGACGCTGACACGCAGTGCTCTCGCTCTCTGACCGGGACGACGCGCGCGGCGACGTCGTCGCGTCCCACCTTATAGCGACGCCGGGCCGGGTCCGGGCAGGTCGGGCGGCGGTGTCGGGCCGGATCAGGGGATGCTGACCCGCGTGTCCGGCATTATCACCAGCCTCGCCCTCATCGTGCTGTTCGTGACGATCGGTGGGTTCTTCTCCGGCTCGGAGCTGGCCGTGCTCACGCTGCGGGAGAGCCAGGTCGAGCGGCTGCCCGGCCGTCGGGGAGAGCGGGTGCGGCACCTGCGTGGCGACCCCAGCCGGTTCCTGGCGTCGGTGCAGGTGGGCGTCACGTTCGCGGGGTTCTTCGCGTCCGCCTACGGCGGGGCGACGCTGTCGGAGCCGCTGGCGGCGGTGCTCGAGGGCGTGCGGCTGCCCAGGAGCGTGGCGGGCTCGGTGGCCTTCGTCGCGGTCACGGCGTTCGTGTCCTACCTGTCGCTGGTGCTGGGCGAGCTCGTGCCCAAGCGCATCGCCCTGCAGCGCGCGGAGGGCATCGCGCTGACCGTCTCACCGGTGCTCGACGTCGTGGCGCGGATCAGCCGTCCGGTGGTGTGGCTGCTGTCGCGGTCGACGAACCTGCTCGTGCGGGTGCTCGGGTTCAACCCGCACCAGGGCGCGGAGCAGGTCACCGAGGAGGAGCTGCGCGACATCGTCAGCACCCACCGCGACCTCGACGTCGAGGAGCGCCGGGTGCTCACCGACGTGTTCGGGGCGGCCGACCGCCAGCTCGCGGGCGTGATGGTGCCGCGGACCGAGGTGGAGTTCCTCGCCGCCGACACGCCGCTGGGCGCGGCCGCCCGTGCGGTGCTGTCCATGCCGCACTCGCGCTACCCGGTCATCGGCGCCACCGTGGACGAGGTCGTCGGGGTGGTGCACGTCCGCGACCTGCTCACCAACCTGCTCACGACCGTCACCGGGGCAGGCGGGCCCGACCGGCGCACGGTCGGCGACATCGCCCGGCCCGCCCCGCTGCTGCCGGGCAGCAAGCCGGTGCTGGCGGCGCTCGCCGAGATGCGGGGGAGTCGCACCCATCTCGCCGTGGTGGTCGACGAGTACGGCGGCACCGACGGCATCGTGACGATGGAGGACATCATCGAGGAGCTCGTCGGCGATATCGAGGACGAGTTCGACCCCGCCGCGCTCCCACCCGACAGCAGCGTGCTCGACGGCCTGCTGCACTGCGACGAGCTCGCGGCTCGCTCGGGCATCGCGCTGCCGCCGGGCCCCTACGAGACCCTCGGCGGATTCTTCGTGCACCGGCTCGGCCGGATCCCGGTGGTCGGGGACACGGTGACCGCGGTGGACCACGTGTTCACGGTCATCGCAATGGACGGCCGCCGGGTGGCCCGGCTGCGCGTGGCGCCCGCGGGGGAGCCAAGAGCGCAGTGACCCTACCCGGACGCGGCGGGCGCGGGCTCCGGAGCGGCGCCGATCGTCGCGTCCACCTTGGGCATGCAGACTCCGGCCACAACGGTGAGGACGGCGGCGGCGAGCACGGCGAGGAACACCGCGGCGCCCGCGTCGGTGGCGGCCACCGGGTCGGTCGCGGCACGCCCGGACGTCGCGATCACGCCGTTGGCGACGGCGCCGAGCACGGCCGCACCCACCGCGCTGCCCAGCGAGCGGGCGAACATGTTCGTGCCCGTGGCGACCCCGCGCTCGGCCCAGCCGACGCTGGCCTGCGCGGCGATCACCGAGGGCGTCGCGACGAGGCCCATCCCCACGCCGGTGACGAAGCAGGTGACCGCGACCATGACCACGGACGGCGTGTGGGCGAGCAGCGCCAGCGCGGCCGTGCCCGCCACGACGATGCCGAGCCCGATGAGGATCGTCGGGCGGAAGCCGAGCCGCAGGTAGAACAGCCTGCCGGACAGGCTCGCCGCCAGCGGCCAGCCCAGGGTGAGCGCGGCCAACGCCAGGCCCGCGACCAGCGGCGACACCCCGAGCGCGTTCGTCAGGTAGGTCGGGACGTACGACGTGAGCCCGATGAGGATCACGCCGACGCCGAGCGCGAGCAGCGTCGTCGTGGCGAGCAGGCGCCTGCGCAGCACCCACAGCGGCAGCACCGGCTCGGCCGCACGGTGCTCGACGAGCACGAACGCGGCCAGCAGCGCGGCGCCGACGACGAACACGCCGACGCTCGCCGCCGAGCTCCACGCCCACGCCTGGCCGCCCTCCAGCACGCCGAGAAGGACCGCCGTCGTGCCACTGGCCAACAGAAGGGCGCCGAGATAGTCGATGCGGTGCTCGCTGCGCTGCACGCTCTCACGGAGGTTCCGCGTGATGAGCACGCCCGCGAGCAGGCACAGCGGCACGTTCACGAAGAAGATCCACCGCCACAGGCCCAGCTGGGCGAACACGCCGCCGAGCGTCGGGCCGACCACCGAGGACAGCGCCCAGACGCTCGCGAGGTAGCCCTGGGCGGTGGCGCGTTCGGCGACCGTGTAGATGTCGCCCGCGACCGTGACCGCCATCGGCTGCACGGCACCGGCGCCGAGGCCCTGCACCGCGCGGAACGCGATGAGCGCGGGCATGCTCCACGCCACGCCGCACAGCACGCTCCCGGCCAGGAACAGCCCGATCCCGAACAGCAGCAGCGGCTTGCGGCCGAACGTGTCCGCGAGCTTCGCGTACACCGACACCGACACCGCCTGGGCCAACAGGTACACCGAGAACAGCCAAGGAAACTGGGCGTAGCCGCCGATGTCGCGCACGATCGAGGGCACCGCGGTCGCGAGGATCGTCGCGTCGATCGCGATGAGGCCGGTGGACACCATGAGGGCCAGCAGGATCGGACCGCGCTCGGAGCGCAGGCCGACCCCGGGGCGGGCGGGGTGGGCGGACGGTCGCACAGAAGAAGTCAAGGCGGCCCGTGCGCTGCGCATTCCCGGCCGTTGCTACAGTGCCCGGCGCTGGATCACTGATCACGACATCGGACGGATGCCCCGCATGGCCCATCTCTGGCCGGTCCTCATCTACGTGCCCGCGGTGTTGCTCCTGCTCGCCACGCTGTCGTTCATCACGGGCTTCGTGGACCGCCGGGAGAGGCGCAAGGCGCCGCTGACCGCTAGGCGCCGTCGGCAGCCCGATGCGGGCCGCGGCATCGACGCGGGGCCTCCACGCCTCCGGCGCCCGTCCGGATCGAGCGCGACGGCGACATCGCCGTCGTCGTCCTCGAGAAGCCGCCGCTGAACCTGTTCGACGAGGAGGTGTTCGCGGGCTGGGAGCGCGCCGTCGCCGAGCTGGTCGCGCTCACCGAACCCGGCCGCGCCGACCGGGCCCGCGCGGTGCTGGTCGAGGCGCGCGGCAAGGTCGTCTCCGGCGGCGTGGACGTGGCGCTGTTCCAGGCGATCGCCGACGACCCGGACGCGGTGCAACGGGCGGCCACCCTGTGGACGCGGCTGCTGCGCCTCGCGCAGACGTGCGAGGACCTGCCGGTGCCGACCGTCTTCGCCGCGCACGGCCTCACCCTCACCGCGGCGTTCGAGATCGCCCTGGCCTGCGACATTCTGCTCGCCGCCGAGCACGCGTCGTTCGGGCTGGTGGAGATCGTGGTCGGGCTGACACCGTCGATGGGCGGCCCGCAGCGGCTCGCCGAGCGGGCGGGCTCTGCCCGGGCCCGAGAGCTGATCTTCACGGGTGAGCGCTATCCGGCCGCGGTGCTGGAGCGCTGGAACGTGGTGAACCGGGTGCTGCCCGACGCGGGCTTCGCCGAAGCCGCCCGCGCGTACGCCAAGCAGGTGGCCGCAGGCCCGACAGTCGCGCACGCGGCGACCAAGCGGCTGGTCACGACCGCGGTCCGGGACGGCGTCCGGGCCGCCGACGACGCCGTGCCCGCCGTCTCGGGCGCCTTGTTCGCCACTGCCGACCTCCCCGCGGCGGTAGCGTCGTTCCTGCGCGACGGCCCGGGCAAGGTGACGCACCAGGGCCGTTGAGTAGGAGGCGCCCGTGGATTCCCTGCTGCTGTCCCGCCGCGACGTCGACTTCCTGCTCTACGACTGGCTGGACGTCGAGGCGCTCACCAAACGCGAGCGGTACGCCGAGCACTCCCGGGAGACGTTCGACGCCGTCCTCGACCTCTGTGCCGAGATCGCCGCGGAGCGATTCGCGCCGCACAACAAGCTGAGCGACGTGGCCGAGCCCGAGTTCGTCGACGGCCGGGTCCGGATGCCCGCCGAGGTCAAGGTCGCGCTCGACGCGGTGGCCGAGGTGGGGCTGCTCGCCGGGGGCATGGACGCGCGGGTCGGTGGGCTGCAGCTGCCGCAGGTCGTCCAGACCGCGTGCTTCGCGTGGTTCCAGGCCGCCAACATCGGCACCTGGTCGTACGCGATGCTGACCATCGGCAACGCCAACCTGCTGCTCGCCCACGGATCCGACGAGCAGATCGACACCTTCGTCCGTCCGATGCTCGAAGGCCGGTTCCACGGCACGATGTGCCTCTCGGAGCCGCAGGCGGGCTCGTCGCTCGCCGACATCACGTGCCGCGCCGAGCCCGCCGATGCGGGGACATACCGGCTGTTCGGCACCAAGATGTGGATCTCCGGAGGCGATCACGAGCTGGGCGAGAACATCGTCCACCTGGTGCTCGCGAAGATCACGGGCGGCCCGCCGGGGGTGCGCGGCATCTCGCTGTTCCTGGTGCCCAAGCACCTGCCGAACGGGGAGCGCAACGACGTCGTACTCGCCGGGCTGAACCACAAGATGGGCTACCGCGGCACCGCGAACACGCTGCTCAACTTCGGTGAGGGCGGCCACCTCCCCGGTGGGGCGGCGGGCGCCGTCGGCTACCTCGTCGGCGCGCCGAACCAGGGACTCGCCGCCATGTTCCACATGATGAACGAGGCCAGGGTGGCCGTCGGCGCGGGCGCGGTCGCGCTCGGCTACACCGGCTACCTCAAGTCGCTCGACTACGCCCGCACCCGCACCCAGGGCCGCCCCCCGGGCGCGAAAGACCCGACCGCACCGCCGGTGCCGCTGGTGGAGCACGCCGACGTGCGCCGCATGCTGCTCGCGCAGAAGGCGTTCGTGGAGGGCGGGCTGGGGCTCGTCCTGTACTGCGGCAAGCTGCTCGACGAGGAGCGCACCGCGGCCACGCCCGAGGCGCGGGCGCACGCGCACCTGATGCTGGAGGTGCTCACGCCGATCGCGAAGAGCTGGCCCTCGCAGTTCTGTCTGCAGGCCAACGACCTCGCGATCCAGATCCACGGCGGCTACGGCTACACCCGCGAGTACGACGTCGAGCAGCACTACCGGGACAACCGGCTCAACCCCATCCACGAGGGCACGCACGGGATCCAGGCCATCGACCTGCTCGGCCGCAAGATGGCGATGGCGGGTGGGGCGGGGTGCGCCGCGCTGGCGGCGGCGGTGCGGGCCACGGTGGCCGCGGCCGAGGCCGCGGGTGCGGAAGCGGCCGAGCTGGGGGCCGCGCTCGAGGCCGCGCTCACCCGGCTCGTCGACACCACCACCGCGATCCACGGCGCCGACGTCGACGTCGCCACCCGTCTGGCCAACGCGTCGGTCTACCTGGAGGCGGCCGGGCACGTGGTGATCGCCTGGGTGTGGCTCGGGCAGTTCCTCGCGACCGGAGACCGCGACGACGCCTTCCACCGGGGCAAACGCCAGGCCGCCCGGTACTTCTACCGCTTCGAGCTGCCGCAGGTCGGGCCGCGGTTCGACCTGCTCGCCCGCCTGGACGCGACGACGGTCGAGACCGACCCCGCGTGGTTCTGAAATGCTGACCAGCGCGAAGGCGGCCCAGTTCACCGAGTCGGTGATCCGGGAGACGTTCCGGCTGGCCGCCGAGCACGGCGCGATCAACCTCGGCCAGGGCTTCCCCGACTTCCCGTGCCCGGCGGAGCTCAAGGCGGCCGCGTGCGCCGCGATCGAGGCCGACGACAACCAGTACCCGATGACGTTCGGCACCCCCGCGCTGCGTGCCGCGATCGCGGAGAAGACCGCGCGGACGTACCCGGGCTGGACGGTCGAGCCCGCCAGCGAGGTGTGCGTCACCTGCGGGGCCACCGAGGCACTGGTCGCGGTGACGTTCGCGCTGCTGGACCCGGGCGACGAGATCGTGCTGTTCGAGCCGTGGTATGAGAACTACCGGCCCAACGCGATCCTCTCGGGTGCCGTCGTGCGGTCGGTGCTGCTGCGGGAGCCGGACTGGTCGTTCGACGAAGGCGAGCTGCGGGCGGCGTTCGGACCGCGCACCAAGGCTCAACGCGCTCTCCAAGACCTACGCCGTGACCGGGTGGCGGGTGGGGTGGACGCTCGCCCCGCCGGAGATCACCACGGCGATCCGCAAGGTGCACGAGTTCCTGACGATCGCCGCCCCGGCGCCGCTGCAAGCGGCGGGGGTGGCGGCGCTGGGGCTGCCCGCCACGTACTACACCCAGCTGGCCGCGGGCTACCGGGAGCGGCGCGATCTGCTGTGCGCTGCGTTGGAGAGGATCGGGTTCGACCTGCGTCGCCCCGACGGCTCGTACTACGTGCTCTGCGACGTCGCCCGCGTCGCCGCCGACGGCGACGGCGTCGCGTTCGCCCGTCGGCTCATCACCGAGATCGGCGTGTCCGGCGTGCCCGCGGTGTCGTTCTGGCGCCCGGAGAACGCCGCGTTCGGCCGCGCGAAAGTGCGCTTCGCGTTCCCCAAGCGCCTGGCGACCCTCCGCGCGGCCATCGACCGGCTGGAGAAGCTGCGCGCCTGACCCCACGGCGGACACCGGGCGCAGGTCGTCGCGGCCGCCGTCCGCCGAGGCGAGGTCGGGCGGCACATGCGTCGTAGGGTGGGCGCATGCTGCTCGACGGGGTCAACCACATCGCCTGGATCTCCAAGGACGTCGCCCGGCTCGGCCGTTTCTACGCCGAGGTGTTCGACGCCGAGGTCGGTCCGACCCGCCCCCACGGCAAGGAGCCCGGCGAGACCATGACGATCATCCGCATCGGCCCGCACACGGAGCTCAACATCTTCACGATCGAGGGCAACACGGAGCCCGACCGGCAGACCCCGATGTGGGGGCGCGGGCGCATCGACCACGTCGGCCTGCAAGCCGCGAACGAGGACGCGTTCACGACGATCCGTGAGCGACTCGTCGCGGCCGGGGCGGGCGATGGCACCGTCAACGACTTCGGCGGGGCCTACAGCACGTTCTTTCGCGACCCCGATGGCCTCGAGGGCGAGGTCCTGCTCACGAAGTGACCTGGAACACCGCAGCGCTGCACGCCGCCATGCCGTTCACCGCGCTGCTCGGCGCCAGCGCGGTGGCCGTGGCGCCCGGCGAAGTGCGGCTGCGGCTGGGGTGGGACGCGAGCCGCTGCACCGCGGGTGGTCTGCTCCACGGCGGCGCGCTCATGGGCCTCGCAGACGCGGCGGGCGGCCTGTGCGCGTTCCTCAACCTGCCCGAGGGCGCGTCGGGCACGGCCACGATCGGCTCGGCGACGAACTTCCTGCGCGGCGTGCGCGCGGGACACGTCGAAACGGTGGCGCGGCCGTTGCAGGTCGGGCGCACGGTGATCGTGGTGGAGACCGAGGTACGCGACGCCGAGGGCCGCCTCGTCGCCAAGGTCACCCAGACGCAGGCTGTGCTCCGGTCCTGAGCTCGCCACGCACGTCGTGGCCCGCCGCCATGATCTGCTCATGGGGCCCGAGGTAACCGTGGCAGACGCCGGACCCGCCGCCCCTGACGTGCAGGGCCCGCGGCAGCCCGGCCACCCGCACCTCGTCGGTGGCGCCGACCGTCGGGTCGTCGGGCAGCGGGTCCCACCCGATGCCCAGCGCCTCGGTGGTCTCCGCGCGCAGGCGCACCGAGTAGCGGTGCCATGCCGTGGCCGCGATGGCCGCAAGCTCGGCCCGCGCGACGGGGAGCCGCTCGTCCGTACCCGCGTCGACCGCCGTGCGGGCCACATAGACGTGCACGTGCAGGTGCATCGCGGGACGGCCCGGCACCGAATGATGGGCGATCGCCGTGACGTCCAGCCGCCGGTCCGGGGCGAGCAGGCGTAGATCGGCGGTGATCGCGTCGACCTGGCCGTCGTGCAGGTCGAGCAGCCGCCCCAGCTCCCGCTGCATCCCGTTGTGCGCGAACGTGTTGGCCACGAGCGAGAGGCTCAGCGGAGCCGGGAAGTAGACGTCCCAGGAGTCGGCCTCCACAGCCACCACCTTTCCAGACGGCACGCCGAGCGGGTCGAACTGTACTGCGCGACCAGCGGAGATGACATCTCCGCAATCGGGCGACTCCCTAGCGTGCTTCGACACACCGCGCGTTACCCGAACGGTCGCGGCGCAGGCCGCAATCCGGTCCGTGCGAGGTTGGCCGGCCGGGCCAGCGGGTACTCCGCGCCATGACCCCCGCCGTGACGACAGTTGTCCGCGTCGGCACATGGACGTTCGTCGGCCTCCTCGCCGCGCTCGGACTGATCACCGCGGGCGCCGCCCTCGCCCTGCCCACCGCGGTGGTGGCGAGCGTCGGGGCCGTCGTGGGCTGGGCGCTGGTGCGGGAGCGACGGGCGTGGGCCGCGCTCCGCCTCGGTGCGGCGGGCGGGGCGGGCGTGCTCGCCCTCGCGGGCCTCGCCCTGCTCACCGGCGCGGCCACCCTCCTCGCGGCGCCCGCCATCGTCGCGGTCCTCGTCTGGACACGCCGCATGCGCTCCCCGCAGACCGCCCAGCCCACGGCCGTGGAGGAGCGGTCATCGCTCGCACAGCTGTCCAACGCCCAGCTCGCACGCGAGTGGCACGCCAGCTACACGGCGCTGGCGAGGGCACGCGACCCCGGCTCACTGGAGATGATCTGCACCCTGCGCAGGCGCCAGCTCGACGAGATCGAACGCCGCGCCCCCGGCGGGTTCCATCGCTGGATCTCCAGCGGCAGCTGGGTGCGCGGCGACTCGGCCCCGTTCCTGGGGGGCTGAGCGGGCACGGCCAGGACAGCGTGCCGGTTCTGGCCGGGGTGCCCCGGATGCGACGGCAGGCACCCCGTCAATGATCGCCGCGATCCGTACGTGACGCTGGTTGCGCAGTGCCCGGGCGGCTTGCGTCGATCATTGACGGTGCGGAGAGCACGGTCCGGCGCGCTGATCCGCGTAGGCTGCACCCGTCCGCGTCCAAGGAGGAGGCTGAGCATGCAGAATCCGCTTCGCGTCGTCGCCCGGATCATGATCGGGGCGAGCTTCGTCATGTTCGGCGCCGACACCCTGGGCGCCCCCGCAAAGCGCGCCGACATCGCGGCGTCGACTCTGGCCGCGGTCCGGAAGGTCATACCGCTGCCCGAGGACGACACCGTTCTGGTGCAGGCCAACGCCGCCGTCCAGGTGGCGGGCGGCGCCCTGCTCGCGCTCGGCCGGGCGCCGCGGCTGGCCGCGCTCGGCATCATCGGGTCGATGATCCCGACGACGGTGGCCGGGCACCCGTTCTGGGCGATCGAGGACCCGGCCGCCTCCGCGCAGCAGCGCACCCAGTTCCTCAAGAACACAGCCATGGTCGGCGGCCTGCTGATGGTCGTGCTCGACCCGCACTAGACGCCACGGCGTCAGCTGCGCATCGAGCCACACACGACGATCTATCCATGCATGGCGGGCGCCACGCGTGCCACACTCGTGTGGTGTCCGTTGACGATCGGCCGGTGACGACGGCTGCCCCGACCCGGACGGCACCCCCGCCGCCCGCGGCACCCGCGCCGCCCGCCGCCGTCGAGCCCGCAGGCACGCCCGCCCCGGCCTCGGCACCGGTGCTCGCGGGCGGATGGGGCCTGCCGCTGGTCGTGCTGATCGTCGGCATGTTCATGTCGATCCTGGACACCAGCATCGTCAACGTCGCGATCCCGACCATCCAGAACGCGTTCGGCACCACCACCGACGAGGTCCAGTGGATCGCCACGTCCTACACGCTCGCGCTGGGCGTCGTGGTGCCGGTGAGCGCGTGGCTGTCGGACCGCTTCGGCGCGGGCCGCACCTACAACGTGGCACTGCTGGCGTTCGCGGCGGGATCGGCGCTCTGCGGCCTGGCGTGGAACCTCGAGAGCATGGTCGTCTTCCGGATCCTGCAGGCGATGCCGGGCGGCATCCTGCCGGTAGTGACGCTCTCGATGGTCTACCGCATCGTGCCGCGGGAGAAGATCGGCGCCGCGATGGGCATGTACGGGCTCGGCATCATCGTCGCGCCCGCGATCGGTCCCACCCTCGGCGGCTACCTGGTCGAGTACGTCAACTGGCGGCTCATCTTCTTCATCAACGTGCCGGTCGGCATCCTCGGCGCGATCGCCGCGGTGATGGTGTTGCCCGCGTTCCCCGCCGCCAAGTCCCAACGGTTCGACGTGCTGGGCTTCCTCACGATCGCGGGCGGGCTGTTCGCGCTGCTGCTGGCGCTGTCCGAAGGCCAGGACTGGGGCTGGACGGGCTACCGCGTCATCATGCTGCTGTCGGCGGCGGCGATCCTGCTGGCCCTGTTCGTGATCATCGAGCTCGAGGTCGACCACCCGCTGCTGGACGTGCGGGTCTTCAAGTACTGGCCGTACACGAACTCGCTCCTGCTCATCTCGGTGCTGATGGTGGGCCTGTTCGCGACGCTGTTCTACATCCCGCTCTTCCTCCAACAGGCCCAGGGCCTCGGTGCGTTCGACGCGGGCCTGCTGCTGTTGCCACAGGCACTGGTCATGGCGGTGTTGATGCCGATCGCCGGTCGGCTCTACGACAAGATCGGCCCACGCTGGCCTGCAGTGGTGGGGCTGACGATCGTGGCCATCGGCACCTACTCCCTGCACAACATGTCGCTCGACATCTCGCGCGGAGGGATCGCGGAGTTGCTGGCGCTGCGTGCGGCTGGGATGGGGCTGGCGATGATGCCGGTCATGACCGGCGGGGTGGCCGCGGTCCCGCTGGCGGAGGTCGGCGCGGCGAGTGCGTTCAACAACGTGGTGCAGCGCAGCTCCGCGGCGCTCGGACTGGCCGTACTGACGGCGCTGATGACGTCGCAGCGGGCCCAGATGCTGACCGACCGAACGGCGCTGATCGGCTCCGACACGCCGATGCCCAACCTGCTGCCGGGACCGTCCGGAAAAGAGGTCGCGATGTATGCGATCTACCAGCAGACGCAGACGCAGGTGTTCGTCGCCGCGCTCGACCAGCTGATGACGATCACCGCGGCGCTCACGCTGGTCGGCGTGGCGCTGGCCCTTCTGCTGCGCTCCGGCCCGGCCAAGACCGGCGGCGACGCCGGTTCGGCGGCAAGCGCCGCCCATTAGACGGGTCGGCACACAGGAAGTTCTCACCTTATTCATAGGCGATCCAAACTCATCCCGAACCACACACCGCAATCATGGAGACCGTGATGAGCGCGGGTCCGGGCGTGTCCGTATGTATCCCCGTATACCGCGGAGAACGGTTCCTCGGGGAGACCATGCGCAGCGTCCTCGAACAGACCTACGACGACTTCGAGCTCGTGGTCCTCGACAACGCCAGCCCGGATGCCACCTCCCGAATTGCCCGATCATTCGGCGACCCGCGGGTCCAATTGGCGGCCAATACGACAACCATTCCCCAACCGGACAATTGGCGTAAGGCGGTCGAATTGTGCCGGGCTCCGCTGATCAAGCTCGTGTGCGCAGACGATCTCCTCCACCCGCGCTGCCTGGAGATGCAGGTGTCGGCCATGGCTGCCAATCCACGGCTGGCCCTCGTCGCCGCACGGCGGAACATGATCGACGAGAACAGTCGCGTCCTCGCCCCGTGTCGGGGCCTGAGAGGGCTCGTGGGGGAGCGCTCCGGCATCGCTGTCGCGCGACGGGTGGTGCGCAGCGGGACGAACCCGATCGGCGAGCCCGGCGGAGTGCTGTTCCGCCGCGCCGACTACCTCGCGGTGGGCGGGTGGCACCCGCACCGGCGGTGGGCCATGGATCTCGACCTCTGGGTGCGGCTGCTGCAGTGCGGCGACTTCTTCGGGCTGCCCGAAACGCTCGCGGCGTTCCGGGTCGGCGCCCACAGCCTCAGCGCCGACAACGAGGCGAGCATCTACGACGACCAAAAAGCGATCATGAGCCAGGTCGCCGCAACTCCGCGGCTGCACGTCCGCGCGATCGACCGCGCGGTAGGACGGCTCGGTGCTCCCACGGGTCGGCTGCGTCGGCGGCTGATCTTTGCGCTGTCGGCGCGCACGAGCCGCTGGGCTGCACGGGTCAGTTCTTGTGAATCTTGACGTTGACAGCCGCGCCGACCGGTGACCCTGACCCGGGTGATCGCCGCGACCCGGACAAGATGCCGGTGCCGAGCTGCCTGAAGTGCGGCGCGGCGATCTTCGGCGGTGCGGGCGCTCCGTGGCCGTGCACCGGGTGGTCCCGTCACCGCTGTCGCCACCGCTCCCACGCCGCCTGCTTGGACGTCCCCGCGATCTGCGCCACTCCGGACCAGGACCGCTCGCCTGCCAGCGTCCGTGCCGCCGTGCCGACGCACTCGCCGACGACGCTGGTCAGCCGCAGGAGATGGGTGAAGGCGGCCGGGTCGTCGCGGTGCGCCAACGCCTGGATGGCGAGCTCGGCGAGTTCGGCGAGCTCGTCGGGCGACGCCGCGGCCAGCTCGTCGCGACTACGCATGGGGTCAGGGTCGGCAACCGCGCCGGGCTGGTCAAGTCCACATTCGAACGTGTGGGCCGCGCTGGGGGAGTCGAAGCCGCGCCGCCACGTGGAGCGCGGCCAGATGTAGTCGACGGCGCCGATCGTCGGCCGGTAGGCCGCCGTGTAGAGGGTGCCGAAGCCCTCGGCGTACGCGGTGTTGTACAGCGGCGGCCGGAGGAACGCCGCCACCAGCGAGTCCGGGTCCGGGTGCCGGGACAGCAGGTCGAGCAGCAGCCGCTGGCGTTCAACGCTGCGGTAGGTGCGGGCATGCTCCGGCCAATCCGGCTCCGTGCCCCGATGGTTGGTCGCCGCCGGGAGGACGAAGACCTGAGGTTGGGCGTCCGGGGCCACGAAGACCGTCACCGCCTCGCCCCTCCGGTCGAGCACGCTGAGGTTGTAGGCCATGTTGACCGGCACCCGGGCCAGGGTGGAAGTGACGTCGGGGACCGTCTCGGCGGTCTCCAGCAGGTACCGCACCACCAGCGGGATGCCGAACCCCGGCCCCGTGACCCGTTGGCCCCCGAAGGCGAGAGAGACGACCAGCCCGGCGTCGTTCATGCCGTCCAGCAGCCCCCAGAGGCAGTCGCTGCTGCCGATCACCCGTCGGCCGGTGAAGGCGCTGGAGTACACCACCCGCTCCCACAGGTCGGGGTGGTAGTCGTAGTTGCGGACCAGCACCGGCGCGTCGCCTGCCAGCACGGCCTGGGAACATCCGGCCACGAACGGCGGCGGGTGGTACAGCGTGAGCATCCGCGCGGCCGTCTCGTCCCCTGCGGCCAATTCGACCAGCCGCTCCCAGGTCGGCACGAGCTCGGGCAGGTGTCGACCGAGCATCCGTCGCGACGTTCGCAGGTCCGGGCGCGCCGAGTCGCCCTCGCGCAGATACCAGGCGCGGTATCCGGCCCAGGTCGCGTCGAACAGGGCGCGCCACTGCCCGCCCGGAATAGGCTCCTGAACCCCATAGATGGCCGTCATGACGTCAAGGATGTCTTGACGTGCCCAGCCATGTCAAGGTTGGCTTGACGGTGCTGGCCGGCGCGGTCTGCGGCATGGCGAGATGCACAACTCACCGGGGTGAGGTGCACGACTCACCCGCGCTTCATTCCGGGACGATGAGCGCCGGGGTGTCGGCCCGCAGCGTCTCGCCCTTGAAGAACGCCGGATGCCGCACCCGCCAGGCGAGCATGAGCACGGCGCCGAGCAGCAGGATCCCGAAGCCCATGTAGAACACCAGGCCGATGCCGCCGATCTGGGCGCCGCTGCCGTGGGCCGGGTCCATGCTCTCGTCGACGGATATGACGAACACCACGAGCAGCATGATGCCGCCCAAGAGCGGGAAGACGAAGCGGAACAACACGTTGCGGGCGCTCGAGAACAACTGGTGGCGGAAGTACCAGACGCAGGCGAAGGCGGTGATTCCGTAGTACCAGCAGATCATGATGCCCAGTGCGGCGATCGTGTCCGACAACGTCTGCTCGGACAGCAGGCTGACCACCGTGTAGAACACCGCCGTCACGACGCCGGCCACGACCGCGGCGTACGAGGGTACGTGGAACCGGGGGTGCACTGTGGCGAACTTCGGCGGAAACGCCCTGTACGCGCCCATCGCGAGCATGGCGCGCGCGGCAGGCAGGAACGTGGTCTGCAGGCTGGCGGCGGACGAGGCGAACACGGCGAGGAACAGCAGCAGCCCCGCCCACGGACCCATCACCGGGCCCGCCAGCGCCCCGAAGACGTTCTCGGCGTTGTCCGGGTTGCCCAGCCCGAGACCGTCCTCGCCGACGCCCGCGTACATCATCGCGGCGACGCTGACGAGCAGGTAGGTCAGCAGGATGGTCAACACGCACAGCAGCCCGGCCCGTCCGGCGGTCTTCTTCGGGTCCTTGCACTCCTCGCCCAGCGTGAGGCAGGTGTCCCAGCCCCAGAAGGCGAAGATCGAGCCGGTCACCCCGATCACGAAGGCGCCGACGGCCAGACCGCTGAAGGGATTGAACCAGTCGAGGCTGAACGTGATGTTCGCGGGCGCGGCCCCCGACGCGACGTGCACGAAAGCGACCACGACGAACACCAGCAGCACGATCATCTGGAATCCCACCAGAATGAACTGGACGTGCTCGCTGGTGGTGATGCCGCGGCTGGAGATCCAGGTCGCGATGGCGAGGAATATCAGCGTCGTGACGATGTTGACCAGCTTGTTGTGGTTCAGGTCCGCGATAGCGGGGGCGTTGAACACCCGGGCGAAGAAGAGGTAGAAGAACTGCACGGCGATCGCCGCCAGGTTGGACAACACGATGATCGTGGCGATCACCATGCCCCAGCCGCACATCCACCCCACATACGGGCCGAACGCCTTGGTCGACCAGGTGAACGACGCCCCGCAGTCGGGGGCGTCGGAGTTGAGCTCGCGATACGCGTACGCGGTGAGGAACATCGGGATGAATCCCGCGATGAAGATGGCGGGCATCTTCAGACCCACCGCGGCCACGATCAAACCGATGCTGGCCGTCAGCGTGTAACCGGGCGCCACCGAGGAGACGCCCAGGACGGCCCCGGAGAACGTGCCGACCTTTCCCTCGGCCAGCCCCTTGCCGCTCAGCTCGCCATCCGGTTCGCGCGCGATGTCGCCGGACGTCGGCTGCTCCGCTCGGTCGCTCATGGTCGATCATCTCCCGTCGAGCAGGGTTGAGCCACGGTCAGTCCCCGACAAACGACATCACGTGCTTCACCCGCGTGTACTCCTCGAAGGAGTACATCGAGAGGTCCTTGCCGTACCCGGACTCCTTGACCCCGCCGTGCGGCATCTCGGCGACGAGCGGGATGTGGCAGTTCACCCAGACACAGCCGGTGTCGATGGCCGCAGACACGCGCAACGCGGTGCCGTGGTCCTTCGTCCAGACGCTGCTCGCGAGCCCGTATTCGCTGTCGTTGGCCAGCCGGATCGCGTCGGCCTCGTCGCGGAACGTCTGTACTGTGATCACCGGGCCGAAGACCTCGGTGCGGATCAGTTCGTCGCCCGGCTGCAGCCCGTCGACGACGGTAGGCGCGTAGAAGTAGCCCTTCTCCCCGAGCTTCTCCCCGCCCTGGACGACCGTCGCGTGCGCGGGCGCCCGTTCGACGAGCCCCGAGACGTGCCCGAGCTGGTTGATGTTGTTCACCGGCGGGATGTAGAACGCGTCGTCGTCCGTCTCGTCCTTGGACAGCTTGACCTGCCGGGCCTGGTCGGCGAGCGCCGCGACGAAGTCGCCGTGCACGCTCTCGTGCACGAGCACCCGGGTGGCGGCGGTGCAGTCCTGGCCCGCGTTGAAGTACCCGGCCGCCGAGATGCCCTCGGCCGCGGCGGCCAGGTCGGCGTCGGCGAAGACGACCACCGGTGCCTTGCCGCCGAGCTCGAGGTGGGTCCTCTTGACCGTGTCGGCCGCCGCCCTGGCCACCGCCTTGCCCGCCCCGGTGCTTCCGGTGATCGACACCATCGCGGGGACGGGGTGCGCGGTGAGTGCCGCGCCCGTGCTGCGGTCGCCGCACACGATGTTGAACACGCCTGGGGGCAGGACGTCGGCGAAGAGCCGCGCCATGTGGACGGCGCTGGCCGGGGTGGTGTCCGAGGGCTTGAGCACGATCGTGTTCCCGGCCGCGAGCGCGGGCGCGAACTTCCACACCGCCATCATCATCGGGTAGTTCCACGGCGCCACCGAGCCGATCACCCCGACCGGCTCCCGGCGGATGGACGAGCTGTAGCCGCGCATGTACTCGGCGGTCGCCTTGCCCTCCAGCAGCCGCGCGGCGCCCGCGAAGAACCGGATCTGGTCGGCCATGGGCGGGACCTCCTCGCTCAAGGTCAGCGCGACCGGCTTGCCGGTGTTGCGCGCCTCGACCGCGACGAGCTCCTCCGCGTTCCCCTCGATGGCGTCGGCCATCTTCAGCAGGAAGCCCATGCGCTCGCCGGGCGTGGTCTTCTTCCACTCCGCGAAGGCGTTCTTCGCGGCGGTGAAGGCGGCGTCGATGTCGGGCGCGGTCGACAGCGGCGCCGAGGCGTACACCTCGCCGGTCTTCGGGTCGATGACGTCTGTGTAGCCGCCATCGGCCGGGGCGACGAACTCGCCGTTGACGAAGTTGGACAGGACCGTCTTCTCAGCCATGGGTCACGCCTCCGATGACGACGCTGCAGGGCAGTGGGCGGAATCCGACGGCGCCACGTCGAGCGCCGGGTTGGAGTCGAAGAAGCCCGCGGGCTTGAGCCAGAAGGACACGGTGTCCGCGGGCATGATCGGCCAGTCCTCCACGCGCGGGACGTGGTGGATGCCGAAGACGTACCAGAGCACCAGGTCGGTGTTCTCGATGGGACGGTCGGCGGCGGTCCAGACGGGAAGGCCCTCGTCGCTCGCGCTCTGGTTGACGAACTCGCCGCATGGCCAGCGCTCCTCGCGGTCGAACGGCGTGACCCACAGCGTGTGGCCGAGCACCTGCGCCCGCTGGAAGACGGGCGAGGCGGGGTCGAGCATGGCGGGGAACGCCGCGCCCGGCACCAGCTTGTACGCCGTCGGCGCGCCGACCTTGTTGCGCTTGTTCGGGTTCGTGACCTTCCAGGTCCGCTGGGTCGCCCAGCTGTAGTCCTGCTTGCCCGCGCTCTCGGTGCGCAGCGGCACGTTCCGCTGGGTGAGCGCGAGGCCGTAGGGGTTGTCGGGCCCGATCGGCACCTGCTCGGTCTCGGACATGACGACCGTGTTCTGCGGCCCGTCCACCTCCATGTCCAGGCGCGCCACGATGAAGTGTTGGTGGATCGGCGCGTAGGTCTGGGCGTCGACGACCGTGCCGTAGGGGGGCGCCTCCTCGCCCGCGAACGGCGTGGTCACCATGAGCCCGGTGGCCCGCACCTCGCTCTCGATGGCGCCGTCCTCGTAGAAGCGCCAGTAGAGCAGGTACTCGTAGTTCGCGACGGTGACGTGGCAGGAGACGACGAGCCGGCGCATGCGCCGCACCTCGGCACCCGCCCGCTCGTCCACGTGCTTCCACAGGACGGCGTTGTCCTCCTCGTGAATGCAGATCGCGTTGGGGATGACCTGGGGCTCGCCCGCGGAGTCGTGCAGCACGGCGTCGAGGTAGGTGATCTCGCCGAGGCAGTCGCAGCCGAGCTCGAGCGAGGTCGTCATGAACCCGAGGCCCCACTCGCCGATGTCGTAAGCGGTGCGGCGGACGTGGTCGGGCGTCGGGTCGCGGTAGGGCACGACCATCTCGGCGAACGACATCCGGTACGCGACCGAGCGGCCGTCGTAGCCGACGCGGTGCAGGACGAGCCCCTCCCGGCAGTTGAAGCCCAGCCGCATCGTCCACTTCTGCCAGCGCAGCTCGTAGCCGTCGAGGCTGAAGGAGACGCCCTCGGGCTGGGTGATCTCCAGCGGCTTGCGGTCCGTGCGCTGCCGCAGGCCGGGCACGTGCTTCGGCAGGTACTCGCCCTGCACCGGCGGGAAGCCCGCGCCGGGCGTGTCCTCGATCTCCAGCAGCTCCATCGCATTCATGTCGACGATGAGCTTGAGCCCGCTGACGGGGTGGGCGTACGGGTTGGAGTCCTGCGTGTCGCGGACCCAGATGTCGCACCAGCCGACGCGCCTGCCCGCGTACCGCTGCGGGATGAGGTGCGCCCCGTAGGTCCACACGTCGACCAGCACCAGCGACATGTCCGTGACGCCGCGGCCCGCCAGCGCCTTGATCACGTCCGGGTGGTTGCGCATCGCCACGTCGCAGTCGTGCCACTCGTCGACGGTCGCGTTGGGCTGACGGCCCGGCTGCGCCTCCCAGGAGACCAGCGCGTCGTCGGTCAGCGACAGGACGGCGACGTAGGCGGTGCCGTCGCCGGTGTGCCACAGCACGGCCCGGGCCTCGCGGTCGATCTCCGCGCCCGGGGTGAACGCGCGCACCACGTCCTTGGCGGGCTCACGCAGCTCGATCGCGGCGATCCGCCACAGGGGGCGTTCGACGTCCTTCTCGCGGCCCAGGATCCGTTGCACCTGGCGGAACTCGTCCGCGCTGAGTGGATCGAGGGGATGGCGTGCGGCGGTGGTCGTGGATGCGGTCACCGCTACAGCATGCTTCTCGACCGACGTGTCCGGAAGGTCCAAACTGGCAACGGGTTGGGATGACCGACGGGCCACCGCGCCGTAGGAGAACGATGAGCTGGACGATGCCGTCCGAGACGGCTCCGCAGGAGCGCGTGTGGATGTCCTTCCCGAGTGCCGGACCCACGCTCGGCGACACCGACTCCGCGAAGGACGCCGCCTACGCCGCATGGAGCGCGGTGGCCCACGCGGTTGCCGAGTTCGAGCCCGTCGTCATGTACGTCGACCGGTCGGCCCGCGACGCCGCCGCCAAGCACCTCGGCGCCCACATCGAGCAGGTCGACGCGCCCGTCGGCGAGTTCTGGATGCGCGACACCGGGCCGACCTTCGTCCTCGGCGACGACGGCGAGCTCGGCGCGGTCGACTGGGTCTACAACGGCTGGGGCGACCACGGCTGGTCAAACTGGCGGCCGGATGTCGAGACCGCCCGCTCCGTCGCCACCCGCGCGGGCGCCGAGGTGATCGGCTCCAGCCTGGTCAACGAGGGCGGCGGCATCCAGGTCGACGGCGCGGGCACCGTCCTGCTGACCGAGACCGTCCAGCTCGACCCGCGTCGCAACCCCGGCCTGACCAAGGCCGACGTGGAGGCCGAGCTGGCGCGCACGATCGGCGCGCGGAAGGCGGTCTGGCTGCCCCGCGGGCTGTGGCGGGACACCCAGGAGTTCGGCACCCACGGGCACGTCGACATCGTCGCCGCCCTGCCCTCGCCCGGCCGGCTGCTGCTGCACGACCAGCGCGATCCCGATCACCCCGACCATGCGCTGAGCCATGAGCTGCGGGAGCTGCTCGCCGATGCCACCGACGCCTCGGGTCGCCAGCTCGAGATCATCGACCTGCCCGCGCCCGGCCAGACCCGCGACGAGGAGGGCTGGGTCGACTACAGCTACATCAACCACCTCGTGGTGAACGGCGGGGTCATCGCCTGCGGATTCGGGGACGAGCGCGCCGACGCCCAGGCACGGGAGATCCTCGGCGGGGTCTACCCCGGCCGGGAGGTGGTCACCGTCGATGCCCGCGAGCTGTTCGCCCGCGGCGGTGGCATCCACTGCATCACCCAGCAGCAGCCCGCGGCAGGAGGCCGTCGATGAACCTCGTGGAGACCGACGTCCGCGCGCTGCGGGAGGCCCTCGACGCCGGCCGGGTGAGCAGTGTCGGGCTCGTGGCGGGCTACCTCGCGCGCATCGCGCGCTACGACCACCACGGGATCCGGCTCAACGCCGTGCCCGTCCTCAACCCCGAGGCCTTCGCCGACGCCCGCGCGGCCGACGAACGACGGGCGCGCGGTGAGCGCCGCGGGCCGCTCGACGGCATCCCCTTCACCGCCAAGGACAGCTACAAGGTCCGCGGGCTTCCGGTGGCCGCCGGGTCGCCTGCGTTCGCCGACCTCGTCGCGACCGGCGACGCGTTCTCCATCGCGCGGCTGCGCGCGGCAGGCGCCGTCTGCCTCGGGCTGACCAACATGCCGCCGATGGCCAACGGCGGCATGCAACGCGGCGTGTACGGCCGGGCCGAGAGCCCGTACAACGCGAACTTCCTCACCTCGGCCTGGGCCTCGGGCTCCTCCAACGGCTCGGGGACCGCCACCGCCGCGGGCTTCGCCGCCTTCGGCCTCGGCGAGGAGACCTGGTCGTCCGGCCGCGCTCCGGCCAACAACAACGGGCTGGTCGCCTACACCCCCTCGTGGGGCGTCATCTCGATGCGCGGCAACTGGCCGCTGGTACCCACCATGGACGTCGTCGTGCCGCACACCCGCAGCGTCGATGACCTGCTCGCGGTCCTGGAGGAGCTGGTCGCCGACGACCCCGAGACGCGCGGTGACTTCTGGCGGGTGCAGCCCTGGCTCCACATCCCGCCCAGCAGCAACCTGCGCCCGGCGCGCTACGGCGACCTGGCCGGCGCAGGCGCCCTGGAGGGCAAGCGGATCGGCCTGCCGAGCATGTACCTGGGTCGTGGCGAGGATGCCGTGCCCACCCGTCCGTCCGTCGTCGCGCTGGCCGAAGCGGCCGCGGACGAGCTGCGCCGACTCGGCGCCGAGGTCGTCGAGACCGACTTCCCGCTGATGCGCGCCTACGAGACGACCCACGCCCACGTCGGCGGCGGCTACCAGGGTGGTCTCGCCGAAAACGGCTATGTCCCCGGTGAGTTCGCGGAGGCCGAGCTCGTCGACCTCGCGGCGTTCGGCCTCGACGACTTCCTGCGGGCCAACGCCGAGGCCGCGCCTGCCGGTGTGGTCCCGAGCGGGCCGAAGGCGCTCGCCGAGGTCGACGGGGCGCTGGTCTTCCCCGCTCCGCCCGGCCAGCTCCCCGATGAGTACGGCGACGACTTCGGCATGGGTGACTACGTGCGGTTCGCCGCCGAGCGCGGAGTCCACGCACCCGCCGACATCCCGCACCTCGCCGAGGGTGTGCGGGGCCTCGACCGGGCCCGCCGCGAGCTGTTCGAGGCCTGGCTCGACGAGCAGGGCCTGGCCGCGGTCGCGTTCCCCACCTCGGCCGACATCGGCCCGTCCGACGCCGACACCCAGCGGGACTCCCACGACATCGCCTGGCGCAACGGAACCTGGGTCGCCAACGGCAACCTGGCGATCCGGCACCTCGGGATCCCCACCGTCACCGTGCCCATGGGGATGCTGGCCGAGATCGGCATGCCCGCAGGCCTCACCTTCGCCAGCCGGGCCTGGCAGGACTCCGACCTGCTCGCGATGGCCTGGGAGTACGACAACGCGGGCCGGAACACAGGCCGGCGCCGCACCGCGCCGCCGCGCACCCCGGAGCTGCCCGCCGGCGCGCAGGCCGCCGCACCGGCCGGATCCGCCGCGGCGGCCGGACCCGAGCTCTCGCTCACCGCCGAGCTGGTCCACGACCGGCCCGACTCGCGGCTCGGCCTGGTCATCACCGGGGAGATCGCCGCGGACCGTGTGACCGACGTGACGCTCACCGTCAACGGCGAGCACGTGCCTGCCGAACTCGATGGCCGCCGCTTCCGCGCCACCACCGAGCTGCCCGGCGATGTGCACAACACACCGCACAGCACCTGGCGAGCCCCGTACGGCACCGTCGTCGTCGCCACCGCGCGCGGACCCTGGGGCGAGATCGGACACTTCCACATCATCGGCGGGGTCTAGCAGGACGGTGACGCGGTGTTGCGATGCGGCTGGTCCAGTGCTCGGCGTCGACCCGGTGCCCTGCGCGGAGCGGCAGCGCTTTTCCTGAGCGCGCGGCCCGAGGAGGTTGTCACGGCGGCGGTGGCGGCGCCCCGCGCACGCCCGGACGCCGGCGGGGTGGACGACCCGCCGACGGATGCGCGTCCCGCGCTGGCCGGGTGCGGGCGGCGCGCCGAGCCCCCGCCCGCGACGTTGACGGGCACCGCTGACCCCGAGCGGGCATCCGCTGCGCATTTCGCGCTCGAATGGGACGTGAGGGGGGTTTTCGGCCGCCGATACCCCCTCATGTCCCGTTCGAGCACGCCGGTCGTGTCATCGACGGCGAGGGAATCGATCCAGGTCTTCGAGACCGAGGGACGGCCAGCGAGGCGCATGCCACGACGTCTTCCGCGACATCGCGTGACCGCTCGGTGCCTGCTTCCGTCCAACCCGGCCCCGTCACCAGCGGATCCCAGCGGCGTCCTCGCAGACCAGGCCGACACTTCGCAGGGTGCGTGGGCTCTGCGAAGTGTGCACGGACTCTGCGCGGACGGGGCTGTCGCATCGCTGATCCGGCCCTCGTATCCGACCACTGATCGTGCCGCGGCATGCGAAGTGGGCAGGAACGGTCAGGGGCTGGTCAGTACGCCGTCGACCATGGTGAACCGGATGGGGGCGTCGGCCAGCTCGTCCGGCGGCGCGGTCAGCGGGTCGAGGGTGAACGCGGTCGGGTCGGCTCGGTAGCCGGGCGCGATCCGGCCTGCGACGTCCTGCAGGCCGGGCACCAGGGTGGCCCCGGGGTCGCGCAGGTCCCGGCAGCGCCAGCCGCGGGCGGCCCGCTGCGGTCCGAGCCTGGCCCGCGGCGTCGCCGATCGCGTGCGTGACGGTCTGGAACCCGGCGGCGGCGAGCCGGTGGACGGCGCGGGTGTAGTCGGTGGGGTCGTACCAGTACGAGTCGGTGGACTCGCCGACGCGGTCTGGCCGGCACCCGACGTGTAGTGCATTGTAGTAGTCTGTAGATGTGCTCGTGCGCGTCGACTGGACCAAGCGAGCTACCTACATCAAGCAACGGCACGATATCGAGGCGACGTGGGCCGACGAGTCAGTGGCAGATGATCATGCGCTGTGGATGATGCCGGACCCGGCCAGCCGCTCCGGGCAGGCGGTGCGCGTCATCGGCTACTCGCCCGGTGCCGGCGCAATGCTGACGGTGATCCTGGTCTCCGCCGACGCGATCCCGACGAGCGGCCGGACGGGGACTGGTGGGGCAGCAACGCGTGGCGGGCAAAGGAGCGCGACCTGCGCATCTACGGAGAGGCGGACGATGAGCAAGATTGATGAGCTGCTCGCCGAGGAGGGCGCGGCAGCAGAGAACTACCAGATGCCCGAACTCTTGCCCGAGCATGTCAAGGCCACCCGGGCGAACCTCGGGCGGCCGACCGTCGTGTCGGTGCGCCTGTCGGCCGCCGAACACGCCCAACTCCAGCAGGCGGCCGCCGAGGCCAACCTGCCGGTCTCCACGCTGATCCGCGTCTGGGCCCTGGATCGGCTCCACGCCGAGCGCACCGGTGCCCGCGGGAGCGTCAGCGAACGGCTCGCCCGCCTGGAGCGCCAGGTCTTCCGCGACACCGCCTGACCGGCCGGTACCGGTCACCGCTCTACCCCAGCGCCGGGCGGAGCGTGCTGATCCGCGAGCCGTTCTGAACCGGTCGGGAGAACTGAACCGGTCGGGAGAAATCCTGGGGCGGCCGCGTCGCTGCCCTACGGTGCGGCCTGGCCTTCCGCGTCAGGTCAGGCCGGGAGCGGCTGCGCCACCGAGACGTGGCCTGCGCGCGGGGCGACCACGCATTTGGCGTGGTAGAAGGGCAGGCCCGCCCGCTGCACGGTCTCGGTCAGCACGAGCACGGGGTCGCTGTCAGCGAGGTCGAGGAACTCGGCCCTCGTCGGACCCACGGTGCTGACGCTGACCGCGCAGCTACCCGGTCCGAGCTCGGAGCGCAGCCGGTCGAGCAGTGCGCCGAGCATGGTCTGCTTCGTGTGCTGGTCGGAGTCCAGGCGGTCATCGGTGGGCCGGCGCGCCGGGATGGTCTCCTGGATGTGCGCGATCGGATCGTCGTCGCGACTGATCAGGGACTCCCAGAACAGGGCATCCTGTCCCGGCTGGACACCGATCTTCGGAGCGGTGAACTCCGACGCGGGCTGCAGCAGGACTTTCAGCCGCCGCAGGTGCAGGCTGGACTGCCCGGTGGCGAAGAGCTGCTCGACGGGCACGATCCGCTCGAGGCCGACGGCCGGAAGCGTCGTGGCGACGAACCGCCCGACGCCGCGCTTGCTCTGGATCAGGCCGTCCTCCTCGAGCAGCATCAGGCTCTCCCGGACGACCGTGCGGCTCACGCCCATGGCGGCCCCCAGCTCGACCTCCGGGGGCACCAGCGACCCCCGGGGTAGCACGCCCTTCCTGATCCCCTCCGCGAGCCGTGAGTAGACGGCGACCCGCAGCGGGGTATGTGGCCGCTTGGCCAGCGGCTCGGACAGCAGCTGCTGCACGTCGGACATTCACACCTCCCAGTCGGGCCACATCATACTACCGGCCGATTGCACTTGCTGGTTAGACCAGCTTGTATAACAAGCTACATCCTACGAGCACATACAACAAGGGAGTTGAGATGGAGTCCACGGGTCCACCCCCGGCCTCGGCCGCGTCGCAGCGCGGCGACACCGATGTCGGCCTCACCGGACGGCGCGCTGCGCTCCTGGTGGCCGTGCTGGTCCTCGGCGTGGTGTCGTTCCAGCTGAACGCGAGCATGCTGACGCCTGCACTGCCCGACATCGCGCGCTCGTTCGGGGTCGACGCCGGGGCCGTCGCGCCGGTGTCATCGATGTTCTTCCTGGCCGGGGCCATGACCGGCCCGGTGATCGCCCGCTGGAGCGACTTCCTGGGACGCCGGAAGGCCCTCTTCGTGCTCCTCGCCACGATGGCCGTTGGCACCCTCCTCTGCATCCTGGCCCCGACGCTGTGGGTGCTCGTGATCGGCCGCTTCCTGCAGGGCAGCTCGTCCGGGACGTTCGGGCTGTCCTACCTGATCCTGCGCAGCACGCTCAGCAAGCGGCTCTTCGGCATGGCGGTGGGGGTGATCGCTGCGATCAACGGCGGCATCGGCGGCGTCGACGGGTTCCTCGGCGGCCTGATGTCGGACACCCTCGGCTACCGTTCGATCTTCGTGGTGGTGCTCGTGCTCACCCTGCTCGCGGTCCTCAGCATCCTCAAGGTGGTCCCCGGCGGTACCCCGGAGGGTGTCGAGGGGCACATGGACTGGCGCGGCGCCGCCCTGCTGTCGCTGACCTTCCTGTGCATCACGCTGTTCTTCTCGGAGGGCTCCACGGCAGGCTGGGCGACCCCGGCCGTGCTCGCGCTGGGCGTCGGCACGGTGGTCTTCGCGGTCCTGTTCTGGATCGCCGAGGGACGCAGCGCGTCGCCGCTGATCGCTCCGCGCCACCTTCGCTCGCGCCAGGTGTGGCCGCTGGTCGCCACCACCATCCTGATGCTGGCGGGCATCTTCGCGATCCTGAACTTCACCGTGATCGTGCTCAGCCAGGACGCGACCCTCGGCTACGGGCTCACCGCCGCTCTGTCGGCGCTGCTGTTCCTGACCCCCTCGGCCCTCATCGGCCTCGGCTTCGCGCCGCTGGCCGGGTGGATCGCCGACCGCCGAGGCTGGATCCCCACCCTGCGGGTGGGCAGCGCGCTGTGCGTGGTGCCTGCCGTGGCCGCCCCCCTGGTGTGGCACAGCCAGTGGACGCTGATCGCGTGCCTGGCCACGCTCGGCGTCTCCTACTACGGCATCTTCCTCACCACCGTCAACGGCCTGTCGGTGCTGCTGTCCCCCAAGGACGCGCCCGGCGCGGTGACCGGCATCAACCAGTCCTCGTTCGGCATCGGCGCCAGCCTCGGCGTCATCGCGGTCGCCCCGTTCGTCGGGCTCGGCACCGCCGCTGGCTACACGACCGCGCTATGGGTCTCCGCCGCGATCTCGGCCGTTGCCTTCCTGCTCAGCCTGCTCGTGCGGGCCCCGGCCGGTGAACGGATATGACCAGCCGCCCCGCCTCCCATCCACCCCTCTCTGCCCAGGAGCCGATGATGACCAACCCCTTCTACTACGACTGCGACACCGGCATCGACGACGCGCTGAGCCTCACCTACCTGGTGACCAGCCCCTCGGTCGACCTGCTCGGCGTCGGCTCGGTGAGCGGAAACGTCGACTCTGCGATCGCCGCCCGCAACTGCCTGGATCTGCTCGCCCTGCTGGGCCGCAGCGACATCCCGGTCGCGGTCGGCGCCCACAACCCCCTGGTCGGCACCTTCGACGGCGGCGCCCCGCAGGTGCACGGCGACAACGGGATCGGCAACATCGCGCTGCCCGCCGCAGGCACCGTCCCGGTGGACGAGTCGGCCGCCCAGATGCTGGTCCGGCTGGCCCGCGAGCACCCGGGCAGGCTGCGCGTGCTCGCCACCGCCCCGCTGACCAACCTGGCCCTCGCGTTGCGCATGGAGCCGCGGCTGCCCGAACTGGTCGCCGAGGTGACCCTCATGGGCGGGGCGGCGCTCGTCCCGGGCAACGTCACCGCCGTGGCCGAGGCCAACATCATCAACGACGCGGAGGCCGCCGCCGCGGTGTTCGGGGCGGACTGGCCGATCACCGTGGTGCCGCTGGACGTGACCATGGACCAGGTCATGACCGAGCAGCACCGCAGACAGCTGGCGGCCATCGACCATCCGGCCGCCGAACGGCTGGCCGCCATGCTGGAGTACTACTTCGGCTACTACACCCCGATCCTCGGCCGCCCGTCCGCGGCCATGCACGATCCGCTGGCCGCCGCCGTGGCCGTGGGCGCGGTCCGGGTCGGGCGGGCCCCGAGCATCCACGTCACGGTCGACGCGGGCAGCGGACCGGGCCGCGGCCAGACCATCTGCGATCTCCGCGGTCGCTTCGTCGGCTTCCCTCCGCAGGACGGCGCGCACTGTCGCGTCGTGCTCGACCTCGCCGAGGACTTCCCGACGCACCTGATTGCCACGCTGCGGCGGCTGGCGCCCACCCCGCAGCCCGCGCCTGCGCTGACCGTGGTGGGTAGCATCAACATCGACATCACCGCCCTCGGCGAGCGGCTGCCGTCGCCCGGCGAGACCGTCGGCGACGCCGTGCTGCGGCGCGAACCCGGCGGCAAGGGGGCCAACCAGGCCGCCGCCGCTGCTCGCCTGGCAGGCCGCTCCCGGCTCATCGGCGCCGTGGGATCCGACACCGACGGTCAGACGATCCTCGCCCGACTGGCCGAGGCGGGGGTGGACATCTCGCGGGTGGCGCGGGTCGACGGCACCACCGGCACGGCCCTGGTCGTGGTCGACCGGGACGGGGAGAACCAGATCGCCGTGTGCCCGGGCGCCAACGCCAAGGTCGACCTGTCGGGCGTCGAGTTCGCTGACGACGAGATCGTGCTGTGCCAGCTCGAGATCGACTTGCAGGTCGTTGAAAAGGCTGCGGCGAGGACCCGCGGCTACTTCGCCCTCAACGCCGCACCCGCCCGCCGGCTGCCGCAGACGCTCGTCGGCCGCTGCGATCTGATCATCGTCAACGAGTCCGAGTACGCGCTGCTGCCCGAGCTGGCCGAGGCCAAGCTGGTCGCGGTCACCTACGGGGCGAAAGGGTCGGCGCTCTACGCGAAGGGGCAGCGTGTCGCCGAAGCCCCGGGGCAGGCGGTGCCGGTCGTGAACACCGTCGGCGCGGGGGACGCCTTCTGCGCCGCGTTGGTGCTCGCCCTCTGCTCCGGACACGACCAGAACACCGCGCTGGCGGTGGCCAACGCGGTCGGCGCCCACGCGGTGGCGGACGCCTCCGCCCAACCCGTGCTCCAGCCGCTGCGCCATTACCACCAGGGGGAGTAGCTCCGCAGACCGGTCCGCTCCCGGAAAGGGGAGCGGACCAGCGGACCGTCAGGGGCTGGTCAGTACGCCGTCGACCATGGTGAACCGGATGGGGGCGTCGGCCAGCAGCTCCGCGTCAGCATCGAGTTGTCGGCGGCATCGACCAGGGCTTGATGGAAGGCCACGTCCCGCTCGATGAACGAGGCGGCGGACCCCGCGCTGCCGATATCGCCGTGGTGGCCAGCGCCATCAGGCCGACGAAGCCGTGATGCCGGGTCCTCCATGCGCTGACACGACGGCGATCATCCCTTGGTACGCGTCGACCGAGCCCGAGCTGCTGCCGTCCGAACCGGCCGGGAGAAGTCTCGGGGCCGCGCCGGTTAGGCTTAGCGCGCTGACCGGCGGAAGTGGGACATGACGGCCATATCTGGCGCGCATGTCCCACATCCGCCGATCAAACGTGCTTAGTTCTTGTGAATCTTGACGTAGACGTTCATGCCGGGCACGAGGTCGAGGTTCTGCGGGTTCGAGATCGCGATCTTGACCGGGATCACCTGTGTGACCTTCTGGAAGTTGCCGGACGTGTTGGCCTGCGGGAACAGCGAGAAAACGCCCGCGGCGCCGCCCTGGATCTCCGAGACCGTGCCGGTGAGCGTGGCACCGGGGAAGGCGTCGACGGAGATGTCGACCTGCTGGCCCTGGTGCACGGCGTCGATGTCGGTCTCGTCGACCCGGGCCGTGACGTAGATCTTGGAGAAGTCGTAGGCGAGCGCGAGCTGGGTGCCCGCGGTGACGAAGGAGCCCTCGACGCCGTTGTCGACCACGACGGTGGCGTCGCCGGGCGACCGGATGTACATCTGCGGCTGAACGAACCCGCCCTGGATCTGGATGCGCCCGACGATCTGGTCGCGGTGCACCTCGGTGCCCTGGGTGGCGCGCCAGTCGATGAGCGTGCCCGAGGTGGGCGCGTTGATCGAGATCTTGTCGCCGTCGATCTGGGCGTTGTCAGTGGTGACGTAGTTGCGCGCGTTGATGAAATACGACGCCGTGATAGCCGCGGCGATGAGCACCGCGACGACGAGCACCACCAGCAGCGCGATCCGGGTGCTGCGCTTCATCCCGCGCCGGGCGGGCTTCTCCGGGGCGGGCGGCGGCGAAGCGGTGGTGGCGCCCGCGGCCGGGGTGCCCGACGGATCGGTGTTCGGCTCGCTCACGGCGCCCCGTTCATGGTGTCGGGGGCAGCACGACCCGCTGCCCCTCCGTGAGCCCGGACAGGATCTGGGTGTTGCCGTCGCCGGTGGCGCCGGTCTGGACCGTGACCGTTCGCTGGGTGCCGTTGGGATCCAACACCGTCACCACGCTCGTTCCGTTCTGCGTGTGCACGGCCGCGCTGGGCACGGCCAACACTCCGGGGATCTCCTTGGTGACGACCTCGGTTTGGGCGGTCATCCCGGCCTTCAGACGCGGGTCGCTCTTCGGGAGCACGACAGTCACATAGTAGCTGATCACACCGGAGATCGCCGCCGCCGTCGGCGACACCGCCAGCACCGAGCCGTCCACCTCGAGGTCGGGCACGGCGTCGAACGTGAGGCGCGCCTTCTGGCCCGCCTGGATCATCGCCGTGTCGGTCTCCGTGTAGGTGGCCACGACCTGGAACTCGTCGACGTTGTCGAGCACCAGGAACTGGGTGCCGCCCGGTCGGGTCGGGCTGGCCACCCCCTGCGCGGCCGGGGCGGACGCGCCGGTGCCGTTGCCTGCGCCGGGTATCGTGGCGTCGGTGCCCGGCGCGAGCGCCGAGGTTCCGGAGCTGGCCGCGACGACCTCGCCGACCGCTCCGTTCACCGCCGAGACCGTGCCGTTGGCAGGCGCCCGCAGCGTGGTGTCGTCAAGGTCCCGTTGCGCCTGGTCAACCGCCGCCTGGGCCGCGCTCACCTGCCCTGCCTGGGCCGCGATGTTGGATGGGCGGTCCGATGATGCCTCGTTAAGCGCGTTCTGCGCGCTGACCACGCCCTGCTGGGCGTTGGCCACGGCGAGCTTGCCGCTCTGCTCGGTGACGTCTTCCTGCTGCTTCGCCGCGTCGACGTTGTTCTGTGCGGTGACGACGCCGGTCTTGGCCGAGGAGACGGCGGCCTGGGCGTTGGTGCACGCCGCCGACTGCGACGCCGACTGCGACGCCGACTGCGCCGCGGACTGCGCCGCGGACTGGGACGCGAACTGCGACGCCTGCGCCGCGGACTGCCACGAACCCGAGGTCAGCATCGACACGACGCCGGACGAACTCGGGCGCGCCTTCGACGTCGGGCTGCTCGGACTGCTCGGACTGCTCGGGCTGCTCGGCATGACCGGCACCGCGGACCCACCCGAGCATGCGGCCTTGGCGGCGTCCTCGGCATTGTCGAGCTGCTTCTTGGCCTGGCTGAGCTGTCTGCGAGCGTTGTCGACGGCCGTCGCGGCCGCCGCATTCTGTGCGTCGGCCTGGTCTTCGGTCTTCTGGAGGATCTTCTGAGCTTGGTCGAGGGTGTCCTGCGACCCCGAGACGACCGGCGAGTTCGTGATCCTGTCCAGGGTCGCCTGCTGGGTGGCCAGCTGCCCGCGGGCCTGGTCGAGGGCCTGTTGCGCGGGGAAGGGGTCGATGTTGGCGACCACTTGGCCCGCGGTGACGTGGTCGCCGACCTTTACGTTGAGCGCCGTCAGCTGGCCGCCCTTGACGAACCCGACGTTCTGCTCGGTCACCGCGGCGAGCGATCCGCTGGCCGACACGCCACTGGTGATCGAGGTTCGCTGCACCGGCGCCGTGCGCGGCTGCGCGGGCGCGCTGCTCGTCGTGCACGCGACGACGCCGCTGGCCACAAGCGCGATCGCCACGCTTCCGCGCGCCGCCCGAAGCATCGTCGGACTTTGCCATCGGCCTGCGACTCGGCTCTGCGCCCGATGCTTTTGCGTCCGATGCCTCGACATCCGCACGCTCCTCCCCGGGTCGACCATGTGAACGGGGAGCTGGCCGACCGCAGTCCCGTGATGATGCGGGGAGGCCGGTTGGCCTCGCCGCACGACGCGGAACTTAACCGATAACGGAACGGAAACGATCCGGAGGTCCGTCAGATGTCCCGGCTACGGGGGTGGCCACCCGGCCGTGGACGGGGCCGCCGTGCCAGTCGATGCACACGATCGTGGCGTCGTCACGCAGGTCGCCCCCGGTGGCGCGCAGCACCGCGTCGCCGATCATGTAGACGACCTCGCGGGGGTGCCGGTCAGCGGTGGCGACGAGCAGGGCCGCGATCTCCAGGGTGGCCGCGTTGCGCTCCAGGATCCCGTCGGTGACGAGCGCGATCCGGTCGCCGGGGCGCAGCTCCACCTCCTGGAACGTGAACTCCCGGCCGGGTTGCAGGCCGAAGGGCATGTCGATCGCCAGCTCGACCCGCTCGACCACGCCTCCGCGCACCCGGAAGGGGAACGGGTGGCCCGCGTTGACGATCGACATCCGTGCGGTGTGTCGATGGACACGCACGAGCTGCCCGGTGACGAAGTCGCCGGGCCCGGAGTGCGCGGCCAGCGCGTCGTTGGCGGCGGCGGCCTGCTCCAGCAGCCCCCGCTCGCGGCGGCGGCCGTTGCGCAGACTGCCGACGAGCAGGGTGGCGAGCAGGGCGGCGTGCACGTCGTGGCCGACCGCGTCGGTGATGGAGACGTGCAGGGTGTCGCGGTCGAGCGAGTAGTCGAACGTGTCGCCGCCGACGGCGTTGGCGGGCTCCAGCCAGCCCGACACCGTGAGCTGACCCGCCTCGCAGGTGAACGCCGCGGGCAGCAGCCGACGCTGGATCTCGGCGGCCAGCGAGAACGGCAGCGACCGCTGTGCCCACTCGAACAGGTCAGTGTGCCGCCTGCAGCCGACGACCACGTAGGCGAGGGCGCGGGCGCACTCCTGTACGTCCGCGACGTCGCGCTCGGACGGCGTCCACGGCACGGTCATCTCGATCACGCCCATGGTGTCGCCGCGGTCGGTGACCGGCACGACGAGCGTGTGTCTACCCCCGTCGACGGCGCGGACGTCGGGCTGCTGGCTGCGCAACACCGTCTCGTAGACCGTGCCCGGCAGCGGGATGACCGGCGCATGCTCGGCCCCGTCCTGCTGTTCGCGGGCGGCGTTGGCGCCCAGGCCCCCGAACCGGGCGACCTTCCGCCCGCTCAGGTCCATGATCAGGAAGCAGAGGTCGTCGGCGTCGAGCATGGCGGCCAGCGCGTCGGCCATGACGTCGATCGCCTCGACGGGCGAGGCCTCCTCGGCGCGGTTGAGCAGCGTCCGCATATCGGTGCGAAGCCTGCCGACCCGGTCGGACGCAGACCCTGCCGACTCTGCCATGGGAGCGACACTACGGGGCGGGCGGCACCTCGCGCGTCCGCGGTCGCACGGGCAGGGTGTCGAGGCCGGTGGCTACGGCAGGCTCGCCGTGGCGCAGCGGGCTGACTAATCGCCCACCCAGCAGTTCAGCACGGCCTTCATGATCAGCCGGGCGGCGTCGCCGCGCGGGCTCGGCGGGTTGCCGAACGTGGCGGGCAGCTGCGTCACGTCCACGAGCATCACCTTGGTGTCCCGGCGCATCACCACCGAGCCGTCGGTGGTGGTGAAGGCCTCCGCGTCCGGGAGATCGATGTTGTCGACCTTCCCGAGCTTGCCCGCGAGCGCCTCGTAGGTCCTGGTGGTGGTGATGTCGTTCGGCAGGTCCTGCACGACCAGCGTGAACGAACCGTTCGCGTAGGCGTACCGGCACGTCGTGGTGTGGTTGGCGTACTGGACCGGGCCGACCTTGGTCGGGACGACGCCGATGAGGTCCTGGATGTCCTGCTGGGCTTCGGGCTGGCACACCATCTCGGCCTGCGGCGACGGCGTATCCGCGAGGGTGGGCGCAGGCGCCGCGCTCGGCAGCGGGCCGAGGGGCGCGGCCGGTTGGCCGCATCCCGCCAGGACGGCGGCCAGGACGGCGACGATCGCGGCGGTCGCCGGACACGGGTGGCTTCCCATGGCTGATTCTCCTGCCCGGCCCGTTGACGAATGGCCGTCCTTGTCGCTGCCACTTGCGCGAAGCGTTCCACCGGGTCCACACCGGAGCAACGGCCGTTGTGGGGTCGCGCCTGTGAGTGGTGCCCGGGCTGCGCTCGGCGTGTCCCCGGCGCGTCGGGCCGCGCCGAGTGGGTCGGTGAGCGGACCACCGGCCAAGCTGAGAGCTGCCGTCTGCCGTTCGGTCGTCGACGATGCTCTGAACAGGTCATGCTGCGACGGCGAGCTGCCGTTCGTCCCTCGGTGATCTCCCGCTGGGCAACCCTCACCCTCAGGTACGGCAACCGGCGTCGGGCCCCTGCCTACGGTCTGGAGGACCCGCTCCCCGCTCGAAGCCTGGTGTCTGATGTCGTTGGACCTGCTCCCCGTCGCCGTGCGAACGCCTGTCATGGAGCCCGCCGTCCGGCGGACGATGCTCGACGTCACCGTCGCCCGGCTCGACGTCGACCGCGTGGTGCGCATGGGCGAGCTGGCCCCCGCAGGCGAGGAGCGGGCCGCCGCCCGCATCGCCGTGATCAGCCGGATCCCGCACCTGGAGCCCGACGGTTGGCTCGGAGCGCGGTGGTACCGCTGGGCCCGCATGTTCGGTCTTCCGCGCCTGCCCGCGTCCCCGAACCCGGCGGCGCGGCTGCTGCTCGCGCCCTACGACGCGGTCGACCGCGTCCACCGGACGCTGGCGCCCTACGTCTCGGGCGTGCTTGCCGTGTTCGACGCCGGGCTCGCGCTGGCACCGGGTGTTTCGGACGAGCCGGACGCGAACGAGGTGCTGCTGCGCGGCTGGACGGGGGCCTGCCTGCCCACCTCGCTGACGCCGGGCACCGCCTATGGACCGCGGACGCCGGAGGTCGAGGACGTGCTGCGGCACGCGTGGGCGGCCTCGCCCGGCGCGCGACTGCGCGCCCACGAGGCCCGCGCCGCCATTCCGGCGCACATGTGGAACGCCGCGTGCGGCATCGTCGACGAGACGTCGAGCGCCTGCGGGGTGCCGTTCCTCGCCCGGTACCTGTTCGGCGAGGCGCTGTCGGTCACCGCCGACCGCAGCCTTGCCGACGCCGTCTGGGGGGCGGCCGTGGCGACCGCGTTCCGTGACGATCTCCCCGAGCCCACCCACGACCTGCTCGCAGGACCTTTCCACGGGGCCGCCTGAGCCGCCGCTAATGCTTCTCCCGCCACGCCCGCTCGAACGGCAGCCGCCACGCGTTCGGCGCGATGAGCTGGTGGATCGCGTTGGGCCCCCAGGTGCCCGGCGGGTAGACCTTCACCGGCGGCGGGTCCTCCAGCAGCGGCGTGGAGCGCTCCCAGAGCGACTCGATGCCCTCGGCGGTGGTGAACAGCGTGTGGTCGCCGCGCATTGCGTCGAGGATCAGCCGCTCGTAGGCCTCCATGACGTCGCGCGCGCGCTCGGTCTCCCCGGTGGCGAACTGCATCGACAGCTTCTCCAGCCGCATCCCGGGCCCCGGCCGCTTGCCGTAGAACGACAGCGACACCCGCGAGTTGTCGGCGAGGTCGAACGTCAGGTGGTCCGGGCCCGCCTGGCCCACACCGGAGCCCGGCGGGAACATCGTGCGCGGCGCCTCCTTGAACGCGATCGAGATGATTCGCATCCCCTCGGCCAACTTCTTGCCGGTGCGCAGGTAGAACGGGGTGCCTGCCCACCGCCAGTTGTCCAGGCCGACCCTGAGCGCGATGAACGTCTCGGTGTCCGAGTCCGGCGCCACGCCCTTCTCGTGGCGGTAGCCGGTGTATTGCCCGCGCACTACGTCGGACGGATGGATCGGCAGCATCGAGCGGAAGACCTTGTTCTTCTCCTCGCTGATCGCCCGCGGCTCCAGCGCGGTGGGTGGCTCCATCGCGACGAACGCCATCACCTGCATGAGGTGGGTGACCACCATGTCCTTGTAGGCGCCGGTGGCCTCGTAGAAGTTCGCCCGCTGGTCGAGGCCCAGCGTCTCGGGAATGTCGATCTGGATGTGGTCGATGAAGTTGCGGTTCCAGATCGGCTCGAAGAGGCCGTTGGCGAAGCGGAACGCGAGGATGTTCTGCGCCGCCTCCTTGCCGAGGAAGTGGTCGATGCGGAAGACCTGCGACTCGGCGAAGGTCTGATGCACGAAGTCGTTGAGCCGGATCGCGGTCTCCAGGTCGTCCCCGAACGGCTTCTCCATGATCACGCGTGAGTTCTCGACGAGGTCGGCGTCGCGGAGCATCGCGATCACGGCCTGGGCGGCGCGCGGTGGCACGGACAGGTAGTGCAGCCTGCGGACGTCGTCACCGAGCAGCGCCTCCGCCGCCTTGACCGCCGACGTGAGCCCCTCCGGCCCGGCGCCCTGCGGGACGTAGGTGAGCTTGTCGCTGAACTCGGCCCACTCCTCGGCGGAGAGCTTGTGGGTGCCGAAGCCGTCGATGGCCGACTTGGCCAGCGCGCGGAACTCGTCGGTGCTGATGTCGTCCATGGCCGTGCCGACGATCCGGACGTCCGGGGTGAACCGGGACTGCTGGAGATACCCGAGGCCGGGCAGGAGCTTGCGCTTCGCGAGGTCGCCGGTCGCGCCGAACAGCACGATGACGTGCGGGGGCAGGGCTTCGACCGCCCCGCGTTGCCGGGAACGGGCCCGCGCGGGCCAGGCGATCGTCTGGGGATCACGACGCCGCTGGGCTTCCGCGGCGGTGGTCTCGGACAGGTCGGTCACGCTCGTCCTCCTCAGCGTCGGTAGCCGCTGCGCTCAGGGGTGACGCCGTTGCTGGTGGCACCGCCGGGGACTATACCCACGTGACGGGCCGTGGCTGGTGATCGAATGGCCGGCCTTCTGCGCGGGGTGCGGGCGGGCCTCCTGCGCGGCGTCCGACCGGTCCCGCGGGCCCGCCTGCTGCCTGAGCTGCTGGCCGGGCCGACGCTCGCCGCCCTGGCCGTCCCCGAGGTGCTCGGGTACGCACGGATCGCCGGGATGCCCGTGGTCACCGGGCTCTACACGATGCTCGCGCCGATGGTGGTGTTTGCGCTGCTGTGCTCGTCGCGGCATCTCGTCGTCGCGGCGGACTCGGCCACCGCGGCCATCGTCGCCGCGGGGCTGAGCGGGCTCGCGGCGGCGGGCTCTGCTCGCTACGTCGCGCTCGCGGGCACGGTGGCGCTGGTCGTCGCCGGGCTGCTGGTGCTGGCGCGGGTCGTCGGGCTGGGGTTCCTCGCGAACTTCCTGTCCCGCACGGTGTTGGTCGGCTTCCTGACCGGCGTCGGCGTGGCCGTCGCGATCGGCCAGCTCGGCGATCTCCTCGGTGTCGATGCGGGCAGAGGGGACACGCCGGAGCGGCTCGTGCACGTGCTGTCCGAGCTGCCGCACGCGCACCTGCCGACCGTGCTCGTCGGCGTCGTGGTCATCGTGGTCGTGCTGGCGGGCCGGGCGCTCGATCGGCGGGTCCCGGCGGCGCTGCTCGCCGTGGTCGCGGCGATCGCCGCCAACGCCGTCCTGGGCCTGTCCGGGCTCGGCGTGGCGGTGCTCGGCCCGGTGCCGTCCGGGCTGCCCGGCCTCATGCTGCCTGAGCTCGCGCCTGCCGACCTCGTCGCCGTGCTCCCCGTCGCCGCCTCGATGGTCGTGGTGATCCTCGCCCAGAGCGCGGCCACCTCGCGGGCGTACGCGGCCCGGTTCGACGAGCAGGTCGACACCGACGCCGACATCTTGGGCCTCGGCGGCGCCAACCTGGCGGCGGCCGTCACGGGCACGTTCGTGGTCAACGGCAGCCCGACGAAGACCCAGATGGTGGTGGGCGCGGGCGGGCGCAGCCAGGTGGCGCAGCTCGCGTCGGTGGCCGCGGTCGTGGTGGTGTGTCTGTTCGCCACGGGGCCGCTGGGCGGGCTGCCCCTTTCCGCGCTCGCAGGCGTCGTCGTCCTCATCGGCGTCGACCTCGTCGACGTCGCGGGGATGCGGCGGATCCTGGCCGTGCGCAGGGCCGAGTTCGTCGTCGCCGTGCTCACCGCGCTCGCCGTGGTGGTGCTCGGCGTCGAGGGCGGGATCGTCGTCGCCGTCGTGGTGTCGATCATCGACCACCTGCGGCACAGCTACGACCCGCGCAGCGGCGTGCTGGCCAAGTCGCCCGCGGGGCACTGGCGGTCGATACCGGTGGCTCCGGGCGCGCGCACGGCCGACGGCCTGCTTGTCTACCGGTTCGGCAGCGGACTGTACTTCGCCAACGTCGCCCGGCTCCTCGCCGACCTTGCGACGATCACCGGCGACGGGCCGCCGGTGCGCTGGTTCTGCCTGGACGCGGCCGCGATCGGCGACATCGACTACACCGCCGCCGCCGTGCTCACCCAGCTCGTGCAGCGGGAACAGAAGGCAGGTGTACGGGTGGTGCTGTCCAACGTGGTCGACGCCGTGCGGGTCGAGCTGGACCGCTACGGCATCACCGCGCTGGTCGGCGCGGACGGCATCTTCGACACCTCCGGAGAGGTGCTGGAGGCGTACGCAGCCGGTGGATGAGCACGCGGCCGTGGTTCGCGCGAGACCGACGAAACCGGGCCCCGTACCCCGCAAACGTCCGGCTCGACGCGATCACGGCGACGGTCCGGCTGCCACCGACCCCGTCCGGGTCTGTCGAAAACCCCAACTCGGCGTGTTGAATCGTGCGACTCACCGTGGGGGAATGCGCGACTCACCCGTCAGACCGCGCTGCCCTTCAGCCACTGCGCCCAGGACAGCTCCCAGTCGCCGTAGGTGTCGGAGAGGGGCAGTTGTGCGCCGCCCGAGTTGGTGATCTCCACCACGTCGCCGATGCCGAAGTGGTCGAAGAACCACTGCGCGTTGGCCGGGCTGAGGTTCACGCACCCGTGCGAGACGTTCGAGCCGCCCTGCGAGCCGACCGACCACGGGGCCGAGTGCACGAACTCGCCGTCGTCGGAGATGCGCTCGTCGAGGTCGACCTTCTCCTTGTAGTAGCCCGGCTCGCCTTCGCACACGCCGTACGTGCAGGAGTCCATGATGATGCTGGGTTGCTTGTCCGAGATCACGTGCGGGCCGACGTGCGACGGGAACCCGGGGGAGCCGAGGCTGATCGGCATTGTGTTGACCAGCTTGCCGTTGTCGAAGATCTGCATCTGCTTCGTCGCGCCGTCGGCCTTGGCCACCCACGCGTCGTGGACGTGGATCGTCTCGGTGCGGTCGGTCTCGCCGTAGACGCCGCCCCCGAGGTCGACGCCGTACATGTCGGCCTTGAGCGTGATCGTCGAGCCCGCGGTCCAGTACGTCTGCGCCCGGTAGTGCGCCTCGGTGTCCGAGAGCCAGTACCAGCCGCCTGCCTGCGGCGGGTTCGCGGTGACCGTCAGCGCCCGCTGGGCGGCGGCCCGGTCGTGCACCGGATGGTTGAACTTGACCACCAGCGGCTGGCCGACGCCGACGCTTGCCTGCGACGGCGGCGGGATGAACGACGGGAACGCCTGGACCGCCGGGGCGAGGGTGGACACGGCGAGGTCCTGGTGGCTGGCCGTGCCGTCCGGGCCCGCTGCGTCGACGACGACCGCGTAGGCCGACGCGTAGGCGAGCGGCTCGGTGGAGGTCCACGTGCTGCCGTCGGTGGCCAGCTTGCCCGCGACGGCGGCGCCGCTCGCCTTGTTGGTGAACGTCACCTTGGTCGCCCTGCCCTGTGCGACGTGCACGACGATCGGTGTGGTCGGGTTCACCCCCTGCGTCGCCGGCGTGATCGACACCACCGGCCGGGGCGGTGCCTCGGTCGTCGGCGCGGCCGACGGGCCGGTGTGGAGCAGGCCCGCGGGGCCGGGTCCCCCGGTGGTGGCGACGGCCAGTCCGCCGCCGAGGATGAGCAGCACCAGCACACCGAGTGCGGCGGGCAGCCTGCGCAGGCTGCGAAGCGGTGCCATCGGTGCGGTCACACTCCATCCGATCGGGTGACGAAGGCGGTCGGGTGGTCACCGTCCGCCCGACCCCGATTGTCACCCATGCGACCGCGTGCGTCCGCACGAGGCTCACGTTGCGGGGTATGTCCTGATCGGCCCCGGGCGCACACCGGCTGCCTGCGCGTGGTCGGATGACGGGTGTGCCCGACATGCCGAGCCGAGGCCGACGGCCCCCCCTGCTGCCCGGCGCGGCGATCGGCGCGGCCGCCACTGTCGCCGCCCTGCTGCCCGAGCGGGTCGGCGGCGACCGCTTTCCGTTCGCCGCGCTGGCCGCCCTGCGGCCGCACGTCGCCGCGACGGCGCTCGCCGCGGCCGCGCTGCTGGCGGCCCACCCGCGCTCCCGGCCCCTGGCCGTCGGCGTCGGGTCCGCCGCGCTCGCCGGGGCGGTGTCGCTGGGCGCCCGCTCCCGCCGCCTGCCGCGCTGCCTGCCGCGCGCGGACGGCACACCGGAGGTCACGAACGTCACCAACCTCACGATGCTCACCGCGAACGTGCTCGTCGGCACGGCCGACACCGGAGCGCTCGCGACCCTCCTGGAGCGCGAGCGGCCCGATCTCGTCGCGCTGCCGGAGGCCGGGCCGGACTACCGCGACAAGCTGCTCCCGCTGGTGGCAGGCCTGGGCTACCGGGCGTGGGCGTCGACGGCGTCCGGCACGTCCGACGGCGAGGGCGTCGTGCTGCTCGCGGCCGAACGGATGGGCGCGCTGGCCGTCACCTCGGGCCCGGAGATGCGCCATCGCTACCTGCGGGCCACCGGCGGCGCACTCGGCGGGCGGAGCTTCTTCGCCGTCCATCCCGAGGCCCCCGTGGGGCTGGTGCGCACCGCGTGGTGGCGCTCGGACCTCGCGCACATCGCGCGATGGTGCGCCGGGTCGCCCGCGCCGATCGTGGCGGGCGACTTCAACGCCACCGCCGACAACGCCGCCTTCCGCGCCGCGCTGCGCCGGTGCCGCAGCGCGGCCGACGGCACCGGCCACGGCCTGGACGGAACGTTCCCCGCGAGCGCGCCGCCGTGGTGCGGCGTCCAGATCGACCACGTGCTCGTGCCCAGGGAGGCGACGACGACCCGCTTCGCGATTCTCCCGATCGCGGGCAGCGACCATCGCGGGGTCCTGGCCGGGATCAGCCTGCCGCCGGGTGCGGAGGGGCGCGTTGCATGATGACCCGGTGATCCCCCCGGCGACTTCCTCCGGCGCCTGCGACGCGACCGTCCCCCTGCCCGCGGCGGGCGGCCCGTCCGCCGTGGCGCGGCTCAGGGCGCTCGCGACGGGCTGGCGGGATCCGCAGAGCCGGGACGGCATGGCGCTCGTCCTCAGCTCGGCCGTCTCCTCGGCCGTCGGCCTGCTGTACTGGGTGGTCGCGGCGCGGATGTTCGACCCGACGACCGTCGGGATCAACACCACGGTCGTGTCGACGCTGGGCCTGCTCGGCATCATCGCCCAGCTCAACCTGGGCAGCGCGATGCTGCGGTTCGTGCCGGTGGTCGGGCGCGGCACGCGCACGCTCGTGGCCGCCTGCTACGCCACCGGCATCGGCGCGGCGGTCGTGATCGGCACGGGGTTCGCGCTCGGCGCGGGCTGGTGGGCGCCCGACCTGCAGGCCGCGGTCGGCGCGGGCGCGCTGGTCGGCTACTTCGCGCTCGCGACGCCGTTCTGGACCGTGTTCAACATGCAGGACTACCTGCTGACCGGGATCAGGCGCGCCACGGTCGTGCCGTTCGAGAACCTCGGCTTCGCCCTGCTCAAGATCGTGCTGTTGGTCGTCGGCGGGCTCCTGGGCTTCTCCGGGGCGATCGCGGGTTCGTGGGCGCTGGGCACCGCGGTGACCGTCGCGGCGATGACGATCTACCTCGTGCGCGTGCTGCCGCCGCGCCTGCCCAAGGCGGAGCGGTCGCCGTCACCGGTGACGGTGCGCTCGATGAGCGGGTTCGTCGCCGCCGACTGGGTCGGCAGCATGTGCCTCACGCTGGTGAACTTCGGCCTGCCGCTGCTCGTGTTCGCCCAGCTCGGCGCCGACGCCGCGGCGACGTTCGGCGTCTCGTGGCAGCTGGCCTACGCCCTGTACCTCGTCCCGACCGGGATGGGCCAGTCCCTCGTGGCGCACTCCGCGGCCGACCCGTCGGAGGTGGACGCGGCGTACCGGCAGATGCTCACCAAGTCGCTGACACTGGTCGTGCCCGCCGTGCTCGTCCTGTCCGCCGGGTCGTGGCTGGTGCTCATGGTGTTCGGCAGGCACTACGCGGAGACCGGCAGCCTCCTGCTCGCCCTCTCGTCGCTCTCGGCCATCCCGGCGTGCGTCAACCTCGCCGAGATCGCCGCGGCCCGGGTGCGCCAGCACCGGATCGGCCAGTACGGGGTCACGCTGGCGTCGGCGCTGATCGTCGTGCCCGCGGTGTGGGTGCTCATGCCGCTGTGGGGCCTCGCCGGGGTGGGCGTTGCGCTCGTCGGCGGCCAAGGCCTGGTGGCCGCGGTCGTGCTGCTGCGCCGCTTCGCCCGCCGCGCAGCCCTGCGCACGGCCTGACGTCCGGCGCACCGCGGCAGGTAGCGTCGTACGCGGGAGCAAGGGGGCAGGAGATGGGGCGGGGTCGGCAGCGCCTGCGCGCGGTCGGACGGCTGGGCGCGGCGTGCGTCGGCGCGGGTGTGCTGGTGGCGGCGATGCTCGCCCCGGTCGGCGTGGGGCTCGGGGTGCTGTCGAACCAGGTCACCGGCTCGGTCGGGGCGATCGCGGCGAGCGCGGACGGCGGCCAGCTGCTCGCGGCCCAGGTGCCGCTGGTGACGACGGTGCTCGACCGCACAGGCGCGCCGATCGCGATGCTGTACGACCAGTATCGGCTGCCGGTCACCTACGACGGCATCGCCAAGTCCATGGACGCCGCGATCATCGCCATCGAGGACCGGCGGTTCTTCAGCGAGTCCGGTGTCGACCCGCGCGCGGTGCTGCGGGCCGCGGTGAACAACACGTCGGGCGGCACCACCCAGGGCGCGTCGACGATCACCCAGCAGCTCGTCAAGAACTACCTGATCAACGTGATCGACCGCACGAACCCCGCGGCGCAGCGGGCCGACCGGGCCGACACGATCTCCCGCAAGGTCCGCGAGGCGGAGATGGCGTTGCAGCTGGGCCACAACGTGCCGAAGTCGCAGATCCTCACCGACTACCTCAACGTCGTCGAGTTCTCCGGCAACATCTACGGCGTCGCCGCCGCCGCGCACGCCTACTTCAACACAACGCCCGACAAGCTCGACGTGCCCCAGGCCGCGCTGCTGGCCGGTCTGGTGAACAACCCGAACCTCTACAACCCCTACACCCATCCCCAGCAGGCCGCGGCGCGGCGCGACACCGTGCTCGACGCGATGGTCGCCAACGGCTCGATCACCGCCGCCGATGCGGCCAAGGACAAGGCCGCGCCGCTCGGGGTCGTGCCCGGCGGCCCCGTCGCGCCCGGCAGCACCTGCATGGCGGCCGCCCCCGACGCGGGCTTCTTCTGCGACTACGCGGTGCGCTATCTGGAGCAGGCCGGGTTCACCGAGGACCAGCTCGACACGGGCGGCTACACGATCAAGACGACGATGGACCCGACCGTCAGCCAGGCCGTGAAGGACGCGGTGGACAGCAACGTCCCGACCACCCAGGACGGTGTCGCCAACACGCTCGCGGTGGTCGCGCCGGGCCACCAGGGCCATGACGTGCTCGCGATGGTGGCCAACCGCAACTTCGGCACGGACGCGGCCGAGGGGGAGCGGTCGACCAACATCGTCGCCGACCCGAGCAACGTGTTCGGCGCAGGCTCCTCGTTCAAGATCTTCACGACGGCGGCGGCGCTGGAACAGGGCACCGTCGGGTTCAACTCCGACCTGCCCAACCCCGGATCGGACTGCTTCACCCCGCCCAACAACAACAGATATACGCACTGTTACCCGGTCGCGAACGACGGCAACTACGCCGACCCGATCGCCCTCCCGGACGCGCTGGCCACCTCACCCAACGTCGCGTTCGTCGGCCTGGAGACGCGCACCGGCATGCCCGCGGTCGTGCAGATGGCGCAGCGGCTGGGGCTGCGGCACACCCTCGCCGCCAACGCCGCGGGCGGCACCCCGATCACCGACCCGGCCGACCCGCTGTCGCGCAACCCGCTCTACAACGAGCCGCAGTCGCAGTACTTCCAGGGCCTGCTCTCGTTCACCCTCGGCGTGAGTCCGGTGAGCCCGCTGGAGATGGCCAACGTCACGGCCACGATCCAGTCCGACGGCATGTGGTGCCCGCCCAACCCGATCCAGTCGATCACCGACCGCAACGGGAAGCCGGTCGCGGTGGATCAGCAGCCGTGCGAGCAGGTGGTCAACCCCGGCCTGGCGCACACGCTGGCCGCGGGACTGTCGAAGGACACCACCGACGGCACCTCCGCCGCGGCCGCCGGAGCCGCGGGCTGGCACCGGCCCGACATCGGCAAGACCGGCACCACCAACCAGAGCGAGTCCGTGGCGTTCATCGGCGGCGTGGACGGCTACGCGGCGGCCTCGATGGTGTACGCCGACGGCTCCCACCCGCAGGAGATCTGCCCCGGCCGCCCGGTGCACGTCGGCGACTGCGGGCACGGGGCGTTCGGCGGCACGGTCGCCGCCCCGCCCTACTTCGCCGCGTTCAACCAGCTGCTCGCGGGCAAACCCGACGTGCCCATCCCCGGCCCCGATGACGCCTACCAGGACGAGGGCGACCGGCTGCCGATCGTCCCGTACGTCGTCGGGCAGTCGGTCACAGCGGGCGCCCAGGCGGTCACGGCCGCGGGCTACCAGCCGCAGCTGCAGCCGATCCGATCCCCGCTGCCGCAGGGCCAGGTGATCGGCCAGAGCCCGCAGGGCAACGTCGCGCCGGGCACCCCGGTCACGATCTGGACCAGCGCGGGCCGGTGACCGTCGCGCTACCGGGCGTCGAGGACGTCCGCGCCGCCGCCGCCCGCATCACGGGCCACGCTCACCGCACTCCGGTGCTGCGCTCGTCGCGCATCGACGCCGAGACCGCCGCGCAGGTCGTCTTCAAGTGCGAGAACCTGCAGCGCGTCGGAGCGTTCAAGTTCCGCGGCGCGCTCAACGCCCTGTCCCGGTTCACCCCCGCCCAGCGCCGGGCGGGTGTGGTGGCGTACTCGTCGGGCAACCACGCGCAGGCGGTCGCGCTCGCAGCCCGGATCCTGTCCATCCCGGCGACGATCGTCATGCCGCACGACGCGCCCGCCACCAAGGTGGCCGCCACGCTGGGGTACGGCGCCGAGGTGGTGCGCTATGACCGATTCATCGAGGACCGGGAGGAGATCGGCGCGGCGCTCGCGGTGGAGCGGGGCCTCACCCTCGTGCCGCCCTACGACCACCCCGACGTGCTCGCGGGCCAGGGCACGGCGGCGCTGGAGCTGTTCACCGACGTCGGCGCGCTCGACGCGCTGTTCGTGCCGCTCGGCGGCGGTGGCCTGCTCGCGGGCACCCTCCTGGCCGCCGAGGCGCTCGCGCCGTCGTGCCGCGTGTACGGGGTCGAGCCCGCGACGGGCGACGACGGACGCCGGTCGCTGGCCGCAGGCGAGATCGTGCACATCGACGTGCCCGCGACGATTGCCGACGGCGCCCAGACCACCCACCTGGGCACGCACACGTTCCCGATCATCCAGCGGGCGGTCACGGAGATCCGCACGGCAACCGACGCCGAGCTCGTCGCCGCCATGCGGGTGTTCGCCGCGACGATGAAGCTGGTGGTGGAGCCGACCGGCTGCCTGGGCCTGGCCGCCGTCCGCGCGGCAGGCGACCTCGCGGGCCAGCGCGTCGGCGTGCTCGTGAGCGGCGGCAACGTCGACCTGGACCGCTACGCCGCGCTGCTGTCCGGGAAGGCGTAGAACTACGTCGTGAGCTTCGCTAGCGACGGCATGGAAGCGGGCACGATCACGATCACCGGCCAGGGCGGCGACGAGATCGAGGCCTACCTGGCCCGCCCCACGGGTGGGGCGCCATACGGGGGCATGGTGGTGATCCACCACCTGCCCGGCTACGACGCCGGCACGAAGGAGATCGTGCGGCGCTTCGCCGCGAACGGGTACGCGGCACTGTGTCCGAACCTGTACTCTCGCCAGGCGCCCGGCGCGAGCCCCGACGACGCGGCGGCCTATGTCCGGGCCCAGGGCGGCATCCCCGACGAGCAGCTCGTCGGCGACGTCGACGGCGCCGCCCGGCACTTGCGCGGGCTGCCCGGGGCCACCGGCAAGGTCGGCGTGATCGGCTTCTGCTCGGGCGGCCGTCAGTCGTTCCTCGCGGCCTGCTCGCTCGCGCTGGACGCGGCGGTCGACTGTTACGGCGCGTTCGTCGTCAACGAGCCGCCCGCGGGGTTCCCGCTCGCCGTCAAGCCGCTGCTCGGGCTGGCCCCGCAGCTGTCCTGCCCGCTGCTGGGCCTGTTCGGCGCCGACGACACGTTCCCGGCGCCCGCGGAGACCGCGAAGCTCTCCGCCGAGCTGGACCGGCTGGGCAAGCCGCACGAGTTCCACACTTACGACGGCGCGGGCCACGCGTTCTTCTCCGTCGACCGGCCCGCCTACCGCCCGGAGGCGGCCGTCGACGGCTGGGCCAAGATCTTCGCGTTCCTCGGCACCCACCTGGCGGCCTGAGCCATGTGCACCTACGTCACCGAGAAGGTCGCGATCGAGGGCAGCGGCAAGGGCGCACAGGGATGGTTCGCGCTGACCCACGCCACCGCCTACGTCGACCACCCGGTCCATGCGCCGTACGGGCACACCGTCAACATCGACTTCCTGGCGCCGGACCGCGGGCCCTCCGCCCGGGTTGCCGTCGAGCTCACCGAGGAGGCGGCGCTCGCGCTGGTCGGGGCGATCACGCGGGCGTTGGCTTCGGCGCCACCGGGGCTCGCGTCGCGGGCGCAGGGAAGTGGCGCGCCGACAGGAACGTCCACATCAGGCCGGTGACGGCGGCGGGCCAGGTGTGGTCGGCGCCGGGGTAGACCGCGAGATCGACCTCGGTGCCCGCCGCACAGGAGGCCCAGCGGGTGACGACGGCGGCGCCTGCGGGGGCGGTGACCGAGGCCGCCGCGCAGCGGTCGCGCGCGGCGAGCCTGCCCGCCGCCCCGCGGGCCGACGGCAGCGGCGGACGGGCCATCGGATCACCGCCGATCGGCAGCACATGGTCGTGCACGCCGACGGCCAGGAACGCCGGGAGCGGCCTGCCCGCCGGGCAGGGGGCCAGCGGCACCGCGCCGTAGGTGGCGACGGCCGCGAACAACGCCGGGTGCGCGCAGGCCAGCGACCATGCGAGCTTGCCGCCGTTGCTGTAGCCGACGAGGTACACCCGCGCGCGGTCGACGGGCAGGTCGCGCAGCGCGGCGGCGACGACGGCCGCGACGAACGCGGTGTCGGGTGTGCCGTGGCCGCCTGCGACGCCGCAGCAGCCGGACCCGGCGTTCCATGAGCGGGACAGACCGTCCGGATAGACGAGCGCGGCCTGGTCGCGACGGGCGAACGGGAGGAAGCCCGTGGCGCGCACGGCCGTCCAGGGCGGTTGCCCGCGGCCATGCAGCACGACGAGCAGCGGCAGGGCGTGTGCTGGCGGTAGGGACGACATCCCGGCGGGCGTGATCGTGCGGTATGTCCGCGACACCCCGCCGAGGCTGATGGAGCGCTCGGTGACGACCGTGCCGTCGAGGTCCGGCGTGGTGCTCGCTACCGTTCCGACCCCGGGGCCCGCGGTCGCCCCGGCCGGGCCGGACAGCCCCACCACCACCATGACAAATACCGTGAACAGAGCAAACACGCCGCACGCGAGCAAACTCGTCCGACGTCCGCGCAGCACGGGGCGAGTATGCGCCTGCGGGCCGCGAGCGCGGAACACAACCACTGAGGAGCCGCACATTTCCCGCACAGCAGACCCACAGGAGCCACGGACACCGTGGGACGACATGGCCCTCGACTTGCGTCGGCTGATCGCCGAACGAGCGGCCGCGACGACGTTCCTCTCCGACGCCCGCGGCCCACGAACGGTTGCGCACGACGCGTTGGCGGCCGCGGCGGACCGGTGGGCGGGCGAGCTCGCGGCCCGCGGCGCGGCGCCCGGCGCGCGGGTGCTGCTGTCGATCGCCGACCCGCTCGCGTTCGCCGTCGCGCACCTCGCGGTGATCGCGGCGGGGCGCTGCTCGGCGCCCATCGACCCGGGCGCGCCGCCCGCCGCGGCCGCGCGGGCCTGCGCGCTGGTCGGGCCCGCGCTGGTGCTGACCGACCGCCCGGGGACCGAGGGCGTGTTCGTCACGCCCGACGGGCTGCCGGCCGCCCCCGTCGGCGCGCCGAGCGGGTCCGTCGCGGGGCCGGGGTCGGTGCTGCTGCTCACCTCCGGGTCGACGGGCACGCCGAAGGCGGTCGCGCTGACCGAGGCCCAATGCCTGCACGTGGCGCGCGCCGTGGCCGCCCACCATCGGCTCACCCGCGCCGACCGTGGCTTCTGCCCGCTGCCGCTGTTCCACGTGAACGCACAGGTCGTGGGCCTGCTGGCGACCCTGGTCGCCGGGGGCGAGCTGATGCTCGACCGGCGGTTCCGCCGCACCGGCTTCTGGGAGCTGGTGGCTGGGCGGCAGGTGACGTGGGTCAACGCGGCGCCCGCGATCATCACCATCCTCGCCCGCGACGCGGCCGAGCCGGTCGTGCCGTCCGGGCTGCGCTTCGTGCGCTCGGCGTCGGCGGCGCTGCCGCCCGCGGTGCGCGACCTGTTCGTGGCCCGCACCGGGCTGCCGGTCGTCGAGAGCTACGGGATGACCGAGGCGGCCAGCCAGATCACCGCGACGGCCCTGTCCGGCCCACACCGGCCGGGCTCGGTCGGGCGGCCGGTGGAAGCTGAGCTGCGGGTCGTGGACGACGCGGGGCGCCCCTGCCCGCCCGGTGTCGTCGGCCGCGTGCGGATCCGCGGCGCGGGCGTGATCCGCGGCTACGTCGACGGCGTGGCGGCGGACCGCTTCGACGCCACGGGCTGGCTGGACACCGCCGACCTCGGCGCGCTCGACGCCGATGGCCACCTCTACCTGCACGGCCGCGCGGACGACGTCGTCAACCGCGGCGGCGAGATGGTGCACCCGATCGAGATCGAGGAGGTGCTGCTCGCCGACCCCGCCGTCGTCGAGGCGGTGGTGGCGGCCCGTCCGCACGACGTGCTCGGCGCAGAGCCGGTGGCGCTCGTGCGCGCGGCGCAGGGATCGGCCCCCGACCTGCCCGGGCTCCTCTTCGAGCGGTGCGCCCGGGAGCTGGCGCCGTTCAAGCGGCCGGTGGAGATCCGGGTGGTCGAGCGGTTCCCGGTCGGGCCCACGGGCAAGGTGCGGCGGGCGGCGGTGCGCGCGGGCCTGGCCGCGGAGGTGCGGGCGCGGTGATCCCGCAGACCAGAGCGCGCGAGACCGACGTTTCCGGTGATCGAACCCCGGTAACGTCCGGCTCGCGGGGAGCACGCGGCCACGTGCCCAGCGCCGACGTCGTGCGGGTGCTGACGTTCGCCTGCGTCATCGCCGTGCACACGCTCTCCACCACCCACCCGCTCGACGACCCGCGGGCCGACGGGCTCGTCATGCTGCTGCACTTCACGCGTGAGGCGTTCTTCGTGCTCACCGCGTTCGTCCTCATGCACCGGTACGGCACGGCGCCACCGCGGACCGGCCCGTTCTGGCGGCGGCGGTTTCTGCTGGTCGGTGTGCCCTACGTGGTCTGGACGGCGCTCTACACCGGGCTGGCGGGGTTCGCCTGGACCGGCGCCGGGCTGGTGTTCACCGCGCCCGCGCTGCGGACGTTCGCGCTGAACCTGGCCACCGGCACCGCCTGGTACCACCTGTACTTCCTGCTCGTGTCGATGCAGTTCTACCTGCTGTTCCCGCTGTTCCAACGGCTGCTCGTGGCGACGACGGGAAGGCACCGCTGGCTGCTGGCTGCCGCCGCGGTGCTGCAGGTGCTCGTCGACCTGTGGATCCATGATCCCGCCCCCACCGGGATCAAGGCCGACCTGCTGCCGTACGCGGGCTCCTTCGTCGGGTCGTACGTGTTCTTCCTGGTCCTCGGCGGCGTGGCCGCGCTGCACCGCGAGCGGGTGCTCGGCGCGCTGGGCCGGCACCGGGTGCTGGTCGCCGCCGCGATGGTCGGGACGGGCGCCGCCGCCGAGGGCTGGTACCGCTGGGCGGTCACCACCGGGACCAACCCGCAGTTCGCGAGCGACGTGTTCCAGCCGGTGATGCTGCCGTGGGTGGTCGCGGTGGTGGCCGGGTTCGCGCTGCTCGGGCAGGCGTGGGCGACCCCGCGCGGCGGCCGGTCCCCGCGTTGGGTCACGTGGGCGTCCGAACGCTCGTTCGGGGTGTTCCTGGTGCACCCGGTGATCCTCTGGGCGCCTGACGGTCGCCGGGCCGTCCGCGCCCATCGCGAACCTTCTCCCGCCGCTGCCGACCGTCGTCGTCTACCTCGCGGCGGTCGTCGGCTCGCTCGCCCTCGTGGCGCTGTTCCGCGCCACCGGCCTGCGCATGCCTCTCACCGGTAAACCGAGCGACAGGAGACGAAGATGATCGACACGAGGCTCGACCTGCCCGTCCGGGAGTCCCGTCAGTTCGGGCCACGCCGCGCAGGCCTGACGATGGTGATCGACACGGGGCTGTTCACCGGCCAGTTCGTCGACGCGATCGAGAGCGTCGGCGAGTACGTCGACATGGTGAAGTTCGGGTGGTGCACCGTGCTGGTCACCCGCGACATCAAACGCAAGATCGACGTACTGCGCGAGGCGGGCATCACGTTCTACTTCGGCGGCACGCTGTTCGAGCGGTTCGCGCGCGACGGGATGGTCGGCGACTTCCGCGACCTGTGCCGGGGGCTGGGCGCGACGCACGTCGAGGTGTCGAACGGCACGGTCGCGATGAGCAACGCGGAGAAGGCGCGCTGGGTCGCGGCGCTCGCCGCGGACTTCACGGTGTTCAGCGAGGTCGGGTTCAAGGACCCCGGGCGGGCCGACGCGATGACCGCGCAGCAGTGGATCGACGCGATCGACCGGGACCTGGCGGCGGGCGCGACCCTGGTGACCGCGGAGGCGCGCGAGAGCGGCCGCAGCGGTCTGTGCCACCCGGACGGGCGCCCGCGCGGCGACATCGTCGAGGACGTGCTCGCCTCCGGGGTCGACGTGGAGAAGCTGCTCTTCGAGGCGCCGACGAAGGAGCTGCAGACGTTCTTCGTCAAGCGGCTCGGGCCTGCGGTGAACCTGGGCAACGTGCACGCACAGGACGTGCTGTCGCTGGAGACGCTGCGACTGGGGCTGCGCTCGGACACGATGGCAACGTCGATGCGGGCGGGCGGGTAGGCATGCGCACCACTGACGACGCCTTCCACCTGGCCATCCCGGCCGCCGATCTGGACGCGGCGCAGGAGTTCTACGTGGCCGGGCTGGGCTGCAAGCTGGCCCGCCGCTACGCCGACCGGATCACCCTGGACTTCTTCGGCGACCAGGTCGTGTGCCACCTCTCCGACGAGCTCGTCGCCGAGCCGCGGCTCTACCCCCGGCACTTCGGCGTGACGTTCCGACACCGCGACGACTGGGAGCGGCTCCTGCGCCTGGCCCGCTCGCGCGACCTGCCGTTCTTCGAGGAGCCGTTCCACCGTTTCGCGGGGCGGGCGGAGGAGCACGAGTCGTTCGTGCTGCGCGATCCGTCGCACAACCTGCTGGAGTTCAAGCACTACGCCGATCCCCGGATGATGTACTGACCGCTCCGGGCCTGGTGCGGCGGTGGCCACCGGCGCACCGGAGACCACCGCCGCGGCGTGGGCCCTAGTCTCGCCCTAGTCCTTGCCGAACGCCGACTTGGCGGCGTCCTTCACCTTCTCACCCGCCTGCTTGATCGAGCCGGATGCCTGGTCGGCGTGGCCCTCGGCCTCCAGACCGGGGTCGTCGGTGGCCTTGCCTGCGCCTTCCTTGACCTTGCCCTTCATCTCCTCGGACTTGTTTTCGATCTTGTCGTCGAGGCCCATGGCTCGCTCCCTTCGCTTGCGGACCCCACCGGAGTGCCCCGATTCGGCAGCGGCCAACCATCGACCAGTCACCGCCCGTCGCAGCCACCCGCGTACTGGGCGCCGGAGAGATGGTGGAGCCCGGGTCGGGCCGGGTAGCGTGCAAGCTAAGGACCGGTGGTTGCATGCACGCGGAGCGCCTCCCCAGCGGCGCGGCGATGGCATGCGCGGCCGAACCCCACTCGAGAGGACCGATGGTGGGCGACGACATGTTCGCGACCGAGAGTGACTCGGCGAACGTCGGGCGCCGGGGCACGGCCACTCGCGAGAACGGTCGCGGCGCCGGCCCCGCGCCGGTGGCCGTCGATGGTGGCAGCGACGACGGTGGCGGAGGCGGTGGCCGGGACGGCGGCGGGCCCGGCGGCCGGAACAGCGGCGCGAACCGCGGTCGGGACGGCGGCGCGACCGGCGGCGACGTCGCCGGTGACGTGCTGCGGCGCCTGCGCGAGCGGGTCGACCGCAACGTGCGTCTTGTGGACCGGATGCGGGCCGACCCGCTGGCCCCCGAGCCGCCCGGCCTGCCCGAGCTGATCGAGACCGCCCGGCGGATGCGCCACGACGCGGAAACCCTGCTGCTGCTCGCGGGCCTCGACGCCGGACCCCGGCCGGGCGCGCCCGCTCGGCTGTCCGCGCTGCTCGACGAGGCCGTCGACGCGACCGACGAGCCGATGCGGGTCGACGTCCGCACCGGGCCCAACGCCACCGTCGAGCCCGGCGCCGCCATCGAGCTGCTGCACGTCGTGTCCGAGGTCGTCGACCACGTCACGGCGATCCATCCCGGCGCGCGCGTCGAGGTGTCCAGCCGCACCGAGGCGCCCGGCGGGATCGTCGTGGAGGTCCGCACGGCCAGCACCACCCGCTACGACCCGTCCGGCAGGCGCGGCATGGCCGCGGCCGCCCGGATCGCCCAGCGGTCCCGCAGCGGGCTCGTGCTGCGAACCCCCCTGCCCGGCCCCGCGGGCTCCGGCGCGCCGATCGCCACCATCCACTGCCCGGCCCGCGCCGTGACCATCGACGAGCCTGCCTACTCGGCGTGGCCCGCCGAGGCCTCCTACGACGCGTTGGGCCGCCCGGGCCTCGGCGGATCCAACGGCATGTTCCGCCGCGATCCCGGCCGCGGCGTCGAGCCCGTGACCCCGGCCCACGGCCTTCCCCCTGCGCCCCGGCCTCCCGGGCCGCGGACGCCGGTGGAGGCGCTGTTCAGCGAGCTCACGGCCGAGACCAACGCCCGGACGGCGGCCCACCCGCCCGGTGTCCCGGGCGATCCCGGCCGGTTCGGGGCCTACCGGCAGGCGACCGGGCGCAACGACCGCGGCCACCCGGGTGCCCCACCGGTCGACGAGCTCTTCGGGCCGCTGGTCGACCTGCCCGTCGAGCAGCAGCCGGAGGTCACCCCGATCTTCGAGGCCGTCGCGTCGGCCTGGTTCCGCGACGCCGACACCCCGGATGCGGTCGCCGCCGACTGGGAGTCGCCGAACGACCGGGAGTGGCGGGCGGCCGCCGAGCGGGCCACCCACCAGCCCGAGGACGTCACGTTCACCGCCGAGGGGCTGCCACGGCGGCGTCCCGGCGGGCGGCTGGTGCCGCCTCGGCTGTCCGACGGCGGTGGCGCCGCCGGTGACGGACGCGGTGCAGGCGGCGGTGCCCACGCCCGCCCCGCCGCACCCGTCGAACGGTCGCCGGACCGGGTGCCCGACCGCGTCCGTGAGCGCCTGGCCACCTACCAGCGCGGGCTGCGCCAGGGCAGACACCGCGCCGAGCCCGTCGACCCCGGCGATCCCGCTGCCTGGTGATCTGCTGCTCATCGTTCCGAACGCGCCGGTCGTCGCACCGTGCTGATTGGTCGTAACACTGCGTGGCGTGAGCGCGACGACCCGGTAGCGCCCGCAGCGAGCGCGGGCGGCGGCGAAGGGATGAGACCGTGGCGTTCGGTCGCTGGCAACGTCGCCGGAGCCTGCGGCTGAGAACCCGGGGCACCGACCGCGTCGAGGATCTCGTCGCCTGGCTGCTCACCACGTGCGCGGCGGCCGTCGTGCTGCTCGCCGTCGTCGTCGGCCAGCTCGGCGCCGACGACACGCTCGGCCGATCCCGGGCCGAGACGGCAGCGCGCACCCCCGCGCGCGCCGAGCTGCTGGAAGACGTCGACGGCGCGGTCCTCGCCGACGGCTCGCGGTCCCACTCGGCGCTCGCCCGGTGGATCGCCCCCGACGGCCGGGCGGTGCAGGACCGCGTGGTCGTCACCGGCCGACACGTGGTCGGCGACACCGTGCCGATCTGGATGGACCGGGCCGGGAGGCTCGCGCAGCCGCCCACCTCGGCGGACACCGCGACGGTCGTCGGCTGGGCGTGGGGCGTGGCGGTCGTGCTCGCGGGTTGGGCCGTGCTGGCGCTGCTCTGGACCGCGGTGCGCGCGGCCACCGCGCGCCGCAACGCCGCCGCGTGGGCCAGGGAGTGGGCGGTCGTGGAGCCCGGCTGGAGCGGTCGTGTCCCTTAGGTTGGGGGCGTGCCCTACGACGTTGCCGCCCTCCGCAACCGCTTCCCCGCTCTGAAGGCGGGCTTCGCGCACTTCGACGGGCCCGGCGGGTCCCAGGTGCCCGACGCGGTCGCCGACGCGGTGGCCCGCACCCTCGTCGCTCCGATGGCCAACCGCGGGACGGTCACCGATGCGGAACGCACGGCCGATGCCGTCGTCCGCGACGCCCGCGCCGCGATGGCCGACCTGCTCGGCGTGGACGCCCGCGGGGTCATCTTCGGCCGCAGCATGACGGCGCTGACGTTCGACATGGCGCGCACGCTCGCGTCGACCTGGGCGCCCGGCGACGAGGTGGTCGTCACGCGCCTCGACCATGACGCGAACATCCGGCCCTGGGTGCTCGCCGCGGAAGCCGTCGGCGCGACGGTCCGGTGGGCCGAGTTCGACCCGGAGTCGGCCGAGCTCACCGCGGACGATGTCGCCGCGGTCCTCTCGCCCCGCACCCGGCTGGTGGCGGTCACCGCCGCGTCCAACCTGGTCGGCACCCGACCGCCGGTCCGCGCGATCGCCGATCTGGCGCACGCCGAGGGCGCCCTGGTCTACGTGGACGGGGTGCACTACACCGCGCACGTGCCGGTCGACGTCGACGCGCTCGGCGCCGACCTCTACGCCTGCTCGCCCTACAAGTTCCTCGGGCCGCACTGTGGGGTGCTCGTGGGCGGCCCGGCGCTGCTCGAGACCCTGCGCCCGGCCAAGCTCGCGCCCGCGACCGACGCCGTCCCGGAACGGTTCGAGCTGGGCACGCTGCCCTACGAGCTGCTGGCGGGCACCACGGCGGCGGTCGACTTCCTCGCCGGGATCGCGGGACCCGCGGCGGGCGCGCGGCGGGAGCGGCTGCTGACGTCGATGGCCGCCGTCGAGGGCTACGAGGACGGACTGCGGGCCCGGATCGAGGCGGGCCTCGCCCACCTGCCCGGCATCACGGTGTACTCCCGCGCCGCGCACCGCACACCCACGCTGCTGCTCGGGCTGGGCGGGCGGGAGCAGGAGGCCTACGCGTTTCTGGCCGAGCGGGGCGTCAACGCGCCCGTCGGGTCGTTCTACGCACTGGAGGCGTCGCGGCGGCTCGGGCTGGGCGACACCGGCGCCCTGCGCGTCGGGCTCGCGCCCTACGTCGACGACACCGACGTCGACCGGCTGCTCGCCGCATTGGCGGCCTTCACAAGCGCCTGAACAGCGGGGGGAGGAACCGCACCATCAGCGTCGACCACGTCAGGTGGGTGAGCAACGGGGCCTGGATGCCGCCCGTGGCCCGGCGCTGCCAGGCGAACAGCACCCCCATCACCGCCGAGGCCAGCACGAGGGCGGGGTTGCGCGTGGCGGTGGTGGCGAGCACGTATCCGGCGGTGGAGACGGGGACCGCCCGGCGGCCCGCGGCGGCGTACAGCGCGCCACGGAAGAAGACCTCCTCGGCCGCGCCGTTCACGAGGGTGGTTGCGAGCACCAGCCCGGGCGCGCCCTGGTCGGCGTAGCGGAACACCGACGCGATCGCCCGGTCCAGCACGGGGATCCGCCGCGCCACGAGCGCCGCGGCGGAGAACGCGCCGAACGCCCCGACCCCGGTGAGGACCGGCCCGACCACCGGGCGACGCCTGCCTGCCGTCGACCCGCGGTGCACCGGCCCGGCGGCCAGCCCGCCCGCCGTCCAGGTGAGCGCGGTGGCGCCGGTGAGGGCGTAGAACGCGGGCGAACCCGGACGGGTGGTCAGCGAGGCTCCGAGCACCCCCACCCCGACGACGGCCGTCGCTCCGACCACCCGCCGCCGCCGTAGGTCCTCGGGAACACCCATGTGCTCACGGTGCCACGGCCCGGCGCGGCTTCACGCCCGGGCGGACGGGACCCGCGAGCGGGACGGGAGCGGGGTTCTCGCGAAGCGCACGAAAACCCCGCTCACGTTCCGCTCGAGCGTCCGCCGCCGGGACATCTCGAGGCGTCTGGTGGTGGGCCGGATGCTCGTCCCCGCCCGCTGATCGTCGGTCGTAGGGTGCGCGATGTGTCCGCCCTCTGGTGGTTCGTGCTGCTCGGCGTGCTCGTCGTGCTGCTGGCCGGAGGCACCGTCCTCGCGCTGCGGCGCCGCGACCGCCCGAGCGAGCACGTCCTCACCGCCGAGCCGGAGGACCGGCCCTTGGCGGCCGTGGTCGTCAACCCGGTGAAGAGTGACGACTGGGTCCGCGCGCAGGTTGACGCCGTCTGCACCCGCTTGGGCTGGACGCCGCCGCTGTGGCTGCCCACCTCACCTGAGGACCCCGGCACCGGTCAGGCGCACGAGGCGGTCGCGCGCGGCGCGGACGTCGTGATCGCCTGCGGCGGGGACGGCACGGTGCGCGCGGTCGCGCAGGCGCTCGCGGGCACCCGCGTCGCGATGGGCCTGGTGCCCGCGGGCACCGGCAACCTGCTCGCGCGGACCCTCGGGCTGCCCACCGACGTCGCCTCCGCCACGCGTGTCGCGCTGACCGGCGACGACCGCGCCATCGACGTCGGGCTGCTCTGCGCCGATCGTGACGATCCGGCCAGCGACCTTGGCGGCGACCCGGCCGACCCGGCCGACGAGCGGGTCTTCCTCGTCATGGCGGGCACCGGGTTCGATGCGGCGATCATGCAGAGCACACCGGAGGCGCTCAAGGGCCGCGTCGGGCCGTGGGCCTATCTCATCTCGGGCCTGCGGGCCATGCGCGGGACGCGGGCCCGGGTGTCGATCACCATCGACGGCGCGCCGCCGCTGCGGCGCAGCACCCGCATGGTGGTCGTCGGCAACACCGGCACCCTCGTCGGCGGCCTCGCACTGATGCCCGACGCCGCGATCGACGACGGGCGCCTCGACGTGGTCAGCCTGGCCCCCAAGGGCCTGCTCGGCTGGGTGGGCGTGGCCGCCAGAGTGGCGACCCGCAACCGCCGGGGGAGCCGACGCATCGAGCGCTGGCAGGCCCACGAGGTCGTCGTCACCTCCGACGTCGCCCAGCCCGCGCAGGTGGACGGCGACCTCATCGGCGAGGCCCGCGAGTTGCGGGTCCGGGTGGACCCGGGCGCGCTCGTGGTCCGGGTGCCGGGCCGGGTCGAGCGGGGCGCCGGTTAGCGGGCCGTCGAGCGGAGCGCCGGTGAGGCGGGACATGGCCTAACGTCTGGGGGTGCGGACGGTTCAGGTCATCGGCATCGGTGCGGGCGATCCCGACCACCTCACGCTGCAGGCCGTGGCGGCGCTGCGGCGCACGGACGTGTTTCTCGTCGTGGACAAGGGCGAGCCGACCGCCGACCTCGCGGCGCTGCGCGCGGAGCTGCTCGCCCGCCACGTCGCCGGCCCGTACCGGGTCGCCACGATGCCTGACCCCGAGCGCGACCGCTCGGCGGCCCTGACGGGTGCGGCGTACGCCGACGCCGTGCGGGACTGGCAGCGCCGCCGCGCCGCGCACTATGCCCGCGCGCTCACCGACGAGGTGCCCGACGGCGGTGTGGGCTCGTTCCTGGTCTGGGGCGACCCGGCCGTCTACGACGGCACCCTGCGCATCCTGGACGGGCTCGACCTCCCCCTGAGAGTCATCTCGATCCCGGGGGTCAGCGCGATCCAAGTGCTGGCCGCCGCGCATCGGCTCGTGCTCAACCGCACCGGCGGGGCGTTCACCGTGACCACCGGCAGGCGGCTGGCGCACGACGGCATGGTCGGCGACGATGTGGTGGTCATGCTCGACGCCCGGGGCGCGTTCGCGGGCCTTCCCGATACCGGCGTCGACATCTTCTGGGGCGCCTACCTGGGCACCCCGGACGAGGTGCTGGTCGCGGGTGACCTCGCCGCCGTCAAGGACGAGATCGTCGCGGTGCGCGCGCGGGAACGCGCCCGCAAGGGATGGATCATGGACACCTACCTGCTGCGGCGGCGGTGAACGTCCTGCTGCTCGGGGGCACGGCCGAGGCGCGACGGCTCGCGGCCGCCGCCGGGACCCGGCCGGGGATCACGCTCACCTCCTCGCTCGCGGGCGCGGTCGCCGTGCCGCTGCTGCCCGAGGGCGACGTGCGCATCGGCGGCTTCGGTGGCGTGGCGGGGCTCACCGGGTGGCTGCGCGACCACGGCACCGACGCCGTCGTCGATGCCACCCATCCGTTCGCGACGCGGATGACGGCCGCGGCGGTCGCCGCCACAGCCGCGCTGCGTCTGCCGTTCCTGGTGCTGCGCAGGCCCGGTTGGACCCCGGGGCCCGGCGACCGCTGGCACCGGGTGCCGGACATGGCCGCGGCCGCCACGCTTCTGCCGCACCTCGGCGAGCGCGTGTTCCTCGCGATCGGGAGCGGTGGTGTCGCGGCCTTCGCCGACGCGCCGGGCTGGTTCCTGCTGCGCGCCGTCGACCCGCCCGCCCCGCCGCTGCCCGCCCGGCATCGGCTCGTGCGTGACCGGGGCCCGTTCACCGCCGACGCCGAGCGCGCCCTGCTGCGCGAGCACCGGATCGAGGTGCTGGTCTGCCGGGACAGCGGCGGCGACCTCACCGCCGCCAAGCTGGTCGCCGCCCGCGAGCTGGGCCTTCCCGTCGTCATGGTGGACCGGCCGCCCGCCCCGGACGCGCCGACCGTGGAGACCGTTGAGGAGGCCGTGGCCTGGCTCGCCTCGATCGCTCGCTGACCCGTCCAAGATCGGTGGAATCGGTGCCGGAGGTGCATCAGCGCACCTCCGGCACCGCTGGCGGCGATCATCGTCCGGGCGGGGCGGGGTGGGGCGGGGCGGGGCGGGGCCGGTGGGGCGGGGCCGGGCGCGGGGTGGGCCGGGGGCGGGCGGTGGGCCGGGCGCGGGTGGCTCCAACGCCACCGCTCACCGGTGGGTGAGCTCCGCGCGCACCCCCACCAGGCGGACCGGACGCCCGGGGGTGAAGCGCTCCAGCACGGCCAGCGCGGCCGCCTCCAGCGCCGCGGTCTCGGACGTCGGCTCGGGCAGCGTCATGCTGCGGGTCTTCGTCGTGAACGGGGCGAACCGCACCTTGACGCCCACGCGCACAGCGGGCCTGCCCTCGGCCCGCACGTCCTCGGCGACGCGGCGGGCGAGCCGCCCGGCGGCGGCCCGCACCTCGGCCCAGTCGGTGAGGTCGGTGGCGAAGGTCTCCTCCCGCCCGTGTGAGCGCGCGGCCCACGGCTCGCCGCGCACCTCGGCCCTCCCGATCCCGCGGCCGAGCTGCACGTACCAGGGGCCCAGCGCGGGGCCGAGGTCGGCGGCGAGCGTCGCCGGGTCGGCCGCGCCCAGCTCGGCCACGGTGTGCAGGCCCCGCTCGGCGAGCCTCGCGGCGGTCTTCGCGCCGATGCCCCAGAGGGCCCGGGTCGGGCGGTGGCCCATGACCTCGGCCCAGTTCTGCGCCGTCAGGGTGAATCGGCCGCCGGGCTTGCCGAACTCGGTCGCGATCTTCGCGCGCAGCAGGTTGTCGCCGATCCCCACCGCGCACGAGAGGCGGGTCTCGGCCAGGACGGCGGCCTGGATCCGCCGGGCGAGGTCCTCGGCGGCGGCCTCGTCGGGCACGGCGGCGCCGACGAACGCCTCGTCCCACCCGATGACCTCGACCACCACGCCGTCGAACCCCCGCAGCACCGCCATGACCTGCGCCGACGCCGCCTCGTACGCCGGGTTGTCGGCAGGCAGGAACACGGCGTCTGGGCAGCGGGCGAGCGCCGTGCGCAGTGGCATGCCGGACCAGATGCCGTACTCGCGCGCCGCGTAGGACGCCGTGGCGACGACGCCGCGGCGGGTCGGGTCCCCGTGCCCCCCGACGACGACGGGGCGCTGCGCCAACTCCGGGCGGCGCAGGATCTCGACCGCCGCGATGAACTGGTCGAGGTCGACGTGCAGCACGCGGTACATCTAGTTAGCGCTGCGACGGCGGGTTGACCAGCCGGACCACCGACGAGGCAGTGCGCAGCGAGCCGACGCCGGTGGGGTGGAACGGGAACGGGTCGGCCATGCCCTGGATGTCCGGGCCGAGCCCGTCGGACTGTGGATCGCACAGCAGCGACAGCTCCGGGCGGGCGACCGCGAAGCCGTACTTCTCGGCCCCCGCGGTGAGGACGGCGTTGAGCTGGTCGTTGCGCGCATTGAGCAGGGCGATCTTCGTCGGGTCCAGGCCGGGGTGGCCCGCCGCCTTCGTGTCCGCGCAGTCGGCGCCGCGGGCGAACGCGCCGTAGGAGGTGACGACGATCACCTGCGGGCGGCCGGGGAGGTCGTTGAGGTCGACGAGCAGGTCGGCGTAGGCGCGGTCGAACGCGGCCAGCCGGTAGTCGAACTCGTTCTGGGTGAGGGCGTCCGCGCAGTCGGGGACGCCGTAGCAGTAGCGCACGAAGTCGGTCCATCCCACGTCGTTGGGCCCGATCTCGAGGACGACGAACCGCAGGCCCTGCACCTGGCGCAGCACGCCGACCTGGGCGGGGACCTGCTGCCCTCCGATGTCCTGCGGCCCGCGCAGGCCCGCCGTGACCGTCGCGTCCGGGCAGGCGAGGTTCAGTACGCGCGCGGGCAGGAGGTCGCCGATCTCGGCGGCGAGCGAGTCGGTGCTGCGCCTGCACACGGCGTCGTCCGGGCGGGCGTACGGCCCGGTCGCGGGCACCGGCGGGCCACCGAGGCGAGCGGCGCGCGAGTCGCCGATGACGGCCCCCGCGTAGCCGCTGACCGGCGGCCCGACCGGGTCGGGGGACAGGTGGTAGGCGCCGACCAGCTGGGCGAGCGATGTGACCCCGCGCAGGCCCGCTGTCGTGCCGGACCAGGACAGCGCGCCGCAGCCCAGCCACGCGAGGGCGGAGACGGCGAGCGCGAGCACCGTCATCCGCCGGGTCGCCCGCACGCTGCGCCGCCAGAGGTCGGCCGGGGGCGCGAGCCCGTCGTGCGCGACCCGGCGCAGCACGACGAGGCTGCGGATCCCGACCGCCGCGAGTGCCGCGACCAGTGTGAACGCGAGCAGGCCCGCCCCGGCCCACAGGTACCAGTCGCGGAATCCGTCGACGATCGCGGTGACGGCGGCGTCGCGGGCCGCGGGCCCGCGGTCGGCGTCGAACACGGCGGCGGCCGCGGCGTTGCGCTGCACCGGGCCCATCGTCAGCTGCGGGCGCAGCGGGCCCCACACCGTGAGCGGGCGCAGGTCGAGGGCGGTGTTGCCGACCTGCACCAGCCGGGCGGGTCCGACCGGGGTGAGCTGCACCGGGCGGGCGCCCACCGTGATGACCTGGCCGAACGCGACCACGTCGCGGCCCGGCGTGAGCGCGATCGTGGTCGGGATGCCCGCGAGCAGGCAGAACGTCACGAGCGCGACGGTCGGCCACTGGCGCAGGGCGGCCCGACGCCTGCGTCGGTCGTACAGGGCGGGCCCCCTCCTGCTGCGGCATACCTATGGCGAACCGGCCCGTCCAGCATGCGCCGGCGACACGGTCGGGGGAAGGGGCGGCCCTGTCGGCCACCTCGGCCCACGGGTCTCATTCGCGGAGCACGCGTACCGCCAGCAGCGCGACGTCGTCGGTTGCCGGGTCGGGCGAGAACCGCTCGACGGCGTTCCGGACGGCCGCGACGAGCTGGCGCGCGGACCCCCCCGCCGTGCGCGCCGCGAGCGCGCGCAGCCGCTCCGGCCCGAACTGCTCCCGGCCGCGCCGCCGCTCGGTGACGCCGTCGGTGTAGAGCAGGAGGGTGTCGCCCGGCGCCAGCCGGTGGGTGGTGACCTCGACCAGCACCTGCGGCAGCAGGCCGACCGCGGTGCCGAACGCCCCGACCTGCTCCGCGTGCCCGTCCGCCCGGATGAGCACCGGCCGTTCGTGGCCCGCGAGCAGCAGCTCGACCGCGAGCCCGCCCGCTTCGCGGCGGACGAGGGCCGCCGCGAGCGTGCAGTACTGCAGCGGGTCGGCGGCCTCCATCATCACCTCGTTGAGCATCCGCACGGCCTCGGTGAGCCCTTGGCCGCCGCGCACCAGCACGCGCAGGACGTCGCGGACCAGGCCGGTGCGGGCCGCGGCGCGCGCGCCCTTCCCGCAGACGTCCCCGATCGAGACCAGGAAGCGCTCGGAGTCCACGGTGAGGACGTCGTAGAAGTCGCCGCCGACGTCCGATCCCCGGCTCGCGGGCAGGTACTCCGCCGCGAGGTCGAGGCCGGGCGCCACCGGCAGCGCCCGGGGCAGCAGGGCCTGCTGCAGGGCCTGGGACACCGCGACGTGCGCGGCGACGTTCTGGGCGTTCTGCACGGCGAGGGCGGCCCGCCGGGCGATGTCGGTGACGAGGGCGGCGTCTTCCGGCGCGTGTGGGCGCCCCTCGGGCCGCCCCACGAGGAGGATGCCGATGGTGCTGCCGCGGGAGCGCAGCGGCAGCGCGAGCCCGTCGGTCGGCGCGGCGATGTGCACAGGCGCCTCGGCCCGCACCACCTGGTCGAGCAGGTCGCGCAGCTCCCGGGATGGGCCCGGGCTGGCGGCGGGGTCCAGCGCCGCGCGCAGCTCGGGAAGCTCGTCCTCGTCGGTGTGGGTCAGCGCGGCGAGGCGCAGGCCGCCCTCCTCGGCGAGGAGCACCGCGCACCAGCGGCCCAGCCGCGGCACCACGATCTGGGGGACCACGGCGACGGCCAGCTCCACCGACAGCGACTGGCCCAACAGCTCACTGGCCTCGGCGAGGTAGGCCATCCAGGCGCGGCGGCGCTGGTCCACGGCGCGCAGCCAGCGCGTCTCCATGGCCATGGCGACGCGGTAGGCGACCAGCTCGACGAGGTCCGCGCCGCCGTCGCGGTCGGCGGGCGGCCCGATCAGCCGGATCGACCCGCGCAGTGGCGGGGTGACGGGCAGCGCGATCTCGAGCACCACCGCACCGCCCGCGGGTCCGGCGCGCGCGACCTCTACCGCACCCGCGCCGTCGCCCTCGTCGACGATCACGGCCACGGCGTGCACGTCGAGCACGTCGCGCAGGCGCCGCACGAGTTCCTCGACCAGCTCGAGGGGCTGCAGTCGGTCCGTCAGGCCGGTCGGGACGTGCAGCAGGCGCCGCGCCTGCTCGGGGCTCACCCGACGCGGCGCGTGGTCGGGCGGCGCCGCCGGGGCAGGCGGGAGCGGCGTCGGGGTGCTTGCCAGCGTGAACCAGACGGCGTGCCGTCCGTCCGCGTCGTGGCGGGTGCCCCAGGCGGCGGCCAGCCGGGCGACGAGGGCCAGGCCCCGGCCGTGACTCGCGGCCCGGCCGTAGCGGTGCCGCGGCTCGGCAAGGTGCGCTTCGAGGGGGCCGGACCCGCGGTCGGTGACGGTGACGGTGAGCGCGTCGCCCCCGACCTCGATGTCGACGTCGAACTCGGTGCCCGCGTGCAGCACCGCGTTCTCGGCCAGCTCGCTGGCCAGGAGGACCGCGGTCTCGGCCACCTCCGGATCGAGGTCGGGGATCGCGTCGAGGACGTCCTGGAGCATGCGGCGGGCCTGCCGGGCGGAGCGGGCGTCGGGCGGGAGCCGGATCCGCCGCTGTAACAAAGCAGGCACGGCGTGCAGTGTGCCCGGTGTCGGTCGGCACCGCTTGCGCTGAGTCACCCGGACGCATGATCGGCCCCAGTGCGTAGCGGCAACGGACGACTACGGGGGCGACCGCCGGACGGATCCGGTCCATTACGCTGGCGCACCGGCCGCGGGCAGTCCGGCGGAGCGGCCCAGGCGCCCGAGAGGGGAGTCCGAAACCGTGACGACGGCCCGGAAGGCGCGCAACCTCGATCCCGTCGATCCTGCTGTCCCGTTGGACCCGGTGCTGGCCGAGCTCACCGAGGCGCTGGCGCAGCTGCGGCGCGGCCGGTTCGACGTGCGGCTGCCGCGGCGGGAGGGGCAGGCAGGCGCGCTCGCCGACCAGTTCAACGACATGGCCGCCGTTGCGCAACGGCACAACCGGGACCTGCTGCGGATCGGGCGCAGTGTCGGCCGTGAGGGCCGGATGGGCGACCGGCTCGACGAGGAGTCCTACGACGGGGCGTGGGCCGACGGCGCCCGCGCGGTCAACGCGCTGGTCGACGACCTGGCCGCGCCGACGGCCGAGATCGCGCGCGTGATCGAGGCGGTCGCCGAGGGCGACCTGTCCCAGCACATGGCGCTGGAGATCGAGGGCCGCCCGCTGCGCGGCGAGTACCGGCGCATCGGTCGCACCGTGAACACGATGGTCGACCAGCTCTCGTCGTTCGCCGACGAGGTCACGCGCGTGGCGCGCGAGGTCGGCACCGACGGGCGGCTGGGCGGCCAGGCCGACGTGCGGGGCGTCGCGGGCACGTGGCGCGCCCTCACCGACTCGGTGAACACGATGGCGTCCAACCTCACCAACCAGGTGCGCTCGATCTCCGACGCGGCCACGGCGATCGCGCAGGGCGACCTGTCCCGCACGATCACCGTGAGCGCGCGCGGCGAGGTCGCAGGGCTTGCCGACACGATCAACGCGCTCACCGCCACGCTGCGCCTGTTCGCCGACGAGGTCACGCGCGTGGCCCGCGAGGTCGGCACGGAGGGCCTGCTGGGCGGGCAGGCCACGGTGCCGGGTGTGGCGGGCACCTGGAAGGACCTCACCGACGCGGTGAACGTGATGGCGGCCAACCTCACCAACCAGGTCCGCGGCATCGCGCACGTCGCCACGGCGGTGGCGACCGGCGACCTGTCGCAGAAGATCACGGTCGACGCGCAGGGCGAGATCCTGGTGCTCAAGTCGACCGTCAACACGATGGTCGACCAGCTCGGCTCGTTCGCGGACGAGGTCACCCGCGTGGCCCGCGAGGTCGGCACCGACGGGCGGCTCGGCGGCCAGGCCGTGGTGCCCAGCGCCGCGGGCACCTGGCGGGACCTCACCGTCAACGTCAACGAGCTGGCCTCGAACCTCACGATGCAGGTGCGCAACATCGCCCAGGTCACCACGGCCGTGGCGCGCGGGGACCTGTCGCAGAAGATCACGGTGGACGCCCGGGGCGAGATCCTGGAGCTGAAGTCGACGGTGAACACGATGGTCGACCAGCTCCGGTCGTTCGCCGACGAGGTCACGCGGGTGGCGCGCGAGGTCGGCATCGAGGGCAAGCTCGGCGGTCAGGCGCAGGTGCGCGGGGTGTCGGGCACGTGGCGCGACCTCACCGTCAACGTCAACGAGCTGGCGTCCAACCTGACCGGTCAGGTGCGCAACATCGCGCAGGTCACCACGGCGGTCGCGCGCGGCGACCTGTCGCAGAAGATCACGGTGGAGGCCCGCGGGGAGATCCTGGAGCTGAAGTTGACGGTGAACACGATGGTCGACCAGCTCGGCTCGTTCGCCGACGAGGTCACCCGCGTGGCCCGTGAGGTCGGCACGGAGGGCATGCTGGGCGGCCAGGCGCAGGTGCGCGGCGTGTCCGGCACCTGGCGCGACCTCACCGAGAACGTCAACCGGCTCGCGCTCACGCTGACCTCGCAGCTGCGCGCGATCTCCGGCGTAGCGACGTCGGTGGCCAGCGGCGACCTCACCCAGGAGATCCGGGTCGCGGCGGCGGGCGAGATCGCCGACCTCAAGGACAACATCAACCGGATGATCGCGACCCTGCGCGAGACCACGGCGGAGAACGCCCAGCAGAACTGGCTTGACTCCAACCTCGCGCGCATCGGCGAGCAGCTGCAGGGCCAGCGCGATCTCGGCGAGGTCTGCCAGCTGATCATGAACGAGGTGTCTCCGCTGGTGGACGCGCAGGTCGGGGCGTTCTTCCTGGCCTCTTTCTCGTCCTCAGAGCGACGGTACGTGATGGTGGGCGGCTACGCGCAGGCCGTCACGGAGCCGCCGGTGGCGTTCGCGGCGGGCGACGGGCTGGTCGGCCAGGCTGCGGCAAGCAGGCGGGTCATGCACGTGCGCGACGTGCCCGAGGGCTATCTGGCGATCCGCTCGGGCACCGGGTCGGCGACGCCGCGGGCGGTCGTCGCGCTGCCCGTGCTGTTCGAGGGGGAGTGCCTCGGGGTCATCGAGCTGGGCTCGGTCACGCCGTTCTCGTTGCTGCACCTGACGTTCCTCGGCAGACTCGTGGACACGATCGGCGTCGCGCTGGCCACCATCCAGGCCAACCGGCGCACCGAGGAGCTGCTCACGCAGAGCCAGCGGCTCACCACCGAGCTGCAGGACCAGTCGGCCGAGCTGCAGCGGACCAACGCCGAGCTGGAGGAGAAGGCCGAGCAGCTGTCCCGGCAGAACCGCAACGTCGAGATCAAGAACATCGAGCTGGACGCGGCCCGGCGCGGCGTGGAGGAGAAGGCCCAGCAGCTCGCCCAGACCAGCCAGTACAAGACCGAGTTCATGGCCAACATGAGCCACGAGCTGCGCACGCCGCTGAACTCGTTGCTGCTGCTCGCGCGCTTGCTCGCGGAGAACACCGAGGCCAACCTCACGCCCCGCCAGATCGAGTTCGCCAACACGATCCACGGCGCGGGCTCGGACCTGCTGCGGCTCATCGACGACATCCTCGACCTCTCCAAGATCGAGTCTGGGCGGGCCGAGGTCGATGTGACGCCGGTCGTGCTGGCCGAGGTGCTCGGCGACATGGAGCAGGCGCTGGGCCCGCAGGCGGAGGAGAAGGGGCTCACGCTGGCCGTCGAGATCGGTGCCGACGTCCCGTCGACGATCGCCACCGACTCCCAGCGGCTCCAGCAGGTGCTGCGCAACCTGCTGGCCAACGCGGTGAAGTTCACCGACACCGGCGGGGTCACCCTGCAGGTCGGGGCGGTGGAGGGACTGGTCGCGTTCGCGGTGCGGGACACCGGGATCGGCATCCCGGCGGGCAAGCTGGAGATGATCTTCGAGGCGTTCCAGCAGGCCGACGGCACCACCAGCCGCAAGTACGGCGGCACTGGGCTCGGGCTGTCGATCTCCAAGGAGCTGGCGCGCATGCTCGGCGGGCGCATCGAAGTGACGTCCGCCGTCGGCGAGGGGTCGGTGTTCACGCTGCTCGTGCCCGCGGAGCTGGCTGCGGCGGCTGCGGGCCCGCGCGCGCCGGTGCCCGCGCCCCTGCGCGGCCCCGCGCCGCGCCCCGGCCCGGCCGTGCCCGGGCTCGCGGGCGCGACCGTGCTGATCGTCGACGACGACGTGCGCAACGTCTTCGCGCTCACCAGCGCACTGGAACTGCACGGGCTCACCGTGCTCTACGCCGACAACGGGACCGGCGGGATCCGCCTCCTCACCGAGCATCCCGAGGTCGACGTCGTGCTGATGGACACGATGATGCCCGACCTCGACGGCAACGAGACCACCCAACGGATCCGCGAGCTGCCCGGGGGCAGGGACCTGCCGGTGGTGTTCCTCACCGCGAAGGCGATGCCCGGCGACCGGGAGGCGAGCCTCGCGGCGGGCGCCACCGAGTACGTCACGAAACCCGTCGACCTCGACGAGCTCCTGGCCCTCATGGCCAACTTGGTCTCGTCTTCGCGCCGTCCCCGCCGGGTCGCCCGATGACGGGCCGACCCCGCGTGCTCGCGGTCGACGACCGGCGGGAGAACCTGTTGGCGCTGCAGGCCATCCTGGAGGGGCTCGCGGTGGAGGTCGTGTCCGTCACCAGCGGCGAGGACGCGCTCAAGCGGCTGCTCACGGAGGACTATGCGGTGATCCTGCTCGACGCCCACATGCCCGGCATGGACGGCTTCGAGACCGCCGGGCACGTCAAGCAGCGCGAGCGCACCCGGCACATCCCGATCCTGTTCCTCACCGCGGTGGACTACGACCCGCACCTGGCGTTCCGGGGGTACCAGGCGGGCGCGGTGGACTACATCACCAAGCCGTTCGACCCGTGGGTGCTGCGCTCGAAGGTGGGCGTGTTCGTCGACCTGTGGATGGTGCATGTGCAGCTGGCCGAGCAGGCGGCGGAGTGCGCGCGGCTGCGCACGGCCATCGACGACGCGGTGGAGCAGCTCGAGGAGGGCGCGCCCGACGCGGCGCGCGACCGGTTGAAGGCCGCGCGGGACGGCTGAGGGAGCTCGCCCCGGACCTCGCCCCGCCGACATCGCACCCCCTGGGCCACTTCGGTGCGGCAAACGTCGGTGCTGAACCCGGCTCATCGCGTCCGGTGGCGGGCGAGGCGGGCCAGCGCGGGCGCCACGAGCGGCATGACGATCACGCGCAGCACCTGGGTCGCCACGACGAACGTCACGTTCCCGCCCGCCGAGGTCGCGGTCGCCAGCACGGCGTAGACGCCGCCCGGCGTGGTGGCGAGGTAGCCCTCCAGCACCGTCGTGCCGGTTGCCGCGGACAGCAGCAGGCCGAGCCCGCCATGATCGCCGCATTCGGTGCGAAAGGTGCGCAGGCGCACCAGATGCACCGATCCCGGCAATCTTCAGCGGGATCGGGCGGCGCGGCGGAGCGCGCGGACGACGATCATGGGCGGGCGTCGGGGTCCGGGACGGTCGGCATGCCCTCCGGCGGCGTCGGCGCGTCGGCTGCCACGAGGTGTGCGGTGTCCAGCGTGTTCAACGCCGGGTCGACGGCCGGGAAGATGTCGGTCGGCGCGTCCGCGGTCAGGTCGGCGGCGGGGATCGCCTCGGGGGGTGCGTCGCCCGCGGAGTCGGCGGCTGGGCGGGAACCGGTCGGCGGGAGGGTGCCGCGTGCCGTCATGGCCGCCCACGCGGCGCTCGCCGCGGCCGCACCGGACGGGCCGTCAGGTGCGGCGGCCGGGGCGGCAGGCGCGGTGCCCGCCGCCGTAGCGGACACCGAACCCGCGGGCGCGAGCGACCGCGACAACAGCGCCTTCAGCCGCCGCTGCTGCGGTCGCACGAACGCAAGCCACGCCAACAGGAGACCGCCGAGAAAGGCGATCAGATACCAGAGCCAGGCCTGGCCATAGAGCCACGTCACGGAGCAGTCCTCCAGGATCTTGGCGACGGTCAGCCTGCGGCCGCGAGCTCGTCCGTGAGCTCGGCGGTGACCTCGGCCACCCGGCGGCGCAACGGGCGGGCCCAGAACAACCAGCCCGCGGCTACGCCGAACAGGAGCGCGACGACGACCCACACCCAGACCTGCATCAGCAACCAGAGCACAACAACCTCCTCGGCGACGGTGGCCTAGACGGGCAACCTTGACGACGGCGACCTACACAACGGTGACCTCCATAGCGGGGACCTACAGGACCGTGATGTCGACGCGCCGCGCGAGCGCCCGATCAGGCGCGGCGGTGTCCTCGCCGCGCCCACGCGCGGTCAGGTGGTCGGCGGGCACGCCAGCCGCCACCAGCGCGTCACGGACCGTGGCCGCGCGCTGGTCCGACAGCTGTTGCGCGGTCAGGAGTCCGTTGCCCCGCCCGGTGGCGACGTAGCCGTCGATCTCCAGGCGGGCCGCGGGCACCGCCCGGATGGCCGTGAGCACCTGCGCGAGCGTGGCCGCTCCCTGCGCGGTGAGCTGCGGGCTGTCCGGGGGGAACGAGATCGGCGCCGCCGTCTCCAGCGCCACGATCTTCGCCTGGAGGGCCTGCTTTGCGGCGGCGTCGAGCTCGCCGCCCGCGGTGGGCGCCGGGCCTGCCGCCCCGCCGCTGGCCCGGCCGTGTTCCCGCCCGCCCCGCTGCCGGCCCCGGCCGTGTTCCCGCCCGCCCCGCTGCCGGCCCCGGCCGTGTTCCCGGCCGCCCCGCTGCTGGCCCGGCCTGCGCCACCCGCCCCCCCGGTGCCCCCTCCTGCCTCGCCGATCCGCGCGACCCGGACCCCGGTCGCACCCGACACGATCTCGGCCGCGCGGGCGGCCGCGGCGCCGGACAGGCCCGTGATCGTCGCGTCCCGGCCGTCGAACCGGACGGTGGCGCCGCTGATGCCTGCGGCCGACAGCGCCGCCTGGGCCCGTTCGGTGAGCGCGCCTTCGATCTGCGGACGGGGCCAGAGCAGCGTCAGCCCGGCGAGCACGGTCGGCACGACGATGGCGGCCGCGACGAGCAACACCCACGGCGGCCGCGGCCACGGTGGACGCGGCGCCGAACGGTCGGCCCGGCGAGCGTGAGTGGGCACAGCGTCCTCGCCTCCACCGGAACAGATCTCGGACATCGGCGCCCGGAACCACCCGAGCCGGTCGACACCGACGTCATCGGTCGCGATGATCAGGCAAGGATGTTACGGGGCGGACACGGCAGGCGGGAACGGCGCCGACGGCGCAGTTCCACCATCCCCGGATGCGCCCGCGCGCGGGCGGGGAAGACTCGGCCCGAACCGACTCTGTGGAGGAGCCCATGACCGACAACACCCAGCGCGTGGCGATCGTGACCGGAGCGGCGCGCGGGATCGGGGCGGCGACCGCGCAGCGGCTCGCCGCGGACGGGCTCGCGGTCGCGGCGCTGGACCTGGACGAGGCGGCCGGGAAGGGCACCGTCGACGCGATCGAGGCGGCGGGCGGGCGGGCGCTGGCCGTCGGCGCGGACGTGGCGGACGCCGAGCAGGTCGCCGCGGCCGTCGAGCGCGTGGCCGCGGCTCTGGGCGCCCCCACCGTGCTGGTCAACAACGCGGGCGTCACCCGCGACAACCTGCTGTTCAAGATGACCGAGGACGACTGGGACACCGTCATGGGGGTGCACCTGCGGGGGTCGTTCCTGATGGCGCGGGCCGTGCAGAAGCACATGGTGGACGCCGGGTGGGGGCGGATCGTCAACCTGTCGAGCACGTCGGCGCTGGGCAACCGCGGCCAGGCCAACTACTCCACGGCGAAGGCGGGCCTGCAGGGCTTCACGAAGACGCTCGCGATCGAGCTGGGCAAGTTCGGCGTCACCGCGAACTGCATCGCGCCCGGGTTCATCGTCTCGGACATGACGCGGGCGACCGCGGAGCGCATCGGGCAGGACTGGGACACCTACCTCGCCGCCCGCGTGGCCCAGATCCCGGTGGCCCGCGCGGGCCAGGTCGAGGACATCGCGCACGCGGTGAGCTTCTTCGTCAGCGAAGGCGCGGGCTTCGTCTCCGGCCAGATCCTCTACGTGGCGGGGGGCCCGCGAGCCTGACGGCCTCGCGGCCGTTGGGGGCGGCGCACGCGGGGCCGGCTACCTGGCCGGTCAGGCGCTGCGGTCGGACAGGATCGTGCCCCAGGCCGGGACCTGGTCGTCGCCGATCGTGATCTCCTTGTCGCTGGTGTTGACCACCAGCACGCCATCGGTGGCGCGGAACGCGAGCAGCGACTGTGTGGGGGAGTGCCCGATCTCCACGGCACCTTGGGAAAGGCGCGGCACGAGCCACTGCCACGGCGCGGTGAGCGGCGTCGCCTGGCCGCCGTCGTCCTTGGTGCTGTCGGTCCACAGCGCGGCGTACTGGAGGCCCTTGCTGCCCTGCGGACCCCACTTGAGGGCGCCCGCCGCGCCCGAGCGGGCCATGGCGGCGATCGTTGCGAGGTCCGCCGCGGCGCTCGCGGGGGCGGACGGGCCTGCCTGGACCCCGTCGGGCACGTCGGGGTAGTACTCCGCCCACCAGATCGGAAGCTGCGTGCGCTGCCGGACCCACGCGTCGACGGCGGCGAACTTCGCCGATCCCTGGTCGATCGACGGGGGGTCGGTCTTCTGCTGGGTGCCGGTGGAGGCGTCCAGCGCGAGGAAGTCGGCACCGACGTTGTGCGACAGCCAGTAGTCGACGACGTCCAGCGAGCGCTGGTCGGCGACGCCCCAGTCGCCCTTCAGGTCGGAGCCCGTCGGCTGGTCGGGATCCAGGCTGGTGACCACCACGTACGGCCCGCCGACCTGAACGTCCGGCCGCACGGCCTTCACGGCCTGGTAGACGTCGTTGTAGAGGGCCGTGTAGCCCTCGTAGTCCCAGCGGTTCTGGTCGTCGTTGTAGAAGCCCTTCAGCTCGTTCCACACGAGCACCCGGCCCACCTGCGGGTAGCGCTGCACGGCGGCCGCGGCGAGCTTCGCGAAGTCGGCGTAGTGCTCGGGGACCGGCGCCTTCTCCAGCTTGTCCCAGTTGGTCGCACCTTCCGGGCCGCCCTTCATCCAGTCCGGCGAGCAGCACAGCGTGAGCATGGCCTTGCCGTCGGTGTCCTTCACCAGCTGCATGCGCTTGTCGAGGCTGCTCCAGTCGAACTCGCCGGGCGAGGGCTCCGGGTTCAGGGTGCCGAAGCCCATGAGGTGGATGTTCTGCCAGACCGCGCCGTCGTCGGAGAGGATCTTCATGCCGCGGGCGCGGGCGGCGTTCGGCTCGGAGTCGTCGAGGCTGTCCTGCGTGTGGGTGACGCCGAGATCCATTTTCGCGGGCTGCTTCACCCACCCCCAGTTGCCGTCGAAGGGGATCGTCTTTTTCGCCACGTCCGTGGATGGCGATGGCGCGGGGGTGGAACCCCCCGAGCAGGCGGTGAGCCCCACGGCGAGCACAGCGCAGAGGGCAGCCAGCAGGCGGACACGCACGTCAGAAACCTCGTCCCGATCAGAAGGGCGGCAACCAAAAGCCTATCGACGGTCGGGAACGAGCCTCCCAGCGCGTCGCTGTGGCAGCGCTGAGAGGGTCACCGCCGTTACACGACGGCGCGCACGAACTCGTGGCCCGCCTCGTTCTGCACGACCACCGCGGCGACGTCGCGCAGCGCAACGGCCGCCGATCCGTCCACCGACCCGCCGGGGGTGGCCGACACCACCCACGACCCCGCGACCTCCTGCGACCCGTTGCGCGCCACCACCAGGATCCGGCAGCGCTCCCCGGCCGGGATGCCCGACACCGAGGCGGTGAGGCGCACCCAGCTGCCCGCCGGGGCGAGCGTGGCCCGCATGGCGGCGCCGCCCGCGTTCGAGCCGGTGAGGACGAGCGCGCCGACCGACGTGCCCGGCGGCGGCACGAGCGGCACGCTCGCCCGGCCGATCGCCACCCCGCCGCCCGCGACCGCAGCCACCACGACCGCGGCCGCCGCCACGATGCCGAGCAGCCTGCGGCGGCGGCGCACACCCGTCTCGGCGCGGATCTGGCGCAGCGTGCGCTGCAGGACCAGGTCGCCGTCGGGTGGTCCGTCGAGGAACGCCTCGGGCGGCAGTTCGCCGAGCACGCCGGTCATCTCCCTCAGCTCCTCGTACTCGCGGCGGCACATCGCGCAGCCGTCCACGTGTCGGCGGGCGGCGGCGGCCTGCTCGGGGGGGAGCAGACCGAGCGCCAGCGCACCCAGCTCGACCGGGTCGTGGCGCGGGTCGGGGCCCGTCATGCGCGCACCCCCTCCGTCTCGGTCAGGCGCTCGCGCAGCGCGCGGAGCGCGTAATAGGAACGGGACTTCACCGTGCCCGCGGGGATGCCGAGGGCGGTGGCGGCCTCGGCGAGGCTGCGCCCGTGGAAGTACAGCTCCTGCAGGACGCCGCGGTGGTCCTCGGACAGCCCGTCCATGGCCTGCAGGACGGTCACCGATGCCACCACGCGGTCGGCGTGGTCGCGCTCGACCGGGGGGAGCGCCGGGTCCTCCGGCACCTCCCGGGGGCGGGCGGCCCGCGCCCGGATCCGGTCGGTGACGAGGTTCCGTGCGACCGTCAGCAGCCAACCGCGGGTGGAGCCCCGCCCGTTGGTCATGACCTCCGGATGGCGCCAGGCGCGGATCAGCGTCTCCTGGACGATGTCCTCGGCGGCGGCGCGGTCGCCCATCAGCCGCGTCGCATACGCCAAGAGGGCTCGGCCGTGCTCGGCGTAGACGGCATGGACCAGCGCCTCGTCGACCGCCCGCTCGCGACCCATGCCCCTCCTCAGGGTTACCCCCTTGGTGACCCGCGGAGCGCGACGGTAGTCGCAGCGGATCTCCTCGCGTACACGTCCGGCGGAGGGGTCGGGTTCGGTGGATGCGCGAGAATTCCGCGTGAACCCCGTCCGGTCGGCATCCGTGAGGTCGGCATGAGGAGATTTGCGCCGCTGCTGACGCTGCTGGCCGTGGTCGTGCTCGGCGGCGCGCTGTTCACCCTGAACGTGCTCGGCAACCCGGGCCACCGGGCCGCCACCTCGACGACCGCCGCGGGCTTCGGCGCTGCGACCCGCGCCGCGGCGCCCCCGACCGCGCCCCCGCCCGCGACGACCCCGCCCGCCGTGGCGGAGAAGGCGTACGCGGGGCGGTCCGCGGGCAACGAGGTGACCGTCGCGATCGCGGTGAAGAACGGCCGTGCGGTCGGCTACATCTGCGACGGCAAGAAGACCGAGGCATGGCTCGAGGGCACGGTGTCCGGGTCGGACCTCGCGCTCAAGAGCAAGGATGGGACGTCGACGATCGAGGGCACCGTCGACGACGCCAAGTCGCTCGGCTCGGTCGCGGTCCGCGGGAAGCAGTGGCCGTACGCGGCGCAGGCCGCCAAAGCGCCCGCGGGGCTGTACGAGGGTCGCGCGTCGGTGAAGGGCGTGGTCAACCGCATCGGCTGGATCGTGCTGCCGGACGGTACCCAGACGGGCCTGCGTGACCAGGGGCTCGACAAGATCGCGGCACCGGTCCTCGACCCGGCGCACCCCGACGCCGTCGTGGTCGACGGGGTGCCGGTCACCGTCCGCACGATCGGTGGGGGCGATGCGGTGGTCGAGCGTGATGACCGACCGCCGCCGGCAGCTCGGCCCGTACCACCACGGTGCTGCTCGCGTTCGGGATCGGCACACTGGTGGCCGTCGGGCTGGGCGCCTACGCCCGCCTGCACGACGCCGCGTTCGTCGCGTTCAACCTCGCGGGCTTCTCCTCGGGCCTGGCGGCCAAGGCGTGGCTCGCCACCCTCGCCTTCGGGTTGGCGCTGGTCCAGCTCGGCTCAGCGATGATCATGTATGGCCGGGTCCCGGTGCGGGCACCGCGCTGGATCGGCACGCTGCACCGCTGGTCGGGGCGCGCCGCGGTGCTGGTCACCGTGCCGGTGGCGGTGCACTGCCTCTACGCGCTCGGCTTCGAGACAGACGCGACGCGGGGGCTCGTGCACTCGGTCGCCGGCTGCTTCTTCTACGGTGGCTTCGTGGCCAAGATGCTCGTGCTGCAGCGCCGCGACGCGCCCGGCTGGGCTCTGCCGGTGCTCGGCGGGGCCGTCTTCACCGGGCTCACCGTGCTGTGGCTCACCGCCGCGGCCTGGTTCTTCGGCACGTCCGGCATCCACCTGTAACCGCTCCCCTGGAGAAGATCCATGACCACACTCGACCGCCGCTCCGTCCTCGCGGGGGCCTGCGGCACCTGCGCCGTCGTCGTGGCGGGCTGCGCCGCCTACGGCCCCGGCCAGGCCGCGCCCGCGGCCGCCCCGTCCGTGCAGCCGGGCGGCTCCGGGGGCGCCGGGTCGGCGTCCGGGAAGCTGGCCGCCACGGCCGACGTCCCCGTCGGGGGCGGCCTCATCCTCCCCGAAGCCGCCCTGGTGATCACTCAGCCCAAGGCGGGGACGTTCAAGGCCTTCTCGGCGATCTGCACCCACCAGGGCTGCACGGTCTCCACCGTCGAGAACGGCACGATCAACTGCCCCTGCCACGGCAGCCAGTTCGCCATCGCGGACGGCTCGGTGGTCAACGGGCCCGCCCAGAAGCCGCTGCCCGCCAAGAAGATCAAGGTGGTGGGCGGGTCCATCATGGCGGCCTAGCGGGTGGGGTCGAGGCAATGTTCACCACCCCGCGGTCTGCCTAGACTTCCCCCATGCTCGACGCGGACACCCCAGCACCCGCCCCGCCCGACGAGCTCGTGTTGGCAGGCGAGTTCCCGGCTGCCACCCGGGAGCAGTGGACCGCCCTTGTCGACGCGGTGCTGCGCAAGTCCGGTCGGATCGATCCCGACGCCGAGGCGGGCGCCGGGGTCGGCAAGCTCGTGCGCCGCACACCGGAAGGCATCTCCGTGGCCCCGCTGTACACGGCGGCCGACGTCGCGGACCTGCCGCCGGTCGGCGTACCGGGCAGGCCGCCGTTCGTGCGCGGCGCCACCGCCGACGGTCCCGTCCCCGACGGCTGGGACGTCCGCCAACGCCACGAGGACATCGGCACCGACCACGATCACGAGGCCGTCCTCGCCGACCTGCGGAACGGCGTCACCTCGGTCTGGCTGGCGACCGGCGACGGGTCGGAGCTCGCCGCCGTGCTCGACGGCGTGCTGCTCGACCTCGCCCCCGTCGCGCTGGACACCGGCGGGGCGGACACCGGCGCCGCGGCCGCGTACCTCGCCCTGGGACGTGCCCTCGACGACCCGGCCGCGCTGTTGGGCACCCTCGGGCTCGACCCGATCGGGCTGCGCGCGCGCACCGGCGTGGGCCCCGACGTCGCCGCGGTCGTCCCGCTCGCGCAGCGGGTGGCGGCCGAGCACCCGCTGGTGCGCGCCGTCGTCGTCGACGCGCTCCCCGTGCACGCCGCGGGCGGCGCCGACGCACAGGAGCTCGGTTTCTCGATCGCGGCGGGGGTGGCCTACCTGCGGGCGCTCACCGACGCCGGGCTGGACGTGGCGGCCGCGGCCCGGCTGCTGGAGTTCCGCTACGCCGCCACCGACGAGCAGTTCCCGACGATCGCGAAGCTGCGCGCCGCGCGTCGGCTGTGGGCCCGCGTGCTGGAGGCGTGCGGCGCCGCCGACGCGGGCGGCCAGCACCAGCACGCGGTCTCCTCGCCGACGATGTTCACCCGCCGCGACCCCTACGTGAACCTGCTGCGCGGCACCATCGCCGGGTTCGCGGCGGGCGTCGGCGGCGCGGACGCGGTCACGGTCGCCCCGTTCGACGCGGCCTTCGGCGCCGCCACTGCGTTCGCCCGCCGGGTCGCGCGCAACACGCAGGCGCTGCTGATCCAGGAGGCGCACCTCGCGCGGGTGGTCGACCCGGCGGGCGGCGCGTGGCTCGTCGAGTCGCTCACCGACGCGCTCGCCCGCGCCGCGTGGGCGTTCTTCCAGGAGCTCGAGGCCGCGGGCGGGGCCATCGTCGCGCTCGACTCCGGGCTGGTCGCCGCGCGCGTGGGAACAGTGCGGGCGGTGCGGGAGCAGGCGGTGGCGACCCGCCGGGCGCCGATCACCGGAGTGAGCGAGTTCCCAGACCTCGCCGAGGCGCCGGTGGCGCATCCGCCGCGCGCGGCACGTTCGAACGGTGGCCTGCCCGTCTACCGGCCCGCGGCGGCGTACGAGGCCTACCGCGACCGCTCCGACGCCGTGTTGGCCGCCACCGGTTCCCGCCCGACGGCGTTCCTGGCCACGCTCGGCCCGCTCGCGACCTACAGCACCCGGGCCGCGTTCGCGCGCAACCTGCTGGCCGCGGGCGGGATCGCCGCGGTCGAGGCGGGCCCGACCGAGACGGCCGAGGCGGTCGCGGCGGCCTGGGAGGAGACCAAGGCCCCGGTCGCCGTCCTCTGCTCCAGCGACGCCCTCTACGCCGAACGCGGGGAGGCGACGGCCGCGGCGCTGCGGGCGGCCGGGGCGCGGCACATCCTGGTGGCGGGCACGGTCGACGTGCCCGGGATCGACGGGCAGCTCTACGCGGGCTGCGACGCCCTCGCCGTGATCGACGGCGCCTACCTTGCAGGAGGTTCGGCATGACGATTCCCGACTTCACCGGGGTGGACCTCGGCACGAGCGCACCCGCGACCGAGTGGGGGCCCGGCCCCGCAGTGTGGGACTCGCCGGAGGGCATCCCCGTCAAGCCCCTCTACACGGCCGCCGACCTGCACGGCGTCGACTTCCTCGACACCTACCCGGGCATCCCGCCCTACCTGCGCGGCCCGTACCCGGCGATGTACGCCACCCAGCCGTGGACGATCCGCCAGTACGCGGGGTTCTCCACGGCTGGCGACTCGAACGCCTTCTACCGGCGCAACCTCGCCGCCGGGCAGAAGGGCCTGTCGATCGCGTTCGACCTCGCCACCCACCGCGGCTACGACTCCGACCACCCCCGCGTCGCCGGGGACGTCGGCATGGCGGGCGTCGCGATCGACTCGATCTACGACATGCGTCAGCTGTTCGACGGCATCCCGCTGGACCGCATGTCGGTGTCGATGACGATGAACGGCGCCGTGCTTCCGGTGCTCGCGCTCTACATCGTGGCGGCCGAGGAGCAGGGCGTGCCGCATGCGCGGCTCACCGGGACCATCCAGAACGACATCCTCAAGGAGTTCATGGTCCGCAACACCTACATCTACCCGCCGCAGCCGTCGATGCAGATCATCTCCGACATCTTCGCCTTCACCTCGCGGGAGATGCCGAAGTTCAACTCGATCTCCATCTCCGGCTACCACATCCAGGAGGCCGGGGCCACCAACGACCTGGAGTTGGCCTACACCCTCGCCGACGGCGTCGAGTACCTGCGCGCGGGCATCGACGCGGGCCTCGGCGTCGACGTGTTCGCCCCGCGGCTGTCGTTCTTCTGGGGCATCGGCATGAACTTCTTCATGGAGGTGGCGAAGCTGCGGGCGGGCCGGCTGCTGTGGGCGAAGCTGGTGAACCAGTTCGCGCCGAAGAACCCGAAGTCGCTGTCGCTGCGCACGCACTCGCAGACCTCCGGCTGGTCGCTCACCGCCCAGGACGTCTACAACAACGTCATCCGCACCTGCATCGAGGCGATGGCCGCCACCCAGGGGCACACGCAGAGCCTGCACACCAACGCGCTCGACGAGGCGCTGGCGCTGCCCACCGACTTCTCGGCCCGCATCGCGCGCAACACCCAGCTGCTGCTGCAGCAGGAGTCGGGCACCACGCAGGTGATCGACCCGTGGGGCGGGTCGTTCTACGTCGAGCGGCTGACCTACGACCTGGCCCGCCGCGCGTGGGGGCACATCAGCGAGGTCGAGAAGGCGGGCGGGATGGCCCGGGCCATCGACGAGGGCCTGCCCAAGCTGCGGGTCGAGGAGGCCGCCGCGCGCACCCAGGCCCGCATCGACTCCGGCCGCCAGCCGGTCATCGGCGTCAACACCTACCCGGTGGCGGCCGACGCCGAAGAGAAGATCACTGTGCGGGTCGTCGACAACGCCGGGGTCCGGGCCGAGCAGCTGGCCAAGCTGGCCCGGCTGCGGGCCGAGCGCGACGACCGCGAGGTCTCCGCCGCGCTGGACGCGTTGACCGGCGCCGCGGCGGCCATCGCCGCGGGCAAGCCGCGCGATGAGGAGCAGAACCTGCTCGGGCTGTCGGTGGCCGCCGCGCGGGCGAAGGCGACCGTCGGCGAGATCTCCGCCGCACTGGAGAAGGTGTTCGGGCGCCACGCGGGCCAGATCAGGATCATCTCCGGGGTGTACTCCGAAGAGGCGGGGACGAGCCCCGCGGTGGCGCAGGCCCGCGCGAAGGTGGACGAGTTCGCCGAGGCCGAGGGGCGCAGGCCGCGCATCCTCGTCGCCAAGATGGGCCAGGACGGGCACGACCGCGGCCAGAAGGTGATCGCCACGGCGTTCGCCGACCTGGGCTTCGACGTCGACGTCGGGCCGCTGTTCCAGACCCCGGGGGAGGTGGCGCGGCAGGCCGTCGAGGCCGACGTCCACGTCGTCGGCGTGTCGTCGCTCGCGGCCGGGCATCTGACGCTGGTGCCGGAGCTGCGCGACGCGCTGGCCGCGCTCGGCAGGCCGGACATCGTCGTGATCGTCGGCGGGGTGATCCCGCCCGACGACGTGCCGCGGTTGCGGGAGATGGGCGCGGCGGCCGTGTTCGGGCCGGGCACGGTGATCGCCGAGGCGGCCGTCGAGCTGGTCGACAAGCTCCGCGCGGCAGCCGCGGACGAGGCTGAGTGAGCGGCAGACGCGGCCCTGACGTCGCCGCCCTCGCGAAGGGCGTGCTCGACGGATCGCGCGCGGTGCTGGCGCGGGCGATCACCCTCGTCGAGTCGACCCGCCCCGACCACCGCGAGGCGGCCCAGCAGCTGCTGATGGAGCTGCTTTCGCACGCGGGCGGCGCGGCCCGCGTGGGGGTCAGCGGGGCGCCGGGCGTCGGGAAGTCGACGTTCGTCGACGAGTTGGGCAGCCGTCTGACCGCCGAGGGACATCGGGTCGCGGTGCTCGCCGTCGACCCGTCCTCGACCCGCACCCGAGGCTCGATCCTCGGCGACAAGACGCGCATGGCGCGCCTTGCCGTCGACGACAACGCGTTCATCCGGCCCTCGCCGAGCGCGGGCACGCTGGGCGGCGTCGCGCGGGCCACGCGGGAGACGATCGTGCTCATGGAGGCGGCGGCCTACGACGTCGTGCTCGTCGAGACGGTCGGGGTGGGCCAGTCCGAGGTGGCCGTCGCGGCGATGGTCGACACGTTCCTGCTGCTCACGATCGCGCGCACCGGTGACAGCCTGCAGGGGATCAAGAAGGGCATCCTGGAGATCGCCGACGTCATCGCCGTCAACAAGGCCGACGGCGAGCACGCCCGCGCGGCGCGGGCCGCCGCCCGGGAGCTGTCCGGGGCGCTGCGGATGATGGCGCCCAGCTCGCCGTGGTGGCGGGCGCCGGTGCTGGCCTGCAGTGGGCAGAGCGGCGCCGGGCTCGACGCCGTGTGGGCCGCCGTCACGCGGCACCGCGCCACGCTCGACGAGCACGGCGAGCTCGCGCGCAAACGGGCGGCGCAGCAGGTCGACTGGATGTGGTCGATGGTGCGCGACCGGCTGCTCGACCGGCTGCGCACCGACGAGGGTGTCCGCGCGGCGCTGCCGGACGTGGAGCGCGCGGTCCGGGCGGGCACGCTCACGCCGACGCTGGGCGCCGACACGCTGCTGCAGGCGTTGGGGCGGCTGGGCCTGAGCTGACTTCCGAGTGAGTGGCGACGGGCGGCCGCGGGTAGGGTCGCGCCGTGTTGCCGCCGCGCCCGGTGATCGGGATCCTGCATCCGGGGGCGATGGGTGCCGCGGTCGGCGCGGCGCTCAAACCCGCCGCGGGCGCGGTGGTCTGGGCCGCGGCGGGGCGCAGCCTCACGACGTCCAAGCGGGCCGAGACCGCCGACCTGGTCGGCGTGCCCGACCTCGCCGAGCTGACCCGCCGCGCCGACATGATCATCTCGGTGTGCCCGCCGGACGCGGCGCGGGCGGTGGCCGAAGAGGTCGCCGCCGCGCGTGACCCGGCCCCGCTCTTCGTGGACGCCAATGCGGTGTCGCCTGCCACCGTCACGGGCATCGCCGAGCTGCTGGGCGCCGAGCGCGTCGTCGACGGGGCGATCATCGGCCCGCCCGCGTGGGAGCCGGGCCGGACCGTCGTGTGGCTGGCCGGGCCCGCCGCGCCGGTCGTCGCCGCCCTCTTCGCGGGCTCGCCGTTCGCGGCGCGGGTCCTCCCGGGCCCGTTGGGCGCGGCGAGCGCGCTCAAGGCGTGCTTCGCGCTGCAGAGCAAGGCACTGCCGACGCTGTGGGTCCTGCTCGACGCCGCCGCGCGCGCCTATGGCGTCGCCGACGCGATCCGCGAGGAGCTGCACCGCACCGGCGTGGACCTCGACGCCCGGCTCGCAGGCATCGACGCCCAGGCCAGGGGCAAGGCGTGGCGCTGGGTGGGGGAGATGCAGGAGGCGGCCGACGCGTTCGCCGCCGCCGGGCTGCCCGACGGGTTCTCCCGGGCCGCGGCGCAGCTCTACCAGCGGATGGCGGCGGCGGACCCGACCGACCGCGCGAACCCGTGGGGGTTGCGGGGGCCGGGTGAGGGCTGACCGTCACCAGCCCCGGTTGCCGCCGTCGGCGAGGACGGCCGCGGGCAGGTGGGCGGTGGCTCTGGCGGCGGCCGGGCCTGTGGCGGCCGGGTGGGCGGGGGCTGCGGCGGGCCCGGCCGCGGCGGGCGTGCCGCCGGTTATGCTTGCCGCCACCACGGCGGCGACGGCAGAGACCAGGATGGCCATCGCGACGACTCGGGTGCGGTGCATGGTGACCAGCTTGACGTGCCCGTCCCGCGCGGTGGCCCGTGCGGTCGGGAGATCACCGGAAGGTGTCGCACCGGCGCGCCTCGATCGGGTGGCCCGACCGGCGGCCCGTGACGGAACTACTTTTCATTCCCGACCTCGTCCCCTGTGCAGCCGGGGGAGGTCGTTGTCCGCGAGCGCGGTCCAGAATCGCAGTGCGGCGTGCTCCAGTTCCAGGCCGAGTTCCAAGGCGGGCGATCCGTCACCCGCGTGGCCGAGGAGGTCGTCGTAGCGGGCGATGCGCGTGCGGTGCTGGGCGATCTGCTCGGCGGCGAGCGTCGCGACGTGGTCGGGGTCGCCGATCTCGTGGAAGAACAGCTTCAGCTCGGCGACGTCGCGCAGCTGGAAGTGCTCGGCTGTGGGCGCGGCGAGCCATTTGCGCAGCGCGTCCAGGCCGGGGCCGGTGAGCGAGTACGTCTTGCGCCGCCTGCCGCGGTTCTCCACCGACCGGGCCAGCAGGCCCAGGTCTGCCAGCCGGTCCGGCTCGGCGTAGAGCTGGGCGTGGGGGAAGGGCCAGAACAGCCCGACCGACTCCCCGATGGCTCGCTTGAGGCGGTAGGGCGTGCAGTGGCCGTGCAGAGCGATCATGCCGAGGACGACGTATGACGTGGTGGTCAGCCGAAACTCCGGCACATCAGTGATCGTAACCCGATCGTGTCCTCGGTCTGCCCGTCGAATGATACGGGACGGACCGTCAGATTCGATCCAAGAACGGCCGCTGGCTCTTTACGATCTTGTGGCGGGCGGTGTCGAGGTCGAACCACGCCGCCCGGTCGACCTCGGGAAACGACTGCGTGCGGCCCGAGCGGGGCGGCCATTCGAGCTCGAAGGTGTTGCTGGCGATGTGCTCGGCGTCGAGGTCGCCTGCGAGCGCGAACGCGGCGATGACCTTGCTGCCGGACCGCACGGTGCCCAGCTCGCGCAGCTCGCCCTCCGGTGCGGGGCAGCCGAGCTCCTCGGCGAACTCGCGGCGGGCCGCGGCCCGGGCGTCCTCCGAGGACGGGTGCTCGCCCTTCGGGATGGACCACGCGCCCTCGTCCTTCCGGGCCCAGAACGGGCCGCCCATGTGCGCGAGCAGCACCTGGACGGCGCCGTTGGGGCCGGTTCGGTGCAGGAGCACCCCCGCGGACCGGACGCTCACGCGCCGCTCCGCAACTGCAGGCCGATCCCCATCAAGCGGGTCATGCCTCGATCTTGCCCTGCGTTTCGGACGGGCGGGGCGCGAGGTCAGGTCAGCCGCTCGTGGCGACCGTCAAGCCGCAACCGTCCGTGGGCGACATCCCGTGCTGCGCGGGACGTTCGCCCAGTGACATCAGGACACCAAGACCGCGATCGTGATCAGCATGCGGCCGAAAGAGCCGAGTACCTACCGTTCGGAGGCGGCGGTGTCGCGGTCGGCGCATGCCGCTTCCGCTGTATGGGGCAACGCTGTCGAGGAGCGCGCACAACCCCTGATGATGGACGGCATGGGCAGGATCCGGGCCGCCGGCGCGCCAACCGGTCCCGCTCTGATCGTTGCGGGTGCCGTCACACTGGGGTACTTCCTCTTCGTAGCGATGTTCACCGCTCGGGTGCTTGGGCCCTCTGACGGCACCGTCGTCATGATGTCCGATCAGGTAGTCGGCGCTCGTCTCGTCGTGTCCGACGTCGTCGATCCCGTCTCCGAACTGCGCGTCGGCGACGCTGTGGTCGCCATCGCAGGCATGCCGGTAGATCGAGCGCGCCTAGCGCCGCTTACCGCCGACGAGACCGTGACCTACACAGTCGATCGTGACGGGCAACTCGTGGATGTGGATGTGCGACTGCTGCCGCGCTGGCCAGGTCTGGAGTGGTTGCAGCGCAACTGGGCGGCGCTGCTGCTGTCAGCGTCGATGCTTGCGATGGCTGTCACGGCGTTTCGGCGACGGCCAGACGACCCAGGCGCGCGGACCCTGCTCGCGATCGCATCGATCAATAGTGTCGGGATGCTGGCGTTTGTGCTGGGCGCCCAAGTCGTTGACCTGGTACAGAGCACGGGCTTGTGGTGGTACGCGGCTGGTGAGATCACGCTGACTCTGTCATGGGTGCTGTGGCTGTTGTTTGTGCTGGTGTTTCCGGAGCCAGTGGGCGGACACCCGGTTCGAACGCTTGTCGCACGCTGCCTCGTCTTGCTGATCGCCACCATCATTCCATCCATTGCAGGAGGGAGTGCGACGGTCGGTTACACGGCTGTTCTACGGCACGCGTGACGAGCCCTACGTCGCGCTCGCCAAGCTGGGCGAGCAGTTGGCCACCGCGACGGCGGGACCTGCGGTGCTCGACACCATTGCCCGAACCGTTGCTGCTGCGTTGAAGGTCCCATACGTCGCCGCCGAGCTATGTACGGCCGACGGCGCTGTGCTACGACGGGCGATCTGCGGTAATCGCGAGGATGACCGGTGTGTCGAGTTCCCGGCCATCGCCGGTGGCGAGCTCGTCGGTCGGCTCGTGGTCGGCCCGCGATCGGACGAGACGGGCTTCGCCGGTTCCGAGTCGCAGCTCCGCGCTGGCCCGGCAGTCTGCGCCTGCGTTCCAAGCGGCACAGCTGACCACAGAGCTGCAGCTGTCCCGGCAGCGCATTGTGTGGGCAGGCGCTGAGGAGCGTCGGCTGGTTCAACGAGACCTGCACGAGGGCATCGGGCCGAGCCTGGGCGCCATCCGCAATGAAGGTCGGCGCCGCGCGGGCCCGGCTCGCGGAAGGCGCCCCGGACGTGACCTCTGACTTACTTGGCGAAGTAGAGCAACATGTCGTCGATTGCGCGGCCGACGTGCGAATACTTCTAGTGGCGCTGCGGTCACCCCTCCTGGACAGCCTCGGGCTAATCGGAGCGCTGAGACACCAGGCCGCGCGGCTGGGTGACCGCGACGGTCTTCGCATCGATGTCGAGGCTGCGGTCGACCTCGGGCCGAACCGGCCGATGCCCGCCGCCGTCGAGGAGGTTCTTCTGGCTATCGCCAGTGAGGCGATGACCAACGCGGTGCGCCACGCGGCTGCCCACCGTTGTACGGTGAGCCTCACGATCGGCACTTCGGAAGACCTTGACGTCGTCGTCATGAGCGTCGTCGACGACGGGCGCGGCATTGGGTCGCCGTCGTCCTCGGGGTCGGGCACCGGTATTGGGCTCGGCTCGATGCGCCACCGGGCCGCCGAAATTGGTGGGAGCTGCTGGATTGGCCACCGCACCGCAGGCGGCACCGAAGTCCGTGCCGTTCTCCCGCTGGCCATTCGGCCATGAACGCCATGTCGTCCACGATTACGATGGTCATCGCTGATGACCATCCGCTCATCCGGGCCGGATTGCGCACGGTCTTCGACGATATGCCTACCGTTACCATCGTCGCCGAGGTCGACTGCGGCGAAGCCGCGGTCGATGCCGTACACGAATACAGCCCGACGATGGTGTTGATGGATTTGCTCATGCCCGGTATCGGCGGCCTGGAAGCCATGCGTCGAATCCGCGACACCCATCCCGGCACGAAGATCCTCGTCCTTACGATGAACGACGAGGACGCCGCGCTCGTTGAGGCCCTACAGGCCGGCGCCTGCGGCTATCTCGTCAAGGGTGCGGGATACGGAGAGATCCAAGCTGCAGTCAGCGCCGCCGCAGTCGGCGATACGGTGCTCAGTGGACAACTCGCGCCGCGACTACTGTCGCTGCTCGGCACGGCTCCGCGTGCCGACGCTGCTACGGAGGCAGGGCTATCGACACGGGAGCACGAGGTGCTCGCGTTGCTCGCATCGGGACACGGCACCGCTGAGATCGCACGGCGGCTGTTCCTGAGCCCGAAAACGGTTCGCAACCACATCTCCACGGTGCTCGCCAAGCTCGGCCTTCCCGACCGTGCCCAAGCCATCGCCTGGGCACGTCGGGCCGGACTGGGCAACGGTCCCGAGCCGAGCCCATCTGGTCCTCTGTGAACACGGGACCCAGTAGGGTCATGCGCCCACTGACAGCGTGATGGCCCTGCGGGTTTGCTTCACGGCAGGCCGGAACGAGCTGGCCGCCGCCGCGGGGCGGCAACCGATGAGCCAAGGGAAACAGAAACATGTGGAACACCGGCTGCAACGTCGTCTTCAACCGCACGGAGAAGCGACTGCTGTACGTCGTCGACGGTGAGGACCCCAAGCGCACTCTCACGATCGCTCCGGGAGACGAACTCAGCTACGGCGGCACAATCGTCCCCTGGGCTGCCAGTGACAACGAAGTCCTCACCAAGGGCTTCAAGGTGCAGTACTTCGGTGAGAACAGGATGAAGGGCTGGATCTATATCTTCCAGGACTACCACTCGGACGTCGTGTGTTGGGCGGACTGGACGAGCGCCAGCCCCTACATGGACGGCAAGGCGAACAACGCGGGCTTCAAGGCTTCGTACATCGACATCCAGATCGGTGTAAGAGCGGACGACGAAGGCAATCTCACACTTCCAGTCGTGGAGTTCACGAAGGTCTCGTAAGTCCCGCTGGACGTCTAGCGCGTCAGCTGCCCCGGCCCGGACCGGGGGCAGCTGACGGGTCCCGGAGCTGGCGTCCCAGCGTCACGAGGGGGACCGACGGGGCAGCCCGCTTGGCTGGCCGTGTTTCGGCTTCCTCGGCGAGGCATCGGCTTCGGTCAGAATTGTCGGTGCTCATTGGTAGCGTTCCGAACATGGGTACGAGGAGTGGGGACGCGGTGGCCGCCGAGCTGGCCACCCTGCTCGCCCGCCTCGGCACCCTCGCCACCCAGCCTGCCCCCGGCTCAGACGCCGAGCGCATCGACCGCATTGCGCTGTTCGAACAGCTGCGCGGCGCGCTGGCCGCAGCACAGCAGGCGGAGATGGTGGCCTTCGCCCGATCCCAGGTCGAAGCCCACATCGCCGATGGCGACATCGACCCGGCCGCGGTCGGACGCGGCATCGGCGACCAGATCGGGCTGGCCTGCCAAACCTCCCCACACCACGGCTCCCGTCGCCTCAGTATCGCCCGCGCCCTGACCTTCGACCTCCCCGGCGTGTGGGAGTTGTTGGCGGGCGGGCGGATCAGCGAGGACACCGCCGCCATGGTGGTGCGCGAGACCCGCCACCTCGACCCCGACCGCCGGCGCCTGGTCGACCAGCAGATCTGCGCCGTCGACCTCCCCACACTCTCGCGGCGGCGGGCGGCGGCTGTGGTGGGCAAGCTGGCCTACGAGGCCGATCGCGCCGGCTACGTCGCCCGCGGCCGTACTGCCCGCAAAGACCGCCGGGTCGGCCTGCGCCCCGCGCCCGACACCATGAGTGTGTTGTCCGGCCTCCTCCCCGTCGAGCAGGGCGTGGCCTGTCTGGCCGCGCTGCGCCGCCACACCGACACCGTCATCGCCGCCGGCGACACCCGCACCCGCGACCAGATCATGGCCGATACCCTCGTCGAACGCCTCACCGGACAAGCGCACGCCACCGACGTGAACGTCGAGGTCGGCATCGTGTTGCCGGTCGAGGCGCTGACCGACCCCGACGTCGCCCCGGCCGCCGAGGTGACCGGATACGGGCCGCTGCCGGCCGAGATCGCCCGCGATGTCCTGGCCGACACCGCGGGCCGGCGCTGGTGGCGGCGGCTGTTCGCCGGCCCCGGCGGCTACCTCGACGCCGACCCTCGCCGACGCCGCTTCGACGGAGTACTGGCGCACCTGATCCGCATCCGGGACGGAGGCTCGTGCCGGGATCCGTTCTGCGACGCCCCGATCCGCCACGTCGACCACATCAAACCGCACCGGGCGGGCGGGCTGACCAGTCTGGGCAACGGGCGCGGGGTGTGCGCACGGGGCAACTACGTGCGCGAAATGCCCGGCTGGCGCGTCGAACTCGTCCACGACGGACTCGGACAGGAGCCGCACACCGTGCGCACCACCACCCCGACCGGACACACCTACACCAGCCGCGCCGGACCCGCCCCCTAGCTGATGCGTTTCACCGGGCCTCGTCGACCCCGAGGAGGACAGTCCGCGGTTGTCCGCGCCTGCCCGCCCCACCGATCGCGATCCGTCCCGTGACCTGCGGCATGCGGATCTTCCGACGCCGTGGTCGAGGGATGGGCCTCGGCGTTGCGTGAGTCGGGCAACCCGTTGGGACGGGGACCGCGAGCGGCACCAGCTCCCAGGGTTATCCGGCAGCGTCGGGGCGGCGGCCGCCCCGGCGCATGTCGCCCGTGGTGATCCGGCGGCCGGGGTCGACGAGCCGCTTCCACTTGGCCTGGGCGGCCTGCCTGCTCGACAGCTGGGCCTGCACCGCGTCGGCGACCTGCGCCCAGGTCAGCCCGTCGGCGCGCAGCTTGCGGATCAGGTCGCGCTCGTAGTAGTCGGCGAGCCTGCGCATCTCGTGCACCAGCGCGTACCAGGCCGCCGCGGCGTCGCCGGTGAGCGGGCCCACAGTACTCCGCTGTTTGAGGTGGTCGAGAAGGGCCTGTGGCGAACGGTCCCGGGTGATCGCCGGGTCGACCCGCTCCAGCCAGCGCCGGGCGTCGTCGTACTTCATCTCGTCAGTCCTCCCGCCCGATCAAGCTCGGACGTCGTGGGGCCTCGGTCTGCATACTGCGTCAGTGAATCATTGACGCCAGCAAACCGTCGTCGGTTCGACGACGACACGCCGCCACACGTCAGCGCCGCCACCGCAGCACCGCCACGGTGAGTCGTACGATTCGCCGCGCCGTGTTCGCCGTTTCGACGCGCCGAAATGGCCAACTCGCGGTGTCAGGACGTACGACTCACCCGGGGGTGGGGGCGACGTCGGTGACCCAGACGACCGCCACACCCTCCTCGTCGGACGCGGTGAGGTCGACTTCGGCGGTGATGGCCCAGTCGCGGTCGCCCGCCGGATCGTCGAACACCTGCCGGACGACCCACCGCTCCGGCTCCTCGGTGATCGTCACGAGCGCCGCGCCACGGGCGGTAGGGCCGGTGCCGATCGTCGTGAAGTCGTCGCCGTATTCAGCAAAGTAGGGCTGTAGCGCCGAGCGCCAGGCGTCGGCGTCCCAGCCCGCCTCCGCGTCGAGCTCGCCGAGCAGGTCCCACCGCCGCAGCGCCGCCAGCTCGACCCGGCGAAACAGCGCGTTGCGCACGAGCACCCGGAACGCGCGGGCGTTGCGGGTGACGGCGTCGGGCAGCTCGTCGAGCGGCGGGGGAGCGGAGTCGCCGCCGCCCTCGCCTGCGGCCAGGGCCTCCCACTCGTCGAGCAAGGACGAGTCGACCTGCCGCACCAGCTCGCCCAGCCAGGCCTCGATGTCGGCGAGCTCCTCGGTCTTGGCCTCGTCCGGCACGGTCTGGCGCAGCGCGCGGTAGGTGTCGGCCAGATAGCGCAGCACCAGGCCTTCGGAGCGGGCGAGCTGGTAGAACCCGACGTACTCGACGAACGTCAGCGAGCGCTCGAACATGTCGCGGGCGACCGACTTGGGCGACAGGCGCGCGTCCTCGACCCACGGCGCGCCCCGCCGGTAGGTGGTGAGGGCGGCTTCCAGCAGCTCGTCGAGCGGCCGCGGCCAGGTGACCTCCTCCAACCGGGCCATCCGCTCCTCGTACTCCAGCCCCTCCGCCTTCATCGCGGCCACGGCCTCGCCCTTGGCCTTGCTCTGCTGCGCGTACAGGACGGCCCGTGGGTCGTCGAGCGTCGCCTCCACGACGGACAGGACGTCCAGCGCGTACGTCGGCGATGCCCGGTCGAGCAGCTCGATCACGGCCAGCACGAACGGCGACAGCGGCTGGTTGAGCGCGAAGTCGAGCTGGAGGTCGCCGACGATCCGGATGTTGCGGCCCTCGGCGTCGGGCTCCGGCAGCCGCTCGACGACGCCCGCGGTGAGCAGCGCCCGGTAGATCGCGATCGCCCGCAGGATGTGTCGACGCTGCCGCGGCCGCGGCTCATGGTTGTCCTCCAGCAGGTGCCGCATGGCGGTGAACGCGTTGCCCGGCCGTGAGATCACGTTCAGCAACATCGCGTGCGTGACCTTGAAGTGGCTGGTCAACGGCTCGGGCTGGGCGTTCTGCAGCTTTTCGAAGCTGGTGGCCGACCAGCCGACGAAACCCTCCGGCGGCTTCTTGCGGACGATCCGGCGCTTCTTGCGCTCGTCGTCCCCGGCCCGCGCGAGCAGCCGCGCGTTCTCCACCTCGTGGTCGGGCGCCTCGGCGACGACCGTGCCCACGGTGTCATAGCCCGCCCGGCCCGCCCGTCCCGCGATCTGGTGGAACTCGCGCGCCTTGAGCGGACGGGTGCGCTGCCCGTCGTACTTGGACAGCGCCGTGAAGAGCACCGTGCGGATCGGCACGTTGATGCCGACGCCGAGGGTGTCGGTGCCGCAGATGACCTTGAGCAGCCCGGCCTGCGCGAGGGTCTCGACCAGGCGCCGGTAGCGGGGGAGCATGCCCGCGTGGTGGACGCCGATGCCGTGGCGGACCAGCCGCGATAGCGTCTTGCCGAAACCGGCGGTGAACCGGAAGGCGCCGATGAGGTCGGCGATTGCCTGCTTGTCGGCCTTGCTGGTGACGTTGACGCTCATCAGCGCCTGCGCCCGTTCCACCGCCGAGGCCTGTGTGAAGTGCACGACGTAGACGGGCGCCTCGTGCGTGTCGAGCAGCTCCGCGATGGTCTCGTGCAGCGGCGTGAGCACATAGCGGTAGTGCAGCGGCACCGGGCGCTCCACCGACGTGATCACCGCGGTGGCGCGGCCGGTGCGGTGGGTGAGGTCGTCACGGAAGAACGTGACGTCGCCGAGGGTGGCGCTCATCAGCAGGAACTGCGCCTGCGGCAGCTCGATCAGCGGCACCTGCCACGCCCAGCCGCGGTCCGGGTCGGCGTAGAAGTGGAACTCGTCCATCACGACGGAGCCGACGTCGGCGTGTGGGCCGGAGCGCAGCGCGATGTTGGCGAGGATCTCGGCGGTGCAGCAGATGATCGGCGCCCGCTCGTTGACGGCGGCGTCGCCGGTGAGCATGCCGACCTTCTCCGCGCCGAACGTCTCGATCAGCTGGAAGAACTTTTCGCTGACCAGGGCCTTGATCGGCGCGGTGTAGAACGTCCGGTGCCCGCGGGCGAGCGCGGCGGCGTGCGCCGCGACCGCGACCAGTGACTTCCCCGACCCGGTCGGCGTGGAGAGGATCACGTTGCCGCCCGTGACGAGCTCCAGCAGCGCCTCCTCCTGCGCTGGGTAGAGCGAAAGCCCGCGCTCTTCGAACGCCCAGTCGGCGAAGGCCTCGACCAGGTCGTCCGGGTCTGGGGTGGGCGGAAGCCGGTCGGTGAGCGTCATGGTGCTTCCATCGTCCCGGGGGCGCGGCCCGGTGTTGCAGCAGGGTGACGACGTGCGGTCGGCGGCCGCCCGGCGGCGACTACCGTGAGCACCGTGACGAGGGGTCCGCGGGCGATGCCGGATCTCGTGCCGCCCATGCAGGTCGCCGCGGGTACCGGGCAGGCGCCTGCGGGCCCGGACTGGGTCATCGAGCTCGCGTGGACGGGGCACCGCTGCGTCGCCTACGTCGAGCCCGGCGGCCGCACCCGGCTGCTGAGCTCGGGAAACGTGTCGATGACCCCGGCCTACCCCGAGCTGGTGCCGGAGCTGGAGCGCCGGTCGCCGCCCGGCGGCATGATCCTCGACGGCACCCTCGTTGCGCGTGGCGAGGAGCACGCCCCACGGGTGGCGCGGCTGCAGCGGCGCAGCGCCCGGTTCCGGCCCACCGAGCGGCAGATCCGCAGCGTGCCGGTGGACCTGCAGGTGGCCGACCTGCTGTGGCTCGACGGGCACAGCCTGGTCGACCTGCCCTACCGCGACCGGCGCGCCCTGCTGGAAGGGCTCGGCTTCGCCGCCGCCCCGGTGTGGACGACCTCACCGATGCCGATCACGGAGCTGCCGTCGCTGCTGCGCATCGCGGAGGCCAAGGGGGTCGAGGCGCTGCACGCCCGGCATCTGGCGTCGCGGTACCGGCCGGGGCAGCGCTCGCCGCTGTGGGTGCGGGTGCCGGTGCCGCGGACCGGGCGGGTGCTCGTCGGCGGGTGGACGCCGGTCGACCCGCGCAGGCCCGACCGCATCGCCAGCTTGCTCGTCGGGGTGCCGGAGCGGGGCGGGCTGCGCTACGTCGGGCGGGTCGGGGTGAGCGGCGACGAGCGCCGGGCCGTCGCCGGACTGCGCAGGCTCCGGCGGGACGATTCGCCGTTCAAGAGCGGTGTGCCGCCGGACGTCGCCCGCGACGCGATCTGGGTTGAGCCGCGGGTGGCAGGCCTGGTCGACCACACCGGATTCACCGCCGACGGCAGGCTGCGGCTCCCGCACTGGCGAGGCACCGAGGGCGCCGACTCCACCGCGGTCCCGTGGGCGCGGCGCACGGACCCGGCGGACGAGCAGTCCTCCCGACGACGGACGGGCACGGCCTCGCCGGGTACGCCGATCCCGGCGGGTCAGGGTGGCTCCGGGCGCGCCGCCGCCACCGCGCCTGGCGACCGCGCCGCGCCCGCCACTGCCGACCGCGCCGAGCTGGCCACCGAGACCGCCGACCGCGCCGAGCCGACCTCCGCCGACCGCGCGACCGAGCGCGCCGCCAACCGCGCCGCCGAGCCCGCCCCAGCCGACCGCGCGACCGAGCGCGCCGCCGAGCATCCCGCCGACCGCGCGGCCGACCTTGCCGCCGAACTTGCCCCAGCCGAGCCCGCCACCGACCAGCCCAACCCTGCGGACACCACCGCCCGCCACCAACCCGCAGAGCCGGTCTCGCCCCGCAGCCTGGAGCAGCACTTCGTCTACAACTCGCTCAACGCCATCGCCTCGCTCATCCGCACCGACCCGGCCCGCGCGCGGCAACTGCTCGTCGGCTTCGCCGACCTCAGCCGCGCCACCGACCGCCCGACTGACGCCCCGAGCACCCTGGGCCATGAGCTCGGCACCGTCCGCGACTATCTCGCCTTGGAGCAGGCCCGGTTCGGCAAGCGCCTGCGGGTCGAGATCGAGGTCGACGCGACGCTGCTGGGCACGCCCGTCGAGCCTCTGCGCCTGCTCACGACCGTGCGCGACGCCGTGCAGCGCGACATCGAGCCCCGCGCCCAGGGCGGTGTGCTCTCCGTAACCGCCCGGCCCGCCGCGGACGGCTGCCTCGTGATCGTCACCGGCGGCGCCGGAGAGCCTCGGTTGCTCGACCTGACCACCCCCGTCACCGCCTGACGCCGTCGCACCAGATGCGCACGAGCGGGACGTGAGCGGGGTTTTCCGCGCCGGAAACCCCCGTCACGTCCCGTTTGAGGGGAGCCCGCTGCCTCGAAGCAGGCGGCGACCACGCGGTAACCAGGTGAACATCAGCCGGATGGCTGCGTCCGGTGATCGGCGGGTCGGTACCTTTCGTGCATGCTCGGCCTCCCAGACGGCTCCCGCGCGTGCCTCTTCGACCTCGACGGCGTGCTCACCGACACCGCCAGCGTCCATGCGGCGGCGTGGAAGCAGATGTTCGACGACTATCTGCGCGTCCGCGCCGACCGCGACGGCACGCCGTTCCGTCCCTTCGACGCCAAGGCCGACTACGGCCCCTACGTCGACGGCCGCCCGCGGCTGGACGGCACGCGCGGCTTCCTCGAGTCGCGTGGCATCCACCTTCCGGAAGGCTCCCCCGACGACCCGCCCGGCACCGAGACGATCTGGGGGCTGTCCACTCGGAAGAACGACCTCGTCCAGGAGAAGATCAAGACCATCGGCGTGGACGTCTACCCGGGCTCGGTCCGCTACCTGCACGCGGTCAAGGACGCGGGCCTGCTCGCGGCGTGCGTGTCGTCGTCGGCCAACGCGGCGCAGGTGCTCGAGGTCGCGGGACTCACCGCGTTCATCGACCATCGCATCGACGGCGTCGTCGCGAAGGAACGCGGCCTGGCAGGCAAGCCCGCGCCCGACACGTTCCTCGCCGCCGCGGCCGACCTCGGCGTGGCCAAGGAGCACGCTGTCGTGTTCGAGGACGCGTTGGCGGGCGTGGAATCCGGCCGCGCGGGCGGGTTCGGGTTCGTCGTCGGGGTGGACCGGGTCGGGCACGCGGACGCGCTGCGGACGCACGGCGCGGACGTCGTCGTGCAGGACCTCCAGGACCTGCTGAAGTGAGGACCCGGCTCGGCCAGGTAGGAGAACGTCATGAGTCCTGATCCCGGCCGCCCCTTCACCGTCGAGCCGTGGCACGTGCGCGAGCCGAAGCTGGACATGGCCGCGATGGGCCAGGTCGAGTCGGTGTTCGCGCTGTCGAACGGGCACCTCGGGCTTCGCGGCAACCTCGACGAGGGCGAGCCGAACGCCACCCCCGGCACCTACCTCAACTCGTTCTACGAGCGGCGGCCCCTCCCGTACGCGGAGGGTGGCTACGGCTACCCCGAGTCCGGCCAGACGATCATCAATGTCACCAACGGCAAGCTGATCCGCCTGCTCGTCGAGGACGAGCCGTTCGATCTGCGCTACGGCGAGCTGCGCCACCACGAGCGGGTGCTCGACCTGCAGGCGGGCACCCTCACCCGTGAGGTGGAGTGGGTCTCGCCCGCCGGTCGGGCGGTGAAGGTGCGCAGCGTACGCATCGTGTCGCTCACGCAGCGGGCGATCGCGGCGATCCGCTACGAGGTCGAGGTCCTCGATGGTCCGGCGCTGCTGGTCGTGCAGTCCGAGCTGGTGGCCAACGAGCAGCTGCCTGCTCGGCACGAGGCCGACCCCCGGGTGGAGGCGGCGCTCACCGACCCGCTGGTCTCCGAGCAGCACGGCAGGCACGACAACGGTGTGTGGCTGATCCACCAGACCCGCCGGTCGGGGCTGCGGGTGGCCGCGGCGATGGACCACGAGGTCACCGGGCCCGAGAAGCTCAAGGTCACCTCCGAGGCCATGGAGGACATCGGCCGCACAACGGCGATCACCCGACTGCAGCCCGGCGAGACGCTGACGATCGTCAAGTACCTCGGCTACGGCTGGTCGTCGCAGCGCAGCCAGCCCGCGCTGCACGACCAGGTCCGCGCCGCACTCGCCGCCGCCCGCTTCACCGGATGGGACGGCCTCCTGGCCGAGCAGCGCGAGTACCTCGACGCGTTCTGGGCCGTCGCCGACGTCGAGATCGACGGCGACGCCGAACTCCAGCAGGCCGTCCGGCTCGCGATCTTCCATGTGCTGCAGGCGGGCGCCCGCGCCGAGCGGCGCGCGATCGGTGCGAAAGGCCTCACCGGCGACGGCTACGACGGCCACACCTTCTGGGACACCGAGACCTTCAGCCTGCCCGTCCTCTCGTTCCTCGCCCCCGAGGCGGCGGCCGACGCCCTGCGCTGGCGTCAGTCGATCCTGCCGCTGGCCTACGAGCGCGCCGAGCAGCTCGGCCTTTCCGGTGCGGCGTTCCCGTGGCGGACGATTCGCGGCCAGGAGTGCTCGGGCTACTGGCCCGCGGGCACGGCCGCGTTCCACATCAACGCCGACATCGCCGACGCCGTCCGCCGCCACATCGCCGCCACCGGCGACACCGCGTTCGAGCGCGAGGTGGGGCTGGAGCTGTTGGTGGCCACGGCGCGGCTGTGGCGCTCGCTGGGCCACCACGACTCCTCGGGCAGCTTCCGCATCGACGGCGTCACCGGGCCCGACGAGTACACCGCGATCGTCGACAACAACGTCTACACCAACCTCATGGCGCAGCTGAACCTGCGCGTCGCCGCCGACACCGCGGCCAAGCACCGGCGGGCCGCGCACGCGCTGGGCGTCAACGCCGAGGAGATGGCCAGCTGGCGGGATGCGGCCAAGGCCATGACGATCCCGTTCGACGAGGGGCTCGGCGTGCACCCGCAGGCCGAGGGCTTCACCCAGCACCAGCAGTGGGACTTCGAGAACACCCCGCCCGAGCACTACCCGCTGCTGTTGCACGTGCCGTACTTCGACCTCTACCGCAAGCAGGTGATCAAGCAGGCCGACCTGGTGCTGGCGATGATGCTGCGGCCCGACGCGTTCACACCCGAGCAGATGCGGCGCAACTTCGCCTACTACGAGGCGCTCACGGTGCGGGACTCGTCGCTGTCCGCGTGCGCGCAGGCCGTCATGGCCGCGTGGACCGGGCACCTCGACCTGGCCTACGACTATCTGGCCGAGGCCGCGCTCGTCGACCTGAACGACCTGGCGGGCAACTCCGACCACGGCGTACACATCGCGTCGATGGCGGGCACCTGGACCGCGGTCGTCACCGGGTTCGGCGGAATGCAGTGCGACGCCGACGGGCTGCGGTTCGCGCCGCGGCTGCCGCCCGCGCTGTCGCGGATCTCGTTCGGGCTGAACTGGCACGGGCGCCAGCTGCGGGTCGAGATTCGCCAGGACGAGGCGGAGTACCGGCTGGTCGGCGGCCCGCCGATGCGGCTGAGGCACCACGGGGACCAGCTCGCGCTGGCCGATGCCCCCGTAGTGCGCCCGATTCCGCCCGTCGAGCCTCCCGAGCCGGTGGAGCAGCCGTACGGGCGGGCGCCGAGGGCGCGCCATCCGGGCGGCTGAGCGGAGCTTGCGGAGCGAACGTCGGCGCTGAGCGGAGCTTGCGGAGCGAACGTCGGCTGAGCGGAGCTTGCGAAGCGAGCATCGGCGTTGGGGCGGTCCGCTGGTACGGTCGTAGGTCGCTTCTTCACGACGAGACCTGCGGCGAAGGTGATCGGTGGCACGCAGCACGACGGGCAGCACGTCCCCGGACGGAATCGAGCACGAGCGGCGCTACGTCGCGATGCTCTACCAACGGCTCGACGGCCGTCGCGCCGAGACTGCGAAGCGACTGGCGGAGGTGCTGCACGACGAGACGGTCGGCACCCCCCAGGCGCTGACCGAGCGGGACGTCGCCGTGGGCATCTACACCGACCGGCTCGCCGCGTTGCGGGCCGCCGAGCACGGCCTCGCGTTCGGGCGCCTCGACACCGAGGACGGCGAGGTCCGCTACGTCGGCAGGCTCGGCCTGCTCGACGAGGACGACGAGTACAACTCGCTGCTGATGGACTGGCGCGCCCCCGCCGCCCGGCCCTTCTACACGGCGACGGCCGCGTCGCCCGAAGGCATCCGGCGGCGCCGGCACCTGCGCACCCGTCGCCGCGAGGTCACCGGCATCGACGACGAGATCCTCGATCTCGATGCCGCCCGCGCCGCCGGAGCCGCCCAGGCGAGCGGGCTGACCAGCGAGGCCGCGCTGCTCGCCGCGGTGGGCGCGCACCGCACCGGGCGGATGGCCGACATCGTCGCCACGATCCAGGCCGAGCAGGACGAGATCATCCGGTCGAAGCCGTCGGGTGTCCTCGTCGTGCAGGGCGGGCCCGGCACCGGCAAGACCGCCGTCGCGCTGCACCGCGCCGCCTACCTGCTCTACACCCACCGCGACCGGCTGGCCCGCCGCGGCGTGCTCGTCGTGGGGCCCAATCCGACGTTCCTGCGCTACATCGGGCAGGTGCTGCCGTCGCTGGGGGAGACCAGCGTCGTGCTCAGCACGGTCGGGCAGCTCTTCCCTGGGTTGGACGCGCGGAGGTTCGAGCCGCCGGAGGTCGCCGAGGTCAAGGGCCGGGCGGAGATGGCGGGGATCATCGCGGCGGCGGTGCGCGACCGTCAGCAGCTGCCGCGACGGCCCGTGCGGCTGGTGGTCGAGCAGCAGGAGGTGCGGGTCGACCGCGACGTCGTGAACGCCGCCCGCACCCGCGCCCGGCGCTCCCGCAGGCCGCACAACGCCGCCAAGCGGATCTTCCACCAGGAGGCGGTCCGGCTGCTCGCCGAGCAGGTCGCGCGCTCGATCGTGCCCGGCGGGCGGCGGCTGCTCGACGCGGGCGACCTCGCCGAGATCCGCGACGAGCTGAAGGCGAGCCGCGAGCTCACCCGCGAGCTCGACGCGCTGTGGCCCACGCTGTCGGCCGAGCATCTCCTCGCCGACCTCTACGCCGATCCGCGCCGCCTCGCCGCGGCCACCCGGCGCCTGCCCGCTGCCGACCGTGCACTGCTGGCCCGGCCGGTACCCGCTGCGGACGTCCCGCCCGGCCTGCGCTGGACCCCCGCCGACGTCCCGTTGCTCGACGAGGCGGCCGAGCTGCTGGGCGACGACGGCGCCGAGGCCGCCGCCCGGGAGGCCGCTGCGCTGCGCGAGGAGGTCATGTACGCCCAAGGCGTGCTCGACGTCCTCGACCTGGAAGAAGACCTCGACCCGGAGCTGCTGCGCGCCACCGACGTCATCGACGCCGACCGGCTCGCCGAGCGCCAGGCCGTCCGCCGCTACGACTCGACGGCCGACCGCGCCGCCGCCGACCGGGAGTGGACCTACGGGCACGTGATCGTCGACGAGGCGCAGGAGCTGTCGGCCATGGCGTGGCGGCTGGTCATGCGCCGGTGCCCCACCCGGTCGATGACGCTGGTGGGCGACATCGCACAGACCGGCGATCTGGCGGGCGCGCCGTCGTGGGACACGGTGCTCGCGCCCTACGTGGCGAACCGGTGGCGCCTTGCGCAGCTGACCGTCAACTACCGCACGCCCGCGGAGATCGCCGCCGTGGCCGACGACCTGCTGGCCGTGATCGAGCCGGGGTTGGCTCCGCCGCGGTCGGTGCGCAGCACCGGCGTGGCGCCGCGGGCCATGTCGGTGAACGCCGCGGCGTTGGACGAGGAGGTCGCGAAGATCACGGCGGAGGAGACGGGTGCGGTGGGGGAGGGCCGCACCGCCGTGCTGGCCCCGCTCGCCCGGGTAGCGGGCCTGCGGGAGCGCCTGATGGGCGCGGTCGAGCCCGGCCCCGACACCCCCGACGGGCCGGCCGATCCCGAGGTCGACCTCACCTCCCCGGTGGTCGTCCTGCCGATCGGCAAGGCGAAGGGGCTGGAGTTCGACGCGGTGGTGCTGGTCGAGCCCGCGGAGGTGCTGGCCGAGAGCCCGCGCGGGGCCAACGACCTGTACGTGGCGCTGACCCGCGCCACCCAGCGGCTGGCCGTCGTGCACGCCGAGCCGCTGCCGGAGGTGCTGCACCGCCTGACGGGATCGGCTTACTTGCTTAGAACGTCCGGCAGTTGACGATTCGGCGTGAGTGGCGGGTGTGGGTGGGGTTTCATCGTGTTGATCGGCGGAAGCGGGACATGCGGGCCAAATATGGCCGTCGTGTCCCACTCTCGGCGATCAACGCTGGCGGAGAAAACCCGGCTCCTCGGCCGCGCTACACGGCTCGAGCGGGACACCTGCGGGGTTTGAGCGCCGAAAATCCCCGCTGGTGTCCCGTTCGAGCGTCGCTGGCGTGCCCCTGGCGCGCCGGTGACCGGGCGCAGATCGTCGATCGGCTCTGGCCATAGTCGGCGGCCGGCCCGCACATCGGCGACGCCCGCGTCGCCGGCGCACTTCACGCGGGACGCCGGTGTTGCGGCGGGGTGTCTCCGGGGGGGGCGTGGTCGATGCGCGCGACCCGGCTGCTGTCGATGCGCGCGACCCGCCTGCTTTGCACCGGGCCGTCCCCGTCGTCGTTGGGGCGCCTTACGGGTCGAGGAGGTCATCTACGCTGGTTGCGGTGCTGATGCGGGCGATGCGGTCCTCGTCGGGCAGTGCGGCCAGCCGGGCCGCGACCTCGGGGATGCGGGCGTCGGTGCCGAACCGTTGGCGCAGCCAGGCGACCGCCATCCGCTCGGCCTCCTCGTGACGTCCGGCCTGCAGGCCTTCTTCGAACAGCTTGCGTCCCAGCGGGGTGTCGCGGACGGGTACGGGCATGTCGGCCTCCCTCAGTGCAGTGATGATGGCAGATTCCGGCAGGACGATGGAGGCCAGCGTGATGGCCGCGCCGACGAGCCGGTTTGCTCGGTCGGGGTCGGTGTCGGCCTTGATCAGCTCGGTGGCGCTGGTCAGGCAGGCGGCGCCCTGCGCGCGGGTGGTGCAGGCCAGGGCGGCCAGCGGCGCCGTTGTGGGGGTGGCCAGCAGGGCGACGGGATCCAGCTCGCCCACCCGCACGACGGTCCACGAGCAGGTGGGGCCGCGCGGGTCGGGGTCGCGGTAGCGGTCGGGCACCGGTGTCGCGGTGAGCGCGAGGATGTACTGCGTGATGGGGGCCTGGCGGTGGCGGCGGCGCAGCCGCAGCCGGTAGTCGAGCATGCGGAGGTCGAGGTCGGGGGTGGTGTCCTTGACGAACTCGACGTGGACAACGCCCGCGCCGATGTCGGCGAGCAGATCGGCCCGGATGGTCGAGCCGGGGAGCTCGGTGCTCAACGGTTCGTCGCTGCGGGCGTCGACGCCAACAACGGACAGGATGGCGCCCAGGTCGTCGTCGGCGAGCAGCTTCATGGCGTCGTCGTAGACCGGGCGGGACGGCGGGGCGGGGGCATGGCAGGGACGGTAGGCGGAGGCACCGACAGAATTGCACCGGCTCCGTTCCGCAGACACGCCCATCGGGGCCGGTCGACGAATCCCGTTGGCCGTCGGCCGCTCGCGATGGCTACAGCGGGGCGACATACGCGCCGCAGATCCCGGTCCATCAGGAACGTGCAGGAGGCCGCCCGACGCAGGATTTGCCGCGGTTCCGTTGCTGGACGTGCTGCTTGCGGTTCGTGCGTCAGGGGATGCCGCATGATGCTTTTCCTGCGTGAGCCCAGTGCGGTCGCCAGGTGCCGCCCTCGACTTCGGCCGGGGCGGGGTGCGTTGAGGTGAGGAAGGTGCGGAAGACTGTGAGTGCCGGGTGCGGGTTGTCGCTGCTCCAGATCAGGCAGTGGGGGTAGAGCGGCGTGGGGTGCCGTATGGGGATGCGCCGCAGGTCGTGGTCGGCGGGCCAGACGAGGCGGGTCCGGTCGCCGACGAGGGTCGCCAGGTCACTGGAGTCGGCGATGACGTCCAGGAGATGCTCGGTGCCGAAGTTCGGGCCGACCGCGTCGATGCTGAGATTGAAGGCGGCGGCAAGGTGCTCGTAGTAGGTCGCCCATTCGGTGCCGGTGACGGCACCGGGTATCCAGATCCGGCGTCCGACAAGCTGTGCGAGCGTGACCGATGATGCGGCCGCAAGGTCGTGAGACGGTCCGATGAGGAGCTGGTGAGCCTCGTCGAGAACGGGGGTGACCTCGACACCGTCGGGGAGCTGCAGCCCGGGCGCCGTGACCGCGCGAAACGACGCGTCGACTGTGCCGGCGCGGACTGCGGCGACGGCGTCGGTGGCGTTGAACAGGGTGACGACGTCGATATCGATCTGCGGGTGCGTGCGGTGGAAAGCGCGTAGCAGAGCCGCTGGGGCCAGCCTGCGGCCGATCACGTCGACGCGCAGCGGTCGGCCCCCGTGACGCACGGACGCCGCTGCATGCTGTTCGACATGGAGGAGCCGGCGGGCGTGGGGAAGGAACGCCTGGCCATCGATGGTGAGCTGAACGCCGCGTGCGGTGCGGATGAACAGCCGGACGCCGAGATCGCGCTCGAGCGCGGCTATCCGTTTGGAGACGGCCTGCTGGGTGACTGACAGGTCGGCGGCGGCCTCCTGGAACTGGCCCGCGTCGACGGCGGCGACGAACGTCCGCACGGAGTCGAGGTCCACGCAGGCCGACCGTACCGGCACAACGCGGCGTTGTGACTCGCGGGCCGGTCGGTTGTTTGATCCCCGTCTCGCGGCCCGCTTCGGTCCATTCCGTCGACGAGCTGTTGTGCGGAGGAGGGGCTGCGGGCGTGGTGGCTAGGCGGTCGCGGGGAAGCGGGTTCGGGTGGCTGTGGGCGGCGTACGCGGTCAGCACATTCGGGACCTGGCTCGCCTTTGATGCCTTCGCGCTCGTCGCGATTCTGGTATTGCACGCCGGGCCGTCCGCGGTGGCGGTGCTGGCTGCGGTCGGACCTGCGGTCGGTGCGGTGGTTGCCGTACCGCTAGGCCCGTGGGTGGAGTGGCGCCGCAAGCGGCCGGTGATGGTGGCGATGGACCTGATCCGGTGCGCCGCGGTCGCGAGCGTCCCCGCTGCGGTCGTGCTCGGCCTGCTCACCTTTGCCCAGCTTCTGGTGGTGCCGGTCGTCGTCGCCGCGGCCGACATCGCGTTCAAGGCGGCGAGCGGCGCCTACCTCAAGGCGCTAGTGCCGGGGCGGGACCTGCTCGTTGCGAGCGCGCGGTTCGAGGCCACGACCTGGACCGCCACCGTGCTCGGGCCACCGCTGGGCGGAGTCGGCGATAGGGCTGCTGGGGGCGGTGGCGACCGTCGTCGCCGACGCGGTCAGCTACCTGCTGTCGGCGGCCGGGCTCGTCGCGATCGGCAGACGGGAGCCTGCGCCCGTCCACACCCGCGTCACGCGGTCGCGAGCCCGCGACGTGCTCGACGGGTGGCGCTACATCCTTGCTCACCCAGAGCTACGTGCGCTGTTCTTCAACACGATCCTGGTCAGTGGCTTGATCACGGCGACGGCGCCGCAGATGGCCGTCCTCATGCTCGGTCGGCTCGGATTCACTCCATGGGAGTACGGCCTCGCGTTCGGTGCGCCCTGCGCCGGCGGCCTCCTCGGTGCGCGGTTGGCCCGTCCTCTCGCCGCGCGGTTCGGCCGGGACCGGATCCTGCGCGTCGCCGGGGTATCGCGTGCGTGCTGGTCGGTCGGACTGGTGTTCGTCGGCCCGGGACCGGCGGGGCTGCTGGTCGTCATCGTCGTCCAGCTCGGCCTGGTCACCTGCATGGGGGTGTTCAACCCGGTGTTCGCTGCCCAGCGGCTCCATCAGACCCCCAGCGATCGGGTCTCCCGCACCCTGACCGCGTGGTCGATCAGCGGCAACCTCACCATCGCCGCGCTCACCGCCCTGGGCGGCTGGCTGTCCAGCGCTACCAGTCCCCGCACCACGGTCGCAACGGCTGGCGTTCTCCTGGTTCTGACCGTGCTGCTCCTGCTCGTTCGCCGCGGTGTCTCGCCGGGTTGGGGAACATCCGCGGTTGAGGATCTCGACCCGGGCCCCGCGGGCACGCAGCCGCACCCTTCGTGATCATCGCCCCGATATCCACAGCACGGTCGTCCCTACCGTCGAGCCGGAACCTGGCGAGGGCAGTGGGTTCCTGCCGGCAGTAGCGGAACAGCCAACGAATGGCATGCTCGGCGGTTCGCGTGTACTCGCTCCTGCCGGTTTCCCGGCCGTAGGCGAGGCCCTCCAGCGCCACGCAGCGAGCGAAGAACGTAACTCGGGCCGGGCTGAGCCGTTCTCGTCGAAGCCGCCGTACGCGTACCCGGGCGAGGAAGGTTCGGTCGAAGTCGTGGTAGAGCCGAGCGAGGTCCAGCGCTGGGTCGATGAGCGCGGCGTCGGACCAGTCGATGACCCCGGTGATCTGTCCGTCTCGTTCGATGAGGTGTTCGGTGCCCAAGTCAGGTGCCCAACCCGCGCCCGAGCTCGATCAGCTCGACGTCGGCGGCCTGCAGAAAGTGTCGTCGAAGCGCTGTTGTCGCCCGGCCGTTGCGGTTCAAATCCGACAGGCTGGCAAGTTCAGTCAAGATCGGCGAGACGGTCATCGGCCGGACCGCGAGCTGTGCCACGATCATCCGCGTACTCGACGAGACGTTCCTCTGGCGGGACCAGCCGGTGCGCTGGTCACGCCGCGGGGGAGGTCCACCAGTGGTCTTCTGTCATGGCACGCCCTGGTCATCGGCGCTCTGGGCCCCGATCGCGGACGCGCTGAGCAGTGAGTTCACCGTCTACCTCTGGGGCATGCTCGGGTACGGCAGGTCGGCAATGGCCGAGGGGCAAGACGTGTCGCTGGGCGTGCAGGCCGAACTGTTGGCGGCCTTGCTCGAGCACTGACGGCTGGCCTCGCCCCATGTCATCGCCCACGACTACGGTGGAGCCGTCTCGTTGCGCGCGCACCTGCTGCACGGGGCGGCCTACCGGTCACTTGCCCTGGTCGACGCCGTCGCCCTCGCCCCGTGGGGCTCGGAGTTCTTCCGCCTCGTCGCGCAGAACCCCTCGGTGTTCGCCCGCATCCCGCCCCCGTTGCACGAGGCCCTCGTCCGCGCCTACATCGCGGGCGCCGCCTACCGTCCTCTGTCGGCCGCCGCGCACGACATGCTCACCGACCCGTGGCTCGGCGAGATCGGCCAGCCCGCCTTCTACCGGCAGATCGCCCAAGCCGACCAGCGCTACACCGACGAGATCGAGGCGCTCTACCCCAACATCATGATTCCGACGTTGGTCGTCTGGGGTACCGAGGACGCCTGGATCCCGGTGGATCGCGCCCACCGCCTCGCGGACCCTGATCCCCGGTGCCGAACTGAGGCTCATCAGCGAGGCCGGTCACCTCATCCACCTCGACGCGCCCGCCGCCCTCACCGGCGCCCTCCAGCGTTGGCTCCTCGGCCGCGGCTCGAGTGGGACACCTGCGGGGTTTGAGCGCCCACGAAAAAACCCCGCTGGTGTCCCGTACGAGCGTCGCTATCCCCCATCGTCGTTGGGGCGCCTCACCGGTCGAGGAGGTCGTCCACGCTGGTTGCGGTGCTGATGCGGGCGATGCGGTCCTCGTCGGGCAGTGCGGCCAGCCGGGCCGCGACCTCGGGGATGCGGGCGTCGGCGCCGAACCGTTGGCGCAGCCAGGCCACCGCCATCCGCTCGGCCTCCGTCAGGCGGCGGCGCCTTGCGCGCGGGTGGTGCAGGCCAGGGCGGCCAGCGGCGCCGTTGTGGGGTGGCCAGCAGGGCGACGGGATCCTTTGTGGCAAGGCTCCCGTCGTCGCCGTCGCCATCAGGCAGCAGTGATCGTCAAGGCTCCTATGGCCCGTGGCTCGGGGATGGGGTCGCCGTGCTCCCGCATGACCTCCAGGTGCCCAGCGACGGCATCGCGCATCAGGGCGACACACTCGGCGTAGCTCTGCGCGGTAGCGACGCATCCGGCAGGTCCGGACTCCATGCACCGAACGTGCCGTCCTCGGCCTGCTCGACGACGACGACGAATACCCGTTCACCGTGGCCTCCTCAACCCCGCCTGCGTCAGGATGCTCCGTTCGGTGCCGGGCGGGCTACAGCGGGGTCACGTAGGCGCCGGAGATGCCGCCGTCCACCAGGAATGTGCTCGCGGTGATGAAGCTCGCGTCGTCGCTGGCCAGGAACGCTACCGCGGCCGCGATCTCCTCGGCCCGCGCGAAGCGGCCCATCGGGATGTGCACCAGCCGCCGCTGCGCGCGCTCCGGGTCGGCGGCGAACAGCTCCTGCAGCAGCGGGGTGTCGACCGGGCCCGGGCACAGCGCGTTCACCCGGATCCCCTCGCGGGCGAACTGCACCCCCAGCTCGCGGGTCATCGCCAACACCCCGCCCTTCGCCGCGGTGTAGGAGATCTGCGAGGTCGCTGCGCCCAGCACCGCGACGAACGAGGCCGTGTTGACGATCGCTCCCCGGCCCTGGCGGCGCATGTGCGGCAGCACCGCCCGACAGCACAGGTACACCGAGGTCAGGTTGACCTCCTGCACCCGCCGCCAGGCGTCGAGCCCGGTGGTGAGGATCGAGTCGTCCTCGGGTGGGGAGATCCCGGCGTTGTTGAAGGCGACGTCCACCGCGCCGTAGGTGTCGACGGCGGCCCCGAACAGAGCCTCGACGTCGGCCTCGGCGGTGACGTCGGTGCGCACGAACAGCCCGTCGACCTCCTTCGCCGCGGCGGACCCGGAGTCGGCGTCGACGTCGGCGACGACCACCCGCGCGCCCTCCTCGGCGAGCCGTCGCACGCTCGCACGGCCGATGCCGCTGCCGCCGCCGGTGACCACGACCGTGCGGCCCGCGAACCGGTTCACGGCATCTCCTTCCGGGCCATCTCATGGGCAGCTGCCACGAGGGCGGCGAACAGCCGCGGGTCGTCCTGCTCGGGATGCCACTGCACGCCGACGACGAACCGGTGCCCGGCCAGCTCCACGGCCTCCGCGGTGCCGTCCGGGGCCCGGCCGGTCACCACGAGGCCGTCGGCGAGCCGGGCGAGGGCCTGGTGGTGGTGACACTGCCCGACGACGGACGGGCCGAGCGCGGCGCCCACCCGCGACCCGGCCTCGAGCGCGACGGCGGTGCGCGCGAACACCCCCGGCCGCGGGTTGTGCCCGGTGTGCCCCACTGCGTCCGGGAGGTGCTGCACGAGCGTGCCGCCGAGGGCGACGTTGAGCACCTGCATGCCCCGGCACACCGCCAGCACCGGGCGGCCCAGCTCCAGCGCCCGGGCCAGCACGGCCAGCTCGGCGGCGTCGCGCTCGGTCCGGGGCGCGCCGGTGAGCGGGGCGGGCGCGGCGCCGTAGCGGGCCGGGTCGACGTCCGGGCCGCCTGCGAGCACCACGCCGTCGAGCCGGTCGACCACTGCGGCCGTCTCCACCCGCGGCGCCAGCAGCACGGGAAGCCCGCCGCCCGCGAACACCGCGTCGGGGTAGGTGCGGGGGAGCAGCACCGCCTCGTGCTTCCACACCCCGTAGGCGACCTCCTCGCCGTAGGCGGTGATGCCGATCAGCGGCCTCACAGCCGCTCGAACCCGCGTCGCCGCTCCCAGTCGGTGACGGCCGCGTCGAACGCCGCGAGCTCGACGCGGGCGGCGTTGGTGTAGTGCTCGACGACGTCCTTGCCGAACGCCTCGGCCGCAACCTCGGACGCGGCAAACGCCTCGGCCGCCTCCCGCAGGGTCGACGGCAGGCGCGGGGCAGAGGAGTCACTGGCGACGTAGGCGTTGCCGGTGAGCTCCGGCGGCAGCGGCAGCTCCCGATCGATGCCGTGCAGCCCGGCCGCGACCAGCGCGGCCACCGCCAGATACGGGTTCACGTCCCCGCCCGGCACCCGGTTCTCCACCCGCAGCCCCGCGCCGTGCCCGACGACCCGCAGTGAACAGGTGCGGTTGTCCATTCCCCAGGCTACGGCCGTCGGGGCGAAGCTGCCCTCGGCGAACCGCTTGTAGGAGTTGACGTTCGGCGCGAACAGGTAGGTCAGCTCGCGCAGGCACGCCTGCTGGCCCGCGAGGAAGTGCACGAAGAGCGGCGAGAACCCGTGCGGACCGTCGCCCGGGAACACGTTGCCGTTCTCGTCCCGAAGTGAGATGTGGATGTGGCACGAGTTGCCCTCGCGCTCGTCGTACTTCGCCATGAACGACAGCGCCATCCCGGCCTGGTCGGCGATCTCCTTGGCGCCGGTCTTGTAGATGGCGTGGTTGTCGCAGGTGGTGAGCGCGTCGGCGTAGCGGAAGGCGATCTCGTGTTGGCCGAGGTTGCACTCGCCTTTCGCCGACTCGACGACCATCCCGGCGCCCGCCATCCCGTTGCGGATGCGGCGCAGCACCGGCTCGACGCGGGCGGTGCCCAGCATCGAGTAGTCGACGTTGTAGAGGTTGGCGGGCCGCAGGTCGCGGTAGTCCTTGCGCCATGCCGCGTCGAAGGAGTCGGTGAACAGGAGGAACTCAAGCTCGGTGCCGACGTCCGAGCCGAGCCCGCGCGCGGCCAGCCGGTCGAGCTGGCGGCGCAGGACCTGGCGCGGCGAGGCGACAACGGGCGCGCCGTCGGCCCACTCGACGTCGCAGAGCACCAGTGCGGTGGCCTCGTGCCATGGCACCATCCGGAGGGTGGACATGTCCGGTTTCAACACGAAGTCGCCGTAGCCGCGCTCCCAGCTCGACATCGCGTAGCCGTCGACCGTGTTCATCTCGACGTCGACGGCCAGCAGGTAGTTGCACGCCTCGGCGGCGTGCGGCGCGACCTCGTCGAGGAAGTAGCGTGCGGCGCAGCGTTTGCCCTGCAGCCGCCCCTGCATGTCGGTGAACGCGACGAGCACGGTGTCCACCGACCCGTCCTCGACGCGGGTGGCGAGCTGGTCGAGCGTGAGCATCCCCCGCCGGGACGGCATTCAGGCCTCCTCCTCGGACGTCCGCGCGGCGCGCAGCAGCGCGGCGTACCCCGGGCTCTCGAACTCCGCCACGGCGCGCTCGTACTTGGCCATCCCCCAGGACCAGAAGTCGAAGTCCATCGGGCTGCTGCCGTCCTGAATGGACGCCCAGAGCGTCCAACCGTACTTCGCGAGCGTGCCGAACAGCCGCGCCCGCGCGACCTGCACGGGTCGGGGGCGCCCGTAGTAGGCGGTGACCAGCACGTCGAGCAGCTCGGGTGGCAGCGCCGCCTCGCTCCAGATGTTGCCCAGCTCGAAGGCGGCGTCGTTGTTGCCCGCGTACTCGTAGTCGACGAGGCGGACGTGGGTGCCGTCGTCGAGCATGTTCGCGGCCAGGAGGTCGTTGTGGCAGGGCACGGTCACCCGTGGCCCGAGCGCCTCCCGCATCGCCGCCACCGCGGGCGCGAAGTCGTCGTAGCCGGGCGGGAGCCGGAAGCCGTGCTCGGCGACGACCCGCCGGTAGCGGGCCTGCACGGCGAACATGTCGAAGTCGTTGCCGAAGCGCGGTCCCGCGTGCAGCGCTCGGCATGCGGCGGCGACCCGGCCGAGGACGGCGGGGTCGTGGAGGTCGTCGTCGGTCAAGGTGCGGCCGGGCAGGAAGCCGACGGTGAGGCCTTCGCCGGGGCGGTGGTGCAGCACCGGTGCCCCGACCCCGGTGGCGGCGGCCGCGACCGTGTTGGCGTACTCGTGCTCGCGGTCGATCCCGAGCAGGCTGTGACCCTCGATGCGGAGGCGGACGATGCATACGCCGTCGGCGTTGCTGACCTTGAGGTTCCGGTTGGTCAGCCCACCCGGCAGCTCCTCGACGGTGCGCGGGCGGCGTGCGGTGGCCGGGATGGCGTCGAGCAGGCCCTCCACCTCCGGCTTTCCCACCCCGCGAGCGTAGGGCTCGCCCGGAGCCATCGGAAGATCGTAAGGTCGCCGTCGTGGCCGATCTGCCGGACCGTGCCCGGATCGTGATCGTCGGCGGTGGGGTGGGCGGCACGAGCGTCGCCTACCACCTGGCCCGACGGGGAGAGACCGACGTCCTGCTCGTGGAACGGGCCGAGCTCACCAGCGGCTCCACGTTCCACTCCGCGGGGCTGGTCGGCCAGCTGCGCTCCGATCCGGCGCTGACCCGGATGAACGTGCACTCCGTCGCCCTGTACCGCGAGCTGGCCACGGGCGAGCACGATCCGGGCTGGACGGAGTCCGGGTCGCTGCGGCTGGCGTCCTCGCCGGAGCGGCTGGTGGAGATCCGCCGCCAGCACGGCTGGGCGCAGCGCGCCGGGCTGCCGCTGGAGCTCGTCTCCGCGGCGGAGGCGCGGGAGTTGTTCCCGTTGATGACGACGGACGGGGTGCTGGGCGCCGCCTACACGCCGACCGACGGCCAGATCGACCCCGCGCGCCTGTGCACCGCGCTGGCCGCTGGGGCGCGGGCGGCCGGGGTGCGGATCGCCCAGCACACGCGGGTGGAAGCGTTCACCACGGTCGCGGGCCCGCACGGGCGGCGGGTGGTCGGGGTGCGCACCGAGCGGGGCGCGGTCGAGTGCGAGGCGGTCGTCGTATGCGGAGGGATGTACACCGCCGAGATCGCGGCGCTGGTGGACGTGCGGATCCCGGTGGTGCCGATGTCGCACCAGTACGTGGTGACCGCGCCCGTGCCCGGGATCCCCGCCCGCCTGCCGTCCCTGCGGGATCCGGACCTGCTCGTCTACTACCGGCAGGAGATCGACGGGCTCGTGCTGGGCGGCTACGAGCGGGCGTCCGCGCCCGCCTGGCCGGGGCACGCGCCGCCCGCGGACTTCAACGGCAAGCTGCTCGCGCCGGACTGGGACCGGTTCGCCGAGATCCTCGCGAACGCCCAGGCGCGCGCGCCGATGCTGGCCGACGTCGGGGTCGCATCGATGATCAACGGGCCGGAGGGGTTCACGCCGGACAACGAGTTCTGCCTCGGGGAGACCGAGGTCGCCGGGTTCTTCGTCGCCGCGGGGTTCTGCGCGCACGGGATCGCGGGCGCGGGCGGGATCGGCGACGTCATGGCGAACTGGGTGCTCGACGGCGACCCGGGCCTTGACCTCTGGCACATGGACGTGCGCCGCTTCGGGCGTCACTACCGCTCGCCGCGCTACACGCTGGCGCGCGTCCGGGAGAACTACGAGTCCTACTACGACATCCGCTACCCGGGTGCGGAATGGGCGGCCGGTCGGCCGCTGCGCACGTCGCCCGCGTACGCCTGGCACGCCGCGCACGGGGCGAGCTTCGGGGAGAAGGCCGGGTGGGAGCGGGTGAACCACTACGCGACGGCGGGGGACGAGGCGCTGCGGCCGCGTGGGTGGGCGGGGCGGCACTGGTCGGCGTGCGTCGAGCCGGAGCACCGGGCGGTGCGCGAGACCGCGGGCCTCTTCGACGAGACGTCGTTCGCCAAGATCGAGATCACCGGGCCGGACGCGCCGGGGTTCTGTCGGCACGTGTTTGCGGGCCAGGTGGGGCGGCCGCCCGGCGCGGTCGTCTACACCCAGGCGTTGAACGAGCGCGGCGGCATCGAGATGGACGTGACGGTCTCGCGGCTCGCCGCCGAGGCGTTCCTCGTCGTCACGGGCACGGCGTTCGGGTTGCATGACGTGGGCTGGCTGCGCCGTCAGGCCCGGCTGACCGGTGCGGAGGTGCGGATCGTCGACGTGACGAGCGCCTGGGCGTGCTTCGGGCTGTGGGGGCCGCAGGCGCGGTCGCTGTTGGCGCCGCTGACCCCGGTGTCACTGGCGAACGTGGACTTCCCGTACCCGTCGGTGCGGGAGACGACGATCGCGGACGTGCCGGTCTGGGCGCTGCGGGTCACGTACGTCGGCGAGCTGGGGTGGGAGCTGTACTGCCCGACGGAGTACGGCGCGGCGTTGTGGGCGGCGCTGGCCGCGACCCGTGCGACGCCCGGCGGATACCGCGCGATCGAGAGCCTGCGGCTGGAGAAGGGCTACCGGGCGTGGGGGAGTGACATCGGGCCGGACACGACGCCCGCCGAGGCGGGGTTGGGGTTCGCCGTGCGGCGCGGGGGCGGGTTCGTCGGGGCGGGGGCGGCGCTGCGGACGCCCGCGCGCCGGCTGCGCTGCCTGACGCTGGCCGATCCCCGGGCCGTCGCGCTGGGTGGGGAGCCGGTGCGGATCGGCGGGGCCGTCGTGGGCCAGGTGACTTCGGGGGGCTATGGCTACACGGTGGCGCGCTCGATCGCGTACGCTTACCTGCCGGTCGACCCGGCTGGGACCGGAGTCGAAGCGGCGGGTGGGGTCAAGGCGGCGGGTGGGGTCGAGGTGGCGGTGGACGGCGAGTGGGTAGCCGCCGAGGTGGCCCCCGGGGTGCTCTACGACCCGAAGGGCCTGCGCATCCGCGCCTGAAACGGCGAGTCCCGGTTTTCAGCACGGCGAGTCCCGGATTTCGACACAGCTGGGTGGCCCCGCGTGCACTTGTCGCGAAATATCGGCCGGGGTAGGGGTCGCAGCCAGGGCGTCGAGTACGGCTTGGCCGTGGCGCGCCAGCTTGGTTTCACCGATTCCGCTGATCCGACCGAGCTCGGCCAGCGTCATCGGGTGGCGGGTGGCGATCTCTCGGAGCGTGGCGTCGTGGAAGATCACGTACGCGGGCACGCCCTGCTCCTTCGCCGCCGCCCCGCGCCAGGCCCGCAGGTGCTCGAAGATCTGCGCAACCCCGTCGGGTAGCGGGGCGGCGGGGGTTCGCGACGGGCGGGTCCGCGCGGCCTTTATCGGGTCGCGCCGCAGTCGTACCGGACGCTCGCCGCGCAGCACGGCTCGGCTGGCCTCGGTGAGGTAAAACGTCTGGTACTTGCCCTCGACCGCGAGGACGCCCTGGGCCAGGAGCTGACGGACGACCCCGCGCCACTCGCCCTCGGACAGTTCGGTGCCGACGCCGAACACGGTCAGCTCGTCGTGTTGGAATTCCTCGACCTTTGGCGTGCGCCTGCCGAGCAGGATGTCGATGATCTGCCCGGCGCCGAAGCGCTGGTGGCGCTCCCGGTCGAGGCGGAACACCGTCGAGAGCAGCTTCTGAGCGGCCACCGTGCCGTCCCACGACTCGGGCGGCACCAGGCAGGTGTCGCAGTTGCCGCACGGTGCCGCCGTCTCGCCGAAGTACGCCAGGAGTTGCACCCGGCGGCACTCGACCGTCTCGCACAGCGCAAGCATCGCGTCGAGGTGCTGCGCGAGCCTGCGCCGGTGGTCCCGATCACCGGGCGACTCGTCGATCATCTTGCGTTGCTGCACGACGTCGGCGAGGCCGTAGGCGAGCCAGGCGGTGGACGGCAGGCCGTCGCGGCCCGCACGGCCGGTCTCCTGGTAGTAGCCCTCCACCGACTTGGGCAGGTCGAGATGAGCGACGAACCGGACGTCGGGCTTGTCGATGCCCATGCCGAAGGCGATCGTCGCGACCATGATGACGCCGTCCTCCCGGAGGAAGCGGGTCTGGTGGGCGGCGCGGGTTTGGCCGTCGAGCCCGGCGTGGTACGGCAGCGCCGTGAGGCCCTGCGCGACGAGGAACTCGGCGGTCTGCTCGACCGACTTGCGCGAGAGGCAATAGACGATGCCGGCGTCGCCCGGATGCTCGGTGCGCAGGAGATCGAGCAGCTGTCGGCGCGGCTCGTTTTTCGGCGCGATGCGGTAGGTGATGTTGGGCCGGTCGAAGCTCGCGACGAACTGCCCGGCTTGCTCCAGCTTGAGCCGGTGGGTGATCTCGGCGTGGGTGGCGCGGGTGGCCGTCGCAGTGAGGGCGATCCGCGGCACATCCGGCCAGCGTTCGTGCAGCTCGGAGAGGGCGAGGTAGTCGGGCCGGAAGTCGTGGCCCCACTGGGCGACGCAGTGCGCCTCGTCGATCGCGAAGAGGGCGATGCGGCCGCGTTCGAGCAGGCCCGTCGTGGCCGGAACCCGGAGCCGCTCGGGGGCGAGATACAGCAGATCCAGCTCCTCGGCCAGGAACCGCGCCTCGACCATCCTGCGTTCGTCGGGGTTCTGCGTGGAGTTCAGAAAGCCCGCGCGGACGCCGAGCGCGGTGAGCGCATCGACCTGGTCCTGCATGAGCGCGATCAGTGGGGAGATGACAACCGCGACGCCCGGCCGTACGAGCGCCGGTATCTGGTAGCAGAGCGACTTCCCCCCGCCGGTGGGCATGAGCACGACCGCGTCGCCGCCCGCGCAGACGTGGTCGACGATCGCCGCTTGGTCGCCACGGAAGTCGTCGTAGCCGAACACGCGCCGCAGGACGTCGAGCGGGGCGGGCGCGGTGTCGGGGAGCACGGGCTCGATGCTAGGCGTCGGAGCGGATGGCGGGGTGCCCGCACCCGGCGTCGTCGTGTCCGCATGCGGCCACCGCGCGCCGAACTCACCGTGCCGAGATGCACGACTCACCCGGTTGAGATGCACGACTCACCGTCAGGTGTGGAGGCTCGCGCGCCAAGCCGCATGCAGCTCCGCGAACGCGGCCCCGGCGGCCAGCAGCGCGGCGGGCGACCCGTCCTCAACCACCCGCCCGTCGGCCATGACGAGCACCCGGTCGGCGATGAGCACCGTCGACAGCCGGTGCGCGATGATCAGCGCCGTGCGGCCGTCGAGCACCGTCTCCAGCGCCGCCTGCACCGCCCGCTCGCTGGGCACGTCCAGGGACGACGTGGCCTCGTCGAGCAGCACCACGGCGGGGTCGGCCAGCACCACCCTGGCCAGCGCGACAAGCTGGCGCTGGCCCGCCGACAGCCGTCCGCCACGCTTGCGGACGTCCGTGTCGAACCCGTCGGGCAGCGCCTCGACGAACGCCCGCGCCCCCACGGCCTCGGCGGCGGCGACGACCGCGGACCGCGGCGCGTCCGGGCGCCCCAGCCCGATGTTGTCGGCCACCGAGCCGGAGAACAGGAACGCCTCCTGGGTGATCATCACCAACGCGGCGCGCAGCTCGGCGTCGGCAACGTCGCGCAGGTCGACGCCATCAAGGGTGACGGCGCCGTCGCTCGGGTCGTAGAACCGGGCGGCCAGCTTGGCCAGCGTCGACTTGCCCGCCCCGGTTGCGCCCACCAGCGCCACGGACTGCCCCGCCGGGACGGTCAGCGACAGCTGCGGCAGGACGGTGCGCCGCTGGTCCGACCGGTAGGCGAACCGCACCGCCGCGAAGCGCAGCTCTCCACGCACCGGCGACGGCAGCGGCACCGGCGCCACCGGCTCCGGCACGCCGGGTGGCGTGTCGAGCACCGTGGCGATCTTCTCCAGCGCCGCGGCCGCGGACTGGTAGGCGTTGAAGAACTGGGCGAGCTCGTCGAGCGGGTCGTAGAAGCGGCGCAGGTAGAGCAGGAACGCGGTGAGCGCGCCCAGCGGAAGCGCGCCGCCCGCCACCCGCAGCCCGCCGACGGCGAGCACCAGTGCCAGCGTGAGGTTGCCGACGCCGCGCAGCGACCCGACGTACCAGGCGACGGTGCGGATCGTGTCGGCGTTGGCGTCCCGGTAGGCCGCGCCGAGCCCGTCCATGATCTGTTCGTTGCGCCGCTCCCGGCGGTAGGCCTGCACCGCGCGGATGCCGTTCATGGACTCGACGAACTGCACGATCAGCCGGGCCACCGTGACCCGCGTGCGCCGGTAGGTCGCCCGCGAGCGACGCTGGAACCACCGCGTGAGCAGCAGCAGCGGGACGAACCCTGCGAGCACGATCACGGCCAGCACCGGGTCGAGCCATATCAGCAGCACCGAGATCCCCACGAGCGACAACATCGCGCCGCCGAACCCGTCGAGGCCCTTCTCCAACAGGTCGTTGAGCGCGTCGACGTCGCTGGTCAGCCGGGAGATGAAGCGCCCGGAGGTGAACGACTCGTGGAAGTCGAGGGAAAGGCGCTGGCCATGTGCGAACACCCGGTGCCGCACGTCCAGCAGCACGTCCTGCCCGACCCGCCCGGTGAGCAGCAGGAAGCCCGCGCGCAGCCCCGCCGCGGCGGCGGCCGAACCCGCGTAGCCCGCGATCGCCCACGCGAGCGGCGTCGCGTCGCCCGCCACCGCGGCCGGGATGCCCGTGTCGATGGCCGAGGCGACGAGCAGCGGCCCGGCCAGCTCGGCGAGATTCTGCCCGACGAGGAGCAGCATGGCCGTCGCGACCGCTCGCCGGTGCGGGCGGATGAGCGTGCCGAGCAGTGACCGCGCGCGGGTCTGCAGCCGCACTCCGGCCATCGCCGGATCGGCGTCCTCGGACTCGTCGGCGACACCGCGCCAACCGTCGTCGGCCGTCTCGGTCGTCTCGGTCGTCACGTCCGCACCTCGTCCACGCTCGACAGCAGCGCCCGGTAGTCCGGGTCGGTCGCCAGCAGCTCGCGGTGCGTGCCCACCGCCACGATCACGCCGTCGCGCAGCATCGCGACCCGGTCGGCCAGCTGGACCGTCGACGGGCGGTGCGCCACGACCAGGGCGGTGACCCCGCCCAGCACCCGGCGCAGCGCCGCCTCGACCTCGGCCTCGGTGTGCACGTCGAGCGCCGAGAGCGGGTCGTCCAGCACCAGCACCGGCGGACGGCCCACCACCGCGCGGGCCAGCGCGAGCCGCTGGCGCTGCCCGCCCGACAGCGACATGCCCTGCTCACCGATCCGCGTGTCCAGCCCCCACGGCAGCGCCGCGACGAACCCATCGGCGCTGGCCACCCGCAGCGCCGTCCAGACCTCGTCGTCGGGCGCTTCGGGCAGACCCAGCGCCACGTTCTCCCGGACGCTCGCCGAGATCAGCACCGGGTCTTCGAAGGCCGTGGCGACCACCCGGCGCAGCTGTGCCAGCGCCACATCGCGGACGTCGATGCCGTCGATGCACACCTGGCCGTCGGTCACGTCGTAGAGGCGCGGGACGAGCGACGTGAGCGTGGTCTTGCCCGAGCCGGTGGCCCCGACCAGCGCCATCGTCTCCCCGGGGCGCACGACGAGGTCCACCCCGCGCAGCGTTTCGCGGTCGGCGCCCGGGTAACGGAACCGGACGCCGGAAAGCACCAGCTCGCCGCGCACCGCGCCCAGCGCCACCGGCCGCGGCGGGTCGGTGATCGCAGGCAGGATGTCGCGCACCTCGAAGTAGCGCACCGTGGCACCCGCCGCGTTGCTCGCCTCGGCCAGCAGCCAGCCCAGCGACTCGACCGGCCAGTACAGATAGGTGACGACGGTCGCGGCGGCGACCAGCGTGCCGAGCGTGAGCGTGCCGTCGGCGACGCCGTAGGCGCCCAGCGCGAGGATGACCGCGATCGCGGCCTCCGGCACCAGCACGACGACCGTCCACAGCGCGGCGAGCAGCCGCACCTTCGTCAGCTCGGTGCCGCGCAGGCCGCGGGCGTCGGCCAGGAAACGGGCCGTGAGCCACCGCCCGCGGCCCAGCGACTTCAGCACCCGGATGCCGAGCGCCGACTCCTCGACGACGGTGGCGAGGTCGCCCACCTGGTCCTGGGCCCGGCGGGCGGCGCGCGAGTAGCGCCGCTCCAGCACGAGCGTCGTGGCCGTGAGCGGGCCCGCCATGACCGCGACCACCAGGCCGAGCCACGGCGAGAGCCACACCAGCACACCGACGCCGACGACGACGGTCAGCGCGTTCACCACGAGGAAGATCCCCGAGAACATGACGAACCAGCGGATCGTCGTGAGGTCCGAGGTTGCCCGGGACAGCAGTTGGCCCGACGCCCAGCGGTCGTGGAACGCCACCGGCAGCCGCTGCAGGTGCGCGTACAGGTCGGCGCGCATCGTCGCCTCGACCTGGTTGGCGGCGCCCGCCACCAGCATCCGGCGCAGGAGGATCAACCCGGCCTCGACGGCCCCGAAGCCCAGCACGCCGAGGACCAGGAACGGGAGGGTACGGAGGTCGCCGCGCGCGACCGGGCCGTCCACGATCGCGCGGGTGACGAGCGGAATCGCCAGGCCTGCCAGCGTGGCGGCCAACGCGGCAACCCCGCTGCCGACCAGCGCGGCGCGGTGCGGACGGACGTAGGGCAGCAGACGACGCAGCGCGCGAAGGGGTGGGGCGGGTGGCCGATCGCCTGCCGTGAGGGCTTCGCTCATGGCGCAAAGAACCGTAGGTCGACCAGACGCTGGGGTCATCCGAGTTTCCCGCGGCGCGGAATCGGGGCAGGCTGACGACCATGACCTTGCGGATCGGATACAAGGCGTCGGCGGAGCAGTTCGGGCCACGCGAGCTCGTCGAGTACGCGGTGCGCGCCGAGGAGGTGGGCCTGGACAGCGCGGTGGTGTCCGACCACTTCCTGCCCTGGCGGAACGCAGGCGGCCATGCACCCTCGGCGCTGGCGTGGATCACGGCGGTGGGGGAGCGGACGTCGCGGATCCTGCTCGGCACGTCCGTACTGACCCCGACGTTCCGGTACAACCCCGCGGTGCTGGCCCAGATGTGGGCGAGCCTCGGCCTGCTCTACCCCGGACGGGTGATGCTGGGCGTCGGCACCGGCGAGGCGCTGAACGAGATCGCGGTGTCCGGGCGGGAATGGCCGGAGTTCAAGGAGCGCTTCGCCCGGCTGCGTGAGGCGGTGCGGCTGATGCGGGAGCTGTGGGCGGGCGAGGACGTGTCGTTCGAGGGCGAGTACTACCGCACGGTCGGTGCGACGATCTACGACAAGCCTCAGCAACCCATCCCCGTCTACATCGCCGCGGGCGGCCCGGTCGTCGCCAGGTACGCGGGCCGCGCGGGCGACGGCTTCATCTGCACCTCCGGCAAAGGCATGGACCTCTACACCGAGAAGCTGCTGCCCGCCGTCGCCGAAGGCGCGCAGGCGGCGGGCCGCGACCCGGCCACGATCGACAAGATGATCGAGATCAAGATGTCCTACGACCGCGACCCGGCCACCGCGCTGGAGAACTGTCGCTTCTGGGCGCCGCTGTCGCTCACCGCCGAGCAGAAGCACAGCGTGGACTCCGCGGTCGAGATGGAGCGCCTGGCCGACGAGCTGCCGATCGAGCAGGTCGCCAAGCGGTGGATCGTGGCCTCGGACCCGGACGAGGCCGTCGCCCAGATCAAGCCGTACGTCGACGCGGGCCTCAACCATCTCGTCTTCCACGGGCCCGGCCACGACCAGGACCGGTTCCTCACCCAGTTCGCCGAGGACGTGCTGCCGAAGCTCCGGAGCCTCGCATGAGCGACGCCGTCATCCGCTACGGGCGGGTGCAGCGGAGCCGGTCAGCGCGGATTGCCCGCCACGACGCGCCTGCCGCCGCGCATGGCCCGCACACCGCCGGGCAGCTGGACGGCCGAGCGCGGCATCATGCTGCGGGCGCGCAGCACGGGCCAGGCGGGTGTGGTGGGGACGATGCCGTCCAGCCCGTGCCCGACCGGGCCGCCGAGGCTGGAGCGCAGCAGCTCCTGGTACTCGTCGTACTCGTTGACGGCGGCGGCCAGGTCGCCCTGCGCGACGTAGGCCTCGATGAGCGCGCGCCGGGCGCTCTCGCGGCTCGGCGCGGTGCGCACGGCCACCTTGGCCATCGCGACGGCGTCGTCGAAGCGGCCCGCGGTGATCAGCCGCTGGCTGCGCTCCTCGATGGCGTGCAGACGCAGCTGGCGGAACCGCTCGCGCTCGATCTCGATCCATCCGGCCGTCCAGCCGGGCAGGATGTCGGCAGTGAGCAGGGTAGTGTCCACCGGCGCGCCTGCGGGCAGGGTCGGAAGGGTGCGGATCAGCTGCATCGCGTCGGCGAGGTCGACGGCGACGTCGGCGGCCAGCGCGAGCGTGCCGGTGTCGGCCGCGTCGAGCAGCCCCGGTACGTCCACGGCCGCGACGGCCTCGCCGAGAAGGCGCTGAGCGGCGGCCACCCCGGGCCAGAGGTCGGCGGCGAGCGCGGCGCGGGCCTGCGGGCGGGGGTGCACCGCCAGATAGGCGACCAGCCTGCGGCCGTCGACGTTCAACGCGACGGGCGCCCCGTCCACCGTGAGGGTGAACGCGCCCAGCACCGTGATGCGGTGCGGGAGCGCCTGCGCCGTGCGAGATCGTCGCTGATCGTCAGACATGGTCGTCCCGTGGAAGAAGAGTTGTGCTCAATCAATTTCGGCCCGCGCTTGATCCGCCGAGTCCGTCGAAGAGTGTTCTCCAGTGGACGCGGCTTGGGAAGGGCCTGATAGGTCACACTTGACGGAACCTTGTGGCTCGCCCGGTGACGCTCAGTGACCTCCCACCTGCGGTGATCCTAGCGCACGTCAGGGAGCGGCGCGCAGCCGGACATGCGTGCCGTCGGCGTCGGCCCAGACGTGCAGCGAGTCGCAGAGCTGGCGGGCGATCCAGACGCCCCGGCCGCGAGGCTCGGCCGGGTGCGGAGCGATGAGCCCGGGCAGCGGGTTGTTCAGCACGCCACGGTCGTGCACCTCGACGACGAAACCGTCGGCGTCGGACCACAGGCAGACCTCGGCGTCGCCCGGCCCGTGCTCGACGGCGTTGGTGGTGATCTCGTTGACGGCGAGCACGACGTCGTCGGCGCGATCCCGGCCGAACCCGGCCGCGCGCAGAATCGCGGCGACGCTCGCCCGCACCTCGTTGAGCGCCCACGCGCCGAACGTGCGGCGCTCGTCGGGCGGCCCGAGGACCAGCGGCGCAGGCGCGGGCAAGGCCAGGAGGACCTCCTGGGGGGAAAGGAAGTCGGCGTTGTCGGCGGCCCGGCCGCGCAGCAGCACAGTGCGGTGGTTGCGCCGTGCGCCGGTGAGGACCGCCTCGTGGAGGGGGTAGGCGGGGTAGAAGCAGGTCATGGCGACGGGCAGGTCGGACAGCGCGACATTGGCCGCGGCGTCGAGCTCGGTCCAGAAGCCGCCGTCGGCGCCGTCGAAGGTGTCCCAGTGCTCGGTGATGACACAGACGTCCCGCCGTCCCGACCCGGTGAGCGTGCGCAGCTCCCGGGCCCACCGCGCCGCGAGCGTCTGGCCGGACGGGCCGTCCGGGCCGTCCGGGCGGGCCAGCGCGACGGCGTCGGACAGGTCGCATGACGGCCGGGCGCGCAGCGCCGCCTCGGTGGTGGGCCGCAGCGCCAGCGCCATCGGTTCGCCTGCGTTTGTCGCGGCCTCGACCACCGGCACGAGCTGGGCCATCAGGTCGGCCTCGGTGTCATAGAACGCGACGCCGTGCCGGAGCCGGGTCGCCTGCGGCGGGCTGGTGATCCTCACCGGACCTCCTCGCGGGGGGCGACCTCGAGCCGGGCGGCGAACGGGGCGCCACACCGGTCGAGGACCCGGTGGACGGCGGGGCGCACGCCGACCAGCATCAGCCGGTGCGTTTCGGGGAACGACTCGGCGGCGTGGACGAGCTCGACCGCGCCCGCGACGTCGATGAACCGCAGCGACGCCAGGTCGATGGTGATGTCGGTGGCGGCGTAGGGGGAACGCAGGGCGGTGTCGAGCGCGTTGTCGAGCACGCGCCGGACCTGGGGCCGGTTGGACAGGTCGATCTCGCCAGCGAACCGGAGGGCAGTGGCCGCCGACCCGGTGACGCGCAGCAGGGTGTCGTCGTAGAGGGCGGGTGTCACCAGCTCGGTGGGGTGGATCTCGCGCATGGCGGCCACGGCCTCGTCGTCGAAGAAGTGCGGGTCGAAGCGGCAGAGCTGGCGGGCGTTCGGGTGCGCGGCCAGCATGACGTCGACCGCCATCTCGTACTCGACGAGCTTACGCAGCCCGCCGATCGGGAGCATCTCGCGGGACTCGCCCGCGATGCGGATGCCCGGCCACCCGCGGCTGGCGGACTCCACGATCTGGCTGCGGATGAGCTCGACGATGTCGGCAACGGGGTAGGCGCAGATCCGGCGGGTGTGCTCCGTGGGGACGATGACCAGCCCACCGTCCGCGAGCGCCCCGGCCACCGACACCCGGTCGTCGGCGAGCCTGCCGAGGAGGAGCTCGGCGGTGTCGTTCTCGAAGTAGAGGACGCGCTCGCCCGCCGCGAGGCCGCCCGCGACGTACGCGGCCGTTGCCTCCCAGAGATGGTCGTCGCTGTCGGGGATGAGACAGGTGTGCGTGACGCGACCGATGTCGTCGATCGTGCTGATCCCCGTCATGCGCATTCTCTCGGCGTTTTCGTCGGGCTCCCCGCGCCCTACCTGCCGCTCCCCACCAGCAAGACTACGTCGCCCGTCCAGCCCGAGCCCCGGGGCGAACGGGCAGCCCCGCGCCGAGCCGTCGCCCGCGCGCGGCGAGCGGCCGGTCTTGTTCGCTCCGCAAGCTCCGGTCAGGAGACGCCGGCAGGCACCACCGCCTCGATCAGGTGCGGGCCGGCCTCTGCCGACGCGCGCCGCAGCGCCCCGGCGAGGCCTTCCGCGGTGTCCACCGAGGTGGCGGGCACGCCCATGCCGCAGGCCAGCGCGACGAAGTCGAGGCGGGGCCCGGACAAGTCCAGCAATGAGCGGGCGCGCGCGCCGAACCCGGCGGCTCCGACCTGGCGCAGCTCGGCGCGCAGGATGGCGTAGGCGCTGTTGTGGTAGACGACGGTCGTCACGTCGAGCCCCTCCCGGGCGTGCGACCACAGGGCGGAGATCGTGTACATCGCGCTGCCGTCGGCCTGCAGGCACCAGACGGGTCGGTCCGGGCAGGCCAGCGCGGCCCCGGTCGCGGCGGGCAGGCCGTAGCCGATCGCGCCGCCGGTGAGCGTGAGCCAGTCGTGACGCGGGGCGCCCGCCGTGGCCGCGGGCAGGCCGACGCCCGAGGTGTTGGACTCGTCGACGACGACCGCGCCCTCGGGCAGCAGCGCCCCGACCACGGCGGCGGCGTTCGCGACCGTCAGCGGGCCGGTCGGGAGGTCCGGCCGTCCGGCCGCCGCGACGGTGGGCGGCGTGTCGCCCGCGACGAGGTCGGCGAGCTCCGCGGCCGCGGCGGCCGCCTGCCCGTACCGGGGCGCCACCTCGTGCACCGCGCAGCCGTCGGGGACGAGGTCGCCGGGCTTGCCGGGGTAGCCGAAGAACGCGACCGGTGCGCGCGCTCCGAGCAGCACGAGGTGGCGGGTGCCCGCGAGCTGGTGCTGCGCCTGCTCGACCAGGTAGCCCAGCCGCCCGACGGGGGCGGTGCCCGCGCCGCGTTCCAGCCGGGCGGGAAACGTCTCGGCGAGCATTCGCGCCCCGGTCGCGGCCGCGATCCGGCTCGCCGAGGCCAGGCCCTCGGCGCGGCAGGCGTCGCCGCCGACGAGCAGCAGGGCGGGTTCGCCGGACCGCAGCGCGTCGGCGGCCGCCCGCAGCGCGGCCGGGTCGGCGGCCGGTCGCTCGGGGACCGGGGCGGGCGCGGCGGGCGCGCCGCCGTCGGACCAGCTCACGTCGGCGGGCAGCACCAGCGTCGCCACCCGGCCCGCCCGGGCCGCGGCCACGGCGTCGGCGACGTCCCGGCCCACGTCGGCGGGCGCGGCGGCGGTGCGCAGCCAGGCCGACACCGATCCCGCGACGGCGGCGATGTCCGACTGCAGCGGCGCGTCGTACTTCTGGTGGCCCGTGGCGTGCTCGCCGACGACCGTCACCACACCCGACCCCGCCCGCCGCGCGTTGTGCAGGTTGGCCAAGCCGTTGCCGAGGCCGGGGCCGAGATGCAGCAGCACGGCGGCCGGGCGCCCGACCATCCGCGAGTAGCCGTCGGCCGCGCCGGTCGCCGTCGCCCTCGAACAGCGTGAGCACCGGCCGCAGCGCGGGCACCCCGTCCAGCGCGGCGACGAAGTGCATCTCCGACGTGCCGGGGTTGGCGAAGCACACGTCCACGCCCGCCCCGACGAGGGTGCTCAGCAGCGCGTGCGCGCCGTTCATGTCCTGAGGTGCACGGACGCCTGCACCGACGTCTGCACCGATGTCGGCGGCGACTGCCGGATCGTCTGCAGGACGACGCAGTAGCGCTCGGTCAGCGTGACCAGCGTGGCGAGCTGGTCGGCCTCGGCGTCCGTGGTGAGGTCGAACGTCAGCCGGATGTCGCGGAACCCGACCGGGGCCGCCCGGTCGACGCCCAGGGTGCCGCGGAAGTCCAGGTCGCCCTCGGCGTGCACGGAGCCTGTCACGTCGAGGCGCAGGGCGGTGGCCACGGCCCGCAGGGTGACGCCCGCGCACGCGACCAGCGCCTCCAGCAACATGTCGCCCGAGCACAGCTGGGTGCCGTCGCCGCCGCTCGCCGGGTGCAGGCCCGCCTCGGCGAGCAGCGACGCGGTGCGCACGCGACAGGCCACGCCGCTGCCGTCCAGCTCGCCGTCGGCGGTGAGGGTGACCACCGCGCTCGCCGGGTCGTCCCGGTACCGCTGCTTGAGCGGCGCCTGCTTCTCCTTGAGCGCGGCCGCCGGATCCTCGGAGCTCATGGCCCGCATCGTGCCACCACGTCCACGCCGCGTCTCGTGGATCGGGGTCGAGGGGCTGCGTCGGTGGCGCCCGACAACGCGGCCGGGGGCCATCTGGGCGCGAAGACCGCGGTCGCTGATCCACGGGACACGGCCTAGCCTCGCGACGTGGTCGAAGGCGCGAACACACGGGTGCTGACCGTCCCCAACGTGCTGTCCGTGCTGCGCCTCGCGGGCGTGCCGCTGTTCCTGTGGCTGCTGCTGGCCGGGCACGGTGCGCCCGCGACCGACATCTGGGCCATCGTCGTGCTCGGCCTCGGCGGGATCAGCGACTGGGCCGACGGCAAGCTCGCCCGCCTGTTGAACCAGTACAGCAGGCTGGGGGAGCTGCTCGACCCGGCCGTCGACCGGCTCTACATCCTCGCCGCGCTGCTCGGGCTGGGCCTGCGCGGCGTCGTGCCGTGGTGGGCGGTCGCCGTGCTGGTCGGCCGGGACCTGGTGCTCGCCGCGTGCCTCCCGCTGCTGCGGCGCCGCTCCTTCGGGCCGCCGCCCGTGGTCTACCTCGGCAAGGCGGCCACGTTCCTGCTTCTCTGGACGTTCCCGCTGCTGTTGGCCGGGCTGCAGACCGGCTGGTTCGCCGATCTCTGTCGGCCGACCGGGTACGCCTTCGCGATATGGGGCAGCGCGCTGTACCTGTACACCGGGTCGCTCTACCTGGCCCAGATCGTGCTCGCATTGCGAACGCCCCGCGCGCAGCCGGTCGAACCGCCTGGCTAGGCTCCGGCCGTGATCCCCGACGACCTGCGCTACACCGACGCCCACGAGTGGGTCCGCGAGCTCGGCGACGGCGTCGTCCGGATCGGCATCACCGACCACGCGCAGACCCAGCTCGGCGACGTCGTGTTCGTCCAGCTGCCCGACGAGGGCGCCGACGTGCAGGCGGGCGCGGCCGTCGGCGAAGTGGAGTCGACCAAGTCGGTCTCGGACCTTTTCGCGCCGGTCAGCGGTACTGTCGTGGCGGTCAACGCCGTGCTGGCCGACACACCTGAGCTGATCAACTCAGCGCCGTACGAGGACGGCTGGATGCTGGACATCAGAGTGACCGACACGCCGGAAGGGTTGCTCGACGCGGCCGCCTACGGCGAGCTCGTCGGCGAGTAGGCGGGCCCGGTGCCCGGCAGGCCCGCGCGGTAGGTTTGTCCGGCACCGCCACGCTGACGTACCGCTGACCTATCCGGACTTATCCGCAGGAGGAGACCCCGAGGTGACCATGAATGACGGGCCCGGCGTGCCCCCGGAGCGTGCCCCGGAGACCACTTCGGTCTTCCGCGCGGACTTCCTCTCCGAGGCGGAGGCCCCGGCACAGGAACCGGCCGTTTCGGGGGTCGACGCGCTCCCGGAGGGTTCGGCACTGCTGGTCGTCAAACGGGGCCCCAACGCGGGATCGCGGTTCCTGCTCGACCGGGCCGTCACCTGCGCTGGGCGCCATCCCGACAGCGACATCTTCCTCGACGACGTCACCGTCTCCCGCCGTCATGCGGAGTTCCGCAGCGATGCGGGGGAGTTCGTGGTCGTCGACGTCGGGAGCCTCAACGGCACCTACGTCAACCGCGAACCGGTGGACACGGCGGTGCTCGTCGACGGCGACGAGGTGCAGATCGGCAAGTTCCGGCTGGTCTTCATCACCGGCCCGCGCGGCTGACGCGGGAACGTTCCCGGCCGTCGGCGACACGCGCGGGCCGCCCGTCCGGCGGCGGGCGCGCGCGGAGCGTGCCGTGTAGCGTCGGAAGGCAGCAGGACCGTCAGGAGGAGGGACCGCATGAGCGAGATGCGTGTGGTGGGCGTCCGGGTCGAACTCCCCGCTAACCAGCCGATCCTCCTCTTGCGGGAGACCACCGGCGACCGTTACCTCCCGATCTGGATCGGATCGGTCGAAGCCACCGCCATCGCGTTGGAGCAGCAGGGCGTGAAGCCCGCCCGGCCGCTCACCCACGACCTGCTCAAGGACGTGATCGCGGGCCTCGGGCGGCGGTTGGAGCAGGTACGGATCACCGACCTGCAGGAGGGCACGTTCTACGCCGAGCTCGTCTTCGACGGTGGGGTGAAGGTGTCCGCCCGACCCAGCGACTCCGTGGCGCTGGCCCTGCGCACCGGCGTTCCGATCCACGCCGATGAGCGGGTCCTCGCCGAGGCCGGGCTGATCATCCCGGACGAGCAGGAGGACGAGGTCGAGAAGTTCCGGGAGTTCCTGGACTCGATTTCCCCCGAGGACTTCCGCGGCGCCCAACCGTAGCGGGCCCGCACCCTCCGCGCGGGTACGGCCGCGTAGACCCTGGGAGGACTTCCGCGGCGCTCAACCGTAGGGGGACTCACCTCGCGTCCGGGTGCGGTCGCGTGACTCCTTGAGGACTTCCGCGGCGCCCAGCCGTAGCCGGACTCACGCTTCCCGCGCGGGTGTTGCCGCAGCTCCTACCCCGCACGAGCGTGTTGCGTTGACCCTGCGCGTCCACGCGCCTACGGTCAAAGCACCAATATGTGATTCGGCAGAAGGGGGCGCGGTGGACGACCCGCCGTCCACGCCCGAGCAGGGCGAGCTCTTCCCGGACCCCCTCGTCGGGTCCGGGCTTGATGGGCTGCCCGACCAGCTCGTCGGCTTCCGCGGGCCCACCGCCTGTCAGGTCGTCGGCATCACCTACCGGCAGCTCGACTACTGGGCTCGCACCGGGCTCGTCGCCCCCTCGATCCGCAGTGCCGCAGGCTCCGGGTCCCAGCGGCTGTACTCGTTCAAGGACATGCTCGTCCTCAAGGTCGTCAAGCGGTTGCTGGACGCCGGGGTGTCACTGCAGAACATCCGCGTCGCCGTCGAGTACCTGCGCCGCCGCGGCGTGCGCGACCTCGCGGGCGTCACCCTCTTCTCCGACGGCACCACGGTCTACGAGTGCAGCTCGCCGGAAGAGGTCGTCGACGTGCTGCGCGGCGGACAGGGCGTGTTCGGCATCGCCGTCTCCGGTGCCATGAAGGAGATCAGCGGCTCGATCAAGGACTTTCCCGTGGAGCGGGCCGACGGCGGATCCGTCGACGACGCCCCAGAGGACGAACTCTCCCGCAGGCGGTCCCGGCGCGCCATCGGCTAGCCGAGCAGAGCGCGCCGCCGGACCTCGCCGGTTCGCGGGTGCCGTGTCGGCCCCCTCAGTTCCACGTTGTAGGACTAGAGTGGGCTGCGCAGTCGCCGAACCAGCGCGGGAGAGTCCCGGTGCAAGCCGGGCGCCGAAGGAGCAAATCCTCCCCGGAATCTCTCAGGCACCCAGGACCGCGCGGGTGAGACGCCTCTGGAAAGCGATCGCCCCGAGCGATCCGCCGACGGGGAAAGCCCAGGCCCGGCCGGGGTGAATCTCTCAGGCGCCCGCCCCACGCGGGCACGGACAGAGGGGGAGGGCGTTCCGCCCCGCCCAGTCCTGCCTGGAGGCGCCATGACCGACCCCGCCGCGACCAACTCCCACCGCGACCAATCCCACCGCGACCGACCGTCCGTCATTGACCGAACTCGAGCGCGGTGTTCCCTTCGCCGAGCGCCACATCGGCCCCCGTCCCGACGAAATCGCCACGATGCTGGCCGCCATCGGTGCCGAATCGCTCGCCGCGCTGGCCGAGGCCGCCGTCCCCGCCGCCATCAGAGACACCCCGGACACCGCGCCCGTGCCCTCCACCCTGCCGCCCGCCGGGTCCGAGACCGAGGTGCTAGCCGCGCTGCGTGCGCTCGCCGCCCGCAACACCCTCACCGTGCCGATGATCGGGCTGGGCTACCACGGCACCCTCACCCCGCCGGTGATCCGCAGGAACGTGCTGGAGAACCCCGCCTGGTACACCGCCTACACGCCCTACCAGCCGGAGATCAGCCAGGGCAGGCTGGAAGCGCTGCTCACCTTCCAGACCACGGTCGCCGACCTCACCGGCCTCCCCATCGCGGGCGCCTCGCTCCTTGACGAGGCCACCGCCGCCGCCGAGGCCATGACCCTGCTGCGCCGCGCGAACCGCTCCACCAGCCCCCGGTTCCTCGTCGACGTCGACACGCTCGGCCAGACCCGGGCCGTGCTTGCCACCCGGGCCGAGCCCCTGGGCATCGAGCTCGTGCCGTTCGACCCGGCCGACGGGCTGCCCGACGGCGAGTTCTACGGCGTGCTGCTGTCCTACCCCGGGGCGTCCGGGGCCGTCCGCGACCTGCGCCCGGTCATCGCCGCGGCCCGCGAACGCGGCGCGCTCACCGCCGTCGCCGCCGACCTCCTGGCCCTGACGCTGCTCACCCCGCCCGGCGAGCTGGGGGCGGACGTGGCCGTGGGCACCACCCAGCGCTTCGGGGTGCCGCTTGGGTTCGGCGGCCCGCACGCGGGCTACCTCTCGGTGCGCGACGGGCTCGCCCGCCAGCTGCCCGGCAGGCTCGTCGGCCTCTCCCACGACGCCGACGGCCGCCCCGCGCTGCGACTGGCGCTGCAGACCCGCGAACAGCACATCCGCCGCGAGAAGGCCACCTCCAACATCTGCACCGCGCAGGTGCTGCTCGCCGTCGTCGCCGCCTGCTACGCCGTCTACCACGGGCCCGACGGGCTGGCCCGTATCGCCCGGCGCGCCCACCGCATGGCCGTCGTGCTCGCGGCGGGCCTGCGCGCGGGCGGCGTCGAGGTCGTTCACGACGCGTTCTTCGACACGGTCCGGGTGCGAGTGCCGGGCCGGGCCAATACGGTCGCCGACGCCGCGCACGCCGCCGGGATCGCCGTGCACCGCGTCGACGCCGACACGCTGGGGATCTCCTGCTCGGAGCTGACGACCGTGGCCCACCTGGAGGCGCTGTGGGCGGCCTTCGGGGTTGACGCCGACGCCGCCGCACTCGACCCGGCCACGGCCGACGCGCTGCCCGCCGCGCTCGTCCGCACCAGCGGGTACCTCACGCATCCGGTGTTCCATGAGCACCGCTCGGAGACCGCGCTGATGCGCTGGCTGCGCCGCCTCGCCGACGCCGACCTGGCCCTCGACCGCACGATGATCCCGCTCGGCTCGTGCACCATGAAGCTCAACGCGGTGGCCGAGATGGAGCCGATCACCTGGCCCGGGTTCGCCGACCTGCACCCGTTCGCGCCCGCCGAGGACGCTGCGGGCACCCTCGAGCTGATCGCCGATCTGGAGCGCTGGCTCGCCGAGCTCACCGGGTACGCGGCGGTGTCGCTGCAGCCCAACGCGGGCAGCCAGGGCGAGTTCTCGGGCCTGTTGGCGATCGCGGCCTACCACCGCAGCCGCGGCGAGGGCCACCGCAACGTCTGCCTCATCCCGGCCTCCGCGCACGGCACCAATGCGGCGTCGGCGGTGATGGCCGGGTTGCGCGTGGTCGTGGTGGCCACCGGCCCGACCGGCGACGTCGACGTCGCCGACCTGCACGCCAAGATCGGCCAGCACCGGGAGGCGCTGGCCGCCCTGATGATCACCTACCCGTCGACGCACGGCGTGTACGAGGGGGCCGTGCGGGAGGTCTGCGACGCCGTGCACGCGGCAGGCGGGCAGGTCTACGTCGATGGCGCGAACCTGAACGCGCTGCTCGGCCTGGCGCGGCCGGGTGCGTTCGGCGGCGACGTCAGCCACCTGAACCTGCACAAGACGTTCTGCATCCCGCACGGCGGCGGCGGGCCGGGCGTGGGGCCGGTGGCCGTGGCGGCGCACCTGGCGCCGTTCCTGCCCGGCCGCGGGGTGGTCGGGCCAGTGTCGGCGGCGCCGTACGGCAGCCCGGGCGTGCTGCCGATCTCGTGGGCGTACCTGCGGCTCATGGGGGTCGACGGGTTGCGCCGGGCGACGCTCACGGCCGTCGCCGCCGCGAACTACGTCGCCACCCGGCTGGGGGAGCACTACCCGGTGCTGTACGCGGGGGCGGCGGGCCGGGTGGCCCACGAGTGCATCCTCGACCTGCGGGGGATCACGAGGGCGTCCGGAGTGACTGTCGACGACGTGGCCAAGCGGCTGACCGACTACGGGTTGCACGCGCCCACGATGTCGTTCCCGGTCGCGGGCACGCTGATGGTGGAGCCCACCGAGAGCGAGGACCTCGCGGAGATCGACCGCTTCGTCGACGCGATGATCGGCATCCGGGGCGAGATCGAGCGCGTGGCGGCGGGGGAGTGGCCGGTGGATGACAACCCGCTGCGGGGCGCCCCGCACACCGCGGCGTGCCTGGCCGACAAGTGGGATCACCCGTACAGCCGGGAGCAGGCCGCGTACCCGACGGGGGCCACGCCCGGGGTGCACGACCGCAAGGTGTGGCCGCCGGTGCGGCGGGTCGACGGCGCCCACGGCGACCGCCACCTCGTGTGCAGCTGCCCTGCCCCGGCGGCGTTCGCCTGATCCGGGGGCAGGGCCACGCGGACGGGCGGCCCCACATCCCCTCCGAGTGTCGCCGCCCGCCCGCCGTTTTAGGAGCAGGCCGACCTGCCCCTGATACCTCGCGTCCGGATTTTGCTATTGATGTCAAGCATTCATTGACGCCAGCGTTCCGCAAACCAATCGACGACAACGAACCGCCACGACAACGGGCGCGCTCCGGGGTGGTCAGCGAAGGGCTGCGCAGAGGTTGATGAGGCGGGCCCGCAGGGGAGCGGCCCGCCGCGCGAAACCCGCCTGGGCTACCCGGCGCGACCCGACGGGGTCGATGCGCACCGGCGGGTAGCCGAGCGCGGTGAGGTCGTACGGGCTCGCGCGCATGTCCAGCTCACGGACGTCGACGGCGAGCTCGAAGCACGCGGCCACCAGCCGGGCTGCTCGTGCTCCACCTGGTCGGCGCGGCCGGGCGTGGCGGCGTTGCGGGGCCGGGCCGCCGGGGTGAAGAACCGGAACGCGTCGTGGTGCGTGCAGTGCACCGGCAGGGACTCGACGACGGCGTCGGTGCCCGAGGCGGAGCGGCACCGCGGTGTGCCGGGGGTGGCGGAGCGGTAGACCATCGCCCGATAGGGGCATCCGCCACCGGGCGACGGTACGCCCGCGGCCCACCCCGTGCGCCGACCGCGCACCCCGTGGTGGCACTTCGCACCCCATCGGTGGGGTGCGAAGTCACGCGAAGGGGTGCGAGGTCGAGCCGGTGGGACGGGCGCGGTGGGACGAGCGCGGCGGGGCGGTCAGGCGGGCTCCTCGCGCGCGTGGGTGGCGTCGCGGACGGTGCCGACGTAGTGCTCGATGAGATCCTCCAGCGTGACCAGACCGGCCGTGGCGCCGCTGGCGTCGACCGCGCGCCCGAGGTGCGCCCCCGCGCGGCGCAGCACCGCGAGCGCGACGTCGAGCCGGTCGGTCACCCGTACCTGCGGCAGTCGCCGGATCCGCTGCGGCGGCACCTCGGCGCCGGGATCGGCGGCGATGTCGAGGATGTCCTTGACGTGCAGGTAGCCCGCGAAGCTCCCCGCTGCGCGCACGGGGAACCGGGAGAACCCGGTGTCCGCGACGGCCCGCGCGACGTCGTCGACGACGGGCCGCTCCGGCAGCGACACCAGCTCGAACGGCGACACCAGCACGTCCGCGACGGTGTGTCCGGCCGACGACAGGGTGCGGGTGAGCCGCCGTGAGCCGTCGTCGTCGAGGAGGCCCTCGCGGCGGGACTCGGCGATCAGGTCGGTGAGCTGGGCGGAGGTGATCGCCGTCGCCAGCTCGTCACGCGGCTGCACCCCCATGAGCCGCAGCACGCCGTTGGCCGTGTGGTTGAACAGGCTGATGACCGGCCCCATCAGGGTGGTGAACACCAGGAACGGGGGCACCAGCCAGAGGGCCATGCGCTCCGGCCCGGCGATCGCGATGTTCTTCGGCACCATCTCGCCGATCACCATGTGCGCGACGACCACCACGACCAGCGCGATCGCGAACGCCACCGGCGCGAGCACGTCGAGGGGCAGCCCGAGCCACGTGAACGGCCGCTCGATGAGGTGGGCGACCGCGGGCTCGCCGAGGCGGCCCAGCAGCAGCGAGCAGATCGTGATGCCGAGCTGGGCGGCGGCCAGCATGCGGGAGATGTCGGCGCCCGCGCGCAGCACCGTCGACGCGCCCGCGGTGCCCGCCCTGGCCATCGCCTCCAGCCGGTCGCGGCGCGCGGAGATCAGCGCGAACTCCGCGCCCACGAAGAACGCGTTGGCCAGCAGCAGGAGGACGGCGGCGACCAGGGCGAGGAGATCGCTACTCACCGACGGCCTCCCGGACGGGTGCGGTGACGCGCAGCTCGGCCACCCGGTTGCGGTCACGGCGCGTGACGGTGAGATGCCATCCGTCGACCTCGACGTCGTCGCCGACGTCGGGGATGCAGCCCAGGCGGGCCAGCACCAGCCCGGCGAGGGTCTCGTAGTCGCCCTCGGGCATCGCGAAGCCGGTGACCTCGGCGACCTCGTCGTCGCGCAGCAGGCCGGACACCAGCCAGCTGCCCGCGCCGAGCGGGCGGACCCGGGCCTGCTCGCGCGCGTCGTGCTCGTCGCGGACGTCGCCGACGATCTCCTCGACGAGGTCTTCCAGGGTGACGATGCCCGCGGTGCCGCCGTACTCGTCGACGACGACGGCCAGCTGCAGCCCCGAGGCGCGCAGCTGGGTGAGCAGAGCGTCGCCGCTGAGCGACTCGGGCGCGGTCGGGACCGGCTGGGCGAGCGTGCGCAGCGGCGTGTCGGCCCAGCGCACGGACGGCACCCCGAACGCCTGCTTGACGTGGACGACGCCGACGAGTGCGTCCGGGTCGCCGCCCTCGTCGACGGGAAAGCGGGAAAAGCCGGTCTGCCGCGACTGCGCGACGAGCTCGGCGAGGGTGTCGTCGGCGTCGAGGTACGTCACCCGCACGCGTGGTGTCATCAGGTCCTCGGCGACGCGGTCGGTGAAGCGCAGCGACCGGTCCAGGAGCGTCGCGGTGCCCTCGTCGAGCGTGCCGTGCTCGGCGCCCGCCCGCACCAGCGAGCTCAGCTCCGCGGGCGAGCGCGCCGAACGCAGCTCCTCGGCGGGCTCCACGCCGAGCCTGCGCACGATGGCGTTGGCCGCGGTGTTGAGCGCGCTGATCAGCCAGCGGAACGCGTTCGCGAAGCCGCTCTGCAGCCAGACCACGGCGCGCGCGGTGCGCAGCGGGTCGGCGATCGCGATGTTCTTGGGCACGAGCTCGCCGAACACCATCGACAGGGCCGTGGCCAACACCAAGGCGAGCAGGGTCGCGGTGCCGCCCGCCGCCCCCTCGGACAAGCCGAGCGCGGCGAGGCCGGGCACGAACAGGGTGGCGAGCGCGGGCTCGGCGATGTAGCCGGTGGCCAGCGTGGTGACGGTGATGGCGAGCTGGCTGCCCGACAGCTGGAACGACAGGCTGCGGTGGGCGCGCTGCACGGCCCGGGCCCGCCGGTCGTCCTTCGCGGCGACGTGCGCGTCGACCTGGCTGCGCTCCAGCGCGGTGAGCGCGAACTCGGACGCGACCGACACCGCAGTGCCGAAGGTGAGGCCGACCACGGCGAGCACGCCCAAGAGGGACAACAGCACGCTCATGATGCCGCGGGGGTGATGCGCCGGGGCAGGCCCGGCGCCCTACTGCAGCCCGGCTCGCCGGAACGTGCGGTGGGCACGGTGCGACTCCTCATGAAGGGGTGTGCGCCGAGTCTACCGGTCGCGCGGATCACGCCGCACCGGGTGAGATCGGCAACTCGCCCGCCATGCCGCGGGCCCGTGCCGTCTACGTTTCTGCGCATGTCCGCCTCCCCGTACGTCGACCTCGACCGAGGGGCATGGGCGAAGCTGGGGGAGAGCGCCCCGCTGCCGCTCTCCGCCGCTGAGCTCGACGGGCTGCGCAGCCTCGGCGACCCCGTCGACCTCGACGAGGTGCGCGAGGTCTACCTGCCCCTGACGCGCCTGCTCGCCCTCCACACCGAGGAGTCCGCGCGGCTCTACCAGGCGTACCGAAGGTTCCTGGCGCCGGGCGAGGAGCCGCCGCCGCGCACCCCGTTCGTCATCGGGATCGCAGGCTCGGTGTCGGTGGGGAAGTCCACCACCGCGCGCCTCCTGCGGCAGGCGCTGGGCAGGCTGCCCCAGCACCCGCGGGTGGAGCTGATCACCACCGACGGGTTCCTGCGCCCCAACGCGGAGCTGGAACGACGGGGCCTGCTGGCGCGCAAGGGCTTCCCCGAGTCCTACGACCGCCGGGCGCTGCTGGGCTTCGTACGTGCGGTCAAGGCGGGCTGCCCCGAGGTGGCCGCCCCGGTGTACTCGCACCTCATCTACGACGTCCTCCCGGACGAGTGGACGATCGTGCGGAGGCCCGACATCCTCCTCCTGGAGGGCCTCAACGTGCTGCAGCCCGCGGGCCGGGCCGAGGTCGCGGTCAGCGACTTCATCGACTTCTCCGTCTACGTCGACGCGGCGACCGCCGACATCCGCCGCTGGTACGTCGAGCGGTTCCTGCGGCTGCGCGAGACGGCCTTCCGCGACCCCGACTCCTACTTCCGCCGCTACGCCGGGCTGGACGAGCAGGAGGCGGTCGCGCAGGCGGAGAGCATCTGGGCGCAGATCAACGAGCCCAACCTGGAGCGCAACATCCGGCCCACCCGCGGCCGAGCGAGCCTGGTGCTGCACAAGGGACCCGACCACAGCATCACCGGGATCCGTATACGGAAGGTGTGACGGGGCCGAGGTGGCAAGATGGGCAGATGGCGGGCGGGGCGGCGAACACGGCGGTGGCGGGCGAGAAGGCGGATGCAGCCGCGACCGGATCCGGCGACGAGCTGGCCACCCGGCTGCGGCTCGCGGTCGGTCGCCTGAGCAGGCGGGTACGGATCGACGGCGGCGAGTCGGTGCCTCCGCTGCAGCTCTCGGCGCTGGTCACGGTCGAGGAGCACGGCCCGCTGCGGCTCTCCGAGCTGGCCCGCCGCGAGGCTGTCACCGCGCCGACGATGAGCCGCGTGCTGAGCGCGCTCGACGAGCAGGGGCTCGTCGTCCGTTCCCCCGACCCGCAGGACGCGCGGGGCGTCCTCGTCACGCTGTCGGCGGAGGGCGCCCGGCGCCTCGCGGAGGTCCGCACCCAGCGCACCGCCCTCATCGCGCGCAGGCTGGCCCGCCTCGACGACGCGCAGCGCAGCGCCCTCATCGCTGCGCTGCCCGCGTTGGAGGCGCTGCTCGTCGACGAGGGGTAACCGACGAACCGAGTCCGAACGCAGACGTTGTCCATCCGTGACCTCCGCGGTGCCATAGTGGTGTGACGTGAGGCGCCCCAGGCGGGGCTCCGGGGAGGGGTCGGAGGGCGTGGACGGGGTCACCGCGGTGGTCGCGGGCCTCCTCTCGGCGCTGCACCGCTCGGTCGCGCCCGATGTCTGCCCGGGCGGATGGCCGTGGGCGGTCTCGCTGCTCGGCGTGCTCGTCGGGCTGCTTCCCGCCGTGGGTGCGCTGCTCGTCGGGATGCTGCGCAAGACGGCGGGCAACGGTGCTTCCGTGGTGTGCGCCGCGCTCGGGTTCATGTTCGCGGGCCTCGCGCCGCTGATGATGTTCACGGTGGTCGGGCGGATCTTCGCGCTCGCCGCGTCCGGCACGGCGGTGCCCGGCCTCAGCCGTGCGGGGCTGCGCTCCGACGCCTGCATCGCCGCGCTCGGGAGCCAGGCCGCGTACCTCGGCCGAGTCACGGTCGGGGAGAGCTTCATGGGCTCCAGCCCGCTGCGGCTCGGCGTCGGGCTCGTCGCGCTCGGCCTCGTCCCGGTGATCGTCGCGACGTTGACGTTCCTGCAGGCCCGGATCGCGCTGCGCCGTGGGCCGCGCTGGCCCGCTATGTCCTTCTGGCTCTCCACGCTCGGCGTGGCCGTGCTGACCATGGCGGTGCCCGCGCTCACCGCCGCCCACCTGTGGCTGGGCGCGGGCCTCGGCGCGCTGGTCGGCCTGGTGCTGCCGCTCGCGGTCGGGCCGCCGTCCTGGTCGGTGGTCGGCCGCGGCAACAACCCTCCTGCCCGCCGGGAACGCGCGCAGCCGGTGCGAACACCCGCCCGAGTCGCACCCACACCTACCCGGGTCGCGCCCACGCCCACCCGGGTCGCAGCCGCCCCGGCCCCGCCGCCGCCGGGCTACCGGCCCACGCTGGTCGCCGCCGCGCCGTCCGGCCCGCGGTTCCGGCTGATCCGCAGGCTGGGCTCGGGCGGTTTCGGCCGGGTGTGGCTCGCCCACGACAACCGCCTCGGGCACGTCGTCGCGCTCAAGGCGGCACACGCCCCCGACGCGGAGACCGAGAAGCGCCTCGAACGGGAGGCCCGCGCCCTGGCCGCCGTGCGGCACCCGAACTGCGTGCGGATCTACGACCTGGTGCCCGCCCGCAGTGACCCCGGCCTGTCCGACCTCGACGGCATGGTCATCGTGATGGGCTACGTCGATGGCATGTCGCTCGGCGACCTGGTCCGCGACCGCGGCGTGCTCGACGACATCGCCGCCGCCCGCGTGTGGGTCAACCTGGCGGGCGCGCTGGACGCCGCGCACTCCCGCGGGGTGTTGCACCGCGACGTCAAGCCGGGCAACGTGGTCGTCGACCCTCACGGCGTTGCGCACTTGATCGACTTCGGCATCGCCCGCAAGACCGGCGACGCCACGATGACCCAGACCGGGTTCGTGCTCGGCACCCCGGACTTCCTGGCTCCGGAGATCGCCTGCGGAGAACGCGCCTCGCCTACATCGGACTCCTGGCAGCTCGCCGCCACAGTCTCCTACGCCCTCACCGGGCGCCCACCCCGCGGCGGGCACGCCGACGCCGTCTCCGGCCTGCGGGCCGCGGCCACCGGCGCACCGCTCACGCATCTGCCCCGCCGCACCGCGCACCTGGCGCTGCTGCGGGCGGCGATGGACAACGACCCGGCGCGCCGCCCGCCGCTGCGTGACGTCCAGCGTGCGCTGGAGGACTGGCTGCACCGCACCGCCACCCCGGCCCGGGGCCAACCGGCGACCGCACCGCGTTAGCGCGCGTGCTTGCGGCGCACCACCTTGGCACACGCCAACCGGCGGCCATGCCAGCCCAGCCCGCCCCGCCCCGCCTCACAGGCCAAGATCGCCGGAACTGGTGCCGGAGGTGTGCCAGTACACCTGTCGCACCAAACCGGGCGATCACGCGACGGTGGCGACCGCCGCGCGATCACCTGGCGGGCGGCGAGGGCCGCGTGGTCACCAGGCGGCGGCCAGCCCGGCCGCCGTGCGTCGCGCGTGCTACCAGGCCTCCGCCGCGAGCACGGCGGCGAGCCCGAACCCGGCCACGGCGATCCCCACCCGCAGCAGCGTGGGCGGCAGATGGCGGGCCAGCACGGGCCCGACCCGCGCGCCCAGGAGCGCGCCCGCGGCCAACGGCAGCACCGCCCACCAGTCGACCGGTGCGTACAGGGCGAAGCCGATGGCCGCCACGGCGTTCGACACCCCGAGCAGCACGTTCTTGATCGCATTGCCCTGCAGCAGCGAGACCGGCAGCGCGACCAGCAGCAACGCGAGCAACATCACGCCCGCCGCCGCGCCGAAGTAGCCGCCGTAGACACCGACGGACAGGATCCCGGCGAGCACGAGCGGACCGCCGCCGTGCCCCTCGCCCGCACGACGCAGGACGGCCGCGCGGATCTGCGGCTGGAACATCAGCACCGCCGCAGCGCCCGCGACCAGCACCGGCACCAGCTTCTCGAACACCCCCGGCGGCGTGACGAGCAGCAGCACCGCCCCCAATCCGCCGCCCAGCGCGGTGAGGACGGCGAACCGTCGGACGGTCGGCCACTGCCCGGTGAGCTCCGGACGGGATCCGGCGGCCGCGCCGACCGACGTGAACGTGAGCGCCACCGTGTTGGTCACGTTCGCGGCGACCGCGGGCAGCCCGGCGGCCAGCAGGGCGGGGTAGGAGAACAGCGAGGCCAGCCCCGCCATCGTGCCGGAGAGGCCTGCGCCGAGGCCGCCCGCGGCAAGCAGCAGGAACGTGCCGAGATCAGGCACGGGTTGTCTTCGCCACCAGCCCAGGCTAGATGCCAACTCCATGATCGCCGGTGGGGGACATCCCGGTGTGTTGCTGTCCATCCGCCGAGCGCCGGATTTGGGCCACCGTTGCGGCGACATCCGAGTTCGCGCGCCAGCGGCCACCAAGCCGTGTTCGGTCGGCACGCTCCGCACACGACGCAATTAGGCAACAGCCTTCTTGCGCACCTCATGTCCCGCAACCAGCGATCATACCCGGATGAGTCATCAGCACTGGTGGGTCGCCGCGGTGAGCGGGCTCGTCGCGTTCGCGGCGACGGCCTGCACGGGAACTGCGACGCCGAGCAACCCCGGACCGACGGCGACGGTCAGCCCGACATCGGTGGCATCCGAGAGCGCGTCGACCGGTACGGCAACGTCCACGACCGCCGTGCCGGGCGGCGTCCCGAATTGCGGCACCAGCGAGCTGCGGGCCTCGCTCGGGCAGGCCGAGGGCGCCGCGGGCTCGGTCATCGTGCCGCTCGTGCTCACCAACGCCGGCGCGCGCACCTGCGAGTTGCGGGGCTTTCCCGGCGTCTCGTACGTGGCGGGTGCCGACGGGCACCAGGTCGGCCCGGCAGCCGCCATGAGCGGGCCGCGCGGGGCCGAGGTGGTGCTGCGGCCGGGGGCCGCGGCGGCGGCCCAGCTGCAGCTCGTGAACGTCGCGAACTTCGACGCGGCGGTGTGCAGGCCGACCCCGGTGCGCGGCCTGCGGGTGTACCCGCCGGGCGACACGGCCGCGCTGTACGTCGAGCGGGCGGGAACCGGCTGCGCGGGCACGCCGCCGGGGGAGCAGCTCAGCGTGCAAACCCTGAAGCCCGCCTGACCCGGTGAGTCGTGCATCCCACCCCGGTGAGTCGTGCATCCCACCGCGGTGAGTCGTGCATCTCGCCGCGGTGAGTCGTGCATCCCGACACCGCGAGGCTTGGTTCTGAGCACAGCGGACCGGTCGGCAGGGGCCCGGTCGGCGGCGGTCCGGTCGACCACGCGGCCCGTCGGCCGGCGCGGCCCATCGGCGGCGGCAGCCCGGCGGCGCGGCCGCGTCTCAGCGGTGCAGCTGCGCGCCCTTGATCGTCTTGTCGACGGCGTTGCGTGGTCCGTGCACCGCAATCCCGACGAGATCCAGCCCGGCGCGCGGAAGCGCCGCGACCGCGGCCCGGTTCGCCTCGTCGTGGCCCGTGCCGAACAGCTCGGCGGTGAACACCGCCATCGGCAGCCCGCGCGCCACCCCCCGCTCGTGTGCGGTGGTCAGGACGGCCTTGTCGGCCTCGAAGACCAGCACGGGCTGACGGAACATCGGTGTGTAGAGCGTGCCGTCGGCGTCGGTGTAGGGCGTGCCGAGCAGCTCGGGGTTGGCGGCCATGCCGCTGGCCAGGAACGCCGTGACGTTCAGCTTCTGCCAGGTCTCCAGGTCGTCGCGCAGCACGATCGCAATCTTGGTGTCGAAGCGCACGGGACGATCGTGGCGCTCGGCGCGCCGCAGATTCTTGTACGTTCGACGCATGCCGAACCGGGTGCGGGCGTGGGTACCCGGCGTCCCCGGGATCGTCGAGGCGCTGCACGCCCGGTTCACCGACCACGCCTACCCGGAGCACACGCACGACGCGTGGACGCTGCTCCTCGTGGACGAGGGCGCGGTGCGCTATGACCTCGACCGCCACGAGCACGGCGCGCTGCGCCCCGCGGTGACGCTGCTCCCGCCGCATGTCGCCCACACCGGTCGCCCGGCCACTGCGGACGGCTTCCGCAAGCGCGTCCTGTACCTCGACACGGACGTTCTCGACAAGCGCCTGATCAGTGCCGCGGTCACCAGCCCGAGCCTGCCCGACGACCTGTTGCGAGTCCGCGTCGCCCAACTGCACGCCAGCTTGGACGAGCCGCTGGCGGCGGAGAGCCGCCTCGCGTTGATCAGCGACCGCCTGCGCGCCCACCTCGGCGGCGGCGGCCCCGCGCCCCCACCCAACCGGCTCGCCGCCGGCCTGCGCGACCTGCTCGACGCCCACCTCGTCGACGGGCTCACCCTCCGCGCCGCGTCGGACGTCCTGCACGCCCACCCCGCGCACCTTGTCCGGCGCTTCACCGCGGCGTTCGGCCTGCCGCCGCACCGCTACCTCACCGGGCGGCGCATCGAGGCCGCACGCGGACGGCTGCTGGCCGGACAGCCCATCGCCGACGTGGCCGTCGCGGTCGGCTTCCACGACCAGGCCCACCTGCACCGCCACTTCACCCGCCTCGTCGGCACGACGCCCGCGCGTTTCGCCCACAAGGGGGCAAGATGGCGCGATGACCTTCCGCGCTGACCCGGACCGCTACGACCCCGCCGTGTCCGGTGCCGCCTTCCGCCGCTGCGGGCGCAGCGGACTCGACCTCCCCGTGATCTCGCTCGGGCTGTGGCACAACTTCGGCGACAAGCGGCCCCTGGAGACGCAGCGGGCCATCCTGCGCCGCGCCTTCGACCGTGGCGTCACCCACTTCGACCTGGCCAACAACTACGGCCCGCCCTACGGCAGCGCCGAGCGCAACTTCGGCACGATCTTCGCGCAGGACTTCGGCCCGTACCGCGACGAGCTGATCCTGTCCACCAAGGCGGGCTACGACATGTGGCCGGGCCCGTACGGGCAGGGCGGCGGGTCGCGCAAGTACCTCCTGGCCAGCCTGGACCAGTCGCTGTCCCGCATGGGCGTGGACTACGTCGACATCTTCTACAGCCACCGCTTCGACCCCGATACGCCACTGGAAGAGACGATGGGCGCGCTCGACGCGGCGGTCCGTGCGGGGAAGGCGCTCTACGCGGGCATCTCGTCGTACTCGGGCCAGCGCACTCGCGAAGCGGCGGCTATCCTGCGCGAGCTCGGCACGCCGCTGCTGATCGACCAGCCGTCCTATTCCATGCTCAACCGCTGGATCGAGGAGGACCTGCTCGACGTCCTGGGGGAGATCGGCGTGGGCTGCATCGCGTTCTCCCCGCTGGCCCAGGGGATGCTCACCGGCAAGTACCTCGAGGGGATCCCGGAGGGCTCCCGGGCGGCGCGCGACGCGTCGCTCTCGCCGGACCTGCTCACCGACCAGACGCTCGCCCACGTCCGCGCGCTCAACGACATGGCCGCGGCCCGGGGCCAGTCGCTGGCGCAGATGGCGTTGGCGTGGGCGTTGCGCGATGAGCGGGTGACATCGGTGTTGATCGGCGCCAGCAGCGTCGCGCAGCTCGACGACAGCCTCGCGGCCCGGCAGTCGCCGCCCTTCACTGCCGAGGAGCTGGACCAGATCGACAAGCATGCGGTGGACGCAGGCATCAACCTCTGGGCACGATCCAGCGATTCCTGAGCGATGCGTTCCTGCATGCGTACGCATTCGGGTACGCATTCGGGCTATGAGAACGCCGGAGGTGCTGTCGTTCCGCGAGTTCCGGGCGAGCCTGGCCGCCATCCTCAAGCGGGTGCAGGGGGAGGGGCCCGTGTTCGTCGGGTCGCACCGCAAGCCCGAGGCCGTGATCATGTCGGTGGCGCACTACCGCGACCTGGTCGAGATCTCCGAGCGGCGCGCGGCCGTCGGCGAGGCGCTCGCGTCTCTGAGAGCGGAAGGCCTGGAGCCCAGCGAGGTGGGAATGCGGGCCCTTCGGGAGATCGCGACGGGCCAGCTGACCGAAGAGGGCGCCATTGAGTTCCTGCGTGAGCGCTACCGCTGATGCCCTGGGACCCCTACCTCGACCTGGAGAGCGGCGTTCTGCGCAACCTCCTCGTCATCACAGACGCTGCGCGACTGCGGCGCGCCGAGGCGGACTTCACCGGCGTCCGCATCGCCCAGCTGACGCGCAACCCGATCCCGGGCGACTCCGCACCCAGCGCGCGTTCCTCGGGCAACTCGCCGTCGACGCGGGCCACCCGATCCATTGGGCGGGGCATCGACGCCGTCGAGAACGCTGCGGCGTCGAAGGCCGCGCACGAAGGCAACAACGACCCGCTGCACGCCATGCTCGACCGACTCGTGCAGCGCCGCTGACATCACCTGACGTCCGGCACGATACGGTCGACCTCGTGATGGAAGGCCACCCGCTGATCAGTCTCACGACGACCCGTGTCAACTCCGCGGCCGTGGTCACCGTGGAGGGTGAGCTCGACCTGCATACTGCCCGCACCCTGATGGGCGCCGTCGACGAGACCCTGACCTGGCCCGACCTGACCACGATCGTCATCGACCTGTCCGGCGTGACGTTCCTCGGCTCGTCGGGCCTCGGTACGCTGGCCGAGCTCGCCACCCGCACCCCGGCGAGCCACCCGGCAGGCGCGCAGCCCGTCCCGGTGCGGCTCGTCACGCCGCCCGACAACCGCGCGGTGGTGCGCCCGTGGGAGGTCATGAAGCTGGAGCCGATCCTGCCGCTGTATCCGGACCTCGCGAGCGCCCTCGCCGCGTAGTTCGCTCCGGCAGGGGAATCACGGAACCTGTCATAACGTCGATTATCGGCTTTGAACTAACGGGAGTAGAACTAGGGCGCCGCGGGCTCGGTCATCGTGCCGCGTGTTCACCGACGAGCATCGCGACGTCGTACGCCGCTACATCCGGCCAGCGGCGCATGAACCAGATGGAGACGGTGCCGCACGGCACCTTCCTGCGATCGAAGCAGACCGTCACCGTGGCGATCGAGTTCCTCAACTGGCTCCACGATCACGGCCTCACATTGCCCGAGTGCAGACAGGAACACCTCGATGCCTGGCTGGCGGACGGGCCGAGCACCCGACGGATCGTCGACCGCTTCCTCCCCTGGGCCATCCGGCCGGCACATCCACGAGGCAAGCCTGCGACAGCGGCTGAAGGTCGTCTTCAAACACTCGTGCTGCCCGACTCGGAACCCTGAACGAGCTGACCAAGCTCGGGCCGCTGCCGATCATCGCCGACACGCTCGGCTACCACCCGTCCACGATCGAGCGCCACGCCATCGGATCGACCAGCGCCTACGCCCAGTACATCGCTGCGGTTCGCGAAGCCTGATCTGCTGCTGGCTAGCGACGAAGCTCCCGGTCGACCTGCTGGGCGAGACTCACCGAGGCCTCAATCTCGGCGAAACGGATCGAGACGCTCTCAACGTTGATCCCGAACGGAACCTCCATGCGTCGGCAGTATCGGATCAGTTCACGAGCGGCTGCCAGCGACTGCTCGTACGACGTCTGAAGCGTATCGTCTGCGTGACGCAGGTCATTCTGGATCCAGCGGGGCACGTCGACACCGAGCCACCGCAGGAACTCCAATGTCTTGATGGAGCCGCACACCGAGAACGTGAACACGATCGGCACGGGTTCGAGGTCGCGCGTGGCGCACTCGTAGCGATAGTCCGAAACCAGGTCCTTCGCCGCGTTGACGTCGTAGACGACCTGTGTCACGAAGAAGGAGCACCCGGCTTGCTGCTTCGCGATCAGACGCAGATGCTCCTCGCGCCGGCGGGTGTGCCTTTCTGGAATCGCCACGCCCCCGAGCCGCACATCGGGACGTGTCTGCGCCCACAGCTCCTGGGCACGACCGAGCGAGGTCGGTGACTGCTTGTGCCGCGACGAGGTGCCGACGAACACCGTCAGGACTTGAGCGGCGTCCTGGGCTTCCAGCCACGCCTGGAGATCGCTCTCTTTGTACTTGCCGACAGCCCGATACACGACGACTGGCGTGCTCCAGTCATTCAGGTGCTGGGCCCGGAACGTGGCCGGGTCGATCGTGGGCAGGAAGGGAAACGGTCGCTCCTCCGGGTTGCGATCGCTCTCGTCGTCAATGTCGTAGAGAACGAGACCATCGAGACGCAAAGGGGCCAGGCGCTTCTGAGTCACGTCGGCGATCTCCTGCGCCCGCTCAGGCGAGACAGAGAGTCGAGGGGGCGTCAATGCGAAGAGGAGAAACTCGCTCCCCCGTGTCGCGATCCGTTGCGCGAAGTCCATGGGACGAAGTTAGCTGACGGCCCTACTCCCGGCTCCTCAACTCCCGTGCCTGCCAGTTTAGCTCAGAGGGTGCCCGCGATGAAGAGCGTTCCCAGTCCGAGCAGACCGACGAGCGCGGTCGAGAGCGCGCCGAGCGCGATCCCACGACGGCCGTTGCGCAGCAGGTCGCCGAAGCGCACAGCGCTGCCCAGCCCGAACAGCGCCGCCGCGAACAGCAGCGTGGTGAGCATCTGCGTCCGGCCGACATCGCCCGCGGGCACGACCCCGGCGCTGCGCAGCCGCATCATCCCCAGGAACCCGACCACGAACAGCGGCACGATCGGCGGACGGCGCCCGTGGGCATCCCGCGACGCCTCGCTCGACCACGCCGACGCCGGCCACCATCGGGGCCAGCAGCAGACCCGGGTCAGCTTCACGACCACGGCCACGGCGACGGCGGCCGCTCCGGCCGGGGATGCCGCGGCGACCACCTGGGCGACCTCGTGCACGCTCAGCCCGGCCCACGCGCCCACGCCTTCGGCGTCGAGCCCGAGACGCGCCCGATCAGGGGCACGAGGGCGATCGCAGCGCCGCCGTACAGGGTGACCAGGTGACCGCCGTCGCGACGTCCTCCTTGTCGGTTTCGGCACGCTGTCCATAGCGGCGATCGCCGAGGCGCCGCAGATCGAGAACCCGGTCGCGACCATCAGTGCGAGGCCGGGCGGCACGCGGAGGATCCGGCCGAGCGCCAGCGTCCCGGAAGGCGCCCAAAACCGTCACGACGACCGCGACCAGCGTGCCGCCGCCGAGGCGCAGCACCGCATCCAGCCCGAGCTGCAGGCCGAGCAGCACGACGCCGAGCCGGAGGAACGCCCGGGTCGCCCACCGCAGGCCCGCTCGGCTCGCTTCCGGCAGGAATGGTCCGACGAGCACGCCCAGGACCACCGCGACGGTGAGCGCGCCGGCGCGGGGACCATCCGCGAGACGCCGAAGGCGACCGCGGTGCCGAGCGCGGCGGCAGCCAGCCCCGGCAGTCGCTCCCGGGTCGCAGTGAGCAGACGGGCCGGTCGGGTGTTCGGTTCGGCAGTCGGGTGCAGGGTCGCGGTCACGATGTCGAGGATCGGCGCAGCCTGCCCGGATCGGTACCCGTCGATCTCATATCAGGTCATAACCTGAGGGCATGGCATGGCTTCCGGATGTCGAGTCGCTGCAGTTGCTGGTGCTGGTCGGGCAACGGGGCAGCCTGACCGCTGCGGCGACGGAGGTGGGCGTCAGTCAGCCTGCGGCGAGCAAGCGGATGCTCCGGCTGGAGCGCAGGCTGGGTGTGCACCTGCTCGAGCGCAGCAGGCGCGGGTCCTCGCTGACGCCGTCCGGCATCCTGGCGTGCGGCTGGGCCCAACGTGTCCTGGACGAGCTGAACGCGTTTGTCGAGGGGGTGGAGGTGCTGCGCCGCGAGCGGTCGGGCCAGCTCACCGTCGCCGCGAGCATGACCGTCGCCGAACATCTCCTGCCCGCATGGATCGGCGAACTGCGACGGCGGCGGCCGCAGCTGCACGTCGGCCTTCAGGTCATGAACTCCACGCGGGTGTGCGAGCTGGTCCGCCAGGGATCGGTCGACCTGGGCTTCATCGAGTCGCCCGAGCGACTGCCCGGGCTGCACTCCCGGGTGGTGACGCGGGACCGGCTCGTGCTCGTCGTCTCCCCCGACCACCGATGGGCCCGCCGCCGTCGTCCGGTGGATGCGACCGAACTCGCCGCTACGCCGCTGGTCAGCCGCGAGGCGGGCTCCGGCACCCGGGAGACCGCGGATCGCGCGGTGGCCGCGGAAGGTGTACAGATCGCCGCGCCGCTGCTCGAGCTCGGTTCGGGCGCGGCGGTCCGCAGCGCCGTGACGGCGGGCGCGGGCCCCGCGCTGATCAGTGAGCTGGTAGTCGCCTCCGACCTGGCGCAGCGCACGCTCGTCGAGGTGCCGACCACCGGCCTGGACCTTCAGCGGGTCCTGCGGGCCATCTGGCGGGAAGGACCCCGTCCGGCTGGCTCCGCGGGCGAGCTGCTCGCGTGCGCGCTGCGCCGCGCGCACGCCACTTGAACACCGCTCACGACGCTCGCGCCGCCACTGGCCGGGCCTGCAGCCGACTCGACTCCGGAACCGCCGAGTGATGTTGCTCGCTTTCCTTGGCGAGCCACCCCGCGTGCTGGCCTCCTTCGCCGCTTCGATCGAATCGAGGACCTGTTGGATCGTCGCGTCGTCGGTCCTCCGGCGGCACCGGGGCTGTCGGGTCTGTCAAGTTTCCGGTGCAAGTGACTTGTGTTGATCTACTTCCGCCCGGCGGACAACCGGCCGTCGAAGGCGATGTCGAAAGCGTTCAGCGCCGGCTTCCAGCGCATCATCCAGCGTCGCTGCCCGGTTCCGGTGGGGTCGAGGCTCATGATGGCCAGGTAGACGCACTTCGCTCGTTGGGGAAGTGCCCGCGGGCCTTCACCGCGGTCGGATGCGGGCGTTTACGCTCTCGATCGTTATCTGAGCCTGCGAGATGATCATGATTGTGAGCTGCTGCTTTGCGTCGTGACAGTGTCGCTGACGTGCTGTTCAGGAGGTTCGGATCGGCGCGGGAATTCGCGGTCTCGGCGTGTCGCGTTGTGGTTGGCGGGATGACGTGCCCCGCCGCTCGCCGAGGGCCTCGGCGAGGGCATCGCGGAGCCGCTTGTTGTCGGTCTCCAGTTCACGGATGCGTTGCGTGGCGGCCTGGACGCGGCGTAACAGGAAAGCGTCGGGTCAGCTGCGCCTGCAGCCCGCCCTCACCGGTCAGACTGCAGGCCGTCCGCGCGGGCGCGTCCGACCAGGCGGTCGAGCAACTGCTCATCGGAGTTTACACCGTTGTTCTTACAGTCCCCCGCAGTTGGGCCGGCATCGATTTATGTCAGGACCTGGAACAACAATCGGGTGCCGCGGCACTCGCGTCAGGCGATCGGCGCGGGGTCGTCGCCAGGCAGCAACAGTTGCGGCACCTGGGCGAACGCGTAGGCGCCCGGCTCGGTGCGCTGCAGTACGTACACCATGTCGAAGCGATTATCGGGCCACGTCGGCGGGACGTGCGGGCGCACGGCGCCGAGCTGCTCGAGAATGTCGGGGATCCGTTCGTGGTCCCAGGCGACCAGGATCGCTCCGCCGCGGCGGCGCAACGTCGCCGCGAGCTCGGCCTCTTGGCCGACATGGTGGGGCATCTCGACGGGTAGACCCAACCGGCGGGCGACGAGGCTCACGGTCTCGGACTCGCGCAGGTGCCGGCCAGCCTTCGGCCGGGCGGCGAACACCGCCTGCGGGCGCATGAGGCCAGCTGGCGCGGAGCCGCGGACAGGCGCAAACAGCTCGACCAGCGCGCCGGCGCGCGCCCAGCCGAACGGCGTGAGCGCGTGGGCGTCGCGGGTGCCGTCGCTCGTCGTCCCGTGGGGTTTACGGCCGCTCTCTGGCGGTTTCTCGCCGTGACGGATGATCATGATCAAGTGCGCGTCGAAGCGACCCTCCTCGACGGGTTCGTCGGTCGACGACGCAGTTGCGGAGCGGGGCTGTGTCATTGCCACATACGCTAACGCATTGCAGTGGATGCCCAAGAGGGCTGCACACCGGGCAGCCGAGCCCGTTACCGGGTGACGGGGTGCTCGCGCAGGCGTGATGTCCCCATGCCCAATGGCCTTGCCTTAAGTTGATCTGAGCGCGACACGCCAGTCCCCAGGTCGCTCGCCGCGACCGAGCGCTAGCTAGCGCTCGCTATTGCCCGTCCGTCGCTCGGCCGTGGCGTCCAGCGAACCCGCCGCTCGGTCTGCTTCGCGTACTGCCTCCGCAGCCGTGGCGCGACTGAGTTGGGTCGGGCCTCGTTCAGGCTGGGAACGAGTCCGCGCCTGCAGCAGGATGGGGCGGCCCGAGGTAGGGAAAGTCGTCGAGCAGATCCGTATGTGGCCCGATGTTGTCCGTTGTGATCTTGCCGTTGGTGAGCATGGTCAGCCGCGCGCTGGTGACGTCGTCGGTCAAGGTGCGTCCGTTAGGGTATGTCGCGCGCCGGTGACGGTCCCAGCGCAGCACGTCCGGGACGATCGTCGCCAGGAGCGTCTCGCGGGCTGGCGCGGCCTCCCAGCCTCCCGTGTGCTCGAGCACCCCCACGAACCGGTCCAGGTGGTCGGCTTCGTCAGATGCCGGGGTGCCCGAGTTGTAGGCGACCTTCTCGTCGTTGTCCGGGTTGAAGAACGCGGTGACCAGTCCGTTTGCGCCACGATCGACCGACTCGTAGCCGTCGGACCGGCTAAGCACGACGCGTCCCCAGACTGAGATGGGCCCGTCGCCGAGCTCGCTGTCCGGCACCTCCAGGACGATCCCGTAGATGTTGGCGTCGGCCCGGGCGTCATGGCCGGTCCACTTGAACTCGTGGAAGAGTCCCTCGACATCGGCGAAGAAGGGGTCGCTGCGTAGTGCGACGGCGAACCGGTGGCCCTCGGACGTGTCGTCGGTGACGTCGCCGGACATGCCGACCATGAGGTCAGATGCGAGCGTTGTTCCGACCGGTTCCATGCCGCCCGCCTCCTCGCCCTCGGCCTGCAGCACGGTCACTGTCTGGCCGGCGTCGTCCAACTCGGAGAAGACGAAGTGGTAGGTGAGGTCGGGGCGCAAGTCACCGTCGGTGTCGATGTGAATTTGGGAGACGGCGTCGGGGTGCAGGCCGGGTGCGTTCGCCGGGTCTGGGTTCGCGTCGAAGATGATGACGGTCCGCCCCTCGGTCTTCGCGGGGAACACGAACAGGTCGGTCATGTCCAGTCGTGGGTCGCCCAGGGGCGGCTGGAGGTTCGCACCGCTGAGATGGTGTGCCATGTGCTGCTCCGATCGACGGCGATGAAGCTCGGTTCCTACCCCTCGGAGGCTTCACCCATCCCGCCGGCCGTGCAACCAGACGACTGCACGGCCCCAGCCGCGTTCGCCCCGATGCGCCAGGAGCCCACCTCGAGCTCCTGGAACGGCCCCCCGGCCTTCCGCCCTAACGCGTTCTCGTTTAGGTGAAGTGACCTTGACGGTCGGGGTCACGCCCGGAGGCGGCGGTCCAGCTGAGCGTTCGCGTCGGTGCGATGTGGACCCAGTAGAGGACGTCAGGGTCCCGACCGGCTACCTTCGCCGGGTCTGGGTTCGCGTCGAGGATGTTCTGCAGGCGCCCGGCCGGCCGGCTCGCGGGGTGCGTCGCGGCGCAGCTCTTCCGGCGTCGCCAGGTCCGGGTCGATTTCGACCTCGCCACGCAGGGCCGCGCGTACGGCAAGGAACTCAGTGGCGGCCGCGACGTCGTGGACCCGGAAGATCTGAGCGCCCTGGTCAGTGCAGTGCGCGAGCGCCGCGAGCGACCCAGCCAGGCGTTCGCGTGGCGGACGGCCGGTCAACGCGCCGAGGAAGTCCTTGCGCGACGTGGCCATCAGCAACGGGTAACCGAGCGCGTGCAGTGGAGCGAGATCTGCGAGTGCGGCAAGGGTCTGGGCCGGTGTCTTGGCCAGGTCTGGACCTGGGTCGAGCACGATTGCCCCGGCTGGCACTCCACGCGCCCTCGCGACATCCGCGCGCTCGCGCAGCAGCCTGACGATGTCGGTCATCACGCCGTCCGGGTACTCCACGTCCAGCCGGGTCTTGGGCGCAGTACGAGTGTGGGTCAGCACGAGGCCGGCACCTGCCCGTGCGCAGACATCGGCGAGCTGCGGGTCACCAAGACCCGAGACGTCGTTGACGATCGCCGCTCCTGCCGCCAGCGCAACGTCTGCCACCGCAGGCTTGTACGTGTCGATGGAGACCACCATCCCGTCCGCGACCAACAACTCGACCAGCGGTAGAACGCGCGCGATCTCCTCATCGGCGTCGATGGCCGATCGATTGGTCACGCCGGATTCACCACCGACGTCGATGATCTGCGCACCGGCGGCGACCTGTGCACGCGCACGCGCAACGCGAAACTCGAGGTCCAGCGGTTGGTTGCCGTCGGAGAAGGAGTCCGGTGTGGCATTGACCACGCCCATGAGCAGCGGCCGCTCGCCGAGCGCCAACTCCCGCCCGCCTCCGATGCGCCACAATATGCGCTCGGTCATGCCACTGCGCCACCGCTCAAGAAGTGCCGCGCTGTCATGCGGCGAGTTCGACGGAGCGCTAGTCCCCATCCTCGGTCTCCTCGGCAACCTCATGGCGTTTCGGTGAGCGTCGCGCGCGAGGCCTACGAGCGCCAAGACCATCTTGACAGAGAGGGATCCGTCGCTAACCTCATCGGATGCAGGCCGTCGCAGTCCAGAGTAGCGGGATGGCCGGAGTTAGTCAGCGCCCTGATAACACGAGCCGAACCGCGCACTGATCACCGACGCGGATCGGTGTGCAGAAACACCCAGCGCGTCGCCAGCGGCGCGGAACCCTGTGCAGATGATCTTTGGTCGGATCACCTCTTGTATCGGGGGTTCCGCGCTCTTCGTGGGACCTGGACCGGCGTGTCGCGGCGTTCTCTGCGACTACGCAGAGTCAGTGGTCGTTATGCGGAAAGGCTCAATAGTTACTGCGCGGTCCCAAGGCAACTTGAATCACGAAGACTCAAGGCGGAAGGCGGCGCGATTGCTCCGTTTCGTTGGCGATAGTGGTCGCGACCACGTCCTGCCTGGTCGCCGGTCTGCTCGCGCCCTACGGTGGGGGTGCGGCCGCCCGGTCGCGCCACCCGGTTGGAGGGAGTCGGTCATGAGCCTCGATGACGAGATGACGAACGGCGAGGGTTCGGGCCACGGCGACGTGGACCAGGGCGCGGACGCCGGTGCGGACGCGGGCGCGGGTGGCCGTTCGGCCGAGGATGTCGACCACGGCGCGGACGCCGGTGCGGACGCGGGCGCGGGTGGCCGTTCGGCCGAGGATGTCGACCACGGCGCGGACGGCGGTGCGGACGCGGGCGCGGGGAGCGCGCAGCCCTGACCAGCGCCTGGACACCGGAACGGACGGACGCGGCGGCCGGAGCGCAGCCTGATCAGCGCACGGCGCTGAGCCGCTGCGTCGCGCAAGACACGGAGACCTTCGCCGGTGAGCATTGGGGCAGGGGGCCGCTGCTCACCCGGCAGGCCGAACTGCGGTTCGGGTTCGCTGACCTGTTCGGGCCGGATGCGGTGGATGAATTGATCTCGCGGCGCGCCTTGCGCACCCCCTTCCTGCGCATGGTCCGCGACGGTGCGGTATTGCCCGCCGCGCAGTACACCCGCGGCGGCGGCGCCGGCGCGAGCATCACGGACCAGGCCGCCGACGACCGGGTCCTCGCGCTGCTCGCGGACGGCGCGACACTGATCTTGCAGGGACTGCACCGCACCTGGCCACCGCTGGCCGACTTTGCCCGCAAGTTGATCGCTGAGCTAGGCCATCCCGTGCAGATCAACGCCTACGTGACTCCACCGGGCAGTCGCGGATTCGGCGCCCACTACGACGTCCACGACGTGTTCGTCTTGCAGGTCGCTGGCTGCAAACACTGGCGGATACACGACCCGGTGCTCGCCGATCCGCTGCCGGAGCAGTCGTGGCAGCAGCGGCGCGCCGAAGTCGCCTCCCGGGCCGCCGAACCGCCGCTGCTCGACACGACACTGGAACCCGGCGACGCGCTGTACCTGCCACGCGGGTATTTGCACGCCGCCGACGCCCAGCAGGACACGTCGATCCATCTCACCGTCGGGATACACCCGATCACCGGTTACCAGCTCGCCCGGTACCTGCTGGACGCGGCCTGCGACGACCGGGCGCTGCGTGCTGCGCTGCCCGCGGGCGCCGACCTCACCGACCCGGCGGTCCTCGGGCTACACCTGCAGGCAGCCGCCGATGCCGTTTGCCGCGCGCTCGACGCCGCCGATCCGGCCCGGCTGGCCGACTGTGTGCGTACCCACCTTGCGCGCGAAACCCGGCCGGCACCAGTGGCTCCGCTGGCCCAGCTCGCCGCAGCTGACGCGATCGCCGCGCGCAGCCGGCTGCTGCCTCGGCCCGGCCAGCGGTGGCGGCTGGACCGAGACGGCGACGAGCTGCGGCTTCGCTTGCATGACAAGGACATTCGGTTTCCCGCAGCCGCCGAATCAGCGCTGCGCGAGGCGCTGCGCGGTCCCGCCTTCACCCCGTGCGCGCTTCCCGGCCTGGACGCAGACGACCAGCTGGCGTTGTGCCGACGGCTGCTGCGGGAAGGCGTCGTCGTCCCCGGATGAGGCAGCCCCACCCGCGGGAGGCGACCGATCGCTGCGCACTACACGCCAAGTTGCGCGGCGACCCGATGCTCGGCACCGCGTTTCCGGCACAGCGCCTGCTGCTATCGAGCGGCCCGGCCCGTGGGGCCGCGACGGGCTGCAAGACTCGCACTTCGACCCCCGCGTCGCCGTGGCGCTGGAACACTGCGCCGCCCGCGCCAGGCTGCGGCTGCTCGCCATCCGCCGTCCCGTCCGCACGCCGCCCGACCAGCACGCCTACGCCGGCACCGCGCGCACGCCATGGCCGCACTGCGTAACTTGGCGCTCGGACTGCTCCGACTGGCCGGCATCACGAAGATCAAACCGCACCCTCCAGCGCATCGCCGCCGACCGCACCAGAATCTTCCCGATCATGGCCGCAGCAGTCCGCTGCTGACTTTGACGTTCCCCTGGCTTCGGGCGCAGGCCCGTCACCACCTGGCGGAAATCGCCGCCGCGTTACACCGGCTCGATTTCGGTGAATACGGCATTTGCCCGCACTGCGGAACGGCCATCCCCGACCAGCGGCTTGCCGCGTTGCCCACCGCCCGCGACTGCGTCAACTGCGCCGGCAGACACCGCTGAACTGAATGCCCCACAATGCGCATGTCGCGGCCCGTGTCGCCGGAAAGAACGCCGCCAGCGTCAACCGGAAATGGAGTCCGGGTACTGCAGCGACTCGTGCGCTGCGAGCTCAATTTCCTTGTGCCGCTACTCGACAGCCCGGCAATCAAACCGGAACGGTGAACGCGGAGGAAGTCGCCATAGACGAAGGCATAGCGCGCCTTCGTCTGCTCCGCAGCACCATCGGTCAAACCGAGATGCCAGGCGGCGTAGGCAGCCCAGCGATGGTCTCCTCGACGCCATTGGTCCGGCTTGCAACGATCGCGACCAGCGGCCGGCTGAGTCGTGCAACGGCGGCCTTCAATGCTACGGCGGCGCATCCCGCCGAGCACTGAACGCCTCCGGACGGCACGACGATCGCCGGACGCTGCGGCGGGTCCAGCCGAGCCTAGGCAACCGGTGCACGGCCGGAACGTCCGGATTTCAGCCCTGCAGGTCGCTGAGGAACTCGCGCGCCGGGGCGAAGAACGTCACGCCGGTGACGGCCTTGGAGACGTCGAGGATTCGGTCATGCAGTGGTGGTGGATCACCGATGAACATACGCTCGAGCATCCGTTCGATGACCCACAGACGCCGGGAATAGCCGATGAAGTAGGTGCCGTACTCGCCGCGGCCCGGGGCGGCGAACGGCATGTTGTCACGCAAGATGTCGTGCTCGCCCTCAGCATCTTGGATCGTGCACAGCGTTTTGTGCGACTTTTGGCCCTCGGCCGCATCCGGCAATTTGACATTGTCGAACTTGGTCCGTCCTATGATCGCCTCTTGAGTCTCGGTGCTTTGCGCGCGCCATGCGGCCAGGTCGTGCAGGTACTTCTGGATGACGACATAGCTGCCTCCCGCGTAGGCCGGGTCCTCATTGCCGACGATGGTGGCGGCCGGTAGGTCGAGACCGTCAGGGTTGGCGGTCCCGTCAACGAACTCGAGCAGGTCACGCGCATCGAAGGAACGGAAGCCGACGGTGTCGTCCACGGCGACGACCGAGGAGCCAAGAGCTTCGAGCAGGATCTTCTCGAACTCGACGATCAGATCGGCCGACTCGGCGCGGATGTGGTATAGGAGATCCCCGGGGGTGGCGACCGCGGTGTGCTTGGCCCCGCGGATCTCCTGGAACGGTTTGAGCTCTATGGGCGACGGCTTGCCGGTGAGCGGCTTCCAGGCGTGGTGGGAGATGCCAACATTGGCGGTGAAGCCCCCGGTGTTGGCGCGTAGACGGACGTCCTTGTTGAGGTCATCGGTGCTGCCGACGACCGATCGGACGGTGGCCAGCGCCTCATCGCCATCGTTGATGGTCAAGACGAGGAACGCCGCCGACCGGGTCAGCGGCCGGTCGATGTATTGCGATTCGGTATTCAAGGCGTACGCGTCGGCTGCTGCGCGTTGCGCGGCGGTGGCGTCCGAGGTGGCATGTGGCGACCCGGCGGGCCCCGACGGGATGCCTGCCGACGACTGGGTGGTGGCGTTACCTGGCATCCCGGCAACCTAACCCCAAACAGCGCGTCGACGTAACCCAGCGGAGGCCAAATGGATGCGGTGGTGCCGATGGCAGAGGAGGCCATCGACCCGCTCCGATCACCGGAATCGGTTCCGTCGCGACGCAGCACCTTCCCCGGGAATGTCGCCTGGACCCCAAACTCCGCGCTACTCCAAACTCTTTGTCGGCAGCTACTCCGGCTTTCGTGTCGCGTAACACACCAGCGTCAGGTACGGCTCGCGGCGATCTTGCGAGGTGGCCGCCAGGGCACAGTGCGCCAGCCGGGTTCACACAATGGGAGCTGCCGCTCGCCGCGCTCGGGTTCAGCTTCTGCCGACGTAGTCCGCGAGGTGCTCGCCGGTCAGGGTCGCGCGGCGCGCGACGAGATCGGCGGGCGGGCCCTCGAAGACAATCCGGCCGCCGTCGTGACCGGCGCCCGGACCGAGGTCGATGATCCAGTCGGCGTGCGCCATGACCGCCTGGTGGTGCTCGATGACGATGACCGACTTGCCCGCGTCGACGAGCCGGTCGAGTAGGCCCAGCAGCTGCTCGACGTCGGCGAGGTGCAGGCCGGTGGTCGGCTCGTCGAGCACGTAGACGCCGCCCTTGTCACCCATGCGGGTGGCCAGCTTGAGCCGCTGCCGCTCGCCGCCGGACAGCGTGGTGAGCGGCTGGCCGAGGCTGAGGTAGCCGAGGCCCACGTCGGCGAGCCGCTCAAGGATCTTGTGCGCGGCCGGGATGTGCGCCGCGCCCGCCGCACCGAAGAACTCGGCGGCCTCGGTGACCGACATCGCGAGCACCTCGCTGATGTCGCGCCCGCCGAACGTGTATTCGAGCACCTCCGCCTGGAACCGCTTTCCTTCGCACTCCTCGCAGGTGGTGGCGACGCCTGCCATCATCGCCAGATCGGTGTAGATGACGCCCGCGCCGTTGCAGGCGGGACAGGCGCCCTCGGAGTTGGCGCTGAACAGCGCGGGCTTCACGCCGTTGGCCTTCGCGAACGCCTTGCGGATCGGGTCGAGCAGTCCGGTGTAGGTGGCCGGGTTGCTCCGCCGCGAGCCGCGGATCGCGGTCTGGTCGACCGCCACCACGCCGTCCCGGCCGGACACGGAGCCGTGGATCAATGAGCTCTTGCCCGACCCGGCCACGCCGGTGACTACCACCAGCACGCCGAGCGGGATGTCGACGTCGACGTCCCGCAGGTTGTGGGTCGAGGCACCGCGCACCTCCAGAACCCCCGACGGCGTGCGCACCGACGGCTTGAGGGCGGCGCGGTCGTCCAGGTGTCGTCCGGTGATCGTGCCGCTCCCCCGCAGCCCGTCGACGGTGCCCTCGAAGACCACCTCGCCACCGGCGGTGCCTGCGCCGGGTCCGATGTCGACGACGTGGTCGGCGATCGCGATCGCCTCCGGCTTGTGCTCCACGACGAGCACCGTGTTGCCCTTGTCGCGCAGCTGCAGCAGCAGGCCGTTCATGCGCTGGATGTCGTGCGGGTGTAGGCCGATCGTGGGCTCGTCGAACACGTAGGTGACGTCGGTGAGCGAGGAGCCGAGGTGGCGGATCATCTTGGTGCGCTGCGCCTCGCCGCCCGAGAGCGTGCCCGACGGGCGCTCGAGGCTGAGGTAGCCGAGCCCGATCTCGACGAACGAGTCGAGGGTGTGGCCCAGCGACTGCAGGAGCGGCGCGACGGACGCCTCGTCGAGGCCGCGGACCCACGTGGCGAGGTCGCTGATCTGCATCCCGCACGCGTCGGCGATGCTGATGCCCTTGATCTTCGACGAGCGCGCCTGCTCGGACAGGCGGGTGCCCTGGCACTCCGGGCAGGTGGTGAAGGTGACCGCGCGCTCCACGAACGCGCGGATGTGCGGCTGCAGCGCGTCGACGTCCTTGGCCAGAAACGACCTCTGGATCTGCGGGATCAGGCCGGCGTAGGTGAGGTTGATCCCCTCGACCTTGATCCTCGTGGGCTCCCGGTAGAGGAGGTCGTGCAGCTCCTTCTTCGTGAACGTGTTGATCGGCTTGTCCGGGTCGAAGTAGCCGCAGCCGCGGAAGATGCGGCCGTACCACCCGTCCATGCTGTGGCCGGGGATCGTGATCGCGCCCTCGTTGAGCGACTTGCGGTCGTCGTAGAGCTGGGTCAGGTCGATGTCGTTGACCGCGCCGCGGCCCTCACAGCGCGGACACATGCCACCGGTGATGCTGAAGCTGCGGCGTTCCTTCACGGTGCGGCCCGCCGCGCTCCAGGGTGACCGCGCCGGCGCCGCTGATCGAGGCGACGTTGAAGGAGAAGGCCTGCGGCGAGCCGATGTGCGGGGTGCCGAGCCTGCTGAACAGGATGCGCAGCATCGCGTTGGCGTCGGTGGCGGTGCCGACCGTGGAGCGGGGATCGGTGCCCATCCGCTGCTGGTCGACGATGATCGCGGTCGTCAGCCCGTCCAGCACGTCGACCTCGGGCCGCGCGAGTGTGGGCATGAAGCCCTGCACGAACGCACTGTAGGTCTCGTTGATCAGGCGCTGCGACTCCGCGGCGATCGTGTCGAAGACCAGCGAGCTCTTGCCGGAGCCGGAGACACCGGTGAACACCGTCAACCTGCGCTTCGGGAGCTCGACGCTGACGTCCTTGAGGTTGTTCACCCGCGCGCCGTGCACGCGGATCAGATCGTGGGTGTCGGCGATGTGCGGCTCGGCGGTGTCGGTCCTGGTTGCCGTGCTCATCAACGCAGCTCCTGGATGCGGACCAGGTTGCCCGCGGGATCGCGGAACGCGCAGTCGCGGACGCCGTAGGGCTGCTCGGTCGGCTCCTGGACGACCTCGGCGTCGCGCGCCTGGACCCGTTCGAACGTGCCGTCGAGGTCCGTTGTGGCCAGGATGATGGTGGCGTAGGTGCCCTTGGCCATCATCTCGGTGACGGTGCGGCGCTCCTCGTCGGTGATGCCGGGGCCGACGGGAGTCAGCACGATGTTCACCCCGGGTTGGCCTGCGGGGCCGACCGTGATCCAGCGCAGCCCGTTGTAGCCGACATCGCCGCGGACCTCGAAGCCGAGGGTGTCGCGGTAGAAAGCCAGTGCGGCGTCCGGGTCGTCCTGCGGGAGGAAGCTGGAGTGAATGCTGATCTGGGTGCTGTTCATGGGGATCACGCTAGGTGCGGCTCGGGTACGCGTGCTTCTCGATTCCTGACCGGTCTGGTCACCTGCTTCGCCACGCACGACGGCATCCCCGCGGTGGCGGCGGTCGCATCGCGCCGATAGCTGCTGGGCGGCACGCCGACCAGCTCGGTGAAGCGGGTGCTGAACGTGCCCAGCGAGGAGCAGCCGACCGCGAAGCAGACCTCGGTGACGCTGAGGTCACCCCGCCGCAGCAGGGCCATCGCCCGCTCGATGCGCCGCGTCATCAGGTAGCCGTACGGCGACTCGCCGTAGGCCGCCCGGAACTCGCGGCTGAGGTGCCCGGCCGACATGTTCGCGCCGCGGGCGAGCGCCTCGACATTGAGCGGTTGGGCGTACTCCCGGTCGATCCGGTCGCGGACACGACGCAGCCGCGCGAGATCGCGCAGGTGCTGTGCCGCGCCGGATCTGCTGGTCACCTGAGAAATGGTGCCACGGCGGCCGCTCAGCCCGGCGTCGGCGGCTGGTCCACGAGCTGGGCCAGGTAGAGCTGCTCGCCCAGCCTGTCCATCAGCTCGAGGTTGGTCTCGAGGTAGTCGATGTGGTGCTCCTCGTCGGCGAGGATCTCCTCGAACAGATTCGCCGTGGTGGCGTCGCCCTTCTCCCGGCACATGATGATGCCCGGCCGCAGCCGCTCGACGACGGCGAGCTCGACCGCGAGGTCGGACTCCATCTGTTCACGGACGGTCTGGCCGATCCGCAGGGTGCCGAGACGCTGGTAGTTGGGCAGGCCTTCGAGGAAGAGGATGCGGTCGGTGATCTTCTCCGCATGCTTCATCTCGTCGAGCGACTCGTCACGGGTGTACGCCGCGAGCTTGGTCAGGCCCCAGTTCTGCTGCATCTTGGCGTGCAGGAAGTACTGGTTGATCGCGGTGAGCTCGCTCGTGAGCTGCTCGTTGAGAAGGGCAATGATCTCGGGATCGCCACGCACGCCAGGACAATAGCGGCCGGACCGACGGGGGTGTCGGCCAGGCGCTCCTAGGCCGCCAGCTCGGACAACCCCTCCGCGGCGAGCAGGAAGACGTCGATCTGGTCGTGGCAGGAGCCGCAGCACGTGCCCGCCCCGCAGGTCTCGCCGACGTCTTCGATCGTGCGGGCGCCGCAGGCCACCGCCGACCGGACCTGGTCCTCGGTCACACCCTCACAGATGCAGACGTACATCAGGCAGCCCTTCGTTCAGGTTAGGCTATGCTCGCATCGCAGGCTGCCTGAGGCAAGCCACCGCTACTGTGAGCCGGTGCCGCTGGAGGAGTACCGCCGCAAGCGCGACGCGGCCCGTACCCCCGAGCCCCTGCCCGAGGCCGATCCCGTCCCCGCCGCCGACGACCGGTTCGTGGTGCAGGAACACCACGCCCGCAGCCTGCACTGGGACGTGCGGCTGGAGCGCGACGGGGTCCTCGCGTCGTGGGCGGTGCCGAAGGGGCTGCCCACCGAGCCGGACACCGTACGGCTGGCCGTGCGCACCGAGGATCACCCGATCGAGTACCTGGAGTTCTCCGGGGAGATCCCGGCAGGCGAGTACGGCGGCGGCCGGATGACGATCTGGGACACCGGCACGTACGAGACCGAGAAGTGGAACCCGCGGGAGGTCATCGTCCGGCTGCGCGGGCAGCGGGCCTCGGGGCGCTATGTCTTCATCCGCACGGGCCGCGACTGGATCCTGCGCCGCTCCGACCCGGACCCGGACCGCGAGCCGCTCCCCCGCGACACCCGCCCGATGGCGGCCACCCCCGGTCCGCTCCCCCGTGGCGAGAACTGGTGGCTGCAGGTGAGCTTCGGCGGGCGGCGGGTGATCGTTCGGGTGGACGGGGGCCGCGCGCGCGTCACCGACGTCGACGGTGCCGAGATCGACGCGCCAACGCTGCGCGAGCTCGGCCCGTCGCTGGGCGCCACCCCGATGCTGTTGGACGGCGAGCTGGTCGGCGGCGACCTGTGGATCGGTGACCTGCTGCATCTCGACGGCCGGGACGTCGCCCGCCGCCCGTTCCGCGAGCGGCGGGCGCTGCTGGAGGACCTGCCGCTCGTGGGCCCGCACTGGCGCCTCGCGCCGGTCTTCCCGGAGGGCGGCGCGGAGGTCGTGGCCGCGGTGCGGGAGCAGCGGCTCGGCGGGGTCGTCGCGAAGGACGCCGACGCGCCCTACGAGCCGGGCACGCAGAGCCCGTCCTGGGTCGCCGTGGACGCGCCCGCCGCGCCGCCTGCCACCGTCGGACGGGCGAAGCTCACCAACCCCCGCAAGGTCCTCTACCCGCTCACCGGCACCACGAAGTCCGACGTGCTCGCCTACTACCTCGCGGTCGCCGACGTGATGCTGCCGCACCTGCGGGACCGTCCGGTGACGCTGGTCCGCTGGCCCGACGGTGTCGACAAGCCGTCGTTCTTCGAAAAGGACGTCTCCCGGCACGCGCCGTCGTGGATCCGCACGGCGCGGGTCGGCACCCCCGGCGGCCGCTCGGAGAACGCCGACTTCCCGCTCATCGACGACGCCCAGGGCCTGGCCTGGGCGGCCAACCTGGCCGCGTTGGAGCTGCACGTGCCGCAGTGGCGGCTCGGACCGCGCGGGGCACAGCGCACCCCCGACCTCGTGGTGTTCGACCTGGATCCCGGCGAGGGCACCACGGTGCTCGACTGCGCGCGGGTCGCCGAGCGGATCGCCGGGCGCCTCGCCAGCGACGGCCTCGTCTGCTACCCGCGCACCAGCGGCGGCAAGGGCATGCAGCTCTACCTGCCGGTCACCGTGAGCACGCCGGAGCGCACCTCCGAGTTCGCGAAGGCGATCGCCGAGGAGCTGGCCGCGCAGACCCCGCGGCTGGTCACCGCGGTGATGGCCAAGGCCCGCCGCCGCGGCCGGGTGTTCGTGGACTGGAGCCAGAACAACCCGCACAAGACGACGATTGCGAGCTACTCCCTGCGCGGCAGGCCCCGCCCGACGGTCGCCACCCCCGTGACGTGGGACGAGGTGCGCGACGCCCACCGCCCCGAGGACCTCACGTTCACCGCGGCCGACCTGCCGGGGCGGATCGCCGAGCACGGCGACCTGCTCGCCCCGCTGCTCGGCGACCCGCAGCGCGTGCCCCGCTCCCGCTGACCGCGCCGGGTCCGGGCCGGCACGATCCGGCCGTGCACCCTTACCTCGCCGGGCCCCGTCCGCGGGCGTACGCGCACCGCGGCTGGCACATCGGCGACCTCGCGGGCTGCGAGAACACGCTCGCCGCGTTCACCCGCGCCGCCGCGGAGGGCTTCGGCTACCTGGAGCTGGACGTGCACGCGAGCGCCGACGGCGTCGCCGTCGTCCATCACGACGTCATGCTGGACCGCACCACCGACGGGACGGGCCGCCTGTCCGAGCGCACGACCGCCGAGCTGGCGACGGTGCGGGTGTGTGGGCGCGAGCCGATCCCGCTGCTGGTCGAGGTGCTCGCCGCGCTGCCCGACACCCGGATCACGATCGAGCTGAAGTCCGCGGCCGTCGTCGCGCCCACGCTCGCGGCCGTGGCCGCGGCGCAGGCCTGGGACCGGGTGTGCGTCGGCGGTTTCGAGCAGGCGTGGGTCGACGCGGCCCGCCGCGGCGGCGGCGATCGCCTGTGCACGTCCATGGCCAAGCGTGACGTCCTGGCCCTGCGGACGCGGGCGTGGCTCTCCGGGCTGCCGGGCTCGCCCGCGTGGCCGCCGCTGGCCGGGGACATCGCGCACGTGCCGGTCGGCGCGGGCCCGGTCCGCCTCGTCGACGCGAGCGTGCTGCGCACGGCGCACGCGCACGGGCGCGAGGTGCACGTCTGGACCATCAACGCGCCCGCCCGGATGCGGCGGCTGCTCGACCTCGGCGTCGACGGGCTGCTGTCGGACCGGCCCGACCTGCTGCGCGCCGTGCTGCGCGAGCGCGGACAGTGGCCCACATGAGCAGGCCCACCCGGGGCCGGGTGCTCGCCTGGGGCCTGTGGGACTGGGGCTCGTCGGCCTACAACGCCGTCATCCTCACGTTCGTCTTCTCCGTCTACCTCACCGACGCGGTCGGCCGCGGGCTGCCCGGCCCGATCGACGCCGGGGCGTGGCTGGGCTACGCCATCGGCGGGGCGGGGTTGCTCATCGCGCTCGCCGCCCCGGTGCTGGGGCAGCGCTCGGACGCGGCCGGGCGGCGCAAGTTCGCCACCGGCGTGTGGACGGCCTGCACCGTCGCGACGATGGCGGGCCTGTTCGCCGTGCGGGAGGACTACCACTGGCTGGGGCTCGGCCTGCTGCTCCTCGCCTCGGGGTCGATCTTCTACGAGCTGGCGTCTGTCTCGTACAACGCGATGCTGGTGCAGGTGTCGACGCCCGCGACGATCGGCCGCATCTCCGGTTTCGGCTGGTCGATGGGCTACTTCGGCGGCATCGTCCAGCTGCTCGGGGTCTACCTCCTCCTGATCGCGGGCACCGGCGGCGCGCTCGGGGCAAGCACCGTGGACGGGTTCAACATCCGGCTGGTGGCGCTGGTGGCCGCGGCGTGGTTCGCCGTGTTCGCGGTGCCGCTGCTCGTCGTGGTGCCGGAGCTGCCGCCCGCCGACCCGGGGTCCGTGCGGCTCGGCGTCGTCGGCTCCTACCGCAAGCTCGGCCACGACCTGCGCGAGCTGTACCGGGCCAGCCCGCACACCGTCTACTTCCTCGGGGCCAGCGCCCTGTTCCGGGACGGGCTCGCCGCGGTGTTCACGTTCGGCGCGGTGCTGGCCGTCACCGTCTACGGGATCGACAAGGGTGACGTACTGCTCTTCGGGGTGGCGGCCAACGTCGTGTCGGCGGCGGGCGCGCTGTCCGGGGGCGCGCTGGAGGACCGGATCGGCCCGAAGGCCGTGATCATGATCTCCCTGGTGGGGCTGCTGACCGCGGGCGTAATCCTGCTCGTCGTGTCCGGCCCGACCCTGTTCTGGATCTTCGGGCTGTTCCTCACGCTGTTCGTCGGGCCCGCGCAGTCCTCGTCGCGGACGTTCCTCGCCCGGCTCGCGCCGCCGGGACGGGAGGGGCAGCTGTTCGGCTTGTACGCCACGACGGGGCGCGCGGTGTCGTTCCTGGCCCCGACCTTGTTCGGGGTGGCCATCACGGTGTTCGGGGCGCAGCGGGCCGGGATTGCGGGGATCCTCGTGGTGCTCGCGGCGGGGCTGGCGGCGTTGGCCCCGGTCCGGGCGCCGGGCAACGCCCATTTGACCGGCGGGTAAACACTGCGTCGCGCAACGGTGACATAAGTCACAAGGGCGGGACAGGTCACTTCCGCGTGTGCGGCAGAGGGAAATGAGGGACACTAACGAATCGGGGCAGCAACAACCCGGTGGTCGACGTGTGCCCAGGCCACCGATGGTCGCCGTCCTGCGGCGAGGAATGTCGTCAGTCCTTCTGACGTTACACCTCGGTAGTGACCCGGTCGGGAGTGACTCCCGACCACACGATATGGAGGATGACGCATGGCCGACCGCGTGCTCCGTGGCAGCCGGCTCGGGGCTGTCAGCTACGAGACCGACCGCAACCACGACCTGGCGCCGCGGCAGTCGATGCGCTACGCGTGCCCGCGGGGTCACGAGTTCGAGGTGCCCTTCGCCAACGACGCCGAGCCGCCCGCCACCTGGGAGTGTCGCCTGCACGGCAGCATCTCCCGCCTGGTCAACGGAAGCGAGCCCGAGCAGAAGAAGGCCAAGCCGCCGCGCACCCACTGGGACATGCTGTTGGAGCGCCGCTCCCTCGCCGACCTGGAGGTGCTGCTGGCGGAGCGCCTCGAGCTCCTGGCCGAGCGGCGCGCCGAGATCGCCTGACGCAGACCGGAACCGGGCCGTCCCTTGGGGGGCGGCCCGGTTTCTCATGCGTCGAGCACCTGGCCGTCACGCTGGACCACCGGCGGCAGCGTCGACCACGGAAAGTTGATCCAGAGTGGGGTGCGCCGCCACACGTACTCGGAGACGACGGTGCTGTGCGGCTTTTCGTACACCACGGCGCAGCGGACGTCGGCGACGTGGCCCGCGCAGAAGTCACGCACCAGCTTGAGGGTGGCCCCCGTGTCGGCGACGTCGTCGGCGATCAGCACCTTCTGCCCGGAGAGGTCGATGACGTTCGGCAGCGGCGGCAGCATGATCGGCATCGGCAGCCGCTCGTCGACGCCGGTGTAGAACTCGACGTTGGTGACGTGCAGATTCTTGACGTCCAGCGCGTAGCCCAGGGCACCGGCCACGAAGAGTCCACCACGGGCGATGGACAGGATGATGTCGGGCCGGTAGCCGTCGTCGGCGACCTGCTGTGCGAGCTCCCGGCCTGCCGTGCCGAACAGCTCCCAGCTCAGCTCCTCGCGCTCGGTCATGCGCGGACGCCCGCGGGCGCCTTCGTGCGGCGCAGCAGGCGGGCGGCGCCCCAGCAGGTGACCCGCCACAGGGCTTCGGCCACGATCGCCTTGCTCATCTTCGACGACCCTCGCTCCCGTTCCGTGAACGTGATCGGCACCTCGCGCACGCGGAAGCCCGCCAGCACGGCCCGCCACGCCATGTCGACCTGGAAGCAGTAGCCCTGCGAGGAGACCGATCGCAGATCCAGCTCCTCGAGGACCTGGCGGCGGAACACGCGGTAGCCGCCCGTGATGTCCCGGATCGCGACACCCAGCGCCAGCCGGGAGTACAGATTGCCGGTCTGGGAGATCCACCAGCGGTGCGCGGGCCAGTTCAGCACCTGTCCGCCCGGGACGTAGCGGGAGCCGAGCACCAGGTCTGCGTCGGCGGCCGCGTCGAGGAGGGCGGGCAGGTCCTCCGGGGCGTGGGAGCCGTCGGCGTCCATCTCGACGACGAGCTGGTAGCCGCCCTGGAGTGCGCGGGCGAACCCGGCGAGGTAGGCGGCGCCGAGCCCGTCCTTGCCGGGCCGGTGCAGCACCCGGATGCGCGGGTCGGCGGCGGCCATGTCGTCGGCCAGCCTGCCGGTGCCGTCGGGGCTGGCGTCGTCCACGACGAGCACGTCGGCATCGGGCACCGCGGCCCGCATGCGCGTCAGCACCGGCCCGAGGTTGTCCCGCTCCTGGTAGGTCGGGATCACCACCAGCACCGGCCCGGGCTCAGCCATCCTCGTCCTTTCCTGCCGTACGCCTCCGTCGTGACACGGCGACCGCCACGGCCCCTACGCCCACCGCGACCAGAACCCCTTCGGGTAGGGCGCCCAGCCAGGTGGCCAGGGTAACGGTGTCGCGCAGCACCGTCCGGTTGACCAGGACGGCGGGGGTGAACTGCCTCGTGCTCTGGGTGACCGTACCGTCCGGGTCGATGGTGGCGCTGACCCCGCTCGTGGTCGCGATGATCGAGGTGCGGTCATGTTCGACCGAGCGCACCTGCGACATGGCCATCTGCTGGTAGGTCATCTGCGTGAAGCCGAACGTCGCGTTGTTGCTCGGCACCGCGAGGACCTGCGCCCCGTTCTCGACGGAGGCCTCGACGAGGTCGTCGAACGCGACCTCCCAGCAGATCGCGACCCCGACCTTCGTGCCCGCCATGTCGACGACGCCCGGGCCGTTGCCGGGCACGAAGTACCCGGCCCGGTCGACGTAGGAGGAGAACAGGCGGAAGAACGAGCGCCACGGCATGTACTCCCCGAACGGCTGCACCCGGCGCTTGTCGGCGCGCTCGACGACGCCGACGCCCGGCTCCCACACCAGCGCCGAGTTGCTGGTGGTGCGCCCGTCCGGGTTCTGCAGCACCGCGCCGACGAGGATGGGCACGCCGACGGCCTGCGCGGCCCGTTCGATCTGGGCGGCGGCGTCGGGGTTGCGGAAGGGGTCGATGTCCGACGAGTTCTCGGGCCAGATCACCAGGTCGGGTCGGGCCAGCTTGCCTGCGGCGACGTCGGCGGCGAGCTGCTCGGTCTCCTTCACGTGGTCGTCGAGCACGGCGCGGCGCTGGGCGTTGAAGTCCAGGCCGAGGCGAGGGACGTTGCCCTGGACGGCCGCGATCGTCACCGTGGCGCCGGGGCCGCCCGACAGGGGCGGGACGAGCGCCGCCAGCGGGCCCGCCGCCAGTGCCGCGATGCCGATGACGAGCGGGACGGCGAGCGCGCGCGGGCCGGACGGCGCCGCGGGTCGCCAATGCAGCGCCGCGAACGACGGGGGCGCGGGTCGCCCGCCCAGCGCCGCGGACGGCGCTCCGCCGCCCGTCTCGGCTTCGACCGCATGGCCTGCACCCTCGTCCGCCAGGGCGCTCCCGGCGCGGGCCGCACGTCGCCAGAGGACGGCCCGGCGCACGAGCTCGCCCAGCGCGAACCCGGCCAGTACGGTGACGAACGAGAGCAGCGGCTCACCGCCGAGCGCCGCGACGTGCACCAGGGGTCCGTCGGGCTGGCCGAAGCCGACACGGCCCCACGGCAGCCCACCCCACGGCACCCGCGCCCGCAGCGCCTCGCTCGCGACCCACACCGCCGCCGCCCACACCGGCGCGGCGGGCAGCCGCGACACCAGCGCCATGCCCGCGCCGCCGATCCCGACGAACAGCGACTCGAGCACGACGAGCGCCACCCACGGCACCGGCCCGACCAGCGCGCCGATCCAGGTGAGCAGCGGCAACAGGAACGCCATGCCGAACAGGAACCCGTAGCCGAAGCCCGCGCGGGCCCGACGGTCGTACACGACCACGCCGAGCACGGCCAGCGCGGGCAGCGCGAGCCACCAGAAGGGCCGCGGCGGGAAGCTCGTGTACAGCAGCAGCCCCGCCCCGGCCGCCGCGACGGCCCGCGCCAGCGTGCTGATCGGGGGCCTGCGGCGCCGCGCGGTCGCCGGAGCGGGATCGGCGGTCGGTGCGGCCACAACGAGAGCCTACGGTGTGCCCCGGCACGACGGCCGTACGGACGGGCGGGCGCGGCCCCCGGCGCACATCCCGGGCCGCGCCGGCGACGGCGCCCCCCTGCGCACATCCCCGCCCGCACCGGCGACGGCGGCCCCCTGCGCACATCCCGGGTCGCGCCGACGACGGCGGCCCCCGGCCGTGATCGTCGGTTGGGCGCGTTTGCGGCCGGATCTGGCCGGAAAACGCACCGAACGCGTGATCATGGCCGGGGCTGGCCGGGGCTGGCGGGGGCTGGCGGGGCCGGCCGGGGCGCGCCGTGGAACCCGCCTGCCGCCATGGAGCGGTCAGCGCGCCGTGGGAGCCCGTCAGCGGGCGGCGGCGAAGATGTGAGCGTTGCCGAGCGCGTCGAGGACGCCCGGCGGCCCGGAGCGGCGGAACCACTCCAGGCCGTAGGCCTCGGCGAACCCGCTGGCGGGCACGTCGGCGTCGGCGACCTGGCTCGCGTGCGCGGTGATCGCGGCCCGCTTGGTCGCCAGCTCCGCGGGCGTGCCCGCGATCGCGAGCGGGATCTCGGCGGTCATCCGACCGAACGGCACGGCGGCCGCGCGGGCGGCGCCGTGGACGAGGTGCCGGTCGCGAGCGGTGACGTGCAGATGCTCGCGGTCCACGGTCATCCGGTACGCGCTCAGCCCGAGCAGCTCGGCGGCGGTGGCGCCGATGCGGGAGGTCGCCCGGTGGTCGGGATGGCCGTAGATGCCCTGCTCGTCGTCGTGAACCACCGTTGTGGCGCCCTCGTCGGCGGCGATGCGCGCCACGGTGGCGGCCAGGCGCAGCGGGTCGGCCGCGGCGAGCGCCCGCGCGTGTGCGCCGCTCGCCCAACCCGGGAGGCCGGAGTCGCGGCACCCCAGCAGTGCCAGCCGGGCCACGCCCAGCAGCGCGGCGGCCTGCTCCAGCTCAGCGATGCGCCGCTCGGGCACGGTTTCGCCAACCCGCAGCGGCACGCGGGACGTGCCCAGCTCTCCCGCCGTGGCAACGACGAGCACGGTGCGCGCCCCGGCGTCGGCGAGACGGCGCAGCGTCACCCCGGTGAAGATCGCTTCGTCGTCGGGGTGGGCGTGCAGGACGAGGACGGTGTGGCCGCGCAGATCCGGTAGGACGGGGGTGAGCACAGGAGGTTCCAGGAGGTGAGCGCCGCACGGGCGGCAGGCGGACAGGCCGGAGGGTCAGCTACGACAGCAGCGACAACACTCCGGACAGCGCGCCCACATACTCACGGCGCAGATGATGGCATACCGGCCACAGCCGCCGTCAGCCGCCATCGGAGCGTGTCGTGCAGCACACGCCCAGCCCGGACGGTGCGCTGGCACCGCGGCTCGGCATCGAGCAGGCCGGTGTGGCGTGCACGTGCACGTCCACGAATGCGGGGTGACGACGAGACCCTCGTGCGGGCCGGCCCGAACCGCCCGCCGGAACGAGGCGACCCGGCCGCCGCTGATCCACAGCTCGGCCGGGCCGCAAGGGGCGGCGGGATCGAGGACCCGCGCGCCGGTCAGTACGGGGTAGACACGGTCAGTACGGGGCCTTTGGGATCAGCACCCACAGCACCAGGTAGATCACGAACTGCGGCCCCGGCAGCAGGCACGACAGCAGGAACAGCAGCCGCACGAGGCCGACGTTCCAGCCGAACCGCTGGGCCAGCCCCGCGCACACGCCCGCGATCATCCGTCCCTGCTGGGGCCGGGTCAGGGTCGTCGAGGTCACTTCGTACTCCTTCGTCCGACGCGGCGGATCTCGCCGCTCGTCGACCCAGTCTGCGCTGTCGGCAGGCCCGGTCACTCGGGGAACGTCCGGACCCGACCCTGAGGTTCCTGCCGATCTCCCCAGCCGGGTGCCGGGCTCGCACAGTGTGTGGGGACCGCGCGAGCGGGACGTGAGCGGGGTTCTCGCGGCGGAAACCCCGCTCACGTCCCGCTCGGGCTACTCGGCCGTCAGGCGGATGCCGGTGCGCACGTGCCGCTCACAACACGGCGAGGTCGCGCGGGCGGTGGTTGAGCCGTTCGACCCCGTCGGCGGTGACCACGACGATGTCCTCGATGCGCGCACCCCACTCGCCGTCGAGGTACACCCCGGGCTCCACGGAGAACGCCATGCCCGGCTCGAGCGGCCGGGCATTGCCGTCGACGATGTAGGGCTCCTCGTGCACGTCCATGCCGATGCCGTGCCCGGTGCGGTGGATGAACCGCTCCCCCAGCCCGGCGTCGGTGATCGCCCGCCGGGCCACGGCGTCGACCTCCTCGGCCGGCACACCGGGCCGCACGCTCGCCACCGCCCGCTCCTGGGCGTCCTCTAGCACGGCGTAGGCCTCACGAACTTCCGTGGACGGCTCGCGGCCGACGGCGTAGGTGCGGGTGGAGTCGGAGTTGTAGCCGCTCGGCAGCGGACCGCCGATGTCGACGACGACAACGTCGCCGACCTCGATCACCCGGTCGGAGACGTCGTGGTGCGGGCTCGCCCCGTTCGGGCCCGAGCCGACGATGACGAACGCCGCCTCCGCATGCCCTTCCTCGACGATCGCTGCGGCGATGTCGGCGCCCGCCTGCGCCTCGGTGCGGCCCGGCTTGACGAACTCGGCCATCCGGGCGTGCACGCGGTCGATCGCCGCGCCCGCGGCGCGCAGCTCGTCGACCTCAGCGGCGTCCTTGCGCATCCGCAGCTCGCGCAGCACCGGCCCGGCCAGGGTGGCGGCCGCATCGGGCAGCGCGGCCCGGATGCCGAAGACGTGCGCCGCGGGCATCGTGTCGGCGACCGCGATTCGGGTCGGCCCCCCCGCAAGATCGCTGACCAGCAGGTAGGGGTCCTCCTGGTCCTGCCAGGTGACGACCTCGACCCCGAGCGCTTCGAGCCCGAGGTGGGCGAACGCGGGCGCCTCCAGCCGCGGCACGACGAGCGCGGGCGGCGCCCGGTGGGCCGCCGCGGGCAGGACCAGGCAGGTGAGCCGCTCATGGGTGGCCGTGTTTGCGCCGATGAGGTACCGCAGGTCGGTGCCGGGTGTGACGAGCAGCAGTTCGACTCCGAGGTCGGCGGCGACCGCTCCGGCCCGGCGGATGCGGTCGGCGTGCAGCTCGGGGAGCCCGGGTGACATGGCCTCCAGCGTATTCCGGCAAGCTCGGGTCCGTGACCGCCCCCGCGCCGCTGATGCTGCTGGACTCCGCGAGCATGTACTTCCGTGCCTTCTACGGAGTGCCGGACACCATCACCGCGCCGGACGGCACACCCGTCAACGCGGTGCGCGGCTTCACCGACATGATCGCCCGGCTGGTGACCGAGCGGCGGCCGTCGCGGCTGGTCGCCTGCCTCGACCTGGACTGGCGCCCCGCATTCCGGGTGCAGGCGCTGCCGTCGTACAAGGCGCACCGGGTGCCCGGCGAACCCGAGACCGCGCCCGTCGGCGTGCCCGAGGAGGTGCCCGACGCGCTCGCGCCGCAGGTCCCGATCATCCTTGACGTGCTCGCCGCCGCCGGGATCGCCACCGCAGGCGCCGCGGGCTACGAGGCCGACGACGTGATCGGCACCCTGGCCGCGGGCGAGCGCACCGACCCGGTGCTCGCCGTGTCCGGCGACCGCGACCTCATGCAGATCGTGCGGGAGGTGCCGGTGCCGGTGCGGCTGCTGTACGTCGGGCGCGGCCTGGCCAAGGCCGAACACCTCGGGCCCGCGGAGGTCGCCGAGAAGTACGGGGTGCCGCGCGCCCGGGCGGGCGACGCGTACGCCGAGATGGCGATGCTGCGCGGCGACCCCTCCGACGGGCTGCCGGGGGTGCCCGGCGTCGGGGCGAAGACGGCGGCGACGCTGGTGGGCCGGTTCGGCTCCTGGCTGGAGCTGTGCGAGGCCGTGTTGGACCGCGGCGACGCCCGGCTCACCCCGCCGGTGCGGGCGAAGCTGGCCGCGGCGGCGCCCTACCTCGCGGTGGTCGAACCGGTGGTGCGGGTGGCAGTGGACGCGCCGGTGAAGCTGGACCGGCCCGACGCACTCCCGGCGGCGCCCGCCGACCCCGCTCGGCTGGCGGAGCTGTCCGAGCGGTGGGGGCTCGGCGGATCGGTGGACCGGCTGGTGAAGGCGCTCCGGGGCGCCTGCTGAGGCCGCCCGGGCCTGCGCGAGCCAAATGGGTCAGAACATGGTGCCGCACCAGGGCACGGTCGGGGTGGCGAAGGCGACATCGGCCCGTTCGAGCGCATGGGGGTCGTGGACGGTCCACCAGCCTGCGGCGGCGAGCTCGGCGGGGCGCCGGTCGCCGAGGTAGGCCATCGCCAGCGCGGCGACGTCGCACTCCAGCTCCGGAGCTACCGGCCCGCCGAGCGGTTCGACCCGCTCCGCGGTGCCGTCCGCGATGCGGTAGACGCCCGCGTTGGCCTCCCGGAAGGGGTCGTGCACACCCAGGAGGACGGGTGGCACGGCGGCGAAGCCGCGGGCGGCCAGCGCGACGGGCACGTCCACGAGCCGCAGCCACAGCTCGTCCTCGACGCCGGTGACGGTCAGGTCGCGGGGGTCGGCGAGCAGCAGGTCGAGCGGCTCGTCGAGGGGACGGGCCCACGCGGTGACCTCGCCGACCAGGTCGACGTCGAGCAGGAAGCGCCAGAGCGCTGCGGCCGCGGCCGCCCCGCCGGTGTGCAGGTCCTCCACCTGCAGCGCGCGCGTGGCGATGTCGCCCGGGCCGGACGTCGCGACGACGAAGCCGTCCGCACCGTCCGGCCCGGTGTGGGCGGCGACCAGTACCGAGCGCTGGTCGCGCCGGGCCCGGTCCGCGGGCGAGCGCCACCACCGCTCCCCACGAGTGATCATCCCGGGTCGGTCGAGGGCGAACCGCTCGTGCAGTGTCGCGGACACCGGGCCGGCCTCGTCCGCCCCGAGCAGCCGCACCTCGCCGACGGCGGGCGCGGTGGGCCGCAGCCCGCGCCCGCTACGCCGTACCCGGAAGGACTGCGCGCGCGTGGCGACGCCGTAGCCGAACCGGCCGTAGATCCGCGCCTCGCTCGCGTGCAGGGCGGCGAGCGCCTCCCCGCGGGCGGCGACGTCGTCGAGCTGGGCCCGCATCAGGGCGGTGAGCAGGCCGCGGCGGGTATGGTCGGCGCGCACCCCGACCTGGGTTACGGCCGCCGTGTCGAGTATGGCGCCGCCCGGCACCGCCATGCGGCACGGGTAGGAGGTGGCGGTGCCCACGAGCGTCTCGCCCGCGTGTACGCCCCAGGTGCGGTCGGGCTCGTAGGCCGGTGCGGCGCGCGCCCAGCCTTCGTCGTCGAGCGTCGGGTGCAGCAGCGCGGCGAGGAACAGCTCGCGGGCGGCCCGCAGTTCGCCGTGGCCGAGGGTGCGCGGCTCGTGGCTCAGGTGGGCCTGCCGACCTCGTAGTCGCCCGCGTTGGAGGTGACGTGGACGGGCACGGTGACGGGCTTGCCGTCGACGTTCGCGGAGCAGGTGAACGTCGCGCCCTGGGTGACCTTGATGTTCTGCCCGCAGTTGACGGCGGTGACGTTGGCGAGCCCGTAGTCCTGGGTGAGGATCTTCGTGACACCGGTCTGCAACGCGGCGCTGTCGAAGACCTTCGTGACGAAGAACCCGGGTTTGTAGAAGCCGAGCACGCCCACCGCGATGGCGACGAGCACCACGACGATCCCGAGAATGAGCGGCAGCTTCGACTTCTTCGCGTCCGCGGGCGCATTCGGCAGCGCCGGGTAGCCGGATCCGGCGCCGCCCGGCCCGGCGTCGGCCCCGGCGTAGCCCGGCGTGCCGTGGCCCTGCGGCCCGTAGTTCTGATCGCCGTAGCTCTGCGCGCCGTGACTCTGATCGCCGTAGGTCTGCGCGCCGTAGCTCTGATCGCCGTAGGTCGGGGCGGCGTAGCTCTGATCGCCGTAGCTCGGGGCGGCGTAGTTCCGATCGCCGTAGCTCTGATCGCTGTAGCTCTGATCGCCATAGTTCTGGGCGCCATAGTTCTGGGCGCCATAGTTCTGGGCGCCATAGTTCTGGGCGACCCCGGTATCCGGGGCGCCGAAGCCCTGCTCAGCGCTGTTCAGCGCCCCGTAGCCCTGCGCGCCGCGCGCGTGGTCAGGCGCCGCATGGCCCGGAACTCGCCCGGCGTGGTCGGGCGCGGCCTGGTCGGGCGCGGCGTAGCCCTGCGCCGCATGGTCCGGAGCCCCGTAGCCCGGAGCGCCATAGCCCTGGCCCGCAGGGCCCTGTGGGCCGCGCTCGGGAGGACTGCCGTACGCCAGCCCCGGGCCGTTCTGGCCCGGCCCCCACCCCGCGTTCTGGGGTGGCTGCTGGCCCCAGTTCTGCTGTGGCGGCTGGCCAGGCACCCCCCAACCCTGCTGCGGGGGCGGCGGGTTCCACCCCGGCGGGGCCTGCTGCTGCGGCGGCGGAGCGCCGTAGGGCGGCTCTCCTTCATAGGGCGGCGGCTGACCACCATACGGCGGGGGCTGACCACCATAGGGCGGCGGCTGACCACCATAGGGCGGCGGCTGACCGCCGTAGGACGGTGGCTGCCCAACGTAGGGCGGGGGCTGGCCACCGTAGGGCGGCGGCGCTTGCTGCGGGGGCGGGCCACCGTACTGCGGCTGCCCGGAGAACGGGGGCCCTGCGGGCCCGTGTCCGCCCGGACCCGGTCCACCGAAGCCCGACCCGCCGCCGCGTCCTTGCCCGCCCGGCCCGCCGCCGGGTCCTTGACCGCCCGGCCCACCGCCCGATCCTTGCCCGCCGCCGGGTCCCGGCCCGCCCGGCCCGCCGCCGGGTCCCTGACCGTCCGGTCCGTGCGCGCCCGGGGCGCCGGAGCTGCGGAATGCCCGCTGGTCGACCGCCTGGGTGCGGTCGTCCTCGTCCTGGCCTGCGGCCTGGAAGGTGCGCGGGTCGACCCGCTGCGTCTCGTCGTCCTGCGACGTGGGTGCACCCCAGCCGCCTGCTGGTTGTTTGCCCCAGGCGGGCGGCTCGCCCTGCGCGTCGGCCCGGGGCCCCTCGGGCTCGCCCATGCGTGGTCCCCCTCGTCTCCGTTGGGGCGATCCAAGCACACCGGGCGGTGCCCGCACAGGAAAATGGTCGCTACAGGGTGCCGACGGCGACGACACCGCGCCGGATGGCGGTGACCGCGTCTGCCGCCACCCGGCCCACCCCGTCGGCTCGGCCGGCCACGTCGGCCACCTGGTCGAGCAGGTCGACGACCTGACGGCACCAGCGGACAAAGTCGCCCGCGGAGAGCTCGGCGCCGTTCTGCTCGGCGGCCGTCAGCACGGTCGCGAGCGACTCGCCGCGGGCCCACCGGTGGATCGGCCAGGCGAAGCCGAGGTCGGGTTCGCGGGTGCGCTCCACCCGGTGGCTACGCTCGTCGGCTTCCAAGCCCGCCCACACCTCGACGGTGGCGGTGAGCGCCGCGGAGACGACGCCTGTGGGCACCCGCGGCACCGGCCCGGCGTCGCGGCGGGACTCGTACACCAGCGCCGACACGACGGCGGCCAGGTCGGCGGGGGCCAGCCCGTCCCAGACGCCGTGCCGGAGGCATTCGGCGGTGAGCAGGTCCGACTCGCCCCACAGCCGGGCCAGCCGCATGCCGTCGGCCGTGACGATCTCGCCGTCGAGGTAGCCACGCTCGGCGAGGACGGCCCGGATCCGGTCGAACGCGCGGGCCAGCGAGTGGGTGGTGGCCCGCACTTTCTGGCGCAGCTGCTCGGTCTCCCGCTCCAGGCGGGCGTGCCGCTCGGCCCACCGGGCGTGCGCCTCCCGCTCGGCGCAGCCGTGGCAGGGGTGCGCGCGCAGCGCCCGCTGCAGCGTGGCCAGCTCGGGATCCTCGGCGGCCTGCCCACCGGAACGCCGCCGCCCCGGCGTAGGCGCGACGATGCCGGTGCTGCGCAGCGCCGACGCGAGGTCGCGCCGGACGCGGGGCACGCGGTGGTCGACGCGTTTGGGCAACCGCATGCGGCCCAGCGCCTCGACGGGGGCGGGGAAGTCGGCGGTCGAGAGCCGCCCGGCCCACCGGTCCTCGGTGAGCACCAGCGGGCGCGGCTCCGCGTCGCCCGCGACGCCGGCGTCGAGCACCACGGCCAGGCCCGCGCGCCGTCCGACCGGGACGGCGATGACGTCGCCCGGCTTGAGTTGGCGCAGCGCCGCCGCGGCGGCGTCGCGGCTGTCCGCGATCCCTCGGCGGGCCAGCGCCTTCTCCCGTTCGGACACGCGGCGGCGCAGGGCCGCGTACTCGGCGAAGTCGCCGAGGTGACAGCGCATCGACGCGGCGTACCCGGCGAGGGCCTCCCCGTTACGCTCGATCCGGCGGGCCAGCCCGACGACGGAACGATCGGCCTGGAACTGGCCGAACGACTGCTCCAGCAGCTCCCGGGCCGCGTCGACGCCGAGGCGGCCGACCAGGTTGACCGCCATGTTGTAGCCGGGCCGAAACGAGCTGACCAGGGGGTAGGTGCGCGTGGAGGCCAGGCCCGCGACCCGCTCGGGGTCGACGCCCGGCTGCCAGATCACGACGGCGTGCCCCTCGACGTCGATCCCGCGCCGCCCGGCCCGGCCGGTGAGCTGCGTGTACTCGCCGGGGGTCAGCTCGGCGTGGCTCTCGCCGTTGAACTTCACGAGCCGTTCCAGCACCACCGTGCGGGCGGGCATGTTGATGCCCAGCGCCAGCGTCTCGGTGGCGAACACCGCGCGGACGAGGCCCCGGACGAACAGCTCCTCGACGGTCTCCTTGAACGCGGGCAGCAGGCCCGCGTGGTGGGCGGCGATGCCGCGCTCCAGCGCCTCGCGCCACTCCCAGTAGCCCAGCACGGTGAGGTCGCCCTCGGGCAGCTCGGCCGTGCGGCGCTCGACCGTCGCGCGGATCAGGTCGATCTCGTCGTCAGTGGTGAGCCGCAGGCCTGCGCGCACGCACTGGCCGACGGCGGCGTCGCAGCCCGCGCGGCTGAACACGAAGGTGATGGCGGGCAGCAGGCCGTCGCGGTCGAGCCGGTCGATGACCGTGACCCGCGACGGCGGCCGGAAGCGCGTGTCGCGTCTCCCCGGGCCGCGCCCCCTCCCCCGGTCCCAGACGGCGCTCTGGCGTTCCAGGTCGCGGGTCTGGCGGACCAGCGCGGGATCGACGACGAGCTCGCCGTCCATCCCGACGTCCGAGGACGCGCCGAACATGTCGATGAGGTGCGAGCCGACCATCATGTGCTGCCACAGCGGCACGGGCCGGTGCTCGTCGACGACGACCGCGGTGTCTCCGCGCACGGTGACCAGCCAGTCGCCGAACTCCTCGGCGTTGCTCACTGTGGCGGAGAGGCTGACCAGCGCGACGTGCCCGGGGAGCTGCAGGATCACCTCCTCCCATACCGCGCCCCGGAACCGGTCGGCGAGGTAGTGCACCTCGTCCATCACGACGAAGCCGAGCTCGGCCAGCTGCCTGCTGCCCGCGTAGATCATGTTGCGCAGCACCTCGGTGGTCATCACCACCACCTGGGCGTCGCCGTTCACCGAGGTGTCGCCGGTGAGCAGCCCGACGGCGGCCTGCCCGTGCCGTTCGACGAGGTCGGCGTACTTCTGGTTCGACAGCGCCTTGATCGGTGTCGTGTAGAAGCATTTCCGGCCCTGGGCCAGCGCGAGGTGCACCGCGAACTCGCCGACCACGGTCTTGCCCGCCCCGGTCGGCGCGCAGACGAGCACGCCGTGGCCACCCTCAAGGGCCGCGCACGCCCGGCGCTGGAAGTCGTCGAGCGCGAACGGCAGCAGCGCGGCGAACTCGGTCAGCCGCGGAGCGGCGGCGCGGGCGCGGGCGGCGGCGTAGGCGTCCGCCGGGGGCAGCGCCGTCGACGCCGGGGTGCTGTGGGCCACCCCTCCAGGTTGACATACCCCCGTCGGGCCGTGCTCCGTGGATCAGGGCCGCCGGAGGCGGAAACGCCTGGGCCGCAACGGCGTGCCCTCTGGCTCGCACCTCCAGGACGACCTCGGGGGCGCGCGGTCCGTCGGTGGGGTGTGAAGTGGCCTTTTAAGTGACGTCGTCGAGGCGGTGTGCCGGGTCGAGCGGCGGGAACGGGCCGGTGGTGGCGTCGCCGACAATGGGCGCGGCGTCGAGCGCGCTGGGCGCGGTGTCGATGGGGCTCGGCTGGTCGGGGTCCCAGTCGTCCCAACCCTCCGCGGCGCGCAGGCGGGCCTTGCGGCGGTCGTGCACGCGGGCGAACTGGATCGCCATCTCGAACAGGCCGGTGAGCGCCAGTGCCAGCGCCGTCATCGAGATCGGGTCCTGGCCGGGGGTGGCGACGGCGGCGAACACGAACAGCCCGAAGATCAGCCCGCGGCGCCACGCCTTGAGCCGTGCGTAGCTGAGCACGCCGACGGCGTTGAGCATGACGACGAGCAGCGGCAGCTCGAAGCTCACCCCGAAAATGATCAACAGGGCGATGAGGAACGAGAAGTAGGAGTCCCCAGACAGGCCCGTGACCTGTACGTTCGACCCGACCTGCAGCAGGAACGACAGGCCCTGCGCGACGACGAAATAGGCCAGCACCGCGCCCGTGACGAACAGCACCGCGGCGCACGAGACGAACGTGAGCGCGTACTTGCGCTCCTTGGCGTACAGGCCAGGGGTGATGAAAGCCCAAATCTGGTAGAGCCAGATGGGGCAGGCGAGCACGACGCCCGCCGTGGCGCCGACCTTGAGCCGCAACGCGAACTGGTCGAACGGTCCGGTGCCGAACAGCACACACGCGTTCGGGTCGGCGGTGAACACGGCGCGGGAGGAGGCCGGGATCGCGCAGTACGGACCCTTGAGCACCTCGCCGAGCGCGGGCAAGCCGAACATCGGCACGCCGAACCAGATGTAGCCGAACACGGTGGTGATCGCGATCGCGACCAGCGCGACGGCCAGCCGGGTGCGCAGCTCGTAGAGGTGCTCGATGAGCGTCATCGTGCCGTCGGGGTTGTGCGCTCTCCGACCGCGCAGGCGGAGCGGGATCCGGGCCATGGACGTGCGGTACTAGGGAGCGGCCGGGCCCGGGGTCTCGGGACGTGCTGTGGGGCGACTGTCCTGTGGGCCGTCCGTGCGGAGGGCCTGCTCCCTGCCGTTGTCGGTGGTCTTGTCGCCCTTGTCGTCCTCGCGCAGACCCTTCATCTCGCCCTTGAACACGCGCGCGGACTGGCCGATCGAGCGCGCCATGTCCGGCAGCCGCTTCGCACCGAAGAGGACGACGAGCACTCCCAGAATGATCAGGATCTCCCAGCCCCCGAGGCTGCCCATGGTGACTCCTTCCGTCGTCTCCCGGGCCAGCTTACGCGGCCGCCCGGCCCCGGCGGCCCTTCCGGGCGCGGGCCGCCGCCAGCAGGCGCAACCGCGCCACCCGCGGCGCGATGTCGGCCGCCACGCTCACCCGCAGCCGGGCCAGTCTGCGCACGTGCCCGCGCAGCGCCACGGCGAGCCCGATCATCACCAGCAGACCCAGCACGAGCAGCGCCCATGCCACCAGGTCGGCATCCATCCCCGTCCCCCTCAGCTCGTCCCGTCGTGCGCGGCCGCCGACATGCCGAGGGCCTGCCGCGCCCGGTCCAGCACCGCCGCCGCCAGCGTGGGCGGCTCCACCACCCGCGCCGCGCCGCCCAACCCCAGCACCAGCCGCACCAACCACGCCGGGTCCGCGTAGCGCAGCACGACGCGGATCGCCGTACCGCCCGGCTCGGCAGAGATCTTGTCGATCTCGTCCACCGGGTAGTACTCGGCCACCCAGTGCGCGTCGGGCTCCAGCACGAGGACGGCCCTGCGGTGCTCCGGCGCGGGCTGGAACAGTCCGGCCGACAGGTCCGTCGGCTCCGCCTCCGGCGGCGGCGCGGCGGGCTCGTCGAGCACTGTGACGTCCTCCACCCGGTCCAGCCGGAACAGCCGCACCCCCTCCGCGCGGCGACACCACGCCTCCAGGTAGCCGCGCCCGGACACGATGAGCAGCCGCATCGGGTCGATCGTGCGTTGCGAGACGGCGTCGCGGCTCGCCGTGTAGTACCGGATGCGCAGCGCCCGGGCCGCCGCCAGCGCTTGCTGCACCGTCGCCGTCGTGGCCTCCTCCTCGCCCGAGCGCTCCGGCAACGGCGCCGCCGTGCCCGCTTCCCCGACCGCGCGCTCGATCTTGACTGTGGCCCGCCGTACCGCGGCCGTGTCGACGACGCCGGGCACGTCGGCGAGCGTGCGCAGCGCCATCAGCAACGCCGTGGCCTCCGCCGTGGTCAGCCGCAGCGGGCGGCGCATGCCCGCGTCCTCGGTGACGGTGACCGTGTCGCCCGCGAACGACAGGTCGATCAGGTCCCCCGGGCCGTAACCCGGCAGACCGCACATCCACAGCAGTTCGAGGTCGCGCCGCAGTTGCCGCTCGGAGATGCCGAAATCGGCTGCGGCATCCGCGACCGGGATGCCGGGGCGGGCCAAAAGGTAAGGCACGAGCGACAGCAGCCGGGGAAGCCGGTCGGTGACCCCGCCGGTGTTCATGCCGCCTCCGCGGGAGGAAGCACGTCGCCGGTGTTCATGCCGCCTCCCCGCCGGCGGGCGGGCTCATGCCGACGCCGCGGGCGCCGCCGAGCCTGCGTGGGCGGCCGCCGCGGCTTCCCAGCTCGCCCGGACGCGCTCGGCCAGCGCCGGGGGGCCCAGCACCGCGATGTCCGGGCCGTGGCCCGCCAGCCAGCGCGCGAGCGTGTCCAGGTTCCGCAGCTCCAGCTCCAGCTCGTCGCCCGGTCGCCCCCCGTGCACCCGCGGCCCGATCACCCGGCCGAGCCGCCGCAGACCGTACGCCCGCCCCTCGGCCACCCACACCCGCGCGGTGCCGACCACCGGCGGCGGCTCCACCCCGCCCCGCACCATGGCGAGCAGGTCGACGTCGGCAGGCGCCGTCACCGCCCCCGACGGGCCGATCGCCCGCACCTGCCCGACGATGCGCGATACCCGGAACGAGCGCGGCGCGGCCCGGTCCCGGTCATGCCCGACCACGTACCAGCGGCCTCGCCACGACACCACGCCCCACGGCTCGACCGTGCGCCGCGCGATCTCACCGCCCGGACCCCCGCGGCGGTAGTCGAAGGCGACCGCCCGCCCCGCCTGCACCGCCGCGAGCAGCGGCCCGAACGCGGGCTCCCCACCGCGGACCCGCGGCTGCGCCCGGCCCTGGTCCTCGTCGACCTCGACGCCTGCCGCGCGGAGCTTCACCAGCGCCCCGTGCGCAGGCTCGGCCAGCTCCGGCGACTCCCACAGCCGCGCGGCCAGCGCCACCGCCGCCGCCTCGTCGGACTCCAGGTGGATCTCGCCCAGCTCGTAGTCCTGGCGGGCGATGCGGTAGCCGTCGGCGGTGTCGATCGCGCGCCGCCCGCTCTCCAGCGGCACACCCAGCTCGCGCAGCTCGGTCTTGTCGCGCTCGAACATCCGGAAGAACGCCTCGTCGTTCGGCGCGTCGGCGTAGCCGGGCACGATCGCGCGGATCCGCTCGGCGGACAGGAACTGGCGCGTGGACAGCAGGCAGAGCACCAGGTTCACCAGACGCTCTGCCCGTGCGGAGGACACGCCGGCATCGTACGGCGGCAGCGCCCGGCCCCGTGGGCGACCGGGCGAACCCGGACCGGCGTCTCACCTTGCGACGCCCACCGGGCGCGACTTGACCACGGCGGACGTCCGTTCGAAGCTCCGGGGATGGCCGAGCAGGAGACGTTCAACCCGTGGACCGTCGTCAACCTCGTCTTCCACCACCTCGCCGACTACGGCCTGCACCCGGTGCTCGGCGAGACCGGCGACCCGGCCGTACCCGCGGCGGCGCTGTTGCGCGCGATGGGCATCGAGCCCGGGCGCAACGACGAGACCGTGAGCTCGCCGTCCGTGCAGGACAAGCTCGCCGAGATCCGGGAACGGATGCTCGGCGAGCGGTAGCGACCAGCGGCCCGCGGCGGGTCCTCGCAGAGCGGGTCGACACCTCGCAGGGGCTGCGGGCTCTGCGAGGTGCCGAAGAGGTCTGCGAGGGCGCCGGTGGTGTGGGCTACAGCGAGGCGATCAGGCGGTCCACGCGCTCGTCGACCGAGCGGAACGGGTCCTTGCACAGCACGGTGCGCTGCGCCTGGTCGTTGAGCTTCAGATGCACCCAGTCGACGGTGAAGTCGCGGCCCGCGGCCTGCGCGGCGGCGATGAAGTCACCGCGCAGCTTGGCCCGCGTGGACTGCGGCGGGGTGTCCTTCGCCAGCTCGATCTCGCCGTCGTCGGTGACGCGGTCGACGAGGCCCTTGCGCTGCAGCAGGTCGAACAGGCCGCGACCACGTCGGATGTCGTGGTAGGCCAGGTCGAGCTGGGCGATCCGGGGGTTGGCGAGGTCGAGGCCCGCGCGGGCGCGGTAGCGCTCGACCAGCCGGTGTTTGACGGCCCAGTCGATCTCGCGGTCGATCAGTGACAGGTCGCCGGTCTCCACCGCCCGCAGCACGCGCCCCCACAGGTCGACGACGCGGGCGATCGTGGGGTCCTCACTGCCGCGGGCGGCCACGTGCTCGACGGCCCGCGCGTGGTACTCACGCTGGATGTCCAACGCGCTGGCCTCGCGCCCGCCCGCGAGCCGCACGGTGCGGCGCCCGGTGAGGTCGTGGCTGATCTCGCGGATCGCGCGGATGGGGTTGTCGAGCGTGAAGTCCCGGAACTGCACCCCCGCCTCGATCATCTCCAGCACCAGGGTGGCCGACCCGACCTTGAGCAGCGTGGTGACCTCGGACATGTTCGAGTCGCCCACGATCACGTGCAGCCGCCGGTAGCGCTCGGCGTCGGCGTGCGGCTCGTCGCGCGTGTTGATGATCGGCCGGGACCGGGTGGTGGCCGATGAGACGCCCTCCCAGATGTGCTCGGCGCGCTGGGACAGGCAGTACACAGCGCCGCGCGGGGTCTGCAGCACCTTGCCCGCGCCGCAGATCAGCTGGCGGGTGACGAGGAAGGGCAACAAAACGTCGGCGATGCGGCTGAACTCCCCGGCGCGAGCCACGAGGTAGTTCTCGTGACAGCCGTACGAGTTGCCCGCGGAGTCGGTGTTGTTCTTGAACAGGTAGATGTCGCCGCCGATGCCCTCGTCGACCAGCCGCCGCTCGGCGTCGACGAGCAGGTCCTCCAGGATCCGCTCGCCCGCCTTGTCGTGCGCGACGAGCTGCGCCAAGGAGTCGCACTCGGCCGTGGCGTACTCGGGGTGGCTGCCCACGTCGAGGTAGAGCCGCGCGCCGTTGCGCAGGAACACGTTGGACGAGCGCCCCCAGGACACGACCCGGCGGAACAGGTAGCGCGCCACCTCGTCCGGGGACAGGCGTCGCTGGCCGTGGAAGGTGCACGTGACCCCGAACTCGGTCTCGACACCGTAAATCCGCCGCTGCATCCTCCTAGCGTAAGCGGACAGCGCCCTCTCCTGTCACGTCCGTGACACGTGGTTCGTGCGGAGTCTCGGGTTGGCCGCCCCATAGGGTCGCACCGTGAGGCATTGGTTCCGCCGCCGGGGCGACGACGTGAACGACGTCGACCGCGCCATCTCCCGCGCGGTCTCGTCGCTGCCCCCCAGCCCGCTCGACACCGCCATGAAGCGGCTTTCCGGAGCGGCCGACCACGGCGTGCTCTGGTTCGGCGTCGCCGTCGTCCTGGCCGTCCGGCGGGGGACGACGCGCAAGGCCGCCATGCGCGGCGTGCTGTCCATCGCGCTGACGAGCCCGCTCGCGAACGCTGTGCTCAAGCCGCTGCTGCCGCGCCGCCGCCCCGCCGCGGCGGAGCTGCCCGCCTACCAGACGATCGCCGACCCGCCCACGTCGTCGTCGTTCCCGTCCGGGCACGCGGCATCGGCGGCGGCGTTCGCGACGGCGGTGGCGATGGAGAGCCCGCGCACCGGGCTCGCCCTGGTCCCGCTCGCGGGTGCGGTGGCCTATTCGCGGCTCCATGTCGGGGTGCACTGGACGTCCGACGTGCTGGTGGGCGCCGCCGTCGGCACCGGAGTGGCGCTCGGGACCCAGCGCTGGTGGCCGGTGCGCGAACAGGACGAGGCCCGCGCTCGTCCGCTCGACACGGTGCCCGAACTGCCCGGCGGTGCCGGGCTCGTGCTGGTGTCCAACCACCGCTCCGGGGTGGCAGGCCACGACCCGGCCGAGGAGCTGGCGGCCGCGCTGCCGGAGGCGATGATCGTGCGCGCCGAGCCCGACCGCGCACTGGACGAGCAGCTCGACGAGGCCGTCGAGCGGGCCGGGTCCGCCGCGCTGGCCGTCGGCGTGGCGGGCGGGGACGGGTCGGTGGCCGCCGCGGCCGCGGTGGCGGGGCGGCGCGGGCTGCCACTCGTCGTAGTACCGACCGGCACCCTCAACCACTTCGCCCGCGACGTCGGCGTGTACGACCTGGCGGAGGCCGTGGACGCCACCGGCACCGGCCAGGCCGTGGCCGTGGACCTCGCGCTCGTCGACGTCCACCCCGGCCACGGCGACGAGCCCCGGTCGCCCGCGGTGATGCGCCTGCGGGCCTTCCTCAACACGGCGAGCCTCGGGTCATACCCAGACCTCGTGCGGCTGCGCGAGCAGTGGACGCCGCGATGGGGCAAGTGGCCCGCGTTCGCCGCGGCGTTGGTCATCGTGCTGCATCGGGCCGAGCCGGTGCGGGTCAAGCTGGAGGGCCGGTGGATGACGGTGTGGTTCCTCTTCGTCGGCAACGGCCCCTACACGCCGCGCGGCCTGGTGCCCGCGTGGCGCCCGTCGCTCGACACCGGGCTGCTGGACGTCCGATGGCTGCGCGCCGACGTCCGCTTCTCCCGGCTGCGTGCCGTGGTGGGCCTGCTCACCGGCACGCTCGGCCACAGCCGCGTATACGGCGAGCGGCGGGTCCCGGAGCTCGACGTGGAGCTGGCCGTGCCCGGGACGCTCGCCACCGACGGCGAGGTGGTGGAGAAGGCGGGCCGGTTCACCTTCCGGGTGGCGGCGCGCCCCATCCGGGTATACCGCCGCGACGAGCGCCGCTGGACCGGCCGCTCCCGCCCTTATCAACGCCTCTAGCCGAGCAGGCGGGCGAGCCGCGCGTCCTCCTCGGGATCGTCGGGCAGCGGGCCGTGCGCTCTGCTCACTCCGTGGCGCCCGCGCCCGCCGGGGCGTCGTCGCCGCCGGCCGGTTGCGCCGAGGGCGGGCCGTCTACCGCCCGGTTGGCCTCCGGGAGCAGCCCCCGCAGCGTGGCGCCGGTGATGCGGCGGAAGGTGCGCCGCGGCCGGGCCCGGTCGAGCACCGCCACCTCCAGCGCCGACACGCCCAGCACCCGCGCAGACGACCCGTTGCCGCCCGGCGCGGGGCCCGCCTGGAGGCCCTCGACCGCGATGTCGATCGCCGCCGCCAGGTCGAGGCCAGACCGGTAGGTGTCCTTCAGCTTGGCGCTGATCGGGTCTGTGGTGCCGCCCATCACCACGAACTGCGGCTCGTCGGTGATCGAGCCGTCGTAGGTGATCCGGTAGAGCTCGTCGCCCTCCACGGTCTCGCCGACGCCCGCGAGGCACAGCTCGACCTCGTACGGCTTCTGCTGCTCGACGAACGTGCTGCCCAGCACCTGCGCGTAGAAGTTGGCCAGCATCCGCCCGGTGACGTCGCGGCGGTCGTAGGAGTAGCCGCGCACGTCGGCCATGCGGATGCCCGCGTTGCGCAGCGTCTCGAACTCGTTGTAGCGCCCGACGGCGGCGAAGCCGATGCGGTCGTAGATCTCGGAGACCTTGTGCAGGGTGGTGGAGCGGTTCTCCGCGACGAACAGCACACCGCCGGTGTAGGTGAGCACCACGACGCTGCGCCCGCGCGAGATGCCCTTGCGGGCCAGCTCCGACTTGTCGCGCAGCAGCTGGTCGACCGAGGAGTAGAACGGCATCGTCACGAGAAGGGCTCCTGGCGCTGGTGGGCGGCGAGGGACACGGGGTCAGCTCCGCGGGTTCTCGGTGCGGGCGGCCACGACCTCGCGGACCACGGCCCCGATCTCCTCGTCGAGGTGGCGGACGGCCCCCTCGGCCGCGGTGATGCTCACGACCACCGGGTAGATCCCTCGAGTGAGGTCGGGGCCGCCGGTGGCGGTGTCGTCGTCGGCCGCGTCGTAGAGCGCCTCGACGGCGTTGCGGATAGTGGTGGCGCGATCCGCATCGGTGGTGTGGATCTTCTTCAGCGACGACTTGGCGAACACCGACCCGGAGCCGACGGCATGGTAGCCCTGCCACTCGTCGTAGCGCCCGCCGGTGGCGTCGTACGTGACGATCCGGCCCGCCTTCGCAGGCTCGGCCTCGGTGTCGTAGCCCACGAAGAGGGGGACGGCAACCAGGCCCTGCAGCGCGGCGCCGAGGTTGTTCGCGACCATGCTCGCCAGTTTGTTGGCCTTGCCCTCGAGCGAGAGCGGGACGCCCTCCATCTTCTCGTAGTGCTCCAGCTCGACGGTGTACAGCCGCACCATCTGCAGGCCGAACCCCGCCACGCCCGCGAAGCCGATGGCCGAGTACGTGTCGGTGATGAAGACCTTCTCGATGTCGCGCTGGGCGATCATGCTGCCGGAGGTGGCGCGCCGGTCGCCCGCGATGACGACACCTTCGCGGAACACCAGCGCGACGATCGTGGTGGCGTGCGGCACGTCGAGCCCGGCCGGAGCGCCCGCGCCGCGCCCGCCTGCGTCCCCGGGTACGCGGCCGGGCAGCAGGTGCGGGGCGTTGGCGGTGACAAAGTCGGTGAACGACGACGGGCCGGGCGCCAGGTAGGCGCTCGGGCCGGGTGGGGGAACCGGCGGCCGGAACTCCATGGTCAGGTGCGTGCCTTCCTCCGTGCAGGGGCCCGCGTCGGGGTACCGCGGGTGAAGCAGGTGCCGGGCCGGCCCGGCGGGCGGGAGGTTACTCGCCGCCCTTCTGAACGTAGGCGCGGACGAAGTCCTCGGCGTTCTCCTCCAGGACATCGTCGATCTCGTCGAGGATCGTGTCGACGTCCTCCCCGAGCTTTTCGCGCCGCTCCTGGCCGGCCGCCGCGGCGTCGCCCGCCTCGTCGTCGTCGCCGCCACCGCCGCCCTGGCGCTTGGTCTGCTCCTGCGACATGACGCCTCCTGTCGTTGTCGTGCAGCTCAACCCTAGCTCAGCGGACCGACAGAACGCCTCGGATCACACCGGGATGATCTCCACGTCGCGCCCGCTCGCCTGGAGGAGGGTAACGAGAGCGTCCGCATCCGAGGTGAGGACGGGCGTGGACGTCTCACCCAGGACGAGGCGGAGATCGTCGACTACTTCGGCACCACGACGTCGTCGAGAAGCCGCAAGATCGCCGGGCGGGGGACATCATCCCCGTGGGTTTCGCCGGATACAGCGCCCGCACAGCGACAGCGGGGGTGTAGGACAAGGGTGATATCAGCGCGAAGGCGGCTGCACCCTCACCGGCTTGGCACAAAGAGCGGCCACTTCGGACCGCCTATGCACCGAGCGGTCGATCATGCGCAGGGGCCGGACAGGGTGCGCCGATGTCGGCTCCGCAAGCCCGCGAGCCGCCCGGCAGGCTAGCCGCGCGTGAGCGCCTCGACCAGCTCCTCGGCCGTCCGGGAGTGGTCGATCAGCTCGCCGACGTGCCGCCGGGTGCCGCGCAACGGCTCCAGCGTAGGGATCCGCACCAGCGACTCCCGGCCCAGGTCGAAGATCACCGAATCCCAGGAGGCGGCCGCGACCTCGGCCGGGTAGCGCTCGAGGCAGCGGCCGCGGAAGTAGGCGCGGGTGTCGTCCGGCGGTGTGGCCATCGCGGCGGTGACCTGCTCCTCGGTGACCAGCCGTTTGATCGAGCCGCGGGTGGCCAGCCGGTTGTAGAGGCCCTTGGCCATGCGCACGTCGGTGTACTGCAGGTCGACCAGGTGCAGCCGCGGGGCGTCCCAGGCCAGCCCGTCGCGCTCGCGGTAGCCCTCCAGGAGACGCAGCTTGGCCGTCCAGTCCAGGCGGTCTGCGGTGGAGAGCGGCTCGCGGGCGAGGTCGTCGAGCACCTGGCCCCAGATCGTCAGCACCTCGGCCGTGGCGTCGTCGACGTCGGCGCCGAGGGTGTTCTCGACGTGCTTGCAGGCCTTCTCGTAGTACGCCCGCTGCACGTCGAGCGCGGTGAGCTTGCGCCCGTCGGCCGTCTCGACCAGCAGCTTCAGGCTGGGGTCGTGGCTGATCCGGTGCACGGAGCGGACCGGCTCGGCCAGGCGCAGCTCGTCGAACCGCACCCCGGCCTCGATCATGTCGAGCACCAGCGCGGCCGTGCCGACCTTCAGCAGGGTGGAGTACTCGCTCATGTTCGCGTCGCCGATGATGACGTGCAGGCGGCGGTACTTGTCCGCGTCGGCGTGCGGCTCGTCGCGGGTGTTGATGATGCCCCGCTTGAGGGTGGTCTCCAGGCCGACCTCGACCTCGATGTAGTCGGCGCGCTGGGAGATCTGGTAGCCCGGCTCGTCGCCGGACGCGCCGCGGCCCACCCGGCCCGCGCCGCAGACGACCTGGCGGGTGACGAAGAACGGGGTGAGGCCTGCGACGATCGACGGGAACGTCGTCTGCCGGGCCATCAGGTAGTTCTCGTGCGAGCCGTAGCTTGCGCCCTTGCCATCGACGTTGTTCTTGTAGAGCTGGATCCGGGGTGCCCCCGGCACGGTCGCCGCGCGGATCGCGGCCTCCTCCATCACCCGCTCCCCCGCCTTGTCCCAGATCACGGCGTCCCGGGGGGTGGTGACCTCGGGTGTGGAGAACTCGGGGTGGGCATGGTCGACGTAGAGCCGTGCGCCGTTGGTGAGGATGACGTTGGCCGCGCCGAGGTCGTCGAGCTCGGAGTCGACCGGGTTGTGCAGGGTGGGCGCCGACAGGTCGAACCCGCGGGCGTCGCGCAGCGGCGACTCCACCTCGTAGTCCCACCGCGCTCGGCGCGAGCGGGGGATGTCGGCGGCCGCCGCGTAGGCGAGCACCACCTGTGTCGAGGTGATCACCGGGTTGGCGGTGGGGTCGCCCGGCACGGAGATGCCGTACTCCACCTCGGTGCCCATGATGCGGCGCGCGGTCATGGCCTGAGCCTATGCCGTGTCCCGCGGGTCACGCCCAGAATGGCGCCATGCGGGCCGGAGACGAGCGGGTGGCGGTGTACGACGGCGCAGGCCGGGTGACGGGCGCCGCCCCGCGCGGCGAGGTCTACCGGCGCGGACTGTGGCACGCCGCCACCGGGGTGCTGGTGCGCAGCGGCGACGGCGAGCGCGTCGTCCTGCACCGGCGGGCCGCCGACAAGCTCGTCTTCCCCGACACGTGGGACTGCTGGGCGGGCGGCGTGGTCGGCCCGGGCGAGGATCCCGCCGACGCCGCTGCCCGCGAGCTGGCCGAGGAGCTCGGGATCACCGGTGTGCGGCTGGTCCCCCTGCCCCGGGCCGTCTACGACGACGGCCGGGTGCGCTACCACGCGTTCACCTACGAGACGCGCTGGGACGGCCCGCTGCGGCCGCAGCGCAGCGAGATCTCATGGGTGGGCTGGGTGCGCCTCGCCGAGCTGGTCGAGCGGCTCGCCGACCCGCCCCGCTGGCCGTTCGCACCCGACGGACGCGCGCTCATCGAACGCTGGCTCGCCGGGCGGCCGGGCGCCTAATGTGACCGCGCAGCTCGCGAGCACGGCGAGCACGAGACCGGTGAGGCACCGTATGACCACGACCCGCAGCACCACCATGCGCGAGCTCACCATCCGGAGCGTCGTGCTGGGCGGCCTGATCACCCTGATCTTCACCGCCGCCAACGTCTACCTCGGGCTCAAGGTCGGCCTGACCTTCGCCACCGCCATCCCGGCCGCGGTGATCTCCATGGCCATCCTGCGTTACTTCCGCGAGCACTCGATCCTGGAGAACAACATCGTCCAGACGATCGCGTCGGCGGCGGGCACGCTGGCCGCGATCATCTTCGTGCTGCCCGGCCTGATCATGATCGGCTGGTGGCAGGGCTTCCCGTACTGGACGACGGTGGCGGTGTGCGTCATCGGCGGCACCCTCGGCGTGATGTACTCGGTGCCGCTGCGGCGCGCCCTGGTCACCGGCTCAGACCTGCCCTACCCGGAAGGCCTCGCCGCGGCCGAGGTGCTCAAGGTCGGCGAACACTCCGAGGGTGGCGCCGAGGAAAACCGCAGGAGCTTGCGCACCATCCTGGTCGCGGCGCTGACCGCCGCCGGGTTCTCCCTGCTCGCGGCCCTGAAAGTGATCAGCAACGAGGTGTCGGCGGCGTTCCGGCTCGGGGCGGGTGGCTCCACCTTCGGGGCCAGCCTGTCGCTGGCGCTGATCGGGGTCGGGCATCTCGTCGGGGTCACGGTCGGCGCCGCCATGGTCGTCGGCCTGCTGATCTCGTACGGGGTGCTGCTTCCCTTGCTGACCGCGGGACTCGTGCCTGCCACCGGCGACATCTCGGACGTCGTGTCCAGCACGTTCGGCACCGAGGTCCGCTTCGTCGGCGCGGGCACCATCGCCGTCGCCGCGGTGTGGACGCTGCTCAAGATCCTCGGCCCGATCGTGCGCGGCATACGCGCGGCCGCGGTGTCCGCGCGGGAGCGGCGCAGCGGGGGCACGGTGGACATCACCGAGCGGGACCTGCCGATCGGCATCGTCGGCGGCACGATCGTGGTCCTCCTGGTCCCGATCGCCGTCCTGCTGTGGGTCTTCCTGTCCACCACCCACGTCACCGACAACACCACCGCGACGATCGTGCTCAGCTTGATCTACATCGTCCTGATCGGCGCGGTGATCGCGTCCGTGGCCGGGTACATGGCCGGTCTCATCGGCTCGTCGAACAGCCCGATCTCCGGGGTGGGCATCCTTGTGGTGCTCGGCGCGTCGCTGGTGCTGGTCGCCCTGCACGGCCGGAGCGGCGACCCGCAGCGCACCACGGCGCTCGTCGCCTACGCGCTCTTCACCACGGCGGTGGTGTTCAGCGTCGCCACGATCTCCAACGACAACCTGCAGGACCTCAAGACCGGCCAGCTGGTGGGCGCCACCCCCTGGAAGCAGCAGGTCGCGCTGGTCATCGGGGTGGTCTTCGGGTCGTTGGTGATCGCGCCGGTGCTCGACCTGCTCAGCGCGGCGTTCGGCTTCGCGGGCGCCCCGGGCGCGGGCGAGAACGCGCTGGCCGCCCCGCAGGCCGCGCTGATCTCCGCGCTGGCGAAGGGGGTCTTCGGCGGCAGTCTGAACTGGGGGCTGATCGGGCTCGGCGCCGCCATCGGTGCGGTCGTGATCGTGATCGACGAGCTGCTCGGGCGCTTCACCAAGCTGCACCTGCCGCCGCTGGCCGTGGGCATGGGCATGTACCTGCCGATGTCGCTCACCCTGCTGATACCGATCGGCGCCCTCCTGGGCCGCTGGTATGACAGGTGGGCCGAGCGGCAGGGCGACAACGTCGAGTTCAAGAAGCGCCTCGGTGTGCTGATGGCCACCGGGCTGATCGTCGGCGAGAGCCTGTTCGGGGTGGTCTTCGCGGGCATCGTGGCCGCGTCCGGTTCGAGCGCGCCGCTGGCCGTCGTCGGAGACAGCTTCGAGAACTGGGCGATCGCCATCGGTGTGGTGCTGTTCGTGGCGACGATCATCGTCCTGTACCGGTGGACCCGGCGCGCCGCCGCTCGCTGATCCACGAGACACCACGTCGGCTAGTCCGCGCCTTCGCCGAGACCGTCGATGATCGCGTCGCTGATCTCGCGCAGCGCCCGCTGCTGGTCGGGGGTCAGCACGTCGAACAGGAACGTGCGCACCTCCTGGACGTGCCCGCGTGCCGCCGAGTCGAGGCGCTCGAAGCCCGCTTCGGTGAGCTCGGCCAGCTGGCCGCGCTTGTCGGTGGGGCACGCGCGGCGACGCACCCACCCCGCCTCCTCCATGCGTGCGACCGCGTGGCTGAGCCTGCTGCGCGAGGACATCGAGTTCGCCGCCAGCTCGCTCATCCGCAGCGTGCGGCCGGGGGCCTCGGACAGCCGGACCAGGATCTCGAAGTAGGCGTGCGGCAGCCCGGCGTCCTGCTGCAGCCTGCGCTCGATGCGCTCGAAGAAGAGGCGGTTCGCAGCGAGGAAGCTGCGCCACGTGCGCTGCTGCTCGTCGTCGAGCCAGCGGGTGTTGTCCACGTCACCATCCCGAGGAAATAGTTGAGCTCTCAACACGTTGGTACTACTGTCACTCTCAAAAGGTGAGAGTTCAACTAACGGGAGGCTCCCAATGACCGCCGCGACCTTTATCCCGAGCTACGTCGCAGGCACCTGGGACATCGACCCGGTGCACTCCGACGTCTCCTTCAGCGTTCGGCACATGATGGTGAGCAAGGTACGCGGCCGGTTCGGCTCGTTCAGCGGTGAGATCGTGACCGGCGAGGACATCACCGGTTCGCGTGTCACGGCGACGATCGACGCCACCTCCATCGACACCAACAACGAGCAACGCGACAACCACATCCGCTCGGCCGACTTCTTCGCCGTCACCAGCCATCCGACCTGGACGTTTGCCTCCACCGGCGTGCGCGCGGAGGACGGCGACCTGTTCCTGGACGGCGAGCTCACGATCAAGGGCGTCACCCGGCCGGTGACGCTGGCGCTCGAGGTCGAGGGCTTCGGCCCGGACGCCTACGGCGGCACCCGTGCGGGCTTCTCCGCCACCACCACGGTCAACCGCAACGACTTCGGCGTCGACATCGTGATGCCGCTCGATGGCGGCGGCGTGGTCGTCGGCGACAAGGTCACCATCAACCTGGAGATCGAGGCCGTCCTGCGCGCCTCCTGACGCACGGACTGCGCGCATGCCGCCGACCGGGCGCCGCCGAGCCGCCTATTGCGCTCGAACGGGACCTGAGCGGGGTTTCGCAAAGATCGAACCCCCGTGGTGTCCCGCTCGAGCGCAACTGTCGGTCCGGGGTTACCGTCGGTTGCGTCGGAGGCCCCGACCGTCGTGAACGGATCGGACCCGCGCTCAGCGCCTGCCGGACAGCGGCTGGGGGCCCGTCGGGTAGTCGTCGCGCAGGTGGGCAGCTTCCCACGCGCGGCGGCGCTCGGCCGCGACCTGTCGCCAACGCGGGGCGGTCCGCGCGTCGACGACACCAACCACCACGGCCAGCACGAAGATCAACAAAATGCCGGCAACGGCCACGAACGTCATTGCGGTGTCCAGTTCCTTCCCGATCGCACTTCACCCGGTGAACTCCGCCGGGCGCGGAGAGGTTCCCGGCCCGCATGTGGCCAAGTCCACGCAGGTCTGACGCAACCTGATCGATTCAGCAAACTCGCCGAAACGGCGCCGCGGACTCCGGTCCGCGGCGCCGCGTGTCCTACAGGTACTGGCCGGTGTTGCTCGCGGTGTCGATCGCCCGCCCGGCCTCGGCGTTCTTCCCGCTGACCAGCGTGCGGATGTAGACGATCCGCTCGCCCTTCTTGCCGGAGATCCGCGCCCAGTCGTCCGGGTTGGTGGTGTTGGGCAGGTCCTCGTTCTCGGCGAACTCGTCGACGATGGCGTCGAGCAGGTGTTGCACGCGCAAACCGGGCTGGCCGGTCTCGAGCACCGACTTGATCGCCGCCTTCTTGGAGCGGTCCACGATGTTCTGGATCATCGCGCCGGAGTTGAAGTCCTTGAAGTAGAGCGTCTCCTTGTCGCCGTTGGCGTAGGTGACCTCGAGGAACCTGTTCTCCTCCGTTTCGTCGTACATCCGCTCGACGATCCGCTGGATCATCGCGTCGATGCACGCCTTGCGGTTGCCGCCGAACTCCGCGATGTCGTCCTCGTGGATCGGGAGGGTGTCGGTGAGGTACTTGGAGAAGATGTCCTGGGCCGCCTCCGCGTCGGGTCGCTCGATCTTGATCTTGACGTCGAGGCGGCCGGGCCGCAGGATCGCCGGATCGATCATGTCCTCGCGGTTGGAGGCGCCGATGACGATGACGTTCTCCAGGCCTTCCACGCCATCGATCTCGGCCAGCAGCTGGGGCACGATCGTCGTCTCGACGTCGGACGACACACCGGACCCGCGGGTGCGGAAGATCGAGTCCATCTCGTCGAAGAACACGATCACCGGGGTGCCCGCGCTGGCCTTCTCCCGGGCCCGCTGGAAGATCAACCGGATGTGCCGCTCGGTCTCGCCGACGAACTTGTTGAGCAGCTCGGGGCCCTTGATGTTCAGGAAGAACGCGCGGCCCTCGTCCGGGTCGTCCCCGCGCACCGCCGCAACCTTCTTCGCCAGCGAGTTGGCCACCGCCTTCGCGATGAGCGTCTTGCCGCAGCCGGGCGGACCATAGAGCAGCACACCCTTCGGCGGGCGGAGCTCGTACTCCTTGAACAGTTCGGCGTGGAGGAACGGGAGCTCGACCGCGTCGCGGATCTGCTCGATCTGCCGGAACAGGCCGCCGATGTCGGAGTAGTCGACGTCGGGCACCTCCTCCAGCACGAGGTCCTCAACCTCCGCCTTGGGCACGCGCTCGTAGGCGTAGCCCGCCTTGGTGTCCACGAGCAGCGAGTCACCCGGCTTGAGCGGGACCAGGTCGGGGTCGTCGGTGTCGAAGAGCGGGGCGGCGAGCCACACGATGCGCTCTTCGTCGGCGTGCCCGACGACCAGCGCACGGCCCGCTAGCTCCGCAGTGGGCTCGGCCAGCACCTCGCGCAGCGCGCAGACCTCGCCGACGCGCTCGAAGTCACCGCCTTCGACGACGGTGAGCGCCTCGTTCAGGCGTATGGTTTGGCCGCTGCGGAGGGTGGCCGTGTCGACCGCGGGCGAGACCGCGACGCGCATGCGCCTGCCCGAGGTGAACACGTCGACCGTCTCGTCGGGGAACCGCGCGAGGAAGACGCCGTAGCCGCTCGGCGGTTGGGCGAGGCGGTCGACCTCCTCACGAAGAGCAACGAGCTGGCTACGCGCCTCCTTGAGCGTCTCCGTCAGCTTCTCGTTGCGGGCCGAGAGCTGGGCCAGGCGGCTCGCGGACTCGGCCAGCCGCTGCTCCAGCACGCGGGCGTGGCGTGGTGACTCGGTGAGCTTACGGCGGAGCAGGGCGACCTCTTCCTCGAGGAAGCGGATCTGCGCAGCCGCCTCCGCCGGATCGTGCCCGCCGGTGTCCCCGCCGGTGCTTCTGCCGGGACCGTCGTAGGGGTTCACGGCATCCTCCCTCCGTGCTCCGTTTCCATACGGTACCCGGCTCTACGCGGGCTTACGTACGGCGAACCGGTGATCCACCACTCAATGGCATTGCTCCCAGCGCGAGCGTCGCTCATCCGGACGGCACCTTGACGGTGCCGGGTTCGGCCGTTCCATGACAAGCGAATTGCGTTGCGTAGCCGTGGGGTGTCACCGGCTGGTCGGACGGCGTTGCGGGCGGGGCGGCACCACGCCGTCGGCCAGCCGCCGTGCCGTGCAGAGGAACGCGGTGTGGCCCTGCATGCGGTGGTCGGGACGCACCGCGAGGCCGACGACATGCCAGGGCCGCATCAGACACTCCCAGGCCTGGGGCTCGGTCCAGCACCGTTGTTCCCGCAGGTCCTCGACCAGTCGGGAGAGCTGGGTGGTGGTGGCCACATAGCCGACGAGCACCCCACCGGGAACGAGCGACTTCGCGACGGTGTCGAGGTGCTCCCACGGGCTCAGCATGTCCAGCACCACGCGGTCGACGGGCTCGGCGACGCCGTCGTGGGTGTGCACGTCCGCGACGCGCAGCCGCCAGTGCGGGGGCACCTCGCCGAAGAAGCGCTCGACGTTGCGCACAGCGTGCTCGGCGTGGTCGGCGCGCACCTCGTAGGACAGGAGGCTGCCCTCCGGTCCGACGGCGCGCAGCAGCGAGCAGGTGAGCGCGCCCGAGCCTGCACCTGCCTCCAGCACCCTCGCTCCGGGGAAGACGTCGCCCCACATGAGGATCTGCGCGGCGTCCTTCGGGTAGATGACCTGGGCGCCGCGGGGCATCGAGAGCACATAGTCGGCGAGACGGGGGCGCAGCGCGAGGTAGGGCGTGCCGGTCGGCGACACCACGAGACTGCCCTCCGGCGCACCGATGAGGTCGTCGTGGCGCAGGCCGCCGCGGTGGGTGTGGTACTCGGCGCCCGCCTCCAGGGTCACGGTGTAGTGGCGGCCCTTGGGGTCGGTGAGCTGCACGCGGTCACCCGCGCGGAACGGCCCGCTGCGCGGACGGGTCGGGACGTCGGACACGTCGTGGACGTTAACGGTCACCGCCCGGTGACGGCGGGTCGCCCTCGCCGAGGACCTGCGTGAAGCCCTCGGGCGCGGAGGCGCGGAGGATGCGCAGGATCTCGGTGAGCATTCCGGTGTGCTGGTCCAGGGTCACCGTGTGCTGGTCAAGGGTCACGGTGTGCTGGTCAAGGGTCACCGTGTGCTGGTCAAGGATCGCCGTGTGCCGGTCCAGGATCGCGGTGTGCTCGTCGACGGTCTGCTGAAGGCCGTCGACGCGGCGCTCGAGCTTGTCCATGCGCCGCCCGAGGCCCCGGACGTCCTTGGTGAGATCGACCAGCGTGTCGCTGATCGCACGCAGCGACTCGTCGTGGCTGTCGACCCGCGCCGCCAGCGTCTCGAGGTCGGGGGCGGGCATGGCTCGAGGGTAGCGAGCCCGCGCGGGCCGCGGGGGCCGATTCGGCCAACTGTGGCCCTGGTGCGGCGACGGCGGGACTGTCGGTGGCCTCGCCTACCCTCTTGAGCCATGACGGAGAGCCCGGCCTCGGCGCACACGCGGGTCGGCGTCGTCGCGGCGGCCTGCGCGGGCGCGGAGGCGGCAGGCGCGGAGGCAGAGGCGCCGCGGCGGCCCGCGCTGTCTCCGTCCCGGGCGGCCGACTTCAAACAATGCCCCCTGCTCTACCGCTTCCGGGCCATCGACCGGCTGCCCGAGCTCCCCACCCGCGCCCAGGCCCGCGGCACCCTCGTGCATGCCGTTCTGGAACGTCTCTACGACCTGGCCGCCGGAGATCGGCACCCCGCGGCGGCCCACGGCCTGATCGGGCCGGAGTGGACGCGGCTGTGCCGGGAGACCCCAGGGCTGCTGGACGCGCTCTTCACCGGCCCGGACGATCCGGAGCTCGCAAAGTGGCTGGTCTCCGCGGGGTCGCTGCTCGACACCTATTTCCGGCTGGAGGATCCGCGCAGGCTGGAGCCCGCGGCCCGGGAGTTGCTCGTCGAGACCGAGCTTCCCTCGGGGGTCCTGCTGCGCGGCTACGTCGATCGGCTCGATGTCGCCGCCAGCGGGCAGGTCCGGATCGTGGACTACAAGACGGGCGCGGCGCCCCGCCCGGTCGCCGAGGCCCGCGCGCTGTTCCAGATGAAGTTCTACGCGTTGGTGCTCTTGCGGCTGCGTGGCGCGGTGCCCGCCCAGCTGCAACTGCTCTACCTCACCGACGGCGAGTCGCTCACCTACGAGCCCGACGAGGCGCAGCTGCTCCGGTTCGCGCGCACGCTCGAGGCGATCTGGGCCGCGATCCTCGCCGCGGGCGTCGACGGCGACTTCCGGCCCAACCCCAGCCGCTTGTGCGAGTGGTGCAGCCACCGACCGGTGTGCCCGGCATGGGATGGCCTGCCGCCCGCCTACCCCGGCTGGGCGGGGGTTCCGGCCGAGGAGACCCCCGCCGATCGCGCCGGATGAAGGAGCATGATCAGGGCGTGTCCGAACCGTTCTACCTGCCCCTCGACGGCCCCGGCGGCCAACGCTTCCACGCCACGGCGGCCACCACCGGTCCCTGGTTTGCCGACGCCCAGCACGCCGGACCGCCCACGGCGCTGCTCGTGCGGGCCCTGGAGCGCTGCGCACCACAGGCGGACACCCAGATCGGGCGGATCACGGTCGACGTGCTCGGGCCGATCCCTGCGGGCGAGGTCACCGTGCGCGCGAGCGTCGAACGGCCGGGCCGCTCCATCGCGCTGCTGGTGGCCGAGCTCACGGCGGGGGCTCGGGTGGTCCTGCGCGCTCGGGCGTGGCGCCTCGCGGTCGGGGACACCGCGGCCGTCGCGACGAGCCCGGCCGACGGCGCCGCCGCCCCGCTCCCGCCGCCCACCGAGGCCCGTCTTCGCACCGATCGTCCGCCGGGCTGGCTGCCCGGCTTCATCGACGCCTTGGAGTGGCGCTGGCTTTCCGGCGGGTTGGGCGATCCCGGGCCCGGCACGGTGTGGGCCCGTCAGCGGGTGCCGCTCGTGGCCGACGAGGAGCCGTCGCCGCTGCAACGGCTGATGCTGGTGGCCGACTCGGGCAACGGCGCCGCCGCCCCGCTCGACATCCGTGCGTGGCTGTTCGTCAACACCGAGCTCACCATCCACCTGCACCGGCCGCCCACCGGCACCTGGATGGCCGTCGACGCACAGACCACCGTGGGGCCGTCCGGCCTGGGCACCGTGGCGGGCCTGCTGTTCGACGCGCACGGCCAGGTGGGCCGGTCGGCGCAGTGCCTCACCGTGCGGAAGCGCTAGTTGGTTAGGCGTAGTGCCGTCCGTCGACCGCCCGGCAGGACCGGATCTCCGAGGTCAGGATGGCCCGTGCGCCGATGGACGCCAACTCGTCCATGATCCGGTTCACCTCGCGCTTCAGCACCATTGTGCGCACCCCGTACCAGCCCTCGTCCTGCAGCTTCGACACCGTGGGCGCCTGCATGCCGGGCGCGACGGCCTTGGCCGACTCCAGCGCGTGCTCCGGGCAGTCGTAGTCGACCATGAGGAACTGGCGGGCGTAGACGACGCCGCGCAACCGCTCGGTGAAGACCACCTTCTCCGCCTTCGTCTCGACGGTCTCCTCGCGGTCGGGCCGCGGCTCGCGCTCGATCAGCGTGGCCTGCGACTCGGCGATGGGGTCGCCGAACGCGACGAGGTTGTGCTGGCGCAGGGTGCGGCCGGAGGAGACGACGTCCGCGATCGCGTCGGCCAGGTTGAGCTGGACGGAGATCTCCACGGCGCCGTCGAGCTTGATGATGTCGGCGCGGACCCGGCTGCGGGCGAGGTGCGCCCGCACCAACCGGGGGTAGGAGGTGGCGATCTTCTTCCCCTCCAGGTCCTCCAGCTTCCACTCGCGCCCGTCGATGCCCCGGTCCGGGGCGGCGAAGCGGAACTTGGACTGGCCGAAGCCGAGCGCGAGGACGCTCCTGACCTGGCTGCCCGACTCGTCCATCAGGTCGGCGCCGGTGATCCCCAGCTGCAGGTCGCCCGAGCCGACGTAGGTGGCGATGTCCTTGGGGCGCAGGTAGAAGAACTCGATGTCGTTTTCCTCGTCGAGCATCGAGAGATCCCGCGAGTCGTTGCGCTGGCGGTAGCCTGCCTCGCGCATCATGGTGGCGGCGGGTTCGGCCAGTGTGCCCTTGTTGGGCAAGGCGATGCGGAGCATGCGCCCTCCTCGCTCGTACTGCGTGCGACTTCCTACAGGAACTTGTACACGTCCTCGAGCGCGAGCCCGCGGCCCAGCATGAGGACCTGCAGCCGGTACAGCAGCTGCGAGATCTCCTCCGCCAGCGCGTCGTCGGCCTCGTGCTCGGCAGCGAGCCACACCTCGCCCGCCTCCTCAAGGACCTTCTTGCCCTGCGCGTGGACGCCCGCGTTGAGCGCGGCGACCGTGGCCGAGCCTGCCGGGCGCGTGGCGGCCTTCTCGCTCAGCTCGGCGAACAGCTCGTCGAAGGTCTTCACGGCTCGTCTCCCCTCACGGCTCCAGTCTTGTGGGTCGCGCTCGATGGAAACGCACGCGTCGGGTGCGCTGCTGCACCCGGCGTCCCTCGTGCGCCGAGAGGAACGGCCCCCTACCCACAGTAGTCCGCAGCCGAGCCGAGCGGATCACCTGGCACGACGGGCGGTCTCACGCCGCGCGTTCGCCTCTTGCCTGCGCGTAACAGGCGCGCAAGTCGTCGAGCCTGAGCCCGAGGAGCGACGTCCGCAGCACCCGCCCCGGCCCGGCGGGCACCGGGACGTCGCACGGCACGGCCAGCACCGCCGCGCCCGCCCGCTCGGCGGCCAGCGCCCCGTTCGGCGAGTCCTCGACCGCGATGCACCTGCCCGGGGCCGTCCCGAGCAGCTCGGCCGCGCGCAGGTAGAGATCGGGGTCGGGCTTGCCCCGGGGTACCTCGTCGGCGCACACGGTGATGGTGAAGTGCTCGCGGCCGATGCCGTCCAGGGCCGCCTCGGTGAGCGGGCGTCCGGTGTTGGTCACCAGCGCGGTGGGCCAGCCGAGGTCGTCGACCAACCGCAGCGCCTCCTGCGCGCCCGGCCGCCACGGGATCCCGCCGGTGAACAGCTCGGCGGTGCGGTCGGACAGGTAGCGCCCGGCGGCCGCCATCCGCGCGGGGTCGGGCGGCAGGGCGAGGTCGTCGAAGAGCAGCGCGAGGGTGCGCGCGAGATCGGACCCGACCATGCTGTCCCGGGCCGACTGCGACAGGGCGCCGCCCAGCCACCGCGCGGTGTCGTGCAGCGAGATGGTCCAGAGCTTCTCGGAGTCGACGAGCGTGCCGTCCATGTCCCACAGAACGGCGTCGGGGCCGCCGTCCCTATCCGGCATTGAAGTACTTCGCCTCCGGGTGGTGGGCGACCATCGCGTCGGTGGACTGCTCCGGATGCAGCTGCAGCTCCTCCGAGAGCGCGACGCCGATGCGGTCCGGTCGCAGCAGGTCGACGATCTTCACGCGGTCGTCGAGGTTCGGGCAGGCGCCGTAGCCCAGCGAGTAGCGCGCGCCGCGGTAGCCGAGGTCGAAGAACGCGCGGACATCGGAAGGGTCTTCGGCGGCGACGGGCCCGCCCTCGGCGAACATCAGCTCCTCCCGGACGCGCCGGTGCCAGAACTCGGCGAGCGCCTCGGTGAGCTGCACGCTCAGGCCGTGGACCTCCAGGTAGTCGCGGTAGGCGTCCTTGGCGAACAGCTCGTTGGCGTAGTCGGCGATCGGCTGCCCCATCGTCACCAGCTGCAGCGGCAGCACGTCCACCTCGCCCCGCTCCACGGCCAGCTCGCGCGGGCGCCAGAAGTCGGCGAGGCACAGGTGGCGGTCGCGGCGCTGACGGGGGAACGCGAGCCGGTGGCGCTCCGGCGCGTCGGGCTTCGGCTCCTCCAGGATCACCAGCGCGTCGCCCTCGGCGACGGCCGGGAAGTACCCGTAGACGACGGCGGCGTGCGCCAGCACGCCCTCGGTGGACAGCCGCTCCAGCCAGTGGCGCAGCCGGGGACGGCCCTCGGTCTCCACCAGCTCCTCGTAGGAGGGCCCGGACCCGCCCCGCGCCCCGCGCAGCCCCCACTGGCCCAGGAACAGGGCGCGCTCGTCGACCATCCCCGCGTAGTCGGCCACCGCCACGCCCTTGACCACCCGGGTGCCCCAGAACGGCGGCACCGGGATCGGGTTGTCGCTCGCGACGTCCGAGCGCGCGGGCAGCGGCCCGGCGTCCGCCGCCTCGGCGGCCTTCCGCTTGGCGGCGATCCGCCTGCTGCGCTCGTGGCGGGCCTTGCGCTCGGCGCGCGCGGCCTCCTCGGCGGGGTCGACGGCGGGCGCGCCGCCCCGGCGGCGGGCCATGGTGGCGTCCATCAGCCGCAGGCCCTCGAACGCGTCGCGCGCGTAGGACACGCGGCCCTCGTAGACGTCCGACAGGTCGTTCTCGACGTAGGAGCGGGTGAGCGCGGCCCCGCCGAGCAGCACGGGGACCTCGGCCACCCCGCGCGCGTTCATCTCCTGGAGGTTCTCCTTCATGACCACTGTGGACTTCACCAGCAGCCCGGACATGCCGATCGCGTCCGCGCGATGCTCGGCCGCCGCCGTCAGGATCGTGGAGATCGGCTGCTTGATGCCCAGGTTCACCACGCTGTAGCCGTTGTTGGTCAGGATGATGTCGACGAGGTTCTTGCCGATGTCGTGGACGTCGCCCTTGACGGTGGCGAGCACGATCGTGCCCTTGCCCTCCCCGTCGGTCTTCTCCATGTGCGGCTCCAGGTACGCCACGGCCGCCTTCATCACCTCGGCCGAGGCGAGCACGAACGGCAGCTGCATCTGGCCGGAACCGAACAGCTCGCCGACGGTCTTCATGCCCGCCAGCAGGGTGTCGTTGATGATCTCCAGGGCGGGCCGGGACTCCAGGGCCGCGTCCAGGTCGGCCTCCAGGCCCTGCCGCTCGCCGTCGACGATCCGCCGCTCCAGCCGCTCGAACAGCGGCAGCGCCGCCAGCTCCTCGGCCCGGCCCGCCTTCGCCGACGCCGCCGAGACGCCCTCGAACAGCTCCATGAACCGGTTGAGCGGGTCGTAGGGCGGGTGGGTGGGTGTAGCAGGTCGGCGGCGGTCGTAGACGAGATCGAGGGCCACCGAGCGCTGCTCGTCGGGGATCTTGGCCATCGGGAGGATCTTCGCCGCCGAGACGATCGCGGTGTCCAGGCCCGCGTTCACGCACTCGTGCAGGAACACCGAGTTCAGCACCTGCCGCGCGGCGGCGTTGAGCCCGAAGGAGACGTTGGAAACGCCCAGGGTGGTCTGCACGTCCGGGTGGCAGCGCTTGAGCTCGCGGATCGCCTCGATGGTCTCCAGCGCGTCGCGGCGCACCTCCTCCTGCCCGGTGGTGATCGGGAAGGTCAAGGTGTCGATGACGATGTCGGACTCGCGCATGTCGTGGTTCTTCGTGAGGTCGTCGATGAGCCGCTCGGCCACCCGGACCTTCCACTCCGCGGTGCGGGCCTGGCCCTCCTCGTCGATGCAGGTCGCGACGACGGCGGCGCCGTGCTCGTCGACCAGCTCCATCGCCCGCTGGTAGCGCGAGCCGGGCTCGTCGCCGTCCTCGAAGTTCACCGAGTTGATGATGCAGCGCCCGCCGAGGCGCTCCAGGCCCGCGCGCAGCACGTCCGGCTCGGTGGAGTCGAGCATCACCGGCAGCGTGGAGGCCGTCGCCAGGCGCCCGGCCAGCTCGGCCATGTCGACGGCGCCGTCGCGGCCCACGTAGTCGACGCACAGGTCGATCAGGTGCGCGCCCTCGCGGGTCTGCTCGCGCGCGATGCCGACGCACGCCTCCCAGTCCTCGGCGAGCATGGCCTCGCGGAACTTCTTCGAGCCGTTCGCGTTGGTGCGCTCGCCCACCATCAACACCGACGTGTCCTGGCGGAACGGCACCGGTGCGTAGAGCGAGCTGACCCCCGGCTCGGGCCGCGGGTGCCGCTCGGGCCGCTCGAGGTCGCGCATCGCCGCGACCAGCGTGGCGATGTGCTCGGGCGTGGTGCCGCAGCAGCCGCCGACGAGCGACACGCCGTACTCGTTGACGAACGCGGTGAGCGCCGCGGCGAGCTCGTCGGGGGTGAGCGGGTACACCGCGCCGTCCGGGCCGAGCTCGGGCAGCCCCGCGTTGGGCATCACCGACAGCGGGATCCGCGCGTGCTTGGAGAGGGTGCGCAGGTGCTCGCTCATCTCGGCGGGCCCCGTGGAGCAGTTCAGGCCGATGAGGTCGACGCCGAGGGACTCCAGCGCGGTGAGTGCGGCGCCGATCTCCGAGCCGAGCAGCATCGTGCCGGTGGTCTCGACGGCGACCTGCGCCACGACCGGCACCCGGCGGCCCTCGGCCGCCATCGCCCGGCGCACGCCGAGGATGGCCGCCTTGGCCTGCAGCAGGTCCTGGCAGGTCTCGACGACGATCGCGTCGACCCCGCCCGCGACGAGCCCGCGGCCGCACTCGGCGTACGCGTCGCGGAGACGGGCGAACGCCTCGTGGCCCAGCGTCGGCAGCTTCGTGCCGGGCCCGACAGAACCGAGCACGAAACGCGGCCGGTCCGGAGTTGCGACCTCGTCGGCCACCTCGCGGGCCAGCACCGCGCCCTTCTCGGCGAGCTCGCGGATGCGCTCCGGGATGCCGTACTCGGCGAGGTTGGGCAGGTTCGCGCCGAACGTGTTGGTCTCGACCGCGTCGGCGCCCGCCGCGAAGTAGGCGCGATGGATGGCCCGCACCACGTCCGGTCGGGTGTCGTTGAGGATCTCGTTGCAGCCTTCGAGGCCCGCGAAGTCCTCGAGCACCAGGTCTGCGGCCTGCAACATGGTGCCCATCGCACCGTCGGCGACGACGACCCTTTCGGTCAGGGCGTCCAGAAAAGCGCTATCGACGGTGTGCGGCTGCACGGTGTCCTCCTCGCAACGGGCCGGTCCTCAAGGTAGTCGTTGTGGGGTGGCCATCCGTCACAGTCGCCCTCACGGCCGTACGCTTGACCGATGACCGAACGCGACCCGGAAGCCGACGCGGAGACCATCCACCCCCGCCTCGTCGAGCCGGTGATGATCGCGGCGTTCGAGGGCTGGAACGACGCCGGGGAGGCCGCCAGCACCGCGCTGGAGCACCTGGAGCTGATGTGGGACGCCGAGCCGCTGGCCGCGGTCGACCCCGAGGACTACTACGACTTCCAGGTCACGCGCCCGCATGTGCGCCTCGCCGACGGCGTCACCCGCCGCATCGAGTGGCAGACGACCCGGTTGTCCTGGGCGGCGCTCCCGGGCACCGAGCGGCACGTCGTGCTCGTCAACGGGATCGAGCCAAACCTGCGCTGGCGCGCCTTCTGCCGTGAGCTGCTCGACCATGCCGAGCGACTGGGTGTGACAAAGGTCATCACGCTCGGCGCCTTGCTCACCGACACGCCGCACACGCGGCCCACCCCGGTGAGCGGCACGTCCTACGACAAGGCGTCGGCCGCCTCGATGGACGTGGAGCCGTCCACCTACCAAGGCCCCACCGGGATCGTCGGCGTGTTTCAGAACGCGTGCGTCGAGGCCGGTATCCCGGCGTTCTCGTTCTGGGCGTCGGTGCCGCACTACGTCTCGCAGGCGCGGGTGCCGAAGGCGGCCGTGGCGCTGCTGCACCGGGTCGAGGAGGTGCTCGACGTCGAGGTGCCGCTCGGCGCGCTGCCCGAGCAGGCCGAGGAATGGGAGCGCACGGTCTCGGAGATGGCCGAGGCCGACGACGAGGTGCGCGAGTACGTCCGCCAGCTCGAGGAGCAGGCCGAGGAGAGCGAGGGCGCCCCGGAGGCCGACGGCGACACGATCGCCGCCGACTTCGAGCGCTACCTGCGCCGCCGCGGCGCGGGCGGCCCGGGCAGCTGAATCACCGCCTCGCCCTCGCCGGGCTGTACGCCGGCGCGTTCCTCGGGCCGTTCGGCAGCGGGGTCACGGTCGCGATGCTGCCCGAGCTCGGCACGTCCTACGGCGTGTCGGCGGCCGACGTCGCCGTGTCGGTTACGGCCTACCTGCTGCCGTTCGCGGTGCTGCAGGTGGTGTCGGGCACGCTGGGCGAGCGGTGGGGCCGCCTGCGGACGGTCCGCGTGGCCTACGTCGGGTACACGGCGGCGTCGTTGCTCTGCGCCCTGGCGCCGACGCTCGCGGTGTTCCTCGGGGCACGAGCGCTGCAGGGCGTCGCGAACGCGTTCACGACACCGTTGCTGTTGGCGGCGCTCGCGAGCTCCGTCGCCCCGGAACGGCTGGGCCGGGCGCTGGGCTGGTTCGGCTCGCTGCAGGCCGCCGGGCAGACGTCGGCGCCGCTCGTCGGCGGCGCCGCCGCCGAGTTCGACTGGCGGTGGGCGTTCGTGGTGTCCGCGCTGGTGAGCGTCCTGCTGGCGATCGTCGGGATCCCGGGTGCGCAGGAGCGCCCCGACCGGCCACCCGACCTGCGGACGGCGTGGCGGCGCGACGTCCTGCGCGTCGGCGTGGTCGCGGCGGTCGGCTGGGGCTGCGTCTCGGGGCTGAACTTCCTGGTGGCGCTGCGGCTGGAGGACACCTTCGGGCTCTCCGCGGGCCCCCGCGGACTCGTCCTCACCGGGCTGGGGGTGGTGGGCCTCGCCACGGCACGCCTGGTCGGGTCCGGGGCCGACCGCATCGGGCCACGGCGCAGCGTGCTGCTGGGCACCGCCGTAGGGATCGTAGTGCTGGTCGGGGTGGGCCTCGGGCCGACGGTCGGACTGGTCGCGGCGGCGTGGGCGCTCGGCGGGGTCGCCACCCAGCTCGTGCTCGTTGGCGTGAATCTGCTGGTGCTGCGTTCGTCGGCGGTGAACCGCGGCGGGTCGATGTCGCTCGTGCAGGCCATCCGGTTCGGGGGTGGTTCGCTGGCCCCGGTGGTGTTCACGCCGCTCTACGACGTCACGGCGGCAGGCGCGTTCCTGCTCGCGGCGGCCATCGTCGCGGTCGTGACCCCGCTCGCGCTCCCCCGTCGCCCGTCCTGATCACAACGGTCCCGTGAGCATGATCGCACGGGACATGAGGTGCGCCAGCGCACCCTCATGTCCCCCGGCCGACGATCACGTCGCGCGCCGGGCGGACCCACGGCGGGTCACAGGAGGTGGTCGAGCAGGGCGCGGGCGTAGGCGCACTCCGCGTCGATGTCGACGTGGCGGACCTCGCGCCCGTCCCGCTCGACGGTGACGACCCAGCCGTCGCCGAGGGGTTCGAGACGGTGGAAGGCGGTGCCGAGCGCGGTGCGCAACTGCGCTTCGTGCGGCAGCCACACGACGGCGGCCTGCTCGACGCTGTCGAGTGCCCACTCGGTGGTGCCGTTGAACTGGAACAACGGCCCGGTCGGAGTCTCGCGCACGTCGATCGTGAGCTGGCTGACGACGAACACCTCGGCGTCCATGTCACGGTCGGCGATGACGAACCGGTCACCGGGAGCGGGTTTCCAGGGCAGCCCGGCGTCCTTCAGCCGCCGCGCCAGGTCAACGGTAATCATGCCGCCGCCGCGGGAGGACGTACGTTCGGGGACCTCATTCCGCCTCCGCGATAGGGTAGTTCGTCGGCACAAATCAGATCGCCACCCCCAGCAGCGCGTCGACGGCCACCCGGACGAGTGCGGGCGCGTCCGGGTCGGTCCCGCGCCGCGCCACGGCTTCCCTTGCCCACGCGTCGACGGCGGCGAGCGCGGCGGGCGAGTCGAGGTCGTCGGCGAGGTGGGTGCGCAGGCGCAGCACGAGATCGGCGGCGGACGGGCCCGCCTCCAGCGCCACGGCGGCCCGCCACCGGTCGAGCCGCCGCTGCGCCGCCGTGAGCAGGTCCGCGGTCCAGTCGCGGTCGCTGCGGTAGTGCCCGGCCAGCAGCGCGAGCCGGATCGCGTTCGGGTCGACGTCCTGCGCCCGCAGCTTCGAGACGAACACCAGGTTGCCCCGCGACTTGGACATCTTCGCGCCGTCGAGGCCGATCATCCCGGCGTGCGTGTAATGGTGGGCGAACGGATGCACGCCGGTGAACGCCTCGGCGTGCGCGGCGCCGCACTCGTGGTGCGGGAAGATCAGGTCGGAGCCGCCGCCGTTCAGGTCGATCTGCGTGCCGAGCCGGTTGAGCGCGATCGCGGCGCACTCGACGTGCCAGCCGGGCCTTCCCGCCCCGAGGTCCGACTCCCAGGAGGGCTCGCCGTCGCGCGCCATGCGCCACAGCAGCGGGTCGAGCGGGGAGCGCTTGCCGGGCCGATCCGGATCGCCACCGCGCTCGCGGGCGTAGCGCAGCATGGTGGCCTCGTCGTAGTTGGACTCGTAGCCGAAGTGGCCCGTCGCGGCGGCGTCGAAGTACACGTCCGGGTAGTCGGTGTCATCGACCCGGTAGGCCGCGCCGTGCGCGACCAGCTTGCCCACCAGCTCCGCGATCTCCCCCATCGCCTCGACCGCACCGACGTACTGCCGGGGCGGCAGCACCCGCAGCGCCTCCATGTCCTCGCGGAACAGCGCGGTCTCGCGCATGCCGAGCACCACCCAGTCGTCCTGGTCGCGGGCGGCGCGCTCCAGCAGGGGGTCGTCGATGTCGGTGACGTTCTGGACGTAGTGCACGTCGTGCCCGAGGTCCCGCCACACCCGGTGGACCAGGTCGAACGCCAGGTAGGTGGCGGCATGGCCGAGGTGGGTGGCGTCGTAGGGGGTGATCCCGCAGACGTACATGGTGGCGGTCGGGCCGGGTGCGGTCGGGCGGACCCGGCCCGTGGCGGTGTCGTGCAGGCGCAGCGGTGGGCCACTGCCCTCGAGCACGGGGACATCGACCGGGGCCCAGGTTTGCATGGAATCCAGACTAGGTGTCCGGTGCCCACCGCTCCGGTGCGAGCTTCGCCTCGACGCGGCGCCGAGCAGAGGTGGGCTCATCGGCGGGTGCGCAGGTAGTCCGCGACCACCTCGGCCCCCAGCCCGTCAAGGGTGGGAGCCACCACCCGCCCGCCGCAGCGGCGGGCGATGCCGTCCATGAAGACCGCGAGGCGGGGGTCGGCGCCGAGCACGAAGAACGTGAACGCCGTCCGCAACGCGGTGAGCCGGTCCAGCTCGGCGACCGTGGCGTGCAGCGTCGCGGGGCTCGTCGGGTAGTCGAAGACGGCGTGGCCGTCGGGCTCGAGGTGCGCGGTCGGCTCCCCGTCGGTGACGACGAGCACCACCGGGCGCCCGTCCGGGTTGCGCCGCAGGTGCTGCCCGGCGAGCACCAACGCATGGTGCAGGTTGGTGCCCTGCTCCCACACGCCTTCCAGGCCGATCAGCTCGCCCAGCTCGACCCCGCGCGCGTGCCTGCCGAACGTGATCAGTTTCAGGTCGTCGCCGCGGAACCGGGTGGAGATCAGCTGATGGAGCGCCAGCGCCGTGCGCTTCATCGGCACCCAGCGGCCGTCCTGCACCATCGACCACGAGGTGTCGACGCACAGCGCCACGGCGGCGCGGGTGCGCTGCTCGGTCTCGACGATCTCCACGTCGGTGACGTCGAGCAGCCGCTCGTCGCCGCCCGCGCGGCGCAGCTGCGCGTTGAGCAGGGTGCGCGGCACACTCCACGCCTCCGTGTCGCCGAACGCCCACGGCCGCGTCGCCCCGGTGACGTCGCCCGCCGGGCCCGAGCGGTGGGTATCGCGCTCGCCGCGCCGGGCGCCGAGCCGGTCCACCACGTCACGCAGCGCCGACTCCCCCAGCCGCCGCAGCGCCTTGGGCGAGAGTTGCAGGGTGCCGTCGGGCGCCCGTTCGAACAGGCCCTGGCGCTCCAGCTCGCGCTGCAGCTCGGCCAGGGCGCGGGCGTCGACCCGGGCCTCCTCGCCGAGATGGCGTTCGAGGGCTTCCAGGTCGATGTCCTCCAGTCGCGCGCCGGGGTAGCTCTGCGTGAGCTGCTCGGCGAGCGCGTCGAGCTGCCCGAGCTCCTCCATCGCGCGCGTGGCCTCGCCCATGCCCATCGGGTTGTCGCCGCGGAACCGGCCCCGGCCCTGCCAGTCCTCGCCGGGTCGCAGACCCTGCAGCTGCGCGTCCAGCCTGCCGAGGGCCTCGGCCAGCCGGGGATCGCCGAACGCCTGCTGCGCCAGCTCCATCAGCTCGTTGCGCTGGGCCTCGCTCATCGAGTTCAGCATCCGTTGGGCGGCGGCCGCCCGGGCGGCGAGCAGGTCGATGAGCTCCTCGGTGCTCTGCGGGTTCTCGGGGAAGAACTGCCCGTGTTCGGCCATGAACTGGTCAAACTGTGCGGTGGTGTCCTGGCCTGCGGCGTGGTTGGCGAGCAGGTTGTTGAGGTCGTCGAGCATCGCCCGCATCCGCTCGACGTCCTGTGGCGTCGCGTTCTGCATCGCCTGCTTCATGCCCTGGAACCGCTGGTCCAGCAGCTCCCGGCCGAGCAGGTCACGGATCTGCTCGTAGGCCTCGCGGGCGTCCTGCGAGCGCCAGTCGTACTCGGCGAGCTCCCGCACGGCCCCGCCGGTGTCGGCGGGCAGCGCGTCGAGCTGCATCTCGCGGAAGCGGGCGTCGTCGCCGTCGTCGCGGGCGAGGGTGTCGCGCTCGGCCTCGATCGCCTTGCGCAGCAGCTCGCGGACCTCCTGGAGAGTGCCGTCGAGCCGGTTCTCCCGCTGCAGCCGCGACCGGCGCCGCCAGATCTCCCGGGTCAGGTCGTCGAGCCCGCGCCGCTCCCCCATGCCGCGGCGCAGCAGCTCCTGCAGCGCTGTGCGCGGTGAGGAGCCCTCCATGACGTCCCGACCGATCTCGTCCAGCGCCGCGCGGATGTCGACGGGTGGGGCGAGCGGATCGGGCCCGTCGGTGTAGGGGCCGTAGGCGTACCGGCGACCCCGTCGTCCGGGTCTGTTCACGGGTCCACGCTACGTCCCGGACGGCGGGCCTGCGATCGCGTCGACGCCGGGTGTGCAGGAGGGCTCCGCGCGGGCCGGGTGGCGGCATCGCAGGTCACTTCGTGGCGGCGCTCTGGCAGGTCGTCGCGTTGTGGCAGTTCTGCAGCGCGGTCAGCGCCTGCTGCAACGGACCGAGCTGGGCGGCGGGCGCGGTCGTGGCGAGGTTGTCCATCTCGTTCGGGTCGCTTGCCAGGTTGTAGAACTCGCGTTCGCCGTCGACGTACTGCACGTAGAGGCTGTCCGCGGTGCGGACCGCCGCGTAGGTCGGTGGATCACCGTTGAGATGCGTCTGGTAGTCCGGGTCGTTCGTGCTCATCGGCTTGCCGTGGTGCTCGATCAGTACCGCCCCCGGCCAGTTCCCCCGGCTCTGGCCCTGCAGCAGCGGGAGCAGGCTGGCGCCGTCGACCTTCGCGCCGATGGCCGCACCGGCGATCGTCTCGAAGGTGGGAGCCAGGTCGATGCTCGAGGTGAGCTGGGTGAGCTGCTTGCCTGCCTGCACGCCGGGACCGGTCACCATCAGCGGCACCTTGATGTCGGTGTCGAACGCGGTCTGCTTGCCGGGGCGCAGCCGGTACTCGCCCATGTGGTAGCCGTTGTCGGAGCTGAACACGAGGTACGTGTTCGTGGCCAGCCCCTTGGCCTGCAGCTCGGACTCAAGATGGCCGATCATGTCGTCCACCGCCAGCACCGACTGGGCCCGTTTGCGGTACTCGGTGTTGATCTCCTGCTCGTCCGTCGGGGTCAGCGGCGGGACGGCCGTGAGCCAGGCCGGGGCGTTGGCGGGCGACCGGTCGAAGGCCGCGGTGCGCGGCGCGGTCAGCCCGGGCAGCTTGGCGGCGTCGCGGGGCGCAGGCGTGGAGGGCCGGTGCGGGGCGAACGTCGCGACCTCGAGCATGAACGGCTTCCCCGCGGACGCCGAGGAGTCGATGAACGAGCCCGCCTTGGCCGAGAGGACGTCGGTCAGATAGTCACTCGCGTTGTTGCCGTAGCCGCGGATCTGGCCGTTCTCGTTGAGCTTGTAGTGGAACTCCGGGTAGCCGTTGCCTGCAACGTCCCACTCGTCCCAACCGGGCGCGGGCGCGTCTTTTGGCAGGTAGCCGTTGAGGTACTTGCCCATGAACCCGGTGTGGTAGCCCGCCTTCTGCAGCGCGAGCGCGAACGAGTCCGCCTCGTCGCCGTGGGCGTTGTACGCGTCGTAACCACCGTCGCTGCCGGTGTTGGTGAAGACTCCGTCATCGTGCGGGTACTCGCCGGTGAAGATCGCCGAGCGCGAGGGGCAGCACAGGGAGTCGACGACGAAGTAGTTCGACAGCGTCGTGCCTGCCTTCTGCATCGCCTGTACCTGCGGCATGTACTGCACCAGGTTCCAGGACAGGTCGTCGGTGAGGACGAACACGATGTTCGGCTTGCCCGACGCGGAACTGCCCGACGACGCCGAGCTGCAACCCGCGAGCAGAGCCGAAACGACCAACACCGCGGCCATGACCGCACCGCGTCGCCGTAGTCTCACCAGCTGAACCCCCTCGACCAGCCCCGCGGGTGGCGTTTGAGCTCGCCGATGCTCGGCCGGAAGTTGAGCCGCCACGTCGCTGCCCTCTGGTGACGACCGTGCCGCTCATGCACACGACGGTCAGCCATACCGGGAGCATGGCGGGCGAGCGTCATCACGGAGTTCGACCCAGGTCTGCATCAGGTAACGATCTTCGCCGCCCGGGGCGTTAAGCGCCGGCGTGGGCTGGGCGCGACGCCGGCTCGCGCGCATCACAGGTTCACGTGCCCCGCATTTTGGCGGCGGATCCAGTACACCACTGCGGCCACGCCGCCACCGACAATCGCCAAGCTGATGGGCCGCGACACGGCCACGAATGTGGTGGTGCTGGTGGTCAGCGCGAGCCCGACCATGACGAGAGCATGGACGAGCAGGATCGCTCCGATGACCCAGGTTGTCACGGTGGCTGTCCGGCGCGTCCCCGGGCGCCCGATCAACTCGCATGAACACCAGCTCGTTCCCACCGGTGGCGATCGCCAGCAGCAGGCCGAACGCGAAGCACGCAATGGCGAAGAGGCCGATGGGGTCGAGGCGACGGCGCCAGAGGAACAGGCTGGCGGTGTAGGCAGCAGGGATGGTCGCGCCGACCACGAGCGCGATGAGGTCGCTGTGCAGGTGCGGGCGCAGCAGCACGTAGGTCAGCAGCGGCGCGACGAAGTGGATCAGCAGCCTGCCCAGCAGGGCGGGCTTCACGTGCCGTTTCAGGAGTGCGCGTCCGTGGCGCGGCGTGGTTGAGCTGGTCATGGCGTCCGCCTTTCTGGATGGCGCGTGACGTCGGCGGCCCCCGTTCGGTGCACGTGCTCAGGAATCCTGCTGAGGGTGATCTCGGGGAAGTTGACGATCGTGGCCGGTCGACCGGCCTGGACTTCCCAGGCTTGCCCGGTGGAAGGCGAGTCCAGGATGTCCGCGGCCGCCGCGGCCATGTAGTCGACGTCGGCGATGGCGATGCCGTGCGCGGTCAACGCGTCGCGAACCGGCGCGATGATGCGGGTGTCGATGAAGCCGGGGCAGAGGGCGTTGACGGTGATGTTGTCCTGGTGCAGCAGCAGGGCCAACGACCGGGTCAGTCCGATCAGGGCATGCTTGGCGGCGGCGTAGTAGAGGTCGACAGCAGGCGCGAGGCCAGCGATGCTGGACGTGATGAGGATGGCTCCGCCGCCGCGGGCCCGCAGGTGCGGCAGCGCCGCGTTCGCCCCGTAGACGCTTCCGTCGAGGTTGACCCGCATGCCGCGCCGGTAGCGTTCAGGATCGAAGCCGGTCCCGATCGAGGTGCCGCCGGGACCTCCGGCGTTGAGGCACACCGCGTCCAGGCCGCCGAAACGCTCAACCGTTCGCTGAACGGCTGCCTGGTTGTCGGCGAAGACACCGACGTCGGCGCGGACGAACAGGCACCCGGTTCGCTCGGCGAGCTCGCGGCCCGCGGCCAGGTCGATGTCCGCGACTGCCACCCGGTCGCCGTCCGCGATGAAGCGGCGGACCATGGCGGCGCCCAGGCCATGAGCTCCGCCGGTGACCAGGACGGTGCGCGGCTCTGCGCGGTCCGCCCGCGACCCGCCCCGGGTCACGGGACCACCTTCCGCGTCGCGCGCTCCACCAGCGCCACCATCTCGTTGATGCCCGTGTCGAAATCGAACGCCGGATCGATCATGCGCCGCCGGTGCACACCGTCGATGAGGGTGCGGATGGACCACGCCATCGTTCGGGTGTCGAACTGCGCGAAGACGCCCTCGTCCTGCCCATGTTGCAGGATCTCCTGCAACGGCTTCACCGCCGCCTCCGATGCGCCGTGCTCGCCCTCGATGCGCGGGATCATGTACTGCGCGCCTTCCTCGTAGACGGACCGGACCACCTGCTCCAGCAGATCGTCCTTGCCTGCGAAGTGATAGGAGATCACGCTCTTGCTGATGTCCGCACGCTCCGCGATCCGCGCAAACGACGTCCGGACGTACCCGAGCTCGGCCGGTTAGCCGATTCGAGCCGGCACCGCCTTCCCCGTCGGCGCCGCGTGGACGCCGGTGCCGACGCCGCCGATCACACCGGCTGACCTCGGGCACCCGCATCCGCAGCGGACGTTCCTCTTCGAGTCGCCCTCCGGCGTGCGCATACCGGTCAGGAATCGAGAAGCACCGACTCGTGCGCGCAACTAGCGTGATCGCCATCAGCCAGACGATCCCGATTCAGGAGGGGCCATGACCCACTCGGTGACGCAGGGAATCAAGACCGTGCTGCACCCTGTTTCCGATCTTGCGACGGCCAAGGACGTGTATACCGCCCTGCTCGGCGTGCCGCCGCAGCACGACGAGTCCTATTACGTCGGTTACGAGGCCGCGGGCCAGCACATCGGGCTGGTGCCGGGCGGCGGCCCACAGGGCATGACCGGACCGGTGGCCTACTGGCAGGTGCCGGACATCGAGGCGAAGCTGGCCGAGGTGACCGCCGCGGGCGCCACCGTGAAGGAGCCCGCGCACGACGTCGGCGGCGGGCGCCTGGTGGCCACCGTCACCGACCCCGACGGCAACGTCCTCGGGCTGCTTCAGGACCCCTGAGCGCCGGGGGCCAAGGCAGTGATCGGCGCGATCCGCACCTCACGCATCGTGCGACCTGCGCGGTGTGCGGCTCGACGCGATCACCCGGCCGCGAGACCGCCCGAGCCTGACCGGACTGCGTTGCCACCCGCGGCAGCCGTTGCCGACCACCGGCCGCCGACCGACGATCGCGGTCAGGCGGTGCCGGCCAGGTTGAGGATCGTCACCGTGCCGTCGTTGAGGTTCGTGACGTAGGCCTGCCTGCCGTCACGGGTCACCGCAACGCTGGTCGGGCTCTGGCCCACCGGGATCCGCGCGACGATCTCCATGGTCTTCATGCTGAACACCTGGACCACGTTGTCGTCGACCGCGGCGATGTAGATGTGCTCACCGTCGGCGGCCAGGGAGATGTCCTGCGGATGGCTGGCCGTCGGAACGGTCTTGATGACCTGATTCGTATTGGTGTCGATGATCGACATGGAACTGCTGTCGTAGTTCACGTTGAACAGCAGCGGCTTGGTCGGGTGCTTCAGGATGCTGTGCGGGGACTGGCCCACCGGAATGGTGGTCAACACCCTGTCGGTGGCGGTGTCGATCACCGACACGACGTTCGACTCGTGGTTGGCCGCGTACAGCGTCTTCCCGTCCGCGGAGATGTCCACCCAGTGCGGGTTCGGCGCCACCTTGATCGTGTCGACCACGGCGTTCGTCGCCGTGTCGATGACGGTGATCGACCCGGAGTCGTGGTTGGGCACGTAGACCCGTTTGCCGTCCGGGGTGACTTCCAGGGCGAAGGGCCGGATCCCGACGGGGATCGTGGTGATGAACGCGTTGGTGGCCGTGTCGAGCACGCCGACGACGTTCACCGTGCGCTGGTTGTTGAAGATGCTGACGTAGGCGCGCGTGCCGTCGGGGGTGAACGCCACGAACTGCGGGCCGCCCTCCGGCACCTTGATCGTTCCGGTGACCGCGTTGCGGGTGGTGTCGAAGATGCTCAGCACGCCCAGCTCGCGGTTGGCGATGTAGGCGAAGTGGCCGTTGGGCGCGATCTCCATGTATCCGGGCGTGGAGTTGGCGGGCACGGTCTGACCGACGGTGGGCGTGTCGACGCTGCGCCCGATGGAGGGCGCCACCTGGGTCGAGACGATCGGCGGGCCGACGTTGCCCGTGGGCTGCGCGACCGCGGTGGACGTGCCGTCGCCGCGGCGCGAAAGGAACCAGATCGCGCCCGCTGCGCCGCCCGCGACGAGCAGCGCGACCACGGCCAGCAGGCCGACCAGCCGCGTGCGCGACGAGCGCGGGCGGCCACCGGGCGGTGGCCCGCCGTCGAACGCGGGCCGGGCGGACGACCCGGGCGGCGGCCCGCCGTCGAACGGGGGCGGGGCGGGCGGCCCGCCGGCGGCTGGGCCGCCATATTGCGGATGCTCGAACGGCACACTGACCGTGGGAGCCGCGCCGGGGTCGTCGCCGCGGGCCTCGGGGTAGCGCTGCGTGGCGGCCTCCGCGAGGCCCGCCGCGGCCATCGGGGCGCTGCCCCCGATCGGCGCGCCGACCAGCGGCCGCGCCGCCACCGTCTCCGGCTCGACCGGTGCGTCGACGCGTCGCGTGACCTCCTCGACGTGCTCGGTCTGCTCGCCGGACATCACGAGCGCGGCGCGCGCCGCGGCGGCCAGAGCCCCGGCGCTCGGATAGCGGTCGGCAGGGTTCCTCGCCAGGCCCTTCTCAACGACCGCGTCGAGCTCGGTGCCCACCGCGGGGGCGACGCTGCTGACCCGTCGCGGCGACGTGTACAGGTGCGCGTACATGAGGGCGGGCAGGTCGTCGCCCACGAACGGCTTCTCCGCCGTGAGGCACTCGAAGAGCACACAGGCGAGGGAGTACACGTCGGTGCGCGGGTCGACGGGGTGGCTCTCGAAGCGCTCGGGGGCCAGGTAGTCGAGGATGGCGCCGGTCATCGTCAGCGTGGACCCGGCGTGGCCGACCGCGTGCGCGATGCCGAAGTCGACGACGTAGACGAAGTCGTCGGCGGTGACGAGCACATTGCCGGGCTTGACGTCGCTGTGCACCACGCCCTCGGCGTGGGCGGCGTCGAGCGCCTCGGCGACCTGGGAGACCAGGCTGACGGACCGCTCGGGCGGCAGTCGGCCGGCACGGCTGATCAACGTGCCGAGGTTCGGCCCGTCGACGAGGCGCATGTCGATGAACAGCCTGCCGTCGATCTCGCCGTAGTCGTGGATGGGGACGACGTGCGGCTCGCGCAGGCGCGCGACCGCATCACACTCGCGCTGGAAGCGGCGCTGGTACTCCGAGTCGTCGGACAGCGTGGTGGGCAGCAGCTTCAGCGCCACCTCACGGTCGCGCCTCGTGTCATAAGCGCGGTAGACCTCGCCCATGCCGCCCGAACCGATGATGCCCTCGATCCGATACTGCCCGAACTGCTGCATGGCGCCCCCAACGTGACCCGCCGACAGTCCCGGCGGTCCTACCGGGTCGTGCTGGGAGTCGACGGGTGACGAAGGATGTTACCGCGGTCACTCCGCGCTGCCGAGAACGGTTCAGGTCAACACGAGCGTTCCGTTCACGACCGCGACCGGCCGCGGCGTGAGCGCCCGCGGGGCCGGGCCCCGGGCCACGGTGCCGTCGAGGTGGTAGCGGCTGCCGTGGCAGGGGCATTCGATGAGGCCGTCGACCACCTTGTCGACGATGCAGCCGGTGTGCGTGCACACGGCGGACAGGCCGTCGAAGCGGCCCGCCTCGGGTTGGGTGACGACGACCTCAAGGCTCTCGTAGACCGTGCCGCCGCCGACCGGGACGTCGGCGGCGGGGCCGAGCTTCGTGCCTGCCGAGCCTGCGGCGCTCGCCGGGGCGGGCGTCGGCGGCCGGGCCGACGCCCCGCCCGGCCCGGTCGGCGACCCGCCACACGCGGACACCGCACCCGCTGCCGCCACGCCCACGGCCGCAGTGATCATCCGCCGCCTGCCCAGCACCTGCTCCCCCTCGGCTCCCATGCCGCGGAGTATGCCGGGTTAGCCGTAGCGGACCGTGTCGTCGTCGCCCTCGTCCTTGGCCAGCCGCCGGGTGAGGAACAGCAGCTCGAGCGCGAGCTCGGCCGCGCTGGCCATCGGACCGGGCTCCTCGGTGCCCGCCGCGTCGAGCCGTTTCGCCACCTCGGTGAGCACGGCCTCGACCGGCCGCGCGGTGGGCAGCGCGGCCACCACCTCGGCGGCAGGCACCCGTTCGCCCGTCCGCACCGGGGCTCGGGACACGGCCTCGGCGAGGGGGCCGAGGTCGAGGCCCCGCAGCCGGGCCCGCGCGGTGTCGGCGGTGGCGCGGCGCAGCAGGTGTTCCAGGTGCTCGGACTCGCGGCCCTCCTCCCCGGAGGCGAACTCCAGCTTGCCGCGCAGCACGTCGGGCACCGACTCCAGGTCGACGGGGCGGGCCACGGCGCGCGGCTCACCGGTGAGCGCGGCGCGGCGCAGCGCGGCCGCCGCCACCGTCTCGGCGGCCGCCACCGCGAACCGGGCCGACACGCCCGAGCCCTGGTCGATCGCGCTCGACTCGCGCAGCGAACGGGTGAACCGGGCGATGACCTCCCGCAGGTGCCGGGGCACCTCGGCGACCAGCTCGGCCTCCTGGTCGACGAGCGCGACCTCGTCGGCCAGCTCCAGCGGGTAGTGCGTGCGGACCTCGGCGCCGAACCGGTCCTTCAGCGGCGTGATGATCCGGCCGCGGTTGGTGTAGTCCTCCGGGTTGGCCGACGCGACGAGCAGCACGTCCAGCGGCAGCCGCAGGGTGTAGCCGCGGACCTGGATGTCGCGCTCCTCCATCACGTTGAGCAGCGACACCTGGATGCGCTCGGCGAGGTCGGGCAGCTCGTTGATGGCCACGATGCCGCGGTGGGCGCGCGGGACGAGGCCGTAGTGGATCGTTTCGGGGTCGCCGAGCGAGCGGCCTTCCGCGACCTTGACCGGGTCGACGTCGCCGATGAGGTCGGCGACGGCGGTGTCGGGGGTGGCGAGCTTCTCGGTGTAGCGCTCGTCGCGGTGCCGCCACGCGACGGGCAGGTCATCACCCAGTTCGGCGGCGCGCCGCCGGGACGCGGGGGTGATCGGGGCGTAGGGGTGCTCGCCGAGCTCGGCGCCCGCGATGACCGGGGTCCACTCGTCGAGCAGGCCGACGAGCGCGCGCAGGAGGCGGGTCTTGCCCTGGCCGCGTTCGCCCAGCAGCACGACGTCGTGACCGGCAAGGAGGGCCCGCTCCAGCTGCGGAAGCACGGTGCCCTCGAAGCCGACGATGCCCGGCCAGGGGTCGCGGCCCGACCGCAGCGCATCGATCAGGTTGTGGCGGATCTCGGCCTTGACGCCACGCTGGACGTGACCGGACGCGCGCAGCGCGCCCACGGTGCTGGGAAGATCGTGAGGCACCCCTCCCACGCTACGCCCGGCGGCGTCGGGCGGCCGGTCGCGCGCTGGTGTCCCCCTTAAGGACCGACCGGGGTGGCGGTGCGGTCCGGCCAGCAGCCGACCTCCTGCCCTGCGCCCTGCGCGTCGACGAGCCGGGCGCCGAGACCGCAGCCCGCCAACCAGGGACCGGCGGCAGCGCCGCGCAGCAGTGCCCCGGAGGTGGCGGCGTTGGCGGCGGGAGCAGTGGCGGCGAGCACGGCGAGGTGGCGCCACACGGGCTCGACGGGGCGTGCGGTGGTGGTGACGAGCCTGCGCAGCGAGCCACCGGCGGGCAGGCCGCGCGTACACAGCGCGCCACCGTCGATGGCGAGGACGGTGGGCACGGTGTCGGGCGCGGCGGGCAGCGCGACGCGCCAGCCGCCCGCGGGTGCGAGGCCGGACACGGCGAGGTCGCCGCCGAGCGCGACCAGCACGCCGCAGCGCGCGGCCTCGGCCACCGCTTCGGCGCACCGCTGCACCGCGATCGCCGCGAGCGAGGGCGCGGGGTCCAGCCGCAGGGGGCTGCGCCGGCGGCGGCCGCTCTCCAGGCCGTCGGACGCCGTCAGGCTGTGGTGGACGGTGCCGCCCGTCGGGGCCGTGGTCACCCCGTAGGGGAACGGGCCCGCGGGCCCGGGCTGCGGCCGGTGGGCGCTGCGCCTGCGCCGGGCGGCGCGGTCCAGCTCGGTGAGCTCTCGGCGCAATACCATGCGCGCCTCGCGCAGCTGCCAGGGGTCGGTGAGCACGACGCGGAAGGGCGCATCCCACACCAGGAAGTCGGCGCCGATCGTGACTGTTCGCGAACCGGTGTGCAGTTGAGCCGTCATGGGGAGCCTCCGGTCATGGGCCCGGGGTGGGCCCGATCAGGTGCTGTGAGCACCATCGCAAAGCGACGCTGTGAGGAGGCTGAGCGGAACTGGCCGAGCACCGCTACCCGAGGAGGGCGACGACGGGCACCGCGACGAGGGTGGCCGCCACGAGCCGGACCAGCGCACGCAACACGATCGGCAGGGGCGCGGGCGGCTCGACGATGCGGCCCACCCTGCGGTGCAGCGCCGTCGTGAACGAGCTCAGCGCGGCGGTGGGCACGGCGGCGCTCATCGCGTCGAGCGCCTTCGACAGCTGCGCAGGGCTCGCGCGACGCACGGCGACGTCGTCGGCCCGCATCTCGATGAGCGCGGCGACCGCGAACTGGGCACACACCATCCCCGGCACAAAGGGTGCCGTCGCCCCCCACGCCACGAACGGCAGCACGACGAGGTCGTGTCGTTCCCGCAGGTGGGTGCGTTCGTGGGCAAGCACGGCCCACACCTGGTCGACGTCGAGACAGTCCAGTACGCCCGCGGAGACGACCAGGCGGGAGCGCAGGCCCGGCAGGCAGTAGGCGACCGGGACGGGATGGTCGAGCACGCGGGCGCCGGGCGCGGCGGGCCATGGGGTGGCGAGCAGGTCGAGCAGCTCGCGGTGGCGGGCCCGGCCGCGCAGGGTGCGGGTCGTGACGGCGGCGAGCACGCCGAGCAGGCGGGCGGCCAATGCCGCGGTCAGGAGCAGCGCAAGGAGGTGCGGCACACCGAGTCCGGGCATGCGTCCGTCCCCGAGGGCCGCCAGCGCCTCGCCTGCGGCGGCCAGCGGCGACCCAAGCGGGGCCAAGCCGTAGACCAGTCCGGCGCCCAGGAGCGCGAGGCCGCCCCCCAGGCCGATGGCCTGCCAGAGCAGCAACGCCCCGACCGGGTCCCGGGCGGGCCAGCGGGCGCGGGCGAGGCAACGGCTCACCGGCTCGGCGAGCACGACGCCGAACCCGAGCAGGCCGAGCGCGACCAGCTCCATCTCCGGCGGCGGATCAGTCGAGGAGGTCGCGCAGGGCGGCGCGCTCGTCATCGGGGATGGAGCCGAGGAAGCGCGCCAGCGCTGCGCCGCGATCGGGGGTGGCGTCCAGCGCGTCGCGCATCAGCTCGGCGACGTGGTCCTCCCGGCTCGCGACGGCCCGGTAGCGGTGCGCGCGCCCGCTGCGCTCCCGGGTGACGAGACCCTTGCGTTCGAGACGGCCCAGCACCGTGAGGACGGTAGTGGTGGCCAGCTCACGGCCTGCGAGCGCGTCTTGCACGTCGCGCGCGGTCACGGCGGTGTGCGCGGACCACAGTGCCTCCATTACGGCGCGTTCGAGCTCACCCAGTGTTGGCACGACCCTCATTTTACCCGTGGTAGAAGCGGAGCGCGGGCTAGTGGCGGCCTAGTGGACCTGGACCTCGTCCCCCACCTGGAGGTAGTTGAACCAGGCGACGGCGTCGTCGTGGGCGAGCTTGACGCAGCCGCCCGAGTAGGTGTCCTGGCGGCCTTCGTGGAAGGCGATGCCGCCGTCGGCGAAGAACACCGAGTACGGCATCTGGACGAGGTACTGGCGGCTGGTGTACTGCTCGGCCTTCCACTGGACGTGGAACGTGCCGAGCGGGGTGGGGTCGTCCTGGTCCCCGGTCATGACGTGCACCGGGCCGCGGGTCACGAGGCCGCCCTTCAGCAGCCAGGCCTCGCGGTCGGCGATGTCCACGCACGCCTTGGCCGTCGCCGTGCAGGGCGTGCCGTCCACGCGGGCCGCCGGGGCGGCGGTGGGCTTGGGGCGGGCGGCGGGGGTGGATGGCGCCATGGTCGATCCCCGTGATTCGCCCGCGGGCACGGGCATGGCTGCCGGGGCGGCGGCGGCCGGGCCGCCGGTTCCGACCAGCATCGCCGCGCCGATGACGACGAGCGCCGTGGTCACGGCAACGCCGAGCGCAGCGGCTCGCGCGTGGCCGATCTTCCCGCTGCGCGCGCCGGGTCGAGCGTGAAATCCCACTGCCAGGTCCCTTCCCCGGTCCTGACCGAAGCAACGACCCACGCCGCCGGACGTGACGACCCGTGATCCGAGCGTCACCTCTCATCGCCGGACGGGCCGCCCGGCCTACAGTGCGGCCATGGCCGAGGCGGGCGAGCTGCGCATGGGCACGGCGGCGGGCCGCTGGGTGCTCGCGACCACAGTGCTGGGCACCGGGATCGTGATGATCGACGGCACCGTCGTCAACGTGGCGTTGGCGCGCATCGGACACGAGCTCGACGCCGGGTTCAGCGACCTGCAGTGGACGGTGAACGCGTACACGCTGGCGCTGGCGTCGCTCATCCTGCTCGGCGGGTCGCTCGGCGACCACTTCGGCCGCAAGCGGGTCTTCCTCGTCGGGGTGGTGTGGTTCGCGCTGGCCTCGCTCGCCTGCGGGCTGGCCCCGAACGCCACGGTCCTCATCGCGGCCCGCGCGCTGCAGGGCGTCGGCGGCGCGCTGCTGACGCCCGGGAGCCTCGCCCTGATCTCCGCGTCGTTCCACGGACCGGACCGTGCGGCCGCGGTGGGCGCCTGGTCGGGCCTCGGTGGGATCGCGGGCGCGGTCGGCCCGTTCCTCGGCGGATGGTTGGTGGAGTGGACGTGGCGGGCCGTCTTCCTGATCAATCTTCCGCTCGCGGCGGTGGTCATCGTCGTGGCCATGCGGCACGTGCCGGAGAGCCGCGACCCGCAGTCGGCGCCCGGCCTCGACGTCTCGGGGGCGGTTCTGGGGGCGCTCGGGCTGGGTCTGCTGACGTGGGGGCTCACCACGCTCGGCGCGCAAGGGGCGAGCGCGTTCGGGGTGAGCACCATCGTCGCGGGCGGCGCGGCGCTCGTGGCGTTCTGGCTGGTCGAGCGGCACTCTCCGCACCCGCTCGTGCCGCCCGCGCTGTTCGCCAACCCGGTGTTCAGCGCGGCGAACGCGGCCACACTGCTCATCTACGGCCCGTTGGGCGTCGTGTTCCTGGTGCTGGTGCTGCAGCTGCAGACCGTCGCCGGGTTCAGCCCGGTCGCCGCGGGCACGGCGCTGTTGCCGCTCACGGTGCTCATGCTGCTGTTCTCGGCGCGGGTGGGCGGGCTGGCCGGGCGCATCGGGCCGCGGCTGCCGATGACCGTCGGGCCGCTCGTGTCGGCGGGCGGGCTGCTGCTCCTGCTGCGGGTCGGGCCCGGGGCGTCGTGGCTCACCGACGTGCTGCCCGCGATGGTCGTCTTCGGAGCGGGCATGACGCTCACGGTTTCGCCGCTCACCGCCACCGTGCTCGACGCGGCGCCGGACCGGTTCGCCGGATCGGCGTCCGGCGTCAACAACGCGGTGGCGCGCGCGGCCGGGCTGCTGGGCGTGGCGATCATCCCGGGAATCGCGGGCATCTCGGGCGACGCCTACGCCGACCCGGTCGCGCTCGACGCGGGCTTCCGCATGTCGGTCGTGATCTCCGCCGGGCTGATCGTCGGGGCCGCCGTGGTGTCGTTCACGCTGATCCGTCGCCCGGGGCCCACCCCGACCGCCCAACGGCTACGGGTCGAAGAGTGCTTCCGCTGCGAGGTGACGGCGCCCATGCCGCACCCGGCCGACAGCTGACCCCGCTGTGAATCCGAGAGCCCGCGCCGCGCCGCTGCGCATGCGACCCCGTGTGCTGGTGGCCCCCGACCCCGACCGTCCGCGCGCCGTGCCGCCGGGCACCGAAGCCGTCGTCGTCGGCGGCGGCGTCGCCGGGGTGAGCGCCGCGGTGGTGCTGGCCGAACGCGGGGTGGCCGTCACGCTGCTGGAGGCGGCACCGACGCTGGGCGGCAGGCTCGGCGCGTGGCCGCACACCCTGCCCGACGGCACCGCCCAGGTCGTGGAGCACGGCTTCCACGCCTTCTTCCGGCACTACTACACGTGGCGGGCGATCCTGCGCCGCGCCGACCCGCGCCTGGCGTTCCTGCGCCCGGTCGGCGGCTATCCGGTGATCTCGCGGAGCTGGCCGCCGGAGGACCTCACCGGTTTGCCCGCCGCGCCCCCGCTCAACCTCCTCGCGCTCTTCGCCCGTTCCCCCAGCCTCGGCGTGCGCGACCTCCTGGGCTCGAACCAGGCGCTGGCCGCCCAGCTCCTCGCCTACGACCGCACCGCCACCACCGCCGCGTTCGACGACGTGCCCGCTGCCCGGTTCCTCGCCGACCTCGGCATGTCCGACCGCGCCCAGGCGATGCTGTTCGAGGCGTTCGCCCGCTCGTTCTTCGCCCGGCCTGCCGCGCTGTCGGCGGCCGAGCTGATCGCGATGTTCCACTACTACTTCCTCGGCAACCCGGCGGGCATCGGGTTCGACGCGCCCGACACCGACTACCTGACCTGCATCTGGGCTCCGCTGCGGGCGTACCTGGAACACCACGGGGTGCGGGTCTGCACGGGCACGCCCGTCCGCGCGCTGCACCCGGCGAACCGCTGGCGGGTGGAGGCCGACGGGGAGGCGCTCACCACCCGGCACGTCGTGTTGGCCGTCGACCCCGGGGCCCTGCGGGCACTCGTCACGGCGTCGTCGGTCACCCCCGAGCTGGCCCGGCAGGCCACGGCCTGTGTGGTTGCACCGCCGTTCGCCGTCTCCCGGCTCTGGCTCGACCGCGACGTCGCCCCCGCACGCCCGACGTTCAGCGCGGTGAGCCGCGAGCCGACGCTCGACTCGGTCACCGTCTACTCCCGCCTCGAGCGCCCCTCGGCCGAGTGGGCGGCACGCACCGGCGGGTCGGTGCTCGAGCTGCACTCCTACTCCTGTGCCGCGCCCGACGCCGCCACGGCGACCGCCCGCATGCGCGCAGAGCTGCGGGCGCTGTGGCCCGAGACCGCCGACGCCCGCGTGCTGCACCGGCTGGACCGGCTCGAGGCGACGGCGCCCACGTTCCCGCCCGGCGCGGCGGGCACCCGCCCGCGGGTCACCGGCGCCGCGGCGGGGGTGCGGATCGCGGGCGACCACGTCGACCCGCCCTACCTGTGCGGGCTCATGGAACGCGCGGCGCTCACCGGCGTGCTGGCCGCCAACGACGTGCTGGCCGAGGTCGGCGCCCGCCCCGAGCCGGTGCGCGGGGTGCCGCAGCGGGGGCTGCTCGCGGGGTGGCTGCCCGGCGAGACGGCCCGACATCGTCGGCAGCACCGTTCCCGCGAAAGCCGGGCACGGTGAACACCTACGTCTGCTTCGTTGAACCGGTCGCGCCGCGGGCCATGCTCGCGCTCAACGCCGCTCCGCTGATCGCGCATCTTGCCGCGCGCCGCCCTCCGGCCCGGGCGTTGCTCGCGGGTGTCCGGGCAGGCGATCACGGGCGCGCGATCTCGTCGTCGACGTACCGCGGCCGCGCGATCAGCAGCCCGCCTGCGGTCATCGGGAGCGCGCTGAGCCCGAGCAGGATGATCACCAGGTGCCAGTTGCCCATCACGCTGTGGATGATCCCGACCAGCAGCGGCCCGATCGCCGCGAACAGGTATCCGACGGACTGGACGAACGCGGACAGCCGGCCGGTCACGCGCGGGTCGTGGGTGCGGGCGGTGATCATCGCGAGCGCGGCCGGGAAGGTCCAGCCAGCGACGCCGAGCATGACGGCCCACACCCAAGGACGGTCTGCGGGCGCTATCAGCAGGCCCAGATAGCCGACGACCATGATGACTCCGAGAACCAGCATCGCCCACGACAGGTTCGCCGACCGCGCGATCAGACCGGGCATGATGAGCCCACCGATCACGCCGAGGCCTGCGACCACGGACGTGAGCACCCCGGCGGTCTCGGCCGACAGACCCGCGTCCCGGTAGATCTGGGGCAGCCACCCGAACTGGACGTAGGCGTTGGTCGCCTGCACGCCGAAGTAGAGGCACAGCGCCAACGCCGTGCGCGACCGGGTGAGCCGCACTGCGGGCTCCTCGTCCGGCGCGCGGTGGTCGCCCGGGTTCCGGTGCTCGCGGCGCGTGATGACCGCCCACGGCACCAGCGCGACGAGCGCGACCAGAGCCCACACGCCGAGGGCCGAGCGCCAACCACCTGCCGCGTGTGCCTCCATCGGCGCAGCGAAGAGTGCGCCGATCGAACCGCCGAGGGTGAGCCCGGCGCTGTACAGCGCCATCAGCAGGCTGTCGCGGTCTCCGGCATGATGCTTGATCCAGGCCGGCACGAGCACGTTGCCGATCGCCATACCCGCCAGCGCGACGACCGAGAGCACCAGAAAGAGCCACACCGCTCCCGTCACCGAGCGCAACACCAGGCCGAGGACGATCGCCATGACACCGAGGGTGATCCCACCCGTCAGCCCGGTCCTGCGCGCGAGCGCGATCGCAAGCGCCCCCGCGACCGCGAAGCACAGCCCGGGAAGCGCGGTCATCACCCCAGCGACCCCTGCGCTCATGCCCAGGCCGCCGCGGATCTCCTCCAGCACCGGCCCCACCGACGTCGCACCGGGGCGTAGGTTCACCGATATCAGCACGATTGCGGTGAACGCGAGGCCGGCACCCACCAGCGGGCTTCGTATGCCGCGCCGGGGGTCTGCGGACGAGCTCACCGGCGACTCCTATCACGTCCTGGCATCCGATGGACCAGTGCCCGTCCCGTGACGCTGCACGCAGTCGTCGACGGCGCCGGGGGCGGTGGCGTCAGTTTGTGGCGGCGTCGAGCGGCTGCGGTGCTGGGTCCAGTGCGCCGCACGGCGCGGGCGGGGCGGGCTGGTCGGGCCCGGTCACCGGCCTACAGTTCGATCCGCGTTCCCATGATCACGGTCTGGTCGACGGGGAGGCCGAAGTAGGCGGCGGGGTTGGCCGCGTTGTGCGAGAACCCGATGAACATCCGTTTGCGCCAGGCGCTCATGCCGGGCTGGGGGCCGCGTTCGATCGTCATCCGGGACAGGAAGTAGGACGCGGTGTCCGGGTCGATCTCGAGGTCGGGCGACATCCCGACCGCCTGCCGCAGCACCGCGGGGATGTCCTGTTCGTCCTGGAACCCGAACCGGACCGACAGGTGCACGATGCCGTCGTCGGGGTTGCCCAGCTCGTCAATCGTGAGCCGGTCCTCGGGCGGCACGTGCGGCACGTTCTGCGACAGCACCGACACGATGATGACCCGCTCGTGCAGCACATGGTTGAACTCGACGTTCGCTCGCAGCGCCAGAGGCGCGGTGAGCTTCGTCGGATGCGGGAACACCGCCGTGCCCGGCACCCGGGGGATGTCCCCCGCGTCGAGCCGGTGGACGAACTCGGGCAGCGGCCCCTCCACGGCGATGCGGCGCGCGGTGATGATCTTCCTGCCGCGCTGCCAGGTGGTCATCACGGTGACGACGACCGCCGCGACGAGCAGCGGCAGCCACCCGCCCTCGACGATCTTGATGAGGTTCGCGCCCAGGTAGATGAGCTCGACGCCGCCGAAGACCACGGCCGCCAGCACGAGCTTCCACGTGGCCCACCGCCTGCCGATGGCCGCGTACATGAGGAACAGCGTGGTGGTGAGGATCAGGGTGCCGGTCACCGCAAGGCCGTAGGCGGTGGCGAGCCTGCTCGAGGTCTCGAAGACCAGCATGAGCACGAGCACGCCCGCGAACAGCAGCCAGTTGACGGCGGGCACGTAGATCTGCCCGCTCTCGACAGTCGACGTGTGCCGCACGGTCAGGTGCGGCAGGTAGCCCAGCCGGACGGCCTGCCGGGACATCGAGAACGCCCCGGAGATCACCGCCTGCGAGGCGATGACGGTGGCGAAGGTGGCCAGCACGACCAGCGGCCACCGCGCCCACGCCGGGGCCAGCAGATAGAACGGGTTGGCGATGGCCGAGGGGTTGTCGAGGATCGACGCGGCCTGGCCGAGGTAGTTGAGGATCAGCGCCGGGAACACCACGGCGAACCACGAGACCCGGATCGGACGCCGCCCGAAGTGGCCCATGTCCGCGTACAGCGCCTCGGCGCCGGTGATCACCAGCACGACGGCACCCATGGCGATGAACGCCGTGAACGGATGGTCGGCGACGAACAACACGGCGAACGTCGGCGAGAGGCCCAGCAGCACCCCGGGATGACCGATGATGTGCGGCACGCCCAGCACGGCCAGCACGACGAACCACACGACCATGACCGGCCCGAACAGCCGCCCGACCCGGTGGGTGCCGAAGCGCTGCGCGGTGAACAGCAGGGCGAGGATGACGACGCCGATCGGCAGGATCGCCTCGGCCAGGTCCGGCTGCGCCACCTCGAGGCCCTCGACGGCCGACAGCACCGAGATCGCGGGCGTGATGAGCGAGTCCCCGTAGAACAACGACGCCCCGAGCACACCGAGGGCCAGCGCGAACGCGGCCCGGCGCCCCGTGGCCCCCGCCACCGTGCGGACGAGGGCGGCGAGCGCCATGATCCCGCCCTCGCCGTCGTTGTCGGCGCGCAGGATGAACCACACGTACTTCACCGACACGACAACCGTGATCGACCAGAAGATCAGCGACACGACGCCGTACACGTCGGCGATGGTGGGCTTGACCGCGCCGTTGTCGATCGAGAAGACCGTCTGCGCGGCGTAGAGCGGGCTGGTGCCGATGTCGCCGAAGACGACGCCCAAGGCGCCGAGCGCGAGCCCGTACAACCCCCCGCTGTGCGCGGCCGGATGGTCGCGGATCGCGCCACCCGGCGTACCGCCCGGGACGGGTTCCTCCGGGGGAGCGGTCTCGGCTCTGGTGCCTGCGTCCGTCACGGTGCCCAGTGTGCGCCCGGCGGCAGGCACTGTCGTTGCGCCGCACGCATTCCTAACGGGTCCTTTAGGTTTAGAGCGTCCGGCAAATGATGCCAATGTGGCCGTGCGGCGGGTAGGCCCGGGCGCGTGGAGCCCGGGGCTGGTCGGGCCGGGGCGGGTCGGGCCGGGGCGGGTCGGGCTCGGAGCGGGTCGAGATCATCGGTTCGGTGCGGATCCGGCCGGATCTGGCCGCCTTCCGCACCGAACCGGTGATCACTGCACGGATCCGGCGAAGTTCGCCACGTATCGACCCGGGCGCCGCGGCGGTGGCCGCGCGGGCCGCCGCGACCACCGGTGGGCTGACCCGACCAGCCTCGCAGACAGTGTGTGCGCCTCGCAGAGCCCCCGGGCTCTGCGAGGTGTCAAACGCGTCTGCGAGGAGGTTCCGCCTCGTGCACGGCGGCCGACAGGCACTGCGCCAACGTTAATTGGTTAGGTCAGGGGCGGCCGGTGATCAGCGGCCACAGCCCGTCGGCGCCCGCCGTCAGCGCCGCCGCGCCGACGACCTCCTGCCACTGCGCTTCGGATCCGTCCTCGTCGCGCCACGCCCACAGCCTCGTGGTGGCCAGGCGCAGGTCGTGCTCACGGGTGAACCCGAGCGCGCCGTGCACCTGGTGCGCGATGCGGGCGACCGTGCCCGCCGCCTCGGACGTGCGCGCCTTGGCCATCGCGATCGGGAGCTCGGCGGCGAGCACACCGTCGGCGTCGGCGGCGCGGGCGGCGGCCTCCGCGGCCGCCGACGCCGCGGCGACCTCGGCGGCGGCCAGCGCCAGCTGCTGCTGCACGGCCTGGAACCGGCCGATCGGACGCCCGAACTGCACCCGCTCCCCCGCGTAGCGCACCGACGCGGCGAGCGCGGCCCGCAACGCACCCGCGAGCAGCAGCGAGCGGCCGAGCGCGCCCCGCAGCCGCAGTTGGGCGCCGACGTGCTCCTCGACCGGCGCCGCGGTGACCGGGGCGTCGACCACGACCGTGTCGCGCGGCTCCTCGGCCAGGTTCACGCCGTCGGTGACCGTGACGTCGGCGGGATCGATCAGCAGCACATGGTCGCCCGCGAGCACGGCGATCCCGGCGGCGGCGCACGCCCACGGCACCCGGTGCAGCACCCCGGCCGCCCGGCGGACGGTGCGAGCGACGTCCAGGTCGCCGGTGGCGAGCGTCAACGGCCCCTCCGGCAGCGGGATCCCGGCGGCCTGCAGCAGCCAGCCCGCGAGGAGGTCGGTCTCCACCAGCGGGACGCGCGCGGCGTGCGCCCCGGCGGCGGCCAACACGACGGCCGCGTCGGCGAACGCGCCCTCGCTGCCGCCCACTACGGCGGGCAGCGTGAGCCGGGCCAGCCCGGTGTGTTCGAGCGTCGCCCACAGGTCCGCGTCGAACCCGACACCCGGCTCCCGGCTGCCGAACACCTCGTCGGCGAGCTCGGCCAGCGCGTCGTTGGCCGCGACGGTCATCGGCCCCAACCTCCTCGTCCCCGCTCGGTCGGTGTCTGCGGCGCCTCCGGCCGCCGCGTCGATCGCCGCGCCCTCCGGGCCGCCGCCGCCCGGCCCGTCACCGCAGCCCAAGCCCGCGCGCGACGATGCCGCGCAGCACCTCGTTGGTGCCACCCCGCAGGGTGAAGCCCGGAGCATGCAGCACGGCATCGGCCAGCAGTCGGGCGAACCCGCCTTCGGCCGCCGGGTCCGGCGGGATCGCGACGAGCAGCCGCGCCGCGTCGACGATCTCGTTCTCGTACCGCGTGCCGAGGTCCTTGACGACGGCGGCCGCGAGCTCCGGCGCCGCGCCCGACGCGAGCGCCCCGGCGATGGCCAGCGACATGCGCCGCAGTGTCCACAACCGCGCGACCAACGCGCCGACCTCCCGGCGCGCACCCCGGTCCGCCGCCCGGCCGAGCTCCCCGACCAGCGCCGCGAGCAGCGGGTAGGTCGACAGGAACCGCTCGGGCCCGCTGCGCTCGAACGCCAGCTCGCTCGTCACCTGATGCCAGCCCGAGCCGATCTCGCCCAGCACCATGGCGTCGGGCACGAAGACCTCGTCGAACACGACCTCGTTGAAGTGGTGCGCGCCGGTGAGCAGCGGGATCGGGCGGATCGTCACGCCCGGGCTGTCCAGCTCGACGATGAACTGCGAGAGGCCCGCGTGGCGGTGGGCTTCGTCGCGGGGCGCGGAGCGGGCAAGAGCGAAGAACGCCCGCGCCCGGTGCGCGCCGGAGGTCCAGACCTTGGTGCCGGTGAGCGCCCACCCGCCGTCGACCTGCTCGGCCTTCGTGCGGACGTTCGCCAGGTCCGAGCCCGCGTCGGGCTCGCTCATCCCGATGGCGAAGTAGACCTCGCCCGCCGCGATGCCCGGCAGGTACCGGCGGCGCTGCTTCTCGGTGCCGAAGCGCAGCAGGGTGGGGCCGATCTGCCGGTCGGCCACCCAGTGGGCGGCCACCGGCGCGCCCGCGGCCAGCAGCTCCTCGGTGACCACGTAGCGCTCGAGCGGCGAGGCGCCGTGGCCGCCGTACTCGACGGGGATCGTCATGCCCAGCCAGCCGCGGCGGCCCAGCTCCTTGGTGAAGCGCTCGTCCCAGCCCGAAAGCCACACGTCCGGCCGCGGCGCCCAGGCTCCCGCGGCACGTTCGGCGGCGAGGAACTCCCGCACCTGCTCCCGCAGCCGGGCCGCCGCGGGTGGCAGCTCGGCAGGCGGCGGGACCAGCGCAGGCAGGCGGGCGACCGTCGACGTCACGCCCCCATCCTGCGCCTTCGCCGCCACCGTGGCACCCCCCGACCCGGGTCTGGTGCAGAAGGCGTGCAGGCGCCCCAGGAGGGCGCTGAAGTTCACCGGAGCCGACGATCAGGGGCTCACCGGCTCGGCCACGGGTGCGGGCGCACGCATCCCCAGCGCCACGACGATCGCGACGAGGGAGAGCACCGCGGCCACGACGAAGGCGTCGTGCACACCGCCCGCAGTGGCGATCACCGGGGCGGCGCCCGCGGCGGTGAGCCGGGCGGTGCCGACGCTCAACACGGAGACCAGCAGCGCCACGCCCGCCGCTCCCGCGAGCTGCTGCGTGGACCCGAAGATCGCGCTGCCGTAGGAGTACAGCCGCGGCTCGACAGCGCCGAGGCCCGCGGTGAACAGCGGGGTGAAGACGAAGGCGAGGCCGATCGAGAGCAACACGTGGAAGCCCACGATGAACCAGGCCGAGCTCGCGGCGTCGAACAGTGTGCTCCACCACAGCGCCAGGCTCGTGACGACGGTGCCCGGCACCAGCAGTGTGCGGGCGCCGAGCCGGTCGTAAAGGCGCCCGACCACCGGCCCGAGCAGCCCCATGACCAGGCCGCCGGGCAGCAGCAGCAGGCCCGTGGCGAGCGGGCTGAGCTGCAGGACGTTCTGCATGTAGATCGGCAGCAGGGTGAGCGACCCGAGCAGCGTGGCCATCATCAACATCATGATCACCGCCGCCGTGGTGAACGTGCGCGAGCGGAACGTGCGCAGGTCCAGCAGGGCGCGGTCGGCGCGCTGCAGCACGAGCTGACGCGCGACGAACGCGACGATCCCCACGCCGCCGACCACGAACGGTGCCCAGCCGGGCAGCGGGAACCCGCCGCCACCCGCGCCGATCGAGCTCAGGCCGTAGACGAGGCCGCCGAACCCGACGACCGACAGCGCGACCGACAGCCCGTCGATCGGGGAGCGGGTGGGCTCGCCGACATCGACCATCCGGCGCAGCCCGACCCCCAGCGTGACCAGCGCGATCGGCAGCACGACGAGGAACATCGCCCGCCAGCCCAGAAACGACAGCACGATCCCGGACACGGTGGGCCCGACCGCGGGCGCGACCGAGATGACGATCGACAGGTTGCCCATGATCGCGCCGCGACGGGCGGGCGGCACGAGCGTCATCACGGTGGTCATCAGCAGCGGCAGCATGATCGCCGTGCCGCTGGCCTGGACGATGCGGGCGCCGAGCAGCACGGCGAACCCCGGCGCCAGTGCCGCGAGGAACGTGCCGGCGCTGAACAGCCCCATCGCGACGCCGTACAACGTGCGGGTGGGCACGCGGCGGATCAGGAAGCCGGTGATCGGGATGATCACCGACATCGTGAGCAGGAACCCGGCGGTGAGCCACTGGCCCACGTTCGGGGACACGCCCAGGTCGGTCATCAGTACGGGCAGCGCCACCGCCATGATCGTCTCATTGAGGATCACGACGAACGTGGCGACCAGCAGAACGCCGATGACCGTGCGGTCACGCGCGCTGAGCGCCGCCGGGGCGGCGCCCGCCTCTCTCGGGTGCAGCTCGATGCTCTCGGTCACGGTCGTCCTCTTCGTCTCGTTCGCGGTGCCAGCGTATGAGTGACGACCGACAGAACGCGCGCGGTTAATCGGCCCATCGAGATCAGGCGTGCGTTTCCGGTCACACGGCGGCAGGCGGCAAGGCAGTACCGTCAGTGCCGGGCGGGCGCAGCGGGGCGACCGTCAGTGCTGCGCGGGCGCCGGCGCCGCCGGAGCCGGTGCGGGCGCCGGCGCCGCGGGCGTGGGGTTCGCGGGGGCGGGATCCAGCACCAGGTTCGGGATCTGCGACGGATCGGTGTGGTGCACGATCGAGGAGTACAAGACGATGCCACCCTGCTTCGCGAGCAGCCCGCCCAGCGCGACGAGCACGAGGACGATCGCCACCGTCAGCACGCGCGCGGCGGTCGGGGTGCCGCCCAGGCGCACCTGGCCGGTCTCCACGACGTACGCCCTGATCCCCATGAGCAGCAGGAACAGGACACCCGCTCCCCATACCCATACGTCATACGCCGGGTTGATCATGTCAGCCCCCCGCCTGCGGGACCTTGCGGACGACCCAGTTGTAGCCGTCCTGATAGGTCAACGTGTAGTGCCCCGTGGCCAGGATCTGCTGCAACGCTCGGAGTGACCAGCCGGGCTTCTCGCCGTTGAGGTACACCCCCTCCTTCTCCACCGAGGTGAACGAGACCAGCACGTCCGGGTCGGCCCCGAGGGTGCACTCGACCGGGTTTGTCGCGATCTGGTCGCAGTCCTTTGGTTTGTCGGCGAATCGGTGGTCGTTGATGCCCACGACCCCGGTAGGCCCCAGCCCGCTCAGCGCGGAGATCGTCTGCCCCGGCGGCGTCTCCGCGACGACCTGCCGGTACATCGTGACCTCCTGCGGGTACACGACCTGGAACGCGTCGTTGCCGCCGCGGATCACCACGAGCAGGCCCATCAGCACGACCATGCCCACCGCGAGCAGCCACTCCCGCGACCGGCGCTTGCGCACCCACGCCCGCAGCGCGTCGGCGCCGAGGACGGACATGATCGGCAGACCGTAGAGCACGATGCGCAGAATCAGCTCGCCGCCGTAGCTCTGGACGGCCGCGAAGAACATCGGGACCACGGCGAGGCCGATCGGCACGAGGTCGCGGCGGCGCTTCCAGTACACCCACGCGCCCGCCATGCCCAGGAGCCAGGTGAGCACCGGCATGGCGACCCGCATGTACTTGACCACCAGCTGGCCTGTGTCGCCGGTCAGCCGGTCGGCCACGCCCTCCTGCAGCGCGCCCTGATCCCCCGAACCGAGGATCAGGCCGAGCTGGTTGATCCAGAACTCGCGGCCCGCGATGAGGATGAACAGGGTCGACGACAACACCGCGACCAGCAGGAGGCCACGGCCGCGGAACCGGCCGACGACCGCCAGCAGGGCCAGCTGGCCCATGATCGCGAACGGGGTGATCTGGTGTTCGGGGGCCGCGGCCATGAGGCACAGCGCGGCGCAGAAGTAGATCAGCAGGAGCTGGCGGGGGGGCAGCGTGGGCCGGTTCGGCGGCGTCATGGCCGCCACGAGCCATCGCCGAACCAGGGACACGCGTTTCGCCCCCGGATGCGGGAACGGCCAGCCGGGCACGCCCGCCGCGTCGGTGCGTCGCGTGGCGAGCGGGCCGAGCGCGAACGTGAGCACGGTGAGCATCAGGATGATGCCGGTGGCCTGCGGCGAGAAGTAGTCCTGCTCGATCCAGTTCAGGCCGACGAACAGCCACGCCGCGGCCCACGGGGCGCGTGTGCCGCCGAGCATCGAGCGGGCCAGTGCGTAGATGCCGATCGTCCAGACGGTGACGACGGCGGGGGGAAACCAGCGCAGCACCGTGTCGAGCTGGGTGGCGCCTGCCGCGTCGCGGAAGAACGCCCACTGCGCGAAGAAGGCGGGCCAGTAGAAGCGCGCGTCCACGCCCGACGGCGGGTGTCCGGTGACGGCGATCGCGTCGCTGAAGCCCGCGATCAGCCACGCGGTGGCGAAGCGGGCGACCGGCTCGACGACCGACGGCATGCCCGTGGTGCAGAGGATGAGCACGCCGGTGGCGGTGCCCAGCATCGGGATGCGGGGGCGGGGCGACTTCAGCTCGGCGACGCACGCGGCGACCGCACACCCGATCGCGGCCCACCCGGCCGGGCTGAGCACCCGGCCGAGGCCCCATCCGTCGAGCGCGTCGAGGTTGGTGGTGGCCGCGGCGACCGGCAGCAGCGCCACCGCCATGAGCGCGAAGATCGGCGAGAGCCAGCGGAAGATCCCGACGTCCACCTGCGCGGGTGGGCGCGGGGTGGGCGGCCGCGGCGGGCCCGGCACCGGGGGAAGCGCGGTGGTGGGGGGCTCGGCCACGTCCCGGACCACCGGGATGAACGCGGTGGCGGGCTCCGACGCCGCGGCGCGGTTGTCCGTCGACGTCACGGCGAGACCACCTCCACATCGGTCAGGCGACGACGAGCCGGGGCCCAGAGTACGGCGGCGGCGCAGACGGCCTGCACGGCGATGTACCCGAGCGCCACCGGGACCAGCCCGTTGATGTCGGACTCCCCCACCGGCACGACGGCCGCGACGAGCACCACGAGCACCGTGCTGACCAGCTGCAGGCGGGCGAAGGCGAACCCGCGGCCCAGCGCCTGCAGCACGCCCAGCTCGTGCAGGATGACCAGCCGGAACGCCAGCCCGACGAACAGCAGCCGCAGCACGTCGGCGGCCTCGGCGTACTCGGGTCCGAACACCAGCCAGAGGGCGGGGCCCGCGACGACACAGCCGATCGCGAGCAGCGGCAGGAAGATCATCAACAGGCGCTTGCGGGCGACGGCGGCCAGTTCGGTCGCGCGGTACGGCTCGCGGGCCACGCCGACGGCGAGGGAGTTCATGAAGTACGTGGCGCTGAGGTCGACGACGGTGACCGCCTGCCAGGCCATGAAGAACTTGGCGCCGGTCGCGTCGCCGAACCGCTCGGTGGCCAGCACGGTCACCTGGCCGTAGAGCAGCGAGGTGCCCATCTGCGCGACGGCCGTCGGGCCCAGGAAGGCGACCGCGGTGCGGCGGGTCGGCAGTGTGCCGCCGCGCGAGCGCAGGCTGACCCGGCGGGCCAGCACGGCGAGCGCCACCGAGCCGACCGCGATCCACACCGCGACGGGCAGCGCCCACGACAGCACGATGCCCTGGCCGCCCAGCCCGACCACGGCGAAGAGGATCAGCAGGCCCAGCCGGACCACGGCGAACAGCGCGTTGCGCCAGACGGCCCACCACGGCTTGCCGATGGCGACGAGGATCGTGTCGTGGACGACGAACACCGTCCACCCGGCAGCCGCTGCCACAAACAGCAGAACACCGACCCAGAACGGCCACTCCCCCGCGGCGGCGCGCGCGATGTCGGGCAGCAGGAGCACGTAGGCCAGGGCGATGACGCCGCCCAGCGGCATGATCAGCAGCAGCAGGGTCCAGATCAGCCTGCTGGTCTGCCGTCCGGCGGTCGGAACCCAGCGCAGCGTGCCGACGCTGACGTTGAGCTGGCAGATTCCGGCGATGAGGATGAACGCCGCGACGACCTTCGCGGCCTGGCCCACCTGGGCGGGATCGAAGAGCCGTGTCGAGAGGATCCACCCGAGCAGCCCCGCGAGCGAGCCCATCCCCGCGCTGATGGACAGCGCCAAGCCGTCGTCCAGCCCGTCGGACTTCCGCGGGCGCGGCGTCTCGGCGGCCGAGGGCCGCACCATCACTGCGCCGACCTCACTGGGCGACCACCGCGTGCCGCAGCAGGAACGGGATGCTCACCGCGGTGAGGACGTACAGCGCCGTGGCGGGCTGCCAATAGCCGCTGCTGACCATGATCTGCCCGGCGAGCAGCGTGGCGGCGACCCCGGTACCGATCGTGAGCAGCCACACGTGTGCCGCGGGCGCGCGGCGCAGGAACCCGGCCGCGGCCCAGCCCGGCCCGAGGATGAGGAACGCGAGCGTGGTGGCGAACCGCAGGTCGCCGAGGATCCCGCCGGTGACGCCCCGCACGCTCATGGCGCAGGCGACGAGGCCCGCGACCACGAGCAGCAAGGCGACCAGCCGCCGCGCGACGCGGGCACGCGTCAGAACCGCGTTGGACGGGACGCTCACAAGCCAGCTCCGTTCGTCACCGGAATAGTCACCGGATCGTGATCTCCGGACGCGGTCCGGATCGGCCGGGGAGATCGCAGTCTAGCCGGGCACGCAGCGGACCCCGGCGCGCGTCAGGAAGCCTCTTCCTCGAGGGCGAGGCGGATGTGCGAGGTGTCCCGACGCCCCTCGGTCGACCGGGACGCGGTGACTGCGCCGCGGCGCACCGGCGGAGCCGGATCGGGCTGCGTGACCACCGGGATGCCGCCGGGCGGGGTCAGCGCGCGGGACTGCTCCTCCATCCGCACACGCTCGACGCGCTTGCGGGCGGCCCGCCGATGCTCGGCCGCCAACGTGCGCAGCACGCGCGTGCCGTCGGCGAAGGTCCGCAGGTTGGTCTGGCCGAAGATGCGCTCCCGCTCCATGGACGGCACCTCGGTGATCTTCATCCCGGCCGCCGCGACGCGGCAGTTCAGGACGGTCTCGATCTCGAAGCCGTCGCCCCAGAGCATGCCGCCCTGCGCCGGTGCGGGGAGGCTGATGTCCGGCAGGTCGAGCAGCGGGAGCAGGTCGGCCCAGAACGCGTTGTAGCCATAACATAGGTCGGTGTAGGACGTGCCGAACAGCGCGTTCGCCACACCGTTGAGCCCGGCGTTGCCGGTCTTGCGCAGCAGGGTGATGTCGTCGCTTCCGCCCCCCCGGACGAAACGACTGCCCTTCGCAAAGTCCGCGCCCGCCACCAGCGCACGGACGAACGCCGGGATCTCGGCCGGATCGGCCGACCCGTCGGCGTCGAACATGACGATGACGTCACCGATGGCGGCGGCGAAGCCGCAGGCCATTGCGTTGCCCTTGCCTTTGCGGGTCTGCGTGATGACCTTCACCCAGGGCAGGACCCGCTGCGCCGTCTCGATCGTGCCGTCGACGGAGTTGCCGTCCACCACGATGATCTCATGGACGGCGGGCCGAACCGCCGCGATCGCCGGAAGTACGACCTCCAGGTTCCGGGCCTCGTTGCGGGTCGGCACCACCACGGACACCCGCGGGTTGCCGGTGCGCTGCATCGATGTTCTCCCCCCCACCGCCGTCAGGCAGTGTCTTGCCCATCATGCCGGTACAGGCACTCGTCCCCGGGCCGCGCCACGCGGGACGGCGGGCCTTCTAGGGCTTATCTGCGCCGACGTCATGCGCGTTACGTAGCGTACTCTGAACCCTGGTTACTCTGCTCGGACTAGTATCATTACTCTTGTCGGCCGAGCTGGTCCAGCGTCCGCGGTAGTGCACTGTACGGAGCGCACCCGCTCGCTGATCGTCGACCCCTCCTTGGTCATCGCGCCACCGGTTGCCCCTGCGGCCGCGCGGCAGGGGCGGGCGTCTACGATCGCCGACGTGCTGCTGGCCACCCCGAGCGTCTCCGTGTGCATCCCGGTGTACAACGGCGAGACCTATCTCGGGGAAACGATCCGAAGCGTGCTGGATCAGACCTACCGCGACTTCGAGCTTGTCGTGTTGGACAACGGCAGCACCGACCGCAGCGGCGCGATCGCCCGGTCCTTCGGCGACCGGCGGATGCGGATCGAGCGCAACTCCACGGTCATGGACCTGGTGCCCAACTGGAACCGGCTCGTCGGGCTCTGCCGCGCGCCGTTGATCAAGCTGGTCTGCGCCGACGACCTCCTTCATCCCCGCTGCCTGGAGCTGCAGGTCGCGCCGATGGAGGCCGACCCGGGGCTCGCGCTGGTCGCCGCCCGCCGCCACATGATCGACGAGCAGAGCCGCATCATCGTGCCGCGGCGCGGGCTCGCCGGGCTCGTCGGCGTGCACAGCGGCGTCGAGGTGGCCCGCCGCGTGGTCCGCAACGGGGCCAACCCGATCGGCGAGCCGGGCAACGTGATGTTCCGGCGCGACGACTTCGCGGCCGCGGGCGGGTGGCGGTCCGACCTGCCTCCTGTCATGGACCTCGACCTCTGGATGCGGCTGCTGCAATACGGCGAGTTCCTCGGCCTCCCCGAGACGCTCGCCGCGTTCCGCATCGGCCGCAACACCCTCTCGGCGGCTGACGAGGGCGAGATCTATCACGCCCAGCGCACGCTCACCGAGGAGCTCGGCAATTCCGCACTGTTCCAGGTGCGCGGCATCGACATCGCCATCGGCCGCCTGCTCGCCCCCGCGGGGCGCGCCCGCCGCCGGGCTCTCTACGCCATGTCCCGCAAGGCGGCCAAGCGCGCCGCACAGCCCGCCGCCGCCTGACCCGCGTTTCAGCGCCGGCGGCGAAACCCGGGGCGCAGCGGGGCCGCCAGACCGACCACCCCTACCTGCAGCCGCCCGGCGCCATCACCCGGTCACTCCTAGTTGCCCGGGTACTGCGGCGGTGATGGGTAGCCGGGCCGGGCCGGGGTGACGTGCTCCACGGTGTCCGGGTCCTCGTCGACGCGGTGGGCGCCACGGGGCGGCGTGGGTGTGGCGCTGTCGCGGTGCGGCGTACTCTCCGCGGGCGGTGGAACCGCCGACTCCCCGCGTGGCGCGGATGGGGCGTCGTAGGGCTGATCGGACCAGCCCGCCTGCGCCGGGGCCGTCGGTGCGCCCGCAGCACCGGACCGCGGCCGGGGCGCCGAGCCGGATGACCCATCTCCCGCACCCGACGACCACGCCCCTGGGCCGGTCGACCGACCTGCCTGGCCCGCCGACCCATCCCCCGCACCCGACGACCACGCACCCGAGCCGGTCGACCGATCTCCCGAACCCGCCGGGCCATCCCCCGCACCCGACCCCCACTCCGCCGGACCAGACCGATCCGCGGGACCCGACGACCGCTGCGGCGACGGCTGGCGGCTGGCCCCGGCGGGTAGCCCGACCCGGCTCCCACCGGCGGCCGGCAGCTCGTCGGGCGTGCGCGACGGCAGCTCGCCGGGCGGCGGGGACGCCGGGCGCGGCGGCGGGCTCGGCGTGAACGACGGCGGAATCTCGGCGCGGGCCTGGGCCTGCGCGTCCGCCACGACACGGGCGATCTCCGGATCCGACGACGTGTCGAACCAGTCCTTGATCGCCTCGTCGTCCTCCTCCGGCCGCGGCGCGGAGGCGTCCACCGGCGAGGGCTCGAAGCGGAACACGCCGTCGCCGCCCGGAGCGCCGAGCATCTTGGTGAAGCCCTCGAGCGCTTTGCCGAAGTCCGACGGAACGATCCACACCTTGTTCGCGTCGCCCTGCGCCATCTGCGGAAGGGTCTGCAGGTACTGGTAGGCGAGCAGCTCGGGGGTCGGCCGCCCCGACTTGATCGCCGCGAACACCTTCTCGATCGCCTTGGCCTGGCCCTGCGCCTGCAGGTACTGCGCCGCGCGCTCACCCTGCGCCCGCAGGATGCGCGACTGCCGCTCGGCCTCGGCGGTGAGGATCGCCGCCTGCTTCGCGCCTTCCGCGGTGAGGATCTGGCTCTGCTTGTTCCCCTCGGCGCTGCGGATCGCCGACTCCCGCTGGCCCTCGGCCGTGAGGATCATGGCCCGCTTCTCGCGGTCGGCCTTCATCTGCCGCTCCATCGAGTCCTGGATGGACGCGGGTGGCTCGATCGCCTTGATTTCCACGCGGGCGATGCGGATGCCCCAGTTGTTGGTGACCTTGTCCAGCTCGCCGCGCAGCTGCGAGTTGATCTCGTCGCGGGCCGTCAGCGTCTCCTCGAGGCTCATGCCGCCGACGACGTTGCGCAGGGTGGTCGTGGTGGTCTGCTCGACGCCGTTGATGTAGTCGGCGATCTCGTAGACCGCCGACTTGGGGTCGGTGACCTGGTAGTAGACGACCGTGTCGATAAGCACCGTGAGGTTGTCCTTGGTGATCACCGGCTGCGGCGGGAAGGAGCGCACCTGCTCGCGCAGGTCGATCCGCTCGCGGATCTTGTCGACGAACGGCACCAGGAACACCAGCCCCGGGTCCTCGACCGCCTTGAACCGGCCCAGCCGCTCCACCACGGCGGCCGTCGCCTGCGGGATGATCTGCACCGCGCGCACGATCGCCGTCACCACCAGCACGACCAGCAGCAACGCCACGATCACGAGCAGCACGTTCGGGTTCAACACGAACCCACCCCCTCGGTCTAGCCTGCGGCGACGACGAGTGCCGTCGCCCCGCTGATCTGCATGACGGTGACCGCGGTGCCTTCCTCGATCACGTCATGGTCGTCGAGCGACCGTGCCGACCACAGCTCGCCCCCGATGCGGACCTGGCCGCCGTGCCCGTCGACCCGGCTGACCGCGACCGCGCCGCGCCCGACCAGCCCCCGCGTGTGCAGCGGCGCACGGTCGGACAGCCCGCTCTCGAGCCGCCTCCGCAGCGCGGGCCGCGCGGCGAACATCAGCAGCACCGCGGCGATCGCGAACGTGACACCGCCGACCACCGGCGAATCCGGCACCAGGAACGAGGCACCCGCCGCCGCCAGTGCGCCACCGCCGAGCATCAGCAGGACGAACTGACCGGAGAGCACCTCGGCCGCGATCAGCACGACTCCCGCGATCAGCCAGAGCAGTGCGGGCCACATAGCACGATCCTGCCAGAATTCGCAGCGTCGTGTGATCAGCCGGTCACGAAGTCGATGAGCTGCTCGACCGCCCCGATCAGCGGCGTCTCCAGGTCGCGGAAGCTCCGCACCGCCCCCAGCACCCGCCGCGCCCCGTCGGCGGGCTCGCCCCAGCGCAGGACCGCGCAGACGCCCGTCTTCCAGTCCGTGCCGCGCGGCACCTGCGGCCAGGCCCGAATGCCGACGGTCGCGGGCTTCACCGCCGCCCACACGTCCACGTACGGATGGCCGGTCACGAGCACGTGCGGCCCGGCCACCTGCTGGGCGGCCCGGGTCTCCTTGGTGCCCGTGACGAGATGGTCGACCAGGATCCCCAGCCGCCGCTGCGGGCCGGGCCCGAACGCGGCCACGGCTGCGGCGAGGTCGTCCATCCCGTGCATGGGCTCCACGACGATGCCCTCCACCCGCAGGTCATGGCCCCACACGCGCTCCACCAGCTCGGCGTCGTGCAACCCCTCCACCCAGATGCGCGCCGCCCGTGCGGTGCGCGCGGTGTGCCCGACGACCTTCACCGAGCCCGACGCCGACCGCACCGGTGCCTGCGGTGCTCTGGCCGGGACGACGAGCGTGGCGACCGCGCCGTCGACGAGAAACGCCGCCGGGCGCAGCGGGAAGACCCGGCGGCCGCCGCGGCGGTCCTCCAGGCTCACCTCCCGGACGTCGACGGCGACGACGGCCCCGCAGAACCCGCTCGCCGGGTCCTCGACCACCAGCCCGGGCTCGGCGGGCACCTCCGGGATCGCCCTGCGCGTGACCCGGCGGGTGCCGTCGGCCGTGAACACACCCCGGTACTCGTGACCTCGCACAGGGGGGTTTGTACCGCCGCACCCGGCCGTGGCGGCGCTGCGACACGCCCTCCGCGGCGCGACCTGCGATGATCCGACGGGATGAGCCGACGGTGCCGTCGCGGCCCGCCGTGGCCTAGCCTGACGGCGTGCCCTGCCCCTCCGCGACGTTCACCGTGTGGGTCTCGGCGTGGCTCGTGGGAGCCGCGGCCCCCGACGACGTCCTCGACGCGCTCGCGCCGTGGGCCGACGCGCACGACGTGGTGGCGGCCGACGAGTTCGCCGCCGCCACCACCGCGCTGCCGTTGCCGGGCGCGCCGGTGAGCTCGTTGCCGTTCCTCCTGGCGGCGCTGCGGCGGGCCGCGCCGCGCAGCCCCGCGCGGCTGGTGCTGCCCGCCCCCGGCGACATTCGCGGCCTCCCCGGGCCCGGCGCGTTCAGCCGCGAGGCCACCGCGGCGGGCGAGGGTGTGCTCTTCGCCGACGTCGGGCTGGGCGTAGTGCCCACATCGGTTGCCGACGGCGTCGTCCGGTGGACCGTCTACCGGGTGTGCGAGCCGGGGCCCGCGCCGGAGTTCGTCGCGCTGTCCCAGGCCGAGCGCGACCTGCGCGACCAGGTGCGCCGCTCGGCGTCCGTGCTGACCGACCTCGGGGTCGCCCGGCACCGCCCGGGCGTGCGGGAGGAGATCGCCGCGTCCCTGCGCGCCCGTCCCGCCACGCTCTGGCCCGCCGGAATGCCCGCCCAGGTGCTGCGGGTGCTGCAGCACGCCGACGAGGTGGAGGCCATTCTGTCCGCCGCCTCCGTCGACGAGCCCGGCGGCGCGCTCTCGGCGTCGGCGGCCCGGGCCCGCCGCGACGCGCTGCGCCCGATCGAGACGGCCGTGCGCGTGGCCCGTCGTGCGGCGGTGGCCGAAGCCGTCCGGGTGCTCGCGACGAGCCCCCTGGTCTGACTTCGTACACCGTGTGGTGTGCGAGGTCGTCAGATCCGGCGGGGGTCGGCGTAGCGGCGGTGCCCGGGGGCGACCGGCCTGCCGTGCAGCAGCCCGTCGGTGGTGCCCGCCTCCAGCGCCTTGCGGTAGACCGGCAGCGCCGCCCGCACCGCGTCGAGCGTGCGTTCCAGGTCGGCGTCGGTGTGCGCCGCGGAGATCACGAACGACTGGCCGAGCACGCCGCCGAGCAGCAGCTCCTGCAGGAACAGCGTGCGGTAGGCCTGGGATGGCTCGCCGTCGGCGTCCCGGGTCTCGAACACCAGGCACGACGGCCTGCCCGCGGCGCGCACGTGCTGCTCGATGCCCGCGTCGCGGGCGGCGGCGTTGACCCCCTCGGCCAGCAGCGCGCCCTGACGTTCCATCGTCGCGATCGGGTCGGTCTCGCGGTAGGCAGCCACGACGGCGCGGAACGCGGCGAGCCCGCCGACCTCGGCCCCGTGCGTGCTGGAGAGCAGGAACACCCGCTCACGCTCGGTGCGCAGCCCGCCCAGCTCCATCAGCTCCCGCTTCCCGGCCAGCGCCGAGATCGGGAAGCCGTTGCCCATGGCCTTGCCCCAGCACGACAGGTCGGGCGTGACCCCGTACACGTGCCCCGCGCCGTGCTCGGACCAGCGGAAACCGGTGATCGTCTCGTCGAAGACGAGCACGGTGCCGTACGCGTCGCACAGCGCGCGCACGCCCTCGAGGTAGCCGGGCGCGGGCTCGGCCATGCTGGAGGCGGGCTCCATGATCACGCACGCGATCGGGCGCTCCGAGAGCAGCGCGCGCAGGGCGTCGAGGTCGTTGTAGGGGAAGCGGTGGGTGAGCGCCCGGACGGTGGCGGGCACGCCCGCGTCGAGCGGCAAGGTGCCGACGAACCAGTCCTGGCCGCTGAAGAACGGCTGCGCGCAGGCGGCCACGTGCTCGCGGCCGGTTACCGCGCGGGACAGCCGCACGGCCGCGGCCGTGGCGTCCGAGGCGTTCTTGGTGAACTTCACCATCTCCGCGCCCGCGACCGTCGCCACGAAGTCCTCGGCGGCGTCCAGCTCCATCGTCGTGGGCCGGGCGAACCCCACCCCGCCACCGATGGCCGCACGCACGGCCGCCACGACGGGCTCGTACCCGTGGCCCAGTGTGACGGCGCGCATGCCCGAGCCATACTCGACGAACCAGTTGCCATCTGCGTCACGCACGCGGGCGCCGACGCCATCGACGATCACCGGGGCCATGCCCTCGGGGAACTGGTCCGCGCCGCGCGCGAAGGTGTGCGCGCCCCCCGGCACGAGCTCGTGCAGACGTTGCTGCAAGGCCGCCGAGCGCTCAAATGACGGTAATCCCACGGTAAGCTCCTCGTACTGATCAAGGAGGCTGTTAGCTGATCACGTGACCCGGTTGCCGCACCGGGACAAGCCCGGGGTCAGGCGCGGGGTAGCGTCACTGCGGTTGCTCCCTGCCGTAATAGCTGACCCGAGAACCGCGACACAACAACCAGAACATCCCCGACTTCTGCGGAGGCAGTCCTCGTCATGGCGACCGTTCATATCGACCCTACCTTCGACGACGCGACCCGTCGCCAGCGGCTCTTTCAGGGTGATGTGATCATCTACACGCGCGTCCCGGAGATCTTGGCCTACGTCGAGTTCACGCGCCGTCTGATCACCGAGGCCTTCGCTCCGCACGAGCCGACCACCGTCCACGAGTCCCGCACACCCGACGAGCTCGCGGACACCCTTGTCTCGTTCAAGCCGAAGTTCATCCACCACCCCGAGTCGGTCGAGCACGTCAAGCGCATCACGACCGCGCTGGGCGCGGACCCCGAGATGACCTACGCCGACGTGCCCAAGCTGCGCACGGCGTTCCCGCAGGGCGGGCTGTCCACGGGCATCGCCTACGCGTTCCAGGTCCACCGCGACACCTGGTACAGCGCCCCGAAGCAGCAGATCAACTGGTGGATGCCGGTGTGGCCGGTCGAGGCCGAGAACATCATGGAGTTCTACCCGCGCGGCTTCGGCACCGTCGTCGAGAACAACAGCGGCGACTACAACTACTACCAGGCCAACATGTGGCGCTCGAACATCAAGGCGTTCAGCGGCGGCAAGGACACGCGGGTCCACCCGGCCCCGGTCACGCCGCTCGGCGCGGATGAGCCGCGGCTGACCGTGGTGCCACCGGTCGGCGGGATCATGCTGTTCTCCGGCGACCAGCTGCACGCCTCGATCCCCAACGGCACCAAGGCGACGCGGTACTCGATCGACTTCCGCACCGTCGACCGCGCGGATGTGCGCAGCGGCGCGGGCGCGCCGATGGCCGACGTCGCCGCGCTCGGCACCTCGCTGCGGGACTTCCACCGGCAGACCGACGGCGCGGCGCTCGACGAGTCCGAGATCGCGCCCTACGACACCGCGGACGCCGAGGGCGTGCGGGTGTTCGTGCCCAACTGATCACGAGCGCGCCGCCGGTGCATGCGCCCGGCGTGGTGGCCACCGACCGGGCCCGGTGCACGTTCCGCTCGGGCGCCTGCCGGAACGCGAGGTGGCGGAGACATCCTCCGCCACGTCGTCAGTTCTGTTAGCCCTCTCGCACCGGTGGAAGGATTGATGACCATGACTGACGCCAGGGTGCTGGGCGCCGACGAGGCCACGTTCATCGCGGCGGTCCGCTCAGACGACACGGCGCGGTTCGCACTCATCACGGAGCGCCACCGGCGTGAGCTGCACGTGCACTGCTACCGGATGCTCGCGAACTACGAGGACGCCCAGGACATGACGCAGGAGACGTTCCTGCGAGCGTGGAACAAGCGGGAGTCGTTCAAGGGCCACGCGGCCCTGCGGACCTGGCTGTACCGGATCGCGACGAACGCCTGCCTCGACTTCCTGGAGAAGCGCAACGACCGCACACCCGTACCGTCCGAGCTGGCGGACCCCGGCTCCGAGGTGCTGTACCTGCAGCCGTACCCCGACCGGATGCTCCCCGAGGACCCGCAGGAATCGGTGGTGGCGCGGGAGACGATCGAGCTGGCGTTCATCGTCGCCGTCCAGCACCTGCCGCCGCGGCAGCGGGCGGCGTTCATCCTGCGCGACGTCCTCGGCTGGCCGGCGTCGAAGGCCGCCGACGCCCTCGATCTGACCGTCGCATCGGTGACCAGCGCACTGCAGCGGGCCCGTGTGACGATGCGCGAGCAGCTGCCCGACCGCCGCCTCGACTGGCGGAGCCCCGCCACCCACGAGCTGTCGAATGACGAGCGCGGCGTGGTGAAGTCGTATATCGATGCCCATGAGCGCAACGACCTCGACGGGCTGATGTCCCTGCTGCGCGACGACCTGCGCTTCGCGATGCTGCCCGAACCGGGCACCTTGATCATGACGGCCAAGGACGCGGTGGACGGCTGGGTCTCCGGTGGGCTTTTCCAGCGCGGCTACGACGACTGGCGCTGTATCACCACGACGGTCAACCGCATGCCTGCCGCCGTGCTGTACCTCCGCACCCCCGACGACCCGGAGTACCGGTTATTGAACATCGCGGTCCTGCACATCGTCGACGGGAAGATCGCCGAGCTCACCGGATTCGACGCCACCGACAAACCATGGCTGGGCCTGCCCCCGACACTGTGATCAGACAAGTCCCCATCGACGAGTCCAGCGCACGGGCTGCCCGCCAGGAAGGATTTCGACCTGGCCTCACGAGCCGAGCATTGGGCCCGTGCTTATCGCCTCGTCTCGTATCGGGTCAGCACCACGCCGCCGGGAAACGTCCGCGTCTCCACCAGGTTCAGGTTCACCCAGCTGTCCAACGCCGTGAAGAACGGCGTGCCGCCGCCCACCAGGACCGGGTAGGTGGCCAGGGCGTACTCGTCGATCAGCCCGGCCCGCATGGCCGCCCCGGCGAGCGTTGCGCCGCCGATGCCCATCGGGCCGCCGTCGTCGGCCTTGAGGCGGGTGATCTCGGCGACCGCGTCGCCGGTGACCAGGCGGGTGTTCCAGTCGACCTTGTCGATCGTCGAGGAGAACACCACCTTCGGCGTGTCCCGCCAGTTCCGCGCGAACTCGATCTCCGCCGGGGTAGCGTTGGGCTGCTGGTCGCCGGTCGGCCAGTAGGAGCTCATCGTCTCCCACAGCTTGCGCCCGTACAGCGACATCTCGCTCACCCGCTCCTGGTCGAGCCACCACTGGAACAGCTCGTCGCTCGGCGGCCCGCCCCAGCCGATGTCGTCGCCGGTCGCGGCGATGTAGCCGTCCAGGGTCACGTTCATGCCGAAGATCAGTTTCCGCATCGTGCCAGCCTCCCGTGAGTCGATCTCACAGGTACAGACGGGCGCGGCGCGGAAACCTAATCGGTGCGCGATCTGCGTCCGCAGGCAGTCCTCGCGTTCCGGACTCGGCACGGCGTACTCGGCTGGGCTCGAGCACCACCCACCGGATCTCGATTTCACCCTCGTACGGGCAGCGCGCACCCATGGCCAGCTCTCCCCGACCGCTGCTGCTGTCTGCCCGGACGGAGGCCTTCCACGGCCACCTGCAACAGAGGCTGTCTACTTCCGCAGAGGCGTTGCCGTAGCGCTCGACGCGCTCGCTGCGCGAGCAGGAGTGTGAGCGATACTACTGAAGGGCCGACTCCAGGTCGGCGAGCTGCCGACGCGGATGCGCGGTCGCGCCAGGCGGGCGCCTGCTGCTTGTCGGCCTGCCCCGAGTACGCCTCGCCGGTGATCCACGGGACACGGCCTAACCGAGGAAGCCGTTCAACAGGTCGAGCGTCTCGGCGGGCCGTTCCTCGACGAGGAAGTGCCCGGCGTCGATGGCCGCGCCCCGCACGTCGCTCGCCCGCTCGCGCCAGACGTCGAGCGGGTCCTCCGGCCGCGTGCCGACGACGCTGCGCCCGCCCCAGACGACCAGCGTCGGCACCTCGAGCTTGCGGTCGAGGTCGGCGCGGTCGTGTTCCAGGTCGATCGACGCGCCGGCGCGATAGTCCTCCAGCATCGCGTGCCGGGCGTCGGCGTCGGCGAAGCAGCGTTCGTACTCGGCGAGCGCCTCCGGAGCGAACACCGACCCGCCGCTTCCCCACGCCCCGAGCAGGGCGTGCAGGTAGCCGATCGGGTCGCCGTCGATCAGCCGCTCGGGGATCGGGGCGGGCTGGATGAAGAAGAACCAGTGGTAGTAGGCCGTGGCCAGGGCCCGGTCGACGTGCTCGTACACGTGCAGGGTGGGCAGGATGTCGAGCACGGCGAGGCGGGTGACCGCGTCGGGATGGTCGAGTGTCATGCGGTGTGCCACCCGCGCGCCCCGGTCGTGCCCGACCACGGCGAAGCGGTTGTGGCCCAGCGCGCGCATGAGCGCCACCTGGTCGGCGGCCATCGCCCGGAACGCGTAGCCCGCGTGGTCGTCACCGGCAGGCGGGCGGGACGAATCGCCGTAGCCGCGCAGGTCCGGCGCGACCACGGTGTGCCCGCGCGCCAGCCGCGGGGCCACCTGATGCCACATCGCGTGGGTCTGCGGGAAGCCGTGCAGCAGCAGGACCGGCGGTCCCGAGCCGCCGTGCACGGCGTTGATCGTGGCCTCGCCGGCGTCCCCGCTGACGTCGATGCGTGTCATCGCAAACCCCTCGAACACGACGAGCACGCTAGCCCAGGTCCCGGCGACCGGTGAGGAAGCGGCGCTCGGCGTCGGTGGTGGTGAGGGCGAGCGCGCGGTCGTAGGCGGCCCGGGCGGCAGGCAGGTCACCGAGGCGGCGCAGCAGTTCGGCGCGGGTGGAGTGGAAGTAGCGGTAGCCGTCCAGGTCCAGCGCGTCGAGGAGGGCCAGCGCCGGACCCGCGCCGTCCACCTCGGCGACGGCCACCGCCCGGTTCAGCGCGACCACGGCCGAGCCGGTCTGCGCCTGCAGGGTGTCGTAGAGCGCCACGACCGCCCGCCAGTCGACCGGGTCCTCGGTCTGCAGCTCGGCGATCGCGGCCTGTACGGCGTAGGGGTCGCGGGCACCCGCGGCGAGCGCGCGATCGAGCAGCGCGCGACCCTCGGCGATCTGCTCCCGGTTCCATCGGCCGCGGTCCTGCTCGGCGAGCGGGATGAGCCGGCCGCCGACGAAACGCGCGTCCCGGCGCGAGTCATGCAGCAGCATGAGCGCCAGCAGGGCAAGCACCCGCTGCGCGTCGGGCAGCAGCTCGGCGAGCGTGCGGGTGAGCCGGATGGCCTCGGCGGCGAGGTCGACCCGTCCGTCGCCATAGCCCTGGTTGAAGATCAGATAGAGTACGGCGAGGACGGCGTCCAGCCGCACGGGCAGCGCCGCCGCGTCCGGGACGCGGAACGGGATCGCCGCCTCCCGGATCTTGGTGCGGGCCCGGGTGAGCCTGCGTTTCATGGTCTCCTCGCTGACCAGGAACGCCCGCGCAATCTCCGGCGTGGACAGCCCGCCCAGCGCGCGCAGCGTGAGCGCCACCCGGGCCTCCGCGGCGAGCGCCGGGTGGCAGCAGAGGAACACCAGTTCAAGACGCTCGTCGGGGATGGCCGTGGCGGTCAACGGGGCCTCCACCGGCGTCGGCGGTGGGAGCGCGCGGAGCTTGTCGGCAAGGGTGCGGTCGCGGCGGAGGCGGTCGATCGCCCGGTTGCGGCCGGTCGCCACGAGCCAGGCCCGCGGGTTGTCGGGGGCGCCGTCGACGGGCCAGCGCCGCGCGGCGATCGCGAACGCCTCCTGCGCGGCGTCCTCGGCGACGTCGACGTCTCCGCAGAAGCCGACCAGGGCGGCGAGCACGCGGGCCCACTCATTGCGGAAGACATCGGCGAGCACCCGGTGCCCCTACGGTCCCGCGACGGGGCGGACCTCGACCGAGCCGCCCATCCGCACCGCCGGGATCCGGGCGGCGAGGGCGAGCGCGGCGTCCAGGTCGGCGGCGTCGACGAGGTAGAAGCCGCCGAACACCTCCTTCGTCTCGGCGAACGGACCATCGGTCAGCAGCAGCTCGCCCTCGACGGCGCGCACCGTGGTAGCGGTCTCGGCGGGCGCGAGGCGCTCCCCGCCGCACACCCGCTCGTCATCGCGCAGCGCGAGGTACTCCGCGGTGATCGCGGCCCGCTGTTCGCCGTCGAGGCCTGCGTAGGCGCCGGGCCGTTCGTTGATCAGCAGCGCGTAGCGCACGGTGGCTCCCCTCTAGTGCCGATCGTAGATCTGACGGAGCACGCCGCCGCCCGCGTCCTCCGACGCGACCAGCCGGAGGTCGAGCGGTGCGCCCGCCGCGGCGAAGAGCGTGCGGCCCTTGCCGAGCACGGTCGGGAACACCAGCAGCCGGTACTGGTCGACGAGGTCGTGGGCCACCAGCGTGTCGACGATGCTGCCGCTGCCCGTCACGACGACGTCCTGGGCCGTGCGGCGGCGCTCGACCTCGGCCACGAGATCGCCGCGCAAGAGGGTGGAGTTCGCCCAGACATCGACCCGGTCGAGCGAGCGCGAGGCGACGAGCTTGTCCATCGCGGTCAGCCTCCGCGAGAAGTCGTCGGTGCGCTGGGGGAAGAGCCGGGCAAACAGCTCCCACGTCATGCGGCCCAGGAGGTTCACGCCGGTGTCGAGCACCGGGCCGAGCCGGAACTTGTCCCCGGCCACCGCCTCGGGGCCGTGCCGGAAGGCCCAGCCGCCGAACGGGGTGCCGCCCGAACCATCCGGGTCCTCCACCACGCCGTCGAGTGTCACGAACTGCGCCACGATGATCTTGCCCATCTCCCGGTCTCCTTCGTCGAGTTCGTGTCGGCGAGGAGACGAGCGCCCCGGCCGGAAGGGGACCGCGGCGGAACGTGACGTGCGTCACGGCTGGCGCTCGAGTGGAACGTGAGTGGGGTTTCGGGCGGAAAACCCCGCTCACGTCCCGTTCGAGCGCCACCCGATGGCTGCTAACCGGACGGCGGGCGCGGCTGCGTGGCCAGGAGCGCCCGGATCTCCGCCGCGCTCGGCCGCGCCTCGGCCAGCTCGGCCCGCAGGCGCTCGGCCTCGGCCTCCGCCCGGGCCCGCAAGGCGTCCGCCACCGGCAACCGGTCCGCGGCGGCCCGTAGGACGTCCCGGTCGGCGGTCGCCGTGTCGCGCGCCCGCGCGGCCGCATCACGCTCGGCGGTCATCTCGGCGAGCTGGGTCAGCACCACGTCCCGCTCCGCTACCACCACGTCCCGCTCGGCCGCCGCCGCATCCCGCGCGGCAACCGCCGCGTCCCGCTCGCCGACCACCGCAGCCAACCGGGCGGCCAGCTCGGTGCGTTCGGCGCCGGCGCGGTCCCGGTCCGCGACGGCGGCCGCGGCCTGCGCGATCGCCCGGTCCCGCTCCCCCTCCGCCACCGTGCCCGCGCGCCGGGCCGCCGCCAGTTCGGCGTCCAGCGTGCCGATGCGCTCCCGCTCCGCCGCGAGCGCGGCCCCAGCCTGGGCCGCGACCAACTGCGCCGCCCGCACCTCCCGCTCGGCCTCGCCCGCCCGCGCCGCCGCGCCCGCCGCCACCTCCTCCGCCTGCTCGGCCCGGCTGCGGGCGGCCCCGAGCGCCTCCGTCGCATCCAATGCCTGGCGGGCCGACGCGGCCGCCCGCTCGACGGCCCCGCCGCGCTCCCGACCCGCCTGTTCGGCCTGATCCTTGGCCCGCCGGGTCGCGCGCTCCGCCCGCTCCTGCGCCTCCTGCGCCCCGACCCGCCCGGCCTCGGCCTCGCCCGCGCGCCGGTTGGCCGCCTCGACCGAGGTGACGGCGTGCGTCTCGACCTCCGCCAGCCGGGCGGTGACCCCCGCCAGCGCGGCCACCAGCGCGTCCACCGGCCCCTGCACCGCCGCCACGTGCTCCCGGAGCCGTTCGGCGTCGAGCGCGAACGCCGTGCGCGACGAGTCGAGACCCAGCGCGTCGAGCGCGTCCCGCTCGGCCCGCGCCATCTGCGCGCAGCTGCGCCCGCCCTCCCATCGGGTGTCCCGACAGAAGGTGCGGCGCCGCCCACCCTGGGGTCCCGGGGGCGGCAGCGGGGATCGACAACGGCTGTATCCGCAGCGTACGGCGGGGTCATCCATGTGGATCACCGTAGCAGTTCCACGTTTTCAAACTCGGCATCCCGTTTCGAGTTCCAAAAACTCTTCCGAGCACCAACGAAACCCGCGTTTCGTTGGCGTGCCTCACGGCGGCGGAGATCCCGACGCGGATAGAGTCGGCGGCATGCGTGGGCGCCTCCTCCAGCTGGCCGCGCGGCTGTCGATGTGCTTCCGGCGCGGGCGCGACGGCGCGCCCGACGCACTCCTCTCGCTGCTGCCCGAGGAGGCCCTGCTGCCGCTCAAGCGCACCGGGCTCGATCCGGTGCCGGAGATGGGCGCGCTGCGCGACCGCGAGCCGGTGAGCCTGCTCAAGCTGCCCTTCGGCATCCGCGGCTGGCTCGTGAGCGGCTACGAGGAGTCGAAGGCCGTGCTCGGCGCGGCGGGCGCGTTCTCCAGCGACTTCACCCACCTCGTCGGCAAGGCGGGCATCACGGCCGAGCAGAACCCCGGCGGCCTGGGGTTCGCGGATCCGCCCGCGCACACGCGCCTGCGCAAGATGCTCACGCCGGAGTTCACCGGGCATCGGCTGAGGCGCCTCGGCCCGCGCATCGACGCGATCGTCGCAGGCCAGCTCGACGAGATGGCGCAGGTCGCCGCCGAGCACGGCCAGGTCGACATCGTCCAAAGCTTCGCGCTGCCGATCCCCTCCCTGGCGATCTGCGAGCTACTGGGCGTGCCGTACGAGGATCGGGCCGACTTCCAGCGCCTGTCCACCACGCGCTTCGACTTCCTCGGCGGCATCGACGGCTCACTGGGCGCGATCTCGGAGTCGCTCACCTACCTGCTGGACATGGTCAAACGGCAGCGCGCTGAGCCCGGTGACGGCCTGCTCGGCATGCTCGTGCGGCGGCACGGCGACGAGATCTCCGACCAGGAGCTCGCGGGCCTGGCCGACGGCCTGCTCACCGGCGGCCTGGAGACCACCACGAGCATGCTGGCCCTCGGCGCGATCGTGCTGCTCCGCGACCCGGCGCTGCGGCGCACGCTGATCGTCGACGACGTCGCCGTCGACCCGTTCGTCGACGAGCTGCTGCGCTACCTCACCGTCGTGCAGATCGCGTTCCCGCGCATCGCGCGCGTCGACGTCTCCGTCGGCGAGCGCCGGATCGAGGCGGGCGACCTGGTGTTCTGCTCCCTTTCGGCGGCCAACCGCAGCGGCGGTCCCGACCTCGACCGCTTCGACGCCACCCGGGCCGCCCGGCCGCACCTCGCGTTCGGGCACGGCATCCATCGGTGCGTCGGGGCGGAACTGGCCCGGATGGAGCTGCGCACCGCCTACCCCGCGCTGCTGCGCCGCTTCCCCGACATCGCCCCGGCCGCGCACCTCGACACCCTGCACTACCGCAAGCTGTCGTTCGTGTTCGGCGTCGAGTCCCTGCCGGTGACGCTCTGAACGGCGCGCTCGCCGTCGTCGCGTCGCTTCCGCGGGAGTGGCCCGGCGTCGCCAACCCCGAGGAACTGCGCCACCAGCTCGCGGAGTGGCTGTCCCAGTACGCCAACGCGGGCACCCGTCGGACCTACGCCTACGCGCTCGGCCTGCCGATCGCCTGGGTCGACCCGACCGCGACGACGGCACGAGCGTCGGGCCCGCCCGCCGCCGCGCCGGGCCCGCTGCACCACCTCGCCTGGTTCCGCTGGTGTGCCGCCCGTGGGCTCGATCCACGCGCGGCCACCGCGACCCACGTCAAGGCGTGGCTGCACGCGCTCGACGCCGCGGGCGCCCGGCCCCGCACCCGGCGGCGGATGCTCTCCACGCTCTCCGCTCTGTACGGCCACCTCGCCGAGTCCGGGGTCATCGCCGCGAACCCGGCGGCGCTCAACCGGTCCCGGCTCGGCCTCTCGGCGGGCGCGCGCGACGCATCGCCGACGGTCCGGCTCACCGCCGAGCAGGTCGCCGCGCTGCTCGCGGCGGCCGCCCGCCCCACGGTCCGCGGCCGGTACGCGCGGCTGCACGCCACCCGGTCGGTCGCGTTCGTCGCCCTGCTCACCCTCGGCCTGCGCGTCTCGGAGATCACCGAACTGGACCGCGGCGACCGCTACCGCTCCGGCGGTGAGGACGTGCTGCGCGTCCTGGGCAAGGGCGGCCTGCACCGCGAGGTGTACGTCACCGACCTCGTCCGCGACGCGCTGGCCGCCTACCTCGCCGAGCGCGACCACCTCGCGGGCACGGCGGTCCCGGACCGCCGGGGCCGCACCGCCGCGGGCGCGACCCCGCTGCTCGCCACCCGCGCGGGTGGACGCTGCTCGCGGATCGACCTCTACACACAGCTGCGCCGCATCGCGGCCGACGCCGGACCCGCGCTCGACGGCGTCGCCGACCGGGTGCACCCGCACGCGCTCCGCCACGCCTACGTGACGATCGCGCTCGAGCACGACGCCCCGATCCAGGACGTCCGCGCCGATGTCGGGCACGCCACGATCGCGACGACCCAGCACTACGACCGCGGCCTGCGCCGCCGGTCGGCCAGCGCGGCCGACGTCGTCGCACAAGCTCTTGACTTATACAAGAGCTAGCTTATATTTGCGCCGTGCACGCGTTCGACGTTCTGGGTGATCCGGTGCGTCGGCGGATCCTGGAGCTGCTCGCCACGGGTGAGCTGGCCTCCGGGGACCTCACCGCCGCCGTCCGCGCCGAGTTCGGGATCTCGCAGCCGGCGGTCTCCCAACATCTGCGCGTGCTGCGCGAGCACGGCTTCGCCTCGGTGCGTCCGGACGGGGCGCGGCGGCTCTACGCCGTGCGGCCCGAGCCGTTTCAGGAGGTCGACGCCTGGCTCGACGCGTTCCGCCGCTTCTGGACTCCCCCGCTCGACGCGCTGGCCACCGAGCTGGCGCGGGGCCGACGAAAGGACCGTTCATGACCGACGTCACCCACCGGATCAGCGCCGTGGCCCGCACGGTCGGCGCGCGCACACTGGCCGCGGGCGAGGCCCGCGTCGTCACCATCGCCCGGAGCTACCCGGACCCGGTCGAGGAGGTGTGGGACGCCTGCACCACGGCCGAGCGCATCGCGCGCTGGCTCATGCCGGTGCGCGGCGAGCTGCGCCTGGGCGGGCGCTACCAGTTGGAAGGCAACGCGGGCGGGGTCGTCGAGCGCTGCGACCCGCCGCGGTCGTTCGCGGCGACCTGGGAGTACGGCGGCGACGTGAGCTGGATCGAGCTGCGCCTCGACCCCGAAGGCACCGGCACGCGGTTCGCGCTGGAGCACATCGCGCACGTCGACGACGCGCGGTGGGCCGAGTTCGGCCCGGGCGCGGTCGGCGTCGGCTGGGACTCGATGCTCCTCGGGCTGACGATGCACCTGGAAGGCGACACCTCGATCACCCCGGCGGAGGCCATGCAGTGGCTGGTCAGCCCCGAGGGCGTGCGGTTCGTCACCGCATCGAGCGCGGCCTGGTGTGCGGCCGCGATCGCCGCGGGCGACGAGCCGGAGGCCGCCGAGGCCGCCGCGAAGCGCACGACGGCCGCGTATACGGCCGCCGGGTAACGCCAGCCATCCATGATCGTCGGTTCGGGTGCAGGAGGTGTGTGAGCGCACCTCCTGCACCGAATCCGGCGTGACGCGGACCGAGCCGTGCCCAAATCCGCGACTCGCCGTGCCCAAATCCGCGACTCGCCGTGCTCGAATCCGCGACTCGCGCTCACCGGGGGCGCGCACGGGGGGCGCAGCAGTCCGGGGCGCACGGGGCGCCGTTGACCGTGCACCCGGCGCTGGGGGTGCTGCTCAGCCGCCGCGGCGGCGCGCCCGCCGTGTGCTCGGCCATCAGCTCGACGACCATGTCCGCGAACCGCGGGTCGCGCCCGGCCGTGGCCGCCCGGGCGAAGCCCATCCCCAGCTCGGCCGCCCGCTCGCGGGCCTCGTGGTCCAGGTCCCACACGACCTCGACGTGGTCGGACACGAACCCCACCGGTGCCACGACCACCGCCTCGGTGCCCGCCCCGTGCAGCGCGTCGAGATGGTCGAGGATGTCCGGGGCCAGCCACGGCACCTGCGGCGGCCCCGACCGCGACTGCCACACCACGTCGTACTCGGCCACCCCGACCGCGGCCGCGACGAGCCGCGCGGCCTCGGCAACCTGCCGGGAGTACCGGTGCCCACCCTCCGCGAGCGGCCCGGCCGTCGCGTCCGCCGCGCTCGGCACGGAGTGCGCCGTGAACACCAGCCGGGCACCCGACCCGACCTGCGCGAACGCGGCCCGCACGGCGTCGGCGGCCGCCGCGATGAACAGCGGATGGTCGAAGAAGTGCCGCAGCCGCACCAGCTCCGGCGCGTCCTGCCCCACCGCCTTGCGGGCCCGGGCGATGTCCTCCTGGTACTGGCGGCACGCCGAGTAGCCGCCGTAGGCGCTCGTGGCGAACACCAGGGCCCGCCGCACCCCGTCGCGGGCCATCCGCGCGACGGTGTCCTCGATCAACGGGTGCCAGTTGCGGTTGCCGAAGTAGACGGGCAGGTCGGTGCGCGCCCGGATCGCCGCGATCAGCTCGCGGTTGCGGGAGTTGAGCGGGCTGACGCCGCCGAAGTGCCGGTAGTGCTCCTCGACGGCGTCCAGCCGGTCCGGGGGCACCCCCCGTCCCCGGGTGACGTTCTCCAGGAACGGCCGCACGTCCTGCGGTCCCTCCGGGCCGCCGAAGGACAGGACGAGCAGCGCGTCACACGCCGACCGCATGGAAGCCGCCGTCCGCCCACACCATCGAGCCCGTGGTCACCGGCAGCCAGTCCGAGAGCAGCGCGCACACCGTCTTCGCGACCGGCACCGGGTCGTCGACGTCCCAGCCCAGCGGTGCGCGCCCGTCCCAGGCGTCCTCGAACGCGGCGAACCCGGGGATCGACCGGGCGGCCATCGTGCGCACCGGGCCGGCCGCGCAGAGGTTGACCCGGATGCCCTTCGGGCCGAGGTCGCGGGCGAGGTAGCGGGTGACCGACTCCAGTGTGGACTTCGCGACGCCCATCCAGTCGTAGGCGGGCCAGGCCTGGCGGTTGTCGAAGTCCATGCCCACGATCGACGAGCCGGACCGCAGCAGCGGCAACAGCGCCGCCGCCAGCGACTTCAGCGAGTACGCGCTCACCTGGATCGTCGTCGCGACGTCCGCCCACGGAGCGTTCAGGAACGCGCCGTCGCCGAGGCAGGACGCGGGCGCGAAGCCGATCGAGTGCAGCACCCCGTCCAGCGCGGGGTCGTCCCCGAGAAGCGGTGACACCCGCTCGACGAGGCTGTCCAGCTGCGCCTGGTCGGCGACGTCGAGCTCGACAACCGGGGCCGCCGACGGCAACCGCTGGGCGATCCGCTCCACCAGCCGCATGCGGCCGAACCCGGTCAGCACGACCTGCGCACCCTGCTCCTGCGCGATCTTCGCGGCGTGGAAGGCCAGCGAGGCGTCGGTGATCACACCGGTGACGAGCAGGCGCTTGCCGTCGAGAAGTCCCATGGGCCGGAGGCTAATGCCCCATCCCGAGGCCGCCGTCGACCGGGATCACCGCGCCGGTGACGTAGGAGGCGGCGTCCGAGGCCAGCCACGTCACCGTAGACGCGATCTCCTCGACCGTGCCGTAGCGGCCCAGCGGCACCTGCCCGACGTACTCGGCGCGCTTGGCGTCGGGCAGGGCGCGGGTCATGTCGGTGTCGATGAACCCGGGCGCGACGACGTTGGCCGTGATCCCCCGCGAGCCCAGCTCGCGGCTGATCGAGCGCGCGAGCCCGATCAGCCCGGACTTGGAGGCGGCGTAGTTGACCTGCCCGGCCGAGCCGAGGAGGCCGACGACCGACGAGATGAAGATCATCCGTCCGGCGCGGGCCTTGAGCATCGCGCGGGTGGCGCGCTTGGCCACGCGGTAGGCGCCGGTGAGGTTGGCGTCGATCACCTTGGTGAACGACTCCTCGCTCATGCGCATGAGCAGCCCGTCGTCGGTGACGCCCGCGTTGGACACGAGCACCCGCACGGGCCCGTGCTTCTCCTCGACCTCGGTGAACGCGGCGTCGACGGCGGCGGCGTCGGTGACGTCGCAGCGCACGGGCAGGAGCTCCCCCGGCAGCCCGTCGGTCGCCCCGCGGTGGGTCACCGCGACCTGGTCCCCCGCCGCGGCGAACGCCGTGGCGATGGCCAGGCCGATCCCGCGGTTGCCTCCGGTCACCAGCACGCTGCGCGTCACGCGCGCACCCTACGCGGGCAGTCGCCGCCCCAGCCCGATGCCCGCGCCGAGCCCGACGACGAGCAGCAACGCGCCGCCCACGAGCCACGGCCTGCTGACGTCAACCTTGCGCAGCTCGTAGCCGATCTGCTCGCCGAGCTGGTCGTAGACCTGGCGGAGCTCGGTCTCGCTGGCCGCGGTGAAGAACTGCCCGCCGGACAGCTGCGCGATCCGGCGCATGGCCTCGTCGTCGACCGCGACCGACACCGGCGGCTTGTCCGCGTCCAGCTCGATCGTGCCGTAGTCGGTGCCGAACGAGATCGTCGACACCGGCACGTGCGCCTCGGCGGCCTTGCGCGCCGCGGTGAACGCCCCGCGCGGCTGGTCCTCGGCCCCGGGCCCGCCCGGCACGGTCTGCCCGCCGTCGGACATCAGCACGATCCGGGCGGGCGGCGGTCCCTCGCCCGAGACGCCGACAAGCGCCTGCGAGAACGACGCGATCGACTGCAGCGCCGCGAGTATCGCGTCGCCGGTGGCGGTGGACTCGGCGAGCTTCAGCCCGTCGACGGCCCGCTTGATCGGCTCCCGGTCGGTGGTCGGCGACACCAGCACCGCGGCCGTGCCCGCGAACGACACCAGCCCGAGGTTGACCCCCGGGGTGAGCTGGTCGGCGAACGCCTTCGCCGCCGCCTGGGCCGCGGCGAGCCTGCTCGGCGCGACGTCGGTGGCCTGCATCGACAGCGACACGTCGATCACGAGCACGACCGTGGCCCGGTTGCGCGGCACCCGGGCCACCGCCTGCGGCCCGGCCAGCGCCACGGTGAGCAGGGCCAGCGCCAGGAGCAGCGCGGCCGCGGGCACATGCCGGTACCAGCCCGGACGCCGGGGCGCGATCCGGTCCAGCAGCTCCAGGTTGGTGAACGCCACCGTGTCGCGACGGCGGCGGCGCAGCAACAGGACGTAGGCCACCGCGAGCCCCGCCACGACGGCGAGGCCCGCGAGCCACCAAGGGTCGGTGAAGGTGCCGCTCACCCCCGCCTCCGCGCGGACGCCCGACGGCGGCGCGTGGAACGGTCAGCTCGCACGCTCGCTCACCTCCCCCCGCCCGACCACGCGCGCTTGCGGGTGAGCGCGAACCGGACGACGTCGGCGATCCAGTCGGAGTCCGTGCGCAGCCGCAGGTGCGCCGCCCCGGCCCGCCGCAGGGCCAGCGCCACCCGGTCCCGGTGGGCCGCCGCGGCCGCGGCGAACTCCCGGCACAGCAGCGGCGTGGTGACGACCTCGCGCTGGCGCCCGGTCTCCGGGTCGGCCAGCACGACCGTGCCGACGTCGGGCAGCTCCAGCTCACGCGGGTCCAGCACCTCGACGGCCAGCAGCTCGTGGCGCCCGGACAGCGCGCGCAGCGTCGCTTCCCAGGTGGGCTCGCCCAGGAAGTCGGACACGACGACGGCAAGGCCGCGGCGTCGGGGCGGACGGCGCAGCTGCTCGATCGCGGCGGTGAGGTCACCGCGGGTGCCGCTCGGCGCGCTCGGCACCTGCGCGACCTGGCGGACCAGCCCGCGCGCGTAGGCCAGGCCGCCGCGGGCAGGGAAGCGCCGGAGCTGCTCGCCGGTGGCGACGAGCGCGCCGATCCGGTTGCCGCCGCCCCCGGTGAGGTGGGCGACCGCGGCGAGCGCCGCGATCGCGAGGTCGCGCTTCTCGCAGGCGGCGGTGCCGAAGTCGAGGCTGGGTGACAGGTCCACGAGCACCCAGGTCTCCAGCTCGCGGTCGGCCACGGTCTGGCGCACGTGCGTCTCGGTGGTGCGGGCGGTGACCGCCCAGTCGATGCGGCGCACGTCGTCGCCGGGCTGGTAGATGCGCGCCTCGCCCAGCTCGGAGCCCGGGCCGGGCACCAGGCCGAGGTGGTTGCCCTGCAGCAGCCCGTCCAACCGGATCCGCACGGTCAGCTCGAGCACCTTGAGCGCGGCTTCCAGCCGTCCGTCGCGCAGGGACGGCGGCGCGGTGCGCAGCGCGGATGGCACGGTGGGCGGCCCGGTGGGCGGTGCGGGCGGCACAGCGCGCATCCGGTTCACGGGGCGGCCGCGCCCGCAGGCGTGGGCGGTGCCTGGGGCCGGGCGGTGACCTGGGGCAACGGCACGGTCGCGAGCACCCGCGAGATGATGTGGTCGATCGGCACCTGGTCGGCCACCGCGTCGTAGGAGAGCACGAGCCGGTGCCGCAGCACGTCCGGGGCGACGTCGAGCACGTCCTGGGGCAGCACGTAGTCGCGCCCGCGGATCAGCGCGAGCGCGCGGGCACCCGCGACGATGCCGAGCGTGGCACGGGGGGACGCGCCGTAGGCGACCCAGCCCGCGACGTCGGCCAGGCCGTGCTCGCCGGGTGTGCGGGTGGCCACGACCAGCCGGACGACGTAGTCGACGAGCGCGTGGTGCACGAACACCCGCGTCGCCACGGTCTGCAGCCGCGACAGCTCGGTGGGCTGCAGCACCTGTTGGGCGACCGGCGGCTCGGCGCCCATCCGGTAGACGATCTCGCGCTCCTCCTCGACGCCCGGGTACTCGATGATGATCTTGAAGAGGAACCGGTCGCGCTGGGCCTCGGGGAGCGGGTAGACGCCCTCGTTCTCGATGGGGTTCTGGGTAGCGAGCACGAGGAACGGGTCGGGCATCGGGAAGGTCGTCCCGCCGATCGACAGGTGCCGTTCGGCCATCACCTCCAGCAGCGCCGACTGCACCTTCGCGGGCGCGCGGTTGATCTCGTCGGCGAGCACGAAGTTGGCGACGACCGGCCCGAGCTCGACGTCGAACTCCTCACGGCCCTGCCGGTAGATGCGGGTGCCGAGGATGTCGGACGGCACGAGGTCCGGGGTGAACTGCAGGCGCGCGAACGTGCCGCCGACGACCTTGGCGACCGTCTCGACCGCGAGCGTCTTCGCGACACCCGGCACGCCCTCCAGGAGCAGGTGCCCGCGGGCGAGCAGCCCGACCAGCATCCGCTCGACGAGCCGGTCCTGCCCGACGATCACCTTCTTGATCTCGAAGACGGCGCGTTCGATGCGCTCGCCCTCGGCGGCCGGGCTGGGCACGGCGTCCTGCGTGGTCACGCCGGGCATCCAACACGGGCCACGGTGAGACGCGGGTGAGGCACCCGGCTCACGACCGTCGGTTGGGCGCACCGCTCATGATCACCGGTTGGGCGCGTTTCCGGCCGGATTTGGCCGGTCCGCGCGCCGAACTGGTGATCATGGGCGTTCGGGCCGTCGTCAGAGCATGCGGGTGACGAACGGCATGAGGCCCGCCGTGCGCATCGGCACCAGCCGCACCGCCGAGCCCGAGTACGGAGCCTCGATCATCATCCCGTTGCCGACGTACAGCGCGACGTGCCCGATCGCGCCGTCCTCGGCGTAGAAGAGCATGTCACCGGGCTGTCGGGCGGCGACCGGCACCTGGCGTCCGGACGTGTACTGGTAGCCGCTGTAGTGCGGCAGCGACACCCCGGCCCCGGCGAACGCGTAGATCATCAGGCCAGAGCAGTCGAAGCCGACGCGGCGGTAGTCGCCGAACGCGTCGGCGATGCCGCCGTCGCGCACGCCCCGCGTCGGCCCGCCGCCGTTGCCGCCGCCCCACGCATACTGCACACCCAGCTGCGACATCGCCCGATCGATCACGCTGCGCACCGCGCCCGCGCCGCGGACGATCCCGCCCGCCACGCGGCCTGCCGCCGCCTGTGCCTGCGCCCGCTCGGCCGCCGCCATCTCCTGCTGCCAGGACACGAACCGGTCGCGCTGGGCGCGCAGGCCTGCGTCGCTCGCGACCGCCGCGGCCAGCTGGGCGCCGACCTGGTCGCGCTGCGCCTGCACCTGCGCCAGCAGCGCGGCCTGTGCCTTGGCCTGAGCCTGTACGCCCGCGACGGCGGCCGCGGCGGCCGCGCTGGCCTGCCGGGCCCGCTCCGCGGCGGCGCGCGCGTCGTCCTCGGCCTTGCGAGCCAACGAGTCGGCGTTCACCCGCGCCACGAGCGCGCGCTGCAGGCTGTCCAGCGCCTGCTGCTGCTGTTCGGCGATCAGGTCCGCGAACGCCGCCCGGTCCAGCACGCCCTGCGGCCCGCCGGGCGCGGTGAGCAGGCCGAGCGGCCCGATGTCGAGGCCCTGCTGGTAGCGGGCGGTCACGAACGCGTCGACCCGGGTGCGCAGCCCGTCGACGTCGGCCGCAGCGGAGACGGTCGCCTGGCGCGCCGCGCCCGCCGCCCGGGCCGCCTCGTCGGCGGCGGCCTGGGCGTTCTGCTGGTCGACCAACGCGCGGTTGGCCTGCTCCTGGCGGGCGGAGAGCTCCAGCGCGATCGCCGCGGCCCGGTCGTCCAGCGCCGACAGCTGCGCCGTCAGCCCTGCAACCTGCGTCGTCCGCGCGGTGACCGCGGCCCGGCTCGCGTCGAGCTGGCCGTCGGTCGGGTTCGGCGGCGGTGGCGGGGGCGGCGCGGCCTGCGCCGGGGCCACGACCCCGGCCAGCAGCGCACCCGTCAGCGCGAGCAGGGCCATCGCCCGACCGAGGCGCCGCACCGAACCTCCCCCGCATCACCAGCAGTCCGCGAAGCGCACTGTTCCACTCGGGGCGCCGCAGCTCCGTCAGCGACACGCGGGCTCCCCCACATGAGCGACTTCTCGCCAACTTAACAGGACAAGCGTACTGTTATGCGCGAGCGGGGTTCGCCATGCTCGACGCGGCCGGGTGCGCGAGACTCCGGACAACCCCAATGCCGCTTTACGAGGAGAAGCCCAGTGACCAGCACCGACAGCTTCGGCGCGAAATCCACGATCGCGGCGGGCGGGAGCGAGTACGAGATCTTCCGACTCTCCGCCGTCGAGGGATCCGAGCGCCTGCCGTTCAGCCTGAAAGTGCTCCTGGAAAACCTGCTGCGGACCGAGGACGGAGCCAACGTCACGGCCGATCACGTGCGCGCGCTCGCCGGGTGGGACCCGGCCGCCGAGCCGGACACGGAGATCCAGTTCACCCCGGGCCGGGTGATCATGCAGGACTTCACGGGCGTGCCGTGCGTCGTCGACCTCGCCACGATGCGCGAGGCCGTCACCGAGCTCGGCGGCGACCCGGCCAAGGTCAACCCCCTCGCGCCCGCCGAGCTCGTCATCGACCACTCGGTGATCATCGACGTGTTCGGGCGGGCCGACGCGTTCGAGCGCAACGTCGACTTCGAGTACGGCCGCAACAAGGAGCGCTACCAGTTCCTCCGGTGGGGCCAGGGCGCCTTCGACGAGTTCAAGGTGGTGCCGCCGGGCACGGGCATCGTGCACCAGGTCAACCTCGAGCACCTCGCGCGCGTCGTGATGACGCGCAGCGTGCCCGACGGCACCGGAGGCCGTGTCAGCCAGGCGTACCCGGACACGCTCGTCGGCACCGACTCGCACACGACCATGGTCAACGGTCTGGGCGTGCTGGGCTGGGGGGTCGGCGGCATCGAGGCCGAGGCGGCGATGCTCGGCCAGCCCGTGTCGATGCTCATTCCGCGGGTCGTCGGCTTCAAACTCACCGGCGAGATCCCCGCGGGCGCCACGGCCACCGACGTCGTCCTGACGATTACGGAGATGCTGCGGCGACACGGCGTCGTCGGCGCGTTCGTGGAGTTCTACGGCGAGGGCGTCGCCGCGGTCCCGCTGGCCAACCGGGCGACGATCGGCAACATGAGCCCCGAGTTCGGCTCCACGGTGGCGATCTTCCCGATCGACGAGGAGACCGTGCGCTACCTGCGGCTCACCGGCCGTTCCGACGAGCACATCGCGCTGGTCGAGGCCTACGCGAAGGAGCAGGGCCTGTGGCACGACCCGGCCCGCGAGCCCGTCTACTCCGAGACGCTCGAGCTGGACCTCGGCACGGTCGTGCCGTCGATCGCGGGCCCCAAGCGCCCACAGGACCGCATCGCGCTCACCGACGCCAAGCCCGCGTTCCGCCAGGCGATCCGCGACTACACCGACGACCCCGAGTCCGACGGCGTCGACGAGGCGGGCAAGGAGTCCTTCCCGGCCAGCGACTCCCCCGCTCCCGGATCGGGCGACGGCGAGGCGGCCCCGGTCGTCTTCTCCGCCGCCGAGGGGGGCAACGGGCGCCCGTCGAAGCCGGTTCCGGTCTCCTCGGCCGACCGCGGCGAGTTCGTGCTCGACCACGGCGCCGTCGTCATCGCCTCGATCACGAGCTGCACGAACACGTCCAACCCCTCGGTGATGGTCGGCGCCGCGCTGCTCGCGAAGAACGCCGTCGAGAAGGGCCTCACCGTCAAGCCGTGGGTGAAGACGTCGATGGCGCCCGGCAGCAAGGTCGTCACCGACTACTACGAGAAGGCCGGGCTCTGGCCCTACCTGGAGAAGCTGGGCTACCACCTGGTCGGCTACGGCTGCACGACCTGCATCGGCAACTCCGGGCCGCTGTCGGAGGAGATCTCCGCGGTCGTCAACGACAACGACCTCACCGTCGTCTCGGTGCTGTCGGGCAACCGCAACTTCGAGGGCCGCATCAACCCCGACGTCAAGATGAATTACCTGGCCTCGCCGCCGCTGGTGATCGCCTACGCGCTCGCGGGCACGATGGACTTCGACTTCGACGAGCAGCCGCTCGGCATCGGGTCCGACGGCGAGCCGGTCTACCTGCGCGACATCTGGCCGTCGGCGGCCGAGGTGCAGTCGGTCGTCGACGCGGCGATCAACGAGGACATGTTCGCCGCGGGCTACTCCGACGTCTTCGCGGGCGACGAGCGGTGGCGCTCGCTGCCCACGCCGGAGGGCTCGACGTTCGCGTGGGACCCGGACTCCACCTACGTGCGCAAGCCGCCGTACTTCGAGGGCATGGCCCCGCAGCCGGCCCCGGTGGCGGACATCCACGGCGCACGGGTGCTCGCGCTGCTGGGCGACTCGGTGACCACCGACCACATCTCGCCCGCGGGCTCGATCAAGCCCGACAGCCCGGCCGGGAAGTACCTCGTCGAGCACGGCGTCCAGAAGCGCGATTTCAACTCCTACGGCAGCCGCCGCGGCAACCATGAAGTGATGATTCGCGGCACGTTCGCCAACATCCGGTTGCGCAACCAGTTGCTGGACGGCGTCTCCGGCGGCTACACCCGTGACTTCACCCAGGACGGGAGCCCGCAGGCGTTCATCTTCGACGCGGCGCAGAACTACGCGGACGCGGGCATCCCGCTGGTGGTGCTGGGCGGCAAGGAGTACGGCTCGGGCAGCTCGCGCGACTGGGCGGCCAAGGGCACCGCGCTGCTCGGCGTCAAGGCCGTGATCGTCGAGAGCTACGAGCGGATCCACCGCTCCAACCTCATCGGCATGGGCGTGCTGCCGCTGCAGTTCCCGGACCGCGAGTCGGCCGCGTCGCTCGGGCTGGACGGCACCGAGACCTTCACGATCTCCGGTGTGACGGCGCTGAACGACGGGTCGACGCCGCGCATCGTGCACGTCAGCGCGGCGAAGGAGTCGGGCGGGACCGTCGAGTTCGACGCGCGCGTGCGCATCGACACCCCCGGCGAGGCGGACTACTACCGCAACGGCGGGATCATGCAGTACGTGCTGCGCGGCATGCTGCGCGACTGAGCGCGCGCGCCGAGATTGCCCTCAGCGGGGTTCCTGCTTGATCGAACCCCGCTGTGCGCAATCTCGGCGTTCGGCGTCGTCGTCGAATGGTTGGCGGAACGCTGGCGTCAATGTTTCGTTGACACGAGGGTCAGCGGCCCATGTCAGCGGCCCACGTCAGCGGCCAGACCGTCGAGGAAGTAGCGCAGGCCGCGCTCGAACAATCGGTCCAGCTCCAGGTCGTAGTGCTGCGCGAGCAGGCGCTCGAAGTGCGGGAAGCGGCCGCCCGCCGCGATCGCGCGCAGCCGGTCCTCCTGCGCGGCCGCCCACTCCTCGCCGCTGAGGCCGCTGGCCGCCTGGGCGGCGGCCTCGCTCTCCAGGTGCACCGCGACGCCGCGCACGAACGTGAACAGGGTGAGGTGGACGTCGAACGCGACCGTCGTGGTGAGCCCGGCGTCGGCCAGCGCCGCCAACACCCACTCGGTGTACGCAAGGCCCCCGGCGATCGCCTGTGGCCGTGTCAACGACAGCGCCGGGGCCAGCCACGGATGCCCCCGGAAGGCCGCCCACAGGAAGCGGGCCGCCACCTCCAAACGGGCGCGCCATCCGGGCGGGACGGCGGCGGGCAGCCGGGCCTCGCGCAGCGCCGCGTCCATCATGCGCAGGAGCAGGTCGTCCTTGTCCTCGACGTGCCGGTAAAGCGACATCGGCCCGGCCCCGAGCTCGGCGGCCACCCTGCGCATCGACAGCCCCTCGAGGCCCTCGGCGTCGGCGACGGTGATCCCGGCGGCGACGACGCGTGCGCGGTCCAACCGGCTGGACACCGTGCGTCCCGAGCGATTCGGCGCCGCCCGCGCGGTTGGGCCGTTCACGATCGTGCCGACACCCGGGACGGCGCGCACGAGGCCGTCCTCGCGCAGCGCCGCGAGCACCCGGGAGGCCGTCCCGACCGCCACCCCGAACCGGCGCGTGATCTCGCGGGCCGAGGGCACGCGGTCCCCCGGCCGCAGCTCCCCGCGCTCGATCCGATCGCGGAGCTCCGCCGCGATCCGGACGGAGGGCAACTCGGTCATCCCGACCTCCGGTGTACTAGTACGCCTGTGCCCGGACCGGGCAGCCGGAGACCATCGTACTAGTACACTACGGACCCCTGGGTACTGCGTACGCTCGATGCCATGACGAACATCCTCATCTCGGGCGCGGGCATCGCGGGCCCCGCGCTCGCGTACTGGCTCAGCAGGTCAGGGCATGACGTCACCGTCGTCGAACGGGCCGCCGCGGTGCGCCCGGGCGGGCAGGCGGTGGACCTGCGCGGCTCGGGCCGCGCCGTCGTCGAACGAATGGGCCTCATGGATCGCGTGCGATCGGTCGCCCTCGACCAGCGCGGTATCGCGTGGGTGGACGGCCGGGGCCGGCTCACCGCCCGCACGCCCGTCGACGCGTTCGACGGGGAGGGGATCATCTCCGAGATCGAAGTGCTGCGCCACGACCTGGCGCACGTCCTCCACGACACCACCCAGGCCCAGGTCGAGTACGCCTTCGACGACACGGTCACCGGACTGCGCCAGGACGACGAGGGCGTCGACGTCACGTTCGAGAAGGCCCCGTCGCGGCGGTTCGACCTGGTCATCGGGGCCGACGGGCTGTACTCGCCGGTCCGGCGGCTGGTCTTCGGCGACGCCTGCCTGCAGCCGCTGGGCTGCGCGATGGCGTGGTTCAGCGCGCCCGCCGACTCCGATCTCGACGGCTGGTACCTGATGCACAACGCCCCCGGCGGCCGCGTCGCCTCGTTGCGCCCCGGGCGCACCCCGGACACGGCCAAGGCGGGGCTGGGCCTTCGCGTGGACCCGCGCACCGTGCTGCCCCGCGACGCCGACAGCCAGCGTGCGCTGCTCACGCGGGCGTTCGCGGGCGTGAGCTGGAAGGCGCCGATGCTGGTCGAGGCGATGCGCACGGCCCCCGACTTCGCGTTCACGGCGGTCGCGCAGGTGCGACTGCCGCGGTGGTCGCGCGGGCGGGTCGCGCTCGTCGGCGACGCGGCCGCCTGCCCGACCCCGCTCACCGGCCTCGGCACGAGCGTCGCGCTGGTGCAGGCCTACGTGCTCGCGGGTGAGCTGGCTCGCGCCCGCGGCGATCACCGAACCGCGTTCGACCGCTACGAGGAGGTCGCGCGGCCCTACGTCACGACCGCGCAGAAGCTGCCCCCCGGTGGCGTGAGCGGCTACGCGCCCCGCAGCGCGCTCGCCATCCGGCTGCGGACCGCGTCGATGCGCTCGATGACGCGCTGGCCGATGCGCCAGATCCTGGCGCGGCAGTTCGCGAAGGCGGGCGACATCGCGCTCCCCGACTACGCGGCGGCCGTAGGCAGCCGACCGAGCGGTTCGCGGCCGGGAGCGGTTTCGTGGTGGTGACGGGGGTCGAGGAGCGCGGCGCTCGAGGGGCGGCTTTACGCTCCTCCGCGTGGAGCGGGCACGCCGGGCGCGGGTGGAAGACGTGCATGAGCTCGCGTTGGGCATGCCGCACGTCAGCGTCGTGCACGGTTCAGGAGGCAACCCGGTATACCAGGTCGGCGGCCGGTCATTCGTCTTCTTCCGCAATCCCCGTCCAGACGCGATCGACGCCGAGACCGGCGAGCGCTACCCAGACGTGATCGTGTTCTGGGTGCCGTCCGAGTCGGACAAGCAAGCGCTGGTCCAGGACGACGCCTCGCCGTTCTTCACGACCCGACACTTCGACGGCCACCCCTCGGTCTTGCTTCGGGCCAGCCGCGTCGGCGAGCTCAGCAGGCCGGAGCTCGCGGAGCTCGTCCAGGACGCCTGGCTGTCTCGCGCTTCACCGGCGAGAAGGGCGGCGTGGCTCGAGGCGCACCACCTGGCGTAGGCGTAAGGCCGTGTCGAGATTGCACTGAGCGGGGTTCTGCCGCCGCAGAACCCCGCTCAGTGCAATCTCGGCGGCATCGCCGGGACGCCTGCATCCGGCACGCGGCCGTGCCGTGGACCACCGGTGATCTCGCCGCTGCCCTTCGCTACTACGGGCAGCCTCGCCCGACGGCGCACTTCGCCACCTCTTTGGTGTTCTTCGCACCCCGCCGGCGGGGTGCGAAGATGCCGAAGGCGTGCGAGGTCGGGTGAGCGGCGAGGCCGGACGGCTGCGCGTCGGCGGCCCGGGCGAGCGGGGCGACCGGGCGGCTGCGCGTCGGCGGCCAGGGTGAGCACGGTCCGTGCAGGCGGACACCCTGGCGGACTACGCCCCGCGGTGGTCGACACCGGCCGGGTGAGCCGGGTCGACCCAGGGCACGTGCTCCGGGTCGGCCACGCCGTCGATGTCGAGGTTGACCACGATCGGCTCCTGGCCGCTGCGGGTGAGCACACACTCCAACGCGGTGTCGTCCAAGGCGTTGATCTCCTGGTGAGGCACGAACGGCGGCACGAAGATGAACCCGCCGGGCCCGGCTTCCGCGGTGAACTCCAGGCGCTCGCCCCACCGCATCCGGGCCCGCCCGCGCAGCACGTAGATCACGCTCTCCAGCTCGCCGTGGTGGTGGGCGCCGGTGCGGGCGCCGGGGTGGATCGTGACCGTGCCCGCCCAGAGCTTGTCCGCGCCTACCCGGGCGTGGGTGACCGCGGCGGCGCGGTGCATGCCGGGCGTCTGCGGGGTGTTGGTGTCGAGCGCGTCGGCGGGGATTACCCGCACCCCGTCGGTGCGCCAGTCGGGCGTCATGGGTCCGACGCTAGCGCGTGCAACTGCTCCCGCGTGGCCGCGTCGGCCGGGAAGAACGACTCCACCGCCAGCTCGGCGAGCGTGACGTCGTGCGGGCCGCCGAACGTCGTCAGCGCCGAGTGGAAGGCGAGATCACCCTCCGGGGCGGTGAGCGTGACGGTGAGCAGCAACTCCTGGGCGGTCGGGTCGGACCGGGCGTCGAGCACGTCGGCGACGCCGGGGTAGCCGCGGACCTCCCGGTGCAGAGCGGCCAGGCGAGGGTCGCCGCTCCAGCGCAGCGCCCGGTCGAGCCGATGGCCGAGGTGGGCGATCCAGACGGCGGGCTCCCGCACCCGGGGCAGGAGGCCGCCGGGGTGCAGTCCGATGCGGTAGGCGTTCGGCGCGGCCAAAAGCTCAGGGTCGACGCCGCGCAGAAGCGGCGCGACACCGCGGTTGGTCATCAGCACCTCACCCCACTGGTCGAGCACGAGCGCCGGATAGGGCTCGTGACCTTCCAGGAGGTGGGCCAAGGCCTCGCGGGCCGAACGCAGCTGCTCCGCGCCGAGGTCGGACTCGGCGTAGGCCGGGGCGTAGCCGCCCGCGAGGACGAGGGCGTTGCGCTCCCGCAGCGGCATCTCCAGGTACTCGGCAAGGTGCAGCAGCAGCTCGCGGCTGGCCCGGGCGCGCCCGGTCTCGACGAAGCTCAGGTGCCGCGCGGACACCCCGCTGGCCGACGCCAGGTCGAGCTGGCTGCGGCGAGCGGCCCGGCGCCAGTGCCGGAGCAGGTCTCCGACCGTCGGCGCGATCCTCATGACGGCGACGCTAGCGCGCCCGGACATCACAGAACGATTACCCGGGAGGTAATCGACCCGATGACTCGACGCGGGGAGTCTCGATGGCGTCACCACGAACCGAGGAGAACGACATGAGTAGCTACGACGACACCGCCCGCGCCTACATCGCCGCCTGGAACACCCGCGACGCCGCCGAGCGCAAGGAGGCGGTGGCGGCCGTGTTCGCCCCGGAGGCGACCTACACCGACCCGCTCGCCGACGTGTCCGGCCGCGAAGCGATCGCCGACCTGATCGGGGCCGCGCAGCAGCAGTTCGCGGACTGGACGTTCCGGCTCGCCGGGCCGGTCGACGGCCACCATGGCCAGGCCCGCTTCACCTGGGCCCTCGGGCCGGACGGGGAAGGCGGGGCGCCTGTCCTCGGCTTCGACGTCGTCACCCTCGACGACACCGGCTTGATCACCAGCGTACTGGGCTTCCTGGACCGGGTGCCCGCCGCCGCCTGAGCGCGCCCGGGGCCGACCCGCCTGCCCGTGATCACCGATTCGGCGCAGAAGGCGGCCCCATACGGCCGGAATCAGCCCGAACTGATGATCATGGGCAGGGGTCGGGCCGGGCCGGGCAGATCACGGGCCGGGGGGCCGGGGCCGGGCCGCTACGCGGCGGTGGCCAGGGTGAGCGCGTGGCGGCCGCGCTGGTCGCTCCAGGTGCGGGTGACCTCGTACCCGCCGGCCTCCAGCCACCCCCGCACCCCGCCGGGCCGGAACTTCGCCGAGGTCTCCGTGCTGAGCTCCTCCCCCTCGTCGAACGTCACGGTCAGGTCGAGGTCGGCCACCCGCACGGTCATCGCCCGCTGCGCCCGCAGCCGCATCTCGATCCACTCGTGGCGCGCGTCCCACAGCGCGTGGTGGTCGAACGCGTCGACGGCGAAGTCGGCCCGCAGCTCCCGGTTCAGCACCCGCAGCACGTTGCGGTTGAACGCCGCCGTGACGCCCTGCGCGTCGTCGTAGGCCGCCACCATCGTCGGCACGTCGACGACCATGCTCGTGCCCAGCAGCAGCCGCTCCCCCGGCCGCAGCACACCGCGGAGCGCGGTGAGGAACGCGGCCCGGTCGCGGGGGCGCAGGTTGCCGATCGTGCCACCGAGGAACGCGACGAGCCTTCGCCCGCCGCGAGGCAGCCGGTCCAGATGCCGGGTGAAGTCGCCGACCACGCCGTGCAGCGCAAGCCCCGGGTAGTCGGGGGCGAGCGCGTCCATCGCGGCCCGCAGCGCCGATGCGCTGACGTCCTGCGGCACGTAGGTGGAGAGGCCGCCCGCGCGGCGGAACGCGTCGAGCAGCAGCCGCGTCTTCACCGACGAGCCGGAGCCCAGCTCGACGAGCGTGTCGGCCTGCGCGAGCGCCGCGATCTCGTCGACGGCGCCGTGCAGCAGGGCGCGCTCGGTACGGGTGGGGTAGTACTCGGGGAGCCGGGTGATCTCCTCGAACAGCTCGCTGCCACGGGCGTCGTAGAACCACCTCGGCGGCAGGCTCTTCGGGGTCGCGGTCAGGCCCGCGCGGGCGTCGGCGGCCAGCGCGGCCTCGGCGTCGTCGTCGGTGAGATGGATGTCGAGCACACCGGCGCTCCGGGTCGATGATCCGATCGCAAGCTCGCTCATGAACTCCCCAGGGGGATCAGGTGGTGCTCGCCGGGGCGGGCCACCACGAGGTGTCGGTCGGGGACCCCGGCCCATCCGGGGTCGGTGTCGAAGGGTTCGGAGGCGACGAGGACGAGGCCGGGCCGCGCGCGGACCGAAAGAGCGTGGTCCCACGCGGTGGCCCAGACGGTCGCACCGTCGGTGAGCAGCAGGTTCAGCCGCGAACCGGGCGCGGCCGCGGCGACCTCGAGCACCACGTCGGCGAGCGCGTCGGCGCCGTCCTTCCCGGCGCGCAGGCGGTGGCGCACCAGCGCCCACAGCAGCGCCGCGTCGGTGGGGGCGTCGAGGGTGAGCAGGTCGGTCACCGGCAGCGCGGCCGCGAGCGCCGCCACCGAGTCCGGCCACCCGCGGACCACGCCGTTGTGGCTGAACAGGAAGCGGCCCGCGGCGAACGGGGCCGCCGCCGCCGCGGTGACGGGCATGCCGACGGTGGCCGAGCGCACCGCGGCGAGCACGGCCGACGCCGCCGTCACCCGCGCCAGGTCGGCGAACCCCGCGTCCGACCAGAGCGGGGCTGCGCTGCGGTAGCGGACCGGCTCCCCGACACCATCGGCCCGCGGATACCAGCCGACGCCGAAGCCGTCGGCGTTGATCGTGCCCCCGCCGCGCATGTCGGCGGGCGCGTAGGACTGGCGCAGCAGCCCGTGCGGCGGTTCCAGCACCAGTGCCGACAGCGTCGTCGACGGCCCCAGGTAGGCCAGGTGGCGGCACACTACGCGGACCACGCCAGCCGAAACCCCGCGAAGATCTGGCGACGGACCGGGTGGTCCCAGTTGCGGAACGTGCCGCGCACGACGGCCGGGTCGGCGCCGAACGAGCCGCCGCGCAGCACGCGGTAGTCGCCGCCGAAGAACACCTCGGAGTACTCCCGGTACGGGAACGCCGCGAACCCCGGGTAGGGATGCCAGCCCGAGGACGTCCACTCCCAGACGTCCCCGATGAGCTGCTCGACCCCCAGCGGCGACGCGCCCGCCGGATAGGCGCCGACCGGGGCGGGTGCGAGGTGGCGCTGCCCGAGGTTGGCGTGCGCCGGGGTGGGGTCGGCGTCACCCCAGGGGTAGCGGCGCGACGTGCCGGTGGCCGGGTCGTGCCGCGCGGCCTTCTCCCACTCGGCCTCGGTGGGCAGCCGCGCGCCCGCCCACGCGGCGTACGCGTCGGCCTCGTGCGCGCACACGTGCACGACCGGCTGGTCGAGCGGCACCGGTTCGACGACGCCGAAGCGCCGCCGCCACCACGTGCCGTCCGCGTCCCGGCGCCAGAACGCAGGCGCGGCCAGCCCGGCCGCGCGGCGGTGCCGCCAGCCGACGTCGGTCCACCAGCGGGGGTCGCGGTAGCCGCCCGCGTCGACGAACTCGGCGTACTCGGCGTTGGTGATGGGCGCGGTGGCGATCCGGAACGCGGGCAGGTCCACGACGTGCGCGGGCCGCTCGTTGTCCAGCGCCCACGCCTCGGTGGAGGTGCCCATCGTGAACGGCCCGGCCGGGACGAGCACCGACTGCGCGGGCAGCGGGCGCCCCGGCGGCGGAGGCGGCGCGGACAGCACCGGCGCGCCGGCCCGCAGCTGGTGGGTGGCGAGCATCGTCTCGGCGTGCTGCTGCTCGTGTTGGACGATCATGCCGAACGCGAACCCGTCCGTGGTGAGCGTGCGGCCGGAGAGCGGGCTGCGGCCCAGCACGTCGAGCGCCTTGTCGCGCACCTCCGCGACGTACGCGCGGGTCGCGGCGGGCGTGAGCAGCGGCAGCTCGACGCGGCTGGCCCGGGAGTGCCGGAACGCGTCGTACAGGCCGTCGATCTCGGGTCGCAGCGCCGGGCGGCCGCCGACGTCGCGCACCAGCCACAGCTCCTCCTGGCTGCCGACGTGCGCGAGGTCCCAGACCAGCGGCGACATCAGCGGCGAGTGCTGCGCGACGAGGTCGGCCTCGTCGACGGTGTCGGTGAGCGCCGAGCTGCGGGAGCGCGCGGCGGTGAGCAGGTCGACGATGCGGGTCCGCAGCGTCTCGGTGGAGGTCGCCGTGGAAAGTGTCACAGGGAGGCTCCTTCCGGCTCGTCGGCGGGGCACAGGCCGTGCCGGACGAGCCGTTCGGTCATGGCGACGAGCTCGTCGCTGAGCCACGTCGGAGCGGCGAGGTCGGGCAGGCGCGCCGCCGCCAGCTCGAACACCTGGACGGCAGCGTGGGCGAGCACCCGGTCGGCGAGCCCGTAGCGGGCCGCCGACACCCAGCGGGCCCGGGCGGGCGCACACACGTCGCGGACGACGTCGATCACGCCCGGGTCCGCGAGCAGCGCCGTGAGCACGGCCACGGGCAGCGCCCACCGCCTGCCGGGCTGCATGTCGCAGTAGCGCACCTCCACGTGCCCACGCGGGCGCACCGGGGGAAACAGCGTGGAGATGTGGTAGTCGAGGTCGGCGACCGTCGGGGGGCGGGGCAGGCCGCCGCGCACCCAGGCCGCGAACGTGACGCCCTCGGGCACTAGCCAGCCGCCGTTCTCCCGCACGCACAGCACCGGGGCGTCGAGCACGCGCCGCGCCCAGGCCGCGGCCGGGTCGGCGGGGTCGGGATCGGCGGGCGGCGCGGTGCGCGCGGGGTCGGCGCGCATCCAGACGGCCCAGCGCGTGGACTTCCAGCCGGTGCGCCGCCCGTGCAGGCACGGCGAGTTCGCGAACGCCGCCAGAAGCACCGGGCCGAGCGCGTGCAGTGCGGCCCAGCGCGCGGCGACGGCGGCCTGCTCTCCCGCGTCGACGCTGACCTGGACCGCGGCCGTGGAGCACATGGCGCTGCGCCCGTGCGGGCCGATGCGGTCGAAGGACTGCTCCATCGCACGGTAGCGAGGGAGCTCCAGCAGGCGATGCGGCGGCCCTTCCGCGGCGGCCCGGCCGTCGACGGCGAGGCCCGCGGCGAAAGTGAGGTGATGCAGCGCCTCGGCGTCGGCGACGGCGGTGGCAACCAGCCCGGTGAGGTCGGGAAGCGGCGGGCTGGCGAGCTCGATCTGGCCGCCGGGCTCCACGGTGACCTGGGAGCCGCGAGGCAGCGGATCGGCGGGGGACGACGGGTCGAGCGCGACCGGGCAGTGCCTGCCCAGCGCGGCGGCGAGCGCGGCGGCCGTGAGCGTGCCGGAGGAGCGGGGCCGCACCAGCCACTCCAGCTCCACACCGGTGAGCCGCGGGGGGCCGTGCTTGAAGCAGACGGACGCGACGTAGGCCTCGGCGGCGGCGCGATCGCGCAGCACCCCCGGCTCGCCGCCCTGCTCCGGCTGGTCCGCCGCGGTGGTGGCGGGCCCGGCGTGAGGGGTCACGCCCGCCGACGGTACCCGCGGGCGGCGCGGCACGCAGGGGACTTCGGGCTAAGATCACGGACGTGCCCCGCGTCAGCACCGACCGGCTCGCGGCGCGACGGCAGCAGATCCTGGACGGCGCGGGCGCCTGCTTCGCCGCGTATGGCTACGAAGGCGCCACCGTGCGTCGGCTCGAGCGGGCCACCGGGCTCTCCCGCGGCGCGATCTTCCATCATTTCGGCGACAAGGACACGCTGTTCCTCGCGCTCGCCGAGCAGGCCGCCCGTCGGATGGCCGACGTCGTCGCCGAGCAGGGCCTCGTGCAGGTCATGCGCAACCTGCTGGCCGATCCGGCACGGGAGCACAGCTGGCTGGGCACACGGCTGGAGGTGTCGCGCAGGCTGCGCACCGACCCGCCGTTTCGGGAGCGCTTCCGCGCCCATTCCGCGGCGCTGACGCGGGCGACGCGCGAGCGGCTGGAGCGGCAGGCGCGCGCGGGGGCGCTGCGCGACGACGTGCCGGTGGCGGTGCTCGCGCAGTACCTCGAGCTTGTGCTGGAGGGCCTGATCTCCCATCTGGCGATGGGCCTCCCGGCCGACGACCTCGGTCCGGTCCTCGACGTCGTCGAATCCTCGGTCCGGCGACAGCGCGTGCCGCACACGAGCTAGGCGCGCGCGGTCAGGCCGGCTCCGGCACCAGGTGCGCGGCGCGCAGCCGGTCCGCCATCGTGCGCAGGTCGTCCCGTAGCGCCGCCAGCTCCGCGGGCCGCAACCCGGTCGCCTCCCGCACCCGCGCCTGGATCGCCGCGGCCTTGCCGCGCAGCTCCCGCCCCTGGCCGGTGAGCGTGAGCTGCACCGTCCGCTCGTCCTCCGCGCGGCGGCGCCGCACGAGCAGGCACTGCGCCTCCAGCCGTTTGAGCAGCGGCGAGAGCGTGCCGGTGTCGAGCTGCAGCCGGGCGCACAGCGCGCCGAGCGAAAGGCTCTCCTCCTCCCAGAGCACGAGCATCACCGCGTACTGGCTGTAGGTGAGGCCGATGCTGTCGAGCAGCGGCCGGTAGCAGCCGGTCATCGCACGCGACGCCGTGTGCAATGCGAAGCAGAGCAACTCGTCGAGGACGAAGTCCGGTCGGGACGCTACGGGCATCCCGGAAGCCTATGCCGCTGGCGGCGCGCCGACGAGACGCTCCTCGTGGGCAAACGGTGTGCGGTAGAGGCGCGCTGTATCGGCCGCCGCCGGTGAGTCGCACGATTCGCCGCGCCGTGTTTGCCGTTTCGACGCGCCGAAATCGCCAACTCGCGGTGTCAGAACGTGCGACTCACCCCGGCGGCGGCGACGGTGCCTACTTCTTCTTCGTGCGGGTGGCCCCGCCGCGGCCGCGCAGGGTGACGCCCGTCTCGGAAAGGACCCGGTGCACGAACCCGTAGGAGCGGCCCGTCGACTCGGCGAGGGCGCGGATGCTGGCCCCCTTCTCGTACTTCTTCTTCAGGTCGGTGGCGAGTTTCTCGCGCTGCGCGCCGGTGATGCGCGCCCCCTTCTTGAGGTCGGCCACGGCCCTGTCCCCTCCAGCTCGTCGAACTCCCTGGTCCGGGCCGGTAGGGCCCGGGTGCGGCAATGATCGTCCACCCGGCGGGGCCGGGACCAGGAGATCTTTTCGAAGATCGGTGAACGGTTCGGCCGAATGGATCACGCACTCGGGTGATCATTGCGACCGTTTGATCACCGGGCCGTCACCCCGTCGCCACCCTCCGATCACCTCGGACGGGGCCCGGCTCCGACCCACCTGCGGTGGTGTGACCGGCACACACCAGGCGGGCTATGGCGCCGGGGGCGATCGGGTGGTGACCGTCCCGGACAGATCGTCCGATCAGGCCAGCTGCACGAGATCAAGGTAGTCGGCCGACCACAGGTCCTCGGTGCCGTCGGGCAGCACGATGACCTTGTCCGGCGTGAGCGCCTCCACCGCGCCGGGGTCGTGCGTGACGAGCACGACCGCGCCCGCGAACCGCCGCAGCGCATCGAGCACCTGCGCGCGGCTGGCCGGGTCGAGGTTGTTGGTGGGCTCGTCGAGCAGCAGCACGTTGGCGGAGCTGGACACGAGCCCGGCGAGCGCGAGCCGGGTGCGCTCGCCACCGGACAGGGTGGCCGCCTGCTGGTCGAGCTGGGCACCGCTGAACATGAACGAGCCGAGCAGGTTGCGCAGCTGCTGCTCGGGCGCGTCCGGGGCGGCGTGCCGCACGTTCTCCCAGACGGTGGCGTCCATGTCGAGCGTGTCGTGCTCCTGGGCGAAGTAGCCGGTGCGCAGCCCGTGGCCCGCGACCACCTCGCCCGTGTCGGGGGTCTCCTCGCCCGCGAGCAGGCGCAGCAGCGTGGTCTTGCCCGCCCCGTTCAGCCCGAGCACCACGACCTTGGCGCCGCGGTCGACGGCCAGGTCGACCCCCGTGAAGACCTCCAGCGAGCCGAACGCCTTGGAGAGCCCCTCCGCGGTGAGCGGGATGCGCCCGCACGGCGCCGGGTCGGGGAAGCGGATCCGCGCCACCTTGTCGCGCTTCTGCTCGGGCTCGAGCGCGGCGAGCATCTGGTCGGCGCGCCGGGCCATGTTCTTCGCCGCGACGGCCTTCGTCGCCTTCGCGCCCATCTTCGCCGCCTGCAGGTGCAGCACCGCGGCCTTCTTCTCGGCGTTGGCCCGCTCCCGGCGGCGGCGCTTCTCGTCGGTGGCCCGCGCCTCCAGGTAGCGGTGCCAGTCCATGTTGTAGACGTCGATCTCGCCGCGAACGGCGTCGAGGAACCACACCTTGTTGACGACGGCGGCGAGCAGCTCGGTGTCGTGGCTGATCACGACGAGGCCGCCGACGTGCGCGGACAGGAACGAGCGCAGCCACGTGACGGAGTCGGCGTCGAGGTGGTTGGTGGGCTCGTCGAGCAGCAGGGTGGTGGCGCTCGGGGCGCCGCTCCCACCGTCGGAAGCGGCGAACAGGATCCGGGCCAGCTCGACTCGGCGGCGCTGGCCACCGGACAGCGTGGCGATCTGCTGGCCGAGCACCCGCTCGGGCAGCCCGAGGTGGGCACAGATGCGCGCCGCGTCGCTCTCCGCGGCGTACCCGCCGAGCGCGGCGAAGCGCTCCTCGATGCGCCCGTACTCGCGCACGGCCCGCTCGTTCTGCGCACCGTCGACGAGCTCGGCCATCGCCGATTGCGCCTTCTCCATCTTGCGCAGCATCTCGTCGAGGCCGCGCGCGGACAGCACACGGTCCTTGGCGGTGACGGTGAGGTCGCCCTCCCGCGGGTCCTGCGGCAGGTAGCCGACGGCGCCGCTCAGGCCGACCGCGCCGCCGTACGGCTCGCCCTCCCCCGCGAGCACCCGCATGGTGGTGGTCTTGCCCGCCCCGTTGCGGCCGACGAGGCCGATCCGGTCGCCGGGCTGCACGCGCAGCGTGGCGTCGGCCAGCAGGATGCGGGACCCGGCCCGCAGTTCGAGGTCGGTGGCGGCGATCAAGGAACTCTCCGGAGACGAGGGCAGGTCGGGGCGCGGCACGGCGCAGCTACCCTCGGATCACGTCTCAAGAGTACCGGTCGGCGCGAGCGGGTTTGCCCCATAGGGTCGCCCCATGACGGATCTCACGGGCCGGGCGGCGCTCGTCACCGGGGCCAGCCGCGGCATCGGACACGCCATCGCGGCCGAGCTGCTCGCCCGTGGCGCCGCGGTGACGATCACCGCCCGCAAGCCGGACGAGCTGGCGGCCGCGGCGAAGGAGCTGGTGGACGGGCCCGGGTCGGCGGACCGGGTGCTGGCCGTCGCGGGCAACGCGGGGTCGGCGCAGGCCCGCGAGGAGTCGGTGCAGCGCACGATGGCGGCGTTCGGGCGTCTGGACATCCTGGTCAACAACACCGGGATCAACCCGGTCTACGGCAGGCTCGTGGACGCCGACCTCGACGGCATCCGGAAGATCTTCGAGATCAACGTCGTGGCGATGATCGCGTACGTGCAGCTCGCCCACCGGGCCTGGATGGGTGAGCACGGCGGCGCGATCGTCAACCTCGCGTCAGTGGGCGGGCTGCGCTCCACCGGCGTGATCGCCGCCTACGGAGCGTCCAAGGCGGCGGTCATCCGGCTGACCGAGGAGCTGGCCTGGGAGCTGGGTCCCTCGATCCGGGTCAACGCCGTGGCGCCCGCCGTCGTGAAGACGAAGTTCGCCGCCGCGCTCTACGCGGAGGGCGAAGACAAGGTCAGCGCCGCGTACCCGATGAAGCGGCTCGGCCGACCCGCGGACGTGGCCGGGCTGGTCGGCTTCCTGGTGTCGGACCAGGCGTCCTGGATCACCGGCGAGACCGTCCGGGTCGACGGCGGCCTGCTCGCCGCAGGCACCCTCGGGTCGTGACCTACAGGACCGGGGCGTCGGTCCACAGGCGGCCCGACCGGCCGGTCAGCACATCCAGCAGCGCGGTGGCCTGGCCGTCGGTGAGCGAGGCCACGTAGTCGACGACCGCGCGGCCGCGGGCGGGCGCCGTGCACCCCAGCTCCGCCCGGGAGAGCTCGACGAGGTCGTGCAGGCGCGGCGGGAGGCGGGGGCCGTCACCGTCCTCGGCGAGCCACGCGCACAGCCCGTCCACGAGCGCGGCCAGGACGGTGGCCTGTCCACGCTGGTGGGAGGCCAGGTCCGCGCGGCGCAGCACGAAGCGCTGGTGAACGAACTTGAGCACCGCCACCTCGTGCCACTGCGCCGTCGCCAGCGCGACGTGCGCCGAGCGGACCGGCGGATCCCGGTCCAGCGTCACTCCCGCCGCGAGGCGCGAGGTCCAGCGCGCCGAGAACTCCGCGACCGCCCGCTCCCCCGCCATCGACCCATCGAACGGCACGGCGAGCAGGCCGTCGACCAGGTCGTCACGGATCCGGGCCACGGCGGCGGCGAACGCGTCGTCGTCGTAGGCCCAGGCGTCCTTGTCCCGCAGCCGCCGCCGCAGCCGCTCCAGGTCCGACCCGGGGCCGGACCCGCCCGCGTGTTTGACCCATCCCGACAGCTCGGCGGCCACCCCCGCCTGCTGCAGCACGCCGACGCGGTGGAAGTCCTCGAGGTCGTGGATGGCGTAGGCGATGTCGTCGGCGGTGTCCATGACCGCGGCCTCCACCGTCTGCTGCCACGGACCGACGGGGAACGCGGCGCGGCAGTCGACGAGGTCGTCCAGCTCGGTGGTGTAAGCGGAGAACTTGGCCGAGCCCGCGTCCGGGGCACCGGGCAGCGGGCCGCCCCCGCGCGGCGGCAGCACCGCGGCGGACGGGTGCGGGTCGGGGTGGGCACGGCGGGTCCAGGGGTATTTGAGGACGGCGGCGCGCACGGCGGCGGTGAGGTCGAGTCCGGTGCCGCTCGGACCGTGCAGGTCGATGGTGGTGAGGATGCGGAAGCTCTGCGCGTTGCCCTCGAACCCGTCGGGGAGGCCGAGGCGTTCGCGGGACACGCGGTCGAGCACCTGCTCGCCGAGGTGCCCGAACGGCGGGTGGCCGAGGTCATGGGCCAGCGCCGCGGCTTCGACGACGTCCGGGTCGCAGCCGCCCAGCCTGCCGACCAGCGGGTCGCAGGCCAGCCGCTCGGCGATCGCGCGCCCGACCTGCGCCACCTGCAGGCTGTGGGTCAGACGGTTGTGCACCAGCAGCCCGGCCCCGGCCGGGCTCACCACCTGCGTGACGCCGGCAAGGCGGGCGAAGAACGGCGACGCCGCGATGCGGTCGCGGTCGACGCGGAACGGGCTGGTCGCGAGGCCCACCCCGGACTCGGCGACCCACGACCGCCGCGCCGCCCGCGCCTCGTCGTCCACGCCGGGCAGGCTATCCCGTCCGGCCGACGCACCGCGCGCATGATCGCCGGTTCCGGGACATAAGGTGCGGTGGCACACCCCATGTCCCGCCAACGGCGATCACGGGGACGCATACTGGCGGCCGTGATCGACGTACTCGTCGTCGGCGGCGGGCCCGCAGGCCGGGCCCTGGCCGCGGAGTGCGGGGCCCGCGGGCTGGCGACGACGCTCGTCGACCCGAGCCCGGACGCCCCGTGGCGGGCCACGTACGCCGCCTGGCTCGACGAGCTGCCCGCGGGCCTGCCCCCGCCCGCCGCCGTCGCGCAGGGCCGGGTCGTCGCCCGGACCGCCCACGCGCTCGAGCGCACCTATGCCGTGCTCGACGTCCCCGCGCTGCGGGCCCACCTCGATGCGCGCCTCGCGGCGGCCGGGGTGCGGGTCGTCACCGGGCGCGTCACCGGCATCACCAGGGAGGGAGGCCACCACGTGGCGCGGGCCACCGCGCGCGACGGACGGGTCGACGGGCCGGTCGGCAGGCGCCCCACCGGGGTCCGGCTCGCCGACGGCACCCACCTGGCCGCCGCCGCGATCGTCGATGCGGGCGGCCACCGCGCCCCGCTCGACCGCCGCTCGGGCAGCCGCCGCCACCCTGACAGCCGGCGCCACCCGGACAGCCGCCGCCACCCGGACAGCCGCGGGCGCGCCCACGTCCCGCTCGGCCACGCCCCCGGCACTCACGCGCTCGACGACCACGCCCCACTCGGCCACGACCCAGGCGCCCACGCGGCCCGCCCACACATCCCGGCTGGCCCCGGGAGGCACACAGACCGCCGCTCGGTCGAGCGTGCCGCCTCCGGGTGGGGGCACGCGGGGGGGCCCAAACCGACCGCCTTCGGGTGGCGGCACGCGGCGGTGGCCGCCGAGCAGACCGCCTTCGGGTGGGGGCACGCAGCGGTGGCCGCCGAGCAGACCGCCTACGGCCTGGTCCTCGACGCCGCGGCCGCCGCGCCGCTCGTCGGCCCAGGCGAGGCGCTGTTCATGGACTGGCGCCCCGATCACGGCGAGCCCGGCTGGCCCACGTTCCTCTACGCCGTCCCGCTCGGCGGCGGCGCCGTGCTGCTGGAGGAGACCTCGCTCGCGCGCCGCCCCGGCCTGCCGCTGCCCATCCTGCGCCGCAGGCTGCACGCCCGCCTCGCCCACCACGGCATCAGCGCACCCGCCTGCGCCCGCGTCGAGCGCGTCCGGTTCCCCGTCGACCGGCCCCGCCACGCGACGCCGGGCGTGCTCGGCTTCGGCGCCGCCGCGCCGCTGGTGCACCCGGCCACCGGCTTCAGCGTCGCCGACGCGCTGCGGCTCGCCCCGTCCGTCGCCGACGCGCTGGCCACCGGCGGTGTGCGCGCCGCCCGCCGCCGCGTGTGGCCCGCCCGCGCCGTCGCCGTGCACCGCCTGCGGCGGATCGGCCTGGAGGCCCTGCTCCGCATGCCCCCCGAGGCCGTGCTCGGGTTCTTCGAGACCTTCTTCGCCCTACCCGAACGACACCGCCGCACCTACCTCTCCGGCCGGGACGACCTCGTCGGCCACCTCGCCGCGATGGGCGCGCTGTTCGGGCGGGCGGACGGACGGCTGCGCCGCCGACTCGTCGGTCCGGCCTTCCGCCGACCCGCTCCACCCTCCCGGCCTGAGAAGGCCTGAGACCCCGCCCTGATCGGCCTATCCACCTCGGCGCCGCCGGCGTGCGCGGGCTGAGTCGCCGCCGCCCGCGTGCGAGGGCTGGGTCGGCGCGCCGGCGTGCGCGGGCTCCGGGTCGCGCCCTACGACGCCGACCGGCTCGACGTCGCTCTGCGGGCCCGGCCGGGCCGGGCCGGGGCGGGCCGCGGAGCCGCGGCGTGGTTCGCCGTTCCGGCCCGTCGAACGCGCCGCAGAGCGAGGGGCGCGAACCCGGCCCCGGGCCGCGAAGTCGCCCAGCGGCCAACTCCAGCCTCGCGGCGGGTCGCGCGGCCCCACTGAGGTCCCGAGCGCGCCGCCCGCGCCCCCCGTGACGGCGGGCCGAGCACCGTGCCACGGCGCCCACCCTTCCGCCGGCCGGCGTCAGACGCGGAACCCGAGCGCCCGCAGCTGCTCCCGGCCATCGTCGGTGATCTTGTCGGGTCCCCACGGCGGCATCCAGACCCAGTTGATCTTGATGTCGTCGACGAGGGCGCCGACGAGCGCCGCCCGGGCCTGGTCCTCGATCACGTCAGTGAGCGGGCACGCCGCGCTGGTGAGCGTCATGTCGATCACCGCGACGCCGTCGGACTCCTGGATGCCGTAAACCAGGCCGAGGTCGACGACGTTGATGCCCAACTCCGGGTCGACGACGTCGCGCAGCGCCTCCTCCAGGTCCTCGATCGAGGGCTTCGCCCGCTCGGGCGGCGGCTCGGGCATCCCGGCCGCCCCGCGGACCACGGTCTCCTCCGTCTCGCTCATGCCTTCTCCTCCGATCGGACCAACGCGTCCTTGAACGCCATCCACCCCAGCAAAGCGCACTTCACGCGCGCCGGGTAGCGGGCGACGCCCGCGAACGCCACGCCGTCGCCGAGCACATCCTCGTCCGGCTCGACCTGGCCGCGGCCCTGCGCCATCTCCTGGAAGGCGCGCAGCACCGCGAGGCAGTCCTGCATCGACTTCCCCACCACCAGGTCGGTGAGCACCGACGCCGACGCCTGGCTGATCGAGCACCCGAGCGTCTCGTAGGAGACGTCCGCGACGGTGTCACCCTCCAGCCGCACCCGCAGCGTGATCTCGTCGCCGCAGGTGGGGTTGATCTGGAACGACTCGGCGTCGAAAGGCTCCCGCAGCCCCGCCCGGTGCGGGGTGCGGTAGTGGTCCAGGATGATCTCCTGGTACATCTGCTCCAGTTGCATCACGCGACCCCGCGGGGCGCGTCAAGGTCGAAGAACGCACGGGCCGCACGCACGCCGTCCACCAGCGCGTCGACCTCGTCCGGCGTCGAGTACACGTGGAACGACGCACGCACGGTGGCGGCGATGCCGAACCGTCGGTGGAGCGGCCACGCGCAGTGGTGGCCCACCCGCACGGCGACACCCCGGTCGTCGAGCACCTGCCCGACGTCGTGGGCGTGGATACCGTCGACGACGAACGCCACCGCTCCACCCCGGTCCACCAGTGTCCGCGGCCCGACGATGCGGACGCCCGGCACCTCGGCCAGCCCGGAGAGGGTGCGGCCCACCAGCTCCAACTCGTGCTCGTGCACCGCGTCCATGCCGATGCCGGTGAGGTAGTCGACCGCCCCGCCCAGCCCGACCGCCTGCGACGTCATCGGCACACCCGCTTCGAACCGCTGCGGCGGCGCGGCGTAGGTGGCGCCCTCCATCCGCACCGTCTCGATCATCGAACCGCCGGTGAGGAACGGCGGCATCGCGGCGAGCAGCTCGGCGCGCCCGTACAGCACGCCGACCCCGGACGGGCCGAGCATCTTGTGCCCGGAGAACACCGCGTAGTCCACGCCGAGGTCACCGAAGTGCACCGGCATGTGCGGCACCGACTGGCAGGCGTCCAGCAGGGTGAGCGCGCCGACCGCCCGCGCCCGCGCGACCAGCTCCGCGACCGGCAGCACCGTGCCGAGCACGTTGGACTGATGGGCGAACGCCACGATCTTCGTGCGCTCCGTGAGCGCGATCGCGTCCAGGTCGACGCGGCCGTCGTCGGTGACGGGGTACCAGCGCAGCGTGGCCCCGGTGCGGCGGCACAGCTCCTGCCACGGCACGAGGTTGGCGTGGTGCTCCAGCTCGGTGACGACGATCTCGTCGCCCGGCCCGAGCGCGAACCGGGCCGCCTCCCCGCCGAAGGTGGCGGCGTTGCTGAATGCGTAGGCGACGAGGTTGACGCCCTCGGTGGCGTTCTTGGTGAACACCACCTCGTCCGGGCTCGCCCCGACGAACGCGGCGATCCGCGCCCGCGCCGCCTCGTAGGCGTCGGTGGCCTCCTCGGCGAGCTGGTGTGCCCCACGGTGGACGGCGGCGTTGTGCTGCTCGAGGAACGCCCGCTCGGCGTCGAGGACCTGGCGCGGGCGCTGCGAGGTCGCCCCGGAGTCGAGGTAGACCAGCGGCTTCCCGTCACGGACCGTGCGCGCCAGGATCGGGAAGTCCGCCCTGATCTTCGTGACGTCCATCAGACGGTCGCGGTGAACCGCTCGAAGCCGCTGCGCTCCAGCTCGTCGGCCAGCTCGGGTCCGCCGGACTCGACGACCCGTCCGCCCCAGAAGACGTGCACGACGTCGGGCCGGATGTACTGCAGGATCCGCGTGTAGTGCGTGATCAGGAGCACACCGACGTCGCCGGACGCCCGGTAGTCGTTGACGCCTTCGGCGACCACCCGCAGCGCGTCGACGTCCAGGCCGGAGTCGGTCTCGTCCAGGATGGCGAACTTGGGGTGGAGCAGCGAGAGCTGCAGCACCTCGTGGCGTTTCTTCTCCCCGCCGGAGAAGCCCTCGTTGACGCTGCGTTCTGCGAAGTCGGGGTCGATGTCGAGGGCGCGCATCGCGCCCTTGACCTCCTTGACCCACGTGCGCAGCTTCGGCGCCTCGCCGCGGACGGCCGTGGCGGCCGAGCGCAGGAAGTTGGACATCGAGACCCCGGGCACCTCGACCGGGTACTGCATGGCGAGGAACAGGCCCGCGCGGGCGCGCTCGTCGACGGTCATGGCGAGCACGTCCTGCCCGTCGAGCATGACGGAGCCGGAGGTGACCGCGTACTTCGGGTGGCCCGCGATCGCGTAGGCGAGCGTGGACTTGCCCGAGCCGTTCGGTCCCATGATCGCGTGGGTCTGGCCGGAGTCGACCGTGAGGTCGACGCCCTTCAGGATCTCCTTGGGGCCGTCGTCGGTGGCCACGGAGACGTGCAGATCCTTGATCTCCAAGGTGGACATTGGGGTGTCGTGCTCCGTTCAGAAGTTGGTGACGGCGAGCTCGGCCTCGACGGCCGCCTCCAGCCGCGCCCGCAGCTCGGGGATGGGGATCTTGTTGAGGATCTCGCCGAAGAAGCCGCGGACGACCAGCCTGCGGGCGACGTCCTCCGGGATGCCGCGGCTCTGCAGGTAGAACAGCTGCTCGTCGTCGAAGCGGCCGGTGGCGCTCGCGTGCCCGGCCCCCGCGATCTCGCCGGTCTCGATCTCCAGGTTGGGCACCGAGTCGGCCCGGGCGCCTGCGGTGAGGACGAGGTTGCGGTTGAGCTCGAAGGTGTCGGTGCCCTCGGCCGTGCTGCGGATCAGCACGTCGCCGATCCACACGGTGCGCGCGCCGTGGCCCTGCAGCGCGTTCTTGTAAGTGACCCGTGAGCGGCAGTGCGGCTCGCCGTGGTCGACGAGCAGCCGCTGCTCCAGGTGCTGGCCCGCGTCGGCGAAGCCGAGGGCCGTGAGCTCGGCGTCGCCGCCGGGCGCGCGGTAGGTGACGGTGGGGCTGACCCGCACCAGGTCGCCGCCCAGCGCAACGGACGTGACCCGCAGGGTGGCGTCGCGGCCGAGCGCGAAGTGGTGGGCGCCGACGTGCACGGCGTCGTCGGCCCACTCGTCCGTGACGACCAGGCGCAGGTGCGACCCGTCGGCCAGCACGACCTCGAGGTTGTCGGCCAGCGTGCCGGAGCCGCGCTGCACGAGCACGACCGTGGTCTCGGTGTGCGGGGTGGTGCGCAGCTGCAGGTGCGACGCGGCCACCGCGCCCTCCCCCGGCCCGGTGACGGTGATGGTGACCGGGGCCGCGCCCGATGCCGCCGGGTCGGCGGGGGCGCCGTCGAGCGTGACGACCGTGGCCTGCCGAAACGCCGACCACGCGGCGGCCGCGACCCGGTCGGCAGGCACACCGCCCGCGCCGAGGCGGGGGTCGTCGCGGCCGACGGTCTCGAACGGGGCGCCGTCGACGGTGACCGTCGCGGTGCCGTCGAAGGTCGCGGTGCCGTTGTGCAGGCCCCGCAGGCGGCGCATCGGGGTGAACCGCCAGTTCTCCTCGCGTCCGCCGGGCACCTCGAACGCGTCGACGTCGTACGCGGTGAACCGCTCGCTCGCCGAGGGGACCGGCGCCTCGCCCTGGCCCTTCTTGGCGCCCTTCAGCTCGGGCGCGAGGCCGGCAACCTCTGTGCCTGACTCCGCCAGCTCCGAAGATCTCGGGGCGGCCATCCGACCCAAAGAGCTATCCAACACTGCCCTCCATCTGCAGCTCGATGAGCCGGTTCAGCTCCAGCGCGTACTCCATGGGCAGCTCGCGCGCGATGGGCTCGACGAACCCGCGCACGACCATCGCCATGGCCTCGTCCTCGGTGAGCCCGCGGCTCATGAGATAGAAGAGCTGGTCGTCGCTGACCTTGGACACGGTGGCCTCGTGGCCCATGGTGACGTCGTCGGTGCGGACGTCGACGTAGGGGTAGGTGTCCGAGCGGCTGATCGTGTCGACCAGCAGCGCGTCGCACTTCACCGTGGACCGCGCGTGGTGCGCCCGCGGGTTGACCTGCACGAGCCCCCGGTACGAGGTGCGCCCGCCGCCCCGCGCCACCGACTTCGAGATGATCGTGGACGACGTGTGCGGCGCCAGGTGCACCATCTTCGCGCCCGCATCCTGGTGCTGGCCCTCGCCCGCGAACGCGATCGAGAGCACCTCGCCCTTGGCGTGCTCGCCCATGAGCCACACGGCCGGGTACTTCATCGTGACCTTGGAGCCGAGGTTGCCGTCGACCCACTCCATCGTGGCGCCCTCGTACGCCTTGGCCCGCTTGGTGACCAGGTTGTAGACGTTGTTCGACCAGTTCTGGATCGTGGTGTAGCGGCAGCGGCCGCCCTTCTTCACGATGATCTCGACGACGGCCGAGTGCAGCGAGTCCGACGAGTAGATCGGCGCGGTGCAGCCCTCGACGTAGTGCACGTAGGCGCCCTCGTCGACGATGATCAACGTGCGCTCGAACTGGCCCATGTTCTCGGTGTTGATCCGGAAGTAGGCCTGCAGCGGGATGTCGACGTGCACGCCCGGCGGCACGTAGATGAACGACCCGCCCGACCACACCGCTGAGTTGAGCGCGGAGAACTTGTTGTCGCCCGCCGGGATGACCGAGCCGAAGTACTCCTTGAAGAGCTCGGGGCGCTCGCGCAGGCCGGTGTCGGTGTCGAGGAAGATCACGCCCTGCTCTTCGAGGTCCTCGCGGATCTGGTGGTAAACCACCTCACTTTCATATTGCGCGGCCACGCCCGCGACCAGCCGGGCCTTCTCGGCCTCCGGGATGCCCAGCTTGTCGTAGGTGTTCTTGATGTCGGGCGGCAGGTCCTCCCAGGACGCGGCCTGCTTCTCCGTGGAGCGCACGAAGTACTTGATGTTGTCGAAGTCGATGCCCGACAGGTCGGCGCCCCAGCGCGGCATGGGCTTGCGCTCGAAGATGTCCAGCGCCTTGAGGCGGAACTCGAGCATCCACTGCGGCTCGTTCTTGAGGGCGGAGATGTCGGCGACGACGTCGGCCGAAAGGCCCCGTCGCGCGCCGGCACCGGCGGCGTCCGGGTCGGCCCAACCGAAGTCGTACCGGCCGAGCGTCGCGAGCGTCTCCTCCTGGGTGAGCGACTCAGGAGCGGTCGTCATACGGACTGCCTCCCTCTCGGGATCGTGACGGGAACATCCAGTGGTACGTGGGTGGTGCACGCCGCGTCGCCGCGGGCGATGGTCGCCAGCCGCTGCACGTGCGTGCCCAGGAGCTCGGCGAACGCCCGTGTCTCGGCCTCGCACAGCGCCGGGAACTCGGCGGCGACGTGCGCGACCGGGCAGTGATGTTGGCACAGCTGCACGCCCGCGCCCGCCTCGCGCATCTGCGCGGCGTAGCCGCGGGCGGTGAGCACCGTTGCCAGCACGTCGGCCCGGGCGTGCGGGCCGTCGGCCATCGCGACCTGCGCGGCGCCCTCGCCGAGCAGCTCCGCGACCCGGTGGGCGGCGAAGTGCTGCACCGCCTCCGGCCCGGCGTGCTCGGCCAGATAGCGCAGCGCGGCGACCGCGAGGTCGTCGTAGCCGTGGCCGAAGCGGGCCCGGCCTGCGTCGGTGAGCAGGTAGAGCTTGGCCGGGCGGCCACGGCTGCGGCCTGCCCGGCGCGCCGCGGCGCGCACCTGCGCCTCGCCGTCGGCGATCAGCGCGTCGAGATGGCGGCGGACGGCCGGGCCCGACAGCCGCAGGGCGGACGCGACAGCGGCGGCGGTGACCGGCCCCTGCTCCATGAGCAGGCGCGCCACCGCCTCCCGCGTGCCCAGTTCGCTTTTCACAACACCAGTGTTGCGTATTTGGTGACGATGGGCAAAGGCGGGGCCCCTCACGGTGAGCGCGGTCACCGACAGCGGTCGGCGGCGGCGGCTCGGTGCGGAGTTGTCGGACCGGCTCGCTACGCTTCGGGACATGGTGGCTTCGCAGCTCGACGAGGCGCCGCCAGCCGTCCTCGCCGCCCGTGCGCCTGATCCCAGCAGGCGTGCGCGGCGGCTCGGTCTCGTCGCCGCGCTGCTGATGGCCGTGGGCGGGTTGGGGGCCGGGGCGCTGCCGGTGCCCAACCCGGCTTTCGGGCTGCGGCTGATCGGGCTGCCCAGCCGCAACGTCACGCTCGCGATCGCCATCACCTACGCGGGCATCGCGCTGATGGTGGTGGCCTGGCTGTGGGTGGCGAAGATGCTGCGCGCCCGCGGGGCCGTCGCACCCGCGCCCACGATCGCGCAGCTCGCCCGCACCACGGCAACGTGGGCGGTCCCGCTGGCCCTCGCCCCGCCGTTGTTCTCGCGCGACGTCTACAGCTATCTCGCCCAGAGCGCCGAGCTCGCCCGCGGCATCGACCCTTATGTGTTCGGCCCGGCGGGTGGCCTGGGCATCGACGACCCGCTCGTCCGCTCGATCCCCACCATCTGGCGCGACACGCCCGCCCCCTACGGGCCGCTCTTCCTCGTCGTCGGACGCGGCATCACGGCGCTCACCGGCGACGACGTCGTGCTCGGCATCTTCGCCTATCGCCTGCTGGCGCTGGCCGGGCTCGCCCTCATCATCTGGACACTGCCGCGGCTGGCGCGGCGCTGCGGAATGGACGCCGGGCTCGCCCTGTGGCTCGGCGTCGGCAACCCCCTCGTGCTGTTCCACCTGATCAGCGGCGTCCACAACGAGGCGCTCATGATCGGGCTCATGCTGGCCGGGATGGAGCTGGGGCTGCGCGCGGGCCCACGGATACTCGATCCGCACCTGCTCGGCGGCGCGGTCCTCATCGTCTGCGCCTCGGCGGTGAAGCTGCCCGCGCTGCTCGTGCTCGGCTTCCTCGGGCTCCACTGGGCCCGGCTGCGCGGCGGGCGCGTGCGCGACGTCGCCATCGCCGCCTGCGTGCTGGCCGGGGTCGCGGTGCTCGTCTACCTACCGCTGTCGGTCGGCACCGGCGTCGGGCTCGGCTGGACCACCACCCTGGCCGTGCCCACGCTGATCCTGTCCTGGATGTCGGTCACCACCGACCTCGGTCTCGTCGGCGGCCAGGTCGGCATCCTCGGCGGCCTGGGCGATCACACCACGGCGGTCCTGTCGCTGTTCCGCGGCGTCGGCCTGGCCATCGCCGCGGTGCTCTGCGCGCGGCTGCTGTGGACGGTCTACCGCGGCAGGCTCGACCCGATCACCGGCATGGCGGCGGGGCTGGGCGCGGTGGTGCTGCTCGGGCCCGTCGTGCATCCGTGGTACGTGCTGTGGGGGTTGATCCCGCTGGCCGCCACCCGCGCGCTGCCCCGCTACCGGCGGGCGCTGCTCGCGGCCTCGGCCGTGCTCGCGGTCGTCGTTCCGCCGACGGGGGCGGACTTCAACTTCCGCGCCTTCCAGCTGCCGCTCGCGCTGGCCGCGTCGTTGGTGATGCTGGCCGTGCTGATCCTTTGGCAGCGCAGCCGGATCCAGGGCGCCACGGGTGTCGACATCGACGTCCTCCCCGGCCATGCACCGGTCGGCCGCGACTAGGCCACGACCAATAGGCCGAACCCCATCGCCCGCGATCCACGGCACACGGCCTAGAGTTCGCATCTGTGAGTGGCGCTGCGGTGGCCGTGCGCGGGCTGGTCAAACGGTTCGGCACCACCACCGCCGTCGACGGGCTCGACCTGGAGCTCCCCGGCGCCTCGGTGCTCGCCCTGCTGGGCCCGAACGGGGCGGGCAAGACCACCACGGTCGAGGTCTGCACCGGCTTCCGCGCCGCCGACGCGGGCGAGGTCCGGGTGCTCGGCACCGACCCGGCGGGCGCGCCCGACGCACTGCGCGCCCGCATCGGCGTGATGCCGCAGGGCGGCGGTGCCTACCCCGGCGTGCGGGCGGGCGAGATGCTGCGCCTGGTCGCGGCCTGCTCCGCGCACCCGCTCGACCCGGCGTGGCTGCTCGACGTGCTGGGGCTCACTGGCTGCGCCCGCACCCCGTACAAGCGGATGTCCGGCGGGCAGCAGCAGCGGCTCGCGCTGGCATGCGCGGTCGTGGGGCGCCCCGAGCTCGTGTTCCTCGACGAGCCCACCGCGGGCCTCGACCCGCAGGCCCGCCGCCTCGTGTGGGAGCTCGTCGACGCGTTGCGCCGCGACGGCGTGGCCGTGCTGCTCACCACGCACCTCATGGAGGAGGCCGAGGCCCTGGCCGACGACGTGGTGATCGTCGACCACGGCCGGGTGGTCGCGCACGGCAGTCCGGCCGCGCTGACCTCGATCGGGCCGCAGCAGGAGCTGCGCTTCCGGGCCAAGCCGGGCATGGACCTCACCGGCCTCGCCACCGCGCTCCCGCCCGAGTACCGAGCCGCCGAGCCGATCGCGGGCCGCTACCTCGTGCAGGGTCGGATCGACCCCGGGGTGCTCTCCACGATCACCGCGTGGTGTGCGGAGCAGGGCGCCCTCGCCGACGACGTCCAGGTGGCCCGCCGCAGCCTCGAGGACGTGTTCCTGGAGCTGACCGGACGGGAGCTGCGCTCGTGACCGCCCCCCGCTTCATCCCCGGCACCTTCACCCCGGCGCCAGGGCCCGGCCGTCCGCTGGCGATGCTCGCCGCCCAGTCCGGCGTGGAGCTGCGGCTGGCGCTGCGCGGTGGCGAGCAGGTGTTGCTGACGCTGCTCATCCCGGTGGTGCTGCTGGTCGGCCTCACGCTCGTCACGCTCGTGCCGCTGCCCGACCCGCGGGTCGCCGCCGTCGCGCCCGGCGTGCTCGCGCTGGCGCTGATGTCGACGGCATTCACCGCACAGGCCATCGCGCTCGGCTTCGACCGGCGCTACGGCGTGATCCGACGGCTGGCCGCCACCGCGCTCCCCCGCTGGCTGCTGGTGGCCGGGCGGCTGGTGGCGGTGCTAGGGGTCGTCGTCGTCCAGGTGGTCGTGCTGACGGTGATCGCCCTCGCGCTGGGCTGGCGGCCCGCCGTCGACGGCGTGGGCTGGGCGCTGGTGTGTGTGCTGCTGGGCTGCGCGGCGTTCGGGGCGCTGGGGATACTCGTCGGCGGCACGCTCCGCGCGGAGGTCACGCTGGCGGTCGCCAACCTCATCTGGCTCGTGCTCGTCCTGGTCGGTGGGATCGTGGTGCCCGTTGACGAGATGCCGCACGCGTTGGCCGCCGTGGTGCAGTGGCTGCCCACCGCCGCGCTCGCCGACGGCCTCCGCACCGCCTTGGCCGCCGGTGCCGCCCCCACCGGGCAGCAGGTGCTGGTCCTCGTGGGGTGGGCGGCGGCCGCCGGGGTCGCGGCCGTCCGCCTGGTCCGCTGGCGCTGACCGCCGAGCCCGCGCCGGCCCCGGCCCCGCCCACTCGGCCGGCCACCGCGCACCCCACCGCCGCACCGCGCACCCCACCGCCGCCCGCGCCCCCACCGATGGGGTGCGCAGTCCTGCCATGGGGTGCGCGGTCCGCGTCCGCTACGCCCGGAAGCTGCGGTCGATCCGGTGCGCCACCCCGTCGAACGGCTCGAGCTCTCCCCAGGTCCATCGGGTGACGCGCCAGCCCTCGTCGCGGATCGCGTCCTCGCGGATCTTCTCCCGGACCACGACGTCGGCTGGGGCCTCGCCGGGCCGCAGCAGGGCGCCGTACTTGATCAATCCGTCGAACTCGCCGACCGTCCGATACCGTGGCCAGCCGAAGTCGGCGTGCACGACGCCCAACCGGGTCGCGATCGGCATCTGCAGCTGCGGCGCCGGGATGCCGCACAACCGCATGCGTACCCGACTGCGGGACTCGCCGGGGCTCTCACTCAGGCCGTCGGCGAACGCGAGCACCCGCCGGGCCGTCGGGGTACCGGACCGACGAGCGCCCCTCTCGACCACGGCGCCGAGTTGCGCACGCGTGACGAGCTCGCGGTGGAGCGCGGCATCGGCGAGCACCACGGCCTGCTCGAACGGAACGCTCCGGGCCAGGTCGACGACGGTGCGCGCCACCGAGGTGACGGCGAGCCCGTCCAGCACGGCGACCTCCGTCGCGTGCAGGTGGGCCGAGTGGACGTGCAGCCGGGCTCGGACACGGCCGCCATGGCGTCGATCCCGGGTCACGTGCACGCGCTCTAGCCTGATCCCCCACAGCGGCAGGCCGAACAGCACCGCCGCGGAGACGTGGCTGATCACCGCATCCGGCGCCAGCGCCGGGCCGGTGGCGCGCACCCGCATCGCGTACCGATCCTCGGGCGTGTCGGGCAGCGCCGACCGGGCGATGTAGCACCCCTTTCGGACGACGACGAGCGCGCCGTTGCGCACGCTGCGCTGCACCTCGTCGGAGCTGTAGCCATCGGCGAGCAGGTGCTCGCGTCGTCGAATCGCCACGGTTACAGGGTGACTGACCCGGTCCGGCGCCCGCGGTGCTTCCGCCGAGCCTGTGGACAACTCGAGCTGTCTATCACCGTCGGGCGACCGCGCACCCCGTCGGGCCACCGCGCACCCCGTCGATGGGGTGCGCGGTCCGTCGTTGGGGTGCGCGGTCGGCCTGGGGTGGTGGGCGAGGGGGCGCGGGCGGGGCGAGCGGTGGTTGGGTCGGGCGCGGTGGTTGGGTCGGGCGCGGTGGGCGGCGCTCGCCTAGCATCAACCCGTGGCCCTGCTCGACCGTCTGCCGCCCACCGCCCCGCGCACCATGCGCACGCTGGCGGTCGCCGCCGTGGTCGCGCAGGCGGGCATCGCCGTCACCGGGTCGGTGGTGCGGGTCACCGGGTCCGGGCTGGGCTGCCCGACCTGGCCGCAGTGCTTCCCCGGCAGCCTGGTGCCGGTCGCGCACCCCGAGACGCACGCGCTCACCCAGTGGATCGAGTTCAGCAACCGGCTGCTGACCTTCCTCGTCGTCATCGTCGCCGGTGCGTGCCTGGTCGCGGCGCTTGCCACCCGCCCGCGCCGTGCCCGGCTCACCCGGCTCGCGCTGTTCCAGCCGCTGGGTGTGGTCGCCCAGGCCGTGATCGGCGGCATGACCGTGCTGCTGCAGCTCGCGTGGTGGTCGGTGGCCGTGCACTTCGTGGTCTCGATGGTCATGGTGTGGCTCGCGGTGCAGCTCGTCGCGGCCGCCGGGGACGACGGCGCAGGCGATGGCACAGGCGATGGCACACGCGATGGCACACGCGATGACGCGGTGCCCCCGGTCGTCCCGGGGCCCGTGCGTGGGCTGATCGCGACGAGCACCGCCGTGCTCGCGGCCTTACTGGTGGCGGGCACGTTCGTCACCGCGGCCGGGCCGCACGCGGGCGACGCCAACACCCCGCGCCTGGACCTACCTGTGCCCGCGCTCGCCCAACTGCACGCCGACCTGCTGTTCGCCTACCTCGGCATGCTCGTCGCGCTCGGCTTCACGCTCCGCGCGGTCGGGGCGCCGCCCGCGCTCCGCCGCCGCTACGGCCTGCTCGTCGCGACCGTCGTGGCCCAGGGCGCACTCGGCCTCACCCAGTACGCGCTGGGCGTCCCCGAAGCCCTGGTGTCGCTGCACGTGCTCGGCGCCGCGCTCGTGACGGTCGGCGCCGCTGCGCTGTGGGCGGGCACCACCGCGCGTCCACATGGGGCAACCATGCCGCCGAGCCCAGCGGAACTGGCCCCCACCAGGGCATGATCGCGGGGTGCGCGCGATCCAGATCACCGAGAACGGTGGCCCCGAGGTCCTGAAGGTCGTCGACCTGCCCGCTCCGGAGCCGGGGCCAGGGGAGGTGCTCGTCGAAACGGGCGCGGCGGGCGTCAATTACATCGACACCTACCACCGGGGCGGCGTCTACAAGGTCAACCTGCCGCTCGTGCTGGGTGTGGAGGGCGCAGGCCGGGTGGTGGCCGTGGGAGACGGCGTCCACGACGTGGCCGTCGGCGACCGGGTGGCCTGGACGAACACCCCCGGAAGCTACGCCGAGCAGGTCGTCGTGCCCGCGGACCAGACGGTGCCGGTGCCCGACGGGGTGGCCGACGAGCTGGCCGTCGGCGCGCTGCTGCAGGGCATGACCGCCTGGATGCTGGTCCACACGACCTACCCCGTGCAGGCGGGCGACGACGTGCTCGTGCACGCCGCGGCGGGCGGCGTCGGCCTGCTGCTCACCCAGCTCGCGACCGGGCTCGGCGCGCGGGTGATCGGCACCGTGTCGACTGCCGAGAAGGAGCAGCTGGCCAGGGCCGCGGGCGCCGCCGAGGTGCTGCGCTACTCCGACGACCTGGCTGCGCAGGTCCGCGACCTCACCGGCGGCGCGGGCGTGGCGGTGGCCTACGACGGCGTCGGCAAGGCGACCTTCGACGCCAGCATGGACTCCCTGCGCCGCCGCGGCATGCTCGTGCTGTACGGGGCGGCGAGCGGCCCGGTGCCCCCGGTCGACCCGCAGCGGCTCAACGCGGGCGGCTCGCTGTACCTCACCCGCCCGACGCTGTTCCACCACATCGGCACCCGCGAGGAGCTGCTCGCCACTGCGGGCAGCGTCTACGCGGAGGTGGCCGCGGGCCGCCTGGACGTCCGCATCGGGCACCGCTACCCGCTCGAGGAGGCGCACAAGGCGCACGAGGACCTCCAGGCCCGCCGCACGACGGGCAAACTGGTGCTCATTCCGTGACGTCGCTCGGCGACCTCCCGGGCTGCGCGCTGTCGGCGGAGGGCGCGCCTGCCGTGCTCGCGGCTGCCCGACCTGCTGCGTCAGAACAGCACCGGGAGGCCGATCGCCGCGTCGACCGCGATCGCGACGAACAGCCCGCACAGATAGGCGTTGGAGCGGTGGAACAGCGCCATCGGGCTGACTGAGCGGCCCGCGACGACCCCCGCGTGCAGCCGGTGGGCCTGGGCGAGGAACCACGCGCCGCCCAGCACCGCGGCCGCCGCGTAGATCCAGGACGTGACGGGCAGCAGCGCCAGTGTGGCCGCGACCATCACCCAGGCGTAGCCGACGATTCGCCGCGACACCTGCTCGGGCGCCGCCACCACCGGCAGCATCGGCACCCCGGCCGCGGCGTAATCGTCGCGGTAGCGCATCGCCAGCGCCCAGAAGTGCGGCGGCGTCCAGAAGAAGATCACGGCGAACATCACGAGCGCGGGCCAGCCGACGCTGCCGGTGACCGCCGCCCATCCGATGACGACCGGCATGCACCCGGCCGCGCCGCCCCACACGATGTTCTGTGAGGTGCGCCGCTTGAGCACCAGCGTATAGACGAGCACGTAGAACGCGATCGCAGCGACCGAGAGGCCCGCCGCCAGCAGGTTGGTGGTGAACGCCAGCCAGACGGCGCTGAGCACGCCCAGCGCCAGGCCGAACACCAGCGCGTGCCGCGGGGGCACCTGACCCTGCGCCAGCGGCCGTCGGGCGGTGCGCTTCATCTTGACGTCGATGTCGGCATCGGCCACGCAGTTGAGCGCGTGTGCACTCGCCGCGGCCATCGCCCCGCCCACCAGTGTGGCGAGCACGAGCCACACCGAGGGCACCCCGCGGTGCGCGAGGAACATCGCGGGCACCGTGACGACCAGCAATTGCTCGATGATGCGGGTCTTGGTGAGGCCGAGGTAGGCGGCCACCGTGGCGCGGGCACGCCGCAAGCCCGCAGGCACCGGCGGGGACGCGGGCACGGCCACCGGCAACCTCGCCTTCGCGTGTCGGGTACGCAGCTGCTACTTCTACGGCCTGTCGATCCTAACGCCGCGCATGGCTTTGCGGGCGGCTGGGTAGGCAGCGTGAACACTTGGTCGCACGAACACACGCGACACCCCGGGCGAGCTAGGCTCCGAGCAAAGCCGCCCGCCCCACCGGAGCTCGAAGGAGTGCTGTGGCCGACATCGACATCAAGGCCCGGACCAAGGTCAGCGTGCCGGACGACTGGACCGACCTCGACCGTCGCGCCGTGGACACCATACGTGTCCTGGCCGCGGATGCGGTGCAGAAGGTCGGCAACGGCCATCCGGGCACCGCGATGAGCCTTGCCCCGTTGGCCTACACCCTGTTCCAGCGGGTGATGCGGCACGACCCGTCCGACGCCGACTGGACCGGCCGCGACCGTTTCGTGCTGTCGTGCGGACACTCGTCGCTCACCCTCTACATCCAGCTGTTCCTCTCCGGCTACGGGCTCCAGATGCTCGACCTGGAGTCCCTGCGCATCTGGGGCTCCAAGACTCCGGGCCACCCCGAGCACGGCCACACCGTCGGCGTCGAGATCACGACCGGCCCGCTCGGCCAGGGCCTCTCCTCGGCCGTGGGGATGGCGATGGCGTCCCGCCGCGAACGTGGCCTGTTCGACCCCGACCCCGCATGGGGGGAGAGCCCGTTCGACCACTACATCTACGTATTCACCTCCGACGGCGACATCGAGGAGGGCGTCACCTCCGAGGCGTCCTCGCTCGCGGGCACCCAGGGCTTGGGCAACCTCATCGTCTTCTACGACGACAACCGGATCTCCATCGAGGACGACACCGCGATCGCGCTCGCCGAGGACACGGCGAAGCGCTACGAGTCCTACGGCTGGCACGTGCAGGTCGTCGAGAGCGGCGAGAACGTCACCGGCATCCTCGACGCGGTCGCCGCGGCGAAGGCCGAGACGTCGCGCCCGTCGTTCATCCTACTGAAGACCGTGATCGGCTGGCCCGCGCCGCACAAGATGAACACGGGCGCGGCCCACGGCTCGGCGCTCGGCGCCGACGAGGTGGCCGCGATCAAGAAGATCCTCCGCTTCGATCCCGAGCGGTCCTTCGTGATCGAACCCCCGGTGCTGGAGCATGCCCGCGAGGTGGTCGAGCGCGGGCAGGAGGCCCATGCCGCGTGGCAGAAGACGTTCGACGAGTGGGCAGGCCGCGAGCCGGAGCGCAAGGAGCTGTTCGACCGGCTGACCGCGCGGGAGCTGCCGGTCGGCTGGGAGACGAAGCTGCCGTCCTGGGAGGTCGACGCCAAGGGCATGTCCACCCGCAAGGCGTCCGGTGCGGTGCTCAACGCGCTGGCCGACGTGCTGCCCGAGCTGTGGGGCGGCTCCGCGGACCTCGCCGAGAGCAACAACACCACGATGGAGGGCCAGCCCTCGTTCGGGCCAGAGCGCACGGCGACGCGGCTGTGGAAGCCCACGCCGTACGGGCGCACCCTGCACTTCGGCGTGCGCGAGCACGCGATGGGCGCGGTCCTGTCCGGCATCGTGCTGCACGGTCCGACCCGGCCCTACGGTGGCACCTTCCTGATCTTCTCCGACTACATGCGCGCCGCGGTGCGCCTCGCCTCCTTGATGGGCATCCCGACCACCTACGTGTGGACCCACGATTCGATCGGCCTCGGTGAGGACGGCCCCACCCACCAGCCGATCGAGCAGCTCGCGGCGCTTCGGGCCATCCCGGGGCTGTCGATGGTGCGCCCCGGCGACGCCAACGAGACCGCGGCCGCGTGGAGGGCGATCCTGGAACGCAACGGAGGACCGTGCGGCCTGGCGCTGACCCGCCAGAACCTCCCGGTGCTCGCCGGGACGTCGCAGGAGGGCGTCGCCAAGGGCGGGTACGTCGTGGCCGACGCCTCGTCGGGGCTGCCCGAGGTGATTCTCATCGCCACCGGCTCCGAGCTGCAGATCGCCGTCAGCGCCCGTGACGTGCTGGAGGGCGAGGGCGTGCGCACGCGGGTGGTGTCGATGCCGTGCATGGAGTGGTTCGACGAGCAGGACGCCGCCTACCGCGAGTCCGTGCTGCCGCCGATCGTCAAGGCGCGCGTGTCGATCGAGGCGGGGATCGCCATGCCGTGGTACCGGTTCACCGGCGACCTGGGCGAGAACATCTCCATCGAGCACTACGGCGCGAGCGCGGACTATCAGACACTGTTCCGTGAGTTCGGTTTCACCACCGACAACGTGGTTGCCGCCGCGAAGCGCAGCCTCAGGAAGACCTCTTAGAGGAAGGAATCGAGATGACCAACGAACGGCTGGCAGCACTCGCCGCGGCGGGGGTCTCCATCTGGCTGGACGACCTGTCGCGTGAGCGCCTGCAGTCCGGCAACCTGCAGTCGCTGATCACCGACTACGGCGTTGTCGGGGTCACCACCAATCCGACGATCTTCGCGGCGGCGCTGGAACACGGGGAGGTGTACGACCAACAGGTCCGCGAGCTCGCAGCGCGCGGCGCGTCGATCGAGGACGCGGTCCGCGAGATCACCGTGGCCGACGTCCAGCACGGCTGCGACGTGTTCCGCAGCACCTGGGAGGCCACCGAGGGGGTGGACGGGCGGGTGTCGCTCGAGGTCGACCCGCGGCTGGCGAACGACACCGACGCCACGTTCGCCGAGGCCGTCGACCTCTGGAAGGCCGTCGACCGGCCCAACCTGTACGTCAAGATCCCGGCGACCGAGGCCGGGCTGCCCGCGATCACGCGCGCACTGGCCGAGGGCGTCAACGTCAACGTCACACTGATCTTCTCGGTCGAGCGCTACCGCGGGGTCATGGGCGCGTTCCTCGACGGGCTGGAGCAGGCCGCGGCCAACGGCCACAACCTGGCGAGCATCACGTCGGTGGCGAGCTTCTTCGTGTCCCGGGTGGACACCGAGATCGACAAGCGGCTGGAGAAGATCGGCACCGACGAGGCGCTGGCGCTGCGCGGCAAGGCGGGCGTGGCCAACTCGCGGCTGGCCTACGCGGCGTTCCAGGAGGTGTTCGCAGGCGAACGCTGGGAGGCGCTGTTGGCGAAGGGCGCAAAGGCGCAGCGGCCGCTGTGGGCGTCGACCGGGGTGAAGAACCCGGCGTACCCGGACACGCTCTACATCACCGAGCTGGTCGTGGCCGACACGGTCAACACGATGCCGGAGAAGACGCTGAAGGCCTACGCCGATCACGGCGAGCAGCACGGCGACGCGGTGACCGGCACCGGACCGCAGGCCCAGGAGGTGTTCGACGCGCTCGACGCTGTGGGCGTCGACCTCCCCGACGTGTTCCGGGTGCTCGAAGAGGAGGGCGTCGAGAAGTTCGACAAGTCCTGGGCCGAGCTGCTCGAGACGGTCAAGGGCCAGCTCGACGGCGCGAAGGCCGGATAGCCGCCCACTCCCACCCTTTCCCCGGCCCGGCGACTCCCGGGCCGGGGCGAAGGCTGCAATGATCGCGCCGTGACCGTCGACCCCATCAGCCTGGAGGTCCCATGATCGGCGCGAAGGACTGGACCAACCCGCTCCGGGACGCGCGGGACAAGCGCCTGCCCCGGATCGCCGGTCCCTGCGGCCTGGTGATCTTCGGGGTCACCGGTGACCTCTCGCGCAAGAAACTGATGCCCGCCATCTACGACCTGGCCAACCGCGGGCTGCTGCCGCCCGGCTTCGCGCTCACCGGCTTCGCCCGGCGCGACTGGGCGACCGAGGACTTCAGCCAGGTCGTCTACAACGCGGTGAAGGAGCACGCGCGCACCCCGTTCCGGCAGCCCGTCTGGGACCGCCTCGCCGAGGGCTTCCGCTTCGTCCAGGGCACCTTCGACGACGACCACGCGTTCGACCGGCTGGAGCTCACCGTGGCCGACCTCGACCGGGTCCGCGGCACCGGTGGCAACCACGCGTTCTACCTGTCGATCCCGCCCAGCGCGTTCCCGGTGGTGTGCAAGCAGCTCGCCCGCTCGGGCCTGTCCGCGCAGGACGGCCACCAGTGGCGGCGTGTCGTCATCGAGAAGCCGTTCGGGCACGACCTCGCCTCGGCGATCGAGCTGAACGGCATCGTCAACGACGTCTTCCCCGAGGACTCGGTGTTCCGCATCGACCACTACCTCGGCAAGGAGACGGTACAGAACATCCTGGCGATGCGCTTCGCCAACCAGCTCTTCGAGCCGATCTGGAACGCGCACTACGTCGACCACGTGCAGATCACGATGGCCGAGGACATCGGCCTCGGCGGCCGGGCGGGCTACTACGACGGCATCGGCGCCGCCCGCGACGTGATCCAGAACCACCTGCTGCAGCTCCTCGCGTTCACCGCGATGGAGGAGCCGGTCTCGTTCTCGTCCAAGGAGCTGCGCGACGAGAAGATCAAGGTGCTGAACGCGACCCAGCTCGTCGGCCCGCTCGCCGAGACCACCGCGCACGGCCAGTACACCGGCGGCTGGCAGGGCGGCGAGCTCGTGCCCGGGTTGAAGGAGGAGGAGGGGTTCAACCCGAAGTCGCGCACGGAGACGTTCGCCGCGATCACCTGCGCGGTCAACACCCGCCGCTGGGCGGGCGTGCCGTTCTACCTGCGCACGGGCAAGCGGTTGGGGCGGCGGGTCACGGAGATCGCGGTGGTGTTCAAGCGCGCGCCGCACCTGCCGTTCGACGCGACGATGACCGAGGAGCTCGGCCAGAACGCGTTCGTCGTCCGGGTGCAGCCCGACGAGGGCGTCACGCTGCGGTTCGGGTCCAAGGTGCCGGGCAGCCAGATGGAGGTCCGGGACGTCACGATGGACTTCGGCTACGGCACCGCGTTCACCGAGGCCTCGCCGGAGGCGTACGAGCGGCTGATCCTGGACGTGCTGCTCGGGGAGCCGTCGCTCTTCCCGGTCAACGCCGAGGTCGAGCGGTCGTGGGAGATCCTCGACCCGGTGCTGGAGCACTGGGCGGGCGAGGACAAGGGGCCGGACCCCTACCCGGCGGGGTCGTGGGGGCCGGAGTCGGCGGGCGCGATGATGGCCCGTACCGGACGCACCTGGCGGCGGCCATGACCACCCGACGCGAGCTTGCGAGGCGAGAACAGTGATCGTCGATCTTCCCTCCAGCAACGTCTCGGAGATCAACAAGGCCCTCGTGCGGTTGCGCTCCGAGGGCGGCGTGCAGGCGTTGGGCCGCGTCCTCACGCTGGTGATCATGACCGACGACGGCCGCGCCATCGAGGGCGCGATCGCGGCGGGCAACTCGGCCAGTCGCGAGCACCCGTGCCGGGTGATCGTGCTCGCCCGCGGGCAGAAGAAGGCCGCGCCGCGGATCGACGCGCAGATCCGGGTGGGCGGCGACGCGGGCGCGTCCGACGTGATCGTCCTGCGCGGCTACGGTCAGCTGGCCGACGACGAGGCCGGAGCGGGCATGGTCATGCCGCTGCTGCTGCCCGACGCCCCCGTCGTCGCCTGGTGGCCGGGCGAGGCCCCGCCGGTGCCGTCGGAGGACGCCGTCGGCAAGCTCGCGCAGCGGCGGATCACCGACGCCCTGTCGGCGAAGAACCCGATGAAGGCGTTCGAGCAGCGCCGCGCCAGCTACGTCGCGGGCGACACCGACCTCACCTGGACCCGGCTCACGCCCTGGCGAGCCCTGCTGGCCACGTCGCTGGACGCCCCGCCGCACGAACCGGTCACCGGCGCGCTCGTGGCGGGCGAGGTGGTGTCGCCGTCGACCGACCTGATGGCGGGCTGGCTCGCGGAGCGGTTGGGGGTCAAGGTGAAGCGCTCGCCGTCGAAGTCCGGGCCGGGGCTCGGCACGGTGCGGCTGGAGCGGCGCGGCGGCGCCGTCGAGCTGGTACGCCCGGACGGCAAGGTCGGCAGGCTGAGTCAGCCCGGCCAACCCGACCGGCTGGTGGCGCTGGCGCGCCGCGAGGTGCGCGATTGCCTCGCCGAGGAGCTGCGCCGCCTGGATCCCGACGAGATCTACGGCGAGGCGCTGGCGGGCATCGCGAAGATCAGCCGGGGCCGCACGCCGGTCGAGATCGCGGTCGTGACGGGGGCGGCGGTATGACCCCCGTCTCCGTCGCGCCACCAGTCGAGGAGCACACGGCATGACTGCGCCGACCACGATCACGACCCTCGTCTCCGTCGCGCCACCAGTCGAGGAGCACTCGTCATGACCGCACCGGAGATCGTCGTCCACGCGCAGCCCGACATCCTGGCCGCCGCCGCGGCGGCACGGCTGATCACCCGGCTGGTGGACATCCAAGCAGGCGGCAGCGTGCCGAAGCTCGTGCTCACCGGCGGTGGCGTCGGCATCGCGATGCTGGAGCAGGTGCGGGCCACCGTGGCGTGCGACGCCGTCGACTGGGGCGAAGTGGAGTTCTACTGGGGCGACGAGCGATTCCTTCAGCCCGGCGACCCGGAGCGCAACGAGACGCAGGCGCGCGCCGCGCTGCTCGACCACGTCCGGGTGGACCCCGCGAAGGTGTACCCGATGGGCGCCGACCACGGCAGCGGGCCTGCCGGGGCGGAGGCCGCCGCCGAGGAGTATGCGGCGCTGCTCGCCGCCAAGGCCCAGCCCGAGGACCACGGCCCGGTGCCCGCGTTCGACGTCCTGCTGCTCGGCATGGGCCCCGAGGGGCACACGGCGTCGGTGTTCCCGCACTCCCCCGCGGTCTACGAGACCGAGCGGGCCGTCGTCGCGGTGCACGGCTGCCCGAAGCCGCCGCCGACCCGGGTCTCGCTGACCCTTCCTGCGATCCGGAACGCGTCCGAGGTGTGGATCGTCACGACCGGCGAGGCGAAGGCCGGTGCGGTCGCGCTGGCGCTGGGCGGCGCGGGCGAGGTGGCGATCCCGGTGGCCGGGGCCCGCGGACGGCGTCGCACCCGGTGGCTCCTCGACCGGGCCGCGGCGGCGAAACTCCCCCGCGACCTCGTGCCGCGCATTGCCTGACTGCCCGCGCGCGGACAACGCCCCCGCTCACGACCTCGTGGTGGTGGACGGCGCGAACGTCGTCGGGTCGCGGCCGGACGGCTGGTGGCGGGACCGGGCAGGCGCCGCCGCCCGGCTCGCCACCGAGATCGTCGCGGCGCTCGACCGGGGCACGCTCGGTGCCGAGCGTGTGTACCTCGTGCTGGAGGGCGCCGCCAAGGCCGCGGACGTCCCACCCCATCCCCGCCTGCAGGTCGTGCGGGCGTCCGCCGACGGTGACAGCGCGATCGTCGCCCTGGTCGCGGCGCTTCCCGGCAACACGGTGACGGTGGTGACCGCCGACCGCGACCTGCGCGCCCGCCTCCCGAGTTCGCAGGTCATCGGCCCTGCGGAGCTGTTGCGGCACCTGCGTTGAGGCCCGAGGTCGCCCGTGCCCGTGCGGCCCTGAGCAGAGATGCTGTCAACGCGCCTGAGGAGCGTGGGAGAGGAGGCTGCGTGATCCACTCGTACGCCGTGATGCTGCCCGACGGCGCCGTCGTCCGGGGGCGGGGGCGGCGTGACCCGCTGCCGCCGGGGCCGCCGCCGACGTTCGGGCTGTGTCTCGGCCGTGACCGCGGGACCTTCCGGCCCGGCTGGCGGCTCGAATGGGTGGACTGGCCCGACTTCCGCACGCCCCGCGACCCGGCGGCGGCCGCCGCCGCGATCCGCCGTGCCCACGAGCTCGCCCGCGCGGGTGAGCGGGTCGAGGTCACCTGCGGCGGCGGCACCGGGCGCACCGGCACCGTCATCGCCTGTCTCGCGGTGCTCGCCGGGGTCCCCGCCGTGGAGGCGGTGGCCTGGACGCGCGCCCACTACCGCAGCCGGGCAGTCGAGACGCCGGGCCAACGCCGTTGGGTGCGGTGGTTCGCGATCACCCAGCCATCCCGCTGAGAGGTGCCGCCGCCCGCCAGCGTTGATCGCCGGAAGGGGGACATGACGGCCATATCTGGCGCGTATGTCCCCCTTCCGCCGATCAGCGCGCTTTTTCGTCGGCGCTCGGCGGCGTGCCACCGATGAGTTCCACCCGCCGCGACGGTCCACCCGTCATGAAGCAGATCACCCCGTGCCTGTGGTTCGACGGCGTCGCCGAGCACGCCGCCGAGCACTACACCTCGATCTTTCCCGACTCGGCCATCACCGGCGTCCAGCGCTACGGGCCCAATACGCCGGGCGTCGAGGGCACCGTCATGGTCGTCGAGTTCCGCCTGCGCGGCCAGGACTACGTCGGGCTGAACGGCGGCCCGCAGTTCCGGTTCACCGAGGCCGTCTCGTTCCAGGTGCGGTGCGAGAGCCAGGCCGAGGTCGACGAGTACTGGGACAAGCTCGTCGACGGCGGTGAGCCCGGCCCCTGCGGCTGGCTCAAAGACCGGTTCGGGCTGTCGTGGCAGATCATCCCGGAGGAAATCTTCGCGCTGATGAGCGACCCGAACGAGGCCGCGGCGAGCCGCGCAACCCAGGCGATGCTCGCGACGCACGGCAAGCTCGACATGGCCGTCATCCGGGCCGCGCACGCCAGCACGTGACCCGGCCCGCCGAGCGTCACCGATCCCTGGTCGCAACAAGATCGGTGACGCTCGGGGCGGGCGTGCCCAGCTAGCCCACGAGCCTGCCGTTGGCGTAGTCGTCGTAGGCCGACAGGTCCAGGAAGCCGTGCCCGCAGTAGTTGAAGAGGATCACCTTCTCCGCACCGGACTCCTTGGCCGCCAGCGCCTCGTCGATCGCCGCGCGGATGGCGTGCGCACACTCCGGGGCGGGGATCTTGCCCTCGATCCGCGCGAACTGCACCGCGGCCTCGAACACCTTGCCCTGCGGGTACGCGATGGCCTCCATCCGACCGTCCCGCACGAGCTGCGACACCAGCGGCGAGTCGCCGTGGTAGCGCAGCCCACCCGCGTGGATCGCGGGCGGAACGAAGTCGTGGCCGAGCGTGTACATCGCCATGAGCGGGGTCAGGCCCGCGGTGTCGCCGAAGTCGTACTCGAAGCGGCCCTGGGTGAGCGTCGGGCACGCCAGCGGCTCGACCGCGAGCAGCCGCACCCCCTCGTCGGGCACGAACGGGAACGCGATCCCGCCGAGGTTGGACCCACCGCCGCAGGGCGCGATCACGACGTCGGGCAGCCGCTCCCCCGCCATCGCCAGCTGCTCCTTGGCCTCCAGCCCGATCACGGTCTGGTGCAGCAGCACGTGGTTGAGGACGGAGCCGAGCGCGTAGTGGGTGTCGGCGCGCCCGACGCAGTCGCGCACGGCGTCGGAGATCGCGCTGCCCAGCGAGCCCGGGTGGTCGGGCGCGTCGACCGGGGAGGGCACCACCGAGCCGCCCCACGTCTCGATGGCGATCTTCCGGTAGGGCTTCTGCTCGTAGGACGCGCGGACCATGTAGACCTTCAGGTCGAGGTCGAACTGCGCGCACGCGAACGCCAGCGCGGTGCCCCACTGCCCGGCGCCCGTCTCGGTGGTCAGCCGCGGGATGCCTTCCTGCGCGTTGTAGAACGCCTGTGGCACGGCCGTGTTGGGCTTGTGGCTGCCCGCGGGCGACACGGACTCGTCCTTGAAGTAGATCCGCGCAGGCGTGCCCAGCGCCTTCTCCAGCCGGACGGCCCGGACCAGCGGGGTGGGCCGCCAGAGCCGCAGGATGTCGAGCACCTCGCCGGGCACGTCGATCCACTCCTGGACGCTCACCTCCTGCCCGATCAGCGCCATCGGGAAGAGCGGGGCGAGATCGTCGGGCCCGAGCGGCTCCCGCGTGCCGGGATGCAGCGGCGGCTGCAGTGGCGACGTGAGGTGCGGAGCCACGTTGAACCACGCCGTCGGGATCTTGTCGGGGGGCAGCGTCCAGCGCGTCATGTCCGTGGAGAGTAGCCTTGCTCCGCCGCAGCGCGCTCGTGAGCGATCTCCCGGCGCAGCACGTCGAGAATGCGGGCGGGGCTCCCCGGCGGCCCGAAGAGCTCACGCACGTTGTCCTGTTGCCGCTCGCGCCGGGGATCCGGCTCGCCACCGAGGAACTTCTCGGTCAGCCGCCGCACCTCGTCGACGCTGTGCACCGTGTGCACGCCGCGGACGACCCGTTCGCCGATCGCATTGAACCTCCGGTGGCCCGCCCGCTCGAAGAAGATCACCGGCTTCTCCAGGAGCTGGGACTCGACCAGCATCGACAGACCGTCGGTCACCATCACGTCCGACGCCGCGAGCGCAGGCCCGTAGTCCGCCTCTGCCATCACCCCGGTGTTGGGCAGGGCCGACCAGGCCGTCAGCCATTCGTCGAACTCATGTCGGGTGATCGGGCTGTCCGCCGACCCCGGGAACGGCAACAGCGCCGGATGCGGCATGAAGAGGAACTGGACGTCGGCGCATTGCCGCGCCCACCCGTACATGGCCTCGTTCATCAGGTGGAACGCGCCGAAGTCCGTCCAGCCCTGCCCGATCGTGTGGTGCGCCGACCATACGACGCGCCCGGGGCGGGCCGTGTCGGCGCCTGTGTCCGGGATCGGCCAGGCGGGCCGCACCGTGCGCAGGTGGTCGGCCTTGGGGTGGCCGACGACCCGGAACTGTGCGCCCCCGAAGGCGCCGTCGCGCACCGCGATCTCGCGGACCATCTCGTTGGCGCAGAACACCAGCCAGGCGGCCCGGTGGTAGGGGCTGTCGACGGCGCTGTTGGCCGTCTGCTCGTCAGGGACGTTGACGACGATGTTCATGGTCTCGTAGGGGATGAGGCAGGTGCGGGCGAAGCCGAGCTGTCGGGTGCCGAGCTCGTCCGGCACGTCGGCGTCCCATTGGGCCTGCCGGAAGATGATGTCGGGCTCGATCGCCTTGATCAGGCGCAGGATGTCCCCTCCGCGGTCGGCGCCGAAGCGCAGGTGCGGCACCCCGAGCTCGGTCAGGCCACGGTGCACGTCCTCCTCGCCGTAGAGGCCGTCCGACCCGCGGAACCGGCGCGGCATCGAGGCGACGATCGGCTCGAAGTCGGCGCACTCGCGCATCGCTTCGGCCACCGGACCGCACGAGGTCCAGGAACCGAGAACATGGACGAGGAACAGCACACGGGTGGCTGGGCGTCGCAGGGTGGTGCGGCGGGCGACCAGGTCGACGGTGTCGCGCAGCTCGGCGAGCGCGGCATCGGTCCGCTCGTCCCGAGCCGCTCCCCCCTCCAGCCGCGAACGCACCTGGTCGATGTCGCGGCGCGCACCCTCCAGCTCCGCGAGCCCGCGGGAGATCGCCTCTGACATCGCGTCGACCTGCGTCGGGAGGTCCTCGGCGTGCCGCAGGAGCGCACGGGCCTTCCGGATCGCGGTGGCTGTCCGCCGTGCCAGGCCGAGGGTCAACGGGGCCTCACCCGGGGAGCGTGAAGCACGGTTCATGTCCGCGAGGGTACGGTGAACCGGCTGCTCCGGATCGTCGGGTCGCCCTCCCGGGCACACCGCCACTGATCGGTGTTCGGACCGCCTATCCTGCCTGCGTGCATCGCGCCGGTCCACGTCTCCGCGTCCTCGCCGCGGGTGGGCTGTTCGCCGTCGTGCTGGGCGGGTGCGCCGCGGACCCCCCGCTGCCGCAGGCGCCGCCGCCCGACCCGCCGGCCGCGTGCATGCTCGACACCGCCGCGTTGGCGGGCGCCACCCACGTGACGTGGACCCCCGACCAGTCCACCGCGAACGACGTCCGCTGCGTCTACGACGCCGGGCCGAGCGCCGCGTCGAAGGCCGCGTCGAAGGCCGCGTCGAAGGCAGCGTCGAAGGCAGCGCCCGGCGGCCCGGCGTTCCTCACCGTCTCGCTGTTCCCGCGCACGCAGGCCGACGCGGCCGCGGAGCGCGAGCTGCTCGCCCAGCTGTGCACCCAGGGCTCCCGCGTCGAAGTGAACAAGGCCGACGGCGGCTTCGTCTGCCGCTTCGACGGCGACCTCGTCTACGGCGCGCTGGTGCGTGGCGACCAGGTGGTGCAGGTGTCAACCTCGGCCATCCCGGCGGGCACGGCCAGCGCCACGCTGGCGACCGCCATCAGCGACCAGCTGGCGAACCTGCCGCCCGGCTAGCCACGGGGATCCCGGCCATGATCGTCGATTCGGTGCGTGGAGCGGCCAGATTCGGCCGCATGTGCACCCAACTGGCGATCACCGGGGGTGGGATCAGAGCTCCCGGGAGGCCCGCAGCCTGCCCAGCGCCTCCTCGAGGATGGCGGCGCCGTCGGCGTCGCTGCGCCGCTCCTTCACGTACGCCAGATGCGTCTTGTACGGCTCGGTGCGCGGCGCGGCGGGCGGGTTCGCGTTGTCACGGCCGCCGGGCAGGCCGCAGCGCGGGCAGTCCCACGACTCGGGGATCTCCGCGTCGGCCGCGAACGACGGCGTGGTGACGTGCCCGCCCGCGCAGTAGTACGAGATGAACTGGCGCGGCGCGGTCTCGCCGCGCTCCGACTCGCCCATCGGGCCCGCCCCCACGCGGGTGCCACGGATCGCGTTGCCACCTGACATCGCCATAGCTCAGACCCCCAGCTTCACGAGCAGCCCGGAACCGATGATCGCGACCACCCAGATTGCCCCCACGAACAGCGTGAGCCGGTCGAGGTTGCGCTCGACCACGCTGGAGCCCGAGAGGCTGGACTGCATGCCGCCGCCGAACAGCGACGACAGCCCACCGCCGCGCCCGCGGTGCAGCAGGATCAGCAACGTCAGCAGAACGCTGGTGACGATCAACACGATCTGCAGGGCGAGTTGCATCCACGTCCTCGTTCTTGTCCGGGGATCACCATGTTACCCGGGGTGACCCCGGATCTCAGGGCAGGGGCCCGCCCGCGGCCAGTGCGCAGAGCTTCGGGAACTCGTCGACGTCGATGCTGGCTCCGCCCACGAGCGCGCCGTCGACGTCCGGTCCCGCCAGCAGCTCGACGACGTTGTTCGCCTTCACCGACCCGCCGTAGAGGATGCGCACGCCCGCCGCGTACTCCTCGCCGTAGAGCGATGCGAGCGTGGTGCGCAGCGCGGCGCAGACCTCCTGCGCGTCGGCCGGGCTCGCCACCCGTCCCGTGCCGATGGCCCAGATCGGCTCGTAGGCCACGACGAGGTCGCGCGCCTGCTCCGCCGTCACCTTCGCCAGCGCGGCGGAGAGCTGTGCCGTGCAGTGGGCGAGGTGCTCGCCGTCCTCGCGGACGGGCAGGCCCTCGCCGACGCACAGGATCGGCGTGATGCCGTTGCGGATCGCCGCGCGCACCTTGGCGTTCACGATCTCGTCGGTCTCGCCGTGGTGCTCGCGGCGCTCCGAGTGCCCGACGACGACGTAGCGGCAGCCCAGCCTCGCGAGCATCACGCCGGAGACGTCGCCGGTGTAGGCGCCCGCGTCGTGCGGGGACAGGTCCTGCGCGCCGAGCACCATCAGCAATCCGTCGCCGTCGATCATGGTCTGGACGCTGCGGAGGTCGGTGAACGGGGGCAGGACCGCCACCTCGACCTTGTCGTAGTACTTCTCGGGCAGCGCGAAGGCGAACTTCTGCATCAAGGCGATGGCCTCGAGGTGCGTGAAGTTCATCTTCCAGTTGCCCGCGATCAGCGGCTTGCGCACTATGTCTCACCAACCACGTCGGCGCTTCACTTAGGCCTCCAGGATCGATACGCCGGGGAGGTCCTTGCCCTCCAGGAACTCCAGCGACGCGCCGCCGCCGGTCGAGATGTGCGAGAACCCCTCCTCGGCCAGGCCGAGGGCGCGCACGGCAGCAGCGGAGTCGCCGCCGCCGACCACGGAGAACGCCGGGGAGTCGATGATCGCCTGCGCCACGCCGCGGGTGCCCTCGGCGAACGGGGCCAGCTCGAACACGCCCATCGGCCCGTTCCAGAAGATCGTCTTCGCGCGGCCGAGGACGTCGGCGAACGCCGCCACCGATTCGGGCCCGATGTCCAGACCCAGCCAGCCGTCGGGGATGGCGTCGGCGGCCACCGTCTGCCGGGCGGCGTCGGCGGCGAACGCGTCGGCCACCACAACGTCCGTCGGCAGGACGATCTTGCCGGACTCCAGCAGGGTGCGGCACGAGCCGATCTGGTCGGTCTCCAGCAACGACTTCCCGACGCCATAGCCCTGCGCCGCGAGGAACGTGAAGCACATCCCGCCACCGACGAGCAGCGCGTCGACCCGCGGGAGCAGCGCGTCGATCACCGCGAGCTTGTCGGAGACCTTCGAGCCACCCAACGCGACCACGTACGGGCGCTCAGGCGAGCCGGTGAGCTTCCGCAGCACGTCGACCTCGGCCAGCACCAGGCCGCCCGCGTAGGCGGGCAACAGCCGTGCGACGTCGTAGACCGAGGCCTGCTTGCGGTGCACCACGCCGAACCCGTCGGAGACGAAGGCGTCGGCGTAGGCCGCCAGCTCCGCCGCCAGCGACGCCCGCTCCTTGTCGTCCTTGCTGGTCTCGCGCGGGTCGAAGCGGATGTTCTCCAGCAGCACGACGTCGGTGGCCGGCTTCTCGCCGAGGTTCGCCAGCGTGACGTCGGTGTCGAGCAGCTCCCCGAGCCGGGCCGCGACCGGGGCCAGCGAGTACTTCGGATCCGGCCCGCCCTTCGGCCTCCCCAGGTGCGCGGTGATCATGAGCCGAGCGCCCGCGTCGCGCAGCGCCGAGAGCGTGGGCAGCGAGGCGCGGATGCGGCCGTCGTCGGTGATGCGGGTGCCGTCGAGGGGGACGTTGAAGTCGGAGCGCACCAGCACGGTGCGCCCCGCGACCCCCTCGGCGATCAGGTCCTCATAGGTCTTCACAGCTTCGAGGCCACCAACTCGGTGATGTCGATGAGCCGGTTGGAGTAGCCCCACTCGTTGTCGTACCAGCCGACCACCTTCACCATGTTCCCGATGACCTTGGTGAGCGGCGCGTCGTAGATGCACGACGCCGGGTCGGTGACGATGTCGGAGGAGACGATCGGGTCGTCGGAGTAGCGCAGGACGCCCGCGAGCTCGCCCTCGGCGGCCGCCCGGTACGCCGCGTTGATCTCCTCGACCGTGCCCTCCTTGCGGACGGTGACGGTGAGGTCGGTGGCCGAGCCGGTGGGGATCGGCACACGCAGCGCGTAGCCGTCGAGCTTGCCCTTGAGCTGCGGCATGACCAGGCCGATGGCCTTGGCGGCACCGGTGGAGGTGGGCACGATGTTCAGCGCGGCGGCGCGGGCGCGGCGCAGGTCCCGGTGCGGGCCGTCCTGCAGGTTCTGGTCCTGCGTGTAGGCGTGGATCGTGGTCATGAGCCCGCGCTCGATGCCCAGCAGGTCGTCGAGCACCTTGGCCAGCGGCGCAAGACAGTTCGTCGTGCACGAGGCGTTGGACACGATGGTCTGGCTGCCGTCGTAGGCGGCGTCGTTGACGCCCTTGACCACCGTGAGGTCCTCGCCCTTGGCGGGCGCGGAGATCACGACCTTCTTCGCGCCTGCGTCGAGGTGCTTGGCCGCGGCGTCGCGGCTGGTGAACAGGCCGGTGGACTCGACCACGACGTCGACGCCGAGATCCTTCCACGGCAGCTCGGCGGGATCGCGCACGGCGAGGCCCTTGAAGCCCTTGCCGTCGACGACGATCTCGTCGTCGTTCGAGGACACCGTGTACGGCAGCCTGCCCAGGATCGTGTCGTACTTGAGCAGATGGGCGAGCGTCGCGTTGTCGGTGATGTCGTTGACCGCAACGATCTCGATCTCGGTGTTGCCCGCCCGCCTCTGCGCCTCGACCGCGCGCCAGAAGTTGCGCCCGATACGGCCGAATCCGTTGATGCCTACACGCACCGTCACGCCGTGCCTCCTCGCTAGGGAAGTACCTGGTCGTGCCCCACCCTAGCGTCCGGATTCCGCAGCGGAACCGGCAGCCACGGAATCGATCCACACCGCGGTCGGTATCACCCTCGCCGCTCCCCGGCTCTTCGTTGAGGACCGGACCCAACCGGCAAGGGGGGCCACGATGTGGTACACGAAGCTTCCAGCGTCTGCTCCGCTGCGTGGCGACGCTACCGCGCTGCCACCACACGAGCGTTCACGGATGCGCGCGGCCGCGCTGCATGCTCGACGTCTCTACCCGGGCGGGCTGGGCGAGCTCGCCTTCCGCGAGCTGACGGCATACGCCGACTTCGGCTACCGGTTCGCGGCCGACGCCCTGATCCCGCGCCTGGCCGGGGAGATCCTCGCCATGGCCCTGCCTGACGAGGCAACCCCCCGTCCATGATCACCGGTTCGGGCTGAAAAGCGGCCAGATTCGGCCGGATGTGCACCGAATCGCTGATCAAGGGGCCGGTGCTACGCCTCCTCCAGCATGTCCGCGGTGACGGCCGAGTCGGTGTCGGGGATGCCCAGGTCGGCGGCGCGCTTGTCGGCCATGTGCAGCAGCCGCCGGATCCGGCCCGCGACGGCGTCCTTCGTCATCGGCGGGTCGGCCAGCTGACCCAGCTCCTCCAGCGAGGCCTGGGTGTGCTCGGCGCGCAGCCTGCCCGCGGCCAGCAGATGGTCGGGCACGTCGTCGCCGAGGATCTCCATCGCCCGCTGCACACGCGCGGCCGCCGCCACCGCGGCGCGGGCGGAGCGGCGGAGGTTGGCGTCGTCGAAGTTGGCCAGGCGGTTGGCGGTGGCGCGCACCTCCCGGCGCATCCGCCGCTCCTCCCACGCCATCACCGACTCGTGTGCGCCCATGCGGGTGAGCAGGGCGTTGATCGCGTCGCCGTCGCGGACGACGACCCGGTCGGCGCCGCGCACCTCGCGCGCCTTCGCCGCGACCCCGAGCCTGCGCGCCGCGCCGACCAGCGCGAGCGCCGCCTCCGGGCCCGGGCAGGTGATCTCCAGCGCGGAGCTGCGGCCCGGCTCGGTGAGCGACCCGTGGGCGAGGAACGCGCCCCGCCACGCGGCCTCGGCGTCGCACACCCCGCCGGACACGACGGGCGGGGGCAGGCCGCGCACGGGGCGCCCGCGGGCGTCGAGCAGGCCGGTCTGGCGCGCGAGTCCCTCCCCGTCGCGGACCACGCGCATGACGTAGCGCGCACCCCGGCGCAGCCCGCCCGCGGTGATCACGTGCGCCTCGCACGTGTGGCCGTAGAGCTCGTGGATGTCGCGCCGCAGGCGCCGCGCGACCGAGCCGGTGTCGACCTCCGCCTCCACGACGACCCGCCCGCCCACGATGTGCAGGCCGCCCGCGAACCGCAGCAGTGCCGCGACCTCGGCGCGGCGGCAGCACGGCTTCGTGACGGCGAGCCGGGACAACTCGTCCTTGACCGCTGCGGTCATCGCCATGATCACGTCCTTCCTTCGGCCGCGACTTCGGGGATGGTCGCGACATCGGCCACCACCGCGGCGATCGCCGCGGCCAGCGCCGCCGGGTCGTGGGTGGGCTCGAGCGGGCTCGCGGCGACGGGGGCAAGGTGCACGCGGCCGCCCCGACTGAGGATCGCCGCAGCCGCGGAGTGCAGCCGGTCGGGCACGGGCACGGCGTCGACATCGGCCAACACCGCGTCCACGCGCAGCGCGGGGGCGTGCCCGCAGAGCACGGCCAGGTGCTGCTCCGGTGAGAACCCGGCCGTCTCCCCCGGCTCCGGCGCGAGGTTGAGCACGACGATCCGGCGGGCCGCGGTGTCGACCAGCGCGTCACGCAGATCGGGAACCAGCAGGTGGGGCAACACGCTGGTGAACCACGACCCCGGCCCGAGGATCACCACGTCGGCGGCGCGGACCGCGGCCACCGCCTCGGGGCAGGCCCGCGGCTGGTCGGGGAGCAGCCACACCCGCTGCACCCGGCCGGGCGTCGACGCGACGGCGACCTGGCCGCGAATGCGGTGCGCACGCTCGGGATCGACGCCGAGGCCCGTGACATCGGCCCCGATGTCCAGCGGCTCGGTGCACATCGGCAGCACCCGCCCCCGTACGCCAAGAAGGCCCGCGACGGCGTCGAGCGCAGCGACCGGGTCGCCCAGCGTGTCGATCAGCCCGGCGATGAGGAGGTTGCCGACGGCGTGGCCCGCGAGCGCGCCGACGCCGCCGAAGCGGTGCTGCACGAGGGTGCGCCACCGACGGCCCACCTCGTCGTCGGCGGCCAGCGCGGCCATCGCCATCCGCAGGTCCCCCGGCGGGAGCAGGCCCAGCTCGCGGCGCAGCCGCCCCGACGACCCGCCGTCGTCGGCCACGGTGACGACGGCGGTGACGTCGTCGGTGAGCAGCCGCAGCGCCGACAGGGTGGCGTGCAGCCCGTGCCCGCCACCCAGCGCGACGGCCCGCAACCGCCCGCCCTTCTCCCTCCTCATTCGCGCCCCAGGTCCCGGTGCGCCACGCTGACCGTCATGCCGGGGTTGTCCGACAGCCGCCGGGCGATCTCCTCGCTGATGGCCACGCTGCGGTGCTTGCCGCCGGTGCAGCCGACGGAGACGGTGAGGTAGTGCTTGCCCTCGCGGCGGTACCCGCCCGCGACGAGGCCGAGCAGCTCCAGGTAGCGGTCGATGAACTCCTTCGCGCCCTCCTGAGAGAGCACGTAGTCGCGCACCGGCTCGTCGCGGCCGGTCTTCTCACGCAGCTCGGGGATCCAGAACGGGTTCGGCAGGAAGCGCACGTCGATGACGAGGTCGGAGTCCATCGGGAGGCCGAACTTGTAGCCGAACGACACGAGCGTGACGCGCGTATGCGGCGGGTAGTCGCCGCCGAACGCGCGCTCCAGAGTGGCGCGCAGGGTCGGGACCGTGGTGGTGGACGTGTCCACGACGAGGTCGGCGGCCTCCCGCAGCGGGCGCAGGAGGTCGCGCTCCCGGGCGATCCCGTCGACGAGGCGCCCGGAGCCCTGCAGGGGGTGGCTGCGGCGCACCTGCTCGAAGCGGCGCACCAGGACGGCGTCGGAGGCTTCGAGGAACAGCAGGCGCGGGGGGTAGCCGCGGCCGTCGAGGTCCTTGATCACCGCCGCGAGGTCGGTGGTGAACGCCCGGCTGCGCACGTCCATGACGACAGCGATGCGGGTGATCTCGCCGCGGGCCCGAGCGCCGAGGTCGACCATCGTGGCGATCAGCGCCGGCGGCAGGTTGTCCACGACGAACCAGCCGAGGTCCTCCAGCACCTTCGCCGCGGTGCTGCGCCCGGCCCCGGACAGGCCGCTGATCAGGGTGACGTCGATGCCCGGCCGGTCCTCCGGGCTGGGCGGGAGCGCGCTCATGCCCCGGTTCCCCCGCCGAGCGCGGCCACCACCGCCGCCGCCGTGGACGGCCCGAAGCCGGGCACGGCGGCGATCTCGTCGGCGCAGGCGGCCTTCAGCTTGCGCACCGACCCGAAGTGCTTGAGCAGCGCCGCGCGCCGCGCGGGCCCGAGCCCCGGCACGGCGTCCAACTCGGAGACGGTCATGCCCGCCGAGCGCCGCTGGCGGTGGTAGGTGATCGCGAAGCGGTGTGCCTCGTCGCGCACGCGCTGCAGGAGGTAAAGGCCTTCGCTGGTGCGCGAGAGGATCACCGGGTCGGGCTCGGCGGGCAACCAGACCTCCTCAAGGCGCTTGGCGAGGCCGCACACGGCGACGTCGGTGACGCCGAGCTCGGCCAGCACGTCCGACGCCGCCTCGACCTGGGCCTGCCCACCGTCGACGACCAGCAGGTTCGGCGGGTAGGCGAACTTGCGGGGGCGTCCGGTCTCGGGGTCGATGCCGGGACGGTGGTACGGCGCTGCACCGGCGGGTGCGGTGTTGTCGGTGGTGATGTCCGGGTCGGGAGCGTCACCGGATCCCTCGATCGCGGCAGGTCCGACGTTACCCTCCCCGGGATCGCGATCGGTGACCGGGCGTGCACCGTTGGTGTCCGCGTCGATGCTGCCGGTCGCTGTCCCGGTCTCTGCGAGGTAGCGGCGGAACCGCCTGCGCACGACCTCGGCGATCGAGGCGACGTCGCCACCAGCGGCGCCGTCGCGGATCTCGAACCGGCGGTACTCCGACTTGCGGGCCAGCCCGTCCTCGAAGACGACAAGCGAGGCGACCACGTTGGTGCCCTGCACGTGCGACACGTCGATGCACTCGATCCGCAGCGGGGCCGAGTCCAGCCCGAGCGCGTCCTGGATCTCCGCGAGGGCCGCCGAGCGGGCGGTGAGGTCGCCCGCGCGGCGCAGCTTGTGCTGGGTGAGCGCCTCGGCGGCGTTGCGGGCGACGGTCTCGGCGAGCGCCCGCTTGTCGCCGCGGTGCGCGACGTGCAGGCGCACGCGCGATCCCCGCAGCCCGGACAGCCACTCGGTGAGCGAGGCGACCTCGGCGGGCAGCTCCGGGACGATGATCTCCTTGGGCACCGGCTGGTGGGCGTCGTCGGACGACTCGGCCAACGCCGCCTGCTCGCCGTAGAACTGGGTGAGGAAGCGCTCGACGAGGTGCGCGGTGTCGGTGGGCTCGACCTTGTCGATCACCCAGCCGCGCTGGCCGCGGACCCGCCCGCCGCGCACGTGGAAGACCTGGACCGCGGCCTCCAGCTCGTCGTCGGCGAACGCCACGACGTCGGCGTCGGTGCCGCCGCCGAGCACGACGGCCTGGCGCTCCATGGCCCGCCGCAGCGCGCCGATGTCGTCGCGCAGGCGGGCCGCCTTCTCGAACTCCAGCTCCTCCGACGCCTGCGCCATCCGCCGCTCCAGCTGGCGGATGAGGTGATCGGTGCGGCCCGCCAAGAAGTCGCAGAAGTCCTCGACGATCCGGCGGTGCGCGGCGGCGTCGACCCGCCCGACGCAGGGCGCGGAACATTTGTCGATGTAGCCCAGCAGGCAGGGACGGCCGATCTGCCCGTGCCGCTTGAACACGCCTGCGCTGCAGGTGCGGGCCGGGAAGACGCGCAGCAGGAGGTCGAGCGTCTCGCGGATGGCCCAGGCGTGCGCGAAAGGCCCGAAGTAGCGCACGCCCTTGCGCCGCGGTCCCCGGTACACGTGCAGCCGCGGGAACTCCTCGTTCATCGTCACCGCGAGCACCGGATAGGTCTTGTCGTCGCGGTAGCGGACGTTGAACCGCGGGTCGAACTCCTTGATCCAGTTGTACTCGAGCTGCAGTGCCTCCACCTCGGTGGCGACGACCGTCCACTGCACGTGCGCGGCCGTCGTAACCATCTGCCGGGTGCGCGGATGCAGACCCGCCAGGTCCGCGAAGTAGGAGTTCAGGCGCTGGCGCAGGCTCTTCGCCTTGCCCACGTAGATCACACGGCCGTGGGTGTCGGAGAAGCGGTACACGCCCGGAGCCTCGGGGATGGACCCGGGGGCGGGGCGGTAGGTGGTGGGATCGGGCATGGCCCATCCAGCCTAGGCCGCCTGTTCTTGTCGGTGCCGGGTGCTACAGGTTTCCCACGGGGGCGACGTCGGTGGCGATCAGCCGTTGGGCCCGGGTGCCGGGCGGTAGCGGCGCACCGCGGCCAGCACCCGGCGGACCCGCAGCGCGCGCAGGGGGGAGAGCGCGTAGCCGGGGTAGCTCGCGAGCCAGATCGCGCTGCCGAGGCTCACCGCGTCGGCGCCCGCCCAGAAGTACTCCCGACAGTCGGCCGCCGTCCGGATGCCGCCCGTCGCGATGATCGGCAGCGTCACCCCGGCGTCACGCAGCTCGGCCACCACCCGCAGGGCGATCGGCTTGATCGCCCGGCCGGAGAGCCCGCCGTAGCGGTTGGCCAGCCAGGGGGTGCCGGTGCGCGGGTCGAGCCGCAGCGCCTTCACGGTGTTGATCGCGGTCAGCGCGGCGACGCCCGCCTTCGCGGCCTGGCGGGCGTTGCGCAGGTAGTCGTAGTCGGGCGAGAGCTTGAGGATCACCGGGTGCCTGCTGCGGGGCACGGCGGCGTCGAGCACGTCCTGAAGGATCGTTCCGAAGTCGAAGTTCACGTTGTGGCAGCTCACGTTGAGCTCGACGGCGGCGATCTCGCCCGCGGGCACGGCGGCGTTCACCCGGTCCACGAGCGTCACGAACTCCTCGGCCGAGAAGCCCCCGAGGGAGATGATCGTGCGCTGGTCGCGCGTATGCGGGTAGTAGTCGGCGAGGTAGGCGTCGATGCCGACGTTGCACCAGCCGAACGCGTTGATCCAGCCGCTGTCGGTGCCCCGCAGCACCCGTCGGTAGCGGCGCAGCAGCGCGGGCAGCTCACGGGCGGTCCAGTCCTCGCGGGTGGTGAAGTGCCCGTCCCGGGGCTGCACCGTCAGCGTGCGGGTGGTCACGGCGCCGAACGCGGCGAGCGGGAGGAACAGCGCCACCGGGCTCATCCCGTAGAAGCCGGAGGTGCTCATGCCGTAGCCCAGCAGGCTGGAGGAGGTCACCAGCCGGTTGCGGAGCACGATGTCACCGAGGCGCACCTCGTCCTCCGTGCCGAAAGTGGCCGATCGGTCCCGCACGCGCCGCACGATCACGATGCTACGGGTGGTCTTGTATCTATCTCGGCGGTCGGCTCCTCTTCCGTGCGGTGGAGGGCTCGCGGCCTGCGAAGCGGCCGGAGACCCGCTCGGTCCGACAGGGGTCATCATGCAGGATGTCGTGTTCGAAGCGCCCGGTGCGGGCTCGTGGGAGCTGGAGTCGACGCACTTCCAACGGCCGATCAGCAGGTTCGCCTCGGCCGCGATCCAGTCGGGCTTCCCGCGGGGGTTCTCCGCGGGCACCGCCCGCTACGGGATGCTGATCGATCATATCGAGCCCGCGTTCGTCAACGGGTTCATGTACGGGAAGCCTGCGATGTTCGGCGCCGATCGGCCCGGCGGGACCGCGACGTCCGACGAGATGCAGGCGCGGTTCATGGCGTCGGCCGCCGCTTTCGACCAGAAGCGCTGGCGTGCGGACCTCGCCGAATGGGACGAGGTCGACCGGCCTGCGGCGATCACCGAGCATCGGGCCCTCCAGGCCGTCGACCCGACGGCGCTGTCGGACGAGGAGTTGGGCGCACACCTGGCCCGTTGCGCGGACCACATCGAGAAGATGACCTACCTGCACCACAAGTACACGGCGACGGCGATGGTCACGGTCGGCGACTTCCTCGCGGGGGCCCAGGAGTGGACGGGCGCGTCGGTGAGCGAGCTGATGGAGGTACTGCGCGGCACCTCGCCGATCTCCAACGGGTTCGCAGCGGCCGAGTTGGACGCACTGGGCGCCGCGATCCAGGCCAATACCACCGCCGCCGCGATCCTGTCGGGTGCGTCGGCTGCGGAGACCCTCGTGTCGCTCACCGCCGACCCGGACGTCGGCGCGGCAGCGCGCGCCTACCTCGACGCCGTCCGTTACCGCTGCGTCGGCTATGACGTCGGTGACCCGGCCGCAGGCGAGATGCCGGAGCTGCTGGTCGAGACCATCCGGGCGGCCGTCGTCGGAGTCGCGGCCGCACCGTGCGAGGACGACAGGCTCGCCGAGATCCGCGCGCGGGTGCCCGCCGAGCACCTCGCCGAGTTCGACGAGCGCCTGGGCGAGGCCCGGCTGATGAACCGGTTGCGCGACGAGCGTGGCGTCTACTCCGACGGGTGGGCCACGGGGCTCGCGCGGCGCGCCGTGCTCGAGGCGGGCCGCCGACTGCACGCGGCAGGCAAGCTCGCCGAGCCCGCCCACGCCGTCGACATGGACGCCGACGAACTCGGGGCCCTGCTGCGGGGAGAGCCCGGCCCGGGTGCGGAGGAGGTCGCCGCGCGCTACGAGTGGCGCACCACGCACTCGACCGCGGACGCGCCGCCGCTGCTCGGTCCGGTTCCCGGTCCACCACCGCCGGTGGAGACGCTGCCGCCACCGGCCCGTCGGGCCGCGATGGCAAGTGGCGCCGCGATGATGAACCTGTTCGGGGTGCCCGACACCCCGAACACCGACAAGGTGCTGCACGGCCTCGCCGTCAACGACGGCACCTACGAGGGCACCGCGCGCGTGGTGGACGACCCGGCCGACTTCGCGCGGGTGCGGCAGGGTGACGTGCTCGTCGCCCGGATGACCTCGCCGTACTTCAACGTCGTGCTTCCGCTGCTCGGCGCGATCGTGACCGATCGGGGCGGCCAGCTCAGCCACGCCGCGATCGTCGCCCGCGAGTACGGGATCCCCGGCATCGTCGGCACCCGCGAGGCCACCCGGATCATCCCGGACGGCGCCCGGGTGCGCGTTGACGGGCGAATCGGCGAGGTCAGGCTTCTGGGATGAGCGCCCGATGATCTGCGCGTTGGCCGAGGCGCGCGACGCGGCAGCGTTCGGGGGCAAGGCCGTGCAGCTCGGTGCGGGCCTGCGGGCGGGCCTTCCGGTCCCGGCGGGTTTCGCGTTGTCCGCCGAACACGTCGACGCGGTGGCGCGCAGCGACGTCGACGCGGTGGCGGCGCTGCAGGCCTTCTGTCCGAACGGCGGGCTGTGGGCGGTGCGATCCAGCGCGATCGGCGAGGACTCCGGCACCGCGAGCTTCGCAGGCGCGCACCTGACCATGCTCGGGGTGTGCGGCGTCGCCGTGGTCGACGCGGTTCGGCGGGTGCACGCCTCCGGACGGACGGCCGGGGCGCGGGCGTACCGGCACCGGCTCGGGCTCGCGGAGCGGGCGCGCATGGCGGTGGTGGTGCAGGAGCTCGTCGACGCCGACGTCGCCGGCGTGCTGTTCACCCGCAACCCGGTGTCTGGAGCGGCCGAGCGGGTGGTCGAGGCGAGCTGGGGCCTTGGCGAGGCCGTGGTGGCCGGACTGGTGATCCCGGACCTGTACCGGCTCGACGCCACCGGCAGGCTGCTCGAGCGCCGCATCGGCGAGAAGGACCTGGCCGTGCGGCGTGGTCGCGTGACCGGCACCGAGGAGGTGCCCATCACCGCGCCGCGCGCCGCGCTGCCCTGTCTCGGCCCGGCCGAGCTGGCCGCTCTGCACGGCCTCGCATCGGCGTGCGACCGCGTGTACGGGCCGGAAGGGCACGACATCGAGTTCGCGTTCCGCGACGGCGCGGTGTTCCTCCTCCAACGGAGGCCGATCACCGGTGGCTGAGCCGTCGCGCGCGGGAGGCAGGGCGTGGCCGGGCCTCGTGGCCGCGCTGCTCTCCGCGGCCCTCCTGCCGCTCAACTCGACGATGATCTCGGTGGCGCTGCCCGACATCGCGCTCCACTTCGGTCGTCCGACCGGCACCGTGACCCAGATCCTCGTGGGGACCTACCTGATCGCGGCGATCGTGCTGCAGAGCCCCGGCGGCAAGCTCGGCGACCGGTTCGGCCACTGGCGCGTGTTCGCGGTCGGCCAGGCCGTTGACCGCCCTCGGCGCGCTGCTCGGGTTCGTCGCCCCCACCCTCGGCGTCCTCGTGACGTCCCGGGTCATGATCGCCGCCGGTGGCGCCGTCATCGTCCCGGCGACGGTGGCCCTGCTGCGCAGCGAACTGCCGCGGGAACGCCGCGGTCGCGGGTTCGGCATGTTCGCGGCGGTCATGTCGCTGGCCGCGGGCATCGGCCCGGTCGTGGGCGGCGAACTGGTGACCTGGTTCGGCTGGCCGAGCATCTTCCTGGTCAACCTGCCGGTGCTGGCGGCGTCGGCGGGGCTGGCGCTGACGGTGCGACTCTTCACCGCGGGGAGTGGCGCGACGGCCCGGCCTCGGTTCGACTGGGTCGGCACCGTGGTGCTCGCCGCGGTGTTGAGCGTGTTCGTCCTGGGCCTGGAAGCAGGCGGGACGGCCTCGGCGGTGCTGCTCACCCTGTGCGCGGTGCTCGTCGTGCCGTTCGTGTGGTGGGAGCGCCGCGCCGCCGATCCGGTCGTCGGGTTCGCCCTGTTCGGGTACCGCGCGTTCACCGCGGGAACAGTGATCATCGCAATGCAGAACCTGGCGATGTACACGCTCGTGTTCGAGTTGCCCCAAGTGTTGCGGGCACTGCTCGCGGTCGACGCGGCGACGACCGGCCGGCTGCTCGTCGCGATGATGGCGGCCACGGTCGCCACGTCCGTGGTCGCGGGCAGGCTGGTCGACCGGTTGGGCGCGCGCGCGATCGCGGTCAGCGGATCGCTGGTCTGCCTCGCGGGCGTCGGTGTGCTGGCCGCGTCGAGTCTCACGGCGCCGGGCCAGGTCGTGGTGCCGCTCGTGCTGCTGGGCCTCGGGATCGGGCTCGCCACCCCCGCAGCCCAGAGCGCTTCGCTGGGTGCCGTCGACCGCCGCGACAGCGGCATGGCGGCCGGGGTGAACTCCACGATGCGCTACCTCGGCGGCGTCATCGGCGTCGCGATCCTCGGCCGCTCGGTCGAGCTCGCCGGGGACCGGGCGCACATCCTCGCCGAACACCGCGGCATGCTGGCGGTGTTCGGCGCGGCGCTTCTGATCGGTCTCGGGTGTGCGGCGTCGTTGCCGGGCCGCTCGGTCCGGCCGGTCCCCGCGGACGTGGCTTGACGCCCGTCCGGGGTGATCAGCGGCGCGCCGCGGCGGCGTGCAGCGCCCGCACGCGCCGGATGCCGTCCACCGCCCGCTGCCCGTCCACGGCCTGGATGGCCAGCACCGGCAGGTAGTCGTCGCCGATCAGCTCCAGCCGCGCCCACGAGGCACCGTCGGGGAACGCGACGCGTTCCACCACGTCCCAGGGCAGGGTGCGGGTGACGAGCACGTTGCGCACCTCGATGCCGTCGGCGTCGGCGCGCACCCGCGGCCGGGCGAGCAGCAGCAGCCCGCCCGCGATCAGCGCGCCGATCAGCACCATGGCGATCTGATCGGCGGGCCGGAAGTACACCCCGGTGTCCGAGGTGCGCAGCAGCACCGCCACCACCACGAAGAGCACGAGCACCGCCGCGGCGCCCACCCAGGCGACGATCATGGTCTTGCGGGGGCGCACCTCCACGGCGGGGCTCATGCGTTCTTCCGCAGGTCACGCAGTACGAGGGCGGTGTGGACGGCGGCCCGGCACGCCTCGGCGCCCTTGTCCTCGGTGCTCCCGGGGCCGCCCGCACGCTCCACGGCCTGCTCTCGGGTGTTGGTCGTGAGCACCCCGTTGCCCACCGGCACCCCCTCGTCGAGCGACACGCGGGTGAGGCCCGCGGTCACCGCGTCGCACACGTATTCGAAGTGCGGCGTGCCGCCACGCACCACCGCGCCGAGCGCCACCACCGCATCATGGGTGCGGGCCAGCTGCTGGCACACCACGGGCAGCTCCACGGTGCCCGCCACCCGCACCACGGTGGGTTGGGTGATGCCTGCGGCGCGGGCCGTGGCCAGGGCGCGGTCCAGGAGCGCGTCCACGATCTCGGCGTGCCAGGTCGCGGCGGCCACCCCCAACCGCAGGTCGGAGGCGTCGAGCGCCTCTCCCATCACCGGTCGTCCCTCACCGCTCACGAGCCGCAGCTTCTCACGAGCCCGCGCTGTCCACCACCGAGCTCCCGGGGCGCTGCGCCGGCCCGCCGTCCACTCCGCTGCTGTCCTCGAGACCCGGCAGGTCGTGGCCCATGCGGTCGCGCTTCGTGCGCAGGTAGCGCAGGTTGTAGGAGCTCTTGCGCACGGGCAGCGGCACCCGTCCCACCACGCTGAGCCCGTAACCCTCCAGGCCCGCGCGCTTGTCGGGGTTGTTGGTGAGCAGCCGCATCGAGCGCACCCCGAGGTCCACGAGGATCTGCGCGCCGATGCCGTAGTCGCGGGCGTCGGCGGGCAGGCCGAGCGCGAGGTTGGCGTCCACGGTGTCGGCGCCCGCCTCCTGCAGCTGGTAGGCCTGCAGCTTGTGCAGCAGGCCGATGCCTCGCCCTTCGTGCCCGCGCATGTAGAGCACCACCCCGCGGCCCTCGGCGGCCACGGCCGCGAGCGCCGCGTCGAGCTGGGGGCCGCAGTCGCAACGCAGCGAGCCGAACACGTCGCCGGTGAGGCACTCCGAGTGCACCCGCACCAGCACGTCCTCGCCTGCGCCCGGGTCGTCGTCGCCCACGCCGCCGATCACCAGTGCGATGTGCTCGATGCCGTCGAGGAGTGAGTCGAAGCCGAAGGCGGTGAAGTCGCCGTGCCGCGTGGGGATCGTGGCCCGCGCCACCCGCACCACGTGCTTCTCCATGCGGCGACGGTAGGCGATGAGGTCGGCGATGGTGATCATCACGAGATCGTGGTCCTCGGCGAACACCCGCAGCTCGTCGGCGCGGGCCATCTCGCCCTCCACCTTCTGCGACACGATCTCGCTGAGCACCCCCGCGGGGGTCAAACCCGCGAGCCGGGCGAGGTCCACCGCGGCCTCGGTGTGGCCGGGCCTGCGCAGCACCCCACCCTCGCGGGCGCGCAGCGGCAGCACATGGCCGGGACGCACGAAGTCGGTCGCGGTGGCCTCGGGGTCGGCGAGCATGCGGATCGTGTGGGCGCGGTCGTAGGCGGAGATGCCGGTGGTCACCCCCTCGCGGGCGTCGACGGTCACGGTGAACGCCGTACGGAAGTGGTCGCCGTTCGAGTGATGCATCGGCGGCAGGTCCAGGCGGTCGCACTCGGCCTCGGTCAGCGGCACACAGATGTAGCCCGAGGTGTACCGGATCATGAACGACAGCAGCTCGGGGGTCGCGAGCTCGGCTGCGAAGATCAGGTCGCCCTCGTTCTCCCGGTCCGCGTCGTCCACCACCACCACGGCCTTGCCCGCCTTGATGTCGGCGACAGCCCGATCGATGGACTCAAGATCATTCACTTGGCCACCAGCTTCTCCACGTACTTCGCGATGAGATCCACCTCGATGTTCACGGTATCGCCGGGCTTGCGCATGCCGAGAGTGGTGTGTGACAAGGTCGTCGGGATCAGCGCGACGACGAACGTGTCGTCGGTCACACCGGCTACGGTGAGCGACACGCCGTCCACGGCGATGGAGCCCTTCTCGACGACGTACCGCGCGAGGTCCGGCGGCAGGCTGAACTCCAGCTCGTCGCTGCGTTCGGCGGGGGTCCGCCGCACCAGCGTGGCCACCCCGTCGACGTGGCCCTGCACGATGTGGCCGCCGAGGCGTCCACCCATGGCCATGGCCCGCTCCAGGTTCACCCCGACGCCCGGCCCGACCGCGGAGAGGCTCGTCCGCTTGAGCGTCTCGGGCACCAGCTCCACCGTGAACGTCCCGACGCCAGTATCGATCACGGTGAGACACACCCCGTTCACCGCGATCGAGTCGCCGTGGGCGGCGTCGGTGGTCACCGTCCGCCCGCGCAGGGTGAGCACCACCACCTCGGCACTCTCGCGCACGTCGAGCACCTCACCGATCTCCTCGACGATGCCGGTGAACATCCGTGCCTCCCGTATCGGCGCGTTGCCATGGTGCCACCGCGCGGTGTCCGTGGTCCTTCCCGGCCGCCCGCGCGCGCGAGCAGGCCGTTCACCGCGCCCAGGCGCGGTGCGGCGTGGCCGTGACCACCTGTTCCCGCAGTGCCCGCACCGCGCGCGCCGGGTCGGCCGCCCCGTACACAGCCGAGCCTGCCACGAAGCAGTCCACGCCCGCTTCGGCGGCGGCCTCGATCGTGTCGGTGTTGATGCCGCCGTCGATCTCCACGAGCACCTGGAGGTGCCCGGTGTCCACGAGGCGGCGCGCGGCGCGCACCTTGTCGAGCACCTCGGGGATGAAGCTCTGGCCGCCGAACCCCGGCTCCACGCTCATCACCAGCAGTGTGTCGTAGTGGCGCAACGTCTCGAGGTGCGGCTCCAGCGGCGTGTTCGGCTTCATCGAGAGGCCGGCCCGGGCACCGGCGGCGCGCAGGTCGCGGGCCAGCGCGACCGGGTGGTGCGCCGCTTCGACGTGCACGGTCACGTTGTAGACGCCCGCCTCGGCATAGCCGACCGCCCAACGGTCCGGGTCGTCGATCATGAGGTGGCAGTCCAGCGGCGTCGTCGTCACCTTGAGGAGCGCCTCCACCACGGGCAGGCCGATGGTGAGGTTGGGCACGAAGTGGGCGTCCATCACGTCGACGTGCAGCCAGTCGGCCCCGTCGCCGGGTTCGCCCCCGACGATCCGGGCCTCCTCGCCGAGGCGGGCGAAGTCGGCGGCCAGCAGGCTCGGTGCGATCATCGGAGGCACGGCTGCAGGCTACGCGCCCGAACGCCGCAGCAATCCGAGGAACATCGCGTCGGTGCCCTGGCGGTGCGGCCAGAGCTGCACCGTGGGGCCGTCGCCGAGCTGCGGCACCCCGGACAGCAGCGGGCGGGCGTCGAGCTGCTCCACGTCGGAGTGCTTGCGCAGCACGGGCCGCAACACGCCGACGGTCTCGGCGAGGTGCGGCGAGCAGGTGACGTACGCCACCACCCCGCCGGGACGCACGTGGCGCAGGGCCGCGACGAGGAGCTCGCGCTGGAGCTTGGCCAGCGCGGCCACGTCATCGGGACGACGGCGCCAGCGGGCTTCCGGGCGCCGTCGCAGCGCTCCGAGGCCGGTGCACGGGGCGTCCACCAACACGCGGTCATAGACGCCGTCGGGCAGCGGGGCCTCCCGGCCGTCCGCCGTGTGCACGGCCACCGGGAGGCCATCGGTGGCGCGGCGCACGAGATCGGCGCGGTGCTCGCTGCTCTCCACCGCGTCCAGGTGGCCGTCGTCGAGCGCGAGCAGCGATCCGAGCAGCACCGACTTGCCGCCGGGCCCCGCGCACAGGTCGAGCCAGCGGCCCGTGTCCACGCCGAGCACGGGCGTCCGGGTGAGCGCGAGCGTCACCAGCTGGCTGCCTTCGTCCTGCACGATGGCCAGCCCCTCGGCCACGGCGTCGAGCTCGGCCACGTCGCCGCCGCCGGGCTCAAGGTGCACGCCGTAGGGCGAGTACGGCGCCTCGCTGCCGCCGGTCACGAGGGCCAGCTCCTCCGCGGTGATCTCGCCGGGCCGGGCGAGCAGGTGCACGGCCGGTCGGGCGTCGTCGGCGGCCAGCGCCTCGTCGAGCTCCGCGGCGGCGCCTGCACCCAACGCGTCGGCGAACGCCTGCGCGATCCACCGCGGATGGGCGTGCGCGAACGCCGTATGGCCCAGCGGGTCCTCCACCGCGTCCGGCGCGAGCTGCTGCACCCACGCCTTCTCGTCGCGCTCCCCCACCCGCCGCAGCACGGCGTTCACGAATCCCGCGGCGCGGCTGCCCGCCTCGACCCGCACCAGCTCCACCGTGGTGTCGACCGCGGCGTGCGGCGGCACCCGGGTGCGCAGCAGCTGGTAGGCGCCGAGGCGCAGGGCGTCGAGCAAGGTGGGCTCCACCCGCGCGAGCGGCCGGTCGGTGCACTCGTCGATCACGGCGTCGAGCAGGCCGCGGGCGCGCAGGGTGCCGTAGCCGAGCTCGGTGGCCAGTGCGGCGTCGCGGTCGCGCAGCCGGTGGCGGCGCAGGATCGCGGGCAGCGCGAGGTTGGCGTAGGCGTCGCGCACCCGCACGGCCGTGAGCAGCTCCAACGCCGCGAGCCGGGCCACGTCGATCTCGGGCGGGCGGGCGGGGCCGCTGCGTCCCCGCGGCGGACCGCCGCCGCGCGGGCCCGCGGGGCGTCCTCGGCGCTCCCGCGGGGTCATCGCAGCAGCTCACCGGGCTTGATGCGCACGCCGCGGGCCCAGTCCGAGGCGGGCATGGCGCGTTTGCCGACCGGGCGCACCTCGCCGAGCACGAGCGGGGCGCCGCCGGTGCCGACGAGCACGCGGCGCTTCTCGGCGTGCAGCTCGCCGGGCTTCAGCTCGGACGCGTCCGCGGCCGGCCGCAGCGGGCCGAGGCCGAGACGCTCGTCGCGGAAGGTGGTCCAGGCGCCCGGGTCGGGGGTCACCGAGCGGACGAGCCGGTCGATCCGGACGGGTGGCGCCGACCAGTCCACGCGCGCGTCGGCCACCGTCACCTTCGGCGCGTACGACACGCCATCCGACGGCTGCGGGCGGGGGGTGAGGCTGCCGTCGGCGATGCCGTCGAGCGTGGCCAGGAGCAGTGCGGCCCCCGAGTCGCCGAGCCGGTGCATCAGCGACCCGGTGGTGTCGTCGGCCCGTACGGCCTCGGTGACCACGCCGAAGACGGGGCCGGTGTCGAATCCCTCCTCCAGGCGGAAGGTGCTGGCGCCGGTGATCTCGTCGCCGTGGCGGAGCGCGGCCTGCACCGGCGCGGCTCCGCGCCAGGCGGGCAGCAGGGAGAAGTGCAGGTTGACCCATCCGTAGCGCGGCACGTCGAGCGCGGCCCGCGGCACCAGCGCGCCGTAGGCGACCACCGGGCAGCAGTCCGGGGTGAGGTCGCGCAGCGCGGCGAGGAACTCGGGGTCGCGCGGGCGATCGGCGGTGAGCACGGGCACGCCTGCCTCGTCGGCCAGCGCGCCGACCGGCGAGCGGCGAAAGGTGCGGCCGCGCCCGCTCGGGGCGTCAGGTCGGGTGACGACGGCGACCACCTCGTGGCGCGCCGAGCCGAGCAGTGCCCGCAGGGACGGCACGGCCGGCTCCGGTGTGCCCGCGAAGACCAGGCGCACGCCGCTACCTGGCTTTCCCGAAGAGGGGGTGCGGGCTCGTCTTCACCACCGGCTCGGGCGCGCCGAACCAGGCGGCGGCCCGGATCTCGGCCATCGCGGCTTTGCGGGTCTCGCGGTCGAGTCGGTCGACGAACAGCACGCCGTCGAGATGGTCGACCTCGTGCTGGATGCAGCGGGCCAAGAGCGCGCTGCCCTCGATGCTGACGGGTTCGCCGTGCTGGTTCCAGCCACGGGCGACGACGTGCAGGTGGCGTCGGCACTCCCAGCTCAGGCCGGGGATCGACAGGCAGCCCTCGTCGCCGGTCTGCTCCTCGTCGCCCACTACGTCGAAGGTGGGGTTGACGAGGTGTCCGCTGAAGTCGTCGCAGTCGTAGGTGAACACCCGTAGGCCGACCCCGAGCTGGGGCGCGGCGAGGCCTGCGCCGCCTTCGTCGTGCATCGTGTCGGTGAGGTCGGCGACCAGCCTTTTCAGCTCGGCGTCGAAGGCAGTGACCGGGGCGGCCGGGGTGCGCAGCACCGGGTCGCCGAAGAGCCGGATGGGCTGGACGGTCACGGATCTCCTTATGGCTGGGAGACCCCATTCTGCCACCCGGGCCGATCACCCGACGTCGAGCGGATCCATCCGTACCCGCACCGGATCGGTCGCCTTGCGGGCGGTGCGGGCCGCCTGCACGACGTGCAGGGCGGCAGCAAGCGCGCGACCTTGCGCTCGGGGAACCCGCACCAGGGCGCGTTCGCGGACGTCAACGTCGCCGGGGCCGTCGTCGGGGCCGTCGCCGGGGCCGTCGGCATCGAGCTCGATGGGCCCGAGCACGTCAGCGGTGGGGAGCTCGGCCGTCAGATCGTCGAGGAGGTCGTTCAGCGCGGCCGGGGCCGCCTCGATCGCGGCCATCCGCACCGCGGGCGGAAAGCCGACCTCGGCGCGGGCGGCGAGCTCGACGGCGGCGTGCCCGGCCGGATCCCAGCGCACCAGCGCCTGCACCGGCGGCAGCCCCGGGTCGGCCATGACGAGCACCCGCCCGCCCTCGGTGTGCGGGACGACCATGGCGGCGGCCGCCATCCACCGGCGCAACGTCTCCTCGGCGACCCGCAGGTCGGGCCGGGCGAGCAGCGCCCATCCGTCGAGCAGCAGCGCGGCGCCGTAGGCGGCCCGCGGCTCGGCACCCGGGGTGGCGACCACGATCTCGGGGCGTGCCGCGACCGTGTCCAGCACCGGCGCGCCACCGCCCGAGATGCGGACCGGTATGCCGGGAAACGCCCGCCCGAGCTCCTCCGCCGTGCGCCGGGACCCGACAACCCCGGCGCGCAGCCTGCGTGACCCGCAGGCGCCGCACCGGTAGGCGCTCTCGACGTGGCCGCACCAGCGGCAGCTAGGTGCCCCCGCCTGGTCCGCCCCCGCCCGGCCCGCCGCCCCGCCCGCCGCGCCCGGGTTCGCCGGCGCCTGGCCCACCGCCGTCTGGTCGGCCGCGGGCCGCTCGCCACCATGGTCGACCCCACCTGCAGGTCCGGCCACGCGGCCCGGAAGGCCGAGCGGGCCCGCGCACCGACGGCAGCGGGCCGTTTCCCGACACACGGCGCACGACAGCCACGGCACGTAGCCCGCCCGCGGCGTCTGGACCAGCACCGGCCGTCCTGCGGACAGGGCCGCGCGGGCCGCCTCGAAGGCCGCGGACGGCAACCGGGCGGCACGGGCCAGCGGGTCGCGGGCGAGCTGGAGGTCGCTCTCGCCCTGCGCGACGACCCGCGGCATGGCGGCACGCACCGCCGCGCGGTTGGCGACGATCTCGCTCGCCCACCCCGACTCGACCAACAGTTGCCCCTCCGCGGTGCGCGCGTACCCGCCGACGAGCAGCGCCGCCCCGACCGCGTGCGCGCGAAGGACGAGCACGTCACGGACATGCGGGTAGGGGGCGCGAGGTTCGGCGTGCAGGTCGTTCCCGTCGTCCCAGATCGCGACGAGCCCGGGGCCAACCACCGGCGCGAACGCCGCGGACCGGGTGCCGACGACGACCCGGACCTGCCCGCGCCGCACCGCGAGCCATCGGCGGTAGCGCTCGGCCGGACCGAGGTCCGCGGTCAGCGCAACGACCGCCCCCGGTCCGAGGCGCGCGACGCAGGCAGCGTGGAGGACATCGACATCACGTTGGTCGGGCACGACCAACAGCGCGCCGCGTTCGGCGCGTGCGGTGGCGTGTGCGGCGTCGGCAAGCCGGTCGGCCCACGCCTCGCCGGGCAGCGCCTGCCAGACGGCGTGTGCGGCGCGTCCCTCGCTCAGCGCCCGGAGGAACGCGGGCCCGCGGGGGTAGCGATCCCAACCGCCGTTCCGGATGTCGAGGGCAACCGCGCCGTCGTTTGTACCTGCCGCCTCCGCCTCCACCCGGGCGTGTCGGGGCGGCACGGCGAGACGCAGGACATCGGCCAGTACGCCGCCGTAGCGGTCGGCGACGGCGCGGCAAAGCGCGGCGATCTCGGGCGGCAAGGCCTGCTCGGTGGACACCACCTTCTCCAGCCAGGCGAGCCGTCCGGAATGCTCGGATGCGGCCACCCGCTCGAGCACGAACCCGTCGACGAGGCGTCCGGCGAACCGCACGCGCACCCGCACCCCGATGCCTGCGGCGGCGTCGAGGTGCTCCGGGACGGCGTAGTCGAAGAGGCGGTCGAGGTGGGCCAGTGCGACGTCGACCGCCACCCTGGCCACGGGGAGCGTGGCGGCCGGGCGCCACTCCCCGCGGTTGCGCACCGCCGTTCGAGCGGCCACGGCTCCCCTCCTCGCCTGCGCAGCCAGCAGGGCGTCCGGTCTACCAGACCGCCCCGCGCCCCCACGCACGCTGGCCGGAAGCCTCGACATGCCCGCATTCTGCGCGCGCCCACCGACACATTTCGCCCGCGCCTGGGGCGCCCTCGCGTCGGACCAACATTCGCCCGTGCCCAGGCGTGCCCCCGCGCCGGACCCGCCGAGCGGGACGTGAGCGGGGTTTCGACGCCACGAAAGCCCCGCCACGTCCCTCTCGGTGCGCCTACAAGCCGAAACGCGCGACTCACCGCGGCGAAACGCCCGACTCGCCCTGGCGAAACGCCCGACTCACCGCGGCGAAACGCCCGACTCACGCGCCCGGGGTCCGCGCCCCGGCGTGGGTCAGCCGCCCGCCAGGGACTTCAGTGCGTCGGCGCGGTCGATCGACTCCCACGGCAACTCGATATCGGTGCGGCCGAAGTGCCCGTACGCGGCCGTCTGCGCGTAGATCGGGCGCAGGAGGTCGAGGTCGCGGATGATCGCCGCAGGCCGCAGGTCGAACAGCTCGGTGATCGCCGCGGAGATCCGCGCCGGGTCGACGTTCTCGGTGCCGAACGTCTCGACGAACAGCCCTACCGGCGCGGCCTTGCCGATCGCGTACGCCACTTGCACCTCGAGCCGCTCCGCGAGCCCGGCGGCGACGGCGTTCTTCGCGACCCACCGCATCGCGTACGACGCCGACCGGTCGACCTTCGACGGGTCCTTGCCGGAGAACGCGCCACCGCCGTGACGGGCGAACCCGCCGTAGGTGTCGACGATGATCTTCCGACCGGTGAGGCCCGCGTCGCCCATCGGGCCGCCGACCACGAACCGCCCCGTCGGGTTGACCAGCAGCTTGTAGTCCGAGACGTCGATCCCCAGCCCGACCAGCTCGGGCGCCACCACCTGCTCGCGGATGTCCGGGGCGAGCATGCCGTCGAGGTCGACGTCGGCCGCGTGCTGGCTGGACACGACGACCGTGTCCAGCTTCACGGCGTTTGTGCCGTCGTAGGCGATGGTCACCTGGGTCTTGCCGTCGGGCCGCAGGTAGGGCAGCACGCCCGACTTGCGCACCTCGGCGAGGCGCCGGGCCAGGCGGTGCGCCAGCGCGATCGGCAGCGGCAGCAGCTCGGGGGTGTCGTTGTTCGCGTAGCCGAACATCAGGCCCTGGTCACCGGCACCCTGGCGGGCGATCTCGTCGTCGGACAGCTCCACGCGGCTCTCGTAGGCGGTGTCCACGCCCTGCGCGATGTCGGCCGACTGGGCGCCGATCGCGACGTTGACGCCGCAGGAGTTGCCGTCGAAGCCCTTGGCCGAGGAGTCGTAGCCGATCTCCAGGATCTTCTCCCGCACCAACGTGGGGATGTCCACGTAAGCGTTGGTCGTGACCTCACCCGCGACGTGCACCTGGCCCGTCGTGACCAACGTCTCAACCGCGACCCGACTGCGCGGATCCTTGGCCAGCAGCGCGTCGAGGACGGAGTCGCTGATGGCGTCGCACATCTTGTCCGGGTGACCCTCGGTTACGGACTCGCTGGTGAACAATCTCAGGCTCGACACGCCGTGTTCCGTCTCTCTCGTGTGTGGTCGGTAGACAGGCTGACCGGACGCGACCTCTCCAGACGAGCTTAGTCGACGCCCCACCGTGGTCATCGCACCGTTGCAACGGTCACCGAGGGTGACGTCGCGGGCGACACACCCGCCGTTACACGCCACCTTCCGGTGATGTCACGTGAAGTGGCGAATTGATGACGTAGATGCTCGTTGGGCGAGTCGTCATACCCGAGTCAAACGGAGGACAGACGATGAACGCCCGATTGATGGGACGCGCCGCCGCCGGGGTGGGCGCACTCGTCGCAGCAGGTGCCGTGACGCTCGTGGTCGTCGGCGGCACGGCCAACGCCGCCGGGGCAGGCCGGTGCACCGACAACGTGAACGTCCGCAAGCAGCCCGACGTCACCTCGCAGATCGTGGCGGTCTGCGAGCGCGGCCAGGCGGTGCAGGTCGGCAAGACCCGCGACGGGTTCGTGCAGCTGACCGACCTCGGCGGCTGGGCGGCACAGGAGTTCGTGTCCGTGGACGGCCGCGCGCCTGTCGCACCGACGACCCGCACGACAGCAACGGCGGGGACGCCGGGCAGCCACCACGCGCACGACGCGGCCGACCCCGAGGCGGACACCACGTCGACGGCCACGCCGACCGACGAGGCGGAGCCCACCGCCGATGCCACCTACCCGACGACGACTCCGCAAGCGAGCGCGCGCGACGCATTCAGCAAGCTCTTCAGCTGACGAGGGCGGCGGGGGTGGGCGGCGCCCACCCCCGCGCGGCCCACGCTCGTCAGAGCCGGGCCGCGATGGCGTCCCAGACACGCGACGCGAGCAGCGCTTTGGACCCCGACGGAAGCACGGCCTCACTGCCATCGGCCCCGAGGAGCCACCCGGCGTTGTCCGCCACCTCGAACGCGGTGCCCTCCCCGACCGCGTTGACCACCAGCACGTCACACCCCTTGCGGGCCAGCTTGGCCCGGCCGTGGTGCAACGCGTCGCCCGACTCGTCGCCGGTCTCGGCAGCGAAGCCGACGACGACCTGCCCGGGCTCACGAGCGGCGACGAGCTCGATGAGGATGTCGGGGTTCTGCGTGAGTGTGAGCGGCGGCGGGTCTGACCTGCCCGACTTCTTGATCTTGTGCTCGGCGAGCGCGGTGGGCCGGAAGTCCGCCACGGCAGCCGTCATCACGACGGCGTCGGCGCCCTTGGCCGCGGTGTGCATGGCGGCACGCAGCTGCAACGCCGATCCGACCCGCACCACCTCGACGGCAGCCGGGTCAGCGAGGTCGGCCGTGTGGGCCGCGACGAGCGTGACCCGCGCCCCGCGCTGCGCGGCAACCCGGGCGAGCGCGTAGCCCTGCCGTCCCGAGGAGCGGTTGCCCAGGAACCGGACGGGGTCGAGCGCCTCCCGGGTGCCGCCCGCCGACACGACGACGCGCCGCCCGTCCAGATCGCGGGGCAGCGCCGCGGGCCGCTCCAGGAGCAGCCGCGCCAGCTCGGCGATCTCCGCCGGATCCGGTAGCCGCCCGGGCCCGGTGTCCTTGCCGGTGAGACGGCCCGACGCCGGGTCAAGAACCACCGCACCACGCGAGCGCAGCAGCGCGACGTTGGCGCGGGTGGCCGCGTGCTCCCACATCTCCGTGTGCATCGCGGGTGCGAACAGCACCGGGCAGCGCGCGGTCAGCAGCGCGGCGGTCAGGAGGTCGTCGGCGCGGCCGTGCGCGGCGCGTGCGAGCAGGTCGGCGGTCGCGGGCGCGACGACGACGAGCTCGGCCTCCTGCCCCAGCTTGACGTGGGGCACCTCCGGGACGTCGGCGAAGACACCGGCGTGCACGGGTTGTCCGGACAACGCCTCGAACGTGGCGGCGCCGACGAACTCCAACGCCGACGCCGTGGGCAGCACCCGCACGGAGTGCCCGGACTCGGTGAGCCGCCGCAGCAGCTCGCAGGACTTGTAGGCGGCGATGCCGCCCGCCACCCCGAGGAGCACCCGGGGAGCGGGCATTCCTAGCGCGGCGGCCACGAACGTCCGCCGGGTCCTCGCGCGCCCAGGCGACCGCTCGCGGCGTTGCCGCCCTCGCGAATACGTCCGGTATGAGCTTCGGGCGGCGCCTTGCGAGCCGCCGCCTGGATCACGCGATCACCCCGGCAACGTTCGTGGCCACCGCGCTAGCTCTCGCCTTCGGTGTGCTCCAGCAGGCCTGCCTGGATCTCGCGCATCGCGATGGACAGCGGCTTCTCCCGCGGGCCCGGCTCGACCAGCGGACCGACGTACTCCAGGAGGCCCTCACCGAGCTGCGAGTAGTAGTCGTTGATCTGGCGGGCGCGCTTGGCGGCGTAGATCACGAGGGCGTACTTAGAGCTCACCTGGCCGAGCAGATCGTCGATGGGCGGGTTCGTGATGCCCTCGGGGACGGAACCGGCGCGGGGGCCGGTCAGCGGCATGCTCACTCGTGTACTCCTGAAAGGGGGTGCCCACAAAGGGGAAGCGGTCCGACCAACAACTCTACCAAGCGGTCGGCGACGGCCTGGACGTCCTCGTTGACGAGCGCCACGTCGAACTCGGCGCGCGCCGCAAGCTCCTCACGGGCGGTCTGCAGCCGGCGCGCGAACTGCTCGGGCGACTCCGTTCCGCGCTTCCGCAGCCGCCGCTCCAGCTCGTCGAGCGACGGAGGCTCGACGAACACGCTCACCGACTCCGGCATCGCGGCCTTGAGCGCGCGGGCGCCGTGCAGGTCGACCTCCACCAGCACCGGCCTTCCCGCGTTCAGCGCCCGCTCGACCGGGGCCCGCAGTGTGCCGGAGCGCTGCAGGCCGCCGTGGATCTCGGCCCACTCCAGCAGGTCGCCGTGGGCAATCAGGTCGTCGAAGCCCGCGTTGCCGACGAAGTGGTAGTCCCGCCCGTCCACCTCACCCGCGCGGGGGGCGCGGGTGGTGGCCGAGACGCTGAAGAACAGATCCGGCACCCGTTCACGGAGGGCCGCGACGATGCTGGACTTGCCCACGCCGGATGGACCCGCCAGGACGATCAGTCGACCCGTACGGCCACGGCCGGGGCCGCTCATCCTGACCACGCCCTGCTCGCCCGACGACACGACCGCCTGCCGACACCGCCGGGGCCGCTCATCGTGAGCACCCGCTGCTCGCCCGACGACTCGACCCTCTGCGGACAGCGCCGGAAACGCTCATCGCGAGCACCCGCTGCTCCCCCGCGGACACAGCCTCATCCTCGGAACTGCGCCGGGCCCGCTCACGACGGCCAACCCGCGTTGTCCCGAGGACACGGCCCCCTCCGGATGACGTCGGTTCGGCTCACTCCTCGAAATCGGCGAGCAGCGCCTTGCGCTGGCGGTCGCCGAGGCCGCGCAGACGACGCGACGGCGCGATCTCCAGCCGCTCCATGATCTGGGCGGCCCGCACCTTTCCGACTCCGGGCATGGCCTCGAGCAGGGCGGAGACCTTCATCTTGCCGAGCACGTCGTCCGTGTCGGACTGCTTCAAGACCTCGGTCATGCTGACGCCACCGCGCTTGAGGCGCTCCTTCAGCTCGGCCCGGACCCGGCGCGCCTCGGCGGCCTTCGCCAACGCAGCGGCACGCTGTTCCTCGGTCAGCTGGGGAAGGGCCACGGTCTCCTCCGTCTTTCGTCGCTCCCCCGTCGGGGGATGCATCCTTGCCACCCACGGGGCTGCCCGCGTGGTCTTCGCCGAACGTACCCACGACCCCGTCCCCAGGGGAAACGGGGGTGCCACCTGTGGGTTCTCGGCGACGGTCCACCCGACGGGGTGATAGCACACCTGGTGCGCCGAGAGCACGCACCGACGCGCCGGCGGGCGTCACGAACGGGTGGGCGTCGCCCGCGCGAGCGCAATGGGCGCACCTCGACGACCACTCCTCGCAGTCGGACGATCACAGCTCGCCAACGGATCGGCAGGGTCGTTCGGCGATCGGTCTTCGGGTGGGCACCAGCGGCGTTGCACTTCCGGCGCCAGCGGCGATCACACAAGCGTTGCGGTGGCCGCACCGGCGTCCGGGCCCCGTGTGCGCCACCACAGGGCTTGTGCCGCCCCGCCCCGCCCGGCCCGCCCATTACCGACCGCCCCGGCCCGGCCGCCCACACCACCCACAGCCCCGCCCCGCCCGTCGCCTCCGCCCGCCCGCCCGTCACCTACCGTCCTGCCCCGCCATGATCACCGATTGGGTGCGGAGAGCGGCCGATTCTGGCCGCATTCGCGCCGAAGTGGCGATCACCGCGGTCTGGGCCCGGGCTTAGTCGGGCGTCGCCGGGCGGTGGGGCCGGCGGCCCCGGGCGGTCCAGCGGGAAACGCGCGACTCACCCCGGCGAAACGCCCGACTCACCGCGGCGAAACGCGCGACTCACCGCGGGGTGTTCCCCAGCCTGTCGCGTAGCGCCTCGGCAGCGGCGCGGAGGCGGGCGACGTCCGGGCCCGCCGCGAGCACCGAGCGGCTCGCCGCAGGCAGCACGGGGCCGTCGACGTCGCGGAAGCGGGCGGCGATGTCGGCGGGCCCCGCACCCTGCGCACCGAGGCCGGGGGCGAGCACCGGGCCGTTCAGCGCCGCGAGGTCGAGCCCGTGATCGGCGGTCGCGCCCACGACGAGCCCGACGGCACCCAGCGGCGCGGCGCCCCGGTTGCGTCCCGCCGCCTCCGCCACGATCCCCTGGGCCACCGAACGTCCGTTGGCTCCGTCGATGCGGGCCGACTGCACCGCCGCACCCTCCGCGTTCGACGTCCTGGCCAGCACGAACACCCCCCGATCCGCGGCGGACGCGGTGTCCAGCGCCGGGGCGAGCGACCCGAAGCCGAGGTAGGGCGAGAGCGTCACCGCGTCGGCGGCCAGCGGCGCGCCCGGCGCGAGATAGGCGTCGGCGTAACCCTGCATCGTCGAGCCGATGTCGCCACGCTTGACGTCCAGCAGCACGAGCGTCGGGCTTTCGGCGAACGCGGCCAGCAGTCGCTCCAGCACCGCGATGCCGCGGGACCCGTGCCGCTCGAAGAACGCCGACTGCGGCTTGACCATGGCGACGTGCCCGGCGAACGCGGCGGCGCAGGCGTCGGCGAACCGGGCCAGCCCGTCGGGGTCGTCGGGGAGGCCCCATGCGTGCAGCAGCGAACCGTGCGGGTCGATCCCGACGCACAGCGGCCCCAGCGCGTCGACGACGGCGGTAAGCCGCGCCCCGAACCCGACACTCATCGCGCCCTCGCTGCAGACCTCGCAGACCCGCTGTGCACTTCGCAGAGCCCGTAGGGTCTGCGAGGTGTGCAACCGGTCTGCGAAGTGGCGCAGAGTCGGGCGTGGGCCGCGCTGCGTGCCCACCGCGCGGCGCTCACGGGCCCGGCGCCCGCAGCGCGGCGTGCGCCTCCTGCAGCGACCGCACGCCGATCCGGCCCGCCGTCATGGCCTCGATCCCCTGCACCGCGGCGGCGGCGCCCTGCACGGTCGTGATGCACGGGATGCCCTTCGCCACGGCCGCCGAGCGGATCTCGTACCCGTCGATGCGCGGGCCGGAGTTGCCGTACGGCGTGTTGACGATCATGTCGACGTCGCCCGCCATGATCCGGTCGATGATCGTCACAGTGTTCTCGTCCGTGGCCTCGTAGTGCTTGCGCACCTCCGTCACCGCCAGGCCGTGGCGTCGCAGCACCTCCGCCGTGCCCGCCGTGGCGAGCACCTCGAACCCGAGCGCGGCCAGCCGCAACACGGGGAAGATCATCGCGCGCTTGTCCCGGTCGGCCATCGACACGAACACCCGCCCGGACGTCGGCAGCGACCCGTACGCCGCGGCCTGCGACTTCGCGAACGCCGCCCCGAACGAGGCGTCGAAGCCCATCACCTCGCCCGTGGACTTCATCTCCGGCCCGAGCAGCGGGTCCACCCCCTTGCCCTCCCGCGTGCGGAAGCGGTGGAAAGGCAGCACCGCCTCCTTCACCGCGATCGGCGCGTCGGGCGGCAGCTCGCCGCCGTCGCCGTCAAGCGGAAGAAGCCCCTCCTCGCGCAGCCCGGCGATCGAGGCGCCGAGCATGATCCGCGCCGCCGCCTTGGCCAACGGCACGGCCGTCGCCTTCGACACGAACGGCACCGTGCGCGACGCCCGCGGGTTGGCCTCCAGCACGTACAGCACGTCGCCGTGCAGCGCGTACTGCACGTTGAGCAGCCCGCGCACCCCCACGCCGTGCGCGATCGCCTCGGTGGAGCGGCGCACCTGGGCCAGCACCGAACGCCCGAGCGTGATCGGCGGCAGCGTGCACGACGAGTCGCCCGAGTGCACCCCGGCCTCCTCGATGTGCTCCATCACCCCGCCGATGAAGACCTCGACGCCGTCGCACAGCGCGTCGACGTCGATCTCGACGGCGTCGTCGAGGAACCGGTCGACCAGCACCGGTCGGTCCGGGCTGATCGTGGTGGCGCGCGCGATGTAGCCCGCCAGGGTCTCGTCGTCGTAGACGATCTCCATGCCGCGCCCGCCGAGCACGTAGGACGGCCGGACGAGCACCGGGTAGCCGATGCGGTCGGCGATCTCACGGGCCTGCTCGAACGACGTGGCCATGCCGAACGCGGGCGCGGGCAGGCCCGCCTTCCGCAGCACCTCCCCGAACGCGCCGCGGTCCTCGGCGAGGTCGATCGCCGCGGCGGACGTCCCGACGATCGGCACGCCTGCCGCGGTGAGCCGGTCCGCGAGCCCCAGCGGCGTCTGGCCGCCGAGCTGCACGATCACGCCTGCGACCGTGCCTGAGGCCTGCTCGGCGTGCACCACCTCCAACACGTCCTCGAACGTGAGGGGCTCGAAGTAGAGCCGGTCGGCGGTGTCGTAGTCGGTGGAGACGGTCTCCGGGTTGCAGTTGACCATCACGGTCTCGAACCCGGCCGCGCGCAGCGCCATCACGGCGTGCACGCACGAGTAGTCGAACTCGATGCCCTGTCCGATCCGGTTGGGTCCCGACCCGAGGATGAGCACCTTGGGGCGCTCGGTCTGCGGCGCGATCTCCGACTCGGCGGCGGGATCGGTCTCGTAGGCGCTGTAGTGGTACGGGGTGCGGGCGGCGAACTCGGCCGCGCACGTGTCGACGGTCTTGTACACCGGCCGCACGCCCAGCCGGTGCCGCAGCGCGCGGACCCCGTCCTCGCCCGCCAGCTCGGGGCGCAGCGCCGCCAGCTGCCGGTCCGAAAGGCCCGCCCGCTTGGCCCGCCGCAGCAGTACCGCGTCGAGCACGGGCGCGTCGACGATCTCGGCCCGCAGCGCCACCAGCCCGTCGACCTGGTCGACGAACCACGGGTCGATGCCCGACCGGCGCGCGACCTCGGCCACCGACGTGCCCGCCCGCAGCAGCCGTTCGACGGCGTAGATCCGCCCGTCGGTGGGCGTGGCGACGTCGGGCGGCTCGGAGTCGGGCTCGGGCACGGTCCAGAACCCGGCCGCCGCGGTCTCCATCGAGCGCAGCGCCTTGCCCAGCGCCTCGACGAACGAGCGCCCGAGCGCCATCGCCTCGCCGACGCTCTTCATCGTCGTCGTCAGCTCGGGGTCCGCGCCCGGGAACTTCTCGAACGCGAACCGCGGGACCTTCACCACGACGTAGTCGAGCGTCGGCTCGAACGCCGCCGGGGTCTCGCCGGTGATGTCGTTGCGGATCTCGTCGAGCGTGTACCCGACGGCCAGCCGCGCCGCGATCTTGGCGATCGGGAACCCGGTGGCCTTGGACGCCAGCGCCGACGAGCGCGACACCCGCGGGTTCATCTCGATGACGACCAGGCGCCCGGTCTCCGGGTGCACCGCGAACTGGATGTTGCAGCCGCCGGTGTCGACGCCGACGGCGCGCAGCACGGCGATCCCGACGTCGCGCATGTGCTGGTACTCGCGGTCGGTGAGGGTCATTGCCGGGGCGACGGTGATCGAGTCGCCGGTGTGCACGCCCATCGGGTCGAGGTTCTCGATGGAGCAGACGACGACCACGTTGTCGTGCCGGTCGCGCATCAGCTCCAGCTCGTACTCCTTCCAGCCGAGCACCGACTCCTCGATGAGCACCTCGGTGACCGGCGACGCGGCCAGCCCGACGCCCGCGAGCCGCTCCAGGTCGGCGTCGTTGTGCGCCATGCCGGAGCCGAGCCCGCCCATCGTGAACGACGGCCGGATCACCACCGGCAGCCCCAGCTCGGCGACCGCCGCGCGCACCTCGGCCATCGTGTGGCAGACCGCGGAGCGCGGCACGTCGCCGCCGATGGACTGCACGATCTCCTTGAACTTCAGCCGGTCCTCGCCGCGCTGGATGGCCTCGACGTCGGCGCCGATCAGCTCGACGCCGTAGCGCTCCAGCACCCCGCGCTCGTGCAGCGCCATCGCGGTGTTGAGCGCGGTCTGCCCGCCGAGGGTGGCGAGGATCGCGTCCGGACGCTCCTTGGCGATCACCAGCTCGACGAACTCCGGGGTGATCGGCTCGACGTAGGTGGCGTCGGCGAACTCCGGGTCGGTCATGATCGTCGCCGGGTTGGAGTTGACCAGCGAAACGCGGATGCCCTCCTCGCGCAGGACGCGGCAGGCCTGGGTGCCGGAGTAGTCGAACTCGCACGCCTGCCCGATGACGATCGGCCCGGAGCCGATCACGAGCACGTGCTTGATGTCATTTCGGCGCGGCATCAGTCCGCCTCCTCCGCGTCATGATCATCGGTTCGGTGCGCAGAGCGGCCAGATCCGGCCGCATTCGCGCCGAAACGGCGATCACGGCATGGACCGGCGTCCTCCATCAGCGCGACGAAGCGGTCGAACAGGTCCGCGGCGTCGTGTGGCCCGGCCGCGGCCTCGGGGTGGTACTGCACGCTGAACGCGGGCACGTCGAGCGCCCGCAGCCCCTCGACGCAGCCGTCGTTCGGGCACGTGTGGGTGATCTCGGCGGCGCCGAACGGGCTCTCCCACCGTTCCCCTGCCGAGCCCTCCACGGCGAACCCGTGGTTCTGCGACGTGATCGCCACCCGGCCGGTGGCGTGCTCGACGACGGGGATGTTGATGCCACGGTGGCCGTAGCGCATCTTGTAGGTGCCGCGGCCCAGCGCGCGGGCGAGGATCTGGTTGCCGAAGCAGATCCCGAAGAGCGGGATCCGCCGCTCCAGCACGGCACGGGTGAGCGCCACGGGCGCGTCGGCGGTGGCCGGGTCGCCGGGCCCGTTGGACAGGAAGAAGCCGTCGGGCGCCAGCGCCTCGATCTCCTCGATCGTGGCGGACGCGGGCAGCACGTGCGTCTCGATGCCCCGCGCGGCCAACATGCGGGGCGTGTTCGTCTTGATCCCGACGTCGAGCGCGGCCACCCGGAACCGCGCGGCGCCGTCCGCGGGCACGACGTAGGGCTCGCGGGTGGTGACCGCCCCGTAAAGGTCGGCACCTTCCATCGATGGGCTCCGGCGCACCCGCTCGACGAGCTCGTCGACGCCCGCCAGCGCGTCCCCGGAGAACACCCCGGCGCGCATCGCGCCCCGCTCGCGCAGGTGCCGCACCAACGCGCGCGTGTCGACGCCCGCGACGCCGACGATCCCCTGCCGCCGCAGCTCCTCCTCGAGCGAACGCCGCGAGCGCCAGTTCGACGGTGTGCGCGCCGGGTCGCGGACCACGTAGCCCGCCACCTGGATCGCGCGCGACTCGTCGTCCTCGTCGTTCCAGCCGGTGTTGCCGATCTGCGGCGCGGTCTGCACGACGATCTGGCGGTGGTACGACGGGTCGGTGAGCGTCTCCTGGTAGCCGGTCATGCCCGTGGCGAACACGGCCTCGCCCAGCCCCTGCCCGCGCGCGCCGTACGGCTCGCCGCGGAAGATCCGCCCGTCTTCGAGCACCAGCACCGCGGTCATCCCTGCACCTTCCCGCTCATCCTCGCGCAGCCAAGTGCCGTATTCCTCGGTGTTCGGCGACGACCTCGCCGTGACGCGTGACGACCTCGCCCCGAAGCACCGTCGCGACCACCGTGGCGGGCAGCCGCATCCCCTCGTACGGCGTGTTCGCCGCCCGGCTGGCCAGCTGCGCGCCGCGCACCGTCCATACACCGTCCGGGTCGACGAGCGCGAACGTGGCGGGCTCCCCACCCGCAATCGGACGCCCCTGGTCGGGCAGCCCGCCGATCTGCGCGGGCCGCTCCGACAGCACCCGCGCCACGCCGCGCCAGTCCAGCAGGCCCGGCTCCACCATCGTGTGCACCACCACCGACAGCGCCGTCTGCAGCCCCAGCATCCCCGATCGCGCCGCGTCCCATTCGGTGTCCTTGTACTGGGCGGCGTGCGGGGCGTGGTCGGTGGCCACCACGTCGATGACGCCCTCGGCGAGCGCGGCGCGCATGGCGTCGGTGTCGGCGCCGGTGCGCAGCGGCGGGTTGACCTTGTTGACCGGGTCGTAGCCGGACAGGCGTGCGTCGGTGAGCAGCAGGTGGTGCGGCGTGACCTCGGCGCTCACCCGCACCCCCGCCGCCTTGGCCGCGCGCAGCACGGCGACGGTGTGCGCGCTCGAGACGTGGCAGACGTGCAGCCGGGCGCCTGCCTCCCGGGCCAGCGCGCAGTCGCGGGCCACGATCGTCTCTTCGGCGGTGGCGGGCCAGCCCGCGAGGCCCAGGCGCGACGCGACCCCGCCCTCGTGCGCCTGCGCGCCCGCGGTGAGCCGGTGGTCCTCGGCATGCTGGGCGATGACGACGTCGAGCGCCGTCGCGTACTCCAACGCCCTGCGCATGATCAGCGGATCGTGCACGCAGCGGCCGTCGTCGGAGAACATCCGCACCTGCGCGGCCGAGTGGGCCATCGTGCCCAGCTCGGCCATCCGCTCGCCGCGCAGCCCGACGGTGACCGCGCCGACCGGGTGCACGTCGACGAGCCCGACCTCGGCGCCCCGGCGGCGCACGTGCAGCGCCACGACGTCGGTGTCGACGACGGGGTCGGTGTTGGGCATCGCGAAGACGGCGGTGAAACCGCCGAGCGCGGCGGCGGCCGACCCGGTCGCGATCGTCTCGGACTCCTCGCCGCCGGGCTCACGCAGGTGGGTGTGCAGGTCGACGAACCCGGGCAGCAGGACGAGCCCGTCGGCGTCCAGCCGCTCGCCGGGCCCGGAAAGGACGGGCCCGATCTCCGCGATCACGCCGTCGCGGACGAGCACGTCGACCGGCTCGCCTTCCCCGTACGGTCGCGCGTTCGCGATGAGCAGGTCGGTCATTCCGGGGCTCCCGCGAGGAGGTGGTAGAGGACGGCCATGCGCACGTGGACACCGGTGCGCACCTGCTGCAGCACGGCCGCGTTCGGCGCGTCCGCGACCGCCGGGGCGATCTCCATGCCGCGCATCATCGGCCCGGGATGCAGCACGACGGCGTGCGCGGGCAGCAGCGCCGCCCGCTCCTCCGAAAGGCCGTAGCCCACCGCGTACTCCCGGGCCGACGGGAAGAACGCCCCATGCATCCGCTCCGCCTGCACGCGCAGCATCATCACCGCGTCCAGGGCGGGCAGCTCGGTGTCCAGCTCCGGGCTCACCTGAGCGGGCCACTGCGCCACCCCGACGGGCAGCAGCGTCGGCGGCGCGACCACCACGACCTCGGCGCCGAGCGTGGCGAGCAGGAACACGTTGGAGCGCGCGACCCGGCTGTGCAGGATGTCGCCGACGATCCCGACCCGCCTGCCCGCGATCCCGCCGAGCCGGTCACGCAGCGTGGCGGCGTCCAGGAGCGCCTGCGTGGGGTGCTCGTGGGTGCCGTCGCCCGCGTTGACGATGACGGTCGGCGTGCCCGTCGTCGTCCGGTCCTTGTCGACCCAGGCGGCCAGCCGGTGCGCGGCGCCGGACGCGGGATGCCGCACGATCACGCAGTCGGCGCCCATCGCGGACAGGGTGAGCGCCGTGTCCCGCAGCGACTCCCCCTTCGCCACCGACGACCCGGACGCGCTGACGTTCACGGTGTCCGCGCTCATCCACTTGCCCGCCACCTCGAACGACACCCGGGTGCGCGTCGAGTTCTCGTAGAACATCGTGATCACGGTGCGGCCGCGCAGCGTCGGCAGCTTGCGCACCTCGCGGCCGAGCAGCGCCTGACGGAGCCGGTCGGCGGTGTCCAGCAGGGCCGTCGCGGCGGCGGCGTCGAGGTCGGCGACCGACAGCAAGTGCCTCACTCCCGCTCCAACCGGACGGCGTCGACCCCGTCGATCTCCGCGAGGAGCACCTTCACCTGCTCCTCGCGCGCGGTCGGGACGTTCTTGCCCACGTAGTCGGCCCGGATCGGCAGCTCACGGTGTCCGCGGTCGACGAGCACCGCCAGCTGCACCGCACGGGGGCGCCCGTGGTCGGCGAGGGCGTCCAGCGCGGCACGGACGGTGCGGCCGGACATCAGGACGTCGTCGATGAGGACGACCAGCGCGTCGTCGAGGCCGCCGTCGGGGATGTCGGTGCTCTCCAGCGGTCGGGCGGGGCGGCGGCGCAGGTCGTCGCGGTAGAGCGTGGGGTCGACGGTCCCCACCGGGACGGCGGTGCCGCTGAACTCGGCGACGGCCGCGCCCAGCCGTCGGGCGAGCAGCGCGCCGCGGGTCGGGATGCCGACGAGGACCACGTTCTCGACGCCCGCGGTCTTCTCGATGATCTGGTGGGCGATGCGGGCGACGGTGCGGGCGACGTCGGAGGCGGTGAGCAGCTCCCTCGCGGAAGCCGCGCCCGGGCGGTCACGCGCCACGGGTCTCTCCTTTCCCGCCTCGCGGGACGGGCTTAAAGGATCGGACGGGGTCACGGGAGAACCTATCAGCAGCGGGGGGAGCACCGGCTGTGAGCATCGCCGCCACCCACAGGTACCCCACCGGTCCCTGCCTCTGGGAGGCACTGAGACGATAGGTGCTCGCACGCCTTCGATCACGGCGATGTAACGCCTGGCCGGGGGCTGTCGATCAGCCGTTCGAGTGATCTAGGGCGACTGTATCGCCGGGGAGGGGGACTCGGCTTGACCGAAGGACGGAGCAAGCGCATGATTACTCTCCGTATTGACCGATCGTCCCCGCCAGCGGTCGCGGCCGTGGGCACCGCGGCCGCGGGGCACCACCGCTGATCCCGCGTGGTGCCCGCACGGCTCCCCCACCACGCAGTACCCAGGTCAGCACGCCGGTCCCGCGGCCGGCGCAAGAGCAAGTGAGGAGGTCGCCAGCATGGGCGACTACGCCAAGGCGCTCGGCGGCAAGCTGCGCGCGATCCGGCAGCAGCAGGGTCTGTCGCTGCACGGCGTCGAGCAGAAGTCGGGCGGGCGCTGGAAGGCGGTGGTCGTCGGGTCCTACGAGCGCGGCGACCGCGCCGTCACCGTGCAGAAGCTGGCCGAGCTTGCCGACTTCTACGGCGTGCCGGTGGCCGAGCTGCTGCCCGAGGGCCGGGTTCCGTCCGGTTCCGAGCCCGCCACCAAGATCGTGATCAACCTGGAGCGGCTGCAGCAGCTGCCCGCGGACAAGGTCGGCCCGCTCGCCCGCTACGCGGCGGCCATCCAGAGCCAGCGCGGCGACTACAACGGCAAGGTCCTCTCGATCCGCGCCGAAGACCTGCGTTCGCTGTCGATCATCTACGACAAGACGCCCGGCGAGCTGACCGACCAGCTCATCGAGTGGGGCGTGCTGCCCCCCGAGGCGCGGCCCGCGCCCTAGCTAGCGGGCGGCGCGCAGGTGCTCGGCGATGTCGGAGATCCGCCCGAGCACCCCGTTCAGGAAGCGCGGGCTGTCGTCGGTGGACAGTGTGCGCGCCAGCTCGACGGCCTCGGTGATCGCGACCGGGTCGTCGATCTCGTCGACCCACAGCAGCTCGAACACCCCGATGCGCAGCAGGGTGCGGTCGACCGCGGGCATACGGGCCACCGTCCAACCCTCGGCATGCTCGGCCAACAGCTGGTCGATGCGCTCCCGGTGCGCGGTCACGCCCTCGACCAGCATCGCGGCGTAGTCCGAGACGGGTGGCGCGTCGTCGGTCTCACGGCGCTGGGTGAGCACCGCGAGCGGGTCGTCGCCGCGTGCCTCGGACTCGAACAGGATGTCCAGCGCGCGCTTCCGTGCGCGGGTGCGGGCCCTGATCATCGAACGACGCGGCGCATCATGAGGAGACGCGGCCGAGGTAACGGCCGTCGCGCGTGTCGACCTTGACCTTCTCGCCGGTGGTGAGGAACAGCGGCACCTGGATCTCGGCGCCGGTCTCCAGCGTGGCGGGCTTCGTGCCGCCGGTCGAGCGGTCGCCCTGCAGGCCCGGCTCGGTGTGCTGGACCACCAGCTCGACCGACGCGGGCAGCTCGACGTAGAGCGGCACGCCGTCGTGCAGCGCGACCATCGCCACCTGGTTCTCCAGCAGGTAGTTCGCGGCGTCCCCGACCGTGTCGGCCGGAATCGGGATCTGGTCGTAGGTGTCGCCGTCCATGAAGACGAAGTCGGCGCCGTCGCGGTAGAGGAAGGTCATGTCACGGCGATCGACGGTGGCGGTGTCGACCTTGGTGCCCGCGTTGAAGGTCTTGTCGACCACCTTGCCGGTGAGCACGTTCTTGAGTGTGGTGCGCACGAATGCGCCGCCTTTGCCCGGCTTCACGTGCTGGAACGCGGTGACCGACCACAGCTGGCCGTCCAGGTTCAGCACAAGTCCGTTCTTGAGGTCGTTCGTGGTGGCCAAGGGGTGCGACTCCTGCGCTCGTCGGTGGCGCGGGGGCGGCACGCGCCTATGTGTGCGGCACGCGTCGGCGCCGTCGTCCGCAATCCAGGATAGCCCGCTCAGATCTGCAGCAGGTCCCTGGGGAAGCAGGTGAGCACGTCGGGCGCACCGTCGGTGACGACGAGCGTGTCCTCGATCCGCACCCCGCCGCGGCCCTCGAGGTAGACGCCGGGCTCCACGGTGACGGCCATGCCCGCGGCGAGGCGCCCCGACCCGCTGGCCCCCAGCAGCGGAGCCTCGTGGATCTGCAGCCCCACGCCGTGTCCGAGGGGGTGCACGAACTGCTCGGCGCGACCCGCGTCGGCGACCACCCGACGCGCCGCGGCGTCGACGTCGACCACGTCGGCCCCCGGCGTGAGCGCCGCCCGGCCCGCCGCCTGTGCCGCCGCGACCAGCGCGTACAGCTCCCGCTGCCATGCCGCGGCGGCGCCGAGCACGACCGTGCGGGTCATGTCGGAGTGGTAGCCGTCGACGAGCGCGCCGAAGTCGATCTTGACGAGGTCGCCGGGGCGCAGCGCGGTGCCCGTCGGAGAGTGGTGGGGCACGGCCGAGTGCGCGCCCGCCGCGACGATCGTCGCGAACGACGGGCCCGCCGCGCCGTGCAGCCGCATGCGGTGCTCCAGGTCCAGGGCGACCTCGGTCTCGGTGCGGCCGGGCGCGAGGCCGCCGTCGGCGACCAGCTCGCCGAGCGCCGCGTCGGCGATCGCGCAGGCCGACCGCAGGGCGGCCAGCTCGGCCGCGTCCTTGACCGTGCGCAGCCGCTGGACCAGGCCGGGCGCGCGGACCAGCCGCGCCTTCTCCGCGAGGACCGTGTGCGCGTCGACCGTGACGTGGTCGGACTCGAACCCGAGCCGCTCGACCCCGAGCCGGTTCGCCAGCCCGGCCAGGGTGACGGCGCACGCACGGTCGATCACCGGCTCCAGGTCGGGCGCCTCGGCGGCGACCTGCGCGCGGTAGCGGCCGTCGGTGCACAGTCGGCTCCTCGCATCGCCGTCGACGTGCACGAGCAGCGCGGCGTTCGAGCCGGTGAATCCGGTGAGGTAGCGGACGTTGACGAGGTCAGTCACCAGCAGCGCGTCAACGCCTGCCGCCGGGAGCAGCGCCCGCAGCGCGTCCCGCCGGGCGGCGTGCCGCGCCGACGGTGAACTCGCTGTGCTTACCCACCCCGCCGGCTCCGCAAGCTCCGCCGGCTCCCGTCCCCCGAACTCGCTCACGCGCTCACGGCCGCGTAGGCGGCCTCCAGCAGCGCGGGATCGGGGTTCTCCAGCCGTCCGGGCTTCGCGAGGCCGTCGAGCACGACGAAGCGCAGCACGCCCGCGCGGGCCTTCTTGTCCCCACGCATGGACTCGACCAGCTCAGGCAGGACGTCCGACGCGTAGGTCACCGGGAGGCCGACCGAGGAGAGCACGCTGCGGTGTCGGTCGGCGGTGGCGTCGTCGAGGCGCCCGGCGGCTCGGGCGAGCTCGGCGGCGAACACGAGGCCTACGCTCACCGCGGCCCCGTGGCGCCACCGGTAGTCCTCGCGGCGCTCGATGGCGTGGCCGAGCGTGTGGCCGTAGTTGAGGATCTCCCGCAGGTGGGACTCGCGCAGGTCGGCGGCCACCACCTCGGCTTTGACCCGGATCGCGCGCCGCACCAGCTCGGGCAGCACCGGGCCGGTGGGGTCCAGCGCAGCGACCGGGTCGGCCTCGACGAGGTCGAGGATCGCCGGGTCGGCGATGAAGCCCGCCTTGATGATCTCCGCGCTGCCCGCGGCGAGCTCGTCGCGCGGGAGAGTGTCGAGCGTGGCGAGGTCGACGAGCACGGCGGACGGCTCGTGGAACGCGCCGACGAGGTTCTTGCCTGCCGTGGTGTTGATTCCCGTCTTGCCGCCGACAGCCGCGTCGACCATCGCGAGCAGCGTGGTCGGCACATGCACCACCCGGACGCCGCGCATCCAGGTGGCGGCCACGAACCCGGCGAGGTCGGTGGCCGCTCCGCCGCCGAGCGAGACGACGACGTCCGAGCGGGTGAGCCCGACGCGCCCGCAGACCTCCCAGCAGAAGCCCGCGACGGCGAGGGTCTTGCCGTCCTCCGCATCAGGCACCTCGACGCGGTGCGCGTCGACTCCGGCGGCGGTGAGCGCGGCGCGGACCTCCTCGGCGGCCCCGGCGAGGGCGGGCTGATGGACGAGCAGCACGGTGGTGGCGCCGAGGTCCGCGATGGTTGCGGGCAGCTGCTCGCGCACGTCGCGGCCGACCAGCACCGGGTACGGCCGCTCGCCGGTGACGTCGATGCGGTCGAAAGAAGGCACGTCTACCGCCTGCCGTCGGCGTCGTCGACGGTTACGGCCGACTCGGCGGGTGCGCCGAACGTCGGGTCCGGGAGGAGGGGTTCGGCACGTAGGACCGGGTGCTCCTCCGCCGGGCCCGCGATGGGCTGCTCGCCGAGCGCCTCCAGCACGGCGCGCGCGACCTGGTTGGGGCTGCGCCTGCTGGTATCGATCTCGACGGTGGCCACCTCGCGGTAGAGGGGGGCCCGGGCGTCGAGCAGCGCCTTGAACGTGGCGCGCGGGTTCAACCCGGCCAGCAGCGGGCGTGCGGTGGACAGGCCTGCGCGGCGGATGCCGTCGGCCAGCCCGACGTTCAGGTGCACCACCCGGTGCCCACGCAGCCGCTCCCGGGTGACCGCCGCGAGCACCGACCCGCCGCCGAGCGCGAGCACGCCGTCGGTCGACGCGAGAGCCTCGGCCACCACGGCCCGCTCCAGCGCACGGAAGGCGTCCTCGCCGTCCTCGGTGAACATCTCCGCGATCGACTTGCCCGCCCGCTCGACGATCAACGCGTCGACGTCGGTGAAGCCGATGCCGAGGCGACGGGCCAGCACGCGCCCGACGGTGGTCTTGCCTGCTCCGGGCGGGCCGACCAGGACCAGGCTCGGGCGTCTCTGCGGGCTCACCGCCACGAGGGTAGTGGCCGGTGCGGGGCAATGGGCCGCAGGCCACGGCAGGCCCGTTCCCGTGATCAGATACGGTGCGCCGCGAGGGCCGAGGGCATCCGGTGCCGACCGGGCGGCGCCGCCACCACGAACGGCCGCCACCACGAACGGAGGGGTGGGGTGGAGCAGGACAGCGGACGGGGAACGGGCCGGGCGGTGCCGCGGCGCGAGAACCTGGCCGGACCTCGTCATCGGCTGGATACCGACCGACCCCCGTCCGGAGCGGCGAACCCCCTCCCCCGCCGATCGGCACAGGGTCACATCGAGCCACAGCTGCGCACGCCGGGTGGCGCGGGCACCGGCACGCCGTTCACCCCGTTCGCGTCCGACGGCGACCCGGCTGCGGCGGTCGGTTCGGCAGGCGTGGGGCACGGGCCGGCGGATCCGGCGGGCGGTGGGTCGGGCGGTCCGGCGGGCGGTGGGCTCGGGCAGCGGGTTGGGCAGCGGGTCGGGCAGCGGGTCGGGCGGAGCGGCCGACGGCTCGGCGGCGGCCGAGTTCCATGAGGGCGTCAGTCGCGGGCGACGCGACAGCGAACCGCCCACCCCCTGACCCGTCGTCCCGCAGCACGCCCTGACCCGTCGTCCCACAGCACGCTCGAGGCGCCGCTTCCTTCGCAGACCGGCTTGCCACCTCGCAGAGGGCGGGGGCCCTGCGAGGTGTACACCAGCTCTGCGAGGTGCTGCCGCCCTCACCGGCTCGGCGGCCCGAATAGGCGCGGCGGGTCAGGCCTGGGCGTCGAGGTAGGATCGCAGATTGCGACGCGTCTCGGCCAACGAGTCGCCGCCGAACTTCTCGAGCGCGGCGTCGGCCAGCACCAGCGCAACCATCGCCTCGGCCACGACGCCTGCGGCAGGCACAGCGCACACGTCGGAGCGCTGGTGGATCGCCTGTGCGGCCTCGCCGGTCGCGACGTCGACCGTGCGCAGCGCGCGAGGCACCGTGGAGATCGGCTTCATCGCGACGCGGACGCGCACGGGCTCACCGTTGGTCATGCCACCCTCGATGCCGCCCGCCCGGTTGGTGAGGCGCTTGACCGGGTCGCCGGGCAGCATCTCGTCATGCGCCGCGCTGCCGCGCCGCCGCGCGGTGCGGAACCCGTCGCCGATCTCGACGCCCTTCATGGCCTGGATGCCCATCAGCGCGCCCGCGAGCCGGGCGTCGAGACGCCGGTCGGACTGCACATAGGAGCCCAGGCCCACGGGGAGGCCGTACGCGATCACCTCGACGACGCCGCCGAGGGTGTCGCCGTCGGCCTGTGCCGTGTCGACCTCGGCGACCATCGCGGCCGTGGCCTCGTCGCCGTAAGCGCGCACCGGGCTCGCGTCGACGCGATCGCGATCCGCAGGGCCGGGAACCTCGCCCTCGGGCGCCTCGACCGCGCCCAACGCCACGACGTGCGAGACGATCGCGACGTCGAGCGCCTGCTTGAGGAACGCCCGCGCCACCGTGCCCAGGGCGACCCGTGCCGCGGTCTCCCGTGCACTGGCGCGCTCCAACACGGGCCGGGCGTCGTCGAAGCCGAACTTCGTCATGCCCGCGAGATCGGCGTGGCCCGGCCGTGGGCGGGTGAGCGGCGCGTTGCGGGCCCGCCCCGCGATCAGCTCGGGGTCGACCGGGTCGGCCGCCATCACCGTCTCCCACTTCGGCCACTCGCTGTTGCCGATGCGGATCGCGACGGGGCCGCCCTGCGTCAGCCCGTGCCGTACGCCGCCGATGACCTCCAATTCGTCGGCCTCGAACTTCATCCGCGCGCCGCGGCCGTAGCCCAGGCGGCGGCGGGCGAGCTCGGCAGCGAGCTCCTTCGTGGTGATCTCCACCCCGGCGACCATGCCCTCCAGCACGGCCACGAGGGCGGGACCGTGGGACTCCCCCGCGGTGATCCAGCGCAGCACGGCCGCATTTTCGCACGTGGCCCCACCGCGGCATCCTGAGCGTCGTCGCGAGCTGGGTGGTCAGCCCCGGCCTGCGGCCACGACCAGCGTGACGAGCCAGGTCGCCGCGAGCATGGAGGGCCCGTGCGGCACCGTCGCGCCCGGCGGCCCCCGGCCCGCGCAGACCACGACAAGCCCGACGGCACCGGTGAGGACGGCCGCGAGTACAGCGGCGGTCGCGAGCGCGGTCCACGACGCGGCCCCGAGCACCGCGGCGAGCGGGGCGGCGAGCTTGACGTCACCCGCGCCGAGCGCGCTGGGGCGCAGGAGGTGCACGATCCCGTAGCCGACGACGGCGACGAGCGCGCCGAGCAGCCCACGGCCGACCGCCCCGAGCCCCAGCGGCACGAGCACCAGCGGCGCGACGCCCGCGGCGGGCGCGGTGAGGGCGTTGGGCAGCCTGCGGAGCCGCACATCCACCAGCCCGGCCGCGACGCCCAGCCAACCGAGGCCGAGCATCGCGGGAAGCCACGGCGTCGGCAGGCGACCCGCACCCCACAGACACCCGGTGACCGCCCACAGCGCGCCCGTCGTGGCCTCGCACACCGGGGCGCGCACCCGAATGCCTCGCCGCATCGTGGCCAGCAACCGGCGGGCCGCCGCCCCGGCCACCATCCCGGCGCCCCCACCCACCGCCGTCCCGACCACGACCCCGGCCACCGTGCCGACCAGCCCGGCCGTCGTGCCCGGCACCCCGGCCACCGTGCCGAGCACCGCCGCGACTGTCGAGCCCGTCGCCACCGCGGCACTTCCTGCGACCGCCGTCGTCACCGTCATGCCTTCACGCTCGTCCGGGAGGACCCGCGGCGCCACAGCCGTCGAAAATCTGTGGATGGCGCGCCGCGATGGGGACAACTGCAGCACCTCGACGGCGATCGGGCGGGCCGAGGACGCCCGCGCTGCGCGGTCGTCCCCACCGGAACCCGTTGGCGGCCCACGGCGACCACTGCTACGTTCCGGAGGCCGTGCTAGAGAACGAGGAGGTGGTACCCGTGAACGTATCGACATGGGTGCTCCCCTCCGGGGTCACGGTCGGACGATAGGTCGTCCGGGAGCGCCGTTCACGAGCACTCCCGAAAGGCACGACCATGCGATTCACTTCCGAACAGCGCCTCGACGACGGCGTCCTCGAACGCGACTTCACCCTCGGCGAGATCCCCGGCGTCCTGTGGACGCCAGGATCCGCACCGGCCCCGCTGATCCTGAGCGGCCACAACGGCGGCTTGCACAAGCGGGAATCGCGGCTGGTGGCCCGGGCCCGGCACGCGGCGGCGCACGGCTTCGCGGTGGCCGCCATCGACGCCCCGGGGCACGGTGACCGGCCCCGTTCCGCCGTCGACGAGCAGCACCGCGCCGACCTCCGCCGAGCGATCGCGGCAGGCGAGCCGGTCGACGAGATCGTCGATGCCTTCATCCTCCCGCTGGTCGAAAGGGCGGTCCCGGAATGGCGGACCACCCTGGATGCCCTCCTTTCGCTGCCCGAGATCGGTGGCCCGGTCGGATACGCGGGGATGACCGCCATCGGCATTCGGCTGGCGGTGGTCGAGCCACGCATCGCGGCCGCCGGTTTCTTCGCCGGTGGTTTCGTGCCCGGCGCTCTGCGCGAGGAGGCCCGGCAGGTCACCATTCCGCTGCTGTTCCTGATGCAGTGGGACGACGAAGGGATGGAGCGGCAGCCGGTCCTGGATCTGTTCGACGCCTTCGGCAGCAAGGAGAAGACGCTGCACGCCAATCTGGGCGGGCACGCCGGTACCCCGTGGTTCGAGGTGGATGACGGGGCCCGGTTCTTCACCCGGCACCTGACGTGAGAACGACTGCCGCCGCGGGTCTGCGGCGCCGCAAGCGAGAGGAATAGGGTGCGCCGACCCACTGACGATGCCGTTCAAGCCACCCACGCCCCGGAGGACCAGCCATGGCAGTCGATCCCGCGCTGGCGGAACTGTTCGTGCAGCAGCACGGCGGCACCCTCATCACCCTCAAGCGCGACGGGCGCCCGCAGGCGTCGGTCGTCACGCACACGTTCGACCCGGCCACCTTGACGCTGCGGGCGTCGATCACCGAGCCGCGGGCGAAGACGCGCAACCTGCGCCGCGACCCGCGCGCGAGCTATGTGGTGACGACCGGCAACCTGCGCGCCTACGCCGTCGGCGAGGGCACCGCCGCGCTGACGCCGCCCGCCGCCGAGCCGCACGACGCAACCGTCGACGCGCTCGTGGACGTCTACCGCAGCATCGCGGGCGAGCACCCCGACTGGGACGAGTACCGCGCGGCGATGGTCGCCGACCAGCGCGTCGTGTTGACGCTGCCGTTCGACCGCGTCTACGGCGCGATCCTGCCCGGCTGACGGCGTCAGGTCGCGGCCGCGGCGAGGCGCGCGATCACGGCACCCGGTTCGCCGACAGCGAGCAGCGCCCGGCCCGGTCCGGCCAGGTCCGTCCACGCCCACCGCACGTCCGGGCGATCGCCGGTGAGCGGGTCGGGCGCCCCCTCGGTGGGTGGGGCGACGACCACGAGGGTCCCGACGGCGCGAGCGCCCGCTGTCCCGCCCGGGCCGCAGAGCGCAGGGTCGGCACCGTCGAGCAGCGTCGTGTGGGCGAGCAACGGGACGCCGTCGACGATGACGTCGAGCCGCCCGCGGTAGCGGCCGCCCGCACCGCCGTGGCGGCCGAGCACGACGACCTCCCGGACGACCGCCCGCGCCCCCGCGTCGAGGTCGACCCGCAGCGACGTCCGGTAGTCGGCGCGGGCGATGACGACGGTCGGTTCCGGCGCCCAGTCGAGGCTCGCCCCGACCCCGACGGCCACACGGACGTCCCACCGGGCCGGATCCGACGCACGGCCCGGCTGGACGATCGTGGCTCCCGCGCTGCGCACCGCGAGCGTCGCCCCCGCCCCGACCCGGACGTCGAGCGCCAGCCGGTCCCCGCCGAGGGGGCCACCCGCACCGTGGACGAGGTGTACCCGCGCGTCCCCGGTCGGCCGCAGCACGCTCGGCCACGCCTGTGACCAGCGGATTCGCGGTCGACCGGCGTCGATGTCCGCGACGACCGACGCGGTCGCGGCCAGCCCGCTGCGGTCGGACGCCTGCCGCATGCCGCGTTCTGACGCCGCGGCGGACCGGCCATCGCGATCGGCCGCCGCGCGGGGCAGGCCGGCGCGCCCCGTGCCTGCGGACGCCTTCCGGGCGGGGACCGGCACGGCGGTCACCCGCGCCGCGCCCGCACCTGCGGTACCAGCCACTCCACGACAGGAGCGGCGTCGGGTCGCTCCCGCAGCGAGGTGAGCACCGTCGGCCTGCCCTCCCGCACCTTCTCGGCGTCGGTGCGCATGACGTCGAGGTCCGCGCCGACCAGTGGCGCCAGATCGATCTTGTTGATGACGAGCAGGTCGGAGCGGATGACGCCGGGCCCGCCCTTGCGCGGCACCTTGTCCCCACCCGCCACGTCGAGCACGAAGATCTGGGCGTGCACGAGCCCGTAGCTGAAGGTGGCGGTGAGGTTGTCGCCGCCGCTCTCCACCAGCACGAGATCGGGGTCATGGCGGGCGATGAGATCCTCGACGGCGTCGAGGTTGGCGGTGATGTCGTCCCGGATCGCGGTGTGCGGGCAGCATCCGGTGCGCACCGCCCGGATGCGCTCGTCGGGCAGCACCCCGTGGCGCCGGAGGAATTCGGCGTCCTCCTCGGTGTAGATGTCGTTGGTCACGACCACCAGCGACAGCTGGTCGCGCAAAGCTCGGCACAGCGCCGCGACCAATGCGGTCTTGCCGCCGCCGACGGGGCCGCCGATGCCGACCCGCAGCGGTCCGGGCGGGCCCGCGGCGGGTGGGCAGAACTGGGCGAGGTCGTCACGATGCAAAGAGGGTCGCCTCCGTCGATCGGTGGAGCTGGGCCAGCACGTCGTACAGCGGGCTGCCGTCGGTGGGCAGCAGGGCCGGATCGGCCGCCGAGGCGGCGGCGACACCCGCCCGCGCGGCTTCGGCGGCGACCGGCTCGGCACCGCGCCCGGCCTCCGCGGCGACGGCGGCGACGGCGAGGGGGTCGAGGCCCAGCAGTCGGACCGCGGCCGTGCACGCCCCGCCGACCAGGTGGTGCACGGCGAGCATCGCGGCGTCGGACGGCGCCGCCCCGACCGTCGCGGCGGCGGCGCCGAGCACCAGCGGATGATGCACGTGGGCGAGCGCGCGCAAAGTGTCGAGCGCCGCCGAGGGCCAGGCTCGCGACGCCGTGCGCAGCAGCGCCGCCCCCTGCGTGTACGACGCCGCCCGCGTGGCCGCGGCGGGCAGCCGCGTGGAGACGGCGTGGTCCCACGCCGCCCAGCATGCACCCGACCGCGACCCGGTGGGAGGAGGGTCACCCTGCGCCAACCCATCCGCCGCCCCGGCGAGCGCGCACGCCGCAGCCGCCGCCCCGGCGGGCACCGCCGCGCCCGTCGCGACCCGCCCCGCCAGGAACAGCTCAAGGTCGGTCACCGTCCGCAGCAGGCCACGGTCGACCAGCGCTTCCACCCCGCCCGAATGCGCGTGCCCGCCCGACGGCAGCCGGGAGTCGGCGAGCAGCAGCAGTCCGGCGCGCATCACGTCAGTGTTCCCCGCCCGGCCACGCCGCCGGTTCCGCTGCCGGACGGGTCGCGCGTCGGCCGTCCATTTCAGAACCGTCCATTTCAGAACAGGAAGTACCGCTGGGCCATGGGCAACTCGACCGCGGGCGCGGCCTCGACCACCTCGCCGTCGACCCGCACCGTGAAGGTGTCCGGCTCCACCTCGATCCGCGGCAGCGCGTCGTTGCCGGGCATGTCGGCCTTGCCGAGCGCGCGCGTGTTCCGCACCGGCACCAGCCGCCGTCGCACCGCGAGCCGGTCGGCCAGCCCGCCCGCCAGCGCCGTCGGCGCGACGAAGTGCACCGACGTCGCCGCAGCGGTCACCGGCTCCGCCCCGAACATGGGCCGCGGCAGCACCGGCTGCGGCGTGGGGATCGCCGCGTTGGCGTCGCCCATCGCCGCGTAGGCGATCACCCCGCCCTTGATCACCAGCGTGGGCCGCACGCCGAAGAACGCGGGCTGGTACAGGACCAAGTCGGCGAGCTTGCCGACCTCCACCGACCCCACCTCGCCGTCCAGCCCGTGCGCGATCGCCGGGCAGATCGTGTACTTGGCGACGTAGCGGCGCGCCCGCACGTTGTCCGCCCGCCCGTCGCCGGGCAGCGTGCCCCAGCGCCGCTTGCCGACGTGCGCGGTCTGCCAGGTTCGCAGCGGCACCTCGCCGACCCGCCCCATCGCCTGCGAGTCCGAGCTGATCATGGAGATCGCGCCGAGGTCGTGCAGCAGGTCCTCGGCCGCGATCGTCGAGGGCCGGATGCGCGACTCCGCGAACGCCAGGTCCTCGGGCACGGTCGGCTTGAGGTGGTGGCAGACCATGAGCATGTCGAGGTGCTCGTCGACGGTGTTGACGGTGTGCGGGCGCGTCGGGTTCGTCGAGGACGGCAGCACGTTCGCCTGGCCCGCCACCGTGATGATGTCCGGCGCATGCCCACCGCCCGCGCCCTCCGTGTGGTAGGCGTGGATGCCCCGGCCTGCGATCGCGGCGAGGGTGTCCTGCACGTACCCGGCCTCGTTGAGGGTGTCGGTGTGGATGGCCACCTGCACGCCGGTCTGGTCGGCCACCCGCAGGCAGGCGTCGATCGCCGCCGGGGTTGCGCCCCAGTCTTCGTGCAGCTTGAACCCGCTGATCCCGCCCTCGACCTGCTCGTGCAGCGCGTCGACGCCCACGGTGTTGCCCTTGCCCAGCAGCGCGATGTTGAGCGGGACGGCGTCGAGTGACTCCAGCATCCGCGCGACATACCACGACCCGGGCGTCACGGTGGTGGCTTTCGTCCCGTCGGCCGGGCCGGTGCCGCCGCCGATCCACGTCGTGACGCCGGACGCCAGCGCCTCCGGGATCTGAGTCGGCGAGATCAGGTGGACGTGGCAGTCCACGCCACCCGCGGTGAGGATCATGCCGTTGCCCGCGACGATCTCCGTCGACGGTCCGATCACCAGCTCCGCCGACACCCCGTCCATGATGTCCGGGTTGCCCGCCTTGCCGAGGCCGACGATCCGGCCGTCGCGCACGCCGACGTCCGCCTTCACGACGCCCCAGTGGTCCAGCACCAGCGCACCCGTGATGACCAGGTCGGGCGTGCCCTCGCCGCGGGTGGTGCGGGCCTGGCCCATGGACTCCCGGATGACCTTGCCGCCCCCGAAGACGACCTCGTCGCCGCCGCGCGGGCCCCGGCAGCGGTCCTCGGTGACCTCGATGACAAGATCGGTGTCGGCCAGGCGCACCCGGTCGCCGACGGTCGGGCCGTACAGCTCGGCGTACCGGGCGCGGTCGATGATCCAGGGCCCCGTCACGGCAGTCGGAGCCCCGGCACGGTCTTCGTCCCGCCCAGCGCGACGAGGGCCACCGTGCGCTCGATGCCCGGCTCGAACCGCACCGCCGTGCCCGCGGGCACCGCAAGCCGCATCCCCGCGGCAGCCGCACGGTCGAACTCCAGGGCCGGGTTGGCCGCGGCGAAGTGGTAGTGCGAGCCGACCTGGACCGGCCGGTCCCCCGTGTTGACGACGACCAGCTCGACGCGCTCCCGGTCGATCGCGACCGGCTCCTCCGCCAGGAGGTACTCCCCGGGGATCACGGGATGGGCCGGTGCACGGTGACGAGCTTGGTGCCGTCCGGGAACGTGGCCTCGACCTGCACGGACGCGATCATCTCCGGTACGCCCTCCATGACGTCGGCGCGGGTCAGGACGGCTTGCCCACCGGTCATGAGCTCGGCGACGCTGCGACCGTCGCGGGCGCCCTCGAGCACCCACGCGCTGATCGTCGCAATGGCCTCGGGGTAGTTGAGCCGCAAGCCCCGCGCACGGCGCTTCTGCGCCAGGTCGGCGGCGACGTGCAGCATCAGCCGCTCCTGCTCGTGTGGGGACAGCAGCACACGAGCAACCTAGCGCCGCCCTGTGCCGCGCCGGTAGCGCGAGGCAGGATTGCGGGAATGTCCCGCACCGCCCGGGCCGTCATCCGCGCCGACATCGGACACGGCACCGCCGAGCTCCTCGGCGATCCCGACCGACCCCAGGGCTGGACCCTGCTGGTGGACGGCACGGCGCAGAGCCACGTCGACCTCGACGACCCCACGCACCTCGAGTTCGAGTACGTGCGGCGGATCGGCCATCTCGTCGACCACTGCGCGCCGCCGTACACGCCGCTGCGGGCCCTGCATCTCGGTGGCGGCGCGTGGACCCTGGCCCGCTACATGGCCGCGACCCGGCCCGGCTCGACCCAGACCGTCGCCGAGCTCGACGGACCGCTGGCCGAGTTCGTGGCGCATCGCCTGCCCGCGGACGGGCTGGGCATCGAGGTCACGGTCGGCGACGCCCGCGCCGCGCTGGCCGCGACCGCCCCGGGCGCGGTCGACCTGGTCGTCCTCGACGTGTTCTCGGGCGCGCGCACCCCCGCCCACCTGACCTCGGCACAGTTCGCCGCCTTGGTCGCACGGACGCTCGCCCCCGGTGGAACCTACGCCGCGAACGTCGCCGACGGGGGTCCCGCGCTCGCGTTCGCGGGCTCGCAGGTGGCCGCGGCCCGTGCGGTCTTCCGGCACGTCGCCGTGGTGGCTCCGCCCGACGTGCTGCGCGGCCGTCGGTTCGGCAACCTCGTGCTTGCGGCCTCCTCGACGCGGCTGCCGGTCGACGAGCTGCGCCGCCACACCGCCGCAGACCCGTTCCCCGCCAGGGTGCTCGCCGGCTCCGACCTGGACCGGTTCACCGCGGCGGCCCGCACCGACCGGAATGCGGTCCCCTCGCCGATGCCGCCGCCGGGCTTCTGGGGGCGCCCCGCTTAGAACACGCCGTTGGCCCGCGCCTTGGCCACGTTGGCCTGGTGCTCGGCGAACGTCACCGCGAAGCACGACGTGCCGTTCTTCTCGCACGGCACGAAGAACATCCAGGGTCCGTCGGCGGGGGCCAGCGCGGCAGCGACGGAGTCCGATCCGGCCGCGGCGATCGGCGTCACCGGCAGGCCGGTGTTGAGGTAGGTGTTGTACGGGCCGGGCTTGGCGCGGTTCGCCGGGCTGGTGTAGAGCGACGGCACGTCCAACGGATAGTTGATCGTGGTGTCGAGCTCGAGCCGCTGGCCCGCGCCGAGCCGGTTGTAGATCACCCGGGCCACCCGCGGCATGTCCGAGATGACCGACTCCTTCTCGATGAGCGAGGCCACTTTCAGCACGTCGTACGGCGACATCCCGACCTTCGACGCGCCGGAGACCAGCCCGGTGGCGGCGATCCGGTCGACCGAGGCGGTGAGCACGGCGCGCAGCGCATCGACAGCCGACGAACCGGGAGCGACGTCGTACCGGCCGGGGATCAGCAGCCCCTCGAGACGGCGGGTCGGTGGGACCTTGGCGACGGCCGCAAGCGCCCAGTCGGGGATCCCGAGCTGCGCGGGATCGGTCTTGGCCATGGCGGTGCGCAGCGCGTCGGCCGTCACGCATTTCTTGACGCCATCGACCGTCGTGCACGTGGCCTGCGCGATGAGGCTGAGCACGCCGGGCGTGACGGTGCCGTCCGGGGCGCGGGTGTCGTCGAGCTGGATGCCGCCGCGGATCTCGAGTTGCCCCACGCGGGAGCTCGGGTCCAGCAGCAGCGCGACAGCCGACGCGCCGGACATGCGCAGCCGCATCTGGTAGTAGCCGGGTTGGACGGACCGGATCCGGTCATCGTCCGCCGCCGCCTCCGTGAACGACGCCGGGGCGGCCACGACGCCGCGGCCTGCGAGCTCGGCGCCGATCTGGCTCGTGGTGTCGCCGTCGTGCACCTGGATCACGACGGCGCCGGAGCCGTCGCCCTGGTAGTCCGGTGTCGCGACGATCGAGTGGTAGAGGTACCAGCCGCCGCCCACGACGACCGCGAGCAGGATCGCCAGCGCCAGCACGACGATCACGGCCCGGCGGGCGCGGCGTGGGGGCCGGGCGGCTTCGCGCCTCGCGCGGCGGCCGCCGACCACGTCGATCCGCGTCGTCTCGTCACCTGCGCGGCCGAGGGAAGCGTCGTCAACGGGGGGTGTGCGGTCCACTCCGTCGCGACGCATGATGCCGGAGCGTAACCGGGACGGGTGGAACGTGCCCGCCCCGGGGCCCGTCAGCGGTGCGCGTCGAGCCAACTCTGCAGAATGGCGACGGCCGCGGCCTGGTCGATGACGGCGCGCTGCTTACGGCCCTTCACACCGCGTGCGCGGAGCTGGCGGGTGGCGAGCACGGTCGTCAGCCGTTCGTCGGCGAACACCACGGGCACGTCCACGGCCGCGGCGAGCGCGTCCCCGAACGCCCGCGCGGCTTCGGCGGCGGGTCCCTCCCGGCCCGCCAGGGTGCGCGGCAGCCCGACGACGACCTCCACAGCCGCGTGCTCGGCCACCAGCGCACACAGGGTCGCCACGTCGGAGCCGTGCTCGGCGTCGCGGGGCACGGTGACGAGCGGGGTGGCGAGCACGCCCTCGGGGTCGCTCAGCGCCACCCCAACCCGCACCGCGCCGACGTCGACGCCGAGCCGCCGCCCTCGCCCCGGCGGCCTCATGCCATCACCATCGGCGGGGTGGGCCCGACCTCGCACCCCTTATGGGCACTTCGCACCCCGTCGGTGGGGTGCGAAGTTCACCGGTGGGGTGCGAGGTGGGCGGGTTCGGTGCCGGGGTGGCTCGGCGCGGGGGGCGCCCCACGCGCTCACCGGCCCGCCAGCTCCCGGCGCAGCGCGTCGATCGCCGCCGACACGCCGGACGGGTCGGTGCCCCCGCCCTGCGCGAGGTCGGGCTTCCCGCCCCCGCGGCCGCCGACGGCGGGCGCGAACACCGGCACCAGCTTGCCTGCGGCCAGCCCGGCGTCGCGAGCCGCGGCGGTGGTGGCGACGACGAACGACACCTTCCCGCCGCCGTCGTCGCCGGGGTCTGCGGCGAACAGCGCGACGACCCCCGGCCGCGCCCCGAGCCGTCCCCGCACGTCGGTGGCCAGCGCCCGCAGGTCCGCGGCGGCGACCCCGCCGGGAAGCGCGGCGGCCACCAGCGCGGTGCCGCCCACGTCCTCCGCGCCGCCTGCCAACGCGCCCGCCGAGGACAGCACGGCGTCGGCGCGCACCTTCTCCAGCTCACGCTCGGCCTGCCGCAGCCGCTCGACGACGCCGCCGATGCGGTCCGGCAGCTCCTCGGGCCGCGCCTTGAACTGCTCGGCGAGCTGGGACACGAGCACGTGCTCGCGGGCGAGGAAGCGGAACGCGTCCAGCCCGACCAGCGCCTCGACCCGCCGCACACCGGAGCCGATCGACGCCTCCGAGAGCAGCTTCACCAGGCCCAGCTGTCCGGAGCGGGCCACGTGGGTGCCGCCGCACAGCTCGCGGGAGTACTCGCCGATCTCGACCACCCGCACCTGGTCGCCGTACTTCTCGCCGAACAGCGCCATCGCGCCGATCCGCCGCGCCTCGTCCTGCGTGGTGACGAACGCGCGCACCTCGTAGTCGTTCAGCAGCACGTCGTTGACCTCGTCCTCGACGTCGGCGAGCACCGCGGTGGGCACGGCCCCGGCGGGCGAGGTGAAGTCGAACCGCAGCCGCCCGGGGGCGTTGAGCGAGCCCGCCTGCGCCGCGGCGTCGCCGAGGGCCTTGCGCATGCCCGCGTGCACGAGGTGGGTGGCCGAGTGCGACCGCGAGATCGCCGCCCGCCTGCCCGTGTCGACCTCGGCCTGGGCGCCCGCCCCCACCGTGATCTCGCCCTCGCGCACGGTGCCGCGGTGCACGACGAGCCCGGCGACCGGCGACTGGACGTCCGCGACGTCGACGACGTACCCGTCCCCGCGGATCCAGCCGGTGTCGGCCTGCTGACCCCCGCCCTCCGCGTAGAACGGGGTGCGGTCCAGGATCACCTCGACGGCCGTGCCCGCGCCCGCCGCGGGCACGCCCGCGCCGTCGACGACGAGCCCGACGACCTCGCCCTCAGCGACCAGGTCGGTGTAGCCGAGGAACGTGGTGCCGCCGGCCGTTTCGAGCACCGCGCGGTAAGCCGTGCCGTCGGCGTAGCCGTGCTTGTGCGCGGCGGCGTCGGCCTTGGCCCGGTTGCGCTGCTCGGCCATCAGCGTGCGGAAGCCCTGCTCGTCGACGGTGAGCCCAGCCTCGGCGGCCATTTCGAGGGTGAGGTCGATGGGGAAACCGTAGGTGTCGTGCAGCTTGAACGCCTGGTCGCCTGCCAGCTGGGTGGCGCCCGCCGCCTTCGTGGCGGAGACGGCCAGGTCGAAGATCTTCGAGCCGGTCGTCAGCGTCTGCAGGAACGCCTCCTCCTCGACCCGGACGACCGCGGCGATGCGCTCGAAGTCGGTGGCGAGCTCCGGGTACGACGGTGCCATGGCGTCGCGCACGACCGCGGCGAATGCGGGCAGCACCGGCTCGTGGACGCCGAGCAGCCGCGAGGAGCGCACGATCCGGCGCAGCAGGCGGCGCAGCACGTAGCCGCGGCCCTCGTTGGACGGCGTCACGCCGTCGCCGATGATCATGACGCCGGACCGGGCATGGTCGGCGATCACGCGGAACCGCACGTCGTCCTCACGCGAGGCGCCGTAGCGGCGGCCGGAGAACTCCTCGGCACGGGCGATCACCGGGCGGACGAGGTCGGTCTCGTACACGCTCGCCACGTCCTGCAGCAGCGTCGCGACCCGCTCGATCCCCATGCCGGTGTCGATGTTCTTCTTCGGCAGCGTGCCGATCGGCGGGAAGTCGTCCTTGGGCGAGCGGTCGCCGCGGACGTCCTGCATGAAGACGAGGTTCCAGATCTCCAGGTAGCGGTCCTCGTCGGCCTCCGGCCCGCCGTCGCGGCCGTACTCCGGGCCGCGGTCGAAGTAGATCTCCGAGCAGGGGCCGCCGGGACCGGGGATGCCCATGTCCCAGTAGTTGTCCTTGCCGCCGCGGCGCTGGATGCGGCCTTCGGGAAGGAGCCTGCGCCAGAGCGCGAACGCCTCGTCGTCGTCGCGGTAGACGGTGGCCCACAGCCGGTCGGGGTCAATCCCGTACGCGCCGGTGACCAGCGACCAGGCGAGGTCGATCGCGCCTTCCTTGAAGTAGTCGCCGAACGAGAAGTTGCCCGCCATCTGGAAGAACGTGTTGTGCCGGGTGGTCTTGCCGACCTCCTCGATGTCCCCGGTGCGCACGCACTTCTGGATCGAGGTGGCGCGCGGCCACGGCGCGGGAGCGTCGCCGAGGAAGTACGGCTTGAACTGGACCATGCCCGCGTTGACGAAGAGCAGGGTCGGGTCGTCGAGGATCAGCGACGCGCTGGGCACCTTGGCGTGGCCCGCGGCGACGAAGTGCTCGCTGAACCGGTTGATGATCTCGTGGGTCTGCACTGAGGAACGGCCTTCTGCTGCGGAAGAGGGGCGGAAGAGGGGTGGACGCGGGAACGGCAGGGACCGCACCGTCACACGGAACGTCAGGCCCCCGCCCTGCGCGCTCGCGCGGGAGGTACGGGGTCGGCGAGCACTTCGCCGAAGGTGGGCAGCCGGTCGCCGGTGCGGCGCTCAACCATCGCGGTGAGCTCGTGCTCGCGCTCGGCCATGCCCGCGCGCACCTCGGCCCCGAACGCGCCGAGGCCCGCGCCGAGTTCGCGCAGCCCGTCGGCGAGGTTGGCGCCGATCCCGGCGGGGGTGAGGCGCTCGGCAGTGGCCTGCGCACGGTGGGCGACGTAGGCGCCCGCAGCGAGGCCGACACCGAGCCAGAAGAGCCGCTTCATGCGGCGCGCTTCCGCCGCGACCGGCGCGACCTGCCCTCGGCCTTGCCGCCGCGGCGGGCCTTGATGGCCCTGTTGAGGCCGTAGGAGAACGCGGCGGCCCGCACGAGCGGGCCGCCGAGCGTGGCGGTGAAGAGCGATGTCAGCACCGACACGTTGCTCGTGACCGTGCGCGCGCTGGAGGTGATGCCGTCCACCCGGTCCAGCTGCGTGTTGACCTGGCGCAAGGTGACCTGCGCGTCGTCGAGCAGGGGGGCTGACCCCTCGTGCGCCTTGCGGATGGCGATGGTGGCCTCGTCGAGCGTGCGACCGAGCTTCAGCAGCGGAACGGCCAGCAGCAGAACGAGAACCACGAAGGCCCCCGCCGCGATCAGCGCAGCGATCTGGCCAGCCGTCACCGGTGCCCTCCTCTGATCCCCACCCACGTGCGGAAATGATCGCGGTCAGGCTACTACCCGCAGCCGGTCGCGCACCCCCGGGATGTCGGGATGCGCGACCGTCGGCGGGTAGCTACGCGGGAACGGCCGACGGCCCGGTGTCGGGCACGTCGTCGGGGTCCTCGGGATCGACCGTGACCGGGCCGCCGATGACGCCCCGCAGCCGGTTGAGCGCCCGGTGCTGGGTGACCCGGACGGCGCCCGGCGTGGATCCGACGACCTGCGCCGCCTCCTCCGCCGAAAGCCCGACCGCGATGCGCAGCACGAGCACCTCGCGTTGGCGGGGCGTGAGCTTGTGGAGCAGGTGACCCAGCCGCTCGGCGAGCTCGGCGGCCAGCAGCCGCTGCTCGGGGCCGTCGGACAGGATCGGCGAGTCGGGCATCTCCGCGACCGGGTCGGCCCGGTTGCGCCCGATGGCCCGGAACGCGTCGGTGACCTTGTGGGCAGCGATGCCGTAGACGAACGCCCGGAACGACAGCCCCTTGATCTGGTAGTGCGGCAGCGCGCTGATCACGGCAAGGCACACGTCCTGCGCGACGTCGTCGGCCGAGCCGATGACGCTTTCGCCGCGGCCGAGCCTGCCCCGGCAGTAGCGCTGAACCAGCGGCTGGATCTCGGCCAACAGCAGGTCGCACGCCTGCTTGTCGCCTGCGACCGCCGCCGGAACCAGACGTTCCAGAACGGGTGCCACGCCCTGGACATCGTCGGAGTTGTTGTCGGCGGCGGAAATTCCTCCACGGACGGCTGTGTCGTTCATCCGACGCACGCCGTCATCGGTTGGCACATCTTGTGGGTACCCCTCCCCATCCCGGCACGCCGGGCACAGACCCGACGCTCTTCGCGCCCGCCGCACCGCTCCCGGTGGGGCGACGGACCCGTCGTGCTCCTTACCCAGGAGCGGTGACCACGGGTCGTGATACCGACCCCGTCCCGGTCCCCCGACCGTGACGTGTCACCGTCTCCCCACCCCTATCGACGCCGTGCCCCACGTTGCTACAGGGGTCCTGCACAGTGACGTATCTTGGGGTAATCCCAAAGTTGAGTCAAGTGCAGGTCAGCCTCGAAACGGTTACTCTCTGCCGATGTCCGTCGCCGCTGTCCCTCCAATGGGTGACCCGCGGGCCCGCGCGGCGCGCACGAAACGTGATCGTACGCGTCGAGCGCTGCTCGATGCGGCCGACTCCGCGTTCGGTTCACGTGGATGGGCGCGCACCCGCGTCGAGGACATCGCACAGTCCGCGGGTGTGAGCGCCGCCACCGCGTACAACCACTTTCCGACGAAGCACGCGTTGCTCGCGCAGGTCTACGCACCGATCATCAACCCGCTGCTCGCGGCGGCCAAGCAGGACATCGCGGCGCACCGACCGGTCGTGGAAGCGCTGTCCGACCAGGTGCGGGCGCTGTGCAGGCTGTGCGCACGCAACCGCACGCTCACGGCCGCCTACTTCGCCGCCGCCTCGGAGTACATGATCAAGGCAGGGGCGCTGCCCGACCCCGACGACGACGCCGATCCACGCGCCCTGGTGCCGATGACCGAGCCGCTGGAGCTGCTCATCGCGTACGGGCAGGGCGAGGGCGAACTGCGGTCCTACCCGGCGGCAGGCGACCTCGGTGGGCTGCTGGTCGCCACCGTGCTCATCCGCAACGTGAACCGGCCGAACGAGAATCCCGAGACCACAGCCGAGGTGCTACTCACCGTGATGTTCGGTGCGCTGCGCCCCGACGTCCTCGTCGGCGTCGAGCGGCCCTTCCTACCTGTCCATTGAGCCGTTCGGGCCCGTGACCTGCGGGCCGAACCGTCCAAACCCATCGCCGAGCGGTCGGCCGGATGCAGCAGTTCTCAGCGCGCGAGCACGTCGCCCAGTGCGTCGACGGCGACATCGAGCTCGGCGCGGGTGACGACGAGCGGCGGCGAGATCCGGATCGTGGACCCGTGGGTGTCCTTGACGAGCACGCCGCGGGCCGCGATCGCCTCGCTGACGGCGCGGCCGGTGCCCCACCGCGGATCCACGGCTGGATCGATGGCTGGATCGATGGCTGGATCGACGTCGACGCCCGCCCAGAGCCCGACACCGCGCACCGCGCACACCCCGTTCCCGACGAGTCCCGCCAGCCTGTCGTGCAGGTGCGCGCCGAGTTCGCGGGCGCGGGCCAGGAACTCGCCGTCCGCGAGAAGGCGGATCACGGCCCGTCCCACGGCGCACGCGAGGGGGTTGCCGCCAAAGGTGCTGCCGTGCTGGCCCGGCCGCAGAACGCCGAGCACGGCGGCGTCCGCGACGACGGCCGACAGCGGCAGGACCCCGCCGCCGAGGGCTTTGCCCAGCAGGTAGACGTCGGCGTCCACCCCGGCGGCCCGGGTCGCGAGCAGGTGCCCGGTGCGCCCGAGACCGGACTGCACCTCGTCGGCCACGAAGAGCACCCGATGGGCGTCGCAGATCTCGCGGATCCCGGCGAGGTATCCGGCGGGCGGCACGACCACGCCCGCCTCGCCCTGGATCGGCTCCACGAGCACGGCGACGGTGTCGGGGGTGACCGCGGCGCGCAGGGCGTCGAGGTCGCCGTAGGGCACGACGTCGAAGCCGGGCGTGAAGGGGCCGAAGCCGCCGCGGGCGTCCGGGTCGGTCGAGAAGCCGACGATCGTCGTCGTGCGGCCGTGGAACGCGTCCGCCGCGACGATGATCCGGGCCCGGCCCGCGGGCACGCCCTTCACCTCGTAACCCCACTTGCGGGCCACCTTGATGCCGGACTCGACGGCCTCCGCACCGGTGTTCATCGGCAGCACCATCTGCTTGCCCAGCAGGCACGAGAGCTCGGCACAGAACGGGCCGAGCTGGTCGTTCCCGAACGCCCGGCTGGTGAGCGTCACCCGGTCGAGCTGGCGGTGCGCCGCGGCGATCAGGTCGGGGTGTCGGTGGCCGAAGTTGAGCGCCGAGTAGCCCGCGAGGCAGTCCAGGTAGCGGCGGCCCTCGACGTCGGTGACCCAGGCGCCCTCGGCGTGCGCGACCACCACCGGCAGCGGGTGGTAGTTGTGCGCGGAGTACTGGTCGACCAGGCTGGTGTGGAACTCCGTGGGACTCTGGACGAGGGTCATGCGCGCACCTCCAACGTGCAGCACTTGGGTCCGCCGCCGCCCTTCAGCAGCTCGGACATCTCGACAGGGACGGGGACGAAGCCGCGCTCGGCGAGCGCGGCCGCGAGGTCGGTGGCCTCGGCGGGCAGCACGACGTGGCGGCCGTCGCTCACGGCGTTCAGCCCCAGCACGGCAGCGTCGGCGGCCGTGGCGAGCACGGCGTCCGGGTAGCGCTCGGCGAGCACCGCACGCGACACGGGCGAGAACGCCTGGGGAGCCAGGCGATGGTGGTCTCGTCGAGCACGGCCAGGGCCGTGTCGAGGTGGTAGAAGCGCGGGTCGACCAACTCCAGCGGCACGACCTCGCGGTGCAGCATGCGCGCCGCCTCGGCGTGGGCGCGCGGGTCGGTGCGGAACCCGGATCCGGCGAGGATCACCCCGCCCGCGACGAGGAGATCACCCTCGCCCTCGTTGACGAACTCCGGGACGACCACCCGCGCGAAGCCCGCCGAGTGGAACCAGGCGCGGTGCGCGGCGGCCTCCGCGGCGCGCTCGACGTGCCGGAAGCGGGCGCCGTACACCACACCGTCGACCACGGTGGCGCCGTTCGCGGCGTACACCATGTCGGGCAGGCCCGGCACCGGGTCGAGGAGGTCGACGCGGTGGCCGAGGTCGAGGTAGGTGCGGCGCAGCGCGTCCCACTGGGCGACCGCGCGCGTCGACGTCGACGGCCACGCCGGGCCGCATCCACGGGTTGATGGCATAGGTGACGGCGAAGTGCTCGGGGGGGCACATGAGGTAGTGGCGTCGGGTGGCGACGCGCTCGCCGTAGCGGGACGGACGGGACAGAACGCTGGTCACGGGCACGCTCCAGGGTTGCCGGGGTGGCCGCGAGTACGGGGCCGAGATGCTTCCACGGTAGGAAGCAGCGCGACGCTCGACAATCCCGTGTTGTTGCCCGTATCCGCAGCTCCGTTGCGTCTCTTCGGGAGATGACGCGTGATCGTTGCGTCTAGTCGTTACGGGGCGTGCGGGTGCGCCGGGCGGCGCAGCAGGGGGCTGAGCACCAGCACCGACTTCGTGCGCACGACGAACGGCGCGGCGCTGATCTGCTCCAGCACCTGCTCGAAGTGCCGCATGTCCGCGGCGAGAATGCGCAGCACGGCGTCCGCCTCGCCGGAGACCGTGCTCGCCTCGACCACCTCCGGAAAGCGCCGCACGGCGTCGCGGATGGTCGCGGGCGGGGTGCGGGCGCCGCAGAAGAGCTCGACGTAGCCCTCCACGGTCCACCCGAGGGCGCCCGGGTCGAGCCGCACGGTGAAGCCGGTGATGGCCCCGTCGGCGCGCATCCGGTCGACGCGCCGCTTCACCGCCGAGGCCGAGAGCCCACCGTCGCGCCGATCTCCGCGAAGCTGCGGCGGGCGTCCTCGACGAGCATCCCGACGATTCGTTCGTCCACGGGGTCCAGCGGCACGGCAGTATCTCCCAGCATGTATCGCGTTGACTCCGAGGTCGGGCCGCTCCGGCAGGTGATCCTGCACCGACCGGGGCTGGAGCTCAAACGGCTGACCCCCGGCAACAAGGACCGCCTCCTGTTCGACGACGTGCTGTGGGTGCACCGCGCCCAGGAGGAGCACGACCGGTTCGCCGACGTGCTCCGCGAGCGCGGCGTGACCGTGCACCTCTTCGGGGAGCTCCTGCGGACCACCGTGGAGCTGCCCGACGCCAGGGCGCACATCCTCGACGCGATCTTCGACGAGCGGATCTACGGCCCCTTGGCGATCGACGCCTTGCGCAACTGCTTCGACGCGATGGACCTCGACACGCTCACCGACCACCTCGTCGGCGGCATCACCAAGCGGGAGGTGCTCGACCGGATCCCGGAGCCCCGCTCGGTGGCCTTCCACGTGCTCGCACCGGACGACTTCGTGCTCGAGCCCCTGCCCAACCACCTCTACACCCGCGACACGTCGGCGTGGATCTACGGCGGCGTCGCGATCAACAGCATGCGCAAGCAGGCCCGCGTCCGCGAGACCGCGCACTACGAGGCCATCTACCGCTGGCATCCGCTGTTCGCGGACGGCGGGTTCGCGATCTGGTCCGCAGGCACGGAGAACGGGCTCGCCACCACCGAGGGCGGCGACATGCTCGTCCTCGGCGGCGGCGCGCTCCTGATCGGGATGAGCGAGCGCACGGTGCCCGCGGGCGTCGAGCGGCTGGCGCGGCGGCTGTTCGCGGGCGGGGAGGTGGACCGGATCGTCGCGCTGCGCATGCCGGAGACCCGGGCCCTGATGCACCTGGACACCGTGATGACCATGGTCGACCCGGAGACGTTCACCAAGTACGCCGGGCTCGGCATGTTGCCCGGGTACACGATCCGGCCCGGCGACAACGAGAAGGAGATGCACGTCACCGACCACGCGCCCGAGCACATGCACGCCGCGATAGCGCGGGCCATGGGCCTGCCCGCGATCCGGGTGCTCACCGCCGAGCAGGACGTGCACGCCGCCGAGCGCGAGCAGTGGGACGATGGCTGCAACATGCTCGCCGTCGCGCCCGGCGTGGTGGTGACCTACGAGCGCAACGTCACCACCAACACGTTCCTGCGCGGGCACGGCATCGAGGTGCTCGACATCCCCGGCGGCGAGCTCGGCCGCGGCCGGGGCGGACCGCGGTGCATGAGCTGCCCGGTGGAGCGTGGCCCGGCGTGATGCGTGACGGAGGCAACTCGGATGAGCACGATCTTGGCCCGCAAAGTCAAGGATCTCACCGGGCCGGGGCACACCGACCGGTTCGCCATCGGCGGCACCGATCTGGGCGCCACGGCGGTCGCCCCCGACGGACGCCTGGTGTCGGTGTTCGGCGACACGTTCGCCCAGCCCACGGTGGGCGGCCCGGGCTGGAGGGCGCCGGTCGTCCTGTTCGCCGCTCCGGACTCGGTTGACGGTGGTCTGCGGTGGACGGGCTCGGCCGGGCCGGGCGAGCAGGCGGCCCAGGTCGTGCGCTACCGCCATCACGCGCTGCGCCGATGGAGATGGCGGGTACGGCGGGTCACCACGGTGCTGCCCACTGACCTGATCACGCTCGGCGACGCGATGTACCTGCACGTCATGGTGTGCCGAGAGCTGGGGAACGTGCGGTGGACCGAGGTGCACCGCTCCCTCGACAACGGCGTCACCTGGCGCCCGACGGGCGTGCGCTGGGCGGGCGAGCACCTCGACGGCTACTTCCAGATGCTCACCTGGGAGCGCGACGGCGAGTACGTCTACGCGTTCACCACCGGCTTCCAGCGCGACAAAGGGCTCATGCTGTCGCGGGTGCCGCAGGACCGGGTGCTCGACGTCGCCGCGTGGCAGGCCTGGGGCCTGGCCGGGTCATCTTTCGGGGGCGGCTGGGGCTGGGGTAGGACGCCGACGGTCGTGCTGCCCGGCCGGTTCGGCGAGCTGTCGCTGCGCCGGGTCGAGGACAAGTGGGTGCTGGCGCTGTTCGACGACGGCAACTACCGCATGGACGTCCTCCTGCTCGACTCGCCCACCGCCGACCTGCACACCGCGCCCCGCGCAACGGTGCTGCAGGGCGTGGGCTGGGCCGACGAGGACCACGCCGCGGGCCGGGTGGCCCAGCTCTACGGCGGCTACGTCGTGCCCGGCAGCACGCTGGCCGACCTGCACCTCGTGGTGAGCCAGTGGAACACCGCGACCAACTGGCCCTACCACGCGATGCAGTTCGCGGTGGACGTGAGCGCGCTTCGGTAGCGGATCTCGGCGCGATCGAGCCGGATGATCGCGCCGAGCCGCACACCACGGCGGCGCGCGCACCGGCCTGAGGTACGGCTCGAAGCGATCACGGGTTGACCGTGTGGCCCCTCCCGCGGACGACCCGGCGGAGTCGCTCCATGCGGTCGGCCAGCGCCCGTTCCGCGCCTCGCGTCGTCGGGGCGTAGTAGTCGCGGCCGACCAGCTCGTCGGGCGGGTACTGCTGGGCCACCACGCCGTCCGGGTCGTCGGGCGGGTAGCGGTAGCCGACCGCGTTGCCCAACCGCTGTGCGCCCGCGTAATGGCCGTCGCGCAGATGGGCCGGGACGGCGCCGACCGCGCCGCCGCGCACGTCGGACATCGCGGCGTCGATGGCGGTGACGACGGCGTTCGACTTCGGCGCGGTCGCCAGGTGCAGGGTGGCCTGGGCCAGCGCGATGCGGCACTCCGGCAGCCCGACGAGCTGCACGACCTGGGCCGCGGCCGCCGCGGCCTGCAGCGCGGTGGGATCGGCCAGCCCCACGTCCTCACTGGCGTGCACCATCAGCCGCCGCGCGATGAACCGCGGATCCTCCCCCGCCACGAGCATGCGGGCGAGGTAGTGCAGCGCCGCGTCCGGGTCGGAGCCGCGGATGGACTTGATGAACGCGCTGATGACGTCGTAGTGCTGGTCGCCCTGGCGGTCGTAGCGCACGCTCGCCTCGGTGACGGCCCGCTCGACGGCGGCCAGGTCGAGTGTCTTGCCCCCGGTGCCCGCGACGCCGTCCGCGGCGGCCTCCAGCGCGGTGAGCGCGCGCCGGGCGTCGCCCGCGGCGAGGCGGACGAGCGCGTCCTCGGCGTCGGGCGCGATGGCGAACGCCGCGGCGAGCCCGCGCTCGTCGGCCGCCGCCCGGCGCACCAGCGCGCGCACGTCGTCGTCGGTCAGCGACTCCAGCCGCAGTACCAACGAGCGCGACAGCAGCGGCGACACCACCGAGAACGACGGGTTCTCGGTGGTCGCCCCGACCAGCAGGACGACCCGGTCCTCCACCGCGCCCAACAGGGCGTCCTGCTGGGTCTTGGAGAAGCGGTGGACCTCGTCGATGAACAGCACGGTCTGGCGGCCACGCAGGTCCCGGCGGCGGCGGGCGTCGTCGATCACCTGGCGCAGCTCCCGCACACCGGACGAGAGCGCCGAGAGCGCGACGAAGTGCCGGTCGCCCACAGCGCCGATGCGCCGCTCGCGGTCGCTCCCTGCGGTGTCGACGCGCCGCTCGCTGTCGCTCCCTGCGGTGGCCAAGAGGCGCGCGATCGTGGTCTTCCCGGTGCCGGGCGGGCCGTGGAGCAGCACCGAGGCGGCCGTACCGCCCTCGACGAGCCGCCGCAGCGGCGCGCCGGGCGCCAGCAGGTGCTCCTGCCCCACCACCTCGTCGAGGGTGCGCGGCCGCATCCGTACGGCGAGCGGCGCCGTGGCCGACGGCGGGTCGACCGGCGGAGCGGGCGCGGGCGCCTCGTCGAGGTCGAACAGCCCGTCGGGTTCCATGGCTCCAGCCTGCCACTTGCACCGCTCCTGTCCGACCAAGCCACGGACTGGTCCTGCGCGAGAACGCCACGAAGTGTCGGTGCGGCGTGGGAGCATGACGACGTCGGAAGGAGAGGCGATGACCGCGGAGATCCTCCCGTGGGCGGGCCACCAGCTCACCCTCGCGGACTGGGAGGACTTGCCCGAGGACGAGCGATTTCGGTTGGAGCTCGTCGAAGGGTTGTTGTCGATCATGCCGAACCCGCGCCCGTGGCATCAACGCGCTAGCACGAAGCTGACGCGCCGGGTCGAGGAGCACCTCGCCGAAGACCTCATCGCGCTGTCCGAGGTCGAGGTCGTGATCACCAAGGTGCCGCTGACAATCCGGATACCCCGCACCGCTCGCCATGATCGCGGCGTTCGGTGCCGGAGGTGTGCTGACACACCTCAGGCACCGAACCGGGCGATCACCGGCGGGAGCACCCGACAGGGCCGACCCGTCTGCGTGGGGAGCGCGTACCCTCGGGTTCGTCGCAGGATGGGAACGCCCGCGCGGCTCGCCTCCTGCGTCTCCGACCGTCATTCCCGTGCGTAGGGTCATTTCCGTGCGGCAGATCCTGGAGCTCCTCGAACGCGACGCCACCCTCACCCCCGATACGCTCGCCACGATGACCGGCCAGGCCGTCGACGACGTGCGTGCCCAGATCGCGGCCTGGGAGCGATCCGGCGCCATCCGCCGCTACCGCGCGGTGGTCGACTGGGACGCGGTGGACGAGGACCCGACCCGCGAGACGGTCACGGCGTTCATCGACGTGTCGATCACCCCCGCCCGCGGCGTGGGCTTCGACGACGTGGCGGTCCGGATCGCGCGGTTCAACGAGGTGCGCAGCGTCTACCTGGTCTCGGGCAGCCAGGACCTGCGCTGCACGGTGACGGCCCCGACGATCCGGGCCGTGTCCGACTTCGTCTCCCGCAAGCTCTCGACGATCGACCGGGTGCGCTCCACCGCCACCCACTTCGTCCTCAAGATCTACAAGCGCGACGGCGACGCGTTCGGGACACCCGAGCCCGACCACCGACTGCCGGTCACACCCTGACGTCCGCTCAGCAGCACGCGGCCTCTCGGGCCATGGTCAACGGCTCGACTTCGCACCCTTTCATGCCACTTCGCACCCCGCAGGCGGGGTGCGAAGAAGCCGAAGGGGTGCGAAGAACTTGATGTCGGGGCGGCCACGCCCGCGGTCGCGCTCGCCCCGGGTCGGCGCCGACGCGGCCGGGCTGCCGTAGGGTCGGCCCCGTGGTCAAGCCGCTCAACGACGTGATCGCCGCCTGCCCACCGTCGGGCATCCGGAAGTTCTTCGACATCGCCGCGGAGCGGGACGACGTGATCTCGCTCGGGGTCGGCGAGCCCGACTTCGTCACGCCGTGGCGGGTGCGCGAGGCGGGGATCTACGCGCTGGAGCACGGGTACACCACCTACACCTCCAACGCGGGCCTGCCCCGGCTGCGCGAGCTGATCTGCGCCGACCTCGCCACCCGCTACGGCGTCGAGTACGCGTGGACCCACGAGTGCGTGATCACCACCGGCGTCTCGGAGGGGCTGGACCTGGCGCTGCGGGTGCTGCTCAACCCCGGCGACGAGGTGATCGTCCCCGAGCCCTGCTACGTCGCCTACGAGCCGTGCATCGCGTTCGCGGGCGGCGTGCCGGTGCGGGTGCCGACCCGCTGGGAGGACGGGTTCGCCGTCGACGCCGACGTCGTGGCGGCCGCAGTCACCCCGCGCACCAAGGCGGTGCTGCTCGGCTCGCCCGCCAACCCGACCGGCGCGGTCCAGCCCCGCGCGGCGCTGGAGGCGCTCGTGCGGCTCGCCGAGCGCCGCGACCTCTACCTGGTCTCCGACGAGATCTACGATCGCCTCACCTACGACACGGCGCACACCTGCCTCGGCACCCTCGCGCCGCACCGCACGGTGCTGCTCGGCGGGTTCTCCAAGGCGTACGCGATGACCGGCTGGCGGGTCGGCTGGATCTGCGCGCCGCGCGCCGTGGCCGAGCTGTGCGTGCGGGTGCACCAGTACACGATGCTGTGCGCGCCGCACGTCTCGCAGATGGCCGCCATCGAGGCGCTCTCCGGGCCCGACGACGACGTCGCCGCGATGGTCGCCGACTACGACCGTCGGCGGCGCGTGTTCGTCAAGGGTCTGCGCGAGATCGGGCTCGACTGCCCCGAGCCCGGCGGGGCGTTCTACGCGTTCCCCTCGATCCGCGCGTCCGGCATGGACTCCGCCACGTTCGCCGAGAAGCTCCTGCACGCCGAGGGCGTCGCGGTGGTGCCCGGCGATGTGTTCGGGCCGTCCGGGGAAGGGCATGTGCGCTGCTCCTACGCCACCGCCTTGCCGCTGCTGGAGGAGGCGCTCACGCGGATGGACCGCTTCCTACGGTCGGACCACCGTGCTTCTGACGATCAGTAGTCGGAGGTCAACGCACCGCGTTGTTCGCCTTTCCGTAACCCTTCCGTAACCCGCCGACCCCACCCTGGGAGAACATGGAGACCACCGCTACCTGCCCGCTCTGCGCCCTCGACCGCACCACCGACGACGCGGCCGGGCTCGCGTGGAGCAGCCAGCACGAGGCGGACGGCACCGTCACCTGGATCTGCCCCACCTGCACCCGAGCGCAGCTGTGGCTGATCGAGGCGGGCCTGACCTTCGCAACGCCGCACGCGCCCGCTCGCGCCGTCCCGCTGCCCCGCGCCGCCTGATCCACTAGTTCCGCTCCCGTCACGTCTCACGCGGCCGTGCGGAACGCCGGGTAGACCGGCAGCGCCGCGGGCGCGTCCGGAAAGCGCTTGTTCAGGGCCTCGGCCACCGCGACACCGAGCTCGGCCGTCGCCGCCTTTCCCGCGACGGCGGCGTCGGCGGCCAGTTGGTCCCAGTAGTGCGACAGCGCCGTGCTGATCCGGGGCGAGCGCGCGGGATCCGGCCCGACGTGCTGGTCGCGCGCGCTGATGCGGGGCAGCAGCCACCACGTGCACAGCCACACCCACAGCAGCTGCGCGTCGAGGAGCCGGGCGTTCAGCCGCTCGGGCTCGTCGAGGTCGGGCCACACCGCAGCGATCTCGTTCCGCCAGGCGTCGAGCAGGGTGTCGGCCATCCCCGGCGGAAGCGCGAAGCTGGCCTCACAGCCGGGGAAGGGCACCCGGAAGTAGGCGGCGTCGAGCGCGACGTCGCGGAAGCAGCCCCACTCGAAGTCGACGAAGCGCACCCCGCGGCTCGTGACGAGGTTGTTGTCCGGGCAGGTGTCCGAGGGGCTGAACGCCCGATAGCGCGTGCCGCCGAGCAGCCGGGCCGTCTCGTGCGCCTCGTGCACTGCGGCGGGGGATGCGACGACGCCGAGCTCGTCGCGCAACATCCCGGCGACGCCCGCGAACGCCGCGCGCGCCTCGTCGGCCATCGGGTCGCGCCAGGCGCGCTCGCCGAGCCTGCGCAGGAGCGCGCCGAAGTCCTTCTCCCGGCCCGCCGTGGCCGCCTGCATCCGGCCCAGCGCGCCGGCCCACGAGAGCAGGCAGCGCTGCGCAGCCGCTCCGTCGGGCCCGAAGAGCTTGTCGGCCAGCGTGGAGCTGCGCCCCAGGTCCTCCATGACGAGCAGCCGAGCATCCGGGTCGTGGGCGATGAGCACCGGGCTCGGACGCAGCTCCGGCGGCATCGAGGTGAACAGCTGGGCGCTTGCCACCTCGAACGGGAACGGGTCGGGTCGGCCGGGCGCAGGCTCGTCCCGGTAGTGCTTCACCACAAGCGTGCGCGGCAGCGAGAACGGATTGCGTGCGACGCGGGCCCTGGCCACCACCGAACGGTCGCTGCCGCCGAGGTCCTCCGGGTCCGCAAGCACAATTGTGGCTCCCGCGCGCCGGGTCAGAAGCCGCTCGGCCGCCGCGAGCGCACCGAGCACCGGCCTGGGGAACCTGCCCAGGTCGTCCACCATCAAGGCTGACACTACCCCGCCGTCGCCCCGCCCAACCCTCGTCCCGGCCGCGCGAATCGGTAGGCGACGATCAGTACGGGCAACGCGGCGACGACAAGCGCCGTCATTTCGGCTGGAACGCCGTCGACGGCTCCCGGGTGATGTCGGCCTCGACCACGTCCGCCGCGGGCGGCACGGCGGCACCCATCGGCCCGGTGAGGTGGTGGCACTTGCTGCGTCGAGCAGTACGGTGCGCACCGCCTCGACGAGGTGCCGACCGGCCGACCCACCGCCGCGGCCTCCGACCGGCGCGCGGTCGCCGGGCCGCTGCCGTCGGACGTGCGGATCCGGCTACGGAGCGGGCTTGGCGCCGGGCCTCGCGTCGACGCCCGCCTCCTTGCGCTGTTCGGCGGTGATCGGTGCGGGGGCGGCGGTCAGCGGGTCGTAGCCTGCGCCGGTCTTGGGGAACGCGATGACCTCGCGGATGTTGTCGGTGCCCGCGAGCAGCGCCGTGATCCGGTCCCAACCGAACGCGATGCCGCCGTGCGGGGGTGGGCCGTAGGCGAAGGCGTCGAGGAGGAAGCCGAACTTCTCCTGGGCCTCCTCCTCGCCGAGGCCCATCACCTCGAATACGCGCTTCTGCACGTCGGCGCGGTGGATACGGATGGACCCGCCGCCGATCTCGTTGCCGTTGCAGACGATGTCGTAGGCGTAGGCGAGTGCGCCCGCGGGGTCGGCGTCGAACTTGTCGATCCAGTCGGCGTTGGGCGAGGTGAAGGCGTGGTGCAGCGCGGTCCACTGGCCGTGCCCGACGGCGACGTCCTCGGACTCGGACACCGCTTCGAACATCGGCGCGTCGACGACCCAGACGAACGACCACGCCGACTCGTCGAGCACCCCGGTGCGGCGGGCGATCTCGCCGCGGGCGGCGCCGAGCAGCGCACGTGCCTCATTCGGGGTGCCCGCCGCGAAGAAGATGCAGTCGCCGGGTCGGGCACCGACGGCGGCGGCGAGGCCTGCCCGTTCGGCCTCGGAGAGGTTCTTGACGACGGGACCGCGCTCGTCGAGCGCGCCGTCCTCGCCGACCAGCACGTACGCCAGGCCCCGGGCGCCGCGCTGCTTGGCCCACTCCTGCCAGGCGTCGAGTTGGCGGCGGGCCTGGCGTGCGCCGCCCGCCATGACGACGGCGCCGACGTAGGGGTTCTGGAACACGCGGAAGCCGGTCTCCGCGAAGTAGTCGGTGAGGTCGGTGAGCTCGATCTCGAAGCGCAGGTCGGGCTTGTCGGAGCCGTAGCGGCTCATCGCCTCGGCGTAGGTCATCCGCCGGATCGGGCGGGGGACCTCGTAGCCGACCAACGCCCACACCGCGACGAGGACCGCCTCGGCCAGCTCGATGACGTCGTCCTGCTCGACGAAGCTCATCTCGATGTCGAGCTGGGTGAACTCGGGCTGGCGGTCGGCGCGGAAGTCCTCGTCGCGGTAGCAGCGCGCGATCTGGAAGTAGCGTTCCAGCCCGCCGACCATGAGGAGCTGCTTGAACAGCTGCGGGCTCTGCGGCAGCGCGTACCAGCAGCCGGGGCGCAGCCGGGCGGGCACGAGGAAGTCACGGGCGCCCTCGGGCGTGGACCGGGTGAGGGTGGGCGTCTCGATCTCGACGAACCCGCGCTCGTGCAGCACCTCCCGGGCGGCCCGGTTCACCTCGCTGCGCAGCCGCATCGCGGTTGCGGGCCCGCTGCGGCGCAGGTCGAGATAGCGGTACTTGAGCCGGATCTCCTCGCCCACCTCGGCGTGCTCGTCGACGGGGAACGGCAGCGGCGCTGACTCCGACAATACGGTGAGCGCGGTGGCCGTCACCTCGATCGCGCCGCTGGGCAGCTCGGGGTTCTCGTTGCCCTCGGGACGCATCACGGCCTCGCCGACGACCTGCACGCAGAACTCCGACCGCAGCCGGTGCGCCCGCTCGGCCATCTCGCCCTCGCGGAACACCACCTGCGCGGTGCCCGACGCGTCGCGCAGGTCGATGAAGATCACGCCGCCGTGATCGCGACGCCGCGCCACCCAGCCTGCGAGGGTCACGGTCTGTCCGGCGTTCGCGGCACGGAGGGTGCCTGCGGGGTGGCTGCGCATCACGATCCGAGGTTATCGGGGCACCCGGGGGGGCTCGCGAACAGGTTTCGGGTGCCGCGGCCCTGACTCCTCTGGCCGGCGCCCACCGCGCGCCCCGCCGCACCGGCACTCCGCGCCCGCCGTCCTGCGCACCTCGGCCAACCGCGCCGCGCCCCCTTGGCCGCACACCGCAGCCCCTTGGCCACAGCGCGCACGCCGTCGCGGCACCCCGCACCCCCATGGCGGCACCGCGCACCCCAATGGCACACCGCGCACCCCATAGCGGCACCGCGCACCCAACGACACGCCGCGCACCCCATCGATGGGGTGCGAGGTCGCTTCCAGGGGTGCGAGGTCGCACTACGGGTGCGAAGTCGCCCAGCCGGGGGCGGGCGTCACCTTCGCGGCGGTGCCGGTGTCGCTGCCGCGGGACGCGACGGCCGCCGGGCGTCACGCCCTGGACGCCACCGCCCCGGGCCCGCCGCCGGACGCCGTTGGCCGGTCATCGGGACCGGGGTGTCACAGGAGGGCCAGTTGCTCCGCCTCAAGCGGGGGCGCCGTCGGGATCGGCGCCCCGCGCATCGACGGCGCGTCCGCGCGCGCGTCGAGGCCGTGGCGGCGCAGCAGCGGCGCGACGCGCGCGGCCAGCGCCCGCCGGTACTCCGGTGCCACGTACGCCCCCCGGCGGTACAGCCGAGCGTACGGCTCGACCAACTCCGGGTGCTCGCGCTCCAGCCAGGCCAGGAACCATTCGCGGGTGCCGGGCCGCAGGTGCAAAGCAAGCACGCTCGCCCCGGTGGCGCCCGCGGCGGCGACCCGCGCCAACAGGGTGTCGAGCGCCTCGGCGGAGTCGGTGAGCAGCGGCAGCACGGGCGCCACCATCACGCCACACGGCAGGCCCGCGTCCCTGATGCGGCGCACGAGATCGAGGCGCGCTTCGGGCGTGGGGGTGCCCGGCTCCAGAGTGGCGTGCACCGCCCGGTCGAGCAGCGCGACCGAAACGCCCAGCGACACCGGCACGTCCGCGGCGGCCGCGGCCAGCGTGGGCAGATCCCTCGTGAGCACGGTGCCCTTCGTCAGCACCGAGAACGGATTGCCCGCCCGGGCGAACGCGTCGATGATCCCCGGCATCAGCCGATAGCGCCCCTCCGCGCGCTGGTACGGATCGGTGTTCGTGCCCATCGCCACTGGCTCACCGCTCCAGCGCGGGGAGCGCAGCTCGCGTCGCAGCACCCGGGCCACGTTGACCTTGACGACGATCTGCCGGTCGAAGTCGGCGCCCGCGTCCAAGTCGAGATAGGTGTGGGTGTTACGGGCGAAGCAGTTGTGGCTGACCACGCCTTCGGCCACGAAGTCACCGGTGCCGGTGGTGATGTCGTACATCGGCAGCTCACGACCGAGCGCGCGGACCGCCACCACCTCCAGCTCGGGCGCCCCGGTGACCCGCGCGCCCGCGAGCCCGCGCGTGACCGCCGGGCCGGTGCACGCCAGCAGCGCCCGCAACGCGCCGACGCCCCCGACGAGCCGCACGACCCGCGCCCCGTCGGGCTGGGCGCCCACGGCGAAGCCGAAGCCCAGCCGGTGCAGCGCGCCCGCGACCCGGCCGACGACGCCGTCGTCCGTGTGCACGACCCGCAGCTCACCGGCCGTGACCACGCCGCAGGCGTCGACGACTCCTGCGAGGAACCCCGCGCACCAGTCGACGCCCGCGCTTTCGGGCCAGCGGACCACATCCGGGACGAGTCGGCCGACAGCCGGAACCGGGCCGTGCCCGGAGGTCGACGCGTCGGCGACGATCGGACCACCAGCGGCGGGCTGCGCGCCAGCGGCCGCACCCACCGCGCCGTGCCAAGCAGGCCGCGCGCCGCCAACGCCACCCAGCCCGACCCGCACGTCGCACCCTGTGTCCGCGACCGCGCTCATCGGGCCGCGGGCGGGGTCGCGCGCGCCGTCGGCGAGTGGGCCGCATGCGGCACCTCGCGTGTCGGCAACGAGCGCGATGCGACCGGGCTCGGCACCGACCACGATCGGCCCGGGCCGGGCTTCGGCCAGCAGGTGGTGAGCGCGGCCGAGGGCCTCGAGCGCCAGGCGCTCCGACGGGAAGTCCGGCCCGTCGCCGCGCACGAGCCCACACAAATAGCCACGCCGGTACTCGGCCGTGTGCGGGCGCGGACGGTCCGGGCCGAACGGTCCGGGACCGAGCAACGGTGATCCCGGCCGCAGATGCGGGCGGCGCCCGGCACGGCACCAGCCCGCGCTGACGTGGCCCCAGCCATGCGCGGTGAGGAAACGGTGCTCGCCGCTGGTGACCAGTTCGATGCCGCCCGCGAGACGGACGGCGTAGGCGGCCTTCGTGGTGGACCAGTGCGCCAACACCTGTGTGGGCACGTAGCGGCGCATCCCGTCGACCTGCTCGGTGCCGAGGACGACGTCGCCCGCCCGCAGCTCGGCGATCGGGCGGGTGCTGCCGTCGGCAAGCAGTACCCGGGTGGGACCCGCGAGGCAGTACACGCAGGCGTGGGCACAGCCGCGGTAGGGATTGACGGTCCAGCGGAACGGCACCGGCGACGAGCCCGGCACGCGGTTGAGCGCCGAGCGTGCCTCCACCTCGTGGAACACCATGCCCGCGAACTCGGGTGTGCGGACGGTCCGCAGGAGCCCGTCCAGCCCGGGAAGCGCCTGTGCCGCGCCGACGCCGTGTTCGCCCACCCGCTGTCCGTTCCACCGCATGGCATCATTCGAACACAAGTTCGACCGCACGGCAATCGGGCGCGCGTCGATTCGCGCGTCGCGCACGCGCTGCGGTGCCGACGCAGGCGCCGCAACACCGGTGGGGCACCGCGACGCCGGTGCGGGCACCACGACGCCGGGGCGGGCACCACGACGCCGGGGCGGGCCAGCGCGACGCGGGCGGGCGGGCACCGACACCCGGCCCGCCCAGCCCCGTTCCGCCCGCCCGGCCCGCCCGGCCGAGGCCGGTGATCGCCGAGTTCGGGACATCGCCGCCATATTTGGCCGCCATGTCCCTCATCCGGCGATCATGCGGCCAGCCGCGCGAGCGTCGCTCTGACCTCTGCGACGCAAGCGGCCTACCGCTGGGTGAGGTCATGCCAGGTGAACCGCAGCACTGTCCACCCCGCCCGGACGAGCGCGTTGCCCTTGCGGCGGTCGGCGCGGAAGCGCTCGGCGTCCGCGTGCCAGGCCCAGCCGTCGACCTCGATCGCGAGCTTGGCCTCTGGGAACGCCACGTCGAGCGTGTAGGGCCCGAACGGCACGCCCACGCGCCACCCGGTGATCCCCGCCCGACGCAGCATCTTCGTCACGATCCGCTCGGCGGCGGAGTCGGCCCGGTCCGCGGCCGAAATGATCAACCTGGCCGCGGCGACCGACCCCGACCAGCCCAGGTTGCGGCAGTAGCAGCCGTACAACTCCGGGAACGGCACGTGCCGCTGCAACACCCGATCCAGAAACACCGACCCGTTCGCCAGCCCGACGGCGCCCTCCAGCGCGGCCAGCGGTGGCGCGGCGACCCAGAGCCCACGCACAGCGGCGACGTCGACCTGATACAGGTCCCGGCGGCGGACGCGCACGCCGGTGGGGGCCGAGACGCCGGGGCGGCACTGCGAGGCCGGTCACCGACATGCTGGTTCGGGGCCTCCGCTGGCGCCAACCCGGCCCTCTCGACGCCTCCGTCCCGATCACGACCGCGGTGGCCGCCGTCGTGGCTGGCCGGGAGACCTGAGCGCGACGAGACTCGCCTCCCCATTTCCCTCCGTGTGGACGAGCACCTCCAGCGAACCGAACGCCGCCAACAGCTCCCCCCGCGCCGCCCGCCACGGGCCCGGGCCCTCGTCGACCTCGGACAGCACGGTGACGACGAGCAGCCCGCCCGGTGCAAGGGCTGCCAGCAGCTCCGGATAGAGCGCAGGCGCGCGGAACCGCTGCGCGACCACGACCGCGTAGGGGCCCGTGCAGGGCAGGCCATCGTCGAGGTCGTGGCGCCACCACCGGACGGGCAGGGCGTCGGCTCGGCGCGCCGCCGCGTCGAGGCCGACCGGGGACACGTCCACGGCGTCGACGGCGAGGCCGCGCCCGGCCAGCCACAGGGCCACGGCGCCGCGCCCGCAGGCGACGTCGAGCGCGCGCCCGGCCGTCGGCACCAGGTCCTCCCGGCCGCGCAGAACGTCGGGCGGCCGCGGGACGACGTCCTCCGCCGCGGCATGTCGGGTGTCCCAGCGGCGCCGGTCGGCCTCGCTCACCGGCGGCCCGACCCCGTGATCTCGCTCACCGGCGGCCCGACCCCGTAATCACCGGTTCGGCGCGGAAGCGGCCATATCTGGCCGCCTTTCGCACCCAATCGGTGATCATGGTCGGCGCGCCGGGTGTGGGTGCGGGGTGCGGGGTGCGGGGTACGGGGTGGGGTACGGCGCGCCGGGTGTGGGTACGGGGTACGGGGTCATCCCAGCCGCGCAACCAGTTCGTCGACGACGTCGACCAGCGGCACCGACCGCTGCTCGCCCGAGGCCATGTCCTTGACCCCGACCGTGCCCGCGTCGAGGTCGCGCTCGCCGAGCACAAGTGTGTAGCGCGCACCCGAGCGGTCGGCGGCCTTCATCGCGCCCTTCAGGCCGCGGCCGCCGTACGCCAGGTCGACCCGCACTCCCGCACGCCGCAAGGCACCCGCGAGCACCACCAGCCGCCGTCGCGCGGCGCCATCCGCGGAGCCCAACGGCACGCCGAACACCTCGCAGCGCGCCACCGACCCCGCCGCCGTCGTCCACGGCGCGAGCCCCTCCGCGCGGCAGGCCAGGAGCGTGCGGTCCACGCCGAGCCCGAACCCGACCCCGGTCAGCGGCGGGCCACCCAGCGTCGCCATCAGCCCGTCGTAGCGTCCACCGCCGCCGATCCCCGACTGCGCGCCGAGGCCCTCGTGCACGAACTCGAACGTCGTCTTCGTGTAATAGTCCAGGCCGCGGACCATCCGCGGGTTCTCCACGTACGCGACGCCGAGGTCGTCGAGATGCGCCAGCACCTGCGTGTGGTGCTCGGCCGCGGCGGGCGAGAGGTGGTCGACCAGCAGCGGCGCGTCGGCGAGCAACGCCCGCACCTCGGGCCGCTTGTCGTCGAGCACCCGCAGCGGGTTGATCCGGGCCCGCTCCCGGGTGGGCTCGTCGAGCGGCAGCCCCACCAGGAACTCCTGCAGCCGGTCCCGGTAGGCGGGGCGGGACTCGGCGTCGCCCAACGACGTGAGCTCCAGCCGGTAGCCGCTGAGCCCCAAGGCCTTGAAGCCCTCGTCCGCGACCGCGATGACCTCGGCGTCCAGCGCCGGGTCGTCGACACCGATCGCCTCCACGCCGACCTGCTGCAGCTGCCGGTAGCGCCCGGCCTGCGGGCGCTCGTACCGGAAGAACGGGCCCGCGTAGCGCAGCTTGACGGGCAGGCCCGCGCGGTCGAGCCCGTGCTCGATGACGGCGCGGACGACGCCTGCGGTGCCCTCGGGCCGCAGGCTCAGCGACCGGTCGCCGCGGTCGCTGAACGTGTACATCTCCTTCGAGACGACGTCGGTGGACTCGCCGACCCCGCGTGCGTACAGCGCGGTGTCCTCGAAGACGGGCAGCTCGATGAGGCCGTAGCCCGCGCGGTCGGCGGCGGCGGTGAGGGTGTCGCGGACGTGCTCGAACCCCGCCGAGCCCGGCGGGACGTACTCCGGCACCCCCTTGGGTGCCGCGAAGGTGCGCTCCTGCACGGCGGTCACAGCCACCGCCCGCGCGCCGGGACGCCGAGATCCTGCAGGAACGGGTTCGACGCCCGCTCGCGGCCGATCGTCGTCGTGGGACCGTGGCCCGGCAGGACCACCGAGGAGTCGTCGCGGGTCAGGAGCGTGTCGCGCAGGCTTGCCATCATCTGCTCGGGATCGCCGCCGGGCAGGTCGGTGCGCCCGATCGACCCGGCGAACAGCGTGTCGCCCGCGAAGATCACGTCAACGCCCTCGGCGGTCGGCGTCGTGAAGATCACCGAGCCCTGGGTGTGGCCGGGCGTGTGGTCGACGCGCAGGGCGAGCCCGGCGAGCTCCAGGGACGCGCCGTCCTCCAGCGACCGGACCTCGCGCGGCTCCCGCAGGGTCAGCGGGCCCCCGAAGGCGGCCTTGGCCTGCGGCGAAAGCCCCCGCAGCGGATCGGTAAGCATGTCGCGGTCCGCCGGGTGGATCCACGCGGGCACGTCGTGGCCGTCACACACCGGCGCCACGCTGTACACGTGGTCGATGTGCCCGTGGGTGAGCAGCACCGCGACCGGCGTGAGCCGGTGCTCGGCGAGCAGCGCCTCGAGCGGGTCGGTGGCGTCCTGGCCCGGGTCGACCACGACGCACGCCTCCCCCGCCCCCGTGGCCACCACGTAGCAGTTGGTCTGGAACGAACCGGCCGGAAATCCCGCGACTAGCACGCGAACCAGCCTAGTTGCATGCGTGCACGCCCCCGCGGCGTGCAGGCAACCCCGCCTGATCGGCCCGGCCGGGCCCTCTCAGATACGGCCGTTATCCTCGCCCCTGCCCAGGTGAAGACGGGAGCGGTGGCGGTGGCGACGAACCAGATGCGGCGCGAGGCGGCGAAGCGCAAGCTTGCCCGGCAGCGGGAGCGCCGCGCGGCGCAGGCCCGACGGCGGCGTCAGCTCACGGCGATCGGTTCGGTGGTGGCCGTCGTGGTGGTCGTCGTCGGCGTCGTCCTGTTCGCCACCCTGGGCCAGAGCACCGCCACCCCCTCCGCGCCCGCCACGTCCACCCCGGACGCCGCTGCGCCCACGGCCGCCGCACAGACGCCTGCCGCCATCCCCTCGGCCGTGGCACCGCTCCCGCAGCGACCCACTGCCCTCCCGGCCACCGTCACCTGCAAGTTCCCGACGAGCGGGCAGGCCGCGCGGCCGGTCAAGCCGCCGTCGGGCGACAACGTGAGCGCACGGGGCACCGTGGGCGTCACGCTGCAGACCGGCGACGGGCCGATCGGCCTCACCCTGGACAAGGCCCTCGCGCCGTGCACGGTGGACAGCTTCGTCAGCCTCGCCACGCAGGGCTACTTCGACAACACCACCTGCCACCGGCTCACCACCGCCCCCGGCCTGCAGGTGCTCCAATGCGGCGACCCGACCGGCACGGGCACGGGCGGTCCCGGCTACACGATCCCGGACGAGGTGTTCCCTGGGCTCACGTACGGCCGCGGGATCCTCGCGATGGCCAACACGGGCCAGCCCAACACCGGCGGCAGCCAGTTCTTCATGATCTACGGCGACGGCCAGCTGCCCCCGCAGTACACCGCGTTCGGCTCGATCACGCCCGCGGGCCTGCAGGTGCTCGACACGATCGCGAAGCGCGGCTCGGACGGCTCGCTGGAGCCCAGCCCCGGCGGCGGCAAGCCGGTGCAGCCGGTGACGATCGAGAAGGCGACGGTCGGCTGACGGGGAGAGTCAGCGATCGTGACGCTCAGCCTGCGCTGGTGACCCGGTAGACGTCGTAGACGCCCTCGACGTTGCGCACGGCCGAGAGCACGTGGCCCAGGTGCTTCGGGTCGCCCATCTCGAAGCTGAACCGGGAGATCGCCACCCGGTCCTTCGACGTCGCCACGGACGCCGACAGGATGTTGACCTTCTCGTCGGCGAGCACCTTCGTGATGTCCGACAGCAGCCGGTGCCGGTCCAGCGCCTCTGCCTGTATCGCGACCAGGAACACCGACCCCGGGGACACCGACCACGCCACGTCCACGAGCCGCTCGGCGCGCCCCCGCAGGTCACCTGCGTTCGTGCAGTCCACCCGGTGCACCGAGATCCCGCCGCCGCGGGTGACGAAGCCCATGATCTCGTCGCCCGGCACCGGGGTGCAGCAGCGGGCGAGCTTCGTGTAGAGGTCGCCGACGTCGCCATCGTGGCCCCGGACGACGACGCCCGCCTCACCGCCCGAGCGCTGCCGCAGCGTGGCGGGCGTGGCCCGTTCGGCCAGCTCCTCCTCGGCCTGCTCCTCGCCGCCCAGCAGCGCCGTGAGCCGCTGGATGACGTGTCGCGCGCTCGCGTGCCCCTCCCCCACGGCCGCGTACAGCGCGGTGAGGTCCGGGAAGTGCAGCTCGTGCGCCAGCGCGGCCATCGCGTCGGCCGACACCAGCCGCTGCAGCGGCATCGACGTGCGCCGCGCCTCCCGGGTGATCGCGTCCTTGCCCGCCTCGATGGCCTCCTCGCGGCGTTCCTTGGCGAACCACTGCTTGATCTTCGTCTTGGCCCGGGGGGACGCGACGAACCCCAGCCAGTCGCGGCTCGGCCCCGCCCCCTCCGCCTTCGACGTGAAGATCTCGACGACGTCGCCGGACTCCAGCGTGCGCTCCAGCGCGACGAGGCGCCCGTTCACCCGCGAGCCGATGCACCGATGTCCCACCTCGGTGTGCACGGCGTAGGCGAAGTCCACCGGCGTCGACTTCGCGGGCAACGTGATCACATCACCCTTGGGGGTGAAGACGAAGATCTGCTGGGCGCCGAGGTCGTAGCGCAGCTGTTCCAGGAAGTCGCCGGGGTCCGCGGCCTCACGCTGCCAGTCCAGCAGCTGGCGCATCCACGACATCTCGTCGATCTCGACACTGACGGTGCCCTGCGCGCGGGGCGTCTCCTTGTAGCGCCAGTGCGCGGCGATGCCGTACTCCGCGGTGTTGTGCATCTCGTGAGTGCGGATCTGCACTTCGAGGGGCTTGCCGTCCGGCCCGATCACCGTGGTGTGCAACGACTGGTACACCCCGAACCGCGGCTGCGCGATGTAGTCCTTGAACCGACCGGGCATCGGCTGCCACAGCGCGTGCACCATCCCGATCGCCGCGTAGCAGTCGCGCACGTCGTCGACGAGCACGCGCACGCCGACGAGGTCGTGGATGTCGTCGAAGTCCCGCCCCTTGACGATCATCTTGCGGTAGATCGAGTAGTAGTGCTTCGGCCTGCCCTCGACGACGTTCGCGATGCGCGCGGCGTCGAGCTGCTGGCGCACCTCGTCGATCACCTGCTTGAGGTACGTGTCGCGGGACGGCGCCCGGGTGGCCACCAGCCGGACGATCTCGGAGTACTTCTTCGGGTGCAGGATCGCGAAGGACAGGTCCTCCAGCTCCCACTTCACCGTCGCCATCCCGAGCCGGTGCGCCAGCGGCGCCATCACCTCCAGGGTCTCGCGCGCCTTCTTCGCCTGCTTCTCCGGCGAGAGGAAGCGCATCGTGCGCATGTTGTGCAGCCGGTCGGACAGCTTGATGACCAGCACCCGCGGGTCGCGGGCCATCGCGACGACCATCTTCCGGATCGTCTCGGCCTCCGCCGCGCTGCCGAACTCGACCTTGTCCAGCTTGGTGACGCCGTCGACCAGATGCGCCACCTCGTCGCCGAACTCCTCCCGCAGCCGGTCGAGTGAGTAGTCGGTGTCCTCCACGGTGTCGTGCAGCAGCGCCGCCACCAGGGTGGTGGTGTCCATGCCCAGCTCGGCCAGGATCGTCGAGACGGCCAACGGATGCGTGATGTAGGGATCGCCCGACCTGCGCTTCTGCCCGGCGTGCTTCGCCTCGGCCACCGCGTAGGCGCGCACCAGCAGCCCCAGGTCGGCCTTCGGGTGCAGGCTGCGGTGCACGCTCGCCAACGGCTCCAGCACCGGCGGCACGGCGCCCACCCGCTGCGGCGTCATGCGCCGGGCAATGCGCGCGCGGACCCGGCGGGTGGCGGACGGGCGGGAGCCGTCCAGGCCGGGGACCGGCGTCGCCGCGGGCTGCAGGTCGGTCATGCCGTGGGGAGCTCCACGCCTCCAGGATAGTCGCCACCGCGCAGATGTTCGCTCTGCAGGCTCGGCGCTGCGCCGAGACCGCTCCGCAGGCTTCGCGGTGCGCTGACGTTCGCTCCGGTCAGGCGACGAGGACCGCGTGCACCGGCATCGGGTTCAGCCGGTCGCGTCCGCCGAGCGCGGTGAGCTCCAGCAGCACCCCGACGCCGAGCACCTCGGCCCCCATGTCGGCCAGCAGCGCGCACGTGGCCGCGGCGGTGCCGCCGGTGGCGAGCACGTCGTCCACGACGAACACGCGCGCCCCGACCGCCACCGTGTCCGCGGGCAGCTCCAGCGTGGCCGTGCCGTACTCCAGCGCGTAGGTGCGGGACGCGGCCACCCGCGGGAGCTTGCCCGCCTTGCGCACCGGCACGACGCCCGTGCCCGCCACCAGAGCCGCCGCCGCGCCGAGCAGGAAGCCGCGCGCCTCGATGCCGACGACGACGTCGGCCGCACCCACCCACGTCGCCAGCTCGGTGGCCACCGCGGTGAACGCCCCGGCGTCGGCCAGCACCGGCGTGATGTCCCGGAACAGCACGCCGGGCGTCGGGAAGTCCGGGACGTCGCGCACGAGCCCGCGGACCCGGGCGAGATCGGGGTCGCCCTCGTCGCCGGGTTCGGTCACCGATGCCGCTTGCCGGTCGGCCGGGACGCCTTGCCGCTGGGCCTGCCGCGCCCGGCGGCATGGGCCGCCTTGCCGGGGCGGACGGGCGTGCTCGCGGCCGCGGCGACCGCCCGCTCCCGCCGCAGCTGTCGGGCGACCTCGGCGTCGTCGGAGAGGTCGGGCTCCGCGTCCGACGGAGCGTCGGTGGCCGCCTCCGCGGGAGCGACCCGGGCCGCGGCCGCCCGCTGCCGCCGGACGACGACCCGGGCGGCCTGCTCCTGGAAGCGGCGGTCCCGCATCTTGAGGTCGACCAGCAGCGGCGTCGCCAGCAGCAATGACGACAACGCCCCGACCACGATGCCGACGAGCTGCACCAGCGCGAGGTCGGCCAGCGTGCCGACACCGAGCACCCCGACGCCGACGATCAACAGCCCGATCACCGGCAGCACCGCGATGAGCGAGGTGTTGATCGAACGCATCAGGGTCTGGTTCAGGGCGAGGTTGGCGGCCTCGCCGTAGGTGCGGCGGGTGAGCCCGAGGAGGCCCCGCGTGTTCTCCTTGACCTTGTCGAACACGACGACGGTGTCGTACAGCGAGAACCCCAGGATCGTCAGCAGGCCGATCACCGTGGCGGGCGTGACCTCGAAGCCGATGATCGAGTAGACCCCCGCCGTGACCGTGACGTCGTGGATCAGTGCCACGAGCGCGGCCACCGCCATCGCGCGCTCGAAGTAGAACGCCAGGAACAGCGTGACCAGCACGAGGAACACGACGAGCGCGATGAGCGCCTGCTGGGTGATCTGACCGCCCCAGCTGCCGCTCACCGCGCTGTCGCTGATCACGGCGAGCGCAGGCTGGCCGTCGGTGCCGCGTGGGCCGAACGCGTCGAACAGCGCCTGCCTCGCCGCGACGGTCTGGGCGGGCGTGAGTGACTCCGAGCGGATCAGCACCGACGCCGAGGGGCCGGTGCCCGCCGTCTGCACGGACGCCGCTTCGACGCCGGTGGACTTCTGGAAGACCTGCTCCACAGCGGGAACGGTGGCGGGAGCCGTTGCCGTGTTGGCGGGGAACTGGATCTGGGTGCCGCCGGTGAAGTCGATGCCGAGGTTGAAACCGCGGAACACCATCGACGCCACGCACACGAGAACGAGCAGCCCGAAGCCGATGTACCAGACCTTGCGGCGCCCGACGATGTCGAACGCGCCGGTGCCGGTGTAGAGCCGGGAGAACACCGACATCTCAGGCACCCCCCTTCGTCGTGGAGACGGCGCTTCTGCGCTCCGCGCCGAGCCGGGCCACGGCGCCGAGGCCGGAGAGCGCGGGGCTGCCGAACACCCGCGAGCTCGACGCGAGCACGACCAGCGGATGGGTCACGAGGAACACCACGACCAGGTCGAGCACGGTGGACAGGCCCAGGGTGAACGCGAAGCCCTTCACCTGCCCGACGGCCAGGATGTACAGCACGGCCGAGGCGAGGAAGCTCACCGCGTCGGCGGACAGGATCGTGCGGCGCGCCCGCACCCAGCCGCGCGGCACGGCCGAGCGGAACGTGCGGCCCTCGCGCATCTCGTCCTTCAGCCGTTCGAAGAAGATCACGAACGAGTCGGCGGTGATGCCGATGGCGACGATGAACCCGGCCACGCCCGAGAGGTCGAGCGTGAACCCGATCCAGCGCCCGAGCAGCACGAGCATCGCGAACACGATCACACCGGACAGGGCGAGCGACAAAATCGTCAGTATGCCGAGGACGCGGTAGTAGATCAGGCAGTACACGAAGACCAGCAGCAGCCCGATGCCGCCCGCGATCAAGCCTGCGTCCAGCGAGGCCAAGCCCAGCGTGGCCGAAACGGTCTGCGCCTCGCTCGACTCGAACGACAGCGGCAGCGAGCCGTAGCGCAGGATCCCCGCGAGGTTCTGCGCCTCGGCCTGGCTGAACTGGCCGGAGATCTCGGTGGACCCGAAGATCGCGCCTTGGATCGTCGGCGCGGACACGACCTTGCCGTCGAGGGTGAACGCGACCGCGTCACCGATGTGCGCGCTCGTGTACTGGCCCCAGATCGCCGCGCCCGCGCTCTTGAACGTCACGTTCACGACGTAGCCGACGCCCTGGCCGTTCGTGGCCGCCTGCGCGCTCGCGATCTGCGTGCCCTCCAGGAACGACGGCCCCAGCAGGTACTTCGCGGTGCCGTCCTGGTTGCACGTGACGAGCGGAAGCGTCGGGTCGTCGTAGCCGGTGAGCGGGTCGGGCTTGCCGCACTCGAGCGTCTGCAGCGCGACCTGCTGGGTCGTCGGGTCGGTGCTCTGCCGCGTGGCCTTGGCGGTCGCGATCTCCTTGGCGAGCTGGGGGTCCGCCGGGGTCGGCGCACCCGCGGCGGGGGCCTGGGTCGGTGTGGGCTGAGTCGGCGGGGCCTGACTCGGTGCGGCCTGCGTCGGCTGGGCGCTCGGGGTCGGGCTCGGGGCCTGCAGAGGCAGGGAGTACGCGGCGGGTTTCACGGGCCCGGCTGCCGGGTCGGCGGCGCCCTGTGGCTTCGGGGCGCTCGCCGGGGTCCGGGGCCGGGGTGGCCGCGCCGCTCGGGGCCGGGGTCGCGCCGGGAGTCGGTGCGGCGGGCGCGGGCGCGGCGGACACCGGTTGGCCGATCACCGGCCGGAAGCGCAGCTGCGCGGTCTGGCCCAGCGAGCGGGCCTGCTCACCGGCGTCACCGGGAACGGTGATCGTGATGTTGTTGCCGTCGAGCACGACCTCGGCGCCGCTCACCCCGAGGCCGTTGACGCGCTGCTCGATGATCTGCTGGGCCTGCACGAGTTGGTCGCGCGGCGCAGCGCCGCCGTCGACCGTGCGGGCGACGAGGGTGACCCGTGTGCCGCCCTGAAGGTCGATGCCGAGCTTCGGCGCGGGCCTGCCGTCACCGGTGAAGAACACGAGCGCGTAGAGCACGACGACGATGCCTGCGAACGCCGCCAGGTAGCGCCACGGACGGATGCGCCCGGGGGTGGTAGCCACTGATGTCTCTTCCTGCTGTCACCGCGGGCACCCCGCGGCGGGTGGATCAGCTGCGCGGGGAGCCGTTCGTGGAGTCGTCCTTCTCCAGGCTGGTCTTCTCCAGCGACGGCCGAGCGGGCTCGTCGACGACAGCGGGCGGCTCCTCATGCGAAGGCTCGTGCGCAGGTCCGTCGGTGGTGATCTTCTCGCGGATCGCGGCGCGCACCCAGGTGGTGACGACGCCGTCGGCGATCTCCAGGTCGATGGTGTCCTCGTAGGAGGCGTCCACGACCGTGCCGCGCAGGCCCGAGGTGGTGCTCACGATGTCGCCGGGCTCCAGCGAGGCCTGCAGCGCCTGCATCTGGTGCTGCACCCGCTTTTGCTTGCGGCTCGACAAGAAGATCGGGATGAACAACAGCAGGATGAGGATGGGGAACAGCAGTGAGATGTCCATGGTCTGGGTCGGTCTCCGTCTCTCCACACGTGGTCGTCCGAGTCTGCCGGCCCAGCGGTCAGAACAACGCCGCGGGTCCGCCGCCCGGCGGCAGCGGGACGCCCAGGTGGCTCCACGCCGCCGCGGTGGCGACCCGCCCCCGCGGTGTGCGGGCCAGCATCCCGGCGCGCACGAGGTAGGGCTCGCAGACCTCTTCGACGGTACCGGCTTCCTCACCGACTGCGACGGCCAACGTGGACACGCCGACCGGTCCGCCGCTGAAGGAGCGCACGAGAGCGCCGAGGACCGCGCGGTCGAGCCGGTCGAGGCCCAGCTCGTCGACGTCGTAGACCTCCAGCGCGGCCCGGGCCACGCCCCGGTTGACCGCACCGTCGGCGCGGACCTCGGCGAAGTCGCGCACGCGGCGCAACAGCCGGTTGGCGATGCGCGGTGTGCCCCGGGAGCGGCGCGCGATCTCCGCGGCGCCGTCCGCGCGCAGGTCGACGGCGAGGATGACGGCCGCACGGCGCAGCACCCGCTCCAACTCGCCGGGCTCGTAGAACTCCATGTGCGCGGTGAAGCCGAACCGGTCGCGCAGCGGACTGGTGAGCGCCCCCGCCCGGGTGGTGGCCCCGACCAGCGTGAAAGGGGCGATGTCGAGCGGGATCGACGTGGCGCCGGGGCCCTTTCCGACGACGACGTCGACTCGGAAGTCCTCCATCGCGAGGTAGAGCATCTCCTCCGCGGGGCGGGCGATCCGGTGGATCTCGTCGATGAACAGCACGTCACCCGGCGACAGGTTGGACAGCATCGCGGCGAGGTCGCCCGCGCGCTCCAGGGCCGGGCCGCTCGTGAGCCGGATCTGCGCGCCGAGCTCGGCCGCGACGATCAGCGCGAGGCTGGTCTTGCCCAGTCCCGGCGGCCCGGAGAGCAGCACGTGGTCGGGCGGGTCGCCGCGCCGCCGCGCGCCCTCCAGCACCAGCGACAGCTGCTCGCGCACCCGGGCCTGCCCGACGAACTCGGCGAGCGTCCGCGGCCGCAGGCTGGCCTCGACCTCCATCTCCTCCGGCTCGGCGGCGGGGGTCAGCTCATTCACGGCGACTCCCTCCCTCGGGCACCCGGGATCTCCGCGCCCCAACCGCCGCACCGCGCCGCCGCACCGCGCACCCCACCACGGCACCGCGCACCCCATCGGTGGGGTGCGCGGTCGTGCGGTGGGGTGCGCGGTCGTGCGGTGGGGTGCGCGGTCGTGCGGTGGGGTGCGCGGTCGTGCGGTGGAGTGCGGGGATCATCGGGCGCGGCCCAGCGCGGCGAGGGCGGCCCGCAGCAGCGCGCTCGCGTCGGCGTCGGCGTCGGCCGCGAGCGCGTTGTCGACGGCGGCCTCCGCGGGCCGGGCCGTGAACCCGAGCCCCACGAGCGCCTCGACCACCTGCTCGCGGCGGGGGTCGCCGCCGGGCCGCTGCGGGACGAGGGCGGGCTCCGCCGCCGGCGCCACAACCTTGTCCTTGAGCTCGAGCACCATCCGCTGCGCGACCTTCGGGCCGATGCCCGGCACCCGGGTGAGCGCCTTGACGTCACCCTCGACGACTGCGGTGGCCAGGGCGTCGGGGTCGAGAACGGCCAGCGTGGCCAGCGCCATCCGCGGCCCGATGCCCGCGACCGACTGGAGCAGCCCGAACACGTCACGCTGCTCGTCGTCGGTGAAGCCGAAGAGGGTGAGCGAGTCCTCCCGGACGACGAGCGCGGTGGCGAGCCGGGCCTGCAGGCCACGGCGGAGCGTGGCGAGCGTGTTCGGGGTGGCCTGCACGGCGAGCCCGACCCCGCCGACCTCGACGACGGCGTGGTCGAGCCCGATGGCGATGACCTCGCCCCGCACCGAGCTGATCATCCGATGGCCCCTCTTCCGGTCGGACTCGCCTTCGCCGCGGCGAGGCGGGCGCGGTGGGCGCGGGCCAGCACATCGGAGCGCGCCTTGGCCTGCGCCATGCGCTCCAGCATCGGAGCGCGCCAGCAGTGGCAGATCGCCAGCGCGAGCGCGTCGGCGGCGTCGGCGGGCCGCGGCGCGTCGGGCAGCGCGAGCAGCCGCGTGACCATGGCCGTGACCTGCGCTTTTCCCGCCCGTCCCGCACCCGTGACGGCCGCCTTGACCTCGCTGGGGGTGTGGAACGCCACTGGGAGCCCGGCGCGCGCGGCCAGCAGCGCGACCACGCCGGAGGCCTGCGCGGTGCCCATCACCGTGCGCACGTTCTGCTGGCTGAACACCCGCTCGACCGCAACGACGTCGGGCCGGTGCCGCTCGATCCACTCTTCGACGGCCGCGCCGACGGCGAGCAGCCGCTGCTCCACCGGCGCGTCGGCGGGACTGCGCACGACGTCGACCGCGACGCACCGAACCTGCCGACCGCCACTGCCGTCGACGACGCCGAGGCCGCACCGGGTCAGCCCCGGGTCGACACCGAGCACCCGCACCCGCCGCTCCCTCCGCGAACAGTCGTTCGAGGGGAGGCTACCGGCGGCGCGGCGCCGCGGTGCAAAGGGCGCGCCGGGCGGGGCCGACGGCGATGATCGCCCGGTTCGGTGCACGGGGTGCGCGTGCACACCTCCGGCACCGAAGGCGCCGATCATCGCGCGACATCGACAGCTCACGGCTGATCGGCGAAGCAGCGCAGCACGAGGCCCGTGCGCGGCTTCGGCACGAAGAAGGTGGACTTGCGCGGCATGAGCACGCCGAGCGCGGCCAGCCGCAGCACGGTGGCGGTGGCGGTCGGGCGTACGAGCAGCGCCACCCCGCGGGTGCGGCGGGCTTCGTCGACGGCGGCCGCGACCGAATGGCGCAGCACCACGCCAGGCCCCTCGCCGACGAGCAGCACGTCGACGAGTGCGACATCCAGCTCGCGCCACGCGGGGGGCTGGACGGCCGACGCATCGGGTTCGGTGAGGCGCAGCCAGCGGTCGCCGTCGGTGGCGAGCACGAGCGGCGTCGGGGCGCGGACGAGCTGCTCTTCCGCCTCAGCCGCGGTGAGCGGGCCCATGGAGTCGCACCGGAAGCGGCGGGTGTCGAGGCGGTCGAGCGCGGTGTACGGCAGCACGCGGTGGATGGCCCGGACCTGGGGCCCGTGCTCACCTTCCGGCACGAGCAGCGCGAGCAACCGACCCGCGGGCGCGGCGTCGGTGCCCCCACCTCGGCGCGCCCGACTCCACGGGTCGCTTGCCTCGTTTCCCGATCCGGTCGGGGTGGGGCCCGTGGTGGCCGCCGGGCGGAGCAGGCCGAACGCGGCCTCCCAGCGGTGGTGGCCGTCGGCGATCACCGCCCGGCGGCGGGCGAGGTCGGCCCGGACGAGGGCGATCTCACCCGGCTCGGCCACCTGCCACAGGCGGTGCCGGAGGCCCGCGTGGTCGGTGAGGTCGGCGCCGGGCGCCCGTTCGGCGACGACCCGCCGGGCCAGCGCGGCCGCAGGTCCGGGTGGGCCGTCGTGGGCAAGCACCACCGGCTCCAGGTCCGCCTGCGTGGCGGCGCGCAGGGCCCGCCGATCGGCGACGACGGCCGCCACCGTGGCCTCATGCGGTGCGACGACCGCAGGCGGAGCGAACGCGACCGCGCCCACCCATCCCCGGGTGGACGGCTGCGGCCCGCGACCGGCCAGGTCGTACACGTACAGCGCGCTGTGGCCGTCCACGGCGAGCGTGCCGTCCGCCCGCCACGCGGTCAGGCGGGCGGCGGCGTCCTCGGCCCCGAAGGTCGGCAGCGTGAGGTGCACGATGCTGCGCGGATCGGCCGAGGTGAGGCGGGCCCGTTCGGCGGGTTCGATGAGGTCGTAGGCGGGCGCCGTGTACGCGGCCAGCCGCGCCGGGTCTGCGTAGCGCGTCGCCACGAACGGCTCGACATCCAGCCCAGCTGCCACGGACCAGCCATCTGCGCCGGGCCCGTCCGGGAGCTGGTCAGTGCGCCGCGTCGTCCCAGCTCCGTCCATAGCCGACGGAGACCTCCAACGGCACCGACAGCTGCGCGGCCGCCCCCATCTCGCGGCGCACGAGCGCCTCGACCGCGGCGCGCTCGCCCTCGGCCACCTCCAGCACGAGCTCGTCGTGCACCTGCAGCAGCATGCGGCTGCGCAGCCCCTCGGCCTGCAGCGCGCGGTGCACGCCGAGCATCGCGACCTTGATGATGTCGGCCGCGCTGCCCTGGATCGGCGCGTTGAGGGCCATGCGCTCGGCCATCTCCCGGCGCTGCCGGTTGTCGCTGGTGAGATCGGGCAGGTAGCGGCGGCGGCCGAGGATCGTGGCGGTGTAGCCGTCTTTGCGCGCGATGTCGACGACACTCCGCAGGTAGTCGCGCACGCCGCCGAAGCCCTGGAAGTAGCCCTCCATCAGGCTGCGGGCCTCCTCGGTGGGGATGCGCAGCTGGTTGGACAAGCCGAAGGCGGACAGGCCGTAGGCCAGGCCGTAGTTCATCGCCTTGATCTTGGCGCGCTGTGCGGGGCTGACCGTGGTGGGTTCGACGCCGAACACACGGGCGGCGGTTTCGGCGTGGAAGTCGTGCTGCGAGCGGAACGCCTCGATGAGCGCGGCGTCCTCCGACAGGTGCGCCATGATCCGCATCTCGATCTGGCTGTAATCGGCCGTCATCAGCTCGGCGTAGCCAGGGCCGACGATGAACGTCTCACGGATCCGCCGCCCGGCCGCGGTGCGGATCGGCACGTTCTGCAGATTCGGCTCCGTGGACGACAGCCGCCCTGTGGCCGCGATGGTCTGGCTGTAGGTGGTGTGGATCCGCCCGTCATCGGCGATGGACTTGAGCAGCCCCTCGACGGTGATCTTCAGCCGGGTGGCGTCGCGGTGGACGAGGAGGTGGGAAAGGAACTCGTGCCCGGTCTGCTCGTAGAGGGTCTGCAGCGCGTCGGCGTCGGTGGTGTAGCCGGTCTTGGTGCGCTTGGTCTTGGGCATGTTCAGCTCGTCGAACAGCACCACCTGCAGCTGCTTCGGCGAGCCGAGGTTGATCTCCTTGCCGATCACGGAGTAGGCGTCCTGCGCGGCCTGTTTCACCTGCGCGGCGAACTCGGCTTCCAGCGAGGACAACAGGTCGTGGTCGACGGCGATGCCCGCGGTCTCCAGGTCGGCGAGCACGTACTCCAGCGGCAGCTCGACCTCGGCCAGCAGGCGGGTGTTCGCCTTCTCCGTGAGCTCGGTGTCCAGTGCGTCGGCCAGCTCCGCGACCGCCGAGGCCGCCACCATCTGCGCGCTCGCCCGCTCGGCGTCGGCCGCCTCTTCGCCGCCGAGCAGCGAGAGCTGGCCGCCCTCATCCTCGCCGCTCTGCCGCAGCTCGCGGCGCAGATAGCGGAGCGCGAGATCGGCGAGATCGAAGCTGCGCTGGCCGGGCCGGGCGAGGTAGGCGGCGAGCGCGGTGTCGCTGGTGAGGCCCGCGAGGCGCCAGCCGCGGCCGCGCAGGGCGTGCAGCGCGGCCTTGGCGTCGTGCGCCGCCTTGGGCACGGCCGGGTCGGCGAGCCACTCGCCCAGCGCCGCCTCGTCGTCCGGGGTGAGCGCGGCGACCTCGATGTAGCCCGCCTGCGGCAGACCCGCGGTCGCCCCCGCGGCTCTGGCCTCGACCGACGGCTCGCCGGTGGCCAACCCGATGCCGCCGAGATCGGCGGCCGCGGCGGTGCCGACGACGCCGTGGAAGGCCAGGCCGACCCGACGCCCGTCACGGGCGTGCGCATCCAGCCACGCCCGCAGCTCGCCCGGGGCGATCGCGCCGCCCTGTACGTCGATGCCGCCCTCGGCTTCCGGCTCGGCGCTCTGCAGTGTGGCGAACAGCCGCTCGCGCAGGACGCGGAACTCCAACTCGTCGAAGAGGCGGTGGACCGCATCGCGATCCCATGCCCGTACAGCGAGGTCCGCGGGCTGGGCCTCCAGCGGCACGTCGCGCACCAGCTCGGTGAGCTGCCGGTTGAGCAGCACCCCGGCGAGGTGGGCCCGCAGCGCGTCGCCCGCCTTGCCCTTCACTTCGTCGACCCGGTCGGTGAGCTCGGCCAGCGAGCCGAACTCCCGCACCCACTTCGCGGCCGTCTTCTCGCCGACGCCGGGGATCGAGGGCAGGTTGTCCGAGGGGTCGCCGCGCAGCGCCGCGAAATCCGGGTACTGGGCGGGGGTGAGCCCGTAGCGCGCCATCACCGCATCGGGATCGATCCGGCCCAGCTCGGAGACCCCGCGGGTGGGGTAGAGCACCGTGACGTTCTCGCTGACCAGCTGGAACGCGTCCCGATCGCCCGTGGTGATGAGCACCTGGAAGCCCTCGGCCTCGGCCTGCGTGGCCAGGGTGGCGATCAGGTCGTCGGCCTCGAAGCCGGGCACGCCGAAATCGGGGATGGCGAGCGCGCGGAGGACCTCCTTGATGAGATCGACCTGACCGCGGAAATCGTCGGGCGTGGTAGTGCGGTTGGCCTTGTACTCCGTGTAGCGCTCCGAGCGGAACGTCTGCCGCGACACGTCGAAGCACACCGCGAGGTGGGTGGGCTGCTCGTCGCGCAGCAGGTTGATGAGCATGGCCGTGAAGCCGTAAACCGCGTTGGTGGTCTGCCCCGTGCCGGTGCGGAAGTTCTCCGCGGGCAGGGCGAAGAACGCCCGGTAGGCAAGGGAATGCCCGTCGAGAAGGAGCAGCCGACGCCCGGTGGACGGCGGCGGTGCAGACGGGGCGGCGGCGGGTGTGCGGCTGGCGGGGCTCATCGATCGCGAGTCTAGGACCGCCCACCGACAGTCTTGCGCGGAGCGCAGGTCGCCGGTCACCGGGCGGGCTGCGCGGCGCGCACGTGGCCGGCTGCGCGGCGCGCACGTGGCCGGTCTGCGAGCCGACTGCGCGGAGCGCGTGGCCGGTTCCAGGCCGCTGCGCCGAGCCCGGGAGGGCCGACGCACGCCCACGGAGGCCCCGAGCTTGCTGGCTTTGCTTGACCGAGCTAAAATTTGCTCGTGCGAGCAACCACGTTCACCGCATCGGGTAGGCGCGCTCAGATCGTGACATCGGCGATCGAGGTGATCGCCGATGTCGGTTACGCCAAAGCGTCGTTCAGCCGGATCGCGGAGCACGCGGGCCTTTCGAGCACCGGCATGATCAGCTACTACTTCGCGGGCAAGGACGACCTGCTTGCGGCGTGCGTCGCCGAGATCGAGCGGGTCACAGGCGCGTACATGCAGCCGCGCATCAACGCCGCCGTCGGCCACGTCGCGCAGCTGCGCGCCTACGTCGAGTCGAACGTCGCGCTCGTCGGCGAGCACCCCGCCGCCGTCCGGGCGCTGATCGACATGGTGCGGAACGCGGGCTCGCAGAGCGCTACGGTCAGCGGGCGTCTCGCCCTGTTCGAGGAGCACTTCCGCGCCGGGCAGGCGGCGGGCGTCTTCCGGCCCTTCGACCCGCGGACGGTGGCGATCGCCCTCATCGGCGGCCTCGACGCCGTCGTCGTCACCGCGGCCGCTGCCGCACCCGACCCCGCCGCACCCGCACCCGCCACACCCGAACCCGCCACACCCGAACCCGCCGAGCTCGCCCGCATCGGCCGCGAGCTCGCCGACCTCTATGTGCGGGCGACCGCACGCGATCCCGAGGACGATCCGCATAATGATCGATGAGCAGGCCGGGCCCGACGTGGGCCTGCGCCGGGTGATCCGCGCCAACGTGCTGACCGTCGTGTTCGAGGTGGTCGCGCCGATGGTGCTGTTCTATGGTCTGCGTGCCGCGGGGGTGAGCCAGTGGTGGGCCCTGATGGCAGGCGTCCTGGTGGCGGCCCCGTACGTGGTGTGGGCCGTCGTGCGCAATCGCCGCGTCGACCTCGTCGCCCTGGTCACGTTGAGCGTGCTGGTGCTCTCCGTCGTGCTCGGCCTGCTGTCGGACGACCCGCGCACGCTGGTGATCCGGGAGGGGTGGACCGCCGCGCTGGGCGGGCTCTTCGGCGCGTGGATGCTCGTCACGGTCGGCGTCGGGAGGCCTGCCCAGCTGACGTTGGGCCGCACGATCGCCGAAGTGAAGCGCGGCGCCGAGGGCGCGGCCGCGTGGGCGGCCCGCTGGGACACCGACGCGCGGTTCCGGCACGGGCTGCGCGTGAACACCGCCGTCTGGGGCGGCGTGCTGCTGGTCAACGCCGCGGTGCACGTCGTGCTCGTCTACACGCTGCCCATCGACCTGATCTCCCTGGTCACCACCCTGGTGTGGTTCGCCGTACTGGGCTGCCTGATCGCCTGGCACGTCTGGTACCTCCGGACGCGACACCTCGAGGCCTGACGTTTGAGTACGTCGGGAACCCAAGGACCACGCAGCCCGTTGCCACCGTGAGAAGCGCGCCGAGAATGTCCGAATATGCTCGGCCGCGCTCAGCTCGGACCAGGGGGGAACGAGCCCCCCACGACAGATGGAGAGCAGTCGTGAGCGTCAGCCTCACCAAGGGTGGAAACGTCAGCCTGACCAAGGAGGCACCCGGCCTCACCAACGTGGTCGTGGGCTTGGGTTGGGATGTCCGCACCACAACCGGCGCGGACTTCGACCTCGACGCGTCGGCGATCATCGTCGGCGCCGACGGCCGGGTCCTCTCGGACAAGCACTTCGTCTTCTTCAACAACCTGACGAGCCCCGACGGCGCCGTCGAGCACACCGGCGACAACCTCACCGGCGAGGGCGAGGGTGACGACGAGCAGGTGAAGGTCAACCTCGCCGGGCTCGGCGCGGCGGCGGACAAGGTCGTGTTCCCCGTCAGCATCTACGACGCCGACGCCCGCTCGCAGAGCTTCGGCCAGGTGCGCAACGCGTTCATCCGGGTGGTCAACGCCGCCGACCAGAAGGAGCTGGCCCGCTACGACCTCACCGAGGACGCGTCCACCGAGACGGCCATGGTGTTCGGCGAGCTCTACCGCAGCGGCGCCGACTGGAAGTTCCGCGCGGTCGGCCAGGGCTACGCGTCGGGCCTTTCCGGCATTGCGCGCGACTACGGCGTCAACGTCTGATGGCCATCGACTATCACAAGCGGCCCGGCGCAGGCCCGCCGGACGGGAGCACGTCCTTGTCCAAGGTCACCCTGACGAAGGCGGCGCCGAGCGTCTCGCTCACCAAGCGCGGCGCCGTCGGCGGACAGCTGCGGGTCAACCTGCAGTGGAGCGCGGGCGCCCCGCAGAAGAAGGGGCTGTTCGGCAGGCTCACCGCGGGCAGCGGCGCGATCGACCTCGACCTCGCGTGCCTGTGGGAGTTCGCCGACGGCAGCAAGGGCGTCGTCCAGGCGCTCGGCAACGCGTTCCAGGCGCCCTACCGGGGCACACCGATCATCCGGCTCGACGGTGACGACCGCTCCGGCAGCAACGCCGCGGGCGAGAACATGTTCATCGACCTGTCCCGGGTGAACGAGATCCGGCGGATCCTCGTGTTCGCGTTCATCTACGAAGGCGTGCCCAACTGGGCCAGCGCCGACGGCGTCGTCACCCTCTACCCGGCGAGCGGGCCGGAGATCGAGGTGCGCCTCGACGAGGCCGACACCGCCTCCCCCACCTGCGCGATCGCCATGCTGGAGAACAAGGGTGGCGAGCTGCTGGTGCGCCGGGAGGTCCGGTACATCAGGGGCGGCCAGGCCGACCTCGACCGGGCCTACGGCTGGGGCATGGAGTGGACGCCCGGGCGGAAGTAGCCCGTGCGCCACTTTGGCTACCTGAGCGCGGTGCAGGTCGACGCGCTCTTCGAGCGACCACCGGAGCGGTTCGACCGCGGCAGCGGCACCGACCTGCTCTCGGTGGCGCTCGGGGCCACCCTCTACATGCCCGCCGACCGGCCCGCGCTGGTCGCCGACATCACCAAGCAGGCGGCGGCCGGGGTCACCTCGGTCGTCGTCTGCCTGGAGGACGCGATCGCCGACGAGCAGGTCGCCGAGGCCGAGGACAACCTGGTCGACGCGTTCACCACCCTGCACGGCGTCGATGACCGCTCCGCCAGCTCCGCCAGCTCCGCCAGCGAGCTGCCGCTGCTGTTCGTGCGGGTGCGCGAGGCCGCGCAGATCCCCGCGCTCGTGCGGCGGCTGGGCGGGGCCGCGCACCTGCTCGACGGGTTCGTCCTGCCGAAGTTCACCGCGGTCGGCGGCACCGAGTACCTGATTGCCCTCGAGACCGCCGAGCGGGAGGCGGGGGTGTCGCTGCTGGCGATGCCGGTGATCGAGTCCGGCGCCGTGCTCTACGCCGAGACCCGGGTCGACGAGCTCACCCGCCTGCGGGCGCTCCTGCACCGCGACCGGCGGCGCATCCTCGCCGTCCGCATCGGCGCCACCGACCTGTGCGCGCTCTACGGCCTGCGGCGCTCCCCGGAGCTGTCCATCTACGACATCAAGGTGGTGTCCGGGCTCATCGGCGACGTCGTCAACGTACTCGGCCGCACCGACGGCAGCGGCTTCACGGTGTCCGGGCCGGTATGGGAGTACTACGCCGGGCCCGAACGGATCTTCAAGCCGCAGCTGCGGCAGTCCCCGTTCCACCAGCACGACGCCGTGGCGCTGCGCGGCGAGCTCGTCTCCCGTGCGATCGACGGGCTGATCCGCGAGGTGCAGCTGGACCAGGCGAACGGCCTCGTCGGCAAGACCGCCATCCATCCCGGGCACGTCGCGGTCGTGAACGCGCTGTCGGTGGTGTCGGCCGAGGAGTACCGCGACGCGCGCGACCTCGTCCACGCCAGGCGCGGGAGCGGCGTGCTGCCCTCCGGGCACCGCAACAAGATGAACGAGATCCGTCCCCACCTGTCCTGGGCACGGCGCACCATGCTGCGGGCGCAGGTGTTCGGGGTCGCCGCCGAGGGCGCCTGCTTCGTCGACCTGCTCATGCGCGGATGATGTCTCGCACGACCCTCGGCAGGCTCGCGGTACACCTGCGCGCCCGTGGGGCGGGGCCCGACCCGCGGGTGCTGCTCGGGCTCGCGCTGCGGGACAATCCGCGGCGGCCGCAACTGCTGGTCTCGCGGGTGCTGGGCAAGCACGTACCCACCGACCCGCGGGTGGTGCACGCGGCCGGGCTGCTCCTCGGCGGGCTCGTCGCCGACACCCTCGGCGGACGGTCCCCGCGCACCCTCCCGGTCGACCTGCTGCACGCGGCGGTCCGCGGCGCGCCGGGCGCCGCGGCGGCCCTGCACGCGGCGGCCTGCCGCGGCGCGGCTCCTGCGCCGGTCGACGGCCCGGTTGATGCGCTCGTGCTCGGCTTCGCGGAGACGGCCACGGCGCTCGGCCACTGCGTCGCGGAGGCCCTCGGCGGCAGGGACTACGGCGTCGACTACCTGCACTCCACCCGGCGGCCGGTGGCGGGCGTCGCGACGGCGGGCCGGTTCGTCGAGGAGCACTCCCACCACACCGGGCATCTCCTGCTGCCGTCCGACCCGGGCCTGCTGGCCGGGCCGCGCCCGCTCGTGCTCGTCGACGACGAGCTGTCCACCGGCCGCACGGCCGTCAACACGATCGTGGCGTTGCACCGCACCGCGCCGCGCGCCCACTACGTCCTGGCCACGCTCGTCGACCTCCGCGACGACGCGCTCAGCGGGCTGCCGGACGGGGTGCGGGTCGACGTCGTCGCGTTGGCCCGCGCGGGCCTGACCCTGCCCACCGACCTCGCCGACCGCGCCGCCGCCGTGCGCGCCGAGACTGCCACCGCCGGGGCTGGTCGCCCCACCCGGCCCGTAGGCCCGCCGCACGCGCTGGTCCGGCTCACCGAGCTCGGCTGGCCTGCCGGGCTGCCCGCGGGCGGACGGCACGGGTTCACCGCCGCCCATCACCGCATGCTGGCGGCCGCGCTCCCCCGGCTTGCCGCCGAACTGGCCCGCGCGGCCGACGTCCGGTTGGGCGAGCGCACGCTCCTGCTCGGCACCGAGGAGCTCATGGCCGCACCGCTGCGGTTGGCCGTCGCGTTGGCCGAGGCGGGCCATGGCGTCTGCTTCTCCACGACCACACGCTCGCCCGCGGTCGTCGTCGACGAACCCGACTATGCCCTCACCAGCGGTGTTGTCTTCCCCGCTCACGACGACCCCGCCGACGGCCCCGGGCCGCGCTACGCCTACAACATCGCCCGGCTCGGGGCCAGCGCGCAGGCCTGGGACCACGTGCTTGTCGTCGTCGACCCGCCCGCCGACACCCCGACGCTGCGCACCGGGCTGCTGACCGCCTTGGTCCCGCACGCCCGGCGCACCACGGTGGTGCTCACTCCGTGACGCCCGAACCGCTTCGCGGACCCGCTTTCGGCAGCTACCCGACCGACGAGGTCGCGTGGCTGCTCACGGACCTCTCCCACGTCGAGCTCGAGGCGCCGACGGAAGAGCGGGAGGAGGCCGTCCAGAGCGGCGGGGCGCACTACGCGGAGTCGCTCCCGCACGAGTACCAGCCCGACGCCCCGTATCTGCGGCTCTACCACGAAGCGCTCGCGACGTCGGCGGGCAGGCTCGCGCAGGCCGTCGGCGTCGTCGCCGAGCTGGTGCTGGCCGAGCGCGGACCCGACGTGGTGCTCGCCTCGCTGGCCAGGGCGGGCACGCCGGTCGGGGTGCTGCTGCGGCGCTGGGCCGCGGCCCGGCACGGGCTCGCGCTGCCGCACTACGCCGTGTCGATCGTCCGCGGCCGCGGCATCGACCCGGTGGCCTTGCGGCATCTGGCGGAGCATCACGACCCGGCCCGCGTGGTGTTCGTCGACGCCTGGACCGGCAAGGGCGCGATCAACCGCGAGCTGACGGCGGCGCTGCACGGCACCCCCTTCTCCGCCGAGCTGGCGGTGCTCGCCGACCCCGGCCGGTGCACGCGCACGTTCGGCACCCGCGAGGACTGGCTCATCCCGTCCGCGTGCCTCAACTCGACGGTGTCGGGGCTCGTGTCGCGCACGGTCCTCAACGACCGGCTCATCCGCCCCGGCATGTACCACGGCGCGAAGTTCTACGCCGCGCTCGCACCCGCCGACGTCTCCACCGCGTTCCTCGACGCGGTCGCCGCGCGGTTCCCGGCCGTCACCGACACCCGCCCGCCGCGCGACCGCAGCCCCGACCACGCGGGCCTCGCGAGCGTCGAGCGCATCACGGCGGCATACGGGATCGGCGACGTCAATCTCGTCAAGCCCGGCGTCGGCGAGACCACCCGGGTCCTGCTGCGGCGCGTGCCGTGGAAGGTGCTCGTCCGGGCCGGGGCGCCCGCCGCCGACCTCGCGCACGTGCGACTGTTGGCGGCCCAACGGGGCGTCCCCGTCGAGGAGGTGCCCGACCTGGCCTACAGCTGCGTCGGACTGATCCATCCACGGTTCACCCGCGGCGCCACCGGGTCGCACGGCCGCGCGGTCGGGAGTGCCCGATGATCGTCTGTGTCGATCTCGACCGCACGCTCATCTACTCGGCGGACGCGCTCGACCTGCGGTCTCCCGAGGCGCAGGCGCCGCCGCTGCGGTGCGTCGAGGTCTACCGGGGAGCGCCGCTGTCGTACCTGACGGAGGCCGCGGCCCACCTGCTGGGTGACCTGCACCGCCGGGCGGTCGTCGTCCCCAGCACCACGCGCACGCCGGAGCAGCTCGCCCGCGTGCACCTGCCCGGCCCGCCGCCGCGGTACGCGATCGCGAGCAACGGCGGCCACCTGCTCGTCGACGGCGTCCCGGACCAGGCGTGGACCGCACAAGTGACGGCCCGGCTCGCTGGATGCGCGCCACTCGCCGAGGTCGAGGCCCACCTGCGGGCGGCGGCGGGCCCGATCGCGGCCGACCTGCGGGCGCCGAGCGACCTGTTCGTCTACGCCGTCGTGGACCGGACCGCCGTGCCGGACGGCTGGGTCGACGCGCTCGCCGCGTGGTGCGCGCCGTGCGGCTGGGCGGTGTCGGTGCAAGGCCGCAAGGTCTACGCGGTGCCGCGGCCGCTGACGAAGGCGGCGGCGGCGGCCGAGGTCCGCACCCGGCTCGGCGGCGGCCCGCTGCTCGCGGCGGGCGACTCGCTGCTCGACGCCGACCTGCTCGACGTCGCCGACGCGGCGATCCGCCCCGCGCACGGCGAGCTGGCCGCGGCGGGGTTCACGAGAGACCACCTGACCGTCACCGCCACCACCGGGGTGCGGGCAGGCGAAGAGATGCTGGCGTGGATGCACGCCCGCGTAACGGACGACGAAAGGACGACGCAGGCATGGCGCTGTGGGACCAGCTGAAGACCCGTCTGACCGACCTGCAAAGCACCACGAAGACACAGGTCGGGAAGTACAAAAGCAAGGACTTCGCCAAGGCGAGCATGGCCATGTGCGCGTTGATCGCCGCCGCGGACGGCACGATCTCGGCCGAGGAGCGCCGCAAGACCGCGGCGTTCATCGGCAGCAATGACGCGCTGTCGGTGTTCGAGCCGAGCGAGCTGCAGCAGCACTTCGAGTTCTACTCGTCGAAGTTGGAACGCGACTACGACTTCGGCAAGGTCGAGGCGATCGCGACCATCGGCAAGCTGAAGAGCAAGCCGGAGGCCGCCCGCGCCGTGATCCAGGTGGGCATCATCATCGGCGGCGCCGACGGCAACTTCGACCCGGACGAGAAGCAGGCCGTGCGCGAGGCCTGCAACGCCGTCGGCATCGCGCCCGGGGAGTTCGACCTCTAGGGCGCCCAAGACAGCGGAGCCCCGCCCCTGAGCGGGGCATGATCGCCGAGATCGGTGCGCGAGGTGTGCAGATGCACCTGCGGCACCGATCTCGGCGATCATGGGCGGGTCGCCTCCTCACAGGGTCAGGAGGAGTGCTCCATCTCCTCCAGAGTGCGTTGGGTATCGATCCCCTCGGCCGCCAGCTTGCGGTTGCGCAGCACGCTGGACAGGAAGGCCGCGGCGATGAACGCGACACCGATCAGACCGGTGACGATCTCGTCGACGTGGTAGCCGATGCCGATCAGCAGGATCACCGACAGCGCGCCGATCGCCCAGTGGGCGCCGTGCTCGAGGTAGACGTAGTCGGCCAGCGTGCCCTTGCGCACGAGGTAGACCGTGAGCGAGCGGACGAACATCGCCCCGATGAGGCCGAGGCCGAGCGCGATGAGGATCGGGTCGGTGGTGATGGCGAAGGCGCCGATGACGCCGTCGAACGAGAACGCGGCGTCGAGCACCTCGAGGTAGAGGAAGAGGAAGAAGCCCGCCTTGCCGGTGGCCTTCACCAGCTGGGAGGGGCCGGAGCGCGCGGGTGCGGCGTCGTCGTCCTCGTCCCCGCCTACCTGCTCGAAGAACTCGCCGAGCCCGTTGACCAGCAGGTACGTCACCATGCCCAGGGCGCCCGCCATGAGGACGACGTTGGGATCGGTGGCGAGCGACTCGGACAGGACGACAAGCACGACGAGCGCGATGACGATCGACAGCCGGGACAGCTGGCCGATCTTGGCCAGCGGCTTCTCCAACCACGTCAGCCAGCGGATGTCGCGGTCCTCGAACAGCCAGTCGAGGGCCAGCATGAGCAGGAACGTGCCGCCGAACGCGGCGATCTGCGGGTAGGCGGCGTTGAGCAGGGCGGCATAGCTCGTCGGGTCGCTCGCCGGGCGCTGCTGGAGCGCCAGCTCGAACGCCTCCACGGGGTTGAGGTGCGCGGTGATCCCGACGACGATCAGCGGGAAGACCAGGCGCATGCCGAACACCGCGATGAGCACGCCGACGGTGAGGAAGATGCGCTGCCAGAACGGGTCCATCCGCTCCAGCACCGTCGCGTTGACCACGGCGTTGTCGAACGACAGCGAGACCTCGAGGACGCCGAGGATGGCACAGAGGACGAGCCCCGTGACGCCGCCGTACAGGAAGGCCATGACCAGCGCCACCAGTGTGACCGCGTACGAAAGGCCGAATATCCGAAGGTTCATGTCCTCTGTTTCTCACCCGTGGTCGGTCGTTGATGTCCAGTGTGCCCGGATTCGGTGGGACCGGTGGGGTTACCCCCCGTCGGAGCGACCCTCCGCCGACCGTACGCCCGCCCTTGCCGCACTGACCGCGTACACGGGCAGCGTTCCCCAGGGCGCCCCGCCGTCCTGCATGCGTGTGGCGCGGGTGCGGCCGACCACGCTCCAGCGGTCGCCGTCGAGGCGCCGCACGCGGTACTCGACATCGCCCGAGACGGGCGTCCACGTCACGTCGACGGTGCCGTCGGCCGCCCGCACGGCGAGCACGCCTGCGGGAGCGGCGGGTCCGACGGCGGCTGCCGCGGAGTCGGAGCGGGTCTCCGTGGACGTGCGACCCGCCTGGATCGCGGCGACGGCGTAGATCGGCGCTTCGACGCCGGGTGGGGCGCCGCCGTCCTCGATCGAGCTGTCGGTCACCCGGCCGACCACCTGCCACGTGCCATCCGGGTGCATTCGGCGCACGCGGTAGGTGACGCCGTGCGAGGTCGACGGGGCCCACAGCACCACGACGTCGCCGCGCAGATCGCGCGCGGCGTTGACCCATGCGGGCGGCGCGGGCGGCACGACCGCGAACTGATCCAGTGCCTCGCGGGCGCCCTCGTGGTCGCGACAGTCGGCGAGCACGGCCCGCAGCGCGGCCGCCCGCTCCGCCTCCGCTCCGGCGAGCGCGGCGGCCAACCGCTCGCCCGCCCGCACCACCTCGGCCCGCGCCCGCGACCGTCGCTCCTCCAGGTCGGGGACGACGTCGGACGCGGTGCGGGCGAGGTCGTCGAGCTCGACGGCGGCGGCCACCCAGCGCCGGTCCGCCGCGGCGGCGTCGGCCTCGCCGAGGCGGCGCTGCGCGTCGGCCAGCACGGCTGCGATCTCGTCGGACAGCGCCCGCGCCTGCGCGGCCATGCGGGCATGACCTGTGCCCGTGCCCGGGCCCGCCGCGACCATGGCGGCGTCCACCAGCTCCCACGCCTCCCGGGGTCGCCCGGCGCGCAGGGCCGCCCGCGCGCGCCGCAGCAGCTCCGGGGCCTGCGCGCCCGGCGTGGGTCCGGTCGGGCCGGTCCCGGGCGGCCTCGCAGGCTGTCCGCCTGCCGATCCGGCGCCGGTGGCCCCAGCCGGCCCGCCCGGCGACCCGGCGCCCGCCCGGCCCACACCACCCGCGGCCCCACCCGGCCCTCCCGCCGACCCGGCGCCCGCCCGGCCCACACCGCCTGCGGCCCCGGCGGGCCCGCCCGGCCACCCGGCACCTCCCGCAGCGCCTGCCCGGCCGCCGTCCGGGCTGCGATCGGCCCGCCCGCCCGGGCGCCCCGGGACCGGCTCGACCACCGCGCTCAGCTCGGCAGCCAGCTCGGCGATCACCACGGCGGCGCGCCGTTCGTCCAGCCCTCGGTCGGCGGCCTCGGCCAGCAGGTGGGCGTGGTCGTCGGCGACCAGCCGGTCCTCGACGAGCACAGCGGCCCGCACCCGAGGCCGCAGGTACTCGCCGACCTCGACCGCCACCGCGTCGAGGTAGGCCTCCACCGCCGTCCGACCGGGCGCGAGCAGGTCCGCCACGTGCACGAGCAGCTCGTCGACGACGGCCCGCAGCCGCCCCGCGGGCAGCTCACGCGCCCGGGTGCGCCACGCCGTCCACCCGGCGCTCACCTGCTGCTCCGTCGCCGACGGCGGGAGCCCGAGCAATACCAGCAGCGTCGGCGGCGCCGCGGCCCCGGTCAGCCTGCCGAACTCGTCGAGCAGCGCCCGGACCTGTCGCCGCCGCTCCGGCCCGACCGACGGCCCGAGCATCCGGTGCCGCCGCACCCGCGCGGCTACCTCCTCCCGTGTCAGCCCGCCGAGGGCCCCGACCTCCGCCAGCCCGGCGACCTTGTCCCGCGGCACGCCGCCATGGCGCTGGACGAGCCGGGCGATAGCGGCGTCCAGCAGCGCGTAGCGCGCCGCCTCGCGCTCCTCGCGACGGGCGCGGGCCCGACCCGCGGCGGCGCGGCGGGACTGTGCGTCGCGCAACTCGGCGCTGCGCGCGGCGTGCGTCTCGACCAACAGCGCGACGAGCGCCCGGTAGCGCGGATGGTCGCGCTGGCGCTGCCAAAACGCCCACACCTCGGCCACGCGGGCCGCGACCACCTCGTCGTCGAGGTCGCTGTCCAGCGGCAGGTCGTACAGCTCGAACGGGTCCGAAGTGTCCGGGCCGCCGCGGCGCTCGACGGCGGCCAGCACCCGTTTGCGGTAGCCGTTGGGGTCGAAGGGCGGCAGGTCACTCACGTCTGCGCTGCTTCCCCAGCTGGTCACGTTCCCGGGCGACCTCGGCCTGCGACAGCGTGGCACCGGTGGTGGCGGTGAGCACGAGCGGCAGGCCCGCGTCGACGTGGAACGCGGTGACGTGCAGAACGCCGTCGAAGCCCATCTCGAACGTCACGCGCACCTCGCTGCCCTCGCCGTAGCCGGGCGGGATGCCAGTGATCTCCCCCGCGATCAGCACTTTCGCGTCCTGCGCGCGGGCCGACTCGGCCTGGCCCTGCTGCTCCACGACCGTGACCTCGATGGTCGGCTGATTGGGCCGCACCGTGCCGAACGAGCGGCTGGTCCGGATGGGCAGCCGGTCGTTGCGGTGCACCAGCCAGCTCACCTCCAGCCGTCCCAGCTGGGCGTTCACCGCGAGCACACCGAAGCCGCGGGACACCACCGTGTCGACGCGGATCTCCACCGCCCGCCGCACCTGGGCCAGCGGCACGCCGAACGCGTCGGCGACGCGGCGGCAGGCGGCGTCGAGGTCGGCGGGCGCCGCCTCGTCCAGCGGATCGCCGTCGCGCAGCCGCCCCCGGGACCGCAGGTCGGCCGTGACCATGCGATCCAGCTCGGTCTTCTCGCCGTAGATCGCGGCGCCGCGCGCGACGGCCAGCTCGGGGTCGTGCAGCTGGGGATCAAGGTGCAGCTCGCGGCGCAGCAGCTCGGCGACGGCGGGCATCCGCGACGAGCCGCCGACGAGCAGCACCCGGTCGACCCGGGAGACGCCCCGGCGGGCGGCCTCGTCGAGGCAGGCCCGGGTGAGGTCGAGGGTGCGGCGCAGCAGCGGGGCCGTCATCTCCTCCAACTCGGCGCGCGAGAGCGGCACGGTGGCCCGGGCGCCGTCGTGCGCCACCACCACCTCGGTGCGCTCGGCGGCCGAGAGCTTCAGCTTCGCCCGTTCCGCGGCCAGCACGAGGGCTTGTGATCCGGCCGAGTCGTCGAGCGGGTCCTCGGCGTCGGGGTTGTCCGCGCAGAAGCGCCGCGACAGGTGCAGGGCGATGCGCTCGTCCCAGTCGGTGCCGCCGAGCTGGTGGTCGCCTTCGACGGCGAGCACGGAGATGCGCCGGTCGGCCAGCTCGATGACCGTGGCGTCGAAGGTGCCGCCGCCGAGGTCGTAGACGAGCACGGTCTCGCCCGATTTCGAGAGGTCCGGCGCCCCGTCGAGCCGCCCGAAGCCGTACGCGAGCGCGGCGGCGATCGGTTCGGAGAGCACCTCGACGACGTCCAGGTTGGCGTAGGTGCCCGCCAGCATGGTGGCGCGGCGCTCCTCGTCGCCGAAATAGGCGGGCACGGTGATCACCGCGGCGGTGGGCTCCTCGCCGGTCGCGAAGCCCGCGTCGGCCACGAGGCTCTTGACGATCAACGACGAGACCGCGGGCGCCGACCAGGCGGTGCCGTGCGCAACGAACCGCCACTCGGCGTCGCCCATCCGGCGTTTGACGAGCGCGCACACGTGTTCGGGGTCCAGGCGGGCCTCGCGGCGGGCCCCCTCGCCGACGACATACTCCTGCGGGCCCGCGAACAGCACGACCGACGGGGTGGTCGCGGCTCCGGAGAGCCCGGTGAGCACCTCCGGTCGTCCGTCCTTGCCGACGCGGGCGATGGCGGAGTTCGTGGTGCCGAGGTCGATTCCGTGGACGGCCACGGCCGGAGCGTAGCTACTTCGACCTGAAGAAGTCGTCGGGGTTGCGGCTCCCGACCCGCGCGCCTGCTCGGCCCGGAGAATGCTTGCTGAGCAGGGGAAACGGCCTGATTCGGCGACAGGCGGCTACACCTGCCCGCGGAGGAAGTCGTCGTAGCCGAGCCGCGGCCCGCGCGCCGTAGGCAGCAACATGTGGCACTGCCTTGGGATGTCATCCTTGTCGGGCGGCGAGTATGCCGTCGGGCCGGACGACGATGGTGGACCTGTAGGCCCGCCGCCAGCGGGGTTGGTGCTCGACGGCGACGTCCCTGGCGGGCAGCGAGACGGTGGTGAAGGCGGTTGGGTCGAGCAGGTCGAGGCTGCTGCGGCCGTCGCGCCGGTGGAAGCGCGGATCGCGCGGCGCCCCCGGAGGGCCGGGGTGAGATCGGCGTGGAACAGCACACTTGCCGCGATGCCGGGAAGTGGCTCGCCGGTCCAACCGATTCCCAGCCTGTGGCGCAGTGGGCTGCGGGCGCCATCGGCGGCGACGGCGTAGCGGGCCTGGATCGTCTGCGTTCCTGCGGCAGCGGTGACGCCGTCGGCGTCGCATGCCACGTCACCGACGGTGTGACCGAACTGCAGGTCTGCGCCCAGCTCGCGGGCGCGGTCACGGAGAATGGGCTCGATCCGATGCTGGTCGCACGACCAGGCCGGGCATGGGCTCAGATCGGCGGCGGCGTCTTCGGCGGGCGGGCCAGGGATTGCGGGTGCGCGCGGGGGGCTTGGCCCCGTCCAGGTCGTCGGCCATCGAGGACACCAGCTGCTGGAGGCGCTTCGCGAACGTGGCGATCTCATCGGCGGTCCATCCGGACAGATGCCGGGCGAACGCGGCGGCCAGCTCGTCGCGGAACCGCTGGACGGCCTGGCGGCCGTCGGCGGTCAGCTCGATCCGGTAGGAGCGCCCATCCGTACGGTCGCCCCGGCCTCCGACGTGTCAGTGCGATCTGTGAAGTGGTCGTCAGGGGGCGGGTCCGGCGCGGCTGGTGTAGGTGTGCCCGGTCGGGGTGGTGGTGCGCACCGTGTGGGGACGTCGGCCGAGCCCGTCGTGGACGAGCTCGACGTGCCATCCAGGCATCTCGCGCGCGTAGTTGCCGCGCGCGCACACCCCGCGCCCGTTGGCCAAGCTGGTGGGCCCGCCCGTCCGGTGGGGGTGGATATGGTCGATGTGCCGGATCGGGGCGTCGCAGAACGGATCCCGACACCGCCCGCCGTCACGAACCCGGATCAGGTGGGCGAGCACCCCGTCGAACAAGCGTCGTCGGGGATCGGCGCCCACCAATCCGACGGGCGTGGTGAACAACCGCCGCCACCAGCGGCGGCCGTGGGTGTCGGCCAGGATGTCGTGGACGATCTCCGCCGGGAGCGGGCCGTGCCCGGTGACCTCGGCCGCCCCGCCCTGGCCAGGGTCGAGCAGGGCTTCCACGGGAAGCACGATGCCGACTTCGACGTTGACGTCGGTGGCAGTGGCTTGTCCGGTGAGCCGTTCGACCAGGGTGTCGGCCATGATCTGGTCGCGGGTGCGGGCATCCCGCGCGGCCACGACCGTGTCGGTGTGGCGGCGCAGCGCGGCCAAACAGGCCACGCCTTGCTCGACGGGCAGCAGCCCGGTCAGCACGCTCATGGTGTCGGGGGCGGGGCGCAGCCCGACCCGCCGATCGGACCGGGCCTTGCGGCCGCGCGCAACATATCCGGCCCGGTCGGCCTCATAGGCCAACCGCTTCACCAACGCGGCGGCCCGCCGCGTCGACAATGACTCGATGCCTTCGGTGCAGAGCTGTTGGTCCACCAGACGGCGGTGCTCACCGTCGAGGTGGCGGGTCTCGGAGACGACCGTTTCGGCGGTCGCTTCGCTGATGCGTCCCGCGGCCAGCAGTTCGTGGATGCCGGGCAGGTCGAAGGTCAGGGCGCGGGCCACACCCAGGCGGCGGGAGCCGTGGAACGGGGAGACGTGGCAGGCCAGCCCGATCTGGTCGCCGATCCCCCGCCCGACCGCGCGCGGGTCGAGCGTGTCGTCGGCGATGTGGGACTCGACCTGGGACTGGGCGAAGGCGACGATCTCCGCCTGCTGCGCGGCGGCGACTGCGCCGCGGATCTGTTCCAGCAGCGCGATGCGGTCGATGCGGTCGGCGTCCGAGCCCGGGGCGGGCTCGGCGGCGAGTGTGCCGAGCCGGGCGAGCACGGCGCGCAGCTCGGCGGCCACCGCATCGTCCGGCTTCGTATCCATGTTCGGAAGCATACGGTCGAGCACTGACATTTCTGGTCTGTGCCGCATACGCCCGGCAGACGATCCGGACCACGACGGCGTCGACCTCGCCATCGTCACGCCAGGCACGTAGCACACGCTCGCCGTCTGCCGAGCATCGCCGGTGTCGGCGGTGACTCATGATCGGCGGGGCGATGTAGCTAGTCTCGCGGTATGGGCGAGGTGACCCTGCAGGACGTCGCCGACCGGGTGGACGACGTCGCGCGCGCGTTGGTCCGGCAGGCGGTAACGCTCGGCGCGCTCACCGACGGGCGCGGCGCCGCAGAGCTGGACGTGCCGCTGCTGGTGGAGCTGCACACGCTGCGGGTGGACGCCCTCGCCTGCGCGGCCACCGCGCGGTCACGCCGCGAGCGGGACGCGTTCGCGGCGATGGCTGCGGGGCTGGAGCGGCTGCTCGTCGGCCGCGGCGGCACGGTCTTGGCGCCCGATGTAGGAGCGGCGTTCGACGGGCACACGATGGAGGTCGTACAGGTCACGCCGACCGACGACCCGGCCGCCGACCGCACGGTGGCGGCGCTGCTGGAGCCGGGGCTGTCGGTCGGCCCGCGCTCGGTCCGGCCCGCCCGGGTCACGGTACGGAGGCTGAGCCCGGCGTAGCGGGGTAGTCTCGCTCACCCCGCGCACCCGACCGGGTCTGGCGGGCCCCGAGGCGATCTACGCGGCCAGCCACGCGGGCCACGGAAGCCACCGCCCGGTCCAGACCGTCACCCCGTTGGCCGAGCGGCTCGGGCAGGACGTCCACAGCCATCGTGCCGTGGGCGAGGAGGCGGCGTTGGCGGCCGAGCTCACCGCCCGTCGCGGCGTCACGCTGGTGGCGTGGCATCACGAGGCGATCCCGACGCTCGCCAGGTCGCTGGGCTGTGCGGCTGCACCGGAAAACTGGCCCGACGACCGGTTCGACGTCGTGTGGACGCTCACCCGCGCCCGGTCGGCGTGGGAGTTCGCGCAGGTCCCGCAGCTACTGCTGGCAGGCGACCGGCCCGACCCCATCGGCTGACCGCGGCCGCCGAGGATCCGCCGACGTCGGCCATGACCTCGTCGGAGACTATGCGTCGACCTGAGCCATGATGTCGTCGGAAACGTCGAAGTTCGCGTAGACGTTCTGCACTTCGTCGCTGTCCTCGAGCGCGTCGATGAGGCGGAAGACCTTGCGGGCGCCCTCGGCGTCCAGCGGCACCTGCACGGACGGGAGGAACGTCGGCTCGGCGGAGTCGTAGTCGATGCCCGCCTCGACCAGCGCGTTGCGTACCGGGAGGAGGTCGGTGGCCTCGGAGACGACCTCGAAGCTGTCGCCCAGGTCGTTGACCTCCTCGGCGCCCGCGTCGAGCACGGCGAGCAGGACGTCGTCCTCGGAGAGCCCGTGCTTGGGCACGATCACGACGCCCTTGCGGGTGAAGAGGTAGGACACCGAGCCGGGGTCGGCCATCGTTCCGCCGTTGCGGGTCATGGCCAGCCGCACCTCGGTGGCGGCCCGGTTGCGGTTGTCGGTGAGGCACTCGATCAGCACCGCGACGCCGTTCGGCCCGTAGCCCTCGTAGGTGATCGTCTGGTACTCCGCGCCGCCCGCGTCGGCGCCCGAGCCGCGCTTGACGGCACGGTCGATGTTGTCGTTGGGCACAGAGCTCTTCTTGGCCTTCTGGATGGCGTCGTAGAGCGTCGGGTTGCCGTCGGGGTCGCCGCCGCCGGTGCGGGCCGCCACCTCGATGTTCTTGATCAGCTTCGCGAACATCTTGCCCCGGCGGGCGTCGATGACGGCCTTCTTGTGCTTGGTCGTCGCCCACTTGGAGTGCCCGCTCATGCTTGTCCCTTCGCCGTGCAAGACCCGGTCCATGCTACCGAGAGCCGCGCCTCCGCACGCCTGCGCCCATCGTGGCTCGCCCGGGAAGTCGCAGGCGAGCGCCCTTCCCAGAGAGCAACTATCATCATCCCGCAATCGACAGTCCGGCAGTCCTTCGGCGGATCGGGGGTACGGCGATGGCAGTCTCCGACGGCAGCGAGCCGGGAGGCGGAGTCGGCGCGGCGACCCGCGCGTCCCTCACCGCCCGGCTCGACCGGCTCGAAGTGTGGAGCCTTTCCTATCTGTTCATCGCGATCATCGGGCTGGGCTTCTTCTTCACCTTCTACGACATCTTCGACATCAACGTGTCGTTCATCCAGACGTGCGTGCAGATCCAGCCCGGGTGCACACCGCCGACAACGGTCGCCTTCCTCACGCTGCCGGTCACGTTGAACCTCGTCGGCTACGTGGTCGGCACGCTCATCCTCAGCCCGCTGTCGGACCGCATCGGCAGGCGCAACATGCTGCTGATCACGATGCTGATCACGGGACTGGGGTCGCTCTACTCGGCGTTGTCGCACGACTACGGGAACTTCGTCGCGTCCCGGTTCGTCACGGGGATCGGCATCGGGGCCGACCTGGCCGTGGTCAACACCTACATCAACGAGGTGTCGCCGCGGGCCGCACGAGCCAAGTTCACCTCGGTGATCTTCATCATGTCCGCGCTCGGCGCGCTGCTGGGGATCTGGCTGGGCATCTTCCTCACCACCGAGCCTGCTCCGTGGCCGCAGGGCGTTCCGTTCGCCCTGGCGGGCGCGGGCTTCGCGGGCTCGGGCTGGCGCTGGATGTACGGCATCGGCGCGCTCCTGGCCCTGGTCGCGATCCTCCTGCGCTACGAGTTGCCCGAGTCGCCCCGCTGGCTGATCGAGCAACTCCGGCTGACGGAGGCGGAGCAGGTGGTCGTCGTGATGGAGCGCTACGCGACCGCGCGCTCCGGGCCGTTGCCCCCGCCGCGTGCGCTCCCGCTGCCCGCCCCCGCCACGGCGGCGCCGACGACCGCGGAGGCCAGCTCCTATGCCCTGATCTTCCGCAACGCCCGCTACGTGCGCCGCGCCCTCCTGCTGTTGGTCGTCTGGTTCGCGGGCTACATCACGGTCTACTCCTACGCCGCGGGGTTCACCGCGCTGCTGACCGCATTGCACTACACACCTCCGGAGGCCGGGACCATCGCGGGGATCGGCGGCCTCGGCTTCGTCGCCAGTTCGGTCACGGCGTCGCTGTACGCCGAGCGCCTTGAGCGGAAGCTGTGGCTGCCGGTATCGGCGATCATCTGCGTGATCGGCGGCCTCGTGGTGGCCGCGGCGGGCAGCAACTTCGCGCTGGCCTGCCTGGGCGCGTGCATCCTGTTCTACGGCTTCAACCTGTGGGTGAGCCCCACCTATGCGTGGTCGTGTGAGAACTTCCCGACCAGGGCGCGGGCCACCGGCTTCGCGATCGTCGACGGCATCGGCCACCTCGGCGGCGGGATCGGCATCCTCGTCATCGCCGAGACCGTGGTCTTCCTCAACAGCTACGCGGCCTTCCTCGTCGTCAACGCGTTCCTGATCTTCGCCGCCGTTGTGGCGCAGCTCGGGATCAGGACCCGTGACCAGGCGTTGGAGGAGGTGTCACCGGAGTGAGCCGGGACGGGCGGCGGCGCGGCCTCCGGTCAGTCAGGCGGCGACCGCGCACGCCCTGACCAGCTCGCAAAACAGCGCGTGCACGCGCGGGTCGCCGGTCAGCTCGGGGTGGAACGCCGTGGCGAGCACCGGGCCCTGCCGCACCGCGACGGCGCGCCCCGCCGCCGCGCCGGTGCCCGAGCCCGCCACGGTGAGGCGGGGCACGGTGGCGAGCACCTGCACCCCCGGGCCGACCTCCTCCACCCACGGGGCGCGAATGAACACGGCCCGCATGGGAGCGTCGAGACCGTCGAGCCGCAGGTCGGTCTCGAACGAGTCAACCTGGCGGCCGAACGCGTTGCGCCGCACCACCACGTCCAGCCCGCCGAGCTGCTGCTGGTCCGGGCGCCCGTCCCGCACCTCCCGGGCCAGCAGGATCATCCCGGCGCACGAGCCGAACGTCGGCATGCCCGCGGCGATGCGCGCCCGCAGCGGCGCGAGCAGCTCGAACGTGCTGAGCAGCCTGCTCATCGTGGTGGACTCCCCGCCGGGGAGCACCATCGCGTCGACGGCGTCCAGCTCGGCGGGGCGGCGCACCGGCACCGCCCGCAGGCCGCACGCCGTGAGCGCGGCGACGTGCTCGCGGACGTCACCCTGCAGGGCCAACACACCGATCACGGGCATGCCACCAGGGTAGATCGCCGGGACGGCGCGCCGGGTCGGAGCCGGGTCACACCGCCGTCCGCACCGCCTCCGCCACCGCGGGCGCGACCGCGGCGTCGAACACGCTGGGCACGATGAAGCTCGGGTTGGGCGCGGGGACGACGTCGGCGATTGCGGATGCCGCGGCCAGGAGCATCTTGTCGGTGATGTCGCGCGCGTGCGCGTCCAGCAGCCCGCGGAACACCCCGGGGAACGCGAGCACGTTGTTGATCTGGTTCGGATAGTCCGACCGCCCCGTGGCCACGACCGCCGCATGCTGCATCGCCAGCGTCGGGTCGACCTCGGGATCGGGGTTGGCCAGCGCGAACACGACCGCGTCGGATGCCATCGTGGCCAGCTCCGCGGCGCCGAACAGGTTCGGCGCGGACACGCCGATGAAGACATCCGCGCCGACGAGCGCATCGGCGAGCGTGCCCGACACCTTCCCGGCGTTGGTCTGTTCGGCGATCGAGACGAGGTTCGGGTCCATGCCGGGACGCCCGCAGTGCACGATCCCGTCGACGTCGACGGCGAGCACCGCACACGGCCCCTCCGAGGCCAGGAGCCGGATGATCGCCGAGCCCGCGGCGCCGACCCCGCACACGACGACCTTGCAGTCGGCGAGTCGCTTGCCGACCACACGCAGGGCGTTGCGCAGGGCGCCGAGCACGACGATCGCGGTGCCGTGCTGGTCGTCGTGGAAGACCGGGATGTCGAGCAGCTCGCGCAGCCGGGCCTCGATCTCGAAGCAGCGGGGCGCGGCGATGTCCTCCAGGTTGATGCCGCCGTAGGCCGGGGCGAGGATCTGGACCGTCCGGATGATCTCTTCGGTGTCCTGGGTGTCCAGGCACACCGGCCAGGCGTCGACGCCCGCGAACCGCTTGAACAGCGCCGCCTTGCCCTCCATGACCGGCATCGCGGCCGCGGCGCCGAGGTTGCCGAGCCCGAGGACGGCCGAGCCGTCGGTCACCACGGCCACGGTGTTGCGCTTGATCGTCAGACGGCGGGCGTCGGCCGGGTTCGCCGCGATCGCCTGACAGACCCTGGCGACGCCGGGGGTGTACGCGCGGGACAGGTCGTCGCGGTTGCGCAGGCTGACCTTGGAATGCACCTCCAGCTTGCCGCCGAGGTGCAGCAGGAACGTCCGGTCGGACACCTTGCGCACCCGCACGCCCGGCAGCGCCTCCAGCGCTGCGGTGATCTCCGCGGCGTGCGGCTCGTCGCGGGCGTTGCACGAGATGTCGACGACGAGGACGCGCCCCGCCCCCTCCACCACGTCGAACGCGGTGACGACGCCGCCGACTCGGCCGACGGCCACGGTGAGGTCTCCCGCCGCGCTGGCGGAGGCGGGCACCTCGACGCGGGCGATGATGGCGTATCCAGGTCCGGGAACGGGCACGAGCGAGCCTTTCTGAACGCGATGTCGACCAGGGTCCCACTCGTGACGGGCGCCGTGGCGTGTTCGGGCGAACATACTGCGACCTGGGACGCAGGCCGAAGTTCCGGCCATTCCCGCCGCGGGGGTTGTGACCTCACCGTGACCGGGTGTGAGATGAACCACTGGCTTCTACGCATTGTCGCGGAGGTGGTCTTCCCATGACCGTCAGAGCAGCAAGCCGTTCCGAGTCCCGGATCACGGGCGTCACCGATCCGGCGAAAGTGCGCAACGTCGTTCTCGTAGGGCCTTCGGGGGGCGGCAAGACCACCCTCGTCGAGGCCCTCCTCGCCCACACGTCCGCGATTCCCCGCGCGGGCACCGTCACCGACGGCACCACGGTGTGTGACCACGATCCCGCCGCGGTGCGCCAGCAGCGGTCCGTCGCGCTGGCCGTGGCCCCCGTCCACCACGAAGAGCACAAGATCAACCTGATCGACACCCCCGGCTACGGCGACTTCGTCGGAGAGCTGCGGGCCGGCCTGCGCGCCGCCGACGCCGCGCTGTTCGTCATCCCCGCGAGCGAGGGACGCGAGGGTTTGATCGACCCGGCCACGGTCGCGCAGTGGGAGGAGTGCGCCGCCGTCGGGATGCCGCGCGCGGTCGTCATCGCCCGGTGCGACCATGCCCGTGCCGACTACGAGGCCACGATCGCGGCCTGCCAGGAGAGCTTCGGCGCCGGCGTCGCGCCGCTCTACCTGCCGATCCGCGACGGCGAGTCGATGGCCGGGCTGTACGGCCTGCTTTCCCAGACCCCCGCGGGACAGGCGCCGGAGGGCGCCGAGGACGCCCGCGCCACCCTCATCGAGGGGATCATCGAGCAGTCCGAGGACGAGACGCTCATGGAGCGCTACCTCGAAGGGGAGGACATCGAGCTCACCACGCTCATCGACGACCTCGAGACGGCCGTCGCGCGCGGCACGTTCCATCCGGTGATCCCGGTCTGCGCCTCCAGCGGCATCGGGCTCGACGCCCTGCTGGAGGTGTTGATCGGCGGGTTCCCGTCCCCGCTGGAGCACCCGCTGCCCATGGTGTCGGGCATCGACGGCTCCCCGCGCGACCCGCTCTCCGCCGACCTAGAAGGACCGCTGGCCGCGGAGGTCGTGCGCACCTCGGCCGACGCCTATGTGGGCCGGGTCTCGCTCGTGCGGGTGTTCTCCGGCACCCTGCGGGCCGACACCACCGTGCACATCAGCGGCCACACGCTGATCCCGACACAGCGCACGTCCTCGTTCGACGACGGCCACGACGCCGACGAGCGGCTCGCGCACGTCTACTCACCGATGGGCGCCACGCTCAACCCGGTGGAGGCGTGCGGCGCGGGCGACATCTGCGCGCTCACCAAGCTGGGCAGCGCCGAGACGGGCGACACGGTGTCCGCGGCGGACGACCCCCTGCTGCTGGCCTGTTGGGACCTGCCGGAGCCGCTGCTGCCCGTCGCGATTTCCGCGCGCACGCGAGGCGACGAGGACGCGCTGGTCAAGACGCTCGCCAAGATCGTCGCCGCGGACCCGACCCTGCGGCTGGAACGCAACCAGGAGACCCACCAGACCGTGCTGTGGTGCATGGGCGAGGCGCACGCCGACGTGGTGCTCTCCCGGCTCCGGGCGGGCGGCGCGGAGGTCGACACCGAGCCGGTGCAGGTCGCGATGCGGGAGACGATCGCCAAGCCCGCGCGGGTGACGGGCCGCCACGTCAAGCAGTCCGGCGGCCACGGCCAGTACGCCGTCTGTCACGTCGAGTTCGAGCCCCTGCCGCGTGGGGAGGGGTTCGTGTTCGAGTCCAAGGTCGTGGGCGGGGCGGTGCCCACGCAGTACATCCCGAGCGTCGAGAAGGGCCTGCGGGCGCAGCTCGAACGCGGCCTCTCCGACGCCAAGCACCCGGCCGTGGATCTGAAGGCCACGCTCGTCGACGGCAAGGCGCACAGCGTGGACTCCTCGGACGCCGCGTTCCAGACCGCCGGTGCGCTGGCGCTGCGGGAGGCGGCGGCGGCGTGCGGGGTGGTGCTGCTGGAGCCGGTCGACGAGGTGGAGGTCCGCATCCCGGACGACTACCTCGGCGCGGTGCTCGGCGACCTGTCGGGGCGGCGCGGACGGGTGCTGGGCACCGAGGTCGCGGGCCTGGGTCGCACGACGGTGCGGGCCGAGGTGCCCGCCGCGCAGCTGATCCGGTACGCGGTGGACCTGCGGGCCATGACCAGCGGCGCGGCCGCCTTCGCCCGGCGCTTCGCCCGCTACGAGGAGGCCACGCCCCAACGCTGAGGTGAGTCCCGCATCTCGCCACGGCGAGTCCCGCATCTCACCACGGCGAGTCGCGCATTCGAGCACGGAGGCCTCGCGAGCCGAGGTAGCACAAGGGCAACTGGGGCGCGACCGTCATCGCCCGTTGGAGCGCGCACGGTGGGCGGCGACCCCCGCCACCGTGCGCGCCATCACCCCGAACGCGAAGCGGTGCCCGGGGCGTCCGGCGCGCCAGTACAGGCGGCCCGCGAGCCCGTCGGGGGTGAACAGCACGCGCTGCACGTACCGGCTGCGGCGCGGCGCGTCCGGCTCGGCGCGCAGCTCCAGGCGGGCGGTGCCGGGCAGCCGGGTCTCGGCGCGCAGCAGCACGCGGGCGCCCGGCTCGACCTCCTCGACGCGCCACCAGTCCCACGCCGCGCCGGGCTCGATCCGCTCCGGACGGCCGCGGCGCGCGCCGACGCCGCCGAGCAGGCGGTCCACGCCGCCGCGCAGCGCCCACAGGCCCGGCACGGTGTACCAGCCGGTGTCGCCGCCCAGCTCGGTGATCACGTCCCACAGCACGGCGGCGGGCGCGGCCACCGCCTCGACGTGCTCGCCGACCAGCGGTGGTGCCGCTCGTCCGGCCAGGGCCCTGCGCACCGCCTCGACGTACGGCGTCGGCCCTCCCGGCGGCGGACCCGCGGGTGGCTCCCCCCGGCAGACCAGCTCGTGCTCCATCGACGCCAGCAGCGGTCCGGCGAGCTGCCGGTCGACGGGCAGCACGGCACCCAGCGCCCGCGCGGTGAGCCGGGGCGCGGACACCGGGACGGGCACCAGCACCGGCCGGGGCAGCCCCGCGGCCACCGCACAGCCCGCCACCATCTCGCCGAACGTCAGCACGTCCGGGCCACCCACGTCGAAGACGGCGTTGACTGCGGCCGGGAGGGCGAGGCAGGCGGTGAGGTGGTGGAGCACGTCGTCGATGCCGATGGGCTGGGTGTGGTTCCAGGCACGGTCGGGCAGCACGAGCACCGGCCCGGAACCGGCCAGTGTGCGGATCATCTCGAAGCTCGCCGAGCCCGCCCCGACCACGATCCCGGCCTGCAGGACGGCGGTCGGCGCCCGCCCGGCCAGCAGGATCTCGCCCACCTCGCGCCGGGACGCCAGATGCGCCGAGTTGCGCGGACCCTCGGGCTGCAGGCCGCCGAGGTACACGATGCGGCGCACGTCGGCGGCGGCCGCGGCGAGGGCGGCCGCGGCGCGGCGGTCGCGTTCGGCGAAGCCGGGGCCGTCCATGGCGTGCACGAGATAGAACACGGCGTCGACACCCGCGCACGCGGCCCCGACCGACGACGGGTCGGCCATGTCACCACGCAGTGCCTCGACCTGCCCCGCCCACGGCCGTCGGGCCAGCTTCGCCGGATCGCGGACGAGGCAGCGCACGGCGTATCCGTCGTCAAGAAGACGCGGGACGAGGCGGGAGCCGACGTAGCCGGTGGCCCCGATGACCAGGCAGCGCACCGGGCCCATCGTGCTCCGCTCACGGCAGCCCGGCGAGGCGGAGCAACGCGGTCGTCCCGGCCGCGATGATCACCACCAGCACGAACGGGACCCGTCGCCACGCCGCCACCGCGCCGACGACCACGCCCAGCGGCCGCGCCCATCCGGCGAAGCCGCCGTCCTGGGTGAACGTGCTCACCGCGACGAGCGCGAGCAGCAGCGCGGTGGCGCCGAGGTCGAGGTACCGCTCGACGTGCGCGGGCACCCGCACCCGCCCGCGCAGGAGCAGCCCGGAGAGCCGGATGAGGTAGGTCCCCGCGGCCAGGGAGAGCACGGCGGGCCAGGTCACGATGCTCCCTTCCGGCCCGCCGCGCCCAGGCCCAGCAGGCCGGTGAGCACGGGCAGGCCGGGCGCGAGGAACGGCGTCGCCGCCACCGCGATCACCGCCGCGGCGAGGCCGACCCGCCGTGCGTCGGGGCGTCGCAACGCCGGGAGCAGGAGCGCGAGCAGAGCGGCCGGATAGGCGGCGTCGACACCGAACACCCCGGGGTCGGGGATGGTCGAACCCGCCACGACGCCCAACAGCGTTCCGGTGTTCCAGAGCGTGAAGAGCAGGATGCCGCACGTCCAGTAGGCCCGGCGGCCGCGGGGGCCGCTCCCTCGCGCCCTCGTGAACGCCACCGACTCGTCGATGAGGATGTGTGCCCCCAGGACTCTGGCGGGCCAGCGGTCGCCGACGACGTTCGCGACCGCCAGCCCGAACGGCAGGTGCCGCGCGTTGAGCAGCAGGCCGCCCGCTACCGCCGCGACGGGGCTTCCTCCTGCGGCGACGACTGCCACCGCAAGGAACTGGGCCCCGCCCGCCAAGACCAGCAACGACATCGCGATCGTCAGCGGCGTCGGCACGCCCGCCGCCGCGGCGAGCGCCCCGAACGACACGCCGACCACGCCGACCGCGACGGCCAGCGCCAAGGCGTCGCGCACGTCGTCTCCTACAGTTCGATCGAACGAACGCACGTCCATTACAGTGAACGGTAGACGGTGGGTCGTCAAGGCGAATAAGGAGACCGATGGAACGAACGGCACCCCTCGACGTGATCGCCGCGTCGTTGCGAAGGGAACGGGAGCGCCACGGGATCTCGCTCGCCGAGCTGGCGCGGCGGGCGAACCTGGCGAAATCCACGCTCTCCCAGCTGGAGGCGGGGCTGGGCAACCCCAGCATCGAGACGGTATGGGCGCTTGCCGTCGCCCTCGACGTGCCGTTCAGCAGGCTCGTCGACCCGCAGGAGGAGCCCGTGCAGGTGATCCGCGCGGGCGAGGGCAATGTCATACGGTCCGACCATGCGCCGTTCGCCGCGGTGCTGCTGTCGGCCTGCCCGCCCGGCGCACGGCGCGACCTGCACGTCATGACGGCCGAGCCGGGCGGCACCCGCGACGCGCACGCCCACCTGCCCGGCACCACCGAGCACATTGTCGTCACGGCGGGGCGGTGGCGGACCGGCCCGGTGGGCGCCGAGGTCGAGCTCGGGCCCGGCGACTACGCCCGCTTCCCCGCCGATCGGCCGCACACCTACGCGGCGCTGGCGCCCGACAGCTCGGCGGTGCTGGTGATGGAGCATCGGTGAGTCGCACGTTTCGACACCGTGAGTCCGGCACATTGACCGGGTGAGTCCGCCGTTTCGACGCGGCGTGTGCGGGATCCGCGCGGCGCCGTTCGGAACGTGCGACTCACCGTTTGTCACGGCACTGGGACCGCCACCTGCACGAGGCCCGGCTTGGCGTTCGCCGCAGTGCCCTTGTCGGAGGCCGGACCATCGCCCGAGCTCAGTGGGTATTGGCGCACCCAGTCGACGTACATGTGCGAGGTCTGTACGGAGCCGCCATGCGGAAACCAGTCGAGCTGGATGCACAGGTGCATGGGGCCAGGGGGCAGCGCCTTGGTGTTGTCGGTGCGCCACCACTGCTTGCCGTCGACGAAGGCGGCGATGTGGTCGGGCGTCCACTCGACCGCCCAGTTGTGCCATTGGGTCGCGTCGATCTTCACGTTGCCCTGGAGCTGCGAGTTGCTGCGGCCGTAGTGCAGGAACATGTCGGTGGACTGGCGGGTGTGGTCGGACATCTCCATGAAGTCGACCTCGCCCCCGACCGGCCAGTTCTCCGCGTCCGGCCACAACAGCAGCAGCGCATTGTAGGAACGGTCGCTGGCGGGCGCCTTGACCCGCCCCTCCCAGCGGCCGTACTTCTGGCCGGGCTCCCAGGCCATGCCCTCGGTGTTGCCCTTCGGGTCGCCCGTGATCGTCATGACGCCGTTCGCGATGGTCACGGCGTCGGGCGTGCGCCTGCCGTTGCCCGCGTGGCCGGGGCCGTCGTAGAGGCCCCAGGACTTGTCGAGGTGGCCGTCGAAGTCTTCGACCCGGTTGGGCTTGCCCCAGCCGTACCTCGCCGCGGCGCTCGTCGCGTAACCGGCGGGCTGGTCGGGCCGGCAGGGGTCGACGGGGGCCGGATCGGAACCGGTGCCGCCACCGGGGACGTGCGCCGGAGCGCTGTCCGGCACGGGATCGGGGCCGCCCTCGACCCGCGCCGCGGGCGTCGAGCCGACGGGCGCTGGAGCGGGCGCGACGGCGGAACCGGTCCCCGTCGGCGCGGCCGAGGCACGAACCGTCACTGCGCGAGCGGGCGGAGCATGAACCGCCACGGCAGGGACAGGCACGGATGGCGCCGCGGGCGCGACAGGAGCCGCCGCGTGCGCCAGGGCAGCCCGAGCCTGCACCCCGGGATTCGCCGCAGCCACGCAGCCTACGGGTGCGGTGGGCGGGACACCACCGGCCCGCGGCTCGGCCGCGGCCGCGATCGATCCCGCCAACATGGCCGTGACGACGATCCCCCCGACCGTCACGTATCGCCTCATCAAGCTCTCCTGCCCCTCGTGTCACACGGATTGGCAGGCGCACAGTAGGGCGGTCCCGTAACCGAGATCAGCAGAAGACACCCCATCGAGTGCGACTTCGCGGCGACGGTGCATCACCGTCCGAAGTCGCGGGTAGGGTCCCCCGCCGATGGCCGGAGTGTTAGACGCGACGAGCGGTCAGACCGCGCCGCGCCTTCCCGAACGGATGAACGGAGGTCACCACCCGCGCTGGGCGTACCGCTGCTCGGCGGGCAGCTCGGCGACGTTGATGCCGACCATCGCCTCGCCGAGCCCCCGCGAGACCTTCGCGATCACGGCGGGGTCGTCGAAGAACGTGGTGGCCTTGACGATCGCCTCCGCCCGCTGGGCCGGATCGCCGGACTTGAAGATCCCGGAGCCGACGAACACGCCCTCCGCCCCGAGCTGCATCATCATCGCCGCGTCGGCGGGGGTCGCGATGCCGCCCGCGGTGAACAGCACGACCGGCAGCTTGCCCGCGCGCGCCACCTCGGTGACCAGCTCGACCGGCGCCCGCAGCTCCTTCGCCGCCCCGTACAGCTCGGCCTCGTCCAACGCGGCCAGCTTGCGGATCTCGGAGCGGATCGACCGCATGTGCCGCGTGGCCTCGACGACGTTGCCGGTGCCCGCCTCGCCCTTGCTGCGGATCATCGCGGCGCCTTCGGAGATGCGCCGCAAGGCCTCGCCGAGATTGGTGGCACCGCACACGAACGGCACGGTGAAGGGCCACTTGTCGATGTGGTTGGCCTCGTCGGCGGGGGTCAGCACCTCGGACTCGTCGACATAGTCGACCCCCAGCGCCTGCAGCACCTGTGCCTCGACGAAATGCCCGATCCGCGCCTTGGCCATCACCGGGATCGAGACGGCGTCGATGATGCCCTCGATCATGTCGGGGTCGCTCATGCGGGCCACCCCACCCTGCACACGAATGTCGGCGGGCACCCGCTCGAGGGCCATGACGGCGACGGCCCCCGCATCCTCGGCGATCTTCGCCTGCTCGGGGGTGACCACATCCATGATCACGCCGCCCTTCAGCATCTCGGCCATACCGCGCTTCACGCGCGCGGTGCCCTGCTGCTGGACTGCGCTCGGCGTGGCGGAAACGTGCTGGTCGGACGACACGGCGATACCTCTCACTCCTGCGACGGTGACACCCGATCGTACGTCAGTGCAGGTGGTGGTTCGGCGATCTCGAAGTACGCGGGCAGCGGCGCCGTCCCCGCCAGCCGCAGCCAGCGAACGAGACGGCCGGAGCGTAGGCCGAGAGTGTCGCGGACGGCGTCGTTGAACACCCGCCGAGCGAGGACGAGCAGTTGCTCGGCGTCGACGAGTGCGGCGCGCACATCCGGCGGCAGGGCGGCCCGGTCGAGCCGGGTGAGAGCCCGCCCGAGCGCGTTCGCCGCGGCTTCCGGGTCGGCAGGCACCGGCGTTGCGGCGCCCTCCGGACCGGGGTGTGGGCACCGCGGCGCCGGTGCGGGCACGACGACGCCCGCTCGCGCCGCCGCGGACGTCCGGCGCGCCAACGCCGCGTCAAGGCCCGCCCTGGCCGCATCAACCCGGATGTGCAGCCGGTGCAGCCGCCGGACGCGCGAGAGGCAGAGCACGACTACCCACGCCACGGCGATCAGGCCCAGCAACACTCCGACCGGGATCACGGCGCAGCCGCCACCGCGCGCGCACGATCGCCGCGGGACCGACGTTTCCGGTGATCAAACCCCGGCAACGTCCGTCTCGCGACCAGCGACACGCCGATCCGCGCATCCGTCACGACGCCCACCGCCGCGGATCGGCCGCGACCGCCGCCCGATAGACCCGCTCGACGTCGGCCGCGACCAGCGACCAGTCGAACTCCGCGGCCCGCGCCCGCCCGGCGGCCGAGAGCGCGGCGCGCCGCGCGGGGTCGTCGAGCAGCGCGCCGAGCGCCGCCGCCAGCGCCCCCGGGTCCCCGACCCGGAACAGCGCGCCCGCAGGCGGGTCGCCGAGCACGGCACGGAACGCGTCGAGGTCGCTCGCCAGCACCGGTGCGCCCGCGGCCATCGCCTCGGTCAGCACGATTCCGAAGCTTTCGCCGCCGGTGTGCGGGGCGCAGAACACGGTGGCCGCCCCGAGCACGGCCGCCTTGCGAGCGTCGTCGACAGCGCCGAGCACCTCCACCGGCACCGGCCCGCGCAGGCCCGCCGCGTCGCCCCGCCCGACGACGACGAGCCGCAGCCCCGGCCACCGAAGGAGGGCCAGCGCGTCGAGCAGCACCGCCATGCCCTTGCGCGGCTCGTCGAACCGGCCGACGAACGCCACGGTGTCGGTCGCCCGCGGCCCGGTCGAGCCCAGAGCGGCGACGTCGACGCCGTTGGGGATCTCGATCGCGTCCCCGCCGAGGTGACGCACCTGCACCCGGCGCGCCGACGGCGAGACGGCGATGCGCGCCGTCACCTTCTCCATGAGTGGCTGGATGACCCCGCCGAGCGCGACGAGCGCGCGGGAGCGCTCGGTCGAGGTGTGGAACGTCGCCACGACCGGCCCGTCGGCCAGCAGCAGCGCGATCGCGGACACGCTGGCCGTGGTGGGCTCGTGCAGGTGCAGCAGGTCGAAGCGGTGCCCGACGAGCCAGCGCCGCACCCGCGCGTACGCCACCGGGCCGAACGCGACCCGCGCCACCGACCCGTTGTAGGGCACTCCCACCGCCCGGCCGACGGGCGTGACGAACTCCGGCACCGGACCTTCCGCGGGGGCCAGCACCCGCACGGTGTGGCCCCGGGTCCGCAGCGCCGCGGCCAGGCCCAGCACGTGCGCCTGGACCCCGCCGGGCACGTCGAGGGAGTACGGGCAGACCATCCCGATGCGGAGCGTCACGCGCGATCGGCCGTCCACAGCGGCTGCAGGACGTGCCAGCCGGTCGGGTCGTCCGCGACGAGCGCCCCCAGCGCGTCGGCGAGTGCCTGCGTCGCCTTCCCCACATCCGCAGGCCCGGGCACCGGGACGGGTGCGGAGAACGCGATCGTCCATCCGTCGGGCGAGAACCCCAGCCGGGTCGGCAGCAGCGTCGCGCCGGTCAGGGCGGCCAGCCGCGCGGGACCGGACGGCAGCCGGGCGGGTGCACCGAGGAAGGTGACGTCGAGGCCGGCGCCCAGCACGTCCCGGTCGGCGAGCACACAGACGACGCCGCCGGCGCGCAGCCGTCGCAGCAGTGCGCGGTAGGCCCCCTCCTCGACCATGTCGAAGCCCAGCGCCGCCCGGTGCGCCACGAACCGGCGGTACACCGACTCGGGCCGCAGCCGCTGCCCGACCGTGGTGAACACCGGGTCCAGGCCGCGGCGGCGCAACGTCTCGATCAGCCAGACACCCCCCGCGTCCCAGTTCCCGCTGTGCGGCAGGGCGACGATCAGGCCGCGCCCCGTGTCGAGGGCTTCGTCGAACGGGCCGCGGTTCGTGACGGTCGTCGCCGCGACAATTCGCTCCCCGTCCGCGGCGGTGAGCCGGAACGTCTCGCACCAGTAGCGGGCGTAGCTGCGCATGCCGTCGCGGACGAGCGCGGCCGCACCGAGCCGGGCCAGGTTGGCCCGCAGCTGCCGCACGCCCGGCCCGTTGCGGCGCACGGCCAGGTCGGCGCCCAGCCGGAACAGCGCGTACGCCACCCGCTCCGGCAGCAGCCGCACGAGGCGCCACGCGGCGGCGTACTGCAGGTCGGTCAGGCGCGCGTTCACGGAGCTGCGGGGTCGGGCGGGACGTCGCGCGCGCTGCGGCGGGCCTCCACCAGTCGCTGCCCCACGGTCCACAGCGACGCCGCCGCGAGCACCCACAGCGCGACGTCCAGCGCGTAGGGCACCCCCAGCCCGGCGAGCCCGGTCCCGACCAGGGCGAGGATCAGCCGCTCCGCCCGTTCGACGAGGCCGCCGACCACCCGCAGGCCTGCTCCCTCGGCCCGCGCTTTGATATAGGAGATCAACTGGCCCGCGACCAGACAGATCAGCGCCGCCACGCCGAGCACCCGGGCATTGCCGACGCCGAGCGCCCACCACGTGAGGGCGGCGAACAGGGCTCCGTCGGCGATGCGGTCGCAGGTGGAGTCGAGCACCGCCCCGAACGGTGTGCCCTGTCCCCGCGCCCGTGCCATCGCGCCATCCACCAGGTCGAACAGAACGAACAGGGTGACGACGAGGGTGCCGACGAACAGGTCCCCGCGCGGCAGAAACCACAGCGCTGCGGCAACGGACCCGACGGTGCCGGTGACGGTGATCGCGTCGGGCGTGACCCCGCGCCGCACGAGCCACCGGCCGAGCGGTTCGGTGACGCGGTTGACGTGCGCACGAGCGATGACATTGAGCACTTCGGTCAGCCTATCCGGATGTCCGCGCCCGCCCCGGCCACGCCTCCGACAGCAGCGCGCGCGTCTCGGACAGCAGCTGCGGGATGACCTTCGTCTGGCCGATGACCGCGATGAAGTTGGCGTCGCCGCCCCACCGCGGCACGACGTGCTGGTGCAGGTGGGCGGCCAGCGAGCCGCCCGCGACCGCGCCGAGGTTCATGCCGACGTTGAACGCGTGCGGCGCGGCGACCGTGCGCATCGCCCGCAGCGCGTTCTGCGTGAACACCATCAGCTCGGCCGACTCGGCGGCGGTCAGCTCCTCCAGCTCGGCGACGTGCCGGTAGGGCAGCACCATGAGGTGGCCGGGGCTGTAGGGGTGCAGGTTCAGCACGGCGTAGACGACCTCGCCGCGCGCGACGATGAGCCCTTCCTCGTCGGGCAGGGTCGGGATCCGGCAGAGCGGGCACCCGCCCTCGCCCGCGTCTTTGATGTAGGCCAGCCGGTGCGGTGTCCACAGCCTGCGGAAGCCGTCCGGCGTGCCCACCCCGTCCTGCGCCTCCAGGACCGGCTCGCTCATGATGGGCGATCCTAGGCCGTGTCCGGTCAGCCCCGGCCCACAGGACACGACCTCGGGCCCCTGGTCAGGCGAGCCGGTCGGCCGTCGGGCTCGTGTTGTCGCGCCGGGCGATCCAGTCCGTGATCAGCTCGACGGCCTCCGCCACGGGCACGCCGTTGCGCTGCGTGCCGTCCCGGAAGCGGAAGCTCACCGCGCCTGCCTCGGCGTCCCGGGCCCCGACGAGGAGCATGAAGGGCACCTTGGCCAGAGTGTGGGTGCGGATCTTCTTCTGCATGCGGTCGTCGCCCGCGTCGACCTCCACGCGGACGTCCCGGGCCCGCAGCCGCTCCGCGACGTCGGCGACGTAGCCGTGTTGCTCGTCCGTGACCGGGATCGCGACCACCTGCACCGGCGCCAGCCACGCCGGGAACGCGCCCGCGTAGTGCTCGGTGAGGATGCCGAAGAAGCGCTCGATCGAGCCGAACAGCGCGCGGTGGATCATCACCGGACGCTTCCGCGAGCCGTCGGCGGCCGTGTACCCCAGGCCGAAGAGGTCGGGCTCCATCAGGTCCACCTGGATCGTCGACATCTGCCACGTGCGCCCGATCGCGTCCGTCACCTGCACGCTGATCTTCGGGGCGTAGAACGCGGCGCCCCCGGGGTCGAGCACCAGCTCGAGACCGGACGCCTCGGCGGCCTCGCGCAGCGCGTCGGTGGCCCGCTCCCAGTCCGCGTCGCTGCCGATCGACTTCTCCGGGTCGCGGGTGGAGAGCTCGAGGTAGAAGTCGTCGAGCCCGTAGTCGCGCAGGAGATCGAGGACGAACTGCAGCAACGAGCGGATCTCGCCCTGCATCTGATCTTCGGTGCAGTAGATGTGCGCGTCGTCCTGGGTGAAGCCGCGGGCGCGGGTGAGGCCGTGGACCACGCCTGACTTCTCGTAGCGGTAGACGGTGCCGAACTCGAACAGCCGCAGCGGCAGCTCCCGATACGACCGCCCGCGGGAGGAGAAGATCAGGTTGTGCATCGGGCAGTTCATCGGCTTGAGGTAGTAGTCCTGCCCGGGCTTGCGCAGCTGCCCGTCCGCGCCGTACTCCGCGTCCAGGTGCATGGGCGGGTACATGCCCTCGGCAGTACCAGGACAGGTGTCCGGAGGTCTCGAACAGCTGCGCCTTGGTGATGTGCGGGGTGTTGACGAACTCGTAGCCCGCCTGCATGTGACGGCGCCGCGAGTAGTCCTCCAGCTCACGGCGGACGATGCCGCCCTTGGGATGGAAGACGGGCAGGCCGGAGCCGATCTCGTCGGGGAACGAGAAGAGGTCGAGCTCGGCGCCCAGGCGACGGTGGTCGCGCCGTTCGGCCTCGGCCAGGCGCTCCAGATGGGCGTCGAGCGCCTCCTGCGACTCCCACGCGGTGCCGTAGATGCGCTGCAGCTGCGGGTTCTTCTCGCTGCCCCGCCAGTACGCCGCCGCGCTGCGGGTGAGCTTCACGGCCGGGATGTACTTCGTGGTGGGCAGATGCGGGCCGCGACAGAGGTCGGACCAGACGGTGTCACCCGTGTGGGCGTGCACGTTGTCGTAGATCGTCAGCTCGCCGGAGGCGTCGACCTCGACCGCGTCTTCCGGCGCCGCGCCCTTGAGATCGATGAGCTCCAGCTTGTAGGGCTCGTCGGCAAGCTCCTTGCGGGCGTCCTCGACCGAGTCGAAGCGTCGCCGGGAGAAGCGCTGCCCCGCCTTGATGATCTTCTTCATCGCGGACTCGAGGGCGGCGAGGTCGTCGGGGGTGAACGGGGTGTCGACGTCGAAGTCGTAGTAGAAGCCGTCGGTGATGGGCGGGCCGATGCCGAGCTTCGCGTCGGGTCGCAGCTGCTGCACGGCCTGGGCGAGGACGTGGGCGGCGGAGTGGCGGATGACGCTGCGGCCGTCCTCGGTGTCGGCGGCGACGGGCTCGACGTCGACGTCTACGGCAGGGGCCCACGCGAGGTCGCGCAGTGCGCCGTCGGCGCGGACGACGACCACCGCCTTCGGCCCGCTCGACGGGAGGCCCGCGGCGCGTACGGCGGCACCGGCCGTCGTCCCGGCCTGCACCCGGACGGCGGGCGGCGGTGGCGACGGTGCTGGCGCGGACACGGGGACCTCCGGAGACGGCGAGCGGAACGCCTCGATGCTAGGGGGTGTCCTCCACGGGCGGTCGATCGGGAATCGCGCTCGGTCAACGGCCCTCCGCGCCGCGGGCGGGCGGCAGAGCCGAAGGGGGCGCCGGGCCCCGGCGCGGGTCGGGCAGGGTCGCCGTCGCGCCCACGGTGGGCGCGGGGGCCCTCCGACCTGCGGCGGGGTCGCCGTCGACCGGCCCGGCGGGCAGCGGCGGAATCCGGCGCGCGGTCGCTATGGCCGTCGTCAGGGCGGGTTCGCGTGGCGACGGCCCGACGGACGGCCGCGGTCCGGGCGCCGGACCGAGCGACCGCAGGCCGCACGCGGCCCGCTGGTCCGGCACCGCCCGCCAGCTCCCGCACCCGATTGCCGATCGTGCCCGAATCCACCCGGTCCAATGCAGGCCGCTCGACCGCCTCGGCCGACTCCATCGCACCGCTGTGTCCCAAGGCGGGCCTGCCGATCTGACCCGGTCAGCGACCCACCCGGGCTGTTCGCCTTCGAACGCAATCGACGGTCGGCGTGAGCGGCGGGTGTGGGTGTGGGCGTGAGCGGCGGGTGTGGGTGTGGAGGCCGCAGGCCGGTGTCGGACGACGCACGAGGGGAACCTCAGCGCGGGTTTCGCCGTCAGCGTTGATCGCCGGAAGTGGGACATGACGGCCATATTTGGCGCGCATGTCCCACTTCCGCCGATCAATGCGCTGAAACCCCATGGAGTCCGACTTTTGCCTTTCTTCCGTTTCTCGCGAAGCTCGCCAGTAGGTCCGCGAAGCGCCGCGGGGTACGGTTTGCTGCCGCCGCAAAACCCTCGTCGAAGGAGCCCCAGGTGACTGCAGCGCAAGCGCTCTCGCTCGTGCTCTTGGCTGTTGTCCTGATCATGGCGATCTGGCGGCGGATGAACATCGGGGTGCTGGCTCTTGCCGCCGCGCTGCCCATACTCGCCCTCTCGGGCCTGGATCCGAAAGTTATGTACACAGCGTTTCCTGGTGACCTCTTCGCGCTCATCGCCGGGGTTTCCCTGCTGTTCGCGCACCTCGAACGCAGTGGCGCGCTGGCCTGGTCGGTCGAGAAGGTGTACGCGGCTGTCGGCGATCGACAGGCGCTGCTGCCGTGGACGGGTTTCGTGATCGCGGCAGCGCTGTCCACGGCGGGTGCGTTCTCGACGGCGCCGATCGCCTTCCTGGTGCCGATCGTCGCCTACATCGGGGTGCGCTACCGCAGCAGCTTCTACCTGTGCGAGCTCGCCGTCGTCATCGGGGCGAACTCGGCGGGCCTCTCGCCGCTCAACCCGACGGGCGCGACGGTCCGGGCGGCAGCGACCAAGCTGAACTTCAGCTATTCCGTCTGGGGGCTGTGGGCGGTGTCCATGGTGGTCGCGGTCGTGGTGGTGCTCGGCCTCCAGGTGCTCACCGCCATCCAGCAGCGGCGCGGCCGCGCCTTTGAGGTCACCCCGGCACCCGCGGTCGCGACGGCGGGTGCGGGTGCGGTCGTAAGCGCCAGCGCGGGTTCCGCGGCGGGTGCAAGTGCCGGTGCCGGTGGGGGTGCGGGTACCGGTGCCGGTGGGGGTGCGGGTGCGGGCGCGCTTACGAGGGCGGATGAGGGTGCGGATGCGGGCGAACGGCCCAACCGGGGCTACATGTGGTGCTCCGGCCTCGGCTTCGTCGCGTTCGTGTTGCTGGTCGTGTTCGCCAAGGCGGACGTCGGGGTGAGTGCGATGTGCGTGGTCGCCCTGCTGCAGATCGTCTTCCACCCGAACGAACGGTCCATCCTGTCGCGCGTCCCGTGGCCGTCGATTCTGCTGCTGTGCGGCCTGCTCACCTACCTCGGGCTGATGCAGAAGATCGGCACGATGGACTCGATATCGAAGGTGTTGCACGGCCTGGGCGCAGGCACCGTGCTCATTCTGGTCGTCTCCTATATGACCGCGCTGCTGTGCAACATCGAGAGTTCGACGCTCGGCGTGCTCGGACTGATGATGCCGATCGTGTTCACGGCGTTCGGACCGACGCCGATAGTGTTCTGGGTCGTGTGCGCGGTGGCGGTGCCCGCGGCGTTGATGGTCATGAATCCCATCCATGTGGCCGGCACTCTGATCATCGGCAACAGTGCGATCGAGGATCAGCAAATGTTGTTCCGCAGACTCCTCATGGTTGCGGGATGTCTCGCGGTCGTTGCGCCGGGCGTGCTGGCGCTCATCCCGATCGCGCTCCAGTAGCGTCCGCGCGGTCCCCAGGACAGAGTGGACCACCGGTGCCGAGCAGCGACGGAAGAACCTTCGTCGCTCGATTGTTGCACCGGCCGTGCTGCCTCTCTCCGTGCTCGACCTCATCCCGATCGGTTCCGGCTCGACGGCCACCGCCGCGCTGGCCGCCAGCACCGCACTCGCCCGCCGCGTCGACGAGCTGGGCTACACCCGTTACTGGGTGGCCGAGCACCACGGGATGCCCGGGATCGGCAGCTCGTCGCCCGCGGTCCTGATCGCGCACCTCGCGGGGGCCACGTCGCGGATCCGCGTCGGCTCGGGCGGGGTGATGCTCCCCAACCACCAGCCGTTGGTGATCGCCGAGCAGTTCGGCACGCTCGACGCGCTGTACCCGGGGCGCATCGACCTCGGCATCGGCCGTGCGCCCGGCACCGATCCCCGCACCGCGCGGGCGTTGCGGCGCGGTGCCGACCCGCTCGGCGCTGACGACTTCCCCGAGCAGCTCACCGAGCTCATGGCCTACTTCCACGGCGACGGGCCGGTGCTCGCGGTGCCCGCCAAGGGACAGCGGCCCGCGCTGTGGCTGCTGGGCTCCAGCGGGTATTCCGCGCAGGTCGCAGGCCTGTTGGGGCTGCCGTTCGCGTTCGCCCACCACTTCAGCGGGGAGAACACCGACGCCGCGCTCGCGCTCTACCGACAGACGTTCCGGCCCTCCGCGGCGCTGCAGCAGCCCTACGCGATGATCTGCGCCGCGGTGCTGGTCGCCGAGACCGACGCCGAAGCCCGACGGCTCGCGCTGCCGTCGGCCCTGCAGTTCCTGCAGCTGCGCCTCGGCACGCCCGGGCTCGTCCCCACCCCCGATGAAGCGGCCGCTTACCCGTATTCCGACCAGGAGCGGGCGTTCATCGAGCACCGGATGGCAGGCCAGGTCATCGGCTCACCCGCCACGGTGCGTGAGGGGCTGCGGGCGCTGGTGGAGCGCACCGGGGTCGACGAGCTGATGGTCACGACCAACGCTCACGACGGCGCCGACCGGATCCGGTCGTACGAGCTGCTGAGCAGCGCGCTCGCCCCGGCTCCCGCGCGCTGAACATCCGTCACGGGGTTCGCCGCACGATCGGGACCTCAGCGGGGTTATCTCAAGATCCAAGCCCGCTTGTGTCCCGTTCGAGCGCATTCGGCAGACGTCGAGCCTCTGCGGCCCGCACCGCGCTGGGCCGGATGGTCGAACCTGGCTACCAAGAGTGTTCGAGCGCGGTCCGCGCAACCCGCCTGTGCTCCTCCATCGGGTGATCCCGCGACATCCGCCATACCGCCTCCATCGCGGACCCGTTGGGCCGGACGAGACAGGGGTACAACGGGTCGAAACGCGAGGTGGGAACGTTGCCGGGCACCCGGTCACCGGAGCGCCATCCTGGGCATGGAGCGCGGGCCGCGGGGCCCGATCAGGCCCCGCCCGACCCGGTGGGCTCCCGCAGGCCCCCGCCCGACCCCGTGGGCCCCCGCCGGCCCCTCGACGACTGCCCGACCGTCCGAACGGCGGACCCCTGCGCCGCCGCCCGCGCTGCCGCCTTCGGCCTCGGCGCACGGCGGGCGCTCGCGGCCGACGGTCCGACGCCCGAGACCACCGTCCGCACGGCGGCCGTCGGTCCGACGGCGCGCACGGTCGCGCTGCCCGCGGCGACAGCGGGTACCCGCGTGCCGGTACCCGCCGTCGGCCTGACCCACCCCGCAAGCCCGGCGGCAGTCAGCCCCCTGATCCCCGCCCGCGACGGACACGCATGCCGCACCCACCGCAGCGGGGTCGGCTGGTGGCACCCGCCGAAGGCGCGGCCGCGGGCGGACGGCGCCCGCCACCGCGTGCCGGGCACCGACGGCAAGCGGCCCACCCCCTGGCATCGGATCCGGATCGTGCTGCTCGGGCTCGCAGCCGCGGCGGTGCTCGGCCCGGTGCTGACGTTCGTCGTCGGCTACGCGCTCTTCCCCGTCCCCACACCGGACGACGCGGTGAACAACCAGGTCGCGCTGCTCTCCTACGCCGACGGGGACCCGCTCACGCGCCTCGTCCCGGAGCAGGGCAACCGGACGAAGGTGCCGATCCAGACCGTGCCGGAGCACGTGCGCGACGCCGTGCTCGCCGCCGAGGACCGCAGCTTCTACTCCAACCCCGGCTTCGACCCGATCGGCATCGCGCGCGCCGCCTGGAACCAGGTCCGCGGCGGAGACGGCGGCGGCTCGACGATCACCCAGCAGTACGTCAAGAACACCCTCGTCGGCGACGAGCGCTCGCTGTGGCGCAAGTACAAGGAGCTGATCGTCTCGGTCAAGGTCTCCCAGGAGAACACGAAGGACCAGATCCTCGGCGACTACCTGAACGCGATCTACTTCGGCCGCGGCGCCTACGGCATCCAGGCGGCGAGCCAGGCGTACTTCGGCAAGAACGTGCAGGACCTCACGGTGGCGGAGGGCGCCGTGCTCGCGGGGGTGATCCAGTCGCCGTCCCGCTGGGACCCGGCCGTGAACCCGGACCGCGCCGTGGCGCGCTGGAACTTCGTCCTCGACGGCATGGTCGCCCAGGGCTGGCTCACCCCGGCGCAGCGGGCGGCGCAGCGCTTTCCGACGACCGTCCCACGGACCCCGCAGACGGGCGGCGTCCCCGCGGACGCCGACGGGCACATCGTGTCGGCGGTCATCGCCGAACTGGCCGACCTCGGCATCACTGAGCAGGACGTGGCGCAGGAGGGCCTGCGCATCACGACGACGATCGACCCGGTCCGGCAGCGGCAAGCCGTCGACGCCGTCCACGACGCCCTCGCGGGCCAGCCCGGCAACCTGCGCAGCGCGCTGGTCGCGATCGACCCGCAGACCGGCGGCGTCCTCGCCTACTACGGCGGCGACAACGGCCTCGGTCTCGACTACGCGCGGGTCGAGCGGCTCGCCGGATCGACGTTCAAGCCGTTCGCCGTGCTCGCGGGCCTGCAGGAGAACCCGCCGGTCGGGTTGGGTACCACGTTCGCGGGCGAGCCGGTGCCCGGCCTGCGCAACGATGACGGCGCCAACTGCACCCGTTGCGACCTCAAGCAGGCCATGACGCTCTCCAACAACGTCGTGTTCAACTCCCTCGCCAAGCAGATCGGCGCGCAAGCCGTCGCGGACGCCGCCCGGTCCGCGGGCATCACGACCCCGCTCGACCGGCCCGATGAGCGCATCGCGCTGGGCAACAAGGAGATCACCGCCGTCGACCTGGCCTCGGCCTACGCGACGATCGCCGCGGGCGGTGTCTGGCACCAGCCGCACCTGGTGGCCTCGGTTGTCACCGCGGACGGTCGGGTGCTGTACCAGTCCGCCACCGACGGCCAGCGGCGCTTCTCCGACCGCGTCGCCCGCAACGTCACCGAGGCGATGCTCGACGTCGCCCCGCACGACGACCTCGTCCTGCCCGGAGGACGGCCGGTGGCGGCGAAGACCGGCACGGTGCAGTCGCACGTCGCGGGCCAGAACAACGACGCATGGATGGCCGGGTTCACCCCGTCGGTCGTGGCGGCGGTGTGGCTGGGCACCGACCGCAACGAGCCGATCCGCACGACGTCCGGGCGCCCGATCGAGGGCAAGGACCTGCCCGGGACGGCCTGGCACGAGTTCATGTCCGACGCCACCGCGGGCCGTCCCGCGCAGGACTTCGCCCCGTTCCGCCCGCTCGGGTCGCCGCCGTCGGACCTGCCGCCCGGCGTCGACCCGCGCAGGCAGCCCACCCCCGCCCCGACCCCTACGCCGACGACCACCCCGACCCCGACGCCGACGATCGCGCCGACCCCGAGCCCGACGACCGAGGCCACGCCGACCCCGGCCCCGACGACCACCACCGCCGCCGACGAGGGCTCGACCTGCACGTTGTTGTCGCCCTGCGGGTGAGCCGCCTACCGTGGTCGGCGTGTCGGGCGACGGTCACAGGTTCCGGGTGCTCGCCTGGGTCTCGGAACGGCGCTTCGTGCTGTACGTACCGGAGATCGAGGCGGCCACGACCGTGCCCACGATGCCCGACGCCGACGCCGCCGCCCGGTCCCTGATCGCCGACCTGACCGGTATCCCCGAGTCGGCGATCCACTGCGACATCGAGGTGGGAAGGGTCCCGGGCGGCCCCCCGTCGCTGCGTTGAGCGCCGCGGGCACCGGCCGTAGGGTCACGAGCGTGCAACCCGCCCCCGACGGCGCCCGGGTGGTCGCCGAACGCATGTCCACCGCCGCGCTGGCCTGGCTCGACACGCTCACCGACGAGCAGCGGCACGTGGCGGTCGGAGCAGGCCCCGACGCCGACGCCGAGCGCGACGGCGAGCGCCGCCGCTGGTTCTACACGCCGACCGATCACGGCGGCCTCACCCTGCACGCCCAGCGCCCCGCCCAGCAGCGGCTGGCGATGGCGCTGCTGGGCGCGGGCACGTCGCGGGCGGGCTACGTGTCGGCGGCGACGGTCATGGGCCTGGAGAACGTGCTGGACCACACCGAGAACTTCACGGCGATGTTCGACCGGGAGCGGGGCCGCGACCCCGGCCTGTACTACCTGCGGGTGTTCGGCGACCCGGTAGGCTCGGCGCCGTGGGGCTGGCGGTTCGGCGGGCACCACGTTTCGGTGTCGCACCTGGTCGTCGACGGCGCGGTCGTCGCGTCCACCCCGTCGTTCCTGGGCGCCGACCCGGCGTCCGCCCCGCTGCTCGGCTCCCTGCTGCGCCCGCTCGCGGGCCCCGAAGACCTCGCGCGCGACCTGATGCGCTCGCTCGCCGCTCCCCTGGCCGAGCGCGCGCTCCTCCTGCCGAAGGCGCCGGGCGACATCGTCGGCGGCAACCGCACCACGCTGGCCGACGGCGACCGCGCGCTCTCGCAGATCGACATCTGGCGCGCCCCGTTCTCCGACTCCCGGCAGTGGGCGGCGCAGAAGACGGCGAGCGACGCGCAGGACGAGCTCGCGGACCTGTCCGAGGACGAGCACGCCGTCCTCGCGTTGACCGCCGCGCCAAAGGGCCTGCCCGCCGCCGATCTCGACGCCGAGCAGCGGGAGCTCCTGCGGCAGCTGCTCTCGACGTATCTGGACCGGGTGCCCGAGGAGATCAGCGTGATGGGCCGCTACGCCGACGACACCGCGCTCGACGCCGTCCACTTCGCCTGGTCGGGCGGCGTCGCCCCCGGCGAGCGGCACTACTACCGGCTGCAGGGGCCGCGGCTGCTCATCGAGTGGGACAACACGCAGCGCAACGTCAACCACGCGCACGCCGCGTGGCGCGATCCGGAGGCCGACTTCGGGCTCGACGTGCTCGCCGCCCACACGGCCGCCCACCACTCTTGAGCCATTCACCGCGGCCGACGATCGTCGGCGTCGAGTAGGGCTCCGTGTCCCCGATGAAGTCAGAGCTGCCGCTCGTCGCCGTGCCCGGCGGCCGGGTCGAGTACCTGGACGTGCCCGGCGACCCCGACCGCGCGCCGCTGCTGTTCCTGCACGAGGGACTGGGCTCGGTGCGTCTGTGGCGGGGCTGGCCGGAGGCGGTCGCGGCCGCGACGGGACGGCGGGTGGTCGCCTACTCCCGGCTCGGGCATGGCTTCTCCGACCTCCCGCCCGCGCCCCGGACGGTCGACTTCATGCACCAGGAGGCGGCCGTCGTCGTCCCCGCGCTCCGTGCGGCGTTGGATCTCAGCGCGCCCGTCCTGGTCGGGCATTCGGACGGCGGGTCGATCGCGCTGGTGCACGCGGCCTTCCATCGCGTGTCCGGCCTGGTGGTGCTGGCCCCGCACGTGATCGCCGAGCCGGTGGGCCTGGTCGAGATCGCGGCCGTCCGCGACGCCTTCCGCGACGGCGACCTCGCCGCGCGGATGGCCCGCCACCACCGCGACCCGGACGTGACGTTCCGCAACTGGAACGACGTGTGGCTGGCGGCGGAGTTCCGGGCGTGGGACCTGCGGCCGCTGCTTGCGGGCATCACCGCGCCGGTGCTCGCGATCCAGGGCACGGCCGATCCGTACGGCACGGTGCTGCACGTCGAGGCGGTGCGCGACGGGGCGTCCGGGCCGGTCGAGCTGCTCGTGCTCGACTGCGCGCACGCGCCGCACCTCGAAGCGGCCGAGCCGGTCACCGCTGCGGTGGTGCGCTTCCTCGCCAGCCTGCCCAGCGGTGCGGGGTGAGCACGAGCACCGGGCCCGCAGGGGGCGTCGCGGCGTAGGGCGGATACTTGGCGGCCAGCGCCGCCCGTGCCCGATCGGCCCGCTCGCCCGTCTCGTGGACGGCGGCCGCGCCATCGATCCGCACCCACCACAGGTGCGTCCAGTCCTCGGCGTAGTGGTCGACGAGGACGGCCGCGCGGGGGTCGCGGCGCACGTCGGCGAGGCGGGCCAGCTGCGTCGAGCGCTTGGGCTTCACCTCGTCCACGGCGGTGCAGACCAGGCCGTCGAGCAGCACGAACGTGATCGGGACCAGCCTGGGCATGCCGTCGGCGCGTAACGTGGCCAGCCGCGCGACCCGCGCCGCGGCCACCCGGGCGCGCTGCTCGTCGGGATCGAGTGCGGGCACCGGGCCAGTCTGCCGTGCGGGAAGAGAACGGACCCCGCGGCCGTTGATTGAAGACACAACTACTTTGGAGGTCGCCGTGCCCGCCGTCACCGTCCCCGATGTCACCGTGCTGCCCCGGGTGCCCGAGCCCGGCGCGGCGGCCGTGGAGCGCGGCGTGCGCTCGGTGAGCACCGCCCCGTCCGGCTTCGAGGGCGAGGGCTTCCCGGTGCGGCGCGCGTTCGCGGGCGTCGACCTGCGCGATCTCGACCCGTTCCTGATGATGGACCAGATGGGCGAGGTGGAGTACGCGCCCGGTGAACCGAAGGGCACGGCCTGGCATCCGCACCGCGGCTTCGAGACCGTCACCTACATCATGGACGGCACGTTCGAGCACCAGGACAGCCACGGCGGCGGCGGGGTGATCACGAACGGGGACACGCAGTGGATGACGGCGGGCAGTGGCCTGCTGCACATCGAGCGGCCGCCGGAGAGCCTGGTGGTCTCGGGCGGGCTGTTCCACGGCCTGCAGCTGTGGGTGAACCTGCCGAAGGCCGACAAGTGGCTCGAGCCCAAGTACCAGGACCTGCGCGGCGGCGAGGCCACGCTGCTGTCCAGCCACGACGGCGGCGCGCTGATCCGGCTCATCGCGGGCGAGCTCGGCGGGCACCCCGGGCCGGGCACCACGTTCACGCCGATGACGATGGCGCACGCGACCGTCTCCCCGGGCGCCTCGGTGCGGCTACCGTGGCGGCGTGACTTCAACGCGCTGGTGTACGTGCTGTCCGGGCGCGGGACGGTCGGCGCGCAACGTCGCCCCGTGCGCACCGGCCAGGCCGTCGTCTACGGGCCGGGTGACGCGATCACCGTGGCCGCCGACTCCACGCAGGAGTCGCGCCTCGCGGGCCTGGACGTTGTGATCCTCGGCGGGCAGCCGATCCGGGAGCCGATCGCGTGGGCGGGCCCGTTCGTGATGAACACCAAGGCCGAGGTGCTGACGGCGTTCGAGGATTACCAGAAGGGCAAGCTCGGCGTGGTGCCCGCCGGCTACGTGCCGCACAGCCGGGCTCGCGGATGAGCGACTTCGGGGGACGCCAGGCTGTGCAACTCGGGGCGTGTGGGCCGGGGTGGCAAGCTGCAGCGAGGGAGAGCGATGAGGGTGACCGTGGCCGACGCGCCGGAGCGCTCGCGGTTCGAGATCAGCGTGGATGGCGCGCTCGCCGGCTTCGCCGTGTACCGGCTCGCGCCAGGGCGGATCACGTTCGTGCACACGGAGATCGACGACGCCCACGCCGGGCAGGGCCTCGGCGGCAAGCTGGCCAGGGCGGCGCTGGACGAGGTGCGCGCCCGCGGCTTTGCCGTGCGGCCGGACTGCCCGTTCATCGCGGGCTGGATCGCCAAGCACCCGGACTACGCCGACCTCGTGGCCTGAGCCGCCGCCCCCGGGCCCCCGTCGCCGCCCGAGCCCCAGGGCGCCCCGATCGCCCCCGGGCCCCGGTTGCCGCCCCGCCAGCCCCGGGTCCTCCGGTGGGCCCCCGCCCCATGATCGCCAGAACCGGTGTGTGAGGTGTGCCTATGCACCTCCTGCACCGGACGCGGCGATCACCCGGACGGGAGGCCGTCGGGCTCGGGCAGGCGATGGGCGTAGAGATCGCGCAGGAGCGCGATCTCGGCCCCGTGATGGATGACCTCGCGGTGAATGTGGGTGACGAGATCGGCCAGCGGCAACTCGGCGTACGGGCCCTCGTCGGGGCCGCAGGGCCGGGCGAGCCCCTGCTCCCCCAGCCCCTGCACGCCGGCCAGCCACCCGGCGTACGCCGTGTCGAGTTGGCGGAGCGCCTCGGCCGCGGTGCCTGGGTAGGGCCAGGTGCCGTAGCCCGCCTCGGGGCCACCGAAATGCGAGGCCGTGCGCATCGCGAAGACACCGACGACGATGTGCGCGATCCGCCAGGCGATCGTGGTGACCGGCGGCGGGTCCGGCGTGGGGTAGATCCAGTCGATCGTGAACGGGCCGCGGCCGGGCTGGTCGGCCCGCTCGCGGGGGCGGACGTTCCAGCTTCCGGGCACCGGCTCCCATAGGTACTCCGCGTCCGTGAGCCCCTCCAGGCGGGGTCGGAGCTGGTGTTGCCAGTGGAAGGTGAGCTGGTCGGTCAGCACACGGTTCCAGGCGATCGGTGTCGCTGTCATGGGCACCACTGTGCCGCGGCACACCGACAGTTCTGCGCCGCCGCACCCCGACAGTTCTGTCGGGGTGCGGCCGTAGCCTGAGGCCGTGCTCGCCGTTCATGCCGTCTGGTCACCCGGCCGTGGCGTGCTGCTGTGGGCCGAGGACGGCGATCGCCCCGCCGCGTCGGGGGCGCGCTCGCTGCGCACGGCCCGGCCGCACCCGTTCGCGGCCGACCCCGCGGCGCTCACAGCGCTGCACCCCGGCAAGCCCGCCACGCTCACGCTGCTGCTCCCCTCGGGGCCCGGCGCGCCGCTCGCCTCCCCCGAGCTGGTTCGCGCCCGCCCCGAGAGGTCGCCGCGCGGCGCGCCGGTGCTGCGGCCGTGGACGGTGCCCGCGCTGGCTGTCGACGCCGCCGAGCTCGGTGATCCCGCGGAGGAGGCCCGCTACGGCGCCTCGGTGGCGCATCTGCGTGCCTTGGCCGAGCTCGCCGATGATCTCGCCGCCCGCGGCCGGGTCCTGCCCACGCTGGTCCGCGAGGCGGGCGTCCCGCACGCGCGATGGCGGCCGGTCGTCCGCGGGCTGGACGCCGTGGCCGTCGAAGCGCTCGTCGAGGCGCTGCCGCCGGTCGGACGGGCCGAGCAGGCCGCGCCCCGCGACGAGCGCGGCGCCGATCCCCAGGCACTCGTGGACGACGCGCTCGCTGTCCTCACCGACGCCGCGGTGCGCGACCGGTTGGCTCGCACGGGCGTCACGCTCGCGCCGCCGGGCCGGCCGCGCGGCTCCCCCACCGCTACGCCCGCACGCGCCGCCCCGATGGCCACGCCAGCACACCGCGCCCCCACGACCACACCAGCGCACCCCGCCCCCACAACCACACCAGCGCACCCCGCCCCCACGATCACCCCAGCCCACCGCGCCCCGGCGGTCGCGGCGTGGCTCGCCGCGCTCACTGCGCCCGACGCGCGGGTCGAGGCGGGCGAACGCGAGCTTGCGGGGCTCGCCGACGCGCTGCGGGAGTGGGATTCCCTCGGCGCGGGCCCGGCGGGCGCCGGGCGGGCGAGCTTCCGGCTCTCCGAGGTGCGCACACTGCACAGTCCTGACCCACCCCGGGCCTCCTCCGTCGGCCCTTCCGACCCCTTCAACCCGGCCGATCCCGGCGCCGACCCGGACGACCAGACCGGCGACGGCACCCACTGGATCCTGGAGTTCTTCCTCCAGTCCACCGCGGACCCCAGCCTGCTCGTGCCCGCCGGGCAGATCTGGGACGGCCGCGCCGCCCGGCTCCTCGCCGATCCGCAGGAGCTGCTGCTGGCCGAGCTGGGGCGGGCCGCCCGCGTCATGCCCGACCTCGCGCCCGCCCTGCGCGCGCCCCGCCCGGAATCGCTCGACCTGGAAAACGGCGGCGCGCACCAGTTCCTCACCGTCGACGCCCCGCTGCTGGCCGACGCCGGGTTCGGGGTGCAGTTGCCCCGCGGGTGGGACGGTGCGCGCCGGGTGGGGCTCGCGCTGTCGGCGCGCAGCACCCCGGCCGACCGCGTGCTCACCCGCAGTGGCCTCGGCCGCGAGGAGCTCGCCGATTTCCGCTGGTCGGTGGCCGTCGGCGACGAGGAGCTCGGCGAGGAGGAGCTGGCCGAGCTCGTCGCGGCGAAGGCGCAGCTGGTGCGGGTGCGCGGCCGGTGGGTGAGCGTCGACGCCGAGAAACTGCGGGCGGGGCTGGCGTTCCTGCGCCGCAGTGCCCCGCAGCGGTCGCCCACCGTCGGCGAGGTGCTGGCGCTCGCGGGTCGCCACCCCGACGACTGGGCGGCCGACGACGAGGTGCCGCTGCCGGTCACCGCGGTGCGCGCGCAAGGCTTCCTCGGCGACCTGCTGGAGGGCCGGGCGGACCGGGCGATCGCGCCGGTCGCCACCCCGCCGGGCTTCCGCGCGCGGCTGCGCCCCTACCAGCAGCGAGGGCTGTCCTGGTTGGCGTTCCTCGCCGAGCTGGGCCTTGGCGCCTTGTTGGCCGACGACATGGGCCTCGGCAAGACGGTGCAGCTCCTGGCGCTGGAGACGCACGAGCGGAGCGCAGGCGAGGCGAGCACCGTGCGTGCCGCGACCTCGCACCCGCCCACCCTGCTGCTGTGCCCGATGTCGCTGGTCGGCACGTGGCAGCGGGAGGCGGAGCGGTTCGCCCCCGAGCTGCGGGTGCTCGCGCTGCACGGGCTCGGGCGGCCGCGCGGCGCCGCGCTGCGCGACGCGGTGGCGAGCGCCGACCTGGTCGTCACCACCTACGCCACCGCCACCCGCGACGTCGACGAGCTGGCCGCCCTCGCGTGGCGGCGGCTCGTGCTCGACGAGGCTCAGGCCGTCAAGAACAGCCGGGCCACCGCGGCGCGGGCGGTGCGCCGGATCGAGGCCGAGCACCGGGTCGCGCTCACCGGCACGCCCGTGGAGAACCGGCTGTCGGAGCTCTGGTCGGTGATGGACGTGCTCAACCCAGGGTTGCTGGGCACGGCCGAGCACTTCCGCGAGCGCTATGCGGTGCCGATCGAGCGGCACGGCAGCGACGAGGCGGCGGCGCGGCTGCGCACGGTCGCCCGGCCCTACCTGCTGCGCCGCGTCAAGACCGATCCGACGATCATCGACGACCTGCCCGAGAAGATCGAGATCACGCAGCACTACCGGCTCACGCCGGAGCAGGCCACGCTCTACCGCACGGTCGTCGACGACATGATGGAGAAGATCGAGGACGCGCAGGGGATCCAGCGCCGCGGCAACGTGCTCGCCGCGATGGCCAAGCTGAAGCAGGTGTGCAACCACCCGGCCCAGTTGCTGCACGACGGCTCCGCGGTGGGACGGCGCTCCGGCAAGGTCGTGCGCCTGGAGGAGATCCTCGGCGAGATCCTTGACGAGGGCGACCGGGTGCTGTGCTTCACGCAGTTCACCGAGTTCGGACATCTGCTGGTGCCGCACCTGTCGGCCCGGTTCGACACCGACATCGCGTTCCTGCACGGAGGCACCCCGAAGAAGCGCCGCGACGAGATGGTGGCGCGGTTCCAGGCCCGCGAGGGGCCGCCGGTTATGCTGCTCTCGCTCAAGGCGGGCGGCACCGGGCTCACGCTCACCGCGGCCAACCACGTGGTGCACCTGGACCGCTGGTGGAACCCCGCCGTGGAGAACCAGGCCACCGACCGGGCGTTCCGCATCGGGCAGCGGCGCACCGTCCAGGTGCGCAAGTTCCTCTGTCCCGGCACGGTCGAGGAGCGGATCGAGGCCATGATCGCGCAGAAGACCGCGCTGTCGGGCATGGTCGTCGGCGAGGGCGAGAACTGGCTCACCGAGCTGTCCACCGACAGCCTCCGGTCGCTGTTCATGCTCGACGAGGACGCGGCGGTGGACGAGTCATGAGCGAACCCTGGTGGCGCGACGCGGCCATCCGCCCGATCCGGGTGGCGGGCGGCATCCAGATCAACTCGATGCGGGGCGCGGTGGCCCATACCTGGTGGTCGAAGCGCTTCCTTTCCGTGCTGGAGCAGATCGGAGTCGGCGGAAGGATGGCCCGGGGCCGCGCCTACGCCCGGCAGGGGCAGATCGTCTCCCTCGACGTCGACACGGGCGGCGCGGCGGCAAAGGTGCAGGGCAGCAGGCCGCGGCCGTACGCGGTACGGGTCGGCGTGCCTGCGTTCGGGAAGGCCGAGTGGGCGGAGGTGGCGCAGGTGTTGGTCGCCGACGCGTCGCTCACCGCGGCGCTGCTCGCCGGGGAGATGCCGCACGAGATCGAGGACGTGTTCACCCGGGTGGGGCTTTCGCTGTTCCCGGCGAGCGCCCGGGACCTGGCGCTCGACTGCACATGCCCGGACCAGGCCGTGCCGTGCAAGCACCTGGCCGCGGTCTGCTACGTGCTGGCCGAGCGGTTCGACGCCGACCCGTTCGCGATCCTCGCGCTGCGGGGCCGCGACCGGGAGACGCTGCTCGCCGACCTGCGGGCCCGGCGCACGAGCGCAGCCCCGGCTCCCGCGCACGGCACCCCGCTGGCCGAGGTGCTGTCCGCGTTCTACGCCGGGGGTCCGCTGCCCGCCCCTGCGGTGGGTCCCGACACGCCCTCGGATGCGTTGCTCGACCAGGTTCCCCCGTTCCCGGTGGAGATACGCGGCATATCGGTCACCGAGCTGCTGCGCCCCGCCTACCGCGCCCTGGGCGGGGCATGATGGGCGCGTGAGCCGCTGGATGCTGCCCGTCGTGGGCGCGGGTGGATCCGCCGGGGCGTCGGGTGCTCGGCGGCAGCTCCCTGACCGCCCCCGAGCGGTGGACGGTCAACGGGCTGATCGCCGTGTTCGGGGCCCCGGCTCGCCGTCCGCGCACCGCGGTCCTGAGCTTCTCGAGAGTAAGGAGACCCCCCATGGGTGAGCTGAGTCCCTGGCACTGGGCGATCGTCATCATCGCGCTGGTGGTGATCTTCGGGGCGCGGCGGCTGCCCGACGCCGCGCGCAGCATCGGCCGTTCGGCCCGCATCCTCAAGTCGGAGCTGCGCGCCACCGACGATCCGCCCCCGGCGGCGACGTCACCGCCGCCCCCTCCGCAAGCGGCTGAGCAGCAGCAGCCGCCTACCACGGACGCCACGATTACGACATCGCAAAGCGAGCCGCGGCACAATTGACGCCACGTACCCGGAGTTGATCTCATGACTCCGGGGAGTTCGGGGACGGGGGGAACCGGAGTGACACGTGTGACGTTGTTGCGCCCAGGTGTCGGTCGACGGGTTCTCGGCGTGGCCGTCCTCGGCGCGCTCGGGTTGGCCCTCGTGGCGGGGTGCACCGCGCCCGCTGCGGCCGGACCGGCTGCACCTGCCGCTCCGCCCGCGCCGCACGTCACGCTCGACCCGCCCGACGGGGCCACGGCCGTCGCGCCCTCCGAGCTCGTCACGGTCGCGGCGAGCGGCGGCAGGCTCTCCGCCGTCACACTCACCGCCGACGACGGCAGCGTCCTGCCCGGCGCGCTCGCGACGGGCGGCACCACGTGGCGAGCCACCGCCGCGCCGAAGTTCGGCACCGCCTACCACTTCGCGGGCACCGTCACCGGGCCCGGTGGCACCGCGCCGGTCACCGGCACGTTCAGCACGGTCGCGCCGAAGCGGTTCGTCACCGCGACCAGCGCGATCGGCGACGGTCAGGCCGTCGGCATCGCTGCCCCGATCATGCTTCAGTTCAGTCGCCCGATCCCGGTGTCGAGCCGGGCGGCGGTGGAGCGCGCGCTGTCGGTCACCACGTCGAAGCCCGTCACGGGGTCGTGGGCGTGGCTGCCCGACGCCTACGGCGGCTCCCGCGTGCACTGGCGCCCCAAGGACTACTGGCCGGTGGGCACCACGGTGCAGATGGCCGCGCACCTCTACGGCCTCGACATGGGCGCGGGCGGGTTCGGCAAGGCCGACCTCACCGCGGACTTCACGATCGGGCGCTCCCAGATCGTCAGGGCCGACGCCCGCACCCACCGCATCCAGGTGGTCCGCGACGGCCGGGTCGTCATGGATCTCCCCGCCAGCTACGGCGCCGTCTCCGATCTCCGGCGGGTCACGCGCAGCGGCACCCATATCGTCATGGCCAAGGCGCAGACCGTCCTCATGAGCAACCCCGACTTCGGCTACAACGACGTCCCCGAGCATTGGGCCGTGCGGATCTCGAACAACGGCGAGTTCATCCACGCGAACCCGGCCTCGACGTGGGCGCAGGGCAGGAGCAACGTCACCCACGGCTGCATCAACCTCAGCACCACCAACGCGAAGAACTACTTCGACAGTGCCGTCTTCGGCGACCCGGTGGAGATCACCGGCACCCCGGTGCAGCTCTCCGCGGCCGACGGCGACGTCTACGACTGGGCCGTCCCCTGGGACCAGTGGACGAAGCTGTCCGCCCTCCACTAGTGGTCTCCACAATCCGCGTACATCCGCGGATCCCCAGCGCATGAGCGTCAGCGCCCGGTCCAGCGCGGAACCCGCTTCTCCCGGAATGCCGCCACGCCCTCCGCCGCGTCGGCCGAGGCGTTGACGTCGGCGTCCGCCCGTTCGGTGGCCGCCCAGCCCAGCACCTCGCGCTCGGCCTCGGCCGCCGCCACCGCCAGCAGCGACAGCCGTTGCGCGACCGGGGCGTTCGCGCACACCCGCGCGGCCAGCTCCAGCGCCGCCCGCTCGGCCTCCCCTGGCTCGACGAGCCGGTTGACCAGGCCAAGCGACCAGGCACGCTCGGCGTCCAGCGGATCGCCGGTGAGCAGCATCTCGCGGGCGATGTTGAGCGGGAGCGCGCGGGGGGCCCGGAACAGCGCACCGCAGTTGGCGACCAGGCCCCGGGCGGTCTCGGGCAGTGCGAACCGGGCCGTGCGGGCCGCGACGACGAGGTCGCAGGCCAGCACGAGCTCGAACCCGCCCCCGTAGGCCACGCCCTCGACGGCGGCGATCAGGGGGGTCGCGCGGTCCCGACGCACGACGCCGTACTTGCCGCCGCGGGCGGTCGCCGGGCCCGCGCCCGCGGCAAGGTCGGTGCCCGCGGAGAAGGCCGCGAGGGTGCCCGCGAGCACCCCGGCCCACAGGTCCGGGTCGTCGTCGAGCAGGTTGAGCGCCGTGTCGAGCCCCACGGTGGTGACCGCGTCGATCGCGTTGCGCTTATGGGGGCGGTCGATGCGCACGACCAGTACGCGGCCGTGCCGCTCCGTGGTCACGGTCGGGTCCGTCGTCACCGTCGGGTCCATGGTCAACGACCTTAGCTCTGGTCGTTGCGTCTGCTCCCGGATGCTCGGGCCCGCGCATTGGCCGACTTTCGACCTCGGTTTCGACGAGGAACCGGTGCGGCGGCGTTGTCCGCGACCGGGAGCGGCGGACGTGCGGATCGTGCTTCCGCAGCCGGACCGGCGCATCGGCGCGCGCGCCCCGGACCCACAAGTCGATTGGTGGTCACGGTTGGGGTAAAGTGCAGCGCGGCACGTTCGACAATGTCGAACGCGGTCCATTATCCTCGGGCCTGACACATTTCTTCGCATACTCTCTCCGCTCGAAAGGCCGCGCACCCATGGCAAGGCAGACAACGATCACGCTGGTCGACGACTTGGACGGCTCCGAGGCCGACGAGCAGGTCGAGTTCTCGGTCGACGGCCGGTCCTACGAGATCGACCTGTCCGTGGCCAATGCGGGAAGATTGCGCGACACGCTCGCGCCGTTCATTTCGGCGGCCCGGCGCACGGGGGTCAGGCGCGCCGGGTCCGCGGGCGGGTCGGTGGCCCGGGCCGGTTCCGACCGGGCGCAGAACCAAGCCATTCGCGAATGGGCGATCGCACAGGGCATGAAGGTGTCCGAACGCGGCCGGATCCCGACGAACGTGCTCACTGCCTACCGCAGCGCACACTGACGACTACTTCGGCGCCATCCGGATCGCGCCGTCCAAACGGATCGTCTCGCCGTTCAGCATCGGGTTCGCCACGATGTGGGCGGCGAGCGCTCCGTACTCGGCGGGAATTCCGAACCGCGCCGGATGCGGCACCTGCTTGGCCAACGCGGCCCGCACCGGTTCCGGCGCACCGGCCATCAGCGGGGTATCGAAAAGGCCGGGCGCGATCGTCATCACCCGGATGAGCATGCTCGCCAGATCACGCGCGATCGGCAACGTCATGCCGACCACGCCTGCCTTCGACGCCGAATACGCCGCCTGGCCGATCTGACCGTCGAACGCCGCCGCCGACGCCGTGTTGATGATGACGCCGCGCTCCTCGCCCACCGGGTCGTGCGCGAGCATCCGCTCGGCGCCCAGGCGGAGCACGTTGAACGTGCCGATCAGGTTGATCTCGATGATCCGGGTGAACTCGGCGAGCGGGAAGGCGCCGTGCTTGCCGACGGTGCGGAACGCGTTGCCGGTGCCCGCGCAGTTGACGCACACCCGCAGCGGTCCGAGCGCGTCGGCGACGTCGAGGGCCGCGGTGACCGCGGCCTCGCTGCGGACGTCGGCCGGAGCGAACCGCACGCCGTCGCCCAGCTCCTTCGCGACCCGCTCGCCCGCCGACGTCGGCAGGTCCAGGATCACGACCTTGGCGCCCGCGGCGAGGAGCGCCTTCGTGGTGGCCAGACCGAGGCCCGATGCCCCACCGGTGACCACTGCTACCGCGCCGGTGACGTCCACGATGTCTGCCTCCACGTTCGAACCGTCAGATGTGTCTACCACGCCGAGCAGCTCCGCCCGTAGAGAGCGCGCTGCTCGGGATGTCGGGGCGGACGGTGATCCGGTAGACATTCCAGGGTGCTTCCCGGAACAGGTGCGGCGCCGCATCCCGACCACCCGGCTGTGATCATGGCGGGTGCCGGGACGACACTCAGCCACGGCGACCTGGAAAGGGGCTCGGCCCGGCTCGCGCGGTGGCTCGTCGATCACGGCCTGCGCCGTGGTGACGGGGTCGCGCTGCTGGCCGACAACTCCGCGCGGGTGTTCGAGGTGTACTGGGCCGCGCTGCGCTGCGGCCTGATGCTCACCGCGGTCAACCACCACCTCACCGCGGCCGAGGTCGCCTACGTCGTGCGCGACTGCGGCGCCAAGGCACTTGTCGTCGCCGGGTCGCTGGGCCGGCTGGCCACGGCCGTCGGGGCGGAGGTTCCCGAGGTCGGGCTGCGGCTGGCCTACGGGTCGGCGGTGCCGGGCTTCGCCGACTACGACACCGCGCTCGACGGCACCTCCGACGGCCCGCTCGCCGAGGAGCCCGCGGGCGCGGTGATGCTCTACTCGTCGGGCACGACGGGGCGGCCGAAGGGGGTGCGGCCGTCGCTGCCGGACCGGCGGATCGACGAGCCCGGCGACGCCTACGTCGGCGTCTTCGGGCGGATGTACGACTTCACCCCGCACACGGTCTACCTGTCGCCCGCCCCGCTCTACCACGCCGCCCCGCTGCGGTTCACCGCCACCGTGCAGGCGCTCGGCGGCACGGTCGTGGTGATGGACCGCTTCGACGCGGAGGGCGCGCTGGCCGCGATCGAGCGCTACCGCGCCACGCACAGCCAGTGGGTGCCGACGATGTTCGTGCGGATGCTCAAGCTGCCCGACGAGGTGCGCGCCCGCTACGACGTGTCGTCGATGCGGGTGGCGATCCACGCGGCGGCGCCGTGCCCCGTCGACGTCAAGCGGGCGATGATCGACTGGTGGGGTCCGGTGATCTACGAGTACTACGCCGCCACCGAGGGTGTGGGCATCACGTTCATCGACTCCGCGCAGTGGCTCGAGCACCCGGGCTCGGTCGGGCGCGCGGGGCTGGGCGAGGTGCGGATCACCGATGCCGAGACCGGCGAGCTGCTGCCCGCGGGGCGGGTCGGCACGGTCTACTTCGAACGCCACGACGGCCCGCTCTTCACCTACCACAACGACCCGGAGAAGACGCGCGCGTCGCGCCATCCCGAGCACGACGACTGGGGCACCACCGGCGACCTGGGCTATCTCGACGAGGAGGGGTGGCTCTACCTCACCGACCGCACCGCGTTCATGATCATCTCAGGTGGGGTCAACATCTACCCACGCGACGCCGAGGACGCGCTGGCGCTGCATCCGGCCGTGTTGGACGTCGCCGTCATCGGGGTTCCCGACGCCGAGATGGGCGAGGCGGTGCTGGCCGTGGTGCAGCCCGGCCCGGACGCGGTGCCCGGCCCGGAGCTCGAGCGGGAGCTGATCGCGCACACCCGCACCCACATCGCCGCCTTCAAGGCGCCGCGGCGCGTCGTGTTCACCGACGACCTGCCGCGCACGCCGACCGGCAAGCTCGTGAAGCAGAAGCTCCGCGAGCGCTACCCGGCAATGCCGTGATCGTCGTTTCCGGGACATTTTTGGCGCGCCGGCACACCTCATGTCCCCCAAGCGGCGACCTTGGTCACGGGGTGAGGATGGGCCCATGGCCGACCTGACACCCGACGAGTTCCGCCACCGCGCCGCCGCGATCGCCGACTGGATCGCCACCTACCGCGCGGGCCTGCCCGACCGGCCGGTCCAGCCCGACGTCGCCCCCGGGTCGGTGCGCGCCGCATTTCCCGCCGCGCTGCCCGAGCAGCCCGAGCCGCTCGACGCGCTGCTGGCCGCGCTCGACCGCACCGTCGTCCCGGCGTCGACGCACTGGCAGCACCCCGGCTACTTCGGCTACTTCCCGGCCAACGCCTCGCTGCACTCCCTGCTCGGTGATCTCCTCTGCGGCGGGCTGGGCGCGCAGGGCATGCTGTGGTCCACCTCCCCCGCGGCCACCGAGGTCGAGCAGGCGCTGTTGGACGCGTTCGCCTGCAGGCTGGGCCTCGACCCGGCGTTCACGTTCGCGGGCGGGGGCGGGGGCGTGATCCAGGACTCGGCGTCCTCGGCCGCGCTCGTCGCGCTGCTCGCGGCGCTGCACCGGGCCAACCCGACGTGGCGCGACGACGGCGTCGACGGGCGGGACCGGGTGTACGTCACCGCCGAGACGCACTCGTCGCTGGCCAAGGCCGCCCGGGTCGCCGGGCTCGGTGCGCGGGCGCTGCGCACGGTGGCGTTCCGGCCCGGCACCCTGGCCATGGACCCGGCGTCGCTGGCCACGCTGGTCGCCGAGGACCGGGCGGCGGGGCTGCGGCCGGTGCTGGTGTGCCCGACGATCGGCACGACCGGCACCGGGGCGGTCGACCCGGTCGCAGAGATCGTGGACGCCGCTCCCGGGGTTTGGGTGCACGTCGACGCGGCCTGGGCCGGGGTCGCGGCGCTCTGCCCCGAGCACCGCGGCCTGCTAGACGGCGTCGAGCGGGCCGACTCGTTCTGCACCGACGCGCACAAGTGGCTCGCCACCGCGTTCGACGCCTCGCTGCTGTGGGTGCGCGACGCCCGCGCGCTCCCGGACGCGCTGTCGATCACCCCCGAGTACCTGCGCAACGCGGCATCCGAGTCGGGCGCGGTCGTCGACTACCGCGACTGGCAGGTGCCGCTCGGCCGCCGCTTCCGTGCGCTCAAGCTGTGGGCGGTGCTGTCCGGCTACGGCCTCGACGGGCTGCGCGCCCACCTGCGCGGCCACATCGCGCTGGCCACGGAGCTCGCCGGGTGGGTCGCCGACGAGCCCGGCTTCACCCTCGCGGCGCCGCCCTCGCTCGGTCTGGTGTGCCTGCGCCTGGACTCCGACGAGCGCACCCGGGCGGCGTTGGCGCAGGTCAACGCGTCAGGACGGGCGTTTCTCACGCACACCGTCGTGGACGGACACGTGGTCATTCGGGTCGCGATCGGCGGCGTGACGACGGAGCGCGCGCACGTCGTCGCGCTGTGGGAGCAGTTGCGCAAGGCGGCAACGGCCGGCTAGTCTCCCCGACGGGTCATGAGTATCAGCGTCAAGCCCCGGCTCGCTGATCGGCAACCCTCCTTCGCGGTGGGGTGCTCCGGGTGACGACCTGGCCGCGGGCGCAGGGTCCGCGGCAAGCGCGAGCCTGTGGAGCGTCCCGATGACCGCTGCCGTCCATGTCCGCCTGCCCGCCGTCGTGGGTGCCCACCTGCGGGTGCCGCTCGTCACCGGCGGCGACGCGCCCTACGCCAACCTCGACCTCGCCGCCAGCGCACCGGCGTTGGAGGACGTCGCCGCGCACGTCACGCACCTCTTGCCGTACTACTCCAGCGTCCACCGCGGCGCGGGCTACGCCTCGCAGGTGTGCACGGCTGTGCTGGAGGCGGCGCGCGGCACGGTCGGCGCGTTTCTCGGCGCCCGGCCCGACGACGTCGTCGTGTTCGGCCGCAACACCACCGACGCGCTGAACCTCCTGGCGAGTGGCGTGCCCGGCGAGGTGGTGTGCCTTGACGTCGAGCATCACGCCAACCTGCTGCCGTGGCGCTCCCGCCGGGTGGTGCGGGGGCGGCCGACGGTCGCCGCCACCCTCGCCGCGTTGGCCGCTGCGCTGCGCACCCGGCCTGCCGCGCTCGTCGCGGTGACGGGCGCGTCGAACGTCACCGGTGAGGTGCTGCCGATCGCCGCCGTCGTGGAGATCGCGCACGCGGCGGGTGCCCGCGTGGTGCTCGACGCGGCGCAGCTGGCGCCGCACCGGCGCGTCGACATCGCCGCGCTCGACGTCGACTACGTGGCCGTGTCCGGGCACAAGCTCTACGCCCCGTACGGCGCGGGGGCGCTCGTCGGGCGCCGGGACTGGCTCGACGCCGCGGCACCGCACCTCGCGGGCGGCGGCGCGGTCACCGAGGTGCGCACCGACACGACGCAGTGGGCGCGGGCGCCGCACCGCCATGAGGGCGGCACCCCGAACGTCGTCGGCGCGGCGGCGCTCGCCGCGGCGTGCCGCACCCTCGCGCCGGTGCTCGCCGGGCCTGGTCCCGAGCACGAGCGGGCCCTCCTGGCGCGGTTGGACGCAGGGCTCGCCCGTGTGCCGGGAGTGACGGCGCTGCGTGCGTGGTCGGACTCCGCCGACCAGGTGGCGGTGCGGTCGTTCACGGTGGCCGACCGGCCCGCGGGCTATGTGGCCGCCTACCTGTCCGCCGAGCACGGCGTCGGGGTGCGCGACGGGCGGTTCTGCGCCCATCCGCTGCTGGCGCGGCTGTGCGGCCCGAGCGGGGAGGCGGTGCGGGTGAGCATCGGGCTCGGCACCACCGTCGAGCACGTGGACCGGGTGGTGGACGCGCTCGGCACGCTCGTCACGCGCGGCGCGAGCTGGACGTACGCGCCGGTCGGTGGCCGCTGGGCGCCTACGCCCGACCCGCGCGAGCTGGACCCGCTCGGCCTCGGCGCCACCCCGACCGCGAGTCCGGCCTGCAAGGGGTCGTGAGCTATCCGCGCACGGGCAGCTTCTGGCGCAGCAACACGCGGCTGCCGCGGCCGTCGTAGTGGATCAGCACCGACTCGACGACGTTGCTCATCAGCGGGATACCCCGCCCGCTGCCCACCTGCGCCTCGCCCGGCGGACGCCACTGCCCGTGGTCGACGATCTCGATCGAGAGCGTGGCGTCGGCCTCCGCGGACCCGTGCTCGGTCCAGAGCGTCAGCTCGACGGCGCCGGACTCGTCGGGCCCGTAGGCGTGCAGCACAGCGTTGGCGGCGGCCTCGTCGACGGCGAGCACGACGTCGGCGGTCTCCTCCTCGGTCAGCCGCAGGGGCGCGAGCCAGCTCGCCAGCTCGTGGCGGATCACCGCGAGCTGTGTGGGATCGGCTGGCCAGCTGCGGTGGACGAACTCAATGCGGCCCGGTTCCATGACTCTAGGTTGCACGATCGGCACCGTTCGCGAACGCCATCCACCGCAGCCTGTTGGGCGTTCACCGCATACTGTCCCACCCGCAGGTCCTGGCGCTCATCGCCAGCCGACGACGGGGACGTCACGGGCGTGCCGCACCCCGAACCGGACGCTCGCCTCCCACCTGCCGCCGGGCTCGACGGACGCGGTCCACTCGATGCGGCCGAGCTCGCGACGCTACCGGCGAGAAGGGCCCGGCGGCCGCCCCTTGAGGGGTGGGAGGGAGCGGCCGCCGGTACGGGTCGGCGGCTCGCGGCACACCGATCCGCTACTCCACGGTAACCAGGATTTCGGGGGCAAGGGGATCTACGCTCCGTGAGTGATGTCACCGTCCGGGCCGGGAACTCTTGACGCCGTCGCCGATCGGTTGTATGGGCTGCATCCCGACTCTTTCGTACCCGCGCGGGACGACGCCGTCGCCGAAGCCCGGCAGGTGGGCGACCGCCACCTGGCACGGGCCATCGCCCGGCTCCGCAGGCCCACCCGCGCGGCGTGGCTGGCCAACCTGTTGGCCCGTGAGCGGCCCGAACAGCTGGCCGGTCTGCTCGCGCTCGCGAACGACCTCGCCTCCGCCCAGCGCACGCTCGACGGCGGTGCGTTGCGCGCATTGTCGGCCCAGCGCAACCGGCTCGTCACGGCGATGGCGCGCGAGGGCGGCAGGCTGGCGGCGCAGGCGGGCGACAGCGCCAGCGAGTCGGTGGTCCGCGACCTGGCGGGGATCCTCGAGGCGGCGCTGGCCGACCCCGCAGTCGCCGAGGAGGTGCGCTCCGGTCGGCTGACCCGCACGGTGAGCTACAGCGGGTTCGGCCCGGGGCGCACCGGCGACGGGACCACGGCGGGCGTCGGCGGACGCACCGGCGACGAGACCACGGCGGCCGGACGCAGCGGCGACGAGACTGCGGCAGGCGGAAGGACCGGCGACGAGACCGCAGCAGGCGGCGGCACGGGGCGAGAGCGCGGCGGGGATGCGGACGATCGCCGGACGGGCCCCGCCGGGCAGGCGGGCCGCGCAGCCGGAGAAGAGGCGGGGGCGGCCGGCCGGGCGAGGGCGGTAGGCGAGCGGCCGATGGGCCGGACGCCGCGGGCAGGCCGAGCGCGCCGACGGCGCGCCGAACGCGCGCCGAGCGGGAACGCGCCGAGCGCAGGCGTGCAGAGCGGGCCGAACGCGAGCGGGCATGGGAGACGGCGGAGCGCGCCGCGGACGACGCGCGGGACCGTCAGGAGTCCGCCGACGTCGACCGCGCGGACGCTGAAGCCGCGCACGAGGCGGCGAAAGCGCACGTGGCGGACCTGTCCGCCGAGCTGGAGTCGGCCCGAGAGCGCGAGCGGGCCGCCGCCGCCACCGCCCGCGCGGCCACCGCGGCCGCCCGCGACGCCAGCCGAGAGGCCTCAACCGCCGCAGCCCGCGCCGAACGCGCCCGCCGCCGCCTCGCCGAGCTCGACCCGGGCTGACCCATCCGACTCCCGGCCTCGCCCGACCCGGCTCCCGACCCGACCCGACCCGCCCCGACTCCCGGCCCCGCCCCCACCCATCCGACTCCCGGCCCCGCCCCACCCGACCCGGCTCCCGGCCCCACCCGACCCGCCCCGCCCCGACTCCCGGCCCCGCCAGATCCGACCCGACCCGGCTCCCGGGCGCGCACCCGGCCGCCTCCCTGTTCGGCTGGTCGAGATGCACCTGAGAGGGGTTCCGCCAAGATCCAAGCCCGCTCACGTCCATCTCGACCGGACCTCGATCCCTCGGCGCCGGCTGCGCCATGGTGCCTGCCGCGGGGGCGGGCCTGCCGCGGTACCGCGCCGGACGCACCGTCCGAATCGCAAACTCACCCTGCTCAAACGCAAGACTCACCCCTGCTCAAACGCAAGACTCACCCTGCTCAAACGCGGGACTCACCCTGCTCGGGCGCGCCCGCCAGCGCCGTCACTTCCGCCAGTCCGGCCCGTAGGCCCTGCACCAGCACCTCCGGCTGCGTCACGGCGGCCGGGTCGGTGTTGATCCCGATACAGCACGTGCCGTCGTGCGAGATCAGGGTGATCATCGCCGCGCAGCCGGGCAGCGGGCCGAACGGGTACATGCGCGTGATCCGCGCGCCCGCGATGTACACCGGATGGGCCACGCCGGGCACGTTGGAGGCCTGGACGTCGTTGGCCGCGGTCATCCGGCTCGACATCGCGCCCAGCACGGGCCCGGGCAGCCAGGCGAGCACCGGCGCCAGCAGCCCCACCGCGTCTGCGGACGCGTGCGCCCGCGCCTGCAGCACGAACCGACGCACGGCCTGGATCCGTGCGGCGGGGTCGGGCTCGGCGAGCGGGCCCGGAAGCCGCGCGCCGGTGAACCGGTTGCCGCCCTGCGGGTCGTCCTCGGTGCGCAGGCTGATCGGGATGCCGACCGGGATCGTCTCCGGCACCGCCGCGCCGAGCGCTTCGTGGTAGCGGCGGAACCCGCCGAGCACGGCGGCGAGGAACCCGTCGTTCACTGAACCGCCCCCCGCCTTCGACCCCGCCTTCAACGCGGCCAGCGGCACGTCGAGCACCTCGAAGTGCCACTCGCCGCTGCGCGCGGCCAGCAACGGCGAGCCCGACGGCCCGGCCGCAACGGCCTGGCCGAGCGACAGCGCGGCCCGCGCCCCCCGCTCGAGGCCCGCCACCGGCCGGGCCAGCAGGCGCACCGCCTCGGCGGGCACGGCCCCGACCGCGCGCGCCACCTGGCCTGCCAGCATCCCGACCGGGTTCGCCGCCCCGGCCACCGACGCCGCGGGCTCGGGCCGCAGCGGGTCGTGTTCACGGGAGCGGCTGTGCAGCCGGGCCATGAGCTGGATGGCGCCGAGGCCGTCGGTGGCGGAATGGTGGGTGACCACCACGTACGCCGCTCCCCCGTCCGGCAGGCCCTCGACGAGCAGCGCCCGCCACAGCGGCCGGTCGCGGTCGAACGGGCGCCGCGCGAACTCCTGCACCAGGTCGAGCAGCTCGCGCGGCGCGCCGCTGATCAGGCGCGCGCGGGAGAGGTGTTCGCTGACGTCGATCCGGTCGACGGTGACCCACGCGGGCGCCCCGACGCCGAGCGCGGGCTCGACCACCCGCTGGCGCATCCGCGGCACCATCCGCGAGGCCCACTCGTGCGCCGCGAGCAGCCGGTTCCAGTCCGGGGCGACGTCGAGCAGCTCCAGCAGCGTGACGTTCGAGCGCAGCCGCGGGTCGGCGGGCTCGCCGCGCCACATCGCGGTCTCGAGCGGGTTCATCTCGGTCGCCGTGCCCCATTCCAGCGGCGCGGCGACCGGCCCGGTGGGCCCCGTCGTCACCTGGACGTGATCCGCGAGCTCGTCCCACGCGGCGAGGGTCTCGAGGTAACGCTCGCGCACCTCGTCGACGTGCCGGGGAAGCTCCTCGACCGTCCAGCCGTCGGTCGACACGGGCGGGAGCACGGCGACCTGCACCGTGCCCTCCCGGATCGTCGACGAACCGCGCCACATGAGCTCGCCCGCGTTGCGGATCACGATCGGGACAATCGGCACCCCGGCCTGCATCGCCACGTGGAAGGCGCCCTTCTTGAACGGGCCCAGCGCGGGAGTCGCGGACCGGGTGCCCTCGGGCGCCATCACCAGCGAGAGCCCCTCCCGCAGCCGCTCCACCGCGGGCGCGAGCGCGGCCTTCGCCTGCGCGGTGTCGCCGCGGTCGACGAAGGCCATGTCGGCGAGGCGGAACATCAGCCCGAACACCGGGACGTTCGCCGCCTCCTTCTTCGCGACGCCGGTGAAGCCGCCGCGCAGCAGCTTCGCGAGGATGAGGACGTCGAGCTGGCTCTGGTGGTTGAACAGGAACACCGCGGGCCGCGCCGACTCCAGGTACTCGGCGCCGCGCACGTCCAGGCGCACCTCCGCCAGCGCCGTGCCCAGCTCACCCGCGAGCGAGATGCCGAGGTCGACGCCGTCGCGGCGGGAGCCGTTCAGCGCCCCCAGCGCGACGCCCGCACCGAACCCGCCGATCATCCCGCCCACGCCCGCTGCCGTGCGCGCGATCTGCCGCAGCCCCGCCCGCCCGCGCGGCCGAAAGCGCACCACCGGCCAGCCCCTCTCGGCGGCGACGTTCGCCAGCTCCGGCTCCGGGTTGAGCGCCCGCGCCCGTCCGACCGTCGACAGGAACGGCACGTCCTCGGCGCCGTTCGAGTACGCGTAGCTTGCCGCGAGGTCGACCCCGTGCCGCGGCGCGAACGCCCGCACAGCGTCGGCCTTGCCGCGCCGCCACAGCGGCGGACCGCCCGGACGCCCGGTCGCGATGCCGTTCTCGATCTCGACGGGCGTGACGAGCACGTGCTCGACACCCATCGCGCGGGCAGCAGGCTCCACCTGGAACCGGGTGGCCGACGACGCGAACACCACGGTGTGCCCGGCGCGGCGGTGCGCCTCGACCAGCCGCCACGCCTCCGGATAGAGCGACCCGGCGATCCCCTGCACCCACAGGCGTTCGCCCAGCTCGGCCAGCTCGTCCTCGCGGCGCCCGGCCCAGGCGCGCATGCCGACAACGAAAAACGTCTCGAAGTCCGCCTCGGTGGTGACCCCGCGCAGGCCCAACAGCAGCATGCGCCCCGCGTCGAGCGGGGTGACCTCGCCCGCCCGCAGGTGGTGGCGGGCGAACGCGCCGAGCGAGTAGCCGTCGATGAGCGTGCCGTCGAAGTCGAAGAACGCACCGACCGCGGGCCCCTCCGGGCCCTCGGCGACGTCGGTGAGCAGCCGGTCGGCGTCCCAGGTGACCTGCGGGCTCACGGTTCGACTTGTCCGGCGCTCATGGATCGACTCGCAAGCTCGTCTCGGCGCTCACGGCTCGACTCGCAAGCTCGTCTCGGCGCTCACGGCTCGACTCGCAAGCTCGTCTCGGCCAGCTCGTCGATCCTGCGCACGTCGCCCACCACCCGCTCCAGCTGCGCGGCGAACTCCTCGCGCCGCTTGCCCAGCTCCGCACGGCCCGCGTCGACGAGGTCGCGGTTGGCGGCGAGCTTCAGCGCGCTCGCGAACAGCTCCCGCGACAGCGACTCCGGCCCGTGCAGCCGCCCCTGCAGGAGCATCTGCTGCCCGACCGCGGCGCACTCGTCGAAGAACTCCTTCTCGACGACGGGGGTGCGCGGGTTGCGGGCGGCCAGCCGCAGCGCCACCACGAGCTGGGCGTCGACGAACGAGCGCAGCACCAAGTGGGCGATGAGGAACTGCGCGTCGGCCAGCACATCGACGCCGTCCGGGGTGTCCCAGTTTGCCCCCATCCGGGCGAGCTCGGCGGTGAGCTGGGCGCGGTGGGTCGCGCGGTCGGGGAAGAAGAACTCGAACTTGAGCAGGTCGCGCAGCGCAAGCGCGGCGTCCCAGCGGTCCTCGGGCTCGGCGAGCAGCACCAGCTCGGCGATCGCGCGGTCGACGAAGTGGTGGATCGCGGAGTTGCGGTAGAACGCCGCGACGAGGTGCTGGCCGCGCTCGATCGCGTACACCGGCTCCTCGCCACCCGCGTAGATCGTGACGACCTTGGACTGTGCGAGCGCACCCAGCACGCGCCGCAGCCCGGCGTCGGTCGACAGCGGGCCGACCGCCTCGACCTGCCCGCGCTCCTCCAGGTAGCCGCGCACGGGGCCGAGCACCTCCCGCAGCTGCGCCAGCGTCAACGCCCGGTCGCGCACTCCGAGCAGGGCCAGGGTGACCAGGGCGGTCGCCACGACCGGGGTCACCCGGTTGATCGCCACGCAGACCTCGAACGCCACCTTCTGCAGCGCCCGCCGCCGGTCAGGCTCGCCTGCCAGCGCGTTGCGCAGCGAGATCGGCTCGGCGAACCGCACGTAGGCCGAGCCCAACGGGGCGAGCTGGGCGCGGGCGTAGCGGGCGAGCCACGCCACGCCCTCGCCCTTCTTCGGCACCCCCACCTGCTCGGCGGCCATCGCCGACACCTCGCGCAGCTGGTCGTAGGTGATCGACACCGGCGCGAGGTAGACGTCGTCGACGCGGCCCTGCTCGATCGCCTCGGCCACGTTGGCCAGCAGCCCGTAGCGGGGCGGCCGGAGCTTGCCGGTGCGCGAGCGCCCGCCTTCCATGTACCACTCCAGGTTGAACCGCTTGGCCAGCAGGTACCCGAAGTACTGGCGGACGGCCAGCTTGTAGACCTCGTCGTCGCCGAAGCTGCGGCGGATGAACACCACACCCGCGCGCCTGGCCAGCGGCCCGACCGGCCAGAACCGCAGGTTGTCCCCGCCGAGCACGTGGTTGCGCGGGAAGCCACGGTCGGCGAGCACGTCGGCGAGCAGCAGCGGATCGGCGTAGCTGCGGTGGCTGGGCAGGAACACCAGCGGATGGCTGCGGTTGAGCTCCCGCAGACGCGCCAGCCCGGCGTCGTCGACCTGGACGTTCCACGCCCGGGAGTGCAGGGGTCGCAGCGCGCCGGTGAGCAGGTCGACGGCCAGCGGGCTCATCGACGCGACGAGCCCGGCCAGGTCGGCCGCCGCGCGCCGGGCGACCTCTGCCTCCGGCAGCTCCAGCCGCGCGGCCAACTCCGCCACCTCGCGGCGGTACTCAGGGCTGTCCTCGATGGCCTCCGCGATCAGGCGCGGGACCTTGTAATGGTCACCGAGAAGGCCGCGCTCGGCCCGTTCGAGAGCCAAGGTGGCCTGGCGGGCGACGAACTCCGCGAACCCGGCGTGCACTCCCGACACCGGACGCCCGTACCGATGGCGCAGGTCACCCACTGTCGCGGGCGCGCCCGCCACGACCTGCGCCCGGTCGGGCGCGCGGCGCAGGATGCGCGCCTGCACGGGCGCGGGCGCGCGCCTGGTCAGCGACCCCGCGTCCAGCGACACGACATCCGACCAGCGCACCCTTCGGTGGCCCTCGCGCTCGCGGGGCAGCCACACCACCCGCACCGGGGTGAGCGGCACGTCGTCGGCGAGGCCCGCGAGCGGCCGGGCCAGCGCTTTCGCGTCGATGAGCAGGAGGTCGCCGGAGATTTCGTGGGCCCGCAGCCACTCGGCGACGAGCCCCCGCTCGACCTCGCTCTGGGCATCGACCAGCACAACGGGCCCGTCCATTCGCCCATCCTGGCCCACCCGGCGACGAGGGTCACGGCTGACGACGAGCTGACGCCGTCACCCGATAGGGTCGGGGCCGTCACCACCTGCGATCGGGCAGGCTCTCGCCCGAGAGAGGAGCGGAACAAGCGGTGAAGGTCGCTCATCTCGTTCCCACCCTGCACTCCGACGGCCCTGAGATCGGGCTCGTCGACCTCGCGAAAGTCGCCCGCCAGGCGGACATCGACATGATCGTCGTCGCGCTGTCGGCCTCAACGGACGCCGCCGAGGTCAGCGCGTTGCGGCGGGCGGGTGTGCCGGTGGCCGAGCTCGACCTGTTCCCCTGGGACCCGCGGGCGGTCGCGCGCACCGCCAAGCTGTTGCGCGAACAGCGCGTCGAGATCGCGCACACCCACCTGCCACAGGCCGACGTCGTCGGGGCGGCCGCCGCGGCCCGCAACCGGATCCCCGCCGTCTCGACCCTGCACCGCGTCCACAACGAGCCCGCCGACCGGGTCGACCGGCTCAAGCGCAGCGCGAAGATCCTGGCCCGCCAGCGGTTCATGACCCGCACGATCGCGATCTCTCAGGTGCAGCGCGAGTGGTACCGCAGCCTCGCCGGGCCCGAGACCGACGTCCTCTTGGTGCCCAACGGCGTTGTCGACCCCGGTGCGCCCGATCCGGCGATGCGGGCCCGCCGCCGCGCTGCCCTGGAGGTCGCCGACACCGACGTGGTGGCCCTTTCCACCGCCCCGATGCGTCGTGACCAGGGCCATGAGCTGCTGCTCGACGCCGTCGAGGCGCTGCCGGACGACCTGCCGCTGGTGGTCGCGCTGGCGGGTGAGGGGCCGCTGCGGCCCTGGCTGGAGTCACGGGTCGCGGCCACCGACGCGCTCGCCGACCGGGTGCGGTTCACCCACCGCCACCGCGAGCCCGCCGAGCTGCTGGCCGCCGCGGATCTCTTCGTGCACACCGCCCGCGCAGCGGCGCTGCCGACCGCGCTGCTGCGGGCGATGGCCATGGGGTTGCCGACGGTCGCCACCCGGGTCGGCGGGATCCCGGAGGTGATCACGTCGGACACCGGCATCCTCGTCGCGCTCGACCCGGACGCGGTGGCGCGGGCGCTCACCGCGCTCACCGACGACCCCACCCGGCGCGGAAAGCTCGGCGCAGGCGCCCGCGCCCGGTTCCTCGCCGAGTACGACGCCCGGGCGTGGGCCCGGCGGCTGCACGACGTCTACCAGTCGGCGTTGGACAGCTGGGCGAGCAGGACGAAGGCGTCGACGGCGACGGGCCAGACCGCGCGTTCCTGACCCCCTGCTGCGCCGCGCCACCTCAGTCTCTGGTGCGACCGCGTCGGAGCGTCGAGGCGTCCAGCGTGGGCGGGCGCCGGCCTACTTGGCGGGGGTAGCGGCGACCGGCTCGAGGCACAGCACCAGGCCGGGCTGGCCGTCCTCGCCCTCCCAGTAGGCGCTCGTGGCCTTCGGGAACGGCTGGCAGGCATCGAGGGTCGCGTCGACCACCGTCTTGTTCTCCAGCTTGCCGAGCACGTGGAAGCGGGCGGACTTGTCGTTGCAGCCGACCTTGGTGAGCTGGTTGCCGCCGGTCTGGGCGAGGCAGTCGCCGACGCCGGCCGACGCGGGGGCGGTGTGCGTGCCGTACCACACCGCGCCGCCGAGGCCACCCGCGATCACGAGCAGGGCGATCCACCGGCCGACCTTGCTCTTGCGCGGGCGGGGCGGCGGGCCGAGCGGCTCGGGCCGGGACGGCGCCGGGGGCGCGGGCCGGACGGCCTGCGGGGTGCGTGGGACCGCGGGCGCGGGGGGCTGGACGGCGGAGGCCGCGGACGGGACGGCCTGCGAGGTGGGGTGCGGCGCCGCGGGGGCGTACGGGCGCTGCGGGGTCGGGGGGTGCTGCGGGGCTTGGGGGCGCTGAAGGGGTCGCAGGGGCGGCGCGACCTGCGGACGCTGCGGAATCTGGGGACGTTGGGGGGCTGCGGGGCGCTGGGGGTGGGGGACGGCCTGCGGGTGCTCCGGGATCTGGGGACGCCGGCTGCGCGGCCTGCGGGTCTGCGCGCCTGGGGGTACTCGCGGCCTGCGGGTGCTGCGCGGTCTGGGGATGCTGCGCGGCCTGGGGTGCTGCGCGGCCTGGGGGTGCTGCGCGGCCTGGGGGTGCTGCGCGGCCTGGGGGGGCTGCGCGGCCTTGCCGAGCTCGACCGGCTGCGGGGCCTGCGCGCGCTGGGCGGCCACACCCGGACCCACGGCCGGACGACCCGGGTGGGCGGGCTGCCGAGCGCCTGCGGGTATGGGGCGGACGAGCACCGACGGGCGGACAGCAGCGGGGAACGCGTTGGCGGAGGCCGGGCGGAAGGCCGGGCGGGCTGACTGGTACATCGTCTCTCCCCTGGTCGTGCGCGTCCTACGGGAAGAAGCATCTGCCACGCGGCGGATACCCACGATCACCGCGATGGCCCGGATCCCGTACGGGTGGGGTAAGGCTCTGCTTGCCGTCCGGTCACCCCGCTTCACCGCCCGCGTGGCCCGCCCCACCCGCCTGCCCCACCGCCCGCGCGGCCCGCCCCACCCACCATGATCACCGGTTCGGCGCGAAAGGCGGCCAGATCCGGCCGGAAACGCAACCAACCGGCGATCACCGAGGCTGCGGCGACCACCGGGGCTGCGGCGACCACCCGGGCTGCGGCGACCAGCGGGCTGCGGCGACCACCCGGGCTGCGGCGACCACCCGGGCTGCGGCGACCACCGGGGCTGCGGGTCAGCGCTCCAGCCACACCGCCGCGTCGACCGGCAGCCGCCCGTCCGTCAGCGGTACCGACGCGAGCAGCACGCGTGCGCCGGGCGGCAGCGCGACCGGGCCGTCGGCGAGGTTCACCATGCAGACGAAGCCCGCGTCGCGGTCGAACGCCAGCACCCCCGGCTCGGCCGGACGCCAGGTCAGCTCGCCGCCGCCGAGCCCGGGGTGGCTGCGTCGCAGCGCCAGTGCAGCCCGGTAAAGCGCGAGCATCGACCCGGCGTCGGTCTCTTGGGCGGCCACCGCCACCGCGGCGAAGTCGGCGGGCTGCGGCAGCCACGGCTCCTTCTCGGTCCCCTTCGGCGAGAAACCGAACGACGGCGCCGCGGCCGACCACGGGATTGGCACACGGCAGCCGTCCCGGCCGCGCTCGGTGTAGCCGGAGCGCCGCCATCTGGGGTCCTGCAGCACGTCCTCGGGCAGGTCCTCGACCTCCCAGAGGCCCAGCTCGTCGCCCTGGTAGACGTAGGCGCTGCCGGGCAGCGCGAACATCAGCAGCGTGGCCGCGCGCGCCCGGCGGGTGCCCAGCTCGCGGTCGAACGTCTCGACCGGCGGCAGGTTCACGAGCGAGCGCCCGCCCACGACCGGCGGGCGGCCCAGCCGCGAGACGTGCCGCACGACGTCGTGGTTGGACAGCACCCACGTGGCGGGGGCGTCGACCTCCGCGCAGGTGGACAGCGACTCGTCGATCACCGCGCGCAGCGACTCCGCGTCCCACGGCGTGTTCAGGTACGCGAAGTTGAACGCCGTGTGCAGCTCGCCGGGTCGCAGGTAGCGGGCCAGGCGCTCGTTGGAGTCCACCCACGCCTCGGCGACGAACACCTTGGCGTCGGGGTAGGAGTCGGCCACCGCGCGCCAACCGCGGTAGATGTCATGCACGTCGTCGCGGTCCCAGAACGGGTGGTTCGCGCCGCGGGGAGGCTCGAGCAGCTGCTCGTCGTCGTCGTGACCGATGTCGGGCAGCCCGTCGGCCTTCATCAGGCCGTGGGCGACGTCGATGCGGAATCCGTCGACGCCCTGGTCGAACCAGTACCGGAGGATCGACTCGAACTCGGCGCGCACCTCGGGGTTGGTCCAGTCCAGGTCGGGCTGGCCCGCGTCGAACAGGTGCAGGTACCAGGACCCGTCGGCCACCTGCGTCCAGGCCGGGCCGCCGAACACGCTCTGCCAGTCGTTCGGCGGCCCGTCGCCACGGCCGGGCCGGAACAGGTACCGCGCCCGCGCGGCCGGGTCGCCGCTCAGCGCCGCCCGGAACCAGGCGTGCTGCTCGGAGGTGTGGTTGGGCACGATGTCCAACAGCACGCGCAGGCCGAGCGCGTGCGCCTCGACGATCAGCGCGGTGGCGTCGGTCGCCGTGCCGAAGGCGGGTTCGATCGCGCGGTAGTCCGACACGTCGTAGCCCGCGTCGGCCATCGGCGACGGGTACCACGGGTTGATCCACACCGCATCGATGCCCAGGTCGCGAAGGTGCGAAAGCCGCGCCCGGATCCCCGCGATGTCGCCGACCCCGTCCCCGTTGCCGTCGGCGAAGCTGCGGATGTAGAGCTGGTAGACCACCGCGGAGCGCCACCAGTCGGTGGTGGCGGGCGCCTCCACCGTCGAGCTGAGGGACATCGCGATCCTTCCGATTGATTAGGGAGTCTGCTTTATTCTGCGGTGATGACGGGAAGGCGGTCAAGGTGAGCACGGCGACAGATCTGCGCCGTCGCAACAGCCAGGCGGTGCTCGACGCGCTCCTGGCGGGCGGGCCGCGTGAAGGCGTTGCGCTGATGGTCGAGACCGGGCTGTCGCGGCCCACCGTGCACGAGATCTGCGACGACCTCATCGCGCGCGGCCTCGTGGTCGAACAGCCTCCGGCCCCCGGCGGCGGTCCGGGCCGACGGCCGCGGGTGTACGCCACCCGCGCCGATGCGGCGCACGTCGTCGGCGTGGACATGGGCAAGACGACCGTGCGCGTGGCCGTAGCCGACCTGCGCGGCGACGTCGTCGGTGAGGCCACGGCCGCGTTCGGCGATCCCCGCATGTCCGCGGCCCGGCGGCTCGTGCGGGTGCGCGAGACCGTGGCCACCGCGCTCCGGTCGGCAGGCGTCGCGCCTGCGGGGGTCCGCGCCGCCGCGCTCGGCGTGCCCGCTCCGGTGACCGCCGACGGGCACGCCGTCGCGGTCGACGCCTACCTCCCCGGTCTCGCCCGGGTCGACCTGCGCACCGCGCTTTCCCCGCCGCCGATCGTCGAGAACGACGCCGACCTCGCCGTGCTGGCCGAGCGGTGGCGCGGGGCCGCCGCAGGCTGTGCCGACGCGGTGCTGCTGCTGGCGGGCGAACGGCTGGGGGCGGGCATCTGCGTCGGCGGGCGGCTGGTGCGTGGCCGGTCCGGGGGGGCGGGTGAGATGGGCTTCCTGCACCTGGTCGCCGGGGTCGGCGCCCCCGACGGGATCGGGCGGCTGCTGCGCCGCGCGACCGGGCTTCCCGCCCCGGAGGTGTTCGCCGCAGCCACCCGCCGCGAGCCTGCCGCGTTGGCAGCGCTCGACGCCGCGGCCGAACGGGTCGGGCGGGTGCTCGCGATCCTCGCGACCCTGCTCGACCCCCAGGTGATCGTGCTCGGCGGCGCGGTCGCGGAGGCCGGGGACGTCCTCATGGCGCCACTGCGCCGCGCCTACGCGGGCGCCCTGCGCGAGCGGCCCCCCCGGCCGACGCCCGCGCTCGCCGCCTCACCGCTGGCCGAGCGGGGCACGGTGCTCGGGGCGGTGCGCGTCGCGTTGGACGATCTGGTGCCCCGGCTGCTCGACCCCGATACGGCGGATGTCACGATGAGGTGATCAGCGGCGGAAAGGGGTCGGTAGGGGTGAAGGTAGTGCTGTTCTGTGGCGGGCTGACCGAGGGCGACGACCTGCCCAAACCCATGCATCCGGTGGGTCCGCGACCGCTCTTGTGGCACGTGATGCGCTACTACGCCCATTTCGGGCACCGCGACTTCATCCTCTGTCTCGGACATGGCGGCCATCACATCAAGGACTTCTTCCTGCATTACGACGAGACCGCGGCCACCGACTTCGTGCTTCGCGACGGCGACATCGAACTGCTCGGCGGTGACGTGCAGGACTGGACGATCACGTTCGTCCACACCGGCCTCGACGCGTCGATCGGCGAGCGCCTGCGCCGGGTACGGGATCTCCTCGACGGCGAGGAGATGTTCCTCGCCAACTACGCCGACCTGCTCACGGACGCGTCGCTGGACGCGATGATCGAGCGGTTCGCGGCCACGCCCGACAAGGTCGGCGCGATGCTGGCGGTGCCGCCGCAGTCGGCGTTCCACCTCGTCGACGTCGACGAACAGGGCGCCATTACGTCCGTTGCCACACTGCAGGAGATGCCGGTCTGGGAGAACGGCGGCTACTTCGTGCTCCGACCCGAGATCTTCGAGTACCTGCCGGAGCAGAGCGCCCTCGTCGAGGACGTGTTCGCGAAGCTCGCCGGCGACGGCCGCATGCTCGCCTACCGGCACCGCGGCTTCTGGCAGCCCGCCGACACCATCAAGGAGCGCACCGCGATGGAGGCCGCCTACCGCAGCGGCAGCCGCCCCTGGATGCGCTGGGAGCAGCAGCCCGCCTGACCGGGCGCCGCCACGACCACTCCCGCGGCCGACGACCGTCAGACGGCGGGCCGGTCGGTGCGCGCCTCGTCGTACCGACGCCGCGCCATCTCGGCGATGGCGTGGATCGAGCAGGGCCATGGCATGGAGGGCAGCCCAGTGCCGCCCTTGGTGCACACGACGCAGCGGCCTGCCCGGTCCGGCACGTGCTGGGCGAGCAGGCGCTTCCAGACGTCCACCATGGGCGCCAGCTCGGCGGCGAGCTGGTGCAGATCACCACGCTGGGGGGGACGGATCTCCCGCACGTCCGCGATCGGCCGCACGACGGGGGCGTCCGCGCGCGCCGCGCCGACTCCGACCCCCCACGAATACCCCATCTCTCCGCCCCGATCCCTACGTCGCCCGCTCGACCATGTGCAACACGATCGTGTCGATGATAACTTGCATCCGCAAGTGCTGTTGCGTGAACATCTGCACGTGCATCTGCAATCTCACGAGTTGGTCTGGCGCAAGAGCACGGCCAGCAACCCCAGCGGCAACTGTGTGGAGCTAGCCGAACTTGCAGGTGGAGACGTTGGGGTGCGCAACTCGCGGCACCCGGGCGGTCCAACGCTCGTCTACACCCGGGCCGAGATCGCGGCGTTCATCGCAGGCGTCCGCAGCGGTGAGTTCGACGACCTCGCAGGGCGCGCCCAGGTGGAGTGAGTTTGCGTGCGAGGATAATCACCGGCAGAGTGAACCGGATCGCCACGCCATGCGAACGCCAGAGGTGGTCCACATCGGCCGGGAGCAAGGATGAACGTCGTCGGCAGCGCCAGGGCAGACCAGCCGGGCGGTCGGCCCGTATCGGGTGTGCCGTCCACTGGCCCCACCGTGCTGCGCATAGCGCTGGGTGCGCGGCTGCGGCACCAGCGCGAGGTCGCGGGCCTCACGCGCGAGGAGGCAGGCGAGGCCATCCGCGGGTCGGCCGCCAAGATCAGCCGGTTGGAGCTGGGTCGCGTCGGCTTCAAGGAGCGTGACGTCGCCGACCTGCTCACCCGCTACGGCGTGGTGGATCCGGACGAGCGCGCCGAGTTCCTCGCCCTCGTCGCACAGGCGAACGCCCCCGGCTGGTGGCACCGCTATGCCGATCTGCTGCCGACCTGGTTCGAGACGTATCTCGGCATGGAGCAGGCCGCGTCGATGATCCGCACTTACGAGCTGCAGTTCGTCCCCGGGCTGCTGCAGACCCGCCGATACGCCCGCGCCGTCACCCAGCTCGTGCACTCCGACCCGTCCGAGGTCGAGCGCCGGGTCGAGCTGCGGATGCGCCGCCAGGCCATCCTGCGGGCGCCCGACGGGCCCACACTGTGGGCCGTTCTCGACGAGGCCGCCCTGCGGCGCTCCCTCGCGGGCGCGGACCTGCTGCGCGAGCAGCTCGACTGGCTGATCGAGCTGAACAAACTGCAGAACGTCGCTCTACAGATCGCGCCGCTGCGCTACGGAGGCCACGCCGCGGCAGGCGGCCCGTTCACCATCCTGCGGTTCCGCGAGCCCGACCTGCCCGACATCGTCTACCTGGAGCAGCTCACCAGCGCCCTCTACCTGGACAAGCGGGTCGACGTCGACCACTACGCCATGGTGATGGACCGGCTGTGTGCCCAGGTCGAGCCGCCCGACGGCACCGAAGCCACCCTCCTGGCCATCCGCAGGGAGCTCTAGTCGCCCGCGCCGCCCGGCCCGCGTCGCCGCTGCCGCAGCGCCACGGTCTGGACGCCGTACGCCTGTGCACACCCGTCGAGCGACGCTGGTCGACCATGCGCGAGCACCTGGTCGAACGGCTGGGGCACCGCGTGGGCGCCGCCGGCGTAGACGCGATGCTCGCCGAGCGCCGGATCGTCGGGCTGACGGGCCCGATCACCCCCGACACCAGCTATGAGCCGGGCACCTACCTGTGGTTTCACCGCGACCTTCCGGTCGAGGCGCCCGTGCCGTTTTCGATCGGGATCGTGCACCGCGACGAGCATCTGGTGGTCGTCGACAAGCCGCACTTCCTCGCGACCATCCCGCGCGGGCGCCACGTCGTGGAGACGGCGCTGGTCCGGCTGCGGCACGAGCTCGGCCTGCCCGAGCTCTCCCCCGCCCACCGACTCGACCGCGGCACTGCAGGCCTGCTGATGTTCGTCGTCCGGCGCGCAGATCGCGGCGCCTACCAGACGCTGTTCCGCGACCGCGGCGTCACCAAGACCTACGAGGCCATCGCGCCGTACGACCCTGGGCTCGCGCTTCCCCGGACGGTCCGCAGCCGCATCGTCAAGGAGCGCGGCGTGATCCGCGCGGTCGAGACCGACGGACCACCCAACGCCGAGACCCACGTCGAGCTGCTGGCGCATCGGGCCGGGCTCGGCCGCTACCGCCTTCGCCCGGCCACCGGCCGCACCCACCAGCTCCGGCTGCACCTGTGCGGGCTCGGCGTGCCGATCCTCGGCGACGACCTCTACCCCGAGATCCGCGAGCGCGCCCCCGACGACTATCACGCACCCCTGCAGTTGCTTGCCGCGCGGCTGGCGTTCACCGATCCACTCACCGGCGTGGCCCGACGCTTCACGACCCGCATGCGGCTGTCCGCCTGGTCCGCGGTGGACGATCGGCTTCCTGACGACGCGATCTCCGATTGGGCCGTGTCGGAAGAAACATTGTGCGATGCTGAAGCGACCCTAATACCGGAAAGCGAAACCACACCAGACGGAGGATGAGGTCGTGCGCTTTGGCGAGGTCGGCGACGAGGCCGAGGGGCCTGCCGAAGACGCCGAGCTGCCGCTCGATCTCGCCGCCGTGCGCGCTGACGACGACCTGATCGAGGCGTTGTCGGCCGGGCTGGTGCCACCGCCGTCCGGGCCCCGTGATCCCTCCGATGTCGAGGGCGAGCTCGTGGCTCTGCTCGCGGGCTGGGTCGCCGACGTCCGGCCCGAGACGCTGCTGCACCCGATAGGCGCAAAGCCCGCCGCGATGCCGAACGGCACCCCGCGCACGCCCGATCCGGCCGACGAGAAGCGCCGGGCCGTGGTCCGGTCGGCACCCTCGGTGCGGTCCCGGCTGAAGGTCGAGGAGCCGCGGCCCGCGCTCGCGTCGGTACCCTCGCGGCTGGCGATCGAGGACACCGAGCCGGTCGCGATCTCGCGCAGGCTCTCCCACGGCGCGCGCCCCTACCTGCTGCGGGCCGCGGCCGGGCTGGTGGCGATCGCGCTCGTCGGGTCGGGCGTGGTCGTGCGCTCCTACGACGCGCACCCCGGCGACTCGCTCTGGCAGGTCGCCAAGGTCGTCTTCCCGGCCAAGTCCCGCTCCATCGAGGCGGCCACCGCCGTCAGCACCGCGCTGAACACCGCACGCGTCGCGCTGGAGACCGGCCGTATCGAGGAGGCGCAGGCGGCGTTCCAGGCCGCGGCGGGCCAGCTCGCCGACGTCGACGACGCCGATGGGCGCGCCGAGCTGGCCCAGCAGAGCGACTACCTCACCACGCAGCTCAGCAGCTCGTCGGACGCCGCGGGGCCGCAGTCGAGCGCGCCTACCAGGGGCGCGCCGCTCGCCACCGGTCAGGCGGGCGCCACGATCCCGTCGAGCCCGGCGGTCACCCCCGGGGCGACGCGGGCCCTTACGACGCCCGCAGCCGCATCCAGCGTCCTTGCGGCTCCCTCCGACGCGGCGGGCGGGGCCAATGCGGCCGCGTCTGGTGCCGGGGCGTCCGGTGCCGGGCCGTCCGGTGCCGGGCCGTCCGGCGCGGGGGCGTCCGGTGCTGCCGCATCTGGTGCCGGGGCGTCCGGCGCTGCGGCCTCCGGTGCCGGAGCGTCCGGTGCCGGGGCGTCCGGCGCGGGAGCGTCCGGTGTTGCCGCGTCCGGTGCTGCGGCGTCTGGTGCCGGGGCGTCCGGCGCGGGGGCGTCTGGTGTTGCCGCGTCTGGTGTTGCCGCGTCCGGTGCTGCCGCGTCTGGTGCCGGGGCGTCCGGTGCTGCGGCCTCCGGTGCCGGAGCGTCCGGTGCCGGGGCGTCCGGCGCTGTCGCGTCCGGTGCTGCCGCGTCCGGTGCCGCGGGGTCTGGTGCGGCGGCGTCCGGTGTGACGCCCGGTAGTGCCCCGGGCGTCACCGGGGGCGCCTCCGACCCCGCCGTCGTCGCTGCCCCGGACCCGACCGTGTCCGCACCGCCCGCTGTCAGCAACCCGTCCCCGGCGACCGCGTCCGACGCCGCGGCCGGCTCGTCCGCGGGCTCGGCGCCTGCCGCGTCCCCGCCCGTCGACGCGGCGAGCAATCCGCCCGCTGCGGTGCCCAGCTCGGTTCCGCCGCCGACCAGCGCGCCCGCGGACCCGCCCGCCGCCGTGCCCAGCCCGGGTCCGCCGCCCACCAACGCGCCCGCGGACCCGCCCGCCGCCGTGCCCAGCGCGCCCGCAGACCCGCCCGCGACAGCGCCGCCCACGCCCGCCCCGTCCGCCGCCATCAGCGGCGCCGCAGGACCGGGCGGCAGCGCGGCCGAATCGGCCGGCGCACCTTCCGACTCGCCCGCCATCGCCCCGAGCGACACGCCGACCGGTGGTTCGCAGACCTCGTCCAGCGGCGGTTCCGGGAAGTCGGCCAGCAGTGGTTCCGGAGGCGCGTCGGACAAGACCGCCGACAAGACCGCCGACAAGACCGCCGACAAGTCCACCGACAAGTCCACCGACAAGTCCACTGCCAAGTCCTCCGACAACTCCTCTGGTGGCAGCGCGAACAGCAGCGACTCCAGCGACGGTTCGAAGGGCAGTCAGCAGAGCCCGAAGCACGGCAACGGGGCGACGGTCGCCGCGGGCGCCGACATCTCGGTCGACGGGCTCGCCGGATCCACCCTCGGCGAGGTCACCGGCGTGGTGGCGAGCACCGCAGTCTCCTGACGCCACCCGCTCCGCTCGGTCACTCAGCGGTGGTCGTGATCGGCGCGAGCCGCACACCACGGCGGTCCGTGGCTGCGTGGTGTGCGGCTCGCGGCGATCACTCGAGCGTGAGCAGCTCACGGGCGCTCGACGGAGCCCGCGAGCAGCGGCTCGAGCGTCATGTCCGGGAACTTGCGGCGGATCGTCTCCAGGCGCCACTTGTTGACGAACACGGCCAGCAGGGCCCCGTCCGTTCGTCGTTCCAGCACCTCGACCTCGGCTTGCGACGCGAGGAGCGCGGCGCCCGCGGGATCGGTGATCCGGGCCACCGAGTAGCCGAGGTGGTCCAGCTTGACCGGTGCGCCGAACTCGTCGGCCATGCGGGCGTCCACGACCTCGAACTGCAGCGGGCCGACCGCGGCGAGCACCGGCGCCTGGTCGCCGCGCAGGTCCGAGCGCAACACCTGGACGACGCCCTCGGAGTCGAGTTGGTCGATGCCGCGCCGAAACTGTTTGAACCGCCCGGCGTCCGCGCCCCGGGCCACCGCGAAGTGTTCGGGGGCGAAGCTCGGGATCGCCGGGAAGGTGACGGGCTCGGCCTCGTACAGCGTGTCGCCCGGGCGCAGCGCCCCGGCGTTGACCAGGCCGACGATGTCGCCGGGGAACGCCTCCTCCACGGTGGTGCGCTGGGCACCGAACACCGACTGGGCGTACTTGGTGGCGAACGGGCGCCCGGTGGCCGCATGCGTGAGCACCATGCCGCGCTCGAAGCGGCCCGAGCAGACGCGGACGAACGCCATGCGGTCGCGGTGCGCACGGTCCATGCCCGCCTGAACCTTGAACACCAGGCCGGAGAGCGGGGTGACGAGCGGGCGCGCGTTGCCCTCGGCGTCCTCCCGCGCCTCCGGGGCGGGCGCGAGGTCGACCAACGCGTCCAGGAGACGACCGACGCCGACGCCCGGCAACGCCGCGCCGAACAGCACGGGTGTGGCGGTCCCCGCGAGGAAGTCCTTCTCGTCGAAGCCGGCCCCGATCTCGGCGAGCAGGGCGAGCTCGTCCGCGGCGCTCCCCCACGCGTCCGGCTCCTCCGCCGCCGCCCGGTCCGGCGGCACGATCTCGACCTCTCCGCGGGTGGCGCCGCCCGCGGTGCGCGTGTAGCGGCGCAGTTCGCGCGTCTCCACCTCGAGGACGCCGCGCAGGTCGCCCGCCACGCCCAGCGGCCAGGTGACCGGCATCGGGCGCAGGCCGATCGTCTGCTCCACCTCGTCGAGCAGCTCCAGGGCCTCGCGGCCGGGGCGGTCCCACTTGTTGACGAACATCAGCACCGGGATCTTGCGGGAGCGGCAGACGTCGAACAGCTTGAGCGTCTGCGGCTCGAGGCCTTTGGCCGCGTCCAGCAGCATCACGGCCGCGTCGACGGCGGCGAGCACACGGTAGGTGTCCTCGGAGAAGTCGCCGTGGCCGGGCGTGTCGAGCAGGTTGATCACGTGGTCGCGGTAGTCGAACTGCAGCACCGCCGAGGTGATCGAGATGCCGCGGCGCTGCTCCATCTCCATCCAGTCCGACGTCACGCCCTTGCGGCCCGCCTTGCCGTGCACCGCGCCTGCGGCATCGATGGCGGAGGCGTGCAGGGCGAGCGCCTCGGTCAGGGTGGACTTGCCCGCGTCGGGGTGGCTGATCACCGCGAACGTCCGGCGCCGGGCAGCCTCGGTCAGGACGCGGCTCAACACACACTCCTCGCTGGGGGACGCGTCCCAGTTTACGGCGCTACAGGAAGCGCGCGACGTCCCCCGCGCCCTTGCGGACGATCTCCGGCTCGTCCCCCGACAGATCGATCACCGTCGTCGGCTCCGTGCCGCACTCGCCGGAGTCGATCACCGCGTCGACGGCGTTGTCGAGCTCCTCCTTGATCTCCCAGCCCTGGGTGAGCGGCGCCTCGTGGTCGGGCAGCAGCAGCGTGCTCGACAGCAGCGGCTCCCCCAGCTCGGCCAGCAGCGCCTGCGCGACGACATGCTCGGGGATGCGCACGCCGACCGTCTTCTTGCGCGGGTGCATGAGCTGGCGCGGCACCTCCTTCGTCGCCGGGAGGATGAACGTGTAGCTCCCCGGCGTCGACGCCTTCACCAGCCGGAACATCGCGTTCGACACGTGCACGAACTGGCCGAGCTGGGCGAAGTCGTGGCAGACCAGCGTGAAGTGGTGTCGCTCGTCGAGGTGGCGGATCGCGCGGATGCGGCCGAGCCCCTCGCGGTTGCCGAGCGCGCAGCCGAGCGCGAAGCAGGAATCCGTCGGGTAGGCGATCAGGCCGCCGTTCCGGACGACGTCGGCGACCTGGGTGATCACGCGACGTTGGGGGTCGACCGGATGCACGTCGTAGTACCGGGCCATAACGCGCACTCTAGGGGGCCTCACCAGACGGTGACAGAACCCTGACCGCGACGGGGATCGTCGGGAAGGTCGGGTGCCACGCATTCTGTGACGGCAACCACTACACCGCCCGGGGAGGTCCCGATGAGCACCACCGCCACCACGCTCCGTCCGGTCGCTCGGACGGCCGACGCCTCGGACGAGGACCGCCGCCTGACCGCCTACCGCACCCGCGTCGACACCCTGCGCTCCGGCTATCGCCGTCGGGCGCGCCGCAACGGCATCGCCGCCAACGGCGTCAGTCTGCTGTTGGTCACTGCGGGTGCCGCGGTCGGGCTCTCGCCGCTCTTTCACAACGACGCGAACGTGACGGCCGTGCTCGGGGTCGCCGTGATCCTGCTGGAGGGCGTCACGCGCGTGTTGCGGCCTGCCCTGCGTGCGACGCGGGCCCGCAAAGTGGCACGCAAGCTGGACCGGACGTTCCGCCTCTACGACGTCCGCGGCGTCGAATACCGCTACGGCGGCGCCGACGGCGACGAGGCCTTCGTCCTCGCCGTCGAGAGGATCCTCCAGGAGGCCGACGCGGCCGAGGAGCACGACGAGGCAGGCACGGCCGCCGAGCCGACCAGCTCCCGCAAGACGAGCTAGTTCGTTGCGGATTGCGGTCCTCAGCTATCGTGAAGAGGTGCCCTGACACGTGTCAGAACGCCTCGGGAGGACCATGGCTCACAAGACGACATCAAGCGACGTGGCGAAGCAAGCAGGCGTTTCGCGCGCCGCGGTCTCGCTGGTGCTCAACGGCCACGGTGATGGCAACATCGCCCCAGCCAAGCAGGACGCGATCCGGGCCGCCGCCCGCGAGCTCGGCTACACCCCGAACTCGGTGGCCCGCAGCCTGCGCAGCCAGCGCACACACACCATCGGGGTGGTCACCGACTGGATCGCGACCTCGGCGTTCGGTCACGGTCTGCTCTCCGGCGCGATCGAGGTGGCCCGGGAGGCAGGCTACATGCTGCTGGTGCTGGACACCCACGGCGACGAGCGGCGCGCAGCGTCGGCCTACGAGGTGCTGCTGGGCCGACAGGTGGACGGGCTGATGTTCGCCGCGATGAGCCTGCGGCCCTACCGGGCGCCCGCACCGATGCGCGAGGTGCCCGCGGTGCTGACCAACAGCTACGCGCTCGACGGCGCGGTGACCAGTGTCTGGTGCGACGAGGTCGGCGGCGGTCGGGCCGCCGCCGAGGTGCTGCTCGACCACGGCCACCGCGACATCATGATGCTCTCCGGCACCCACAACGAGGTCGCGACCCCGCTCCGGATCCAGGGCTACTGCGAAGCGCTGAGCGCGGCAGGCATCCGACCCTCCGAACCCGTGACCGCGGGCTGGGACATCCGGGCCGGCTACCGCGCGGCCATCGAGGTGCTTTCCCGTCCGGCCAGGCCAACCGGCCTGATCTGCGCGAACGACCGGGCGGCTGTCGGTGCGGTCCTGGCCGCGCGGGAGCTGGGCCTGGCCGTGCCACGGGACGTGTCGGTCGTGGGTTACGACGACGACGAGAACGTGGCCGAGGTGATGGTGCCTGCGTTGACCACGGTCGCGATCCCGCATCGGGCCATGGGCGAGGAGGGTGTGCGCCTGCTGCTTTCCGCGATCGACTCCGAGGCTGCCGAACCGCAGCAGATCCAGCTCCCTTGTCCGCTCATCGAGCGCGACTCGGTCGCCCCACCATGCGGCTGAGGGAGCTCTGACAGGAGCGCGGCCCACCACGGCCACCGACTTCGCACCCTCCTGTGGCACTTCGCACCCCGCCGGCGGGGTGCGAAGTGCCCGAAGGCGTGCGAAGTCGACGCTGGTCGCGCCCTCCGGATGTCCGACCTCCCGGGCCCGGCTGGTGGGCTACTCGTCCTCCCAGATCGACCGGAGTTGGTGCACGGCGAGGCTGTTGATCTTTGCGGTGCCCGACTCGGTGTAAAGCTCGATCGCCCGTGGCCCGTCGGCGGGAAACGTCAGCGAGCTCAGGGCCTCCTCTCCGTCGTTGACAAACACTTCGACCGAGGCCCTGTCGATGAGCACCCGCAGCTTGAGCGGGTCGCCCGCGACGGGGGCGCCGCGGTAGCCGCGCTCGCCCGCACCCGCGTTGCGGCGATCGAGGATCACGCGGTGCGCGAGGTCGTCGTACGCCACGATGGTCTCGTGCCCGTCGGGTGTCTTGTTGACCGCCAGGCCGATGCGTTCCCCGGTTGAGGCGGCCAGATCGAACTCGATTTCGACCTCGGCGGCGTCGATGCCTTCCGCGAGCACCTTCGTCTCGTTCGGTCCGAGTGAGAAACTGCCGTAGCGGACCGATTCGGTCCGGAGGTGGGCGATTTCCCTGATCGGGTTGGCGATCACGCGGTTGTCCGGGCCGAGGGTGAGCTCGCGCGGCACGGTCAGCTGACCACACCAGCCGTCCTCCGCCGCGGACGCGATCGGGCTGGTGAACGAGCCCATCCAGGCGTAGATGATACGGCGGCCGTCCGGGGCTTCGAACGACTGCGCGGCGTAGTAGTTGCCGCCCCAGTCGAGCGGACGATATTCGGCGAGCTGCGCAAAGTCCTCGCCGGGCGCCCAGTTTCCGACGACGTACCCCGCGTTGTAACCGTTGCGGTCCTGGTAGCCGTCCGGTCTGCGGCCCATCGGGCCGTAGACGATGACCCACTTGTCGCCCAACGGGAACATGTCCGGGCATTCCAGCATGAAGGTGTCCGGGTCCGGGTCCCGGAACACGACCCGATCGAACTCCCACTGGCGCATGTCCTTCGACGTGTACAGCCAGACCTCGCCGCGGTGGTCCGGCGAACACGCGCCGAAGATCATGTGCCAGGTGTCGCCCATCCGCCACACCTTGGGGTCGCGGAAGTGGACGAGCCCATCAGGGCATTCGACGATCACGCCCTTCTTCTCGAAGTTGACCCCGTCGGTGCTGACGGCCATGCACTGGACCTGAAGATTTCCCTCGTCCTCGTTCACCCCGTTGCGCCAGCGGTGACCGGTGAAGTAAACGACGAGCTCGTCCTCCTCCGAGACCACGGCCGAACCGGAGAAGACCCCGTCGCGGTCCTCCTCGACACTGGGCGCCATAGCGATTGGCTCCCGGCGCCAGGTGATCATGTCAGCGCTGCTGACATGGCCCCAGTGCATGGGCCCCCACTCCGTGCCGAACGGGTGGTGCTGGAAGAAGACGTGATAGCGACCCTGGTAGTACGACAGGCCGTTCGGATCATTGATCCAGCCTGCGTTTCCGGCAATGTGGAACCGGGGATACCAGCGATCTTTCCGGGTGGCCCGGAGTTTCTCGACTGCGCGCTCTGCCCGGTCGAGTGCGTCCTGCATCATGCCTGGTCCCTTCCGCTATCTGCTTGCTTCGACGTTGGCGGCGGGGGTGGAGGTGACCACCGGGTCGCCGTAGACATCGACGTCGTCCTTCTTCAGGGCGAAGTAGGCGAAGACGCCGCCGACCGCGACGATGCCGGAGATGATGAAGAAGACCGGCCGGAAGCCGAGGTGGTCCCGCAGCTGGCCGAGCGGCGGCGAGAGGATGACGTTGCCGATCTGCGAGGAGATCTGGAAGCCGACAAGATACAAGGTCGCCGACATCGCCGTCTTGAAGTGCAGCGTGATGTAACGGAAAATCCCGAGGACGAACAGCGGCACCTCGAGCGAGTGGAACATCTTGACGATCGAGACGCCGACCGGGTCGTGGAAGACACCGCACAGACCGATCCGCAGGCACATGACGGTGACACCCATCATGAGGGTGGTCTTGACGCCGACCCTGCGCATGAGGATCGGGACCAGGCCCATGCACACCGCTTCCATGAACACCTGGACCGAGTTGAGGATCCCGTAGGTGCTGTTGCCAACAGCCTCGCTGCTGAACAGACCGATGTAGTACTTCGGGAACATCTGCTGGTCGAAGGCGGTGTAGAAGGTCCACGTGCAGAGCACGAAGGCGACGATGATCCAAAACGCGGGCACTCGGAGAATTCCGGCTATCTCCTTGAGCCCGGGCGTCGACTGCTCCTGGACCCCCGACGTGGCCGACACCGGGCGTGTCGGAAGCGGCCAGAAGACCAGAAGGGCCAAGCTGACGGCGCCGATGACGGACGCGACCCAGAAGTTCACGTTGGGCGAGATGTTGAACAGGAAGCCCGCCGCGAGGGCGACCACGGCATAGCCGAACGAGCCCCACATCCGCGCCTGGCCGTACTCGTAGCCGTAGATGCGGCTGAAACGTTCGGCCAGAGACTCGAAGAGGCCGACCGCGGACATGAAGCCTGCGGACAGGAAGACGGCGCCGACCACCATGCCGAGCACGAAATTGCTCTGCAAGAGTGGCTTGTAAACGATGATGAAGAACGGCGCGGTCAGCGTCATGATGATGGACGCGAAGACCGCCACGTATCTCTTCGTGCCCAGCCGGTCCTGCAACGGGCCGTAGAGGAACATGATGACGAGGGAGGCGAAGGAGTTGACGGCGTAGACCTCGCCGGTCTGCTCACCGCCGAAGCCCAGATCGTTCGCCAGCCAGATCGGGAAGAACGACCACCAGATACCCCATGACCCAAAGAAGAGCAGCAGGGCCAGAGAGTTCTGCAGATAGGCTCTGTTTCTGAATGATTGCGCGATGGAAGCCATTCGCCAGCTCCTTTTCGGATGGACGCGATGGAGCGGGTGCTGATGCGGGAGGACTGACCTAACGCGTGTCAGGATGAGGCTTGACCTAACACGTGTCAAGCCTCAATGACGAGGTTTTTTCAGAGGCCGTGGCCGCCGTCGCCGGAAGTGATCGCCGCGAACCGGCGCTTCCGTAGTTTGATCACCGGGGGCGCCGACTCGGAACGATCACGTCGCCCGCGTTGCACCTCCGGCTTGCGCTGCCGCCCACCCGTCCGCCACACTGGCCTAACGAACATTCGGTAGGAGGCGCGGTGGAGCACCAGGCCCTGTTCGACGAGACGATTGCCGCAGACCAACGCATCGAGCCGCGCGACTGGATGCCCGACGCCTACCGCGCCACGCTCATTCGGCAGATCGCGCAGCACGCGCACTCGGAGATCATCGGCATGCAGCCGGAGGGCAACTGGATCCTGCGTGCGCCGAGCCTGCGCCGCAAGGCGATCCTGCTGGCCAAGGTGCAGGACGAGGCCGGGCACGGCATGTACCTCTACGCGGCCGCCGAGACGCTGGGCATCGACCGCGAGGAGCTCACCGAAAAGCTCATCGCAGGCAAGCAGAAGTACTCCTCGATCTTCAACTACCCGACCCTGTCGTTCGCCGACGTCGGGGTCATCGGCTGGCTCGTCGACGGCGCCGCGATCTGCAACCAGGTGCCGCTGTGCCGCTGCTCCTACGGGCCCTACGCCCGCGCGATGATCCGCATCTGCAAGGAGGAGTCGTTCCACCAGCGACAGGGCTACGAGCTGCTGTTGGCGATGGTGCACGGCACGGACGCGCAGCGGGCGATGGTGCAGGAGTCGACGAACCGGTGGTGGTGGCCGTCGCTGATGATGTTCGGCCCGCCCGATGGCGACTCTCCGAACACGCAGCAGTCCATGGCCTGGGGCATCAAGCGGCACACCAACGACGAGCTGCGGCAACGGTTCGTCGACATGACCGTGCCCCAGGCGGCGGCGCTCGGCGTCACGCTGCCCGATCCCGGGCCTGCGCTGGAACCCCGAGCGCAGCCGCCACGACTACTCCCAGCCCGACTGGACCGAGTTCAAGGCCGTCGTCCGCGGCAGCGGACCGTGCAACGCGCAACGCCTTACCCACCGCAGGCGCGCCCACGAGAACGGGGCATGGGTGCGCGAGGCCGCGTTGGCCCACGCCGAGAAGCAGGCCCGGCGGGAGGCCGCGGCATGACCTCGCCGACCAACATCACGGCACCCGTCCCAGCCGCGGCACCGGTCGAGGAGCACTCGGCATGACCGACTTCACCGCCGAGGGTGGGCACGGCGCCGTCCCGACCACCGGCGTCGAGACCGGCGCGGGCACGCCCCGGCGCACCTGGCCGCTGTACGAGGTGTTCGTCCGCGGCAAGCGCGGGCTCAACCACGTCCACGTCGGCTCGCTGCACGCCCCCGACGACGAGATGGCCCTGCGCAACGCCCGCGACGTCTACACCCGTCGCAACGAGGGCGTCTCGATCTGGGTGGTGCGCGCCGACCGCATCACCGCGTCCAGTCCGGGCGAGAAGGACCCGTTCTTCGCGCCGTCGGGGGACAAGGTCTACCGCCACCCGACGTTCTACGTGATCCCGGAGGACGTGCCGCACCTATGAGCGAGCTTGCGAGCGAATCATCGGCACGGAGTCATCCCGACGAGTCCGTCTACGACTCGCTGGCCGAGGCGCACGAGTACGGCCAGTGGGCGTTCGGCACCGGCTTCGAGGACGTGCAGGAGGAGATCACCGCTGCCGGTGCCGGACGGGGTCGACCCGGCCGACCTCGCCCAGTACTGCCTCATGCTCGGCGACGACGCGCTGATCTGCGCGCAGCGCCTCTCCGAGTGGGTCAGCAACGCGCCGGAGCTGGAGGAGGAGCTCGCGCTGGCCAACATCGCGCTCGACCTGCTCGGCCAGGCCCGCGTGCTGCTCGCGCGCGCGGCACACCTCGGCGCGGGCGCCGACGAGGACGCGCTGGCCTACCAGCGCGCCGAGGCGGAGTTCCGCAACGTCGCCCTCGCCGAGACGGGCGACGACCTCGACTTCGCCCGCGCGATCGCCCGGCTGCTGGTCTTCTCGACGTGGCGGCTCGCGCTGCTCTCGCGGCTGGTCGCCTCGCGTGACCCGGTGCTGGCCGCGGTCGCGGGCAAGGGCGTCAAGGAGGTGGCCTACCACCGCGACCACGCTGCGCGGTGGACGGTCCGGCTCGGCGACGGCACCGACGTCTCCCACGCGCGCATGCAGGCCGCGTTCGACGGCCTCTGGCCCTACGTCGACGAGCTGTTCCGCACGTCCGAGGTCGAGGCGCGGCTGCCCGGGGTGGCGGCCGACCCGGCCGAGACGCGCGCCGAGGTCGACGCCGTCCTCGGCGAGGTGTTCGCCGCCGCCACACTGACCCGCCCGACGCGGCCCGCGGCCGGGACGGTCGGCGGGCGCGGCGGGCGGCAGGGCGTGCACACCGAGGCGTTGGGCCACGTCCTCGCCGAGCTGCAGAGCCTGGCCCGCCGGCACCCGGGAGCGACGTGGTGAGCGAGCCAGCACGAGCCGTGGCCGCCGCCGTCGTCGACCCGGAGATGCCGCTGCTCACGCTCGACGACCTGGGCGTGCTGCGCGACGTCCGGGCCGTCGGGCGACGCCGTCACCGTCACGATCACGCCGACCTACTCCGGCTGCCCCGCGCTCGACGCCATCCGTGCCGACCTGCGCACCGCCCTCACCGCCGCCGGGTACGCGCGCGTCGAGGTGCGCACGGTGCTGTCGCCGCCGTGGAGCACCGACTGGATCTCCGAAGCGGGTCGGGCCAAGCTCGCCGAGCACGGGATCGCTCCGCCGGGCCGGGTCGGCGTCCGTGCCGCCGGGCCGATCCCGTTGACCCTCGGCAGGGCGCCCGCCCGGGTGTCGTGCCCGCGCTGTGGGTCGGCGGCCACCGAGGAGCTGTCGCGCTTCGGTCCCACGCCGTGCACCGCGCTGCGCCGCTGCACCGCCTGCCGCGAGCCGTTCGAGCACGTGAAGGAGATCTGATTGACTACTCCCCGCCCTGAAGGACGGGGATTCTCCCGGTCACCCGGGAGGGTTCCTGCTTCACCGACGACTGCCCGCTCGCGCTGGCGCGCGGGCAGGTCTTACACCGTCTCCACAGGCGAGCACCGCCAGCCCGGCGGCTCTGATATTGATCGCCGCGTTCACGTCGCGGTCGTGAACGGCGCCGCAGGCGCAGGTCCACTCCCGAACGTTGAGCGGCATCTTGTCCTGGAGCGCCCCGCATGTCGAGCACACCTTGGACGACGGGTACCAGCGGTCGAGCACGACCAGGTCGCGACCGTACCAGGCGCACTTGTACTCCAGCATGCCCCGCAGTGCCGACCAGCTCGCGTCGGAGATGGCGCGCGCCAAGCTGTGATTGCCGAGCATGTTCCGGACGTTCAGGTCCTCGATCACGACCGCTTGGTTCTCGCGGACGAGCCGAGTCGACAGCTTGTGCAAGTAATCCCGACGCCGGTCGGTGATCCGGGCGTGGACGCGGGCCACCTTGCGGCGCGCCTTCTCCCGGTTGTTCGACCCCTTCTGCTTGCGCGCCAACCGCCGTTGCGCCAGCGCGAGCCGCTTCCGGTCGGCTCGTTCGTGGCGCGGGTTGACGATCTGCTCGCCGGTGGACAGTGTCGCCAGCGACGTGATGCCCGCGTCGACTCCGACCACCGCATCGGTGACCGGGCCGTCATGCACGGTGGTCTCGACCAGCAGGGACACGTGCCAGCGGCCGGCCGGGTCGCGGGACACCGTGACCGTGGACGGGTCGGCGCCCTCGGGAAGCGGCCGGGACCAACGGATGTCCAACGGCTCGGACATCTTCGCCAGGATGATCCGGCCGTTGCCCCAGCGGAACGCCGAACGCGTGTACTCGGCGGACTGCCGGCCGCGTTTGCGGGACTTGAAGCGGGGATACCGGGTTCGCATCTCCCAGAACGCGACGAACGCGCCCTGCAGATGCCGCAAGCTCTGCTGGAGTGGGACCGAGGACACCTCGGACAGAAACGCCAGGTCCGGATCCTTCTTCCACTCGGTGAGCAGCGCCGACGACTCGACGTAGGACACCCGCCGTTGTTCGCCGTACCAGGCGGCGGTGCGGGCCTCCAACGCCCGGTTGTACACCAGCCGCACACACCCGAACGTGCGCGACAACTCGGCTGCCTGCTCGGCGGTCGGGTAGAAGCGGTAGCGGTACGCCCGCTTCACCAGCCGCTCACCCATGCTCACACGATAGCGCGTCGCCGTGTGACGTCCCGTCTACCCTCATGGACAGAGCGGCTCCTCCCCGGCGTGAACGCCGGGGTATCCGCCGGTAAGGAAACCCGATGACGCTAGCCGAGGCGCCCGCCCGCACCGGGTTCCACACATTGCGGGTGGCGCGGGTCGAGCGGCTGTGCGACGACGCGGTCGCCGTCACGTTCGCGGTGCCCGAGCACCTGCGGTCGATCTTCGCGTTCCGGCCGGGGCAGTACCTCACGCTGCGGACCGTGCGCGACGGCGTCGAGGAGCGCCGCTCGTACTCGATCTGCGCACCGGCCGGGGCGGACCCGCGGGTCGGCGTGCGCCGGGTGACCGGGGGGCTGTTCTCGGAGTGGCTGGTGGACCGGCTGGTCGCGGGCGATGAGCTGGAGGTCGCGCCCCCGGCGGGCGGGTTCACCCCGGAGCTGCGGCCCGGCCTGCACCACGGCCTCATCGCGGCCGGGTCCGGCATCACACCCGTGCTCTCGATCGCCGCGAGCGTGCTGGCCGCCCACGACGACACGCAGGTGACGCTGCTTTACGGCAACCGGCGCACCGACACCGTGATGTTCACCGAGGAGCTCGCCGACCTCAAGAACGCCTTCGGCCCGCGGCTGCAGCTGATCCACACGCTCTCCCGCGAGCCGATGGCGGCCGAGATCTGCTCGGGACGCCTCTCCGCCGAGCGGCTGCGGCGGATCCTCGACGCCTTGGTCGACGTCGAGGACGTGGACGAATGGTGGTTGTGCGGCCCGCTCGGCCTGATCACCGACGCCCGCACGGTGCTCGTCGAACGCGGGGTCGCGCAGGCGCGGGTGCACCGGGAGCTGTTCTACGTCGACGAGCCGCCGCCCGAAGTCGTCCGGCCCGAGCCGGGCGTGGCGGGCGCGACGAGCGAGGTCACGATCGTCCTCGACGGCCGCTCCACCACGCTCGCGCTCCCGCGGTCGGAACCGATCCTCGACTCCGCGCAGCACGTGCGGGGCGACCTGCCGTTCGCGTGCAAGGGCGGGGTGTGCGGCACGTGCCGCGCGCGGGTCACGACGGGCGAGGTCGTCATGCGGCGCAACTTCGCGTTGGAGGATGACGAGCTCGCCGCGGGCTTCGTGCTCACCTGCCAGGCTCGCCCGACGACCGACGCCGTGACCGTCGACTACGACAGCTGACCGCCCGCCGCGGTCCGCCCGACCGTGCCGGGAATCGCGACTCGCCGTGCCGGGAATCGAGCGACTCGCCGTGCCGGAAATGACGACTCGCCGTGGCCGGGGTGGGGCTCAGCGTGCGGCGGGAAGGATCCCGTCGAAGGCCGCCCGGGCGACGACGTCGGGCAGGCCCGCCGTACCGGGACGGCCGGGGCGATACCACTCGACCACCGAGTTCACCAGCCCCGACAGCATGCGTGCGGCCAGGGTCGGGTCCACGCCCGCGCGCAGCTCGCCCGCGTCGACGGCCGCCCGCACCAGCGCCGCGATCCGCGCGTCGAACTCCCGGCGGCGCGACAGCGCCCAGCGCTCCGTCTCGGTGTTGCCCCGCACCCGCAGCAGCAGCGTGACGTACGGGAGGTCGCGCTGGAGCACCGCGACCTGGCCCCGCACGATGTGCCGCAACCGCGCCAGCGGGGTGCCCGTCGTGGCGCCCGGCTCCTCCAGCAGCGCGAACAGCCCCGCCAGCGACCGGTCCAACGCCGCCCGCAGCAGTGCTTCCTTGCTCGCGAAGTGGTGGTAGAACGACGACTTCGTGATCCCCGCCGCGCGCGAGAGGTCCTCCATGCTCGTGGCGTCGTAGCCGCGGGCGATGAACTCGCCTACCGCGATCTCCAACAGGGAGTCCTGCCCGTGTGGTGTCCGCCGGGCCCGGGTCGTCGTCACTTGCCCTCGAAGGTGGGACGGCGCTTGGCCAGGAAGTCGGCCACGGCGCCCCCGTGGTCCGCGGTGTGCGCGAGCCGGGCCTGCGCGTCGCCCTCGGCGGCGAGGACGTCGGGCAGTTCGCTCACCGCCCCGAACCGCACGGCGTGCCGCACCTCGACGTAGGCCTTGGTCGGCCCGGCCGCCAAGCGCCGCGCCAGCGACAGCGCGCTCGACACGACCTCCTCCGGTGGCACGACCGCCCGGATCAGTCCCCACGCCAGCGCGTCCTCTGTGGTGAACGGCTCACCGAGCAGCAGGAGCTCCATCGCGCGGGGCACGCCGACCGCCTGCGCCAGGCTCGCCGACAGGCCCGAGTCGGCGCTGAGTCCGATCGCGGTGAACGCCGTGGAGAGCTTCAGCCCGGCGGCCGCCACGCGCAGGTCGCAGGCCATCGCGAACCCCAGCCCCGCCCCGACACACGGCCCGTTGATCGCTGCGATCGTCGGGAACGGCAGCTCGACGAGTCCGGTGACGATCGGGTTGTAGTGCTCGACGACCGTGTCGAACGCGGCCGCCGGGTGCGCAGCGAGCACCTCGGCGTGCTCGCCGAGGTCCTGGCCTACACAGAACGCCTTGCCCGCACCGGTCAGGACGGCCGCGCGGACGTCGTCCACGTCGGCCAGCAGCGCGAGCGCCGCGCGCATTGCCGTCTTGAGCTCGATGGTCAGCGCGTTGTAGCGCGAGGGCCGGTTGAGTGTCAGCACGACGACGGCGGGGTCGTCGGCGTCGCGGGTGAGCAGGACAGGAGGCTCGTCGGTCACAGGCGGCAGCCTAGAGCCAACCGAACGATCGGTCGAGCCAGGTGCCACGTCCATGATGGAGATGCCCGACTCACCATGGCGGAACGGCCAACTCACCGTGACGAGATGCGCGACTCACCGTGGCCGGGGCTACGGTCGAACGGTGGATCTCGACGGCATCCGGCTCGTCCGGTTTCGCTACGGGGACCCGAGCGGCGTCGTCCGCGGCAAACAGGTGCACGTCGCCCGGCTCGACGACGCGCTCACGTCCGGGCTGGGGCTCACCCGCGCCCAGAACGCGCTGAACCTCCTCGACGACCTCGTACCGGTGAAGGGCATGGAACCGGTCGGCGAGATCCGGATCGTGCCCGACGCCACCACGTACACCCGCCTGCCCTGGCTCGACGGCGTCGCGGGCGTGCTCTGCGACCAGGTCGACCACGACGGCGCCGACTGGGGCGGGTGCCCCCGCGCGTTCCTGCGCCGGGCCGCCTGCGCAGCAGCCGAGGCGGGCCTGCGCGTCGAGGCGGCGTTCGAGAACGAGTTCTACCTCGCCGAGGACACGCCCGACGGGCCGCGGCCGTGGGGCGACGGCCCGGTCTACTCCTCCGCCGGGCTCGATCGGGCCGCCGCGGTGATGAACGACATCGTCGACGCGCTCGACGCGCAGGGCATCCAGGTCGAGCAGGCGATCAACGAGTACGGGCCCGGCCAGCAGGAGATCTCGATCATCCGGGCCGATGCGCAGGCCGCCGCCGACCGGCAGCTGCTCCTGCGCGACACCGTCCGCGGCGTGGCCGAGATCCGCCACGGCCTGCGCGCCTCGTTCGCGCCGAAGCCCTACGCCGAGCACGTCGGCAGCGGCTGCCACCTGCACTTCTCGCTCTGGGCGGGCGACCGCAACGCCATGGCGCCCGCAGGCGACCCGTTCGGGCTCTCCGCCACGGCCCGGGCGTTCCTGGCGGGCGTGCTCGACCACCTGCCCGCGCTGGTCGCGCTGACCTGCCCGTCCTACCTGTCCTACGCCCGGCTGCTGCCCAGCGCCTGGGCGGCCTCGACCGTGTCGTGGGGCTTCGACAACCGGGAGGCCGCACTGCGGATCGCCTCGCCGTTCCGCGGCCGCGAAGCCGTGAGCCCCAACGCCGAGCTGAAGACGTGCGACGCGAGCAGCAACCCGCACCTCGCGCTCGGCGGGCTCATCCTCGCGGGCCTCGACGGGCTGGCGCGCGAGCTCACGCTGCCCGATCCCGCTGCGCACGACCCGGCCCGGCTCGACGAGGACGAAGCCCGCCGCTGCGGCATCCGCCCGTTGCCCGCTGACCAGGCCGCCGCGCTGGACGCCCTGGAGGCCGACCCGGTCCTCATGGACGGGTTGGGCGACCTGCTCGGGCGCTGCGTGCTCGCGACGCGCCGCGCCGAGTACGCCCGTTGCGTACGGATGGGCGACGAAGAGGTTCGGAGGATGACATTCGCGGTGCTCTAGCGGAGCATTCTGCCGTGGCACACCGGACCGGGTCTTCGGGAACTCTTCGCCGCGAGCTGTCCGTGTGGGAGGCCATCGGACTGTCGCTGGCCCTGATGGCGCCGTCCATGGCGGCCAACATCAACCCGCAGGCCACCGCGGGCACTGTCGGCCGCGCGGTGCCGCTCGCGTTCCTGCTCGCCACGCTGGGCGTGCTGCTCATCGCCTACACGTTCGTGCGGCTGTGCCAACGGTTCCACCATGCGGGCAGCGTGTACGGCTTCGTGGGCGCCACCCTCGGCGCGCGGACGGGGGTCGTCGCGGGCTGGTCGCTGTTGGGCACCTACGTCTTCTACGGGGTCGTCACGTCCACCGCCGCCGGGATCTTCGGCGCGGCCGCCCTCGACGCGCTGCGCCTGTGGCCCGACCAGCCGCCGTGGGCCGGGTTCGTGGTCGCGGCGGTCGCGCTGCTGCTGGTGCTCGTGCTGGCGGTTGTGCGGGTGCGCGGCGGCACCCGGGTGCTGCTGACGATCGAGGGCCTCACCGTGGCGCTGATCCTCGTCGTCGCCGTGGTGGTGCTCGTCCGGCTGGCCACCGGCACCGCGCCGGACGGGCACCGGGTCGACCTCTCCGTGTTCGCGCCCGCGCCCGGCACCGACGTGTCGGCCCTGTTCCTGGGCGTCGTGTTCGGATTCCTGTCGTTCGCGGGTTTCGAGGCCGCGGCGACGCTCGGCGAGGAGACCCGCGACCCGCGCCGCACGATCCCGCGGGCGATCCTCGGCGTCGCGGTCTTCGGCGGGGTGTACTTCGTGGTCGTGACGGCCGTCGAGGTGATGGGCTTCGGCGCCGACGAGGCAGGCGTCGAAAGGTTCATCAACTCGTCGTCGCTGATGGGCGACCTCGGCACGAGATACGTCGCCGCCTGGGTGGGCGACGTGATCACCATCGGGGCCGCGGTCAGCGCGTTCGGGTGCGCGCTCGCCTGCGCGGTGGGCGCAGCCCGGCTGCTGTTCGCGCTCGGCCGCGACGGGGTGCTCCCCCGCACGTTCGGCGCCGTGGCGCCCACGCGGGGCACGCCGGTTCCGGCCACCGTGGTCGTGGTGCTCGCCATGTACGTCGTGATCGCCACGGCGTGGCTCGGCCTCGGCGGCGACCCGGCCACGCTGTTCGTCGCGTCCGGCACGATCGGCACCCTGATCCTGCTGGTCGTGTACGCGCTCGCCACGATCGGTGCGGCCAAGCTGCTGTTCTTCTCCGGCAGCCGCGAGGTGCGCACGGCCGAGGTCGTCGTTCCCGTGCTCGCGCTCGGGCTGATCGGTTACACGCTCTTCCGCAACGTCTTCCCCTACCCGGACGGGGCCGCGGGGCTGTACCCCGCCGTGTCGGCGGCGTGGATCGTGGTTGGCGTGCTCGTCGTGCTGCTGCGGCCGGCCGCGGCCCACCGCGCGGGCGCCGAGCTGACCGCGAGCGAGGGCCTCACCGATGGCCCCCGGCCCGCGACCGGGCTCTCCCGCGAGCGCTAGAAGGCCATCGCCTGTGCGCGGCGCTTGACCTCCTTGTGCCTGCCTGCGCGCAGCGCGGCGACGGGGGTGCCGGGCAGCGAGTCGTCGTCGGCGAAGAGCCAGCGCAGGATCTCGGCGTCGCGGTAGCCGCCGTCGCGCAGCACCGTGATCGTGCCTGCGAGGCCCTTGACCACGGCGTTCCCGTGGAGGAAGTCGGCGGGCACGACCATGGCACCGGCGCGGCGCACCGCCAGCAGCTGGCCGTCGCGTACGTACTGGTGCACGCGGGACACGGGCACCGACAGCCGCGTGGCCACCTCGGCCACCGACAGCGTCACGACCTCCGGGGAGAGCGGGCCACCGGACAGCGACCCGGACAACGGCGTGTTCACGACCGGACACGATGCCACACCAGCGGGCCTCACGGGCAGCACTTCGGCGCAGCGGTACCGTCGGCGCGTGAACGCTGCCCCGGTCGCCGGTGCGCTGCTCGACGGCCGCTACCGCGTCGGGAGTCCCATCGCGACGGGCGGGATGTCCACTGTCTACCGCGGTGTGGACACCCGTCTCGACCGCCCCGTCGCGATCAAGATCATGGACGCGCGGTTCGCGGGCGACCCAGCGTTCCGCATGCGGTTCGAGCGCGAGGCGCGTTCGGCGGCGCGGATCGACCACCCGGCCGTCGTCGACGTCCACGACCGGGGCACCGACTCGAGCGATGGGACTGACCGGCTGTTCCTCGTCATGGAACTGGTCGACGGCGGCACCCTGCGCGACGTGCTGCGCGCCCGCGGCGCACTCGGGGTGCCCGCGGCGTTCGCCGTCATGGAGCAGGTGCTTTCCGGGCTCGCCGCGGCGCACCGACTCGGCATGGTGCACCGCGACGTCAAACCGGAGAACGTGCTGATCTCCGATGCGCGGGAGCTGAAGGTCGCGGACTTCGGGCTCGCGGTCGGGGTCGCGCAGGCGGGCGCCAGCCACGTGGGCATGATCATGGGAACGGTGGCGTACCTGTCCCCCGAGCAGGTCGCGACGGGTGCGGCCGACCCGCGTAGCGACGTCTACGCGGCCGGCATCCTGCTCTACGAGCTGCTCACCGGCTCGCCGCCCTACACCGGCGAGACCGCGATCTCGGTGGCCTACCGGCACGTCACCTCCGATGTCCCGGCGCCGTCCGAGGTCGCCGGGGACGTGCCGCCCGAGCTGGACGCGTTCGTGCGGCGCGCGACCCGCCGCGACCCGGCCTGCCGCCCGGTCGACGCCGCCGCGATGCTCGCCGAGCTGCGCAGGCTGGCCGCGGTGCTGGAGGTGCCGCGCGTGCCGGTGCCCGCGCCGCCGCCGCGGCCCGTCGAAGAACAGACGACGGTTCCGCGCGCGTCGGCCCCGGCGGCGTCGACCGGCACCCGGATGCTCGATCGCGACGCCCATCCCTCGACCCCGCCGGGCCATCTGCGGGCGCGCCGCCGCAGCCGCCAGCTGTTCGCGGTGTGGATCGCGCTCGTGCTGGTGCTCGCGATCGGCATCGGGATCACCGCGTGGTGGCTGGGCAGCGGGCGCTGGACGGCGGTGCCGTCGCTCACCGGCGTACCGCAGGGCGCTGCCGAGCGCCTGCTCACCGGCGCCGACCTGGTGCCCGCGGCGCGGCTGGCCTACGCGACCGGCGTGCCCGCGGGCGTCGTCACGGCCAGCGAGCCCGGATCGGCGACGCGGCTCCTGCGGGGGAGCACCGTGACCCTGGTCGTGTCCCGCGGGCTCCCGACGGTGCCCGCGATCGCGCCGGGCACGGCCCTCGACGACGCGCAGGCCACGATCCGCGCCGCCCAGCTCACGCCGGTGCAGTCCGGGTCGGAGTACAGCTCGTCCGTCCCTGAGGGTGCGGTGGTGCGCACCACCCCGGCGGCGGGCGCGGCGCTTCCTCCCGGCAGCCGCGTCACGCTCGTGGTGAGCCGGGGTGAGCAGCCACCGGAGCAGGTCCAGCAGGTGCGGGTGCCGTGGCTCATCGGCCGCAGGTTCGACGAGGCCGAGCAGATGCTGGAGGACCTCGGGCTGCAGGCCGAGGAGCGCTCCCAGCTCGGCCGGGACGACGGCCGGGTGGTCGACCAGTCCAACGGGGCGGGCAGCCTGGTCGACCCCGGCACGACGATCGTGCTGAAGACCCTTTAGCCCCGGAGCATCTCGGCCACCAGAAAGGCCAGCTCCAGGGCCTGCTGGGTGTTGAGGCGCGGGTCGCAGGCGGTCTCGTAGCGGCCCCCGAGGTCGGCGTCGGAGATGTCCTGAGCGCCGCCGAGGCACTCGGTGACGTCCTCGCCCGTGACCTCGACGTGGATCCCGCCCGGGTGGGAGCCGAGCGCAGCGTGCACCTCGAAGAAGCCCTGCACCTCGTCGACGATCCGGTCGAAGTGGCGGGTCTTGTAGCCGGAGGTGGACTCGACGGTGTTGCCGTGCATCGGGTCGCACTGCCAGATGACCTTGTGGCCGGAGCCCTCGACCTTCTCGATGATCGCGGGCAGCACGTCGCGCACCCGGTTGTTGCCCATGCGGCTGACGAGGGTGAGCCTGCCGGGGTGATTGCCGGAGTCGAGCCGCTCGACGTACTCGACGGCCTGCTCCGGCGTGGTCGTCGGGCCGATCTTCAGACCGATCGGGTTGGCCAGGAGCTCGGCGAGCGCGATGTGCGCGCCGTCGAGCTGGCGGGTGCGTTCGCCGATCCACACGAAGTGGGCGGACAGGTCGTAGAGCTTCGGGCTGTCCGGGTCGCGGCGGTCGAGCCGCAGCATGGCCCGCTCGTAGTCGATCAAGAGTGCCTCGTGGGAGGCGTAGAACTCGACGCTGTGCAGGTTGTAGTCGTCGACGCCGCACGCCGCCATGAAGGCCAACGCCCGCTCGATCTCCGCCGCGATGGCCTCGAACCGCGCACCCGCGGGCGAGATGCGCACGAAGTCCTTGTTCCAGTCGTGCACCATCGTGAGGTCGGCCATGCCGGTGGCGGTCAAGGCCCGCACGAGGTTCATCGCCGCCGACGCGTTGGCGTAGGCGCGGATCATCCGGGACGGGTCGGCGATGCGCGCGACCGGGTCGGGCGTGATCGAGTTGACGATGTCGCCGCGGTAGGAGGGCAGGCCGAGCGCGTCGACGGGGGCGCTGCGCGGCTTGGCGTACTGGCCCGCGATGCGCCCGACCTTGACCACCGGCAGCGATGCGCCGTAGGTGAGCACGATCGCCATCTGCAGCAGGGTGCGGATCGTCGCCCGGATGTGCGGCTCGGTGTTGTCGACGAACGTCTCGGCGCAGTCGCCGCCCTGCAGCAGGAACGCGCGGCCGTTGGCGACGTCGGCCAGCCGGTCATGCAACCGGTCCACCTCCGGCGGCAACGTGACCGGCGGGACGCTCTCCAGCACCGTGCGGACGTGCGCTACGGCCTCCGCGGCGGGCCAGTCCGGCTGCTGCGCGGCGGGCCGGGCGAGCGCATCGTCCAGCCGGGTGCGCAGCTCGGCGGGCAGGGGCGGGAGCTCGGGCAGCACTTCGACCGGGGCGTCGACGGACCAGTTCACGTTCTCAGGGTAGAGCCACGGCGCCTGCTCACCCAGATCAGCCTGATTCCCCACCGGTCTGCGGTACCAGCCGCGCGCCCCCTCCCCGGCCACAGCAGATCAGCCTGATTTCCCACCGGTCTGCGGTACCAGCCGCGCCGATTCGATCGCCGTCCACCGCATCCGGTTCAGGCGGGCGTCCGCGAGCGCGTCATGGGCGTCCGCGGTGGGCGGCGGCAGCGGCGGCTTCCCCGCATCCTCCCAGCGTTGCCGCAGCTCGCGGGTGAACCGCGGCAACGCGCGCGGCAACGCGGGCATCGCTCCCCACAGCTGGCACAGAGCCACGTGGTCGTACGCGGCGATCCACGCCCACAGCTCGACTTCACCCGGCGCGCCGGTGAGAAAGGCCAGCAGGTCGGCGCGCAACCGTTCCCGCGAGCGCCACGCCGGGTCGGCGGGCGACGGCAGCTTCGGCAGGACATTGGCCCGCACCCAGGCCCCCGCCCGTCCGGGGTCGAAATCGGTCGACACCGCGTAGAACTCACGCCCGTCCTCCCCGACCACGCCGATGGAGACCAGATCGATCGTGGTCCCGTCCTCGATGAACTCGCAGTCGTAGAAGAAGCGCATACCCGTCCTGTTCTTGCAGATCAGGACCCATCTCGGGCCCCTCGCGGTCGGCCACTGGTCCGCGACTGCGGCCAGAGCGGCCTCGACGGCGTCGCGCGCCGTGACGCTGTCAGGCCAGAGGTGAGCATAAGAATAAGAGAACCCATGGCCGCTGCCGCGGGCCGCCTCGAAGGATGAGAATCTGGTCGGGGTCGGCCGAGCTCGTTTGCGCTTGGTGCGCGCGAACCCGTTTAAGAGACTGACGCCAGGGGCCTTCCCGGCACCTCGAACTGTTGTCCTTCGTGCACGCTTCACAGCGTCGTTGATCGGTTGGCCCCGCCGATCCCACCGGTAGGACGTTGCGGTCGAGGAGGTCGCTGGTGGAGGTGTTGGTGGAGTGTTGCGCAGGGATCGACATCGGCAAGGACGAGGTGGTGGCCTGTGTGCGGGGCCCGGCAACGAAGGGGCGGGGTCGACGCAAGCAGACCCGTACGTTCTCCTCGTTCACCGCGTCGTTGGAGGCGATGGCCGATTGGTTCACCACCGAGGGTGTCACCGAGATCGCGATGGAGGCCACCGGCTCGTACTGGAAACCCGTCTGGTACGTGCTGGAGCAGCGGGCGTTCGCGTTGAAGCTGGTCAACGCCCACCACGTGAAGATCCTACCCGGCCGAAAGAGCGACGTCCTGGACGCGGAATGGCTGGCCGAGCTGCTCGAACACGGGCTGCTGCGGGGCAGCTTCGTGCCCCCGCCGGCGATCCGGGAGTTGCGGGACCTGACCCGCTACCGCAAACGGCTCATCCAGGCCCACACCAGCGAGTGCCAGCGGATCCAGAAAACCCTGGAAGACGCGGGCATCAAGCTGGACTCGGTCGCCTCCGACGTGCTCGGGGTGTCCGGTCGGGCGATGCTGGCCGCCCTGGTCGCCGGCGAGCGCGACCCGGACATGCTCGCGGAGCTGGCCAAAGGCCGGTTGCGGCGCAAGATCCCCGCGCTGCGTCAGGCCCTGCGCGGCCGGTTCACCGAGCACCACGCGCTGCTGATCGGGTTGTGCCTGGAGCACACCGCCCACCTCGAAGCGGCGATCGCCCGACTCGACGAGCGCGTCGACACCCTGGTCGCCACCCACACCAGCGAGACCGGTCTCCCTTTCACCCGCGCCCGTGACCGACTCGACACCATCACCGGGGTCGGGAAACGGGCCGCCGAGACCGTCATCGCCGAGATCGGCGTCGACATGACCCGCTTCCCCACCGCCGCGCACCTGGCCTCCTGGGCCGGCCTCGCCCCGGGAAACAACATCACCGGCGGGAAACGCGGCTCGGGCAAGACCACCAAAGGCGACGTCTGGCTGCTCGACATCCTGACCCAGTGCGCCTGGGCCGCCGCCCGCACCCGCGACACCTACCTGTCGGCCCAGTTCTGGCGGCTGGCGCGGCGGATCGGGAAGAAGAAGGCCGCCATCGCCGTCGCGCACTCCATCCTGGTGATCTGCTGGCACCTGCTCACCCACGACTGCGACTACGACGACCTGGGCGGGGACTGGTTCACCCGCCGCAACACCGACCACCAACGTGACCGCCTCATCAAACAGCTCACCGGACTCGGCTACTACGTCACCCTCGACAAGATCGCCTAAGGAGGTCGCCTGCGGTTGATTCTCTTCACAGCGACCGGCAAATGATGGCGCCGAGCGGCTGCAGGCAGGCTGGTCGGTCTGGCCCCGCTTAGCCCCTCGGCGTCGCCCGCGCGGCCGACGAAACGTCGGGCCCTGCGCTCGAAGTCGACATGAGCGGGGTTTTGCCCCGCCCAAACCCCGCTCATGTCGACTTCGAGCGCCGTCCGACACCGGCCGGCGGCCATTCGTCGGCAGCGGCGGACCCGCGGTGCTCATGCTGCGCTATCAGGCCGCGATGACGGTGACGAAACCGTCGAGACCGGTGAAATCGCCCGTGTTTCGGGTGATCACAGCTGCGCCATGCGCCGCCGCCGTCGCCGCGATCATAAGGTCGATGACACGGCCACGAACTTCACGCCCGCCTGCCATGACAAGTCCGCACACTGTCTCGTACGCATCCGCCGCGACATCGTCGAACGGGATACCAGCTCCCAGGACGACCCGGAGCCGAGCGACCCGCGCTTCGCGACGCGCCCGTTCGACCGGATCCTTGGTCTTCCGGACACCGTACCCGAGCTCGGCCCACGACAGCGACACGACGGCGACGTCGAAACCGGGGTGCGAGAGCGACTCGGCGACCAGCAAGCTGGTGTCCAGAACGGCTTTCACTCGGCGCGCTCCCACGGATCAGCGATCTCGACTGCGCCCCGGTCGCCCGCAATCTCGCGCGCCCAGGCGTCGTCGGCTCCGAGCTCTCGCAGCAGGGAGTCGATCTCTTCGCTTGGGACCCAGCGTGGCTGGCGACGCCCTACCACCGTCGCGACCGGTTCTCCATGATCGGTGATCGTGTACGTAGCGCCGGCCTTGACGTCACGAAGCATCTGCGTCGGGTTCTGACGCAGTTCGCCGATGCTGATGGTCTTAGCCACTTCAACCTCCTCGTCTAGACAATTGTCTACGCTAGATCCACCTGCTGTCCAGACTCGCCCGGCCCGCTGGGCTCACGGCAGCGACGGTGGCGGGCCGATCCGGCCGTTGGAGCTACTACCTCGACGCGCCCACGACCAGACAGTTGGCGGTGCATTGGCTACGCCTGGCCGAGCGTTGGAGCAACTCCCGCGGTGGGTGGGCCGGCGCGCCGGGCCGTTGGCGGCGGTGCGGCCGTTGACCGGGCGGGTAGGGCCGGGTTGCCCTCGGCGCTCCGGTTACCGTGCCGAGATGAGCGTGCTCGACTGGCTTCACGATGGCGACCCGGCCATCCGTTGGCAGGTGCTGCGGGACCTGGGCGACACGCCCGCTGGCGACGTCGCGGCCGCGCGGGCCCTGGTCGAACGGGAAGGCTGGGGTGCGCGGCTGCTTGCACTCGAAGGTCCCGACGGGCTCTGGGACGGCGGCGCCTGCTTCCCGGCGTCCTACACCGGCGCTGAACCGGGGCAGCCGTGGACGACGACGGTGCACACGCTGCAGACACTGCAATTGTGCGGTCTCGACCCGGCATCCGGACCGGCTCGTCGAGCGATCGCTCTCGTCGCAGAGAACGGGCGCTGGGAGCATGCCGGACAACGCTACTTCGACGGCGAGGTGGAGCCGTGCATCAACGGCCGGACGATCGAGGCCGGGGCGTACTTCGGACAGGACGTTGCGGCGATCGTCAGCCGGGTCCTCGGCGAACAACTGGACGACGGTGGCTGGAACTGTGAGGCCGAGAACGGGTCGGTGCGTTCCTCCGTCGACACCACGATCAACGTGCTCGACGGGTTGCTCGCGTTCGAGCGGGCGACCGGCGGCTCCGACGAGGTTCACGCTGCTCGGCGCGGCGGTGAGGCATACCTGCTGGAGCGCGGCCTGTTCCGCCGAAAGAGCACCGGCGAGGTCGTCGACCGGGCATATCTGGAGTTCGCATTTCCCCACTACTGGCATTACGACGTGCTGCGTGCGCTCGATTATTTCCGACGTTCCGGCGCCGATCCCGATCCGCAAATGGCGGACGCGGTGAACGTCGTGCGTACCAAGCGGCAGCCCGACGGCCGGTGGCTTCTCGACCGCATCCACCCCGGTCGCATCCATTTCGACATCGAGGGCTGTGTGGGGACGCCGAGCCGGTGGAATACCCTCCGCGCTCTCCGCGTGCTCAACTGGTGGGACGACACGGCCTGACCAACCTGTGCAGCGTGACGGCTTGATCAGCTGGCCCGCTTCTCCGGAGGTGGGGCGGCCCGCAGCGCGGCGGCGCGTTCCTTCACCGAGGCCGCGTACATGTCGACGTAGGTCTGCCCGGTGAGCTCCATCAGCGCATACATGATCTCGTCGGTCATCGAGCGCTCGATGAACCGGTCGCCCGCCATCCCGTGGTAGCGGGAGAAGTCCAGCGGCTCGCCGAGCTTGATGTGCACCTTGCGCGGCCGCCACATCCGCGAGCCGATCGGGTTGACCCGGTCGGTGCCGATCATCGCGACGGGGATGACCGGCACCCCGGCCTCCAGCGCCATGCGAGCAACGCCGGTCTTGCCCTTGTAGAGCCGTCCGTCGGGCGATCGCGTGCCCTCGGGGTAGATGCCCAGCAGCCTGCCCTCGCGCAGGATCCGCACGGCCGTGGTCATCGCCGCTCGGGCGCCCGACCCGCTCCCCCGGTCGATCGGCACCTGTCCCATCCCGGTGAAGAAGACCTTCTTCAGCCGCCCGACGAACCCCGGCTGCGTGAAGTACTCGCGCTTGGCCAGGAACGTGATGCGCCGCGGAACAAGCAGCGGCAGCAGGAACGAGTCGACGACGGCCAGGTGGTTGCTGGCGAGGATCGCGCCGCCGTGCTCCGGGACGTGCTCAAGACCCTCGATCGTCGGCCTGCAGAACAGCCTCAGGAGCGGGCCGACGAGCACGAACTTCGACCACCAGTACAGCACCTGGGCGTGCCCCTTCCGGCTCGACGGCGTCAGCCTACGGAGGGGCGTCCCACCGCGACAACGGGCCTGGCGTGCCAGGATGGAGGAGACCGGAAGAGGTCAGCGGCGGCACGGACAGGAGGGCCGCGTGACCCGCGAACCCGACCCGACCGGCTTCGACGCCATCGTCGCGTCGTGGCGGGCCGAGGGTGACGTCCCCGAGTGGCCCGACGACGCATGCCTCGACGACGACGCCCGCGCCGACGACCTCCGTGCCACCGACCTCCGGCCCTTCGATCCGGGCAAGGACGATCCGCCCCGCCCCGCCCCGCCCGGCGACCGACCCGACACCACCCGCGACACCGCGACCGGCCCGAACCGGCCCGCCTACCGTCCGCCCGGCGACCGGCCGGACAGCGCCCGCGGCGCGGGCCGGTCCGCCTTCGACCCGCCCGCCGACCGGTCCGACCCCGTGGCCCACGCCGAGGACGAGCCCGCGGGCGACCGGCCCGGCCTGCCGGGCGCCGGGTGTGCCCGGCCCGCCGAACGGTCGGCGGAGCCTGCCCACGACCCGTTCGCCGACGAGCACTACGTCCCGCCGGAGCCACCGCCGCTGCCGCGGATGGGACCGCCGATCATCGTCGGGCTCCTCCTCATCGGGCTGGGGCTGGTGCTCGTGTCGTTCCCCGGGTGGGTGGGGGTGCCGCAGGTGTACGGCCTGCCGCTCGGCCTCGTCGCGATCGCGGCCGGGCTCGGCTGGCTGGTGCTGCGCCTGTGGCCCGACCCGGACGACGTCCCCCCGCCGCTCCACCTCGACGACCCCGACGACCCCGACGGCGGCGCCGTCCTCTGACCTCCGCCCGGCTCCGGCTCACGAGCACGGGCCGCGATGACCGGCCGGCGCGGCTCACCGGCCCCGTGCCGTGCCGCCGCCGGATCGCGCCGCCGACCGCGCTCGAGCCCCGGTCTCCGCTGCCGCCAGCTCCCGCGCGAGCTGCGCCGCCCCGACCACCGCGGCCGCCTCGCCGAGCTGCGCGGTGCGGATGCGGGCGAGCGGGCGTCGTCCCGCGCCGGTGAGCAACGCCGCGTAGTGCTCACGTGCCTCGTCGAGGAACAGCGGCGCCGAGTCCGCCACCCCGCCGCCGATCACCACCAGCTCCGGGTCGAAGACGTCGGCCACGAGCGCCAGCCCCACCCCCAGCCACCGCGCGAGATCCTCCAGAGCCGCACACGCGACGGGATCGCCCTCCCGGGCCGCCGCCGCCACCCCCTGACCGGTCACCCGACGCGGGTCGCCCGCCGCCAGCCGCGACAGCAACGGCGAGCGGCCGGGGTCACGCGCCATCAGCTCGACCGCCGTCGTGGCCAGCGCCGTGCCGGAGCAGTAGCGCTCCCAGCAGCCCGTCTTGCCGCACGGGCACGGCCGCCCGTCCGGCACCACCTGCAGATGCCCCAGCTCCGGCGCGACGCCGAACGCGCCGCGGTAGAGCACACCGTCGAGCAACAGCGCCGAGCCGACGCCGGTGCCCAGCGCCACGAACACGACCGTGGCCGCACCCGAGGCCGCCCCGAAGTGCCGCTCCGCCAGCGCCGCGGCGTTGGCGTCGTGCTCGACGACGACCGGCAGCCCGATGCGGGCGGCGATCCGGTCCGCCACCGGGGCGTCGCGCCACGACAGGTGCGGCGCGAACCGGACGGCTCGCAGGTCGGGCGTGACGAACCCGGCCAGCGCCAGCCCGACCGCGGCGATCCGGTGCCTGCCCGCGAGCGTGCTCACCACCCCCGCCACGGCGGCCTCCAGCGCCGTCTCGCTGCGCGGGGTCGGGGTTCGGGCGGTGTCGAGGACGATGCCGTCGCCGTTCACGACGCCCGCCCGCACGCTGGTGCCGCCGACATCGACGCCGACGGTGAGCGTCACCGCCCGCCGCCTGCGCGGACGTCCGGGCGCGCGACCGGGATCCGCTGAACGGTCTTCCGGCTGCCGGACGGGGTGCGCTCCGGAGGTGGGGGCCCGGGGTCGTCGTCCAACGCCGCGCGCAGCAGCGTGACCAACCCGCCGAGCTGCTCGGCCAGCCGCTGCATGAGCTCCGGGCGTTCCCCGCGCAGCGCGGCCAGCAACGCGCACAGCGGGCAGCCCGCGCAGACCTCGGCCGACACCGGGCTGGGCGGCTCGATGCGCAGCCGCTCCAGCAGGGGCTCGATCCGGTCCAGCGCCGTGCGCGCGAGCGCGCGCAACTCGGCGGACGCCCCGGCGTGCGCGTCGCACCCGGGGGTCGTCATCGCGTCCAGACCGCGGGGTCCGGGGCGAACGTGACGCACAGGTCGTCGCCCGCAAGGAGGGCCCCGGAGACAGTGCACCGCCGCAGCACCGAGGGCAGCGCGACCAGCCGCCGCACGCCGCCGACGGCGATCACCAGCTCGTCGCCGACCCGGGCCAGCTCCAGGGGACCGTCCGCGGCGCCGGGCAGGGCCAGCGCCAGCTCGAACTCCGAGTCCAGGGAGGCGCCCGTCCCCCGGGTGCGCCGCACCCGCAGCAGCGGCGGGCCGGGCGGGCCCACGGCGGCCGGATCGGTGTTGCCGTAGAGGTTGTCGGCCACCTCCAGCAGCGCGGGCACACCCGTCGGCTCGGCTGCCGTATGGGCGACGGCGGCGAGGGACACGCCGCCGAGACCCCGCAGCTCGTCGATGACCCTCTGCTGCTCGGTGAACCGCTCCCGCAGCCAGCGCGCCGCGGGCCCACGCAGCGACGGCGACGGCCCCGGCACCACCCGGTTGGCGACGATCCCGTCGACGCGCAGGCCGTGCAGGGCCAGCGCGGTCAGCGTGCGCCGTGTTTCGGCCGCCACCACCCGTTCCGGGGTGAGGACGAGCCGCAGCGAGGTGCGGGTGTGGTCGCCGAGCATCGCGCGCAGCCCGGCGAGTTGCTCGGCGAGCCCGTCGAGAGCGTCGATCGTCGCGTCCCAACCCGCGGCGGCACCGCGTCCGCCGCCTGCCAGGCCCGCCAGCAGCCCGCGCACCGCCCGCCGATGCGCGGGGAACAGCCGCTCGAGGTAGCCCGCGACCGCCTCGGGCAGCCCGAGCAGCCGCAGCGTCTCCGCGGTGGGCCCGCAGTCGACGACGACGATCTCCCACGGTCCCGACTCCGCGGCGCGCCGCACGGCGGACAACGCGAGCAGATCCTCGACGCCGGGCAGCACGGTCAGCTCGTCGGCCACCAGCTCGTCGACACCCGCGCCTGCGAGCACGGTGCGCAGGTGGTGCTGCAGCGGGCCCCACGCGTCGTCGAGCAGGGCGTGGGTGTCGATGTGCGCGGCGTAGAGGCCGCGCTCCAGCTCGGCGGGCTCGCCGTCGAGCTCGGCCTCCAGCGCGTCGCCGAGCGAGTGCGCGGGATCGGTCGAGACGACCAGCGCCTTGCGTCCCGACCGCGCGAGGCGGGCGGCGGTCGCCGCCGCGAGCGTCGTCTTTCCGACGCCACCCTTCCCCGTGAACAGCACCACCCGCACGGGACGGAGGTTACTTGCTCACCGCGGTTATTCGCCCAACGCCTCCACCCGGCGCTTCAGCCCCTTCAGCGCGGTATCGATGATCACCTTCTCGGCCTTGCGGCGGAGCATGCCGATCATGGGCATCTTGAGGTCGACGGCGAGCGAGTACGTCACCGTCGTCGAGTCGTCCTTCTCGGTGAGCGTGTACGAGCCGTCCTGGGCCTTCTGGATCTGCCCCTTGACCAGCGTCCAGCTGACCGAACGGCCATCGGGCGCCCACGTGTAGTCCAGCGTGTACGAGTCCTTGATCGGGCCCGCGTCCATGGTGAAGCGCACCCGTTCCGCGCGACCGTCGGCGCCCGGGGTGAGCACCTCGACCTTGTTGATCTGCTCGGCCCACTGGGGGTAGGCGGCGAAGTCGGCGATCACCGCCATCACCCGCTCCGGCGGGGCGGCGATGGTGATCGAGGAGGACGTCGCGTCGGCCATGGGGCGCAGGTTACCGGCGGTTACCAGCGCAGGACGTACGGCGTGGTCGTCTGGCGGAAGTGGCCGACGTTGACGCATTCGGTGCGGCCCAACCGACACCGGGGCGCCAGCGGCTGGTGGACGTGCCCGAACAGCGCCGCCCGGGGTCGATCGCGGCGGATGCGGGCGAGCAGCGCGGCCGAGGGCGCCTCCGGCCGCCGGGAGACGACGTCGTACGCGAGCTCGGGCACGGCGGGCGGGGCGTGGCTGCACAGGACGTCGACCTCGGCCAGCCGCTCGACGGCCGCGGCGTAGTCCTGCGCCGTCACCACATGCGGTGTCCACACGCCGCCGCGGAACGGCGCCATGCCCGGTGGCAGCGGGATGCCGCCGACGAACCCGAACCGCAGCCCGCCGATCGTCACGACCTGCCCGTCGGGTTGACACACCCCGGGCCGGGCGAACTCCGGCCAAAGCGCGGCGACGTCGACGTTGCCCGGGATGGCGTACGTCGGCGTCGACATCGCGGCGAACATCGCCGCGTACTGTTCCCGCACCGCCTCGTCGACCACGGCGCCCGGATCAGGGAACCGCGACCACGCGTCACGGACGAACGCGCGCATCTCCCCCGGCCGCCCGGCCGCCCGCAGCTGCCCGAACCGGGCGCTGACCTCCGGGCCGAGCACCCGGCCGAGGATTCCGCGCGTCGGGTCGGCGTAATCGACGAAGTCGACGAGGTCGCCGAGCACGAGCAGCGCGTCGGCGCCCTCGCCCGACCGGGCCAGTGCCTCGGTGTGGCCGTGCACGTCCGAGACCACGTGCACGCGCATGATCTTCTGATGCTACCCGGGTGGGGGACGGCTCGGCCCGGCGGGGCGCCGCGCAGGAAGCCCGATTCGTAGCATCCCGGCCGGATGTACCTGACGGTAGGTTGGCCGGGTGCGTGAGTACAGCGTGCCCGCCGCCGTGCGTGTCGCCGACGACGAGACCCTCGTCGACGCGGTCTACGCCAACGCCGCACGCGACGGGTCCGCGGTGGCCTACCACCGGCGCGGCGCCGACCGGCAGTGGCGGGAGATCACCGCGGGCGCGTTCGCGGCCGAGGTCACCGCCGTAGCGCGCGGCCTCGTCGCCGCCGGGGTGCAGCCGGGCGACCGGGTCGGGATCCTCTCGCACACCCGTTACGAGTGGACGCTGGTCGACTACGCGATCCTCGCCGTCGGCGCGGCCACCGTGCCGATCTACGAGACGTCCTCGGCCGAGCAGATCCGGTGGATCCTTTCCGATTCGGGCGCGGTCGCGGTGGTCGTCGAGAACGCGGAACACGCGGCGCTCGTGGACGAGGTGCGCGACGCGCTCGGCGGCCTGCAGATGTGGCAGATCGACGGCGATCCCGGGGCGGTCGACGCGCTGGGCGCGCTCGGCGAGCGCGTTCCCGAGGCGGCGGTGCTCGACCGGCGCCGGGCCGTGCGCGCCGACGACCTCGCCACGCTGATCTACACCTCGGGCACCACCGGCCGTCCGAAGGGCTGCGCGCTCACTCACCGCAACATGCAGTCCGAGGTGCGCTCGGTCGCGGCGGTGTTCCCGCAGCTGCTCACCGCGGGCGGTTCGGTGCTGTTGTTCCTGCCGCTCGCGCACGTGTTCGGCAAGGCGATCCAGTGCGGGGCCACCTACACGGGCACGGTGATCGGGCACACCGCCGACGTCTCGGACCTGGTCGGCGACCTGCGGGTGTTCCGGCCGACGTTCCTGCTCGCCGCGCCGCGGGTGTTCGAGAAGGTGTTCAACGCGGCCCGCCAGCGCGCGCACGACGAGGGCAAGGGGAAGATCTTCGACGCCGCCGCCGACACCGCGATCGCCTGGAGCCGGGCCCGCGACACCGGCGGCCCCGACGTCCTCCTGCGGCTGAAGCACAGCCTGTTCGATCGGCTGGTCTACGCGAAGCTGCGCGCGGCCGTCGGCGGACGGGTCGTGGCGGCGGTGTCGGGCAGCGCGCCGCTGGGTGATCGCCTCGGCCACTTCTTCCGCGGGGCCGGTCTGCCTGTGCTGGAGGGCTACGGGCTCACCGAGACCTCCGCCGGGGTCACGGTCAACACCCTCGCCGCGCAGCGCATCGGCAGCGTCGGGCGGCCGGTTCCCGGGCAGGCGGTGCGCATCGCCGACGACGGCGAGATCCTGGTCAAAGGCCCGATCGTGTTCCGCGGCTACTGGAAGAACGACACGGCCACCGCGGAGGCGGTCACCGACGGCTGGTTCCACACGGGCGACATCGGCGAGCTGGACGACGCGGGCTACCTCACGATCACCGGCCGCACGAAGGAGCTGATCGTCACGGCGGGCGGCAAGAACGTCGCGCCGGCCGTGCTGGAGGACCGGCTGCGGGCGCACCCGCTGGTGAGCCAGTGCATGGTCGTCGGGGACGGCAGGCCGTTCATCGCGGCGCTGGTGACCGTCGATGCCGAGGCCCTGCCCGGGTGGCTGGAGCGCTCCGGCAAGCCCGCCGCCCCGCCAGGCGACCTGGTGGACGATCCGGACCTGCGCGCCGCGATCGGCGAGGCGGTGGCGGACGCGAACCGCGCGGTGTCGCGGGCCGAGCAGATCCGCGAGTTCCGGATCCTTCCGGTGGACTTCTCGGAGACCGGTGGGGAGATGACCCCGACGATGAAGGTGAAGCGCGCGGTCGTCGCGCAGAAGTACGCGGCGGACATCGCGGGCATGTACGCGGGTCGCCACCAGCCCGCCCGCCCCCGGTGAGTCGTGCATTTCAGCACGGTGAGTCCGCCATTCCAACGCGGTGAGTCGTGCATTTCAGCACGGCGAGTCCCGCATTTCAGCACGGCGAGTCCCGCATCTCAGCACGGCGAGTCCCGGATCTGGGCCCGCCGACGGCCATGCCCTCCCCGTCTGCGTCCGCACGGCTGGCAGACGCCTACGCCCGTGCGCGGCCGTCGAGCAGCGCCGCCAGCCGCGCCGCACGGTCGGCCCAGCCCCAGTCGGTCCGCATCCAGGCCCGACCCGCTGCGCCCATCGCGGCGGCACGGTCCGGGTCGGCAAGCAGACCCGCGAGGGCGTCGACGAGCCCGCCCAGGTCGCGGCCTTCGACGACATGCCCCGTCTGCCCCTCGCGCACGGTCTCCGGCGCGCCGCCCGAGCGCCCCGCCACCACCGGCAGCCCGGCCGCGGCCGCCTCCAGCAGGGCGATGCCCAACCCCTCGACGTCCAGCCCGCGCCCCCGAGTACGGCACGGGAGGGCGAAGACGTCGCCCGCCGCGTGATAGGCGGGCAGGTCGGCATCGGCCACGGAGCCCGCGAACACCACCGACGCCGTGACGTCGTGGGCGGCGGCCAGGGCGTGCAGTCGTCCGGCATCGGGCCCTCGGCCCACCAGGACCAGTCGAGCGCCGGGCACCCGGGCGCGGATCCGGGGCAGCGCGCGGATCAGCATGTCCTGTCCCTTGCGCGCCACGAGCCGGGAGACGCAGATGACGACGGGCGCCTCGCCGAGACCGTGCCTGCGGCGCACGGCGGCGCGGGCGCTCTCGTCGGGCCGGAACCGGTCGGCGTCGATGCCGGGTGGCAGGGGCTCCAGCGCGGCCGTCGGACCGAACGCCGCCGCGGTCCGCGCGCGAGTGTACCGGGAGACGGTGGTGACCACGTCGGCGTCCCGGCCGATGCGCCGCAGCGCCTGGCGGGCCCCGGGCAGCATCGACCAACCCACCTCGTGGCCGTGGCTGCTCGCGAGCACGCGCGTAATGCCTGCCGCACCGCGCAGCAGGGGCCCGAGCAGCGCCAGCGGGGCGGCGGCGCCGAACCACACGGTGTCGGCCGCGTGCGCACGGGCGAGGCGAACCGCCCGCCGCGTGACGGTCGGCTCGGGCACCATCAGCGAGGTCGGGTGCCGATGCACCGGGAAGGGCAGGCGGGCGTCGAACGCCGCGGCGCCCGGCCACGTGGGCGCGTAGACGAGGAGCCTGCCCTCCGGGAGCCGGGTGGCCAGCTCCAGCAGGTACCGCTGGATGCCGCCGGTGCGCGGCGGGAAGTCGTTCGTGACGAGCAGCGTGCGGGCCACTCCCGAACGCTACGAGCAATCCGTGACGGGGCTCGCGGGGGCCGGCCGATGCGGGACCTTCCGCCACCGGATCTCGGGCCTACAACCGCCGGGCGCCGGAAAAGGCCGAGGGGGAGACGTCCTGGTAGCGCACGACGTCGCCGGATTCGGGCGCGTTGATGAACTTCCCGTCGCCCGCGTAGATGCCGACGTGGCTGACGGGGTGGTAGTAGAAGACGAGGTCGCCGGGCTGCAGGTCGTTCCACGAGACCGGGGTGCCGATGAGCGCCTGCTGGCTGCTCGAACGCGGCAGCGTCACGCCTGCCCTGGCGAACGCCCATGACGTGAGACCGGAGCAGTCGTAGCTGCTGGGGCCCTCGGCACCCCACACGTACGGCTTGCCCAGCTGGCTGGCGGCGGCGCGCAGGGCGGCCACGCCGATCCCAGTGCCGCTGATCGCGGGAGCGGACACGAAGGGGCCGCTGCGCTCGCGACGCTGGGCGGGGCTGAGCGCGTTCAGCAGGTGCTCGGCGGTCGCGATGCGCGCGTCGGCGTCACGCTTGCGAGCGCCGAGCTGCTGCTCGGCCTGCGCGGCCTGGTCGGCGGCGGCCTGGGCGCGTGCGACGGCCGTGGCCGCGTCGGACTGCGCACGGTCGGCCTCCCCGACCTTCGTGATCAAGGCATTGAGCACGTCCCGGTACTGAGACGAGATCGTCTCGAGCGCCGACATCTGGTCGAGGTAGTCCTGCGGCGAGTGCGCGGCGAGCAGGGCGTCGAGCTGGTCGAGGTTGCCGCTCTCGAAGGTCGCCATCGTGACGACGTCGACCTGCTTGCGGTAGCCCTCCTCGTCGGCCCGCGCGGCGGCGGCGAGCGCCTGTGCCGGGCCCACGGCGGCCTGCGTCTTGGCGACGTCCTGCCTGCGGGCGTCGAGGTCGTCCTGCGCGGAGTGCCACTGCTCGGTGAGGGCCTCGGCGTCGCGCTGGACCTGGTCGAGCTGGGTCTGCGCGTCGGCCGCCGTGGCGGGGGCGGTCGTCGGCGATGAGGCCGCGGCAGGTGCCGGGGCCGCGCCGCGGGTGGGGGTGCGGCAGGTGCCTGGGCCGCGCCCGCGGGGGCGGCAGGCGGTCCGGGTGCGGGCAGGCCGGGGACCTGCGGCACGGGCGGTATACCGGGCACGACGGGGACCGGGATCCCCGGCGGCGGATCGGCCGCGGCCGGCGCAGCGCCCAGAAGCTGCGCGCCCAGCGCGGTCGCCACCGCGAGCAGACCACCGAGCAGAGCACGGAGGGGACGCGGCGCCAACCTGCGTCCGTCCGAGGTACGCCGAAGCGACGCCACGCGGCTCCCGTCTCCTTCCCGTGTCGCCGCGCATCGCCCGGTGGAGATGTCAGGTCGGACCGAACGACGGCGCGCGGCGGCCTCGCGTCGTCATCCGAAGATCAGGATGACTGACCTCCCGCAAGGTCTCGCGGAGATTACGGAGGCGGGTGGCGGTGTCCAACTCCGGGCTGCCTCGGCGCGCCGGACGGCAACGATCACCGTCCGGGCCCCCGGATCTCACCCTTCAGCGTTATGGAACATCGTTTTCTCACCCCGCGTCACGGTCTTGATCCGTTTTGTGTGCATCATGCGGCGCTCCGGTGGGACGGGTGGCCACCAGCCGCAACCGGGGCACGAGACCTTGCTCGGCAAGGACATCGAGCGCCTGGCGCTCCGGTGCGTCGAGTGACACAGTGGGCGCGCCGGGCGGCACACCGAGCAGCACGCCGACAACGCACTCCCCGCACGCGGAGAAGCGGACCGCGCAACTCTCACAGTCGATGACCATCGTGGGTCTCCTCCCTCGCTCCGGACCCGGTCGTCCGGACACCGCGGAGGCTAGAAGCACCCACCGACATTCCTGACTTGCAGAACGGCAACCCGACCCGGCACACGGTCACGGCTGGCCGAGCGGTGCCCGTGGTCGCCGCCGAGGTGGGTGCGTATGCCGGTGGCGGCGACAGGGACCGACAAGTCGGGCGCAAACGCAGACTCGCCGTGCTCAAATACACGACTCGCCGTGCCGAAAACGACGACTCGCCGTGCAGAAAACGACGACTCGCCGTGCCCTCACGACGCCAGCCACTTCCGCAGCTCGTCGCCGTGCTCGTCCAGCTCCGGCGGCGGCAGCGGGTAGGTGGCGGGCGTGGCCGAGAACGTGATCGGGTGCCGGGCCATCGGCAGTGCGCGCTCCCCCTCCCCGGCGCTGATCACCGGCTCCAGGCCGAACCGCGCCGCCATCGCGAACCCGCCGTCGACGGTGTTGATCGGCCCGCACGGCACCCCCGCGTCGACGAGCAGCGCGAACCACTCGTCCGCCCCGCGCGCCGCGAGCCGCTCGACGAGGATCGGCCGAAGCTCCACGCGGTTCGCGGTACGGGCGCCGTTGCTGGAGAAGCGCACGTCGTCGGGTGTATCGGGGATGCCGAGCACCTCGCACAGCCTGCGGAAGATGCGGTCGTTGGGGGCGGCGATGATCAGGTCGCGGTCGGCGGTGGGCAGGGGTTCGTAGGGGTAGACGCTGGGGTGGGCGTTGCCCATGCGGTACGGCACCACTCCCCCGGCGACCCAGGCCGAGCTTTGGTTCACCAGGCCGGAGAGCGCCGACGACAGCAGATTGACCTCCACCTCCTGGCCTTCGCCGGTGGCGTCGCGCTGCCGCAGTGCGGCGAGGATCCCGATCACCGCGTGGTTGCCCGCGATGACGTCGAAGACCGCGACCCCGGCCCGGTACGGCGGCCCGTCGGCGGGTCCGGTGAGGCTCATGAGGCCCGACACCGCCTGCACCATGAGGTCGTAGCCGGGCACCTTCGCGCCCTCGCGCGGTCCGAACCCGCTGATCGAGGCGTAGACGACGCCGGGGTTCGCGGCGCGCACGCTGGCCGCGTCGAGCCCGTACTTGACGAGGCCGCCCGGCTTGAAGTTCTGGATCATGACGTCGGCGCGGCGGGCGAGCTCGTGGGCCAAGGCCAGATCCGTCTCGTCGCGCAGGTCGAGGGCGATCGACCGTTTGCCCCGGTTGATCGCCAGGTAGTAGGTGGAGACGCCGTCGCGGTCGGGCGGGGTCCAGGTGCGCGTCTCGTCGCCGTCGGGGGACTCGACCTTGACGACGTCGGCGCCCATGTCGGCCAGCAGCATCGTGGCGTACGGGCCTGCCAGCACCCGCGAGAAGTCCGCGACGAGCACCCCCGACAGCGGGCCTGCCATGTGTCTCCTCCGCTCTCTGGACAGTTGTCCGATCAGATGGCCGCCGGCTGATGACGGCCTCGTGCGGGACGGCGGCCGGCGCGCGAAGTCCTCGACAACCCCCTACACCTACACCGACTGCGCCGGCGGGGCCACGCACGGCGGCTGACGACCGGGCCGGTGCGGCGGCGTCAGAGCGCGTCGAGCAGCGCGCTGAGGGGGCGGGGCTTGCCCAGGTGGAAGCCCTGCCCGTCGTCGACACCCAGCGCCCGCAGGTGCTTCACCAGCGCCTGCCGGTCGACCTGCTCGGCCACCGTGCGCATGCCGAGCTGGTGGGCCACACCGACCACCGCCGACACGAGCGCGCGGTCGACGGCGTTGTCGTCGACCTGCCGGACGAACTCCCCGGCGATCTTGACGGTGGTGAACGGGAGGTACTTGAGGTAGGAGAAGGAGCCGTATCCCGCGCCGAAGTCGTCGAGCGCGAAGCCGCAGCCCGCCTCGGTGAGCCGGGTCGCGAGGAGCCGGGCGGCGTCCAGGCTCTTGATCGCCGTCGTCTCGGTGATCTCGAGGCCGAGCCGCTCCGGGGCCACCTCGGCCTCCTTGAGCAGCTCCAGAATCCACTGTCCGAGGTCGGGGTTCTCCAGGGAGCGGGCCGAGACGTTGACCTCCAGCCGCAGCCCGGCCGCCTGCGCGCGGGGGCTGGCCAGCGCCTGCACCGCGTGCTGGAGGACCCAGCGGTCCAGGTCGAGCACCAGGTCGGTGCGCTCGGCAGGGGGCAGGAAGTCGGCAGGCGAAAGCGGGGGCTCCTGCCCGTCGCGGAGGCGGATGAGCAGTTCGTGGCGGGCCGCCGCACCCGTGCGCAGGTCGACGATCGGCTGGGCGTAGAGCCGCATCGTCGCCTCCTCCAGCGCAGCCCCGACGCGCTGGAGCAGCGACACGCGGTGGGCGGCCGCCCGGTAGTGCGCCTCGCAGAACACCCGTGCGCGGTTGCGGCCCGCACCCTTGGCGGCGTACAGCGCGAGGTCCGCGTGGGCCAGCGCGGTGGCGCAGGCCTCACCTGCGGCGATGGGCGCGACACCGATGCTGACGGTGACGTGCAGGGTCGGGTCAACGGCGGTGGCCACCGACACCGCCTCGCAGAGCCGCTCCGCCAGCGCCAGCGCCGCCGTCACCGTGCCGCCGGGCACGATCACCGCGAACTCGTCGCCACCGAGCCGCCCGAGCAGCGCGTCCGGCCCGATCTGCGCGCCCACGGCGGCCGCCACCCGCCGGATGATCAGGTCGCCGACGACGTGGCCGCGCAGGTCGTTGATGTCTTTGAAGTTGTCGATGTCGATCATCAGGAGCGCACCGCCCTGCGGGTCGGCCGCGCAGTCGGCGATGCGGGAGCCGATCCGCCTCCGGTTCGCCACGGCGGTCAGCGGGTCGTGCTCGGCGAGGAAGGTCAGCTCCGCCCGGTCGTGGTACTGCTCGGTGATGTTGCGCACCGTGCCCAGCACGCGTGTGGGACGGCCCGTCGCGTCGCAGAGCACCTCGCCGCGCCACTCGAACACCCGCTCGACGAGGCGCGCCCGCTCCAGGAAGCCGCGCACGACGACGGCGAACCGCCCCCGCCGCTCGATCGCCCTGTCGAGCGCGGCGACGAGCCGGGCGCGATCGTCGGTGTGCAGGCCCGCGACCAGCCCGTGCCGGTCATGGGCCACGTCGGGTAGCCACTCCGCCGCTACGCGGAGGGCCTCGGAAAACTCGACGGTGCCGTCGTCGAGGTTCCACATCCAGGACCCCTGCCTGTTGATCCGCTCCAGGTGGTTGAGCCGCCACTGCGCGGTCGTCGGCCCGCTGCCGCAGCGGTCGGTCTCGTCGGTGATCTCGTAGAGCGTCCGTCCGCCGTCGAGCGGCCCTGCGGCGACCTGCCACCAGCGGGTACCGCCCGACGGCGACGGCCATCGGATGGGCATGCGCCCGGCGCCGGACCGGACGCCCGCGAGCACCCCGAGCGGCGAGCCCGGCCCGCTCCACGTGCCGCCCGCGGCGACCACGAGGTCGCGGGCGGCGTCGTTCAGCCACACCAACGCCCCCTCCCGGACCACGACGAGACCGACGCCCGCCGCGCGGACGACCTCCTCCGCCATCACGCCATGGCTCCCTTCCGCGCACGACTGGCCCGAACGGTGGACGATCAACGGCGATGATACTGACCCAGGCGGGTGGCAGAACCCCTGACGTTCACCCGAGCGGGCGATCTCGTCAGGCGGACGCGTCGGGGTTGGTGAGCACTTCGACAGGCGGGAGCGCGGCGAGCCGCACGGTGTTGCGGCCCGCCCGTTTGGCGGCGTAGAGGGCCGCGTCGGCGGCGTGCATCAGCGTGCCGACGTCGTCGCCGTGCGGGGGATGGATGGCGGCACCAATCGACGCGGTGAGGCCCGTGACGGTGAGCGGGCCGTCCGGGGTCGGGATCTCGACCCGCAGCGCCGCGATGCCGGTCCGCATCCGCTCGGCGATGGCCAGGACGTTCGAGCCCGCGGAGCCGTCGGAGCCGTCGGAGGCGTCGGACACGGCGGAGACGTTTACGCCGGCCAGCAACACGACGAACTCCTCGCCGCCGAAGCGGCCCACGAGGTCGTGGTCACGCACCTCGGCACGGAGGCCCTCGGCGACCGCGGCGAGCACGCTGTCCCCCGCGATGTGGCCGTGGCGGTCGTTGACCTCCTTGAAGTGGTCGAGGTCGATCACCAGGACCGCCGACGGCGCCGCGGCGGACCGGGCCAGCTCGCGCTCGGCGCGGCTGTGCCACGCCGCCGCGGTGAGCAGGCCCGTCTTGTCGTCGGTGCTGACGGCCTGCTCCAGATGCCGCACCAGCACCGCGCGGTGCAGCAGCAGCACCGCGGGCAGCGCGAACAGCGCGAGGCACGGGTTGATGACCAGCCCGACGGCCGTGAGGCCGCCGAGGCTGAGGGTCGCGAACTCCAGCGCGTTGTCGTCCCATTCGCCGATCGCCTCGACGACGTCGGGCCGCGGTGCGCTCATCATGATCGCGCCCGCGACGAGCGCACTGTTGACGACGACGTAGGCGAGCAGCGCCAACCCGATCGTGACCACGCCCAGGTTGCCGATCACCGCGGGATCGCCCGACCGGGCCAGCCCGCCGACCGTGCCCGCCGCGAGGCAGGCCAGCGCGATGGTCGCGGTGCTGAACAGCTGCTTGTACAACGGCACCCGGGGTCGCCACGAGCGCCACCACAGGTGGGTGTGCACGAGCACCGCCGCGCCCACGGCGACCGCAGGCGGCAGGATGAGGGCGCCCGCGAACGTCCAGACCGAGCAGAGGTCGACGTGCAGCGGGCCGCCGATCTGCTTGCGCACCCGCTCGATCCCGGCCGCGACCTCCGCCTGGGCGATCCCGAGCCCGACGAGGGCGGCGGCCCGCCAGAGCGCCTCGGGCCTGGGAAGACTCTCGATCAGGAGCCTGGCGGTGAGGAGGACGGCGGTCGCCTCGACGATGAGCACCGCGGGGAGCAGCCGCCTCGGGATCTGCCAGAGAGGCCAACTCCGCGGGTTACATGCCGGCGATCCCATCCCTACTCTCAGTGGTCGACCGTGCTCGAAGCGCAATATAGCCGGACAGGTCCTGCCCGACCGATCGAATCAGGCCAGCTTGGCCGGGACCGCCCGCGGTGGGCAAGCGGGGGGAGGTGATTCCCGATGCGCAACAAGAACTGGGGCTGATGTCAGGGCCGGGCGAGGCGGGTGACGAGGACCGCCGAGGGCACCGCGTAGGCGCCCCACGCCCGAACGGAGTTGACGATGGCGCGGTCGGCGGTGACGACCGCGACCGGACGTCCGTGCGGCTCGGCGGCGACGATCGAGCGGATGACGTCGTCGGCGAGCACGCCCGGCTCGCTGAACAGCACCCGCACCCCCCGCGCGCCCCGCGGGGGCGCCGCCATCACGCCCGCGCCGTCGAATACCACGGTGATCTCCACCCGGGTGCGGGCGGCGAGCGCGCCGAGCTGGGTGATCAGCCGGTTGCGCTGGTCGGCCAGCGGGAGGTCGGGGTAGCCGGTCTTGCTGACGTTGTAGCCGTCGACGACGAGGTGCAACGTCGGCACGGCCAGCAGGGCGTCGAGCCCCGGGACGGTGTCGACCCGGGTGCCCGACCGGGACGCCTGCGCGCCTGCCACCAGATCGGCCGGGCGCGGCCCACCGCCGCCGAGGGCGAGCTCGCGCCGCAGCCCCGCCACGGCACCCCCGAGCGTGTCGACCAGCAGCGCCAGCCGCGTCTCGTCGGCCTGGCGGGCCTCGCGGGCGGCCTGGCGGGCCGCCGCGACCTCAGTGGCCGCGCGTTCGGCCCGCCTGCGCTCGGTCTCGGCCCGGCCGCGCTCCTTGTCGCACTCGGCCGCGGCCGCGGCGAGCCGAGCCGCGGTGTCGGCGCGCAGGGCCGCCATCTGCTCCACAGCGGCCGCCCGCGCGTCCAGCGCGGAGCGCAGGGTGGCGCCCTGCTCGGACAGGCGCCTGCGCAGGTGGAGGAACTCGGCCTCACGCTGCTGGCCCGCCTCCCGAACCTGGGCACGGGCCTCGGTCAGCTCGCCGCGCAGCCGCTCCAGCTCGGCGGTGAGCTTGTCGACCTTCGACAGCAGCGTGTCGCGCTCGGCCTTGACCTCGCCGACCTCGATGCGGCGCGCGGTGGCCGCCACCGCCTCCGTCGCGTTCGGGTCGCCGGTGAGGACGGCGACGGCCGCGGTCGTGAGCGGGTCGGCGGTGGGGTCGTCGAGCGGGTCGGCGACGAGCTCGTCGGGCCGGTGCTCGCGCCACCACGCCACGACGGCGGCGCGGAACGCCGCGGATCCCGAGAGCTCGGCGAGCAGCGCGGGGCCGCCCAGCTTCGCCCGCTTGGCCGGGGTGAACCCGGCGATGCGGCGCAGCGCGTGCGGCACGTCGGCGGCGTCCATGCCGCCCAGCGCCGTGGCGGCGGCGTCGGCCAGCCGCGCGCGCAGCGGATCGGGCAGCGCCGCCCAGTCCACGCCGCCGGGGACGCCGGTGGCGTCCTCGGTGGGGTCGGCGTGCGACGTGGACATTGCCACAGGGTAGGCGCCTGCGGGCCGTTCATGGGTGCGCTCCCCGGGCGGGCGCGCCGGGATCGTTGCAGGGTGACACCGCTGCGACCGGACAGCAGCGGTGTCACCCTGCGGCAACCACCCGGCGCCGCGCGATCTTGTCGGGGGGCGCCGCTAGCGTCCCGGCCGTGTCCCCCACCACGGCACAGCTGTCCTTCGACGAGCTCGGCACCCCGTTGCGCGAGGTCACCTTCGTGGTGCTCGATCTGGAGACCACCGGCGGCGCGGCCACGAGCGACAGCATCACCGAGATCGGCGCGGTGAAGGTGCGCGGCGGAGAGCGGCTCGGCGAGCTGGCCACGCTCGTCGATCCGGGCACCGGAGTGCCGCCGAGCATCGTGGCCCTCACCGGCATCACCACCGCGATGGTCACGGGTGCGCCGCCGCTCTCGACGGTGCTGCCCGCGCTCCTCGAGTTCCTCGCAGGCGCCGTGCTCGTGGCGCACAACGCACCGTTCGACGCCGGGTTCCTGCGCGCCGCCTGCAAGCGGCACGGGCAGGTCTGGCCGCGGCCACCGGTGCTCTGCACGGCCCGGCTCGCGCGGGCCGTGCTGCCGGTCGAGGAGGCGCCCAGCGTGCGGCTGGGCGCGTTGGCGCGGCTGTTCGGCACGGCCACCACCCCCAACCACCGCGCGCTCGCCGACGCCCGTGCCACGGTCGAGGTGTTGCACCGGCTGCTGGAGCGGGTCGGCAACGTCGGCGTGCAGAGCCTCCCGGAGCTGCTGGGGCTGGCGAGCGACGCGGCAGCGCACCGGCCCACCACCGCGCAGCGGCGCAAACGCTCTCTGGCCGAGGCCGTGCCGTCGGCGCCGGGCGTCTACCTGTTCCGCGGGGCGCGTGACGAGGTGCTGTACGTCGGCACGAGCGGCGACCTGCGGCGCCGGGTGCGCAGCTACTTCACCTCCGGCGAGCGGCGGCGCCGGGTGCGCGACATGGTGGCGCTCGCCGAGCGGGTCGACACGGTGGTGTGCGCGCACGCGCTGGAGGCGGCGGTGCGCGAGCTGCGGCTGATCGCGGCCCACCGGCCCCGCTACAACCGCCGCTCCCGCAGCCCGCAGCACGCCTGGTGGGTCACCACCACGGCGGAGGCGTTTCCCCGGCTGTCGGTGGTCGCCACGGCGCGGGAGGGGGCGGTAGGGCCGTTCCGGTCACGGCAGGCTGCCGTCACGGCGGTCGAGACCGTGCTCGACGCGGTGCCGGTGCGCGCCTGCACCCAGCGCATCCCGGCGCACGGGGCGCGGGCCAGCCCGTGCGCGCTGCACGAGCTGGGGCGCTGCGCCGCGCCCTGCGCCGGGCTGCAGACCGCGGCCGAGTACGCGGCCGCCGTCGGTGCCGTGGCCGACCTGTTCGGCGGCCGCGACGACATCGCTCTGCGCCGGCTGCGGGACGCGATCGACGGCCACGCCGCCCGCGAGCGATTCGAAACCGCGGCCCGCCATCGCGACCGGCTCGCCGGGCTCGTGCTGGCGCTCGGCCGGGCCCAGCGGCTGGCGGCGCTTGCCGCCGTCGCCGAGCTGGTCGGGGCGCGGCCCGACGGCCGCGGCGGGTGGGATATCGCGGTGGTGCGCCACGGCCGTCTCGCCGCGGCCGGGGTCGCCGCGCGCGGGGTCCCGCCGATGCCGGTGATCGACGTGCTGCGGGCAGGCGCGCAGGTGGTGCTGCCCGCAGCGGGGCCGCTGCGCGGGGCGCCCGCCGAGGAGGTCGGGCTGTTGCACCGCTGGCTCACCACAGGCGGCACCCGGCTCGTGCACGCCGACCCGCCGTGGGCCGAGCCCGCCCGCAGCGCCGCGGCCTGGTCGGGGTGGGCGCAACGGGCGCGGCCGGTCGTCCTCCCCGAGGGCGGCGCATAGGCCCGCCGACCGAGCCCGCCCGCCGGCGGACGGGGCGCGCAGACAGGCCGCGCAGACGGACATGGCCTAGGGTGGCCGACGTGATCACCGCGATCGTCATGGTGCGCACCGCCGCCGACCGCATCCCCGAGACCGCGCAGGCCATCGCCGACCTCGACGGGGTGTCGGAGGTCTACTCCTGCGCGGGCGACGTCGACCTCGTCGCCATCGTGCGGGTCGGCGCCCACGAGGAGCTGGCCGACGTCATCGCCGGGCGCCTCTCGAAGGTCGCCGGGGTGCACCGCACCGACACCCACATCGCGTTCCGCTCCTACGCGAAGGCCGACACCGACGCCACGTTCAGCGTCGGCCTCACCTGACCGACGCCCCGGCCCCAACCCGCCGATCCATGATCGCCGGTTGGGTGCGGAAACCGGCCAGATCTGGCCGGTTCTGCACCCAACCGGCGATCATCGGCCGGGCGGCGCCTGGCGGGCCGGTTGGGGGCGCGGCGGCTCGGCTCGGCCCCCGTCCAGCCGGTGAACGGCTCGGCGGCCCGACCCCGCCCCACCCGACCCCGGCCCGCTCCACCCGGCGCAACCCAACCGCGCCGCCCGCCCGGTGGCGCCACGGCCAACGGGCGGGGGGTCAGGCGCCGCGCGCCGCGAGCGAGTTCGAGAGCGCCACCCAGCGGTCCAGCACGTCCGCCGCGGCCCCCGCGTCGATCGCCGCGGCCGCCCGCTTGAGCGCCGTCGGGAACGCGTCGGCGAGCGTCCCCGGCCCGATCCCGACCCCCGCCCCGATTCCTTCCGCGGCCACCAGCGCGCCCGCGGCGTTGAGCAGCACGGCGTCGCGCACCGGCCCCGGTTCCCCGGCCAGCACGGCCCGGAACGCGGTGGCGTTGACGTCGCGGGTGCCACCGCGCAAGTCGTCCCGGGTGGCGAGGGGCACGCCGAGCGCGGCCGGGTCGAGCGTCTCGACCCGCACCTCACCGCCGCCGACCCGCCACACGGTGCTCGTCCCCGTCGTCGTCAGCTCGTCGAGGCCGTCGTCGCCGCGCACCACCAGCACCGACGCGCCGCGGCCCGCGAAGACCTCCGCAAGCACCGGTGCGAGGCGGGCGTCGGCGCACCCGACGAGGCCCGCGTTCGGCTGGGCCGGGTTGGTGAGCGGGCCCAGCACAGTTCATCGCGGTCGGGATGCCGAGCTCGCGGCGGGGTACCGAGGTGTGGCGCATCGACGGGTGGTAGACCGCCGCGAAGCAGAAGCCGATGCCGACCTGCGCCACGCACGCCGCCACCGCTTCCGGCGGAAGGTCGATCGCGACCCCGAGCTCCTCCAGCACGTCCGCTGCGCCGCAGGCCGAGGTCGCGGCCCGGTTGCCGTGCTTGACGACGGGCACCCCCGCCGCCGCGGCCACGACGGCCGACATCGTGGAGATGTTCACGGTGTGCGCGTGGTCGCCGCCGGTGCCCACGACGTCGATGGCCCGCCCCGCCACCGCCACCCGCCGGGTGTGGCGCAGCATCGCCGCCGCGAGCCCGGTGATCTCCGCGGCGGTCTCGCCCTTGCTGCGCAGCGCCACCAGGAACCCCGCGAGCTGCACGGGCGTCGCGTCGCCCGCGAGTACCTGGTCCATCACCCACGCAGTGTCGGGAGCGTCGAGGTCGGCGCCCGCGACCAGGCGGGCCAGCAGCGCGGGCCAGGTCTGCGTCTCGGTACCCATGCCTCAGCCGCGCGCGGGCAGCCCGCCGCGGGCGCGGCGCAGCACGTCGGCGACCGTCTCGGCGGCGGCCAGCGGGTCGAGCGGGTGCTCGAGCACGGCGTCGGCCTGTGACCAGGTCGCGAGCCAGCGGTCGTCCCGACGCCGCACCACCACGATGATCGGCGGGCAGTCGGTGATCTCGTCCTTGAGCTGCCGGGACAGGCCCATGCCGCCGGTGGGCTGCGCTTCGCCGTCGAGGATCGCCAGGTCCACCCCGCCCGCATCGACGGCCGCCAGCACGTCGGCCACCCCGCCCGCCTCGACGAAGCGCACACGCGGCAGGTCCGGCGCCGGACGGCGCCCGATGGCCATGACGATGGCCTCCCGGACCTCGGGGCGGTGGCTGAACACGAGCACGGTAGTCGTCGCGCTGACCTCTGGGCTGCTCACGGACGGCACTGTAGTGGTCCACGCGGGGGAACCACCTACGGTCCCCGGACGTTCCCGATACGGAATCTTTGTCGTCCCCGACAGGCCGTAGAAGTTTCCTGGGGGTCATAATGCCCCCGTGACGACAGCCGCTCCCACCATCAGCGCGCGGATCCATTCGCTGAACCGTCCCAACATGGTCAGCATCGGCACGATCGTCTGGCTGTCCAGCGAGCTGATGTTCTTCGCGGGGCTGTTCGCGATCTACTTCACGGCCCGGGCACAGAACCCGCCCGGCAACACGTGGCCGCCCGCGCCGACCCACCTCGACGTCCCGTACGCGCTCGTCGTCACGATCGTGCTGGTGGCGTCGTCGTTCACCTGCCAGTTCGGGGTGTTCGCGGCCGAGCGTGGCGACGTGTTCGGCCTGCGGCGCTGGTACCTGCTCACGCTCGTGATGGGCGCTCTCTTCGTGGCAGGCCAGGCGAACGAGTACCGCGGGCTGATCGAGGAGGGCACGACGATCCCCTCGAGCGCCTACGGCACGGTCTTCTACATGACGACCGGTTTCCACGCCCTGCATGTCACAGGCGGGCTCATCGCGTTCGTCTTCCTTCTCATCCGCACCAAGCTCAGCAAGTTCACGCCCGCGCAGGCCACCGCCGCGATCGTCGTGTCGTACTACTGGCACTTCGTCGACGTGGTGTGGATCGGGCTGTTCGCCACCATCTACTTCATCCGCTGACGACCTCGAGGGCGAGACGTGACCACCTCTACCCCCGCCCCACGAGGGCCCCGCACGCGGTTCCGGCGCCGGTTCTCCGGCGCGCTGGTGCTCGGCTTCGGCCTGCTGACCTGCGCCGCGCTGTACGCGGTCCTCATGCCCGCCCCGCAGACGGCCCTTGCCCAGGGCGACGCCGCGCTGATCGCCAAGGGCCAGCAGCTCTACGACACCTCCTGCGTCACCTGCCACGGCGCCAACCTGCAGGGTGTGCAGGACCACGGGCCGAGCCTGATCGGCGTGGGGCAGGCCGCGGCGTACTTCCAGGTGTCGTCGGGCCGCATGCCGCTGGCCCGCCAGGAGGCGCAGGCCCATCGCAAGCCGCCGCTGCCGACCTTCGACCCCGCCACTCAGGACGGTGCGGCGAACCTCCAGGCGCTCGGGGCGTTCATCGAGGCCAACGGCGGCGGCCCGACCCTCCCCGCGGCCTCTGGTGAGGCCCTGCGCGGCGACGACCCGGCCCGCGGCGGTTACCTGTTCCGGCTCAACTGCGCGTCCTGCCACAACTTCACCGGGCGCGGCGGAGCGCTGTCGTCCGGCAAGTTCGCGCCGCCGCTCGACCCGGCGTCGGAGAGCCAGATCTACGCCGCGATGCTCACCGGCCCGCAGAACATGCCCAAGTTCACCGACCGGCAGCTCACGCCCGACGAGAAGAAGGACATCATCGCGTTCGTCAAGTCCGTCAGCGGCCTCAACAACAACCCCGGCGGCAACCCGCTGGGCGGCATCGGCCCGGTCTCCGAGGGCGTCGTCGCCTTCCTCTTCGGGATCGGGGCGCTGATCGGTTTCGCAATCTGGCTGGGAGCCAAGTCATGACCACCTCGCACCGCGACGAGCCGCCGCCCGCCGAGCTCGAGGACATGTCGCAGCCGCAGCTCGCGCGCCTCGCGGCCGAGCTCGACGACGTCGACGTCGTCAAGAACACGCCGAAGTTCCCGGTGCCCGGCACCCGCGCCGAGAAGCGCGCGAGCCGGGCGGTCGCCCTCTGGTTCACGATCTCGGCGCTCTCGGCGCTGGCGTTCCTGGGCTGCTTCCTGTTCTGGCCGTTCGAGTACGTGGCCCCGGGCCAGCCCGGCTACGTGATGTACGCCATGTACACCCCGCTGATCGGTGGCTTCTTCGGACTCGCCGTGCTCACCCTGGGCATCGCGGTGGTCTCGTACGTGAAGAAGTTCTTCCCCGACGAGGTGTCGGTCCAGCAGCGCCACGACGGCCCGTCCAACGAGATGGCCCGCAAGACGGTGGTCGCGCAGGTGATCGCCGCGGGCGAGGACACCGGCATCGCCCGCCGGTCGCTCATCAAGCGCTCGGCGGGGGCGGCGGTGGGCCTCCTCGGCCTCGGCCTCGGCGTCGGTGCGATCGCCCCGTTCGTGAAGAACCCGTGGAAGGGCGGCGACAAGGCCGCACTCTGGACGACCGGCTGGGCGCCGAACTACCCGGGCGAGGTCGTGTACCTCCGCACCGACACCGGCATCTCGGACGAGATCAGGCTGGTCCGCCCGGAGGACCAGGGCGCGGGCTCGATGCAGACGGTGTTCCCGTTCCGGGAGTCCGAGCGGGGCAACCCCGAGGCGCTGCGCGCGGCCCTGCTGCGCTCGGACAACCCGGTCATGCTGATCCGCCTGCGGCCCGGCACACCGGTGGTCCAGCGCGAGGGGCAGGCGGACTACCACTACGGCGACTTCTACGCCTACTCGAAGGTCTGTACCCACCTCGGCTGCCCCGCCTCGCTCTACGAGCAGCAGACGCAGCGCATCCTCTGCCCCTGCCACCAGTCGCAGTTCCTCGCGACGGAGTACGCCAAGCCCGTGTTCGGCCCCGCCACCCGGCCGCTTCCGGAGCTCCCGATCGCGATCCACAGCGACGGCTACCTGGTCGCCAGGGGCGATTTCCGAGAAGCTATCGGTCCGGCCTTCTGGGAACGGAGCAGGGTATGAGCTCGATCACGACCCCGACCTCCTCGGGCGGGAACGCACAGCTCGGCAAGGCGCTCGACGAGCTGGACCAGCGCTACCACCCCGCGGCGGGGCTGCGCAAACAGTTCAACAAGGTGTTCCCGACCCAGTGGTCGTTCATGCTCGGCGAGGTCGCCCTCTACAGCTTCATCGTGCTGCTGCTCTCGGGCACCTACCTCGGGCTGTTCTTCGACCCGTCGATGACCGAGGTCGTCTACCAGGGCCCCTTCGTGGACCTGCGCGGACTCTCCATGAGCCGGGCCTACGAGAGCGCGCTGGAAATCTCGTTCGACGTCCGCGGGGGCCTGTTCGTCCGGCAGATCCACCACTGGGCGGCCCTGCTGTTCGTGGCGGCGATGGTCGCGCACATGTTCCGCACCTTCTTCACCGGCGCCTTCCGCAAGCCGCGTGAGGCGAACTGGGTGATCGGGGTCGTGCTGCTGCTGCTCGGCTTCTTCGAGGGCTTCACCGGCTACTCCCTGCCCGACGACCTGCTGTCGGGCACTGGGCTGCGGATCGCGTCCGGCTTCATGCTGGCCGTGCCGGTGATCGGGACGTGGCTGCACTGGATGGTCTTCGGCGGGGAGTTCCCCGGCGACGTGATCATCCCCCGGATGTACATCGTGCACGTGCTGATCATCCCCGGCATCCTGCTGGCGCTCATCGGGCTGCACGTCGGGCTCGTGTGGTACCAGAAGCACACCCAGTTCCCGGGCCCGGGGCGTACCGAGAACAACGTCGTCGGCGTACGGATCCTGCCCGCGTTCGCCGCGAAGGGCGGGGCCTTCTTCGCCATCACCACCGGCGTGCTGGCCGTGATGGGCGGCCTCTTCCAGATCAACCCGATCTGGAACTTCGGGCCCTACAACCCGGCGCACATCTCCGCGGGCTCCCAGCCCGACTGGTACGTCCTGTTCACCGAGGGCATGCTGCGGATCTTCCCACCGTGGGACATCCAGCTCGGCCACTACAACATCCCGCCCGCGTTCTGGGCGAGTCCGGCGTTCCTGCCCGTTCTGTACGTCCTCGCCGCGGTCTACCCGGTGATCGAGCGGCGGTTCACGAAGGACAACGCGCTGCACAACCTGCTGCAGCGGCCGCGGGACGCCCCCGTGCGCACCTCGCTCGGCGTGATGGCCATTTCCTTCTACACGGTTCTGGTGCTCTGCGGCAGCAACGACATCATCGCCTACTTCTTCGACATCTCGCTGAACGCCACGATCTGGGCAGGCCGCATCGGGCTGCTCATCGTCCCGCCGATCGCCTTCTGGGTGACCTACCGCGTCTGCCTCGGGCTGGAGCGCTCCGACCGGGCCACCCTGGACCACGGTATCGAGACCGGCATCATCAAGCGGCTGCCGCACGGCGAGTTCATCGAGGTGCACCAGCCGCTCGGGGGCGTCGACGAGCACGGGCACCCGATCCCGCTGGAGTACCAGGGTGCGTCCGTGCCGCGGAAGATGAACCAGCTCGGCCTCAGCGGCGCCCCGGTACCCGGTTCGCTGCTCACGCCCGACCCGCCCGAGCAGACGGTCGCGCTGGCCACGACACGCGCCGAGATCGCCGCGACGGAGGGCGACCACGACGGCGCCGCCCGGGAGGCACTGGAGAGCCGCCCCAAGGAGAAGGAGATCGCCGACTGATTGATCGTCCCTGGGCCCCCCGGTCGCCTATCGTGCGACCGGGGGGCTCTTTGTTGCGTTCGAGGAGGCGTGGGTGCGGGTCGACACGATGGTGCAGGGCACGTCGATCGCCGAGCTGGCCGCCGAGGCCCGCGAGCGCGAGAAGACGGGCTACGACGGCCTGTGGACCTTCGAGACGGCGCACGACCCCTTCGTGCAGCTGATGCCGGTGGCCGAGCACAGCGAGCGACTGACCGTCGGCACCTCGATCGCGGTCGCGTTCGCCCGATCGCCGATGACGATGGCTTACACGGCGAACGACCTGCAGACCCACTCCCGCGGCAGGCTCCTGCTCGGGCTGGGGAGCCAGGTCAAGCCGCACATCGAGCGCCGCTTCGCCATGCCGTGGAGCCACCCCGCGCCCCGCATGCGCGAGTACGTCTCGGCGCTGCGCGCGATCTGGTCGGCATGGAACACCGGGGAGCGGCTGGACTTCCGCGGCGACTTCTACTCCCACACCCTCATGACGCCGTTCTTCTCCCCCGGGCCGAACCCGTGGGGCCCGCCGAAGGTCTACCTCGCCGCGGTCGGCGAGCACATGACGCGGGTGGCGGGCGAGGTGTGCGACGGGATCATCCCGCACTCCTTCACGACCCAGCGCTACCTGCGGGAACGGACGATCCCGCTCTTGGCGGAGGGCCTCGCCAAGGCCGGGCGTGCACCGGCCGACTTCTCGATCAGCTTCTCCGCGTTCGTCGTCACCGGCCGCACCGAGGAGGAGATGGCCACCGCCGACGTCGGCGTGCGCCGCCAGATCGCGTTCTACGGCAGCACCCCCGCGTACCGGGCGGTGCTCGAGATGCACGGCTGGGGCGAGCTCGGGGTGGAGCTCAACCGGCTGTCCCGTGGCACCGACACCGACCGCTGGGTGCGCATGGGCGAGCTGATCGACGACGAGGTGCTCACCGCGTTCGCCGTGGTGGCCGAGCCGGACGCGCTCGGTCCGGCGCTCGTCGCGCGTTACGCCGACATCGTGGACCGCATCACCTTCTACACGCCCTACGAGCTCGACGAGGCCGTGTTGGCCCCGGCCATGGAGGTTCTGCGGTCGACCTGACCGAGTGACCGGGTCGCCTCGCCCGGGCACCGAACCCCGGAGTATGCTCCCCCGCATGCGCATTCTCCTCGCTCTCGACGCGGCCGTACGGCTGCGCGTCGGCTGAGCCAGGCCCCCGACGCGCGTCGCTCCCCCCTCGCCGAGGCCTGGCTCGGGTTCCCCCCATCGCTGTGGAGTCCCCGGAGTATTGATCATGACCGTGCTCGACCCTTCGCCCCGCACCGGCTACGCCTTCCGCATGCAGCGCCGCCACGAGATCGTCACCGTCGGCGGGATGGACGCCGTGCTCCGCGTCGGCGACGCGTTGCGCCACCTCGGCTTCCCCATCCGCGAGTTCGCCGTCGACGTCCGCGACGGCGTGCCCTACTGCTGCGTGACCTGCACCGTCTCGCTCACCGCCGAGGAGTCGCACGCGTTTCCGGCGATGCTCTGCCGCCTCGACGACGTGGTGTCGGTCGAACCTTGCTGAATGTTCGACCCGTCGAGCATCAGTTGCACGTGCACGGTGAGCAGATCGGCGCCGAGCACGCGCACGTTGATCGCGTTGAGGGTGCGCAACGGGTGCCAGCGGATGATGCGGCGCTGGCGGGCGAGCGGGTCGTCCTCGGGCAGGGTCGTGGCGATGCCCGGCACCCAGCGATACCGCCAGCCGACGCGCAGCCGCACCCGAACCCGTGGATCGTGCTGGATGTTGCGCACGTAGCCTGCGCACATCCCGTGCTCGGCGATGATCCAGAATGAGTTGCCCGTGCGGCCGTTGCCGACCGGCGTGCGGCGCGGTCGCCCCGACGTCCTGCCGGTGGTCTCCAGGATCGCCAGGCCCAGCGGGTTGAGGCCAACGGCCAGCAGCGCCCGCATGATCGGGTTGATGGTCCACCGCTGAAAGGTGCGCACGATCAAGACCTTGAGCCGACGGCTGCGCGCGGTGAGGACGAGCAGGGCGAGGTAGATGGCGCTCTGCACGATCGCGGATGTGACGCCGTTGCCCGCGTCGAGCGCATATATGCCCCAGACCAGGGTCAGCGCGGCTGCCGTGCCGCTGATCAGGCCCCGCGGGAGAGTCATACGACTGTATTGCCTCATACGACTGTATGATGCGCGTGATGGAGCAGATGTCAAGTCGTCGTCACCGCGCGACCGCGATTATCGACGCCGTGACGGGCATCGTCGCCGAGCGCGGTCTCGACCACGTGAGCGTCCGGGAGGTGGCCGCGGCCGCCGGCGTGTCGATAGGCACCGTGCAGCACTACTTCCCGACCAAACAGGAAATGCTCGCCGCGGCCTACACCGAGGCCGCGGGGCGCATCCGCGCCCGGCTGGAGGCACTACAGCTCGGCCGCGACGCGCGCCGCAACCTGTCGCTGGTGCTGCGCGAGCTGCTGCCGCTGGACGAGCAACGCCGCGGCGAGACCCGCGTCTACATGGCGTTCGCCGCAGCCGCAGCGACCTCACCGAGCTTGGCCGAAATCCAGCAGGCGGTCCTCACCGAGCTGCACACCGTTCTCACCGACACCTTCGCCGGGGCCTGGGGTCCCACCGCGACCCCCGACCGCTGCCTGCTCGCCGCGCACGCCGCGATTGCCCTCGCCGACGGGCTCGCATTCCATGCCGTGACCACGACGCGGTGGCTGCCCAGCCTGCAGCTCACCGCCACGGTCGACCTCGTGCTCGAGGCGCTGCTGGGCAGCGCCTGAACCCCGGTGCACTTCGGAGCCGACTGCGCTAGGTCGGCGGCGGGCAAAAGGAATTGGGGGTTCAGCGCGTTGATCGGCGGAAGTGGGACATGCGCGCCAAATGTGAGCATTTCAAAATAAGGTGAGTTTCCGGTGTGTCGCGGTCGCAGGTGTGCTAGTGGCCGAAGCGCTCGCGCGGTGGGGGGTCGGGGATGGTGATCCCGGCGGTGGCGGCGTGTGCGCGTAGGTCCTCGGGGGTGTAGAGGAGCTCGGGGCCGGCGGCGAGGGCGGGGTGGGCGGTGCCGAGCAGAGCGGTGATGGCTCGCACGGCGGGGGCGATGGTGGTGGGGTGGGCGCCGAGCAGGGCGGCGATGTTGGTGTAGGGCATGCCGTGGCGGTGGTGGTAGATGGTGGCCAGCAGCATCGTGTCCAGGGTGTAGGTGAACGGGGCGGTCGGGCCGGTGCGGGCCCGGCGGGTGCCGCCGCGGTCGCGGTGCAGGCGTTGTTCGCGGGCGGCGGCCCAGGGCAGTTGCAGGTCGGCGGCCAGGGCGGTGAACTCGGCGCGGGACAGCCCGGTCAGTTCCGGGCCGGCCAGGGCGGTCACGACCGGGGCGAGCGCGGCGCGGGTGTCGGCGGGGGTCGGCGCGGCGGAGGTGGCGGCGGGGGTGGCGGGCCGCCAGACCGGCAGCAGGGTGTAGTTCCAGTCGCCGTGGAAGTCGTGGCGGGCCAGCGCGCGGTCTTCCAGCTCGTGCATCTGCGCGTCGCTGATCTCGATCCCGGTGGGGTAGCAGGCCTGGTCCAGGACGGCGGTGACCGCCAGCCCGGTCGCGGTGCTGACCGCGCCGATGGTGTTGATGATGACGTCGTGGCTGGTCAGCGGGCGACCACGCCAGGCCAGGGTGATCTGGGAGAACAACCGGTGCTCGATCCGGTTCCACTTGGAGGTGCCCGGCGGGAAGTGACACACCGTGATCTGCAGGCCGGTGTCCTGGCCGAACCGGGCGAGCCCGGCCTTCCACGCCCGGTTGCGCCGGCCGTTGGCCCCGCCGGCGTCGCAGGTGATCAGCAGCCGCGCCGCGTGCGGGTAGGCGCCCGCGCCGACCCGGTCCCACCAGCGGCGCACCGACTCCACCGCGAACGCGGCGGTGTTGTGATCGACACCGACGTTGACGAACCCGGTGTTCGCGCCCACGTCATACACCCCGTACGGGATGACGTGCCCGCCCTGGCCGTCCGCGACGTCCTGGTCGCCGAAGCTGTGGCTGCGGACCTGCCGCGGGTCCCCCCGGGGCCGCCACTCCCGCCCCGCCTGGGCGAACTCGCCGACCTGTTCCTTTTTCTTGGCGTCCACGCTGATCACCGGCTGCCCGTCGGCCAGGTGCCGGGCGGCCTGCCCGGCCAGATAGCCGAACTGGGCGTCCCGGTCCGGATGCCTCTTACCCTCGGTGACCTTGGCGTTGGCCTGGGTGGAGAACCCCTGCTCGTGCAGCAGCCGCCACACCGACTGCGGGCTGGCGCGGTGCCCGAGCGCGGCCAACTCCCGCGCCAGGTTCGCCACGCTCTTGGTCGTCCACACCAGCGGTGACTGCGGATCCCCCCGCGTCGAGTCCGCCACCAGCCCCAACAGCGCCGCCACCAGCCCCGGATCGGTCTCGGTCAGCGGCTTACGACCCCCACCCGGGCGGCGCACCCGACCCGCCGGGACCGACCGGCCGGACTCCAGCTCCGCCGCCCCGTCGGCCACCGTCTGCCAGGACACCCCCGCCACCCGCGCCACCGCGGCGACCCCACCATCCCCGGCCGCCCGCGCCACCGCACCCAACGTCAACCGCCGGGCCCGCTCATCCAGCCCCGGCAGCAGCAACTCCAGCTGCGGCCCCATCAGCTCCACAAGCCCCGCGTTCGCGCCCATACCATGACCCTGGCACCGACACACCGGAAACACACGTTATTTTGGAATTCTTACATATGGCCGTCATGTCCCCCTTCCGGCGATCAACGCCGCCCGCTCGGAGCGCAGGACGACCTCGGCGAGCGCCGATGCGTCAACGACGATCGGCATGCACGTCGTCCAGGATCTCGGTGGCGGGCGGCAACCCCGGGGTGACCGGCTACGTGCGGCCGGTGGGCACCGCGTCGAGGGCGTGGCGGAGCATCTCCGCCGTCGTCGCGACCTTGACGCGGTCGGCGGCGCGCAGGCCGCCGCGGCGGATCTCCTCGGCGTCAAGCCGCAGCCAGGCCGCCCAGTCCACGGCCCGCACCCCGTGCGCGGCCAGCGCCACCCGCAGCGCCTCGGGCTCCGGGTGGGCGGGCGCGGGCAACGCCGGCAGGTCGGCGAGCACCGCGTTGGCCGTCTCGATGCCGTCGCCCTTGTTGGTGCCGATCACCCCGGTGGGCCCACGCTTGATCCAGCCGGTGACGTACGCCCCGGGCACCGGCACGCCGTCGCGCAGCACGCGGCCGCCCGCGTTGGGCACCGTGCCCGTCGCCGCGTCGAACGGCAGGCCGGGGATCGGGCGCGCGTCGTAGCCGATCGCGCGCACGACGAGGCCGACGTCGAGCGTCGTGGTCTCCCCCGTGCCCCGCACACGGTCGCCGTCGATCACGTTGCGCTCGATCTCGATTCCGCTGACGCGCCCGTCCGCACCGAGGAGCCGGACGGGGCTGCGCAGGAAGTGCAGGTGGATGCGGCGCGGCTTGCCGGTCGGCGCCGTGGCGGCCCAGCCGGTGAGCGACGCCAGGCACTGCCGCATCCGCCGCTCGGCGGGCTCGGGGACCCCGGCGGCGAGCAGCCCGTCGTCGTGCACGATCACGTCGGCGCCCGCGAGGTCGCCGATCTGTTTGAGCTCGGCCGGGGTGAACTTCACGTGCTGGGGGCCGCGGCGCACGATGATGTGGATGTCGCGCACCGCGCTGCCGCGCAACGCGTCGAGCACCGGTTCGGGCACGTCGGTGGCGGCCATCTCGTCGGCGGAGCGGGCCAGTACGCGGGCCACGTCCAGCGCGACGTTGCCCGCCCCGACGACGGCCACCCCGGGGTGGTCGAGCGGCGGGTCGAGGTCGACGAAGTCGGGGTGCCCGCAGTACCAGCTGACGAACGCCCCGGACCCGAGCGAGCCCGCGAGCTCCTCCCCGGGGATGCCCAGTGCGCGATCGACCGAGCTGCCGGTCGCGTGGATGACGGCGTGGACGTGTTCGCGCAGCACGTCGAGCGGGAGCCCGTCGTCGCCGACGTGCACGCCGCCGAGGAACTCCAGCTCAGCGGGGTCGAACGGCCGCTGCAGCACCCGGATGACCGACTTCATCTTGACGTGGTCGGGCGCAACGCCGTAGCGGACGAGGCCGTACGGCGCGGGGAGGCGGTCGAGCACCTCCACGCTCACCGGCTCGTCCGACGTGAGCAGCGCCGCCGCCGCGTAAAGCCCCGACGGCCCCGCCCCGACCACCGCGACCCGGTACATCAGACGCCCTCCGCAGACAGCGGCGGAAACCGCGGCGGTCGTTTCTCCAGCCACGATGCGATGCCCTCGCGCAGGTCGGCGGAGCCGATGCGCTTGTCGGTCTCGACGTAGCTGCGGGCCAGCGCATCGGCGAAGGAGCCGTCGTCGAGCACCTGCGCGACGATCACCGCGACGGCCGAGGGTGCGCAGTTCTCGGCGATGTCGCGGGCGTAGGCCTGGGCCGCGGCGAGCACGTCGACCCGGGCCACGACCCGGCTCACCAGGCCCAGCGCCTTCGCCTCGGCGGCGTGGAACGTCCGGCCCGACACCAGCAGGTCCAGCGCGTTCTCCAGGCCGACCAGCCGGGGCAGGGTCCAGGCGACGCCATACTCGGCGACAAGGCCGCGCCGGGCGAAGGCCGTCGAGAAACGGGCGGTGTCGGCGGCGAAGCGGACGTGGCAGAACAGCGCCTGCACCAGCCCGACACCCGCACAGGCCCCGTTGATGGCGGCGACGAGCGGCTTGGGGAACGTTCGAGGCACGTCGACCGGCCGGTGCGGGAGGCTGGCGCCCTCCGCCGCGAGGTCGCCGAGGCGGTCCATGTCGGCGCCCGGGCAGAACGTGGGGCCCGCGCCGGTGACGACGACCGCGCGCACCGCCGGGTCGGCCGCGGCGTCGGTGAGCGCGGCGTAGTAGGCGTCCTCCAGATCCGCCGACCAGCCGTTGCGGCGTTCGGGCCGGTTGAACGTGAGCGTGCGAACGCCGTCGGCGTCGGTATCGACGAGCACGGCTGTCATGTGAACCTCGGCTCCCGCTTCTCCAAACCCGCCGCGGCGGCCTCGCGCTGGTTCGGACTGCCCATGATCGCCGCCATGGCCGCCCGCTCGGCGGCCAGGCCGTCCTCGAGCGGATCGTGTGCCTGCCGCAGGAGCCCCTTCGCCGTCCGTATGGCGTCCGGGTTGACCGCGGCGATCCGCGCGGCGAGCGTGTGCGCGGCGGCCAGCGGATCGTCCACGAGGCGGGTGACCAGCCCGATCCGGTCCGCCTCGGCCGCCTCGACGAGGCGCCCGGTGTAGGTGAGCTCGGCCGCGACGTCCGGGCCGACGAGTCGCGGCAGGAGCTGGGTGCCCGCCATGTCCGGGGTCAGCCCCCAGTTGATCTCGTAGACGCTGAACACGGCGTCCGGCGCGGCGAGGCGGATGTCCGCACCCAGGGCGAGCTGCAGGCCGCCGCCCAGCGCGTGCCCGCGGACCGCGGCGATGACCGGGACGGGCAGGTCGTACCAGGCCAGCACGGCGCGCTGACCGAGCGAGCGCCGGTCTGCTCCGGCGGTGGTGGGGTCGTCGGCCAGGCGCCACCGCTCCCCCGCCGCCATCGCCGAGAACGCCGTGAGGTCCAGGCCCGCGCAGAACGACCGGCCCTCGCCGGAGAGCACGACAGCCCGCACGGCGGGTGCGTCGGCGACGGCGGCCGCGGTCTCGGCGAGCGCGGTGAACAGGGCCATGTCCAGCGCGTTGAGCTTCTCGGGGCGGTTGAGCCGGACGTCCGCGACGCCGTCGGCGATCGTGCACACCACGCGGTCGGCCACCCATCGACCCTACCCCGGACGAGCCCCGGGGCGCCGTCGCCTGCCGCGTCACGGCTTGGCGGGGCCGGTGTACGCGGTGCGGAAGCTGCCGCCGGTCCTGGGCCGTCCGGGTCGTACGCCGAGAGGTCGCGGCCCCACGCCTGCTTCATGAAGGCGATCGCGGTCTGCGGGCTCACCTGCGTTTGGTTGGGTCACGTGCGGGCTCCCGCGAAGGGGCCGGACGGGGCAGGCCGAAGCGCTCCCGCAAGGTGGCGCCCGCGGCCACCGGTCGACGCAGGCCGCGCTCGGCGAGCCGGGCCGCGAGGTCGGGGACGGGCGCGCCGAGCAGCGTGACGCCGTCGGCCGCGCCGCCGCGGACCGCCTCGGCGACGAAGTCGGCGACGTCATCGGTGGGGGTCACGTCCAGCAGCACGGCGACCGTCTCGGGATCGCGACCAGCGCCCGCGACCACCGCCCGGACCTGCTCCCGGGCGGTGTGGGCGGCGGCAAGGTCCGCCGCGGCGATGCGCACGACGTCGGCCCATTGCGCGACGATCGGGAGCGCGTCGGGCTCGTCCCGCAGGACGACGAGCGGATGCCCCTGCGGGCTGCGCAACTCGCCTGCGAAGTCGACGTGGCGCAGCCGCTCGCGGTCGACGTTGCGGCCGGTGGCGACGTCGCGAATGACCGCGTCGTCCTCCCAGGAGTCCCACAGCCGCACGACCACCTCAACGGCCTCGGCCGCCTCGCGCCACAGGATCGCGGGCGGCGGCGCGGGCTCGCGACGCGCCGCCGCCTCGGTGCGCGAGACGTCGACCTGCCAGCCCGCCCGGCCCAGCGAGACGAGGTCGAGGGTGGCGATCGCCTTCGAGATGTGGAACGGCTCGGTGTGGGTGACCGTGACGGTCGGCACCAGCCCGATCCCGTCCACGGCCGGCGCGACGCGGGCAGCCACCGCGAGGGCGTCCAGCATCGGCGGGTCGGCCGGGTCGGGTGCGACGAACGAGTCGGCCCAGATGACGAGGTCGGCGCCGCTCTCCGCCACGGCCCGAGCGGCCGCGACGTGGTGCGCCGCTGTCGGCTCACCACCGGTGCCGAGCTCGACCGCCAGGTACGCGTGACTGGCCATGCTCTCCCCAACCCCGCAGCCGACCACCGTCATTCCCCCAGCGAGTAGGCCCGGGCGGGTAGGGAAACACCCGTCAGCACGGCGGCGAGCGCGGCGAGGGCGGGCGCTAGCCGCGGTTCGGGGCGACGGCGGCCGGGTCGACCGGGACGTCGGCGGGCGGGGGTGCACCCGTCAGCACGGCGGCGGCGAGCGCGGCGAGGGCGGGCGCGGTCTCGATGCCCGACCCGCCCTGACCGGCCACGAACGCGAACCCCGGATGCTCCGGCCACGCCCCCACGACCGGGCGCCGGTCGGGCACGAACGAGCGCAGGCCCGCCCAGCTCGTCCGGATGGAGCGCAGGCCGAGGCCGGTGGCCGCCTCGACCCGCTCCAGCGCGATGGCGACGTCCAGCTCGTCGGGTCGGGCGTCGCCAGGCTCGACGGGGGTCTCGTCGCCGGGTGAGAGGAGCAGGTCATCGCCCTCGATCTTGTAGTAGAAGCGCTCGGTGACCTCGCTGACCATCGCGCCGCCCAGTCGCGTGCGCTCGGGCACCCGGGCGACGGCGATCGTCCGGCGGTAGGGCTGAAGCCCGATCCGGGGCACGCCCGCGCGGTCGGCGACGACGTCGGCCCATGCCCCTGCCGCGTCGACGACGAGGCTCGCGGCGACGTCGCCGACCCGCCATCCCGTGCCGTCACGGCTGATAGAGCCGACGGGCGTCGCCGTCCGCACGACGCCGCCCCTGGCTTTGAAACCGCGCACGTAGGCCTGGTGCAGTGCGTCGGTGTCGACGGCGGCCGCGGCCGTGCGCGCGGCGGCGCGGACCAGCCCTGGGCGCAGGGTGGGGGCGCAATGCTCGGCCTCCGCGAGGGTCAGTGGGACCGGCGCGTCCAGCTCCCCCGCGCGCTCGGCGAGCATGGCAGCGAGCGCGGCTTCGGCCTGCTCGTCGAAGGCGGCCCACACGACGTCCAGCGGCCGCAGCAGCGGCGGCGCGCCGAGATCGTCGGCCAGGCGCGCGAACCGGGGGCCGGAGGCGGCGATGAGCGCCCGCACGACGTCGTTGCCGTGGCCGGGGATCCAGGTGGCGGCCGAGCGGGACGTCGAGTGGCGGGCCAGCTCGGGCTCGGCTTCCAGGAGGGTCACCGATCCGGTGGCGGCCAGCTCGTAGGCCACCGACGCGCCCGCGATACCCCCGCCGACGACCACCACGTCACACACGTCCACAGGGCGACCGTAAATGGCTCGCGGACATCCCGGCAGGCGACCTACCGTGGCGGCATGCGCAAGTGAGACCCCCCGGCCTTTTCCCTTAAGTCCTCTTCCGGAGGTGCGCATGTCTATACAGCCGATCCCCTCGACCGCCCGACCCGACGAGACCGTCGCGACGAACCGGGCCGCGCGGCGCCGCAAGGGCAAAACCACCGACCCGGCGCTGCGTCAGCACGGGCTCGCCGAGCAGGCGGAGCGCGCCCGCACCGCGGCCCGCGGCCGACGGATCAACCCGGTCCGGCGCACGGGCTGACCGCGGCGCACGGGCTGACCGCGGCGCACGGGCTGACCGCGGCGCGCGGCAGGGCGCGGCCCGGCGCCGATGATCGCCGGGATCGGTCCATCGGGTGTGCCTGCACACCTGCTGCACCGCTCCTGGCGATCAAGACAGGTTGCCGGATGGGCTGAGAGAATGGCGGTGTGACGACCTGCGACGTCTGGTGGGCCGCGCCCGTCGCGCCCGCGGACGCGCCTGCGCTCGTGGCGCTGCTGGACGCGCACGAACGCGCCCGGCTGGCGCGCTTCCGCCGCGCCGCCGACGCCGCCCGGTACCTCGGTGCGCATGCTCTCACCCGAATTGTGCTGGGCCGCCTGCTCGACCGCGCCCCAGCGGCGCTCGTGTTCGACCGGACCTGCCGGTGTGGCGCACCCCATGGCAAGCCTGCCCTCGCCGGCGGCGGGCCGGGGTTCTCGTTCAGCCACGCGGGCGAGGTGGTCGGGGTGGCGGTGCTGGACGGCGGTCGGGTCGGGTTGGACGTCGAGCCCGTCCGACCGCTTCCCGACCTCGACGCCATGGCCCGGCACGTCGGCGCGCCCGCCGAGCCCGCCGCGTTCTTCCGCGCGTGGACCCGGAAGGAGGCGCTGCTGAAGGCCACCGGCGAAGGGCTGGCCAGCCCCATGTCCGCGATCGTCCTCCGGGACGGGAACGGGGAGGAGGGCGTGGCGGCGTGGCGCGGGGACGGCGCGCCGGACGGGCCGGCGTGGCTACGGGACCTCGTCGCCCCGGACGACTCCCCGGCCGCGGTCGCGGGATTGGGCGCGATCGCCCCGGCGGTGGCCGAGCATGACGGGCGCCCCCTCCTCCGCGCCGAGCCCGGTTCCCCGCCCACGTGAGTCGCACAATTCACCGCGGTGAGTTGGCCATCCGGGCGCGGTGAGTCGGGCATTCCGACACCACAAGCCGGGGAACCCGACACGTCCGCTGCGATGGTTCACCGACCAGTTGGGAACCGGTGGGCTCGACCGCGCGTGGAAAACGCAAACTCACCGCGGCGGATCGTGCGACTCACCGCGGCGGATCATACGACTCACCGCGGGCGGGGACGCCGGAGTGTCGGGGCGCTCGGGGAGGATGGGCGGGTGACGGGTGACGGCGCACGCTGGGTGCTGCACCTCGACCTCGATGCGTTCTACGCCTCCGCAGAGCAGCTCACCCGCCCGACGCTGCGCGAGCGGCCGGTGCTCGTCGGCGGGATGGGGCCGCGGGGCGTGGTCGCCGGGGCCAGCTACCAGGCGCGCGTGTTCGGCGCCCGCTCCGCGATGCCCATGGGCCAGGCGCGGCGGCTGTGCCCACACGCCACCGTGCTGCCCCCGCGCTTCGTGCTTTACCAGGCCCTCTCCGAGCAGGTCATGAGCGTGCTCGCCGAAGCCGCACCTGTGGTGGAGCCGGTCTCGCTCGACGAGGCGTTCCTCGAGCCACCCCGGCTCGCGGGGGCGACGACGGCCGATGTCGAGCAGTTCGCCGCCACACTACGGGTCGACGTCCGCGCGGCGACGGGCCTGCCCGCCTCCGTCGGCGCAGGCTCCGGCAAACAGCTCGCCAAGATCGCCTCGGAGCTGGCGAAGCCCGACGGCCTCCGCGTCGTCTCCCCCGCCGCCCAACACGACGTCCTCGCCCCGCTCCCGGTCCGGATGCTGTGGGGCGTTGGCCCGGTGGCGGAGGCGGCGCTGCACCGGGCGGGCGTCCAGACGATCGGGGAGCTGGCCGCGCTCGACGTCCGCGAGGCGGGGCGGCTGCTCGGCGGCACGGTCGGCGCTGAGCTCCACCGCCTGGCCCAGGGCATCGACGACCGCGCGGTGGCACCCCGGGGCGCGGCCAAGCAGGTGAGCGCCGAAACCACCTTCGACGTCGACCTCACTGCGATGAGCGCGGTGTACGAGGCGGTCGCCCGGCTGGCCGAGTCTGCGCATCGGCGGCTGCTCGGGTCGGGGCGTGCGGCCCGCACGGTCACGGTCAAGGTCCGCAGCGCCGACTTCACCACCGCCACGCGCTCGGAGACCACCGCCGAGGCCAGCACCGACCTCGCCGTCCTCACCGCCACAGCGCAGCGCCTGGTCCGCGCGGCCGTCCCGGCCGGTGGCGTCCGGCTGCTGGGCGTGTCGCTGGCCGGGCTCGGTGACGAGCCGCCGCCCACCCTGTTCGCCACCGCGACCGAGCCGTCCGCCGCGCCGCCACCCATCACGCCGTCACCCATGACGCCGCGCCCCGCCGGGCCGTCGGACCTGCCGCGGCCGTGGCGCACCGGCGACGACGTCCACCACCCGGACCACGGCCACGGCTGGGTGCAGGGCGCGGGGCACGGCCGCGTCACCGTCCGCTTCGAGACGCGCAGCAGTGGGCCGGGCCGGGCGGTCACCCTCGCTGCCGAAGAGCAGGCCCTCCGCCGCGCCGACCCCCTCGACTGTCTGGGTTGACGTCGCACCGCATGCGACGGCCTCGCACCCCCGTCGACGGGGTGCGAGGTCGCCCGGCGCGGTCAACCCATATCCAACTAAGCGCGTTGATCGGCGGAAGTGGGACATGCGCGCCAGATATGGCCGTCATGTCCCACTTGCGGCGATCAACCTGGAGGGGGTGCAGCGGGGCCAGACCCGATCACCCCTACCTGCAGCCCCCGGCGCCATCATTTTGCCGGTCGCACTAACCCTCCTTGTCGGTGACGCCCGCGGCGTCGAACGTCGCCACGTCGCGCAGCGCCCGCGCCGCCCCCTGCGCGACCGGCAAGGCGAGCAGCGCGCCGGTGCCCTCGCCGAGCCGCATCTCCAGGTCGATCAGCGGGTCGAGGCCGAGATGGGCGAGCGCGAGCCGATGGGCGGGTTCCACCGAGCGGTGACCCGCAAGGCACGCGCCGAGCGCGGCCGGGGCGAACGCGGCGGCGGCCAGCGCCGCGGCTCCGGCGTTGACGCCGTCGAGCAGCACCGGCACGCGCGCCGCCGCCCCGCCGAGCACGAAACCTGCCAGCGCCGCGTGCTCCAGACCGCCGAACGCAGTGAGCACGCCCAGCGGGTCGGCCGGATCCGGCTGGTGGCGCGCCATCGCCCGTCGCACGACCTCGACCTTGCGGGCGAGGGTGACGTCGTCGATGCCGGTGCCGCGGCCCGTTGCATCGGCGGGGTCGGCTCCGGTGAACGCGCAGGTCAGCGCGGCAGCCGCGGTCGTGTTGGCGATGCCCATGTCGCCGGTGAGCAACGCGCGGTGCCCGGCGGCCACCAGCTCCCTGGCGACGTCGATGCCGACTTCGACCGCGGCCAGGGCCTGTTCCCGGGTGAGCGCGGGGCCGGTCGTCATGTCCGCGGTGCCGTCGGCGATCCGCCGCGCGACGAGACCCGGTTGTGGGTCCAGCGGCGCCGCGACGCCGACGTCGACGACGACCACGTCCGCCCCGATCTGGCGGGCGAACGCGTTGACGACCGCGCCGCCCGCGAGGAAGTTCGCCACCATCTGCGCGGTGACCTCCTGCGGCCACGGCGTCACCCCTTGCGCGTGGACGCCGTGGTCGCCCGCGAACACCGCGACTGCGGCGGGCTCGGGCACCGGCGGCGGGCAGCCGCCCGCGATCCCGGCGAGCGTCACGCCGAGCTCCCCGACGCGGCCGAGCGCACCGCGGGGCATGGTCATCCGGTCGAGGCGCTCACGGGCGGCCGCCCTGGCGGCGTCGTCGGGCGGGGCGATCGCGGCGATGGTCTCGTCGAGCAGGGACATCGGTTCCTCCAGGGGTCGAGCGGGCCAGGGGTCTGCGCGCCGGGGCGTCGTGCGCGAGGGGTCGTGTGCGCGAGGGATCGTGTCCGCGGGAGTCGTGCGCGCGGGGGTCGTGGGCGCCGGGAGTCGCGCACCGAAACGATCGCGGCCACCATGCGTCAGCGCAGGGCCGCGCCGCGCGCGCCTCGGCGCGGGGGGACGATCAGGGTGGACAGGTAGGGGCCGGGCTCGGCCGGGTCGAGGTCGGCGGCCGGGCGGATGTCCTCATCGGGCAGGCCGAGCCGGGCGCCGTACACCGCCCCGTCCAGCCGTCCGGTGGCGCGCAGCACGGCCAGGGTCTCGGGCAGCATGCGGCCGAACTTGTAGGCGACGAGCGCGTCACCGCGTTCGAGGGTCTCGCGGAAGCGGTCGGCGCCCGCCGTCATCGGGAACAGGCCGAGTGCCTCCCGTCCCTCGACGAGCGGGGTGCCGGTGCGGGCGGCGAGGTCCTGCATGGCCGTGATCCCCGGCACGAGCCGCACGGCGAGGTCGCGGACGTGCGCGCGGACCGTCGCCGCGAGATAGGTGAACGTCGAGTAGACGCACGGGTCGCCGATCGTGGCGAACACGGCCGTGCCGCCGGGATGCTCGGCGAACCAGCGGGCCACCTGGGCGGCGGCGGCCTCCCATGCCTGCTCACGGCGGGCGGTGTGCTCGCGGTCGTGCAGGGCGAACACGACGCGCTCGACCCGCCAGGCCTCGGCGTAGTGCAGCACGGTCTGCTCGGCCCGGCCCGTCTCGCCGCCCCAGCGCCGAGCGCCTGCGGAGCCTGCACCGGCTCCCCAACGCGGAGCGTCGACGGAACGCGCCTCGGCCCCCCACCGCGGAGCGTCGACGGAACGTGCCTCGGCCCCCCACCGCCGAGCGTCAGCGGAACGCGCACCTATCCCCCGGCGCGGCGCGGCAACGGAGCCCGCATCGACGCCGTCCGCGACCGGGACGAACACCACGTCGGCCTTGGCCAGCAGGTCCGCCGCGCGGACGGTGACGAGGTCGGGGTCGCCGGGTCCGACGCCGACCCCGTACAGCACGGGCCTCATCCGGCCCCCTCCAGGTCGCCCTCGAGCTCGAGGTAGGTGGCGCGGAGGCGATCGAGCACGGCGTCGTCGGGCTTGGCCCACATCCCCCGGTCGGCCGCCTCCAGCAGCCGCTCGGTGATCCCGCGCAGCGCCCACGGGTTCGAGCGCTCCATGAACGCCCGGTTGACCTCGTCGAACACGTACTCGCGCGCCAGCGTGGCGTACATCCAGTCGTCGACGACCCCCGCCGTGGCGTCGTAGCCGAAGAGGTAGTCGACCGTGGCGGCCAGCTCGAACGCGCCCTTGTAGCCGTGGCGCTGCATGGCCGCGATCCAGCGCGGGTTGACCACGCGCGCCCGGAACACCCGCTTCGTCTCCTCGGCGAGGGTGCGGGTGCGGACGGCGTCGGGCACGGCCGAGTCGCCGACGTACGCGGCGGGCGTGCGGCCGGTCAGCGCGCGCACGGTGGCGACCATGCCGCCGTGGTACTGGAAGTAGTCGTCGGAGTCGACGATGTCGTGCTCGCGGGTGTCCTGGTTCTTCGCGGCGACAGCGATGCGCCGGAACGCGGTCTCCATGTCCGCGCGCGCCTCGCGGCCGTCCAGCCCGCGGCCGTAGGCGTAGCCGCCCCAGACGGCGTAGACCTCGGCGAGGTCGGCGTCACTGCGCCAGTTGCGGGCGTCGATGAGCGGCAGCAGGCCCGCACCGTACGCACCGGGCTTCGAGCCGAAGACCCGGGCGGTGGCGCGGCGGCGGTCGCCGTGTCCCGTGACGTCGGCCTCGACGTGCTCCCGGACGTAGTTGTCCGGCTCGGCCAGCTCCGCGACTGCCGCGATCGCGTCGTCGAGGAGCGTGATGACGTGCGGAAACGCGTCGCGGAAGAAGCCGGAGATGCGCACGGTGACGTCGATGCGGGGACGGCCGAGCTCGTCCCGCGGGACGATCGCGAACCCGGTGACCCGCCGCGACGCCTCGTCCCACACCGGCCGGACGCCGATCAGCGCGAGGATCTCGGCGAGGTCGTCGCCCTGCGTGCGCATCGCGCTCGTGCCCCATACCGTGAGGCCGACGCTGCGCGGGTACTCGCCGGTGTCGGCGACGTGGCGGGCCAGCAGCGAGTCGGCGAGCGCGCAGCCGACCTCCCATGCGCTGCGGGACGGGATCGCCTTCGGATCGACGGAGTAGAAGTTGCGGCCCGTCGGCAGCACGTTGACCAGCCCGCGGGTCGGTGAGCCGGATGGGCCCGCCGGGACGTGCCCGCCGTCGAGGGCGTGCAGGATGTGCGTGACCTCGTCGGTGGTGCGGGCCAGCCGGGGCACGACCTCGGCGCAGGCGAAGGCGAGCACGGCGCCGACCTCGGGCACCGCCTCGCCCAGCACGTCCGCGACGACGGCTTCCGGCCCGGCCCAGCCCCGCGCGTCGAGGTCGGTGACGAGCCGCCGGGCGACGTGTTCCAGCACGTCGACGAGGTCCGCCGCGGTGCGGGCGGGCAGACCCGGGGCGAGCCCGACGAGGCGGCCGAGGCGCGACGGCGGCGGCCCTGGGAGCGAAGGAGTGTCGCCCTGCCGCGACCGGGTTGGCGAAGGATCACCCTGCTGCCGGGTCACAGCAGCGTCACCCTGCTGCCGGGTCGGCGCAGCGTCACCCTGCTGCGGCTCCGCCACCGCCCGGCCGGGCTCGGCCAGCAGCGCCTGCTCGTCCAGACCGGCCCAGCTCGCCAGGGCCGCGCGCAGGCCCGGCAGCGCCGCCGTGCCGCCCCAGACCTGGGTGGCGCGCAGCACGGCGAGCACCAGGTTGACCCGCGCCTCGCCGTCGGGCACCGCGCCGAGCACGTGCAGCCCGTCGCGGATCTGGACGTCCTTGACCTCGCAGAGGTAGCCGTCGATGTGCAGGACGAAGTCGTCGAAGTCGTCGGGTGGGGCGTCGACGCGCAGGTCGTGATGCAGCTGCGCGGCCGTCACCACCTCCCAGATCCGCGCGCGCAGGGCCGGGAGCTTGGCCGGGTCGAGCGCGGCGACGGTGGCGTACTCGTCGAGCAGCTGCTCCAGCTTGGCCAGCTCGCCGTAGGTGTCGGCGCGGGCCATCGGCGGCACGAGATGGTCGACGACCACGGCGTGCCCCCGCCGCTTGGCCTGCGTGCCCTCGCCCGGGTCGTTGACGATGAACGGGTACACGAGCGGCAGCTCGCCCAGCACGGCGTCGGGCGCGCACCCGGCCGACAGGCCGAGCCCCTTGCCCGGCAGCCATTCGAGGGTGCCGTGCTTGCCGAGGTGCACCACCGCGTCGGCGCGGTACGTGTGCTCCAGCCAGCGGTAGGCGGCCAGGTAGTGGTGCGACGGCGGCAGGTCGGGGTCGTGGTAGATGGCGATCGGGTTCTCCCCGAACCCGCGCGGCGGCTGGATCATCAGCAGCACGTTGCCGAAGCGCAGGGACGCCAGCACGATGGCCGCGTCGTCGCCCGTCCCGTCGACGTAGAGCGAACCGGGCGGCTCCCCCCAGTGCTCGATCACGGTGTCGGCGAACGGGAGCTCGGCGAACCACGTCCGGTAGTCGGCGAGCGGCACCCGCTGCGGCGCCGCCGCGAGCTGCTCCTCGGTGAGCCACTCGACGTCGTGCCCGCCCGCGGCGATGAGCGTGTGGATGAGCGTGTCGGAGTCGGTCGGGAAGTCCCCCACCGTGTACCCGGCGGCGCGCAGGGCGGTCAGCAGGCGGACCGCAGATGCCGGGGTGTCGAGCCCGACGGCGTTGCCGACGCGGGCGTGCTTGGTCGGATACGACGAGAGCACGATCGCGATCCGCCGGTCCGCGACCGGGGTGCGCCGCAGCCGGGCGTGCCGCACCGCGAGGCCCGCCAGCCGGGCCGTCCGCTCCGGGTCGGCGACGTAACCGGGCAGGTCGTCGCCCGGTGCCGTCTCCTTGAACGAGAACGGCACGGTGACCAGCCGCCCGTCGAACTCCGGGATCGCCACCTGCATCGCCGCGTCCATCGGCGACAGCGCGGCGGCGGAGGCGGCCCAGGTCGCCCGCGGGGTCGTCAGGCACAGGCCCTGCAGCACCGGCACGTCCAACGCGGCCAGCGCCCCCGCGTCCCACGCTTCGTCCTCGCCGCCCGCACCGGCCGTCGCCGCGACGGTGCCCCCCGCGGCCAGCACGGTCACGACCAGCGCGTCCGCCCGGCCGAACAGGGCCAACAGCTCCTCGGAGGCGCCGCGCAACGATCCGCAGAACACCGGGAGCGCGTTGGCGCCGCGCGCCTCGACCGCGGCGCAGAGCGTGTCGACGAACGCGGTGTTGCCGGAGAGCTCGTGGGCCCGGTAGAAGACGACGCCGACGGTGGGCCGGTCGGCACGGAAGGCCCGGTCGCCGTGCACGCCGAACTCGGGCGTCGGGCTCGGCGGCGCGAAGCCCTCCCCGGTGAGGAGCACGGTGTCGCAGAGGAACCGGTGCAGCTCACGGAGGTTGTCCGGGCCACCGTCGGCCAGGTACGCCAGCGCCTCGGACGCGACGCCGCCCGGCACGGTCGAGGCGGCCATCAGGTCCGCGTCCGGCACGTTCTCCCCGCCCAGCAGCACCAGCGGCACACCTGCGGCCTGCAGCGCGTCGACGCCCTCCGGCCACGCCCTCCGGCCGCCGAGCAGCCGCAGCACGACCACCGCGACCCCCGTCAGCAGCGGAGCCAATCCCGGAAGCTCCAGGCGCGCGGGGTTCGCGGTGCGGTAGAGCGCGCCGGACGCACGCGCGGCCAGAAGCTCGGTGTCCGCGGTGGACAGCAGCAGGACGGCGCTGCGCTTGTTCACGCGTTCCTCCTCCGGAGGGTCCGCGCCCTCGCGCCCAGGGGTGCCCGGCGACGGGGTCGAGTGTCTGGCTTCCCGAAGTTCCGGGATCACAGTGGCGGGACCGCGCCGGACTCGCACCGGCTTCCTCGACTCCCCGTCACCGTCACGAGATCACACGCGGCCGTCCCGGGTCAACGCGTCGTGTTTGGAAAGTGGGGGTGTTCGGGAAGCCCCCACGAACGGTTCACACGACAAAGTGTGTCGTTCATCACCCCAGAGAGGTGGCCGTGAACAGCACAGTGATCGTCCTCATCGTTGTGGTCGTGCTGCTGGTGATCGCGCTCGCCGTCGTCGGAGCCATGTTGGCCAAGCGGCGTCGGTCGGAGCATCTCCAGGAGCACTACGGAGACGAATACGACCGCGAGGTCGCCAGGAGCGGCGACCGGCGGGCCGCCGAGGCGGAGCTCACCGAGCGGGAGAAGCGGCATCGCTCGCTCGACATCCGCGAGCTGGAGCCCGCCGAGCGCGACGGCTTCGAGAACACCTGGGTCGACATCCAGCGTGGCTTCGTCGACAACCCGGTGCACGCCGTGCAGCGCGCCGACGCGCTGGTCGTCGACATCCTGCGCACCCGCGGGTACCCGGTCGACGACTTCGACCGCCGCGCGGAGGACATCTCCGTCGAGCACCCGAGGGTCGTCCAGCATTACCGCGACGCCCGCGCCACCCGGGTCGCCACCGACGAGGGTCCGGTCGACACGGAACGCCAGCGTCAGGCGGTGACGTCGTACCGGGCACTGATCGAGGCGCTGTTGCATGGCGACTCCGCCAAGAGCACCACTTCCACTACGCGCGAGGAGCACACCCGATGACCACCCAGCCGGAAGACGAGCACCGTCGTGGCGGTTTCCGCGAGGCCGTGAACGAGCTGTTCGGACGGGGCGAGCGCGACGACACGAGCCAGCTCGACGAACTCAACCGCGAGGAGGCGCAACGCCGCGGCGACCCCGGCTACGCCGAGGAGCCCGCGGGCGGGCAGGCGGGCGGGGCGCACGGCTACGGCGAGGAGGCCGCGGCCGGGCAGGCGGGCGGGGCGCACGGCTACGGCGAGCAGGCCGCGCAGCCGGGCCAGTACGGCGACGCCCGGGCCGAAAACCAGCAGTCGACGGCGGGTGTCCGCTACGACACCGGAGCGCCGAACGCCCCAGCCCGTGAGGCCGTCGCGGGGCAGCACGACACCACCACCGGCGGCGAGGCGTTCACCGACGACATGTGGGCAGGTCAGACCATGCCGTCCGGCCGCCAGGACCAGCCAGCCGGGGTGGACCCGGGCGCGCACCGCACACCGCCGCAGGGCCAGCCGGTCACGCAGGGCGGGCAGCTCGGCGCAGCCCAACCGCCGTACGGCGGCGAAATCCGCGGCGACACCGTGGCGCCCGAGCATGTCCGCCAAGGCGGCGACCCCACGGCGCAGGGCCAGGTCCAGCACGGCGGCGAGCTGCGCGGCGACCCGGGTTTGGCGCGCGGAGAGGTCGGCGGCGATGCCGGCCTCGCGCAGAGCGGTGGACCGGCGCGGGACGCGGGAGTGACCACCGAGGCCCGGCCCGGCGGCACGGCAGCGGGTGCGGGCATGGGCGCGGGCACCGAGCGGTCGGCAGGCGGTGGGCGCCAGGCCGGCCCGGGCGTGAACGCCAACCCCGACGGTGACGGCGAGCGCGCGGCCCTCCTCACCCGCGACCGCGCCAACTCCTACACGGCGCGCTGGGACAGCGTGAAGGGCGAGTTCGTCGACGAGCCCCGCCGCGCCGTCGCCGACGCGGACGCGCTGGTGGGCGAGCTGCTCGACGAGCTGCAGGAGCTGTTCAAGCAGCAGCGCACCCAGATCGAGCAGGGCTTGGACCGCGACGAGACGTCCACGGAGGACCTGCGGCTCGCGCTGCGGCGCTACCGCAGCTTCTTCGACCGGCTGCTGTCGATCTGACGCCAGCTTGATCGCCGGGATCGGTGCATGAGGTGTGCTGATACACCACCTGCACCGATTCCGGCGATCATGCGGCGACGTACCGCATGCGGAAATCTGGTCAGCGCGGCTCGGTCACTCCCTCGCCGAGCCCGGCCACGGCGCCCACGACCACCACCGCGGGCGGGGAGATCTCCGCGGCATGCACGATGTCGGTCACGGTCGCCAACGTGGCCCGCACCGACCGCTGTATCCGCGTCGTGCCGTCCTGCACCACCGCGACGGGCGTGTCGGCCGGTCGGCCGCCGTCGAGCAGCGCCCGCGCGAACGCCTCGATTCGCTCGACGGCCATGAGCAGCACGAGGGTGCCGCGGAGCCTGCCGAGGGCGGGCCAGTCGACGAGGCTGCGCGGGTCGTCCGGGGCGACGTGCCCGGACACGACCACGATCTCGTGCGCCACGCCGCGGTGGCTGACTGGCACGTCGGCGACGGCGGGAGCGGCGAACGCGCTGGTCACGCCGGGCACCACGGTCACCGGCACGCCCGCCTCGGCGCACGCGAGGACCTCCTCGAAGCCGCGGCCGAAGACGTACGGGTCGCCGCCTTTGAGCCGGACGACGAACCGGCCCGCCCGGGCCCGCGCGATGAGCAGCTCGTTGATCCGGGCCTGGTTCATCGCGCGCCCGTAGGGGATCTTCGACGCGTCGATCACCTCGACGTGCGGGGCAAGCTGGTCGAGCAGGTCGCGGGGGCCGAGCCGGTCGGTGACCACGACGTCGGCGCGGGCGAGCAACCGCCTGCCCCGCACGGTGATCAGCTCCGGGTCACCCGGCCCGCCGCCGACCAGCGCGACACCGGGTCGGACGGGCTCGGCGGCGTCATCGACGGCCCCCGCGGCCAGCGCCTCCAGCAGCGCCGTGCGCACGGCGGCCGAGCGGCGGGGGCGGCGGCCCGCGAGCACGCCGATGGTGAGGCCGTCATGCCGTCCGACGGCCGGGGTCACCGCGCTGCCCGCCGGGGCGTCGTCGGCGCGTACGCAGAACACCCGGGCGCGCTCCGCCTCTCGGACGACCGCCGCGTTGACGGCCGGATCGTCGGTGCAGGCGATGGTGTACCAGGCGCCGTCGAGGTCACCGTCGCGATAGGCGCGCGCGGTCCAGCGCAGCGCTGTGGCGGGCTCCGTGGCCATGGCCTCGACGGCGGGCGTGACGTGCGGCGCGACGACCTCCACCACCGCTCCCGCCGCGAGCAGACCCGCGAGCCGTCGCTGCGCCACTGACCCACCGCCGACGACGACGACGCGGCGAGCGGCGAGATCGAGGCCGACCAGGTACGGGTCAGACATGCGCGTGCCCGTGTCCATGTCCGTGTCCATGCCCGTGCGCCGGGTCCTCGGGGTGGTGGTGCGGGGTCTGGGGAGCGCCGAGCTTGTCCTCGAAGCCGGGAAGGAGCACGCGGTAGGCGCAGGTGTCGCAGTTCATCCGGATGTCACCGACCAACGTCTCGCGGTAGCGCTCGACGACGAGGTCGGCGAGCGCGTCGGAGTCCCCTAGATGCCCCGCGACCAGTACGTCGAGGTCGGGATGGGCGGCACCGAACGCCCGCGCCTGTTCGCCGACGCGGCGCGGCAGCACCCCGTCGAAGAGGAAGTACGGCGCGACGACCACACGCCGCGCCCCCAGCGCGCGGCAGCGGGTCAGCCCGCCCGCGACGTCGGGAAGCGCGAGGGAGACGAACGCAGGCTCGACGAACGCGTAGGGCCTGCCCTCCTGCAGCAGGCGGGCGACCTTGCAGATCTCGGCGTTGGCGTCCGGGTCGGTGGAGCCGCGGCCGACGAGCAGGACGGCGGTGTCCGCGGGGTCGACCCTGGCAGGTCCGCCGCCGCGCACCCCGCCCGCGTTCGCGGGGTCGACCGTGGCAGGTCCGCCGCCGCGCACCCCGCCCGCGTCCATGGCGAGGGCGGCCGCGATCCGCGCGCCGAGGATCTCCTGCAGCACCGGGTGCGGGCCGAGCGGGCGCCCGAACAGGTACTCAGTCGCGGGATCGCGGCGGACCTCCCGCTCCAGCGCCGCCGGGATGTCGCCCTTGGCGTGGCCCGCGGCCACGAGCACGAGCGGCACGGCGGCCATCCTGCGGTGGCCGCGCGCGGCCAGCGCCGCCCACGCCTCGTGCACGGTCGGTGCGGAGAGCTCGATGAACCCGCCGTCGACGTCGACGCCCTCACCGGACAGCCGCCGCCCCAGCCTGTGGGTGAACGCGCCGAACTCCGCCACACCGACGGCGTCGACGGTGCCGTGGCCGACGAGCAGCAACGGCGGGGTCATGCCGCAGGGCCCGCGTAGAGCAGCGCGTTGACCGCGGCCGCCGCGACCGCCGCGCCGCCGCGCTCGGAGCGGTTCGAGACCGCAGGCAGCCCGGACGCCCGCAGCGCGGCCTTAGCGGTCACCGCGCCGACGAACCCGACCGGAAGGCCGATCACCAGCGGTGTGCGGACGAGGCCCGCGCCTGCGCAGCGCACCAGCTCGGCCAGCGCCGTGGGGGCGTTGCCGACGACCCACACCGCGCCCTCCGGATGGGCGGCGACGGCGGCCCGGATCCCGGCCGCCGACCGCGTGCGGCCCGCGCTGCCCACCCGGGTATCAACGGGGGCGAGGTCGAGCGCCACCGTCGTCGGCCGGGCGGTGATCCCGGCCGCCACCATCCGCACGTCGACGACCAGCGGCGCGCCCGCGGCCAGCGCCACGCGCCCGGCGCGCAGGGCATCCTCGACGCACACCAGGTCACCCGCCCAGCTCGGGTCGGCGCTGGTGTGCACCACGCGTTCGACGACGGCCCGGGTGAGCGGGGGCAGATCGGTGGTGTCGAGGCGCTCGCGCAGGATCGCGTACGAGGCGGTCTCGATGGGGTGCACGCCAGTGCGCAATGTCGGACCTCCGGCGCACGATCGTAGCCGTTGGTCCCGAACCATTCGGGTGATCACGCCCACGGCTCGAGCCGCTTTGCGATCTCCCCGACCTCGTCGAACGTTCCGTCGGCCACCGCGATCACCAGATCGACAACGTCGTCCTGCGTCGCGACCAGCCCGCCGGGGCGCAGCAGCTCGTCCCACCGGCGGCTGCGGGCCAGGTCACCGCCGGTGGCGGCGCTGAGCACCGCCACATGGGTCGGGGCGGCCAGGAGGTGACAGGTCTTGTTGAAATCCGGCAGTTGCATTTCGATCTGCCAGAACCGCCGTTGCTGGGCGGTGATCACCTCGACGTCGTGCAACGCCGCCGCGGGCATCGGTGCGCGTGGGTCGTTCTGGGACATGCAGAGGCAGTCGAACCCGATGACGCGATGCAGATGGTGGGCCACATCCTCAGCTACGACCCACCACGGTGCCTCGATGCCCGCCGGCCGGTCGATACTCGCCCGGACCCGCTCGATTGTCGCCGTATTGGCCACACCATCACTGTAGGACGCCGCGCGGTGACGGGAACATCCCACAGTTGTGGGGGGTGGCGCGGCAAAGCGCCGATACCCCCATCTGCGTGGGATACCAGCAATCCGCGCTGTCGGCGAAGCTGACCCGAGTGGCAGCACGGGTCCAAGACTCGTGCTCCCGAACGCGTCCCTACCAGCCGTAGGAAACAATTGCTATGCCTGACCTCGCCACGACACCCCGCCCGCCCGGAGGAGCCGGGCTGGCCGATTCGGTCATCGACGGCTTCGCCGGAGCTGTGCTGCAACCACACGACGCCGGTTACGACGTGGCCCGACGACTGTACAACCGGGCGATCGACCGACGCCCGGCGTTGATCGCCCGCTGTACCGGGGTCGCCGACGTGATCGCCGCGGTGCGCCATGCTCGCCGCGCGAGACTGCCGGTCGCGGTGTACGGCGGCGGGCACAGCTTCGCCGGTCATTCCGTCTGCGACGACGGGCTGGTGGTCGACCTGCGGCCGATGAAGGGGGTCCGGGTCGACCCGTCCCGCCGCGTGGCGCACGCCCAGGCCGGGCTGACCTGGGCCGAGCTGGACCGCGAGACCCAGGCGTTCGGCCTGGCCGTGACCGGCGGACGAGACCCGAGCACCGGCATTTCCGGGCTCACCTTGGGCAGCGGCAGCGGCTGGCTGGAGCGCTCACTGGGCCGCACCTGCGACAACCTGCTCTCACTCGATCTGGTCACCGCCGAGGGCCACTACCTGACGGTGAGCCCAGGCGAGCACCCGGAACTGTTCTGGGGGCTGTGCGGCGGTGGCGGCAACTTCGGGATCGTCACCTCGTTTCAGTTTCGGCTGCACCCGGTGGGGCCGACCGTGCTCGGGGGAATGCTGCTGCACCCCTACGACCGAGCGGCGGACGTGCTGCGCTTCTACCGCGCGTTCATCGCCCACGCCCCCGATGAGGTCGCTGGCGTGTGCACCCTGATGACGCCCCCGGAAGCGCCGTTCGTTCCCGAACCGCTGCGCCGCCAACCGGTGGTGGGCGTCCTGGCCTGCTACCTCGGCCCGCCCTCCGCCGGTGAGGAGGCGCTGCGGCCGCTTCGCGAGTTCGGCCCTCCCGCCATCGACCAGGTCACGCCACTGCCCTACACCACGCTGCAGCGCCTGGCCGCGCCGCTGCCCGCCGCCGGTGACCGCTTCTACGCCACCTTCGACTTCCTGCCCGACCTCGGCGACGCGCTGATCGACGTGCTGATCAGCCGGATGGGCAGAGTCTCCCGGGCGACGGCGTTACTGGTGCCCTTCGGCGGAGCAGTAGCCCGCGTCCCGGAGGACGCCACCGCCTTCGGCCACCGCCGGGAACCGTTCGGACTCAACATCGTCAGCCAGTGGCCTGACCCCGCCGAGGACCTCCAGCACATTGCCCACGCCCGGTCGCTCGTCCGGGCGGTCTGGCCGTTCACCACCGGCGGCGGCGTGTTCCTCAACGCCACCAGCGACGACGACCCGGACGTGGTCGATGCCGCCTTCGGTCCGGACGCCTACCGCCGACTGGTGGCGCTCAAGAATCGCTACGACCCGGACAACGTGTTCCGCCTCAACCACAACATATCCCCGTCTCGGTGCAGGTCATGACCGCCTCGATGACGAAGAGCCCCCAACGGGCCACAAATGAACGGAAGATGCAGGAGGCACACCATGCCAACAGTCGAAGAGATCATCGATCAACACGGCGGGTACGGCCATGAGATCGTCCAAGCGGCGGACAAGATAGGTCTCCCCTACCCGGTCGCCTGCGGTCTGGTCGAACAAGAATCAGGCTTCCAAAATATCTTCGGCTGCGACTGGCGAACACAGCCGGGCCACGTGCCGTTCTGCCACGAACAGTTTGTGAAGTGGAAGGTCGAGGCACTCATCGAGCACGTCAAGCGCGGCGGAGTTTGAACGGATCGACAAGACGGCGCACAACTATCCCCCACCCGGCGCCATAGTCGTGTTCCATCAAAGCCAGGCCCCCAACGAAGCGATCAGTCGGGCCGGCCACGTCGACGTATGCATCGAGGCGAACGCGAACGGCTTCACGGGATTTGATCAGAACTGGCCTGTCGGCTCCCCTTGCCACCGGCAGCCACACGACTACCAGGCCGTCATCGGATGGCTGGTGGCGAAGCACATGCGCTGACGACAAGGCGTGCGGCACCGGGCCAGCGGCAGTGGGACGTCCTGCAGCAGCCGCGTAGGGCCAGTCCGGCGCGTCCCGCGGCCGCGGTCGCCTGCCGACTCACAATCCCAGATCCGCCGACCGACGACGGCAGGCCTCGGTGCCGAATTCCCTGAGCAGCGGCCCTGCCGCCGCGTCCGCCGCGCTCGGCACGGAGTGCTCGGCCATCAGCTCGACGACCACACTCGACCGGGTGCCCGGCGACCGGTCGACCATCGCCATGGTGGGCGCCGCCTCGGCGGTGCACGGCACCGGCTTGCTCCCGCAACTGCTGGCGGGCGGCCCGGTCGGCCTCGTCCCGGCCCCGGCGACCCTGCCTCTCGGCGAGCTGGTCGACCGGCTCAACCGGCTGCAGGCGCCGCGGCTGTACGTCTACCCCAGCATCCTGGCCCTGCTCGCCCGCGAGCAGCACGCGGGCAGGCTGGCGATCAACCCGGTCTCGATCAACACGCACAGCGAGACCCTGCTACCCGAGCACCGGGCGGCGGTCGCCGCCGCGTTCCACGCCCCGATCTGCAACCTGTTCGGCAGCAGCGAAGGGCTGTTCGGAGCCAGCGGCCCGAACGAGACCACCCTGACCTTCGCAGGCGACCTGTCCTGCGCGCCCGCCGCCAAGCGCGGCGCCTCGGCGGCGGCAGCGGATGCTTCCGTGGTCATGGTGGCGTCAAGCGCTGCCGTTCCCCTTCGCCCGACCCGCGGCAGGCTCCTGCCAATGGGGCATTTGTCGTGGTAATGGTGCACGTCGTGCCGATGCGGCGATGAACGCGATGCCGCGAGTCGGCTCGCTCGGGTCTCGGGCGTGCTCATCCGCCGGCCCGCGCGTCGTGCTCGTCGTACTCACCGAGTGTGGCCCAGCCCTGTCGATGGGCGGCCACGAGCAGGGGTACCACGCGCATGTGCGCGAAGTGCCAGCGGCCGTCGTGCACGACGAAGTCGATCTCGTATCGGCCTGCCATCCAGCTCGCCTCGCCCTCGACGATCGCCGGGGCGAGATAGCGCCATCGGCCCCAGGCACGATCGCCCTCCACCCGGATGTCCTCCTCGCTGAGCAGATGCAGCGCGGGTGGCAGCTGCTCGGAGAAGCGCCGGGCGATCGCGGCGCGGCCGAGGTGCCGGCCCAGTTGCGCGCCCTGGCGACCGGAGCCCTCCCAGACGCCGTCGGTGCGAACAACGCAGCGATCTCGCCGCATGGATTACGCCCGCCGCCGGCCCCGCGACACCCCCGCGTCCGCGCCAGCACCGCCATCACCTCGCCATATGGGTTCGACGTCGACGTGCGGAGCGCGAGATCGACGCCAGCGGGGTTTTGCCGCGGAAAAACCCCGCTCACGTCGATCTCGTCACGCCTCGAACCAGGTCTCACGTCGCCGTCGACGGTGAACGGGGTGGCCAGCGCCGGGTTCAGGCCATGAAGATCGAGTGCAGACATATCCCACCGGCGGTTCGCATGCGGATCCTGCAGTCGCTCGCGGTCGCCGACGGGTTCGAGTCCTACACCATCGGCGGGTGCCCGTCACCGGCTTACGGCGCCGTCCATGCGGCCCGCGTCCTGCCGCCTCGGCGGGTGTCGCTGATCAAGCCAGCGGGGGCAGGGTCACCCCGATTGATCGCTGACGTCATCGACTTGATCGCTGACGCCGTCGATGAAGAGCAGCCGCCGCGTCAGCGCCGTCTCCCGGACCGCGCGAGCCTCGGCGTAATCGTCCGAGGAGTACCAGGCCCGCAGCCGCTCCATACTGGGAAACTCCACCACGACGACCCGCTGCCCGCTCGACCAGTTCCCCTCCGCAACTTCGGGCTGTGCGCCCCGAACGAGGTACCGCCCGCCGTGCCGAGCGATGGAGACGGCGGCAAGCTCTCGGTACCGCTGGGCCTGAGCCTCGTCCAGCACCTCGACCTCCGAGATCACATAGGCAGTCATGCGTCGATCCTCCGCGGCGTTCACCCCGGAACCGTCCCTCGGGTCTCACACGCGGCGCTCCGAACCAACGCGGGCCACGGTTCCGCGGAACCGCCCTCCGTCGGATCTGCCGACGCCGCCGCAGGAGGTTGGTCGCACAGGCGGGGTGGTGCTCGCACCCGCGCCGCGGTGCGGGTGCGAGCACGGCGACGCTTGCGCGAGCACGCGATGCCGATGCGGGCGCAGCCCTGGTGCTGCAGTCGTCGCAGGTGAACCAGGGCGGCGCCGGTGCGCAGGTCGTGACGACGCCACCGACCACCACTACGACCAGCGATAGCCGCGCGGCGTCACCATCCGGCCCGCCACCATGCGGGTCGTGGAGGCCCCGACGATCACGGTGGTGAGCATGTCGACCGCGGCCGGGTCGAAGGTCGCGAGCGGCGCGGTCCACACCCGCTGGCCGGGGCGCCCGGCCTGCCGCACGGCGCCGACCGGCGTGTCGGGCGGCCGATGCGGGCGGAAGGCCTCGAGGGCGGCGCCGAGCTGCCAGTGCCGGTCGCGGCTGCGTGGGTTGTAGAAGCACGCCACGAGGTCGGCGGCGGCCGCGGCGGCCACCCGGCGTTCGATCACCGGCCACGGGGTGTGCAGGTCGGACAGCGAGATCAGCGCGTGGTCATGCCCCAACGGCGCGCCGAGCAGGGCGGCCGCGGCGAGCGCAGCGGTCACGCCGGGCACCCCGACGACCTCGACATCCGGGCAGGCGGCCTCCAGGGCGGGGCTGCCCATCGCGTAGATCCCCGCGTCCCCGGAGCCGATCAGGGCGACCGCGTAGCCCTTGCCCGCGAGCGCAACCGCGTCGGCCGCGCGCTGTTCCTCCTCCCCCAGGCCGCTTGCGTGCACCTGCGTGCCGGGTCGGAGGAGGTGGCGGACCTGGTCGACGTACTGGTCGAGCCCGACCACGACCGACGCGCGCCGCAACTCCGCCGCCGCCCGCGGTACCCGCAGGTCGTCGGCGCCGGGCCCGAGCCCGACGATCGCCAGCCTGCCGCGGGGTCGGATGCGGGTCACCGCGACGGTCACGTTGTCGCCCTTCGTCTTCGGCACCACCAGCTCGACGGCCGCGCCCTCGCCCAGCTCGGCGGCCGCATGCAGGGCGGCGGCCTCCGCGACGCTCGCCGTGCCGACCTCGGCGCGCACCACCTCGCTGGGGTTCGGCACGTCGACCGCGGCGAGCACGGCCGCGGGGTAGGTCTGCAGCGGGGCAGGCGCGATGGCGGCGAGGATGCCGGGCTCGTCGGCCTTGTGGTCCAGGCTGGCGTAGGCGCGCACGGCGAGCGGGTCGAGCCCGTCGAGCGCCCGCCGCAGCGCGTCGGTGACCGCGGCCGCGGGCACCCCGCGGGCCGACCCGATCCCGACGACGAGTGTGCGGGGCACGATGCGCGCGGTGGCGTCCTCGACCCGGTCGGTGACGACGATGCGAGCGGTCGCACCCCCGGCCACGCCGGGCGGCAGGGCGGGCAGCGGGAAGCCGAGCGGGTTCGCCACCTCGGCGGTGCCGTCCAGCAGCGCCACCCCCGCCGCGGCGGTGTCGCCCACGACGACGGCGTCCAGCACCGCGGCCAGCTCGTCGAGGCCGGCTGCGCCCACCGCGTCGGACGCGGTCGTCACCACCGGCTGGGCGCCCAGCAACGCGGCGACCCGACCGGCCAAGGCGTTGGCCCCGCCCTCGTGCCCGCCGCAGAGCGCGACGGCGAAGCGGCGGCCCTCATCGACACAGACCACCCCGGGATCCGCGCGCTTGTCGCCGAGCAGCGGCGCGATCAGCCGGACCGTCGCGCCGGTGGCGAGGAAGAACACTGCGGCGTCGAGCCGGGGCCACAGACCCGGCAGCTCGGCGAGCTCGGGTCGGGACGCGCCGAGCGCCGCGGCGAGCTCGTCGGCGGCCCGGCGACCGGCGGCGGTGACGGCGAACAGCGCGATCATCGGGTCCCCCACAGCAGGACGACGGGGTTGAGGGCCGCGAGCCGGACGGCGCCGCCGGGCAGCGGGGCGAGCCGGGAAGCGGCGAGCTGCACGCCGTCGACCGTGTAGCAGGCGGCGGCCAGCGCCGCGCGGGTCGGGCCGACGCGGTCCAGCGCGGCGAGCGCGACCACCACCCGGTCGGCGCCGACCCCGGCGCACGCCGCGACCACGTCCGCTCCGCCACCGCCGACGAACACCGCGTCCGGCCGCGGCAGGCCGTCCAGCGCCGCCGGAGCAGCGCCCTCGACGACCCGCACCTCGACGCCGTGCGCGGCGGCGTTCCCGGCGATCCGCGCGACGTCGTCGGGCCGCCGTTCGACGGCCAGCGCAGCCGCCCCCAGCCGGGCGGACTCGACGGCGACCGAGCCGGAACCGGCGCCGACGTCCCACACCAGTGCACCAGGCCGCGGGGCCAGCCGAGCCAATGCGACGGCGCGCACCTCGGCCTTGGTGATCATGCCCGCCCGGTGGGCGAACGCGTCGTCGGGCAATGCCCAGCCGTCCGTGGGCGGCGTGGGTTCGCCGCCTGCGATCCAGTTGCGGACGGGCACGGCAGTGGGCTCACGGAGAGCGAGCACGACCGAGAGCGGATGCCAGGTCCGGCCGACGGCCTCGGCGGCGGGCAGGGTGGTCAGGCGCTCGTGGGGTCCGTCGAGATCCTCGGCGACGACCAGCGTCCGCGGCCATCCGCGCAGCTCGGCGGCGATCTCCGCGGGTCCTGCGCCGGGCCCGGTGAGCACGGCGACAGCCGCCCGCGCGCGCACGACGTTGACGGCCGGGCCGAGCGCGCGGCCGTGTGCGCTCACCACCGCCACGTCGTCCCACGAGCGGCCCGTCCGCGCGAAGAGCCGCTGCACCGACGACAGCGCGGGCAGCACGACGGGTGCGTGGCCGTGCTCGCGCAGCAGGCGGACGATGCCGAAGAACCCGGGGTCGCCGCCCGCCAGCACCACGGCCCGGCGCCCCTGAATCCGCTTCAGCGCGGGCGCCACGGCACCGAGCACCACGCGCTCCAGCCGGGGCCGGACCTCCGGCCCCGCCCGCTCCCCGCCGGGCCGGCCCTCACCCGCCGCCCACACCTGGACGACGTCATCGGGGACGAGGGCAAGCAGCCGCGCGCCGCCGACCACGACCTCCGCCTGCGCGAGTGCGGCCCACGCCTCCGGCCCGAGCAGCCCGTCGACCCCGACGACGGTCACCGTGCCCCCGCACGTGCCGCCGCCGGCCTCCTCGCAGACCCGGCCGGCACCTCGCAGACCCCCCAGCCCCTGCGAGGCGGCCAACGCCTCTGCGAGGTCGCCCGGCGGCTCGCCCGCCCGCCGCTCCTCGCCCGAGGGCAGGTCGCCGCCCGGCCCCGCGGCGGCCCCGCTGCCCTTCTCGCCCGTCACGGGGCGCGGCGGGCCGCCCGGGCCGCCCGCAGCGCCGTACGCGCCTCCCGCTCCGGCTTGCGGAACGTGTGGAAGTGCCCCGCGTGGTAGAGGTGGCTGCGCGTGCCGCCCGCAGCGAGCGCGGGCCCCACGAGGAACAGGGTCTGCCGCCACAGCCTGCGCTCCTTGCACACGCCCTCGACCTCGTCGAGCCTGCACCGCAGGGTGACCTCGTCGGGCCAGCTGGTGCGGTAGGCGACGACCACCGGCGTGTCGTCGGGGTAGCCGCCCGCCCGCAGCTCGTCGACCATCCGCCCGGTCCGCGCGGCCGACAGGAAGATCGCCATCGTCGTGCCGTGCCGAGCGAACTCGCGCAGCCGCTCCCGGTCGGGCATCGGGGTCTTGCCGCCCTCCAGCCGGGTCAGCACCACCGACTGGGCCACCTCGGGAATCGTCAGCTCCCGTCCCGCGGCGGCGGCGGCGGCACCGAACGCCGACACCCCGGGCACGATCTCCACCTCGAGCCCCATCGCGGCGGCGGCGTCGTACTGCTCCTGCACGGCCCCCCAGAGCGCGGGGTCGCCGGAGTGCACGCGGGCCACCCGCAGGTTTTCGGCGGCGGCCCGCCGGTAGAGCGCGAGGACGTCCTCGTGCGCGATCCGTGACGAGTCGACGAGCTCGGCGTCGCGCCGCGCGTGCTCCTGGACGCACTCGGCCATGACGAGGCTCGCCGCCCAGATCACGACGTCGGCCTCGGCGATGCGCCGCGCCCCGCGCAGCGTGATCAGGTCGGGCGCGCCCGGCCCCGCACCCACGAACGACACTCTTCCCGGCACGCCGCCAGTCTCGTTCGCGCTCACGGCTCGCGTCCAGTCGGTGGCAAAGCGGGTCATCGTCCGCTTTTCCACGCACGAGCCGCGCACTCCCGCACGGCCGTGGCCAGCTTCGGCCACAGCGGGGCGGGCAGGTTGTGGCCCATCCCGGGAAACGTGAGCAGCTGCGCCCCCGGCACGGCGCGCGCGGTCGCCCGCCCCGCGGCCGGTCGGATGAGCGGATCGGCCTCACCGTGCACGACGAGCGTCGGCACCCGGAGCCCGCGCAGCCCAGGGATCCTGCTCGGCGAGGCCATGGCCGCGGCCAGCTGCCTGCGCGGGCTGCCCGCATCGGCCCCGGCAGCGGCCCCGCGGGCGAACGCCCGCCGCGCGTAGGCGCGCAGCCACTCCTCGTCCAGCGGGTAGCCCGGCGAGCCGATCACGCGGAACGTCGCGACGGCGCGTTCGGCGGCCTCGTCGGGGTCGCGGGCGGGCGGCGAGAGCAGTGCGCCGATCCCCTGGCGGGTCGGCAGGCCAAGCCACGGCGCAGGCGTCGACATGACCGAGGTGAGCGACCGCACCCGTCCGGGATGCTCGATCGCCACGGCCTGCGCGATCATCCCGCCGAGCGACACCCCCAGCACGTGCGCGGAGTCCCACCCGAGCGCGTCCAGCACCGCGACGGCGTCGGCGGCCATGTCGGCGATCCGGTACCGGGCAACGAGGCGGGGCGCGGCGCACAGCACGGGCAGCGACGGCGTGCCCAGCCAGGTGAGATGCGTCGACGCCCCGGCGTCGCGGTTGTCGAAGCGCGCGACCGTGAATCCGGCGTCGGCGAACTCGGCGAGCAGCCCGTCCGGCCAGAAGATCATCTGCATGCCGAGGCCCATGACGAGCAGCAGCGGCTCGCCGCGGTCGTCGCCGACCTGCTCGAACGCCAATGCGACGTTCCCGTTCTGGGCAGTCATGACGAGTGCTCCTCGACCGGGGACGCGGCTCGGACGGAGGCCGTGATGCTGGTCGGCGAGGTCATAACGAGTGCTCCTCGACCCGGGACGCGGCTCGGACGGAGGCCGTGATGCTGGTCGGCGAGGTCATGATGGCCTCCGCGGGGGGGAGCGTGTCGGCGGCCATGATGCCGGGTATGCCCGTCATGCGGCGCGGGCACCCTCGTCGACGGCCGACTCCAACGCTTCCGCGGACGACCGCAGCGCCACTTCCAGCACCCGCGCGCGCCGCCGCGGGTTCATGAGGTTGCCGCCCATGGCCGCGAGATCCGCCGGGCCGGGGGTGAGCACGGTGACCCGCACTCCCGCCGCCCGCACGGCCCGCACCTCCGCGTCCAGCCAGCGCGTGAGCACGCAACGCACCCCCCGCTCGACGCCCGAGATCGGTCCCCGCGGCCGGTCGTAGGCGTGGCTGGCCAGCGGCGCGAGCACGTACACCTCATCCAGCGGCGGCGCGCCGGGCCGCGCGAGCAGACCCAACGACGTGGACGACGCGACGCCGCCGTCGACGTAGCGGTGCCCGTCGATCACCTGCGGCGTGCACCAGCCCGGGATGGAGCAGGAGGCCAGCACGGCCTCCCCGACCGTCGACGACGGCCCGCCCGGGCGGCCGAACACGATCCGGCGGCCGGAGTCGTAGTCGACGGCCACGACCCACAGCGGCGCGCCGGGCACCCAGCCGTCAGGGGTGACCCCCAGCCGCGCCTGCAGCGCCGTCACCATCCGGATCAGCGACGCCAGCCTGCCCCGCCCCACGGGCAGCAGGGCGGACGCCGCGATCACCGGGTGGACGGTGCGCGGGTGGGTGACCGCGCGCGCGACGAGCCGGGGCGAGCCGATCCACGGCAGCGGGAGCGGCGGGCGACCGTCGCCGGTCTCGCGCTCGATGGTGCGCATGTCGGGGAGGTCGTCTGCGAGGTCGGCAGGGTTAGCACCGTGCTGGTGGCCCAGCAGTTCGTCCACGGTCATGCCGCACCGCAGCGCGGCCCCGAGCACGGATCCCGCGCTCGTGCCGAGCACCAGGTCCAGCTCGCCCAGCGGCCGCCCGATCCGCTGCTGTACGGCAGGCAGCGCCCCGGTCATCCACGCCGAGCCCAGGATGCCCCCGGCCCCCAGCACCAGCCCCGTGCGCGTCATCTCGACCTCCTCAGCTCGGCGAGGCTCGCACCGATCGCGTCGGCGAGCACGTCGACGTCCCCCATCGCGTCGCGATCGGCGTTCAGTCCGTAGAAGACGCCGCCGTCATAGCTGGTGATACCGACCGACACCGCTTGTCCCTTCGCCAGCGGGACGACCGGGTACATGTCCCGCATCCGCGCCCCCATCGCGTACAGCGGGAACTGCGGGCCGGGCACGTTGGTGACGACCAGGTTTAACATCCGCGACGACATCGAGCTGGCCAGGCGGGCGGCCAGGCTGTGGACGGTGGGGGTCGCGAGGCCGACGAGGCCGATCAGCGCGCCTGCCCCGATGGCCTGCCCGCTGCCCTTGTGCCCGGACATGGCCGCGGTGACCTTCTTGAGCCGGGTGACGGCGTCGGACTCGCCGACGGGCAGGTCGACGAAGTAGGCCGACAGCTGGTTGCCGAGCCCGCCCGTCCGGCCGCGGGCGCGGACGCTCACCGGCACCAAAGCGCGCACCGTCGTCGTGGGCAACACGGGCTCCCCGCGGGTGGTCATCCACCGCCGCAGGGCTCCGGCCACCACGGTCAGCACGACGTCGTTGACCGTGCCGCCGTGCTCCTTGCGGATCGCTTTGTAGTCGTCGAGCTCACCCGCGGACGTGGCGTAGCGGCGCTGCCTGCCGATCGGCGCGTTCAGCGGGTTGGCCGGGGCGGGGCGCGCCGCCGACCGGACGGCCGCGAGCATGGCGCCGCCTGCGCGCGCCACCGACCGGACGTCCGACGCGGCTCGCTGCGCGGTCCCCAACATCAGCTGCGGCCTGCGCAGCTGCTCGCGGATCGCGCCCGCGGCCAACTTGAGGCCGGACGGCTCGGGCGGCGGATGCCAGTCGTCGGGCGGAGCCTCCCGCGGGATCGGCGTGACGTCCAGCAGCACCGTGCCGACATCGATCGACGACAGCCCGTCGACCATCGCGTGGTGAATCTTGGTGACGATCGCGAATCGATTGTCGGCCAACCCTTCGATCAGGTAGATCTCCCACAGCGGTCGGGCCCGGTCGAGCTGGCGCGACACGAGACGGCCGACCAGCTCGTGCAGCTGCGCGTCGGAGCCGGGGCCGGGCAGTGCGGAGCGCCGAACGTGGTAGTCGAGTTCGAAGCCCGGGTCGTCGACCCAGACCGGCAGCCCGAGGTGCGCGGGCACCTCGCGGATCTTCTGCCGGTACCGCGGCACCGCGGCCAGCCGCTGCCCGATCAGTGCGACGAAGCGATCGGGGTCGAAACCGGGGGTGGCGTCGAAGGTCATGAGGCCTGCGACGTGCATCGGCGTGGTCGCCTCCTCCATGAAGAGAAACGACGCGTCCAGGGGCGACAGCCGGTCCACCATGACGACCTCCCCGGTGCCGATCTTCCCACCGACGGTATCGCGACGCAGGCCGGAACGGGAGGTGACGGTTGATCAACCGCACGCAGCCGCGACGAGCCGCGCCACCGCCTCGGGCAGGCCCGCGGGATGGGTGTGCAGGAACGAGGCGTGGACACCGCCGTGGACGAATCCCTCGGGTTCGCCGCCGCGCCAGGCCCATGCGGGCGTGGCGGCGCGGGGAGTCACCGCGCAGCGGTGGAACTCGTGACCGGTCACGCGGGCGCCCGCGGGGTGCAGCGGCGACGGCGTGAGGGCGACGGCGTCGCGGTAGCCCAGCGTGAGCCGGGCCGTCATCGTCGCGTGGGCGGGCAGGACGTCGCACATCGGCGCCCCGTCGAGGGTCGCGCACAGGTAGAGCAGGCCGCCGCACTCGGCGTGCACCGGCGCCCCGGACGCCGCGAGGGCCCGCACCGCTTCGCGCAGCCCGGCGTTGGCGGCGAGCGCGCCGACGTGCTCCTCAGGGAAGCCGCCGGGAAGCACGAGCGCCGCCGTGTCCGGCGGGAGAGTGGTGTCGCGCAGTGGGTCGACGACCACGACCTCGGCCCCCGCCGCCGTGAGCAGCTCGACGTGCTCGGCGTACCCGAACGTGAACGCCGCCCCGCCGAGGAAGGCCACTCGTGCCGAACGCGGACTTCTCCGCACGGCGTCGGCGGGCGACCAGGCCGGGCCGTCGGGCAGGGGGCGGGCCACCGCCGTCACCGCGTCGAGGTCGACGTTCGCGGCCACCAACTCGGCCATGGCGTCGACCGCCGCGACGGCCGCCGCCCCGTGCTCCGCCGCGGTGACCAGCCCCAGGTGGCGCGACGGCACGGCGAGCGCGGCGCGGCGGGGCAGCGCGCCCAGGACCGGCAGCCCGACCTCGGCGGCGGCCGCGCGCAGCACCTCCTCGTGCCGCGGCGACCCGACCCGGTTCAGCACGACCCCGGCGAGGTCCACCCGGCCCACGCCCGGGCCCGGGTCGAACGACCGGAAGCCGTGCAGCAGCGCGGCGAGGCTGCGGGACTGGCCGCGGGCGTCGACGACCAGCACGACCGGCGCCCCGAGCAGCCCGGCAACCTCCGCGGTCGAGCCGTGGCCGTCCGCCAGCCGTCCGTCGAAGAGCCCCATCACGCCCTCGACGACGGCGATCTCCGCGCCCGCCGCGCCGTGGCGGGCGAGCGGGGCGATCCGCTCGGCACCGACGAGCACCGGGTCGAGGTTGCGGCCGGGGCGGCTCGCGGCGAGGGCGTGGTAGCCGGGGTCGATGTAGTCGGGGCCCACCTTGAACGGCGCCACGGCGGTGCCGCGGCGGCGCAGCGCGGCCATGAGCCCGGTGGCCACCGTCGTCTTCCCGGCCCCGGAGGCGGGCGCCGCGACGACGAGGGCGCGCGCCGTCACTGGCGCGCCGCCGGGGGGCCGTGGCGGGCCGTCACTCGGGGGCCACCACGGCCATGATCACCGGTTCGGCGCAGAAGCGGCCAGATCTGGCCGCTTTCGGCACCGAACCGGTGATCACCGCCGGGCGCGGGACGGGCGGTCACTCGGGCGCGGCCGTCGCGAACCCGGCTTTCTCCGCCGCGCGAGCCTGCCGGACGTCGTAACTGACGAAGGCCGTCACCCGCTTCCCGGCGGCCACCAACATCTCCGCGGTGGCGAGATGGATGGCATCGAGCGGGCGCAGGTCCGTATCAGCGTATGCGGCGGCCGTCGCGCGGACCCGCCCGTCGATCTCCATGCGGCTCATCCGAGCGAGTACGGCCGATACGCCTGCCAGTCGCGCGGGAGCCACCCGGCGAAGCGCCCGCGGCACCTCGACCTCGGCCAGCGCCGAGGTCACCACCGCTTCGGCGGAGCCGTTCAGCCACTCGGCGAGCGCCGCGCTCTCGACCTCCGGGCGGATCAGCTTCACGATGGCCGACGAGTCAACGTAGATCATCAGCGCTCCTCGTCGCGGAGCGCGGACAGCAGCTCGCCCGCGTCGGCACCGGACTCGACCGGCCCGCCGGGCGCCACGAAGGGGACGTGGACCGACGCGGGCACCGCCCGGCCCGCCGCCACGAGATCGTCGAGCTCCCCCGCACCCGCCGGAACGATCCGCGCCACCAGCCGTCCCCGGTTGGTGATCTCCACGATCTCCCCGGCCTCGACCCTGGCGAGGACGCCCGCCGTGTCCTGATTCAGGGTCCTGATGGGTATGCGCTCCACAAACAACACACTGTACTACATACGTAGTACGATCACCATTCGATCCCCCGCTGACCCTTCTGGCCTGCGTCCATCGGATGTTTGATCTTCGTGGTCGCCATGACGAGGTCGGCGGCGGCCACCAGCTCGGGCGCCGCGTCCCGTCCGGTCACGATCACATGCTGACGCCCTGCCCGCCGCGTGAGCACGTCGACGACTTCGCCGACGTCCACCCACCCCCATTTCATCGGGTACGTGAACTCGTCGAGCACGTACATCTGGTGGATCTGCGCCTCGATCCGACGGCGGATCTCGGCCCAGCCCTCGGCGGCCTGGGCGGCGTGATCGTCGGCCGAGCCGGGTTTGCGCGCCCAGGACCAGCCCTCGCCCATCTTGTGCCACTCGACGGGCCCGCCCTCGCCCGTCTCGGCGTGCACGCGGCCGAGCGCGCGGAACGCCGCCTCCTCGCCGACCTTCCACTTCGCGGACTTCACGAACTGGAACACCCCGATCGACCAGCCCTGGCTCCACCCGCGCAGGGCCAGCCCGAACGCGGCGGTCGACTTGCCCTTCATCTCTCCGGTGTGGACGACGAGCAGCGGACGGTTGCGGCGCTGGCGGGTGGTGAGCCCGTCGTCGGGCACGCGGGCGACGTGGCCTTGTGGCATCGGTTCGGGCCCTCCTTCGTCGGCTATGCCGCCCGCGCCGCGCGGACGACGTCGGTGACGCGATCGGCCGAGAGCTCGGCGATGCCCACCAGCTCCCCCGCGGCGGCCCGGGCGATCCGCGCCGCGAGGCCGAGGCGGACGGGGCCGCTCTCGCAGTCCACCACGACGGTGGCCACGCCGTCGGCGGCCAACAGCGCGGCAGCGCGGCAGGCGTCGCGGACGGGCTCGCCGTCGACGCCGACGGTCGCCCGGCCGTCGGTGAGCACGACCAGCAGGGCACGCCGCCGGGGGTCGCGCAGCCGCTCGACGGCCAGCACCTTCCGGGCGCGCAGCAGGCCGCGGGCCAGTGGGGTGCGGCCGCCGGTGCGCAGGCCGTCGAGCCGGACCCGGGCGGCCGGGACGCTGGCGGTCGGCGGCAGCACCAGCTCGGCATCGGCACCGCGGAACGTGATCAGGCCGACCTTGTCGCGGCGCTGGTAGGCGTCGCGCAGCAGCGACAGCACCGCCCCGGTGACGGCCGCCATGCGGGCCTTCGCGGCCATCGACCCGGAGGCGTCGACAGCGAACAACACGAGGTTGCCCTCGCGGCCCTCGCGGACGGCGTGGCGCACGTCGGCCGGGCGCAGCAGGAGTCGGCGCACCCGGCCGCGGGCGTGCTGGTGGGGCGCGGCCGCGGCGACGGTGGCCGGGAGGTGCACGTCGGCGGCCCGCCGGGCGGGGGTGGTGGCGGCCCGCACGACTCGCCCGAGCTCGGTGCGGGCCCGCGACCGCCTGCCCGGCGCGCCCTCGCCGACGCCGGGGACGACGAGGCGGCGGGGCCGGAACGCCCGGCCGGGTGGGGGGCGGCGCGGCTGCCGGCGGCCTGCGCTGCGCGGCGGTCGGCGGGCGATCCAGTCGGCCCCGGTCGCCGGGTGCCCGGAAGACGCTGGGCCGTCGCGGTCGCCGCGCTCGTCGGCGCGGTCGCCGGCGCGGTCGTCGTCGCGGCCGCCGGCGCGGGCGTCGTCCGGGCCGCCGGCTTCCCGTCCGTCGTCCCCGCCAGGAGCGCGGTCGTCGCCGTCCCGACCGTTCGGGCCGCCTGCGCGGCCGTTCGACCCGGCGTCTCGGCCGTCGCGGCCACCGCCCGGCCCCCGGTCGCCGTCCCGCGGACCGGAGTCGTCCTCGGCACCCCCGGATCCGCCGCCGGGTCCGTCGGGATCCGGGTCGTCCTCGGCCTCCTTGCGGGCGCGCTCGAGAGCGTCGTCAAGGGCCTGCTCATCGACGCCGGACTCGTCGAACGGGTCGCGCCTGCGCCGGTGCGGCAGCGCCAGCCGGGCCGCGACCCGCACGTCCTCCTCCGCGACCGCCGCCGCGCCCCGCCACGCCGCATGGGCGGTGGCGGCGCGGGCGATGACGAGGTCGGCGCGCATGCCGTCGACGTCGAACGCGGCGCACACCGCGGCGATCCGCCGCAGCTCCGCGTCGGGCAACGCCACCGACCCGAGGCGGGCCTGCGCATCGGCGATGCGCGCGGCCGTCCCACCCTCGGCCGACGCCCACGCGGCGGTGAACCGGTCGGGGTCGTCGTCGAACGCCAGTCGGCGACGCACGACCTCGGCCCGCGTCGCGACGTCCCGCGCCGCCCGCACCTCGACGGCAAGGCCGAACCGGTCCAGGAGCTGCGGCCGCAGCTCACCCTCCTCCGGGTTCATCGTGCCGACCAGCAGGAACCGCGCCGCGTGCGACACCGACACCCCGTCGCGCTCGACGTGCGCCCGGCCCATGGCGGCGGCGTCGAGGAGGGCGTCGACGAGGTGGTCGTGCAAGAGGTTGACCTCGTCGACGTAGAGCACGCCGCGATGGGCCTCGGCCAGCAGTCCGGGCTGGTAGGCGCGGACGCCCTCGCTCAGTGCGCGCTCCAGGTCGAGCGCGCCGACGAGCCGGTCCTCGGTCGCCCCCACCGGCAGCTCGACGAGCCGCGCCGCGCGGTGGACGAGGGCGCGCTCCCCGTGCGGCCCGTCGGGGCAACGCGGGTCGGGCGCGGCGGGGTCGCAGCTGAACCGGCAGCCCGCCACGACGTCCAGCGCGGGCAGCAACGCGGCCAGCGCGCGCACCGCCGTCGACTTCGCCGTGCCCTTCTCGCCGCGCACCAGCACGCCGCCGACGCCGGGGTGCACGGCGTTGAGCAGGAGGGCGAGGCGCAGGTCGTCGTGGCCGACCACGGCCGTGAACGGGAACGTGCTCATCACGGCGAGACTGCCAGACCGGACGTGATCACCGGGAGGTCCGGGGCGGCACCGTGATCGATGACATGTTCCAGCGCCGCGGTGTCGAGGTGCGCCGCGACGAGGTCGCCGAGCAGGTCGAGCTGGGCGGCCCGCTCCGCGGCGAACGCCGTGTCCGGCGCGGCCGTGAACCCGTCGCGGCCCGCCTGTGTGGCGACGCGACGCAGCAGCGCGCGGCGGAAGCCGTCGTTCTCCAGAAGGCCGTGCCAGTGGGTGCCGAGCACCGTGCCGTTGTCCGAGCCTGCGTCGGAGCCCGCGCCGTCGATCAACGTGGGATCGCCCGAGCGGGCCACCCGGCCGTGGTGGATCTCGTAGCCGCGCACTTGGGCTCCCCACGCCGTGCCGACCGGGTTGGACAGGTGCTTGTCGGGCTCGAACACGACCTCGAGGTCGAGCAGGCCGAGGCCGTTGGCGGCACCGCCCTCGACACGGTGCGGGTCCGCGATGCGCTTCCCGAGCATCTGGTAGCCGCCGCAGACGCCGAGCACGGGACGTCCGGCCGTGGCGTGTGCGCGCACCGCGTCGGCGAGGCCGGTGCGCCGCAGCCAGCCGAGGTCGGCGACGGTCGCGCGCGTGCCGGGGAGCACCACGAGGTCGGCGTCGGCGAGGCGGGACGGCTCCGTCACGTACCGCACGGCCACCCCGGGCTCGCACGCCAGCGCCTCGACGTCGGTGGCGTTGGAGATCCGCGGCAGCCGCACGACCGCCACCCGCAGCCACTGGCTCCCGTGCGGCGGCGGCGGGCGCCCGAGCACGCCGTCGGCGACGGCGGCGAGTGAGTCCTCCGCGTCCAGCCACAGCCGCTCGGCCCACGGCACGACCCCGAACGTCGGGCGGCCGGTGAGCGCACGGAGCTGGTCGAGGCCGGGCTGGAGCAGCGCGGGGTCGCCGCGGAACTTGTTGATCACGAAGCCCGCGACGCGCCGCTGGTCGGCCGGATCGAGCACGGCGACCGTGCCGAAGAGGTGCGCGAGCACGCCGCCGCGGTCGATGTCGCCGACCACGACGACGGGCAGGTCGGCGGCCTGCGCCAACCCCATGTTGGCGATGTCGGTCGCGCGCAGGTTGATCTCGGCGGGCGATCCCGCGCCTTCGCAGACGACGACGTCGAACCGGGCTCGCAGCTCGGTGAGGCCGGCCGTGACGACGTCCAGCAGGTCCCGCTTGCGCTCCTGGTACGTGCGCGCGCTGACCGTGCCCTCGGCCCGGCCGCGCACCACGACCTGGGCGGAGCGGTCGCTGCCGGGCTTGAGCAGCACGGGGTTGAACGCGACGCTCGGAGCGAGGCCGCAGGCGTGGGCCTGCATGGCCTGCGCGCGGCCGATCTCGCCGCCGTCGGCCGTCACGACGGAGTTGTTGGACATGTTCTGCGCCTTGAACGGCGCCACCGCGACCCCCCGGCGGTACAGCCACCGGCAGATCCCCGCGACGAGCGCGCTCTTGCCCGCATCGGACGTCGTACCGGCGACCAGGAGCGCACCCCGCACACGCGCACCCTACGACGGTGAGTCGCGCATTCCGCCATGGTGAGTCGTGCGCCTCAACACCGCGAGTTGGCCGTTCCGACGAGACGAGGCCCGGTTTCGACACGGCTCGCGCGGTCGCTCGTTGCCGCACGGCCGCCATGTCGCCGGGCCCAGCACCCCCGCCGCACCGCCGACGGCCGGGTAGGCGCGCGGTCCGGCGCGGCGATGCCTACCGTGGACATGTGCGGTTCCTGCTGCGGCCCGGATGGCTCGCGCTGATCACCTCGGTGACGCTTTTCGTCATCGCCTGCTACGCCCTGCTCGCTCCTTGGCAGTTCGGGCGCGAAGCCGACCGGGACGCCCAGCAGCACGCGCTCGACGCCGCCTCGGCGATCCCGCCCGCCCCCTTGGCGCAGGTCCTACCGCCCGGCGGGGTCACCGCGGCGGTCGAGTGGCGCCAGGTGACCGTCACCGGCACCTACCTTCCCGCCGCCGAGGCGGTCGTCCGGCTCCGGGTGTACGAGGGCAAGCCCGCCTTCGAGGTGCTGACGCCGCTGCGGACGGCCGACGGGCAGGTCGTGGCCGTCGATCGCGGCTACGTCACGGCGGCGAGCGGCGCCGCCGTTCCCGACTACCCCGCACCGCCGACCGGCGAGGTGACGCTGGCCGCCCGCCTGCGCGTTGACGAGACCGACCCCGACCACCGGCCGCCGTTCACGTCCGACGGACACCGCCAGCTCTACGTCACCGACGCCCGCACGTTGGCCACGGCAACCGGCCTGCCGATCACGCCCGGCTATCTCGCCTTGGCCGCGGGCCAGCCGGGTGTGCTCGCGCCACTGCCGGTCGAGGCTGCCGCGGCGGAGAGCGCGGCACCGTTCACGAACTTCTCCTACGCGCTGCAGTGGCTGACGTTCGGCGCGATCGCCGTGTTCGCGCTCGTCTACTTCGTGCGCCTGGAGATGCTGCAGCGCCGTTCCCGCACCACACCTCCGCGGCGCAACGCCCGCCGCACGGCCCTGCGCCGGGAACTGGCGGGCGAGGACGAGGACCAGTAGGCGCACTCAGTCGCGCGGCACGTGCGCGATGGAGTCGACGGCGATGGTCACGATGACGCGGGGGTCGGGTCCACCGCGGAAGTTCGGATAGGGCCTGCCCAGATACTTCCGGGAGATCTCGTCGATGTTCTCGGCAGCGCCCTGCGTGGTCATTGCGACGACGTGGCCGCGCACGCCGTAGTAGCGCGCCGTGTCGTCGGGGTCGGTCACGGTCACGGCGACCCGTGGGTCGTGGGCGATGTTGCGGGCCTTCCGGCGGTCGACGCCCGTGTTGATCACGATGTGCTCGCCGTCGGTGGTGACCCACGTCTGGGTCAGCTGCGGTGAGCCGTCGGGCATGACCGTCGCGAGGAAGCAGGGGCTCGGTCGACGCAGCAGGTCGAGCAGGCCATCGGGCAGCGGAACGGACAACGCGTGCTCCTCGTGAGACGTCAGGTATGTGTCGACCGGCCGGGGCGTCGTCCCACCCAGACGGCCGCGGCGCACGCCAGCGCGGTCGTGTCCGCCACCAGCCGCGACAGGCGGACGGCGCGACGCAGGTCGCCGGGTGTGGGCGGCGGCCCGGAACCCAGCCGCGGCCGGTTCTCGATCCCGTGCGCGTAGACGGTCGGGCCGCCGAGCCCCACGCCGAGCGCGCCCGCCGTCGCGGCCTCCACCGGGCCGGCGTTCGGGCTGGGGTGTGCGAGGGCGTCGCGGCGCCATGCCGTCAGGGCGGCCCACGGCGATCCCCCGACGGCGGGGGCGAGCCCTGCGGACAGGAGCGCCGTGACCCGAGACGGCACGAGGTTCACCAGGTCATCGGCGCAGGCCGCCGCCCAGCCGAAGCGCCGGTACCGCGGCGAGCGGTAGCCGACCATCGCGTCGAGGGTGTTGATCGCGCGGTAGCCGAGCAGCCCTGGCATGCCCGCCGCCGCGCCCCACAGAAGCGGGGCGACCGCCGCGTCCGACGTGTTCTCGGCCATCGATTCGGTCCCGGCCCGGGCCATGCCTGCCGCGTCGAGCGACCGTGGGTCCCGCCCGCAGAGCGCCGGGATGCGCGCGCGAGCCGCGTCGAGGTCGGGCGGTGGGCTCGTCGGGCTGTCGAGGGCGGCGGCGAGCGCCCGGCCGTGGGCGGCGAGCGAGGTGCCGCCGAGCACCGCCCAGGTCGCAGCACCGGTCGCGATCGCGTGGAGGACGGGACGACGCCGGGTCGCGGCCTCCGCTACGACTCCCAGCCCGACTGCGCTCGTGACCAGCACAGCGGCGTGCGCCATGCCTGCCGATCGGCGGTCGGCGTACCAGCGCCGCTCCAGCGCGGCGGCGCACCTGCCGAAGCCCGCAACGGGGTGGCAGCGTGCCGGGTCGGCGAACACCGCGTCGGCCACCGCGCCCAGCATCAACCCGACCGCGCGCGATCGCACGGCGGAGGACGCTACCGATTGCGCCCGGCCCTCGGCGCCTCGATCCGCCCGCGCAGACCGATCCCGGGCCGTCCGCCGCGTCGAAAACGCACTCACCGTGCGAAACGCACGACTCACCACGTCGAAACGCACGACTCACGTTCCGGCAGGAGGCCACTACTCCCCGCCGACGGCCTGACCCAGCCGCAGCCCATAGCGCCGCTGCGCCTCCATCGCGATGCCGTGCAGGGAACACGGCCACCGCGCTCCCGAGCCCGAGGACGTGCGGCAGCCCGCGCACCGGCCGAGGCGGTCGGACTGGTGCGCGGCCAGCAACCGCCGCCAGACCTCGGGCATCCCGGCCATCACGTCCGCGATCGGTTGGTCACCCCGCTCCGAAGATCCGTCCACGAGACGTGCTCACCCTCCGATTCGCCGCGCTGTCGGCCCACGGGTCGAGCCGGACGGCGAGCCGGTCGACCGCGGCGACGGGTCGCCCCGCCGCCGCGTATTCTGCCGGATCGTTCATCTGCACGTGCATCGGCACCGACGTTCCTACAGGGTGAACTCGCCCGCAGGCGTCGTGGACGCATCGGCGTGCAGCCCGCGCTCACGCCCGCGCAGCTCCACGCGCCGGATCTTCCCGGAGATCGTCTTGGGCAGCGCCGCGAACTCCAGACGGCGGATCCGCTTGTAGGAGGCGAGGTTGTCGCGGGCGAACTCCAGGATCGACCGCGCGGTCTCCGCATCCGGCTCGTAGCCGGCCGCGAGCACGACGTAGGCCTTCGGCACGGCCAGCCGCACCGGGTCCGGCGACGGCACGATCGCCGCCTCCGCGACCGCCGGATGCTCGATCAGCACGCTCTCCAGCTCGAACGGGCTGATCCGGTAGTCGCTGGCCTTGAAGACGTCGTCGGCGCGCCCGACGTAGGTGATGTAGCCGTCCGCGTCCCGCGAGCCGACGTCGCCGGTGTGGTAGACGCCGTCCGCCATCGCCTCGGCGTTGCGCCCGGCGTCGCCGTGGTAGCCCACCATCAGCCCCAACGGCCGGTCCGCCAGATCGATGCAGATCTCCCCCTCGGTCACTCCCCGCTCGCCGCTCGCGGGATCGACCAGCACGATCGGATACCCGGGGATCGGACGGCCCATCGAGCCCGGCTTGACGGTCTGGCCCGGCGGGTTGCCGATCTGCAGCGTCGTCTCGGTCTGGCCGTAGCCGTCGCGGATCCGCCGCCCCCACGCCTTCTCGACCTGCTCGATCACCTCGGGGTTCAGTGGCTCGCCCGCCCCCACCACCTTCGAGGGCGGCGTGCGCAAGGCCGTGAGATCGGCCTGGATCAGCATGCGCCACACGGTCGGCGGCGCGCAGAAGCTCGTGACCCCGCAGCGGTCGAGGACGCTCAGCACCGATTCGGCGTCGAACCGCGCATAGTTCATGACGAGCACGCACGCCTCGGCGATCCACGGCGCGAACACATTGCTCCACGCGTGCTTCGCCCAGCCCGGCGAGGAGATGTTGAGGTGCACGTCGCCGGGCTCCAACCCGATCCAGTACACGGTGGACAGGTGTCCCACCGGGTAGGACGCATGAGTGTGCTCGACGAGCTTCGGCTTCGCGGTGGTGCCGGAGGTGAAGTAGAGCAGCAGGGTGTCCGAGCCCTGGGTGACGCCGTCGGGGGTGAACGTGGTGGGGGCGGCCGCGGCGTCGCCGTAGTCGCGCCAGCCTTCGGGCGCGTTCCGTACCGCGATCTTCGTGTAGTCGCCCTCGACGTCCTCGAACTTGCCCGTGTCCGCCCCACCGACGATGACGTGCTTGGCGTTGCCCCGGTCCAGCCGGTCGCGCAGGTCGGCCGCCGTCAACAGCGTGGTGGCCGGGATGACGACGGCGCCGAGCTTCATGGCCGCCAGCAGGGTCTCCCAAAGCTCGACCTGGTTGCCGAGCATGAGGATGATCCGGTCGCCGCGCCCGACACCCTGGTCGCGCAGCCAGTTGGCCACCTGGTTGGACCGCGCCGACAGCTCGCGATACGTCCAGTGCGCCTCGCTGCCGTCCTGCTCGACGATCCACAGCGCCCGCTGGTCGCCCCGCTGGGCGGCGACGGCGTCGAAGTGGTCGAGCGCCCAGTTGAACTCCGTGATCTCCGGCCAGCGGAAGTCGCGGTAGGCCGTGTCGTAGTCCGCGCGGTGGGCGAACAGGAACTCGCGGGCCGCATAGAACGCCTGGGCCGACTGGTTCATCGGGCATCACCTCTCTGCTTCGGCCAGAGATTAGTGACCGCATGCCTGCTCGTCGCCACCCGGACGTGCGGGTGCGCGACCAACAGGGATGGCGCGGCGGCGCCCTACGGTGGCGGCGTGCACACGCGGGCCCGGGTCGCGGGCGTCCTGATCCTCGCCACGGCGCTCGCGGGCTGCGGCCCCACGCCGACCGTCCCGGCCCCGAGCACGGCCGCCGCGGTCGCGCTCCCCTGGCCCGCCGCGGACCCGGCTCAGGTTGCGAGCCTCCAGACGGCCGTCGACGGCGGCGCGCAGCCGTGGCTGCTCGACCCGACCCAGGTCGCGCTCGCCTACGCGAGCGCGCGGGGCTGGACAAACGCCGCCGCCGTGAACTCGACCGCGGCGGGCGTGACGATCCGCTCCTCGGCGGGCACCCACGTCCTGACGCTCGCCCAGCCCGGCAAGACCGGCAGGGCGGGCATCTGGGTGGTCACCGCCGATCGTTAGATCCGCCCGGGCCGATCAGTCGCTGGTTAGCTCAGCCCGACGCCCGCGCCCTGCAGGAACGCGAGCTTGTCCGGGTTGGCGATCAGCTGCAGCGACTGGACCGTGCTCTCGGCCACCCCCACCGCCATCGCGCTGATCGGCGTCCCACCTGCGCGCGCCACGATGCCGAGCGCCCCGTTGAAGTACTCCAGCGTGAACGTGAGGCCCGCGGGCACCCGTCCGCCGATCCCGACGAGCAGTCGCGCGACCTTGTCCCGTCCGCAGACCGGCCGCCGCGGCGCCTGGGCTTTTCCGCCGCCGTCGCTGATGATGACGACATCCGGGGCCAACAGCGTCATCAGGGCGTCGAGGTCCGCGCCTTGGCATGCGGCGAGGAACTCGCTGACGACGTGCGCGTGGGTGGCGACGTCAGCCCGGTAGCGGGCGTGCCCGTCCTCGACCCGACCACGGGCGCGGTGGACGAGCTGGCGCACCGCCTGCTCGCTGCGCCCGAGGGTCGCGGCGACCTCCGGGTAGGGTCGGTCGAACACCTCGCGCAGCACGAACGCCGCGCGCTCCAACGGCGAGAGCGTCTCGAGGACGACGAGCAGCGCCATGGACAGCGAGTCGGCGAGCTCCGCGGCAGCCTCGGGGTCCAGCGCCGGGTCGGGCTCGTTCGGGACGGGCTCGGGCAGCCACGGCCCCGGGTAGGACTCCCGGCGCCGTCGGGCCCGGCGCAGGTGGTCCGTCGCCCGCCTGCCCACCACGGTCACGAGGTAGGCCTCCGGATTGACCACGCTGTCCGCGTCGGTCCGCGACCACCGCATCCAGGCATCCTGCAGGACGTCCTCCGCGTCGGTCACCGACCCGAGGATGCGATAGGCCACCCCCATGAGACGCGGCCGCAACGCCTCGAAGACCTCGGTTTGATCCATACCCACAAGACGAGACCCCAGGGCCTGCCGTGACATGTCACGCCCCACTCCCGTCGGCGGTCTGTCCGTCATGCACCGCATTGTCGTACTCGGCGCGGGCTGCGCGGGACTGCCCGCCGTCAACCGGATCGCCCGACGGGCCTGCCGGGACGAGGTGGAGCAGGCGTTTGTGTCCACTCTGGGACCGCATCGTCGAGCCGCCCGCCTGCACCAGCTCGCAACCGGACAACCGCGGCCGCCGCGTCGGCGGGCCGTGATGGGCGCTGTCGGATGACCGTCCGGTTCAGGCGCTCGGGTCCGGTGGGCGCCGTGACGTTGGACCGACCGGCCCGGCGCAACGCCCTGACCCCGGCCATGTGCGCGGAGCTGGCCGCCCTCGGCGTCGAGCTGGAGCGCGACGACTCGCTGCGCTGCCTGGTCGTCGCGGGCACAGGTCCGGCATTCTCGGCGGGCCTCGACATCGACGAGGGGATGGCGATGCTCGCGGAGTGGGCGCAGCTGCCCGTCGGCGAGGAGCTGATTGCGCGGGGACTGGGCCTGGCCGGGAGCGTCGCGTGGATCCCGCGGCTGCGCTGCCCGAGCGTCGCGGCGGTGCGCGGGCAGGCGTACGGGGCAGGCGCCCAGCTCGCGCTGGCCTGCGACTTCCGGATCGTCGCCGACGACGCCCGGATTGGGCTCGTGGAGACAAGCTACGGCCTACTGCCCGACATGGGCGCGACGGTGCGGCTCCCCCGCATCGTCGGCGACGGCCGCGCCCGCCGCATGATCCTGCTCGGGGAGGTCGTGGACGCGGCGGAGGCCCTGCGGATCGGGCTGGCCGACGAGGTGGTGCCCGCCGACGCACTGAACGCCGCCGCGAAGGCGCTTGCCTGCCGTGTGGCGGCGCAGCCTCCACTCGCCGTCCGGGGTGCCCGGCGAGCGATGGAGGTCGGGTGGGGCGCGGACGCCGACGCGGGCCTGCGCGCCGCCGTCGAGGCGCAGGCGGTCTGCCTGACCTCGGCCGACTTCGCCGAAGCCCGCCGCGCGCTCGCCGAAGGACGGCCACCGTGCTGGACGGGCCGGTGAGCCGCCGAGCTGGCCCGACCGGGGAGCCACCGTGCCGGCCGACCGGGAGCCGTGCCGGCCGACCGGGAGCCGCCGAGCCAGCCTGACCGGGGGAGCCGCCGAGCCGGCCGACCGGGAGCCGCCCGAGCCGGCCGACCGAAACCCGTCGTATTTCGGCGCGCGCTGCCGACTCCTCCTCGTAGTCGCCCCGAGCGATCCCGACAGGCCCTCACTTGATCGGGTGAAGAACGCGGTCATGTGCTGCGTTCGGCTCGACGGCGGCGATCAAGCCCATGTGACCGGCACACCGAGGCCGGACCGAGCCGCGAGGGGGACGCTGTGACGAACGCCGACGCGAACGACGCCGCGAGCACCGACTCCGTCAGCCACGACATGTTCACGGTGCTGCACGGTCAGCCCGCGCCCGTCGTCACCCGCTGGACCTACCGCGCCGACGACCCGTTCGCGGTGTCGCTTGCTGTCCGGACCAGGCACGACCGGTGGGTCGAGTGGCTGGTGGCGCGCGACCTCGTCGTCGAGGCACTCAGCGGCCCGACGGGCATCGGCGATGTCCGGATGACCCCGCAGCTCGTCCAGGGCTACGACATCGTCGAGATCGAGATTCGGTCGGGCGACGGCCGCGCTGTGCTGGAGGTGGACCGCGACCTGCTGCGGGGCTTCGTCGAAGCCTCCACCGAGATCGTCGCGCTCGGTGACGAGTCGGGTCGCATGGACCTCGACGGGGAGATCGCCCGATTGGCGGCATGAGCTACTCCCGTGTCCCGGCCTCGACCAGGCCCTTGAGCGCGGCGAGGTTCGCCTCGATCCCGGCCTGCCATTCCCGCAGCCTGCCCGCGACGATCCGCTCCTCCTTGTCCGGCATCGCCGCGATCGCCTGACAGAGGAAGGAGAACCCGGGCCCCATCCGCGCCCACTGGCGCAGATCGGTACCGCCGTCGCGCGCGGTCAACTCGAAGCGCCACAGCGCGGTGGGATCCTCCGGATCCTCGACCGCCCAGGCGAAGACCCGCGGCGGATCGCAGGCGACGACCCGTGACGTCGTCGTCCACTCCCCGACCGCCCGGTGCCTGCTCCGGCCCCGAAACGCCGCTCCGACCGCCGGCCCGCGGACGCCGTCGAGCCACGCCACCTCCTGCACCTCGCCCGACAGCAAGGTCACCAGGTGGATGTCGCTGACCAGCGGCCAGAGCACCTCCGGTGGAGCGGACACATGGACCGTCGCCTCAGCGGTGGGCCCGTCGGCGTACCTCATGCGCCGATCGTGCCACCGGGCGCGGCGTGCGGCGACGGTTGCGAGGGCCGCACCGGCATCGCGGTGCTCGCACCCCCGTCCGAACGCTTGTGCGAGCACGCCGACGCCTGTTCGGCGGTGGGAAGGGCTTGTGCCCCGCCGTCCGAGGCGCAGGATGGCCGCATGGGCGTCCCTGATCTGTCCACGTTCACCGTCGCGCAAAAAGCCGCGCTGTGCCTCGGCGCCGACTTCTGGCACACCGCGCCCGTCCCCGAGCAGGGTGTGGAGGCACTGGTGGTGTCCGACGGCCCGCACGGCCTGCGCCGCCAGCCCGACGGCGGCGACCATGTCGGGCTCGGCGGGAGCCTGCCCGCCACATGTTTCCCGCCCGCGGTCGCGCTCGGCTCGGCGTGGGATCCGGAGTTGGCGCGCGCGGTCGGCGCGGCGATCGGGCGGGAGGCGCGCGCGCAGGGCGTCGCCGTGGTGCTCGGACCCGGCATCAACATCAAGCGCTCGCCGCTGTGCGGGCGCAACTTCGAGTATGTGTCCGAGGATCCGCATCTGGCCGGGCGGGTCGCGGCGGGGCTCGTCGAGGGCCTGCAGAGCGAGGGGGTCGGGGCCTGCGTCAAGCACTTCGCAGCGAACAACCAGGAGACCGAGCGGCTGCGTGTCTCCGCCGAGGTCGACGAGCGCACGTTGCGCGAGATCTACCTGCCCGCGTTCGAGCACGTGATCAGGAGCGCCCGGCCGTGGACGGTCATGTGCGCCTATAACAAGATCAACGGCACGTACGCGTCCCAGCACCGGTGGCTGCTCACCGACGTGCTGCGGGACGAGTGGGGATTCGACGGGCTCGTGATGTCCGACTGGGGCGCGGTCGCCGACCGGGTGCCCGCCCTGGCCGCCGGGCTGGACCTGGAGATGCCGCCGCACCTGGGCGTCAGCGATCGGGCGATCGTGGACGCGGTCGCCGACGGCTCCCTGCCCGAGGACGTGCTCGACACGGCGGTCGCGAGGGTGCTGCAGCTCGTCGAGCGCGCCCGTGGCCGCACCCCGGCCGCGATGGCCGACGACGAGCACCACGCCCTCGCCCGCCGGGCGGCCGCGGCCTGCATGGTGCTGCTGCGCAACGACGACGGGGTGCTCCCCCTGGCGAAACCGGGTCGGGTCGCGGTCGTCGGCGCGTTCGCCACCACCCCGCGCTACCAGGGCGCGGGCAGCTCGCAGGTCAACCCCACCCGGGTCGACTCGCCGCTGGACGCACTGGTCGCGGCGCTGCCGGACACCAAGGTCGCCTACGCGCCTGGATTCGGGGTCGACGACACCTCCGACGACACCGCCCTCGCCGACGAGGCCGTGCGGGCCGCGGTCGGGGCGGACATCGTGGTCGCCTTCCTGGGGCTTCCCGCGTCCGCCGAGTCCGAGGGTTTCGACCGCACCCACATCGACCTGCCGCAGGCCCAGACCGACTTGCTGGCCCGGCTGGGCGACACCGGGGTGCCGGTGGTCGTCGTGCTCGCCAACGGCTCGGCGGTCAGCACTCGGCCCTGGGAGCAGCACGCGGCGGCCGTGTTGGAGTGCTGGCTGGGCGGGCAGGCCGTGGGCGGGGCGATCGCGGACGTTCTGACCGGCGCCGTCGACCCCGGAGGGCGGCTGGCCGAGACGATCCCGCTGCGGCTCGAGGACACCCCCTCGCACCTCAACTTCCCCGGTGAGGAGGGGCACGTCCGCTACGGCGAGGGCGTGTTCGTCGGCTACCGCGGGTTCGACGCGGCGGGGCGGGAGGTGGCCTACCCGTTCGGCCACGGCCTGTCCTACACCACCTTCGCCTACCGCGACCTGGCCATCGAGGTGTCGGGCACGGACGTCACGGTCGAGGTCACGGTGGTCAACACCGGCGAGCGCGCCGGCCGGGAGGTGGTCCAGCTCTACGTGGGCGACCCGCAGGCCGCCGTCGCGCGACCCCCGCGGGAGCTCAAGGGCTTCTCCGCAGTGGAGCTGGCCGCGGGCGAGGAACGGCGAGTGACGTTCGTCCTGGGTGCCCGCGACCTGTCCTACTGGTCGAGCGCCGAGCGGGCCTGGGTGCTGGAAGGCGGCGAGTTCAGGATCGACGTCGGCGCTTCGTCAAGGGACATCCGGCTTTCGGCCACGATCACCGTGGGCGACCCGCGGCCGCGCCCGCCGCTCACCGCCGAGGCCAGCCTGGAGGAATGGCTCGCCGACCCCGACGGCGCAGCCCGCCTGCGGGCCGCCGCGGGCGCGGCGCCGATCCTTGCCGAGCCCGAGATGCTTCGGTTGACCGGCAGCTTCCCCTTGGGGCGGCTCGGGGCGTTCCCCAACATGGGGATCACCGACGATGTGCTGCACAGGCTCGGCGTGCGGTGACATTGCACAACCGATCGGTGCGCGGCGGCGACGGCGGCTCGGTGGGCAGGCCGGGGGCACGGCCATGCCGCGGCTTGCGCCACGATCCCCCCGTCGCCATCCGCACCGGCGGCCCTCTGTCGCCAGCCGGACCGGCGGCGCCGTCGTGATCGTCGGGTCGTGACGGGCGTGAGCGTCGGGCGGCAGATCCACCCTGCTGCACCGTGACGCATCGCCGAAGGGCTCATCCCGGCGTCCCCGCCCGGCCGGGTTGACCGCTCGCCTCGCGCGCACCTGACGCTCGTCCCGGGAACTCGACCGCTCGCCCGCTTGTCGATCTGCAGGGCGTCAGGTGCAACGCTCGGTCGTCGGACGACGACTCTCCGGACAGGAACCGTCCGGCGTCGGGCGGTCACCGAGCGTCAAAGGAGACCGAGACCGTGCGACCGCCGGTGCGTCATCCCGAGGTGATTTCCGTTGCGGAGCTGCTGCGCCGGGAGGGGTTGCGCGCCCCGCATTCCGCGGCGGGCCGCCTGCGACACCGGGGACCGGCTCCGTCCCCGTTCCCCGACCCGGTGGAGCCGTCGGGGTTCTCGCGGCGGGCGGTCGCAGCGGGTTCGCTGCTCATGGTCGGGGCGATGCTCGGCACGGTAGCGCTTCACGACGGCGTGCTCGTTCCGCGTCCGGGCGCGGGCACTGACGCAGAGCCTGCCATCGGTCCGGACGCGTCGCCCGGCCACCGCACGCCTCCCGGACCGACGCTGGATCTCGCCACCGCGCTCGTCGGCATGTCCGGCGTGTTGGGGAACGGCGGCATGTGGCTTGGCCCCGTCGGCGGACCCGGACCGCTCGATGGCCTTGGTCGAGGCGCCGGTGGCGGCACGGGCGTCGGCCTCAGCGGTGCCGGAGGTATGGGCGGCACCGGCATGAGTGGCGCGGGCGACGGGGGTACGGACAGTGGTATCGGAGGCACCGGAGCGGGCGTCGGGGGCGTGGGGAGCGGTGACGCCGGTAGCGCTGGCGGCACGAGCGGTGCCGGCGGTGGTGGCGGTGCTACCGGTAGCGCGGGCGGCACGGGTGGTGGTGGTGGTGATGCCGGTAGCGCGGGCGGCTCGGGCCTTGCTGGCGGTAGCGCGGGCGGTGCTGGCGGCGGCGCGGGCGGTGCTGGCGGCGGCGCGGGCGGCAGTGGGGCAGGCGGTACCGGTGGCGCGGGTGGTGGTGGGGGGTACACCCCGGGCACCCCTGGCGACGGCACCCCCGGCGACGGCACGTCCAGCTCCTCCGGCGGCTCCGGCTCGCCCAGCTCCGGTAGCGACGGCTCCGGTAGCGGCTCTGGTGGTGACCTTGGCGGCCTTCCGCTGGTCGGGCCGGTGGTGGGGCCTGTAGTGGGTTCGGTGGTAAGCCCGGTGGACCAAGCCGTCGAACCCGTAGTGCACACGGTGGGCGAGCCGGTGGGCTCGGTCGCTCGCGCCGTCACCGAGCCGGTCGGTGACGCCGTCGGCCATGTGGTCGGCCCGGTCGCCGACACGGTGGTGAAGCCCGTCAGGGACACCGTCGTCAAGCCCGTCACCGACACCGTCGTCAAGCCCGTCACCGACACCGTCGTCAAGCCCGTCACCGACACCGTCGTCAAGCCCGTCACCGACACCGTCGTCAAGCCCGTCACCGACACCGTCGTCAAACCCGTCGCGGAGGACGTGGCCGGAACCGTGGCCGACTCGGCGAGGCCCGCGGTCGCCCCGGCCTCCGACCCCGTCAAGCCGGTCACGGACCTGGTCACCGGGCACGCCGACGCCGACGAGGGGCACGCCGACCACTCCCAGTCCACATCCGAGGCGTCGTCGGACGAGCGGCACGGCCACGACGACCCGGCGATGTCGAGCCTGTCCGCCGAGCCGAAGAAGACGGTGTCGAGCAGCGTGGGGCGGACGGCGGCGAGCGTGCTCGACACCCTTCGCGCCGCCTGAGGGGGTCCGGGCGCGCGGCTATCAACCGTCGGCGGAACCGCTCGCGCCCGACAAGCGGCGGCCCGAGATCATCGCGGTGCTCGATCCCGGGCGAACGTGGCGCCGCCGGACCGCGGATCAGCGGTGACCGCATGGCGCGGATCTCCGCCGGGACGTGCGCGCCAACCGGGGTGACCCCGCTGACGCGAGCTGCCCGGCCCCGATGTCGACGCCCTGCTGAACGCCCGACGCACCGACAACTCCACGGCCCGAACGAGGAACTCGGCACACACCGGAGTCGGGCCCACGGGACGCGCAACCTAGGGTTACGACCGTTCCGTCCCGAGGTCCGAAAGGCGCAACGATGACGTCCGCCGAGTCCCCTGTCCGGTTCACGTTCACCGGGCGGGATGGCACCGCGATCACGGCCTACCGATGGGCGCCTGCGGGCACGCCCCGCGGCGTGGTGCAACTCACCCACGGCATGGGTGAACACCTGCTGCGCTACGACCATCTCGCCACGGCGCTCGCGGGTGCGGGCTTCCTCGTCCAGGGCCAGGACCACCGCGGCCACGGCGCCAGCGCGCCCTTGGACCACCTCGGGCAACTCGGCACCGCGGGCTGGAACGGCCTCGTCGACGACATCGACGTGCTCGTCGAGCGCACCCACGACCGGCTGCCCGACCTGCCCGTCGTGCTGTTCGGACACAGCATGGGCTCGTTCGCGGCCCAGCAATACATGCTCGACCACTCCGGCCGCATCGCGGGCCTCGCGCTCTCCGGCACGGCGGCGATCGACCTGCTGGAACCCGCGCTCGACCTCGACCGCCCGCTCGACCTCTCGGCGTTCAACGCGCCCTTCCCGCACCGCACCGGCTACGAGTGGCTCTCCCGCGACGACGCCCAGGTCGACGCGTATGTCGCCGACCCGCGGTGCGGCTTCGGCCTGGACGTCGAGGGCGGCAAGGCGATGTTCGCCAGGGCCCGCGACCTGGCCGACCGCAACCGGCTCGCGGGCATCCGCAAGGACCTGCCAGTGCACGTCATGGTCGGCGAGCGCGACCCGGTGAACGGTCAGCTCGCGCTGGTCAACGCCCTGATCGACCGGCTGCGGGCCGCGGGGCTCACCGACGTCACGCTCACGGTCTGGCCCGACGCGCGGCACGAAATCTTCAACGAGACCAACCGGGACGAGGTGGAGGCGGAGATGCTGGCGTGGCTGGAGCGCGTCGTCCCCGCAGGCTGAGCAGCCCGAACGCGCCGACGACGGCCGCCCAGGCCAGGAACAGCGGCACCTGGCCGGGCTGGGCGAGCGACGGGACGAGCCGGGCCACGTCGGCTCCGGACAGGGCGTCGAGCGCGCCCAGGGCGGGGCTGCGGCCCTTCTGCGCGGTGAAGCCGCCGGTGGGGCTGCAGACGGCGAGCGTGGTCAGGCCGAGCCCGACGGCGGTGAGCAGGACGCCGACGGCAAGCGTGCGCGGCCCGGCCCGATCCCACACCAGCCCGACGTGCCCGGCGAACATCGGCAGCACCACCGCGAGGAACCGCGCAGGCGGCGACCACGCGCCGTCCCACGCCGGGAACGACGTGATGACCGCAACGTAGGGCACGACGACCGCGGCCACGTGCAACGTCAGCGCCCGGCGCCGCGTGAGCAGCAAACCGGGCAGCACGAACAGCAGCACCGGGAAGTTGGGGAAGACCCCCACCTCCTGGTCGAGCAAGATCCCCACCAGCGGCCGTCGAGGGTCGGCGGAGAACGGCACCGCCCCCGCGTTGACCTGGTTGGGCGCAAACCCGAACGCGTGCCACACCAGCACGTTGTAGACGAGCAACCCGCCGACGAGCGCCGCCGCCGGACCGAGCAGGCAGGCCAGCCGCGTCGGCGACCGCCACACCCGCATCAGCAGGAACGCGCCGAAGATCGGCGGGAACAGCAGGAACCGGCTGTGGATCCACGGCAGCGACCCCAGCGCCGCCGACACGAGCAACAGATCCCGGGGTCGCAACGTGCGGGCGTGCAGCACCCGCAGCGCGTACACGCAGACCAGTGCGCCCAGCGGCTCCACGAACGACAACGACGCGTACATCAGCACCGGCGTGCCCAGCCCGAACGCCACCGCGACGCCCACCGCCACCCGCTGCCGCACGCCCAGCTCGCGGACCAGCCAGTACACGTTCACGACGATCGCGAGCGAGACCACTGTCATGAACCCGACGACGCCCGCGCGGCCCCACAGCGCGAACGGGAGCAGCCACAGCAGCGGACCACCGATGCTGTGCAGGGGCAACAGGCGCCCGTCGGGGCCCGGCGAGACGTGTGGGTCGAGCGGGAGGGGGTAGTAGGCGAGATAGTCGCGGTGGGCGTAGACCTGGGAGACGTCGAGCGAGCCGTAGAGGTGCAGCGCCTGGCTGATCACGAGGTAGTGCGGCTCGTCGCCCTGGGGCATCTGCAGCAGCAGGCGGGCCACGCCGAGCCCCACGAGCGGTCCCGCGACGAGGGCCACGGCGGCGAGGACGCAGGCGCGCTCCCCGGGTTCGGTCACGCCAGGCACTATCGCAGGTGCGCCCCGGCCGGCGAGAATGCCGCTGCCGAAAGATCCGGAGGAGACGATGGGCGAGGACGTCAAGGCGCGCACTTTCACCCGCGCCGACCGCACGCGCTACCGCCAGAAGGTGCGCCACAGCCTGGACGTGTTCGAGCGCATGCTGCGCGAGTCGCGCTTCGACACCGCACACCAGACGATCGGCTGTGAGATCGAGCTCAATGTGGTCGACGAGCACGGCGACCCGGCCATGCGCAACGAAGAGGTCCTCGCGGCGATCGCCAACCCGGACTTCCAGACCGAGCTGGGCCAGTTCAACGTCGAGATCAACATCCCACCGCTGTCGCTGGCGGGCACGGCACTGGCGGGCTTCGAGGACAACGTGCGGCGCGTGCTCAACGAGGCCGACCAGGCCGCGCGTGGCATCGGCGCGCACCTGATGATGATCGGGATCCTGCCGACGCTGCAGCCCGGCCATCTGCACATCAACACCCTGACGGCCAACCCGCGCTATCGCCTCCTCAACGAGCAGATCTTCGCCGCGCGCGGCGAGGACATGCCGCTCGCGATCGACGGGCCGGAGCGGCTGCGGGCCATGGCCGAGTCGATCGCACCCGAGTCGGCGTGCACGAGCGTTCAGCTGCACCTGCAGGTCGCGCCGGAGTCGTTCGCGGGCTACTGGAACGCTGCACAGGTGATCGCGGGGGCCCAACTGGCCGTCGGGGCGAACGCGCCGTACCTGTTCGGCAAGGAGCTGTGGCGCGAGACCCGCATCGCCCTGTTCGACCAGGCCACCGACACCCGGGCGGAGGAGCTCAAGCAGCAGGGCGTGCGGCCGCGGGTGTGGTTCGGCGAGCGCTGGATCACCTCGATCTTCGACCTGTTCGAGGAGAACGTGCGCTATTTCCCCGCACTGCTGCCGATCTGCGACGACGAGGATCCCGCCGTGGTGCTCGACCGCGGCGAGCCGCCACGGCTGTCGGAGATGCGGCTGCACAACGGCACGGTGTACCGCTGGAACCGGCCGGTGTACGACGTCGTGCAGGGCGAGCCACACCTGCGGGTGGAGAACCGGGTGCTGCCCGCGGGGCCGACGGTCGCCGACACGGCCGCGAACGCCGCGTTCTACTACGGCTTGGTGCGCGTGCTCGCCGAGGACGAGCGCCCGCTGTGGACGCGCATGTCCTTCGGTGCGGCCAACGACAACTTCCACGCCGCCGCCCGAAACGGCATCGACGCGCTCCAGTTCTGGCCGGGTGCGGGCGACGTGCCCGCGGCCGAGCTGGTGCTTCGGCGGCTGCTGCCGTTGGCCCACGAGGGGCTGCGGCGCTGGGAGGTCGACACGAGTGTGCGGGAGCGGCTGCTGGGCATCGTCGAGGCGCGGTGCCTGACCGGGCAGAACGGGGCGTCCTGGCAGGTGGCGACCGTGCAGGCGCTGCAGAAGAAGCGCCACCTCGAGCGGCCCGACGCCTTGCGGGTGATGGCGCTGCGCTACGCCGAGCACATGCACACCAACCAGCCGGTGCACACCTGGCCCGTCGAGGCCTGACCCTGCCTGACCCGCCGCCGCCCAGCCGGCAAGACCGCCGCCGCCCAGCCAGCAAGATCACCGGTTCGGCGCGTTTCCGGCCGGATCTGGCCGCCTTTCGCACCGAACCGGTGATCTTGCCCCCGGCGGGCAGGCGGTGGTCAGGCCGGCGACCGGCAGGTGGCCAGGCCGGCGTGGGCCAGCAGGTGGTCAGGCCGGCGGGGGCCAGCGGGCGGTCAGGCGCCCGCGTCGACCCAGCGGTCCGCCGGGATCTGCGGCAGCGCGCGCCGCACCTCGTCCAGCACGTCGGAGACGAACACGAGCACGACGTCCGGCTCGGCGACCACGAGCTGCTCGGGCGAGATCACCGGCACATCGGTGCCCGGCATGCGCCTGCCGAGCTTGGCCGGGGAGGCGTCGGCGACCCCGGCGAGCAGCGTGCGATCCGCCCCGACCAGGCAGAGCAGTGACACCGCCCGCGACGCCGCCGCGTAGCCGTACACCCGGCGTCCCGCGGCCCGGTGCTCCTCCAGCTGCGCCCGCAATGTCGTGACCGTGCGGCCCACCGCCGCCCCCAACACGCCGACCGCGTCCGCGTCCAGCACGCCCGTGGCGCGCTCGGCGGCGAGCAGTTCGGGCAGGGCCCGGGTGTCTTCCGCGGCGTCGCGCGACGCCGTGAGCACCACCGTGCCGCCGTACAGGGGGAACCGGTGCGCGGCCGTGACGGTCATGCCCAGCTCGGCGAGCATCCCCACCATGCCGGGCGTCGAGTAGTAGGCGTAGTGGCCCAGCCGCAGCGCGTTCCACTGGCCGCCGTCCATGATCGCGGCGAGCGAGTGGAAGAGCAGCACCAGCGCGCCGCCCGGCGCCACCGCGTCGACGCGGGTGCGCAAGGCGGCACGCTGGTCGCCCTCGTGCATGAGCCCGAAGCACCCATCGACGACGACGTCGGCCGTCCCGCCGAGCGGCACCGCCGTGAACCCGTGCGTGGCCAGCCCGTCGAGCCAGGTGCCGCCGTGTGGGCTGGGGAACTCCAGCACCGTGCCACCCGCAGGGAGCACACCCGCCGCAGCGACGGCCGCGACCGCCGCGCGCCGCTGCTCGGTGAGCGCCGCGGGCTCGCGGCCCAGCACCTCCTCGGGCACGACGGTGTCGTCCGCGAGCTGGGCCAACCCGCAGCCCGCGCACAGCCACATGCGCAGCGGGTAGACGGGGTCGGTCCGGCGGTCGGCCGGGCTGTCGTCCATGGCCGGGAAGAGCTCCGAGGAGGGCTGGTTGCCGAGGTCGAGCACGATCCGGCCGTTGTCGGAACCGCAGAACCGGCAGGCGATCCGTCGGGTTGTGGTGACAGCGGGCGCGCGATCGCTCAGCTTCTGCACGGCGCCGATGGTGGCACACGGCCTGCGCGCATGGTCGCGTATGGTCCGGGACCGTGCAGGTGCAGACGACGAGCCTCGAGGGGGTGCTGCTGTTCGTGCCGACCCCGTTCCGGGACGAGCGCGGCTTCTTCTCCCGTACCTTCGACGCCGCCGACGCGCGCGCCGCGGGCCTGGATCCCGACGCGTTCTTGCAGGACTCGCAGTCGCGCAGCGCGCGTGGCGTCGTGCGCGGGATGCACGGGCGCCGCGGCGGCGGCGAGGCCAAGCTGGTGCGCTGTGCCCACGGCGCGATCCACGACGTGGTGGTCGATGCCCGGGCGGACTCACCCACGTTCGGGCAGGCCGCGTCGTTCCGGCTGGACGACGAGACGCTGCACACGCTGTACATCCCACGCGGCTTCCTGCACGGGTTCCAGGCGCTCACCGGGACCGCGGACACCTGCTACCGCATCGACGCCGAGCATGACCCGTCGGAGGACGTCGCGGTGGCGTTCGACGATCCGGAGCTCGGCATCGCGTGGCCGCTGCCGCCCTCGATGGTCAGCGTCCGCGACCGTGCGGCGGGTTCCTGGGCCGAGGCTCGCAAGCTGCTGGCCCCGGCCAACGCCTGACGGCCGGGGCTGGCCGAGATGGCGCTTCGCCACGACGTGCGGCCGCCGCCTCGCCCCGCGACCGCACCGGCCCAGCGGCCGCCTGCACCGCCTCGCCCCGGTGATCGCTGCGAGTCGCACCTGAGGGCGGTCGCGAGCGTCGTGGTGTGCGGCTCGCCGCGATCATGGCCGCGCCCCACGGCAGCGACGGCGATCCGCGCGCCAGCGGCGATCATGGTGGTGCGGGCGTAGCGTCGCCCGCGTGTTCCGCCGACACGCCGCCCCGGTGGTCGTCACCGACCTGCACGAGCCCCTCTACGTCGTGCACAGCCGGATCATGCGACGCCGAGGGGTGCTGTTCGGGATCTGGTTGGTCGGCTGGGTGATCTCCGGGCTGCTGTGGCGCGACGGCTGGCTCGCCACCGCCATCCTCTTCGGCAGCGGCCCCGGCGTATGGGTGGTCGTCGGGCTGGTCATGGCGCGCAGACGCCCGGGCCACCGCGAACCCGTCGGCCGCCGGGCGCTGGGAGGACCGGGCGCGGGAACAGCCCGCTGACCGGGATGCCGGACTGCGCCTCGCGCGCCCGCCACTCCCGCGGATAGCCCAGCGACGCCTCGACGAACCGCACCCCGTCCTCGATCGTCACCCGCGGGATGTGCAGATGCCCGTAGACGACGGCCGTCGCCCGGTAGCGCACGTGCCAGTCGGCGGTCGCGGTCGTGCCACACCAGATCGAGAACTCCGGGTGGCGCAGCACGCGGGTCGGCAGCGGGGTGAGCGGCCAGTGGTTCACCAGCACGCTCGGCAGGCCGGGATCGAGCGCGTCGAGGCGTCGCCTGCTCTCGGCGACCCGGGCCGCACACCAGTCGGGCCGCGACGGGTACGGGTCGGGATGCAGCAGGTGCTCGTCGGTGCAGACGACACCCGCCGCGTACGCCGCGGCCAGCCCCTCCGCGGGCGTGCGCGCCCCACCGGACAGGAACGTGTAGTCGTAGAGCAGGAAGAGCGGCGCGACGACGGCGGGCCCGCCGGGCCCGTCCCACACCGGGAACGGATCCTCCGGGGTGCCCACGTCCAGCCCACGACAGGCCTCGACGAGCCGCCGGTAGCGCGCTTCGCCCCGCAACGGGACCGGGTCCTTGCCGCGCGTCCAGAGCTCATGATTGCCGGGCACCCAGATCACCCGCGCGAACCGTTCGCGCAAGAGGCCCAGCGCCCACGCGACGTCCTCGACGCGCTCGCCGACGTCTCCCGCGACGATCAGCCAGTCGTCGGCGCTCGCGGGTCGCAGTCCTGCGACGATCACGCGGTTGTCCGGATGGCGGACGTGCAGGTCGCTGACGGCCCACAGGGTCACCGGAAACTCCTACCACACCGTAGGTTGCCGCTAGTAACTTAGAGCCCTGCGCCAGGTGGTCATGCTGACTCACCGCCACCGCTGGCCGGTGAGCGGCAACAGTCGTCAGGCGAGCGCGTCGTAGGCGGCCTGGGCTTGCACGTACACGCCCGCGAGCCGGTCCGTGCCCGCCGCGCCCTCCCCCTCGCCGAGCGCGCCGCCCTCGTAACGGCTGTGCACGCCCGCCTGGATGCAGGCCGCGCGCCACCGGGCGAACGCGACGTAGAAGTCGAGGTCGCCGACGTCGCGCCCGGAGCGCTCGGCGTATCGAGCGACCAGCGCGTCACCGTCGGGGTAGCCGCCGACCTGGTTGGGGCCCTCGATCGTCGGCGGGACGGTGTCGGCGGGACGCCCCCACGACGCCATCAGCCAGCCGAGGTCGGCGAGCGGGTCGCCGAGGGTGGCGAGCTCCCAGTCGAAGATCGCGCGGACCCGTCCGTCCGCGCCGTAGGCGAGGTTGCCGGGACGGTAGTCGCCGTGCGCGATCCGGACGTCCGACGGCGGCAGGCCTGCCGCGCGGGCGACCAGCCGCTCGTGCGCAGCATCGATGATCTCCAGGTCGGTCAGCGACGAGGCGTGCACCTGCCGGTGCCAGCGCCGCAGCTGGCGCTCGAGGTAGGAGCCGTCGCGGCGCAGGTCCGACAGCCCCGCCGCGTCCGGGTCGACGGCGTGCAGTGCGGCCAGGACGTCGGCCGTGTCCAGGCCCGCGGTCGTGCGCGGCGCGCCCTCGGCGATGCGGTGGCCGGACTCGGCGTCGCCGAGCACCTCCCCGTCGACGAAGCCCATCACGTAGAACTCCGCCCCGATGACGCCGGTGTCCCTGCAGAACACCACGGGCGGCGCGACCGGCACCCCGAACGGCGCGAGCGCGGAGATGAAGCGCCACTCGCGGCCCATGTCGTGGGCCGTGGCCAGCACCATCCCCAGCGGCGGGCGACGCAGCGCGAACGCGGTGCCCTCCGCGTCGGTGATCCGGTAGGTGAGGTTCGAGTGGCCGCCGGAGATGCGGTCGACCGCGACGGGCCCGTCGCCGACCTTCACCTCCGGCACCTCGGCACGCAGCCACGCGGACAGCGATGCGGCAGGGACGGCGTCGGCGCTCATGCGGGTATTAACCCTGACGCTCCCCGCGCGCGTCCACCGTCGATTCCGGTCGGACGGCGTGATCGCCGGGATCGGGACACAGGGTGTGCAGGCGCACCTCATGTCCCGGCCTCGGCGATCAAGCCCGGACGTCCGGCGCGACACTCACCCGGCCGGAGGGCATCAGGCGTACGGTCGCACCGCCGATGCGGGCGGCAGGTCGACGGCCCGGACGCGGCGCGGAAGCCCACCGGGGACGGAGGTCGCGACCGTGATCGTGTCGATGCTCTCAGATGCCGGTGCGACGACGGGCAGTGCGGTCGTGGGCGTGAAGTCGAGCGGGGACTCCACGGTCACCCCGAAGGGAGCGGCTGCCTTCCGGTCGGATCGGCCCGCGCGCTCGGTCATCGCGCGGCGCACGCCCGGGCTCGCCATGCGCGGGGAGGAGTCGGAGGGGGCGGGCACCGCCGCGAACGCCTCGGTGCTCGACTGGTCGACCGCGGGCTGGACGGCCGGGATCGTCGCGGACAACGGGTGAACCCCGGGTGCGGCGCTCGGAGCGTCGAAGGGAGCTGCGAACGCGCCGGTCGGCCCCGGGCGCGCCGCGGCGGCAGGCGTACGCACAGCGGCGGCAGGCACAGCGGCGGCAGGCACAGCGGCGGCAGGCACAGCGGCGGCAGGCGTAAAGGTCTCCGACACCGCGGCGGGGCGGCACACCGGCGTCCGCTTCCGCCGCTCCAGCTCGGCCCGCTCGCGTTCGCGGCGGCGGGCGACGAGGTGGTCCACGCTGAACCGCCCCGGCCCGAACGCCGCCAGCGCCAGCTCGGCCGCGACGATCACGCCCACCAGCTCCCAACCGCCGTTCTGGGCGAAGATGCCGTGCGTCATGTGGACGAAGCCCGCCGCCCCGACCATGACGACCAGGTCGAGCGCGACGACGGTGGTGGTCAGCGCCCCCACCACGATCAACACGCCGCCCACGAACTCCACGAAGGAGGCGAACGACGCCGACACGATCGCCAGCGGGATGCCCAGCTTCTCGAACTGGCCGTATGTGCCGGAGATGCCGTTGATCATCAGCTTCTGCCAGCCGTGGGCGAACAGCACGACACCTAGGATCACTCGGGCGACCAGTATCGCGATGTCACGCGCGGGGGCGGGGAGCGGTCGGTTCAGCATGCGGGCCTCCGTACCCTCTGTATGCGGCCTGGTGCGTCCAGTCATCGGAGCAACCTCTGTGGGCCCGCGCCGATACGGCCGGTCAGCGCATTCCGCGACGGCCGAGCGCCGTTGCGCGACGAGCAGTCGTCCAGTGGCGCACATTCGATGATCTTCCGATCGCCGCTGGTGGTCGACCACTCACCCGGACCGCTACTCCATTGGCGTGGCGACGGCCACCCTTCGCGTTCATGACCCGTTGCCGACCCACCCGGACGGGAGCCGGCGGCGCGCCGGGCCGCCACGCTGCGTTCCCTCGACGTGTGGGGGGTGTCCCCGCCCGCGTCCCGCGGGATACCGTCCTGCCGTCGCACCGACACCACTGACGAGGGGGCGAAGATGACCGACGGACCGCTCACCCTGGCGATCGACGTGGGTGGCTCGGGGCTCAAGGCCACGGTCCTCGCCCCGGACGGCGAGATGCTCTCCGAGCGCGCCCGCCGCGAGACCCCCTACCCCTGCACACCGCCCGTGCTGCTGGACGAGCTGGCGGCCCTCGCCGCCACCCATCCCCACTACGACCGGGTCTCGGTCGGCTATCCGGGCGCGATTCGGCGCGGCATCGTCCGCGACGTCACCGCGTTCGTCCGCCCGGCGCCGGGCAAGCCGAAGGACCCGAAGCTGATCAAGCAGTGGATCGGCTTCGACCTGCAGACAGCGCTGGCCGAGCGGTTCGGCAAGCCCGTCCGCGTGGCCAACGACGCCGACGTGCAGGGCTGCGCGGTGATCGAGGGCAAGGGCATGGAGCTGGTCGTCACGCTCGGCACCGGGGTCGGCTGCGCCGTGTTCTTCGAGGGCACTCTGCTGCCGCACATGGAGCTCTCCCACGGCCGGTTCGGCGAGGGCCTCTCGATCGAGGTGGCGTGCGGGGACAACGAGCGGCAGAAGGTCGGCAAGCACGAATGGCGCAAGCGGGTGCTGAACGCGCTCGACGCGTTCGAGGAGATGGTGCTGCCCGACCACATCTTCATCGGCGGCGGCAACGCCAAGCGGCTCGACGCCGACACGATCGGCCCCAACCGCACGATCGTGCCCAACATCTCGGGCCTGCTCGGGGGCATCGCGCTCTGGGAGCGCACCGAAGGCGCGGCGATCAGTAGTGCGGAGGCGCCGCTTCCGTCGCGCACCTGACGATCACACGGCAGGATGTGCGGCGTGGCCGACTACCCATCTGGAACGCCGACGGACGCCCGATACGCAACCGCACCCGCGCCGTGGTCGGGGGAGACATCCGACATCACCGCGACCGACGAGTGGGCGGCGCTCGCCGAGCACTACGGCGCGGTCGCCGACCTGCACTTGCGCACGCTCTTTGCGGATGACCCCGGGCGGGCCGACGCGCTCACCGCGTCCGGGGGCGATCTCGTGCTCGACTACTCGAAGAACCGGATCACCCGCGACACGCTGCCGCTGCTCACCGCGCTGGCCCGGCGCGCGGGCCTGCCCGAGCGCACCGAGGCGATGTTCGCGGGTGTGCACATCAACACCAGCGAGGACCGCGCGGTGCTGCACACGGCGCTACGGGCGCCACGCGAGCTCGCCCTCGCGGTCGACGGCCAGGACGTGCCCACCGACGTCCACCGCGTCCTCGACCGCATGGGCGAGTTCACCGACGCCGTGCGGTCCGGCGCATGGACCGGGCACACCGGCGAGCGGATCCGGGCCGTCGTCAACATCGGCATCGGCGGCTCGGACCTGGGCCCCGTCATGGCCTACGAGGCACTGCGCGACTACGCCGACCGCTCGTTGACGATGCGCTTCGTCTCCAACATCGACCCCACCGACATCTCCGAGGCCCTGCGCGACCTCGACCCGGCCACCACGCTGTTCATCATCTCGTCCAAGACCTTCACCACCCTGGAGACGCTGACCAACGCCCGCGTCGCCCGCGAGTGGATGCTCGCGGGGCTAGGCGGTGACGAGAAGGCGGTCGCGAAGCATTTCGTGGCGGTGTCGACGAACGCCAAGGAGGTCACGGCGTTCGGCATCGACGAGGCCAACATGTTCGGCTTCTGGGACTGGGTGGGCGGGCGCTACTCGGTCGACTCCGCGATCGGCCTCTCCCTCATGGTCGCGATCGGCAAGGAGCAGTTCGCCGAGTTCCTCGCGGGCATGAACGCGATGGACCGGCACTTCCGCACCACGCCGCTGGAGGAGAACCTCCCGGTCATCCAGGGCCTGCTCAACGTCTGGTACGTCAACTTCTTCGGCGCGCAGACGCACGCGGTGCTGCCCTACAGCCAGTACCTGCACCGCCTGCCCGCCTACCTGCAGCAGCTGACGATGGAGAGCAACGGGAAGTCGGTGCGTGGCGACGGCATGCCGGTCACCACGCTCACCGGGGAGATCTTCTGGGGCGAGCCGGGCACCAACGGCCAGCACGCGTTCTACCAGCTGATCCACCAGGGCACGCGGCTGATCCCGGCCGACTTCATCGGGTTCGCCGAGCCCAACCACGTCATCCCGGTCAACGAGCACACGGACATGCAGGACCTGTTCATGTCCAACCTGTTCGCGCAGACGTCGGCGCTCGCGTTCGGCAAGACGGCCGAGGAGATCGCGGCCGAGGGCACGCCCGCCGACGTGGTGCCGCACAAGGTGATGCCCGGCAACCGGCCGAGCTCGACGATCCTCGCCCGCAAGCTCACGCCGTCTGTGCTGGGCCAGCTCATCGCGTTCTACGAGCACGTCACGTTTGTCGAGGGCACGATCTGGGGCATCGACTCGTTCGACCAGTGGGGCGTCGAGCTGGGCAAGGTGCTGGCCAAGCAGTTGGTGCCGGTGCTCACCGGCGAAGAGGGCGACGAGGGGCTCGACGGGTCCACCGCCGCGCTCGTGGCGCGCTATCGGATGTGGCGCGGCCGGGGCTGACCCTTCAGCGTCACCGCGCGCGTCTCCTCGTGATCACCGGTTCGGTGCGCAGAGCGGCCAGATCCGGCCGGAAACGCGACCAACCGGTGATCATGGCGCCGGGATGAGTCAGAAGGCCTGTTCCGCCGAGCACCACCAGGTCGAGCGGCCGCCGACGGTGCCGTGCGCCATCGCGGCTCCGCAGCGCGGGCAGCGGCCGCCCGCGTTTCGGTGCTCGATGACCTCCCCGGTGTGCACGCCGCCGTTCGCGATGGCCGCCTTCAGGGCCCGCTCCAGCGCGTCGTAGAGGTGGTCGAGGGTGCTCTCGGAGAGCTCGTCGGCGGGCGCCGAGGGCGACAGCGCGGCCTGCCACAGGGTCTCGTCGGCCAGCAGGTTGCCGACGCCCGCGAGCACGGACTGGTCCAACAGCCGCGCCTTCACTGCCGACCGGCTCCGGCGCACACGGGCCCGAAAGTCCGCCCGGCTGATCGTCTCGGCGTCCGGGCCGAGCGCGTCGAGGTCGGGGTCGAGGCGCACCCGGCCGAGCCTGCGTTTGTCGAACAGGCGCAGACGGCCGCCGTCGGTGAACGTGATGGTGAAGCGGTCCCACTCGGCCTTGCGCGGCGTGCGGTCGGGGCGCACGGGCTCGCCGCCGCCGCGCTCCCCCGTCGCGTCGGTGACGATCAACCGGCCGCCCATGCCGAGGTGGATGCCCAGATGCGGGCCCGGTTCCCCGGTGCGGCCGCGGGTGTCGCACCACAGCGTCTTGCCCTGCCGGTGCGCGACGCTCAGCCTGCCGCCGACCAGCGTCGCGGCGATCTCGCCCGGCGCGTGCGGGCGGCACACCCAGTAGTCGGTGTCGTCGATGGCGGTGATCTCACGGTCCAGCGCGTGAACAAGCGCGCGACGGGCGCTCTCCACCTCGGGCAGCTCCGGCACCGGATCATCCTGGCTCGGCGGCGGAGCAGAAGCGCGGCGGGGTGGGCTCGGCCCTGATGTGGAGAGCACCGGGTGCGCACCCGAGCTGCGCGAGCCGGTGTCGGCCGGGCTCCGACGGCTACCGCACCACGGCCATCACGAAGCCGTCGTGCGTCTTGCCGCCGACCGTCTGGACCACGGTGGCGTCCACACCGGGTTCGGCGGCGATCGCGTTGGCCAGCCGCCAGGTGCCCATGACGGCCGCGTCGGTGCTGCCCGCATCGAGGATCGTGCCCTCGCGCACGACGTTGTCGATGACGATCACGCCGCCCGGGCGCACGAGCCGCACGCACTCACGGAAGTACTCCGCGCCCGAGGCCTTGTCGGCGTCGATGAACGCCAGGTCGAACGGGCCCTCCAAGGTCGCGAGGGTGTTGCGGGCGGGCCCGACACGCAGGTCGACCAGTGTGTCGACCCCCGCGCGGGTGAGGTTGGCCGCCGCCACCTCGGCGTGGTGCGGATCGATCTCGCACGTGACGAGCTCGCCGCCTGCCGGGAGCGCGCGGGCGAGCCAGATCGTCGAGTAGCCGCCGAGCGTGCCGATCTCCAGGATGCGGCGCGCACCCGCCGCCCGGGCCAGCAGGTGCAGGAACTTGCCCATGGGCGGCGTGACCGCTATCGGCGGAAGCCCCTCGGCCGCGCTGCTTGCCGCCGCCGCGTCGAGCGCGTCGTCGGGGGCGTGCAGCTTGGCAATCCAGTAGTCGTCGACGGCGCTCCACAGCGGTTGGTTCACACCCGCCAGTCTGCCGCCTCTCGTCGACCTGCTGGTGCGCGGCCGATCCCGGGGGCATGATCACCGGTTGGGCGCGTTTCCGGCCGGATCTGGCCGCTCTGCGCACCGAACCGGTGATCATGAGGAGGGCTGGGAGCCGGTGGCGACCCATTCCGCTGCCACGGCGTTCGCCGTGCGTGCCGCCGCCACCGCCGACGCGCCCCGCAGCAACCTCGCCAGGAACGTGCCGGTGTGGACGTCGCCTGCGCCCGTGGTGTCGACGGCCGTCACCGGCGCGGCGGGCAGGGCGACCGGCGCGGCCCCTGCGACGGCCAGCACACACCCCCGCTCCCCCGTCCGCACGATGGAGCCCGCCCGACCGGCCAGGAGGCGCGCGGCCGTGGCCGGGTCGGGCGCGCCGGTGAGCGCCGTGGCTTCGACGGCGTTGGCGCTCACCCAGTCCAGCCGGGCCCGCACCCGGGCGAGCGGACCAGCCCGGACGAGCGGGCCGGGGTCGAACGCGACCGTGACGTCGGCGCGCAGGCCCGACACCCAGTACGCGAGGCCGTCGTCGAGCCCGTAACCCGAGGCCAGCACGACATCGCCCGCGACGGGCGCCAGGTCCGCGAGGTCGGCGGGCCCGAGCGTGGTCTCCGCCCCGCGCCCGCTGACGAAGGTGCGCTCGCCCCCGCCGTCGACCATCACGATCACCACGCCGGTGTCGGCGTCCGGGCGTGGCGGCAGCCGGATCGCGATGCCCGCCTCATGCAGCGCCCTGCGGGCCAGGTCGCCGAACGGGCCGGTGCCGTGCGCCCCCGCGTACACCACTTCGACGCCCTGACGGGTGGCCGCGGCGAGGGCGTGGAAGCCGCCGCCCGCGGCCATCCGCATCCGCGATGCCCACACGTCGCCGCCGCGCCCAGGGAGCTCCGGCACCGTGGCGAGGACGTCGACCACCACGCTCCCGACCCCGATCAACCGTCCCATCACAGCCGCGAGCGCCACCTGCCTCCCCGCCACCTGCGCCGCCGTCCCCCCGCGGCCCAGCGTGATCGCCAGGTCCGGTCCATTTCCTGCATCAGCGCACCACAGGCACCGGTTCCGGCGATCACGGGCCGACCCGCAACGCCCACAGGGCGTCGGCAAGGCCGTCCAGATCCAGGTGTTCGACGTCCGCACGCACCGGCAGCGCGTCCACCCCGCAGCACGCGCCCGCGACCGCTCCTGCCATCGCGGCGATGGTGTCGCAGTCCCCGCCGACCGACGCCCCGAGCTTGCAGGCGAGCCACGGGTCGTCACCCGCGAGCGCGAGGACAGCGAAAGCGGCAGGCACCGACTCCTGCGTCGCGAGGCTGGTGCCGACGAGCGTGCCGATCGCGCCGAGGGGGTCGTGCTGCCCGCGGACCATCTTCGTCGCCCACCGGATCCGCGCGGCGACGTCGGCCGCTGCGACCCAGCGCCCCCGCTCGGCGGCCTGCTCGGCGGCGTCGGCGGCCACGGCGAACGTGTCGCGCACATGCGCCCCCTCGATGCCCGCGCTCACCGCGGCCGCGACGGCGGCGGCCCCGGCCAGCGCCACGCTCGTGCCGTGAGTGACGAGGGACGCCGCCACCACCCGGTCGATCAACGCCTCCCCGACCGGCACGGCAATGCCGACCGGCGCGATCCGCATCGCCGCCCCGTTCGTCGTGCCGCTGCGGCCCGCCTCGCCGGGGTCGGCGCCCGCGGCCAGCGCGGCGAGCGCCCGCGTGGTGGACGGGCCGAGCAGGCCCCCAGCGCCGCGCTCGCGCATCGTCGCGGCCCACGCGGTGAGCCGCCGTCCCAGCTCGCGGGGGTCGACCGAGCCGCCGGACTCGACCATCAGCCATCCGAGCAGCGCCGCCTGCTCGGTGTCGTCGGTGACCGCGCCCGCGGCGAGGCCAGCGGCGAGGGGGTGGCCCGGTGGCGCCGGATGGAAGCGGTCGACGATCAGGCCGTAGCGCGCGACGATCTGCGCCCGGGAGGTGGACTCGGTCGGCATGCCCAAGGCGTCCCCGACGGCGAGGCCGTGCAGGGCGCCGCGGGCCCGCTCCTCGTTCACCACAGGTCGGCGCTGGTCACGACGCGCACCAACGGGCCGTAGAGGGCGAGCACGTCGAGGGCGGCGCGGTGGCTTTCGGCCGAGACCCCGGCGCAGGCGTCGGCGACCACGCGCACCGCCACCCCGGCGTCGACCGCGGCGACCGCCGTGGAGAGCACGCAGCAGTCGGTCGACACCCCGCAGAGCAGCATCGGTGCGTCGCCCACCCGATCGGCGAGCGCGGAACCCCACTTGGAGAACGTGGTGGCGTCCACGGTCGGGCCCGTGGGCCCGAGGTCGGCGACGACGTCCCACAGCGGCGCGTCGGGCGGCTGGAGCGCGAACGGCCACTCGGCGTAGTAGTCCCGCCATGCCCCGCTGGGCTGGTCGGGCGCGACGAACCGGGTGAACGTCACCGCGTCGCCGTAGGTCGTCACGAGCTCGGCCACGGTCGGCAGGATCGCCGCGAAGTCCGGCGTGGCCCACGGGCTGCCCGCGTCGGCGAACACCCGCTGCATGTCGATCACCACCAGGTGCCCGGTCGAGGTCGTGCGCCGCGAAGGCCGCTCCGGCGACCGCGCACGGGCGGCGCTCATGACTCCTGCGCCCGCACCCGTCCCCGGTCCAGCGCCAGCCCGCCGCCGAACCCGACGGCCAGCGCCACGAGCACGCCGAGGTTCGCGAACGCCCATGCGCCGTCGCGCCCGCCCAACCCGACCGGGCCCAGCAGGTAGCCCTGCCAGCCGAGGATGTCGGCGGTCGTGTTCGTCACCAGCCCCCAGCCCACCACCGTGCCGAGGACGAGCAGGACGACCGCCGTCCAGCGGACGTCGCCGTAGCGGCCCGACGGGTCGTACAGCTCGCGCTCGGCGTAGTCGTGGTGCCTCAGCGCGATGTCGGCCAGCATGATTCCCGCCCAGGCGGCTACCGGCACGCCGAGGGTGTAGAGGAAGCCCTGGAACGGCCCCAGGAAGTTGTCGGCGAAGAACACGACCCAGATCGTGCCGATCACCATGATCACGCCGTCGACGAGCGCGGCCGACCACCGCGGGATGCGCAGCCCCAGCGACAGCAGCGCGAGCCCGGACGAGTAGATGTCCAGCACCGCGCCGCCGACCAGGCCCAGCACCGCCACCAGGGCGAACGGCACGAGGAACCAGGTGGGCAGCACGTCGGTGAGGGCGCCGATCGGGTCGGCGGCGATCTTCGTGGACAGGTCCTGGGACGACCCGGCCAGCAGCAGGCCGAACACGAGCAGCACGAGCGGCGCGACCGACGAGCCGATCGCCGTCCAGGCGACGACGCCACGCGAGGACGCGTTGCGCGGCAGATAGCGCGAGTAGTCGGCGGCGGCGTTGACCCAGCCCAGCCCGAACCCGGTCATGAGGAACACCAGCGCGCCGATCACCTGCTCGACCGAGCCTGCGGGCAACGCGGAGACGGCCGCCCAGTTGATCTGGGCGGCCGCGAGGACGACGAAGACGATCGTGAGCACCCCGGTGACGATCGTGATACCGGTCTGCAGGCGCATGATCACGTCGAAGCCGAGCACGCCCGCGCCCACCACGAGCGCGGCCACCACCAGCAGGGCGACGACCTTCGTTCCCGTGCCGCCGCCGAGCCCGAGTCGGTCGAAGACCGTGGCGGTGGCGAGGGTCGCGAGGATCACCAGCGCGGTCTCCCACCCGACGGTGAGCAGCCACGAGATCGCGGTGGGCAGCTTGTTGCCGCGCACCCCGAACGCCGCGCGGGACAGCACCATGGTGGGCGCAGAGCCACGCTTGCCCGCCAGCGCGATGAAGCCGCAGAGCAGGAACGAGAAGATGATGCCGATCAGCCCGGCGACCACGGCCTGGCCGAACGCGATCGAGAACCCCAGCGTGAAGGCGCCGTAGGAGATGCCGAGCACCGAGACGTTGGCCGCGAACCACGGCCAGAACAGCTGGACCGGGCGGCCCCTGCGCTCGGCGTCGTCGATGACGTTGATGCCGTTGCCCTCGACGCGGGGCGCGCCTGCGGCCCCGGCCTGGCCGGTCTTCCGCATCTCGACCACGAGCTTCCTCCCGACACCGGCGTTGTACCGGACGCCACCCTAGGTGCTCAGGCAGCGCGGGGGCAGTGGCCGGTCTCAGTGGTCCGAGGGGCGCAGGTGGTACTCGAAGACGAGACCGCCGACGGCGACCAGCAAGAACACGCCCGCGATCACCAGCGCCCAGATGTACCAGAACGCCAGCCCGATGGCCACCAGCCCCGCGGCGGCCGCGAGCGTGATCGGCCAGTAGCTGCCGGGCGAGAAGAACCCGACCTCACCCGCCCCGTCGGACACCTCGGCGTCGGGGTTGTCCTCCGGCCGCATCTCCAGGCGCCGCGCCACAAACCGGAAGTAGGTGCTGATGATCAGCGCGAGACCGCCGGTGAGGAACAGCGCCGCACTGCCCGCAGGCTCGTGCGAAAGGATCACGTAGACGATCGCGGCGACGAAGAAGAACGCCGTAAGGAACTCGAAAAGCCGGGCTTCGACGTGCATCGCTCTCAGCTCCCTGCTGCCGCGGGCGGCGGCTCGGACGGCGCACGCAGCGTCCGGTCGGTGGAGAACGGGTAGGTGGTGTAGGCCGTCGGCGTGCACAGCTGGCCGCAGTTCAGCGCGCCGAGCGCCTCCCCTGCCGTGTAGGGCGCGCCGGTCTGCGGGTTGGTCTGGCCGCGCAGCTGCAGCCACCGGTCGAACTTGTCCTTCGAGAGCGCCCTGACCTCGAAGTTCATCTGCGAGTGGTAGCTGCCGCACAGCTCGGCGCAGCGCCCGACGAAGGCGCCCTCCCGGTCGATCCCGGTGATCGTCCAGACGTTTTCCTGCTCGTTGGTCTGCGGATCGGGGAACACGTCGCGCTTGAACAGGAAGTCCGGGATCCAGAAGCTGTGGATCACGTCGTTGGAGTGTTGGGTGAACTGGACGGATTCGCCCGTGGGCAGCACCAACAGCGGGATCGTGTCGCTCGTGCCGAGGGTGCTGATCGGCTGTCCGTTCGCGCCCGGGTGGTCCGGGTAGGCGAACTTCCACTGCCACTGGAACGCGGTGACGTCGACCTTCAGGTCCGGGTTGGGCGGGTTGGCCTGGACGAAGTCCTGGACGGTGACCGTGAAGCCGAACAGCACCGCCACGATGATCGCCGGAATGATCGTGAACGACATCTCGATCGGCAAGTTGTACTGGGTCTGTCGCGGGACGACGCCCGGGTCGGTGCCCTTGCGCTTGTGGTGGAAGATCATCGCCCAGAACATCGCGCCCCAGGTGATGACCCCGACGCACAACGCCGCGATGCCCGCCCCCGTCCACAGGTGCTGCATCTCCTGGGCTTGCGGGGTGATCCCCTCGGGCCAGCCGAACCGGATCACGTCCTGGACCGAGCAGCCCGTGGTGAACGGCGCGACCACCGCCGTCAGCGCGACCAGCCGGACCACCCGACCGGCCGAACCACGACGGCCCGCCCCGCGCTGTGCTCGGCTCACTGCTCGCCGCCTCCCCACCCGTCTGCCGCACCCGGTGACACCGGGTCTTCGACCCCGCGTAGAGACTAACGGAGAGAGAGGCGGATTGGCCTGTCGGGTGCGAGCCTTCTCCCGCGTGGCACGTCGGCATACTGGTCCGTCATGTGCGGACTGCTGGGACTGCTCACCTCCTCCGCCGACGCGCCCGCCCGCGCGGGCGCAGTCGGGCGGGCGCTGCGATGCGCCCGGCACCGCGGACCGGACGAAAGCGGCACCTGGCACGACGCGGACGTCGTGTTCGGGTTCAACCGGCTCTCGATCATCGACGTGGAGCACTCGCACCAGCCGCTCCGGTATGCTGATGATCGTTACGCGATCGTCTTCAACGGCGAGGTCTACAACTACCTCGAGCTCCGCGCTGAGCTCGCGGATCTGGGGGCGACGTTCGCGACCGAGGGCGACACCGAGGCCGTCGTCGCCGCCTACCACCATTGGGGCCCGGCCGCGGTGTCCCGGCTGCGCGGCATGTTCGCGTTCGCGATCTGGGACGCGCAGGAGCGGGTGCTGTTCGTCGCGCGTGACCCGTTCGGGATCAAACCGTTGTTCGTGGCGGAGGGGCCCGCGGGGATCGCGTTCGCGAGCGAGAAGAAGAGCCTGCTGGAGCTCGCGCCCGCCCTGGGCCTCGGCCACATCGACCGCGACCTGGACACCGCGGCCCTGCAGCACTACCTGCAGCTGCAGTACGTGCCCGAGCCCGCCACGCTGCACCGCGCGATCCGCCGTGTCGAGTCGGGCACGCACGTCACCGTGGCTCCCGGCGGCGAGCCCGTGGCCGAGCGCTACTTCACGCCGGTGCTGCACGCGGGCGGCGGCGGCCCCGACGCGCCCCGCCGGATCGCCGCCGTGCTGCGCGACTCGGTCGCCAAGCACATGCGCGCCGACGTCACGGTGGGTGCGTTCCTTTCCGGCGGCATCGACTCGACGGCCATCGCCGCGCTCGCCAAGGAGCACAACCCGGACCTGATCACCTTCACCACCGGGTTCGACCGGGAGGGCTACTCCGAGGTGGACGTCGCGGCCGAGTCCGCGGCGGCGATCGGCGTCCGGCACGTCATCCGCACCGTCAAGCCGGACGAGATGATGGACGCGCTGCCGCTCATCGTCTGGTACCTCGACGACCCCGTCGCCGACCCCGCGCTCGTCCCGCTGTGGTTCATCGCCCGCGAGGCGCGCAGGCACGTCAAGGTGGTGCTCTCCGGCGAGGGCGCCGACGAGCTGTTCGGCGGCTACACGATCTACCGTGAACCGCTGTCGCTGGCGCCGTTCGAGAAGGTGCCCGGGGCGCTGCGGGGCCTGCTGGGACGCGCGTCCACCCGGCTGCCGGAGGGCATGCGCGGCAAGGACCTGCTGCGTCGCGGCGCTATCCCGCTGGAGCAGCGCTACTACGGCAACGCCCGGATCTTCCGCGACGGCGAGCTCGCGGGCGTGCTGCGCCCCTACGACCCGCGGCGCTCCCACACCGACATCACGGGGCCCTGCTACGCCGAGTCGGCGGGCTGGGACCCGGTCGCGCGCATGCAGCACGTCGACCTGTTCACCTGGCTGCGCGGCGACATCCTCGTCAAGGCCGACAAGATGACGATGGCGAACTCGCTGGAGCTGCGGGTGCCGTTCCTCGACCCCGAGGTGTTCGCCGTCGCCTCCGGGCTGCCGCGGTCGGCGAAGATCGCCGAAGGGACGACGAAGTACGCGCTGCGCACGGCGCTCGCGGACATCGTGCCCGCACACGTGCTGCACCGGCGCAAGCTGGGCTTTCCCGTGCCCATCCGGCACTGGCTGCGCGACGAGATGTACGACTGGGCGCGCGGCATCATCCACGACAGCCAGGCCGACCACCTGGTCGACCTGACCGCCGTCGCCCGGATGCTCGACGCCCACCGCGACGGGCCGGTGGACCACAGCCGCCGCATCTGGACGCTGCTGGTGTTCCTGCTCTGGCACGGGATCTTCGTCGAGCGGCGGATCACCCCGGAGATCCCCGAGCCCGCCTACCCCGTCAAGCTGTAGCCCGTGGACGGACATCGCAGCCAGGGCCGCTGTCTCCGCTCACGAGCGCGGAGCGCCCCACCCCGGTGAGCCGGGCCGCGACGCGACTCCCCGGCGCGCCCGGTCCAGCGGAAGCGATGAGGCCCGCACGCGCGAGGCGGTGGGCCGCGAGCTGGTCGGCGCAGCAGCGGCCGTCCAGGAACAGGTCCGGCTCGGCGCCCATGATCAGCTCGGCGCCGCCGTTCCCGACCGCGCGCAGGATCGCGCGGTCGCGGCAGCTCAGCGCGGTGCCCATCGGTCCACCTCCCGGCCCACTGTGCGCGGGGTGGTGAGGCGCTCGACGAGCACCGTGAACCGGTGTCGGCCTGCGCAGCGCACGGTGGCGTGCTCGATCGGCCCGTCGGTGCTGTCCAGCACGAACCGTTCGACGACCTCGGCGGGCGCCGCGCATTCCGGGCATCCGACCAGGTCCAGCGCGGTCACCCGGTGGCTGTTGAGTCTCTCGTTCATGTTCTGTCCTCCTTTTCTCTGACATCCACGCCGAGCGTGCGCCGACCGGCGTGCGGCGTCGTCGTACAGAAGAGGCGCCGGGGTGTAGAGAAATGCACATTCCGGCCATAGGCTGCCCACGACTTTCTGGCGGGGTGGGGGCATGACCGGAAGCGGCACCTTCACGGCGGGCGAGTTCATGGCGCGGCTGCGCCCGGCCGACCGCGACGAGCTGACCGCTCGGTCCCGCACACGCCGCTGGCCTGCGGGGGCGTCGCTGTTCCTGGAGGGCGAGCAGTCCTCCTCCGTGCTGGTGGTCGCGACGGGCCGGGTCAAGGTGTTCCGGTTGACCGAGGACGGCGAGGAGATCGTGCTCGCGGTCCGCGGTCCGGGGGCGCTCCTGGGTGAGCTGTCCGCGATCGACGGGCTGCCGCGCTCGGCCTCGGTGGCCGCGCTGGAGCCGGTGGTCGCACACGTCGTGCCGGTGGCGGCGTTCCGCGAGTTCCTCGACACCCACGCCTCGGCCGCGGTCGCGCTGCTGCACCTCGTGGTCGAGCGGCTGCGCGACGCGGACCGCAAGCGCGTCGAGTTCGCCGCCTACGACACCCCCGCCCGGGTCGCCCAGCGGATCGTGGAGCTGGCCGAGCGCTTCGGCGAGCCGGACGCGCAGGGCACCCGGATCACCGTCGCGCTCTCGCAGGACGAGCTGGCGGGTTGGGTGGGCGCGTCGCGGGAGGCGGTGGCCAAGGCCCTGCGCACCCTGCGGGAGCACGGCCAGCTCGTCACCGGGCGACGGACGATGACCGTGCTCGACCTCGACGGGCTGCGCCGCCGCGCGGGCAGGCCGTGAGCGCTCGCCGCGCGCGCCGGTCGTGCGCGCTGAACCGCGCCGGGCCGCGCCGCCGCGCGTGCCGGACGTGAGCGCTGAACCGCGCCGGGCCGCGCCGCCGCGCGGGCAGGCCGTGCCCGCCGTGGCCGCCATGACCGGCGCCGTTCGCCGCGGCAGCCGGGCCCGCCTGGCCATCTGGGTGTTCCACCTCGCGCTGCCCGTGGCGGGCCTGTGGCTGCTGCTCGCGGTGCCGCCCGCCGACCTCGTGTGGGAGCACCATCCCAGCCACTTCTGGCTGGTGTTCGCGGCGGCGGCGCTGTCGGCGTGGCTCGCGCTCGCCGTCGACCGCGCCGCCCGCCACCACGGCGACGCCCGGCTGCTGCTCGTCGGGCTCGGCTTCCTCGCCGCCGCGCTGTTCTTCGGGCTGCACGCGCTGGCCACGCCCGGTGTGCTGCTCGGCTACGCCAACGGCGGGTTCGCCCTCGCGACCCCGGCCGGGCTCGCCCTGTCCGCGGTGTTGGGGGCGGCGGCCGCGCTGAACGTGGAGGGTCGGCTGGGCGCGTGGGCGCTGCGCGCGGGGCCTGCCCTGCGCTGGGGGCTCATCGCCGTCGCCGTCGTCTGGGGTGTGGTGTCGCTGACCGGGCTGCCCCCGCTCGCGGACCCGGGGATCGGGGACCGCGGAAGCGGCGTGGTCGTCGCGCTCGTCGTCGTCGCGGTGCCGCTGTACCTCGCGGCGGCCCTGCGCTGCTTCCTGCTGTACCGGCGGCGCCGCTCGGTCGTCCTGCTGTCGATCCTCACGGCCGACGTGCTCCTCGCCGAGGCGATGGTCGCCGTGGCGCTGGGCGCGAACTGGCACCTGACCTGGTGGCTCTGGCACGTCCTGATGGTGTTGGCGTTCGGCTACGTCGGCTACAGCGCCTACGTGACCTACCGCCGGGAGGGCGCGACGCGGGGGCTGTTCGACGCCGTCGGCACCGAGGCCACCCTGCGCGCGGTGCGGGCGGAGTACGGGTCCGCGCTGGAACAGCTCGTGGCGGCCGTCGCGCGCCAGGAGGCGGGCGAGCTGACGCCCGCGGAGATGTCACTGATCACCTCCGGGCTCGCGGCGCGCTTCGGCCTTTCCGAAGGACAGACGCAGGTGCTGGGCCGGGCGGCCGCCGCGCTGCGCGCCGAACGGGAGCAGAGCGAGCGGCTCGACGTGCTCGTCGCCATCGGCCAGGAGTCGCGGGTGCTGCTCGGCGAGCGCGACCTGCTCGCCCGAGCGGTCCGGCGGGTCGTCACCGGCTTCGGGTGTGACGCGGCCCGGATCGGCCTGCTCGACAGCGGCCACCTGGTCTTCCCGCCGGTACTCGCCTCGGACCCGCGCATGCCGGTGCCCGCGAACCTGCACCAGGGGCTGTCGCGGCGCGGCCCGTTCGCCGTGGGGCCCGAGCAGGTCGCCTGCACGCTGGCCGTCAAGGACCGGCCCGCCGCGGTGCTGGTCGTGCACCGCCGCGGCGGGTTCGGCGGGCGCGACCGGGCGCTGATCGCCTCGCTCGCGGCACAGCTCTCGATGGGCCTGGAGAACGCCCGGCTGTACAAGCAGCTCGATGGTCTGTTCCGGCAGTACATGTCGCCCGACGTCGCCACCGCCCTGATCGCCGACCCGCGGCAGGCCGCGCTCGGCGGGGCGGTCGTGGAGGTCACGGCCGTGTTCGCCGACCTGCGCGGGTTCACCACGTTCTCCGAGACGTCGACGCCCGAGCAGATCGTCGCGCTGCTCAACCGCTACTTCGAGGTGGCCACGGCCGCGATCCTCGCCGAAGGCGGCACGATCGTGCAGTTCGTCGGCGACGCGCTCATGGCGCTGTTCAACGCCCCGGTCCGCCAGCCCGACCACGCCGTACGCGCCGCCGTGGCCGCGCTGCGCATGCAGGCGGGGATCGACGCCGTCGCCGAGCCGGGCCGTCCGCGGTTCCGGGTCGGAATCAACACCGGGCCCGCGCTCGTCGGCAACATCGGCAGCACCGAGCTGCGCAACTTCAACGCGATGGGCGACGCCGTGAACGTCGCCGCCCGCCTGGAGACCTCGGCGCTCCCCGGGCAGGTCGTGATCGGCGAGTCCACCCGGACACTGCTCCCGCACGGCACCGTCAGCGAGCCGCTGGGCGAGCTCTCCGTCAAGGGCCGCCGCACGCCGGTCGTTGCCCACGTCCTGACCGGGCTCCCCGGAATGCGTATTTCTACCGGTTCGCAGCCAGTATCACGGCATGGGGACGACGAGGAAACGCGCGCACTGTAACCGGCATGACCAGCACCCTGTGCCACCGGCCTTGCGCAGGGCTCTGCACCGAGGCGGGCTTCGCCGCCGCCTACGCCGCCCTGCGGCCCCGGCTGCTCGCCAAGGCGATGACCGTCGTCGGCGACCGCCCGCACGCCGAGGACGCCGTCCAGGACGCGTTCCTGCGCGCGTGGTCGAAGTGCTCGACGTTCGATCCCGACGGGCCGCCGCTCGCCGCGTGGCTGACGACGATCACCCGCAACGTGGCGATCGACCACGAGCGCGCCCGCGCCGCGCGGCCACGACTGGTCCGCGAGCAGCCGCCCGGTGTCGAACCGGTCGACGAGCGCCCCGGCCCGGAAGGGGTGGTGGCGCGGCAGGTGCTGGTGCAGGCGTTGACGCGGGTCAGCGCCGACCACCGGGCCGTGGTGCTGCGCACCGTGGTGGCCGACCGCAGCTACGCCGACGTCGCGGCCGAGCTGGGGGTGCCGGTGGGCACGGTGAAGAGCCGGGTGTTCCACGCGCTGCGCGGCCTGCGCGGAGCACTCGACGCCGCGGCATGAGGCGGCGGTTGCCCGGCACCGCCCCGCCCCGCTGCGGCCTGACCCACGCGTGCGCGGGCCCCGTCCCGTGAACGCACATGGTCGGCGGGGCCCGGTGTGGGCAGCCATATGTGTCGATACGGCGGCGACTAGGCGGGGAGGGCCGTCGCAATCTCGGCTGCCGCGTCGGGACCGTACGCGTCGCGCAGGCGCGCCAGGCCGCGCGCCCGGTCCCAGACCCACTCCTGGCCACCCTCGGTCTCCAGCACCTGCACCGCGATCAGGCAGCCCAGCTGCGCCGCCCGCTCCAGCGACAGGCCGCTGCTCGTGCCCGCGAGGAAGCCCGCGCGGAACGCGTCGCCGACGCCCGTCGGGTCGATCTTGCCGGTCTCCGGCACCACGTCGACCTTGATCAGGCCGCAGTCGCGCCCGACGATCTGCACGCCGTGCTCCCCGAGCGTCGTGACCCGCACGTCCACGCGGTCGCCGACCTCCGTCTCCGTCCAGCCGGTCTTGCGCAGCAGGAGCTCGAACTCGTAGTCGTTGGTCATCAGGTATGCAGCACCCGTGACGAGCTCGCGGATCTCCGGCCCCGTCATGCGCGTGACCTGCTGCGACACGTCCGCCACGAACGGCATGCCGAGGTCGCGGCACTCCTGGGTGACGGCGACCATCCAGGCGGGGTCGGTCGCGCCGACGAGCACGAGGTCCACGCGGTCGCGCAGCGGCGCCATCGTGATCTCGCGGGAGTGCGCCATCGCACCCGTGTAGAAGGAGCCGATCTGCCGCATATCGTCGTCGGTGGTGCAGACGAAGCGTGCGGTGTGGACGTCGGGGAAGACGCGGACAGCCGAGCAGTCGACGCCGTGCGCCTCCAGCCAGGCGCGGTACTCGGCGAAGTCGCCGCCGACGGCGCCGACGAGCAGCGGGGACTGCCCCAGCACGCCGAGCCCGAAGGCGATGTTCGCACCTGATCCGCCGCGCCGGATCGCGAGGTGGTCGACGAGGAAGCTCAGCGATATCCGGTCGAGCTGGTCGACCACCAGCTGGTCCGCGAACTTCCCGGGGAAGTGCATGAGGTGGTCGGTGGCGATGGAACCGGTGACGGCGATGGGCACGTCCGCGGATCGTAGCGGGATACGCAGCGCGAAGCCCCGATCACGGCAGGTGATCGGGGCTTCGGCGCGGGCTCAGTTGAAGCTGTCGCCGCAGGCGCAGGAACCGCCCGCGTTGGGGTTGTCGATCGTGAAGCCCTGCTTCTGGATGGTGTCGACGAAGTCGATCACCGCTCCCTCCAGGTACGGGGCGCTGAACCGGTCGACCCCCAGCGACAGGCCGTGGAACTCGCGGAACAGGTCGCCATCGCGGGTCTCGTGGTCGAAGTACAGGCTGTACTTCAGGCCCGCGCAGCCGCCGGGCTTGACCTCGATGCGCAGATGCATGTCGTCGCGACCCTCCTGATCGAGCAGGGCGCGGGCCTTAAGCGCAGCGGCGTCCGTGAGCTCGACGCCGTGCGTCTCGACTTCTGCCGGAGCGGTGTTCTCGACGGTCATGACTCTCCCAACAAGTACCGGGCGGATCGCATTCCAGCCTACGCCCCGCCGGACCGGATCAACGACCCAGCGACGCACGACACGTTCCGCGAGCGTGCCCGGCGCGACGGCGGGCCGGCCCGCATCCGCCCCCAGCTCCGGCCCGAGGCGTCGACCCCGACCACGCCACGCATCGGCCGGAAAACGACCGCCACCGCATGCGCGTACGGCGTGTCGCCGCCCGTAAGCTGAGCATGTGAGGTTCCTGCGCCGTTCCGCCGAGCCCGAGCCCTCTCCAGCGCAGGCGCCGCCCGACACTGTCCGCGTCGGCGGCAAGGGCCGTCCCACGCCCAAGCGGCGCGACGCCGAGGCCAAGCGGCGCGGCCCCGCGCCGCCCCCGCCGCGCACCCAGCGCGAGGCGTCCCGGCTGGCGAAGGCCAACCGGCCCAACCGCGACGAGCAGCGCGCCGCCGCGGCCGCCCGTCGCGAGGGCATGCAACGCGGCGACGACCGCTACCTCCTCCCGCGGGACCGCGGGCCCGTCAAGGCCTACGTCCGCGACATCGTGGACTCCCGGCCGCACATCATCGGGCTCTTCATGCCGCTGGCCGTCATCGTGCTCGTCTCGGTGGTGCTGCCCATCCCGGCCGCGCAGCGGTACCTGAGCCTCTTCAGCCTGCTCTGCCTCGTCACCATGATCGCCGAGGGGGCCTACCTGGGCCTTTCGGTCACCAAGAAGGTGCGGGCGAAGTTCCCGAAGGAAGCCGTCAGCGCCCTGAGCATCGGCTGGTACTCCTTCACCCGGGCCAGCCAGATCCGCAAGTTCCGGGTGCCCAAGCCGCGGGTCGCACGCGGCGCCAACCCCTGAGCTCGACGCCCGATCGCCGCGAGACCGACGTTCGCGGGGTCCGATCACCGCAAACGTCGGTCTCGACCCTTGTCCTGGGGGGTACCCGGTCGGGGAAGTCTCGTTATGCCGAGGGGTTGTTGCCCGCCGACGCCCCCGTGCGCTACCTCGCCACGGCCCGCCGCAACGGGGGGGACGCCGAGTGGGCCGCCCGCATCGACGCCCACCGCGCCCGGCGACCGCAGGCGTGGACCACCGTCGAGGAGCCCGACGTCGGCACGCTGCTGCGGGCCGGGGACGGCCCGTTGCTCGTCGACGACCTCGCCACCTGGCTCACGGGTGTCTTCGACGACGCGCGGGCATGGGAGGGGGGCGCGGACGTCGCCCTTGCCGTCTCCCCGCAGGTGGACGCGTTGGTCGAGGCCGTGCGGGTGGCGCCGGGGCGGGTCGTGCTCGTGTCGGCCGAGGTCGGGCTCGGCGTGGTGCCCGCGACCCGGGCGGGGCGCCTGTTCCGCGACGAGCTGGGCGCGTTGAACGCCGCGTTGGCGCGGGTCTGCGACGAGGTCGTGCTGCTCGTCGCGGGCCTGCCGCTGCATCTCAAGGGCCGCGGAGCGCGCTGAGCAGCACTGAACAACACGGGGCGACTCGGGCCTCCTGCCCGACGGCCTCGCCGCCGCTCGCCACGGCCCGAGTCGCTCAGGACCCTCCTGGCAGGATGACGGCGTGGATCTCCTCCAGGTGCCCGCGCCGGACGTCGAGGCCCGCCGCGCCGCGGTCGCCCGCCATGCCGCCCTCGCCGTCCCCACCGGCGCGCTGGGCAGGCTCGCCGAGCTGGGCGTGTGGCTCGCCGCCGCGCAGGCCCAGTGCCCGCCGCGGCCGCCCGCGCAGCCGCGGATCATCGTCGTCGTGGCCGATCACGGCATCGCGGCCGCCGGGGTCTCGGCGAACCCACCGGAGGCCACCCGGGCGCAGATGGCCGCGATCCGCGAGCACAGCGCGCCGGTCACCGTGCTGGCCCCGGTGTCGGAGGCGTCGGTGCGGGTCGTCGACGTGGGCGGCGCGTCCCCGTCCGACGACCGCTTCCACATCCGGGAGTCGAGCGGGCGCATCGACCGCGAGGACGCGTTGACCGCCGAAGAGGCCGAACGCGGCCTCGAAGCGGGCCGCGCGCTGGCCGACGAGGAGATCGACTCGGGGGCCGACCTGCTGATCCCCGCCTCGATCGGGGTCGGTGCGACGACGCCCGCCTCGACGGTCATCGCCGCGCTCACCGGCACCGAGCCCGTCGCCGTGATCGGGCGCGGCAGCGGCATCGACGACGCCGGGTGGATGCGCAAGGCCGCCGCGGTCCGCGACGCGCTGCGCCGCGCCAAGCCCGTCGCCCACGAACCGCTCGCGCTGCTGCGGGTGGCGGGCGGCACCGACCTCGCGGTGCTGACCGGCTTCTGCCTACAGGCCGCGGTGCGGCGGACACCCGTGCTGCTCGACGGGCTCGTCGTCGGCGCCGCCGCGCTGCTCGCCGAAGTGCTGGCCCCCGGCGCGCGCCGGTGGTGGCTGGCGGCCCAGCGCTCCCCCGAGCCCGCGATGGCGATCGTGCTCGACCGCCTCGAGCTCACCCCGCTGGTCGACCTCGGCGTCCACCTCGGCGACGGCACGGGCGCGGCCGCCGTCGTCCCGCTGCTGCAGATGTCGGCCCGGCTGCTGGGTGAGACCGCGGTCTCGTGAGAGGGGGGCTCGCGCTCGCGCTGTCCTGGCTCACGGTGCTGCCGGTCCGGACGGGCGCACCCGACGCGCGGACCGCGGCCGCGGCGCTGCGGTGGGCGCCGGTGGTCGGTGGGCTGGTCGGGGCCGCGACCGGTGCGTTCGCCGTGGGGTTCGTCGGAATGGGGGTGCCGGGCGCGGTGGCGGGGCTGTTGGCGGTGGGGTTCGGCGGGCTCGCGACGCGCGGCATGCACCTGGACGGCCTCGCCGACACGGCCGACGGCCTCGGTTGCTACGGCCCGCCCGAACGGGCCCTCGCGGTGATGCGCGGCGGCGGCGCGGGCCCGTTCGCGGTTGTGACGCTGCTCGTCGTGGTCGGGGCGCAGGCCGCGGCCCTCGCGACGCTCGCGGGGCAACCCCAGGCCCTCGCGGCGGGGCAGGCCGCGGTGGTCGCGGCGGCGGCGCTCGCGGGGGCGTCCGGGCGGGCGGCGTTTCTGTGGGTCGCACGGCGGGGCGTGCCCGCGGCGCGGCCGGGTGGCCTCGGCGCGACCGTCGCCGGGTCGCAGCCGTGGTGGGCGGCCGTCACGTGGTGGGCGGCGCTGGCCAGCGGCGGCTACGCGCTCGCGGGCCTGCGTGGCGTGCTGGCCGTCGGGCTGGGCGTCGTCGTCGTCGGCGCGCTCTCGTGGCACACCGCGCGTCGATTCGGCGGGATGACCGGCGACGTGCTCGGCGCCGCCTCCGAGCTCGCGACCACCACCGCGCTCATCGTGCTGGCGACCCGGTAGGCCTGACGCACTTCGCACCCCTTGTGGGCACTTCGCACCCCATCGGTGGGGTGCGAAGTGCCTCGAAGGGGTGCGAAGTCGGCCAGGGGCGGTCCGGCCGCGCCCCCGCCGCCCGCGCCGCCCGCGCCGTCAGTGCCGCCCGCGCCGTCAGTGCAGGTCGGCCAGGTCAACCGAGATGGCGAACGGCTCGGAGACGACCAGCTTCGTGGAATCGGGTCCGGACGAGGTGTAGATCCTCGTCGTCGGGTCGAGCCGGTAGCGGAACACCGTCAAGGCGAGTTCGTCGATGCTCTCCAGCCGCCAAAAGTGCGCGATGCCTGCTGTCGCATACTCCGCGGGCTTGTCGGTCTGGTCGGTGGTCACCGAACCCCGCGACATTACCTCCACCACGAGCGCGCAGTGCTCCGGACGGAGAACGGCGTCGGCGGGTAGCGCCGCGTCGTAGACGACGATGTCCGGGCGGCGGTTGAGCAGCGGGACGTCGCGCAGCCGCAGGTCGACGTCCGTCGCGACGGCCAGGCGCGGGCGGCACGCCGCTTCGAGGGCGTTGGCCAGGCGGCGGGCGATGATCTGGTGGGTACGGCGGGGAGCAGGACTCACGATGATGGACCCGTCGACGACCTCGATCCGGCGGCAGACGTCCTCCGGAAGCGCCTCGTAGGCCTCGGCGCTCAGACCCTCGGGCGGGAGCTGCATCCAGTCGGGCAGCGCGGTCATCGGCCCCCCTTCCGTCCTCCGCCACCCAGCGTAGCCGCACTCCGGACATCCACCGGGCGACCCGGTAACCGGGCGCACTTCGGCCCGGGTCGGCATTCGCCATGCGGGTCAGGCGGGCGGGTAGAGCGTGCGCATCCAGCTGTGTGTGTCCGGCGCGTTGCCGTACTGGATGCCCGTGAGCAGGCTGCGCAGCTGCACGGTGATCGGGCCGGGCTCGCCGTCGCCGATCCGCGCCTCGCCGCCCACGTGCTTCACCCCGCCGATCGGGGTGATGACCGCGGCGGTGCCGCAGCCGAAGACCTCGGTGAGCGAGCCGTCGGCCGCGCTTTCCAACCACTCCTGACCGGAGATGCGGCGCTCGGTGACCTGGCAGCCCAGCTCCTTGGCCAGCACGAGCACCGAGTCCCGGGTGACGCCCGCGAGGATGCTGCCGGTGAGGGTCGGCGTGACGACCTCCGTCTGGTCGCCCGACCCGTACACGAAGAACAGGTTGTTCGACCCCATCTCGTCCACCCAGGTGCGCTCTTCCGCGTCGAGGTAGGCCACCTGCGCGCACCCGTGCGCCGCGCCCTGGACCTGCGGGAGCAGCGAGGCCGCATAGTTGCCGCCGCACTTGGCGGCGCCGGTGCCGCCCAGCGCCGCGCGGGTGTACTCGGTGGAGAGCCAGACGTCGACGGGCTTCACGCCACCCGCGAAGTACGGGCCGACCGGCGACGCGATCAGCACGTAGAGGTACTCGGCCGCAGGCCGCACGCCCAGGCCGACCTCGGTGGCCAGCATGAACGGGCGCAGGTAGAGCGCGTCCTCGCCGCCCGCGGCAGGCACCCACGCGTGGTCGACGGCCAGCAGCTCGGCGATCGAGGCCAGGAACAGCTCGTCCGGGAGCTCGACCATCGCCAGGCGCGCCGCCGAGCCACGGAACCGGGCCGCGTTCACCTCGGGGCGAAACGCCGCGATCGAGCCGTCGGGCCTGCGGTACGCCTTGAGCCCTTCGAAGATCTCCTGCCCGTAATGCAGAACCATGGTGGCCGGGTCGAACGTGAGCGGGCCGTAGGGCACCACCGCCGCGTCGTGCCAGCCGGTGTCCGCCGACCAGCGGATCGTCACCATGTGGTCGGTGAAGTGCCTGCCGAAGCCGGGGCAGGCCAGGATCTCGCCGCGCCGCTCGTCGGTGATCGGGGCGGGGTTGGGGGTGTGGGCGAACTGCGGGCTCATAGGGTCAGACGGTACAGCGGAGCGCCGATGATCGGACGTCCTACCGTACGTGGGAGGGCACGAACGGCGGCTTCGTCACCACACACGGCAGCGGGCGCCCGCGCACGTCGACCCGCACCTCGGTGTCCGGCCCCACCTGCGGGTCGAGCAGCGCCAGCGCGATGCCCGTCTTCAGCGTCGGCGAGAACGTGCCCGAGGTCGTGACGCCGACGCGGGCGTCGCCGGAGAACACCGGCATGCCCGGCCGCGGGATCCCCCGGCCGGTCGCGCGGAGTCCGCGCAGGCGCCGCGCGGGCCCGGCCGCCTTCTCGGCCACGAGCGCGTCGCGGCCCCAGAACTCCGGCTTGCCCCAACCGACCGCCCACCCGCTGCCCGCCTGCACCGGCGTGATCTCCGCCGTGAGGTCCTGGCCGTGCAGGGGGTAGCCCATCTCGGTGCGCAGGGTGTCGCGGGCGCCGAGCCCGCAGGGCCGCGCCCCGGCCGCTACCAGGCCGTCCCACGCCTCGCCCGCCGCGTCCCACGGCACGAGCAGCTCATAGCCGTGTTCGCCGGTGTAGCCGGTGCGGCAGACCCGGGTTCCGGCCCGGTCGACGAACGCCATGTAGTCCAGGTCGACGGGCACCAGCTCGCCTGACCGCGGCCCTTGCACGGCAAGCACGGCGAGGTCCCGGTGCCGGTCGACGATCTCGATCCCCGACGGCGCAGCGGCCCGCAACAGCTCGGCGACGTGCGCCGCGTTGGCGGCGTTGGGCACGGCGAGCACCTCGTCCGGCCCGACCAGGTAGACGATCACGTCGTCCAGCACCCCGCCCGCCGCGTTGCAGCAGAGCGTGTACTGCGCCCGGCCGGCACCGATCTTGCCGAGGTCGGCGGTGAAGCAGCGGTTGACGAACGCCGCGGCGCCGGGGCCGGAGATCGCGAGCTTGCCGAGGTGGCTGACGTCGAACACGCCGACGTCGGTGCGCACCGCCGTGTGCTCGGCGACCGTTCCGTCGGGGTAGCTGATGGGCATCGACCAGCCGCCGAACGCGCCGAGCGTGGCGCCGAGGGCGGTGTGGCGGTCGTGCAGCGGGCCGGTCAGAAGGTCGGCGGTGTCGGTCACGTCGGCCATCATCGCCGATGGGGCAGGAACGTCGCCGCCGTCCACCCCACCGCCAGCGCCGCCGCCGTGATCAGCACCTGGGGCAGCGGCAGCAGCACGGCGAGCAGCACGCACAGCAGCACACCCGACGCCGCCACCCAGCGCCGCCGCCGGTGTGCGTACAGGCGCAGCGCCGTGACGTTGACCACGCCGTAGTAGACGAGCACGGAGCACGCCGAGAGCGCGATCGCGGCGGCAGGGCCCGCCAGCGCCGCGATCGCAGCGGCAATCGCGCCGCCCAGGAGATCGGCGGGCCACGGGGTGCCGCGCGGGCCGCTACGCATGAGGCAGCCCGGCAGGTCGCGGCCCCGCGCCATCGCCTGCGCCGTGCGGCTGATCGCGACCAGCACCGACAGCAGCGCGGACCCGGCCGCCACCGCCGCCCCGACCCGCACGATCACCCCGAGCCCCGGCGCCGCCCACGCGTCCACGAGCGCGGCGAGCGGGGACATCTCGCGGGCGAGCCGGTCAGGGCCCAGCCCGACGAGCAGGGCGCCCGCGACCAGCAGATAGACGACCAGCGTGATACCCAGCGCCAGTGCGACCGCCCGCGGGATCGTGCGCTGCGGATCGCGGACCTCGCCGCCGAGCGTGGCCACGCGCGCGTAGCCCGCGAAGGCGAAGAACACCAGCCCCGCGGCGGTCGCCACGCCTGCGGGCCCGGCATCGACCACCACCGGGGTGAGCGTCGGGGAGTTGACCGGCCCACCGCCCCCGGAGAGGCCCACCCCCACGACGACGAGCAGCACCGCGAGCGTGCCGCCCACGAGCGCGTAGGCCCCGCGCGCCGTCCACCGGATGCCCGCGATGTTCAGCGCCGTGGCCGCCGCCACCGCGAGCAGCGCGGCCAGGAGCGGCGCCGACGGCAGCACGTAGGTGCCGAACACCGCCGCCGCGGCCCCCGCCGACGCACACTTGCCGACCAGGAACGCCACCCCGGCCAGCCTGCCTGCCCCCGGGCACAGCCGGGCCGAGCCGTAGACGTAGCCGCCGCCGCTCTGCGGGTGCGCGGCGGCGAGGTCGGCGGTCGAGGTGGCGTTGCAGACGGCGACGATCCCGGCGAGCACGACCGCGAGCGGCAGCCAGCGGCCCGCGGCGGCCGCGGCGGGTGTCCACACGGCGAACACGCCGGTGCCGAGCATGGCGGCGAGGCCCAGCACCACGGCGTCGGCCGTGCCGAGCCTGCGTTCCGCCCCGCCGGAGCCCTCGGACACCTGCCTACCCAAGCACTCGGACCTGGCCGGACCGGCCACCCGGCGGTGTCAGTACTGTCTCGAAGCGGTCTCACTCGTTCCGAACGGAAGGCGGCACCGTGTCCCCCGAGCTCTCCCCCGTCGCCGGGTCGCCCGCTGCCGTCGATGCGGATGCCGTCGTGATCGGCCTGGTCAGCGAGGACGCCGACGCGCCGCCGCGGCTCGCCCCGGGCGCCGAGGAGCTCGACGCCGCGTTCGCGGGGCAGCTGGCCGAGCTGCTCGCGGTGGGGGGTGCCACCGGAAAGGCCGACGAGGTCGTCAAGCTGCCGACCCGCGGCGCGGTCCGCGCACCGCTGCTGGTCGCGGTCGGGCTCGGCAAGGCGGGCGGCGAGGTGGATGGCGGCCTGCGCCCCGAGCAGGTGCGCCGGGCATCCGGCGCCGCGGCGCGCGCGCTCGCGGGCACCGACCACGCCGTCACCACGTTGGGGCGCATCGACCTCGCGGCGGCCGCGGAGGGCAGCCTGCTGGGGGCGTACGCGTTCAACGCCTACCGCACCAACAGCGGCCGCAAGGCCCCGCTGGCCCGGCTCTCGCTGGTCACCGACGCGCCCGAGGCCGCCGAGGTGCTCCGCACGGCGGCCGCCGTGGCCGCGGCGGTGTGCACGGCCCGCGACCTGGTCAACACGCCACCCAACGACCTCTACCCCGAGACGTTCGCCGCCCGCGCCCGCGAGCTCGCCGAGGCCGCGGGGGTCGCGGTGGAGGTGCTCGACGACGCCGCGCTGGCCGCGGCCGGGTTCGGCGGGGTGCTGGGGGTCGGGCAGGGCTCGTCGCGCAAGCCGCGGCTGGTGCGGCTGCACTGGGCGGGCGGCCCGTCGCCGCGGGCCCACGTCGCGCTCGTGGGCAAGGGCATCACGTTCGACACGGGCGGCATCTCGATCAAGCCCGCGGCCAACATGGACCACATGACGTCGGACATGGGCGGGGCGGCCGCCGTGATCGCCGCGACCGTGCTCGCGGCCACGCTCGCGCTGCCCGTCGCCGTCACCGCGACGGTGCCGATGGCCGAGAACATGCCGTCGGCCACCGCCTACCGCCCCGGGGACGTGCTGCGCATGTACGGCGGGCGCACGGTGGAGGTGCTCAACACCGACGCCGAGGGCCGCCTGATCCTGGCCGACGCGATCGTGCGGGCGGGTGAGGACGCCCCCGACTACCTCGTCGAGACCTCCACGCTCACCGGCGCCCAGCAGGTGGCGCTGGGCCTGCGCACGATGGGGATCATGGGCGAGGACGCTTTCCGCGACCGGGTGGCGGAGCTGGCGCGCGCCTGCGGTGAGGACGGCTGGGCGATGCCGCTCCCCGAGCACATCCGCGCCGACCTGGACTCCCGGGTGGCCGACCTGGCGAACGTCACGGGCCAGCGTTGGGGCGGGATGCTGGTGGCGGGCACGTTCCTGCGGGAGTTCATCCCCGACGGCCTCGCGTGGGCCCACCTGGACGTCGCGGGGCCTGCGTTCCACACCAGCAGCCCGTACGGCTACACGACGAAGGGCGGCACGGGGGTGCCGGTGCGCACACTGTTCGCGGTGCTCAAGGACATCGCCGCGAACGGATAGGGCTCGCCGCTACCTCCGGATGACAAGATGACGGTGGCGTGACATGCCGTACGAGATGAGGAGTGGGACGTGCCCGAGCACAACGCAGACCTGGTGATCCTCGGCGGCGGGTCGGGCGGTTACGCCTGCGCGCTGCGTGCTGCGGAGCTGGGGATGTCGGTCGTGGTCGTCGAGCGCGACAAGCTGGGCGGCACGTGCCTGCACTACGGCTGTATCCCGACCAAGGCGCTGCTGCACGCGGCCGAAGTCGCCGACAACGCCCGCGAAGGCGACCGCATCGGCGTCAAGAGCAGCCTGGCGGGCATCGACATGGCGGGGGTCAACGCCTACAAGGACGGCGTGGTCACCAAGCTCTACAAGGGGCTGCAGGGGCTGGTGAAGTCCCGCAGGATCGAGCTCGTCGCGGGCGAAGGCCGGTTCGAGGCGCCGAACGTCGTCACCGTCGACGGTGAGCGCTACGTCGGCGCCAAGGTCGTGCTGGCCACCGGGAGCTACGCCCGCACCCTCCCCGGCCTCGACATCGGCGGTCGGATCATCACCAGCAACGAGGCGATCCGGCTCGACGAGGTGCCGCGCAGCGTCATCGTGCTGGGCGGCGGCGTGATCGGCGTCGAGTTCGCGTCGGTGTTCAAGAGCTTCGGCGCGGACGTCACCGTCGTCGAGGCGCTGCCCCGGCTGGTGCCCGCCGAGGACGAGTTCTCCTCCAAGCTCCTGGAGCGCGCCTTCCGCAGGCGCAAGATCGCCTTCAAGACCGGTGTGAAGTTCACCGGGGCGAAGCAGAGCGATACCGGCGTCACCGTGTCGCTGGAGTCCGGCGAGGACCTGGAGGCGGAGTACCTGCTCGTCGCCGTCGGACGTGGCCCCAACACCGCCAACGCGGGCTACGAGGAGGCGGGCGTGCGGATGGAGCGCGGCTTCGTGCTCACCGACGAGCGGCTGCGCACGAACCTGCCGGACGTGTACGCGGTCGGCGACATCGTCCCCGGCCTCCAGCTCGCCCACCGCGGGTTCCAGCAGGGCATCTTCATCGCCGAGGACATCGCGGGGCTGAACCCGCCGGCGATCGACGAGTCCGGGATCCCGCGGGTCACCTACTGCGAGCCGGAGGTCGCGTCGGTCGGGCTCAACGAGGGTCAGGCGCGCGAGGCCTACGGCGAGGTGCAGACGTTGACCTACGACCTCGCGGGCAACGGCAAGAGCCAGATCCTGCAGACCCAGGGCGCGATCAAGCTCGTCAAGGCGGGCGGCGAGGGCACGTCGGGGCCGGTGGTCGGGATCCACATGGTCGGAGCGCGGGTCGGCGAGCTGATCGGCGAGGCCCAGCTCGTCTACAACTGGGATGCGCAGGCCGAGGACGTCGCGGCGTTGATCCACGCCCACCCCACCCAGAACGAAGCCTTCGGCGAGGCGAACCTCGCCCTGGCGGGCAAGCCACTGCACAGCCACTCCTGACCTCCGCCGAACCCGACAAGATCGAGGAGTCATGTCCTTCTCCGTCCAGATGCCCGCCCTCGGTGAGAGCGTCACCGAAGGCACCGTCACCCGGTGGCTCAAGCAGGAAGGCGACCGGGTCGAGGTCGACGAGCCGCTGCTGGAGGTGTCGACCGACAAGGTCGACACCGAGATCCCCTCCCCTGCCGCGGGCGTGCTGGAACGGATCGTCGCGGGCGAGGACGAGACCGTCGAGGTCGGCGGCGAGCTGGCCGTGATCGGCGACGGGTCGGGCGCCCAAGCGGAGGGCGACGGGTCGGAGGAGGCCGCCGAGGAGGAGCCCGCCGAGGAGGAGCCCGCTTCGGAGGAGCCCGCTCCGGAGGAGCCCGCTTCCGCGGGGCAGGCCCCGAGCGCGGGCGACGAGCCCGCCGCCGCGCCGAAGGCGAGCGCCACCTCCACCGGCTCCGGGCAGGCCGTGCGGATGCCGGAGCTGGGCGAGAGCGTCACCGAGGGCACGGTCACGCGCTGGCTCAAGCAGGTCGGCGACCGGGTGGAAGTGGACGAGCCGCTGCTGGAGGTGTCCACCGACAAGGTCGACACCGAGATCCCCTCCCCGGTCGCAGGCACACTGCTGGAGATCAGCGCGGCCGAGGACGAGACGGTCGACGTCGGCGGCCAGCTGGCCGTGATCGGCGAGACGGAGGCAGCCCCGGAACCGGAGCCGGAGCCGAAACAGAAGCCGGAGCCGGAACGAGAGCCCCGGCCGGAAGCCGAGCCCGAGCCCACCCCTGCGGCGAGTGCGCCTGCGGGCAACTCGGCGGCGCCCGCGCCCGTGAAGGAGGAGGCTCCGGCCGAGGGGACACCGGACGGCGGCCCGTCCACCGCCGAGCAGAGCGGTGAGCAGGCGGGGGCCGCCCCCTACGTCACCCCGCTTGTGCGCAAGCTGGCCGCCGAGCACTCCGTCGACCTGTCGACGATCACCGGGTCCGGGGTCGGCGGGCGCATCCGCAAGCAGGATGTCCTCGCCGCCGCCGAGGCCGCGAAACCCGCGCCCGAGCCGGAGCCGAGCGCGCCCGCCCCGGCGTCTGCCCCGGCCACATCCACTCCGTCCACGGCGCCCGCGCCCCAGCCCGCGGCGGACGGCCCGCAGCCGGGCACCACGGTCAAGCTGCCCCGCCTCCGGCAGGTCATCGCGCAGCGGATGACCGAGTCGCTGCAGGTGTCGGCCCAGCTCACCACGGTGCAGGAGGTCGACATCACCCGGGTCGCGCGGCTGCGCGACCGGGTGAAGGCGGACTTCGAGCGCCGCGAGGGCGTGAAGCTCACCTTCCTGCCGTTCTTCGCGAAGGCCGCGATCGAGGCGCTCAAGCGGTACCCCACGTTGAACGCGTCGATCGACCTCGAACGCAAGGAGATCATCTACCACGGCAACGTCCATCTGGCGATCGCCGTGGACACCCCGCGCGGCCTGCTCGTCCCGGTGATCAAGAACGCGGAGGACCTCAACATCGCGGGGTTGGCCAAGCGGATCGCCGACGTCGCGGCCCGCACCCGCGACGCCAGGATCGGTCCCGACGAGCTGGCAGGCGGCACCTTCACGATCACCAACATCGGCAGCGTCGGCGCCGTGTTCGACACGCCGATCATCAACCAGCCACAGGTGGCGATCCTCGGTACGGGCGCGATCAGCAGGCAGCCGAAGGTGATCGACGGCCCGGACGGCGAGCCGGTGATCGCGATCCGTTCGGTCTGCTATCTCCCGCTCACCTACGACCACCGCCTCGTCGACGGGGCGGACGCCGGTCGGTTCGTCTCGGCGGTCCGGGCTCGGCTGGAGGCAGGCGAGTTCGAGATCTGACCGTGAGTGACCCCCGGCCGAGTCGCGCGCCGGGGCGGTCTCCGCGAGGATCGGCCCCGTGCGCGTCGTCATCTCCGGATCGTCCGGTCTGATCGGTACCGCCCTCGTGGCCCACCTTCGCGCGGCCGGGCACGACGTACTGCGGCTGGTGCGGCGCACCCCCGCCGCACCCGACGAGCGGGGTTGGGACCCCGCGGCCGGGCGGATCGATCCCGGCACGCTGGACGGCGCGGACGCGGTGGTCGGGCTGGGCGGCGTCGGCATCGGCGACCGCCCGTGGAGCGGGGCCCGCAAGCAGCTGATCCGCGACAGCCGCAACGTGCCGACCGAGGTGCTCGCCGCCGCAGTCGCCGAACACGGCGCGCCTGCCTTCCTGTCTGCTTCGGCGGTCGGCTACTACGGCAACACCGGCGACCGCGTCACCGACGAGAGCGCACCGTCGGGCGAGGGGTTCCTTGCTGAGGTGTGCCGCGACTGGGAGGCCGCCACCCAGAAGGCCACCGAGGGCGGCGCGCGGGTGGTGCATCTGCGCACCGGGCTCGTGCTCGCCCCGGCGGGCGGGCTGCTCGGCGTGCTCAGACCGGTGTTCAAGGCGTTCCTCGGCGGACGGCTCGGGTCCGGCACCCAGTACATGCCGTGGGTTTCGCTCGACGACGAAGTCGGCGGCATCCGCCACGCGCTGGAGCACGACATCATCGACGGCCCGCTCAACCTGACGGGACCGACGCCCGTCACGAACGCCGAGTTCACGAGTGCCCTCGCCGACGCCGTGCACCGGCCGACCTCGCTGCCCGTCCCCGCGTTCGCGATCAAGGGCGTGCTCGGCGCGATGGGCGAGGAGCTGCTGCTGTACGGCCAGCGTGCCGTGCCCGCGCGCCTGGAGGCCACCGGGTACCAGTTCCGTCATCTGAGCATCGGTGACGCCCTGTCGGCGGCGCTGGAGGCGTGACCCCCCGGCCCTACCCGGAGCATGATCACCGTCTCCGGGACATGAGGGGCGCAGACACACCTCATGTCCCGGAGGCGGCGATCATGGAGGTGGATCGGTCGTCAGCGCAGGGCGGGGTGCAGCTGGAGGTCGAGGCCCGCGGGCGCGGCCGGGCGGGCCACGGTGTGCTCGCGCACCGGCAGGGTGCCGTCCAGCGCGGCGAGCACCGCGCCTTCCGTGGCGTCGATGGTCTCGGCGACCGGCACCGACCGCCCCAGCTCGAGCGCAAGCGAGGTCACCCCGGCGTCGGTGATGCCGCAGGGGACGATCCGGTCGAACGCCGCCAGGTCCGGCTCGCAGTTGAGCGCGAAGCCGTGCTGGGTGATCCCGGCCTGCACGCGCACCCCGATCGCGGCGATCTTGCGTTCCGGGCCACGGTCGTCGGCGGGCAGCCACACCCCGGTGCGGCCTGCCACCCGCCCGGCCGCGGTGATGCCGAGCCCGTGGACGACGGCGATGAGCGCCTCCTCGAGCCGCCGGACGAAGTCGACGACGTCCAGGGGCTCGACCAGCCCCACGATCGGGTAGCCGACGAGCTGGCCGGGGCCGTGCCAGGTGATGCGGCCGCCGCGGTCGACGTCGATGACCGGCGTGCCGTCGGTCGGGCGGTCCTCGGGCTGGGTGCGCTTGCCCGCCGTGTACACGGACGGGTGCTCCAGCAGCATCAGCACGTCCGGCCCGGCTCCCGTGCGACGGGCCTCGGCGTGGGCGCGCTGGGCGTCCCACGCGGCCACGTACTCGATCACCCCGATGCGGTCGACCCGCACCGGCCCGGCAGCACGACGACACGACCCCAGCATGGCCGTCACGCTACGCCACGGGAGGGGTGCTCGCGCCTGCCGCACCGGCCCCACCCGGTCGGGTCGGCGCGCGGTCAGCCCAGCTGCGGCGCCACCTCGGCGGCGATGAGCTCGACCTGGTCGAGGTCGGCCAGGTCCAGCAGCTGCAGGTAGACGCGGGTGATCCCGGTCTTCTCCCGCCACTGCCCGAGGCGGTCGACGACCTCGGCGACCGTGCCCGCGAGCCCGTTGGCGCGCAGGTCGGCGGCGTCGCTGCCGATCGTCAGCGCCCGGCGGGCCACCTCGGCGTCGTCGCGGCCGACCGCGATCGTCTGGGCCGTCGAGCGCACCAGCTCGCCCGGGTCGCGCCCGATCTCCCGGCAGGCCGCGTCCACCCGGGCGAACTGCGCGGCGACCGCGTCCATCCCGACGAACGCCACGTTGATCTCGCCTGCGAACCGGGCGGCGAGCGCGGGGGTGCGCTTGGCGCCGGTGCCGCCGACGATGACCGGCGGGTGCGGCTGCTGCACCGGCTTGGGCAGGGCGGGCGAGTCGACCAGGGTGTAGTGCGCACCGGAAAAGGAGAACCGCTCCCCCGGCAGCGTCCGCCACAGCCCCGTGACGATCTCCAGTTGCTCGGTGAGCCGGTCGAAGCGCTCGCCGAGCCGGGGGAACGGGATGCCGTACGCCGCGTGCTCGGGGGCGAACCAACCTGCGCCCAGCCCGAGCTCGACGCGCCCCCGCGACATCGCGTCCACCTGCGCCACCTGGATCGCGAGCGGGCCGGGCAGCCGGAACGTCGCCGAGGTCACCAGGGTGCCCAGCCGGATCCGCGAGGTCTGCATGGCCAGCGCGCCGAGCGTGACCCACGAGTCGGTCGGCCCCGGCTCGCCGGACGCCTCGCCCATCACCAGGTAGTGGTCGGAGCGGAAGAACGCGTCGTAGCCCGCCGCCTCCGCGGCCCGGGCAACGCGCAGCTGGTCGTCGTAGCCGGCCCCCATCTGGGGTTCGGTAAAGATCCGCAGGTCCACGGGGGCACGCTAGTCCACGTCCCGCTGCCCCGCGGGGGTCCCGCAGAAGCTCCGGTCTGACGTAGCCTGGCGCGGTGACGATCGCACCGGAGGGCCGCAAGCTGCTGCGCCTGGAGGTCCGCAACGCCGAGACCCCGATCGAGCGCAAGCCGCCGTGGATCCGCACCCGCGCCCGCACCGGCCCGCAGTACACAGAGCTGAAGTCGCTCGTGCGCTCCGGCGGCCTGCACACCGTCTGCGAGGAGGCGGGCTGCCCCAACATCTATGAGTGCTGGGAAGACCGCGAGGCCACGTTCCTCATCGGCGGCGAGCAGTGCACGCGCCGCTGCGACTTCTGCCAGATCGACACCGGCAAGCCCGCCGAGCTGGACCGCGACGAGCCCCGCCGCGTGGCCGAGTCGGTGCGCACGATGGGGCTGCGCTACTCCACGGTCACCGGCGTCGCCCGCGACGACCTGCCCGACGGCGGCGCCTGGCTCTACGCCGAGACCGTCCGCCAGATCCACGCGCTCAACCCCGGCACCGGCGTCGAGCTGCTGATCCCCGACTTCAACGCCCGCGACGACCAGCTCGGTGAGGTGTTCGCCACGCGGCCGGAAGTGCTCGCGCACAACCTGGAGACCGTCCCGCGGATCTTCAAGCGCATCCGGCCCGCGTTCCGCTACGACCGCTCGCTCCTGGTCCTCAGGAAGGCCCGCGCCGCCGGACTGGTCACCAAGTCCAACCTCATCCTCGGGATGGGCGAGACCCCCGACGAGGTCACCGCCGCGCTCGCCGATCTGAACGAGGCAGGCTGCGAGATCGTCACGATCACGCAGTACCTGCGCCCGACCCCGCGCCACCATCCGGTGGAGCGGTGGGTCAAGCCCGAGGAGTTCGTCGAGCACGCGAAGGCCGCCGAGGACATGGGCTTCGCGGGGGTGATGGCGGGCCCACTGGTCCGCTCGTCCTACCGGGCCGGGCGGCTGTACGCGCAGACCAAGCACCGCCGCGGCGAGCCGCTGCCCGAAGGCCTTGAGCACCTGGCCGACGGCGGTGCGGCCGCCCAGGAGGCCGCGTCCCTGCTGGCCCGGTAAGGGCTGCGTCCCTGCCAGCCCGACAAAGCCGCGTCCCTGCTGGCCCCGGTGAAGAGGGCACGGCAAGGGCCCGGCACCGCTGCGTGCCGGGCGGAGCCCTTCGGCACCCTCCAGAGCTATCCTGACCGGCATGGCCGGGAAGCCCGCCAAGGCGGACAAGGAAACACAGAAGGCAGCGAAGCGGCAGAAGCGGGCCGCGTCGCGGATGCGGTACAAGCAGCTCTGGCAGGCGTTCCAGCAACAGCGCCGCGAGGACAAGCTGCTGCTGCCGCTGGTGATCGGCTCGATCGTCGTGGCCGCTGCGCTGGCCTTCGGCGTCGGGCTGTTCTTCGGCATGCAGTGGCTGTTGCTTCCGCTCGGCGTCGCCATCGGGCTTCTCGCCGCCGTGTCGATCTTCGGACGACGCGTGCAGAGCTCCGTTTACGCCAAGGCCGACGGGCAGCCCGGCGCGGCGGGATGGGCGTTGGACAACATGCGCGGCGCGTGGCGGGTGACCCAGGGCATCGCGGGTACCACGCACCTCGACGCGGTGCACCGGGTGATCGGCCGTCCCGGCGTGATCCTCGTGGCCGAGGGCGCGCCACACCGGGTGAAAGCCCTGCTGGCGCAGGAGAAGAAGCGCACCGCGCGGGTGGTGGGCAGCACCCCGATCTACGACTTCGTCGTGGGCAACGACGAGGGCCAGACCCCCTTGCGCAACCTTCAGAGGGTGCTCACGAAGCTCCCGCGCAACATCTCGACGGACCAGATGGACGAGTTGGAGCGCCGCCTCGCCGCGCTGGGCTCGCGCGCCGCGGCGATGCCGAAGGGCCCGCTGCCCCCGGGCGCGAAGATGCGCAGCATCCAGCGCACGGTCCGGCGGCGCTGAGCTTCGGGGAGTGATCGCCGCGAGACCGTCGATTTCGGTGATCGAAACCCGGAAACGTCGGTCTGGAGGCGATCACATCGGGCGCGGGTGCCGTCAACGGGTGCGCACCACCACGGTGCGGGCCGCGCGGTCGTGCCAGCCGCGGCCGTCGACGTCGCGCACGAGCGGTGGCGCCACCACGGCGATCAACGCCGTGCGCAGGAGCGCCCGGCCGACTCCGATCCCGGCCCGTCCGTCGATCGACGCCACGCGGAGCCCGAGCGCCATCATCCCCGCGCTCGCGTCGAACGCCACCACCGCCACCTCGGTCAGCACAAACCAGAGGCCGAGGACGAGCCACCCGAACCACGGGTTGACCGTCGGGTCCGGAGTGGCGAATATCGCGGCGATGCCGTAGCCGATGAACCAGTCGATCGTCAGCGCGCCCAGCCGTCGGCCGAATCCGGCCACCGACCCCACCCCGGCGGCCGGTAGCCCCAAGCGTTCGCCCGGATAGTCGCTGTCGGTACGTCCGTTCGGTCCTACGGTTGTCCCCGGCATCCAGGGCTCCAGCCACCCGGCCATAGTCCGCAGTCTAGGTTGCACATCACCACGGGAATCGACCGCGAGGCCGTTAACCTCTGCGAAACGACCGAGTGACCGACGGGCAACATCGCCGCCCTAGCGTCGCTCGAACCCACGAGCCGATCGAAGGAGCAAGCGAGGGTGTTCAGCAACTCCGAAGAGGTTCTCAAGTACATCTCTGACGAGAAGGTCGAGTACGTCGACATCCGGTTCTGCGACCTTCCCGGCGTGATGCAGCACCTCACCGTCCCCGCCTCCACCGCCGCCGACCTGATGGAGGACGGCGTCGCGTTCGACGGCTCGTCCGTCCGCGGCTTCCAGGCGATCAACGAGTCCGACATGGCCCTGTTCCCGGACGCGGCCACGGCCCGCCTCGACCCGTTCCGCAAGCACAAGACGCTCAACATGAACTTCTTCGTTCATGACCCCATCACGGGCGAGCCCTATAGCCGCGACCCGCGCAACGTCGCGCGCAAGGCCGAGGAGTACCTGTCGGCGTCCGGGGTGGCCGACACCGCCTACTTCGGCGCCGAGGCCGAGTTCTACGTGTTCGACTCGGTGCGCTTCGGCTCCGACCCGCACCAGACCTACCACCACATCGACTCGGTCGAGGGCTGGTGGAACACCGGTCGGGACGAGGAGGGCGGCAACCTCGGCTACAAGGTCACTTACAAGGGCGGCTACTTCCCCGTTCCGCCGGTCGACCACTACGCCGACCTGCGCGACGACATGGTCTCGAACATGATCGCCATGGGCTTCGAGGTCGAGCGCGGCCACCACGAGGTCGGCACGGCGGGTCAGGCCGAGATCAACTACAAGTTCAACTCCTTGCTGCACGCCGCCGACGACATGATGCTGTTCAAGTACATCATCAAGAACACGGCGTGGGGGGCGGGCAAGACCGCCACGTTCATGCCGAAGCCGCTCTTCGGCGACAACGGCTCGGGCATGCACTGCCACCAGTCCCTCTGGAAGGACGGCCAGCCGCTCTTCCACGACGAGTCCGGCTACGGGGGCATCTCCGACCTGGCGCGCTACTACATCGGCGGTCTGCTGCACCACACGCCGAGCCTGCTGGCGTTCACCAACCCGACGGTCAACTCGTACCACCGTCTGGTCCCGGGCTTCGAGGCGCCGGTCAACCTGGTCTACTCGGCGCGCAACCGCTCGGCGTGCATCCGCATCCCGATTACGGGCAACAACCCCAAGGCCAAGCGCCTCGAGTTCCGCAGCCCCGACTCGTCGGGCAACCCGTACCTGGCGTTCTCGGCCATGGTCATGGCGGGCATGGACGGCATCAAGAACAAGATCGAGCCGCCCGCCCCGATCGACAAGGACCTCTACGAGCTGCCGCCGGAGGAGGCCAAGGACATCGCCCAGGTGCCCGGCAGCCTGCCCGCCGTGATCGACCGGCTCGAGGAGGACCACGAGTACCTGCTCGAGGGCGGCGTCTTCACGCCCGACCTGATCGAGACGTGGATCGACCTCAAGCGCACCACCGAGATCGACCCGCTCCGGCTGCGTCCGCACCCCTACGAGTTCGCGCTGTACTACGACGTCTAATCTCGCGAGGCTTCCGGCCTCCTACGCGGCGTCCGTCCTGATTCGACACGCGCGGCTGGTTCCGCTGGGGTCGCCGATACCGTTCGGTGATGAGCCCGCCGCCATCCGGATCCGCGACGGCGTGGTGCGCGAGGTCGCGCCACGGCTTCGTGCCGAACGAGACAAGGACGTCCTCGACGCGGCCGGGCGGTGGGCCATCCGCAACGGCGAGATCCAGCGTGATCGACGTTCGTGCTCCATTATGGGGTCGCTCTGTGGCACCGGACGAAAGGGAGCGCACCATGACAAGTCCCCAGGAGCAGTTCACCGAGCTGACCCGTCGCACTCAGGAGAACTTCAAGCACCTCTGGGAGCAGTGGAGCCAGCGCAGCACCGAGTTGATGAAGGGAATCGGCGCCCGCTCCCGCCCGGCGGCGGACGCACCCGGCAATCCCGAAGAAGTTCTCGACGCCGTGTTCGACTTCGCCGAGAACCTGATCGCCCAACAGCGCGCCTTCGCCAAGCAGATGCTCCGCGCCGCCAGCGCGGGACACCAAGCTGTCGCCGATGCCGCCGCGGCCGCGGAGAGCCCGGTCAGGCCGACGGGCGTGCCGGGCACAGACGTGCCGGGCACTTCCGCATCCTCCTCGGTTACGGCCACCAACGCCTCCCCGTAGGCAGCCGGCCCCGCAGGGAGACGGCGCAACTGACCGGCCGAGTGCTCCAGCGCCTGCTGGACGGCTCCTCATATATGCGCTGTCACACATATTGCGCGCAGCGCGGCGCGGCTGGCTGCTACGAGCGGGACATCGCCGAGGCGTTGTCGGACTGCAAGCCAACGGCCGCGCCGCGCACGGCGCCTCGGCGGCGGAGCCCGGCCTGTGTGGCGCTCGCGGGCCGGGGCCTGGCGCGGCCGCACGCATCGCCTGGAGCGCCCGGCCGATGCCCAACAACGGGCGCGACAGCAGGCAAACCACGTGTTGCGGTGCCGTCTACGTCTGACAATGATTGTGCCCACGCAACGGGCTGACGGACGAGCGGGCCGATGGCGAAGATCGCGGAGTCGACGCAGTAGACCAACGCTCGGCAGACGCGCGAACCGACCGGCTGCTGCTCGGGCCGTCTGGCTGTTGCCCGCCCCTGGTTCCCGGAAGGACAGGCCCATGTCCATGGACCCTGAACAAGCTCGGAACGCCCTCGCCGCGACCGGCACCCCGGAGCACGCGCGTCAGGTTCGGAAGGCCGCGTTGGCCAGCACGGTCGGGACAACGATCGAGTGGTACGACTACTTCCTCTACGGCACCGCCGCGGCACTGGTGTTTCCCCAGCTCTTCTTCCCCAACGCATCGTCCTATGTCGCGCTGCTCTCCTCCTTCGCCACCTACTTCGTCGGGTTCCTCGCCCGTCCGGTCGGCGCGGCGATCTTCGGGCACTGGGGGGACCGGATCGGGCGCAAGGTGACCCTCATCGTCACGCTGCTGATGATGGGGATCTCCACCACGCTGATCGGCGTGCTCCCCGGCCAGGCGAGCTGGGGCGACGCGGCGCCGATCGTCCTGATCATCCTGCGGATCCTGCAGGGGCTCGCCGTCGGCGGCGAGTGGAGCGGCTCGGTCCTGCTGTCGATGGAGTGGGGCGACCAGAAGCGTCGCGGGCTCATGGGCAGCTGGCCGCAGCTCGGCGTGGCCATCGGACTGATCCTGGCCACCGGCCTGATGACGCTGTTCAACACCGTTGCGGGCCGGGACGGCTTCGTCGCCTGGGGCTGGCGGGTGCCGTTCCTGCTCAGCCTCGTGCTGGTCGGCATCGGCCTCTACATTCGGTTGAAGATCCTCGAGACCCCGATGTTCGCCAAGGTGGTCGAGCAGAAGGCCGTGGCCCGCACCCCGGTGTTGGAGGTCATCAAAAACCACCCGAAGGCCATCCTCCTGTCCGCGCTCGTTCGGATGTCCGAGCAGATGCCCTTCTACATCGTCACCGCGTTCGTGCTGTCCTACCTCACCGACAAGCAGCACAGCTACACCTACAACTTCGCGCTGATCGGCACCCTGATCGCGGCCGCCATCGAGTTCGTGCTCGTCCCGTACTTCGGGCACCTGTCGGACTCGGTGGGGCGCAAGAAGATCTACATGATCGGTGCGGCGATCATGGGCGTGTGGGGCTTCATCTACTTTGCGATGCTCGACAGTGGCATCGCGTGGCTCGCCTTCCTGGCCGTCTGCCTCGGCCTGGTGCCGCACGCCATGCAGTACGGGCCGCAGGCCTCGCTGATCGCCGAGAGCTTCCCCACCCGCCTGCGGTACGGCGGCGCCGGACTCGGCTACCAGCTCGCGTCGATCATCGCCGGAGGTCCGGCCGCCCTGATTGCCACGTTCCTCATCCACCAGTTCGGGACCGGCTACGCGGTCTCGGTCTACATCGCCATCTCCGCGGTCATCACGCTGGCCGCCTGTGCCGCGCTCACCGACTACTCGCGCTCGGACATCGCCGACGACGCGACGTATGCCCGACGCACCACGTCGGCAGGCTCGCGGCCGGAGGGGGACAACGGGCACGCGACGGGCTGACGCGCGCCGATATCGTCGAGCACGGCGGCCCTACCCGTCGCGGGACGGCAGGCGCGGCTCGTCGGACTCCGGGAGCTCCGCGCGGTCTGGGGCCGGGTTCGGACGGGTCTGCGAGGGGTGGGTCATGGCGGCTGCGCGGGTGCGCGTGATGCCTCCTGAGTCGTATACCGTCGTGATGGCGACCGGCATCGTCGCGGTCGCCGCACGCGACGAGGGCCATGCCGCAATGGCCGCCGTTCTCGCCGTGCTCGCGAGCGTCGGCCTGCTGGTGGTGCTCGGCTGGACGGCGGCGGCCTGGGCACAGGGCCAGGGGACCGCGGGCGGCGCACCTCCGATCGACCGGACGTTCGGGCAGTTCGGCCTCGTCGCCGCCCTCGACGTCGTCGCCGCACAGGCAGGCCCACCCGCTCTGGTCGCCCTGCTCGGCGCGACGGCGCTGCTGGCGTGGGCGGTGCTGCTGGCCCGTCTGGGCGTCGTGGTGCACACCGCCGGAGCGGCAGCGGTTGGCGCCCGGGCCCGGGGCAGCTGGCTGCTCGTCGCGGTCGCGAGCCAGTCCCTCGCGCTGATCGCCGCACAGCTGAGCATGTCCGAAGCGACGACCAGCGCGTTGATCGTGGCCGCGGCGGCGCTCTGGACGACCGGTGTGCTCGCCTACCTGGTGATCGCCGTTCTGGTGGTGCGGCGGCTGTTGCTGACGCAGCTGGATCCGCCGCTGCTCACCCCCGACCTCTGGGTTCTCATGGGCGCGCTGGCCATCGCGGTCGTCGCGGGCGGCACGCTGGTCGACGCGCTCCATTCCCGTGGTGTGCTCGCCGGGCTCGCGCAGCCGGGCACGCAGGCGACGCTTTGCTGCTGGCTTGTCGCGTCCGCGTGGATTCCCTTGTTGGTCGGTGCCGAGGTGCGGCGTGTCCGCAGGCGCCGGCCCGGCTACGAGCCGTCGCGCTGGGCGACCGTGTTTCCCCTCGGAATGTACGGGGTGGCCTGCACGGTGCTGGCCTCCCTCACACCCGCGGCCCGCACCGGACTGCACGACGCCTCGGCAGCGATGTTCTGGATCGCGCTGGCGGCCTGGGCCGCGACGCTGATCTCCGCGATCGCTTACCACGCAGGATTCGGAGGAGCGCGTGCCGGGTAACCACGGCCCATGCAACGACGGCACAAGGGCGGCGACAACCTGGGCGACAACCCGGGCGACAACCTGTCGGTTCCCGGGTTCGGCGGTGGCGACGCGACGACCCATGACGGTCAGCAGGCCCTCCGGCTGCACGGGATCATCGCGATCATCGCCTGCGCGTTGTGCATCTTCGTCACCGTCGTCTTCGCCATCCTCGGGTCGCTCGTCCAGGCGGTGATCTTCGGAGTGCTGGCGCTGGTATGTCTGGGGATCCTGGGATGGGCGACGCGCCGCCGCGCCCAAGGACGCGCGGCCCACCGCAGGCGCTGAGCCCGCCTGGGGTGAGTCGCGCGTCTCGCCGGTGCCTGTACTGCCATCTCGGCGCGTCGAAATGGCAGACACGCGGTGGCGAATCGTGCGACTCACCGGCGCCGGAGCAACGCCGCCGTCGCGCACACCCCGGCGGCCGCGACCGTTGCGGCCCCCGCGCTCACCAACCGGGCGTGGTGGGAGAACCACAGCTGCGGCGCGCGCGAGCGCGACCGGGCGTCGAAGATGCCGTGCGCGCCGTGGTCGTGGCCGTTCGGGCCGTCGACGGGCTCCCACAGGTTGTTCGGCCGGTCGGGCCCGACCTTCTCGCCGGTCTGCTGCGCCGCGTAGCCGGTCCTGGCCAGGTAGCGGTCCAGCAGCGCCGGGGCGATCCGCTGCCCGACGAGCGTGGCGACCGTGCTCGCCCCGACCCAGTACTGCTTGCGCTGGGGATGGTCGGCGGCGAAGACGATCCCGCTGGCCGCAACTTCGGGCTGGTAGATCGGCGGCACCGGCTGCGGGTGGTTGGGCAGGCGCGAGAGCACCCAGGAGAACTGCGGGGTGTTCACCGCGGGCATCTGCGCGATCGTGATGTGGATGTCGCTTCCCTCGTGCATCAGCTCCGTGCGCAGCGACTCGGTGAACCCGTTGATGGCGTGCTTGGCGCCGCAGTACGCCGACTGCAGCGGGATGGAACGCGCCCCCAGCGCCGAACCGCACTGCACGATCGTGCCGCGGTTGCGCGGGCGCATCCGGGACAGCGCCACCATCGTGCCGTAGACGAAACCGAGGTAGCTGACCTCGGTGACACGCCGGTACTCGTCGGGCTTGACTTCGTGGAACGGCGCGAACACGGACGTGAACGCCACGTTGATCCACACGTCGATGGGCCCGAAGGTGTCCTCGACCTGTGTGGCGGCCGCGTCGAGCTGGTCGTACGACGCGACGTCGGTCGGAATCGCGAGGGCCTTGCCGCCTGCGTTCTCGACGTCCTTGACGGCACCGTCGAGCCCGGCTTGCCCGCGGGCGAGCAGCGCGACGTGCGCCCCGCGGGCCCCGAACTGTTGCGCGGTGGCGCGGGCGATGCCCGCGCTCGCCCCGGTGATCACGACGACCTGAGCGTGTGTCATGTCCTGTGCTTCCCGCCGACGCGGTCGTCGGCTGTTGGTACGACGATGGGGTCATGGAGGGCCCGGGGCCGGCGGCCTGTGGGTCGCACTCCTGGCCTCTGATACCCGGCCGCGGGGTACGGCTAACCCACAATCGTTGCGAGATGCGACTCATCGCGGTGGTGGCCCAACGCGTGACCACGCTCAGCCTGGGCGGCACGTCACACCGGTGGCGCCCGCTTTCCGGTGTGACCCGCCACGGTTGCGGGTAGGCACACATCGCAGAGATTCGCAGAGATCCGATGCGTCGACAGCCGAGGAGAACCGACTGATGTCAACCCAGTACGTCGCCGACTATCTGTTGGGCCGTCTGCGCGAGTGGGGGGTGTCGCACGTGTTCGCCTACGCCGGTGACGGGATCAACGGCATCCTCGCGGCGTGGACGCGCACCGACGACGCTCCGCAGTTCGTACAGGCCCGGCACGAGGAGATGGCCGCGTTCGAGGCGGTCGGGTACGCGAAGTTCACCGGGCGGCTCGGGGTGTGCATGGCGACCTCCGGTCCCGGCGCGATCCACCTGCTCAACGGGCTGTACGACGCCAAGCTCGACCACGTGCCGGTCGTGGCGATCGTCGGGCAGACCAACCGTTCGGCGATGGGCGGCTCCTACCAGCAGGAGGTGGACCTGCTGAGCCTCTACAAGGACGTCGCGAGCGACTACGTGCAGATGGTGACCGTGCCCGAGCAGCTGCCCGGGGTGCTGGACCGCGCGATCCGCACCGCCGTCGGCCGCCGCGCCCCGACCGCGGTCATCATCCCGGCCGACGTGCAGGAGCTTGAGTATTCCGCGCCGACCCACGCGTTCAAGATGGTGCCCTCCAGCCTGGGCGTCGTGTGGCCGGAGACGGTGCCCGACGACGCCGGGGTGCGCCGGGCCGCCGACCTGCTCAACGCGGGCACGAAGGTGGCGATGCTCGTTGGGTCCGGCGCGCGCGGCGCGGTCGCGGAGATCGAGCAGGTGGCCGACCTGCTCGGCGCGGGCGTGGCGAAGGCGCTGCTGGGCAAGGACGTGCTGTCCGACGACCTGCCGTACGTGACCGGTTCGATCGGGTTGCTGGGCACCCGCCCGAGCTACGAGATGATGATGGGCTGCGACACGCTGTTGACCGTCGGGTCGAGCTTCCCGTACACCCAGTTCATGCCCGAGTTCGGGCAGGCCCGCGGGGTGCAGATCGACCTCGACCCGTCGTTCATCGGGATGCGCTACCCGTACGAGATCAACCTCGTCGGGGACGCCGCCCGCACCTTGCGTGCGCTGATTCCGCTGTTGGAGCGCAAGACCAACCGCTCGTGGCGCGAGGGCATCGAGTCCGACGTCGCCCGCTGGTGGGAGACGATGGGCATGGAGGCGGCCGTCGCGGCCGACCCGATCAACCCGATGCAGCTGTTCGCCGAGCTGTCCGAGCGCCTGCCCCTCAACGCGATCGTGACGGCCGACTCCGGGTCGACGGCGAACTGGTACGCCCGCCTGCTGCGCTTCCGCGGCGACATGCGCGGCTCGCTCTCGGGGAACCTGGCCACGATGGGTCCCGGGGTGCCCTACGGCATCGGGGCGAAGATCGGCTGCCCGGACCGGCCGGTGATCGTGTTCGCGGGCGACGGGGCGATGCAGATGAACGGCATGGCCGAGCTGATCACCATCAAGCGCTACTGGGCGGAGTGGGCCGACCCGCGCCTGATCGTCGCGGTCCTGCACAACGACGACCTCAACCAGGTCACGTGGGAGATGCGGGCGATGGCGGGCGCCCCCAAGTTCGTCGAGTCCCAGTCCCTTCCCGACGTGGACTACGCCGGGTTCGCCGCAAGCCTCGGCCTCGGGGGGATCGCCGTGGACAAGCCCGACGAGGTCGGCTCGGCGTGGGACCGGGCGCTGGCCGCGGACCGTCCGACGGTCCTCGACGTGCGGACCGACCCGAACGTGCCGCCGATCCCGCCGCACGCCACCACCGACCAGATGCTCAGCTCCGCGAAGGCGATGCTGGGCGGCGACGAAGACCGTTGGGGCGTGATGAAGGAAGGCGTCAAGACCAAGCTGCAGGAGTTCCTGCCGCACCGAAAGGGCTGAGCGGTGCCCCCCACTGCCCCCGTCGAGGCGCTAGAGGTCTCGGTCTTCACAGTGCCCACCGACGCACCGGAGGCCGACGGCACGTTCACCTGGGACGCCACCACCATGGTCCTCGTCCAGGCGCACGCAGGCGACGCCTGCGGCACCGGTTGGACCTACGGGGCGCCCGCCTGCGCGTCCGTCGTCGCCGACCAGCTCGCGGGCGAGGTGCTCGGGCGCGACGCGATGGACGTCGGCGGCGCGTTCGACGCGATGGTCAAGGCCGTGCGCAACGCCGGACGGCCCGGCGCGGTCGGCTACGCGATCTCCGCGGTCGACGTCGCGCTGTGGGACCTGAAGGCCCGCCTGCTCGGGCTGGCGCTGCACCGGCTCCTCGGCGCGGTGCGGGCGGACGTCCCGGTATACGGCAGCGGCGGGTTCACCTCCTACGACCACGCCCAGCTGGAAAAGCAGCTGTCGGGATGGGTGCACCAGCAGCACATCCCCCGGGTAAAGATCAAGATCGGGGAGTCGTGGGGCCGCGACCCGGCCCGCGACCTGGCCCGGATGGGCCAGGCCCGCGCGACGATAGGGCCCGACGTCGAGCTGTTCGTCGACGCCAACGGGGGCTACACCGCCAAGCAGGCGATCCGGGTGATGCAGGCCGCGGCCGAGCTGGACGTGCGGTGGTTCGAGGAACCGGTGTCCTCCGACGACCTCGGCGGCCTGCGCGAGGTGCGCGACGCGGTCCGGGCCGACGTCGCCGCGGGCGAGTACGGCTACGACCTGACCTACTTCGCCCGGATGTGCCGCGCGGACGCGGTGGACTGCCTGCAGGCCGACGCGACCCGCTGCGGCGGCATCACCGAGTGGCAGCGCGTGGCCGCCGTCGCCGCCGCGCAGCACCTGGAGGTCTCCGGGCACTGCGCTCCGCACGTGCACGCGCACGTGGCCGCGGCCACCCCCAACCTGCGCCATCTGGAGTGGTTCCACGACCACGTCCGGATCGAGGACATGTTCTTCGACGGCACGCTGGACCCGACAGGCGGCGCCGTGACGCCCGACCCGGACGCCCCCGGCCACGGGCTGACCCTGCGGGCGGACGTCGCCGCCCGCTACCGCGTGGGCGAGCCGACCCGACGGACGGTCGGGTCATGAGCGAGGTCGGCACCGCCGGGCAGGCGGGCGTACTGGTGCGCGCCGTGTGGGGTGGCGTGCTGCTGGGCGCGCCCGGATCCGTGCTGTCGCTCACCACCGGCAGCGACCCGGCGTTCCTCGGGACGGCCAGGGTCGTGCTGCGGGTGCTCGGGGCACGTCAGATCGTGCAGGCCGCCGTCGAGGCGCGCTGGCCCCGGCGGGGGGTGCTGGCCCTCGCCGCCACCGTGGACGGCCTGCACGCCGCGTCCGGCCTCGCCCTCGCCGCGGCCGATCCCGGCTGGCGTCGGTCGGCCCTGCTCGACGCGGCCGTCGCGACCGGCTTCGCCCTGACCACCGCCCGTCGCGCCCTACTAGCCACCGCGGAGTTGACATGATCAAGCTAGGCAGAACCGGAAAGGCCGAGGACCTGCTCGACCACGTGCTGCGCGACGTCTCCCATGGCCGGTTCGAGCGGTCGCTGTCGGGACTGACCGCGGTGTCGGCGATCGTGACCGGGGCCGAGGTGTTCCTCGAGCATTACAAGGCCAGCTTCGGCAACAAGTGGATGTGGAGCCCGGTGCTGCTCACCCCGCCGCTGGTGGTGGCCGGGATCGGCGGGGTGTTCTCCCGACGGTGGGCGAAGACGGCGCTGCCGGTGACCGCCGCCCTCTACGCGGCGAACGGGCTGCTCGGCGAGTACTTCCACGCCCGCGGGGTGGCGCGGAAGCCCGGCGGCTGGTCGCTGGCCTCGTACAACCTGCCGATGGGCCCGCCGATCTCCGCGCCGGGCCTGATGTCCATGGTGGGCGGCATGGGCCTGCTCGCGGCCGTGCTGCGGCGGGAGAAGTAGGCCGCCGTGACCGACACCTCCCGCCCGGACCATCTCCCCCACCGCCGCCCCGACGGACGCGCGGCGCATCCGTCGTGGCTGCCCCGCCAGCGCCGCGGCATCACCCCGCAGATGATCGGGCGCTACCCCGAGTACGACGTGTTCGACGCCATCGACACCTGGGACGCGGCGACGAAGTCCGTCGTGCTGGGCCGTCTGGCACCCCCGGGCGCGTTGCGGTTCTTCACCGCCGACGAGGAGCCTGCGCTGCGCGCGTTCTGCGACACGGTGCTCGCCCAGGACGCCGAGCCGCGGGTGCCCGTCGCGGAGATGGTCGACGAGAAGCTCGCCGCGGGCCGTCTGGACGGCTACCAGTACGCCGACATGCCCGACGACCGCGACACCTGGCGGCTGGTGCTGGCCGGGCTCGAGCACACCGCGCGGGCGGCCTACCGGTCGCGCTTCGCCGACTGCGCTGCGGAGCGCCGCGAGCACATCGTCCGCGAGTTCGCCAACGGTCGCCTGGTCGGCGGCCCCTGGGAGCGGCTGAACGTCACCCGGGCCTGGTCGGTGGTGATGCGCGCGGCGCTCGCGGCCTTCTACTCCCACCCATGGGCGTGGAACGAGATCGGCTTCGGCGGCCCCGCCTACCCGCGCGGGTTCATGCGCCGAGGCGGCCCGGGAGAGAACGGAGCCGGCGGGCGCGAGCCGTTCGAGAAGCCCGGCGCGCTCGACCCGGACCCGGTGCGGGAGCAGCACTGATGGGCGACTTCTGGCGCGGCCTGCTCAAGGGCGCGGTCGGCCCGCGCGACAACGACTCCCGGTTCCTGCTCGACGTCCACTCCCGGGACCTGCCCGGCGAGTCCACGATGCGCCGCTACGACGACGACGACGAGGTCGACCTCGTGATCGTCGGGGCCGGGGCGGGCGGCTCCGTGCTCGCCCAGCGGCTGGCCCGCCGCGGCTGGCGGATCGTGATCCTGGAGGCGGGCCCGTTCTGGCACCCCGACGAGGACTGGGTCTCCGACGAGGCGGGCAGCCACAAGCTGTACTGGACCCAGAAGCGGATCATCGGTGGCGCCGACCCGATCGAGCTCGGCAAGAACAACTCCGGACGCGGGGTCGGCGGCTCGATGGTGCACTACGCGGGCTACACCCCGCGTTTCCACCCGAGCGACTTCTCCACGTTCACCGACGACGGCGTCGGCGCCGACTGGCCGATCTCCTACGCCGACCTGCGACCGCACTACGAGCGGGTGGAGCGCGAGCTCCCGGTCGCAGGTCAGGACTGGCCGTGGGGCCACCCGCACCGCTACCCGTTCTCCCCCCACCCGGTGACGGGGGCCGCGGAGAAGCTCCGTGCGGGCGCGCTGGCCTGCGGGATCGAGATGCGGGTCGGGCCGGTCGGCATCGTCAACGGCACCTTCGGCAACCGGCCGCACTGCATCTACCGTGGCTACTGCCTGCAGGGCTGCAAGGTCAACGCCAAGGCCAGCCCGTACGTCACGCACCTTCCCGACGCGCTCGCGCACGCCGTGGAGATCCGCGCGAACAGCATGGCCCTGACGGTGGCCATCGACGACGACACCGGTCGCGCCCGCGGGGTGGTCTACGCGCAGGAGTCGGACGGGGCGCGCCGGCTGCAGCGGGCCAAGGCGGTCGCGGTGGCGGGCTACTCCATCGAGTCCCCGCGGCTGCTGCTGGCCTCCACCAGCAGGCGCCACCCGCGCGGGCTGGGCAACAACCACGACCAGGTCGGCCGGTACGTCATGGTGCAAGGCGCCAGCCAGACCGCGGGTCGCTGGCCCGAGGAGCTGCGGATGTACAAGGCGCCGCCGCCGGAGATCTCCTCCGAACAGTTCTACGAGACCGACCCGTCCCGCGGGTTCGCCCGCGGGTTCTCCATCCAGACGGTCTCGCCGCTGCCCATCGGCTGGGCCGAGCACGTGCTCGCCGACGGGCACTGGGGACGCGAGCTGCGCGAGTACATGCGCGACTACAACCACTGGGCCACCATCGGGGTGCTCAACGAGCTGCTCCCGCACCCGGAGAACCGGATCACCCTCGCCGACGAGGTCGACCCGTACGGCCAGCCGGTGGCCCGCATGGACTACACGTTCACCGACAACGACAAGGCCAACATGGCCTACTCCACGAAGGTGATCACCGACATCCTGCACGCAGGCGACGCCCAGGACGTGCTCACCATCCAGCGTTTCGCGCACCTCGTCGGCGGCGCCCGGATGGGCACCGGCCCCGACAACAGCGTGATCGACGCCGACCACCGGATCTGGGACGTGCCCAACGTGTTCGTGACCGACGGCTCCGTGTGCCCCACCCAAGGCTCCGCCAACCCGGCGCTGACGATCATGGCCTTGGCGTCGCGGCTCGCCGACCGGATGGCCGCGGGCACCGTGGACGTCTCCCGCACCGCCGCGGCCGCGGCCGGCCCGAGGAGCTGAGGCGTGCCCGCGTTCTTCCCGTTGTGGGTGGTGCTCACCCACTTCCTCAACATCTTCTTCCTGCTGCTGCTGGCCCGCTCCGGCCTGGAGGTGCTTTCGGCGTTCCCGAAGCTGTACTGGCACGACGACTGCCCGCCGGGCAGGGAGTGGGCCCGGTTCTCGAAGAAGATGTACAGCGCCGACTCCCGGCGCATCTGGACCTCCCTCGACGAGGAGGAAGCCTGGAGCCCGGTGGTCGCCCTGCCCGGCCGCAAGAACCTGGGACTGGGCAGGCACTGGCACTTCATGAGCGTGCAGTTCTGGATCCTCACCGGGCTGGTCTACGTCGTGCTCGTGGCCGCCACCGGCTACTGGCACTACCTGCTGCCCACGCACTGGTCGCTGTTTCCGGACGCGGTACGGGCGGTCGGCACCTACCTGCACTTCCAGATCCCTGCGCTGATCCCCGGGGAGCCGTTCGAACCCGCCCAGAAGCTCAGCTACTTCATCGTGATCTTCGTGCTGGCCCCGCTCCAGATCGCGACCGGCGCGGCGATGTCACCCGCGGTGCTGGCCCGCTTCCCGTGGTACGGGCGCCTGTTCGGCGGCAAGCAGGGCGCGCGCAGCCTGCACTTCCTGGGATTGTGCGCGTTCGCCGTGTTCACCGCCCTGCACACGTTCATGGTCATCATCCACGGCGTGCCGGAGGAGTTCACCAAGATCGTGCTGGCAGGGGGCGGCGGCCGCGCGCTGGCGCTGTCGGTCGGCCTGACCGGGATCTTCCTGATCCTGCTGTTCCACGTGATCATCTCGTGGTTCTCGCTGCGCTACCGGCGCGCCACGCAGCGGCTGCTCGGTACCGTGGTCGACCCGTTCGAGCGGGCGATCTCGCGATCGTTCCGCTCGAAGCAGCACTTCCGCCGCAAGGACATCTCGCCCTACCACCGGGTCAACGGCTACCCGCCGACGGGCGCGGAGTACGCGGCTCAGGCCGCCCGTGGCTTCCCCGACTACCGGCTCGCCGTCGGCGGGCTGGTCGAGCGGCCCACCCAGCTCTCGCTCGATCAGCTGCGCGGTCTGGGACGCACGGACCAGATCGTCAAGCACAACTGCATCCAGGGCTGGACCGCGGTCGCCCAATGGGGCGGAGTCCCGCTCGGCAAGGTCATGGACCTGGTCGGGGTGACAGCCGAGGCGCGGTTCGTCGTGTGCTACGCGATGGACGACAAGGGACTCACCGAGGGCGAGGGCCGCTACGGGTTCTTCTACGAGTCCCTGCCGCTGTACCTGGCCACGCGCCCGCAGACCATCTTGGCGCTGGACATGAACGGCGCTCCGCTGCCCGTCGAGCACGGCGCCCCGGTTCGGCTGCGGGTGGAGACCCAACTCGGCTTCAAGATGGTCAAGTGGATCAAGGCGATCGAGTTCGTGGCCGACCCCGCCGACATCGGCATGGGCATGGGCGGGTGGCGCGAGGACCAGCAGTTCTATGCCGACGCCGCAGGCATCTGATTCCCCGGAGGTTTGACATGTCCACCGCGAACGACCCGTTCCCCCCGCACGTGCTGCGCGAGTACGCCCTGCTCGCCGACCGCGAGCGCGGCGCCCTGATCGGCCCGCGTGGTGAGGTCGTCTGGCTGTGCGCGCCGCGCTGGGACTCCGACGCGGTGTTCTCCTCGTTGGTCGGCGGGCGCGGCATCTACGCGGTGACGCCGACCGGACGGTTCGTCTGGGGTGGCTACTACGAGGGGGGCAGCCTGATCTGGCGCTCGCGGTGGATCACCGACTCGGGGATCGTGGAGTGCCGCGAGGCGCTCGCGTTCCCCGGCGACCCCCGGCGGGCGGTGCTGCTGCGCCGCGTCCTCGCCGTCGAGGGCGACGCCCGGGTCGACGTCGTGCTGGAACCGGCGGCAGGCTACGGACAGCACCGACTGCGCGAGCTGCACCGCGACCCCGACGGGCGCTGGCAGGGGGTACTCGGCGATCTCCGGATGCGCTGGACGGGCGGCCCGGACGCCGCGGTCGTCGATGCCGACACCACGCTCCGCACCAGCCACACCGTGCCCGAAGGCGGCCATTTCGACCTCGTCCTCGAGCTCGGCGACACCTTGAGCGACGAGCCGCCCGACCCCGACCGGGCCTGGCAGGCCACCGAGACCGCGTGGCGGGAAGCGGTGCCGCATCTGGAGAACAGCATCGCCCCGCGCGACGCCCGACACGCCTACGCGGTGCTGCGCGGGCTGACCAGCTCCGGCGGCGGCATGGTCGCCGCCGCCACGACGAGCCTTCCCGAACGCGCCGAGCAGGGCCGCAACTACGACTACCGCTACGTGTGGATCCGCGACCAGTGCTACGCGGGGCAGGCCGTCGCCGCGGACGGGCCGCATCCCCTGCTCGACGACGCCGTCACGTTCGTCTCCGAGCGCCTGCTCGAGCACGGGCCCGACCTGCGACCGGCCTACACGATCACCGGCGGCGCCCTGCCGGACCAGCGGCAGCTCGACCTGCCCGGCTATCCCGGCGGCCGCGTCGTGCTCGGCAACCACGTCAACTCCCAGTTCCAGCTCGACGCGTTGGGCGAGGCGCTGCTGCTGCTCGCCGCGGCCGCGCGGCACGACCGGCTCGACACCGACCGCCACAAGGCCCTCCTCGCCGCGGTGGCCGCCGTCGAGGCCCGCTGGACGGACCCTGACGCGGGGATCTGGGAGTTGGCGGACGAGCACTGGGCGCATTCCCGGCTGATCTGCGTGGCGGGGCTGCGCGCCGTCGCGGCGGCAGGCGCGGCAGCCAGCGACGCCGCGGCCTGGAGCTCGCTGGCCGACACGATCCTCGCCGACACCGACCGGGACTGCCTGCACCCCTCGGGCCGCTGGCAGCGCTCCCCCACCGATCCCCGCATCGACGCGGCCCTGCTGCTGCCCGCGATCCGCGGTGCGCTGCCCGCCGCCGACGCCCGCACCGTCGCCACGCTGCGCGCGGTGGCCGAGGAACTGGGTCAAGAAGGCTACGTCTACCGCTTCCGTCAGGACGCCCAGCCGCTCGGCGACGCGGAAGGGGCGTTCGTGCTGTGCGGCTTCCTGACGGCGCTCGCCGCCCACCAGCAGGGCGACACCGTCGCGGCCACGACGTGGTTCGAGCGCAACCGGGCCGCCTGCGGGCCGCCGGGGCTGTTCAGCGAGGAGTACGACATCGCCCAGCGGCAGCTGCGGGGCAACCTGCCCCAGGCCTTCGTGCACGCCCTCATGCTGGAGGCCGCGCTGCGGCTCACCCACCCGTGGCAGCAGGTGGCGTCGTGACCGGGCCTGCCGAGCCGCCCTCGGGCGCCCAGTTCGAGATCCTCGCCGGCTCGGTGTGGAGCCCATGACGTGCGCCCCGAACGGGTTCGTCAGCGGCGCCGGGCTGCTCCGCCTCCAGCCCGGCCAGGCGATCACCACCCGCTGGGGGCTGCAGCATGCCGAGGATCGGGCGTGACCCGGCCGGAACCCCCACCCGCGCAGGCCGCGGTCGAACAGGCCCGGGCCGGGTTGCTCGGCGGTCGCGGGCCGGGTGCCTCGCAGGCGGAGATCGCCCGGCACACCCGCGCCCGTCGCAGGCTGGGCACGGAACCCACCGCCGACGCGCGGGCCGCGCTGGCCTGGCGCACCGCTTGCGCACGCCGTGACGTCGACGCCGTCGCCGCGCACGCCGCCGTGGCCACGGACGCCCTCGGCGACACGATCGCGGCCATCCGGCACCGCGCCGACCCGGCGCGGGTCGCCGCTGGGGTGCGGGTCGACCTCACCACGCTGGCCCTGGCGGTCCTCGCGGCGGTCGTGGCCACGACGGTCTTGGTTCGCCGCGGCGCGCGGGGGGCACGGTAGATGGCCGGGGAGGGCGGTGGCAGCAACCGAACCGTGCTGATCGCGCTCGGGGTGAATGGGCTGGTGGCCGTCGCGAAAGGGGTCGGCGGCGTCACGGCCGGGTCGTCGCTGCAGCTACACCCACGCCGGGCACGACGTACTCGCCGGACAAGCGCCCTGGAGGGTTCACTTAAATGGACCGGCAATTGAGCGTCGACGCAGGTGCCGCCGTGCACGAGCCGGAACCTCCTCGCAGACGCGTTTGACGCCTCGCAGAGCCCAGGGGCTCTGCGAAGCGCACACGCGGTCTGCGAGGCTGGTCGGGTCAGCCCACCGGTGGTCGCGGCGGCCAGCGCGGCCACCGCCGCGGCGCCCGGGTCGATACGTGGCGAACATCGCTGGATCCCCGCAGTGATCATCGGTTCGGTGCGGAAGGCGGCCAGATCCGGCCGGATCCGCACCGAACCGATGATCTCGACCCGCTCCGAGCCCGACCCGCCCCGGCCCGACCCGCCCCTGGGCTCCACGCGCCCGGGCCGACCCGCCGAACGGCCACATCGGCATCATTTGCCGGTCGCTCTTATCCGGTGACCGTGACCTTCCCGGTCATGAAGGGGTGGATGGCGCACTTGTAGGGGTAGCTGCCTGGCGTGGTCGGCGCCGTGAACGTTCCCGTGGCGTGACCTGCGATGTTGCCGGTGTCGAAGGATCCGTCGGTGGCGGTGACGGTGTGGTTGGCTCCGTCCTGGTTGGCGACGGTCACCACGGCGCCTGCAGGCACGGTCAGGGTTTGGGGCACGAACAGAAAGTCGCTGATCTCCAGGGTGTGCGCTGCGGCAGGCGCCGACGAGGCCGGAACGGGTGGTGCGGCGTCGTTGGTGGCGGCGGCCGACGAGGCAGCAGGCGAAGCCGCAGACGCGGACGGCGGCCCCGACCCGCAGCCTGCGACCAGAGACAGCACCGCCGCCGAAACGGCCGCGGCGGCCCGGTACCGGCGAGGGCTCGGACGGGCTCGCGGTACGTCGGCGACGAGCCGGGGCGCCCCGGATAGGTCGCCCCGGCCGCCGCGGACCGGATCGCTCATCGACGGTCAGTCGCCGTCATGGATGGCATGGTCCGCATCGCGGTCCCGGGCCAGGTAGGCGGCGGTGCCGGCCGCGCCGAGCAGAGCCGCTCCGCCGGCGAGCAGGCCCGCTTCGGGTGTGCTGCGGGGACCACCGCCGGTGTTGACCCCGCCCGAGGGCATCATGCCCATCTGCGAGGCCAGGAACGGGGTGACGTCCGAGAGCACCTTCGCCTTGGTCAGCGGGGTCTCGAAGGCCCCCATGTAGACCCCGCCCTCCGGGGCCAGGTTGAGCAGGTTTCCCACCAACGCGGCGTGGCGGGCCTCGACACCGAAAATGCTCGCGGCGGCGCCCAGGACGTCCTTGTTCTTGAGGAATCCCGCCGCGCCGAGGTAGGCGCCGACACCGACGTTTTCGAAGGTGTGGCTGGTGGTGAGGTACTTGTCCCGGCTGGTGAAGGAATCACCGAAGTTCACCATCGGCTTGGCCACCGGGGTGCCGCCGAGCTTCTGGATGGTGGCGGTGATCGCCGCGACGTGGGCTTCCTCGTCGGATTGGATGGTGGCGAGGTAGTCCTTCTCCTTGCCGGAAAGCAAATTCGCGGCGTTGCCCTGCTGGTAGAACGCGGCCTCGAGGTACTCGAGGGTGAGGGCGTAGTTGAGGACGTCGATGTCGCTGCCGAAGTCGGCGGCCTGGGCCAGGGCCCATCGGGTGTTGAGGGCCTCCAGCGCCAGCGGCGCCGAGACGTTGGCGGTCTGGCCTTGGACGAATGCGCGTCGGGTCATGGTCGGTCTCCTGCGTCGGATCGTGTCAGCTGAGGAAGGGCTTGACGGCGGCCAGCACGGTGGACATGTCCTTGGGCTGTTCGAACGGGTTCGGGACCGGCTTCCCGCCCAGCAGTGATGCGACGATGGCGGCATGCCGTGACTCGACTCCCGCGATCGACGCTGCCGCGCCGAGCACGTCCGCGCTCATGATCAACGGGACCTGACCCTGGTAGGCCGACACCCCCGTCTCTTCGAACGTCGAGGCGGTCATCAGGAACTTGTCCCGGGTATCGAACGTCCCGTCCGGGAAGGTGATCTTCGGCATGGTTACCGGAGTGCCGCCCAGCTTGGACACGGTCGCCGTGATGGCCTGCACGTGCGCCTGCTCATGCGCCTCGATCGGGGTGATCAAGTCCAATTCGCGGCCCGACAGCTTCCCGGCGGCGATGCCCTGCTTGTAGAACTCCGCCTCGAGGTACTCCAGGGTCAACGCGTAGTTCAGGATGCCCAGGTCGCCCGTGCTCGAGTCAGTACCCGCCGCAGGCGTCGGGGTTGGCGTCTGCGCGAAGGCAGGCGTCGCGACGACGGCTCCGCCGAGCACGAATCCCGCGCCGACACCGACCAGCCCGGCCCAGCGTAAGAACGAACGCCGATCGGTTTCCCGATCGAACTGAACCACCGGCTTCCCGTCGAACAATGGTCGATCCGTCATCCCTGCCCACCTCCATTTGCCCATCACAGATCGCACCGCGCGTCGTATTCACGTACGGGCAAATACGCCCTTGGGGCGCGTCTGCGAAATCGTCGGCCTGTACCCTACCTTCGTGGGCAAGGTCGGCATCGGTTCGCATCGAACCCAAGAAGTTGCGGCCCGGGGCCACTCGATCGGAATGTGTACTGATGTGTCCGACCGATGACGAGGCGTCGACAACGTCAGGCGGGATGGCTGGACACCAGATGGGCATAGACGACGATGTTGTTCTCGTAGCTGCGTGCCGACGGATCGAAGACGCCGCCGCAGGTGATCAGCCGCAGCTGCGCGTTGGGCGTGTTGCCGTAGACCTGCAGCGACGGGAAGCTGCCCTTGGGGTAGGAGTCGACCTTGTCCACCACGAACACCGCCACCGTCTGGTCGGAACGGGTCACGTCCACCGTCTGGCCTGGGACGAGTGCCCCGAGTCGGTAGAACACCCCGGGCCCCCAACGTGCGGAGTCCACGTGCCCGAGCAGGACGGCAGGCCCGAGTTGTCCCGGAGTCGGCGAGTACTGAAACCAGCCTGCCTTCGAATCCTTCTCCAGCGGCGGGACGGCCACGGTGTTGTCCGGGTTTGCCCCCAGCTGCAGCAGGGGTGAGTGCACGCCGATCGCCGGAACGTCCAGATGAACCGGCAGCGAGCGTGCCAACACCAACCCCGTAGAAGCGTCGCCGACGGATCGGCGGTGGCCGCGGACGGTGCGGCCTGGCCGCTGCTTGCGACGGCGGCGCTTCCGGTTGGGGGGTGCGGGCTCCGACGCGGGCATAACGAGTGCGATCGCCACCAACGCGACGCCGCAGAGAGCAAGGACGGCGGCGACGACCCCGAGAAGCGCCGCGCCGACCCCGTCTCCGCCACTGTCGTCTCCCTCCACGCTCATGCCCAGACGTTCGGCCGCCCGCCATACCCGGTTAGCCCGATCGGGCGGCAGGCCGGAAACCCGTGATCAGCACTCCCACCTACTCTGGGCCCGGAGCGATCGTTACGTCGGTGACCGTGACGACCCCATCGGAGCGGGTAGACGCGACGGAGACGCAGTAGGCCCGTCCTGCAACAAAGGCCGTAGGGGAATGTCCGGTGGCGGCGTCCCCGGATAGCTCACCTGCGAGACGGCTCCGGTGGCGGCGTCTGTCACGGTGACCGACCGCAGGATCCCGGCATTGGCGGATGGCCAGGGTGCTCCGACTCTGCGGTCCTCCCAGCGGTACGACCGTCGTCTTGCTGCTACGCTGCGTCGAGATCGACAGGCGGCGAGGGCGTGGCGGCCTTCGTGAGCACGACCGGGACCTGCCGGGCGCGCCACCGGCTCGGCCACGAGGTGGCGCATCATCGCGCGCGGATCGCGCAGGCTCCGCAGCTCCTGCAGCGGAGCACGAAGCTCGGCGAGTGGCTGCCGCAACTGATCCAGCTCGGGCCCTAGCTCGGCATGAAGTTGCTCGTTCGCGGACGCGGCGAACCCCTTGACCTGCCTGATCGACTTACCCAGCCAGGTAGCGGCCGCGGGGAGTCGCTCGGGGCCCAGCACGAACAGCGCCACGATCGACGAGCACCACGATCTTCTCGATGCTCATGCCGAACATCCAGGAGCCCTACTGCTCGGACGGGTGAGCGACGGTTTGGCAAAGGACGCCGCAGGCTGGGACAGCGGCAGTGCTGAACCGGTCGGTCGAAGCAGCCGGGGCCAGTGGCTCCTCAGTCGCCGCATCCGCACCGTGGATATCCTTGACTTCCGCCTTCAGGATACGAGCGGAACGACCGAGGCTGCGTGCCGCGTCGGGGAGCCGCTTCGCTCCGAACAACACCACGACGATACCGATGATGATGAGCCAGTGCGTGGGACTCAGTGCACCCATGACAACTCCCTATCTCTTGACCAAAGCAGTGGCGCGGTGCGCGCCCGACAGGCGTTCGAGTAGGAAGACCCAACGGTTCGACGACATGAACTGAACCCGAACCGGCTGCGAAGGCAGGATATGGCAATCCCCCGCGCCACCCGCCCGCGCAGCGCGACGGTGTCCCCGTGGCGGTGATCATGCGTCGTCGGCGCCAGGCCAATCCCGACGCGACGATGACCCTGGTTGAGCACCTCTTGAGCTGCGCAACCGGCTGGGGATCGCCCTCGCCGCAATCGTGGTCACCACTGCGTTCGGCTACCTGTGGTTCGGTACCGGCCTGTTCGGCGGACCCAGCCTGGGCGAGGTGCTCAAGGCGCCCTACTGCTCCATCCCCGCAGGCGCCCGCGCGGTGTTCACCGCCGACGGCTCCTGCACCCTGCTCGGGACCGGTCCGTTCGACCAGTTCGCGCTGCGACTCAAGGTCGGCGCCACCGCCGGGGTCGTGCTGGCCTGCCCGGTCTGGCTCTATCAGATCTGGGCGTTCATCACCCCTGGCCTGCATGCGAAGGAACGCCGCTACGCGGTCACCTTCGTCGGGTTCGCCGCAGCGCTGTTCGCAGCAGGCGCAATACTTGCCTACCTCGTCGTCGCCAAGGGACTGTCGTTCCTGCTGCAGGTCGGCTCGAACGTGCAGGTCACCGCCCTGTCAGGGGACGCGTACTTCTCCTTCGTCATCGCCCTGCTGCTGATCTTCGGCGTCAGCTTCGAGCTACCCCTGATGGTGGTCATGCTCAACCGCGTCGGCGTGATCAGCTACGTCAAGCTGAAGGCCTGGCGGCGTGGGCTGATCTTCGGACTGTTCGTGTTCGCCGCCATCGCGACGCCCGGGCAGGACCCGATCTCGATGACGGCGCTGGCCGCCGCGTTGACCCTGCTGTTCGAGATCGCGATCCAACTCGCCCGCCTCCACGACCGCGGTGTCGCACGACGCCGCGCCACCGCGTGAGCAACGGTTGCGTAGGTACACCTGATCGCGGGTACGCGGGTGTCGTGACCGTGGACCTCCCCATTCCCGTGACCCGTGCACCCGCCCGGCCCGCGCTGAACGCCGAAGCCTTCGAGAACGCCCTGCGCAGCCGCGTCGACGGCGAGGTGCGCTTCGATGCGGGCACCCGCGCGGCCTACTCCACCGACGCGTCCAACTTCCGGCAGGTCCCGATCGGCGTGGTCGTACCCCGCACGCCCGAGGCCGTGGTGGACGCGGCGGCGGTCGCGCGGGAGTTCGGCGCCCCCCTGTTGTCGCGCGGCGGGGGCACGAGCCTGGCGGGCCAGTGCACCAACACCGCGCTGGTGATCGACTGGACGAAGTACTGCCACCGCCTGGAGTCGGTCGACACGGACGCGCGCACCTGCGTCGTCCAGCCGGGGATCGTGCTCGACGAGCTCAACCGGCAGCTCGCACCGACCGGGCTGCGCTACGGACCCGAACCGGCGACCCACCCCAACTGCACGCTCGGCGGAATGATCGGCAACAACTCGTGCGGGGCCACCGCCCAACGCACCGGCAAGGTCGTCGACAACCTGGTCCGGCTGGAGGTGCTGCTGGCCGACGGCACGCGGTTCTGGTGCGGCGCCACCGACGACGAGACGTACGCCGCCATCGCGGGTGGCGGCGACCGCCGGGCCGAGGTGTACCGGCAGCTGCGCGCGCTACGCGACACCTACGCCGAGGAGATCCGGCGGAGGTATCCGGCCATCCCCCGCCGCGTGTCAGGCTACAACCTCGACTCGCTGTTGCCCGAGCACGGCTTCGACGTGGCCGGTCTCCTGGTCGGCAGCGAGTCGACGTTGGTGACCGTGCTGCGTGCGGAGCTGAAGCTGGTGCCCGTGCTCACGGAGCGGACGCTGGTCGTGCTCGGTTTCCCCGACATCGCGGCCGCGGGCGATGCGGTCCCGGCCATCCTGCCGTACGAACCGATCGCGCTGGAGGGCGTGGACCACAAGCTGATCCGCGACGAGCAGCTCAAGAACCTCAACCCGCAGGCGCTGGAGGAGCTGCCGGAGGGGACGGCGTTCCTGATGGTCCAGTTCGGGGGACGCGCCGCCGACGAGGTCGACGCCCAGGCCAAGCGGATGCTCGACGGCCTGCACGAAAGCGCGCACGACCCGTCGGTGGCGTTCCTGTCCGATCCCGACCGCGAGGCCGAGCTGTGGGCGGTGCGCGAGGCAGGCCTCGGCGCGACCGCGCACGTCCCGCATCGCCCCGACACGTGGGAGGGCTGGGAGGACGCGGCCGTCCCGCCCCAGCGGCTGGGCGAGTACCTGCGCCGGATCTGGGCGCTCTACCAGGAGTTCGGCTACGCCAGCGCGACCGGCCCCAGCCTGTACGGGCACTTCGGCCAGGGCTGCGTGCACACCCGCATCCCGTTCGACCTCTACACCGCCGACGGGGTCGCGGCCTACCGGCGGTTCCTCGACCGGGCCGCCGACCTCGTCGTCTCGCTGGGAGGGTCGCTGTCCGGCGAGCACGGCGACGGCCAGACCCGCGGCGCCCTGCTTCCGAAGATGTTCGGCGAGGAGATCGTCACGGCGTTCGGACAGCTCAAGGCGATCTTCGACCCGGAGGATCGGATGAACCCCGGCAAGGTGGTCGCCCCGGCCGCGCCCGACCAGCACCTGCGCATCGGCCCCGACTGGGCACCGGCGACGCCCCAGGACACGTACTTCCGGTATCCCCACGACGGGGGCTCGTTCGCCGACGCCGCGAACCGCTGTGTCGGGGTCGGCAAGTGTCGCCAGCACGTGACCGAGAAGGGCGCCGTGATGTGCCCCTCGTATCAGGTGACGCAGGAGGAGGAGCACTCGACACGGGGACGCGCGCGCCTGCTCTTCGAGATGCTGCGCGGGCACCCGGACGGCCCCATCCGCGACGGATGGCGCTCCACCGCCGTCAAGGACGCCCTGGACCTGTGCCTGGCGTGCAAGGGCTGCAAGTCCGACTGCCCGGCGAACGTGGACATGGCCACCTACAAGGCCGAGTTCCTCGCCCACCACTACAAGGGCAGGCCGTGGCGGCGCCCCCGCTCGGACTTCACGATGGGCTGGCTGCCCGCCATCGCGCAGGTGGTCCAGCGCGGGCGGCTGGGCCCGGTGGTCAACCTGCTGACCCACACCCCCGGGCTGCGCCGCGCCGCGATCACCGCCGCGGGCATCGCCGACCGGGAGGTCCCGCGGTTCGCCGGGGAGACACTGCAGCAGTGGTACGCCCGACGCGGCCCGCACGGAGACGGGCACCGTGGCACTGTTCTGCTCTGGCCCGACACGTTCACCAACATGTTCCACCCGCACATCGGGCAGGCGGCCGTCGAGGTGGTGGAGGCGGCCGGGTGGCAGGTGGTCATGCCCGCCGAGCCGGTCTGCTGCGGGCTGACGTGGATCTCCACCGGACAGCTCGGCATCGCGAAGCGGATCCTCGCCCGCACCATGCGCAGCCTGGCCCCGCACCTGCGCGACGGCGGCCTGGTGCTCGGCCTGGAGCCCAGTTGCACGGCCGTGTTCCGCGGCGATGCGCCCGAGCTGTTCCCGGAGAACCGCGACGTCCGCAAGCTGCGCAGGCAGACCGTGACCCTGGCCGAGCTGCTCATGCAACACTCACCGGGCTACGCGCCGCCCACCCTGTCCGGACGCGCGCTGGCCCAGGTGCACTGCCACCAGCACGCGGTGTTGGGCTGGGACGCCGACGCGGACCTGTTGCGGCGGGCGGGCATCGAGGCCGAGCACCTCGACTCCGGCTGCTGTGGCCTGGCCGGGAACTTCGGCTTCGAGCGCGGCCACCGGGAGGTCAGCGAGGCCTGCGCCGAGCGCGTGCTGCTTCCCCGCTTGCGGGATGCCGACGTGGATACGGTGGTGCTCGCCGATGGCTTCAGCTGCCGCACCCAGATCCACGAGCTCGACAGCGGCGGCCACGAGGGCATCCACCTGGCCGAGCTGCTGGCCCGGGGTCTCTGACCGGAGCCGGTCCGCGGCCCGCCTGCCCGGCCGTGCGCGGGCAGGCCGGGCGCGGCGGCCGCCCCGGCCGGACCCCGCTCAGCTACCCGGCAGCTGGCCCAGCGTGACCGTCACGGTCCGGTGCGCGCCCTGGGAGTCGGTCAAGTCGACGGACACCGCCTTGCCCGGGTCGAGCCCGGCCAGCACCGCCGTCAGCTCCTGGGCGTCCTTGATCGGCTGTCCGTTGACGGCGGTGATCACGTCGCCGGGCTGGATGCCCGCGGCCGCCGCGGGACCGCCCTGCGTGACGACGCCCACCCCCGCGCCTGCGGGCTGACCGTCCGGGCCGACCACGGTCACCACGCCGACCCCGAGCGCCGCCCGATGCGAGTTGACCACGTGCCCGTCCCGCACGATCTGGCCGGCGATGTCGGCGACGATCGAGCTGGGAATCGCGAGCCCGATCCCGGGCGCCGGAGCGCCGCCGCCCTGCGCGGCGGGCTCGAGCGCGGCGAGGGTGGGCACGCCGACCACCTCGCCGGAGAGGTTGACCAAAGCGCCGCCGCTGTTGCCGGGGTTGATGGCGGCGCTGGTCTGGACCACGTCGGGCAGCGTCGCTCCGGGGTTCCCCCCTTCCGGCGGTTCGGTGACGGTGCGACCGACGGCGGAGACGATACCGTTGGTCACGCTGCCGGTGAGGCCCAGCGGGTTGCCCATGGCCAGCACGATGTCCCCGACGTCCAACTTCGTGGAGTCGCCGAGGGTGGCCGGGCGCAGATTCGGGGGCGGCGAGCTCAAGGTGATGACAGCGAGATCGTCGGGCCGGTAGGCGCCCTTGAGGGTGGCCGGGATCGGCGTCGGGCTCCCGGCCAGCCGCACCTGGAACGTCGTGGCCTGCCCGACGACGTGCGCGTTGGTGACGATGTTGCCCTGGGCGTCGAGGATCACGCCGGATCCCAGCCCGCGGTCGGTGGTGATCTGCACGACCGACGGCAGCACCTTCTGCACCACGGAAACGAACGACTGTTCCAGCCCCGGCGCACCCGCGGGCGCCGACGCCCCGCCTGCGGCAGGCGTCGCCATGGACGAAGCCACGGGTGCGGCGGTGTTGGAACAGCCCGCGACGGTGAGCGCGAGCGCCGTGAGCAGCGCCGCGTGGCCGGGCCGGAGGATCGTGGTCATCCGTTGCTCCCTGCGCGGCGGGACCTTCGGTCAGCTGCGGGGGCTTCCTCCACGTGTTCGTCGGGCACCAGCTCGCGGACCCGCGCGTCGGGCAGCCGGTAGCGCTGGGCCAGCCACATCACCAGGGCGCTGAGCAGGAACGTGGCCAGGAAGCCGAAGTTGAAGTCGATCACGCCGAGGTTGCCCGCCCCCTTGCTCGGCGCCGGGTACGACCCCAGCCAGCTGATCAGGCACAGCAGACCGAGCCATGGCAGCACCCACAGGCCGTGGCGCAGGTCCAGGTTCGGCGTGCGCTTGTGCGCCACCAGCTCATGGATCCCGAGCAGCACGAACCCGAGCAGCACGGCGACGAACAGCTTCCAGTTCGTCTCCCACCCCGACCAGTAGACGATCAGGTTGGACGACCAGAAGGCGAGGAACGGGATGACGATCCCGCCGCGCAGCCGGAACCGCCGTACGCGGTCGGGAAGCTGGCGGCGCATGGCCAACAGCACCAGCGGGCCGGAGCCGAACGAGAGCACTGTGGCGGACGTGATGAAGCCGACCAGCTTCTGCCAGCCGGGGAAGGGCAGGAAGAAGATCAGGCCGACGACGAAAGCGAGGATGATGCTCACCCATGGAACCCCGCGGGAGTTGACCCGTGCCAGGGCGGTCGGTGCGTTCTCGTTGCGGCCCATCGCGTACGAGAGCCGCGCCGTGACCGTCGTGTAGATCAAGCCGGTGTCGGCGGGCGAGATCACGGCGTCGATGTAGAGCAGCACGGCCAGCCACGTCGCGCCGATCACCCCGGCGATCGCGGCGAGCGGGCCGAACTGGGCCAGCACGTTGGTGTCGCCGGTGAAGTTCGTGCCCACGCCTGACCAGCCCGCGCGCAGCGAGCTCGTCGGCACCGCGCCGAGGAACGCCAGCTGCAACAGGATGTAGATGACGCCGCAGATGACCACCGAGCCGATCAGGGTCAGCGGAATGTTGCGCCGCGGATTGCGCGTCTCCCCCGCCAGCTCCACGCCCTGGCGGAACCCGAAGTAGGAGAACGCGATGCCACCCGTGGCGATCGCGGAGAACACACCGTGCGAGCCGTACGGGGCGAACCCGCCCGCCGACGTCAGGTGCGAGCCGTTGAACGCGAGCGCCAGCAACACCACCACGACGAGCACGATGATCACCAGCTTCCACCACACGATCGCCGTGTTGACCCGGGCGAACCAGCGCACGCCGAAGATGTTGATGATGCAGAACACCAGCATCAGCCCGGCGGCCACGCCATAGCCCGGGGGGGTCAGCACCGGGGTGCCGTCCGGCGAGAGCGCCGTCAGCCACGGCAGGTAGTTCGTGGCGTACTGCAGGGCCGCCTCAACCTCGATCGGCGCCACCGACGCCGCCGCGAGCCAGGTGATCCATCCGGTGGTGAAGCTGGCGAAGGACCCGAACGAGTAGTGCGGAAAGCGCACCACCCCACCGGAGTGCGGGAACATCACCCCGATCTCGGCGTAGCACAGGCCGATGAACACGATCATCACCCCGCCGAGCGCCCACGACACCATCGCCGCAGGCCCCGCGATCTCGGCCGCGTTCAACGCGCCGAACAGCCAACCCGACCCGATCACCGACCCGATGCCTGCGAACAACAGGCCGATGCGCCCGATGTCGCGCCGCATCAGTTGGTCGTCACCCGTCCGCGGCGACCGGGGCGACTGAATCTCGCTCACCATCGTCGCTCACCTCCTTTGAGGACTGCGTTGCTGAAGATCCAAGTCGGGCCCGTCGATGGCCGCATCCGCAGGCGGTCGACCGTCGGGCGATCGGCGGGCGCGGGGCGTCCACGCTGCTCGCGCCCCAGCAGAGCGGGCCCCGCCCGGTACACAATCGCCGCGATCGGCACGGCGACCAGCGCGCCGACGACGCCGCCCAGGACGGTGCCGACGGTCAGGACGACACCGATCGCCAGCGGATGCAGGCGCACGTACCGGCCCACGATCAGCGGTTGCAGCAGGTTCGCCTCCATCTGGTCCTCGACGAGCAGCACCCCGAGCAGGATCAGGGCGGCCACCAAGCCCCGCGTGCCGAACGTGACCAGCACGGCCACACCGCCGCTGATGAGCGCTCCGATGATCGGCAGGAAGCTGCCGACGAACATGACGACGGCCAGCACGAGGGCCAGCGGAACCCCGAGCAGGAAGGCGACGCCCCCGATCACCACGGCGTGGATCACGGCGATCAGCGCCGTGCCGTGGACGTAGGCGGTCAGCGTCGTCCACGTCAGCTGCCCGGCCCGGTCCAGGCGATGCGCCGCGCGGCCGGGCAGGAGACCGACGAGCCACTGCCAGATCCGCTCGCCGTCGTAGAGCAGGAAGAAGGTGACGAACACCGTGAGCACCGCGACGGTGCCGAACTCGATGAAGACCAGGGCGCCCGCGCCGACGTAGCCCAGCAGGTCGCCCTGGTGCTGCTGCACCCATGCCAGGGCGGTCTGCTCGATCTGGTCCACGGCGGGCAGATCGACGGGCACACCCATCCCGGCCAGCGTGTCCTGCAGCCGGTTGACGGTGGCGACCACCTCGTTCGTCAGCTGCGGGAACTCCTCGGTGACCCGCAGCTCGATGACGTATCCGACGCCCGCGGCCGCCGCCAGCGTGGCCAGCAGCGTGATCAGCGCGGCGAGCGGGCCGCGCAACGCGTGGCGCAGCAAGGTGGCGACGGGCCGCAGCAACGCGGTGACCAGCACGGCCGCGATTAGCGCGAGCGAGGGGATCCACAGCAGCGCGAGCAGCCGGATCAGGAGGTAGGCGACGAGGGCGAGCAGCAGAAGCCGCCATGCCCACGCGGTCGTGGTCGCCAGGCCGGCAGGCACGCGGGCCGCGCCGCTCGGCGTCGGAACGGCCGGGCTGCCGGGCACGCGGCGCGCGCGCGTCGGCGGTGTCCGACCCGCTCGCCCGCCAACCGACGTCGGGTGTCCGCGAACTGCCATACGGGCAGCAGGAGGGTCGCGCCACCGCCCGGCTCCCAGAGGAACCAGGGGTAGGTCTCGCGCGGCCCGCCAACCCGACACATCGACCCCCAGAGCACCATGCTGATCACCCCGATGACCGCCACGTCGCACCGATCCGCCGCCTCGCCTGCACGCGCTCGGCGGACCGGCGGCGACGTGCGCCGTCGGGAGATGCCTCCGGAGTTCCCGCCGATGCGTGAACGAAACATTTGCTTACTCGCAACAACGGCTGGCGGCTGGCCCCTCGCCGGGGTCAGGGCCGCATCGCGTCCGGCAGGAGGAAGAAGTACAGCACGCCGATGCCGATCAGGTAGAGCAGGATCACCAGCGTCCACGGCAGGTTGTAGCGGATCACGTCGCCCTCGCGGCGCACCATCGAGGTCGTCGCGACCCCGACGCTGGCGGTCTGCGGCGCGATCGGCTTGCCGACTTCGGCGCCGACCGAGTTCAACGACGGGAACAGCAGCAGCGGCGCCCCGAGCAGCCGGGCCACAGACAGCTGGAAGGCGCCGAAGACGGCGTTGGACGAGGTATTGCTGCCCGACAGCGCGACCGCGATCCAGCCGAGCACCGGAGCCAGCACCACGTAGACGACGCCGATCTTGGAGAAGCCGTTCGCCATCGAGTTGGCCATGCCCGCGAAGTTGAACACGTAGGCAAGGCCGAAGATGAACGGCCCGACCAGCAGCGCCCCCCACATCTGGTGGAACGTGTCGCGGAAGGTCTGCCCGAGCTGACGGCGGTTCGGGCGCAGATAGGCCGCGATGAGCAGCCATGACACCAGGATCGCGGTCCCGGCGACGAACGGCGCCCACTTGAATGCCGAACTGGCCGCCTTGCCGTCCAGCGACCCGATCGCCTGGACGGCGGGCGCGAACGGCGCGTATCCGGGCAGCGGCGACCATGGGCCGGTCCAGGCGACCACCACTGCGACCAGGATCACGAACGGGACGATGCCGCGGATGGCCGCGCCCCGATTCGGCGCCTGCACCGTCCCCGGGCCGCCCTCCTGCAGCTCCTCGGCGCGCAGCTCGCGACCACCGAACCCCAACGCCACCTTGGGCCGCCACACCCGCAGGAAGCCCAGCAGCACGGCGAAGCAGACCAGCGAGCCGATCACGTCGGGCAGGTACGGGCCGAGATACTGCGAAGTGGGGAACTGGCCCGCGACGTAGCTCAGCGCCCCGACCACGGCCAGTGGCCAGCCGGTGCGCAGCCCCCGCCACCCGCTGACGAGGTAGATGAGCACGAACGGCGGCAGCAGCGCCAGGATGGCGACGATCTTGCCGATGGACGCCGAGAGCGCCATGAGCGGCAGGCCCGTCACCGCGGCGAGCCCGATGATCGGTGCCCCCAGGGCGCCGAAGGACACCGGCGCGTTGTTCGCGATCGCCGCGACCCTGATCGCGGCCAGGTCGAGCACGCCGAGCGCGATCAGAATGGGAGCGACCACCGCCCACGGGTAGCCGAAGCCGACCAGGCCTTCCATGAGCGCGCCGAAGGCCCACGCCATCAGGATCGTCTGCACCCGGATGTCGGCGGTCGCCTGCCGGATCAGCCAGTTCTTGAACGCCTCGAACGCGCCTGTGGCCACCATCGTGTTGTAGATGATCACGCCCCAGAACACGATCCAGTCGACCGACCAGACACCGGTGGCCGCGCCGAGCCCGTAGGCCTCGAGGCTCGGTACGACGGGCGCCCGCCACACGAAGATCGCGAGGAGGACGGTCACCACCGAGCCGATGATCACCGCCTGCCACGCCGACATCCGGAAACCGGCGAGCAGGACGAGCAGCACGACGACCGGCACGAGGGCGAGGAGCGTGCTCCCGGCGACGGACCCGAGCGGGTCGAGGAGCTGGGCGAACGGTGGCATGGCCACCTCCCCGGGACGGCGGCGACGATGAGCGCACATGATGAGACGCCGTTCGCAGGACTGCAACTTTTGCGGCGGATTTCCCCGGGTGACGCGCCGGCCGCGGCGCGCCCTGCCCGGCCCGGGCGGTCGGTCCGTCGCCGGTGAGCGGGTGGGGCGGCGATGTCTCGACTCGCCACGTCTTGACGCATGAGCCCGCGAGCGCGATGGCGACACGGCCCGGGTCATCCGGTGTACGGTGCGTCACCGTGAACGGCGGCGCAGGTTCGGCGCGCCGGACGCGGGCGGCCCGCCGCGGCTCCGGCGGCCGATGCTCAACGTGGCCGGTGCTCGGGCAAGCACGACGCCGTCCGAAGAGGAGGCGCCGATGACCGCGTTCGACGACGACACCGCCGACTTCACGGCGCTGGCCGAGCTCGCCGAGGACTTCAACACGCTGGTCGAGGCCCTCCTGGATCGCCGAGACGGGCACTCGCTGCCGCCCGCGCGGATCGTCGAGCTGGCGGTGCGGTGCATGCCGAGCGGACGCCACTTCGCGCTGGTGATCTCGGAGGACGGCGACAGCAGCCGCAGCTTGGCCGCCACGAGCGACCTGCCCGCCCAAGTGGACCAGCTCCGCGCCGAGGTCGGGCAGGGCCCAGCGCTCGACGTCCTCGACACCAACGATCTCATCGTCAGCAACGACCTCGCCGCCGATCCGCGGTGGCCGCTGTTCGGACCCGGCGTCGTCGACCGGCTCGGCATCCGGAGCGCCCTCGCCTACCGCCTCTACCTCGCGCCCCGACTGCGCGCCGCCTTGGTGCTCTACTCCGACTGGCCGCATGCGTTCGACGACCTGGCCATCGCCACCGGGTCGATCTTCGCGGCGTACTGCTCGCTCACGGTCATCACCGACCACCTCTTGGGCGACCGACTGTCGGAGCGCCGCGCCAAAGAGGTGCACCGCGAGATCGGCGTGGCCGCCGGGCTGCTCATGGCCAGCGAGGAGATCGGCGTCGTCGAAGCCTATCGACGGTTGGTACGGGCGGGCCGGAACCTGCGGCGAACCCTGCCCGAGGTGGCGCGGGACGTCATCCAGAACAGATCTCTCCCGTCGGTGCGAAGCCTGCCCCCGTCGTGACGGCACCCCCCTCGTGGCCGAGCCGCCGACACGCCGCGGTCAGGCCGCACGGCCTGCTTCCGGCCGACGGCGACCACCTCGGCAGCACGCGGGCCCGGTGCCGATGTCTCTGCGACTGAGCTATACTTGCGGAAGCGCAATCAACGTGCGCCTCGGGCGCTCGAAGAAGAGCCACAGAGGAAGGCGACCATGACCGACCAGGTGAGCATTGTCGTCACGTCCCGACCAGGCGAGCTGGTCCTGCGGCTGGGCGGCGAGCTGGACATCGCGACCGTTGGAACCTGCCGATCCGATCTGAGCGACGCGATCGAGGAGCGTTGGCGCCGCAAGTCGCCTGCCGGGTCCGGCGAGGCGGACCTGGCGCTGGTCGTCCTCGACCTGAGCGGACTGACCTTCCTCTCGGTCGCGGGCCTGCGGATGTTGGCCGCGCTCGCGGCACGGCTCGGGCGCCACCACGTCACGACCATCGCGGCCGTGCCCCCCACCGGTCTGATTCGGCGCCTCGTTCACCTCGCAGGCCTCCACCGCCAGATGTCGATCGTCGACGCGCCCTACACCGGAGCCTCGGTGGGCACCGCCCGCCCGCCCGTGGCCAGTGCTGCCCACCGCCGCGCTGCGGCCATCACCGGGGCTGCCCCGGTTTCCGCGGTCGCACGCCGCCCCAGCGCCGGTCCCGAACCGGTCAGGCCTGCCACGCTCGACCGGGTCCCGTGCCCCGCGTCGTCCGCGATCACGTCGGCAGGCGCCTGCGGCTGACCAGCTCAGGACGCAGGCGGGGTCGTCCAGCCGAGCGACCAAGCGGCGTCGTCCTCCGTCGTCTCGCCGCCTGCCTCGGTGAACGCCCGCAGCACCGGCACCAACGAACGTCGCCGTCCCGCGGGCATCCGCTCCAGGATCGCCGCGATCGCCGCGCGTCGCTGGTCCATCACCTGCTTGACCACGTCACGCCCCTTCGGGGTCAACTCCAAGACCAGGTTGCGGCGGTCGGTCGGATCGTCGCTGCGGTCGAGCAGGCCCGCCGTCACCAGTCGGTCCACCGCACGCGTCGCGTTGGACGGATGCACCCCCAGACCCGCAGCCACCGCCGCGAGGTTCGGCGCGTTGCGGCTGGCCACCATGGCCAGGACGCGCAGCTGGGACAACGTCACCACGTCCTCGACCGTGGCCACCGACTGCGCGGTTACCGCCACCAACACGCGCGCTGCCGCCATCACGGCCTCGACGTCGTCTCGCACATCGTCCTCCATGTGCCCGTCAGCGGTTGCTTGGCCACATCGATTGCGCTGTCAAGCAGCGTGCCGAAGTACGGACTGCGGTCGACACCCCCGCCCCGATCGCGCGCAGATACCTATCTTAACGCAATAGTTGTGTCTAGTTGACCTCGGTGTTTCGGACGAAGAAGACGGGGTAGCTGCGAGGCGTGTATCCCCACTCGTCACGCGTCGGCGCCCTGCTGCCGGACGTCCGCGCGCACATCTCGACCCTGCTCGTCGACGTGGCCACGACTCTCGACGCCGGATGGCCAGACTACGCAGGCTTCCTCAGACGCAACGAGGTCGTGGTGGCACAGGCAGCCGAGATGGCGTTGCAACGGTTGCTGAGCGGTCACGACCAGTTCGGTGGCGTCGAGCGGCACCTGTTCGAGGAGATCGGCCGCATCCAGTGGGAATGCGGTCGAGATCTGGCCTACCTCCTGTCGGCCTACCAGACCGGGGCCGGTGTGTGCTGGCGTCATCTGTCCGGGATCGCCATGGCGGCCGAGCTCCCGCTCGACGATCTGGCGTACCTCGCCGCCGCGGTCTTCAGCTTCGTCGACACCTTGACCTCCTGCTCGGCCCGCGGCTACGTGCGCGAACAGGCGGCAGCGGGGGGCACCCGCGAGCGGTGGCGCGAGGAGCTGGTCACCCTGCTGCTCTCGCCGGACCTCGACCTCACCGCCGTCCGGGCGGCGGCGGCCAGGGCCGCATGGACCGTGCCGGACGAAGCCGCTTTCGTCCTGCTCGATCCGGACAACCCGCTCGGTGAGCGCATGCTGGCCCGGCTCGACCTGGACCACCTCCCGATCCGCCGACCCGGGCTGTTCGGCGCGGTCCTGCCGCACCCCTCCCGAGCGGGCCTGCACACCCGTCTGGTCACGGCGCTGCGCGGAACGGGAACCGTCGTCGGGCGGCCGACACCGCTGCCTCGCCTCGCGGCGAGTCTGCCGATCGCACAGACCGCTATGGAGCTGCGCGGCAGCGGAGTGCTCGTCGACGATCCGCTGTTCGTTGACGAGCATCTCGACGCCATCATCGTGCACCGCGACGACACGTTGCTCGACGCGCTGCAGGACCAGGTGCTGCAGCCGTTCATCCGGTGCCGCAGCGGGTCGCGGGAACGGCTGGTCGAGACCTTGCTGGCCTGGCTGCGCCATATGGGCGATCGGCGCGCGATGGCCGCCGAGCTGCACGTGCACCCCCAGACGGTGAGCTACCGCGTGGCGCGGCTGCACGAGCTGTTCGGCGCCGACCTGGAGAACCCCGACGTCCGCGCCCGGCTCTTGCTCGCCCTCGCCTGGGACCAGCCGACGCCCGACAGGAGCGTCGCTCGCCCGGACGGTGTCGCGGGGTCCCGCGGCATCGGCCCCGATGGCGCGCGGTCCCGGTCGAAGATCGAGTGCTGACGATGTCCACGGGGCGGCGGTCATCCGGTCCGGTGGGCGCGGCGGCGAAGGCGGCTGGACGGGCAGGCGATCACGCCACACCGAGATGCGGCGACCAGGGCGCGCAACGGGCTGACCTGGGTCGAGCTGCGCTATGCTGGCTTGTACGCGATCAACGTGCCGAGTGTCCGGAGATGCGGATATGGCCCCTTCAACCGGTCAAGCAAGCGTCGCTGCCGTGACACCGACCGTCGCGTTCGTCCTCGGCGTTTCCGCGGCCGCGCCGCACGCCGCCCGTGGCGAGCTTCGACGCTGGCTCGACGGGCTGGGCTGGCCCGGCGACGAGGCCGACCAGCTCGTCTTCTGCGTCAGCGAGGCCGTCACCAACATCGTCGAGCACGCGTACGAGGACGCGGTCGACCCCGCACGCCGCTCCGCGCAGCTGTCCGCGCGCGTGGAGACCATCGCCGACCCCCGGCTCGCCCGCAGCCTGCACTGGGTCTACATCGACATCCACGACACGGGACGCTGGCGCGACGCCGACCCACACCGCCCCACACTCGGGCTGCACCTGCTCCAACGGCTGCTCGACAACGTCGTGGTCATCACCCGCGGCACACCTGACTACGGCACCACGGTCAGCCTGCGCAGCAACCCCGTCGAACAGCTCCACCCGACCAGGTCCCACCCTCTCGACCGCGCTGCGCGGCTCACCCGCAACGGCTTCGTCAAGAGCGGCTGACGGTGCCCGGCGGCCGACGAAACGTCGGACCCTGCCGCGAAGGGAACCTCAGCGGGGTCCAGCCGCTGCCACTGCCGTCTCATCACCCAAAATATTTGCGTCAGCGCAGATGTTGCGTATGTCGGGACATCGGGTATGCAGGAGATGAGGCCGGACCACGGAGACGTGAAGGGAGCGAGCACAATGCTCAGCGAGCACGAACGGCGGATCTTGGATGCGCTGGAACGACGGATGGGCGCCGAGGATCCCGAGCTCGCGCGCCTGCTGGCGGCGGCACCCGATCGATCGAAGCGGTGGCGAGCGGTGGGTCGCCACCTGATCACCCCCCCTGCTGTGATCATCGCCGTGGTACTGGGGATCACCGGCTGTGCCCTGCATCTGAGCGCTCTGGGAGTGTTGTTCTTCCTTTGGGCGGCCGGGGCTACCGTCGTCCGGCGCTATCAGGCAGGCCGCGGGGACGCCCAGCAGCCGAGCCGAGGATCGAGCCACCCCGGCCACCGCGCTGGATCGTCATGAGCCCGCGAGATCCGGCTACCGACGTCCGGCCGGGGTGTCGCTGGCCCGTCCGGGTGGTCCTGACCCTCGACCAGCGGCGGCGCCTCGGCGCGATCGTGCGGCGAACACGTCCGCGTTGCCCGGCCTGCGGCAGCCTGGGCCTGACGATCGGGCCGACGATGGCGGTGGGCTTCCTCGCACACCGGGCGGAGCCGAAGAGGTGGAGCATCGAGGTCAGGTGCGCAGGCCCCTCCTGCCCGACGCCCGTCGCCCCGTTCGAACTGCCCGCGGGCCAGTTCCTCTGACCCGCTTCTCGGAGCGCTCCCGGCCAGAGCCTGTCATCGAGCAAAGGTTGCGGCATCCCGGGCCGGGAGCATACTGGGCCGGGACTCCGGCTGCGGCCGCCCGACCGCCGCCACGCCCGCGCGTCCGGGAGGTCGCCCATGACCCAGCTCGTGCCGAGGCCGATCACCCATCCGACGGCGCGACCCGAGCCCAAGGGCTCACGGCTGCTGCGCATGGTGGGCACGACGGACCCGAAGGAAATCGCGATCCTCTACCTGGTCACGTCGTTCGCCTTCTTCATGGTGGGCGGCCTGATGGCCATGCTGATGCGCGCCGAGCTGGCCGAACCGGGGCTGCAGTTCCTGTCCAACGAGCAGTACAACCAGCTGTTCACCATGCACGGCACGATCATGCTGCTGCTCTACGCCACCCCGATCCTCTTCGGGTTCGCCAACTACATCGTGCCGCTGCAGATCGGCTCCCCCGACGTCGCGTTCCCCCGGTTGAACGCGTTCTCCTACTGGGCGTTCCTGTTCGGCGGGCTGGTCGTGCTGTCGGGCTTCCTCACCCCGGGCGGGGCCGCCGACTTCGGCTGGTTCGCCTACACCCCGCTCTCGGACGCGGTGCACTCTCCCGGCGTCGGCGGGGACCTGTGGGACATGGGGCTGATCCTGGCGGGGCTGGGCACGATCCTGGGCGCGGTCAACTTCACCACCACCATCGTCTGCATGCGCGCGCCCGGCATGACGATGTTCCGGATGCCGCTGTTCACCTGGATGATCCTGGTCACCGCGTTCCTCATCCTGATCGCCTTCCCGGTGCTCACCGCCGCCCTGTTCGGCCTGGAGATGGACCGCCACCTCGGCGCACACGTGTTCGACCCGGCCAACGGCGGCGCCATCCTCTGGCAGCACCTGTTCTGGTTCTTCGGCCATCCCGAGGTCTACATCGTCGCGCTGCCCTTCTTCGGCATCATCTCCGAGATCATCCCGGTGTTCAGCCGCAAACCGCTGTTCGGCTACAAGGGCATGGTCTACGCCGGGATCGCCATCGCCGCGCTCTCCGGAGCGGTGTGGGCGCACCACATGTTCGCCACCGGCGCGGTGCTGCTGACCTTCTTCTCGGCGACGACGTTCATGATCGCGGTGCCCACCGGAATCAAGTTCGTCAACTGGATCGGCACCATGTGGAAGGGCCAGATCACCTTCGAGACGCCGATGATGTTCGCACTCGGCTTCCTTGTCACGTTCCTGTTCGGCGGCATGACGGGGGTGTTGCTGGCGTCCCCACCCATCGACTTCCAGGTGTCCGACACCTACTTCGTCGTCGCGCACTTCCATTACGTGCTGTTCGGCACGATCGTGTTCGCCACCTACGGCGGCATCTACTTCTGGTTCCCCAAGATGACCGGCCGGATGATGAACGAGACGCTGGGCAAGGTGCACTTCTGGCTCACGTTCATCGGGTTCCACACCACGTTCCTGGTGCAGCACTGGCTGGGCAACATGGGCATGCCCCGCCGTTACGCGGACTACCTGCCCACCGACGGGTTCACCACGCTGAACATGATCTCCTCGATCGGCGCGTTCATCCTCGGCGCGTCCGTGCTGCCGTTCATCTGGAACGTGTTCCGCAGCTACCGCTACGGCCGCGTGGTCACCGTCGATGACCCGTGGGGCTTCGGCAACTCGCTGGAGTGGGCCACCTCGTGCCCGCCGCCGCGGCACAACTTCACCGAGCTGCCCCGCATCCGCTCCGAGCGCCCCGCCTTCGACCTGCACTACCCGCACCTGATGGAGCAGCACCGCCGGGAAGCCCACGTGCGGACGCGCGCGCACTCGACCCCGCGGGGATGACGCCCCCGGGCCGTTGACCGCTTCCGTCCCGGGCGAGCGCAGGCGGCCCGGCGCAGATCGCCATCGACGCACCGCGAGGCTTGTTCGGCGATGACAAGTTCTTCCGACAGGTTTACGTCCGGGGCGGCAGAAACCAGGCGGGTCGCGGTCGCATGATCGAAGGCGTGGATCACGTCGGGAGTGCCGTGGCCCCGAACAGCGGGGACCTGCGGCGGGCGGAGCGGGCCGAGAACTTCCCGGTCGCGCTGCGGCTGCTGCCCGCACGCCTGCGAGACCGACTCCGGGCCGTCTACGACGTGGTGCGCACGATCGACGACCTGGGCGACGAGGGCTCCGCCCGCCCGACCGCGCGGATCGCCGCACTGGAGGCACTGCGCCGGGACCTGCCGTCGGTCTGGGCTCCCGCGGGCGACCCGACCATCGCGGTGCTGCGGCAGCTGCGCCCCGTCGCGCAGACGATCGACCTGCCACCGCAGCCGTTCGCCGACCTGATCGAGGCGAACATCAGGGATCAGCACACCACCCGTTACCCCGACCGCGCGGCGCTCATGGGGTACTGCGCGCTGTCGGCCGTGCCGATCGGACGGCTGGTGCTGGCCGTGTTCGAGATCCGCCCGACACCGGCGCTGCTGCGCGACGCCGACCGCGTCTGCACGGCGCTGCAACTGCTGGAGCACTGGCAGGACATCGGCGAGGACCGCCGCCGGGGCCGCGTCTACCTGCCCGCGGACGCCATGGCCGCCGCCGGGGTGCGAGCGAGCGATCTCGACGCCGACGAAGCGGGGCCTGCCCTGCGGCGGCTCGTGCTCGACGAGACCGAGCGGGCTGCTGCGCTGCTGCGCTCGGGCGAGGGCGTGGTCCGCGCGCTGACCGGATGGGCCCGGCTCGCCGTCGCGGGCTACGTCGCCGGTGGCCGCGCGGCGGCGGATGCGCTGCGCCGCTGCCGCGGTGACGTGCTGTCGGCCTCGCCCCGGACTCGGCGTCGGGATGTCGCCCGCCATCTGGTCATGACGCTGACGGGGGGTGCGCGGTGATGCGGGCCGAGGACGCGTCGGGCCGGAAACCGGGACTCACTGTGTCGGAAACGCAGACTCGCCACGTCGGAAACGCAGACTCACCGGGGCGAGATGCGCGACTCACCGTGGGGAGGGGCGAGGCGCGCCCGTTGCCGACCACCGCGCAGGCGTACCGGGCGTGCGAGACGATCACCCGGGCGCAGGCCCGCAACTTCTCCTACGGCATCCGGCTGTTGCCGCGCCGGAAGCGGCAGGCCCTCTCGGCCGTGTACGCGCTCGCCCGGCGCATCGACGACATCGGCGACGGCGACGGGTCCACGGCGGGCAAGCTGTTCGCGCTGGCCGCCCTCCGCGCCGCCCTCGACGCGCCGCCCGACCCCGCTGACCCGGTGCTGGTGGCCGTGGCCGACGCGGCTCGCCGCCTGCCGATCCCGATGGGCGCGTTCCGCGAGCTCGTGGACGGGGTCGAGCGGGACGTGCGGATGGACGCGGGAACGTTCGCGGGCTACGCCACCTTCGACGAGCTCGTCGGCTACTGCCGCTGTGTCGCGGGCTCGGTCGGACGGCTGTGCCTCGGCGTCTTCGGCCCCGGCGGGCACCCCGAGGCCGCGGGCTACGCCGACGCGCTGGGCATCGGGCTGCAGCAGACGAACATCCTGCGCGACATCCGGGAGGACCTGCTCCACGGCCGGGTCTACCTGCCGCGGGCGGACCTCGACCGCTTCGGCGTGTCGCTGCGCCTCGGCGCCGACGGGGCACTGGCGGACCCGGACGGCGGCCTGGCCGCCCTGATCAGGGCGGCCGCGGAGCGCGCCCGCACCTGGTACGCCGAGGGGATGCGCCTGGTCCCGCTGCTGGACCGGCGCAGCGCCGCGTGCACGGTGGCGATGGCGGGCATCTACCGCAGGCTGCTCGAGGACATCGCCGCAGAGCCCCGGTCGGTCTACGACCGGCGGCGGTCGCTGTCCGGGCGGCAGAAGCTCGCGGTGGCGGCGCGCGCGCTGGCGGGCCGGGGGTGACGGTGCACGTCGGGGTCGTCGGGGGTGGCCTGGCCGGAATCGCGGCGGCACTGCGCTGCGCGGACGCCGGATGCACGGTGACGCTGCTGGAGGCCGACCCGCGCCTGGGCGGGCTGGCCCGCTCGTTCCGGCGCGGCGAGCTGACCGTGGACACCGGCCAACACGTGTTCCTGCGCTGCTGCACGGCCTATCGCGGGCTCCTGGCGCGCCTGGGTGTCGCCGACCTGGTGACGCTGCAGCCTCGCCTGGACATCCCCATCCGCGCCCCCGGCAGGCGCCCGGGGCGGATCCGCCGCTCGCGCCTGCCCGCCCCCCTGCATCTGCTCGCGTCGTTGGGCGGCTACCGCGCGCTCCGCCCGCTCGAGCGCGCGCGGCTCGTCCCGGCCGCGCTCGCCCTGCGCGCGCTCGACCCGGCCGACCCGGCCGTCGACGCTCAGAGCTTCGGCGGCTGGCTCACCCGGCACGGCCAGGGCCCGCGGGCGATCGCGGGCCTCTGGGACCTCTTCGGCCTGGCCGCGCTCAACGTCCCTGCGGCGGACGCGTCGCTGGCCCTCGCGGCCACCGTGTTCCAGGACGGCCTGCTCACCCGGGCCGATGCGGGCGACCTCGGGTGGGCGCGCGTGCCGCTCGGTCGGCTGCACGACGACGCGGCGCGGCGCGGGCTCACCGCGGCGGGCGTGACGGTGCGGACGGCGACGCGCGTGCACACCCTGCTTCCCGCGGGCGGCGCGTGGTGCATCCGGGCGGGGAACCGGGGACGGAACACCGAGATCGCCGTCGACCGGGTCGTCTGTGCCGTGCCCCCGCGCGCGGCGGAGGGGCTGCTGCCCGGCGGCGCGCTGGACCGCCCCCCGGGATGGGCGGCGGCGCTGGGGCGCAGCCCGATCGTCAACGTCCACGTCGTGTACGACCGGCCGGTGCTGGACGTGCCGTTCGCGGCAGGCCTCGACACGCCGGCGCAGTGGGTCTTCGACCGCAGCGGGCCTGCGGGCCTGCGGGTGCCCGGCGCGCAGTACCTGGCCGTGTCGCTGTCGGCGGCCGAGGCCGGGATCGGTCAGCCGACCGCCGCGCTGCGGTCCACGATGCTGCCCGCGCTCGCCGCGCTCCTGCCCGCGGCGCGGGTCGCTCGGGTGCTCGACTTCTTCGTCACCCGTGAACCGGCGGCCACCTTCCGGGCCACCCCGGGCACCGCCGCCCTGCGCCCCCCGGCGACGACCCGGCTTCCGGGCCTTCTCCTGGCGGGCGCGTGGACCGCGACCGGATGGCCCGCGACGATGGAGGGCGCGGTCCGCAGCGGCAACGCGGCGGCCGCCGCACTCCTGGCCGACGCGGCCCCCGACGTGCGCCCTGACGTGCGCCCTGATGTGAGCTCAGCGCTCGAACCCGCCCACCTCTGTGCGACCGCGCCCTCGGGCAAACCCGGGCGTGGGCGCCCCAAGCTGTGCGAGGAGTCGGCATGACCGTCATCGATACAGGCACCGCCGCCACCACCGCCGTCCCCCGGTCGGCCGCCGAGATCCTGCGGCACAGCCGCGAGGCCGTGACCCCGGCGCTGCGGCGGGCCGTCGCCCGGCTCGACCCCGACTGCCGCGAGCAGACCGCCTGGCACCTGGGCTGGACCGGGCCGGCGTCCGGGGGCGGCAAGGCGGTTAGGCCCGCGTTGGCGCTGCTGTCCGCGCGCGCGGCAGGCGCGCCCGCCGAGGTCGGGCTGCCCGGCGCGGTCGCCGTCGAGCTGGTGCACAACTTCTCCCTCGTCCACGACGACCTCATGGACGGCGACACCGAGCGGCGACACCGGCCCACCGTGTGGGCGCGCTGGGGCGCCGCCTCGGCGATCCTCACCGGTGACGCCCTGCTGGCGTTGGCCACGGAGGTGCTGCTGGAGTCCGAGTCGCCGTGCGCGCCCGCCGCCGCCCGACGGCTCGCGGTGACCGTGCGGGAGCTGGTCCGCGGACAGGTCGCGGACGTGGCCTTCGAGACGCGGTCCGACGTCGGCCTCGACGAGTGCCTCGCGATGGCCGCCGGGAAGACCGGCGCGCTGCTGGCGGCCAGCGCGGCCGTCGGCGCGGTGCTGGCAGGCGCCGAGCCCGACGCGGTGCGGTGCCTCGACGCCTTCGGGGCCGAGCTGGGCATCGCGTTCCAGCTGGTCGACGACCTGCTGGGCATCTGGGGCGACCCGGCCGTCACCGGGAAGCCGGTGCTGTCGGACCTGCGCTCCCGCAAGCGGTCCCTGCCCGTGACCTACGCGGTGCAGCACGGCGGCGCCGCGGGCCGGGAGCTCGCGGCCTGGCTGGCGGACACGGGCGAGCCCGCCCTCGCCGAGCTGCGCCGCGCGGCCGCGCTGGTCGAGGCGGGCGACGGACGGCGCTGGGCGCTCGCGGAGGCCCGCCGCCGCCGCGACCGCGCGGAGGACGCGCTCGCCGCGGCCGATCTGTCCGCAGGCCCGGCCGCGGAGCTGGTCGCGCTCGGCCGGTACCTCGTCGACCGGGAGTGCTGATGACCACCGTTGCCCCCACCACACGCGTCGACGTCGCTCTGGACGCGGCGGTGGCGCACCTGCGTTCCCTGCAGCACAGCGCGGGCTGGTGGCAGGGCGAGCTGGAAACGAACGTGACCATGGACGCCGAGGATCTGCTGCTGCGCGAGTTCCTCGGCGTCCGCGGCGCGGCCGACACCGCAGCCGCCGCCCGCTGGATCCGCAGCCGTCAGCGCGACGACGGCACGTGGGCGACGTTTCACGGCGGACCCGGCGACCTGTCCACCACGGTGGAGGCCTACATCGCGCTGCGGCTGGCGGGCGACGCGCCCGATGCCGCACACATGCGCCGGGCGCGCCGGTTCATCCTGGCCGAGGGCGGCGTCGAGCGGGCCCGCGTGTTCACCCGCATCTGGTTGGCGCTGTTCGGGCTCTGGTCATGGGACGAGCTGCCCGCGATGCCGCCCGAGCTCGTGTTCCTGCCCCGATGGTTCCCGTGCAACGTCTACGACTGGGGGTGTTGGGCGCGGCAGACGGTCGTCCCGCTGACCGTGGTCGCCACCCTGCGCCCGGCGCGGCGGCTGCCGTTCGGCATCGACGAGCTGCGCGGCGGGCAGGCGCCCACCGCCCCCGCCCAGGGCTGGGCCCGTGCGTTCCGGCGGCTCGACGCGGTGCTGCACCGCTACGGGCGCCACCCGCTGCGGCCGCTGCGCAGGCTGGCGATGCGCCGGGCCGCGGAGTGGGTGGTGGCCCGGCAGGAGGCGGACGGCTCGTGGGGCGGCATCCAGCCGCCGTGGGTGTACTCGCTGCTCGCCCTGCACCTGCTGGGCTATCCGCTCGACCACCCGGCCGTGCGGGCAGGGATCGCGGGCATCGAGCGGTTCCTCATCCGCGAGGACGGGCCCGACGGGCCGGTGCGCAGGCTGGAGGCGTGCCAGTCGCCGGTGTGGGACACGGCCCTGGCGGTCACGGCGCTGCGCGACGCGGGTGCGGCGCCCGACGACCCCGCTCTGGTGCGGGCGGCCGACTGGCTGCTCGACGAGGAGGTGACGGTCCACGGCGACTGGGCGGTGCGCCGCCCCGGTCTGGCGCCCGGCGGGTGGGCGTTCGAGTTCGACAACGACGGCTACCCGGACATCGACGACACCGCCGAGATCGTCCTCGCCCTGCGCCGCATCGACCCGCCCGAGCCCGCCCGCCTGCGCGGTGCGATCGACCGAGGCGTCGCGTGGGTCACCGGGATGGCCTCGCGCGACGGTGGCTGGGCCGCCTTCGACGCCGACAACACCCGCGAGCTGATCACCAAGCTGCCGTTCTGCGACTTCGGCGCGGTGATCGACCCCCCGTCGGCCGACGTCACCGCGCACGTCGTCGAGATGCTCGCCGCGCGGGGCCAGGCCACGTCCCCGGCCTGCCGCCGCGGCGTCGCCTGGCTGCTGCGCGCCCAGGAGCCCGGCGGCTCGTGGTTCGGCCGCTGGGGCGCCAACCACGTCTACGGGACGGGCTGCGCTCTGCCCGCGCTCGTAGCGGCCGGGGTGCCGGTGCGGCATCCGGCGGTCCGCCGGGCCGTCAGGTGGCTGGAGGCCCACCAGAACGGCGACGGCGGCTGGGGTGAGGACCTGCGCTCTTACCGCGACCCCGCGTGGATCGGGCGGGGAGCGTCCACCGCCTCGCAGACGGCGTGGGCGCTGCTCGCGCTGCTCGCCGCGGCGGAGCGGTCCGAGGCGGTCGAGCGGGGGGTGCGTTGGCTCATGGACACCCAGCGGCCGGACGGCACCTGGGACGAGCCGCAGTACACCGGCACCGGCTTCCCCGGCGCCTTCTACATCAACTACCACCTGTACCGGCTGGTGTTCCCCGTCTCCGCACTCGGCCGCTACCTGGGGCGGGCAGCATGAGGCCCCCGGTGGTGTGCGCCCCGCTCGCGGTCGAGCGGGTGGCCCTGGGGCGCCTGCCGGGCGAGGTACGGCGCACCGGGCGGGGCCCGGCCCGCGCCGCCGCGGCCGCGCACCCGTCAGCGGATGCGGGCGCACGGCCGGTGCTGGTGGCCGGGGTCGCGGGCGGGCTGGTCGCGTCGGTGCGGCCGGGTGATCTGGTGGTCGCCACCGAGGTCCGCGCGCCGGGACGGCCCGCGGTGCCTGCGCCGAGCGCCGCCGTCCTGGCCGCGGCGCTGCGCAGGCTCGGGCTGCGGGTGCACACCGGCCCGATCGTGTCCGTGCCACACGTCGTCGACGGCGCCCGCCGGGCGGACCTGGCCCGGGACGGGGCGCTGGCCGCGGACACCGAGTCGGCCTGGCTCGCCGACGCCGCGGCGGGCGGCCCGCTCGCGGTGGTCCGGGCCGTGGTCGACACGCCCACCGCCCCGCTGTGGCGCCCCGGCACCCCCGCCCGGGGCCTCGCCGCGTTGCGGGTGCTGCGCCGGGCTCGGCCCGCACTGGCGGACTGGCTGGCCGCGACCGGTTCCCGGACCGTCGCCCTGGCCGCACCGCGGTCGTTCTGCGCGGGCGTCGAGCGGGCCATCGCCGCGGTCGAGGGGGCACTGGACAAGTACGGGCCGCCCGTCTACGTCCGGCGCCAGATCGTGCACAACGTCCACGTGGTGCGCGACCTCGAGGCCCGCGGCGCGGTCTTCGTGCAGGAGGTCGACGAGATTCCGCCCGGCGCGGTGACGGTGCTCGCCGCGCACGGCGTCGCCCCGGCCGTCCGGCGCGCCGCCCGCGAACGCGACCTGGCCGTGATCGACGCGACGTGCCCGCTCGTGGCCAAGGTGCACGGCGAGGTCCGCAGGCGCGCAGGCCGGGGCGAGACGGTGTTCCTCATCGGGCACGCCGACCACGAGGAGGTCGAGGGCACCCGCGGCGAAGCCCCCGCCGCGGTCGTCGTCGTCGACAGCATCGACGCTGCCACGCACGTCCAGCCAGCCGATCCGGGCCGGGTCGCGTACGCCATGCAGACCACGCTCGCCGTCGACGAGGCGGAGCAGATCGCCGCGGTGCTGCGCGGCCGGTTCCCGGCGGTCGCGGCGCCGCGTTCGGATGACATCTGCTACGCCACCACCAACCGGCAACGCGCGGTGCGCGCCGTCGCCGCCGATGCCGACCTCGTGCTCGTGCTCGGCTCGACGAACTCGTCCAACTCGCAGCGCCTCGTGGAGGTCGCCGCGCGCGAGGGCGTGCCCGCCCACCTGATCGACGACGTCGCCGCGCTCGACCTGGCCTGGCTCCCCGGTGTGCGGCGGATCGGCCTGTCGGCAGGCGCGTCGGCCCCCGCGCACCTCGTCGACGAGGTGCTGGACTGCCTGTCCGGGCTCGGACCGCTCGCGGTCACCGAGACCGTCACCGACACCGAGGACGTCGTCTTCGGTCTGCCCAAGGAGGTGTGTTGAGTTGGCCATGCCGATCCGCCAGTCCCTGCGCCTGGCCGCCTACCTCGCAAAGCAGCGGCTGCGGGGCGTCGAGAAGTTCCCCCTGCTCGTCGAGCTGGAGCCGCTGTTCGCCTGCAACCTCAAGTGCGCGGGTTGCGGCAAGATCGCTCAGCCCGCGGCGTTGCTCAAGCGGCGCATGCCCGTCGAGCAGGCGGTCGGTGCGATCGAGGAGTGCGGGGCGCCGATGGTCTCCATCGCGGGCGGCGAACCGCTGATGCACAAGGAGATCGACGAGATCGTCCGGCAGCTGCTGGCCCGCCGCAAGATCGTGTTCCTGTGCACCAACGCGGTGCTGCTGCCCAAGCACCTGCACCGGTTCACCCCGCACCGCGACTTCGCCTGGATGGTGCACATCGACGGCCTGCGCGAGCGGCACGACGCGTCGGTGTGCAAGGACGGGGTGTTCGACCAGGCGGTCGCGGCGATCCGCCAGGCCAAGGCGGCCGGGTTCCGGGTCAACACCAACACCACGTTCTTCGACACCGACACCCCCGCCGACGTCATCGACGTGCTCGACTACCTCAACGACGAGCTCGGGGTGGACAACATGCAGATCTCCCCCGCGTACGCCTACGAGAGGGCGCCCGACCAGGAGCACTGGCTCGGCGTGGAGCAGACCCGCGAGCTGTTCCGCAAGGCCTTCGCCGACGGACGGCGGCGCCGGTGGCGGCTCAACCACTCCCCGCTGTTCCTGGACTTCCTGGAGGGCAAGCTGGACCTTGCGTGCACCGCCTGGGCGATCCCGTCCTACTCGCTGCTGGGCTGGCAGCGGCCCTGCTACCTGCTCGACGACGGCTACGCCGCCACCTATCGCGAGCTCTTGGAGGAGACCGACTGGTCGGCATTCGGTCGCGGCAAAGACCCACGGTGTGCCAACTGCATGGCCCACTGCGGCTACGAGCCGTCGGCCGTGTTCGCGACGATGGGCTCGCTGCGCGAGTCCCTGCGCGCGGTGACCGGCACGTGAGGGTACCGTCATCGTCCTGTGACCGAACGCCCTACGCTCGGGCGCCCACCGATCGCGTAGGAGAGGTGAGGTCCCGGCATGGGCCATCACGGCAGCACGATCCACCTTCCGCCCCTGCGGTCGTTGCTGCGGCACGCCTGCCCTCCCCTGCTCGAATCCGCGTTGATCCCCCTCGGCCTCTTCTGGCTCTTTCTCAGCGCCGTGGGGTTCGCCGCGGGCCTCTGGGCGGCGCTGGCCTGGTCCGGGGCCGCGATCGGGCTACGGCTGGCGCGCCGCGACCGGGTGCCCACCGTGCTCCTGCTGACCACGGCGCTGCTGGTCGTGCGCACGGTCGTCGGGCTCGCCACCGGCAGCGCGTTCCTCTACTTCGTCCAGCCCACCGCGCAGAACTTCGTGGTGGCCCTTGCGCTGCTGGCGACGCTCCGGTTCGATCGGCCGCTGCTCGCGAAGCTCGCCGACGACTTCTGCGCCTTCCCCATCGGCCTCACCGGCCACCCCTCGGTACGCCTGTTCTTCCGCAGGGTGTCGCTGCTGTGGGCCGGGGTCTTCCTGGTCAACGGCGGCGTGACGCTGGCCGTGCTGGCCACGCAGGCCGTCGGCGACTACCTGATCGTCTCGACGGCGGGCTCGTACTCCATGGTGGTGGCCGGCACCGCGGTGTCGCTCTGGTGGTTCCGCCGGGCGCTGGCCCGCCACGGTATCCGGCTGCGGCTCGGGGCCGCACCCGCCTGAACCTGCGCTTTCGGTCAGGTCCCGGCGGCGAGTGCGGTCAGGGCGGCGTCCAGGTCGGCTCGGCCGAAAGCGGCGGCGCGCTCCGCGAGCGCGGCAAGCTCGCCGGGACCTGTCCGCAGGCGGCGGATGATCGTCGTCACCTCGGCCGGACGCGGGCACACCACCCCCAACCCGGCGGCGGCGGTCATCCGCGCCCCGGCCCGCCCGTGACCGGGCACCGGCGCGGCGAACACCACCGGGCGAGCGCAGGCGAGCGCCTCGCTGGCGATCATCCCGCCCGCCGTGCTGAGCACGACGTCGGCCGCCGCGACCAGGTCCGGCACCGCGTCCGTCCAGCCGAGCGCGACGAGCCGGGCGGCGGGCAGGCCACGCTCCGAGAGCCGCCTGCGCAAGCGGTCGGCGCGCCCGCACAGCACTACCGCCTGCACGTCGGAACCCGCGGCCAGCACGGCGTCGACGACGGCCGGGAGCTTTCCGAACCCCAGCGACCCGCCCGTCACCAGCACGACGAAGCCGGTGGGCGCCAGCCCGCACGCCGCCCGCGCCGCGGACCGGTCGGCGGGTCGGAACCGGGGGTCCACCGCGGGCGCGACGACCCGGACGTCGGCGCGCGGCTCGATCGCACGGGCCTGCGCGCGGGATGCCGCCAGGAGCGTCCATGTCTCGTCGACGTCGGCCCAGACCCAGAAGGGATGCACGGCCACGTCGGTGACGACCGCGACGCTGCGCGCAGGCAGCCTGCCGCGCCTGCGCAGCCACGCCAGCCCACCGGAGATCATCGGATAGGTGGAGAGCACGAGGTCGGGCCGCTCGGCGGCGAGCAGCGGGGCCAGCGAGCGGCCCAGCCGTGCGGCGGCGACCGCCTTGCAGCCGCGCGCCAGGCGCGGGCACCGGACGAGCAGGCCGTAGCCGAGCCCGTACAGCCACGGCGCCCAGCGCATCGTCACGGCCCAGGACCACGCCAAGCAACCGGTCCCGGCGCGGCCTGCCCGTGCCCTCGACCTCCCGGACCCGAGCGTCCGGCCACAGCGCCCGCATCCGCGCCGCCAGTGCCCGGGCCGCGGCGACGTGCCCCTCCCCGACCGGTGCGGAGAGCACCAACACACGGCGCGGGACCACGGGCGCAGCGTAGGGCGAGCATGGCGAGCCCGCCGCCCGGCCCGGGTCCGCCCGAGGAGCGCGGCCGAACGGCGAGCTCGCTGCCCGACCCGGGCCCGCCCCATGAGCGCGGCCGAACCGCGCACCCGCTGCCCGACCCGGGCCCACCCCAGCAGCGCGGCCGAACCGCGAACCCGCCGCCCGACCCGGGCCCGCCCCAACGGCACGCGCCCGAACCGCACGCACCCGCCGCCCCACCCGGACCCACCCCAACGGCGCGGCCGAGATGGACATGAGCGGGGTTTGGGCGCGGCTGAACCCCGCTCACGTCGATCTCGAGCGCACCCGAGCCGCCGGACGTGGGACGTGACCCGCACCGTCCGGGCGCCCGCCGCCGCGGCGACCCGCGTCCCGCGGCGCATGCTCCTGGTCACCGCCAGCCTCGGCGGCGGGCACCACGCCGCGGCCCGGGCCGTCGAGGAGCAGGCCCGGCGGGTGTGGCCCGAGGTCGAGGTGGTCTGGACCGACGCGCTGACGAACCCGCGCCTCGGCACGGGACGGATGTTCCCGGCGGCGTACGCGGGCTGCGTGCGCAGGCTGCCCTGGCTGTACGGGCTCTACTTCTGGCTGCTGTGCCGGGTGCCCCCGTTCCGTGCGGGCACCCGGGCGGTGCTGGGCCGCTGGTTCGCGCCGGGGCTGCGGCGGGTGATCGCCCGGCACCGGCCCGACCTCGTCGTCGCGACGGTCCCCGAAGCCGTGCAGGGCCTGGGCAGGCTGCGCCGCCGCGGGTTGTTGCCGATGACCGCCGTCGCGCTCGTCGCCGACCCCGCTCCGCATCCGCTGTGGATCGACGCGGCGCTCGACCTGCATCTGGTCAGCACCGCTGCGGGCGCCGCCCGCGCGCAGCGCATCGCGCCCGGCGCCCGGGTACGGGTGGGCGCACTGCCGGTGGTCGCCGCCTTCTCCCCGCCCGAGGATCCGCCCGTCACCGGGCCGCGTTCCCGGCCGCGGGTGTATGTCTCGGGCGGCTCGCTGGCTTTCGGCGACCTCCCGGCCGCGTGTGCCGCGGTGCTGGCGGGCGGTGCTGCGGTGGTCGTGGGCTGCGGACGTGATCCGGCGCTGCGCCGCCGCCTGCAGCCACTCGCGCTGCGCCATCCCGACCGGATGGAGGTGCGCGAGTGGATCGACGACCCCGCCGGGCTCCTGCGCACCTGCGATGCGGTCGTGACGAACGCGGGCGGCGCGACGGCGCTCGAGGCGCTGGCCTGCGCCCGGCCGTTGCTGCTTTTCGCGCCCATCCCCGGGCACGGCCGGGCCAACGCGGAGGTCCTCTCCTGTGCCGGACTGGCCCGGATCTGCCGGACGCCCGAAGAGCTCGCGGCCGCCGTCGCCTGCCCGCTCCCGCCGGTGCGCCCGCCGCGCCGCGACGCCGCCACCGACATGGCCGTCATCGCCGAGCTCTGCCGTCCGCGGGAAGGCCCCCGCGTGCGGCCACAGGACGCGTTGTTCCTGCACGTCGCGGGTGGGGCGCAGCACATCGGGGCGTGCATCGTCGTGCGCGATGAGGGCCGCCGGACGGATTGGCGCGAGCGCGTGGCGGAGCGGGTGGCCAGCCGTGCACCCGGCATCGACCTGCTGTGTCGCCGCCTCGCCCCGCCGCGGCCCGGGCGGCCCCTGCGCTGGCTGCTCGACCCATGCCCTGACCCCGCTCGCCACCTGCGCCCCGGCGTGGTCCAGGCCGGTCCCCACGTGCGCCCCGGCGTGGTCATGGGCGACCTAGCCGCGCCGGACGGCGCCGGGGCCTTCGACACGGCGATGACGGCCTTCCTCACCGAGCCGCTCGACCCCTGCGTGGCGGCGTGGGAGTTGCAGGTTGTCCGTGACGGCGAGCACGTCGCGGTGCTGGCGAAGGTGCACCACGCGCTCGGGGACGGGCTCGGCCTCACCGACGCGCTCCTGCGCCTGCTGGCCGACGAACCGCCCCGTCCGGCGGCGAGGGGTCCGGACGGGGCGGGTTCGGACGGGACGGATCCGGACGGGAGGGGTCCGGACGGCTCCGCGACAGGTCCGGACGGGACGGATCCGGCCGGGACGGGCCCCTCCTGGAGGGATCCGAACCGGACGGGTCCCGCCGGGACGGGCCCCGCCTGGAGGGATCCGAACGGGACGGATCCGGACACGACGGATCCGGACGCGCGCGGTACCCGCCGTCGCGTCGCCCGCGCCTGCGCCGTCCGCGCCTGCGCCGCGCTCCGCGGCGTCGCGAGCCTCGCCCGGGCGGGGCTGGCCGGCCCGGCGCCGCTCGGGGGGCCCACCGAGGCGTTGCGCTGGGTGTCCCTGCGCTTCGACGGGCGTCGGGTCCGAGCGCTCGCCCGCGCCTACGGCGTCCACACCGCGGCCCTGCTGCTCGCCCTCATCGCGGAGGCGATCAGTCGTCTGCCCTCGACCCGGGCCGGACCCGCCGTGCTGCGCGCGATGGTGCCCGTGACGACGCGGACCCGCGTAGGCGTCGACAGTCGGGCGCCCGGCAACCGGACCGCCGCCGTGCCGCTCGACCTGCCGGTCGGGCCGATGGCCCCGGTCGAACGGGTCCGCCTGATCGCGGCCCGGATGGCCGCCGCCGACTCTGCCCGACGACCCGAAGGCGCGGCCGTTGTACTCGCCGCAGTCGGGCTGCTGCCCCACCGAGCCCAAGCCGCCGTGACCCGGATGGTCTACGGACCGCGGTTCTTCCACGCCGTCATGTCGGTGCTGCCCGGTACGCGGCGGCCCAGGCACATCGGCGGCGCACCGATCACGGCCACGTATCCCGTCCTACCGCTCGCCGAGGGCATCGGCCTGGCCGTCGGGGCGATGCACTGGCGCGACGCCACGACCATCGGGATCACCACCACTGTGCCGGGGCTGGCCGACGGCCTCCCGGCCGCCGTGGGGCAGGCCCTCTCCGCCATGGAGGCGGCCGCGGGCGCGGGGGCGAGGTGAGACCGCACTCGGTCGTGACCGGCGCGTCCTCGGGAATCGGGGCCGCGGTGGCCGACCGGCTGGCCCGCAACGGGCACCGACTCCTGCTCGTCGGACGGCACGCGCCCCGGCTCGAGGCGGTCGCCCGGCGGACGGGCGGTGTGGCGCTGGTCGCCGATCTGGCCGACCCCGGCGGGATCGAGCTCGTGCGGGAGCGCGCGAGCGGGCCGATCCGCCTGCTCGTGCACGCCGCCGGGATCGGCGCGGCCGGGCGTCTGGCCGAGGCCCGCGGACCGGACATCGCCGCGCTCGCCGCCGTCAACCTCGTCGCGCCGATGCAGCTGACCGCTGCGCTGCTGCCCGGCCTGCTCGCCGCCGACGGGCGGATCGCGTTCGTCGCCTCGATCGCCGCGCTCGGCGTGGCGGACGAGGCGGTGTACTCGGCGACCAAGGCGGGCCTGCGCGGCTTCGCCGACGCGCTGCGCCTGGAGACCGGGCTGGTCGTCACCACCGTCCTGCCCGGCGCGGTCGCCACCCCGTTCTTCGCCAACCGCGGGTCGCCCTACCAGCGCCGCTTCCCCCGACCGGTCCCGCCGGAGCAGGTCGCCGACGCCCTCGTCGACGCCGTCGAACGGGGACGGGCGGAGGTGTTCGTGCCCCGGTGGCTGACGGTCGCGGCCCGCGTCCACGGCGGGGCGCCGTCGGTGTTCGCGCGGCTGTCGCGGCGGTTCGGCGGCGGCCTGACCCCCCGCGCGGTCGCGCGCGATCGGCTCCCTTGACCGGCGCGATGAGCACACCCTCTTCGAGGCTGTGCCGGCTGAGCAGGAACCCCAGCGGACCGACCAGGCACTCCTCGGGGAATGCGTCACCACCTCGGTGAGTCGTGCGTCTCGCCCGGATGAGTTGGGCGGCTCCGCCGTCGCGCAGCAGCGCCGTCACGATCTTCATCAGGCCTGCCGTCAACTCGTAGCAGACGTCGGTGGCAGGCGCCAGAGCCCCGACCCCGCCCACCTCCCGGACCGCGACGACGAAGCACACGCCGATGGTGGCGGTCCCCCGACGCGGGCGTGCTCGGGCGCGGCTGTCCGGTCGGCTACACAGCAATGGTGACGCCGTGGGCTTTGGCGGCGGCCGACAGCCCTGCGTCGAACGTCGCGAGGTCGGCACCGTGTCGAATCGCGGAGTCGAGGACACAACAGTCGGGGAGCTTCAGCCCGGTCGAGACCCGTAGCCGCGCCAGCCGAACGGGTGCATCGGCGTCGAGATCGATGCGCCGAACGCCGAGCACGCGGAAGAACTTCAGCAAGTCCCGCTCCCGTCCGAGCCGGGTCGGACCGACGAGGCATTCGGTCATGGTGAGCGCATGGATCGCGAACTCGTCAGTTGTCGTCGTGAGGAGGGTTGCCGACCGATTGTGGTGAGCATCCGTCGTCCTCCCGTAGGCGATCACGACGCTCGCATCGAGGACGATCACTCCGGCCAGTCCTCGTGCAACTCATCGAGGTAGTTGTCGGGATAAGCGTCGTCGAATTGCCCGCGGAACGCAGCCACGTCCTGGCGTCGCTCAGCCTGCTTGCCGGTCTCCTGGGCGATGATCTCGGCGGCTCGCTCGACGGCCAGCCGTGCCACCAGTTCACTCTTCGGCGTGCCTGGCCATAGCCGCTTTGCGACCTCGAGTGCATGTGCCAGCGCCTCGGTCTCGGTGACCTGAATGCGTGGGCGTGTCGTTGGCATACGACCGAGTGTGCCACCTCAAATTTCAGTGCACCACTCGTCGTGGCGATGCAGCTGGTGGTCGAGGCGCGGGTGGTCCACGGAGCGGCGCCGGGTCGCTACGCCGCGCCGGGTCGCTACGCCGCGCCGGGTCGCTACGCCGCGCCTGCCCGGCGCTTCGGCGGCGCCGCCGGTCCGGCCATGCGTGACGTCGTCCGCGGACGGGTACGACTATTTGCATCAACGCAACCAGTGCGAGGAGTCGGTCATGGCCGGAAACGCGGAAGCGAGCCACCAGCCTGCGCGGAGCACGCGATGGCGCCGTCTGCTGCCGATCGTGTTCGTCACCTACAGCCTGGCCTACCTCGACCGCTCCAACTACTCGATCGGCGCCGCGGGCGGGCTGGAGCGCTCCCTGCACATCACCGCAGGAGTTTCGGCCCTGCTCGGCGCGCTGTTCTTCCTCGGCTACTTCCTCTTCCAGATCCCCGCCGCCCACTACGCCGAGCGGCGCAGCGTCAAACGGCTGATCTTCTGGTGCCTCATCGGCTGGGGCATCTTCGCCTCCCTGCAAGGGGTCCTGCCGTGGGTGCCCGCGCTCATGGTGGACCGCTTCCTGCTCGGGGTGGTCGAGGCGGCGATCCTCCCGGCGATGCTGGTCTTCCTCACGCACTGGTTCACCAGCCGCGAGCGCGGCCGGGCCGACACCGTCCTGATCCTCGGCAACCCGATCACCGTGCTGTGGCTCTCCGCGCTGTCGGGATGGCTGGTGTCGGTGACCAGTTGGCAGTGGATGTTCATCCTCGAGGGGATCCCGGCGATCATCTGGGCGTTCGTGTTCGTCGCGGTGACCGCCGACCGCCCGGAGCAGGCCGGATGGCTGCCCGCCGCCGAACGGGACGAACTGACCAGGACGCTGCGTGCTGAGCAGGGAAAGCTGCCCGACGTCGGCGGCTACCGACAGGCGTTGCGCAGCCGGACTGTGCTGGTGCTCTCGGTGCAGTACCTGCTGTGGAGCATCGGCGTCTACGGTTTCGTCTTCTGGCTGCCGACGATCGTCAAGGCGGGCGCCGGGGTCGGCATCGCCGCTACCGGGCTGCTCTCGGCCGTGCCGTACGTGCTCGCCGTGCTCCTCATGATCGTGGCCTCCCAGCGGTCGGACACGAGCGGGCGACGGCGGGTGTTCGTGTGGCCGTTCCTGCTCGCGGCCGCAGCGGCCTTCTACGGATCCTACCTGCTGGGCCCGGACCGGTTCTGGCCCTCGTTCGTCCTGCTGGTGGTCGCGGGCGGGTGCATGTACGCCCCGTACGGCCCCTATTTCGCGCTCATCCCCGAGCTGGTGCCGCAGAACGTGGCGGGCGCCTCGATGGCGTTGGTCAACAGCTTCGGGGCGCTGGGCGGCTTCGTCGGGGCGTACGTGGTCGGCTGGCTGAATGGGGCGTTCGGCTCAGGGCCTGCGTTCGTGTTCATGGCGGGCGCGCTCCTGCTGGCGGCCGTGCTGATGCTCGCGGTCCCCGACGCGCTCGTGCGGGACCGTCCGCAGGCGGCCGCGGCACGCTAAGCGGAGCTTGCGGAGCGAACATCGGCGCTAAGCGGAGCTTGCGGAGCGAACATCGGCGCTGGCGGAGCTTGCGGAACGTCGGCGCCGAGCACGCCGACCAAAGTCATCACCGCGTGCCAAACCGCAGGGCGGGAGCTGGATCGTCGCGCGTAGCGACCGCGGGCGGACCGAGGCGACCATGAACAGATGAGCTCCCTCGCGACTCCGCGGATGCTGGAGACCATGACCGACCCGGCCGAGGTGCGCGCGCTGCCGCCCGCCGCGCTCAGCACGCTCGCCGCGGAGATCAGGGACCTGCTGGTGGCGACCGTGCCGCGGACGGGCGGACACCTCGGGCCCAACCTCGGCGTGGTGGAGCTGACCATCGCACTGCACCGGGTGTTCGACTCACCGCGCGACGCGATCGTCTGGGACACCGGGCACCAGTCCTACGTGCACAAGCTGCTGACCGGGCGCGGTGCGGCGTTCGCCAGGCTCCGGAGCGCGGGCGGCCCGTCCGGCTACCCCAACCGCGGCGAGAGCGAGCACGATCTGGTCGAGAACTCCCATGCCTCAACCGCGCTCGCCTACGCCGACGGTCTCGCCAAGGCGTTCGCGCTCGCGGGCAGGCGGGACCGGGCCGTCGTCGCGGTCGTCGGCGACGGCGCCCTGACCGGCGGCATGTGCTGGGAGGCGCTCAACAACATCGGCGGCGCGCCCGAGCGGCCGGTGATCGTGGTGCTCAACGACAACGGCCGCTCCTACGCCCCCACGGTGGGCGGCCTGGCCCGACACCTGGCCGGGCTGCGCCGCGGCGCGGGCGGCGGCTCGCTGTTCGAACGGCTCGGCCTGGCCTACCTCGGGCCGGTCGACGGCCACGACCCGGTGGCGGTGGAGCGAGCCCTGCGCGCGGCACGCGCCATCGGCCGCCCCGTCGTGGTCCACTGCGTGACGGTGAAAGGTCGCGGATACGCCCCGGCCGAACGCGACCAGATCGATCACCTGCACGCGGTGCCGGCCGCCGGGGCGCGAAGCGGGCGCACCTGGACGGCCGAGTTCTCCGACGCACTGCTGCGAATCGGGCGCGCCCGGCCCGACATCGTCGCCCTGACCGCGGCGATGCTGCATCCCACCGGCCTCGCCGAGTTCGCCGCGGCGTTTCCCGACCGGGTGTTCGACGTCGGGATCGCCGAACAGCACGCGGTGGCGTCCGCGGCGGGCCTCGCGACCGGCGGGCTGCACCCGGTCGTGTGTCTCTACGCAACGTTCCTGACCCGCGCCATCGACCAGGTGCTCATGGACGTCGCGCTGCACCACTTGCCGGTGACGTTCGTGCTCGACCGTGCGGGGATCACCGGCGAGGACGGTCCTTCCCACCACGGCATGTGGGACCTGGCGCTGCTGGGCGCCGTGCCCGGACTGCGGGTGGGCGCGCCGCGCGACGGCGCGAGCCTGCGTGTGCTGCTGCAGGCCGCCGTCGACGACCGCGGTCCCACTGCGCTGCGCTTCCCCAAGGGCGCTCTCGCCCCCGACCTCCCCCGGTGCGGCGGCATCGGCGGCGCGGACGTGCTGGCGCGGCGCGGTTCCGGCGGCACGCTGATGGTGGCCACCGGAGCCTGTGCGCACCCCGCCGCGGACGCGGTCGGATCACTGAGCCCGGGAGCGAACGTCACGCTCGTCGACCCCGGATGGCTCCTGCCGGTCGACCCCGAGCTGGTCTGTGCGGCCTTCACGTTCCGCGAAGTGGTCACCATCGAGGACCACGCAGGCCCCGGCGGGTATGGCGACGCGCTGGCGAGGGCGCTGCGCAACGCCGGGTGCTCCACCCCCGTCCGGTCCCTCGATCTCGGCGCGGACTTCATCCCGCACGGGTCGCGCCGCGACCTGCTGAGCGCGCGGGGGCTGGACGCGGCCGGGATCCGACGGTGGTGCGGCGGGTCGCGGGCGGTCGGCACGGGCTGACGCCGGTCGACACGGGCTGACGCGGCTCGCCAGCGCTGCCGGTCAGCTGCCGACGGTCAGCGGCCCGGCGTCCGGGCCAGCCGCCGGTTAGCGGCCGGGCGCTCCGGTCAGCCCGCAGAGCTGCCGGTCAGCGGCCCGGCGCTCCGGTCAGCGGCCCGGCAGCCGGTTGTCACCGGTCCGCAAGGATCATCTGGTCGGCCAGCCCAGCGACCACACCGCGTCCTCGGCCATCTCGCCCGCCGCCTGGGCAAAAGATCGCAGCACCGGCACCAGTGCGCGCCTGCGGCTGGCGGGCATCCGCTCCAGAATGCTCGCGATCGCCGAGCGACGGTCGTCCATCACCCGTTCGACCAGCGCATGTCCAGCCGCCGTCAGGTCCAGCTGGAGATTGCGACGGTCGGTCGGGTCGTCGCGACGGTCGAGGAGCCCGGCGCCGACCAACCGGTCGACAGCGCGGGTCGCATTCGACGGGTGTACGCCCAGTCCCATCGCGATCCCGCCGAGATTCATGCTCGGACGGCTGGCTATCATGACCAGGACGCGCAGCTGCGACAGCGACACCTCGTCCTCGACGCGCGCAACCGACTCCGCGGTCACCGCAACCAATACAAGCGTTGCCGCAATGACTGATTCAACGTCATCATTGCGCAAATCTTGGTCCGGTCGCGCGCCCGCAGACCCGAGAGAGTCGTCCACGACGACGCCGATGCTGTCCATGTGCACAAGTGTCTCTGGTAGCCACGGCTCAGACAACCCCGCGCCGCCGGGACCGGCCCATCGATCCTGGCAATCGTTGCGTTTGTGCGATGGTCATCACACCGAGCGCGCCTCCACGCCGGGCTGCACCGCCGTGGCGCGCCGGACCGTCACCGCCCGCCGCATCATCGTGTGCCCGCAACCGCTCGTCCATGCCAGGGATGATCGCCGAAAGTGGGACATGGCGGCCATATACGGCGCTCATGTCCCACAACCAGCGATCACGAGCCGTTGGCGGGTGCGACTTGGCCTGTCGGGCCTTCTCCCCGCGCTCGAAGGCGGTGGCGAGCCTCTGCATCTGCCCGGGCTTGAACGGGTCGGCAAGGGGTGCTTCGTACGGGTCGTCATCTGCCATCACGAGGGCCGCTCCGTCGTGCGCGAGCGCATCGGCCGGCCCGTCGGCGGGCTCGGTGACGTGATAGCCGCGCACGCCACACGCCTCGGCGACGGCCGCGAAGTCGACCAGAGCGAGCTCGCACCCGAACTGCGGGTTGCCGAGCATCGCGTTCTGCTCCCACACCTCGATGGCCAGGGAGTTGTTGCGCAAGACCACGATCTTCACAGGCAGCTGTTCCTGCGCCAGCGTGGCCAGCTCGCCCATGCCCATGCTCATGCTGCCGTCGCCGGGGAAGGCGATCACCGGCCGCGGGTTCCTCGACGAGGCAGCTGCGGGCCAACCAGCTGGTGAAGAAGATGTTCGGCCCCGAGCTGGTCGAGGCACTGCGCGCGTTCAAGGCGATCTTCGACCCCGAAGGGCGGATGAACCCCGGCAAGGTCGTCGACCCCTATCCGCCCGACACCAACCTACGCCGCGGCACCGATCTGGCCGTCCGCGAATGTCCACGCACTTCGCCTTCCCGGCCGACGAGGGTCGGGGGCACGATGTGCCCCAAGCTTCATGGTCACCCACGAGGAACAGCACTCCACCCGGGGCCGCGCCCGACTGCTGCTGGAGATGATGACCAGTCACCGCGACGACCTCGCCGAGAAGAAGGGCTGGCGCGACCGGCACGTCAAGGACGCGTTGGATCTGTGCCTAGCCTGCAAGAGCTGCAAGGGCGACTGCCCGGTGAACGTCGACATGGCCACCTACAAGGCGGAGTTCCTGGCCCACTGCCACGCCGGCCGGTTGCGTCCGCGCGCAGCCTACGCGTTGGGCCTGATCCCGCTGTGGGCCCGACTCGCCGCGCTCGCCCCCGGGCTGGTCAACTCCCTACTCGCCGCACCCGTGATCGGCACCCTCGCCAAGCGGGCGGCCGGGGTGGACACCCGGCGGACCGCGCCCGGGTTCGCCGCCACGACGCTCCGGACGTGGTTCGCGGCGCATCCGCCCCGCCCGATGGGCGAACCGGTGCTGTTGTGGCCCGACACCTTCACCAACTACTTCGACCCCGAGCTCGGCGTCGCTGCGGCATGGCCGGAAGCTTCGGCTACGGGCAGGCGAGCACTACGAGGTGTCGACGGCCTGCGGGGAACGGGTGATCCTGCCCGAGGTTCGGGTGGCGGCCGAGGACACCCTCGTCCTCGCGGACGGCTTCAGCTGTCGCAGCCAGATCGAGCAAGCCACCGGCCGACGCGGGCTGCATCTGGCCGAGGCGCTCGCGTTGGCGCTGCGCCACGGCCCCGGCGGGCCTCCCGACGACCGGCCCGAGCAGGCCTGGCGGAGCACCGAGCCACGGGCCGACCGGCTGCTCGCCGCCATCAGCCTCGGCGCGATGACGGCCGTTTGCGGAGCGCTCACCTGTGCACGCATCGCCCGGCAACGGCGGTCGTAGAGGCCGCCCGCCGGGCGCCCCGTTGACCTGACCCGCGAGATTGCCCTGAGCGGGGTTTCTGGACGCGGAAAAGCCCACTGCGGCAATCTCGCGCGCGGGTTTCGCCAAGCGGGCCCGAGCGAGGGCCGGTCGGGTCATCCTGCCGGACTCGGCCGCCACACGCCTCGACGCCGCCTGCCGCCGCGGCCCGGCGTCCCCGCCGCGGCCCGTGCTCGCCGCGCCCGACGCGCCCGCCGTGGGCCGCCGCGGCCCGACGCTGTCGCCGCGGTCGCGGTCGCGGTCGCGGTCGCCGCGGCCAGAAGTATATCGTGGTACGATATTTCTGAAAGGAGCGTTCCTATGTGGGAGGACCTGACCATCGCGCTCTGTCTGCTCGGCTTCGTCGCAGCGCTCGCTCTCATGCTGGCCGAGTTGCCTGCACTGGTGACGCAGGCGCGGCAGGCGCTTTACCGCCGCATGCAGCCGACGCCCCACCATCCGACACACCCGACCCGAGATCTCGACAGGAGGCACTGAGAGCTACCGCCGTACAACGGCGGCGGCGCTTCCGGCCGGGCAGGCCCGTCTACCTGACCTCATCGGGATGGGACCGCCGCAGTTTACGGAGAACCACGAGTGCGAGCAGCGCCGCGGCCAGGAACAGCGCCGGGCGTGCCCGGTGCACGAGCCGGATGATCTGCGGGCGCGGGTCGAGCCTGCGCGCGAACTCGTCGGCGGTTTCGGCGAGGGCGGCACGTGCCTCGTCGACGTTCTGCTCGAGCGGGTCGGCCTGTCGGGCGGCCTCGGCACGCAGTTCGTCGGGAGACGCGACGCGGCCGTCCACGTACGGAATGTCCGGCGGCACCGGAGTATCGGCTCCGTCCTTGCCCGTCAGCTCGCTCACCGCGCTCCCCCGCTTCCGAGTCGAAGGTGACTCTCTCACAATTCTTGCCCGTCGTACGGCCGCAGGGTGCGCAACCGACGGGCGGACGCCTCCGAAACGCGGCGGCCGATGTCCGAGCGGGTCCTACCCGGGTGCCCGACCCGGCCCACAGCGCGTCGCGTCCATCGCGTACCCGATCCCGAACCGGATAGGCGTCCCCTGTCCGCAGCCACGCCGGCCGGTACGTGACGGGCCGGGCGAGGGTGCTCGACCGCCCGACCCGGTCCCCGGTTTATCCCGACATGACCAAGGGTATTTATTGCTTACGTGCAATAATTGTGGCAAACGTCCGGCGGGAGCCCGGCGAGCAAACAGAACACCACAGCAGCGAGACGACGTGGCGTCGCGCGACGTCGAGGAAGGACATCTCATGACGAACCCGACCTTGCACATGCCGCGCAGTCGCGGCGCGCTCGCGGGCCTGCTGCTCATACTGCTCGGTGCCTGGGGCGCCCTCGTGCCCGTCATCGGACCCCTCTACGACTACGCGTACGCGCCCGGCGCCGCGTGGACCGCGACCACGGGCCGCTGGATCCTCCAGATCCTGCCGGGGGCCGCCGTCGTGCTCGGCGGCGTGCTGCTGATGGTCACCGGCGCGCGGGCGATCGGTTTGGCGGCCGGGGCGCTCGCCGCGGCCGGAGGCGCGTGGTTCGTTCTCGGGCCGGTGCTGAGCAGGCTCTGGGACCCGACGGGCGGCCTGCAGGGCCAACCGCTCGGCAGCGGCGTGGGTGCCGTCGTCGAGGAGATCGGGATCTTCACCGGCCTGGGCGTCGTGATCGTTTTCCTGGCCGCGGTGGCGATGGGGCGCTTCACGATGCGGGGCCACCGGGACGCGGCGGCCATCGAGGCAGCGCGGCAGCGTCGGGCCCAGCGCGACCGTGCTCACCGGGTGACCGCGACGGTGCCCGGGCCCGGCCCCGCGGGCGTGGGGGCCGCTCCTGCCGTGACCCGGGACCCGGTCGCCGTGGAGGACGGCCCCCATCGAAGCCCCGACCCCGATGACGCTCGCCGCGTTGCGAGCACCGCGCCCACGGAGGAGAGGCCGGACGGCGAACCCGCCGGAAGCGGCTCCGACGGCGTCGACCCCGTGCGGCGGCCCGACGGAGGAGCCTGACAACCGCCGCATACGTCGCGGCCCGACGGGTTGCCGCCCAGCCGTGGAACTCACGAGCCGTTCTACTATGAAGTTGCGTGCTGGCACACGTTGCGACAACCACTTCGGGGATATCCCGATGGATCGGCCCTGCGGCCCAGATGGGAGCGAAGGGAGGCACGGACGATGCTCAGCGAGCGGGAGCGCCGACTGCTGGAGGCATTGGAGCGGCAGGTGAGCGCGGAGGACCCCGGCCTCGCGCGGATGCTTGCGGGCCGCGATCCGTCGACGCGATGGCGCACCATCGGTCGGCGCATGACCGCGGTGCCCGCGCTTGTCGTCGTCATGGCCCTCGGCATCAGCGGCTTCGCGTTGCACCTGAGCGCACTCGGGCTCCTGTTTCTCGCCTGGGTGGCCATCGGCGCGCTGGCACGGCACGTCCGCGCCGGTCACGCCGACCGCGGCGCTCCGCCGCCCGGGATGCGCCACCCCGGCCACCGAGCTGAATCGCCATAAGCGACAAGCCTCCGGGTTGGACAGTTCCCCTACCCGGTACAGCTTCCGGGTCCGGTCGTGGGCGTGGCGGGCGCCAGAGGTAACGCAATCGTTGCGTCCGATACGTCACAAACAAGGTGTTGGGGGACGAGATGTGGGTATCCGACGGCGTGGATCCCGAGCCGCACCTCACTGAACTCCTCCCCGCCGTGTGCGCGCGCATACCGGCGTTGCTCACCGATGTGGCCTGCGCACTCGAGGCCCGTTGGCCCGACTACGCCGAGTTCCTCAGACGCAACCAGAGCGAAGTCGCGCAGGCAGGCGCGATGGCGCTCACGCGAATGCTGAGCGGCGTGCGGCCGCAGGACGGCGGAGTGGAGCAGCACCTGTTCGAGGAAATCGGACGCATCCAATGGGAGTGCGGCCGTGACCTGGCCGACCTGTTGTCGGCCTACCAGACCGGGGCGGGCGTGTGCTGGCGCCACCTGTCGACGATTGCGATGTCCGCCGAGATCCCGCAGTCGGACTTCGCCTCCCTCGCCAGCGCTGTCTTCTCGTTCGTCGACACCCTCTCCTCGTGCTCGGCCCGCGGTTACGTGCGGGAGCAAGCCGCTGCGGCAGGGGCCCGGGAACGGCGCCGGGACGAGTTGGTCGCGCTCTTGCTCGCACCGGACACCGACCCCGAGGCGATCCGGGTGGCGGCCAGTCGAGCGGCGTGGATGGTTCCCGAGGAGGCCGCGGTCGTTCTCCTCGAACCCGGGAATCCCGTCGGCGAGCGCCTCGTCTCGCGGTTGGATGTCGACCATCTGCCGATCCGCAGGCCCGGTCTGCTCGGTGCCGTACTGCCCCGTCCCTCCCGGCCGGGCCTGCGGGCCCGGCTATCGCGGACATTGCGCTGCTCGGGAGCCGTGATCGGACGCGCCGTCCCGATTGCGCGCCTGTCGGTCAGCCTGCAGATCGCGCAGATCGCCGCGGACCTGCAACGCCGCGGCGTACTCGTCGATGACCCCCTCTTCGTCGACGACCATCTCGACGCGATCATCGTGCATCGCGACGACGGCCTGCTGGAGGCGCTGCAGGATCAGGTGTTGCGGCCCTTCGAGCGCTGCCGTAACGGATCACGGGAGCGACTGGCCGAGACGTTGTTGGCGTGGTTGCAGCACATGGGCGAGCGCCGCGCGATGGCCGCTGAGCTGCACGTGCACCCGCAAACGGTGAGCTACCGCCTGGCTCGGCTGCACGAGCTCTTCGGCGCGGATCTGGATGACCCGGCCGTCCGCGCCCGACTGCTGCTCGCGCTGGCCTGGGACCGACCGGGCCTCGGCGAGCGGCTCGTCCGGCCATGAGGCCGGATTGACAAGCCGCCCGCCGACACCGGGGTCAGCCCGGGCCTCTCTTCTGGTCCGAAACGGCGTCGACGACTGCCTCGACGTCGGCTTCGAGGCTGGCCAGGGTGTGCTGGGGCAGCAACGGGCCCGCGCGGCGCAGCTCGACGATCCCGACGCGCGCCGTGGCCGCCGTCGCCGCGCCGAAGAGCGCCGTCGCGACCACCGCCGCTGCCGTGGGTGGCAGGAACCGCTCCAGGACACGCAGCACGACGACACCGGACATCGCGCTCGTCAACACGCCGAGCCCGGCGGCCACCCCCAGCAGGCCCCCGGCCCGGCGTGCCCGTCGCGCCGTCGCGCCGAGCTCGGCACGGGCGCTCTGCAGCTCTTCGCGAACCAGCACGCCCAGGTCCTCCCGGACGCTGTGCAGCAGCTCCGCTGTCGAGCGGTCCTGCGAGGCGGAACGGCCGCCCGATCCGGATGTCGTCATGCGGTCTTCCTTTCCCGATCCTCCCCCCGTCTACCCAGGGCACCGGCGGGTCAAGCGCGCCGGCGTCGGGATCATTGGCCCACCTTCGCGCCCGGCATCCCCGCCGCGTACTCGATGGGCTCCATCGCCCGCTGTCCGGGCACGTTCGCCGCGGCCCGGTACTTGCCCAGCGGGAGGATCGTGCGCCCGCCCGACGATCCGGCCAGCATCATCGCGCCCGCGGTGTAGAAGGCGGCCAAGGCGGAGAACACCAGCACCCAACCGCCGATCGTGACGGCGATGCCGATCCCTGCGACGAACCCGATCGCCAAGAGGATCGAGCCCGCGGCAAGCAGCCCGAGCACGACGGTCAGTGCGATGCCCTCGGCAACCGCCGCCACCGCGCCGAACACGGTCACCACCGCCAGCACGATGAACCAGAAGCCGAACGCCCGCGACGTCAGAACCGACCCGGGCAACACATGCATCGTCGTGAGCAGCACCAGCAGGCCCCAGCCGAGCCAGAACGATCCCCAGGTCCCGTGCATCGCGGTGGCGAGCCCGTCGCGGGCCCGGTAGGACCACATCCCGGCCAACAGCTGGGCAAGGCCCCCGAAGAAGAGCGCGAACGGCGCGATCACCGGGGCGGCTGTCGCCGGGTCTCCCCACCAGCCCGCGAGCAGTGAGGCCACCATGAACGTGGCGCTCGCGAAGCCGAACAGCCCCAGGATCGACGGGGCAGCCACCGGCGTCAGCACCAACCGGGTCCGCGCGCTCCACAGGGCGTCCGGGTCGGGGCTCCCCGCCACCTCGCGTCCGTTCGTCGCAGCCGGGTGCCCGCCGACGTCGCTGGGCCCGGTCGACCCAGCGTCGCTCAAGTCTCTCTTCGTGCGCATCTCCCCCTACCTCCTTCGACGCGCCCCAGTGGCGCGCCTGGCGGAGGCTGCCCACGCGTCAAGCTCCACAAACAGTCGCGTCATCGCAATTGTTGTGATTTGCAGGACAATCCGGCGCCACCTTGGCGCGACCCTTGATCCATGGGACATCAGCCCCCCCGTGGCGGTTCCTCCGTCCCGCGAACGGCGTCGCCCGCGAGCTGGGCTCGCAGCTGGGTGCCCCGGCGGGCGAGGAGGACGACACCCAGGACCAGCACGGCACCCGCCACGGCCTCCGCCGCGAGGACCGGCGGCGCGAGATCGGCCAGCTGCTCGCCCAGCCAGCCCAGCCCGATCGCGATCCCCACCAGCGGATCGACAATGGTGATCACCGCAAGGGCGGGCGCTATGAGCAGACCGCTCTGGAACGTGTGCTGGCTGAGCAGGAAACCCAACGGACCGACCACGCAGACCACGTACAGCGGCGCGTGCAGCACGACCTCCGCGGGACCGCCGTCGCGCAACTGCGCGGTGACCACCTTCATCAGGCCCGCCGTCACCCCGTAACAGACGCCGGTCGCCACCGCCAGCGCCGTGACCCGCGCCGGACCGGCCGCCCGGACCGCCACGACGAAGCACACCACGACGACGAAGACGAGCACCGCACCCAGCGGAAGGAGGTCCCGGGCGGGGGGCAGTTGCGATGATCCGCCCTCGGGCCGGGCCAGTGCGAGGAACGCGCCCAGACCCGCCGCGCTGGCCACCGCCCCCACGACCAGGACCCGATCCGGGCGGCGATGGGCCAACCATGCCGCGGCAAACGTGCCGAACACGATCCCGCTGACGAGTACGGGCTGCACGAGCGTCAGCGGGGCGTAGGCCAGCGCGACTATCTGCAGCGCCAGGCCCAGTCCCACCGCACCGCTCGCGAGCAGCCAGCCGGGCCGGTGCGCGAGCTCCACCAGCAGCCCCGGACTCAGCACGCCTGTCTCAGGGACTTCTTTGGTCGCCCGTTGCTGCAGCGCACTGGCGGTGCCGAAGCTCGCGGCACCCACCAGCGCGGCGGGCAGGGCAATGAGCAGGTCCGCCGACACGGCCATGGTGACCTCCTGCACTCTCCTACCCGTTTCTGCGTGCCCCGGTTCGTTCCGTGTGGGTAGGTCACACACAATGTGACGTATCGCATGCTCCGCCCGGACCCGAGCACGCGTCTACCGCTGGCGTTACCCCCATCGGGCGACCGGCCATGGCCACGGCCGCGGGCGGAGCCGACACTGGCCTCCTGTCGACCGCGCACGCGATGATGTCGGCCCCCAGGCCACGACGCACCCGGTGTGGAGCAACCCCGACGCGGCCACCGCCGCAGCGGCAAGGAGAGGACGCAAGATGGCAGAGCTGGTGATCGGTGTTCCCGCCGAGATCAAGGACAGCGAAAACCGGGTCGGGGTACAGCCCGACGGCGTCGCTGAGCTCGTTCACCACGGCCACCAGGTGCTGGTGCAGTCCGGGGCGGGTGTGGGCTCCCGGTTCAGCGACGCCGAGTACGCCGCGGCGGGCGCGAAGGTCGTCGGGGGCGCCGACGAGGTGTTTGAAGGCGCGGGCCTGATCGTCAAGGTCAAGGAGCCGATCCCGGCCGAGTACCACCGGTTCCGGGAGGGCCAGCAGCTGTTCACCTACCTGCACCTGGCCGCCGACCGCAAGCTCACCGAGTTCCTGCTCGAGAAGAAGATCGACTCGATCGCCTACGAGACCGTGCAGACCGCCGACGGCAAGCTGCCGCTGCTCACCCCGATGAGCGAGGTCGCAGGTCGGATGGCCGTGCAGGCCGCGGCCCACGCGCTGGAGAGCCCGGCGGGCGGTGCCGGGCTCCTGCTCGGCGGCGTCCCCGGCACCCCGGCGGCGAAGGTGACCATCATCGGTGGCGGCGTGTCCGGCACCGAGGCCGCCAAGATCGCCCTCGGGATGCGGGCCATCGTCCGGGTCTTCGACGCCAACCCGAGCAGGCTGGAGTATCTGTCGGACATCTTCGGTGGTCGGCTGGACCTCGTCACCCCCAACCGGGCCCGGCTGGCCGCCTACATCGCCGAGTCCGACGTGGTGATCGGGGCGGTGCTGGTGCCGGGCGCGAAGGCGCCCAAGCTGGTGTCCCGGGAGATGATCGCCAGCATGCGGCCGGGCAGCGTCGCGGTGGACATCGCCATCGACCAGGGCGGCTGCTTCGAGACGAGCCGCGCGACCACCCACTCCGAGCCGACCTACGTCGAGGAGGGCGTCGTGCACTACTGCGTGGCGAACATTCCCGGTGCGGTCGCCCGCACCTCCACCTTGGCGCTCACCTCCGCCACGCTGCCCTACCTGGTCATCGTGGCCGCGCACGGCGTCGCGGGGGCAGCCGCCACCGACGCGGCACTGGCCAAGGGCCTGTCCACCCTCGGCGGCCATCTCGTCACCGAGCCGGTGGCCCAGGCGCACGACCTGCCCTACCGCAACCCGGCCGACCTGCTGCCTGCCCGCTGATCCGGCGGCTCAGACCTCGCCGGCGCGGCGACTTCGCACCCCGCCGGGTGACCTCGCACCCCGCCGATGGGGTGCGAGGTACTGCGAAAGGGTGCGAGGTCGGCTGGGGAACACGGCCGACCTAGTATCCAGACATGACGGAGAACGTCGTGGTGGTGACCGGCGCCGATCCCCGCAGCGTGCTCGACACGCTTCGTGCCCTCGACGACGCGGGCACGCTGGAGCTGCGGGCCGCGGCGATCGTGCGCCGTGCCGCGGACGGCCGCCTCTCACTGGACGACGAGACCGGCGACGCGGTGGCCTTCGCCGACCGCCATCCCCGCCTGGGCGCTCTGCTCACCCTGCTGCTCGGTCCGCTCGACACGCTGCTGTTCGGCAACCAGCTGGTCTCCCTGGTCGGGGCCACCGGACGCAGCGCGGAAGAGCTCGCGATCGGTCATCTGGCGCAGGCGGTGCCCGCGGGCGGCGAAGCCACGATCGCCGACATCGACGAGCCGAATCCCGGTCTGCTCGACGCGAAGCTGGCAGGCGCCACCGTGACGCGCCGCCCGTACGCCGACGTCGAGCAGGAGCTCGAGGCGCGCCCGGACGGTCAGCCGAGCGGCTCGGTGTAGCGGACGGCGGCGCCGTCCGCTACACGCCTGCGGCGCACCAGGCCGAGACCGACGTACATGCCCACCAGCGCCACCACGAGCCCGAGGACCGCCCGCACGGTGAGCGGCTCGCCCAGCACCGGCACCGCGACCAGCGCCGTCGTCGCCGGAACGAGGTTCAGCAACGCGCTGACGTGGACGGTCGAGCGCCACCGCAACAGCACGAACATCAACGCGAACGCGCCTGCCGAGTTGAACACCCCGAGCCACACCACCGCGGCCCAGCCATCGACGTCACGCGGCAGCCAGTCGGCGCCGAGGAACGGCATCGCGGCGACCGTCACGACCAGCGAGGTCAGCATCTGGACCACCACGCTGGTGGTCACGGGCGTTTCGTCGTTGAACCGCTTTTGGTACAGCGTCCCCGCGGTGAGCGCCAGCATGCCGAGCACCGGGAACACCACCTGCGCGCCCAGGCCGCCGCCGAGCTCGTCGGACAGCACGATGTACACCCCGCACGCCCCGATACCGAGCCCGAGCACCGGCGCCACACCGAGCCGGGTGGCCAACACCAGCGGCGTGAGCAACCCGACCAGCAACGGGGCCATGCCCAGGATCAGGCTGGACAGTCCGGCGGGCACGCCGTGCGCCAGCCCGCTGTAGACGAACGAGAACTGGCCGACCTGCAGCAGCAGGGCGGTGACGGCCAGGTGCAGCCAGGCCCGCCCACGGGGCCGGGCCGGGCGCGTCACGGCGACGATCGCGCCCATGACGACCAGCGCGACCACGAACCGCCACAGCAGCACCGTCGGCACCTGCATGTGCCCGGTGGCGATCTTTCCGACGATGAAGCCCGAGGACCACAACGGCACGAACAACACGCTCAGGAGCGGGACGACCCAGCGACCCGTAGGCGCCGACCCTGAGGACGCGGCGCGCCGGGCGAGAAGCATGAGCTCCAGTGCAACGCATTGCTAACGACGACACAACCGGAAGTGGCGCATCTCGCGGATCTCAGCGCACGGTGTCCGACGTGGCGCCCGGCCCCCGGTAGAAGCCGTCCGGGATGAGCAGCAGGTCCGGGCGCAGCTCCGCGATCGAGGACAGTCCCATGCCCAACAGGGCCGAGTCGATGCCGCTGCGCAGGATGTCCAGCACGTTCTCCACCCCCGCCTGACCGTTGGCCGCCAGCCCCCACAGGTACGCGCGCCCGATCATCACCGCACGGGCCCCTAACGCCAGCGCCTTGACCACGTCCGAACCCCGCCGGATGCCCCCGTCCAGCAGTACCTCGATCTGGTCCCCGACCGCGTCGGCGATCGGCTTCACCATCCGGATCGTCGCCGGGGTGCCGTCCAGGTTGTTGCCGCCGTGGTTGGACACCGAGATCGCCGACACCCCCGCATCCACCGCCCGTCGCGCGTCATCGACCCGGCACACGCCCTTCAACAGGAACGGCCCACCGTCCAGCTGGGCCCACTGCTCCCGCATCCACGCCACGTCCTCCCACGACGGCGGCGGCGTGGTCATCCACTCGTAGTACGCACCGAAGAACGTCGGAGCCTGCCCACCCGGCGGCGCCAGGTTCGGGGCGCTCAGGTCCGGAATGCCCGCCCGCGCGAACTGCGCCGCCCAGCGCGGGCGCACCAGCACCTGCGGCGCCATCCGGACCATCGTCTTCAGATCGACCTTCTCCGGGATCTCCGGACTCCCCCAGTCGCGGCCCATCGAGAACGACCAGTCCAACGTCGCGATCAACCCCACCGCGCCCGCCGACTTGGCCCGCGCCATCCGCTGCACCATGGTGTCCCGGTCGCCGGTCCAGTACATCTGGAACACGGTCTGCGGGTTCGCCGCCACCACCTCCTCCACCGGCTTGCTGGCGAAGTTGGACAGGCCCATCACGGTGCCGCGGGCGGCGGCCGCACGCGCCACCGCGACCTCCCCGTCCGGATGCACGGCCTGCACCCCCGTCGGCGAGATGATCACCGGTAGCGCGATGTCCTGCCCCAGCACGGACGTCGCCATTGCCCGCTCGGCCCGATGACCCGCCACATGCGGGGCGAAGCCGATCTCCCGGAACGCCGCCTCGTTGTCCGCGATCGTCTGCCCACGCTCCGAGCCCGCGACCAGCGCGCCGTAGACCGGGGCAGGCAGCCGCTTCCGCGCGCGGCGCTGTGCCACAGCGACGGACTCGAACCAGGGGTTCTGCTGCCAGGGGTTCTGCAACCAGCTCGGCATGGGCATGGCGGACCTTCCGGTGGGTGAAAGCTGCTCGATCATTCCACCGATGCGGTTCCGTTGGGAGACTCGGCGGGGCAGGCTGTAGGTGGTGATCGTCTCCGCTGGAGGAGCTGGCAATGACGCGCGCGACCCCCGATTCGACCCGTTGGCTGTCCGACCTGCTGTCCACCGAGCATCTCCGGTGGCCGAACCTGGACATGACTGCCGCGGCCGCGGACATGGGCAAGGCCGTGACCGCGGCGACAGCGCCGTGGACCAAGGCGGTCAGTGACCTGGCCGCGCTGCAGCTGGACACGCTCACGAAGCTGACCAAGACGTGGGCGTCGATGCTGCCCGGCGGTGGGCAGGAGCCGATCACCGACCGGCGGTTCAAGGACGAGGCGTGGGCGAAGGATCCGCGCTACGCGACGGTCGCCCGCACCTACCTCGCGCAGACCGACCTGCTGCGCAAGGCCTTGGCCGCCGCGCCGCTGGACGAGCGGCGCAAAGCGCAGTGGGAGTTCGCGCTGGGCCAGGTGATGGACGCGGCGAGCCCGGCGAACATGCTTGCCACGAACCCGGAGGCGCTCCAGCTGGCGCTGGAGTCGGGCGGCGCGAGCCTCGTCGAGGGCATGCGCCTCTTCACTGAAGACCTCGGGCGGGGTCGGATCGCGATGACCGACGAGTCGGCGTTCGAGGTGGGCGGCAACGTCGCCACCACCCCGGGCACCGTCGTGCTGCAGAACGAGCTGATGCAGCTGATCCAGTACACGCCGACCACCACGCGGGTCTACAAGCGCCCGCTGGTGATCGTTCCGCCGTGCATCAACAAGTACTACATCCTGGACCTGCAGCCCGCGAACTCCTTCGTCGGCCACGCGCTCGCCGAGGGCCACCAGGTGTTCCTGGTGTCCTGGCGCAACGCCACCGCCGATCAGGCCGCGGCGACCTGGGACGACTACCTGCGCGACGGCGTGCTGACCGCGATCGACGCCGCGCTGGCGATCACGAAGGCCGACCAGGCCAACACCTTGGGGTTCTGCGTCGGCGGCACCCTGTTGGCCAGCGCGCTGGCCGTGCGCGCCGCCCGCGGCGAGCACCCGGCGGCCAGCATGACCCTGCTCACCACGTTGCTCGACTTCGGCGACACCGGCGACATCGGGCTGCTGGTCACCCCCGAAGGGGTCGCGGCGCGCGAGCTCGCCATCGGCAAGGGCGGCCTGCTCAAGGGTAACGAGCTGGCCCAGGTGTTCGCCTCGCTGCGCGCGAACGACCTGATCTGGCCCTACGTCGTCAACGGCTACCTGAAGGGCAAGCCGCCACCCGCGTTCGACCTGCTCTACTGGAACAGCGACGGCACCAACCTGCCCGGCCCGATGTTCTGCTGGTACCTGCGCAACACCTACCTGGAGAACAAGCTGCGCGAACCCGGCGCCACCACCCAGCTCGGCGAGTCGGTGGACCTCGCGACCATCGACGTCCCGACGTTCGTGTACGCCTCGAAAGAAGACCACATCGTGCCGTGGAAGACCGCCTACGCGAGCACCCAGCTGCTGACCGGTGACGTCGTCTTCGTGCTCGGCGCGAGCGGCCACATCGCCGGTGTGATCAATCCGCCGGAGAAGCACAAGCGCAACTACTGGACGGGCGACCTCGACGCCGATCCGGACCGCTGGTTCGACACCGCGGAGAAGGTCGCAGGCAGCTGGTGGCCCGCCTGGTACGCCTGGGTGGCGCCGCACAGCGGCACCAAGGTCAACGCCCCCAAGACCCCGGGCAACGCCGAGTTCACCGCGATCGAGCCCGCGCCCGGCAGCTACGTCAAAGCCAAGGCCGATTGACGTCACGACCGTGCAGCATGATCGCCGGGAGCGGGACATGGGGTGCGCCTACGCACCTCATGTCCCGCCCCCGGCGATCACAGGTCCACTCCCGCAGGCGACCAGTTGGAAGATCCGACCGGACGGGGCCGTTGGCCGAGAGAGGACGTTCGATCGAAGGAGAGAGTCGTGCCCCGCGCAGTCCTCCAGCCCGGCCCGCGGCACCCGATCACCGTCGAACCTGCTTCGACGCGAGTCACCGTGCGGGCGGGCGACACCCCCATCGCCGATACGACCAGCGCGCTCGCCCTGCGGGAGGCCAGCTACCCGACGGTGTACTACGTGCCGCTCGCCGATGTCCGACCCGAGGTGCTGAAGCCCAGCGCCACCACCACGTACTGCCCCTACAAAGGCGAAGCCTCGTACTACTCGATCGTCACCCCGGAGCGCGAGCTCACCGACGCGGTGTGGACCTACGTCGATCCCTATCCCGCCGTCGCGCCGATCGCGGGCCACGTGGCCTTCTACGCCAACCGGGTCGACATCGACGTCTCCGCACCCGACGCGGGCCCGGCACGTCCCGGCGGCGCGAAACCGACGTGACGCTCGCCGACCCCGCGACGAACGCCCGCATCGACGCGGCCTACCGTGCGGAGTATCGAGATCAAGACAGCGCGGGGAGGCGGCGAGTGCTGCGTAGCCTGCTGAACAAGCACAAGACGCTCACTCTGGCCGCGGACGTCGGCTCGCGCCGCCGGATCAGCCTGGACCCGCGGGTGTGGGTCGGCGCGTGGGCGCTGCGCCGCAGTGTGGCGGCCGAGCGGAAGACACTGCGGTCCGCGCCGATGCCGAAGGATCGCAAGGCCTATCTGCCGCGCGACATGGCGCTGTCCTACCTGCAGGCGAGCCAGGAGGAGTGGACCGCCACCGGGGTGAAGTTCGCCGAGGGCGCGAGCCTCGTCCACGGGTTCGACTACCACTGGGTCACCGCGTTCCTCACGGAGCTGACCGTCCACCTGGTGCGGCGGGTCTTCTTCACGCTGCCCCGCGTGCCCCCGCGCGCCGCGGCTCTCGCCGACGACGCGCGGCTCATCCTCGTCGGCGACTGGGGCACCGGCGAAGGCGTCGGGCTGGCCGTGGCGGAGCAGATCCGCAAGCAGATCGACGCAGCGGGGGCTCGCGCGGTCCACGTGGTGCATCTCGGAGACGTGTACTACGCGGGCACCCGCTGGGAGGCCCACCACCGGTTCCTCGACCACTGGCCGGTCCGCCCCGACCAGGCGGCCCGGGTGCGGTCGTGGTGCCTGAACGGCAACCACGACATGTACTCCGCGGGCGAAGGCCTGTTCGAGGTGATCCTCACGGACGGCCGGTTCGGCCTGCAGCGCACGGAGAAGGACGAGCCGACCAGCGAGTTCCATCTGCGGAGCACCCACTGGGACGTCTTCGGGCTGGACACCAGTTGGAAGTTCCGGCTTGGCGACGTCCGCGGCGGCGCGGGCCATCTGCAACCGCGACAGATGCGCTGGGTCGGGTCCCGGCTCGACGGGTCGACCCGCCGTCGCATGCTGCTCTCGCACCATCAGCCGTTCACCGACCGGGAGGACGGCACGGGCGTCGTGGACGTCGGCAACCTGCTGGCCGCCACCGCGTCGCTGCGGGAGGGGCCCGGCGTCGACGCCTGGTTCTGGGGCCACGAACACCGGCTCATCACCTACGGATCCCGCTCCGGGATCCGGTACGCCGCCTGCATGGGCCACGGTGCCGTCCTCGAGGAGCCTGCACACCCCACCGCACGCCCCGCGGCTGGTGAGGTCGAGTTCCGCGCGACCTTCCGGGACGCCGACGGCGACGAGTGGCGGATGCCCGGCTTCGCGGTCGTCGACCTCGACGGGCCGTCGGCCACGGTGCGCTACCTCGACATGAATGGCGACCAGTGGGGAGCCCCGGCCGTTCTCTGAACATCTGCTGCTCGGGATCCGCACCGCCGACGTGCAGGCGTCACTGGCCACCCCGGCGGAGGTCGGCGGCGTAGACCGCGGCCTCGGTGCGGCGGGCGAACCCGAGCTTGCGCAACAGTGAGGACACGTAGTTCTTGACCGTCTTCTCGGCGAGGAAGAGCTCCGCGCCGATCTGCCGGTTGGTGAGCCCGTCGGCGATCAGCTCGAGGACGCGCCGCTCCTGTGCGCTCAGCGTGGCGTAGCGCGGGTCCTCGGGTTCGCCGCCGTGCCGCAGCCGGTCCAGCACCGCCGCCGTGGCGCGGGGGTCCAGGAGCGACCCACCCGCCGCAAGGGTGCGGACCGCCCCGATCAGGTCGACCCCGGAGATCTGCTTCAGCAGATAGCCCGAGGCCCCCGCCATGATCGCGCCGAACAGCGCCTCGTCGTCGGAGTACGAGGTGAGCATGAGACAGGCGGGCGGTGGTGTGACCGACGACCGGACGTCCCGGCACACCGACACCCCCTCGCCGTCGGGGAGCCGTACGTCCAGGATCGCGACGTCGGGCCGCAGCGCCGGGATCCGGGCCAGCGCGGAGGCGGCGGTGCCCGCCTCGCCGACCACCACGATGTCGTCCTCGGTCTCGAACAGCGCGGCGATGCCTCGGCGGACGATCTCGTGGTCGTCGAGCAGGAACACGGTGATCGGCACGACGGCCTCCTGACGACGGCGACGCCCCGACGGTACCGCCTGCCTGCCCCGCTCGGGCCACCGTCGCCTGCGACGCAGCGCTGGAGCGGTGACGGCCGTCGGCGTACCGTCCGAGGGGGGTGCGAACCTCCTACCCGGTACAGTCTGGCGCGGTGATCGTCTATCCGGCAGTCGACATCCGCAACGGTCGGTGCGTGCAGCTCACGCAGGGCCGCCCCGACACCGAGGTCGTCCACCACGACGACCCGGCCGCGCAGGCCGCGCTCTGGGCTTCCCTCGGCGCAGGCGCGATCCACGTCGTGAACCTCGACGGCGCGCTGGCCTACGGCGCAGGTGACGCGAGCGCGCTCAACCTGCAGCGGGTGCGGGAGATCCGCCGCGCCGTCGACCTCCCGCTGCAGTTCGCAGGTGGGCTGCGCGACGAGCGGGACGTCGAGACCGCGATCGGCCTCGACGTGGACCGCATCGTGATCGGCACGGCCGCGGTCACCCGGCCCGAGCTCGTCGCCTGGGCGCTGCGCCGGTGGGGGCCGGAGCGGGTCGCGGTGGCGCTGGAGGTCAAGGGCGGGCAGGTGGTCACCCACGGGTGGCAGCAGTCCACCCCGCTCACGCCCGTCCCGTTCGGTCGGGAGCTGTACCGGACGGGGGTGCGCACCGCGCTCTACACCGACGTCGACCGGGAGGGGCTGCTCGGCGGGGTCGATGCCGCCGCCGCGGTGGCGTTGGCGGAGGCCACCGGGCTGCGGCTGGTCATCAGCGGCGGCGTCGGCGGCGTCGACGACATCCGCGCGCTCGTGGCCGCGGGCGACGTCGTCGAGGGTGTCGTCATCGGGCAGGCGCTCTACACCGGCAGGCTCTCGCTGCCGGAGGCGCTCGCGGCGGCCGCGGGAGCCCCCTGACCGGGAGTGGCCGCGCCCGGTGCCGCGATACTCCGGGCATGGTGCGACGTGATGGCGGCAACCGGGCCGGGATCGCCGCCGCGGCCGTCGTCGGCGCGGCGCTGCGCGACGGGGTCGCCGGTCGCCGTGCCGGTGCAGAAGATCCACCTCGACGGGCAGGCAGGCACGCTCCTCGTGCTGGCCGACAGCACCTGCGTCCTGTGCGGCGTGCTCGTCGGACGGGCGGCGGACCCTGCGGCCCTCGCCGTGATCGTCGTCATGGCGCCGACCGAGCTGACCGGCGGTTGGGCGGGCACGACAGCGGTCCGCCGTGCGGGCCCGGCGCGCCGGTCAAATGGCTACTCGGTGATCACGATCCACGGCGAGGGGGCGGACATCCGTGCCGTCACCGACATCGGCGCGGGCGGTCCCGCCACCCCGGTCCGGTGACGACATCAACGAGTTGAGCGGTCGTGGCACACTGCGGGCATGGCCAGCCGCGATGATGACCACCGCCTGGTGGAGGCTCTGCCCGAGGCCCGTCTTCCGGTCATCGAGCAACTACTGCGCGCCAGCCTGTCCGCTCCGGTACCGGCCGCGCCACGGCGCTTCACCAGCGCAGGCACCCTGACCGCCGAGCACGACCTGGCCGAGCGTTCCGAGGACATCCTGCGCGACCCGGCAGACGACGACGCCCCACCTCGTCCCGCGCGATCGTCGTCGACACCGGGCCGATCGTTGGCCTGCTCAATGATCGCGACGACCACCACCAGCGCTGCGTGGAGTTTCTGGCGAACTACCCGGCCCGCGTTCGGCGGAAGCGCCGACCCCAACGCCGGCGACGTCGTCGGTGGATCCGGTTGTGTTGAGCCCAAGCACCCTGGCTACGTCCCTGAGATCATTCTTCAACTGATGATCTCGCCCCGGCAGCAGGTGCAGCTGCGCTTGTCCGATCGAGCGCGTGTACAGCTGTGCGTGCGATGACGGGACTGTTCGGTCGTCGAGTCCGTGGAACACGTGCACCCTCACGTCCTGCGGCAACCTCGCGCCGAGGTCGCTCGGGAGCTCGAACTCCTCGCCCGGCCAGCCGCCAGAACCGACGTACGGCGCACTGATCAGCACGATGACCCCGAGCTCCAGGTGCGGCGGCTGGTCGACCAGGGTACGGACCAGCAGCGTGCCGCCCACCGAGTGTCCGACCACGACTGCGCCAGCGTCGAGACGCGCCAACTCGCGCCGGATCGAGACCCCCCATGCGGCGTAGCTCGGGTCATCCTCGTCGGGCATCCGTGGAAAGCGGACCTCCCACTCGTCCGCGAGTTCTCGCTCGAGGCTGGCGACGAGCTTGTCGTCCCAATCGTCGTGCGCACCCGCACCGCCGCCCTGGATGAACAGAAGCTGTCGCATACCCGGCTGACGGCCGGCGTCCGTGGAACTCATCGGACCTACCTGGCGACGCCGCATGACCGATCGTCTAGTGCGGCCGGTGGTGTGACCTCGCTGTGGGGACGCGATCGGAGCCTGCCAGTCCCGCTTGAAGATCATCGATGATCGCGCCGAGGAGACCCGACGCGAGGAGTCCGGGCCCGAGGGGGCCGGCTGCGTTCTCGCCGACGGGCGGCAGCAGCCGCAGAGCGGCTCTCACCGCCGCGGACATGTGATCAAGCTGCCAGCGGACCTCTTCCCTTACAGCGTCTGCCCGGTCAGGCGCGGCGAGACCAGCGGCCTTCGCGGCATATGCAGCGGCACCGAGGGCATGGGCGCCCATATGAGGGATGGCTGCGGCCTGTCCGGCCGCTCGAGCGGCCGCCGCGGCTGCAGGAGCGCGCACCTCGCGCGCTGGGACGCCACCTGCGAAGCGGCGGCGGATTCCCTCTGCTACGTCAAGCTCGCCGCGTGCGAAAGCCCGCGTCCGGACGATCAGATCACGAGGACGGCCATCCCCTGGAGCGGCCGCCTCGAAGATCTCCAGCACGTGCTCTGCGCAGTCCGCCGCCCACGCGGCGACGGTCCGCCTGTCTGCTTCGCTGAGTGTCTGCGGAGAGCGCATACGGCAATCCTTCCAGCCGCAAGCAGCAATCACGGGTGCTCGTCTCGCGGCCGGTCAAGTCTCGCCGCGCCCGCAGACGCGCGGGCGAGCTGGCGACCGGCCTGTGCGAGTGCGTCGCGCAACTCCTCGAGCGGCGACCGGCGGGAAGCGTCGGCGGCTCGGCCGGCACCTGGATGACGACCCATCGGCGCCGCGGTGCCCACCGAGTCTCGACGTAGCCGGCGTCGACCAGCGGTTGCACCCCGTTGCGCACCGTCTGCACGCCGCTCACGCCGAACCTGTCGCACAGCTCGGCGATCGTCGACAGCTCGTCACCCTCGCCCATCGAGGGCAGCAGCTGGCACAGGTAGTCGGTGATGCGCCGGTAGGCAGGTCCATCATCGGCTCTTGTGCAGACCTGAATTTAGCTCTACTGTAGCAAGTGCGGGACGACGTGAAAGCCAGAGTGCGAGGACACGCCATCCAGACAACCGCGACACGAGAATCGGGTCGGCTATGGAGACACTGCCGTTGTCGGAGCTGAAGGCGCGGCTCAACGAGTACGCGACCCGCGTGGAGACGGAGCACGAGCAACTCGCCGTCACCCGCAACGGCCGCCCCTCGATCGTGGTCGTCTCGGCCGACGAGTGGGAATCGCTGCAGGAGACGCTGTACTGGCTGTCCCAGCCGCGCATCCACGAGGACCTGGCCGAGGCGGAGTCCGACATCGCCGTCGGCCGGGTGTACGACGAGACCGAGACCCGGCAAGCGCTGAACCTGCCGCCCCGTCGCCGCTGACCACCGGGCCCGCCGACTCCGTCGCCGCATGCCAGGCTCCAGCCGCCAGGACGAGACGCCGCAGTACCGGCCGGTGCTGACCGCCACGGCGTTGCGCAACCTGCAGGCGCTGCCGCCCCGGGTCGTCCAACCGCTGGTGGCGTTCGTGTTCGGCAGTCTCGCCGCCGCACCGCGCCGGCGGGGCAAGCCGCTGCAGCGCGAACTGTCCGGGCGCTGTACGGCCCGCCGAGGCGACTACCGCGTCGTCTATCGGCTCGACGATGACACCAAGACGATGTACGTGCTCAAGATCTCCGGCAGATCCGACGCCTACCGCCCGCACTGACACCGCCGCCGAGGAGGTGCGCCATGTGCGATCGCCAACCGACCGGAAGCAGTCAGCCCGGTGAGCCAATCAGCACCAGCCGCAACGACCGTGACTTCCCCGTCGAGTACGACCCCGGGCCGCTCGCCGCCGGCTGGCTGTTGTGCGAGCGCTACCGCGACGGCTGGCCGATCATGGCCCGGCCCCTTTGCCATCCCGCGGAGGCCGTCGCCTACATCGACGAATTGCTCGCCGCCGGCCCGCCGTATGACTACCAGGACGAGCACGGCTACACGTCCTGCTCGATAACCGTCTCATAAGAGAACCCATGGCCGCTGCCGCGGGCCGCCTCGAAGGATGAGAATCTGGTCGGGGTCGGCCGAGCTCGTTTGCGCTTGGTGCGCGCGAACCCGTTTAAGAGACTGACGCCAGGGGCCTTCCCGGCACCTCGAACTGTTGTCCTTCGTGCACGCTTCACAGCGTCGTTGATCGGTTGGCCCCGCCGATCCCACCGGTAGGACGTTGCGGTCGAGGAGGTCGCTGGTGGAGGTGTTGGTGGAGTGTTGCGCAGGGATCGACATCGGCAAGGACGAGGTGGTGGCCTGTGTGCGGGGCCCGGCAACGAAGGGGCGGGGTCGACGCAAGCAGACCCGTACGTTCTCCTCGTTCACCGCGTCGTTGGAGGCGATGGCCGATTGGTTCACCACCGAGGGTGTCACCGAGATCGCGATGGAGGCCACCGGCTCGTACTGGAAACCCGTCTGGTACGTGCTGGAGCAGCGGGCGTTCGCGTTGAAGCTGGTCAACGCCCACCACGTGAAGATCCTACCCGGCCGAAAGAGCGACGTCCTGGACGCGGAATGGCTGGCCGAGCTGCTCGAACACGGGCTGCTGCGGGGCAGCTTCGTGCCCCCGCCGGCGATCCGGGAGTTGCGGGACCTGACCCGCTACCGCAAACGGCTCATCCAGGCCCACACCAGCGAGTGCCAGCGGATCCAGAAAACCCTGGAAGACGCGGGCATCAAGCTGGACTCGGTCGCCTCCGACGTGCTCGGGGTGTCCGGTCGGGCGATGCTGGCCGCCCTGGTCGCCGGCGAGCGCGACCCGGACATGCTCGCGGAGCTGGCCAAAGGCCGGTTGCGGCGCAAGATCCCCGCGCTGCGTCAGGCCCTGCGCGGCCGGTTCACCGAGCACCACGCGCTGCTGATCGGGTTGTGCCTGGAGCACACCGCCCACCTCGAAGCGGCGATCGCCCGACTCGACGAGCGCGTCGACACCCTGGTCGCCACCCCCACCAGCGAGACCGGTCTCCCTTTCACCCGCGCCCGTGACCGACTCGACACCATCACCGGGGTCGGGAAACGGGCCGCCGAGACCGTCATCGCCGAGATCGGCGTCGACATGACCCGCTTCCCCACCGCCGCGCACCTGGCCTCCTGGGCCGGCCTCGCCCCGGGAAACAACATCACCGGCGGGAAACGCGGCTCGGGCAAGACCACCAAAGGCGACGTCTGGCTGCTCGACATCCTGACCCAGTGCGCCTGGGCCGCCGCCCGCACCCGCGACACCTACCTGTCGGCCCAGTTCTGGCGGCTGGCGCGGCGGATCGGGAAGAAGAAGGCCGCCATCGCCGTCGCGCACTCCATCCTGGTGATCTGCTGGCACCTGCTCACCCACGACTGCGACTACGACGACCTGGGCGGGGACTGGTTCACCCGCCGCAACACCGACCACCAACGTGACCGCCTCATCAAACAGCTCACCGGACTCGGCTACTACGTCACCCTCGACAAGATCGCCTAAGGAGGTCGCCTGCGGTTGATTCTCTTCACAGCGACCGGCAAATGATGGCGCCGAGCGGCTGCAGGCAGGCTGGTCGGTCTGGCCCCGCTGAGCCCCTCGGCGTCGCCCGCGCGGCCGACGAAACGTCGGGCCCTGCGCTCGAAGTCGACATGAGCGGGGTTTTGCCCCGCCCAAACCCCGCTCATGTCGACTTCGAGCGCCGTCCGACACCGGCCGGCGGCCTCCCCTCCTCTACCATCCACACCCACCGCTCACGCCGACCGTCAATTGCCGGACGTTCTACAAGTCCAAGTAGCGGCTCCTCTACCACTACGAGACGAGTTGTGGACGCACCCGGTCGACGTGCCGGGTGCGCGGTCGACCGCGGTGCCCCGCACCGTCAGTTCGGCGCGGGCGCCGTCCACGCCTCGGCGGGCAGGTACGCGGCGACGTTGTCCATGCGCCGCTGGACGGCGGCGATCTCGCGGACCGCCTCGGCGGCCACGCTACGGTCGATCGGCGACATCCAGTCCCGGCTGACCACGTCGGCGGGCTTCTCCCCGTGCTTGTGCTGGATGAGCTGATAGCGCAGCCGCAGCCGCTGCAGCACCGTGAACACCTCGATCAGGTTGTGCGCCTGCTCGTCGGGCAGCATCGCCGACCCGGCGGCCGCATGCAGTCGTTCGATGGTCGACAGGGCTGGCGAACCGACGGCCAGCGCCGCCCATCGGGCGGTGTTGACGATCGGCAGCAGTGCGTCCTTCTTGAGGTTGATGGAGTCCCGGCCGCCGAGCCGATCGCGCAGCGTGCGCTTCGCCCGCGCCGACAGCGACGCTTGCAGCAGCAGCCGCATGGTTCCCGGATGGCGACGCAGGTCGCTGAACACCTTCATCACCTCGGGAAGACCGGGGTCACCGTGGATCGGCCGTCCGTCGACCAGCAACGAGGTCATCATCGCGCCCTGGTTGTGCTCGGGCTCGGCCATCCACTGGCGCGCGGCCGCGCGCCACTCGGCGTTCGTGCGCGAGAACGCGGGTCGGCTGGCGGTCGCGCCGTGCTGGTCGCTGGTAAGGCCCGCGCCCGCCAGCTCGTGCCGGATTTCGGTGAAGGCGGCCCGGTAGCGGTCGACCCCGGACATGTCGAACGTGTCGCGGAAGGCAACCGCGGAGTCGATGTCGGAGCTGAGCACGGCCTCGCGGCGCCCGTTGCTGCCCAGCGACAGCCACGTGAACGCGTCGAGCGACAGGTCCGGGTGCTTGGCGAAGATCAGGGTCATCGCCCGCCGCACGATCGTGTCGAGGACCGATGAGTACACCGCAATGACCTTCCCGGACGCCATGCCCCAGGAGAGGAGGTCGTCGACCATCGCCGGTGCCCGCCGGGCCCGCTGCCGCAGCTCCTCGAGGGTCGTCGCGCGGCGGATCTGCTCGTGGACCGACACCCCCGCGATGGCCGGGGAGATTGTGAAGTCGAGGGGGGTGACCACGCCGCGGAGCCTGCCGCTCCGGTCGGTCACCACCAGGTACTCCGAACCGCGGTCGAGCATGAGGATGAGCGCCCCGGCCGCGGATTCGCCGAGCGCGACGGTGGGTACCGACCCGTCCACCACCTCGCGGGCCGGGTCGCTCGCCTGCACGCCCTCGACCAGCACCCGCCTGCGCAGCAGCGCGTCGGTCACCAGCCCGAAACGGCCGTCGTCCAGCGGCACGACGGCGAACCCGGTGCCGTGGCGCGTCATCGCGGCCGCGACCTCACTGATCGAATCGTCGGCTTCGACCTCCAACGGCTGCGTCTCGATGATGTCGTCGACCAGGCTGTAGGAGGAAAGGCCCGGCCTGCCGTGGGCGACGACGCCCTGCGCGGCGAGGAACCGGGCGCCCTGGCGGGAGGCGAACGCGGGTTCGGCCGCCGCCTCCGGGATCGCCGCCACGGTCACCTCGTCGACGGCCATCACCCGCGGGCCCAGCGAACGCTCGGTGAGCATGGCGGAGAACCCGAAGATGCCGCCGGGACCGAGGTGTTGGTCGGCGGCCTCGCCGAGGGCTTCGGCGTCGTGCCAGAGGTCCACCCGGCCCGTCAGCACGACGAACACCTCGACGCTGACCTGCGTGAACGCGTCGAGGACGAGCTCTCCCGGGCCGAACCGGCGGATGCTCGCCGCCCCGGCCATGGCCGCCCGGTCGGCGGTGCTCAGCGCGTCGAACGGCGGCGTCTCCGCGAGCACGCGGTCGAGGACGGCGGAATCGGCGACCGCGTCCTCGACCGCTACCTGCTCGTCAGACACTGCTGCCGGGCGTCGGCGGGTTCGGGATCTGGTAGCCGGAGGGGCCGACGTTGGCGTCCAGCGACTTCTTCCACGACCCGTCGGCGATGTATTCCTTGAGTGCCGCGTTGACCTTGTCGACCAGCGCGGTGTCGCCCTTTTTCACCCCGACTCCGTAGAGTTCGTCGGTGAACCCGTTGCCGACCACTTTGAGTTTGCCCCGGTATTGGGGTTCGGCGGCGTAGCCAGCGAGGATGACGTCGTCGGTGGTCACCGCGTCGACCTGGCTGTTGACCAGGGCGGTGACGCAGTCCGAGAAGCGGGGCAGCTCGACCAGTTTGATGTTGCCCAGGTAGTTGCTGGTGACGTAGGCGGCCGAGGTGGTGCCTGCCACCGAGCACAGGGTGCGCCCGTTCAATGTCTGGGGTCCGGTGATGTCGGTTTCGTTGCGGCGCACCAGCAGGTCCTGATGGGCGATGAAGTACGGGCCTGCGAAGTCGACCTGTTGGCGGCGCTCGTCGGTGATCGAGAACGTGGACACGATCAGGTTGGCCTGCCCGGACTGCAGCAGGGAGATGCGTTGGCCGCTGTTGGCCTCCTTCCAGGTGATGTTCTGTTTGGGCACCCCGAGCGCCGCGGCCACGTAGACCGCGGTGTCCACGTCGAACCCGGTGAAGGTGTTGGGTCCGGTCTGCAACCCCAGCCCGGGCTCGTCGAACGGGATCCCGATGGTCAGCTTCCCGCCCGGGGTGGCCCCGGGCACCGGGGTCGGACTGGGGTTGGGCGCCTCGGCGCCGGACCCGCATCCGGCCAACCCGGCCAGCAGCACCAGCCCGGCCACCAGCACGCCCACCCGGCGCACCGCCGCGGCCCTGTTGAACACGCCGTTCATCAGACCGGGGCCCCTTCCTCGTCGTCGGGATCCAGATCGGCGGGGTCGACCGCGGCCCCATAGGTGGGCCCGGTGTCCGACCACACCGCCTTGATCCGCCCCCGGGTGTTGGCGACCACCGTCGGCTTCACCGCTTTCCACCCGATGAACAACAAGATCGCCAGCACCGGGATGCCCAGCACCACGACCAGGAAGTCGGTCTTGTGCCAGAAGTACGGGGAGGCCTGCCAGCCCGAGATCGCCATCCCCACCAGCACCAACGCCAGGAAGACCAAGCCGATGAAAGAGGTCCACGGGTAGCCGGGCGCGGGGAACGGGCTGGGCGGGATCACCCCCTTGTTCACCAACTGCCGCAGCCGCAACTGGCAGGCGAAGATCGTCCCCCAGGTGAACACCACCCCGATCGCGGCCGCCTCCAGCGCGATCTCGAACGCGTCCCCCGCGAAAGCGTTGAGCACCGACCCCAACACGTAGACCACCGAGGTCATCACGATGCCCGCCCACGGCACCCCCTGACTGCTCATCTTCAAGGTGAACGGCGGCGCCTGCTTGGACATCCCCAGACTGCGCAACACCCGCCCCGTCGCGTACAGACCCGAGTTCAGGCTCGACATCGCGGCCACGATCAAGACCGCCTGGATCACATCGGCCATCCAGCCCAACCCGAGCCGGCCGAACACCGTCACGAACGGGCTGGTGCCCGACTTGTACTCGGTGGTGGGCAGCATCGACACCAGCAGCAGGATCGACCCGCAGTAGAAGATCGCGATCCGCATGATGACCGCGTTGACCGCCTTGGGCACCTCCCGTTTCGCGTCCTCCATCTCCCCGGCCGCGACCCCGACCATCTCGATCGCCGCGTAGGCGAACACGACACCGGACATCACCAGGATCGGGCCGTACCAGTAGTAGCCGTCCGACGCGGGCCAGAACCCGCCGGGGTTGTTCCACATGTTGGAGAAACCGGCCTGGTGCCCGCCGATGTTGAACTGGCCGATCACCACAACCAGCCCCACCACCAGGAAGACCACGATCGCGGCCACCTTGAGGACCGAGGCCCAGAACTCGAACTCCCCGAACGCCCGCGCCGACATCAAGTTGATCACCAGCACGACCGCCAGCGCGATCAACACCGTCGCCCACGTCGGCATCAGCGGCCACCAGTACTGCACGTACAGCCCCACCGCCGACAGCTCGGCGATCCCGGTCAACCCCCAGTTGAGCCAGTACAACCACCCGGTGACGAACGCCGCGGCCTCACCGAAGAACTCCCGCATGTACGACACGAACGCGCCGGACGTGGCCCGGTGCAACACCAACTCACCCAACGCCCGCATCAGGAAATAGGCGATCACGCCCACGACCGCGTAGCTGAACACCAACGCCGGACCGGTGCTGTGCAACCGGCTCGCCGACCCCAGGAAGAGACCGGTGCCGATCGCGCCCCCGATCGCGATCATCTGAACCTGGCGTCTGCCCAACGACTGTTTGTAACCGACCTGCTCGGCGTTCAGCGAGTCATACGTCCCGGTTTGGGTCATGGCCCCTTCCCCGCAGTAGGCGACATGGCCCGACGCGCCGCATCCCGCGATCAGCGACAGGCCCGCCGTACAGGATGTGCGGTGCGGGCCACCCCGTCCAGTGCACAGTTCGATGACGGTTCGGCAGGCGGGCGCCGTCCCTCCGGTGGGGCCGCAACCTCGTTCACTGCGCCTCGGCGGGGAAACGCGGGCCGGAGCACGCATTCCCCGCACGGGCGATCAGGCGTCCGTCGCCTGCGGGGCGACCTGCGCGACCGAGCGCGGCGGCAGCGGGCTGTTGCCCAGGATCAGGTCCGCCGCCTTCTCGGCGAGCATCATCGTCGGCGCGTGGGTGGCGCTGTTGGGGCAGAGCGGGATGACGGAGGCGTCGGCCACCGCGAGCCCCTCGACCCCGTGGACCCCCATCGTCAGCGGGTCGACGACCGACTCGCCGTCGGTGCCCAGCCGACACGTCGACGTCGGGTGCATGTTGGACTGGGCGGTGCGGGCGATCCAGTCGAGGATCTCCTCGTCGGTCTCGACCCCCGGACCCGGCCACGTCTCGCCGCCGTCCAGCTCTTTGAAGGCGGGCTGGTTGAGCATGTCGCGGGCGATGTGCATCGCGTCGACCCAGAACCGGCGGTCGGCGTCGTTGCCGAGGTAGTTGAACCGCAACGCGGGCTGCTTGCGCGGGTCGGTCGACGTGATCTTCACGGTGCCCCGCGCCGCGGGCCGCATGCTCGCCATCATCAGCTGGTAGCCGCGATCGGGGATGTGCGGGTCGAAGCGCATCGCCAGCGGCGCGAATCCGAGCAGCAGGTCCGGGTAGGTGATCTCGGCGTGCGTGCGCACGAGCCCGCCCGCCTCGTAGATGTTCGTGGCGGCGATCCCCCGGTGGGTGAACAGCCACTGCAGCCCGATGAGCGGCCAGCGCCAACGGTCGCGGATGGCGTCGATCGTGACCGGCTGGGTGCAGCTGTGCTGGATCTTCGCCACCATGTGGTCCTGCAGGTGCTCGCCCACACCGGGCAGGTCCGCGACCACCGGGATGCCGAGCGCGGCCAGCTCGGCGGCGTTGCCGATGCCCGACAGCTGCAGCAGCTGCGGGGAGTTGAACGCGCCGCTGGCCAGCACGACCTGGGCCGCCCTGACCTCGACCCGCCGCCGGGCCCGGTCCTCGTAGCGGACGCCGGTGACCCGCTTGCCGTCGAGCAGCAGCTTCGTGGTGAAGCAGCCCGTGCGGACCTCCAGGTTCGGCCGCCCCATGGCGGGGTGCAGGAAGGACCCCGCGACCGAAAGGCGCCGCCCGCGGCTGATCGTGCGCTCCCAGGCGGTGAAGCCCTCGGGCTGCGTGCCGTTGATGTCCGGGGTGAGCGGGAAGCCCGCCTGCTGGGCCGCCTCGAAGAAGGTCGTGAACAGCGGGTTGGTGACCGGCCCGCGTTCGAGCAACTGCGGCCCGTTGTAGCCGCGCACGGCGCCGGACTCGCCGATGTCGCTGGTCTCGAGCCGCTGGAAGTACGGGAGGCAGTGCGCGTAGTCCCAGGTGGACATCCCCTCGGCGGCGCCCCAGCGGTCGTAGTCCGACGGGTGCCCGCGCTGGAAGACCATCGCGTTGATGCTGCTCGATCCGCCCAGCAGCCGTCCCCGCGGATGCGGGATGCGCCTGCCGTGCAGGAACGGCTCGGGCTCGGACTCATAGCGCCAGTCGTGGAAGCGACTCCCGACCGGGACGCCGAACGCCGCAGGGATCTTGATGGCGAGGTCCCACCAGTAGTCCCGACGGCCCGCCTCCAGCAGGAGCACACGGTTGGCCGGATCGGCGCTGAGCCGGTTGGCCAGGACGGATCCCGCCGACCCGGAACCGACGATCACGAAGTCGTACTTGTCCGCCACCACGGGGTGAAAACCCTTCTCTCTGCGTCGCGACGCTGGGTCGTCGCAACGGCACATCGGCCGACCTGCGGCCTGAGCGACCCCTGCCGGGTCGGCCCCGTTACCGAAACACACCCTACGACGCGCGCGGCGCCGACGAGCGGGGTTCACAGTGCAGTCACAGGATGGTTCACAGTGCGGTCACAGGATGCGGAGCCGCCGAGGAGATACGGCCCGGGTCACACCGCCGTGTAGCCACCGTCCGCAACCAGTATCGATCCGGTGATGAACGACGCCGCGTCGCTCGCGAGGAACACGACGCTCGGCGCGATCTCCTCCGGCAGGGCGAAGCGCTGCTGCGGGGCGTCGTCGATCCAGTACCGGCGGAACTCCGGTCGGTCCACGGGCGCCATGTCCGTCTTCACGTAACCGGGCGCGACGGCGTTGACGCGGATCCCGTAGGGCGCCCATTCCACGGCCAGCGACTTCGTGAGGTGGTGGACGGCGGCCTTCGAGGCGTTGTACGCGGGCTGCCACTGCGGCCGGTTGACGATGATCCCCGACATGCTCCCGATGTTGACGATCGACCCGGACCCGCGCTCGCGCATCACGGCGCCGACGGACAGCGAGGTCTTCCACAGCGCCCGTACGTTGAGGTCGAACACGTTCGTCCACTGCTCGTCGGTGACCTCGAACGACGGCGCGTGGTAGCAGATCCCGGCGTTGTTGACCAGGATGTCGATGGTGCCCAGCGCGGCCACCGCGGCCCCGGTCATGGCCGCGACCTGGTCGTCGCGGGTGATGTCGGCCGTGAGGGGTACGAGCTCGCGGCCCGCGGCGCGCGCCTCCTCGACGGCCGCCTGGTTGGCCTCGGCCCGCCTGCCCGCGATCGCGACGCGGGCGCCCGCCTCTGCGAGGCCGAGGGCGAACGCCTTGCCGAGGCCCTGGTTGCCGCCGGTGACCAGCGCGGTCTTGCCGTCGAGGCGGAACGGAGATGTCATGCCGTGACGATAGCCACGGACCAGCTCCCGTGATCTGCGTCGCGTTCACCAGCCGGTATGGGACATCGGCGACGAAGTGGGCGCCGTCGTGGACGTGCTGGTCGGCGGGCACGCACCCGGCAGCCAGCCGCCCCCCATCGCGCACACGACCTGGCCTGCGCCCGATGACCCGTTCGCCGCACTGGACTGGCCTACGTTCCCGGTGGACGCGGACGACGTGGCCGCGGCACTGCGACTTGCCTCGCTCGACGTGGACGACGTGGCCGCGGCAACCACGTTGCGACTTGCCGCGTTCGGCGCGGACGACATGGCCGCGGCAACGTTGCCGCTTGCCGCGTTCGGCGCGGACGACGTGGCCGCGGCACCGGCGTTGCGGCCCGCCTCGTTCGGCGCGGACGACGTGGCCGCGGCACCGGCGTTGCGGCCCGCCTGGGCCGTCGCGGTGCTGCCTGCGCCCGATGGCGACCGGGTGGCCGATGCGCTCGGCGAGGTGCGCGCGTTCGCGACTGCCGCTCCGGTGGCCTGCGCACCGCCCGCCGCACCCCCGCCGGACCCACCCGACCCGCCGCCGTTCTGGGCACCCTGGGCGCCCCCGCCCCCGCCACCGCCGGGGCCCCGGAAGCTCGTCGGACCGGCGGCGCTCCGCGCGGCCGCCGCATCGGCCGCGCTCCGGCCCACCGTGACGCCCGCCAGGAATCCGAGCGCGACCAGCAGCAGCCCCACCAGCACCTTGGTGGCCGGGCTCGACCGGCGGGCTTCGAGCCACTCCTCGTCGAGGAGGTCGCCGTCCAGATCGGCGTCATGCTGGGTCGTTACCGGCTCCGTAGCCGGGTCCTGCGGTGTCGTCATGGGTGCGGGCCCCCGTGAACGTCGGGCGAGCCCTACCGTACCGCGCGGAACGGCGCGTCGGCCGCTTCCAGCAGCGCCTTCGCGGCCTCGTAGCCCGCGACATAGTTGCTGGTCTTCTCGACGAAGTAGTTCCAGTAGCCCAGCGGGTGCTCCATGGTGATCCGCACGACCTGCGGAGGGCTCGGGGCCTTCTCCAGCGCCGCCACCTCCGCGGCGAACGACGAGTTGAACCACATCTCGGTGTTGAAGTCCTGCACCTCGAAGTAGTTCGCGGGCGGGTCCGCGCGCCACGCGTCGTTCTGTGGCTTCACGGCGTAGACGACGGAGCAGCGCGTGAGCTCCGCGATGATCAGCTGCCGGTGGTAGGCGCCGTCGATGACCACCGCGCCCTCGTACCGGTGGTCGAAGCCATACAGCACGATCCAGAGCGCCGACTCGACGGCCGCGGCGTCGATCGGGCGGTAGCAGCTCGACACGTCCCGCCCCACCACGAGGTGCGGCACCGCGTCGAGGAACTCCATCGCCGCCGGGTTGCCGAACAGCAACTCCTGCCCCGCGGAGATGTCGAAGGCGTTGAAGACGATGGGGATCGACGATGCGTTGAACGCGGCGGCCATGGCGGCGAAGTCGGCGGCGGACCGCGTGGGCCGGTAGATCTCGGCCGGAAGCAGCCGGTTGACGAACTCGCGGGGCGACAGCCGCCGCCACGGCGTGAACCACCGCCGCACGTAGTCGGCGTAGGCGGGCGCGAAGACGCCGGGCACGCCGGTGACCGCGGTCCACACGGCGTTCGAGCCCCGGACGCGGTCGGCCTGCCGACGAACCTCGTCCGGAATGCCGTCCGGGTCGGTGAGGTACTGGTAGGTCCAGAAGATGGCGCCGCTGGTGCACGTGATGACGTCCGGGACGACCCGCTGGTCGGCGAACGCCTTCAGCACGCCCGCGTCATGGGCGTTGAAGCCACCGAGGCCGCCGAGGGCCAGTCCCGCCACGGATTCCGCCACAAGGCCTCCCCACCCCGGGGCCGAGCCTATGCCGTGTCCCGCGGATCAGCGACCACCCGGCCGCCGTACGTCTCGAGAGCACCCGGTACACGAGCCAGCCCATCGGTCGTGACGCGGCTCCCCTGATGATGGGCCGATGCGGTTGTTCGTGGCCCTCGTCCCGCCTGCCGACGCCCTGGCCGAGCTCGCCGCTGCCATCGCGGCGCTGCCGACGACGCCGCCGGTCCGCTGGACCCGGCCCGAGCAGTGGCACGTCACGCTGGCGTTCCTGGCCGAGGTCGACGACCGCGCGCGGGACGCGCTCGTCGAACGCCTCGAACGGGTGGCGCGCAGGCATCCCCCACCCACGCTGGCGCTGGCGGGCGGCGGGCGCTTCGGTCGTCAAGTGCTGTGGACGCGCGTGGAGGGCGACCCGGCGGCGCTGCGGCGGCTTGCCGACGCCGTGCGGGCCGCCGCCCGCCGGTGCGGGCTGCCGACCGACACGCGGCCCTACCGTCCGCACCTCACCCTGGCCCGTGCGGGACGCCCCGCGCCGGACCTGGCGCCGCTCGCGGCGGGCCTGGCCGGGTTCGCGGGCCGACCGTGGTCGGCGACCGAGCTGCACCTCGTGCGCAGCACGCTCGGCGCGGGGCCGGGCGGCACGGCCCGGCACGAGACGGTGGCGTCGTGGCCGCTCCGCGGCAAGCCGTGAAAGCTCGTCCGGCACCCGACGGTGCTCCTGCGCCACCGGGCATCCACAGGCCACCGGCCCAGGCGCCGGGGCGACTCACCGCTCGATGAGGGCGAGGCGCAGGGCGCGCAGGGCGTAGTGATGACGGGACCGGACGGTGCCCGCGGGGATGCCGAGGGCGGTTGCGGCCCGTTCGGCGGGGACGTCGCGGTAGTAGATCTCGAGGAGCACCCGCCGGTGGTCTGGCGACAGCCGTTGGAGCCCGCGGCGGAGCAGCCCGCGGTCCAGCACGGTCTCGTAGCCGCCGTCGACCTCCGGCTCGCCGGGAACCTCGTCGAGCGGGCTCGTTGGGCGGTTGCGCGCCACCCGGGCCGCGTCGGCAAGGACGTTGCGCAGCACCTTCCGTAGCCAGGGCCGCAATGGGCGGCCGTCGGCCAGCAGCGGGGACAGGTGCCGCCAGGCGCGCAGGAAGGTCTCCTGCACGGCGTCCTCGGCGGCCTGCCGGTCTTCGGTGAACCAGGTGGCATAGGCGAGCAGGGCGGCGGCGTGGTCGCGGTAGAGCATGCGCAGCGCGAAGTCGGCGTTCACGTCTACTAATAGCGATAGTAGTTACGTGAACGTCCGGGGGGTTGCGTCTCGTGCCAGTGGTCGAACGGCACATCGCTATCCCTGGAGGAGTCCCATGAAGCGCACGTACGTCATCGGTGGCATCGTGGCCGCCGCGGTGCTCGCGGGCGGCGGCGCCGCCGCGGGCGTCGCCCTCGCGGGCAGCCCGACCGGCGCGGCCTACGGCGCACCGACTACAGGCGCTGCCGCCGCCCCCACCACCAACGGGGTCGGCACCGCGGTGCTGAAGCCCGGCACCGCGCTCGTCGACGGCGCGGGGCGGGCGCTGTACCTGTTCGAGGCCGACACCGGCGCCACCTCCAACTGCAACGGACAATGCGCACAGGTATGGCCGCCGCTGCTCGTCGGTGGCACGGCCCCCATGCCGTCCGGCGGCGCGCAGGCCGCGCTGCTGGGCACCACCACGCGCGCCGACGGCACGAAGCAGGTCACCTACAACGGCCACCCGCTGTACTACTTCATGGGCGACAAGGCCCCTGGTGACGCAAGCGGGCAGGGCATCAACCGGTTCGGCGGCAGCTGGTACGTGGTCGACCCGGCCGGGAACAAGATCGACCCCGACGACGCGGCCCCCGCGCCCGCCCCGGCCCCCGCGCCCGGCCCGGCCCCCGCGCCCGCCCCGGCCGCGGGCAACAGCGGCGGCTACGGCTACTGAGCCTGAGCCCGTCCTCGGCCACAGCCACGGCCACGGCCACGGCCACGGCCACGGTGAGTCGCACATTCCGACGCCGCGAGTTGGGCATTCCGACGCCGCGAGTTGGGCGTTCCGACAGGGCGGGCCACGATTCCCGGCACGGGGCCGCATGATCGCGGGTATCGGTGCAGGTGGTGTACCAGCACACCTCTTGCACCGATCCCCGCGATCATCGCGTTGGTGGCGGCGCTTGCTCACGTCAGTGCGAACGCCATCGGGGCCGCCGCGAGCAGGAGCGGCGCGACGGTGAGGGCCGCGATCGCCGTGCGCGCGAGCGCCCGGCGCACCGCGGACAGCCGGACGGGTGGGTGGAGCAGCCGCTGCACCCGGGCGAGCGCCTCTGAGCCGTTGGGGGAGATCGCCGCCCGTGGTGGTGGTCCGATATCCGCCGCCCGCCCGATGGCCGCCCGCCGGGTGGCCGCCGCCCGCCGGGTGGCCGCCGCCGGTCCGGTGGCCGCCGGTCCGGTGGCCGCCCGCCCGGTGATCTCGTGCGCGGTGGCCGCCCGCCCGGTGATCTCGTGCGCGGTGGCCGCCCGCGCCCCGACCGGCCCGACGGCCGGAGTCGCCACCGAGGTATCAGCCGGACCAGGGGCCGGGGGCCGGCCTGCCGTGGCGACGGCCACGAGCGCGCTCGCGATCACCCTCGGCTCGTGGTGGGCCGCGGCGAGCTCGTCGGCCTCCATCTCGAGCAGCGCGCCCACCAGCGCCGGGGCGTCCCGCAGCAGCGGGACCATCGGCAGCGCTTGTGCGACGAATGCGGCGGCCGTCAGCCAGCGGTGGTGGCGCGCGGCGAGGTGCGCGTGCTCGTGGGCGAGCACGGCCGACAGCTCCGGCGCGCTGAGCAGGTCGACGATCCCCCGCGTGAGGACGACGGTCCGCTGCCGTCCCGCGACCGCATAGGCGGCCGCCCCGCCGTGCTCGAGCACGACCGCGGGTACGTCGGGCAGATGGGCGCCCGCCCAGCGCAGCAGCAGCCGGTGCCGCCTGCGCTCCGCACGACGCCGCCGCACGACCCGCGCCACCGCCCACGCCCCCCGCAGCAGCATCCCGACCGTCAACACCTGGCCCGCCGTGACGACACCGGCGCCCGCGGGCGTGCCGTATGCCGCACGCAGCCTGCCGAGGCACGCCCCGACCAGCTGCACGACGTCGACGGTCAGGCCGCTCGCGGGCAGGAACACCGTCACCCCGGCCAGCACCAACGCCACCGGCACCGACCACGCCGCGGCCACCACCGCGGCCGCCCCCAGCCGGGGCGCCCGCAGCGGCCAGGCCGCGCGGCGGAACCCGGCAGGCCCGGCGAAGCCCACGACGGTTGCGTAGCCGATGAGGGCACCGCCGATGGTCACGATCCCGCCCCATCGCGCGCGACCCCGTCGCTCGGGCCTGCGTCCGGGCCTGCGTCCGGGCCTGCGTCCGGGCCTGCGTCCGGGCCACCGCTCCGCGGGTTTCCCTCCCGCAGCGCAGCGGCGAGGGCCTCGACGTCGGCCGGGTCGATCTCCTCGACGAAGCGGGCCAGCACCCCGGCCCGATCCTCGCTCACGGCCAGTGCCTCGTGCATGAGCTGCGCGGTGTAGGCCTGCCGCGTGACCGACGGCGTGTAACGCCACGCTCGACCGTCGCGCTGCCTGCGCAGCCAGTGCTTGCGGTGCAGGTTGTCCAGCACCGTCATGACGGTGGTGTAGGCCAGCGCCCGCTCCGGGCGCAGCGCCTCCATCGCCTCGCGAACGGAGAGCGGATGTTCCGCGCTCCACAGCAGGTCCATCAGCGTCGCCTCCAGGTCGCCGAACGGGCGCGATCGGCGCGGGAGCGGCATGGTCACCTCCGAACGGGCAGGCGGGCAGCGACAGTCTCCCCCGCGCCGGATCACCCCTTCATAGGCGACCGGGTTACGGCGCGCCCGCGTCGCCGACCCCTCGGTCGGCGACGCGGGCGTACGGTCCGTTCGTCAGGACGCGGGGGCCGCCACCTGCAGGGCACCCAGCACCACGCCCGCGACCTGACGGCCGAGCTGCCGCCCCGCCTGGTCGTCGATGCGGGTGTGCTGGCCCGCCCAGATGCGGCTGAGGGCGGCCTCGTCAGCAACCGCGGCCAGGCTGGTGAAGCTGCGGGTCACACCGGGGTCGGCAGACGAGGTGACGGCCACGGTCTGCCGGTCGCCCCACACGGCACCGAGCGCGGTGGCCGCGGCGGCACTCAGCGCACTGTGCGCGCCCGGGTAGGACGGGTCGGCGGCGGTGGGGGTCAACGAGTTCCAGTTCGGGTCACCCGCGAGGCCGGGCACCCCCGCCCGTATGGCCGTGATCGGCCGCCACACGTGATCGGTGTACTTCGCGTCGTACAGTCCGATCGTCGTGTCGGCCAATGAGAGGTCCAGCACCGCGAACGCGCGCGTCGTGTCCGCGAGGCTGCGGTCCCCGACCATCTGCTGGGCCACCTGGTTCCACGTGTTCCAGATGGGTGAGGCGCTCCAGAACTTGCCCGCCACGGTCTCGTCCGCGGTGCGGGTGGTGCTGACGTCGCGACCGAGGCTCTCGACCTCGGCGAGCGCGGACACGTACGCCGCGCTGGTCACCGCGGGGTGCGCGGGCGGCCGGAACTGGCTGCCGCTGGTCAGCACGAACGGCGCGACCGCGCCCCAGTTCGGGTACATCGGGGCGGCGAGCTTCGGTGGGGTCGGCCGGTAGTCGCCGGGCTGGGTGCCCGGGGTGAACGGGGTGGGCGTGGCCGTTGCGCCGTCGGCGGCGCGCAGGGTGAGCAGCTGCGCGGCGGCGGCCTGGCCGACCGCGACGCCGTCCTGCTTGGCCTCGCCGTCGGGCACGGCCGCGAGCTCGGTGCGCAGCAGGTCGTCGGCGCCCGCCCGGGTGGTCGGGTAGAGGGCGGCGAGGACGTCGTGCGCCGCCTGGTCGGCCGCGACGTCCGGCCGCGCGTCGCCCGCCGCGGGCACGGTCGCCTTGTACGGCGGCGAGGCCCGGGTGATCGAGACGACCGCGTCGTACTCGGCGGCCTGCAGGATGGCGAAGCTGCGGGTGGGGTGGATCGTGGCGGGTTGGGCGTTGGGGGTGCCGAGGATCGTGATCAGCTGGCGGTTCCAGTCGACGACGGACCGCCCGGATCCGGGGGCGTCCGCGATGCCTTTCGCCGGGTCGGGTGGTCCCGACATCGCGAAGGCCGGTACGGCGACGGCGAGCGCGATGGCCGCGCCGGCGAGGGTGACGAGTGCGCGCATGGTGCCTTCCTGACGGTGTTGGGGCGGGTGCCTGCCGCCTACCACGGGTCGCCGCGCCGCGTTCGTTCACCGGCCTGGATGTAACCTCCGCCCCTATAGGACTCCGGGGTCGGGCCTGGAGGTGACGATGGCGCAGGACGGAGACCGGGCGCGCCGCCAGTCGGCGAACGACGCGCCACCGCCGGTTCGGCCACGGGAGCTGCGGGTGGTGTCCCACGACACGTACGCCGACTGGCGCGCTGTCTATGAGGACAACGTCGACCGCATCCACCGGCTGATGTTCGCCAAGGTCGGCAACCGCGCCGACGCCGAGGACCTGACAGCGGAGGTCTTCGTCGCCGCGCTCGGCCCGATGCAGCTCTCCCGCAGTGTCGGCGAGGTGCGCGCCTATCTCGTCGCGACGGCCCGCACGGTGCTGGCCCGCCACTGGCGGACGACGATGGGCCGCGAGATCACCACGATCGACGAGGACCAGATGGAGGCGGTCCGGCAGGATGACCCGGTGTCCGACGCCCCGCAGCGCGCCGCCGCCATCCTCGACGAGCTGCCCGAACGCGACCGGCGCATCCTCTCGCTGCGGTTCCTGCAGGCGTACTCGATCAAGGACGCGGCCGTGGCCCTCGGCGTCACCGTCGCCAACGCGAAGGTCCTGCAGCACCGGGCCCTTCGCCGCGCCGCCCAGCTCGGTGGGGGGCAGGCATGAGCGCGCGAGACGTCCGGCGGTTTGTCGCCGACCTGCTGCGCGGCAGGCGAACCCGCGGCTTCCGGCCCGACGACGACGACGCCGCCCAGATGCGCGCCGCGATCGAGCTTCGCGCGGGCAGGCCGGGCAGCGGGGCCGCGAGCGAGGAGTTCGTCGCGGATCTGCGACGGCGGCTGGCCACCGAGCTCGACGACGGCGACGGGGACAACCTGATCCCGATCCGCAGCGGCCGTCGCCGCGTCCTCCAGTTCGGTTCGGTCGCCGCCGCGGCCGTCGCGGTCGGGGCGGTCGCCGACCACGTCGCGATGTCCGCAAGCAGGCCCGCCGAAGTCGCCGAGGGCCCGCTCGTCCCGAACGACGGGACGTGGACCCGGGTGGCGGCCAGCACCGAGGTACCCGACGGCGCGGTGCGCGGATTCGAGGTCGACGGCATGGCCGGTTTCGTGCGACGCGACGCCGGGCAGGTCGCGGCCGTGTCGGGCATCTGCACCCACCAGGGCTGCGCGCTGCGGTTGGACGCGCCCGCCCGGAAGCTGCGCTGCCCCTGCCACGCGACCGCGTTCGCGGTGAACGGCGCGCTGGTCAGTCACCAGCTCTCGACCCCACCCCCAGCGCTGCCCACGCTCGCGGTCCGCGAGGCCGACGGGGCGATCGAGGTGCTCGCGCCCCCGCCGTAACCCGCGGCGCTATTTCCTTTACGTGGTTCGAAAAGCGCTGACGGTCGCGGTGTCGGTGATCGGCGGCGCCGTGCTGGTGCCCGTGCTCGTCGCCCAGCGGCACGACCTGGCCGTGGCGGTGGCGCTGCTGGTCACCGTCTGCCCGGCGTGGCTGTCGGTCGCCGCGCTCGCCGAGGCGGTCTCCTACCTCACCCGCGGCGGCGCGACCCGCGCGGTGCTGCGCGCCGCCGCGCCGACGGTGGGGACGGCCGCGCTGGCCGCGATCATCGTCGTCGGCGACGCCGTGGCCTACCTGCTGCCGTTCGGCTTCGCGGCGGGCGGCGCGGTCGCGGTCGGCCAGACCCACCGCCGCGGCGTGCCGCGGACCACCGCGTGGTGGGGGTTCGGCATCGTCACGCTGGTCTCGGTGGCGGTGCTCGGCGCGCTGGGGGTCGCGGCGGCCGGGATCGCGCTGGTCACGGTCGGCCCGGCCACGCTGCCTGCTGGCCCGGGGCTGGTCGCGGTCGTGGCGACGGCCGTGGTGGCGGTTGCCGTGTGGCGGTGGGGCGTCCCGGCCCGGCTGCGCGAACGGTGGACCCACCTCCGGCGGATGCCGCTCGCGCCCCGGTCCCTCCTGGCGGCGGGGGTCGGGATGCTGCTGTCCTGGCTCGCTGACCTGGCCGTGCTCGCCGTCGCGTTCGTCGCGCTCGGCGAGCGGCCGCCGTGGGCCGGGCTGGTGCTGGCCTACTGCCTCGGCCAGGCGGCGGCGGCGCTGCCGTTCACGCCGGGCGGGCTGGCCGTCGTCGAGGGCGGGCTGACCGCGGCCCTCGTCGCGTTCGGCGGCTGCCCCGCGGGCACCCTGACCGCCGTGCTGCTCTATCGCCTGATCAGCCACTGGGCGATCGTCCCGGCGGGCGGGCTGGCCTGGCTGCTGCTTCGGCGCCGGACGGCCGATGAGTTTCGCGCCGCGCCGTGGTCTGTTCTGGCGGAAGGAGATGAGCGATGCCCACTGAGAACATGAGTGTGACCACGACGATCGCGGCACCGGCCGAGGCGGTGTTCGCCGTGCTCGCCGACCCGGCGAACCACCCGGGGATCGACGGCACCGGCTGGGTCGTGAAACCGCTCGACGACACCACGCTGACCGCGGCAGGCCAGACGTTCCGCATGGCTATGTACCACCCGAACCACCCCGCGGGCACCTACGAGATGGTCAACCTGGTCACGGAGTTCGCGCCGTCGCGCACGATCGCCTGGACGCCGGGCCAGGATGTCGCAGGCGATGGCGACGTGAAGTACGGCCGCTGGATCTGGCGCTACGACCTCGCCGAGGGCCCGTCGGGCACCGACGTCACGCTGTCCTACGACTGGTCGGCCGTCCCGGCGTCCCTGCGCGAGCACATCGGGTTCCCACCGTTCGGCAGCGAGCACCTCACGAACTCGCTGGCGCACCTCGCGGAGATCGTGGGAGGCAAGAAGTAAAGGTGCCGGAGGGCACTCGAGAGGGACCTCAGCGGGGTTTCAGCGCGCCGGAACCCCGCTGAGGTCCCCTTCGAGCGCAGGGACCGACGTTTCGTCGGCCGCACAGCGACACCGAGGCAACGACACCGACGCAACGACACCAAGGCCGCAGCGGGCGAGACCGGATCGGACGCCGGTGGGCCGTAACCCCGGCCGCAGCCGTGACGATGGATAGGGTGCGGGATATCGTCCGGAGCGGGGGTCGCGCGCGTGTCCGAGGTCTTGCTGGCGATGCTGGTACCGGTCGCGCTGATGATCGGGACTATCGCCATGCAACGCCTCGAACACCGCCTGCTCGGCCCGGCCCCGTCGAGCGAGGTGCATCCTGCCCCGCGCCGCGGCGCCCGAGCCGCGCCGTCCCAACCCGCCGCCTCCTGACGGTCGTCGCGCCGCGATCAGCCGATGATCGCCGGTTCGGCGCGCACAACGGCCAGAATCGGCCGAATGTGCGCCGATTCGGTGATCATGGGCGGCTACGCCGCCGTGTGATCGTGGGCGGCTACGCCGCCGCCTCCCAATCGTCGGGGACGCCGAGGCGCCCGATCCCGGCGCGGCCCGCGTCGCTGAGCACGACCACCCGCCGCCGCCCGGTGCGCCGGAGCCAGCCCAGGTCGAACAGGCGCTCGGTGAGCGCGGTGCCGAGCGGGCCAGCGAGGTGGTGGCGCTGCTCGGACCAGTCCAGGCAGTAGCGGATGGGCTCCTGAGGGCCGCGGAGCACGTCGAGATCGACCCCGAAGCCGTCGAGCACGCTGCGGCCGTGCGGGGTCAGCCGGTAGGCGATCGCCCGGCCCGGCCCGGCGAGCCGGTCCGCCCCGACCCCGGGACGATGCTCGCCGTCGAGCACCCCGTCCCGCAGGAGCGCGGCCATCAGCGCGACGCCCAACCGTCCGGCGAGGTGGTTGTAGCAGGTGCGGGCGCGCCGCAACGCGTGTGCGTGGGTGCCCTGGCGCAGCGACCGGACCGGCTCGGGCGGCGCTATGCGCGCGATCGCCTCCAGCGCCTCGGCGACCTGCGGACCGGCCAAGCGGTAGTACCGGGTGCGGCCCTGGCGTTCCACCGTCACGAGATGCCCGTCGAGCAGCCTGCGGAGGTGCTCGCTGATGGTCGAGGCGGACACCCCGGCCTCGCCCGCGAGCATGCCCGCGGGCAGGGCACGGCCGTCGGCCAGCGCCATGAGCACCCGCGCGCGGCTCGGGTCGCCGATGAGGGCGGAGGTGCGGGCGATGTCGGCGTCACCGGGCATGCGACCGACGGTACCCCCAGAACACTTCGGCGGCCGCCGCAGCGATCCGGCCCAAGACTGGGCCGGTGAACTCCTCGCGAACCGTGGTGCTGTCCGTCATGTGCGTGGGCTACTTCCTGATCCTCTTGGACGTGACCGTGCTGAACGTCGCCGTGCCCGCGATCGGCGTCGGGCTCGGGGCCGGGGTCAGCGGGCTGCAGTGGGTGGTGAACGGGTACGCGTTGGCGCTGGCCGCGCTGCTGCTGGTCGGTGGCGCCCTCGGGGACGCCTACGGGCATCGAGGGGTGGTCATGACCGGGCTGGCGCTGTTCGGGGCGGCGTCGGCGGGGTGCGGGCTCGCGCCGACGGTCGGTGTGCTCGTCGCGGCGCGGGTGCTGCAGGGGGTGGGCGCCGCCCTGCTGCTCCCGGGCACGCTGGCGATCATCAGTCGGGCGTTCCCCGAGCCGGGCGCGCAGGCCCGCGCGATCGGCGTGTGGGCGGGTGTCGGCAGCGTGGCGCTGCCCGCGGGGCCGCTGCTCGGCGGCGTGCTCGTGCAGACGTTGGGCTGGCGGTCGGTGTTTCTCGCCACCGTGCCGGTCGTACTGGCGGCCATGCTCGTCGCGCTCCGCACGGTCCGCCCGGACCGGACCGACGGCGCCCGCCCCGACCTGGCCGGGTTGGGCGTCGCGGTGCTCGGCCTGCTGCGACGGCCCGCGTTCGCCGTGGCCAACGCCGTCGCGGGGGCGATGAACTTCGGCTCGCTCGGTCTGCTGTTCCTGCTCACGTTGTTCCTGCAGACCGTGCAGCGGCGCTCCGCGCCGGAGGCGGGTGTCGCGGTGCTGCCGCTGTTCCTCCCGCTGGTCGTGCTGGCCCCGCTCGCCGGTCGGGCGACCGCCCGCTGGGGGCCGCGACCGACGATGCTCGCGGGTCTCGGCGGCGCGGCGATCGGGGTTGCGCTGCTCGCCTTCTGGGACGCCGGGACCCCGTACGTCGGGCTCCTGCCCGCGATGCTGGCCTGGGGCGTCGGGCTGGGCGTACTCACCCCGGCGGTCGTCGCGGCGGCACTCGCGGCCGTCCCGCCGCGGCAGGCGGGGCTCGCCTCCGGGGTCAACAACACGGCGCGGCAGGCGGGTGGCGTGGCGGGGATCGCCCTCTACAGCTCGGTGGCGGGGTCACCCGCCGACCCGGCGCCCTTCCTGGCCGGGCTGCACCTGGCCGGGCTGATCACGGCGGGGCTCTTCGTTGTGGCCGCGATCGTCGCCGTGACGGTGCCCGCCGGGCAGCGGTAGTCCGGTACGCGCGCCGAGGCCGCGACCGCGCACCCCGTCGGCGGGTGCGCGGCCGCGCTGCCTACCTTGGGCCCGAGTGCCGAGGCAGAGGAGACGCGCGTGAGTCGGATTGTGGTCGTCACCGGAGGCAGCCGGGGCATCGGCCGGGCCGTCGCGGCCCGCTTCGCCGCCGACGGGGACGACGTCGTCATCACCGGCCGCGACGCGGACCAGCTCGCGAAGGCGGCAGCCGAGATCGGCGCACGTGCGCAGCGGTGCGACGCGACCGACGCCGCCGACGTCCGTGCGCTGGCCGACACCGTGGGCGACCGGCTCGACGTGCTGATCAACATGGCGGGCGGGAACCCCGACACGTACGACCCGCTCCCGCTGGACGCCCCGCTGGAGCGGATCGCCGAGCGGTGGCGGGCCAATCTCGAGCTGAACCTGATGACCACGGTCCTCACGACCACCGCGTTCCGCCCCGTCCTCGCCGACGGCGGCGCGGTGGTCAACGTCAGCTCCATCGGTGCGGAGTACGCGCGGGGCTCGTACGGGGCGGCCAAGGCCGCGGTCGCCGCGTGGACGGTCGGGCTGTCGGCCATCCTCGGCCCGCGCGGCATCACCGTGAACACGGTGTCGCCGGGCCCCATCGTCGACACCGGCTTCTTCCACGGCACGCTCAGCGACGAGCGCGCCGGGACGTTCGCGGCCGCCACCCACAACAAGCGGGTGGGCACCCCCGACGACGTCGCCGCCGCGGTGGTCTTTCTCGCCTCGCCCGGCGCCCGGCACATCACCGGCCAGAACCTGCACGTCAACGGGGGCGCCTACGCCACCCGGTGATTCAACCGGCCGCGTCCGCCGGGGTGCAGTAGTAGCCGTGGAAGGGCGGGGTCGGGTCGGGGAGCGGCCTGCAGTGCTGCGCGATCCAGGCGATGCGCGGGTCGGCGGAGGGGAAGGCCAGCACGAGGTGGAACTCGCCGCGGGCGATGGCGGCGCGCACCTGGTCCAGGCTGGGCGCAGGCCCGGTGCCGGTGAATCCGCCGATGGGCAGCACCTCGTCGCCGGTCGGGAAGCTGAACACCGAGGCCACGGCCGCCGACTGCACGGCGAGCAGATCCGGCGCGCCGCCGCGGGCCCGCTCCAGGTCGGGCAGGATCCGCCGGACGAGCGTGGGCGTCGCGACGAACAGCCGGTCGATCGCCACGACGTTCGCGCGCGCCTCGAAGGGCGTGTCGAGGGCACCCGCGCCCCGCACGACGATCTCGGCCGCCCCCAGCGCGGGTGCGAGCAGCAGCGCGACCGCGCCGAGGGCCAGCCCGACCCGGACCAGCCGCCCGGTGAGCAGCAGCGCGACCGCCGCCGCCGCGAGCACCAGCACCGCGGGGGCCAGCCAGGCGGGCGCCCCGAGCGTCACGCTCGCGAGCAACCAAGCGGCGTAGAGCGCCGAGGCGCCGATCACGACCGCGGTGATGACCCGCGACGAGCGCGACTCCCGGCGGCGCAGGTCGGCCACGCCGAGCCCGACGACGCCCGCGATGGCGGGAGCGAGCGCCGCGGTGTAGTAGCCGTTGATCGTCGACGTGGCCGAGAACGCGGCTCCGAGCCCGACCAGCCACACGCCCCACAGCAGGTAGCCCGCCCGGAACCGGTCGGCGCGCGGCCGTCCCCGCGCGCCGACCACGCCCGCGACGGCGCCGAACAGCGCGAGCGGCAACAGCCAGCCGATCTCGTGGCCGAGGTCGCCGACGAACAGCCGCACGGGGCTCGGCGCTCCCCCGACCGTGACCAGTCCCAATCCTTGACCGGACAGAATCTGCAGCGGGCTCGCCTCGCCGACCCGCCCCAGTCCGTTGTAGACGAACACCTGCTCGAAGAGCGAGTCACCCGTGCTGCCGTCCACGAACGGCCGTGACGCCGCGGGCACGAGGCTCACCGCCACCATCCACGACAGCGACACGGCGAGCGCGGCCACGCCGCCGACCAGCGTCTGCCCGAGTCGGCGTCCGAACCCGCCGGGGCCCGCGACGAGGTAGGTCACGGCCAGCGCGGGCAGCACCAGCCAGGCCTCGAGCATCTTGGCCTGGAACGCCAGCCCCACCCAGACGCCCGCGAGGACCAGCCGCCACCACCGACCGTCGTCCAGGGCCCCGCACACCGCGTCGGCGGCCAGCAGGACCAGCAGGATCATCAGCGAGTCGGAGATGTTGCCGCGGTCGAGCGCGACGACCGCCGGGCTCACCGCCAGCACGGCCGCCGCGATCAGCCCGGCACCCGGCCCGGCGAGGCGGCGCACGATCCGGTACAGCACGAGCACGGCGAGCACGCCCTCGACGACCTGCGGCACCACGATCGCCCACGTGCTCACGCCGAACGCCCTCACGGACAGCGCCTGCAGCCAGAACGCGCCCGGCAGCTTGTCCAGCGTGACCGTGCCCGCGGGATCGAAGGCGCCGTACACGAAGTCGTGCCAGCTGCCCGCCATGGACCGCACGGCGGCCGCGTAGTACGGCTCCAGCGGCACGCTCTGCGCCCGCCAGCCGTAGGCCAGCCCCGCGACGACCAGCACCGCGAGCACGAGCCCGCCGTGCAGCGCGCGGCCCGCCACCGCGGGACGCGGCGCGGCTTCCACCTCGGTCATGGACCATTTCCCCCCGACACTTTCGCTGCCCCCGCGGCAGACTGGACCCGCCGCAGCCGGCCTGTCCACCGACAATCCCGAGCCGTCGTGTACGGCACGGCGGCAGCGCAAAGGCAGACCATCGGCCTGCCCGATACCTGCCATATTGGGTCGATGGATGTGTCCGAGTTCGTCCCCGGCCGCCCGCATCCGGCGCTGCGCGGACTCGTGCGCGGCTACACCGGGTACTCGGAGTCGAGCGCGGGTGTCGTGCGTCGGCGGCAGGCGCCGACGGGAGTCGCGCCGCTGATCGCCGAGTTCGGGCCACCGATCCGGCTCTACGGCCCAGCCGGACCAACCGTTCCTGGCGCGTTCCTCTCGGGGCTCCACAACAAGCCCGTGATCACCGAGTTCTCCGGCCGGCAGCGAGGGGTCCAGGTGAACCTCACTCCGCTCGGCGCCTTCACGCTCCTGGGCCGCCCGATGGACGAGCTGACGAACCGGTCCGTCCCGCTGGCCGCCATCGCGGTGCCCGAACTGGCGACGCTTCCGGAGCGGCTCGCCGAGGATCCCGGCTGGGCGCAGCGGTTCGCCCGGGTCGACGCCACGCTGCTCTGGCTGTACGACCGCGCAGCCGTCCGCCCGGACCCGGAGGTCACCTGGGTATGGCGTGCCCTGAATCGCAGCGGGGGCACCGCCGGAATCGGCGCGTTGGCCGATGCGACCGGCTGGAGCCGACGGCACCTCAGCAACCGCTTCCGCGCCCAGATCGGGCTCGCGCCGAAGGCGGCGGCCCGGGTGGTGCGGTTCGAACGAGCCGCACGGATGCTCGTGCCGCCCAGCGGCGCCGTAGTAAGTCGTTCCCTGTCCGATGTGGCCGCTACCTGCGGATATGCCGACCACGCCCACATGGCGAGGGAGTTCCGCGCGCTCGCCGGGTGCCCGCCCGGCCAGTACGTCGCGGAATGGGCGGACGCCGTTCCCCTTCGTTCAAGCCGAGAGCCATGATCCACCGTACGGTCGCTCGCATGAGTGTTCACCCAGTCATCCGCTACACCGACGCGAAGGCCGCCATCGACTACCTGACCACCACGCTCGGGTTCGCCGAGTTGCACGTCTACAGCGCGGACGACGGCACGATCGGACACGCCGAGCTCGCCTTCGGCGACGGCGTGGTCATGCTGGGTACCCGCACCGACCCGCCGTCGCCGTTCGACACGGGCAAGTCGTCGGTCTACCTCGCCGTCGGGGAGGGCACCGACATCGACGCCCACCACGACCGCGCCGTCGCCGCCGGCGCAGTGATCGTCATGGGGCTCGTCGACCAGTCGTACGGGTCGCGCGAGTACGCCGTCGCCGACCCGGAGGGCAATGTGTGGTCGGTCGGCACCTACCGCCCCTCGTGACAACCCACCCCGACGGGCGCGCGGCCGACCTGACCAGGGAGGTCGCGCCGTTGCTGATCGATCCCCTCGCCCGGTTGCGTGCCCTGTGCACGGTCCTGCCCGAGGCCACGGAGAAGCTGAGCCACGGCGAGCCGACGTGGCTCGCCCGGAAGGTGTTCGTGATGTACGCCGACCACCATCACGACGACCGCGTGGGCTTCTGGTGCGCCGCCCCACCCGGGGCACAGGAAGCGCTGGTCGCGGCCCGGCCAGAGGCATTCTTCCGGCCGCCGTACGTAGGGCACCGCGGGTGGTTGGGCGTCTATCTCGACATCGACGTCGACTGGGTCGAGATCGCCGAGATCATCGAGGACGCGTACCGGCAGGTCGCGCCCAAGCGGCTCGTGGCGCGGCTCGACGTCCTCCCACGAGCCGGCGACGGCGGCGGCCGGCAGCTCTGATACCAGTACGTCGACGAACCACGGCCTCAGGGTCCAGGGTGCCGACGGGCACGATCTCGTCGACCTCGGCGATCACGAGGTCGGCGGCGGGTGGCCATGTCCGGGCTCCCCCTCGCGGCGCAGCGCCGGGGCCAGTGCGTCCCAATGCCGGCGGCTGATCGCGGCGCCGAGTCGCACCTGACGTGGCCGACGAAACGTCGGTCCCTGTGCTCGAAGGGAACACCAGCGGGGTTCGCCGCGGTCCGAGTACCTGAACGAGCCGGAGCCCGGCCCGTGACCCATATGTCAAGATCGCGTTGACCGTCGCACCCGATGAATGATCGCCGGAAGCGGTGTGCGAGGTGCAGAAGCACACCTCCCACACCGGACCTGGCGATCACCGCCGTCGTAGCCGCCGCATGGTGCCGGAAACCGGAACTCGCGGGGGCGAAACGCGCGACTCACGGGGGCGATATGCCGGACTCGCAGTGGCGAAACGCGCGACTCACCGGGCGAAATGCCCAACTCGCCGCGGCGAAACGCGCGACTCACCTAGTGAATCTCCGGCTCGGGGACGGGTGGGCCGTGCTCAAGGAAGTCGAAGTCGCAGCCCTGGTCGGCCTGCGTGATGTGCTCGACGTACAGCGCGCCGTAGCCGCGTCCGTACCGGGGCGGCGGGGGGCGCCAGGCCGCCCGCCGCCGCGCCAGCTCCTCGTCGCTCACGGCCAGGTGCAGCCGCCGCGACGGCACGTCCAGCTCGATGACGTCGCCGGTGCGCACCAGGGCCAGCGGGCCGCCGACGTGGCTCTCCGGCGCGACGTGCAGCACGCACGCCCCGTAGCTCGTGCCCGACATCCGCGCGTCGGAGATGCGCACCATGTCCCGCACGCCCCGCTCCAGCAGCTTCTTCGGGATCGGCAGCTGTCCCCACTCGGGCATCCCCGGCGCGCCCTGCGGGCCCGCGCTCTGCAGCACCAGCACCGAATTCTCGTCGACGTCGAGCGCCGGGTCGTCGATGCGCGCGGCCATGTCGGCGTAGTCGGCGAACACGACGGCCGGGCCCGCGTGCCGGTGCAGCCGTTCCTCGGCCGCGGGTGGCTTGATCACCGCACCGTCGGGGGCGAGGTTGCCGTGCAGCACGGCCAGCGTGTCGGACGCGACCAGCGCCGTGTCGCGGGTGCGGATGACGTCGGGGTCGTGCACACGCGCCTCCGCGACGTTCTCGCCGAGCGTGCGCCCGTTGACCGTGGGCGCCGAGGGGTCGAGCAGGTCGCCGAGGCTGCGCAGGAGCGCGGGCAGGCCGCCTGCGTAGAAGAAGTCCTCCATGAGGTAGGCACCGGACGGGCGCACGTTGGCCAGCAGCGGCGTGATGCGGGCCAGCGCGTCGAAGTCGGCCAGGTGCAACGGAACCCCGACCCGGCGCGCCATGGCGATCAGGTGGATCACGGCGTTCGTCGAGCCGCCGAGCGCCAGCGCGGTGACCACGGCGTTGCGCACCGCGGCGGCCGTCATGACCGTCGACAGGCGCAGGTCCGCCCACACCATCTCCACGATCCGCCGCCCGCTCCGGGCGCACATGACGGCGTGCCGCGAGTCCACCGCCGGGATCGACGCCGCGCCCGGCAGCGTGACGCCGAGCGCCTCGGCCGCGCTCGTCATCGTGGAGGCCGTCCCCATCGTCATGCAGTGGCCGGGGGAACGGGCGATGCCGTTCTCGATCTCCTTCCAGTCCGCCTCGGTGATCTTTCCCGCGCGCAGCTCGGCCCAGTACTTCCACACGTCGCTGCCCGAGCCGAGCGGCGTGCTCCCCCACCGGCCGGACAGCATCGGCCCGCACGGCACGAAGATCGTCGGCAGGTCCATCGACGCGGCGCCCATGAGCAGGCCCGGCGTGGTCTTGTCGCAGCCGCCCATGAGGACCGCGCCGTCCATCGGGTGCGCCCGCAGCAGCTCCTCGGCCTCCATCGCGAGCAGGTTGCGGTAGAGCATCGAGGTCGGCTTGAGGAACGGCTCCGACAGCGACATCGCGGGCAGCTCCACCGGGAACCCGCCCGCCGCCCACACCCCCCGCTTGACGTCCTCCACCCGCTCCTTGAAGTGGATGTGGCAGGGGCTGATGTCGCTCCAGGTGTTGAGGATCGCGATGACCGGCTTGCCCGCGTAGTCGGCGGGCTCGTAGCCCATCCCGGCGGTGCGCGAGCGATGGCCGAACGAGCGCAGGTCCGCCGCGCCGTACCAGCGGTGGCTGCGCAGTTCCTCCGGGGCGCGCGGACGAGGTCGCGTGTCGCTCATCCGGCGACGGTAGCGCCGCGCGCCCTCGACCGCGGGACAATCGCCGTTCGCCAGCGGAAGGGACCGCCATGACCAGAATCGCCCTGTTCGGCTGTGGACGGATCGGCACGGTGCACGCCGAGTCGGTCGCGGCCCACCCGCGCGCCGAGCTCGCCTGGGTGTGCGACCCGATGGAGGACGCGGCCAAGGACCTCGCGGGCACGCACGGAGCGCGGGCCACGGCCGACGTCGCCGCGGTGCTCGCCGACGACGGCGTCGACGCGGTGATCATCGGCTCGCCGACGAGTACGCACGTCGACCTGATGGTCGCCGCCGTCCAGGCGGGCAAGGCCGTGCTGTGCGAGAAGCCCATCGACCTGGACGTCGAGCGGGTCGACGCGTGCTGGGCCACGATCGCGCCGCTGCACCCGACGGTGATGGTGGGGTTCAACCGGCGCTTCGACCCGTCGTTCCGCGAGGTCCACGACCGCGTCCGGGCGGGCGAGATCGGCCGGGTGGAGCACGTCGCGATCACCAGCCGCGACCCGGAGCCGCCGCCCGAGGGCTACCTGGCGACCTCCGGCGGCCTGTTCCGCGACATGACCATCCACGACTTCGACATGGCCCGCTTCCTGCTCGGCGAGATCGTCGAGGTGCACGCGGTGGGCGCCAACCTCGTCGCGCCCTACATCGCGGCGGCGGGCGACATCGACAGCGCGGTCGTCGTGCTCCGCTCCGCCGACGGCGCGCTCGCGCACATCACCAACAGCCGCCGCGCGGTCTTCGGCTACGACCAGCGAGTCGAGGCGTTCGGCAGCACCGGCATGCTCACCGTGGACAACCAGCGCCCGACCAGCGTGCGCTACGCAGGCTTCGACCACTCCGAGGCCGCCGCCCCGTACCTGAACTTCTTCCGGCAGCGTTACGGCACCTCCTACCCAGCCGAGCTCGACCACTTCCTCACCGCAGTCGAGAACGACATCCCGCCCGAGCCGTCGTTCGCCGACGGCCGCGCCGCGCTCGTCCTCGCCGACGCGGCCAACGAGAGCCTGCGCACCGGCCGCGGGGTGCGAATTCCGTCGTAGGCGCGCCCGCGTCGGGAAACTGCGGCGCCCGCGGCGCCGGTGTTCGCCGAGCATGATCCGGCACACTGGTGCGATGGGGTGGCTGGGGGTGGACGTCGGCACGTCGTCGACCAAGGCCGTCGTCTATACGGACACGGGTCGGCCGGTCGGGGCGGGACGGGCGGCGACTCCCTGGTACACCGGGCCGCACGGCGTCGAGGTGGACCCGATCGCCTTGCGGGACAGCGCCTTCGCGGCCATCGACGAGGCACTCGCCGCGGCGCGCGGCGAGGCCGTCGGCGGCGTCGGGATCACCAGCATGGGCGAGACCGGGATCCTCGTCGACGGCAAGGGTGACGCGGTCGCGCCCGCCATCGCCTGGCATGACGTGCGCGATGCGGCCGAGGCCGAGCAGCTGGCCCGTGACGTGGACCCGACGACGTTCACCCGCCGCACCGGCAAGCCACCCACCAACCAGTACGCCGTGACCAAGCATCGCTGGCTCACCACGAACGTGCCCGCCAGCCGGGCCGCTGTGCGCCGGTTCAACGTCGCGGAGTGGGTGGCGCGCGGGCTCGGGGCCGACGAGGCCTGTGAGCGCTCGCTGGCCAGCCGCACCGGATGGCTCGACATCGCCCGCGAGGCCTTCGATCCGGAGCTGCTGGCGTGGTCGGGCGCCGCGCCGTCGCTGATGCCCCCGCTGGTGGCGGCGGGTCAGCCGGTCGGCAGCGCGACCCGCCGGGGACTGGTGGGCGCGGTCGTCACGCTCGCGGGCCACGACCACCAGGCCGCCGCCGTCGGCGCGGACGTCTCGGGGACGGGCGACGTGCTCGACTCCCACGGCTCGGCCGAGGCCGTGCTCCGCATCGTGCCTTCCGGGCTCGGGGCCGCGCAGGTCGAGGCGCTCGCGTCCGCGGGCATCACCACCGACCTCGGCGTGCCGGTCGGGAGCTGGTCGCTGCTCGGCGGCACCCGGGGCGGGCTGGCGCTGCGGCACACGCTCGACGCGCTCGGCGTGTCCTGGGCCGACATCGCCGACCTCGACGCCGCCGCGCTCGCCGACCCCCCATCCGGCAACGGCGGCGCCTGGCGGGCGGCGATCGAGGCCGCGACCCGTGACGCGGCCGAGCGGCTGGCGACGATGGCCCGGATCGTCGGGCCCCACCGGCGGCTGGTCGTGACCGGCGGCTGGTGCGCCAGCGCGGCCGTGCTCGCCGCCAAGCGGCGGCTGTTCGGCCCGCTGACCGTGGCCGACGCCGTCGAGACCGGCACCCTCGGCGCGGCCACGCTCGCGGCGCGGGCCGCGGGCCACCTGGGTCCCGACGACCCGCTGGCGCCGCGGCCAGGCTGAGAAGCGCGCACCCGCAGGTGCGCGAGTGGAACCTGAACGGGATTGGATCTTGGCGAAACCCCGCTGAGGTCCCACTCGAGCGCTCAGCCGATCGGGGGCACCCGTTCGGCCGGGGGCGGCGGGCCGGGCGGGGTGCCGTCCCCGAACGGGCGCCCGCCCAGCTCCTCTCGGCCGTGCGAGGTGAGCCAGCCGGAGAGATCCGGGCCCGCGGGCACGATCCCGGTCGGGTTGATCTGCCGGTGGACGCCGTAGTAGTGCTGTTTGATCTGGTCGAAGTCGATCGTGTCGCCGAAGCCGGGGGTCTGGAACAGGTCGCGCGCGTAGGCCCACAGCACCGGCATCTCGGTGAGCTTCTGGCGGTTGCACTTGAAGTGCCCGTGGTAGACGGCGTCGAAGCGCACCAGCGTGACCCACAGCCGCACGTCGGCTTCGGTGATCGTGTCGCCGACGAGGTAGCGCCGCGTCGCGAGCCGGTCCGACAGTGCGTCGAGCCGCGCGAACAGCGCCGCGTAGTCCTTCTCGTAGACGTCCTGGGCGGTGGCGAACCCGCACTTGTACACGCCGTTGTTGACGTCGTCGTAGACGTCCGCGTTGAGGTCGTCGATCTGCTCGCGCAGCGGCTCGGGGTACAGGTCGGGGGCGCCCGGGCGGTGGAACGCCGTCCACTGCGTGGTGAAGTCCAGCGTGAGCTGCTGGAAGCCGTTCGTGGCCACGGCGCCGGTCGCGATGTCGACCATGGCGGGCACGGTGACCCCGGCGGAGAAGTCGGGATCGGCCTTGCGGTAGGCCTCGGCGAGGTACGCGATGCCCAGCACCGGGTCGCGGTTGTCCGGGTCGAGATGGAAACGCCAGCTGCGCTCGTCGTGCAGGGGCCCGACGATCCCCATCGAGATCGCGTCCTCCAGTCCGAGCAGCCGCCGCACGATCACCGCGCGGTTGGCCCACGGGCAGGCCCGCGCCACGATCAGCCGGTACCGACCGGCGGCCACCGGCCACCGGGACGACCCGTCCGCCGTGATGCGTTCGTCGATGCCTACGGGCTTGCGTTCGAAGGCGCCGCCTCGTTCGTCGTCGCTCATACCGTCGAGTCCCCGGCCGGTGCACCCCGGCAAACCCCCTCGGGCGCGGAAATCGTCGCCGGGCCGCGTTGTCCGCTCACGACTGACTTGCTTCATGCAAGCCAGCGCGCTACCGTCGCTTGCGTCATGCAAGTCGAACCCAGGGGGTGATCTTCATGAACCTTCCGTCGGTCGTGTCCCGCGACGAATGGCTGGCCGCGCGCAGGGAGCTGCTACTCCGAGAGAAGGAACTGACACGGGCCCGCGACGCGGTCAGCGCCGCCCGACGCAGGCTGCCCATGGTGCGGGTCGAGAAGGACTACAGGTTCACCGGCCCCGACGGCGAGGTCGGGCTGCTCGACATGTTCGACGGCCACCCGCAGCTCATCCTGCAGCACTTCATGTTCGACCCGTCGTGGGACGTGGGCTGCAACGGCTGCACCGCCATGGCCGACGACACCGGCGACGGCACACGTGGGCACCTCGCCAAGCGCGGCACCGCGTTCGCCGCGGTGTCCCGGGCTCCGTACCCGAAGCTGCGAGCGGTCCGCGAGGCCAAGGGGTGGACGTTCCCCTGGTACTCCTCCCACGGGAGCGATTTCAACTACGACTTCGACGTCACCCTCGACCCCACCAGAAGGCCCAACAGCTACAACTTCCGCACTCCGGAGGAGATCGCCGCCTCCGCAGAGCTGGAGTGGCTCACGACCTACACGGGTGAACAGCCGGGAATCAGCTGTTTCCTGCGGGACGGCGACGAGGTCTTCCACACCTACGCGACCCACGGGCGCGGCGTCGAGGTGATGATGCACGGTTACCGGCTGCTCGACCTCACCCCGCTGGGTCGTCAGGAGGCGTGGGAGGAGCCGAAGGGGCGAGCACCGATGGTCCAACCGACGGACTACCCATACGCGACGGTGGAGGCGGCGCACTCCTGCCACTGATCGTCGCCTGCGACGAGGCCCGACGCTCAGGCCTTCGCCGAGCGCCGGGCCTCCATGCGTTCCCGGTCTTCGGGTCGCGCGGCGGGGCCCGGCGTCGCGACGACGTCGGCCATCTCGGGCGCCCGACCGCACCGCTCGCAGCTCGTCGTGACGTGCACGGCGCCACCGCACCCGTCGTGCTCGAAGAGCACCGGTGGGCCCTCGGGTGCCACCCAGCGGTCGCCCCACTCGGTGAGCGCGACGATCACCGTGCCGAGCTCGCGACCTTTCTCCGTGAGGACGTATTCGCCCGTCTCCCGCTGCTCCATCAGCCCACTCGCCACGAACGCTTCGAGGCGCTTGGCCAGGACGTTCGGCGCGACGCCAAGCCGCCGCTCGAAGTCGGAGAAGCGCCCCATCCCCGCGAACACGGCGTTGCGGATGATCAGCAGGCTCCAGCGTTCCCCCACCAGTTCGAGGGCGCGCGCGGCCGAGCAGTTCTCGCGCTCGTAGGTCCGCCCCAACATCTTCCGATGGTAACCCGGCATCACTTGTGTGATGCAAGTCGGCCGTCGGGTTGGGCCTCAGGGCCGCACGGCCGCGCCCGCGCGGTACACGCTGGCCACCCGCAGGTCGGCCTCCAGCCCGACAACGTCCGCGCGACGACCGACCACCAGCTCCCCCACGTCGGTGAGCCCGAGCGCCCTGGCCGGGGTGCTCGCGGTCATCGCCACCGCCCGTCGCAGCGCCTCGGCCCGCGGGACGGCGGCGTGGCGCACGATGTTGCGGAAGAGCACGTCGGCGGTGGCGGTGCTGCCCGCGATCGCGCCGCCGCCCGCGAGCCGGGCCACCCGGTCGACGACCTCGACGTCCAGGTGCCCGAGCTGGTAGGCACCGTCGGGCATCCCCGCGGCGGCCATCGCGTCGGTCACGGCGGCCACCCGGTGCGCCCCCGCGGCGCGCACCGCGTGCTCCCACAGCGCGGGGTGCACGTGCAGGCCGTCGGTGACCAGCTCGACGGTCACCCGGTCGTCGTTGAGCAGCGCCACCGCGGGGCCGGGCTCCCGATGGTGCAGCGGGGCCATCGCGTTGAACAGGTGCGTGCCGTGCCGGGCGCCCGCCGCGATCGCCGCACGGGTCAGGGCGTAGTCGGCGTCGGTGTGCCCGACCGCGGCCACCACACCCGACTCGGCGACCCGGCGGATGGCGGCCAGCGCGCCGTCCCGCTCCGGGGCCAGCGTGACCATCGCGACCACGCCCGTGGCCAGCAGCTTGTCCAGCTCGGCCGGGTCGGGGTCGCGCAGCTGCGCGGGGTCGTGGGCGCCGCAGCGCGCGGCGGCGAGCCACGGCCCCTCCAGGTGCACGCCCGCGACCTCCCCGTCGACGACGAGCTCGGCGAGCACGTCCACCGACCGGCGCAGCTCGGCGGGGGCGGCGGCGACGAGGCTGGCCAGGGTGGTCGTCGTGCCGTGCGCGCGGTGGAACGCGACCGCGCGACGCACCTCCTCGGCGTTCCCGCCGGGGAACGCCGCGCCCGCGCCGCCGTGCACGTGGACGTCGACGAACCCGGGCACGAGCACGGGGTAGTGGGCGGCGGCGGGCGCGGGGGGCGCACCCGCGCCCACCGCGGTGATCCGATCGCCCCCGGTCTGCACCCAGCCCGGCCCATTGACACCGGGGGCGATCAGCGCGTCTCCGGAGAGGATCATCAGAGCGTCTCGGTGACCTTGGCCAGCCCGCGCGGCGCGTCCGGGTCGCCGCCGCGGGCGACGGCGACGTTCAGCGCGAGCAGCTGGAACGGCAGGATCTCCAGCAGCGGCGACAGCTCCTCGGGCGCGCCCGACGGCAGCACCACCCCCGCGTCGGCCTCGGCGACGGCGGCGGCCGACCCGACGACGCACACGTCGGCGCCGCGGTCGGCCAGCCGCGGCAGCACCGGGGCCATGGCGCGCCCGCCGACCCCGTCGGCGACGACGGCCAGCACCGGCACCTGTGGGTCGATCATCGCGAGCGGGCCGTGGAGCAGGTCGGCCGCGGAGAACGCCTGCGCCGAGACGTAGGCGGTCTCCATCAGCTTGAGCGCGGCCTCCCGCGCGGTCGGGTAGGAGTAGCCGCGCCCAGTGGTCACCATCCGCTGCGCGAAGCGGTAGCGGTCGGCGAGCGCCGCGATCTCCCCGCCGCGGTCGAGGACGGCGTCGGCGAGGTCGGGCAGCCCGGCCGCCGCGGCGCCGGTGCCGCCGCCGACCCGGTCGAGCAACTGGTGCAGCGCGAGCAGCTGTGCGGTGTAGGACTTGGTCGCGGCGACGGCCCGCTCCGGCCCGGCGAGCACGTCGACGTGCGCGGTCGCCACCTCGGCCAGGTCGGAGGCCGCGTTGTTGGTGACGGCGACGGTCAGCGCGCCGCACTCCCGGGCCACCTCCAGCGAGCGCACCAGATCCGGCGAGCCGCCCGACTGGCTGACGGCGAGCATCAGCACGCCACGGAGGTCCGGGCGGGCGCCGTAGGCGGTCATCGTCGACGGCGAGACCAGGCCCGCCGCCTTCCCGAGCCGGATCTCGACGAGGTACTTGGCGTAGAGCGCGGCGTGGTCGCTGGTGCCGCGGGCCACGAGCAGCACGGTGTGCGGGTCGTAGCGGCGAATGGCGGCGGCGACGGCGCTGAGCTCGGGGCCCGCTTCGGTCAGCAGCGTGCGCCACTGCGCGGGCTGCTCGGCGATCTCGGCGGCCATCCGGCCGCCCTTGCTGAGGGTGTTGGTCATGCCTAGTGCTCCTCAACCGGTGCCGGGACGGGTGCCGTGATGTTGGTCAGCGAGGTCATGGGTCTCCAATAGGCGTTGGGCGAGCCGGACGGCGCCTGCCACCGGGTCGCGGGGGATGACGCGCACATCGGCGATGCCCGCGGTGGCGAGCCGGGCGGCGACGGCGGTGCGCAGGGCGGGCTCGTGCACGGCGAACCCGCCGCCGAGCACGACCGGGCCGGTGCTCCCGAGCCGCGCGCCGACCGTCGCGGCGAGGCCTGCGAGGGCGTCGGCGGCGCGGCCGAGGATCTCGGCGGCGACCGGGTCGCTCGCGGCCAGCCGCGCGACCGTCCCGGCGTGCCCCGCCCAGAACGCGCGCTCGGACCGGGCGTAGAACAGGTCGAACAGGTCGACGGCGGTCGCGACCCCGCACGCGTCGAGCAGGGCCGCGCCCAGCGCGTCGGGCGGGGCGCCGGTGTCGGCGCGGTGCAGCACGTGCCGCACGGCCTCCCGAGCGGTCCAGTAGCCGCTGCCCTCGTCGCCGAGCAGGTAGCCGAACCCGCCCGCGCGGGCCTCCCGCCCGTCCGGGGTGACGCCCCAGCCCGCGGAGCCGGTGCCCGCGATGACCGCGATGCCCGTGTCGAGGTGGGCGGCGGCCAGGATCAGCCGCGCATCGTGCACCACCAGGACCGCGGCCCCCGGCAGCCGCTGGGCCAAGAGCTCGTGCAGCGCGGCCCGTGCGGGTGCGGAGTCGGCGCCCGCGGCGCCGGCGCAGACGGCGGCGACGTCGTCGGTCCGCAACCCGGCCAGCACCGCGTCGAGCTGGCGGCCCGCCTCGTCGACACCGACCGAGCGGATGTTGGCGCTGCCCGCGCGGACCTCCGCGACGCACCGGCCGTCCTCCGCGCGCACGGCGCGGGTGGTCGAGCCGCCGATGTCGAGTCCCAGCACGGCTGCCCTTACCCGCCCCGCCCGCTCCGCAGGCTCCGCGGGCTGCCGTCCCCCGGTCACGACGTCGTCACCCACTTGCCGTCGTTCTCCCAGTACTGCTGGATCTCATCGAGGCGACGGCCCTTCGTCTCCGGGGCCTTGAAGTGCACGAACACCATCGCGGCCAGGGCCAGCACCCCGAACACCGCGAACGTGCCCGCGCCACCCAGGCCGTTCAGCATCGTCAGGAAGACGGCGGCGACGATCGCGTTGGCCACCAGGTCGGCGGTCAGCATCGCGCTCGCGCCGGGTGCCCGCAGCCGCGCCGGGAACGCCTCGCCCGCGTACACCCACACCAGGGAGCCGAACCCGAACGTGAACCCGACCGTGAACAGCACCAGCCCGATGAAGCCGAGCGCGGTCAGCACTCCCCCGAACGTGGAGGACAACAGGAACACCACGATCAGCAGTGCGTTCGCCACCACCATGATCCCGATGCCGGTGAGCAGGGTGGGCTTGCGGCCGAACTTGTCGACGGTGACGAGCGAGGTGAGCACCGCGGCCAGGCCGAACACCTGTACCAGCGCCGGGAGGCCGAGCACGGCGGCGTTGCCGGTGAAGCCCATCGACTCGAAGATCCGCGGGCTGTAGTAGACGATCGCGTTGATCCCGGTGATCTGGATGAAGAAGCCCAGCACGAGGACGAACACGGTCGCGCGCCGCCAGGGCGTGCGCAGCAGCTCCCGCACCGCCCCACCGGTCTCTGCAGACAGCGCCTCCTGGATCTCCGCGATCTCGGTGTCCGGGTCGGTCTCGGAGTCGAGCTGGACGAGCACCCGACGGGCGTCGGCGGTGCGCCCGCGCAGCATGTACCACCGGGCGGTGTCGGGCAGCCGCAGCAGCATCAGCACCACCACCACTGCGGGCGCGGCGGCCAGCGCCAGCAACACCCGCCAGCCGCCGGTGCCCGCGAAGGCCCAGGCGACGAGGTAGCCCGCGATGATCCCGATCACCGTGGCCACCTGGTAGAGCACCAGCATCGCACCCCGCACCTTGGTGGGCGCGGACTCGGCGACGAACACCGGCGCCACGACGATCGACACCCCGACGGTGACGCCGAGCAGGAACCGGGCCACCAGCAGCGTCGGAATCGACCACGCCAGGCCGGACAGCAGCGAGAACACCCCGAAGCCCGCCGCGACCAGCAGCATCGACGGCTTGCGTCCGAGGCGGTTGGCCAGCGCTCCGCCGGTGAGGGCACCCAGGATCTGCCCGATGACCGTCACGGTCGTGATCAGCTCCTGGTCGTGCGTGCTGAGGTGGAACTCGGTCGTCATCGACAGCAGGGCGCCTGCGATGTTGGACTGGTCGTAGCCGTAGATCACGCCGACGGTCGCGGCCGAGGCCGCCACCAGCAGTCCCAGTCGGGACGACTCTCTCAGATCCGCCACGAACCCCATGCGCATCTCCTCCCAAGATTGGTCTACACCATTGCTGGCTGGTATATTGGCATATACCAATGCTGAGGGCAAGGGGGCGGGCGTGCCGAGCCGAACGACACAGCGGGTGCCGAAGTACTGGCTCGTGAAGGAGCGGCTGCGCGGGCTGGTCGACGCGGGCGAGCCGGGCACGGCGCTGCCCACCGAGCGCGAGCTGGCCGAGCAGCTCGGCACGTCGCGCACGACCGTGCGGCAGGCGATCGCCGAGCTCGTCGTCGAGGGCCTGCTGGTACGGACCCAGGGCAGCGGCACCTACATCGCCGAGCCCGGGTTGGTGCACATCCGCCAGCTCTCCTCGTTCACCGACGACCTCGGGGCGGGCCGCGTGGAGAACCGGATCCTCCGGGTCACGGTCGAGCCCGCGACCGGGGAGACCGCGCGCCGCTTGGGGACGACAACCGTGCACCGGGTGGACCGCGTGCGGATCGTCGACGGCGTGCCGCTGGCCGTCGAGTCGGCCCGGCTCGCGGGCGACTTCCCGGACCTCGCCATCGAGCTCGACCGGTGCGGCTCGCTCTACGCGACGCTGCGCGAGGTGTACGGCGTCACGCTGCTGACCGTCGAGGACACCGTGCAGACCATCCTGGCCGACCCGCCCACCGCCGCGCTGCTCGGCGTGGAGACCGGGCATCCGCTGCTGCTCGTGCACCGGCTCGGCGAGACGACGGGCGGGCGCCCCGTCGAGTGGACGCGCTCGGCCTACCGCGGGGACCGGTTCCGCTTCGTGGCGCGCACCGCGCTACCGGAACCCGCGGCGCAGAGGTAGCCCGTCGGGGTCAGGGCGTCGCCGGTGACGCCGAGCGCGACGGCCGCTGCCCCCCCGTCCGCACGCCGCGCCCGTCGGCCGCGGGCCCGGGTCAGCTCGGCGACGATCCGATCCGGATCCCCGTACACCTCCAGCTTCGTGTACCGGTAGATCGCCCAGCCGCGATCGACGAGCCGGGTGTAGCGGCCGACGTCGCGGCACCCGAACGGGCTCGACATGTCGCTCGCCCTCGAACTCGATCCCGATCATGAGCTCGGGCCACGCCAGGTCCAGCCCGGGACGGCAACGCAGCCCGCCACCGACCACGTGACCTCGGCGGGCGCGTCGAACCGCGGCGGGCAGGCGGCGTCGAGCAGGGTGGCGGCCGAGTGCCCGGACAGCACGCCGTGGCCCTCGACCAACCGGTACGCGGCCAGCGAACGCAGCAGCAGGTTGGGCGGCTCCGGGCAGGCTCGACCGTAGACGTCGGGCAGCAGCCGCTGGAACCGCGGACCGCGCAACCGGTCGCGGGTGACCAGGCCGACGGCTGGTGTGCCGGGGTGGCCGGTGGGCCAGGATGGTAGGCAGGGACGATGCGAGCGTCCGGACGATGTCTCTGTGGAGCGGTCTCGTTCGTCGTGACCGGACCGCTGCGCGACGTCCTCAACTGCCACTGCCACCGCTGCCGTCGCTTCACCGGCCACCACATGGCGGCTACGGAGGCGCGGGCCGAGGACGTCGCGATCGCCGACGCCGACGGGCATCTGCGCTGGTACGACCCGGTGCCGGAGGCGGGGTACGGCTTCTGCGCGCGGTGCGGGTCGTCGCTGTTCTGGCGCTCGTCGGACGCCCCCGACCGGATCTCGATCTGCGCGGGGACCCTGGAACCGCCGACGTGCCTGCGGACTCGCGAGGCCTGGTGGATCAGGGAGGCGAGCGACTACCACGACCGCGTCCCGCTCCCGGAGCACGAGACCGAATGAGGCGGCCTTACGGAACGCGCGCCGTGCGCACCTTCTGGGCGCCGCGCTCCTCGCCGACCTTCCGCGCTCCGAAGATGATGCTCAGGACGGCGTAGATCAGCACGACCGCGGCGAGGGTGAGGTAGAGCATGCGGTCGAAAAAGTGGATGGCCACGATGTAGCCGGCCACCATGAGCACACCGAGGAGAATCTGGCGACGGCCCGCTCGCGCCGCCAGACGCAGGGCTTCGGGCGAGGCCGCGGCGTCGTCGTACGTGGTGACCGGTTGGCCTGCGCGCCGCATCTCGGCCGTCATGGCGTCCAGGAGCGGATCACGGCGTGTCACCTTGTCGATCTTGAGGGGAATGCCGATCGGGTCGCCCTCGTCGGAGACGAGCCGGTAGCGCAGAACCTTTCCGGCGGCGAACTCCGTGGTGGCGATCACCGGCGAAAGCTCCCGCGTCTCGCTCCACGCGACCGCCCGAACCACGTTGCGGGCGCGCAACCGGTAGACGAAGCCGTCGGCGAACACCCAGTAGGAGTACTCCCCCACCCGCCGCCTGCCCCAGAGGGCGACGACGGTGAGGAGAACGCCCGCCACCAGTAAGAGGGCCCACCCGACCCGCACGAGCCCGATGACGGTCAGGTAGAGCGTGTCGAGTTCGTCGTAGGGGAAGTCGAGCTCTTCCGGCCCGGGAGCGTCGGGCGCGAAGATCGATGCCAGCCCGACGGCGACCGCGCAGGCGATGACACCGAGCCCGGCTCCGACCGGGAGGCTCGGGGTGACGCGGAAACCGCGAAGCGGCCCGAACCCGCGTCGCCCCGCCTCGTTCTCGACCTCGGTGGGCATCTCGCCCCCGGCGGCGGTGCCCGCCGTCGGGGGAACCGACCCGGCTGCCATCGATGCCACCTCCCGATGTCGGTTACCGACCGGTTGCCGAACGTACCGAGATCCCCCGGACGGACGCCGGATCCTGCGGCCGGAGGTCGCCCAGCGGCGTGCGGAGGCAACAGGTATGGACACCCTGACCGGTCAGCGCGCGACGACTACGCAGGCGGCGCGGGTGCGGGCTTGGCCTCAGTGGTGATCTTAGTGAACGTCACGCGGGCGCCGTCGTCGGCCGCACGCCCACTCTCGGACTCGGCCTGCTGGTAGGCGCCGACCTGGAACCGCACGGGCGCCCCGGCGAAGGCGGGCGGCACCGGCGCGGTCGCGGTTTTGGTCTGCCCGTTCGCGTCGAGGCCGAAGGTGAGGGTGCCGTCGCCGTTGTCGCTGAGGCGGAAGGTGAACGGGGTGTTCAGCGGAACGTTGTCGGCGAGCAGGTAGGTCTTGGCGGCCGAGCCGGACCGCTCCTGCTTGACGACCACTTTGATCGCCCCGTCGAAGTCGTGGAGCATCACCCAGGCCACCGACTTGAGGTCCCCGGCGCCGTGGATCTGCCCGAGGATGACGTCGGGGTTCTCGTTGGGCAGTTGACTGACCGTCGCGGCCGCGGTGAGGGTGCGCGGCTCTTTGCCCGCCGCGAAGTTGTCGCGTTGAACCAGCTCGGTGCGCGTGTGGGACGAGTTCTTGGTGGTGGCCCCGTCGACCGGGGCCCAGAAGGTCATGCCGCCGCCGTTGGCCGTCGTCAGCCACGGCGGGGAGATCTTGGCCGGGTTGACGGTGTCGGCGTCGCCGGAGTCCGGGTCGGCCACGGGCAGGGTGAGCTGCCAGCCGTCCAGCTTCACGTCGGACGGAGCGGGTGCGGGGGTCGGCGTGGGCGTGCTCGTGCAGGACGCGACCACCAGGGTCAGCGCGGCGACGATGCAGGCCATCGTGCGGGTCGAGCGGGTTCTCATCGTGGCCTTCCCGATCGCTGGGCGGGCGGTGGCGGTGTCTGTGGCGCTGGGTACGCCTGGGGAGGTCGCGGCGCGGGCGGGGGATGCTCGGACGGCGGGCGCCTCGGCGGTCCCGGCACCATCGGACCGGACCCCGGACGCCCCGGGACCGGTCCGCCTGGCCTCGGCTCTTGGGCGCCGGGACGCTGCGGCCCGACCTGCTGGGGCTCAACCTGCGGCGGCCCATACCGCTGGGATCCGAGCGGCTGTGGCCCGCTGTGCTGAAGACCGGCATGGTGCGGTCCGGCCAGCGGGCCGAGTTGCTGCCGACCCGACGCTCTCGCGCTTATCTGCTGCGGCCCGGCGGCGTGGCGGTGTGCGCCCCGGCGGTGTGCGGCGCGGCAGTGCGCAGCACGGTCGCGGCCCTGTCCTTCCGCTTCTTCTTGCGCGGGGAGCGCGGGACGAGGCCAAGGGGCCGTCGCGCGGCGAGGTCCTCCACCCAGCCGAACGCCAGCACGCCCACGACCGTCATCCCGACGGTGGTCAACATCGCCGTGTGCGCATCGGCGCCGAGCCCGAGCCGCGCGGCGACGAGCGGCATGGCGGCGAGCGCGACCGGGTACAGCAGATAGATCGTCAGGGCGCGACCTGCGACCAGCCCGAGCAGCTCGCGCACCACGGGGACCCGGTCCAGCCACGCCATGAGCGGCGATGCGCCCAGCAGCAGGATGACCGCGCCCGCCGAGATCAACGCCGCGCTGACCGGCGTGTCGTCGATGTCCAGCCCGGGAGCCTGCAGCTTGGTCCACACCGCGCCGCCCGCGAGCGCCGCGACGGCAAGCAGGCCCAGCAGCGCAGGCGGCATCCGGCGCAGGGTGCCGTCGCGGTGGGCCATGCCCAACATCCAACAGGGCCCGTAGACGCAGAGGTCCATCAGCGCGGACCCGGTGCCGCCGCCGCTGGGCAGGCCCCAGCTCAGCCCGGTGTCCAGCCCGACGACGACCAGCGGCACGAGCATCGCCACCAGCGGACTGCGCCGCAGCCCGGCCCGCATCAGCGGGGTGAGCAGCACGAACCACAGGCAGGCCCGGACGTACCACAGGCCGCCGGTGAGGTCCGCCGCCGCGGTGCTGCCGGGCGGATCGAGGAAGGGGAAGATCCAGAAGACGAGGTTGGCGGCGTAGAACGTGTTCTCGTCGGTCTCCGTGCCCCAACCGTGCAGGAGCATGAGCGGCACGGCGACGATGCCGAACGCCCACAGCGGCACCAGGACCCGACGCAGCCGGTGCCCCAACACGTCGACCTCGGGCTCGTGCTGCACCGAGCGCGCCATCATCGAGCCGCCGATCCCGAACAGCACCCCCCACGCCGGGAACAGCGACAGGTACGCGGGTGCGCCGACCTCACCTGCGATCACGCGGGCCAGCGCCGCCACCTTCAGCAGGTCGAGCCAGCGCTCGCGGCCGGTCATCGTCGCGACGGGCGCGGTGTCGGAGGTCGAGCGGCTTCCCCCCCGTCGCCGCAGCTCATTGCCGCTGACCAGCGACAGCGCCGACGTGTGGTCGTTGACCGCCGCCAGGGCGGGCTCGGCGGCGGTCTGCTTGGGCAGCAGGTTGTTCAGCACGCCGATGCGGTTCATCCGCTGCCAGCGCACCGCGACGCCGCTCACCGCGCTCGCGACGGACCGGATGAGCACGGAGTACATCAGCTGCCGGTACACGATCTGCTGTGCCGGGAAGACCCACAGCACGTCGACCGGCTCGCCCTCCAGCCGGAACGCGTACAGCGCCGTCAGCAGCTGGACGCCCAGCATCCCGGCCCCGAGCAGCAACGTGAGGGCCGGATCGTCGAACACCAGCCCGTAGAGGAAGAACACGTCGACCAGGGGCGCGGTGAGCGGCAGGAGGATGTGGAACGCGGCGACGTGCGCGAGCCCGCGCCTGCCGACCTTGCCCGCCCATCCCTCCTCCCGGACCGCGCGGCGGTGCTTCCACATCGCCTGCATGGTTCCGTAGCTCCACCGGTAGCGCTGCTTCCACAGTTGCGCCATGGTGGCGGGCGCCTCGGTCCAGGCCCGGGCGCGCTCCTCGAACACCACCCGCCACCCGGCCCGGCCGAGGGCGATCGTCAGGTCGGTGTCCTCGGCGAGCGTGTCCGTGGACATGCCGCCGACCTGCAGCAACGCCTTCCGCCGGAACGCGCCGCCCGCCCCGGGCACCGTGATGATCGAGCCGGTGACGTCCTGCACGCGGCGGTCGATGTTGAACCCCACCACGTACTCGATGTGCTGCATCCGGCCGATCAGCTCGTCCCGGTTGGCGATCTTGACATTGCCCGCGACCGCGCCGATCGTCGCGTCCGCGAACGGCTGGGCCAGCAGCCGCACGGTGTCGGGCTCGAAGACCGTGTCACCGTCGATCATGATGATGATCTCGTGTTCGGCGGCCCGGATGCCCGTGTTCAACGCCTTGGGCTTGCCCGAGTTGCGCTGCCGCAGCACGCGCACGTTCGGCAGCCGCAGGGACTCCACGAGCTCTGCGGTGCCGTCGGTCGAGCCGTCGTCGACGACCAGCACCTCCAGCGGATGGTCGTTGGCGACGATGGACCGCACCGTCGCCTCGATGTTCTTGATCTCGTTGAAGGCGGGCACGATCACGGTGACGGGGTCGACGAACGACGGACCCCAGCGGAAGTCCGGGCGTCGTCTGCGTTTCGCGTGCCGGCGGGCGAAGACCACCATGAGCACGAGCCGCACGCCGACGAGCAGGCCGACGACGATCAGCAGGTAGCTGAGCCCCGCGACGATCCTGGTCGCCACCGTGAGGGTCGCCACCAGCACGCCGCCGGTGAACCGGTCGTGCGGCGAGGCGGTGACCTCGCCGAGCATGCCCTTCACACCGCCCGCCACCGTGGTGAACGTGAAGCCCTTCGACTTCATCAGCGGGATCCATCGGTCCAGCGCGGCCACCGTCTCGGACCGGTCACCGCCCGCGTCGTGCATCAGCACGACCGAGCCCGCTGCCGCGTCCGTCTTGGGCGTCGCGTTGCGGACGATCGCGTCGACGCCCGGTCGCTGCCAGTCCTCGCTGTCGTCGGTGGTGAAGACGCTGACGTAGCCGTCCTCGCCCGCGGAAAGGACGGTCGACCAGCCCAGGTTGTCGATCGCGTCGGCGCTGGACGAGTAGGGCGGCCGCAGCAGGAACGTGGTGACGCCCGCGGCGCCGGAGATCGCCAGCTGGGTCTCGGCCAGCTCGCGGTCGACGCGCCAGCGCGGCTTCACGCCGAGGTCGGGGTGCGAGAACGTGTGCACGCCCAGCTCCGAGCCCTGCGCATGGATCGCGGCCACGAGGTCGGGGTAGCGGGCGACGTTCGCGCCGACCACGAAGAACGTCGCCTGCACCTGGTACTTCTTGAGGACGGCCAGCACCTGCGGCGTCCACTCCGGGTCGGGGCCGTCGTCGAAGGTGAGCACGATCGTCCCGCGGGGCACCTGGGTGGAGGTCACCTTGCCGTGGGTGGCGTCGACGATCGGGCCGCCGTCGCTGACGAACGCGGGGACGGCCGACGTCGAACCCTCCGGTCGCGCGCCCACGGCGTCGTTGCCACCGCGGGCGTTCGCGATGCCCGCAACCAGCAGGACGAGCACGAACATGCTCGCGAGCACGCCCGTCAGCACTCGCGACGGGGTGATCCGCCGGGTCCGCACCGGCTACGCGCCCACAGGTGGCACTGCGGGCGCGGTCGGCGAAGCGGAGGTCTTGGACGACTTGCTCTTCTTGGTCGGCTTCGCCGAGACCGTGGGGGCCAGGGTGGCCGAGGGGGCAGGCGTCGGGCTGGCCGTGACGGGCGGGGGCTCGTGCGTCGCCGGGGCCGGGACGGGGACCGCCGGACGGACGACACGGGCGGACACCGGCGGCGGGCTCGGCGTCGTCGAGGGCCGCGCCGGGGTGACCTGCTGCACGGTGGTCGGCTCGGCCCCCGATTCGGCGCTCGCCGCGGGCCGCGCCGAGGGGGACGCGAAGACACTCACCAGCACCATCGCGAGGTACGCCAGGCACGAGGCCCCTGCCAGGTAGCCGCCCCGTACCAACAGCCGCCGTCGCCGCTCGGAGCCGCGCGTGAAGACGGGCTTGACGAGCAAACGGGTGGTCGAGCCGTCGCCACCCGGGTCGTTGCCACCCGAGTCGTTGCCATCGCCTGGCGGGTCGGGGAACTGTCCAGTGCTCGAATCAGCGCTGACCAGCCTCATACCGGACCTTCCGGGCGTGTGTCGGCATCGCGTGCCATACGGTCGGGGAGCCGTGTGCGCCATTGGGGGGATGGCGACGGACCGACCGTAGCGCAGCCGCACTGGATCACCCGTCGCGTGGACCCGCCGAACCGTGAGCGGTCGGTTGCCGTCGACCATCGGCAGCGCCCCCGTCCGGCCCAACACCGGCTTCACCTGCCGATCGTCGGTGATCGGCCTGCTCGCGTCGGCGCGTCGGAGACGCATCTTCTTCACTCCCGCAACCGGGCCCCGTCTGGGTACCGTCGACAGGGACCGTCGCTGCTGTAACGCCCAGCCGAGCGCACGCGCTGCATCCTGCGCGGGTCGGGGCGCGCTGACGGGAGGACTGCGGTGAACGAGGTCGCGCCCGTGCCAGATCAGGGTGCTCCGGCTGTGGTGGCAGGCGTTGCGCCGGTGGCGCGGCTGGTCGCCGCCGCGCTGCTGCGGGCGGGCAGGCACGTCGTCGGGCTGGTGGATCCGCTTGACGATCCCGGGCCCGAGCCGGTCGAGCTCGCCGCCGACCTCGAGGCGGGGCGCGCCGCGGGCCGCTACCTCGTCGTCGACGACCCCGCCGCGGCCGCCGGGTTCCCGGTCGCGCTGGTCACCGAAACCGCCGACGACGACGCGGCGCTCTCCCCCGCCGAGCGCTACACCGCCGAGCTGGCCCCCCACCTGCGGCGGGGAGGCCTCCTCGTGGTGTCCAGCCCGACGGCGGAGCACACCGGGCGGGTTGTTGCCGCCACCGTCGAGTTGCTCACCGGGCTGCGCGCGGGCACCGACTACGCCCTGGCCCATCTCCTCGGGCCCGTGCCGAAGGGACGGCTGATCGTGAGCGGTGTCGACGTCGCCTCGGCTACCCGGGCCGAGGAATGGCTGACCGGGCTGGGCCTCGCCGTGATGCCGGTGTTGCCGGTCGCCGCGGCCGAGGTCGTCGCGGGCCTGCTCGCCCGCGCCGCGCGTCCAGGCGGCGAGACCAACTCCGACCGTGGGTAGGGTGGGAGACATGGAGGTGTGAGGGCGCCTGGTGGCCCCCGCGGTCTTCAAAACCGACGTGGTCGAGCAGCTCGGCCAGGCGGGTTCGATTCCCGTCCGCCTCCGCGAGATGCCGCACGTCCTGTGCGAAGAACCGCCCCGGCCGGCTTCGTCACGCCAGCGTGATCCGGCCCGAGCCTGCGCGCACCCGTCCGATCACGGCCGCGGGCGGCCCCAGCTCGGCGACCGCCGCCGCGGCCCGGTCGGGCGCGGCCCCGAAGAGCAGCCCGCCCGAGGTCTGCGCGTCGGCGAGCAGCAGGCGGTCGACCTCGCCGTAGCCGCCGTCGTCGAGCACGCGGACGACCCAGTCGAGGTTGCGGCGTGTGCCACCCGGCACCACCCCGGCCTCGGCCAGCGCCCGTACACCGGCCGGGAACGGGACCGCCGCGACGTCGATCTCGGCGTCAACGCCCGACGCCGCCGCCATCCGGGCCAGGTGCCCGAGGAGTCCGAACCCGGTGACGTCCGTGGCGCCCGTGGCGCCCGCCGCGAGCGCCGCACGGGCGGCGGGCCCGTTGCCCGCCGTCATCGACGCCACGGCCGCCGCCAGCAGCTCGTCGGACGCCTCCCCCCGCTTGATCGCGGTCGTGGCCACTCCGATGCCGAGCGCCTTGGTCAGCACGAGCGCGTCGCCGTCGCGCAGGCCGGTGTTGGTGAGGATCCGCTGCGGCGCCACCTCGCCGACGACGGCCAGCCCGTACTTGGGCTCGTGGTCGTCGACGCTGTGCCCGCCGACCACCACGAACCCGCTCTCCGCCCCGATGTCCGCGCCGCCTGCGAGCACCTCGCCGAGCAGCGCGAGCGGCAGCTCGGCGCGCGGCCACGCCACGAGGTTCAGCGCGAACAGCGGCCGTCCGCCCATCGCCCAGACGTCCGACACGGCGTTCTGGGCCGCGATCCGCCCCCACGTGCGGGCGTCGTCGACGACGGGGGTGACGAAGTCGGTGGTCACCACCAGCGCACGCGCAGCGTCCAGCCGCCAGACGGCCGCGTCGTCACCGGTGTCGGTGCCGACGAGGAGGTCCGGATGGCGGGCCGGGGTCAGCGTGCGCAGGACCTGCGCGAGCTCGTCGGGGGCGAGCTTGCAGGCTCAACCGGCGCCGTGGCTGAACTGGGTGAGGCGCCGGGGCGAGACGGAGTCGGACATGACGGCACCTTAATGCTGCGGCGAACGCCCACCGGGCCGCGCGCCCCCGCCACCACCCGCCGTGATCCCCGCGTTCGGTGCCTGAGGTGCAACGGCGCACGTCAGACACCGAAGCCAGCGATCTTGCCAGCGTCGGGTGACGGGGAACTAGGATCGGGCGGTGGATCCGCGGCGGGTCGTTCCGCGCACCGACACCGTGCTGGCCGACCCCCGGTTGGCCGACGTCACCGCTCGGTTGGGCCGGGGGCGCGTGAAGGCGGCGGTCGTCGCGGCCCAGCAGGCCGTCCGGGAGGGCGCGCTGCCGGCGACGGACGTCGTCGTGGCCGCGCTCGACGCGCTGCCCGCCACCGCGACCACGCTCCGCCCGGTCCTCAACGCCACCGGCGTGCTGCTGCACACCAACCTCGGGCGGGCCCCGCTCTCGGACGCGGCCCGCGCGGCGCTCGCGGTCGCCGCGGGCACGTGCGACGTGGAGCTGGACCTCGCCACCGGCGAACGCGGCCCGCGCGGCGCGGGCGCGGTGGGGGCGCTGCTCGCCGCGGTGCCCGCCGCCGCGGCGGCGCACGTGGCCAACAACGGGGCCGCCGCCCTTGCGCTGGTCGCCTGGACGCTGGCGCAGGGGCGGGAGATGGTCATAGCTCGCGGCGAGCTCGTGGAGATCGGCGACGGCTTCCGCATCCCGGCGCTGTTGGCGGCCACCGGGGCCCGGTTGCGCGAGGTGGGCACCACCAACCGCGTCACCCGCGCCGACTACGCGGCGGCCGTCGGTGAGGACACCGCGTTGGTGCTCAAGGTGCACCCGTCGAACTTCGTGGTGCGCGGGTTCACCAGCGCCTGCGGGGTCGACGAGCTGGCCGATCTCGGCGTGCCCGTCGTCGCCGACATCGGGTCCGGCCTGCTCGCCCCGCACCCGCTGCTCCCGGATGAGCCCGACGCCGCCACCGCGCTCGCCCAGGGCGCCGCGCTCGTCACGGCGTCCGGCGACAAGCTGCTCGGCGGCCCCCAGGCCGGGCTGGTGCTCGGTGCGCCGGGGGCAGGCGCCGAGGCCGTGGCCCGGATCCGGCGGCATCCCCTGGCCCGGGCGATGCGCGTCGACAAGCTCACGCTGGCGGCGTTGGAGGCCACCCTGCGCGGGCCCCGATCACCCGTGCGGCGGTTCCTCGACGCCGAACCGGCCGACCTGCGACTACGGGCTTCGCGACTGGCCGCCGCGCTGGCCGACGTCGGTGCCGAGGCCCGCGACACCACAGCCCGGGTCGGCGGCGGCGGCGCACCCGGCGTGGTGCTGCCCAGCGCAGCGGTGGCCCTTCCCGAGCGGTACGCCGCCGCGCTGCGGACGGCCGAACCCGCGGTGCTGGGCCGCCTCGAGCACGGACGCTGCCTGCTCGACCTGCGCGCGATCGCCCCCGAAGACGACGCGGCGCTCGCCGCGGCCGTGCGCGCATGCACGTCCTAGCCACCGCCGGGCACGTCGACCACGGCAAGTCGACGCTGGTGAGAGCGCTCACCGGGATGGAGCCCGACCGCTTCGCCGAGGAGCGCCGCCGCGGCATGACGATCGACCTCGGGTTCGCCTGGACCGGCCTGCCGTCCGGGCCCGTCGCGTTCGTCGACGTCCCCGGCCACGAGCGGTTCGTCACCACGATGCTCGCCGGGGTCGGCCCGGTGCCCGCGGTGCTGCTCGTCGTCGCCGCGGACGAGGGCTGGATGCCGCAGACCGGCGAGCACGTCGACGCGCTGGTGGCGCTCGGGGTGCGGCACGGCCTGCTCGTCGTCACCCGCAGCGACCTGATGGAACCGGAGCTGGCCATCGAGGAGGCCCGCGAGCGGCTCGCGGGCACCCCGCTGGCCGGGATCGACGCCGTCGCCGTCTCCGCGGCCACCGGGTGGGGGATGGCCGAGCTGCGGACGGCGATGGACGCGCTCGTCACCGGGCTGCCCGTGGCCGACGACGGCGCCGACGTGCGGCTCTGGGTCGACCGCGCGTTCACGATCCGCGGGGCGGGCACCGTCGTCACCGGCACGCTCGGCGCGGGGCGGATCAAGGTGGACGACGAGCTGGAGCTCGGCACCGCGACCGGCCGCCGCCGGGTCACCGTGCGGGGGCTGCAGAGTCTGGGGACGGAGGTGCGGCGGGTGCGCGGGGTCACGCGGGTCGCGGTCAACCTGCGCGGCGTACCGCGGGATGCGATCGCCCGCGGGGACGCGCTGCTGACGCCGGACGCCTGGCTTGCCGTCTCGGTGTTGGACGGGCGGCTGACGGGGGTCGCTGGTGCCGTTGGTGGCGGGGGCGGCGCAGGTAGGGCGGGTAGTGCCGGTGCCGGTAGAGCGGGTATCGGTGGTGCCGATGTCGCGGTCGACCCGGAGTCGCTGCCTGCGGAGCTGACGCTGCACGTCGGGGCGGTGGCCTCGCCGGTGCGGGTGCGTCCGCTCGGTGTCGACACCGTACGACTGCGGCTGGGCCGCCCGCTCCCGCTGCGGATCGGCGACCGCGCGGTGCTGCGCGACCCCGGGCGGCGGGTCGTCGTCGCCGGACTCGTCGTGCTCGACGTGCGGCCGCCCGAGCTGCGCCGACGGGGCGCGGCCGCCGCGCGGGGTGCGGCGCTGGCCTGCCTGACCGGCGAACCGGACGCGGCGGGCGAGCTGGCCCGGCGCGGCCTGGTGCGCCGGGTCGACCTGCGGGCGATGGGCGTGCCCGCCGCGGACGTCGAGGCGCTGGGGCCTGCGACCGCCGGGTGGCTGCTCGCGCCGGAGACCGCCGCGGAACGAGCCGCCACCCTCGCCGCAGCGCTCACCGCGCACGACGCCGCCGACCCCGTCGACCCCGGGCTGCCGATCGAGGCCGCCCGCCGCGCCGCGGGCCTGCCCGACCCGCGGCTGCTCGAGCCGATGCTGCGCCTCGCCGGGCGCACCGACCTCGTGGTGCGTGACGGGCGGGTCGGCGCGGTCGCAGGCACGAGCATGCCTGCCGCTCTGCGGACGGCGCTCGACCAGCTACGCGCCGACCTTTCCACCGACCCATTCGCCGCGCCGGACGCCGCCCGCCTCGCCGAGCTGGGGCTCGGGCCCCGCCAGCTCGCCTCGCTGGTGCGCGCGGGTGAGCTGCTGCGCATCGCCGAGGGCGTCGTCCTGCTCCCGGGCGCGGACGCACAGGCCCTCGACGTGCTGGCCGGGCTCGGCCCGGAGTTCACCCTCAGCGAGGCGCGTCAGGCGCTCGGCACGTCCCGTCGGGTCGCCGTGCCGCTGCTGGAGCTGCTGGCTCGCACGGGCTGGACCGCCCGCACCCCGGACGGCGGCCACCGGCTCGCCTGCCCCCCACCACCGTGAGTCGCGCATTTCGACACGGCGAGTTCGCCATTCCGACGCGACGAGTTTGCCATTCCGACGCGGCGAGTTCAGGGCGGCGGCCACAGCGCGGCAAGGTCGCGCACCGCCGCGATGCGGCCCGGCACGGCCGCAACCGGGTCGACCGCGCGGCCCGCCGCGAGGCCCACGAGGAACGCCGTGACGGGCGCCGCGGGCCGGCTCACCCCGTGCGCCACGTCCGCGGTGAGGTCGAGGACGGCGGTGACCAGCTCGTCCCGCGCCGCCTCGGCGAGGTCGAGGCCGAGCTGTCGCGCCGCGGCGGCGACCCACTCCTGGATGTCCGGTGTCGGGTCGCCCATCCGGAGGACACTAGCCGTTCGCGAGCACGACGTCCTACCGTGGGTCGGTGACCACGACAGCCGAAGCCGAGCGGGCCCGACAGCTCGTCGCGGCCGAGGAGAAGGCGGAGGTGCTCTTCGCCGCGGTCACCGAGCGCGGGCTCGTGGCGCCCGGCCTGCGGGAGTCCCAGGTCAGCGACGCGGTCCGGGATCTTGGCGCCGAGCTGTTCGGCACTCGCAAGCACTGGCACAAGCGGGTGGTCCGCTCCGGACCCAACACCCTCCAGCCCTACCGGGAGAACCCGCCTGACCGCACGATCGCCGAGGACGACATCGTCTTCCTCGACTTCGGACCGATCTTCGCCGAGTGGGAGGCCGACTTCGGCCGCACGTACGTGCTCGGCGACGACCCCGTCAAGCACCGCCTCGCCGACGACCTCCCGCGGATCTTCGCCGCAGGCCGGGACTTCTTCGACGCCCACCCCGACATCACGGGCGCGAAGCTCTACGCCCACGTCGTCGGCCTGGCGGAGGAAGCGGGCTGGACGTTCGGCGGCTCGCACAGCGGCCACCTCGTCGGCGAGTTCCCACACGAGCTGATCGACGGGGATCGCATCGAGAGCTACATCGCGCCCGGCAGCGACGGCCCGATGCGCCGCGCCGACCGGGCGGGCAGGCAGTGCCACTGGATCCTGGAGGTGCACCTCGTCGACCGCGAACGCGAGATCGGCGGGTTCTTCGAGCAGCTCCTCACGGTGCGCCGCCCCGGCGCCCTGACGTAGTGGCTACGAGCGTGCGGCGACGGGGTGGCGCGGCTCGTAGATGCCCAACGGTCCACCGCTCGGCAGCCGGATGGTGATCACGCGGCCCCAGCCCTCGTCGCTGATCGCGCCTACGACGACCACGCCGCGGGCGGTGAGTTCGGCGTGCGTCGCCTCGATGTCGTCGCAGAGCAGGTACAGCTCGTGCTGCGCAGGCCCGTCGGTCGGGTGCACGGCCACCTCGGCGGGCGGCAGGGCGAGGATGAGCCACCCGCCCCCGGCATCGACCGTCGTCGTGTCGAGCAGGTCACGGAGGAAAGCCCGGTCGGCCTCCGCGTCACTGCTGTAGAGGATGACGTGCGCGCCGGTGATCACGCCGCCATTCTCCTCCGCCGTGCGTGCACGTTTCGGAGACTCGCTGTGCCGAAAACCGGGACTCGCCGTGTCGGAAACCGGGACTCGCCGTGCCGGAACTCGCGACTCGGCTTCAGTGGCCTTGGAACGCCTCCGCCAGCCACCAGGACGGCGTGTCGGCGCGGACCTTCGCGTCGAGCAGGAGCGGGCGGTCCCGGGGCCCGGCGAGCCACTCGCGGGCCCTCGCCAGGTCGGCGGGCGCGCGGACGGTCGCCGCGGCGCAGCCGTAGCCTGCCGCGATCGCGGCGAGGTCGGTGTCGGGGAAGCGGACGGTGGCGTGGTCGTCGTCGGGGAAGTGGTGGAACTCCGCCCCGTAGCCCGCGTCGTTGTACACCACGACCAGCAGGCCCAACCCCAGCCGGACGGCGGTCTCCAGCTCGGCGATGCCCATGAGGAAGCCGCCGTCCCCGAGCGCGGCGACCCCCAGCCGGTCCGGCCGGGCCAGCGCCGCCCCGATCGCGGTGGCCAGCCCCAGCCCGATCGACTGGAACGCCTGGGTGAAGCAGAACCCGGCCGCGTCGGGCACGGCGAGGTAGGCGCTGGGATAGCCCATGAAGTTGCCCGAGTCGACGCCCACCGTGCGCGCCGCGGGCAACAGGTCGTCCAGCGCGGCTGACAGCACCCGCGGATCGATCCGACCGTCGTCCACCTCCGACGGCAGCGGCAGGTCGTTCCACCGCCCCTCCACCGCGATCCGCTTCGCGACCTCCGCCGTGCGCTGCCCCGGCCCACCCGCGACGGCGGCGAGGACGTCCCGCGCGGTGGCGCCCACGTCGCCGAGCACCCCCAGGTGCACCGGGCGCTGCGCACCGAGCGCGGCCGGGTCGTCGTCGACCTGCACGACCGTCGCGTCCGGCCCGATGAGCGCGCCGTGCCGGGTCGTCCACATCGTCAGCGACGCGCCCCACGCCACGACGAGGTCGGAGCCGGAAAGAAGCTCAACAGCCAGCGGGGTGGCGAACCCGCCGGAGATCCCCAGCGTCCACGCGTCGCCCGCGAAGAGCCCGTTCGCCACCGCCGAAGTGGCCAGCAGCGCGCCGCAGCGCTGCGCCAGCGCGGCCACCGCGGGCCCGGCCTGCCGCGCGCCCCGGCCCGCGATGAACACCGGCCGCTGCGCCCCGTCGAGCAGCGCGGCGAGCGCCGCCACCGAGGCCGCATCCGCCCGCGGCGCCCCCCACGCCGCAACGGCAGGCAGCGGGCCGGGCGGTTCGCACGCGGCCGCCTGGACGTCGAGCGGCAGGTTCAGCACCACGGTGCGCCGCTGCCGCACGCACGTGCCGTAGGCGCGCACGACGTCCTCGACCGCCGACGCGGCCGTGTGCACCCGCTCCGAGACGGCGCCGACCGCGCGGACCGCGGCGTCCTGGTCGATGCGGAAGTTGGACCGCACCGCCGCGCCCGCGGTGTCCGCGGCCAGCACCAGCAGCGGGGTGCGGCTCTTGGCCGCCTCCGCGATCCCGGTGAGCGCGTTGGTGAGCCCGCAGCCCTGGTGCACGGAGAGCACCGCCACCGCACCGGACGTGCGCGCGTACGCGTCGGCCATCATCGCCGCGCCGGTCTCGTGGCGGGTCGCGACGAACGGCACCCCGGCGCGGCGCAGCGCGTTCGTCACGTGGAAGTTGCCGCTGCCCACCACCCCGAACGCGGGCCCGACGCCGAGCCGCGCCAGCACCCCGCCGATGACCTCAGCGACCGTGGACATGGATCCTCCCGCAAAGTCGTCGCGCCGAGCATGCCCCCGTTCCGGCCGCCGTGCCGCACAATGCACCGGTGATCGTCCTCGACGGATGCCATGTCGCCACGGTCGACGCCGCCAACACCGAGTACGCGGGCGGCCACATCGCCTTCGACGGCGGGCGGATCACCGCCGTCGGCGCGGGCCCGGCCCCCGCCCTGCCCGGCGCGGTGCGGATCGACGGCTCGGGCCTGCTCGTGACGCCGGGGCTGGTCAACGTCCACCACCACCTCTACCAGTGGATCACCCGCGGCTACGCGGCCGACGACACCCTCTTCGGCTGGCTGACCACGCTCTACCCGGTCTGGGCCCGGCTCGACGCGGAGCTCGTGCACGCCTCCGCGGCCGCGAACCTCGCCTGGATGGCGCTCACCGGCACCACCACGAGCACCGACCACCACTACGTCTTCCCGGCGGGCGCGGGCGACCTCCTGGAAGCCGAGATCGCCGCCGCCCAACGGATCGGCCTGCGGTTCCACCCCACCCGCGGCTCGATGAACCTCGGTGTGTCACAGGGCGGACTGCCGCCGGACGCGGTCGTCGAGGACCACGACGCGATCCTCACCGCCACCGAGGACGCCATCGGCCGCTGGCACGACCCGGCGCCCGAGGCGATGGTCCGCATCGCGGTGGCGCCCTGCTCGCCGTTCTCGGTGACGGCCGAGCTGATGCGCGACTCCGCCGCCCTTGCCCGCCGCGCGGGCGTGCGGCTGCACACGCACCTGGCCGAGACCGTCGACGAGGAGGAGTTCTGCCGCCAGACGTTCGGCGCCACCCCCGTGGAGTACGCCGAGGACCTGGGGTGGCTCGGCGACGACGTCTGGCTCGCCCACTGCGTGCACCTCTCCGACGCGGCGATCGCGCGCCTGGCCGCCACGGGCACCGGCGTCGCGCACTGCCCGACCTCCAACGCCCGGCTGGGGTCCGGCATCGCGCGGATGCGCGACCTGCTCGACGCGGGTGTGCCGGTCGGGCTCGGGGTGGACGGCGCGGCGTCGAACGAGTCGGGCCGGATGGTCGACGAGCTGCACCAGGCCCTGCTCGCCGCCCGATTCCGCGGCGGCCCGCTCGCGCTGACCGCGCGCGAGAGCCTGCGGGCGGCCACGGTCGGCGGCGCGCGCTGCCTCGGGCGCGACGGCGAACTCGGCACGTTGGAGGTGGGCAAGCTCGCCGACATGGCCGTCTGGCGGGTCGACGGGCTCGCCGGGAGCGGCATCGCTGACCCCGTCTGCACGCTGGTGTTCGGCGCGCCCACGCTGGAGCATCTGTTCGTCGGCGGCGCGACGGTGGTGCGCGACGGCGAGCTGCGCACGGCCGACGCCCCGACCCTCGCCGATGCGGCGGGTCGGGCCGCCGCCCGCATCGAAGGGAGCGCGTGACACACCATCCCATCGCGACACGTTCGGGGCCTGGCCGTAACTCCAGCCCGCAAGCGTGCGCGAACGTTCGTCGGACCGGAGGACACCCATGACGTCGCTCGAGAAAGCGGAAAAACCGGCCGTACACCCCGTGGACGAGGTGCTGCCTGCACCCCGACTGGTCGTGCTCGGGCTGCAGCACCTGTTCATCATGTACGCGGGCGCGGTCGCCGTGCCGCTCATCGTCGGGCCTGCGGTCGGGCTCGACGGCGCCGACATCGCCATCCTGGTCAGCGCCGACCTGCTCATCTCGGGCATCGCCACGATCATCCAGGCGGTCGGCATCGGCAAGATCTTCGGTGTCCGGCTGCCGGTGGTCGCGGGAGCGACGTTCACCGTCCTGAACCCCATGATCATCATCGCCAACCAGTACGGCGGCCGGGACGGGATGCCCTACGTCTACGGGGCATTGATCATCTCCGGGGTCTTCGGCCTGGTGATCGCCAAGCCGTTCTCGATGGTGCTGCGGTTCTTTCCGCCGCTGGTCACCGGCACCGTGATCATGATGATCGGGCTGTCGCTCATCGGCGCGGACGTCGGGCTGATCGCGGGCGAGAACGGCGCGTTCATCCCGAAGATCCCGGTGCTGGACGCGGCAGGCAACCCCGTGATCCAGAACGGCCAGGTCGTCACCATGCTGAACCCGGCGGCGGGCCAGGTGTCGCACATCGTGCTCGCCGCGGTCGTCATCCTGCTCATCGTCGTGATCTCGCGGTTCTTCCGCGGCTTCATCGGCCAGACCGCCGTGCTCATCTCGATCATCATCGGCACGCTCATCGCGTGGCCCATGGGCCTCGTCGACTTCTCGTCGGTCGGCGGGTCGGCCTGGCTGGGGATCTCGGCCCCGTTCCACTTCGGGCCGCCCAAGTTCGCCGCCGCCGCGATCATCTCGATGTGCATCGTCATACTCGTGACCTACACGGAGTCGACGGCCGACATGCTCGCGGTCGCGGAGATGTGCGACCGCCAGCTCTCCCCGAGCGACCTCGCCCGCGGCCTGGCCACCGACGGGCTCTCGGCGCTGCTGGCGGGTTTCATGAACTCGTTCCCGGACACCGCTTACGCCGAGAACGTCGGGCTCGTGAGCATGACGGGCGTGCGCAGCCGCTGGGTGGTGGCCGTCTGCGGAGTCTTCCTGTTCATCCTCGGTGTGATCCCGAAGGTCGGCGCGATCGTCGCCGCGCTGCCCGGCCCGGTGATCGGCGGCGCGGCCACCGTGATGTTCGCGATGGTCACCGCCGTCGGCATCCAGACGCTGCACAAGGTGACCTTCGGCGGCCCGGACAACCACAACCTGCTGATCGTGGCGGTGTCGCTGTCGTTCGGGCTCCTCCCGACCATCCAGCCCGCGTTCTACCAGCAGTTTCCCCCCGACTTCCAGGTGATCTTCGGGTCCAGCATCACGTCGACCGTGATCGTGGTCTTCGTGCTGAACCTGTTCTTCAACCACTGGTGGCCGAAGCTGCACGGCAGGCACGGCGCGGTGGACACGGCCATCGAACACGGCGCGGTGGTGCCGACCACCGAGACGACGGCCGACGACGCCACGCCCAAGCACGCCGCCGAGTAGCAGCCACCCGTCCTGTCCGGGGCCGCGACATCCGTCGCGGCCCGGGCGACGGCTCCGGCGACGGCCGTTCGCCCCAGTGTGCGCGGACGTAACCCTGGGTCAACGGGGCGGTAACGGGAGCGGGCGATGCTGGCCGCGATGGCCGAGGTCACCGCGACGCACTGCCCGTACTGCTCGCTGCAGTGCGGCATCCACCTGACCGCGCGCGACGACGGCGTGCTGAACGTCGCAGGCCGCGCTGACTTCCCGGTCAACCGCGGCGGCCTCTGCGTGAAGGGCGCGAGCGCGGCCGAGCTGATCGGCCATCCCGAGCGGCTCACGACGCCGCTGGCCCGCGACCGCCGCTCCCGCCCCTTTGAGCCGGTGAGCTGGGACGACGCCCTCGACCAGGTGGCCGCCGCGATCCGGGAGGCGCAGGCCGAGCACGGCCCGGACGCGGTGGGCTGCTTCGGCGGCGGCGGCCTGACCAACGAGAAGGCCTATCAGCTCGGCAAGTTCGCCCGGGTCGCCCTGGGCACCGCGATGATCGACTACAACGGCCGGTTCTGCATGTCCTCGGCCGCCGCCGCGGCGAACCGCGCGTTCGGCATCGACCGCGGGCTGCCGTTCCCGCTCGCCGACATCGCGGCGGCCGACGTCGTGCTGCTTGTCGGCAGCAACCCGGCCGACACGATGCCCCCCGCGATGCAGTGGTTCGAGCAGGGTCGCAGGCGCGGAGCCCGGCACATCGTCGTCGACCCCCGCCGGACGGCCACGGCGAAGCTCGCCCACCGGCACCTGCAGCCGCTGCCCGGCACCGACCTCGCCCTGGCCAACGGCCTGCTGCACATCGCGATCCGCGACGGGCTCGTCGACGAGGATTACGTCGCCGCCCGCACGACGGGGTTCGCCGCCGTCCGCCGCGCCGTGCGCGCCGACTGGCCCGACCGGGTCGAGCGGGTCACCGGCATCCCCGTCGCCGACCTGGCGGCCACCGTGCACGCCCTGGCCGGGGCGGAGCGCGCCATGATCCTCTCGGCGCGCGGCGCCGAGCAGCACGCGGACGGCACCGCCACCGTCCTCGCCTGGATCAACCTCGTGCTCGCGCTCGGCCTGCCCGGGCGTCCCTTCTCCGGTTGGGCAACGGTGACCGGCCAGGGCAACGGGCAGGGCGGGCGCGAGCACGGCCTCAAGGCCGACCAGCTCCCCGGCTACCGCACGCTCGCCGACCCGGCCGATCGCGCACACGTCGCCGCGGTGTGGGGCGTTGACCCCGATGACCTGCCCGGCCCGGGCCGCTCGGCGTACGAGCTGCTCGATCGGCTGGGCACCGACGGCGGCGTGCGCGTGCTGCTGCTGGGCGCGGCCAACCCGGTCGTGTCCGCACCCAACGCCGCGCACGTCGCCGAACGTCTCGGCGCACTGGACTTCCTGTGCGTCACCGACTTCTTCCTCACCGAGTCCGCCCGCCTCGCCCACGTCGTGCTGCCGACCACCCAGTTCGCCGAGGAGGAGGGCACGCTCACCAACCTGGAGGGACGGGTGCTGCGCCGCCGCCCCGCGCTCGACCCGCCGCCGGACGTCCGCACCGAGCTCGAGATCTGGCACGCGCTCGCCGCGCGCCTCGGGCACGGCGGCCGCTTCCCCACCGACCCCCGCGCGGTCTTCGACGAGCTGCGCCGGGCCAGCGCGGGCGGCGTGGCCGACTACGCGGGCATCGACTGGGACCGGCTCGACGCGGGCGAAGAGCTGTTCTGGCCCTGCCCCGCCCCGGACCACCCGGGCACGCCGCGCCTGTTCGGCGAGTCCTTCCCGACGCCCGACGGCCGGGCCCGGTTCGTCGCCGTCACCCACCGCAGCGTCACCGAACGGGTCGACCGGCACTTCCCGTACCTGCTCACCACCGGTCGCTCGCGCACGCACTACCAGTCCGGCGCCCAGACCCGCCGGAGCCCGACCCTGGCCGCCGCCGAGCCACGGGCCTACGCCGAGCTGCACCCCGCGCTCGCGGCGCGGCTCGCCATCCGCGACGGCGACGGTGTGCGGCTCACCACCCGCCGTGGCAGCGTCGTCGTCACGGCCCGGCTCACCGCCGACATCCGCGCCGACACCGTCTTCGTGCCCTTCCACTGGGCCCGCGTCAACGACCTCACCAGCCCGCGCCTCGACCCCACGTCGCGGATGCCGGAGTTCAAGACCTGCGCCGTCGCCGTCGCGCCCGTCCGCCCCCGTCCCGATAAGGAGAGTCCGCGATGATCAGCAAGGACCTGGTCGTCATCGGCAACGGCATGGCCGGGGCCCGCGCGGTGGAGGAGATCCTCGCGCGCGGCGGCGGCGAGCGTTTCCGCATCACGATGTTCGGCGACGAGCCGTACGGCAACTACAACCGGATCATGCTCTCGCACGTGCTGGCGGGCGATGAGGCCGAGGAGATCTACCTCAACCCCCTGGACTGGTACACCGACAACGCCGTCACCCTGCACGCGGGCGTGCGCGTGGTGCGCGTCGACCGGTTCGCGCGCAAGGTGTTCGCCGACGACGGCCAGGTGCTCCCCTACGACAAGCTGATCGTCGCCACCGGCAGCCGCACGTTCTTCCCCCCGATGGACGGGATGTGGCTCGACGACAAGATGCTCACCCCCGGCGTCTTCGGCTTCCGCACGATGGACGACACCGCGGCGATGGTCGAGTACGCGCGCGGCCGGGACCGCGCGGTCGTCATCGGCGGCGGGCTGCTCGGGCTGGAGGCCGCGCACGGCCTGCAGCGCCACGGCCTCGCGGTGCACGTCGTGCAGGGCGGCCCCGTGCTGATGAACCAGCAGCTCGACGAGGAGGCAGGCGCGATCCTGCGCCGCGTGCTGGAGCGCGACAGGGACATCACCGTCCACACCGGACAGCGACCGACCGCGATACGCAGCGCCGGGTCCGTCACCGGCGTGGTGTTGGCCGACGGCGACACGTTGGACGCCGAGATGGTCGTCGTCACCGCGGGGATCCGGCCCAACGTCGGGCTGGCCGTGGTGTCCGGGCTGACGGTGGAGCGCGCGATCGTCGTCGACGACCAGATGCGCAGTATCGACGATCCCGACATCTACGTCGTCGGCGAGTGCGCTCAACACCGCGGGCAGGTCTACGGGCTGGTCGCGCCGCTGTGGGAGCAGGCGGCGGTGCTCGCCGACCACCTCACCGGCGTCGACCCCGACGCCGCCTACCACGGCTCCCGCAACGCGACGAAGCTCAAGGTGGCGGGCGTCGCCGTCGCGCAGATGGGGATCAAGCGACCGGAGCGCGAGGACGACGAGGTCGTGCGGTTCGTCGAGCCCCGCAAGGGCGTCTACAAGTCGGTGGTGGTGCGCGACGGGAAGCTCGTCGGCGCCACGCTGCTCGGCGACACCGACAAGGTCGCCTTCCTCACCCAGAGCTTCGACCGCGGCCTTCCGCTGCCCGAGGAACGCGTCGAGCTGCTGTTCTCCCTGGCAGGCGCGTCCGTAGCCGCCGAGATGGACGACGCGGGGCAGGTGTGCCACTGCAACGGCGTCAGCAAAGGGGCGCTGACCGCGTGCGTGGCGGCGGGCGAGCACAGCGTGGCGGGCGTCATGGCGAAGACCCGCGCGGGCAAGGGCTGTGGGTCGTGCAAGCCGCTGGTGGCACAGATCGTCGAACGGGCCGTGGAGCGGGGCGGCGGGGAGGTGACGGTCGACGCGAGCGCGGGCTGGTACGTGCCGTCGATCCCCCTCGCGAAGCCCGAGCTGGTGGCGGCGATCCGGGCGCAGGGGCTGAAGTCGGTGTCGGCCGTGTTCGCGGCGCTGGCCCCGGAGGGCGAGCACGCGCCGTCGAAGATGCCGCTCGCGTCGCTGCTGAAGGTGATCTGGGCGGGCGAGTACGTCGACGAGAAGGACGCCCGCTTCATCAACGACCGCGTGCACGCCAACATCCAGCGCGACGGCACGTTCTCCGTCGTTCCGCGCATGGCGGGCGGCGTGACCACGGCGGACGACCTGCGGCGCATCGCCGACGTCGCCGACAAGTACGCGATCCCGTTGATCAAAGTGACCGGCGGGCAGCGGATCGACCTGCTCGGGGTGCGCAAGGAGGACCTGCCTGCGGTGTGGGCCGACCTCGGCATGCCCTCCGGGTACGCCTACGGCAAGTCGATGCGCACCGTGAAGACGTGCGTGGGCACCGACTTCTGCCGCTACGGTCTCGGCGACTCCACTCGGCTGGGCGTGGCCATCGAGGAGCGGTTCTCCGGGCTGGAGAGCCCGGCCAAGATGAAGCTCGCCGTGGCGGGCTGCCCGCGCAACTGCTCGGAGGCGATGGTCAAGGACATCGGCCTGGTCGCGGTGGGGGACGACCGGTGGGAGGTGTACGTCGGCGGCGCGGCCGGGGCGTCGGTGCGCAAGGGCGACGTGCTCGCGGTCGTCACGGGGCACGCCGAGGCCGTGCGGCTCACCGGGGTGTTCATGCAGTACTACCGGGAGAACGCGCGCTGGCTGGAGCGCACGTACGACTTCGTGCCGCGGGTCGGGCTCGCCGAGCTGCAGGCGCTGCTCGTCGAGGACCGCGACGGGATCGTCGCCGGGTTGGAAGAGCGGATGCAGGCCGCGGTCGACGCGTACGCGGACCCGTGGCTGGAAGGGCGGGCGCCGCGCACCGCAGGCCAGTTCGCCGACGCGCTGCCGCTCGTTCCGCTGCCGCTGGTGCCGGTGCGCGACGGCTCGTCGTCACCGGCCGGAGCGAACGGGGCGGCGGACGGGGCGGCGGACGGGGCCATGGCGTGACCGTGGCGGGGGTGGGCGTCCGGTTGGGCCCGGTCGACGCGATCCCGGTCGGCGAGGGCCGAGCCTACGCGGTCGGCGACGCGCAGGTGGCGGTGTTCCGGCTCCGCGACGGCACGCTGCGCGCGACGGCGGCCCGCTGCCCGCACGCCGGGGGGCCGCTCGCGGACGGACAGCTCGACCCGTCGGCGGTGGTGTGCCCGCTGCACGCCCGCGTGTTCGCGTTCGCCGACGGTATGTGCGCGGAGGGCGAACGGGTGGCGGTCTACCCGGCGTGGGTGGAGGACGGCGCGGTCGTCGTGGACCTCCCCGGTGAGTCGTGCGTTTCGCCCGGATGAGTTGGGCGTCCGGCCCGGATGAGTTGGGCGTCCGGCCCGGGCGAGTCGTGCGTCTCGCCCCGGTGAGTCAGCGCCTCGCCCGGTGAGTCGGGCGTTTCGGCCGGGCCAGCTCGTGTGTCTCGCCAACTCATCCTGACGAAACGGGCGACTCACGGTGCGCGCTGCATTGCCCTACGAAGATCACCACAGTAGCGTGGCCGTGCATCTGCACGTGCACATGCACGATTTCACGGCCGAGCCGGAGGCCACAGATGATGCTCGACCTTGTGATCATCGCGGTGGGGATCCTCGTCTTCGTCATGCCCGGGGTGGGATCGCGGCTGCGACGGGCGGTCAGATCTATCGCCGAGAAACGACGGCGCCCCGATGGCGAGCGACAGCGGCGGGCCCACGAACGGCGGTGGCTCGCGACCGAGCGTGATGTCCTGGCGGCCGAGCTGGTGTCGAGCGGTCGCGAGCCCGCCGGCTGCCCCTGGTGTGGGTTCCCGATCTCGCCGCCGCGCTGAGCGGAGCTTGCGGAGCGAACATCGGCGCTGACCGGAAACCCGCCCACCGCCGCGTAGGCGCACCCGGTGGGGACCATTCGGCGATGGCGCATCGGCGCGACGCGTTCGATGATCGGGGGGTGCATCCGGTCACCGACGTCCACACCCACTACGTACCGCACGGCTGGCCTCCGCTGCCCGGCACCGGCGACCGGCCGTCGCTGCGGGTCGACGGACCGTCCGAGGCGACGATCATGTTGGGCGAGAAGGCGTTCCGCCGCATCACCGACGACGCGTGGAACGCCGACGTCCGGCTCGCGGCGATGGACCGATGCGGCGTCGACCGGCAGGTGCTCTCCCCCACCCCGGTGTTCTTCTCCTACGACCAGCCTGCCGGGGCCGCCACCGCCATCGCCGCGATCTTCAACGACCTCGCGCTGGAGATCGCCGCCGGGGCGCCGCGACGGCTTGTCCCGTTCTGCCAGGTGCCGCTGCAGGACACCGACGCTGCCTGCCGCGAGCTGGACCGGGCCCTCGACGCAGGTCACCGCGGCGTCGAGATCGGCAACCACGTCGGCGACCGCGACCTCGACGACGCGGGCATCGTCACCTTCCTCCAACACTGCGCCGCTCGCGACGTCCCGGTGTTCGTGCACCCCTGGGACATGCCCGACACCCCGCGCCTCCGCCGCTGGATGGCGCAGTGGCTCACCGGCATGCCCGCCGAGACCCACCTCTCGATCCTCGCACTGATCCTCGGCGGCGTGTTCGACCGCGTCGACCCGGCCTTGCGGATCTGCTTCGCCCACGGCGGCGGCTCGTTCGCGTTCTGGCTCGGGCGCGTCGAGAACGCCTGGCACGGCCGCCACGACGTCATCGGCACCTCGGCCCGGCCGCCGCGGGAGTACGTGGGCCGGTTCAACGTCGACTCCGCCGTGTTCGACGCGTCCGCGCTGCGGCTGCTCGTCGACACCCTCGGCGCCGACCACGTGCTGCTGGGCAGCGACTACCCCTACCCGCTCGGCGAGGCGCAGGCAGGCACGCTGATCCGCACGTCACCGCTGCTCACCGACGAGGAACGGGCCAAGCTGCTGGCCGGCAACGCGGCGGCGTACCTGGACTCGGAGGTGGCATGACCCGCACCGTCGACCTCACCGAGGCGGGCGCCCGGTTCCTCGACGCCACCGACCCCGCCCCGTCCCGCCGCCACGACTTCCTCGTGCCGCCCGCGCCCGGCGGCCGCTACCCCGACACCGCCTACCTGGCGGGCAACTCGCTCGGCCTCCAGCCGCGCACGGTGCGCGCCGTGCTCGACGAGGAGCTGCGGGCGTGGGCCGAGCTGGGCGTCGAGGGGCACGTCGAGGGCGAGCGACCGTGGAAGCCCTACCACGCGTTCCTGCGCGAGCCGCTGGCCCGGCTGGTCGGCGCACACCCGGACGAGACCGTCGCCATGAACTCGCTGACGGTCAACCTGCACCTGCTGATGGTGAGCTTCTACCGGCCGACGGCGGCGCGGCCCGCGATCGTCATCGAGGACAGCGCGTTCCCGTCCGACTCCTACGCCGTGCGCAGCCAGGTCGCGCTGCACGGCTTCGGCCCCGACGCGGCGGTGATCCGGCTGCGGCCCCGGCCCGGTGAGGACAACCTGCGCACCGCCGACGTGCTCGCCTTCCTCGACGCCGAGGGCGACCGTGTCGCGCTGCTCCTGCTCGGCGGCGTGAACTACCTGACCGGCGAGCTGATGGACATCCCCGCGATCACCGCGGCGGGCAGACGGGCGGGCGCGGTCGTGGGCTGGGACCTCGCGCACGCCGTCGGCAACGTCCCGCTGCGCCTGTCCGAGTGGGACGTGGACTGGGCCGCCTGGTGTCACTACAAATACGTCAACTCCGGGCCCGGCGCGGTGGCAGGCGCGTTCGTGCACCGCCGCCACCTGGCCGACCGCACGCTGCCCAAGCTGCAGGGCTGGTGGAGCAGCAACGAAGCGACGCGGTTCGCGATGGGCCCGGTCGTCGACCCCGTCGACACCGCCGACGCCTGGCAGCTGTCCAACCCGCCGATCCTCGCGATGGCCCCGGTACTGGCGTCGTTGCGGATCTTCGACGAGGTCGGCATGGTGGCTCTGCGCGAACGCAGCGTACGGCTCACCGGCTACCTGGAGGCCCTCTTGGACGGGATGGTGGAGGACCGGCCGCTGCGCGTGCTCACGCCGCGGGACCAGCAGCGGCGCGGGGCGCAGCTGTCGGTGCGGATCGGCGCCGGGAGTGCCCATGAGGTGTGCGAGCGCCTGCGCCACGAGCACGGGGTGATCGCCGACGCCCGCGAGCCCGACGTCGTCCGGCTCGCGCCGGTGCCGCTGTACTGCACCCACCACGACGCGTGGCGGGCGGCGACGGCGTTGGTGACGGTGGTCGGGGATGGCTGAGCGGGTCGCGATCGTCGGGGCCGGCCTGTCGGGATGCCTGCTGGCGGTGCTGCTCTCTCGCCGCGGCCTGGCCGTCGATGTCTATGAGCGCCGCGAGGACCCCCGGCGGGCGGGCGCCGAGCGCGGCCGCTCGATCAACCTCGCGATCTCCGCCCGCGGGTTGGACGCGCTGGCCCGCGTCGGGCTCGACGAGCGCACGCTTGCCGACGCGCTGCCGATGCGCGGCCGCATGCTGCACTCGCCCACGGGTGCGCTGGCCTACCAGTCCTACTCCGCCGACGGCACCCGGGCGATCAACTCGATCAGCCGCGCGGGTCTCAACCAGGCGCTGCTGGACCGCGCGGAGGCGGCCCCCGGGGTGCGGCTGCACTTCGGGCATCGCCTCACCGGCGTCGATTCTGACACGGGCGAGCTGATGTTCGACGGCGCCGAGCGCGCGGGCCGACGTCGTGCTCGGCGCAGACGGGGCCTACAGCGCGGTCCGGCGGTCCATCCAGGGCGGCATGGACCTGCACCAGGACTTCCTGCCGCACGGCTACAAGGAGCTGACGATCCCGGCGTGCGACGGGGAGTTCGCGCTCGACCCGGCTGTCGCTGCACATCTGGCCGCGCGGCGCGTCGATGATGATCGCGCTGCCCAACACCGACTGCTCGTTCACCTGCACGCTGTTCTGGGCGAAGACGGACTTCGCCGCGCTCGACACCCCCGACAAGATCCGCACGACGTTCCGCGAGCGCTATCCCGACGCCGTGCCGCTGATGCCGACGCTCGTGGCGGACTACCTGGCCAACCCGGTGGGCTCGCTCGTCACCGTGCGGTGCAAGCCGTGGGTGCGGGGGCGGGTCGCGCTCGTCGGCGACGCCGCGCACGCGATCGTGCCGTTCTTCGGGCAGGGCGCGAACTGCGCGTTCGAGGATTGCGTCGAGCTGGACCGCAGCCTCACCGCCACGGCAGGCAACTGGCCGGCCGCCCTTCACCGCTACGAGCAGCAACGCAAGGCGAACGCCGACGCGATCGCCGACATGGCGCTGGAGAATTTCGTGGAGATGAGCGAGAAGGTCGCGTCGCCGGTGTTCCGGGGGCAGACGCGGGTGCGGCACGCGCTGGAGCGCGCGCTGGGCGGCCGCTACGTCTCCCGCTACGAGCTGGTGTCGTTCACGACGATCCCGTATGCCGAGATCGAGGGGCGGATCCGGCGCCAGGACCGGACTGTCGGCGCGGTCGCCACTGGGATGCTGGCGGCGGTGGGCGCCGGGGTGCTGCTGATGAGGAGGAGAAGACCGTGACCGAGATCAAAGAGCCGGTCAGCTTCGGCGGCTGGATCGAGGAGCACCGGCACCTGCTGCGGCCGCCGGTGGGCAACAAGCAGCTCAACCCGGGCGCGCAGGATCTGATCGTGATGGTGGTGGGCGGGCCCAACCAGCGGCAGGACTACCACGTCGACCCGTACGAGGAGTGGTTCTACCAGATCAAGGGCAACATGCACGTCAACGTGATCGACGACGGTCGCCCGCGCACGGTGCACATCCGGGAGGGCGAGACGTGGCTGCTGCCTGCAGGCATGCCGCACTCGCCGCAGCGCCCGGAGGAGGGTTCCATCGGCCTGGTCGTCGAGCAGGTGCGCAAGCCCGGCACGCTGGAGAAGTTCCAGTGGTACTCGCACACCGCGGACACGGCGACGCTGGTGCACGAGGTGGAGCTGCAGGTCAGCGACATCGCCGCGGACCTGCCGCCGGTGTTCGCGGAGTTCTACGCGCGGCTGCCGGAGCTGCGCCACCCCGACGGCTCGGCCATCACCCGGGAGGAGCTGTCGCCCGTCAGCCCGTAGCCGTGCCGAAGAGCAGGCCGAGGCAGTAGGTAACCGCCGCGGCGCCGAGCCCGATGCCGAGCTGGCGCAACGCCCGGCGCAGCGGCGGGCCGCCGGACAGCACTCCCACGGTGGCACCCGTCAGCATCAGCGCGAGCCCGACGAGCAGCACGGCGATCACGAGCGCGACCAGCTCCGGCAGCCGGAACAGGAACGGCAGCACCGGGACCGCGGCGCCCGAGGCGAAGAAGCAGAAGCTGGACAGTGCCGCGGCGAGGCTGGACCCGACCACCTCGTGGTCGGCCTCAACACCCGCCGCGGCCGCGGAGGCGGTGCCCGCGGGGTCGTCGCTGCCCAGCACCTCGCGGGCGCGCCGGTCGGCCTCCGCGGGCTCCACCCCGCGGGCGCGGTAGACGAGGGCGAGCTCGTTGGCGTCGACGTCGAGACGCGGCAGCACGGAAGCGGCGTCCCGCGTGTCGGGCACCGACGCGGCGAGCAGCTCACGTTGGGAGCGCACCGACACGAACTCGCCCGTGCCCATCGACAGCGCGCCCGCGAGCAGCCCGGCGAGGCCCGTGAGCAGCACGGTCCGGGTGCTCGCCCCGCCGCCGATGACGCCGAGCACCAAGGCGAGGTTGCTCACGAGGCCGTCGTTGGCCCCGAACACCGCGGCCCGGAAGGTGCCCGAGACCCGCGCTCGGCCCCGGGCCGCGAGCCCGCGCACGACCTCCTCGTGGATGCGCTCGTCGGCGGCCATGGCCGGGGTGGCGTCGGCGTCGCCCGCATACGGCGAGCGGGTCTCGGCCCGCTGCGCGAGCGCGAGCACGAACACCGAGCCGAACCGGCGGGCCAGGAACGCGAGCAGCCGCATCCGGGTGGCACCGCGGCCCACGTCGCCCGTGTCAGAGATAGTAGAGCCGAGCAGCCGCGCCCAGTGCGCGGCGTGCCGCTCCTCGGCGACGGCCAGCCCCATGAGGATCTCGCGCTCCTCGTCGCTCCGGCGCGCCGCGAGGTCGCGGTAGACCTGGGCCTCCGCCCGCTCGTCGGCGAGCCGTCGCCGCCACTTGCGCAGCGTGGAAGGGGACGGCGTGTCGGTCATGCCGGGGATTGTCGCGCACGCGCCGCGGGCCACCACCCGGATCTGGTCGCCGTGGGCCGATACTCCGGACCGAGGGCGTCCCACCACCCCAGGAGGAAGCATGCCCGCACGTCCCCGCCTGCGGCTGTTCGACGACCGCTCGCCCCACGTCGACCGCTTCGGCGCGCTCCTCGCGCTCACCGGGACCGCGGTCGTGACGCTCTCGCTCACCGGGCTGGGCAGGCCGGGCAGCGGGCTCGTCGGCAACATCGGCACCGCGCTGACGACCGTGATCGTCGGCGGGACGCTGCTGCTCGCGCTACGGGCCGCGGGTCTGGCCCGGATCTGGTTGCGGACGGCGGACGTCCTCGTGGGTGTCACGGTGGCCGCCGCGGTCTTCGGGGCCGTCGTGACGGTGACGGCGGCGAATCCCGACGAGATCGAGGTGACGATCGCGCCGGACCTGTGGGTGGTGCTCTCCGTGCTCGCCCCGCTGGTGGTCGTGCGCCGGCTGCTGCGCCACCACGACGTCACGAGCCGCACGCTGCAGGGCGCGATCAGCGCGTACCTGCTGATCCCCGTGGCGTTCCAGTTCGTCTTCCTCACGGTCGACGAGCTGCTGCCCGGCGGCTTCTTCGGCACCCCGCGGCCACCGACGGCGTTCATGTACTTCAGCCTGACGACCGTGACCACCGTGGGCTACGGCGACCTCGCCCCCACGTCGGACGTGGGCAGGCTGCTCGCCATGGTCGAGGCGCTGGTCGGTCAGGTGTTCCTGGTGACGTTCGTGGCGCTGCTGGTCGGGCTGCTCGGCGAGCGCTGGCGGGTCGGCCGGTCCGTCGCCGAGCGCCGCGACGATCGGGAGATCCCGTGACGGCCGGGCATCGGGTCGCCGTGGTCGGGGCGGATGTCGTCCCTGACGGGCCGGACGACCGCGGTTGGGCCCCGGCTTCGGGCGCATGGTGGGCGTCATTTTGCTGATTAGCACTTGTAGAAATACACTAACGTCGTGGACAGCGAACGGGGCAACGGGAGCGCGACAGGAGGACGAGTCGTGACGCCGTCGGTACGCGCAGACACCTGGCGCGCGGCACCGGTGCGGATCCCGCTGCTCGTCGGCGGCACCGCGGTCATCGCCGGGGGGCTGGTCGCAGCGGCCACGGCACCCGCCCCGTCGGAGCACGGATCCTGGGCGGCCGCCTACCTGGTGCTCGTGGTGGGCGTCGCGCAGCTCGGCCTGGCAGCGGGCATCGCATGGCTCGCCGATCCCGCGCCGGCCCACCGGCTGGTCCGCGCCGAGTTCCTGATCTGGAACCTCGGCAACGCGGCGGTGTTGGCGGGCACCCTGCTCGACGTCCAGGCCGTCGTGGACGCCGGTGGCGCGCTGATCGTCCTTGCGTTGCTCGTCGCGCTGCTCGTGGTCCGCCCGTCGCGCCCCAGTTGGCTGCTGTGGGCGTACCGCGCCCTGGTGGTCGTCGTGCTGGTCAGCGTGCCGATCGGGCTGGTGCTCGCCCGGGTGCGCTCTGGATGAGGCCCGCCACCACGTCTCTCTGTAGCACGTCGGCCGAGGATACCGGGGCCGCCGGGGCCGCCGACCGGCGTCGCGACATCGCGGGCCGGGCCGACCTGCTCGCTCTGCTCGCGGACTTCTATCCCCGAGGGTTCGCCGACGCGCTGCTCGGCCCGGTCTTCGTCGATGTCGCGCACATGGACCTGGACAGGCACCTGCCGATCATCTGCGACTTCTGGGAGACGGTGCTGTTTCGCGCGGCGAAGTACCGGGGTAACGCGCTGCACCCGCACCAGCGCCTGCACGCCGGCGCGCACCTGACGCCTGCGCACTTCGAGCGGTGGCTGGCGCTGTGGGTGCGTACGGTCGACGACCGGCATGCCGGGCCGAAGGCCGAACTGGCGAAACGGCAGGGCAGCCGGATGGCGTACGCCATGTGCCGGTCGATCACCGGGCAGACACCCGCGGGCATCGCACGCGCGCTGGGTCGGCTGACCGAGGCGGCGTGGGCGCGCACGATGTCGCTGTCGTCGTCCCGCTCCACAGCGAGCCGTCCACGATCACGCACGTCACAAAGGTCTGTCGTCTCCTTCGATCATCCACGAAAACTGTCGGGGGTCGACGGTATGTTCGATCCATGCTGGAGGACGGGCTGCAAGGGCTGGCGGACACACCGCCCGGCCCGGCGCTGGCCGCGCTCCTGGAGCCGCTTGACCCGGACAGCCTCAGCCCGCAGCAGGCCGTTCCGGTGTTGCGGGCGTGGTCGCGGCAGCGCGCGCACGACCACGCCCGCATGGCCGCCACCATGGCCCGGGTCGCCGCCCTGTCCCGCGACGCCACCACCGCCGGCTTGGGCGGGACACCGCTCGGCGACTGGGCGGGCGCGGAGATCGCCGCAGCGCTCACCTGGTCCGACGGCAAGGCCGCCCGCGAGCTGGAGTTCGCCGAAACCCTGGCCGGGCTGCCGTTGGTAGGCGCCGCGTTCGACGAAGGACGCATCGATCACGGCAAGGCCTGGGTGTTCACCGACGTGCTCGGCCCCGCCGAGCTCACCCCGCAACAGACGCAGGTGCTGTGCGCCACCTACCTGCCCACCGCGCCCGGGCTGACCGCCGGGCAGCTGCGCCACCGGCTGGTCCGCGCGATTCTGGCCATCGACCCGGACGCGGCCGCGCGCCGGTATCGGCGGGCGGTCGCCGCCCGCGCCGTGGTCGGCTACCTGGGCGCCGACGGCACCGCCACCATCACCGCCTCCGGGCTGCCCGCCGACCAGGCGGCCGCCGCGTGCGCCCGGGTGGACGCGCTGGCTGAGCGGCTGCGCCGGGCCGGGCACCCCGGCACGATCACCCAGATCCGGGCGGACGTCTTCCTGCGTCTGCTGGACGGACGCCTCACCGGCCTGACCACCGACGAGATCATCACTACGCTGCTCGCCGACACCACCGCGACCGCGGGGTCCGGCGCCGGCCATGAGCCCGCGACCGATGGTCGGACGTCCGACGGTGACGCGGCAAGCGACTGCGACCCCACAGACAACAGCGACCCCGCACCCGCCGACGAGCCCGCACCCACCGACGACCCCGACGACACCGCACCCGCCGACGACACAGCGCCCACCGACGAGCGGGCGCCCAGTGGCAACCCGGCAGCTGGCGAGGACCCCCCGACCCACGACGGCGGCGAGGAGCAGGCTGGCGGCGCCACCGCAGAGCTCGCCGGTGTGGAGATCCGCGTCGGGCTGGCCACCCTCCTCGGGCTCGACCGGCGCCCCGGCGAGGTCCCCGGTTGGGGCCCCGTCCTGCCCGCCACCGCCCGCGACCTGGTCACCCGCCACCGTCACGCCCCGTGGCGCTTCGCCATCCTCGACGACGATGGCCACCTACTGCTCGCAGGCATCACCCGCCGCCGACCCACCCTGGCTGACCCGACCACCGCCGACCCCGCAGCAGCCCACCCGGCCACGGCCAGGCCCACTGCACCGAGTGCGCCCGCCCCGCGGACCGACGGCGGCGTGGTCGAACTGCACATCACGGCATCCTTGTTGACCGCACTGGCCTCCGCGCTGATTCACGACGAACACCACGCCTGGTCGGACGTCATCACCGACCTGGCCCGCCAGCTCGCCGACCGCCGGCGGCTGATCGACGCCCTCGACGCCCACCCCGACAGCCGCCACGCCCGCGGCCCGCTGCTGCGCCACCTGCAGGTCCGCGATCGCACCTGTATCTATCCCGGCTGCCGCCGTCCGGCGCGCGCCTGCCACGCCGACCACACCCGCGAGTATGCGCACGGTGGCCCCACCACCGCCGCCAACACCGGTCCACTGTGTCCACGCCACCACGCGCTCAAACACCACGGCGGCTGGCGGCTCGACCAGCCCCGCCCCGGTTGGTTCCACTGGACGAGCCCCCTGGGCCAGACCTACACCACGCGCGGTGAACCGATCATGCCGGCACTCCCGGACCCCCAGCCCGCCGAACCGGAAAGCGAACCACCCGGCAGAGCACCCGAGATTGGCAGAACACGCGAGAGCGAACGCCCCACCTTCGACCGCAGACGGCCGCGCCCTTCACCGACCGAGGACGAGCCCCCACCCCGGCGCTCGATCTGGCGCCATCCGCCGCCCGAGGGTCCCGACGACCCCGCGCCGTTCTGAGATCCCCGCACCGCCGGGTACCGAACGGGGGGCCACGACGACAAGGGCGTCGCGCCGCAAATGGACTGTTGGATGGCACCCCGACGCAGACGTCGAGGCACCCGGGGTGAAGATCCGGCCCGGACGCTCGGTGGCAAGCCGACCCGCACCGCAGGCGCCTCCGGGCGCTGAGGAGCGGAAGCGGCGCGGCAGCACCAGGCCGGCCGTCGATCCGGATTGATGAGGGCATGTCGGAGACGTGCGGCTGCGTGGTTGACTGAGGCCGTGGGAGTGGCGTTCTTGCTGACGACGTTGGTGGTCGTAGCGACGCCGGGTACGGGCGTGCTGTTCACGGTTGGGACGGGTTTGTCCCGCGGAAAGCGGGCGAGCATCGTAGCCGCCATCGGCTGCACGCTGGGGGTCGTGCCGCACATGGTTGCGGCGATCACCGGGCTCGCGGCCCTACTGAATGCCAGCGCACTCGCGTTCCAGACGCTGAAGTACGTTGGCGTCGCCTACCTGTTGTTTCTCGCGTGGCAGACCTGGCGGGACCGCACTCCGCTCGTGGTCGACGAGGGCGCCGAACCACCGGAGTCGGCCTGGCGCGTGATCCGCACCGCGGTGCTCATCAACGTGCTGAATCCGAAGCTGACGATCTTCTTCTTTGCGTTCCTGCCGCAGTTTGTCAACCCGATCGCGCCGGACGCGACGTGGCGTCTGATCGGACTCAGCCTGGTTTTCATGGCTGTCACGTTCGCGGTCTTCGTCGTCTACGGGCTGTTCGCCGCTGGCATGCGCCGCCGTGTGCTGAGCAGGCCGGGGGTGGTCGCCTGGATGCGGCGCACCTTCGCGGCAACGTACGTCATCCTGGCAGGCCGCCTGGCCATGCAGGATCGGTAGGCCAGCACGCCTCAGCCGCCGTGGCGCCGAGCGGTATGGCGACGGGTAGTTTGGGCGACATGAGCCGGAAGCACGGACCGGCGCGAGGAGTGCGCGGGTTCGTCCGACGGTTCCTGCAGCGCCCAGGATCGGCTGACCTCGGCCGGGCCCGCCGTATCGCCGCGGCGGCGGCCGCGATGCCGCCCTCCGGCACCGTTCCCGCGCAAGGCTCCTGGAGCGACGGCGAGATCGCCACTTACCTGGCCCTGGCCCGTGCGGCCGCGGAGAAGACCCTCGGCGAGCGCCCGTTCGACGTCCAGCTTCAGGCCGCGGCCGCGCTGCTGCTCGGGCACGTCGTCGAGATGGCCACCGGCGAGGGCAAGACGCTGGTCGGCGCGATCGTCGCGGCGGGCTACGCGCGGCAGGGCCGCAAGGTGCACGTGATCTCCGTGAACGACTACCTTGCCCACCGCGACGCCGAGTGGATGGGCCCGCTGTTCACCGAGCTGGGCGTCTCCGTCGGCCGGCTCGGCCAGGCCACCGGGCGGACCGACCGCCGGACGGCCTACGCGCAGGACGTCGTGTACGTGCCGGTCAACGAGGTCGGCTTCGACGTGCTGCGCGACCGCCTCGTCACCGACCGGGGCGACGCCATCGTGCCCGAGCCGGACGTCGCCGTCGTCGACGAGGCCGACTCGGTGCTCGTCGACTCCGCGCGGGTGCCCCTCGTGCTGGCAGGCGGCACCGACGTGGGCGGCACCGACGCCGCGATCGTCGCGATCGTCCGGCGGCTGCGCGCCGACGTGCACTACGAGACCGACCCCGCGGGCCGCACCGTCCACCTCACCCCGCTCGGGCTGGCTCGGGTGGAGCGTCGCCTGGGCGGCATCGACCTCTACACCGAGGACCAGGCGCATACCCTCGGCGCGGTCAACGTCGCGCTCTACGCCCACGCGCTCCTGCACCGCGACGTCGACTACCTCGTGCGGGACGGGAAGGTCGAGCTGATCGACGACTCCCGCGGCCGCGTGGCCCACCTGCAGCGCTGGCCGGACGGGCTGCAGGCCGCCGTCGAGGCTATGGAAGGGCTCGAGGCCAGCCCCACCGGCGCCGTGCTCGACCGCATCGTCGTGCAGACCCTGCTCGGCCGCTACCGCACGCTGTGCGGGATGACCGGCACGGCCGTCGCCGTCGCCGAGGAGCTGCACGAGTTCTACAAGCTGACCGTCGGCGCGGTCGACACCAACGAACCCTGCGTCCGCGAGGACCTGCCCGATCGGGTCTATCGCACTGTGGAGCAGAAGGAGCAGGCGATCGTGGCGCACGTGGCGGATATCCACGCCACGGGCAGGCCCGTGCTGCTGGGCACGCAGGACGTCGCCGAGTCCGAACGGCTGGCCGGAGCGCTGCGCGCCGCGGGCGTCGAATGCGCGGTGCTCAACGCCCGCAACGACGCCGAGGAGGCGGCGATCGTGGCGCGGGCGGGCGAGCGCGGCCGCGTCACGATCTCCACGCAGATGGCGGGCCGCGGCACCGACATCCGCCTGGGCGACGGTGTCGTCGAGCTCGGCGGCCTGCACGTCGTCTGCTCCGGACGGCACATGTCCGGGCGTCTCGACGACCAGCTGCGCGGCCGGTCGGGCCGCCAGGGCGACCCGGGCTCGTCGGTGATCATCGCCAGCGTCGAGGACGACGTGGTCGCCGAGAACGTGCCCGACGTGCCCGAGTTCGCCGCAGGCGCGGACGGCCGCATCGACGACCCGGCCGCGGCCGAGCTGCTCGCTCACGCCCAACGCGTCGCCGAGGGGGCTGCGCTCGCGATCCGCCGCACGACCTGGCGCTACGGGGTCACCGTCGACGCGCAACGGGCGGCCGTCCTGCGCCACCGCATGCTCGTGCTGCATGCCGACCGGGCCGTCGGGCTGCTGCGGAAGAGCGCGCCCGAGCGGTGTGCGGAGATCGCGGACGAGGTCGGCGAGGAGGGGCTCTTGCGGGCGGTGCGGCTCATCGTGCTCGCCCACCTCGACGAGGCGTGGTCGGACCACCTCGCCGTCCTCGACGATGTCCGCGAGGGCATCCACCTGCGCGCGCTGGCCCGGGAGAGCCCGCTCGACGAGTTCCGCAAGATCGCGGCCGAGCTGTTCGACCCGTTCTTCGACGTCGTCTACGAGCGCGCTGCGGCCACCCTCGCCGACGCCGACGTCACCGACACCGCCGTGCACCCGGGGCCGCCGCGCCCGACCGCCACCTGGACCTATCTGGTCACCGACGACCCGTTCGGCTCCGAGGCCGACCGCTTCCTCACCGGCGTGCGCAGCGCCGTCCGCCGCAGGCGCGGCTCGTCCGGCCTGCCATGATCGTCGTCTCGGGGACATGGGGTGTGTGAGAGCACACCCCATGTCCCCCAGACGGCGATCAAGCCAGGGCAACGCATCCGGATGAACGCACTTGCCCGCAAATGACCCTGCGTCACTGCACGTGCATCCGTTCGTGCGAAACTATCTGTGGGCACAGCGCCCGGCTCCGACTACCGTTGCCGCTTGTCGCGGACGACGGGCGGAGGGACCTCCCGGGCGTCCGGGGCGAGCACGACGGGGAGGCAGCGTTGGGGAGCGCCCGCCATGCCGTCGGCGGCCGCCCGATCGCGGTCGGGCTGGGCGGCCCCGGCGGCGGTGGCCTGCGCGTCGAGGCCAACGGCATCAACGTGATCGTCGACGCCGAGCGGCGCGGCCGGGCCCGCCAGCTGTTCTGGCCGTGGTTCGGCGCCAACGTCTCGGTGCTGGGGCTGTCCTACGGCTCGTTCGCGCTCGGCTTCGGCATCTCGTTCTGGCAAGCGGCGATCACCGGCCTCGTGGGCATCATCGTCTCGTTCCTGCTGTGCGGGTTCGTCGCGTTGGCGGGCAAACGCGGATCGGCGCCGACGATGGTGCTCTCGCGCGCCGCGTTCGGGGTCCGCGGCAACCGGCTGCCCGCATTGATCTCGTGGCTGCTGACCGTCGGCTGGGAGACCGTCCTCACGATCATCGCGACGCTCGCCACCGCCACCGTCTTCCAGCGCCTCGGCTGGGGCTCGGGCCATGAGGTGCAGGTGGTGGCGCTCGCCGTGGTCGCGGCGCTGACCGTCTCGGCGGGGGTGCTCGGCTTCGACGTCATCATGCGGCTGCAGCGCGTGATCACGATCGTCACCGCGCTCCTCACCGTCATCTACATCGTCCTCGTGCTGCCGCACATCGACTGGCCGAGGGTCGCGGCCCTGCCTCCCGGCTCGGCGGCGCACGTGGTCGGGGCGTTGGTGTTCTTCCTGACCGGGTTCGGCCTGGGCTGGGTCAACGTCGCGGCCGACTACTCACGGTATCTGCCGCGCTCGGCCTCGGCACGGAGTGTCGTCGGCTGGACGACCTTCGGCTCGTCGGTGGCGCCGGTCGTGCTCCTGCTGATGGGGCTGCTGCTCGCGGGCTCGTCGCCGGACCTGGCCGCCGCGATCGCGAGCGACCCGGTGGGCGCGATCGCGATGACGCTGCCGTTCTGGTTCCTGGTGCCGTTCGCGGTCGTCGCGGTGCTCGGCCTGGTGGGCAGCGCAGTGATCGACATCTATTCCTCCGGGCTGGCCCTGCTCGCGGCGGGGCTGCGCGTGCCGCGCCCGGCGGCGGCGGTGATCGATGGCGTCATCATGATCGCCGGTACGGTGTACGTCGTGTTCGTCGCGGGCAACTTCCTCGGCGAGTTCATCGGGTTCCTCATCACGCTCGGTGTGCCCGTCGCCGCCTGGTGCGGGGTGATCCTCGCCGACCTCCTGGTACGCCGGAGCGACTACGACAACAACGACCTCTACCGACCGGCGGGCCGCTACGGTGACGTCCGCGTCGGCCCGCTGCTGTTGATCGTCGTCGCGACCGTGCTCGGGTGGGGCCTGGTCACGAACTCGGGCGCCGAGTGGCTCCAGTGGCAGGGCTACCTGCTCGGCCCGATCGGCGGCAGACAGGGCGCGTGGGGAGGTGCCAACCTCGGCGTGCTCGTCGCTCTCGTCGTGCCCTTCGCCGTGACCCTCTTCACCGGTCACGCCAGCACCGACCACGCCGGGACCGACCACGCTCGGCGGAGCGCCGCCGGGCCCGTCCCGCGATTTCGGCAGGCGTGACGACCGAGAAGATTCGGGCACAGGACAAGTTGGCGGCGCGCTTGTTCCTCATCCTGCACGATCCGTTCAGCGGCCGGTGCGCGGTCTCGCCGATGGCGCTGCGCTGCGGCCTGGTGGGCGCCGAGCTGGCGGAGCTCATCCTCAACCGCCGGGTCGCAATGCAGAACGAGCTGATCGTGCCCGGCGAGGCGAGCGCACCCGGCACGGACGCCCTGTCTGCCTTCGTCGTCGGCGCGATCAACCGGCAGCCCGAGCACTACCCGGTGCCGGTCTGGCTCGCGGCGATCGGCGACGCGATGGCCGAGCTGGTGGCCGCGCGGCTGACGGAGGTGGGCATCGTCGTGCGGACCAGGTCCCTGGTCTGGCGGCGCGGCCGCTTCCCCGCGATCAACCTGCTGGCCGCGGCCGGGCCACGGGTGCGGCTGGAGTACATGGTGCGGGTGCCCGAGGACGCCGACGTCGCGAGCGCCACGTGCGCCGCCCTGATCGACGCCGTCGGCGCCGGGCGGGTGCTGCAGGGCGAGACCAGCCGTCGGGACTTGCGCCGCGGGCTCGCCGCCCTCGCGGCGATGCTCCCGGCCGACCTGCGCAGCCTCGTCACGAGCGTCGAGGTGGCGCACGCCTCGGGCGCGCTGCCGCCCTCACTGCGACTGCGCCCCCGCGACTGACCCTCACCTACCAGGCCGCCTGCCTTTCGCGGGACAGCCGATCAGCCACGATCATGCGCACGGAACTCCCGACCCCGGTGACCGCAGCAAGCGGCCAGGGTCGTTCGGCCGGTGTGCCCGGAACGGGCCTGGTGCACACTGGGCCTGCCGGCCGCACGGTGGCGTCTGGCCCGATCAGGAGGTGCGAGCTCGTGACCCTGTCAAACATTGTCCTCGTCGGGGTGGACGGCTCCCCCGAGTCCGAGACCGCTCTGAAGTACGCGGTGGCCGAGGCCAAGCGACGGGGTGCCCGATTGCGCGTCGTATCTACCTACTTCCCGGAGTACTCGGTGCATGGGCGCACCCAGCCGCTGACGGCGTCCGAGTCGCCGATCGAGGTCGACGTCGAGGCACAGACCCGGCGCATGGTCGAGGAAGCGCTGGCCGACGACGCCCCGCCGCCCCCGGCGGAAATCGTGGTCGCCGCCGGACCTGCTGCCGGCGTCCTCATCGACATGTCCAGCGAGGTCGATGTGCTCATCGTGGGTCACCGCGGTCGCGGTGGCTTCGCCAGCATGCTGCTCGGCTCGGTCTGTCTGCACTGCGTGTTGCATGCCCATTGCCCCGTCATCGTGGTGCGCCCGACCGGTATAACGGAGTCGCCCCCGATCGCCGAGCCGGTCGCCGCAGACACTGCCGATCCGGTCGACGCCGCCCCGGCCGCGAGACCCGCGGGCTAACCGTGCGGCGATCCGGAGGACGCCGAGCGCCAATGCGTCTGGATGCGGTCGCCTTCGCGTTCCACCGCAGATCGACGACCTGCGGTGGAACGACGTGCCCGATTGGCCCTGCTCGACCGGGACGAGCGGGAGGGCGTGAACGCTTCGTAGCGTCGTCCTGCGCAACCGTCAGAGCTGGTCAGACCAGCTCTGGCACATCGAGGTGGGCCAGTGCCAGCTCGAACTCGGCCACCTCCATGATCTCCATCCGAGCATCTGCGGAACCCCGCGCCCGCAGCGCCTTGGCCTGCTCGCGACTTCCTTCGAGCGTCGCGCGGCTGTCGAACGCACAGCTTGTGACAGCCAACCCGGTATCACGGTTGACCAGGAAGCTCACCCCGCAGAAGCCGTCGAGCATCTGCATCTCAGGCATGATGGCGAGCTTGAAAACGTCGGCCGCGCGGTCCATCACGGCCGGCTCCCCCCGAAGCCAGGTGACCCGCGCGCAAGCGCCGTCGGCCGAGCGGTGGTCCCGGTGCATGACGGCGATCTCCCACTCCGCGACCTCGGGCGTACCACCCATGATCTCGGCGCCCCGCTGCCGGATAGCCCGCAGCGTGCTGTTCGACGCCTGCATCGCTTCGAGCGACTCCCACGACGTGGTAGCGATGCACCGGCCCGATCCCCGGTCGACGATCACCGAGAGCCCCATGCAGGCCGGAAGTTCCCGGCACATCGGAAGCACCTCGTCCCAACAGAACGCGATGCCTTCATCGACTGATTCCGGGCGCCCACGAAACGTGGTGGAACGTGCGTGCACGGTCCCACTCCTCAGGATCGGGGCAGCGCCCCGACGGGCGCCGCCGGTCCGTTCACCCTGCCCCGGTCGAACGAGGGGCGCAAGCGCCGATCGCGATTCCGGCTCTGCCCAGACGTGTCGGCGTCCGCGGGCATCACCCCGTGACGATCACCAAGAGTCCAAATAGCACGATCGCGGCGGCGATAGCCAGGCAGACTGCGGCCAGGGCCGTCCCCGCAGTAGGTGAGACGAAGGGGTGCCGGGGCGGCGCATCGGGCCGAACGGCCCGCACGGCCCGGGCCGAGAGCCCCAACAGCGCCAGGGAGACCAGGACGACGACCGCGACCGTCGCGCTCAACGACACCACGAACACGACGAGCAAACGGTCCCAGTAAACCAGCATTGCGATGCCTCTTCCCTCAGGCGGCCTTCCGGGCGGCGACCGGGGCCGGTCGCGGGGCCGGTGCGTCGTCGTTGACCGTGGCGGCGGTGACGGGCTTGCGGCGGGACAGGCTGTAGATCACGCCGGAGGCGGCGATCATCGTGGCGGCGACCAATGCGATCCCCACTGCGCCGCGGGCGGCCACCCACGCCGCGAGCGCGCCCACCGCGGCCGCGGCGGGCAGGGTCAGCAGCCACGCAACGGCCATCTGCGCCGCCACACCCCACCGCACGGCGGCAGGCCGTCGGCCGGTGGCGGCGCCGAGGACCGCACCCGTGGTGACCTGGGTGGTCGACAGGGCGAACCCCAGATGCGCGGCGCTGAGGATGACGGCCGTGCTGCTGGTCTCCGCGACGAACCCCTGTGGGCTCTCGATCGTGCTGATCCGCCTGGCCAGCGTCCGGATGATCCGCCATCCGCCGACGGCCGTGCCCGAAGCGATCGCCAGGCCGGAGGCCGCGACCACCCACAGCGGTGGTGCGGCGTGCGCAGGCAGCAGGCCCACGGCGATCAGCGTGAGTGTGATCACGCCCATGGTCTTCTGCGCGTCGTTGGTGCCGTGCGCCAGCGCGACCGTGGAGGCCGAGACGACCTGCGCGGACCGAAAGCCCCGGGCGACCGTTCGCCGGTCTGCGTGCGCGGCGAGTCGATAGGCGATGCGGGTGGCAGTCAGGGCCACCACGCCCGCGACGATCGGCGAGACCGCCAGCGGCACCAGTACCTTTCCCAGCACGTTGGAGAACGCGATCGCGCCCGATCCGGCGTACACCCAGGTCGCTCCGATCAGGCCACCGAAAAGGGCCTGCGAGGAGCTCGACGGCAGCCCCCACAGCCAGGTTGCCAGGTTCCACAGGATCGCTCCGGCCAGCCCACCGAAGATCACCTCGGGGGTGATTTGCGCCTCGTCCACGAGCCCGCCGGATATGGTCAGCGCCACCTGTACGGACAGGAATGCCCCGACCAGGTTCAACACCCCGGCCAGCGCCACGGCGACCCGGGGTCGCAGTGCCCCGGTGGCGATCGAGGTGGCCATCGCGTTGGCCGTGTCGTGAAAGCCGTTGGTGAAGTCGAATACCAGCGCGGTCAGGACGACCGCGATCACCACCCCCGGCATGTCAGTCCTCCGACGTCCACGTCTCTGGCCGGAATGCGCATCATTTCCCGATGATTTCGGCTTGGTCCCGGGGCAGCACGAGCTCGGGTATCTGGGCGAAGTGCCACCCGGTGGCGGTCTTGGTGAACGTCCAGACCATGTCGAACCTGTCGTCCGGCCATTCCGACGGCGGGGTCGGCGTCACGGAGGGAAAGGCATCGGCGATGGCCGGGATCTCGCCGTGTTGCCACGAGATCAACGTCGGCCCCGGCTGGGCGAGGACGTGCGCGACGAGCTCCTTCTCCTCGCCCTTGCCGTAGCCGGCGTTCACCGTGATGCCGAGCCGGTCGGCCAGCGGGGTGACGGTTTCCCGGGTCCGCTGGCCTTCGCCGTCGTCGTTCGCGCCTGCGGCATAGATCGCCGTCGGGCGGGCAAGCCCGGGCCGGGGCGGACCCCCGACCGGGTCGAAGAGGTCGGCCAGGCGGTGCGCCCGGTCCCAGCCGACCGCGGTCAGCGAGCTGTCGTCGGAGTTCCCGTTCGCGTCGACGCCCGGGCTGGAGCCGTCCGGCTTCTCACCGTGGCGGATGATCATGACCACGGTGCTCGGGGCGTCGCCGCTCGGGGCGGTCCCCGTCAGCGGCGTGGGTCGGGTTCCGCAGCCGGTCAGCACGGCCGCCACGGCGACGACAGCGGCGAGGACGGTGGCGACCGTTCGCAGCAGGGCCCGACGGGTCGGCAATGATCGCGCGGTGGTCATTCCGACAGTGCCGCCCGAAACCCCGCGCGCCACTGCGGATACGCAGGCTTCCAGCCCAGCTCGGCCAGTGCCCGGGTGTTCGACCGGCCGCGCGCCCGGGTGATCAGGTATACCGCCGCCTTACCGGCGACGATCCGCGCAGGCCAGACCGGCAGGTGCCGGGGCGGCCCGGCCCCGATGACGTCGGCGACGAAGGGCAGCCAGTCGCGGAAGGCGGCAGGCTCGTCGTCGACGATGTTGTAGATCCCGCGCCCGGCGTGCAGCGCCGCGACCGCGGCCGTTGCGGCGTCCTCGACGTGCAGGTAGGACACGGTCCCCGCGCCGTCGCCGACGATCGGCATCAGCCTGCGGCGGATCGCGTCGGTCTGGGGGCCGTGCCGGTCCAGCGAGGTGCCCGGGCCGTAGAGGCCGCCGTAGCGCAGCACGACGCCCTCCGGCGCGGCCGTCACCAGCTCCTCGAGCCTGCGCAGCGCCGCGAAGGTGTGGACGAACGCCGCGGGCGGGTTCGGGTCGAACCCGGCACCCTCGTCCTGCGCGGGCGGCCCGCCCGGCGGGGACCCGAACCCACCGAAGCTCTGCGCGACCACGCGGGCGCCACCGATCTTCCCGACGGCGGCCATCAGGTTTGCGGTGCCCTCGGTGCGCAGCCGGTTGGTCATCGCAAAGGACCGGTCGAACGTGCGCATGTTCGTGCCGAACGACGACAGCGCGGTCGCCTGGAACACCACCGCGGCGGGCCGCGCGGTGACCAGCGCCGCCTCGGTGGCCGCCGCGTCCAGCACGTCCAGGACCAGCGGCTCGGCCCCGGCCGTGGCAAGCGCAGCAGTCTTCGCGCTGCTCGTCGTCGTGGCGATGACCGCATGGCCTGCGTTCACCAGCATCGGTACCAGCTGCCGTCCGACGACGCCGGTGGCTCCGACGATCAAGATCCGCATTTGCTCCTGCTCCTCAACGTGTGGTGGTCGGCCGCACCTCAGGCGGCGGCCGGGATCGGCTCGAAGTAGCGCCGCAGGGTCTGGTGCCAGGGGTTGGAGGGCAGCTCGGGGTGCAGGGCGGCGACACCGACGCAGTACTTGCTCACCGAGGCCGGACGCACACCGAGCTCGCGCAGGATCCGATCGGGGGCACTGCCGCGCCCCGAGGACTTGCTCTCCACCAGCACGTGGGTGCCGGTGTCGCGGACCTCATGCCGGTCGTCGCGGCAGACCAGCCCGACGTCGCAGGTCAGCCGCGCCTCCCCGGTGCGGGAGACGAAGGTGGTGCGCCGATAGGTGGTGACCAGCGTGGGTCGCAAACCCGGCGGCAGGTCCTGGTGGTAGGCGCGGCACAGGGTGTCGCCCAGGTGGGCAAGCGCCTCCTCGGTGAGCTCGGCGCGGTGCTCGGTCGGGTAGGGCACTCGCTCCTTGACCGTCTCGCCGCGGGCGCCTGCCAGCTTGACCTCGAACATCGTCAATCCGCTGTCGGTGTAAGTGCGGGTGCGGGCTTTGAACCGCTGCCTGCGCCGCTGCAGATGCGCTCGGTAGTTGCTCAGGTGCGGAGTGTCGAAGTAGACCGACTCGTAGCCGAAGTCGCGCCGCCCGTCGATCTCGAGCACCTGCAGCTCGTCGGCCAGCTCGCCGATCAACCGTCGGAAGGCCGCGGCGGGCACGAAGTACTTGCGGTCCACCCGGGTCTGCAGCTCGGCCAGCCGCATCAGCTCGGAGAGCCCGATCGGGTCGACCATCGCAGCGGCCGCGGCCACCGCCTGCTCGGCGGGGGTGGCCGCGGCCTGCACCGCCGCGGGTGAGGCGTCGAAGGCGAGGGTGGTCACGCGTCCACCACCATGACCGGTTCCTTCAAGCTCTGCTCGTTGCGGGAGCCCGCCCGGTAGCGGACGTCGACGACCATCGTGTCGCGCACGTAGTCGATCTCGTTGACCTGGTGGTGCAGCACCCGCCCGCCCAGACGGCGCTCCAGGTCGGCCACCAGCGCCGCGGCGTCGTCGTGGACCGTGTCCAGGGTGACGTCGATCCGCCGGGCGCGGTCGCGCAGTGCCCGGGTGTCGACCAGGAGCATGGTCGCGAGCAGCAGGACGTTCATCAGCGCCGCGATCAAGCGGTCGTCCAGGTCCAGCCCGTTGACCAGCCCGAGGATCAGCGCGACGAAGTAGTAGGCGACCTCCTGCTGGGTCACCGCGTTCGACCGCAGCCGGATGATCGACAGGATCGCGAACAGCCCGAAGCCCAACGCGATGTCCACCTTCACCGTGCTCAGCAGCGACATCGCCACGAAAATGCCGATGTTCAGCGCGACGTAGGCCAGCAGCAGGTCGGCGCGTCGGTGGCGGCGAAAGTACAGCACGTAGGACAACAGGAAGATCGCCAACACGTCGACACCCAGATCGATCGCATATCCGCTGTACGCCGTGAGCATGGGACCGAAGGTAGGGACGCGGACGGCGCGGGCCATCCCACGTCGGGGCCATCCGGGGTGGGAGTTCCTCGGCCGTCCGAGTGGGTGTCCGGCGGAGCGAACGGCGACGAGTCCCACTTTCGGGGGATGGTGGCCGGGTCAGCCGAGCAGACCGAGGTCCCGGGCCCTGGCCACCGCCTGGGTGCGGCTTCCCACTCCCAGCTTGTCGTAAACATGGCTGATGTGGCGTTTCACCGTGTCCACGGTGATGAACAGCTTCTCGGCAATCGCCCGGTTGGGATTGCCCGCGGCCAGCAGGGTCAACACTTCGAGCTCACGGCTGCTCAGCGGTTGCGCCATGCCCGGCGCCGCCACGGCGCCGCGGCGCATCGGGGGCAGCACCGGCATGCCGTGCCGGTCGAAGGCGTCGGTCAGCCGGGTGAGAAACGCGCGGGGGACGGAACCACCGCCGAGTTGCTCGCCGCGCCGACCGGCCAGCAGCTCGCGCAGCAGATCCGCGAGCGGCGCCCCCTCGTCGAGGAACACCCGAAGGTAGCGCTCCGGCGCGGCCAGGGTAAGTGCCTCGGCCAGCGCGGTCAACGCGGCCTGTCGGTCGTCTGCGACCTCGTGCGCAAGGGCCGCCAGCACCCGCAGCCGCAGCACGCTGCCGGCCCGACCCTGGGCGGCGGCCAGCGCCCGCCAGCGCTCCAGCAGCTCGAGCGCGGGCGCCGGGTTGTGCTCGGCCAGCAGCACGCGGGCGAGCACGCGGTACTCGGGCTCGCGGGGGTAGACCGGCTCGTCGCCGACGGCCAGTCCGCGCTCGCGCACCCAGCGGGCGGCCTCGGTCAGGTTGCCCGCGGCCAGCGCCACCACCGCGCGCAGCGCTGACAGTGGGGTGCGCAGGTCGATCGTCCCCGGCGGCATCACGCCCTCGGCCTCGTCGACCGCGGCCAACGCGGCGGCCCCGTCGCCCTCGACGTGCCGGATCCGGGCCAGCGTGAGCAGGCCCGCCACCAGCGCCGGTGCGTAGGCCAGCCTCCGGCATTGCTCGATGCCCACCGTCACGTGCTCGGCGGCCGCGACCAGCTCGTCGCGTTCGTAGCACACCCCGGCCAGCCCGACGTGCGCCATGCCCGCGACCGGCGACCCGCTCTGCGTCACCACCTCGAGTCCCCGCTGGTAGGTGCGCTTCGCCGCGCCCAGCCTTCCCTGGGCCTGCTGGACCCCGCCGAGGTCGAAGGCGGCGCGCAGCGCCAGGTCCGGCCGCCGCGCCACGACCCGCCCGCCGAACATCTCGGCCAGCGCGCGCTCGGCGGGGGCCAGCCGCCCGGACAGCCAGTCCGCGAACGCCACCTGGTAGCGGGCGACCGTGCGGAGCAGCTCGTCCTGTTCGGTGAGCTGCCCGAGGGCGGCCTGCGCGAACGTGTACTCGCGTTCGGGGTCACCGCGCTGCCGGGCGAGGCCCGCGCGGGCGATCGCGATCGCGGCAGGCACGTTGGCCAGGATGCTGTCCTTGCGACCGACCGACGGCTCGTACCTCTGCTCGCCCGCCCGCTCGCCCGCCCGCTCGAACGCCCGCTCGGCCACCGTCAGCAACGGCTCGACCTCGTCCAGCCTGCCGGTCATGAGCGCGACGTAGGCCTGCCCCAGGGTCAGCACCGGGCGGCGGCGGATCACTTCGCGCGGCAGCGCGGCGAGCCAGGAGACCAGGGTCGCGCCCTCGGCGCGCCGCTTCTCCTCCAGGTACTCCTCGACCAGCCGGGCCGCCCAGTCCGCGTCGCCCGCAGCCAGCGCGTGCCGGATGGCGTCGTCCGGCAGCCGGTGCTGCTCGTACCAGCCCGCCGCCGCGCGGTGCAGCTCGGGCACCCGGGCCGGGTGCTGCCGCATCAGGTTGACGCGCAGCAGGTCGGCGAACAGGTGGTGATAGCGCCACCAGCGGCGCTCCGCGTCGAGCGGGATCAGGAACAGGTTCGCCCGCTCCACCGACTCCAGCAGCTGCTGGCTGTCGGTGCATCCGACGACCGCGTCACAGAGCGAGCCGGACAACCGCTCGAGGATCGAGGTCTCCAGCAGGAACCTCCGCAGCTTCTCGGGCTGCCGCTCCAGCACCTCCTCGGTCAGGTAGTCCAGCACGAACCGGTGGCTTCCGGAGAACTGCTCGACGAACCGGGTGACGTCACCACGCCCCTGCAGCGACAGCGCCGCCAGCTGAAGCCCGGCGGCCCAGCCCTCGGTGCGCTCGCCCAGCGCCGCGACGACCGCGTCCGGCAGGTCGCGCCCGACCGCACCGCGCAACAGCTCGGCCGCCTCGTCCGCGGTGAAGCGCAGCTCGCCCGCGCGCACCTCGGTCAGCTGCCCGCGCACCCGCAGCCGCGCCAGTGGCAACGGCGGGTCGCTGCGGCTGGCCAGCACCAGGTGCAGGCTGGGCGGCAGGTGATCCAGCAGGAACTCCATGGAGCGATGCACCTCGGACGCGTCGATGAGGTGGTAGTCGTCCACGACGAGCACCAGCTCGTCGGATGTGGCGGCGAGCTGGTTGACCAGCGCCGTCACCGCGCCGTCGAACGAGGCGGGCGAGGCGCCGGTAAGCTGCGCGGACGCCCGCGCCGCGACCCCGGGCCGCACCCCGTCCAGCGCCGCGGCGACATGGCGCCAGAACCGCACCGGGTCGTTGTCCCCCGCGTCAAGGGACAGCCACGCGACGGGCCGCCGGTCGCCGCGTACCCAGTCGGCGAGGAGGCTCGACTTGCCGAATCCGGCCGGACCGGAGACCAGCACGAGCTCGCGTTCGGTCCCCGCTCGCAGCCGCTGCACCAACCGCGGGCGCGCCACCCAGCCCGCCCGGGGCCGCGGTGTCCGCAACTTCGTGGCCAGCAGGACGTCCTGCGTCGACGCAGCCTCAGGCGACGAGCCACGCGGCTGCGCCATCGCAAAACCCCCACCGGCCGGCTAGCGGACATTTCGACCGTCGGTGCGATCCTAGGATCGGCGCAGGCGGGCGGTAACCGCCGATTCGCAGAAGGGGGATATGCGACGGCTCAGGCGGTCGCCACCGGAGCGGCCTGCTCCCCCGCGAGGTTGCGGTAGAGGCGGCGCAACCGGACCACGCCGAGGTCGTGCTGATAGAGGTTCTCGGCCTGGTCGGCGTCGGGGGCCATCGCCTCCAGCATCTCCCGGTCCTGCTCGAGCACCGCCCAGTGCCGGTCCTCGAGCTTGGTCTTGTACAGGAAGCGCCACACGTCGCGCTCCCAGCCCTGCACCCGGCGGTAGCGCCAGAAGAACACCGCGGTGCTGCCCGCGTCGATCGGGGTGCTCATCCCCACGATCCCGAAGGGGCCGCCGGGACCCGCGGTGGGCGGGTACGGGATCTCCAGGTCCACCCAGTCCACCCCGGTGCGGCAGTACTCCACCCAGTCGAAGTTGATCCCGCGCTGGTCGGTCTTCTCGAAGAAGAAGCCCCGGTCGGACTCCCGGATCCGGAACCGGGCCGACGTCTCGCCCGCCCCCATCGAGTGCGACTCCCGGTGCAGGAACGTGCCGTGCATGGGGTCGAGCAGGTTCTCCATCGCGAACCGCCACGGCGCCTTCCACTCCACGTAGCACAGGAACGCCGAGATCTCCGGGTCGGTGAGCCGCTCGGGCACGGTCAGCGCGCCCGGCTCCGGGTGCTGGTCGTCCCCGACGTAGGCGAGCACCGCGCCCGCGACCTCCCGGATCGGGAGGCTGGGGACCAGCCGCTTGCCTTCCAGGTTGCAGCCGGGCATGCCGGGAACGGAGAGCACCGTGCCGTCGCCGCCCACCTGGACGCCGTGGTACTGGCAGGCGATCCGGTCGCCGAGGTGCTGGCCCAGCGACAGCGGCGCACCCCGGTGCGGGCACCGGTCCTCCAGCATCCGCAGGGTGCCGTCGGACTCGCGGAACAGCACCCAGTCCATGTCGAGCCTGCGCAGCTTGCGCATGCCGCCGGGCGCGACGAAGTCGGAGGGGCAGATCGCGTACCACTGGTTGCGCAACCCGGTCGCGAAGATCTCCTCGGCCGTCAGCTGCTTCTTCACCATGGGCATCGCACTCACGCTCCCAGTCGCTGCATCTCGGCGGTGAACGACTCTTCGGTCCACTGCCTGCCTCCGGGGGCGAGCACCCCCATGTCGTTGAGCCCGTCGACCAGGCCGCCGAGGTCGTGCCGACCGGAGCCGAACACCTCCTCGATCGCCCCGGCGAGCTTGCGCTCGTAGGCCGTGGGCTCGGCCTGGCGGGTCTGGTTCTTCACCAGGTACTGCTGATCGTTCATCACGTCACCTTTCGGGTCACACATCGAGGACGAGCCGGTCGGACTTGGCGCGCGAGACGCACACCATCATGGTCTTCCCCGCCGCCTGCTCCGCGGCGCTGAGCACGGAGTCGCGGTGGTCGGGGACGCCGTCGAGCACGCCGGTCTCGCAGGTGCCGCAGATCCCGTCCCGGCACGAGCTGGGCACCGCGATGCCCGCGGCCTCGAGCGCGTCCAGCAGCGAGCAGTCGGCGGGTACGGCGACCGCGGTGCCCGACCGTTGACAGATCAGCTCGAGCGGCCGGTCGCCGCCCTCCGGCTCCGGCCGGGCCTTGGCCTTGAACCGCTCCACCTGCAGGGTGCCCGCGGGCCAGTCCGCCGTGTGCTCCTCCACCGCCGCGAGCAGGCCCTCCGGGCCGCAGCAGTAGACCAGCAGCCCCTCCTCGTGTCCGGGCAGCACCGTGTGGAGGTCCAGCCTGCCGGTCTCGTCCTCGGGCAACACGTGCACCCGGTCGCCGTAGCGGGCCAGCTCGTCGAGGAAAGCCATCGACGCGCGCCGCCGCCCGCCGTAGAACAGCTGCCAGTCCGCGCCCGCGGCCTCGGCCGCGCAGACCATCGCCAGGATCGGGGTAATCCCGATGCCACCCGCGAGGAACACGTAGCGTCGGGCGGGCAGGAACTCGAAGTTGTTGCGCGGCCCGACGACCTGCAGCCGGTGCCCCGGCCGCAGCCCCTCGTGCACGAACTCGGAGCCGCCGAGCGCGGCCTGCTCCCGCAGCACCGCGACCCGGTAGCGGGTGGGGTCGGCGGGGTCGCCGCACAGGGAGTACTGGCGGACCAGCGCGTTGCGCAGGTTCAGGTCGACGTGCGCCCCCGGCGTCCACTCCGGCAGTGGCTTGCCCTCGGGGTCGACGAGGGCGAGGGAGAGCACGCCGTCGGACTCCCAGGTCATCTGCTTGACCATCAGCTCCAAGCGGCGCTCCTCGGCCGTCTGGGTCATGACAACCTCCTGCGGATCTCGTCGGGAGTGGGCACGTGCACGGGCGGTGTGAACGGGGTGGGCATCTCGCCGTAGGTCGCGAGGTCGACCTCGACGAGCACCGGGCCGCCGAGCCCGACCGCCTCGTCGAGCACCGGCCGCACGCCATCGGGAGCGCCGATGCGCCGGTAGGGCAGGCCGAGCGCGGCCGCCAGCGCGGCGAAGTCGGGGGTGACCAGGTCCACCCCGGTGCGCGGGCCGCCGTGGGCGTCCTGCATGTTGCGCAGCACGCCGTAGCCGCCGTCGTTGAAAACGAGCAGCACCAGATGCGGCCGCTCCTGGGCCAACGTGAGCAGCTCTCCGAAGTGCACCGCGAGGCCGCCGTCCCCGGCGATCACCACGGTCGGGCCCCCCGGGCGGCCCAACGCGGCCCCGATGCCCATGCCGAGACCCTGCCCGATCCCGCCGCCGCGGGGGAAGATGTTGTCGCGGGGGTCGTAGACCGGAAGCAGCCGGTTGCCCCAGGCGCTGGAGGCGATGGTGACATCGCGGGCGATCACCGCCGAGCGGGGCAGCGCGGCCCGCAGCCCGTCGGCCAGCTCGGCGTGCCTGCCCAGGCCCGCCCGGTGCCGCCTGCGCACCTCGGTACGGACCTCGCGCACCCGCTCGCGCCACTCCGGGCGGTCGGCCCCGTCGGGCAGCTGGTCGAGGACGACGCCCAGGAACGCGTCGCAGTCGGCGACCACGCCCACCTTGGCCGGGTAGACGCGGCCGGGCGCGGCCGGGTCCAGGTCGACCTGGATGTGCGTGGCGGGCACCCGCAGGCCGTAGTCGGCGGTCTCGTTGGACCGGAAGTGCGTGCCGAGCGTCAGCAGCACGTCGGCCTCGTCCAGCAGCTCCCGCCCGGCCGGGGTGGTGGCGTAGTTGCCGACGCAGAGCGGGTGGTCCTCGGGGACGGCGCCGCGGCCGGAGTTGCTGGTCACCAGCCCGGCGCCGAGCCTCTCCAGCAGCAGGCGCAGCCGCTCGCCTGCCCGGGCCGCGCCGCCGCCCGCCCACACCAGGGGCCGCTGGGCCTGGGCGAGCAGCGCGACCACCTCGGCCGCCGCCGCCGGGTCGCCCGCAGGCCGGTCCGGCTCTTCTGCGGGCGGCGTCGGGTCCGACGGGTGCGGGAAGTACTGCAGGTCGATCGGCCACTCGACGCTGACCGGGCCGCCCGGCGCGGCCAGCGCGTCCCGGACCGCGCCCCGCAGCAGCGCCTCGGTGGTGCGCACGTCGGTCACCGTGTGCGCGCGCTTCGACACCGCGGTGAGCATGCCGAGCTGGTCCTTGGTCTCGTGGATGTAGCCGCGGCCGGACCCGAGGTAGGCCAGCTCCACCTGACCGGTCACGTGCAGCACCGACGTGCCCGCGCTCAACGACTCGACCATTGCGCCCGCGGCGTTGCCCGCGCCGGTGCCGGTGCTGGTGAGCGCGCAGCCCAGGCTGCCGCGGGCCCGGGCGTAGCCGTCGGCGGCGTTGACCGCGGTGGCCTCGTGGCGCACCGGCACGAACCGCAGGTGCGCGCTGACCGCCTCCACCAGGGGCAGGTTGTGCACGCTGACCACGCCGAAGACGGTGTCGACGCCCGCGTCGCGCAGCACCGCGACCAGCAGGTGTCCACCGCTGGGATGGGTCATGGTGGCGTCTCTACCCGGCCAAGCCACGGGTCCCGTTGACGAATGGGCGTTCCGTTGGATCTCCACTTCAGTTCTCCTCAGGACACGTAGCGGGCCACGCCGCCACAGACGTCGAGCGATGCCCCGGTCACATAGGACGCGCGGGGGGACAGCAGGGTCACGACCATGGCCGCGACCTCGTCGGCGGTGCCGAACCGGCCGAGGGCGATGCCCCGGTCGGCGGCGATCTCCCGCTCCCACTCGGCGTAGCTCTGCCCGGTGCCTGCGCTCTCGTAGCGGCGCCGCCACTGGCCGGTGTCGACCAGGCCCAGGCACACCGAGTTGACCCGGATCCCGTCGGCGGCCAACTCCAGCGCCATCGACTTGGTGAGGTTCAGCAGCCCGGCCCGCGCGGCGGAGGTGGTGACCAGCCGCGGCTCCGGCTGCTTGGCCAGCACCGCGTTGATGGTGACGATCGCGGCGGCGGACGAGCGGCGCAGCAGCGGCAGCGCCTCGGCCAACGTGTTGAGCACGCCCGCGAACTTCAGGTCGATCTCATCGCGGAAGTCGTCGAGGGTGGACTTCGACAACGGCTTCATCCGCGACTGGCCCGCGTTGTTGACCAGCCCGTCGAGGTCGCCGAAGCGCGCCTCGGCCGCGGCGAGCAGCCGGTGCACCGCTGCGCGATCGCGGACGTCGCAGGCCTGGGCGAGCACCCGGTCGGCAGGCGCGCCGAGCTCGGCGAGCGCCTTCTCGAGCGTCTCGAGCCTGCGGGCGCAGGTCACCACCCGGGCGCCCTCGTCGAGCAGCGTCCGCACGGTGGCCAGGCCGACGCCCGAGCTGCCGCCGGTGACCAGCACGGTCCGGTCGGTGAGCTGGAGATCCATGGTGCCGCCTTCCAGTTGAGGACGAAGCCGTCTTCTAGTTGAGGACGAAGCCGCCGTTGACGACGAGTTGCTGGCCGGTGATGTAGCCGGCCTCCGGACCGAGCAGGAACGCGATCGCCCCCACCACGTCGGCCGGGACCTGGTCGTGCTCCAGCGCCCGGTTGTCGCGGTACAGCTGGTGGCGCTGCTCGGGGATCTTGGCCGCCGCCTCGGTCGCGGTGAGACCGGGCGAGACGGTGTTGACGGTGATGCCGTGCGGGCCGAGGTCGCGGGCCATCGCCCGGGTCAGCGCGGCCAGCCCGCCCTTGGACGCGATGTAGTGCGCCAGCCGGGGTGAGCCGTACAGCGCGGCGTCCGAGCCGATGTTGACGACGCGGCCGCGGCCCGCGGCGATCATCGACGGCAGCACGGCCCTGGCCACCAGCCAGGGGCCGCGCAGGTTGACCGCCATCAGTGCGTCCCACTCCGCGACCGCGATCTCGTGGACGGGCTTGCCGCCCACCCCGTCGGCCTTGGCCGCGTTGTTGACCAGCCCGTAGAGCGGCCCGTCGGCGGTGACCTGCTCGGCCATCGCCGCCACCGACCGTTCGTCGGTGACGTCGACGGCCACGGTCTGCACGTCCTGGCCGTCGGCGCGCAGCTTGTCGGCGGCGGACTCCAGCCAGTCGGCCCGGATGTCGGCGAGCCACACCCGCGCGCCCGCCTGGGCCAGCCGCCGGGCCGTCGCGAGCCCGAGGCCACGGCCCGAGCCGGTCACCAGGATCTGTTCGCCGCCGAGCGCCGAGGTGCCGGTGTCCGCCATCGGATCAGTCCCGCGAGATGCCGTGCATGGCGGAGGTCTCGGGGTAGGTCGGCACCTGCGGCTTCTGGGCGCCGATCACCACGCAGAAGAGGGCGTTCTTGTCCCCGTTGTTCTTCAGGCTGCGCGGCACACCGGCGGGCACGACGATCATGTCGCGGTAGCCGAGGGTGCGCTTGACCACCTTGCCGTCGCGGTGGATGCCGACCTCGACCTCGCCCTCGAGGACGAAGAAGGCCTCCTCGACGTCGTGGTGGGTGTGCTCGGGTCCCTCGGCCCCGGGCGGGAGCAGCATGTTGGAGAAGGTGAACCCGCGAGACTGGATCGTGCGGTTGTCGCCCTCGTGGTCGCCGGTCGCGCCGGAGCCGACGTAGCGGATCTGGGCGCGCCGGAACTGCTCCCCTGCCTTGGCCTGGAAGCCCAGGGTGTCCCAGTCCTCGTAGCGGGACTCCTTGGTGAGAATCAGCGAGTCGGTGAACTGCTCGAGGTCGGCGCTGTCGTAGTCGAGTGCCATGACGATTTCCTTCCGGTGTGTCCGCTGGTCAGCGGTAGAGGCGTTCGATGATGTGGATGTAGGAGGAGACCCAGGCGTTGAACGCCTCCGGGGACTCCTGGTTGGCCAGGTGGCCTGCCGCCGCCAAGGTGACGAACACGGCGTCGTGGATGCCGCCCGCCAGGGCCTGGCTCTCCTCGACCCCGGTGACCCGGTCTTCGGCGCCGCAGAGCACCAGCGTCGGGGCGCGCACGTCGGACAGCTCGGCCGACAGGTCGGTCTCGGCCATCGACTCCGCGGCGTAGCCGTAGCCCGGCATCCGGATCGCGGCGGCCATGGTGGCCGCGACCCGCGCCACCAGCTCGGCGGACGCCCGATCGGTGACCAGCCGCGCCGCGCGGCGCTCGGCGAACGCGGCGGCCCCCAGCTCGGCGAGCTCGGCGCCCCGGGCGCGCATCGCCGCCGCCTGCTCGGGGGACTGCCCGGAGCCTCTGGTGGAGTCGGCCAGGATCAGGCTCTTGACCAGCTCCGGGTGCCGGTTGGCCAGCCGGACGGCGATCACGCCGCCCCAGGAGACGCCGAGCACGTGCACGGGCCCGTCGGCCCGCTCCTTGGTGATCTGGGCCGCCGCGTCGGCGTACCCGTCCAGGCCGGGCGCCGCCGCGGGATCGGCGGAGCTCGCGTAGCCGGGGGCATCCCAGGCGATCAGCCGCAGGTCGGCGCCGAGCTCGTCGAACTGCGGGGTGAACGCGACCGAGCTGGAGCCGATCCCGTGCAGGCACAGGACGGCCGGGCCGGCGCCCGCCTCGACGACGTGGATGTCACTCATGCCAACCTCACACGATCCGGACGGGACGGCCGACAAGCACCGACAGCGAGCGCAGCACCGCGAACGGCACCACGCCACTGGTGCGGGGGTTGTCGGGCGAGGGACGGTTGCGGATCTCGAAGCGGTACTGCCCCGCCTCCCCTTCGGCCTCGATCACGTGGCTGGTCAGCTCGGCCGCGGGGTCGGCGACCAGCACCACCTCCACGGCCTCGAAGTCGCCGACGGACAAGGCCACCGTGGCGGCGACGTTCAGCGAGCGCGGGAACCAGCGGGCGGCGTCGCGGGCGCCGCCGCGGAAGACCTCGACCGGTCCGGCCGCCTCCGCGATCCGACGTCGGGTCGGCTCGTCCATCCAGGGCTGCAGCAGCGTGCGGGGAAGCTTGGCGGTGGTCACCCGGACCGACCGCAACGGAGTGTGCGCGGCCGCGCTGGCCAGCAGGTCGACGCCGCCGACCGCGCCCGCGGTGATCAGCAGCCTGCCCGGCCCCGCGGCCAGCACCCGCTCGGCCACCTCCGGGGCCGCGAGCGCGCCCACGGACGTGACGAGCAGGTCGACGCCGCGCTCGAGGATCTCCACGGCATGCGCGGTGACGACCTCCTGCCCGGCGCACTCGACCAGCGCGTCACAACGCTCCAGCGCGTCGGCGAGCGGGATCTGGTCGACCGGACAGTCGGGCACCGGGCGGTTGTCGACGACCGCGACGAGATCGACGCCCGCGACCGCGCCCCGAGCCAGCTCCCGGATCACCGCGGCGCCGATGGCGCCTCCGCCGATCACGCCGACTCTGGCGACGGCGCGCGCGGCGGGCGCCGGGGCGAGTTGGGCCGCGACGCTCACCGGTGGCTCCCGGCATAGTCGGCTTGGTCGGCTTGGTCGGCCGGGACGGCCTCGTACCCGGGCTGCGCCAGCTCGGCGGCCGCGCGGTCGGTCGGCTCGCTCGCGGCCGCCGGGTCGGGGCTGCGGCCTGCGAACACGCCGGTGTCGGCGATGCCCGCCATGTGCGTGCGGACCTGCTTCGACGGTGGCCCGGCGGTGCCCCACAGGTCGGAGAGCTCCGGCACCCGCCGCCACACCCGGCACAGCCACTGGTCCTCGACGACCTGGGCGACGTCGGAGGTGTACTCGCAGACCAGCCCGGCCGGGTCGGCGAAGTAGGAGAAGGTGTTGTTGCCGGGGCCGTGCCTGCCGGGCCCCCACAGCGGGGTGATCCCGTGGTGCTTGAGCGACCCGATGCCGCGCATGAAGTGGTCGATGGAGGGCATCTCGTAGGCGACGTGGTTGACCGAGGTCCACGCGGCCTGGTTGAACGCGATGCTGTGGTGGTCGGTGTTGCAGCGCAGGAAGGCCATCTGGTGCTCGGACCAGTCCGAGACCCGCATGCCGAGCACCGCGGTGTAGAACTCCACGGCCCGGTCGACGTCCACCGTGTTGAGCACGACGTGCGTGACCCCGACGGGGACCGCCTCGTCGCGGCTGCGCGGAACCACCGACTCCATGTCCGCGGCCAGCTCGATCAGCCGCCCCTCCGGGTCGGCCAAGTGCAGCCCGTAGCCGCCCCCGACCTGGTCGAGCGGGCCCGGCTCGCGCAGGATCGGCACCCCGCGCTCGCGCAGCCGGAACGCCGCCTGGTCGATCTCCGCCGGGGTGCGGACCGCGAAGGAGATCCGCCCGAGGCCGTTGCGCTCGGCGCGGGTCAGCTGCAGAACGTGATGGTTCCGGCCGGTGCCGCGCAGCCACGTGTCGTCGTGGTCCTGCTCGACGACCGACAACCCCCAGACCTCGGAGTAGAAGTCGCTGGACTCCGACAGGGTCGGGATCCGCAGCTGCACCGAGCGCAGCGAGTGCAGTCGGGTGATCGGCTGGTTCATGCGTTACCCTCGTTCCCTAAGTACTTAAAGTTTAAGTGGTTAGATATTTGCTGTCAAGGGCTCGTCAGCGGGCCCAGGCCATCGGCTCGGGGTCGAGCCCGAGGTAGACGCTCTTCTGCCGGGAGTAGGCCGCGATGCCCTGCCTGCCCTTCTCGCGGCCGATGCCGCTGTGCTTCATCCCGCCGAACGGGGTGGAGACGCTGAACTGCTTGTAGGTGTTGACCCAGACCGTGCCCGCCTCGATCCGCCGGGCGAGCCGCCAGGCGGCCCGGTAGTCGGCGGTCCAGATGCCGCAGGCCAGGCCATATACCGAGGCGTTCGCCTGCGCGACCAGGCCGTCCTCGTCCTTGAACGGCAACGCGACGAGCACCGGGCCGAAGATCTCCTCCTGGCAGGCGGCGGCGCCGTTCGCCAACCCGTCGAGCACGGTGGGCAGGTAGTAGGCGCCCGCGTCGTAGGCCGCACCGGTCGGCCGCTCCCCGCCCGCCAGCACCCGCGCCCCGTCGGCGCGGGCCCGCTCGACATGCCGGACGACCGCGTCGCGGTGGTCGACGTGCACCAGCGGCGCGACCTGCGTGCGCTCCTCGAGCCCGTGCCCGACCCGCAACGCCCGCGTCCGGGCGGCCAGTTCGGTGACGAACCGCTCGTAGAGCGGCTCGGCGACGAACAGCCGGGAGCCTGCGATGCAGCTCTGCCCACTGGAGGAGAAGATGCCGAACAGGATGCCCGCCATCGCCGCCTCCAGATCGGCGTCCTCAAGGACCACGGTCGGGGACTTGCCGCCCAGCTCCAGGGAGACCGGCATCAGCTTCTCGGCCGCGACATGGGCGAGGTGCCTGCCGGTGGCGGTGCCCCCGGTGAAGGACACCTTGCCGACGCCCGGGTGGGCGACGATCGCCTCGCCCACCACCGGGCCCGGGCCGGGCAGCACCGAGAGCAGGCCGGGCGGCAGCCCGGCCGCGGTCACGACCCGACCGAGGGCGAGCGACACCAGCGGGGTCCACTCCGCGGGCTTGAGCACCACGGCGTTGCCCGCCGCCAGCGCCGGGGCGATCTTCTGGGCGTCGCTGGCGATCGGTGAGTTCCAGGGGGTGATCGCCCCCACTACGCCCAGCGGCTCCAGCACGCTCATCGTCAGCGACGGGCCGCGCTGAGCGGTGAGCTCGTCATCGAGGGTCTCCAGGACCGAGCCGAAGTAGCGGAACGTGCCCGCCGCGCTGGCCACCAGCGCGGAGGTCTCCTTGAGCGTCTTGCCGGTGTCGCGGGTCTGCAGCCGGGCGAGGTAGTCGGCCTCCTGCTCGATCCCGTCGGCGATCCGATGCAGCAGCCGCGCCCGCTGGTGCGGCAGCAGGTCCCGCCAGGCCGGATCCGCAGCCGCCTCGGCACCCCGCCGCACAGCCTCCTCGACGTCGTCGACCGAGGCGTGGTGGACGAGCTGGATTTCGCTGCCGTCGGCCGGATCCACCGAGGCCCACGCCTCGCCCGATCCCTGCCGCCACCGCCCGCCGACAAGGATCTCGTCGGCCGGTGGCTGCGGATGCTGGTGACGCAGCGTCGATGGTTCGCTCCCAAGCGCGCTCACTGCGAGATCTCCTCCAGCGACCTTTCCTTGGTCTCCACCGCGAACAGGCCGCTGGTCACCGCGCCGACCAGGGCGACGGCGCCCATCACGAGGAACACGTCGGTGATCTTGCCGCCGCCACCGACGATGCCGCCGACCACCAGCGGGCCGACGATGATGCCGATCCTGCCGAACGCCCCGCCCACGCTGCATCCGAGCGCGCGCATCCGGGTCGGGTAGAGCTCGGCGGTGTAGACGTAGAGAGCCAGGTTGACCGCGAAGATGAAGACCGCGGATCCTGCCGACCACAGCAGCACCTGCAACGCCGTCCCGGCGCCCGTAGCGGCGAGCAGGAACAACAGGATCGAGCTGCAGAGCATGCATCCCGCGATCGCGATCCGCCGACCCAGGTGGTCGATCACCAGGGCGATGATCAGGCAGCCCACCAGGCCCGCGACGCTGGTCGCGACGCTGTAATGCAGCGCGCTGTCGACGTCGAGCTTGAAGACACTGCGGTACAGGGTGGGCAGCCAGGAGGCGATGCCGTAGTTGACGAAGTACGCGGTCAGCCACGCGGCGGCCAGCATCAGCGTGCGGCGCAGGTAGACCCCGGCGAAGAGCTCCCGCACGCGGGCACGGCGCAGCTCCACGTGCACGTCCGGGCCGATCGCGGGCTCGGGCAGGGGGCCGGGCACGGTGCGCAGCACCTCGGCCTCGATGCTCGCCAGCGACGCCTCGGCCTCCTCCATGCGGCCGCGGCTGGCCAGCCAGCGCGGGGACTCGGGGGTGCGGCGCAGCAGCGGCAGCAGCAGGATCGGCAGGGCACCGAGCGCGAACAGCCAGCGCCAGCCGAAGGCGGGCACCACCCACGCCGCGACCAGGGCCGACACGACCAGGCCCGCGGGGAAGATCAGCTCGTACATCAGCACGAAGCGGCCGCGCCGGTGCGCCCGGGTGATCTCCCCGATGTAGGCGGCGGCGACAGGCACCTCGGCGCCCAGTCCGAGACCTTGCACGAAGCGGAGCAGCAGGAATATCCACAGCGTGCTGGTGGCGGCCATCGCCAGGCTGGCCACCGCGTAGACGAGGAGCGACCACTTGATCACCCGGATCCGGCCCGCCCGGTCGCCGAGCCACCCGCCCGCGAGGGCGCCGACCAGCATCCCGATCCCGCCGATCGCGATGGTCCAGGCGATCATCAGCGCGTCGAGGTGGAACAGCGGGATCAGCACCGGGAGCGCGTACGCGATCATGAGCTGGTCGAACCCGTCGAAGAACGTGACCGCTCCGACCGCGACCCGGGTTTTCACGTGCCATCGGGAGACGGGCAGCCGCTCGAGTCGCGCGCTCACCAGATCCGGTCCTGCCGTCCTCGCCGCCGACATGTCGACCATCGCGTTCCCCGCTCTCCGGTTGCCTTAGCGCAAAGTTATTTAGCGGTTAGCAGTATCGCCCCCACGGCCGCAACCGTCAAGAGGCACTACGAGGGCGGTTTCTTAGCCCTGGGGTACTCAGCCCTAAGCTGCTTGCGCGACCGGTCCACGACCAGGAAGGGCGATCGATGCGCGCAGGCAAGGCGACGGCGGGGGAAGCGCGCGGGCGGGCGGAGTCCGACGCGGTGGACGAGATCGTGGCCCAGTGGCGCGACCAGCGGCCCGACCTCGACCCGTCCCCCATCGCACTGTTCGGCCGGGTGCACCGGGTGTACCTGCGTTACCAGGCGGTGATCGCCAGAGGGTTCGGCGACTTCGGCCTCAACTCCGCCTCGTTCGACGTCCTCGCCGCGCTGCGCCGGGCCGGGCCGCCGTACCGGAAGACGGCCAGCGAGCTGGCCAGCGGTTCGCTGCTGTCCTCGGCGGGGGTGACGTTCCGCCTCGACCGCCTCGAGCAGGCCGGGCTCATCGAGCGGCAGCGTGACGACCGTGACCGGCGGGTCGTCTACTCGCAGCTCACCGAGGCCGGCCTGGAGGTGATCGAGCAGGCGATCGCCAAGCACCTGGAGTACGAGCACCGGCTGCTGGTCGGGCTGACGCCGCGCGAGCAGACACAGTTGGCCCGGCTGCTCGGCAAGCTCGAGGCCTCGATCGTCACGGCGGAGCGGGCGGCAGGCGACAGGTCCGTCCCCTCCTGAACGTCTTGCGGGACGTCGACGCGGCACGTACTGTTCGCCGAAGAACAATATGTTCAGTGATGAACAGACGAACAGGGAGGGTGCATGGCCCGGACAGGCATCATCGGCGGCGGCATCGGCGGACTGGCTGCGGCGATCGCGCTGCGCAAGCTGGGGTCGGAGCCGGTCGTCTTCGAGCAGGCCAGGTCGTTCGGGCGGGTCGGAGCCGACATCAACCTCACGCCCAACGCGGTCAGGGCGCTCGACGGGCTCGGCGTCGGTCCCCGGCTGCGGGAGACGGCCGCCCGGCCGACGCACCGGATCAGCCGGACGTGGGACACCGGCGAGGAGACCTCGCGGCTGCCGATGTCGAGCGCGGCCGAGGAGCAGTACGGCGCGCCGCAGCTGACCATGCACCGCGCCGACCTGCTCCAGGCGCTGGCCGACGTCCTGCCCGCGGACACCGTCCGCCTGGGCGCTCGGCTGGAGAAGGTGGCCGAGCGCGCCGATGCGGTCACGGCCACGTTCGCCGACGGCCGCGACGAGGAGTTCGACGTCCTGGTGGGAGCCGACGGCATCCACTCCGTGGTCCGGACCGCCCTGCTGGGGCCCGAGCACCCCCAGTTCACCGGCGTGGTCGCCTACCGGGCGGTCGTCCCGATGGACCGGCTGGACCCGGACCTGCCCAACCTCGACGCGTTCACCAAGTGGTGGGGGCCGCAGGAGCAGACCCAGATCGTCAGCTTCCCGCTGAACCGGGGCCGCGACCTGTTCGTGTTCGCCACCACCCCGCAGGACTCGTGGCGGGAGGAGTCCTGGAGCTGCCCCGGCGACGTCGTTGAGCTGCGGGCCGCGTACGCGGACTTCCACCCCGAGGCCCGGGCGCTGCTGCAGGCCTGCGACGCGGTCCTCAAGTCCGCCCTCTACGTGCGCGACCCGTTGCCGCGCTGGAGCGGCGAGCGCGTCACCCTGCTCGGCGACTCCTGCCATCCGATGATGCCGTTCATGGCGCAGGGCGCCGGACAGGCGATCGAGGACGCGGTGGTGCTGGCCCGGTGCCTGCACGAGCCCGGCGATGAGACCGGCGGGCCTGCCGCGCGGCTGGACCGCTACCAGCGGGCGCGCCTCGACCGCACCGCGCGCATCCAGGTCGGCAGCCGGGAGAACACCTGGCTCAAGGCAGGCGGCAACGGCGATTGGGTGTACTCCTACGACGCGTGGGCGGTGCCGCTGCCGTGACGGGCGTGCCTGCCCTTTCCGCGCCCCAGCGGGTGCTCGCCGTGCTGCGACACTTGGCGGCGGGCGGCGACACCGCCAACCTCAGTGAGCTCGCGCGGGCGACCGGGGTGAACCGGGTGACCGCCATGCGCCTGCTCGCGGAGCTGGAGGCCGAGGGCGTCCTCGAGCGCACCGACGGCGGCGGCCACCGGTTCGGGCTGGCGTTCCTCACGCTCGCCGCACAGGCGCACCGCGCCGAGGACCTCACCAGCCTCGGCCGTCGGGTCCTCGAGCGCCTGAGCGCGGAGCTGGGCCTGACCGGCTACCTCGTCGTGCTCACCGGGGACCAGGCGTTGTACCTGGTGCGCGCCGTGCCCGGCAGTCCGTTGGTCAGCAACATCGCGGTGGGCAGCCGGGTGCCCGCGCACCTCACTACGCCCGGCTGGGCGCTGCTCGTCGGCCACGACGACGCCGCGTTGCGTGACCTGCTCGGGCCGGAACCGCTGCAGGCGGCCACCGAGCAGAGCCCTACCGGCTATGCGGCCTTGGAGCAGCGGATCGACGAGGTGCGCGAGCACGGGTGCGCCTGGAGCCACGGCGGCTTCGAGGCCGGCATCGACTCCTGCGCCGCCCCGGTGGGCCGGGCAGGTGCGCGACCGGTGGCCGCCATCAGCGTGGCAGGCCCGAGCAGCGCGGTGCGCGGCCACAAGGACGAGGTGCAGCGGCTGGTCACTTCGGCGGCGGCCGACCTGTCCGCCCTGCTCGGGTCCTGACCGCCCTTGCCCGACGTTTACCTCAGCGCTTATTATCTCAGTATCGAAATGGTACGAGGAGGCGGCGTGAGCGCGCAACCCGAGAGTGCCCCGGTCGAGGGGCTGGACCCGGTGGACCACAGCGTGGCCCAATGGCACGCCGAGTGGCCGGAGCTGGACGTCTCGGCCATGGAGGTCTTCGGCCGGGTGCACCGGGTGTTCCTGCACTACCGCGCGCACATCGCGAAGGTGTTCGAGGCACACGGACTCAACGCCGCCGCGTTCGGGGTGCTGGCCGCGCTCTACCGCAGCGGCGCGCCGTACCGTCTGCAGGTCGGTGTGCTGGCCGACCAGACCCTGGTGTCCACCGGCGGGATGACGCAGCGCCTCGACCGACTCGAGGCGGCCGGGCTGATCAGCCGGGAGCGTACCGATCCGGACCGCCGCGTCGTACACGCCGCACTCACCGAGGCCGGGCTGAAGTGTGTGCGAGCGGCCGCCCGGGTGCACTTCGAGCAGGAGTCGCGGATGCTGCACCTGCTCAGCCCGGGGCAGCAGGCGGAGCTCGCCACGACGCTGCGGCTGCTCGAGCGGTCGGTCCGGTCGACGACGGCGACGTAGCTCTTCCACCCGCGGGGTTTCGGCCAGCGTTGATCGCCGGAAGTGGGACATGACGGCCATATTCAATGGCGCGCATGTCCCACTTCCGCCGATCAACGCGCTGCAACCCCCTGCGGCGGTTATGCGGCGAGTGGTCAGCGCGCGGCCCATTCGACGCCGTGCGGGAAGGCGAACCGGGCAAGGGTGTCCGCGTGCATCTCGGCGCTGTAGCCGGGCCGTTGCGGCAGCACGTACCGCCCGCCCGACATGCGTACCGGGTCGAGGAAGTGCTCGTGCAGGTGGTCGACGTACTCGACCACGACGTCGGTCAGGCTGGCCGACACCGCGATGTAGTCGAACGCGCTCAGGTGCTGGACCAGCTCGCACAGCCCGACGCCGCCTGCGTGCGGGCAGACCGGCACGCCGAACTTGGCGGCGAGCAGCAGCACCGCGACGACCTCGTTCACCCCGCCGAGACGGCAGGCGTCCACCTGGCAGAAGCCCAGCGCGCCCGCCTGCAGCAGCTGCTTGAACATCGTCCGGTTGTGGACGTGCTCGCCGGTGGCGACGCGGATCGGCGCGATGGCCTTCGCGATGGCGGCGTGGCCCAGGATGTCGTCGGGGCTGGTCGGCTCCTCGATCCACCAGGGGTCGAACTCGGCCAGCCTGCCCATCGCCGCGATCGCCTCGCCGACGTCCCACGTCTGGTTGGCGTCGACCATGAGCTTGCGCTCGTCGCCGAGCACCGAGCGGGCGATCCGGCAGCGGCGCACGTCGTTGTCCAGGTCCTGGCCGACCTTGAGCTTGACGTGTGACCAGCCGCGGTCGACGGCCTCGGTGCACAACCGGCGCAGCTTCTCGTCGTCGTACCCCAGCCAGCCCGCGGACGTGGTGTAGGCGGGGAGGCCGACCTCGGCCAGGTGCCGCTCCCGGTCGGCGCGGCCCGGCCTGCGTGCGCGCAACAGGTCGAGCGCCTCGTCGGGGCCGAGCACGTCGGTGAGGTAGCGCCAGTCGACCAGCGCGACCAGCTCCTCCGGCGTCATGTCGACCAGCAGCTTCCACAGCGGCTTGCCGGAACGCTTGGCGAACAGGTCCCACATGGCGTTGACGACGGCGGCGGTGCCGAGGTGGATGGCGCCCTTCTCCGGGCCGATCCAGCGCAGCTGGCTGTCGCGGGTGACCACCTTCCAGAAGGCACCCATGTCGGCGCAGGCCCGCTCGACCGGCCACCCCAGCACCAGCGGTCGTAGCGCCTCGATCGCCGCGCACACCACCTCGTTGCCCCGGCCGATGGTGAACGTGAAGCCGTGCCCCGCCAGCCCGTCGTCGGCGTCGGTGCGCAACACGACGTAGCTCGCGGAGTAGTCCGGGTCGGGGTTCATCGCGTCCGACCCGTCCAGCTGCCGGGACGTCGGGAAGCGCACGTCAACGACGTCCATGTCGGTGATCGCGGTCATGACGCGGCCTCCCGCACCGGCCGTCCCACCTGGCGGACCGGGTTGGCGCCGACGCGTATCCGGTACAGCGCGGTCATGGCCCGACCACCGTGATCGTCTGCAGCCGGGTGTAGAAGTCCCGGGCCGCCTTGCCCTGCTCCCGCGGCCCGTAGCTGGAGGCCTTCTCGCCGCCGAAGGGGGCGTAGAAGTCCACGCCCGCGGTCGACGCGTTGACCCGTACCAGGCCGGTGTCGAGCCTGCCGGCGATATCGAGCGCCGCGCCGAGGTCGCGGGTGAAGACCGCGCCGACCAGGCCGTACCGGACGCCGTTGGCCAGCCGCACCGCCTCGTCCGGCGACGCCGCGGGAAGCACGGCGCAGATCGGCCCGAACACCTCCTCCTGCGCCAGCGGATCATCCGGCGCGACGTGGTCCACCACGGTGGGTGCGACGAACCAGCCGGGGCGCTCCAGCGGCTCACCCCCGCACACCACGCGCCCGCCGTCCGCGCGCGCCCGCGCCGCGGCGTCCACCACCTTGGTTCTGGCCTCGGGCGTGATCACCGGCCCGACAGAGACGCCCTGGTCCGCGGGGTCCCCGACGCCGAGGGCGTCGACCGCGGACGCCAGCGCCGCGGTGAACTCGTGCGGGTCGCCGACCACGATCGCCCGTGAGGTCGCCGTGCACTTCTGGCCTGCGTAGCCCATCGCCGCGCCCGCCACGGTCGTCGCCGCGAACTCCAGGTCGGCGTCCGGCAGCACGAGAGAGGCGTTCTGGCCGCCCATTTCGCACTGCACCGGTACGCCCCGAGCCGCGGCCGCCGTCCGGACCGCATCCCCGGCGAGCACGGACCCGGTGAACGACACCACGTCGGCGTGCTCGACGACCGCCTGCCCGGTCTCGGCCTGCCCCGGGAGCACGGTGAACAGCCCGGCGGGCAGCGCCGGGCCCAGCAGTTCGGCCAGCCGCAAGCCGAGCGCCGTGGCCTCCGGCGCCGGCTTGAGCAGCACCGCGTTGCCGAAGGCGAGCGCGGGGGCCGCCTTCCACAGCGGGATCGCGACCGGGAAGTTCCACGGGGTGATCAGCCCGGCCACGCCATGGGGTCGGCGCCGCGCCATCAGCAGCGTCCTGGCGTTCGGGGACGGGTAGGTCTCGCCGTCCGGGTCGAGCACCTGCTGGGCGTAGTAGCGCAGGATCGCTACCGCCCGTGCGGCCTCCCCGATGGCCTCGCCGATCGGTTTGCCGACCTCGCGGACCATCAGCGCGGCGAGCTCGTCGGCAGCGCCTGCCACGGCGTCCGCGGCGGCGTGCAGCGCCTGCGCGCGTGCGAGCGGAGCGGCCGCCGTCCACTCCCGCTGCGCGGTGCGCGCCGCCTCGGCCGCGTCGGCGACCTGGCGCGGCGTGGCGGCCGGTGCCTCGACGACCACGTCGTCCGGCTGCTGTGGGCTGACGCTGACGATGGTGTCGGCCGGTGCAGACATCGCTCTCCCCTCTCAGCGGGCGTCTCGCTGCGGCAACGGCTCGATCCGGCCGACGATGAGCCCGTACGAGATCGCGCCCAGCAGGGCCACGCCCCCGGTGATGATCAGTGGCAGCGCGAAGGACCCGGTGATCGCCTTCATCGCGCCGAGGAAGAACGGGCTGCCGACGCCCGCGAGGTTCGAGGCGAAGTTCTGGATGCCGCCGATGGACGCGACGTGCCCGTCGGTGGGCGCCACATCGGCAGGCAGCGACCAGACCGAGGCGGCGGCGAAGGTGAGGCTGGCGTAGCAGACCGACAGCAGCAGCATGGCCAGCCACACGCTAGGCACGACGACGGCCAAGGCGATCACGGAGCTGAACAGCATGCCGCCGACCAGGCAGACCTTGCGCGCTTTGGTGAGGGTGGCCCCGCGGCGCAGCAGCCGGTCGGAGTACAGCCCGCCCGCCCAGCCACCGACGATGGCGACCAGCGCCGGGATCTCGCCGTAGATGCCGAAGCTGAGCAGGGAGAAATGCCGCGCCTGGATCAGGTAGGTGGGGAACCAGGTGATGAAGAAGTAGATGACGAAGTTGAGGCAGAAGAAGCCGAGCATCATGCCCCAGATGGTGCGGTAGCCGAACAACCCCAACCAGGAGACCGAGGCAGCCGCTGTCCCGGCCTGCGGCTGCTCCTGGGGTCGGTCGCGGCCGGACTCGATGTACGCGATCTCCTCGGCCGACGTCCCGCGGTGTGCGCGGGGATCGCGGTAGAAGAGGAACCAGACGACCACCCAGACGAAGCCCATCAGGCCGGTGATGACGAACGATGCCCGCCAACCGAGGCCCGCGATGATGAACGCCACCAGCGGGATCGCCACCGCGCTGCCCACCCGGGCGCCGGAGTCGTAGACGCTCGTGGCGAACGCCCGCTCGCGCAGCGGGAACCAACGGGAGACCACCTTGGCGTTCGACGGGTACGCGGCGCTCTCCCCGACACCCAGGCCCAACCGGTAGCCGAACAGGGACCCGAAACCGGTCGCTATCGCGGACAGACCGGTGAACACCGACCACCAGATCACGGCGAACGAGTACATGATCCGGGGGCCGAGCTTGTCGATGAACCAGCCCGCGGGCAGCTGGAAGATCGCGTACGTCCAGAAGAAGGCGCCCAGGATCAGGCCCAGCTCCTCAGGGCCAAGGCCGAACTCCCGCGAGATGAAGGGGGCTGCGACCGAGAGGTTGGCGCGGTCGACGTAGTTGATGCTGGTGCCCAGGAAGCACAACCCGAGGATGACCCAGCGGACCCGGGTGCGGCGGCCCCCGCCCCGCGCGGCCGCCGACCGCGTCCCTGCCGCCGGTTCCGAGCGGTGCGATCCGTGGGCAGTGGACATGAGGAACCTCCGCACATCTGTGGTGGTCTCCGCATTACCCAGCCGCGGTCGGTGCAATCGCCCCGGACGCCGCGAACCGCTACCTACGTACCCGAGCCGGCTATCGACGCACCGCGTCCGCTGGTCGGGGCGACTCTTATCTGTCCTTGATGCGCGAGGTGCGCATCGACCCGGTCGCCAGGTCGGCCCGGGTGCAGCCGGGCACGACCTGGCGCGGGGTGGCGCTCGCCCCCTGTCGTGATCGTCATCCCGGGGACATGAGGGCGTGCACGCACACCCCATGTCCCGCTCCCGGCGATCATGCCGCCCCGGGCCGCGGAATCCGCGGAACCGGCGGCGCCGCGGTAAACCTCACGAAGACTTGAACGGAGACCTGAAGACCGGCGCCGACACCCTGGTGTCGATCGGCGGCGTGCAAAGCAACCACACCCGGCAGGTGGCCGCGGTGGCCGCGCACCTCGGCCTCAACTGCCTGCTCATGCAGGAGCGATGGGTGGACTGGGCCGACCCGGTCAACGACAAGGTGGGCAACATCCTGCTCAGCCGCATCATGGGCGCCGACGTGCGGCTCGACCCGGCAGGCTTCGACTCGCCCGCCACACTGCGATGCTCATCGAACTCGGCCGCGACCTGCGCCCGAACGAGATCACCGTGCTCGAGGGCTGGGCAGGCGACCACTACGGGATCCCCATCGAATCGACCATCGAGGCGATTCGGCTCTCCGGCAGACTCGAGGGCATGATCATCGACCCGGTCTACGAGGGCAAATCGATGGCCGGACTCATCGACCTCGTCGCCTCCGGCGAGATCGACGCGGACTCCGCGGTGCTCTTCGCCCACCTGGGCGGCCAGCCCGCGCTCAACGCCTACTCGGGGATCTTCACCTGAGGTCGAGGCGCTGCGCTGCGCCCTCGACCGGTCCGGCGCCTGCAGCGCCGGTCTCAAGTTTCGGAGGTCGCCCCGCGGCAGAGCCCAGGGCGACCTCGATTCACGACCGCGGGCGCCGGTTTCAGCGTCGCGTCACTGGTCGGCCGGATGGTCCCGATCGTGAATCTCGGCAGGCGGGTGGGTCGCCTCGATGGCCGTGAACGGCTCGAGGATCTTGTAGGTGTGCATGGCGTGCCGGGGAACGACCCAGCAGTTGCCTGGCTCCAGCATGACCATCTGGCCCTCGCTGTGCAGCTCGGCCCGTCCAGAGATCACATAGCCCACGGTCTCGTAGTCGCGTGCGGTCTGCGGCTTTGCCTCGCCCGGGGGTCGATCCCGCCACAACCGCATCCCCACGCCGACGCCGGTCGCCAGGTACGTTTGTCCCAACGGGCCGCGGGGCGAGTGCGTGCTGTCGACCTTGGTGATCGTCGTGTCACCCATGCAGCGATCCAACCCGCCATGCCTCCCGGGCACAAGCAATGCGGGAACGTGCAGGGAGGAAGTCGGACCGACACCGGACCGCTCAGCGGGCTCACTCCTGGGTTCCCATAGAACGGAGTGTGGGTTCCCGGACCTCCGCACCTCCCCGTTCGACGCCCGCATCGGCCATCGCCGCGCCGTCGCGTTCGCCGCCACCCCGGCTGTCGAGCCCGCACGATGCCGCGCACGCCCTCGGCGGGCGGCCATCCAACGAACGCGCAGCAACCGCCATGCGCAAGACCCAACACCCGGTGGGGGGCGGGGTCAGCGCCGTGCTGGATGGGCGCCTGCGGGAATTGGCGCCCCTACGGGAACGGCCGCGCGACGCCGACGCGTTGAGAATAGACCTCGACAGGCAGCGACAAAGGAGGAGCGATGAACGCCAAGTGTGGCGATCAGATCGTCATCGAGACCAGCACGCTCGCTGCGGCCCGCCGCCGCGGCGAGGTGCTGGAGGTGCTCGGCGAGGGTGAGCACGAGCACTACCGGGTTCGCTGGGCCGACGGACACGAGTCGGTGTACATCCCAGGCCCGGACGCCCGCGTGCTTTCCGGGGGCTGAGCCCAACCCCAAGCCCGCGGCGTGGCGCACGCCCCGGCCGGGTTCGGGTGGCCGCGGCCGGGGCGGTCGCGCCGACGGTGGCGCCGCCGGTGCGGCCCCTCGTGGATGCGGGGTGGACGGAGCGGCGGACGCTCGGGGCGAACGCCCGCTCGCGCAGCGGGAACCAACGGGAGACCACCTTGGCGTTCAACGGGTACGCACCAGCAGCACCCAACCCGCCCCGGCCACGGCCGCGCCCGCGACCAACCAGAAGAACACCCGCCACACCGCGCCCGGCACGTGCGTGAGCCGGGCGAGCATGTCGGCGTCGGACGCGCCGCCGCGGCGTGGGCGCAGCTCCCGGGTGGCGCGCAGGCCGCCCAGCAGCAGGAACCAGCACAGCGCCGCCGCGAAGCCGACCTGGACCCGCGCCGGGGCCCAACCCCCGACGTAGCCGACGAGCGCGCCGGTGGCCAGTACCGCGAGCACGCCGTAGCCGCCCCGCACGAGGACCAGCGTGGCGACCAGCAGCCCGACCGCGATCCACAGCATGAGGCGGGCGCGGCCGTCGGCGACGAGCAGCGCGCCGCCGAGCCCCAGCAGCGACGGCGCCGGATAGCCCGCCAGGAACGTCAGCACGAGCCCTGGGCCGCGGCGCGCGCCCGTGGACACGGTCACCCCCGAGGTGTCGGGGTGCAGCCGGATCCCGGTGAGCCCACGGCCCGCCAGCGCGGCGACGAGCGCGTGCCCGCCCTCGTGCGCGATCGTCACGACCGTGCGCGTCCACCGCCACAACGGCCGCCAGCCGGTGGCGACGAGCGCGAGCGCGACGGCGAGCAGAACCCCGAGATGCCCGGAGACGTACGCGATCAGATGCGCGGGCATGGCCCCCATTCTGGCGCGCGCTTGACCTTCCATCGGCTGGAGGGTTCAGGATCGTCGCCGTGACCCTGTTGACCATCGGGCAGCTCGCCCGCCGATCCGGTGTCCCGGTGCGCACCCTGCGCTTCTGGTCGGACGCCGGGGTGCTGCCCGAGACCGAACGGTCGGGCGCCAACTACCGCCGCTACGACGCCCGCGCCGTGGCCCGCCTCGACCTCGTGCGCACGCTGCGCGAGCTGGGGCTCGGCCTCGACGAGGTGCGCCTCGTGCTGGAGCAGCGCCGCAGCGTCGCCGATGTCGCCGCGGCCCACGTGGCCGCGATCGACGCCCGCATCCGTGTGCTGCGGACTCAGCGCGCCGTGTGCACGCTGCTGGCCCGCGGCGGCGACGCAGACCAAGACTCAGACCAAGACTCACCCCGAAAGGCCGCACTCATGAACGACCTCGCCCGCCTCTCCGCCGAGCAGCGCAGGCAGATGATCGACGAGTTCGTCGACGCCACGTTCGACGGCGTCGCCTCCGACGCACCCGGCGCCGAGATCGCGCAGGGCATGCGGACCATGCCAACCGAGCTGCCCGACGACCCGACCACCGAGCAGGTCGAGGCCTGGATCGAGCTGGCCGAGCTGGTGTCCGAGCCGTCCTTCCGCGCCCGCGTGCGCGAGATGGCGACGGCGACCGCGCAGAGCGGCGGCCTGCCGCCCGTCGACCCCCAGGCCGTGCTCGCGGAGGCGCGCGCCGCGCTGGCCGCGCACATCGCGGCCGACACACCGGCCGCCCGGTCGGTGCTCGACCGGCTCACGCCCGGCCTGGACACCGCGAGCCGGGCGGCGCTGGCCGATCAGCTCGCGACGTTCACCGACCGCCGCGTCGAGCGCTACTGGCAGCTCCTGGGCGTGCTCAACGGCTGGCCGGGGCGGGCGCCATCGGTGCCCGCGTTCGAGTGGTTCATCGCGGCCCTGCGCGCGGACCGCCGTCCGTCGCCGTAACTACCACCCGTAGAACACGCGCTCGACGATCGCGCGGGCGCGGCGGGCGGTGCGGCGGTAGTCGTCGAGGAACACGCCCGGGTCGCCGTCGGCCGGGTAGCCCAGCGCGTACGCGACGGCGGCGAGCTCCCGCCCCGAGCGCGGCAGCTGGTCGCCCGGTTTGCCGCGGACGAGCATCACGGCGTTGCGCGCCCGGGTGGCGAGCGTCCAGCCCGCCGTCAGCTCCGACACCTCCTCGGGGGTGAGCAACCCGGCCTCGCCCGCCTCCCGCAGGCCGTCGAGCGTCGAGGTGGTGCGCAGCTCCGGCAGGTCGCCCGCGTGCTGCAGCTGCAGCAACTGGATCGTCCATTCGACGTCGGCAAGCCCGCCGAGGCCCAGCTTCGTGTGCAGGGTGCGGTCGGCCCCGCGGGGCAGCCGCTCCGCGTCGACGCGCGCCTTGATCCGCCGGATCTCGGTGACCGTCGCCTGGTCGAGGCCCTCGACCGGATAGCGCACCGGATCGATCATCTCGACGAACCGCGCGCCCAGCTCGGCGTCGCCCGCCACCGGGGCGGCCCGCAGCAGCGCCTGCGCCTCCCAGGCCTGCGACCAGCGCGCGTAGTAGGCGCGGTAGGACTCCAGCGTGCGCACCAGCGGCCCGTTGCGGCCCTCGGGGCGCAGGTCGGCGTCGACGACGAGGGCCGGGTCCGGGCTCGCCTGGCCGAGGCGGCGCCGGACGGTCTCGGCCACCTGGTTCGCGTACCGGACGGCGTCCTGCTCGCGCGCGCCGTTGGCGGGCTCGCAGACGAAGAGCACGTCGGCGTCGCTGCCGTAGCCCAGCTCCGCCCCGCCGAGGCGGCCCATGCCGATCACGGCCAGCCGGGCGGGGCGCTCCCCCAACGCCCGCTGCACCGACTCCAGCGTGGCCCCGAGCACCGCGACCCACACCGACGACAGCGCGGCGCACACCTCCTGCGTGGACAGCATGCCGAGCAGGTCCGCGCACGCGACGCGCAGCAGCTCGTGGCGGCGCAGCGACCGGGCCGTGGCGGCCGCGGTGTCGGGGTCGGACTGGCGCGCGACGGTGAGCTGCAACGAGGCGGCGACGTCCGCCGGGTCGCGGCGCAGCTCGTCGGCCTGGCCCGCTACGGGTGCGGCGAGCAGGCGCAGCACCTCCGGGGCGCGCACGAGCAGATCCGGCACCAGCGCCGACGTGCCCAGCAGCCGCATGAGCCGCTGCGCGACCAGCCCCTCGTCGCGCAGCAGCCGCAGGTACCACGGTGTGCTGGCGAGCGCCTCGGACACCCGCCGGTAGGCCAGGAGGCCGCGGTCGGGGTCGGGGCTGCGGGCGAGCTCGTCGAGCAGCACGGGCAGCAGGGTCTGCTGGATCGCCGCGGCGCGTGAGACGCCACCGGTGAGCGCCCGCAGGTGCCCGAGCGCGCCCTCCGGCGAGGTCCAGCCCAGCGCGCAGAGCCGTGCGGCGGCCTCCTTCTCCGACAGCCGCGCGGTCTCCGCGGACAGCCGCGACACCGCGGTGAGCAGCGGCCGGTAGAACAGCTTCTCGTGCAGCCGCCGCACCCGGCGCGCGTTGCGGGTCCACTCCCCCATGAGCACGCCGACGACGTCGTTGCGTCCGTCGGGCCGCAGCTTGGCCGAGCGGGCGAGCCAGCGCAGCGCGTCGGTGTCGTCCGGGGCGGGCAACAGGTGGGTGCGGCGCAGGCGCTGCAGCTGCAGGCGGTGCTCAAGGAGACGCAGGAAGCGGTAGGACGCGGCGAGGTTCGCCCCGTCGTCGCGGCCGACGTAGCCGCCGTTCGACAGCGCCCGCAGCGCGTCGAGCGTCGACCCCGAGCGCAGCGCCTCGTCGGTGCGTCCGTGCACGAGCTGGAGCAGCTGCACCGCGAACTCGACGTCGCGCAGCCCACCCGGACCGAGCTTGAGCTCCCGGGCCCGGTGGTCGGCGCGGACGTTCTCCTCGACGCGCCGCCGCATGGCCTGCACGTCGCGGACGAAGTCCGGCCTGCCCGCAGCACTCCACACCATCGGCGCAACGGCCTCGACGTACGCCTTGCCCAGCTCCGGGTCGCCCGCGATGGGGCGGGCCTTGAGCAGCGCCTGGAACTCCCAGGTCTTGGCCCACCGTTTGTAGTAGGTGACGTGGCCGTCGAGGGTGCGCACGAGCGCGCCCTGGCGCCCCTCGGGGCGCAGGTTGGCGTCCACGGCGAAGCATGACTCACCCAGGATCCGCATCACCCGGGCCGCGAGCCGGGCGGTGGCGGCGTCGGCGGGCTCCGCGACGAACACGACGTCGACGTCGCTGACGTAGTTCAGCTCGCGGCCACCGCACTTGCCCATCGCGATGATCGCGAGCCTGCCCGGGTCGCGACCCGGATCACTGTCGAGCTCGGCGACGGCGACGGCCAGCGCCGCCTGCAGCGCCGCGGCGGCGAGGTCCGACAGCCGCCGCGCGACGTCCTCCACGTCCAGCACCGGCAGCTCGGGCTCGGAGACGGCGGCGAGATCGGCGGCCGCGAGCACCACCAGCTCGTCGCGGTAGGCGGTGCGCAGCGCCTGGATGGCGGCCGAGCCGGTGAGCGACGCGGCGGCCCCGCCCGGTGCGCCCGCGGGCGGGGCGTCCGGGTCGACGCCGACCGCCGCGAGCAGCGCCGCGGCGGGGTCGGCCGCGGCGCCCCCCGCCCGGCGCTCATCGCACAGCCGATGCCAGCGGTCAGGGTGCGCGACGAGGTGGTCGGCGAGCACCGTCGAGCTCCCGAGCAGGGCGAGCAGCCGCCCGCGCAGGCCCATCTCCGCGCGCAGCGCGGCATCGAACACCGGACGGTCGGCGATCACCGCGACCAGCCGTTCCGCGGCCCGCAGCGCGAGGTCCGGGTCGGGGCTGCGGGCCAGCGCCCACATGATCTGCTCGGCGCCGGCCGTGGGTCGGTCGCCTGCCCACCAGCCCAGCCGCGTGAGCGTGTCCTCCGCCCACGGCTCGGTCAGCCCCAGGCGGGCGAGGGAGGCACCGGCGCGTGTCACCGCCCTAGTGTCCCGGATCCTGCGCCATCCGCGGGGACGCTGCGGATGATCGAACCCGACCCCGCCGATGACTACGGAGAGTAGTTTTCCGGCGAGGGCTCCGGCTCGGGGCCGCCACCGGCGGGTGTCACCCGAACGGCTGCCACCGATCGCACGTTGCGTACCGGTTATCGGATCGTTGCCCCGCAGAGGCAACCTCGGGCGTCCCCGTGGATTTCTTCCGGGGCAACTTTGTCCAAACGCCCACGGGCGGCAGCGCCGTCGACCTAACCTGCTCCGCGTCCACCAGGGGAAACGCGAGGTTGGAGCGCCGATGCGCCGTCCGTCGTTCGTGGTGCTGCTCGCCATCGCCGTCTGCACGCTGGCCGCGTGGACGGGCTCCGCCGAGGCGACGCCTGCGGGCTCGGCCACCCGGCCCAGCCAGCTGCTCGACCTGCGCAACTGGTACCTCACGCTGCCCACGGGCAAAGCAGGCAGGCCCGACACCGTCCGCCAGCCCGATCTCGACGGCTACTCAAGCCCGTTCTTCCAGGTCGACCAGCAGCGCGACGGCGTGGTGTGCACCGCCAACGCGGGCGGCGTCACCACGAAGAACAGCAGCTACCCGCGCTCGGAGCTGCGGGAGATGGACGGCGCCAAGCAGGCCTCCTGGTCCAACCGCACCGGCACCCACACGCTCGCGGTGCGCCAGGCCGTCACCCAGCTGCCGAGGGCCAAGCCCGAGCTGGTCGCGGCGCAGATCCACGACGCCGAGAGCGACGTCATGGAGATCCGGCTCGAGGACAAACGGCTCGTCGCCCAGTACGGCGGCAAGAACAAGGGCGGCAAGAAGGAGCTCGTCGTCGACCCCGACTATGCTCTGGGCACGCCCTACGACCTGCGGCTCGTGGCGGCGGGCGGCCGCATCGACGTCTGGTACAACGGCAAGCACGTCGGTGGCATCGCGCAGAGCGGCAGCGGCTGGTACTTCAAGACCGGCAGCTACCTGCAGTCCAACACCGACAAGGGCGACGCCGCGGACGCCGTCGGAAAGGTCGTGCTCTACAAGGTCGGAGTCACCCACTCAGGTTGAGCGACCAGGTCGGAGTACCCACTGGGGTGAGATGAGGAGAACCGTGCGCGTCCCCGTCCTCCTCTCGGCCCTTGTGCTGGCCCTCGTCGCCTGCTGCGCGAGCGCCTGCTCCTCCGCGGTCGACCGCACTCCCCGGCCCACCCCCCCTGCTGTCGCGCAGGGCAAGGTGCCCGGCCAGGTGCTCGACCTGACGCAACTGGAACCTCACCCTGCCCAGCGGCGCGCCGGGCAAGCCCGACACCGTGCAGCAGCCCGCGCTCGCCACCTACTCGGGCCCGTTCTTCCAGGTCGACCCGGGTCGCGGCGGAGTGGTGTGCACGGCCGACGCGGGCGGGGTCACCACGAAGAACAGCAGCTACCCGCGCTCCGAGCTGCGGGAGACGAGCGGGGCCAAGCTGGCCTCCTGGTCCAACCGCAGCGGCACCCACACGCTGGAGGTCCGGCAGGCGGTGATCACGCTCCCGCCCGTCAAGCCCGAGGTCGTCACGGCGCAGATCCACGACGCGGAGGACGACGTCATCGAGATCCGGCTCGAGGACAAGCGGCTCATCGCGCAGTACGGCGGCGACAACGGGGACAAGGACGAGTTCGTCATCGATCCCGCCTATGTGCTCGGCACGCCCTATGACCTGCGCATCGTGGCCGCCGCAGGCCGGATCGACGTCTTCTACAACGGCGCGCACGCGGGCGGGGTGGCGCTCGCGGGCGATGGCTGGTACTTCAAGACCGGCAGCTATCTCCAGTCGAACGTGAGCAAGGGCGACGCCGCCGACGCGGTCGGTCAAGTCGTGCTCTATGCGCTTCGCGTCAGCCACACCGGTTGACGTTCCGTTACCGTGCCCTGCCACCTGAGAAGATCGCTGCGCCAATCGGCCTACTGGAAAGCCACGCACGGCTCAATCTGATCCCTTCTCGGCGCACTCTTACGACCTGTGAGCGCGGATCGGGACGACACGCTCTCAGGGTCAGACGAGTGGGTGAAGATCCGCTCTAGTGTCACGCTCCGTGCGGCACTCCCCCCGGAAGCACCGGTCCCCGCGCGATGACGTCCCCGTCCGGGAGGACGTCGTCGGGCACCGGCGCTCAGATATGCCCGCACCGCGTTTCCGTCCCCCCGGCCCTGTGCCGGCGTCAGCCCCCGAGGAGATTTCGTGAAGCAGGTCTTCGACCGGCCGTCCGCCACACCGTCCGCGATCGTCATCGTCGGGTCCGGGGTGGTCGGCACCGCCACCGGAGAGGGCTTTCTTGAGCTCGGCCATGACGTGACGTTCGTCGACATCTCGGCCCGCCGTGTGCAGGAGCTGCAGGACCGTGGCCGCAAGGCCAGCACCACCGTCGACCTCCCGGCCGACCGCCCGGCGTTCATCATCCTGACGCTCCCCACGCCGAACGTCGGTCACGCCTACGACCTCGCCGCCTTCGCCGAGGGCACCGCGACGGTCGGGCGCGCCCTGGCCACGTCGTCTCCGGTGCACACCGTGGTCGTCCGCTCGACCGTGCCGCCCGGCACCAGCGACGAGCTGGTCCGCCCCGTGCTCGAGCGGGAGTCGGGCAAGACCGCGGGCGCGGGCTTCGAGCTCGCGTCCAACCCGGAGTTCCTGCGGGCGGCGACGGCCGTGGAGGACTTCCGCAACCCTTGGATGACCGTGATCGCCAGCAGGCAGCCGCAGACGATCGCGCGGATGCGCGAGCTGCTCGCACCCTTCGGCGGCGAGGTCCGCACGTTCAACGAGCCCGCCTCCGCCGAACTCGTCAAGTGCGCCCACAACATCTACAACGCCACGAAGATCAGCTTCTGGAACGAGATGTGGCTGGTGGCGCGGGCCTACGGCATCGAGGCCGACCCGGTCGCATCGACCGTCGCTGCGTCGTCCGAGGGCTCGATCAACCCGCTCTACGGCATCCGCGGCGGCGCCCCCTACGGCGGCGTCTGCCTGCCGAAGGACACCCAGGGCTTCCTCGGGTTCGCGGGCCGGATCGGCGTCGACATGCCGCTGCTGCGGGCCGTCGTCGAGGTCAACGACCGGCTGGAGGCGCTCACCGGGCAGGAGCTGGACTCGGTCGTCGAGCGCAACATGTCCGGCGCCGACGTGGCATGACACTGCCCCTGTACTACTACGTGCTGGGCACGCCCTTGGGCGTGCTCGGCCTCTTCCGCTGGGCCTGCTGGTTGATCCGGCGGGTGCCTGCGGTCCTGTACCGGCCGATCGTCAACAACTACCGGCTGTCGGTGTCGATCGTCGTGCCGGTGTACCAGGAGGACCCGGTCATTTTCGCCGCGGCCATCGAGTCGTGGCTGCGGAACCGGGTGCACGAGGTGATCCTCGTGATCGACGCCTCCGACGCCCGGTGCCAGGAGATCGCGTCCCGCTATCCCGTCACGGTGCTCATCACCGATGTGCCGGGCAAGCGGGACGCCCTCCGCAAGGGCTGGAACGCGTCGTCGACCGACCTGGTGGCGCTCGTCGACTCGGACACGATCTGGGCCGACGACGTGGCGGCGGAGGTCTGCAAGCCGTTCGCCGACCCCCGCATCGGCGGTGTGGGCACCCGGCAGAGCGTGTACGGGACCAAGGGCTTCCTCGCCCGGATCACCGACATGTTCCTCGACCACCGGTACTTCGACGAGAACGCCAGCCAGAGCCTGCTCGGGCGGGCGGTCTCGTGTCTGTCCGGCCGCACGGCCGTCTACCGGCGGGCGCTGCTCATGGACATCGAGTCCGAGTTCATGCACGAGACGTTCTGGGGCGTGCCGTGCCTTTCCGGTGACGACAAGCGGCTCACCACGCTCGTGCTCGAACGCGGCTACCTGACCTACATGCAGCGCAGCGCCGAGGTGTGGTCGACGTTCCCGAACACCTGGCGGATCTTCTTCAAGCAGCGGCTGCGCTGGGCCCGCAACACCTGGCGCTCCGACCTGCGGGCGCTGTCGCGGCCGTGGGTGTACCGCCACCCGTTCCTCGCCTACACGATGGTGGACAAGGGCCTCAGCGGCTTCACGCTGCTGTTGGGCCCGGCGTTCATGGTGCACTCGCTGATCATTCAGAACTGGATCTTCGCTGCGGTGCTCGCGGGATGGTGGCAGCTGTCCCGCTCGGCCAAGCTGCTCCCGCATCTGCGCAGGCGGCCGTCCTCGTTCCTCTTCATCCCGGGATACGTGTTCGTCTCATGGATCATGGCGATCATCAAGCTGCAGGCGCTGCTGACCATCCGTCGCCAGCGGTGGCTCACCCGACAGGTGGCCGTGGAGAACGGCCAGGTCGTGCGGACGACCGGCGGAGACCCGACGGAAGCGCCGACGTCGACGGTGGCCCCGGTTCCCGTCGGGGCTCCGGTGCCCGTGGGGGCGGTGCCGGTGGGGGCTCCGGTGCCCGTGGGGGCTCAAGGGCTGGTGTCGCCCACGATGCCGATCCGACCGCGCCCCGGGCCGCAGGGCCCGCACCTTCCGCCCAGCCAGCGCCAGCCCGTCGCGGCATCGGCGGGCACGCCACCGGGGCCCGTGCCGCAGCAGGCGCCGCCGACCGAGCAGCTCACGCCCGTCCGGCCGCGGCCCCGCCCCTACGTGGTGGACCAGCCGACCGTGGTGGACCAGCCGACGTCGCCTGCCAACGCGGTCGTTCCGCGACAGGCGACGGGCAGCGGCCCACTGCCCGTCGCGCCGGGCCGGTCGCCGGAGGCCGGGGAAAGCCAGCCGCACCAGGCCGTGAACGCTCGGAAGGGCGTCGCGTGAGCCGGGCGGCCGGGCGAGGGACCGGCGAGCGAGGAACCGGCGGGCGACGGACCGGCGGGCGACGGCTCCTGCTCGCGGGCGCGGTCGTCGCCGCGACCGCGATCGTCGTCCCGGCGGGGGTCGCCGCCGCAGCCCCCGGCCTGTCCGGAATCAGCGCGCAGACCCCCACCGGGCCGAACAACGGCAATAACGGCAACGGCAACGGCAACAACGGCAACGCCAACAACAATCAGCAGCAGGCCGCACAACAGGCCGCACAACAGGCCGCGCAGCGCGCCGCGCAGCAGGCAGCGGCCCAGCAGGCCCAGCAGCAGGCCCAGCAACAAAGCGGCGCAACAGGCCGCGCAGCAGCAGGCGGCGGCCCAGCAGGCGGCGCAGGAAGCAGCGCAGCAGGCGGCGGCCCAGCAAGCCGCCGACGACGCCAAGAAGAAGGCCGAAGCGGAGGCCAAGGCGCAGGCCGAGGCAGCGGCGAAGGCGCTCGCGGCCGCGCAGGCTCGCGCGGCCAAGCAGGCGGCGCAGCGCGCGGCGGCCGCCCAGCGCGCCGCCCTCACCTGGAACCACCGCGGCAAGCCGCAGAAGCTCGTCATCATCCGCACCACGTCGATCGACTCCGTCTCCGGCGGCAGCCTCGTGCAGCGCGTCGCACGCAACGGCCGCACGGTGTCGCTCGGGGCGCTCGACGCCGCCATCCCCTCCTCGTGGATGGCGGTCAACGGCGACACGGCCCGCCTCTCCGCCGCCGTCGTGCTGACGCCGGGCACCTTGCTCGACGTCGAAGGCGTCAAGACGTTGCAGCTCGCGGGCGGCCCGGACGCCAACGACGCCGCGTTCCTCTACAGCGGCAGCGGACGCATTCTGCTGCGCAACGTGACGCTCACCTCGCTCGACCCGACCTCCGGGCAGCCGGTCGCGCCCGACGCGGCGGGCAGGCCCTACATCAGGGTCTCCGACCAGGGCAGGCTCGACGCCACCAACAGTGTCGTGGCCGACCTCGGGACCAAGCCCACCGGTGACGACCCGGGCTCCCCCGCGATCTCCTTCGGCCGCGGCAGCACCGGCGCGCTCAGCGGCGTCACGATGCAACGCAACTCCAGCGGGCTGGTGCTCGCCGGCTCGCAGGGCGTCAAACTGCAGGACCTGACCGTGAGCGACTCGGACGAGAACGGGATCGTGCTGCGCGGCGACCGGGCCACGGTGCTCAACGGGGTCAAGGCCGAGCACAACGGCGACAACGGCGTGCTCGTGTCCGGCGACGTCCCCGGCTCCCGCCCGATCAGCGGGATCAGCACGACAGGCAACAAGTCCTACGGCGTGTCGATCAACGGTCAGAAGAACCTGGAGATCAGCAACCTGACCCTGTCGGGTGACCAGGCAGGCGGCCTGGAGCTCAACCGCACCACCGACAGCAAGGTGCGGGGCGTCACCACCACCAACGAGCCGAACGGCGTGTTCCTCCACGTGAACACGGCGAACATACAGCTCGACGCGATGACAATCGCAGGCGGCCGCACCGGCATCGTCGTGGAAAAGACCACCAAGAACCTGCGCGTCACGGGCTCGACGATCGACACCGCGCACGTCGCAGGCTTCGCGATCGGTGGGCACGACACGCTGCTCGACGGCGTCACCGTCAAGAACAGCCGCACCGGCGTGCGGATCGAGCGCGGCGCGGGCGGCGTCACCGTGAACAAGCTGGCGCTGGTCGGCGGCGACGACGGCCTGGTCACCTCGGGTGGCACCGACGGCGTCGTGGTCAACAACCTGTCGACCGACGGCGTCGACAACGCCCTGCGCAACCTGAGCCCGGGCATGCAGATCACCGGCGGGACCATCCGCGGTGGTCGCACCGGGATGGACCTGCAGGCGGGTACCACCGTCAAAGGCACCCAGGTCGGCCTGACCACGACCGGCATCCGCGCCCGCGCGGCCGAGCCGATCGCGCTGGACGCAGTGGCCGTCGACGCGGTGTCGGTCGGCGTCGAGTCCCAGCCGGGCAGCGCGGTCACGCTGCGCGACTCCTCGGTGCACGCACTGGAAGCGGTCCGGGGCACGGTGACCCTGCTGGGCAACACCGACCTCAGCCTGCCGCCACTCAACCTCCTCGGCGCGATCGGCCTGCCACTGATCCTGCTGGCCGTGATCCTGGAGGTCATGCACCTCCTGCGGTCGCGGCGGGTCGGGCCGACCCGACGCATGCTGCCGCCGCCCGTTCCGGTGGGTGCGGGATGAGGCCGCGCGGTCGGCCGAGCAGGCTCGGGGGGGTCGCGGCGGCGGCCGTCGCGCTCGGCCTGCTCATGGCGGGGTGCGCCAACACGCCGCCCCCCGACCTGGAGCGCCGCACGGTGCCCCCACCCGCCGCCTCGGACCCGGCGAAGCCCTGCACCAAAGGGGCAGCGACGGGCAACGCGGCCCCGAGCGCGCCCGGCGCGGGCTCGTCGGGTGTCACGGCGGCGCTGGATCGCAGCACCAACACGATCCGGATCACCGGGGGCACCGGGATCACGCTGGACCGGCTGAGCAAGGCCATCGGCAACCCCGCCGCGCTGCGCGAGCTGCAGCCCGGCGAGTGGCTGGCGGGCGCCAGCATCGAGATCGACAAGGGCGCCTCGCTCACGCTCTCCCCGCCCGACGTGTCCTGGCTCAAGCTGCGCAGCGTCGGCCCGACCTACGCCACGGTCAAGGCGTTCGGCGGCGGGCTCGCGGTCACCGGAGTCTGCATCTCGTCGTGGGACGACACGAAGCAGCAGGTCGACACGAACACCGCGGACGGGCGCAGCTACCTGCTCGCGCGCGACGGCGGCCAGATGACCGTCGACAAGTCGCAGCTGGCCTATCTCGGGTTCGGCGACACCCAGTCCTACGGGCTGTCCTGGCGCACCGAAGGCAGCGGCGGACACGTCGCCGACAGCGACATCTCACACCTGTACTTCGGCGTGTACTCGTTCGACGTCGGCGGCCTCTCGGTCACGAACAACAACGTCCACGACAGCGTGCTGTACGGCATCGACCCGCACACCGGCTCGCACAACCTGAAGATCCAGAACAACGTGGTGCACGACAACGGCAAGCACGGGATCATCCTCGCCGAGGACTGCGTCGACAGCGACATCTCCGGCAACATCGTGTACCGCAACCAGCACCACGGGATCGTGCTCTACCAGCACTCCGACCGGAACACGATCAGCAACAACGAGACGTTCCAGAACGCGTCGCAGGGCATCAACATCAACGAGTCCGGCAGCAACGTCATCCAGGGCAACAAGGTCTACGACAACGGCGAGTCCGGCATCGGCGTCGCGCAGACCGGCCAGGACAACGCCCTGCGCAGCAACGACGTCCGCGGCAACAAGCAGGACGGCGTGCGGATCGTGAGCGAGGCGACCACGACCGAGCTGCGCGACAACGTGATCGGCCAGAACGACCGCTACGGCATCTACGTCGACACCGACGGGCCGTTCACCCTGGCCGGGAACACCATCTTCGCCAATCGGGACGGTCTGCTGCTGAAGGGCCCGTCCGCACCGTCACAGAGCGGCAACTCCATCTTCGGCAACCACGACGCGGACATCAAGAACGGCTGACGGCGAGCCCGCCCCCGGACGGCGACCTCGCACCCCTTCGGGCCACTGCGCACCCCACCGGTGGGGTGCGCAGTGCCACCACGGGGTGCGAGGTGCGCACGGCGGAGTTCAGAGGACGGGCAGGTAGGTCGCCAGCTCGTAGGGCGTGACCTGGCGACGGTACCCGTCCCATTCCTGGCGCTTGTTGCGCAGGAAGAAGTCGAAGACGTGCTCACCGAGGACCTCGGCGACCAGCTCGGAGTGCTCCATCGCGCCCAACGCCTCGGTGAGGTTCTGCGGCAGCGACTCGTAGCCCATCGCCTTGCGCTCGGTCTCGGTGAGCGACCACACGTCGTCCTCGGTGGGCGCGCCCAGCTCGTAGCCCTTCGCGATGCCCTGCAGGCCCGCGCCCAGGATCACGGCGAAGGCGAGGTAGGGGTTGCAGGCCGTGTCCAGCGTGCGGATCTCCACGCGGCGCGTCGAGGACTTCCCCGGCGAGTACATCGGCACGCGGGCCAGCGCCGACCGGTTGGCGTGTCCCCAGCAGACGGCCGTGGGCGCCTCCCCGCCGACGATCAGGCGCTTGTAGGAGTTCACCCACTGGTTGGTCACGGCGGTGATCTCCCGCGCGTGCCGCAGCACCCCCGCGACGAACGCCCGGCCGGTCTCCGAGAGCGAGTAGGGGTCCTCGGCGTCGTGGAAGGCGTTGCGGTCGCCCTCGAACAACGAGAAGTGCGTGTGCATTGCCGAGCCCGGGTGCGCGGAGAACGGCTTGGGCATGAAGGACGCGTTGACCCCCTGGGTGATCGCGACCTCCTTCACGACGTAACGGAACGTCATGATGTTGTCCGCCATCGTCAGCGCATCGGCGTAGCGCAGGTCGATCTCCTGCTGGCCCGGGCCGCCTTCGTGGTGGCTGAACTCGACGGAGATCCCCATCGACTCCAGCGTCTCGATCGCGTTGCGCCGGAAGTGCGGGGCGACGTCGTGGGCTGCCTGGTCGAAGTAGCCACCGGAGTCGGCGGGGATGGGCGGCGAGCCGTCGGACGGCAGGTCGCGCAGCAGGTAGAACTCGATCTCCGGATGCACGTAGCAGGTGAACCCGGCCTCCCCCGCCTTGGACAGCGCCCGGCGCAGCACGTGCCGCGGGTCGGCCCAGGACGGCGAGCCGTCGGGCATCGCGATGTCGCAGAACATGCGCGCCGAGTAGTGCTCCCCCTCCGCCGTCTCCCACGGCAGCACCTGGAACGTCGACGGATCGGGGCGGGCGACCATGTCGGATTCGTAGATGCGGGCGAAGCCCTCGATCGCCGACCCGTCGAACCCGATGCCCTCGGCGAACGCGCCCTCCAGCTCCGCGGGGGCCACGGCCACCGACTTGAGGTAGCCGAGCACGTCGGTGAACCACAGCCGCACGAAGCGGATGTCGCGTTCCTCGAGGGTGCGGAGCACGAACTCCTGCTGCCGATCCATGCCAGCCTCTCCACCGGGCCACGCCGCGGCGCGGCTCTGACCATCTCCGCCGAGCCTAGGAACAGCGTGTTACACGGATGTTTCGGGGCTCGTCACGGCGTGAGAATCGAGAGATCGATCTCCGGGTAGACCGGGAACTGCCTGCACAGCGCGGCCATGCGCGCCCGCGCCTCCGCCTCGGCCTGCGGCTCGGTGACGCTCTTCGCCTTGCTCGCCGTGCCGTTCGTCACGACCGGCGTGGTGGCGCGCAGCACGTTCGTCATCACCTCGGCGATCTCCTCGACCTCGGCGGCGCCCATGCCCAGCGTGGTGATCGCGGGGGTGCCGAGCCGCAGACCGCTGGTGTACCAGGGGCCGTTCACGTCGAACGGCAGGGCGTTGCGGTTGAGCGTCATGCCCACCGTGCGCAGCGTGCTCTCGGCCTGCCTGCCGGTGAGCCCGAACGACGCCGCGACGTCGGCGAGCACGATGTGGTTGTCCGTGCCGCCCGTGGCGACGGTCATGCCGTGCTTCTGCAACGACGCGGCCAACGTCTGCGCGTTCTCCACGATGCGGGCGGCGTACTCGGCGAACGCGGGCCGGGCCGCCTCCTGCAGCGCGATCACCTTGGCCGCCATGACGTGCGGCAGCGGGCCGCCGAGCACCGCCGGGCAGCCCTTGTCGACGGCGTCGGCGTACTCCACGCCCGACAGCACGATGCCGCCGCGGGGACCGCGCAGGGTCTTGTGAGTGGTGCTGGTGACGATGTGCGCGTACGGCACCGGGTCGTAGGCGCCGGTGAACACCTTGCCCGCGACGAGGCCCGCGAAGTGCGCCATGTCGACCATGAACGTGGCGCCGACCTCGTCGGCGATCTCCCGCATCCGCGCGAAGTCGATCTTGCGAGGGTAGGCGCTGTAGCCCGCGAGCAGGATCAGCGGCCGCACTTCCTGCACCTGGGCGCGCAGCGTGTCGAGGTCGAGCAGACCGGTCTCGCGGTCGACGGTGTAGCTGCGGGCGTCGAACATCCGGGCCGAGATGTTGAAGCGGTAGCCGTGGGTGAGGTGGCCGCCGGAGTAGTAGTCCATGCCGAGCAGCCGCTGATCGTGCAGCTCCGCGCGCAGCTGGGCGAACTGCTCGTCGGACAGCGCCGAGACGTTCTTCGCCGCGAACCGGTCCAGCAGGCGGCTCTCGACGCGCGTGGCGAGGATCGCGAGGAACGCGACGAGGTTGGCGTCGGCGCCGGAGTGCGGCTGCAGGTAGGCGTGCCCCGCGCCGAACAGGTCACGGGCGAGCTTGGCGCCGTGCTCCTCGATCGCGTCCACGTTGTCGCAGCCCGCGTAGAACCGGTGCCACGGGTAGCCCTCGGCGTACTTGTCGGTGAGCAGGTTGCCCATCGCCTGCTGGACGGCCAGGGACGAGTAGTTCTCGCTGGCGATCAGCTTGACGTTCGACCGCTGGTCGACGAGCTCCTGCACCACGTGCTTCGCGACGAACGGGTCGACGCCGCGCATCGCGTCGACCGCTGCGTAGAACCCGAGCGTCGTGGGCTCCGGCCTGCCGTCGCCGAGGCCCCGCAGATACCGCTCCACCACGTACTCGGGCTGCTCGATCGCCATGGGAGGAGTCTCGCACAGCCGCTCGTGACCGCCCTGCGCGCCGGTCAGACCGGCGCGCAGCGGGTGCCCTCCGGGGGCAGGGTGCCGCCGACCAGATAGGCGGTGACGGCGTTGTCGATGCAGGGGTCGCCGTGCAGCGACGCGGTGTGCTGGGTGCCCACGAAGGTCAACAGCCGCCCGCCGAGCTCGTGGGCGAGGTTGACCCCGTCCTGGTAGGGGGTGGCCGGGTCGCCGGTCGTGGAGACCACGAGCGTCGGCACCAGGCCCGCGACCCGCGGCGTGTGCGCCTGGGTGGTGGGCGGCACCGGCCAGAACGCGCACATGTCCAGCGCCCCGACGGCACCGAGCCCGGGATCGGCGAACGGGGCGGCCGCGTCGGCCCGCCGGTTGGCATCGGCGGCGGCCGCCCGATCGGTGGTGCGCTCCTGGTCCTCACACAGGATCGCGTTGAACGCCTCCTGGGTGTTCGTGTAGTGGCCGTCCGGGCCGCGCTCGTCGTAGAGGTCGGCGAGGCTGAGCAGCACCCGGCCGTCGCCGCGGCGCAGCTCGTCGAGCGCGGCCGTGAGCGCGGGCCACATATCCTGCAGGTAGAGGGCGTAGAAGGTGCCGGTGATGGCGTCGTTGTAGGACAGCGTGCGGTCGCCGACCGCCAGCGGCTTCGCGATCAGCGGCCGGACCAGCCTCTGGTAGATCGCGGTCGCCTGGGCGGGGTCGCGGCCCAGCGGGCAGATCGCGTCCTTCGTGCAGTCGGCGGCGTAGGCGTCGAACGCGTGCTGGAAGCCGGCGTACTGGTCCACGTTGCGGTCGGCGGCGCTCTGGGTGGGGTCGACGGCGCCGTCGAGCACCATCGCGCGGACGTTGCGGGGGAACTGCTCGGCGTAGAGGGTGCCGAGGAACGTGCCGTAGGAGTAGCCGAGGAACGTCAGCTGGGGATCGCCGAGCGCGGCGCGCAGCACGTCCATGTCCCGGGCGGCGTCGCGGGTGCCGACGTTCGCCAGCACCTCGTCGCCACCGGAGCGCTGCTCGCACCGCTGGGCGTACTGCTTGTTCTCCGCCTCGGTCTGCGCGACGCCCGCGGGCGAGGGGTCGACGTCGAGGTCGGCCCGTTCGGCGACCCATTCGGCGTCGGTGAGGCAGTCGATCGCGGGGGTGCTCGCGCCCACGCCGCGCGGGTCGAACCCGACGAGGTCGAAACGCTGCCCCAACGGGCTGTCGGCGAGCTGGGGGGCGAGCGCCGCCACCATGCCCATGCCGGACGCGCCGGGGCCGCCGGGGTTGAACAGCAGCGACCCGATCCGCCCCGGGCCGGTCGCCTTCTGCCGCAGGACGGCGACGCTCGCCGTCGGGCCGTCGGGCTTGGCGTAGTCCAGCGGCACCTGCAGGCGGGTGCACTGGAGGGTGGCGGCGGCGAACGCCGCGACGTCGCCGACGGTGCCGGCGAACGGCTTGCAGGGGCCCCAGGAGAGCTTCTGGGCGTAGAAGCGCTGCAGCTGCGGCGCGGGCGTGTCAGCCGCGCCTTCGGTGCCCGGGGTGGGGACGGTGCAGGCGACGAGCAGTGCGACCGCGGCACACAGCACGGTGACCAGACGCGGTCGGGCATTCACTACACCAGCATGCCGGCGGCGGGGGCGGACTGCCGCAGGGTGGCGGCTCACGCTGCTGCACTGTGGCGGGGACGGGCGTGCGGCACACTGCGTCCGTGGACGGATTCCCGGCGGTGTACCGGCACGGCTTCCTGCGGGTGGCCGCCTGCACGTTGCGCACGGCGATCGGCGACCCGCCCGCGAACGCCGCGTCGGTGCTGCGGGTGGCGCGCGAGTGCGCCGACGAGGGCGTCGGGCTCGCGATCTTTCCCGAGCTGACGCTGTCCGGATACTCGATCGAGGACATCCTCCTGCAGGATCCGCTGCTGGACGCGGCCGAACGCGCGCTCGCCACCGTGGTCGAGGGATCGGGTGAGCTGCTGCCCGTGCTGGTCGTAGGGCTGCCGATCCGCTACCGGCACCGGATCGTGAACGCCGCCGCCATCGTGCACCGGGGGCGGCTCCTGGGGCTCGCGCCGAAGTCGTACCTGCCGACGTACCGGGAGTTCTACGAGCGCCGCCAGGTCGCGCCGGGCGACGATGCGGCGGGCACGGTCCGGGTGGCGGGCGTCGAGGTGCCGATCGGACCCGATCTGCTGTTCGCGGCCGAGGACCTGCCCGGGTTCGTGCTGCACGTGGAGATCTGCGAGGACATGTGGGTGCCGGTGCCGCCGTCCGCGGAGGCGGCGCTGGCCGGGGCGACGGTGCTGGCCAACCTGTCCGGCAGCCCCATCACGATCGGCCGCGCGGAGGACCGCTGCCTGATGGCGCGTTCGGCGTCGTCGCGCTGCCTGGCCGCCTACGTGTACGCGGCGGCGGGCGAGGGCGAGTCGTCCACCGACCTCGCGTGGGACGGCCAGACGATGATCTGGGAGAACGGGGTGCTGCTCGCCTCCTCGGAGCGCTTCCCCAAGGGTGAGCGCCGGTCGGTGGCCGATGTCGACCTCGACCTGCTGCGCTCCGAACGGCTGCGGATGAGCACGTTCGACGACAACCGTCGCCACCACGCCGCCCGGCTGGACACCTACCGGCGCATCGGGTTCCGGCTCGACCCGCCCTCGACGGACATCGGGCTGCGCCGCGAGGTCGAGCGCTTCCCCTTCGTGCCCGCCGACCCGAACCGCTTGGAACAGGACTGCTACGAGGCCTACAACATCCAGGTCTCGGGCCTGGAGCAGCGGCTGCGGGCACTCGCCCACCCCAAGATCGTGATCGGGGTGTCGGGTGGTCTGGACTCGACGCACGCGCTGATCGTCGCGGCCAAGGCGATGGACCGGGAGCAGCGCCCGCGCTCGGACATCCTCGCGTTCACGCTGCCGGGTTTCGCGACCGGCGAGCGGACGAAGGGCAACGCGACCCGGCTCGCCAAGGCGCTCGGCGTGACGTTCACCGAGATCGACATCACCGAGACCGCGCGGCTGATGCTGCACGAGCTGGGGCATCCGTTCGCGGCCGGTGCGCCGGTGTACGACGTGACGTTCGAGAACGTGCAGGCAGGGCTGCGCACCGACTACCTGTTCCGCGCGGCCAACCAACGCGGCGGGATCGTGCTGGGCACCGGCGACCTCTCGGAGCTCGCGCTGGGCTGGTGCACCTACGGCGTCGGCGACCAGATGGCGCACTACAACATCAACGCGGGCGTGCCGAAGACGCTGATCCAGCACCTGATCCGGTGGGTGGTCGCCTCGGAGCAGTTCGCGCCCGAGGTGGGCGAGGTGCTCACCGACGTGCTGAACACCGAGATCACGCCGGAGCTCGTGCCCGGCGGCGAGGGCAAGGTGGTGCAGCGCAGCGAGGCGACTGTCGGGCCGTACCCGCTGCAAGACTTCACGCTGTTCCACGTGCTGCGCTACGGCTTCGGCCCGGCGAAGATCGCGTTCCTGGCCGAGCACGCCTGGCGGGACGCGGGGCGGGGCGACTGGCCGTCGGGGTTCCCTGCCGACGAGCACCGCGGCTACGACCTCGCGGAGATTCGCCACTGGCTCGAGGTGTTCGCCCGCCGGTTCTTCCAGTTCGCGCAGTTCAAGCGCTCGGCGATGCCGAACGGGCCGAAGGTGTCGGCGGGCGGCTCGCTGTCGCCCCGCGGCGACTGGCGCGCCCCCTCGGACCTGTCGGCCCGCATCTGGCTGGACGAGATCGCGCGCATCCCCGCCCAGTAAAGGCGAGTCCTCGATTCCGACACGGCGAGTCCCGGTTTCCGACACGGCGAGTCCCGGTTTCCGACACGGCGAGTCCCGGTTTCGGACACGGCGAGTCCCGGTTTCCGACACGGTGAGTCCCGGCATCTGATCCACTGGGGCGGGGCCAGGGCGTGATCGTCGGGATGTGCCGAAAACCGGGACACGCCGTGCGGAGAATGACGACTCGCCGTTGGGGGTTCAGGCGGGGGCGAGTACGACGACGGGACGGGCGCGGCCGTCGCGGTCGCGCACGAGGGCGAGCACGTGCCCGTCGGGCCCGAAGACGCCCTGGACACCCGCCACACCCGCGGGGCGGAGCGGACGGCCGTGCGCGAGGTCGGCGGCCTCGGCCGGGTCGGCGTCGCGACGCGGGAACGCGACCGCCACCGCCTCGTCGAGCGGGAGCGACAGCCCGGGGTCGGCTTCCAGTTGGGCCAACGAGCGGGCGTGCGCCAACGTGAACGGGCCGACCCGCGTGCGTCGCAGCGCCGTGAGGTGTCCCCCGACCCCGAGTGCGGCGCCGAGGTCGCGGGCCAGCGCGCGCACGTACGTCCCCGACGAGCACTCGACGGCGACGTCGAGCTCGGCACCCCGCCGGGCCAGCACGTCGAACGCCGACACGACGACCGGCCGCGCCGCAAGCGTCACCTCCTCCCCCGCCCGCACGAGCGCATAAGCCCGCCGCCCGTCGACCTTGATCGCGCTGACCGAGCTGGGCACCTGCTGGATCGCTCCCGTCAGGGCCGCGACCCCGGCGGCGATCGCGGCGTCGGTGACGCGCGCCGGGTCGGCAGTGGCGACGACCTCGCCCTCGACGTCGTCGGTCGAGGTGACGACGCCGAGCCGGATCGTCGCGGTGTAGGCCTTCGTGTCCAGGGCGAGGTGGCCCAGCAGCCTCGTGCCGCGCTCGACCCCGCAGACGAGCACGCCCGTGGCCATCGGGTCGAGCGTGCCCGCGTGGCCGATCTTGCGCGTGCGCAGGATCCGCCGCAGCCGGGCGACCACGTCGTGGCTCGTCAGACCGGCGGGCTTGTCGACGATCACGAGTCCGGCGTTCACCCCGGCAATTCTCCCAGAGGCGCTCTGTCCGGGTCGCGAGACCGACGTCATCGGGATTTGATCACCGCAAACGTCGGTCTCGGGCGCTCCGGGTTCGCACGGCGTCGTGGTGAGCATCGCACCATCCGGTCCCGCGTCGGCGCGGACGGTAAACTCTGACACGAGGTGTAACGCGGATTCTGAGGTCCGCGCTACCTCGTGCACTGCACGACCGCCGTGACCATCCGGTCCCCCGACGGCCGCAACTCGAGGTCGGTGATATGCGTAACCGGGAGATCGTGCAGGGCCGTCGGAGCTCCGCATCCCACGACCACGTGTGCTGGTCGTACGCCTCCGGCGCGGAGTTCCGCTGCCGGGCAGGCGAGTTCCTCGCCGAGGGCCTCAAGCAGGGCCAGCAGGTGTGCTACGTGGGCTCCGGCGAGCCCGGCGCCCTGACCGCCACACTGCGCCGGTTGGACGGCATCGAGGCGGCGCTCGCGAGCAGCGCCGCCCGGGTGGCGTCCCTGGAGGCGGGCTACCCCACAGGCGCGGCCATCGAACCCGACGACCAGGTGCGCGTGTACTCGGCGGCCACCGAACGGGCGCTGGCCGCGGGTTATCGGGGTTATCGCGTCGCGGTGGAGGCCACAGCGCTGGTCCGCAGCGAGCGCCAGTTGGCCGCGTTCCTGCACTACGAGTACCTGATCGATCGGTACATGGCGGAACATCCGTTCTCCGCACTGTGCGGCTATGACAGCACCCAGCTCCGCCCGCAGGCGCTCGCCCAGCTGGCCAGCGTGCATCCCCGGGCCAACGTGCAGGAGGCGGGCTTTCGGCTGCACGCCTCCGCGAAGCCCGGCCACGCCGCGGAGTTCAGCGGAGAGATCGACTTGTCCAATCGGGACCTGTTCCTGCAAGTGCTGGATCGGATCCGTCCGCAGGTCGATCATGGACGGCTCGTCCTGGACGCCGCGGGCCTGACGTTCATCGACCCGCATAGCCTGCTCACCCTCGTCGAGTACGCCCGTGACCTCGGCGCGACCCTGGTCCTGCACACCGACTGCCGCAGCGCGCGGCGGATCGCCGCCGTGCTGGACGTGCCCGACCTGCGGATGGAGCCGGTCCGATGAGCATCGCCGAGAGCACGGCCACGGACTCCCGGTTCGTGCACCCGGCGCTGTTCTACCGGTCGGACGCCGAGTACCTGGACGCCCTCGTGCCGTTCATCGGCGACGGCGTCGGCAGCGGGCAACCGGTCGCGGTCGCCGTGCCCACCCCCCGGCTGGAGCTCCTCCGCCACGCCTTGGGCGCGGCGACCCGCCGCTGCGTGACGATGGTCGACATGGCCCATGAGGGCCGCAACCCCGGCCGCATCATCGCCCGCGTCCTGCGCAGATTCGCCGACGGTCATACCGACCGGCACGTCCGCATCGTCGGCGAGCCGATCTGGCCGGGCCGCACCCACGCCGAGTACCCCGCATGCGTACAGCACGAATCGCTGATCAACAGCGCGTTCGCGGGCCGCGACGTCACCATCCTCTGCCCCTACGACGCCACGGCGCTCGCCGCCACGACGATCGCGGACGCCCGGGCAACCCATCCGGTGGTGTGGGAGGACGGCCGCCCCCGGCCGAGCGGCCAGTTCGCCCCCGACGCCATCCACGCCCGCTACAACCGGCCGCTTCCCGCCCCGAGCGACCACGCCGTGCTCCCGATCAGCGCGCCAACGGGAATCTCGCACGCACGCCGGTTCGCCACCGAGCACGCCAGCCGGTTCGGGCTGAGCGAGGACCGGGTGCCCGATCTGGAGCTGATCGCCAGCGAGCTGGTGACCAACAGCTTCGCGCACACTCCCGGCCCCTGCCGCCTGAGCATCTGGCGCGAGGACGGTCACCTGGTCTGTGAGGTCCGCGACAAGGGACAGCTCACCGACCCACTGGCCGGACGCCGTCCCTCCCGACCGCACCAGCGGGGCGGATGGGGGCTCCTGCTCGTCAACGACCTCGCCGACCTGGTCCGCATCCACACCAGCCCGCACGGCACCACCATCCGCGCGCTGCTCCGCCTCGGTTAGCTCGCCACTCCCGTCGTCGCCCATCGGCCGCCGCGGACCCGCAGCCCGACCGCGACGAGTCGCACCACCATGAACGCCGCCAGCCCCGACCAGATCCCGGCCAGCCCCCACCCGAACGCCAGCGACGCCCAGATCAGCGGCAGGAACCCGGAGACGGCGGCGGCGAGCGTCCAGGTCCGCAGGAACGCGGCGTCGCCCGCGCCGAGCAGCACCCCGTCGATCGCGAACACGACGCCCGCGACCGGCTGCAGCGCGGCGAAGAACCACCACGCGACGGGCACGGCCGCCAGCACCGCCGTGTCGGGCGTGAACACCGGCGGAAGGACGCCGGACAGCGCCGCGAACAGCACGCCGAACCCGAGGCCGAGGACCAGCCCGTACCGCGTCACCCGGGCCGCGAGCGCCCGGGCCCGGCTCGCGTCCCCGCCGCCGAGGGCCGCGCCGACCAGCGACTGCGCCGCGATCGCCACGGCGTCGAGCACGAGCGCCATGAACGTCCAGAGCTGCAGCACGATCTGGTGTGCTGCGGCCACCGGCGCCCCGAAGCGGGTGGCGACGGCCGCCGCGGACAGGAAGCAGGCCTGGAAGGCGAGGCTGCGGGCGACGAGGTCGCGGCCCATGGCGAGCTGGGCGCGCAACACCGTGGCGCGGGGGCGCCACGACCCGCGGGCCTCCCGGACGAGCGCGCCGAGGAACAACCCCGCGCCGACGCACTGGCCCAGCACGTTCGCCCACGCGGAGCCGACGAGCCCCAGGCCGCCGAACCCGCCGATTCCATGCACCAGCACCACGCACCCGCCTGCCGACACACCGTTGCCCGCGAGGACGTAGCGCAGCGGCCGGGCGGTGTCCTGGACGCCGCGCATCCAGCCGTTCCCGGCGAGGGTCACGAGCAGCAGGGGGGCGCCGAACAGCGCCACCCGCAGCCAGCTCACCGCGCCCTCGGCGATGCCGCCGCCGTTGCCGAGCGCCTCCGCGACGGGCCGGGCGACCAGCTGTCCAACGCCGAGCACCACCGCGCCGACGGCGAGCGCGAGCCAGGTCGCCTGCACGCCCTCGGCGACGGCGTCGGCCCGCCGCCCGGACCCGTACAGCCGGGCGGTGCGGGCCGTCGTGCCGTAGGACAGGAAGTTGAGCTGGCTCGTGACCTGCGCGAAGAGCACCGCGGCCACCGAGAGCCCGGCCAGCGGCAGCGCCCCCAGCCGTCCGACGACGGCGGTGTCGACGAGCAGGTACAGCGGCTCGGCGGCGAGCACGGGCAGCGCGGGCCCGGCCAGCCGCAGGATCTCCCGCGCGGGGACGCGCTCAGGGCTCACCCTCGGGGCCGACGGCATACGTAGACGAACGCGGGCGGCATGTTGCGCCACACCGGCGCGGTGACGAGCACCTCCTCGAAGCGTGCCCGCAGGGTGCGGCGGAACCGGTGCGCGGCGGGCAGCGCCATGCCGGGCAGGTACGCAAAGGTGGTGAACGCTCCGCTCGGGCCAATCGCGTGTCCGACCTCGGTGAGCACACCGTGTTGGGTCGGCTCGTCGAACAGCGCCCACGGCAGCCCGCAGACCACCGCGTCGACGTGCATGACGCCGCGCTCGGCGAGGAGTTTGCCGAGGTCGCGGGCGTTCCCGTGGACCACGTCAAGCCCGGGCCGGGTACGGCGGAGGTAGTCGACCATGCCGCCGTCGAGCTCGACGGCGAGGTGGTGGGCGCCCGGCGGCAGCCGCTCGTCGATCACGGCGCTCACCGCGCCCGTGCCGGGGCCGAGCTCGACGACGACCGGGGTGCCCGACGTCGGGACGACGGAGGTGAGCACAGCCGCCAGCCGCGCCGAGCTGGGCGCGACGGCGCCCATTGTCGCGGGCCGTCGCAGGAACGCGGCGAGGAACGCACGACGGTGGTCGGCGGTCGACAGGGGGTGATCGGCGCTCACGACGAGAACCGTAACCCGGGAGGCAGGAACCTAGGAGGCGAGAGGCCGGGCGTGCGCAGCGAGCGCCGTGCGCACCTCGGAGAGCACCTGCCCGACCGTGCCGTCGCGGGTGAACCCGGCCGCGGCCGGATGGCCGCCGCCACCGAGGCAGGCGGCCACCCGGGACACGTCGACTGCGCCCTTGGACCGCAGCGACCCCGACCAGCGCCGCTCGCCGACCTGCTTGAGCACGAGCGCGACCTCAGCCTCGGCCGCCGTGCGGACGGTGTCGACGACGCTGTCGGTCTCGGATGGGCGGAAATGGGCGACGTCGGCGGCGGGCACGGTGGTGTGGACGAGCCCCAGCCCGCCCGCGGCGTCGGGCTCCAGCACGCAGCCGTCGAGGGCGCGGGCCAGCGCGGCGAACCAGGCGAACGGATGCGTGTCGAGCAGGGGCCGCACGACCGTGGTGGGCTCGACCCCGGCCGCCACGAGCTCGGCCGCGAGCCGATGGGCCGCCTCGCCCGCCGTGCGGAAGCCCACGGTGTCGGTGACGAGGCCCGCGTAGAGGCAGCAGGCGACGTCGACGTCGATGGGGACGCCCAGCGCCGTCAGCACCCGGTGGGTGAGGATGACCGTCGCCTCCGCGGCCGGGTCGAGGAGCTGGATGTCGCCGAAGCCGGGGTTCGAGATGTGGTGGTCGATCATGATCGAGACGCGGGCGGCGTCGAACGCGGCGGCCAGCGTGCCGAGCCGGGCGGGTTCTGCCGCGTCGCACGCCACCAGGACATCGGGGACGGCGGGTACGGCGGACGGGGGCACGACCAGGCCGAGCACGTCGAGGGGGGCCAAGGTCTCGGGCATCTCGTCGGGCGTCGCGAAGGCCACGCGAACCACGACACCGCGGCGGCGCAGGGCGATGCCGAGGGCGAGCGCGCTGCCCAGGGAATCGGCGTCGGGCTGCACGTGCGCCAGGAGGGTGACGTCGGCGGCCTCGGCGAGCACATCGGCGGCGGTCCGCACGGGGTCGGCGGCCAATAGTGCTCCTCGGGATGGATCCAGTAGGTCCGACGGAGCGTAGCCGCCGACCCCGTCGCGCATGGGCGGAACGGTCAAACTGCCGGTTCTCAGTCGTCGCCCTCCGCCTGCTCGCGCGGCGCACGGTAGGGGTCGGCGTCACCTGCGTGTCGGGCGCCGAACGCGCGGCGGGCCACCTCGGCGTCCGACTCGCGGGTGCGGGCGAGCAGCTCCTCCATTCGCCGCGCCTCGTCGGGCACGGCGTCGGCGACGAACGACAGCGACGGGGTGTAGCGGATGCCCGTGCCCGCCCCGACCTTGGAGCGCAGCACCCCGGTCGCGCTGGCGAGCGCGGCCGCGGCGCCTGCGGCGTCGGGCTCGGCGTCGACCGTCTCGCCCAGCACCGTGTAGTAGACCGTGGCCTCGCGCAGGTCGCCCGTCAGGCGCGTGTCGGTGATGGTCACCATCGCCAGCCGCGGGTCCTTGACCTCGTGTTCGAGGGCCTCGGCCACGATGTGCGTGATGCGCTTGGCCAGCCGCCGCGCGCGGGCCTGGTCCACCATGCGGGGTCTCCGTTCTTCCGCCCAGCCAACCACCGACACCCGTCGGCGAGCGGCCGTCCCGTCCGTGCATCTCACGTACTTTTTGCCCAGCCAACCACCGACACCCGTCGGCGAGCGGCCGTCCCGTCCGTGCATCTCACGTACTTTTTGCCCAGCCACCCACCGACACCCGTCGGCGAGCGGCCGTCCCGTCCGTGCATCTCACGTACTTCTTGCCCAGCCAACCACCGACACCCGTCGGCGAGCGGCCGTCCCGTCCGTGCATCTCACGTACTTCTCACTCGTCCTCGGGCCCCAGCAACCGGTGCCGGGCCGAGAGCAACTCCAGCTCGGGCCGCGCGGCGACGAAGCGCTCGCAGCGGTTGAGCACGGCCGTGACCTGGTCGTGGTCAGCGGCGACACAGCTCACACCGATCAGCGACCGCCGATGCAGGTCGAGATGACCCGCCTCGGCGACCGCGACCTCGAACCGGCGCCGCAGCTCCGCGACGACCGGCCGCACCAGCGACCGCTTCTCCTTCAGGGAGTGGACGTCCCCGAGCAGGACGTCCAGCTCCAAGGCGCCGACGTACATGCTGTGCCGATGTTCGCTCCGCAAGCTCCGCTCAGCTACGCGGCTTCTCCCGCATCTCGAAGGTCTCGATGACGTCGCCTTCCTTGATGTCGTTGAAGCTGCCGAGCGTGAGACCACACTCGTAGCCCTCGCGCACCTCGACGACGTCGTCCTTGATCCGCCGCAGTGAGGCGATCGACAGGTTCTCGGTCACCACGACGCTGTCGCGGATCAGGCGGGCCCTGGCGTGGCGGCGGATGACCCCGCTCATCACCAGACAGCCCGCGATCGACCCGAAGCGGGAGGACCGGAAGACCTGGCGGACCTCGGCCCGGCCCAGCTCGACCTCCTCGAACTCCGGCTTGAGCAGACCCTTGAGCGCCGCCTCGATCTCCTCAATGGCCTGGTAGATCACCGTGTAGTAGCGGATCTCCACGCCCTCGCGGTTGGCGAGCTCGGTGGCCTTGCCCTCGGCCCGGACGTTGAAGCCCAGCACGATGACGTTGTCGGCGATGGCGAGGTTGATGTCGCCCTCGGTGATGCCGCCGACGCCGCGGTGGATCACCCGCAGCTCGACGTCGTCGCCCACGTCGATCTTCAGGAGCGCGTCCTCGAGGGCCTCGACGGTGCCCGAGTTGTCACCCTTGATGATCAGGTTGAGCTGGTTGGTCTCCTTCAGCGCGGCGTCGAGGTCTTCGAGCGACACGCGCTTGCGGCGGCTGGCCAGCTCGGCGTTGCGCTCGCGGGCGCGGCGCCGGTCGGCGATCTGGCGGGCCACCCGGTCCTCGTCGACGACCAGGAACGTGTCGCCCGCACCGGGCACCGACGTGAAGCCGATGACCTGCACCGGCCGCGACGGCAGCGCCTCGGTGACGTCGTCGCCGTACTCGTCGAGCATCCGCCGGACCCGCCCGGAGGCGTCGCCCGCGACCACCGAGTCGCCGACGTGCAGTGTGCCGCGCTGCACCAGCACCGTGGCCACCGGGCCGCGGCCGCGGTCGAGGTGCGCCTCGATCGCGACGCCCTGGGCCTCCATGCTCGGGTTGGCCCGCAGGTCGAGCGCGGCGTCCGCGGTGAGCAAGATCGCCTCGAGCAGCTGGTCGATGTTGGTGCCCTGCTTCGCCGAGATGTCGACGAACATCGTGTCGCCGCCGTACTCCTCGGCGACCAGCCCGTATTCGGTGAGCTGCTGGCGGATCTTGGACGGGTTGGCGCCCTCGACATCGATCTTGTTGACCGCGACCACGATCGGCACGTCGGCCGCCTGGGCGTGGTTGATCGCCTCCACCGTCTGCGGCATGACGCCGTCGTCGGCGGCGACCACGATCACCGCGATGTCCGTGGACTTCGCGCCTCGGGCACGCATGGCGGTGAACGCCTCGTGGCCCGGGGTGTCGATGAACGTGATCGGGCGCTCGTAGCCCTCGAGCTCCGTCATGACCTGGTAGGCGCCGATGTGCTGGGTGATGCCGCCCGCCTCGCCCTCGCGGACGTTGGTCTTGCGGATCGTGTCCAACAGACGCGTCTTGCCGTGGTCGACGTGGCCCATGATCGTGACGACCGGGGGCCGGATCTCGAGGTCGTCCTCGTCGCCCGCGTTCTCGCCGAAGGAGATGTCGAAGCTGTCGAGCAGCTCGCGGTCCTCCTCCTCGGGGCTGACGACCTGGACGTTGTAGTTCATCTCGGTGCCGAGCAGCTCCAGCACCTCGTCCGCGACGGACGCGGTGGCCGTGACCATCTCGCCGAGGTGGAACAGCACCTGCACCAGCGACGCCGGGTTGGCGCCGATCTTGTCGGCGAAGTCGGTGAGCGACGCGCCGCGCGGCAGCCGGATCGTCTGGCCCTCACCCTTCGGCAGGCGGACGCCGCCGACCGAGGGGGCCTGCATGGCGTCGTACTCCTGGCGCTTCTGCCGCTTCGACTTGCGGCCCTTGCGGGCCGGACCGCCGGGACGGCCGAACGCGCCTGCCGCGCCGCCGCGACCACGGCCACCTGCGCCGCCACCGCCGCCGGGACGACCGCCGCCGGGACCGCCGCGGAAACCGCCGCCGCCTGCCGGGGCACCGCCGCCGCCGGGGCCGCCGCCACCGGGGCGGAAACCGCCGCCACCGGGACGTCCGCCGGGGCCACCCGGCCGACCACCGGGACCACCGGGACGACCGCCGGGGCCACCGGGGCCGCCGCGACCGCCCGCGCCGCCCGGTCCCGGACGGCCTGCGGCCGGACGGGCGGGCATCATGCCCGGATTGGGGCGAGGCGGCATGTTGCCGGGCGACGGCGGGCGCGGGCCGCCCTGACCGGGGCGGGGCGCCGCGGGGCGCGGACCGCCCGGACGGGAGCCGCCGCCCTGGGCCGCGGGCGCCTGGCCACCCGGCGCGGCACCGCCCTGCGCAGGCGGGCCGGGCCGGGGCGCGGCCGGACGCGGCGGGGCGCCGGACCCGACGCCGAAGGGGTTGTTGCCGATCCGCGGCGTGCGCGGGCCCGGCTTGGGGGCCTGCGGGCGCGGCGGGACGGTGGCTGCACCGCCCTCGGCGGCAGGCTGGCTTGCGCCGGTCTGCGGACGCGCGGGCGGACCCGGACGAGTGCCTGCGGGCCGCGGCGCGCCGGACGAGCCGGGCTGGGCCGGGCTCTGCGGCGCCGGACGCTGGGGGGCGGCTGGGGCCTGCGCCGCGGCCGGGCTCGACGCGGCGGGCGTCGTCGGCACGGAGGTGGGCGGCGCAGACGTCGGCGCGGACGTCGGCGCGGACGTCGGCACGGATGTCGGCACGGATGTCGGCACGGACGTCGGCTCAGACGTCGGCGCGGACGTTGGCACAGGCGTTGGCACGGACGCGGGCGCCGTGGGCCCGGACGGTGCGGAGGTCGTTCCGGCCGTGGACGGGGCCTGCGCAGGCGGTCGCGCGGCGGGGCCGGGACGCGGGCCGGGCCGCGGGCCGGACGGGCCCGGGCGACCCCCTTCGATCGTGGGCGCGGGCCGGGCCGGGGCGCCGGAACCGGCCACAGGTGCGGCCGGACGGGCGCCGGGGCGCGAGCCCTGCGCGGACTGGCCGCCGGTGCGGGGACGGCCCCCGCCGGGACGACGCGCGGAACCGTTGTCGGCTCCACCGGCCATGGCTTCCCGCAGCTTGCGCGCGACGGGCGCCTCGACCGTGGAGGAGGGGGACTTCACGTACTCCCCCAAGTCCTGCAATTTGCTGAGGACCTGCTTGCTGCTGATGCCGAGCTCCTTGGCGAGCTCATGCACGCGGGCCTTGCCTGCCACTGCACTCCTTGTTTCTCGGAGGCCGGCGGCTGGTGTCCGCTCGACCTCGAACCTAGTGTCGAAGCACGTTCATGGTGCGATCTTCACGACTGGCTCATGACGGGTCGACCTTGCTCTCTTCCTCGATGGGCCCGGGCGCTTCCCGAGCCCCGCTTGCGACGATCAGATGCTGCCGTAGCGGACCGGTGTCCAGCGGCCCCGGGACGCGCAGCGCCCGCGGGAACGCCGAGCGCCGCTCGGCACGGTGGAGACATTCCAGGGCGGGGTGCAGCCAGGCACCACGTCCGGGAAGCCGACGCCGCGGATCCGGAACCAGAGCCCCGTGCACCGCGACGACCCGCAACAGACCGTCGGCCGACAACCGTTTGCGGCACCCCACGCAAGTCCGGATCGGTGCCGGACGAGCGGAGGCCGCACCCAGGTCGTGGGCCGGGCCCGAGTGTAGCGCAGCGTTCGTGCGATCTCTGCCCGTGGCAGCGATCCTTGTGTTCCGACCGCCGCTCAGCATCAATGTTCGCTCCGCAAGCTCCGCTCAGCATCGATGTTCGCTCCGCAAGCTCCGCTCAGCCGACCGACTCCGACTCGGGCGCCCCCGACGTCGAGCGCGGGTCGGCGTCGCTGCGGATGTCGATGCGCCAGCCGGTGAGGCGGGCCGCCAACCGCGCGTTCTGGCCTTCCTTGCCGATGGCGAGCGACAGCTGGAAGTCCGGGACGACGACACGCGCCGTGCGGGCACGGGCGTCGAGCACGGTGACCGACACCACCTTCGACGGCGAGAGCGCGTTGCCGACGAACGTCGCCGGATCCTCCGACCAGTCGATGATGTCGATCTTCTCGCCGTTCAGCTCGCTCATCACGCCGCGCACGCGGGCGCCCATCGGTCCGATGCACGCGCCCTTCGGGTTGACCCCGGGCACCGTCGACCGAACTGCGATCTTGGAGCGGTGACCCGACTCGCGGGCGACCGCGACGATCTCGACCGATCCGTCGACGAGCTCCGGTACCTCGAGCGCGAACAGCTTCCGCACGAGACCCGGATGCGTCCGGCTCAACGTGATCTGGGTGCCGCGCATTCCGCGGGTGACGCCGACGACGTAGCAGCGGATCCGCTCGCCGTGCACGTAGCGCTCGCCGGGCACCTGCTCGGCCTGCGGCAGCACGCCCTCGATCTGGCCCTGCAGGGCGACCACGACGATGCCGCGGGCGTTGGCCCGCGCGTCCCGCTGGATGACGCCCGAGACGATCTCGCCCTCCTTGGCGGAGAACTCGCCGAACGTGCGCTCGTGCTCGGCGTCGCGCAGGCGCTGGACGATGACCTGCCGCGCCGTGGTGGCCGCGATCCGCCCGAAGCCCTCCGGGGTGTCGTCCCATTCGTTGGCGACCGCACCGTCCTCGGCGAGCTCCTGCGCCATGACGCGCACGAGCCCGGTCTTGCGGTCGATGTCGATGCGCGCGTGCGGCTGGTGGCCGTCGGTGTGGCGGTAGGCGGTGAGCAGGGCGGTCTCGATCGCCTCCAGGACGGTGTCGAACGGGATCTCCTTGTCGCGCTCGATGGCGCGCAGCGCGGCGATGTCGACGTTCACTGGGGATCCTCCGCGATGTTCCCGGTAAGCAGCGCAACCTCGGACTCGGGCGCGGGCTTGAACTCCACCTCGACGGCGGCGCGGTCGACATCGGCGTACCGGACGCGGCGCAGGGAGCCGTCGACCAGCATCGTGACTGCGTCCTCGTCGGCCGCCCCGACCCGGCCGGTGAACGGCTTGCCCTCCCGAGGGCGCACGGTGACCAGGCGCAGGCGGGCCCGGCGCCAATGCCGCGGCAGCGTGAGCGGCCGGTCGACGCCCGGCGAGGTGACCTCGAGCGTGTAGGAGCCCCCGATGAGGTGCTCGTGGCGGTCCAGCTCGGCGGCGGCCGCCCGGGAGAGCTTGGCGATGTCGTCCAGCCCGACGCCGGCGTCGGAGTCGACGACGACCTTCACGGTGTGGCGACGGCCGGTCGCGCGCACGTCCAGCTCGTCGAGCTCGAAACCGGCGTCGGTGACGATCGGCTCCAGCACGTCGTGCAGCTGCCCCGGCAGCGGCCCTGGTGACGGGCGCACAGGGCGGGAAGGGGGCATTGCGCTAGCTCCTGCCGGGTGAGGGAGGGGTGGGTCCGTCAGGGTATCGCGCCCGGCGTTGCGCTCCGCCGCTCGCGCTCCGCCGATCCGCGCATCGGGGGACACTGGCAGGATGGTCGCCCTCCGGAAGGGGCACTGGATCGGCGGCCACCGGCGCATGCCCGCGGCGCCGGCCGGGCGCGGCCCGCGCTCGCGCGCACGAAACGAGCGCGCACGAAAGGAGGAGGTGCGGATGTCGGGGCAGGCGATCACCCGGCGTGGGCTGCTCGCCGCGCTGCTGTTCGGGCCGCTGCTGACGGCCTGCGCACCGCCCCGTGCCACGCAGCCCGAGGCACCGGACCCGCTCATCGCGCTCGCCGCCGCCGCGCGCACCGACGCCGCGCTGGCGACCGCCGTGATCGCCGCGACGCCCGACCTCGCCGGGCGCGTCGGACCGCTGCGGGAGGCGCGCACGGCGCACGCCGCCGCACTGGAGGCCGAAGTTGCCAGGCAGGCGGGGACGACGGCGGGCGCGACGGCGGGGACGCCGGGGACGACAGCGGCGCCCGGCACGACGACAGCTGGCCGGGACGCCCCGGGCGAGCGCGGCGACGGGTGCGGCGCCGGGGACGCCCAAGCCGGGCGGTGCCGCCACGGTGGACGCGCTGCGCAAGGCGGTCACCGCGGCCGGGGAGGCGGCCGGGCAGGTCGCGATGACCGCGGACGTGCGCCGGGTGGGGCTGGTCGCGTCGGTGGCGGCGTGCTGCACGACGTATGCGACGGTGCTGGGGTGAGCGCCCGCCACACCGCCGCCCTCGGCGGTACCGGGGTCAGCGCCCGCCGAAACGCCGCCCTCGGCGGTGCCGCGGGCACGACGAGCCCGGTCTCCACGATCGACGGGCAGGCGACCCAGGCGCTGCAGGCGACGCTCGGCGCCGAACACGCGGCGCTCTGGTGCTACTCGCTCGCCGTCGCGTTCCTCGTGGAACCGCAGCAGAGCCAGGCCCGCCGGGACGCGGACGTCCACCGCGAGCTGCGCAGCCGTATCGAGCAGACCCTCACCCAGATCGGGCAGCGGCCGGTCTCGGCCCAGCCCGCCTACGCGACGCCGCAGCCGGTCACGGACCCGGCGTCGGCCGCCCGGCTCGTGGTGGTCGCCGAGACCGACTGCCTGACGTCGTGGCGGGCGCTGCTGGAGCAGACCACCGACCAGGGGCTGCGGGGGGCAGGCCTGAAGGCGCTCACCGACGGCACGGCCCGCTGTGCGCGGTGGCGCACGGTGGTCGGCGCGACGCCCGCGGTCCCGGTCTTCCCGGGCCGACCCTGACCCCGACGCCCCACCCCGGCGCCCCACCCCCACTTCGCACCCGCTGACTTCGCACCCCTTGACACCACTTCGCACCCCACCGGTGGGGTGCGAAGTGACACGAAGTGATTAGGGTGCGAGGTCAGCGGGTGAGGGCACGCACCGCGCGGTCCACGTCGTCCTCGGTGTTGTAGAGGTGAAACGCCAGCCGGGCCGCGCCCGCCCGGGCGCTCGCCACGATCCCCGCCGCGGTGAGCCGCGCCATGGCGTCGGGGCGGCCGACCGCGACGATCGCCGAGCCCGCAGGCGGGAGGCCCACCCCGGCGCAGAACGCGTCGGCGAGCCCGACACAGTGCGCCTGCACGGCCGCGCGGTCCAGCCCGGCGAGCCACGGCAGGGCGAGCGCGGCACCTGCCTGGCAGTACCACGCGGGCGAGGTGTCGAGGGCACGCGCGTCCGGGGCGAGGCGCAGCGGCAGCCCGTAGACGCTGTCCCAGACGTCGGCTCCGGCGTACCAGCCCGCGTGGTGGGGCACGATCGGCCAGTCGGACCGCAGCGCGAGCCACGCCGTGCCCCGCGGGCTGAGCAGCCACTTGTACCCGCCCGCGACGACGGCGTCAGCGAAGGAGAGGTCGGTGACGAGCCAGCCGAGGGCCTGGGTGGCGTCGAGCACCACCCGGGTGCCGCTGGCTTGGGCGGCGCGCAGCGCGTCCAGGTCGACGCGGCGCCCGTCGGCGGACTGCACCACGCTGACCGCGACGACGTCGCACTCGGCGGCCCGCTCCCCCAGCTCCTCCAACTCGGCCTGTACCAGCGTGACGCCGCGCACGCCCTGTGCGGCGAACGGCCATGTCACGCTCGTGAATTCGCCCGCCGCCACGAGCACCCGCGCGGCGTCGGGCACGCTCGCCGCGAGCAGGCCCACCAGCGCCGACACCGCCCCGCCGATCGCCACCCGCGCGCTCGGCACCCCGACGAGGTCGGCGTAGGCGCGCCGGGCGAGCGTCGTCGGCTCGTCGAAGTCGGGCGGGCGGCCGCGACCGGTGCGCCAGTCGTCCACCGCGGTCGCCACCGCGTCGGCGACCGGCGCGGGCGGCACGCCGACGCTCGCGGTGTTGAGGTAGCCGTCGGGGACATCGAACTCGCAACCGAACGCCGTCCGCATCCCTGGGAGAGTAGGCCCGTGCAGACCGAAGTGATCGAGATACGAACCGGGAGCCACGAGGCCGTCGTCGCTCTCGACCGGGAGATCGACCGGTTCCTCGCCGCGGCGGGCGCGCGGGAGGGGCTGCTCTCCGTCTGGGTGCCGCACGCGACCGCGGGCCTCGCGGTGATCGAGACGGGCGCGGGGAGCGACGCCGACCTGCTCGCCGTCCTGCGCGACCTGTTGCCCGCCCACGACCGCTGGCGGCACCGGCACGGCAGCGCGGGCCACGGCCGCGACCACGTGCTGCCCGCGTTCATCTCCCCCTCGCTGGCCGTGCCGGTGCTCGACGGCAGGCCTGCGCTGGGCACGTGGCAGTCGGTGTGCCTGGTCGACACGAACCGGGACAACCCGGTCCGCTCGGTCCGGCTGTCGTACCTGGCCGGATAGCAGGCCCGAGATTGCGCTCAGCGGGGTTCGCGGCGGCCGAAATCCCGCTCACGGCAATCTCGGCGCGCTCAGGCGCCCACCGGTACGGCGAGCGCGACGGCCAGCCCACGGTCCGGGCTGCCGGAGATCGTTCCCAGCAGAGGGGCCCATCCGTCGCGGAAGACCGGGTCGGTGTCGAGGGCGACCGCGGCCAGGTTGGGCACGCTTCCGCCGTACCCTTCGGTGGCGTACACGGCCACGCAGACGTCCTTCGGGAGCGCGATCTGCGACGTCGCCAGCGGGCCCGCGCCGGACGACGCCGAGCCCCGGTCCTGGTAGATCTCGAAGTGGATGTGCGGCCAGCGCCCCGGGTAACAGGCCGGGAAGATGCTGGTGAAGCGCGCCGTGCCTGCCGCGTCCACCACCTGGACGCCGCGAAGGTAGTTTTCCCCGGTCACTCCGGGTGAGTACAGCGAGTACCTTCCGTCGCGGTCGCAGTGCCACACGTAGACGGCCGCGTCGTTGAGCGGCGCGCAGGCCGACGAGGTGTCGGAGACCGTCAGCATGATCGTCAACGGCACACCCGCCGCCACCCCGGACGCGGTGCCGAAACTCGATCGGATGTCGCTGCGCACCACACCGGCCTGGTTGAGGACGTTCACCGCACCCGAGCCATCGGCCGGGAACGGGCCTGCGGTCTCCTCGGGGATCTCCGTGCAGCCCGCCGTCGCGGACGTGGTGGTCGGCGGCGGCGCGCCCGCCACGCCCGGCGTCGCCGTCGTCGTCTGCACGGACGAGCCGATGTTCGCGCAACCCGCCACCGCGGCCAGGCCGGTCCCGGCGAGCAGGCCGAGCAGGGCGCGACGGCGCAGCAGCGGCAGATCGGCGACGAAGCCACGGTCGTGGTCCTCGGAACCGTCGAGCGGACTCACGGTGACCACTGTGCCCGATCGGATGAAGCTACCCGCGCACGAGGCTCGCAAGATGCTCGACGGCCACTACGAGCGGGATCTCCTCCCTTTCACCGCTGCGGCGGTCCTTGACCTCGATCTTCCCGTCGGCCAGGCCCCGCCCGACGACGACGATCGTGGGCACGCCGATCAGCTCAGCGTCAGCGAACTTCACGCCGGGTGACGCCTTGCGGTCGTCCAGCATCACCCGGATGCCGACGGCGTCGAGCGCGGCGGCGAGGTCCTCCGCGCCGCCGACGATCTCCTCGCTCTTCCCGGCGACCACTACGTGCACGTCGTACGGCGCTACCGCGCGCGGCCACACCAGCCCGTGCTCGTCGGCGCTCTGCTCGGCGATCGCCGCGACAAGCCGCGACACCCCGACCCCGTACGAGCCCATCGTGACGCGGATCGGGGTGTTGTTGGCGTCGAGCGCGGTGAGGCCGAGCGCGTCGGTGTACTTGCGGCCGAGCTGGAAGACGTGCCCGATCTCGATGCCGCGGGCCGCCGCCAGGGGGCCGGAGCCGTCGGGGGCGGGGTCGCCCGGGCGCACCTCGGCGGCCTCGATCGTGCCGTCGGGGGTGAAGTCGCGGCCCGCCACGAGGTCGACCACGTGATGGTCGGGCTTGTCGGCCCCCGTCACCCACGCCGTGCCGCTGACGACGCGCGGGTCAACGAGGAACCGCACCCCGTTGGCCGCCAGCGCCACCGGGCCGATGTAGCCCTTGACCAGGAACGGGTGGCGCGCGAAGTCGGCTTCGTCGAGCAGCGCGACCTCGGCCGGGTCGAGCGCGGCCTCCAGGCGCTTCATGTCGACCTCGCGGTCGCCCGGCACGCCCACCCCGAGCAGCTCCCACTCCGACGAGCCGGGCGCGCGGGTCTTGAGCAGCACGTTCTTGAGGGTGTCGGCGGCGGTGAAGGTGCGGCCGAGGTCGGCGGCGTTCAAGAAGGCGACGAGCGTCTCGATGGTCGGCGTGTTCGGCGTGTGGTGCGCCTGGGCGGCGGGCAGGCCCGCGAGCGGCCGCGCGGGAGGTGCGGGCGTGGTGACCGCCTCCACGTTGGCCGCGTACCCGCCCGGGCTGCGCACGAACGTGTCCTCACCGGTGTCGGCGACCGCAAGGAACTCCTCCGACGCCGACCCACCCATCGCCCCCGAGGTCGCGGTGACGATCACGTACTGCAGCCCGACCCGGTCGAAGATCTTGACGTAGGCGGCGCGGTGTAGCCGGTAGGACTCGGCGAGGCCCTCGTCGGTGAGGTCGAAGGAGTAGGAGTCCTTCATCAGGAACTCGCGCCCGCGCAGGATGCCCGCCCGCGGCCGCGCCTCGTCTCGGTACTTCGTCTGGATCTGGTAGAGGATCACCGGGTAGTCCCGGTAGGAGCTGTACTCGCCCTTCACGATCTGCGTGAACAGCTCCTCGTGCGTGGGACCGAGCAGGTAGTCGCCGCCCTTGCGGTCCTTGAGCCGGAAGATGTTGGGCCCGTACTCGGTCCAGCGGCCGGTGGCCTCGTAGGGCTCGCGGGGCAGCAGCGCGGGCAGGTGGATCTCCTGGGCGCCGATGGCGTCCATCTCCTCCCGCACGACCTCCTCGACGCGCCGCAGCACCTTCAGCCCCAGCGGCAGCCACGAGTAGATCCCCGGGGCGACACGGCGGACGTAACCGGCGCGGACGAGCAGCTTGTGGCTCGGTACCTCCGCGTCGGCCGGGTCGTCGCGGAGGGTGCGCAGGAACAGCGTCGACATCCGGGTGAACACCCCGAGAAGGGTAGCGACGCCGCTGCGCTGGGTCAGACGGGGAGGTGCTGGTTGACATCGCGGGCGGCGTCGGCGAGCTCGGTGAGCTCCACCACGTCGACCCCGGCCGCGCGCAGCTTCTCGGCGCCCTCGCCGTGGACGAACAGCGCAGGCTCGCGCCAGGCGAACACCACACGGGTGAGCCCGGCGGCCAGGATCAGCTCGGTGCAGCTGCGCGGCCGGGACGCACGGACACTGCACGGTTCGAGCGAGCTGTAGAGCGTGGCGCCTGCCGGGGCCCGCCAGCCGGGGCCGAGCGCGGCGAGCGCGGCCTCCTCGGCGTGGTCGCGCGGGTCGTGCTGGTGGGTGTAGCCCGCCGCGAGCCGGGCGCCGTGCGCGTCGACGATCAGCGCGCCGACCGAGAACGCGTATGCCGAGGGCAACGCGTGCTTGGCCAGGGCGATCGCCTCGCGCAGCAGCACCCGGTCATCCACCCCGCTGATTGTTCCCCGTGACCATCGGCGAAGGCCACGGGGGTGATCAGCGCCGATGTTCGCTCCGCAAAGCTCCGCTAGCGAACGAGCAACCACCGCACGTCACGACCGAACGACCACACCAGCGCGGTCAGCGCCACCGCCGCCAGGGTGACGGCGACCGCGTGCGGCCAGATCGGCGCGGCGGCCGCGACCAGCAGCCCACCCTGCATCGCGGCGACGACCTTCCGCGCGCGGTTTTCCGGCAACGCCGCCCGCAGCCGCGGCACCACGAACATGGCCGCGACGAACGCGTAGCGCATGAGCCCGATCGCGAGCACCCACGGCCCCAGCGAGCGACAGACCAGCACGCTCAGCACGAGGATGAGGAACGCGTCGACCTCCATGTCGAACCGCGCCCCCAGCACCGACACAGTGTTGTTGCGCCGGGCGAGGTAGCCGTCGAGGCCGTCGAGGGCGAGCGCCACCGCCCCGATCGCCACCAGCACGAGGAGCTGCGGGCCGGTCGCACCCGCGGCGACGAGGGCGGTGACGCCGCCGACGAGCGTCGCCCGCGCCAGCGTCACCTGGTTCGCCGCGCCCGCCGCCATCGCTCGCCCCTGGCGATCATGGCGGGTCAGCAACAGGCCGGTGACCAGCGCAAACGCCAGCCCAGCCGCCCAGCCGAGCGGGCTCAGACCGACAGCGGCGGAGACACCGCCGAGCACGACGAGCTGTCCCGCGCCTGCGATGGCGAGCTCGCGATCGAACACCGCGCTCGTAGCGGAGATACCGATGGTCATGCCTTCCTCACGGGACGAACGGGTATCCGGTTCACCGTTTTATCGTGCGTCCCGCGCCGTCGGCGGCGTCGGGCGGGGTGCCAGGATCGGACGCATGTCCGGTGTGTCGCGCGCGTTCTGGCTGCGTTCCCCGGGCGTCGGCGAAATTCGCACGGCGCCCCTGCCGCCGCCAGGGCCCGACGAGGTGCTGGTGCGGGCCCGCTACTCGGGGATCAGCCGCGGCACCGAAACGCTCGTCTTTCGCGGTGGGGTGCCGCCGAGCCAGCACACGCTGATGCGCGCCCCCTTCCAGGACGGCGAGTTCCCCGCTCCGGTCAAGTACGGCTACCTGTCGGTGGGGGTCGTCGAGCAGGGGCCCGCCGCGCTGATGGGCCGGACCGTGTTCTGCCTCTACCCACATCAGGACCGCTACGTCGTGCCCGCGAGCGCGGTGACGCCGATCCCCGGCGCGGTGCCCGCGGGCCGGGCCGTGCTGGCAGGCACGGTGGAGACGGCCGTGAACGCGCTGTGGGACGCGGCCCCGCTCGTCGGCGACCGGATCGCGGTGGTCGGCGCCGGGATGGTCGGCTGTTGCGTCGCGCGGCTGCTCACCGCCCTTCCCGGGGCGCGGGTGGAGCTGGTCGACGCCGATCCCGCCCGCGCGACCGTCGCGGCCGCGCTCGGCGTGCCGTTCCGCGCGCCCGCCGACGCGGCGGGCGAATGCGACCTCGTCGTACACGCCACCGGCCATCCCGACGGCCTCACCCTGGCGCTCGGCCTTCTCGGCGACGAGGGCGAGGTGATCGAGCTCTCCTGGTACGGCGACCGGCCCGTGCCCGTCCCGCTCGGGGAGGCGTTCCACTCGCGGCGGCTGACGGTGCGGGCCAGCCAGGTGGGGGCGGTCGCGGGCAGGCGACGCGCGCGCCGCACCCACGCCGACCGCCTGGCGCTCGCGCTCGACCTGCTGGCCGATCCGGCGTTCGACGCACTCATCACCGACGAGGTGCCGTTCGACCACCTACCGCGTGTGCTCGCCGAACTGGCGGACGGTCGCCGATCGGCGCTGTGCCAGCGCGTCGTCTATGACCACGATGGGTGACGTGTTCCGGGTGACGGTCCGCGACCACGTGATGGTCGCCCACAGCTTCCGCGGCGAGGTCTTCGGCCCCGCCCAGGCCTTGCACGGCGCGACGTTCGTGGTCGACGCCACGTTCCGGCGCGTCGAGCTGGACGCCGACAACATCGTCGTCGACATCGGACTGGCCACCCAGGAGCTCGGGACGGCACTCGCCGACCTCAACTACACCAACCTCGACGAGCACCCTGGCCTCGCCGGCGTCAACACGACCACTGAATTCCTGGCGAAGCTGATCGCCGACCGGCTCGCCGACCGGATCCACGCAGGCGCGCTCGGCGAGGCGGCGCGCGGGATCGACGGGATCGAGGTCACGCTGCACGAGTCGCACGTCGCGTCGGCGGGCTACGAGCGCAGCCTGTGAGTGAGTTCGGGGGACGGCAGCTTGCGGAGCAGGCCCGAGCGATGAGCCGCGTGCACGTGGTGCTGCCGGGTGATGTCGACGACCCCGCGTTCCCCAGCGGCGGCAACACCTACGGGCGCCGGGTCGCGAGCGAGCTGGCCGCGCTCGGCTGGACCGTCGCGCGGCACCGGGTCGCCGGGAGCTGGCCCCGCCCGTCGGCCGGCGAAGAGGCCGGGTTGGCGCGGCTGCTGTCGGCAGTGCCCGACGGCGAGACCGTGCTGCTCGACGGGCTGGTGGCCTGCGGGGTGCCGGACGCGGTCGTCCCGCACGCGGGGCGGGTGCGGCTGGTCGTGCTCGTGCATCTGCCGCTGGGCGACGAGGTGGGCCTGCCCGCCGAGGTGGCCGCAAACCTCGACGCCCGCGAGCGAGCCACGCTGCGGGCCTCCGATGCGGTCGTCGTCACCAGCGCGGCGGCGGCCCGGCAGCTCACCGGCCCTGAGCTGCCGCCGGTGTTCATCGCGGAGCCGGGCACCGACCCTGCGCCGCGGGCGGTCGGCACGGACGGGGCCGCGGCGCTGCTGTGTGTGGCCGCGGTGACGCCCGTCAAGGGTCACGATGTGCTCGTCGACGCGCTCGCCGCGGTCGCCGACCGGCCGTGGACGTGCGTGTGCGCCGGCCCGCTGGACCGTGCGCCCGAGCACGTCGCCGACCTGCGGCGGCGCATCGCGTGCGCCGGGCTCGCCGACCGCGTGCACCTCGTCGGCCCGCTCGACCCGACTGCCCGCGACGCCGCGTACGCCGCCGCCGACCTGGTCGTGCTGGCGTCGCGGACCGAGACCTACGGGATGGCCGCCGCCGAGGCCCTCGCGCGCGGGCTGCCGCTCGTCGCGACCACCGGCGGCGGCCTGCCCGACACCGTCGGGCACAGCCCCGACGGCACCCGGCCCGGCCTGCTCGTCCCGCCCGACGACGCCGCCGAACTCGCCGCCGCGCTCCGGCAATGGTTCGACGAGCCCGCGCTCCGCGCCCGGCTGCGCACCGCCGCGACCGCGCGGGCCGCCACCCTGCCCGACTGGAGGGCGACCGCCGAGGCGGTCGCCGCGGCGCTCGTCCCCCTCGATCGCAGCAAGGTGCCCCTGCCACGCACCCACGACAGCGCGGTGCCCCCGCCCCTGACCAACGTGCCCCTGCTGCGGGCACCGGGGGGCGCACCATGACGGTCCCGTCCTCCGCGCCGCCCGTGGCCGAACCCGACTGGCTCGACCTGCGCGAGCCCGCCGACCGCCGAGCCCGCAGTACCGAGCTGGCCCAGCTGCTGGCGGACGAGCTCGCCGCCGCGCCACGGCCGCTGCGCATCCTCGACGTCGGGTGCGGCAGCGGCGCGACGACGCGCTGGCTCGCACCGCTCCTGCCCGGCCCCCAGGAATGGGTGCTGCTCGATCGTGACCCCGCGCTGCTCGCGCTCGCCCCCGAGCGGACGGCCGACGTACGCGACGGCGACGGCGCACCCGTCGCCCGCACGACCCGCCAAGCCGAGATCACCGCGCTCACCGCCCGCGATCTCGCCGAGACCAGCGCGGTCACCGCCTCCGCGCTCGTCGACCTGCTCACCGCCACCGAGATCGACGGCCTCGCCGCCGCCTGTGCGACGGCGCGCGTGCCCGCCCTGCTCACCCTCAGCGTGACCGGGCGGGTCGAGATCGAGCCGCGCGACCCGGTCGACGCCGAGGTCGCCGCCGCGTTCGATGCCCACCAGCGCCGCACAGTCGGCGGGCGCGCGCTGCTCGGACCGGGCGCCGGGACCGCCGCGGTGGACGCGTTCCGGCGCCATGGCATGACCGTCCGGACCGCAGAGACCCCCTGGCCGCTCGGTGCCGATGACCGCGCCCTCACCACCCGATGGCTGACCGAGCGCGTAGCCGCGGCCGTCGAGCACCAACCGGAGCTGGCGAAGCCCGCAGATGCCGCGTTGCGCCGTAGGCTGAACCGCGCGCAGCTCCAAGCCGTGATCTATCACGTCGACCTGCTCGCCCTTCCGAACGGAGGCCCCTCATGACGCACGCCGGGCCACGGAATATCGCCACCCCCGCAGGGGTGCCGACGAAGCACGCCGTGCCCGGACGCCGCGTGCCGTGGCTGCGCATCGTCGCCGGGATCGCGATGCTCATCGCGCTCGCTTCGGTGCTCGGCACCGGCGCGTTCGCCGCCGGGCTGCGGGTCGTCGGCCCCTGGTCGGCGGCGGCCGCGCTCGCGCTGGGGCTGTTCTCCACGGTCTGCACCGCACTGCGGTGGCGGCTGATCGCACAGCGGGTCGGGCTGCGGCTGGAGGTTGCCGAGGCGGTCGCCGAGAGCTACCGCGCCGTGTTCCTCAACTCGGTCCTGCCGGGCGGAGTGCTCGGCGACGTCGACCGTGCGCGGCGACACGGCCGGGAGGCGGGCGACGTCGGCCGGTCGACCCGCGTCGTCGTGCTGGAGCGCACCGCGGGCCAGGTCGTGCTCATCCTTGCCGCCCTGCTCGTCCTGCCCACCCAGCCTGCGTTGATCCCCTCCCTGCTCGGCGGGGTGCAGACCAAGCCGGTCGTGCTCGTCGGCGTCGGCATCGGCGTACTGGCCGCCACCATCTTCGTGCTGTTGCGCGCCCGCCGCAATGGGGCCCACGAACGCTGGCGGGCCGCCGCGGCCAAGGCGGTCGCCGACCTCCGCTCCGGTGTGCTGGCCAGGGGGGCATGGCCGGGGATCCTGCTGCTGTCGGCGGGCGCGCTGGCGGGCTACCTGGGGCTGTTCCTCGTCGCCGCCTACGCCGCAGGTACCCACGCCTCGATCTGGACGCTGCTGCCGCTCCTGCTGCTGGCCTTGATGGCGATGGGTCTTCCGATCAGCGTCGGGGGCTGGGGCCCGCGCGAGGGCGTCGCCGCCGTGTCCTTCTGGATGGCGGGCCTCACCGCGCCCCTCGGCGTCACCGTGGCGGTCGCCTACGGCGTCCTCGCCCTGGTCGCGAGCCTGCCCGGCGCGTTCGTCGTGCTGATGGGCCGTCGCCGCGCGGTCGCGCCCCCCGCCTCGCAGACCGCGTAGCGCTCCGCTTGTCGCCCGCCCGGTCCCACAGCGCCACCGCCACCACGGGGTGCGCGGTGGCGCACGGTCGGCGGCGAGCCGGCAGGCAGGCCCGACCGACGGGCCCGCCGGGGCGCGGCTACGAGAAGTCCAACGCCTCGACGGTCGCGGCGGACTGCTGGTGGGTCGGGCGCTGGGCGCCACCGACCGCGTAGATCGAGTTCCCGACGGTGGCGAGCGCGATGCCGTGCCGCGGCACGGGCATGTCCGGCAGCGTGGACCATACGCCGGTCGCGATGTCGTAGGCCTCGACGGTGGGCAGCACCCGGGTGGGCTCCTCGCCGCCCGCCGCGACGATCCGGCCGTCGATGTATGTGGCCGCCACCCCACCGCGCGGCGTGGGCATGTTCTGCATCGTCTGCCACGCCCCCGTCGCCGGGTCGAAGCGCTCGAACGCCGCACTGTTCTTGTCCGACGAGAGGTTCCGCCCACCGACGGCGTAGGCGTAGGTGCCGTCGCCGGCCGCGGACATGTGCTCCCGCGGGGTCGGGATCGGCGCGGCGTCGGTCCAGCGGGTGCCGTCGAACACCTCGGTGGGCGCGACGAGCTGGTCGTTCGCCTGCCCGCCCATGACGACGATCTTGTCGCCGACGACCGCCGCGCCCTCGGCCACCCGTGGATGGTTCAGCGGTGGCAGCTCGACCCACGCCCCGTTCCGCAGCGCGAAGACCTTGCCCGACACCAGGCCGGAGAGGTTGCCGTTCGCGGGCGTCCAGCCCCCGATCACCACGACCTCGTTGTGGTAGGTCACCGCAGCCACATGGTGCAGTGGCAGCGGCAGGTCCGGCCCCCGCGTCCAGCTGTCGATCACCGGGTCGTAGCCGTAGACGGCAGTGGTGGCGGCGTCCTGTGTCAGCCCGCCCGCGACCCACATCTTCCCGCCCGCCACGGTGGTGCCCGCGAACTGGCGCGCGATCGGCGCGTCCTTCAACGCCCGCCACACGGGAGCGGCCTGCAGCCGTCGCGGCGGCATCTGCAGCGCCTCGCCCACTCCGGTCGACGCCGTGTGGCTGGGCTGGGTGGCCCCGCCGATCACGAAGACCGTCTTGTCCACCGCGGCCACGGCGGGCCCATGCCGCCCGGTGGGCATCGGAGGCAGGGCCGACCAGGTGTTGGACGCGATGTCGTAGGCGAAGACGGTGTTGTCGACCGAGGTCGGCTCCTCGCCGCCCGCCACGACCAGCCGCCCGTCGGCCACCGCCGCCCCGAGCCCGCCGCGCGGGGCGGGCATCGGCGCGAGCGCGGTCCACGCGTCGGCCTTCGGGTCGTAGCGCTCCAGGGCGGCGCTGTTCTTGTCCGACGACAGGTCGCGGCCGCCCGCGACGTACACGAACGTGCCGTCGGTGGCCATCGCCAGGTGCTCGCGCGGTGTGGGCAGGTCGGCGACCCGCTTCCACCTCGTGCCGTCGAACACCTCGGTGGTGGGGTTCAGCTTGCCGTTGGCCTGCCCGCCGCTGACGATGATCTGGTCGCCGACGACGACCGCGCCGGCCGCGACGTGCGGCGACAGCATCGGCGGCAGCTCGACCCAGCCGCCGCCCCGCTGGGCGTAGACCTTGTTCGAGCTCACCGCGGTGAGGTTGGCGCCCTGCGCCTCCCAGCCGCCGAGCACGATGATCTCGCCGCGGTAGGTGACGGCCATCTCGTGCGAGAGCCCGACGGGCAGCGGGATGCCGGTCTTCCAGGTGTCGATGGCCGGGTCGTAGCCCTCCATCAGGTTGGACGCAGCGGCCTGAGTGATGCCGCCGATCACCCAGACGGTGCCGTCGGCGACGGTGGTCGCGACCTGCTGGCGCGGGGTCGGGTCCGGTCTCAGGGTGCGCCAGGCGCTGGCGGGCACCGCGGGGGTGACCGACGGCGGCGCCGCGGTGGTGGCGCTGTTCGACTTGCCGAGAACCAGCACGCCGACGACCGCGAGCGCCGCCAGCAGCACCACGACCGTGCCGAGGGCGATCAGTGGAAGGCGGCGGTTGCGCCCGTCGGGCGGCGGCGGCGACGGCTGGGCCGTGGGCAGCGGGGGCGGTGTCGGGCCCGCCGGGCCTGCCGGGTCCCCGGACCGTTGACCGGGGTGGACCACCGTCGGCGCGGAGCCGCCGGTGTGGTCGAAGTGCCCGGGGCCGGTGTCGCCGGGCCGGTGCCCGTGGCCGCTGTCGTCGGGCCGCTGCCCCGGGCCGGAGTCGCCGGGCCGGTGCCCGGGGCCGGTGGGCGCGGGCCAACCGGTCGAGCCGGGCCTGCCGACGACGACAGTGGCGCCGTCGACCGCGCCGCCAGAGACTGCCGCGGCCGCCGGGGTGTGCGGCCCGTCCGGTCGCTCGACGATGCCACGCCCCCGCCCCGACGGCTGCGCGGAGGTGTGCTGGGTCGGGATCGGGCCCGCCGTGCCCGCCCCGAGGGTGCCCGCCCACGGCCGCTCGACCAGTGGAAGCGGGTTCGAGGTGCGCCGCGGCGACCGGTCAGCGACATCACCGAGCGGCGCGACCTCGGTGACGTCCTTCTCCGTTGGCCGCCGCCCCACCGGCAGCGCCATCTCGGCGACCGGGATGCCCGCCGCGCGCTGCACCTCCTGCAGGTTGCGCCCGAACGCCTCCGCGCTCGCCGGACGCTCGCCGGGGTCCTTGGCCATCGCGTGTTCGAGCACCGCGCACAGCTCGTCGGGGACGCCGTGGCCGCGAAGGTCGGGGATGGGCTGACCGGTGATCCGCAGGAACTGGGCGATGATCTCCTCGCCCTCGCGCCGCTCGAACGCGGCGCGGCCCGCGATGATCGAGAAGATCGCGGCGGCGAGACCGTAGATGTCCGACTGCGGGGTGGGCGGACGCCCGTTGAGCACCTCGGGCGCGCTGTAGGACAGCGAGCCGGTGAACGCACCGGTCGCCGTCTCGAAGCCGCCCTCGATGCGGGCGATGCCGAAGTCGGTGAGCTGGGCCTCGCCGTAGTCGGAGAGCAGGATGTTCGCGGGCTTGACGTCACGGTGCAGGGTGCCGACGCGGTGTGCGCACTCCAGTGCCCCGGCCAGCCGCACCCCCATCCGGGTGGCCTCCGGCCACGGGATCGGGCCTTCGCGCCGCACGCGGGTGGCCAGCGAGTCCAGGGACTGGTACGGCATCACGATGTAGGGCCGGCCGCTGTGCGTGACGCCCACCTGCAGCACGTCGACGACGTTGGGGTGTCCCGACAGCCCGCCCATGGCCCGGCCTTCGCGGAAGAACCGCTCGCGGCTGACGGTGTCGAGGTCGGTGTGTAGCAGTTTCACCGCCACCACGCGGTTGAGCGCGTCCTGTGTGCAGCGGAAGACCACCCCGAAACCACCGCGCCCGACCTCGACGGCGTCGGTGAACCCGGCACGCGCGAGGTCGATGATGATGGCGGGCCGCCCACCCGCGGTGACACCCGGATCGGTCACCGCGGATCAGCTGTCTTTCGACGCGGCCGCACGCACCTCGGCCAGCGTGATCGCGCCGCGGCGGAGCGCCTCATTGGCGAGCTTGGTGCGACGGCGCTCGCCGTCGCCCGACACGCCGAACTTGTCGTAGAGCCGCAGCAGGTGCTGCTTGACGGCGGCCTCACTGACCCACAGCTGCTGCGCGATCGCCCTCGTCGACGCGGGCTCGGTGAACATCTCCGGCCCGGTCATCGGCGTGAACAGCGCGATGAGGACGTCCTTCTCACGCGGTGTGAGCTGGGGCGGCGGCGCCTGAGCCTCGGTCATGCCGGGGTCGTCGGCGGTGCGGTCGGCGCGCAGCACGATGCGGGTGCGCCCGATGCGCAGCTCGTCGCCCGGCCCCACCCTGGCCTCGCCGGACACCCGGTTGCCGTTGACGAACGTGCCGTTGCGGGAGCTGACGTCGCGGATGCTCCAGCCGCCGCCGAGCCGCTCCAGGACGGCGTGGACGCGGGAGACCTGGCCGTCGTCACCGAGGACGATGTCGTTGCCCGCGGCCCGACCCACCGTGATGCGGTCACCGCCCAGCGGGACCAGGTCGGCCCCCGCCGGACGCCACACCTCGAGGAACGCGGTCATCACACCCCCCTTCGCGACGAACGGTAGTCCAACAGGACCCTGCGCCACAGCATCCGTTGCTCCTGGTATCGCTCGCACATCCATGGGAGTTTCACGACTGCCACGGCGATACGGTTTGGGTGGTCACGAACACGTGACGGCCACCACTTTCCGGCGGCTCACAGGGAGGATAACCGGCCGGGGACGTCCAGCAGACCGCCGAGCAGCCGCGACACGGTGGCGGCCTCGATGAGGAACCCGTCGTGTCCGTACGGCGAGTCGATCACGTGGACGTCGGCGGCCCCGGGGATGCCCGCCGCCAGCTCGTACTGCTGCTCCAGCGGATACAGCCGATCCGAGGACACGCCCGCCACGAGCGTCCGCGCCGTGACCCGGGAGAGGGCCGCCGCCACGCCGCCCCGGCCGCGGCCGACGTCGTGGGCGTTCATCATCTCCGTGAGCCGCACGTAGGTCGCCGCGTCGAAGCGGTACACCAGCTTGGCGGCGTGGTGGTCGAGGTAGGACTCGACGGCGTAGCGGCCGCCCTTCGCCGGGTCCTCCCCCGCCTGCGGGGCGCGGCCGAACCGCTCCCCGAGCTCGTACGGGCTGCGGTAGGACAGGTGCGCGATCCGGCGGGCGATGCCCAACCCGACGTGCGGGCCGCGCCCGGGCGGGGCGTCGTGGTAGTCGCCGCCGCGCCAGTGAGGGTCGCCCCGGATCGCCGCCAGCTGCGGCGCGCACCAGCCGATCTGGTCCGCCGACGTGGCCGCCGGGCTGGCCGCCAGCAACAGCCGCTCGACCCGTTCGGGCTCGGTCGCCGCCCACTCCAGGGCCCGCATCCCGCCCATCGAGCCGCCGACGACGCACGCCCAGCGCGCGACGCCCAGCGCGTCGGCGAGCGCGGTCTCCGCGCGCACCGAGTCGCGGATCGTGACGAGCGGGAAGCGGCTGCCCCACGGTCGCCCGTCCGGCGCCACGGACGCCGGGCCCGTGCTGCCCTGGCAGCCGCCGACCACGTTGGGGGCGACGACGAACCAGCGCGCCGGGTCCAGCGCCCGCCCCGGCCCGACGACCGCGTCCCACCAGCCCGGCGTCGGGTGGCCGTCGCCCGCGGTGCCGCAGACGTGGCTGTCGCCGGTGAGCGCATGCAGCACGAGGACGGCGTTGGACCCATCCGGGGCGAGCGTGCCCCAGGTCTCGTAGGCGATCGAGACGCCGGGCAGCGCGCCGCCGAACTCCAGCGGCAGCGGGTCGGGGAGCCGCACCCACCGGCGTCGGCCGGGCGGGTCCCCCTCCCGCCACGCGCCGGTGGCGGGCGGGGGCGCCGTCTCGAGCAGGGTCATTAGACCCCTTTGGCCGCGCGGAACCCGGCGTCGAGGTCGGCCTTGATGTCCTCGATGCCCTCCAGCCCGACCGAGAGCCGCACCAGGCCCGGGGTCACGCCGCTGGCGAGCTGCTCCTCGCCGGAGAGCTGGCTGTGGGTGGTGCTGGCGGGGTGGATGACGAGGCTGCGCACGTCGCCGATGTTGGCCAGGTGACTGTGCAGCTCCAGCGCGTCGACGAACTTCCGGCCCGCCTCGACGCCGCCCTGCAGGTCGAACGCGACGATCGCGCCGCCCCCGCCCGGCAGGTACCGCTGCTGCAGCGCGTGCCACGGGCTCGAGGGCAGGCCCGGGTAGTAGACCTTCTCCACCTCGTCGCGGGCCTCCAGCCACTCCGCGACGGCCTGGGCGTTGCGAACGTGCCGCTCCATGCGCAGTGACAGCGTCTCGATGCCCTGGATGAGCAGGAACGCGTTCTGCGGGGAGATCGCCGGGCCGATGTCGCGCAGCAGCTGGACCCGCAGCTTGATGATGTAGGACTGCGGGCCGAGCGCCGCCCAGTAGTTGAGGCCGTGGTAGCTCGGGTCGGGGGAGGTGAGCCCGGGGAAGCGGTCGGCGTGCTCGCCCCATGCGAAGTTGCCGGAGTCGATCACGACGCCGCCGATCGCGGTGCCGTGGCCGCCGAGGAACTTCGTGGCCGAGTGGACGACGATGTCGGCGCCGTGCTCGATGGGCCGCAGCAGGAAGGGCGTCGGCACGGTGTTGTCGACCATGAGCGGCACGCCCGCCTCGTGCGCGATGTCGGCGACCTTGCGGACGTCGAGCACGTTGCCGCGCGGGTTGCCCAGCGTCTCGGCGAACAGCACCTTGGTGTTCGGCCGGAGCGCGGCGCGCCACTCGTCGGCGTTGTCGGGGTCGTCGACGAAGCTGACCTCGATCCCCAGCTTCGGGAACGTGTAGTGGAACAGGTTGTAGGTGCCGCCGTAGAGCGAGGCGCTGGACACGAAGTGGTCGCCCGCCTCGGCGATGTTGAGGATCGCGAGGGTGGTGGCCGACTGGCCCGAGGCGAACGCCACGGCGGCAAGCCCGCCCTCGAGCGCGGCGACGCGCTGCTCAAACACGTCCTGGGTGGGGTTCATGATCCGCGTGTAGATGTTGCCGAGCTCGGTGAGCCCGAACAGGGCGGCGGCGTGCTCGGTGTCGCGGAACGTGTAGGACGTGGTCTGGTAGATCGGGGTGGCACGCGCGCCGGTCGTCGGGTCGGACGTGGCGCCCGCGTGCACTTGCTTGGTCTCGAAGGACCAGGATTCGGACACAGGTGTCTCCAGGTAAGGGCTACGGGTTCGTCGGGGTCAGCAGCCGGGGCGACAGGCCGCGCTCGCGACCCGCATGTGATCCACCTGCCTGCGCACCACGAGACGGATCACGAGCGCGACCGTAATGCGGACGGAACCTGCACACAACAAGGACACGAGCACGGCACCGGGGTTCGCCGTCCATGATCGTCGGTTCGGCGCGCAGAGCGGCCAGATCCGGCCGACTACGCGCCGAAGCGACGATCATGCGGCGATCCGGGCTCAGCTGAGGCCGAGGACCGACAGCGCGACCCGCGCCGCCTCCCCGCCCGCATCCTCGGCGACGGCGAGGGCGCGGGGCACGTCGAGGTCGTCGAGGAGGACGGCGGTGACCTCGCGCGCCCCGGCGGTGCCGGTGTCGAGCGCGCCACGGGCGGCGGCGCCGTAGAGCCGCTCCAGCCGGGCCGCGGCGGTGTCGAGCGCGACCGGGTCGTACTCCCACGCCTGTGCCCACGGCCGGTCGAGGAGCAGCAGCCGCAGCGCGGCCGCCGGGTGCTTGGCGAGGACATCGGACACGAGTACGAGGTTGCCGGTGCTCTTGGCCATCTTCGCCCCGTCGAGCCCGACGGTGCCGACGTGCAGCCACGCCCGCGCGAACGGCACGACCCCGGTGACGGCCTCGGCCATCGCCGCCTCGTAGGTGTGGTGCGGGTAGCGCAGGTCGGCGCCGCCGACGTGCAGGTCGAGGGCGGGCCCGAGCGTCGTCAGCGCCATCGCCGAGCACTCGGCGTGCCAGCCGGGCCGCCCCTCCCCCCATGGGCTCGGCCACGCCACCTCGCCCCCGCGCGCCCGCCGCCAAACGGGGACGTCGGCGGGGTGTTCGGCGTGCGCATCGGAGGCGTGTCCGAACTCGACGGCCAGCGCCGCCGCTTCGGTATCGGTCAGCCCGGCGCGCTCCGCAAGACCCGCCCCGCGGAACCACACGGTGCCGTCGCGCTCGTAGGCCGCACCGACCGCGATCAACGCCGCCGCCAGCGTGACGACCTGCCCGACGTGCGAGCGCGCCCGCGGCTCGTGCGTCGGTCTGCGGACGGCCAGGGCGGCCATGTCGCGGTCGAACCGGAACTGCTGCACTGCCGCGAAGCTGTCGGCCCGCGACCCGGTGCGGGCGGCGGCCGCGTCCAGGACGTCGTCGACGTCGGTGACGTTGCGGCACACCTCGGCGTCCACGCCCAGATGGCGCAGCACGCGCGCGGCGACGTCGGCCCAGACGAACGTGGCGGCGTGCCCGAGGTGGGTGGTGTCGTAGGGCGTGATGCCGCAGACGTAGAGCCGCGCCCGTCCGACGATCGGCAGCGGCCGTCCCGCGACGCGGAGCATCACCGACGTACGGCCCGCCGCGCCGCCCGGCGCAGCTGGATGATGCGCACGCCGCCCGGGATCGCCACGAGCAGCAGGCCTGCGACCGCAGCCAGGAGCAGCGCCACGCCGATCGGCAGCGTGCCGCCGAACCACAGGAACGTGATCTGCACCGCATCCTGGTTCTGCAGGATGAACACGAGCAGGAAGATCAGGACGATCGCCGAGAGGATGAGCCCCGTCCACAGGCCACCCGAACGCGTGCGGCGGACCAGCTCCGGCGTGGACGGCTGCGCCGTGGGCACAGTCGGCGCGTCGGGCGCGGCCTGCACCACCGGGATGCCGGGGTCGGTGGCGGAACCGTCAACGTCGGCCGGGCGCATCACCGGATGGGTGGCCGGATCGGCGTGCGGATCAGCGGGCCCGACGCGGCCGTAGGCGGGGATCTCCCTGGCCGAAGTGCCCGGCATGGGCAGCGCCCTGGTCGGATCCTCGCTCATTGTTCTCCCTCGTCGTGCCGTACCTCCTCAGTATCCCGCAACCGCGGCCCCGACGTCCCTCAGGCGCGCTCGCGACGCATCGGCAGATGGGTGACGCCGTCCCAGTCGTAGGTGGGGCCCGCGGACACGAACCCGTAGCCGCGGTAGAGGTCCGCGAGCTGCTCCTGGGCGTCCAGGACGCACGGCACGTCCCCGACCTCGGCCAGCGCTGCCTCGATCAGCTGCCGTCCCAGCCCGTGGCCCCGCACCGAGCGCGCCGTGCACACCCGGCCGATCCGATACCCCTCGTCGGGCTCCTGGAGCAGCCGCAGGCAGCCGAGCATCGGGGCGTCCGAGCCGTCGCCTGCGAGCCAGTAGTGCCGGGTGCTCTCCTCCAGGTCGCGCCCGTCCAGCTCGCTGTACGGGCTGGCCTGCTCGACGACGAACACGTCCACCCGCAGCCGCAGCAGCGCGTACAGCTGACGGGTGTCCAGATCCGCCGCCCATGCCCGGTGGACGATCGCGGACATCAGACGGTGCCGTCCCACCACCGCGGGTCCAGCTCGCCGTGCGCGACCAGCTCGGCGGGCCCGTGCAGCGTGGCAATGTCCTCCTCGACCGTGACGCGCAATGGGCCACCCGGCGTGTCGACCGCGACCGTGCCTGCGGTCCGGCCGGCCTGCCGCAGCGCGGCGACGACCGCCGCCACCGTGCCCGTGCCGCACGAGCGCGTCTCCCCGACCCCGCGCTCGTGCACACGCATCGCGATGCGGTCGTTCACCATGGGGATGACGAACTCGACGTTCACCCCATGCGGGAACAGCACCGGATCGTGGCCGGGCGGGCGGGTGAGGTCGAGCGTGCCGAGCGGCACGTCGACGAGGCAGGCCAGGTGCGGGTTGCCCACGTTCACCATCAGGCCGGGGAACAGCTGCCCGTCGACGCTCGCCTTGGTCTCGCCCTCGACCCGGACGGGCCCCATCTCGACGGCGACCTCGTCGTCCTTGACGTGCACGGTGCGGATCCCGCCACGGGTGCCCAGCCGCAGCTCGCCGTCGGGGAGCCAGCCGCGGTGGGCGAGGTAGGCGGCGTAGACCCGCACGCCGTTGCCGCACATCTCGGCGACGCTGCCGTCGGCGTTGCGGTAGTCCATGAACCATTCGACGCCGTCGGCGGGCATCGGCCCCTCCGCGAGCGCGGCCCACCGCACGACGCGCAGCACCCCGTCGGCGCCGATGCCGCGGTTGCGGTCGCACAGGGCGGCGACGCGGTTGGGGGTGAGGTCGAGGATGCCATCGGGATCGGGGAGGACGATGAACGTGTTCTCGGTGCCGTGCCCCTTGCTGAACTGCACGGCCCTCAGCGTACCGACGCGGCGAGGACGGCACGGGCGCGGGCGAACACATCGGACGTTTCGGCACCGAGCCAGACGATCCTCGGGTCACGCCGGAACCACGACCGTTGCCTGCGCACGAACCGTCGGGTCGCCACGACGGTGTCCGCGGCGGCGCCTTCCAGGTCGCCGTGCGCCGCGAGGATCTGTTGATAGCCCAACGCCCGCGACGCCGTCGGCCCGTCGCGCAAGCCCGGGAGCAGGCCGCGGGTCTCGGCGACCAGCCCGGCCGCGAACATCCGCGCCACCCGGCGGGCGATGCGGGCGTCGAGCTCCTCGGTGGGCCGGTCGACCCCCAGCAGGACCGCGTCGTAGCGCGGCGGCGCCGCCGTGGGAAGGCGCGCGGCGAAGGGGCGGCCGGTCAGGGCGATCACCTCCAGCGCCCGCACGATCCGCCGCCCGTTGCTCGGCAGCACCGCGGCGGCCGCCGCCGGGTCGACGGCGGCGAGGTGGGCGTGCAGCGCGGCCGAACCGACCCGTTCGAGCTCGGCGGCGAGCTCCGCGCGCAGCTCGGGGTCGGTGCCGGGGAACTCCAGGTCGTCGACGACGGCCCGCACGTACAGCCCGGACCCGCCCACCAGCACCGGTGTCCGGCCCGCGGCGAGCACCCGCTCGACGGCCGCGCGCGCGGCGCGCTGGTAGGCGGCGACGGTGGCGGTCGCGGTCACGTCGAGGACGTCGAGCAGGTGGTGGGGGATCTCGGCGCGCTCGGCGGGGGTCGCCTTGGCCGTTCCGACGTCCATGCCGCGGTAGAGCTGCATGGCGTCGGCGTTGACGATCTCGCCGTCGTAGTCGCGGGCCAGTGCCATGGCGAGGTCGGACTTGCCCGTCGCGGTCGGGCCGACGACCGCGATCAGCCGCATCGCTGCCACACCGCCACGTGGTAGCCGACGCCGAAGGGGTGCGACGAGTGCAACAGCTCGCCCTTCCACACCCCGCCGCGGGTCGCGCCCGCCAATACCTGCCACGGCGCGCGGCCGGACGCCAACAGCTCGGCGGCAAGGGCCGGGTCGAGGGCGGCGAGGGCGTCGGGGTCGGCGGCGGCCAGCGCCGCCGCGACGGCGTCGTCGAACGGCCCGGCGCGCTCGTCGAGATAGCCGGGCGCCTTGTCGGTGTGGGTGGCGGCGCCGTCGCCGACGATCAGCAGCGCGGTGGTCGCCCCGACGGGCGCGGCGCCCAGGTCTGCAGACCCGGCGCTCGCGGTCGGCGGCCCGGCGGCCTCCCGCACCAACGCGGCGCCCAGCGCGAGGCAGGCGGCGGGGTCGGCATCGGCGGCCACCAGCTCACCGCGAACAGTGACCGGCAGTCCGTCACGCAGCCACCCGGCGATGAGCAACGGCAGGGGCAGCGCGGGATCCACCGGCTTCCGGGCGTCCGGCGCCAGCCCCACCACGACCGCAGCGCCCGCCTCGGTGCCGAACCCGACGAAGCTCCCCCGGGCGTCGGGCGTGACCGTCCGCCGCCCGCCGAGGTCGGCCCCGACGGCGACCCACGACGACGCGACCGCAGCCAGCCGTCGGGCGGCCTCCCGACACGCCGCCCGAAGTGCGGCGGTCTCGGCGGTCGCGCCCGTGGCCAGCTCGGGCACGAGCAGCGGCGGCTCCGGGACCACCGCGACCATCGACAGCACGGCCGAAGGCTAACGCCGCCCGTCTCAACCGAGCCATGATCGTCGGTTGCGGGACATTTGGGTGCACCAGCACACCAATTGTCCCGGACCCGACGATCACCCAGTGCGCGGTCCTGTTTGGCGACGGCTCGGCGACCCACGCAGGCCGCTGGACCGTGCAGCCCTCTCGGGGCGTTCCGCTGCGCGGCCAGACCTGTTTGAATCGCCGCACGGCAGGCCTCGGCGCTCGAGGCGGCCGCTGTGCACGGCTCCGCTCAAGGGCGGGGCGCCCGCCTTCCGGCGGGCCGGATCGTGAGGAGGGCCCAGTGTCGGACCAACAACAGCGCACCAACACGGACGAGGACATCGCGGGCAGCGCCGACATCGCCGGCGCCGACAACGTCACCAACGGTGTCGCAGGCGCCCACGGTACGACCGGCGCGACCGCCCACCCGACCGGCCCCGAAGCCGCAGCACCCCCGAAGCCGTCGCCCCCAGAGTCGCTGCCCGCCCCCGACCACTCGACCCCAGAGTCGCTGCCCGTCCCTGAGCACTCGGCGTCCGGCCCCGCAACGGTGTCTCCTCCGCCTGCGATTCCGGCCCCCCCAGCGCCCGACCACCCGCGCCCGGCGACCCGTCCAACGGCCGACGGTCCACAGGCGACTGGCACGCCGACACCGACGCCTGCGTCCGCCAACCCGGTGTCCGCGGATCCGGGCGCCGTGGCCCGCGTCGCACCTCCAGGACACCCGGTCGCCACGCCGCCGCCTCCAGGACACCCGGTTCCCGCACCGCCGCCTCCAGGACATCCGGGCGCCGCACCGCCTCCGGCCGCACCCGCGACCACGACACCTGGCTCAGCCGGATACCCGACCTCTGCCGCGGACCCGACCGAGCCTTCGACGCCCGGCCCGGACGCAACCGAGCACACGACACCCCCATCGCCCGCCATGGCGGCACCCGCACCGGCTCCGGCCGAACGTCCGGCGCCCGGCCCAGACGCGGCTACCAGCACGCCCGCGCCCGGCACGCCCGCGCCCGGCACGCCTGCGCACGGCACGCCCAGGGCCGGCACGCCCGCCGCCGGCACGCCGCCCGCCGCTGCGGCACCTGTCCCCGACGCGGGCGAGCACGCCGCACTCGCGCCCACCTCACCTGCACCGGCCGCCGCCCCCTACCCGCGCGATACCGCGCATATGACGTCCGAGACGAGCCCGTGCGCGTCCACCGCGAGCGGCGAGCCTGCGGCGGGCGCTCCCGCCCGAGCCCTGCCACCATCGGACCCTTCGGCGCGCCCCGCCGCCCCCCCGCGTCCCGCGCCCCCGCGCCCCGGTACCCCGGGTGCCGGACCGAAGCCGCGGCCCCCGCATCCCGGTGCCCACTGGCCCGTCCGTCCCGCAGCACCCGGCCCCGGGCCCGTCGTCGAGCCGCCACCCCCCGCCGTCCAGCCCTCGCCCGTCGCGTCAGCCTGCGCGGACCCGTCACGCTGGGGCCGGGTCGACGCCGAGGGCGTGATCTACGTCCGCACAAGTGACGGCGAGCGGATGGTCGGCTCGTGGCAGGCGGGCTCGCCGGACGAAGGCCTCGCGCACTTCGCGCGCCGGTTCGACGACATGGCCACCGAGGTCGAGCTGCTCTTCCACCGCTTGACCGCGGGCGGCGACCCCAAGCACGCCCTCGGCTCCGCACGCGCGATACGTGACGGTCTCGCGGAGGCGACCGTCGTCGGTGACCTCGCCAGCCTGCATGCCCGCCTCGAGGAACTGATCAGCCACGCGGAGTCGGCGCTCGCCGCGGCACGGGCCGCCCGCGATGCCGAGCGTATCGCCGCCGTCGCCCGCAAGGAGCAGCTCGCCGCCGAGGCCGAGCACCTCGCCGCTGAGGCCACCCAGTGGAAGCAGGCGGGCGATCGCTTCAAGGCGATCCTCGACGAATGGCGCACGATCCGCGGGATCGACCGCAAGACCGACGAGCAGCTCTGGAAGCGGTTCTCCCGCGCGCGCGAGGCCTTCAATCGGCGCCGCGGGTCACACTTCGCCGACCTCGACCGACAGCGCGCCGGCGCCAAGCATCGCAAGGAGGAGCTGGCCGAGGAGGCCGAGAAGCTCGTCGACTCTGAGGACTGGGGGCCCACCGCCGCCCGCTTCCGCGACCTGATGGCCGAATGGAAGGCCGCTGGTCGCGCCCACAAAGACGCCGACGACGCCCTCTGGCAGCGTTTCCGCACTGCCCAGGACGCGTTCTTCGCGCGGCGGTCTTCCTCGTTCGCCGAGCGCGACGCCGAGTTCGTCGTCAACGCCGAGGCCAAGCGAGCGCTGCTCGCCGAAGCCGAGAAGATCGACGTGTCGGACCCGGCGACGGCCCGGGCCGCCCTGCGCACGATCCAGGAGCGCTGGGAGCAGATCGGCAAGGTGCCGCGCGACGACATCCGCCCGCTGGAGACGCGGCTGCGCGCAGTCGAGGAGAGGGTGCGCGACGCCGCAGACCGGCAGTGGCGGCGCACCGATCCGGAGGCCGAGGCCAGGGTGGCGCAGTTCCGCGAGCGCGTCGCGACCTTCGAGGCCCAGGCCGCGAAGGCGCGAGCCGCCGGCGACGCGAAGCGCGCCGCCGAGGCCGACGCACAGGCCGCGCAATGGCGGGAGTGGCTCGGCACCGCCGAGCAGGCCGTGCAGCACCGCTGACATCGGGACCCGCGGCCGCGTCACCCCCTCGACCCATGATCACCGGTTCGGCGCGTAGACCGGCCAGATCCGGCCGCAAACGCGCCCAATCGACGATCACGTAGAAGCGGCAGCCAGCCCCACACCGCCGTCGGGCCGCGTGCGCGACCTGGGCGCCCACCAACGGCAGACTCACCCTGTCGAAACGGCAGACTCACCCTGTCGAGAATGAAGACTCGCCTGTCGGGCTCAGCCGCGGCGGCCCGCGATCCGCACCCAGCAGGCCGTCAGCACGATCACCGCGACCACGGCGAGCACCATCCCCACCCCAGGGCCGGTGCCGCCGGTCAGGACGCCGGTCTGCCGCGACCAGATCGCCCACAACCCGTTCACCACCGCGATCCCGCAGCCGACGGCCGTGAGCCACGCCAGCGCCCACCACCGCGTCGCCAACGCCAATGACCCGGCGACCAGGCCGAAGCCCAGCGACGTGAAAGTGAACAGCCGCGGCAGGGAGCCGAACGTCCGGGTGCCCGCGAGGATCTCCCAGCCCTGGGCGTCGCCGGTCCACGGGAGCACCAACGTCACCATCAGCACGAGCATCGCGATCGTGACGCCGAATGCGATTCCGCCCGGGTCGATCCGCCGCTCGACCCGGCGCTCCACGCCCGCCAGCTCGCGGTTCAGCTCGCTCAGCTCATCGGGCACCTCATGCTCCTCGTCTCCCTCGGACACGTCGCGCGCCCTCATCCCACAGCGGCCGCGGGCAACCGGAAACCGGGCAGGCCCAACCCCGTGCTCCGGGGCCGGTCCGCCGCGTCCCCCGCCCGCGTGCGCCGGTGCGCGACGACCGGCCCGTCGGCGACGAGATGGTGTGGCGCCCCGTAGGTCACCTCAACCTCGACGACGTCGCCCGGCCGGATCGCCAAGTCACCGGGCGCGAAGTGCACCAGCCGACCGTCGCGGGCCCGGCCCGACAGCCGCCGCGTCGCCCCGTCCTTGCGCCCCTCGCCCGCCGCCACCAGTACCTCGACGACCCGGCCTTCCAGGGCGCGGTTGCCCGCCCAGGAGATCTCCTCCTGCAGCGCCACCAGCCGCTCGTAGCGCTCCTGCACGACGGCCTTCGGCACCTGGTCGGGCAGGGTCGCGGCGGGGGTGCCGGGCCGGGGCGAGTACTGGAACGTGAACGCGCCCGCGAACCCCGCCGCACGCACCACATCGAGCGTGGCCACGAAGTCGGCCTCGGTTTCGCCGGGGAAGCCGACGATGATGTCCGTGGTGATCGCCGCATCGGGCAGCGCCGCCCGCACCGCGTCGAGAATGCCCAGATAGCGCGCCGAGCGGTAGGAGCGGCGCATCCGGCGCAGCACGTCGTCGGACCCGGACTGCAGCGGCATGTGCAGCTGCGGGCACACGTTCGGGGTGTCGGCCATGGCCGCGATGACGTCGGAGGTGAAGTCGCGGGGGTGCGGCGAGGTGAACCGCACCCGCTCCAGCCCGTCGATCGCGCCGCACGCCCGCAACAGTCCGGCGAACGCGCCCCGGTCGCCGAACTCGACCCCATACGCGTTGACGTTCTGCCCGAGCAGCGTCACCTCCAGCACGCCGTCGGCGGCCAGCGCCGCCACCTCGGCGAGCACGTCGGCGGGCGGCCGGTCGCGCTCGGTGCCGCGCAGCGCGGGCACGATGCAGAACGTGCACGTGTTGTTGCAGCCCACCGAGATCGACACCCAGCCGGAGTAGGCCGACTCGCGCCGCGCGGGCAGCGTGGACGGGAAGACCTCGAGCGCGTCGGCGATCTCGACCTGCGCGGTGGCGTTGTGCCGGGCACGTTCCAGCAGGACCGGGAGCGCGTGCACGTTGTGGGTGCCGAAGACGACGTCGACCCAGGGCGCGCGACGCACGATCTCGGCGCGGTCCTTCTGCGCGAGGCACCCGCCGACCGCGATCTGCATGCCCGGCCGGGCGTCTTTCGCCGGACGCAGATGGCCGAGGTTGCCGTACAGCCGGTTGTCGGCGTTCTCCCGGACCGCGCAGGTGTTGAGCACCACGACGTCGGCCTCGCCCCCGGTGGCGGGTACGTAGCCCGCGGCCTCCAGCAGCCCGGCCATCCGCTCGGAGTCGTGCACGTTCATCTGACACCCGTAGGTGCGGACGAGGTAACTGCGGGCCACCCGAGAAAGGGTAGGCGCCATCCGCTCGACCGCGCCGCCCGGGCAGGGCACGATGCGTGCATGCTGATCTCCCGGCGTACCGCGTTGCGGGCACTGGGCGGACTCGGCCTCGCCGTCGGCCTCTCGGCGTGCGGGTCCCCGTACGCCGAGCTGCGCCTGTCCGTGGCCACGGGCAGCCGCAACGGCGTCTACTACACGCTGGGCCAGGCGCTGGCCACCGCGTGGCGCGACGCGCTCGGCCTGCGCCTGCCGCCCACCGTCACCTCCACCGACGGGTCGATCAACAACCTGCAGCTGCTCGCGGACCGCAAGGCCGACGTGGCGTTCAACCAGATCGACACGGCCGCCGACCACCTGGCCCGCACCGCGCCCGGCGACCCGGCCGCCCTGCGCGCCCTCGCCCGCATCTACGACGACGTCGTGCACGTCGTGGTGCCCGCAGGCTCGCGGCTGACGTCGGTCACGCAGCTGCGCGGCGCTCGCGTGGCGCTCGGCAGCCCCGGCTCGGGCGTGCTGTTCATGGCGCAGCGGGTGCTGCGGGCCCTCGGGATCGTGCCCGACAGGGACCTGCAGGCCAGCTACATCGGGCTCGACGCCGCCCTGGTCGAGTTGCGGGAGGGCGGCATCGACGCGTTCTTCTGGTCCGGCGGCCTGCCCACCCGCGGAGTTGCCGACCTCGCCGCGAGCGTGCCGATCCGGCTGCTCACCGTGCAGGACGACCTCGCCCGCATCCACGCCGCCTACCCGGAGTACGCGCCGGGCACGGTGCCCGCAGGCACCTACGGGCTCACCCAGCCGGTGACGACGCTGCTGCTGCACAACGTCCTGCTCGTCCGCGCCGAGATGCCAGACGATGTCGCGTACGCGCTGGTCGCCGCGCTGTTCAGCCGCCAGGAGCAGATCGCCCGGTCCAGCCCGAACGCGCTGACCATCGACCTGCGCGCGGCCATCGGCACCCAACCGGTGCCCCTGCATCCCGGCGCCGAGAACTGGTTCCGCGCGGCGCGCAACTCATGAGGCGGAGGCACCGCGAGATCGCCGGGTGCGGTGCACGAGGTGCGCAGGCGCACCTGACGCACCGATCCCGGCGATCAAGGAGGGCGCCACCGGCGTTCGCACCCGGCCGCGAGATCATCTAGGGGCCCGGCTTGGCGTCGGGCGCCCGGCGGGGCAGGCGGGCCGCCACGCGCAGGCCGCCACCCTCGAGCGAGGTCAATCGCAACTCGCCGCCCGCCAGCTCGATGGTCCGGGCGGCGATCGCCAGCCCCAGCCCGGATCCGTCCACGCTGCTCTGCGCGGGGCTGCGCCAGAAGCGGTCGGTCGCCCGCTCCAGCTCGTCGGACGGGATGCCCGGCCCGGTGTCGCACACCGCGATCTCGACCATGTCCGCGTCCGCCACCGCCACGGTGATCGACCCGCCCGCCGGGGTGAACTTGACCGCGTTGTCCAGCACGGCGTCCAACAGCGTCTCGATGGCCCCGGCGGTCGCGGTGACGCGCAGGCCGCGCGGGCCCGCCCGCCGCAGCGCAAGCCCCGAGTGCTCGGCGAGCGGGCGCCACGCGTCGATGCGGTCCTCGACGCCCGCATCCACGTCGAGCCCGACCAGCGGCGCCGTGCGCTCGGCCCTTGCCAGCGCAAGCAGGCCTGCGAGCAGCGTGGAGAGCCGCTCGGCCTCCTCCAGCGCCGCCACGTGGTCCTCCTCCGCGACGGCGTCGACGTGTCCGTCGAGGTTGGACAGCCGCAGCCGCAGTGCGGTGAGCGGGTTGCGCAGCTGGTGGCTGGCGTCCGCGACGAACGCGCGCTGGGTGCCGTAGGCCTGCGCGACCGTCTCCGCCATGCGGTCGAACGACGCCGAGAGCCGCCGCAGCTCCGGCGGACCGCTGTTGTCCGACACCGGGTCCGGCGCGCCGCCCGCGAGCACCGCCGACGCGACCCGCCCGGTGCCCTCGTCGAGCCGCCGGACCGGGCGCAGGATCCACCGCACGATGGGCAGCGCCACGACGACCGCGAGGGTGAGTGCGAGCACCGCCGCCGCCAGCACGACGAGCCACACCTGCACCTCGAAGCCGCGCAGGTCGGCGGTCGGCGCGACGGTGACCGCGGCCCCGCGCACCTCGGTGTCCACCAGTACCGGCTCGGCGATGACGAACGGGCGCTCATCCCATGGCCAGCGCAGCGCATAGGCGTCCGAGCGCCGGTTGGCCAACGCCAGCATCAGCCGCTCGTGCCCCGCCGCGTCGAGCGTGGGCGGGTTCGGGCGCGAGGTGGCGATCAGTGTGCCCTCCCGGTCGAACACGAGCACCGCGATGCCGTACACCTCGTCGTAGCGCTGCAGCTCCGCGGCCAGCCCGGAGGTGTCGGCCTGCGTGATCGGCCGCTCGGCGAGCGAGGCGTAGAAGATCGTGTCGGTGAGTTGCTGGGTGAACAGCTGCGACTGGCGGGCCTGCGAGGTCGACAGGGCCAACGGCACCCCGAGGCCCACCGCGAGCAGCCCGACGAGGACGAGCACGATCACCAGCAGCCGCGTGCGCATCAGGGGGTCTCGTCCTCGGGTCCGGCGTCGGGCAGGCCGAGCCGGTAGCCGACGCCGCGGACGGTCTGGACGAGCTCCGGACGGCCGAGCTTGGTGCGCAGCGTGGCGACGTGCACGTCCAACGTCCGGTTTGCGCCCGCCCAGCTGCGCCCCCACACCTCGGCGACGATCCGGCTGCGCGTGCACACCGCCCCGCGCGACGCGGCGAGCATCCCGAGCACCTGGAACTCCTTGCGGGTGAGGGTGACCGGCTTGCCCGCGACCGTGACGGTGTGCCGCTCCAGGTCGACCGCGACGTCGGCGACGACCACCACGTCGCCGGTCGCCGAGCCCGGTCCCGGGCGACGGCGCCGGTAGACGGCGTGCACCCGGGCCAGCAGCTCGCCGATGTCGTAGGGCTTGACGAGGTAGTCGTCGGCGCCGGAGTGCAGGCCGAGGATGCGCTCGTCGACCTCGCCGCGCGCCGAAACGACGATCACCGGCACCTCGCTGACCGCGCGGATCGCCCGGCAGACGTCCACGCCGTCGATGTCGGGGAGGCCGAGGTCGAGCAGCACGACGTCGACGCCGACCAGGTGGTCGACCGCGCCGCGGCCCTTCGCCAGCCGCGTGGTCGTGATGCCGTGGCGGTGCAGGGCGGGTCGCAGCGCGGCCGCGACCCGGTCGTCGTCCTCCACGAGCAGGATGTGCACCCCCGACCCCCTGTCCGAATTCTGTTACCGGAGCGCAACCCTATGGGTAGCTCAAGTGGCTGGACGTGGCTGTCCGATTCGCCCTAACTTCCGCCAATGCCCTCTTCTGCGGCTCCGATGATCCGGATGACGGACGTCGAAAAGCACTTCGGCGAGCTGCATGTCCTGCGCAGCATCAACCTCGAGGTCGACGCAGGCCAGGTCGTGGTCGTGCTCGGGCCGTCGGGATCGGGGAAGTCCACGCTCTGCCGCACGATCAACCGGCTGGAGCCGATCGACTCCGGCACCATCGAGGTCGACGGGCAGCCGCTCCCCGCCGAGGGCAAGGCGCTGGCGAACCTGCGCGCGGACGTCGGCATGGTGTTCCAGAGCTTCAACCTGTTCGCGCACAAGACGATCCTGCAGAACGTCACGCTCGCGCCGCTCAAGGTCCGCAAGACGGCGAGGGCGGCGACCGAGCGCGACGGGATCGCCCTGCTGGAGCGCGTGGGCATCGCCAACCAACGCGACAAGTACCCCGCCCAGCTCTCCGGCGGCCAGCAGCAGCGGGCCGCGATCGCCCGCGCGCTGGCGATGAAGCCCAAGGTCATGCTGTTCGACGAGCCCACGTCCGCGCTCGACCCCGAGATGGTCAACGAGGTCCTCGACGTCATGACGACGCTGGCGCGCGAGGGCATGACGATGCTCGTGGTGACCCACGAGATGGGCTTCGCCCGCCGGGCCGCGCACCGCGTGGTGTTCATGGCCGACGGCGAGATCGTCGAGGACGCCCCGCCTGAGGAGTTCTTCACCCACCCCCGTTCGAACCGCGCGAAGGACTTCCTCGGGAAGATCCTCACGCATTGACGGAAGGTTCCGCATGAAATTCCGCAAGCTCGCCGCCGTCGCTCTGCTCGGCGGCCTCGCCATCGCCGCGTGCGGCAAGGAGGGCAGCCCCGCCGACGCGGGCAGCTCGGCGGCTCCGGCCGCAGGCCTGTCCTACCCGGTCGCCGCCAACGTCACGCTGCCCGATTCGCCGACCTTCGCCGCCATCCAGCAGCGCGGCCGGGTGGTCATCGGGGTCAAGGAGGACCAGCCCGGGCTGGGCTTCAAGGACGCGACCACCGGGGAGCGCTCGGGCTTCGACATCGAGGTCGCCAAGATGGTGGCCGCGGGCCTCGGCCTCGCCCCCGACAAGATCGACTACAAGGCGGTGCCGTCGGCCGCCCGCGAGAGCACGATCGGGCGCGGCGAGGTCGACTACTACGTCGGCACCTACACGATCAACGACAAGCGCAAGCAGCAGGTCTCCTTCGCGGGCCCCTACTTCGTCGCCGGGCAGGGGCTGCTCGTGCGCAAGGACGAGAGCGCGATCACCAGCAAGGACACGCTCAAGGGCAAGAAGGTCTGCTCGGTCACCGGCTCGACCCCGATCCAGCGGGTGAAGGACCAGCAGCTCACCGAGCCCGCCAACGTCGTCGAGTTCCAGACCTACAGCCAGTGCGTCGACCAGCTGCTCTCCGGCCAGGTCGACGCGGTCACCACCGACGACGCGATCCTCAAGGGCTACGCGGCGCAGCAGCCCGACCAGCTCAAGCTGGTCGGCGAGCCGTTCTCCAGCGAGCCGTACGGCATCGGCCTGAACAAGGACGACGCAGCCCTCCGCGGCAAGATCAACGACCTGCTCCAGGCGTCCTTCACCGACGGCACGTGGCAGAAGATCTACGACGAGACGCTGGGCAAGTCCGGATCGGCGGCTTCGCCCCCGCCGCTGCAGCGCTACTGACCCGCCGGGGAGGCAGGTTCGCGCTTGCGCGGGCCTGCCTCCCGGCCCTCCGCCCGCAGGAGCCCCGGTGAACGTCCTGCTCGACAACCTCGACCTGTACGCGATCGCTTTCCTCGGCACTATCCGGCTCTTTCTGGTGTCCGCCGTCGGATCGCTGCTCGGCGGACTGCTGCTGGCCGCGCTGCGGGTCAGCCCCGTGCCGGTGCTGCGCGCCTTCGGCACCGGCTACGTCAACGTCGTGCGGAACACGCCGCTCACGCTGGTCTTCTTCTTCTTCGCCTTTGCCTATCCCCGGCTGCGGATCGCCGATCTGTCGTTCTTCACGCTGGCCTGCGTCGCGCTGATCGTCTACACGTCGGCGTTCGTGTGCGAGGTGATCCGCTCCGGGGTGAACACCGTGCCGGTGGGCCAGGCCGAGGCGTCGCGGGCGCTGGGCTTCTCGTTCGGCCAGACGCTGTCGACGATCGTGCTGCCGCAAGCCCTGCGTGCGGTCGTGCCGCCGTTGACGAACATCATGATCGCGCTGCTGAAGAACACGACGATCGCCGCCGGGTTCTCCGTGTTCGAGGCGGGCGGGATCTACCAGCGCCTTTCCGAGCTCGGCTACAACGTGTTCGTCGGGCTGCTGTGGGTCGCCGTGGGCTTCCTGATCCTGGTGGTCCCGCTGACGCTGCTGCAGCGGCGGCTCGAGGCGAAATGGAGCGTGGCGCGGTGACCACGTCGATCCTCTACGACGTCCCGGGGCCGCGCGGGCGGGCCCGCAACCGGCTGATCGGCGTCATCGGCACGCTCCTGCTCCTCGGGATCCTCGGTTACGTGGTCTATCGGCTCGCCGCAACCGGCCAGTTCGCGGGCAGGCTGTGGGCCTGGATCGAGTACAAGAACATTCAGCTCCTGCTGCTCGAAGCGTTGGCGAACACGCTGCGGGCGTTCGCCGTCGCCGCGGTGCTGTCGCTGTTGTTCGCCGCCGTGTTCGCCGCCGGACGACTGTCGGACCACGCGTGGATCAGCCGTCCGGCAACGGCGGTAGTGGAGTTCTTCCGCGCCATCCCGCTGTTGGTGCTGATCTTCATCCTGTTCTTCGGAATGACCCAGGGCCTCGGCATCCGCATCACCGCGTTCTGGGCGGTGGTCCTCGGGTTGATGCTCTACAACGGCTCGGTGCTCGCCGAGGTGTTCCGCGCGGGCGTGCGCGCCCTGCCCCGCGGCCAGGCGGAGGCGGCCTACGGGCTGGGTATGCGCAAGACGCAGGTCATGACGTATGTGCTGCTCCCGCAGGCGGTGCGGGCGATGCTGCCCACGATCGTCAGCCAGCTCGTCGTCGTACTGAAGGACACCGCGCTGGGCTTCCTCATCCTCTACCCCGAGCTGCTCTATCAGGCCCGCTACCTCGGCGGGCAGGCGCAGCTGGGGTCGCCGATCCTGCCGGTCGCGATCGTCGTCGCCGCGCTCTACATCGCGATGTGCCTCATGCTGTCGTGGCTGGCGAACATCCTGGACAGGCGGCGGAGTCGCGGGCCGAAGCAGGCACCCGGCGAGCCGACCACCGAGGCGGCCGAAGGGCTCGTGCCTGCCGGGGCCGCGCCCCGAGCGTGACCTCAAGCACGGAACAGGTCGTCGGCCATCGGTTCGTCGACCGCCTCGATCCGCAGCTCATGCCCCGAGCCGGGCGTGCTGCCGCCGATCGGGTCGGTCAGCACGCACACGCCGGTGCCGACATCGAGGCGCACGCGATAGCCCTCGGGATATTCGTCCAGCACGACCTTGGCGCCGGCACCGGAGTCCGCTTCGGCGACGTCGATGTCGCGAGAGCGCAGCAGCGAGCAGCAGGTGCAGCGTGGCTGGTAGGCGGGCGTCGGCCGCACGAGTGCCTCCCAAGCCGGGCGCCCGGCGTGCTCCACCTCCGCGACCGCGTCGATCTCGGCGCCCGGCAGGCAGGCGTCCCCGTCCGGGCTGCGGCCGTCGGCCAGTTCGACCGGGTCCAGCATCGCCACCCAGAAGTAGTCGCGGTACATGGGGGCGTCGTAGGAGAACTCGGACGAGAACCGGTCGGGCCGGGCGGCCACCAGGCCATCGGTCCGCAGCGGCGGTCGCGGGGCGCCGGGGGCGGTCCACCACGGCAGCGTCGCGGTGTACCGCTCGCCGGCGGAGGTGATGACGCCGAGTTGCCGAGATGACTCGTGATGGACCTGGACCAGCGCGCCATCCACCGTCTCCACACGCAGCCGGTCCGGCCGCCGCAGCCACGCCCGCAGCTCCTGCGTGCGCCACGGATCGCCCGGCCAGCGCGCGGTGAAGCGCAACGTCGACCAGCGCCACGGCGACGAGCGGGCGAGCGCGGCAAAGTCCGAGGCTGAAGGAGATGCCACGCCCGCAGTCTTCCCGACCAGGCGTCGAACATGAACCGAGTTTGCCCGGTGAGCGATCCCCTCCTGGGCACGCCGCGGACACAACAAACCCATGATCACCAGTTGGGCGCAGAAACCGGCCAGATCCGGCCGCTATCGCACCGAACTCGCGATCACGGGTCGCGCTATCCCGCACCGGGAGCGCCCGCTACTGCCGGGTGGGGACGAGCGTCGCCGAACCCGGGCGGCCTGCGCGGAGATAGGTCACCGCGATGGGTTGCGCGTTGCGGTACCCCAGCTCGGCGATGGTGAGCTGCTCAGCGCTGGCCGCGGGCTCCCCGTTGATCGTGGTGATGATGTCGCCCGGCGCCATCCCGCCGCGGGCCGCACCGCCCGCCGGGTCGACGGCGGTGACGACCAGGCCCGCGGGCAGTCCGGCGAGCCGCGCGCTCCCCGGGGGTATGGCGTGGACGTCCATGCCCACGGTGTAGTGCGTGACCCGGCCGTCGTTGATCAGCTCCTGGGCGACGGGCAGGGCCACGTCGGCCGCCACCGCGAAGCCGAGGCCGACGCTGCCGCCCCCCGCCTGCCCCGCCTCGTTGGGGACCGTCGCGATGGCGGTGTTGACGCCGACGAGCCGCGCCGCGCAGTCCACGAGCGCGCCGCCGCTGTTACCCGGGTTGATGGACGCGTCGGTCTGGATCGCTCCGACCAGGTGTGCGGTCAGCCCACCGGCCGCCGGGAGCGTGACCTGTCGGTCCAGCGCGCTGACGATGCCGGACGTGACCGTGCCGTACAACCCCAGGGGCGCGCCGAGGGCGACGACCGGCTGACCGATGGCCAGGCTCCGCGACGATCCGCGTCCGATGAGCGGGATCCCGGGCGCCCCGTCGGCGGCTTTGATCACGGCGAGGTCGGTGAGCGGGTCGCGCCCGACGATCGTCGCCGCGGCCGACCGTCCGTCGTTGTAGCGAACCTGCAGCGCGCCACCGCCACCGGCCACCGCGATGACGTGATCGTTGGTGAGGACCATCCCGCCAGCCTGGATGACCTCCCCCGAGCCGCTGCCGCCCGGCCCACCCCCCGGTGCCTGAGCGATGATCGTGACGACCGACGGCAGGCCCATTGCGGCGACGGCGGTCGCGGGGCACGCGCCGCTCGCCGATGCCGGTGACGCGTCTCGGGCGCGGACGAGCGCGCCGCCGACGAGCCCGCCCAGCACGGCGGCGGCAACCAGTGCGCAGACCCACAACACGGTGCGTCGCCGCCCGGTCCGTGCGCTGTCCTCGACGACCACGTCCGGCTCCGCTCATTCGGCTCTTCGGGTGACGGCCGGATTCTGCGGTCTCCCGGTCCGCGTCTCCTCCCCCGGGGCGGGTGACGCGTCAGAGGTTCTCCACGACCACCGGCTCGATGTCCTCCCCCGCGGGTAGGTCGAAGCCCAGCACCTGCGCGTAGAAAGAGAGCTCGGCGTCGAGCGCCCTGCGGATGTTCTCGGCGCGCCGGAAGCCGTGCTGCTCGCCGTCGAAGAGCAGGTAGGCGACGGGGACCCGGCGGTCGCGGAGCGCGCCGACGATCATCTCGCTCTGCGCGGGCGGCACGACCCTGTCCTCGCTGCCCTGCAGCACGATCAGCGGCCGCGTGAGGCGGCCGACGTGGTGGATCGGGGACCGCTCGACGTAGACGTCGCGCGCGGCCGGGTAGGGGCCGACGAGCCGGTCCAGGTAGCGGCTCTCGAACTTGTGCGTGTCGCGGGCCAGCGCCTCGAGGTCCGCGACGCCGAAGTGGTCGGCGCCCGCCGCGAACGGCGTGTCGGCGCGGGCCAGCGCCGCGAGCGTGGTGAACCCGCCCGCCGAGCCCCCGCGGATGGTGAGCCGCTCGCCGTCGACCCGGCTCGTGCGGGCGAGGTGGCGGGCGGCGGCGAGGCAGTCGGCGACGTCCACGACCCCCCACTGCCCGAGCAGCTCCTCCCGGAAGGCGCGACCGTACCCCGTGGAGCCGCCGTAGTTGACGTCGGCGAGGGCGAATCCGCGGCTCGTCCAGTACTGCACGGCCGTCGAGAACACCGGCGACGCCGCGGCCGTCGGACCGCCGTGAATCTCCACGATCAGCGGCGGCCGCTCGCCCTCTGGTCCGGTCCGCTCGGGGTGCGCGGGCGGGTAGAACAGCGCGTGCGCGGTGCGGTCGTCGTCGGTGGGGAACGAGATGTGCTCGGGCACGGAGACGAACCCGGGGTCGATGCCCAGGTCGCGCGGCGGCCGCAGGGTCTCGACCACCCCGGCGGCCGGGTCGACCCGGTGCACCCCCGGCTCCTGCGTCGGCGAGCCCGCGACGACGAGCACGGAGCCGTCGGGTGCGGCGCGCACCGCCGTCACCCGCGAGAACGGCGTGTCGAGGTCGGAGACCGTGCCGTCGGGGGCGCGGCGGGCGAGCCCGTCGTAACCGCGGCGCAGGCGCGCGAACACCACCGACCCGTCGGGGAGCAGCGCGTACCGGGCCGACCCGAACTGCCAGGGTGGCACGCCGATCTCGGCGTCCGTGCGCACGACGGTCGCGATGTCGGTGCCGGGCGTGTAGCGGTACAGGTTCCACCAGTCGGTGCGGTCGGACACGAACCACAGCGCGCCGTCGGCGTCCCAGCGCGGCTCCAGCACCGACTCGTCGGGTCCGCCCGCGATCACGAGCTCCTCGCCGGTGTCGAGGTCGCTGACGACGAGCTCGGTGGCGTCCCACGGCATCGACGGGTGGTTCCACCGCAGCCAGGCCAACGTGGTGCCGTCCGGGGACAGACGGGGCGCCGCGACGAAGTCCGAGCCGCTGACCAGCACCTCCGGCTCCCCGGGCACGTGCGCGTCGAGCCGGACGATCTCGTTGACGACCTCCGCGGCCGACGACCCCCGATGGCGCTCGCGCACGCAGACGATCGACGCGCCGTCGGGGGCGAGGTCGCCGTCGGCGTAGCGGTCGGCCCGTCGGGTGGCGGGCTCCGGGGTGAGCGGCAGCGGATCGGCGTCGGGCGCGAGGCGGTAGAGCCGCTGGTCGGCCCAGTTGACGAACCAGACGACGCCGTCGCGCGCCCACCACCCGCCGCCGCCGTACTCGTGGACGGCGGTGCGCGCGTCGCAGCCGTCGGGAAGCACGTCGGCGCAGGTGCCGTCGGGGCGGCGCCGGACGATCTGGGTGCGGCCGCCCTCCGCGGGGCGCCCCTCGGCCCAGAGCACGTCGGCGCCGTCGACGACGAGCTCGCCGAGCCGCACGGCATCCGCCACCACCATCGCGGAGGTGAACGGGGTGGGCCAAGATCCGTAGGGCGCGGTCACAGCTACGCACGCTAGTCGGCGCCGCGCAGTCGACCCAGGCTGCGCGTAGCGTGGCGGCATGCCGAACGAGCCGATCGACGCCGAGATCGTCCCGGACGGGACGACGACCCCCGCGGCCGACTACACCGAAGGCGGCGTCCCCACCCTCGACCACGTCCGCGACAAAATCGAGGGCCGGTACGCCACGTCGCTGGGCATGGAGGAGCTCGCCGGAGAGACCGACCAGGGCCGGTCGCTCGCCGAGCAGGAGGCGAGGCGGCAGGAGGCCGCGAAGGCCAAGCTGGAGGAGATTCGCCGCAGCCTGGGCCGCTAACCCGGACGGGCGGCCGCCGTCAGGTCTCCGAGCGCTTGAAGAGCTTGTTGCCGAGCCACACCAGCGGGTCGTACTTGCGGTCGACGGCACGCTCCTTGAGCGGGATCAGCGCGTTGTCGGTGATCTTGATGTGTTCGGGGCAGACCTCGGTGCAGCACTTGGTGATGTTGCAGTAGCCCAGGCCATCCACATCCTGCGCCTCCGCCGCCCGCCCGGGGCGCTCGTCGAGCGGATGCATGGCCAGCTCCGCCTGCCGCATGAGGAAGCGCGGGCCCGCGTAGGCAGGCTTGTTTCCCTCGTGATCACGTATGACGTGACAGACGTTCTGGCACAGGTAGCACTCGATGCACTTGCGGAACTCCTGGCTCCGCCCGACGTCGACCTGCTGCATCCGGTACTCGCCCGGCTTGAGGTCCGGCGGAGCGAACGAGGGGATCTCGCGCGCCTTCACGTAGTTGAAGCCCACGTCGGTGACGAGGTCACGGATCACCGGGAACGTCCGCAGCGGCGTGACGGTGATGACCTCATCCTCGTCGAACGTCGACATGCGCGTCATGCACATCAGGCGCGGATATCCGTTGATCTCCGCACTGCAGGAGCCGCACTTGCCCGCCTTGCAGTTCCACCGGACGGCCAGGTCGTTGGCCTGGGTCTGCTGCAGCCGGTGGATGATGTCGAGGACGACCTCGCCCTCGTTCACCTCCACCGGGTAGTCGACGAGCTCGCCGGACTCGGCGTCCCCCCGCCACACCCGGAAATGGGCGTCGTAGCTCATGCCTTCTCCCCCTGACCGGCGCGGTGACCGCCCAGCTCCTCGCCCGTGTAGTACTTCTTCAGCTCGTCGAGCTCGAAAAGATCGAGCAGGTCCGGGCGCATCGGCACCTGCTCCTGGCGCGTCAGCTCGACGTCGTCCTCCCCGAGCGCGCGCAGCACGAGCAGGACGTGCCGCCAGTCGGAGTCCATCACCGGGAAGTCGTCGCGGGTGTGCCCGCCGCGGCTCTCCTGCCGCTCCAGCGCGGCCTTCCCGACGCACAGCGACACCAGCAGCATGTTGCGCAGGTCCAGGGCCAGGTGCCAGCCGGGGTTGAACTCACGGTGCCCGGTGACCGACACCGTGCGGGTGCGGGTCGCGATGTCCTCGAGCTTCTTCAGCGCGAGGCGCATCTCGTCCTCCTTGCGGATGATCCCGACCAGCTCGTGCATCGTCTTCTGCAGCTCCAGCTGCACCTTGAACGGGTTCTCCCCGCCCTCGGTCGCCGTGGAGAACGGCAGCAGCGCGCGTTCCCGGGCCGCGTCCACGTCCGCGGGCGCGATGGTCGGACGCACACCAGCCAGCCCGTCGACGTACTCCCCGGCGCCCAGCCCGGCCCGTCGGCCGAAGACGAGCAGGTCGGACAACGAGTTGCCGCCGAGCCGGTTGGAGCCGTGCATGCCGCCCGCGACCTCGCCCGCCGCGAAGAGCCCCGGGACGGTCGACATCGTCGTGTCCGGGTCAACCTCCACCCCGCCCATCACGTAGTGGCAGGTCGGGCCGACCTCCATCGGCTCCTTGGTGATGTCGACGTCGGCCAGCTCCTTGAACTGGTGGTACATCGACGGCAGCCGCTTCTGGATCTCCTCGGGCGAGAGGCGCGAGGCGATGTCGAGGAACACCCCGCCGTGGGCCGACCCGCGGCCCGCCTTGACCTCGGCGTTGATCGCGCGCGCGACCTCGTCACGGGGCAGCAGCTCCGGGGGCCGACGGTTGTTGTCGGCGTCGGTGTACCAGCGGTCGCCCTCCTCGGGCGTGGTGGCGTACTGCTCCTTGAACACGTCCGGCACGTAGTCGAACATGAACCGCTTGCCCTCGGAGTTCTTCAGGATGCCCCCGTCGCCGCGGACGGACTCGGTGACGAGGAGCCCCTTCACCGACGGTGGCCACACCATGCCGGTCGGGTGGAACTGCACGAACTCCATGTTGATCAACGTGGCGCCCGCGCGGAGGGCCAGCGCGTGGCCGTCAGCGGTGTACTCCCAGGAGTTGGACGTGACCTGGAAGCTCTTGCCGATGCCGCCGGTGGCCAGCACGATCGCGGGCGCGTCGAAGCGGACGAAGCCGCCGGTGCTGCGGTAGTAGCCGAAGCAGCCCGCGATCCGGCCGTCCGCTTTGAACAGGTCGGTGATCGTCGTCTCGTGGAAGACGCGGATGTTGGCCTCGTAGTCGCCGGTCTCGCGGAAGTCCTCCTGCTGCAGCGAGACGACCTTCTGCTGCAAGGTGCGGATCATTTCGAGGCCCGAGCGGTCGCCGACGTGCGCCAACCGCGGGTACGTGTGCCCGCCGAAGTTGCGCTGGCTGATCTTGCCGTCCTTGGTGCGGTCGAACAGCGCGCCGTAGGTCTCCAGCTCCCAGACCCGCTCGGGCGCCTCCTTGGCGTGCAGTTCGGCCATGCGCCAGTTGTTGAGGAACTTCCCGCCGCGCATGGTGTCGCCGTAGTGGACCATCCAGTTGTCGTGGGGGTTCACGTTCCCCATCGACGCGGCGATGCCGCCTTCGGCCATCACCGTGTGCGCCTTGCCGAACAGCGACTTCGAGATGATCGCCGTCCGCTTGCCGTGCAGTCGTGCCTCGATCGCGGCACGCAGGCCCGCGCCGCCCGCACCGATGACGACCACGTCGTACTCGTGGATCTCGATGTTCTCGGTCATGTCAGATCACCCCACGATGCGCGGGTCGGAGATCCATCCGGCCGCGACGAGCATGATGTAGAAGTCCGTGATGGCCAACGTGGCCAGTGTCGTCCACGCAAACTGCATGTGCCGGGCGTTGAGCCAGGAGACGTACCCCCACAGCCTGTAGCGCACCGGATGCTTCGAGAAGTGGTTGAGCCGCCCCCCCGTGATGCTGCGGCAGGAGTGGCAGCCCAACGTGTAGCACCACAGCAGGATCGCGTTGACCCACAGGAAGATGTTGCCCAGGCCGAAGCCGAAGTGCCCGTCCGCCTTGACCATCGCCGCGGCGGCGTCGTAGGTCAGGATCCCGCCGATGATCACCGCCGCGTAGAAGAAGTACCGGTGCAGGTTCTGAGCCAGCAGTGGAAGGCGCGTCTCGCCCGTGTAGCGGCGGTGCGGCTCGGCCACCGCGCACGCGGGCGGCGAGAGCCAGAAGGACCGGTAGTAGGCCTTGCGGTAGTAGTAGCAGCTGAGCCGGAACAGCAGCACGAACGGCAACGCGAGGATCGCGTAGGGCAGCCAGGGGTAGTCCGGCAGCACCCGCGGGAAGTGGGCTATCTCCGGGTAGCAGCCCACCGACAGGCACGGCGAGTAGAACGGCGAGAGGTAGCGGTACTCAGGCACGGCGTAGTCGGACCGCAGGAAGGAGCGCACCGTCGCGTAGATGACCCACGCCGCCAGTCCGGCGAAGGTGGCGAGCGGCGGCAGCCACCACCGGTCCTTGCGGAGCGTCTTCGCGGTGATCCGCGCGCGGCCGGTGGCCGGGTCGAGGGTGGAGGACACGTCAGCCCCCGTCCTTGGTGGTTTCCACTTCAGCAACCTCGCGTTCTGCGCTACCCGACGCGCTGCGCCCAGGCGACCGGCGCCGGGTCGGAAATGATGGCGCGGATGCTACGACGCGCAGCGGCGCCATTGCCGATCAGGATCGCTCATCGAGTGGCGCGCGCCGATGCACTTACGCTATAGCCGTGACGTTGCAGCAGCTCAGGTACTTCCTGGCGGTGGCAGACGTGCGCAGTTTCACTCGCGCTGCAGAGCTCGCCGGGGTGGCGCAGCCGACGTTGTCGCGGCAGCTCAAGGCCCTCGAAGATGAGCTGGGGGCACCGCTGGTCGATCGCGGCGCGCGCGACGGGCCCACGCTCACAGCGGCAGGCCAGGCCGTGCTGCCGTTCGCGCGGCGGATGCTGACCGACGCCGACGGCGCGCGGACGGCCGTCGCGGAGATCGTGGGGCTGGCGCGCGGGCGGGTGCGGGTCGGCGCCACCCCGTCGCTCTGCAGCGGCGTGCTGGCCGACGTGCTGCGGGTGTTCCACGAGCAGTACCCGGCCATCGCGCTCGAGCTTGCCGAGAGCGGGTCGCAGCCGCTGGTGCGTTCGCTCGTACGGGGCGAGTTGGACATCGCGCTGGTGATCGTGCCCGCAGCCGGGGTCGACCCGGCCCTGCACGCCGAGCCGCTGCTGCGGGAACGGCTGTCGGTGGCCTCCGCCGCGTCCGGCCTGCCGCCGTCGGCGCGCGGCTCGATGGGCTTGCGCGAGCTCTCCCGCCGCTCGCTCGTCGTGCCCCGGGAGGGCTACGACCTGCGCGAATCCACCCTGCGCGCGTTCGCCGACGCCGGGTTCAGCCCCCGGTTCGCCGTGCAGGGCGGAGAGATGGACGCCGTGCTGCGGATGGTCGAGGCGGGAACCGGGGTGGCGGTGGTGCCCGACCTCGTCTTCGCCGGGCGGCCCGGCCTGCGGCGGACGGTGCTCACGCCCGCGCTCTACCGGACGGTCGCGCTGGCCTCGCGGGCGGATCTGCGGCCGAGCCAGGCCACCGGCGCATTCCGGGCCACGTTGCTCAAGTTTCTGGCCGAGCTGTCGGCGGCAGGCGGGTTTACGGGCGACGTGCAGGTGCTGCGCCGCCCGGACCCCTGACCAACCTCCACCCTCCACCACCCCGATCGCCGCCATCCACGTGATGATCGCCGGTTGGGCGCGTATGCGGTCATATCTGGCCGCTCCACGCACCGAACCCGCGATCATGCTTGGGGGCGAGACGTCAAGGGTCGAGCTCGGGGCCGAGCTCGTCCTGTTCGGCGCCGTTGGCGGCGAGCGCCTCACGGACCACCCGGTAGGCGATCCCGCCCGGATAGCCGCGGCGGGCCAGCATGCCGACAAGCCGCCGGGCGGCGGTAGCGCGGCGCTCGGGGCTGTCGACGCGGATCGATCGCAGCTTCCGGTCGACCAGCTCACGGGCCCGCTGCTCTTCGGCGGCGGTGTCGACCTCGGCGAGCGCCTCCTGCGCCACGTCATCGGCCACGCCCTTCCGCCGGAGCTCGACGGCGATGGCGCGGCGCGCGAGCCCCCGTCGGGTGTACCGCGAGCGCACCCACTGGCCTGCGAACGCGGCGTCATCGATCAGCCCGACTTCGTCGAACCGCTCCAGCACGGTGCCCGCCGCCTCGTCGGGGACCCCCCGCTTCCGCAGCGCCTGCGCGAGCTCCTGGCGGGTGCGAGCGCGCTCGGTGAGCAGGCGCAGGCAGATCTCGCGGGCGAACGCCACCGGGTCGGCCTCGGGCTCATCGGGCGGAGACATCGGCTTTCGTGAGCGGCGGCCGTGGGACGCATCCTCCCCGTCGCGGAACGTGTCCGTCGCCGAGGGCTCCCCCGACGAGCGGTGTGCGCCCACGCGCCGACGGCCTGGTGCATCGGGCGTCGGTGCATCGGGCGTCGGTGCATCGGGCGACGGCACGTCGGTCTTGCGCCGCGCGACCCGGGCCGGGGGCCCGCCCGACGGGGGCCCCTCCGGCCGCACGATCGGGGCAACGGAGCCCGACGGCCTGTTTGCGTCCCGACGCCAGGTGCGCAGGTCGACCACCGAGGCCCGCTCACCGTCGGGATCGAGATCGCGCAGCTGCGCCACGGGCGCGCGCGGGCCGGCCCCGGCGAGATCCGTGAGGCGCACGACCCGATGTACGCCCTTCTCGACCCCGGGTGGCGGATCGCGGCGCTCGGGCGGGTGGTCGTCCTCGCGATCGGTCACCGTCAGAAGTCGACCGGCGCGGGCAGCGGCTCGCCGTCGGCGTCGAGCACGGCTCCGATGCCGAGCTTCTCCTTGATCCGCTTCTCGATCTCGGCGGCGACGTCGGGGTTGTCGCGCAGGAACTTGCGGGCGTTCTCTTTGCCCTGTCCCATCTGGTCGCCCTCGTACGTGTACCAGGCGCCGGACTTGCGGATGATGCCCTGCTCGACGCCCACGTCGATGAGCGAGCCCTCGCGGCTGATGCCGACGCCGTACAGGATGTCGAACTCAGCTTGTTTGAACGGCGGTGCGCACTTGTTCTTCACCACCTTGACGCGCGTACGGTTGCCGACCATGTCGGCCCCATCCTTCAGCGTCTCGATGCGGCGGATGTCCAGGCGCACCGAGGCGTAGAATTTCAGCGCTTTACCACCGGTCGTCGTCTCGGGCGAGTTGTGGACGATGACGCCGTCGGCCAGGTAGGTGTGCGAGTCTTCGACCTCGATGTCGAACCGCTGCATCGAGCGGGTACGCGGCTTGACCCGCACGTCGAGTACCGGAGCGGGTACGGGCAGGAGTGTCGGCTCGACGAACTCGGCGTCGACACCGAACCGGCCACGGAACCGTTCCAGCAACTTGTGCTGCATCGACGGGTGCACGTAGGGCGCAATGAGTTCGTGCAACTTGGCCGTCTCGTCCTTGGCGAAGGACAGCACCGGCATCTCGCGGGCCCCGCGCGACTTCAACGTCGGATGGAGGTCGAACGTGCTTGCCAGGTGCTCCAGCAACCGCTGACGAGAGCCAGGGCTGAGCGCCTTGACGCAGATCTCGGACCGACCGCTGCCCTCACGAGTGCGCTCCTGGAGTCCCTTGGCGCGGGACTGGAAGGATCCGTCGTCGGAGTACCAGATGGCGAGCGACAGCGGCGTAAGCGCCTTGAGGTACTCCCATGACAGGTGCTTGTGGCCGTCGCCGAGGTACACCGCCTCGCGGACCTCGGCCAGCTCGGGCAGCGGGGTGAGGTCGACGAACGCGGCACCTCGGCCGTCGACGCGGCGCGACTGGCCGATGTTGCCCAGCAGTGCCGCCTTCCAGTCGAGGTAAGCCACCTGCTTGGCGCCGTGGCCCATCCGGAACCGGGTGCCAAGACTGCCCGGGATGCGGCTCGGCGACAGGTTCGCGTCGCCCATCAGCCCACCGAGCACAACCTGCCACTGCCGGGGACCGAGCCGATAGGGCTGTGACAGCATCACGCGATCACCCAGGACGAGATCGCCTGCCTCGGTCCAGCCGCCCGGTGTGCGGACCAGATGGTTGGGCGTGAGGCCCATCTGAGCTCGCCCATTTCCGCCTGGACGGGCAACGGTGACCTGCAGGAAACGTTCGGCAGGTCCGTTGTCGAACCAATTGACGACCCGCTTCGGCACGATCTCGCCGCGCTGCGGATCGTAGGACAGCACCTCGACCGGCAGCTTCTGGTTGACGATCTTGCCGATCTTCTCCTGCGTGCCGTCGGCCAGTGTCACCCGAGTGGAGTAGCTCATGCACCCAAACATCACCCCGATCTTCTCCCGGAGCTGGTTGATGAAGATCGCGGTGGTGCCGGAGTTGCTCAACGCGCCGGTGATCTTGCGCAGCGCCTGGCTCATGAGGCGGGCCTGTAGGCCAACGTGGTTGTCGCCCATCTCGCCCTCGATCTCGGCGCGGGGGACGAGCGCGGCCACCGAGTCGATCACGATGACGTCCAGCGCGCCGGAGCGGATCAGCATGTCCGCGATCTCCAGCGCCTGCTCCCCCGTATCGGGCTGGGAGACCAGCAGCGCGTCGGTGTCGACCCCCAGCGCCTTGGCGTACTCCGGGTCGAGTGCGTGCTCGGCGTCGATGAACGCCGCGATCCCGCCCGCCGCCTGGGCGCTCGCCACGGCATGCAGCGCCACCGTGGTCTTCCCGCTGCTCTCCGGGCCGTACACCTCGACGACGCGGCCGCGCGGCAGGCCACCCACCCCCAGCGCCACGTCGAGCGCGATGGAGCCGGTAGGGATCACGCCGATCGGGGGGCGCGTGTCATCGCCGAGGCGCATCACCGAGCCCTTGCCGTGGTTCTTCTCGATCTGGGCGAGGGCGAGCTGGAGAGCCTTCTCGCGGTCGGGTGCGGTCATCGCCGAGTCTCCACCTTGTGCTGTGACTTAAGGACTGCCGTCGACGGTAGGGCCAACCACCGACAGTTCGAGTCGGGCAACCGGAATCTGTGGATGGCCATCCGTGATGTGGATAGAGCATAGCGAACACCCGTTCGATCGGAGCATCGACACGCCGGAGGCGTACCCGGCGTCGCTCAGCAGCAACGACTCGCTCGCAAGCTCGCTCAGTGGCCACGACTCGCTCGCAAGCTCGCTCAGCGACGCGCAGGAGGCACCTCAAACACCTCGCAGACGGCCAGCCACACGTCACGCGGGTCGAGGCCAGCCTCCAGCGCCTCATCCACTGTGCGCCCGCCGAGCTGCGCGAACACGTGGTCGTGGGACAGCGACGCGGCCCGGACGGCGCCGAACTCGCCTTCCATCAGCTCACGGAAATGGGTGAGTCGCACCCTGGCCACGGTAGCGTCGCGAACGTGCTCGACTCCGTGTGGGCCGCGCTCGGCGGCGATCCCCGCGAGCTCGCGCGTCTGCAGGTCACCGGGCCCCGGACGACGCTGGCCTCGACGTTCTCGGTCACGGACGCCGCCACCGCGGCCGTCGGCGCGAGCCTGCTGGCCGCCACGCTCGGCTCCGCGGCGCGCGTCTCGGTCGACACCCGGCAGCTCGCCGTCGCCGTGCGAAGTGAGCGGTACGTGCGCCGGGACGGCCGGGCGGGCGGCAGCCCTTTCGACCCGCTCTCGGCGTTCCACCGGACCTCCGACGGGTGGCTGCGACTGCACGCCAACTACGCATGGCACCGCGCGGCCGCGCTGCGGGTGCTCGGCTGCGCGCAGGGCGACGCACCGGCGGCGATCGCCGAGCGGGAGGCCGTCGAGTTGGAGACGGCGCTGCACGCGGCGGGCGGGGTCGGCGCGGCGGTCCGCACCGAGCCGCGGTGGCGCGCCGTTTCCGGGCCGGCGCCGCCGCTCGTGGAGCGGCGCGACCTGGGACCCGCCGCCCCCCGGGACGCCCGACGGCTGCGGGTGCTCGATCTCACCCGCGTGATCGCGGGCCCGGTCGCCACCCGCACGCTCGCCGCGCACGGCGCCGATGTGCTCCGCCTCGACGCCCCGCACCTCCCGGAGATCGACCTGCAGGCCTGGGACACGCTCCCGGGCAAGCGCAGCGCGCTGCTCGACCTGCGCGACGCGGAGACCCGCGAAGGGCTGTTGGCGGGCGCGGACGTCGTCGTCGTGGGCTACCGGCCGGGTGCGCTGGACCGGTTCGGGCTCGCTCCCGAAGCGCTGGCCGCCCGCCATCCCGGGCTCGTCGTCGTCACGCTGTCGGCGTGGGGGCCGCACGGCCCGTGGAGCGGACGGCGGGGGTTCGACAGCCTCGTACAGGCGGCGTGCGGAATCGCCGTCGACGAAGGGAAGCCCGACGCCCCCGGCGCCCTCCCGGCCCAGGTGCTCGACCACGCGACCGGCTACCTTGCCGCCGCGGGTGCGCTCCTCGCCGTCGAGCGGCAGCGCCGCAACGGCGGCTCGCACCACGTCCGGCTCTCCTTGGCGGGCACCGCCGCGTGGCTGCAGAGCCTGCCGCGTGCCACCCCCGAGGAGGTGCCCGACGTCGACCCCGGGCCGTACCTTGTCGAGAAGGGCAGGTTCACGCTGGTGGCTCCCCCGGGCACGGTCGACGGTGCCCCGCTGGCCTGGCCCGATCCCGCGCCCGCCTACGGCGCCGCCACCCCGGAGTGGACGTGAACGACCCCACTGGCTTCTCCTCGCCGCTCGGCCAGATCATCGTCGGGCTCGCGCTGCTGGCGTCGCTGATCGTGCTGCTGCGCTGGTTCTGGACCAACCGCCGCCGGTAGCGTCGAGCCCATGCTGCTCGCCCAGCTCAACATCGGCTTGCCCACGGCGCCCCTCACCGAACCCGAGCTGGCCGGGTTCGTCGAGGCGCTGGAGCCGGTCAACGCGCTCGCCGACGCGGCGCCGGGGTTCGTGTGGCGGCTGCAGACCGAGGACGGGGACGCCACCGCGATCCGGCCGTACGACGACGATCGGCTGCTGGTCAACATGAGCGTCTGGACCTCGGTGGAGGCGCTTGCCGCCTTCGTCTACTCCGGCCCGCACCGGGCGGTCATGGCGCGGCGCCGCGAGTTCTTCGTGCCGATGCGCGAGGCCTTTCAGGTCCTGTGGTGGATCGCCGAGATCCCGACGGTGGAGGAGGCCATCGCCCGGCTTGAACACCTGCGCGCGCACGGCCCGACGCCGCAGGCCTTCACCTTCCGCACGCCCTTCCCTGCACCCGACGGCGCCCCGCTGCGCCGCGAGGACGGCTGGTTCTGCCCGGTCTGATCGGCGGCCACGCACACGAGGACCCTGCCCGAACGCCCGGCGTGCGACGGAACTGCAAGGCTGCCCGCATGCAGATGACATTCGACGGCGAGGACGAGGGGGCCTACTTCGCCCGCCGCGACGAGTTGTGCACGCGGTTTGCCGAGTGGGCGCGCGCGCAGCGCGTCGACGCCGACGCGAGCGACGTCGAGCTGCTCCTGGATTGGAAGTGGGGCTACGGGGACGGCAGGCTCGACCGCCTCGACGCCGCCGACGTCGAGGAGTTCCTCCTCGTATGGTGCCCACGCAAGCTCGCGTCTCCGCCCGACCTCATCGAGAGCGTCCCCCGCTCGGTCGCGGCGTACGTCGACTTCCTCGCGCACGAACGCCTGCTCGCCCCCGGCTGTTCGCCGTCCGCGGTCCGTCGGGCCTGCGCGGACCTCGGGCCGCGGTTCCGCCGTGAAATGGCCGATCCGGCCAACTTCGGGATGGCGAAGTCGCTGTTGGGCGGACTCGGCGACACCGATCCGGACGCTCTGCTCGAACAGATTGCCCGGATTACGGGCACCTCCACCGACGAGGTGCTGGACGTCTTCGACGACACGGAACCGCCCGCCGTCGGGCCGGTCCGCGCGCCCACCGACGACGAGGTCGCGGCGGCGATCGCACAGGCGCGGATGTTCGCGCAGGTCCGCGGGCTCGCCGCGCGGTGCGACCCACCCGGGCTGACGCTGACCGCGAAGGGCAACCTGCGGCTGGCCGATGCGCGCAGGATGGTCACCGAGCTGGAGACCGACGACGAGCCTGATCCGCCCCACCACAAGCTTGGCTCCGCCGCCGAGCTGCCCTATCTGAGCTGGCTGGTCGACACAGCCATCGAGGCCGGGGCGGTGCGCCGTCTCCGCGGTCGGCTCGTCGCCGTCGCGGGCTTCGGTCACCGGTCCGACCGCGACGCCTACGCGCGGACGGTCCGCGGCGCGCTGGCGGCCGGGCTCGGCAGCTCCATGTCGTGGACCTGGGGGACGGTCGCCCCCGACGACGACGGCGGGCTCGCCCTCCTCCTGCTCGCCGAACTGCTCGACGCGGGTGATGCCGGAGCGTCGGTGCGCGACATCACCGAGCACATCACGTCCTTGCTCGCCAACGCCGGCCCGCTGGCCGTGCTCCTCGGCAGCAGCGAGATCGAGCACCAGCTGGCCCGGTTGGCCGATCTCGGGCTCGTGACGCGCGCCGCCGACGACCTGGTCACGCTGACCGCCGCGGGCCGATCCGTCGGCGCCGAGCTGGTCGCCGAGGACGGCATCGAGGTGGTGTTCCGCGCTGATCCGGTGACCGCCGATGCCGCCGAGCTGGTCGCATCGATGCTGCTGCTCGACGAGGACGACGCCCGCACCGACCTGATGGCCTGGGCCGCGACCCACCCGTCCGGGGCAGGCGAAGTGGTCGCCGCGGTGTTGCACGCAGACCACGGCGCCGGCGTCGTACTCGGCCTTCTGGAAATGGCGGGAACGGTGTTCGGCCACGACGCCGACCAGGCCGCGACGAAACACCTGGAGGGCCCACACGCGCCGCTCGTGACGATGTCGCTTCTCCTGCGCGGCGCGATCGAGCCATCGTCGGTCGACCCCGAGCTGATGCTCGTCGGCACCGTGGAGGTCGCCGCGGCGATGCTGGACGAGGCAGGCCCGGAGGGCGTCGTCGAGTTCATCGGCACCGACGTTGACCAGGCGACCGATGTGTTGAGCATGTTGTGGCGCGCCGAGCACGAGCGCACCGTCGAGGTGCTGGACGTGCTCGGCCACCACCACCCGGACAAGAAGATCGCCAAGGCCGCGCGGCGCAGCCTGATGAAGGCCCGCAGCCGCGGCTGATCCGCGCACCCTCCCAAAATTGTCGGGCCCGCGTCGCATGATGGACCCCGTGACCGCACTGCAGGGCTTCTCCCCCGCCACCCGCGCCTGGTTCGCGGGGGCCTTTGCCGCGCCCACGCCCGCGCAGGAGGGGGCATGGGCGGCCGCCCAGGCGGGCAGGCACGCGCTGGTGGTTGCCCCCACCGGCTCCGGCAAGACGCTCGCCGCGTTCCTGTGGGCGCTCGACCGGCTGGGGTCGGGCCCGCCGCCCGCGTCCCCGCAGCGTCGCTGCCGGGTTCTCTACGTCTCGCCGCTCAAAGCCCTTGCGGTCGACGTCCAGCGCAACCTTCGCTCACCTCTCATGGGGATCCGCCAGGCCGCCCAGCGGTTGGGGCTCCCGGTTCCCGACGTCACGGTCGGCATGCGCACCGGCGACACCCCGGCCGACGAGCGGCGCCAGTTCGCCCGCACCCCGCCCGACGTGCTGGTCACCACGCCCGAGTCGCTGTTCCTGCTGCTCACCTCGGCCGCGCGGGAGTCGTTGCGCGGCGTCACCACCGTGATCCTCGACGAGGTACACGCCGTCGCGGGCACGAAGCGCGGCGCCCACCTGACCCTCTCGCTCGAACGGCTCGACGAGCTGTTGGAGCGGCCCGCGCAACGCATCGGCCTGTCGGCCACCGTCCGGCCGCTCGACGAGGTGTCCACGTTCCTCGCCGGGGCGCGGCCGGTCGAGATCGTGCAGCCGCGCACCCCGAAGACCGTGCAGGTGTCGGTCGAGGTGCCGGTGCCCGATCTCGCCGCGCTGGACGAGCGGCCCGCGCCCGGCAGCTCCGACGAGGAGGTGGTCGGCTCGGCGGCGGGCACGGCGCAGCGGCCGTCGATCTGGCCCGCGGTCGAGCGGCGGCTGCTGGAGTTGGTGCGCGCGCACCGATCGACGATCGTGTTCGCCAATTCCCGGCGGCTGGCCGAGCGGCTCACGTCCCGGCTCAACGAGCTGTCCGCCGATGAGCTTTCTGCGGAAGCCGAGGGCGTCCAGGACCTCGATGCGTTCCCGGCCGAGGCGATCGGGCAGTCCGGCATCGGCGGCGCGGCGGCGGCCACTGTCGCGAAGGCGCACCACGGGTCGATGTCGCGGGAACAGCGCACGTTGGTCGAGGAGGAGCTGAAGGGCGGGATTCTGCCCTGCGTAGTGGCGACGTCCAGCCTGGAGCTGGGCATCGACATGGGCGCGGTCGATCTCGTCGTCCAAGTCGAGGCGCCGCCGGGCGTCGCGTCGGGGCTGCAGCGGGTGGGCCGCGCGGGCCACCAGGTCGGCGCGGTGTCCACCGGCGTGGTGTTCCCGAAGTACCGTGGCGACCTGGTCGCCTGCGCGGTGGTCGCCGAGCGGATGGCGGCGGGCGCGATCGAGTCGCTGCGCTACCCGCGCAACCCGCTCGACGTGCTGGCCCAGCACATCGTGGCCATGGTCGCACTCGAGCCCTGGTCGGTGGGCGACCTCGCCCGCGTCGTGCGTCGGTCCGCGCCGTTCGCCGCGCTGCCCGAGTCGGCCCTGCACGCGGTACTCGACATGCTGGCCGGCCGCTACCCGTCGGAGGAGTTCGGCGAGCTCCGGGCGCGGATCACCTGGGACCGCGTCACTGACCAGCTCGGCGGTCGCCCCGGCGCGCAGCGGCTGGCCGTCACCTCCGGCGGCACGATCCCCGACCGCGGCCTGTTCACGGTGATGAGTCCCGGCGGGGCCGACGGCGTGGGCTCGCGGGTCGGCGAGCTGGACGAGGAGATGGTTTACGAGTCGCGGGTCGGCGACGCGATCATGCTCGGCACGTCGAGCTGGCGCGTCGAGGACATCACGCACGACCGCGTGATCGTCACTCCGGCGCCCGGCGTGCCCGCGCGGCTGCCCTTCTGGAAGGGCGAGCAGGCGGGGCGGCCGCTGGAGCTGGGCCGGGCGGTCGGGGCGTTCGTGCGCGAGATGACAGCGCTGTCCGACGAGGCGGCCCGCGAACGAGCCGCGGGCGCGGGCCTGGACACCTGGGCGGCCGACAACCTGCTCGCCTACCTGCGCGAGCAACGGGCGGCCACCCGGCACGTGCCCAGCGACCGCGTGATCCTCGTCGAGCGCTTTCGCGACGAGCTGGGCGACTGGCGGCTCGTCGTGCACTCGCCATTCGGGTCCAAGGTCAACGGGCCGTGGGCGCTCGCGATCGCGGCGCGTCTGCGGGAGCGGCGCGGCGTGGAGTGTCATGCCTCCGCCGCCGACGACGGCATCATCCTGCGGCTGCCCGACGCGCTGGACGAGACAGGCGCCGAGGTCGTGCCCACCGCCGAGGACGTGCTGCTCGATCCCGCCGAGGTCGAGCAGGTCGTCGTCGCCGAGCTGGGCGGGTCGTCGCTGTACGCGTCGCGCTTCCGCGAGTGCGCGGCGCGGGCGCTTCTGCTCCCCCGGCGCGACCCGCGGCGGCGCACCCCGCTGTGGCAGCAGCGCCAGCGGGCATCCCAGCTGCTCACCGTGGCCGGGCGCTACGAGCAGTTCCCGGTCACATTGGAAGCAATGCGCGAGTGCGTCCAAGACGTCTACGACGTGCCCGGTCTGCGTGCGCTGATGGCCGATGTGCAAGGTCGAGCGGTGCAGGTCGTCGAGGTGGCCACACCGTCGCCGTCGCCGTTCGCGCGGAGCCTGCTCTTCGGTTACGTGGGGATGTTCCTCTACGAGGCCGACGCGCCGCTGGCGGAGCGGCGTGCGGCCGCGCTCTCCCTGGACTCGACCCTGCTGGCCGAGCTGCTGGGCTCGGAGGCGCTGCGCGAACTGCTCGATCCGGAGGTGCTGGCCGAGGTCGAGGCGTCGTTGCAGCGGCTCGCGCCCGAGCGGCGCGTGCGCGATGTCGAGGGCGCGGCCGACCTGCTGCGGTTCGTCGGCGACCTCACCACCGAAGAAGCGGCGGCGCGTGGGGCAAGGGCGGAGTGGTTGGCCGAGTTGGAGCGGGCCCGGCGGATCATCCGGGTGCGCATCGGCGGCGAGGAGCGCTTCCTGCCCGTCGAGGACGCCGGGCGCGTGCGCGACGCGTTGGGCGCCGCTCTCCCGGTCGGCGTGCCGGAGACGTTCACCGAGCCGGTGAGCGACCCGCTCGGCGATCTCCTGCTCCGCTACGCACGCACCCACGGGCCGTTTCCGGCGGCCGCGGCGGCGGCCCGGTTCGGGTTGGGGGTGGCCGTGGTGTCGGGTGTGCTCGACCGCCTGGTCGGCCTTGGACGGCTGGTGCGTGGCGAGCTGCGGCCCGCGGGCGAAGGCGTGGGAAACAGCACGGAATACTGCGACGCGGACGTGCTGCGCAGGCTGCGGCGGGCGTCGCTGGCCCGGCTGCGGGCCGAGGTGGAGCCGGTTGAGCAGCGGGCGCTGGGCCGGTTCCTGCCTGCCTGGCAGGGGGTGCAGACGACGCCAACCGGCGACCGCCGGGGCCGGATGCGACGGGCGCCGGGTGCGGAGGACGTGCTCGGCGTGGTCGAGCAGCTCGCCGGGGCGCCGCTGCCCGCGAGCGCCGTGGAGTCGCTGATCCTGCCCGCGCGGCTGCCGGGCTACACGCCCGCGCTGCTGGACGAGCTGACCGCCGCCGGCGAGGTCAGCTGGACCGGCTGCGGCCCGCTGGCCGGGTCGGACGGTTGGCTCGCGCTGGCCCCGGCCGACGTCGCCGACCTGTTGCTGCCCGAGCCGGAGCCGGACACCGCCGCCACACCCCTGCATCGGGCCGTGCTGGAAGCGCTCGACGGTGGCGGCGCGCTGTTCTTCCGCCAGCTCGCCGACGCGGCGGGCCGCGCGCTGGTCACGGCCGGGGAGGAGGTGCCCCCCGACGACGAGGTAGTGGCGGCGATCTGGGATCTCGTGTGGGCCGGGCTCGTCGCCAACGACACCCTCGCCCCGTTGCGGGCCCGGCTCGGCGGCTCCGGCGCGCGCGGCGGCCCCGCCCATCGCGGCAGGCGCACCGCGGCGCGCGGCCGGTATGCCGCGCTCCGTGCGGGTCGTCCGGCGATGCCCAGCCGGAGCGGACCGCCGTCGGTCGGTGGGCGGTGGGCCCTCGCGCCCACCCGGGAGCCGGATCTGACCCGTCGTGCGCACGCTCGCGCCGAGGCCTTCCTCGAACGGCACGGGGTGCTCACCCGCGGTGCGCTGTCCACCGAGCGGGTCACCGGCGGTTTCGCGGGCATCTACCGCGTCCTGCGGGCCATGGAGGACTCCGGACGGGCCCGGCGCGGGTATGTCGTGGAGGGGCTCGGCGCGGCCCAGTTCGCGGTGCCGGGCGCTATCGACCGGCTCCGCGCGCTCTCCCGCCCGGACGGCGGCCCGAGCGGCGGCCCGAGCGGCGGCAGCGCGGGCGGCGGCAGCGCGGGCGGCGGCAGCGCGGGCGGCGGCAGCGCGGGCGGCGGCCGGAACGGCGGCAGCGCGGGCGGCGGCCCGAGCGGCTTCGGCGGCGGCCGCCCGGGCGAAGTCGGCGGCGGCCCGAACGGGCTCGGGCAGAGCGGACTCGGCATGCGTGGCGGCCCAACGGGTCTGGGCGGCAACGGCGGGTCGGGCGGGCTCTCCCGGGTCGTACTGGCCGCGGCCGACCCGGCCCAGCCCTACGGCGCGGCGCTGCCGTGGCCCGCGACCGTCGGCGACACCAAACACCGGCCGGGACGGAAGGCGGGCGCGCTCGTCGTGCTGGTCGAGGGCGGCCCAGCGCTCTACGTCGAACGCGGCGGGCGGTCGCTGCTCTCGTTCACCACCGAACGCCCGGAGCTGGTGGCGGCCGCGCAGGCGCTGGCCGGGGCGGTGCACGAGGGCTGGCTCGGCACGTTGGCCGTCGAGCGAGCCGACGGGGTGGGCTCCCTGGGCTCGGAGCTGGCCGAGGTGCTCACCGAAGCCGGGTTTCGGGTCACACCGAGGGGGTTGCGGCTGCGGGCCTGAACGGTGTGGGCGCCGGCGAGCCCGCGCGCTACGGTCGAGAGCGTGCCCGAGGGTGACACCGTCCATCTGGCGGGCAAGCGGCTGCGGGCCGCGCTCGCCGGGCAGCGGCTCGTGCGCGGCGAGCTGCGTCATCCCCGGCTCGTCGACCACGACCTGGCGGGGCTCGCCGTCGTCGACGTGGTGTCGGTGGGCAAGCACCTGTTCACGCGCCTCGACGACGGCCGCAGCCTGCACAGCCACTTCCGCATGGACGGCTCATGGCACCTGTACCGGCCGGGCATGGCCTGGCGGCGGCCCGCGCACGAAGCCCGGGCCGTGCTGGCGACCGAAGAGCGCGTGGCCGTCGGGTTCGCGCTGCACGACCTGGAGCTGCTGTCGACGGCCGAGGAGCACCGGCTCGTCGGCCATCTGGGCCCCGACCTGCTCGACCCGGCCTGGTCGGACGCGCACGCGGCCGAGGCGCTGCGGCGGCTGACCGCGCGGGCGGCGTCGGAGATCGGGCTGGTGCTGCTGGAGCAGCGGGTGATGGCCGGGATCGGCAACCTCTACAAGACCGAGACGTGCTTCCTGCGCGGCGTCTCACCGTGGACGCCGACGCGGGACGTGCCCGACCCGGCCGGGATGATCACGGTCGTCCGCAAGCTGTTGCTGCGCAACGCCGACCGGCCGGAGCAGACGACGACCGGTGAGCTGGGCCGGGGGCGTCAGCACTGGGTGTTCGAGCGGGCCGGGCAGCGTTGCCGTCGCTGTGGCACCCGGGTCCGAACGGCCCCGCAGGGCGACGGCGTGTACGCGCGCGTGGCCTACTGGTGCCCGACGTGCCAGCCCGGCCCCACCCCGGGCGTCGGGCCCGCGCGGCCACGGTGAATCGCGCACCCCAAGGGCACCTCGCACCCCAAATGGCGACCTCGCACCCCATCGGTGGGGTGCGAGGTTCCGCGTTGGGGTGCGAGGTCCGGCGTTTGCGGTGCGAGGTGGCGGGGCAGGCGCGCGGCCTCGCGTGGCGGGACCGCGGCTCCGGCAGCCGCCCCGGCGGCGCCGGGGCCGGACGCCGCGTCGCCTCAGGCTCAGGCGGTACCTGCCTGCTTCCTGGTGTCGATCTGCGGCGTCGCGGGGGTAGGTGTGGTGTTGCCCGCCGTGACCTCGCCCGCGACCGGGGTGCCGTGCAGCGAGGCCCGGATCTGCTCCAGCCTGCTGGCGCCCGCCATGTCGACGGCGCTGGCCTGGACCTCCATCATCCGGCCCTGCACGGAGTTCTGCGCGAGTTCGGCCGAGCCGATGGCGTTGGCGTAGCGCCGCTCGATCTTGTCGCGCACCTCCTCCAGCGACGGCGTGTTGCCCGGCGCGGCGAGCTCGCTCATCTGGCGCAATGAAGCCGCGGCCTGCTCCTGCATCTTCGCCTGCTCCAGCTGCGAGAGCAGCTTGGTGCGCTCGGCGATCTTCTGCTGGAGCATCATCGAGTTACGCTCGACGGCCTGCTTCGCCTGACCCGCAGCCTGGATCGACTGGTCGTGCAGCGTCTTGAGGTCCTCCACCGACTGCTCGGCCGTGACCAGCTGCGTGGCGAACGCCTGCGCGGACTGCTCGTACTGGCCCGCCTTGACCTCGTCACCGGAGGCGCGCGCCTGGTCGGCGAGCACGAGCGCCTGCCGGGCCGAGGCCTGCAGCTTCTCGATCTCGCCGAGCTGGCGGTTGAGCTTCATCTCAAGCTGGCGCTGGTTGCCGATGACGGCCGCAGCCTGCTGGGAAAGCGCCTGATGCTGGCGCTGCGCCTCTTCGATGGCCTGCTGGATCTGCACCTTGGGGTCGGCATACTCGTCGACCTTCGACGAGAACAACGCCATCAGGTACTTCCAGGCCTTCGTGAAACCGTTGGCCATCTGCTCCGCCCTCCGACTGCGTCACCTGCTGCGGTCCCCATCGTGGCACCGGTGCGGTCCGGACTTCCACCTGAGGGCGACGATATCGGGGATCATCCGGAGGCGGTTGTCGGGGCGACCCGGAGACGCGGACAGGCTCACACATGTCGTGTGGGGTCCACGCACATTGTCGTCAGTGTGTGCTGGCCCCACAAGGTCTGTGGGCCGCTGAGCTCAGACTCAGGCGGCGGCCCGCACCCCGCGCACCGGCATCGGGGCCATCGGCAGGGTGGCCGGGGCCATGGCGGCGGTGGCCGGGCCCATCGGCGCGACCGCACGTTCGGCCAGCCGGAGATCCATGTGCCGCAGCCCGATGGGGCGCCGGGTGGGCATGAGGGCCTCGGCGCCGTCGGCGGCCAGCGAGCGGGCGATGACCTCCGCAGCCTCGGCGAGGACGTCGGGCAGCGAGACCTCCAGCGCCTCGCAGATGGCGGCGAGCAGTTCGCTTGACGCCTCCTTGCGCCCGCGCTCCACCTCGGACAGGTATCCGAGGCTGACCCGCGCCCGCCGGGACACTTCCCGCAGGGTGCGACGGCCCTCCGTGCGCGCGCGACGCAGGCTGCCGCCGATCGCCTCCCGCATCAGCACCGCCATGCGACCCTCCCTCGAGCCCCGGCCGGTGGTTCGGCCGTGACCCTCACCGTACCGACTCGGACAGCTCGGCGTCGCCGCACGCCGTGTCCGCCCACGGCGAACGCGCACGCCGGGGAGCGGCCGGAAGCTGCAGCACGGCGGCCGCAAGCCGCGGCCGGAAGCGGCAGCCGGACGACCGCAAGCTGCAGCCGGGTGCGACGCGCCCGTCCATTCCAAGCACCCGCTACACCGTCCGCGAGCGCGGGCGCAGCGCCTTCACCAGGTAGTCGAGGCCGGTGATGACCGTCAGCACGACCGCCACCGCCAGCACGGCCCAGCGCAGCCCGTCGACCGTCGCCGACACGCCCTCCAACGGCAGCAGATACAGCCCGATCGCGATCATCTGCACCAGCGTCTTCGCCTTGCCACCGCGGCTCGCCGCGATGACGCCGTGGCGGAGCACGAGGAAGCGCAGGACGGTGATGGCCAGCTCCCGCCCCATGATCACGATGGTCACCCACCAGGGCACGAGCTGCAGCACAGCGAGGCCGACCAGCGCGGCGCCGGTGAGCGCCTTGTCGGCGATGGGATCGGCCAGAGTGCCGAACGCGGTGACGAGCCCGCGGGAGCGCGCGAGCTCCCCGTCGAACCGGTCGGTGATCGCCGCGATGACGAAGACGCCGGTGGCCACGTAGCGCCAGCCGGTGTTCTGGCCCCCGTCGGCGAAGAGCGTGAAGAGCAAGACGGGGACGAGCAGCAGCCGCACCCCGGTGAGCACGTTGGCGATGTTGAGCAGGGGCGGCGGCGGGACGCCGCCGGTTCCTGCGCTCACCCCGCGCCGCCCGGTGGCCCGGGAAGAGCGCTGCGGGGCACGGCCTGGCCCGGCACGACCGTGAGGTCCGCGCCCTCGCTCCCGACGACGACGCCCCGCACCATGTCCCCCACCCGCAGGCCCGACCCGCGCTCGATGACACAATCCCCGTCGACATCGGGCGCTTGGTGCGCGGCGCGGCCGGTGCACGCGAAGTCGTCATCTGCACTGTCGTCCGGGGCCGCCTCGACCAGCACGGTGACCTCGGTGCCGACGCGGTCCTCGGCGCGTTGGGCCATCAACTCCTGGGTGAGCGCCGTGATCCGCTCGACCCGTGCGGCGATCTCCTCGGCCGGGAGCTTGCCGTCGTAGCCCGCGGCCTCGGTGCCGTCCTCGTCGGAGTAACCGAACACGCCGACCGCATCCAGCCGGGCGCCCTCGAGGAACGCTTCCAGCTCGGCGAGGTCGTTCTCGGTCTCGCCGGGAAAGCCGACGATCACGTTGCTGCGGATGCCCGCCTCTGGCGCCTGCGCGCGGATGCGGGCGCACAGATCGAGGAAGTCCTCCCGGGAGCCGAAGCGGCGCATTCGCCGCAGCAGCGACGGGCTGGCGTGCTGGAATGACAGGTCGAAGTACGGGGCGACGCCGGGTGTCGTCGCGATGACCTCGATGAGGTCGGGGCGCATCTCGGCGGGCTGCAGGTACGACACCCGGACCCGGTCGATGCCGGGCACCTGGGTGAGCCGGGGCAGCAGGCGCACGAGCGCCCGGGTGCCGTCGGGCAGGTCCTTGCCGTAGGACGTGGAATTCTCGCTCACCAGCACCAGCTCGCGCACCCCGTGGCTGCCCAGCCACGCCGCCTCGGCGACGACGTCGTCGGGCGCACGGGACACGAACGCGCCGCGGAAGGACGGGATCGCACAGAACGTGCACCGCCGGTCGCAGCCGGAGGCGAGCTTGAGGTTGGCGATGGGCCCGTCCGACAGTCGCATACGGGGGATCCAGGCGTGGCCGGGCACGTGCACGTCGGCCGACGACCGGTCGACCGGGGTGAGCGGCAGCAGGGTGCGCCGATCCACCGGCGTGTGCGCGGCTGGGGCGTGGCCGTCGAGCACGTCGGCGAGCCGCTCGGCGAGCTCGGGGTAGTCGTCGAAACCGAGCACGGCGTCGGCCTCGGGCAAGCTGTCGGCCAACTCCTTTCCGTAGCGCTCGGCCAGGCAGCCGACGGCGACGACCTTCGCGCCTTCGACGTCGGACGCGGCGAGCAGCGTGTCGATCGAGTCCTTCTTGGCCTGCTCGACAAACCCGCAGGTGTTGACGACGATCACGTCCGGCCGCTCGTCGGTGTCGACCAACTCCCAGTCGGAGCCGGACAGCCGCCCTGCCAGTTCCTCCGAGTCGACCTCGTTGCGGGCGCAACCGAGCGTCAGCAGCGCGGCACGCCGTGGAGCGTCCGCGGGGCGGCCATCGACACTGCGTGGTTCCGGCACACCCGTCAGGGTAACCGGCGGCCCGTGATCTACTCCGATCCGTGGCTTCGGTAACCGTGCGGCGGGCCAGGACCGCCGACGTGACGACGATCAAATCGCTCGTCGACGGGTACGCCGGTCGCGTGCTGCTGGCGAAGGAAATTGTCACCCTGTACGAGTCGGTGCAGGAGTTCGTCGTCGCGGAGCTCGCGGGCGAGGTCGTCGGCTGTGGGGCGTTGCACGTGCTGTGGGCCGACCTCGGGGAGATCCGCACGGTGGCGGTGCATCCGCGCGCGCTGGGGCGCGGGGTCGGGCATGCCCTCGTCGCCGGACTGATCGAGAACGCGCGCACGTTGGGGCTGGAGCGCCTGTTCGTGTTGACCTTCGAGAAGCACTTCTTCGGCAGGCACGGGTTCGCGGAGATCGACGGCACGCCCGTGGAGCCCGACGTGTTCGCGGCGATGTTGCGCAGCTACGACGCGGGCGTCGCGGAGTTCCTCGACCTGGCGCACGTCAAGCCGAACACGCTGGGCAACACGCGGATGCTGCTGCGGCTCTAGGCCGTGTCCCGCGGATCACGGGCGATGGGCTTCGTGATCCAGATGGCTCCTCGCAAGGCGGAGGGCGGCTCTCGTACCGGGCGTACTCGGGCCGCCCGACAACGCAGCGAGGGGACATCTGGGCGCGAAGACCGCGGCCGCTGATCCGCGGGACACGGCCTAGGATCCGAGCGTGTCGTTGCTCTGCCCGGAGCTCATCGGGCGTGTCGCCGAGGTGACGCATCTCCGGGAGCGGGTCGACGCGATGGCCGAGGGCCGGGGCGGCGTGGTCGTGCTGGTCGCCGAGGCGGGAGCGGGCAAGACCCGGCTGGCGGCGGCGGCCGCGGATGCCGCCGCGGCGCGGGGCTGCCCGGTGCTCACCGGCCGCGCGGTGCCCGGCCCAAACCCGGTGCCCTACCGCGCGCTCGTCGAGGCGTTCCTCGGGGCGTTCCGTTCGGCGCCGGTGCCCGCGGCCGCGGAGCTCGCCGGGCTGGGCGCGCATCTCGGACGGCTCGTGCCGAGCTGGCGCCGCGACGACAGCGCCGCCGAGGACTCCCCGCTCCTGCTCGCCGAGGCGGTGGTGCGCCTCCTGCGCGCCCACGGCGACGGGCGGGGCTGCGTCCTCGTGGTGGAGGACCTGCACTGGGCCGACCCGGAGACCCTCGCCGCCCTCGACTACCTCGGCGACGCCCTGCCGACCGAGCCGGTGCTCTGCGTGGCCACGGCGCGGCCCGAAGGCGCCGCCACCGAGCTGCTCGAACGGCTGGAGCGCCGCGACCCCGCCGCCATCGTCCGTGTCGCGCCGCTGGCCGAGGACGACGTCGACCGGATGGTGGCGGCCTGCCTTGCGACGCCGACGCCACCCGCAGGCCTCACCGGCTTCGTGCGCACCCACGGGGACGGCACCCCGTTCCTGGTCGAGGAGTTGCTCGCGGGCCTCGTCGCGGCGGGCACGCTGCGCCACGAGGACGGGCTGTGGGTGGCGACGGGCGAGCTCACCCCCACCGTGCCCGCGAGCCTGCGGGAGTCGATCGGGCGCCGCATGGGCCTGCTCGACGCGACCGCACGCCGGGTCGTCGGCGCCGCGGCGATGCTGGGCCGCCGGTTCGACTGGGAGCTCCTGCCGGGCACCGCCGACGTCGACGGGCGGGCCGTCGTCGACGCGCTGCGGGCCGCCGTCGACGCGCAACTCGTCGCGGTGGACGGCGACGGCTTCGTCTTCCGCCACTCGCTCACCCGCGAGGCGGTGCTGGGCGGGCTGCTCCCGCCCGAGCGGCGGCGGCTGGCGAAGCAGGCGTGGCCCGCGGTCGAACGGGCCCACCCCGGCCTGCCGGGCGCCGTCTGCGAGCTGGCCGCCGAGCTTGCCGAGGCGGCGGGCGCGCCGGGGCCCGCAGCGCAGCGGCTGGTCGAGAGCGCCCGGCGCGCGCTCGCGGCGGGCGCTCTCGCCACCGCCGAGGCGACGGCACGCCGCGCCCGCCGCCTGGCCCCACCCGACGAGCCCGTGGCCCGCGACGCCGATGCGCTGCTCGTACAGGTGCTCGTCGCCGCGGGCAAGCCCGTCGAGGCGCGGACGCTCGGCCGTGCGCTGCTTCCCCGGCTGCCGCCCGCCGAGCGGGCAGATCTGCTCGTGGGGCTCGCCCGCGCCGCGCTGGCTGCAGGTGACGTGGCGGCGGCCGGGCGGGACGTCGCCGACGCGCGCGAGCTGTTCTCGACACCGGGCGCGACCGGGCCGACCGCGCGGCTGGACGCGGTCGCCGCGGCGGTGGCGCTCGACGAGGTGCGACTCGACGAGGCCATAGGGCTCGGCCGTGCCGCGCTGTCCGCAGCAGGCGACCAGCCCGAGGTGCAATGCGAGGCGCTGGAGGTGCTCGGCCGCGCCGAACGGGGTCTGGGCGGCGTCCGCCGCGCGCGGGCGTGGTTCGAGCGCGCCGCGGAGGTGGCCGAGCGCCACGGGATGACCGCGTGGCACCTGCGGGCCCGCCACGAGCTCGCGATCCTCGACTGGGCCGACGGCGGGGAGCGGCAGATGCGCGTCACCCGCGATCTCGCGGCCCGCTATGGCGCGCTGCTCACCGTCGCGGTGATGGACCTCAGCCTCGCCGACATGGCGTTGATGTCCTTCGACCGGGACGGCTGTCTCGCCGCGGCCCGGGCCTGCGTCGAGGCCAGCCGCCGCTTCGGGCTCGCCACCGAGCCCGTGGCGAACCTCTGGCTCGCTGGGGCGCACGCCCTCGCGGGCGACGACGCCGGGATGTCCGCGGCCGCCGCGAAGGCGCTGGCCCACGATCCGGGCGACCCGCGGATCCTCGGCGACCTGCATGGACGGGTGCTGGCGACCCGGGCGATCGTCGCGGGCGATCTGGAGGCGCTCCCGGGCCACCTGGAGACGATGATGGACTACGTCCGGGCCGCGCCGCCGACGACGTCGGTGTTCCCCGGCCGGGTGCTCTGGGCCACGCTGCACGCGATCGACGACGACGATCTCGGCGCAGCGGCGCGGGCCGAGAACACCGCGGCCGTGGGCCGCACGGGCATGACGACGTTCGGACTGGCCTGCGAGGCGATCGACGCCGTCGTCCTGGGTCGGACCGGCGACCGCGCGGGTGCGACCGGACTCATGGCCGACGTTCGCGCGCGCATGCGTCGCCTCCGACACAGCTACGCGCCCATGCACGTGCAGGAGCTGCTCATGGCGCGGGCAGCGCTGCGCGACGGCTGGGGCGACCCAGTGACGTGGCTGCGCGAGGCGGAAGCGTTCTTCGCCGTAGGCGGCTATGAGCGCACGGCCCGGCGCTGCCGCACGATGCTGGGCGCGGCGGGCGTCCCGATGCCGCGGCGGGGCCGGGGCGAGTCGAGCGTCCCGACGGCCCTGCGCGCGCTCGGCGTGACGAGCCGGGAGGTCGACGTGCTCAAACTGGTCGCGGCGGGTCTGTCCAACCGGGAGATCGGCGGGCGGCTCTACCTCGCGACGAAGACCGTCGAGCGGCACGTCGGCAGCCTGCTGGCGCGCACCGGCGCCCCCGACCGGGTCGCGCTCGCCGAACTGGCGCGGGCGCACGGCGTCCAAACTGGGTGATCGCCCGCGCTAACCGGGGGTGGCTGCCTCGATGCGCCCGCGGGCCGTCGCCTCCACGATGAACGACATGCAGACCATCGTCCACGAGATCGCCGACCGCGTGTACCGCCTCTCCACGTGCGTGCCCGAGGTCGCCCCCGGCGGCTTCACCTTCAACCAGTACCTGCTCGGCGGCGACGAGCCGCTGCTCTTCCACACCGGCCCGCGCCGGATGTTCCCGCTCGTCGCCGAGGCCGCGGCGAAGGTGCTCCCGCTCGAGCGGCTGCGCTGGGTCAGCTTCGGCCACGTCGAGTCCGACGAGTGCGGCGCCATGAACCAGTGGCTGGCCGTTGCCCCGTCGGCGGAGGTCCTGTTCAACGCGCTGGGCTGCCAGGTCTCCGTCGACGACCTCGCCGACCGCGCGCCCGTCCCCGTCACCGACGACAGCCCCCGCGACCTGGGCGGGCACCGCATCCGCACGATCGTCACACCGCACGTGCCGCACGGCTGGGAGGCGCAGGTGATCTGGGACGAGGCCACCGGCACGCTGCTGTGCGGCGACCTGTTCACCCGCACCGGCAACGGCGCCGCGCTCGTCCACGACGCCGACCTCGTCGGGCCCGCGCTGGCGGCCGACGACCTGTTCGGCGCCACCTGCCTGACCCCGTCGACGGCTCCCGTCATCCGCGCGCTGGCCGACCTCGAGCCCCGCACACTGGCCCTCATGCACGGTCCGGCGTTCGCGGGCGACGGCGCGGCGGCGCTGCGCGGTCTTGCCGCCGCCTACGAGGCCCGCTTCTTCGCGGCCGCACCGGTCCGATGATCACGACCGCCGAGATCGGCCCCATCGCCCGCTCGGAGGCCCGGACCCTCGCCGAGGCGGAGACCGCGCGGATGGTGGCCCTGCTGCGCGACCTCTCCCCCGACGAGTGGGCGCGCCCGACCGACTGCCCGGGCTGGGACGTCCGCGCGATGGCCGGGCACGTGCTGGGCATGACCGAGGGCTTCACCGGGCTGCGGCGGATGGCGGCGATGTTCCGGGCGGGGGGAAGCTGGCGGGCAGCGGCCCCCTCATCGACGGGGTGACCGCCCACCAGGTCGCGGCGAACGCCCACCTGTCCACCGATGAGCTGGTGGCGCGGATGGCGGCGGCGGCCCCGCGGCAGGCGCAGTGGCGGTCTCACCGGCCGCTGCTGCGCCGGATGCCGATGAAGAACCAGTTCCCCGACGGCACGGTCGAGACGTGGCGGATGGGCTTCGTCTTCGAGGTCATCCTCACCCGCGACACGTGGATGCACCGGGTCGACGTGACGCATGCGACCGGCCGCACGCTCGACCTCACACCCGCGCACGACGGCCGGATCGTCGCGGACGTCGTCGCCGAGTGGGCGCGGCGGCACGGCAGGCCGTTCACGCTGGAGCTGACCGGACCCGCAGGCGGCACCTACACTGCGGGCTCGGGCGGGGTCGAGCTCACGTGCGACGCGGTCGAGTTCTGCCGCATCCTGGCCGGACGTGCGCCGGGTACGGGCCTGATGGCGCAGCAGGTCCCGTTCTGATCGCGACGTTTCCGGGGCGCGCGTCCCGCAAACGTCGGTCTCGGGACGATCACGGGCGTAGGCTCTCGTACCCGTGACCCCCGAAGAGCGGCTGGCCGAGCGTGGGCTCGTGCTCCCGGAGCTGCGGCGCCCGGCAGGCAACTACCGTGGTTGGATGCGGGCGGGCGACCTGCTCTACCTGTCCGGGCAGGGCGCCGACGGGCACACCGGGCGGCTCGGCGCGGACCTCACCGTGATCGAGGGCTACGCCGCGGCGCGGGCGTGCGCGCTGAACCTGCTCGCCCAGGCCCGCGACGCGCTGGGCGCGCTCGACGCCGTGGCCCAGGTCGTACAGGTGCGCGGCTTCGTCGCCTGCACCCCCGAGTTCACCGACCAGCCCGGCGTGATCGACGGGGCGTCCGACCTGTTCGCGGCGGTCTTCGGCGAACAGGGTGGGCACGCCCGCACCGCCATCGGGGTGGCGGCACTGCCCCGCGGGTTCGCCGTGGAAGTGGACGCAGTCCTCCTCGTCTGAGCCACCGGGCACCTCGCAGAGCCCGTGTGCACCTCGCAGGACCCACGGCGTCTGCGAGGTGCAGGCCCGCTCTGCGAGGAGCGGGTCAGTCCGCCTCCTCGGGCTCGGCCCCCCCGCCGCCGCGCATGAGCCAGAGCACGCCCGCCAGCTCGTCGGGCTTGATGAGCACGTCGCGGGCCTTCGAGCCCTCCGACGGCCCCACGACCCCCCGCGATTCGAGGAGATCCATCAGCCGTCCGGCCTTGGCGAACCCGACCCGCAGCTTGCGCTGCAGCATCGACGTGGACCCGAACTGCGAGGTGACGATCAGCTCGGCCGCCTGGCAGAGCAGCTCCAGGTCGTCGCCGATGTCCGGGTCGACCTCTTTCTGCTCGCCCGCCTTCTGCGCCGTGACGCCCTCGGTGTAGACCGGCTCGGCCTGGTCCTTCGTGAACGCGACGATCTTGGCGATCTCGTCGTCGTCGACGAACGCGCCCTGCATGCGGACCGGCTTGCCCGCGCCCATCGGCAGGTACAGCCCGTCGCCCATGCCGATCAGCTTCTCGGCGCCGGGCTGGTCGAGGATGACGCGCGAGTCGGTGAGCGAGGACGTGGCGAACGCCAGCCGGGACGGCACGTTGGTCTTGATCAGCCCCGTGACCACGTCGACGGACGGGCGCTGCGTGGCCAGCACCAGGTGGATGCCCGCGGCCCGAGCCTTCTGGGTGATGCGCACGACCGCGTCCTCGACGTCGCGCGGCGCGGTCATCATGAGGTCGGCCAGCTCGTCGACGATGCACAGGATGTACGGGTAGGGCCGGTACTCCCGCTCGCTGCCGGGCGGAGCGACGATCTCACCGGAGCGCACCTTGCGGTTGAAGTCGTCGACGTGGCGGACCTTGTTGGCCTGCATGTCCTGGTAGCGCTGCTCCATCTCCTCGACCAGCCAGGTCAACGCCGCCGCGGCCTTCTTCGGCACGGTGATGATGGGCGTGATCAGGTGCGGGATGCCCTCGTACGGGGTGAGCTCGACCATCTTCGGGTCGATGAGGATCATGCGGACCTCGTCGGGCGTGGCCCGCGAGAGCAGCGACACCAGCATCGAGTTGACGAAGCTCGACTTGCCGGAGCCCGTGGAGCCCGCGACCAGCAGGTGGGGCATCTTGGCCAGGTTGGCGCACAGGAAGTGGCCCTCGATGTCCTTGCCCAGCCCGATCACCATGGGGTGCTGCTCGGCGCGCGCGGTGCCGCTGCGCAACACGTCGCCGAGGCGCACCATCTCGCGGTCGGTGTTGGGCACCTCGATGCCGACCGCGGACTTGCCCGGGATCGGCGCGAGGATCCGCACGTTGTCGGTGGCCACCGCGTACGAGATGTTCTTGGTGAGTTGAGTGATCTTCTCGACCTTGACGGCGGGGCCCAGCTCGATCTCGTAGCGCGTGACGGTCGGACCCCGCGTGAAGCCGGTGACCTGCGCGTCGACGGAGAACTGGTCGAGCACCCCGGTGATGGCCTCGATCATCGCGTCGTTGGCGACGCTGCGGCGCTTCGGCACCGGGCCGGTGGGCAGGAGGTCGCTGGGCGGCAGCTGGTAGACGGAGCCGTCGGCGGTGGGCTGCACGGACAGCCGCAGCTGCTCCCCCACGGCGCCTGCGGGCTCGGGCTCGGGCGGCGGCGTCGGGGCGATCTTGGGACGGCGCGGAGGCTCGGTCTCGGCGTCGGGCGGGGTGTCCGGCGCGGGTTCGGCGTCGGGCTCGCGGTGGACGTCCACAACGGAGGCCTGGCGACGCCGCGAGGGCCTGCGCAACGCCTGCGGCTTCGCCTCGGTGACGGGATCGATCTCGGCGGCCGCTTCGTCGGCGGCGTCCCCGGCGGGCGCGCGGCCGAGCAGCCGCCGCACCCGGTCCGGCACCTCCCGCACGGGGGTGGCCGTGAGCAGCAGCAGCCCGTAGAACGCCAGCAGCACGAGCACCGGCGCCGCGATCCACGCGGTGAGCCCGGTGGCCAGCGGGGTGGCCGCGAGGTAGCCGACCGCGCCGCCGCCGGTGGGCCACAGCGCGGGCTCGTCCGGTCGGTGGGCGGCGAGGTGCACCAGCCCCAACGCGCCCAGGGCCAGCAGGAAACCGCCGAGCGCGACCCGGGGCCTGCTGTCCGGGCGTGGCTCGGTGGCCATGAGCACCACACCCCCGATGGCCAGCAGGATGGGCAGCATGGCCGCGCCGCGGCCCACGACGTACCCGATGCCCGCCGACATGCCGTGCCCGACCGGTCCGCCCGCGCCGAACCAGATCCCCGCTGCGCTGACGACGGCGAGCACGAGCAGCGCGACCCCCAGGCCGTCGCGGCGGTGTGCGGGGTCGATCTCCCGGGTGCGGCCGAGGGCGCGGCCCGCCGCCTTGCCGAGCCGGGCGATCCCGCGGCCGACCGCGTCGATCCCGCGGTCGACGAGATCCGGGCCCTGCCGGGGCGGGGGCCTGCGCCTGCTGGACCCGCGGGATGTCGCCGGGCGTCGGGCAGGCTTGCGGCGGCCGCGCTGGGGAGGGGGCATGCGCGCCGACGTGGCCCCCGGTTGGGCGGCCATCGCCCGACCGGTCGCCTGCGCCGCCGACCGTGCCGCGGTGTTCCTGCTCCCGCTCTCCGCGGTTGACCGTCCTGCCACTGGACCACGGTAGCGGGAACGAAGATCCATCCGGGGCACCGACGCACCCGCACCCGCGCCGTCGGCCGATGATCGCTGATTCGGTGCGGAAAGCGGCCAGATCCGGCCGGATCCGCGCCAAATCGGTGATCACGTCACGTGTAGCGCTTCAGCACCACCCAGGTCGTCGTCCGCCGGGTCTCCGACCAGCCCGCCACGGTGTCGAGCACGCGGTCCAGCTCGGCCGCGTCGGGGGTGGTGACCAGCGCGATGAGGTCGTACTCCCCCGTGACCGTCTCGACCTCGGTGACGCCGGGGAGCGCGGTCAGGCGCCGAACGTACCCGGCGACGTCCGACGTGTGGATCACCAGGCCGACCCGGGCGCGGTGCGCGGCGGGCGAGGGGCCGGGCATGGCGACGTCGGCGCGGTAGCCGCGGATCACCCCGGTCTGCTCCAGCCGTTGGACGCGCGCGAGCACGGCCGTCCGTGACAAGCCGACGGCCCGCCCGAGCTCGGCCATCGTGGCCCGGCCGTCGACCGCGAGCAGGTCGAGCAGACGGTGGTCCAGCTCATCGAGCTGACGATTCGTCGGGGCCACGGACCACATCGTGGCACTTCGCCTGCCAAGTCCGACGTCGGGCATCGTGACCTGCGCTTTCGCTGCTCGGACACTGGAGCTATGACTGTGACCCCGGACCGCGTCCACGAGACGCTCCGCCGTCACCTGCTCGTCGATGGATTCGACCTCGTGCTGGACACCCACGCCAGCCGCGGGTCCTGGCTCGTCGACGCGCGCGACGGCGCCCATTACCTCGATCTGTTCAGCTTCTTCGCTTCCGCGCCACTGGGGATGAACCACCCCGCGCTGGCCGACGACCCCGACTTCGTGGCCGAGCTGGTCGAGGTCGCCGTCAACAAGCCGTCGAACTCCGACGTCTACACCACCTACCTCGCGGACTTCGTCGAAACGTTCACACGGGTGCTCGGCGACCCCGCGCTGCCGCACCTGTTCTTCATCGAGGGCGGCGCGCTCGCGGTCGAGAACGCGCTGAAGACCGCGTTCGACTGGAAGCGGCGCCACAACGCCATGCGGCGTCGACCCTCCGGGCTGGGCACGAAGGTGCTGCACCTGCGGAAGGCCTTCCACGGCCGCAGCGGCTACACGCTCTCGCTGACCAACACCGACCCCGTGAAGACCGGCCTCTTCCCGAAGTTCGACTGGCCGCGCATCGACGTGCCTGCCATCCACTTCCCCCTCGACGTGCGCGCGGTGGCCGAGGCCGAGCAGCGCGCGCTCGCTCAGGCAGAGGCGGCGTTCGCGGCCCACCCGCACGACATCGCGTGCTTCATCGCCGAGCCCATCCAGGGCGAAGGGGGCGACAACCACATGCGCGCGGAGTTCCTGCAGGCGATGCAGGAGCTGTGCCACCGGCACGACGCGCTGTTCGTGCTCGACGAGGTGCAGACCGGCTGCGGCATGACCGGCACCCCGTGGGCCTACCAGCAGCTGGGCCTGCATCCCGACATCGTGGCGTTCGGCAAGAAGGTGCAGGTCTGCGGGATCATGGCGGGCGGGCGCGTCGACGAGGTGCCCGACAACGTCTTCCGCGTGCCGAGCCGGATCAACTCGACGTGGGGCGGCAACCTCACCGACATGGTCCGCTCGCGCAGGCAGCTCGAGGTCATCGCCGACGAGGGGCTGATCGACCGGGCCGCCGTGCTGGGCAAGCGCCTGCTCGACGACCTGCGTGCCGTGCCCGGCATCGACAACGTCCGGGGACGGGGCTTGTTCGTGGCGTTCGACCTGCCGTCCCCGGAGGACCGCGCCGCGGTCCTGCGGCGCCTGCACGCGGCTCATGTGCTCGTGCTCGGCGGCGGCGAGCGTTCGATCCGACTGCGCCCCGCGTTGACGATCGAGGAGGACGACCTGGCCCTGGCCGTCCGTGCGATCGCGAAGGCGGTGGCGGGATGAGGGCGGACCCGATCGGATCGTACGTCGGCGGGGAATGGCACACCGACGCGGCGGGCGAGCGGCTGACCTCGGTCGACCCGGCCACCGGCGCGCCGGTCGCGGAGGCGCTGCTGGCCGACGCGGGCACGTTCGTCGCCACCTGCGGCACCGCGCGTGCCGCCCAGTGCGCCTGGGCCGCCACCCCGGCTCCCGTGCGCGGGCGGGTGGTCGAGCGCATCGGCCGGATCGTCGAGGCGAACAAGGACGCGCTGGCCGCCCTGGTCACCCGCGAGATCGGCAAGCCGCTGGCCGAGTCCCGCGGCGAGGTCCAGGAGGTGATCGACACCTGCTCGTTCTTCGCGGGCGAGGGCCGCAGGCTCTACGGCCAGACCGTGCCCAGCGAGATGCGCGACAAGCAGCTCTTCACCTTCCGCGTGCCGGTCGGGGTCGCGGCGATCGTCACCGCGGGCAACTTCCCGGTGGCCGTGCCGTCCTGGTACCTGGTGCCCGCGCTGCTGTGCGGCAACGCGGTGGTGTGGAAGCCCGCGGAGTACACCCCGGCCATCGCGCGCGCGTTAACCGAGCTCTTCGTTGCGGGCGGGCTGCCCGCGGGTGTGCTGAACACGGTGCTCGCCGACGGGCCCGCGACCTACGACGGCCTGGCCGCCGCCCTCGACGACGGCCTCGTGCAGAAGATCGGGTTCACCGGCTCGTCGGCGGTCGGGGTGCGCGTCGGCGAGCTCGCCGGGCGCCATCTGCAGACGCCCTGCCTGGAGCTGGGCGGCAAGAACCCGCTGGTCGTGATGCCCGACGCCGACCTCGAGCTGGCCGTCGAAGGCGCGCTGTTCTCCGGGTTCGGCACTGCCGGCCAGCGCTGCACCTCGCTCGGCACCGTGATGGTGCACGAGTCGGTGCACGACGCGTTCCTGCACCGGTTCGACGCCGCCGTGCGCGCCGCGACGATCGGCGACCCAACCGGCGACGTCCTCTACGGCCCGATGATCTCCGCGCGGTTCCTGGAGGCCTTTGAGAAGCACCTCACGCTCGTCGAGCCGCACCACACCCGGTATGGCTCGACCGGCACCGGCCGCATCACAGCCGATAACCCGCGCGACGGCTTCACCGGCGACCTCGCTGGCTTCTACGCGCATCCCACGATTGTCGACGGGGTACGCCGCGAGGACGCGCTGTACCGCACCGAGACGTTCGGGCCGATCGTCGGCGTGGCCACGTTCCGCACGTTCGACGAGGCCGTCGAGCTGGCGAACGGGCACGGCTACGGGCTGTCGGCGGCGATCTACACCACCGACCCGGCGCACGCGTTCCGGTTCCGGGAGCGGGTGAGCGCGGGGATGGTGAGCGTCAACAACTCCACATCCGGCGCGGAGGCGCACCTGCCGTTCGGCGGCAACAGCCGCTCCGGCAACGGCTCGCGGCAGTCCGGGGTATGGGTGCTCGACCAGTTCACCCGCTGGCAGAGCCTCAACTGGGACTACGCCGGACAACTGCAGAAGGCCCAGATGGACACGCCCGACCTGCCCGCGGACCTGGAGTACCGCCTGGATTGAGGGGCGACGGACGTCACCCGCCGCCCGTCCTCCGGTAGCTGCCGGCATCCTCGCAGTGGAGTTCACCGGGCGGAGGCAGCATGAGCACCCAGACGTCGGACACGGCAGGGGCGGCGCCCGGAACCAAGGGATTGAAGGGCGGTGCGCTGGGCCTGGTGTCCAGCGTGGTGATCGGGGTGGCGTCCACCGCGCCTGCGTACAGCCTGGCGGCGAGCGTCGGCCTGATCGTGGTGATCGTCAACGAGAAGACGCCTGCGATCATGCTGTTGGCGTTCGTCCCGATGTACCTCATCGCGGTGGCCTACCGCGAGCTGAACGAGGCCGAGCCCGACTGCGGCACCACGTTCACCTGGGCCGCCCGCGCGTTCGGGCCCCGCACCGGCTGGATGGGCGGCTGGGGCATCATTGCCGCCGACGTCATCGTCATGGCCAACCTCGCCCAGGTCGCGGGGTCGTACTCGTTCCGGCTGGTCGGGCTGCACGAGCTGGCCGACGACCGGCTGTGGTCCACCGTTGCGGGCGTGGTGTGGATCCTGCTGATGACCTACATCTGCTACCGCGGCATCGAGGTCTCCGCCCGGCTGCAGTACGCGCTCCTGGGGATCGAGCTGCTCGTCCTTGTCGCCTTCGCCCTGATCGCGCTGGTGAAGGTGTTCGCGGGCGCCGCGCCGGACGGCTCGATGGTGCCGAGCCTGGCCTGGCTGTGGCCCGGCGGGATCTCGGTGTCGGACTTCGTCGACGCGATCCTCATCGCCGTGTTCCTGTACTGGGGCTGGGACACCGCCGTGGCCGTCAACGAGGAGGCCGACGACCCCGCCACCACCCCCGGCCGCGCGGCGGTGCTCTCGACCGTGCTGCTGCTGGTGACCTACGTGCTGGTCGCCGTGGCCTCGGTGGCGTTCGCGGGCACCGGCACCACCGGCATCGGCCTCGGCAACCCCGACAACGCCAACGACGTGTTCGCGGCGATCGGCCCGACCGTGTTCGGCGACAGCCCGATCGGCTCGGTCTTCACCATCCTGTTGATCATCTCTGTGCTGACGTCCTCGGCGGCGTCCACGCAGACCACGATCCTGCCCACCGCGCGGGCCGCGCTCTCGATGGGCGCCTACCGGGCGATTCCCCCGCGCTTCGCAAAGATCCACCCGCGGTACCTCACGCCCAGCTGGGCGACGTGGGGTATGGGCCTCATATCGATCGCGTTCTACGTGCTGCTGACGATCATCAGCACCAACGTGCTGGCCGACTCGATCTCGGCGGTGGGCCTGCTCATCGCGTTCTACTACGGCCTCACCGGCTTCGCGTGCGTCTGGTTCTACCGCAGACATCTGCAGGGCCGGAACCTGTGGACCAAGGGTGTGCTGCCCGGCCTCGGTGGCCTCCTGCTGCTGGGGGCGTTCATCGAGGCGTCGATCACCTACGCCAGCCCCGAGGGCGGCCAGACCACCGTGTTCGGCATCGGCGGCGTGTTCGTGATCGGCATCGGCTCGCTGGTGCTCGGCGCCCTGCTGATGTACGCCTACAGCCGGGTGGCACCGGCGTTCTTCCGCGGCGAGACCCTCGGCAAGGGCAGCCACGACCTGATCCTTCCGGACGGCCACGCCGCGCGGACCACGCCCGACCTGGCGCCCGGCAGGCACCCCAGCGACCCGCCGGATTAGCTGGCCCTCGCGCACCGCGGTGAACGCCTGCGAGTCGGGGCGCAGCAGCGGCACCCCATCGACGAGCTGCAGTCGGGATCCGCCTGGGACCGGCGCGCTCGATCCGTACCGGCGATCAACTCCTCGTCTGGGCCCGCAATTCGCATGAGATGCGAGGGGCTCCTGGTCGAGGGGCCAGCCCTCCCGGCCCGATGCTCGGCGTGCCCTGGACGCGGCGTGGCGATGCATTGAACGGGATGCTTCCCTCCTGATCACCCGTCGGTGTCAGACGTCTGCTTGAGCAGCGCGGCCGGTGGGATCACTGTGGTCACGGCGTCGGCATGCCGGTGTAGCAGCCGCCACTCTCCCTGCTCGCGGCGGAACAGGTGCGTCACCCTCAGCACCATCTCGCCCGGCTTATCATGACCAGCGACGATCGCGTGGCCGCGTTCGATGCCGATGGCGTAGCCGAGGTCGCCGCTGCTTCCGGACGAGATCGGCTCGTAACGGAGCTCGCCGCGGCGGAACCGGGCCGATGCCCACACCATCCGGCTGATGACGGCGTCGTGGCCCTGATCAACGATGCCACCGAACCCGCCGAAAATCGTCACGTCGTCGGCCTTCGACCAGAGCTGGGTGAAGGCATCCGGGTTGCCGTTCATGAATCCGCGCGCGGCGTCCGCGGCCAGGTCGATCGCTGCTTGCAGGTCTGTGTCGCCCATGGCGGCCCCCTCGCTCGTAGGAAGACTACGGGCATGACGAACTCGACGACCGGGAACTCGGTGTTACGGCCAGCGGGGCGCCGCATGCCTACTCGCGGTTCTAACAGCCTCGACGCTCACAGTCGCTGGCGTCGGGCGCGCTCCCGCCGAGCCCGGGCCGCTCGTGCCCCAGCTCCGATCTTCGTCCACCATCAGGCCGTGCCAGTGGTCGTCGTCCCAATATCACTGCGGGTGTCGGCCCGCAAGCGACCGGACGACGAGACCAACCGGGCTGTCGGTGCAGGGGTTACGCGTCCTTCGGCCTCCAGATGCCGAACCGACTGCCGTGTGGGTCCACGAGGTGCGCGAACTCGATCTGACCGTTGTCGACGAGGGGAACAGCTACGGTAGCGCCCAGCTCTCGGGCCCGGTCGAGCGTTGTCTGGACGTTGTCGACCTGGACGTAGAAGATCGCCCAGCTTGTCCCGCCCGTTGCCGACGTATCCCAGAGCCCGCCCTTGTCGTTCTCGATCATGCTGTACTGCGCGGGCATCGACGGCTGGCCGAACGTCCAGCCGAACAACCCGCCGTAGAACATCCGCGCGGCCTGCGAGTCCGGGGAACCGATCTCGAAGTAGTTCACGTCATTCGACATGGTGGCCTCCGTTTACATCGCCGACAAAGCTACCTGTCGGTTCGTCAAACGTCGCGCCGCCCGATCGGCCGAACGAGCAGCCCGAGACGAACCCGCACCTCCGTCGCGGGACACAGCGCAGGCGACAGCGGCCGGCAGCTGCCCCCCACCCACGATGAGGATAGATCGAACATCGCCGTCGCCCGCGCCGTTCGTCCGTGCCCCTGGTCCCCGTGCCGTTCGTCCCCACGCCGCTGACCTGCTGGAATAGGGCCTCGACCGCGGGACCGAGGTGGGTCGGCGCCGGTCTCACACGGTGACGGGGCCCGTCCGGAAGTCCGAGGTGAACGCCCCGGCGCTGGTCGCAGCGGCGTTCTCCAGCGTGAGGTCGCCTGCTCCGACGGCGCGCGGAGGAGGCCGAGGACTACCACGACGGCGGTCGGCGCGGCGGCGGCCGCGACGACCCCGCCCGCGATCAAGGGCCGCCAGTGCCGCCCGGCGCGCCCGGGCGGCGCCGTCCGGGACGAGCGGGCGGCCACGGCGTCGGCGGCCACGGCTCTGGCCGTCACGGAACTCAGGTGTGATCGCCGGAAGCGGTGCGGGAGGTGCGCGTGTGCACCTCCGGCACCACTCCTGGCGATCATGAAGCCGGCGGACACGGCCTGCGCCGTCACCGCTTCCGCCGTCACCGCCTCTGCCGCTACCGCCCCGTCCGTCACCGCTTTGGCAGGCACCCCTTCGGCAGCCACGGCTGCGGGCTCACCCTTCGCGGCCCGGGGTGTCGCCTGCGGTGTTGTCGCCTGCGGTGGTGTCACCGGCGGCGACGGCATCGGAACCGCGGCACGGGGGACGTCGAGGGTCAGGGCGCCTCCCGGACGATGCCGAAGTCGGCGAGGTACACCGCATCCGAGGCGGCGGCCACGTCCCCGGCGAGGAGCACGTTCGCGGGCTTGACGTTGCGGTGGACGAGCCCGGCACGTTCGCGGGCTTGACGTTGCGGTGGACGAGCCCGGCCTGGTGCGTCGCATCGAGCGCGGACGCGATCTGCCGGAGGTTCCCGACCGCTCGCTCCGGCTCGAGCGCACCCTCGGGCCGGAGGAGCCGGGCCAGGTCCTCGCCGTCGACCAGGCGCATGTCCCTCGTCACACGGCGATCACCGTCGGCACGATCATGGGCCGCCGCCGGTAGGTCTCGCCGACCCACTTGCCGACCACCCGCCGCACGGCCTGCGCGATGCGGTGGGTGTCGGTGATCCCCTCCGCCTCGCTGCGCGAGAGCTCGTCCTCGACCAAGGGCAGCACGGCAGCGAGCGCCTTGGGGTCGTCGGAGAACCCGCGCCCGGATATCTCCGGCCGCGACACCGCTCGGCCGGTGTTCGTGTCCACCGCGACGGTGATCGCGATGAAGCCGCCCTCGCCGAGGACGAGCCGGTCGCCGAGGGTGGACTCGCCGATGTCGCCGACGGCCAGCCCGTCGACGTACACCCGCCCGACCTCGACACGGCCGGTGATCGCCGCCTTGCCGTCGACGAGGTCGACGACGACGCCGTCCTCGGCCAGCACCACCGCCTCCTCCGGCACCCCGGTCTTCACCGCCAGGGCGGCGTTGGCCCGCAGGTGGCGCCATTCGCCGTGCACCGGCATCACGTTGGCCGGGCGCACCGCGTTGTACAGGTACAGCAGCTCGCCCGCGGGCGCGTGCCCCGAGACGTGCACCCGGGCCGTGCCCTGGTGCACCACGCGGGCGCCGAGCCGAGTGAGGCCGTTGATCACCGCGAAGACGGCGGTCTCGTTGCCGGGGATGAGCGAGCTGGCGAGGATCACCGTGTCCTCGGGTTTGATCCGCACAGACCGGTGATCGCCGCTCGCCATCCGCGCGAGGGCGGACAACGGCTCGCCCTGTGAGCCCGTGGAGACGTAGACGATGCGGTCGTCCGGGAGCATCGCCGCATCGTCGGGCTCCACCAGCAGGTTGGGCGGCACGGTGAGGTAGCCCATCTCGGCCGCCAGGCCCATGTTGCGCACCATCGAGCGGCCCACGAAGCACACCTGTCGCCCGTGCGCGGCGGCGGCGTCGAGCACCTGCTGCACGCGGTGCACGTGGCTGGCGAAGCAGGCGACGATGATCCGTGCGCCCGCCCGATGGAACATGCCGTCGAGAATGGGTCCGATCTCGCCCTCGGAGATCACGAAGCCGGGCTGGTCGGCGTTGGTGGAGTCGACCAGGAACAGGTCGACCCCCTCGTCGCCCAACCGCGAGAACCCGGCGAGGTCGGTGAGCCGACCGTCGAGGGGCAGCTGATCGAGCTTGATGTCGCCGGTGTGCAGCACCAGACCCGCGGGGGTGCGGATGGCGACAGCCAGCGCGTCGGGGATGGAGTGGTTGACCGCGAAGTACTCGCAGTCCCAGCCGCCGTGCCGCAGCCGGGTGCCCTCCCGCACCTCCAACAGGTGCGGGGTGAGCCGGTGCTCCTTGCACTTGGCGGCGACCAACGCCAGCGTGAACCGGGAGCCGACGACGGGGAGGTCCGGCCGCTGCCGCAGCAGGAACGGCACGGCCCCGATGTGGTCCTCGTGGCCGTGGGTGAGCACGATCGCGTCGATGTCGTCGAGGCGGTGCTCGATGGCCCGGAAGTCGGGCAGGATCAGGTCGACGCCGGGCGCGTCGTCGGCGGGGAACAGCACCCCGCAGTCGACGACGAGCAGCCGCCCCCCGTGCTCGAAGACCGTCATGTTGCGGCCGATCTCGCCGATGCCACCCAGCGCGACCACCCGCAGGCCGCCCTCGGGCAGCTCGGGCGGCGGCGCCGTGGGCAGCTCCGCGCGGTTCACCTCCTCCGGCGGCGGTGCGCTGGGCCGCGGCTGCTCGCGGCGGCGGGGACGACGGTCGGGACGGGGTTCGGGACGAGACAAGGTGACGCGATCCTTCAGCTCGGGAGGGTGACAGGGAGGCCCGCGGCGGCCAGATCGGCGGCGATCGCACGCATCTGGGTGTCGTCGGGCGGGGGCAGGGGCAGGCGCGGCTCGCCGACGTCGAGGCCGACGAGGCGCAGCGCGGCCTTGACGAACACGACGCCGCCGACCCGGTCCATGGCCCGGGACACGGGCAGCAGGCCGGTGTTGATCTCGCGCGCGCGGGCGTGCTCACCCGCCTCGAACGCCGCGTGCAGGGCGCACAGGCGATCGGCGACGAGGTGCCCGGTGACGCTGACGAAGCCCGCGGCGCCGACGGCGAGCCACGGGAGGTTCATCGGGTCGTCACCCGAGTAGTACGCGAGGCCGGTGGTGGCGAGCGCCTTGACCCCGTGGGGCAGGTCGCCCCGGGCGTCCTTCACGGCGACGATCCGCGGGTGCTCGGCGAGCCGTTGCAGGGTGGCCAGCTCGATCGGGACGACGCTGCGTGACGGGATGTCGTAGAGCATGACGGGCAGGCCGGTGGCGTTGGCGACGGCGGTGAAGTGCCGCCGCAGCCCCTCCTGCGGCGGGCGGGAGTAGTAGGGCGTGACGGCGAGGAGCCCGTGCGCGCCCGCCTGCTCGGCCGCCCGGGCGAGGTGGACGCTGTGTGCGGTGTCGTACGTGCCCGCCCCGGCCACGACCGTGGCGTGCTCACCGACCGCGGCAACGACCGCCCGCACGAGCTCGGCCTTCTCCTCGTCGGACGTGGTGGGGCTCTCGCCGGTGGTGCCGTTGACGACGAGGCCGTCGTTGCCCAGCTCGACCAGGTGCGCCGCGAGCTCCTCCGCGCGCTTCAGGTCGAGCGCGCCCTCGGCGTCGAACGGCGTGACCATGGCGGTGAGCACGCGCCCGAATGGACGGCCGGGGTCGGACCTCATGCTGAAAACGGTACCGCCCGCCCCCGACATGATCGGCCACGGTCGAACACACAGCAGCTCACACTGTGCCGCCGCACGTCACGCCTCCCGGGTGACAGCCCGTTCAGCTCAGGAGGAACGCGTGGCCTGCCCGACCACGAGCCGGCCCACACCTCGCACCCTTTGGGCACTCCTCGCAACCCGCCGGCGGGGTGCGAAGTGCACCCAACGGGTGTGAAGAGCGGCCCGGGCTGGGCGGGCGCGTGGCCCGACGAGCCCTACGATCCGGGCGTGGCGGATTACCCGGCTGAGCGGACGGGCCCGGGTCCGCGGGGCCTGCGGATCAGACGCCGCGCGACACCGATCCGAGGGCCGTCACGTCGGCTGGGTCACCGTCGATCCCGACGCGCACGGCGTCGCGGCCGAACCCGTGCAGCACCAGCTCGCCAGGTTCACCGGTGATCGTCACAGACCGCTCGGCCTGCTTGGCGACGATCCGATCGCCGGAGGGCCGCGCCAGCACGACACCGACCGGGCTGCTCCTGTAGAGCATCTTCGCCATGCGGCCGAGGACGGACCACAAGGCGGCGTCGCGCTCCGGATCGGCCGGTCGGGGCGTCCAGCCGGGCTCGCCGCGGCGGACGTCCTCGTGATGGACGAAGAGCTCGCCGCCGTTGCCGATCCGGTCGAACGCCGGGATGCGGAACGGCGACCAGAGCGGCGGGCCGGAGCGGAGCAGCTCCACCCGGTCGGCCCACGGCGTGGTGGCGTAGCCGCGCATGGCGTGCTCGGTGACGGCGGCGAGCGGCCCGACGACGATCCCGGCCGCGGCTGCGGGCTGCCGTTCGCGCACGAGCAGGTGGGCCAGCAGGTCGGCGGTGGTCCAGCCCGCGCAGAGCGTAGGCCGGTCCGGACCGACGGCGTCGAAGGTGTCGCAGATGGCCGCCCGCTCGGCGGTCGCGAGGCTCATGGACCCGACAGTAACCCCGCCCTCGCCCATGCCCGCCGACCTCGCCCACACCCATGCCCCCCGACCTCGCCCACGCCCATGATCGCCGCAATCGGTACAGGAGGTGTGCTGTTGCACCTCCTGCACCGATCCCGCCGATCAACGCGCCAGGCCCGCCGGTCGCGTCAGCCCTCGGTGACGAACGGGCTCGACGCGATCTCGGTGCCGTCGTCGAGGGCGGCGATCTCGAAGTCGGCGAACACATTCGCGACCTCGCGCTGCAGTTGGCGCAGGCATTCGACGGCCAGCGCGCGGATCTCGACGTCGGCGTGCTCGGTGGCCCGCATCGCGATGAAGTGCCGCCACGCGCGGTAGTTGCCGGTGACGAGGATGCGGGTCTCGGTGGCGTTGGGCAGGATCGCGCGGGCGGCCTGCCGGGCCTGCTTGCGACGCAGGGTGGCGTTCGGGACGTCCGCGAAGCGCTTCTCCAGCCCTTCCAACAGCTCCTCGTATGCCTTGACCGACGCCTCCGCGGCCTCGACGAACAACGCGTGCAGCTCCGGGTCGGCCGCGATGACCTCGGGCTCGACCATCGCGGCGTTCCGTTCGGGGACGTAGCGCTGCGAGAGCTGGCTGTAGGAGAAGTGTCGGTGGCGGATCAGCTCGTGGGTGAGCGAGCGCGAGACACCGGTGAGGTAGAAGCTCACCGAGCCGTGCTCGAGCACCGAGAGGTGCCCGACCTCCAGGATGTGCCGCAGGTAGCCCGCGTTCGTGGCCGTGCGCGGGTTCGGCTTGCTCCAGGACTGGTAGCACGCGCGGCCTGCGAACTCGGCGAGCGCCTGCCCGCCGTCGGCGTCGGTGGTCCACGGCACCTCGTCCGGCGCCACGAACTCGGTTTTGGCTACGAGCTGGACGCGCAGGGGGACGATGTCCGGCATACCGCGAGCGTAGCGTGACACCACTTCGCCCTTGACTGACGTCATTTCCTGACGCCATTATGGCGTCATGGACCTCGGCAAGTATGTGAACCGGCTGCGGGAGGACCTTGCGTCCGCCGCCGCGGCGGGTGACGAGCAGACCCAGCGCACCGGCGCGCTGCTCGGCGCGGCGATCGAGCCCGCCGCGCGCCTGGCGTTGATGAACGCGCTCTCCGATCTGGCCGCGGAAGTCACCGCCGGGCTCGGGGACCGCGTGGTGGAAGTACGCCTCGACGGGCGCGACGTCCGCGTCGCGGTAAGCGCTGGGCAGGCCGCCGACGAACCGGAGCGGGAATCCTCCGATGCCCCGTTCGCGGGCTTCGGGCCCCGCGGCTTCGCGGGCTTCGGCGGCGACGCGGGCGACATCTCCCGCGTCACGCTGCGGCTGGTGGAGCAGATCAAGAACCAGGCCGAGCAGGCGGCGGCGAACCAGGGCATGTCCCTCAACTCCTGGGTGGCACAGGCCGTTCAGGGGGCGCTCACCGGCCACCAGCACGGAAAGCCCGGCCGCCGCGACGGCCGGGACGGCAAGCGCGTCAAGGGGTGGGTGCAGGGATGAACGAACCGATCGACTTCACCAAGATCGAGAGTGCGGACGAGCCCGCGGGCGACGAGCTCGTGCGCCGCGAGAGCTGGCCGGTGCAGGGGGTCGCCGAGCTGGAGCTGGCGGTGGACGTCGGGCGCATCGAGGTGCACCTCGACCGGGCCGACGAGCCCGAGGTGCAGGTGGAGGTCCGCCACGACCCGGCCGCGGGCGGCATGTGGGGCCAGGGCATCAGCGGCGTGATGAACTGGATTGGCCAGGCGACGGCCGGGCCGGGCACGGACCCTGCCGACCTCGCCGCCGAGGCGGTGCGTGCGGCGGAGATTACCTGGTCGGAGCCGGGACGGCGACTGATCGTGCGCTCGGCCCAGGAGCTGCCGCTGCGGGTCGTGCCGCTCGTGGTCACCGTGACCGCGCCCGCGGGCTCGCGGTTGGCGGTCCGCACCGGGCCGGGCGACGTGGTAGTGACCGGCCGGGCGAGCTGGGCGGCGGTGCGGACGGGCTCCGGCGAGGTGGACGTGGCCGCCGTGGACGGTGACACCGACGTCACCACCGGATCCGGTGACCTCATGCTCGGCAAGGTGGCGGGCCGGGCGCGGCTGCGCACCGGGTCCGGCACGATCCGCGTTACGGCGGCGGGCGGGCCCACCGAGATCAAGGCGGGGAGCGGCGACGTCGCACTCGGCACGGTGGCGGCCGACCTCGGTGTGCGCACGGGCTCGGGCGAAGTGCGCGTCGACGACGCGTGCGCCGGACGGTTCGATCTCACCACCGGATCGGGCGAGCTGCGGGTGGCGGTGCACCCCGGGGTGCGGGCCGAGCTGGACCTCACCTCAGGCTCGGGCCGCGCGCGCAGCGACCTCACCGTGGACACGGCACCCCCGGCCGAGGCCGTGGCACTGCACGTGCGCGGGCGCACCGGGAGCGGCGATGTGCTGGTGACCCGGGCGACCGTGCCCGCCTGACCGGGCAGCCACCCCGGCGGTCCCGGCCCGCACCCCGGCGCGCCAGCTGCACCCCAGCCCGCACCCCGGAGCCCGGCCCGCACCCCGGCGCGCCGGCCAGCCATGATCGTCGGTTCGGCGCGAAAGCGGCCGGAAATGGCCGCTCTGCGCACCGAAGCGGTGATCATGACCCGGGCGCGGGCCGGGAGGGCGGAGCGGGCCACAGGACGTCGGCCGCCGAGGGCCGGAACGGCAGGGCCTGCCGCCGAGCGTCAGTGGCTGGTGTCCTCCTCCGACAACGCCGCCGACGGGCGGCTGGGCCGTCGAGATATGACGGGCGGCTGTGCCGTCGAGATGTGTGGTGTATTTCCGGTGGGGGACGCTAGGACATGGCCGCCGCGAGGGGGGCGGCCATGTCCCCCCGGGGCGCGACCAGCACCCCGGAGAGCCCGAGCCACTCGCTCATGAGCGCGAGCTCGGCGGCCAACTCGGCCGCCACTCGCGGCCGGTCAACCGCTGACTCGGCGAACGCGCCCTGCACGCGCAGCACGCCCCCGGTGCGGTCGGCCTTGAGATCGACCCGCGCCACCAACTGGTCGTCGAGCAGGAACGGGAACACGTAATAGCCGTACTCCCGCTTCGGCTCCGGGGTGTAGATCTCGATCCGGTAGCGGAAGCCGAAGATCCGCTCGGTGCGGGCGCGTTCCCAGATCAACGGGTCGAACGGGCACAGCAGCGCCCGCCCGCTGATCCGCCTGGGCATCCGTGCGCCGGGCACCCGGTAGGCGGGCGCCCGCCAGCCCTGCACCGCCACCGGTTCCAGCTCCCCCGCCTCGACCAACTCGGCCACGGCCCGCCTGCTCGCCTGCGGCCCCAGCCGGTAGTAGTCGCGCAGATCGGCCTCGGTGGCCACGCCGAGGGCGACGGCGGCCTGGCGGACCAGCGCCCGCGCCGCCTCCTCCGCCAGGGGCGCGGGCGCCGACAGGACCTCCGGCGGGAGCACCCGCTCGGGCAGGTCGTAGAGCCGCTGGAAATGCACGCGGGTGCCGGTGGTGAGCAGCCCCATCCCGAACATCCACTCGCAGACCCGCTTCACCTGCGAGCGCTCCCACCACCCCACGCCCGACGGGCGCGGGGTGTTCGCGGCCCCGAGCGCCTTCGCCAGCGTGCCCGCGCCGACCGGACCGAGCTCCTTCACCGCGGCCAGCACGTCATCCACCAGGGCAGGCTCCTGTTCGACGAGCGCCGCGTAGTGCTTCCACCAGCCGCGCCGCTTCGCCCCCGAGAGCAGCAACGGCCAATCGGCCACCGGCACCAGGCTGGCCTCGTGCGCCCAGTACTCGACGAGCAGCCGGGGACGGCGCGGCGAGTGTGCCCACGCCGCATCGTCGACCAGCGCCCGGTCGTAGGGCCCGAGCCGCGAGAACACGGGCATGTAGTGGGCGCGGACGGCGACGTTGACCGAATCGAGCTGCAGGAGGCGCTGCCGCGAAAGGAGCGCGCCGAAATGGCGCCGGGTGATCGGACCCACCGGGCGAGCAGCGCCGAACCCCTGCGCGGCCAGCACGGCCCGGCGGGCGACGGGCACCCCGATCGTCTCGACCGCTCTCATGCCACGGATGGTGTCACGGCCCCCCGACGTTTTCGGGACGGCCGCTCCGCGGAGACGACCAGCACCACCGCGAGCAGCACCACCGCCGCGCCCGCCAACTGGATCGCCGTGAACCGCTCACCGACCACGGTCGCACCCAGCGCGACGGCGATGACCGGGTTGACGTAGGCGTAGGTGGCGACCGTCGACACCGGCAGGCTCGCCAACGCGAAGGCGTACGCGCTGAACGCCCCGAGCGTCACCACCACGCTCATGTACGCCCAGGCGATCCAGGCCGCCGGGGTGACGGCCGCGACGTCCAGACGCTCGCCCAACGCCGTGCCGATCGCCAGCAGGATCATCCCGCCCATCACCATCTGCAGCGCGGCCAGCGCGAACGGGTTGGGCGGCACCGGCAGACGGGTGGTCGCGAAGGTTCCGGTGGCCCAGCCGAGGCTCGCGAGCAGCACCAGCCACGGGCCCCACCAGGTGGTGCCCGCCGTGCCGCCGGAGGCCGGTCCGGCGAGCACGAGCACCGCCAGCCCGACCACCCCGACGGAGACGCCGACCACCGTCGCCGTCCGCGGTCGGTCGCCGGTCAGCACCCGCAGGAGCACGATCCACAGGGGGACCGCAGCAATCAGCAGGGCGGCCAGCCCGGACGACACCCCCTGCTGGGCGAACACCACCAAGCCGTTGCCCCAGGCAGGCAGAAGCAGGCCCGAGAGCGCGGTGGTGCCGAACTGGGCACGCGTCATCCGGAACGCAGCGCGGCCTGCGACACAAAACACGATCCCGGCCAGCAGCGCGCCACCGATCAGGAACCGATAACCCCCGATGAGCAGCGGCGGCACCGACGGAAGCACGAAGCGGTTGGCCAGGTAGGTCGATCCCCAGAGGACGTACACGACGGCAAGCGCAATCCAGGGCAACCGCGAGGGGGACGACAACACCGGTTCCACGTTGCCATGGCGAACGACCGCCTGTCTCGCGGATGCGGTATGCATGCGGCATGGCTCTCGCCACGGTCCGCGCCGCCGCTCCGGGTGACGTCGCCGAGATCACCCGCATCCAGGCCGTCACGTGGGAGGTGGCGTACGTCGATCTCGTGCCTGCGGCGGCGATCAGCGGGCTCCGCGGCGAGGACGCGGTGCGGGCGTGGACGGCGGCAGTCGAGACGGGTGCGGTGTTCGTGGCAGCGGAGGGCGAGTGGACGGTCGGGTTCGTCGCAGCGGGCCCGGCCGACGTCCCCGCCGACAGCCCTCTCGGGCCGCAGGCCTGGGGCGAGATCGGCACGTTGCTCGTCGAACCGCGGTGGGGGCGTCGCGGACACGGCGGCCGCCTGCTCGGCGCGGCGGCGGGCGCACTCCGCGAGGTGGGCGCCCGCTACGGCCAGGTCTGGGTACCGGAGCAGGACGAGGCGTCGAGGCGGTTCTACGAGCGCGCGGGATGGGAGCCCGACGGCACGGTCCGTGGGCTCGACACCGGCGACGGCGTACTGCGCGAGGTCCGGTTCACCGGCTCGCTCGACCTCGGGCTGCAGGCCTGACTTCAGAGGCGGAGGAGCGGCTCCAGGCCGATCGTCAGCCCGGGTCGGTCGAGTACGCCGCGCACGGCCAGCAACACCCCGGGCATGAACGAGGCGCGGTCGAACGAGTCGTGCCGGACCGTGAGCGCCTCGCCCGGGCCGCCGAACAGCACCTCCTGGTGGGCGACGAGCCCGGGCAGACGCACGGAGTGCACGTGGATGCCGTCGACGACGGCGCCTCGGGCGCCGTCGAGCGCGCTGGTCGTCGCGTCCGGCACCGTGCCCAGCCCGGCGGCGGCGCGCTCGGCCGCCAGGAGCGACGCCGTGCGCGCGGCCGTGCCCGACGGTGCGTCGACCTTCCCCGCGTGGTGCAGTTCGACCACCTCGACCGAGTCGAAGAACCGCGCGGCCTGCCGGGCGAACTGCATCATGAGGACCGCGCCGACCCCGAAGTTCGGGGCCACCAGAACGTGGCCCGGGGTCGCGGCGAGCCAGTCGCGCAGCATGGCGAAGCGAGCGTCGTCGAAGCCGCTGGTGCCCACGACCGCAGCAATGCCTGCGTCGATGAGGTAGCGCAGGTTGTCGAGTACCGCGTCGGGATGGGTGAAGTCGACGACCACCTGCGCACCGACGTCGGCCAGCGCGGACAGCGGGTCGTCGAGGTCGAGCCGGGCTACGAGCTCGAGGCCGTCGGCGCCGTTGACGGCGCGGCACACCTCGCCGCCCATCCGGCCCTTCGCGCCGAGCACCCCCACCTTGATCCGCGTCACCGGAGCAGCCTAATCCGACCGACTGTCAGGCGAGCGCCAGCGCCCCGACCCAGACGGCCGCAGCGAGCACGCCGGTGAGGAGCTCGATGGCGATGCTCCAGCCGACGGCGCCGAGCGCCTTGCGGGTGGACGCCCACGCCCGCCGGTTGTCCTTCAGACGCAGATACTCGCCAAGGTAGACGCCGAGCACGAAGCCGAGGAGCAGCCCGACGACGGGCACAACGAAGAACCCGACGATGCCGAGCCCGGCACCGAGCGCCAGCGTGCGCCCGGGCACCCCGGCTTCTTTCAGCCGTTTGCCGGGCAGCAGGTACTTGACGACCCAGCCTGCGACGGCGATCGCGACGGCGATGCCGAGCACGGTCCAGGCGAACGCGTCGCCGCGGGCCACGGCCCATGCCGCGATGCCCAGTACGACGAGCGCCAGCCCCGGGAGCACCGGCACCACGATCCCGACGAGCCCGACCACGATCAGCACCGCCGCCGCGAGGATCGAGACGTCCACGCGCACATCATGCCGCTCGGTGGCGAGGCGCGCTGTGGCCCCGCCGCGCCCGCGACCCGGGCGGGGGTGCTCAGTGCGCCGCCCACCGACCTCATGGGCCTGCCGGCCCGCCGAAGTCCGCCTCCGGGGCGCGAGGTGCACCCCAGGCGCGAGGTCCGCCGCCAGCTGTGGCGCCGTCAGCGGCGGGCCGCGTCGATAGGAAGCGGCGTCAGCGCAGGCAGCCCGGGAGGTCGGCCTCGTCGTCGAACGGGCCGACCACGGCCGCGGTGAACGGCTGGGTCAGCAGCTCGCGGGCCAACGCGGCGACGTCCGCAGCCGTGACCGCGGCGATCCGGTCGAGGCTCTCCGTCACGGTGCGCTGGTAGCCGTGGTCGAGCTCGGAACGACCGATCCGGTTCATCCGCGACGGCGTGTCCTCCAAGCCGAGCACCAGGGCGCCACGGAGGTTGCCCTGCGCGCGGACCACCTCGGCCGGGGCCAGCCCGCCCGCGGCGACCCCGGAGAGGACGGCGCGGATCACGGTGACGACCTCTTCCAGCCGCTCCGGCGCGCACCCGGCGTACACGCTGAAGGCGCCCGCGTCGGCGTAGGACACCGACGCCGAGTACACCGAATACGCCAGCCCCCGCTGCTCCCGGACCTGCTGGAACAGCCGCGAGCTCGGCCCGCCGCCGAGGGCGGTGTTGAGCACCGCCAGCGCGCTGCGCCGCGGGTCGTGCCGCGACAGGCCGGGCACGCCGAGCAGCACGTGCGCCTGCTCGGTGTCCTCCGGACGCAGGACGAGCCGCGGTCCCGGGGCCAGGAGCGCGGGCGCGGGCCGCCGCGGGCCCGCGGGCGCCGCACCGTTCGCCCGTGCCGCCGCACCGGCGAGCGCCGCGCCCACCAGCTCGACGACCTCGCCGTGCACCAGGTTGCCCGCCGCCGCGACGATCATCCGCCGGGTCGTGTACCGACCCCGCCAGAACGCGTGCAGCGTCTCGCGGCGCATCCCGCGGATCGACTCCTCGGAGCCGATCACCGGGCGGCCCAGCGGATGCTCACCGAACAGCGCTTCGTCGGCCAGCTCGCCGAGCAGGTCCTCCGGGTCGTCGTCGCGCATGGCGATCTCTTCCAGCACGACGCTGCGTTCGACCTCGACGTCCGACGGGTGCAGCGTCGCGTCCGTGACGACGTCGGCGAGCACCTCCACCGCGAGCGGCAGGTCGGTGTCCAGGACGTGCGCGTAGTAGCAGGTGTGCTCCTTGGCGGTGAACGCGTTGAGGTCGCCGCCGACGGCGTCGAGCTCCTCCGCGATCTCCTTCGCGGTGCGCCGCCGCGTGCCCTTGAACAACAGGTGTTCCAGGTAATGCGCAGCGCCCGCCTGCTCGGGGGACTCGTCGCGCGAGCCGATGCCGATCCAGATCCCGAGCGACACCGACCGCGCGCCCGCCACCGCCTCGGTGACGACGCGCAGCCCACCCGGCAGTTCGGAGCGCTGCACCCCGGGGGCCGCGGCCGAGCGGGCGGCCCCTGGGGTGACGACGTCGGTCACCGCGTCAGTTCGCCGCGACCTCGACCGGGGCGGGCTCAGGCACCGCATCCGCCACGGCCTCTACGGCCGTCTCGACGACGGGGACCAGGCTGATCTTGCCTCGGTTGTCGATGTCCGTGACCTCGACGCGGATCTTGTCGCCGACCTTCACCACGTCCTCGACCTTGCCGATGCGCTTGCCGTTGCCCAGCTTCGAGATGTGCACCAGGCCGTCCTTGCCGGGCACGAGCGAGACGAACGCGCCGAACGCGGCGGTCTTGACCACCGTGCCGAGGAAGCGCTCCCCCACCTTGGGCAGCTGCGGGTTGGCGATCGCGTTGATCATGCCGATCGCGGCCTCGGCCGACTCGCCGTCCGAGGCGCCGACGTAGATCGTGCCGTCGTCCTCGATGGAGACGTCGGCGCCGGTCTGCTCGGTGATCGAGTTGATCATCTTGCCCTTCGGGCCGATCACCTCGCCGATCTTGTCGACCGGCACCTTGATGGCGACGACGCGCGGCGCCCACCGGCTCATCTCGTCGGGCCGGTCGATGGCCTCGCCGAGCACGTCGAGGATGGTGAGGCGGGCGTCCTTGGCCTGGTTGAGCGCGGCCGCGAGCACCTCGGACGGGATGCCGTCGAGCTTCGTGTCCAGCTGCAGGGCTGTGACGAACTCCGCGGTGCCCGCCACCTTGAAGTCCATGTCGCCGAACGCGTCCTCGGCGCCGAGGATGTCGGTGAGGGCCACGTAGCGGGTGGCGCCCTCGACCTCGTCGGACACGAGGCCCATCGCGATGCCCGCCACCGGCGCCTTCAGCGGCACACCGGCGTTGAGCAGCGACATCGTGGACGCGCAGACCGAGCCCATCGACGTCGAGCCGTTGGAGCCGAGCGCCTCCGACACCTGGCGGATGGCGTACGGGAACTCCGCACGGCTGGGCAGCACCGGAAGCAGCGCCCGCTCGGCGAGCGCACCGTGGCCGATCTCGCGGCGCTTCGGCGAGCCCACCCGGCCGGTCTCACCCGTCGAGTACGGCGGGAAGTTGTAGTGGTGCAGGTAGCGCTTGTGCGACTCCGGGCCGAGCGCGTCGATCTGCTGCTCCATGCGCAGCATGTTCAGCGTGGTGACGCCCAGGATCTGCGTCTCGCCGCGCTCGAACAGCGCCGAGCCGTGCGCCCGCGGGACGACCTCGACCTCGGCCGAGAGCGGCCGGATGTCGGTGATGCCCCGACCGTCGATGCGCACCTGGTCGGTGAGGATGCGGCGGCGGACCAGCTTCTTGTTCAGCGCGCGGAACGCGCCGCCGACCTCCTTCTCGCGGCCCTCGAACCGCGGCGCGACCTTCTCCAGCACCCCAGCCTTCACCTCGTCGATGCGGGCCTCGCGCTCCTGCTTGGCGGCGATCGTGAGGGCCTGGCCGAGATCGTCGGACGCCTGTGCGGTGACCGCGTCGAGCACGTCGGACTGGTAGGCCGGGTAGACCGGGAAGTCACCGGTCGGCTTGGCGGCGACGTCGGCCAGCTGCTGCTGGGCGAGGCACAGGCTGCGGATGAACGGCTTGGCCGCCTCCAGGCCCTGCGCGACGACGGCCTCGGTGGGCGCCTGCGCGCCGCCCGCGACCAGCTCGACGGTCTCGGTGGTGGCCTCGGCCTCCACCATCATGATCGCGACGTCATCCCCCGCGATCCGACCCGCGACGACCATGTCGAACACGGCCCGCTGCAGGTCCTCGTACCGGGGGAAGGCCACCCACTGGCTCGTGCCGTCTTCTTGGCTGATCAGCGCGACGCGCACACCGCCGATCGGGCCGCTGAACGGCAGGCCCGCGAGCTGGGTGGACGCCGACGCAGCGTTGATCGCGAGCGCGTCGTAGGGGTCCTGCGGGTCGAGCGACATCACCGTGACGACGATCTGGATCTCGTTGCGCAGGCCGTCGACGAACGACGGGCGCAGCGGCCGGTCGATCAGACGGCAGGTGAGGATCGCGTCGGTGCCCGGGCGGCCCTCGCGGCGGAAGAACGAGCCGGGGATCTTGCCGATCGCGTACATCCGCTCCTCGACGTCCACCGTGAGCGGGAAGAAGTCGAAGTGCTCCTTGGGCTGCTTGGACGCCGTGGTGGCGGACAGCAGCATGGTGTCGTCGTCGAGATAGGCGACGACGGATCCGGCGGCCAGGCGCGCTAGGCGCCCGGTCTCGAACCGGACCGTGCGGGTGCCGAAGCTGCCGTTGTCGATGACGGCAGTGGTCTCGTGCACGTTTTCTTCGGGGTTGGTCATGTGTCCTTCTCTGACGGGCCCCGTCCCGCCGGCGCCGCCGGTCTTCGATCGAAGCCCCCGGGACCTTGAATCCCGGGAGCCACTACCGAGGACCGGCACGTCATGGCCGGCGGCGGGCCTCCTCCTGTTGTGGGAACGGCCCGGTCTGCGCGGGGCGGACCGGGCCGATAGGTCAGCGGCGGATGCCGAGCCGCTCGATGAGGGAGCGGTAGCGCGCGACGTCCACCTCGCGCAGGTACTTCAGCAGGCGGCGGCGCCGCCCGACGAGCAGCAGCAGGCCACGACGGCTGTGGTGGTCGTGCTTGTGCATCTTCAGGTGTTCGGTGAGGTCGCTGATGCGCTTGGTGAGCAGCGCGATCTGCGCCTCGGGCGAGCCGGTGTCATCCGCGTGGGTGCCGTACTCGTCCAGGATGGTCTTCTTCTGTGCGGCGTCGAGTGCCACGTGCGCTTCCTCTACTTTCTTTCGGTGCCGTGCGGCCCCGCCGTCGCGCTGATGCGGGTGTGGCGAGGGGAGACGGTGACGGCCGCCACGGACTGCAGCCGGACCCGAGACTCCACGTTACCAGCCACGACGCGCCCGCCCCCGCCGCGGGGTTCGTCAGCCGAGGATGTGGGCGGCGATCGCGGCCGCGTCGAGCACATGCTCGCGGACCAGCTTCTCCGCGACGTCGCCGTCGCGCGCCGCGACCGCCGCCGCGATCGCGGCGTGCTGGGCAGATGAGCGGGCCAGGTTGTCGGGGCTGTATGCCCTGGCCAGGCGGATGTCGAAGTGGAACAGCTGCGTCTTGCGAATCTGCTCGATCAACCGCTGATTTCCGGACGCAGTGTTGATCAGGTCGTGGAACGCGTCGTTCGCGGCCACCCGGACCCCGACCGCGGCCTGGTCGACCGCGGTGGCGGCCGCACCGTCGGTGGCCGAGAGCGCCCTGGTCGGCGTACCGGCGGCCGACGGCGAGGAGGACCTGTACCTGTTCGTCTCCCTCACCGATGCTTCGGGGTTCGAGCCTGCCGAACTCGTCCGCTGGTGCCGAGACAGGCTGGCCGCGTACCAGGTGCCCCGGTACGTCGAGACGGTGCAACGGTTCACCAAGACAGCGAGCCAGCGGATCGTCAAGGGCGCGCTCGTCCCTCGCACCGACGACTGCTACGACGCCAGCGCGTAGCGCTCCTCGGTGACACGCTGCGGGTACGAGGAACGGCGGCCGGGTCGGCCATCTCCGGGCCCCGGTGCTAATCCCGTGGGCCATCCCCACCACCCCCGGCTAGCGCGCTCGCCCCCGCCGGCGCTGCTCCGGCCCCCGTTGGGCAAGGCCAGGCGGGTCGTCGTGATCACCCTTGGTGGAAGGCGGGCACGACCTCGTCGATGAACAGCTTCAGCGAGGTCTTCTTCTCCGCATGGGTCATGCCGTTGTCACACCAGAAGCTGAACTCATCGACGCCAAGCTCGGCGTAGTGACGGATCCGTTCAATGACCTCCTGCGGTGTACCGATCATCGCGGTCCTGTGGAGTGACTCGGGGGTGAACTCCGGGCGTCCGGTGAACTTGGACTCCGGCGAGGGCTCGAGGAAGCCGTTGACGGGTGTGGTCTTGTTACCCGCCCACGCGTCGAACGTGCGGTAGTACCGGTTGATCGCCTCGGCGCCTGCGCGCCAGCCGTCGGGGTCGCCGGACGAGTGGACGTAGGTGTGCCGCAGCACCATGAGGTCCGGGCGGGGCGTGCCCGGGTTCTCCGCGACAGCGTGGTCGAACTTGCGGGCCAGGTCGGCGACCTCGTCGTCGCCCTTCATCAGGGGTGTGACCATGACGTTGCAGCCGTTCTCGACGGCGAATTGGTGGGACTCGGGGCTGCGGGCGGCGACCCAGATCGGCGGGCTCGGCTGCTGCATCGGCTTGGGAACGCTGGTGGAGGTGGGGAACTGCCAGATCTTCCCGTCGTGGGCGTAGTCGCCTTTCCACAGCTCGCGGATGGCGGGAATGATTTCCCGCAGATGCTCGCCACCCGCAGCAGCGGGCATGCTGCCGGCGAGCCGGTCGAACTCGAACTGGTAGGCGCCGCGGGCGATGCCGACCTCCATGCGACCATTGCTGATGACGTCGAGAAGCGCACATTCGCCAGCCGCCCGGATCGGGTTCCAGAACGGGGCGATGATGGTGCCCGCGCCGAGCCGAATGGTGCTGGTCCGGCCTGCCAGGTACGCCAACATCGGCATCGGGCTGGGCGCGATGGTGTACTCCATCGCGTGGTGTTCGCCGATCCACACCGTGGAAAATCCGCCCGCTTCGGCCAGCAAGGTCAGTTCGACGAGGTTTTCGAACAGCTCAGGATAGCCGACTTGCTCGTCCCAGCGCTCCATGTGCACGAACAACGAGAATCGCATCTGCAGAACCTCACATCTTCGGTCGTCTTACTCTGGTTGCGCCAGGAGATCGACCAGGACCTCTCTGGCGGAATTCGCAACATGCCCCCGCATCGCCAGTTCGGCGCTCACGCCGTCCTTCTCGTCGATCAACGTCGCCACCTGGCGGTGCTCGGCGATCGAGCGCGCCAGCCTGCCCGGATGCGCGACGGTCTTGACGACCAGCCGATGGTAGGCCAGCTGGTTCATCAGCGTGCGGTAGTGCGCGACGAGCTTCCGGTTGTCCGCACCGACCAGCAGGGTCTCGTGAAACTCGTGGACAAGCGGCGGATAGGCGTCGATATCGCCCGCGGCGAGGGCGAGTTCGGACTTGTGCACATTGCGGTCGAGTATTTCGAGTTGCTCGGCGGGGTGGCGCTGGGCCATCAGCCGGGCCGCCATGCCCTCGAACACCTCCTTCAGCTCGAACATTTCGATGATCTCCCGCCGAGTCGTCTGTCGCACGAAGGTGCCGACCTTCGGACGGATTTCGACGAGGCCCTCGACCTGCAATTGCTTCAAGGCCTCCCTAACCGGTGTGCGGCTGACCTCGAAAAGCTCGGCAAGTTTGACTTCGGAAAGCGAGGTGCCCGGCCCGTACTCCCCGCTGAGCACGAGATCGCGCAGGCGGCCCAAGAGTCCGGTGTCGTCGGCCTGATCGGCTTGCATGGTAGTGATCATACAGGCCTGCTCAGCGGCGCATGACAAACGGATCGGCGATCGCATCCTCGTCGGTGTTGATCCATACGCTTTTGAGTCGGGTGTATTCTTTGATCGTCTCGGTACCGTGTTCGACGCCGACACCGCTGTTTTTGAACCCTTGTCGCGGGGACATCGGAGACATGGCCCGATAGGTGTTGACCCAGACCGTGCCTGCCTCCAGTCGGGCGGCCATGCGGTGCGCGCGGGCGAGATTGGTCGTCCACACGCCCGCGGCGAGCCCGAACTCGGTGTCGTTGGCGAGGCGGACGACCTCCGCCTCGTCCTCGAACGGCATGACGGCCACAACGGGGCCGAAGATCTCCTCCCGCACCACGCGCATGTCGTTGTGCACGTCGGTGAGCACAGTCGGCTCGTAGAAGTAGCCAGGAAGATCAGCAGGCGGACGTCCGCCGGTGAGCACGGTGGCGCCCTCGCTGCGACCGAGCTCGACGTAGCCTGCGACCTTGCTCCGCTGGTCCTCGAACGCCAGCGGGCCCAGCTCGGAGGCGTCGTCGAGCGGATCGCCGATCCGGATGGTGCGGGCGCGCTCGGCGACCCGCTCGAGCAGCTCGTCGTAGATGGTCTTCTGCGCGAACACGCGGCTGCCTGCGATGCAGGTCTGTCCGGCCGCGGCGAAGATGCCCGCGATCACGCCCATGGCGGCGTTGGCCACGTTGGCGTCGTCGAAGATGATGTTCGGCGACTTCCCGCCCAGCTCCAACGTCGAGCCGATGAACCGCTGGGCGGTCGCAGCCGCGATCCGCGCGCCGGTGCCGGTGCTGCCCGTGAAGGAGATCTTCGCCAACTGCGGATGGTCGACCAGCGCCTGCCCGGCCTCGGCGCCGAATCCGGTGACGACGTTGACGACTCCCGGCGGGAAGCCCGCCTGCTCGACGAGCTCGACGAGCCGAAGCACCGATGCCGACGTGTACTCCGATGGCTTGAGGACCACCGTGTTGCCGACGCACAGCGCGGGCGCCAGCTTGCTCGTGGTCAAGGTCAATGGCGAGTTCCACGGGGTGATGGCCCCGACAACACCGAGTGGCTCACGCAGGGTGTAGTTGAGGACGCGCCGGTCGGAGGTCGGGATGACGTCGCCCTGAATCTTGTCGGCGAGCCCGGCGTAATAGTCGTAGTACTCGGGCAGCCCGGCCATCTGCCCGCGCATCTCGCGCAGCAGCTTGCCGTTGTCGCGGCTCTCCAGACGCGCCAGCTCCTCGGCGTTCTCGCCGACGAGTTGGGCGAGCTTGCGCAGCAGCCTGCCTCGGCCGGTTTGGCTCAGATCCCGCCACCGGGCGTCCTCGAAGGCGCCCCGGGCGGACGTGACGGCCCGGTCTACGTCCTCGGCGTTGCCCCGCGCGGCGGTATAGAGCACTTCGAGGGTGGCCGGGTTGATGCTTTCGAAGTACTCGCCCGACGACGGCGGGGTCCAAGCTCCGCCGATGTAGTGCCCGTACTGCTTGCTCTCAGACATGTGTTGCCTCCACGACGAAACTCTCGAGGGCGTCGACGAACTGCCGGGGCATCTGCACGGGCAGCATGTGCCGTGCGCCCGGCACGATGACCGCGCGGCAACCGGGGATGGCGTCGGCGAGCCGGTGGGTCATGTCGGGGGTGGACCCCGGGTCGAGCTCGCCGGTGATCGCGAGCGACGGTACGGCGATGTGGGCCAGCTCGGGTCCGATCCCGGCATCGGCCGTGGCGAAGACCCGATAGCACGCCAGGTAGGACGCCACGTCGTTGCCGAGCAGCGTCCGCTCGGTCTGAGCGACGGTTGCCGCAGGCACGTCGGTTCCGGCGTACCAGCGGTGCAGCGACGCGGCGACGCTCGCCGGGAAGTCGGCCGACGCGGTGGCGAGCCTGTTCAGCACGGCCGCGCGCTCCTGCTCGGTTCGCCTGCAGACCGAGCTGACCGATACCAGGGTCGCGATCAGCCCGCCCTGGTGGCGGGCCACATGCTGGGCGACCAGCGCGCCGAGTGAGAAACCGACCAGGTGCGTGCCGGGCCGCAGATGCGTCAGGACGTCGGCGGCGAGCGCGGCGAGATCGACGCGCTGACCGGCCGCGACGTTGCCGCCGTGCCCGAGCAGGTCCGGGGTGACGACCTCAAAGTCGGCGCACAGCAGCGCCGCCGCGGGCTCCCACATGGTGTGGTCCAACCCGACCCCGTGCAGCAGCACCATGCGTGGCTTGTCCATCGTGACCGTCTTGCTGCTACTGCTCGGTCGACAGCGCCGCGAGCCGCTGCTGGGGTCGGCCCTGCGCCGCGGCCGCCAGCGCGATGACGAGTTCGTGTGGATGCGGGGCGTCGGCGATGCGCACCTCGATCGTCTGGTGGTGGGAGCGGATCGTGGCGTCGGTGATGTGTTTCATCGGGATGTCGAAGACGATCCCGGCGGGCCCCCGCTTCTCGACCGCCGGGAGCAGCGTGGTCGCGAGCGCGGCCTTGCGGAAGTGGTCGCCGAACTTGAGCGTGTGGATCAGCGCGGAACCGTGCTCGACTTCGCCGTCGAGCCCGACGATGGCCGCCTTGCCGTAGGCCTCGACTGGTGCCCCGAGGGCTTCGAGGACCCTGGGGGCGAGCAGCGCTCCGAGGTCGGAGGCGTTCGCGTCGATGCGCGGACCGAGATCGTCGACGAATCCCTCGCCTGCCCAGGGGTTGTCGAACACCGCCGCGACGACGGCGACCCGGGCGGCCGGGGAGACCATACGGCCACCCTCGGTGTGGATCTCTTCGACAATGGTGACAATCTTGCGTATATTCATGACGGGATGCGCTCCAAGACGTCGGGGGAAACGGCGGGATCGGTGGTGCGGTCCCCGATGCGGGGATGCGGTCGCGGCCCGGTGGACGCGGCGGCGACCACGACGATCTCGTCGGCGCGTGGCGCGTCCGAGATGGCCGTGACGATGGTCTGGTAGTGGCTCCTGGTCGCAGCGTGGGTCTTGTGCCACATCGGCACGACCAGACTCTGTCCGGCCACAGCGCGCGTATCCGCGAAGCAGATGATCGACTCGCCGTCGAGGAAGTCGCGCATGAGGTTGCCGAAGTAGGGGGTGTGAATCAGCGCGCCCGCGTGCTCGATCTCGCCCGCGGTGCCGACGATCGCACCCTTCCCGAACGCTGCGATCGACGACACGTCGCCGAGGGCGTCGACCAGCCGTTCGGTGAGCAGCTTCGCCAGCCGCGGCGCAATCGCCTCGACCGCGACGGACAGGTCGTGATCGGCTCCGGTGCCGATCCACGGATTGGCGATGACCGCAGCGACGGCGGCGCGCAGCGCGGGCCTGGCAGGCGCGCGACCGTTCTCGCAGAGGATCTGCTCGCGGTGCAGCACGACCTTGCGCACCGGACCGGCCCCCTCGAACGCGGGATACGTCATGACGTGAGCCCTCTCAGGTTCTCCCGCAGGCACTGCCGTACCACATTGGCGACTGCGCGACTGCTGGTCTTGATCAGGGTGCTGCGGACTCGCTCTTGCATGGTAGACCGTACAGGGCAACCGGCCGCCGGGTCAAGCTGGCTTCGCCCGTTTGACGGCAGTTGATCAGCGAGTAAGCGCCGCTCAAGGCTGGCCCGGCCGTGGGCGTGAGTCTCGACATCGAAATCGGTCCCTGAATCTCTTGACGTGTTGCATGGTAGAACCTACCGTCGTCTGCCATGCAACAGTTCTCTCGCGAGGGCCTGGTTGCGGCTTGGACAGCCGCGTGGGACCGCGGCGCGGTTGACGCGCTCGACGATCTGGTCTCCCCCGACTACGTCCGCCGGAGTGCAGGCTCGCAGTCGCGTTCCACACTGAGCGACCTGAAGTCGGAGATCCGGGCCATCCGTGAGGGCTTCCCGGACCTGCGGACGGTGATCGAGTCCGTCGTTGTCGGCGACGACAGCGCAGCGATCTTCTGGACCTCCGAGGGAACGCACAGCCGAGATTTCCGCGGCGTGCCGCCGACCGGCAGGCGGGTGCGGACCACGGGGTCGAACCACCTAGTGCTGCGCGACGGCCGGATCGTCACCGAGACCGTCACCTGGGACGCGCACGAACTGCTCGCCAGCCTCGGGGTCCGGTCGCTGCGTGACGCCACCCCGACCAAGGACACCGACGTGCTCGTCGACGACCTGAGCGGCGACCCCAGCCCTGAGCTGCTCAAGGGCTTCAACCGGCAGTTCGTCACGGGCGTCACGGTGGTAACCACACGGGACGACGACAACCAGCCGAAGGGGCTCGCGGTCAACTCCTACGCGTCGATCTCGCTGGAGCCGCCGCTGGTGCTGGTCTGCGTGCAGAAGACCTCGTCCACGTACGCCGCGCTGTTCGCGTCGAGCCATCTGGGCATCAACATCCTCAGCGCGGACCAGCTCGACACCGTCGGCCGGTTCAGCCGTTCAGGCGTAGACAAGTTCGCGGGTCTCGCCTGGCACGGCGGTCCCGCGGGAAGCCCGTTGATCGACCGCTCCGCGGCGGCCCTTGAAGCGGAGATCCGGGAACGTTTCCAGGCGAAGACGCACACGATCTTCGTCTGCCGGGTCCGACACGCCGAGATCGGCGAGGACGACCCGATGGTCTACCGCGCCGGGAAGTTCTTCCACAGCGCCGACATTCGGCCGCTTTAATTCCGCCCCACCCCATACGAAAGGCAGCGTCATGAGCCAAGACGTCTCGCGCGCCTCCACCGGCGAGTTGGCCCCCGACTTCCACTACCGAGACAAGGTCGCCGCCGTCGAACCCTACGGCGTCGACGCGATCCCCGACTCCGAGCGGCACGGCAAGCCCATCTCTCAGTTCTTCATCTGGTTCGCCGCAGGCATGAACTTCCCGATCATGGTGCTCGGCTTCAGCGCCGTCAGCCTGGGGCTGTCCTTGACCTCGGCGGTGGTGGCGACCCTCGTCGGGTCGTTCGTCGGGGCCGTCGTCATGGGCATCCTGTCGCGGATGGGGGGTCGGCTCGGTGTCGCCCAGCAGATCCAGGCGCGCGGGCCGCTGGGCTTCTTCGGCAACTTCGTCCCGGTCGCTTACGTCAACATCTTCGCAGGCATCGGTTGGGCCGCGGTCACCGTCATCCTCGGTGCGCAGGCCGCACACGCCCTGTTCCCGATCATCCCGTTCTGGCTGGCTGCCCTGGTTCTCGTCGCATTGCAACTCGTCGTGGCCGTCTACGGCTACAACATGATCCACTACTTGGAGCGCATCCTCGCCGTCGTGCTGTTCTTCGGCTTCCTGATGATCACCGTCGTGTCGATCAGCCGTGGCTGGGAAGGCGGCTTCGACAGCAACCCGCAGGCCAAGTACTGGGTGGGTGGCGTGGGCGGCTGGATCACGTTCATGGGGTATTTCCTGTCGTTCCTCATCGCCTGGTGGCCGTTCGCCTCCGACTACTCGCGCTACCTGCCCGACGAGGACCACGTCAGCCGTGGCACGGGCATCTGGACGTTCGCGGGCAACTTCATCTCCCTGGCCTGGCTCGGCATCGCAGGCGCGATTCTTGGCGGTTCCGCAGCCACCGGTGAAAGCCCGATCGAGGCACTGCACCGGCTCACCGGACCCTTCGCGATCCCCGCCTTGCTGACCGTTCTGATCTCCTCGTTCTCGCAGAACTTCCTCAACGTCTACGGCGGCGCCATCTCCGTGCAGACCCTGCGCATTCCGGTCAGCCGCCGAACCGCGGTCATCGTCATCTGCGCCGCCGCATACCTGATCAGCTTGTGGGCCGACGAGGGCTTCGAGGCCAAGTTCAAGACGTTCCTGTTCATGGGGGCCTACCTCATCGCCCCGTTCGGCGCCATCCTGCTGCTCGACTACGTGCTCAACCACCGCCACGACCGCGACAGGATCCACGAGCTATACGACCCGCGCCGGGTCCTCGAGTGGGGTTTCGTCGCCTGGCTCATCGGCGCGCTCGCCTCGGTGCCGTTCTGGCAGCTGTCCTTCTACACCGGTCCGATCGCCACGGCGCACCCGGAATGGGGCGACCTGTCCTACTTCGTCGGCTTCGCGGTGGGCGCCGCCGCCTTCGCCCTGCTCTACCGGCTCCCGCCGCTGTGGCACCGCAAGAGCGTATCGGTCTGACGAACCTGAACCCCGTTTGAGGCGGGACGTCTCCGGCGCCGGAGGCTTCCGCCTCGCGGACATTCAGGAAACCTCGCCGAGGATCTTGGTCATGCGCGAGATCCCCTCCCGGAGGTCGTCATCGCCCAAGGCATAGGACAGGCGCACGAACCCCGGCGTGCCGAAGGCCTCCCCCGGCACGATCGCTACCTCGGCGAGCTCGAGGACCGCCGCCGCGAGATCGAGGCTGCTGGTCATCGTCCGTCCGCGGATCTGCTTGCCGAGCAAGCCGCGCACCGCGGGGTAGACGTAGAACGCGCCTTGCGGGGTCGGGCACTGCACGCCCGGGATCTCCGAGAGCAGCCCGACGATCGTGCGGCGCCGACGGTCGAACGCGGCCCGCATCTCGTGGACGGCGTCGAGGGGACCGGACAGGGCGGCGATCGCGGCGCGCTGCGACACGTTCGCCACATTTGACGACAGATGGCTTTGCAGGTTGGTCGCCGCCTTCACGACGTCGGGCGGTGCCGCCATCCAGCCGACCCGCCAGCCCGTCATGGCGTAGGTCTTCGCGACGCCGTTGAGAACCACGCAGGTGTTGCCGAGCTCCGGCACCGCGACGGGCATCGAGACAGCTTCGACCCCGTCGTATACGAGGTGCTCGTAGATCTCGTCCGTCACGACCCAGATGCCGTTCGCCACCGCCCAACGCCCGACCGCCTCGGTCAATTCGCGGGGAGCAACGGCACCGGTCGGGTTGGACGGCGAGCACCACAACAGGACCTTGGTCGCAGGCGTCCGGGCGGCGTCGAGCTGCTCGACGGAGGGCAGATATCCGGCGTCCGGACCGGTTGCGACAGCCTTTGTGACACCACCCGCGAGTGCAACCGCCTCCGGATAGGTCGTCCAGTACGGTGCCGGAACGATCACCTCGTCACCGGGATCGAGCAGTGTCGCGAACGCCTCGTAGACGGCCTGCTTGCCGCCGTTGGTCACCAACACCTGGTTCTCGGTGATGACATAGCCGGAGTCGCGCTTGGTCTTCTCGACGATCGCGGACTTCAGCTCCGGGAGGCCGCCCGCGGGGGTATAGCGATGGTTGCGAGGGTCGGCACAGGCCTCTTGGGCGGCTGCGACGATGGGCGAGGGCGTGGGGAAGTCCGGTTCGCCCGCGCCGAACCCGATGACCGGACGTCCCGCGGCATTTAGCGCCTTGGCCTTGGCGTCAACGGCCAGGGTGGCCGACTCGGTGATCCCAGCGATCCTCGCCGAGACGCGCGGACGACCGGTGTCTGCGTTCACCGCCATCTCCTCCCGGTGCGTGAAGCCCTACATTCGCGGATCGCGACGCTCGACGGCTTTCCTGGGCTGTTCGGTCGCGCAGGTAGAGGTTGCCGTCGTGTTCGACGACAGCAGCTCGGCCGAGGGGCACGGCGTGGGTGAGCGCCTTGAACGCCGCGCCCAGGCCGGGGATTTTGGCGTAGACGCCTTGCGGGCCGCGGACCATTCGCCCGGTGTCGACGTCGTAGGCGCTGCGGTGCCAGGGGCACACGAGGCAGCCGTCTTCATCGATGGTGCCTCCGGCAAGATCGGCGCGCAGATGTCGGCACCGGCGAGTGACCGCGAAGTAGCGGCCGCCGCTGTTGCCGACCGCGTACTTGCCGACGCCGCGCACGGTCCCGGGTGGCAGATCCTGCGCCGGGCCGACAAGCTCGTCCGTCATGGCCGTCCTCGTTTTCGGGTTGCCGCTCGACGGTGCATCAGACAGCGGCGACGGCTGTGAGGATAAGTCCCGCCGCACCTTCGGGCTAGCGGCCCCGGCCGCCGGCGGCCTGCCGCAACACCTCCGCCACCTCCGGAAACGCGGACCCCAGGGCCGCGGCGGCCGCCGCCAGCCGCCCCGGCTCGGCGACCCCGCGCAGGACCTCGGCCGCGGTGGGCGGGGCCTCGCCGCCCCGGCTGCCGGTCCAGTGCCACCGCATGCCCGCGATGTCAATGAGCAGTTTCTCGACGGCCTGCGGATCCCGGGCCGTGACGTGCGCCGCGCGCCCGCGGTCGAGCGCGCGCAGCCGGGCCAGCACTGCCGGATCCCCGATCTTGACGCGGCGACCGCTGACGAGCTGGCTCAGCATGGCCGGGCTGATGCCCAACACGCGGGCGAGGCGGGCCTGCGAGACGCCCAGCCGCGCCGTGAGGTGGCGCACCCGGTCGCCCAGCGGGGCGCCGTACAGCTCGCGCTGCCGCGCCCGGTTGGCCCGCACCGCCTCCATGCCCCGATGCTGACAGCCTGCAGGCGGCTCCCGTGGGCGTTCGGGGAAAGATCATGAAGTGAGCAGCGTGCGGGTGCGCTCCACATCGGCCAGGATCCGGGCCTTGAGGGCGTCGATGTCGGCGAAGCGCTCCTGCCCGCGCAGCCAGTGCTCGACGTCCACGCCGACGTCGAAGCCGTAGAAGTCCTCCTCGACGTCGAGCACGTACACCTCCACGGTGCGCTCCCGGCCGGAAAAGGTCGGGTTGGTGCCCACCGAGATCGCCGACGACAGCCGCCGGTCGCCGAGGACGAAGTGCCCGGCGTAGACACCGTCGGCGGGCAGGGCTGTCCACGCCGCCGACGCGAGGTTCGCGGTAGGGAAGCCCAGATCACGACCGCGGTGGTCGCCGTGCACGACGACCCCTTCGATGCGGTGCGGGCGGCCGAGCGCCGCCGCGGCAGCGGCCACGTCCCCGGCGTCGATGCAGGAGCGGATGTAGGTCGAGGAGAACGTCACCCCGTCGTCGGTCATGAGATCGAGGCCTTCGACGCCGAACCCGAAGCGTGCGCCCAGCTCCGTCAGCAGCGCCACATTGCCCGCGGCCTTGTGCCCGAAGGTGAAGTTCCGCCCCACGACGACCTCCGCGGCGTGCAGCCGGTCCACCAGCACCTCGTGGGCGAACGCTGCGGCCTCCATGCGCTGCAGCTCCGGGGTGAACGGGAGCACGCAGAACGCGTCGATGCCCAGCTCGGCGACCAGCTCGGCGCGACGACGCAGGCTGGTCAGCCGGGCCGGGTGGCTGCCCGGGCGGATGATCTCCGCCGGGTGCGGGTCGAACGTCACCAACACCGTGGGCAGCCCGCGGGCCCGCCCGCGCTCCACCGTCCGGTGGATCAGCTTCTGGTGCCCGCGGTGCACACCGTCGAAGACCCCGACCGTCACGATGCTGCGGCCCCACCCGGTCGGTATGGCCTCCAGCCCTCGCCAGCGCAACACGCGGCGCAGCCTACGCACAGGCCCATGGCAAGCCGTTGTGAACCTCGTCCCAGGCCTGTCCCACGGGCAACACCGGGTGCCACGCTGTGCGCGTCAGCACCTGACGACCCGGGGACCCGCGCGGCGGGCCTCGAGGGAGGACGGACAGCGATGTCTGAATTCGACGCTCCTTACCGCACCACCGCGAAGCCCAAACGGACGCGGATCCACCACCTGCGGGAGATGAAGGAACGCGGGGAGCGGTGGCCGATGCTCACCGCCTACGACGTGTACTCCGCGCAGATCTTCGACGAGGCAGGCATCCCGGTGCTGCTGGTCGGGGATTCGGCAGGCAACAACGTCTACGGCCACGACAACACGATCCCGGTGACGGTCGACGAGCTGATGCCGCTGGTCAAGGCGGTCACCCGGGGCGCGGCGAGCGCGCTGGTGGTGGCCGACCTGCCGTTCGGCAGCTACCAGGTGAGCCCCGAGCAGGCCCTCACGACGGCGGTGCGGTTCATGAAGGAGGGCGGGGCGCACGCCGTCAAGCTGGAGGGCGGGGCGCGCTTCGCGCCCCACGTCGAGGCCATGACCCAGTCGGGCATCCCGGTGATGGCGCACCTGGGCTTCACCCCGCAGTCGGAGCACGCGCTGGGCGGCTTCCGCGTCCAGGGCCGCGGCGACGCGGGCGAGCGGCTCGTCGACGACGCGCTCGCGCTGCAGGCGGCGGGGGCGTTCGCCGTGGTGCTGGAGATGGTGCCCGCGGACGTGGCCAAGCGGGTGACGGCCGAGCTCGTGGTCCCGACGATCGGCATCGGGGCGGGCCCGGACACCGACGCCCAGGTGCTGGTGTGGTCGGACATGGCGGGCATGAACCGCGGCCGCAAGCCCCGGTTCGTCAAGCAGTACGCCGACCTCGGCGAGATCCTGCTGGGCGCGGCCCGCACCTACGCCGAGGAGGTGCGCGCGGGCAGCTACCCCGACGCGCAGCACTCCTACACGTAGGGGCTGCTCGCACACGTCGCGCGAGCTACCTCAACGGCAAGTGGTGAGCACCTCGGCGAGGGTGGCGCCCGCCGAGTACGCCGCGAGCATCGCCGCCGCGGCAGACTCGCGGCGGGCCCAGCGCTCCCGCAGGGCGGCCAGCCGGGCCGCGTCGCACGGGCGGTCGGCCAACGCGCGTTCGGCGGCGTCGAGCAGAGCGCCCGTGCCCGCGTGCACGTCGTCGTCGGCCAGGCCCACCGTGGCGACCTGCCGGTGCGCCGCCGCGTCCGGAGTGGTGCGGCGGCCGGGCAGCGTGTCGTCGAGGACCAGCCCGGTGAGCAGGCTGAGCAGCTCGCCGTGGAGCGCGAGGTCGCCGATCGCGTCGAACGCCTTGAACTCCAGCCTGCCGACCTCGGCGGGGAGCCGCGCGGGCTGGGTGAGCGACGGGTCGGAGGCGACCTGCGGCCCGTCCGGGCCCAGGAACGCGAGTGCGGCGGGCCGCGCCCCGGTGCGCAGATGCGTGCGCGCGGACAGCCCGCCCCACGGCTTCCCGTCGCGGAACGGGGAGGAGAACGACAGTGGCACGAGCCACGGGCTGTAGTGGGTGAGCTTGCGGGCAGCATCGATCAAGTCGAGCACGTCGAGACCGTCAGCCGACAGGTTGAGGTCGGGCCCGTAGGTCACCATGTGCAGGTGCGCGGTGCGCTCCTCGGGCGAGCCGATGCGGTGCGCCCGCTCCCACTCCCCCAGCGGCGGGTCGATCACGTAGGCCGAGCGCAGCGGGTTGAACCCGATCGCGCACGACGCCAGCCCGCGCCGTGCGAGCTCGGCCTCCAGCAGGCCGACGTCGGCGGCCAGCGCGCCGACGGCCCGCGCGACGGAGTCGTGGATGCGGGTGCGCACTTCCAGGCCTTTGGGGTCGCACCGCACGAGCTCGCCCTGGTCGTCGAACCGCTCGTAGCCCTCGACGTACCAGCGCTTGCGCTTGATGCCCTGGTCGCCGACGCGCAGGTCCGGGTAGTCGGCGGGGTCCGCGGGCAGGGAGTCGACCACGGCCTGCAACTCGTCGAAGGTCAGGTCGGTGAAATCAGCGAACGTGCGGCCGCGCAGGATCGCAAGCTCGTGCTCGATGCCGTACCGGAAGCGCACGCCACGAGACTAGGGGGCACGGAAACCCTTACCGGGCAGCGCGCTCGGCGCGTTCACCGCCACGGCGGCAGCGCGGGCAGGTTGCGCGTGCCGTCGGCCCGCAGCGGCTTGCCCGCCGACCGGCCCAGCAACCACGCGGCCAGCTCCGCCGCCTCACCGGTCACCACCGTCGCCGCGCCTTCGCCGACGTGCCAGGCGCGGTCGCCGTCGACGAGCCGCAGCACCGGGCACTCCGGCTTGCGGCCCATCGCCTCGCAGGCGTCCACGAGCAGGGCGTCCACCATCGGCCTGGGCATGTCCGCGAACGAGGCGCCTGCGTCGAGGTCGACGGCGTGGATCCACACCTCCACCGCTCGCATCCACGGCACCGCCGAGGCCCGGATCACCCGGCCCTGCACATTGGTGATCAGCGCCGCCCAGGCCGCCTCGGGCAGGTCCCGCACGACGGCCGCCAGTCGGTCGGACGAGGCGATGACGTCGTCACGTATCTCCGTCGGCGTGCGGAGCGCGCCCTTCTCGATGTCCGCGGCCCGCGCCTCGGCGCTGGCGTAGGCGGGGGTCACGATGCCGGTGCGCGCCCACAGCAGCAGATTGATCATGGCGTCGGCGTTGCGGGCGACATGGCTGAGCACGTGCGCCCGGCTCCACCCGGGCAGCAGGGACGGTGCGCGGAACGCCTCGTCACCGAGCCGGGTCAGCAGGCCGCGCAGGTGGGCGGCGCCGTCCGCGGCCCAGGCCAACGAGTCGGTGACGCCGGGCAGCGTCACCGCTTCTCCGCCCGGCAGGTGTTGCGCAGCTCGCCGACGCCCGCCACCGACGTCACCACGACGGTGCCCTCGGTGAGGTAGCGCGGCGGCTTGCGGGCGTGGCCGACGCCGCCGGGCGTGCCCGTGGCGATGACGTCGCCGGGGTTGAGCGTGACGATCTGGGAGAGGTAGATCACCAGATCGACCGGTCCGAAGACGAGCTGGTCGGTCGAGGAGCTCTGCACGGTCTCGCCGTCGAGGGTCGTGCCGATGGCCCAGCCCCCCGCGGGCAGCTCGTCGGGGGTGACGAGGTGTGGGCCCAGCGGCGTCGCGTGCTCGAACGTCTTGCCCTGCAGGAACTGCTTCGTGCGCATCTGGAAGTCGCGCATGCTGACGTCGTTCATGACCGTATAGCCTGCGATCGCCGCCTCCGCCGTGGCCGCGTCGGCGTGCCGCACCGGTGTGCCGATGACGACCGTGAGCTCGGCCTCCCAGTCGACCTTGTCCGAGACCGTGGGCAGCACGATGTCGTCGTGCGCGCCGATCAACGCGGGGGCGTACTTGGCGAAGAACGTGGGGTAGTCCGGCAGCTCGTTGCCCATCTCCGCGACGTGGTCGCGGTAGTTCATCCCGACACAGATGATCTTCTCGGGCGAAGGGACGAGCGGGGCGTAGTCCACGGTGTCGAGCGGATGCGACGGTCCCGCGGCCGCCTCTGCCCTGGCCCGCCAGTCGGGTTGGGTGAGCAGCGCGCGGACATCGGCGTCGCCCGTCTCCACCGCCGCGCCGTCGGCACCATCAGCACCGTCCACCCGGACGGCGCGGTGGCCCGCCGCCGTACGGATCGTCGCCAGCCTCATCGGATCTCCTCACGTGCGGTCACGTTCGCAGTCTTGCGTGACCGCACGTGAGTTTCCATCCCAGCTTGCGGATCTCGGCCGGGACGTGTCGATGGGCGGGCCATGCAACCCCACCCGAGTGGGTAGGTAGGGCGCCTCACCGAGGACGGGTCGAGCCGGCGCCTCTGGTCCATCACCCCGGCAGGAGTTGTACCTGGAGGTCCGGCAGGTCCTCGAAACCGGCAGCGCGGTCGGTGGAGAGGAGGGTGCGGTTGCTGGCCCGTGCCGTGGCGGCGATGATCAGGTCATGTGCGCCGCGTGGGCGGCCCGTGCGTCGCACGTGGGCCAGGAGCGCGGCGTGGATGGTCGCGACGCTCCGGTCGTAGTCCACGACCGGTGCGACGGCCAGCAGTTCCTCGAGGAACGCGGCCTGCGCGGCGCGGCGGGCCGGATCAGCGTCAAGTTCGACGCCTGTAAGATATTCGGCAACGGCCACCGCGGACAGGGCGACATCATCCTGCCCGCCGATCACCGCGAGATCGATCCGGCCGCGCACGGCCGCGACCACGACGCCGGTGTCGAGGATCAGTCGCGCCACGGGTCGCGATCCAACTCGCCGGCCCCGACATCGACCTGCCCGACCGCAGCCTCGAACGTGTCGTCGACCCCGAGACGATCCCGCCAACGGGCAAGAACGTCGGTCACCGCCGCACCATTCGCCCGGGGCGCCGGGATGAGCATGGCCACCCGCCGCCCACCGCGTGTGATGACCACGGTCTCACCGCTCTCGGCGCCGTCAAGTACCGCGGAGAGGCGCCGCGCAACCTCCGAGGCCGACATCTCCTTCATGGGTATCAGACTATCAGATTGAGAAAGTCTGATTGAGCGGACAGCTAGATCTCGCCTCCGGCCGCCGCGTCCGACGCACCCGCCCGCACCGGCAGAGTCGCGAACACGGCAGGCGGCTCGCGCCACGGGTCCGCCGCGCCCGCGTGGATGGCCCGCCACACGCGCTCCGGCGTGCACGGCAGGTCGACGTGCCGCACCCCGAACGGGCGCAGCGCGTCGACCACCGCGTTCTGCACCGCGGGGGTGGAGCCGATGGTGGCCGACTCGCCGATCCCCTTGGCGCCCAATGGGTTCATCGGCGTCGGGGTCTCGGTGTTGTGCGCCTCGAACCAGCAGAGGTCGGCCGCGCTGGGCATCCGGTAGTCGGCGAGCGTGGCTGTGCGCGGCTGGCCGTCGGCGTCGAAGAGAACCTCCTCGAACAGCGCCTGCGCGACGCCCTGTGCGAGACCGCCGTGCTGCTGGCCTGCGACGAGCAGCGGGTTGAGGATCCGCCCGCAGTCGTCGACGGCGATGTGTCGGCGCGGGGTGACCCGGCCTGTCTCGGTGTCCACCTCGACCACCGACACATGCGCGCCGAACGGGAACGTGGCGCCGTCCTGGTGGAAGTCCAGGCCCGCGAACAGCTCGTCGCCGTGGCTCGCGACCTGCGCCCACGTGATGGTCGGCGACGGCACGCCGCTCACCCCGAACTCCCCGTCGGCGGTGAGCGCGACGTCGTCGACGGCGGCCTCCAGCAGCTCCGCCGCCCGACGGCGGGCCTGCTCCAGCACGTCGTCGGCGGCGACGAGCACGGCGTTGCCGCCCATCTGCAGCGACCGCGACCCGCCGGTGCCCGAGCCGCGCGGCACGACCGCCGTGTCGGACTGAACGAAGCGGATCTTCGGCAGCGGGATCCCGAGGCGGTCGCTCGCGAGCATGGCGAACGCGGTGGCGTGGCCCTGGCCGTGCGCGGAGGTGCCCGCTGAGATCGTGGCGGAGCCGTCGGCGTGCACGGTGACCGCACCGTACTCGCTGCCCCCGCCGCCCGCGGTGATCTCGACGTACACGCTGATCCCGATCCCGAGCTGGACGGGGTCGCCCGCCTCCCGGCGGGTGCGCTGCTCCTCGCGGAGCTTGTCGTAATCGGCGAGGCGCAGGGCCTCGCGCAGCGGCAGGTCGTAGTCGCCGACGTCGTAGCGCGCGCCGGGCAGCGTGGTGACCGGAAAGGACGCCGGGTCGAGGAAGTTGCGCCGTCGCAGCTCGGCCGGGTCGATGGCAAGCTCGGCCGCGGCCAGGTCGAGCATGCGCTCCAGGTAGGCGGTGGCCTCCGGGCGGCCCGCGCCGCGGAACGCGCCCATCGGGGTGGTGTTGGTGAGCGCCACCGCGCCGTCGAACGCGAGCTTCGGGATGGCGTAGACGCCCTGGCTCATGACGTAGGTGGGGCCGAGCGTGAGCGCGCCGCCGAAGCCCGCGTACGCGCCCGAGTCGCCGACCACCCGCGCCCGCAGGCCGGTGATCCGCCCGGCACGGGTGAGCCCCAGCTCGTAGTAGGCGACCTGGGCCCGTCCGTGCGGCATCGAGACGAGGTTCTCCGAGCGGGTCTCCACCCAGCTCACCGGGCGCCCGAGCGCGCGGGCCACGCCAATCGCCACCGTGTGCTCGGCCAGGAGCCCGGCCTTGCCACCGAAGGCGCCGCCGACGTGTGGGGTGATCACGCGCACGCGCTCGGCGTCCAGCCCGAACACCTGCGCCGCCTGATCGCGGAAGCCGTGCGGCATCTGGGTGGAGACCCAGACCGTCAGCTGGTCGTCGGGTCCGTTCCCGCCGGGCAGCACCGCGATCGCGTTGCCCTCAAGGGACAGCACCGCCACCCGCTGGTTCACCATCCGCGCCCGGACGACGACCTCGGCGTCGGCCAGCGCGGCATCGGCGTCGGCGGGGTCGCTGCGCTGGCCCGCGGCGAGGTTGTCGCGCCCCTCGAACTGCGCGGGCGCCCCCTCCTGCAGTGCCGCCTCGGGATCGACCACGGCGGGCAGCGGGTCGTAGTCCACCTCCACCAGCTCGACGGCGTCCACCACGGCGGCCTTCGTCTCCCCGACGACGACGGCCACGGCCTCGCCCACGAAACGCACCCGGTCGGTGGCCAGCGGCGGGCGCGGCAGGTCCGGGTTGAGCACGAACAGGCCGTGGTGGGCGGGTAGGGCGAGGTCCGCGGCGGTGTAGACGGCGACGACGCCCGGCGCGGCGGCGGCGGCCGCGGTGTCGATTCCGGTGATCCGCCCGTGCGCCAGCGGGGACCGGACGAACGCCAGGTGCAGCAGGCCGGGGAGCTCGAGGTTGCCCACGTAGGTGCTCGCCCCGGTGATGAGGTCGTGATCCTCCACGCGGCGGACGGAGGTTCCCAAGATCGATCCAGGCATGGGGTCCAGCCTACGTCCGGCCGCGGGGTTTGACGGGTGCGCCGGGAGCAGGCAGTGTCGAGGCGCGCGCGCCCGCTCGTCGGGCGCCTTCCCCGGGGGGTCGGACTGGTCGGGGGCCGGTCCGGCCTCCCGACCGGCGGTAGATTCCTCTCGTGTCCGGCTTCCACCACACCGACCTGCTTCCGCTCGGCTCGGACGAGACCGAGTACCGCCGCTTGTCGCTCCCACCCGGCGCCGTCGTCGAAGCCGCGGGCCGGACGTTCCTGGAGATCGCCCCCGCCACGCTCACCGCGCTCGTCCGGGAGGCCGTGCACGACATCCAGCACTTCCTGCGACCATCGCACCTGGCGCAGCTGCGGGCGATCGTCGACGACCCCGAGGCGTCGCCCAACGACCGGTTCGTCGCCACCGACCTCCTGCGCAACGCCTGCGTCTCCGCGGGCGGCGTGCTGCCGATGTGCCAGGACACCGGCACCGCGATCGTCATCGGCAAGCGCACGGAAACGGTGCTCACCGGCGGCACGGACGAGGAGGCCATCTCCCGCGGCGTGTTCGAGGCCTACGACCAGCTCAACCTGCGCTACTCCCAGATGGCGCCAACCTCGTTCTGGGACGAGCGCAACACCGGCACCAACCTGCCCGCGCAGGTCGAGCTGTACTCGGTACCCGGCCAGTCGCCGAAGTACGAGCTGCTGGTGCTGGCCAAGGGCGGGGGCTCGGCCAACAAGACGTTCCTCTACCAGGAGACGAAGGCGCTGCTCTCCCCCCGGCGCCTGGCCGCGTTCCTCGACGAGAAGCTGCGCTCGCTGGGCACCGCCGCGTGCCCGCCGTACCACCTGGCGATCGTCGTCGGCGGGATGTCCGCGGAGTACACGCTGAGGGTGGCCAAGCTCGCGTCGGCGCGCTACCTGGACACGCTGCCGACCGCCGGATCCGAGCTGGGCCACGCGTTCCGCGACCGCGATCTCGAACAGCAGGTGCTGGAGCTCACCCGACAGTTCGGGATCGGCGCCCAGTTCGGCGGCAAGTACTTCTGTCACGACGTGCGCGTGATCCGGCTGCCGCGGCACGGCGCCTCGCTGCCGGTGGGCATCGCCGTGTCGTGCTCGGCCGACCGGCAGGCCAAGGCCAAGATCACGCCGGAGGGCGTCTTCCTGGAGCGGCTGGAGACCGACCCCGCGCGCTTCCTGCCCGAGACGGCGGCGGAGGACCTGCCGAGCGAGGTCGTCGCGATCGACCTCAACCGGCCGATGGACGCGATCCGTGACCAGCTCTCGACGCTGCCGGTCAAGACGCGGGTGTCGCTGTCCGGGCCGCTGGTCGTGGCCCGCGACATCGCCCACGCGAAGATCGCCGAGCGGCTGGAGGCGGGCGAGCCGATGCCCGACTACCTGCGCGACCACCCCGTCTACTACGCGGGGCCCGCCAAGACTCCCGCCGGGTACGCGTCGGGCTCGTTCGGGCCGACCACCGCGGGCCGCATGGACTCCTACGTGGAGCAGTTCCAGGCCGCGGGCGGCTCACTGGTCATGCTCGCGAAGGGCAACCGCAGCAAGCAGGTCACCACGTCGTGCGCGGCGCACGGCGGCTTCTACCTCGGCTCCATCGGCGGGCCCGCGGCCCGGCTGGCGCAGGACTGCATCCGCAAGGTCGAGGTGTTGGAGTACCCCGAGCTCGGGATGGAGGCCGTCTGGCGGATCGAGGTGGTGGACTTCCCGGCGTTCGTGGTCGTCGACGACAAGGGCAACGACTTCTTCGCCGACGTCAGCCAGCCGACCCTGCAGGTGACCTTCCGCCGCTGAGCGCACGAGGGCGGGGGCGATACCCGGCGGGGCCGACGCCCGGTGGAGCCGATGCCGGGCCCGACCGCACCGACCAGCGCGCTGCCCGGGCCGCCCGCCGCCCCCTTGATCGGCGGCGTCGGTGCATGAGGTGTGCAGGCGCACCACACGCACCGGTTGTGGTGATCACGCGAACGTGCTTCTTCGGTTCGGTCAGCGGATCCGGCGGGGGCCTGCGTCGTCGCGTCGTGGCGGTGTGCCGAGCACCACGCGCGCACCGGCCACCGAAACGCCCGTCGCCGTGGCGAGCACCGGGTCGAGGACAAGCGAGCGCACCTGGGGCAGGTCCTCGGCGAGCTTGGCGACCCGCCGCACGAGCTCCTCCATCGCGGCGAGATCAGTGGGCTCGGCGCCGCGGTAGCCATCCAGCAGCGGCGCGGCGCGCGGAGCGCGCACCAGGGCGGCGGCGTCCCGGTCGGACACCGGGACCACCCGGAACGCGCGGTCGCCGAGCAGCTCGGTGGCCGTGCCCGCGAGCCCGAAGGAGATCAACGAGCCGAACGAGGGGTCCTCGACGATCTCCAGAACGCACGACACGCCCTTCGGCGCCATGCGCTGGACGTCCACCTCGTCGTGCCCGGACAGCCGGGTCAGGTCGGTGTACGCGCGCCGGGCCCCGGTGGGCGTCACGACGTCAAGGCGCAGGCCGATCTGGTCGGTGCGGTGCCGCCACCGGCCGCCAACCGCCTTGACCGCGACGGGGTAGCCGAGCTCCTCGGCGGCGGCCACTGTCGCGTCCGCCCCCGCCACCCGGCGGGACTCGACCAGCGTGATGCCGTAGCAGGCCAGCAGCGCGGCGGCGTCCGTGTCGGCCAACACCCGGCCGATGTCACCGCTAGGCTCGTCGCCCCCGCTGCGGCCGGTGCCCACCGGGCTGCCGGGACCGACCGGGCCACCGGCACCGACCGGGACACCGGAACCGCCGGGACCGACCGGGCCACCGGGACCGACCGACCCACCGAGTCCATCGGAGCGCTCGGGGTCATCGGCGCGGTCGGTGTCTGCGGGGGTGGGCCCGGTGCCGTCGCCCCTGGCAGCCGCCTCGAGGCGAGCGACAAGGTCGCGGGCGGCGGCGCTGTCGATCCCGGGCGGCGGGGTGAAGTCGCCCGCGGGCTCGGCCCGGAACCGGGCGTAGCGGCTCACCCGCCCCAGCGCCGCCGCGGCCCGCTCCGGGCTGGCGTAACTGGGCACCGACCCTCGGGTGGGGGTGCCGTCCGCGCCCGGCACGGCCAGCTCGGGGGGCACGCCCTCGGCGGCGAAGAACACCGCGACGACCGGCTTGTCAGCGGACTCCTGCACGGCCGCCGCCACCTCCCGCAGCGCCCGCGCGTACGCGTCCCCCGGCGTGGCGACCGGCGGCACGAAGACCGCGACCAGCGCGTCGGCACCACCCGCGGAAGCCCCGGCCACACCGCCACCACCCGCGCCTGCGGAAACCCCAGCGAGGACATCACCACCCGCGCCTGCGGCAGCCCCAGCGACGGCATCACCACCTTCCGCCGCGGGCGGACCAGCGCCGAGCGCTGCGGCAATGGCGGCCGCGAACCGCTCGGGCGAGGCCGTGACGCCGACGTCGACCGGGTCGCCCGCGAGCTGCAGCCCCTCCCCCACCAGCGCGTCGGCGACGAGCACGCCGAGCGCGCTGGAGTTGCCCACGACCGCGACCCGCGGACCGGCGGGCAGCGGCTGGTACGCCAGCAGCAGCGCGGTGTCGAACAGCTCGGCGAGCGTGTCCACCCGGATGACGCCCGCCTGCTCGAACAGCGCCCGGACGCTGTCCTCGTCGATCGGCTCAGTGTGGCCGTCGAGCCCCGCGACCTGGCCGGCGTGCCGCCCGCTCTTCACCGCGACGATCGGCTTGGTGCGCGCGAGCCTGCGGGCGACCCGGGCGAACTTGCGCGGGTTGCCGAACGTCTCCAGGTACAGCAGCACCAGTTCGGTGGCCGGATCGGTCTGCCAGTACTGCAGCATGTCGTTGCCCGACAGGTCGGCGCGGTTGCCCGCCGAGACGAACGTCGACAGCCCCAGCCCGCGTTTGCGGGCCGTGGCGAGGATCGCGATCCCCAGCGCCCCGGACTGGGCGAAGAACCCGATCCGGCCCTGTCCGGGCAGGTCCGGGGCGAGGGTGGCGTTCAGCCGGACGTCCGCCGCGGTGTTGGCCACGCCGAGCGCGTTGGGGCCGATAACGCGCATGCCGTGCGCGCGGGCCTCCGCGACGAGCCGCCGCTCGGCCACCAGGCCGCCGACGCCTGCCTCCGCGAACCCGGCGCTCACCACGACCAGCGTCGTCACCCTCTTGGCCAAGCACGAATCCATGACCTCGTCGATGCCGGACGCGGGCACGGCGACCACGGCGAGATCGACCTCGTCGGGGATGTCGGTGACCGAGGGGTACGCGCGCACGCCGCGCACGGAGCGCGCCTCGGCGTTGACCGGGTAGACGGGGCCGGTGAAGCTGCCGCGCAGCAGGTTCAGCAGGATCGCGTGGCCGATCTTGGATGGGTCGGTGGACGCGCCGATCACCGCGACCGACGTCGGGTGCAGCGCGTTGTGCACGCTGCGCGCCTCGGCCCGCTGCTCACGGGAGTCGCGTACCGCGATGGAGCGCTCGGTGGGGTCGATGTCGAACTCCAGATGGACGACGCCCTCCGCGAACGCCCGGCTGACCTGGTAACCGGCGTCCCGGAAGACGCGCACCATGTTGCGGTTCTCCGCCAGCACCTCGGCCTCGAACCTGCGCAGGCCGTTCTCCCGGGCCGCGGCCGCGAGATGTTCCAGGAGGATGGAGCCCAGGCCTCGGCGCTGATGGTGGTCGCTGACGACGAACGCCACCTCGGCGGCCTCGACCCGGCCGCCCGGCCCGGGCAGCCCCTCGTAGCGGCCGACGGCGATGATCTCGCCGCCGAGCAGGCAGATGAACGCCACGCGGTCGTGGTGGTCGACGACCGTGAACCGCTCGACGTCGCGCGCCGAGAGATGCGGGTGAGGCCCGAAGTACCGCAGGTAGAGGGTGCGCTCCGACAGGCTCTCGTGCAGCCGCACCAAGGCGTCGGCGTCCGAGGGCAGGATCGGGCGCAGGTGAACGATGCCGCCGTCGGAGGCGACGACGTCGGCCTCCCAGTGTGCGGGATAGCCCGGTCCAGCCGCCTCCGGGGTGGTCCGCGCCGCTCCGGCCGCCGTCGCCGCCGAGGCAGGCGCCGGGATGGGGTCGGCGGCCTCGCTGGTGGCGTCGGTGCCGGTCACGTCACTCCCCGCCCTCTCAGTCTCGTGGGTCGTCGGGGTCGAGCCCGTGCAGCGGGAAGACCGCACGGCGGGTATCCAGCACGGCGGCGTCGACCCGCTCGGCATCGCCGTCGCCCCATCGGGCGTGCGCGGTGCTCGCACCCTCGGTCATCGTGGTGGGCAGCTCCCGCTTGGTGAGTGTGGCGGTGTGTGCGGTCCAGCCCGCCGGGATCGCGGTGTTCCCCGGCACGTCGCGGTCGAGGACGGTGGCGATCAGGTGCGTCCACGACCGTGGCACCACCCGGAACAGCCCGTACCCACCACCGCCGGTGGCCAGCCAACGCCCGCCTGCGGTGTGCGTGGCCAGCTCGCGCAGCCTGCGGTAGATCTCCCGGTGCCCGTCGACGGACAGGCCGAGGTCGGCCAGCGGGTCCTCCCGGTGGGTGTCGGCGCCGCACTGGGTGACCAGCAGCTGCGGGCGGAACGCGGTGAGCAGGGACGGCACGACCGCGTCGAACGCGCGCAGCCAGCCGGCGTCGTTCGTGCCGGGCGGCAGAGGCAGGTTGACCGCGGAGCCCGCGGCCTCCCCGTCGCCGTACTCGCGCGACCACCCCGTGCCGGGCCACAGCGTCATCGGGTGCTGGTGCAGTGAGATCGTGAGCACCCGCGGGTCGTCGTAGAAAGCGGCCTGCACGCCGTCGCCGTGGTGCACGTCGACATCGACGTAGGCGATGCGCTCGAAGCCGTGGTCGAGCAGCCAGGAGATCGCGACCGCGCAGTCGTTGTAGACGCAGAAGCCGGAGGCCCGGTCGGCCATCGCGTGGTGCAGGCCGCCTGCGATGTTGACGGCGCGTTCGGCCCGCCCCTCGGCGATCTCCCGGGCCGCCGCCAGCGAGCCGCCGCAGATCAGCGCGCTGGCCTCGTGCATCCCGAAGAAGATCGGGTTGTCGTCGGTACCCAGCCCGTGCCCGATCCCGAACGGCATCTCGGGCGCCGACTTGACAGCCGAGAGGTAGGACGGGACGTGGATGCGTTGGATCTCGGTGTCCGGAGCGGCCTGCGGCTCGATGGGCTCGACCCCCTCCAGCACGCCCAGCTCGCCCGCCAGCCGCATGGTGAGGTCGAGCCGGATCGGGTCGAGCGGGTGGTCGTCGCTCAGCTCGTAGGACAGGAACTGCGGTGTCCACACCACGGCCGCGCGCGGGCTCATGACTCGAACCTCATGGATGGACCGTCTCACGGATCGGCGCCCGTGGCGACGGGTCGGTTCGGATCGGACGACCACTGGGACCACGACCCGGGATACAGCGAGACCGCAGGCAGCCCGGCATGCTCCGCGGCGAGCACGAGCGCGGCCGCGTTGACGCCGGACCCGCAGTAGGCACCAACCGGTGTGGCGCCGGCCGCGCCCCGCTCGGCGAACCGACGCGCCAGGTCCGCGGGCGGCCGCACTCGGCCGTCCGGGCCTGCGATGTCGGTGGCGGGCAGGTTGCGGGCGCCCGGAATGTGACCCGCCCGCGGGTCGACCGGCTCCATCTCGCCGCGGTAGCGCGCCGGGGCCCGGGCATCGAGCAGCACGCCCGAGCGGGCGAGCGCTGCGGCGGCGTCTGCGTCGAGCACGGGCATGCCGCCGGGCCGGACGACGACGTCGCCCGCAGCGGGCCGCGCGGGCTCGGCAGTGGTCGGGCGTCCGTCCGCGACCCAGCCCGCCCAGCCGCCGTCCAGCACCGCGACCCGGTCTGCGGGCAGGCCCGCCCACCGCAGCAGCCACCAGGCGCGGGCCGCCACCGCGCCGTTCCCGTCGTCGTAAGCCACCACCACGGAGTCGGCGCGCACCCCGGCGCGCCGCAGCACGGCCTGCTGCCGGGCCGGGTCCGGCAGCGGATGCCGCCCGCCGGGGCCCGGCGGGTCCGCGAGCTCCGTGTCGAGGTCGACGAACACGGCGCCCGGGATGTGTGCCAGGTCGTAGTCGGCGCGTCCCGGCGGACCGCCCAGGCGCCACCGCACATCGAGGATCACCGCCTCGGGGAGCTCGGCGAGCCGCTCGGCCGACATCAGCGGAGACGCGGGTGTCGTCACGAGGCCATCCTGCCCGCATCGGTGTGCGGTTCGCGGCACCATGCCCGGATAGACTGGTGTCTTGACGAAAGGGCTACGGGCGTGAACGAGCTCATCGACACCACAGAGATGTATCTCCGCACCATCTACGAGCTTGAGGAGGAGGGCGTCACCCCGCTGCGCGCCCGGATCGCCGAGCGGCTCGCGCAGAGCGGCCCCACGGTGAGTCAGACCGTGGCGCGGATGGAGCGCGACGGGCTCGTCGTCGTGGCGGGCGACCGGCACCTGGAGCTCACTCACGAGGGCCGGTCCCGCGCCGTGGCGGTGATGCGCAAGCACCGCCTGGCCGAGCGCCTGCTCAGCGACGTGATCGGGCTGGAGTGGGAGCTCGTGCACGCCGAGGCCTGCCGCTGGGAGCACGTGATGAGCGACGCCGTCGAGCGCAAGCTCGTGCAGCTGCTCGACAACCCCACGATCTCCCCCTATGGCAATCCGATCCCCGGACTCGACGACCTGGCCCAGCCGCCGACCGACCGGCCGAGCACGAGCGTGCCGCCGTCGCTGGAGATCGGCCTGCAGCGGCTCGACGAGCTCGCCCGCCGTGGCGGCGGTCCGGTGGAGGTCCGGCGGATCGCCGAGCACGTCCAGGTCGACGCGGACCTCATGGCCGAGCTGAAGGCGGCGGGCGTGGTGCCGGGCAACGCGATCGAGGTGCGGGCGATCGCCCGGTTCGGCGACCCGGTGCCCGTGGTCTCTGCGGAGGGCACGGCGAGCGTGGCGCCGCTGATCGCGCACGCGGTGCTGGTGCGCGCGCGCTGAGGACGTCATCCCGGTCCTCGCGCCGTCGAAGGCCTGTGCCACGCGTAGGGTGCGACCGGCCCAGGAGGAGGACCTGACGTGAAGTTGCTCGTGACCGGCGGCGCAGGCTACGTCGGCAGCGTGTGCGCGGCGCACCTGGTGGACGCGGGGCACGACGTGACCGTACTCGACGATCTGTCCACCGGCCACGCGGACGCCGTGCCCGACGGCGCCCAGTTCGTGAAGGGCGACGTCGGGGAGGCCGCGGACGACCTGCTCGCGGACGGCTTCGAGGGTGTGCTGCACTTCGCGGCGCGCTCGCTCGTCGGCGAGTCGGTGCTTCACCCCGAGATGTACTGGCAGGGCAACGTCGTCGCCACATTGCGGCTGCTCGAGGGCATCCGCCGCCACGCGACGCCCCGGCTGGTGTTCTCCTCCACCGCCGCCACCTATGGCGAGCCGGAGCGGGTGCCGATCCGGGAGGACGCCCCGACCCGGCCCACCAACCCGTACGGGGCGAGCAAGCTCGCGATCGACAACATGATCACGTCGTACGCGGTGGCGCACGGGCTGGCCGGAATGAGCCTGCGCTACTTCAACGTGGCAGGCGCGCACGGCCGGTTCGGCGAGCGGCACGTCGTCGAGACCCACCTCATCCCGATCGTGCTGCAGGTGGCCGCGGGCGACCGGGAGTCGATGCAGATCTACGGCGACGACTGGCCCACACCGGACGGCACCTGCATTCGCGACTACATCCATGTCGACGACCTCGCGGAGGCCCACCTCCTCGCGCTCGCCCGGGCGGAGCCGGGCAGGCACGGGGTGTACAACCTCGGCTCGGGCACCGGGTTCTCGGTGCGCGAGGTGATCGAGGCCTGCCGCGCGGTCACCGGACACCCGATTCCGACGGTGGTTGCGCCGCGCCGCGGCGGCGACCCGGCCGTGCTGGTGGCCGCCAGTGACGCGGCGCGCGCGGCGCTGGGCTGGCGCCCCACCCGCACCGACCTCGCGACGATCGTCGGGGACGCCTGGCGTTTCACCCAGCTGCGCCAAGGCGCCTGACCGGGCCCAGGTGGCCACAACCCTATCGGCGCTCATCGGCGGCGTCGGCGTCGTTGCGCTGACCGCAGTGCATGTTGCTTCTTTCCTCGTGCTCTACCGCGTCGCTGTGGCCGCGGCGAGCGTTTGCCCGGCAGAGGCTCGCCGGTGAGGCAGGCGCGCAGCTCGCTCGGCCGGATGCCGAGCGCCGCGAGACTCCGCAACATCGCGGTGAGGCGGTGGCCGGGCCAGGCGGCCTCGGCCCGATCCAGTGCAACGTTGGCCAGCGCACCGTCGCCTCGAAGAAGTGCCATGAGCGCGAGCAGCGCGGCGGGTTCGGCAGCCTCCGGATCTGGGGTGCCGCGCGTCAACGCCGCCCAGAGCGCCTCGGCCGCGGCAGGCCGGGGTCCGATGCACATGGCGACGGCCGCGTCGCGCACCGGCGCAATCCGCAGGGCCTGGGTGACCGCGACCACCCGCCCGTCGTCGAGCCACTCGTCACCCTCCGGGGACGGCGGGCTGTCCACCGCGCCGGCACCGGTGGTGACCACCTCGTCGGCGGCCTCGAGCGCGGCGTCGAGCGCGGCGATCCCCTCGATCAGCTCGGCCCGCAGATCGGGCGCGCCCTCCCCCGCCCGATCGCTTCCGACCTCGATCGCGGTGGCGCCCGCGTCCTCGGCGACCCAGCCGTCGGGGACGGTGTCGCCGTTCTCGGAGGCCGCGGCGAAGACGGCGTCGACCTCCGCGTCGAGGGCCGCGTCGAGCAGGGTCTCGCGCCGCCGGAGCACGCCCGGGTCCAGCGGCTTCACCAGCTGTCCCAGCTCTGCGCGGTCGGCGCGCACCACCCGGCCCTCCGCCCGGGCCGCTGCCGCCAGCGGGGACAAGCTCGACCTGGGTACGAGCCCGGTGCACCCGCAGTCGCCGTAGCACTGCCACCGGCTGCCCGCCGTGGTGCTTTCCGTCCAGAGCGAGTGGCAGGCGTTCATGTCATGAGACGCCAGACCCGCGGTCACGCGTTCGACGAGCTCCGTGGCAGGCGGCCCGGCGTCGCCTCCCGATCCGATCACGAGGACGACGACGGCCGCAGGCTCGCCGCGGAGGATGCCCTCCACCACGGCCTCGGCCGCGCCTGCCGTGTGCTCGGGGGGCGGCAGGTCGATGCGCAGCGTGAGACCGAGACGCCCGCCGGAGGCGCCGCCGAGCGCCATCGCCACGAGCGAGGACCGCGGGACGAAGCCGAGCAGCACCGGTGTGGCGGCGATCAGCTCACCGGGATCGGAGAGGGAGACGGTGGTGGGGGGTTCCGGAGTCATGCCACGAGGGTGACCCGGGCCGAAGGGTGTCGGCGGCGCATCACCCGTCCGGCTGTGGACAGGCGGCCGGACGTGGGTCCGATGGGGACAACCTCGCCGTTCCGGGGTTGGCTCGGGCCGTTCTGTCGGCCCCGGCTGCTAGGGTCCTCCACCTTGCCCAGCCAGCCGACCGCGCGCGCCACCCTGCCCCGGGCGTCGATCAGTAGCGGATGCCGCGGGCGTCCAACCAGGGCTTCGGGTTGACGTATACGCCGTTCTGCATCACACCGATGTGCAGGTGCGGGCCGGTGGACTGGCCGCGGTTGCCGGTCTCGGCGATCACCTGGCCCGCGGCGACCCGCTGGCCCACCTGCACCAACGAGCGGTTGATGTGGCCGTAGACGGTGATCGTGCCGTCGTTGTGCTGCACCCGCACCCACAGGCCGAAGCCGCTGGCGGGGCCGGAGCTGATGACCACGCCCGCGAGCGGGACGTGGATGGGAGTGCCGATCGGGGCCGCGATGTCCATGCCCTCGTGGACGGTCCCCCACCGGCCACCGAAGCCGGACGTGACCGGGCCGGACAGGATGCGGACGCCACCGCCTGCGGCGATCGCAGGCGCCTGCGGGCGCGCGGGAGCCTGCTGGGCAGGCACGCCGGCAGCAGGTGCCGCGGCAGCAGCGGGTGCGGGGGCAGCCGCGACAGCTCTGCCCGGTGCCGCCGCGGCGGCGGCCGCCGCGACCGCCCTCGCCTCGGCCGTGGTCCTCTGCAGTTCGGCCGCCTTGACCAGGGAGGAAGCGTCGGCGACGGGCGGCTCGGGCACAACGGGGGCCACCGTCGGGGCAGCCGGGGCGAACCCGACGGCGCGGTCGAGGCTCGCACGGACCGCGGTCATGCCGTTGGCAACGGCGGGAAGCGCAGTGCTGAGGGCCTGCTGGGCCGTCGCGGCCAGGGTGCCGCCGACGACGACCGCCGCGACGGCGTGCATCGGCGTCGGGAAGATCGACGGAAGCGGGGTCGACCGGTGGGCGCCACCGGACCCCGCTGCCGCCACGAGGGCGGACAGCGGGGGTCCGTGGTGTGCGCGCCGGCCCTTGGGGGAGCGGTGCCGGGACACATCCATTCCTTCTGGATCCCACCCGACCTGGCCCGGACGCCCCGACCGGGGATGTCGGGCGGACCTCTGGGGGAGCGTGGTCCGTGTCCGGTCTGTGACCGGGTCGTGATCGATCCGCGGACAACGCTAGCGGCTCAGCGACGTCGGGTTGAACTCCCGACCGCTCTGCTGAGACCACCGGGACGTGCGGAGCGCCGAGCGGACGCGGCGTGTCGGACAGGACACGCCGCGGTAACGGTCACCATTCGGCGCTGCTGACCTTCCCCTCCTCTTGCCTTTCGGCGCGGATGACCCGATCCGGCGCAGACGGAACAGACGAATGGAGCAGCCCGACACGCTCCAGCCGGACGCCGAACCAAGATCGGGAACGGTGATGGCCGCGGCCGTCAACCCCGCATGGGCCCCTGACCCTGATCACCTCTGCGCGCCGTCGCGCGACCCGAGCTCGGACCGACCTGCCCGGTATGCTCAGCGGCCAGACAGACGTGTGCGGGGGGTAACACGTGAAGCGGCCCGGCTGGGCACCGATCGAAGTGGACATGGCATCGCCGAGCGTCGCCCGCGTCTACGACTACTACCTCGGCGGCTCGCACAACTTCGCGTCCGACCGCGCCTTCGCCGGGCAGGTCATGGCGGTGCTGCCGGAGATGGCCCGGGTCGCCCAGGAGAACCGGGCCTTCCTGCGACGCGCGGTGCGCTACCTGTGCGCGCAGGGCGTCGACCAGTTCCTCGACCTCGGCTCGGGCATCCCGACGGTGGGCAACGTTCACGAGGTGGCCGCGGGCGCGTCCCCGTCGTCCCGCGTGGTCTATGTCGACCACGATCCGGTGGCGGTGCTGCACAGCCGGGCGCTGCTGGCCGACACGGACCGTGCCGTGGTCGTCCAGGCCGACCTCACCGACGCCACCGAGGTGCTGGCGGATCCGACCGTGCAGGGTCACCTGGACCGCAGCCGCCCGATGGCGGCCTTGTTGATCTCTGTCTTGCATTTCGTCGGCGACGAGCAGGATCCCGGGGCGATTCTCCGCAGGTACGTCGAGGCACTCGCTCCCGGCAGCTTCGTCGTGATCAGCCATGCGACCGCGGAGGGAGCGCCGCAGGCCGCCGACGCCCAGGCCGTCTACAACCAGGCCGTCTCCCCCAACCCGATGCGCATGCGGAGCGCGGGCGAGGTCCGCCGGATCCTCGGCGATCTTCCGCTGGTGGAGCCGGGCCTGGTGCGCATCCCGTTGTGGCGACCCGAGACCCCGGTCGAGCCCGGCACCGGTCCGGTGGACTATCCCGGCTTCGCGGTCGTGGCCCGGGTTGCGTGAGCCGCCGTGACGGATCCGGGCTCGGGCGCACCCTTGGACGCGACCCGGCTGCCGACGGCCGACGCGATGGCCGAGGTGTGGGTGAGCGCGGTCCGCGGCACCAGTTTCGTCGCGATGGACGAGCGTGAGCTGCGGGACTTCCTCCGCCGGGCGGCCGCCGAGCTGATCGGGGCCGTCCGCGGCACCCAGGCCGGCACCGCCGCCGCTGCTGCCGTCGGGGACGCGATGATCGCCGCACACTTCACGGGTCCGGAGTCGTTGGACCGCACGCTGTCGGTGGTCGGGGCCCAGCTCGCCGCGGCGGCGACGACGGCACCCCGCGTGGTCCGCCTCGCCACGGTGCTGGGGGCGCTGAGCGGGGGTTACTCGCGGGCGCTTCAGGAGCGCACCCGGGCGGAGCAGGAACGGATCAGCGCCGCGGCATTCGCGGCGCGGCAGGCCGCGGAGTCCGCCCGTTGGGCCAGCGAGGCCCGCTACGGCGCGGTGTTCGCCGACGCGCACATCGGCATCAGCGTCGCCGACGTCAACGGGCGCATCATCGAGGCCAATCGGGCGCTGAGCGAGATGCTCGGCTACAGCCCCGAGGAGATCCGACGGCGACCGGTCTACTCCTTCGTCCACCCCACCGACGACGCCGACGTCTGGGACCAGGTCCTCCAGCTGACCTCGGGCGAGCGCGACCACCTCCGTATCGAGAAGGCGTACTTCCGCAAGGACGGCACGGAGATCTGGACCGATCTCGTCCTCTCGCTGGTCCGCGACCTGGAGGGCGCTCCGCTGTACATGGTGGCGATGGTCGAGGACATCACCGATCGCCACCACCTGCAGACCCGCCTGCGCCACCAGGCCCAGCACGACCCGCTCACCGACCTCCCCAACCGGGCGCTGTTCTTCGCCTGGCTGACGGCCGCGGTCGCCCGCTGCGCGGCCACGAAGCGGTCGGTCGGCGTCTGCTATCTCGACCTCGACGGCTTCAAGTCCGTCAACGACACCCTTGGCCACGACGCGGGCGACGAGTTGCTCTGCGCCATCGCCACACGGCTGGCCCGCGCCCTGCGCGGCCATCTCGTCGCCCGCATGGGCGGCGACGAGTTCGTGGTGCTCATCGAGGACGCCACTCCCGACGAGGCGGCGAGGGTTGCGGCGAAAGCGCTGGTCACGGCCCGCCAACCGGTCCGGGTCGGGGGCCGCGACGTGATGGTGTCGGCGAGCGTCGGCGTCGTCACCTATCCCGACGACTGGGCCGACCCGAGCATCGGACACCCGGACGTCGTGGCCGTCGAAGTGATGAAGGCCGCCGACACCACCTTGTACTGGGCCAAGAACGACGGCCGCAACCGGTACGCGACCTTCGACCACCGCAGGCACCGCGCCGAGGTGGCCCGCTTCGAGCTGTCGGCCCGCATTCGCGGCGCGCTGGACCGCGGCGAGTTCGTCGTGCACTACCAACCGTTGGTCCGGTTGCACGACAACGTCGTCATCGGCATGGAGGCCCTTGTTCGGTGGCGGTTGGCCGACGGTCTACTGCTCGGCCCCGCGGAGTTCGTGCCGCTCGCCGAGCGGACCGGGGCGATCGTCCCCCTCGGCAGGCACGTGCTGCGAGAGGCGGTGCGGCAGGCCGCCGCGTGGCACGCGGCGGGGTCGTACGCGGCGCCGTTCACGATCAGCGTCAACGTGTCGGCGTGGCAGATCCGCGATCCCGGGCTGGTCGAGGACGTGTCCGCGATCCTCGACCAGAACGGATGGCCCGCCGACCGGCTGCAGCTCGAGCTCACCGAGACCGACCTGATGGGCACGAAGGACGAGTCGCTGCCCGCTCTGCGCAAGCTCGCCGAGCACGGGGTCACCATCGCGATCGACGACTTCGGCACCGGCTACTCGAACCTCGCCTACCTGCACAGCCTTCCGATCAAGGTGCTCAAGCTCGCGGGCCCCTTCGTGACCGACCCGATCACCCCGCACAACGCCACGATCCTTCGGGCCGTCATCGAGCTGGCGCACGCGCTGGAGCTGTCGGTCACCGCCGAGGGGATCGAGACCGACGAGCAGGCCGAGCTGCTGCGGGACCTGGGCTGCGACACGGGGCAGGGCTGGCTCTTCGGACAGGCCGGTCCCCCGGCTGAACGACTCCCACGGTGAGTCGCACGATTCGCCGCACCGAGTTGGCGTTCTCGACGTGTCCTGGTCGGATCCCAGGCCGCCGCAGCAGGCCGCCCGGGGTGGCCGGGGTGGGTACGGTTCGAGGTAGCGAGCGAAAAGGCGGGAGGCGCGTTGTTTCGGCGGTCCGAGCGGCGTGAGGACGCACCCGACGAAGCCACCCGCGCCGCGCGCGCCGCCGCCAGCCAGGCCTTCCTCGCCCTCGACGACGAACAGCGCACCGCCGACGATGCCGTGCGCACCGCGGACCAGCTGGGCGGCACCCCTCCGCTCGGCCCGGAGTGGGCGCAGATCGCGCGGGCGGGCGACCGCGCGACGGAGGCCTACCTCGCCACCACCGCGCAGTTCCCGCTCGACGGCACCGGGCCCGTCACGGGCGCCCGACAGGCCGACGAGCGCGCGCTGCGCGAGATCGACGCAGCGCGTGAGACGATCCGCCGCTTCCGGTCGGCGCACGCGCGCGTACTGGACGAAGCCGCGCACGTGCTGCGCGCGCTGCCGGTCGCGGTGCAGGAGGCGCACGCCGCGCTGGTCGCGGCGCGCACGGCGGTGCAGGCGGCCGACGCCTCGGGCACCCGGTCGCGGCGGGCGGCCGAACGGCTCGCCGAGGCCGAGCGCGCCGCCGCGGGCCTCGATGCCGCAGGCCAGGGCATCCGCGAGCGGCGGGCGGCGGCCGTGCAGACTCTGGAGCTGGCCCGGGCGGCGGCCACGCTCGCCGCCGAGGCTCCGCGCGTCGCGGCCGGGGTGCGGTCGGCGTTCGGCAGCGTCGCCACCCGCCGGGCGGCCGCCGCCACCAAGGCGGACCGGATTCCGCCCGCGCTCTCCGCGCTGCGGCGGGAGTTCTCCGAGCCGTGCTCGATCGACCTCGTCGACGCGGAGAAGAAGGCACGGACTGCGATCAGCGCCGTGGACCGGGCGATCGCGCGGGCGCGCGAGCGCGCCGACGCGGGCGAATGGGACGACGCCGCGGACGCGATCGCCGAGGCCCGCACCCAGCTGGGCGTGGCCGAGCAGGCGCACGATGCCGTCGCCGGACGGCTCGCCGATCTCCGCGAGGTCCGCGCCGATCCGGCCAGGTTCGCCGCCGACGTCCGGTTCGTGCTCCGCGACGCGCAGCGGCTCGTCGTCGACCGGGGCCTGGTCAAGCGCTTCGGCCCGATCCTCGACGCACAGTCCGTGCGGCTGCAGAACGCGCAGGACCGGCTCACCGGCGTCCACCCCGACTACTGGCTCTACCTCAGCGAGCTGCGGGGCGTGCGGACCCGGGCGCAGGAGGTGGTGGCGGAGGCCCGCGCCGCCCACTGAGCGGCGCCCCATATCGCAGCAGGGTGACATTCCTGCAATTCGGCGCGGGGCTCAGTGCTCCGGTTCGTGGCCCATCGCGACCGCGCCCGTCGGGGTGATCGAACCGGTCCACCCGCATCCGGCTCGGGGGGCCACTCGTGTCTGCCCGTCGCCGCGTTCCGCACGCAACGCTTTCGCGGTGGGCGCAGGTCTCGCTGCAGTAGGACTTGCTGCTGCGCCGCCTCGAAGTGCAGGTGGGGCGTCCCGTGCCGATCGCTGATGCGGGGCGGCGCGCGGTGGGCGCGCAGCTTGGTTGAGCAGGTCGACCGTGGCGGGGACGTCGCCTGCGGCCGTGCGAAGACCGTGCGCAGCCGTGTACGGAGGCCCTGCAGTGCGCGCGTCCGCGTGGGTCGTCGGCGCCCAGCGCGCCAGCGCCTCGCGGTACGGCGCGGCGATGGCGGCGCGCTCCTCGGCTCCCGGTCAAGCCGTACCCGTCGGCGACGCCGTCAGGTCGGCATGCGCGGCGCGACGACCGGGCCTTGATCGCCATTTGCGGGACATGAGGGACGCTGAGAGAGACCGAAATGTCCCTGAAACGGCGATCTTGGGGCCGGAGCGTCAGCCGATCAGCCCGAGCTCACGGCGCCCGGGCCACGGCCTGGGTCCGGTTGGCCGGTCCGCTACCTCGACACCACTCCGCGGGCGGGCTCGGCGCCAGGCAGGTCGTAGAAGAGGTCGACGACGCCCCGTGCGGCCGAATCGTCGCCGGTCGTCATCGTCCACAGCACACGGTCGTCGGTCTCGGTGACGGCGATCTCCAGGAATGCGCAGCAGGCGTGCTCCCGGGCCGCGAGGTCGCGGGCCCACTCCGCGACCCCGGGCCCGGGGCGGAGCCGCCACTGCATCCCGTCGGCGAAGCGTTCACGTCCGTCGTAGGCCGCCGCGAGGAGACGGGCGTACTCGTCGCGGCGCCCGCGGGCGTCGTCGGCGCTCAGCGTGCACATGATGTCGGTCATGACCCGACGGTAAAGTCTGGATATCGCGTCGGGCTACCGCATCTACACCCATTCACCTTGCGGGCTCATGACGACGGCGGTGACTGTGCTTCGGAGCGGTGGCGACTGGACGTCGCCCGCGACCGGGTGACGGCCGAGCTGGCGCGGCTCGTCGCCGTGCGCGCCGACCTGGACGCCGCGCTCGCCCGGTGCACCGCCGGACGCTGCGACCTGCGGCCGCAGGTGTGAGCCGACGCTCCGGGTCAGACCGTCAGCACCAGCTTCCCGGTCGTGTGCCCCAGCTCCCCCGCCCGGTGCGCGTGGCTCGCGCGCTCCAGGGGGAACGTCTCGGCCACCAGCACCCGCAGCCGCCGGTCGTCGACGAGGTGGGCGAGCTCCTCCAGCCCGTCGCCGTCCGGCTCGACGAGCATGCCGGTGGCGCGCAGCCCCCGGTCGGCCGCGGCGGCCATCGCCTCCGCCGCGGTCGTTGACGGCAGACAGATCAGCCTGCCGTCGGGATGCAGGACGTCCAGCGACCGCGTGGCGACGTCGCCGCCGATGAGGTCGTACACCAGGTCCACCGGCTCGACCGCCCGCTCGAACGCCTCGGCGCGGTAGTCGATGGTCTCGTCGATGCCGAGGTCGTGCAGCAGGTCGTGCTTGCCCCGCGACGCCGTGCCGATGACGTACGCCCCACGCGCCTTCGCGATCTGCACGGCGAGGTGGCCGACCCCGCCTCCCGCCGCGTGGATGAGCACCCGCTGGCCCGCGTGGACGTCGGCGATGTCGACGAGACACTGCCAGGCCGTCAGCCCGGCGAGCGAGAGCCCGGCCGCCTCGACCTCCGTCAGCCCGGCGGGACGGTGGGCGAAGTGCCGCGAGGGCGCGGTGACGAACTCGCCGTAAGCGCCCGCCGCCCGCGGAAACCACGGCATGCCGAACACGCTGTCGCCGACCGCGAACCGGGTGACGCCCACGCCCACGGCGTCGACCGTGCCCGCGACATCCCAGCCCACGGTGAACGGCGGCGGCCCGATCACCGAGGCCATGCCGCCGCCCGCCCGGGTCTTCCAGTCGACCGGGTTGACCCCGGCCGCGGCGACCCGCACGCGGACCTCGGTCGGCAGCGGCTCGGGCACGGGCGCCCGCCCGATCTCGAGCACCTCCGGGCCGCCCGTCGTGCGCTGGGTGACGATGCGCATGCTGTCCACGCGCCGGATGCTAGGGCGACCGCCCCGCTCGTGCGCACAATGGGCCGCGGACGCGCCTCGTACGCGGAAGCCTCGCCGTTAGCGGCCAGGTAGGCCCTTCCCGCTGAAGACGTACTTCTGCGCCGCCGCCACCGGGTCGTACGCGGTCGGCGGCGGCTGCGTGGCCACGACCGTCACCGGGCGCGACTGCACGATGCAGATCGGGTCGCCCGCCCGCCGGTGCCGCGCGATCACCCACTCGACGTCGACGGGGTAGCCGTAGTGCTCCTCGATGGCCGTGACGGCGGCGGTGACCGCGGCGATCTGCTCGTCGTCCAGCACCCGACGGTCGGCCAGCTTCGCAGGCATGCCGATCTCGGTGACCCGGCCGCGGGCGAAGTCGAACGCCGACATCACCTTCTTGTGCGCCACGTCGTACTTGAGCACCCGCCCGTCGGACTTGCCGACCTCGATGTGGTCGGGGTCGACGAGCCCCTTCACGACCGCCTCGCCCCACCCCCACGACGTCTCGATGACGACCCGGTCGAGCTCGCCGGTGACCGGGTGCACCGAGAACGCCACGCCCGACGCGCGCGCGTGGATCAGCTCGAGCACGCCGACGGCGATGGGCGTGTCGTGGTGGCTGATCCCCCGGCGCAGCCGGTAGGCCAGCGCGCGGGCGGTGAACAGCGAGCCCCAGCACGCCCGGATGGCGTCCAGCACGCGCGGTGGCCCCGACACCCCGAGGTAGGTGTCGAAGATCCCGGCGAACGACGCGCCGTCCGTGTCCTCCCCGGTGGCCGAGGAGCGCACCGCGGTCGGCACGTTGACGTCCACGCACCGCAGGCACAGCTCCTCGTACGCCTCGACGATCGTGGTCGTGAGCGGGTCCGACATCGGCGTCGCGACGAACAGCTCGCGGATCCGCGCCGACGCGCCGTCGACCGCGTCCGGACCGGCTCCACACAGGACCTCGTCGATACGCACGTCCAGACCGGACTCCGCGCAGTGGCGCCGGTAGGCGTCCACGGTGACGGCGAACCCCCGGGGCACCTGGACCCCGGCGCGCCGCAGGTCGACGAGCCTGCCCATCTTGGGCCCGGCGACCGCGATCGCCGCCTCGGGCTCGACGTCGTCGACCCACACCACCGCCGTCATGCGCCCGCCAACTCCGCCGCCCGCTTGAGGATCGTGACCTTGCCGTTCGTGCCGTCGACGACGATCGCGTCGCCGTCCCCGATCGCCAGGGTCGCCACGCCTGCCGCGGTGACCGTCGGCACCCCGTACTCCCGGCCGACGATGGCCGCGTGGCTCAGCATGCCACCGCCGTCGCACACAGCGGCCGCGATCCTGCCGAAGGCCGGGGTCCAGTTCGGCGACGTCGACTCGCAGACGAGGATCTCACCGGGGGCGAGCCGGTGCAGCTCGTCGGCGCTCTGCAGCACCCGGGCGATGCCGGTGGCGACCCCGCTGGCCGCGGCAACCCCGGTCAGCGTGGTCTGATGCGCCGCGTCGGGGTTCTGTACGGCGCGCAACGAGCCGGGGTTGATGCCGAAGATCTCGATGAGCACGGGGTCCTCGACCGACTCCGGGATCGTGCCCAGCACCTTGGGCATCTCGCCGCGTTTGGCGTGCCAGTGGTCGAAGTACTGGCGGCGGTCGGCGACCAGGCTCTTGAGCTCGCCTGCGTAGGGCTTGCCCGCGGCGACGTCCAGCAGCTCCGGCCAGAACAGGTAGAGCATGTCGTTCTTGTGGTCGACGTCCAGGCGGCGGCCCAGCTCCTGACAGGCGTGCCGCAGCGGCAGCATGACCCTGAGGTCGATGTAGAAGTTGTGCTCGTCCTGCCACCACGCGAAGTTCGCGGCCTGGTTGGCGGCCAGGCCGCCGTCGAACACGGCCTGCTCCTCCCTGGTCAGGCCGGAGCGGGCGGCGTCGATCGCGGCGTCGCGCTCGGCGAGGGCGTTGCGCGCCGCGGCCGCGAAGTCGTGGTCGTCCGCCTTGAGGAGGAAGGTCTTGATGTTGCCGAAGGCGTTGCTGTTGTCCTCGATCCAGCTCGGCAGCCCGACGTCGCAGGTGGCGTCCTGGCGGTGGCCGTAGACGGCGAGGAAGTCGTCGAAGTCCGTGAGCCACTGCGACGCGGAGCCGCCGCGCGCGGACAGCGCGGCGCGCAGCTCGCCCGGATCGTGGTCGGCGAAGACCTGCGCGAGCCCGGCCCGGCGGGCCGTGGTCGCGAGCCCGTAGAGCTCCCGGTCCAGCTCCATGATCTTGGTGTCCTCGCCCTGGAGGAACGTGGCGACCATGTTGGTGTCGATCCCCAGCTCCGCGCACGTGCCGTAGAAGCCGAGGAAGTTCACCAGCATCGGGTACAGGACGTCGAAGTGGATCTCCATCGCCCGCTTGTGGTAGCGGCGGGCCTGCTGGATGAGCCCGCCGAGATCGGACGTGGGCACGGACGCCAAGTCGATGCCCTGGAAGTAGTCCCAGGTGGCTTCCAACTCGTCGCGGCCCGCCTCCCAGATCGCGCGGTAGTTCTGCAGGAAGTACGGGAGGTTCGAGCCAAGCCGCTTGGCCCGTGCGCCGATTTCGCGCGGGTCGGTCTCGACCAGCGGGGAGCTGTAGAGGTGGGTGCCCGCGAACCGGCAGGTCACGCCGCGGCCGGGCGGAAGCGGCAGCTTCTCGGACGCGCCCTGGGTGCCCCAGCAGTAGCCGTCGGCGCTCCACAGCGTGGCGGCGAGCGGGGTGAGGCCGCGCGACCAGTGGAAGTCGAGGAACCAGAAGGCGTTCTCGTCGACGGCGCGGAACGGCGACGGTCCGTCGACCCAGTACGGGAAGTCGAAGTGCTCGGGCTTGTAGCCGGGGTACCAGTCGCGGGTGAACTCGTCGACGGGGACGACGTTGCCCATGTGATCTCCTTGGATCGGACGGTTCCGAGGAAGGTGACAGCGCCCGCCCCGCTGCGGCAAGCGGCCGTTCGCGAGGCGGGAGCGCCGCCTCCGCCTTCTGCGATGCGCAACAGCACGCTTCCCGCAGGTCACGGGGTGTTCCTGAGCCACAGAGGAACGCAGGATACGGTTACCCGAGGTCTACCGGTTGTCCCCGCGGAGTGGTGATGGGTCACGGGTCGCGCTGTCCCCGCCTGCGCATCGCCCTGCCCGCGGCCCTGCTCCTGGGCCTCACGGCCTGCGGCGGCTCCGTTGCCGACGCCGACCGCCCCATCCCGACCACCGCCACCGCGCGCATCCCCTTCTGCGCCGCCGCCCAGCACAACGCCGATGCGCTGCGGTCGTTGAACGGGTTCGCCCAGCGCGGCTCCGTCCCGCCCGACCAGCTGCCGCGCACCGTCGACGCGGTGCGCCACAGCGCCATCGAGATGATCGCGGCGGCGCCGTCGGACATCCGGTCCGACGTCCAGATCGTCGTCGACGCGCTCGACGCCCAGCTCGACGCGCTGGTGCGCGCGAACGGCGACATCGCGGCGGTCGCGCGCGACCCGGCCGCCTCCGCGGCGGCCGCCGCCCCCGGCGCCGTCGCCGCCGCACAGCGCCTGAGCGCCTACATCACCCGCACCTGCCAGGGTTCCGGGTAGCTTCTCGGGCGTCGATGGCCACCGTCAGGGTCGGGTGGGCGGCTCGCCTGCCCGCCCCGCACCACCGCGCGCCCCGGCGGCCGTCACCTCGCACCCCTAAGCCCCACTTCGCACCCCGTCGGCGGGGTGCGAAGTGACCACAAAGGGTGCGAGGTCGCCCCGAGGGCGGCGCGAGGCGGGTTAGGCTCGGGCGCGTGGGGAGCGTGGCACGGTCGATCATGGACGCCGTCGCGGTGCACGGCGCCACCACGGTGTTCGGGCTCCCGGGTGTGCACAACCTGGCGTTCTGGAAGGTGCCCGACGGCGCGCCGACGGTCGTGCGGCACGAACAGGCCGCCGTCTACGCCGCCGACGGCTGGGCCCGCGCCACGGGGCGGCTCGGCGCGGCCGTCGTGACGACCGGCCCGGGCGCCGCCAACGCACTGGCCGCGTTCGGGGAGGCGGCGGCCGCGCGCTCGCCGGTGCTGCTGGTGGCGTCGGAGATCCCCCAGGCGCTGCGCCGGGCGGGCAGGCTCCGCGGAGTGCTGCACGAGTCACGCGACCAAGCGGGCCTGTTCCGGCCCCTGGCGAAGGCCGTGTTCACGCCGCGCTCGGCCGCCGAGGTCGCCGCGACGCTGGACGCCGCCGTCGCCGCCGCGATGCGCCACCCGCGCGGACCTGTCTACATGGACGTCCCCGCCGACGTACTCGGCCACGACGCGGCCGCGCCCGCGACGGCAGCGCCGTGGTTCGAGCCGCTGCCCACCGACGCCGACCTCGACGCGGCCGCCGCGGTGCTCGCGGGCGCGCGCGTCGTCATCTGGGCGGGCGGCGGGGCGGTGGACGCCGGGCCGTCCGTGCAGGTGCTGGCCGAGCACCTGGGCGCGCCGGTGGTGGCGAGCTTCGGTGGCCGCGGTGTGCCGCCCACCGCGCATCCGCTCGCCGTGGGGCTGCCCCCGCACGAGCCGGAGGTGGCGACACTGATCGGAGACGCCGACGTGCTCCTGGCCGTCGGCGGCGACCTCGACGGCATGAACACCCGCAACTGGACGATGCCGCGCCCGCCCCGGCTGGTCACCCTCGATCCGACGCCCCCGGCCGACGCCCCCGAGTGGGCGCCCGACGCGGCGGTGGTCGGGCGGCTGGGCGACACCCTGCGCGGCCTGCGCGACCGGCTTCCCGCCCGCCTGCCGTGGGCGCCGTCGGACCCGGGTGCGCGGGGGCGCGCCCGGCTGGCCGCCGACCCGGTGAGCGCCGAGGCGATGGCCCTGGTCGCCGCGGTCGAGGGGGTCCGCACGGACGAGACGGTGCTGGTGTGCGACATGGCCGTCGCGGGCTACTGGGTGGGCGGATACGCGAGCGCCCCGGGCCCGCGCAAGCTGGCGTATCCGGTGGGCTGGGGCACGCTCGGCTTCGGCCTGCCCGCCGCGATCGGACCCGCCGCCGCGGGCCACCCGGTGATCGCGGTGTGCGGCGACGGCGGCCTCGCCATGGCGTTGGGCGAGCTCGCCACGCTGGTGCAGGAGCGGCTGCCGGTCACCGTCCTCGTCGTCGACGACGGCGGCTACGGGATGCTGCGCTACGACCAGGTCCGCGTCGGGAACCCGGAGGTCGGCGTCGACCTGGTCACGCCCGACTTCCGCACCTTGGCCGCGGCGTTCGGGCTGGCCGCCACGGGGGTGCCTGCCATCCGCGACGGCCTCGCCGTCGCGCTGGCGAAGGCGGTCGCGTCGGGCGGGCCGCACCTGGTGCACGTGGGTGCCCGGCTCATCCCCCCGCGCACGACGTCCCCGCGCTGGCACGAGGGCTGAGCCGGCGCGGCGGCACTTGGCCGCCGCCCCGCACCCCGTCTGAGCCCTTTCCCTCCGACCTCGCACCCCACCGCACGACTGCGCACCCCACCGGTGGGGTGCGCAGTCGTGCGGTGGGGTGCGAGGTGCGCCCGAATGGCCAACGTGACGCAGGTCACGTCGTAAGCCACAGCATCACGATATATCGTGATGGCACACGAGCTGATCCGGGCTATCGGAGCCCGGAGGCTCCCATCACCAAGGAGACATCACCGTGACAGCCACCAATCCCCGTTTCGGCCCGCGCCAAGGCCACTGGCGCAGGCACGGCCATCGGCCGCCGTTCGGTCCGGACATCCACGGCGCCGACGGCCCGCCATCCCCGCCGTTCGCTGGCCCCGTCGAGGACGAGCAGCCCGGCCCCCGCGGCCGCGGCACGCGTTCGCGCCGCGGCGGACCGCCGTTCGGTCCGGGCTTCGGCCCGGGCATGCCTCCCGGCTTCGCTCGCCGCTTCGGCGGCCCGCGCGGCCGCGGCAGGCGCACCGCCCGCGGCGACATCCGCGCCGCCGTGCTCGCGCTGGTCGCCGAGCAGCCCCGACATGGCTACGAGATCATCCAGGAGATCGCCGAGCGGACGGATGGGGCCTGGCGGCCCAGCCCCGGCTCGGTCTACCCCACGCTCTCGCAGCTGGAGGACGAAGGCCTCGTCCGCGTCGAGCAGGCCGACGGCCGCCGGGTGGTGCACCTCACCGAGGACGGCACCCGTTACGTCGCGGAGCACCGCGCCGAGCTCGACGCGGTGTGGGCGTCGGTCGACCGGGGCGACGACGACGCCACCGCGCTGTTCGAGCAGCTGGGTCAGCTGCACGCGGCGGCCCACCAGGTGATCAGCGCGGGCACCCCGGCCCAGGTCACCGCGGCGACCGAGGCGCTGACCGAGGCCCGTAAGACGATCTACCGCCTGCTCGCCGAGTAGGCAGGCAGGCCCCCAACACAGCAGGGTGACGTTCCTGATCCGCAGGAATGTCGCCCTGCTGCCGTTTCCGGGCATCCCCGCCCGACGTCGGCCACCGCGATCACCGGCACCTGCGCGCGAGCACCTCCCGCAGCGGCGGGACGGGCACCCCCTCGGCCGCCAGCTTGTGCTGCGTCCGCCGCCGGGCCACGAGTACGCCGACCAGCGCGAGCGCCCACACGACGTACTGGACGCACCAGGCGACGCGGAACCCCGACGGCGTGTAGCCGCCGGGCCCGAGCAGCACCCCGACCCCGAGCGAGACCAGCAGCGAAGCGGTGAAACCCCCGATGTTGACGATGCCGATGGCCGTGCCATGGCGGTGGTGGGGGTTGAACGTGCGGGCGTAGTCGAACCCGATCATCGACCCCGGGGCGCCGAGGGCGAGCACGGCAACCAGCAGCACCAGCAGCCACCGCGGCGCGGGTGGCGGGGTGGCGAGCACGGCCGTCCACGTCGCGGCGGTCGTGACGATCACCGTCAGCACCGCCCACGAGCGGCGCAGCGGATGCCGGGCGGTGAACTCGCCGAACAGCGGCCCCGCCATGATCCCGACGACCACGAACAGCGTGAGCAGCGCACTCGCCCCCGCGGGTGTCATCCCCTGTCCGGCGACCAGGTAGGGCACCCCCCACAGCAACGCGAAGACCATGCCGGAGAACTGCGTGCCGGTGTGCGTCCAGAGGCCGAGGCGGGTGCCCGGCTCCCGCCACGCCTGCCGGAGCCCGTGGAGCACCTCGCGCGGGGTCGCCGCCCGCGGCGGCGCGGGCGCACCAGGCGGTCGGTTGCGCAGCACCGCCAACACCGCCACCGCGACGGCCACGCCGAGCGCCGCGGCCGAGCCGAACGCGCTCGCCCACCCCGGGCCGTGCAGCAACGCGGCGAACGGTATGGCCGACAGCACCTGCCCCAGCTGTCCGATCAGCCCGGTGAGCTGGGTCATCAGCGGCACCCGCCGGGCCGGGAACCAGGCCGCGACCACCGAGAGCACGCTGATGAACGTCAACGCGTCGCCCGCGCCGACCAGCACCCGCGCGGCGATCGCCAACGGCAGCCCGCCCGCGACGGCCAGCAGCAACTGCCCGGCCGCCATGATCAGCGCGCCGGTCCCGACCAGCGTGCGCGCCCCGAAGTGGTCCAGCAGCACACCCGCGGGCACCTGCAGGCTCGCGTAGACCAGCAGCTGCAGCACCACGAACCCGGACAGCACGGCGGGCGTGGCGTGGAAGCGGGCCGCGGCGTCCAGCCCGGCGATGCCGAACGACGTGCGCTGCATGACGCCGACCGTGTAGCCCGCGAGCCCGACGACCCAGATCGTCCACGGGCGGAGTCGGGACACGGCTGGCGCAGTCATTGCGGACCCTATGGTGCGCCACCCGGGCCGGAAACGGGATGCTGTGCGGGGAGACTCACGTTGGGTGCTCACGAAAGGACGGGGGTGCGCGATGCTGGAGCCCGCCGAGCTGTACGAGCTGACGGGGGACGTCCGGGCCGAGGCGCCGGTGCTGATCGTGGCGCTGGAGGGCTTCGTAGACGCGGGGAATGCCGCTCAGCTGGCCGTCGCGGCGATGCGCGAGGGACGGGAGGCGCGCACGTTGGCCCGTTTCGACGTCGACCAGCTCATCGACTACCGGTCCCGTCGCCCCCCGCTGCGGTTCGACACGGACCACTGGGCGGCGTACGCGGCCCCCGACCTGGACGTCGTCGCCCTCACCGACACCGTCGAGACCGAGTTCCTCTTGTTGGCCGGGCCCGAGCCGGACGCGCAGTGGGAGCGGTTCGCGGCCGCCGTCGGCCAGCTCGTCGAACGGTTCGGGGTGCGCCTGGTGATCAACATGGCGGCGATCCCGATGGCCGTCCCGCACACCCGGCCGATCGGCGTCACGGCACACGGCACCCGCCGCGAGCTCACCGAGGGCCACGAGGCCTGGTTCACCGCGGCCGACGTGCCCGGCAGTGCCGTCGGCCTGATGGAGCTGCGGCTGGGTGCGGCAGGCCACGACGCGATGGGCTTCGCCGTGCACGTGCCGCACTACCTCGCGCGGGCGGAGTATCCGCAGGCGGCGCGGGTGCTCGTCGACCACGTCGGGATCGCCGCCGGGCTCTACCTGTCCACCGAGACGCTGACGGCGGCGGCCGAGCGGGCCGAGAAGGAGATCGGCGAGCAGGTGGCGGCGTCGGAGGAGGTGAAGGAGGTCGTCGAGGCGCTCGAACGGCAGTACGACGCGGTGACGGCGGGCCGCGCGTCCGGGCCCACCGACCCGATGCCCAGCGCCGACGAGCTGGCCGCCGAGGTCGAGAAGTTCCTCGCGCGCCACGACGAGGACGAGCCACCGGGATCTTGAGCGGCGCAGCGAGCCGGACGTTGCCGGGGCCCGGACGCCCGCAACGTCGGTGTCGCGCGGATCAGACCGTCAAGACGATCTTGCCGAGCACCCGCCGCTCGTCGATCTGGGCCAACGCCTCCGCCGTCTTCTCCAGGGGGAAGCGAGCCCCAATCGGCGGGGCGAGCGCACCCGACCGCAGATGCGGCACCAGCTCCGCCCACTGGCCCGCGGCGTAGCCCGGCCTGCCCAGCGCGTAGGCGCCCCAGCCGACGCCCACGGCGTCGATGTTGCCCAGCAGCAGCCGGTTGACCTTCACCGTCGGGATCTCGCCCGCGGTGAACCCGATCACCAACAGCCGCCCCAGCGGACGCAGGCAGCGCAACGAGTCCGTGAAGCGGTCGCCGCCGACCGGATCCACGACGAGGTCGACCCCGCCGAGTGCCTTCACGGCGTCGCGGAAGCCCTCGACGGGGATGGCGTGCGCGGCGCCCGCGGCCCGGGCCACTTCGGCCTTGGCGTCGCTGGACACGACGGCGATCACGGTGGCACCAAGCGCCGCAGCCAGCTGCACGCACGCCGTGCCGACGCCGCCCGCCGCGCCGTGGACGAGCACGGCCTGGCCCGCGCGCAGGTGCCCCCGCACGAGGAGCGCAAAGTGTGCGGTGAGGTAGTTCATCGGAAGGCCCGCGCCCGCGTCGAATGCGACATTCTCCGGCAGCGGGAGGACGTGGTCGGCGTCGACCGCCGCGACCTCGGCGAACGCCCCGTTGCTCGTGAACGCCGCCACCCGGTCGCCCGGCGCGAACGGCGAGCCGTCGGGGGCCTCCCGCACCGTGCCCGCGACCTCGGCGCCCAACGTGTAGGGCAGCTCGGGCCGGTACTGGTAGAGGCCCTTGGTCTGCAGGACGTCCGGAAAGTTCACCCCGGCCGCGGCGACGTCGACGAGCACCTGCTGCGGCGCCCGGGCCGGCTCCGGCAGGTCGCGCACCTCGATCGACGACGGCCCGTCCAGCCGTACCACCTGCACCGCACGCATGCCGTCACCGTACCGGCCGGGTCGGTCGATACCACCCCTCGTGATCGCCATTCCGCGCGACCCCCGCTCGGCGGCGGGCGCGGGCAGCCGGCAGGGTGCCCCGGTGCAACTCGTCTTCGGCCCCGACGACCTGGAGGCGTACGCGGACGTCCGGGACCGGCTCCGGCTGCACATCGTGGCGTGGGCCCGCCGCCGCGGCCTCGCGGTGGAGCCGTCGCTGGTCGCGGCCGCGTTGGACCACAAGCACAGCGTCGACGGACGCCTTGGCCACTGGACGCGCACCCACGTCGCCGACGCCCTGGCCGTGTGGTTTCCCCGCACGGCCGCGCTGCTCCCCGACGACCGCGACGCCGTCCCGGCCGCCCTGCACGCGCTGATCGGCTTCCTTGCCGAGCGTGACTGGCTCGACTCCCGCTCCGACCCGGCCGAGGGACTGCACACCCAGGTGGAGGACTCCACGCCTGCCCTGCACGACGCCCTCGACGACGAGCGCAACCACGACCTCGGCACGTTCTGGGCCGTCCAGATGCTGCGTCACGGCGTGCCGACCGCGGACCCCACCGCGGTCGCCCGGTTCATCGAACGGGTGCACGCGGGTGAGCTCCCGATCGACCGCGCGGCGCTGCGCGACATCACCCGCCGCGAACGCCGGGCCGTCCCGGAGCCGCCCGGCCCGCCGCTGCCCCCGGTGCTGCTGCCGGGGGCGGCGGCCCTGCTGGCCGCCGCCGACTCGTCGGTCGCGCTCGCCCGCCTGCGCGGGTTCACCCGCTGGGTGCGGGCGGGCCGTCCGCTGACCCGGGACGGCAGGCTGCAGCTGGCCGACGCACGCGCCGTCGCCGAGGCGCTCGACCTCGACCACTTCGCCCGCGACCGGGCCCGCGCGGGCGACGAGCTCCCCGAGATCATGCTGCTGTTCAGCTGGGCAAGGCAGGCGCGGTTCGTCCGGGTCGTGCGCGGACGGCTGGTGCAGGTCAAGAGCGCGGCGCCGCTGCTGTCGCGGCCGATCGAGATGTGGAAGCGGGCGTTCGAGGCGATCGGCGGCATCGGCGAGCACTTCGGCGGGTCGAACGTGTTCGGCGCACCCTCGCTCTTCGGGATGAGCCTCGGCGAGGCGTTCCCGATGCTGCTCACCCTGCTCTACGCGGCGGGCGGCGACCCGATCCCGCTCGAGCGGTTCCACCGGAGCGTGCGCGAGGCCGTCAACGTCCGGATGGGCTGTGTCGTCGACGATCTCGCGGGCGACGTGGAGCAACGGCTGTGGCGCCGCGACGTCACCGCGCTCCTCGACGCACTGGAGCTGCTCGGCGCCGTCCACCTGGAGGAGAGCCACGCGGACGAGGACGACACCCACCGGCTGCTCGTGGAGCTCGCGGGTCGTGACGACCCGGACCCGACGCTGGTCGGGCTCACCCCGATCGGGCTGTGGGCGGTGCGCGAGATGCTCATCGACTCCGGGATCCACGCGCCGCTCGTCGGCGAGCTCGTCGACGAGGACATCGAATATGTCTGCGTACGCTGCGCCGGGATGCGCGGCGAGGTCGTCGAGGCCGAGCTCACGGCCTGGGTGGCGGCCCGGCCCCGGCGCGCCGCGCACGAGCTGCTGCGCTACCTGCAGCGCGCCGAGAACCCGCGGCACCGGGATCTCGCCCTGTACGCGCTGGCCCAGACCGGCACCGCCGCGCCCGGCCGGGACGGCCCCCGCCCGCGCCGGACCGCGCACCGCGCCGCGGGAACCCGATTACCGGTCGATTGCCGCCGTCAACATTTCTGACCAACTTCTTGTTGCAGACGCAACGCTTCGCGGGTCGCCGCCGACTTCCCCGGTGAGTCGACGGTGCCCCGTCGGCCGCACGAGACGCTCGTGCGCGGACCGCGTTGCCCCCGCGGCGCTCTCCGCGCACGAGCGATCAGCTCCCCAGGGCTGAGGCGACGACCCCCTGTGCCTCCTCCTGGATGCGCTTCAGATGCTCCGGTCCCCGGAAGCTCTCGGCGTACACCTTGTAGACGTCTTCCGTGCCCGAGGGACGCGCGGCGAACCAGCCACCCTCCGTCACGACCTTCAGCCCGCCCAGCGGCGCCCCGTTGCCCGGCGCCTCGGTGAGCCGCGCGATGATCGGCTCGCCTGCCAGTTCGGACGCGGTCACGTCGCTCGCGGAGAGCTTGCCCAGCTTCGCCTTCGCCTCCGGCGTGGTCGCGACATCGATCCGGGCGTAGGCGGGCGCCCCGAACCGCTCCGTCAGCTCCGCGTAGCGCTGCGACGGCGACTGCCCCGTCACGGCCAGGATCTCCGAGGCCAGCAGGGCCAGGATGATGCCGTCCTTGTCGGTGCTCCACACCTCGCCGTCGCGGCGCAGGAAGGACGCGCCCGCGCTCTCCTCGCCGCCGAAGCCCAGTGAGCCGTCGATGAGACCCGGCACGAACCACTTGAACCCGACCGGCGTCTCGACCAGCGTGCGGCCCAGGTCCGCGGCCACCCGGTCGATCATCGACGAGCTGACGGCCGTCTTGCCGACCCCAGCCGCGGCGGGCCAGCCCGGCCGGTTGGCGTAGAGGTAGCCGATCGCGACGGCCAGGAAGTGGTTGGGGTTCATCAGCCCGGCGTCGGCGGTGACGATGCCGTGCCGGTCGGCGTCGGCGTCGTTGCCCGTCGAGATCGGGTATTGGTCGCGCGCCGCCACCAGCGACGCCATCGCGTACGGCGACGAGCAGTCCATCCGGATCTTGCCGTCCCAGTCGAGCGTCATGAACGCGAACTGCGGGTCGACAATCGGGTTCACCACGGTCAGGTCGATCTTGTGCCGCTCGGCGATGGCGCCCCAGTAGGCGACGCTCGCGCCGCCGAGCGGGTCCGCGCCGATCCGCACGCCCGCCGACCGGATCGCGTCGAGGTCGACGACGTTCGGCAGGTCGTTGACGTACTCGCCGAGGAAGTCGAACCGGCCCAGCGCGCCGCGGTCCAACGGGCGGCGCACGACGCCGTCGAGCTTGGCGAAAAGCAGCTCGTTGGCGCGGTTCGCGATCCAGCTGGTGGCGTCGGTGTCGGCGGGGCCGCCGTGCGGGGGGTTGTACTTGAAGCCGCCGTCGCGCGGGGGATTGTGGCTCGGCGTGATCACGACCCCGTCGGCCAGCCCGTCGGCGCGGCCCCGGTTGGCGCCGATGATCGCGGTCGAGACGGCGGGGGTGGGGGTGTAGCCGTCGGCCGCGTCGACGAGCACGTGCACGTCGTTGGCCAGGAACACCTCGCACGCGGTGACCCACGCGGGCTCGGACAGCGCGTGCGTGTCGCGGCCGATGAACAGCGGGCCCGTGGTGCCCTGGGCCGCCCGGTACTCGACGATGGCCTGGCTTGTGGCCGCGATGTGGTCGTCGTTGAACGTCGTGGACAGCGACGAACCGCGGTGCCCCGAAGTGCCGAACGCCACCCGCTCGGCGGGGATGGCCGGATCGGGATGCCGGTCGTGATACGCCGCGAGCAGGGCGTCAACGTCGACGAGGTCCTCAGGCTGGGCGGGCTGACCTGCGCGGGGGCTGTTCGGCATGAACGACAGCCTGCCATCCCGCGGGTCATGTCCACAGCTTCTTCCCAGATTCGGCGTGGATTCTGGGAGGTGGGGAGCACGCGAACCGGGGAGGCCGCCATGACCACCGCACGTCCGACCACCGGCTCGGCCAGCGATCGGGGGCGACGACGGTTCAACGCCGACGCGCTCGCGGTCCGGGCGCGCGGTGGCGGGCTCGGGGTCGCGGTGGCCGACGGGATCGGTGACACCGCCGACGCGTACCGGGCCGCCCACGTCGCGGCGGACACGGCGGCGCGCCGTGCCGCCACCGACAGCGCGCTCGACGCGTTGCTCGCCGCCCGGTCGGCGCTCACCGGTGACGGGGACGCCGTGCTCGTCGTCGCCGCACTGCGGGCCGACCGCGGCGAGGTCGCGTGGGTCGGCGATTGCCGCGCCTACTTCTTCGATGGCGCCGGGGTGCACCAGCTCACCGCCGACCAGACCATGGCACAGGCGGTGCGGGACGCGGGGGTGGCCACCCCGCCTCCCCGCTTCGAGCACGTCGTCACGCAGAGTGTGCGCACGGCGGCCGCGGAGACGGCGGGGCAGGTGGCGGTCCCGGCCGGAGTGGGGCGGCTCGCGCTCGTCACCGACGGGGTGCACCGCGAGCTGTCCCCGGAGGAGATCGCCGCGGTGCTGGTCTACGCCAACGACCCGGCGATGGCCGCGCGGGAGCTCACCGACCTCGCTCTGCTGGCGGGGGGCGGCGACAACGCGAGCGCCACCGTCGTCGAGGTGCCGTTGGTGCCCGTGCTGCCGGCGCAGCGCACCGACACCGGCCCGGCGTTCCCCGAGGTGCCGCAGGCCGACAGCGCCTAACTAATGGCGAGTCCCGGATTCGGACACGGCGAGTCCCGGATTCCGGCACGGCGAGTCCCGGATTCTGGCACGGTGAGTTCGGCGCCGCGGTCGATGATCGGCCGGTCTGGTGCTACTGGTGCACTCACGCACCACACGCACCGAACGGGGCGATCATGGCGGGGCGATGCCGGCGAGGCGGGCCGCGTCGGGCGGGGCGACGCCGGACGAGGCATGGGCCGGGTGAGGGCGGGGCCGCGCTGGGCGGGTGGGCGGCGGGAGCTGGGCGGGTGGGCCCGTCAGGCCGAGCGGCGCTGCGGCGGAATCCGCAGGTGGAGGGGCGGGTTGGCACGCGGGATCGGGTCGGTCGTGAGATGGAAGTGCCCGCGCCGGGAGCGGCTGCAGCGGTAGGACCGAAGCGAGCGGGCGCCGAGCGCCTCCAGCTCGCGCGCGGCGGCTTCGGCGGCTTCCCGGGTGGGATAGATGACCTTGCCGTCGGTGCCGCGCCCGGCCCGGGGAGCCACGAGCCCGGCCAGCTCGGCGCTGCTCGGCGTGCAGAAGACCGGCTTCCCGCTCGACGCGAGCCGGGCGTGCCGCAGCAGCACCTCGCCGCGGGCAGCGTCGCGCACCCCGCGCTGTGCGGGCACGGCCGCGCCCTGGCCTGCGGGTGGTGCGTCAAAGCCCGACCCGAAATCCGAGCTGGATCCTGCCTCGTGCATCTTCCCGTCCTCCTGGGTGGTTCGCTCGCCAGCTCGCTCACGTGCTGATCGTGTGTCGACCACCCTGCCGTTATCCGGCGTGCAACGGGATACCACGATCGTGTCGTTCCACCCGGCCACTCACGTTCAGTGATCGTCAGGGGCCCCGGCGGTTCTGTCGGTGGCTGCCCCTACCGTGACGCCATGACCACCACGGGCGTCCACGTGCACCGGGCGGAGCGGGCCGATGTGCTCGCCGATGCCCTGGCCGAGGTGCTCGCTCGCCCGCTCGCCGATCCGTTTGCGGCCGAGCTGGTGGCCGTGCCCGCGAAGGGGATCGAACGGTGGCTGGCCCAACGCCTGTCGCATCGGCTCGGCGCGCCCGATGGCGACGGCGTCTGCGCCGGCGTGGCGTTCCGTTCTCCTGCCGCGCTGGTGGCCGAGGCGATCGGGGGCGCAACCGACACCGACCCATGGCATCCGGAGCGCGCGGTGTGGCCGCTGCTGGAGGTGCTCGACGCGGCCGCAGGCGAGCCGTGGTGCGCCGCGCTGCGTGCCCACCGTGACCGTCGGCACGCTCTGGCCCGGCGGTTGGCCGAGCTGTTCGCCACCTACGCCGCCCACCGGCCCGAGCTGCTGCGGAGCTGGCGGGCGGGCGGGTCCGGCGACGTCGACGCGGATCTGGCGTGGCAGCCCGAGCTGTGGCGGCGACTGCGCACGCGGATCGGCGCACCGGATCCCGCCGAGCGGGTCGACGCGGCATGCGCCGCCCTGCGCGCCGATCCCGGGATCACCCCGCTCCCGGAGCGCCTGTCGCTCTTCGGGCCCACCCGGCTGGCCGCACAGGAGCTCGCGGTCCTCGCGGCGCTGGGCACGCACCGCACGGTTCATCTGTGGATCCCCCACCCCTCGCCCGCGCTTTGGGCCAAGGTGGTGCCGTGCGGGGTGCCGCCCCGCGCCACCGACCCGAGTGCGCACACCGCGGCCCACCCGCTGCTGTCCTCCCTCGGACGTGACGTGCGCGAGCTGCAGGTGCGGCTCGCGGCCGCCGTGCCCGACCTCGTCGACCACCGCCACCCGTGCCCCGAGCCGCCCCCCACTCTCCTGGGCAGGCTGCAACGCGAGCTGCGCGACGACCGTCCACCCGAGATCCCGTTCGTGCCCACCGACTCCTCCGTGCAGGTGCACTCCTGCCACGGCCCGGACCGGCAGGTGGAGGTGCTGCGCGAGGTCGTGCTCGGCCTGCTCGAAGCCGATCCCACGCTGGAACCGCGCGACATCCTGGTCATGTGCCCCGACATCGAGACGTTCGCGCCGCTGATCTCCGCGGCGTTCGGGCCGGGGGCGCACCCCGCGCAGGCGCTGCCGGTGCGGTTGGCGGACCGGGCGCTGCGGCAGGTCAACCCGCTGCTGGACGTCGTCGGCCGGCTCCTGGAGCTGGCCACGGCGCGGCTCACCGCTGCGCAGGTGCTCGACCTGCTCGCCGCCGCCCCCGTGCGCAGGCGCTTCGACCTCGACGAGGGCGACCTCGAGCGGCTGCGCGAGCTCGCCGTCGGGTCCGGGGTGCGCTGGGGCCTGGACGCCGCGCATCGACGGCCGTTCAAGCTGGAGGCGTTCGGCCAGAACACCTGGGCGGCCGGGCTCGACCGGCTGCTGCTGGGCGTCGCGATGCCGGGCGACGCGTGGCTGGGCACCGCGCTGCCCGCGGCGGTCGAGCCGGGCGACACCGTGCGCGTCGGGCGGCTCGCCGAGTTCGTCGAGCGCCTCGCGGGCGTGCTCGGGGAGCTGTCCGGCGAGCGTCCACTGGCGGAGTGGACGGCCGCGCTCGCCACCGCACTGGAGCTGCTCACCGCCACGAGCGGCACCGACGCCTGGCAGGACGTCCAGGCGCGGGCCGAGCTGGCGGAGGCGGCGCACGTCGCGGGGCCGCACGCCGCGTCGGTGCCGCTGGGCCTCGCCGACGTCCGCAGCCTGCTCGCCGAGCGGTTGCGGGGCCGTCCCACCCGCGCGGGTTTCCGCACCGGCACGCTCACCGTGGCCACACTCGTGCCGATGCGCTCGGTGCCCCACCGCGTCGTGTGCCTCCTCGGGCTCGACGACGGCGTGTTCCCCCGCGCGGGCGAGGTCGACGGCGACGACGTGCTTGCCCGACGCCCGCTGGTCGGCGAACGCGACGGGCGAAGCGAGGACCGCCAGCTCCTCCTCGACGCGATCATGGCCGCCACGGACACGCTCGTCGTCGTCCACTCGGGGGCCGACGAGCGCACCGGGCTGCGCCGCCCGCCCGCGGTGCCGCTGGGCGAGCTGCTCGACGCCGTGGCCGCCACCGCGCCGGAGGCCGACGTCGTCGTCCGACATCCGCTGCAGCCGTTCGACGCGCGCAACTTCGCCGCGCCCACCCCGTTCAGCTTCGACCGGTCCGAGCTGGCCGGGGCCCGCGCCGCCGCCGGTCCGCGCGCCGCCCCGCGGCCGTTCCTGCCCGCCCCGCTCCCCCGGCCCGCGCCCGCAACCGTGGCGCTCGACGACCTGGTCGCGTACCTGGAGCACCCGGCCAAGGGATTCCTCACCCAACGCGTGGGGCTGTCGCTCTACGCGGGGGACGAGGCGCCCGCCGACGCGTTGCCCGTCGCGCCCGCCGGCCTCGCCACCTGGGCGATCGGGCACCGGTTGCTGGCCGACCGGCTCGCGGGCTGTGACGTGGAGCGCTGCAGGCAGGCTGAGTGGCGCCGCGGCGACCTGCCCCCGGGCGCGCTCGGCGACCGGCTGCTCGCCCAGGTGCTGGAGGACGTCGAGCCCCTGGTGGCGGCGGCCGCCGAGTACCGCGTGGGGGAGCCCGCCGACCGGGACGTCGACGTGGAGCTGCCCGACGGCACCCGCGTCGTCGGCACCGTGGGCGGGCTGTACGGGCACACGGCCCTGCGCGTCGAGTACTCGCGGCTCACCCCGAAGCAGCGGATGCGGTCGTGGGTGCGGCTGGTGGCGCTCACCGCGGCCACCGACGAGCCGTGGCGGGCGGTCACGGTCGGGCGGGGCGAGCGGTTCGGCATCGCGCGGGCCACGGTCGGGCCGCTGCCGCCGGACGAGGCCCGCGCCGTGCTGGCCGAGCTGGTGGCGCTGCGGGCGGCAGGCCTGTGCGCGCCGCTGCCGCTGTCGACCGTCACCGGGCACGCGTACGCGCGGGTCCGGCGGGGCGGCGCGGGCCCGGCCGACGCGCTGGCCGAGGCCGCGCGGGCGTGGACCAACGGGGCGGGCGCCGAGCGCGCCGACCCGGCCCACGAGCGGGTGTGGGGCCGGGGCGCGCCCCCGGCGGTGCTGTCCGGCGAGGCCGGGCCACCGGGCGGTGAGCCGACCAGGTTCGGCGCGCTCGCGCTGGGGTTATGGGGGCCTTTGTTGCAGGTGGAGGACGTGGTAAGGCGATGACCGCCGTTCTCGCGCCCGCCGCGTTCGACGTCTGCGGCCCGCTCCCCGAAGCCACCACCCTGCTGGAGGCCAGCGCGGGCACCGGGAAGACGTTCACGATCGCCGCGCTGGCCGCCCGCTACGTCGCCGAGGGCGTGGCGACGCTGCCCGAGCTGATGCTCGTCACGTTCGGCCGTGAAGCCACCACCGAGCTGCGGGAGCGGGTGCGGGCCCGGCTGCTGGCCGCACAGCGCGCGCTGGCCGAGCCGGCCACGGCCCGCGCGGGCGACGATGTCGTACACGCCCTGCTCGCCGACGCCCCCGACGCCGAGGTCGCCCGGCGGCGGGCCCGGCTGGTCCACGCCCTCGCCACGTTCGACGCCGCGACGATCGCCACCACCCACCAGTTCTGCCAACAGATGCTCGCCGGGCTCGGGGTGGCGGCGGGCGCCGACCCGGACGCGCTGTTCGTCGAGTCGGTGGACGACCTGCTCACCGAGGTCGTCGACGACTTCTACGTGCGTAAGTACGGCGACAGGGCCGGAGGGCCGCCGCCGTTCGACCGCGCGGCCGCGCTGGAGCTGGCCCGGGCCGCCGTGTACGACGGGCAGGCCACTCTGGAGCCGTGTGCCGCCGAGCCCGGCTCGGTCGCGGCCACCCGCTACCGGTTCGCCGCGGCCGTGCGCGCCGAAGTGGCCCGGCGCAAGCGGGAACGGCGCGTGTTCACCTACGACGACATGCTCACCCGCCTCGACGCCGCGCTGGGCCGCTCCCCCGATGCCGCGGCCCGGCTGCGGGCGCGCTACCGGGTGGTGCTGGTCGACGAGTTCCAGGACACCGACCCGGTCCAGTGGTCGATCCTGCGCCGGGCCTTCCACGGGCACACCACGCTGGTGCTGATCGGCGACCCGAAGCAGGCGATCTACGCGTTCCGCGGCGCCGACGTCGTCACCTATCTGGAGGCCACCCGCGCGGCCGACCACCACGCCACGCTCGCGGTCAACCACCGCAGCGACGCGCCCCTGCTCGCCGCGCTCGAGACGGTGTTCGGCGGCGCCGCGCTCGGCGACGAGCGGATCGTCGTACACCCGATCGAGGCGGCCCGGGCGGGGCGGGGGCTGCGCGGGGCGCCGGAAGGCGCGCCGGTGCGGGTGCGGGTTGCCTCCCGGGGCGGGCTGCCCACCCCGCCGCGGCGCGACGTGGCGATCGTCGGCCCGGCCCGCGAGCTGGTCGTCGCGGACCTGGCGGCGGACGTGGCCCGGCTGCTCGGCAGCGCGGCGACGATCGACGATGCGCCGATACGGCCGGGCGACGTCGCCGTGCTCGTCCGCACCAACGACCAGGGTGCGGCGGTGGGCGCCGCGCTGGCCGCGGTGGGGGTGCCCGCGGTGGTGACGGGCACGGCGAACGTGTTCGACACCCCGGTCGCGGCCGACTGGCTCACCCTGCTGGAGGCGCTCGAACAGCCCCGGCTGGCCCGGCTGCGGGCCGCCGCGCTCACCTGTTTCCTCGGGCGCACGGTCGAGGAGCTGTGCGGGCCGCAGGCGGAACAGTTGCTCGACGAGCTGGGCGCCACCGTCCGGGGCTGGGCGAGCGTGCTGCACGAGCGTGGGGTTGCGGCGCTGTTGGAAGCCGTCACCGCCGAGACCGGGTTGCCCGCCCGCCTGCTCGCCCGCAGCGACGGCGAGCGGTGGCTCACCGACCTGCGGCACGTGGCGCAGGCGCTGCACGCGGTGGCCGCGTCCGGCCACCTCGGGCCTGCCGCGCTGCTCGAATGGCTGCGACGGCGGATCGCCGAGGCAGGCGCCGACGTCGGGACGGAGCGCAGCAGGCGGTTGGAGTCCGATGCCGCCGCCGTGCAGATCATCACCATCCACCGCAGCAAAGGCCTCGAGTTTCCCGTCGTCTACGTGCCGTTCGGGTGGGACCGCAACGTGCGCGACCCCGACGTGCCGCTGCTGCACGTTGGCACCGACCGGGTGCGCGACGTCGGCGGGGAGAGCGGCGAGGGTTTCCGCGAGCGTTGCGCGGCGCACCGGGCCGAGGAGGCTGGCGAGGACCTCCGGCTGCTCTATGTGGCCCTGACGAGGGCGAAGTGCCAGGTCGTCACGTGGTGGGTGCCGTCGACCACCACCGCCACGTCGCCGGTGCATCGCTTGCTCGTGGGGCGGCCCGCGCCGGGCACCGAGCCCGCGGCGAGCTACCGCGTGCCCTCCGACGAAGCCGCGTGGACGGCGCTCGCGGGCCTCGCGTCGCCGGTGCTTGCGGTCGAGCGGGTCGGTGCGGATCTGGTTCCCGGGGTTCGCTACACCCCGCCGCCGCAGCCCGTCGGCGAGCTGGCGGCAGGCGCGTTCACCCGCTCGCTCGACCGGCTGTGGCGGCGCACCTCCTACTCGGCGCTCACCGCGGGCGCCGGCCACCACACGGTCGGGATGGCGGCGACCGCGGGCGGGATGGCGGCGGGCGGCGTGACGAGCGAGCCGGAGGCACCGGGCGTGCAAGATGAGCCCGACCCGCCGCCCCCCGAAGACGGTGAGTCGCACGATTCGACATGGCGAGTTGGCGATTCGGACGTGGCGAGTCGTCGATTCGGGCACGGTGGTGGTCCCCCGCCGAACGAGACCCCCGCCGTCGGGGCGGTCGGGGCCGCTGAGACTGGCGAGGCCGCGTCAGCGCATTACGGCGGTCCAGCGGTCGCGGCCGCGGACGCGACCGGTGGCGCAGCGGTCGGCGCCGCCACCGGGCGCGCGGACGCGGCCGGACCTGCCGACGTCGACCCCGCAGCCGTCCCGTCACCGCTGGCCGACCTGCCGCCGGGCACGGCCTTCGGCACGCTCGTACACGCCGTGTTCGAGGCCGCCGACCTCACCGCGACCGACCTCACGGCCGAGCTCACCGCCTGCTGCGCCGAGCAGCTTGTCCATCACCCCGTGCCGGGTGTCACGGCCAAGAGCCTGGCCGAGGCGATGACGTCCGTCGCGCGCACCCCGCTGGGCCCGGTCGCGGACGGCCTGCGGTTGGCCGACATCGCCCCGGCCGACCGGCTCGCCGAGCTCGAGTTCGAGCTCCCCCTCGGCGGCGGCGACCAGCCCACCCCCACCAGCGCGCTGCTCGGCGAGATCGCCCCGCTCCTGCGCGCCCACCTCCCCGCCGCCGACCCGCTCGCCCGCTACCCGGATGTCCTCGCCACCCTCGCGGACCAACCGCTGCGCGGCTACCTCACCGGCAGCATCGACGCGGTTCTGCGGCTGCCCGGCCCGCGCTTCGTCGTCGTGGACTACAAGACCAACTGGCTCGGCCCGCTCGCCGAGCCGCTGACGTCGGCGTACTACACCCCCGATCACCTCGCCACCGCGATGGTCGACGCCCACTACCCGCTCCAGGCGCTGCTCTACGGCGTAGCGCTCCACCGCTTCCTGCGCTGGCGGCTGCCCGACTACACCCCCGAGCGCCACCTGGGCGGCACCCTCTACCTGTTCGTCCGCGGCATGTGCGGGCCGGCCACGCCGGTCGTCCACGGGGTGCCGTGCGGCGTGTTCGGCTGGGCGCCGCCGCCCGCGCTCACCGTCGCGCTGTCGAGGCTGCTGCACGGGGGATCGACGTGATCACCGACCTCGGAGATCCGCGGCGCGCCCACACCGCCACGGGTCTGCTCGCCGCATTCAACGAAGCGGGCGTGCTCGACGCCGCCGACGTGCACGTCGCCACCCGGGTCGGCCGCCTCGCCGGGGAGCCCGACGAGCGGGTGCTGCTGGCCGCGGCCCTCGCCGTGCGGGCGGCCCGGCTGGGCTCGGTGTGTGTCGATCTCGCCGCCGTCCACCACACCGTGCTCGGCGAGGGCGACGAGCCGCTCGACGTGTCGGCCTTGCCGTGGCCGTCGCTGCCCGAATGGCTCACGGCGTGCCGATCCGGTTCGGTCGTCGCCGACGGCGGCCACGCACCGTCCGGGCGGCCGCTGCGGCTCGTCGACGGCTTGCTCTACTTGGAGCGCTTCTGGGGCGAGGAGGAGCTGGTACGCCGGTCGATTGTGGAGCGGGCGGCCGTCCCGCCGCCGGTCGTCGACCTCGACCGGCTGCGGACGGGGTTGGCCGCGCACTTCCCGGAGCAGGCGGCGGCCCGTCAGCGGCTCGCCGCGGCGGTGGGCGTGCTGCGACACGTCACGGTGCTGGCGGGCGGGCCCGGCACCGGGAAGACCACCACCGTGGCGCGACTGCTGGCCCTGCTCGCCGAGCAGGCCGGCCCGCTGCCGCGGATCGCGTTGGCCGCCCCCACCGGCAAGGCCGCCGCCCGGCTGCAGGAGGCGGTGACGGCCCAGCTCCCGGCGGCCACGGCGGCACGCGTGGCCGACGCCGCCACGTTGCACCGACTGCTGGGCTGGCGGCGCGGCGGCACGTTCCGCTACGGCCGGGCGGAGCGGTTGCCCTACGACGTCGTGGTGGTGGACGAGACGTCGATGGTCTCGCTGCCGATGATGGCCCGGCTCCTGGACGCGGTGCGCCCCCAGGCCCGGCTCGTGCTGGTGGGCGACCCGGACCAGCTGGCGTCCGTCGAAGCCGGTGCGGTGCTCGGCGATCTCGCGCGGGCGGACGGGCGGCCCGAGCCCGCGCTCGATGCGGCGCTCGCTGCGGTCGGCCTGCCCACCGGGGTGGTCAACGGCGTCGTCACACTGGATCACGTCTGGCGCTTCGACGGCACGATCGCCGCGTTCGCGCGGGCCGTACAGACCGGCGACGCCGACACCGCGCTGGAGCTGCTGCACACGAGCGCGGACGACCTGCAACTGGACGCGCCCGACGTGGTCGCCGGGTTGCGCGCCGACGTCGTCGCGGCCGGGTCCGCGCTCGCCGAGGCCGCCGCGGCAGGGCGGGCCGAGGCGGCGCTGACCGCGCTGGAGCAGCACCGAGTGCTGTGCGCGCACCGGCGCGGCCCGTTCGGGGTCGCCCGCTGGGGTGCCGAGGTCGATCGTTGGCTTGCGCCGAGCCGAAGCGTCACCGAGCCCTGGTACCCAGGGCGGGCCGTGCTCGTCACGGCGAATGACTACGACACCGGCCTGTTCAACGGCGACACGGGCGTCGTCGTCACCACCGCCGATGGACCACGGGTCGCGTTTGCGCGCGGCGGGCCGCCCACGCTCTACCCGCCCTCCCGGCTGGGCGAGGTCATGGGCGTGCACGTGACGACCGTGCACCGGGCCCAGGGCAGCCAGGTGCGCCGGGTGGCGGTCGTGCTGCCGCCGCCGGAGTCGCCGCTGCTCACCCGCGAGCTGCTCTACACGGCGGTCACGCGGGCCCGCGAGCATGTGCGGATCCTCGGCACACCGGAGTCGGTGCGGGCCGCCGTCGACCGCCCGGTCGCGCGGGCGAGCGGCCTGGGGCGCCCACCGGGCAGCTGATGCGTGCTCACGACGGAGCCTGCGGCTATCGGAGACAACGGTCGCAGCGATCACCAGTCAGAGCTTGCGGGCGACCCCCCCGTACGCCCCCACGTCGTCATCCGCGACCATCCCGACGTACTGCGGGTCAGGTCGCCACTTATGCATCTGCACCAGGCCGGGCTCGACCAGCTCGAACCCGGCAAAGAACCGCATCGCCTCGTCACGGTCACGCAGGTTCATCACCTGCCCGTGCGACTGGTAGACCCGCTGCGTCGCGAGCATGACATCCCGGCCGTAATCGGCGGTGAGCATCTGGATCGCCACGCAGCTACCCCGCGGCCACCCGTCCATGACCCCCCGAACGAGCCGGTGCACCTCCTCGTCGCTGAGCAGATGCGCCACACCCACCATGACCAGCGCGGCCGGGTGGGACGGGTCGATCGTCTCGCGAAAGGACGCGGCGCTCACGATGCTCGTTGGGTCGCGCATATCCGCCTCGACATAAGCCGTGCGCCCCTGGGAGGTGCCGTTCATCAGGGCACGGGCGTGAGCCAGCACGATCGGATCGTTGTCGACGTACACCACCCGGCACGTCGGATCGACCGCCTGCGCGATCTCGTGCACATTTGGCGATGTCGGAATCCCGGTGCCCAGGTCCAGAAACTGCCGGATCCCGAACTCGTCGGCCAACGTGCCTACGACCCGGCCGAGGAAGGTGCGGTTCGCCCGCATGCCGGTGCGGGTCGACGGATTGACCCGCAGCATCTCCTCCGCCGCCGCCCGGTCGGCCGGATAGTTGTCCTTCCCGCCCAGGATGTAGTCGTAGATTCGAGCGCTGTGCGCGCGATCGGTCTGCAGGTCGATCCCCTGCTCCGCCATAGCACCGCCCTCAGTCGCGTCTCCGGCAGTGTAGCGAGAAGGCTATGTTGATCCGAGCCCGAGGAAGAGGTGACCGCGATGTCAAAGCACGCCGTCGACGTCAGCTGGAGCCGGGGTGAACGCGAGTTCACCTACCAGTCCTACAGCCGCGACCACACCTGGACGTTCGACGGTGGCGACACCGTGTCAGCGTCCGCGAACCCGGCATACCTGGGCAGCGAGAGAGCGGTCGACCCCGAGGAGGCGTTCGTCGCGTCCCTCTCGTCCTGCCACATGCTCACGTTCCTCGCCGTCGCCGCGAAGAAGCGGTTCGTTGTCGAGGCCTACGACGATCACGCAGTCGGCGTGATGGCAAAGAACGAGGCGGGCCGAATGGCGATCACCGAGGTCACACTGTCGCCGCGGATCGTCTTCGCGGGCCGGGAGCCGGACGCCGCCACGCTCGACCAGATTCACCATCTGGCGCACGAGCAGTGTTTCATCGCGAACTCGGTCACCACGGAGATCACCATCGCGGCTCCTCAATGACGCGTACCACCACTGAGGTAGGTCGCCGTCATCGGGCCGACGGAGCCCGCGACCGAGCCGAGCGGGTGGTGTTCGCCTACCGCAGCGGCTTGGCCATGCCGCCCCCGCCGCGCCGTGCGCCCGGACATCCCGGCGGGTGATGACGGACGGATGCCGAGGCTCTACGGTCGGTGAACCATGACGGTCGGTTGGTCCTCGGCGTTCCGCCGCTCGCCCCTCGGCGGGGCGGTGTTCGACGTCGCGACGGACTACCGCTACACCGTGCTCGCCTGGGCGTCCATCCAGGACGTCCCGACCGTGCGCCACCACGCGCTGCACGTGCCCGCGGTCGAGGCGTGGGCGGTGCTCGACGGCGGCGTCACCAGCCTGGAGGGGTACGGGGCGACGTCGCTGCCGTGCGGCGTGCGGATCGTCGGGTTCCAGGTGCTGCGGTTGCTGATCGCCGATCTCGATCTCGCCTGTCCGGTACGGCCGTTCGACGGCGAGACCGTGACCGACGTCGAGGAGCTGCGATGCGCGCACCGGGCGACCGGGCGGAGCGCTGCCGCCATCGAGCAGGCCGAGCTGCTGGCGAGCTGCCACGACGCGGTGCTGCTGCGCTGGGTGGCGGCGACGCTTGCGGGGTCGGGTCAGACCGCCGCGGCCCGCAGCGCTCGATAGAGAAGCGCGGGCTCGCCCAGCCGGCGCCGCAAGCCGCGTTCCAACCCCGCGATCGGGTAGAGGTTCTGCGGGGCGCGGGAGTCCTTGTACTCCGCCGAGGCGTAGCGCACGAGGGTGACCTGCGCGAGGTCGGCGAGCGCCACCGCCGCCGCGGGGGTGAGCTCGCCGCCGCACTCGACCCGCGCAACACCGGCCCACGGTGCGGCCGAGCCTCCCGGCAGCCGTAGGTACCAGCTGTAGACCGGGAAGGGTCGCTCGATCCGGAAGACGGGCGTGCGCTCCCCCGCGGCGAGGCCGCCGACGACGGCGCCGAGCCGGGTGTCGAGATAGGTCTTGTTGTGGCTCTTGACGAACCCGATCGCCCGGGGCAGCGGATGCGGCCCCTGCAGCTGCCCGTCGAGCACGAGCAGGTCGTCCGGGCAGGCGACCTCCACACGAGCCCGCCCGGCCACCTCGGCTTCGACCTTGGCGAGGTCGCCCTGCAGCGCCGCCGACAGGAACTGTGCGGGTGCGGCGCCCGCCCGCGCGGCGACGATGTCGTAGGTGCCCGCCCACGTGACGATCTTCTCCGCGTCCCGGGCGGCCGTGACGAGGCTGCGTCGTACCGCGAACGCCGTGAGGTGTGCACCATTGCGCTCGCAGCAGCAGACGACGCCCGCGGCGTAGGAAGTGCACAGCCCCGGCGCGACCGACCCGTCCCCTTCGTCGACCCAGATCTGCGCCTCGACGCGGCGGACGCCATCGACGAACAGCACCGTGGCGGGTGGCTGCAGGCCGGGCTGGGGCGGGATCGGTGCCCACTGCTCCTCGGGAACCTCGACGCCTGCCTCGGCCGTGACCCGCGAGGCGGTGAGCTCGGCGTCGACGCTGGACCCGTAGGTCGGGATCCCACGGGTCAACGGTGAACCTCATGCGCCCTCCCGGGTGATCCACGAGCTGCGCTGATCACGGCGGACGGCGAAGCGCACCGGCACCCGCTCGGCGAGCGCGGGCACATGGGTGACCACGCCGACAACGCGATTGCCACCGCGCCGCGAGGGTCTCCAGGGTGCTCGCGACAGTCTCCAGGTTGGCCTCGTCGAGCGTGCCGAACCCCTCATCGAGGAAGATCGACTCCAGGCGGGCCGCGCCGTGGGCGGCCAGGCCGGACATCTGCGCCGACAGCGCCAACGCCAGCGCCAGGCTCGCCTGGAACGTCTCGCCTCCGGAGAGGGTCTTCACCGGTCTGCGGGCGTCGGCATCGGTGTGGTCGACGACGAGGAACTCCCCGTTCTCGTGGGTGAGCTCGAACTGGCCGCCCGAGAGTTCGGCCAGGCTGACCGACGCGTCGGCGACGAGCGCGTCCAGCGCCGAGGCGACCAACCAGCGCGGAAAGCCGTCGGAGCGCAGGAGGTGGCCGAGCATCTTGGCGACCTGGTGGGCCGCCCGCGCCGCATCCCGGTCGGCGGTGAGCCGCGCCGCTGCGGCCCGGCGCTCGACGATCCGCGCGTGCGCGCCCTTGGCCCGCTCCATCGCGGTCGCAACGGCCATCGGCGCGGCTCCGGAGAGGACGGCGGTCTCGGCGGAGGCGGCTGCGGCGGCCGCGGGCACGCCGACCGAGCCCACCGCAGCGGCAGCAGGCAGGGTGCTGTTCAGCGGGACGTCGTGGGCGGCGAGGTCGTCGAGAACGCGGCGGGCGATCTCGCCGCAGCGCGCCACGGCCGCCGAGCGCGCCTGCTCGGCCCGGCGCATCTCCGCGGCGCGGTCCTCGACCGCGGCCCGCGCCCAGGCGACGAGCTGCGCCCACGCACCGACGAGGTCGTCGCCGCCGAGCGCGGGAGCGTCGAGGGCGACCACGGGATCGCGCGCGGCCCGCAGCTCCGCCCACGCGGCGGCGACCTCGCGCTCGACGGCCGTCGCCGCGCCCTCGGCGGCCCGCGCCGCCGCCCGTGCCGACCGCAGCGCGGCATCGGCGACCCGGACGGCGTCCTCCAGCTCGCCGATCCGGGCCAATGCCGCGGCCGCCTCGTCGTCCTCCGGCGCCCCCCGCACCGCGGCCGCCAGCTCGCGATCCCGCCGTTCGAGCTGCTCGACGAGCCCGCTGGCTTCCTGCTCGGCGCGCGCGGCCGCCGTTTCCTCGCGGCGCCGCTGCTCCGCCGCCGCTTCCGCCGACCGGAGCGCCTGCTCCGCGGAGGCGTGGAGGTCCTGCGCCTCCGCGTAGCGTGTGCGTGCGGCGGGCAGTGCCGCCGCCCGGGCGTCGGCTTCGCGGGCCGCCCACGCGACAAGCGCGGACCAGCCCGCGACCGGGTCCTCGTCGTTCACCGCGGGTGCACCCAGCCCCACGCGGGGGTCACGGGCGGCCCGTAGCGCGGTGGCCGCGGCCGCGGCCTCCGTACGCACGGCCTCGACCTCGGCCGTGGCCGCGTCCCGATCCGCGCGGGCGCGCCGCACCGCCTCGTCCGCCGCCCGCGCTGTCGCGGACAGGCCGTCGAGGTGCCCGAGCGCGGCCTCGATCATCGCGGCCCACGGGGGCCCCATGATCGCCGTTTCGGAGCGTGGAGCGGCCATTTCCGGCCGGGTTTGCGCCGAAGCGGCGATCATGGGGGCGGGAGCGCCCGCCGGGAGCTCCACGGCGGCCAGGGCGGCCGTCAGCCGCTCCACCGTGTCGGACGCCGCCTGCCGCGCGGCACCGGCCCGCGCGAGCTCGGCGCTGGCCCCCGCCTCCGCCCGCCGCGCCTCGTCGAGGGCGGCCTCGGCGGCGGCGAGCGCATCGTCGGCCGCGGCGAGATCGCCCTCGGGCAGCGGGGCGGGCAGGACGGTGACGGACCTGGGCACAGACCGGACACTCCTCCCCCACCGCCAGCCCCGGCCGCAGCGCGGCGGCGAGGTCGGCGCGCAGGCTCGCCGCGCGCCGAGCCCGGGTGTGCTCGACGTGCGCACCCGCCTCCGCGGCCCGAGCGCTCGCTGCGGCGACGGCCCGACCCGCCGCATCCGCCGCCTCGCTCGCGGTGCGGTGGACGGCGCGGGCGTCGACCAGCGCGCGATGGTCGCGCCGGGCCTGCTCCAGCGGGGCCCGGTCGGGCGCGGCCGCGAGCGCGCTCCGCATTTGCGGCGTCGGTGCGCTCCGCGGCGGCCAGCGCATCCACCGCCCGAGCGCGGACGGCGACGGCGCTCGCCCGGCGCCCGTCCAGCGCCCGCAGCCCGACGGGCGCGACGACCGCCCGGAGGGCGTCCCGTTCCGCCGCGAGCCTGCTGCCCGCTTCCCGCGCGTCGGTGAGGGCGGCGGCCGCGGACTCCCGCGCAGCGCGGGCCGCGTCCACCGCGACCGCGCGCCGCGGCGGCGTCCGACGCCGGCCGTCGCCGTCGGACTCGCGGGCCTTGGCCTGCCGGTCGCGGGCCCCGGGCAGCTCCGCCGCGATGCCCGCCCGCTCGGCGTGGTGGCGCCGGGCCTGCTCCAGCGGACCGCGCGCCGGGGCGGCCGTGAGGGCCTCCCGTGCCGCGGTGTCGTCGATCTCGGCGGTGCCGAGCGTGGCCCGGGCGGCCGCCAGCGCGGCCGCCGTGGACTCACGGCGGGCGGCCAGCTCGACGAGCCCGGCCGGTGCCGCGAGGCCCGCCAGGCGCGAGCGCTCGGCGGACAGCCTGGCGAGGGTTGCCTCGGCCGCGGCCAGCTCCGTCGCGACGGCCGTGAAAACCGGCATCGCCTCCTCGACCCGCGCCTGCACCGCCGCCAACGCCGTGACCCGCTCGGCGGCGGCGCGCTCGGCGTCCGCCGTGTCGTCGGCGTAGCCCGTGAGCTGCTCGTCGAGCACCTGGGCCCGCTGCTCCTGGCTGCGCGCCTCGGCGTTCGCCTCCTTCGCGATGTCGTCGTAGACGCCGAGTCCGAGCAGCCGGACGAGCGTCTCCTGCCGTTTGCGCGGCTCGGTGTGCAGGAACTCCGCGAACTCGCCCTGCGGCAGCACCACACAGGTGGTGAAGTCGCCGAACGGCAGCCCGAGCAGCTCCTCGACGGCTCGGGTGGTGGCCGCCGCGCCGTCGGCGACCGGCTCGGTCTCCTCCTCGACGGCGCCGGTGCCCGCGGGGTCCCGCAGACGTTCCAGCCGGGCCGTGCGCACCGACACGCCGCCGCGCGCGGCCCGCCGCAGCTCCCGCGCGACCACGTAGCGCTCCGTGCCGCCTGCCCGGCCGGCGACGTCGAACACGAACCGCACCGTGCCCCGGGCGACCGTGGGCGCCAGCGCCAGCGCCACGGTGCGGGCGTTGTCCCAGCGCGGCACCGAGCCGTACAGCGCGAAGGTCATGGCGTCGATCACCGTGGACTTGCCGGAGCCGGTGGGCCCGACCAGTGCGAAGTACTCCGCTCCGGCGAAGTCGACGGTCGTGGGCTCGCGGAAGGACCCGAACCCGGCCATCTCCAGCAGCACGGGGCGCATCAGCCGATGACCCGCTCGTGCAGCGTGCGGAACAGCTCCGTCACCCGGGGGTCGGCCACACCCCGGGTGCCGAGGTATTCGCCGAACAGCTCGACCGGTGTGCGGCCCGGCTCCGGCGAGGGCCGGGTGGCGGCGACCGGTGCGGCGAACTCAGGGTCGATGCGCACCTCCAAAGCGTTGGGCAGCAGGGCCGTGACCTCCTCCCGCAGCCCGGCCCGGGCGGGCTCGCGCACCCAGACCCGGAGGAAGTCGCCGAGCGGAGCGCCTGCGGAGCCCGCCTCGGCACTGCCGACCGTCTCACCGAGCACCGACAATTCCGCGACGGTGCCGCGCACCGTGCGCAGCCGCCGTCCGGCCCGGATCGGCACGTCGGTCACGGCGGCGGGCGTGCCGGGCGCGGCCTCGACGACGCAGACGACCGGCGTGTTCTCCTGCTCGCCGAAGTCGACGGCCAGCGGCGCGCCGCTGTAGTGCACGGGACACGACGCCGCCATGGTCTGCCGCCGGTGCAGGTGGCCCAGCGCGACGTAATGCGCCTCCACAGGGAAGATCGCCGGCGGGCACCGCGTACTCGAAGATCGACTGCGCGGCCCGTTCGCCGCCGCCCATCTTCCCGTCCAGCACGGTGAGGTGCGCCATCACGAGGTTCACGGCGTCGTCCCGGAAACCGGCGGTGAGGCGGTTCAGGATGTCGCCGCAACTCGCGGTCGTAGGCGCTGGTGTGATCCGCGGGTGTGCCGGTCACGATCTCTGCGGCCCGCACGGCGTAGCGCGTCGACAGGAACGGCAGGACGGCGAGGGTCACGCGATCCCCCGTCGAACGAGCGGTGAACTCGACGATCCCGCGCTCGACCGCGCGGAAGCGCGCCGACCAGCGTGATCCCGGCCGCCTTCGCGAACCCACGGTAGGCGTCGATCGTGGCGGCGTGGTCGTGGTTGCCCGCGATCGCGATCACCTCGACGCCGTCGCGCGCCAGTCCGAGCAAGGTGCGGTTGACGAGCTTCTGGGCGTCGGCCGAGGGTGCCGCGGTGTCGTAGAGGTCGCCCGCCACGAGCACCGCGTCCACCTCGTGGGCCCGCGCGATCCCGACGATCTCGCGCAGCACCTGCTCCTGCTCGTCCAGCCGGGAGCGTCCCTTGAGCGTCTTGCCGACGTGCCAGTCGGCGGTGTGCAGGAACCGCATGGGCCCGTCATCGTAGAGCGGCGGCCCGGCGCAGCCCCGCACGGCACGCGGCGTGGCGCATCGGCATCGGCATCGGCATCGGCGGCTCGGCATCGGCATCGGCGTCGGCGTCGCAGGGTCGATGCAGGCACCGCACCGGCGTTCTGGTGCCGACCCGGGCGTCCGGACGCGGGTGCGGACACCACAACGCCCGTGCGGCCGTCAGAAGGGGGCGTCGTCGTCCTCGGTCGCGCTCGCGAGGCGGGCGAAAGGGTCGCGTGGAGGCGTGCCGTTCGTGCCGGGTGCCTCGCCCGCCGACTCCGACAGCCGGGTCGCCCACGCCGGGAACGGGAACTCGACGGCCAGCGGCACCGGGATCTCCGGCTGCGAGACGAACATCGTGCCCGGCTTCGCCAGGGTGGCCCGGGTGCGCTGGGACGGCGGCAGGAACCCGTACTCCGGCCGCCCCGCCTCGGCCGGGTCCAGCCGCCCCACCACCTTGACCGACGAGTTGGCGACGATCCGCCGCTCCACCTCCGACGCCGTCTGCTGCGCGCCGATGAGGATGATGCCCAGCGAGCGGCCGCGCTCGGCGATGTCGAGCAGCACCTCCTTGATCGGGCTCGACCCCTCCCGCGGCGCGTACTTGTTCAGCTCGTCGATCATCGTGAAGAGCAGCCCGCTCGCGCCCGCCGCCTCCTTGCGCGCCGTTTCCGCTGCGAGCACGACGCCGACGACGAAGCGCTGGGCGCGCTCCGGGAGGTTGTGCAGGTCGACGACCGTGACCTGCCTGCCCTCCGTCGTCACCCGCCGTCCCGGGGTGTCCGGCAGGTCGCCGCGGACGATGCCCCGCAACGGCTTGAGCGACGAGCGCAGGCGCCGCAGGAACGCGTTGACCGTGCCGGTGCCGGTGACCGGGCCCGCCCAGTCGCGCCGGGCGTCCTCGTCGGTGAGCCGCTCGGAGACGAACTCGACGAGCGCGTCGTAGGTGCGCAGGATCTGTCCCGTCGATCGAGACCGCGCCGTCGCCGATCGCGGTCGCCTCCCGCCGCAGCCTGCGCCGCCACCGTGTGGATCACCATCGTGTACTGGTTGCGCTCGTCCTCGGCGTCGGCGAAGACGTAGGGCAGCAGCTCGCCGGCGCAGAACTCGGCGAGCGTCCACCAGAACGCGCGTGACGCCCGTGGTCCGGCCCGCGACGAACGGGCGGCCGCTCGGGTCGTCCGGCGTCGGCGGGGCGTAGAACCCCGTCGACGCGAAGGCCCCCGCGGGCAGGCCGAGCTCGGCGTAGTCGGCGACGAGGTCGCCGTCGAGCCGGCGGTTGCGGTGGTCGAGGAACAGCAGGTCCTCGCCCTTCACGCTGAACACCAGCGCCTTCGCGTTGACCGACCGCTTGCCCAGCACGCCCGACTGGAAGATCGAGTACAGCAGGAAGAGCGCGAAGCTCGTCTTCGTCGCGACGCCGGAGATCCCGCTGATCGACACGTGGCCGCCGCGGGTGCCGTCGAGGAACTCCAGGTTGACGATAGATCGGGTGCGCCGTCGCGGCCCTTGCCCGACCGGCACCTTGCGGTCCATCTGGTCGAAGTACAGCGCCTGCGCGCGCTCCTCGCCGGTGGCGCGCCGCACCTCGGCGCCCGGTCTCGGCGGCACGTAGCACTCCGGCTCGACCCGGGTGGTGGTCACCTCCGCGACTTCTTGCACCAACGCGGGAAGCACCCCGTCCGCGACGAGGAAGACGTCCGAGCCGTAGTTGGTGCCCTCATGACGCGCGACGACCTGGGTCACCACGCCGGACGTGCGCACCTCGCCGATGCCGGGCACCGACCGCGCGGTGGTCACGACGTCGTCGAGCTGCAGGTACTGCTGCGGCGCCAGCGCGACCGAGAACAGCAGCGGGCGTCGCGTCCTCGGTGCCGGTGACGCGTCCGACGGGCTGGCCGGGCATCCGCCAGACGATAGCCGCTCGGCGATTCCCGCCCCGCAAACTGTCGGGGGTCGGTGGCAGGCTCGGCCCCTGAGGCAGAAAGGAGCATCACATGTCCATCCGAGACACCACCTGGCCCGCGGGCACCCCGTGCTGGGCCGATCTGTCGGTGCCCGACATCCCCAAGGCCGTCGAGTTCTACTCCGCCGTGCTCGGCTGGTCGCTCGTCGACAGCGGAGAGGAGTTCGGGCAATTACCACATCGCCCAGGTCAAGGGCCACGCCGCGGCGGGCATCGGGCCGGTGATGGCCGAGGGACAGCCGTCGTTCTGGACCCTCTACATCGCGAGCGACGACGCCGACGGCACCGCCAAACTGATCAGCGAGCAACGGCGGCAGCGTGATCATGGCGCCGATGGACGTGCCGCGAGACCGGCCGCATGTGCATCGCCACCGATCCCGACGGGCGCCGCTTCGGTGTCTGGCAGTCGCTCGGCATGCCGGGCGCCGGGATCGTGAACGAGCCCGGTGGCATCGCCTGGGAGGACGCTCGGCTCACCGACGTCGAGGCGGGCCGGGCGTTCTACACGGCCGTGTTCGGCTGGTCGTACGGCGAGATCCCCGGGTTGGACTGGCGGTGTACGGCACATTCGGCAGCGGTGGCAATCCGCTGGGCGGTCTCGGCGGAATGATGGGCGAGCCGGAGGGCACCCCCTCGCACTGGATGGTGTACTTCGGCTCCGCCGACGTCGACGCCGCCGTCGCCACGCTGTCGAACGGCTCGGTGGCGGGGTCATGCAGCCACCGACGGACACGCCCTTCGGCCGCATGGCGTTCGTGACCGACCCGTTCGGCGCGCCGTTCGCCCTGCACCAGGCGCCCGAGCGCTGACTTCGCCTACCCAACGGCGTCCTCGCACAGGTTCGAACCTGTGCGAGGACGCCACACGGTGTGCGAGGTCAGCCGGCCTCCGCAACCGTCGGGCGCAGCGGCCCACGCGGCCAGCGCTACCCGGCGTCGAACCGGCCCCCAAGCGCGAGCTTCGCGGGTAGCGTCGCTGTCACCGTGAGTGACAGGAGGAGCGGGCCATGATCGGCAAGCGACTCGCCGTACGGGGGCTGGAGGCCCTCTGCAGGATGATGTGGGGCTTCCCACCCACGATCATCACGTTGATCGTCGAGCACATGGGTCCCCTGCGGGCGATCTGCTGGTTCGCGGGCCACATGCCCCGCCTCCTGGCGGCACGCGTGGCGGTCGGGCCGGTCCGTGTGCACCTGGCGTGCATCGTCGTCGCCCTGCGCAACGGCTGCGCCTACTGCGCCTACGGCCACGTCTATGCGCTCGAACTGCTCTACCTACGCCAGCATGGGCGGCTGTTCCCGCTGGACGCGAAGGCGCTCGACCAGTGGTACGGCCTCGACGCTCGCACACTGCGCAACCGCCTGCGCACCGTCCTGGCGGCCGCCGGACTGCACACCGAGGCGATCTGGGTCGACCGCATGATCGACCTGGCCGACGGTTCCCAGTTACCGGTCGACGCCGCAGAGGCCCGGCTCGCTCACGTCATGCGCATGGCGGACACCGCGAGCCGGATCGCCGTCGCCCGCGACGCCCCGCCCGACGAGGCGCACGACCCGATCAACAAGGACACCGCCGTCAAGACCCGCCACGCCGCGCTGCGGGCGGCCACCCCGATCTGAGCCTGCGCTGGACAGGAGCCGCGCCGCGAGTCACGCTTGGTCCACGTTCGAGACCACCGTCCGGGGAGGCACCCATGCAACTGGGCCGGAAGCTCGCCGAGGGATACGCCGCGGATCCGGAGGCCGACGAGAGCGCACCGCCCGTCGCCGAGGTTCCCGCCGAGCCGCGGGTCGAGGTAGAAACCCCCAACGAGCCCGTACGGGCCTGACCCATGGCCTGGCGGTCCGCCCGCCGGGCGCCCGAGCACTCCGAACAGCCGCTGGCCGGATTCAAGCTGGCGCATCCGATGCTGTCCGCCGACGGCAGCCGCGCGGGCTTCAGCGGGGTGACCGTCGGGCGTGGACACGTCTACCTCGCGGTCGACGACGCGATCTGCGTACAGGGCAGCAGGCACGCCAGCCCGTCGAAGTGGTGTGACTGCGGTTTCTACTGCTTCCACGACATCGCCTCGGCCCGTGACCTGGCCTGCGAGCCCGAGCACCGCAACGCCGTGTTACTCGAGGTCGCCGCGTCCGGGCGCTACCGCCGTTACGAACGCGGGCTGCGCTACTCCCGGCAACGGGTGCGGTCCGTGCGGGTGAGCCGTTGCGACTGCGGGCAGCCTGCGACCGTGCTCGTCGACACCGGCGCAGGCAGCACCGGCTGGCGTCAGCTGCTGCCGACGTGTCTGGCCTGTGTCGGCGCCCGACCGCGGCTGGAGCTGCAGGCGTTCGCGCGGCTGGCGGGCCACGGCGTGACGATCAGCGGCGAGGCGGCGGCGGTCGACAGTGATCTCTCCGGCGCCGGGCAGGTCGCGCTGCTGCACGCCGAGATGGCGTTGCTGCAGGCGAGGCTGGACGATCTCCAGTCCCGCCTCGACGCGCTCACCCGGGGCGGCGACGGCTAGCGACCCCCACAAGTAGCAGCACCGCCGAGCGGAACGTGAGCGGGGCATCTGCACGATCGAACGCCGGCTCACGTTCCGTTCGTGCGTCGACCCGGAGCAGGGCGCGTCCCGCGCTGCTGTGCCACCCTGACCCTGTGATCTCCGACGACGAGCGCATCGCGCTGTTCCTCGACTACGAGAACCTCGCGATCGGCGCCCGCGACGGCCTCGGCGTCAGCCCCTTCGACTTCGGGCCGGTCGCGGACGCGCTGGCCGAACGCGGCCGGGTCGTCGCCCGCCGGGCGTACGCCGACTGGTCGGCGTTCGACGAGGACCGGCGGCTGCTCGCGCGCGCCCAGGTCGAGCTCATCGAGATCCCGCAGCGGCTGGGCGGGTCCCGCAAGAACGCCGCCGACATCAAGATGGCGGTCGACGCGATCGAGCTGGCCTACGAGCGCAGCTTCATCACGACGTTCGCGATCGGCACCGGCGACTCCGACTTCACCCCACTCGTCCACAAGCTGCGGGAAATGGACAAGCGGGTGATCGGCATCGGGGTGCAGTCGTCCACATCACAGCTGTTGCCGCCCGCCTGCGACGAGTTCCTGTTCTACGACCGACTGCCCGGCGTCGAGAAGGCGGCTGCGGAGACTGTCCCGGAGGCGCAGGCCGCGGCGGAGGATCAAGACGTCGCGCCGTTGGTCACCACGACGCTCGCCGGGCTCGCCCGGCACACCGACGGGCCCGTGCTCGCCTCCCGGCTCAAGCGCGCCGTGTTGCGCAAGGACCCCACGTTCGACGAGGCCGATCACGGGTTCCGTGGCTTCGGCGAGCTCCTGCGCACCCTGGAAGCCCGCGGTGTGGTGACGTTGCGGCCGGGCAGCGCGCAGGGCGATCCCGAGGTCGCGATCCCCGAGGACGACGCGGCGGACGACGACGCGTTCTCGCTCCTTGTCAACGTCGTGCGCCAGTTGGGCCGACCGCAGCTGTCCGGTCTGAAGAACCAGCTGCGCAAGCGCGAGCCCGGGTTCAGTGAGAAGCGCTACGGGTTCAACACCTTCCTCTCGTTCGTCAAGGCCGCCCGTACCCGCGGCCTGCTTGCGATGGACTGGGACGACACGATGGGCGACTACCGCCTGCAGGTCATCTGACGTCCTATCCACTGTGGCGGGCGCGGGCCTCGGCCAGCCGCTCAGCAACGGATGGGCCGCCGACGGCGACGATGTGCGCCGCCAGCGTCTCCGCCGCCGCGGTGGTGCCCGTCGCGACGAGGAACGCGACGTACCCCAACGTGCGCGGACTCCCGTCGCGACGCACGATCTCCGCCACCAGCCCGAGGGTTGTCGGCTCGTCCACCTCGACCAGCGGTTCCAGGATGTCGACGAGCTGGCACGGCAGGTCGAACGGCGGCCAGGGGCGCTGGTCCAGCCGTTGCAGACCCCGCCGGGTCGCGGCGACGACCTCGCCCGCCACCGCCGCCGGGGGGCCGGTGAATATCGCCGCGCCGAGCTGGTCGCCGAAGTCCGCTCGATCGGCGATGCCGACCAGTGCGCGCAGCGCGTCGATGCGGGCGGAATCGGTGCCCTTGCGCTCGGCCATCTCGTCGCTGCCCCCGACCTTTGCGGCGATCAGCCCGAACGGGCTGACGGCGAGCCTGCCGCGGGACAGGCCGTGCCACGGCGGCTGCGCCGAGCGCGTCGCCGCCGCGACGGCCCGATAACCGCTCGCCTCGCCCCACGCGGTGAGCGCGAGGCAGGCATAGAGCCGGTCGATCGGGTCCGCCGCCGGATCGTCGATCACGGCGGCGAGGCCTGCCACCCGGGCACGGTGCCGGTCGTCGACGAGGCCGCGGCCGACGAGCGGCTCGGGGCTGTCCAGCGGGTTGCCGTCGAAGTCGGTGTAGAGCAGGTGGCGGGGTTCAGCCATGGCTCCTCCCGGGGTGCGGACCGACGATGTATCGGGCGGGCACGACGCCGCGGATCATCCACTCGTGGTGGCGCTGCGCGTTGGCCATGTCGATCATCCGCTGCCGCAGCGCGGCCGTCGCCTCGGCATCGAGACCATACGACTGTGCCGCCTTCGGAACATGGCCCTTCCGCACGTAGAGGTCGACCGGGCGCCCGGCGATGCGGTCGGCGTCGGCCTGGATGGCGGCCTGGACGCGGTGCGGCGGGAGGATGTCGACGTCCCCGACGCGCCCGGCGTCGATGTCGGCCTGCAGTCGGACGACATCGACCTCGATCATGGATCCGCCGAAGTCAACTGCGGCGTGGGAGCCCGGCGCGGTGAACGACGAGTACGGGCTGTCGCCTTTGGCCAGGGAGCGCCGTCCGACAACGTGCTCCACGACCGATGCGGCACCCGCCGGGTTCGCGGGCACGAGGTGACCGTGCTCGTCGAGGTGGGACTTGCGGTGGCCTCGGCTGGTCCGGGCGCTGGTGAAGTCCTTGTCGGCCCTGGTCAGGCGGGCGCGGCGAGCGCGCTCGGGGTCGTGATGCGGGCCGCGTGGCCGGGGACCGCTCGGTGCCGAAACGTCCTTCGGCATCAGCTTCGCCGGATCCGACGACAGGCCTCGGCCTATTCCGGCCAACCGCTCGGCCGCCGCGCGGTCGGCTTGCGCGACCGCGTCGCCCATCGGCTCCGCGGGCTCGAGCCGGGCGACGGGTGCGGCGGGCGGTGCGGGCTCGAATGGGCGTGCGGTCGGGCGGGGATCGACCCACAGCGGCGCCGCACCACCCGGCTTCGCCGCACCGAGCGCCGCACCGCCGACCGATTTGCCTGCCCCCGCCGTGGGAAGACCATCTGCCGTACGGCCTGCCCCACCTGCCACCGAACGACCCACGCCCGTCGCGCCCGCCATCAGCACCGTGGGAAGCAGATGCCCGTACGCCCGCGCCGGGTCGGAGCCCCACCCGGACCCGACGAGCCCGGTCAGCACACGCAGCGGATGCACGACGTCGTCCACGGCGCCTGCCAGCGCCGTCGAGGCGTTCGCGAGGAATCGGCGGGGATGGTTGACGTTGTAGGGATCGACGGGATTCACGACCCGGGCGAGTCGCACGATGTCCTCCACGCCCTCGCCGAAGCCCTCGGCCACGTGCGCGAGCTCGATGCCGCGGCCCCGCACCCAATCCGCCCCCTCGGTGACCCGGCGGTCTCCGTCCGCGGGCGGGTCCGGCGCGGACGCGGCCGCCGCGGCGATCTCGCGGGCCGCCGCGTCGGCGGCTCGGTTGCGGCGGGCGACAGCGTCCACGAGCAACAGCTCGGCGGCCACTTGCTCGGCCGTCAGCGAGGCGGACAGGGCGGCGGACAGGGCGGCCCCACCGAACCGCGGAACGGGCCGCACGGACGCCGCCTGATAGCGCGCCACCGCGGTGGCCGCCTGCTCCTGCGCCCCGACGAGCTCGGACCGGAACCGCTCCCATGCCTGCGCGGCGGACCGGAACGCCGCCGCCGCCCGCGACCACCGACCAGGCGCCTCGGCAAAGCGCGCCCGGAACGCGTCGGCCGCGGCCCCCGTCCACGCGCCCATCCCGATCGCGTCCAGCCCGTGCGCGGCGGCCGCGCATCCGACCGCGAGCTCGGTGAGATGCTCGACCGTCGCCGCAACGGCCGCGGGATCGCCTCGCACCAGTGCGCGCGGGTCGACGCCCTCCGTCAGCTCCGGCCCGACCATCGTGATCACTCGGCGATCGGGCGCAGATCGTCGAGCTGGTCTGCGTACGGGTCCTCGCCCCGCAACGCGCGTGCGATCATCCCCGGCCCCGAGCGTTCGACGAGGTCACGCGCGGTGTCGGCCCACTGCGCGCCCAGCTCGCCCCAGTCGGGCAGCGCCTGGTCGGGCACCATCGACGCGGTCACGTCCGCCCAGGTGTCACCGACCGTGCCCGGATCGCCCACGACGTCGAAGGCGACCCTGGCGAGCAGCCCGTCGTCGGCCTGCATGTAGGCCACCCGGGCCGCCCGCAGCTCGTCGGCAAGGTTTTCGCCGAGGCGCACCGCCGCGCGCACCCCCCACTCCCAGCGGTCGCAGAAAACGAGGAACGCCGAGGACAGGCCCGCGTGCCCCAGGTCGCCCGGCAGCGAGCCCAGGCTGGCCACGCCGCGCCCCAACTCGGCCACACCGGGCGGCCCGAGCAGGCGCAGCTCGTCGATCACCGATTCGATCCCGTCCGCGGCCTCGGCGAGCGCGGCGGGCGACACCTCGTAGTCCGGACCCGTCATGGGCGGCACGCTAAGCCGACCGGGCCCGTCCGCGTGGGCGTTTGGCGAAATCGGTACCCGTCGACGACGCCTGGCAGGATGGACCGGTGACGCTCTCGGCGAACCCGATCCGCACGGGCATCGACATCGCGTGGGTCGATGCGGACGTGCGCCCTCAAGACGACCTGTTCACGCACGTCAACGGCCGGTGGCTGGCCACCCACGAGATTCCCGAGGACCGCGCGCAGGACGGCACGTTCGTCATGCTCCGCGACCGGGCGGAGGCCGATGTGCACGCCATCGTCGAGGGCGCTGCCGGGCGGACCGACGACGACGCGCGCCGGATCGCCGACCTCTACGCGTCGTTCATGGACGTGGAGCGGGTGGAGGCGCTCGGGGTCGAGCCGCTGCGCCCGCTGCTCGACGAGATCGCCGCCGCGCCCGACCACACCGCGCTGGCCCGCGTGCTGGGCCGCCGCCAGCGGGAGGGCCGCGCGTCGCTGGTCGGCTCGTTCGTCTCCACGGACGCCAAGGACCCGACCCGCTATCTCGCGCACCTGAACCAGTCCGGTCTCGGCTTGCCGGACGAGTCGTACTACCGCGAGGAGTCCTACGCGGAGATCCGCGTGGCTTATCTCGCCCATCTGGAGAGCCTCGCCGAGCTGGTTGGCCTTCCTGAACCCGCCCGGCTCGCGGAGGCCGTGATGGACCTGGAGACGGCGCTGGCCGCCGTGTCCTGGAACCGGGTCGACAACCGCGACGCCGAGAAGACCTACACCCTCATGACGGCCGCGCAGCTGCGCGAGCGGGCCCCCGCGTTCGCCTGGGACGCCTGGCTCGACGGCCTCGGTGCGCCCGAGGGGGCGTTCGCCGAGATCGTGGTGCGCCAGCCGAGCTTCGTGGAGGCCGCCGCAACGCTGTGGCAGGAGCGCCCGCTCGCGGAGTGGCAGGCGTGGCTTTCCCTCCGCACCGCCGCGGCCTGCGCCGACTTCCTGTCCGACGCCGTCGTACAGCAGGACTTCGCGTTCTATGGCCGCACGCTCTCGGGCACGCCGAAGATCAAGGACCGGTGGAAGCGCGGGGTCGCGCTCGTGGAAGCCTCAGTCGGCGAGGCCGTCGGGCGGCTGTACGTCGAGCGGCACTTCCCGGCGTCGTCGAAGGAGCGGATGACCACGCTCGTCGCGAACCTCGTGGAGGCCTACCGACAGAGCATCTCCACGCTGGACTGGATGGGCCAGGCCACCCGCGCGCGTGCGCTGGAGAAGCTCGCCAAGTTCACCCCCAAGATCGGCTACCCGGACAAGTGGGAGGACTACTCGGCGCTCGAGGTGCGCGCCGACGACCTCCTGGGCAACGTCCTGCGCGCGGGCGCGTGGCTTACCGACCGGGAGCTCGACAAGATCGGCAAGCCGGTCGACCGCGACGAGTGGTTCATGACCCCGCAGACCGTCAACGCCTACTACCACCCGCGGCTCAACGAGATCGTGTTCCCGGCCGCGATCCTGCAGCCGCCGTTCTTCGACCCCGACGCCGACGACGCGGCCAACTACGGCGGCATCGGCGCGGTGATCGGCCACGAGATCGGCCACGGTTTCGACGACCAGGGCAGCAAGTACGACGGCGACGGCGCCATGACCGACTGGTGGGACGCCGCGGACCGGGTCGAGTTCGACCGGCGCGCGCAGGCGCTCATCGACCAGTACTCCGCGCTCTCCCCCGCGAGCCTGCCCGGTCACAAGGTGAACGGCGCACTGACCGTCGGCGAGAACATCGGCGACCTCGGCGGCCTCACGATCGCGCTCAAGGCGTACCGGATCGCACTCGGCGACGCGGACGCCCCGGAGATCGATGGCCTCACCGGCTTCCAGCGCGTCTTCTTCGGCTGGGCGCAGATCTGGCGCATCGTCACCCGCGAGGCCGAGGCGGTCCGCAGGCTCGCCATCGACCCGCACAGCCCGCCCGACCTGCGCTGCAACGCCGTCGTCACCAACCTCGACACGTTCCACGAGGCGTTCGACGTCCAGGCAGGCGACGCGCTGTACACCGCGCCCGAGCACCGCGTGCGGATCTGGTGACGGCGGCCGTGCAAGCTAGACGTTGACGCCGTAGTCGAGGGCGATCCCCCGCAGGCCGGACGCGTAGCCCTGGCCCACGGCGCGGAACTTCCACTCTCCCGCCCGCCGGTACAGCTCGCCGAACACCATGGCGGTCTCGGTGGAGGCGTCCTCGGTGAGGTCGAACCGGGTGAGCTCGGCGTCGTTGTCGGCGTTGACGACCCGGATGTAGGCGTTGGCCACCTGGCCGAAGCTCTGCCGCCGGGCGTCGGCGTCGTAGATGCTGACCGGGAAGACGACCCGGTCGACGTCGGGCGACATCGCCGACAGGTTCACCTTGATGATCTCGTCGTCGCCCTCGCCCTCGCCGGTGAGGTTGTCGCCGGTGTGTTCCACGGTGCCATCGGGGCTCACGAGGTTGTTGAAGAAGATGAAGTGCTGGTCGGAGACGACCTTGCCCGCGACGTTGAGCATGATCGCCGACGCGTCGAGGTCGTAGTCGGCACCGGTCGTGGTGCGCACGTCCCAGCCGAGGCCGACCAGGACGTTCGTGAGGCCGGGGGCCTCCTTGGTCAGGCTGACGTTGCCGCCCTTGGCGAGGCTGACACCCACGTGACGCTCCTTACGAGTCGGGGCCCCTTCGCGCTCAACCTTAGCCCCGCCCCCGATACGCACGGCGACAACGGGCATGATCGTCGTTTGGGGGACATGAGGTGTGCTGATGCACCAGAATGTCCCCCAAGCGGCGATCATGGGTCGGACGGCGACCGGTCAGTGGGGGAAGGCCGTCCACCGCGCCGCCGCCCACAGTCCCGCAAGCAGCAGCAACGCGGCCACCGCCACCGGCACGACGCTCACCTCGACGTCGCGCTGCTGGGTGGCGACCGTGCGCGGCAGGTCCTTCAGCACGCCCTGCAGCCGCCCCGAGTCGCCTGCCGCGAAGTACTGGCCGCCGGTGATGCTCGCCACCTGGCGCAGAGTGTCCGCGTCGGCGACGAGGTAGCTGCGGACGCTGGAACCCCCGTACCCGCCACTGGCGATCGGCGGGGTGCCGCCGCCGTAGCTCTCGAAGCCCCGACCGCCCAGCTGGGCGGCGCTGCAGACCATCGCCGCCGGGTTGCGCGTGCCGAAACCGATCGGGTACACGCGGACCCCGCGTTCCGCGGCGGCCTTGGCGGCATCGACCGGCTCGACACCCGTGGTGTTGGCACCGTCGGTCAGCAGCACGACGATCTCGGGCGCGTACGTGCCCGGCGGCCGCGCCCGGGGCGCCTTCCCGGTGTCGCCGGGATCCGACGGCGCCACGTCCGGGTCGATCTCGGCGATCGCGTCGACGGACTTGAGCACGGCGGCACCGATGGCCGTGCCACGACCGGTGGTGAGGCCGTCGATGCTGTGCAACAGGGCGTCGCGCTCGGTGGTCGGCGCCACGGTGAGCTGGGCGAACCCGGAGAACACGACGAGCCCGATGCGGGTGTCGGCGTCCTGGTTCTGCACGAACTCGCGGACCGCCGTCTCGGCCGCCGCGAGCCGGTTGGGCGCGACGTCGGTGGAGCACATCGAGCCCGACACGTCGAGCGCGAGGATGATCGTCGAGTCGGAGACCGGCACGTCCATGCTCACCTGGGGGCGGGCGGCCGCGACGCCGAGCAGGGCGAGCGCGGACAGCACCAGCGCGAACGGCAGGTGCCGCTTCCACGCCGCCCGTTTGGGCGCGGCGGCCCGGATCAGCGCGACGCTGGAGTGGCGCACCGCCTGCCTGCGCCGCCGCCGGTTCTGCCAGACGTAGACGGCGACGAGCAGCGGCACCACCAGCAGCGACAGGAGGGCAAACGGCCACTGGAAAACCATTGCTACACCGCCCGCCCGAACCACGCGAACGACAGACCGACGCCCGCAAGCAGCAGCAACGCGCCCACGGCGGCGAAGAGGCCGGTGAGCTCGATGTGCTCCTCGGCCACCGTCCAGGCCAGCGCGATCGAGTCGTACACCGACGCCAGCGACTGTGTGTCGGCCGCCGCGAAGTACTTGCCGTCGGTGCGCGCGGCGATCTCGCGCAGCAGCGGCTCGTCCAGCCGGGTGGCGACCTGGAAGCCGTCGAGCGAAAGCACCGTGCCTTCCGCCTTGCCCAGCCCGATCGGATAGACCTTCACCCCGGCCCCGGACGCCATGTCGGCGACGTCGAGCGGGTCCGGTCCGACCGTGTTCTCGCCGTCGGAGAGCAGCACCACCGCGGCCGAGCCGTGGTAGCCGAGGTCGGGCCCGCGCTGTTCGAGCGGGTCGGGCGGCCCGTTGTCGAGGAGCACCGGGCGCCCGACGATCGCAGAGAGCGACGTCTGCAGCCCGCTCGCCAGCGCCGTGCCGCCCTGCGGGGTGAGGCGGTCGATGGCCGCGAGCACGGCCGCCTTGTCCGTGGTCGGCTCCTGCGTCAGCAGACCGCTCCCGCTGAACGCCACCACCCCCACCCGCACGGTCATCGGCTCCTTCTGGACGAACGTGCGCGCGGCGGCCTTGGCGGCGTCCATCCGGTCCGGTGCGAGGTCCTTGGCCGCCATGCTGGCCGACACGTCGAACGCGAGGATCACCGTGCCCTCGCGGCGAGGCTGCGGCACGGTGGCCTCCGGCCGGGCCAGGCCCGTCACCAGCACCACCAGCGCGAGCAGCAGGAGCACGGGCGGCACGTGGCGCCGCCAGCCCGCCGTCGCCGCCTGCGGCGCGACCAGGCCGAGCGCGGCCAGCTGTGCGCGGCGCGCCGCCCGGTCGCGCTGCAGCTTGCGGTACCAGAGCACCACCAGCGGGACCACGAGGAGCAGGAGCAGCATCCAGGGCCAGGCGAAGGTCAGCCCTGACGACGCGGACGCAAGATCCGTGGCGGACGGATCCGCCTGCACGGCCGGGAGGCTCATAAGCGCCGCCGCCTGCGCAGCTGCGAGATCCGGAACAGCGCGCGCACCAGGTCCTCGTCGGTCGAGACCGTGAACAGGTCGAGCCCGGCCGACCGGAGGTCCGCAACGAGCGTGGCCTGCCGTTCGTCGGCCCGCTCGCGCAGGCGCTGCTGGAAGCCGGGGTCGTCGGTGTCGACGAAGATGACCTCGCCCGTCTCGGCGTCCTCCACGTAGATCATCCCGGCCGCCGGGAGCTCGAACTCGCGCCGGTCCACCACCTGGACCGCCACCACGTCGTGGCGGTGCGCGAGCTGGCCGAGCAGCCGCTGCCAGCCCGGCTCGCTGAGGAAGTCCGACACGATGACGACGAGCGAGCGGCGCCGCAGAATCCCCAGCGCGGCGCGCAACGCGGCGCCGAGGTCGGTGGTTCCCCGCTCGGCCGTCGCGGGCGCGGCGAGCATTCTGGCGAGGATCCGCAGCACGTGGTTGCGCCCGGTGCCGGGCGGGATCGTCTCCCGGACCCGCCCGTCGAAGAACAGCGCCCCGACCCGGTTGCCCCCGCGCGACAGCAGCTGCGCCACCGTGGCCCCGACCTCGGTGAGGACGAGGTGCTTGCGCCGCTGCACGGGCCCGAAGTCCATCGACGCCGACGCGTCGAGCAGCAGCCACGCCGTGACCTCGCGGTCCTCCAGGTACTCCCGGACGTGGGTGACGTCGGTGCGCGCGGTGACGTTCCAGTCGATGTGGCGCAGGTCGTCGCCGTACTGGTACTCGCGCAGGTCGGCCACGTCGACGCCGGTGCCGCGGAACACCGTGCGGTAGTCGCCCTGCAGCCGCCCGTCCAGGCGGCGCAGGACCCGCCACTCCAGCCTGCGGAGCACGCGCTCCGGCGTCAGGGCGGCCGTATCGATCATGGCTTGGGCACGCGGACGCCCGGCTCGACCTGCGGAAGCGCGATCGAGGCGAGCAGCGGGTCGAGCAGGGCGTCGGGCGCGACGTCGTCGGCGAGCGCTTCGTAGGAGAGCACGATCCGGTGCCGGAGCACGTCTTTGGCCAGCTCCTGTGCGTCGCCGGGCAGGGCGTAGTCGCGGCCGCGCAGGAACGCCAGCGCCTTCGCGCCGAGCACGATGTTGATCGACGCGCGGGGGCTGGCGCCGAAGGACACGTAGCGGGCCAGCTCGGGCAGGCCCGCGCCCGCGAGGTCGCGGGTGGCGGCGGCGATCCGGACGGCGTACTCGATGATCTGCGGGTCGACGTACACGGTGTCCGCGGCGCGCTGGAACTCCCGCAACATCGCGGTGTCGATCACCGCCTCCGGCCGCTCCGGCGTTCTGATCATCCGCTCGACCACGACGTACTCCTGCGTCGCCGTCGGGTACCCGACGAGCACCTTGAACATGAAGCGGTCGAGCTGCGCCTCCGGCAGCGGATAGGTGCCCTCGGACTCGATCGGGTTCTGCGTGGCCATGACGAGGAACGGGTCCGGCGCGGGGAAGGTCTCGCGCCCGATCGTCACCTGCCGCTCCTGCATCACCTCCAGCAGCGCGCTCTGCACCTTGGCGGGCGCGCGGTTGATCTCGTCGGCCAGCAGGAGATTGGCGAAGACCGGCCCGAACGAGACCTGGAACTCGCCGGCGCGCTGGTTGTAGATCCGGGTGCCGACGACGTCGGCGGGCACGAGATCCGAGGTGAACTGGATCCGCTGGAAGTCGCCGCCGATGGCCTGGGCCAGCGTCTTGACCGCCATCGTCTTGGCGAGCCCCGGCACGCCCTCGACGAGCAGGTGGCCCCGGGCGAGGAGGGCGACGAGCATCCGCTCCAACAGCCCGTCCTGGCCCACGATCGTCTTCTTGACCTGGTAGAGGGTCGGTTCCAGCGGCAGTTCGTGGTCCATGGATCTCCTGCTCTGTGCTGTCACTGCTGGGGGCCACCCGCCGCGCCACCGGCGGTGGCGATCGGCACAGCGAACCCGATACCGACGAAGAAGTCCTGCTTGGCCGGATTGGCCAAGGCGGTGACGATGCCGACCACCTGCCCGGCCCGGTTGAGCAGCGGCCCGCCGCTGTTGCCCGGGTTGACCGCGGCGTCGAACTGGATGAGCCCCGACAGCGTGGTGCCTTGCCCGGTGGGGATGGCGCGGTCGGTGGCCGACACGACGCCCGCGGTGAGGCTGTGCGTGAGACCCAGCGGGTTGCCGACCGCGTAGACCGCGTCCCCGACCGGCGGCGGACCCGCCATCACCGCGGGCACCACGACGTCGGGCAGCTGGTCCGGGGCGAGCACGGCGATGTCGCTGTCCGGCTTGCTCACCAGCACGGTGGCCCCCGACGTGGTGCCGTCGGCGAACGCGAGCTGGATCCGCGTGGCGCCGTCCACCACGTGCAGAGCCGTGAGCACAGCGCCCGATGCATTGATGACGACGCCGCTGCCGAGGCGGGTGTCGATGTCCCCCGCACCGGGGTCGGCGCGCTGGGACGTCACGGTGACGAGCGACGGTGTGATCGTGCGGTCGGCGGTGGTGGCGTCCGCCGGGGCGTTGCGCTGCTGCTCCTGGGCCTGCTGTAGGCCCCGCTGCACGGCCTTGTCGACGTCGGCCGGGGTGAGTGGCGGCGGCCCCTTGGGCCACAGCCACCAGAACCCGAGCGCGAGGACCGCGAGAACGGCGACGCCAACGACCGGAAGCACACGCCGCCTGCGCCGACGGGACCGGTCCCCCTGCGGTGCCTCCGGTTCCCCAGCCCCCGACGCGGCCTCGACCGGTCGCATCTCTCGCACACTACGCGGTGAGCGGGAAAATCGAGGTGAAAGCCCGGCTTCCGGTCCGGGTCGGGCCACGAAGGTCCGCGGCGCACCCTTGTTAGCCGGCAGTCGCTCGTCCCGGTTTTCGGCGACGCCGCAGTACATGTTGACATCGCGGTCGGAACGGCACCGACATCGATGGGCGCGGGTCGCCACTTGTGCACCGTCGGTCGACATCGACATGGCCAGAAGCTTCCCGCCGGTAGTGCGTCCATGAGCACCCGCACCACGCGATGGGCAACCTCGTCGTCGTCGATGGTCTGCATCATCGCGATGTGCCCAGCAGCGCCTGCGCGTGCCTAGTATGACGATTGTCATGACGAGCAGTAGCCCGCGGGAGCGCACGGTCCGCAGTGCCGCCTTGCTGTTCCGCGAGCGCGGCGTCGCCCGCACCGGCCTTCGGGACGTGGTGGAGCACGCGGGCGCCCCGCGTGGGTCGCTGCAGTACTACTTCCCGGGCGGCAAGGAGCAGCTGCTCGTCGAGGCGATGGCGTGGATGGCCGAGCGGGCCGCCCGCCCGCTGCACGCGGCCCTCGCCGCCGCTCCGCCGCCGTCGCCACAGGACGTCGTGCGCGGCCTGCTCGACCGGTTCCGGGAGCTTTTGACCAGCACCGACTTCCGCGGCGGCTGCCCGATCGTGGCGGGAATGGCCGACGCGTCGTGGGACAGCCCGGCGGTGGTCGAGGGCGCGCGCGCAGCGTTCGCGATCTGGATAACGCCGCTGCAGGAGGCCCTGGTCCGCGGCGGTGTGCCGGTGGAACGGGCGGCGCGGCTCGCGCTCTTGGTGGTGAGCGCCGCCGAGGGCGCGGTCGTGCTCAGCCGCGCCCGGCGGGACTTCAGTGCACTCGATGCGGTGCAGAAGGAGTTGGACCTCTTGCTCACGGTCTAGATTCCGCCCGTGAACAGCAGGGTGGAGCCGGTCCGGGACGTCGCACCGACGGCGCCGATCGACCGCGAATGGGTCGACTGGGCAGTGGCGCGCCTGGGCGCGGACACCCGACGCAGCGCCGACACCCATCTGCTGCAGCTGCGCACCCCGCCCGAACTCGGGGTCGACATCTACCTCAAGGACGAGTCGACCCACCCGACCGGCAGCCTCAAGCACCGCCTGGCCCGCTCGTTGTTCCTCTACGCCATCTGCAACGGCGACATCGGCCCCGAGAGCACGGTCGTCGAGGCATCCAGCGGCTCCACCGCGATCAGCGAGGCCTATTTCGCCCGGCTGCTCGGGCTGCCGTTCGTGGCCGTGGTCGCCCGGTCGACGAGCCCGGACAAGGTGGCGTTGATCGAGCGTGAGGGTGGCCGGTGCGAGTTCGTGGCCTCCGCCGGTGACGTCTACGCGGTCGCGCGGCGCCACGCCGACGAGCTGGGCGGGCACTACCTCGACCAGTTCACCAACGCCGAGCGCGCCACGGACTGGCGCGGCAACAACAACATCGCGGAGTCGACCTTCGAGCAGCTGGCCGCGGAGCCGCACCCGGTGCCCGCGTGGATCGTGGTGGGCGCGGGCACCGGCGGCACGAGCGCCACGATCGGTCGCTACCTGCGCTACCGCGGTCTCGCCACCCGGCTCGCCGTCGTCGATCCGCAGGGTTCGGCCTTCCTGCCCGCCTACGCGGGCGAGGTCGCGCACACGCCCGGATCGCGCATCGAGGGCATCGGACGGCCGCGGGTCGAGCCGTCCTTCGTGCCGCGGGTCGTCGACCGGATGATCGGTGTGCCCGACGCCGCCTCGGTCGCGGCGATGCTCTTCCTCGACGAGCGGTTCGGACTGCGCGCGGGCCCGTCGACCGGCACCAACCTCTACGGCGCCCTGCTGCTGGCCTGCGAGCTGCGGGCGGCAGGCCGCGCGGGCAGCATCGTGACCCTCATGTGCGACCGCGCCGACCGCTACGCCACCACGTTCTGGGACGCGCAGTGGCGCCGCGACCAGGCGATCGACACCACGCCGTACCGTGAGCGGCTCGACCGGGCCTGGGACACCCTCGCCTGGGACCAGGGCCCGCCGCCTACCTGATCGCCCCCTGCCCCCTACAACCAGCGCCATGATCGGCGGGAGTGGTGCGGGAGGTGCACAGGCGGGCGTCGTCCGAAGAGCGTCCACATCCGACGTGCCTGTTCATCGCTCCTCCTCACACTATGACGTCCGTCATAGTGCCCTAGGGGACCGCGGGGCGTACAACGGGACTATGACAGTCGTCATAACCGAGGCAACCGCGGACAGCGTGCGGGCCTTGGCGCATACCTGCTCGCCGACGTCGCTGCAGCGGCGGTTCTTCCTGCCCGTGCTCATGGATCCGGACACGGTCCTGGCGCGCTACGGGCACTACCTCTTGGCCGGGCCTCCGCTCGGCGCGGCCAAGCTGGCGACCGTCGAGGGACGCCCGGTCGGCCTGCTCAACCTGATCGTCACGGGGGTCCGGACGGTCGAGGTGAGCCTGCTCGTCGCCGACGCGTGGCAGGGCCGAGGGGTGGCGACGCGGCTGCTCGCTCCGGAGCTCGGCAGGCCGCGCTGGGCCGGGTGGACGGTGCAGGCCGTCGTGCAGCCGGACAACGAGCCGGTCCGGTCCCTGCTGCGCAGCGAGCGGTTCGGCGTGTGGCGCCTGGTCGAGCGGGACCCGTCGGCATCGGAGTTCGCCCTCACGCTCGCGGCCGAGCGCACCCTGGCCGTCGCCTAGCCCTTGCACCTTCTCCGAGCTAGTCTGCTCATCAGACAAGCTGAGGAGCGCTCGTGGACGCGGTGCGGACGGTGGCGCGGCAGTCGCTGGTGGAGCAGGCCGCGGCCGAGCTCGCCCGGCTGCTGAGCGCCGAGCACTGGGCGGTCGGCACCCGGCTCCCGGGCGAGCTGGAGCTCGGCAGGCTGCTGGGAGTGGGGCGCTCGACGGTGCGGGAGGCCGTACGGTCGCTCACCGCGGTCGGGATGCTGGAGGCCCGGCAGGGGGCGGGCACGTTCGTCGCCTCGACGAGGCCGATCACGCCCTTGGACCGACGGCTGCGCCGTGCAGGCGTGGCCGAGGTCTACGAGGTTCGTATGGCGCTGGAGCTGGAGGCCGCGCGGCTGGCCGCGGCGCGCCGCACCGACGCCGACCTGGCCGCGCTGCAGGCCGCGCTCGCCGGACGGGCCGCGGCGACGTCGTGCGCGGAGTTCGTCGACGCCGACCTGGTGTTCCACCATGCCGTGATCGCGGCCGCCCACAACCTGGTCCTGACCGACCTGTTCGCCCACTTCGCGACAGCGCTGCGGGCCGCGCTGCTCGATCTCAACGCGGACACCGCCCTACGCACCCCGGCCGACCGGGCCGCGGCCACCGACGCCCACCACGACCTGGCCGCCGCGATCGCCGCGGGGGACGGCGTCGCCGCCGTCGACGCCACCCGGCGCAACGTCGAGGCGACCCTCCGCCAGCTGCGCGGCCCGAGCGACCCGTGAACCGGCGCCGACTGGTCGTGCTGATGACGAGCCACCTCGTCGACGACCTCTACCAGGGTGCGGTGCCCGCGCTCGTGGCGCTGATGGTGCTCGCCCGCGGCTACAGCTACACGGCCGCCACCGGGCTGACGCTGGCCGCGACCGTGCTGTCGTCGGTGGCCCAGCCGACCTTCGGGCTGCTCACCGACCGTCGACCGATGCGGTGGCTGTTGCCGGTCGGGCTCGCGCTGGCCGGGATCGGGATCGGGCTCTCCGGAGTGAGCGCCGACTATGCGCTCACCTGGACGGCGATCGCGCTCTCCGGGCTGGGGGTGGCGGCCTTCCACCCCGAAGCGTCGCGAGCCGCCCGCGTCGCGGGCGGAGGCACCGCCACCGGGATGAGCTGGTTCGCGCTCGGCGGCAACATCGGCTTCGCGCTCGGCCCCACGGTGACCACCGCCGTCCTGCTGGTCACCGGCCTCGGCGGCACCCCGCTGCTGGCCGTGCCCGCGGTCGTCGCTGCGTTCGTGCTCGCGTTCGGCCGGTCCGCGCGGCCCGTACCGCCCTCGGCCGCCGCACCGCGGACGGGCGAGGCCCGCTGGCGGCCGTTCCTGTGGCTGACCGGAGCGGTGATCGCCCGTTCCGTCGTGTTCTTCGGCGCCTCCAGCCTGATCGCGCTCTACCTGCGTCAGCGCTACGGCGCCGACCCCGCCACGGCGAGCAGCGCGCTCACCGTGCTGCTGGGCGTCGGCGCCACCGCCACGCTCGTCGGCGGCAAGCTCGCCGACCGCCTCGGCCGGGTCCGTACCATCCGCGCGGGCCACGCCCTGGCCGTGCCCGCGCTCGTCGGCCTCGTCGCCGCGCCGAACCTGCCGCTGGCGTTCCTCGCGACGGCACTGCTCGGCATTGCGCTCTATCTGCCGTTCAGCGTGCAGGTCACGCTCGGGCAGGAGTATCTGCCCGACCGGGTGGGCACCGCCTCCGGCGTCACCCTCGGCCTCGCGGTGTCGGCAGGTGGCCTGCTCGCGCCCGCCCTCGGCGCGCTCGCCGACCGCACCGACCTCGGCACCGCGCTCGCCGCACTGACGGTCGCGCCGCTCGCCGCGCTGCTCACCACCGCCCGGCTCCCGGAGCCCGACCGCGTCAGCCGATGAGCGCCCCGACGGTCTCCACCACGACGAACCCGCCGACGACGGCGAGCAGCAGGCCGAACGCGCGGGTCAGGGTGGCATCGGAAAGGCGCCTCGACACCCGCTTTGCGACCAGGCTCGCCACGATGGCGGCCACCGTGAACGGCGCGAGGACCGACCACTGCAGGTGCAGGTCGCTCGCGCGCGACAGCACCGAGGACACGCGACATCCCGATCGCGAGGGACATCGGCATCCGCAGCGCGAGCACCAGCGCGGGCACGACGAGGAATCCGCCGCCGACGCCGAGGAAGCCGGTGAGGAAGCCGACGACCACCCCGCAGACGACGACCTTGGCGCCGAGCGCGGCGACCGCGACGGTCAGTGACCGATCGATCGCGACAGCGGCTCGTGCCCCGGTCCCGAACGCGCGGCTCACCGTCCTGCGCGGCGATCGTCGCGACAGGGTCGCACACCGCTATCAACACGCTGGGTAATCGATGCGTAACACAAACGCATCAGTCCCCGACATGCCGCGGAGGGACACCGGCGACCGCAGAAGGACGGCATGACCAGCACACAGCGCACCGACGACACCGACAGGACGCTGCCGCAGCAGCGCCGACCCGCCCCGCCTGCACCGCCGGAACCGACGGTGCAGACGCCGCGCCGACCCGCCCGAGGCGACATCATCGCGATCCAGGCATCGCTGGCCGCCGTGCGCAAGCGGCCCGTTGCCCTGGCCGAGGCCTTCTACCGGCATCTCTTCGCGATGGCACCGGGCACCCGGCCCCTGTTCGGCGACGACCTGACCGTGCAGATGCAGCGGATGATCGACGTTCTGCTCGCGACGATCGGCACCCTCGAGGATCCCGCCGACCAGGCCGCCCTCGAACGCTCCCTCCAAGTGCTCGGCGTTCGCCATTGCAACCACTTCAACGTCCATCCCGAGCACTACCGGTATTTCGCCCACGCGCTGACCCGCGCCGTCCGCGACGTCGCGGGCCCCGCCTGGACGGGCTCACTGAGCTCGAGCTGGATCGGCCTGACGCTGTGGATCACCGGCCATATGCTCATCGGCCATCACCGACATGCACCCGAGCACTGACCTCGGGCGTGCCCGTGCGTCTCCCGGAACGCCGGCGCGGTGTCCAGCACCCGTCCGGGTCGGGCACAACCACGATCGGTCACGGCTCGTGGTCGGACCGGTGAATTCGCTACGTCCTTGGCGCCTGGCCGTTCCGCCGCCTCCCCGCCTACGGCACGGTCGTCGCCGTGACGTCGCGCGTACCCGGCCAGCATCGTCTCCGTCCCCGCCGTCGGAGCGCCCCACCGCCGATTCGGATGGGCCACCACGCCGTCGCACCGCCCGCGCACGCTCTCGAGGACGAGCCGCCGTGCCGAGCCAGGCCGGGCTCGGCCGGTGAGCACCGGCTCCAGGACGCCTTCGGCACCCGCGAGCGCGCCGTGCGCTTCTACGGCGATCAGCTCCGTGACCGGCTGCTCCCGAGGATGATCGAGTTCATCCACCGCATGGAGATGATGTTCATCGCCACCTCGGACGCGAACGGCGACTGCGACGCCTCGCTGCGGGCCGGGACGCCGGGCTTCCTGCGGGTGTTGGACGACCGCACGCTCGCCTATCCCGAGTACCGCGGCAACGGCGTCATGGCGAGCCTCGGCAACATCAGCGAAAACCCCCAGATCGGCCTGCTGATGATCGACTTCGTCGAGGACCTGATCGGTCTGCACGTCAACGGCCGGGCGCACGTCCTCGACAACGACAGCTTCGTCGCCGGCTACCCCGGGGAAGAGGAGCGGGAGCCGACGCCCGGGCGGCGCGCCGAGCGGTGGGTCGTCGTCGAGGTCACCGAGGCCTACATCCACTGCCGCAAGCACATCCCGAGGATGCAGCGCCTGCCGCAGAAACGCGCCTGGGGCACCGACGACCTCGCACGCAAGGGCGGTGACTACTTCGCTGCCCGCGCCGGGGCCGACGCGGCGCCCGACGCCATACCCGTGCCACGGGCGCCGCTGAAGACGAGCCGGGCGGAGACGTCGAAGCTGGTCACATGAGCCACGGTCGTCCGGGCCCACCGGCCGCGGCGACATCGACCACGTCCTGATCGCTGCGGCCAACCCCGCGGCCCCGCGCAGGAGGCGATGCCTGCCGCAGCATCCAGGTCCGTCCGGCGCCCGAGGAGCGGCAAGGCAGTCATCGCAGCAGGGTTACACTCCGCCGATTCGGTCGCTGCTCCAGCATGGGTCGGCCCGATGGTCACGGCTCCTGACCCGGGATCTCATCGGCCGTCGGGAACATCTCGAGGACCCCCAGCCCGTGCAGGGTGCGCCGGGCGCACGCGGTGAGTCCGACGAGGCACGGCGGCCCGAACCCGCGGGCGAGGGTCCGGCGGCGCAGACGCAACAGCACGGCGACCCCTGCGCTGCCGAGGAACTCGGTGCGGCTCAGGTCGAGCACGACCGTCCGGGGGGCGCGCGCGTCCAGCAGTTCGTGCAGCCGGACCTCCAGGTCGGGCGCGGTGGCGAGGTCGAGCCATCCCGTCAGCCCGACGACGAGCACGCCCGGCCGCGGCTCGTGGACGGCGACCGTCAGTTGCTCGGGCTCCGCGTGCGCTGTGCGGATCGTCATCGCCGGGTCGCCTCCAACGTCCGGATCCGGTCGTGCTCGACGGCGTCCTCGCGCACGGTCGGAGCGCCTGCGCAGGCGCCGGGCGGCCCATTGGTCCCATCCGACGCGCAGCCGAACACGGTGTCCACACCCCAAGCGCGCAACCGGTCCAACCCATGATCGGCAATCGTGGATACCATGCTGTCCTCCTCGATCCCGGCTCACCTAACCCCGGGGTAACCCAATCGCTGCGCAGCCACACAAGTTGCGCCAATGCAGCCCAAGGACGGCCGCTGGGAGTAGCGGCCACGACGGACCCGGGCGGTGACGGTTCCCGCAGCGTCGACGGCGTCCGGCTGGGCCAGTGCGGGCGCGCACTGGTCCTGTCTCGACGGCTGTAACTATGGAGGAGCCGTAGCGTCAAGTCCTCGGGATCGCCTCTTGCGTTGGATGAAACCTCTATCTACCATCACAGCTATGGGGCGGCCGGGCACACCGCTTCGGACCGCTCTGCTGCATCGCCGTTGATGTCGACATAGAAGGGAGTGGCAACCGCGATGCTGATGCGCACCGACCCGTTCCGTGAGCTGGACCGGCTGGCCCAGCAAGTGTTCGGCAACGCGCCGGGAACGTGGTCCCGGCCCACCGCGATGCCGATGGACGCCTGGCGTGCCGGGGACACCTTCGTCGTAGCGTTCGACCTGCCCGGGGTGGATGCCGAGGCGATCGAGCTGGACGTCGAGCGCAACGTGCTGACCGTGAAGGCCGAACGCCGCCCGGTGCCGATGGGGGACCAGCTGGAGATGCAGGTCGCCGAGCGCCCGCTGGGGGTGTTCTCCCGGCAGCTGTTCCTCGGTGACACCCTGGACACCGATCACATCGAAGCGGGCTACGAGGCCGGGGTGCTGACGCTGCGCATCCCGATCGCGGAGAAGGCGAAGCCGCGCAAGATCGCCGTCACCGCGGCCGACAGCGGCCAGCCCAAGCAGATCGACGCCTGACCACCTTCCCCCGACCGGGGTCCCGCCATGTACACCGTGCCGAACGCGCCGACCGTGCCGAACACCCCAAACGCGCCAAACGCGCCGACCGCGCCCGCCGCCGCGCTCGTGGTTGCGCCCGCCGCCGCGCTCGTGGTTGCGCCTGCCGAGCCGGAGGAGACCGACCCGGTGCTGGGGGCGGAGCGCACGCTGCTGCGGCTGGAGTTCCAGGCGATCGTCGCGGCCGGGTACCGGCCCGCCGCCGAGCAGCCGCGCCCCGTTCCGCCGGCCCGGCCCACCGGCACGGCGGTGGGCGGTGCCCGTCCGGTCGGGTATCCCGCGCTCGCCGGTGGGTGCGCGTGGCTCGGGCGAGCACCGCAGGGCGTCGCGGTGCGGGCGTGGCCGCGCGAGCGCAGCCCGCCCCGCCCGGCGTGACCACGACGACCCCGCCGCGACGCCCACCCGACCGGCCGGGTCGCGCAGGACGGACGCCGTCGCCATCGTGTTACCGAAATCGGCGGAAAGCAGCCTTGTGGGCCCGCCACCGCGCCGCATGGCGCACCGACATCGGCGCCCGGCGCCCGCCCCGGATCCTGGCCCTGGCCGGGCGCGCGGGGAGCGGCGCGGCCGGCCCGGCCACCGCAACACCGACCCGGCCCAGCCTCCGCAACACCGGCGTGGCCCGGCTCGGCGCGCCGAGATGGACAGGAGCGGGGTTTCGTGGCGACGAAACCCCGCTCCCGTCGATCTCGGCTGGACCCGGACGCGGTGAAGGTCGGCCAGGGCCGCGCCGAAGCGCGGTAGCTCAGACATGCGGTTCGCGCTCACCGACCCCTCCGGACGGTGGCTTGACGCGGCCCTGGGTGCCCCAGCGCCACCACCCCGACGGCCGGTATCTCCCACAGCGCCAGCGCGGACGGCGGCTCGGTGCGGCGGACGGCGGCTCGGTGCGGCCATGCTGCTCCAGCGCCACCACCCCCGCGACGCCTCGGACAGCGGCGGGCGCCGGAGAGCGCCGGAGAGCTGCTCAGGCGTCGCAGCGCGCTTCCAGCGCGGCGACCCGGGCGCGCGCGGCCTCGAGTTGGTCGCGGGCCGCGCCGAGCTCCCGCGCCTGGGACTCCCCCAACTCGTCGCGGGCGGCGCTCAATTGCTCGCGGGCAACGGACAGCTCATCCTGCAACGCCACAATCCGCGTGGCCGCCTCCAAGGTCATGCCCTCGTCGAACAGCTCGCGCAGCCGCGCCGCCAGCGCCAGCTGCCGCCGGGAGTACCGGCGATGCCCGCCCTGCGAACGCTGGGGCCGCACCACCCCCGCCGCGTCCAGACTGCGCAGGAACGCCGGGCGCACACCTAACAGCTGGGCGGCCTGCCCCATCGTGACCGCGGGAACGTCGGGCTCCTCCTCCAGCCGCTCCACCCCGATCCCCCATCCGTCAGCCAGCCGGGGACAAACGTGACCGGGCCCGGCCGTTTGACGGCCGGACCCGGTCCTGTTGATGACGATCTATCGGAGACCTCTGCAGGCGATCACCTCCGGCAGGCGTGACGTCATCGGTCGCCGTCCCTGTGGCGTTCCTTGCCCAACTCCTTGCGACTCGGATTTTACTGCACAGGATTCAGGTTGTGTCAAGGCTTCGGGCGGGACGAACCGGTGGAGGCGCTGCCGCCTCGACAAGCTGTAGTTCGGCATGCAGTTTAGCCTCACGATCGGCGCGAGTCGCGCCCCCCCGCACGTCGCGACCTGCGAGGGGTGCGACCCGCCGCGATCATCCGGGTCGTGGCGCGCGATCGAGTGCTGCCGAAGGAACGTGAGCAGGTTGTCGTACGTCGAAGCCGACGCTCACGAGCCGCTCCTCCCGCTCCCGGCCGGCGCCGGAAGGGGAGGCCGCACGATGGGAAACGATCAGCCCGGGCGCCCGGAGTGGTCCTAGGGTCGGGGCCGTGACCGGTTTCCTGGTGCCACTGCGCGACGTTCTCGTGCAGCACAACGTCGATGGACGGATGCGCGACGGGGTGCTGCTGCGCGCCAACGTGTACCGGCCCGCCGACGATGGGCGGTACCCGGTGCTGCTGTCCCGTCAGCCGTACAACAAGGACGTCAACATCAACCTGATGTACGCCGACCCCTGGTGGCTGGCCGCCCACGGCTACGTCGTCGTGATGCAGGACGTCCGCGGCCGCTACGCCTCGGACGGCGAGTTCACCCCGAGCGAGCAGGAGCTCGACGACGGCGTCGACTCCGTCCAATGGGCCGCCGCGCTCCCGTGGTCGGACGGCCGAGTGGGCATGTTCGGCCGGTCCTACCACGCGGAGACCCAGTGGCGCGCGGCCGTGATGCAGCCCCCCGAACTGCAGAGCATGATCACGGGTGTGTCGCGGTTCCACTACTCGACCGAGGCGCAAGAGCGGCCGGGCGGCGCCCACGAGGGTGCCCGCCCGGGATGGCGGCAGTTCGACATCGGCGCCGAAGAGCTGGCCCGCCGCCACCGGGACGACCCCGAAGGCCTCGCCAGGGCAATGGCCGCGTTCGGCGCGACGACCGCCCGCCTGGCCTCCGGCGAACTGCTCGCCCACCTGCCCCTGCGCGAGCTCGCCGACCTGCCCGGCAGCATGATGGGCGACGTCATCTCCGCGATGCACCGACCTCTCGACGCTCCGCTCTCTCAACGGCCCTGGCCCGCCGACACCTACGAGCGGGTGCACGCCGACACCTTCCACATCGGCGGCTGGTACGACATCTTCACGCCGGGCACCCTCGACCAGTACGCGGCCATGCGCGAGGTCGCGGAGCGGACCGGCCGCCGGGTCCCACATCTGCTGGTGGGGCCGTGGACGCACAGCTCCTACCTGGGCAACGTCGGTCAGCTCGACTTCGGGACGTCCGCGTCGGGCGCCGTCCTGGACGGGCGGGGCGGCCTCAACGGCGAACATTTGCGCTGGTACGACGCCACCTTGAAGGGCGACGAGACGGCGCTCGCCGACACCCCGCCCGTGCGGCTGTTCGTCATGGGCGAGAACCGCTGGCGCGCCTTCGACCGCTACCCCGTGCCCGGCACTCACGTCGAGGACTGGCACCTGCAGCCGGACGGCGGCCTGGCCCGCTCACCCGCACCCGACAGCGCCCCCGACGGCTACACCTACGACCCGGCCGACCCGGTCCGCACCGTCGGTGGCTCGACGATGCTCCCCCCCACGCTGCCGCCCGGCCCGTTCGACCAACGCGACGTCGAAGCCCGACCGGACGTGCTGCCCTACACCGGCGCACCGCTCGCCGAGCCGTACACGGTGCTGGGCGCGGTATCGGCGACCCTGTATGCCGCATCCTCTGCCCCGGACACCGACTTCGTCGCCCGGCTCGTCGACGTCCACCCGGACGGCCGCGCGTTCAACGTCGTGGACGGCATCATCCGGGCAGGCGCCCGCGACACCTACCCGGCGCCCGGCGTCGTCGACCCTCATCCCTTCGCGCCGCTGCGGCCCGACACGCCCTACCGGTTCTGCATCGACCTGTGGGCCACCGGCCTGACCTTCCTGCCCGGCCACCGCCTCCGCGTCGACATCACCTCGAGCTCCCACCCCCGCTGGATCCGCCACACCAACACCGACGTCGACCCGGTGGACGCCACCGAGCTGCGCGTCGCCCGCCAGCAGATCTTCCACGACCCGCAGCGGCCCAGCCGGATCCACCTGACGGTCCTCCGAACGGAGCAAGTGCGGTGAAACGCGTGATCAGCACTGTCGACAGCGACCTCGGGTGCGGCCCGAAGTCGCCGGGGCCGACCACTACCGGCGCGGTGCGCCATCGGTCCCCGACATCGTCGCCGCGCCCTCGGCCTTCCTCGCCACGGTCGTCAGGTGACCTCGTAGGCGTCGTACACAACCGCGTCGGCCAGCCGCAACGCGGAGCCGATCGCGAGGGTCCGGTTCAGCCAGGCGTAGTCGGGGGAGGCGGTCTCGAAGGCCATCGAGACGCGGAAGTAGTACAGGTGCGGGTCGACGAGCTCCCCGTCCGCGAGCCGGGCCAGGACGTCGGCCGGGCCGTGCCGGAAGCCCCGGGTGCGCAGGTAGGCCAGCGCCCCGTCGGAGAAGCGCAGCAGGTAGCGCGTGTCGACGACGGTCGTACCGTCGTCGGTCACCACCTGCCAGTCCGCGCCGTTGTCGAGGATCTCGCCCGCCAGCCGCGGCCCCTCGAAACGGCCGCCGGTGATCGGGACGATCCGCCGCGTGCCCAACCCTGTGGTCGGGCCGAGATCCCAGGGCGGCCGCGCCAGCTCGACGGTGAAGCGAGCCAGCAGCTCCAACCCCGGCCGCGGCGGCGTGCGGCCCTCAGCCATGCTCCGCCCACCTCGTCTTGTGTCAGTGATCTTCAGGCTCGTAGGGCTCGCCTACCCGACGCCGAGCCCGGCCCACATGTCAGGTTGTCGCGCGTCCGGATAGTTGCTGTGCGACACCTTTCCAACGTGCCATTCGCGGCAGGACATAACCGAGGGCGCGACCGGTGATGCCCTCCGAGAGAAGGTCGTAGGTGCCGGGGTACAGCACGGGGTCGCCGCCGAATCCGAGCTTGAAGAACGCGACGCCCTGCGGCCGATGGTTGGCCGGGTTTCCGCTTTGGAGAGCTTGCGCGACGTTGAAGGGGATGCCCTCGAAATCGTAGTGGCGGTATCCGGCGTCGTGGGCCCAGGTGATCGCGGTCCAGTGCATCAGCTCGCTGGCCCCGTGCGGGGATCCCGCAACACCCGCCCATCCGCCGATCTTGTAAATGACGGTGTCTCCGAACGCGATGAGCAGCATTCCCGACACGGGCACGCTTTCGTGCTCGGCGATCAACAGGCGAGCGTGGCCTGACTCGCCGAAGATGTCCCACATGCGACGGTAGTAGTCCGCGGGGTAGGGGCTGAAGCCCTGCCTGCGCGCGGTGGCCTCGATGATCGTCTGGAGCGTGGGCAGGTCATCTGCTCCACCGGATCGCACGGTGACGCCCTCCTTGTGGGCCTGGCGGACCCGCCGTCGGGTCGTCGCGCGCATTGCCCGGAAGATGTCGGCCTCGTCGCGGTCCGGCCCGACATCGACCACTACGCTGGCTACCGGCGCGGTGTTCAGCGCGCTCACGGCCAGGCCGCGGGCCTCGAGCAAGGCGGGAAGGTCGTCCCGGTTCACGGGTGGCTGGATCTTCACCAGAGCGATGCGGTGTCGTCGTGCGTGGTCTCGTAGGGCGCTCAGGAAGGCTTCGACCAGCTCGTTGCCTCGAGACGCCAGGACCGGACCGCGCGGCACGTAGCCGATCTGGCCGAGAACAGGGAGACGGCGAGTCAGGAGCTGACAACCACCAACGAGGTCTCCGGAGCGACGCAGCAAGATCCGCGTCGTCTGCCATCCAGCTGTGGCTTTGACCTGCCCCCAACCGGACGACTGCACGTGGTGCCCCCCAGGGGCGCCAGCCAGCCAGAGGTCCCACTCCGGGTCCACGGGTGCGTCGTTCACTTCGATATCCACAATGACCTCAATTCCTCGAACCCCGAACCCGCCGGGTGGCAGCGCTCCGACCACCCGCGGGTCCGCTCCCGAGCCCGTTCGGGTATGGGGGAGCACCACCGCTTGTCAACAGCGGCCGAAAACTGACCCCCTGTTCGGTCATTCGGATCTCTTGCTTCCCGTGTTGTCGGCGGCGGTCATGGCGCCGTTGCTAGATGGGCAGCGTGCTGATGGGCGGCGCCCAGCATCTGGTTGAGCTGATGCGCGCACTGACCGGACTGCTTGAACCTACGCATTTTCAACTAGCGTAACGGGACCCACCCGCGGCGAGCGGACCAGCGCTTCGAGTGCTGCAATCGCGGTCTCCAACGGGGGCAGCGCGGCGATGTCTGCTGCCATCGCCGCGGCTCGCGCCGCACAGCCCGGGTCGTGGCTCGCCGAGGCAGCGGCCCAGGAGGGTGGGATCCCGGCCGGGTCCCACGGCGATCCCGACCACTGCGGGTGTGTCGGCTACGGTGCCGAGGCTGACCAGCACGAGCGGCAGGTCGCCACGGTCGACCGCCCAGTGTGGCAGTGGTGTCGTCATGTCGAGGGTGTCGCGGTGACGCACGAAGCAGGCCGTGTCCGGATGGTCGGCGTGCGGGCCGTCGAACCCGGGTGGGCTCGCACACAGGTGCAGGTGCCGGTAGGGCATGTCCGCATCCGGTGCCAGGCCTGCCTGTGCGCGGAGCTTGTTCAACGCGGGCGCGAGCCGTGCCCGCTGGTCCAGTGCGGCCTCGGCCCCCGCGGCCACGCAGGCGTGAGGCAGGCCCAGCGCCTCGGCAGCCACGCATCCGGCGTATTCGAGGTTCTCCCGCACGATCACATCGGCGCGGAACTCCCCGGCGACCTTGATCAGGTCAGGCAGCAGATGGGTGGCCGCGGCGCCGATGAACAGATGGTCGGTCACCCAGGCCAGCCGCGCCAGGCCGGACGCCGCGGGCATGGTCACCCCGCCTGCCGCTGCGCACAGCAGACCGATGTAGTTCGGGTCGGACACCGTCCAGTCCAGGCCTGCCGCGAAGAAGCGGAAGCCGTGGACGGCTACCGTCGGGCCGAACGACCGGGACGAGCAGAACGCGACCTCGTGCCCGGCGTCGCGCGCGGCCTGGGCGAGCGGCAGGAGCGGATGCAGACTGCCGACGCCCGGCAGCAGCGTGAACAACACGCGCATCGGTCACCCACTTGTCGGCCGCCGGTCACTGCCCCGCCGCGGCGGGCGCCGTGGCGTAGACACCTCGCAGTCGTCCGGTCGACGTAGCCGGCGTAGGTCCGGCGCGTCGTGTCCTCCAGCTCGACCGAGCGCAGCCACTCGGCGAGGACGTGGGCGAGAGTGACGGTCGAGATCGGCGCCCTGAGCGTCCACCTCAAGCGGCCCGGTTAGCGTCTTCCCGGCGCGTCGCTGCGGGGCGCGATCGGCGCCCGAAATGGTCTCGCTCCGATAGACCCTCTTGCCCGTGACGGGATCCTCACCCGCGTTCATACGGACGCCGGGCGCGGCGCCGCGCCGTTCGATCCGGCCCCGCTTGCGGCTCCCGCTGTCCTCACCAGGCATGTTGATGAGGCTACTCGCACCCCAAATCGCACCCTGGCGTCGAATCGGAACCACCATCCACCGCCGCCACCAGCCGCAAAGGGCAACAGATGTGGCCTCAACGAAGTCGATGAGGTCGGGCAGGAACCGGCGTACCGGGGCGGGGCCGCCGAGGGTGTGGATGCTGGCGAAGAACAGTTCGATGCCGGGGATCTGCACGTCGTAGTTCACCCCGACGTAGCCGAGGTGGCCGCCGCCACGGGTCGCTCCGACGGCCTGCATGAACGACTCCTGCGTGCCGACGGCCTCCACGACCGAGTGGGCGCCGAGCCCGTTCGTGAGCTCCTTGATCTTCTCGACGCCGGCGTCGCCGCGCTCCTCGACGATGTCGGTGGCGCCGTAGTAACGGGCGAGCTCCTGCCGCTGCGGGTGCCTTGACATGGCAATGATGCGCTCGGCGCCGAGCTGGCCGACCGCTTCGCCGCCAGCGTGATCGCCGGAAGTGGGACATGACGGCCATATGTGAGCATTCCAAAATAAGGTGAGTTTCCGGTGTGTCGCGGTCGCAGGTGTGCTAGTGGCCGAAGCGCTCGCGCGGTGGGGGGTCGGGGATGGTGATCCCGGCGGTGGCGGCGTGTGCGCGTAGGTCCTCGGGGGTGTAGAGGAGCTCGGGGCCGGCGGCGAGGGCGGGGTGGGCGGTGCCGAGCAGAGCGGTGATGGCTCGCACGGCGGGGGCGATGGTGGTGGGGTGGGCGCCGAGCAGGGCGGCGATGTTGGTGTAGGGCATGCCGTGGCGGTGGTGGTAGATGGTGGCCAGCAGCATCGTGTCCAGGGTGTAGGTGAACGGGGCGGTCGGGCCGGTGCGGGCCCGGCGGGTGCCGCCGCGGTCGCGGTGCAGGCGTTGTTCGCGGGCGGCGGCCCAGGGCAGTTGCAGGTCGGCGGCCAGGGCGGTGAACTCGGCGCGGGACAGCCCGGTCAGTTCCGGGCCGGCCAGGGCGGTCACGACCGGGGCGAGCGCGGCGCGGGTGTCGGCGGGGGTCGGCGCGGCGGAGGTGGCGGCGGGGGTGGCGGGCCGCCAGACCGGCAGCAGGGTGTAGTTCCAGTCGCCGTGGAAGTCGTGGCGGGCCAGCGCGCGGTCTTCCAGCTCGTGCATCTGCGCGTCGCTGATCTCGATCCCGGTGGGGTAGCAGGCCTGGTCCAGGACGGCGGTGACCGCCAGCCCGGTCGCGGTGCTGACCGCGCCGATGGTGTTGATGATGACGTCGTGGCTGGTCAGCGGGCGACCACGCCAGGCCAGGGTGATCTGGGAGAACAACCGGTGCTCGATCCGGTTCCACTTGGAGGTGCCCGGCGGGAAGTGACACACCGTGATCTGCAGGCCGGTGTCCTGGCCGAACCGGGCGAGCCCGGCCTTCCACGCCCGGTTGCGCCGGCCGTTGGCCCCGCCGGCGTCGCAGGTGATCAGCAGCCGCGCCGCGTGCGGGTAGGCGCCCGCGCCGACCCGGTCCCACCAGCGGCGCACCGACTCCACCGCGAACGCGGCGGTGTTGTGATCGACACCGACGTTGACGAACCCGGTGTTCGCGCCCACGTCATACACCCCGTACGGGATGACGTGCCCGCCCTGGCCGTCCGCGACGTCCTGGTCGCCGAAGCTGTGGCTGCGGACCTGCCGCGGGTCCCCCCGGGGCCGCCACTCCCGCCCCGCCTGGGCGAACTCGCCGACCTGTTCCTTTTTCTTGGCGTCCACGCTGATCACCGGCTGCCCGTCGGCCAGGTGCCGGGCGGCCTGCCCGGCCAGATAGCCGAACTGGGCGTCCCGGTCCGGATGCCTCTTACCCTCGGTGACCTTGGCGTTGGCCTGGGTGGAGAACCCCTGCTCGTGCAGCAGCCGCCACACCGACTGCGGGCTGGCGCGGTGCCCGAGCGCGGCCAACTCCCGCGCCAGGTTCGCCACGCTCTTGGTCGTCCACACCAGCGGTGACTGCGGATCCCCCCGCGTCGAGTCCGCCACCAGCCCCAACAGCGCCGCCACCAGCCCCGGATCGGTCTCGGTCAGCGGCTTACGACCCCCACCCGGGCGGCGCACCCGACCCGCCGGGACCGACCGGCCGGACTCCAGCTCCGCCGCCCCGTCGGCCACCGTCTGCCAGGACACCCCCGCCACCCGCGCCACCGCGGCGACCCCACCATCCCCGGCCGCCCGCGCCACCGCACCCAACGTCAACCGCCGGGCCCGCTCATCCAGCCCCGGCAGCAGCAACTCCAGCTGCGGCCCCATCAGCTCCACAAGCCCCGCGTTCGCGCCCATACCATGACCCTGGCACCGACACACCGGAAACACACGTTATTTTGGAATTCTTACATTTGGCGCGCATGTCCCACTTCCGGCGATCAACGCGCTGAAACCCCGCTGAGGAATGTCGCGGGCACCGTCGACGCTGTCCGGTCAGAGGTCTCCCGGTTCCAGGCGGGCGACCGGGTGATGGGCATGGTCAAGCAGCTCGACTCTGCTCACGAGCTGCGCTTGCGCGGAAAGGTTCTGCTGGCCCCATAAGGAGGAGGGCCGACTCCGATGACGTGATACTGATGCCCGGGTTGTTTCGGCATCGGCGACCAGCACCTTGCTGCTGCCGGTGCCGACGCGATTCCGAGCAAGAGCGGTTCCGTGATGATCAGCGCCGCCTCCGGTCGGTGTGGGCGGCACCCAGCCGGACGGCCGCCGATGCCCGTTGGGGATCGGTGATCAGGGTGGCAGGCAGCACCACCCGCTGCGGTGCGAACTGCTCGCCGCTGATGCGGCGTAAGAGGATCTCCGCTGCGCTGCTGCCGATGTCGTAGGTAGGTTGCGCGACCAGCGTGAGCCGCGGGGGTCGCCCCAGTCTCCAGCTCATGTCGTCGAACCCGGCGATGGCGACGTCACCGGGGGATGTCAAGCCGCACTCCTCCACCGCGGCCAATGCGCCGATGGTCATCAGGTTGTTCGCGACCAGCAGCCCGTCCGGTGGTGGTTCGGCTTGTAGCAGGTCCATCGTTGCGGCGTAGCCACCCTCGACGCGGTAGTCGGCGTAACGGGTCCGGGAGCGTTCCAGTGGCATGCCAGCGGCGCGCAGCGCGGCTCGGTATCCGGTCAGGCGCTCGGTCGCAGTGGTCGTGCGGCGCGGACCGGTCACCGCGGCGATCCGGGTGCATCCGGAGGAGATCAGGTGCTCCGCGGCCTGCCGTGCCGCCGCCACGTTGTCGATGGTGATGCTGTCGACTGCGGCGGCGCGCAGCTTGCGGTCGATGGTCACCACGGGGATGCCGTACTCCCGTAGCAGCGTGATGTCGGTCCGGGTCGCCGAGGCGGGCGAAAGCACGATGCCCGCCATCCGCTCCGCGGCAGCCACCTCCAAGTAGGTTGCCTCCTTGGCCAGGTCCTCGTCGGAGTTGGCCAGTACGACCGAGTAGCCGGCTCGCTGCGCGACGTCCTCCACGCCGCGGACCAGGTTGGTGAAGAACGGATTGGTGATATCGGAGATGATCAGGCCGATGACGCTGGCGGCGCGCATCCGGAGGCTGCGCGCTGCACGGTTCGGTCGGTAGCCCAGGGCGCGGACCGCGTGGAGCACCTGCTCCCGTGTCGGTGGGCTGACCACCTCGGGATTGTTGAGGGCGCGGGAGACGGTCGCGACGGACACGCCCGCAGCCGCCGCGACCTTCTGGATGGTGGCGCCCACAAAAACTGCCCTCCGGCAAAGGAAACGATCACACAAGCGGTGCTTGACACCGTCGGAAGCCGCAGCTTAGCTTGCATGATAACGATTACATCCGGTCATGAGCGAGCGAGCCCCGCCCAGGAGCGCTGCGATGGCACGTATCGGACTACTGACGATGTCGGACGGCTGTGGCTTCGTTGCCCGTGACGTCGTCGAACTTCGTTCGGCCGCCGCGATGCTCGGGAGGGACCGGGTCGGCGTAGCCGTAGAGGATGCGGCGACGGCATGACCGCAGACGGGGTGTGCGGTACTTACGCCGCCATGGCAGAGCGGTCAGGCGAATTCGAGTCCGCTTGCGTTGTCCGCACCGGTGATCATCGAGACGATCTCCTCGGGACGCACTCGCTTGGCCTCGCGGTGGCCTGCCATCCGCCCGTGCCGCAGCACCCAGATGGTGTCCACCAGGTCGAACACCTGTCGCAGGTTGTGGCTGACCATCAGCACCGTGATGCCCTCGCGCTTGAGGGTGCGGATGGTGTCCTCCACCTTCGCGGTCTCCTGCACGCCGAGCGCAGCGGTCGGCTCGTCGAGCACGACGAGCTTGCTGCCCCAGCCTGCGGCGCGGGCGATCGCCACACCTTGCCGCTGCCCGCCGGACATGTTCATCACCGTGGTGCGGAGGTCGGGGATTTTCACGCCGGTCCGGTTCAGCATCTCGGCCGCGCCCGCCCTCATCGCGGCCTTGTTCAGCACGCTGAACGGTCCCAGTCGCAGCCGGTACTTCTCCCTCGCCAGGAACAGGTTGGAGATCACATCGAGATGGTCGGCCAGGGCCAGCGTCTGGTAGACGGTTTCGATTCCGGCGCGCCTGGCCTCCAAGGGGGAATGGAAATGCGATTCCCTTCCCTCGAACCACAGCGTTCCCTCGTCGGGCTGTTCGGCTCCGGTGAGTATCTTGACCAGCGTCGACTTGCCTGCGCCGTTGTCGCCGACCAGAGCGGCATGCTCGCCCCGGGCGATCTGAAAGTGGATGTCCTGCAGTGCCTGAACACCGCCGAAGCGTCTGGAGATTCCCTCGGCACGCAGGATGGCATCTGGCATGATCGCGCCCGGCTTTCGTCGACATGGCCGCGCTTGCGGCGCCTGCACCTCAGCGTAGTCCCGAGGCACGGTCGGGCAAGCGCACCTCACTGCGGCAGCCGTGCTGCCGGTGCGGCCACGGTCGGGTGGAGCCCGCATGGCTGAGGCGGACGACCGTACCCTCGAAACCGGCACCCCGGATTCGCCCGGCCCGGCGGGCGGCGGACCGCTTTTCGGCATGCGTCAACGGCTGACGGACGTGATTTCCCAGGCGGCAGCACTGGGGGCGTTGATCGTCATCGTCATCGTGCTGTCGATCCTCTCGCCACATTTCCTCACCTACACCAACCTCAGCGAGGTGGTGGTGGAGGCCGCAGTGACCGCGATCATCGCGGTGGGCATGACGCTGGTGATCGTGACCGCGGGAATCGACCTCTCCGTCGGCTCGGTCGCGGCGCTGAGCGGTGTTCTCGGCGCGATGCTGATGGTCGGTGCGCAGATCCCCTGGCCGTTGGCCACGCTGATCGCGGTGGCGATCGGCGGGTGCGCAGGACTGCTGAACGGCGCGCTGGTGAGTTGGGTGAAGCTGGCCCCGTTCATCGCCACGCTCGGCATGATGGGTGTGGCGCGAGGGTTCACGTTCGTTTCCACCGGTGCCGTCGCGGTGTACGGGCTGCCGCCGGGCTTCAACGTGCTGGGCCAGGGATACGTCGGGCCGATCCCGGTGCCTGCAGTCTGCCTGGTCGGCGTGATCATCATCTTCTCGCTGATCTTCAACCACACCAAGCTGGGCCGGTACTCCTACGCGATCGGGTCGAACCAGGAGGCCTCGCGGCTGATGGGCATCCCGGTCAACCGATACCTCGTGCTCGTCTACGTCCTGCAAGGCGTGCTCGCAGGCTTCGGTGGCATGATCGCGACATCACGGGTGTCCTCCGGTCAGCCGAACTTCGGCACCGGGCTGGAGCTCGACGCGATCGCCGCCGCGGTGATCGGTGGGGCGAGCCTGTTCGGCGGGCAGGGCACGGTCTCGGGCGCGATCATCGGGTCTTTCCTGATCCAGCTCATCCGCAACGGCTCGGTCCTGCTCAACGTCAACATCTACCTGCAGGACGTCATCATCGGCATCGTCGTCTGGGTCGCGGTGGCGTGGGACTACTTCCGCAGACGGCGGATCACCGAACGCAAGCGGGACGTCGTTCGAAAGCCAACTCTTCGTTTACGGAGGCAGCGATGAGAAAACCGAAGCGCTACCTGTCGACAGCCGCGCTGACAGCCGCTCTGCTGCTGCTGATAGCGGGCTGCGGAAGCGGGACAGGAGGCGACAGCAGCGGCGGCTCGGCGGCAGCGTCGTCCTCGTCGGCGGCGAACAAGCAGCTCACGATCGCCGTCGTACCGAAGGCGGTCGGTTTCGATTACTGGACCCACGTCCAGGCGGGCGCCCAGTGCGCGGCGCAGAAGCTGGGCAACGTCAATATTGAATGGAACGGGGTGGCCGCCGAGACCGACATCACCGGGCAGATCAACCTGCTCAACGGCTACATCTCCCGCGGTGTCGACGCGCTGGTCTACGCCGCAACCGACGCCCACGCACTCGTCCCGGTCACCGAACGTGCGCAGAGCGCCAAGATACCCGTGTACAACATCGATTCCGGGACCACGCCGCAGCAGGTGCCGCTGTTCGCCACCGACAACATCAAGGGTGCGAACCAGGTGGCGGACCTGATGAACCAGTACCTGCACGGCAAGGGAGATGTCGCGTTGCTGGAGTTCCAGCCCGGCTCGATGACCAACGACCAGCGCAAACAGGGATTCATCGAGGGTCTGAAGAAGTATCCCGGCCTGAACCTCGTGGCGGACCAGGCCGACCACAGCGACGCCAACGAGGCGCTGAACGTCGCGAACAACATCCTCACCGCACAGCCCAACCTCAACGGGATCTTCGGCTCCAACGAGCCGTCGGTGATCGGCGCCGCCAAGGCGATCACGCAGCGCGGCCTGAAGGGCAAGATCATCATGGTCGGCTGGGACGCCGCGCCCGACGAGGTGGCGGGCCTGAAGTCCGGTGAGATCAGCGCGCTGATCGTGCAGAACCCGTTCCGGATGGGCTTCGACTCCGTCGTCGCGGCCGCCGAGCAGATCCGCCAAGGTGCCCAGGTGAGCTCAGAGGACACCGGCGTCTACGTGGTGACCGGCCAGAACATGAACGAAAGCCAGTTCCAGGCGATCCTGTCGCCGACCTGCTCGAACCCGCCGCTGCCGAATGACGACCCCTGGCTGAAATACGTCCAGAAGTGACCCACCGGATCGCCTTTTCGAGAGTCGCATGACCAGCGGCGCTGTCCTCGGGGTCGACATCGGCACGTCCAGCAGCAAGGGCGTGCTCGTCGACCTCACAGGGCGCGTGCTGGGCGCGGCGGTGCGCGAGCACGCCGTCGACCGTCCCGCGCCGGGCCACGTAGAGATGGACGCCCGCGTCTGGGAGGACGAGTTCGTCTCGATCACCCGCGAACTGCTGAGCGGGGGCAAGGTCCGCGTCGTCGCGGTCGGGGTGAGCGGTATGGGGCCGTGCGTGCTGCTCACCGACGCCGACGACACGCCGCTGCGGCCTGCGATCCTCTACGGGGTGGACACCCGCTCGGTGGCGCAGATCCGCCGACTCGAGCGGGAGCTCGGCGCCGCCGAGATCCTGCGCCGCTGCGGCTCGGCGCTGACCACCCAGGCCGCGGGCGCGAAGATCGCTTGGATAGCCGAGGAGGAACCCGAGATCTTCGCGCGGGCGCGGCGGCTGTTCATGCCGAGCTCATGGCTGGTTCGGCGCATGACGGGCGCCTACGTACTGGACCACCACTCCGCCAGCCAGTGCACGCCCCTCTACGACACCCTCGACCAGTCGTGGTACGAGCCGTGGGTGGCGCGCGTGGCGGCGTCGCTCGAGCTGCCGGAGCTGCGCTGGTCGGGGCAGGCGGCCGGGACGGTGACGGCAGGTGCGGCGGCGGCGACCGGGCTGCCTGCCGGTGTTCCCATGATCACCGGGACGATCGACGCGTGGGCCGAGGCGATCAGCGTCGGCGCGCACGGCGTCGGTGACCTCATGCTCATGTACGGGACGACGATGTTCCTGGTCCACACCGTTCGCGAGCGGGTGACCAGCCCTTCGCTGTGGGGAACCGTCGGAGCCCTGCCCGGCACGCGCAACCTCGCAGGCGGGATGGCGACGACGGGCGCGGTGACCAGTTGGCTGCGTGAGCTGTTCGGCGGCCCCGACTACGCGGAGCTGCTACGCCTGGCCGAGGCCAGCGGGCCCGGCGCCAACGGCCTGCTCATGCTTCCCTACTTCGCGGGCGAGCGGACGCCGATCATGGATCCGCAGGCGCGCGGTGTCGTCGCCGGGCTCACCCTCTCCCATACTCGCGGCGACCTCTACCGTGCCGCGCTCGAGGCCACCGCGTACGGGGTGCGGCACAACGTCGAGACGATCGAGGCGGCAGGCGGCGACATCCGGCGGATCGTCGCCGTCGGCGGCGGCACGCAGGGTCGGCTGTGGACCCAGGTCGTCTCCGACGTGATCGGCCGGCCGCAGGAGATCCGGGAGAACTCCGTGGGCGCCAGCTACGGATGCGCGCTCCTGGCCGCGCAGCTGGTCGAGGAAGTCGACGTCGACGCCTGGAACCCGCTTCGCGAGACCGTGCGGCCGCAGCCGGGCACCCGCGCCAACTACGACGCGAGCTACCGCCTCTACCGAGAGCTCTACACCTGCTCCGCCGAGGTCGTGCACGCGTTGGCCGCGCGGCAGCACCGCTGAGAAGAAACGATGGTTCAGGGAGTGAACATGTCCCCGTACACGATGCCCACGCCGATCCAGCCGCCCGCCGCGGAGCCGGGCGTCGTCTACACCGTCGCCAGCGGCGACCTGCGGCCGAGTGCCAACGTCCTGGGCTGGCCGGTGCAGCAGAAGCTGGAGACCGACCTGGAGGCAGCCGTGCGGGCAGCAGGCTGGCGGGTCCGCCGCGGTCACCCGTTCGACGAGTCCAAAGGCCACGGGTTCATCGACAGCCAGCGCGCAGGCATCGAGGTGTTCCGAGCCCTGCCGCCCGACGCCCCGCTGATGGTGGTGGAGGCGGTGTGGGAGTACAGCCACCACGTGCTCGCGGGCCTGCGCAGCCACCGCGGCCCGATCCTCGTCGTCGCCAACTTCGCAGGCGACTTCCCGGGTCTGGTGGGACTGCTCAACCTGGCAGGCAGCCTGACCAAGGCAGGCAGGCCGTACTCGGTGCTGTGGAGCAAGGACTTCACCGACGAGTGGGCGCGCCAGTGCCTGCGCACGTGGCTGGAGACCGGCGAGCTGGCCCACGACACCAGCCACGTCCGCGACCTCCCAGCCCTGCCCCCCGGCCCGGAGGTCGAGCTCGGGACCGCGCTGGCCCGGCAGCTGCAGGTGGAGAAGGCGATCATCGGCGTCTTCGACGAGGGCTGCATGGGGATGTACAACGCGATCTTCGACGACGAGCTGATCAACCCCCTCGGCATCTACAAGGAACGGCTCTCGCAGAGCGCTCTGGTGGCCGAGATGAACCGGGTGGGGGACGACGAGGCGCAGGCGATCCGGACCTGGCTGGACGAGGCGGGGATGACGTTCCACACCGGCACCGACGACGCCACCGAGCTCACCGACGCCCAGCTGCACAGCCAGTTCAAGATGTACATCGCCGCGCTGCGCATCGCCGATGACTTCGGCCTCGACGCGGTCGGCATCCAGTACCAGCAGGGGCTCAAGGACGTCGTGCCCGCCAGCGACCTGGCTGAGGGGCTGCTCAACAACGTGCTGCGCCCGCCGGTCCACAGCCGAGACAGGGCGCGCGAGCTCTACGCCGGGGCGCCGCTTCCGCACTTCAACGAGGTCGACGAGGGGGTCGCCGTCGACGCGCTGGTCACCAACCGTATCTGGACGGCGATGGGCCTCGACCCGGCGACGACCCTGCACGACATCCGCTGGGGCGAGGAGTACGACGGCCGGTTCGTCTGGGTGCTCGAGATCTCCGGGTCGGTCCCGGCCTCGCACAACGGCGGCTACGACAAGTCGTGGAGCATGCGCCAGCCCCCGATGTACTTCCCGCTGGGCGGCGGCACCCTGTCCGGGGTGTCCAGGCCGGGCGAGATCGTCTGGTCGCGCGTCTTCATCATGGACGGCGTCCTGCACGTCGACCTCGGCCGCGCCACCGCGGTGGAGCTGCCGGAGCAGGAGACCCGACGCAGGCTGGAGGCGACCACCCCGCAGTGGCCGATCATGCACGCCGTCCTGCACGGGGTGAGCCGCAACCAGTTCATGGCCCGGCACCGGGCCAACCACATGAGCGTGGCCTACGCGCCCGACGCTGCGAGCGCTGACAAAGCCCTGCTGGCCAAGGCCGCGCTGTTCCATGAGCTCGGCGTGCGGGTGCACCTCTGCGGCGACGTCTCGATGTGATCGCGCGCCGCTGTGGGATCCGCGCCGCCCGCCCGGAGCGTCAGCGCCGGCCGCCCGCTTGGACAAGCCGGCCACGGCACGCGGATGACCGGGACTCGGCGTGTCGTACGGCGGTGCACGACTGCACTCGTGCGAGGCTGCACGCGTGCGCCTATCCATCGCGAATCACAAGGGCGGCGCCGGGAAATCGACCGTCACCGCGTGTCTGGCCGAGGCATTGGCCGCCCGCGGCTGCCGAGTTTTGTGCATCGACCTGGACCCCCAAGCCAACCTCTCGCGCAGGCTCGGCTATGGCGGTGACGCGCTGGCCGGCCTGGTCACGGTGTCCGAGGTCGTCAAGGCCGATGAGATCGGCTGTGCGGCACAGGCGATCACGGCCTGCCGCTGGCCGGTGGCTTTGGCGAAGGCGATCGATCTCATCCCGTCGCGGTTCGATCTCGAGAACCGGATCGCGGAGGCAGGCCAGCCCGGCGCGCGGCTACGGCTCGCGCGTGGGCTGGTCGGCGTCACCAACACTTACGACGTCGTCCTCCTGGACTGCCCGCCATCGCTCGGGCACCTGGTGCAGCTCGGGTTCACCGCCAGTGACGCCGTGCTGGTCCCGGTGCGACCCGAGTACGACTACGTGGCCGGCGCGACCCGGGTGCGTGAGTTCCTGGCCGAGCATGCCCAGCACCTGGCCCTCCCGCCGGGCCCACTCAGACGACCCTGCCCGCGGCCTCGTCCCCGGCTCGCGATCGCCGGTCTGATGATCAATGAGCAGGACCGGCGCCGCGGCTTGCATGCCTGGCACCGCGATGGTCTCGTCGAACTGTTCGGCGACCTGGTCTGGCAGCCCAGCATCCCGTCGCGGGCGGCGCTGGCCGAGGCGGTCGACGCGGGCGAACCGCTGCGGGTCCAGACCGCATCGGCAGTGCGCGACCTGGTGAGCATCTTCGATGAGCTGGCCGACCACGTGGAGAAGCTCAATGCCGCGTGAGCGCCAGCGGCCACCAGCAACCGGAGGGCTGACCCCCTGCCCGGAACCGCTCATGACGGCGACCCCGTCCGCCGAGGTGGCTCAGGTGGCTCCAGTTGCTCCGCACCCCGCTCCCCCGTCCGCGACCTCCGATTCGAGCCAGTTGGTGTACCTCTCCGCGCGGGTGCCACGGGCCCTGCGCGACGCGATCCAACACCAGGCCATCCGCGAGGGGCGGCCCGTGGCAAAGCTACTGATCGACGCCGTGACCGCTTACCTCACCGAGCACTGAACTACAGACGCACCAGTTGCTCGGCGTGCTCGAGTCGCGTCATGCCGCCCACGCTCCCTTCTTTGCGGTCGAACGGGCCCAGTCGGTGAAGTCGCGCGGACGCTCCAACACCTGGCTGACGCCGTCGGAGACGTACCCGAGCGGTGGTTGCGGATCACCGCGAACAGGTCGCGCAGCGCCTCCGCCTCGGGGCGGGGTACGCCGAATCCGCCATCTGGCCACGTGCTCGCCCGGGTCCAGCGGCAGGTAGTCGACCGGGCGGCCGGAGGCCGCAGTCAGCTCGGCCCCTACGGCGGCCGCGAAACCGCACGTCAAAGCCGGGACCGGGCTCTCGGGCTTTCGGGTCAGCGCATCACAGGGTCGCCTTCCACCGGATCGGGTCGGCAAACACTTGCTCGTTGATGATCAGGTAGTCGCCCTTGGCCCCGGGATCGGTGGCGCACACGTCGCCGGTCACCGTGCCGCCGGGGGCGAGTTGGCCGGACTGAAGGCCGCCCTTCTGCGCCATCGCGGCCGTGGACTGCACCCCGTCGGGGTTCTGGATCTTCCAGTCGAACACGTTGAAGGACTGCGCAGTGGTGCCCGTGTTGCGGTAGGTGACCTTGCTGCACACCATTGCGTACCCGTACTGCGGCTTGACCTTCCGCAGCGGCGCGGCACTGATCTGCACCCCGTCCCGGTCGACGGTTTGGCCTGCGGTGAACTGCCCACCGTCCGACCCGCTCGATCCGGCGCCCGGCTGGGGTGCGGCGCCGCTCACGGCGGCCGGGGGCGAAGCAGAGTGGCCGAAGCCGTTGAGGATGTCGAAGAACACCTTCATGCTGCCGAACCCGGCGATCGTCGTGACGACGGCGAGTATCAGAGCGGTGATCGTGAGGCCCTTGCTCGCCTGTCCCTTGCGCATACGGCCGACGGCCAGCAGGGCGAAGAGGAGGGCGAGCAGCCCGGCGCCGAACCCGATGAACCCGGTGATCGGCATCAGGCAGAACACCAGACCGGCCAACGACAGGGCGAGCGCGGCGATGCCGAACCCGTTGAGGCGCTCGATCGAGGGCGGCGGCACCTGCTGCCCCCAACCGGGGTGCGGGTAGGGCGGGTACTGCTGCGGATATTGGGGAGCGTTCATGATGTTGTGTCCATCCGAAGGGTTGTGAAGATTTTCGCCGCGTATGCCCGGTTTGTTACGTCTCGATCCGGGCGCGGCAGGCTCTACCGCCCGGACGACGCGCTCCGCTGCGCTGGCTCTGAGACATCCAGCGGCACCATGTGGCCAAATCGGAGCCGGGCGCGCCCTCCGCGAGCATCTGCGCGCATACCTCCCGCAGCAGCGCCGCCGCATCGCTCATCGCAGCGGCCACGATGGGGGCTCGCCTCCCCTTCGCCGCCGGGAGCGGTGCCGCCCGCGGTCGCAGTGACTCCTCCGGTGGAGGGGACTTGCGGAGGAAAGGATCTTGGCTGATCGACTAGTGTCATGTAACGGTTCTCTCGTTACTTCGCGTTGTTAGCCAACAGCTTCTTGAAGTCGCGGTGGAGGACACGGACGCTGGCGATGATCTCGCCGGGAGTCGCCGTCCATTCGAAGGGCTTCGCGTCACGGTTCCAGTTCTCGATGTAGGACTTGATAGTCTTGATGAGCACACGAAGCGAGGTGAAGGTGCCGCGCCGGATCGCCTGCCTGGTGATGATGTTGAACCAGATTCCACCTGGTTCAACCAGGAACTGCCGGTCGGCGTGAAGTGAAAGGTGACATTGGCGTGCTTGGTGAGCCAGGCGTCAACGTCGTTGCCTTTGTGGGTCGACAGGTTGTCCAAAACGACGTGGATCTCGCGGTCGCCGTAGCGGGCGACGACCTGGTCCATGAACTTGAGGAACTCCGTGGTGCGCCGCCGCTGGTAGCACTCTCCGAGCACCTCTCCGGTCATCGTGTCCAGCGCGGCGAACAGGTTCGTGGTGCCGTGCCGGACCTAGTCATGGGTGCGCTTCTCGGTCTTCCCGACGTTGATCGGCAACATCGGCTGCGTCCGATCCAGGGCCTGGTTATCCGGAGAAATAATCTTGCGTGAGAGTGTTTCCGCTGGTAGAGCGTTTGCGAACGCGTCCGTAAACGAACTGGTCAGCCTCTGCCGGGACGCTGCTGCGTGGGGTGGCCGAGTTGGCGGCGTAGTTCGAGGATCTCGCCGTGGGCGGCCTCCAGGGCCTGTCGCAGGTGCTGGGTCTCGGCGCGGTGTTGTTGCTTGAGTGTGGCCAGTTGCGCGGTGAGGGTGCGCACGACACTGCTGGGGCTGTCATCCGGTGCCGCGCTCGCCGCCGGGGGCGGGGTGTTCTGCTGTTGAGCCCGTAGCTGTTCGACGCGCCGGCGGATCTCGGTGTTGCGGTAGAGGAAGTCGAGGGAGACACCGGCGGCTTGCGCCAGGCCGCGGAAGGTGATCGGTTGCCCGTTACGGATCATCCCCGGAGGCCCTGCTCGGCGCGGGCCTGGGCGGCGACGCTCTTGCGGGTGGCGGCTTGGCGGAGGTTGTCGGGGTTGCCGCGCATCAGTTGTTGTCCTGTTTGTCGATGGTCGCGTCGATACGGGCGTCGACCCCGGCGCCCCGGACGGCCTGGATGGTGCCGTCCGCGAGCCGGGTGTGCTCCAGCTTGAGGATGATGCGGCCGAGCGCATCGTGTTCCTGGCGGCGTCCGGCCAGCCAGACGTTGTCCTCGCCCAGCTCCCGCCCGGTGCGGGCGTGGAACGCCGCGCGGCGTTGCTCGATCAGCTGTCCGGTGCGGTCCTGCTGGGCTTGTAGCTCGGGCAGAAACGTCGCGTCCGTGGCGAACTTGTCGCAGGTCAAACAGGCGTTTCCCTTGATGCAGGACTGGCGCGGCGGCAGCAGGCACCAGCCGTTGGGCAGCACCCGGTCGCTGCGCCGGTCCAGCTCGAGCATGTCGTAGAGGTCACGCGGGTCGATCTCGAGATCCCGAGCATCGGCGGTGATCTTGCGGAAGCGCAGGAACTCGGCCTCGGCGGTGGCCTGCAGCGTCTGCGCGTAGGTCATGGTCATTTCTGGTGTCAGGTGACCGAGGTAGCGCTGCACGACGTGCAGCGGGACACCGGCGTTCAGCAGCGTTGTGGCCTTGGTGTGCCGGAAGCGGTGGGTGCGCTGGAAGTCTACCGGTGTGCCGGTGCTGTCGCGGATGTCGAGCCGGCGGGCGAGCTCGCCGATGCGCTCGCGCAGCCGCCGATCCGAGTAGGGTCGGTCGCCGTTGCGGTTGTTGCGGGCGGCCACGAACAGGTACTTCGGCGTTCCTGTCTTCCGATTCGGCGCGAACGCGGCGTACCCAGTCTTGTTGCGCCCGGATGATGGCGACGATTTCCTGGTCGACCAGGATGGTGTCCGGGGCACCGTCGATCTTGGTTTGCTGGTAGTGCAGCCGGGCCACGAACCCGCCCGCATCGTCGGCCGGGCTGGCGGGCTGGCTGCAGCGGCAGCAGCGGGTCGTGGTCGAGCATGCAGATTTCGCTGACCCGCCGTCCGGTGCGCGCCAGCAGCATGAGGATGCGCATCGCCTGCTCGTCACCGAGCCCGCCGTCGGCGGTTGGTGTGCCGAGCAGTCCGGTGCCGGCCATGATCTGGGCGAACGCGTCGGCGTCGATGATGTCACGCTCGTGGCCCCGGCGCCGGTCCCGGCGCGGTTTCTCGCCGCGCCGGAACAACACCGCATGCTGGATGTCCAGGCGCAGCCAGCCCGGTTCGGCCAGGCTAGCGGCGGCGGTCTCCCGGTGGTCGTGCATGAACACGTAGAACTGCTCGACGCCGTTGAGCAGCGCGCTGACCCGCGACTGCGACAGCGGTTGGCCATGGTTGGGTCCGGGCTGCCGCACCCGCAGGCCGCGGACGTATCCGAGGAACTCCAGCATCAGCGCCCGGACCTCGTCCGGACGCTCAGCCAGCCACGGCCCGGGAATGTCGCGGCCGGTGAGGAACGCGTCGAACGCCACGGACGGCATCGACGCGCAAATTCACCGTCCCCCAGGCCAGCGCCCCGGTTTCCAGGCCCACCCTGCAGGACCACTGCAGGCCGCGGCGCAACCAGCCGATCGCGATCCGGTCGAAGTAGCAGGCCAGACGGCCGCGAGGTTCGTGGGTGCGCTGCGGAATCCGGGAGTCGATGCTCGGGTCCCACACCTCCCGCTGCCACCACGGTCGCGGGTCATAGGTCAGCGACAGCAGCCGGTAGCAGCGCCGCAGTTGCTGACGCAGGTCGCTGGCCGTGCCCGGTGCCGGCAGCGCACCGGTGCGGCGCTGCGTGGCCCGGGCCATCTGATGCTCCCACTCCCGGGCCGACAACCCGGTCAACGAGACCGGCGCCTCGGGGCCGAGGTCGTTGATCGCGTCGGAGAGCCGGCGCGCCAGCATCCGCATGTGGCCGATATCGACCCGCCCGCCCTGATCGATGATGCGGAACACGCACCACACCAGCTCGGTCCGGATCGGCTCCGGCAGTGGCGTGAGATCCAGCTCCGTGCGGCGGCCGGGTTTCCGCCCAGCCCGCCGCGATACCCGCGCGGAACGATGTCCGGGCTGAAGCAGCTCAACCGCATCCCAGCCGGGACCGTCTCCCACATCGCGGCCAGTACCTCGGGCCGGTAGCCGCCGCCCATCGCGCCTTCCCGGGTGGCCCGCGGTTCGGGGTGCGGCCCGCTCACGAGCACGGCCCGATCTGCCCGGCGCCGGGGACTGCGGGGCGCCATCCCGCGGTGAAGGCCTGCCAGTCGGCGACCGCGCGCATCTCGGCGTCCTCGGAGACGTGCGCGTATGAGTTGAGGGTGGTCTGCACGTCGGCGTGTCCAAGCCGGCGGCTGACCACATGCACCGGCACCCCCGACAACAACAGCGCCGTGGCGTGGCTGTGGCGCATCCAGTGCGGGGTCCAGGCCCGCGGCACCTGCCCGCCCAGCCGGCGGCGCAGCCGCTCCACCAGGTCATAGACGCTCTCCGGTCGCCACGGCGCGAACCGTGGCGCACCGGTCGAGGTTGACGAACACATAGGTGGCGTCAAAATCCTCGGCGGCCAGATCCGCGCCGGCCTCGCATAACAGCCACACGTACTCGCCGTAGAGGCGGTCCAGCGCGTCGGAGACATACAGCCGCCGGTAGCCGCTCTTGGCCCGCACCCCATGCGGGTGCTCCCGGTCGCACCACCTCGATGAACGGGGTGTCACCGCGCCCGGTGTGCCAATCACGATGCTGCAGCCCCAACGCCTCACCCAGCCGCAGCCCGGTCTCGGCGAGCAACATCCACAGCAGCCTGTTGCGGACCGAGCCGCGCCACTCGCCGGCCGCGGCGTCCCAGCTCGCGCAGGCCTGGCAGATCAGCTCGATCTGCGCAGGAGTCAAGATCGGCGGTGCTGCTCGGCGGCGTTGACGGACGCGCACGACTGCTTGTCGGCGTCCCTTCCGGCGGGCGACGTGCTCCAACAGCGGCTTGTACCGTCCGCCGCCGCGACCGTGATCCGATGCAGGTCCCGGCCCACGTCCACACCGTTGAGGACGTGGTAGTTGTAGCAGGAGATCACCGCCCGCAGCCGCGCCGCGATCGTCGACTCGGCAAACCGCGCCGGACGACGCTCAATCGAGGCCACATCGGGCTCATCACCGGCGCGCAGCCAGGTCAGGAAGCCCCCGAAGTGCTCCACCGTCACGGCATCCCAGCGCAGATCGAACGCCTCCAGGTACTGCCACCACAACGCCAGCGCCCGGCATAGGACTTCACCGTGTTCGGCGACGCTCGCTGGACACGCAGGTATTCCAGATACCCCTCCGCCAGCTCGACCGTGCGATGGTCCCTGCCCAGGACCGTCCACGAACGCTCACCCGAGGAAAGCGCCAGTCGCTGCGCCCGATAAGAGCTCACCGGCACCGTCGCGGTCGTCACGCTCCGCACCGTAGCAACGCACAGATAGTCAGTCCGCAACGGACACGCCGACCAGCGGAAAGTTCACTCGTCCTCGTTAACAGACGGGCCGAAACCTACCCCGGATAAGCCTGAACCTGCGTCTTCTCGTCGATGGACAGAACGACTGCGGCCGCAGGGGGATCCAGATAGAGCCCGACCACGTCGGCCACCTTGGCCTCGAAGTCGGGATCGTTCGACAGTTTGAAAGTGCCCTGACGTTGCGGCTGCAAGGCGTGGTCCCGCCACACCTGGGCGATGAAGTTGTGCGACACCGAGATGCCCTCCGCCCTCTTCAAGTACGTCGCCATCTCACGACTCGACCAGTGACTCAGTCCCGTCTCGGCCGGTGGCGTGCACCGAGTCAACGCGACAATGCGAGACCGCACACTATCGGGTACCGCCCGCGGCTTCCCGGGGCGCGGCAGATCCGTCAAGCCATCGACGCCGAAATGTGCGTACCGGTCCAGCCATTTGTATACCGTCGGCTTCGACGCTCCCGACAACTCGATGATCTCCGGCACCGACAACCCGTCGGCCCGCCATAACACCATCTGGGCACGCGCGGAGACCGAACCATCGTAGCCAACTTGCTGGATCACAGCATTGAGCGATGCCCGCTGCTCTTCGGACAACTCCATAGCAGAATTATTGCATAGCGCGCGTCCGTCAAGCTACTACAATTACGTAACACTAGTCGACCGAGAAACCAGCTCTCACCAGCGGTTATGTGTGGGGCGGGTGGGGCTCGAATCCACGACCTGACGGATTATGAGAGAACCCGGAACGACCTCCTACCGCCGCCACCAGCCACTACGGCAACGGCAGAAGCCTCCGCAGCCACCACAACAACGTCGGTCGCCGCGATTTCGCGTCACAAGTCGCCGTCACGCCAACCCGGGTCAGGCGACATGAAGCCACGCGCGAAGGGCCTGCCGGATCACATCGCTGGCGCTCGTGTGCTCTGCATCGGCTCGGGCCGCCAACGCAGCTCGAAGGTCGGGATCCAGCCGCACCGGCACGACATCGGCCGGCCCGGACCCCAACGGCCGCCTCCCCCCGCGGCGACGCAGCGCAGCCACGTCATAGCCAGCCTCGGCCTCTTCGGCCAACTGCTGCACCAGGTCATCGGTCACGGGCACTCCACCGGAGGTGCGCGCTTCCCTGTCATTGCTCATAGCTATTCACCAACAGTCACGGCAGCAAACCCCGGTAGCGAGGCCGCATGCGCATCGCGTGGATGATCAGTTCCTCTCCGTCGTCGAGCAGCAACACCACGATCTCCAGCAGATTGCCCGCCCGATCCGGCCCCAGCCGCAGCTCACGCCTCGGGCCTACCTGGTCCTCGTCCGCCAGCGGATAGGCAACCAGGAACCTGGCCGCTGCGTGCAAGGCGTCCTCGTCGGCCACGCCGTGCTTGCGCGCCGACCGGTGCACCTCCACCTCGCCAATCGTAATACAAAACTCTCGCGACCGGCATCCGGGGCGAGGACAAGCCGCCAAGCTCCGTAACTGGGCTCCGGCCACGAGCCAACGGTGCCGTCGTCGACGAGCCGCCGTGATCCTCGGCGCGAAGCAGATCAACAGCGGAGACCACGGCGCCTGCTCGTGACCCCGGAGGACCGTGGGTTATTTCCGTACAACCGACTTGACGGATCTGCGTGACGCGAAATCCTGAGCATCCCCAGTCGGTTTGTCCGCACAAGCTCTCCGACGTTTCCCCAGGTCACATGTGGGGCGGGTGGGGTTCGAACCCACGACCTGACGGATTATGAGTCCGCTGCTCTGACCAGCTGAGCTACCGCCCCGGGCAGGGCGGACCCTACCGCACACGGCCGCGCGCCGCGGGCGCGCGATCTATGACACGACGCAGGCCGTCGCACCCGACGTGGCGACGATCGCGACCGGGCTGGCCGCGCCGATGGGCCAGTTCCTGCACGCCTGCGGCGCCAGCAAGCGCGGCGCGCTCGCCCACGCCGAGATCATCATGCACCAGCCGCACGGCGGGGTGGGCGGCGTGCAGAGCGACATCCGCATCCGGCCGACATGCTCAGCAGGCTCAAGCGGCAGATCCTGGAGACCAGCCGAGCACACCGGACAGGCGTTCGTGTGCACTGGCCCGGCCATGGTCTGCGAGCACCGGCCCGGCTGTGATCACCGGTTCGGCGCAGAACCCGGCCAGATCCGGCCACATTCGCGCCGAAACGGTGATCATGGCCGCCGGGCGTGGGGGCTATCCGGGTGGGTGATCATGGCCGCCGGGCGTGGGGCAATCCGGGTGGGTGATCATGGCCGCCGGGCGTGGGGCAATCCGGGTGTGTGAGCACGCCCGCCACGTGCGTGCGATCGGGCGGTTGCGCGGGTCAACCGGGCCAGGGCGCGGGACAGGGCCCGGCGTCACCCCCCGCGGCGGGCGCACCCCCGGCCGTCCGGGCGCGCCCCCGGCCATCCGCCCCCGTCAGATGGCGTAGCGCAGGATCGCGGCGAGGTCGCCACCGCCGGGCACGTCCTCCCGGCGCACCGCGACCAGCCGCGCGCCGGACAGCCAGGCCCGCCGCGCGATCTCGTCGGTGACGCCGACCGTGCCGGAGGCCAGCTCGTCGGCGAAGGTCACCGCCCCGTCCGCGGCCACTGTGCCGGGGACGACGGCGTCGATGTCGAGGAAGAGCGTGTCGACCGCGCCTTGGGTGGCGAGCCGGGCGACCGTGGCGACATCGAGGGAGGTGCGGTTCTGGCTCGCTCGCTGCTCGAACCGTTCCTTGAGTTCGGCGAGCCGGTCCGCGTAGTAGCGGTCGAGCACGGCCCGGGCCGCGGCCACCAGGTCGACGTCCGAGATGTTCTCCGGGCTGCCCGCCGCCGTCTCCGGCACGACGTCCGGGTAGCGGCACACCGACCGGAAGATCGCGTCCAGCGGCTCGGTCGCGGCGATCACCAGCGGCACGCCATGGCCCGGGCAGCACCTCCCGCAGCGCGTTCTCGATCTGCCGCGCGTACTGGCGCATCCGGACCTTCTGACCCTCGTCGCCCTGCAGCCTGCGGATCGGGGCACGGTCCTTGATGGACGACTTGCCAACCGCGCTGGCGACGTCGCTCGGCATGTCCGGCACCCGCACCACCTCGGGCGCGGCGTCCGGCACCGTCTCCAGCAGCCGCACCCCGCCCTGGGCGAGCGCGAGCACGAAAGCCGTCTGCGGGAACGTCACGGCCCGCATCAGTGGCTTCACGTACAGCCGGTCCCCCGCGACGGCCAGCTCTTCCAGGCGGTTGGGCAGCCGGAACGTGCGCAGCGAGCCGGGGCCTGCGAACACCGCGAGCGTGCGCGCCTGGTGCCGCCAGAACTCGTCGTCCTCCTCCAGGTCGGCGAAGGCCTCCTCGAGCGCGGCGAGGTCGTGCTTGTCGGCCTCGGCGAGCTGGTCGAGGGCCGCGCGCACGAGGTTCTTGAACGCGATCCGCTCCGCGGCCCCCGACGACGCAGGCTCGGTCGGGACGTAGAGCGAGACCGACACCGGATCCGCCGCCTCCCACAGCGCGTCGATCTCCGCTCGGGTGGGGATGTCGGTGTACAGGGTCATGGAGGCTCCTTGCTCCGCCGGGGACGTCGCCCGCTACCCTGCCGCGCCGAGCGGACCCCCGGACACTACTGGACTAGCCGAGGACTAGCCGCTGAGCGCGGCCATCCGCTTGCGCGCGTCCTTCGCCACTTCCTCGGCCTGGTGCGCGACCTCCGCGCCGACGACGGCGGCGCGGTCGGCGACGTCGTGGCCGAGCTTCGCGGCCTGGTCCAGGACGGCCGGCGTGCGCTTCTCGAGCCGCGCCACCGCTCGGGCGGCCTCCTCCTGCCAGGCCGCGCCGCGCTGCGCCGCCTGCCGCTGCAGCTCCTTGCCGCGCTTGGCCGCCTGCTCCTGCAGCTCGGCGGCGCGCTTCGCGGCGTCCCTCTGCACCGCCGCGGCGCGCTTCTCCGCCGCCTTCCGCAGCTTGGCGCCGCGCTTCTCGGCCTTCCGGCGCGCCTTCGCCGCCCGCTCGGCCCACTCCTGTGTGCGCTCGGCCGCCTGCGCGGAGAGCGCGGCGCCTGCACCCGGCGCCAGTCCGACGAGGCCCGCGGCAACCCCGCTCACTGTCGAGGAGGCGCCGCCGACGCGACTGCCGACGTCCTGGGCCAGCTCCCCGACCCGGCCGCCGACGTCGCCGACTCGACTGCCTGCGCGATCCCCGACGTCCTGGGCCAGCTCCCCCACCCGGCTACCGACGTCGCCGACGCGGCCGCCGACCTCCTGCGCTGCCTCGCCGACCCGCGCCGACACGTCCGATGCCACCCCGGTCAGCCGTTCGCCCAGCTCGGCGGCCGAGTCGCCGAGGGTCGAAGACTGGTCAGAGAGCGACGCCGCCGCTTTGCGGGCCCGCCACCCGAGGGACGGCTTGCCCCGGGTGTCGGCCGCCGCGATGAGCAGGCCGCCGAGCAGGCCGACGTTCTTGAGGAAGTGGATCTGCTGCCGGGACCGGATCTCCGGGTCGTCTTCCTCCCAGAACCGGTGTCCCGCGAGCGTGGTGGGTATGAGCGACGCCGCAAGCGCGGTCGAGGCGAGCCGGGGGAACCTCCCGAACGCCAGCATCGTCCCCGCGACGATCTTGACACCGGCATCGATCTTGATCAGCGTCTCGTCGTCCAGCCGCCTGTGCAGGGGGACGATCTCCGCCGCCTGTTCCACCGCGGGCTCGACCGCCTCGAGCACCGGCTTCGCCGCCCGCGCGTGGGCTTCGGGCGAGCGCAGTGCCTCAATGCCACCGGAGATGAAGATGGCAGCGAGCATCGGACGGGCTACGCGGCGCAGGATCATGTCACGACCCTACCCGGGTAGCGCCCCGGCGAAACGGGTCCGGCGGTCGGCGGTCGGTGTCCCAGTAGGGTGAGAGCCGTGTCACTGGTGCTCGGGCCCGTCCTGCGCCACGTCGGGGAGACGACCGCCCAGGTCTGGATGCAGACCGCCGATCCGGCCACGGTCCGCGTGCTGGACACCGAGGCCCGCACGTTCGAGGTGGCGGGCCATCACTACGCGCTGGTCGCCGTCTCCGGACTGACCCCCGGGTCGAGCACGCCCTACACCGTCGAGGTCGACGGCGAGCAGGCCTGGCCGCCGTCGGGGCACCCGTTCCCGGCCAGCATGATCCGCACCCGCGGTGCGGCCTCGGACGCGCGCAACCGCATCCTGTTCGGCTCCTGCCGCTACCCGAAGGTGAACGGGCCCGGCGGGCTGGGCCTGGACGCCCTCGACGCCTACGCGGCCCGGATGGCGCGCCGTCCGTCGGACGAGTGGCCCGACGCGGTGCTCCTGCTCGGCGACCAGATCTACGCCGACGAGCTCACGCCCGCCACGCGGCGGCGCATCGCCGGGCGTCGCGACCGCCACCCCGACTGGCCCGACGACGAGATCGTCGGCTTCGCCGAGTACGTCGGCGTGTACTGCGACGCCTGGTCGGATCCGGAGGTGCGGTGGCTGATGTCCACCGTGCCCGTCGCGATGATCTTTGACGACCACGACGTGCGCGACGACTGGAACACCTCCGCGGTCTGGCGCGCCCAGATGCGGGAGAAGTCATGGTGGCGCGACCGGGTGCGGTCGGCACTCGCCTCCTACTGGGTCTACCAGCACCTCGGCAACCTCTCGCCCGCCGAGGTCGCCGCCGACCCGGAGACGCAGAAGATGCTCGGACATGACGGGGACGTCTGGCCGCTGCTGGTGGAGTTCGCCGACCGAGCCGACGAGGAGGCCGACGGGGGCGGCGCCGTGCGGTTCAGCTTCCGCTGGGACCTCGGGCACAGCCGACTGCTGATGATGGACTCGCGCAACGGGCGCGTGCTCAGCGACGGCAGGCACCTCATGCTCGGCGACGCCGAGTTCGCGTGGTTGGAGGAGCAGGCCGGGGCGCCCGGCCAGGTCGACCACCTGCTGCTCGCCACCTCCGTGCCGTGGCTCATGCCGCACGCCATCGGCGACCTGGAGACGATCAACGAGATCGCCGCCGCACGGCCCGGCCTGCGGGGCCGGTGGGGCGAGAAGCTGCGCCGGGCGGCGGACCTGGAGCACTGGCCCGCGTTCCGGCAGTCGTTCGACCGGCTCGCCGCCCTCGTCGCGCGCGCCGCGAACAACGGGCCCGCGACGGTCAGCATCCTGTCCGGCGACGTGCACCACTGCTACGCCGCGCGTGCCGACGTGCCCGGTCCCGCCGCCGTGCACCAGCTCACCTGCTCGCCGGTGCACAACGTCATGGACTGGTACGTCAGGCCGGGGTTCCGGCTCGCGTGGTCGGCCGGGGCACGGGCGCTCACCCGGCGCTGGGCCATTCGCGCGGGCGCGCCACCTCCGCCCGTCACGTGGCGGCGGCTCGTGGGCCCGCTCTTCGGCAACACCATCGCCACGCTCGAGATCGAGGGCCGCACCGCACGGGTGCTCTTCGAGCAGCCTGTGACGTCGGGCACACTGGCGGTCCGCGCCCGTCTGGAGCTCACGCCATGAACAACGCCCCCGGCCCAATCGCCGGACAGACCGTCGTCCTGCGGCCCACCACCGCCGCCCACGTCCCCGCGTTCCTCGAGATCCTCGGCCACCCCGACATCGCCAAGTGGTGGGGCGGATACGACCTGGAACGGGTGCGGCGCGAGCTGCTCGGGCCACACGGCTACGCGATCGAGCTGGCGGGCGAGGTCGTCGGCCTGATCATCTACCGGGAGGAGCACGACCCGGACCACCGGCACGCCGCGATCGACCTCGCCGTGCATCCCGATCACCACGGCCAGGGCCTCGGCTGCGACGCGATGCGCACGATTGCCCGCTACCTGTTCGCCGCGCGTGGGCACCACCGCCTCGTCATCGACCCCGCCGCGCACAACGCCTTGGCGATCCGCAGCTGCGAGCGGGCGGGGTTTACCCGGGTGGGCGTGATGCGCCGCTACGAGCGCTCGGCCGACGGGTTCTGGCACGACGCGCTGCTGATGGAACTGTTGGACGAGTAGTCGTCAGCGAGGGCGGCCAGCCCGCCGACGAGCAGGTCGAGGCCGAAGCGGAAGCGCTCCTCGCCGGTGCCCGCCAGCAGCCGCGACGCCAGCGCGGCCGTGATCGGGAAGCGGTCTGCGGGAAGCGCGGCGAAATTGCGGTGCACCTGCTCGTAGTACTCCTGCGGGTCGCGCCCCTCCCGGGCGAGATCGGCGGCGACGGCGTCCTCCACCGCGTTGGCCGTGACGTACATGCCGACCACGTCGATCGCCCACGCGACGGCCTGGTCGGGCACGCCGCCCGCGCGCAGCAGCGACATCGTCAGCTCGGCGAGCCGCAGCGCGTTCGGGCCCATGGGGACCCGACCCAGGCTGTAGCGGGCGATGTCGCCCGCGCGCGCGAGCGCGTCCCGCGAGTCGATCCACAGCTGGGTCACCTGCTGCTGCCACCGGGCCGGGTCCGGCTCGAACAGCGGGATCGTGCCGACGACCTCCTCGTAGAGCAGGTCGAGCAGCTCGTCCTTGTTCGCGACGTGCGCGTAGAGCGACGCGGGCCCGGTGCCCAGCTCGAACGCGACCCGGCGCATCGACACCGCGTCCATCCCCTCGGCCCGCAGCACGTCGAGCGCCGTCGCGACGATCGCCTCTCGGCTCAGCGCCCGCTTGCGCACGGCCGCCTTGCGGAGCGTCCACCCCGGGGGCTCGACGTCGGGCGCGGCCATTGCGACAGTCTACGTGGCCCGAACATCGTCAACGAACGCTGTTCGACGGCGGCACTCAGGGAGAACCGCGCTCAGAAGCCCGAGCACGCGCGCCAGCGCTCCCACACGGACGCGTCCCCGATCGCCTCGACACTGTCGGCAGGCCTGCGGCCCATCAGCGCGAGCAGGAGGTCGCTCGCCGGGCCCCGGACGGCGACGTCGCCCTTGCCGTGCCCGTGCTCCCACTCGACGCCGCCGCCTGCGCCGCGGACCAGCCACTCCCCCGCCGGGCCGAGCCCGTCGTCGGTCGCGTGCAGGTGCACGGTGGCCCCGTCGGCGAGTGGGGCGTCGGCCGGATCGGGCTTGCGCGCCGCCAGCAGGCCGAGGTACTCGGACAGAGCGTCGGCCGCGCGCTCCGCAGGCACCGCGTACGCGCGCCCGAGCGCGAACGCCGCATCGGCCCGGTGCACCAGCACCTCGTGCACACGCCTGCGGATCCACCAGGTCGCAGGCTGCGGGCCGGTGAACGTCCACACCGGGGTGTCGGGCCCGATCTCGGCCACCGCGTCCAGCACCGCGCGCGGCCCGCCCCGCAGCCACTCCACCAGCCCGCCCTCCTGTGGCCGCCCGTCGGCCACCGCCCGCGGGTCGGCGAACTGGCCGGTGCGCACGATCGTGGCCGCCCACCGGTCACCCCGCCCGACGTGCCGGAACAGCTGCTTCAGTGACCACTCCGGGCAGGTGGGCACCCGCGTGTCCGGGTCGGCCGTCGCAGCGAGGGCAGCGAAGAGCGCGTTCTCCTCGACGAACGAGGCGGCATGCACGTCGGCGGCAGGGTCCACGAAGCTCGACCCTAACGGGCGAACGCCCCGCCGCATGACTCGCTCGGTGATCGGGTAGGAACTGGCCATGCCGTCTGAGATCCGCGAGTGGTCCGTGCCCGCCCCGGCGCGTGCCCTCCTCTGGTGGCCCGCCATCTCGTTCGTGCTCGTCGTCGTCGCTCCGGACGCCGCGACCGGGGTGATCGTCCTCGCAGGCGCGGTGCTCGCGCTGCTCGGCGTCGCGCTGCCCGCGCTGGCCAGGCGCCTGCGGTCGCGCCAGGGCGAGGCTCCGACGATGGAGTTCCCGACGATGGAGCTGCCCCCGGCACGGGGCGACCGCGCCGCCTGAGCCCGGTCGCTTCTGAGCCCCGGTCACTTCTGAGCACTGCGTCACGGACGGTAGAACGTCCGATAGTTGGATGTCATACTAAATCCTGGGACCCGAGCCGGGGGAGGGACATCCGGACATGACCGACCTGCACGTGCCCAGCCATCCCGTCCGCTTCGTCAGCGCGGCGAGCCTGTTCGACGGCCACGACGCTGCGATCAACATCATGCGGCGGATCCTGCAGCGCCAGGGCGCCGAGGTGGTGCACCTCGGGCACAACCGCTCGGTGGACGAGGTGGTGGCCGCCGCGATCCAGGAGGACGCGCAGGGTGTCGCCATCAGCTCGTATCAGGGCGGGCACGTCGAGTACTTCACCTACCTCGTCGAGCTGCTGCGCGAGCGCGGCGCCGGGCACATCCGGGTCTACGGCGGCGGCGGGGGTGTGATCGTGCCGCGCGAGATCGAGCTTCTGCACGAACGCGGCGTCGCGCGCATCTTCTCCCCCGAGGACGGCCAGCGCCTCGGCTTGCCCGGAATGATCAACCTGATGATCCGCGAGTGCGACGTCGACCTCGCCGCGCGGCCCCCCGCCGCGTTTGACGGCCTCTACGCGGGCGAGACGATCACGCTGGCCCGCACGCTCACGCTCGCCGAGGCCGGGCGGCTCCCCGCAGATGTCGACCTCACCCCCCGTCGATCGGTCCCGGTGCTCGGCATCACCGGCACCGGCGGCTCCGGCAAGTCCTCGCTCACCGACGAGCTGGTGCGCCGCTTCCGGCTCGACCAGGAGGACAAGCTCCGCATCGCCGTGCTCGCCGTCGACCCCACCCGACGCAAGGGCGGCGGCGCGCTGCTCGGCGACCGGATCCGCATGAACACCCTCACCGGCGAGAACATCTTCTTCCGGTCGATGGCCACCCGGGGCGCCGACGCCGGGCTCCCCGAGCGGCTCGCCGACGTCATCGCCGTGCTCAAGGTGGCCGGGTTCGACCTCGTGATCGTCGAGACACCGGGCATCGGGCAGGGCGACGCCGCGATCGTGCCGTTCGTCGACCGCTGCCTGTACGTGATGACGCCCGAGTTCGGTGCCGCGACGCAGCTGGAGAAGATCGACATGCTGGACTTCGCCGACGCCGTCGCCATCAACAAGTTCGAGCGCCGCGGCGCCGAGGACGCCCGCCGCGACGTCGGCCGCCAGCTGGTGCGCAACCGAGAGGCGTTCGGCGCCTCGTGGGAGGACATGCCGGTGTTCGGCACGTCCGCCGCGACCTTCAACGACGACGGGGTCACCGCGCTCTACCAGCACCTGCGCGGAATCCTCGCGGAGGACGGGCTCGCCGTGGGCGAGGGGCGGCTGCCGCACACCGACCGGCGCACCTCGGCGCCGCACGCCGCGGTGATCCCGCCGGGCAGGGTGCGCTACCTCGCCGATGTGGCCGAGACTGTGCGCGCCTACCATGCCGGCACCGACCGGGCGGTCGAGGCCGCGCGGGTTCGCAGTCACCTGCGCACCGCGCGCGAGCTGGTCGGTCCCTCGGTCGACGAGGCGCTCGCCACCGCGGAGCAGGCGCTCCCGGCGGCGGACGCCGAGTTGCTCGACGGCTGGGCGCAGACCGTCAAGGATTACGCGGGCGACGAGCTCGTCGTGCGCGTCCGCGACAAGGAGCTGCACACGGCGCTGACCCGCGAGACGCTCTCGGGCAGCCGCATCCCGCGCGTCGCACTCCCCCGCTACACCGAGGACGCCGAGCTGCTGCGCTTCCTGCGAGCGGAGAACCTGCCCGGCCGGTTCCCGTTCACCGCGGGCGTGTTCCCGTTCAAGCGCGAGGGCGAGGACCCCGCCCGCATGTTCGCGGGCGAGGGCGACGCGTTCCGCACCAACCGGCGGTTCACGGTGCTCTCGGCCGACTCGCGGGCCAAGCGGCTGTCCACCGCGTTCGACTCGGTGACCCTCTACGGCCGCGACCCGGACACCCGCCCCGACGTCTACGGCAAGGTCGGCACGTCCGGCGTCTCGATCGCGACGCTCGAGGACATGAAGGCGCTCTACGACGGCTTCGACCTCTGCTCGCCCACCACGTCGGTCTCGATGACGATCAACGGCCCGGCCCCCACCATCCTGGCCTTCTTCCTCAACACCGCGATCGACCAGCGGATCGACGCGTTCCGCGAAGAGGAGGGCCGCGAGCCGGACGCCGCCGAGCGGGAGGAGATCACCGCCTACGCGCTGGCCAACGTGCGCGGCACCGTGCAGGCCGACATCCTCAAGGAGGACCAGGGCCAGAACACCTGCATCTTCTCCACCGAGTTCTCCCTGCGGATGATGGCCGACATCCAGGAGTGGTTCATCGCGCACCAGGTGCGGAACTTCTACTCGGTGTCGATCTCCGGCTACCACATCGCGGAGGCCGGGGCGAACCCCATCAGCCAGCTCGCGTTCACCCTCGCGAACGGTCTCACCTACGTCGAGAGCTACCTCGCCCGCGGCATGGACATCGACGACTTTGCCCCCAACCTCTCGTTCTTCTTCTCCAACGGCATGGACGCGGAGTACTCGGTGATCGGGCGGGTGGCGCGGCGGATCTGGGCCGTGGCGATGCGGGACCGCTACGGCGCCAACGAGCGCAGCCAGAAGCTGAAGTACCACGTGCAGACCTCCGGCCGGTCGCTGCACGCCCAGGAGATGAGCTTCAACGACATCCGCACCACGCTGCAGGCGCTCTGCGCGCTCTACGACAACGCGAACTCCCTGCACACCAACGCCTACGACGAGGCCGTGACGACGCCCACCGAGGAGTCGGTGCGCCGGGCCATGGCCATCCAGCTGATCATCAACCGGGAGTGGGGGTTGTCGCTGAACGAGAACCCGCTGCAGGGCTCGTTCGTCATCGAGGAGCTCACCGACCTCGTCGAGGAGGCGGTGCTGCGCGAGTTCGACCGGCTCGCCGAGCGCGGCGGTGTGCTGGGCGCCATGGAGACCGGCTACCAGCGCGGCCGGATACAGGACGAGTCGATGCTCTACGAGCAGCGCAAGCACGACGGCTCACTGCCGATCATCGGCGTCAACACGTTCGTCCGGCCCGATGCCGACGCCTCGCCGAAGGAGATCGAGCTGGCCCGCGCCACCGAGGCGGAGAAGCAGAGCCAGCTCAACCGGCTCGCCGACTTCCACGCCCGCCACGCCGCGGACGCCCCCGCCGCGCTGCGCCGCCTGCAGGAGGTCGCCACCGGTGAGGGCAACGTGTTCGACGAGCTGATGCGGGCCGCCCGGGTGTGCTCGCTCGGCCGGCTCACCGACGCGTTCTTCGAGGTCGGCGGCCAGTACCGGCGGAACATGTAAGTGCGCTCCGGCACGATCGGCGGAGCCGCGGACCCCGCGCGGCGGCTCCCCACTGGCGCCCCTAGTCTCTCGCCATGATCGTCGACGACGAGGGGCGCTCGGTCGCGACCCCCGATCGGGTGCGACGAGTCGTGAGCATCGTGCCGTCGCTCACGGAAGCGATCGCGCACAGTGACCGGTCGCTCCTCGTGGGCGCCACGGACTGGTGCACCCATCCCGCCGACCTGGACATCGCCCGGATCAAGGGCACGAAGAACCCCGACGTCGCCGCGATCGTCGCGCTGCGGCCGGATCTCGTCGTCGCCAACCAGGAGGAAAACCGCCGGGTCGACCTCGACGCCCTGCGCGCCGCGGGCGTCCCCGTCTACGTCACCGACATCCGCACCCTCGACGGCGCGTTCGCCGCGCTGGCCCGCATGCTCGCCGCCTGCGGGCTCGCCCGGCCCGCGTGGCTCGACGAGGCGGAACAGGCGTGGGCCGCCGTCCCCGAGCCCGCCGTGCGCAGGCGGGCCGTCGTCCCGATCTGGCGGCGGCCGTGGATGGCCGTGGGCCGCGACACGTTCACCGGCGCGGTGCTGGGCCGCCTCGGCGTGGACAACGCGCTGTGCGACGATCCCGAGCGCTATCCGCGTTTCGACCCGGAGGCGCTGCCCCCGCACGACCTCGTCGTCCTGCCCGACGAGCCCTACAACTTCACCGCCGAGGACGGCCCCGAATCGTTCCCCGGCACACAGTCGGTGCTGGTCAGCGGCCGACTGCTGACGTGGTACGGCCCGAGCCTCACCGAGGCGGCCCGGGTGCTCCCCGGACTCCTCCGGATCCCCGCGTCGCCCGCAACCGATGTCGAACATCCAGAGGACTAAATCCATGGCGTCAGCCCACTTCGACTACGTCATCGTCGGCGGGGGTTCGGCGGGCTCCGCGCTCGCCAACCGGCTCAGTGCAGACCCGGCTACGCGGGTCCTCGTGCTGGAAGCGGGCGCTGCCGACCACCGCTGGGACCCGATCATCAACATGCCCGCCGCGCTCGGCTTTCCCGTCGGCAACCCGCGCTACGACTGGTGCTACGCCACCGAGCCGGAGCCCAACATGCGGGGCCGCCGGATGCGCCAGCCCCGCGGCAAGGTCCTCGGCGGCTCCAGCAGCATCAACGGGATGATGTACCACCGTGGCCACGCCGCCGACTTCGACGACTGGGCCGCGGAGACCGGCGAGCCGGGCTGGAACTACGCCCATCTCCTGCCCTACTTTCAGCGCCACGAGCACGTGCTGACCGCCGACCCGGAGGGCATCCGCGGTCACGCGGGCCCGCAGTTCCTCGAGCCGGGCGCGGCCCGGGGCCCGCTCTTCGACGCGTTCTTCGCCGCGGCGAGCCAGGCAGGCCACCGGGTCGCCACGAGCATCAACGACCACCTGCAGGAGGGGGTCGCCCCCGCCGAGCGCATGATCTACCACGGCCGCAGGCTCTCGGCCTCGCGCGCCTACCTGCACCCCATCCGGACGCGCCCCAACCTGGAGGTGCGCTGCGGAATCCAGGTCGGGCGGGTGCTGGTCGAGGGGTCGCGCGCCATCGGCGTCGCCTTCCGCCGGGGCTCCGGCTCCGAGGAGCGCGTGTTCGGCGGCGAGATCGTGCTCTGCGGCGGCGCGATGGGCACCCCCCACGTGCTGCAGCTGTCGGGCATCGGCCCCGTGGCCGTGCTGGAGCGGGTGGGCGTGCCGGTGGTCGCCGACCTGCCCGCCGTCGGGGAGAACCTGGAGGATCACCTCGCGGTGCACGTGCAGCACCGGTGCGCGAGGCCGGTGTCGCTGCTGTCGATACGCAAGAAGTACCACTGGCCTGCCATCGCGGCACAGTGGCTGCTCACCGGCACCGGCCCGGGCGCCAGCAACCACCTCGAGGCCACCGGCTTCTTCCGCAGCGACGAGACGCAGGACCGGCCCGACATCATGATGTCGTTCGCCGCGCTGGCGATGCGCAGCGAGGAGGGGGCGCAGGTCAACGGGCACGGCTACCAGATGCATGTGGGCGTGATGCGCTCGGAAGCCCGCGGCAGCGTGCAGCTGCGGTCGGCCAACCCCGCCGTGCACCCGGCGATCCGGGTCAACTACCTGTCCGGCGCCAGCGACCGTTACCGCTGGATCCGGGGCGTGGAGATCGCGCGCAACCTGCTGTCCCAGCCCGCCTTCGCCGAGCTGGACGGCGGCGAGGTGCTGCCCGGTCCACACGTCGTCGGGCCCGACCAGGTGCTGGCGTGGGTCTCCCGCGCGGCCCAGACCGGCCTGCACCAGGCGTGCACCGCGCGCATGGGGCGCGGCGAGAACAGCGTGGTCGACGGCCGGGACATGCGGGTGCACGGGCTCACCGGGTTGCGGGTCGCCGACGCCTCGGCCATGCCGTCGCTGACCAACGCCAACACCTACGCGCCGACGATGGCGCTCGCCGAGAAGGCCGCCGATCTCATCCTGGGCAACACCCCGCTGCCCCCGGCGGACGTCCCCGCCCGCCCGGCGCGGCCGTCGGTGGCGGTGCGCACCGACTGACACCGGGCGCTGCGTCAGGTCCTGTTCTTCACGATCCCCGCGTTCGGGACCAGATTGCGTTCCAGCAGGGCGTACGCCTCTGCAAGATCACGTACTCCGGCCGGGCTGTTGCCGATCTTCGGAGCTGCTTTGACGATGGCCTGAAGGATGGATTCGCGAGCCTGCTCGCTGAGACTTTGATCAGCCATGCCCGATGACGGTACCCGCGAAGTTCATGGGGAGCGTCCTCTTTAGGCAGGCCGCCTCCGCGGCGCGCGCGGGCGGTCCCGACCAACGCCTGCGACCCCGCCGACGAGCCGTCTTGACGCCGGTTGCCGGGGCCGGTACGAGTGAGGATCTTCGCGGCAGCGCCCGCCGCCGCGTCGTTGCACTCGGGAACCGGGAGGGACGCGGCATGGCTCGCGACCGGTACGACTTCGTCATCGTCGGCGGCGGCTCCGCCGGATGCGCGCTGGCCAATCGGCTCTCGACCGACCCGTCCACGAGCGTGCTCGTGCTGGAGGCGGGCCGTAGCGACTTCCCCTTCGACGTGTTCGTCCACATGCCCGCGGCGCTCACGTTCCCCAGCGGCAACCCGCTCTACGACTGGCGCTACGAGTCCGAGCCGGAGCCGCACCTCCACAACCGGCGGGTGCCGCACGCCCGCGGCAAGGTGCTCGGCGGCTCCAGCAGCATCAATGGGATGATCTTCCAGCGCGGCAACCCGATGGACTACGAGCGGTGGGGCGCCGACCCCGGCATGGGCAGCTGGGACTACGCCCACTGCCTGCCCTACTTCATGCGCATGGAGAACTGCCTGGCGGCGGCGCCGGACGACAAGTTCCGCGGGCGCAGCGGCCCGCTCGTGCTGGAGCGCGGGCCCGCCACCAACCCGCTGTTCGGCGCGTTCCTGCAGGCGGTGCAGGAGGCGGGCTACCCGCTGACCGACGACGTCAACGGGTTCCGCCAGGAGGGCTTCGCCCGGTTCGACCGCAACGTCTACCGCGGACGGCGGCTGTCGGCGGCCCGCGCGTACCTGCACCCGGTGATGTCGCGGCCGAACCTCGACGTGCACACGAACGCGCTCGTCACCAAGGTGGTGTTCGAGGGGACGCGGGCGGCCGGGGTCGAGTACCTCCGGTTCGGGCGTGGGTCGGCGCAGCGGGTGACCGCGGGCGAGGTCGTGCTCTGCGGCGGCGCGATCAACTCACCGCAGCTGCTGCAGCTGTCCGGGGTGGGGAACCCGACGCTGCTGCGCGGCCTGGGCATCCCGGTCGTCGCCGACGTGCCCGGCGTGGGTGAGAACCTCCAGGACCATCTGGAGGTCTACGTCCAGCACGCCTGCACGCAGCCGGTGTCGATGCAGCCCTACCTCGCGAAGAAGCACTGGCCGGGGGTCGGCGCGCGCTGGCTCTTCCTGCGCAGCGGGCCCGGCGCCACCAACCACTTCGAGGCGGGCGGCTTCGTGCGCGGCAACGACGATGTCGACTACCCGAACCTGATGTTCCACTTCCTGCCGATCGCGGTGCGCTACGACGGCACCGCGCCCGCAGGCGGGCACGGCTACCAGGTGCACGTCGGGCCGATGTACTCCGACGCCCGCGGCACCCTCGCGATCACCAGCACCGATCCGCGCAGGCATCCCGCGCTGCGGTTCAACTACCTGTCCACCGACCAGGACCGCCGCGAGTGGGTCGAGGCCGTCCACGTCACCCGCAAGATCCTCGAGCAGCCCGCGCTGCGGGCGTTCGACGGCGGGGAGCTCTCCCCCGGCCCCGACGTGCAGACCGACGCGCAGATCCTCGACTGGGTGGGCCACGACGCGGAGACGGCGCTGCACCCGTGCGGCACCGCCGCCATGGGGACCGGGTCGATGGCAGTCGTCGACCCGCTCACCATGCGCGTGCACGGCACCGAGGGGCTGCGGGTGGTCGACGCGTCGGTGATGCCCTACGTCACCAACGGCAACATCTACGCGCCCGTGATGATGCTGGCCGAGAAGGCCGCCGACCTCATCCTGGGCGCCCCGCCGCTGCCCCCCGTGAAGGTCGACTTCTACCGCCACAAATCCGGCTGAGGCCGCCCCGATCCGCCATGATCGCCCGCTTCGGTGCCTGAGGTGCGCAGGCACACCCCACGCACCGGACTCGACGATCATGGCGGTGGGGGCGGGGTCAGGTGAACCAGCGGGCCGGAGCGGGTGCGGTGTTGTGCCAGATGTGCTTCTGCTCCTGGTACTCGTGCAGCCCGGTCGGGCCGAGCTCGCGCCCGTTGCCGGAGCGCTTCATGCCACCCCACTCCGCGCCCGGCACGTACGGACCGAAGTCGTTGATCCACACCGTGCCGTGCCGCAGCGCCCCGGCCACCCGCTGTGCCCGGGCCGCGTCGCTGGTCCAGACCGCGCCCGCCAGCCCGTAGACCGTGTCGTTGCCCAGCGTGATCGCCTGGTCCTCGGTGGCGAAGCGCTCCACGGTGAGCAGCGGGCCGAAGGTCTCCTCCCGCACCACCCGCATGCCGCGGTGGCAGCCGTCGAGCACGGTGGGCCGGTAGAAGTAGCCCTTGGCCAGCTCCGGATCGTCGGGGCGGCATCCGCCCGCGCGCACCCGGGCGCCCTCGGCGCGGGCCGATGCGACGAAGTCCTCGATCTTGGCGCGGTGCGCCGCGGAGACCAGTGGGCCGGTCTGGCTGGCCGGGTCGAGCCCGTTGCCGATCCGGATCGCGTCGGCCCGGGCGGCCAGCTCGGCGACGAGGTCGTCCGCGACCGACTCCTCGACGACCAGCCGCGCGCCCGCCGAGCACACCTGCCCGGAATGCAGGAAGACGGCGGTGAGGGCGTTGTCGACGACGGTCTCGAAATCGGTATCCGCGAACACGATGTTGGGGTTCTTCCCGCCCAACTCCACCGCGACCCGCTTCACGGTCTCCGCGGACGCGCGGATGATCGCCTGCCCGGTGGCGAGGCCGCCGGTGAAGCTCACCATGTCGACGTCGGGGTGCGCGGTGAGCGGCGCGCCGACGGCCGGGCCGGTGCCGAGCAGGATGTTGACCACGCCCGGCGGCACACCCGCCTCCTCCACGAGCCGCACGAGCAGCACCGACGTGAGCGGCGTGACCTCGCTCGGCTTGATCACGCACGTGCAGCCCGCCACGAGTGCGGGCGCGAGCTTCCACGACAGTTGCAGCAGCGGGTAGTTCCACGGGGTGATCAGCGCGCACACCCCGACCGGCTCGTGCGCGATCCGCGACAACACGTGCGGCTGCCCGACGTCGACCGTCCGCCCGTCCTGCGCCACCGCGATGTCGGCGTAGTAGCGGAACACGGCGGTGACGTCGTCGACATCGATGCGGCTCTCGACGAGCGTCTTGCCGGTGTCGAGCGTCTCGACGCGGGCGATGTGCTCCTTGTCGCGCTGCAGCAGGTCGGCGACCCGGCGGGCCGCGGCGGCGCGCTCGGCGACCGGCGTGGCCCGCCAGCCCCGGGGGTCGTCGAACGCGGCGCGCGCGGCGGCGACCGCGGCGGCGACGTCGTCGGGGCCTGCCTGGTCGACCGCCTCGATCACGCTTTCGTCGAAGGGATTGAGAACGGGGGCGGAACCGCCGGAGCCTGCGGTCCACTTGCCGTCGATGTAGAGGCTGGGCACGTTCGCGATCGTTCCGCAATGTGGCACCGGGTGTCACGCGGCCCAACGTGCGCGTTTCCGTGATCGCATCGTCGCTTGACCTGACCTTCGCCGGACATACGATGCAGCGGGGCAAAGCGTGGCGCGCCTCACACGGAACGCGGCGAGGTGAGGCACATGACCGAATCGGCTACGACACGCACGGTGACGGCGACGGCCGAGCGCCCGGCAACGCCCGACCAGGAGCCCGCGATCGCGGTGCGTGACCTCTGGAAGGTCTTCGGGCCGAAGGCCGCGGAGGTGCCCCGCTCGCCGGAGCTGTGCGCGCTGAGCAGGCGCGAGCTGATCGACCGCACGGGGTGCACGGCCGCCGTGCGCGACGTGAGCTTCGACGTGGCGCCCGGCGAGATGTTCGTGGTGATGGGCCTGTCGGGATCGGGCAAGTCGACGCTCGTGCGCTGCCTGACGCGGCTGATCGAGCCCACGTCGGGCAAGGTCGACTTCGACGGCGAGGACATCCTGGCCGTCGACCAGTCCCGGCTGCGCGACATGCGCAGGAAGAAGTTCTCGATGGTGTTCCAGCACTTCGGCCTGCTACCGCACCGGCGCGTCGTCGACAACGTGGCGTTCGGGCTGGAGATCCGCGGCATCGGGCGCGCCGAGCGGACGAAGCGCGCGGCCGAGGTGATCGAGCTGGTCGGCCTGTCCGGCTACGAGCGCTCCTTCCCCGACCAGCTCTCCGGCGGCATGCAGCAGCGCGTCGGCCTGGCCAGGGCGCTGGCGGGCGAGCCGGACGTGCTCCTGTTCGACGAGCCGTTCTCCGCGCTCGACCCGTTGATCCGCCGGGACATGCAGAACGAGGTCATCCGGCTGCACAAAGAGGTCGGCAAGACGATGATCTTCATTACGCACGACCTCTCCGAGGCGCTCAAGCTCGGCGACCGCATCCTGATCATGCGCGACGGCGCGATGGTGCAGATCGGCACCGGTGACGAACTGGTCGGCGCGCCCGCCGACGACTACGTGCGCGACTTCGTCCGCGACGTCTCCCGCGCGCACGTCCTCACCCTGCGCTGGATCATGCGGCCGGTGCGCCCCGACGACCCGCTGGACGGGCCGGAGCTCGGCCAGGACGTGATCGTGCAGGAGGCGACGCGCGCGGTGCTCGCCGCCGAGAAGCCGGTCCGCGTCGTCGAGGACGGGAAGGTGGTCGGCATCGTCGGCGACGAGGAGATCCTCGGCGTCATCGCGGCCACGGACGGCCCGGGCGTCTGATGTCCACCCTCGCTCAGCCCAGGGTCCGGGAGTGGGTGGTCAGCACCCGCGGCGCGGTCGCCGCCGTCCTGATCGGCTGGATCGTGCTGTGGATCCCGTTGCGCGGGATCAACACGCTGGCGCTCGCCTCGTCCGATCTCACGCCGCTGCACACCTGGCTCAACGACCTCAACACCGCGGTCAACAACTCCCGCAGCACCAGCCCCCTGTTCCTCTACGTCTTCGACCCGATCCGGCTGGCCATCAACGGGCTGGTCACGGTCATCCAGGGCCTCATCAGCCAGCCCGCCTTCGACCGGCCTGCGCCGGTGCTGGGCTGGCTCGGAGTCGTCGCCGTCCTCGGGTTTCTCGCGTGGGCGTTCGGCAACGCGAAGGTGGCGGTGCTCACCGTCGTCGGGCTGGTGTTCACCGGCCTGCAGGGTCTGTGGCAGGAGACCATGGACACGCTCGCGCTGACCATCGCGGCGGTGCTGGTCTGCTTGCTGATCGGTATCCCGCTCGGGGTGTGGGCGGGACTGAACGACCGGGTCGAGAAGATCATCACGCCGATCCTGGACTTCATGCAGACGATGCCGACGTTCGTCTACCTCGCGCCGCTCACCCTCGTCTTCCTCATCGGCCCGGCGTCGGCGACGATCGCCACCCTGATCTACGCGATGCCGCCGGTCGTGCGGATCACCGCGCTCGGGATCCGGTCCGTGCCGAGCACCACTGTTGAGGCGGCCGAGTCGCTGGGCTGCACCCGCGCCCAGGCGCTGCGCGGGGTGCTGCTGCCGATGGCCCGGCGCACCATCGTCCTCGGCATCAACCAGACGATCATGGCTGCGCTCTCCATGGTGACGATCGCCGCCCTGATCGACGCTCCGGGCCTCGGCAAGACGGTGATCCAGGCGTTGGAGACCCTGGACGTCGGCACCGCGTTCAACGCGGGCGTCGCGATCGTGGTGCTCGCGATCATCCTGGACCGGGTCACCACGGCGGCCGCGGCGCAGGCGGGCACCGCGAGCGCTCTGTCGCCCGCCCAGCACCGGCAGCGACAGATCATGCTCGGCGCGGGCGGCGTGCTCGCCCTGGTGTGCGCGTACCTGTCCTTCACCTACGTGTGGGCCTCGACGTTCCCCGACACCGGCGCGGGCGTCGGGAGCGCGATCTCCCAGTTCGCCGACACGGTCACCACCTGGGCGCAGACGAACCTCTCGGTCATCACCGGCGACTTCAAGGACGCCTTCACGCGGGTGGTGCTGGACAGCGTGGAGGCGCTGCTCACCCAGTCGCCGTGGTGGCTCACGTGCGCGGTCGTACTGGCGCTCGCCTACCTCCTCGGCGGGGTCCGCGCGCCGGTCACGGCGGCGATCTGCCTCGCCCTGCTCATCGGCACCGGCGTCTGGCAGGACGCCATGGCCACGCTGGCCGCCACCCTCGTCGCCACGGCGATCGTGATGGTGCTGGGCGTCGTCATCGGCGTGTGGATGGGCCGCAGCGCGCGCGCCGACCGGATCATCCGGCCGGTGCTCGACGCCGCACAGGTCATGCCCGCGTTCGTCTACCTCGTGCCGTTCCTCGCGCTCTTCGCCGCCAGCCGGTTCACCGCGGTCGTGGCCGCGGTGGTGTTCGCCGCGCCCGTGGCCATGAAGATCATCGCGGACGGTGTCCGGAACGTCCCGGCCGTCACCGTCGAGGCGGCGACGTCGTCCGGGTCGAGCACCTGGCAGCTCATCACCAAGGTGCAGCTGCCGATGGCGCGCAGCGCCCTCACCCTGGCCACGAACCAGGGACTCATCTACGTGCTGTCCATGGTCGTGGTCGGCGGTCTCGTCGGAGCGGGCGCGCTCGGCTTCGACGTGGTCGCCGGGTTCGCCCAGGGCAGCCTGTTCGGCAAGGGGCTTGCTGCCGGGTTCGCCATCGTGCTCCTCGGGATCATGCTCGACCGCATCACCCAGGCGGCGGCACGTCGCGCCCGGGAAGCTCGATAAAGGAGGTTTGCACCAGTGGGAGCAGTCGGTGTGAAGGCGTGGCGACGCGCGTGGGTCGCGCTCGTCGGCGCCGCAGCGCTGGCCCTGGCGGGTTGTGGCGGGGCGACGGTCGGCAGCAGCGGCGGAGGCGGCGGTGGGGGCTCGGGCTCGTGCGGCGCCGTCAACCTCGCCATGAACCCATGGGTCGGCTACACGGCCGACGCGGCGGTCTACACCTACGTCGCCAAGAACAATCTCCACTGCACGGTGACGCAGAAGGACCTCAAGGAACAGGTTTCCTGGGCGGGCTTCGGCACCGGCGAGGTCGACCTGATCCTGGAGAACTGGGGCCACCCGGACCTCACCAAGCAGTACATCACCGACCAGAAGACGGCCGTCGACCTCGGCCAGACCGGCAACAAGGGGATCATCGGCTGGTACGTGCCGCCGTGGCTGGCGCAGGCGCACCCCGACATCACGGACTGGCACAACCTCAACAAGTACGCCGACCAGTTCAAGACCTCCGAGTCGGGCGACAAGGGTCAGCTCCTCGACGGCGACCCGTCCTACGTGACCAACGACAACGCGCTGGTCACCAACCTGCATCTGAACTTCAAGGTGGTGCAGGGCGGCAGCGAGACGGCGCTGATCCAGTCCTTCCGGCAGGCCGAGGCGCAGAAGCAGTTCTTCCTGGCGTACTTCTACCAGCCGCAGTGGTTCTTCCAGGAGATGAAGCTCGTCAAGGTGAACCTGCCGCCGTACACCCCAGGGTGTGACGCCGACCCGGCCAAGATCGCCTGCGACTACCCGCCGTACGACCTCAACAAGGTCGCGAGCGCGAAGTGGGCGAACGCGGGCGGGCCCGCCGTCGAGCTGGCCAAGAAGTTCCAGTGGACCAACGACGACCAGGACGCGGTGGCGCGCTCCATCGCCGTCGACAAGATGTCGCCGGACGCCGCCGCCAAGAAGTGGGTCGACGCGAACCCGGACAAGGTCAAGGCCTGGCTGCCCGCGGGCGTGAGCTGACGCTCTGACCGGTCACGAGGCCGACGTTTCCGGGGTCCCGGCCCCCGAAACGTCGGCCTCGGTCATGCGAGCAGGTCGGCCAAGGCCTCCTCCAGCAGCGCGTCGCCCACCACGAGGGTCTCCAGCGGCAGGCCCAGCTGGATAGCCGCCTGCTCGGCCGCCGCCCGGAGACGCGGGGTGGGGTGCTGAGCGAGCCAGAGGACGCGCCGGTAGTGGCCGAAGTAGACGTCGCGCAGCTCGGGGTAGCGGTCGAGGCCCAGCTCGACGACGACCGAGCGGGTGAACGACGTCACGAGATAGTCGGTGAGCACGTACGTGCCCGGCTCCGCGGCCAGCAGCGTGGCGAGGCGCTCGGCGCCCGCGAAGACGTCGTAGCAGTGCGCGCCGGGCAGCCTGCGCACGTCCAGCCGGGCGCAGACCTCGTCGAGTGCGCCGTAGGTACCGCAGTCGGCGTAGCCCACTGCGATGTGGGCGTAGCGACGGCGCAGCCGGGTGACGGTGCGCTCGACCTCCGCGGCGATGCGCTCGGGCCGGTTGTGCAGCAGCGGCGGCAGTGGGTGGACGTCGACCGGCCAGCCGCGCCGGGTGGCGACCTCGGCGACGTGGCGCGCGATCGCCCCGCACGCCACCACCGCGACGGCCCCGCCACGCCACCGCGGCGGCGCGGGCGGGCACGTCAGCCGGGGAAGGCGAGGCGGTCGACGAACCGGTCGTTGAAGTCGGCACGGTCGGAGAGCTCGACGTAGTGCACCTCCTCCAGCAGCGCCTGGGCCGCGGCCCGCTCGCGCATCGACAGCAGCGCCATCTTCGCGCCCTCGCCCGCCACGTTGCCCGCGCTCACGATGCGCAGCGTGGTGACCTCGGGCACCAGCCCGATCCGCACCGCGCTGGACGGGGCGAGGTAGCTGCCGAACGAGCCCGCGAGCACCACCTGCGCGACGTCGGCGGCGGACAGGCCCTGCTCCTCCAGCAGCAGCGTCCACCCGGTGGCGATCGCCGCCTTGGCGAACTGCAGCTCGCGGATGTCGCGCTGGGACAGGTACAGCGACTCCCCGCGGATCCGCTCCGCGGAAGTGCAGCACGAACACCCGCTCCTTGCCGACCTGCTGGAGCCGCGCGGCCAGGCCGGGCGGCACCCCCGGCGCCTCGGGGATGACGAGCGCGTCCCGAAGCGTCGATGAGGCCCGCCGCCACCAGCGCCGCGACGGCGTCGACGAGCCCGGAGCCCGCCAGCCCGAGCGGCTCGACGTCGCCGATGACCTGCAACAGCACGTCGTCGTCGCTGATCTTCACACCTTCGACGGCGCCGGGCGCGGCCCGCATCCCACAGCGGATCGCCGCACCCTCGAACGCCGGGCCCGCGGGCGCGGCCGTGGCGAGCAGCCGGTCGCCCGCGGCCAGGAGGATCTCGCAGTTGGTGCCGATGTCGATGAAGAGGCGGATGCGCCGGTCGCGGTCCATCCCCGACGCGAGCGCCCCGGCCACGATGTCCCCACCCACGTAGGCGCCCAGCGCCGGGAACACGTAGGCCCGCGCCCGCGGATGCACCTGGACGCCGAGGTCGGTCGCGAGCAGCCCGTCGAACGAGCGCGACGCCATGATGAACGGCGCGACGCCCAACGGCTCGGGGTCGACGCCCAGCGCCAGGTGGGTCATCGTGGCGTTGCCCGCCAACGCGATCTCGTAGACCTCGGCGCGCGCGACGGCGCCCTCCTCGCACACCTCCCCGGTGAGCTGGTCGAGCGCCTCGTGGGCGAGCGCGCTGAGTCGCTCCAGCGCCGCCGCGTCCATCATCGTGGCGCTGATGCGGGTGATGACGTCGGCGCCGTAGGGCTGCTGCGGGTTGAGCATCGACGCCACCGCGACCGGGGTGCCGGTGGCCAGGTCGAGCAGGGTGGCGACGACCGTGGTCGTGCCGAGGTCGAACGCGATGCCGAACCGGCGCTCGGTGGTGTCGCCCGGCTCGACGTCGACGAGCACGTCGTCGACGACGACCGCGGTGACCCGGCTGTCCGCGCGCATCGCCCGCGACAGGTTCCGCACGGCCGCCAGGTCGACCCGCAGGTCCAGGTCGGGCAGCGCGTCGCGGAGCCGTTCGACGTCGGTGCGCTGGTCGGCGAGCGTCGGCTCGGGCAGCTCCACGCACCGCTTCTGCAGCGCGGGCCGCAGGATCACCTGGCGCCCGACCCCGACGGTGGCCGCCTTGGGCCGCGTGACCAGCGGCGGCACCACCACCCGCAGATCCGCCAGCGCCTGCGCGCGGCAGGCCAGCCGCCAGCCGTCGCGCAGCTCGTCGGGCGAGAAGGCGCGCGGGTCCAGCCGCGACACCGCCACCTCGCCCTCGACCACCCGCATCTTGCACTTGCGGCAGGTGCCGTGCCCGCCGCACGTGGAGTCGACGGCGATGCCGTTCCAGCTGGCGGCGTCGAAGAGCGTGGCCCCGGCGGGCACCCGGACCTCACGGGGCTTGGCCCCGTCGGGGTCGAAGTGGATGCGGACCCGATCCGGGGTCGGTTCGCCGGGGCCGGTCATGTCAGGCCGACTTCTCGGCCGCCGGCGGCCGCCGCGGTTGCCGCGCGAGCTCGGGCGATCCAGGCCATGCCCCACTCGTCGTTGCCGAGCAGCAGGTCCGCGGCCTTGACCGCCTCGACGATCTGCGGCGCGCGCACGTCCATGATCGCGCTGGTGAGCCCGCACGACATCGCCATGGGCAGGAACGTGGCGCCCAGCGCGTGCCGTCCGGGCATGCCGAACGAGACGTTGGACGCGCCGAGGGTCATGTTGAGGCCGAGCTCGTCGTGGATCAGCTCGATGGTCTGCAGCGTCTTCTTGACGAGCGTGGTGTCCGCGCCCACCGGCATGGCGAGGGGGTCGATCACGATGTCCGCCAGCGGAATGCCGTAGTCCCCCGTCGCGATGTCGACGATCTTGCGCGTGATGTCGAGGCGCTTGTAGGGGTCGTCGGGGATCTCGTCCTCCTCGTTGGGCAGCGCGATCACCGCGGCCCCGTGCCGGGCGACGATCGGCAGGACCGCGTCCAGCCGCTCCTTCTCGCCGGTCACGGAGTTCACCAGCGCCTTGCCCTGGTACGCCCCGAGCCCGGCCTCGAGCGCCTCGACGACCGACGAGTCGATGACGAGCGGCAGGTCGGTGAGCCCCTGGATCATCGTGACGGCCTGGGCGAGCAGCTCGGCCTCGTCGGCAAGCGGCACGCCCATGTTGACGTCGAGCATCGTCGCGCCGCCCGCCACCTGCTGCTCGACGTCGATCGCGATGCGCGAGAGGTCGCCCCTGCGCAGCTGCTCGGCGAAGATCTTGCGGCCGGTCGGGTTTATCCGCTCGCCCACGAGGCAGAACGGCTGATCGTCGCCGATGACGACCTCGCGGGTGGCCGAGCGCAGAACGGTGTGCATGTGTTTAGTTCCCTCCACCCAGCCAAGCCGCTGGTTCCGTTGACGGACGGACGTCCCTTAGGACTTCCACTTCAGACCGCGAGAGCTTTGCGACGGGCGGCGAGCAGTTCCTTGGCCTTGCGGACGGCGGTCGAGGCGTCGGCCGCGTAGCCGTCGGCGCCGACGGCGTCGGCGTACTCCTGGGTGACGGGCGCACCGCCGACCATGACGATCACCTGCTCGCGCAGGCCCGCCTTCTGCAGCGCGTTGATGTTGGCCTTGAACATCGGCATGGTCGTGGTCAAGAACGCGGAGAACCCGACGATGTCGGGCTTGTGCTCCTGGATCCCGGCGATCACCTTCTCCGGCGACACCTGCACGCCGAGGTCGATCACGTGGAAGCCCGCGCCCTCCAGCATGATGTTGACCAGGTTCTTGCCGATGTCGTGCACGTCGCCCTTGACGGTGCTCATGAGGAACGTGCCGACGGTCTGGGCGCCCGTCTCGGCCAGCAGCGGGCGCAGCACGTTGAGCGCGCCGCTCATGGCCCGGCCCGCGACCAGCATCTCGGGCACGAAGAAGTCGCCGCGCTCGAACCGGGCGCCGACCTCCTCCAGCGATGGGATCAGCGCGTCGAACAGCATCGACTCGGGTGAGAGGCCCGCGTCGAGACCCTCGCGCGTGAGCTCCAGCACGCGGGGTCCGTTGCCGACGAGGGTCTCGTCGTAGAGCCCTCGCAGGATGTCATCCGTACTCATCCCACTGCTTCCTTCCGAGGTTGATGACCCAAGAGCGCCGACAGCCCGCGGAGCTCGGCCACGAGGAGATCGCCGATCTTGGTGATGCCGTAGTCGTTGATGCGACCGGTCGGTCCGGAGATCGACACGGCCGCGATGACGGTGCCGTCGACCGTGCGCACGGGCGCGGCGACGGCGGCGAGGCCGAGCTCCAGCTCGTCGAGCGAGGCGGCCCAGCCCCGGCGGCGCACCTCGACGAGGGCGTGGTCGAACTGGGCCCGGTCGACCGGCGAGTGCGGGGTGCGGCGTTCGAGGTTGCCCGGTGGCAGCGGGAGTACACCGTAGGCGCAGAGCACCTTGCCCAGGGCCGTGCAGTGGGCGGGCACGTCGACGCCGACCCAGTTCGTCGCGCCGACCAGATAGCGGCTGTCGACCTGGTCGATCTGCACCACCTGGCCGCCGCGCGGTACCGCGAGGACCACCGTCTCCCGGCTGACCTGCGACAGGTGCTCCATGGTCGGGCGGGCGAGCTCGGAGAGGTCGTGCAGCGCGCTGGGCCGCGCGGCGTGCAACGAGAACAGCGCGCCCGGCCGGAACGCCCCCGCCCGGTCGCGGTGCACCAACCTGCTGCGCTCCAAGGCCTGCAGGAGCCGCGACGTGGTGGACTTCGCGAGCCCGAGCTCCTCGACCAACGAGGAGAACGTCCGCGGGGCGCCGGACTCGACGATCACGCCGAGCAGCGCGCTTGCCCGCTCGACGGCCTGACTTCCCGTCTGCTGTGGCGTCGCCATGGTCCCCGTCCCGAGATGATGTTCGCTCCGAAGAGTTTCATATTATGGAACCTGTGTTCCGTGAATTGCCGTTACTGTGACCCCCATCGAGCACCCGCGTCAAGAGGGGAAGAACCCGCGCATGTTCCGCAATGCCATGCCCCGCTACGAAATCCTGAGCGAGGATGCGATGGCCACGCTCGACGGGGGCTGGCGCAGGCTCGTCTCCGACATCGGTGTGGAGTTCGGGTCGGCCCGGGCCTTGGAACTGTTCCGCCAGGCCGGGCAGAAGGTCGAGGACTCCGACGGCCAGGGCGTCGTCCGCTTCGATCCCGACTTCCTGCTGGAACAGGTCGCGAAGGCGCCTCGCTCGTTCGACGTGCAGGCCCGCAACCCCGCGCACACCGTCCACATCGGCGACGACGCGATGGCCTTCGGCGCCGTCTACGGCCCGCCCTTCGTGCGCGAGGGCGACGTGCGCCGCGACGCCAAGATGGCGGACTTCCGCAACTTCGCCCGCCTCGCCCAGAGCTTCGCCGCGATGGACTCGGCGGGCGGGATCGTCTGCGAGCCCGAGGACACGCCGCTGGACTCGCGGCACCTCGACATGACCTTCGCGCTGCAGACGCTCACCGACAAGATCTACATGGGCAACGTCGTCTCCGGCGAGAACGCCCAGGACACGCTGCGGATGACCGAGATCCTCTTCGGCGGCCGGGAGACGATCGAGGCCACCCCCGCCACGATCTCGCTCATCAACTGCAATTCGCCGCTGCGCTGGGACGAGCGCATGCTCGACGCGCAGTTCGCCTACTCGGCGGCCAACCAGGCCGTCGTGATCACGCCGTTCCTGCTGATGGGCGCGATGTCCCCGGTGACGGTCCCGGCGGCGCTCACCCAGCAGATCGCCGAGGCGCTCACCGGCATCGCGTTGTCGCAGCTCATCCGGCCCGGCTGCCCGGTGATCTTCGGGTCGTTCCTCTCCAACATCGACATGCAGTCCGGCTCGCCGTGCTTCGGCACCCCGGAGTCGGCCGTCGGCCTGCTCTGCACCGGGCAGATCGCCCGCCGCTTCGGGCTGCCGGTGCGTTCGGGCGGCGGGCTGACCTCCAGCCAGACCGCCGACGCACAGGCGGGCTACGAGGGCCTGATGACGATGCTCCCGACGTTCCTCGCGGGCATCAACTGGGTCATGCACGCCGCAGGCTGGCTGGAGGGCGGGCTGGTCGCGAGCTACGAGAAGTTCGTGCTCGACGTGCAGGTGCTGGAGATGCTGCAGAAGGAGTTCACGCCGCTGGAGATCGACGAGGCGTCGCTGGCCTTCGGCGCGCACGACGAGGTCCGCCACGGCGGGCACTTCCTCGGCGCGGCACACACCATGGAGCGCTTCCGCACCTGCTTCTACCGGCCGTTCGTGAACAGCTCGGACAACTACGACCGCTGGATGCGGGGCGGGGCCAAGGACGCCGCCGCGCGGGCGCGGGAGATCGCGCAGAAGAAGCTCGACGAGTTCGAGCCACCACCGCTCGACGACGCCGTCCGCGAAGAGCTGGCCGAACTACGTGACCCGCCGCAGGCGCGAGCTGGGCGACTGAGGAGATGCACAATGACCGTTCCCGCCACCGCCCGGGTCGTCGTGATCGGCGCGGGCATCGTCGGCAACAGCCTCGTGCTACCACCTCGCCCGGCTCGGCTGGCGCGACATCGTGCAGATCGACAAGGGCGCGCTGCCCAACCCGGGCGGCTCCACCGGCCACGCGTCGAACTTCATCTTCCCGGTCGACCACTCGCGCGAGATGACCGACCTCACGCTCGACTCGATGCGCCAGTACCAGGAGCTGGGCGTCTTCACCGAGTCCGGCGGCTATCGAGGTGGCCCGCACCGAGGAGCGGATGGAGGAGCTGCGCCGCCGGATGTCGTCGGCCAAGCGCGTGGGGCATCGAGGCCGAGCTCGTCACGCCGGACCAGGTCGTCGGAACGGTCCCGTTCCTGGAGAAGGACCAGATCATCGGCGCGTTCTGGACGCCGTCGGTCGGCGTGGTCGACTCGCTGCGCGCGGGCACGCTCATGCGCGAGTCGCGCGCTGGCGCTCGGCGCGCTCACCGTCGTGCCGAACGTCGAGGTCACCGGCCTGGACGTCGAGCAGGGCCGCATCCGGCGGGTGCGCACCACCGGCGGCGACATCGAGGCCGACACCGTGGTGATCGCCTGCGGCGTGTGGAGCCCGAAGCTCGCCCGGATGGCGGGCGCGGCCATCCCGCTCACCCCCGCCGTGCACCAGATGATCTCGGTGGGCCCGATCCCGCAGCTGGCCGAGCGGCCGGGCGAGATCTCGTTCCCGATCGTCCGGGACATGGACACGTTCTGCTACGAGCGCCAGCACGGCGCCGACATGGAGGTGGGCTCCTACGCCCACCGCGCGATCCTGCACGACCCGGAGGACATCCCGTCGATCGAGCAGGCGCAAGCCTCTCGCCCACCGAGATGCCGTTCACCGCCGACGACTTCGACCCGCAGCTCGAGCAGGCGCTCGAGCTCATGCCCGACGCTGCTGGGCGCCGAGGGCGCCGAGATCCGCTACGCCATCAACGGCCTGCTCTCGCTCACCCCCGACGGCGCGCCGATCCTCGGCGAGACCCCCGAGGTCAAGGGCCTCTGGTCGGCCGCCGCGGTCTGGATCAAGGAGGGCCCGGGCGTCGGGCGCGCGGTCGCGGAGTGGATGACCCACGGGCACTCCGAGATCGACGTCGCACCACTCCGACATCGCGCGCTTCTACCCGCACCAGCGCACCCGCGCAGCACGTCCGCGCCCGCACGAGCGAGGCCTTCAACAAGACCTACGGCATCGTGCACCCCGGCGAGCAGTGGGCCAGCGAGCGCGGCAAGCGCCTCGCGCCGATGCACGCCGCCGAGCAGGCCGCGGGCGCGGTGTTCTTCGAGACCGCCGGCTGGGAACGGCCGATGTGGTACGCGTCCAACGAGGCGCTGCTCGGCGAGTACGGCGACGCGGTCATGCCGCGCGAGCACGAGTGGGACTCCCGCTGGTGGTCGCCGATCATCAACGCCGAGCACCTCGCGATGCGCGAGCGCGCGGGCATCGTCGACCTGTCCGCGTTCGCGATCTTCGACGTCGTCGGGCCCGCCGCGGCGCAGCCGGTCCAGGGCATCGTCGTCGCGCAGGCCGACGTCGCGCGACGGGCCGCGTGATCTACACGCCGGTGCTCGACGCCAAGGGCGGGTTCCGCGTCCGACCTCACGGTCATGCGCCTGGCGCACGACCACTACCGCGTGGTCACCGGCGGCGCGCACGGCATGGCCGACCGCAAGTGGTTCGCCGACCACCTCACCGGCGACGCCCACGATCGTCGACCTGACCTCGGCGTTCACCACGATCGGGCTGTGGGGCCCGAAGGCGCGCGACATCCTCGGCCGCGCTCACCGACGACGACGTCTCGCACGCCGGCTTCCCGTTCCTGCACCTGCCGCACGATCGAGCTGGGCAGCGTGGCCGTGCTCGCGTCGCGGATCTCCTACGTCGGCGAGCTGGGCTGGGAGCTCTACGTCCCGATGGAGCAGGGCGCCGCGGCTGTGGGAGCTGCTGCACGAGGCGGGCAAGCCCGACGGCGCGGTGCCGGTCGGCATCGGCGTCTACGGCACCACCGGCCGCATCGAGAAGGGCTACCGCGCGTACGGGTTCGAGCTCGACGCCGAGCGCACGATCGTCGAGGCGGGCATGCAGCGGCCCGAAGGTCAAGGACGCCGACTTCATCGGCCGCGAGGCGTACCTCGCGCAGCGCGACGACGGCGCCGCAGACCGTGCTGTGCACGCTGACCGTCGACGACCACACCTCGGCGGGCGGCGTGCAAGCGCTACATGCTCGGCGGCGAGCCGATCCTCACCCGCGACGGCGGCGACGCTCACCGACGGCCACGGCCACCACCCGTACGTCACCACGGCCGGGTCGGCGCCCGTCGCTCGGCAAGCACGTGCTGCATGGCCTACCTGCCGCCGGACGAGGCGGTGGTGGGCAACCGAGCTCGCCGTGTCCTACATGGAGGAGCTGTACCCGGTGACCGTCGGGTCCATCGACGCGACGCCGCTCTTCGACCCCGCCAACGAGCGGATCAAGGGCTGACCGATGACGAACGTGCTGGTCTGCATCAAGCGGGTGCCCGACGCCGCGGGCGAGGTGCTGCTGACCGCGGACGAGCAGGCGCTCGACGCCCGGTTCGTCGGGTTCACCGTCAGCGCCGCACGAGAGCTGCGCCGTCGAGCTGGCGGTGCGGATCGCCGGGGCCGACGGCGGCACGGCGACCGTGCTGACCCTGGGCCCGGCCGACGCCGTCGAGCAGCTGCGCGCCGCGCTCGGCGTCGGCTGCGGCGGCGGCCGTGCTGGTCGAGGCCGACCCGGTCGGCTTCGGGCCCGCCGACGTGGCGAGCGCGATCGCCGCGGTGGTCGCGCCCACGAGGCCGAGGGCCGCACCTACGACCTGATCCTGCTCGGCAACGACGCCGCCGACACCGGCGACTTCCAGGTCGGCATCCGGCTGGCCTACGAGCTGGGCCGCCCCGTCGTCAACGGGGTCGCGCACGGTCGAGGTCGCGGACGGCGTCGCGACGGCCCGCGGCGACGGCCTCGACGGCGTCGAGACCTACGAGGTGCCGCTGCCCGCCGTCGTCGACGGTGCTGGAGGGCGGCGTCGAGCCGCGCTACCCGACGATCACCGGGCCGGATGAAGGCGAAGAAGACGAAGATCGAGACGGTCGCGCCCCGACCGGCGAGCCGCGCGGCTCCGGGCGGGTGCGGCTGACGCTGCCGCCCGCCCAGCCCAGCACCGTCGAGGTGCTCGGCGACGCGGCCCCGAGGCCGCGGCCGCCGTCGTCGACCTGCTGCAGCGCCTGGGGGTGGCGCCGATGATCCTCGTGTTCGTCGAGACCGGACGCGGACGGCGCGACCGAGGTCTCGCTGGAGACGCGTGACGTTCGCCCGCGGGCTCGCCGAGCGGACCGGCGGGGCGGTCGCACGCCGTCGTCGTCGGCGACGAGCGGCCCGAGGAGCTCGCCGGCGAGCTCGGCGCGCTACGGCGTGGCCGCGGTGCACCACGTCCGACGGCGACGCGCTCTCAGCGCCTACGCCGGCGGCCGCGTGGGCCGCCGGCCGTCGCGACGCCGTCGGCAGTGCGATGTCGACGCCGGACGTCGTGCTCGCGCCGGGCACCCCGCGGGGCATGGAGGTGCTGGCGCACCTGGCCGCCCGGCTCGACGTCGCGATGGCCGCCAACGTCGTCGCGGTCGGCGACTGGCCGACGCCGCTCGTCGTCACCCGGCAGGTGTCGGGCGGCGCGGTGCTGGAGGAGATGCGGCTCGCCGAGCGGCCGGCGCTGTTCACCGTCGCCGGGCACGCCGTCGAGGCCGCCGCCGGCCGCCGCGCCCGGCGCGCCGCGGCGGTGCGGGAGCTCGTCCGCCGAGGTCGCCGACGGCCGACCTGCGTCGCCCGGGTGGTCGCGCACCGAGCCCGCGGAGCCGGACGAGCTCCGGCGCGCTGACCTCGCGCCCGGTCGTGGTCGGCGCGGGCCGCGGAGCGGGCGGGCCCGACGGGTTCGACGGCGTGATCGAGCTGGCCGAGCTGCTGGACGGCGCGCTGGGCGTCTCCCGCGTCGTGACGAGCCTGGGCTGGCGCCCGCACCACGAGCAGATCGGGCAGACCGGCAGCCGGATCTCCCCGGAGCTCTACATCCCGTGCGGCATCAGCGGCGCCATCCAGCACTGGGCGGGCTGCTCGAGCTCCAAGACGATCCTCGCCATCAACACCGACGAGAACGCGCCGATGGTCACCAAGGCGCACCTACGCCGTCATCGGCGACATGGCCGAGGTCGTGCCCGCGATCAACGCCGAGATCCGACGGCGGCGGCATGAACGAACAGGTGAGTGCGGCCGAAGGGGCACGGCAGATGCGATCGGCGAGCGGCAGGGCGATGCCATGAATACCGCGCTGCGCGGGCTGCTGACGCCGTTCAGCGTGGAGATCACGCCCCGCGAGACGACCAAGCTGCCGCCGCTGTCGGACCTGCTGGACCCCGGCACTGCCGTGTACTTGACGTTCCTGCCGAACGTGCCGTGGGAGCAGACCGTCGCCGCCGTCCGCTGGGTGCTGACGCCGGGATGCGCCCGGTGCCGCACATCGCGGCGCGCGGGGTGCCCGACCGCGCGACCCTGCGTCACATGCTGACCGGGCTCGCCGCCGATGGCGTCGAGCGAGCTGTTGCTGATCGCGGGCGGCATGGAGGCGGTCGGCGAGTACCACGAGACCGTCCAGATCCTCGACTCCGGATGTCTCGAAGAGGCGGGGATCCGCCGCATCGGGGTGGCGGGGCACCCGGAGGGCCATCCCGACGTCGCCCAGGACCTGCTCGACGTGGGCGTTGGCCGCGAAGAACCGCATCGCCCGTGACCGCGGCCTCGACATGCACCTGGTCACGCAGTTCACGTTCGCCGCGGAGCCGATCGTGGCGTGGGAGCGGCGGCTGCGGGCCATGGGCAACGACGCTGCCCATCCACGTCGGGCTGCCGGGTGTCACGTCGCCCGCCAAGCTGCTCAAGTTCGGCCTCTCCTGCGGGGTCGGGCCGTCGCTGAAGGTGCTGCGCAAGCAGACCGGCGGGGTGTTCAAGCTCGCGACGACCCCCGTCTACCGGCCCGAGGACACCCTGCTCGACCTGGCGGTCGCGATCGCCGCCGATCCCCGCAGCCTGCTTTCCACCGCGCACTTCTTCCCGTTCGGCGCGCTCGCCGCGACCGCCGAATGGGCCGTCGACCTGCGCGCCCGTCACACCCCGAGATCAGAGAGGAGCGCCTGATGGCCAACCCGAACCTGCGGATCGCCCAGTCCGCGTCGCTCAAGCCACTGGGCGACATCGCCGAGAGCATGGGCATCGGACCCCACCTCATGGAGCCGTACGGCGAGCACGTCGCCAAGATCAAGCTGTCGGCGATCGACGAGCTTTCCGGGCGGCCACGGGCCAAGTACGTCGTGGTGTCCGCGGTCACCCCCACGCCGCTGGGCGAGGGCAAGACCACCACCACGGTCGGGCTCGGCCAGGCGTTCTCGCACATCGGCAAACGGGCTACGGTCGCGATCCGCCAGCCGTCCATGGGCCCGACCTTCGGTATCAAGGGCGGCGCGGCGGGCGGCGGCTACAGCCAGGTCGTGCCGATGGAGATCCTCAACCTGCACCTCACCGGCGACTTCCACGCGGTGACGGCCGCCCACAACCTGCTCTCCGCCGTGCTGGACAACCACCTCCACCAGGGCAACGCGGCGGACATCGACCTGCACAACATCACGTGGCGGCGCGTGCTCGACGTCAACGACCGGGTGCTGCGCAACATCGTGGTCGGACTGGGCGGCAAGATGGACGGCGTACCGCGGCAGACCGGGTTCGACATCACCGCGGCCAGCGAGGTGATGGCGATCTTCGCGCTCGCCACGTCGCTGCCGGAGATGCGGCAGCGGTTCGGGCGCATCGTCGTCGGCTACACGTCCGCGGGCACGCCGGTCACCGCCGAGGAGATCGGCGGGGCGGGCGCCATGGCGGTGATCATGCGCGACGCCTTGAAGCCCAACCTGATGCAGACCCTCGAGAACACGCCCGTGCTCGTGCACGCGGGCCCGTTCGGCAACATCGCACACGGCAACTCGTCGGTCGTGGCCGACCGCATCGGCATCCACGCGGGCGACTACCTCGTCACCGAGGCCGGGTTCGGCGCCGACATGGGCGCCGAGCGGTTCTTCAACATCAAGTGCCGGGCGTCGGGGCTGACGCCGGACGCCGCCGTCGTCGTCGCCACCGTGCGGGCGCTCAAGGCGCACTCCGGCCAGCACAAGATCGTCGCAGGCAAGCCGCTGCCCGAGGGGCTGCTCATGGAGAACCCGGACGAGGTCCACATCGGCGGGTCCAACCTGCGCAAGCAGATCGAGAACATCCGGCTGCACGGGGTGTCGCCGGTCGTGGCGATCAACGCGTTCCCCGAGGACCACCCGTCCGAGCACGCCGCGATCGCCGAGATCGCCGCCGAGATGGGCGCGCGGGTCGCGGTCTGCACCCACTTCGCCGAGGGCGGACGCGGGGCGCGCGAGCTCGCCGAGGCGGTGGCCGAGGCCGCGGCGGAGCCCCCGATGGACGGTCGTGGCTTCCGGTTCCTCTACCCGGACGAGGCCTCGCTCAAAGAGAAGATCGAGACGATCGCGACGAAGGTGTACGGCGCCGACGGCGTCGACTACGCCCCGGCCGCCGACCGCCAGCTCGCGACCTACGAGCGCAACGGCTTCGGGAACCTGCCGGTCTGCATCGCGAAGACGCACCTTTCGCTGTCGTCGGACCCTGCGCTCAAGGGCGCGCCGACCGGGTGGCGGCTGCCGGTGCGCGAGGTCCGCGCGTCCGTCGGGGCCGGGTTCATCTACCCGATCTGCGGCACCATGAGCACGATGCCGGGCCTCGGCGCGCACCCGAACGCGCATCAGATCGACATCGACGCGGACGGAAATGTCGTGGGTCTCTTCTAGCGTTGGCCCATGACCTCATGGAGCGAGCTCAAGAAGCAGGCACCGCGCATCACGGCGATCTTCGAGCGGCGGCACGCCGCCACCGGCAACCTCTGCATGCTGGCCACTCTCCGCAAGGACGGATTCCCGCGGATCAGTCCGCTCGAGCCGCGGATGTTCGAGGGCGAGCTGTGGCTCGTCGGCATGCCGGGCACCACGAAGTTTCTCGACCTGGGTCGTGACCCGCGGTTCTGTCTGCACACGGCCACGGTCGACACGCACGTCCGCTGTGGCGACGCGAAGCTGTGGGGCATCGTGCACGACGTGCCGGATGCCCAGCTGCAGCAGCGGTTCGCCCAGGACCTGTACGAGCAGACCGGGTTCGACCTGCGGGGGCAGGTGTTCACGCCGTTCTACGCGGCCGACATCACCGGGGCCTCCGCGGTCGAGGTCGCCGACGACCACATGGACGTCACGATCTGGAAGCCGGGCGAGGTCGAACGGGTCGTGCGCAAGCACTAGCCGGTCCGGCCAACGGGCGGCCTGCCCCACAGGCGTCGTGCCCGTCCGGAGGCTGCCGCGCCCCGCGCCCGCGCGGTCGGGTCCGGCGCGGACGCGACCGCCGCGGACGAGGCCGCCGCGGCGATCTCGCGGGCCGCCGCGTCGGCGGCCACGGGCCCGGCGGTGCGGGCGGGGGCGCGGGATGGGCAGGGTCCCGCCCGCCGGCCCAGGACGTCCCCAACCGGCGCAGGATGTCCCCAACCGGTGACGGGAGGGACGAGATGAGCGTGCGCGCAGCCACCCGACCGCCCCTGCGACGGGCCGCGGGCCGGGTGCTGGGTACCGCCGCGACCACGCCGGAGCGGCTGCGCCGCGTGGAGGCCGTCCTGGTGGTCGCCGCGCTGGCCCTCGGCGTGCTCGGGGTGCTGGGCGGGATGACCCGCGTCAACGCCGTGCACGACGCCCGCACCCGGATCGCCGCGCTCACCGCTGGTGCCGCCGACCTCTACCAGTCGCTCGCCGACGCCGACGCCATGGCCACCACCGGCTACGTCTCGGGCGGGCTCGAACCCGCCGCCGTGCGGGCCCGCTACGACGACGACGTCCAGCGGGCGGGCATGCGGCTCGCCGCGGCCGCGAGCCTGCTGTCGCCGGGCGACCCCGCAATCGGGGCGATCTCCACGGTCGGCGAGCAGTTGCCCGTCTACACCGGGCTCGTCGACAACGCCCGCGCGCTCAACCGGCTGGGACTGCCGCTGGGCGAGTCCTACCTGGCAGGCGCGTCGAAGCTCATGCAAACCACGATCCTGCCCGCCGTCCAGCAGGTGCGCGCCGCCGAGTCGGCGGCGCTCGCCGCCGCCTACCGACAGGGCGCGGGCACCCCGTTCGCGGTGCTCGCCGTGGGGCTCGCGGTACTGCTCGGCCTGCTCGACCTCGCACTACGCGAACGCCGCCGCACCAACCGAGTGATCAACACGGGCCTCCTGGCCGCGGGGCTCGCGATCCTCGTCTTGGTGGTGTGGTGGGGCGGCACGGCGCTGGTGGCCGACGCCCGCCTCGGCGGCGCGCAGAGCCACAGCAGCGCCGGCGCGGCGCTGGACGACGCCCGCATCACGGTGCTTTCGGCGCGCAGCAACGAGAGCCTCGTGCTCGTCGCCCGCAACAGCGGCGGCTCGTCCGACCGGGGCTTCGCCGCCCAGCTCGCGCGCGTCGTCGGCGACGGCGGGCTGCTCACCACGGCCGAGCGCGCCGATCCGGAGCTCGCCGACCGGGTCGCCACCCTCCGCACGGCCGCCACCGCCTGGGGCGACGCGCACCGCACCGTCCGACTGCTTGACGACGGGGGCCAGTACCCACAGGCCGTCGCCTCGGTCGTCGGCCACGGGCCGGGCACCTCGGGCGGCACCTTCGACGCGCTCGACGCGGCACTGGCCGAGGCGATCGGCGAGGAGCGGGCCGCGTTCGCGATCGACGTCGAGGCGGCAGAGGGGGTGCTTGTCCCACTGTCGTGGATCTCTGCGGCATTGGCACTGGTCACGGCGGGCGCCGTGGTCGTCGGGATCGGACGCAGGGTGGGTGAGTACCGGTGACTGGGGTCAGCGTGGCGCGGCCGCTGGTCTACCTCGGCGTGGCCGCTGTGATCGGCCTGGGCAGCCTGCTGCTGCCCAGCGGCGCCCCCGCTGCCCCTGCACCCGCCGCTCCGGCCGCCGCGCCGTCCACGGCGCCTGGCCCGGCCTGCTCCGGCATCCGGGCGAGCCTGCGTCCGCAAGGCCCGCTGCCCGCGCCCGGCGCGATGCCCGCGGGCTCGACGATGGCGAAGATCGCGAGCCGCGGGCGGCTGATCGCGGGCGTCGACCAGGGCAAGTACCTCGTCGGCTACCGCAACCCGCTCACCGGCAGGCTGGAGGGCTCGGACATCGACATCGTCCGCCAGATCGCCACGGCGATCTTCGGCGACCCGGACCGCGTGCAGTACGTGGTGCTCGACATCGCCGACCGGGTCGGCGCGCTGGACCGGAGCCAGGTCGACGTGGTCGTCAACAGCTTCTCGGTCACCTGCGACCGCCAGCGCACGGTGGAGTTCTCCACGGCCTACCTGACGGCGACGGCACGGGTGCTGGTGCCGGTCAACTCGGGCGTACGGGAGGTCGAGGACCTGGCGGGCAAGCGCGTCTGCACCTCCGCGGGCTCCAACACGGAGGGCATGCTGCGGGCGCTGCCCGTGCATCTGGACGTGCAGACGCTGCCGGGCCTCCCGGACTGCATGGTGGAGTTGCAGCACGGCCGGGTCGCGGCCGTCTCCAGCGACGACGTGGTGCTCGCCGGGCTCGCGGCGCAGGACCCGGAGACGCACGTCGTCGGGCGGTCGCTGCTGCCGTCGGACTACGCCGTCGGCATGCGGCGCGACGCTCCCGACCTCGTGCGCTTCGTCAACGGCGTGCTGGAACGGGCCCGCGCCGACGGCAGCCTCGCCGCGAGCGACGAGCGCTGGCTGGGCAGGCTGAACCCGGTGCCGCGGCCCGCGCCCGCGGTCTACCGGGACTGAGCATCGACCCCACTGCCGCACTGCGCACCCCATGGGGTCACTGCGCACCCCATCGGTGGGGTGCGCGGTCGTGCGAAGGGGTGCGCGGTGCGCGGTGGTCACGTCCACGTCCTGGGGCGGACGGCGTTGGCGCGGTCGACGAGCACGACGCGCTCGTCCGCGTCCGAAGTGAGCCGCGCGGACGTACGCAGGGAGCACTCCAGCGCCAGGCGCAGGTCGCGTTCCCGCCACGGATGGCCCAGCAGCGGCGCGCCCTGTCCGTTTCTGGTCACCAGGTCGATGGCGGCGGTGAACAACGCCGTGCGCACCCGTTCGGCGGTGCCGGGGTCGAGCGGCAGCCCTGGTACGCGGGCCGCCGCCGCGCGCAGGTCGGCGTCGCCGATCTCGATGCCGGTGCGCCCGGCGAGCGTGGCGTCGATGGCCGCGAGTTGGGCGGCGACATGCCTGCTGGACGTGTCGGGCACGGCGTCGAGCGCGGCGACGGCGGCGGCCCGGTCCCCGGCCCGCAGCGCGGTGCGGGCGACCCCGAACGCGGCGTCGGCCAGGCTCGGCTCGATCCGGGTGAGGAGAGCGTAGTAGCGGCGGGCGCGGTCGTCGTCGCCCGCGCACTCCGCGGCGACGGCGAGCGCGAGCTTCGGGGCCTGCTCGCCGGGGAACAGGAAGTAGGCGCGATCGAACGCGGCGACGGCAGCGGCGGGGTCGGTGAAGAGCGCCGCGACGCCGGAGTACCAGTCGATGCGCCAGTCCGCCGGGTCGTCGGCGGCCGCCGCGTCCAGCTCAACGAGAGCGGCGGCCGGATCGCCCTCGGCGAGCGCGGCCCGCGCCAAGGCCAGCCGGACCTCCGGGCCGGGCTGCGCCATCGTCGAGGCGAGCCGCCGCACCTGCGCCCGGTTCGCGCCGGTGAGCTGGGCGGCGGCCGGGTCCGTGGGGTCGACGAGCGGCATCGGCAGGGCCGCGGCCACCCGCGCGGGGTCGGGACGGCCGGGGTGCGTCGCGCCGAGGAGGTCGGCGGCGAACGCGCCCCGCGGGGTGGCGAACACGGTGGACATCGCGGGCCGGGCCTGGCCGTCCGCCAACGCGAGCACCTCGCGCAGCACGCCCGCGAGCTGGTCGGCGAACTCGTCGATGGAGCCGAAGCGGGCGTCGGGGTCCGGGTCGGTCGCGCGGCGGAGGACGCGGTGGAAAGACTCGTAGCGGGCGAGCACGGGGTGGTCGTCGGGCAGCGGGACCGGCCCGCCGCGGTATGCGGGGCTGATGCCGAGAACCAGAACGGCGAGCGTGCGGCCGATCGTGTGGATGTCGGAGCCGGGCGACGGGCCGTGGGTGCCGATCTCCGGAGCCTGGTAGCCGACGGTGCCGAAGACGGGGCTGTCCTCGTCGTCGAAGCGGATGACGGCGCCGAGGTCGATCAGCTTGAGCTGGCGGTCGTACTGGATCACGTTGTCGGGCTTGAAGTCGCAGTAGGCCAGGCCCTGTTCGTGCAGGTAGCCGAGCGCGGGCAGCACCTCCAGCGCGTACGCGATCGCCTGTGGCACCGGGAGCGGCTCGAGGGTTCCGTCCTCGCGGCGCCGGGCTTCCATGATCTGCTTGAGCGAGGAGCCGCCGACGTACTCCATCACGATGAAGCCCATCGGGTTGCCCGCGCGGTCGTGGTGCTCGACGAAGTTGTGGATTGAGACGATTCCGGGGTGGTCGACCGTGGCGAGGAAGCGCTTCTCGACGTCGACGATGCCCGCGGCTTCCGGGGCGTCGGCGTCGAGCAGGCCTTTGAGCACCACCCAGCGGTCGTCGACGTTGCGGTCGGTCGCGAGGTAGATCCAGCCGAGACCGCCATGGGCGAGGCAGCCGCGGACCTCGTACTGGCCCGCGACCAACGTGCCCGGCGTCAGCTTCGGCAGGAACGAGAACCGCTCGCCGTCCTGCGGGCAGAAGCCCTCGGCAGGGCCGGGGCGATCACCGACGCTGCGGCCGACGGGATGGCCGCACTTACGGCAGAACCGGCGGTCCTCGGGCACCTGCGGGTCGGTCATCAGGGCGGCGATGGGGTCGACCCGCGGCACCGGGGGCACGTCGACGAGGCCCGCGCCGAGCCTGCCGCGGGTCGAGCCGCTGGAGGTGGTTCGACCGGAGCCGCGCCCGGGGCGGCCGCCGCCCCGGCCCGCGCCCGCCTGCCGGGTGCCCGCCACCCGGCGCGCCGCGCGGCCTGGCGCCGAGCCCGCGGCAGTAGGCGGCCCCGCCGCGGCGGTACCCGGGCCCGCCGCAGCGATCGGCGGCGGCGACGCGGCGGTCGGCGATCCGGCACCCCCGACGGGCATACGCTCCCTCCCCTCACGTGTGACCTACGTCTACACCGTCCGGGCCGGGAGCTTGCGCAGGGCGGGACCCGCTAAGCCGGGTTTCAGCGCGTTGATCGGCGCAAGTGGGACATGCGCGCCAAATATGGCCGTTATGTCCCACTCTCGGCGATCAACGCTGGCGGCGAAACCCCGCTGAGCTGGGCCCCGCGACCCAACCCCGCTCACAGTTCGACGTGATTTGACGTCACGCACGTCCGCCTCACCACGGAACCGACGGTAGGCCCTCGCCCGGACGAAGACACCCACATCCGTGGGTTCGGGCCCGGTAGGCAGCGAGCCGAGCGGTCGGGGCTGACACCGATTGCTTGCAGCAGCGCCAGTGAGCGTTCCGCTGGTGGGATCCGATCGGCAACTCGTCGGTTCCGACGCGGGGTCGGGCTCGGCGTTCGCGTCCCGGGCGAGCTGCTCGAGGGGGAAGAGGGCAAGCAAGATGCCGCGCAGTGCAGCCGCGCCAGCCAGGCCTCGGCCGCAGGCGTGGCGCTGACCGGGCGTCCGTCGTCGGAGACCACGATCGTGCCCAATCCCGGGTCAACGGCCGTCGGATTGACCAGGCCTGCGGTCCAGGTCGACCGGGCCAAGGCCGCGATCCGCGGAGCGACCGGTGAAGAACTCCGCGTCTCCGGGTTCCTTGGTGACGCGGGCGCCTGCTTGACGCATCTCGTCGGTCAGCCGTCCACCTCGTCGGCTGTGTCGACCATCACGCCGATGGTGAAGCGGATGCCTCCCCTGCCGTAGTTGTCCTTCGACCGCCCGCCCGCCCGCCGGAAAGGAACGGCAACATGACAAACCCGTCCGATCAGCTCAGCCGGGCGATCGACGCACCGCGGCGGTGTTCGGCGCGATTCGAGACGACCAGTGGTCGGCGCCCACCCCGTGCGCGGACTGGTGCGTCCGCGACGTGCTCAACCACCTCGTCGGCGGCAACTGGGGCTTCGTCCCGGTCCTGACCGGGCGCCCCCATCCGGACCACGCCGCCAACCAGCTCGGGGCCGAGGCGACCGTCACGTTGCCCGCCCGAACCGTGCCCGGTGCTTGGAAGACGGCGAACCCACCGTCGTCCATGATCTGCGGCCAGCCCAGGCGGCGGCAGAAGTCCCGCAGCTCGGCGAAGTCTCCTGCCCAGGGTGATCAGACCAGCGAACGGTGGTTGTCGGCCATGTGGCCCCACTGTGCGCTCCAGCAGAAGCGCGGGTGAGCGCGCCCGGCTGAGGGGGATGCGAGCGCGACATCCTCCACTCTCCCGCAGCACACGTCCACTGTTAGGTTCGGCGGTTGTCCGGTGTCTGTCTGGTTGATGCGGCCGAACGACTGATCGACTAGACCATGGAGACACATCATGAGCATCATGCAGCAGGTGACGATCCCCGCGCGACCGGGGCAGGTGTACGCGATGTTGGCTGACGCCGAGGCGCTCTCGCAGCTGTCGGGCATGAGCGGGAAGCCGGGCCGGGCGGTGGGCGAGGAGTTCTCCGCGTTCGACGGTAACGTGACCGGGCGGCAGGTCGAGCTGGTGCCGGGCGTGCGGATCGTGCAAGCGTGGCGTTTCCCGCGGTGGGCAGACGGGCTGTACTCGATCGTGCACTTCGTCTTGGAACCCGTGGACGGCGGCACGCTGCTCACGATCAACCAGCACGGCGAGCCGGAGGATTGGCACGACCACATCAACGCCAATTGGCCCACGTTCTACATCAACCCGCTGACCGAGCACTTCTCGCAGTGATGTCCCGGGCCCTGCATCGCTTCGGGTAGCACTTCGGATCGGGCCCGGGAGGAGCTCGATGTCCAACGACAGCCTGCTGCGGCGGGCGTGCACCGACGACGCGGCGTTCGCCGAGCTGGTCCGGCCCTACCGGCGCGAACTGCACGTCCACTGCTACCGCATGCTCGGCTCTTTCGACGACGCCGAGGACGCGGTACAGGAGACGCTCCTCGCGGCGTGGCGCGGATTGGCCGCCTTCCAGGGCGAAGCATCGCTGCGGACCTGGCTGTACCGGATCGCCACCAACACCTGCCTGAACCTGCTCCGCAGTGCCTCCCGAAGACCACAGAAGGCTGAGACCCTCTCCGCCGCTGCCGCCATCTCGACCGGCTCGACCGAGATCACCTGGCTACAGCCGTATCCGGACGTGCTGCTCGACACCCTGCCGGACGCCGCCCCCGGCCCGGACGTCGTCGTGGAGCAGGTCGAGGCGGTATCGCTGGCCTTCGTCACCGCCCTGCAGCTCCTTTCACCACGCGCCCGCGCGGTGCTCGTCCTGCGCGACGTGCTGGGCATGACTGCCCGCGAGGTCGCCGTGGCCCTCGACACCTCAGCCGAGGCCGTCGCGGTGACGCTGAGCCGGGCGCGCGCGGCACTTCGCGACCAGCACCGCCCGACCCGCAACGACGCCAAGGACGAGGCCGAACTGGTGCGCCGCCTCACCACGGCGCTTACGGCACACGACGTCCACGCGGTCGTACGGCTTCTCGCGGAGGACGTGCGTATCACCATGCCGCCGCTGCCCGCCGTCTGGCAGGGCCGCGAGACGGCCAGCCGATTCCTGACCGAGGTCGTGTTCCGGCTTGTTCCGCGAGCCCGCTTCGTGACCACCCACGCCAACCGGCAACCCGCCCTCGGCGTGTATACCCCCGACGCGACCACCGGTGCGTGGCGGGCGAGCGGTCTGCTGGTCATCACCCTGGACGGAAGCCGGATTTCCGGCCTTACCCGCTTCGAGTCGACCACGCTGCGCCCGTTCGCCTTGCCCCGCATCCTCCGCGACGCCCCACCCCCCGCCCGACCGGCCAGCTCGACGCCGCGGCCGAGCTGAAGGATCCACTGGATGGCGTCGCCTCTGAAGATGACTATCTGTCGGCCATCGGGCCCGCTCGGTCGGTATGTGCGTGCCTTCCAGGTTTTTTCGATGGTGCAGCCGACCAGCGTTTCTGTCCTCGATTTCGGCGGGGGCGACGTGTCGGTGCCGGTCTGCTTCGGTGACCAGTTGCTGGTTGAGGACTGGGGGCGTGCCGAGGTGCCGTCCGCGGCGTTGGTGGGGCCGAGGAGGCAGGCCTTGTGGCTGCGGTTCCAGGGCACGATCGACCAGGTGAACGTCTCCTTCTACCCGGGGGCGGCGGGCGCATTCACCGACCTGTCGATCCCCGAGCTCGTCGGCCGGATGGCATCGCCCACTGACGTGTGGCCGCGCGACTTCCGGGAGGCCGTGGCCGAGCTGGAACCGCTGTCGACCGGACAGCGGATCTGCAGACTCGCTGACTTGCTACTGGCCAGGTTGGAGCCGCGGCGGGAGCCGCCCGCGCAGGTTCGTGAGGCGGTCCGGCTGATTCGGGCAAGCCGCGGCCGAGTCGTGGTGCGACGGCTGGCCGATCAGGTGAATCTCAGCGTCAGCCAGCTTGAGCGCAGCTTCACCAGGTATGTCGGGCTGGGACCGAAACTGCTGGCCCGTCAGACTCGCGTCTGCGCGCTCGCTGCCGAGGCGATGATGCAGGTCAGTCCGTGTTGGGCGTTGCTTGCCGCCGAGTATGGCTACGCCGACCAGGCGCATCTGGCGACTGAGTTCCGCAAGCTGACTGGGCTGACACCCTCCGGGTTCGCCAGGGCCGGGTCAGATGCGGATTTTCTGCAAGACGCCTTGGCCTGCCGCCGGGAGCCTAGGGACGCGGCGTATCCGGGGTTGGCCGCCCCATCGCCACCCGGGAAGGAGAGCGTGAAGTGTCGAGCCAGCAAGAGTCACCCGCGTTGACGGTTGCCCGCGCCCATGTGGTTGCTTGGGCCGGAAAGGATTGGGACGCCGCGCGCGGCCTGCTTGCCCCCGATGTCAAAGTCGTCGCGATGACCACCGCGCCGTATCCGCCACCGACCGATCTGACCGGCGCCGATGACTACATGAAGGGCTTGGTCGCGTTCGCGGATCCGATCGTACCGGGCAGTGTGCACGAGCTGGCTGGCGCCGGTGATGAGCGCAACGCGCTGCTTGCCTTGGATCTGCGGGTGGCGGGTGGCCCATTCGGAGACGGAGTGCACGCGCCGTGCGCGCGGCTCTACATGGTCGAGAACGACAAGATCAAGGCCGAACAGGTCGTTTTCTACGTCAGCCAGGGCTGAACGCCGCCTGGATCTGCGCGGGACCGAGCGCGGTGCAGATCGTGCACGGCTGGGATCTCGCCCGAGTCACCGGGCATCCGCTCGCGGGGTTCCGTGCGGACCTGGGGCGAAGGGGTGGCGGACGGGCGGGAGCTTCCCGATCTGGATACGTGAAGATCGGGTATTTCGTCCCCCTTCTCTTGCTGGATAGGGTCGCCGTCGCGAAAGCTGGGCTGGTGACCCGGCTCTCGGTCGCCGTCCGGCCCTCGCCTGCGATCCGCGACCGGCTCGCCGCGCTCCCCCGCCCACCGCATCCCGGGCTGAACTGGTCGGTGCCCGAGCAATGGATCGTCAAGCTCCGGCCGCTCGGGCACGTGTCGGAGCACCTCGTCGGCCCGCTCGCCGATGCCCTGGGCGCCGCGCTCGACGGCGCGCCCGCCCCGGAATGCGTGCTCGGGCCCACGACCGTCCGGCCTGCGGGCAGTTGGCTCTTCGCGCCGGTCGCGGGCCTCGACGAACTCTCCGACGAGGTGTTCGCGGCCACCGAGCACCTCGTCCCGGTGACCCACCCCCAGCCCTACGTCGGCGCGCTCGTGCTCGCGCGCGGGCGCGTCCCGGCCGAGGTGGCGGGCGAGCCGGTCGACGGGACGTGGCGGCCCGACGCGGTCGCGCTCGTCGCCGACCGCTCGGCGCCCGGGCGGCCCCGACTGGTCGACCTCGCCATCACCCCCCTCGCTCCATGACCATCAGTTGGGCGCGGAAGCGGCCGATCTGGCCGGGATGCGCGCCGACTCGGTGATCATGGCGTCTGCACGCGAAAGCCGGGCGGAGCGGTGACGTGGGTCACCCGGCCCTCGCGGTCGAGCGTGACGTCCAGGCGTCCGGCCCCGACCGGCAGCCCGCGCACCTCCACGGCGCCGACCGGGCTCGGCGAGGGCGGCCGGAGCGTCACGACGCGGCCCGGAACGTCGACGGCCAGCCCCAACACCACCCGCAGCAGCTCGACCGCGGCCGCCGCCGCCCACGCCTGCGGACGACAGGCGGCCGGGTACGCCACCGGTGCGGCGACCTCGTCGTCGCCGAAGCCCGCGAACAGCTCCGGAAGGCGCTGATCGAACGCGCCGGCCGCGGCGAGGAGCTGCCCGGCGAGCTCGGCCGCGCCGTCGGGGTGGCCCGCCCGGGACAGGCCGCGGGCGACGAGCGCGGTGTCGTGCGGCCACACCGATCCACAGTGGTAGGACAGCGGCGAGTAGCCCCCGGCCCGGCGCGACATCGTCCGCAACCCGTACCCGCTCGCCAGGTCCGACCCGAGGAGCCGGGCCGCGACCAGCGCGCTCTCGGCGTCGTCGAGCAGGCCGGTGCCGAGGAGATGGCCGATGCTGCTGCTCGGTGCGTCCACCGCGGCGCCCGCGCCGTCCAGCGCGAGCGCGGGGTACGGACCGTCGTCGTCCGCGACCCAGAAGCGCTCGCGGAAACGGTCGGCGAGGCCCAGCCGCGTAGGCCCGCCACGTCGCCGCGCCCGCACGGCCGAACGCGTCCAGCAGCTCGGCGCCGCGAGCGCGGCCTCGTGGACGTAGCCCTGCACCTCGACCGATGCGATCGAGCCCGTGGCGCGTCGGCCGTCGGCGAACCGGACGGCGTCGGCCGAGTCCTTCCAGCCCTGGTTGGCCAGGCCGCGGCCGGAGGGGTCGTGGTAGGCGACGAAGCGCTCGCCGTGCGCGGCTGATCCAGCCCAGCGCAGCCTCGAGGTGCGGCAGCAGCGCGCGCACCTCGTCGCCGGGCAGGCCCCAGCGCCACGCGTCGCGCAGCAGACAGATCCAGAGCGGCGTCGCGTCGATCGTGCCGTAGTAGAGCGGCGGCAGCCGCCCTTCCGACGCGGGTGGCGACGCGGCGGCGCTCGTGCAGGATCTTGCCCGGCTCCTCGCCGGTGGCCGGGTCGGTGGTCGCGGCCCTGCGCCGGGCGAGCGTGCGCAGGGTGCCGCCCGCCAGCGCGACGTCGAACGGGAGCAGCAGCGCGGCCGTCCACAGGGAGTCGCGGCCGAACAGGGTGAGGTACCAGGGCGCGCCCGCCCCGGCGAAGAGGTCGCCGGGGTGGCCGGGCTCGGTGAGCAGGAGCGCGTCCAGGTCGGCGAGGGCGCGGTCGAGCAGGGCGGCGAGGCGCGGGTCGTCGGCGCGGACGGTGTCCGGGCGGCCGAGTCGCACGTTCGTGGGGGCGACGGGGGCACCGGGGTCATGTACGGACAGTGACCAGCTGCGGGAAGCCTCCGCGCGGGCGGGCCGGTGGGGGCCAGCGCAGCGCGCGCGGGAAACCCGAGGCGGCGGCAGGCCACCCGGCGGGACCAGCACCGCGTCGGGGGCGTCCAGCGTCACCGTGACGCCAAGCGGCGGGGATGGCACCGGGTCGCCCCACTTGATCGTCTCGATGGAGGCGAGGTCGGCGTCGACGTCCAGCCGCAGCTCAGCGGTCAGGTCTGCTCGGACCGGTTGACCAGGTGAACGTCTCGTGAAGGCCGTCGGGGAGCACACTGCGGTCGCGACGGAGCCAGATCGTCGGGTCCGCGGTGCGGGCGACGAGGCCGCGCAGGATCCCCACGAAGTACTCCGCCGACGCGCTCGACACGCCATGCCCGATCGGCGCAGGCTCGATCCCGTCGACCGTGACCACCGCCCGAGCCAGCACCCGCACGTCGGCGCACAGCAGACCCTGGGCGCCGATGCCGCGGAGCTGGCCGTCGAGAGCCGACAGACAGACCGTTGGTGCACGGAGCGTGACCGCGAGGTCGTGCAGCAGGGGTTGCCGGGAAGCCATGGCGTGATCGTCACATCCCGCGGCGGTGAGCTCCGGCCAGGCAGGCGCCGCGGCCTACCTCGGCACTTCGCACCCCGTGCCCGGCCCCGGCGGGATGCGAGGTGCCCGCACGATTGCGCGACGGTCTGGCGCACGACACCGCGTCCCGACACGATAGGTGCGACGGGCGCGCGGGGCCCCGTCCCGAGGAGGGAGCCGACCCACGTGGGAGATGAAGGGCACGTCGACAGCGGCGTTCGGCTTGGCCGCACGCGGCAGGAGCCCGGCGGTCAGGGCCCCGGCGGTCATGGCCCCGGCGGTCAGGGCATCGTCGCCGTGGCAGGCGAGGCGTTGGTCGACCTCGTCCCGGCGCCGGTGCCGCAGTACTTCGAAGCCCGTCCCGGGGGCAGCCCGGCGAACGTCGCCGTGGGGCTCGCCCGGCTCGGCGTGCCCACGCGGATGCTCGCCCGCCTCGCGGACGACCTGCTCGGCCGTCGCCTGCGCGAGCACCTGGCGGCCAACGACGTCGACCTCAGCCACGTCGCGCCGGCCACCGAGCAGACGTCGATGGCGATGGTCGAGCTCGGTGCCGACGGTGTGCCGAGCTACGACTTCCGGATCACGGGCACGGCCGACTGGCAGTGGAGCGCCGAGGAGTTGAAGGGCGCGCTGGACGGCCCGGTCGTCGGCCTGCACTCCGGGTCGCTGGCGCTCACCACGCCGCCCGGCGCCGCCGTGCTGCGGGAGCTGATGGCCAAGGCCGCCGCCACCGCCACGATCAGCTACGACCCCAACTGCCGTCCTCTGCTCATGGGCGACCCCTCCGACGTACTCGACGGCGTGCACGAGCTGCTGGCGGTCGCCGACGTCGTGAAGGTCAGCTCCGAGGACCTCGCCTGGCTCTCCCCTGGCCCGCACGCCCGAGGAGATCCTCGAGGACTGGCTCGACCGCGGCCCGGCGCTCGTCGCGATCACGCTCGGCAGCGACGGCGTGCTGGCGGGCACCGTCAGCGGGCTCCGGGTGCGCCGACCGGGCGTGCTCGTCACGGTGATCGACACGGTCGGGGCGGGCGACACGTTCTCCGGCGCGCTGCTGGCGGGGCTGCACGAACGCGGGCTGCTCGGCGCCGAGGCCCGGCCCGCCCTGCGCGCGGTCGACGAGCCGACGCTGAATGCGCTGCTCGACCAGGCCGCCCTCGCCGCCGCGATCACCTGCTCGCGCCGGGGGGCGGACCCGCCCACCCGCGAAGACCTCGCCGCCCGGGCCCGGGTGGTCGGCGGCTAGCAGGAAGCCGGCGCGGACGCGGCGCGCGGACGCGGCCTCGGCGCTCGGGTCGTCGAGCCCAGGCGAGGACGGGAACGTGGGCGGCGGATGACGGCCCCAGATCCGTTCGCCACCCGCCGCCCGCACCCATCTCAGCGTGATCGGTCGCGCAGCGCGAGATCAGCCACCCGACCGGGTGGCGGCGAGCAGCGTCGTCGACCGGCCACGTGTTGAGCACGCGGTCGGCGGGCACTGCGCACGCGACGGCCCGCTCGCACCCGTTGCGCAGCCAGTCGAGCTGCCCGGGGGCGTGCGCGTCGGTGTCGATGGTGAACACGCAGCCCGCATCGACCGCCTGGCGCAGCAACCGCATCGGCGGATCGAGCCGCTCGGGCCGAGAGTTGATCTCCACGGCCACGCCGTACTCGGCGCACGCGTCGAACACGGCGTCGGCGTCGAACTGCGACTCCGGCCGCTTGCGGTTGCCCATCACCATCCGGCCCGTGCAGTGGCCGAGGACGTCGATGAGCGGGTTCGCGATGGCCGTCAACATCCGCTCGGTCATCTCCGCGCCGGGCATCCGCAGCTTGGAATGCACGGAGGCGACGACGAGGTCCAGCTCGGCGAGCAGGTCGGGATCCTGGTCGAGCGAGCCGTCCTCGTTGATGTCCACCTCGATGCCGGTCAGCACGCGGAACCCCGGGTCGAGGGCCGCGTTCAGCTCGGCGATCTGGTCGAGCTGGGCGCGCAGCCGTTCGGCGGACAGGCCGTTGGCGACGGTCAGCCGCGGAGAGTGGTCGGTGACCACCAGGTACTCGTGCCCGAGCCCGCGCGCCGTCGCCGCCATCTCGGCCAGCGGGGAGCCGCCGTCGGAGGCATCGGTGTGGCTGTGGCAGTCGCCGCGCACGGCCGCGAGCAGCGCTTCCGTGGCGGCGTCGACCGGCTCGGGCGCCTCGTCCTCCAGCCGCTGCAGGTAGGCGGGCACCTCGCCGCGCAACGACTCGACGACGCAGCGGGCCGTGACGTCCCCGACGCCCTTGAGCCGCTTCAGGTCACCCGCCGCGGCGAGCCGGGCCACCTCGTCGGGGTCGTGGTGCGCCAACGCGACGATCGCGCCGCGGAATGCGCGCACCCGGTAGGTCGACTCGTGCGCGCGCTCCAGGAGGAACGCGATGCGGCGCAGGTCGGCGATCGGGTCGCGGGCGGTGTCCACGGCCCGATCGTGGCACGTCAGCCGAGGTTCTTGCGGGCCCGCCGCCACAGGGCAGGCAGATCGGCCTCGATCGCGGCGGCGCGGGCGTCGGCCAGGCCGCGCAGCAGACCGAAGCTGAAGCCGTTCTCCGCGGACGCGCCCAGCTCGCGCAGCACCGGCCGGGCGACGACCAGGTCCTGGTGGCGGCCCAGCGCCTTCTGCAGCGCCTTCAGCCCGCTGGGACGCTCGCCGATCACCTCGGCGGCGTAGCGCAGCCGCTTGGCGGCCTTGCGCGCGGTGTGCAGCGTGGTGTCGTCGCCGTCGTCGAGCGCGGTGTGCATCGCGCGGCGCAGACGGCGGGCGGTCCGGGCGGTGCGCAGCTGCTTGCGGGCGGGACGGCGGGCGCGGCGTTCAGCGGGGCGTTCCAGCAACTCGTGCAGCGAACGGCGCAGCCCCAGGTGCTCGGGGCCATCCAGCGCCGCCAGCAACCGCGCCGTGCCTCGGCCTCGCCCCGCGCGAAGCGTCGGGTGGCCTCGGCCTGCACGGGCCCGACCAGCAGCTCGGGCGGGAGCGCTGCGAGGTCGACGGCGACGCGCTCACGCAACACCTCGGCGTCGCGCACGGGAGCGAGGCGCCGTCCCAGATCGCGAAGGCCCGCGGCGACCGGGTCGACGCGCCGCCGGTCCAGCACGTCCGGTAGGCCTTCAGCGCGCTGCGCAGACGGCGGGCCGCGACCCGCATCTTGTGCACGGCGTCCGGCTCGTCCTGTGCGGACCCGCAGCTCCTCCGCGGCGATCCGCTCGGCCTGGCGGCCGATGTAGTCCATCAGCACCACCCCCGCCGAGCCCTTCCGGCCTGCGCGCGGCCGGGGCAGGGCGGGGCGCAGCATCCGGTCGAGCTCGGCCGCGGCCCCGGGCGCGGCGGGCCGCATGCCGGTCTCCTCGATGCGGGCGGCGAGACCGGCGAGGAGGTCGTCGTCGGCCTCGCCGGGCCGCACGTCGATCTCTGACCATCCCCGGACGTCCGCGCGGCGGCCCATCGTCGCGACCGTCACCGCGTCATGGACGAGCGTCGCCAGCAGCCGGTTGTCCGCGCCGAGCAGGCGGTGCTCCGTGCGCACCGTCCGGATGTGGCCGACCGGTCGCAGCGGCCGCTCTCGGGCGGCGGCGCGGACCAGCTCGACGAGCTCATCGGGGACGTCCGACTGCTCGCCCGCGGGCACCCGGAGGGTCTCGTCGGGCAGCTCCAGCCGCCACTGGGCGGGCATGGCCGGATCCTGGTAGAGCCCGAGCGTGATGCCCGCGGCAGCCAGTCTGCGGTCCCCGGTGTCGAACCGGTTGGTCTCGAGCACCTCGGGGAGCGCGGAGTCCAGCCGGACGACGCCCGGCAGGCCCACGAGGTTCGACAGCCCGACGCCACCCGGTCCGCGGAACGTACGGGCGGGGCGGGTCGCGGTGTCGGTCACCTCCCCGGGGTGCCCGGTTGGCCCGGCGGCCAATCACTCCTCAGCTCGACCGCGTTGCCGGGCGGCCCGAAGCGCGGCTCACCCGATCACCTTGCCGGGGTTGAGGATGCCCTTCGGGTCCAGCGCGGTCTTGATCGCGCGTTGCATCGCCAGCGAGACCGGCCCGACCTCGCGCTGCATGCCCGTCCGTTTGAGCAGGCCGACGCCGTGCTCGCCGGTCACCGTACCGCCGAGGTCCAGCGCGGCGTCGATGATGGCCTGGAAGGCGGCGAACGCGCGGTCGCGAGCCGCGTCGTCGCCCTTCGGAGTGACCAGGCACGGATGCAGGTTGCCGTCGCCCGCGTGCGCGATCGTGGCGATCGGGACGTCGTGGGTGGCGGCGATCTCCTCGATCACGGCGAGCATCTCGGCGAGCTTGCCACGGGGCAGGCAGACGTCCTCGGTGAGCACGGCGTCCGCGTGCTCCCAGAGCAGCGCGGGGCCCGCCAACCGCCGCGCGTCGAACAGCGCCTCGGCCTCGACCGGGTCCGTGGACACCATCGCCTCCGCCGCCCCGGCGGCGACGAAGCAGGCGTGGATGGCCAGCGCCTCCTGCTCGCCCGCCGGCTCGGGGAGGTCGGTCTGGGCGAGCAGCAGCGCGGCGGCGTCCTCGGGAAGACCCATGTTCTTCCACGCGTTCACCGCCCGCAGGCAGGCCCGGTCGATCAGCTCGAACGCGGCGGGCTGCAGCCCGGTCGCCGTGACCCGGGCGACGGCGTCGCCCGCCGCGGACAGGGTGTCGAAGAACCCGACGACCGTGCGCATCGGGGCGGTGCGCAGCGGCCGCAGCCGGACGGTGACCTCGGTGATCACCCCGAGGGTGCCCTCCGACCCGACCATGAGCCCGGCCAGGTCGTAGCCCGCCACGCCCTTGGCCGTGCGGCGCCCGACCCGCACCACCTCGCCCGCGGCCGTGACCACCTCGAGCGCGAGCACGTAGTCGCGCGTAACGCCGTACTTGACGCAGCACAGCCCGCCCGCGTTCGTCGCCACGTTGCCGCCGATCGTCGACCACGGCGCGCTCCCCGGGTCCGGCGGATACCACAGCCCCCGTTCGGCGGCGGCCGCGCGGAGGTGGTCGTTGACCACGCCCGGCTGGACGACCGCGAGCCGCTCCGCGGTGTTGATCTCGACGATCGTGTCCATCCGTTCCAGGGAGAGCATCACGCACCCGTCGACGGCGTTGGCGCCGCCCGAGAGCCCGGTGCCCGCGCCGCGCGGCACGATCGGGACGCCCGCCGCCGCGCAGGACCTGACGACGGCGGCCACCTCGGCGGTGCTGATCGGCCGCACGAGGGCGATGGCGTGACCGGCCTCGGCCCACGCGGCGTCGTCGTGGGCGTAGGCGGCCAGGACGTCGGGGTCGGTGACGACCCGGTCGGGCGGAAGGTCGGCGAGGAGACGCTCCGGCGCGGTCATGCGGATGACGGTAGCTCGCCGCGGGGCCCGGTGGTCGCAGCAAAGCGCCCCCGCCACAACCGCGCCGCAGCTGGGTGCCCCGCCGCAGCTGGGTGCCCCGCCGCGACCCCGGCGGAGCGCTGTGCCCCTGCTGCGATCCGGCGCGATCAGCTCAGCTGGCGGCGATCGCGCGGGCGAGGTCGGTGCCCGAGCGCCATGCAGCCTCGACCCGGGGGCGGCCCCAGGCGTCGCAGGCCAGCCCGATGCCGCCGTCGAACCAGAACGTGGTGTCCCGCTGGGTGGCGGGGGCGGCGAACCGCCACCGGTGCGCATACGTCCACTGTGGAGCGGGGACGCCGAGCAGCTCGTGGAGCGCGTCGAGCACCGCCGGGACCGCGTCGTCCGGGTCGGCCGGGTCGGCCTCGTGCGCGCGGGCGACGTCGCCGACCCAGGCGTCGTCCGGGTCGGCGTCGTGGGCGCGCGCGACGTCGCCGTCGAGTGCGCGACGAGGACGGGGGCGCCGTCGCCGCGCCGGTCGCCGTCGTCGGCAATGCGGTCGAGTACGGGGTGGCCGTTGACGAAGGCGGCGGGGAGCGGGTCCCACGTGCGCTCGGCCCAACCCGCGGCGACCGCGATGACGGGGTTCCACCGGCGGTCGGCCAGCACCGCGGGTGCCGGGTCCAGAAGGCGAGCGGCCTGGGGGTCGGGCATGGCGAGCACGACGGCGTCGACGGGCTCACCGTCGACGAGCGGGCCGGGCCCGACGCGGCGCACCTCGTGTTGCAACGTCACGTCCAGGCCGTCGGCGAGCGCGGCGACCAGGCTGCGCAGCCCGCCGGGGGCCGCCCACCGCAGTGGACCTTGGGCGGAGGTGCGGGTGCCGCCTTCGAGCACGGCGAGGGTGTCGGTCCATGGCCGCGCCAGCCCTGCGGCCTGCCACCCGTCGACGACCTGGGCGAACTCCGGGTCGGAGACGGTGAAGTACGCGGCGCCGAGGTCGACCGGCCGCCCGTGCAGGCGGCGGGTCGCCATCCGCCCGCCGACGACCCCCGCGCGCTCGAGCACCCGCACCGTGACCCCGGCGGCGGCCAACTCCCGCGCACAGGCGATGCCCGGCGATCCCCGCGCCGACGACGACCACCGCCACCCGCGGGACGCTACCGGCTCGGCCCGCCCAGGCCTCCCGGCTGCCCGCCCAGGCTCCCCAGCTGCAGCCCGGGCCAGCCCCCGCAGTCCGCCGCCAGCCCAGCCCCCGGCCATGATCACCAGTTCGGCGCGCAGACCGGCCAGATCCGGCCGCAATCGCGCCGAATCGGCGATCATGCGGTACCCGGGGTCGGGGTCACGCCAGGGCGCGCACGCGGGCATAGCGCGCCACCCACCACGCCGCCCGGTCCACGGGCGCCGCCCACGCGGGGTCGGGCACCGGCACCGGCGCGCTGCGGGGCACCGCGAGCCAGCCGTTCACCGGCGCGAACGGCTGCGGCACCACGTCGCCCGTGAACAGCGCGCCGGTGCCCAACCCGCACGCGAACGGCAGCTCCGGCAACGCGCCGGCCAGCGCGATCTCCGCCGCCAGCCCGACGCTCGTCTGCAGCGCCGACGACACGACGCACGGCAGCCCGCACGCCTCGGCCACCGCGAGCGCGCGCCGCACCCCGCCGAGCGGCGCGCACTTGAGCACCGCGACGTCGGCCGCCTCGGCCACCGCCACCCGCAGCGGATCCGCGGCGCGCCGGATGGACTCGTCCGCGGCGATCCGCACGTCCACCCGCCGTCGCACCGCGGCGAGCTCCGCCACCGACGGGCACGGCTGCTCGGCGTACTCCAGCCCTGCCGCGGCCTTGTCGAGCGCCCGGATCGCGGTGACCGCCTCGTCGACGTCCCACGCCGCGTTAGCGTCCACGCGCACCGCACCGCGGGGCCCGAGCGCGTCCCGGACGGCCGCCACCCGCTCGACGTCCGGTCCAGCGACCCCGGCGCGTCCGCCACCTTCACCTTCGCCGTGCCGCAGCCCGACGCCGTGACCAGCTCGTACGCCTGCTCGGCCGACACCGCGGGCACGATCGCGTTGACGGGCACCCGGTCGCGCACCGGCTCCGGCCAGCCCTCCTGCGCCGCCTCGGCCGCCGCCGCGAGCCACGGCACGCATTCGGCGTCGTCGTACTCGGGGAATGGGCAGAACTCGCCCCAGCCCGCAGGCCCTTCGACGAGCATCCCCTCGCGCACGGTGGTCTGCCGGAAGCGCGTGGTCAGGCCGATCGCGTAGACGAGCACGGCCCCAGTGTCCCGCGTCGGAGGTCCGTTGCGGATATCGGCGGATCCCGGTGTCCGCAGACATGGCGCCGGTCCGAGCCTCGTTCCAGCGTCCCCCGGTTGCCCGCAGCAAGTTACCGAGAGTAACGGTAGGGTGCCCCGTGGCGACCAGGACGCGTCTCCCTTGCGCCGAGCGGGAGCGGCAGATCCTTGACGCCGCGCTGGCCATGTTCGCCGAGCGCGGGTTCCAGAACCCGTCGATGGAGGCCGTCGCCGAGCGGGTCGGGGTGACGAAACCGCGCACTTCGGCTCCAAGGAAGGGCTGGCTGCTCGCGTGCCTGACCGGGCGCGGGCCGAGCTACTGGACGTGCCGACGGCCGCGGTCGCCGCCGCCGACAGCCCCGAACAGGTGCTGCGGGAGAGCACGCTGGCGTTCTTCCGCTACGTCGAGGGCGTGGGCGCTGCTGTGCGCCGAGTCCACGGTCGCGGGCGAGGCGCTGGAGGGCATCCGGGCGCCGAGCTGCTCGCCATCTGGGCGCCGGACGCGTCGGGCCGACCGGGCGTCCTCGGATGGCCCAGGCCGACCAGGCGGTCCTCGGATGGCCCGGCACAATCGTGCGCGTGACGACGACCGCGCCCCGCCTCCTGCAGGTGCGCCGCAGCGAGCGGGTGACGCCCGGGATGATCCGCGTGACCCTCGCGGGCGACGAACTGGCGGGCTTCGCCGGTGACGGGCCGGACCGCCGCATCAAGATGTTCTTCCCCCTGCCCGGCCAGGACCGGCCTGCCGTGCCACGCGCGAGCACCGGCGGCCCGGTGTGGCCCGCGGGCGAGGCCCGGCCCACGATCCGCACCTACACGGTGCGCCGGTTCGACCCGGCCACGGGCGAGCTCGACGTCGACTTCGTGCTCCACCCGGGCCACGGCCCGGCCGCGACGTGGGCCAAGGCCGCGCAGCCGGGCGCGTGGGTCGGTGTGTCCGAGCCCGGCGGGCACTATGCGCCGGACCCGACCGTCGACTACCACGTGGTGATCGGTGACGAGACGGCCCTGCCCGCGGTGGCCACGGTCCTCGACGCGATCGACCCCGCCCGGGCGCTGACGTTTCTCGAAGTCGCCGACGATGCCGAGGAGCAGGCCCTCCCCGGTGCCGTCACGTGGGTGCATCGGGACGGCCGCCGCGCGGGCGAGCCGCTGGCCGCCGCGGTGCGCGCCGCGACCTTCCCCGATGGCCGCGGGCAGGCGTGGCTCTCCGGTGAGTCCGCGTGTGTGCGGGATCTGCGCCGTCACCTCATCGACGACCGCGGCCTCGACCGGCGCCTCGTCTACGCCACCGGCTACTGGCGCGACCGCTGACGCCAGGCCCACGGCCTGGCACCCCAACCTCCGAAACGGGTCGCCCGCCGGTGGGCGGCACGAGCGGTACACCAGCGGGGTCGGGCGGCGCGAAAACCCCGCTCAGGTCCCGTTCGGGCACGCGCGCGCGGCTCCGAGCGCTGGCCGGGGTCACTGGATGGTCACCGCCGGACCGGCCGCGGCGGTCCTTAGCCGGGCGCGGCCGCCGGGCCGACGTGGGTATCCAGCCACTCCACCAACGGCCGGGCCGCCCGCCACGCCGCCCGCACCCGCTCCAGCGGCTCGGCCGTTGCCACCCACGGGCCGAGCTCCCACCGGCGCACCACCTGCAATCCGCGCCGCCGGGCCAACCAGATCCGCGGGTGATCCCGCCGCCAGCCCCGCGGCGTGATGCGCAGCTCGCCCTCCGGATCGACCGGGAACCCGTCCGTGGCCAGCCGTCGCAGCAACCCGGCCAGCTCCTCGCCGGACGGGTCGGCCTCGATCGCACCCCGGTAGCGCCTGCGCTGGTCGGGGTCGAAGCGCCACTGCCCCACCGTGACCGTCAGCGCCTCGGCGGACAGCACGACGGCCAGCCCGCAGCCGCCCGGCGACCTCGCCACCCCGCCGGTATCGGTGCGCAACGGCGGCGCGTCCGGTCGGAACCGCCTCGTCACGTGCGGCCGGAACACCCGAACCGGCCCGAACTCCGCCGCCAGCTCCGCGGCGAGCGCGAGGGTCGGGCCCCGCACGAGCGCCGCATGCCGCTCCCGCAACGCAGGCCAGCGCTCGGCGCGGTTGTCCGCCGCGATCTCCGCCAGCAGCGCGGGTGCCTCGACGGGCCAGCCGTCGAACGTCGTGGAAACCATCTCTCCTCCTCCGGAAGGGGCTGTCGGGAGTGCAGACGGATTCCGGACCGCCGCGGTTCCACAGGAGAGGCACAGGATTCGCCCAGCCGCGGCACAGTGGAGGCGATCACGATCGCTACCATGGCGGCAACGGAGCAGGCCCAGATGGAGGTGCAGGCGGGCGCAATGGATGAGCGAGGCCTGCGTCGACCCGACGGCGGCGCCATCCGCGTGCTCGTCGTCGACGACGAGTCGAGCCTCTCCGACCTGCTCTCGATGGCCCTGCGGTACGAGGGCTGGGAGGTTCGGGCGGCGGCCGACGGTTCGTCCGCGGTGCGCGTCGCTCGGGAGTTCCGGCCCGATGTCGTGGTGCTCGACGTCATGCTCCCCGATTTCGACGGCCTCGAGGTGTTGCGCCGCATGCGCGCCGACGCGCCCGAGATGCCCGTGCTGTTCCTCACCGCGCGTGACGCCGTCGAGGACCGGGTCGCTGGCCTCACCGCGGGCGGCGACGACTACGTCACCAAGCCGTTCAGCCTCGAAGAGCTCGTCGCACGCCTGCGCGGGCTGCTGCGCCGATCCGGGATGTCGGCCGCGCGGCAGGGTTCCGAACTGGTCGTCGGCGACCTCGTCCTCGACGAGGACAGCCACGAGGTCCGCCGCGCCGACGACCTCGTCGAGCTCACCGCCACCGAGTTCGAGCTGCTGCGCTACCTCATGCGCAACCCCAAGCGGGTGCTCTCCAAGGCCCAGATCCTCGACCGGGTGTGGAACTACGACTTCGGCGGCCAGTCCAACGTCGTCGAGCTCTACATCTCCTACCTGCGCAAGAAGATCGACGCCGGGCGCTCACCGATGATCCACACGGTGCGGGGCGCGGGATACGTGCTCAAACCGGGGCAATAGGTGCTGCGCGCGCGGTCGTTGCGCACCCGGCTGGTCGCGCTGACGCTCGTGCTGCTGGCCGCCGCGGCGATCGTGATCGGCCTCGTCACGGCGCTGGCGGTGCGCCAGTCGCTGATCTCCCGCCTGGACACCGAGCTGTTGGCGATCAGCAACGGCCCCGGGCGGATCCGGCCCCCGGACACCACCGGCGACAACCCGCCGGGCGGGCCGGCCCCCGTCGCCGGACCTCATCTCGGTCACGGTCCAGGACGGCCAGGTCGTCGACGCCCGGGTACGCACCCGGGGCGGCTACGACCGGGCCTTCCCGCAGAGCGACCTCCCGCCGGTGCTCGCGGTGCCGCCCGGCACCCACCCGACGACGCTCGACCTGCCGACGCTCGGCCCGTACCGGGTTGTCGCCACCACCCATCTCGACGGCGACGTGCAGGTCACCGGCCTCCCCGAAGGCCAGCTCCAGCAGACGGTGACCAACCTCGTGACGACCGAGCTGATCGTCGCGGCTATCACCCTGGCCGTCGCGGGCGTGATCGGCGCGGTGCTGGTGCGCCGGGAGCTGGAGCCGCTGGAACGGGTCGCGGCCACAGCCCGGAAGGTCAGCACGCTCCCCCTGGACCGGGGCGAGGTGGAGCTCGCCGCCCGCGTGCCGGACGCCGACCCGGCCACCGAGGTCGGCCAGGTCGGCGCGGCGCTCAACCACATGCTCGACCACGTCGGCGCCGCGCTGGAAGCCCGCCAGGACAGCGAGATGCAGCTGCGCCAGTTCGTCGCGGACGCCAGCCACGAGCTGCGCACCCCGCTCGCCGCGATCCGCGGTTACGCCGAGCTGACCCGCCGCGGAGCCCTCCCGGACGACGCGAAACACGCGATTTCGCGCATCTCCTCCCAGGCCGAGCGGATGACCGCGCTGGTCGAGGACATGCTGCTGCTCGCCCGCCTCGACGCCGGGCGCCCCCTGGAGCGCGCCGACGTCGACCTCACCCGCCTCGTCCTCGACGCCGTGAGCGACGCCCACGCCGCAGGCCCGGCCCACCGCTGGCAGCTCGACCTCCCCGACGAGCCCGTCATCGTGACCGGCGACCCCTCACGGCTCACCCAGGTGCTCACCAACCTGCTCGCCAACGCCCGCACACACACGCCGCCGGGCACTGCCGTCACCGTCACGCTGGCCACCCGGTCGGGCACCGCGCGGGTGGCGGTGGTCGACGCGGGCCCGGGGATCCCCGCCGAGCTGCTGCCGCACGTCTTCGAACGGTTCGCCCGCGGCTCCACATCGCGCTCGCGGCAGGACGGGAGCACCGGGCTGGGCCTGGCGATCGTGTCCGCGGTGGTCGCTGCGCACGGCGGGGACGTGAGCGTGACGAGCAGGCCCGGCCACACCGAGTTCGCGGTGCGGCTGCCGTTGGAGCGCGCCGCCGTTCACAGCTGACGCACAGGCCGACCACCGCGACCGCATAGGCGACACGACCACGCTTTGGCCACGTGACCGCCACGCTCCCCTCGACCGTCCCGTCCGCGACAACCCCTCCCTCCGCGCGGACGGGACGCCTGCGCCCCCGGCACGGCACCCTCGGCGCTTTGTTGGCGGCAACGGCGTTGCTCTACCTATGGGGCCTGTCTGCGTCCGGCTGGGCCAACGGCTTCTACTCCGCCGCCGCGCAGGCCGCGGGGGTGAGCTGGAAGGCCTGGTTCTTCGGCTCGTCCGACGCGGCGAACTGGATCACGGTCGACAAGACGCCCGCGGCGCTGTGGGTCGGCGGCCTCGCCGTCCGCGTCTTCGGACTCTCCTCGTGGAGCGTGCTCGCGCCGCAGGCCGTGATGGGCGTGGCGACGGTGGCGCTGCTCTACGCCTCGCTGCGCCGCAGCGCGCTCGCCGCTGGGCTCACGCCACGGCTCGCGACGGGCGCTGCTCTGTTCGGGGGCGCGGCGCTCGCCGTGACGCCGGTCGCGGTGCTGATCTTCCGGTTCAACAACCCGGACGCGTTGCTCACGCTGCTGCTGGTGGCCGCGGGGTACGCGGCCCTGCGCGCCGTCGAGCGCGGCGGCACGCGCTGGCTGCTGCTGGCCGCGGCCCTGGTCGGGTTCGGGTTCCTCGCCAAGATGCTGCAGGCGTTCCTCGTGCTGCCCGCGCTGGCTCTCGTGTGGCTGGTCGCCGCACCGATCGGGTGGGGACGGCGGCTGCGCGACCTCGCGCTCGCGGCGGCCGCGCTGGTGGTGAGCGCAGGGTGGTGGGTGCTCGTCGTCGAGCTGTGGCCCGCGGACGACCGGCCCTACGTCGGCGGCTCTCAGACCGACAGCGTGCTGGAGCTCGCGCTCGGCTACAACGGCATCGGCAGGTTGACCGGCGACGAGGTCGGCAGCGTCGGCGGCGCGCCCGGTGGCGGCTGGGGCGAGACGGGGCTGGCCCGCCTCTTCGGGGCCGAGTTCGCAGGCCAGGCGGCGTGGTTGCTGCCCGCGGCGCTGCTCGCGCTCGGCGCGCTGCTGTGGTGGACGCGGCGGGCGGCGTGCACCGACACCCTGCGCGCCGCGGCCCTGGTCTGGGGCGGGTGGCTCGTGTTCACCGGGCTGACGTTTAGCCTGATGGCCGGGATCATCCACCCGTACTACGTGGTGGTGCTGGCGCCGCCGATCGCGGCTCTCGTCGCGCTCGGCGGGGCGGTCGCATGGCGGGACCGGGCGCGGCTTTCGGCCCGGCTCCTGCTCGGCGGTCGGCGTGGCGGTGACCGCGGGTTGGGCGTTCGTGCTGTTGCGGCGGACGCCGTCGTGGCAGCCGTGGTTGGCGTGGACAGTGTTGGCGCTCGGCGCCGCCGCGGTGGCGGCCCTGTTGGTGGCCCACCGGGCGCCGCGGGTGCTCGGCGCCGTCGACCGTCGCCGTGGCCGTGGCGGCGGGGCTCGCCGCGCCGACCGGCTACGCGCTGGCCACCGCCGCGACGCCGCACACGGGCGCGATCCCGTCGGCCGGGCCGTCGAGAGGGGTGGGTCCGGGCGGGTGGGCTGGGGCGCCGGGCGGGTTCCGCCGCGGTGGACCTGGTGGCGGCCGGTTCGCGCCGCCCGGCTGGGGCACGAGCAACGGGGCGCCGCAGGCATCGGCGGCGGCAACGGCGGCACGGGCGGTGGCGGTGGCCAGCGCGGGCCGGGCGGCGGGGACTGCTGGGGAGCCCGACCCCGTCCGCGCAGGTCGTGACGCTTCTCCAGCGCGACGCGGGCACCTTCACCTGGGCCGCAGCGGCAGTCGGCTCCAACACCGCCGCGGGCTACCAGCTCGCGACCGGGCTGCCGGTCATGGCGGTCGGCGGCTTCAATGGCACCGACCCCTCCCCCACGCTCACGCAGTTCCAGGCGCTCGTCGCCGCAAAGAAGATCCACTGGTTTGTGGGTGGCGCGGGATCCGACATGAGGCAGAGCGGGGGGAGCGACAACGCCGCCGCGATCGCCCGCTGGGTGCAGCAGCACTACGCCGCGACGACGGTAGGCGGCACGACCTTGTACGACCTGTCCAGGACGACGCTGTGATCGCGCACACCCACCGGTCGCGCCGCACACACAGCCGACGCACAGGTCGGCCACAACACCCGACAGCGCCCGCCGACATCGTTGGCCCCATGAGCGTCGACACCGCGCCGAACCCCCCGAGCGGAGACTGCGGAGCGAGCATCGGCCCTGTCGTCCGGCCCCGCACGGGGCCGGTTCTCGACGTGGTCGTGCCCGTCTACAACGAGGAAGCCGACCTGGAGCCGATCGGTCCGTCGCCTCCACGCGCACCTGTCCACCCAGTTCCCCTACCCGTTCCGCATCACGATCGCCGACAACGCGAGCGTCGACGCCACTCCCGCGATCGCGGCCCGACTCACGGCCCAGCTTCCCGAGGTGGAGTCGCTGCGGATGCCGGAGAAGGGCCGCGGCCGCGCGCTGCGGGCGGCGTGGACCGCGTCCGACGCGCAGGTGCTGGCCTACTGCGACGTGGACCTTTCCACCGACCTCGCCGCCCTCCTGCCGCTGGTCGCCCCACTGATCACGGGCCACTCCGACCTGGCGATCGGCACGCGGCTGGCCCGCGACTCGCGCGTGGTGCGCGGCGCCAAGCGGGAGTTCATCTCGCGCACCTACAACCTGATCCTGCGCAGCACCCTCGCCGCGCGGTTCTCCGACGCCCAGTGCGGCTTCAAGGCCATCCGCGGCGACGTCGCGCAACGGCTCGTGCCGCTGGTCGAGGACACCGGCTGGTTCTTCGACACCGAGTTGCTCGTAATCGCCGAGCGCGCCGGGCTGCGCATCCACGAGGTGCCGGTCGACTGGGTCGACGACCCCAACTCGTCGGTCGACCTCCTGCGCACCGCCGCCGAGGACCTCAAGGGCATCGCGCGCCTCGGCCGGGCTCTCGCCGACCGGCCGCGTCCCGCTGCACGACCTGCGCGAGAAGCTCGGCCGCGGGGCGCTCGACGCGCCCGAGCACGAGGTGCCGGGCGTGCCCCGCGGGATGATCGGCCAACTCGCGCGGTTCGCCGCGGTCGGTGCCGCGAGCACGCTCGCGTACCTGCTGCTCTACGTGCTGCTGCGGGCCGGCCCTCGGGGCGTTCGGCGCGAACCTGGTGGCGCTCGTCGTCACGGCCGTCGCGAACACCGCCGCCAACCGGCGGCTGACCTTCGGGGTGCGGGGCCGCCAGGGCGCGGCCACCAGCCAGATCCAAGGCCTGATGGTGTTCTGCCTCGGGCTCGCGCTCACCACCGGGGCGCTGGCGCTGCTGCCCGCGACCGCCGAGCAGGCCGGTCGAGCTGCTCGTGCTCGTCGGGGCCAACGCGCTCGCCACCGTGCTGCGCTTCGTCGCCTTCCGCTCCTGGATCTTCGCTGGTCCCCGAAAGCACGGCCCCGATCCCGACCACACCCCCGTCGAGGAGCACTCAGTGTCACCAAGCCAGCCAACACCACGGCCCGATCCCGGCCGCAACCCCGGTTGAGGAGCACTCGGTATCACCAAGCCAGCCAACACCACGGCCCGATCCCGGCCGCAACCCCGGTTGAGGAGCACTCGGTATCACCAAGCCAGCCAACACCACGGCCCCGATCCCGGCCGCAACCCCGGTTGAGGAGCACTTGGCATGACCAACACCACGACCCCGACCGCACCCCCCGCTGAGGAGCACTCGGCATGACGGCGACCCTCACCCCGACCGACCAGGTGCGGCCCCCGGTCGCGCCGCCGGGGGCGGCCCGGCGCTCGCTGCGCGAACGGCTCGCGTCTCGGCGGCCTGCTGCTCGGCGACCGCGGCCCTCTACCTCGCGAACCTGTCGGCGAACGGCTGGGCGAACGACTTCTACGCCGCCGCCGTCCAATCGATGACCAAGAATTGGGAGGCGTTCTTCTTCGGCTCGTTCGACGCGGGCAACATCGTCACCGTCGACAAGCCGCCCGCCGCGCTGTGGGTGATGGCGCTCTCGGCACGGGTCATCGGCCTGTCCTCGTGGAGCATCCTGGTGCCGCAGGCGCTCATGGCGGTGGCACGGTCGCGCTGCTCTACGCCGCGGTCCGGCGGGTGGCCGGGCCGGGCGCGGCGCTGCTGGCAGGCGCGGCGATGGCGTTGACGCCGGTCGCGGTGCTCATGTTCCGGTTCAACAACCCCGACGCGCTGCTCGTGCTGCTGATGACCGCCGCGGCGTACGCGGTGGTGCGGGCGATCGAGCACGCCGGTACCCGGTGGCTGCTGCTGGCAGGCGCGCTGATGGGGCTCGGCGTTCCTCACGAAGACCGCGCAGGCGTTGCTGGTGATGCCCGCGCTGCCGCTGCCTATCTCTGGGCGGCCCCGACCGGGATGTGGCGACGGGTCCGGCAGCTGCTCGCCGCCGGGCTCGCGATGGTGGTCGTGGCCGGCTGGTGGTTCGCCGCGGTCGCGCTGTGGCCCGCAGTCCGACCGGCCCTACATCGGCGGGTCGAGCGACAACAGCGCCATCCAGCTCGCCCTCGGCTACAACGGCCTGGCCGGATCCTCGGCCAGGGCTTGGACGCGTGGCGGCGAATGGTGGTGCGGGGGCGCACGGCCTCCCCGGCGCTGCAGGAGTACCCGGCGGCGCGGCAGGCGGCGGGTTCCCCGCCGGGCCGGGTCGCTTCGGCAGTCCGTTCGGCGGCGGGGCGGGGCTGGGCAGGCTGTTCGCGGCCGACGTCGGCGGCCAGATCGCGTGGCTCCTGCCCGCGGCGTTGGCGCTGCTCGTCATCGGGCTGGTGCTGACCGCCCGCTCACCGCGCGCCGACCGGCTCCGCGCCTCGCTCCTCCTGTGGGGCGGCTGGACAGTGGTGTCGGCGCTGGTGCTCTCCCTGATGGAGGGGATCTTCCACCAGTACTACACGGTGGCGCTCGCGCCTGGCATCGCCGCGCTCGTCGGCATCGGCGGGGCGCTGCTGTGGCAGCGGCGGGCGGCCGTGGCCGCGCGGGTAGCGCTGGCCGTGCTGGTGGTCGGCACGGCCGGTTGGGCGTGGCTGCTGCTCGGCCGGACCCCGGAGTTCGCGCCGTGGGCGCGGTGGGTGGTGGTGGCGCTCGGGCTGGTCGGCGCGCTGCTCCTGCTGCTGCCTGCGCGGGGCAAGGCGGTGGCTGCGGCGGCGCTCGCGGCCGTCGTCGGGTCGGCCCTGCTGGGCCCGGCCGCATATGCCGCGGACACCGTGGCCATTGGCCACCAGGGCGGGATAGTGCTGGCGGGCCCCGCGACGGCCGGGGGCTTCGGCGGGTTCCGCGGCGACCGGGCAGCCCGTGGCGACACGGCGGCGGGCAGCGCGGCGAGGGGCGGCATGGCCAGCGGCGGCACCGCAGGCGTCGCCGCAGCAGGCAGCGGCACCGCAGGCGTCGCCGCAGCAGGCAGCGCGGCCAGCGGCAGCGCGGCAGGCGGCAGCAGGCAGGGACAGGCCGCCGGACCGGGCGGACCGGGCTTCGGCGGCCCCGGGGAAAGCCAGCCCACCGACCCCGCGCTGGTGGGCCTGCTGAAGGGGGCCGGGACGAAGTGGGCCGCGGCCACCGTCGGCACGATGCAGGCCGCCCCGCTCGCGCTCTCCAGCGGCACCGACGTCATGGCGATCGGCGGGTTCTCCGGCGGTGACCCGGCGCCCACGCTGACCCAGTTCCAGTCCTACGTCCGGGCGGGGCAGGTGCACTACTTCCTCGCCGGTGGCGGTTTCGGCGGCGGCCCTGGCGGACCCGGCAACCAGCCCGGCGACACCGCAGCCGCACGGCGCGGCGGCGAACGCGGCAGCTCGACGATCACCACGTGGGTGGAGCAGCACTTCACGGCGACCACGGTCGGCGGCCGCACCGTCTACGACCTGACAAAGCCCAAGTCGTGACCCTCATCCGCCAATATCACCCCGCTGCGGCTGGGGTCGGCGGAGCGTCACCCTGCTGCCGACTCCCCGCCACAGCCGCGACCCGACCCCCAACGAGTTAGGGCACCCTTCGCTACACTGAGGTGATGGAAGTTCCGGCGCCCGTCCTCACGGAGCGTTGCGCGGTGCTCGCCCACGCGGCGGACGAGCCGATGGCGGGCACCGCACCCGTCGCCCCGCGCTGGGCATGCCTGGAACATCGTGGGGCCTGGCCGCGCGACATCAGCCGTCATAGCGACCCGGCCATCGTCGGGTTCGCCGCCCGCGCCACCGCGGCGGGCTTCCGATTCCAGCTCATCCGGCGCCCCGGCCGTCGCAGCGAGGAGTCGACGGGGACCGACCGCGTGCGGCTCTACCTCGCCGACACCACGCCCCTCGGGCGCGCACACGACAATGGTCACTGTGGCGGGCCCGTCCGAGCTGCTCGACCTCCCCCTCCCGCCACCGGGCGACCGTCTACCGGGCAGGCCCGTCCACGACCCCCTCCTGCTGGTCTGCACGCACGGCCGCCGCGACCGCTGCTGCGCGCTGGACGGCCGTGCCCTCGTCCGGGCCCTCGCGGAGGCGCGGGAGCCCGACGTCTGGGAGTGCAGCCACCTCAGCGGCCACCGGTTCGCCCCGACGGCGCTGATCCTGCCGACCGGCTACCTGTACGGCAGGCTGGACGTCGCCACCGCCGTCCACGCCCGCAAGGCCGCCGAGCTGGGCGAGGTCGAGACCGCGCTGTGCCGCGGCCGGTCGACGTGGTCGGCGGCCGGGCAGGTCGCCGACCTCGCGGTGCGCAGCGCCACCGGGATCCGCTGCGCCGACGCGCTGACCGTCACCGGCACCACCGTCCACGGTCGCGAGGGCGCGGTCTGGCGGGTGGACGTGCGGGAGCGGGTCAGCGCACCGCACCCGACGTCCTGCGCCGCGATGGCCCTGCCCGTCACGTCCTTGGCGGCGGCGGTGGTCACCCAGGTGCCGCCGGGGTAGCCGCCGCGGGCGGCAGCAGGGTGACATTCCGACGCCTCAGTCGGAGGAATGTCACCCGGCTGCTCTCGCCCGGGGCCATCCGCGCCGGGCGAATCCGGCACACTCGGGACGTGTCCGTCGCACTGCCGCTCCGCCCACCCGCCCACCAGGTCGATCGCCGGGCGGTGCGCTGGTGGCAGCTACGCGACCTGATCACGGTGCTCGTACTCGTCATCCCGCAGGTCGTCGCGTCGGTCATGGGCGGGCCGGGATGGCTCGTTCTCACCGCCCTCGTTACCGCCGTGTTCGGCCTGGTCTACGTGCTCGTCATCCCGCATCTGCTCTACCGCATCCACCGCTGGGAGATCACCGACGAGGCCGTCTACACGCTCTCGGGCTGGCTGGTGCGGGAGTGGCGGATCGCGCCGATCTCGCGGGTGCAGACCGTCGACACGCAGCACGGTCCCCTGCAGCAGATGTTCAAGCTGGCCAGCGTGACCGTGACGACGGCGTCGGCCAAAGGCCCCGTCACGATCCGCGGCCTGAACGCCGAGCACGCGGCCGAGCTGGCCCGCATGCTCACCGCGACCACACAGGCGACGCCGGGGGACGCCACGTGAGCCGCCCCGACGCCCGCGCGGACATCCGAGTCGAATCGCCGCCAAGCGGCACGCAGGCCGGGGTTGGCGCACGCGCCACCCCACCCGAGGCACGCGCCACTCCACCCGGCGCCGCCACACTCGCCACCCCTCCCTGTGCCTCCACGCCGGCCGCCCCACCCGGCGCCGCCACCCGGCTCGTCTCACCGTCCACCGCCGAGCCGCCGTGGCGGCGGCTCGACCCGCGCATGCTCGTCGTCCATCCGGTCGCCGGGCTGATCCGCCTGCTGCCCGCGTTCGCGATCGTGCTGCTCACCGGCCGCGCGGGCGACCTTTCACACGTCTGGTTCAGCCTCGGCGGCGCGGCGCTCGTCGTGATCTTCGGTGTGCTGCGCTGGCGCTTCACCCAGTACCGGATCACCCCGGACCGGGTCGAGCTACACAGCGGCTGGATCCGCCGCCAGCGCCGCTCGGTGCCCCGCGACCGCATCCGCACGGTCGACCTCACGTCCCGGCTGGAGCACCGGATCTTCGGGCTGTCCGTCGTGAAGATCGGGTCCGCCACCGGCGGCAACGGCGAGCACGCAAGCCTCGCGCTGGACGCCGTGAGCAAGGTCGAGGCCGACCACCTGCGCCGCGAGTTGCTCGACCGCTCCCCCGCCGCCCGCTCGACCACCCCGGCCGCCGCGCCGCCGTCGGTCGAGCTGGCCCGCCTTGACTGGGCGTGGTTGCGCTTCGCCCCGCTCTCCTTCTCCTCGCTGGCCGGAATCGGCATCGTGGCGGGCGCGCTGTTCAACCTCCTCAACGAGGCGGGCGCCAACCCCGGACGGCTCGCGGGCGCCGCCGCCGAGCGCCTGGCCAGGACGGGCCTGGCGGCTGCCATCGGGCTGATCGCGGTCACGGTGCTGGTGGCCGCGGTCGTCGGGTCGCTGCTGCTGTTCGCGGAGCGCTGGTTCGGCTACCGGCTCACCCGCGAACCGGACGGCACCCTACGGGTGCACCGCGGTCTCCTCACCCGCCGCTCGCTGTCGGTGTCGGAGCAACGGCTGCGCGGCGTCGAGGTGAGCGAGCCGGTGCTGCTGCGCGCCGGACGCGGTGCGCAGACGCGCGCCTTGTCCGCCGGGCTCACCAAGGACGCGCAGGGCGGCGTCCTGCAGCCCCCGGTGCCGCGGGCCGAGGCGCACCGCGTGGCGTCCGCTGCCGCGCAGGCCCCTCCCGAAGAGATCACCCGCGCCCCGCTGCGGCCGCATCCGCCCGCGGCCCGCCGCCGCCGTCTGACCCGTGCGCTCGGACCCACCATCGTGCTCGTGGTCGCCGCGTTCGTCGTCGACGGGCAGGTGCTGGGCCCGGTCTCGCTGGTGTTGCTACCGCTGATGGCGCTGGTCGGCTGGGACCGGGCCCGGGTCCTTGGGCACACCCTCACCCGCGGCTACCTGGTGGCCCGCCAGGGCTCGGTCGTGCGGCGCACCGTCGCGCTGCAGCGCAGCGGCGTGATCGGCTGGAGGGTGCGGCAGAGCCCGTTCCAGCGCCGCGCGGGCGTCGTCACGGTCGAGGCCGTCACGGCGGCGGGCGGCGGCGCCTATGCCGTGCTCGACGTGGCGCCCGGCGACGCCGCTGCGCTCATGGCGGCGGTCACGCCCGACGTCGTCGGACCCGTCCTCACCTGAGCCGTCCGGCCACGCGTTGTGAGCACGACGACGCCGGTGCCAGATCAGCGACGGCGCGTCCCGACCGTTGCGAGATCAGCGGCGGCGCGTACCGAACAGCCCGCGGGTGATCTCCCGGCCCACCTGCGTCCCCATTGATCGCAGAAAGCTCTTGACCATCGGCGAACCCAGCACCTCGGCCACTATGGCAGGCGCCGCCTGTTCCTGGCGGGGCGGCGGCGCGTAGCGCGGCTCGTCCGCGGGAGGCGGTGGCGCCTGCGGCGGTTCGGCGATCTTGGCCGTGAGCTTCTCATAGGCCGACTCGCGGTCGACGGTCGTGCCGTACTTCGCGTAGAGCGGCGAGCCGTGGGCAGCCGCGGACACCGCGTCGGCGCCGATCGCCGCCATCAGCGACCGGGGCGAGCGCATGCGCGTCCAGGCCACGGGCGTCGGCGCGCCGCGCTCGGAGAGCACCGTGACGATCGCCTCGCCGATGCCCAGCGACGTCAGCGCCTCCTCCATGTCGTAGTTCTTCGTGTTGGGGTAGGTCTTGACGGTCTTGGCCAGCGCCGCCTGATCCTCCGGGGTGAACGCGCGCAGGGCGTGCTGCACGCGGGCGCCGAGCTGCGAGAGCACCGCGTTGGGCACGTCGGTGGGCAGCTGCGTGCAGAAGAACACGCCGACGCCCTTGGACCGGATGAGCTTCACCGTCTGCTCGATACGCTCCAGGAACGCCTTGGACGCGTCGGTGAACAGCAGGTGGGCCTCGTCGAAGAAGAAGACGAGCTTGGGCTTGTCGAGGTCGCCCGCCTCGGGCAGCGACTCGTACAGCTCGGCGAGCAGCCACATCAGGAACGTGGAGAACAGGCGCGGGTTCGCGGCCTGGTCGGCCAGCTCCAGCAGGCTCACCACGCCCTTGCCGTTCACGACGCGCAGCAGGTCGGCGGGCTCGAACTCGGGCTCGCCGAAGAAGTCCTCGCCGCCCGCCGCCTCCAGGTTGACCAGGGCACGCAGGATCACCCCTGCCGTCGCCGACGACACGCCGCCGATGCCCTTGAGATCGGCCTTGCCCTCGTCGGAGGTCAGGTGCTTGATCACCGCGCGCAGGTCCTTGGTGTCCAGAAGCGGCAGAGCCCTGCTGGTCGGCCCAGTGGAAGATCAGCCCGAGCGTCGACTCCTGGGTGGCGTTGAGATCCAACACCTTCGACAGCAGGATCGGGCCGAACTGCGTCAGGGTGGCCCGGATCGGCACCGCCGGGCTCTTGCCGCCCAGCGAGAGGAACTCGACCGGGTACGCCGTGGGCGTCCAGTCATCGCCGGTGTCCTTGGCGCGCGCCTGGATCCTGGCGTTGTCCTCGCCGGGCTTGACCATGCCGGAGAGGTCGCCCTTGACGTCGGCCAACAGCACCGGCACCCCGGCGTCGGACAGCTGGCCCGCCAGCCCCTGGAGGGTCTTGGTCTTGCCCGTGCCGGTGGCGCCCGCGACGAGGCCGTGCCGGTTGAGGGTCGCGAACGGGATGCGGACCTTCGCGGCGGGGTCGACCTGACCGTCGACGACGACGGTGCCGAGCTCCAGCGCCCCACCCTCCGTCGTGTACCCGGAAGCGATCTCTTGGGCCGCGCTAACCGTGTTCTGAGCCACGAGCGGTCACCTTAGCGCTTAGGCTGCTCGGGTGAACGACCGTCTGGTATGGATCGACTGCGAGATGACCGGCCTCGACCTGCGCACCGACGCCCTGATCGAGATCGCCGCCCTCGTCACCGATGGCGAGCTGGCCGTCCTCGGCGAGGGCGTCGACATCGTCATCCACGCCGACGATGCCGCACTCGCCGCCATGCCCGACGTCGTGCGCGACATGCACGCCCGCTCGGGCCTCACCGACGAGGTGCGACGGTCGGCGGTGACCGTCGCCGAGGCGCAGGAACGGGTGCTGGCCTACGTCCGCTCGTACGTTCCGGAGCCGCGCACGGCGCCGCTGGCGGGCAACTCGATCGCCACCGACCGCGGCTTCCTCGCCCGCGACATGCCGGAGCTGGATGCCCACCTGCACTACCGGATGGTGGACGTGAGCTCGGTGAAGGAGCTGTGCCGCCGCTGGTTCCCGCGGGTCTTCTACGCCAAGCCGGAGAAGGGCATGGCGCACCGGGCACTCGCCGACATCTACGAGTCGATCCGGGAGCTGGACTACTACCGGCGCACGCTGTTCGTCGCCCCACCCGGCCCGACGTCCGAGGAGGCCCAGGCCGTCGCCGTCGCCCTGCCCCCGCGCCCGTAGGAGCCCGCTGCGGGCGGGCCGTCGCGCCGCGATACAGTGAACCCATCACCGGCTCCAACCGGTGATCGCATGGTGGGTGTAGCTCAGCTGGTAGAGCACCTGGTTGTGGTCCAGGTGGCCGCGGGTTCGAATCCCGTCACTCACCCCATGCCCCGGCCCCGCCACACGGTGCGGACGAGACGGTTGATACCGTTGACCCGCATCGACGGCAAGGCCGACGGCAGGCGCCGCTAGCTCAATCGGCAGAGCAGCTGACTCTTAATCAGCGGGTTGGGGGTTCGATTCCCTCGCGGCGTACCATCCTCGCAGGTCAGAGTTTTGTCGCCTGACCTCGCTACCCTCCCGGAAGATCCATCCCACACGGTTGATGGGGGCGACCAGACAACCGGCACGGCAGCGGCCTTCGACATCGCACGGTCGGCCGTCACCAGTGGCAAGCCGAGCTGCTCGGCCGTCGCCAGGATGAAGCGGTCGAACGGATCGGGCAGCTCGGCGAGGGGAACCCGACCGAAGTGCTCTATCGTGTCCGCCGTCACCGGAACGACGTCGAAGTTCGTCGCCGGATCGAGGACGGTGCGACGCAGCGACTCGAACGCACCCGGGGCGAGCGACTTCGGGCCCGTCTTGTGCGAGGCGTACCAGAGGTCGCCGAGAGTGGCGGCCGAGACAACAATCCCGCCGTCGTCCTCGGCCTCGCCGAGAGCCTCCAACGCCCGATCTGAGAGGCGGTCCGGGACGAACAGGTAGAAGATCAGAATGTGTGAGTCGGCGACGACCCTCATGCTCAACTGGCGTCGGCGCAGTAGAGCGCCTCACGCTCGGCCTTCGCCTCGTCCAGTCCCCTGAGCAGTTCCTCCACCGCCTCAGCCGGCACGGACGACGCCAGCGAGCCAGCCAGCCGCCCACGCGACGGCATCCGCGGCTCCGGAACTACCCGCAGGTGCGTTCCCGGGCGCAGACCCAGCGGCGCCAGCTCGCTCGCCGGGACGCTCCCGTCCTCGGCGACGACGACGTGGAACCCCTCGGAGGGGTGGGACGCGGCCGGGTTGCTCATAGTGTCGTGATCCTACCCGCCCCAACCCTCGCGATACCGGCGAACGCGATCCCGGAGCGGCCGTTTTGGTCACCGCTTACCGCAGCGCTTGACTGCGGAGACGGCGTCACCGCAGATGATCGATTGTTGCCGCCCAGGCCGCGGACCAGCATCGATGCGCCCCACAGACCACCCGCGATCACCCGACCCCCAACCAGCGGGTTGGGGGTTCGATTCCCTCGCGGCGTACCATCTTCGCAGATCAGAGTTTTGTCACCTGACCTCGCTAGCCTCCTGGAAGATCAAACCCCACGGTAACCCCGCGGAAACCTCTTCCAGGAGGGACCCACGATGGCCCGGTCCGCCTCTGCGGCTCGGCGAGCACGGCTCGATCTCCATCACGTCCCGGCGCAGCCTCTGGGTGGCCCGCTGCCGCTTCCGCGGCCTCGACGGCGTCACTCGGCACGTCCAGAAGTCCAGCTAAACCCAAGACCGCTGCCCACCTCGCGCTCCAGGACTCTGCCCCCAGAACGTCATGTGGTAGCCCTTCAGGGAGTTCGGCGCGGTGATGACGGGGCGGACCGCGCCCAGCGCACCGGCGGGGAGGGCGACATCGTAGGGCTCCCACGGCAGGGAAACGAGGTCGAGCGCGAGTTCGTGGGCGGCAGAGCGCAGTCCGACCGCAACATCGGCGATACCCGCCGCCACCGCCACGGCGATTTCGAGGTGCGAGTGCAGTTCCGGCCCGTGGAGCTGTGGGGTGCGATGTCGGCGTCGGCGAGGGTCTGATCAAGCAGACGCGGGTTCCGGCGCCCATCTCGCGCTTCGCCACCCGCCGACCGACGAGGTCGGCCACAGCACTGATCCCGCGGGGTTACCGGGTGGGACGAGTAGGCCCTGCTCGCGTCGCCACATCCGCAAAAGCGAGGATCGAGGGCCACCGCGCAGCTCCCCCACGCGGACCGACGCCCGAATAGCGCCGTCGCCTGCTCGCGCTCGTCGACACCGACAAGCGCGTTGATCGGCGGAAGTGGGACATGCGCGCCAAATATGGCCGTCATGTCCCGCTTCCGGCGATCAATTCAACGCTGGCGGCGAAACCCCCGCTGAGGTTCCCTTCGAGCGCAGGGTCCGACGTTTCGGCGGCCGCGCGGCGACACCGAGGCGGCGCAGCGTGGCCAAACCCGACCAGCCCTACCCTGCAGCCCTCGGCGCCACCATTTGTCGGACGCTCTCACCCGACCTGATCCGCTTCGCCCTCGGCTCCGGGCTGCCGGTCGGCGAGATCTGCGCCGTCCGCTGCATGGACCTCGACCTCGACCTCGACGGCATGCCGGTGGTCACGAACACCTGCAGGTGCGCACCCAGCGCTCCGAGTGACGTCCTGGGGATCGAGCCACTTGCCCGGGGCGTCACGAGGGCCCCGGCATCGGGTCCTTGGCGCCGAGTTCCGTCCTGATACGGGCCCCGTGCTCGTCGAGGATGGGCGGGGCGCGGTGCGCCGTGCGGGTCGTCTCGTTCCCGTCGCCGTCGAAGAAGCGCAGCGGTGGCCCCGGCAGTTCCAGGCGGCCGAGCGTGCTGTGCTCGACCGGGACGAGAAGCCCCTGGCTGCGGATCTGCTCCCACGAGTAGACCTCGGCGAGGTCGCGCACCCGGCCCGCCGGGACGCCCGCTTCGGCGAGGCGGGTGAGCAGCTCCTCCGCCCCGAAGTCGGAGAACGCCCGCTCGACGAGCGCGATGACGTCGTCTCGCCGCGCAACGCGTGCGGAATTGGTCCGCATGCCCTCCGTTTCGGGGTCAATCCCGAAGGCGGCGCAGAACCGGGCCCACAACGCCTCGCTGCCGACCGCGATCTGCACCGCGCCGTCGCGGCACCGGAACAGCCCGTACGGGCTGATCGAGGCGTGGTGGTTGCCCTGGGCCGTGCCGACCTCACCGGCGACGGTCCACCGGGTGCCCTGAAAGGCATGCACTCCGACGACGCCCGCGAGCAGCGAGGTGCGCACGACCTGCCCGCGGCCGGTCCGCTCCCGCTCGTGTAGCGCGGCGAGGACCCCGTAGGCGCCGTACATCCCGGCGAGGAGGTCAGCGATCGGCACGCCGACCTTCTGGGGGTCGTCGGGCCGGGGCCCGGTCACCGACATCAGACCCGCCTCGCCCTGCGCGATCTGGTCGTATCCGGCCCGTCCGCCCTCCGGCCCGTCGTGTCCGAAGCCGGTGATCGAGAGCACGACCAGCCGGGGGTTCAGTGCGAACAGCCGCGTCGTCGGGAACCCGAGCCGGTCGAGGACACCGGGGCGGAAGTTCTCCAGCAGCACGTCGGCCCGGCGGAGGAGCTCCTCGAGGACGGTCACGTCCTCGAGGTCCTTCAGGTTGAGGGCGATGGACTCCTTGTTGCGGTTGCACGAGAGGAAGTAGGTGGACTCGGCGGGAGCGCCGTCCGCGGGTCGGGCGAACGGGGGGCCCCAACCCCGGGTGTCGTCACCCGTGCCCGGCACCTCGATCTTGACGATGCGGGCTCCGAGATCGCCGAGCATCATGCCTGCGTGTGGGCCTGCGAGCGCCCTGGTGAGGTCGACGACGAGCAGCCCGGCGAGCGGGCCCTCCGGTGCCGGGTTCATCGCGCCACCGTCCCCGGCCGTGCGCCGTCGAAACGCTCGTGTCCGTCGAGCCCGCGGCGCACGGCGAGGTACTCGTCGCGGCCGAGCTTCGGCCCGCTCTCGGCGACGACCCGGTCGGCGACGCCCGCGCCCTCGGCGAGCAGCTCGACGACCGCCGTCGCCATGAACTTCGCGGGGCCGACGGCCGCAAGGTCGTGATCGACCGTCCAGAAGGCGTTGCCGTGGAAAGGCGCGGTCGAGCCGCATGCCGACATCGGGTGGGCCACGGGCATCATCATGCCGAGGTCCCCGACGTCGGTGGACCCGCCCATCGCCGCAGCGGGATCGCGGACCACCGCCTCCTCGCCGACGACGGCACCTGCGTTGCGTGCGGTGACCTCGACCAGTGCGGCGTCGGGACGCAGCGGGAAGTAGGCACCGAACGTCCGGATGTCGACGCTCGCGCCGAGCGCGACGCACCCCGCCCGCAACGCCCTGTCGACCTTCGCGGCGGCGTCGGCCATCGCCTCGACCGTGCGTGCCCTGACCATGATCTCGAGTGCCACCTCGGCCGGGACGGCGCTGACGGCGGCGCCGCCGTTCACGATGATGTGGCTGATGCGCACGCCGTCGCCGTCGCGGAAGGTGTCGCGTTGGGCGTCGATCGCCGCGATGGCGAGGGTCGCCGCCTTCAGCGCGTTGACCCCTGCCTCCGGTGAGTTGCCCGCATGCGCGGCCACCCCGTGGAAAGTGACGAGCTTGATCAGCGATCCGTTGGCCGAACCATCGACGCGGACCGTGCGGCCCTCGTCGCTGCTCGCGTGGGTGATCAGCGCCATGTCGACGCCGTCGAACTCGCCGAGCCGGATGAGCTCCGGCTTGCCGAGCAGGAACTCGATGTCGCCCGCGTCGCGCCTGGCGATCCGCCAGGCGACCTCGATGCACTCCTCGGCGGGCACGGCGAAGAGTACGACGTCGCCGTCGAGCTGGTCCATCACCGCCTGCAGTCCGAGCCCGGCGCCGTACATCGACGCGAGCTGGGCGTTGTGCCCGCAGGCATGCGCGGCGCCGGTCGTCGGGTCGGCGTGCGGATGGTCGGGGACGATCAGCGAGTCCAGCTCGCCGAGGATCGCGACCGTCCGCCGCGAGCTCCGCCCGCGCAGGTTCGCCTTGACGCCGGTGCCCGCGAGCCCGGTACGCGGCTCGAGGCCCATTCCCGAGAGCCGTTTCGCGACCCGCTGCGCCGTGGCCTGCTCGCGGTAGCCCGATTCCGGGTGGGCGAGCACCTCGGCCGAGAAGGCGACGATGTCGCCCCGCCGCTCGTCGATCCGGGCGCACACCGCCTGCTTGAGACTCTCGATCGTCGGCATCGCCTCAGCCCCGCTTCGGCGTGCTCGCAGAACTGACGCCGGGACGCCGCTCCCCCACCTTGGTCGCCTGCTCGAACGCGTGGGCGGCACCGAGCACGGCGAGATCGCGGCGGTGTGAGCCGACGATCTGCAGGCCGACCGGGAGCCCACTGTCCGTGAACGCCGCCGGAACCGAGATCGCGGGGCAGCCGGTCGCCGAGACGAAGTAGGCCGACCGCATCCAGTCCAGGTAGCTCTCCTGCGCGACGCCCGCAACCTCGCTCGGGTACTCGAGAGTGATGTCGAAGGGCGGGACCTGGCTGACCGGGAGCAGGAGCAGGTCGTAGTCCCCGTAGAAGGCCCGCATCCGGTGGAACAGCGCGGTGTGCAGCCGCTCGGCGCGGCCGATGTCGGACCCGGTGAGTGCCCGTCCGACGGCGACGTTCCAGCGCAGCGTCTCCTTGAACGACTCCGGATGCTCGCGCACCAGCTCGCCCAGCAGCTGCTCGAAGGCGAACGCGCGCAGGGTGCGGAACACCTCCTCGGCGCCGTCGAAGTCAGGACACGCCTCGACGACGGTCGCGCCCAGCCCCGTGAACACCTCCAGCTGCGCCTCCAGCGCCGCCGTCACCTCGGGGTCGACGGGCACCGCGCCGCCGAGGTCCGGCGACCAGGCGACCCGCAGCCCGCGCAGGTCGGTGGGAAGGGGTGCGGTGAACGTCGAGCCGGGGTCCTCGATCGCGATCGGCGACCGGTCATCCGGCCCGGCGATGACGCTGAGCAGCAGGGCGACGTCCGCCACCGTGCGTCCCATCGGGCCCTGGACGCCCATTGTGGACCAGGCGTTGCCCGTCGGCCACGAGGGGACGCGTCCCGGCGACGGGCGCAGCCCGACCACGTTGCAGAACGACGCCGGATTCCGCAGGGAGCCACCCATGTCGCTCCCATCGGCGAGCGCGGTCATCCCGGTGGCCAGCGCAGCCGCGGCGCCTCCGCTCGACCCGCCCGCGGAGCGGTCGAGCGCGTACGGGTTGCGGGTCACACCGAACACGGTGTTGAAGGTGTGCGAGCCCGCGCCGAACTCCGGGACGTTGGTCTTACCGATGATGACCGCCCCCGCGGCGCGGATCCGCTCGACGATCAGCTCGTCGGTGGCCGGGACGTGGTCGGCGAACAGCGGCGACCCGCTGGTGGTGCGCAGGCCTGCGGTCGCGTGCGTGTCCTTGATCGCCACCGGCAGCCCGTGCAACGGCCCGAGCCGCCCGCCGCGCGCCTGGAGCTCGTCGGCCGCGTCGGCCGCGGCGGCGGCCTGGTCCGCGGCGAGGGTGACGATGGCGTTGACGTCCGGGTTGACCTGCGTGATGCGGGCCAGATGGGCGTCGAGCAGTTCCCGCGCTCCGAGCCGTCCGCTGCGGACGAGTGCGGCCTGCTCCGTTGCCGGAAGGTCACAAAGCTCGGTCATCAGTGCGCTCCGCTCGCGGTCGGGACGGGGGTGTAGGAGTTGTCGGCGGTGCGTTCGGCGCGATCGCCTGCACCGCGGGCCATGCGCACGGCGCCCTCCACGAGCCCGGCGACGACGAGGTTGACCACGAGTCCGATGATGCCCACGTTGATGTGCGCGATGTCGATATTGGCGAACGTCATCGCCACGACGACGGCGACACCGGCGACCAGCCCGCTCACGGCCGCGGCGAGGCTCAGCAGCCGTCGCCGCCCGAGCGCGCAGATGAACGCCGGGGCGAGCTGGGAGAGCCCGCTGAAGGTGAGCAGGAGCAGGTTCGCGAGCAGGTCGGGACGGGTGATGCCCAGCACGAGCGCCAGCGTCGCGGCGACGATGACGATCGCATGGTTGACCCGCAGCGCGGCGCGATCCGACCTCGTGGGGACGAGGTTCTGCGCGACCAGCGTCGAGATGCCGATGGCGAGCCCGGCCGCGGGGACCATCGCGGACGCGGCCGCCGCGACCGCGATGACGCCGGTCAGCCAGGCAGGCAACGCGCCCGCGGCGAGGGTGAGCAGGACCCCGTTGCTCGAGGTCTCCTTGGGCAGCGCAAGCACGCCGACGAAGCCGATGATCACCGGCAGGATGATCACGATCTGGTAGATCGGGAGGAAGATGTAGTTGCGACGCAGAACCTTCCGACTCCCGGCCGAGAGCAACGGCGGCCAGAGATGGGGCAGCGTCATGAACGCGCTGCCGATCGCGCTGATGAGCACGCCGGTGAGCCACCACGTCTGGTTGAAGGCGGTTCCGTGTTGCACGGTGAGCAGGTCGGGGCGCGTCTGCATGATCCGGTCGAAGAGGTTGCCGATGCCGCCCGCGTAATGGATGGGCACGGCGACGATCAGTACGACCATCGCGATGACCATGAGCGCGTCCTTGAGGTAGGCGGTCTTCGCCAGGCCGCGGATGCCCGACCAGAGGACGAAGGCGACCGTGAGGACCGTCGCGATCACCATGCTCCAGACGCCGGATGTCTTGCTGCCCGTGACCAGCTGGACGACCAGCCCGAGCCCGGTGATCTGCAGCTGCAGGTAGGGCAGCAGGAACACGACGCCGACGACCGCGACCAGCTTGCCGAACCCGCGGCTGTCGTAGCGCTCGGCGAAGAAGTCGGCCTGGGTGAGGTAGTTGTGCTGCTTGCCGAGGGCCCACAGGCGAGGGCCGAGGAAGTAGAGCGCGATGAAGGCGAGCGGGATGTACGGGATGGCGTAGGTGGCGGCGGCTCCGCCGGTGAACGCGATGCCCGCCACCGCGAGGAAGGTGAAGGTTGTGAACGCCTCACCGGCCTGCAGGAACCACATGGTGAGGGTGCCGAAGTTGCGGCCGCCCACGGTCCACTCGGCGAGGCTGGCCGACGGCTTGCGCCTGCCGAGGAAGCCGCAGACGGCGATCGCGACCATGCCGACGACGGTGACGGCGAGCGTCGTCGTCATCGCGGACCTCCCGTGGGCTGCCCGGCCGGGTCTTCCTCGTCGGCGCCCCGAGGTCTGAGGAGCTCGACCGTGAGCAGGGCCGGTGTGACGAGCAGGACCCAGACCGAGGTCCACACGAACAGTGACGGCACACCGAACCACAACTGCTCGGCGTTGACGAACGGCAGATAGGGGCTGAGCAGGAGCGCGACGGCGGGCACGAGCGGAACGGCCAGGAGGGCAGCATTCGGTCGACGGTGACGGGATGCCAAGGGATGACTCCTCGAAACGGGACGTCGGGACTGTGGCAACATGGTCCGGTTGATGTCGCTTCCGGACAAGACGCTGTGTGCTTCTGCACCCCGTCCAGATGGCCACGATCGTCCTCGACGAGATCCCGGGAACGCGTGGGGTGGTACCGGGTTGCGGGCCAGTGCGCCGCCGTTCACGGCGGTGGTGTAGGCCCGCGCGGGGGAGGCCCGCGAGGGGCCGAGCCGTGCCCTAGGTGGGTGGCTGGTGTCGAACGGTTGGGTCGGGAGTGGGACCGGGTCGGCGTGCGGTTCATGGGGCCTTCTGCAGGGCTGGACGAGACCTGGATGCGGTTCCGCGGAACCGCGTCGCGCGCCGGGGTGGCGCTCGGTCCTGGCGTGGATCCGGCAGAGGTTCCCTGTATGTGCTGGTCAGGCGGGCTGCCGGACGTTCGCGGAGGTCCCGGCGCGTCGGCCCACTGGAAAGCTCCCTCGTGATCGGCTCCTACAAGCGCAGCGGCGTCCGCACCACCCCGCCATGACGGACCCGGCGCCGAGGAACACGTCCCAACGCGCGCCCGACCCCACCGACGGGCGCGCGAAGCTCATCCGGGCCGCGGCAGGCACTACTGCAGACCCACCCGCAACGTCGCCAGCCGCCGCATCCCGGGCCGGGACGTCCAGTCCGGCTCCCGGTCGAGGAGCCTGAGGCCGGGGAAGCGCTCGAACAACGCCCGCAACGCCACTTCGCCCTCCTGTCGGGCCAGCGCCGCACCCAGGCAGTAGTGGATGCCGTGGCCGAAGCCGACGTGTCCCTCGCCCCGGGCCGCCGAACGCCGCGTGACGTCGAACCGATCGGGATCCGGATACGCCCGCGGGTCGCGGTTCGCCGAGACGATGACGGCCTCCACCGCCTCGCCGCGGGCGATCCGCACGCCGTCCAGCTCGAGATCCTCCGCGGCGTAGCGGACGTTGGTGGCGGTCACGGGCCCACACCAGCGCATCAGCTCGTGCACGGCGGTGGGCCAGAGGCCGGGATCGCGCAGCAGGAGATCGAGCTGGTCGGGGTGGGTCGACAGGGCGACCGTGCCGTTACCGATGAGGTGGGCCGTGGTCTCGTGCCCGGCGATCACCAGGGCGAACACCATCGTGACGAGCTCGGTGTCGGAGAGCCGGTCGCCCTGCTCGTGGGCCCGCACGAGCGCCGTGAGCAGGTCGTCACCGGGATCCGCGCGACGGCGGGCGATCAGGTCCTGGACGTGGTCGACCATCTCGCGCACCGCCACCGGGACTTGCGCAGGGTCCATCGAGCCCAGCGCCCTGCCCCACCGCCGCCAAGCGGGCCGGTCGGCCTCGGGCACGCCCACGAGCTCGCAGATCACCCGGATCGGGAGCGGGTAGGCGAGCTGCTCGATCAGCTCGGCGGGATCGGTGAGACCGTCGAGCAGGGTGGCCGTGATCATCTCGACGCGGGGCCGCAGCTGGGCCACCCGCCCGACCGTGAAGGCCCGCGAGACGAGCTTGCGCAGCCGCGTGTGGTCGGCGCCGTCGGCGCTGAGGATGGAGTCGGTGAAGTAGCGGGTGAGGTCCGCGGGCACGCCGAGCTTCGCGAACGCGGCCGCGCGGGCGTCGCTCTGCGTGCCGCCGGGCACGGACGCCGGATCGTTGACGAAGCGCGAGTCCGACAACACGGTCCGCACGTCCGCCTGGCGGGTGACGTACCACATCGGCGAGCCGTCGAAGTTGCGGCCGCGCACGACGGCCGCTTCCTCGCGCACCCGCCCGAAGCCGGTGTACGGGTCGGCGATCAGCTCCGGATCCATCAGGTCGGGAACGGTCATGGCGTCCTCCGCAGTCGTTGTTCCCGGGCCTCAGCGGGTTCGCCGCAGGGCCTCGGCCTGGATGTGGGTGACCAGCGAGCGGTAGCCCGCCGCGACGGCACGGGCGAGCTCCGCCGACGGGCGCCTCCCGGTCTCCAGCGCGCCCGCGACGGCGTAGGCCAGCAGGTCGGCGCGGACGCGGACGTCGGCGGGAGCATCGGGGAAGCCGTCGACGAAGAAGAAGCCCGCGCCGATCGCGCCGAGCACATACAGTTGCGCGTCGAGATCGAGGTCGGTGCGCAGGCAGCCCTCGGCCCGCAGCCTCGCGAAGTGGTCGCGGGACAGCGCGTCCCGCCGGGCGCCGATGTCCCCGAGCGTCTCGGCGGCCTCCCGCGCCAGCCTGCCCAGCACCTCGGCGTCGCCGAGGTAGAGCGGGCGCGCGACGGGATCGGCCGCCAGGTCGAGGTGGGCGGCGCGCAGCATGCGCGACGGGCGCGCCTCGGCCGGGTCGGCTTCCATGCGGTCGGCCACGGCCGCCACGAGCGCGTGACTCGAGCGCAGGAGCACGGCGAGGAAGAGCGCCTCCTTGCTGCGGAAGTGCAGGTACACCGTGCCCTTGCCGACGCAGGCCTGGCGCGCGACCTCATCGATCGTCACCCGGCGGTAACCCCAGCGCACGAGGAGCTCGGCCGCGACGTCCAACACGCGCTGAGCCCGCTCGTCCGACCACATGACCAGATTCGTTGATTCGGTCACCCAGTCACGGTAGCGCTGGAGGGCATGCACGTCCACCCCTCTGTGCTCGAAGGGGAGATCCCGCCGTTGCACGGCAGGCGAGCCAGACCGGACCCGTCCTGCTGGTCACGATCTCGACACCGAGCGATCATCCGCAGGCTGGGAAACGTGTTCGGTCGCGCTACGGAATCACCAGTGCAAGGCCGTCGTGCTCGGCGAAGTCGGCGAAATCCTTGCTGTTGAGGGTCGCGAGGGCGACGTCGTTGGCGAGTTGGCGAGGCAGCAGGCCGCGATCCAGGAGTCGTTGACCGGGCGCGCATTGCCGCGCAGCCTCGCGTCGGCGCAGATCTGGCCCAGGCTCGGGATAGGGTCTCGTCGGAGTCCAGGACCACGACGTGGCGGAGCCAGTCATCGAGCTGGTCGCGGTTGCATCGGCTATTTGAGCCCGGCCTGCCGGTCGGCGTGGACGTAGGCAAGAAACTCGTCGAGTTCGTCCTCGGAGGTGAACACGTCGCGGGCCAAGACTAAGCGCGTTGATCGGCGGAAGTGGGACATGCGCGCCAGATATGGCCGTCGTGTCCCACTTCCGGCGATCAACGCTGGAGGGGGCGCAGCGGGGCCAACCCGACCATCCCTATCTGCAGCCCCTGGCACCACCATTTGCCGGTCGCGCGAAGACTGAGTCTGAGCTGATGTCCACGGTTCGGCGTCGCCTGCCGGGATATGAAAGCAGTTGATATGATTGAATCCAACCGCTGCAATTCAGGTGCGCACGTGGCATTTAGGGCGATCCATCATTCATGTCCTAAGCGGTGGGCGACAGAAAGGAACGTCATGCCGATCTCCCCGGCAGAGATGCTGCACTCGGCGTCCACGCTGATTCGTCGTGTCCGCCTCGTGCCGGTGCGAACGCCCGTGCCGTTCGGGGACCGGCCCGTCGACGTTCGCATTCGCCGGGGTCTGGTGCGGGAGGTCGCGCCACAGCTGCGGCCCGAGCGGGACGAGGACGTCCTCGACGCGGAGGGCCGGTGGGGCATCCCGGGGCTCTGGGACCAGCACGTACACATGGACCAGTGGGGCAAGACCTACGTGGGGCTAGACCTGAACGGTACGGAGAGCCCGGCGGCCGTCACCCGCATCGTCGGCGCGCAGATCGCAGCGCTGCCCCCAGAACCGTGTGAATCGGTCCTCTACGGCTGGGGCCACCGGCTGGCCGCTTGGCCGCGACAGCCAACGGTGGCCGAGCTCGACGCAGTCAGCGGGGACCATCCCGTCGTGCTGGTCAGCGGGGACGGCCACAACGGCTGGCTGAACTCACGCGCCTTGGAGCTGCTCGGAGTGCCGCCGCGGACCGGGGTGCTGGACGAGTGCGAGTGGTTCCCGGTGTTCGCGCGGCTCGAGGAGCTTCCCGGCGCTGAGCAGGCGGGCTACGGCCGGGCGGTGGCAGAGGCGGCCGCGAAGGGCGTGGTCGGGGTGCGGGACTTCGAGTTCGGTCCGGGCTACCGCGACTGGCCCGAGCGCGTCGCCCGCGGGATCAACCAGCTGCGCGCCCGCCCGGCGACCTACCCGGACCGGCTGGAGGAGGTTATCGCAGCAGGCCTTCGTACCGGGGAGGAGTTGCCCGGCGGGGCGGGACTCCTCAACATGGGTCCTTTGAAGATCATCTCTGATGGGTCGCTGAACAGCCGCACTGCCTACTGTCACGAGCCCTACGCCGATGCGCAGTCGTGGGAGTTCCCGCGTGGCAAGCAGAACTACTCCTCTGCCGAACTGGTCGCGCTGCTGGGTCGTGCGCACGAGTGCGGCCTGCGGATTTCCGTGCACGCAATCGGGGACGCCGCGATCGCGTCCGCGCTCGATGCGTTTGCCACGACCGGCGCCCACGGGTCGATCGAGCACGCCCAACTCATCACCCGCGAGGACATCGCGCGCATGGCCCGGCTCGGGGTCGGGGCGAGCGTGCAACCCGCGCATCTGCTCGACGATCGGGACGTCACTTGGCAATGTTGGCCAGATCGCGCGGACCGCTGCTTCCCGCTGCGCTCGATGGTCGACGCCGGGGTCCAGCTGGAGATGGGGTCCGATGCGCCCGTCGCCCGGCTCGACCCATGGCTCGCGATGGCGGCCGCGGTGCACCGTTCCGCCGACGAGCGCGAGCCGTGGAACCCGGCCGAGGCGCTGACCGCGGCGGAGGCGTTGGCCGCGAGCACCGATGGCCAGCCGACGGTGGCGCCGGGAAACCGGGGTGACGTCGTCCTGCTCGACGACGATCCGCTCCAGCCGCTCGACGACTCCGCGACGGTAGGTGTGCACCTGCGCGAGGTGCGGGTCGCCGCGACCTTCCTGGCAGGCCGGGCGACCCACCTCGCGCTGTGACCGTGCCGCCGCGGTGATCGGCGAGAGTGGGACATGAGCGCCGTATTTGGCCGTCATGTCCCACTCTCACCGATCATCTGTGACCTCGAAGCTGATGGCCCCTTCGGCGGTGGAGTCGCCACCGACCCACACATCGAAGGTCGACGGGTCGAGGACCCAGTCGCGGACGGCCGCGTTCCAGTACCGCCGTTCCGCCGGCCCGACCGGGAACTGAAGCGTTCGGGATTCCCCCGGGGCGAGGGTGACCCGCTGAAAGCCTTTAAGCTCACGGACCGGACGCGATGCGGTGCCGTGGCGCTGATGGAGGTAGAGCTGGACGACCTCATCAGCCGCGCGGTCCGCGATGTTGGTCACCTCGACCGAGACCGTGACAGTCCCGTCGGTCGTCGTGCTCGGCTGGTCGACGGACAGGTTGTGGTAGGCGAAACGGCCGTAGCTGAGGCCGTACCCGAAGGGGAACAGCGGGGTGCTCGCCTCGTCCCAGTAGCGGCGGCCCTGGTTCGCGGGCTCGTGCGAGCGGGTGTGTGAGTAGATCATCGGCACCTGGCCGACCGTCCGCGGCCAGGTGAAGGGCAGCTTGCCGCCGGGCGATACGTCGCCGAACAGCAGGTTCGCCACGGCCGCGCCACCCTGGGTGCCCGGATACCAGATGTCGAGGATCGCCGGCACGTTCTGCACCGGCCACCGCAGGTCCAGCGGACGACCGTTCATGACCAGCAGGACGACCGGGGTACCGGTCGCGACCACCGCCTGCACCAGTTCGAGCTGCTGGCCGGGCAGCTCAAGGGACGACCGCGAAGCCATCTCGCTGATCATGTTCTGCCACTCACCGGCCACCACGACCGCGACATCCGCTCCGCCGGCCAGCTCGACGGCCCGCTGGAACTCGGCCGCCTCGTCGAACCCTTCCGGATCGGACGGTGTGTTCCCGCCGAACATGTCGAACAGCGACGGGTACTGGCGTTGCACCACCGGCACACCGCGCGCGTACTCGACCCGGACGTCGGCACCGGCCCTGGCCCGGATCCCCGCGAGCACGGTGACCGTCTCGCCCAGATCGAAGTCGAACACCCACGGTCCGATCGTGTCGCGGGGGGAGTCGGCCAGCGGTCCGATCACGGCGATCGAGCCGATGCCGTCGGCGTCCAGCGGCAGCAGCCCGCCCTCGTTGCGCAGCAGCACCGCGGATCGCTCGGCCGCGACCCGAGCCACCTCGCGGTGCGCCGGATCAGCCAGCACCGCACGGGCCCGGTCCTCGTCGACGTACGGATCGTCGAGCAGGCCCATCCGGATCTTCGCCTCGAGGACCCGACGCACGCTTCGGTCGATCGTCTCGATATCCGTGGCCCCGGACTCCAACGCCTCGGGCAGGTGTGCGTAGGCGGGGTCGGTAATGGCCATCTCCATGTCCGTCCCGGCGTTGACCGCGCGCGCCCCCGCGTCGGTCAGGTCGGCGGCGAAGCCGTGGGTGAGCAGATTGCGCACGGCGTTGGCGTCGCTGACCACGAAACCGGAGAAGCCGAGCGCGCCGCGCAGCACGTCGGTCAACAACCACCGGTTACCCGTGGCGGGGATGCCGTTGAGGTCCATGTAGGCGGTCATCACGTTGCCCGCGCCAGCGTCGACCACGGCCTGGAACGGCGGGAGGACGACGTTCCACAGCTCGGAGTCGGACAGGTTGACCTCGTCGTAGTCGCGGCCGCCGAGGGCGTAGCCGTATCCGGCGAGGTGCTTGGGGCCTGCGATGATCCGGTCGGGCCCGCCTGGCTCCGGCCCCTGGAAGCCGCGGACCTGGGCGGCGGCCGCCCGAGCCGCGAGGTACGGGTCCTCGCCTGCCCCTTCCACGATCCGCCCCCACCGCGGATCCCGGGCGATGTCGACCATCGGCGCGAACGCCCAGTGGATCCCGACCGCCCGGGCCTCGCGGGCGGCCACCGCCTGACCCGCCTCGATCGTGTCCGGATCCCAGGAGGCGGCCATTGCGATCGGCACCGGGAAGATCGTGCGCAGCCCGTGGATGACGTCGAACCCGATCAGCGCGGGAATGCCGAAGCGGTTGCCCTCCACGGTGAGTCGCTGCAGGCGGTTGATCTCGGCCGGATTGGTGAGGAACAGCAGCGAACCGACTGTGCCCTGCTCCAGCGTCGCCTCCACCATGCGCGGCTGCGCGTCGGGATCGAAGTCCAGCACCGGCCCTGGCGCGCCCTCGGGTAGCCGGAAGTAGAAGTACTGCGTGAGCTGGCCGGCCTTCTCTGCCGGCGTCATCTTCGCCAGCAACTCCTCGACCCGATCCTGAATCGTCACCCGTTCTCCTCCGAACTCGGCGATGCCCTCCGGCCTGATGCCCGGTTCAGCCCGCCGGAGCATCACATGCGTGGTCAACTCCTAGCGTGTGTTGACCACGCCCGTCCAGTCCTAACAAACGCTGGGAGGGGCGCAGCGGGGCCAGACCCGACCACCCCTACCTGCGATCATGGCCGGGGTTGGCCGGGGGGCCGAGCTACCCCGGGTGAGGGCACCCTTCGCGACGTGGCGCGGGCGAGTTGGCGAGACATGGTCGCCGTACGTCATGCTGCGGGCGGGCGCCAACCACACCGTCTACGACGTCGACGGGGTTGATCGCCGGGAGTGGGACATGACGGCCATATTTGGCGCGCATGTCCCACTTCCGCCGATCAACGCGCTGAAAACCCCGGCATGCACGCTCCACCGCGGGGCCGTCGAGGGGAAGTTCAGCACCCGCGGCCCGCGTCGACCGCGCCGTTGCGCAGGCGCCGAAGCTCCTGACGGCGGGTGATGCCGAGCTTGGCGTAGATGTTGCGCAGGTGGTACTCCACGGTCCGCGAGGTGAGGAACAGCTCGGACGCCACCTCCTTGTTGGTGTACCCGCGCAGCACAAGCGCCGTCACGTCCTCCTCGCGCGTGGTCAACGCCAGGGGGTTCGCACCGGGCGACGGCACGTCGCAACCCGCCAGCTCCGCTCGGCACCGTTGCAGCGACGGCGTGGCGCGCAGCGTGGCGAAGAGGGTGTTGGCCCGGCCCAGGTAGGTGATCGCCATCCGGCGGTTGCCCAGTGCGCGCTCCAGCCGTCCGGCCGTCAGCAGCACCTGCGCCAGCAGGAAAGGGGTCTGTTCCAGGCGTGGGTCCGCCAGGTCGACCGCATAGTGCTGCCGTGCCCGCTGAGGTTGGGCCCCCGACTCGGCGATCAGCCCGCGCAGCCAGCCGAGCCTGCTCGGCAGTGGGCCGTCGGGGAGCTGGGCGAGGAGGGCCTCGTACCGCGCGAGGTCCGCCTCCGCGTCGGCCGGTCGACCCGACCTGGCGAGCGCGACGATCCGCGCCTGCACGATCTCGTGCGCCGACCGGAGGAGCGATCGCCGGGCGTACTCGTCGGACCAGACCGGCTCGAGGAGATCGAGCACGGCGCGGTGGTCGTCGCGGGCCACGGCGAGGTCGACCTCCCGGTCGCGCACGAACTCGACGTACGGGGGCGCGGCGAAGTGCGCCAGGGCGTCCTTGGCTGCAGCGAGGTACCCGGCTGCGACGTCCCACTGACCGCGATGGGCCGCAACGGCGACGGCCGCGGCCAGCGCCATCGGTGCGCTCCACGCCTCGGAGCCGCCGTGGGCGAGGGCGCGAGCGGCGGCGGCGTCGACGTTCGCACCGTCCCAGTCGCCGAGGTGGTAGCGGGTGAGCGAGCGCAGCACGTAGATCCGACTCTGGTTCGTCGACGGTCGCCAGAGGTGGACGAGGCGGACCGCCGCGTCGAGGTCGGCCAGAGCGGGCTGCAGCCTGCCCCCGAAGAGCTGCAGCATCCCGCGGACGGCGAGGAGGTCGGCCTCCCACGGCGTTCCGTTGGCGCTGACCGGGACGCAGGCGACGAGGTCGAGCGCCGGACCAACCGCGCCGCTGCGCCACAGGCTCATCGCCCGGGTGGTGAGCAGGTCGGTCGCCAGCTCGGGATCGCCGACGGTGTCGGGGCGCGGGAGCACCGCGGTGGCCGCGACGCCGTCTCCCAGCCGCACGAGCAGCACCGACATCGCCAACGCGGCACGCGCGGCACGGACACCGTCGCCGGCCGCCGTCGCCAGGTCGAGGGCCTCCCGAAGGCATGTCCTGGCCTGCCCGACCTCGCCGCTGTCGCGGGCGAGCAGGCCCAGCGCCAGGCTGCGCAGCGCGCAGGGCGACACGTCGAGCACCTGGGGCTCGAGCTCCCGGGCTCCGGCGAGGTCCTGGGCCTCGACCCGCTCGATCAGCGCCTCCAGCAGGAGCCGCTCCCGCTGGGCGGCGTCGCCGGAGACGGTGCGGGCCCGGAGCCGGTGGGCCGCGGCCTGACCGTACCGGAGCGCCGCACGCGCGGCCCCCGCCGCGGCGAGCAGGTCCGCGACCAGGCGTGGATCGGGCCGGTCGGCGGCCGCGGCGCGATGCGCGAGACGGCGGTCCCCGGACGTCCAGCCAGCCGCGCGTGCGTGCAGGTCGCGGCGCCGGACGAGGGGCAGGGTGCTGTAGACCGCCTCGCGCAGCAGGGCGTGCGCGCACTCGACCCGGCTCTGCCCGTCGACGCGGACGAGGCCGCTCGCCGCCGCGGACGTGGTCGCGGCGGAGGGGTCGTCGGCGTCGGCGGTCCGCCCGAGCACAACGAGATCGGTCGGCTCGGCCAGCACCGCGGCGGCCTCGACGAGCCGGCGCGCCACCTCGTCCAGCCCGCCGAGCAGCCGGGCCACCGCGGAGGTCACGGACACGGGGACGTCCGCACCGGACTCCAGCTGCGCAGGGTCGCGCGCGCCCCGCAGGATCGCCGCGACCAGCAGCGGCACGCCCCCGGTGCGGGTGATCAACCGCTCCAGGACGGCCGCGGGCAGCTCCCAGGAACGGAGGTCACGGGCGAGGCCGTGGACGGCGTCCGCGGCGAGCGGACCCGGACGCAGCACCGTGGTGGCGGCGGGGACGTCCACCGCCGCACCCGGGTCGGTGACCGGGCGCCGGGCGAGGACGCAGAGCACCCGGTCGGCCCGCAGCCGCCGCAGCGCGAACCGCAGCGCCTGCGCCGAGGCCCGGTCCATCCACTGGGCGTCGTCGACCGCGAGGACCACCGGCGGGCCGCCGTCCTGCAGCTCGCCCAGCCACGACAGGAGCCTGCGGCCGGCCTCGACGGCCGAGCAGGTCGCCGGGCCGTCCGCGCCGACCAGCAGGTCCACGAGCCCACACGCCAGGCTCTGCTCGAACTCCGCACAGCGGCCCCACCGCACGGTCGCCGCGTCGCGGCGCCGGGTGACGAAACCCTCGAGCAGGGCGGACTTGCCCATCCCGGGCTCGGCCTCCACGACCACCACCTGCGGCCGCCCGGACCGGGCCTGCTCGAGCGCGCGGTCCAGCGTCGCCAGCTCGGTCGCGCGCCCGGCGAGCTTCACACCTGGTGATTCTCCCTGGGGTGCCCGAACGTGCGTACCCCTAGGAAGGTCATGACGGCGCGTGTCCGGACATGACCGGTGCGCCACCGACGAGGGGGGTCTCTTCGACGTGCAAGCTCTCACCGCTGCGTTCTCGCCCACCGGCATGCATGCCCTGATCCAGTGGATGCTGGGCGACTCGATGGCGAAGGTGCTCGCCTCTCAGCTGCAACCGCCCGACACCACCGTGCCTCTGCCCGACATCTTCTGGACACCGCCCGGCTCCAGCACGGCCTATCAGTACGAGAACATCACCATCCGGCTCACCGGCGGTTCCTTCAGCGGCTTCGCGCCGCAGTACCAGACGCTGACCCAGGGCGACGACGGCCAGTTCACGATCTCGCTCGTCGCGAGCGGAGTGACGGTGGGCTACTCCTGGAACGAGCAGTACGACACGATTCTCGGCTTCGCCAACATGGGCCACACGAACAAGACCTGGCCCTACAGCATGGGCATCGACTCGTTCGCGTTCACCGTGCCCTTCACGATCTCGCAGCAGGCCGGGTCCTACACGCTCACGGTGGGCACGATCACCGCGACGCCGTCCGGGCTGCATCCGAACATCCCGGTCAACAGCGTCGTCAACCACCAGGAAGGGCTCCCGTGCGTGCCCCCCACGCTCGACAGCGCCACGCTCAAGGCGATCGAGGCCATCGACTTCTCCACCGCGACGAAGGGCCTCCTGCAGGACCTCTTCGGCACGATCCCGGCCAGCGGGCAGCTCACACCGGACATCGTCTTCTCCTTCGCGGAGGGCGACGACAAGCTGACGTTCGGCCCGAACGACAGCGGGATCCAGGTGGGAGCGACCGGCACCACCACCTGGAACGGCCAGCCGTTCCCGGGCAACGAGAAGCCGCCGAGCCTGCAGCTCCCCTCGATCCCGACGACCGCCCACGCGCACCTGTTCGCCGCGGACTACATGTTCAACGAGCTCTACTGGGCGTTCCAGAAGGACGGCAGGCTGGACATGACGCTCACGAAGGGCACCCCCGGCCTGCCGGACCCGGGGATCCTCGACACCGACTACTACGAGCGGACCTCCCTGAAGCCCCTCTGGCAGAAGTATCCCGGCACCCCGATGACCATCGGCCTGGCCGCCGCGGCGGCGCCGACGGTGACCTTCCAGACGGTCTGGGACCTGACGTACGGCGACGACGGCGTGCTCACCACGCAGGAGGCGCCACTCCCGGACAGCGTCTACGCGGAGCTGCAGACGCTGCAGGGAGCGGTGTACCTCACGGAGGCCGACTACACTGCGGCGCTGACCACGGCGCTGGGTCCGGACTACCCGACCTACGGCGCGCAGATCGTGGCCGCCTCCGTGGTGTCGAAGCAGTTCGGCCAGCCCTACAAGGTCACGGCGGGCGGTTTGGGCACGCTGAAGTCGACCGTGCCCGTCGGCATCTATCAGGAGCTCACCACCGCGTTCGTCCCCGGCCAGGGCTACGTCAGCGCGGCGTGGCTGCAGGTCGCCGTAGCGAGTGCGCTGGGCTCGGACGCGCCGACCTACGCGTCCGACATCGAGAAGGCGTTCGCCGTCTCCGGCGGCGTCGATCAGGTCTGGTGGGTCACTCCCGGCACCAACGGCGCGCTGACCTCCCTCGTCGACACGCTCCAGGCGCCCGACGTCTACAACGCCATCCTCGGCCTGCAGGACACCGTCTACCTGCAGCTGTCGGACTTCCAGACCGACCTGGAGAACGCGATCGGCGCGGGGGCCGCGACCTACCTCCCGCAGATCGTGAAGGCGGCACAGGTCAATGGCGCCGTCGTCACCCACGACATCCAGGCCGTGGTCAACGTGCTCAAGGGCGGGCAGACCGTGCCCTGCTTCACCTTCACGATCACCGAGACGGACTTCCAGCAGGACTTCCGCCTGAGCAACTCGGGCTACAACCAAACGGTCCAGTTCGACTTCCAGCTCATCGACGGGGAGACCGGCGCCACGCTGGACCACACGAACATCCCGGGAATCACGGCCGAGAACTTCGCGACCATCTGGAACTTCATGCTTCAGCCTGCCTACGCGGTCCTGATGGCGAAGATGGGGCACACGGGCGTGCCGCTGCCGTTCATGACCGGGATGCAATTCCTGTTCCAGCAGGCCACGGTGGTGGTACAGCCCGGCTACGCCGATGTGACCGCCGACATCACCTACACCACGACGGCCGCGGCCGTCCCGCTCAGCGAACCCGATCACCGGAACGATCACCGCGGCGGGCACGACCGCGGGCACGGGCACCGGGTGGCCGAGGCGCACGGGTCGCGAACCCTGCGCCGCGGGCGCGCGGCCGCGGGCCGGACCCGGATCGTGCGCGGGGACGCGCGGTGAGGGGGCCCGGAACGGAGACGGTTGACCTGCACGTCGCGCTGGGCCACCTGCCGGGCGTCCGGCGGTTCCAGCTGCACATCGGCGGCGGCAGACGGGTCGCGCTGCGCCCACACACCCGCGACACGCTGGCCGCGCACGCCCGCCGCAACCGGGCGCTCGGCCTGCTCGAGGGGCAGGCGAGCGCGAGATTCACCCACTACGTCGAGGGTGTCGAACTGCCCACCGACCGCGTCACCGTCCTTCGCGTCAGCTACCCCGGCGCGGCGTCGGTCCCGGAGCTGGCGCTGATCGTGACGCATGTGCCCACCTGGGCCATGCGCGCCGCCCGGGAGCGGGACCCCGGCGCCGTCTCCATCGCGCTGGCGGTCGTGGGGGTGACCCGCGCCGTCGCCCCGGAGCAGGTGCTCGCCGCCGCCGACGCCGCCGACCTGCTCCTCACCACGCTGAAGTCCGCGGCGACCCTGGTCTCGATGCACCCGCAGCTGGCCACCGTCGACCCCGGCACGGCGGCGACGGTGATGACCGGACACATCCTCACCGCGGACAACCTGCCGAACATCCAGCGCTTCGACGGCGTCATCAGCAGGCAGGGGCCGAACTGGGCGATCACGACCACCTCCACCGACGTCAACGGGAACGCGCTCACGTGGGGGCCTGCGTTCCCCGCCAACGCGGGGCAGCCTGTCACCTACAACCGGCTGTCGGACAGGACGGTCGCCGCAGCAGGCCCCGCGATGAAGCTGCCGCTGAACACCTCGCAGCAGGATCCCCTGCTGCGCAACGCGAGCTGGTCGGTGAACCAGGGCACGGGCAGCGTCAGCCAGGTCGCACCGGCCGCGGCGGCGGCCCAGCGCACCGGCCGCGCCGCCGCCAAAGCCGCGATGCGGGCGGCGACGGCGGCGGACGGCGGCTACGCCTTCACCCTCGACAACCTGACCCCCGGCCCCGGCCTGACCGTCGACGACACCAGCCTCGACTTCGTCCCGGACGGCACCACCGGCGCGGGCACGATGTCGGTCAACGTCAGCAACAACTTCCTCCGCACGCTCTACGCCTGGGCGCAGTTCCTCGACGACCACGACCAGGTCATCCCCGTCCACAACGACGACGGCAGCACCTCGGACTACCTCGGGATCCAGGTCGTCACGTCGTGCGACGTGGTCCTCGGGATCCCCGTGCCCAGCGATCCGACCACCCTCAGCTTCGCGTGGCCGGGCACCGCGGCGAAGGCGCGGCTGCTGCACGGCGGCCTGGGGACCAGCCGCTGGGACGACGACCTCGTGCTGCCCGGCGCCGTCCTGACCGGGATCTTCAACTACGCCATCCCCGGCCTGTTCCTGGTCGCAGGCGTCGCGTTGGACAACAACGCGTGGTTCAAGACCCTCTCGGAGGACCGGCCGCTCGTCGCCAAGCTGGTCGGGCTCGCCCTCGGGATCCTCGGCGCCGAGACGGGGGGCGCCATGTCCTTCCCCGACCCCGAGGCGTTCTTCACCGCGATGGCGGACGCCGTCGCCGGGATGCTCGTGCACACGGGGCTGGAGAAGCTGCAGGCCTACGTCGTCGAGAAGCTCGGCGAGGCGGCGCTGGAGGACGCCATCCCGGCCGTCGACGTGTTCTTCCAGATCGCCAACCGGGCCGTGGACCTCGCCGAGATCGGCGAGACCACGGTCGAGGTGCTCACCTCGCCCGCGCTCTATGAGGTCACCCTCGTGCGCACCCTCGACGTGTCGGTCGTCGTCTCGCCCGACCCCACCCACGGCACGCGCACGCAGCCGCCGATCTGGCCGACCATCGCCACCACCTGGCAGGCGATCGTGCAGTACCGCGGCGGGACCGCGCACACCCAGACCGGCAGCATGACCGGGCTACCCGCGGGCCGGCCGGTCACCGCCGCGTTCTCCGCGCTGCCCGCAGGCGGGTCGATCCAGGTCAAGTTCAACGTGTACGCCGAGTCGGGCTTCCTCTGCGGCCAGTACACCAGCGCGTGGCAGACCGCCGGGCTGCCCGATGGCGCGGACGTGCTCACGATCACCGGGAGCATCCAGGAGAACCTGGTGCCGTTGGCGGCGGCGACGCAGTACCGGTACACGCAGAAGCTGGTCTACGACCACGCCACGGACGCCCACGTGTGGCAGCAGGCGGAGTTCACCCTGGACGCGGCCGACGCCCCCGCGCTCGACGCGAAGCAGATCACCAAGGCGATCGACGTGGCGTTCGGCCTGCACGGCGTCACGCTCGGCCCCGGCGCCTACGTCGAGGTCGCGGACCCGACGCGTGCGTGGACCATCGTCGACGGCACGGCGGCCTACCGGATCGTGCGGGCGCAGCAGACCGCGGGCGGCACGACGATCACGGTGCTGGCGGTGTCCACCGACAACATCCCGACCGCGGTGGTGACCGACCTCGACGCCGACAACACCGGGCACAACCTGGCGACGCTGGTCGACATCACGCTCAACGACAAGGCGTACATGCTCGGTTACTGCTGGCGCGCCTCGGGCCAGAACATTCCGGAGACCGGCGACGCCTTCCCCGTCGCCACGCAGATCCACGCGTTCCAGAACGTCTCGGTGCTGGGCACGCCCCAGGCGTCGCTGAAGTTCAGCCCGAGCGGGTTCGACGACCAGCCTGCCGTCCTCTACGACCAGTTCGGGCCTGCGCCGCTGTTCAGCGCGCCCGCCTCGTACGACACCGGCCTGGACGCAGGCGGACCGGTCGCGGCCGACCTGGCCGCGCTCTTCGCGACCTTCGGGCACCCGCTGCCGTCGGGCGCGGTGGCCGTCGTCGTGACCGCGGGCGCCGCATGGACGATCGGGCTGCCGAACGCCCCGGCCTACGCCCTGGCCCGGGTCACCGACGTCGTCGAGGTGCACCCGTACCCGATGGCGACGGTCAGTCAGCGCAACTTCTACGCCCAGCCGACGGATGCCGGGTACCAGCTCCGGCAGATCACGCTGGACGACACCACGCCCTTCGACATGGCGCAGACGCAGAACTGGGGCCTGTTCCCGCTCTCGTTCCTCGACGCCTTCGTCGTCCACCCCCAGGGTTACGTCGTCGCGATCAGCTCCGCGCAGAGCCGCATGATGATCCTCCGACTGCCCGACGGCCCGTCCCCCGACCACCAGGCGGTGCCTGCCGTGCTCACCTCCGGGCCTGCAGGCGCCAGCGGCCGTCAGGGGCTGATGAACACCCCCGTGGCCCTGGCGGTGGCCGCCGACGGCCGCATCCTGGTGCTCGAGCAGGGCACCACGGGCTGCCCGGCGCGCATCCAGGCGTTCGACGTGAACGGCAACCCCGTGCCCAGCTTCGACGGTGCCGCCGTCACGGGCCTGCCGGTCGGGGCCGCCGCCGGGCTCGACACCGGGCTCGTCGGCGTCGCCCTGCGGCAGGCGTTCGCGGCGGCGGGCGCGGCGCTGACCGGTGACTGGCTCGTGCAGGCCGGCACCGTGCTCTACCGACTGGCCGCGGGCGCCGACGCGGTCACCGTCACCTCCGGGGGCCCCGACCTGGCGCTGAGCTGGACGGTCACGGCGTCCGGCGTCCGCTACGACCTCGCCCTCGGCAGCGCAGGCATCGCGGTGGCACAGGACGGGAAGACGCTCTTCACCCTCCCGGCCGCCCTGGCCGCCGACCTGAACGGGGGCTTCACCACCGGGGACGTCGCGGCTGCGTTCGCGGCGAACGGGGCCGCCCTCGTCGCCCCGGTGTCGGTCACCTGCCCGTCCCTCACGCTCGATCCCGCCGTGGTCACCGACCTCGCCGCGGGCCGGGTACCGGCCGCGCTGCGGCAGGCCCTCGCGGCGCGCGGACGGCCGCTGCCCGCCACCGCGACCGTGTCGTCGAGCGTGACCGTGACCGTGCACGAGCCCGGGCAGGTGTGGACGCTCCAGGACGAGCGGGCCGACACGTCGTACAAGATCACCAAACCGGCGTCGGACGGCCTGCTCGACGTCGTCGTCCACCAGCCCACGATGGGCCTGCACGACCCGCCGGGCACCGCCGTGACCTACCTGGCCATGAGCACCGAGACCAAGGGCTACATCTACGTGCTCAGCTACGTCGGCGACGGCACGGTGATGTCGGATTACCGGCTCGACGTCTACCAGCCGAACGGTTCCTGGCTGACCCGCACCACCGGGCTCAACGCCGCCCGCATCGTGGTCGACGTCTGGCGGAACGTGTACTCGCTGAACTACGAGTCGTTCGCAGGCCCCGCGGGCCGCACCGAGCCCTCGGTCAGCGTCTGGGCCCCCTCGACATGAGCAGAACCGACTCCGCTCCGGCCGCCCCGGCGTTCGCAGGCAAGTTCCGATGGCAGAGCACGAACGCCGCGGGGGCACGCTTCTTCCTGGCCTACACCACGGCGGGCGACGAAACCGCCCCCACCATGTCGGCCGCCCGCAGCACCGACCCCGGCACCGTCTGGACCGCCTACGACACGGGCCGCTCCGACGGAACGGTGTTCGTCGTCTCGGACGCCGGGCTCTACCTGCACGTCCAGGACGGCATCGACACCGCGATCCTCGTCCCCGCGGCCGCGGCCGCATCGGCGCTGACCCTCGTCGCCGACCCGGCGTCGGGCCTGGCCCGGATCATGTTCGGCGAGCTGGAGGCCTGCTACCAGCTCGGCACCGGGACGCCCGCGGTCCTGGTCTTCCAGGACGTGGCCGAGTCCGGCGACACGTTCGCGCAGACCGACGTCACGCCGAGCCTCGCCACGATCCGGTCGACGAAGAAGGCCACCGGGGCCGACCTGACGAACGTCAACCTCACCGGCGCCGACCTCACCGGGGTCGACGCCACGGGCGCGGCCTTCGACGGCGCGACGCTGACCGGAGCGAAGCTGGCGGGGGCCACCCTGACCAGCGTCTCGTTCGTCGGGGTCGACCTGACCCGCGCGTCCTGGGGCGACAACCTCAACGCCGCGGGCGCACACTTCGACGCCACCACCGCGACCGGGCTCGCCTTCCCGTCCGCAGGCGGGAAGCGGACGATGCTGGACCACGCCACGTTCGCAGGCGCGGACTGGTCGGGCTGCGACCTCACCGGTGCGTCGCTGAAGTACGCCACGCTCACCGGCACCAACTTCAGCGGCGCCACCCTGGCGAACGCGACCCTGTTCGGCCTGCAGGGCGGCCGGAGCAACGACGGCACGGTGCCCGGCGTCGACCTGAGCTACGCCTACCTGCCGGACGCGAACCTGCAGTCGGCGAACCTCGTCGGTGCCACGCTCGCCCGCGCGCAGATGTACGTGATCAGCACCGGCGTGTCGCTGCTCCAGGCCGACCTCACCGAGACCGACTTCTCCGGTGCCGACCTCACCGGGGCGCAGTTCGGCGGCCGCGGCGCCGCGATCGCAGGCACCCGGTTCGACGGCGCGATCCTGTTCCAGGCCACCTTCACCGGAACGGCACTGAAGGCGTCGACCGGCGGACTGCCGGTCAGCATGGTCGGGGCCCGGCTGGAGAGCGCCACGTTCAGCCAGGTCACGTTCACCGGGGTGCAGCTGAGCGGGGCGCACGTCGCCGTGGCGATCCCCGTCGCAGGTTCGGGCGGGGCAGGCGTCCCGCTCTTCGTCATCACCTCCGGGGTGCCCGACGCGGTCGCCACACTGCAGGGCGGGCACCTCCCTGCCGACTTCCTCGGGGCGGACGGGCCGTTCGCCACAGCGGGCTGCGTGCTGTCGAGCGGTGCGACGGTCGCCGTGACGACGGCGGGGACGTGCTGGATGCTGCAGCAGAACGCCACCCTCGCCCAGCCCGGGGTCGAGGACGTCGGCTACACGGTCGCGCTCGTCGGCGGAGTGCTCGAGGTGTCCGCGTCGCGCATCTCGGTGGTCGAGCAGGGTGACGACGAGAGCAGTTCCGCGGCGCCGTACACCGTTGGGGCGACCGGGCTGACGCAGGCGGCACTCAGCCCGGACACGCGCTGTCCGAACCGCGCCACCGTGGCGGTGAACGTGCGCCGCGGGCTCACGTGGGCACAGATGATGACGGCGCCCCGGCCGTCGCTGGCGTCGTTCGATTCCGTGGCGGCGGGCGGCTCCCGGCCGAGGCACGCACGGGAGCATCGAGTCCGGGCGTGAGTTGCCCTGTTTCAAGCCCGTTAGTCAGAACGTCCGGCAATTGACGGTCGGCGTGAGCGGCGGGTGTGGATGGTAGAGGAGGGAGGCCGCCGGCCGGTGTCGGACTGCCCGACGTTTCGTCGGCCGCGCGGGCGACACCGAGAGGCTCAGCGGGGCCTGCAGCCGCTCGGCGCCAGCATTTGCCGGTCGTTCTTACTTTTACACGGCACCGTCACTCCGTCCCCGTTTGGGTCGAGGCGCTCTGCGTGCCTCGCGAGTCGGTCTTCCGCGGGGCGGACCGCTCGTCCGTATGTCCGGTAGCTGGCGCGGCTGTCGTCGGCTCCGCCGCCGAGGGCGGGGTCGTGGCGGGCGAGCGTGTCTTGCTGGGCGGGGCCTGCTGGACCGGTCGCGTACTGGGTTGCGGCGCCTTGGTCTCCGTCGGCGCCTTGGTCTCCGCCGGCGCCTTGGTCTCCGCCGGCGCCTTGGTCTCCGCCGGCGCCTTGGTCACCGTCGGCGCCTTGGTCACCGTCGGGACCTTGGTCACCGTCGGGACCTTGGTCACCGTCGGCGCCGCGCTCGTAGCCGGTTCGGTCGTGGCCGGTTCGGTCGTGGCCGGTTCGGTCGTGGGGGCGGCAGAGCGGTGTGGCCGCGGCGAGTTGCTGGGCTCCTCACCGGGGTGCGGCGTGGAGGTCACCGAAGCGGGCTGAGGGGTTTCCGGCGTTTGCGCCGAGGCCGGTGCGGACCCTGCCCGGGTAGGCGAGTCATGAGGCTCCCCAGCCGCCAGAGCCGAGGAGTCGCCCGCTGGCGAGGGAGAGTCGCTCGCTGCCGAGGGATGGGTTGACGGCTGCGGTTTCGGACTGGGCGCAGCCACCGCTTTCGAGTTGTGCGTCGGTGTGTCGGAATCAGGTGCCGGTGTCTTCGTCGCAGTGCGGCCGGGGTCGGCGTCGAGCTGCCGCGCCAAGTCGCGCTGCCGGTTCTGGAGTTCGGTCCGGCCGTCCTCGCTCCGCACTTGTGGCAGGAGGCTGGCCGCCGCGTGGAGCGCGGCGTCGGCATCGTGCGGATGCCCCGCCGCCATTGCTTCCCTGGCCTGCGCCTGAGCAACACCCACATCACGGGCGGCGCGGACCGATTCGGCGTGCTGACTGTAGAGGACCTCGGTGACGGTCCACAGGGCGTCGTCGGGTGCGGCACCGTACGCGGCAGCGGCGGTGAAGACGATCACGACGGCAGCGGCGAGGGCCGAAACGATCGGCACCCGGAAGTTACGGCGACGGGAGCCGCGGGCAGCCGAGTCCATCTCGGCGCCCGGCACCGGGGAGGGCGCAACAGGGGCAGTCTCGGCCCCTCCCTCCGGCTCAAGGACGTCAGGGGCCATCTCGGGGCCCCGCACCTGGTCGGGAGCAGCCGAGTCCATCTCCGCGCGCCGCACCGGGTCGGGGGCAGCAGGGGCGACCGGACCGGACTCGACCTCGCGCCGCCACGACAGCAACGCCTCGATTAGCAGGCGGTCAGCCGACACGTCGAACGGCACGTCAAGCCGGTCGGACGTCGTCGGGGCGGCCCCGATCGCATCCAGCAGCAGATCGTCCCTCCATACCGACACCAGGGCGTCGATATCGAGATCGTCCTCGCTCAGATCCTCGCCCGAACCGTCCCGATCAGGCGAAGGGGACTGCCCGTCCTCCCCGTCCCGGTCGAGCGGCTCCGCCATCACACAACTCCTGAAACAGTCGCCAGCATGGTCGACAATCCCGGGTTCACCAGGATAACAGCGAGTCGGAACAGTCCGCCTCGACGAACCGGTCCATGACGCGTCCCCTCACCGCCGAGGCGCCCCCACCGGCCCACTGGCCGAGCCAGCCTCGGCGAATTCCGTGGACTACCTACGCTACTGCTCACGCTCGGGGCCGGCTACGAATGGACCATCACGTCCGCCCCGACGCCGCCGTTACCGTGACATGATCGCCGCGTTCGGTACAAGAGGTGCGCAGGCACACCAAATGTACCGAACCCGGCGATCTTCGGCGGCCCTCACCCGACCGGGGCCAAGGCCGGCCAGCCCTGAGTCCACGGTGTCCACCCCTCACCCGCCCGCCGGGCGCGCTATCGGAGCGTCCGGCGGCGCGCCCGGCGGGCCTTGAGCGCCAGGTGCAGCTCTAGGCGCACGAGACCGTCGGAGAGGTCGACGGCGGCGAGACGCGCGATGCGGTCAAGGCGGTAGTAGAGGCTGCTGCGGTGCAGGTTCAGGTGTTTCGCCACCGCCTGGACGTCGCCCGCGAGGTCGAGGAACGTCTCCAGGGTCGACAGCAGCATCGGCGCCGACGCCCCGGCCTCGTCGAGCGGTCGGAGAGCCTGGTCGGACGGGCGCGGCGTGGCCAGCAGCGTGCGGTAGGCACCGAGGCCCGACCAGTGCGCGGGCCGGGGCAGGGCCGGGTCGAGCGCGGCCAGCTCGGCCGCCGCGAGGGCCTGCCTGCGGGCCTCCCGCGCGGCGCGCGGCCCGAGCGGCGCGGGCTCGCTGACGCCGAGGGTGAAGACGCCGACGCACGCGCCGACGGCGCGCTCGATCTCGGCCAACATCGGGCACGCCGTCCCGCGATGGTGCAGCACCACCAGCGCGTACGTCGTCGACGCGCAGGAGCCGACGTAGGCCGGTGCCGGGCGCAGGGTCGGGGTGAGCGCGCCGGTCAGCGCGCTGAACTCCCCCGGCCGGAACGGACGGACACCGTAGGGCCCCGTCGCGACCGCCGCAACCACCTGCACGACCCCCTCGACGATGCCGGGCACCGTCACCGCGAGCTGGTCGACCGCCTCGGCCCGCCCGTCGTCGAACAGGCGTCGGACGAGCCGGTCCACCTCCCGCCCCGGCGCCCGGGCGGGCGCGTCCAGTCGCGCGGCGAGGACGTCGGCGCCCCGCAGGAGGGCCTGCCGCTCGTCGGCGTCCAGCGTGCCGTGGGTGTGCAGCATCCACAGGAGGCCGACCGTGCGTCCGTCGCGGCGCAGCGGCACGCACAGGCGCGCCGTCATCCCCAGCTCCGAGTTGGCCGGCACGGCGACCGGGCCGGTCGGGTCCGCCCCGACGTGGCGCTCCTCCCAGGCCCGCCGCTCCGGACTGACGTGGCGCAGCAGGATCGAGGAGATCCGCGCCTGGTCGGCGTCGTCCCACTGGGTGCTGTGCGCGAGGAGCTCGCCGTCCACGCCGTCGACGGTGAGGCTGCGGCCCAGCCGGACCGCGAGCGCGTCGAGCTCCTCCTGGAGCCGGTCCGCCATTCCGACAAGTGTAGGAGATCCGGCCCCCAAGTCCGAGCGTTCCGCCGGTGCGGCGCACCGGCCATGGGCCTACCGTCATGGGTGTGATCAGCGTCTTCGATCTGTTCTCCGTCGGGATCGGCCCGTCGAGCTCGCACACGGTCGGGCCGATGCGGGCGGCGAACCGTTTCGTGGACCTCCTCGAAGAGCAACGGGTCCTCGGCCGGGTCGCAGGCGTGCGCGTGGAGCTCTACGGCTCGCTCGGCGCGACCGGCCCCGGCCACGGCACGCCGGACGCCGTCGTCCTCGGGCTGGAGGGGAACCGCCCGGAGACCGTCGCTCCCGAGTACGCGGCCGCCCGCCGCCGGGAGATCCGCGGCGGGGGCAAGGTGCTGCTCGCGGGCAAGCACCCCGTGCCTTTCGACGACCACGCGGTCGCCCTGCTCCCCCGCGTGCTCGACCCCCGCCACACCAACGCGCTCCGGTTCACCGCCACCGACGCCGACGCCGCGGTGGTCGCGGCGAAGACGTACTACTCGGTCGGCGGCGGCTTCGTGCTCGCCGCCGACGAGGCGGACGCCGAGCAGGCCGAAGTCGCGGTGCCGCACCCCTTCGAGACCGCCGCCGACCTGCTCGAACGGTGTGCGCGCAGCGGCGCGAGCATCGCCGGGCTCATGCTGGCCAACGAGACCGTGGCCCGAGAGGAGGCGGAGGTGCGCGCACGGCTGCTGGACATCTGGCGGGTCATGCGGGAGTGCATCGACGCGGGCTGCCGCACCGAGGGCACCCTCCCCGGTGGCCTGCGCGTCCGGCGCCGGGCGGCCGCCCTGTACCAGCATCTGCTGGCCGACGGCGCGCCCGGGGACCCCGCCCGGGCCATGGACTGGCTCAACGTGGCGGCCATGGCGGTCAACGAGCAGAACGCGGCGGGCGGCCGGATCGTCACCGCACCGACGAACGGCGCCGCGGGGATCGTGCCCGCCGTGCTCTTCTACGCGTTGCACTACCTGCCCGACCTCGGCTCCGAAGCCGACGCCGTGGTGGAGTACCTGCTTACCGCCGCGGCCGTCGCGATCCTCTTCAAGCGGCGCGCCTCCATCTCCGGCGCCGAGGTGGGGTGCCAGGGCGAGGTGGGGTCGGCCTGCTCCATGGCCGCCGCCGGGCTCACCGCGCTCCTCGGCGGCACCCCGGCCCAGATCGAGAACGCCGCCGAGATCGCCATCGAGCACAACCTCGGACTGACCTGCGACCCGGTGGGCGGGCTCGTGCAGATCCCGTGCATCGAGCGCAACGCGGTGGCGTCGGTGAAGGCCGTCAACGCCGCGTCGCTGGCGATGCACGGCGACGGCACCCACCGCGTGAGCCTCGACCAGGCCATCGAGACCATGCGGCAGACCGGCCGGGACATGCTCGACAAGTACAAGGAGACCTCGACGGGCGGCCTCGCCGTCAACGTCGTGGAGTGCTGAGCTCCTGCCAGCCGCCGTCGCCGACCAGCTCCAGCTGCCGGGCGTGGAACCGGGCCAGGGTGCTGCGGTGGCCCACGCTGACGACGACCGCGTCCGGCAGCTCGGTGCGCAGCAGCGTGTAGAGGGCCGCCTCCATGCCTTCGTCGACGGCGGAGGTGGCCTCGTCGAGGAACACGACCTTCGGCCGGGCGAGCAGCACACGCGCGAAGCCCAGGCGCTGCTGCTCGCCGGGTGAGAGCCTGCGGCTCCAGTCGGTCTCCTCGTCGAGCCGGTCGGCGAGGTGCGGCAGCTGCACCTGGCGGAGCACGGCCGCGGCGCGGTCGTCGGCGAGGGTGTCGGCCGCCTCGGGGTAGGTCAGCGCGGCCCGCAGGCTGCCCAGCGGGACGTACGGCTGCTGGGCCAGGAAGAACGCCGCGCGTCCCACCGGCCGCCGCACCGTGCCCGCGGCGAACGGCCAAAGGCCCGCGAGGCTGCGCAGGAGCGTGGTCTTCCCGCTGCCGGACGCCCCGGTCACCAGCAGCGCATCGCCCGTGGGGAGATCGACGCTGAGATCGTCGATGAGCGGCCGCTCGTCGGGCAGCCGCACGGTGAGGTCCCGCACGGCGAGCCCGTCGGACTGCTCCAGGCGCACCGCCGGGAGCGCGCGCGCCTCGGCGTCGGCGTCGAGCATGCCGTTGAGCCGGATCAGGGTCGCCCGGTAGGACGCGAACTGGTCGTAGGCGAGGCGGAAGAACGACAGAGCGCTCTGCACCTGGTCGAACACCTGTGCCGTCTGCTGGATGTCGCCGAGGGTGATCTTGCCGGCGAAGAACCGCGGCGCCTGCAGCACCAGCGGGATGATCTGCGAGTACTGCGTGATCACCACGTTGAAGCCCTGGAACTTCAGCGAGCGGTAGACGATGGCCCACGCGTTGGCGATCACCGCCCGGAACCGGCGCGACAGGATCCCCCGCTCCACCTCCTCACCCTGGTACAGGGCCACGCTCTCCGAGCTGTCGCGCAGGCGCACGAGCGCGTAGCGGAACGAGGCGTTGAGGGCCTCGTTGCGGAAGTTCAGCCGGATCAGCGGGCGGCCGATGCGGAACGCGATCACCGACGCCACGATGATGTAGAGGTAGGCGGCGAACGTCATCGCACGGGGGATGTCGAACCCGAACACCGTGAGCGGTCCCGACAGGCTCCAGAGGATCATGGTGAACGAGACCAGCGACACCATCGAGCTGATCGCGCCGACCCCGAGCGTCGTCGAGTCCTCGACGAAGGAGGCGACGTCCTCCTGGATGCGCTGGTCGGGGTTGTCCACCGGGGCGGTCGTGAACCGGGCGCGGTGGTAGGCGCGACCGTCGAGCCAGTCGCCGACGAGCCGGTCGTTGAGCCACACCCGCGAGCGCAGGATGAGCCGCTGCTGCGCGTAGAAGGCGAGCAGGGCCTGGGCCAGCGCGACCACCGAGAGGATCGCGAAGATCAGGATGTAGCGGCCGAAGCCCGCCGCGTCGCCGTCTTGGAATGCGGTGTAGAGCCCGTTGACGACATAGGAGTTGACCACCTGGACCCGCACGCCCGCCATGGCCAGCGCGATGACGGCCAGCAGGGTCAGGAGCGGCCCCCAGCCCTGGCCGCGCCGGGGCGCGAAGTAGGGGAAGGCGAGCCTGCGGAACTGGCGGCCCCACTGGGTGACGCGGACCACCAGCACGAGCGCGAGGGCGGTCCCGAGCACGGCCAGCACGGTGACCACGACGATCCAGATCAGACTATTGAGCCATTCGGTCGACCAGTCCACCGTCACGCCGCGCGAGCCTACGTCGCGCTCGGCCCGAGATCGCCGGTTGGGGGACGTTCCACGGGGGTTCGAGATTGCCCTGAATGGGCTTCGATCTTGGAGAAAGTCCACTGGCGGCAATCTCGGAAGGGTGCGGTCGGCGGGCGATATGTTCAGCGCTGGGCGGTTTGGATCCAGATGTCGTGCCCTGTTCGCTGAGAACACCCTGCATCGAACAGCCTATTTGATCTTCAGCCTTTCACCGTAACGGCCGTCGCTCGGCGCCAGCCTCACGCCGCTGGACGCCTCCGCGGCAACCCCCTCGCTCAGAATCAGCTCACGCGATATGCCCCGCTGTCTACCGTCGCGGTCGACGCTCCGTCGCTCCCCCATTACCAGAACGTCGCAATGAGGCCCCCATGTCCGATTCACCACGCCATCCCCGTCCAAGCCACCGCGTACGCGTGAGGCTCGTCGTCGCGTCGGCGGCCACTGCGGCCGCCGCGCTGACCGTCGGCCTGGCGCTCGTCCCCGCATTCGCCAACGCCCATCCGGGCGGCCCGCGAACAACGGCGGACACCGCCGCCCTGGCGGGCCGTCACCGCAGGCCCGCCCCAGGCCCGACGACGGCCCCGACGACCACGGCGGCCGCCGCACCGACGACGACCGCCCCGCCGACGACCGCGCCGCCCGCCGCAGGCGACCCCAACCCGAACTGCACGCTGATCGTGCCCCCCGCGCCGCTGTCGGCGGCGGGCCTGGCCACGCCCTACCGGCTGGTCGCGACCGACCCTGCCGCGGGCGCCTGCCACGAGGCGAACGCCGACCAGTCCGCGTTCGTCGAGGCGTCGATCCTCGACCCCGCCACCGGCAAGCTGTCGGTCTACCACCCGCTCGTCGTCGACGACGGCACGCAGCCCGCGGTGCCTCCGGTCGCCGTGACCCTGCCCCGGCGCGCTGTCGTCGGCCTGTGGTTCGGCTACCAGGCCGATGTGCTGAAGCTGCGTCAGCGCCACCTCCGGCGCGGCTTCATGGGCCTGCGCTTCCACGCGGGCGACAGCTGCGTCAACGGCAGCCCCGGCTCGCCGTTCGGCCAGTTCGCCTACTGCAACGCCCCGCAGTTCTTCGCCGCCGCCAACGCCGCGATCAAGGCGGGCAAGCTCGCCGTCCCCCCGCTCGGCACCGGCAACGACGGCAAGCCGTGCCCGACCACGCGGGACTTCAGCGTGGTCGACCAGGACCAGAGCGACAACCTGCCCGGCAGCTACCTCGCCACCGCCGACGGGCGTATCGCCCAGTTCTCCGCCGACAACCAGAAAGCGCTGCCCGGCGCGACCGTGTTGAACAACGCTTCCGACAACGGGCTGGTCGATCACCTTCTCGACCCGGTGCTCGGGTGCACACCGCTGACGGCTCCGGACCTGTCCGCAGGCCAGGCGCCCAGCCCGTCGATGGCGCTCAACGAGCTTCAGGCCGCCGCCGACCAGGCCGCGCCGGTCGCGCTGGTGCCGCTGAACGACCCCATGACCGTCGGCAACAACGGCAACACCAACGTCCTCAAGACCGACCTCTACCGGGCCGGGGTCGACATGGTGCGCATCAACCCCGCCGTCGAGACCGGCAAGGCGTACTGCCTGAGCATGGCGCAGGCCGCCGTTCCGCGGCTGGCGTTGGACGAGCACCTCACCGCGGCCGCCCCGTCACCCGACACCGGCGTCGCGGCGGATCTGCACGGCTTCCTCGTCGCGCGGTTGGATGCCTCGTGGACCAACCTCGGCTGCCCGGCGCTGACCAGCATCTCGACCCCTGAGCAGGCCGCGGGCTCCACGGCCACGGCCACTGCCACGGCCACGGCGGCTCCCATCGCCGCCGCGACCGCCGCGACCGACACGACGGACACGACGGCCCCGGCCGACCCGACCGACACGACGGCCCCGACCAACACGACGGCTCCGGCCACCGACCCGACGGCTCCGGCCACCGACCCGAACGTGGCGTTGACCACCGGGTAGGCACCGTCGGGTCGGCGCCCCCACCGGGTAGCCACGGTTTGATCGGCGCACCCCGCGCACCTACGTCGCGCGCCGACCGGGGGCCGGACGGGCGGGCACGGGCGACCCGGCCCCCAGCCCCGGCTGACGGCCCCAGCACCCAGACCCGGCTGCCGGCCCCGGCTGACGGCCCCGGCTGGCGGGCCGGCCCCCGGTCCCGCCCCGGCATGATCGCTGAAACCGGGACATTTGGTGCATCAGCGCACCAAATGTCCCGGTTTCGGCGATCATGGCACCTGGTCGGGCGGTCAGCCGCGGGCCACCGCCGCGATGAGCGGCTCCGGGTCGGGCGCATCGGCGGGCGGCTCCAGCACGACTACGTCGGCGCCCGCCTCCCGCGCCTCCGTGACCCGGTCGGCGAGCGTGCGCAGGTCGTCGATCAGAACGTTCAACACCACCTGGAACGGCCGGTCGCCGCGGACCTCGTCGACCGCGGCGCGGGCGGCGCGCACGTCGTCGAGTGTGGCCGGGGAGTCGAGCAGGAGCCCGTCGCCCAGCTCACCGGCGAGAAGCACCGTCTTCGGCCCGCGCGCCCCAACCAACAGCGGCGGCGGGCCGGGCGGCGGCCAGCTCAGCGCCACTCCGTCGAGGCGCACATAACGCCCTTCGGTGCTGACCCGCTCGCCGTGCAGCAACGCCCGCACGGCGACGGTGTACTCGCGCAGCAACGTCATCGGCGACGCCACCGCCGCGCCCGCCTGTGCCATCCACTCCAGCACGCCGTGGCCCAGCCCCGGCAGGAACCGGCCGGGGAACATCCGCTCGACGGTGGCGATCTCCATCGCGGCGAGCGCTGGGTTGCGCAGCGGTACCGGAAGCAGGCCGACGCCTACATGCAGCCGCGAGGTCCAGGCCAGCGCCGCGCTCGCCGACGCGATCCCGCCCGCGAAGAACGAGTCCTCCCACAGCCACAGCTGCGCGACCCCCGCCTCCTCGGCGGCCTGCGCGACGACGGGGAGCCGCTCGGGCGGCAGCTCCGGCCGGAACACCACACCCAACATCCGGCCAGTGTGCGGCAACCCGACGGGGCTTGCGCGGCTGGCGCGTCGTCCTGGAGCGGCCGCGCGCTGCGACGCGTGCCGCCGGCGCGTGTGCCGCCGGGGCGTGCGCCGCGGGCGGGTGCGCAGCGGGGGTGCGCCGCCGGAGGGTCCGCCGCCGCGGGGTCCGCCCTCGGGGGCCTCCGCCGCGGGGTGCGCCACCGCGGGGTGCGCCGCCCGGGGTCCACCGCCGCGGGGTCCACCGCCGCGGGGTGCGCCGTCGCGGGGTCCGCCGCCGTGGGTGCGCCCTTGGGGGTGCGTCGCCGTGGGGTCGCCGCCGGGGGTGCGGCCCGCCCACCACTTCGCACCCCACCGGGTCACTTCGCACCCCACCGGTGGGGTGCGAAGTGACCCGAAGGGTGCGAGGTGACGCTGGGGGTGGGCGCGAGTGTCACCGGCGGAACCGGGTGCTCGCGCCGCCGCAGGAGCGCGTCGACGATCACGAGCGCCGCCACGCTCCCATGTCACACAGACGAAACATTTCCGCGCGAGGCTTGGCCGATGTGCGGTATCGCGGGTGAGGTCCGGTTCGACGGTCGCGACGCGGACGTGGCCGCGGTGGCGCGGATCAACGCGTCGATGCACCGCCGCGGTCCGGACGGCACCGGCGTACACGCGATGGGCCGAGCCGCGTTCGGCCACCGTCGCCTGAAGATCCTTGATCTCTCCGAGTGCGGCGGCCAACCGATGGTCGACAGCGAGCTGGGCCTGACCATCGTGTTCAACGGGCTGATCTACAACTTCCGGGAGCTGCGAGACGAGCTGGCGGGCCACGGCTACCGGTTCTTCTCCCAGACGGACACGGAGGTGCTGCTCAAAGCGTTCCACCGGTGGGGCCCGGCGTGCGTCGAGCGGTTCCTGGGCATGTTCGCCTTCGCGATCCTCGAACGCGACACCGGCGTGCTCACCCTGGGCCGCGACCGGCTCGGCGTGAAGCCGCTCTACTACACGCAAAACGCGCACCGGGTGCGGTTCGCCTCGACCCTGCCCGCGCTGCTGGACGGCGGCGACGTCGACACCTCGATCGACCGGGTGGCCCTGCACCATTACATGAGCTTCCATTCCGTGGTGCCTGCGCCCCGCACGATCCTTGCGGGGGTGCGCAAGCTGCCGACGGCAACGGTACGCACGGTGCAGCCCGATGGGACGTTCGCCGACCACGTCTACTGGCGCCCCGAACATGTCCGCCGCGCCGCCTTCGCGGGCCGGTCGGCGGCCGACTGGCGGGACGCGGTTCTGGAGGCGCTGCGGCGCGCCGTCCGCCGCCGCCTCGTCGCCGACGTCCCGGTCGGGGTGCTGCTCTCGGGCGGGATCGACTCGTCGCTCGTCGTGGGCCTGCTGGCGCAGGAGGGCCAGGTGGGCCTGAAGACCTTCAGCGTCGGGTTCCACGCGGCCGCGGGTGAGTCGGGCGACGAGTTCGAGTACTCCGACCTCGTGGCGCACCGGTTCGCCACGGACCACCACCAGATCCTGGTCGATCCGCAGCGCCTCCTGCCCGCCGTCGACGAGGCGATCGGGGCGATGTCCGAGCCGATGGTCAGCCACGACTGCGTGGCGTTCTACCTGCTCGCGCAGGAGGTCTCCAAGTCGGTCACGGTGGTGCAGTCCGGTCAGGGCGCGGACGAGGTCTTCGCAGGCTACGACTGGTACCCACCGCTCGCGCAGGTGCCGCGCGAGCAGGCCCCGGCGGCGTACGCGTCGGTCTTTACCGACCGACCGCACGCCGAGCTCGCCCACATCCTCGAGCCCGATTGGCTGCTCGATGACGACCCGAGCCGCGCATTCATCCGCGAGCACTTCGCGATGCCCGCCGCCGACACGACCCTGGACGCCGCGCTGCGGCTGGACTCGACGATCATGTTGGTCGACGACCCGGTCAAGCGGGTCGACAACATGACGATGGCCTGGGGGCTCGAAGCGCGGGTCCCCTTCCTGGACCACGAACTGGTCGAGCTCGTCGCGGCGTGCCCGCCGGCGCTCAAGCTCGCGCAGAACGGGAAGGGGGTGCTCAAGGACGCCGCCCGTGGCGTCATCCCGGATGCGGTGATCGACCGACCCAAGGGATACTTCCCCGTCCCGGCCATCCGGCATCTCGAGGGCTCGTTCCTCGATCGTGTGCGCAACGCCGTCACCGATCCGGTGGCCAAGGCACGCGGACTGTTCCGCACCGACTGGATCGAGGCGATGCTGGCGGACCCGAACACATCCCGGACAACGCTCGGCTCCAACGCCCTGTGGCAGGTGGCGTTGCTGGAGATGTGGTTGCAGGAACGGCAGATCTGATCCGTCCGGACAGCGCGGCAAGGAATAGGGAGGCGATATGTGTCGGCATTTCGCGTGGCTCGGGCAGCCCCGCAACGTCACCGACTTGATCTTTGGTCCCGCATACGGCCTGCTTCGGCAGGCGGCGCGCCCCCGCTGGCAACGCGAGGAAGTGATCAACCTCGACGGTCACGGTGTGGCGTGGTTCCCGACGGGTGCGGGCGGCCCGACCCGGCATCGGCGCGCGTCGGCGATCGGTTCGGACGACACGCTGCGGGCCGCCCTGGACGGCCGCTCGTCGTCGTGCGTGGTGGGCGCGGTCCGCGGAGCGAGCCCCGGGATGCCGATCGAGGTGAGCGCGACCGCGCCCTTCACCAACGGCACACACGTGATGTGCCACAACGGCCATGTCAGCGTTCCGCAGGTCGCGCACTTGCTGCCCCCGGAAACGGAACCCGAGTCCGCATGCGACTCGGCCGTGCTGGCCGCAATTCTCTGGAGCCGGGTCGCCGGGACGAACAACTGGGCCCGGGCCGTTGTCGAACTCGTCGACGAGCTGATCGACCTCGACCCCAATGCGTGCTTGAACCTGCTTGTCACCGACGGCACCACCGTTGTTGCGACGACCTGGGCAGAGACGCTGTGTTATCGGCGTACGGACAGCGGCGTACTCGTCGCGAGCGAACCCCTGGACGACGAGCCGGACTGGGTCAAGGTCGACGACAACAGGGTTGTCACGGTGCGCGGGGGGATCGTGACGGAGGACTTCCTCCGCGGGAACACCTGCACGGGTGACGCGCAGCTGTCGACCTCCGCGTGAGGGGCGCACTGGACCCGGCCAGTAAGCTCACATATCGAATAGGGCGCACGTACTTCGCTTAAGCGAAAAATCCGACAGATACGCGGTTATCGCCGCGACCCGATTCGGGTTGCAGTATTCCTCTCTCGTGGTATCAGCGCGCCGGCTATAGCCTCTTCCAATCAAGGTCCGGGCGCGCGGGCCGACCCGAGGTGTTGGGCGGTGACCCATGAACCGGACGATCGTTACGTGGCTGCTGCGGGCGTCGCTGATCACCGGCATCGCCGTCGTGATCATCGGGATCGCCGAGGCCATCGTGTTTCCCTTCGGCTATGGGCCGGTCGCCGTGCTGGCCCCTTTCCTGGCGGTCGGCGCGCTGGTACTCGCGTTCGGCGCCCTCCTCCCGCGCATCAACGCGTTTGTCGCGCGGCTCACCCGCGATCGCCAGGTCACGCCGGACTTCGTGTTGGCGGAGACGGCGCGCATTCAAGCTGGTCCGCTGGAGCAGGCACTGCCCGAGCTGGCCGAGGTTCTGGCAGGCAGCACGGGTGCGCGCCGCGCTGGCGTGTGGCTGGCCGTGGAGGACCACCTGGTGTGCGCGGCGGAGCACCCGCCCACCGCGCACAGCATCCAACATCCGCATCGGACGCCGAACCTCGCTGTTTTGCTCGGGCACAACGACACCGACTGTGTGGTGCCGATACTCGACGGGACAGCACTGCGCGCTGCTCTCGTGATCACCAAGTCCGGCGCCGGGATCAGCGCGAGCCACAAACGTCTGGTTCGGGACATCGCGCGCGGCGCCACGCTGCTGCTGCGCGGCAAGGCGCAGAATGCCGAGCTGAGCGAGCGTGTCCGTCGCGCCGACATGCGGGTGGCCGAGATGAGCGCCTCACACGCTCGCCTGACCTGGGCGCGTGAGGTCGAGCGACAACGGCTCGCCGATGAGCTGACCCATGCCACCGCCGGACGAACCGCCGCCCTGCGCGACGCGGTTGTCGCGGCCCGGGAATGGCTGGCCCGTCAGCCGACCGAGCGGGAGGCCGCGCTGGCGGCGCTGGCGCGGGTCGGGACCGAGCTGGGCGGCATGGCAGACCGCATCCGGACGACCGGTCGCCGGATCTATCCCCCGACGCTGCACGGCAGCGGTCTCGTCGCCGCTCTCGAGGAGGTAGTCGTCGATCTGCCCCGCGCGGTGCAGCGGACCGGCGATTTCGGCGGCAGGCTGGACTGGGAGATCGAGTGCGGTGTCTACTGCGCCGCCGCCACCGCGTTGCGGATCTTGGGTGCACAGCCGTCCGAGGAGGAGCTGCTGGTCGCGCTGGAGCGGACAGGTGGGCGAGCGGCCCTACAGATCGCCGATCCTCGCCCGTCCGTCGCTCTCGGCACTCTCCGCGCGGGGCTGGCCGTCGAGGCGGAGCGGTTCGCCGCGCTGGGTGGCGGGCTGGAACTCACCGGGACGGGCGCCGGCGAGGGACGACCTGCGGGACCACTCACGCTGGACGCCTGGCTCCCGGACCGCCTGCCTGCTGTCGCCAGTGGTGCCGACCTCAATGCGGAGCGAGCATGAGCGTCGCCGGGTCGACAAGGGCCGTCCAGCCGGGCCGGTGGCGTGGGCAAGGAGCCTCTGGCTCGGTGGCCTACGGCGTAGCGCTGACGGTGTGCCTCGCGCTGTCGGTCATGGGACTGACGCTCGGTGCGCTCGTGGCGCTCAAGATCGTGCCAGGGCGACTGAGCGACGCTTGGGCGGCGACCTTGCTCCAGCTGACCGGCCAGGCCGAGTCAGGTGCCCAACTCGTCCTGGACTACGCCTTCAGCATCGCTGCGATCGTCCTGGCCCTGGTGTTGCTCGTCGTTCGCGATCGGACGTGGCCGATCCGACTGACCGCCCTGGCGCTCGTCGCCTCGGCGAGCACGTTCAACCTCCAGACGCTCGTCGCCGTCGATGCGGTCAGCAGTGGGGCCCTCGCGGTAGCCGCTCCGCTGTTCACGACTGGCCTGCCGGTGGTCGTCTGCGGCTCGTTCCTGATCGCGCTGGCAACGCTTCCGGCCACCTCGGGGCGCCCTCGCGACAGGGGCGTGCCGCCGGCCACTCTGTTCGTCGTCGCGGCCTGCGCACTGGTCGTGATCGTCGTCGCGACTGTCTGGCTTCCCATGCCCTACTGCTGTTCCCTGCTCCTGGGCGCCGTCGTCCCCCTCGCCGGCGCGATCGTCCTACACGGGCAGATGCGCCGCGCACCGATGACGGGGCTGCGTACCCAGTCCCGTCAACTCTTCACGATCATGGTCGGCGCCTTCGCCGTCGCCGCGATCCTGGGCCTGATGACCCTCGCGCTGCACATCGACTGCTGGACCGGCCAGGACCTCGTCAACCCGGCGGTGCACCCCATCCCGCCGGATCAGGTGGATTGCACCAACGATGACGGTTACCACGGCTACTACCCGATCGCGCTGCAGTTTTGGTACTCCCGGCTGATCTGTACGGCGATTGCCTTCGCGTTGCTCGTCACCACCCGACGCGGGGGCTCCTACAGCGCGGAGCGGCTGTTCAACCGAGGGCTGATCGCGGCGGCCATCGCGGCCCTCGTCGCGGGCGGCTACATCGTCGTCCACTCCCTTCGCGAGGACGACTTGCAAGCCACCACATCAGCATTGGGCGCGGCGAAACTGGTGCTGTTGGGCGGGGTGCCGATGGCGCTGCTTGTGCTGCCCGCGTATGTCGCGACCGAGCGCTTGGTCGACTGGTTGCTCTACGGTCGACGTCCGACCCCGTACAAGGTGCTCGGCCGCGTTGCCGCGCTTGCCGAAGCCCCGGACCTCGCGCGGCTCACCGAAGCCCTCGGGCAGGATCTTGGTGCCAGCACCTGCCAGCTCACCGTCTTCTGTCCCGGCATGCGCAACGCCGTCTACAATTGGGCCGGACAGGGTATCGATGCTCGGCCCGACGTCGTCATACCCGTATGTCAGGGCGCGGAGCAGGTCGGCACGATCGCGGTCGACCAGGGCGCTGTCGCCATCCTGCAGGGCAGGCGCAGCCACCTCCTCGAAGCGGTCGCCGACAGTCTGGGCGCGATCTTCCAGCTGCACCGTACGGAGATCGAGCTGAGACATCGTGTGGGATCGGCGAACGCCGACGCCCGCCGGATCGCCGAGTCCCGGCGCGCGGTCGTGGCGGCGATGGCCCACGACCGGCGGCGAATCGAACGTGACCTGCACGACGGTGCTGAACATCAGCTGCGCTCGCTCCGGACGGCCCTCGGCCTCGCCGAACACGCGGTGTCCGCTGGGCGACCGGGCGAAGCCCACGCGCTCCTGGACCAGATCGCCGACCGCGTCGACGCCGCCGACCGGCTCTTGACCGAAACGGCCATCACGGTGTCGGCGCCACGTCTGTACCAGCTCGGCCTCGTCGGGGCCCTGGACCAGGATCTCGCGACAGACCGAGCGCCGGGGCGCCTCGACGTCGACAGGCTCGACGAGTCGATGCCGATACCCTTGACGGCAGCGGCCGCGGTGTACTCGTGCTGCCTCGACGCGGTGAGCAACGTCCACAGGCAAGCACCGGATGTCACCGTCTCCGTCCAGCTCGCGACGGTCGCCGGGCACCTGCACTTCGCCGTCCACGGCGCCGCACCTATCCCGGACATACCTGCCATAGGGCACGCGGCGAGCCGATTGACATCCAGCCTGAACGCGCGGGTCGTCCCGGTCGGCGGCTGGGTCGACGTCCGCTCGTCGCCCGGCACGGGCACAATCGTGAAAGGCGCCGTGCCACTGGGCCTGCCCCGTCCCCGGTGGACAGCGAGCGGCCCGGTTCCGCCGCTGATCGACCAGGTGCGTGACGTGCTGCGGCAGGCCTGCACACTCTACGGCGACGCGCCCGCCGCCGCTGACGTACGGAGGCTCGCCGACCAACTCGACGCGCCGGTCCGGATCTCCCTCAGTGGGCCGCCTGGCTCCGGGATCACCACCTTGGCCGAGGCACTGCGGGCCGCGTTTCAGCAGCGCGATGCCGCATCAGGCCCGCGGGTGTGCTTCATCGAGGCACCACCCGTGCCGTCGGGGGTCGGCGGCGCCCCGATCATGCTGCTCTCCTACGTCGGGACCGACGAGATCCCGCCGGACGACCCCCTCACCGCTCAGCCGGCACTGGCGATCGGCGTGCTCGCCCGCATCGACGAGTTGGGGGCGATCGATCCGACCGGCAACGGAATGGCCATAGCCCGGCGCATGGCAGTCATGTTGGCCCCGTCCGACGTCCGCAAACGCTGCGCGGTGGTGGTGCCGGTCGCGGGACAGCTCGCCCGCGCCGCCACCTTGAACGACGTCGATCTCGACGTGCTTCGCGCCATCGCCCGGCGCGCGAGCCGGCCGTCCGGGCGCATCGCCATTCATCGGCCGACTCCGCGCCGTCGAGAACAGCCGACCGACGATCTCACCGAGGACCTCTCTGGCGCCGACGTCTTCGCCCAGGTCGAGAACGGGCTGCGCCGCAGGCTGGGCACGGCCGGGGTCGAAATGGCCGTCACCCTGGTCGGGTCCGGCCAGGCACCCACCGCCACCGCACTGGCAACCGCCCTCACCCGAAGCAGCGGTATTCACGAGCTGGTCGAGCAACTCGACCGCCGCCTCATCAGACGTGCGCTGAGCACGCGGGCCCGCGCGGTGTTCCGGTCGCTCCAGAGGCTGGTCTCCGCGCAACCACCGCCCCGTGAGGCGCACCAGCTGCGCGGCCTGATCTCGGTGCTCCGGTCAGACAGCCAGGCGCTGGCCGAGCTCGACACGGTCGCCGAGCTCTACTCGAATCGGGCCCACCTCGCCACCGACCTTTGGGCGGCCGCGGCTCTGCTGCTCGGCGCGTTCGGTCCGGACCGATGCGTGCGGTTGTCGCTCGCCGCCGACGCAGATCAGGAAGCCGTCGAGACGGCCGTCGCGGCCCAGCAGTCGAACTGGCACGAGCTGTCGTCGCACCCCGCGACCCGACAGAGCTGGGGAGACGTCGGTGCCATCGTCGTGCGAACGTGCGAGTACCTCCGCACGTCGGACACCTTGAGCTAGATGCACCTGTGACGATGTCGACACCCACGGGGCCCTACGCGGGCCACGCAGGCGCGGTACGGGCACTGGCCGTCACCCCGGATGGGGGCCAGGTCGTTACGGGCGGCGAGGACGGCACGGCCCGGGTGTGGCAACGCACCGGTGAGCTCGTCGGCACGCTCGTCGGACATGCCGGTACCGTCCACGCGGCGGTCGTCACCCCGGACGGCGGCCAGATCGTCACGGGCGGCGAGGACGGCACGGCCCGGGTGTGGCAACGGCTCACCGGTGAGCTCGTCGGCACGCTCGTCGGACATGCCGGTACCGTCCACGCGGCGGTCGTCACCCCGGACGGCGGCCAGATCGTCACGGGCGGCGAGGACGGCGCGGCCCGGGTGTGGGACCGCGCCACCGGTGAACTGGTCGGCGCGCTCATCGGGCACACCGGCCCCGTCCGAGCGGTCGTCGTCACGCCGGACGGCGCCCAGATCATCACCGGGGCGGACACGAACTTCCGGGTGTGGGACCGCGCCACCGGCGCGCTGGTCGGCACACACGCCTGCCCCATCCGGACGATGGCGATCACTCCGGACGGCGCCGAGATCGTCACCGGCGGCCGGGACGGCGCGGCCCAGGTGTGGGACCGGGCCACCGGCGACCTGGTCACGACGCTGACCGGCCATGCAGGCCCCGTCCATGCCGTGGCCGTCACCCCGGACGGCGCCCAGATCGTCACCGGCGGCCGGGACGGCGCGGCACGGGTCTGGGACCGGGCCACCGGCGAAATGGTCACCATGCTGACCGGCCATGCAGGCCCCGTCCATGCGGTGGCCGTCACCCCGGACGGCGCACAGATCCTCACCGGAGACGGGGACGGCGACGTCCGGATCTGGGATCGCATCAGCGGCGTACAGATCGACGTGGGTGCGGGTCCCCAGTCGACATTCCTCGCGGAGGTCACCAGCGACGCGGAGAGTCCCGAAGACCGGCTCGGCATCCGGGCGGACGTGCGGACCGTCGCCGCGCTCGCTGCCGCCGTGAGCACGGTTCCGCCCCTGTCGATTGCGTTGCTGGGAGACTGGGGAGCGGGCAAGTCCACGTTTATGCGGCAGATGTGCGATCGCATCCAACATCTTGCCGAGCTCTCCCGTAACAACCCGGGCCTGAGCCTCTTCGCCGCGAACGTGCGTCAGGTACGGTTTAACGCCTGGCACTACAGCGACGACACGGTGTGGGTCGGTCTGGTCGAGCACCTGTTCCAGACCCTCGCCGACAGCGACCCGACGCGACCGCGCAGCCCCGAGGAGGTCCAGCGCGAGCGCGTCGACCTGGACACCCAACTCGCGGACAACAAGGCTCGTCGGGCTCGTATCGCCCGACCGGACGCCTCCTCGGACGAGCCCCGACTGACGCCCTCCACGCTCGGTGTTCTCGCGGGAATCGCCGCCCGGGACGTCCTAGCCCGTCTTCGTCGCCATGTCCGATGGAGCCTCGCCGCGGTCGGGATCGTGGCCGCCGCGGCGGTCGCGGCCTATCTGTTGCAGGACGAGCTGCGCGCGCCCGTCGTCGCCATCACGGCGGTGGTAACGGCTTGTGCCACGGCTTTGAGCTTCGCGTCGAAGATCATCACGGCCGTCCGGGCCGTTGTCGACCGGGTCCGGGCCGAGGTCACCCGGCGCACGGCGCAACTCGATCGGGACATCCGCAGCGACGAGGCCAGGCTCAGCCAACTCGATGCGGCTCATCGGCTGGGCGACTATCTGACCGAACTACGCAAGCCCGACCGATACGCGGACTATCGCGGTCTGCTTGGACGGGTCTACAACGACCTCAAAGAGCTCGCGGACTCGCTCACCGCCGCGCGTCGGCAATGGGTCGAGGGCGGCTTGGTGGGCCCCCCACCGTTGCAGCGCATCGTGCTCTACGTCGACGACCTCGACCGTTGCCCACCGGCCAAGGTCGTCGATGTCCTGCGCGCGGCACATCTCCTCCTGACCCTGCCGTTGTTCGTCGTCATCGTCGCCGTCGATCCTCGATGGCTTCGGCGAGCAATCGATCAGCATTACACAATGCTGTTCCGTCCCGAGGAGAATGGACGCGCATCGCCAACCGACTATCTCGACAAGATCTTCCAGGTACCTTTTGCGCTACGGCCCATCGGCGCTCGCGCCGGGGGATACATCCAATCGCTCCTACCGGACGCGGTGTCGACCGCGCCCCCAGAATCCGCCGCGGGAGGCGCACCCGCGCGGCTCCCGCCGCCCGCTCCGGCGCAACCTGCGGCCGGAGAACACGAGCGCGCTGTGCCGCCCGGCAATCCGGCCGAGCGGGATCCCAGAACAAGAGCGGCAGGCGTACGGCGCGCGTTGCCGGAATTCGACGACCTCCGCCCAGGCGGATTGCGCATCACCGACGTCGAACGGGCCTTCCTGGCTCGGCTCGGCCCGCTGCTGTCCACCCCGCGCGCAGCGAAGCGACTGGTGAACCTGTACCGAATTCTGCGGATCGGCGTCTCCGACGCCATGATCGACGAATTCGTGGGTACCGCTGCTCGCGGCGGTCCCTACCAGGCTGCCGCCCTCCTCCTTGCCGTCATCGTGGGATCACCGGACGAAGGGCGGCAACTGCTTCTGTCGCTTCGCACCGTCCGCCCGGACAAGGAGATCACCGAGTTCCTGCGCGGCAACAGCCAGCACCGTCTCGCGGAGCTGATCGAATCCATTGATCGGGACATTCCCGTCCACCGCGACGCCGGAACGTTTCGAGCATGGGGCGGCACCGTCGCTCGATTCAGCTTCGCCACCTACGATCTCTTTCTGGACGTCGACGATGGGTAGTGCTTACTAAGGCGCGCCGCGGCTGAACCGGTCCATCCGCAGGCTGCCGTCGGGCGTGGCGGTCATCACGAAGCTGTAGGCCTCGTTGGTGGTCGTGCCGTCCTTCTTGACGAACCGCACGCGAGCGCTGACGGTGTTGTCGCCCGTACTGTGGACGTCCTGCAGCGAGACCTCGGCCATGCCGGAGTAGAAGTCGGTGAAGGCCTGCCTGCCGCCGGACTGGCTCTGCGCGGTGGGCCCGAGCAGCGCGAACGCCGCGTCGGTGTTGCCGGGCAGCAGGCCGTAGTAACGCTGGACGAACGCGACGGGGTCGGTGGCGGCCACCGGAATGCCGGTCGGCCCGGCGGAGGTCGGCCCCGCGGAGGTCGGCCCTGCGGAGGTCGGCGGGGCGGCGGGCACGGTGGGCGCCGCCGCGACGGTCGCAGGCGCCGCGGTCGCGGGCGCCCCTGCGCCGCGGGTAAGGCCGAGCGCGGTCGCGCCGCCGCCGACGGCGAGCAGCGCCACCAGCGCGCCGATCAGCACCGGTGCCCGTGGCCGGGACGGCCGGTCGTGGGGTAGCACCAGGTCGGGGCGGGTCGAGGGGCCCGCCGGGGCCACCGCGGCGAGGACGGCCGTGCCGGTCGGCGCCGCCGGCACGGGCACACCCGCCGCGACGGCGGCGAGCAGGTCGCGGGCCTGCGCGGCCGACGGGCGGGCGGCCGGGTCGACCGCGAGCAGCCGCGTCAGCACGGGCGCGAGCGGACCCGCGTGCTCCGGCGGGTGCGGCGCCTCGGTGGCGACCTTGTGCAGCAGCGCGTAGGCGTTGTCGTCGAGCCCGAACGGCGGCGTGCCCTCCACGGCGGCGTAGAGCGTGGCGCCGAGCGCGAACACGTCGGACGCGGCGGTCGGGGTGCGGCCCTGCGCGATCTCCGGAGCGAGGAACGCGGGGGTGCCCGCGATCAGGCCGGTGCGGGTGAGCTGCACGTCGTCAACCGCGCGGGACACCCCGAAGTCGGTGAGCTTGACCCGCCCGTCCGTGCCGATGAGGACGTTGCCCGGCTTGACGTCGCGGTGCACGACGCCTGCGACGTGTGCGGCGGCCAGCCCGTCGGCCACGTCCCGGCCGATCGCGGCGACCTGCACCGGCAGCAGCGGGCCCTTCGCCCGGGCCACGGTGGCCAGCGAGTCCGACGGCAGGTACTCCATCACGAGCCACGGGCGGTCGTCGTGCACCACGACGTCGAACATGCTGATGACGTGGGCGTGCTGCAGGCGGGCGCCGATGCGGCCCTCGCGCAGGATCCGCTGGCGGGACTCCTCGACCTCCGCCGCGTTCGCGCTGGGCGCGACGGCCAGGAGCTCCTTGACCGCCACCGGACGGTTGAGCAGCTCGTCGGTGGCGCGCCAGACGGCACCCATGGCGCCGACCCCGATCTGCTCCTCCAGGCGGTAGCGGTTGCCGATGCGGAGGGCCGCACCCCCGGGCGTGGTCATGCCTCTCCCTCACATGGCTTGCGTCGACCCCACAGGGTAGCCAGCCGCACTGAGAGCGGGCTGAAACGTAGCGGATCCACCCAAGACATTCGTCACGGTCGAGTCCGACGGTTCGCCCTAGGTCAGCACCGTCGTCCGGAGAGACGCTCTCGGCATGATACTTCTCCGTCGCTTGGCACCCGCGGTGGGGCTGTTCTTCCTCGCGCCCCTCACCGCCGAGTTCCTGCTCGGCAACCTCCCGATCACCATGCTTCCGGCGTTGCTGCTGCTCGCCCCGATGTACGGCGGCGGCGCCGTGCTCATCCGCGAGGCCACCCGCCGAGTGGGCCGTCGGGTGCCGACGATGCTCCTGCTCGGCGTGGCGTACGGGCTGCTGGAGGAGGGCATCGCCACCCAGTCGCTGTTCAACCCGCACTACGTGGGGCAGGACCTGCTGCGCGTCGGGTACGTCCCGTGGCTGGGGATCGCGGTGCCGTGGACGCTGTTCGTGCTGACCCTGCACGCGGTGGGCAGCACTACTGTGCCGATCGTCATGGCCGAGATGTGCACCCGGGAGCGCCGCACCAGCCCGTGGCTGGGCAGGCCGGGGCTCGTCGTCGCGGCGGTGCTGTTCGTCGTCGGACTGGCCGGGAACGCCGCGTTCCAGATGGGGATGGACCCGTTCCGCGCCACGTCCGCGCAGTTCGTCGGCGTCGTGGTGGTCGCCGCGCTGGCCACGGCGATCGGGCTGCGGCTGCCTAGCCGTACGAACCTTCCCGGTGCCGTGCCCGCGCCGTGGGCCGTCGGGCTCGTCGGGCTGGCCGCGGGCGCGCTGTTCGAAATGGCCCCGCTGGACGCGACGGGCGGCGCCCTCATCGCGGCGCTCTGGGTCGGGCTGGCCGTGCTCGCCGGTCGATGGGCCGTGCGCGCGGCCTGGACCCCGCGGCACACCCTGACCGCGGCCGCCGCGGCGCTGCTGACCTACGCGTGGCACGCGTTCGGCGAATCGCCGGTGGTGCCCGTGGCGCCCGTGATAGACCTGGTGGGCAACGCCGTCTTCGCCGTCGGCGCCGTCTTGCTGATCAGGATGGCCTGGCGCCGGACGGCCGCAGCGAGCACCATCGTCATCGACAGCTGAAACGTGGCCGTCACCCGCGCAAAGGAGCCAAACCGTGAGGATCGCGGACATCCTGGAAACCAAGGGCCGTACCGTGTACTCGATCCGCCTCTGGAAGACGGTCGCCGATGTCGTCACCGAGCTGGGCCGCGCACGGGCGGGGGCGCTGCTGGTGCTCGACGCGCACGACACGATCGCGGGCATCATCTCCGAGCGCGACATCGTGATGGCCCTGGGCCGCCACGGCGCGGCCACCCTGTCGCTGGAGGTCACCGAGGTGATGACGCGCCAGGTGCGCACCTGTACGCCGCAGATGTCGGTGTCCGAGGCCATGGCCGTGATGACGGCAGGCCGCCACCGGCACCTGCCCGTGGTGGACAACGGCCAGGTGGTCGGCGTGGTCAGCATCGGCGACCTGGTCAAGCACCGGGTGCGCGAGATGGAGCTGGAGACGAGCGTGCTCCGCGACAAGGTGATCGCGCGCAGCTAGCCGCACGCCGCCTCACCTGCTTGATCGCCGGGAGCGGGACATGAGGTGCGCCTGCACACCCCATGTCCCCCCTCCCGGCGATCATGGGACGGTCAGTCGAACGCCGGCCGCTCGTGCCGGGTCCGCTTGAGCTCGAAGAAGTGCGGGTAACCCGCCAGCAGCCGGGCGCCGTCGAACACGGTGCCCGCCTCCTCGCCGCGCGGGATGCGCGAGAGCACCGGCCCGAAGAACGCCACCCCGTCGACGTGCAGGGTCGGCGTGCCGACGTCCTCGCCGACCGGCGCCATGCCACGGTCGTGGCTTTCCCGGATCGCGGCGTCGTAGGCGTCGGTGTGCGCCGCCTCGGCCAGCGACGCGGGCAGCCCGAGCTCGGCGAGGGCCTCCTTGATCACCACGTCGTAGTCCTTGTTGTCCTCGTTGTGGATGCGCGTGCCGAGCGCGGTATAGAGCGGCTCGAGGACGTGCTCGCCCACCTCCTGCGCGGCGGCGAAGGCCACTCGGCCCGGCCCCCGGCCCGCCTCCAGCCGCTCCCGGTACTCCGGGCTGATCTCGTGGCCCTCGTTGAGCATGACGAGGCTCATCACGTGCCAGTGGATGTCCACATCGCGGACCTTGCGCACCTCGAGCATCCAGCGTGAGGTGATCCACGCCCACGGGCAGAGCGGGTCGAACCAGAAGTCCACGCGGGCGGGTGTCGACTGCGAGTTAGGCATGCTTACGACAACGCAGGCGCGCGGACCCGCATTCCGGCGGCCGAGGGGCGCCCGGCGCAAGCGCGGGCCCGCATTCCGGAGGCAGGTCGTCGAGGCCGCGTGGTTGGATCGGGCGCACTCACCGACGAAGGGTTGTCCTCCACATGGCCCCGCCCAACCTCACCCGTGCCGACGCGCAGGCGCGGGCCGCACTGCTCCGGGTAGCCGAGTACACCGTCGTGCTCGACCTGACCGACGGCGGCGGCAAACCGGGCGAATCCACGTTCGCCACGGACGTCACCGTCCGCTTCTCCTGCCGCGTGCCGGGCGCGTCGAGCTGGATCGACTTCGTCGGCGCGCACGTGCACTCCGCCACCCTGAACGGCGTCGCGCTCGACGTCACCGGCTACCGCGAGGAGGACGGGATCGCCCTGCCCGATCTCGCCGCCGACAACGAGCTGCGGGTGAGCGCGCTCGGGCGCTACATGAACACGGGCGAGGGCCTGCACCGGTTCGTCGATCCGGTCGACGGCAACGTCTACCTCTACTCGCAGTTCGAGACCGCCGACTGCAAGCGCCTCTTCGCCTGCTTCGACCAGCCCGACCTCAAGGCGCGCTACACGCTCACCGTCACCGCTCCGCAGGACTGGGAAGTGATCTCCAACGCGCCCGCGGAGTCGGTCGCGGACGGGGTGCACGGCTTCGCCACCACCGAGGTGCTGTCCACCTACCTGGTGGCGCTGATCGCGGGCCCGTACGCGTCGTGGCACGACGTGTACGCCGACTCCGCTGGGGAGATCCCGCTCGGCCTGTACTGCCGTGCCTCGCTCGCGCAGCACATGGACGCCGAGCGGCTCTTCCGCGAGACCAAGCAGGGCTTCGGGTTCTTCCACAAGAGCTTCGGCGTGCGCTACCCGTTCGGGAAGTACGACCAGCTGTTCGTGCCGGAGTTCAACGCGGGGGCGATGGAGAACGCGGCCGCCGTCACGTTCCTCGAGGACTACGTCTTCCGCTCCCGCGTCACGCGACCCGTGTACGAGCGGCGGGCCGAGACCCTGCTGCACGAGATGGCGCACATGTGGTTCGGCGACCTGGTCACCATGCGCTGGTGGGACGACCTGTGGCTCAACGAGTCGTTCGCCACGTTCGCGTCGGTGCTCTGCCAGGTCGAGGCCACCGAGTACACCGAGGCGTGGACGACGTTCGCCAACGTCGAGAAGAGCTGGGCCTACCGGCAGGACCAGCTGCCCTCCACGCACCCGGTGGCGGCCGACATCCCCGACCTGCAGGCCGTCGAGGTGAACTTCGACGGGATCACCTACGCCAAGGGCGCGTCGGTGCTCAAGCAGCTCGTCGCCTACGTCGGGCTGGAGGCGTTCCTGGCCGGGCTGCACAGCTACTTCACCGCGCACGCCTGGGGCAACGCCACGTTCGGCGACCTGATCGGCGCGCTGGAGCAGGCCTCCGGGCGGGACCTGTCCCGATGGGGCGAGCAGTGGCTGCGCACCACCGGGCTCAACATGCTGCGGCCCTCGTTCGACCTCGACGACGACGGCGCGTTCACCCGCTTCGAGATCGTGCAGGGCGGGGCGCGGCCGGGCGCGGGCGAGCTGCGCACCCACCGCATCGCCGTCGGGATCTACGACGACGTCGAGGGCAGGCTCGTGCGCACCCGCCGGGTAGAGGTGGACGTGACGGGCGAGCGCACCCCGGTGCCCGCGCTGCTGGGCGCGTCCCGGGGCAAGCTCGTGCTGGCCAACGACGACGACCTCACCTACTGCGCGCTGCGGCTGGACCCCGCCTCGCTCACCACGCTCATCGACCGCATCGGCGACATCGCCGAGCCCCTGCCGCGCATCCTGTGCTGGTCGGCGGCGTGGGAGATGACGCGGGAGGCCGAGCTGAAGGCCCGCGACTTCACCGCGCTGGTCGCGGCGGGCCTCGCCGCCGAGTCGGAGGTCGGGGTGGTGCAGCGGCTGCTGCTGCAGGCCCAGACGGCCGTCGCGTCCTACGCCGAGCCGGAGTGGGCGGCCGAACGGGGCTGGCCGCTGCTGGTCGACGCGCTGCGCTTCCGGCTCAACACCGCGCTTCCCGGCTCGGACGCGCAACTGGCCGCGGTGAACGCGTTGGCCGGGGGTGTGCTGCCGCCGTCGGTGCTCACGAGCTTCCGGGGTTGGCTGGCCGACGTCGCGGTCCCGCCGGGGCTGGTCGTCGACACCGACCTGCGCTGGCGGATCCTGCAGGCTCTCGTCGCGAACGGGGCCGCAGGCGAGGCCGAGATCGACGCCGAGGCACAGCGCGACCCCACCTCCACCGGGCAGCGGCAGGCCGAGCGGGCCCGCGCGCTGATCCCGACGGCCGCGGCCAAGGAGCGGGCGTGGCAGCGGGCCGTCCACGACGACGAGCTGCCCAACGCCGTCCAGGAGGCCATCATCAGCGGGTTCTCGCACCCCGCACAGCGGCCGCTGCTGCTGCCCTATGTCGAGCGGTACTTCGCCGAGGTCGCCGAGGTGTGGGCGCGGCGCACGAGCGAGCGGGCCCAGTCGGTGGCGGTGGGGCTGTTCCCGGCGTGGGCGGTGGAGAAGCCGACGGTCCACGCGGCCGACGCCTGGTTCGCCGCAGGAGACGGTGCCGAGGGCCATCCGCCTGCCCTGCGCAGGCTGGTGTCCGAGGGCCGGGCCGGGATAGTGCGGGCCCTGGCCGCGCGGGAGTTCGACCGCAGCTGAATGAACGAGGAGTCCCGGGCGATCGCGGTAGTCTGGGGCGGGATGACCGCCGCTGCCCCGCCTGTACTCGTGCCCGCCCCGTTGCGACGGCCCGTGGCGCTGCTGGTCGGCGTGGCCGCCCTGATGTTCGCGGTGCTCGCGGCGCGCTACGCGGGGACGTCCACGGCGAGCGGTGTCGACACGCGGGTGGACGCGGTGGTGGATCCGCTCGGCTCTCCGCACCAGTGGCTGGTCCGCCACGCCATGGCGCTCGGCTCACCACCGTCGGTTGTCGCCCTCGCGTTCGCGTTGTCGGCGATATGTCTGCTGCTCGGCAGGCGCAGGCTCGCGGTGCTGGCCGTGGTCGGGCCGGGTCTCACCGGTGTGTGCACCACGTTGCTTAAACCTGCGCTCGGCCGCACGATCGACGGCGGATTTGCTTTCCCGAGCGGACACACCGGGGGCGCGACCTCGTTGGGCCTCGTCGCAGCCCTGCTGTTGATCAGCCTTCTGCGGCCCGGCCGCGGTGGGGCGCTCGCGATCCTGGCGACGGGAGCGCTGGTCGTCGGGGGTGGCGTCGGTGCGGCGATGGTCGCGTCCAACGTGCACTACCCCACGGACACGTTCGGCGGCTTCTGCACCGCGGTGGTGGTGGTGTGCGGCGGCGCGCTGGTGTTGGACCGGCTGGCGGCGCACCGGACGCCGCCAGGATAGGGCTACGAGGCCCGCCCCAGCCACCGCAGAGTGCGGCGGAGGGCACCGCCTGCGCGGCGGTAGTCGGCGCACTCACGGGCTCCACACGCTCCGCAGTCACGTCCGGGCCGGTAGTGCTCGTGGGCCTCGCGGGCGTGGCCGCAAACGCAGGGATCGACGACCGATTTCGGCGGTGTTCGCGGCGCTACCGGCGGTGTCGCCGGAGCCTGAGATGACCCCCGCTGGGTCGGTACTGCGGGGATGCCGACCGGCGGCGTGAGAACGGACGAGCCTGCTTTGCTCTGCCGTCCGCGCCGGGACGATCCGCCGTTGGAACTCCCCACCTTGTCCCCGTCCTTCCGTCGTCGGTGGCTCCTGGGAGCCGCCTCAGCACAGTATGCGACCCGAAGCTGAGAAGGACATAATCCCCTCCGGTGAAAGACGGAGGGTAGGTTGCCGTCGGTCACCGGCATCAGTCGCGCGGTCAAGCTCAGTGGACGCGGCGCCTGCCCCCGGCCTGGTCGGCCAGCATCCGCAGCCCGGAGAGCAGGCCGCCGATGAGGTCGCCCTCCTTGAACGAGGCCACCATGCTCATCACGGCGAGCTTGGCGCTGCGGTCGGGCAGCCGCACGCGCGCCTCCGGCCCGGTGATGACCTCCACCACCCGCTGACCGGGGCTGACCGCGACGAGCACCGCTTCGGACGAGCCCTCCAGCTGGTCGTGCAGCTCGACCACGCGCCGGCTCGGCGCATCGCCAAGGTCGCCGACGTAGACGCTGAAGAGCAGCCCGGACTGGCGGCTGGCCATCGTCAGCGCCTCGTCGAGCCGGGTCAGCTGGACCGGGCTGAACGGGTGGTCCGACGGGGACGGGTCACGGTAGACCTCGGCCGTCGAGATGCGACCGGACTCCGTCACCACCGACCCTCGGGGCAGGTCGGCGGGATCGACCTTGGCCGGCTCGCCGTGCCCGTGCTCACCAGCTGCCACGTGCCCCACCCTTTCCGCCGCTCACGAGGTGCTCCGCCGGGGGCGGCAGCTGCGCGCCCGCCGGGTTGGCCGTCCACCACAGCGGCTCGAACGTCCACGGCTGGCCCACCCGGTACCGGGGGCGGCGGCCCAGCCGCGGCGCCGCGGCCAGCAGCGAGATCAGCACGTAGAGCACCGCGGGCACCACCACGAGGAAGAGCACGGTCTGGAGCACGGTCACGGGCACGAATCTAGCCGATCACCGACCGGCCCGGGGCAACGCATGTCCGTATTGGTGCAACGTTTCCGGACTGTCCGGCGAAGAGCAGTCGGCACCGGATTTCGCTCCCCACGGAGGCCCAGCGTGACCGACGCACCCCGCCCATGCGGTCAGCACGAGCTGAGCCGCCCAACCATGATCGTCGGTTCGGCGCGAAAGCGGCCGGAAATGACCGCTCTGCGCGCCGAAGCGGTGATCATGACCCGGGCGCGCCGGGCGAAGTGGATCCAGGGGCGTGCCGGGCCGGGCGATCTGAGCGCAAGCTGAGTGCGGCCGCCAGGCGACGGCACGCGTCGAGCGGTCTCCGTACGATGAGGTCGTGCCGCCCGTGGAGATCAACCGCCAAGCGCCATTCCGTGCCGGGCGGTTCACCCGCCGCGCCCTGCTGGCAGGCGTCATGGGCGGAACACTCGCCGCTGTCGGATGTGGAGGGTCGCGCGGCGGCAACCCGCCGAGCGCCGGGTCGTCGGTGACGGGAGCACTGGCCACGAAGAACGCCGAAGATCACGCCGTGCGTCCGGTCTACGTCGGCTACGTTCCCTACTGGGACCAGCCCACCGGGCTCGCCTCGGTCAACGCCCATCCGGACGTGTTCGACCAGGTAAGCCTGGTGTGGTACTCCCTGGACAGCGCGGGCCGCGTCGTTCCCGCCGACGACACTTACGCGCACATCGACCCGGCAGCGGTCACTGCCCTCAAGGCTCGCCGGATCACGGTGGTGCCCACCGTCACGAGCCTGCGCAACGGCGACTGGAAGCCCAACCTGGTCCAGTCGATGCTCGACGACTCCGCGCACACGTCCACCCACGTCACCGCGCTGCGCGACCTCGCCGTGAAGAACGGTTACGACGGCATCGACATCGACTACGAGGATCTCGACGGCACGTACCGCGAGGCCTACTCGGGATTTCTCAAGCAGCTCTCCGACGCCCTCCACAACGAGGGCAAGATCCTCACTTCGTCGGTGTACGCCAAGACCGAGGAACCGGGCCCGAACCCGCACAACGTCGCACAGGACTATGCGGCGATCGGCGCGGCGTGCGACCAGGTGCGCGTCATGACCTTCGACTATCACTACGACTCGTCGGATCCGGGGCCGGTCGCGCCGCTGGACTGGGTCGAAAGCTGCGTGACGTGGGCGGCCACCCAGATGCCCGCGCGCAAGGTGTGGCTGGGCGTGGTGCTGCGAGGCTACGACTGGGGCGGCGGTGGCGCGGCGGACGGCGTCAGCTACACGCAGGCCACGCAGATCGCCAAGGACAACGGCGCCCAGATCATTCACACGGACCCAGGAGCGTCCCCGAACTTCACCTACGAGAAGGGCGGCGCCAAGCACGAGGTGTGGTTCGAAGACTCCGTGAGCAGCGCGGGCAAGGTCGCGCTCGTCCCCAAGCTCGGCCTAGGGGGCGCGATCTTCTGGAGCCTCGGCGGAGAGGACCCCCGCACCTGGGGTCTCGACGGCCTGAAGGGCCACCGCGACCCCGTCGGCTAGGCCGTGCCGGTGACGGCGTCCTCGCTGGCGGCCTTGCTGAGGCGCTTCTGCAGCGTCGCGACGACCCGGTCGGCGTAGGCCCAGATGCGGGGGATGTCCTCGAGGTGCCAGACGTACTCCCCGTCCTGCGCCGTGCCCGCCAGCAGCGGTCCGAGCACGGCGAGCCCCGGTGCGGCCTCGAATCCCGGGCCGACGCGGACGCCGCGGCCGGAGTCGTTCAGCGTGATCGTTCCGCCGTCCAACATGCCCCGCAGCAGCGGGTCGGTGTCGGGACGTCCGAACCCACGGCAGTCCAGCACCACCTGCCCGGTGAACCGACGGCCGTCGACCATCTCGACCGAGAACCCGTCGGCGTCGCCCGTGACGCCCGAAACCTGCCCGCTCACCAGCGTCAGCCCGCCGCGCTCCGCGAGCCGCCGCACGCCCTGCGCGTAGACGCTGGACGTCTTGCGCAGCAGGGTGAGGTAGGTGCGGCTGTAGACGTCGACGACGCGCCGCTTCTCCACCTCGGACATCGCTCCGAAGGCGGTGAGGAAGTGACCGTGCAGCGTCGGGTAGACGTCCGGGATCGTGAAGCCCACGGCCCGGGCGGCCGCCACCTCCGCGGCCAGCGCGGCGAGCAACGCGTCGGCGGTGCGGGCCTCCCGCAGCTCCGGCCTGGGCTGAAACGGTGCGGCGGACGAGTCGGTCGACCGCAGCCCATCGGGCAGGCGCCCGCTCGGCGAGACCACCACGACGCGCCCGACGTCGTCCTGACCTTCGAGGCAGTACACCATCTCCACCGCCGACGCCGCCGAGCCCAGGATCAGCAGGTCGGCGCCCGGCCGTTCGGTCAGCGCCCGCTCGACGTCCTTGAGGTCCAGCGACGGCGTGCCGCTGAGGTAGCCGGGCTGCCCGACGACGTCCGGCTGCCGTGGGCCGCCGGTCGCCAGCAGGACGGCGCGAGCGGTCAGCGGCTCGGCGGCGTCGTCGAGTCCGATCCGCCAGACGTCGCCGCGGCGCTCGATGGTCGTGGCCGTGGCCGTCCGGACGGTGACGGTCGTGTCGAGCAGCTGCAGCGCGCTCGCGGCTTGGGCGAAGCGCTCCCGGATGTACTCGCCGAACCAGCGCCGCGGCACGAACAACGGCGCAACGTCGCCCGCCTTGACCGCGCCCGCGTAGTCGGCACGCCAGCGGGCGACCCGGGGATCGCCGAAGCGCCCGAGCTCCTCCAGCAGCGCGTCGCGCCGGTCCATGATCCACCGTCCGAAGCCGATCCCGGTGCGGTCGATCCGGGCGACCGGATCGTTCAGCAGGAGCGCGGGATGGACGTTGCGGTGGTAGGCGGCGCCTCCGCCGGTCTCACCGGAGGGATCCACCAGGGTGATCCGCGCGGCGGCGGGTGGCGCGGTGGCGGCCGCGAGTCGGATGAGGACGGACGCGCTCGCCATCCCCCCGCCGACGATCACGATGTCCTGCATGATGGTTCCCTCCCGTGGTGCGGTGACGAAGGGGCGAACGTCGTGGGGCGCCCGGGGCCGGGGGCTCGGGGGGCTGGGGCGGGGCCGGGGCGTCGGAGTCGGGCGGGGCCGGGGCGTCGGTCGCGGGCCGTCGGCACCGGAGCGGGGCCAGGGGCTGGGCCGCCACTCCCGCGCGGCGGCTTGCCGGTCGACCACGGGGGCCGCCGGAGCGCCAACCGAGGGCGCTGCCGCCGCCCCGGCGATCGGTCGATCGCCGACCTGCGCCGGGGCGACCGCGGCCTCGCCCGACGCCGCCTCAACCCGCGCCGCCTCGCCCGGCCCCGTGCCACGGGGGGTCCGTGTCCAGCGGATCAACAGCTCGCGCATCCTGCGGCGCCGCGTCGAGTGGCGACCGGACCGCCCGAGCGCGGCGACGAGCAGCACCAGCCCGATGACGCACGCCGCCATGACCGCAGGCACGGGGACGTTGACGAGAGCGACGAGCAGGGCAACGCCCGCGCAGGTCATCGCCACGAGCAACCCGTCGCGCACCACGGGCGCGGCCTGGCGCACGGCCAGCCGGGTGGAGGACGCCAGTGCGACGTCGTCGACGATGCCCGGCTCGACCGCTTCGAGGACGGCCGCGGAGGCGGTACCCGTGGGCGCGCTCGACAGCGCCGGGGCGGGCGCGAGGTCGACGGCGCGGCGGGTGGGGCTGGCCCACCGGCCGTTGGAGCGGGTGCGGGTGAGCTTGTAGAGCGACCAGAACATCGAGGTGGAGTCGATGATCCGGATGAAGAGGAACCCGGCGCCGTAGACGAGCAGGCTGGGCCGCCGCATCCCGATGGCGACGACCACGGTGAGCAGGTAGTCCGGGATGGCGACGAACAGGAACACCTTCAGCGGGTCGAGCATGGCCGCCGCGACCATGACGGGACCGGAAAACCAAGTGGGCGCCCCCGGCACCAGCGGCGCGAAGGCCGCCAGCACGGTGCCGATTGCCATCGTCAGCATCACCGTGCTCGCCACCAGCACCTCGGCGAGGAACAGCCCGAGCGCCAGCGAGAACCCGCTCCACCAGAAGCCGTGCCGCCGCAGGGTCTGCCAGAAGCCGAGCGACCAGCGGGTGATCTGCTTGTAGTAGTCGCGCAGGTTGTCGGGGTCCTGGGCGGTCGCGTACGAGCGCATGCCGAACGCGATGCGGCCGAGCCGCTTGCGATGGAGCTCGAACGTCATGTTGAAGTCCTCGATCACGAGGCCCTTCGGGTTGAGATCCATCTGCGTGAGCAGGCTCGTGCGGTACATGCTGGCAAAGCCCGGCACGATCGGAGCGACGTTCGTGTAGCGCCACGTCTGCCCGTATTTCAGGAACTGCATGACCGCGTAGAGCCGGACACGGTAGGCGATGAGGAAGCGGCCGATCATCGAGAGGTTCTGCGGCTGCCAGCTCGAGTACGCGTATCCCGCCACCGCGGCCGTGCCGGGATCCTCGAGATGGCGCAGAGCGTGCACGAGGTAGTCGGGCGCCAGCTCGGTGTCCGCGTCGGTGATCAGCAGCCCTACGAACCGCTCAGCGAACCGGAAGTGCTCGACGGCCGCCTCGATGCCGCCTGCCTTGCCGCGCGACGGGTTCAGCTCCAGCACGTTCGCGCCAAAGGCACGGGCGATCTCGACCGTCCGGTCGGTGCAGCCGTCGGCGATCACGTGGATGTTCTCGGTCGGGACAAGCCGGGCGGCCGACTCCAGTGTGGCCCGAATGCACACCTCCTCGTTGTGCGCCGGGATCAGGACGGCAACGTCGGCGGGCGTGAGCGGCCGCTTCGGCGGCGAGGCGGGCTTGCCCAACCGGCCCAGCCGCTCGTGGCCGAAGCGCACCAGGGCGATCGTCGACCAGAGCGCCGGGTTGACACCGAGCAGGAGCAGGAGCGTCCACCAGGTGAAGGTGGACAACGAGGCGTCGAGCGTCATGGTCGTGCACTCAGGCCGCAGCCGCCGTGACGTCGACGAACGACCTGTTTGTCGCCAGCACGTCGGCGGTCGAGCGGCCACAGTGGAAGAGCATGTCCAGGCACGCGAGGTGCTCCAGGAACTCGCCGCGACCCTGCGGATGCTCGGGGTGGGTGAAGTCCTGGCTCCACACGCGCAGGCCGGACTCGGCCACCCGCGCCCAGTCGATGTACTCGCGCTGCGTGCCCCACGTGCTGGTGAGGTGCACGGTGCCGCCCACGCTCCGGACGAGCTCGATGATCCGGCCGGTGCCGTCGGCCCGTTGCTCGTCGCGGAGGTCGCCCTCCAGGTCGCCTGCCCGCACGATGCGTACCGAGCTGTTCAGGTAGCGGCACACCGCCTCGATGAGGTCGACGTTGAGATCCACGAGGCGTTCCTGTCCGCGCCCGTAGACCTCCTCGACGATCGGGAAGACCTCGTCGAAGTACGGCGCCTTCGCGTAGCCGAGCTTGAGCATCCGCAGGTGCTGCTTGCGGAAGGGCTGGGCCTCGTCGATCCGCACGTCGTGGATCAGCTGCTGGGTTCCGCGCACCTTGACCAGGGGCACGGAGAGCCAGTCGGGCCGACCGTCGCGCTTGATCCGTTGGCGGCCGTGGTACTCCGAGCGGGTGTAGATCACGCTGTCGTAGGCCACATAGACGTCGCTGCCGAGGATCTTGTCGAGCAGCTTCAGCCAGGGCAGGAAGTTGGGCTGGTGGACCGACACGACGACGTCCATGTCGGACCTCCTCAGAACAGGCCGCGGAGCAGGACGAACCCCTCCGCGGCTTCGACGGCCACCTCGCGGCCCCGCACCCGCGTGGCCAGCTCCAGCCCCTCCGGACTCCCGTGATAGAGCGCGTCCCGCACCTGCGAGGCGTGCAGGCGCATCGCCTCGATCTTGGCGTCCAGGTGGTTGCTGATGTCGACGTAGACGTTCGGGTCGAAGCGCGGCACGATGCCCGACCAGAACAGCGAGGTGTTGTCGTAGGCCAGCACGAACGGCACAGTGTGCTTCTGTCCGGGTGCGCCCGGGCGGGTCGCGGTGACGCCCGCCCAGTACACGGCCTCGTGGTCCTGGTTGTAGCTCACGGCCGGGATCATGACCATGGTCGGTTCCACCCGGTCGATGGCCAGCCGTCCGCCGGCCTCGAACAGGTGCACCAGCCGCTTGCGGGGCACGGTGTCCAGCGCGAGGTACGTCTCGTCGTCGGTGATCAGCACGTCCCAGTCGTCGACCTGGAGGTGCTTCATGACGCTCGCGAACTCGTCCAGCCGGATCTGGCCTGACGTGACCTCCTGCGTGCGCCGACCCTGCGCGTCGGTGGCGTAGTGCGCGAGGTTGGCCGCGGAGACGAGCACGACGTAGACCTCGCCACCGAGCGCCTTGATCCGGGCGATCGTGCCCGCACAGCCGTAGGTCTCGTCGTCCGCGTGCGGTGTGATCACCAGAAGGCGTTGCGCCGCAAGGAACTCGTCGGTGAAGGTCACGAGGCCGCCCCCACCAGCCGCGCATCCCGCTCGTACTCGATGACGTCGGCGAGGATCTCGTCGAGGGAGGCCTGCGGGGTGAACCCGACCGCGTCGACGAGGCGGGAGATGTCGGGCACCCGCCGCTGCATGTCCTCGAAGCCCTCGGGATAGGCGTCCTCGTAAGCGACCGTGCGGATCTCGCTCGACGAGCCACTGAGCGCGATCACCCGCTCGGCGAGATCCCGGATGCTGATCTCCTCGTCGCGGCCGATGTTGAACACGGAGCCGACGGCCTCGGGCCGGTCGATGAGCTCCAGGATCGCCGCCACCGCGTCGCGGACGTGGCAGAAGCACCGGGTCTGCGCGCCGGTGCCGTACACCGTGATCGGCTCGCCGTCGAGCGCCTGGCCGACGAAGCGCGGCACGACCATGCCGTAGCGGCCGGTCTGCCCAGGCCCCACGATGTTGAACGGCCGCACGATCGTGAGCGGCAGGCCGTGGTGACGCCAGTAGAGGTACGCGAAGGTCTCGTCGAGGGCCTTGGCCTCGGCGTAGGACCAGCGGCTCACCAGGGGCGACCCGATGATCCGCCGCGCGTCCTCGGCCAGCGGCCCGGACGCGTTGAGCCCGTACACCTCGCTCGTGGAGGCCACGAGCACGCGCTTCGCGTGCCGCAGAGCGCTGTCGAGCACGTTCTCGGTGCCGCGCAGGTTGGTGCGCAGGCCACCCAGCGGGTTGGCGAGGATGTGCTTCACGCCGACCGCGGCCGCGAGGTGGAAGACCATGTCAGCCTCGGCCACCAAGCCGTCAAGAAGGGGCTCGTCGAGGATCGAGCCCTCGACGAAGCGCAGACCCGCCGCCTCCGCGGGCCGTGTGCCCGTCGAGAGGTCGTCGAGCGCCACGACGTCGTCACCGCGTGCCGTGAGCGCTGTGGCGAGGTGGCGGCCGATGAACCCGGCTCCGCCCGTCACCAGTGCTTTCATTCTGTGGTCCTTCAGATCAGTGCCCGCTGGGCGAGGTCGGTTGCGCGGTAGGTCGCGTCGAGGACGGAAGGGCAGCCGGAGAGCCACGCGTTGTCGGCGTCGGGATGCTGGGTGTGCACGATGACGAGATCCCACGTGCCCGCCGTCTGCGGGTCTTCGACGGTCGTCAGCGTGCGACCGTCCACGTCGAGCTCGGGCACGTAGGCGTCGGTGTAGTGCACGTCGGCTCCGCTGTGGAGCAACTCGGAGAGGATCTCCAGGGCAGGCGACTCGCGGACGTCCTGCACGCCGGGCTTGTAAGACACCCCGACCACCAGGACCCGGGCTCCGACCACGGAGCCGGTCGACGCCAGCAGCATCTCCCGGGCGCGGGCCACCACCCGACGCGGCCGCACCGCGATCGCGCTCATCGCCGCCTCGGTCAGCGGGAGGTGCGTGCGCCGGGCCCGCAGCTGCCACAGGAGGTAGTGCGGGTCGCAGGGCACGCAGTGCCCGCCGACGCCGGGTCCCGGGTAGAACGGCATGAAGCCGTAGGGCTTCGTGGCCGCTGCCTCGATGACCTCGAGGACGTCGAGGTTCAGCTCGGCGCAGGCGTCGGCGAACTCGTTGACGAACGCGATGTTCACGGCGCGGAAGGTGTTCTCCAGGAGCTTCGCCGCTTCCGCCGCCTCCGGCGAGCCGACGACGTGCACCAGCGAGGTGACCTGGCGCAGTGCCGCGAAGGCCCGCTCCCGGCACTCGGGCGTCACACCGCCGACGATGCGCGGGACGGTGTCGTGTCGGTGCACGTCGTTGCCGGGGTCGATGCGCTCCGGGCTGAACGCGACGAACACGTCCTTCCCGATTTCGAGGCCGCGCGCCTGCAGCGGCTCGACGAGCAGCTCACGCGTGCAGCCGACATAGGACGTCGACGTCAGGACGATGGTCTGACCCGGCGTCGCGGTCGCCACGGCCGTCGCGCAGGCGGAGCGCAGGGCGCGGAGGTCGGGTACGAGGTAGGAGTCGATCGGGGTCGGCACACAGATGACGACGAACTCCGCGGTGCCGAGCTCGGCGGCATCGTCGGTGAGTCGGAAGTCGTCCGAGTCGAGCAGCCGTCGCAGACGGTGACGGTCGATCTCCAGGAGGTCGACGTCCTCGGTCTGGATCCGGTGCAGCCGGAGCGGGTCGACGTCGTATCCGATGACCGGCAGCCCGGCGTCGGCGAACCCGATCGAGGTCGGCAGGCCGACGTAGCCGAGGCCGACGACGGCGACGGTGCCCTGCTTGTTCGGCTCGTCGAAGGCCGTCTGCACGGGCAGAAGGACCGGCGGATAGCTCGCGGCCGGGATCCTGGCGTCGTTGATGGTCATACGGCCCACCCCGATCGGTGGTCCCCCCAAGGAATGACTTGCTCCACGTAAAGGCTCTCGCCAGTGACCGTTCGAGCGTT
>CAWGIV010000003.1:0-144366 GCA_963822805.1 uncultured Actinomycetota bacterium | reverse complement strand
ATGGTTCACGTGACAAATGTCCGTAACTCGTGTCCGAATGCTCACCAAGGTTATGAGACGTTGTAACGCGTACACGAGTTGCGTTACATCCCGGCTCGACCGGTAGGTGTGCTGCAGTCCGTGCATCTGGAGCAGGTGCCCAGTTGCTCTCGATGACCTCGCCCTAGCCGAAGTACGCGCCCGTCAATACCACCGCTACCGACTCACGCCCCGGAGAGCGCCAACATCGAATATGGACTGTTGCCAGCAGAGGTGATCTGTCCGGTTCCGGTGAAGTCCCCGCACGCTCACCACGACGTTGTTCAGGTGGTTGTAGTGACGTGGTGGTAGCCCACCCACGGCGAGTTCACAGTGCTGGCATGGAGCAAGTAGACCGACACCCAGCCGGCGCGGTGGTCCTCGATGTTCTTGTCCACGGTGGTGCAGTTGCCGTTGCCGGTAGCCGTGGCGGTGAACTGGGGGTGTAGCCGTCGTCGCCGATCGACTGCAGGACGGTTCGCGCCGAGTACCCGTCGGCGTCCCGGTCGCACACGGTCAGTTTGTCGCAGTAGGCGGTCCAGACGGCCTTGCCGCCGGCCCGGCCGCCGTCTGTGGTGTACACCGTGGTGACCACCGCTGCTTCAGCGGACGGCACCGTCCCGACCGCCGTCCACGCTATAGCCGCACCAACCAGAACCGTCAGCGCTCGAAATCGCCGCATCGCCGAAGTGTGGGGCGCACCAACGACAATGCGAGGACGGCCGCAGACCATCACGAGGTGCCGACGCCTCGCATCTCTGCGTCCGGCCGTACCGTCGACGGCGTGAGCAGCCTGCCGGAGCATCTGCGTCCCGCGGTCGCCGCCGAGATCGACCGACTCGTGCGCGGCGAGCACCCTGAGCTGTTGCTCTGGGTGCACCGGTACGGCGCGCACGGCGCCACCCTGGTCCCGCAGCCGGCCGACATCTTCGACCACCGGCTCGCTGACGCCGTCGAGGCGGTGCAGGGCGGGTGGGCACTCGACCTGCCGCTGTGGACCACGGAGGAGTCCCCCAGCGACCTGACCGTCAGCCTGACCGTGACCGCGGCCGGCATGGTGACCATTGACGACCTCCGGATGCTGTGACCGGTTCACCGAAGACGCCGGGCGGCCCGCATCCGCGCTGACCGGCCGGCCGATAAGGCGAGCTGAAGCGATTGATCACTGTGGTGCGGTGTGTTAATCCGGGTCGAGTTCACTACTGGCGCTGGGGATGTCGGAGCGGAGGTCGCTGATGAAAGCGAAGAACCTCGGGTTGTAGATGTGTTGGGTGTGTTCCGCCGCCACTCCGTGGCGGTCGTAGGCGATACGGCTTGAAGTGAGGACGGTCAACGGCTCCGGTTCTCGCAGAGTCCGCTCTCCTCGCGGGTGGCGAGTCGGGCGTGGATCCGTTGGGTGGCCAGCCGCAGGTGCACGCCTTGCTGCTGGAGTAACTGGTGGAGACTGCCACTGGTCAGAGACGCTGCGGCGGTCATGGTCAGCTCGCGGGTGAGGTAGTTCTCCAGGATGGCGATTGGGTGACCGTCGACCAGGCGCATCGCCGTAGGTAGGTGAGGGACTGCCCCGGGATGACACCCAGGCGTGCTGCGACGGAAGCCGTTGCCTCGACCGTGGTGTGGAGCAGGACAGTGGTGGTGGGCGTGTGTCCGGCGGCGGCGAGGTCGTCGAAAAGGCTTCCCAGGTGCAGCGTCTGCGCGAAGTGAGGTGGCGACACAGTGTTCAGTGGTAGGGCCAGCGGCGGATCGGGCCGAGGCCGCAGGCGGTCAGATAACCGGCGGCGCGGGCCTGGATGGCGAGGGGGACGTCGGGCCTCACCGGGTACAAATCCTGCTCCAGGATCGTGAAGACCTCGCGGTCCAGGGCGGCCAGCGCGTCCAGCAGCGGCGGCACCGCCGGCTCGCCGTACGGCGGCTCGACCATCACGCCCAGCGGCACCGCTTCGGCCAGTGACAGCTTCTCGGCGCGGACCCGCGCCCGCACCTCCGGGTCGACGAACTTCAGGTGGACGTAGGTGATCCGCTCCGGGGTCTGCCGGATGATCTCCAGGTTGTCGCCGTCGCAGTAGGCGACGTGACCGGTGTCCAGGCACAGGTTCACGAACTGCGGATCGGTGTCGGCCAGGAACGCCACGATCCGGTCCTGGCTGTCGACGTGGGTGTCGGCGTGCGGATGAAAGACGAGCTCCACCCCGTGCTCCTCATAAATCGCCCGGCCCAGCAGATCCGTGCCGGTGACCAGGTGCCGCCACTGGTCGGCATCGAGCTGTCCGGGGCCGGTGGCAGCACCAGTGTGGAGGTCGGTGTACTGCTCGGGCAGGTGCACCAGGTACTTCGCGCCGACCTCGGCGAGCAGCTTCGCCTCCCGGCCGAAGTCGGCCAGCGCCTTGTCCAGCCCCTCCTTGCCCTTGTGCAGCCCGGCGAAGACGGTGCCACCGGCGACCTTCAAGCCGCGTGATCCAGCTCGTCGCGCAGCTGGGCCGGGTCCTGCGGGAGGAAGCCCTGCGGGCCCAGTTCGGTCCACACGTAGCCGCGCTTCCGACCTGTCGAGGTACTGCTTCCAGCCGACTTGGTGCTCGTCGGAGGCGAACCAGACACCCCACGAGTCGGGGGCGGTGCCGAGTACGAAGCTTGGACCGGCCGAGGTCATCGGCAGCGCCGGGGGTGCGGGTCATGAAGGTGTGTCCGTTTCCGTGGCAGGCTGGTGTCGAGGGGGACGGTTCAGGTGGCGGTGAAGGCCTCGCGGAATCGATCGATGGCCGCGGCTGGAATCGGCGGACGCCCATGCCTCCATCGCGACGACTCCCGGATAGTCGAGCCGTTCGAGCGCGGCGGCGATGGCCGGGTAGTTGATCTCACCGGTACCCGGTTCCCGGCGGCCGGGAACGTCCGCGACCTGGATCTCACCGACGTAGCGGCAGAGCCCGCTCGATCAGCTCGATGAGGTTCCCCTCGCCGATCTGGGCGTGGTAAAGGTCGAGATTCATTCGCAGATGCGGATTCTCGACCGCCTCGACCAGGGCGAGGGTGTCTGCGGACTTGGCAAAGGGTGTGCGCGGATGGTCGACGGCTGTGTTCAGGTTCTCCAGGGTGAACACCCGCCCGCGCTGCTTCGCCGAGGGCGGCCAGCCTGGCCCAACGTCCGTGCGCGCGGTGAGCCACATCGCCGGCGTGACCACCTCGCTGGCAATGACCGGCAGGCCCTTGCTGTCCAGGCCGGTGCCGTGGACGTTGAGCCGCGGACAGTCGCAGCCGCTCCGCCACCTCCAGGGACAACGCGGCGGTCCGCAGTAGTTCGGCGGCTCCGTCCGGATCGGCCAGTGTCCCGGCGAGGTACCCGGTCATCGAGGAGAAACGTCGCCCCGCTCGCGGCCAGGGCCGTTGATGTCCTTCGTGCTCCAGTCCCAGATCTCCACCTCGAAGCCGAGGTCGGTGATGCGGCGAACCCGGTCCTGCGAACGGCAGCTCGAGGAACACCATCTCGGCGCAGACGCCGCCAGCCGAAAGCTCGCTCACGCCGGCACCGGATCCGCATCGCACCGGCGCGCCCGTCTGCACCGATTCGGCGGCGGCCAGTGCGATAGCCAACGCGGCCCGGGCGTCACGCCCGTCGACGGTGCCGTCGGTCGCCGCTGCGCACAGCGGCCGTGAATGCAGCCAGTTCGGCGACGTAGGCGGCAGTGCAGCAGTTCCTGGTCGCCGCGGACCGTGTCGACGATCGCCCGCCGCGCCGGAGAACACCATTGCGCTGCGTCGGCCGTCACCCATGGTGGCCATGCCGCCGCGACCCGAACACCTCGCCGCGGACGTCGTAGCCGTAGCTGGCCTGGAAACAGGCCTCCGCCGTGCCGACCGCGCCGTTGTCGAACCGCACCACAACCACTGCGGTGTCCAACAGGCCACGATCCCGCCAGTCCGGCTCTACCAGGGCGTCGGCGGTGGCGAACACCTCGACCGGCTGCGGCCCCGGGTTGAGGAACCGAAGAGTGTCGAAGTCGTGGATCAGTGTCTCGATGAAGATCGTGTTGGGCGCCACCCGCGACGGGTCGAAGCCGCCGGGATCGCGGGTCACCGAACGGAGCAAACGGGGGGTTCCGAGCAGACCGCCGTCGAGCAACTCCCGCGCCGCCGCCCAGTCCGCGGCGAAGCGGCGGTTGAACCCGACCTGCAGTATCACGCCCAGCCGCTGCAGCTGCGGCGATCGCCCGATCCGCGTCGGCCAAGGTGAGCGCCATCGGCTTCTCGCAGAACACCGCCTTGCCGGCCGCGCGGCGGCCGCCACGACCAGGTCGGCGTGGAATCGAGCCGGTGCGGCGATCACGACGGCCTCGACCGCCGGGTCGGCCAATACCTCGGCGAAATCGGTACAGGCGCGGTCCGCGCCGAGCTCACCGGCCAGGCGCTCGGCGGCCCCCGGGACCGGGTCGGCTACCGCCACCAGCCGGGCCCCGGCAATCCCTGGGCCAGTGTCGGCCGTGGAAGGCCCCCATCCGCCCGAGCCGATCAACGCCACCCGCACCGGCCCGTACCTGACTCTGCACCCATGACGCTCCTCCTTGAGCTACCCAGCTGCACCTACTAGTACGTTGCAGACGATGGTCGCTGGCGTTATCGAGCTTGTCAAGACATAGGTACTAGTTCGTACCAGCGAGGAGCCGTACCATCGGTCCGGTGACAGGCGGCGGGGTGCGGCGGGCGACCATGGCACGACGTCGCCGCCCGAGCTGGGGTGTCGCAGTCGCTGGTGTCCATCGTGATGCGCGAAGCGCCGGGTGCCGGCGCCGCGACCCGGGAACGGGTCCTGCGGATCGCCGACGAGTTCGGCTACCGGCCCGACACCCGGGCCCAGCTGCTGCGCCGCGGGAACAGCCGCTTCTCGGCGTGGTCTTCGGGGTCCAGCACGCCTTCCATGGTGACCTCGTCGCCGGGCTGTATCGGGCGGCCGCCGCCGCGGGCTACAAACTCACGCTCAGCGCCGTCACCGCCGACCGGGACGAAAGCGCAGCCGTGGCAGACCTGCTCGGAGACCGCTGCGAGGCGCTGCTGCTGCTCGGCGCCCAGGCCACACCCGCGGAGCTGGGCAAGCTCGCCGCGACGATCCCGGTGGTCGCCGTCGCCCGCGCGGTCCGCCACCCCGACGTCGACGTCGTCCGCACAGCCGACGCCGACGGCCCGGCGCAGGCGGTGGACCATCTCGTCGGACTCGGTCACCCCGGATCGCGCACATCGACGGCGGGCGCGCCCCGGGTGCTGCGGAACGCCGTCGCGGCTACCGCGATGCCATGTCCCGCCACGGACTCGCCGGCCACATCCGGTCTATCACGGGGGTCTCACCGAGGAGGACGGGGCGACCGCCGCGGAGGCGATGCTTTCCGTCGGTGCCCCTACGGCGGTGACCGTGTTTAACGACCGCTGCGCCACCGGGGTCCTGGAGATCGTGCGGGCCGCCGGCCTCGACGTTCCCGGCGACCTCAGCGTCGTCGGCTACGACGACAGCCACCTGGCCCGGATTTCCTTCATCGACCTCACCACCGTCGCCCAGGACATCGACCGGCTGGCCGACCTCGCCGTCGACCGGGCCGTCCAACGCGCCACCGGCGAAGGCCGCACCGGCCCCCGTGAACAGGTCGCCACACCGCATCTGGTCGTCCGGTCCACGACCGGTCCGCCACGCTGACCCAGCCGGTCGGCCGGGCGCCCAGCGGTGTGCACCTCACCCGCCCGTCGACCTGACCGGCCGCGGGTACCCGCGCCGTTGTGTCTCATAACTCGTGTCCATAACTGCCTCTGCAGAGCATTCGTACACGGGTTATGAGACAGGGCAAGCAAAGGATCGTTAGCGTTACACCCGGCGACCCGACCCGTCTTCGCAGGTCGAAGTTGTAAAGAGAACTCGTGTCCGCGCCTACGTCACGCGCTCGGGGGTTCGCGTTACATTCATCGGCATGCGGATCGGCTACGGGCGGGTGTCCACCCGCGACCAGCACCCCGAAGCCCAGCACGACGCCCTCACCGCCGCCGGCTGCGCCGAGCTGTTCATCGACAAGGCCAGCGGCAAGCTGGCCCGCCGTCCCGAGCTGGACAAGGCTCTGATCGCCGCCGGCCGGCCCGGCGACCAGCTCGTCGTCACCAAGCTCGACCGGCTCGGCCGGTCCCTGGAGCACCTGATCGACCTGTCCAACGACCTGCAGCACCGCGGCGTCGACCTGGTCGTCCTGGACCAGGGCATCGACACCTCCACCGCGGTCGGCCGCATGTTCTTCCAGATCCTCGGCTCGATCGCCGAGTTCGAGCACTCCCTGATGTCCGAGCGCACCCGCGACGGCCTGGCCGCCGCCCGGGCCCGCGGCCGCACCGGCGGCCAGAAACCCAAGCTCGGCCCCCGCCAAGCCAAGATGGCCCAGGCCGATGTACGACGAGACCGACGACCGACGGCCACCACCGCTACACCGTCGCCCAGATCGCCGCCGAGTTCGGCGTCACCCGACCCACGATCTACCGCTACCTCGAGCTGGCACCCCCGGACCTCGGTCTCCGAGTCCCATCCGAGTAGGAGAAGCATGCCGCTGACGAGTTGGTACGAGAAACGCACCTCCGGCTTACTGTTCGGGTTGGAGGCGATCCTCGGCTGGGCGTCGAGCCGGTCAGAACCGCATTCGTCCAGCTTCGGGGCGGTGAGGTCGACCTCGACGCGTTGGTGCTAGATGTCGAAGCCTTGAGCCAGCTCGACGGTGGGTTCGGTTGCGGCGGGGGTAGCAGCTTCAAGTCCTCAATATCGCGCGGTCACACATCCTGGGGTGCGGACGGCAGTGTCATCACCGTTGTCCTTGACGTCGCGATGGCGATCGGTGAGATGGCGTTGTGGGATGGCCTCAAGTCGCTGATCAGCAAATATGAGCGTGGCGCTCGCGACCCGTCCTTCCGCCACGATTGGACTGATGACGAGATGATCGTTCACGCAGACAGGCCGCCGTTGTGCTTCAGCCGGCCTGGCAGTCGCAGGACCTGAAGCCGGTCAGGATTGATCGTGGAACCGATCCGGATACGGCGACCGTCGCATTCCTGGTTGATGGCAAGACAGTCGAAACCAGACTCCGCATGATCAACGGGGTCGCCGTGGTTCAGCACACCAGTCGAGAACTGTAGCGCCGGCCCGCCGACCCGGCAGTCCGCGCCGACCTCGACGCCGCACTGCACCACAAATACGACCGGTACGGACCCGGCCCCGTCGCAGCCATCACCGGCCCCGACGTGCTGGACACCACCCTGAAGGTCCTGCCGCGAAGCTGACGCACGCCACGCCCGGCGACAACCCGGCGCGAGGCAAGAGACGGCTCGTGGTCACCCCGGCCCCCACCTCAACGCCACCAGCCGAAATCAACATTGGCCGAACTGGTCGCACGTCCGGGCACGCCCATCAGCAGCCCCTCTACTACGCCGACTTGATCGCGGGCGGTGTCCCGTTCAAGGTTGGGCTTACGACACACGGCCGCTCCGGTCCCATGAACATCACTGCCACCCGGTGCCGTCATGGCGCGCCCGGGACGACCTGCGGTCGGCGTGAGCGGTGCCGCCAGTAGCGGGTGTTGCCGAGGTAGACCACGGCTGCTCCGGTCATGGCGATGGCGGTGCTGAGGTAGGACAGCGCTTCGAGGGTGGGCCATGTGTTCTGGCCGACTTGGAGCAGGTCGTAGAGGGCGTGGCCGGCGACCAGGGGCCAGATGGTGCCGGCGGCCCGGTACAGGGCGTACCCGGCGGGGATCCACACCAGCACAAACAGGGACGTCCAGCCGTAGTACGTCGCCGCGCCGCCGATGCTCTCCGAGCCCGCTGAAAGCCGTCCTGGGTAGAGCACTGCGACTCCGGCCTGTAGACAGCCGAGCGGACGACGTTTGCTGCCTGCTCCGACCGTGTAGTATCTGACATGCGTTGCGCTGCAACAGCTTTAGCCGATAACAGTGAGTATGTAAAGCAGAAGGAGCGTCATATTCAGCCGCCCCGATCATCGCCATCTACCGCGACTTCTTCAGGGCGACCCTAGTAGCGACGGCGAGATCGACCGCCGGTGTGAAGAAGACAGCACCATCTGGCCGGAATCCGATGACGGTGTACCCGACCTCCTCTACAGGTGCTCCAGAGGCATCGAGACGGCCTTGCACGACGAATCGCACGTGCAGCCGGGGTCGTCCCGGTGTTGACCCGGATGCGCACCAGCTTCTGCATGGCGTCGGCCTTGATGTGCGAGCCCTTGGTGTCGATCGCGTACACGTCGCCGTGGGCCCAGGCCAGAAAGTCCGGATAGAACGTGTCGTTCCCACCTTGGCTGACCAGCGGGATCCCGTATCCCGACCGGCTGGGGTTCCTAGCCCACCTGAAGCCGGTTTTGTCGAGTGCGTCGGCGAACGGCAATTCCAAAGTCGCGTTCAATCCGCTGTAGCCCTGATGCACCGCGTGCTCGTAGAAATGGAAGTCTTCGTCTCTGACGAGCGCCTCTCCTACGACGAAATCTTCGTCGTCTTCGTCGGCCACCTCGATGTAGCTGTTCGTCGTGAACGCCGAGCCCACTTGCTCGGCGTAATGCTGGAGTGCTAGCTGCGGCCGGACTACCAACTCCGATGAAGCATCCCATTTCGGTTGGTCGAGCGTGATGATGGCGGCAGCATCTCGATGAAAGCGTCTTAAGGAGCGGCTGAAGAGCCAGCGGGCTGCAACCCGTGAACTCGTACCGACCTCTTCCCATTCGAACACCGCCTTTTCCTTCGAGCCAACAATCTTCTGGACCTTAGTGCGCTTCCCGATCCCTGTTGTGCTTTCGGCGCTCGACTGGTAATCGGGAACGGACGCAACGATCGACTCCATCATGTCCAGGGCGTCTTCTGTATGTGTGGCGACGTCGGGCACAGTCATCGTGTGCATGGCCGGCAAACTCCGTCGGTTCTTGGTGCCGGGGCCGGTTCGAGTAACTATCACCGGCACGTTGTCGCCCTGCAAACGCTGCTGCGTCTGGTTCACGACATCGTCGAATACCTTATTAGACTCGACCCGGATGAATAGCTGGGCAGCATTGAGCCGGTCGGAGTGATAGTGCCGCCTCCCCGGGCCGACGCAAGAGCCGGCCAACGATCTGTTCGGCCGCGATCGTCGAGCCCAGCGTCTTGTCGATGTAGGCGAAGTAGACGAGGGGGTCGTCCCAGCCCTCCTCCAGACTCTGGTTGAAGATAATGTGCGTGTAGTCGCCGGCGACAAATGCGGCGTAGTCCTTCTCGCCACCTTTGTACAAAGTGAACTCGGCCGGGAGTGGGTAACCTTTGTCAACCTTGAGGTCGCAGTACGCAGCGATCTTCCCAGGGTCAATGCCGAGCCCCTCGACCAAATGACGCCAGATGAGGATTGGCGGAGCCTGCCGCTGCGTGAAGGGGCGTTTCGGGTCGTCGCGCCGTCGGTCGCTCGCCCTCGGTGATATTCGTGCGACAGACGTACACCGCTTTCAAGTCGCCGAGTCCAGCGGTCTGAGCGTCGATCTGTTGGCGGTGAGTTCGTCGACCATCTCGGTAACGACGTCTTCCATTTGGCTGTAGGCGCCCAGTAGATCACCTGTTCCTTGACGAGCCCCGAAGAGGCCACTTCGCCTTTGCTAAGATCAGCGTATTGAGATCGTCGTAGGTGAATTCCCCTACGGTTCGAAGCGGGTCCGTTACCGCCTCCTGGAAAGCTTGTGGGACCCGTGAAGTGGCCGTCGACAGCAAGAGGGCTTGGGGACTCCAGTCCCAGCAGGAGGGAGGTCTGCTGATCACTTAGGTTGTGCGCTTCGTCGTAGACTACGAGAAGCGGGCGGCGACGCTCTTGGCCGTCAGGACGGATGAACAAGGCGTCCCAGATCACTGATCGGTCCTGTCTATCTGGGCATCGAAGACCTTCCGGCCCTCCTTAGTTCGGATGTTGAAAGTGCCGGTCGTCGCGAAATATAGGAAAGGCGTATCGGTGTTGCGAAGGCTGTCGAGCGACAGTTCGTTGAGCGCACGTACCTGGAAACTCTCGATGAGGTCGTTGGCGTGATTCCCCCCGGCTCCAGGTTCGCAAGGGACTTGTTCTTACGACAACGGTCAACTTCGACATCCACAAGACGACCGGCTTGACCAACGTTAAGGCGGCGATTTGAGCAACGGCATCGGCCAAGACCACGGTCTTGCCCGAAGCAGTGATGGACGATAGGAACTGGACGACGACACGGCCCATCTGCCAGGCCCCCTACCTTTGAAAACCGGGTCTTCGATGTAACTCGCAACCCGGTTCGCGATCTGGTCCGAAGCCTGCTGCTGAAACCTGTACAGCTCATCATCGGTCACGCTCGTTATCCGAGAACGGCTCGCTTCGAGTGTCGAGGCCGAAGGACGCCAAGATGAAATCGGGGATTTGGTAGAAGCTCGTAGTCTTGCGCTGATAGATCCAACGCCTCGCGTAGACGTGGATGACGCCCGAGCTTCAGGCAGGCCGTCTTGGCCTCGGCGACGATGGCGGCGTAGACGTCCTTCGTCAGATCGGTGTTGTTGTCAGCCCCATCCCAGATCAGGAAGAAGCCTTCGTTCTCGTCATTGCTGGCGACGAGGAACTTGTAACGGTCATCATCCGCGTCCACGGGGCGAGACTGTCCTTGTGTCGACGACCCTCGGTGTAATGAGCAAAGATCACGGTTTCCCGCATCGTGGCGCGCTTCATCTTCAAAATTCCGGGGCCGTCGATCTTGCCGCTGAGTTTCTGATACGTGAACCCTCCGCCCAGCGGCTCCCTCCTCCCGGTCGCCCAGTCCCCGTTGAAAGCTCGGCAAAGTCTGTTCACGGTAAGGGTGCGGGCGTAGGGATCGCCGTTCTTGGGCCTGCCCTGCTCGATCAATATGAATCGCCGGTCGGCCTCGGATAGGACGTTAAGTAGCTGCACGGCGTGGCCAGTAGTTCCGGAGCCGGCGAACGGATCGAGAATGAGCCCGTTTGACGGCGACCAGATCTGAATAATCTTTGTCATGAGCTGTAGGGCTTCACGGTCTCAAAACCGTGCCCAGGGCCGACGATCGCAGTCAGCTCCTTGATGCCCAACTGGCTGAGCCCGGACTGCTCCCGCTCCCACGACGTCGATCCGAGCTGGAGCAGATCTTCGTCTTCGTCACGCGCCCAGTAAGTCACCGGGACGAGACCCTTGCGCACCGCTTCGAGGTATTTCTTGGTCCGCGGGCCACCTTGGCCGTCAAGGCCGAACCAGAAGAGGGCCATGCGCCCTGTCCGAGTCTTGGCTTTTGCGGATTGGGCGACGGCCTCCGGCACCGATCCGCTAAGCATGCGCAGGCGGTTCTCCTGGCCCTGGCGTTCGGGGTGTTCAACGGTCCCTCTCACCACCATGAGCGCCTTGACCCGGCCGTCGCCAATCAGTCGTTCCTCGTAATCGACGTTCCACTCGGCCAGCCATTGCATGATGTTCCGCTTTGGGTGGGCCCACGACCGATGCCCGAGGGGTAGTGCACTACGCCAGTGAACGGTGACTGGATCCCGTACTGGTCTTTCAACGAGGGGGTGCGAGCTGTGAGATCGTGTTCGCGCCACAGGCCCTTCGGGTCGTTGTCCTTATTCCTGTAGCGGCTGAAGGAGTCCTCGGGAGCGTTCGAGACGCTTTGTCCGAGCGCTTCTCGTCTTTGGCGTAAACCAGAACGTACTCCGTCGTCGACGAGACATGGTTCTTGTCGTTCTTCGGCGCTGCCGCTTTCTGCCAGTTAATGATCGCAAGCCGGTTCTCCGGGTAGAAAATCTCGTCGAGCATCGTTCCCAACCGAAACAGCTCGCGCTCGTCGATACAGATGGCCAAGACCCCACTGGGCTTGAGCATCTCCTCCATCATCATCAAGCGCGGCCACATGAACTTGAGCCACTTGGTGTGGCGACCCTCGTCGTCGATGTCGACGAGATCACCGAGACCATCGTCGTTGGGATCGGTATCCCAGCGGTCGTTGTAACGGAAGTCGTTTCCGGTGTTGTACGGGGGATCCGTCAGGATCAGATCGACTTGGCCTCGATACTTGTAGAGGGTCACCATCGATTGCAGGTTGTCGCCGTCGATGAGGAGGTTACGCACCCGGTCACTGTTCTCGCCGTACGAAAGTCGCTGGACTCGGACCCAGCACCCTGGGACGCACCAGCTCCATGATCCGACGCGCCTTCTCCTTCCCGGCGAAGGTGAGCCGGATCCCGCCTTCGGCAGTCGACTCCAGGAGGCGGTAGATCTGCGAAGTGGTCGAAGTCCTTGACCTGCATGTTTGCAAGATCTTCCGGTACTGAACCGTCGCACCACAGCTGTCCTCCGATTGACTCGAGCCCCCGCTGGGGCCCCATCGAGAACCTAGACGCTGGGGACGACAGCACCCTTGGCAACGGCGACGGCGTGGGTCAGTGTAGGGCGCCGTAGCAGCTCGACCTCGGAGGTTGCACTTGTCGCCCGATCCCGTAGTCCGAGGATCCGCTGAGCGTCAGGTGCTTCCGAGTGGTTTGCTCACTCAGCTGCCCGCCCGCCCGGACTTGGGGTCGAACGATGGGGCCTCGGCCGTCCAGGGTTGTCTTTGACGGCGCCGACATTTGGCCGGTGGCGCCAATCCGCGTCTACGGATCTCCGGCGGAAGCGGTCGTCGAGCTGATCGGACTGCCGGTTCGCCGGCACTATTCAGTCCGAGCATCGGTCGAAATAACCCATGCTGCTTGACCCCGCCCCTGGTCGGTTCAGCTCTGGTGGCACTCGGCCGCCGACGACGAGGTCACCGCGACCGTGATCGCTTCGTCGGCGTCTTGCCGACGTATCCGGGTGGCCGGGTCGACGGAGTTGCTTCATCCGGGGAGGCCGGGCCCAGCGGGAAAGCTTGCATTACGTCTATCAGGCCAGGTAGTCGGCCAGGCCGACCGGCGGCTCGGCCGTCTTCCACGCTTTCAGCGCGGTGACCGAGCCGTGGCCGCGGTCGTCGGAGCAGCCCTTCAACGGGCCGGCCGGGTCGGTGAGGATCCGCATGTGGTGGTCGAGGTGGTCGCGCAGCCACGCCGACATCGAGTCCCCCGGCTCCGTGCGGCGCTGCTCGAACCCCCGCCAGAGGGAGGAGAGCCGCACGACGGCCTCGGGGTGACGCCACCATTCCGGGCACCAGGCCAGCGACCGCCCGTCGCCGACCGGCCGCCGATACAGCGGCACGAGCCAGCCGTGCACCCAGGCGATGACGTTCGGGAACAGCAGCGCGGGCGGTTCGTCCCGGGTCCACGCCTCGTCGTCGTCGGCCGGGGGCGGCCCGGCGGCACCATCGCGACCGGGTCGATCGTGCCCAGGGCGTGATCATGCCGCCACCTCCTGGTCGACACGTCGGCGTCGACGGCCTCGGCGATGGTGCGGGCCGCGTTGGGGTCGTAGGTGGCGATCGAGGCCTTGACGGCGTCGGCGTGCGCGCCGTTCATCCAGGGCAGGGTGGCGCACAGCGCCGGCCGGGCGCCGGCGGCCATCACGATGGCCCGGCCCTTGGGCAGGGCGGCGATGTCGGCGACGTCCATGATCCGTTCCCGCTGCCGGGCGGCGGTATAGGAGGCGCCCTGCCCGCGGCCGCCGGAGTTCCGGGACAGCGTGGGCGCGTCCCAGTCGCCGATCAGGGTGGACAGGTCGGACAGGAAATCGCCGCCGCCCACCCCGGACCCGACGACCTTGACCGTCGACGCCGCCCACAGCTTGGTCATGCCGGCCTTGCCCCACACCTCTTCGCCCTGGGCCCAGGACTGCAGGATGGTCATGGGGATGATCCCGCGCGACCCGAAGTGCGAGTACAGGTCGGGCAGGTTCTTCCACCGGCAGATGTTCGCCGCCTCGTCCAGCGCCAGCAGCAGCGGCACCGGCAACCGGCCGTATGGCGACCGCTCGGACAGCCGCTCCGCGGCCTCGGTGATCGCCACCGTCATGGCGGTGACCAGCGGCCCCATCGAGCCCTTCCCCTCCTTGGACAGGCAGTACATCGTCTGCAGGCCCTCGGCGACGAAGGTGTCCGGGTCGAACTGGGGCAGGTCGTCGTCGGCGCCGTCGGTGCTCACCCAGCGCATCGCCGAGGTGTTGGTCAGGAACCGGACCATGATCCGGGCGGTGCCGTAGACGCCGTCGCGTTGCTTGTCCGGGGCGTCGATGGTGTTCTGCACGGCGGAGGCGATGAGCCGGTAGCCGGCGTCGGCCAGCAGCACCGCCGGCTCGGTGTCCGTGGGCCGGGTCAGCCACAGGTACACCTCGGTGATCGGCCGCTTCCCGACCGCGGCGGCCAGCAGCATCCCCGCGACCAGCTCCTCGCCGGCGGTGTCGAAGTAGGCGTCGGTCTTGGCCTCGGCCGAGCGGCCGGCGGTCACGAAGATGTGCGCGAGGTTCTGCGCGTCGACCTCGTTGGCGATGTAGGACAGCGGGTTCCACCACCACGTCGGTTCCTGGCCGCAGATGCCCTGCAGGTCGAACACCCACACCTGGCCGAGCCCGGCCCGGACGCCGCGGGTGGCGTCGACGACGTCCCGCTTGTTCGAGGTGGCCACCACCGCCCCGGGGGCACCGACGATGGCCGGGATGACCCTGGTCGAGGTCTTGCCCTGCCGGGGGCCCCAGATGTCGGTGGAGACGTCCTCCCAGCCTTGCCAGAGGGTCCGACCCCCGGCCACCGTTCTGGCGATCCGGATCCCGGGCGCCGCGGTGATCCCGAACCTGGTCGCGGTGGCCTGCACGGAGCGCTGGCTGATCGCCTCGAGATCCCGGCCGGTGCCCATCAGCGGCGCGGCCTGATCGCCTCGGGCGGCCTTGCCGACGCTCGGCCGCCGGCGAACGACCAGCACCACCACGGTCGCGGCCGCCGCGACCAGGCCGACCAGGCCGCCGAGGACGACGAAGCCGCGCCGCGGCCAGCGGATCTGGCCCTTGATCAGTCCGGCGATCAGGGTGATGGGGTGGTTCGGCGGGGCCGGCTGGTGATTCCACGCCGCGGCGAGGTGCATCGTCGCCCAGAAGATGGCTACGGCCAGCGCCGCCAGGCCCGCCAGGGACCAGCCCAGGATCAGTTCGTCTCGCCGGACCTTCGACCGGCGTGCTCCGGACACCATGGCTAGTTCCACCTCTTGTTCGTGTCGTTGATGGCCGTCTCGGCCTCGGTGAGGGTGACCTTGACCGGGATCCCGGGACGGGACCCGACCTTGATCAGGAATTTGCCGCGCCCGGGCGGATCGCCCTCGCGGCCGGTCCGCACGTCGAACGTCGCCGGCGCCGACCACTCGGTGACCATCTGCGCCTCGCGGCTGGACAGGCTCACTCCGCCCTGAGCCAGCAGCGGCAGTTCCTTGGCCGGCAGACCGGCCGTGACGACCATCCCGGCCCGTTCGACGAAGCCGAACGCCTTGATCCGTTCGGCCTCGCTGGACAGCGACAGCAGGTCGGACATGGTGTGGGTGCACAACGCCTGGCCGACCCCGTCGTTGCGGTTGAGTCGGGTCAGGCCGTCGATGCGGTCGACCATCTCCGGGCCGGATCGCAGCGCCCGCCACAGTTCGTCCATGACCAGGAAGAAGTGCCGGCGCCGTTCGAGGCCGGCGTCGGCGAGCAGGTGGTGGTAGTTCACCGACGCGAACCCGGCCGACCAGCACGCAAGCAGGGCGGCGCCTTGCAGGTCGGCCTCGGTGTCCCGGATCGAGGACACGTCGATGCACACCGGTTTGTCCCGCCGCATGTGCACGGCGGTGGGCCGGGCGAACACGTCGCCGATCGGCCCGTCCGGGCTGCACATGGCGAACAGGGACGCTTCGAGCTGGCGGACGATGTCGTGGTAGCGGGCCACGTCGCCCCGGTCGTTGGCCACCACGCGGAGCTCGTCCGGCGCCTGGTGCACCAGGTCCAGCAGGTCACGCAACAGCGGCACGGTGTGGCTGCGGTCGTCGAGGATGTTGATGGCCCGGGCCAGGACGTTGCCCTCTTCGACCTGCACCGGCGCCTTGCGAACGATCGAGATGAACGCCTTGAGCAGCTCGACCTTGCGTGCGTGTGCCTCGATCAGCACCGCTTCCCGCGCGGCCCCGGTCAGCCGGCCGGCGACCTCGGTCGCCTCCCCCGGATCCAGGACGTTCAGACCACCGGTGGACCGGCCGAGCTGGATCACCTGCCCGTCCAGGGCGCGGATCAGATCGACGTAGTCCGGCTTCAGATCGGCGAGCACCAGCGGCAGCACCCCGTAGCCGTGCAGACCCAGGCACATCCGCCGGATCAGCGTCGACTTGCCCAGACCGGGCTTGCCCAGCGCGAACATCGACGGATTGGAGATCAGCTTGGCCCGCATGAACCAGCTGATCGGGTCGCCGCACACGGTCGCCCCGGTCTGTAGGTGTGGGCCAAGGGGCACCCCAGTCAGCGGGGCCCCGGTACCGGCCGCGAACGGCCACAGGCCACAGACCTGCACGGTGGTGCCGCGCCACTCCCCCGCCGCCTGAACCAGCTCGGCGGTGCCTTTGCCCCGGCCCACCCAGCCGCGCGGCCCGGGCCGCCGCGGCCGGTTGATCGCGGCCTGCCGGTCCTGCTCCTGCTTTTCGCGGCGGGTCGGCTTGACCGGCTTTGACGTCCTTGACCGGTCCCGCACTGGCGGTTCGCCGCAGTGACACCACCCGGCGGTCCGCGCCCTCGTCGGCTGGTTGCGCTTGTCGCGCCGGCGCCTGCACGCTCATGCTGCGGCCTCCCGCACGATCGCCGGCACCTTCAAGTGCTTGGGCAGGATCAGCCCGATTGGCAGGGCCGCCGCGAACGCCGAATCCTGGCTCCCGTACTGGGGCCGCAGCAGGACCCGGGCGCCGGCGCTGAGGTTGTTGATCGCGGCCTTGGCCTCAGCCAGGCCGGTCTCCGTCTTCCCCTTCTTGTCAAAGACGGTGGCTGTGACCAGCATCCCGAAGTTGGTCAGGCCCGCGCCTTTGGCTTCTTCCTGCGCGGTGGCGAGAGCCGCCTTCTGGTCGGTGAGCGCCCGCGCGGTGGGTCGGCTTTGCGCCGTGACCCGGAAGTCGGCGTTGCGTTTGTCGGCCTCGACGATGCCGGCGGCGATGCCCGGCTCGACCGGCCGATACAGCAGGGTGACGCGTTTGCGGGCGACCGCCCCGTGCGGAGACAGCAGACGGGTGAGTAGGTCGCTGTAGGACAGGCCGCGCGGCGGCTGCGTCATCGCCCAGGTCACCGACCAGGCCCCGTCGTGCCGGTAGGCGTCGTGGAACGTGTCGTGCGCGACCGGGCCGACATCGGACCAGTCCAGGTCGACCTCGTCGCCTCGGGCGTGCGCTTCCTCGATCAGCTCGGCCGATCCCGGGTCGTAGGCGGTCCGGACGATCTCGCACAACTCGGCCGCGCTCACCGGGTGTGCGGCGCCGCCGCCCGTCGTGGCCACCGACGACACCCAGTTCGGCATCTTGGCCTGCAGGTCACGGGCGACGTCCTGGATGGTTCGGCGTTTACCGGCCGGCGTCGCCCCCTTGAACGTCATCGTGATCCAGGCCCGGATGTCCGAGCTGTTCGACGGGTAGGTGCGGGCGGTCTCGCGGAGCATCTTTTTGGCCAGCGGGTGCGCCGACTCGTCGATGTGCAGCTCCACCTCGCGTTTGAGCCTGGTGCCGCTATCCGGCGCGGTTTCGACCACGCACGCCGCGCCTTCGATGCCCGGTTCTCCCCCGAGGCGGGCCAGGTACTGGCCCCACCCAGCCACCCACTGGTCGACCTGGTCCTGGTCGACCAACGCCGCCCCGTCGGGTTGGCAGTCGATCACCACCGTGTAGTGGTTCGTCGTCGGCATGTGCACCAAAGCGAACGGGCGGCCGTAGGAGTCGGCGGCCTCCCACAGCCGGGACCGGGCGGACACCCCGGGAAGCTGATACCGGCCCCACGGCGTGCGTCCCAACGGGCCCGACCGGTACAGGTTCGACCCGTGCCGCCTCGCCCTGGCCGAGGCGAATCTGATCAACAGGCGCTGGCCCCAATTGAAACCGTGCTTGTCCTTCCGCGACAGCAGCACCAGGACCAGGCCCGCCGGCGCCGCCGCCGACGCGGCCCCCACCAGGCCCGAACAGTTTCAGCCCGACGATCGTGAAGATCAGCGCCGCCGAAGATCACCCCGGTGCCGAGCACCCCGAATTTGCCCAACCCAGCCGATTGCGGCTTACGCCAATTCCCGTAGGTGCGCGGCTCCGCGGCGCCGGTCATAGGATCGTCCCTTTCTCGTTCATGCGCCCGAGGGGCTGTTGTCGGCGTCGTCGATCAGCTCGCCGGTCTTGCCGCTACCGCTACGGACCCGGGACAAGACAGCCGTCCCGGCTCGCCTGGCGGTGGTTGAACCGGCCGGCCCGCCCGACGGCGCCTGCGCACCGGACCCCGCCGCGAAAGCACCATCGGCGCCGGAGTTCGACCCGCCGGCGGAAGGCGGTCCCGAACTCCCACCTGCTCCGCCGCTCGAACCGTCCGCACCGGTCCCACTCGACCCCGACGAACCCGCCGCAGCCGGGCCGGCGGCATGTCCACCGGATCCTCCGGCGACCGCTCCTGAACCGGCCGGGTCCGAGACCGCACTACCCGCGTCAGCCGGCGAGCTGGCCGCTCCACCGCTCGGGGATCCGCCGGATGGCCCGCTGGGACCGCCTCCGCTGGGACCGCCTCCGCTTCCGGCAGATCCTCCCGTTCCCGGGCTGCTCGCCGACGCCCCGGACGCACCCGCACCGGCCGCGCCCGGGCCCGGGCCCGGGCCTGCCGCGGCGGCGCCGCCGGCTGCCGCGCCGGCCCCCCCGGTGGCCAGCATCACGGCCCCGGTGGCGATCGCGCCGGCGGCCATAGCGCCAGCTCCGGACCCACCCGACACAGCCGCCACGGCCGGCACCAGGAAACGCATCAAGGCCGGCAGCCCGAGCAGCGACATGATCAGCATCGCCAGGCCCATGATGAGCGCGACCATCCCGCCGCCGGTGTCGGTGGACGACCCGGACATCAGCCGAAACGCCAGCGCGTAAATGATCGAGGCGACCGGTTTGTACGAGTATGAATGCCAGCGTCCACGCGACCAGTTTCTTAAACCACTGCTTTCCCATTTCGGTATTCGTTGCTGTCGCCGCCAACGGCTGCACAGAAGTCAGCAGCACCAACATCGCGGAGCGCATCACCATCAAAACGACCTGAATGAGCGAAGCAATCACCGATACCAGGCCGATGATGATAATGATGATGAATGCGACCGCGGCGTTGCCTGTAGCCGCCGAGAAGTTCAGCATGTTGCCGATGGCGGTGGAGAAATCTTGCCCGGTGGCCTGCTGGATGATCCAGGGGGAGAAGGCGTCCGATCCGGCGATCAGCGCCGACGTCACCGCCAGGCCCATCGAGGACACCAGCACGTACGTTCCGACCGACTTCATGGTGTCCACACCGGGTTCGGCGCGGCGGGCGATCATCATCCGTCCCGCTCCGAGCAGGATCGACAACATCAAGCAGCAGGAACGTGTAATAGCCCAGGTGAGCCCACATCCAGCCGATCGTGTCGCTGGGAACGTTGTCGGTCGACCCGATCGACGGCGTTTTGATATTCACCCAGAACGTGCCGAGTGTTTTCAGCATCCAGGCCACCGCGTCGGTGATCAAACCGGTCAACCATTTCACGATGCCTCCAAAAATGGTTGAGAAAACCGACGAAATAACTCCGCCGACCTTGTCGACGATGCGTTCGCCGATGCATTGCATCGAGTCGATGGGGTGCATGATCGACAGGTCACACATGTCAGGCCGCCCACGGTGTGTACTGCGCGGTGGAGATGATCGGGGCGGTGGTCTGGGCGGTGGCGGCGCTGTACACGAACTTCCAGTCGCCGGCTTCCCAGGTGACCGTGGCGGTGATCATCGACGGTTGGTAGGTGGCCTGCCGGGACGGGTCGCCGATGCCGACCGCGACCGCGATCGTGGCCCGGTCCGGGCTGTAGTCGACGTAGCGGTAGCCCAGGATCGTCACCTTCTGCGCGGTCGACGAGTCGGCCGGCATGACGATCTGGGCGTCCTGTTGCTGCGCCTCGGCCAGCGCGGTCGCGTAGTCCCCCGATCGGGAGCCGCGCTGCTCGACCACCCGGACCGCGCTGATCTGGTCGCTTCCGACCTCGGTCAAGCCGAGGGTGTCGACCATGGCGAACAAGGCCCCGGTGGGGCTGTGCGCGTAGCAGTTGCCGATCCCGCCGGCGCTGGTCCCCGGGCCGTACTGACGGCTGACCGGTACCGCGATCGTTCCGACGAACGTCCAGCTCGCGGCCGGCGGCGTCGACGGCAGGCCTCTGGCGCGCCGGCGGCCAGGCCACACACGCTGCCGCGGCGCGCTGGCCGCCCTGTTCGTCGGGTTCGGCCCCGGATGGCCCGTCGTCGAGGCGGCGGAACCGCCCTGGGTTGACGTCGGGTCCTGTGTTCGGCGCCCCACTGACGGCCAGGGTCGGGGCCGTGGGGCTGATCGGTGAGGGTGTGGACACGGTTGCCGTCGACGGGGCCTGGGCGGCGTCGATGCGCCGCTTCGGTCCCGTCAGCGCCAGGATCAGCCCGACGACCAGCAGCAGGGCCAGGAACCCCGCGGAGAGGAGAAATCGGGTCTGGAAGTACCAGGCCGTTTCGTCGTCGTTGTCTTTTTTCGCCATGAGGGGTGCTCCGCCGCGATGCCGCGGTCAGGCCAGGGCGCCGACGAGCGCGCCGGCCGAGGCGGCCACGATGCAGCCGCCCAGGACCCAGGTCAGACCCGACGCGGCTTCCTCGCCCTCGCCGCGCTTGTGCTTGAGCATCATCCGGCCGGCGACGATCAGCAGGCCGACGACGCCGAGGGCGAACACGATCCAGGCCACCCACTTGATGACGGTCTGGATCTTGTCCGAGCCGGGCGGGGCGACGCCCTGGCCGGGATCGAACCCGGCGGCCTGTAGGTGCACCGCAGCCTGTAGTAGCAGGGTCTTGCCGGCCGTGAGTGCTGCCGAGACGTGGGCGAGGGTGGTGTGCATGGTCGGGTCCTCTCAGTGGGACGGCGGGGTGCCGTCGGTGGTGGTGATCGCCGACCGGACGGTGGCGAGGATGGTCGCAACGGGCTTGGGCACGGCCGCCGGTTCGGGCGGTCCGAGCCGCCATTCCGGGATCCACGGCAGCCGCCACAGGCGCGGGACGCCGCCGGCGAGGACCTGGGCGAATTGCTGGATCGGTCGGGGCTCTTTGCCCGGTGCGTCGGCCAGAAGGACCATGCCGACCAGTCGCACGGCGTGGAGCCGGCCGGTCCCCCATTGCGCGAGGGCGTGCTGCGCGTCGGTCAGCGACGCCATGGTGGTGCGGGCGCACAGCACCACCGGGGCCCAGTCGTCGGCCGCCGGCCACGCGTGGTCGGCGGCGACGTACTGCTCGGCGGTGCCCGCGGTCAGTAGATGGGCGAGCAAGGTTCCGCCGGATCCGCCCGAGGCGCCCACCACCCAGCCGGTGGCATTGGCGGCCTCGACGGTCACCGTCGGCAGGCCCGGCTCGTGGTGTCCGCTCGCGGCCGGCGGTTGCGCGGCCAGGGCCGCGCCGTTCGCGGGGGCGGGTTCCCCGTCGCGGACAAACTGCAGTGCCCGGCGCAGCTCGCCCAGCGACATCAGCCGCCCGGAACGGGGCTCGACGTCGACGGGCAGGTCGTCTTCGCCGGCGTCGGCGAGCAGGGCAGCGTTCACCGCATGCCCCCGAGCGCCCAGACGCGGTCAGCCCGGGCGCGGGCCGAGGCGTCGGCGCCCAGACCGGCGCGGCAGAGCCACTCCTTGATGCCGGCCATCAGCAGCGTCGGCTCCAGCAGGGCCATCTGCTGTCGGGTCCGTACCGCGGGGGCGACGATGGCCAGCAGCCGAGTCAGCGCGTCGACGGTGATTTGGCTCAACGGTTGGGGGGCGCCGGCGATCAGGTCGAGCTGGTGGTGGAACTCGGCCGAGACCTTGGTCATCGACGCGAACATGTCGGCCACGTCGTCGACGCTCAGGTCCCGGCGGGGCGGTGGTACTGGCTCGAGCACGGCGGCCATCGGGGTGTCCTTGGGTTCGAGGTGAACTTGTCGGCGGCGGGAGTGCGCGTCACCCGACCCACGGATGCCGGGAGGGCGAAATCGGCCACGAGAGCGGCCACGGATTTCCGGTGAATTTGGTGGACTCCGCACCGGGCGGTGTCGCCGGGCAGCGGGCGGCCGCGAGCGCGCGAAGGCGGCCGGTCCCTACGGCATTGCCCGCGCGGGCCACGCGGGCCGGGCGACGTCGTGTCGTCGGCAGCCGGCTCCAGATGGTGCGGGTCGGCCCTCGCGCGCCGGCCAGGTGGCGACTCAGGCCACGTGTTGCAGGTACTCCGGCGCGACCTCGGCCAGCGCGGCGACCGTCCGTTGGCGGCGCCGGCGGAAGGTGCGTTCGGGGATCCCTGCGGCCTCGCCCACGGCGCGGCTGCCCACTCCGTAGGCGCGGCCGTGGTCGCAGTCGATGAGCAGCTGGGCGTCCTGCACCGAGATCGCTCCGGATCCGGCGGCCCACAGCAGCAGGTCGACGAGTTCGACCTCCGGCTGTGTCCGGGCGCAGCTCTGCCTCGTCTGCGGGTCAGGTCGGCCGGGTCGACCAGTAGCGCGGCGGCGGGGTTCGTCGCATCGTCGAGCGGGGCCAGTTCGCCGTACCAGAGGTTGTGCTTGACGTCGAGCAGGATCCGGGCGGCGCAGCCCCGGTTGATGCGCTGCCACGGGAAGGACCGGATGACGCACGCGGCCTCCCCGACGACCAGCGCCAAAACCTCCGGGCCCCGATGGTGCAGCCGCCCAGCGAGCCGGCAGAGCCCGTTGCGCATCAGGTGCAGCACCACGGTCGCGGCGTCGCTGTCGTCTCCCCCGTTGATCGCCGCGATCCGGATCAGAGCACCGATGACGTCGTCGGCTGAGCGCCGGTCCTGGGTTTTATCGGTCGCGGCCACCAGATCGTTCAGGCAGGACATGGCGGCCAACGCCGGCTCGTCTCGGCTCCACCGGGCCAGAACCCGGGTCCGGTCCAGCCGGGCACACAGCACCGACCACTCCCCGACCAGCGTTTCGAATCGCATCTGCTGCACCCCTCGGGCGTTGGGACGTTGACGTCCCTCACGCTCCGAAGCGATGTAGTGCGATCGGTTCCCCCGGCGGTCCGGCCCTTGTTTCCCGAACCGGTTGGACCTTGTTCCCCCGGCGCACGGGTGGTTGTGGCGGTTCGCGAACCAGCAGCATCCACGGGCAGTGGCTCCGGTCGGGCCGGTACCGGGTTGTTCCCCGTCAGCGCATCAGCCGCGGCGCCGGGCAGCCGGGGGAACAACGTCGCTCCACGGCCGGCCAGCCGTTGTTCCCCCGGCCCGGCCGGGCCGTTCCGCCGCAGCTCAGAGCTTGTTCCCCGGGCGCGCGGGGGTTGTTCCCCCTGGCTGTTTACGAGGCGAGCCAGCCCCGCTGCAGCAGCACCTCGTAGGTGTGCTTGGGCAGGTCTTCTTCGACCTCGGCGCCGTGCGTGGACATGATCTGCCGGATGTAGGAGCGGCCCTCGGCGGTCAACCCGCGGGCGTAGCAGGTCGCCGCGCAGTCCAGCAGCACGTCGTCCCCGAACGTGCCCGCCAGCATGGCCACCTGCGCGGCGGCCAACGCCTCCTCGGGTTGCTTCGCGGCCAGCAGGTGGGTGGCGACGATGTGCGACGTGTCGGCGATCATGCCGGTGAACGAGTGGTCCATGGTGCCGATCCAGCCGTAACCACGGATCCGGCGATCGGTGAACGGCACCCCGGACACCAACCTCAGCGCGGCCTGCAGATCGGCGATCCCGTCGGCTCCGCGGGCCAGGGCCCGGACCCGCAGCCGTCGGAACAGCTCGGCGTCGACCAGAACGTCTTCGAGTCGGTAGCGGCCGCCGGAGACGCCGGCGTTGCTGGGAAGGTGGTCGCGTCCGGTGTGTGGATTCGGACCGAGCCACCGGCGCACCGCGGTGACGGCCTTGCGCAGTTTCGTGGTCAGGTGGGCGTCGACCTCGTTCGGGAACAGGTCCACGCCCATCCGTTCCGCGTCACCCCGCCGGTCATCATCGCCAGGTAGACGACGACCTCGGTGTGCCATCCCCAGCGGGGCCGCTCGGTGTCCAGCACGCCCGGCGCGCGCACCTGGATCGGCCCCAGGACCGACACCTTGGGTGTCGGGTTGTCCTCGTCCCACCACGCGGCCAGGTCATCGTCGAGCGTCCGCGAGGACCACTCGACCCGCGCGCGGACCTCGGCGCTGACCCCCGGGGCGAGCAGCTCGACGTCCTCGGCGGTCACCGCCGCGGCCGCCACGTACACCTGCGTGGGGAGCGGCAGGATCGAGCCGCGACGTTCCGGCGCAAACCCGGCGAGATGCAGCCCGGACGCTTCGCCGACGGTCGTCATCTCCGATCGCAGCGCCCCGGTCTCATCGGCGAACGCATCCCATTCGGCGTCGCCGGTCGACGCCGGCACCGGCACGTCATCGGTCGTCGACGCCAGCGCCAGCAGGGCCGCCAGGTCGGCGGCCTCGTTCGCCGGCAGCTGCTCGGCGGTCATCTGCACCTGCAGGGCCGGGACCTTCAACGTGCCGGCGGCGTTCACTTCGAGCACCCACCGCGCGGTCTGTCGGGGCGAGTCGTCGTCGACCGTGACCACGACTGCGGCCGCCTGCCGGCCGTTGGCGGCGTTGCGCAGCCGACCCAGCGCGGTGGCCAGGGCGTCGCGGTCACCGGTGGCGTCCGGACCGATCAGCACGACCTCGGTGGCCCACGTGTCCCCTGCGACGTTGTGCAGCCGGCCGGCGGCGACGTCGGTGGAAGCTGCCGCGCTCACCTCGCGCGACCGAGTCGAGCTGGATGCTCAGCTCGCGCAGCACCGGGGTCAGGTCCTGGCCGCACACCAGCCGGCCGGGATTCGCGACCGCCAGCTCGGCGCCGACCCCGACCAGGCTGGCCCGCAACCCGTCCGACCACGCGTTGTGCGCGAGCTCGGCCGCCATGTACCGCATCAGCGACAGGCACCGCTCCCGGTCTCCCGTCAGCGAGATCGAGCCGACCATCTCCAGGTCGATCAGATAGTGCTCGCCGGCGTCGGTGTAACCCACCGACACCAGCGCCGGCAGCGGCCCGAAACTGCGGTCGCGGTCCAAAGTCGGCAACTCGGCCGAGCGGTGCAACGTCCACCGCAACCCGAAGTCGTCGACCTCCCACGGCGCCGGCGCCGTCTCCGCCGGCCGCGCCGAGGACGAGCTGCAGGTCCTCGTCGGTCAGCTTCGCCGCCACGACATCGGGGATCCTCGACCCCGGTGTCCGGGCCAGTTCCTGCGCCAGGGTCCGCAACGCGTCGTCCAGCCAGGTCACATCGGCGACGTGTTCGCTGCCCTTGGTCAACAGCGTGCGCTCGACGCTGACCAGCTCGGGTGGCGTCGACGCAATCGCCCGGCCGGGGCGGCGCCACCGGGACTGACGACGGCGAGCGGCCAGCAGGGCGGCGAATGCGAGGCCGGTCAACACGACCGCGCCGCCGCCCACCGCGAGCACCGGCACGACCGTCGACGACGACTCGGCGCTGGCCGTGTCGGCATGGCGTCCGGACGGGGCCGCGGTCGAAGTCACCGCAGCGCTGCCGGTCGGGGCGGCCGGAGCCGGCTCCGGAGGCGAGGCCGGCGTAGCCGGCGCGGTGACTGCTGGAGTGGTCGTTGCCGGGCTCGCCGGCCCGACCGGCACCGTCCCGGGGTTGGCGTCGGCCTCCTTGGTCGCCACGATCTTCGCCTGGGCGGCCGCGGCCTCCGCTGCTTGCTCGCTGGCAGTCTTCTCAGCGGCGGCCTTCTCGGCGGCGGCCTTCTCGGCGGCGGCCTTCTGCTCCGCCTTCTCGGCGGCCGCTTTCTCGCTGGCCGCCTTCTCAGCGGCGGCCTTCTGCTGGGCGGCTTGCTGTGCCGCGGACGTGGCCGGTGCCGGCGCTGATGTAGCCGGGACCGCTCCGGGCTGGACGGGGATCAGCAGGGTGGCGCCGGCAATGATCTGGTTCGGATCGGCGATGTGATTGACCTGGGCCAGCCACCCATCCAGGCCGGGATTTCCGTAGACCCGCGACGCGATCTCGCTCAGCGTGTCTCCCGGTTGGACCCGCATCGTTCGCTCTCCCGCCGTTCGTGGGTCGTGATGGCTGATCAGAGCGCCCGGGATGACTACGGTCTGGCCGACCGCCAGCTGATCCGGGTCGCTCATGCCGCTGGCCTTGGCCACCGCCGGCCACAGGTCACCGTCGCCGGTTTCCTGCTCGGTGATGGAGGAGACCGAATCGCCTGGTCGGGCCTGCACCCGCACGTCACCACCGGGCGCAGCCGGCACCGCGGAGGCGGCACCCGCAGCCGGCGCCGTCTTGACCACCGCGTCCGCCGGCAGCCGCAGGACCCAGCCTGGACGAACCGGTGTCTCCGCATCCCGCACCACGTCGCCGTCCGGCTGCTCGATTCCGGCGTTGAGCGCGACGATCTCGTGGAGCCGGAAGCCGTCCCCGAGATGGTTCTCAGCCAGACGCCACCAGGTGTCGTACCGGCCCACCGTGACCGTCGGCCCAGCGGCCGCCGACGACGCCGCTGGCCTCGGCGCTGTCACCGGTGCTGTGACCGCCCGCGCCGCTGACGTCGCGGCCGGCGCCGGAGAGGCACCCAGGTGGTAGGGCTGCACTGCGCTGGCCAGCGGCGCCGGCGCGGCCGCCGAGGCGGGAACTGCCGTACCCACCGTGATCGTCGCGGTGAACAACGTCGTCAGCAAAGCCATCGCCGCGCGCTGCGGGATCCGGAACCCAGGGATCCGCCACTGCCCCCGTCGGCCGGCGAGCATGGCGGCCGCCTCGATCACGACGCTGAGGGTGAACACCAGCCAGGCGATGATCCCGATCAGCACCAGGGCGCCGATGAACAGCTGTCCCGTGTCCCGCTCGGTGAAGAACGCCTTGACCTCGGTCCAGCTGGGGACGTGGTCGGGCAGGTAGTGCCGGCCGAAGAACCACAGCGCCAGCGGCGCGCCGACGACGATGGCGAGCAACACCACCGCGGCGAAGAACCGTCGAATCACGGACATCGGGTTTCTCCTGATCTCGTCACAGCAACAGGCCGGTGAGGAGCCAAGCCATCACCGCTCCGGCCGCGATCGCCGGTCCCATCACGACACGGACTCCGGGAGACCGAAATCGGCCAACCGCGAGGGTCGCCATCATCACCAGATGAGTGGCCAGCAGCGCCGGCAGCAGAGCACCCCAGCCGAGCAGCCCCGACCAGGCGCCGACCGCGGCCAGAAGCTTCGCGTCGCCGCCGCCCATCCCCTCCGGATGCAACGCCTGCGCAAATCCGATGGCTGCGAACACCCCCAGCCCACTCAGGCACGGAACCAGCCTCGACGTCTGCCCGGCGCTGTACAGGCCGGCGGCAGTCCCGACGGCCGCCAAGACGAGCCCGACCGTGGCCCGGTTCGGGAGCCGGTGCGTCGGGACGTCGCCGACCGCCAGCACGGCCAGCACCATGCTCACCACGGACAGTGCCGCGCCTACCGCCCACGAACGCAGGAACGGCCCGAGCACGAACGCAGCCAGCAGCGCACTCGACCCGGTGACCGCCGCGGCGTCCACGACCTGCCGCCCGAATCTGACGCCGGTCACAGAGTGGCTGCTCACGGGCCACCCCCTGCCCCGGCGTAGTTGGCGAACGCGAACCCCGCCCCGTTGATCGGCAGGTGGGTGAATTTCGAGCCGAGCATCGAAAGGATCTTCGTGTGCATCGTGAAGTGGACCGTCACGTCGACCCGGTTCCCGGTGACCGTGTCCGACCCGTTGACGCCCTCGGTGGCCAGGTAGGTCTGGACGGCGTCGTCGACCGATCCCGATCCGGACGTCAGGACTTGGGCGCCGGCCCTGGCCGCCTCCATCGCCACCCGGTTCGCCCGATCGTCGGCCGCCGCCTTGGCGCCCCCGTCGACCACCAGCCCGAGCACCATCAACAGGGCGATCGCCGCGATGAGCGCGGTGAGGGCGAAGCCGCCGGCCGACCCCCGGTCGTCGGCAGCCCACGTGCGGAGCCGACGGGTCTGGCTGTTCATGGGCGTCCCCCGGCCGTCCAGACCATCCGCCGCGTCGACGTGCCGTCCAGCGCCCAGCCGCCGACCTCTCGGGCGTAGTAGCCGACCAGGTCGTCGGTGCCCGCGTACAAGATGGCCAACACGGTCCCGTCGCCCTGCCACTGCCTCTGCAGAGCCTGCATCAGCCCGTGCCCGTCGCCGCGGTGACCGGCCACCACCGAAGTGACCACCACCGCCGGGCCGGCCGTGAGTTCACGGGCCCGTCGCGCCAGCCGCCGGGGCCCCTCCGACCGGCCCCTGATCGTCGCCAGCAACGCACCGAGGATCAGGACGGTGGCCAGCGTCACCGCCGGGATCAACCCGACACCGGTCAGCACCACGGCGGCCTCCACGCCTACTAAGGCGGTGAACGACAACACCAGGACGGCCACCGCTAATGCGAGCCCGCCCGGCCGGACGGGGCGCCGATCGCCCACCTTTTGTACGGTCGCCGACGCCGACCGCGCCGTCCAGATCTCGCCGGCGCCCGCGCCGGTGCCGATCAGCATGGGGATGCACTGGCCGACTGCCTGCCAGGCCACCACTACCCACTGCCAGCTCCAGTGCTGCGACGCTCCTCGAGCCTGGATGGTGCTGCGCCGGTACAGACTGGTGAACGCCCACGACCGGCGCCACGCCACCGTGAACAGCCCCGGCCAGCTCACCGGCCGGGCCGGCTGCACCATCGCGATCACGGGTGGCCAGCTCCTTCGCGGAACAGGTCGATCGGCGAGGCCGCCCGCCCGGTCATCGAGACGCTGCCCGGGATCAACGGCGCCGCCAGGTCCGACAAGTTCACGCTGCACGTGATCGAGACGATCACAGACCCGGTCTGCCCGGCGGGTGTGTTGAACGCGGACGTGTCGACGTCGATCGCCACACCGTCGGCGCATTGCACCCCGGCGTCGGCCAAGGCCGTCTGCGCCTGCGCAACACCGGCCTGGTTCGCCGAGACCGCGTCGTGCTGCTGGGAAGCGGCCCGCGCTGCTGAGGCGGCGGCCGCGTCCACCTTGCTGTGAGCCGACGCCGAGCGACCGCAAGCCACCAGGAACAACACGAACAGCAGCAGCACCGGCGCGATGATCAGCAACTCCAGCCCATAGCCGCCGGCCTCGCCGCGATCATCACGAGTCACCGCCGAAAGTCGCCTCACGGCGCCGGCTCCATAGGACCCGATGCCCCGCCAGTGATCGACGGATGCGTTCCGGGGATCACGGCGACTCCCTGGGCGGTGACCGTGACCGTGACGGTGGTGCCGTCCACACTCACCGTCACCTGGGGGTTCAAGACGTCCGCGGCCGCGTGGGCCGAAATGAACGAGTGCACGGCCGGTTCGGCGCGGGACGGGTCACCCGGCGTCGTCGCTGCCGCCCGGACACCCGCCTGAGCGGCCGCCGTCGCCATGGCCGCCCCGTAACGGTCGAAGCCGACCTGGATACCCAGCCAGACGACACCCAGCAACAGGATCATCGTCATCATCCAGACCAGCGCCTGACCGCCGGCGTCACCACGGTCGTCGCCGATCGTGATGCGCCGACGGTCACGCACCGCCACGTCGGCCATGGTGCGTCGGCCCTTACTGGTTCAGTCCGCCACTGCGGTTATCGATGGCGTTCTTGATCAGCACGCCGACCGCGATCGCCACGCCGACCCCGATCACCGTGACGATCAAGATGATCAGCCCGTGGCCGCCGGATTCACCGCGCTCATCCCGTGCTGTCCGACGGATACGGCTGGGCAGCGCCGGCAGCAACGCCAGCAGGCCGAACACCAGCAGCACTGCGGTCTGGGCCGTGACGGTCGCCCTGGTCAGGGCCGTGCGGATCGTGGGGTGGTTCGTCATGGTGCTTCCTCCGTGGGTGATGGTCACCGCTCACCGGTTCGTGAGCAGCGATCAGATGGTCAGGTGATCGATCAGATGGTCAGGTGATGAGGAAGTTGCTCAAGGCCGGGAACGCCAGGAAACCCATGGCCGCCACCAACAGCAGCAGCATCGGCAACTTCAGGTAGGTGGTCGCTTGGGCGGCCGCGGCCTCCTCGAGCTTCTGCAGCTCGCGGCGCAACGACGATGCCCGCGCCATGAGGACGCTGTACACGCCGGCACCGCGATGGGCCGCCGTGTGGGCGATGCTGGCCAGGTCCGCCAGCTCGTTGATGCCCAGCTCGCCGGCCAGGTTCGACAAGCTCGTCCACGGGGACTCACCCTCACGCGACGACGACGCGATTCGGTCGCCGATCCGCTTGAACGTCCACGCCGGCGAACTGTTCGCCGCCGAGGACAGCGCCGCCTCCATCCCCAGCCCCGACGCCCGGTGCAGCGCCACCAACGTCAGGTAGGACACCAGCGCGTACCGCATCTGCCTGCGTCGGGCGGTCGCCCGGTCACGGGTGACCATGCTGGTCACGAACCAGCCCACGACCGCCGCCACCACACCGAACGCGTTCGGCGCGGCCAACGCGACCCCGCCGCCGAGGACCCAGATCAGGGCCGTGTACAGCGGACCCGTCAGCAGCAGCACCAACGCCACCCCGATCCGCTGGAGCATGAACCGGCCCTTCGGCAGACCGAGGATGGCCAGATCCCGCGCCTGCACCGCGATCGGCCGGGCCCACCGGCCCAGGCGGTCCTCGATCCGGACCCGCAGCGCCGGCCGTGTCAGCGTCGGTGACGTCCGTTGCGACGCCGTCACCGGCCGCGGCGCCAGGGCCGCCACCAGGTCCGGTCGCGGCTGAACGAGGGCGACGATCAGCATCCACACCCCGGCGCCGACCGTCGCGCCGGCCAGGATCACCCCGACGAAGATCAGGTTCATCGCGTCGTCTCCGGCGGCAGGATCCGCGGCGGCGGCGACCCAGCCGAAAACCAGCGCAGCAGGAACAAGGCCAGGATCATCAACCCGGCCAGGACGGCCATCACCAGCTGACCCAGCACCGAGTTGTAGGGCGCGTTGTAGCCGGTGGCCAGTGAGAATCCGACCACCATCGCGATGACGACGAGCAGCATCATCCGGGCCTCCGAACGCGGCCCGGCCCGTTTGACCTCGATGTCGCGGCGCGCCTTGACGTCCTCCGACACGCCCTCGGCCATCGTGCGCAGCACGTCCGGCACCTTCTCCGAGGCGCTGGACCCGACCGCGATGCCCAGCGAGACGGTGATCAAATCGCCCACCGTGTCGTCGAGCTCGCCGGCGAACTCCCGCAACGCCAGCTGACGGTCCAGCCGAGGCGTCGCCAGCTTGGTGGCCAGCCGAGAGACCTCCGGCCGGATGGCCTGGGGGGCCCGGTCGGCCGACTCGACAATGGCCGGGATCGGCGCCAGACCCGCCGCGATGACCTCCGCCAGGCGTCGGCTCCACTCCTCCAGGCCCTCGAGCCGGCTGATCCGCCGGGCGGCGACTCGGGCCGCTCCGAAGAAGTACGGCACCATGACCCACATCGCCATCACGGCCACGCCAGCGACCGGCCAGCCCGACAGCAGCCACACCAGCAGCGACACCACCGCTCCCGACCCGAACCGGATGACCCGGGCCCGGGCCGCCGTGGCGGCCCCGGTAGCGCGCACCCGACGGCCGCGCGGCCGCGCCCCCGGTTCGTCGCCGTACCAGCCGAAACCGACCATCAGCAGGCCGATCAGCACCGCAGCGGTGCAGATCGCCTTCAACAGCGGGAACAGCACGTCACCACCCCGCCGACGGGAACGTCTCGGGCCATCCGCCCTGCGCCGACTCCAACCAGTTCGGATCCAGCCCGGCCCGCCGCCACCAGCGCTGCTTGCTCGGCGACCCAACCAGGTAGCCGCGCGGGTCGACCTCGTCCAGGTCGTCCAGCGGCGCGAAGATCGGCGTCTTCACCTCGCGGCCATTCTCCGAGATGCCGTCGACCTCGAGAATGTGAGAGACGAACCGAATATCGCCCCGACCGGGCATGACCTCCCGATCAACGAACACGATCAAATCGACGGCCGACGCGATCTGATACCGGGCTGCCTCCGGAGACCAGTTCGCCCGGGACTCGCTCAGCAGCGACGCCATCGACTGCACGGTCTCCTCAGCCGACTCGCAGTGAAAGGTCGCCATGGAGCCCTTGTAGCCGCGGGTCATGGCCTTCAGGACCGCTCCGACCTCGGTCCCTCGGATCTCGCCGACAATGCACCGATCGAGGCTGTGCCGCAGCGTCTGCGGGAACAGGTCCGCGATGCTGACCTCGCCCGCAGGGCGTCCATCGGCACCGATCTCGCCCATGCCCTCGCGTTCTTCGGCGGCCATCAGCCCCGGAAAATGGTCACCTGGAAGTTCGTGCAACAGCAATTCGAACTCTGATTCCAGGGTGACAAACCGGTCGGTCTGAGGAATTGCCCGACAAAGCGCCCGCAAAAGCGTCGTCTTTCCCGACGACTGCGCACCGACGACCAAAATCGAACGCTTTCCGATCACGGCCGCTTTCAAAAAGATCGCCATCGCCGGCGACAGCATCCCCATCCTGACCAGCTGGTCCAGCGTGATGTCGACGAAGCGGTGGCGGCGGATCGTGACGTACGGCATCGGCGTCACGTCCCACATCGCGGCCAACCGGGCCTCCCCCGGCAGCCGCAGGTTCAGCCACGGCTTCGCGCTCGTCACCGCCCTGGCGTTCTGGCCGTGGTGCGTGGCGAAGGTCTGCAATTGCTGCATCAAATCCGGTACCGTCGCGGCCAAAGGCTCCCGTAATTCGCGGCGGCCATCGGCCAGCTTCACGATGACCGGTCGAGCGCCGCAAATGTAGATATCCTCAATTTGCGGTTCGGCCAATAAAGCCTCCAAACGGCCCAGCCCGAACATTTCCGCCAAAGTCGCGGCCCGCAGGGCCTGCTCCTCGGACTCGGTGAGCAAAGCAACGCCGCTCTCGATACTGGACAGCATCTGCTGCTCCAGCCACGACGCGATCAGGTCCTCCGCACGTCGCCGCTGCTCCATCGGCGCCGGCGACCGATCCAGCGACGCCGTCCACTCGTTGAGCTGCCGATTGACCTCGGTCTTGATGCGCCCCACCAGCGTGTAGTCGACCTGGGGTCCCGCCTTCACCGACGAGGAAAAGATCGCGCCGGCCGGTGCGTTCACCGTCCGCCGCATCGTCAACATCGAACGGTCACCCGTCGCCATCCACTCACTCATCGACGTCAGGCCCTTCACCGTGACCAGCTGCGATCAGCGCGTCCAGCACCGAGGTCCGCCCCGGCGGACCTCACCGATCACCCACCCCGAGGTGACCGACGGCCGCGCGACGCAACTCGCCGCGCCCCCGGTCCCCCGGTCCTCGGCGTTGCTCGACTCATTCATGGTGGTTCCCCTCTCCGTTCACTGACCCATTCATCGGCCGGCTCACGAACGCCGCGACCTGCGGCGGATCCGGACGCTCAGGCGCGGTCACCTCCGGGCCGGCACTGTCGCGAATCCGGCCCTGCAACGTCCGGCCCACCTGCCCCGCCGCCGCCAGGAGTCGGTTCAGCCCCCGTCGACCAGCAGTCGCCCCGTCCGACAGCGTCGACGCGCCGCGGACCTCCCACGGCAACTCGCCGACCACCGGCGCGACCGGCGCCAGCGCCGCCTTCACCTCCGACAGGCCGTACGGCATGCCCGCCCCCACCACCACCGACACCAGGCGCTCCACGCCGAACCCGGACGACATCAAGTCCGTCCGGACCAACGCGCCTGCGTTCAGAGCGGCCCTGGTCGACTTCAAGCTCGACCGGTTGCACAAGACGACCAGATCCGCCGCGGTCCACACCTGCGTCGGCGGCCGGTACGCCGGCACCACCCCGCAATCAGCGATCACGTCGACCCCGGGCGGCGTCGACCGCAACGCCCGCGCCACCGACGCCCAATCCACCGAGCCCGCCTGGCGGGACTCGTCCACCCCGGGCAGCGCCCACCGGTCCTCGCCGAGTTGAACCGTGGCCGGCCACAAGGCATCCGCCACCGTCGAGGACCGCCGGGTATTCACCTGGAACGACAACAACCCCGCGCCGGGCGCCAACGCGCCCTGCCCGTAGCCCCACAAGATGTCGCCGCCACGCGGATCGCAGTCCGCCAACAACACCGGCCCAGGCCACGCCAACGCCAACGCCAGAGCCGTCGTAGACGCCCCCGGCGAACCCTTCCCAGACACCACCGCGATGAACATTCGACTCACCCACCCGGCAGCAGAACGACCACAATGCGCCCCGCCGCGGAGTCCGTGGCCAACCTGGCCGCATCCGCCTGCGGAACGATCACGTCGACCGGGAGATAGCCGCCGGCGATCGCACCCGACGTCCTGTACACCGTCGCCGCCACCGGAGACGCCACCGCAGCCGTCGAGTCCTGCGCCGGAACCGTCACCAGCTCCACCGGCTCACCCGGCTGCAACGGGCTCGTCGGCATCTGCCCGGCCTTCACCGACAACCCGACCAGCGCCGTGCCCGCCCCCAAAACCTGCTGCCCCGACACCGAATCGGCCGAGATCAACGTGCCCGCCCACAACTTCGACGTCGCGTACTTGCCCACCAACGACGACTCAGCCGACCACGGCACCGGAGTCAACGCCGGATCCACCACGATCTGGACCCGCTCCAAATCACTCGCCTGGATCTGCTGGCCCCAGGCGACGTCCCTGGCCAAAGCCACGACCGACTCCCGTTGGGTCGAACTCTGCGAAACCCAATACATCGCCAACGCCCCCAGCGCGACCACCAAGACCCCTCCGGCCAACATCAGACGCTTCGGCTGCCGCTTCGGAGTCGCCAGCCGTGGAGCCGGCGGCAACACCGGCCGAGCCGGCGTCGGTACCGCGGCGCTGCCGTTGACCGCGGACACGGCCGGCTCCGGATCAAGCGTCGCGGTTCTCCTCGAAACCCTCACCCGTACAAGTCCTCTCGCTCAGTTGCTGAAGCCACCTACGGTGTTCCACTCACCCATCGACACGGTTCCGGTCCCGGCGGGCATCGTCTCCGTCCACGTCGCCGTGGTCGCCCCAGTTGTCGTCGCGCCCCCAGTGATCGCCGTCGTGTAGGTGAACTGCCACGTCGCGTTCGCCGTCACCGGCCACACCGCCGACCCACCCGTGCGCGCCGGACTAGAGACCCACTTGTAGACGTACTGACACCTTGTGCCAGCGCAAGTCACCGGGCCGACAGTGCCGCCCGAACATGCCCGGCCGCGATCACCGGCGGTGCACTCAACCGGCTCGTCCGGATACCAGGTCATCCCCTGCAGCCGGCCCGACACCGTCACCGTGATGCCCTGATCACTGGCCGACGCCGACAAATTCATCGACCGGTCCGGCACCGCCGTGAACGTCGTCGCCATGTTCACCGCGAGCTGGCTCGCCTTCGGCCCAAACTCCAATGTGAACTGAGGGATTGCGATCTGTGCTCTTGCCTGCCGCGACAACGCCACCAGGTCGATCGGCGGCGGTGGGGCGGCCGGTGTCGACCAGAAATAGAACGGCGGGCCGCCGTCGATACCGGACTCGCACCACATCACTACGGACCCGGCGACCTGCGTTCCCTGGATGGTCGTGCCCGCGGGCGCGGGCTGTTCCGACGGTTCGGATACGCATTGGATCCCGTCATAAGTGTCGAAGCTGACGGGCTGATCTGAACCTCCGGACCCGTCTCCATCGCCGCTCCCCGAACCAGTGCCATCAGCCGAGGTTGTCAGAGCGGGTGTCGAACCTGGTTGGCTGTCGCCGTTCTGGCAAACGACGGTAGGCACGTGCTTGACGATCACGATTGAGCAGCCGGGCGGAAGATCGGCGTGCGCTGCCGGTGCCGCCACGAAGGCCGCTCCGGCCACCAACGCGAGTACGGGCGCAAGAGCGATGATCCCCCGCCTCAGCATGGGATCGGCTTCCCGTTCGGTAGCTGCGTGACAATGCTATCGACACGCATTTGACCATTTGTCTGTTTCACCGTGAACAGCCACGCGAACCCCTTGTTCGTGGGGGTCGGGTTCTGCTGCGGCACTTTGTTGCCTGCTTGGTCGTAAACATCGATCTGGCTTAGATCCATACACGCTCGAACCGAAACCACCTCTACGCGCGCAACGGTCAAGCCGGCCCCTTCGACGCGGGCCTGGGCGGACGTCGTGCCTCGTTGGGTCAGGCCGTACTTGACGTAGCCCTGCCACGAAGCCCGCCAGTCGGTGAGGGCCTGCCCAGACGCGTAAGCCGTCATTACGGGCTGCCAATCTTTGGCCCGCGGTTCTCGAGCGGAGTCGTCGTAGGTAGTGAGGTAGCCCCGAAACGCCGGTGCAGCCGCAGCAATCGCTGCCTTGTCAGCGGCGGTCTGAGCAGCCGCTGGGTCGGAGACCGTCCAGGTGAACCGCTGAGTAGACGCCGTGGTCGGAGCGCTATTCGTGGGGGGCGACGTCTTGGTGCTGGTCGTTGTGCTGGACGTTGGGGCAGTCGTCGAGGGTGTAGACGACTTCGTCGGAACGCTGACGGTGCTTGCTGAGGGGAGAGTCGGCAGCGTGAACACCGAACTTGAGCTACTCGCCGAGCTTGACGGCGACGCGCTGGTTGACGCAGTGGGGCTCGACGACTGCACCGAGTCCGGGCCTGAGGTGCACCCCGCGCATGTGCCCAGGAGCGTCGCCACTGCGAGCACCAGGCTCGCTGTCCATCGGTGCACTGGCCTGGGTAGTGAGGCCCCGTCCGTGTCTCGCAGCATCCGCATCCTCCGATCCGAGGTTGATCACCGGTGGTCGGGCAGTGAGCGCCCGTGGACGGAGGGTGCCTGGTCAGGCGCCCTTGGAGCAACTCAATCGGCCTGGAACGGCCAAGAAAAGTGCTCCATGTGGCTCCCCACGACCACCTGATCGAGGTCGTACCAAAGGTTTCTGAGCAGCGGGTAACCCAAATCAGGCAACAAATTTCGAGCCGAGTGGCCGTTTTCGCCTCTCCGCCATCCCTGGGGGTGATGACCGACAGTCTCATCAACCCGGGGAGTACGAATGGCTTGCTCGCGCAGCCAACACCAGCGTCCGACGCGACCTCTACGAGCCGCCGGCCTCTGGTGGCGACCCTGTCCAACTGATCTTGCGGCCAGTCCGTTCGCAGTACGCCACCACGTCTGGCGTCGACCAGATCTTCCCCACCCCGAGCACAGCGATCGGTTCTGGGAAGGCCGCCTGGCGGACCAGGTGAATGGTCCGCGTCTTGCTCACCCCGAACACCTTTATCAACTCGCCGAAAGCAAGAACGGGGGGCAACTGGCCGTAGCGCGCTGCCGGCAAGGACATGAGCTGGACCCTAACCGGCCCCGCCACGTACCAGCCGTACACGGTACCATCCGTACAGTGTCCTATCAGGACACTATCGGGACAGGAAGCCGCTGGTCATGACACCGACACCGCCGACCCAACGCGTCGCGCCCCAATCCGGGGTCCGTCGAGACTGCCACCACATCCGAGCTGCTCACCAACACGGCACGCTCGTTGCCTGGCGCGCGGACAACTGCCGGTGCCTGGCCTGCACCCTGGCCCACGAGGCGGCCCGCCGCCATCACGCCCAGGCCGTCATCACCGGCTTCTGGACACCGTTCGTCGACGCGGAACCCATCCGCCAACACCTCGAGCAGCTCCGCTCGGCCGGCATCGGCGTCGACCAGATCGTCCGGCTCTCCGGCGTACCCAGCAGCACCGTCCGCGCCCTGCTGTACGGCCGCCGCGGAACGCCGGTGATCCGGCTCAAGACCGCCACGGCCACCCGCTTGGCCGGGCTGAGAGCGACCGACACCAGCAGATCCCGCAAGTCCACCGTCGACGCCGCCGGAACCCGCGCCCAGCTCAACCAGCTGCTCGCCGCCGGTCTCTCGTGGTCGACCATCGCCGCCGAACTCGGACGCACCACGGCCAACCTGCGCCGCACGATGCACCGCACCACGGTCACCGGCGCGACCGCCCACGCAGTCGCGCGTCTTCACCGCCGGCTCCTAGCCGGCAGCCGCGCCCGACGACGCACCACGGCCACACGCCGACCCGGGGCCACCGCAGTTCTCACCAGCGGTCTGCCCAGCGCGCTGGCCGGGTAATCCACCCCACCCGAATAAGGAGCACAAGGTGAAGAACGCGATCGGGGGCGCACTGCTGGCCCTCATGTCCTTGGTCCTGTTGCCGCTAATGGCCTTCGCCAGCTGCTCAGACACCCAGACCCCCGTCACCGTCCCTGCGGACCCGGTGCAACCGGTAGACGGCTTCGGCCACCTCGACACCGCCGCCATCCCCAACCAAACATGGGTCCCCTGGTTGCAGAAAGCCGGCTCGCTCTGCCCCGAAGTGCCCGCGCCCTTGCTGGCCGCCCAGCTCCAGCAGGAGTCCAGCTGGGACCCGACGGTCACTTCCCCCACCATCCCCGGTCTTCAGACCGGCGGCGCCGAGGGATTGGCCCAGTTCATGCCCGGGACCTGGCCCGACTACGGCCAGGACGACGCCGGCGACGGCAACGTCAGCCCGTTCAACCCCATCGACGCGATTATGGCCCAGGGCCGCTACATGTGCGCCCTGGTCAAGGACATCGAGAACGACCCGCAGTTCAAAGGCGACGACATCGTTGCCCTGGCCCTGGCCGCATACAACGCCGGCCCGGACAAAGTGCAGAAATACCACGGTATTCCGCCGTTCAAAGAGACCCAGGAATACATCCCCGACATCACCCAGCTCGCGATCACCAAATACTCGCTGCCCGGCACCTCGGCCGGCGGATCACCCGCTCCAGGCGCACCCGGCTCAGGCGCAGCACCAGTACCGGTCGGGCCCGCCGGACCCCTCAACGCCGCGATCCTCACCGACGCCGAAGCAGAAATCGGATTGCCCTACGTCTACGCCGGCGGCACCCTCACCGGCCCTTGCTGCACCGACCCCAACGACGGCCGCGGGCCCGGGTTCGACTGCTCCGGCCTGGTCCGCTACGCCGTCTATCAAGCCAGCGGCGGCAAGGTGCAGCTCCCCCGGGTCTCACGTGACCAAGGCCGCGCCGGCCCGAACGTCGACGAGGTACCGACCGCCGACGTCCAACCCGGCGACATCGTCGCCTTCAAATTTGAGGACACCAACGGCGGCGGACCCACCGACTGGACCCACGTCGGCATCGTCTCCCAAGTCAGCAACGGCGTACCCACGCAGATGTTCAACGCCCCCGAGTCCACCGAGAACCTCGGCTACGCCGACCTGACCAGACCGTTCTTCGCCGACGCCGCCCATGCCTTCTTCCGGGTCCATCTGTGACCCAACGCCGTATCACCTACGCCCTGGCGGCCATTGCTCTGGCCGCCGTCACCGCCGGATGCACCAGGCCGCCTCAGCCGTCGACCACGGCCGACGCTTCGACACCTCCGATGTCCACCGGCGGCTTATCAGCGACACCCACAAAGGTGCCCACCGCGGCATCCACGTCGGCCTCCCCGGCGGATCCCCCGCAGCCCGCAGGGAACACCGGCGGCGCACCGGACGCCGGCGACATCTCCCCCGCCTCGGTCAACACGAGCGATGCCAGCGCGGTCGCCATCGCCGCCGTCACCACCATCAACCGGCACGACACCGCGATCGACGCCTCACCTCTGGACGCCCTCCGCCGAGCTGCACGCTGGCTCTCCCCCACCCTGGTACACGACAGCCTCGACGTTCCCGAGCGCGGCGACGCCGACTGGACCACGCTGGCCGGTCACCACGGCTACACCGTCGTCGCGCAGGTCCAGCTCGCCAACGAGACCGGTCAGCCGCCCAACACCGCCACCCGCGTCTACGAGCAAATCAGCTACACCCTGATCGACATCGGCCGCGACGGCTGGCGTGGTTTGGCAACGGGGCCCCAGGTCGCCCGGCTGGAACTGACCAGCACCGGCAGCGGCACCGCCACCCGCTGGCAGGTCAGCGCGTTCCTCGGCGACAAGCAGTGAGACAGAGCATTCAGAAGAGAGACAGGGCAGTGCAGAAAAGATCACTCGCCGAAATCGCCGCCGCCGAACCCCTAGTGCTGACATGCCCTCACGGTCTGATCGGCGGTATGAAGCGCCCCGCCGGGGCCGGCCGGCCCAGCCAGGGCGAACGAGACCCGTCAACGCGCTCATGGTTCGCCCCGTCGGTGATCTCGTGCCGGCCAACGCCGTCGCCCTCGGCAGGAACGACAGCGACCACCTCAAGTGGTGTCCAACCCGCGGCGTGGGCCTACCCGAGGCCGACGCCGCGGGGCCGTAGCCCACGAGTGCGCGGACTCAGTAGATCAGCGGTGGCCGATTTCGGCCCAGCACGATCCCTGGGAGGTGTGTCCACTCCCCCACGACGACCGGCCTGGCGGCCTGACCCGAGGAGACACCGATGCCCATCCCCACCCACTACGAGATCAGGCACGCCTGCGGCCACACCGTGACCCGCGATCTGAGCGCCAAGCTCCCCCTCGAGCGGGCCGGGCTGGTCACGTGGCTCACCGCCCGGCCGTGCCGCGCCTGCGACCCGACGGAGAAGGCCCGAACGCGACGATGGCTGGCCGAGAAGCACCCCCAGGCCGAGGCCGCCGCCAACGCCACCGAGCAACGGTTCCGGCTGGATCCGCTGACCGGGCCGGACAAGATCCGCAGCTGGGCCACCGAGGTCCGGGCCACGATCGTGCAAGACGCCTGGGAGACCCTGGGTGACGCACTCGGCGAGGACAGCCTCGCCGCCACGATCGCCGGACCGGCCAGCCGGCTCAGCGCCGCCGGCTGGTGGATCGACCACCGAGAGATCTCCATCGCCGACCTGACCGGTGCGCTGGCCGAAGCCCTCGGCGATGACGCAGCCGTCTCGGCCGGCAACGATCACCCGTTCTCGTGAACCGGCTCACCGCGGCGACCCTGCTGCGGACGGTCCGGGTAGCGGTCGATCTGGCCATGCTGCATTTGCTCGGCCAGGAGTCGTTCGGGCTGGGATTGCTGCTGCTGGTGGTCGATCTGGCGCTCGCCGTCTGGGTGCGGCGACTACGCCGCCACGCGGCGACGCCAGCCCCGAACGTCGACGTGGTCCCCACGCTGTACATCGCCGGCCTCTTTTCGCTCGCCGTCCTGGCCATCGCCGACCACCCCGGCGCCCTGCAGATCCCGCTCGGTCAGCCCGGCACCCCCAACGCCGCCTACGTCGCGGTGCTGCTTGCCGCGGCGCTGCCGGCCACGTTCATCGACAGCGGCATCCGAGCGCTCTACCGGTGGATCAAGGTCAGCCTCACCGGCGACGGGCGCAAGCCCTGGACGACCACCGCGTCGGCTGCCACCGCGGCCGCCGGCAGCGTCGCCATCCTGGCCCTGCGGACTCCGCAGGTGTTCCAGCAGGAACTGCCCCCCGCCATCTGCCTACTCTCCATGGGACTTTTGATGTTCCACGGACTGGCCGGGGCCGTCCGGGCAGCGGGGGCGACGATCCGGCCGACCTCGGGCCGCAATCCCGGCTGTCACATTTCCACCGCCACCGGGGCTGGTCGGACTCGGGCGACGACATGAACCACGACGAGCTGGGCGCCCCCAGCGCCGCCTCCCCCACCGTCTTGGTCGGCGCGGCGGTTCCGGCGCTGATCGCCGTGTCCGCTACTCGGTCGGTGTCGGCGTGGCTGCGGATCAGCGTCGGCGACGACGAACACGCCCAGCCGTGGACGCACACCCTCACGGCCGCCGTCACCGCCGCGGCGGGGAGCGTCGCCGGGTTGGCCCTGCCGGCCGCACCGCCCTTCCACCGGGCCCTGTCTCAGACAGCGAGGTGAGCTCCGGCGTGGCACCGACGTATCAGATACAGCTGTCTCTAGGGTCAGGTCCATGGCCCAGCCAGCAAAAGGTGACCGCATGCAGATGCTGGTCCGCGCCGACACCGCCGTGTATCAACGGGTCCTGGCGCTCGTGCAAGACGGAAAGGCGAGCTCCATCAGCCAAGCCGTCGCCGACCTACTCGCCTACGCGGTGGGTCTACCCACCAAGGCCCGGGACCTCACCGAAGCCCCCCAACTCGCCCTGTGGAACACCGACCACGGACCTGACAGCGGGGTGCTCCCACGTAAAACCGCCTAACCCGCCGGCCGGCCCGGGTTATCAGCCCCGACCCGCACCTCCGGCGCACCCCCGCACAACTACACAGAAACGACAAAAGCCGCCCTGCCAGGGGCGGCTTCGTCGAAGTAAGTGACCGGGCCCCAGTTACCAGCTGAAACCCGGTCCGACCCCGAAAGGTCATGTCTTGCCGGACATGCCCGAGGGTAACGCACACCCTCGACCCCCTTCAAGGATCGCCCCGCCCGACGGCGTGTCGATCCCGCCCGATTTGGTATGGGCCGCGCTCGCGCCGCTCATCGCCGGACGCCCCGTCGTCCGCGAATCCCGCGACGGCGGCCGCAGCTACCCCACCCGCTGGCAACGACCCCTCACCACCCGGCACCCCGCCGTCCCCGCCGCCGTCCCCATCTACCGCGCCGACGGCACCACCCGGATCCTGGTCATCGACCTCGACACCACCCGCGGCGGAAAAGACGCCGTCCGCGCCGACGCCCGCCGCATCACCCGACCTCGTCCGCTCCGCCGGCGGCCGGCTGGTCAGCGACGAATCACCCTCCGGCGGCTGGCACCTCTACCTGCCCCTAGCCCAACCCGTCCCGTTCCAGGACGCCCTCGAGGTAGCGCTGGCCCTCGCCGCCCAGACCCCCACCATGGACCCCGCCCCCAACCACGGCCTCACCGACGGCCTCATCCGGCCCCCCGGCTCCCGGCACCGCAGCGGCGGCCACCAACACCTCCACGGCCCCCTCCACGCCGCCCAACACCTCCTGGCCACCGGCAACCCGCCCGCCGTGTGGACCAAGCTCCGCGCCGCCCTACCCCCGGTCCCCCGACCCCAGCCGGTCGACCTCGATCCCGGCGACGACGACACGTCGGTCGCGCCCGGCCCGGGACGCGATCTCGCCGCCACCTACCGGCGGATCGCCCGCACCGGCCTGTACGACACCACCCAATACCGCTCCCCCTCCGAAGCCCGGCAAGCCGTCCTCACCGCCGCCGCCTGGGCCGGCCTGACCACCGGCCACCTCATCGCCCGCATCGACGGCGGCGCCTGGCCCGGCCTCGCCTCCTTCTACAGCCGCTACCGCCACCCGACTACCCGCCGCCACCAACTGCTCGCCGACTGGCGCAAAGCCCAACAGCTCGTCGCCACACCACGCCGAGCGCCAGACGCCGAGCCTTGTCCGTAAAACCCCCACAAGCCAGCCACCTTCACACCGCCCGCCCCCACGGGCCCACAAAAACCACCACACCGACCCGGACGAATACCGGTTCCTCCGGACCTGGTGGACAGCCCTGCACCTGCTGGAAACCGACCGGTACACCACCCGCGGCCGGCCTGGCCCGCCGTATCGTGCTCCGCGCCCTCGGTGAAGCCGCGATGAAAAAAGGCAGCCGCTACATCGCCTTCGGCACCCGGTCCCTGTCCATTGCCGCCGGGCTGGACCACACCACCGTCGCCGCGCACCTCCGCGCCCTCCGCGACGAAGACGACGCGTTCATCGAACTCATCGAAAACAACCGGCGCCTCGACGGCGACCTGTACGAACTCCGCATCCCCGACGACATCCTGCACCGAGCCCAACACGTCGCCTGGCCCAAAGGACACCTCCACGCCCTCCGGCCCGCCTTCCGCGAACTCGGCACCCCCGCCGCCCTGGTCTACGAGGCCCTCGAACACGCCCCCGCACCGGTGACCAGCTTCGACCTCATCACCACCGTCGGACTACCCCGCTCCACCGTGTACGAAGCTTTGGAAACCCTGGGCGCCTACAACCTCGCCCACCGCAGCGATGGCCGGTGGATCGTCAACCGGCACGCGAACCTTGACCTGCTCGCCGACCAGTTCGGCATCGACGAAGACATCCGCACCCTGATCGGCCGTCACCGCCAGGAACGGTGGCACTACCGGCGAGCGCTCCGCATCGTCGACCACCACCCCACCGCCGTGATCGACCACCCCGAACTCGCCGAACCGCCGCCCCAGCAGCAAACGCTGTTCGAGCTCCTGGAAGCCGTCCTCGGCGCCTACCCCATCCCGGCTTGAACCCCGGCTCGTCAACCCGAACCGACCACCGCCACACCAACGACGCGCCACCCATAAGCCGGGCAGAAGACACCCGAGCCGCACAGGAAGGACCCGGATCACTCCGCCTCCAGCCAATACGCTGCCTCGGTGGCATGGTGGGCCGTCGTCGTGCAACTGGTGATCGGTATCGCCACGGTCCTCGTCGCCCGCGCCGTCGGCATTCGCAACGCCCGGGAAACCGCTGAAGCGACCGCCCAACGCGAACTCGCCGCCCGACGGGAAGAATGGTGGCGCCGAACCCAACCGGCCCTGGGAGGCGCGGCAGGCGACAATTCACGCCTGGCCGCAGCCGGGTTTGGTCATGGCGCACACAATGCGCGTTGAGCGCGCAGCACGCAACAACTCGCGGCTCGTCGCCGCGGGGGGGGTTTGCCCGCCTCCGGAGCATGGTCTGGGATATCGTCACGACGTGGTTGGCGTCCGCCAACGCCATGGCACCAATGTCCTCTGGTACCTGCCTGATGGGAATTATGATGAGCGACCACGAGCCACCCGAAGAATACAAGGTGGGCATCCTTCTGGTCCACGGGATCGGGCATCAAAGACCCGGCACGCTCGTTAAGACGTGGGGGCGCGCTATCGAAGAAGAGTACATACGGCTCATTGCCTCGGCCAAGCCGACAAGGAACCTGCGTGTGCAGCCTCCAATTTTCGATGAGTACCTTTGGGAGCCCGAAGCGAAGGCCTTTTCGGGCCTGATCGTGACAACGTGGGCATTACTGAACCTTCCACGAATCGTTGGCATCCATGCAGCTTTGTATTCGCAAGCGATTCGCTCCCGGGCAAAACCGAGCTCATCCGGAACCGCTTTCAATGGCGCGTTTGCGATGATGCGCAACGCGGTTTTGCGCGGAGTGATGTTGCCCGCCGTTGCCACCCCACTAATCGTAGCCCTATGGGTGATTAATCCGCCGATCGTCTTACTGAGCGGATTGCTCTCACTGGTCTTTAAGCAGAGATGGCGACCCTTTCGACCTGCGAACTTAATAATGGCGCAGACGATCGGAGATGCATACGTCTGGCTAGCAAATCCGATTGGTCGGCTGTTTTCGCGTGGATCCCACAGCGAATTGACTGACGGCCTTCTGGAAAAGGTCGAGTCCTTGTGGAAGCAAGGGGTGGCAGGTTCAAGGGGTGGACGCAACGCAGCTGGTAGGAACGGGTGGGTGATCGTTTCGGAGCGAGGAGCGAGGAGCGAGGAGCGAGGAGCGAGGAGCGAGGAGCGAGGAGCGAGGAGCGAGGAGCGAGGAGCGAGGAGCGAGGAGCGAGGAGGAGGAGGGAGAGCGAGGAGCGAGGAGCGAGGAGCGAGGAGCGAGGAGCGAGGAGCGAGGAGCGAGGAGCGAGGAGCGAGGAGCGGCCGAACAGTACGACGTCGGAGCAGCGGCGTGAGATCTGGCGGCGTGAGCTTCCCCCCGGATCGTGGAGGGTTCGTCATGCCGTGCCGCGGTTGCGGTGGGCGTTGTCCTGTTCGTACTGCACGGGTGGGACCATGCCGATGGTGGAGTGGCGGCGTTGGTGGTTGTAGAACCCGTACGCCCAGTCCATGATAACAGCCTGAGCCTGCCGTGTCGAATCGAATTTGTTGCGGGACAACACTTCCCACTCCAGCGAGGAGAAGAATGATTCGGCGGCGGCGTTGTCGAAACACGAACCCACCCGGCCCATCGACTGCCGCAGGCCCTGCTCGGCGCACAGCTTGGTGAAGGTCTTGGCGGTGTAGGTGCTGCCGCGGTCGGTGTGGAAGATGACCCGCTGATCGACCTGCTCACGCCAGATCGCCGCCTTGCCGCCGCGGACGGCGACGGCCATCAGGATCGCCTGGCCGGCCAGGTCGGCGTCCGGGTGCAGCCCGGTCGCCGCGCCCAACAGCCGCCGAGAGTACAAGTCGATCACGGTGGCCAGATACAGCTTGCCGCCGGCGGTCGGGATCTCGGTCATGTCGCCGACCCACGTGACGTTCGGCGTCGGCGCGGTGAAGTCCCGTTTGACCAGGTCAGGGAACTTCGGCGCCGTCTTGTCCTGCCGAGTCAACCCATTGCGGCGCTTCGGTTGCCGGGCCACCAGCTGCTGCCGCCGCATCGAATCGGCCACCGTCTTCTCGGCCACTATCCAGCCCGCCGCACGCAGATCAGCGTGCAGCCGCGGCGAGCCGTGCAACCCGCGGGCCGCCGCGAACGCCTCGGCCACCGCGATATCCAACTCCGCCCGGCGGCCCTGGGCCGGGGTGTACGGACCCGGCCGGGCGGCGCGGGCCGCCCACTTGTAGAACCACGACACCGACACGCCCAACAGAGCGCACGTCGTCGCGTGTGGCACTCGATGCTTGGTCCTCTGGTCGGCGATGAAGCGTGCCACGCTCACTTCGTCGCCTCCTTCACCCACAGGACCACCGATCGCTTGAGGACATCACGCTCCATCCGCAGCTCGGCGACCTCCGCGCGGAGCCGCTTGAGCTCCCCGATGTCGCCGGCCGACAGGCCCTGCGTGCCTTGACGTTCAGCCCGGGCCTTGGTCACCCAGTTGCCCAACGTGCCCTCGTTGACGCCCAGGTCTCGAGCGATCTGGGCAATCGGTTTGCTCGTCTCCTCGACGATCCGGACCGCTCCCTCACGGAACTCCCGGTCGTACTTCTTCCTGATCTCTGACATCGCTACTCCTCATAGCTGATGCCTCCATGATCCCGGGGGAACCTCACTTTGATCTTATTGACGGTACCCTCGACGGCGCCGGAGTTGTACTGCTGGGTCAGGCCGGCGGTGACGGCCGCGATGTCACGGCGCAGCCCGACGGTGAACGACCTCAATGTGGGCAGGTCGTGGTCGACGGCGGCGATCCATTCGGTGAGCTTGTCCTTCTCGCCGGACAGGTCTTTGATCATGCGGGCGAACCCGGCGACATGTCTGACGGCGGCGTCGATCTCGGGGCAGCGGGCCCGGATCGCCCGTCATACCGCGCCTCGTCGGCGCCGTCGAGGTGGCCGGGCAGGCCGGTGATCCAGGCGGTGACCTGCCGCACCGGCGGCGGCCGGTTCCGCACGACATGGGCGGGGTGGCCGCATCGCTGCGGCGCCACGGCTTGCAGGTAGCGCTCGAGGATGGGGTAGCTGCCGGTGTAGCCCTGCTCAACGATTTCGGCGTGCAGCGCGGTGGCGTTGCGCACGCCGGCGGTGAGCCGCTGGTGCAGGTACGGCTTGAACGGGTCGAGCTTGCTGGTCCGCACCCCGCCGGCGACCAACTGCTCGACACTATCGGCGCACAGGTAACGCCGGACGGTCTTGATGTCCAATCCGAGCCGGCGGCCGATCATCGGCGTCGACAGGCCCTGCACCTGCAGGGCGTGGATCTCCAGGAACCGCCATCGGGTCGCGCTCGGACCGTGTGTGCGCAGCTGATCCAGCGCGGCGAGTCCGGCCGGCTCGCCGGAACCGTGTTCGCCGTCATCTCTGCCGACCGCCGCCACCGGGACGGGCTCGATCAGGCAGCTGTGGTGCGCGGCGACCAACGTGTTCACCTGCTGGCACAGGTTGTCCCACAGGTGCCACCGGTCCGCACCTGCCGGGCGTCGGGTGCACCTTGACGGGCGCCGTCGGCGTAACCGCTGGCGCGGTCCCGGCAGATCACCTTCACTCCGGGGTGGGCCCGCAGCCAGTCGGCGAAATCCATGGCGTCCCGGCCGTCCAGGATGTCCACCGGCCGGTTCCCGTCGCCGAGGTCGACCAGCACCGTGCCGTATTCACGGCCGCGTCGCCACGCGAATTCGTCGACGCCCAGGACCGTCACCGCCCCGACGGGCGGGTCGGGCAGGCTGCGGATCCGGCGCAGCAGCGTCGACCGGCTGACCGGCATGCCCAGCGCGGTCGCCAACCTCGAGCCGGCCCGCCCGGCCAACGCGAGCCCGACAACGACCAAAGCATCCTGCGCTCCGGCGGTGCGCTGGGCATGCCGCGGGGTCAAACCCGGGACCTGCTCGACGAACGTGCCGGCATCGCAGTCGTCGTGATCGCAGAAGAACCGTGCGCACCCGCAGACACCACTGCGTCGGCTGCCCGGCGACCGGCAGATCCGCCAGGTGGCGGTGGTAGCTGCTGTGCACCCGCGTCGACACCCGCCCACACCGGCCGCATCGGGCTCCCCGCGCCCGCGGATGCGCGGCGATCGTCACCACACCGTCGACCCGCCAGATGTCCTCGACCACCACCGGCGACAGCTGCGGAAGCAGAACCCGGCAACAACAACGATCAGCAGCCATGCCCCCAGCGCACCACGATCCCCGCTCGGAGCGGCGAGCAGCGTCTACATCCCGCCGTCCACCACCGGACACGTCGCCGCCCTCACCCGGCAGAGACGAGCGCCGATATTCGTCGCATCAGCTTCACGAAACCTGCGCCAGAACCAAATAATCCGGCCAGTTACAGAACAGGGCGGTCGCCCACAGATGCGGGTCTTCGGCCAGCCGCGCCGAGCAGTAATCGACAAACGCGGCGAACGCGTCCTCACCGGCCGGTGCGCGTTGGCCGACCTGCCGTTTCCCCTCCAGATAGGCGCGGACCGTCTTGCGGTCCCGGCCGACATGCCGGGCGATCGCCGAGATCGACCACCCTCGTTTTCCAAGTGCATGGATGTCCACGTCTTCCTCCTGTGTGAGCATGAGGCGGGGCCCTTCCGATCCGCTGGTGTGTGGTCAGAGACCGCCAGCATCGGGAGGGCCCCGCCTCGATTGCGGAAGCCACGCAGGTGGGGACTTCAGTGAGCAAGTCTGGGGAAGATCAGGTGAGCGCCATCAAGGACCCCAACCTCACCGGACGTTTGGCCCGGGAAGCCGTGCGCTGATCGCTTGCACGCAGCCACCGGCAGCGAATAGTCGCATGGTCGTTCACGCCCGCCAATGGACGCGCGGGTCCGGCAACAGGCCGGGCGTGATGGATGCGATCGAGTCACGCGGCACTTGCTGGCGACCACGTCCGCACCCACTGGGTTCGACCGCGTCTCCACTTCAGTCGTGGACACCAACCCCACTCCGCCGTTGGCAACCCGCGTGGACGTTCGTGCACGGCGACGCGGCCTCGGCCAACGCCAGCCGCAGCAACGTCATCGGGTAACCCTGTGCGCGCCCACACTGGCCGGGTGGGCGCAGACGTTGACGCTGACGACACCCCGCCGGCCCCAAACCATTCGGGGGGACTGTCGCGGTAACGCGCGAGCTTCGTCTTACTTCCGCTAGGCAGTCAGGTAGTAGCCGTTGATGTCGGCGGCGAGGTCGATGGTCGAACCGCCGTTGTTGGTGAATGTAACCGAGCCGTTAGCCCCGAGTTGGAGGACCGATGTGTTTGTGATGTTGGTGTGGGCGGTGAAGTTGACGATCGTTGCTTGGCCGGTATTGCCCGTCGGTTTCGCCGTGAGGTAGCCCGCGCTGGAGGGACTGATGACCGTCACCGCAGCTGTCACAGCGGACGCTCCGGCAGCTGGAACGCCGGCATGGCCTCCGAACTGCACGGTCACAGAGTGGCCAGGCGCAACACGAGCCCTTGGAACCCCCACGCCGACACGAGTATCAACTACCCGAGCCGGGGGGACGGTCGCCATTGTTCCAACCACCGTAGGTTGCCCAGCCAGGTAGTAGCCGTTGATGTCGGCGGCGAGGTCGATGGTCGAACCGCCGTTGTTGGTGAATGTAACCGAGCCGTTAGCCCCGAGTTGGAGGACCGATGTGTTTGTGATGTTGGTGTGGGCGGTGAAGTTGACGATCGTTGCTTGGCCGGTATTGCCCGTCGGTTTCGCCGTGAGGTAGCCCGCGCTGGAGGGACTGATGACCGTCACCGCAGCTGTCACAGCGGACGCTCCGGCAGCTGGAACGCCGGCATGGCCTCCGAACTGCACAGTCACAGAGTGGCCAGGCGCAACACGAGCCCTTGGAACCCCCACGCCGACACGAGTATCAACTACCCGAGCCGGGGGGACGGTCGCCATTGTTCCAACCACCGTAGGTTGCCCAGCCAGGTAGTAGCCGTTGATGTCGGCGGCGAGGTCGATGGTCGAACCGCCGTTGTTGGTGAATGTAACCGAGCCGTTAGCCCCGAGTTGGAGGACCGATGTGTTTGTGATGTTGGTGTGGGCGGTGAAGTTGACGATCGTTGCTTGGCCGGTATTGCCCGTCGGTTTCGCCGTGAGGTAGCCCGCGCTGGAGGGACTGATGACCGTCACCGCAGCTGTCACAGCGGACGCTCCGGTAGCTGGAACGCCGGCATGGCCTCCGAACTGCACGGTCACAGAGTGGCCAGGCGCAACACGAGCCCTTGGAACCCCCACGCCGACACGAGTATCAACTACCCGAGCCGGGCTCAAGGGCACAAGAGCACCGGCTGGAGCTTTACCTTGAAAGTCCAGCGAGTCGATTACCCGGACAGTGGGAAAGTTACTTTCCGCCGGTTGGTTATCTATGTTAGTGGCTTCCGTGGCGAAAGCCACGAGTCCGCCGTTGCCATCCAAAGTTGGCCCGAAGCTTGGTCCGTCTGATTGCCCGACAGCCGGTGACACGCTCACTCTGCTGATTGTGGACTTAGAAAGAGTACGAACGAATACGTCATCGGCGCCGTTAGAGTCTGCTGTTACCAGGTTAGATGCCGCAGATCTGAAGGCTACCCGGGATCCATCCCCGCTAAAAGCCGGCTCAGTGCTATCGCCGTTCCCTGGTTTGCCGCCAGATGCGCTGACGATGGAGGTTTGGCCGGTGGCGACATTGACTAAATAGACTTGACGCACAGAAGCGGATACTCCTGGGACAAGATCGTCGCCATCCGAGTCGAAGGCAACTAGAGCGCCATCAGAACTGATCGCCGGCGACTCCGCCGTACCGGCTGAGCTGCCACCGTGAGCATTCAGGCTCACCCGAATGGTAGTCATGAGGGTTCGATCTCGAAGAAAGATATCCGAGTTGTAGTTCTCGTCACCTGCGACTAGGTCGTCTGCGCGCGAAGCGAATACGACGTAGCGTCCATCAGCGCTGGTCGACGCAGAATAGCTGTCCCCGTCGCTTTCGGTACCGGTCTCGGATAGGCTCACTCGTTCGACGGATCCGTTAGGCATTTGCCTCATAAACACATCAGTGTGTCCATTGCTATCACCGGGCACTAAGTTTGAAGCGTCCGACTGAAAGGTAACCAGTCCGCCGTCGGTGACTCCACTGGCGTAGCTGTCACCGCTTGGTGCTGTCCCGTCGGTGGACGCCGAGACGCGGCTGATCGCGCCCGTGTCGAGGTCTTTGAGGTATACGTCGCGGACAGTGTCGGTATCCGATGGGTCCAACTGCCCTTTAGTATCAAAGACCGCGTAACGTCCGTTTGGCGAGAGGTGTACGTCGAGCGCGCCATCAGCTGCCTGTATGCCGGTCCCCGACACATCCAAGCGGGTGGCACTATTTGATTCTCGATCCCACACGAAGACATCGGCGGCACCGTTCGTGTCGCCTGGAACGAGTGCCGGGTTCGTTGAGACAAAAGCCACGCGTGTCCCGTCCGCGCTGATGACTGGCTCGCTCACCGTGCTTGAACCGCTAACTAGAGTGGCCCTCGTGCTTCGCACGGCAGTGCTGATTTGAGCGTCAGTTTTGATAACAGCGCTCGAATTGATAGGCCACGCTTTCGGCGCTTTCCCATATTGCGACGCTAAGATGGAGAAGTCCTGCAGGTTTACGGCACCATCAAGATTGATATCGGCGTGTTTACCGGCTTGCCCATACTCCGAGGCCAAGATACTGAAGTCCCTGAGATCAACGATGCCATCCCCGTTGATGTCGCCCCCGCACGGGGCCGTCGCGCCATTCATGTCGGGGAGGGCGTCCAAGACCGAAGAGGACAGTACCTGAGGCCCTGGAACGCCGCCATTAGTCAGGCACCAGAATACGGATGAACTTGGTATCCACCGCCTCTGGTCGTCGCCGCCTACGCGCCAGGAGGTTCGTTGAGCGTTGGTATCGCCGTCCCACTGAACAATCCAACCCTTCCACGGCGAGGGGGCGGGTGAGGGAGGAGGCGGTGGCGGCGGGGGCGGCGGCGGCGGCGGCACCGACCCGTCCGGAAGCCACCAACCGAGCATCGTGCGGTAGTTATTCGTGTTGACTGACTGACTCCCACTAACACCGGTTGGATCGGGTGAGATTTGCGCACCCCCGCCTAGACTGATAGTTGCATGGCTAGAAGTTCGACCAAGCTTGTTGCTGAAGTAGATGATCGCGCCAACGGGGGGACTTGAGTCATATCCGACATGAAGAAGACCCTGTGGTGGGTGACCTGATATCCAGTAATCCCACTCGTCTATTGGATAACTGTTCAAGTTCGAAGCGAATCCCGAAAGCGAATCCAGCGTAGCCCTCGACATTCCGGCTGCTTCGTAAGCTTGGTAGACGAACGCTAAGCATTGGTATTCCCATGCGGTGGAGCCGGTCTGGGACTGCGCCCAGGAGGCAGCAGCTTGCTCCAAGCTGGTGGTCGCGGAAGCTTGCGACGGCAGTATTAACGAGAGGAGTACGGCAAGTACTGCTGACAGCGACAGCCCAAGGTACCTTCGCGACGACAGCTGATTCGGCAATGTAGATCCCTTCCGCTACGGTCGAAGACCGTACACTGCTCCGGGCACTTACGTCTAGCGGCTCCTGCGCGCCAATAAGCCGGTCGACTTCCGGTCCGCGCGGGCTGGGCTTGGTCGGGGAATCTGCCCGACGGAACCCGCTGTTGCTGGCAACGTGAACTCTCTCGATCCGCTGTGGACGAGGGTTTCAACCGGTGGGCGGCCGGCGTGCCCACAGCCCCGTCGGCGTTAGTCGGCTTGGACGCTGCGCTGCGGCACCTCTCGCGTTCGCGTTCGCCGATCCGCTCCTGCCGGTTGACGACCGCAACGCAGCGTGGGATCCGTCCGCGCTGACACTGACGTTGTCGCGAGTTAGGTGGCGTTGGCGGCCTGTCGGGCGCATTCGGCGGTGAGGATCGGGTACGCGGCGGCGATGGCTTCGAGGGTGCGGATTTTGATGACGCGGCCGGCTTCGGTGGCGTCGCTAGCGGCGGAGAACACGTTGCGGCTGCGGTCGTAGGTGGCGGCGTGGCGCAACCAGTTGACTTGGATGCGTTGCAGGAACTGGGCGTCGGAGTTGAGGTCGGCGGGTCGTTTGCCAGGTTCGAGTCGGCTGTTGAAGTGGTCGACGGCGAGGCGGAGCAGCGCGGCGGGGTGGACTTGGGGGACGTGGATGGTGACCAGGTGCGCGGCGCGGAGCAGTACTTCGGGGTTGACCCGTTTACGGCCCGCGGGGGCGCGGCGGCTGGGGCGGTCACCGTTTCGGTGGGGAGCGGGCTTGCCGGGCGGGGCCTCGGGTGAACCCGGGCCAGGTGCGCACGGCGATGTGGGCGCGGTCGCGGAGACGCACCGCCGCGGCGTAGCGGTGTGAATCGTCTATTTATTTGGTTCTGGCGCAGGTTTCGTGAAGCTGATGCGACGAATATCGGCGCTGGCCTCTGCCGGGTGAGGGCCGGCGGTGTCCGGTGGTGGACGGCAGGATGTAGACGCTGCTCGTCGCTCCGAGCGAGGATCGTGGTGCGCTGGGGGGCATGGCTGCTGATCGTTGCTGTTGCCGGGTTCTGCTTCCGGAGCTGTCGTCGGTGGTGGTCGAGGACATCTGGCGGGTCGACGGTGTGGTGACGATCGCCGCACACCCGCGGGCTCGAGGAGCGCGGTGCAGCCGGTGTGGGTGGGTGTCGACGCGGGTGCACAGCAGCTACCACCGCCACCTGGCAGATCTGCCGGTCGCGGGGCAGCCGACGCAGTGGCGTCTGCGGGTGCGACGGTTCTTTTGCGATCACGACGGCTGCGATGCCGGCACGTTCGTCGAGCAGGTCCCGGGCTTGACCCAGCGGCATGCCCAGCGCACCGTCGGAGCGCAGGATGCTGTGGTCGTTGTCGGGCTCGCGCTGGCCGGGCGGGCCGGCTCGAGGTTGGCGACCGCGCTGGGCATGCCGGTCAGCCGGTCGACGCTGCTGCGCCGGATCCGTAGCCTGTCCGACCCGCCCGTCGGGGCGGTGACGATCCTGGGCGTCGATGAATTCGCGTGGCGACGCGGCCGTGAATACGGCACGGTGCTGGTCGACCTCGGCGACCGGAACCGGCCGGTGGACATCCTGGACGGCCGGGACGCCAAGGATTTCGCCGACTGGCTGCGGGCCCACCCCGGAGTGAAGATGATCTGCCGGGACCGCGCCAGCGGTTACGCCGACGGTGCCCGTCAAGGCGCACCCGACGCCCGGCAGGTGCGGACCGGTGGCACCTGTGGGACAACCTATGCCAGCAGGTGAACACGTTGGTCGCCGCGCACCACAGCTGCCTCCTCGAGCCCGTCCCGGTGGCGGCGGTCGGCAAAGATGACAGCGAACACGGTTCCGGCGACCCGGCCGGAGTCACCGCGCTGCAGCAGCTGCGTACCAAACGATCCGAACGCGCCCGATGGCGGTTCCTAGAGATCCACGCCCTGCAGGTGCAGGGCCTGCCGCCGCCGATGATCGGCCGCCGGCTCGGATTGGACATCAAGACGGTGCGGCGTTACCTGTGCGCTCAGGGTGTCGAGCAATTGGTGGCCGGCGGGGTGCGGACCAGCAAGCTCGACCCGTTCAAGCCGTACCTGCACCAGCGGCTCACCGCTGGCGTGCGCAACGCCACCGCGCTGCACGCCGAAATCATCAAGCAGGGCTACACCGGCAGCTACCCCACCCTTGAGCGCTACCTGCAGCCGTGGCGCCGAACAGATGCGGCCACCGCCGCCCATGTCGTGCGGAACCGGCCGCCGCCGGTGCGGCAGGTCACCGCCTGGATCACCGGCCTGCCCGGCCACCTCGACGGCGCCGACGAGGCGCGGTTGCGGGCGATCCGGGCCCGCTGCCCCGAGATCGACGCAGCCGTCAGACATGTGGCCGGGTTCGCCCGCATGATCAAAGACCTGTCCGGCGAGAAGGATAAGCTCACCGAATGGATCGCCGCCGTCGACCACGACCTGCCCACATTGAGGTCGTTCACCGTTGGGCTGCGCCGTGACATCGCAGCCGTCACCGCCGGCCTGACCCAGCACTACAACTCCGGCGCCGTCGAGGGTACCGTGAATAAGATCAAAGCCCGGAAGATGCAGCTGTTCGGACGCGCCAAGCACGACCTGCTCCGCAAACTCATCCTGGCATCCTGAACGCCAACAACCTGCCCAGCCGGTACTCCCGGCTACGCCACGGCAAACGGCGCGGTCCGCAGCCTGAACAGCCCTCGCGACAGGACGGCCACGAGCCGACACGCCCACCCCCGGACAGTCCCGCAGACCGATGGGCTCCAAGGCCAAACAATGACCACCCAGCCAGATTCACGAAACCTGCGCCAGAACCACCTAAATCGACAAGTCACACGCTACAGGGTTTCCACGCCCAGGTGCCGGGCCGCGTCGTCGGGAAACACGACCCCCGAGCTGGTGATTGATCTGCTCGGGGCGCAACCGCTTGCCCAGGCAGGCGTCAACGAAGGACCGCAGGACCGGGTCCGCGGCCAGCTTGGTGGTTTTCGGCCGGCTCCGGCGCCGGGCGGCGAGCTGGTGGGCGGTGTGCGGCAGGTAGACGCCGGTCGCTGGGTCAGTGTTGCGTCCGATCTCCCGGCGGATCGTGGACGGCCGCCGGCCCAGCTCCGCGGCGATGGACCGCATCGATGTCCCGAGCCGGCGGAGGTCGGCGATCCGGACCCGCTCCGGTGCAGACACATACCGATCCGACATATCCCAACGGCAGTCGTTGATTCCGCCGGCGGATAGGCATAGATGGTGCCGTGTTTGATTTCTTTCCGACCGAGCCGCCATCGGCTACCGGTTTTTCGGCACACGCCGACCTCTCGGCACGCTTGGACGTTGTTCCACCCAGCTTTCATCAACCGAAAGTAGTGGGCCTGCTAATCGGCAGGCTGCACCACGCCGGACGGTGCGCGCATCGGCTCGATCGGATCCACGGCAGGGTCCCCCTCAGGGCGAGCCCCGTTGCAACGATACCTGGAACCCGTGGGCAGAACGGTGGTCCCTTCCCGCTGGCAAGCGACACTTCGCTCGCTTGCGCGATCGGACCTCATGCTGTGCCCGCAGCGGTTTGATCGTCCAGACTTCCCGGGCTATCGTTGCGCCGGCTGCGCCCGGCGATGAGTTTGCGAAACGGGGGGCACTCGCTTTTATCCGGATAAAAGGGCTTTAAGTCCGATCAACGCGAATACACACTGCCCATCTGAAGAACTGGAAAATGCTGGCCAATGGATACCGCGGTATCCTCGACGAGCTTCCGAACGTGTTCCGAATAATCACCAGACTTGAATTCTATCAGACTCGGCTAGGTAGTTCCGTGAATAATCTTCAGCGTTCGGCCTGGCCGACTCCGGGCATCGATGTTTCATCGTCCTTGCGTCCCAGGTCCTTGTGGTGCGTTCCGATACGTTGGGTGTTTGGCTCCGATATCTTCCGGCGAGCACGGGTCCTCAGGGATAATAGCGGAAGACCAGATCGGCCACGCAACAGGGCTTCTGTTCGCCGTCCACCTCGAACGTCAGGCGGTAGACCGCCTCAGCTACCGTCCCTGTGGCCCCCTGTAATTCCTCCAGCTCCACCAGTCGGACCCGCATGCGATAGCGGCTGCCACTCTTGAGTGGCGCCGGAAAACGCACCTTGTTGAGTCCGTAGTTGAGGATCAATGGGAAACCATGGATAGTGCACACCTCCCACAACAGCCCCGTAGCAGTGCCCAAGGTGAAGAAGCCGTGCTGCACAGTCGTTCCGAAAGGCCCGGCGGCAGCCTGATCCGAGTCGACGTGAATCCATTGATCATCGCCGGTCAACCGGGCGAAGGTGATGATGTCGTCCTGAAGGACTGTGCGCCAATTGCTGACGCCCAGTTCGCTCCCGATCCGGGCCCGCAGACCGCCAAGTCCGTCGATGATCAACGGCGCGTCGACCGAGACTTTCGTTGCGTGAGGCGATGCCTGCTTGACCATGTCGCTCCATTCTCGCGTTCGCTGCGTTCTCCGTCAAAGAACTAGCTCCCCGGTCCGCCGGGGAGTTCTTCTTTAGTGGGAATTCCGTGGCCACCACGCAGGCCCTTAGGAGGCCAATGGCCCCAGTTCCAAGAAATTCGGAGCTGTCGCCCCAGGAACGCCTCGAGAAACTACTGTACCCACGGCATGAATGATGGCCGGTGTTTTTCGAATTCGGCGATTTCGCTCTCGTGCCGCAGTGTCAGGTCGATGTCATCCCACCCTTCGAGGAGCCGCCATCGGGTGTAGGGGTCAATGCTGAAGTTGATCGTCGACGATGATGCGGTGATCGTCTGTTGATCGAGGTCGGCTGTCACCTTGGTGCCTGGTTCGTTTTCCAGCAGCTTCCAGAGCAGTTCAACCTGGTCCTGGGTGACTTGGGCGGTGAGGAGGCCGGCCTTTCCTGAGTTGCCTCGGAAGATATCGCCGAACCTGGGAGAAATGACCACCCTGACGCCGTAGTCCATCAATGCCCAGACAGCGTGTTCCCTCGATGATCCGGTGCCAAAGTCAGATCCCGCGACGAGCACGGACCCACGGGCGAATGCCGGATGGTTGAGCACAAAGGTATGATCTGTGCGCCAGACCGCGAACAGCGCATCTTCGTATCCGCGGCGACTGATGCTTTTCATATGTACAGCGGGCAGAATCTGGTCCGTGTCGATGTTGCTGCGCCGCAACGGTATTCCTACACCGGTGTGTGAATGAAAGGCGTCCATCGTGGTCCTCCCGGTATTATTGGTCGGTCTGTCAGGAGACTGGCTTCGCGGGCTGTGGTCATCCCAGCCAGGTGCGGAGCGGCCTCGATGGCGGGAAGACTTGCGGGTGCGACTCGATTAGGTAAAGGCGCTCTGGCCGGTGAGATCGCGTCCGATGAGCAGGGCCTGGACGGATTCGGTGCCTTCGTAGGTGTGGATGGATTCGATGTCGGCCATGTGCTGGGCGACACCGTAGTCCAGTAGGATTCCGTTGCCGCCGAGGAGGTCTCGGGCGGTCGCGGCGACCCGGCGGGCGGCGCGGGTGTTGTGATATTTGGCCAGCGAGGCCTGCGTGGGTGCCAGTTTCCCGGCGCTATCGAGGTCGGCGATGCGGCGACAGTGGAGTTGCATTGAGGTGAGCTCGGCCAGCATTTGGGTGAGCCGTTCCTGGATGAGCTGGAAAGCTGCGAGTGGCTTTCCGAATTGCCTGCGCTGTTGGGCGTAGGCGAGGGCAGCCTCGTAGCAGGCGGTGGCGTGTCCCAGGGCGGACCAGGCCACGCCCGCCCGGGTGGCGAGAAGGACCCTGGCGGCGTCCTTGAAGGTGCGGGCACCCGGCAACAGCGCGTCGGCGGGTAGGTGCACGTCGTCGAGGGTGAGGGCGGCCTGATGGATGGCACGGAGAGAGGCCTTGCGGGTGATGACTTCGGCCTGGTACCCGGGGACGTCTTGGGGGACCAGGAAGCAGCGAACGGCGCCGTGGTCTTCAGCGCCGGGGTCGTCCACGCGGGCGTACACGAATGTGATGCCGCCGGAGGCGCCGTTGCCGATCCATTTCTTGGCGCCCCGCAGGATCCACCCGTTCTGGTCGCGGCGGGCGCTGGTTTCCAGGGCGACGGAGTCGGAGCCGTGGTCGGGTTCGGTGAGGGCAAAAGCGCCAAGTACCTCGGCGCGGGCCAGGGGGCGCAGCCACCGGTCCTGCTGTTCGGGACTGCCCAGCAGTGCGAGGGTGCGCAGAGCCAGCCCGGCCTGGACCGCGATGGCGGTGCCGAGCGATCCGTCGCCGCGTGAGATTTCCATGTTGATCAGACCGGCGGCAAGCGGGGAAACTTTGGAAATCAGGGGGTGTTTCACGCCGTCGGTGAGCAGATCCAACTCACCCAGTCGGCGGACCAGGTCAAGGGGATAGTCGGCGGTGTCCCACGCGGCGGCCATCCTGGGCGCGGCCTGGTCGATGAAGCCTTTGGCGCGCTGCCAGATTTTCTGGTCGACGGCCGGGATGTCGTCGAACACCCGGTAGTAGTCGGCGCCTTGCCGGGCCGTGACCTGGTAGTCGCTGCCCGCAGGATCGGGCGCTGGCCGGATGCTTGTCATGACACTCCTACGTTGAGGATCGGGGCATTCCACGCGGTTGCCGTTAGCCGTGATGGATGTGGTGAAAGATGGCGCCGAAAGCCGGCATGGGAACGCTTGAAGTCACGAACTGGGGAACCCGCCTGCCCGCAACAGCGCTCCGGGTAGCCGCTTACCCAGGCGCTCCTCGAGCCACCCGGCAGCGGCAATGACCTCATCGAGGTCTACCCCGCTCTGCACACCCATGCGGTCGAAGAGGTAAAGGAGGTCCTCGGTGGCCACGTTGCCGGTGGCGGCCGGGGCGAACGGGCATCCGCCTGCGCCGCCGATGCTGGCGTCCAGGGTGGTCACGCCGAACTCGACCGCAGCGACCGCGTTGGCCACGCCGGTGTGCCGGGTGTCGTGCAGGTGCAACCGCAGTGGCAGACCTGCACCGGCCACCTCACGAGCCAGCGTCAATCGTTCGGTGATGTCGGTTGGGACCGCTACTCCGATGGTGTCGGCCAGTGCGAGCTCATTGGGGCCGGCGTCAACGACGCGTTCGAGCACGTGTTGGAGCCGGTCCAGGGACACCTCCCCTTCGAATGGGCATCCGAAGGACGCAGCAACGGTCAAAGTGGTGAGCTTGCCGGCCTCCCGGGCGTGGGCGATCAGCTCGCCAGCGAGATCGCACATGTCCTGGGTCGTTATTCCCTGGTTGCGGTGGCTGAACGTGTCGGTCGCGACCACCACGACGTCGACCTCGTCGGCGCCCGCGGCCAGAGCCCGGTCCAGCCCACGCCGGTTCATGACCAGACCCGCGTAACTGACGCCCTGGTGGCGGGGCAGGGCCGCCATGAGTTCGTCGGCGTCGGCCATTTGTGGCACCCGACTGGGATTGACGAAACTGGTCACCTCCACCCGGCGTGCGCCCGCCCGTACCGCCCGCTCGACCAGCTCGATCTTGTCCGCAGTGGACAAAACGGTGGACTCGTTCTGCAGACCGTCACGGGGGGACATCTCCACGATGTCGACGCGGGTTTTCATCTTCGCTCCTGGAGATAGTTGATGACCGTCGTCTCGTCCACGACCTCGGCGTACTTGGCCTGCAAGTCGAACAGGTTCGCCTCGTGGGGTCCTGCTTCGCGATCCCCCACCGCGTCCGCGACCACCAATGGCACGAAGCCGAGCTGGATCGCGTCGACGGCGGTGGCGCGGACGCATCCGCTGGTGCTCACGCCCACGATCACGACGGTGTCCACACCGGCCGCGTTGAGGGTGCAGGCGACGGATGTGCCGAAGAATGCGCTCGCGTACTGCTTGACGACCACGAGCTCATCGTCGGTCGGCCCGACCTCCGGCATGAGCTGGCTCAGTGCCCCCCCACCGAACAGGTGCTGTAGGGCGGGGATTTTCCGGACGAACATGCCACCGTCGCGGCCGTCCTCCTGGTAGGCGACCCGGGTGTGCACGACCGGCACACCGCACTGGCGTGCCACTGCAAGAACCCGCGCGGCGGCCTCCAGGCACCCTCGGGAGGGGAGGCACATGGGGCTCGCGGGATCGAAATAGGCCTGCATCAGGTCGACCATGATCAGGACGGGCCGGGTCCCAGGGGTCAGCGAACCGCCGAAGCCGTGCTCCGGCTTGCGGCCGGTCATAGCGGGACGGGCGTGCTCGGGCGAGGCAGCCCGGTCTCTTCCTCGCAGCGCTCCAGAATCGTCTGGAGGTCTGGCCCCATGTTGAAGGTGGGCAGCGGGTCTGGACGCCCTTCGGTCATCCGGCTGCGAAGCTCTTCGGTCGCCGGTTGGTCCACGGAGCCGCTCTCATCGCAGATGACGCCGTAACTCTGTGCGCCTTCCACGCTGACCAGCCCCCGGAGCACTTCCTTGCCGACCAGTTGCGGGTCCCGTGCGAGCGGGTCGCCCCAGCCGCCGCCGCCCCAGGTGACGAAGTGCAGGAGCTCGCCAGCCTTGACTGGGTGATCATGGATCTTGCTTCCCAATATCTGCGTGGTGCCGTCAGGTCGCTCGATCCATTTGCGGCCACGCGCCCCGGGTGCGCCGCCGTTGACGCCCCACGGGTAGGTCAACCATCGGTCGTCGTGGATCGCGATGGTGCCGTCCTGCAGGAACCGGTAAGCCACGTCCACGCCATTACCGCCGCGATGTAAACCGGCGCCACCGGTATCAGCGACGGTTTCCCACCTCTCGATCCGCAGCGGGTAATAGGACTCCAGGTACTCGCAGGGGATGTTGACGAAGGAGGGCCACAAAGAGTGACCGTCGGGGCCGTCGCCGATCGGGCGGCCGGGGATGCCACCGAACCCGATGGAATACAGTTGAAACCATTCGCCTTTGCGTTCCCCCCCACCGTAGGTCCCGGAATACATGAAGTGCGGAGAAGAAGAGAAGCCGGCTGCGTTGAGCAGGTCGGGATTGGTCTGGCCGAGGAGACCGCCGAAAAGGTCGAAGACTCGGCCGATGCCGTGATTGCGAGCGTTGAGCGCCGCGGGATATCTCGGTTTCCAGAACGAATCTTCGGGGATCGTCACATCCACCAACGGGTAGAAGCCGTCGTTCCAGAGAATCTGCGGATCCGCTACGGTGATCATGTAGATACCGAAGAACATTCGCACCAGGTTTTCATTGATGTAGTAGTTCACCGGGCCCTGCGCCTGCGGGCTGCTGCCGGTGAAGTCGAGGAGCACTTTGTCGCCGGTGCGGGTGAGGTTCAGCTTCAACTCATATGGCCCGTAGCCGACGCCATCGTCGCAAATGTAGTCGATGAAGGAAAGCGTCTCCCCCTCCTTGAAGACCGACTGCAGCAGAATTTTCATCGCGCGATAGTTCCGGTCCAGCAACGCGTTGAGGGCCGAGGTGTAGGTGTCCACGCCGAACCGGGAGCACATCTCCTGCACCCGCCGGGTGGCGGTTCGGCAGGCGGCAACGATGCCATTGAGGTCAGCGCGGTTCCAGTCCGGCTTGCGCACCTGGTTGAGAATGATGCGCAGCGCATCTGCGTTGAGCACTCCCTTGTCGTAGAGCTTGAAAGGCGGGATGATCACGCCCTCCTCGAAGATGGTGCGTGCATCGGTCGGCATGGACGCGGGCGATTTGCCGCCCACGTCGGACATGTGCCCGAACATGGAGGCCCAGCCGACGATCCGCCCCTCGAAGTAGATCGGCATGACGATCAGCCAATCGTTGGCGTGGCTGATCGCGGCTCCGCATGAGTACGGGTCGGAGGTGAGAAGGACGTCGCCCTCCTCGATATCGCCGTCGAAGTTCTGCAGGAAGTCGGGGATGGAGAGGCCGAACTGGCCGACGACCATTTTCCCGTCCCGGTCGCCGATCAGCGGGAACTCGTCGTGCTGCTCACGGATACCCGGGGACAGCGCGGTGCGGAACAGCACCTCGTCCATTTCATGGCGGGCGTTGCGCAATGCGTTCTCGATGAGGTCCATCGTGACGACGTCGACGTCGACGGAATCTATGGTCTCGGTGGCGGTCTCGATGAGGCGTGCCATGTCTCAGCCTTTCGGTGTGGTGGCGCTGGGGCGAATCAGCATGCTGCCGCTGGCATGCACGGTGGCGGTGTGGCCCGGCAGCACCAGCGTGGTGGAGTCCATCTCGGTGACGATTGCCGGTCCGGTCACGATGTTGCCGGCGCGGAGCAATACACGGTCGTAGATGGCCGCTTCGACTTCCGCACCCTCGACCCAGATCTGCTGTCGGTCGATCAGTGCGACGTCGGGGTCCTCGTCCCCGGCCTCGAGTTCCTGGGCCGCCACCTCTGGCCGCGGCCCGTTCGCGGTGGCCCGCACGGTGACAAGTTCGTGCTCCGCGTCGAGGACGAAGGAGAAGAGCCGTTGGTGTTCAGCGTCGAAAGCCCCGCGCAAGGCGTCAAGGCCGGCTCCGTTGCCGTCGAAGGCGTGGGCGTCGACGTTCACCGGAATCTCGAAGCCCTGACCGTGGTAGCGGAGGTCCGCCGAGTAGGAGACCTCCTGGTCTGCCTCGGCGATGCCCTCCTTTTTCAGGACCGACTGAGCGGAGGCGGCGAGTTCGGTGAGGATCTCGTGCAGGCTGTCGTCGGTGAGCTCGCCGAGCCGACGTAGCAGGGTGCGTGCCGACTCGTCGCGCACGTTCGTCGTCGCGTCGCCGTAGGCGCAGAGCACGCCAGGTGAGGGGGGGATGATCACGGGCCAGGCGCCGGTGAGCTTGCCCAGGGCATTCGCGTGCAGCGGTCCCGCGCCCCCGAAGGCGACCAGAGCGAAGTCACGGGGGTCGAAACCTTGCTGCACCGACACCAGGCGCAGGGCGCCGAACATGTGCTCGTTGACGATGTCGATGATTCCGGCCGCCGCGGCCTCAATGGAGTTCAGACCAGTGGCGTCCGCGATCGACTTGACGGCGTCGCGGGCCGACTGTCGGGCCAGAGTGATTTCACCTCCGGCGAGTTGGGTGGGGAGGTAGCCGAGCACCACATTGGCGTCAGTCACCGTGGGCTCCGTGCCGCCGGCGTCATAGGCGGCGGGGCCGGGTGAGGCGCCGGCCGACTGGGGTCCGACGCGCAACGCCTGGGTGAGTGGCGGCACGTGGGCGATGGAACCGCCTCCCGCGCCGACGGTTCGGACGTCGACAGAGGTGGCGCGGACCGTGAGGTCACCGACCGTAGTCTCACGGCCGATGCGCGGCTTGGAGTCTTGGACCAGGGCCACGTCGGTGGACGTGCCGCCCATGTCGAAGGTGAGGAAGTCGCGGTAGCCGGCTTGCTCGGCCACCCAGGCAGCGCCGGTGACGCCGCCGGCCGGCCCGGAAAGCAGCAGATTGACCGGTTTGTTGGCGGCGATGGAGGCGGAGACCAGGCCGCCGTCGCTGCGTAGGATGCTCAATTTCCCGTGCACCCCGCCGTCGCGCAGCTGCGCCTCGAGGTTGGAGACGTAACGCGACACCTGCGGCTGTACCGCGGCGTTGGCCACCGTGGTGATCGTCCTCTCGTACTCCCGCAGCTCAGGGAGCACCGTCGAGGACAGCGAAACGGACAATCCGGGCAGTTCTTCGGCGGCGATTTCCCCGACCCGTTGCTCGTGAGCGGCGTTGGCGTAGGAGTTGATCAGACTGACGCTCAGCGCCTCGATGTTCTGGGCCTTGAGGCTCCGCAGCTTGGCCCGCACGTCGTCCTCGTCCAGTTCCGTTACCACTGAGCCGTCGCTGGCGATGCGCCCGCGGACCTCGACGGTGTCTTCGAGCGCCGCCAAGGGTTCGGGTTTGGGCCAGATGATCCAGCCGGCCAATCCGCCGGGCACGAATGACCGGGCGATTTGGAGCACTTGGCGGAAGCCGTCGGTGGTGACCAGGCCGACCCTGGCTCCCTTGTTCTCCAGGATCGCGTTAGTGGCTACGGTGGTGCCGTGGAACACTTCTGCGATTTCGGCCATGGACACGCCCGCCGCCGCGGTGGCCTTCTTGATGCCTCGTAGGACTCCGATGGATTGATCCTCGGGCGTGGAGGATGTCTTGGCGCGATGGGTCTCGCCGGTCTCCTCGTTGATCAGCAAGATGTCGGTGAATGTTCCGCCCACGTCCACGCCGAGCCGGTAGGTCATGTTCTCTCCTTTAGATGATGCCGGTTGAGCGCAGCGCCGACAGGTCATCGTCGTCGAGTCCCAGCAGGCCGCGGTAGATCTCTTCGTTGTGCTCACCCAGTTCAGGGCCGACATGGCGTACCCGACCGGGGCTTTCGGACAGTTTCGGTACGACGTTTTGCATGGCGAACTCGCCGAGGTCGGGGTGGCTGAGCCGTACGATGGCCTCGCGCGCGGCGAAGTGGGGGTCTTCGAGCATGTCCTTGGCCTTGAAGATGCGGCTGGCCGGTACGCCGTTTTCGTGTAGTCGTTCCAGCATCTCGTCGGCTCTTTGGGTGGCGCTCCACCGGGCGATGAGTTCGTCGAGCTCGCCCATGTTCTGCCCGCGCGCGCTATGTGTGGCGTATCGGTCGTGGGTTCCCAGCCCGGGCTGGTTCATCACCTGTGCCAGGCGGCGGAAAACGGTGTCCTGGTTGGCTGCGATCAGGATCATCTCGCCGTCGGCAGTCGGGTACACGTTGCTCGGCGCGACGTTGGGCAACGTCGTACCGGTGCGCTCGCGCTGGTAGCCGGTGAGCTGGTACTCGGGCACCAGCGACTCCATCATCGCCAGCACGGCCTCGTAGATCGCCGAGTCGACCACCTGTCCGCGGCCGGTGCGACCCCGCTGGTGCAGCGCGATCAAGGTGCCGAGGCAGGCGAAGGCGGCGGCAAGAGAGTCACCCAATGAGATGCCGGCCCGGGCCGGGGGACGGTCGGGGTCGCCGGTGACGTAGCGGATGCCACCCATGGCCTCGCCTATAGAGCCGTAGCCGGCCCGTGCGGCGTAGGGACCGCTTTGGCCGAAGCCGGTGACCCGGGTGACAATCAGGCGGGGGTTGATGTCCCACAGCGTCTCCGGGGACATGCCCCACCGCTCGAGCGTGCCGGGACGGAAGTTCTCGATCAGCACGTCCGCCCCGGCAACCAGCCGACGAACCAGGTCCTGGCCTTCTGCTGTGCGAAGGTTCGCGGTCACCGATTTCTTGTTCCGGGCCACCACGGGCCACCACAGTGACTTGCCGTAAGGCTTCTCCCTGCCCCACTGCCGCATTGGGTCCCCGACGCCTGGGTCCTCGACCTTGATCACCTCCGCGCCGAAGTCACCGAGTAGTTGCCCGCAGAATGGGCCGGCCAACAGTTGACCGAGTTCGACGACGCGGATGTCATCTAAGGGAAGGCTCTCCTGCGAGGTCACGGAACACCTCATTTCCTCTGGATATCATTTACAGGAATATGCAAGGGGCATGTTGTTGCGGCCGCAATTCACGGGCCCGCCGTGGGCCTGCGCCCGGGGCCCACGCGTCGACTTGAACGGGAATACCACCATCGACAGGGACTGGTGAGCCCCGCACCGAACTTGCTGATCTATCAGCCCAGCGGTCAGCCTTTGACGGCGCCGCCGAGGATCCCGCGGACGAAATAGCGTTGCAAACTGACCAGCAGGACCAGCGGCAGCAGAATTGAGATGAAGGTGGCCGCGGTCAACAGCGACTCACCCGATCCGTTCGACTGCACCAGACCGGCCACTTGCACCGTAATGGGCGCACTGACATCCGATCCCCCCAGGAAGATCAGCGGAATCAGCAGGTCGTTCCAGGACCACAGGAATTGCATGATGGCCAGGGACGCCAGAACCGGAACGGACACGGGCAGCACGATCGACCGGAAGGTGCGTAGCATGGAGGCGCCATCGATCGCTGCGGATTCGAAGAGTTCGCCGGGAATGGACGCGATGAACCCCCGTACCAGGAAGATGCCGAAGGGCACCGTGAAACCGATCTGGAATATCCACACGGCCGGGATGCTGCCGGACAGGCCGACGACGCGGAAGAACCTGAGCATGGGGACCAGAGTGACCTGCGGGGGGACCACCAGCATCGCGACCAGGACCAGCGATAAGGCGGTCCGGCCCCGAAATGGCAAGCGGGTCAACGCATATGCGCCCAACGCAGAGATGACCGTGGTCAATACGGTCACCGGTATGGCGATAGCCAGCGATGTGCCCAGGCTGCCGCCGACTCCGACCACACTCACCGCTTGTTGGTAGTTGTAGCCGGTGAACAGCGGGTCCACGATCGCCTTCCACCACCCGCTGCTCGCGGTGTCGGTTTGGGTCCGGACCGAGGAGACGAACAGTCCCAGGACCGGCGTGAACCAGATAATCATGAACAGGATCACGATCAGGTGAATGACCGGTCGCGCCCAGGTTCGCCGCTTGCTGCCGCTCGCCTTGGCCGCCTGGCGTCGAATGTGCGGCACCGCCGTCAAGGTCGGCCCCTCCGCGGGGGGATTGCTCATTACGCTTGCCTCTCGGCTCGGAATTGCCGGATGTTGACCACCACGATCGGGAGAGCGACGACCATCAAGATGACGGCGATGGCGCTGGCATGCCCGATGTTGTTGGCCGCGAACAGTTCCGAGTACATGCGGTTGGCGATGGTATCGGTGTGGAAGTTGCCGTTGGTCATCACGTAGACGATGTCGAACACCTTGAGCGCAAAGATCACTTCCGTGGTGACCACCACTAACACCGACGGCAGGATGCTGGGCAAGGTGACGGACAAGAAGACCCGCCATTCACCGGCCCCGTCCAACCTGGCCGCCTCCACCAGATCGGCCGGGACATTCTTGACCGCGGCCGACAGGATCAGGGCTGCCACTCCCAAGCTGGACCAGATCGCCACGAAAATGAGCAATAAGGTATTGATCGTGCTGGTCTGCAACCACGGCACAGGTTTGTTGCCGGGTATCAGTGTCCAAAGCGCATTCAGCAAGCCCGTCTGCGCAGCGCCAGGCGCCTGGTAGGAGTAGATCTGCCGCCAGATGATGGAGCCGGCACTGAACGAGATCGCCGTCGGCAGCACGATCAGGGTCATGGCTAGGCGTTCGTATTTGATCCGGTCGAACAACACGGCCACGATCAGCCCCAACACCACGGTCACGGCCGGAAATACGATCAGCCAGATGAGATTGTTGCCCAGCACCGACGGCATGTCGCCGGTAAAAGCCCATTTGAAGTTATTCAACCCCGCTGTGCCGGTGTTCGCGGCATTGCGGAATGAGAGGTAAATGGTGTCGATCAGCGGGTAGATCAAGATCAAGCCGACTATCGCCAAGGGAACCAACAGCCACAGCCAGGGGCGGAGTCGGGCCGCCCGGCGCGGCCGGAGGCCGGAAAGCGCCCGCTCTCCGACCCCCAGCACGAGGTAAATCGCGGCCGGGATCAGTACGGCTCCGATGATGATGAGGCCGGGAATGCTTGTCGCTACTGCGTCCATGAAGTGAGCTCCTAGGGTCGTGGGCGCTAGATCTGCGGGCCTGCCCGGCTGTGCCGCCGAGTGTCAGGCGCCGGCGGCTACGCCCTGGATGGTGGACAGCACAGTGTCCAGTGACGCGGGATCCTGCAGGTAGGCGACCACGCCCTTCCAGAAGGCGGCGCTGACCGCTGCATTGGCCAACGAGTTCGGGCCGGTGGCCAGGGTGACCCCGCTGCCGAAGTACGTCTTCGCGGCCCGTTGCAGCAGCACATCCTTGTAGGTGCTGACGGGTACGTTCTTGTTGGCAACTGTCCAGTGGTTGGCCGAGGCGAGCAGCGTCTGGGCCTCGGTGGACTCGATAAACTTCATGAACGCTTCCGTCTGTGGGGTGTCCTTGAAGGCCGTGGCCACCGTGGTCTGGAAGATCTCGGTCTTCGAGTACCGCGGCGAAGCGCCCGGTACCTGGAAAAAGTCCAGATTCACTCCCGGTTGCACGCCCGTTCCGATCAGCCCAGGCACCCAACTACCCCACAAGTCGGCTTGGCAAGTCGGCGGCTGGGCGATCAGGCCGTTCGAGCCGGTGGCGATGCTGGCCGCCAGCGAACCTGTGACCCCGCCGCTCACCTTCTTGTCGTCCGTGGCGATACTGCCGAACATCTGGAACGCGTCCTTCACCTCGGGACTCGTCCATTTGAGCTTGCCGGTCCCCCACTGGTTGAGCAGCTCCGGACCGTACTTCTTGGCGAACAGGTTTTCGATGAATTGAGCACCCGGGAACCCGCTGGAAGCGCCCGACTCCTCGGCGATGCACCATGCGGGGGTGCCCTTGGCGGCCAGCTGATCGGTCCAGTCCGTCAACTGCGCCCAGGTCGTCGGGTTCTTCGGTCCGGTGTAAGTTTTCGGGTTGTACCAGACCATGAAATTGCTGAAGCCCTGGAAGACACCGAACACTTTCCCGCCGGCAGTCACCGTTTTCAACAACGAGGCGTTGTAGTCGGCGTTCATCGTGGCGTCCCCGATTACTTTGGACAGGTCCATCAATTTGCCCTGGGCCGCATAAGTGTTGGCGACTCCAATGCTCAGATCGGCAATGTCGGGCGGGTTCCCGGCCTGTACGCGCGACTGGATGATGCTGTTGTCGTCCTGGGAGCCGGTGTACTTGACGACAGTGCCGGTCGCGTCGGTGAAAGCCTTATATACGGACTGCAGGATCGCGCCCTCAGCCCCGCCGTTGGGTCCGATATACTCGATCGAACCGCCCAGCGTCTTACCGCCGGCGACCTCTTTCGCTTTGGCGACGGCCTTGGCGTACACCGCCTGCGATCCGGCGGCGTTCGAGGTCGCGGCGGATGACGCGGCGCTACCGGTCGCGACGCTCGTCGACGAGCTGCCGCTGGACTGAGAGGCCGACGCACAGGCGGACAAGGCCAGGGCGGCGGTCACCGCGACCACCGCCAGGACCGGGACCCGCACAGCGCGGTAATTCTTTCTCGACTCTGCTCGCATTTCATTTCTCCTTCGCATGGATTGGAATAACGGGTTCGGAGAACTTGTCGAGAGCCTGTTCGATGTACGTACGAGCGGCAATCATTTCTCCGACGGGATCGGGAACTGCGTCCAGTTCAAGTAAAGTTACGGCGGCGACGGACGTTTCGTTGACCAATCGGTTCCAGGCGAACCAGTCGATGGCTCCGGCGCCGACCCGGCGGAAGTACTCGCGATGCGCAAGATGCACGTCGTCATCGATCTTGACGTCGACGTCCATCGGCCCAATCGCGTCCTTCCAGTGCGATATGACCATGCGGTCGCGGTGATGCGTCATCACATCTGTCGGGTTCGCGCCTGACAGGGTCAGGTGGCCGGTGTCCGGGCACATGAACACGTAGGCCGGGTCGGTCAAGGTCATCAGGAGATCGACGTCCCGGCGGGTGCAGAAGATCGAGTGCGCTTCGGTGTGCACGGCCGTCCGCACGCCGAGACGGAGAGTGGCATCCCCTACGTGGTGCAGGATGTCGGCAATCTCCGTCATGTACGGCTGGTCCACAAAAAACGGCGGCATGCTGTCGCGGCTCCGCCGCATCGGCGGACCCACGACCATGGTGTCACCGCCGGCGTCCCGGATGAACTCGGCGTAGGCGGCTGCCTCGTTCGCGGCCTGCTTCCGGTCGGTGCCCGGACCCCAGTCCAGGGCGATGTGGAATCCGCTCTTCAGGGCCAGCCCACGGGAGGTCAGCTCCTCGCGGAACGCCGACGCAGACCCGTACGCCGCGACAGCCGAGTGCCAGTCGGCGGGCGGAAAAGTCAGCTCGAGGAGCCTGATTCCGGCCGCGGCCGTGCCGTCCAGAATGGTGTTCCACAGGGCGATTGGATCTTTGTCGCGCAGTTCGATGATATCCTGATAACTGCCGACCTCCCAGAAGTCCGGGTGGTAAAAGGTGATCAGGTCCACGCCGAATTCGGTTCTGGTTTCAGGCATGAGCGATTGAACTCCTCAAAATGGCTGCGGGCCTCTCGACCCGGCTATGGATGGACACGACGGATTCCGTAGCGCTTGCTGTTCCCACCGCCTCGAGAATCTCGAGGATGTGCAGACCAAGTTCGGAATTGGTCCGGTGGGCGGCGCCGTCGACGGCCGCCGCGAGATCGGCCACGCCCATCCCCCGCAGCAGCTGCGTTGGAGTGCCTGGTTCGCCGCTGCGCGACAGTTCCGGCGGCAGCACCGACCAGGAATCCTCGTAGTTGCCGCGCACCAGGACGTCTCCGTCGTATTCATTCGGATCGCTCAGCGCCAGGGCGCCGGCCTCGCCGTAGATCTCGATAAACGGCAGATGGTGGTTCCAGACGTCAAAGCTGAACATCAGGGTGGCAAGCACACCTGACTCGAATTTCAGCAGCGCCGTGGCGTGGGTGGCGGTCTGCACGTCGATGCTGTCGACCCGCCGGTCGGGGGAGGTCACCGTCCTGGTCGGCGCCCCGATCCGTGTGAACGCGGCGACTTGGGCCACCGGCCCCAGGCAGTTGACCAGCACGCTGACGTAGTACGGACCCAGGTCCAGCACCGGGCCGCCACCGGGTTTGAACAGAAAGGTGGGGTCCGGATGCCAGGTCTCAGCCTTCGAGTGAGTGATGAAGGCCGTTGCCCCCACGGCGGAACCGATCAGACCGTCGTCGATGGCACGCCGGGCCGTCTGGGCAGCACTCCCCAGAAATGTGTCGGGCGCGGAGCCCAGCCGTTGTCCCGTCTGCGTCGCGGCCGCCACCATCAGCCGGCCGTCGGCCAGAGTCGCAGCCAGCGGTTTTTCGACGTATACATGCTTTCCGGCCCGCAGGGCGTCGATACTGATTTGGGCGTGCGCCGACGGTGGGGTGATGTTGACAACGAGGTCGATGTCCGGGTCTGCGAGCAGACCTGCGATCGACGGGTAGGCGGTGATGCCGGTCGAACTTGCGAAGCGCGCCGCGACGTCGGGAAATAGATCTGCGCACCCGACAACGGACAACGTCGGAAACCTGGCCATTCCGGTGAAATATCGGCCGGCGATGTTGCCGCAGCCAATGAGGCCGACGCGGGCAGGGTTCTCGGGAGTAAATGGCATGTTGACTCTTCTCTGGCTCTCGTTCGGCTCAGACGCGGCGCGGAAAGACCGCTGGGGATGGTGCTCGGAGAGGCGGAAAACCGGCAGCGGCTGCCGCGTCGTCAGGGCCGAGAGGCCGCGACCGGAAGATCTGGTGCTCCACTGCGGGTGCTCGTGGTGCTCCTCACTTTTATAGCGGCACGGGGCCACTTCTGTCAAGACCTGGCGGAAGGCTTATGTTTGTAAGTCAGAAGTCCCCTTGCCTGGCCCGGAAGACGAGTGCTTGACTACAACGATGCCGACCGTCGACAGTCAGCCGCTCCTCGGAACCGGGAGCGGCGCGGGTGACCTGTTCCAGGTGATGCGGGACGGTCGGCCCCGCAGCCGAACCGAACTCAGCGAGCTGACTGGGGTGCCTCGCTCGACGATAGGAATTCGGATCGACCTCCTCCGCGACATGGGGCTCATCAAGGTGGCAGGCACGGGAGCGTCGACCGGCGGACGGCCACCATCGAAATTCGCCCTCGACCCAACGGCGCGGGTCGTGGTCGGCGTCGATATCGGTGCCACTCACCTCACGGTGGCCATCTGTGACCTGCTTGGCGAGATCCTGACTCGGCACAGCGAGGGCGTGGACCTGGCCGTCGGCCCGGAGTCCACGCTGACCAGGGTGGTCGGCAAAACCCGCGAACTGCTACGCGACATCGGCCGGAGCGAGAGCGACCTGTTGGCCGCCGGCATCGGTATGGCCGGACCGGTGGATCGCCTCGGCCGCCTCCGGACTTACTCGTTCCGACCGGATTGGGAGGGTTTCGACGTCGGCGGTTGGGTCCGACGTCATTTCGACGTGCCGGTGATCGTGGAGAACGACGTCAATGTGATGGCCCTCGGAGAGCAGAAACTCGCGTGGCCCGATCACGATGACCTGATCTTCGTCAAGGTCGCCTACGGGATAGGTTCGGGCATCATCTCCGGCGGGCGCCTGCAACGGGGGTCAGGCGGCATCGCCGGCGACATCGGCCATGTGCCGCTGGCCCGAGGCGCCGAATTCGCTTGTCGCTGCGGCAATTTCGGGTGTCTGTGGACGCTGGCATCGAGCCAGGCCATGGTCCGCGAACTGAGCGGGCTCGGTCACCCGGTCACCGATGCGGCCGGCGTGATCGAACTCGTCCAGACGGGCAACACCGACGCCGTGATGGTGGTCCGACAGGCCGGCCGTGACATCGGGGAGGTGCTCACCGTCTGCATCGGGGTGCTCAATCCATCGGTGGTCGTGATCGGCGGCTCAATGGCCGCGGCCGGCGAGCACCTGCTGGCGGGCATCCGCGAGGTCGTCTACCGGACATGCATGCCGCTAGCCACCGAGCACCTGTCGATCGTGCAGTCCCGAGCGGGATCCCATGCCGGCGTGCTCGGCGCCAGCAGGCTGGCGGTCGAGTCAGCCCTGTCATCGAACAACCTGATGCGCCTCGACGGCGCCTGACGTCCCCTCACAATTGGTCGTACTGCGCAGAAGATCGGCGTGATGATCTAATGACTCGATGGCCACCCGCTCGTCGCCAGCAGGAGCCGTCGGCTCGGATGAACTGCACCGGTGCGCCTGATCCAGTCAGCGACGATCCCGCGGAGTACATCTTGCCTTGACAGAATAATCCGCGGCTATCCACCGCACGGCGAAACGTCGACGGCCGCAAGGCCGTCTCGCTCAACATGCTCGAGGGGCCGCCACCGTGAATCGGTCGCCGGTTTGGAACCTCTGCGGCACCGGGGTGCGTTAGTTGCCGACGTTCACCCAGCCGCCGTTGGCCGACGAGGCAAGGACCGCGCTGGTGATCGTCGCAGCGCGTAAGCCATCGGCGAAGGTAGGCAGGCCGTCGGGTTTCTCGCCCAGCACCGCGCGGTGCACGTCGGAGATGAACGCGGCAAAGGAGTCCTGGTAGCCCTGTGGATGTCCGGTGGGCACCATGTCGTACACGGCGGGAGCGATCGCAGCCTCGGCCGCCCGCGGCAGCACCATGCTCTGCTCCCGGCCGCCGATCCACAAACAATCCGGCATTTCCTGGTCGAACTGGTACGACGCCTGCGCGCCGTCGAGGGAAAACCACAGCCGGTTCTTCCGGCCCGGCGAAACCTGACTGATCACCACCGATCCCACCGCGCCCTGATTGGTTTGGAAAATCACGGTCGCGGCGTCCTCGGTGCTCGCACCCGCCGCGACCCCGTCGCGAGGCAGCGTGAACAATTGCGCGCACAGCCGGCTGATCCGATGCCCGGTGGCGAACTCGACGACATCGCACCAGTGCACACCGATATCGGCGAACGCCCGCGACCCGCCGCCGACCGCAGGGTCGATCCGCCAGTTCATCTCCCCCGGACGGGACAACCAGTCCTGCAAATAGGAGCCGTGAACCAGACGCAGCGGCCCGGGGTCGCCGCGCTGGACCCGGGCCCGCACCTCCCGGACCGAGGCGTAGAACCGGTACACGAACGGCACCGCGTTGACCAACTCCGTTCCGGCCGCGGCGTTGGTGAGCATCCTGGCGGCGGCCTCGTTGGTGGCGATCGGCTTCTCGCAGATCACGTGCTTGCCGGCGGCCAATGCGAGGCCGGCCAGTTCGGCGTGCGAGTTGTTGGGCGTACAGACGTGGACGATGTCGACATCATCGGAAGTGATCAACTGCTGCACATCGCTGTAGGCACGGTCCGCGGCAAAACGGTCGGCGGCGGCGTCCGCCGCCGACTGACTGCGCGCCGCCACCGCCGCGACGACTCCGCCGGCCGAGCGGACCGCCCGGGCGTGCACCTGTCCCATGAATCCGACCCCGATAATTCCCGACCGCAGCCGCGCGTGCATGTCCGACACCGTCAGCCCTGGTTCGAAAAGGCCGCGTCGAACGCCGCCGACGGCGCTTCGAACAATTGAGAGCGGATGTAGGCTAACGCCTCCGGCGCTCTATGCAGTCGATCCATGCCGGCGTCCTCCCACTCGATGGAAATCGGACCCCGGTAACCGATGGTGGACAGCATCCGGAAGCACGACTCCCAATCGACATCCCCCCGGCCGGTGGACACGAAGTCCCAACCACGCCGCGGATCCGCCCAGGGCAGATGAGACCCGAGGACGCCGCGGCGCCCGTCGATCGGGAAGACCTTCGTGTCCTTGCAGTCAACGTGATAGATCCGGTCCCGAAAATCCCAGATGAACTGCACCGGATCGATGCCCTGCCACACCATGTGCGAGGGATCCCAGTTGATCCCGAACGCCGCGCGATGCCCGATCGTCTCCAACGCCCGCTGTGTCGAGTAGTAGTCATAGGCGATCTCCGACGGATGCACCTCGTGCGCGAACCGGACACCGACCTCATCGAACACGTCCAGGATCGGATTCCACCGATTAGCGAAGTCCCGGTAGCCGGCGTCGATCATCTCCGCCGACGCCGGCGGAAACATCGCCACGTACTTCCAGATCGACGATCCGGTGAATCCGACCACGGTCGACACGCCAAGGCGAGCCGCCGTTCTCGCCGCGTTCTCGACCGCCTCAGCGGCTCGCCGCCGCACCCCTTCCGGATTACCGTCGCCCCACACCTGACTCGACAAGATCGCCCGGTGTCGAGCATCAATCGGGTCATCACAGACCGCCTGGCCCTGCAGATGCGTCGAGATTGCAAACACCTGCAACCCGTAACGGTCCAAAATCTGCCGCCTCGACGCGATATATGCATCGTCCGTGGCGCCGAGACCGACGTCGAGGTGATCCCCCGAACAGGCGATCTCCAACCCGTCATAGCCCCATCCCGAGGCCAGTCGGGCCACCTCCTCGAACGGCAGATCCGCCCACTGCCCGGTGAACAACGTAACCGGACGACTCATCAGCACTGTCTTTTCTTCAGTAGTGGAACAGGGCAGCGCCGCGGCGGACTTTCAGCTTACACCGCGGGGACTCAGACCCCGAGAGGTCCGGCTTGCCGCACACCGAGGTCGAATCCGGTCGGCCGATCACTGACGAAATGGGGATGGTTAGTTATTGGCCGGCCGGAGGCCGCCGCCAGCAGATCACGTGAGATTGCGGAGGAAAGGAAAGAGGCGCAGCACTTCGTGTGGGGTCAGGTCAGCGACTGCCACGCGAGACCAGATCCGCCCCGGATGCACGACGACCGCTCCAGCGGACACAGAGATGCTCGGGCCGTCCAATCCCTTCGACCTCCACGCGGAGGGAACCCAGATCCACCCGCAGCCGCCAGGCCGGCCCGCCGAGGAAGAACCGTCCCCAAAACGACGGCGCCCAACCCGCCGCGCTCGACCGATCCGATGACCTGGTTCGGAACCATAAGCCCTTTGTCCAGCGGACGTTCTGCTCGACCTTTAGGTGATGGATACCCTCGTTGATAGCTACTTTGACCTGAAAACGGTGCGGCGTGCCTGACCGCGCCGGTGGGCTCTGAGCTGGGACAATGATCTCGAACCGTTGGGCTAGAACGGATTCGAGGTCATTGTGTTTCGTACTGTAGGTGAGCAGGTCAGCTTGTGGGAAGCGGTGTTGCCGGCGGAGTTGCTGGAACTGCCGGTCGAGTTGGCGCGGCCCACCCTGCCCACGCGCCACGCTCCCTTGCATCCGAAACGATCACCCACCCGTTCCTACCAGCACCGTTGCGTCCACCCCTTGAACCTGCCGCGGCTTTTTTTAAAAACTCACGATCCAACCGTAATTCCGCGTTCTCTTTACGAAGCCTGACTAATTCGGCCCGCTCGTCGTCATCCAGCATTACCGAATTATCACCCGCACCGGCCTCCTGCGCCTTCGCGACCCACCGACCCAACAGCTGCGCACCCACCCCGATCTTCGCGGCCACGTGCGCGATCGGCCGCCCCGTCTCGGTCACCAGCCGAACCGCCTGCTCCCGGTACTCCGGCGTGTACTTCCTCCGCTTGCCAGCCACAACGACATCCTCCCTGCGCGGCCAACATCCACGCGAGTCGATGTCCGGTCAACGGGGGCAACCTCATGTCGTGCTCGCCGAGTACTGGCGGCAACTGGGCATGACCTACGACCCCCACCGACGCAGCGACGCCGAATCCTTGATCACCATCGTCCGCATCACCGGCGGCAACTTCCGCCTCGTCGAACGCCTCATGAACCAAGTCGCCCGCATCCTGACCATCAACAACCTCGACGCCATCACCCCAGAAGCCGTCGAAGCCGCCCGCGAAACGCTCGTCGTCGGCGCCTAACTACGCCAAATAATGTGGCCAAACTACGCCAAATAATGTTACACCGCTGTCCGGCGGCACCTCCGAACACGACAACCCCGACTTCACCGCCCCCGACGCCACCGGACTGCCTGCAATCGCCCCGTTCGCCCACATCCGGCAGGCCCGCGGTGACGGACCCGCACCCCGGATCCTGCGGCGCCCATTCAACTTCGACGGCACCCCCGACACCAACGGCAACAGCGAGGTCGGCCTACTCTTCTGCTCCTACCAGGCCAGCATCGAGCACCAATTCCTGCCCATCCAGAGGCGGCTGGCCAGCAACGACCTGCTCAACCAATGGACCACCCCGGTCGGCTCGGCCGTGTTCGCCCTCCCCCCGGGAGTCACCGCCCCCGGGAGCTGGCTCGGTCAAGGTCTGCTGACATGACCGGCCGACCACTGCACCACGGTCGCAACGCGCTGATCGTGATCGCCGCTATCTTCGTCGCGATCATCGGATCCGCCGGGCCGGCGTCCGCGCACAATGTGCTCGTCTCCAGCACACCCGAAGCCGACGCCGTGCTCACCACAGCGCCGACCACCATCACGCTCATGTTCAACCAAGAAGTCGAGAACTTCGACCCCGAGATGGCCATCACCATCGGCACCGACAAGTCCGTGGTCTTCACTCCGACGGTGAACGGCCGCGACGTCGTCGGTTACCTGACCACTGCCCCGCTGATCGTGCCTCCCATCGGCACCACCCTGACAACGTGGAAAATCGGCTACCGGATCGTCTCCGCCGACGGCCACCCCGTCACCGGCCTGGTCACCTTTTTCGTCGGCGCCGCCGAGGCGAACGCGCCCGCAGTTGCGCACGTTTCCCAGCCCGGAGCCTCAGGTCCCCCGTGGTGGTTCTGGCTCACCATCGCCGCCACCCTGCTGCTACTCAGCGGTGCAGTCATCATGATGCCCAAGCGCCGTCGACCAATCTGATCGACGCGGCAAACGAGTCACGGGCCGCCGCCGCGTGCCTGGCAGAAACTCCAAGACGCAGTCGGAAACGAAGAGACAGGCGAGAACGAAGAGCAACTCGGAAATGCAGAGAAACCGCGAGTGATTCCGCTCGTTGGGGTGCCGTCCTGGATGGCATCCGTGTTGGGCAGCGCTTCCTCGTCACCCGAAAGTGGGCGAGCTCAAGGCGGATCCACGCAGGAGTCCGTCGAGCGTCCCAGGTAGACGACCCCGCCCCGGCGGATCCCGGTCATGGTCCGCTGCAAAGTGCCGAGCATGTGGGACCAACGCGCGGTGTCATCACCTTCACGGCTGTCTGTCACAACGCTGGCGCGGCACCGTCGGTCAAGGGAATGACCGGGTGCCAAGTGTGCCCGCACCCGTGGGGGTACGGGCACACTTGCGGCGAGTGGGCGCCGGCTTACCCTCCTGCGCGGTACGCCCACATGACCACTTCCCACACTAGCCCCCTGCACCGGGCGACCATTGTCGCTGACGTCAAAATACTTTCGCGCCGAGGAGGGTCAAGGCCTTGGGCGTCATCCCCGATATTGCGTGTCGGCCGTTCGACTACAACACCGGGAAGGGTCAGCCGCCGGCGGTGTTGTGCGGCCCTGCATGACGGCAACCTTTCCGACGTGCGGCTGTCCCTGCACGCCACCTGAGACCTCGCCGCACACGATCATTGCCTCCCAGATTCCTGACCTCGATCCGGCCAGGGAGGAGATCGCTCGAGCCTGAGCCGGCTCACTGGCGGTCCGCTGGTGTTGTTGAGCCGCTGGCACGGTGCCAAGGATGCGTTAGGGACGTACCGATTGGCGTCAAGGAATCTTGACCTTCGACCCCCGGCGGGTCAGCTCGGCCGACGCTCAGCATCGAGTGATCGAGCGGAGGCCGGCGATGAAGGCGCGTGAACTGTTGAACCCGATGGTGTGTTGGGTGCACATGGCCGACGAGGCGGGTTGGGCAGCGGTCGAGTTGCGCCGCTCCGGTGCTGCGGCGGCCGCGGTGTTGAACGACGACGACCGGCTGGTCGGCTTGTTGAGCGCCGGAGATCTGCCGTTCGTCGATTGGGCTGGTCCGTCGCATACCACCCGACCGTCCCGTCGTCGGATGCGCGTGGGAGAGGTGATGCGGACGCCGGTGGTGTCGCTGACGCCGGGGGCTTTGTTGGTCGACGTGCAGGAGCACCTCGACAGGACGTCCGATCCGTGTGTGTTGGTTGTTGACGGGTTGCGGGTGCTCGGCACCATCGACCGGACAGATCTGGCTCTGCTGCGGTTGCGGTCCGGCATGTCGGCCGTTGTGGGGGTGAGTCGGTGACTGTCGTCGCTGGCGTTGTCGGGCTGTTGCTGATCGGGTATCTGGTGGTCGCGCTGGTTCGGCCGGAGAAGTTCTGATGACCGGCTGGCTGCCCGCCGCGTTGCAGATAGTCTTGTTGGTGTTGCTGCTGGCGGCCGCGCATGTGCCGTTGGGCGATTTCCTGGCTCGGATGTTGTCAGGTGGCCGGGATTGGCGGGTGGAGCGCGGTTTCTACCGGGTGGTGCGGATCGACGCGGCCGCCGGGCAACGGTGGGTGGTTTACGCGGTGTCGGTGGCGGCGTTCTCGCTGGTTTCCATCGGTCTTTTGTGGGGTTTGCTCAGCGTGCAGGGACGCCTGCCGTTCGCCAACGGCACCCCGGCGATGCCCGCGGCGCAGGGTTGGAACACGGCGGTCAGCTTCGTCACCAACACCAACTGGCAGTCCTACAGCGGCGAGTCGGCCCTCGGTTACTCGGTGCAGGCGATCGGGTTGACGGTGCAGAACTTCATGTCCGCGGCGGTCGGCATGGCCGTGGTCGCGGCCTTGATCCGCGGCCTGATCCGGACCAAAACCGACAGAGTGGGCAATTTCTGGGTCGACATGACCAGGTTGACGTTTCGGGTGCTGCTGCCCTTGTCGTTTCTGGCGGCGATCGTCTTTGTGCTATCGGGAGTGATCCAGAACTTGGCCGACCCGGTCCACGTGACGACACTGGCCGGCGGCCAGCAGACGCTGCCCGGCGGCTTGATCGCGTCGCAGGAAGCCATCAAGGAGTTGGGCACCAACGGCGGCGGCCCGTTCAACGCCAATTCGGCGCACCCGTTCGAGAACCCGACCGCGTTAACCAACCTGTTCCAGATTTTTCTCCTGCTGGTGATCCCGTTTTCGCTGCCCCGGACGTTCGGGTCGATGGTGGGCGCCGTGAAACAGGGTGTTGCCTTGCTGTCCGTGATGCTCATCCTGTGGGGATTGTCGGTGGCGGGGACCTTGGCCGCCGAGAACGCCCATCGTGGGCTGGCGTTGCAGGCGGCCGGCGCGGCCATGGAGGGCCGCGAGGTCCGCTTCGGGGTGCCGATATCGGCGTTGTTCGCCGCGTCGACGACGGCGACCTCCACCGGGGCGGTCGATTCGCTGCATTCTTCGTATTCCGGGTTCGGCGGCGGCGTCCTGTTGTTGAACATGATGCTCGGTGAAATTAGCCCCGGGGGCACCGGTTCCGGCCTGTACGGGATGTTGGTCATCGCGATCATAACGGTGTTCGTGGCCGGATTGATGGTCGGCCGCACCCCGACTTATCTGGGTAAACGCATCGGCGGGGCAGAAATGAAGTTCGCCGCCGGGTACATCCTGACCACCCCCGCCGTGGTGCTCCTCGGCGCCGGTGTCGCCCTGTTGGTGCCGTCGGCGAGATCGGCGGCACTGAATTCCGGGCCGCACGCGCTCACCGAAATCATGTACGCCTTCTCCTCGGCCGGAAACAACAATGGCTCCGCTTTTGCCGGGCTTTCAGCGAACATTCCCTTCTACAACATCGTGCTGGGTTTTGTGATGCTGATCGGGCGGCTGCTACCGATCGTCCTTGTCCTTGGCCTGGCGGGGTCGCTGGCCCGGCAGAACAAACGGCCGGACGACGCCGGCACGCTGCCCACCGCCCGGCCGCTGTTCGTGGTGATGGTCGTCGGAGTCGTGCTGCTGGTCACCGGCCTGACCTATTTGCCGGCGCTGGCGCTCGGTCCCATCGCGGAAGGACTCTCGGCATGACCGCCGTGCTCGACCCGGCCCCCGACACCAGCACCGCCCCGCAGGCGCGGCGGATTCCCGGCGGAGTGTTCCAACCGGCCGCGCTGGTCAAAGCGCTGCCGCAAGCGGCCCGGGGCCTGGACCCGCGCCGGCTGGTCCATAACCCGGTCATGTTCGTGGTCGAGGTCGGTTCGGCACTGTGCACGATCCTGTGCTTCACCCAGACATCGGTGTTCACGGTGTTCACCACAGTCTGGTTGTGGCTGACCGTGTTGTTCGCGACGCTGGCCGACGCCGTGGCGGAGGGCCGCGGCAAGGCACAGGCGGCCACCCTGCGCGCGGCGCGGACCACGACGATGGCTCGCCGCCTGAACCACGCCGGCCGAGAGATCGCGGTACCGGCCGGCTCCCTGCACGTCGGTGACCGCGTCGTCTGCCAGACCGGCGATGTCATCCCCGGCGACGGCGACGTGATCGAGGGCGTGGCCTCGGTCGACGAGTCCGCGATCACCGGTGAATCTGCGCCGGTGGTCCGCGAATCCGGTGGCGACCGCTCGTCGGTGACCGGCGGCACCCGCGTGTTGTCCGACCGGATCGTGGTCGAGATCCGCACGGAGCCCGGTCATTCCTTCGTCGACCGGATGATCGCCCTGGTCGAAGGATCGGTACGGCAGAAGACGCCGAACGAGACGGCCCTGAACATCCTGCTGGCCAGTCTGACCATCGTGTTCCTGCTGGTGATCTTGGCGCTGTCGCCGATGGCCTCGTTCTCCCACGCGCCGCAATCGGTGGTTGTCCTGGTCGCCCTGCTGGTCTGTCTGATCCCGACCACGATCGGTGCTTTGGTATCCGCGATCGGCGTGGCCGGCATGGACCGGCTGATCCAGCGGAACGTGCTGGCCATGAGTGGACGCGCCGTCGAAGCCGCCGGGGACGTATCCACATTGCTGTTGGACAAGACCGGCACCATCACCTTCGGAAACCGCCAAGCCGACGCATTGGTGGCTGCCCCCGGGATAGACGCCGCGCAGCTGGCCGAGAACACGCTGCGGGCCAGCCTTTCCGACTTCACCCCCGAAGGCCGATCGATCGTTGAGTTCTGCGTCACGCGGTACGGTCTGGACCTGGCCGCGGCCGAGCAACGCGCCGCCGCGGGCCAGGTGCAGGAATTCTCGGCCCGGACCCGGATGAGCGGCGTCGACCTGCTCCGCGGTGCCGGCGAACCGGCCACGGCCATCCGCAAGGGCGCGGTCGCTGCCGTGTCGGCGTGGGTGGTCGACCACGGCGGGCACGTGCCGGCCGTGGTCGCGGCGGCTGCGGATGACATCTCCCGGGGTGGGGGGACCGCCCTGTTCCTCGCCGAACGGTCGGGGACCGACCCAGCCCGCGTCCTCGGGGTGATTCAGCTGAAAGACATCGTCAAACCCGATATCGCGCAGCGCTTTGCCGAACTGCGCACCATGGGAATTCGCACCGTGATGGTCACCGGCGACGCCACCGCCACGGCCCGGGCCATTGCCGCCGAAGCCGGCGTGGACGACTTCCTGGCCGAAGCGACCCCCGAAGACAAACTCGCGTACATCAAATCGGCGCAGTTGGGCGGCCGCATCGTGGCCATGACCGGCGACGGCACCAACGACGCCCCCGCGCTGGCCCAAGCGGACGTGGGCGTGGCCATGAATACCGGCACCGCCGCAGCCAAGGAAGCCGGCAACATGGTCGACCTGGACTCCTCGCCGACCAAACTCATCGACATCGTGGAGATCGGCAAGCAGCTGCTCATCACCCGGGGCGCGCTGACCACATTCTCCATCGCCAACGACGTGGCCAAGTACTTCGCGATCCTGCCGGCCATGTTTGCCGGCGCCTATCCGGCGCTGTCGGGCCTGAACATCATGCGGCTGCATTCACCGGCTTCGGCGATCGCGTCGGCCATCGTCTTCAACGCGCTGGTCATCGTCGCGCTCATCCCGCTGGCCATCCGCGGCGTCCGCTACACCCCCACCTCCGCGGGCCGGCTGCTCGGCCGGAACCTGGCCATCTACGGACTGGGCGGACTGCTCATCCCATTCATCGGGATCAAAATCCTGGACCTGCTGCTGTCCCTGCTCCCCGGACTCCGGTGATACCCATGCCCACTCCGACCGCGACCGACCCGACGAACGTGTCAACCCTGAACCCGTCCGCGGACCGGCTCCCACCGGCAGCGTTCCGGGGACTGGCCGGCCGCCAGCTGTGGCTGGCGCTGCGATTCCTGATCGCCATGACGGTGATCACCGGCCTTGCCTACCCGCTGGTGGTGTTTGGCGTCGGACAGGTCATCGCCCGACAGCAGGCCGACGGGAGCCTGCTCACCCGGGACGGTCAGACGGTCGGTTCGACGCTGATCGGGCAAACATTCCCGGATGACCAGTGGTTCGACGGCCGCCCGTCGGCGGCCGGGCAAGGCTACGACGCGATGTCTTCCGGCGGTTCCAACCTCGCCGCCGACAGCCGAACGCTGACCACCACCATCGATCAACGCCGGGCCCAGATCGCCGCCCGCGAACACGTCACCCCTTCCCAGGTGCCCCCGGATGCGGTCACCGCGTCGGCGTCCGGGCTTGACCCGGACATCTCCCCGGCGTACGCCGCCATCCAGGTACCCCGAGTCGCCGCCGCCCGGCACCTCACGGCCGCCCAAGTCGAGAAGTTGGTGGCCGCCCACACCGACACACCGTGGCTCGGCTTCCTCGGCCAGGACTACGTCGACGTCGTGCAGCTCAACCTGGCGCTGGCCGAAGTGACCGACGGTTGACCACAATGGTGGAAAGGAGGTGAGCATGCCGGGCGGATTACGGGTGTACCTGGGCGCCGCCCCCGGTGTCGGCAAAACCGTCGCCATGCTGGACGAAGGCCGCCGCCGCCGATCCCGCGGCACCGACGTCGTCGTTGGCCTGGTCGAGGACCACGGCCGCACCTATACCCGCGCGGAAATCGCCGACCTGCCCGTCCTGCCCCGGGCCGAACACATCCACCGCGGTCTGCGACTCGGCGAACTGGACGTGGCCGGCGTCCTGGCCCGCCGGCCGCAGGTCGTCCTGGTCGACGAGTTGGCCCACACCAACGCACCCGGCTCCGAACGGCCCAAACGCTGGCAAGACGTACAGGTCCTGCTGGGCGCCGGCATCGACGTCATCACCACCTTGAACGTGCAGCACCTGGAATCGCTCAACGACGTTGTCGCCTCCATCACCGGCATCACCCAACAGGAAACCGTGCCCGACGCCGTCGTGCGGGCCGCCGACGGGATCGAACTGGTTGACATGAGCCCGTCCGCGTTGCGTCGCCGCCTCGCGCACGGCCACGTCTACTCCGCCGACCGCGTCGACGCCGCGCTGGGCAACTTTTTCCGCGAAGGCAACCTGACGGCGCTGCGCGAACTGGCTTTGCTCTGGGTGGCCGACCGGGTCGAGGAAGGCCTCGAGCGCTACCGCACCCGGCACGGCATTTCGGCGACCTGGGCCGCGCGGGAGCGCATCGTCGTTGCGCTGCCCTCCGGCCCGGAAGGGGCCACGCTGCTGCGCAGGGGCGCCCGCATCGCCGCCGGCGGCGGTCGTTCCTTAGTCGCCGTGCATGTGCTCCGGGCCGACGGAACCGCCCCGGCCCGCCCGGCCGATCTGGAACAACAACGGCTCCTCGTCGAAAAACTGGGCGGCACCCTGCACCTCGTCGTCGGCGACGACATCCCAGCGGCCGTCCTGAGCTTCGCCCGCAGCGTCAACGGCACCCAGATCGTCGTCGGCGCCTCCACCCACGCCCGCTGGACCTCGTTGCTGCGGCCCAGCTCCGTCATGGCCATCGTCCGCGATTCCGGTGACATCGACGTACACGTGGTCACCCACCCCGCACAGAACGCCCCGCGATTCGGCACTCGAGCGGCGCACTGGTGGGGCGCGCTGCGATCCGTTCAGCCCGCGGTCCGCACCGGTCTGCAATGGCTCGTCGCGGCGGCCGTGCCTTGGGCGCTGACCGCGATCTTGCTGACCATGCGGACGCACACCAACCTGTCCACCCAAGTGCTGGTGTTCATGCTCGGTGTGCTCGGCACCGCCCTGATCTGCGAAGTGGCGCCCGCCTCGTTCAGCGCGGTCCTGGCCGCGGTGCTGGCCAACTACTTCTTCACCCCGCCGTTCGGATCGTTCACCATCGCCACCCCCGAAAACGCGTTGGCGCTCATCGTGTTCGTACTGGTAGCAATCGCGGTCGCGTCGATCGTGGCCCGCTCCGCCCGGCGTGCCCGGGAAGCAGCCGCCGGCCGGGCAGAAGCGCAACTGGTGGCCGCCGCAGTCAGCGGCGCCCTCACCGAAGTAGACCCCGTCTCAGGCATTTTGGAACGCGCCCGAATCGGCTTCGGGATGACCGGCGCGGCGCTGTTCGACGTGGCCGACCCGGCGGGGCCGGCTCGTCTGATGAGTTCAGTCGGCGCCGGCGGCTGTTCCCTGGCGAACGCCCCCGCGGATCAGCCGTTGAATCCCGATTCCGCCGACGCGGTCGCGACCGTAGAGTCCGGCGAGATACTCGCTCTCTACGGGCACCCGCTGCCGGCCGATCAGACGCGGCTCGTCGACGTCTTCGCCCGCCAAGCGGCCCTGGCCGCACAACGCCGCCGCCTGGAGGCGCGGGCAGCCGAAGTCGACCGGCTGGAACAAAGCGACCAGGTCCGCACCGCGATCCTTTCCGCGCTGTCCCATGACCTGCGCACGCCGCTGGCCACCATTAAGACCGCCGTGTCCGGACTCGACGATGCCACCGCCACGATGACCCCCGCCGACCATCACGAACTCCTGGGCATGGCCGAACACGCCGCTGACCAACTCGACGCCCTTCTGGGCAACCTGCTGGACCTCAGCCGGCTGCAGACCGGGGTCCTTCGCCCGGTGCGCCGGCCCGTGTCCGTCGACGAAGTCGTCCACCGGGCGCTGATCAGCGTGCTCGACCGACTCGGCGAACAAACCGCGGCCGGCAAGGGGACCGTCATCGACAACGTCCCCGACGACCTGCCCCTGGTCGATTCCGACGCCGGCCTGTTGGAACGGGTCCTGGCCAACGTGATCGGCAACGCGCTGCGCTACTCCAACGCCGGGGCGATCCGGTTGATCGCCGGCTACCTGCCGAACAGCGGCGGCTGCGTCGAGATTCGGGTCGTCGATCGCGGCCCCGGCGTTGCCGTCGGCGACCGCGACCGCATGTTCGCCCCATTCCAACGACTCGGGGACGTACCCGGCGGCTCCGGCCTGGGCCTCGGTCTGGCCGTGGCCCGGGGCCTCGCCGACGCCCTCGACGTCGCCCTCGATGCCGAAGACACCCCCGGCGGTGGCCTGACCATGGTGATCCGCGTGCCCGTTGCCATGATCGCACCGATCGGTGCAGGCACATGACCGCCGTCCTCGTCGTCGACGACGACGTAGCCCTGGCCCGGGCGTTGGGCATCAACCTGCGCGCTCACGGCTACGACGTCACGTTGGCGCATACAGGCCGGCAGGCGCTGGACGCCGTCGCCCACAAACGACCCGACGTCGTCGTCCTCGACCTGGGACTGCCCGACCTGGACGGCATCGACGTACTGCACGGCATCCGCGGCTGGTCACAAGTCCCGATCGTGGTCCTGTCCGCGCGCTCCACCTCAATCGAGAAAGTTAATGCCCTGGACGCCGGCGCCGATGACTACGTAGCCAAACCCTTCGCCATGAACGAATTTCAAGCCCGGATCCGGGCCGCCGTCCGCCGCGCATCCACCGATCCGGATGGCTCCTCCCCGCGGCCAACAGTTACCGCCCACTTCACGATCGACCGCGCCGCCCGACGCGTCGAACGCGACAGCAAACCTGTCCGGCTCACACCGACCGAATGGTCCATGCTCGACCTGCTCGTCAAACACACCGGCGAGCTAGTGCCCGGCCGGCAAATCCTCACCGAAGTGTGGGGCCCGCAGTACGCCGAAGAAACCCGCTACCTACGCGTCTACATCGCTCAACTACGCCGCAAACTCGAACCCGACCCACCCCACCCCCGGTACCTCATCACCGAACCCGGTGTCGGCTACCGCTTCGAAAACCCGACCACGGGTCTATCGCAGTAAAGGATCCTTCCGAAGGAGACGTTCTTGCCCCATTTTCCCAGACTCGATATTCCCGCCCGCACATGGCATTTGTGCCCCGCCTGAGCAGTGAGTCTCTGCAATTCCGCCGCGCAGGTGGACGCCGCGTGGGCGTCGCCGCCGCCGAGTTCACGGCGTGCCGGCAGGTCGTCATGCGGAACTCTTCCTCGCGTGGAACCGAGCAACGAGACGCCGAGTAAAGCATGCTCCAAAGCCAGGGTCCCTGTCCACGACGGCCTTCGCGGTCACCTAGTGGGCTTGTTCAGGGATTCCGGAGCGATGATTCGGATCGCACCAGTCCATTGCCTGCCTGACCTGCGTGTCGTCGGCCGCTGGTGCCGCAGCCACGGCAGATGAGTGGGCGCCGCCGTGTGCGCTGCCTCCCATAGCGCGTTGTTCAGCGCCGCATTGACTCCTTTGGGCAGTTCCTTTGCCACCTGAGAGGCAGTAACTTCCTCATTCGGGCTAGATCACGATCCGTGCCCGCGTCTGTCCGTCCCGAACCAGGAGCCGAACTTGCCGACATATTGGTCTTCCGCTGGTCGGCAGACGCCGACCGCGTTGGCTGCAGCGCAGTCCTGATGACCGGCCTGTCCCGTCGGCAATTCCTGAGCGGTGCCGCCGGCTGTCGGCCGCCATGGGTCTGGATATCTCCGTCATCGGCGCCGCGGCGGCTGCGGACTGGACGCCGATGGGCGCCGATTCGACGACCACACTCGCCCAGAGCATCCTGCAACGCAGTACCGGGCATCTGAATTACCGCACGTTGCGAGCCGGGCCCGGGGAGCCGCACATTGCCCGCCTGGATCTGCTGCGCAAAAGTCCCGGGTCGGCGCCCACCACGGCCCGCCGTTCGCTGCTCTATCTGGCCCACCTGTCCGACATGCACGTGATCGATGCTCAATCTCCGGGCCGAATCGAGCCGATGATCGTGCAGGATCACGCCGCCTGGGGCTCGGCCTTCCACCCCCAGGATCCGCTCACCGTGCACGTGACTGCAGCGATGGTGCAGTCCTTCGCAGACAACAGGTCCAGTCCAGTGACGGGGGGCGCCGATTGGCGCGGCCATTGTCACCGGCGACAGTGCCGATAGATCTTCTTCCATAGCAGCTTCACTGACACCTGCAGCTGTACTTACGGGGTGGCGAACCAGTCAACTCCAGTGCTGCGCGCTCACTAGCTACAACCCCAACTTCGTGACGGCGTTGCCGACGAGGGGTGCGTGTTCTCTCGCATACACCTCGAGCATCCCGACGGAGCGGTGGCCGGTTTGCCGCATGACGGCGTGGGCGTCGGCGCCGGAGCGGTAGGCCTGGGTGACGAACCCGGCACGCAGGCTGTGTCCGCCGAGCAGGTCCACGGTGGCGGCGGGCAGGCCGGCCCGCTGGCCGCGGGCCTTGACCAGGTACGCGACCGTCTGCGCGGACAGCCGATCGGCGGTGATGATCCCGCCCTGGCTGATGGTCCGGAACACCGCCACTCCCCTCCCCCACTCCCCGTCGCCGGGGGTGTCGAGGTGGAGGGCCTTCTCCGGGTCGGTGGCCTTGCCGCAGACGTGACCGTCGAACGGGCCGGCGCCGCGCAGCGCCCGGATGGTCGCCGCCCGCGGCGTCAAACCTTCGGGTGGGTGGTCGGCGGCGTCCAAAACCTGCCGCCACCGCAGGTACGCGCACGGGACGCAGGTTTCGGGGTGAGCGCCGTAGGGGGCGGCCTTGGTGATCCCGGCCGCCTGCTGGTCCGTTTTCGACATGCGCAGCTTCAGGTGCAGCCCGTCGTGCCGGTGCAGGATCAGGTCCGCGAGGTCCAGGCCGACCAGTTCGGCGCGGCGCAGCGCCCCGGCGAACCCGAGGAGCAGCAGCAGGCTGTCCCGGCGTTCCCGCACCTTGGCCGCGTAGCTCGCCGCGGCGGCGTGCTCCCGCATGGAGAACAGGACGGTTTTGATGTCGTCCAGGAGCAGCGGGGCGCGGCGGACGGGTGGGGTGGCCCGGGTCTTGCGGATCCCGGCCAGCGTGCGGCGCACCACCTCGCTGCTGCCGGGGGCGGGGTGGCCGGCGGCGGTGTGGAACTGATTGATCGAGGAGCACCAGCGGGACAAAGTCGCCGGGGTGTATGCGGGGCGGCCGTCCGGTTTGACCGCGGCGGCGTGCTCGGTGAGGTACGACGCCACCAGCCACCGGTCGGCCGGCAGCGGGGCATGGCCGGCGGCGGTGCACCAGCGGGTGAACCGGTCCCAGTCGGCGGTGTAGGCGGCGCGGGTGTTCGCCGCCATGGACGCCTGCGATTCGCGGTGACCGCGGCGACCGCGTCCGGACCGAGGCGGAGGGCGTCCGGGCCGGCCGGCGGCGCGGCGGCGGCGGCCGGCAGCACGGGAAGCAGGGCAGGCGCGGAACCCGCCTCTTCCCCCGCCGCTGAGCCCGTATCCGTCTGACCGGCCGGTTTCGTCACGGTGACGCCTGGCGGCTGATCGCGACCTGCGGTTTCGTCCACCGACCGAGTCTAGCGGGCTGCTGTCATAATGTTCAATTATGACAGCAGCATATAGACCTGTGGGAAGTGACCCCGCCGAAGGACGGTAGAGTAGATATGTGGTCTCGGAAAGCGGCGTTGACCTGCGAAAACAGCTTGGCGTGCCACCAAATCCCCAGGTCAGTCCGGCTTCTCAGCGTCCAGACCAGTTGCCGCGGGTCTCCCGGTCCGAGTATGGCTCCGACTGGTCTTTGTTCACCGACTGGTGCGCGGCAGTCGGCCGGTCCCCGCTTCCGGCTACCCTGGACACCGTCCTCGCCTTTCTGACCGACAACCCCGCGCTGCCGTCCACACACGCCCGCCGGCTCACCGCTGTCGCTGACGTCCACACCCGGCTCCAACACCACTCCCCCACCGCTGACCCGCGAGTCCTCGCCTTCCTGCGCGTCGCGAGCGGCCTCCCCCCTCAGCCCGCACCGCCAGCTCCGCCGGTGCCGACGGACCTGATAGGCGACCTCCTCCAAATGTTGCCTGTTCACGGCTGGCCCGCTGGCCTGTTCGGCCGACGGGACCGCCTCCTGCTCCTCCTCCGCAGCGCCGGTCTCACGATTCCGGCCTTGACGAAGCTCACCTCCGACCAGCTGACCGTGATCCCCCCGGCCGCCGACGCGGACGCAGAGGCACAACGGCCGGCAATCCTGACCGTCGCTACCCCCAGCCGAACGGTCGAACTCTCGTGGGATCCGGATCCGCGACGGTGCCCACCCTGTACGTGGATCCTCTGGCGCCGCGCCCTAGCCCACATCAGCCGCTATTCCACCGTCGATCTCGCCACCGCGCTCCGCCGCGCACCCGCGCTCACCGCCGCCTCGGCGCACGCCTGCAGGTCCTACCCGCTGCCAGAACTGAGTACCTCGCCGGTCTTCGTACCCATCGACCGATGGGGCGCCCCTCCCCTACCTACCCGACCGCTCGACCGTCGATCCATCAGCACCCTGACCGCCGCGCACCTGACTGGATCTGGACCCGGACATCCCGACCCCAGGCCGGAACGCGCCGAGGACCTGCAACCTGAGCCCGCCCGGACGCAGAGCGCCCTGCGGGGTCAGACGGACCAGCGCAGTACCGCCGTCCGGCACGCCGACGGCCTCGCCGCCCGCCGGCGAGGCCTCGAGCAGCTCGCCTCCGTGCGTGAGACTCTCGATGCCGTCGATCAGATCGCCGCTGACCTCGACGCCCGAGTCCGACAGCTCATCGACCAATATCAATAAACCCCTCGTTGACAGCGGCGCCATGCTTCGGCTGGAGCTACGAGTTGGCGGAAACCACATTCTCAATTACCGCAATCATCCGGGAGACTGGCACTCCTTTTCCCCGGTCGTCCCCTGGTGCTGCGATGCCCGGAGCACATCCCCTTTCGGCGTCGTGACGTCCTCCGCCTAGGGCTGACGTGGCTGTCTCGCGCGTCCGTCACGCCGTAGAGCATGACCAACCGGTCGTCACGGGAACGGCAGACGGCCGCAGCCTAAGCCAAGGTTGGATGCGGTTCCGGACCGTGGATCGGAGAACTTCGATCGGACATGTCCTGCCACCGACCAGGCTCCGGCCAGTTTGATCGGCAGTGAGGAATGTCCCGGACATCCGTGATGGCCGGTCCCAGCAGGTCCGCTTGTTTTTCGCGCATGTCCATGCCCCCGGGCCACCTGAATCCTGCGCGTTCAACTTGCACCGGGACCGGCGGCCACGTCGAGGGCGTCCCCGAGTGGCTAACCCCTCGACGATTGGGAAATGCGGCGACTTGCGACCCGCTTCGGGTGAGGCGGTGTCGCTCAGACGGGAGTTCGTCCAACGTCCACCCGGCGAAGCCCGGGGCGTCCGGGCAGATAGCCCCTGGAGACCATCGGCTGCGCTCGCCGTTTCCAAAGGCGCTGGGGTCCGTCGACGCATTCCGGTCCGTGCCAACTTTCCCGCACGGTAGTCATCTCAACTGTCCCCGAAAGCTGGTCGATGTCGGGCCTCTGAGCTACCTGCTGGCTGCACAGTATGGAGTGCCGACACACCTTGCCGAAGTAATGTTTTTGCAGTTCACCGGGATGGCAATTGGGACTGCATGCAGGCATGCTGGCTGCCCGGCGGCAGTGGCGGCGGGCTGATTGCGCAGTCGATGTACGGCTGTGATGCACTCATCTCCCATGGCAGCACACGGAGTTTCAACCAGAGGAGCTGCGTGGTAGCTGTCATCGTAGCGACCTTGCGCGCCGATCGGCGGGCGGCGCACAACGCGGGATGACGAGCGCACCAACGGCTAGCGCGGCGCCCGCCACGAGATGACAAATGGGCGGGCACGAAGCAAGCGCCAGTGGCGGGAACGATGGCATGAGATCCGCCGCACCTGACGCTTGTCACGACGTGACAGGTCGCGTGCGCAACGCCGAACCAAATGCCTGCCACCCAGCGTGCGGGACCCCAAACTGGTGCTGTGACATCAACGATCGATCGGACGCTGCTGGACAGGGTGGTGGCCGTCGCCAACGGCAAGGGCGGCGTGTTCAAAACAAGCCTCGTCACCACGCTGGCGGGTCTAGCTGGCATGGCGGGCTACCGGGTCCTCGTAGTCGACCTTGACCCTCAGGGCAATGTTGGCGACGACTTTGGGTATCTACGTGACGGGCGCGGCGATGGGGGAGCGGGCCTGGTGCGGTCCCTCATGCTGGACGACCAGCCGTTAGCCGTCACCCTCACGGAGGTGCGACAAAATGTCGACGTCATCACCGGTGGTGAACAACTCAATGATCTCGCCAGCCTCATGGTGGCGCGCGGCTTAAGAGGTAATTTGATGAATGGCCTCTTGGCTGCAAAATTGGCGAAATACTTAGCAAATAAAGGTGATCAGCTCAACCGAACGGCATATGATCTGGTGCTTCTGGATTGCCCGCCGGGCGAACCCACCATTCAGCTGCTGGCCCTCACCGCCGCCCGTTGGTTGGTCATCCCGACCAAAGCTGACGATGCGAGCCTTCGAGGCATGGCGAAAATCGCGGCCCGAGTAGTAGAGGCGCGAACCGAGAATCCAGATCTCGAGCTACTTGGCGTGGTGTTGTGCGACATCCTGCCCAGTGCGACTCGGCTACGGAAGATGGCCGGCGAGAAGATCGAGGAGATGCTCGGGGGAGTCGCGCCGCTTTTCAAGCACGTGATCCGCAACAGCACGAGCGCCTACACGGCCAGGGGTTCAGGCATGTTGGCTCACGAGTACGCCGAGAGCATCGGCGCCGAGCCCTTCTATAAGGCTCTGCAGGAGGGCCGGTCACCGTCGTCCGCGGGCACCGCCCCGGCCTTGGCGGCGGACTACGCACTGCTGGCTCAGGAAATCCTCACCAGAATCGCCGCGATGGAAGAAGCAACCGACGACGCAACCAAGGTAGGAGCGAGCGTATGACGGCGAGTACGGGACTTCCGAGCCTGGCAGGCATCCTCGAGGGACCCAGGGGACGCCGCGCGGGCTACTCGGCCAGCCCGGCCGTCTCCGAGCCGGCCGCACCGGTCGCACCAGCCGAGGGCCGTCTCCAGCCACGCGAGCCAGCTGAAAGGTCAGAACTTCCGGATCGCGAACCGGCTGTGTCTCCGGCTGCGTCTCGAGCAGAGCCGACGATCGAACGGCCGCCGGGCGGGGAAGCGTCAATTGAATCCGACGACGTGGTCTACGTGACATCACGGACTGTGTACCTGCCTCGCAGCGTGCACCGCGCGGCGAATCGATGGGTACGCAATCGTCGCGAGGTTAGTTGGACAACACTCATATTGGATGCGTTGAACGAGACTCATTTGGAATTGTCGGCGTTCTTTGCGGCGGCGGAGCCTGCCGGTCGGAGCGCAACGGACCTATTCACCATGCCGCAGCGGTCGAAAAGTGCTTCTGAGCCGTCTTTTCAGATTACGGTTCGCTTGACGGATGAGCAGCTCGATGTGATCGATCAACTGTCGTCGCGGCACAACGTGACGCGGTCGCGATTGCTCGCTGCGGCCGTGCGGTTGTACTTGACTCCACGAATGCCCAATGAACGATGGACCGATATGCACTTGCCCAAGAGCAGTTTGGTGCGGTAGCGGGTCCGCAGTCGGCGACGTCGGCCTGACTCATCGCGCCGCGTGTGTCTCTCGTCGGCGAACTAGGCGAAGGCTACGACGCTCAACTCGGCCGTCCGCGGACCGAGCGGACGCTGTCTTGTCCAGCTGGTTGTGAACTGATCCCCGTGGGAAGCACCTTCGCGGCGCGCACTCGCTACTTCGACCATAGCGTGTGACTAGAGCATTGATCTGCCCGCTTTGCTTATTTCGCGGCGAGGTCGGTGAACCGCGAGTAGTGGAGCTGGTGGGCCACGGAGATGGTGGCGGTGGGGCCGTTGCGGTGTTTGGCGACGATCAGGTCCGCCTCGCCGGCCCGCGGGTCGTCGGCCTCCCAGGCGTCCGGCCGGTGCACCAGGATGACCATGTCCGCGTCCTGTTCCAGGGAACCGGACTCGCGCAGGTCCGAGAGCATGGGCCGTTTGTCGGTCCGTTGTTCCGGCCCCCGGTTGAGCTGGGAGATGGCGATGACCGGCACTTCCAGCTCTTTGGCCAGCAGCTTCATCTGCCGGGAGAACTCGGACACCTCCTGCTGGCGCGACTCCACCCGCTTGCCCGAGCTCATCAGCTGCAGGTAATCCACCACGATCAGTTTGAGGTCGGCCTTCTGCTTCAACCGCCGCGCCTTCGCCCGGATCTCCATCATCGTCATGTTCGGCGAATCATCGATGTACAGCGGCGCATCGGAGATCTCACTCATCCGCCGGACGATCCGCTCCCAGTCCTGATCATTCATCGACCCGGACCGCATATGCGACAACCGGATCTGCGCCTCCGCCGACAACAAACGCATGGTGATCTCCGTCTTCGACATCTCCAGTGAGAAAATCACCGCCGCCTTACGTTGTTTCACCGCCGCATGCCGGGCAATATCCAGAGCCAAAGTCGATTTCCCCACGCCAGGCCGGGCCGCCATGATGATCATCTGCCCGGGCTGCAAACCGTTGGTCAACTGATCCAGATCGGCGAAGCCGGTGACACGCCCTCGGCGCGGCCGTCCCGGCTGGCGATCGCATCGATCTCGTCCATCGTCGGCTGCAGCAGCTCCTCCAGGATCACGTAATCCTCGCTGGACTGCGCTTCTCGGTGATGTCGTAGATCTCCGCCTGCGCCCGGTCGACGATCTCGTCGACGTCGCCGCCGCCCAGATCGCCGCTGTGCCCGCCGTACCCCAGCTGCACGATCCGCGTACCCGGCCTCGACCAGCCGCCGCAACACCGCCTTCTCCGCCACGATCTGCGCGTAATACACCGCATTCGCCGCCGTCGGCACCGCCGAGGTCAACGTATGCAGATACACCGCCCCGCCCGCCCGCCCCAACGCCCCGCCGCTCCAACTCCGCCGCCACCGTCACCACATCCGCCGGCTCACCCCGGGCGAACAGATTCAGGATCGTCTCGAAGACCGATGGCGTGCGCCGGCTTGTAGAAATCCTCCGGCACCAACTCCTCGGACACCTCAGCCGTGGCATCCTTGGACAGCAACATGCCACCCAACACCGACTGCTCCGCCGCCAGATCCTGCGGCGGCTGACGATCAAATCGGGTTTCGACCGGCGGCAGCGGGTGTAGCTCCGAAAGGGCTGCCATTTGTTTTCTCTCGTGGAGTTTGCCGTCCGGACGACGAGAGGTCGTCGCGGAAGTGGTGAGGGTGGCGAGCCAGCCGTGGCCGGCCAAAGAATCTACAGAGGTGTCGGTGCTATCGCAGTTGACGGCGACGAGTGGTGATGGGCGGGACCGGTGTGGGGGAGGGCCGCAGCAGCAGGCCCTGGTCGGAGGTGGTGACCCGGGCGTCGGGGTACACGCTCAGCACGGCGGGGAGTTGCCGCATGATGGCGGTGATGAAGTTCCGCAGTTCGCGGTAATCCGAGCCGAACTGCTGGCTCAATGTGGACCAGGGGACCAGGGTGTCGCGTTCCATTGCGTAGAAGCGGTGAGCGAGCCAGGTGTACAGGTCCAGGCGGAGAGCGGACCCACCAAGCGCCGACATGGCCCTGGTGTCAACCGGCACCGGAGAGCCGATGACGGATTCGTAGAACCGCGAGGAAAGCGTGACGGTCGACCCCCAGAGCGGGCTGTCGACGTCACCGTCGGTGCGAGAGAACCACAACCGATATGAGTCGGCGACGTTGAAGTGGGCGCCCGCGATGGACCATCGGTTGCCTTCGGATCGCTCGTCTTCAACGAGCATCTGGGATCCGAAAAGGCGTCTCATTTGTTCGGTGGTGCGGGTGATGGATCCGTTTCGACCACCGGTGGCCGTCATGCCGAGCTTGCTCATGAACTCGGACAGTGAGCCTCCCACCTCGAGCACAGGTGAGCGAGTGCGAACTGCTTCCGTGCTCATCCACGCCAGCACGTAGCGGGGGATGACGCCGTACGGAAATCCGCGTCGGCGCCGACCCGTGGGGTCGCGGAGAACAGCCGGCGTGATCGTGAGAGTGAGGGACCCGTTACGTCGTTCCCAGTCGGTTCGTTGTCCAGTGGGATCGGGGTCGCGGTAGGGGAGGGACAGCTGGGCCCAAATCCGGGCCTGGAAGCCGACGGCTCCGGCTTGCCGCGGATCAGTGCGTTCGATGTCGGTGGCTGCGTTGAGAAGAGCTCGAGTTCTGTCAGTGAGCTCGAGGGCGCTGGACCGAGCCCGCACAGGTAGGTCCACCGCGTCCATGAGTGTCAGCTGTGGTGCGGCCGCGCGTCTGGCAATGTTGCTCATGACGACTCCTGCTGAACGGGGGTGTCCTGGCCCCCGGGAGTTGGCGCTCCGCGGGGGCCTTTCGTTGTCGGCCAAACGCTGCCAGTTGACAGCGGTGAGGTCGCGCCGACACGCCGAACGATGGCTCTTGCCACAAACCCGCAGGTCAGGCGGTGCTGCACCTATTTCAGCGTCACCGTCGTCTCGCCGCACGTGCCGATACGCATAATCGGCACACCGCCGGACTGGCCTCGCGCATAATCAGCACGCAATCACCAGCAGCTCTTGCGGCGCCGTACTCAATTAAGGGAGTCCCACCACGCATAAACGGCGCGTCGACACGTAGCCACACTGCCCATAGTCGGTATGCGGCCCGCTCAAGTGCAGTTCTGAGCTCCACTGGGCCTTGCACCGCCGCGCCGACTCACCCAGCGAGCTCGCAGGACCTCACATCTCGTTCAGCGACCGTGCCGATTATGCGCACGCGCATCAGTTCACGAAGCGCATCTACCTGCGCTGGGTCGCGGCGGCAAGTTTGCCGATCGTGAAGGCCCTCTCCCAGAGCTAGCGCATAATCGGCACGAAGCTCGGCGGTACAGGCAATCAGCGCAGGTCAGGCGCGCATAAGCAGTAGCGACGATCCGCTTCGGCCTTTCACTCTGATGACTCGGCCTGTCGGCCATGGCTGGAGCACGCATAATCAGCACGACGTGTGGACGAACCGTCGAGCTGTCCACGCATAAGCGGCACGACGGGCAGGGCGCCGTGCGCATAAGCGCTAGCAGGGTGGCCTAACCCTGACCGGAGGTCGCTTGGCCGGTGCAGGATGCGCGAAGGGGCGGTCAGAACTCGCATAATCAGCACCGAGATCACAGCCGCGGCGCAATCTTGGATGGGCATAATCGGCACGACACGCCACGCATAATCGCTGCGCGGGCGGCATTGTCTTCGCAGGTCAGTCAGCCCTGCCGGTCGCCCCCATTTAGTAGTTAAAACCTATACATCTCTTGTAGTTGGTGGGCGCCACCGAAGTGGCCACCAGTCTGTTCACAAATTGCCTGCGCTAACGCGCAGTCAGACCACTGCGGGGCCGCGCCGGCCCCGCGCCCCTCGCGCACCGGGAGGCGCGCACCGCTCCGACCGCTCCGCGGCCTGGAGCTGCGCCTCCCGGATCGTGCTTCGAGGCTGGGTAGTGTCCGGGGCCATGCGGCGACCGGGTTTTCCATGGTGACGGATCTGCCCGATCCGCGGGCCTTCGTTCAGCAATATCTGCTGTCGCTGGACGCTCCGGCGCTGCGGGAGTTGCTGCTTGTGGTCGCCGGGGCCAGCGAGGCGGGCGAGCGGCAGTTGACGATGCGGGCGGCGTCGCACGCGGGCGACGCCCACCAGGTGAGCAGCCGATTGGTCGATCTGGTCAGCGATGTGCTTCGCAGCCGCGGTTTCGTGGACTATCACCGCACGTTTCACCTGGCGGCCGAGGCGAACCAGCTGCTGGACGAACTGGAGAGCTCACCTGAACGAGGGCGCCGGCGCCGATGCGGTGCGCCCGGCGTTGCTCAAGGCGCTCACTCGGCTGAGAGCGATCACGTCACGGGCGGACGACTCCGGCGGTGTGCTGGGCGACGCGTGCCAACGCGCGGCCAACCTGTATGCACGCTCGTGCCGCGAGGGCCGGCCCGATCCGAGCAAGGTGGCCAGGTGGCTGGTCAAGTTCCGCGCCGAATCGCCGGGCTGGCCCAACACCGTGCTCGCCGACTTCGTGGCCGCGTTCGACGACCGGGCCTTGGCCGTCTACCGGCACGGCGTCAACGCCCTCGACGCCGCCTTGCGCGACGAGGACCGGTGGAAACGGTTCGAGGTGAACCGGATGCTGCTGGAACTGGCCGACCACGACGGTGATGTGGACCAGGCCCTGGAGTTGCTGACCGCCGGTGAGCACCCCGCCTTCGGCGCCATCGTTGACAGGCTGCTGGCGGCCGGTCGGCGGGTGGAGGCGATGCGGTTCGTGGACCGCGCCGTCGCGGACCACCGTCTGGCCACGCACACTCCCGCCAACGATTACTTCCTCGCGGGCGAGCGGGTCGCCCGCCTGTACGTGGAGCACGGGCGGCCGCAGGACGCCGTCGCCGCGCTCCGGACGGTGTTCGAGGCGGCCCCCGGCCCGGCCACGTTCGACCTGCTGGGCCGGTTCGCCGACGAGATCGGGGACGGGGAGGCGGAACGGGCGTGGGCCCGGTCGGTGGTCGCCGACAGGGCTGCCAGACATCGCAGCGGCGCTGTCATGGTGGAGCTGGCGCTGCACGAGGCGGACCTGGACCGGGCGTGGGCCGCGGCCGACCGGTACGGCGCGGGCGGCCAATGGGAAGCGCTGGCCGCCGCAGCCCGCGACACCCAGCCCCGCCGGGTGCTGGACCTGTATCGCGACCAGGTGCAGGAGACGCTGCAGCAAGCCACCGCGAAGGCCTACCACCGGGTCGCCGCGCTGTTAGCTCGCGATGCGGACGCTGGCCGCCGGCGCCGACCTGACCGACGACGTCGACCAGGACATCCGCCGGATCCGCGACGAATACCGCCGCCGCCCCACCTTCATCACCATCCTGGACCGAGCCGGCCTCCCCACCTAGGACCGAAAATTGCAGGCTGAGCCCCCTCGCTGGTGCGGGTAGGGGAAACTGCGGCAGGTGTCCCTTCAGGACGCGGACGCGGTGCAGCTGATTGCATGGTCCGGCCGTACACCGCCGCCGGGCTCGTGTAGCAGGGTCCACGTGCCCATGGAGTTTCCCCCACGGGCTGTGGGGAAATGGGGCTGGCCCGGCCAGGCCGCGGCGGCTCCAGTCGCTGGACCGTCGGCTGTCCTGCCATGGTCCCGCGTGCTCGGGGCGGTGAGGATCGGCTGTGGTCGGGCCGAAAGCGCACTCGCTATGCTAAAGACGTCTAAAAGTGCTAAAAAGATCTAAAGGACGTTCGATGTCGAACCCGTTCACCCCGACTTTTGGTGTTACGCCGCCGCTACTGGTGGGTCGCGGCGAGGTGATCGACGACTTCAGGATCGCACTCGTTGAGGGGCCGGGCGCTCCCGGACGGGCGATGTTGTTGACCGGAGTTCGAGGAGCGGGCAAGACGGTTGCGCTCAACGCCTGCGAGGACGAGGCGGTGCGCCGTGGCTGGGTGGTGGTGTCCGAAACGGCGCGGCCGGGTGTGGTAGCCGAGATCACCAGCACCCGGCTCCCGGAGCTACTGGCCCAGGCGAGCGGCCAGAGCAGCACGACGGTCACCGCCGTGAACGTGATGGCCGCTGGGTTCGGTGGGGGAGTGACTCGGCAGCGCATCGACCCCCATCCAGTCACCGCTTCGTTGCGGTCGCAGCTGACTCAGCTGACCGATTTATATGGCGAGCGCGGGGCCGGAGTGCTGTTGTCTCTGGACGAGGTGCACCGGGGCGCGACCGACGATCTGCGCGTCATTGCGCACACCGTGCAGCATTTGTTCCGTGAGGGGCGCGCGGTGGCGTTTGTGGCGGCCGGGCTCCCGGCCGCGATCGAGGATGTCCTCAATGATGCGGTCCTGACGTTCCTGCGGCGGGCCGAGCGGTTCTCACTCGGTGCGGTGTCCGAACCCGACGTCGAGGCGGCCCTGCGAACACCGATCGAGAACTCGGGGCGCACGATCACCGACACAGCTCTGGCTGGCGCGGCGGCGGCAACGCAGGGCTACCCCTTCCTCGTGCAACTGGTCGGATACCACATGTGGGCCGTGGAGCCCGACGCACCGGTGATCGACGACAAGCAGGCCCAGATCGGAGTCGAGCGGGCCGTGCGCCGAGTGGCCCGGCTGGTGCACGAGCCCGCCCTGGTCGGCTTGTCGCAAGTGGACAGGGCGTTTCTTGACGCGATGGCCGTGGACGACGGGCCAAGCCGGATGGCCGACATCGCCAACCGGCTGGGCGTCACCGCTGGCTACGCCAGCCAATACCGGCTGCGGCTCATCTCCGCTGAACTGATCACTCGCGTCGGCTATGGCATGGTCCGCTTCGAATTGCCCTACCTGCGCGAATATCTGCTCGCGCAAGCTGAGCAGGAAGGACAACGGCTCGACCCTGGTGCTCTCGGATCCGCCGCCTCCAAACGCACCGCGCTATCACCCGTGGTCGGCCGATCCGCCCTGCCGCCAAGCCGAGAAACCCATGACCAGCTCGCCCCGCCGCCGCCTTCGCCGCGGCCTCAATAGCCCCTTAGCTTAGATTGGCGCGGACCTGTTCGGGGTGGTTGCGGTGCGGCGGTGGTGTCGATGCGGAGCCGCCGATGATGCCCAGCAGGGTGGCGGTGGCCCGGACAGCCGGCGAAGACGGAGTGCACGCCACGGTTGTATCAGCAGCCGCGTCCCTCCATGTACCAGTAGTACAGTGCACTGTTAGTTCGTCACCGGATCCGGAGAGTGAAGGAATCTCGATGCCAGGTGGCCGTTTTTGGGGTGCCCGCGATCCGTGGGGTAGGTGCCGCTGCAAAAGCAGCGGCGCCGATGCCACGAGAGGGCTGCGCGCATGCCGGCGACAGGTCGCCATCAACCGGCGGACCCGGGGCAGCTGTCCTTCGACACACTGTGGGCCGAGGCCGAGGAGGACCGCGATGAACAGGTACGGGCGGCACGTCAGGGATCACTATCAACGGTTCCTGCCGGCCCGGTACGCCTCGATCCCGGATCCGGAGGCGCACTTTTCGACCTTGGGCCAGCAGATCGAGGACGAGATCCAGGCCGCGGAGACCCAGCTCGGCGGCGCGGAGCCGGCCAGCGTGAGCTACCTGACCGAGGTGGGCCGGCTGAACATGGCCCGCAAGCAGGCCGAGGAACTGGTCCTGGCCCGCTACGTCCCGGAGCCGGAACCGGACCCGATCGAGGACCTGGACGACCCGGAGGACAACCCGGCCGCAGCGCAGATGCTGGCCTGGTCCCGCCAGGACCAGCAGGACCTCCTGAGCGAGGCTCAGACCGCCCAGGAGCGCCTGGACCGCACCGAGCGGTAGGCAGCCGACCAGCCGCCGGCGGTCACGCCCACAGCGGGCGGTGAGGACGCGGGGGAGAGGTTTCATCCCGTCCCCGGTCAGCAGCTCACCCCGTCCGGCACGATCGCCCGCGTCGCGGCGAACCTGGCCGCGTTGCGGCTGACCGCCGAACTCGGCGAGCAGCAGCGGCCGGCGTCGCTGGCCGAGAAGCAGGTCCTGGCCGGCTGGTCCTCGTGGGGTGCGGTGCCGCAGGTCTTCGACCCCGCGCACCCGGAGCTGGAGGGGCAGCGCAGCGAACTGACCGGCCTGCTGTCGGAGGCCGAGCTGGACGCCGCCCGGCGGACCACGATCAACGCCCACTACACCGACCCGGCGATCGCTGAGCTGATGTGGGACACCCTGCGCGGCCTGGGCTTTCACGGCGGGCAGGTCCTGGAACCCGGGTCCGGCGCCGGCACGTTCCTCGGCCTGGCCCCGTCGGATGCGGTGATGACCGGCGTCGAGCTGGACCCGGTGACGGCCCGGATCAGCGCCCTGATCTACCCGCAGGCCACGATCCGGGCGGAGTCGTTCGCCGACACCCGCTACCCGGCCGACCACTTCGACGCCGCGATCGGGAACGTGCCTTTCGCCGACGTCACGCTGCACGACAAGCGGCACAACCCGCACGGCGACCTGCCGATGCACGACCACTTCATCGTCAAGGCCCTGGACCTGGTCCGCCCGGGCGGTGTCGCCGCCTTTCTGACCAGCCGTTACAGCCTGGACCGCACCAACCCGGCCGGCCGGCGCGCCATGTACGAGCTGGCAGACCTGATCGGCGCCGTCCGCCTGCCCACCGGGGCGCACCGCCGGACCGCCGGCACCGAGGTCGTCACCGACCTGCTCGTGTTCCGCCGCCGCGAGGCCGACCGGGATCCGGGACCGGACGACTGGACCCGCACCGTGCCTGTCCGCGTCGACGGGCACACCGTGCGGATCAACGCCATCTACGGCGCCGACGGCGGCCACCCCGAACGGATCCTGGGCTCGCTGCGGATCGGGCAGGGCATGCACAACGCCGAGACCCTTCACGTCGACAGCCCCGACCTGCCCGGTCTGCCCGACCAGCTGCGGCGAGTGTTGGTCGGCGTCGTCGACCACGCCCGCGATCGGGGCCTGGTCGCCGTCGACCGCCCGGTCGACCTGGGCCCGCGGGCCGCGGTCGCTTCCGCCCCCGGCCAGCACTGGGCCGGCCACATCGCCGCCCACCCCGACGGCAGCTTCACCGTCACAGGCGAGTACGGCGGCCTGGAGGACCTGCCGGTGCCGGCCTCCCAGGCCCGCGAGCTGCGGCTGCTGCTGGACCTGCGGGACCTGGCCCGCGACCTGCTCACCCTCGAGGCGGCCACCGTCGAGGACACCCCGCAGCTGGACCAGCTCCGCGCCGACCTGGCCGGCCGGTGGCGCGGCTACGTAACCGCCTACGGCCCGATCAACCGCTACCGGATGACCGTCACCAACCGGGTCGACGAGAACGGCGCCGCCGTCCTGCAGCGCCGCACCCCGCCGGTCATGCGGCACCTGCGCTCCGACCCGTTCGGCGTCCTCGTCCGCGCGCTGGAACTGTTCGACGACGCCGCCCAGACCGCCCGGCCCGCCGCGCTGCTGCGGGAACGGGTCGTCGCCCCCCGGCCGCCGGCCCGCGGCGCCGACACCCCCGCCGACGCCCTGGCCATCGTCATGAACGAAACCGGCCGGGTCGACCTGGACCGGATCGGCGAGCTGCTCGGCATCGAACCCGACGACGCCCGCACCCAGCTCGGCCAGCTCGTCTTCGACGATCCCGGCCTGGGCCGGCCAGTGCCGGCCGCCGAGTACCTGTCCGGCAACGTCCGCGCCAAACTCGACCTGGCCCGGGCCGCCCTCGGCGAACGGCCCGACCTCGCCGGCAAATGTCGCCGCCCTGGAAGCCGTGCAACCCACCGCGCTCGGTCCGGCCGACATCGCCGCCCGCCTGGGCGCCGTGTGGATCCCCGACACCGACCACCAGCAGTTCCTGGCAGGAGCTGTCCGGCGACCGGTGGGCGCAGGTCGAATACGGCGGCGGCACCATCTGGGAGGTCCGCTGCGCCGCCCGCACCGTCGCCGCGACCACCGAGTGGGGCACCAGCCGCCGGCCGATCGGCGAGTTGATGCAGTCGCTGCTGTCCCAGACCAAGATCGCCGTCTACGACCGGGACGGCGACACCCTGGTCTTCAACGCGACCGAGACCGAAGCCGCCCGGGAGAAGGCCCGGGCCCTGCAGGAACGGTTCGGCGAGTGGGTGTGGGAAGACCCGGAGCGCACCGCGCGGCTGGTCGAGGAGTACAACCGGCGCTTCAACGGGCTGCGCCTGCGCACCTACGACCACGAAGGGGAACACCTCACCCTGCCCGGCCTGGCCCGGACGTTCACCCCCCGGCCGCACCAGCGGGCCGCCGTGGCCCGGATGGTGTCCGAACCGGCCGTCGGCCTGTTCCACCAGGTCGGGGCGGGGAAGACCGCCGAAATGGTGATGGGTGCGATGGAGTTGCGCCGGCTCGGGATGGCCCGCAAACCGTGCGTGGTGGTGCCCAACCACATGCTCGAGCAGGTCACCCGGGAATGGTTGCAGCTCTACCCGCAGGCCCGGCTCCTGGCCGCCGGCGCCGAGGACCTGCAAGGGGACAAGCGCCGCCAGTTCGTCGCCCGCGCCGCCACCAACGACTGGGACGCGGTCGTGCTCACCCAGGGCGCGTTCTACCGGATCCCCGTCGGCCCCGACGGCATCGCCGACTACATGGGCACCGAGCTGGCCCTGCAACGCGACCGCCTCGAGCGGGCCCGCGACGCCGGCAAGGACCTGACGATCAAGCGGCTGGAGAAAGCCGTGCTGCGGCAGGAGGAACGCCTCAAGGAACGGATGGACGGCCCGAAAGACGCCGGCATCTACTTCGACCAGACCGGCATCGACTACGTCGTGGTCGACGAGGCCCACCTGTACAAGAACCTGGCCACCGTGTCGAACATCAGCGACGCCGCCATCGACGGCAGCCAGCGGGCCACGGACCTGCACATGAAGTTGGAGCTGCTGCGCGGCCGCCACGGCGACCGGGTCGTCACCATGGCCACCGCCACCCCGATCGCCAACGGCATCGCCGAGGCCCACGTCATGCAGCGCTACCTGCGCCCCGACGTCCTGCGCGACGCCGGTGTGGAGGACTTCGACGCCTGGGCCGCCACGTTCGGCGAGCAGGTCACCGAGATGGAGATGAAGGCCGGCGGCGGCTGGTCGGAGAAAACCCGCCTCGCCCGCTACCAGAACGTCCCCGAGCTGTTGGCGATGTGGCAGGTCTTCGCCGACGTCAAGACCGCCGAGGACCTCAAGCTGCCGGTGCCGGCGATCCGGGAACGCCCGGACGGCCGCCGCTGGGCCGACACCGTGTCCATCCCGCCCAGCCCCCAGCTGCAGGCGTTCATGGCCTGGATCGCCCGGGAGGCCGAGGTGCCCGGCGGCCGCGACGACCCGGCCAAGATGCTCCGCCTGTACATGCAGGGCCGCGCGGCCGCCCTGGACATGCGCCTGATCAGCCCCGAGCTCGCGCCGCCGGCGTCGGTCACCACCAAGCTCGACGTGGTCGCCGACCGGATCGCCGACATCTACGACGCCAGCAAGGACACCGTCTACCTCGACGACGCCGGCGAACCCTCCGAGATCCCCGGCGCCCTGCAGCTGGTGTTCTGCGACCTGTCCACCCCGGGCGACGGGTGGAACGCCTACGACCAGCTGCACCGCAACCTGGTCCACCGCGGGCTGCCGGCCGACAAGATCCGGTTCATCCACGACGCCCGCAACGACGCCGAGAAAGCCCGACTGTTCGCCGCCTGCCGCGCCGGCCACGTCGCCGTCCTGGTCGGCTCCACCGCCAAGATGGGCGTCGGGCACCAACGTCCAGAACCGGGCCATCGCCCTACACGACGTCGACTGCCCCTGGCGGCCCGCCGACCTCGAGCAACGGTCCGGCCGGATCCTGCGGCAGGGCAACCAGAACCCGGAAATCCAGCTCTACCGCTACGTCGTCGAAGGATCGTTCGACACCGTCGCCTACCAGGTCGTCGAGCGCAAACAACGGGCCATCACCCAGATCATGCGCGGCCGCCTGGACGTCCGGGAGATCGAAGACGTCGGCGACGCCCAGCTGTCCATGGCCGAAACCAAAGCCATCGCCTCCGGCGACCCGCTCATCATGGAAAAAGCCCAGACGGACAAGGAAATCGCCCGCCTCGAGCGACTGGCCCGGGCCCACCAGAGCAGCCTGTCCAGCCTGTCCTGGACCGTCGAATCCACCAGCCACCGCGTCGGCCAGGCCGACCGCGACGAACCCCTGCTCGAGCAGGCCATCGCCCGCACCACCCCGACCAAGGCCGACGCCTTCCGGATGAGGGTGGGCCGGGCCAGCACCGACGACCGCACCGAAGCCGGGCAATGGCTGTCCCGGTTCCTTCTCGACCGCTTCCCCCGCCGCGGCGACCGGCGCGAAGAAGACCTCGGCATCATCGCCCGCGTCGGCGGGCACGCCATCACCGCCCGGGTGATTCCGGCCCTGATCACCGAACCCGGCATCCAGCTCGCCCTCGACGGCGTCCCCCGCAGCGCCTGGACCATCACCGCCCAAGACGTCGGTAGCGGTTTCGGCCTGGTCCGGCAGATCGAAAACCACATCACGGCCCTGCCGGCCGTGCTGGAGCAGCTCCGCGGTGACCGCGACCGCGCCCAACGGGAAAGCGACGCCGCGCTCACCCAACGAAGCCGGCCCTTCCGGCACACCCAGGCCCTGGCCGACGCCCACACCGAACAAGACCGGATCCGCACCCTCATGGCCGCCCGGCAACAACCACGACCCGGCCCAGCCCAAAACGACCAGGACCCGTCGGGCACACCGGTCGACCCCGACATCGCCGCCGCCATCACCGCCCACCGTGCCGCCTTCGGCAACCGAGGCGGCACCGCCGCCCCGGCCCAGACCGCCCCACCCGCCGTCACGCACCGGCCCCACGCCCTCGCCCACGAACCCGACTGCCGATGACCAGACACCGGACACCGGACACCGGCGCCCACCGCACCGGCCGCCGGCCGGTCAAACCGGCCCAACAACACCGCCCGGAGAGGAAAAAACCGACCCGTGACCACCCCCCGCGGACCACCGTCACCACCGGATCCCAACCCCGAATGAGCTGCGAAATTGGCCCGAAAAACTTCCCTTAAACCTTGGTAACAAGGTACCAAGGTGGTAGGCTTAGATCATCACCGAGAGACCGAAACGCTCAGTCTCACAACCGAAACGGAGAACATCATGGCCCGCTACATCGCCGCCGAAGGCAACGTCACCAAGGAACTCGCGACCGGCTTCGGCAAGGAATCCGGCAAGGCCTGGACCCACGTCGAGGTTGCCGTCACCGACAGCATCAAGACCGACGACGGCTACGTCGACGGACCCACCAACTACTACCGGGTGTCGGTGTTCGGATCCCGCGCCGAGAACGCCGCCAACTCACTGACCAAGGGCTCCCGCGTCGTGTTCGCCGGCTCCCTGACCACCCGCTCCTTCGTCCGCGACGACGGGCAGCGCGGCATCAGCAACGAGGTCACCGCCGACCTGCTCGGCGCCTCCCTGACCTACAACCAGGTCGCCATCGCGGCCCGCACCGGCCGCGCCGACGCCGACTCCTGAAACCTTGCCCCTTGGCCCCCGATGCGAAAGCTCGGGGGCCGAGCCCGTCCCAACCCCTGAAAGGAACCCCGCCTCGTGACCACGATCGACCTGGACATCCTCGTCAGGACCGGCGACGACCCGCTCACCTACTACCCGGCCATGTCCACCGCCGACCGCGGACCGCTGGTGACAGCGCAAGTCGTCCACGCGCTGGCCGACGCCCACCCGGCCTGGACACCGCCGGCCATCCCCGCCGGCCAGGACACCGTCCGGCTGGACGCGTTGGCGCTGGAAACCCTGATCGCCGATCCACCCGCCGGGCTCGGCGCGCACCTCTACGTGGTGGCCCCCGGCTCCGCGTGGCTTCTGTGCAGCGAATGCGGACCCCTGCAACGCATCTTGCTCGCGCAGGGCCCGGCCGCTCGCGACGAGCACAACCGGCGACTCCAGCACCGACCCACCGCCGCCTGACCCCTCGAGAAGGACCGGGCAGTCGGAACCTGCCCGGTCCTCCCGGCCAACCTAAACCGAGAGGACCAACCCCATGCCCGACACCGCCACCACCGTGCTCACCCTGCACCCGAACCAGCTGGCCCAGCACCCCAGCAACCTGCGCGATCAGCAGTGGGAGCCGGAACTCGGCTCCGCCCAGGCCGATCATCCCGCCGAGGGTCCGGATACTCTCCTCGGCGGTCTGCTGTTGGGGGGTAGTCCCGACCCTGCTGCTCATCCCGCTGCTGGTGCTGCTGCTGTTGCTGTCGGCGGTGAAGGTTTGGCGGCACTCCTGACTCGCTGTCAGCAGGGGCCGGTCATCGCATCGGTGCGGCCTGGGTGCTGAGCACCTCCGCCAAAGAGTCCAGCGCGCCGGGGACGAGGGTGAAGTACGCCCATACACCGCGCTTGTCGCGGGTCAGAAGGCCGGCGTCGACGAGCACCTTCAAGTGGTGCGACACCGTTGGCTGGGACAAACCGAGGGGTTCGGTGAGATCGCAGACGCAGGCCTCGCCGCCCTCGGCAGCGACGATCATCGACAGCAACCGCAACCGCGCAGGGTCGGCGATCGCCTTCAGGGTGCGGGCGAGATCCGTTGCCTCCGCCGCGGTCAGCGGTTGCCGCACCAACGGGACGCAGCAGACGACGTCCACCACGGGCAGGGTCGCGGATCGGGTCATGAACCCAGTATGGCCGACGTATTGACAGACGTCGATGTCTGGGTCCATGATGGGCGGACATTGATGTTCGTCTATGTGAAGGGGTTGGCATGACCAGTTCGGACCAGGACATCCGGGACCATGTGCGGGATCGGTACGCGGCGGCCGCGTTGTCGGTGGTGTCGGGGTCGGCGGCGAGTTGCTGCGGGCCGTCGGACGGGCCGCAGACCAGTTGCTGCGGCCCGTCGGACGCGCTGAGCGCGATCAGTGACACCGACGAGGGTGACATCTTCGGCGCTGCCCTCTACAACCCGGGCGAGACCGACGGGTTGCCCGAGCAGGCGGTGCTCGCGTCGCTGGGTTGCGGGAACCCCTTGGCCGTGGCCGATCTCCGGGAGGGTGAACGGGTGCTCGACCTGGGGTCCGGCGGCGGTATTGATGTGTTGCTGTCCGCGCGGCGGGTCGGGTCGACCGGGTTCGCCTTCGGCCTGGACATGACCGACGAGATGCTCACCCTTGCCCGCGCCAACGCCGCCAAGGCCGGTACGTCGAATGTGGAGTTCGTCAAGGGCACCATCGAGGACATCCCGTTGCCGGATGCCTCGATCGATGTGGTGATTTCCAACTGCGTGATCAACCTGTCCACCGACAAGCCGGCGGTGATCGCCGAGATGTTCCGCGTGCTGACTCCCGGTGGACGCCTTGGCATTTCCGATGTAGTGGCCGAAGATGAGTTGTCGCCCGCGGAACGGGCCGAACGCGGCTCCTACGTGGGCTGCATCGCCGGCGCGCTGTCCCGGTCGGAATACCTGGACGGGCTGACCGCGGCCGGTTTCACCGACCCGGAGGTGGTGTTCACCCATGAGGCCGCACCCGGGATGCACGGCGCCATCGTCCGCGCCGTCAAGCCGGTGCACGTCACTGCCGACCCGGCGTTGTCATGATCCGGGTCCTGCACCGCATCAAGAGGATGCTGGCCGATCCGGCCCGGGTGAGCGTGTGTGACTCGTGCGGGTCGGTGTCGGTCTGCGACACCTCGTGCCGGGCCGGCGCGGCCCGGGAACGCGCGCTGAACGGCTATCTCAGCATTGGTTCGCCCCACTGAGTGCCTGGGCGCAGCGATTCGTCCAGGCTCAACGTGTTCCACGTCGGCGTCGTACTCATCAGCGTTTCCTCCACGGGCTCAGAGACTGCACGAATCTCTGGATGGTTCGGTGCCGGCGCCCGGCGCGGCGACCGCCGCGGCCAGCCGCTCGACCCGGCGGGTGATATCGGCATAGGCGGTCTCGAACGCCTCGTCGGTGTCGACCCGCACCGGGTCCGGGATCGACCAGTGCAACCGGTCCCGGCCGCGGTCGAGTTCCTCATGCACGTTGTCGCAGACCGCGACGACCAGGTCGCCATCACGCAACACCTTCTCAATGGCAACGGGTTTCACCCGCGCCAGCTGCAGACCATGCCGTCGGCCCGCGGCGGCCGCCCGCGGGTGCACCTTGACCGCGGGATGGGTGCCGGCCGACGCGGCCGGGACCGCGCTGATCGCGTTCCACCGGGCGGCCGCCAACTGCGACCGCGCCGAATTCGCGGTGCAGACAAACAGCACCCGCGGCACCGCACCGGCAGGCAGCTGGCTTTGCAGCCCGGCCTGGGCCGCCTTCCACACCACCGGGTCGTCAAGGCACAGCTGCACATAGCTGCGCCGCCGGTCGCCCTCTGACCGCACCCGGCGGATCACCCCGGCCTCTTCCAGGACCTTCAGGTGATGCGCGACCAGGTTGGTGCCCAACCCGACCGCCGCGGCCAGCTCCCCGGGCGAGGCGTCACCCGGGCCGAGCCGGTCCACGATCGCCAACCGCACCGGCTCACCCAACGCCGCATGGACGGCCGCCCGCCGCTGCACCGTCACCATCAATTTGCCTCCACACCTATTGAGTCAAGTATGGTTGAGCTATGCAGACCGTCAAGCCCGCACCGGTCACGATGCCGCGGCGCTTGCTCGCCGAAGCCATCGGCACCGGACTGCTGGTCACGGTCGTCGTCGGGTCGGGAATCGCCGCTCAGCAGCTCTCTCCGGGGAACACCGGGTTGCAGCTGCTGGAGAACAGCACGGCGACGGTGTTCGGATTGGCGGTGCTGATCCTGATGTTCGGACCGGTCTCCGGAGCCCATTTCAACCCGGTTGTCACCGCCGCCGACTGGCTGCTCGGCCGGCGAAGCGGCACCGGGATCAGCGGTGTCCACGTCGCCCCCTACATCGCCGCCCAGACCATCGGCGCGATCGCGGGCGCCATCCTGGCCAACGTCATGTTCGGCCAACCCTGGGTGGGAATCTCCGGCACCGACCGGGCCAGCACCAGGCACGGAATCGGGGAGATCGTCGCCACTGCGGGCCTTGTCGCGTTAATCTTCCTGCTCGCCCGGACCGGCCGGCACGCCCTGTCCGCCGCCGCGGTCGGCGCCTACATCGGCGCTGCCTACTGGTTCACCTCCTCAACGTCGTTCGCGAACCCCGCCGTCACCGTCGGCCGGGTCTTCACCGACACCTTCGCCGGGATCGCCCCCGGATCGGTCCCTCTCTACATCGGCGCCCAGATCATCGGCGCCGCTATTGGCGTCGGCCTTGTCCGGACGCTTTACCCATCCGCCGCACCACCGGCCGAACCCGCCGGCGTGACCACCCCGTCCACCGTTCCAGCGATCCAGGAGACCTGAATGACCGCGAAACCCGCTGTGCTGTTCGTCTGCGTCCACAACGCCGGCCGCTCCCAGATGGCGGCCGGCTACCTCACCGCCTTGGCCCACGGGGAGATCGAGGTACGGTCCGCCGGGTCGATGCCCGGGAACCAGATCAACCCCGTCGCGATCCAGGCCATGGCCGAGGAAGGCGTCGATATCTCCAGCCACACCCCGAAGATCTTGACCACCGAATCCGTCCGCGCCGCGGACGTGGTCATCACCATGGGCTGCGGTGACGCCTGCCCGGTGTTCCCCGGGAAACGCTACGAGGATTGGGAACTCGAAGACCCAGCCGGAAAAGGCCTCGACACCGTCCGCCGCGTCCGCGACGACATCAAAGACCGCGTCCAAGCCCTCATCGGCGAACTCCTCCCCGCCGGCGCTTGACCCATGGCCACCACAAAACAGTCCGTGCTGTTCGTCTGTGTGAAGAACGGCGGCAAATCCCAGATGGCCGCCGGCCTCATGCGCAAGGCGGCCGGCGACACGGTCACCGTCGATTCCGCCGGCACCACGCCCGGCAACGCGATCAACGAACTGTCCGCCCAGGCGCTCCTCGAGGTTGGCGTCGACATCACCGACCAGACGCCCAAACAACTCACCGACGACCTCATCGCCACCGCGGACCGGGTCATCGTCCTCGGCCGCGACGCCCAGGTCCACCCCATCGACGGCACACCCGTCGAGTACTGGGACACCGACGAACCATCAGAACGCGGTATCGACGGCATCGAACGCATGCGCCTCGTCCGCGACGACATCAAACACCGCGTCGACGATCTCGCGAAACAGATCAACACCTAGTCACAACCGAGCCACACCAACTCCGGCCCCGGCATGGCCGCGAGCTCCTTTCGACTGCTCGGCGGCAGATCGCCAACAACCGCCGCTCCACGGTTGACAAGTGCAGAGAATGCTGGCCGCCCAGGACGTCCGCCGCGCCTTCATCCGGCGCATGCTCACCGCCCCCAGCGCCCGGCACGCCAAGGCCATGACCACCTGGACGCTGGCCCGACTGGTCAACCGGGACAGCACGGTCGGCCGGCACCTGTCCACCTGGACCGACGACAAGCTGATGGCCGCCATTCTGGGCGTCGACCAGCCCAAGGACGCTCTCGCCGGCGCCCCTAAACACCGACACCCGGCTCTGGCCTGGGCCGTGACCTGCACTGCCTACGAGGCGGAATTTCCCAAGGACGCCTGGCGGCACAACGACAACCACCGCGCTGCCTACCTCGCGCACCTGGTGTGGCTCGGCTACACCCCGTGCGAAACCGAACAGCTGATGATCAACCGCGCCGAGGCCAGCGCCGAAGATGTCGACGACGAGGTGGACAACCTCACCCACCTCAACCACGAGCTCGCCAAGCTGGACGACGAAGCCGCCACCGCCGAGGAGGAGGAGTGAGTCCCGACCCGATCCGACCCGACCGCCCTCAACACCCCATCGACCAGGAGACCATCAGGTGATGAGTGACTATTTCGACGACCGCACCCCCTACGTCGGCTCGGGGGAAGACGGGGCGCGCCGGTCAGCCGACATCGACCGCAACGAAGCGGACACCCTGGCCTGGAATGACCCTCGACGCGATGAATTGGAGAAATCGGCCCGGGCGTGGAAAGACCAGGCGCACCACCTGGTCCTCGCCCGGGTCGGAGCTCAACCCGACCTGACCGAACTTCGCATGTCCGTCGGCAACGAAGCCTGGCTGGCCGCGATCGCCCTCCTCGACCTGTCTCCGGCCCTGGCCAACGACGCGGCCCGCTTCACCGCGTGGTCCCGAGACGGCGGCCACTACACCTACACCGGTGACGGAGACGCTCGCGAATCCACATTCCACCCCGACGCCGAGATGGACTGGGACGGATGGGCAGCCGACGTCGACCAGGTCGGCCGCGGCTGGTCCAGCACCGAAGCCCGGCTGTTCCAGCTCATCGCAGCCTTGGTCGTCGATGGCCGCGAGGTCCGGCTGCCCGGCGTGCTCGATGACCTGGGCTCATGGCAGCAGCAGGTGCTCGACATCGTGGTGCAGTGGGCCTCCGGCGGGAACAACCGCGAACGGCCGGCCCGCTACCGGGTCACCCCAACCCTTTAACCTTGGTAACAAGGTGTCCCGGTGAAGTGCCGAGTGTGAAGGGTGGTCAGCAATGCCGAACAACATGCCCGAAGGGCACCGGGCGATCACGATGACCATGCCCATCGAGTTGTGGCAGCGGATGAAGCTCGAGGCGGTCCTTTCGGGCCAAGACGTGCGGGTGGTCGCGGAGGAGTCGTTCGAGCGCGAGCTGGAGCGGCGCGAACGCAAACGCAAGGCTCAGTCCCTAGAGTCCGCGCCGGCGGCAGGTCAGCGGGAGTAGCCGGCGCCGACCGGGGCGCGGCCACGCTGGACGGCGGAGCGGTCGCGGGTGGCGGGCCGCTGGGCCGGCGGTGACTCGTCGGCCTCGGGCAGGCTCAGGCCGCAGAGCTGGACGGCGTGGCCCAGCGCGTGCCGCAGGTTCGGGTCGTTGGGGAACGTCGTCTGCAGGTACGCCCGGCTCTCGTCGGCCGCTCGGATGCGTTGCTCGGGCCATTCGAGCGAGCCCGCCGACTGCACCTTGTGTTCGGCGGCGAGGTAGATCAGCGGCCGGCAGTTGCGCGGGTCGAGCCAGTCGATGACTTTTGCGCCGTGCTCGGCGGAGATGTCGGCCGGGTCCTTGCCCTGGACGGGGCGGGGGACGCGGATCGCCCAGCCGGCCGCGGTGAGCTTTTCGCCGGCGGCGATCGCCGCGGTGCGTCCAGCCGGGTCGTCGTCGAGCGCGACGATCATCCGCTTGGCCGGCACGGCGTCGGTCAGGGCCGTCACGTGCCGGTCGGTGAACGCGGTGCCCATCGCCGCGATCGGCACCAGGTTGGAGCGGTGCTGGGCGATCGCCAACGCGTCCATGGGTCCCTCGACCAGGACAGGGGTGGCGCCGGCGTGGAGCCGCTCGGCGCCCTCGGTCAGCCCGTAGAGCAGCCTGCCCTTGACGAACCAGCCGTCGACGGCCGGGGTGTTCAGGTACTTGATCTCGCTGTCACGGGCGGTGCGGCCGGTGAACCCGACCAAGGTCGGCCCGTCGCTGATGGGGAACACGATGCGGTCCCGGAACACGTCCACGACGCGGTCGTCGCGGCCGAGGCGGGCAACGCCGGCGTCGATCTGGAGTTGCTGGTCGAACCCGTGGCTGGCCAGCCATTGGACGAGGCCGCCGCCGACCGGGGCGTAGCCCACGGTGTATCCGTCGGGCACGGTGATCCCGCGGCCGGCCAGGTATTCGTGGGCGATGTCGGCGCGGCCGAAGTCGGTGAAGTAGGCCAGCGTCGCGGCAACGACCGGACCCAACCGTTGCACGGTCGCCGGCTCGAGGGGCAGGTCGACGTGGTGCGGTCGGGGCGCTGTGGTGGCCTGGGCGGGCCGGCCCACAGGCGGCGTCGAGGCGGTATCGGCCGCGGATCGTTCGGCCCGCTGCGCCAGCTCGTGCAGTTGGTGGGCCGTGGCCGTCGGTGCCGGCTCGATCCGGTCCAGGATGGTGCGCGCGGCGAAGATCGCGTGGTTGCCGGCCTCGCGGACGACGTCGACGTAGGCGTCGATGTCGTTCCCGGCGATCGGCCGCGCCCACCGGGCCGGATGGTCCAACGCCGGCAGAGTGTCGGCTGGCACGCCCTGCGCGGCCAGCACCATGTGCGCGGCGGCCGCGGCCTGCGCCGTCCACACCGCCTGCACGAGAGGCGGGTCATCGGGCCGTTCGTCATACAGCACGGCCTCGGCGACCAGTTGGGCGAGCGCGGCCACGCTGGTCACATCGACCTGGCCTGCCGGCGTCTCCTCTTGCCGCCGGTGGGCGTCCGGTGCTGGGTTGGAGTTGACGCCCGCAGGCCGGAGGCGGTCGATGTGGTCCCGGAGCTGATCGCCCAGGGCGGCGTGCAGCCGGCCCAGGGTGTCCGGTCCGGCCGATGCGGGCGAGGCGAGGACCGCGGCGATTGGCACGGCCGGGTCGAGGGGGTCGACCTGGCTGCGGTCGAACACGGTGGCGTTGCGCGGCCGCATCACCGAGGTGGTCGCCGCTGTGCCCGCGTCGGCGCCGTGGATGAGGTCACCGGCGATCAGTGAGATCCCGTGTTCACCGCGGCGGACCTGACCGCCGAGGCCGGTCCAGACGTGATAGCCGGCGACGTAGGTCGCGTCGGGCGCCTGCTGGTGGATGAGCATGGCGTTGTTGAAGCTGAAGTGCCGGAACCGGGCGGCGAAGGTCAGGAAGTCGGCCCAGTGCTGCCCGGTGGTCAGGTCCAGGACGCCGGCGGTGATCCGGTCGTTGGACGCGGCGAGCTTGGCGGCCGCGTTGACCCGGCTGCGTTCCAGTTCCGCCGGTGACGGTTTGCGGACAGGCATCACTGGCCGCCGTTGGGTCCGCGCGGAGCGACCGCGTCCAGGCGCCGGGTGAGTGCGGCGAGCTTGTCCCGCAGCTCATGAATTTCGGTGGTGGCCTCGGTCTTGAACTCGACCAGCCGGTCGATGGTGTCCTGCTGCGCGCTGAGCACGGCCATCAGATCCAGCGGCTGCTCGACCGCGTGGGCGGCTGAATCACCGGGGCGCGGTCACGGCTTCATTCCTTCTCCGGGCGGGTCGGCGTCGACGTGGCGGAAGCCGCGCCGGCGACGCGTCGTTCGGCGAACCCGGCCGGCACGGTCAAGCCGAGCGACCGCAACTCGTCGGCGGTGACCCCGGAGTCCTGCAACGCGGTGAGCGCGGCGGCGCTCTCGTCGAGCGCGGTCTTGTGGGTGCTGGTGGCGCGTTCGACAGCGCCGGCAGCTTTTCTTTCCGCGATCTTGGCCGAAGTGAGCCGTTTCAGAGCCCTGAATAGGGCAGCGGGGTCGGCGGTCGCGGTAGTGGAGGTCGACATGTCGACGATGGTAACCGTTGTTCCCCATCGTTGGAAGCGCGGGCTTCGCCACCCTGGCCGCTCCAACCCGAGCGCGTGGATCGCGCCCGCGTGGACCAGCTCCTCGGGCGCGAGACGGTCCACCAAGGCGCGGCGCTGCTTGCCGACCTTCTACCGCAGCCCGGCCTCGGCGCCGTGTTCGAGCGGCCCGGCCCGGTGCTCGTGCTCGACCAGGTGAGCGACCCGCGCAACGTCGGCGCCGTGCTGCGCTCAGCCGCCGCGTTCGGTGCCGCCTGCGTCATCACCCAGGAGCGCAACGCCCCGGACGAGACCGGCGCGCTCGCCAAGGCCGCCTCCGGTGCGCTGGAGTCCGCGCCTGTGCTGCGCGCCGTCAACATCGCGCGCACGCTCGCGGCGCTGAAGGCGGCCGGGATCTGGTGCGTGGGCCTCGACGCCGGCGCGCCGCCCTTGCGGGGTGCGCCGCTCGCCGGGCGCCGGGTCGCGCTCGTGCTCGGCGCGGAGGGGGGCGGCCTGCGCCGCCTCGTGCGCGAGACCTGCGATGAGAGCGCAGGCCTTGCCATGCCCGGCAGCATGGAGAGCCTCAACGTCGCCGCCGCAGCGACCGTCGCGCTCTACGAGTTGGGCCGCGGGCTGTGAGCGGCTTCGATCCCGACGCCCTGGCCGCCCATCTCTTCGCCGCCCGGCGCGCCCGGCGCGTTCTTGCCCTGCCGCCGCCGGATCTCCTGCCGCCCAGTCTTGCGGCCGGCATCGCCGCCCAGCGCGCCCTTGCCCGGACCATGGGCGCGGACTCGCCGGCAAGGGGCTTCAAGGTCGGCGCGACGGCACAAACCATGCAGGACTACCTCGGCCTGCCAGGCCCGCTGGCGGGCTTCATGCCCGAGGCTGGGCTTCACGGCAGCGACTCCACGCTCGCCTACGCCGGGTTCGTAGCACCCGGCGTCGAGTGCGAGATCGCGGTCCATCTCGGGCGCGACCTGCCGGCTGCCCCCTGCACGGCGGCGCAGGCGGCCGAGGCCGTGGATGGGGTCATGGCGGCGATCGAGTTGGTCGAGCTGCGCTACCCCGACCTCGCCGCCTTCGGCGCACCCCTGCTCGTGGCGGATCAGGTGTTCCACATCGCCGCCGTGCTCGGCACCCCGGAGACGAACTGGCGTGCACTCGACCTCAATGCGCTGCCGGGCCGCATCCTGGTGGACGGCGAGGAGCGCGGGCACGGCCTTGGGCGCGACTTGCTGGGCGGGCCGTTGCGCGTCCTGGCCTGGCTCGCGGCGAGCGAGGAAGTGGCCGCGTTCGGCGGGCTGCGTGCCGGCCAGGTCGTCATGCTCGGCAGCGTGACGCCGCCGATCTGGCTCGACGGCCCGTGCCGCGTCGAAGTCCTGTTCCCGCCACTCGAACCGGCCGTTGTTACGTTGACGTGATCGGGTCACGCTTACGTGATCGAGGTGCAGTAGGAGTGCGTTAATGCTCGTCGGGCAGGATTAACCCATGACCGCCTGCTGCGGCACCACTGACGCCAGAATGGCCAATCTTGGGGAAATCCCGATGGTTGCTGATTGGAACATTCTCTCGGACAACCTGCAACTCGTCCTCTCGCGCGAGGCCCTTCGCCGTGCCGTGGAGACGATCGCGGGCCAGGCTGAGGTCCTTGCCAACGAGATGGAGGTCGGCACGCTCGCCGACCGCGGCGGGGTGGACGCGCTTCGCTTGCTGGCTGCGGTCGTGCGCGTGACTGGCCAGGAGGGCCTCGGCGTCGCAGGCCATGCCTGACGAGTGACGCCGAGAAGATCAGGGCGTGCCCAGCCGCGCCGGGCACGCCCTGGCAGGATCAGCCCTGCTGGTCGCTCGGCGCCCCACCCTGGCCTGGCGTGACGGCGACGAACCGGGCCGTGCCGTCCCGCACGATCCGCAGCGCCACGACCTTGCCGTGGCTCAGAGCGCCGTGGATGTCGTGGATCGCCTGCTCGGGCGAGGACACCGTGTCGGAGCCGACGCCGACCACGAGGTCGCCCTGCCGCAGCCCGGCCTGGTCTGCGGCCGACCCAGGCTGCACCTCGGCGATCACGGCACCCTTCGCGTTCGCAGGCAGACCGAGCTGGTCGCGCAGCTCCGGCACGAGCGGCGCCAGCGCGACGCCGATCCTGGGCTGGTGGGAGGACGCCTCCTGCTCTGCCTGCGGGCCGGCCTGGTCGGACGGGAGCGCCGCGAGCTGCACGCTCACGCTCTTGTCCGTGCCGTCGTGCAGCACCTCGATCGTCGCCGTCTTGCCGGGCTGGATCGCGGCCACGTCGCGCGCGAGGTCGCCCGGCGTCTTCACCGTGGTGCCGTTGACGGACCGGACCACGTCGCCGGGCTGCAGGCCGGCCTTCGATGCCGGGCTGTCGGGCGTCACGGACGCGACCAGGGCGCCCTTGTCGCCGGCCTTGAGGTGGAGCGCAGGGGCGAGACCTGTCGTGACGGTTTGCGCCTCGACACCGAGGAAGCCACGCGTCACGTGCCCGGCGGTGAGCAGCTGGTCCACGACGTTGTGCACGAGGTCGGACGGGATCGCGAAGCCGATGCCGACGCTGCCACCCGTGGGCGAAAAGATGGCGGTGTTGACGCCGATGACCTTGCCGTCCTGTGTGATGAGCGGACCGCCGGAGTTGCCCCGGTTGATGGGCGCGTCCACCTGGATAAACTGGTCATACGGCCCCTCGCCGATGTCGCGGCCGAGGGCGCTGACGATGCCGGCCGTGATAGTGCCGCCTAGGCCGAACGGGTTGCCGACGGCGACCACCCACTCGCCGGGCCGGACCTTGGCGGAGTTGCCGAGCTGGATGAACGGCAGGTCATGCCCGGCGTCCACCTTGAGCACGGCCAGGTCGGTCCGCGCGTCGCGGCCAACCACCTTGGCGGGCAGCGTCGTGCCGTCCTCGAGAGTGACGCTGACCTTGGTAGCGCCGCGGACGACGTGGTTGTTGGTGACGATCGTGCCGTCGGGCCGAATGATGAACCCGGAGCCGCGCGCCTCGACGTGACCGCTTTCCATGCCGGGGGGCGCGCCTTCCTCATCCGGACGGATATCCGACGTGACGGACACGACGGCCGGGCGCACCTGCGCGGCGAGGTTGGCGAAATCCGGCAGCGGGTGCGCGACGGGGGCGGGCTGGATTGGGGCAGGGGCCGTGGCGGCAGGCGCCTGGCTCGTGGGCACAGGCTCGGCCAGGCCGGCGTGGCCGAGCGCGTAGCCACCGAGCGCGGTGCCGGCGAGCAGGACGGCGGCGGTCGCGGTCCTGGCGCGGCGGGGAAGGGTGGGCATGAGTGCGGGTCTCCTCGCGATAAGCTGCCGTGCGATGGGCGCGGCGGACGGCGAGGCAAGTGGGTGCGGCGGAATACGGGAGCGTGGCGGGGGCATGAAAACGGTGTCACAGAGCGACCAACCCGTGACCCACCCGAGGACCCATCTCTATGCGCCTCGGGATGCTGACTCCCATCCTCCAGCACCGTGCTGGAGCCGGTCAAGAACCGTCTTGGGTCGAGCTCGGCGGCGTTCAGTTCGAGCCCGCCGCGCCCGCGACGAGGAGGCTCACTGCGAAATCTGAAGTTGGCCGAGAAGGTCAAGCCCATCGGCTCTGAACCAGTACCGACGATCTTGCCGTCCTTCACCCGGAGAAAATCTGCGCCTGCAAATAGGATCGAGGTGCCGATCACGGCTTCACAGGCTCGCTTGTGACCTGAAAGCGGCGTGTTTCTGGTGTGTTTTTTAGCCGTGTGTTCTTTCCCAATAGGGCGTATAGACCGTAGATCGCCTGCCGACGATTTCGGGCGCAGGCGACCGAGAGATGCTTTGTGCTCCCGCCCCTCCGCGGGAGAGCACAATGGACATCGGTTCTCGCCCTGTCGGGACATCCTTCCGCAACGAATTGCTGGCCGCGCTCGCGCCGGACGACATGGAGCGCCTGCGCCCCCAGCTCGGCCGCGTCACGCTCGTCCACGGCCAGGTGCTGCACGAGCGGGGCAGCCTCATCGAGGACGTGTTCTTCATGGAGGACGGCCTTGCCTCCCTCACGGCCGACACCCTCGACAACGGCGCCGTCGAGGTCGGCCTGACTGGCTGGGAGGGCTTGGTCGGCGCCACGGTGCTCCTCAACCCCGAGGCGCGAGCCGTGCACAAGGCCTTCATCCAAGTCCCCGGCGCGGCATGGCGCATGCGGGCAGCGGCGCTGCGCCAGGCTGTCGAGGAGCTCTCCCAGCCCTGCGCGACCGCTGCCTGCGCTACGTGCAGTTCCTGATGGTGCAGACCGCGCAGTCGGCCGCCTGCAACGCTCGCCACGACGTGCCGGAGCGCCTGGCGCGCTGGCTGCTGATGACCCATGACCGGGTGGAGGGCGACGAGCTGCCGCTGCAGCCAGGACTTCCTGTCGCTGATGCTGGGGGTGCGCCGGGCCGGGGTGAGCATCGCCGCCAGCACGCTGCAGAGTGGCGGCCTCATCCGCCAGTCCCGCGGCCGCATCACCGTGCTCGACCGCCCCGGGCTGGAAGCGGCCGCGTGCGACTGCTACCGCATTATCCGAGACAGCCAAGAGCAAATCCTAGGCTCTCTCAAGTAAGCTACGTACGGTTTCGCAATATTAGTGTTCTGAACAGAACAGATATAAGCGGTTACTGCAATATCTTTCGTGTTCTCCTTGCCATCCCGAACACAGCCATTCATCCTCCGGGGATCGAGCACCGCCTTCTCCGGAGGACTTCGATGCCACAGCAGTTGTTGTGGAGAACTGAGGCCCGGTCCGGTCCTGGTGGCCGAGGCCGGCGCCTTGCGGCTGGTGGTCCAGCAGGCCGACAGCCACGCGCGCTTCCAAGTGCTGCGAACCCTGAGGACGCCGAACCTGCCCGCAACTCCTCCTCGCGTCCGGGACCGAGACCGACGTGCGCGCGGCCATGGCCGCGGCGGAGCGGACGCTCGGCCAGTTCGAGCTGCGCTCAAGCGCGGCGCTCAGCGCCTAGGAGCACCAGCATGGACGTGCTGCTGGTCGAGAACGACGCCCTCGTCCGCGCCTGCCTCGCGGACATGCTGGGCGAGATGGGCTTGCGCGTCGCCGCGCTGCCGAACGCGAGCGAGGTCCTGGCGCTGCCGGACGGCGCCGGGCGCCGTCCGTGCTTGTGACCGACGTGCATCTCGGGGCCGGCATAGACGGCTTCGCGCTAGCCGCTGCCGCCCGCCATCGCTGGCCGGGGATCCACGCTGTCCTGATCAGCGGCGACGCCAGGATCGCAGATCGCATCCTGGCCCCGGCCGAGAGCTTCCTGCCCAAGCCGTTCCGCGTGGACGATCTGATAGAGGCGGTCAGCATCGGCGCAAGATCGGCCCGGCGCTTCGGCCTAGTGATGCCCAGGGTTTGAGCCATCCAAGAAGGTGACGCAACAGGATCCTCAGGGTTCAAAGCAAGGCGCTGCCCCACAGGAGTGCGGAAGAGCTCATGGCACAGAATATGCATGACTTTCGGCTGACCAGAGCGCGCTCACGGCTCGGCGGGGAGCAGCATGTGCGGACGGAACGGCCAGGAAGCGACATCGGACGCGATGGTCACCCGCGACCTTGCGGGCTCTCGGCCTCGCCTATTGTTGGACCAGGCAACCCTCTATAAGGGGCGCATGGACCCGTCGGTACTCAGGCACCTACGATCCTGCGGGCTTCTATTGTGAGATGCTGCGCGGGGACTCCAACGAGCCGATCCGGCAACGGCTCGCGGCGCTGTCGATCGACGCCTTGAAGCTGCGGGCGGCGAAGGCCGCGGCGGGGCTGTTCGACCAAGGCGTGACCTTCACCGTCTATTCGGACAAGGAGGCGATCGACCGCATCCTGCCCTTCGACGTGATCCCGCGCGTGCTGTCCGCTGCGGAGTGGCGCGTGATCGAGAGCGGGGTGATCCAGCGCGTCACCGCCCTCAACCTGCTGCTGGACGACCTCTATCACGGCCAGAAGCTGCTGAAGGACGGCATCGTTCCGGCCGACCTGCTGCTCGGCAACGCCAATTACCGGCCGGTCATGCAGGGTCTCGATCTGCCCCATGGAACCTACGTGAACATCTGCGGCATCGACATCGTGCGCGACGGGGAGGGCAGGTTCCTCGTGCTGGAGGACAATGCGCGGACACCGTCCGGCGTCAGCTACGTTATCGAGAACCGGCACATGATGCTGCGGGCGTTCCCCGACCTGCTCAACGGCATCGGCCTCCGGCCGGTCGAGAATTACGGCCTGCAGCTCGTGGCGGCCCTGCGCGAGGTGGGGCCGCGCGGGCGCGACGATCCACGCATCGTCCTGCTGTCGCCCGGCACCTACAACTCGGCGTTCTTCGAGCACGTGTTCCTGGCCCGCGAGATGGGCGTCCCCTTGGTCGAGGGCCGCGACCTCCTGGTCGAGAACGACCGCGTCTTCATGCGCACCACGGGCGGCCTCTCGCCCGTGGACGTGATCTATCGCCGGATCAACGACGACTTCCTCGACCCCGAGGTCTTCCGGCCCGACAGCGCGCTGGGCGTGCCCGGCCTGATGCGGGCGTGCCATGCAGGGACCGTGTCCCTGGCGAACGCGGTCGGGACCGGAGTGGCCGACGACAAGGCAGTCTATGCCTACATGCCGCGCATCATCCGCTACTACATGGGCGAGGATGCGATCCTGCCGAACGTCGAGACCCACATCTGCCGCGAGCCGTCGGCGCTGCGCTACACGCTCGATCACCTGGACGAGCTGGTGGTCAAGCCGGTGGGCGAGGCAGGCGGCTACGGCATCACCATAGGGCCGCGCGCGAGCCGGCAGGAGCTCGATGCCTGCCGCGCGCAGCTTCTCGCCGATCCCGCCAACTACATCAGCCAGCCCTGCGTCAGCCTCTCGGTCTCGCCCACCCTCGTCGAGGGCGGAGTTGAGCCGCGGCACGTGGATTTGCGCCCCTTCGCGATCACCGGGGCGAAGACCTGGGTGTTGCCGGGAGGGCTGACCCGCGTGGCGCTGCGCAAGGGGTCGCTCGTGGTGAACTCCTCGCAGGGCGGCGGATCGAAGGACACGTGGGTCCTTGAATAGGGGGGGCCTTGAGTGAGGTCCTCCTCGCCCGCTACGCGGAGTGCATCTTCTGGCTCGCCCGCTACGTCGAGCGCGCCGAGAACCTCGCGCGCATCCTCGACGTCAACGAGACCTTCAACCGTGACGCCAGGGGCGACCAGAACTGGGAATCCATCGTGCGCTTGCACGCCGACGAGGAGGCCTTCCACGAGCGCCACGGCGAGGCCACCGCCGAGGCCGTGCTGCGCTTCTACGTCACCGACGCCGGCAACTCGAGCTCGATCGTAAGCTCCATCCGCAATGCCCGCGAGAACGCGCGCGCCTTGCGGCCGTTGATCTCCACCGAGATGTGGGTGCAGATCAACGTGTTCCAGAACCGGCTCAACGCGATCAAGGACTCGGACCTCTCCCCGGAGCGGTTGACCGACCTGTTCCGCGAGATCAAGGAGGCGTGCCAGACGCACACGGGGATCACCGAGGGCACGTTCTATCGCGACCAGGGTTGGTGCTTCTACCAGCTCGGCCGCTACATCGAGCGCGCCGATCAGACCACCCGGCTGCTCGACATGAAATACCACCTGCTGCTGCCCCATGCCGCCGAGGATATCGGCTCGCCCATCGACATCGGCCAGTGGAACGCCCTGCTGCGCTCGGCGGCTGGATACCACGCCTATCGCCGCCAGCACCCCAGGGGCATCACCCCCGGCCGCGTTGCCGGGTTCCTGCTGCTCAATCCCAACTTCCCACGCTCGGCCTTCGTATGCGTCCGCGAGGCGGAGGCCCTGCTGACCGAACTCAAGCGGCATCACGGGCTGCGCGGCGGCACCGGCGCAGCCGAGGAGTTCGATGGGCTGCGCGCGCTGCTCAGCACGCTGACCATCACGGCGATTCTCGGCCAGGGCCTGCACGAGTTCCTCGACATCATCCAGCGCTATCTCGTCGCCATCACCCGCGACCTGTCCTCGAGCTTCTTCGGCACCGGGCCGGCGCAGGTGCCGCGGCAGAGCCAATCCCAGAGCCAGTCGCAAGGCCAATCGGGGCATCAGTCCCAAAGTCAGTCGCAAGGCCAATCCCAAACTCAGTCCCCCACCTCGCAAACGGTTCCTTGATGACGGTCCTCACGGTCCATCACGTCACGACCTACCGCTACCGACAGGCGGTCTCCTTCGGCGAGCATCGGATGATGTTCCGCCCGCGCGACAGCCACGACCAGCAGCTGATCGAGGCGAAGCTGGCGATCACCCCCCAGCCCGCGAGCCTGCGCTGGGTCCACGACGTGTTCGGCAACTGCGTCGCCCTCGCCCGCTTCTCCGGACGCGCGCGCGAGCTGCGGTTTGACAGCACGATCCGCCTCGACCACATTCCCAGCACGGCGCTGGATTTCCAGCTCGAGGAGTATGCTCGGACCTATCCCTTCACCTACGGCACGGAGGAGATGCCGGACCTGCTGCGCTCGATCGAGCGGCACGCCCCCGACCCGGAGCGCGAGGTGGACCGTTGGGCGCGGCAGTTCCTCCTGCGCGACGGGCCGACCCGCACGCGGGATCTCCTGACCACGATCACCCTGGCGATCAAGCAGGGTTTCACCTACGTCGCCCGCGAGGCGCAGGGGGTGCAGGAGCCGACCCGGACCTTGAAGCTCGGCAGCGGGAGCTGCCGGGACTTCGCCATGCTGATGATAGACGCGGTCCGCTCGCTCGGCCTCGCCGCGCGCTTCGTCTCGGGCTACCTCTACAGCCCGTCCGGCGAGGGCCGCGTCGGGGGCGGGGCGACCCATGCCTGGGTGCAGGTGTATCTGCCCGGCGCCGGGTGGATCGAGTTCGACCCGACCAACGGCATCGTCGGCAACCGCGACCTGATCCGGGTGGCCGTGGCCCGCGACCCGCGCCAAGCTGTGCCGCTGTCCGGCACCTGGACCGGGTTTCCGGCCGACTGCCTGGGGATGACCGTGGAGGTGACGGTCACCGCGTCCCATCCTGCTGGGCAGCATGCGAAGGACCCTGCCGCGCCGCCTTCCCGCCGGTCCGGCGCGGCTCACCTCTGAGGAGACCCTTTCGATGCACATCCGCGCCGGATACGAGATCGTCTATGACTGCCCGCAGCCAACGCCGATGCTGCTGATCCTGAGCGTGCATCCGTCCCGCGCACCCGACCTGCTCACCCCCGATCGGATCGCGTTCGACCCGCCGGTCGCGGCCACGGGGTACCACGACGGGTTCGGCAATCTCTGCACCCGCATCGTGGCACCGGCCGGGCGGCTGACCATCACCAACGATTTCGTCGTGGCGGATTCCGGGGAACCGGACATTACCGCGCCCGATGCCGTGCAGCACCCGGTGGAGGACCTGCCCGACGAGGCGCTCGTGTTCCTGCTCGGCAGCCGCTACTGCGAGACCGATCTCCTGTCCGACACCGCCTGGTCGCTGTTCGGGACGGTGCCGCCCGGCTGGGCGCGGGTGCAGGCGATCTGCGCCTACGTGCATGATCGCGTCACCTTCGGCTACGAGCACGCGCGCTCGACCAAGACCGCGCGCGACGCCTTCATGGAGCAGCAGGGCGTGTGCCGGGACTTCGCCCACCTGGCGATCACGTTCTGCCGCTGCATGAACATCCCCGCCCGCTACTGCACCGGCTACCTCGGCGACATCGGCGTCCCCCCGTCGGATTCGCCCATGGATTTCAGCGGCTGGTTCGAGGCCTATCTCGGCGGCCGCTGGTACACGTTCGACGCGAGGCACAACCAGCCCCGCGTCGGACGCATCCTCATGGCGCGCGGGCGCGACGCCACGGATGTCGCGATAACAACGAATTTCGGCCGGGCCGTGCTGTCGGGCTTCAAGGTGGTCACGGACGAGGTCCCGGCAACGAGCTGATGCCTTCGCAGACCTTCCGCCTCCTGGAGGCCGACGAGCCTTCGCCGGTGCGCGTGCTGCGTGAGGCGGGCAGTTCCGACTTCTTCCTCGCCGCTGATCACGCCGGGCGGACGATCCCGCGCCGCCTCGGGACGCTCGGCGTGCCGGAAGACGAGCGGGCGCGTCACATCGCCTGGGACATCGGCATCGCCGGCGTGACCGAGCAACTCTCCGCCGCGCTGGACGCGACCGCGGTGTTCCAGACCTACTCGCGCCTGGTGATCGACTGCAATCGCGGGCATGGCGTGGACAGCTCGATCCCCACCGTCAGCGAGACGACGGAGATTCCGGGCAATCATGACCTGTCCCCGGACGAGCGCGCTGCCCGGCAACGGGAGATCTTCGTGCCGTATCATGCGCGGATCCGAGAGCTGCTCGACGCGCGGGCCAAAGCTGGCCGCCGGACCATCTTGGTCGCGATGCACAGCTTCACCCCCGTCTTCAAGGGGACTAGCCGACCGATGCACGTCGGCGTGCTCTACAACCGCGACCCGCGACTGGCGCACATCCTGCTCGGTCTGCTGCGGGCGGAAGGCGACCTGGAAGTCGGCGACAACGCGCCGTATAGCGTCAGCGACAGCACCGACTACACCGTACCCATGCACGGCGAGCGGCGCGGCCTCGCGTACGTGGAGATGGAAATCCGCCAGGACCTGATCGCCGACGAAGCGGGGCAGGCCGCCTGGGCAGTCCGGATGGCCAGGCTGCTGCGCGAAGCCGGTGGGTCGTTGCGCCGGTCCCGCTGATCCGCCCGGCGTCGCTCCGGCGAGGCTTTACCCTAGGGGGCAAGGACCCTCAGGCCCACTCCCCCGCCCGCATCAGCGGCTCGGCCGCGCCGTCCTGGCCGATGCCGTCCACATCGACCTGACCCGAGCCGATCATCCAGTCTATGTGAATGAGGCTGTGGTTGGCGCCGCGCGCGGCGAGGTCCGCGTCGCTCAACGTCTCGCCGCCCTCGAAGCACGTCTTGTACGCCTGGCCGAGCGCGATGTGGCTGGCCGCGTTCTCGTCGAAGAGCGTGTTGGAGAACAGCAGCCCGCTCGCCGCGATCGGCGACGAGTTCGGCACGAGCGCGACCTCGCCCAGGCGCCGGGCACCCTCGTCCGTGTCCACGACGCGGGCGAGCACCTCCGCCCCCGTGCGCGCGGCCACGTCCACGATGCGCCCGGCCTCGAAGCGCACCCGGATGTCCTGGATGAGGGTGCCCTGGTAGCTCAGCGGCTTCGTGCTCTGCACCGTGCCCTCGACGCGGAGCGCGTGCGGCGTGGTGAACACCTCCTCCGTGGGGATGTTCGGATTGCAGACGATGCCGTTCCTCGCCTGCTCCGCGCCGCCGATCCAGGCGTGGCCGTCGGCCAGCCCGACACGCAGATCCGTGCCCGGCCCGCGGAAGTGGAGTGCTGCGAAGCGGCTCGCGTTCAGCCGCTGGGTGCGAGCCTCCAGGGCGGCATTGTGGGCTCGCCAGGCCGCGACCGGGTCCGGCGCGTCCACGCGCGAGGCCGCGAAGATCGCGTCCCACAGCCGTGCCACCGCCTCGTCCTCGGCAAGATCGGGAAAGACCAGCCGCGCCCAGGCCGGGGTGGCATAGGACACGATCGTCCAGTTCGTGGCGAACCCCGTGATGAGTTCCAGCGCGGGCCGGTAGGCGGCGGAGCGGGCGCGGTTGGCGCGCGCGATCTTGTCCGGGTCCTGGCCGGCCAGCAGTGCCGGGTCCTCGCCGGCGATGGCGAGCCGGGCCGCGCCCCCGCGGAACGCCGCGGCCATGCCGTCGAACAGCCAGCCCGGCGCTGTGTCGAACGCCTCGTCCGGGGCGTGACGGAAGCGCATCAGCGCCGCCTCGTCGTCTGCGAAAAGGGTGGTGACGAGGGAGGCACCAGCCCTGTAGGCGTGCTCGGTGATGCGGCGGGCGAGCGGCAAGGCGTTCACGGGCGCCGTCATCACCAATTCCTGCCCGCGCGCGAGCCCGAGGCCCACGCGGACGGCGATCTCGGCCAACCGGTCCAGGCGTGCCTCATGCGGCAGCGTGTGCGCCGGCGAGGCAGTGAAGGCGACGGCTTGGGACATTCGGCATCTCCGATCGGGCATCCGTGGGGCCAAGGTGCGCGACCGTGCGCGGCCGGGCAAGCCTGTCCCCGGCGTCTCGCTGCGATTTGCGGCAGGTTGATTGACCATCGGCGGCACATATGCGCCTTGCAATCCGGTCTCGTCCGGCGCCGCATGGCTGGCGCCGCTGATCGAGGAAGAGGAGAAGCGATCTTGACCAAATGCTGGATGCCGCGCCGCCTGTTCGTGCTGGGTGCTGTTGCCGCCGTACCTATGGCGGGCGCGCAGGCGCAGGCGCAGGCCCAGGCTGGCTCCCCGCAGGCTGCTGCCGCCTTCATCCAGAAAGCCGGCAGCGAGCTGGCGCAGGTCGTCAACGGGGCGGAGAGCGTGCCCGACAAGCGCCAGCGCCTGATGCCGTTCCTCGACCGCACCGTGGACGTGGACGGGATCGCCCGCTTCTGCCTGGGACGGTTCTGGCAAACGGCGACACCGGAGCAGCGCGCCGAATACCTGCGCCTGTTCCGCGTCGTGCTGGCCAACGGCGTGGCCGGGCGCTTGGGGGATTATCAGGAGGGCACGACGAGCATCACGACCGGGCGTCCCGAAGTTCGGCAGGACGGCATCTACGTCCCAACGGTGGTGACGCGCGGAAGCAACCCGCCGAACCGCGTCACCTGGCTCGTGATCCCCACCAATGCCGGCGGTTTCCGCATCGCCGACGTGACCGCGGAGGGCGTGAGCCTGCGCCTCACCCAGCGCAACGACTACGGCTCCTTCCTCTCCCGTCACGACGGCAACGTCGGCGCGCTGATCCGGGCCATGTCCGCCCAGATTGCGCAGCAGTAGGACGCGGCCCCTCAGGGACGTTTCAGCGGCGGCGCCGCGCCGCGATCAGCACGTTGGCGAACGGCGTCCCGCGCCAGCACGGCGCGGCGCTCGCGGCAAATCCTTCCTCACTCAGCGTCGCGAGCAGCACGGGCACGCCCAACGGCTCCACGCGGCGCCCGACGTGCGGCCACCAGCCTCGCCCTGCCCGTTCCAGTGCGGTGGCGACGCCGCTGCGCCAGCCCCGTCCAGGGTCGAGCGTGCGCACGATCACCCGCTCCCGCGCCGCGCCCGCCGCCGCGCGGAGCAGGCGCAAGGCCGGCCCGGCGCCGAACTGGTAGAGCACATCCACGAGCAGGACGGTGTCACAGGCTGGCACGACTGGATCGGCCGCCAAGTCCGCCTGCCGCGCCGCGAACGGCAAGCCCGCCCCGGCCCTGCAGGCATTGGCGAGCGCCGGGCCGGCCCGATCCACGCCCAGCACGGATCGCGCCAGCCCCGCCGCCAGCAACGCGACCCCGAGCTGCCCGCGGCCGCACCCCAGATCCACCACGTCGCCGAACGGCTCCCGCGCCGCCATCGCCAGCACGTCCTCGTGGACCGGGTCGCGCCGCAGCTTGCTTGCGACATAGTGGCGGGCAAAGCGCGGGCAGCCTTGGTAGCGCCGCGCCGTCAGCGCGAGTGCGTCCTGCAGGGGGGCGGCGATGTCGTTCCTAAAAAGGTCCATTGTTTCACGTGAAAAAATGTTTCGAGTTCAAACCAAACCCTCCGGCGTGGCCGGGCCGACGCCGAAGCGGTGCAGCAGGTTCGCCGCGTGATACACGGTCTTGAACGCCAGCACGGGCACCGCGGTGCGCCATTCCCCGCGCAGATTGCCGGCCAGCAGGCTGACCAGGCCATCGCGCATCCACAGGGCGTTGCGCGGCGCCATGAAGAGCGAGCGCAGCACCGGGTCGTTGATGCGGTAGATCAGCCAGTTGATCCGGTCCATGCCGCGCGCGAGGTCCCGCCCGGCGCGGGCGCACAGCGCGCGGCCGCGCCGCGGGTCGTCGAGCCAGGTGTCCGCCGCCTCGGCACCCAGCTCGCCCGCGGTCATGGCCATCAACACCCCCGTCGAGAACATCGGGTCCACGAACCCGTAGGCGTCCCCGATCATCAGGAAACCGTCCCCGTGGCCGCGGCGCGCGCGATAGCTGTGATTGCCCGTGCCGACGATCTCCGACACTAGCTCCGCCTCCGCCATGCGGGCGCTCACGGTGGGGCTGGCCGCGATGCGGTCCAGGAACATCGCCCGCGGCCCGCCCTGGCGCCTCTTCCAGGCCGCCTGGTCGGCGACGAAGCCCACGCTCATCACGTCGCCCGGCAGCGGGATCAGCCAGAACCAACCGTCCTCGGCCAGGTGGATGCTGATGTAGCCGTCCAACTCCCCTTCGCGCCGCTCCACGCCGCGGAAATGGGCGTAGAGCGCGGCCGTGCTGTTGCGCTTGTCGGCGTCCTTGAGGCGCAGCTTGCCGGCGAGGAACGTGTCGCGCCCGGACGCGTCGAGCACGAAGCGCGGGCGGATGAGCACCTCGCCGTCCGGCCCGGCGGCCGTGGCCTCCGCCGGCTCGCCGGGGAGCGCGAAGCGAATACCGGTGACGCGGGTGCGCTCCATCGTCCGCGCGCCGCGCTGGGCGGCGTTCGCGAACAGGGCGGCATCGAACTCCGCGCGCTGCACCTGCCACGCATGGGTGTAGGCGAGGTTCAGCGCGTGGCGGAACGCGAACGCGCTGCTCCGGCCCGTGCGGTCCGAGACGAACTCGGCGCCGGGCTTGTGCACGCCCATCGCCTGCACCGCATCGAGCATCCCGAGCCGCTTCAGGACGGCCGCGTTGCGCGGCAGCAGACTCTCGCCGATGTGGAAGCGGGGATGCGTGCTCTTCTCGACGAGCAGCACGTCCCGCCCCGCCTCCGCCAGCAGCGCGGCCGCCGTGGACCCGGCGGGGCCGCCGCCGATGACCAGCACGTCACACTCGATGGAATCCGACATCATGTCCTCACAGCGGCGTGATGCCCACCCCGCGCGGACGGGGCGCTCCGCCTGTCACGCGAACACAGCGACGACCTGCGCCCCAACGCAGGCGATATAGTTACCTCTCCAAAGCGGTGACTGCTCCCCAGTGCAACGTGGGAAAGATATCCGACACCATGCTTGGCCCATTGTGCCACCACGATCCACGCCATCGAAAGCCGCTATCAACCACTGGCATGGTACATGTTATCCTTCTTTCGCCTGGGTGCTGCTACCCGGTGCTGTCGTGAACAGGAACCGAGCCGGATGCACACTACGCTGAGCGACCTGGACATCCCGTCGATCACCACGCACGATGTAGAGGCGGCGCCGGAAGCTACGGTCGTAGCCTCTCTTATCGCCTCCATCGCTGGAAGTGACGGCGTCTTGACGCCACACGAGTTCGCCATCGGCCTTGGCGTCGCCGAAACGGTCGCGGGCCTCTCCGACAACCCCGCTGTGCTGCGCTCGTTGATCTTGCGGGCGTTCGACGCGCCGCCGAAGCCGCTGGACGCGGCGCTGCGTGAGTTGGCCGTGTCGCGTGCGGCCATTCCCGAGCGGGTCCGGCGCTCGCTGCTGGAGGCGCTCTTTCCACTTCTGCTCACGCAAGGAGAGCAAGCCCGCCCGCTTGCCCGCCGGGTCGCGACGGCGCTGGACATGGGCAGCGTCGAGCCTTCGCTGGAACTCAGCGGGGCTGCCTGCGGAAGCGGGCACGATGACTATCCTGCTGCGCCGTGCGGGCAACACTCTCCACCGTAGCATAGGCAAGCTCGACGTAGCCGCAGAAGTAGCTCAGTTCACAGGCGACGAAGCGCTGTCACGGCTGCTGAATGGAGATCGCCATGAGCGAGATAGGTGTCTGAATAGCGCGCTCGATGCCGCCTTCGGGCAACTCCGGGCATCACTCGCCGCGCTTTCCGATGCGCAAGATCGCTACGATGATCAGCTACAAGTCGCGCAGTCGTTGGACCGTAGCGCCGACGAGCTTGAGCGGCAGTTCAAGGCCCGGTTGCGCGCGGTAGGCCGGCGCATTGAGGTGCTGCGCAAGCATGTTGCCGAGGACGTAGAGAGCTTGTCCGAGGACGGCGGCGACGAGGCCGAAGTGGACTTGCGTCGCATGTCCGAGACGCGTGGCATCTTGCTCCGGCGCAACGATCAAGACGTGCGTGAGCGTATGGTCGCCAAGTCGCTCGCCCGCCGCCATAACGATCTGAAGCGTCGTTACGATGAGCAAATACAACTCCTGCGCGACGAGCTTTCCGAGTTCCGCGACGACTTCATCGAGGCAGCGCGCAGCGTGGTGGCACCCGTCAGCCTTGCAGAATGGCGGCTGGCGATCCCCGGGGCGACCGTAGGCGCCCGCGTCAAGGATGCTTTGGACCGCGGCGCTGATCGTACACTCGCGGGCGGCGCGGTGGCGGCGGCTGGAGCAGCAGGGGCGGTAGGCGCCGGCTGGATCGCCCCAGCCGCCGTTGCCGGCGTCGTCGCGGCGCCGGTTGGAGCGGCGGTGCTGAGCATCGTCGCTGTGGCCGGGATGTGGAAGCTTTATGCGAACCGGGAAGAACGCCTACGAGCCGAGCAGCGGAAACGCGCTGACGCGATCCGGCAAGCGGCGCGCTCGAAGGTTGGACGGGCGTTCGCGGAGGTATCGGTAGCACTTGACGAAATCGCCGACAGCTTCTGGGAAGCGACCCTCAGCCGCTTGGCGCCCCTGCGTCACGACGCCGAGCGTATCCGTGAGATGTGCGCGCTACAAAAGGCTTTGGTGCGCCGAATTGACACCGACGCGCAGCATCGCCTTGAGCGGTGGCAGCAGGCAATTGGGCAGATGTAGGGCGCGCAGTATCGCTTGAACGTCGTAAAGCGCTCCTACGGAGGATCAAGCGATCGCCCAGGGTTCAAGCCATTCCGCCGTTGATCGAGACCACCTGCCCGGTGACGTAGGCGGCTCGGTCCGAGGCCAAGAACGCGACCAGATCCGCCACCTCCTCCGGCCGTCCTGCCCGGCGCATGGGCACCACCTCCGCGATGCGCTTGGAGTCCATCGCCGCGTCCACGGTCGGCGAGGCGATGATGCCGGGCGCTACGGCGTTCACCGTCACGCCGCGACTCGCCACCTCGCGCGCGAGCGATCTTACCGCCCCGATCAGCCCGGCCTTGGCCGCGGCGTAGGCCACCTGGCCGCGATTGCCCATCAACGCGGAGACCGAGGACACGGCCACGATCCGCCCCCGACGCGTGCCGATGAGCGGCAGGATGAGGGGCCGCAGCACGGCGTAGAACCCGCCCAGCGACACGTCCAGCACGCCGCGCCACTGCGCCTCCGCCATGCCCGCGAACGGCACGTCGTCGTGGGTGCCGGCGTTGTGGACGACCACCTGCGGCACGCCCGCGTCCAGCACCGCCGCCAACGCCGCCGCGGTCGCCGCGAAATCCGCGAGGTCGAAGCCGAGCGCCTCCGCGGAGCCGCCGCCGCCGCGGATCGCCGCCGCCAGCGCCTCCGCCCGCGCCAGCCCGGCGTGCGCATGGACCAGCACGTGCAGCCCGTGCGCGGCCAGGCGGCGGCAGATCGCCTCGCCCAAGGTGCTCGCCCCGCCCGTGACCAGCGCGCGCCTCACTCGGGGCGAGGCAAGGCGATCGCCGCCCTGCCCTCCACCAAGAGAGCGCCGCTCTCGGCGGCCACGCGCAGCGCGTAGAGGAGCCCGCCGCTCTCTCCCTGCTCCAAGGCCGCAGCCACGCGCAGCTCGCCGTGAGCCGGGTCGTCGAGCCGGTCGGCGTGGAGCCTCACGGCACGCAAGGATGCCACGTAGCCGGCGGGCTGTGGCCGACCATCACGCAGCGCACCGTGCAGCGCCGCCGCCTGCAAGGCGTATTCGAGGCCGCACAGCGCGGTCAGGCGCCCGGCCCGGCGCAGCGGGTTGTTTGCGTCGAGGTGCGAGCGGGCGGCGCACAGGATGTCGTCCGCGCTCCAGGCCAGCACCCGGTCGAGCAGGCACATCGCGCCCGCGTGCGGCACCAGCGCCGCGATCGCCGTCCTGGTCAGCACGGCGCCACCAACACCTCCAGATGGCCCTCGAGGTAAGGTGCCGGGCACGCCCCCCCTTCGCGCCGCGCCAGAACTCTCCAGGAGGCGCAGGGCGTGAGCGGCCGGGTTGCCACGGGTGAGCGGGCGCAGCGTCTCCGCCCGCGGTTCCACCGCCGCGGCTGGAACGGGGGTGGGCCGGTGCCGCACGGCGATATGGGCGAGCGCGATGCCGTCCGAAGCGTCGGGCAGCAGCACCAAGCTGGCGCCGAACGGCGCGACGGTGGGGCGCTTCGTATCCAGCGGCGGCGGCATGGGATGGTCGTAGGCGCAGAGCAGCACGGGCCGCACCGAAGCCGCCACACCCGCCATCGCCGCGAGCAGGGAGGCCGCCCACGTCGAATCATGGCAGCCCAGGCACGTCGCAGGTTCCGGGTTGCCCGTCGCGATTGACCAGAGACCGGCGGCGGCGTTGTGCACGGACAGGTGGAACTGGGTGGGCGAGACCAGGCGAGGCATATCGCCCGGCGCCAACGCTTCCAGGATGCTCCCCACCACCGGGCCATCCCCGTTGCTGCTGCCGAACACGGCGCGCAGCGTCGCGGGTGACAGTCCGCTGCGCGCCGCGGCCTCGCCCGCCACGGCCAGCGCCAGCCGCGCGACCGGCCCGGTCCGGCGTCGCTCGGCCGGGGGCAGCAGCGCCGGCGCCGGCGCGGGTGACGAGCGCGGTTCATACGGCGCCTCGCCGCGCAGCACGGGCAGGCTCGCCTCCCACCCCTCCAGCCCCGGCCCCCACAGCGCGGCCACGGCAACGCGCGCCCGCAATCCCCCTTTGACGCATTGCTTCACGCCACGGTCCCGAGCACCAGGCTGCAGTTCACGCCGCCGAAGCCGAACGAGTTGCTGACCACCCGGCGCACCGGCCGTTCCAGGTTCGCCACCGCAACCTGCGCGCCGAACGACGGGTCCAGCACCTCCACCCCGAGGCAGCCCGCGACGAACCCCTCCGCCATGCACTGCCCCGCGATCACCGCCTCCACGATGCCGCAGGCGCCCAGCACATGGCCCGTCCAGCCCTTCGTGCTGCTGGCCGGCACGGCGTCGCCGAACACCTCGGTCACGGCCCGGTCCTCCATGGCGTCGTTCGCGCGCGTGCCGGTGCCGTGCAGGTTGATCCAGTCCACGTCGCCGGGCGCCAAGCCCGCCCGGCGCAGCGCCGTCCGCATCGCGCCGATCGCGCCAGTCCCCTGCGGATGCGGCGCGCTCATGTGGTGCGCGTCGCTCGTGGCCCCCCAGCCCAGGAGCTGCATGACAGGCCCGGCGCCGCGCCCAAGGGCGTTCGCCCGTGCACCCCCACGCTCCAGGAGCGCGAATCCCGCGGCCTCGCCGATGGAGATGCCGGCCCGGGCCGCGTCGCACGGGCGGCACGGCCCAGGCGAGATCAGCTCCAGCGAGGCGAAACCTTGCAGCGTCATGCGGCACAGGCTGTCCGCACCCCCCACCACTGCCGCGTCGCACACGTCGGCCGCGATCAGGTGCGCCGCGTCCGCGTAGCAGCGCGCGCTGCTGGCGCAGGCCGTGGATACCACGAGCGCCGGCCCGCGCAGCCCCAACGTCTCCCGCACGAAGCGGCCGAGCGAGAACATGTCCTGCGTCCCGCCGTAGTCGAAGGCGGCGGGTAGGGCGCCGGTCGCCGGGTCGCGCGCGCGGTAGGCGTCCTCCCCGGCCTCCACGCCGGACGTGCTGGTGCCCAGCACGACGGCGACCCGATCCGCGCCGTAATGCTCTCGCGCCGCCAGCGCCGCGTCCCGGAAACCGTCCGCGTCCAGCGCCATGTCCGCGAGGTGGTTGTTGCGGCAGTCGAAGGCGGCGAGCGCGGACGGCAGCCTGTGTGCCTCGACACCGTCCACCCGGCCGATCCAGCCGCCCGTCGCCGCCTCGAAATCGTTCGGACGCAGCCCGCTCCGGCGCGCCCGCAAGGCGTCGAGATGCGCCGCCGCGCCCACGCCGAGCGCGCTGACGGCGGTGCTGGCCGTGATGAGCAGCGGCTCCGTCACGCTATCCTCCGCTCAGTAATCCTCTGGCCGGCGAACAGGAACGCGAACACCATGGCGAGCGCCGCCCCGATCGCGACGGTCGCGCCGATGCTGTGCAGCACGGGCGTCCGGCAGAACAGGAGCAGGCCGAAGGAGAGCAAGGTCATCGCGTTGCAGGTGGTCAACGTGCGCAAGGTGCGGGCGCGTTCCTCGTCGTCAAGCTGCCGCCGGGCGAAGAACAGCGCGTAGTCCAGCCCCACGCCGGCGACAAGCTGCAGCGCGACGACGTGGACCAGCGACAGCCGCTCGCCCAGCAGCGTCAGCAGCGCCACGTCGCAAAGCACCGCCGCCGCAACGGCTCCGAACACGCGGGCGACCCGGCGCCCGTCGCGCAGCCCGACCGCCAGCACGACCAGGATCGCCAGCACCCCCAGCCCGAGCCACTTCCACGCCTGCGCCGTGTAGCTTGCCAGGATGCGGCCCAGCTCCGCCCGCGTGTCCACATAGACCGTGCCCGGCCCAGCATCCGCCAGCGCCGCCGTGACGCGTGCCGAGTCTCGTACGCCTTGCAGAAGCACGGGGCCATACCAGAGAGCGCCTTTGGGACCGCCCCGCTGATAGAGCAGCGGGTCCAGCCGTGCCGCGAGCGCCGTCCCGGCGAGATCGGCGAGCCGCACCGGCGCCATGGTCCGCGTCGCGGCCACGGCGGCGAGGAACGGGCGGAACGCCGCCGGGCGGAACGGCAGCCCGGCCTGCGCCTCGTCGAGCCGCCGGGCGAGCGCGTCCGGGTCGGGCAGCGCCGCCCGGCGCGCCTCCTGCGTCGCGGCGCTGGGCAGCAGGCGCGAGGCGGCCTCGAACCCCGTCATCGCGCCTTCCGCCTGCAACGCCTGCAAGCGCGGCAGCAGCGCCTCCTGCCGCCGTAGCACCGTCTCGGCGTCCGGCCCCTCGACGAACAGCACCTGCGCCAACTCCGCCGCACCGAGGGCGCCGCGCAGCTCCGCATCCAGCGCGCGCGAGGCGGCGGGCACGGGGCTGAGGTTCGCAAGGTCGTCCTCCCACCGCGGCCCGACGATCCCCAGGAAGAGCACGCTGGCCGCGACAGGCACGAGGCCCCATAGGCGCCAGCGCCGCCACCCTTCGACGCGGGCGAGCCAGCGCGGGTCGCCCGCGGCCACGGGCGCCAAGTCCGCAGCGACGACCAGTGGCGGCAGCAGCCACCACGTCGCCGCCGCGGTCGTCAGCAGCCCGACCGCCGAGAACGCGCCGAGCTGCGCGAGGCCCGGGAAGCCCGAGAGAAGCATCCCGCCCAGGCCAAGCACCGCCGTCGCCACTGCGAGCCGGAACGCCGGGCCGATCCGCGCCCGCGTGGCCGCCGGCGGCTCGCCCCGCTTGCGATGGCCGATCAGCAGCACCGGATAGTCCAGCGATACGCCCAACATGCTGATGCCGAATCCCAGCGCCACGCCATGCACCGCGCCGAACCCGGCCTGCACCACGACGGCCGCCACGGCCACGCTGAGCACGACCGGCGCCGCGATGGCCGCCATCACCAGCGGCGAGCGGAACCGCCACATCAGCAACGCCGCGACCAGCACCGTGGACAGCACCGAGATCAGCTCCACGTCGCCCCGGATGGCATGCGCCGCGTCGCGCGCGAAGCGGGCGGGGCCGGCGACGAGCAGCCGCGCGGAACCAGTCAAATGACCATGGTTCGCCGCCTCGAAGGCGGCCTGGATGGCGTCCGACGCCGCCTCCTGCGCTGGCACGTCGAGGCCGCCCGCCTTCGTCCGGGCGAGCAGCAGGGCGCGGTCGCGGTCCGCCGCGAACCAGGCACCATCTACCACCCGCAACCGGCTCGTCCCGGCCAAGCCCTTCGCCCAGGCCAGGAACGCGCCCGGCGGGTCGGCGACGCCGTAGCGGGCGGCGAGCGGCGACGCCGCGCCGTGCAACTGACGCAGCAGCAGCTCCAAATCCGCCCGCAGCGCCGAAGTCTCGAACGCCTCCACCGTCGTCGCGGGCGAGAGCAGGTAGCGCCGAGCGAGAAAGAAGTCCTCCTGCCCGGCGAAATCCGGCTGCCCGGCGGCCACTTGCGCGAACAAGCCCGTGCGCGTCAGCGCGTCCGCCATCTCACGGGTGATCCGCGCCAGCTCCGCGGGCGGCGCCCCTTCCACGCCGACCAGGATCAGCGCGGCGCCTGCGCCGTCCCGCAGCTCCCGCAGCATCAGCTTCGCTGCTTGCGTGCGGCCTTGCGGCAGGAAATCCGCCATGCTCGTCCGCACCCTCGCGAGTACGAGCACGAGGGCGAGCAGCGCCGCCGCTGCGGCGAGCGCGGCCAGGATGGGCAGGATGCGCCCTAAAGGACGGGCCAAAGGTCGGAAGGAGCAAGCCGGGTCAGGGGAGCGGCTCGATCAGGAGTCGGTCCTCATCCCCGTCCGCTTGCTTGACGACGACCTCCCGCGGCGCGTCGCCTGCCCCGCTGACCTCGACGTTCGCGAGCAGCTTGACAGCACCCGGATCGGTGGGCCGCAGCAGGAGGCGCCAATCGGCCGGCGTGCCAGAGGCGGTCACGGCGAAGCTGCGCTGCAGCGCCCCAAGGTCGCCGGAGAGCGGGCCGCGCACCGCGTCCACCAGGGCGCGCAGCTCCGGCTGCGCGGTCAGGTCCACCACGCGGGGCGGCTCCTTCCCCTCGGTCAGCACGAGACGGTTGCCGTCCACGACGACGCTCTCGGAGTCCGGCCCGTCCGTGATCCTCTCCAGCCGGTCCGGGCGCTGGTAGAGCAGGCGTCCCGTGGTGCGCAGCGGCTCGCTGAGCGCGGCGAGGCGCTTCTCCTCCTCGAAGCGCGCCCGGCGCTCCGGCACCGCGGCCAGCCGCGCCATCAGCGCCCGAAGATCGAGCGGCTGGCTAGGAGAGCGCGGCGGAGCTTCCAGGCCGCGCGCGCCCGGCGTCCAGAGCCCCACGGGGAGCAACACCAGCGGCAGCAGCAGCAGCGCGAGTCGGCGCAGGATCTGCGGCAGGACCTGCATTGGACGACCTCTCCCAGAACGGGAAGAAGTTGAACCAGTTATAGGGATGAGCAAGACACGCTTGCTCCAGCGCGGCTGCGTAACGGGCGACCCACGCCTGCAGATCCGCCTCGCGGCTCGCCCGGCGCAGCACGACGCGATCCGCGAACGGCTCGAAACCAACCTGGTAGCAGCGCGGCCCGGTGCGCACCGCGTGGAACAGCACCACGGGCACGCCCAGCGTCGCCGCCAGGATGAACGGCCCCGCGGGGAAAGGCGCCGGCCGGCCCAGGAACGGCGCCTCGACCGGGCGCTGCCCTTCCGGCGCACGATCCGCGAGCAGGCCCACGATCTCGCCCCGTTCCACCGCCTCGCGCGCACGCAACATGCTCGCCGCCTCGCCGATCTCGATCACGTTATCGCGCAGGCTGGGGTCCAGCCGGTCCAGCGCCCAGGTCAGCGCGCCCGCGTTGCGGCGGAACATGAGCGGCCGGACGGGCACCGGCGCGGTGGCCGCCAAGGAGCGGAGCACCTCGAAGCTGCCGAGATGCGCCCCCAGCAGCACGCAGCCCTGGCCCGCAGCGAGGACGGCCTGAACGTGCTCCAGCCCCGAGACCGCGATGCGGAATCGGCGCGTCCGGCCCGTGACCAGGAAGAGTCGGTCCAGGATGGCGCAGGCGAAGGTGTGGAAGTGCCGCGCCACGTCCCAGAAGCTCGGCTTCCGTCCCAGCGCGCGGCCCAGATACCCGCGCGACGCCGCCCGCCCCCCCGGCGACGTGGCGAGGAACCAGCCCGTGATCGGCAGCAGCAGCGCCCGCCCGGCGTGCCAGCCCATGCCGAACGTGATGAGCAGCATCAACCGCAGCAGCCACGCGCTGCCGCGTTCACGCTCCCGCGACCAACCGCTCACACCGGACCATCCGTGGCGAGCAGCGCCGCGCCGCGCACCGCATCCTGCTCTGCCACGCGGCACGCGAAGCCCACGCGGCCCGGAGCAACGGGCATCTCATGCACCACCTCCACCTCCTCGCCGGGCAGCACCGGCCGCAGAAAGCGGATTGCGGGTAGGCCAGCCACGCGCAGGTCCGTCGTCGTCGCGAGCAGAAGCGCGAGCGCCTCGTCCAGCAGCACCATGCCAGGCACGACGGGCCGCCCAGGGAAATGGCCGGGCAGGCATGGGTGATCCGCCGGCACCTGGAAGCGACCGGCCGGGATCATGCCGCGTCGTTCTCCTCGGCGAGCGCGAGCAGGGCCCGGTGCGGCAGCTTGCCGACGGCGTTGCGCGGCAGCCGCTCCACGCGGATCACCCGGCGCGGCAGGAACACGGCGTCCACCTTGCCGCGCAGCTCCGCCAGGATGCTCTCCGCCGAGCGATCCGGCGCCACGGCGAAGGCGAGCAACCGTGCCGACGCCCGTCTCTCCAGGTCGTCCGGCACGGCGAAGGCGCCATCCAGCACGCCGTCGATGCCGCAGAGGATGCGGGTGAGTCCCGCGAGCGACGCGCGCCGGCCACCCAGCTTGACGAGGTCCGCACGGCGTCCGAGCAATCGGAACCGCCCGTCGCCGAGCGCCTCGACACAGTCGGCAAGCGGCTGCGGTGCCATGCCCGCCGCGCTAGCTACCGCGGTCTCGCCGTCCTGCACCACTTGAACGCCGGGGTAGGGCAGCCACGCCCCGCAGGCCGTCGTGCGTCGGCTGGCCAGCGACCCAGCCTCGGTGGCGCCGTAGATCTCCAGCACCGGCGCACCCCAGGCCTGTTCCGCCCCGGCAGCCAGCGCGGGATCCAGCGGCGCGGTCGCCGAGATGACGGCGGCGAGCGGCAGCGCCCCACCTTGGAGAAGGGTGCCTTCGAGCAGGGCGCGGAGCTGCAAGGGCGTCGTCACGAGGAACGTGGGATCGGGTGCGGCAGCGAGTGCGGCGCGCACGTCGGCGGGGAAGAACGCGGGGCCGCACCAGCTTGACGCGGCGGCGTGCAGCGGCAGCAGCACCGTGGTCTCGAAGCCATACATATGCTGCGGCGGCACGGTGCCGACGATGGTCGCAGGCCGCGCCTCGTCCAGCCCGAACCGGCTGCCCGCGGCGCGCGACCGCTCGGCCAGCGCGCCCCAGGACTTCGCGTGCGCTGCCGGCTCCCCGGTGCTGCCGGAGGTCAGCGCCCAGGCGGCGAGCCGGTCCCCCGACAGCGCAGGGTTGGGCGGCGACGGCCCGACCGCGTCGGCCGCGAGCAGCGCGATCTCCTGCCCCTCGATCCTCGCGGGCAAGCGGCCCGTCTCCGCGACGGCCCAGGCGCCTGGGAACTGCCGGGCGAGCGCACCGGATGCGCCCGTCTGGCCCGATCCCACCTGGTCCGCGCCCGCCAGCACGCAAGGCCGGCCGCGCATCAGGGCCGCCGCGAAGGCGAGGGTGAACAGGCAGCGGTCGGCGCAGAGATTGAGCACCGGCCCGCTTTCCCCCTCTAGGCCGCCGAGGCTGGCCGCCAGCCGGTGCGCCGCGCGCAGGAATGTCTCGGCCGTGACCCGGGAGTCCCCCGGCCCGCGGAACAGCACCGCACCCGGCGGACGCTCCACCAGCCGGGCGGCCGGGGCTGCCAGCATCAGTGCGGTCCGATTCTGGCCGATGTGCCGGGCGAGGCTGCGCAAGGAGGCGAAGATCTGATGGTTGCACTCGTCGTCGGACCGCAGCTCGAACCCGTAGCGGCGGGAGATGGCGAGCGCCAACTCCAGCGCGTCGATGGAGTCGAGCCCTAGCCCTTGACCGAACAGGTGATCCTCTACCGGGATGTCATCGGGCACGACTTCGAGCTGCAACGTGGACACGATCAGCGCCGCGATTTCCCGCTCGAGATCGTCTTGGGTCACGGTGGGAAAATCCTGATCGCGCAAGGTATCCACGGCGGCACTCCCACCAAGCAAAGCGGTATCATGCGACGCAAGACTAACTGTTTCGTGAACACGGCGCAAACCTCGCCGCCTCCCGGTGCCGAGACGCGGCTGGCCTGGTCGGCTTGCATACCTTTTGCGTTCCGTTGCTGATACCGTTGGCGAAGTCGCCCAGCCCGCCCAACGGGCGTCAGGGAAATGCGATAGCTTCTGGTCGCTTAACTTCGATCTCCACGAACGCCATCGGAACGGACCCTCCATTCATGACATCGTGCTTAATGCCTGATGGCCTGTCGTAGGCTTGGCCTTTCACGAAGTTTACCTCGCTGACGCTTTTGCCGTCGTGAATATGCATGGTGGCATCGGTCAGCATCACGACGAAATACGGCCAGCTATGCGTGTGCCACCCCGTCACCGCGCCGGGAACGAAGTCCCACCGCGTAATCCGGAGAGCGTCGTCGTCGCGCTGGATGGTCGGGACAGCCGGAATAGCACACTTGAAAGCCATAGACGGGTTCTCCTGCATTGAGCCACGCCCGTGGGCGGCTACTCGGGCGACGCGATGGGCGTCGTCATAGATGCTGCCGCGCCCACTGCCGCGGCGATGACGACGGTGATTCCCGTCCATTGCAGCCCGGTCAAGGTCTGGCGGAGAAGTATCAGGCCCATGAGCGCGCCGATCGCAGGTTCCATGCTGGTCAGAGTGCCATACACCCTGGCCGGCAGTGGTGTGAGCGCCACCATCTCCAGCGAGAAGGGCAGGGCGCTGGAAAATACCCCTATGGCAACGGCGCTCAGCAGGACGGGCGGCTTGAGAAGTGCTCCTCCCGCGTGCACGACGCCGACGGGCAGGACCAGGACCGCGGCGACCACCATGCCGAACGCGGTCGTTTGCGACCCCAGTTCCCGTCCGGCCTTCTGACCGAAAAGGATATATAGCGCCCAACAGGCCCCCGACCCGAGCGCCAATATCACGCCGGTTGGATCGATGGGCCGCGGCGTGTGAACGGGCGGGGACAGCAGAAGGAGTCCTGCGACCGCCAACACGATCCATGTGAAGTCAACTCTCCGGCGTGACGACAGCATCGCGACGAGGAGCGGGCCAGAGAACTCAAGAGCCACGGCTATCCCGAGCGGGATGGTTTCGAGAGCCATATAGAACAGCAAACTCATCGCGGCGAGCGCTGCCCCGTAGCCGATCAGCACCGGTGCGATTCGCCTGGAGGGCCGAAGACGCCAGGGACGCATGGCAATCCCCAGGATGATGGCCGCAAATCCCAGGCGCAGCGTCGTCGTGCCTTGCGCCCCGATGGCGGGAAACAGTCCCTCGCCCAACGTCACGCCGTACTGGATGGAGACCATGGCGCCCAGCAAAGCGCCGACGGCGAGGATCGGTGACGCGGTTCCTGGATCGCGACGGTCGAGCGCTATCAATGCCACGTCTGGCCCATTCCTGAAGTGTTGGTCTCCCTTCAATGCCGCCCGTGCGCGATGTAAGCTAACTTAATTTTCTAAGGCCGGTTAAGGAAAGCTAAGGCACGATGCTCGACTATGCCTCTCTCGCCGCAGTCGCGGCCGTCGTGCGTGAAGGCAGCTTCGAACGTGCCGCCAGCGTCCTCGGCGTCACCGCCTCCGCCGTGTCTCAGCGGGTGCGGGCGTTGGAGGAGCGGCTCGGCGCGGTCCTGGTCGTACGGAGCCAGCCTTGCACGGCGACGATCACCGGCGCGCGGCTGTGTGCCCATGTTGAGCGGGTACGCCTGCTGGAAGGAGAGATGGTCACGACCCTGCCCGCGCTCGCCAGCGCGGCGAGCCACGAGGGGCCGCCGACGGTGCGAGTGGCGGTGAATGCGGACAGCCTCGGTGCCTGGTTCCTGCCGGCGGTGGTGGCCTTCGCGGAGCAGAGCGGCGCGCTCATCGATCTGGTGCTGGATGCCGAGGAGCATACGGCCGAACGCCTGCGCAGCGGCGAGGTGCTGGCGGCCGTGACCGCTGACACCGCCCCTGTTCAAGGTTGCCGGGCGATCCCGCTAGGCGCCCTGCGCTACGTCGCCACCGCCGCGCCGGATTTCGCGCGGCGCTGGTTTCCGAATGGCCTAGATGCCGAGGCGCTCGTCCGCGCACCCGTGTTGCGCTTCAACCGCACGGATCACCTGGAAACGCAGTGGGCCCTCAACGTAGTCGGGACGGAACTCAAGGCTCCGACCCACTGGCTCCCCTCGACGCAGGGGTTCGTTGACGCGTCGCTGGCCGGGCTGGGCTGGGGTATGAACCCGCTGACTCTAGTCCAAGCCTGCCTGGCGAATGGACGCCTGGTCGAACTGTCACCAGGCCGCTGGATCGACGTGCCGCTGCATTGGCAGCACGCGCGGATCGGCGCTCGGTTGCTCACTGGGCTGACGCGCGAAGTTGTCGCCGCCGCAAGACAGGGCTTGACGTCTTATGGCGGCAACTCTGCTCGGCACTTACAACGTTTTGGTGATGGGAGCGGGTCGGCTGACTTC
>CAWGIV010000002.1:0-383827 GCA_963822805.1 uncultured Actinomycetota bacterium | reverse complement strand
GGCCAGCCACTCCGGCGGCAGGGGCGCCCCGGCCGACGTGCAGAGCCGCACGCCTGCGGTGGCGGCGCGGAGGTCGTCGGCGGGCACGTCCAGCAGGGCGCGGAACATCGTCGGCACGCCCGCCAGGACGCTCACCCGCTGGCGACGAGGACGTCGGCGATCGCGGCGGGAGCGAGCTGCTCGGTGAGCACGGCGGTGGCGCCCGCCCAGCACACCTGCAGGAAGCCCGGCCGCGAGCCCGAAGATGTGAAACAGGGGCAGCGACAGCAACACCCGGTCGACCGGTGTGACGGGGGCGGGCCGCAGCGCGGCGGTCTGCGCGCGGTTGGCCAGCAGCGCGCGGTGCGAGAGCCGGATGCCGCGCGGCACGCCCGTGGTGCCCGACGTGTAGACGAGCAGCGCGATGTCCTCGCCCCCGCCGACGCCGGGCCGCCCGGGCGCCCGGGCCGCGAGATCGGGAGGCGCGATCACGGTGGCGCCGACGGTGGCGACGACCGCGCGGGCGGTGTCGTCACCGTCGGCCGCGACGACGAGCGTCGGACGACAGTCGGTGAACACGACCTCGAGCTCCGGCGCGACCGCGATGGGGCCGTGCGGCACCACGACGGCACCCGCGCGGAGGGCACCGAGCACGGCGACGCAGAACGCCGCGCCGTTGGCGAGCCGCACCACCACCCGGTCGCCCGGGGTGCCGCCCGCGCCCACGACCCGGTCAGCCTCGGCCGACACCGCCTCGTCCAGCTGCGCCCACGTCAACGTGTCCGCGCTCGTCACGTCGACGACGGCGGGCTGCTCGGGCACCCGCGCGGCGTTGGCCCCGACGAGGTCGGCGACGTGCGTTCCGTCCACGGTTCTCCTGGGTTCTCCGGCGGATGCGAGGCAGTCTCGCACGGACCCCCGACCGTTTCCGCCGGGACGCTCGGCGCACCGTCCGCGGCGGCGTAACGCGACACGCGCGGGCGGGTGACGCTCACCGCGCGTATCCGGCCGCTCACCTAGCGATTCGACCTTGCGGCCGCGGCGCGCGCCGGGACGGTCCGCTGCAGCCCTATGCTCCGCCGCTACAGATCGGTCAACTCCCCGACCGACCGATCCGTCGCGATACTCACCCGAGGGAGTGGCATGCAGCCAGGTGTTCCCGGTCCGCCCCGCATACGGCGAAGGACCGCCCGGAAGCCGTGACGCGGCCGATGCGACATCCCCAGGCGCGGGTGGCCGCGGGTGCCCCGGCGCGAACGCCGACCGCCCCGTCCGGTCCGGCCCCACTGCCCCGACCCCGCATCCCGGGGTCCCCGTCCGATGCAGAAGACCGCCGCCCACGCGGCGCGGAGGAGGCCGTGAGCGCACAACCAGCCGACAGTGCAGGCCCCGGCGGTACCGGATCTGCGGATCACGGCACATGGGCGCTGGTCAACGCCGCACAGGCGGGCGACATGGCGGCCTACGGCGAGCTGTTCGAGCTCTATTTCGACATGGTGTTCCGCTTCGTGCTCTTCCGCACGGGTGACCGCGCGCTCGCCGAGGACCTCACCTCCGAGACGTTCGTCCGCGCGCTGCGGCGCATCTCGTCGGTGAGCTACCAAGGCCGCGACATCGGCGCCTGGTTCGTCACGATCGCCCGCAACCTGATCTTCGACCACGTCAAGTCCAGCCGCTACCGGCTGGAGCAGACCACCAGTGAGATCGTCGAGTTGTCGCCGAGCACCGGCGGCCCCGAACAGCAGGTGTTGGACGGCGCGATCACCGATGAGCTGCTGCGTTGTGTGGCGAAGCTCAACCCGGACCAGCAGGAGTGCATCAACCTGCGGTTCCTGCAGGGTCTGTCCGTCGCCGAGACGGCCCAGATCATGGAGCGCAACGAGGGCGCCGTGAAGGCCCTCCAGCACCGCGCGGTCCGACGGCTCGGACAGCTCCTCCCGGAGGGGGTCCGATGACACGGCGCTATATCGATCGGAAACCCGCCCGCGTTACGCCTGCGGCGAATGAACGACTCGATGCGGTGAACGGTCACGAACCCGTATCTCCCGGCGGCGCCGATCGTTGTCTCGGTGAACGTCGGAAAGGCCGGGTGCGGGAGCATCGGGCCGCGTACGGAGCTGATACGCAGTGAGGACAGCCAACATGGCCGACCAGGGCGACCCCATCTGGGGTGCCGAGGAACGGTTCGCCGAGGCGGTGGAGCTCGGGCGACCTTCCGGCACGGCCGCCGACGCCCACGATCTCGAGCTCGTCCGCGACCTCGAGATCGCGAGCATGCTCCGCACGCTCGGGCCCGGCTTCTCGGCAAGCGCCGATGCGAAGGCCCGCGTGCGGGATCGGGTCATGGGCGCGCTCGCGCTCGACGGGCCGCCGTCGGACGGGGGCGGCCTCGCCGCCGCCCGCACTGCGGAGAGCGCGCCTTCGGGTGCCGCCACCGAGCAGCTGCCGGTGGTGCCGCCCTTCGCGGGCGCCCAGCCGCCACGGTTCGCGGCGCCGACCCCGCTGCACGCCATGGGCGCGACGTCGGCCGAGGCCACCGAAGGCACGGCAGCGGCTTCGCATGCGGATCAGCCGACCGCGCTGCGCGCCGTGCCCGACGTCGACGAGGCGGCCACGGCCACGGCCACGGGCACAGGCACGGCCACGGGCACCGGCGTGCTCGCCGAGCCGGACCTGACCCGCGCGGCGCGCCCGCGCCGACGGCGTCGGCACGCCCTGCCCAGCCGTCCCGTCGCCCGGCCTGCCTCGCCGAGCGCGGCGCGGCGGGTGCTGGCGGTCGGCATGGCCGCGGCGCTCGCCGTCCTCGCGATCGCGGGCGGCGGCATCTTCGCCAGCCGCGACGCGGTGCCCGGCGACCCGCTCTACGGCATCAAGCGCGCCGCCGAAGCGGCGGGCGGCGTCTTCGCGGGTCGCGGGTCCCGGGGGCAGCACGACCTCGACCTGGCCACGACCCGTCTCGACGAGATCGAGCGGATGGTCCGCGACGGCGCGACCGACCCGGCCGCGTTCGCGTCGGCGTTCCAGGACTTCGACAGCGCCACCGGGGCGGGCACGCGCCTGGTGCTGTCCGGCGACGACCCCGACCGGTCGGCCGCCGACCTGTCGCGCTGGGCGACCCAGCAGACCGCCCGGCTGTCCGCGCTCCGCACCACGCTGCCCACGGCGGCCCAGCCGGACGCGGACGACGCGCTGCACCTGCTCGACCGGGTGCACCGCCGCGCCGTCGCACTGACGGCCCGCGCCGGGTGCAGCCAGGCCACCGCGAACGCCGTGGACGACCTCGGTCCGCTGCCTGCCGACGGACCCTGCGTCGCCCGGCAGGCCTCGGGGGCCGCAGCGGGCGCCCCGGCACGCTCCGCGCCAACCGAGCGGGCCTCCGCCACGGCACCGCCGGAACAGGCCGCAGGCCAGGCCGCGCCGCAGGAGCAGCCGCCGTCCCCGCAGGACGGCGGCGCGGATCCCGCACTCGTGCCCGGCGTCCAAGTCGGGCCGGAGGGTCAAAGCGGCGCCTCGCCGACGCCCACGACCAGCGCGGCGCCGTCGTCGAACGACAAGAAGAACGTCAACGTGCCGCTGCCGCTGCCGGTCCCGATCACGGTGCCGCCGCTGCTGCCGGGCAAGTCGAGCGGGCTGCTCGGCTGACGCCCCGCGCGGCAATCGTGGCCCTCGCCGCGATTGCCGCGCACGACCCGCGCACCCGGCGGAGGGTCCGCCCGGCCGGGACGCGACAGTAGGGTGGGTGTCCGCAGTCCGCAGCACCGGAGGCCCGCACGTGTCAGGAGAAGCACGGTCCGACGACACCGCCATCCTCGCCGGTGAGGCGTCGGCGGCGGCGGCCGTCTCCGCGCAGCGGCCCGTCGAAACGCCGCTCGCCGACCTCACCGCCGCCGCCTTCTTCGACGTCGACAACACGATGATGGTCGGCGCGTCGATCTTCCACTTCGCCCGCGGGCTCGCCGCCCGCAAGTTCTTCACCACCTCCGACCTCCTTGGCTTCGTCTGGCAGCAGATCAAGTTCCGGGTCGGCGGCCGAGAGACCGACGTCTCGAACCACCGCGACACCGCGCTCTCGTTCGTCGCGGGCCACCCGGTGGACGAGTTCACCGCGCTCGGCGAGGAGATCTACGACGAGCTGCTGGCCGACCGCATCTGGGCGGGCACCCGCGCGCTCGCACAGATGCACCTGGACGCCGGGCAGCGGGTGTGGCTGGTCACGGCCACCCCGGTCGAGCTGGCGTCGATCATCGCCCGACGGCTGGGGCTCACCGGGGCGCTCGGCACGGTCGCGGAGAGCGAGAACGGCGTCTACACCGGACGGCTGGTCGGCGAGATCCTGCACGGGCCCGCCAAGGCGCACGCCGTGCGCGCGCTCGCCGCGGCCGAAGGCCTTGACCTGCGCCGGTGCACGGCCTACTCCGACTCGGTCAACGACGTGCCGATGCTCTCGGCGGTCGGCACCGCGGTCGCGGTCAACCCGGACTCCGAGCTGCGCGACATCGCCAAGGCCCGCGGCTGGCAGGTCCGTGACTTCCGCACCGGCCGCAAGGCCGCCAAAATCGGCGTGCCCTCGGTGTTGGGCGCCGGCGCGCTGGCAGGCGCGGTGGCGGCCGGGGTGGCTTACCGCCGCCGCTGACGCGCCCGCCCTCCGCCCGCGCCCCGCACCCGCCCATCGCGCACCCCGGCCCATCGCGCACCCCGGCCCATCGCGCACCCCCGCCCACCGCGCACCCCGGCCCATCGCGCACCCCCGCCCACCGCGCACCCCCACCCACCGCGCACCCCCGCCCACCGCGCGCCCACCGGAGCACCGCGCACCCCATCACGGCACCGCGCACCCCATCGATGGGGTGCGCGGTCGCCACACCGGGTGCGCAGTCACCACACGGGATGCGCGGTCGCGCCTGCGGAGCCCACCGCGTTCGGCAGGCCCACCCGTCAGCCCGGCAGGCCCGCCAGCACCTTCCACGGCAGGATCGGCACCTCCCGCACCCGCACGCCCACGGCGTCGTGGACGGCCGCGGCCACCGCCGCGTCCACGCCGGTGGCGCCGAGCTCGCCGATCCCCCGCGCCCCGATCAGGCTCGCCGCCTCGTCGAACTCGTCCACGAACGACACGTCGATGTCGTCCGGGATGTCGGCGTTCACCGGCACGGCCACGTTGGACAGGTTCTTCGCCAGCCACCGTCCGTACACCGGCTCCTGGTCGCTCTCCTCCATGGTCGCCTTGCCCCAGCCCCAGACGATCCCGCCGACCATCTGCGACCGCGCCGTGACCGCGTTGACGATCCGCCCCGCCGAGTACACGCCGACGGCCCGCCGCAGCCGCAGCACCCCGAAGTCCGGGTCCACCCCCACCTCGACGAAGACCGCGCCCCACGTGCGCATGGCGTACGGGGTGCCTTCGCCGTCGCCGTTGAACATCGCCCCGCCGGGCAGCGCGTACACGCCGTCGCCGACGAGCTCGTCGACCCCGGCCGCCGCCATTTGGCCCGCGTCGAGCCCGAGATCGGCGAGCTGCTTGGTGACGTCACGCGCCGCCGCCGCAACCGCGCTGCCACTGCCCATCGTGGTGGACGAGCCGTAGGTGGGCCCGGTGCGCGGGAGGTCGGTGTCGCCCCAGCGCACCGCGACCCGGTCCGGCGGCACGCCCAGCTCCTCGGCCGCGACCTGGGCCAGGACGGTCTGCGCGCCGGTGCCGATGTCGTGCACATTGCTCTCGACGACCGCGCCGCCGTCGGCCGACAGGCGCACCCGCGCGGCGCCCGGGAACCGGAAGGTGCCCATCGAGCAGGTGGCCATCCCGTGCCCGATGCGCCACGGCCCGTCCGTCCGCGGGCGTTCGTGCCGGGTGCGCCAGCCGTAGCGGCGGGCCCCCTCCGCGTACGCCTCGCGCAGCCGGTTGCTCGACCACGGCCTGCCGTCCGCGGGCGACACCTCCGCGAAGTTGGCCAGCCGAAGGTCCAGTGGGTCGACCCCGACGGCGTCGGCGAGCTCGTTCATCGCGCTCTCCAACGCCCACAGGCCCGGACCTTCGACCGGGGCCCGCATCGGCGTCGGCACGTTGAGGCTGACCCGCTCGATCTCCTGCTGCAGCCGGATCGCGGGCGTGGCGTAGAGCGACTTCGACGCCTCGGTGGCGGGCTCAACGTGCGTCTCGACCAGTCCCGCGTTGTTGACGGCCGCATGTTCGATGCCGAGCAGGCGCCCGGAAGCGTCCGCGGCGAGCCGGATCGTCTGCTCCATCCACGGCTGGTAGCCGACGTCGCAGAACTGGTCGGCGCGGCGCAGGTGCAGCTTCACCGGCCGCCCCGCCACCCGCGCGGCCGCGGCGGCGAGGATCTCGTGCGGCCAGATGTAGCCCTTGCCGCCGAAGCCGCCGCCGGTGTGCGGGGCGACGACGCGCACGTCGGCCGGGTCGATCCCGAACGCCCGGCTGACGACGGGGATGACGGTCGAGCTCGCCTGCACCGCGTCCCAGAGCGTGACGCGCTCGCCGTCCCACCGGGCGACGGTGCCGGAGGTCTCCATCGTGTTGTGGTGGCGGGCGGCCTGGAGGTAGGTCCGCTCGACGCGCACGGCGGCCTGCGCGCGGGCGGCGTCGACGTCGCCCTTGGTGAAGACGACCGGGTCCGGGCCCATCGCGGGCGTCCGCTCCCCCGACCCGAGCAACACCGGGTGCTCGGCGGCGCCGTCGACGGCGACGGCCGCCCGCGCCGCCTCGGCCGCCTCGATCGACTCGCCGAGCACGATCGCGACCGGCCAGCCCTCGCAGGGGATCCGGTCGTCGGTGAACGGCAGCGTCAGCACGGCTGCGGGCAGGTCGAGCCGCGGGAAGTCGGGCAGGTCGGCCGCGGTGAGCACGGCGGTGACCCCGGGCAGGGCGCGGGCCGCGGTTGCGTCGACGCCGCGGAGCGTGCCCGTGGCGATCGGCGCGCCGACGAGCACGGCGTGCAGCGCCCCCTCGGGCCGGTGGTCGGCCGCAAACCGCGCGGCGCCGGTGAGCTTGTCGACGGCCTCGACCCGCGTGATCACCGGGTACCGCCGGCCGTGAGCAAGGCGCGGACCGCGGCATTGCGGGCCATGGTCACCTTGAACCCGTTGCGCGGCAGGGGCATCGCGTCGGCCATGCCCTGCTCGACGACGGGCAGCAGCGCCTCCCGGGTGAGCGGCACGCCCATCACGTCCGGCAACCGCCACGGCTTGCCCGCCACCGAACCCAACGCCACCCGGGCGGTGCGGCCCACCACGGCCGCCGCCGAGACGATCGCGTACTCGTACGAGGCCCGCTCGCGGATCTTCACGTAGGCCTGCCCGGCCTCCTCCACCGGGATCCGGTAGCCGACGATCAGCTCGTCCGGGTCGAGCCGGTTCTCCCGCAGGCCCGCCTCCTGCGGGGTGAGGTGGAAGTCGCGGCTCGGGATCGCGCGCAGGCCGGTCGGGCCGACGACCTCGACCACGGCGTCCAGCGCCGCCAGCGCCACCGCCGGGTCGGACGGCTGCACGGCCACGCACTCGTCGGTCCACCCGAAGATCGCGTGCCGCTCGTGCAGGCCGTGCCGGGCGGCGCAGCCACTGCCGGGCGTGCGCCGGTTGCACGGCCACGGGACGGGCTCCTCGGCGCGGAAGTAGGCGCAGCGGGTGCGCTGCAGCACGTTGCCGCCGAGCGTGGCCCGGTTGCGGACCTGCGCGGACGCGGCCTGCAGGCACGCCGAAGCCAGGGCGCCCGCGTGCGCGACGACGAGTGGGTGCTCGCCGACCTCGTTCAGCGTGCTCAGCGCGCCGATGCGCAGCTCGTCGCCGTCGCGGGTGATGCCGCGCAGCTCGTCGAGGCCGCCGATGTCGACGACCCGCTCGGGCGCGACGATCCCCAGCCGTACCCAGTTCAGCAGCTCGGTGCCGCCCGCGAGGACGGCGGCGTGGTCGTCGGCGAGCGCGGCGACGGCGGCGGATCGGGAGTCGGCGCGGGCGTAGCCGAAGTCGATCATCGCGTCGCCGCCGCTGCCGCCAGGACCGCCGCCGTGATCTGCGGGTACGACGAGCAACGGCAGATGTTGCCACTCATCCACTCGCGCACGGTGGCCGCGTCGGTGGCGTGGCCCTCGGCGATGCAGGCGGTGGCCGAGACGACCTGGCCGGGCGTGCAGTAGCCGCACTGGAACGCGTCGTGGTCGCGGAAGGCCTGTTGGACGGGGCTGAGCGTGTCGCCGTCGGCGAGGCCCTCGACGGTGGTGACCGCCCGGCCGTCGCATTGGACGGCGAGCGTCAGGCAGCTGTTCATGCGCAGGCCGTCGACGAGCACGGTGCACGTGCCGCACGCGCCCTCGTTGCAGCCCTTCTTGGTGCCGGTGAGCCCGACCTCCTCGCGCAGCCAGTCCAGCAGGGTGGTCCGGGGGCGCACGGCCGCGCGCACCGCGCGACCGTTCACTTGAACCGTGATGTCGATGTCGTGGGCGTAGGACAGTGCCATGTTCAGCCCAGGAACGCGTTGCGGCGCTGGGACAGCAGCCGGTAGAGGGTGTGCTGGATGGTCTCGCGCACCTGGTCGGTGAGGTTGAACACGGTCATCGGGTCGTCCGCCTCGGCCGCGCCGATCGTGTCGGTGCGGATGGGCTCGCCGAACTCGATCAGCCACTTCGACGGCAGCGGCACCAGCCCGAGCGGGCCGAGCAGCGGAAACGTGGGCGTGACCGGGAAGTAGGGGGCGCCGAGCAGGCGGGCGAGCGGCTTGATGTCGCCGATCTTCGGGTAGGTCTCCTCCGCGCCGACGATCGAGCACGGGATGATCGGCACCCGGGTGCGCAACGCGGCCGCCACGAAGCCGCCGCGGCCGAAGCGCTGCAGCTTGTAGCGGTCGCGGAACGGCTTGCCGATGCCCTTGAAGCCCTCCGGCCACACGCCGACGAGCTCGCCCGCGGACATGAGCCGCTCCGCGTCGGGATTGCAGGCGAGCGTGGCGCCCTGCTTGCGGGCGAGCGGCCCGACCCCGGGGAACCGGAACAGGAAATCGGCGCCGAGCATCCGCAGGTGGCGCTGCGCGGGGTGGTCGTCGTGCAGTGCGACGGCGGTCATGAGCGCGTCGAGCGGCAGGGTGCCGGAGTGGTTGGCGACGACGAGCGCGCCGCCGACGTCGGGCACGTTGTGCATGCCGATCGCCTCGGTGCGGAACCACTTCTCGTACAGCGGGCGCAGCACCGGGAGGATGACGTTGTCGTTGAGGTCGACGTCGAAGCCGAAGTCGTCGACGGCGTAGTCGCCCTCCAGCCGCCTGCGCAGGAACCGCGCCGCGGCGGCCACCGCCTCCTCCCATGCGGGCGACTCCTCGGTGGCTTCGGGCTCGGGCGGCGGCATGGGTTCCGGGGCGTGCCGCGGGGCGCCCAGCCGCCACCGGGTGCGGTCCCCGGACGCGTCGGCATGGAGCTGGATGATGCGGGCCTCCGACACAGTGGTCGCTCCCCTCGTGGCTCGCGGATGACGGATGCGCGTGACCGTCATCGCAGGGCCCTGACGGCGGCGAGCACGCCCCGCTCCAGCGATTCGACCCGCGCGGGCGGGATCACCGGACGGAGTGCGCGGCCGCGCACGAAGTCGTCGAAGGCCTGGATGGTGGTCCAGCGCGGGGTGAAGCCGAACTGGGTGCGCAGCCGCTGGTTGTCCACGACCCGACCGAAGTTCAGCAGGCGCATCTGCTCGGGCGAGAAGTCGACAAGGCGGGCGCCGCGGACGATCCGGCTGACCGGACCGACCGCAGGGCCGGGCACCGGGACGGCGATCCGGCCCGCCCGGCGGATGGCCTGGGAGAGCAGCAGCACGCCGTCGGCGGCGACGTTGAACGTGCCCGGCAGCTCGAGGCTCGCCGCGCGCTCCAGCACGGCGAGCGCGTCCTCCTCGTGCAGCAGCTGCACGCGGGGGTCGTAGCCCAGCACCGTGGGCACGGCGGGCAGCGCGAAGTAGCGGGTGAAGACCGTGTCGATGCGCGGGCCGATGAGGTTGGCGAAGCGCAGGACGGTGACCGAGACGTCGGGACGGCGGCGGGCGAACCCGCGCAGGTACCCCTCGATCTCGACGGCGTCCTTGGCGTACCCGCCCGCCGGGAAGTCCTTGGGGGTCATCGTCTCGTCGAACAAGGCGGGATCGCGCGAACTGGAGCCGTAGACGGCGGTGGTGGACTTCAGCACGACCCGCCGCACACTCGGCGCCTTCTGGCAGGCGGCGAGCAGCTGCATCGTGCCGATGACGTTCATCTCCTTCATCGTCGTGCGCCCGCCCGAGGAGGCCGGGTTGGCGGCGAGCGAGGCGTGGACGACGGTGTCGACCGACGCTCGGGAGATGACCTTGGCGATCAACGGGTTGCGGATGTCGGCGCGCACGAACTCGGTGCGGCCCATGCGGCGCAGGAGGTCACGCGGCGGCGGGACGGTGTCGACGCCCAGGATGCGGTCGATGGCGGGGTCGGCGGCCAGCCGGGCGGCGAGGTGGCCACCGAGGAACTTGCTGACCCCAGTGACGAGAACGACGGACGGCGGCACGTACAGCCCCAGATGAGTCGGATGAATGCGGTGAGTGACCGATGCTAGACCGGCCGGGCGGGAGATGGGGCGGCGCGGCGTCAGATCCCACTCATGCACGAACGGCCGGTGGCGGGCCACCGGCCGTTCGGGGAAGGCTCACTTGCCGAGCTTGCGCCGCTGCACGCGGGTCTTGCGCAGGAGCTTGCGGTGCTTCTTCTTCGACATCCGCTTGCGGCGCTTCTTGATGACTGAGCCCATACGGTCAACCTTCCGGGTCTGCTGCGAGCCCGACGGCGGCCGGGCGAAGTATTCGCCCTAGTCTAGCCGAGGGGGCTCAACCGACGTCGAAGTAGGCCGAACGCAGGTACTCCTCGACGGCGTGGCGCGGCACCCGGAACGAACGCCCAACCCGCGCCGCGGGCAGCTCGCCGCCGTGCACGAGGCGGTAGACGGTCATCTTGGAGACCCGCATCATCGCCGCGACCTCGGCCACGGTCAGAAACTGGACCTGGGCGAGGTGGATCTCGGGCTCGGTCGCCATCCGCTCACCGCTTTCTGAGGAGTCCGGATGAGTCTAACCGGGCGGGTGTGACGAGGAAGACTGGCGGGTGCACCCGGTCGGGGCATTCAGGTGCGCATGAGGGTGGGTAATCCCGCGCCGATCGGGTCAGGTCTGCTGCGCCGCGCGACCCAGCTCGACCGAGCGGTCCCGGGCGGCCTCGATGGCGTCGAGGAACGCGGCCCGCACGCCGTGGCGCTCCAGCTCGCGGATCGCGGCGATGGTCGTGCCCGCCGGGGAGGTGACGGCCTCGCGCAGGAGCACCGGATGGTCGGCCGACTCGCGCAGCATCAGCGCCGCGCCGTACGCCGACTGGACGATGAGCTCGGCGACGACGGCCCGCGGCAGGCCGAGCAGGATCCCGGCGTCGATCATCGCCTCGACGAGGAAGAAGAAGTAGGCGGGCCCGGAGCCCGACAGCGCGGTGACGGCGTCCTGCTGCGCCTCGGGCACCTGCACCACGCGGCCGACGGAGGCGAGCATCTTCTCGACGACCGCGAGCTGCTCCGCTGTGGCGTGGGTGCCCGGCGACATGGCGCTCATCGCCTCGCCCACCAGCATCGGGGTGTTGGGCATGACCCGCACCACCGGGGTGCCCGCCGGAAGCGCGCCCTCGAACAGGGCGATCGGGAGGCCCGCACACAGCGTGACGACCAGCGTGCCGGGCCGCAGCACCGGCGCCAGCTCAGCGAGGACGGGCGAGATGTCCTGGGGCTTCACGGCGACGACGAGCACGTCGGCCCGGGCCGCGGCGTCCGCGACGTCGACGGCCGCGATGCCGTGGCGCGCCGTCAGCTCCGCCGCGCGCTCGGGGTGGCGCTCGGTGAACAACAGCTCATCGGCCGTGCGGCCCGCGGCGAGCAGCCCTTGCAGCAACGCCTCACCGATCTTGCCCGCGCCCAGCACCGCGACTACACCCATGCTGGGAGGCTAACCCTGCACCCTCCATCCGGGCTCGCCCGCGTCGGCGCCGGACTCGACCGGTCCGCCGGGTGCCGAGCTGATCGGCCCGCTCGCCCGCCACGGCCGCTCGCCCGCCACGGCGCGGCCTGGCCGCACCCGGCGGGCCCACGGCCCAGCCCCGGGGGTCGGCTCACCGGGGCCGGCCACAGCGCGCCCCGCCGGGCCGCCTGCACCCGCTCCAGCGGGCGCCCCGCCGAGCCGCCTGCACCACCCCGGGCGCCCCGCCGGATCGCCTGCACCCGCTCCAGCGGCTGCCGCACCCACCTCGCCGCGCCGCCCGGCCGCACCCATTCCCCGCCATGACCGGCCACACCCATTCCCCGCCATGATCACCGCTTTGGAGCGAAAGCGGCCGGATCTGGCCGCCTTTCGCGCCGAACTGACGATCATGGCGCGGCGGGCCGGCGTGCGGGCGGAGCGGCGGGCCGACGCGCGGGCGGAGCGGCCGACGGCGGTGCGGGCGAAGCGGCCAGCGGAGCCAACAGCGGAGCGGCGGGCGGGGCGGCGGGGTGCCGTATCCGGGCGTCGGGCAACGGCGAGAGCGCGAGCTGCCGGGCCTGGCAGACCACCCGCCCGGCCGCGTCGACGACGCTGACGTCCTCGTCGAACCACGCGCCTGCGACGACGTCGGCCCGCGACGCGATCCGCAGCCATCCCGGTGCGGGATGGGCCCGCATCAGGGCCGTGAGTTGCACGGTCGGCGCCCAGCCGGTCGCGCCGCCGAGGTTGAACACGGTCGGCGGCAGGATGTCGCCCGCGAGGAGGGCGAACAGGACGTCGACCGGCTCGTCGCGGGTGCGGGCCCAGCCGCGCAACACCGGCGACGCCTGCTCGCCGGCGAAGGAACGCCATCGTCGCTGGGTCGAAGCGCAGGTCGCAGGTGCGGGCGAGGCCGAAGACGGTGGGTCCGGCAGCCGGGTCGATGGCGTCCGCGGGTGGCTCGACGGGCTGCTCGCGCGCCTCCGACCAGCGAGGCTCGGCGTCGGGTAGCCGCCCGGCCGTGACCGACGCGGCGAGCATGAGCCGGTCGTCCTGGTGCATCCGCACCGCGACCACCGACACGGTCCGGCCGGTCTTGAGTACCTCAGTGGTCATCGTGACGGAGCCGGGGTCGGGGGCGCGGAGGAAGTCGGCGGCGACGGCGAGGGGGTCCGGGGCGGTGTTCACGGCAGAGCCGGGCGCGTCACCGTCCAGGCGGGCCAGCGCGGCCTGGACAAGCAGCACCATCAGGAGACCGCCGTGCGCCTTGGGGCCGACGGTCCAACGGTCGCCCAGCTCCGCGCGGAAGCGCCCGTCGCCGAGCGATTCGACCGCGATGGCGGCACGGAACGGGGGCGCGGCGACATGCGGCTGCATCAGCTCAGTCTCCCTACCCGGCCGAGCCGCGGCATCCGGCCGCCACCCTCACACCGTGGGTCTCGCCACCTCGCGCGGTTCCTCCGTGGGCTGCAGGTGCAGGCGGGCGAACAGCAGCGACCGGGCGAGCAGCTCGGCCCGGGCGTAGCGCGTGCGACAGCGTCGGGTGTTGATCTCGGCGACCACCACGCCGCGGTAACCCATGTCCGCCAACCGCTGCAGCACCTCGGCGCAGGGCTGGGTGCCACGGCCGGGCACGAGGTGCTCGTCGCGGGGCGCGCCGCTGCCGTCAGCGAGGTGCACATGGCGCAAGCCCGTGCCCATCCGCTCCAGGAGGGCGAGCGCGTCCATTCCGGCCGCCGCAGTGTGCGAGAGGTCGAGCGTGTAGTGGCGGTGGCCGACCTCGGTCGGGTCGAACCCGGGCTCGTAGGGCACGGTGCGCATGCGGCCGCGCACCACCGGGAACATGTTCTCCACCGCGAGCGCGACCCCGGCTACCTCGCCCGCGCGGGCCACCTCGTCGGTGAACTGCGCGGCGTAGCGCCGCTGCCAGCGAAATGGCGGGTGCAGCACCACGGTGGCTGCGCCGAGCCGTTCGGCCATGGCGACGGAGCGGCGGATCCGGACGATCGGGTCGGCTCCCCAGACCCGCTGGGTGACGGCCAGACAGGGCGCATGCACGGCGCGCACCGGCATGCCGTGGCGCTCGGCGAGCCGGGCGATCGCGGCCGCGTTCTGGCTCATGGGATCGCCCCACACCATCAGCTCGACGCCGTCGTAGCCCAGCTCCGCGGCCAGCTCGAACCCGGTGGCGACCGGCTCGGGGTACACCGCAGCCGTCGACAGCGCGACGGACGGGCCGCGCCCTGGTCGCATCGGTCTCACCGTCCCAAGAGGACAAGGACCGCCGGAGACGCCGTCAGGAGCAGGCCGACGAGCACGGCGAACAGTGTCGTGCGGCGGTCGTCGTTGTGCATGACTGCACGGACGACGAGCACGAGGCCGACGGTGACCAGCACGGCAGCGGCGAGCGCGACCACCGGCAGGTCGCGCCAGAGGAAGCGGAACCCGACCCAGAGCGCGGCCCCGCCGATTGCGCCCGCGATCCACTGGGCGACGACCGCGGCCCACGCCTGCCCTGCGGACGGCGAGTCGGCCGCGCGGGCGCGCCTGCGGGGCTCGGCGGGCAGGCCCGCCGGGTGGTCGTCGGGATCGATGTCGGGCCCGAGGTCGGCGAAGTCGCCTGCCAAATCCTCGCTGTCGTCCTCGTCGTCGCTGTCGTCCTCGTCGTCGAAGTCGAAGCGGGCGCGGGCCTCGGTGGCCGGGCCGCCGTCGCGCGCGGACCGGCGTGCGGTGCGCTCGAGATGCCAGGCCTCGGCGCCCTGCGGTGCGAGACCGACCGCGGTCGAGGGGCCGCCGTCGTCGTCGGAGCGCACCGGGCTCCCGATGGGGCCCGTCTGGCCGGGATCGAGCATGATGCTGCGGCCGGGACGCCCTCGCGTCGGGCCGGTGCGCCGCCGTTCGTCTCTCGGCGACGGCACGGGCCCACCGAAACGGTGTGTGGCCTCCGCGTCGGACGCATCGTCGGCCGACTCCGCCCGAGGCCGATAGGGGTCCGCGTAGACGGCGCCGCCGGTGACGAACGCCGCGTCGCTGTCGGGGTGGGAGAGCGCGGGGACGTTCGGCAAGTTCGTGTGACGCCGCGGGCTGTGGCGGTGCCGCTTGTGACGGCCGCGATGGCTCGGTGAGGTGGCGGATGGGTCGTCGGCGGACTCATCGACTGCTTCGGGACTGGCGGAACCACCGGGCCGCAGGTCGCGGTCGGTCTCGCCGACCGGCCGCCACGGGGCGGGCAGGCGGCCCGGGCCTGCTAGGGCGCCTCTCGACGTCGACGGGCTCCCCGGGGCGGGAGCTGGGCCGTCGCGGTTGGCCAATCCCCACGAGGCGGCGGCAGGCGGGCGGCTGTCCGGCTGCGCCCCGCCGACGTCGGCGCCCGGTCCCCGTCCGGGATCGACGCCCGGTCCCCGTCCGGGGTCGACGCCCGGCCCCCGTCCGCGGCCAGCGCCCGGTCCCTGTCCGCGATCGACGCCCGGCCCCGGCGCAGCGGGCAGGCCGGTGCCCGAGGCGCCGCGTGCGGGCTGGGGCGTGTGGAGGGGTCCGTTCGTCCACGACGGGGGTGGGGCACCATTTGCGGGCGCCGGGGGGTCGGCTGCGCTGCCCGCGGCGGCTCTCCATGGGGCGTAGGCCGCGCCCGAGCCACGTGACGCGGGCGGCCCCTCAGCGGCGCCGGAGCCCTGAGGCGGCCTCTCAGCGGAGCCGGAGCTCGGAGGCGAAGGCCTGCCCGCGGCGACGCCGGAGCCTGCTCCCCGTGCGACCGGTCCTGCAATGCCGTTCGTGGGGCCTGCACGGTCTGGCCCGTTGGGGGGCGCGCCTGGACCGGCCGGGCCCGGGGATCCCCCGGCGGACCCGGCGCCGTTCACGGCGGGAATGGGGCCGCTGTTGACCGCCGGGAAGGGCCTGCTCTGAACGGCGGGGAAGGACTCGCTGTCGACCGCGGGGGGCAGGCCCCCGTTGGCTCCCGGAACGCGTCCGCCGTTGGCTCCCGGAACCCGTCCGCCGTTGACCTCCGAAACCGGGCCACCGTCGACCCCCGAAACCGGGCCGCCGTCGACCGTCGAAACCGGGCCGCCGTCGACCGTCAGAACCGGGCCGCCGTTGACCGTCGGGATCGGGCCGTCGTTGACCGTCGGGATCGGGCCGTCGTTGACCGTCGGGATCGGGCCGTCGTTGACCGTCGGGATCGGGCCGCCGTTGACCGTCGGGATCGGGCCGCCGTTGACCGTCGGGATCGGGCCGCTGTTGACGGACGGGAACGGACCGCTGTTCGGAGGCCGGAACGGGCCGCCTGTCGTCGCGGGCCGGCGCGACGCGTTGCGGAGCGGCGCACCGTGGGGCGCCGCAGCGGGCGGTATACCAAACGCCGAGCCGGATGCGCCGTTCTTGGGCACGTCGTCGCCTGCCGTGGACGCGCCGTCGGCGGGCGGGGGGGAAGACGCGGCGTACGACGGAGCACCATCGGACGGCGAGCCGGGCGATGCGGCGTATGGCGCAGCCCCGCAGGCCACGGCGGACGTGCGATCGGACGGGCCGCTCTCCACGGCCACACCACCTTGCGGCCCGGCGGCACCGGCGCCGTCTCCGCTGGGGGTGGGGTAGGGGCTAGCGCTGGTGCCCGGGGCGGCCTGCCCCGCATCGGCCACGTCCTCAGCGGCGCGCCTGCGGGCTCTACGACCGGTCGCTGTGCCGTCGCCGTGCGCGGCGAGCAGCTCCGCAACGGTGCGCTGGCGGGGGTGATCGGTCTCCGAACTCATCGAGTACACCGTGCCCCCGATGACGTCAAGCGTCCAGGCCCGTCAAGCGATCGGTGCGCCGAACGGTTGCCTCGGGCCGTCCCATCGAACGAGCGGCGCCGGCACACGATCACCTGGCTCGGGTCCTCCCACACGACGAGCGTACGCCGCCGTCCGATCACCGGCGGTCGCCCGCCGAGCCGCGGGGCCCAGTTGTCCACACGCCCACAGGGTTGTCCACAGGCCGGGCCCGGACGTCGGGCAGTGTTCCGACCTCGCGTATCGTGGTCACCAGTTCCGCGGCGAGGGCGGGTGCACGTCGGCCCGCCGTGATCGACGTGGCCCGGCCGATGCCGGTGCCCTCGCCGCGCGCGCAACACACACGCGAGAACGAGGAGTCCCACCGTGGCCGAGGCCCACATCGTCGCCGAGACCCGCACGGAGTTCGGCAAGGGCGCCGCCCGCCGCACCCGGCGCGCGGGCAAGATCCCCGCCGTCCTGTACGGGCACGGCACCGACCCGCAGCACCTCGCCCTGCCCGAGCTGGAGTTCAAGCGCATCGTGCGCGAGCAGGGCCGCAACGCCGTCCTGACGATCGACATCGCGGGCCGCCCCCAGCTGGCGCTCACCAAGACCGTCGTCGCGCACCCGATCCGGCCCTACATCGAGCACGTCGACCTGTTGGTGATCCGGCGGGGTGAGAAGGTCGTCGTGGAGGTCGCGATCGTCATCACCGGCGACGCGGCGCCCGGCACGCTGGTCACGCAGGAGCTCAACACCCTCGAGGTGGAGTCCGACGTCTCGAGCATCCCGGAGCAGATCGAGGTCTCGGTCGAGGACGCCGCGATCGGCACCCAGTTCCTCGCGGGCCAGCTCACGCTGCCCGCCAACACCGAATTGCGCGGCGATCCCGAGCAACTCGTCGTCAACGTCGTGGCGGCCACCGAGGCGGCGGAGGCCGAGGCGGAGACCGGCGCCGCGGCGGAGATCGGAGCGGAAGAGCCCGCAGGCGACGAGGAGGGATGACCGCGATGCCGGGCCCCGCCCTGGTGGTCGGGCTCGGCAACCCCGGCCCCGAGTACGCCGAGACCCGTCACAACGTCGGCTTCCGCGTCGTCGAGCTGCTCGCCACCCGCGCCGGTGGCGGGCGGTTCTCCCGGCACCGGGCGAACGCCGACGTGCTGGAGGGTCGGCTCGCCGGGCGGCGGGTGGTGCTGGCCAAGCCGCGTACCTATATGAATGTGTCCGGCGGCCCGGTCGCCGGGCTGGTGCGCTACTACGGCGGCGAGCTCGTCGTCGTGCACGACGATCTCGACCTCGGGTTCGGTGTCGTACGGCTCAAGCAGGGCGGCGGCGAGGGCGGCCACAACGGCCTGCGGTCGATCAGCGCGGCGCTGGGCACGAAGGACTACCTGCGCGTCCGCTTCGGAATCGGCCGTCCGCCGGGCCGGCAGGACCCGGCCGACTTCGTGCTCAAGCGGTTCTCGGCCACCGAGCGCAAGGAGTTGGAGTTCGCCGTCGACCTCGCCGCGGACGCCACCGAGGCCTTGCTGGCCGACGGGCTGGAACCCACGCAGAACCGCTTCCACGCGCTTTCGGGCTGACGCCTCCGCCGCGCCTGCCCGGCCGACCGCCGCGCGAGCGCCCGGGGGCGTTCACGGCGCCGTCCCCGGCATGATCGCGCCGAGCCGCACCTGACGACGACGGCGACCGTCATAGTGTGCGGCTCGTGCCGATCAAGGCGCATACCGGGCCGGCGCGGCGCTCACCCCGGCGCCGACGCAGCGCTCAGCCGGACGCCGGAACGCCGCGGAGGAGTTCGGCAGTCGCCGCGCGGCGCAGCTTGCCCGACGGAGTCTTGGGGAGACCGCCCGGCCCCAGCACGACCACGCGTGCGGGCCGCACCCCCACCGCCGACACCACCCGGCTCGTCACGTCCTTGCCGATGCCACCCGCCGCGTCGGGGTCGCCTGCCTGCCGGGACTCGACGACCACCGCGAACGACTCCCGGTGACGCCCCTCCCCCGCGGCGAGCCGCACGGCCACCGCGTTGCCCGCGCGCACCCCGTCGGCGGTGTCCGCGGCGCGTTCGATGTCGGTCGGGTAGATGTTGCGGCCGCCCATGATGATCACGTCCTTGCGCCTGCCGCACACGACGACCTGGCCGTCGACCAGGTAGCCCTCGTCACCGGTGTCGAACCAGCCATCGGCGTCCTGAGCGGGGACCGGCCCGTCGACGGTGAGATAGCCGGGGGTCACCGACGTTCCACGGAGCTGCAGCACCCCGACCTCGCGCTCGCCGAGCACGCGGCCGTCGTCGCCGACGACGCGCACCTCGATCCCCGGCAGCGGGGGCCCGAGCTTGGGGAAGCCGCGGCCGGTGCCGGGGGTGGCGAGCCTGCGGGTCTCGAGGTCATCGGTGTCGATCTCGTCGACCGCAAGGCCCGACTCCACCGGCGCGAACGCCGTCCCGAGCGTGGTCTCCGCCATCCCGTACGCGCACAGCACGGCCTCGGGCCGCAGGCCGAACCGCGCCCCGGCGGCGACGAGCCCGCGGACGGCGACGGGGTCGATCGGCTCGGCGCCGTTCATCGCGATGCGCAGGGACGAGAGGTCCAGCGGGCCGTCGGCGCGCGCGAGCTGGCGGCCGAGGACGGCGTAGGCGAAGTTCGGGGCGGCGGTCATCGTGCCGCGGTACTTGGAGATCAGCTCGGCCCATAGGAGGGGCCTGCTGAGGAAGTCGAGCGGGGTGACCGTGACCAGCTCCAGCCCGAGCGTCATCGGCACAGTGAGGAACCCGACCATCCCCATGTCGTGGAAGAGCGGCAGCCACGACACCTGGACGTCGTGCTCGACGTCGAGTCGCGACGCCTGCGCCATCGCCGTGATGTTGGCGTGCAGGTTGGCGTGGGTGATCCGGACCGCTTTCGGCTCGGCGGTCGAGCCGCTGGTCAGCTGCAGGAACGCGGTGTCGTCTTCGGCTGCCTCGGCCGCGTCGGCGCGGACGGTCGCGCCGTCGCCGCGGAGGGCGTCGATCGTGCGGAACGGGATGCCGCGCTCGGTGAGGACCGGGGCCAGCGCGTTGAAGGGGGGACCGAGCACGACGAGCGCCGCGTCGATCATCTTGAGGACGGACACCGTGTCCTCGGCCCATGCGGCGAGGTCGGTGCGGGCCGTGGGCTGGTGAAGCATGGTCACGCTGCCGCCGCAGAGCCAGACGGCCTGGGCGAGCGGGGCGATCGCGACCGGCTCGCCCGCGAGCACCCCCACCGCCGCGCCGCGGGCGAGCGCGGGGCACCCGTCGTGGTCGGCACGCAGGGTGGCCGCCATCGCGCGGGCCCGGACGTGGACCTCGGCCCAGGTATGCCGCACCGGCTCGCGCGGCTCGCCCGTGACCATGCCGTGGGACGACTGGGCTGCGGACTCCAGCAACATCGCCAGGAACCGGGACATGTCCGCAGCCTACGGTCCCCCCGCCGCCCCGTCCGAGGACGACGCGCGCGCCGCCGCGGAGCGGGCCCGGCAGGCCGGGCGCCGCCGCAGCCGCAGTCGCGGGCGTGCAGACCCGGTGAGTCGTGCATCCCACCACGACGAGTCCGCCATCTCACCAAGGTGAGTCGCGCATCTCGACACGGCGAGTCGGGCATCTCGACACGGCGAGTCGCGCATCTCGACACCGCGAGTCGGGCATCTCGACACCGCGAGTCGCGCATCTCGACACCGCGAGTCGCGCATCTCGACACCGCGAGTCGCGCATCTCGACACCGCGAGTCGCGCATCTCGACACCGCGAGTCGCGCATCTCGACACCGCGAGTCGCGCATCTCGACACCGCGAGTCGCGCATCTCGACACCGCGAGTCGCGCATCTCGACACCGCGAGTCGCGCATCTCGACACCGCGAGTCGGGCATCTCGACGCGGCGAGCACGGCCGCGGCACGACGGCGCACGCACGTATCACCCCGTGGTGAGGACCCGTCGCCCACGTCCGCCCGCGTAAAGTCCGCCGACGTGACCGACCAGCCAGTGACCAGGCCCGACGGCACTACCGTCGACGCCGCCCTGCGCGCCGCCGTTGAGCGGGAACTGCCCGGAGCGCGCGCCGACCTGGAGCGCCTCGTCCGCATCCCCAGCATCTGGGCCGACCCGGCGCATGCGGACGACACTCGCCGCAGCGCCGAGGCCGTCGCCGAACTGGCCCGAGGTGCAGGGGCCGCGGACGTCGCGGTCGTTGCGGTCGACGGGGGCGCGCCCGCGGTCGTCGCCCACTGGCCTGCCCCCGACGGCGCACCCACCGTGTTGCTCTACGCCCACCACGACGTCCAGCCCACCGGCGGCGACGAGCTCTGGACGTCGCCGCCGTTCGAGCCCACTGAGCGGGACCGCCGCCTCTACGGCCGCGGCGCCGCCGACGACAAGGCGGGCGTCATGACCCACCTCGCCGTGCTGCGCGCGTTCGACGGCCGTCCGCCGGTCGGGATCACCCTGTTCGTCGAGGGCGAAGAGGAATCCGGCTCGCCCACCCTTCCCGCATTTCTGCGCGCGCACAAAGATGCGCTGGCTTGCGACGTGATCATCATCGCCGACGCGGGCAACCCGGCCGTCGACGTGCCCGCCCTCACGACGAGCCTGCGCGGACTCGTGGACGTGGTCGTCGAGGTGTCGATGCTGGAACGCCCCGTGCATTCCGGCGTCTTCGGCGGACCGATCGGCGACGCCCTCACCGCGCTGTGCCGCACACTGGCGGGGCTGCACGACGAGCACGGCGACGTCGCGATCCCCGGCCTTGTGCACGGCACGTCGGAGGCACCGGACGTCGACGAGGCCACGTTCCGCGGCGACGCCGGGCTGCTGTCCGGTGTCGCGCTCATCGGCTCGGGGAGCATCGTGGAGCGCACCTGGACCAAGCCCGCCGTCGCCGTACTCGGCATTGACGCGCCTCGCGTCGCCGAGGCGGCCAACATTCTCATCCCGCGCGCCCGCGCCATCGTCAGCCTGCGCCTCGGCCCCGGCGACGACACGACCACCGCGCAGAAGGCCCTCGGCGAACACCTGGCCGCGCAGGTGCCGTGGGGCGCGCATGTCACCGTGACCCCTGGCACCGGCGTCGCCGAGCCGTTCTCCCTCACCACCAACGGCGCCGCGTACGACATCGCCCGCCGCACCTTCGCCGCGGCCTACGGCAACGAGCTGGTCGAGGTCGGCATCGGCGGCTCGATCCCGTTCATTGCCGAGTTCGCGCGGACATTCCCGGACGCGGCCGTGCTCGTCACGGGCGTCGGCGATCCGTCCAGCCGCTGGCACGGCATCGACGAGAGCCTCTCGCTGCCGATGTTCGCGTGCGGCGTGCTGGCGGAGGCGCTGTTCCTGGCTGAACTCGCGCAATAGGTGTCGGGGGCGCCGAATGATGCCGTGCGGCCGTGCGGCGGGTCGGCCGGGCGCGTGGAGCCCGGGGGCGGGTCGGGCCGGGGCGGGTCGGGCTCGGAGCGGGTCGAGATCATCGGTTCGGTGCGGATCCGGCCGGATCTGGCCGCGTTCCGCACCGAACCGGTGATCACCGCGCGGATCCAGCGAAGTTCGCCACGTATCGACCCGGGCGCCGCGCGGTGGCCGCGCCGGCCGCCGCGACGCGCGAAGATCGAGCCAGAGCCTGCCGAGCCCGGGTGGTGCTGGAAACCTGCGCTACCGTCGCCTCGTGATCGGGCTCGTCCGCGTGCCGAATCCCCGGATCCCCGCGGTCGGGGTCGGGCTGCCGGTGGCGATGGAGTTGGCGGCGCCCACCGTCACCTGGGGAATGGTCCAAGGGGAGGGCGCATGACGCGCACCTGCACTCTGGAGGCGGTGCGGATCGGCGTGCTGGGCACCGTCGAGGGTCCGGCCGGCCTTTCGGGAGTGCGCCTGCGCGGCCTGCTGGCCCGGCTCGCGTTGGACGCCGGGCGGACGGTCAGCACCGCCGCGCTCGTCGACGGCCTGTGGGAGACCCCGCCCGAGAACGCCATCAACGCACTGCAGGCACTGGTGTCACGGCTGCGGCGGGTCCTGGCGGCCGAACTGGTGGTCACGGAGCCGGGCGGGTATCGGTTGGCCGTCGACCCGCGCGCGGTCGACGCCGTCGTGTTCGACGCGCTGGTCACCGAAGCCCGGTCGGCCGGTCCGGCCGCGGCGCATGGCCTGCTCGGCGACGCGCTGGCGCTCTGGCGCGGTCCTGCGCTGGCCGATGTCGCCGAGCTGCCTTTCGCGTACCCCGCCGCGGCCCGGCTGGAGGCGCGGCGCGCGGACGCCGTGGACGAGCGGGCCCCGCTGGCGTTGCGGCTGGGCCTCGTGGCCGACGTCGACGCACTCGCCGCGCAGCTCGCCGAGGCGCCGCTGCGCGAGACGACGGCCGCGCTGCTGGGGCGGGCCCTGCACGCCGCGGGTCGCCAGGCCGACGCCCTCGCCATCCTGGACCGCACGATCGCGCTGCTGGCCGACGAGCTGGGCATCGACCCGGGCCGCGAGCTCGCCGAAGCCCGGGTGGCGGTGTTGCACCCGGCGCTCGCCACGCCCAGCACGGCGGGGCTGTCCAGCTTCGTCGGGCGCGCGGCGGACGTCGACCGCATCCGCGCGCTCCTGCGCACCGCCCGCCTCGTCACGCTCACCGGCCCAGGCGGCGCGGGCAAGACGCGGCTCGCCCGGGAGGCCATGTTCGTTCCGGACGCGCCGTCCGCCCGGCGAAATGGCGAACACGGCGTGTCGAAACGCGCGACTCACCGTGTTGGGGGCATGCCGCCCACCGCACCGCCCACCGCACCGCCCACCGCCGCGCCTGCCGCCGTCGTCGCCGAGCTGGCCGCGCTCACCGATGCCGCGCAGCTCCCGGCGGCGCTGCTGGCCGCCGTCGGCGAGCCCGAGCTGCACCTGGGCCGGGCGGAGGCAGCCGACCCGATGACGCGGCTGCCGGCCGCGCTTGCCGGCCGCGACACGATCCTCGTGCTGGACAACTGCGAGCACCTCGTCGCCGAGGTCGCGGCGCTGGCCGAGGCGCTGCTCACGGCCTGCCCCCGGCTGCGGGTGCTGGCCACAAGCCGCGAGCCGCTGGGCGTGCCCGGCGAGGTGTTGCATCCCGTCGACGCGCTCGCCGAGGCCGACGCCCTGCAGCTGTTCACCGACCGCGCGGCCGCCGTCCGCCCCGGCTTCGCGCTTGATGCCGCCACCCGGCCTGCCGTTACGGAGATCTGCCGCCGCCTCGACGGCCAACCGCTACCCATCGAGCTCGCCGCAGCCCGCCTGCGCACGCTGTCCCCCGCCGAGATCGCCGCCCGTCTCGACGACCGGTTTCGCCTGCTCACCACGGGCGCGCGCACCGCACTGCCGCGCCACCAAACCCTGCGCGCGGTGGTCGACTGGAGCTGGGACCTCCTCGCCGAGCCCGACCGCGCCGTCGCCCGGAGGCTTAGCGCGTTCGCGGGCGGCGCTACCCTCGCGGCGGCCGAGCGCGTGTGCGGGCCCGCGGCATGGGACGCGCTGACGTCGCTGGTGGACAAGTCCCTGGTCGTCGCCGTCCCGCAGGCCGACGGCCCCACCCGTTACCGCATGCTGGAGACGATCCGCGCCTATGCGGGCGAGAAGCTCGATGCGGCCGGTGAACGCGCCGCAGCCGAGGCCGCGCACGCCGCATTCGTCGTCGACCTCGTGGAGGAGGCCGAGCCGCACATCCGCCGCCGCGACCAGCTGCGTTGGCTCGCGCGGCTGCGCGCCGAGGCCGACGAAATCGACCTCGCGTTGCGCCGCACCGCCACCGCGGACGTACCGGGCGCGTACCGGATCGTCGTCGCGATGACGTGGTCATGGCTCGTCCGAGGCAGGCTCGACGAGAGCAGGCGGTGGCTCGCCGCGCTGCCCGTCGCGGGAGACGACGTCGACGCGGCCGTCCGCGCCCTCGCCCTGACCTACCGCGGGATGGCGGCCGCCGTATCCGGTGACATCACAGGCGGGCGCGCACATGCCGAGACCGCCATCGCCGCGCTCGCCGCGCTGCCGCGACCGTGGCATCCGGTGCTGCAGCTGGTGGAGCCGGTCACCGTCGCGTTCGCCGAGCAGGACGAGGGCCCGCTGCGCACGCTTGCGGAGACGGCCGACGACCCCTGGACCCGTGCGCTGGCGTTGCAGGTCCGGGCCACGCGCGCGGAGAACGAGGGCGACCTCGCCGCCCAACGCGATCTCCTGCGGGCCACACACGCGGCGTTCGCGGCCTTGGGCGAGCGGTTCGGGCTGGGCATGGTGCTGTATTCGCTCGGCGAGCTGGAGGGGCTCGCGGGCGAGCACGACGCGGCGGCGGCCGCGTTCGACGAGGCGATCGCGCTCACCGCCGAGCTGGGCAACGACGAGGACCTGCACGAGTTCCTCGCCGGACGCGCGATGGTCGACGTCCGTCGCGGCGACTATCCCGCCGCCCGCGCGGTGCTCGCGCGCGCGGTCGACCCGCGGCGTCAGGAAGGAAGCCTCGCGGCCGCGAAGGCGCAGGTGGAGCGGATGGCGGGCGACCTCGACGCGGCCCGCGCCCACCTCGCCGCGGTCGACGCCGCCAGCGAGGCCGATCCCGCCGCCTTCGCGATCCCCCAACGCCGGGCCTACGTGTACACGTTGCACGCGCAGGTGGAGCTCGCGGCGGGGGACCCGGCGAAGGCCAGGGTGCTGTTGCGCTCGGCCGCGGACATGGCGGTGGCCAGCCGGGACGGCCCGGTCATCGGCATGGTCGCGGAAGTGGCCGCCCAGCTCGCGCGGGCGGAAGGTGACGACGACGCCGCGGTCGGTCTGCTCGCGGTCGCCGCGGGGCGGCGCGGCACCCTCGACCGCGGCGCGCCCGAGGTCGTGGCGCTGCTGGCCGCCCTGGGGCCGGACGCCGACGCCCGCGTCGCCGCCGCGGGCCGCCGCAACGCCGACCCCGCCACCCTCACGGCGTTCCTCGCCCCCGACGCGGTCGGCTGACGAACCCCTCGGCGCGTGCGGCCAGCCGCGGCCCGGCCCTGCCCGTCGAGCAGGGCTCCTCGCAGACCCGCCGTACGCCTCGCAGACCCCCCGGCTTCTGCGACGTGCCAGCGCGGTCTGCGAGGACCCGCGGCCGGGCCGCTCAGGTGCGACGCCGGTACAGATACACCGCCAACGGCGCGAACACCGCCATCACCACGGCCGACGAGATCAGCGCGAACGTCGTCGGCGCCGCCACCGGGCCACCGGTGAGTAGCCCCCGCGCGGCGTCCGCAACATGCGTCACCGGGTTGATCTCCACGAACCCGCGCAGCCACGTGGGCAGGGTGTCGGCGGGCACGAAGACGTTGCTGCCGAAGGTCAGCGGCAACATCACCAGCGCCCCCAGCCCCTGCACCGACCGCGGCTGCCCGACAACCATCGCCAGCGCCGTGAACACCCAGCACAGGGCGAACGCGAACACCATGACCAGCCCGAACGTCGCGACGACCGCGAGCGGCGAGGTCGTGATCCGGAAGCCGAGCACCAGCCCGATCACCATCATGATCACGCCCGAGGTCAAGTAGCGGACCAGGTCGGCGAGTATCGCGCCCATGAGCGGGGCGCTGCGCGCGATCGGCAGGCTGCGGAAGCGGTCGAAGATGCCCGTCTGCAGGTCCTCCGCCAACCCGACGCCGGTACCCGCCGAGGCGAACACGATCGTCTGTACGAGCACGCCGGGCAGCGCAAGCTGCAGGTACGCGTCCGGGCTGCCGGAGATCGCGCCACCGAACACGTACACGAACAGCAGCAGGAAGATCACCGGCTGCAGCGTGACGTCCAGCAACGCCTCCGTCGAATGGACGGTCTTGACGATCCCGCGCCACGCCAAGGCGCCCGCGTGCCGCAGAAACGACGGCGCCGGATCGGCGGCGTGCCGCGCGGGGGCGGGCGGGGCCGGGGCGATCGCGGTCACGCCGCCTCCTGCGCGGTGTGCCCGGTGAGGGCGAGGAAGACGTCGTCGAGGCTCGGCAGCCGCAGCCCGATCTCGGCGACCGGGATGGCGGCGGACTCCAGCCGGTCCGCGACCTGCCGCAGCAGCACGGGCTCGAGCGCGGCCACGACGATCTCGCCGGTCGCGTCCGCCACCGGCGCCGTCCCGAGCTCGGCCACCAGCGCCATGGCCCGCGGCACGTCGGCGCGCAACAGCGGCCGCACGTGCAGGGCCTGCCCGCCCACCTCCGCCTTCAAGCTGGCCGGCGTGCCGCCTGCGATGACCCGACCGTGGTCGAGGACGACCAGGTCGTCGGCCAGCTGATCGGCCTCCTCCAGGTACTGGGTGGTGAGCAGCACGGCGACGCCGTCGGCGGCGAGGCCGCGCACGGCGTCCCACACCTCGTTGCGGTGCCGCGGGTCGAGGCCGGTGGTGGGCTCGTCGAGGAACAGGACGTCCGGGCGGCCGATGAGGCTGACGGCGAGGTCGAGCCGCCGCCGCATGCCGCCGGAGTAGGTGCGCACCCGCCGTCCCGCGGCGTCGGCGAGCCCGAACTGCGCGATCAACTCGGCAGCGCGGGCCCGGGCGGTGCGCCGCGGCAGGTCGAGCAGGCGGGCGACGAGCACGAGGTTGTCGGTGCCCGACAGCGCCTCGTCGACCGCCGCGTACTGGCCGGTGAGGCCGATCCGCCGCCGGACCGCCTGCGCGTCGGCGACGACGTCGTGGCCGAGCACGGTGGCCCGGCCCCCGTCGGGCCGCAGCAGGGTGGCGAGGACGCGGACGGTGGTGGTCTTGCCCGATCCGTTGGGGCCCAGCAGCCCGAGGACCGCGCCGGGTCGCGCGACGAGATCGACGCGGTCGAGGGCGGTGGTGGCGCCGAAGCGTTTGACCAGCCCTTCGACGCAGATTGCTCCGTTCATGGCCGCGAGTCTGCGCGGGGCCCCTGACACGACCCTGACAGGCGCCGGTCAGCGCGGCCCGAGCATCGCGAGCAGCAGGACAATCCACGCGACGCCGAGCCCGACCGTGGCGCCGAGCGCGGGCCAGCGCCACAGCGGGGTGCGGCGAAGCAGCAAGAGCGACGGTGCCAAACCGGCTCCGACCAGCAGGTTTGCCGGAATCCACAGCAGCCCGAACGCCTCGGCGAACGCCCGGCACAACGCGACGTCGGCCAGGGTCAGGAACACCGCGACGAACGCGGCGATGGTCAGCCCGGTGGCCCAGGGCGTCGGCCCGGGCGGCTCGGGGGGCCGCGGCACGAGCGGGTTGACCACGGTCGTGCGCGGCAACGAGCGCCGGGGCACCACGATCCGCTCACGGATGGTCACCCCCTCAGCTTAGAGGTGCCGCGAGCGCGTGGAAGGCAACCGCCGCCGCCGTAGCCACATTGAGAGAGTCGACACCCGTCGCCATGGGGATCCGAACCCGCAGATCCGCGGCCCGCAGCGCCTCCGCGGTCAGGCCGGGCCCCTCCGCACCGAGCAGCAGCGCGACGCGCCGTCCGGCGAGCCCGGCAGCGGCGAGCGGCACCGCGTCCGCCGCGGGGGTCAGCGCGACGACCGTGTGGTCCAGCGCCGCGAGCGCCGCAGGCCACGGGCCCGTCATGGGCGCGAACGGCACCCGCAGCACGTGCCCCATCGACACTCGCACGCTGCGCCGGTAGAGCGGGTCGGCGCAGCGGGGGCCCAGCAGCACGCCGTCGACGCCGAGCGCGGCGGCGTTGCGGAACAGCGCGCCGAGGTTCTCGTGGTCGTTCACGCCCTCCAGCACGGCGAGCAGCCTGCCCGTCGCCAGCTGCTCCACCGACGGCGTCGGCGCCCGGTCCGCGACCGCGAGCACGCCCCGGTTGAGGTGGAACCCGACGACCCGGGCCATGGTGTCGGCGTCCGCGGCGTAGGCGGGCACGTCGAGACCGGAAAGGTCCAGCTCCGCGAGCCGCCGCGGCACCCCCAGCAGCGAGCGCACCGGGTAGGGCGAGTCCAGCAGCCGCCGCACAACGACGACGCCCTCGGCGATGACCAGGCCGCGGCCGCCGAGACGGTCGGGACGGCGGTCGGCGGCGGTGAGGTCGCGGTAGTCGTCGAGACGTGGGTCGGCCACGTCGTCGACCGCCGTGAGGATCGCCACGACCGGACATGATCGCAGACGCCGTCATCCGGTCAGCCGTAGCGGAGCGATCACGGGTATGCCACGGTGGACAGCCGCGCGGACGTCACCGGACGGCGGCGGCCGCGGTCAGTGGCCCCGGAGCCTAAGGAGGCGGCGCCCGCATGGGCCAGGACGTCGACCGGACCTTGATCAGTCGACGCGACCGCCAGACCTACCGCCACATGGTCCAGCGCTGCCTCGACGCGCTCACCGTCATGCTGCGCGAACACACGTTTGCCCGCGACGAGCCGATAACCGGCGTCGAGGTGGAGCTGAACCTCGTCGAGGACGACCTGGTGCCCGCCCTGCGCGGCCCTCAGGTCCTCGAGGCGCTCGAGGGCAGGGAGTTCCAGTCGGAGCTGGGCCGGTGGAACCTGGAGCTCAACCTGCCGCCCCGGCCGTTGCCCGGCGACGAGTGGCGACACCTCGAGCGCCAGCTCACCGACCGCCTCGGGCTCGCCCGCTCGGCGGCCGACACGTGCGGGGCGCGGGTGGCCGTCATCGGGATCTTGCCGACGATCGAGCCGCAGCACCTCGTCGTCGACGCCCTGTCCGCCGAACATCGCTACGCCGTGCTGAACGAGCAGCTGATGAGCGCACGCGGCGAACCCATCCGCCTCGACATCGCAGGCGACGATGCGTCGGGCCGCCACGCCGTCGCCCCCGATCACCTGTTCGCCGACTTCGACTCGATCGCCCCCGAGGCCGCGTGTACGTCGATGCAGTTGCATCTGCAGGTGCACCCGGACGCGTTCGCGGGCTACTGGAACGCTGCGCAGTGCCTGGCGGGCGTGCAGTTGGCGGCGGGGGCGAACTCGCCGTTCCTGCTGCGGTCGCGGCTGTGGGCCGAGACCCGGATCCCGCTGTTCGAGCAGTCCTGCGACGTGCGCACGGTCGAGTTGCGCAACCAGGGCGTCCGGCCGCGGGTGTGGTTCGGGGAGCGGTGGATCAGCTCGATCCTCGACCTGTTCAGCGAGAACGGCCGCTACTTCCCCGGCCTGTTGCCGCTCACCGGAGACACCGACCCCATGCTCGAGCTCAAGGAGGGGCGGGTGCCTGCGCTCGCCGAGCTGCGGCTGCACAACGGCACGATCTGGCGCTGGAACCGGCCGGTCTACGACGTGGCGGGCGGGTTGCCGCACGTGCGGGTCGAGAACCGGGTGCTGCCCGCCGGGCCGACGGCCGTGGACATGGTCGCCAACGCCCTGCTGTTCTACGGGTTGTTGCGGGTGCTGGTGGAGGCCGACCGGCCGTTGTGGAGCTCCATGTCGTTCGAGGCGGCGCAGGAGAACTTCACCACCGCCGCGCGGCACGGGCTCGACGGCCCGCTGTACTGGCCGGGGTCCGGGTGGATCCGGCCGGACGAGCTGGTGCTGCGCAAGCTGCTGCCGCAGGCGGCGGACGGGCTGGCGCGCTGGGGGGTGGCGGCCGCGGTGATCGACCGCTACCTGACCGTGATCGAAGGGCGCTGCCTGCACCGGCGTACGGGGGCCGCGTGGCAGCTCGACGCGGTCGCGGCGCTGGAGCAGCGCGGCGCGGACCGGGCGACGGCGCTGCGCGGCATGTTCAGCCGCTACCTCGAGCACTCCGAGGCCAACGAGCCGGTGCACACCTGGCCGCTGCCGCACGCCGCCTGACCCGTTCACACCTGCAAACCGTTTCGGCAATCGGCCCCGCGAGGTGCGGCGGCGCTCCTAGCGTCGACGGCGTCGTCCGACATTGATCGGCCTCGACATCCGCCCGCGGCGCTCCGCCGCGGGTGCGATCCGCCGTGTTCGTAGACGGGAGAGCCATGCCTACGCAGCGCCGACGACCCGTCCCGGGGTGAGCGTCGTGTCCCCCTTCCGGCTATTCGGTCGCCCCGAGACCGCCGACGAGGCGCCGCCCGCGGATTACGCGGCGTGGTACGGCGCCGCCGCCGCTCCACCCCCGCGCGCCTACCGTGACGCGGCGCCCGCCTACCGGCCGCCCCACAGCGGGGGGCTGTCCCGACGGTCGCGCCGGGCCGCGGTCGACGAGTGGGTCGTCGCGCCCGGCGGCGGCGCCGGGCCGGGCGCGCCGCCGACCGGGCCGGGCGGCCCGCGGCCCGACACCAGGACGGGCGGCACCGCGCCGCCGACCCGCCCGAGCGGCCCCTGGCCGGGCGCTGCGGCCGCCTCGCCGAGTGGGCCGAGCGGCCCGTGGCCGGGCGCTGCCGCCGCCTCTCCGACCGCGCCGGGCGCCCCACGGCCCGCCCCCGCGGCCGCGGGTGGGCCCGCGGCCAGCGGTACGGCGGGCGTTCCCCCGGCCGACCAATCCGCCACCGGATTCTGGGACGGCCCGCTGACCAGCGGCGATCCCCGAGGCGGTGGCGACCCGCCGACCGACCCGCGCGGCTTTCCCCCGGTGCCCGGGTTCTCGCCCGCGGTGCCGCACCCGGTCGAGGCCGCAGCCCTTGCGGGGGCGTTCGCCGTCGACTACCTGTCCTGGGACCAGGACGATCCGGAGCGACGAGGGCGCGTCCTGGTCGACTACCTGCCGACACCCGGCCGCGACCCGGCGCGCCTCGGCTGGAGCGGGGAGGGGCGCCAGCGCGCCGAGTTCGCGTTGCCCGGCCTGGTGCGGCCCGACGGGGACGGCCGCGTGCTGGTCGACGTCCGCGTCCGCGTCACGCCCTACGTCGCGGTGGGTGAGCATGCGAGCCCAGACGCCGCAGGCGGCGACGGTTCCGACGTCCCCGGAGCGCCCGCGGCGGCGCCCGCACCGTCGGGCCGGGGTTGGCGGAGCCTGGCATCGACGTGGATCCGGCTGTCGGTGCCGGTCACGTTCGACGGCGGCCGGATGGTGGTCGACGCGTGGGACGAGACGCTCGGCGAGGAGCCGCCGCCGCGCACCCGTCCCGCACCCAGCACCGACGACCACACGCTGGCCGACGACGATCCGCTACAGGAGCCCGTGGCCGGGGGTGCGTGGTGACGCGCACTCCCGTCCTGCTCGGTCTCGGGCCACGGGTGGGAGCGGCCTGCTCGCGGTTCCGCGGAACCGGCACCGCCCGCGTTTCGGCGGAGGCCGGGTGACGGCGATCGAAACCCTGTGCCGCATCGTCGCGACGCACGCCGCCGCCGTGGCCGCGGTGGTGGTCCTCGCCGCCGTCCAGCCCGCCGCCGCGGCCGTGCCGTCGGAGGTCGTCTCGGGTGTCGCCGTGGCGGCGTTGCCCGCGCTGGCCCGGCAGTCCCTCCCCCTGATCAGCGACCTCACCGCGGCCGGGTGTCCCGAGCTCCTCCCGCTCTGGGTGGTCGCACAGGTACAGGCCGAGTCGGGATGGGACGCGGGCGCGCACTCCGACCGGCCCGGCGGCGCGGCCGGGCTCTACCAGCTCGGGCAGTCGGAGTGGGTGGCGGCGGGCGGGAGCCCGTGGGCCTCCGACCCGCCCTCCGACGGCGCCGCCGTCCTCAGTCCCGAGGCGCATCTGCGCGTCGCCATCCCGTGGGTGTGCGCGAACCTGCGGGCCGTCGCCGCGCATCTCGCGGCCACCGGCAAGCCCACCACCCCGCTCGACGCCATGCTCGTCTGCCACATCGCGGGCTGCGCGCGGGTCACCGACAGCCGCACCGGCGTCCCGGCACCCGGCGAAGCGGGCTGCGACGACCGCTGCGCGCAGCTCGTCCACCGCTATCTCACGGCCGTGCACGACAACGTGGCGCGCTTCGGCGCCGAGGGGCGGCAGGCGGGGCAGGCGCCCCCACGACCACCGCTACCCGCAAACAAGCCTCCCGCCCCCAACCTCGTCACCACCGCGTGGGCGGGCGGCGCCACCGGCTGCCGTCCACCCGACCCGACCGGCGAGGGCTGTCTGACCGGCGCCACCCGGCATGGCCTCGACGCGGTCGCCGCGACGTTCGGCGGCTGGCGCGGCGGCCCGGTCATCCACGCCGCAGCCTGCTGGGACCGCCACGCCTGGAACCCGTCCAGCGACCACTCCCGGGGCAAGGCCTGCGACTTCATGGTCACCCGGCCCGGCACGTTCCCGCAGGGCGCCGAGCGGGACAACGGCTGGAAGGTGGCCGACTGGCTGCGCGCCAACGCCGGCGCGCTCCAGGTGAAGTACCTGATCTGGCAGGGCCGTTACTGGGACCCGAGCGTGCGCGACGATCCCGGCAACTGGGGCATCCGCTACACCGGCGGCGGCATCTACGACGTCCGCAGCGCCACCGGCGGGCACTTCGACCACGTCCACGCGAGCTTCCTCGAGTGAGGCCGTGACCCACCGTCGGTCGTGCGGGACCTCGTCCACCACACGTTCGGGTGGCAACGGCCCCACTCAGGTGATCCACAGAGCCAGGTCCCTACCCTCAATGCGTGCCGGAGTCTCCCGTGGCTACCCCGCCCCCGCCGCCTGGTCTGCGGCGGAGCGCGGTCGTCGCGCTGGCGATCGCGACGGTCGTGGCGTTGGCCGGGATCGCGGTGACGGCCGTGCGCACGGCCAACGAGGGGTCGAACAACCCGCCGACGCCGCGGGATGGCCACGGCAACGTCGCGCCGCACAACACGGCGACGATCAAGCCGGAGGAGCGCTCGAACGACGAGGCCGCCGTCCGCTACAACTGGCAGCTGCAGGACCACGACGAGTTCAACGGCAACACCCTCAGCCCGGCGTGGAACCCCTACACCGGCGCGACCACCGGCGGCGTCGGCAGGCACGATCCGGCCAACCTCCACGTGGCCAACGGCATGCTGAGCATCGTGAGCCATGGGCTGTCGTCGGGCGGCCTGGAATGGACCAACGGCCAGCTCTACGGCCGGTGGGAGGTGCGCGCCCGCACCGAGAAGGCCGTCGGCTACGGCGACGTCCTCATCCTGTGGCCAGACGCCGAGGACTTTCCGGAGGGCGGCGAGATCGACTTCATGGAGATCCCGAAGCCGGAGCGCAACGAGTACAACTTCAACCTCCACTACGGCGTCGACAACAGCCAGAACGGCACGAAGGTGGCGGGCGACTTCACCCAGTGGCACAACTACGCCGTGGAGTGGATGCCCGATCACGTGGCCGGGTTCGTTGACGGCCAGGAGGTCTTCCGCACCACCGATCGCGCGCAGATCCCGCCGCGCTCGATGCACCTGACCATGCAACAGGACATCGGCCCGTACGACGACTGGATCCCGCCGCGCGACGCGACCACCCCGGCCCAGGTCCGCTTCCAGATCGACTGGGTGCGCATCTACCGCGCGTAGGCTGCGTCCGTGCCCGCCGTCCCGCCGCTGCCCCCGGCCTTCACCCGGATGCGCACGGTCGTCGGGGTCGGCACGCTCCTGTGGCTGGTCGCGGCGGTCGTCGTGCGTGTGACGGGCCCCGCGCAGGCGCTGCCGACCTGTCTGGTCGGGGCAGGCCTCGGCGGCGTCGGCTGGGCGATCTTCGCGTGGCAGCGGGCGGCGGCCCGCCGCGGCTCGCGCACGGCCCAACGCGGCGTCGACCCCTGACGGCTGGCCCCCCGCCCCACCCCCCGACCCCCACGCCCCACGCCCCACGCCCCACGCCCCACGCCCCACGCCCCACGCCCATCGGCGAGCGACCCGGACGGTCGCCGTAGGAGTCCGGGTGGAACATCGGCTCCACCAACGGCTCCAGACAGGCCACCGCTACCGTCTGCGCGGTTCGGTCGGCCATCGTGGGCACCCCGAGGACCCGCACTCCCCGACCCCCGTCCTTGGGGATCTCCACCTTCCGCCCCGGGGACGGGAAGTAACTTCCCGACGACATCCGGTTCCACAGCTTGTACAGGTTGTCCTTGCGGTCCGCGCGAACTACTCGAGCTGTCGCCGTCGATCCCCGGCGCCCCTTTCTTCTCCCTGACCTTCTCCAACGCCGTCACGAAGACCTCCTTCGAGATCTCGAACGGCTTCGAACCCGGCCGACTCGTCCGGTTCCTCCCGAGAACTTCGGTTGACCATCGATTCCAGACCTCGATCACCTGTCTCCTTCGCTCCACTCCCATTACAGGAGCTTCATCACTACTACGAGACAGTCCGCCCCTGTGCCCCGTAACCGGTACTCAACCCCTCGCGGCTCTTCACCACTTGAAGCGCTCCCTCTCGCCCCCGCCCTGTCGACGGAGGACACTTCCAGGACGACAGGTTCCGCGTCCGAGCAGAAGCCCGGACCAAGCTCACGCCACCTACATGCCGGCACCGCCTGGCGGTAAACAGGTATCCCCCAGACTTCTCCCGAAGATGCGATCAATCCTCGGTTCTGGCACCATCTGGAACTTTCGACACTTCAACAGTGGTTCGCTCGCGCTCGTCTTCTTGGTCCACACCTGACGCACTCACCGGCGCGCCTTTTCCGCATCGCTTCCCACCCCGGCTCTTAACCGACGCAGTATGCGGTGGTTTCAAGCCATCCCCTGCAGGACGGCTCCGGAGGGCCTACCTCCATCTCCTGCCCAGTTGCGCACGTCCAACAGAACCCGATCTACACCAGCTTCTCCCTTCCGTGCTCGCGGCACATGATCACCGGTTCGGTGCGCAGAGCGGCCAAATCCGGCCGGAAATGCACCCAACTGACGATCAAGGGCGGGGGTCGAGCCGAGCGGGGCGGGTCGAGCGAGCGGGCGGGTGAGCCGGGCCGGCGCGCGCGGGTCAGAGAGCCGACAACTTCTTCCACTGGTCCCAGGACAGCGTCCAGTCCCAGATGTCGCCGTCGCGGGCAGCGAGCGGGACCGGCGTGCCGGTGACCTCGACGGGGTCGCCGTACTGCGCGATGTCGTAGTAGGCCTTGGCGCTGTCCAGCGAGAGGTTCACGCAGCCGTGCGTGACGTTCGCCGAGCCCTGCGCGGCCGCCGACGCCGGGTTGGCGTGGATGAACTCGCCGTTGTTGCTGATCCGCACGGCCCACTTCTCGACGGTGTCGTAGCCGTAGCGCTGGCTGACCATCCGCTTGTTTGTGAACTTCTCGCTCACGACGTGGATGCCCGAACGGGTGTTGCGCTCCGGATCGGAGCCGAGGCCATAGCTCGCGGGCACGTCGAGGACCTTCTGGCCGTTGCGCAGCACCACCATGCGGTAGCTCTTGACGTCGGCCTTGACGACCTGGGCGTCGCCGATCGTGAACGTCGAGGAGAAGTCGGCCGCACCGACCGTGTCGCCGCCGTAGGGCACGCCGCCGAGCTTCGCCGTGACCGTCACCTGCGTGTGCGGGGGCCAGTAGGTGCGCGGCCGCCAGTCGACGCGGGAACCGCCGCCCTCGTCCGGGAGCCAGCCCCACGCGCCCTCGACCGGCACCGAGGTCGTGACCGCCAGCGCCTGTTCGGCGGCGGCGCGGTCGGCGACATGCCCGTCCCATTGGATGCGGATCGGCGCGGCGACCCCCACCGTGCGCCCGTCGCCGATATTGAGCGTGCCCCGGATCTTCTGGCTCGGCGGCTTCGTGACGAACGTGCCTGCGAGCGGCACCTCGGTGCCGTCGACGGCCTTGGCGGTGCCGCCCCAGGTGTAGGTGACGCCGTAGGCGAGCTTGTCGGTGCTCGCCCACGCCTTCTTGTCCGCGGTGATCGCGCCCGCGACGGGGCCCTTGGGGCCGGTGAGCGTGACCGTTTCGAGGGTGCCGTCGGTGACGCTGACCCGCGCCGGTTGCGTCGGATCCGTGCCGGTGGCGTCCGTGGCGGGTGTGTAGGTGAGGGTGGCGGCCTGCCGCACGGGGGCGGGAGCGCCGCCGATGACGGGCGCCGCCCCGCCCGCGGCGATGGCGGCGGTCACCACGGCGGCCGAGCCGAGGACGACCACCACCGCGATCAGCAGAATCCGTCGCATCGTGTCGCCCCCGTTCATTTCTCCTCATTCCAGACGGCCCGGGTTGTCCCCGATCAGGCTAACCGGTCACAGGGAGCAGCCGACGAGCACCGGCTCCGGCGTCAGCACTACGCCGAAGCGGGCCCGCACGCCGTTGCGCACCTCGGCCGCCAACGCCAGCAGATCGGCGGTCGTGCCGCCGCCGCGATGGGTCAGCGCCAGCACGTGACGGCCGGAGAGCGCCACCCGGCCGCCCGGCCCGGGGTGCCCCGGCCGGAACCCGGCCCGTTCGATCAGCCACGCCGCGGGCACCTTGACCCGCCCGGGCCCGGCGGGCCAGGTGGGCGCCTCCGGCGGTGCGGCCGTGAGCACGGGGTTGGTGAAGAAGGAGCCGACGCTCCAGGTGTCGTGGTCGACGGGGTCGAGCACCATGCCCTTGCGGCGGCGCAGCGCCAGCACGGCCGCGCGGGCGGCAGCGGAAGGCACCCGGTCGCCGGGCGCCACCCCCAGCGCGCTCGCCAACTCGGCGTAGCGGATGGGGGCACTGCGGTCGTCGCCGGACAGCGCGATCCGCACCCGCAGCACGATGGCGTCGGCGCGGCCCTTGAGCATGCTGGTGCGGTAGGTCAGCCCCAGGTCGGCGGCGGGGACGCGGCGCACGACCCCGCCCGTGAAGAGGTCGACGTCGACGAGCATGTCCGCGATCTCGACCCCGTACGCGCCGACGTTCTGCACCGGCACCGCGCCGGTGCGGCCCGGGATGCCGGACAGGCACTCGAGGCCACCGAGGCCGTCGGCGACCGTGGCGGCGACCACGTCGTCCCACTCCTCCCCCGCCTCGACGGTCAGCAGCACGGACCCGTCCGCGCGCCGCTCGACCCGGCGCCCGCGCGACGCGATCCGCACGACCACGCCCGACCAGCCCGCGTCGGCGATCACGAGGTTGGACCCGCCGCCCATCACGAGCACCGGCTCGTCCGCCTCGCGCAGGGCCGTGACCACGGCTTCCGCCGAATCCGCCACGACGAGGCGCCGAGCCGGGCCACCGAGGCGCAGGCTGGTCAGCGGCGCGAGCGGAACGGCCAGATCGGGTGGCACCACGGGGTGCAACGGTAGCCTCCGCCCATGCCCACCCCGTTCGACTACCGGGCGACGCCGCCCCACCCCGCCGCCGCGGTGTTCGCCGCGATGGTGGACGCCGACTGCCTGCGCGCCCGACTCGCCGCGCTCGGCGGCCGCAACGCCGCCCTGCTGGAGCACGCGGCCGACGCCGACGGTGCCCGCTTCCGCGTCCGGCACGGACTCGACCCGAGCGACCTGCCGCCGCTCGTGCGCAGCCTCCTGCCGTCGGACTTCGTCATCCACCGGTCGGAGACGTGGCGGCGCACCGCGGACGGGCAATACACGGGGACGACCGAGGTCGAGGTGCCGGGCACGCCTGCGGGAGCGTCGGGGCAGATGGGGCTGCGGGACACGGGCGCGGGAAGCGAGCTGCGCATCCGCACCGACGTCTCGGTCAACGTCCCGCTGCTCGGCCCGCGGATCGAGAGCTCGGTCGGCGACCAGATCCTCAAACTGCTGGACATGGAGACGGCGTTCACGCTCGACTGGATGAACCGGCACACCTGAGCGCCGCCGGGCCCGGTCCTGGGTGGGCACGGGGCGATGCCACCATGGCGGGCGTGGACCCGAGCGCCGAACGCCGCTACGTCATCACGCTGAGCTGCCCCGACACCATCGGCATCGTGGCGGAGATCTCCGGGTTCCTGGCGCGGGCGGGCGGCTGGATCGTCGAGGCGGGCTACCACTCCGACCCCGACACGGGCTGGTTCTTCACCCGCCAGGTCGTGCTCGCGCACTCGTTGCCGTTCGACGTCGACGAGCTGCGCGCGCGGTTCGGCGACGTGGCGGCGCGGCTCGGCGGCACGTGGACGATCAGCGACACGGGCGTGCCCAAGCGGGCCGTGCTGCTGGTCAGCAAGGCGGCGCACTGCCTGCACGACCTGCTCGGACGGGTCGCCACCGGCGAGCTGCCCGCGCGGTTGGCGGCGGTGGTCGGCAACCACGACGCGCTGGGCGACATCGTGCGCGCCCACGGGGTGCCGTTCCATCACGTGGCGTTTCCGCCGGGGGGCAAGACCGAGGGGTTTGCGCAGGTCCGGAAGCTGGTGGACGCGGTGGACCCGGACGCGATCGTGCTCGCTCGGTTCATGCAGATCCTGCCGCCCGAGCTGTGCGACGCCTGGGCCGGCCGGGCGCTGAACATCCACCACAGCTTTCTGCCGTCGTTCGTCGGTGCGCGGCCGTACCACCAGGCGCACGCCCGTGGGGTCAAGCTGATCGGCGCGACCTGCCACTACGTCACGCCCGACCTGGATGCGGGCCCGATCCTCGAGCAGGACGTGATCCGCGTCGACCACGCCGACACGGTGGCCGACATGGTGCGCCGCGGCCGCGACATCGAGCGCCTCGTGCTGGCCCGCGGCCTGCGCTGGCATCTGGAGGACCGGGTGCTGGTGCACGGGAACAAGACGGTCGTCTTCCGCTAGCGCTAGCCCGCGGCTAGGGCAGCTCGGAAGGCACCGCGATGACGTCGACCATCGCGCCGTTGCGCAGCACCGTCACCGGCAGCGGCACGCCGATCGCGTCGGCGAAGAGCTGCCGCTGGATGCCCTGGGCGTCCTCCACGGGCCGACGGCCGACGTCGAGCACCAGATCACCGGGCCGCAGGCCGGCCCGGGCCGCCGGGCTGCCGCCGATCACTTCCACCAGCCGGAGCGCGCCGCGGCGCCCGTAGCGGTCGGCGACCGCCGCGGGCACCGGCGCCGGGCTGCCGACCACCCCCAGGTAGGCGCGGCGCACCCGGCCGTCGGCCAGCAGGGTGGCGACGATCCGGCGCGTGGTCGCGTTCACCGGCACCGCGAGCCCCAGCCCCACGCCCGCGACCGCCGTGTTGATCCCGACCACCCGGGCACGGGAATCGGCAAGCGCGCCGCCGGAGTTCCCGGGGTTGAGCGCCGCGTCGGTCTGGATCACGTCCTCGACCACCCGTCCGGCGGCGCCACTGCGGGTTGGCAGCGCGCGCCCGAGCGCGCTCACCACTCCGGCCGTCACCGAGCCCGCGAGGCCGAGGGGGTTGCCCACGGCGACGACGAGCTGGCCGACGACGAGCCCGTCGGCGTCCCCGAGCGTCACCGGTGGCGGCAGCGCGCCGGAGACGGCGCGCAGCACGGCGAGGTCGGACAGCGGGTCGGTGCCCACGACGGCCACTTCGACCTGCGCGCCGTCCACGAAGTCCGCCCGTCCGCGCCGCGCCTGCCCGACGACGTGCGCGTTCGTGACGAGGATCCCGTCGCCGGTGACGACGGCCGACCCGCTGCCCCGTCCCGTCCGCACCGCCGCGACCTTGGCGGTGAGCTCGGCCGCCACCGCGCTGACCGTCCGCGAGTAGGCATCCAGCTCGTCCACGGCGACCTCCCGCGATTACACCATTGCAGCCACGGTACGCCCGCTGGCGCGGCGGAACCGGCTCCTTGATCACCGATTCGGTGCGGATCCGGCCAGATTTGGCCGCTTTTCAGCCCGAAGCGGTGATCATGGGCGGGGCGGCCCCTGGCGGCGCCCCTCAGCGGGGCCCGGCCTCGGCCGCAACCCGCGCCGGGTTCCAGGCGAGGCCCGGCACGCCCCAACCGTTGCGCTTCACGGCGCGGCGCGCGGCCCGCTGGTTGCGGCCGACGAGGCGGTCCAGGTAGAGCACGCCGTCGAGGTGGTCGGTCTCGTGCTGCAGGCAGCGGGCCAGGAACCCGGTGCCCTCGACGACGATGGGCCCACCGTCGAGATCGGTGCCGGTCACCCGCGCCCAGTCCGCCCGCCCGGTCGGGAACTGCTCCCCGGGCACGGAGAGGCAGCCCTCCTCGTCGTCGTCGGGATCGGGCATGGTCTCCGGCCGCGCCGACGTCTCGAGCACCGGGTTGACGACGACGCCGCGCGCCCTTCGCCCGGCCTCGTCGGGGCAGTCGTAGACGAAAACGCGCAGGTCGACGCCGACCTGGTTGGCCGCGAGGCCGACCCCGCGGGCCTCGGCCATCGTCTCGAACATGTCCGCGACCAGCGTGCGGAGCTCATCGTCGACGGCCTCGACCGGACGGGTGGGGGTGGACAGAACAGGATCACCGACGATGCGGATGGGACGCACGGCCACCCGACGAGCTTACGGCCGGATCGGGGGACACCTCGCCGTGTCCCGCCCGATACCGTCGCCAGCCCGTGGTTCAATGCCGCTCGAGAATGACAGGCGTGTTATTCGTTGGGCAGGCCGCGAGGAGCGTGATGGAGTCCGCCACCCAGATCAGCGTGCCGTTCGGCCAGCTGGATCGTCGCGATCGCGAGATCCTCGCGTTCGAGCGGCAGTGGTGGAAGTACGCGGGGGCGAAGGAGCAGGCCATCCGCGAGCTGTTCGACATGTCCGCCACGCGCTACTACCAGATCCTCAACGCCTTGCTCGAGAAGCCGGAGGCGATGGCGGCCGATCCACTGCTGATCAAGCGCCTGCGCAGGCTCCGCACGAGCCGTCAGCGCACCCGTGCGGCGCGTCGCCTGGGAATCGAGCCCTGGTGAGGCCACGATGATCAGGCCGTCGTAGATCGATCACCGGAGGTTACCGTGACCGAGCCCGCCCCGTCCGGAGGGCACTCCCCGTTGCGCGTCGGGGGCCTGGCGTTGCTCGGCGCGGGCGCCGTGGCGGCCCTGATCGGGCTGGCCACACTCCTGCCCGGCGGGGGCAGCTCCACTCCCGCAAGCACCGCGGCCGCGCCGCCCTCGGCGGCGCCGACCCCCGCGCCCACCCTCGCGCCTACCGCCGCCGCGTCGCCCGCGCCGAGCGCCAACGTGCCCGTGCCGTCTTTCGGGCCGAGCGGGACGAACGCGCTCGCCGCACCCAGCGCGCCGCCGGTGGCGCCCGCCCACCCGGCACCCGCCCACCCGGCACTCGCGGGTGCGCAGGCGGCGGGCGGCGGCGCGGCGGTCGCGCATGGGCCCGTCCGCGTCTACAACAACAGCACGATCACCGGCCTGGCCGCCCGCGCCGCCAACGATTTCCGCTCCGACGGCTGGCAGGTCGGGCAGGTGTCCAACTACTCGTCCGGGATCATCGCGGCGAGCACGGTCTACTACCGGCCGGGCACCCCGGAGCAGTCGGCGGCGACGTCGTTGGGCTCGCAGTTCGGTCTGCGGGTGGAGCCGCGCTTCACCGGGATCGACGACGCCACCCCCGGCCTGATCGTGATCGTCACGGACGACTACCAGAAGCGCGCGAAGTAGCGTAGGCCTGCAGCGCGGCCAGCTGCGCAGGGTCCAGCGACGGGGGGACGGCCGCGCGCGCGGCGGCGATGTGCGCGGCCGTCACCTCCGTGGCCGCCAACGACTCGCGCATGGCCGTCAGCGCGGCCTCGCGCAGCACGGCGGCGCAGTCGGCCGCCGAGTAGCCCTCGAGGTCGGCGCCGAGCGCGGCCAGGTCGACGTCGGCCGCGAGCGGGATGTTGCGGCCCGCCGCGCGGAGGATGTCGGCGCGCGCTTCGGCGTCCGGCGGTGGCACGTAGACCAGCCGCTCCAGTCGGCCGGGCCGCAACAGCGCGGGGTCGATCAGCTCGGGTCGGTTCGTCGCCCCCACGACGATCACGTCCCGCAGCGGCTGCGCCCCGTCCAGCTCGGTGAGCAGCGCGGCGACGACGCGGTCGGCCACGCCCGAGTCGCCCGACTGGCCCCGACGCGGGGCGAGCGCGTCGATCTCGTCGAGGAAGACGAGGGCGGGCGCGGCGTCGGACGCGCGGCGAAACAGCTCGCGGACGGCCCGCTCGGACTCCCCCACGTACTTGTCGAGAAGCTCGGCGCCCTTGACGGCGAGCACGTTGAGCTGGCCGGTGCCCGCGAGCGCCCGCAGGAGGAACGTCTTGCCGCAGCCCGGCGGCCCGTAGACCAGCACGCCCCGTGGCGCCGCGACCCCGAGACGCGCGAACGAGTCCGGGTACTGCAGCGGCCACAGCACGGCCTCGGTGAGCGCCTGCTTGACCTCGGCCATGTCGCCGACCTGGGCGAGGGTGATGCCGCCGGTCTGCAGCGTCTCCGAGGACGACATGGAGATCGGCCGGATCCCGCCGACCGCGTCGAGGAGGTCGTGTTGGGTGACGCGGGCGTCGCCGTCGCGGCGCAGCGCGGCCGAGACCGCCGCCTCCCGGCGCACGGCGACCAGATCGGCGGCGACGAAGCCGGGGGCGCGCTCGGCGACCGCGCGCAGGTCGACGTCGTCGGCCACCGGCACGCCGGTGAGGAGGCGGCGCAGCAGCTCGACGCGCGTGCGCAGGTCAGGCAGGGCGAGCCGGAGCTCGCGGTCGACGAGCTCCGGGGTGCGCAGGCGCGGGTCGACGGACTCGGGTGCGGATGTGGTGGTGACGAGCGCGAGGCCGGGCGTGGCGACGGCGTCGCGCAACGCGTCGAGGACGAGGGTGGCCAGCGGCGGCGGGGCGGCGGCCGGGAGAAGGGCCTCCACGTCGGTGACGACGAGCAGCGTGCGCACGCCGGAGCGGGCCTGCGCACGGGCGCCCGTGATCGCCTCGTGGACCCGCTGGGAGGCCGCGCCGGGCTCCAGCGCTGCGACGCCCGGCGCGGCCAGCTCGACGCAGCCCGCCTCCGCGGCCGCCGCGGCGCTACGGGCGAGCGTAAGCTTGCCGACCCCCTCCGGCCCGACCACCAACACGCCCAACCGGGCCGAGCCACCGAGGCGTTCCAGCAGCTCGGGGCGGTCGAAGGTGAGCTCGAGCCATTCGACGAGGCGATGCGCGGCGGCGCTGTTGCCGACGAGGTCCTCGATGGCGACGGCGGGCGGCCCGGACTCGGTGGCCAGCGCTGCGCTCGCAGGCTCGGCAGCGGTGGTGGTGACGCGTCCCGTCCCGTCCGAGCCCGTGGCAGTGCGGGTGGGCCAGGTGGTCGACCGACCCGCAGCCCGTCCGGCGCCGCCGAGCGGGCCGGGCGACGGCCCTGCGTCCCCGGTCGCGGCGCCCCCCGCCCACCCGACGACCGTGCTCGGCCGCACCGCCACCGCTCCGGCAGGCTCGACCGCGGCCACCGTGAGCAGCTCGCTCGTCCAGCTCGCCCCCAAGGCGCCCGACACCCGTTGCCGCGCGGCGATCGGGTCCGCCCCCGGCACGGGCTCGACGTCGCGGGGCAGCAGCGACACGGCGTCACCCTGCGTGACGATCTTGCCGAGCAGCGCGACCCGGATCGTCTCCGGCGTGAGCGCGGCCCGGGCCAGCGACGACCCGGTGAGCCGCACCACCCGGGCGGGCTCGACGCCGCCGGGTGCCACGACCACCGCGGCGCCGTCGGTGAGCCCGGCGTTGGAGAGCGTGACGTCGTCCAGCGTCGCCTGGCCCGCCGGACCGTCCGCCGGGGCGACGAGCGCCGTCGTGACCCGCGCCCCGGTGAGCGCCACCGCGTCCCACGACCGCAGGCCCAGCGCGTCGATCACCTCGGGATGCAGCCGGACGACCCCGCGCCGGGCGTCGGTGGCGGAGGCGGCGAGCCGGGCGACGAGCGTGATCTCGGGAGCCACCCGACCCAACCTAGTTGTTCCCGGCAAGGGCCCGACCACAAAGACCACAAGTGCCGCTAAGGACCGAAAGGGCCACCTACTTTCACAAGCATTGGCCCGACCTCCGACGACCTTACGGTTCCTCCGTCACCCGTCTTTGGGAAGGAGCGAAGATGCTCATCACGCTCGGCTTCTTGATGATCGCCGTCTTCATGTATCTCATCCTGTCCAAGCGGCTGACGCCGGTGGTCGCCCTGGTCCTTGTGCCGTTGGTGTTCGCAGCGGTGACGGCCGCGGTGGGCGCCGCCGGTCCGGCCGACGAAGGCGTCATCGACTCCGTCATGACGGCTATCGGCGACTTCGCACCGACCGCCGCGCTGCTGTTCTTCGCCATCATCTTCTTCGGTTTGATGATCGACGTCGGGCTGTTCGACCCGCTGATCAAGGCACTCCTGAAGGTCGTCCGCAACGACCCGGTGCGCCTGGTGGTGTGCACCGCGGTGCTGGCGGGCACGGTCTCGCTGGACGGTGACGGCTCGACGACGTTCATCATCACCGTGTCCGCCCTGCTGCCGATCTACCTGCGGCTGGGGATGAGCCCGGTGGTGCTCACCGTGGTGGCCAACCTGGCCAACGGGGTGCTCAACATCGTCCCCTGGGGCGGGCCGACCATCCGCGCCGCGACGGTGCTGAAGGTCTCGCCGTCGGAGCTGTTCAACCCGATGATCCCGGGCATGGCGGCAGGGCTGCTGACCGTGGTCGTGCTGGCCTACTTCCTCGGCCGGTCCGAGAAGCGTCGGCTGGCCCGCTCCGGCCGCACGCTGGAGGTGATCGCCACCGAGCTGCGCGAGCCCGCGCTGGCCGGCGGCACCCCAGGCACTCCCGGCAGCCCGACAAGCGGCGGCACCGGGCTCGGCCCCGACACCCCCGACTTCGACGACGACGACCGGTCGGACATGGCGCACGGCCTGGACCCGAACCGGACCACGCTGCGGCCCAAGCTGATCTGGTTCAACCTGGCGCTGACCGTCGGCATGCTGGTGCTGCTCGTGCTGGACGTGCTGCCGCTGGCACTGGTGTTCATCGGGGCCTCGGCACTGGCGCTGGTGGTCAACTTCCCGAATCCCGACGATCAGATGCGGCAGGTCAAGGCACACGCGTCGTCGATCGTGGCGGTGGTGTCGATGGTCTTCGCCGCTGCCGTGCTGGTCGGGGTGCTCTCCGGGTCCGGCATGGTGACGGCGATGGCCAACGGCATCGTGGCCACGGTGCCCGCGTCGTTCGGCCCGTGGTTCGCGGTGATCACCTCGGTCCTGAGCATGCCGCTGACGTTCTTCCTCTCCAACGACGCGTTCTACTTCGGCATCCTGCCGATTCTCACCGAGGCGGCCGGGCACTACGGGATCGCGCCGGTGGAGATGGCCCGGGCCTCGATCATCGGTCAACCGGTGCACATGACCAGCCCGCTCGTGCCTGCCATGTTGCTGCTGATCTCACTGGCCCGGGTCAACCTGGCCGACCACCACAAGAAGGTGATCTGGCGAGCGGTGGTCTGCTCGTTGGTCATGATGCTCGTCGCGGTTTCCCTCGGCGTCATACCCACCGGCTGACCGCTCCCTTTTAGGGCACCATCCGGTACTGACGCTCCGGACGGCCGGTTCGGCCGTACTTGAGCTGCACTTTGGCCGCTCCGATCTCCTCAAGATAGGCGAGGTAGCGCCGCGCGCTGACCCGCGACAGCCCGACCCGGTCGGCGCACTCGGTGGCCGAGATCGGTTCGTCCACCCGCAGCGCGCGGCGCACCAGCTCGGCGGTCTCCCGGCTCAGCCCCTTGGGCAGGTCGGCGTGGCCGCCCCGGCCCGGACCGGCCACCCCGAACAGCTGGTCGATCTGCCCCTGGTCGACGGCAGGCGCGGAAAGCACCGCCCGGTTGCGCCGGAAGTGCTCCAGCCGCTGCCGCAGCGCCTCGTACTCGAACGGCTTCACCAGATAGGACAGCGCTCCCCCTTGCCATGCCTTGCGCACGGCGGACAGCTCTCGGGCCGCGGTGATCAGAATGAAGTCGATCTCCGGGCGGTCCCGGCGGATCTCGTGCAGCACCTCCAGCCCACTGCGATCCGGCAGGTGTACGTCGAGGAGGACCAGGTCGGGGGGCTGCTCGGCGATCGCGGTGAGCGCCTGCGCCCCGGTCGCGGCGACCCCGGACACCCGGAACTCGGGCAGCTTGGCCAGAAACCGGCTGTGCAACCGGGCCACCATGAAGTCGTCCTCGACGATGAGCACCTGGTAGATCCGCCCGGTCACGACACCACCTCGACGGGGCGCGGGCCTGCAGGCAGCTCGGCGGTGAACACCGCGCCCGCGGCCTCGTCGGCCCCGGCCTGCTCGGCGCTGCGCACGCTCACCCAGCCGCCGCGGCGCTCGCAGATCGTGCGCACCAGCGACAAACCGACCCCGTGTCCGCCTGCCACCGTCGAGGCCTTGGTCGAGTAGCCGCGGGCGAACACCTGGTCCTCCGCACCCTCGGGCACGCCCGGACCGGTGTCGGTGACGACCAGCCGCACCGCGCCGCCCTGCTCGGAGTCGACGACGATCTCGACCGCGACCGCGGCGTGGTCGGAGTTGGCCACCGCGTCCAGCGCGTTGTCGGTCAGGTTGCCGAGCACGGTGGCCACGTCGGTGGCCAGCTCCGGGTCGAGCTTGGGGCAATGCGAGGTTTCCACCAGCGCCAATGCGATCGACGACTCGGTGGCCAGGCTGGTCTTGGCCACCAACAGCGCCGCCAGTGCCGGGTCGTGGATCCGCCTGCTGATCGTCGCGTCGACCTCGGCGCGCTTGCGGGTCAGCCTGGCCACGTACTCGCGCGCCTCGGCGTACTCGCCCATCTGCACCAGACCGGAGATGACGTGCAGCTGGTTGTCGAACTCGTGGGTCTGCGCACGCAGCGACTCGGTGGCGCTGCGGGTGGCGCCCAGCTGGCGTTGCACGGCGATCAGGTCCGACCGGTCCCGCAGCGTGATGACGGTGCCGATCGGCTCGCCGCTGCGTGGGCCATCGCGGCCACTGGTGCGCGCGGTGCGCCGGTTGGCCACCAGCACCCGGTCCCGGTGCACCACGACCACGTCCGTGCCACCCGGCCTGCCGAGCAGCACGTCCATCACCGCCGGAGCCAGCGCCAGTTCGTCGACCCGCAGGCCGACGCAGCGCTCCGGAAGGTCAAGCAGGTCCTGCGCACTGTCGTTGGCGAAGCTGACCCGGCCTCCGGAGTCGGTGCCGACCACGCCCTCGCGGATCGAGTACAGCAGCGCCTCCCGCTGGTCGGCGAGGGTGGCGATCTCGGCGGGCTCAAGGCCGCGGGTGTGCACCTTGATCCGCCGGGCCAGCAGCCAGGAGCCGACCAGCCCGGCGAGCGCGGCCAGCCCGAGCAGGAGCACCGCGTTCGGCACGTCGACCAGCAGCGGCGACCACGGAGCCGGGTAGGCCTCGCCGACCAGCGCGAGCCCGAGCAGCCGAGGGCCGGTGTCGGTGGGCGCGTAGACCGGGGCAGCCGCCGTGATCTGCGTTTCTCCGAACAGCGGCGCGTCCCCACCCCAGGAACGGCCCGCCCACACCGCCGGATCGGGCAGGATCAGCTCGGCGCCGACCAGGATGGGGTCGGTGGCCGCCCGGACCCGCTGGTCGAGCCCGGCCAACAGCACGGTCGTGGTGCCGGACTGCACGCGCACCGACTCCACGACCGGGGCCAGGTCGCCGGGCGCGGTTGCGGTCAGCAGCCGGTCGCGGACCAGCGGGTTGCTGGCCAGGTTCTCCGCGGCGCCGAGGATCCGGCCGACCGCGTAGCTGCGGAACTGGGCCTGCGACTGGCGCACGGACACGACCGCGGCGACCCCCAGCACCAGGGCCACCACCGCCAGCTGCAGCACCATGAAGCGCCCCGCAAGGCTGCGAGGTCGCCAGGGCCGCATCGCTCGGCCTCCTTGGTCCGAAATGACCGGCACGCCCCACGATAAGCCCAGCACCTGTGACGGACGTGACTAGAGTCGCGCTGTGCGCCCGTCCCACCGCACGGTCGGCCTGGTGCTGGCCGCTCTGGTGCTGCTCGCGGGGTGCGGCGACGCAGCAGGCAGGCCGATGGACATTCCCGGGCTGCGGATCATGGTGCCGAACATGGCCGGGGGCGGCTACGACGTCACGGCGCGGACCGCGGCGTCGGTCGCGCAGCGCGACGGCGTGCTGGACAGCCCGATCGCGGTGTTCAACCTGGAGGGCGACGGCGGCACAGTGGCGTTGCACCGGCTGCTCGCCGAGCGCGGCAACGGCGAACTGGCGATGATGATGGGTCTCGGGGTGGTCGGCGCCACCGCAACCCGAACCGGATCTGACCAAGTCACCGCGGCCACCCCGATCGCCCGCCTGATCGAGGAGGCGGAGGCGGTGCTGGTGCCCGCGGCGTCGCCGTACCACACCGTTGGCGAGCTGATGGCGGCCTGGCGCGCGGACCCGGCCCGGGTCGCGGTCGGCGGCGGCTCGACGCTGGGCGGGCCGGACCACCTGCTGACCATGCGGCTGGCGGAGGTGGCCGGAATCGAGGCTGCGCGGGTGAAGTACCTGTCCTTCGACGGCGGCGGGCAGTTGCTGCCGCCGCTGCTGACCGGGCGGATCGACGTCGCGGTGTCCAGCGTGGCCGAGTACACGGCCCAGATCCGGTCCGGACAGCTGCGCGTGCTGGCGGTCTCCGGCACCAACCGGCTGCCGACGGTGGACGCGCCGACGCTCACCGAGGCGGGACTGGATCTGGTGTTCACCAACTGGCGCGGGGTGCTGGGCCCGCCGGGCATCTCCGCGGCCGACCGGGACCGGCTGGTGACGCTGCTGGCGCGGGTGGAGCAGTCCCCGGAGTGGACGGCGGCCGTGGCCCGGACCGGCTGGACGAACGCGTTCCTGCCCGGGGACCAGTTCGGCCGGTTCCTCGCCGACCAGGACCGAGCGGTCCGCGATGCCCTGCGCCGCCTCGGCCTGCCGTAGGAGCGCGAGCCAGGCCGCATCGTTGTCCTCCCGGCCGGGCGGCCGCTGTGCGCCGTCTCAGCGGCGACGGGCGCGTCGCAGGCCCAGGCGCAGGCGGTTGCGCGGCTGCGTGGCCGGGCCGGGGCCAGTGACGCCGTTGGTCGACCGGAGCGCCCCGCTGTCGTCGCCGAACCGGCGGACGGCCCGGGCCATGGCGCTCGCCCGGCCCGCCACCCGTCGTCGCAGCGGCGACCGCAGCCCCAACCGCCGCGCCGAGCGGGCGGAGCGGGCCACCGCCCGCCGCTCCCGCACCGGCACGTTCCACGCCTCCGGATTCCGGGCGAGCCAGTGGTGGCGGTACATCGTGTACGGGATCGTCGCCAGATACGCCAGCGCGACGATGCCCAGCCCCAGGAACGGCACCGTCACCAGCACCGCCGCCGCGAGCCCCACCAGCACCAGCAGTGGCGCCACCAGCCGCAAGGGCACCCGCATCGTCTTGAACGACAGCGTCGGCAGGCGACTCACCATCAGCGCCGCGACCACCACCGCCCACACCCCCACCGGCACCGGCGAGGACCACCAGCCGTCCCCGAAGTGCAACGTCGCGTACAGCGGCAGGCCCGCCACCAGCGCGGCGGCAGGCGCGGGCACCCCGACGAAGAACTCCTTGGCGTACGGCGGCTGGTCCTCCGCGTCGAGCAGCGTGTTGAACCGCGCCAGCCGCAGCGCCATGCACACCGCGAACACCAGCGCGACGACCCAGCCCAGCCGGGTGCCCTGCAGCGCCCAGATGTAGAGGACGAGCGCGGGCGCGACGCCGAACGAGACGAGGTCCGACAGCGAGTCCAACTCGGCGCCGATCCGACTGCTGGCGTCGAGCATCCGGGCGAGGCGGCCGTCGAGCGCGTCGCACAACGCGGCGACGCCCCCGGCCGCGACGCACAGCTCGAACCGTCCCGACAGCGCGAAGTACACCGCCGACAGCCCCGAGCAGAGCGCGACGACCGTGACGGCGTTGGGCAGCAGCCGCACCCCGGCAGGCATCAGGACGCCCCGGGCAACGTCGCGAGAACGGTCTCGCCGCCGATCGTCCGCTGCCCCGGTGCGACGGTGACGCGTGCCTCCGCGGGCAGGTACACGTCCACCCGGGACCCGAACCGGATCAACCCGTAGGTCTCACCCGCCGCCACCTCGCTGCCGACGGCGAGGTCGCACACGATCCGCCGCGCCAGGAGCCCCGCGATCTGCACGACGCCCACGCGCAGCCCGGCCGCCGTCTCGATCAGCACGGCGTTGCGCTCGTTGTCCTCGCTGGCCTTGTCGAGGTCGGCGGACAGGAACGCCCCGGGCGTGTACGCCAGGGCCACGACCCGTCCCTCGACCGGCACCCGCTGGACGTGCACGTCCAGCACGGACAGAAAAACGCTCACCCGAGGGACCGGAATGGCGGGCATGTCCAGCTCGACGGGCGGCGGCGCTTCGCCGACCGTGGCCACCGTACCGTCGGCCGCGGCGAGCACGACGCCGGTCAGCGGCGGCGCCACCCGGCGGGGCGCGCGGAAGAACGCGGCGGTCGCGGCGGTGGCGAGCACCCCGGGTAGCGTGCCCCGGCCGGTGACCGCGCGTAGCAGGCCCGCGGCGGCCGCGACCCCGGCGACGATCGGGCGCCCACCCGGGTGCATCGGCGGGATCGCGGCCCGGACCAGCCCGACGACGTGCGGTACAGAGAATCCGGACGGGTGCGTCTCGGGCATCGGGGCGGATCGGCTCCTCGGCGTGGCGGCCCGGTCGGGCCACGGGGGCGGGGTTACCGTACGCGAGGGTGTGCTCGAGACAGCAAAGGGCCGGGGCCGTCATCCCCCGAGACGACGACCCCGGCCGTGGAACCGCTCGTCCGCTCCCCAGCGACGGGCGGTAGGTCATTGCTGCGGTCGGTTACCCGATCCGCGCGGAAAGTATCGCCGAGAAATCCCGAGATCGTCCAGGTCATAGTGCCGGGATCACCATGATCTGCCCTGATCGGCGGAACGCTCACCAGTAAGACGCTCCCCGAGCGCCCGATGTTGCAACTCGCTGGTGTGACGTGGCCCACATTACCCGGTTGGGTGTCACCCGTCCAGCAGCCAGACGGACACTGTGGAGCCTGCTAACAGCTCCGTTGTCTCCTCCGGTACGACGATCAGGCAATCGGCCCTCGCCAGCGAGCCGAGCAGGTGCGAGGGCGCACCGCCGATCTCGGCCACCGTGCCGTCCCGCGCGTCCAGCACGCCCCGCCGAAACTGCCTACGTCCGGACGGCGACGTCAGTCGTTGGGCCAGACGGGCGAGTACCACCGGCCGCTCGGGATACGGGTGGCCGAGCGCGCCGCGCAGGGCGGGCCGGACGAAGACCTCGAACGACACCTGCGCGCTGACCGGGTTGCCGGGCAGTGTGACAATGGGCACGCCGCCGTCCAGCCGCCCCGCGCCCTGTGGGCCGCCGGGCTGCATCGCGACCTTGCCGAAGGTGACCCCGCGGTGCGCCAGCGCGTCCTTGACCACCTCGTACGCGCCTGCGCTCACCCCGCCGGAGGTCAACACGAGGTCCACCCCGCTCGCCCGCGCGTCGAGCACGCCGAGGAACTGGTCCACCTCGTCCGGCACGAACCGCAGCAGTTCGGCCCGGCCGCCCGCGTCCTCGACGGCGGCGGCGAGCATCGGCCCGTTGGACTCGTAGATCTGCCCCGGCGCAAGCGGTGCTCCGGGCGCGACCAGTTCCGACCCGGTGGACAGGACCAGCACCACCGGACGGCGGCGCACGGCCAGCCGAGCGTGCCCGACCGCCGCCGCGACGCCGATCTGCGCGGGTCCGAGGACGGTGCCCGCGGTGAGCACGACGTCGCCGACGCCGACGTCCTCCGCGGTCCGCCGCACGTGCGCGCCGACCACGGGCCCGACCTTGATCGCCACGGTCGCCGTGCCGCCGTCGGTCTGCTCGACCGGCACGATCGCGTCCGTGCCCGCAGGCACGGGCGCCCCCGTCATGATCCGCGCGACGGCGCCCTCCGGGAGCGGCGGGACGTCGGTGCGGCCCGCGGGGATGTCGAACGCGACCGGCAGCGTCAGCGGCGCCCCAGCCACCTCGGCCGCCCGCACGGCGTAGCCGTCCATCGCCGAGTTGTCGAACGGCGGGAGCGCGACTGTCGCGACGACGTCCGACGCCAGCACCCGACCCCGCGCCTGGTACAGCGCCACGTCCTCGGCGGGCATCGGCGGCAGCAGGGACGCGACCCGGGCACGGTGGTCTTCGACGGATGTCATGGCGCCATTTTCCCTCCGGCCACCAGCATCACGACCTTCGCTCGGCTCCCGGGCCTGCGGGAGGGAGCACTCGTCTTGCCCGACCCGGCCGCCTTGCACTCGGCACCATCGAGTGCTAAAACCGGGCTTGGCACTCGACACGGTAGAGTGCCAACAGTCGGGCCGGTGAGATCGGCGCAGGGTTGCCGATCGGCCGTCGCGGGCGCCGCGTCCGACGCTGAAGACTCTCCCATCGGAGGACCACACCCCCATGGCGAAAATGATCGCTTTCGACGAGGAGGCACGGCGCGGGCTGGAGCGCGGCATGAACGTCCTCGCCGACGCCGTCCGAGTGACGCTGGGCCCGAAGGGCCGCAACGTCGTGCTGGAGAAGAAGTGGGGTGCGCCCACCATCACCAACGATGGTGTGAGCATCGCCAAGGAGATCGAGCTGGAGGACCCGTGGGAGAAGATCGGGGCCGAGCTGGTCAAGGAAGTGGCCAAGAAGACCGACGACATCGCGGGTGACGGCACCACCACCGCCACTGTGCTGGCGCAGGCGCTGGTCCGCGAGGGTCTGCGCAACGTGGCCGCGGGTGCGAACCCGATGGCGCTCAAGCGCGGCATCGAGAAGGCCGTCGAGGCGGTCTCCGAGGCGCTGCTGAAAAGCGCCAAGGAGGTCGAGACCAAGGAGCAGATCGCGGCCACCGCGTCGATCTCCGCGGGCGACACGGCCATTGGCGACCTGATCGCCGAGGCGATGGACAAGGTCGGCAAGGAAGGCGTCATCACCGTCGAGGAGTCGCAGACCTTCGGGCTGGAGCTGGAGCTCACCGAGGGCATGCGGTTCGACAAGGGCTACATCTCGCCCTACTTCGTCACCGACGCCGAGCGCATGGAGGCCGAGCTGGAGGACCCGTACATTCTGCTGGTCAGCTCCAAGATCTCCACGGTCAAGGACCTGCTCCCGCTGCTGGAGAAGGTCATGCAGACCAGCAAGCCGTTGGCGATCATCGCCGAGGACGTCGAGGGCGAGGCGCTGGCCACGCTGGTGGTCAACAAGATCCGCGGCACCTTCAAGTCGGTCGCGGTCAAGGCCCCGGGCTTCGGCGATCGCCGCGAGGCGATGCTCACCGACATGGCGATCCTCACCGGCGGTGAGGTGATCTCGGAGAAGGTCGGGCTGAAGCTGGAGAACGCGGACCTGTCGCTGCTGGGCCAGGCCCGCAAGGTCGTGGTCACCAAGGACGAGACCACCATCGTGGACGGCGCGGGCAACGCCGAGCAGATCTCCGGGCGGGTCAACCAGATCCGCAACGAGATCGAGAAGACCGACTCCGACTACGACCGCGAGAAGCTGCAGGAGCGCCTGGCCAAGCTGGCGGGCGGGGTTGCGGTGATCAAGGCCGGGGCGGCCACCGAGGTGGAGCTCAAGGAGCGCAAGCACCGCATCGAGGACGCCGTGCGCAACGCGAAGGCGGCCGTGGAGGAGGGCATCGTCGCCGGTGGCGGCGTGGCGCTCATCCAGGCGGGCGCGGGCCTGTTCGAGGGCCTGGGCCTGGAGGGCGACGAGGCGACCGGCGCCAACATCGTCAAGGTCGCGCTGGAGGCCCCGCTCAAGCAGATCGCGATCAACGCGGGCCTCGAGGGCGGTGTGGTCGCGGAGAAGGTGCGCGGCCTCGGCGCAGGCGAGGGCCTCGACGCGGCCACCGGCAAGTACACCGACCTGATCAAGGCGGGCATCATCGACCCGGCCAAGGTCACCCGCTCGGCGCTGCAGAACGCGGCCTCGATCGCGGCCCTGTTCCTCACCACCGAGGCGGTCATCGCCGACAAGCCGGAGAAGACCCCGGCCCCGGCGGGCGACCCGACCGGCGGCATGGGCGGCATGGACTTCTGAGCACGTCCGCACGTCCCGAGGGGGCGGCACCCGGCACGGGTGCCGCCCCCTCGGCGTCTGCGGCCTTCCCAGCGTGGCGAATGATCGCCGGAAGTGGGACATAGCGGCCAAATATGGCCCTCATGTCCCATTCTTGCTGATCATGCCTGTTGGTCTCCGTGGACCGACCGCGTAACCGTGGCGGTCGCGGACGGCGCCTGAGGCATCCCACTCGGCGTGTCGAAATGGCGGACACACCCCGTCGAAACGCGCGAGTCACCGGGGGTGGGGGCGGTCCCCGGTCCTACCGAGCGTGCGGGCGATGCGGCACGATCCAGGCATGGCGACCCCCCGGCGCGCACGCGTGGAGGCGACGGGCGAACGCGCCGTCGTCACCCCGTTGGAGCTGTTCTTCGACCTGGTGTTCGTGTTCGCGATCACGCAGATCACCGATCTGATGGCCGATGACCCGACGGTCGAGCAGGTGCTGCGCGGTGTGCTGATGCTCGGCGTGATGTGGTGGAGCTGGACCGGCTACGCCTGGCTGGGCAACATCGCCCGCGCCGACGAGGGCATCATCCGGCTCGCGATGTTCGTCGCGATGGGCGCGATGTTCGTCGCCTCGATCACGATCTCGGAGGCCTTCGACGACGGGCCGGGCGGCCTGCACGGGCCCACGGTCTTCGCGTTGTGCTACCTCGCGGTGCGGCTGGTGCACATCTTCATGTTCTGGATCATCAGCCGGGAGGACCGCGAGTTCCGCGTGCAGGTGCTGCGGTTCATCCCGTCGATGGTCGTCGCGACCACGTTGCTGCTGGTCGCGGCGCAGACCAGCGGCATCACGCAGACGCTGCTCTGGCTCGCCGCGCTCGTCATCGACTTCACGGGCGCGTTCCTCGCGGGCAACAGCTGGCGGCTGGCGTCGGCGAGCCACTTCTCCGAGCGGCACGGGCTGATCGTGCTGATCGCGTTGGGCGAGTCGATCGTCGCCACCGGCATCGGGATCGCGAAGGTGCCGGTCAGCCTGCCGATCGTCGCGGCCGTCCTGCTCGGGCTGGCGGTCTCCGGGGCGTTGTGGTGGGCCTACTTCGACGTGACGGTGCTGCTCACCGAGCAGGCGCTGGCCGCGGCCACGGGGGTGCGGCAGATCCGCCTTGCCCGTGGCGGCTACAGCATGCTGCACCTACCGATGATCATCGGCGTGGTGCTGCTGTCGCTCGGGTTGAAGAAGGCCATCGGGTACGTCGCGGGGGTCGACGAGCACACGCTCGCCGACCCGCTCTCCGGCGTGCCGATGGCCGCCCTCTTCGGCGGCACGGCGCTCTACCTGCTGGCCCACGTCTGGTTCAAACGCTTCATGACGGGCAGGCTGTCCGTCCTGCGGATCGTCGTGGCCGTGCTGCTCGTGGCGCTGGCGCCGGTGCTGGCGCTCGTGCCCGCGCTGGTGAGCCTGACCGTGCTCGCCGTGGTCCTGATGGTGATGGTCGCGATCGAGACCCATCGCTACCGCGAGATGCGCCACGCGATCCGCCACGGCGAGCACCACAGCTGACCGGCCCTCGGCTGACCCATCCGGGCCCGGACCTCGCACCCCGCTGGCTGGGTGCGAGGTCGCTACCCGGGCCGTCACGCCCCGGCGGGCACCGCCTTCACGAACTGCGTCGTGTAGGTCTTCGTGACGTCGATCGTGTCCTTGTGCGGCTGCACCGAAGGCGAGGAGGTGCCCAGCACGGCCAGGACGTTGCGCGCACCCGCCTCGTCGATCACGCCGTCGGGGGTGAACATCGCCTTGGAGTCGTCGAGCGCCTTCGTGTAGAGCGCGGCGTCGCCGCTCGAGTAGTCGGCGGGCATCTTTGCCGCGATCGCCGCGCCGTTGTTCGTGGAGATGAACCGCAGCGTCCGCACGAACGCGTTCGCGAGCTTCTGCGCGGTCTGCGGGTGCGCGGCGAGCCAGTCGCAGGAGACATAGAGCGAGCTCGCCGGGTACAGCCCGCCCAGCGCGGCGCGGGTGCCCTCGACCGTGCGCATGTCGATGAGCACCTTGCCCTGGCCGGTGGAGACGAGCTTGGCGACGGTCGGGTCGGTGGTCATGCCCGCGTCGATCCCGCCGGACGTCATCGCGGCGATGAACTTCGCGTCCGCCCCGGCCTGCACGGACGTGTACTGCGCGGTGGACACGCCGCCGCGGCTCGCCAGGTACTGGGTGAGGAAGTCGGTGGACGAGCCGCTGGAGGTGATGCCGAGCTTGCGGCCCGCGAAGTCCTTGGGTCCGGTGATGGTCGACGCGGCGGGCACGATCTCCGCCTCGCCGGGCACGTTCGCGAACTGGACGATAGAGGTGATGCACTTGCCCTTGGACTGCAGGTCGATCGTGTGGTCGTAGAACCCGATGACGCCCTGGGCCTGGCCCGCGACCAGCGCGGTCTCGGCGGTGACGCCCGCCGCGGTGTCGACGAGCTTGACGTCGAGGCCCTCGTCGCGGAAGTACCCGAGTTGGTCGGTGAGCTTCGCGGGCAGGTAGATGACCTTCGACTGGCCGCCGACGAAGATCGTGACGGGGCCGTTGTCGGGGCTTGCGGCGCGGTCGGCCTGGGTGGCACAGCCCGCGAGCGCGAGGCCTGCGGCGAGGGCGGTGGCGAGGATTCTGGTGATGCGCATCGGTGGTCTCCGGTTCAGACTGTGGTGGCGGCGGTGGCGGTGGACGGTGGGCGCCAGCGCATGAGGCGGCGTTCGAGGAGGCCGAGCAGGAACTCGGCGCCCAGGGCCAGCACGGTGGTGAGCACCATCCCGGCGTAGATGCCCGAGGCGTCGAGCAGGCCCTGGGCTTGGTTGATGAGCAGGCCCAGCCCCTCGGTGGCGCCTGCGTACTCGCCGACGATCGCGCCGATCAGGGCGAATCCGAACGCGGTGTGCAGCGAGGCGAGGATCCAGGACGTCGAGCTGGGCACGACGATCGACCAGAGCACCTGCATCCGGCTCGCGCCGAGCACGCGGGAGTTGTCGACCAGCCGCCCGTCGACCTCGCGGGCGCCCTGGAAGGCGTTGAAGAACACCGGGAAGAACACGAGCACGAACGCGGTGGCGACCTTCGACTGCATGCCCAGGCCGAACCAGACGAGGAACAGCGCGGCCAGTACGATGCGCGGCACGGCGTTGAACGCCTGGATGTAGGGCTGGGCGACCTCGGCCAGCAGCCGGGCCCGGCCCAGCAGGATGCCCAGCACGATGCCGATCAGGGAGCCCAGCACGAACCCGATGACGGCCTCCTGCAGCGTCGCCGCGATCTGCTGCCAGATCGGGCCGATCGCCGTTCCCTGGATGAACCAGGTGACGAGCTTGTCCGCGATCAGCGACGGGCGGGAGTAGAAGAACGGGTCCAGCCAGGTGGCGGTCAGCGCCTCCCACAGGCCCAGCGCGACGACCAGGACGGCGGCGCGCAGCGCCCAGACGAGCCCGCGGTGACGTCGGCGGCTGGCCCGGGCCCGCGCGGCCGCCCGGCGGCCGCGTTCGGCCTGGTCGTCCGACAGCGCCAGCGCCGGGGGCTCGCTCAGCTGCTCAAGCGACACGGGTCGCTCCCTTCCCGCGGTCTCCGGCCTGCCGCGCCACCGCGACCTCGGCGGACAGGCAGCCCCAGATCTCCCGGTAGACCGCGACGAACTCGGGCGTCATCCGCAGCTCCTCGACGTCGCGTGGGCGGGCGAGGCCGATGCGGAAGTCCTGCTTGATCCGGGCCGGGCCTGCGGTCATGACGACCACGCGGTCGGCCAGCACGATGGCCTCCTCCAGGTCGTGCGTGACGAACACGACCGCCGCGCCGGTGCCGCTCCACAGCCGCAGCAGCTCGTCCTGCATGAGCGCGCGGGTCTGCACGTCGAGCGCGGAGAAGGGCTCGTCCATGAGCAGGATCCGCGGCTCGGTGACCAGCGTCTGGGCCAGCGCCACCCGCTTGCGCATGCCCCCGGAGAGCTGGTGCATGTAGTAGTCCTCGAACCCGGCGAGGCCGACCCTGCTGATCCACTCGCGGGCGCGGGCGCGGGCCTGCGCCTTGGGCACGCCGCGCCAGCGGGGCCCGGCGGCGACGTTGGCCAGCACGGTGCGCCACGGCAGCTGCGCGTCGGCCTGGAACATGTAGCCCACGCCGTCGGGAATGCCGGTGACGGGCGTACCGTCGACCTCCACGGTGCCGTCGGACGGGGGGGCCAAGCCCGAGATCAACGAGAGGGTCGTGGACTTGCCGCAGCCCGTCGGGCCGACGACGGCGACGAACTCGCCGGGGTCCACGCTGAGGTCGACGTCCAGCACAGCCGTGTGGACTGTGCCGGATGCGGTCGGGAATCGCTTGGTGGCGTCGATGAGGCGCACCACGGGCGTCATTGCTCTCCTTCTGTCGGGGTCGGTGCTCGGCCGGGACGGTAGGTGCGGGCGGGGCGAGCGCGCGCGCTTCTGGCCGTAGTGCGACTACCGTGCGCAAAACACGTTTCGCACGTTCTGCGCACACCCCCGTGCGGCTACGGTGTGGATCGTGCGCTGGCGGACGATGCGGTTCACCACCCAGCTGCTCGTGGTCCAGATCGCGATCGTCACCGCGGTGCTCGGGCTCGGGTTCGGGCTGGTGGCCCTCCAGATCCGGGCCGCGCTGCTCGACCAGTACGAGCAACGCGCCCTGGCCGTGGCGCGGTCGGTGGCGGCCGACCCGGCGCTGGCCACGGCCGTCGCCGCCGACGACCAGCCCACCGCGGCCACCATCGCGGCCCGGCAGCAGGCGGCGACGAACGCGCTGTTCGTGGTGGTCACCGACCGCGCGGGCGTCCGGCTGGCGCATCCGGATCCCGAACGGATCGGCGAGCAGGTCTCAACCGACCCGAGCGTCGCGCTGGCGGGCGGCGAGGTCGTCGCCGTGGAGCAGGGCACGCTGGGGCTCTCGGCGCGCGGCAAGGTGCCGCTGCGCTCCGCAGGCGCGGTCGTCGGGGAGGTCAGCGTCGGGTTCGCGGCGGGCGACGTCGCCGCGCCGCTGCTGGACCTGCTGGGCCGCTCGGCGGTGTTCGCGGCGGGCGCGCTGGCCGTGGGGGCGCTGTGCTCGCTGCTGTTGGCGCGCACGCTCAAGCGCCGCACATTCGGGCTGGAACCCGCCGACCTCGCCGACCTCGTGCGGGAGCGGGAGGCCGTGCTGCGCGGGGTCGGGGACGGGGTGCTGGCCGTGGACCCGGACGGGCGAGTGAGCATGGCCAACGACGAGGCCCGGCGCCTGCTCGGGACCACTGTCGAGCCCGGCACACCGGTGGCGGAGCTGGACCTGCCCCCGCGGCTGCGGACGTTGCTCGTCGCTGACCCGGCGATCGACCCGGGCGGCGGGAGCGACGACATCGTCACCGTGACCAACGACGCGGTGCTGCTGGCCCGCCGCCGCCCCGTGCTGATGGACGGCCGCAGCTTGGGCACCGTGCTGACCCTGCGCGACCGCACGGACGTCGAGCGGCTGACCGACGAGCTGGGCGCGGTGCGGGCGATGACCGTGGCGCTGCGGGCGCAGCGGCACGAGTTCGCCAACCGGATGCACGCCGTGCTGGGTCTGCTGCAGGTGGGCGCCCACGACGACGCGGTCGACTACCTCACCGCCCTCGCGCCGGGTGACCCGGGCGGCGACGAGGCGGAGCTGCCCGCGATCGGCTCGGCGACGCTGCGCGCGTTCCTCACCGCCAAGACCGCGCACGCCGCCGAGCGGTCGGTGCACCTGGCGGTGTCGGAGGCCAGCTGGCTCCCGCAGAAGCTCGTCGCGCCCGTGGAGGTGGTGACGGTGCTCGGCAACCTCGTCGACAACGCCCTGGATGCGGCGCACGCCTCGGCCATGCGGCCCGCGTCGGTGGAGGTCGACCTTGTGGCCGACGGCACGGCGCTGGTGGTGTCGGTGGTCAACACCGGCGACGGGATCCCGCCGGACAAGATCGAACACATCTTCGTCGAAGGGGTGTCCAGCCGAGGCCCGGGGCGCGGGCTGGGGTTGGCGATCGCGCGCCGGACCGCACGGGGCGTTGGCGGCGATGTCCGGCTGACCGCGCCGGGCGGCGACGGCGCCGCCACCGTGTTCGTCGCCACGCTGCCGGGCGTGATGGCCGAATGATCCCCGGAATACTCACGGTGCTCGTGGTCGACGACGACTTCCGCGTCGCGCAGGTGCACACCGGCATCGTCGACAGGGTGGACGGGATGCGCTGTGTCGGGGTGGCCCGCGACGCGGCCGAGTCCCAGCGCGCCGTGCAGCGGCTGCGGCCCGATCTCGTGCTGCTGGACAACTACCTTCCGGACCTGCCCGGCGTCGAGCTGGCCCACCAGCTGACCACGGACGTCTTCCTGGTCACGGCCGACACGTCGGCGGACTCACTGCGGGCGGCGCTGGCCGCGGGCGCGCTGCAGTACCTGATCAAGCCGTTCGCGGCCGAGCAGCTGGACGCCCGGCTGCGGGCTTACGTCCGGTACCGCACGCTGCTGGCGGCCAAGCCCGAGGTGACGCAGGACGGCGTGGACCGCCTGTTCGCCGCGCTGCGCGGGGCCGACCGGCCCCCGCCGCCGAAAGGCCAGTCCGCGGCGACCGCGCGGCTCGTCCGGCAGGCGCTGCAGCGGGCCGACGCGGCGCGCTCGGCGTCGGATGTCGCCGACGAGCTCGGGATCGCCCGCGCGACCGCACAGCGCTACCTGGCGACCCTGGCCGACGAGGGCAAGGCCACGATGACCCTGCGGTACGGCTCGACCGGGCGCCCCGAACACGAATACCGCTGGTCCGGCGGTTGAGATACACGCTTGACAAGGGCCGCCAGGAGGCGCGGTGAGCTGCCGGGGGGCGCCGTGTCCGGGGCCCGACCCTCAGTTCCCCCGGGGGGTCGACTTGCGCTCGATCCCGGGCTGCGGCGTGGGGGCGACGGGCGGTTCGGCGTCGGTCGGAACCTGACGGTCACGGTTGCGGATGATCCGGCCGACGACGACACCGACCACCGTGGCGAGGCACAGCCAGCCTCCAGCCACGATGAGTATCCAGGTCAGCGCGGAGATGTCGGTTGATCCTTCCGGGTCGGTTCCGACAGTGTCCACCTATTACCCAGCACACGGACAGTCGCCCAATTGGTTCAGGTCACGTTGACGATACGTGAGCACCGTCACGGACCGGGGAGGGCGGGTCCGAGCAGGTCGTCGGCGTCGACGATCCGATAGGCGTAGCCCTGCTCGGCGAGGAACCGCTGGCGATGGGCCGCGTAGTCGGTGTCCAGCGTGTCGCGGGCGACCACTGAATAGAAATGCGCCTGCCTGCCGTCGCCTTTGGGGCGCAGGAGCCTGCCGAGCCGCTGCGCCTCCTCCTGCCGGGAGCCGAACGTGCCGGAGACCTGGATCGCGACGCTCGCCTCGGGAAGGTCGATGGAGAAGTTCGCCACTTTGGACACGACCAGAACCGGCACTTCGCCCGCGCGGAACCGGTCGAACAGCGACTCGCGTTCCCGGTTGCGCGTCGAGCCCTGGATGACCGGCGCGTCCAATGCGGTGCCGAGCTCGTCCAGCTGGTCGAGATAGGCGCCGATGACCAGGGCGGGCTCGCCAGGGTGGCGCTCCAGCAGCGAGCGCACGACCGCGGTCTTCGTGTGCGCGGTGGACGCCATCTTGTAGCGCTCCTCGGGGTCGGCGACGGCGTAGGCCATCCGCTCGGCGTCGGTGAGCGTCACCCGCACCTCGACGCATTCGGCGGGCGCGATCCAGCCCTGCTGCTCGATGTCGCGCCACGGGGCGTCGTAGCGCTTGGGGCCGATGAGGGAGAAGACGTCGCCCTCGCGGCCGTCTTCGCGCACGAGGGTGGCGGTGAGCCCGAGCCGCCGCCGCGACTGCAGGTCTGCCGTCATGCGGAACACCGGCGCGGGCAGCAGGTGCACCTCGTCGTAGATGACCAGGCCCCAGTCGCGGGAGTCGAACAGCTCCAGATGGCGGTACTCGCCCTTGGTCTTGCGGGTGATCACCTGATAGGTGGCGATCGTGACGGGCCGGACCTCCTTGCGTTCTCCGGAGTACTCGCCGATCTCGTCGGCCGTGAGCGAGGTGCGCGCCACGAGCTCGCGCTTCCACTGCCGCCCGGCGACGGTCGTGGTGACCAGGATCAGCGTGGTGGCCTGCGCCTGGGCCATCGCGGCCGCCCCGACCAGCGTCTTCCCCGCACCGCACGGCAGCACGATCACGCCAGAGCCGCCCGCCCAGAAGCCCTCCGCGGCCTCGCGCTGGTAGCCGCGCAGGCTCCAGCCTTCCTCGCGGAGCGCGATGGCGTGGGCCTCGCCGTCGACGTAGCCCGCCAGGTCCTCCGCGGGCCAGCCGACCTTGAGCAGGGCCTGCTTGAGAGGACCGCGCTCGGACGGGTGGACGACCACCGTGTCGTCGTCCACCCGCGCCCCCAGCAGGGGCACGATCTTCTTCTGGCGCAGCACCTCCTCCAGCACGGCCCGGTCCAACGCGATCATGACCAGGCCGTGGACCGGGGAGTTGGTCAGCTGCAGGCGCCCGTAGCGGCCCATCGTGTCGACGATGTCGACCAGCAACGGCTGCGGGACGGCGTAGCGGGAGAAGCGGACGAGGGCGTCGACGACCTGTTCGGCGTCGTGGCCTGCGGCGCGGGCGTTCCACAGCGCCAGCGGCGTGACCCGGTAGGTGTGGACGTGCTCGGGCGAGCGCTCCAGCTCCGCGAACGGGGCGACCGCGGTGCGCGCGGCCGCTGCGTCGGGGTGATCGACCTCGAGCAACAGCGTCTTGTCCGACTGGACGATGAGCGGCCCGTCGGCCATGGACGTCTCACTTCCTCGCGGGTTGCTCGATGCGGAGCGGGAGTGCACGACGACAGGGCGCTACCACCGGCCGCTATACTCCGGCGGACACAGTCCGAAGAGCGCACGCGTGCTGCCGAGATCTTACCGGTTCCCGACGGCCATCGCCCGTCCCCCAGCGGGCGCGTGTCGCGCCCAGCGGGCCGCTCCCGACAGAAGGCGCACCGGCTTCCCGAAATGTCCTCGCACGCAGCGCGAACCCCGGCCACGCGGCCACCCACCGCCTGTGGACCGCAGCTCAACCCCTCCGGTATCGCAGATTGTCGGTCCGACGTGTCACAGTTCGGCGGATCGTCGCCGCCAATTGTCAGGGGGACGTTGACGTGACCAGCATCGAAACCGGTCCTTCGTGGGTGGAGCGGCTGAACCCGCGCCACTGGACGCTGGTGTGGAAGCTGGTGATCGTCGGGCTCGTGCCTGCGCTGCTCGCGCTGAGCCTGGGTGTCCTGCGTATCGCCGACCAGGCCGGGACCGCCGCGGATGCCAGCCGCAGCGGCAGGCTGCTCGATGTGCACAGCCAGGTCGCCGCCGCCGCCACTGCGCTGCGCACAGAGCGCGATCAGGCCACCATCTTCGTCGCGGGCGACGGCGCGGGCGACCACGCAGGCCTCGACAGCAGCCGGCAACGCAGCGACCAGGCGCTCAACGCGATGCAGAGCGGGCTCACCGCCGCCACCGCCGACCTCGAACCCGCCACCCGGGCGGCGCTGCAGCGCACCCAGGACTCGCTCGAGCTCATCCCGTCGCTGCGCAAGAGCGTCGCGGACGCGCCCGCACTTCCGTACGACCAGGTCATCAACGGTTATACGAACGTCATCGGCGCGGTCGACGTGCTGGACCGCGCGATCCTGCGCCAGCAGCGCAGCCAGGACACGGCGGCCCTGGCCGACGCGTCGATCGCCGTCACCGGCGCACTCGAGCAGCTCTCGATCCAGCACGCGGTCCTCGGCGGCGCCATCCGCGCGGGCAAGCCGCTGCCCGGCGACGCCGCGGTGGTGAACGCGGCCACCGCCCAGCTCGTCAACGACTACCGCGACTACCAGGCCGCGCTCACCCCCGACCAGGTGGCCCGGTTCGGTATCCTCCAGAACCCGGCCGCTACCAGCCGGATGGACGACCTGCGCTCGGCGATCCTCTCGGCGCCGTTCCAGCTGAACCCGCTGGCCAGAGACTGGGACGCGGCCTACGACCAGGCCCGCGCGAGCACCGACCATATCGGGGGGCTGATCAGCGCCGAGCTGTCCGCCACGGCCGCCGCCGCGGCGCAGCGCGCCAGCAACCTCGCGGGCGTCAACTCGGTCATCCTCATGCTCGGCCTGCTCGTCGGCATCACGATCGCGGTGCTGGTGGCGCGGTCGCTGATCCGCTCGCTGCGGCTGCTGCGCAGCTCCGCGCTCGACGTCGCCGAGCGCAGGCTCCCGCAGGCGGTGGAGAGCATGCGCGCAGGTGAGGCGCCCGACGTCGCGGTCGAGCCGGTCCCGATCGGCACCCGCGACGAGGTCGGCCAGGTGGCGCGGGCGTTCGACGCCGTCCACGGGCAGGCCGTCCGGCTCGCGGCCGAGCAGGCCGCGCTGCAGGCCAACGTCAGCGCCATGTTCATCAACCTCTCGCGGCGCAGCCAGGCCCTCGTCGAGCGCCAGCTGCAGCTCATCGAGGCGCTGGAGAGCAACGAGCAGGACGCCGACCAGCTGTCCAACCTGTTCCAGCTCGACCACCTCGCCACCCGCATGCGGCGCAACAGCGAAAACCTGCTGGTCCTCGCGGGTACCGACCTCGCCAAGCGCAACATGGCGCCGGTGCCGGTCGTCGACGTCCTGCGCGCCGCGGTGTCCGAGGTCGAGCAGTACCAGCGGGTCGTCGTCCAAGCGCCGCCCACGGCGTCCATCGCCGGTCGCGCAGGCTCCGACCTCGTCCACCTGCTGGCCGAGCTGCTGGACAACGCCACGGCGTTCTCCCCGCCGGAGTCCCAGGTGGTCATGAGCACCACCCGTTCCCCGGACGGCGCGATCGTCATCGAGATCTCCGACCGGGGTGTCGGGATGGCCGACGACGAGCTCGCCGACGTCAACGTGCGTCTCGTCGGGCCGTCCACCGTCGACGTGTCCGCGTCGCGGCGCATGGGTCTGTTCGTCGTCGGTCGGCTGGCCACGCGGCACGGTATCGGCGTGCGGCTCTCGAGCGCGGCGGCCGGGCCCGGCGCGGGGCTCACGGCGTCGGTCAGCGTGCCGCCGTCGCTCATCCCCACCGGCCTGCCCGCCGACGCACCGCGGCCCGTCGGCGTCCCGATGCCGGCAGGCGTGCCGACACAGGGCGGCTGGCCCGCCGACACGCGCCCGCCGCGCCCCGAAGTCAACGGCGCCCGCCCGGACACCCTGTCTGCACTGGTCACGGGGGCGGATGCGCCCGGCAACGGCCCGCAGGCCACGCGCGACGCGTCCGCCACAGGGAGCGGACAGAACACCTTGTTCGCGGGCGGGCCGCCGGTCAACGGCACCACCGCGCAGGGGCTGCCCTCCCGCAAGCCGGGCTCGTCGCTGCGGCCGGAAGGCCCGCCGCCCACCGATGCGCCGCCCGGCGGCTTCTTCGACGACGGCGGCCGCGGCGAGGGCGGCCGCGGCGAGGGCGTCGGCCGCCCGGCGAGCAGGCCCGGCTCGACCAGGAGGCCGCCGCTCGTCGTGACCGGCTGACGGGGGCGGCAGGCGCGTCGCCGCTCACCGGCCGGCCGGGCGACGAGCGGTCGCTCTCCGACGACGAGCGGTCACCGTCGGACGAGGCGCCCGCGGATCGTCCGCGGCTCACGAAGGACCTCGGCGAGCCCGGCGACCAGTCCTTCGGCCGGCCCGGCTCCGATGGCCCGTCAGAGAGTGGCCGCCCCACGGACCTGCGCGCCGCGCCTTCTCCCGGCCCCGCTGGTCCGCGCACCCCCACTGGCCCAGGCGGACCGGCAGGTCCAGGCGCCGCCACCCCCGCAGGCGCTGGCCCCGCCGCAGGAGTGGATGACGACCGGCCGGGCGCCTCCGCGGGCCCCAACGGCGGCGTCGAACGGGGCACCCCCCTCCCGCGGTCGGGCGGCGCAACCGGCGCAGGCCCGGACGGCGCGGCCGAATCGGGCCCTGCCCAATCCGACACCGCCCAATCCGACACCGCCCAATCGACACCAATCCGACACCGGCCAATCCGACACCGCCCGACCTGACACCGGCCAATCCGACACCAGCCAACCCGACACCGCCAGGCCCCAAGGTTCAGGGTCCGACACCGGCAGGCCCGACGGATCGCGGTCCGGCACCGGCAGACCCGACATCAACCGGCCGGACACCGCGCGACCGGAATCGGCGGTCGGCTTCGGCGCGCCCGCAGGTTCCGACCCAGCCGCCGGTCCCGGCGCGCCCGCAGGTTCCGACCCAGCCGCCGGTCCCGGCGCGCCCGCAGGTTCCAGCCCAGCCGCCGGTCCCGGCGCCTCCGCAGGCGCCGCCGGGCCGGGCAGCCCCGCAGGTCCCGGCGCCCCGACCGCAGGTCCCGGCCCGGCGGCAGGCGCCAGCCTGCCGGGCAGCCCCGCAGGCCCTGCCGCCACTGACGCCGCGGCGGCAGGTTCGGCCGCAGCCGGAGCCGCAGCCGCGGCGACCGCGGGCATGGCAGCCGGTCGCGCCGACCCGGTCGCAGGGTCCGGCACACCCACCGAAGGCCGCTCGCGGGGCGGGGCCGCTGGCTCGGCAGGCGCCATTCCGCCCGGCGCCGGGGCCCAGGGGCCGGGGGGCTCCGCCCGCACCCAAGGTGCAGGTGACCCCGCGGACATCGCACGCCGGCGGCCGGCGGACACGGGAAGCTACGCGGCTCACGCGTTCTCCGACGCTTCTGGTGACGACACGGATACGCCCACGACGAGGCCCGGCACCGATCCGCTCCCGCGCCGGGTCGCCGGACCGCCGCGCACGGCCGGTCCGGGACCGCGGCCGGGCGGCCCCTCGCAGACCGGGCAGTTCCGCACCGATCAGCAGGCCCGGCCGCCGGAGCAGTACCGGTCTGTCCGCGGCACGGCCGGGTTCCGGCCCGCCCCGGCGCAGGGCGGCCCGATCGCTTCGTCGCCCGGTCGCGTTCCGCCGTCGTCGGCCGCCCCGAACCCGGCAGACGAGCTGTTCGCGCCCCGGGTGCCGTCCCTCGATCCGAACGGACAGCTCCCCGGTCACGACCCGCACGCCGACGCATTCGATCTCGGGGAGACCACGCCGATCTTCGAGGAGATCGCCTCGGCCTGGTTCCGGTCCAACCGGCCGGTCCCGGTCTCGTGGGAGTCCGACACCGGGTCGCACCCCACGGTGCCGCAGCCGTCGACCGAGTCGGTCCCGGCGGACACCGACCCGACCGGGATCACCCGTCCGGGTACACCCCCGCCGTCCGACGACCGCGCAGGCACCGCAGCCACAGGTGACGGCCGGGGCGACCCGCGGTCCTCGGTCGGCACCCCGGCCGACGGCGGGCCTGGCGTCGGCCGACCGGCTCGGGGCCCCGCCGACGTCCTGGGCGACGCGGGCGCCGACACTCCGCCCTCGACCTGGCCGTCCCCGGCCGCAGGCCGACCCGACCCGTCCCCGGCCGCAGGCCGTCCCGACCCGTCCCCGGCCCCAGGCCGTCCCGACCCGTCCTTGGCGCCCCCGCGCGGGGAGTCACGTTCGACCATTCCGGCGGCCATGCCCCCGGGCGGGCCTGCGCGACCGCCGTTCGTCCGGGCCGACGCGCCCGCGGCCCGCGTGCCGGAGCAGGCTCCCGCCGACTTCTCCACCGCGGCCGACGAGGGATGGCTCGCCGCGAACGGCGCGGTCGCCGAGCGGCCGGACGAGCTCACCGCGGCCGGTCTGCCCAAGCGCAGGCCCCGCGCGCGGCTCATCCCGGGCAGTGCCGGATCGGCGGTGCTGGCCCCGGCGGTCACCGCCGCTCGCAGTGCCGAGAACATCAGGGGGCGGCTGGCGAGCTATCAACAGGGCGTCCGGCAGGGTCGCGAGACCCGCCTGCGCGGCCTTGGCTCCGACGACCCCGCGCCACCCGCAGCGCCGGGCGCCGATCACGACGAGGAGTCAATATGACCGCGCCGACCCGCATCACGGCCTCCCTCCCAGCCGCGACATCCGCCGAGGAGCACTCGTCGTGACCGCGCCGACCACCATCACGGCCTCCCTCCCAGCCGCGACATCCGCCGAGGAGCACATGTCATGACCACACCCCAGGCGCAGCCGAGCCGGTTCGGCTGGCTTGTCACCAACTTCGCGGAGCGCGTGCCCGGCGTCGCGCACGCAATCGTGGTGTCGGCCGACGGCCTGCTCCTGACCGGCTCGGACCGGCTGCCCCGCGACCGTGCCGACCAGCTTGCCGCGGTTGCGTCCGGGCTCGTCAGCCTCACCCAGGGCGCGGCACGCTGCTTTGACGCGGGCGGCGTGGTACAGACCGTCGTCGAGATGGATCGCGGGATCGTGCTGCTGATGAGCATCAGCGACGGCTCCTGCCTCGCCGTGCTCGCCTCCCCGAGCTGTGACATCGGCCTGATCGGCTACGAGATGACGCTCCTGGTCGACCGCGTCGGCCAGCTGCTGACCCCGGAGCTGCGGGCGGAGCTGCAGGGCTCGTTCGGGCACTGAGCGGAGCTTGCGGAGCGATCGACACCGACCGTCCGCCCCGGACCCCCGCGGCGGACACCACGACGGCAGAAAGCAGGTGAGACCTCCGATGTCATCGGGTCCTGACCACAGGCTGCCCGCGGAGCCGACTTTCGCCGACGTGATGAATGGATTCAGCTTCGACGCGAGCCGATCGCCGCGACGGCGCCGGTGGGGCCGCCGCCGTGACAACGAGCCCGAGCCCGAGCCCGAGTCGTTCGTCCCCGCGCCGACGGCGACGTCCGCCGATCCCTACGCCCAGCCCTACGACATACTTCCGCCGAGCGGGCCGATCGAATGGCCCGAGCAGGCCGAACAGGACACGGGGGCGTCGGCCGTCCGGCCGTACACATGGACCCGTGGACGCACGAAATCCGGCTTCGACCTGGCGATCGAGACCCTGGTCTCGACCAGCAGGCGGGGCCGGGAACAGATGGGCATGTTGCAGGTCGAGCACCGCGCCGTCGCCGAGTTGTGCGGCGAGGCGCGTTCGGTGGCCGAGGTCGCCGCTCTCCTGTCCCTCCCGCTCGGGGTGGCCCGGGTCCTGCTGGGGGACATGGCGGGCCTGGGCCTCGTGACCGTGCACCAGACCGCGAGCAGCGCCGGCAACGCGCCGGACCTCGCCCTGATGGAAAGGGTGTTGAGTGGACTCCGTCGCCTCTAGCTACCCCGTGGGCGGGATGTCGTCGCCCCGGCCCGGCTCCCCCAGCCCGGGTGGCGGCGCCCGCACCATCGCCACCGCCGCCACGATCTCCGCCAAGATCGTCGTGGCGGGTGGGTTCGGCGTGGGCAAGACGACGTTCGTCGGATCCGTGTCCGAGATCGTCCCGCTCACCACCGAGGCGGTGATGACGGAGGCCAGCGCGGGCGTCGACGACCTGGCGAACACGCCGAACAAGACCACCACCACCGTGGCGATGGACTTCGGGCGCGTCTCGCTGGACGCCGAGCTGATCCTCTACCTGTTCGGCACGCCCGGCCAGCACCGCTTCTGGTTCATGTGGGACGACCTGGTGCGCGGCGCGATCGGCGCTGTCGTGCTTGTCGACACCCGCAGGCTGGCCGACTCCTTCGCCGCGATCGACTTCTTCGAGGATCGCGGGCTGCCCTACGTCGTCGGCATCAACTGCTTCGACGGGGTGCTGGCCCACCGCATCGAGGACGTCCGGGAGGCGATGTCGATCGACGACAGCATCCCGATCGTCAGCTGCGACGCCCGCCACCGCGAATCCACGAAGCAGACGTTGATCACACTCGTCGAGCACGCCATGCACCACCGCATGGCCGCGGGCGCCCGCTGAGCTAACCGTCGACGAGCGCGATGCTCGTGATGTGGCTCAACGGGAGGCGGTGCACGGCGCCGTCGTTCCCGCGGCCCTCCACCACCCCACCACCGATGCTGACCGGCGCCAACACCCGCTCATTCCGCACGCCGTGCCGGTCGACGAAATCGATCCACACCGTGCGCCGTTCGACGACGGCCGAGCGCAGCAGGTCAACGGTCGACCCGTTGGCGAACGCCGCCGCTCCGCGACGCAGCCCGGCGAGCGTCTCGCCGGAACGCATGCGCGTGACCAGGGCCGCCACCTGGGCGTCGTCCAGGTCGGGCGGCCCGATCCGGGGGCTCCGGCGCCGGGGTGCGGTGCGACGGCCGCGGTCGGCCAGATCCAGCACCTCACCCGCGGCGCCCTCGGCGGCCGGGCTGAACCCGGCCGCTCGCAGCGCCGCCATCAACTCCACCAACGGAAGGGCGCTGACCAGCACGGTCGGCGCGATCCGCCGCAGCTCCCATCCGGGTGCGTCGGGGTGGGCGAGCACCTCCGTGAGCAGCACCTCGTCGTCGGAGCGCAGGAACGCCGCCGCTGCACCGCCGCGGAGCCGTCCATGGCGGCGGGCGACGTCGTCGACGAGATAGGTCAACCCCTGCGGCACCGGGGTGGCCGAGCGGGTGGCGAACAGGTCGTGCAGGTCGGCCGCGCTGCGGCCCGCGTCGAGCGCGCGCAGGATCGACGGCTCGGAGAACCGGTAGACGGTGGCGCCCCCCGCGGACTCGACGTCTGCGGCGAGGTCCAGCTCCCGCGCCAGCCCGGCCTCCAGCGGCCCGGGCGCGACGGCGGTGAGGTCCGCTTGCAGCAGCACATGGTCGACCGGCGCGGGGAGGGTCGCGCGCAGGGCGGCGACGACCCGGCCCGGCTCCGTGAGCAGCGCGCGACCCGGGTCGCTGAGAGCGTCGAGCGCGACCACCCCGACCGTGGTGGCCTCGGCTAGCGTCCAGGTCACGATCTCGTCGCGCAGCCGTCCGCCGCGGCGGGGCGCGCGCCAGGCCAGGAGGTCGGCCAGTTCGGCGGGGGTGGCGACGGCGTGCCCGGGCGGGAGCTCGGCGAGGCCGTCGAGGACACGACGGCGATCACGCGGAGCCAATGGCCTGCGGACGCCGTCGGACAGGGCGTTGAGGGGCTTGCCGGCGTCGTCCTTGCGTCCGATCAGGCCGGGCAGCCGCGGAAGGTCCAGCCAGGTGCAGGCCAGGAGCGCCCAGCGCGTCTCGGGTCCGCCCGCGAGCCACACGTCGGCCTGGGTGGTGGGCACCCAGTCCGGGGTGACGCCGTCGGAGGGGGCGACGAGGTCGGCACCCACTGCCAACTCGACGAGGAACGCGGCGGTGGGCTCGTCGGTGTCGATCTCCCGGGCCGTCCGACGCAGGTCGCGCACGCCGAGGCCGCCCGAGCGGAGCAGCGGCGGTGAGGCGGCGCCCCAGAAAGCGATCAGGGCCTCAACGCGGCGTAGGAGGTCCAGCGCGGCCCCACCCGCGGTGCGGTCGACGGTGTCGGCGCCCCGGTCGCGGACGGCCAACGACGGCGGCTGGAGCGTGAGCGGGCCGAGCGGACGGTCACCGCGCAGCGCGAGCCCGACCTGGCGGGGCAGCTCGACGGTCTCGTGGTCGACCCGCAGCAAGAGCCCCTTGGCCAGTAGGCGTGCGACCGGCCCGCTGGGATCGGCGGCGCGGCTGCGGCCGATCGGCGGACCAGCGGCGAGGGCGTCGAGCACGCGGCGTTCGTCGGGGTCGACCTCGGCAAGCACCTCCGGCAGCACGGACGACCCGGCCACGCCCGCCGCCGGGCGGCCCAGGCCGCCGGGAAACCGCGGGGCGACCTCGCGGGCGGCCGGAACCAGCGAGAATGACCCGCTCCCCGCGTCCCAGACGAGGGCGCGGGCGCGGAGGATCGCCAGGGCGGCGTCGAGGACGTCGGGGAGCATGTCGGGGCCGAGCAGGCGGGCCAGCTCAGTGCGCGGGACGGGCGCGTGGTCGGCATCGGCGACGACGAGGGCTTCGAGCGTCGCGAGGGTCGGCCTGTCGAGGTCGTCACAGGCGCGGTGCACCGACGCCCGCACGCCCGCGCGGGTAGCGAGCACGGTGAGGTCCGCGGGCGGGGGCACGGTCAGGTCGGGGCGCAGCCGGACGAGCGCGGCGAGCGTCGCGTCGTCCTGGGCGCGCAACCAGTCGACCAGCGGGGTGGGCATCAGATCCACGGTAGTCTCTCAAGACATCAGCGGCGTAGCAGAGGAGGAACCCGTGGCCAACCCCGCCCGCCCGGGTCGTGTTGACCCCACCTGGCCGGACCTGCCCGACGGTGAGCACCCGGTCAGCGAGCTGGCCTCGCCGGTGCAGGGCTCGCTCTCGCCGTTTGGCGAAATCGAGTTCCCGTTGGACGAGGTGCCGTACGAGCACCCGCACACGGTGATCAACCGATAGCCGCGGGTCTGCTGCTCGCGGCGGGCGCGGGGCGACGCATGGGCCGCCCTAAGGCCCTTGTCGAGCTGGACGGGGAGCCGCTGGTGCGCCGCGCACTGCGCGTGCTCGCGGACGGCGGCTGCGCGCCCCGCGTAGTCGTCGTGGGCGCCGCAGCCGACGCGGTGCGCGCCGTCCTTCCCGAGGACGTCACGACCGTCGTGGCGGCCGACTGGATCGAGGGCATGGGCGCCTCGCTGCGGGCAGGCCTCGCCGCGCTGCCCGACGTCGACGCGGTGCTCGTGCACCTGGTGGACCTGCCGGGGGTGACGGCAGCGGCGGTCGCCCGCCTGGGTGCCGGAGCCGGACCAGCCACACTGCGCCGCGCCGCCTACCACGGCCGCCCGGCCCATCCCGTCGTGCTGGGGCGGGAGCACTGGGCGGCGGTTGCTGCGGTGGCGACCGGCGACACCGGGGCCCGCGACTATCTGAAGGGCCACCCGGACCTGGAGCTGGTGGAGTGCGCCGACCTCGCGGCTCCCGACGACGTCGACACCCCCGACGCGCTGGCCCGCTGGCTCAGCTGACGAGGTGGTCGAATTCGCCGTTCTTGGCGGCCTCGAGGAACACCGCGAACTCGGTCAGCGAGTGGTGGATGTGGTCGTCCGGCTGTCGGGAGTTGCGCATGACAACCCCGTCGCCGACGATCGCCAACTCCACGCAGGCGCCCGTGGCGTAGCTGCGCCTAGCCTTGCTCCAGCGAGGTCCCATGTTCGGCATACGTCTTCCGCTCGTCGCGCGATGGAAGCCTCCACGGTGCCATCCGCACCGCAGAGATCGCCAGACCCTGGCGGTATCTGAGGGTCCGGCGATCAGCGACGAGCACTCCCCGCACGGAAGTCAGTTGCTACAAAATGGACCTGGCAGCTCCGACAACTGCAACCAAGAGACTGAGAATCTGCAGTATCAGGTTAATGACGAACACGGGCTCGCGCCACGCTGGCCGGTCTGTCACATGCTGGAAGGGGCTAAACCTGACACGTACGGCTCGGAAGGTGCTGCGCTTTCCTCGAGACGTGACCCAGAAGACGAGCCCAAAGATCGCGAGCGCTGCAGCTGCGGCGCCGCGGGCAGGAGTCATCTGCCCACCAAACCAACCGGCGCCAGCGATGATGGTTAGCGCCGATACAACGCCCGCCGCGACAGTCCAGCGGAGGTAGCGCACAGCAGTCCCAGAGATCTTCGCGCGGCCTCGGAACCTGTTCCAGTTATGCATCGCCACCCTCGCGCCGTTCGCGGCCGTGGCGCCACGCCATTGGATGAACGATCCAGGCCCCTGCAGGGTAAGCTCGAGCTTGTTGTCCCCCGCGAACCTGATCGTGGCGATGATCTTCCTGAGGTCGCCGAAGTCAGGAAGGTCGACCAAGTCGGCCAGGGTCGAACCACTCGCGGAGTCACGACGGCCCCACATTACGTCGAAATCGAGTCCCACATGACCATCGGCGGCCTGCCCAATGAAATCTTTGAATTCGGCCTTCGCCAGCTGGGCGTCTGCGAGCGGCGCGACTTCCGTCCAGATCCTGCTTATCGAGGACGACATGCTCACCTCCTACTTCACAGGGTGTCTTCAGGAGAGTGCGCGAGGTACGGGTTCGATATGATCGCGCTTCTGAACTCGTCGAGCCCATGCCACGGAGTTCGTTCCAGATCTGACCGCTGCCCGTAGCTCATCCGGGGCGCCGGAGGCGCCAGGCCGCCCAGTTCGTCGGCCGGCAGTCCAGCCCCCGATCGTCCAGGGATCGCCCGGTCCGTTCGCGGGCGCCGTGAACAGCACCGCGAGCCGGATACCCGCCATCGACGACGGAGAGATCGCCAGACCCTCGGTCGGGGTCAAAGGCCTGGCGACCGTCGAGCGCACTCTTAGAGCCCGACTAGATGATCGAACTCACCGAGCTTGACACCCCCGATGAAGGCCTTGATCTCCTCAGGCGTGAAGTACAGGTTGACGTCCGGCGACTTGGAGTCGCGTAGCGCGATCATGCTGCCGCAGGGGGCGAGCTCGACGCAGGCTCCGGTGCTGTAGCTGCTGGAGCCCTTGATCCACGCGAACTGCTCGGACGTTTCCATCGATCTTCCTTCTCTCGGGGGGTTCACTCGCGCGACATCGCGAGAGGTCTCAGACTCAGGTGAAGTCACGGATATAGCGGTCGATACGGTTCTTGCTCGTGAACTCGTCGAGCGCCTTGGCCCGCAGCTCGGCCCAGATCGAGCGGGTTCGCTCCAGGATGTCGGGCGCGCTCGACGTGAGCGCGCCGCGCAACCCTTCCGAGTAGTAGAGATCAGGCAGCCCTCGGCCCAACGTGAGCAGGATGAAGTGGCTGTTGCCGCCCGAATGGAGTCCGTACTCGAATCCGATGACCTGCACGGTGATGCCCGGCTTGTCAGCGGCCACGCGGAGATGCTTGAGCTGCGCCAGGCGAATCGACTTATCCCGCGGGCCCCGCGCCAAGATCGCCTCATCGATCACCACGGTCAGCAGTGGTGGCGTGGGCCCGTCGAGGATCTCCTGGCGCCGCATCCGGACGTCGACGGCCAGAGCGACCTGTTCGTCGCTGATCGCCGGGCCGAGGATGGCGTCGCCCACGGAGGCCGCAACCCGCGCGTAGTCGGGCGTCTGGAGGAGACCGGGCACGACGCTGACGCCGTACTCCGCGATCGACTGCGCCTCCTGCTCCATCCCGATGTAGGTGCGGTAGGCGTCACCAAGATCGACTTGCTGCCACCACTCCCGCCGTCTGCTCTCCTCGGCAAGTGCCAATAACGTCTGCGCATCGGCCTTGTTGATGCCGTACCACTCGGCCAGCCGCGGTACGTCCTTCGGACGGAAGCCACGCGCGCCGGAGTCCAATCGCGACGCTTGCGGGGCGGAGACGTCCAGGAATCGGGAAAGATCGTCCAGGGATCGCCCGGTCCGTTCGCGGGCCGCCTTGAACAGCGCCGCGAGCCGGATACGCGCCACGGTGGGATTCGACCGCGTCACCTACACCTCCGGCAAGTTCGATTGCCTCCTACCCAACTTGGCTAGTGGTAGTTGCCGCTCAGCGTAGCCAGGTCGCAGACGGTACGGCACCCGCCATGCCGATCACCCGTGGGGGTGTTCCCGGTGGAGAACGGCTGTCGCGGAGAGCGAGGAGATCCCGGAGGCGGAGGCGCTTCGGATCGCGGATCGGCAGTTGCCAGCTAGGCAGCGAACGGCGCTTCGGCACGCTATAGGCAGGTCTGCGCGTCCGCCGACCCCCGCCTCTCGGAGGCTGAACGCTCCCGGCGGAAGAGGCTCAGGCACCAGCCGGGCGCGGGGCCATACCACCCGCCGGGGGACACGTATTCGGTGAACACGACGGTGCCAGTCATTGGCCGAACGAGCGCCGGTTCGCCGACGGCGTGGCAGCCGCGGCCCGCCGTTCACAAACGCGCGTGAGTGGGGCTTGCCTACCGGTATGTACCGGGTTCACACTATGCAAACGGCCGTTAACCTCAGACGACGGCGACGGCTGAGAGAGCGCGGAGGGCGCCGACGCTGGCACGTCGACGCCCTCCGAAGGCGGGGTAGCAGCAGGATGTCCCGCTGGTTGTCCGCCAGCCACGCGGCGGTAGCGCGCCGGGCGGCAGGGCGCTCCTGGTTCACGCATGCACGGAATAGGGGAACGCCGTGAACAACACTACTCCTGATGCGCGCGCAGCGACACGACTGGGCCGACTGCGCGACCTCCTTGCACATCGGATTTTCCGGGAGTCCGATCTCGACGCGCTCGCGCGCGGGTGGGAGGTGCATCGACCCACGCCGTTCCGGCGGGTCTACCGCGATCCGCGCTGGCACAGCATCGTCACCTGTGCCGACTGCCAGGGCAGCGGGCTGGACGCGGCCCGGCCGTGCATGACTTGCGATGGCCGGGGCACGGTGCGGCTCGTCGGCGCCGATGCGGTGACCCTCCGATGACCGGCGCGCGAAGGCTGGGCGACGAGCCGGGCGGCGACGACTTCTTCCGCCGCATCACGCCGCCGCCCGGGCGGTCGCGTTGGCCTGGGCTGTTCAGCGTCCTCGTCCGATGGCGGACGGAGCTGCTGCTGACGGCGTTCGTCGCGGGGTTGTGGCACGTGGTCGGCGGCGTCGCGGTGGGGCTCGTCGCGCTGGCGATGGCGCTGGCCGTGGCCGCCGTACCGACCGTGCGGCACGGCCTCCTCGGCGCGCTGCTTGCCATTGTCGTACTCCACCGGGTCCGCGCGGGGCTGGTCCAAGCGGGCGTGGGCGACCGGGGTGGGCGGCCGCCATGGCTGCCGTGGGCGCGGCCGACCGGAGCGAAGGGTGTGGTCGTCGGCGTCTGGTTGCGAGCGGGCACGACCCCGGGCGACCTGCGGGCCGCCGCACCGGTGATCGCGGCGGCGTGCGGCGCGACGGCCGTCGAGGTCGAGCAGCACGGCAGCCGTGACGACCGCGCCGAGCTGCATGTCGTCCGGCCACGGTGGGGCTGGCCGGGCCGGTGACGCCCGTCCGGCAGCGCGGCTCGCCGCACCACCCGCTCGTTCGGCACGCCGCACGACCCAAATGATCGCGGGGTTCGGTGTGGGAGATGCGCAGGCACACCTCACGCACCCGTTCCAGCGATCATGCCGGGCCAGCCGGGCCCACGGTGCCCCGTCCCCGCACGGTGCGCGGTCGCGGGCGCACATCCGTGCGGCGATCGCCGCGGATCTGCTGACGGGCGCCCATCAGCGGCGAGCGCAGCCCGTCAGAGGGCCAGGTGCTGGCCCGGGTAGATGCGGTTCGGGTTCTTCAGGCCCCGGTTCTTCGTCAGGAGCGCCCGGTAGCCAACGTGCTGACCGGTGGCGATGGAGGAGAGGGTGTCGCCGGGCCGGACGGTGTAGTCGCCGACCGTCGTGGACCGCGGCGCCGACTCCGCGGGCGCCGGGGCGGAGGCAGTGGTGCGCAGCGTGACGGCCGTGCCGCTGGCCCCGGCCTTGCGGGAACAGACCGGCCACGCCCCCCATCCCTGGCCCGCGAGAACCCGCTCGGCCACGACGATCTGCTGCTCACGGCTGGCCTGGTTGGCGCTGTCGGCGAACGCACCGCCGCCGAAGGCCCGCCACGTCGGGGCGGTGAACTGAAGGCCGCCGAAGAACCCGTTGCCGGTGTTGATGTTCCAGTTGCCGCTGCTCTCGCACTGGGCGACGCGGTCCCACACGGAGTCGGGGGCGGCGTTGGCCGTGGGGGCGGCGGCCAGCAGGGGGGCTCCGGCCACAGCGCCCGCGAGGGCCGTGCGGGCGAGGGTCTTGCCGGTGGTGCTGGGGGCACGGTGACGACCGCGGTAACGAGCCATGGCGTGACTCCGAAGCGCTGCGCGTCGGCGTCATGGGTGCTGGGGTCACCCGGACGCTTGCCTGTCCGCGCGGTTGTTCGTGAGGCGACGGGGGTGCCGGTCCGCCGGACAGGGGAGCGCTGCGGAACCGGGGCCGTCCCCGACCTGGGGTGTCCGGGAAGGCCGTCGAGCACCGTACGTGCGCAGCAGCCGAGCGCAAACACCCGGATTTCCGCGAGGTCTCTAGCCCGAACAGCTCAATCGGGTGACGTTATGGCTGCTCACCGCGACCGATCACCCGGAGATCCCGATCAGTTGAACGTTGCTCCCATGTGACGCAGATCATGATCTGCTGGTGCCGTAAGGTCGTTGCGTGGACCTGACCCACGTCGATGCCGCGGGGGCCGCGCGGATGGTCGACGTCACCGGCAAGGAGCCGACGGCACGCACCGCCGTCGCGAGCGGCGTGCTCCACACCACCGCCGAGGTGGTGGAGCTGCTGCGGCGCGACCGGCTCCCCAAAGGCGATGCGCTGGCCACCGCGCGCATCGCAGGGATCATGGGAGCCAAGCGCACACCGGATCTCGTGCCGCTGTGCCATCCGATCGCGCTCTCGGGCGTCGCCGTCGAACTGGAGGCCGAGGGGGCCGAGGTGCGCGTGCGCGCCACCGTGCGCACCACCGACCGCACAGGCGTCGAGATGGAGGCGCTCACCGCCGTCGCGGTGGCCGGGTTGACGCTGCACGACATGGTGAAGGCGGTCGACCCGGCCGCGGTGCTGGACGGCGTGCGGGTCGAACGCAAGGAGGGCGGCAAGACCGGCATCTGGACGCGGCCGGAGGACCGTCGGTGAGGCGCGCGCACGTCATCACTGCGTCGAACCGCGCCGCGGCGGGGGTCTACCCCGACCGCGGCGGACCGCTGATCGTCGCCTGGCTGCGCGAACGCGGATACGAGGTGCCGGAGCCGACGGTTGCGCCCGACGGCCCGCCGGTCGGCGAGGCGATGCGGGCGGCCGTGGCGGATGGCGTGGACGTCGTCGTGACGACCGGAGGCACCGGCATCTCGCCCACCGACGCGACCCCCGAGGTCACCCGCGAACTGCTCGACTACGAGATCCCGGGGCTCGCCGACGCCATCCGCGCGGCGGGTGCCGAAGCGGTGCCGACGGCCGTACTGTCACGCGGGCTGGCCGGGGTGGCGGGCCTGACGCTCGTGGTCAACCTGCCCGGGTCGACGGGCGGCGTTCGCGACGGGCTCGCCATCCTCGACGGCGTCCTCGAGCACGCGATCGACCAACTCCGGGGAGAAGACCACTGATGGGTGCCGAGGTCGTCCGTGCGGCGGTGGGTGAGGAGCCGTTGGACGTTGCCGAACACGCCGCGCTGGTCGAGCAGGCCGGGGCGGGTGCGGTGGTGACGTTCGCCGGGGTCGTGCGCGACCACGATGGCGGCCGGGCGGTGGCCGGTCTCACCTACAGCGCGCACCCCACCGCCGCGGCCGTCGTGACGGAGGTGGCGGCGGACGTCGCCGCGCGCGCCGAGGGGGTGCGAGCGGTCGCGGTGAGCCACCGGATCGGCCCGCTCGGCATCGGCGACGTCGCGCTGGCGTGCGCTGTGGCGGCCGACCATCGGCGGGAGGCGTTCACGACGTGCGCCGAGCTCGTCGACGAGATCAAGCGGCGGCTGCCGGTGTGGAAGCACCAAGCCTTCGCCGACGGCACCGACGAGTGGGTCAACTCGGCCTGAAGGGCCGAGAACCGCGGACTCACCGCGGCGAATCGCACAACTCACCAGGACGAGACGCACGACTCACCGCGGCGAATCGCACAACTCACCAGGACGAGACGCACGACTCACCAGCGGTGCCGACGCCGAGTTAACCGGCCGCGCCTGCCTTTCGTGAGCACACCGGCCACGCGCCCCAGCCCTGGGCGGCGAGCACGCGCTCGGCCACGGCGATCTGCTGCTCGCGGCTGGCGTTGTGCGCGGAGCCGCTGCCGCCGTAGGCGGCCCACGTGCTGGGGCTGAACTGCAGGCCGCCGTAGTAGCCGTTGCCCGTGTTGGTGCCCCAGTTGCCGCCGCTCTCGCACTGCGCAACCCGGTCCCAGACCGAGGCGGGTGCGGCGTCGGCGTTCCCGGCCAGCGCGATCGGCGTGCCGACGGCCACCGCGCCGGCGATGACCAGCCGCAGCAGGCCCCGGGCCGTGCGATATCCAGGTCGAGAAGTCATTGTTCTCCATGGCGCACCATCAAGGGGATCACGGACAGATCACATCCGTGTCATTCACCCAAGCCTGTCCCCACTTCTCCAGTTCAACGGACCGAAACCGTGGGGACAGGCGGGGTGCGACGGTTCCGGATGTCGGTCTGTCGTCCCGGATGGACGACCGAACGGAGACGGTACGTAAGCAACTGCAGATTGGGTCCAGTGTGGTCCGGGTGAGGATTGTCACAGCGCAGACGCATTACCTGCAATCCGCTGGTCAACCGGGAGATATCGAACCGTGATCTGCGACCCTGGAATATCTCCAAAACGAAAGTGTTAGCGAATTGCTCACACCGGAGCTGTGACCGGCGCCGCAGGTGGCCGCTGCGCCACCGCTGGGTCATGCTGGACGGGTGAACGTGCCCGAGTCGCCCACCGCGTTGACCGCCGCCCTGCGCTCCACCGGCTATCTCGCCGACGACGGGCTCGCCACCGCGGCATTCCTCGCCCTCCGCATGGGCCGACCGCTGTTCTGCGAGGGCGAGCCCGGCACTGGCAAGACCGCGCTCGCACAGGCGCTCGCCGAGGTGCTCGGCGCCGAGCTGATCCGTCTCCAGTGTCACGACGGCATCGACGCCGCCCAGGCCCTCTACGACTGGGACTTCCCCCGCCAGCTGCTGCACCTGCGCGCGTTGGAGGCGGCCGCTGCGGGCGACCGGCTGGACGTCGACGCCGTCGAGGCCTCCCTCTATGACCCCAAGTTCCTGCTCGCCCGCCCGATCCTGCGCGCGCTGCAGACCACGCCCGCGGTGCTGCTCGTCGACGAGATCGACCGGGCCGACGACGAGTTCGAGGCCTTCCTGCTCGAGGTGCTCACCGAGCACGCCGTGACGATCCCGGAGATCGGCGAGGTGCGCGCGAAGGATCCGCCGCTCGTCGTCCTCACCTCCAACCGCACCCGCGAGGTGCACGACGCCCTCAAGCGCCGCTGCCTCTACCTCTGGCTCGACCACCCCGACGTCGCCCGTGAGATCCAGATCCTGCACGCGCGGCTGCCCGGGCTGCCCGACCGGCTGGCCACCCAGGTCGCGGGCGCCGTCCGCAAGCTGCGCCAGGCCGAGCTGCTCAAACCGCCCGGCGTCGCGGAGACCCTCGACTGGGCGCGCGCGCTGCAGCTCCTCGGGGCCGCCCACCTCGACGTCGACAGCGCGGCCGCCACCCTGGGCGCCGTCCTCAAGTACCGCGAGGACGCCGACCGTGTCCGCGACCAGCTCGACGCGCTCCTGGCCTCGTGACGGAGCCTGCGGGCGACCCGATCACCGGGCTCGTCGGGTTCACGGAGGTGCTGCGCGGTGCGGGCGTGCCCGTCACCACCGACCGGGTGGCGGCGTTCCTCACCGCGCTCGACGAGCTGGACGTCACCAGCCGGTTGCAGACCTACTGGGCCGGACGGTTCACGCTCTGCGCCGACCCGGACGACCTGCACCGCTACGACCAGGCCTTCGCGGCGTGGTTCGCGGACCGCCGGGGCGGGCGCGCCACCGTGACCGACGACCGCAGGCCCCCGCCCCCGAAGCTCGCCTCGCTCGACCCGTCCACGCCGGGGCAGGACGGCGAGGACGGCAAGGACGACGGGGCCGACGCCACCACGATCCGGGCCCGCGCCTCGGGCGCCGAGGTGCTGCGCCATCACGATCTCGCCGACCTCACCGCCGTCGAGCGCGAGCACCTGCGCAAGCTGCTCGCGCTGCTGCGGCCCGACCCGCCGACGCGACCGTCGCGGCGCAGGCGACCGGCCCGCCACGGTGGCCCCGATCCGGGCCGCACCCTGCGCGCGGCCTTGCGCAACGGCGGCGAGGTGCGCGCCCTGCTGCGCCGCGACCGCTCCCGACGGCCGCGCAAGATCGTGCTGCTGGTGGACGTCTCCGGATCGATGGAGCCCTACGCCGACGCGCTGCTGCGGTTCGCCCACGTCGTCACCCGGCATGGGGCCGGGCGGGGAGGCGGCACAGCGGTCGAGACGTTCACCCTCGGCACCCGGCTTACCCGGGTCACCCGTGAGCTGCGGATGCGCGACGCCGACCACGCACTGCACGCCGCGGGCAAGGCCATCCCCGACTGGTCGGGCGGCACCCGGCTGGGTGAAGTGCTCAGGGCGTTCATCGACCGCTGGGGGCAGCGGGGGGCGGCACGCCGGGCGGTCGTCGTCGTCTTCTCCGACGGCTGGGAGCGCGGCGAACCCGTCCTGCTCGGCGAGCAGATGGCGCGGCTGCGACGCTTGGCCCACAAGATCATCTGGGTGAACCCGCACGCGGGGAAGGACGGCTATGCGCCGGTGCAGGGCGGAATAGTCGCGGCGCTGCCGTACTTGGACGAACTGTTGGCTGGGCACAGCCTCGCTACGCTGGAGGAGCTACTGAAGGTGATGCGGGATGCGTGACGTGATCGACCAGCTCGAAGGCTGGTGGAAGAACGGGCAGACGGCCGCGCTCGCCACGGTCGTCGGCACATTCCGCTCGGCGCCGCGCCAGCCCGGCGCGTCGATGCTGGTCGGACCGTCGGGAGAGGCGGTTGGGAGCGTGTCGGGCGGCTGCGTCGAGGGCGCGGTGTACGAGCTCGGCGAGCAGGTGCTGCGCGACGGGCGACCGGTGTTGCAGCGCTACGGCGTGTCCGACGACGACGCGTTCGCTGTCGGCCTCACGTGCGGCGGCATCCTCGACGTCTTCGTGGAGAAGGTCGATCCCGAGACCTACCCGCAGCTTTCGGCGGTCGCCGCGGCGGTGCGCACCGAGTCGCCGGTCGCCGTCGCCACCGTGGTGGCAGGCCCCGCGGCGCGGCTGGGCAAGCGCTTGGTGATCCGGCCCGACGGGGTCGACGGCACCACCGGCTCCGCCCGGCTCGACGACGCCGTCCGCGACGACGCCCGCGGCCTGCTCGACGTCGGCCGCAACGCGACGCTCACCTACGGCGTCGAGGGCCAGCGCCGCGGCGAGGGGCTCTCGGTGTTTGTCGAGTCGTTCGCGCCGCCGCCCCGCATGATCGTCTTTGGGGCCATCGACTTCGCCGCCGCCTGCGCGAAGATCGGCTCGTTCCTGGGCTACCGGGTCACGGTGTGTGACGCACGGCCGGTGTTCGCCACGGCGTCGCGGTTCCCGGGGGCCAACGAGGTGGTCGTCGAGTGGCCGCACCGCTACCTCGCCGCCGAAGCCGAGGCCGGGCGCATCGACAAGCGCACGGTGCTGTGCATCCTCACCCATGACCCGAAGTTCGACGTGCCGCTGCTGGAGGTGGCGCTGCGGCTGCCGGAGGTGGCCTACATCGGGGCCATGGGGTCGCGGCGCACCCACGACGACCGGCTGGCGCGGCTGCGCGAGCGCGGCGTCACCGAGGCGGAGATCGCGCGCATGTCCTCGCCGATCGGGCTGGACCTCGGCGCGCGCACCCCGGAGGAGACGGCCGTCTCGATCGCCGCCGAGATGATCGCGCAGCACTGGGGCGGCGGGGGCACCCGGCTCGGCGAGCGCGCGGGCCCGATCCACTCGTCTCACTGAGTCCCCCGGTCCGATGATCGCCAGTTCGGTGCGGAAGGCGGCCAGATTCGGCCGCATCTGCACCGAAGCGGTGATCATGACGCTTCGGGCTCTGCCCGCCGCCCGACCGCCGAGGTACGGTGAGCACGGCTGGTTGACGTCGGGAGGGCAGGGTGGTCCTCGTCGAGGAAGCCCGCAGGGCGGGCGACACGGTGTTGCTCTCACAGCACCCCTCCGACGAGCAGGCGACCGAGCCGGCGGCGCTGCGGCTGTCCAAGTTCCACGCGCCGGAGATCCTGTTCGGGCACGGCTCGCTGTCGGAGGCCGCGCACGCCGCGGTACGCCTCGGCGCGCGCCGTCCGTTCGTCGTCACCGATCCCGGACTGCTGGAGGCGGGCTGGCCTGCCGAGCTGATCACCGCGCTTCGCGGGGCCGGGCTGACGCCGGTCGTCTGGAACGACGTCACACCCAACCCCAAGGATCACGAGATCGAGGGCGGCCACGAGCGCTACCGCGAATCGGGCTGCGACGTCGTGCTCGGCATCGGCGGCGGCTCGGTGATCGACGCTGCCAAGGGCGTCGCCCTGCTCGCGGCCAACGGCGGGCGCATCCTCGACTACGAGGGCATCGACCGCATCGAGCACCCCATCCCGCCGCTGATCATGATGCCGTCCACGTCGGGCACCGGCGCCGACGTCTCCCAGTTCTGCATCGTCACCGACACCGTCCGGCATACCAAGATCACCATCATGGGCCGGGCGCTGGTCCCGGACGTCTCGGTGATCGACCCTCGGCTGCTCACCACGATGGACGCCGCCCTGGGCGCCGCCACCGGCCTCGACGCGCTCACCCACGGCATCGAGGCCTTCGTCTCGCTCGCCCACGGCCCGCTCACCGACCACCACGCGCTGCAGGCGATCGCGATGGTCCACGGCAACCTGGCCCGCACGATCCACCGCCCCGCCGACATCGCCGCCCGCGCCTGCATGGCCCTGGCCGCGCTCGAGGCGGGGCTGGCGTTCACCAACGCGATCCTGGGCGCGACCCATGCGATGAGCCACCAGGTCGGCGGCATGCTGGACCTGCCGCACGGCGTCGTCAACGGGGTGCTGCTGCCGCACGTCATCCGGTTCAACGGGGCGGAGCTGCCTGCGCGGTTCGTGCCGATCGCGCAGGCCATGGGCCTGGACGTGGCGGGGGCGCCGCCGGACGAGGCCGTCGAGCGGGTGGCCGAAGCCGTGCGCGCGCTCGGCGACGAGGTCGGCGTCCCGCGCGGGCTCGGCAGCCTCGGGGTGCGCGCGGCGGACCTTCCGCGCCTGTCGGAGCTCACCCTCTCCGACGCGTGCCTCACGACCAACCCGCGCCAGACGTCGGTCGAGGACGTCATGGCCCTGTTCACGGCGGCGCTGTGAGCCGCTCACGAGGGCAGCGGTGACGGCGGCGCAGTGGCCGCGCCGGGGCGGCCCCAAGTCGTCCCGGCGGCCCGACCTGGAGGCCCTCACCGGCCTGCGCTCCGGCAAGCCGCACTACTACCCGGAGTACCGGATCGCCGCCGAACGGCTGCGGCGCGTCATCCAGGCGCTGGAGCACATCTCCGGCGCTCTGGTGCGCACGATGGAGGGCTCCGAGGCGCTCGTACGGGCCGTCGTCGACGCCGCCGCCGACCACCTCTCCGCGGAGTGGGTGGTGTTCGCGCTGGTCGAGGGCGAGCTGCCGGACGTCCGGCCCCGCGATCTCGTGCGCGGCCCGGAGGGCCAAACGCCGTCGCACGTGCAGCGCCACGTCGAGCAGGTCCGTACCGGCCGCCCCGACGGCCCCCACGACGAGCACCAGCGCCGTCACCACCTGCACGTGCCCATCCGGCTCGACGGGCGCATCGTCGGCGGGTTCGCCGCGTGGACCCCCGCCGAACGGGAGATCGAGGACACCGACCACTCCGTCCTGCGCATCCTCGCCGGACAGACGGCGGCCGCGCTGCAGAACTGCGCGCTGCTCGACCACTCCGCCCGCCTGCACGCCCGCACCGCCCGCCAGGCCGCCGACCTCAAGTCCCGCAACGACGAGCTCGTCGCCGCCCAGGCCGAGCTGGGCGCCGCGCGGCAGCGCGAGGTGCTCGACGACGAACGCCACCGCATCGCCCGCGAGCTGCACGACAGCGTCACCCAGTACGCGCTGTCCGCCGGGATGCACATCGAGCTGGTGCGTTCGGAGATCGGCGACGACCGGCTGCGCGCCCAGCTCCACACGGCCAAGGACCTCACCCGGCGGGCGGTCGAGCAGCTCCGCTCGGCGATCTACGCGCTCAACGACGAGCACGCCGACGGCGAGGACCTGCCCTCCATGCTGCGCAGGCTGTCCGGGGTGCACATGCCCGACGAGCTGTCGGTCGAGGTGCGCATCGGTGGCAAGCCGGTGGTGCTGCCCGCCGAATGCGAGCAGTCGCTCTTCCGCATCGCGGGCGAGGCCCTCTTCAACACGGCCGTGCACGGGGAGGCGAGCCGGGCGGTCGTGCGGCTGGCCTACTCGTGCCGCACGGTGCGGCTCACGATCTCCGACGACGGCGTCGGACGGCCCGAGGAGGTCCGCCGCAGCCTGCGCGCGGCGAGCGCCGCCCCGTCGGGTGAGCACCGCGGCTTGGTGAACATGCAGGCCAGGGCCCGTGAGCTGGGCGGCACGGTGGCGTTCCGGCGGGCGCGCATCGGCGGGCTGCAGGTGCAGGTCGAGATCCCGGTGCGCGCATGAGGGCGGCGCCCACCCGGATCGTCCTCGTCGACGACCACTCGATCATGCGGCAGGGGCTCAAGGCCGTGCTGGAGCGCGAGGACGACCTGCGCGTGGTCGGCGAGGCGGGCACCCCGGCCGACGCGGTGGCGACGGTCGCCGCGTCGCACCCGCACGTCGTCCTGCTCGACCTCAAGCTCACCGCGGGCCCGCAGACCGACGGCCTGGACGTCTGTCGCCGCCTCACCGCCGCGCACCCCGGATTGGGCGTGCTGGTGCTGACAACGTTCGCCGAGGACCGGCTCGTCGTCGAGTCCGTGCAGGCGGGGGCGCGGGGGTACGTCGTCAAGGACGTCGACACCACCGAGCTGGTGCGGGCCATCCGGGCGGTGTCACGGGGAGAGAGCGCGTTCGACGCCCGGAGCGCGTCGGCGATGGTCCGGTCGCTGTCGGGCGGGGTGCCGGAACGCGAGCGGCTCACCGGGCGGGAGTTGGACGTGCTGCGGCTGCTGGCGCGCGGGCTGTCCAACCGGGCGATCGGCGGGGAGCTGTTCATCTCTGAGACCACGGTGAAGTTCCACGTGGGCAACCTCATGCGGAAGCTGATGGTGTCGCGGCGAGCCGAGGCGGTGTACGCGGCGACGAAGCTCGGACTCCTGTAGACCGCACCCATGCGCTTCTACGCGGAGCACCCGCGGCGGGTGGCCCGGCAGGTGCTCGCCGATCTCCTGGTGATCGCCTGGGTATGGCTCGTGGTGACGATCGCGCACGCCGCGCGGGATCTCCTCGACCGGCTGCAGGGGCCCGCGGGCGCGCTGACGTCGGCCGGGCAGTCGGTGCGGGACACGTTCGCGGGGGCGGCGCACGCGGCGTCGCAGATCCCGCTCGTGGGTGGAGAGCTGGCCCGGGCGCTGGACCTCGGCACCGGGGCCGGGAACTCGCTGGCGGCCGCGGGGCAGCGGCAGACGCAGATCATCGACGCCGTGGGGTTCTGGGCGGGGCTGGCGACCGTCGCATTCGCCGCGGTACCCGTCGTGCTGCTCTGGTTGTACGTGCGGGTGAGCTACGCGCGGACGGCGGGCTCGGCGGTGCTCGCCCGCGCCCGCGACGTCGACCTCCTCGCCCTGCGCGCGCTGGCCCATCAGCCGACGCGGCGGCTGCTGCGGGTGTCGGGCGAGCCTGCGGCGGCGTGGCGGCGTGACGACCCCGCCGTCGTCCGGGACCTCGCGACGCTGGAACTGCGCGCTCTGGGGCTGCGCCCGCCCCGGCGCTGACCGCCCCGGCGCTCCCCCCGCGGTGGCTCCCTGCCCCGGCGGCTCCTTCCGCCCCACCTCGCAGAGGCGTTCGACACCTCGCAGAGGCCGTGGGCCCTGCGAAGTGTCGAATCGGTCTGCGAGGCCACCGGGCCCTCCGCTGTACGGCAACTCCCGATCAGGTGATCGTGACCGTCCGGTCGTCGGTCAGCACTGGCCTGCCCGCGCCGTCGGCCGGGTCGTCCTCGCTGATGCGGACGGTGTAGCGGCCGGGCGGGAGGTCGAGGGAGAACCGGAAGGGGGCGAAGACCTGGCCTTCCGCGGTCGAGGCGACGCCGGTGCGGAGCGTCGTCGCGCCGGAGACGACGGCCCAGTGCAGCGTGGCCTCGAACACCGCCGCCTCGCCGGTGACGACGAGGGGTGACGGGGTGCTCGTCCCGTCGGCGGGTGCGTCGATCTGGACGAGGGAGCGCAGGGCGTAGGGGTCGCCGCGCGGGACCGGCGGCCCGGTGGGGGTGCCGTCACGGAGGAACCGAACCGGGGCGGTGGCGCCGAGGGCGCCCTGGACGGTGAAGACGAGCTGTTGGGCGGCGAGTTCGGACGGTGGGGCGGCGGTGAGGTCGACGGTGATGGCGTCGACGGTGCTCGTGACGGGGGCACGGAGGCTGGTGCCGGGGGGCCACGTGTTGCGGTAGTCGGGGTCGCGGCCGGTCGGGTGGGCGAGCATGTCGCGGACGGCCGCGCTGCCGGGATCTCCGGCGGGGAGGCGGTGGAACTCGCGTTGCAGGCGAGGACCCGCCGGGGTCTGCGCGACGTAGTAGATCGGGAGCGCGCGTTCGTCCGGGTTCGCGGTGGCCCCGGGGTCGGCCGCGCCGCGCGGACCGGGCGCCGCGCCGCACCCCGCGAGCAGCGCGGCCACCACCGCCACCACGACCGCCCGCCTCACCAGGCGCGCCATCGCGCTTCCTCCCCCCGCCTCGCCGCAACGGCCATGATCGCCGATTCGGCGCGCAACGCGAGCGGATTCAGCCACTCTCCCACCCAACGGGTGATCAGGCGCGACCACGGATGAGGCGCTCCCCCATGCCGCTGTTCTCCTTCGAGGACTACGCCCCGACCGTGCACCCGACGGCGTTCATCGCGCCCACCGCGACGCTCGTCGGCGACGTGCGCATCGAGGCCAACGCCTCGGTCTGGTACAACGCCGTGCTCCGGGCCGACTTCGGCGCGATCGTCATCCGCGAGGGCGCGAACGTCCAGGACGGGTGCGTGGTGCACGGCGGCAACGACCCCGTCACCGAGGTGGGTCCGGGCGCCACAAATCGGGCACCTGTGCGTCGTGCACGGGTGCGTGATCGGCGAGGAGGCGTTGATCGGCAACGGGTCGACTGTCCAGGACGGCGCCCGCATCGGGGCGCGCTGTCTGGTCGGGGCTTGCTCGACCCGCTCCCCGCCCCGGGTGAGCCGAGTTGTGGTCCGCGCGAGACCAACGTTACCGGCTTTCGATCACCGAAAACGTGGGTCTCGCGGGTCCGGTGGCGGCGGCGCGCGGGTCAGGCGTCGGGGTCAGGGCTGCTCGCCTGCGCCCACCACCGTCGCGGGATGCGACCAGCCCCGCGCGCGGCGCGCCCCGCCTCCACCGCGAGCCGCATCGCGTGGGCCATCTGCTCGGGATTCCCCGCCCGCGTGACGGCGGTGGCGAGCAGCACGGCGTCGCAGCCCAACTCCATCGCCTGCGCCGCCTCCGACGCCGTGCCGATGCCCGCGTCGAGCACGACCGGCACCCCCGCCTGCTCGACGATCATGGCGATGTTGTGCGGATTGCGGATGCCGAGGCCCGTGCCGATCGGCGAACCGAGCGGCATGACGGCCGCGCAGCCGACCGCTTCCAGACGTCGCGCGATGACCGGGTCGTCGTTGGTGTAGGGCAGCACGGTGAAGCCGTCGTCGACGAGCTGCTCGGCCGCGTCCACCAGCTCGATCGGGTCGGGGAGCAGCGTGCGCTCGTCCGCGATGACCTCCAGCTTCACCAGGTCGGTCCCCAACGCCTCCCGGGCCAGCCGCGCGGTGAGCAGCGCCTCGGCGGCCGTCCGGCAGCCCGCGGTGTTGGGCAGGATCGCGATGCCGAGCCTGCGCAGGAGGTCGAGCACACCGGTGCCGGTGGCGGCGTCGACGCGGCGCATCGCGACGGTCGTCAGCGCCGTGCCCGACGCGACGAGCGCCCGTTCGAGCACCTCCAGGTTGGTCGCCCCGCCGGTGCCCATGATCAGCCGGGAGGCGATGGTATGGCCGCCGACGACGAGCGCGTCGGTCTCCGGCCGCGTCATGACCGCGTCCACGTCACCCTCCCTGCACGGCGGTCAGCACCTCGATGCGGGTGCCGTCGGTGAGCGCGGTGTCAGGCCAGGCGGCGCGGGGCACGACCGTACCGTCGACGGCGACCGCTACCCCCGTCTCCGGCACCGCGAGCAACGCCAACGCGTCCGGCACGCGGGCGCCGTCGACCAGTTCACCCGGCTTCCCGTTGATCCATACCTGCACGAACTACCTCCTTGCGGGTTGTATGGCGAAGCGCTGCGGAGCAGCGGCCGACGGCCCGGGTTCGCCGCCGAGCATCGCGACGACCGCGTCGGCGGTGACGGGGGCCAGCAGCATCCCGTTGCGGCCGTGGCCCGTGGCGACGAACAGTCCGTCGGGCCCGAGTGCGCCGATCAGCGGACGGTTGTCGGGGCTGCCCGGCCGCAGCCCGGCCGCCGTCTCGACCAGGGTGTACTCGGCGACCGCGGGCAGCACCCGCTCGACGTCGCGCAGGAGGTCGCGGATGCCCGCCACGGTGACGTCGGTGTCGAACCCGGCCTCGTACTGTGTGGCGCCGATGACGAGGCCGCCGCCGTCGCGGGGCACGGCGTAGACGGGTCGTCCGTCGACGAGGGCGCGCACGGTGCGCGTCGGCGGCGTCAGCGCGGTGCCGCGGTGGGCCAGCCGGACGATCTCGCCCTTGACCGGTCGCACCAGCCCGGCCAGCGAAGGGTGCAGCAGAGCGGAATGTGCTCCCGCGCAGATGAGGACGGCGTCGGCGGGGAGCTGGGCGGGGCCCGTCGCGGCGGCGTCAGCGGGCGCAAGCCGAACCCCCACCACCCGGTCGCCGTCCTCGCAGACCGCCGCTACCGCCCGCCGCACGGTCCGCACGCCCGCTCGCTCGCAGGCCGCCTGGAGGGCGGCGAGAAAGGCGCGGTTGTCGACGGCCAGGTCGCCCGGCACCGACAGCCCACCCCGTACGTCGGGGCCGAGCGCCGGTTCGAGCCTGCGCAGCTCGCGGCCGGTGAGCTGGTCGACCTCGCGGCCGAGCCCGGCCAGGAAGGCGGCGAGCGAGCCGAGCTCGGCCCGGTCGCCCGTGCCGGTCGCGGCGACGACCGTGCCCTCCTCGCGCAGACCGGGGCGGCGGCCCGCGGCCGCGGCGAGGTCGGACGCGAAGCGCGGCCAGCGTTGCAGCGACTCCAGGCCGAAGTCGAGCAGCTCCTCCTCGCCCGGCCACGCCTCCGTTACGGGCGCGAGCATCCCCCCCGCCACCCACGACGCCCCGCGCGACGGCAGCGGGTCGACGATCGTGACCGTCCACCCGGCCGCGGCCGCCCGCCACGCGCAGGACAGGCCGATCGCGCCTGCCCCTACCACTGCGAGTCGATGCATCTCACTCCGCTCCCTGCGCCGGCATGACCCGGATCAGGTTCGACGGTCGGGATCCGGCTCGATCCCCTCTCAGCCCGCCCTGCGGGCTCCCGTGCGTCACCTGCCGTTCAGACTACGCCTCAGGTCCGCCCCGTAGGGTCGCGCCCATGCCCGGACTCGACGCCGATGCCCGCCGCGACCGCCTCGCCCGGGCCCGCCTCTACCTCTGCACCGGCGCGCGCCCGGACCTGGCCGACTTCGCCCACGCCGCGCTCGCGGGCGGCGTCGACGTCATCCAGCTCCGCGAGAAGGGGCTCGAAGCCCGCGACGAGCTCGCCGCCCTCGACGTGCTCGCCGAGGCGTGCGGCCGCCACGGTGCGCTGCTCGCCGTGAACGACCGGGCCGACATCGCGCTCGCCGCGGACGCCGACGTTCTGCACCTCGGCCAGAACGATCTCCCGGTCGCCTGCGCGCGGCGGGTGGTGGGCGACGACATGCTCGTCGGCCGCTCGTCGCACAGCGCGGCGGAGACCGCGGCCGCCGCCGACGAGCCCGGCGTCGACTACTTCTGTGTCGGGCCGTGCTGGCCGACCCCGACGAAGCCCGGCCGTCCGGCCGCGGGCCTCGAGCTGGTCCGCACCGTCGCCGGGCGGGCGCCGACCCGGCCCTGGTTCGCCATCGGCGGCATCGACGAGGCCCGGCTCGACGACGTCCTGGCGGCGGGGGCGCAGCGCATCGTCGTCGTGCGGGCGATCACCGAGGCGGCCGACCCGGAAGCGGCCGCCGCACGCCTGGTCGCCCGGCTCGATGAACGACGAACGTCGTGAGCCTCGCCACCCGACTACCCGGTCGCGGCGTTGCTGCTGTGCACGTCGGCACCCGGCGCCCCGTTGCGCGCCGAGGTGGTGGGGGCGGCCGAGGGGGTGGCGGCCGCGCTCGCCGACGGCTGCGGCGTGGCGGACGCCGTTGCGGACGACGTGCTGCGCTCCTGCGTCGAGCGCGCCTGCGTGGTGGACGAGGTCTGCGTCGCGTCCGACGGCGCCGTGGTGCCGCCGCCCGCCGCCGACGGCACGAACACCCGGCCCACCGACGTGCCCGGCGCACCGGAGATGGCCGAGCCCTTCACGAACTCGATCCCGGTCACGACCAGCATGCCCAGCAGGAAGACCAGCGCCGTACCCCCGATCAACCGGCCCCAGGGCCGTCGCCGCGGGGGATCGGGCGGGTCATGGGGATGGGAACCAGAGCCCGCGTTCAACCGGGCCTTGATCTGGTCGCGCGTCCTGTTGAGCGAATACTCGTACAGCGAGGTGGCGACGGTGCTGGCCACCGAGCCGACGGCGGCCCCGACGACAGTGCCCGCGACGCCGAAGAACGAGCCGAGTACCGCGCTCGTGACGGCAGCGCCCGCACCCGCGAGCACCTTGTTGACGGACAGGTCAGGGGAAGGGGGTCGGGACATGGCTCCCCGGAGGGTTGGCGACGGCGTTCACTCTCTGTCTAGCGACTCGATCTCCTGGACCGTTCCAGATGACCTGCCGCAAGTGAGCGCACTCACGAGTGGCGACCAGTCGGCGGGTTGATGTGGGCCACGTATGCGCCGCTCCCGCGTGGCGCGGACAACGTCAGGTGTGCAGGGCGGACCGGTAGAGCGTCTCCAGCGCCGTCCAGTGCCGCTCGGCGAGCGCCTCGTCGTAGCGGCCGATGTTGTCGGGCACCGCGAAGCCGTGCGCGCCCGGGTAGGTCTCGATCGTGTGCGCGACGCCCGCATCCGTGTACGCCTTGGCGAGCCGGTCGAGCTGCTCCGGCGGGCAGGCCTCGTCGTTCTCGGCCGCGGCGACGTACACGGTGGCCTGCACGCGGTCGGCGATCGTGGCCGGGCTGTCCGGGTCGCCCTCCGCGGCAGGCTGCCCGGGATGAAACGCCGCCGCCGCACCGATCCGGTCGGGATGGTGGCCCGCGACGAGCAGCGAGATCCGCCCGCCCATGCAGTAGCCGGTGGTGCCCACCCGTTCGCCCGTGACCTCGGGTCGCCCCGCGAGGAACTCCAGGAACGCGCCCGCGTCGGCCGCCACCTTGTCCGGGGTAAGGCTGCGGCGGAGCGACATCATCCGGGCTCGCTCGTCGGGATCGGTGAAGACAGTGCGTGCGTCGAACGGCTTCCAGTCGCCCCCGCGGTAGTAGACATCGGGCAGCAGCGTGGCGTAGCCGAGGCCCGCCAGGCGGTCGGCCATGTCCCGGAACGTGGGGCGCACCCCCGCCGCGTCGGGGTACATGATCACCGCCGGCCATGGGCCGTCGCCGTCGGGCAGGTGCAGCGAGACGGGGCACGGGCCGTCCGGAGCCGCCAGGGTGAGGTCGAGAACCATCATGTCAGCGGTTCTACTCTCATTCCGGGAAGTCCTCTGCCGCTCCTCGGGTGGATCCCACCGCTCAGCCGATCACGCCCGCGCGGAGGGCGAGCAGCACCGCGTGCGCGCGGTCGCCGGTGCCGAGTTTCCGCCCGATGCGGGCGAGGTGGCTCTTCACGGTGAGCGGGGAGAGCTGCAGGTCGGCGGCGATGTCACCGTTGCCGCGGCCGTCGGCGACGCCCTGGAGCACCTCGACCTCCCGCGCGGACAGCTCGATCTCGGCGCCGGACGCGGTGCGCATCCGCGTCCACTCCTCGGTCGCCTGCCGCACCTGGTCGGGCCGCCGGAACAGGTAGCCGCGCGCCCCGGCGCCCAGCACCGCGCGCACCGCGGCCGGGTCCGGGGGGCCGACGACGACCAGCGGGGTGTCGCCCGCCCCGACCATCTCCGGCCCGGCCTTTTCGCCCGCGTCGAGCAGGATCACGGTGGCGGGCCGGTCGATCGCCTCGACGGCGCCTGCGGCCGGGAGCCCGCGCGCCCAGGCCGCCCGCAGAGCCGGGTCGGCGGTCACGAGCCGCACGGCGATCGGAGCGGTCACCGGCGCCTCCCGCGCAGGGGCGCCGGTGCGCGCCCCGTCCGGCGCGCACCGAGCACCTGGATGCCTATTGCGTCGGGGACGGCATGTCAAGGCTGGCTAGCACTCGCCCGACTTGACGATCACCACGCCTGCCAGCACCAGCGCGCCGCCCAGCAGCTGCACCGGCCGTGGCGCCTGCCCCAGCAGCAGCCAGGCAAACCCGAGCGCGGCGAGAACCTCGGTCAGCGCGACGAACGACGCGAGCCGGGAGCCGAGCCGACGGGTGGCGGCGATGCCCGTGACGTACGCGAGCGCGGCGGTCACGACGCCCAGCCCCAGCACCGGCAGCCACCACGCGACACTGACGCCGCCGAAGTGCGCCGCGGCCGTCGTCGCCGCGAAGGGCAGTACCCCCACCACGCCCAGGAGCAGCAGCGCCGAACCGCCGACGGTGAGGCCGGCGGCGGCGAGCACGGTGGGCGGCAGGCCTGCGTCCCGGGCGGAGATCAGGAAGTACGCGGTGACCCCGACCATCGCGCCGAACGCCCAGACGATGCCGACGCCGTCGACGTGCGCCCCCGAGACCAGGTCGAGCACCAGCGCGAGGCCCGCCACCGCGAGCAGCGCGCCGCCGACCGTGCGCGGGCCGGGGCGCTGGCCGCGGGTAAGCCACAGCCAGCCGATGACGGCCACCGGCGACATGTACTCCACCAGCAGCGCGACCCCGACCGGCATGCGCTCGACGGCGTTGAAGAACGCCAGCTGACAGCCCGCGACCGCGAGCAGCCCGTAGCCGCCGACGAGCGGAAGGTTGCGGCGCAGGATGTCCCACCGCCCGCGCAGCTGGAGGAGGGCGGGCGGGGCCAGCACGGCCGCGGCGAGCAGGATCCGGGCGGACACGACGGCCGCCGACGACCAGCCCGCGTCCATCAGCCCGCGCGCGAGCGAGCCGGAGAGGCCGAACGACGCCGCCGACACCAACGCGAAACCGAGCCCGGCCGTCCTCGTGGACGTGTCATGTGCAATCGTCACCATGACTCATGACGCTAGGTGGTCCGGTGTAATCTGTCAACGTGATCTTCGGCCATGACACGATCGCGGCAATGCAGGCGGCGGTCGCCTTGGTGAACTCGGCGACGCCGCCCGACACCCTGACGACGGACGCCCAGCTCGACGCGTTCTTCGCCGAGCACCGCTACACCGGGGCGACGCCGACGGACCTGGCGGCGGTGCGCGCGCTGCGGGCCCCGCTGCGGGAGCTGCTGACGGCCGACCGCGACACCGCCGTCGTGATCGTCAACCGGATGCTGCGCGAGCACAGCGCCGTGCCGCAGCTCGTCCGGCACGGCGAGGAGGACTACCACCTGCACGCCGTCGGGCCGGACACGCCGTTCGAGGTGCGGATCGCGGTGGAGACGGCCATGGCGATGGTCGACCTCATCCGCGCCGACGAGCTGTCCCGGCTCGCGATCTGCGCCGACGAGACGTGCGACGGGATCGTGCTGGACCTCTCCCGCAACCGCTCGCGACGGTTCTGCAGCACGACATGCGGCAACCGGATGGCGGTGGCGGCGTACCGGAGCCGGAAACGCGTGTCGTAGCCCTCGGCGATAGGCCCGGGGCGGGAACCTGCCTGCGCCGCAGCGCCGGATGCGGGACGCTGACGCCGTGCAGGTGCGGCGGGCGCGGGTCGGCGACGAACCCGGCCACGATCTCGCCTGCCGCGGGCGAGCTACGGGGGTTGTACGTCGACCCGGAGGCGTGGGGTGCCGGCCTGGGCCGGGCGTTGATCGTCGAGGCAGAGCGGCGGCTCGCCGAACGCCACCCGGTCGCGACGCTCTGGGTGCTCAGGGGCAACACCCGCGCACGCCGCTTCTACGAGGCGGGCGGCTGGCGGCCGGACGGCACCGAGCGGCGCGACCGGCGGGTCTGGGGTGCCGCGGTGGACGAGGTGAGTTACCGCAAGAAGCTGGCGGCTTGATGCGGCCGCGGCGGCCGCATCAAGCCGCCACGTTCGCCGACGACCTCTGATTCGGGATCGGCCCACCCTTGATCACCGGTTCGGCGCGCACAGCGGCCAGATTCGGCCGGAAACGCGCCCAACGGGTGATCTTGGCCAGGGGTGGGGTGGGATCTTGGCCAGGGATGGGTGGGATCATCATGGCCAGGGTGCTGGGATCATGGGTGGGGCGCGGGCCACGGCAGGTCCAGCACGACCTCGGCCGGGTCGCGGTCCGGGCGCAGGCCACGCCAGGACGTGTGCCGCAGCCGCAGGTCGGGGGTGAGCACCCGGTAGACGACCTCCCCCACCAGCTCGGGCCGCACCCACCGCGCGGCCCGCGCGTCGGGCGCGGGCACCTCGTCGTCGAACGGCGACTCCGCCGTCGCCAGCGGCGCGAGCTGCACGCTCAGCGTCCGGAGCGCGGCCTCGGTGAAGCCCGTCCCGACCAGCCCGAGGTAGCGCAGCCGCCCCGCCGTGTCGTACGCGCCCATGACCAGCGCCCCGACCGTCCCGGCCCGCCGCCCCTGCCCCGGCGACCAGCCCCCGACCACCACCTCCTGCGTGGTGGTCAGCGCCGTCTTCACCCACGCCGCCGACCGCCGCCCCGGCTCGTAGCGCGACCGGCGCCGCTTGGCGACCACCCCCTCCAGCCCGTGCACCCTGGCGACCTCCAACAGCTGCGCGGCAGGCACGTCGGCGTAGGCAGGCGGCACCGCGACGTGCGGGACAGCACTCAGGTCCAGCGCGTCCAACGCCGCGCGGCGCTCGTCGTACGGCGCCCCCGACTGCGGCAGGTCGAACACGTACAGCTGCACCGGCATCCGCGCCACCAGCTCCGCGCTCGGCGCCCGCACGTGCATCCGGTGGGCGAGCCGCGAGAACGCGGGGCGACCCTGCCCGTCCAGGGCGACGATCTCCCCGTCCAGCAGCACTGGTCCGCGCGCGCCCAGCGCCGCCGCGGTCGGGCCGGTCACGAGCTCCGGATACGCGGCGGTGACGTCGTTGCCGTTGCGGCTCCACATCCGCACCCGGCCGTCGGGCGCCGCGGCGACGATGGCGCGGATGCCGTCCCACTTGAACTCCACCGACCACCCCGGCCCCGCAGGCGGAGGGCCCGGTGTGGCCAACATCGGACGCACCATGGCGGGCAGGTCGGCCATGTCAGTGCCGGCCGCCCTGCCCCGTTGTCGAAGCCCTCCCGGCCGCGTGGGCCCGCCCGGTGCTCACCGGGCCGCGCCCGCAGGCCAGACGACGGTCACGGGCAGGTGGCGCTCCTGCGCGGCGTGGACGACCTGTGCGGTGCCGCCGAAGCCGCGGGCGGGCTCCCCGTCCCACACCGCGACGAGGAGGTCGATCTCGTCGAGCATCCGCAGCGCGGCGTCCATGTAGGCCGCGGTCGTCGGCTCGGCGCGATCGAGTGCGATCACCCGCGCGGCGCGGCCGAGCAGCGCGTCGTAGACGGGCTGCTGCGCGGGGGGCAGCGAGTCGCGGTACGCCCGGGCAGGCACGACCACGACCAGGGAGCCGCCCGCGTCCAGCACCGCGGTGGCGAACAGGCTGTCGGCGCCGTCCGCGATCGCGCTCACCCCGATGAGCTGGACGTCGGCGTACCGCCCGACGACTTCGTGCAGCTCCGCCGCGACGAGCCGCGCGGTGTGGTCCGACAGCTCCCGGTGCCCCGTGATCCCGATGGTGGTCATCGGGTCAGGGTGTACCACGCGGGCATAGGCGGCGGCGGTGTGCCGATGAGTTCGGCCCTCGGCCGGGGTCTACCTCCCATGACTACCTCCGCCCTACCGCCCGTCGTCGACGCCGCCACCTGGCAGCGCGAGCTCGACGCGCTGCGCATCCGGGAGAAGGCCGCCACCCGCGAGCTCGACGCCATCGCCGCGCAGCGCCGCAGGCTGCCGATGGTCGAAATGCCGGACTACACGTTGGAGGGCGAGGACGGGCCGGTCCGCCTCGCCCAGATCTTCGATGGCAAGCCGCAGCTGATCGTCTACAACCACATGTGGTTCCCGGACGAGGAGTGGCAGTGCCCGGGCTGCACCGGGTTCACCACGCAGTTCACCCGGCTGGAGATCCTCCGCAACTTCGACGCCCGGTTCGTCATCGTCACCCAGGGCCCGATCGACGAGGCACTCGCCTACAAGCGACGCGTCGGCAACACCATGAGCTGGTATTCCACCGCGAACAGCAGCTTCGGCGCGGACGTCGGCGCCCCGCCCGGCGGCGGGTTCGCCGTGAACGTGTTCCTCCGCGACGGCGACACCGTGTACCGCACCTGGCACACCAACGGCCGCGGCACCGAGCAGCTCGGATACACGTTCGGGCTCATCGACCTGCTGCCCTACGGACGGCAGGAGGAATGGCAGGACGCGCCCGAGGGATGGCCGCAGGGGCCCACCTACAGCAGGTGGAGCAGCTCCCAGGACATCGCCGCGGCCTACGGCGACTGATGCTGCGCAAGCGGACGTCTCGCTCCGGCCGCTGATGCCTCACGGCGGCGGCCGACGGGCGAGGGCGTTCCGCAGCGCCGCCCGCGTCGTGACACCCAGCTTCGGGAACACGTGGTACAGGTGCGTTGCCACCGTCCGGTGGGACATGAGCATTCGCCGATCTGCTTGTTCGTCAGCCCGCCGGCGTCGCCCGGCTTGAGACAGCCGGGAGGGACGCGTCGACTGCGGCAGCGCGCGACGCCATCGCCGCCGTCACGCCGAGGTTGGCAGGCCGGCCTGGTTCGCCGCCCCGTACTGCTCGTCGGTGACGGGCTCGAGCCACGTGGTGCCGTCGCCGTCCTCGACTCCTTCGAGCATCGCGAGGTGGCTCATCATGCAGTCGACGCCTGCACCGTGCCAGTGTTCCTCGCCGGGCGGGGTCCAGACGGTGTCGCCCGGCGTGAGGCGGACAACGGTGCCGTCGCGGGACACGACGAGGCCTGCGCCGTCGGTGCAGAACAGCGTCTGACCCAGCGCGTGGGAGTGCCAATTGGTGCGCGCGCCCGGGGTGAAGCGCACGATGGCTGCGATGAGGCGCGACGGTTCGGCCTTCTGCTTGATCGGGTTGACGTAGACGTCACCGGTGAAGGCGGTGTCGGGCGCTTTGGCGGTGGGGCTGGGCGTGATCAGTTCCACGGTGAACTCCTGGGAGGAAAGCGACGTCAGTCGGAGGCTGGGATGTCGGCCTCGGCGGCCGCGGTGGTCGCGTCCGTTGAGGTGGCGGACCAGGACGCGAGCAGGGCGAGCGCGTCCGCGGAGGCGGTGGCGGGTTCGGCGGTGTAAGCGGTCAGCACCAGACCGGGTGCGGCGACGAGCTGCATCGAGTCGTACGCGAGCTCGAGATGGCCGACGACCGGGTGGTTGAACCTCTTCACGCCGCCACGGTGGGTGCGTACGTCGTGCGCGCCCCACCGGGTGCGGAACGCCTCGCTGCGGGTGGCGAGCTCGCCGACGAGCTCGGCGAGGTCCTTGTCGTGGGGGTCGCGGCCTGCCTCGGTGCGCAGCAGCGCGACGGCGATGGACACTGCCCCGTCGTAGTCGGGGTAGAAGTCGACCGCGCGAGGGTCGAGGAAGTCGAAGCGGGCGATGTTGCCGCGGTGGGCCGGTTGATCGAGCACCGGGGAGTAGAGCGCGCAGCCGAGCTGGTTGCCTGCGAGGATGTCGAGCCGCCCGTTGCGGACGAACGCGGCGGTGCCGGTCATCGAGTCCAGCACGCGCTGCACGCTGACCGGGATCTGTGTCTTCGCCCGCTTGCGTGGGGTGCGGGTCGTCCTGGCGGCGCGGGCGAGGTTGAACAAGTGATCACGTTCGACGTCGGACAGCTGCAGGGCGCGGGCGACAGCGTCGAGGACGTCCTCGGACACGCCGCTGATGTGGCCCTTCTCCAGCCGGATGTACCAGTCGGGACTGACCCCGGCCAGCACGGCGACTTCCTCGCGGCGCAGTCCCGGCACGCGACGGCGCCTGCCGGACGGCAGCCCGACCTGCTCGGGAGAGATCTTCGCACGCCGGGTCGCCAGGAAGTCCCTGATCTCGGCTCGGTTGTCCACGGCGTCCACGCTACGAGCGTCCCGCCAGCGAGGGAGGTCGAGCTTCTACCCCCTTTAACGCAACCTCCCGCGGCCGCGCGAGCCGTTGTCTCCTGGATGCCGTGACCGCTCGGCCTACCACCCCGCGGCGACCCGGCGGCGCGCGCACGGACGCTGACCGGCATGCCCGCTCGGCGCTGTGGGCCGCGGTGCTCGGGTTCTTCGTGATCACGCTCGACGCCGTCGTGGTGAACGTGACGCTGCCGACCATCCGCGGCGACCTGGGCGGTGGGGTGGCCGGGCTGCAGTGGGTGGTCGACGGCTACACGCTGATGTTCGCCGCGCTGCTGCTGTCGGCGGGCTCGCTGAGCGATCGCGTCGGAGCACGTCGCGCATTCGCCGCGGGCATGGTCGGGTTCGTCCTGGCGTCGGTCGCGTGCGGGTTGGCGCCCAGCCTGGGTGTGCTCGTCGCTGCCCGGTTCATGCAGGGCGGGGCCGCCGCGGCGATGATGCCTGCGTCGATGGCGCTGATCCGACAGGCCTTCCCCGAGCCGAGGGGCAGGCGCGGGTGGGTTCACCACCCCTGCGGTTATCGCCGCGTTCGTCGTCGCAGCGCTCTCCCTGGCGGGGTTCCTCCATATCGAGCGAGTCGTGCGGCCACCCAGCCTGTTCCGCTCCCGCACCGTGGTGATCACGGTGGCCAGCGGCTTCGCGTTCATGGTTGGTTATTACGGCCTCCCGTTCGTGATCAGCCTGTTCCTGCAGCAGCACCGGCAGCTGACGGCGTTGCGGACCGGTGTGGTCTTCCTGCCGATGATGCTCATCGGTCTCGTCCTGACGCCGTTCTCCGCGCGGATCGGCGACCGCCTCGGCCGCAGGACCCTCATCGTGGCCAGACTTGCCGTGATGGCCCTCGGGCTGGCCGCTGTCGGCCTGCAGCCCCCCGCGACGCCGCTGTGGCTGCTGGCCGCGCTGATGGTGCTCGTCGGACTCGGACCGTCCGGCGTGCAGCGGGCGTTCGGCGTGTTCGCCCTGACACCGTGGCCAAGCAGGTCTTCGAGGACTGACCAATCGCCACTATCGAAAGGCACGTTGTGAACCCGACCTACGACTTCACCGGCCGCGTCGCATTCGTCACCGGCGCCAGCTCGGGCATGGGCTTGGCGACCGCGCGGGCCTTCGCCGAGGCAGGCGCCGCCGTGACGCTGGCTGACGTCAACGACCAGGCGCTGCAGGCCGCCGAACGCCTGCTCCGCGACGCCGGACACCGCGTGCTGGCCACCCGGTGTGACGTCGCCGACGAAGACCAGGTGGCCGACGCGATCACCAAGACCGTCGAGACGTTCGGGCGCCTCGACTTCGGCTACAACAACGCAGGCATCCAATCCCCGACGACCGACGCGGCCGACGAGACCGCCGAGGTCTTCGACCGGGTCAACGCCATCAACCTGCGCGGGATCTGGGCCAGCATGAAACACGAGCTCGCCCAGATGCGGGCACAGGGCTCCGGCGCCATCGTCAACTGCTCGTCACTCGGCGGGCTGGTCGGGCTGCCCGGCCGCGCCGCCTACCACGCGGCCAAACACGGCGTCATCGGACTGACCCGCAGCGCGGCCCTGGAGTACGCCCCCCGCGGCATCCGCGTCAACGCCATCTGTCCCGGCACCATCGAGACCCCGATGGTCACCCAGATGATCGACTCCGGGGACCTCGATCGCGCCGAGGCCGCCGCCAACCAGCCGATCGGACGGCTGGGCACCGCGGAGGAGATGGCCGCCGCCGTGCTCTGGTTGTGCAGCCCCGGCGCCAGCTTCGTCGTCGGCGTCGCACTGCCCGTCGACGGCGGCTACACCGCGCGCTGACCGTCCCGATCAACCCCGAAGGAGACCCACCATGCACGGAGCAGTCCTCTACGCCCCCGGCGACGTCCGCCTCGACACCCGCGACGACCCGCGCATCGAGCACCCCACCGACGCCGTCATCCGGCTCGCCGCGACCTGCGTGTGCGGCTCAGACCTGTGGCCCTACCGTGGCATCGAAGCCATCGACGGTCCCGCCCCGATGGGCCACGAGTACGTCGGCGTTATCGAAGAGGTCGGCCCCGACGTCACCACGCTGAAGCCCGGCCAGTTCGTCGTCGGCTCGTTCTTCGCCTCCGACAACACCTGCGAAATCTGCCGGGCGGGCTACCAGTCCCGCTGCGTGCACGCCGAGCTGATGGGCGCCATCGGCACCCAGGCCGAGTACGCCCGCGTCCCGCTGGCCGACGGCACTCTCGTCGCCACACCAGAGGTACCCGACGCGAAGTTCGTCCCGTCCCTTCTGGCCGCCTCCGACGTGCTCGGCACCGGCTGGTTCGCCGCCGTCGCCGCCGACGTCGCGCCCGGCAAGACCGTCGCCGTGGTCGGCGACGGCGCGGTCGGACTGCTCGGCGTGCTCGCCGCGCACGAACTCGGCGCCGAACGCATCATCGCCTTCTCCCGCCACGAGGACCGGCAACGGCTCGCCCGCGCGTTCGGCGCCACCGACATCGTCACCGAACGCGGCGACGACGGCGTCGCCATCATCAAGGACCTCACCGACGGCCTCGGCGCCCACAGCGTCATCGAGGCCGTTGGCACCCAGGAGTCGATGATGCAGGCCATCCGCTCGACCCGCCCGGGCGGACACGTCGGCTACGTCGGCGTCTCACACGACGTCGCCCTGCCCGGCGACGAGTTGTTCTTCGCCGAGGTACACCTCCACGGCGGACCCGCCCCGGTCCGACGCTTCCTGCCCGACCTCATCGACCGCATCCTGTCCGGCACGATCGACCCCGGCCGAGTCTTCGACCTCACCCTGCCCCTCGACCAGGTCGCCGAAGGCTACAAAGCCATGGACGAACGACGCGCCATCAAGACCCTGCTCAAGCCCTGAACGGCGCCCTGCGGCGAGTTGCTGCTCCTCACCGACAGGCGCCAGATTTCGGCACTACCGGAGCGGCCCGTCGTGCGGCAGGGTTAACGCCGACGGACCGGGCTAGGCGCGATGATCGGGTGGGGTCGCATGGGGTCCGAGGCGCGAGCGCGCAGGGGGCGCGCTACGAGTGCGGGCGTGTGGGGGTTGATCGCGTCCCGCTCCTGGAAGTGGGCGGTCTCGGTGATCGTGCTGGTCGTCGTGCTGCTGGCGGAGTACGGGTTCCTGCACGAACGCATCGCCGCCGACGTGGCCGAACTGATGGCGGGCGACCGGCGCGCGCCGCAGGCCGAGGCGGCGGTCCTGCCCGTACCGGCCGCGCCTGCCCCAGCGGCGGCGGGTGATGTCGCGACCGTGCAGGTGCGGGCGTTGAGCCCATGCTCGCCGGGCGCGAGCTGTGCCGTCCGGGTGCACGTCGGGCTGGTTCCGCGGCCCGCACCCGTGCTGGTGCGATGGCATGCCCAGATCGAGGATGTCTGCTCCGGCGCGAAGGCAACCGTGGCCGGTGGTTCGATCACCGCCCCGGCACACGCCGACCGCGCCGACGTCGTCGACCGCCTGGTGCTGCCCGCCGGGTCCGCCCTTGCCGTCACGGCGGTCACGACGTCACCGGCGGTTGCCGCCAGTGCACCGCTGTGGGCGCCGCTGCGACCATCCTGCTCGTCGCGTCGATAGGGGGAGACGTGGCACGACACAAGCTGGGCCGAAAGCGACGCACGCGGTACGGGGGATGGACCGCCCCGCCGTGGGACGGTGACACCGAAGCCCGCGCCAAACGGCTGCGCGACCGTGACCACGGCGTCCCGTTCGACCTGATGGCCGTACTCGCCGCTCTGGTGCTGGTGAGCGCGGGCCTGGCCAACCTCGCGGCGGTCGACGGCGACGCGGCCGCGGTTCGCCAGCTCGTCATCGGCGCAGTCGGCGTCGTCCTGTTGGCGGCGCTGTGGCGCGTCCGCGTGGGGCTGCTCGGCGTGATGGGCTGGATCAGCTACGGCGTGGGCGTCGCGATGCTGGGTGCGGTCCTGGTCGTCGGTGTGGCGGCCAATGGCGCCACGCGCTGGCTCGCGCTCGGCTCGTTCACGTTCCAGCCCTCCGAGATGGTCAAGGTGGGGCTGCTGATCGTGCTCGCCCAGGTGCTGGCGTCCGACCGGGTGCCGTGGAAACGTTTTGCGCTCGCGATCGGCCTGGCGCTGCCTGCGGTGGTGCTGACGTTGGCGCAGCCGGACCTCAGCACCAGCACGCTGCTCGCCGTGCTGACCGTGGCGATGCTCGTGATCGGTCGGGTGCCCGCGCGCTTCCTCCTGCCGCTGCTCGCGGGCGCCGCGGTCGCGGCGCCGTTGGCGATCGGGCTGCTCAAGCCCTACCAGGTGCAGCGACTCGGGAGCTTCCTCGCCGGGTCGTCCGGCGCGCCGTCCGGGACCGGCTGGGCCGTGCACCAGGCGCAGATCGCGCTGGCGTCGGGCAGCCTCCTCGGCCGGGCCGGACAGCCACTGACCGCCCTCATGCAGCAGTACCTGCCCGAACGCGACACCGACCTCGCGCCTGCCAGCGTGGTCGAGCAGTTCGGGCTCCTCACCGGGGTCGCCGTCGTGCTGGCCGCGATCGTGCTGGTGTGGCGGCTCGCCGTCGCGGGCCGGACGGCGCGCACCGGGCACGGCGCCCTCATCGCGGGTGGGCTGGCGATCCTCCTCGGCGTCGAGGTGGCCGTGTCCGTCGGGGGGAACCTGGGCGGGCTCCCGCTGGCGGGCGTGCCCTTCCCGCTGGTGAGCTACGGCGGGACGGCGCTCGTGGCGCATCTGGCCGCGATCGGCGTGGTGCTGGGCGTACGGCGGGACGGCGCCCGTCGCCGCTTGTGGGCCGCGCCGCGATGGCGTGGCCGCCAGCCGCGGTTGGTCCGTTCCGCGGCCGTTGTGCTGAGCGTTGCGCTGGTCGCCCTCGCCGTCGAGGGCTGGAACGTGCAGTCCGCGAGCGGCGCGGCGTTGCTCACCGCCGGGCAACAGCAGATGACGCGGTGCGTCCGCATCCCGGCGAGCCGCGGCGCCATCACCGACCGCAACGGCGTGGTGCTCGCCGCCGACGCCGTGACCGGGCCGGGCGGCCTCGACGAGATCGACGTCGTCCCGGCGCTCCTGCTGGCCCGCCCGGCGGACCTCGCCCGCCTCGCGGCGCTGATCGGGCAACGGCCCGACGCGATCAGGTCCGCGCTCGCGGACCGCCCGGACACCACCCTCACGGCGGGGGTCGCCGACGTGCCGGTCTCCGTCGGTGCGGCGGTCGCCGCGGCGGGCATCGCGGAGGTCCTGGTCGTCCCGAAGCCGCGCCGGGTCTATCCGACCGGCGCGCTGCTGGGCGCCGTGATCGGTTTCGCAGGCATCGCCACGCAGGCCGAGACGGCACAGGATCCCGGCCTTCCCCCGGGTGAGATCGTCGGACGAGCCGGGCTGGAGACGCAGTACGACGCGATCCTGCGCGGCATCGACGGCGAGCAGTGCGTCTACGTGACGCCCTCCGGGGTTCCCTGGGCCATGGGGCCCCGCCGCGCGCCGGTTCCCGGGGCCGATCTGCGGACGTCGTTGGACCTCGGGCTGCAGCAGCGCCTCACCGCGAGCCTGGCCACGTCCCTGCACGCCCAGTCCGACCCTCGCGCCGTGGCCGCAGCGGTGGCGATGGATCCGCGCGACGGGCAGGTCCTCGCGATGGCCAGCCTCCCGTCCTACGACGACAACGTCTACGGACCACCGGTCGACACGGCAGGCCTGCGCGCGGCCGCGACGACGCCGGGCGATCCGATGCTCGAGCACGTGACACAGTCGGCGGTGCCCCCCGGCTCGACGTTCAAGCTGGTCGTGGGGACGGCCGACGTGGTGCATGGCACGATCCCGCCCACCCAGGTCGTGCCGACCGGCGCGAGCTTCACCCTCGGCGGGCACACCTTCAACAACTGGCGTCCCCTCGGGCCGATGGATCTCGTGCAGTCGATCGCCTGGTCCAACGACGTCTACTTCTACAAGCTCGCCGCCGCCATGGGCGCCGACCCGATCATCGACGTCGCACACAAGCTGGGGGTGGGCGCGCCCACCGGGATCGACCTGCCGGGTGAGTCGGGCGGCTACCTGGGCACGCCCGAGACCGTCGGTCAACGATGGTACGCGGGGTCGACCGTCATCCTCGGGATCGGTCAGGGCTACCTGCAGGTCACACCTCTTCAGAACGCGCGGTGGACGGCGGCCGTGGCGACCGGCTCGCTGGTGACACCGCACCTGGGGCTGGCCGCGGGCACCCGCGGCGGTGGCTACTCGGCCCTGCCGGTGTCCGCGCCGACGCCGTTGCCGTTCGCGGCGGCGCTCGACCCGATCCGGGCAGGCATGCGAGCGGCCGTCACCGGTGGCACCGCGACCCGGCTGGCGAACCTGCCGGTCCCCGTGGGCGCGAAAACCGGCACGGCTCAGGACGGCAGCCTCTCCGCGAGCAGCTTCGACAACTGGACGACCGCAGCCGCTCCGCTGGACGCACCCACCGTCGTGGTCACCGCGTTGGTGCAGGGCCCGGGGACGGGGGCCAACAGCGCCACCGCCGTCGTGGACGACGGGCTCGGCCAGTACTTCGCCCATCCACCGGCCGCGCCCTGAGGGCAGGGGGCGCGCTCAACCGCGTCCGTAGGCGGCGAGCACCGCCGGAGCCCGCACGGCGCGGGCCGCCCCCTCCGCAACGCAGGTCAAGGGGTTCTCCGCCCGCTTCACCGGCACCCCGAAGACCTTCTCCAGCGCCTGCTCGATTCCCCGCACCCCGGACGCGCCCCCGAACATCACCACGCCGTCGGCGGCGAGGTCGTCGATCGCCTGCGCAGGCAGGTCATCCACGCAGCCCGCGAGCGCGCGCACCAGCGTTTCCACGACGGGGGCGATCGCGGCCTGCAGCTCGCCTGCCGTCACGGTGACCGCCCGCGGCCTGCCGCTGTCGGAGTCCCGCCCGTGCGCCACGACCTCCGCGTCGGGGGACACCGCGCCCGATCGGATGGTCATCTCCTCGGCGGCGATCTCACCCACGATGAGGTGGTGGTGCACGCGCAGGTGGCGGATCACCGCCTGGGTCATCTCGCCGCCGCCGACGCGGCACGACCGGCATGCCAGTATCCCGCCGAAGCAGAACGCCGACGCCTCGGCGGTGCCTCCGCCGATGTCGACCACCATGTGCACCCGACGGTCCAGTGGATCGATCCCGCAGCCGATTGCGCCTGCGACCGGCTCATCGATCGCCACGGCCCACCTGATCCCCGCCTCTTCGACGGCCTCCAGGAGGGCGCGCTGTTCGAGCAACGAGGCGCCCGCGGGCACACCCACCGCCACCTGGGCCCCCGCCCGCTGCCACGGGTGCGGGAGAACCCGTCGTACGACCGCCCGCAGGTACGAACGTGCCGTGTCGAGGTCGGTAATGACGCCGTGGCACACGGGCCGCAGAAGCGTCACCCCTGGCGGCAGGCGCCCGATGAGCTCGGCGGCCGCGCGGCCGACCGCGATCCGTTCTCCCCGGCCCGCCGACCGCCGATGCAGCAGTACCGAAGGCTCGTCGTACAAGAACTCGCCGTCCGCGTTGCACACCACGGTGCTGACGGAGCCGACGTCCATGCCCAGACGGGTCATGGTCCCCCCTACTGGTCTGTCCCACGCATCACCGAGCGCACGGGTGCACCGGGCCACCCCCCGGACTCGCCGACCCGTGCGAGTTGAGTGTCCAGCGGAGGAGCGACGTTCACCAGAGCCCTGTTCCGTCCGTTCGGACGACACGGACTGCCCGTCGGCGGCGCGCGCGGTCATGCCCGCCACAGCGCCCTCGCCGACCGGGGCGCCGAACCCAGTTTCCGTTATATTTGCGCATCTCGCAGAGAAAATCACCCATTGGGCACCAACCTTTGTTCCCGCGCTGCGCTGAAGCCGAATTAGCTTGATCATGTTGTCGCGGCGCTTGACCAAACGAGCTTGTCGCGCGATGATCCCCGCTTGCCGGGCTGCGAGAGGGCGAGAGGGCGGTAGGGCCATGTCTGCGCAGGAACCAGGGTCACCTCGCTTCAGTCATATAGACGAGGCGTTGAGCGCATTCGAGGAGGCGCTTCGGCTCATCGACAAGGACGTGCAGCCAGCATTGTACGGAGTCGTGTTGCATGACGTCGCGCGAACCTACGAGACTGTTACCGAGTACGATATTGCGGCCGAGCGCTATCGGGAGTCAGCCGTGTTCAAGAGGCAGGCGGGCAACCAAGCGGATATCTCCACCACCTTGGTGGCGCTGGCCGGCTGCTTGATCGAATCGGGCTCCTGGATGAGGCTTCTTCTACGCTGGACGAGGCAAAGGGCCTGCTCGATCTGGCGAAACCGCGCATCGAATCGATCGATTTCGTGTACCGGGTTCATGAAATCGGGGTGCTATACGAACGCCTTGGGAAGAGCGGGCTGCCGTCTGCGTACGACGATGCTCTGACGGCGTATCAGCGCGCTTTGGAGCATCTTGACAAGGAGGTCGACCCTGCCTCTTACAACACCGCTCCCGGCACACCGCCACCGCATCCAACGCGCTACGGCCCGGCCGATATCCATACGAGTCGAGGTGAAACACGGGTTCCACCTCCGGCTCCAGGACCATCGCCGCCACCGTCTGCTCGACGATTCCTCATTGACCTCGGCGCCGAGCCACTCGGACGATCCGCTGCACTGCCACGTCGCCGAAGATCAGGGCTGTCATGTGCCGTGTTCCTTGCCTTGCATCAAGGGTTGCGTGCTGAGCGGTTCGGCCGGTGCAGCATCGAGTTCGTCCGTCCATCGGCGCGGGCAGGCGTCAGTCGATGAAGACGTCGCGCTCCCAGTAGCGCAGCTGAGCGCACCGCTCGAGCAACGTCGCCACGTCCTCTGCGGACGAGAGCCTCACGAAGCCCCCGTCGGGCTCAACACCGGCGTCGCGGAACACCGGCCCGGCCGACTCGGCATACCCGACGAACTTGTAGTGGTCGAAGGCGTCGCTGGCGAAGTCCTTGACCGCCGGGTTCCTCGCCAGGCGCGCGGCGGTGTCAGCGCCGGGCATGATCGCGACCGCGTCGAAGAGCACGGACGGGGCGCCGGCGACCGCGTCGCCCGGCACGATCGTCGTGTTATCGGACAGGGTGACTCCACCGACCTTGGGGGCGACGACGGCTACTACAACGCCTGCGTCGTTTGCCTTCTGCCGCAACGCCTGGATCAGGCCAGCGTCGGCACCGTCGCTGACGAGCAGCCCGATCTTGCGCCCTGCGAAGCTTGTGGGCAGGTAGGACGTCATCGACAACGACGGCGCCTCCGGCAGGTCGGTGCGAACCGGCGCGGCGGGCTTGGACGCCTCAGGCAACGGCATACCCAGGCCGTCTGCAACCTTGGCGGCCAGGTCCTCGTCTACGTTGCACAGGTTGGCCAGCACCCGGTTGCGTACGTCGGGGATGACGCACTTGCCGAGCTCGAAGGTGTAGGCGAGCGCGATGTGCAGCCGCTCGACCGGGCTTTGGCTCAGATAGAACTGGCGCGCCTGGCTGTAGTGGTCGGCGAAGGACGCGGCGCGGATTCGCCGCGTCTCGCCCTGCTCACGCGCAGCGACCGTCTGGTAGCCCTGTTCAAGCGAGGCTCGCGGACCACGGTCGGCGCCGGTGAACGAGTTCGGCTCGTAGTTCGCCGGGCCTGAGTGCACGCGCATCTGCATGTGCCCCTCGCGTTGGAAGTTCATCACAGGGCAGCGCGGGGCGTTGATCGGGATCTGCGTAAAGTTCGTGCTCCCGAGCCGCGAGAGCTGAGTGTCCAGGTAGGAGAAGTTGCGTCCTTGCAGCAACGGATCGTTGGTGAAGTCAATGCCGGGCACGACGTTCTGCGTGCAGAAGGCGACCTGCTCGGTCTCGTCGAAAACGTTGTCCACGACGCGGTTGAGAGTCATCCGCCCGATGGTGCGAATCGGCAGGACCTCCTCGGGGATGAGCTTGGTCGGGTCCAGGACGTCGAAGTCGAAGGAGTCAGCGAACTCGTCGTCGAATAGCTGTACGCCGAGTTCCCATTGCGGGTAGTCGCGAGATTGGATGGCGTCCCACAGGTCACGCCGGTGGAAGTCGGGGTCGGCACCGTTGATCTTCACAGCCTCGTTCCAGACGACCGACTGGATACCCTGCGCCGGCGTCCAGTGGAATTTGACGTAGGTCGACTTGCCATCCTTGTCGACGAACCGGAAGGTGTGGATGCCAAAGCCCTGCATGAACCGGAATGAACGCGGGATCGCGCGGTCCGACATCTGCCACAGCGTCATGTGTGTTGACTCGGGCATCAGCGAGATGAAGTCCCAGAAGGTGTCGTGCGCGGACTGTGCCTGCGGCCAGCCTCTGTCCTGCTCCTCCTTGACCGAGTGAACGAGGTCGGGAAACTTGATCGCGTCCTGGATGAAGAAGACCGGGATGTTGTTTCCAACCAGGTCCCAGTTGCCCTCATCGGTGTAGAACTTCGTCGCGAAGCCCCGCACGTCGCGCGCCAGGTCGAACGAGCCGCGGTTGCCGGCGACGGTGGAGAAGCGAACGAAGACCTCGGTCTGCTTGCCCTTCTCACCGAACAGGCTCGCCCGGGTGATGTCCGGAATCGGGTCGGTGCACTCGAAGACACCGTGCACCCCGTAGCCGCGGGCGTGAACGACGCGCTCGGGGATGCGCTCGTGGTCAAAGTGGAAAACCTTCTCACGGAAGGCGAAGTCCTCGAGCAGCGTCGGGCCACGGTCGCCGACCTTGAGACTGTTCTCATCATCGGAGAGCGGCGTCCCTTGGGCGGTCGTTTCGACCTTGCCGTCGGTCGGCAGCTGGTGCATCTCGCCGCCGCCACCTTGCACATACTCCCCGACGTCGGTGGGCAGCGCCGTCTTCGACGGCTCACGCTCGGGAGCCGCTGTCGCAGGAGTGATGTCGTCGTCGCGTGCCATGACACTGCCTTCCGGGGTTTGAGGTCGGTCCGGTATGCCGCGCCTGTCGCCGCGAGCACCGGATAACTACCCACCGTCACCCTGCCCCAATCTTTACAGGTCAGGTGGAATCAGGTTGCCATCGTGGCGCGCTGCACAACCAACGTTGTAGCGCCGTTCAAAGCTGGCGCCGTCACCCGTGAATCGGACTCGCCGGTGCCCCGTAGCCGTAGGGCGGCCGCCGCGAACTGTTCGGGTTCGGTGATCGAGGGCAGGAGCGCGTGGACCGCCCGCAGATGCGGCTGATGGCGATAGACGATGGTGTGCTGCGGATCCGCGGGGAGGAGATCGACCAGCGGGGTGCCGCCGGCTTGCACCGCTGCCAGAGTGTGTCGCCGCCGCGGGGGTGGGTCGCGATCAGACGACAGGGATGGTGTTCGGGTCGAGCAACTCGGGCAGCGGTGGCAGCTGTTCATCGGTGGGGTAGTCATCCGCCGCGGCCGTGGGGGCGCTCAACCGGGATGGCTCGCACCCCCGGGGACCATACCTTCACGCACGTGTCCGGAGCGGCTATGCCGCGGCGTCAAGGCGGCCGGAGCCCGGGGGCGGTCAGCAGGGCCGGTAGTCGGTGATCTGGTAGCCCTGGTCGAGCACCCGGCGTAGCTGGAGCCGTCCGGGTGAGATGGAGCCCGGGGCCGGGTGCAGGCCGTCGAGGACCGCGCGGCGGGAGCGGGGCAGCAGTGGGGCGCGGTTGTAGTCGCTGGTCTGTGCCCAGCTGTCCGCTTTCTGTCGGGCGGTGCTCACGGTGTCGGCGACCCAGCCCGCGCCGCCCAGGAAGAGCACCACGCCGACCGCTAGGAGCTGCCGGCGCGGCAGGCCGGAACCCGCCCAGGATCGCGAGCCCGGCGCCCACGGCGGTGACCGCGCCCACGGCGTCCAGGCGGACAGCGTCGTCACGACGAGCAGGGCGACCAGCAGCACCGGGCCGCGGCGGCCGGCGAGCAGGTAGCCGAACCCGAGGATGCGCAGCACCACCCCGAAGCGCGAGCACCACCGCGAGCGGCCACCAGGGGAACCGGCGAGCGGCCACACCACACAGAAGACCAGCCCCAGCACCGGGGGCCAGGCAGACCAGCCCCAGCACCGAGGGGCCAGGCGGGCACGCGGCAGGCGGCGCAGCGATCGGCCATGCTCGCGGAGCCTGGCACAGCGGCGCGCCCGTTCTCGCGCGGTCGACGATCCCCCGCCCGGTCGTAGAAAAGGGCGGAACTCCTCGACGAGGTCGAGCGCGAGGGCGGGTCGGCCGTATCGGGGATGGTGGTAGACGCCGATGAACGGGTCCAGCCCGACAAGAGTCAACGTCACGGTGAGGTCCTTGACCAACAGGGCGTAGACGAACGACAACAACGCGTTGACCGGGTCGGGAGGCGGGCGGCGGGAGCGGCCGTTGGTGTCGAAGGCAGCGACGTCGATGCCGGTGGTCGTCGTGAGCATCCCGGTGAACTGTGCGAAGTAGAGGCGGGCAGCGGTGCCCTCGAAGCCGAGGAGCGATGGGTAGCCGGCCGCGCCAGACTGCGGAGGACGCTAGGTCGCGCAAGTGGACGACGGTCTGGGCCGGTGCGGCGCGGCTATTGCGGCGCAGCAGAGTTCGGCTATTGCGGATCTTGCCCTCGACCATGCGGCCGGCGACCGCCAGCAGCCGTTCGGGCGGGCTCGTGTACTGGGCGCGGCGCAGGTCGACGTGTTTGCCCGGCAGCCCTTCGGCCATCCCGGAGAACCAGCCGCCGTAGGTGAACCAGCAGACAGGGATCTCGCAGGCAAACAGCTCCCGCATCACCTGCGGGGTGACGGTGACGTTGCCGCAGAGACAGATCTGGCTGACGTCGATGAGCCGGTAGGTACCGAGCGTCTCGCCGTCCTTCGCCACGTGGAGGCGCCCGCCCCGGACGGTGACCACGGCGCCTTGCTGCATCACGTAGACGGGTCGGTTGTCCGGGTCGGCGGCCATCACCCCGCGGGGTCGATCCGGGCTGCGTCCCGCACCCGCAGAGTGTTGATCTCATCGAGCAGACAGAGACCGACCAGAGAGCAGCGCGGGCACTTCGGGCTGTCAACCAGCGGCGGAGGAGGGCTGTCCGAGGCGGCGGTGTGCCAGAGCCGTCCGAGCACGTCGCGGACGCCAGCGATGTCGTCGACGGACACGGTCACGCGGTGGCGGGTCTCGGCGTACCAAATCTCGGCACGGTCGACGCGATACCCAGCCTCGCGCAGCAGCAGCGCCTGGAGCAGCGACTGGGTTTCGTCCGCTGGCCACGGGCGCCCGCGACGATCGGGTGAGCCCTTCTTGTAGTCGACAGACGTGACCTCGCCAGCGGGACCGACCTCAACAATGTCGAGCTTCGCGCTGACACCGAGCGTCGGCGAGGTGAGCCAGAAGCTGCGCGACGTACGTCCGTCGAATCGCTCCACGTCGTCGGGGCGGGGGAGATCGCCGCCCGGCTCGTCGACGACGCGGTGGACGAGTGGCACGATGTTTCAGAGAATGATCTGTTGGCCGCGCATAATGATTGGGCGCGGTCCCACCTGTTGTTGGTCAAACAATGTCGAGTGCTTACACAGTTTTAAGCAACGCAGGCTTCAACCCATACTGGGACGGAAGTTGGACAAGCCCGATCCTTTACCACTGTCCAATCCCAGCAACCACCTGTCCACGCAGTTGCGCCGCACGGCAGCACAGTTCAACTTCACGAATACTGACATCAAACGCCGTGAGGAAGCGGGGCTTGCTAGGTCCCGCCACTGGCTCGACCTGATCGGGACGAGCAGATCAGTGCGACTGGCTCGTATGGCAGTCAAGCGTATCGGATACAGCAGCGGCGAAGTAACAGCACCCAACCCAACCCAACCCAACCCAACCCAACCCAACTCCGGCCGCTGGCAGTGCAGCCGCTCTTCATCATGCCCGTTGCTTCGCACGATTCGGAGGATCACATTACATCAAATCACATCACCAGCGACCGGTGCCAAGGATTCTCCGACCAGATTCCCGACACGTGGCGGTTGGGATGGATTCTCGTTGTCGCGCAGGCGAGCAAGTGATCAATATCGCCAGTCTGGCAGGGATCGTTGAAGGCAACATCCGTGCTAGCGGCGCCCCAAGATCCGTGAACTTGCGGACTCGGCGGGGCGGACGAAATCGCTAGAGCAACCCACCCCGGCGTGCAACTACTCAACGTCACCAAACGTCACCACAGAGCCTGGCTTATCAGCCAGCACAACAGTCCGCGCGCCCGGACCCGACCACCGGCGAATCAGTCAAGCAGGGGACCTGACCGCGAAAACGACTTTGCGCGTCGCCTTGTTCTGGTGCGAGGTGCCCGGTTTGGTGTGTGCGGCGTGGCGTTGTGACGCGGGATCGCATCACCCGCTCCGTTGCCCCGAGCCGCCAACAGTGGCCGTATCGAGGAATCGAGTATCCCGCGTTTCCTTGCTGAAGAAGATCATCACGGCGATCACGATCGCAACGGTGCCTGCCACGATCGCCATCGCCAACCCGTAGTTGCCGCCGGTTGACTGGGCGATCCTGGCCTGCAGGGTCGCGTTCGGTGAGGCGATGACGTTGCCGACCTGATAAACGAAGCCGGGAAGGATGGCGCGGGTGCCTGCGGGCATCAACTCGTTCAGGTAGGCCGGGATGACGCCCCAGGCGCCCTGCACCATGAACTGGACCAGGAACGCACCGACGCCCAGTGCCCAGGCACCGCTGGCGAACGCCCACAGCGGGATGCACGGTAGGGCCAGTAGAGCGAAGATCATGATGATCTTCTTGCGGCCATACCGCTGCGAGAGCGCGCCTGCGATGATGCCGCCGATGATCGCGGCGATGTTGTAGCAGATGGCGATCACGCTGACCAAGCCGGGCTTGAAACCGTGCTGTTCCTGCAGGAATGTCGGGTACAAGTCCTGCGTGCCATGACTGAAGAAGTTGAACGCCGCCATCAGGATGACCGCATAGACCATCGTCGGCCAGTGCGTGCGGACCGCCTGCCAGAACAGCCCCTTCTTGGATTGATCCTTCACCCCACGGGCGGCCAGCCAGACCGAGGATTCCTTGACCCGGAAGAGGATGAAGACTGCGAGGAAGATCGGGACTGTACCGATCGCGAACATGCCGCGCCAGCCGATATGCACGAACAGCAGCCCATAAATGACCGCGGCAATCAGGTACCCGAGCGGATAGCCTGCTTGGAACAGGCCGGAGACCCGGCCACGGGAATACTGCGGGATCGTCTCCATCGTCAGCGCCGACGCGACTCCCCAGATGCCGCCCATCGCGACGCCGTAGATCACCCGCAGCACCAGGAACGTCGCAAGGTTGGGAGCCAGCGCGCTCAGCAGCTCGATGACCGCGAAGATCACGATGTTGGTGACCAGCACCGGCTTGCGGCCGATCCGCTCGGCGAACGCTCCGAAGATCAGCGCGCCGACCGGGCGCAAGGCGAGGGTGAGCGTGATCGCCAACGACACCGTCACGATCGACGTGTGAAACTCGGAGGCGACCGCGGCCAGGACGAAGACGAGGATGAAGTAGTCAAATGCGTCAAGAGTCCAACTGGCGACACCGGCGAACAGCGTGCTGCGCTGGCTAGACGTCCACTGCTCGCGTGAGCCTGAAGCCGATACCGATGACACGTGACGAGCCCTTCGTCCGGCGGCGCTGCGACCGAACGCAGAATATACCCATCAAGTCGTGCTGCGGCCGTTCGGAGCGTAGGCCAGCCGTCGGCGCACCAGCAGAGACCCCAAATTGTTGATCTTGAAGTCGCCGGTGGGTTTGAGCTGCGGGTTCGCGGGTGGCTTGGTGGAATCTGCGCACTAAGTGGATCTCGTAGCCTGCGGTGTCGTGGCGTATGTGCGCACGGTGAAGACGGCGTCCGGGGCCGTCGCGGCACGGCTCCCAGCGGGGAGCGCGCTCGATCGAGCACATCGGGTCGGCGCACGATGAGCTGGAGTTGGTGGCGTTGAAGGCCGCGGCGCGGCAGCGGCCGGCCGGTGGTCAGGGTGAGCTGGACCTCGGCCTGGACGGGGCGTCCAGCGAGGTCGCAGGCGGCCTGGTGGGCTCGTCGTCAGGCCCATCACCGGGACCGTCGGCGCGGCCGTTGGAGATCACGTCCTCGCGGATGGGTCACCTGTGGGACGGGTTGAGCCACGCCTATGACGTGCTCGGGTTCGCCCGGGCCGCAGGCGGTGACGAAGTGTTCCGGCAGCTGGTGCTGGCCAGGATCATCGAGCCCACCAGCAAGCAAGACAGCCTGCGCGTGCTGGCTGAGGTCGGCGTGGACACGGTGTCCTATCCCACCCTGAACCGTCACCTGCGCCGCTGGGCGGACAAGGACTTCCGGCGCAAGCTCGCCGCCGCCTGCGCGCGGCTCGCCCAGCTCGGACCGGCGTCGTTGGTGCTTTACGACGTCTCCACGCTCTACTCGAGACCGACGCCGGGGACGGGTTCCGCGAGCCCGGCTTCTCCAAGAAACGCCGGCTGGAACCGCAGATCACCATCGGGCTGCTCACCGACGCCACGGGGTTCCCGCTGATGGTGGAGGCGTTCGAGGGCAACACCGGCGAGACGACCACGATGCTGCCCACCATCACCGCGTTCATGGCTGCCCACCAGCTGTCCGACGTCACCGTGGTCGCGGATGCAGGGATGATCTCCGCGGCGAACAAGCAGGGGATCGAGGCCGCCGGGCTGTCATTCATCCTCGGCACGCGCATCCCCGACATCCCCTACGTCCTCGCCCAGGGGCGGCGCGAGCACCCCGACCAGCGCGGCCCGACTCGCAGCGGGGTCTCGTCGGCGCAGACCGCGTAGGCCAGGGTGATCAGGGCGCGGATCCGCTTGTCCACCTCGGCTGGCAGCCCGGCGGCACGGGTGAGCATGCCGTGCACGAACCCAGCGCTCGGGGTGGCGCCGGTCAGCGACTCCAGCAGCTGCACACACCGCTGGACGGGGATGTGCTGCACCAGCATGAGGTAGACGCAGCTGGTAGCGATCGCCCACCCCAAGGTCAGTGGCGTCGGCCAGATCGTGCCCGCACTCGCAGCGCCTCTGCGGGAACCGCTCCTGCTGGGCATCGGGCCTGTCGACCCAGGCAAGGTTCGCACCCGACGCTCCGGGCTGCTTGCCGCGGGGCCGCTGGGACCCATCACGGCGTTTCCTCGCCGTCGGCGGTGTGCGGCCGGGTCGTCGTCCCGCGACGGCGGCAGTGACGATCGCGCCGCCGGACCCGAAGTCGACCCCGCGCCTCGAACTGGCACGTCAGCGCGCTGCCGATGACACGGCCGGCCGGTGCGGCCAGCGCAGCCTCGTGAACCCGCCGGTCCTGCTCGTTCGCGAACCTCTTCATCGGGACCGCCTGGACCGCGGTGGCCGCAATTCTCGATATCCAGGAGTCCGTGCGACATCACCGTGATCCAGCGCGGCCTGCGGGATCCGACAGGGTTTTCTCACCCGACGGCCAGCGCTCCCGGTAGATGCGCGATACGACGCAGCCACCGAGGCGTGGACGGCCCGGATCCGGGGTACGCGGTCGGATACCAGCGAGGTCACCCATCGGAGGTTCTTCAGCCATGGCTTCCGTCGCAAGCAGCGGAGCACGCGTCGGCACCGCGCGCTGGTCCCGGCTGATTCCGGTCGCGATCATCGTCTACATCATCTCGTTCATGGACCGGACGAACATCGGCTTCGCCTTCGCCGGCATGGGTCACGACCTGGGCATCGACAAGACCCAACAGGGCCTGGCAGGCGGGATCTTCTTCATCGGCTACCTCTTCCTGCAGATCCCCGGTGGCTACCTGGCCGAACGGTGGAGCGCGAAGAAGTTCGTCGGGATCATGATCTTGATCTGGGGTGTCCTCGCGGTGCTTTCGGGGCTGGTGCAGAACTTCTCCCAGCTGTTGATCGTTCGGTTCTTGCTCGGGATCGCCGAAGGCGGCATCTGGCCCGCCATTCTGGTGCTGATCAGCCACTGGTTCCCGGCGGGCGAACGGGCCCGCGCCTACGGGGTATGGATGATGAACATCGCGATCTCCTCGATCATCACCGCACCCTTGTCGGGGTGGATCCTGTCGTGGTCGGACTGGCGGACGCTGTTCTTCGTCGAGGGCGCGTTCCCGTTCGTGATCGCGGCACCCCTGTGGTGGTGGCTGGTGAAGGACCGGCCCGCCGACGCACCGTGGGTCTCGGCGGCCGAGCGCGAGTACATCGAGACCGCGCTGGCCGAGGACGAGCGCGCTGCGCCGCCCGCCGCGAGCTGGCACGACGTGTTCCGCAGCAGCATCGTCTGGCGACTGGTCGTGGTTTACTTCCTGATCCAGGTCGGCTTCTACGGGCTGAACCTGTGGCTGCCCCACGTCGTGACGAAGACGACCGGCGGCAGCGACGTCCTCGTCGGGCTGGTGACCGCCATCCCCTACGTCTTCGCGATCGTCGCGCTTTATCTCAACGCCCACGCGGCCGACCGCACCGGCCGCTACGCCTTCCACGTCATGACCCCCCTGACGATCGCGGCGGTCACGCTGGTCGTGTCGATCCTGGTGGAAGACATCGCATGGCTGTCGATCCTGCTCGTCAGCCTGGCCATGGCCGGGGCGCTCGCCTACGACGGACCGTTCTGGGCCAGTGCCTCCCGCGCTATGCCGGTCGCGCTGGCGGGTACCGCGATGGGGTTGATCAACGCGCTGGGCAACCTCGGCGGATTCGTCGGCCCCTACGTCGGCGGCTACCTGCAGGACGTCAGCCACGGCAGCTTCCTGTCCACCTCCATCGTGCTGGCCGTGGCGCTGTTCCTGGCCGGACTCGTCATGATGACCCTGCGCGGCCGGGCGAACCCGGCCCGGCGAGCCCAGCCGCAGGCGCCCACAGCCACCCGGTAACGCTATTCGACCACTGGGCGTATCGCGGGGGCGTCGGGATTGCGGAAGCTGACGGTGGGGTTGAGCGACACAGCAGGTCCGTCATAGAGGTCAACGGCTGAAGACACTGCTGTACTGGGGGCTGGTGTGAGCGCGCTGGTCTACCTCGGAAGCCAGCGGATCAGCGTGCCCGACGGGTCGGCGAAGTAGAAGTAGTCGTCGGCCACCATCGGCAGTACGGCCAGCTCGTCGGGCGAGCCCTCCACCGCGCCGAGATTGCCGTGAACGGGATTTCGGCCGACCCGAACCCCGCTCAACGCAATCTCGGGCGGCGCAGGCCCGTCAGACCCCTACGGCAACGTCGTCTCCGACGAGCGGTCTGGCGATGGCCTCCACTGCGCTGAGGCGCGACGGGCGGACTACGGCGCGTTGGGCAACGGCAGCCCGACCGCGAACAACACGCCGAACATCGGCACGAGGACGCCGACAACTCCACCTGCGCCGGTCGCAGCGGTGGTCACGAGGACCAGTCCGGCGACCGACCCGCCGATCAACGCAGCGTGAAGCAACATCGCGGGCTCGAACGCACGCAGCAGGTAGGCGTTCAACTGCGTAGCGGCGATGAGGAAGACCGCACCGGCGCCGAACGCGATGCCGAACTGCTGCTGGTTGAACCCGAACTGCTGTTGGAAGACGAACGAGCTCCCCGCGACGTACCCGAACAGACCCGCTATCGTCAGACCTGCCACCAGCACCAGGCCGACGAACACACGGTCATGCAGCAGGCGGCCGTAGGTGCGCAGCGTTGATTTGACTCCAAGCGAAGATCCTTGATCAGCGGTCTGATCTAGGAAAACGAGCCGCCTTGGGGAGTCGAACCCCAGACCTACGCATTACGAGAACTCCCCGTCACCGCATACGCGATGCTCACACTGCGCATTCCTGCACTTCAAACTGCTCACCGTGCTCATCGAGACCGGCGGTAGGACGCCGTTTCGTTCCACGAATGGTTCCACGTTGGATCTTGCCAGCCGTACGCGGCCCCGTTGAGACACCCTCAGGACACGACCTCGCCGAACTCGCCTCGAACTTTGAACCTACGCATTCGCGCTGCGTTGGCCGCGTGTTCGCGTCCGGCGCCAGGGCCAAGCTTAGGCGAGCCGAGCCGATGCCCGCACGAGTCGGCGCCACTCCATCATGACCGATAGGTTATATTGGTGGTGTGGCTTGGGAGATCAGCCTGCACGAGGACGTGGAGCACTGGTACCTGAGCCTGTGCCGGGACGACCCTGCCACGGCCGACGGGATCGCCGACGCCATCGAGCAGTTGGCAGCGGTCGGACCGGCACTCGGGCGCCCGCTGGTGGACCGGACCACGGCAGCCGGCACCACAACATGAAAGAGCTACGGCCACCATCGACCGGGACGAGCGAGGTGCGGCTGCTGTTCGCATTCGATCCCGAACGCGAAGCCGTCTTCCTCGTCGCCGGCGACAAGTCCGGCCGCTGGGAGACGTGGTACCGCGACGCGGTCCCGCTGGCCGACAAGCGGTTCGACGAGCATCTTCAGACCTTGAGGGCGAGACGGCGAGGGACCCCAGGACACGGGGAGGGGCGATGAGCGCGACGTTCAGCACCTGGGATCAGGTCAAGGCGAAGGCTGCCGCGGTCGACCCGCGCAACGCCGCCGAACGAGAGGCAGGCCAGGCCGCCGCTGCAGAACGGCGTGAGGCCTACGTACGCGGGCACCAGCTCGCCGAGATGCGCAAGGCCGCCGGCCTGACCCAGGCAGAGGTCGCCGAGATGCTCGGCGTCAGCCAAGCCCGGGTTTCCAAAATCGAACACGGCGACATCTCGGGCATCGACATCGTCCGCAGCTACGTCGGCGCCCTCGGCGGGACCCTGGACATCGTCGCCACCCTCGGCGACCGCAGCTGGAAGGTCGCCTGACTAGGTGTGCAGGGCATGCCGTCACTTCGACGTCAGACGACAAGCGCTCGACCGTCGCCCGAGTGCTCAACGTGGCGAGTCCGCACGCCCGTAACGGCTGCTTCGCCCGAATCGACAATCGGGACGCACGCTCCCCCAACCGGTAGACGACGGGAGTCCCGTACATGCGCCTCCGCGCGTTCGGCGCCTTTCTGGCCTGCGCTATCGCCCTCAGCGCCTGCACCGCCTCTGGCACTGCCGGATCAAACAGCCAGAACCCTGCGATCCCTGACAACGGTCCGGCCTCCGTCGCAGGAGCGAACGAGCCGACCTTGGACGGTGCGAAAGCGCTCGCGCAGGCGGAGATCGACCGCTACGCCGCAGGCGACGCGGGCGGCGCATGGGACCTGCTCGACTCCACCAGCCAGGCGAAGGTCAGCCGCGCTGACTACATCGCCGTCCATGACACCTGCCCGCTGCGCGCTCCCGCCTACACGCTCAAGAGCGCCCGACTCGAAACGCCCACCCAAGCAGTCGGCTTCCTGGGACTGTCCCAGGCCTACAAGACCAACTACGAGAACGGGCACTGGCGCTGGCAGATGGCTACCTCCGACGCCGACGAATACCACGACGGGGCTACCGCGAAGATCGCCGCGCTGAAGAAGCTCGGCATGTGCTCATCGGACAAGTGATGCGAGGGGCGATGAACGACGCGTCGTCGCGGCCTTCTGCGACTGGCTCACCCGCCAAGGATGGTCGGTCCAGACCGAAGTCGAACACTGCGACGTCGTCGCCAACCACCACGGCCACCGGCTCTACTGCGAAGCGAAAGGCCGCGTCCACCGCGACTCCATCAGCACAGACATCGACGCCGCCTACGGCCAGCTCCTGCGACGGATGCTCGTCAGCAACGGTGTGTGTCGACATCCGCTACGGCCTCGTCGTCCCAGACGAGGTCCCTCCGCGCTGCGCTGCGGGTCGACAATCGAGTGCGAGAACTCCTGCGAATCGACGTATACACGGTGTCGTCGGACGGCCAAGTTCGGGACCATCACCAACGCCAGCAACTTCGTGAACCCGAGAATCCCCAGACCGCTCCGGTGAACTCGGTGACCGCGGTACACAGCCCCTGGTCGCCAGCATCAGCGAGCTGCTGGGTGGGCCGCTTGAGCATCAAGTACCCAGTGAGCGACGCACCACTGGTTCCACGTTCGTTCCACGAAACGGTCCACAGTGACACGATCAGGGATGTGAGCTGCCTGAATGGAGCCGCCTTGGGGAGTCGAACCCCAGACCTACGCATTACGAGTACGCCGAACCCCATATCACCATGCTCTCGGAGTCCATCGGCGCACGTCGAAGTGTTCACGGTGCTCAGAATCGGACACCGGAGAACTCCATTGGAGGCCACGAAGGAGGCCACGACAGAGATCAACTAGCGCCGGGCGAGGGCAGTAGCGTCACGGGCGGAGCAAGCCGACCGCGATCTTCGAATACGCTCCCGCGAACTTTTGAACCTACGCATTCGCGATGCGTTGTCCGCATGTTCGAGGCCACGAGATCGGGGGCCACGGCGCGCTGATGTCATCGGCTTGCGTCCGGCCGGCTGCAGGCCGCCTGCGGGACGCGGCCTTGATCCCCGGGGCTGTTCACCTACCTCGCCAACCCCGGCCGCGCCGCCGGCTCACGGCCGCGCAGGCAGGGCGGGACGTCCTGCGTGCCCGCGTGCACCGTCTGGCCGCCACGGGCGGCTGCGCGTCCCCGAACGGCGCTCCGTCGACCTGATCCACGCGGCTGGCACCGGTGCCGTGCTCACCCTGCTCGCTGCGGGACAGCGATTGAGATGCCGAGCGCATGAGGCCGCACACCCGCCCTGCCACGTTGAGCTGTTGGCGCCAGCCAGTGGGTCAGCTCGATGAGCCGCCGGGTGTGGTCAGGCGGTTGCCGTGTCGTTGAAGTGGGTATTGCCTTGGTCGAGCAAGATGTTCGTGGTGGCGTGGATGTGCGCGGCGAGTGCGGCGGTGGCGGCGTCGGTGTCGTGGGCGAGGACAGCGTCGAGGATGGCGCGATGCTCGCCGGCGATGTCGCGGGGGGCGTGGGCAAGCGGGACCGACCATCTCCGGTAGAGCTCGGCGGCGTCGCGCAGCGATTCAGCAATGGCGAGCAGACGCGGGTTCGGGCAACCCACGAGCAGGGCGTGGTGATACGCGGCGTGGGCGGCGGCCCAATCGTCGCTGAGTCGGCTGGGATCGTCGGCGGACATCTGGGGGGTGCGGTCGAGCCGGTGGTGGGCGGCGAGGACTTCTGACTCCCAGGAGACACCGCCGTGCTCGACGGCTTGGCCCAGCACCAGGGTCTCGATGGCGGCGCGCGCGTCCGTGAGGTGGTGGAGGTCGGCGACGGACAGCGGCACGACGCGGAAGCCGTACTGCGGCTCGGAGTCCACCAGTCCTTCGGCGGCCAGCCGGGTGAGCGCCTCGCGGACGACACCCATGCTGGCCTCGTAACGAGCGGTGAGCTCGGCGAAGGGCAGGCGGGCACCAGGACGCTGGCGGCCGGCGAGGATGTCCGCGCGTAGCTCGACGTACACCCGCTCGGCCCGGGTCGGGGCGCCGCTTCGACTCACTCTCCTAGTCAACCAGGTTCGACGCCGGGGATCAATTTCGAAAACCTATTGACATGTCGAGTCCCGTCGTCGACCCTTGAGGGCACGCAGCACTGGTGTCCTGCCCGTACGGCAGGTACGAGCAAGGCGACGAGGTGGTCGGCAGGTTCGACCACGCAGTTGTTCGATCCGCGGTTGCTCGTGGCGACACCCCGGACGTTCCGGTCGTCGCCACCGCTGTTTTCGCCCACGCCCCCGTCCTCTGGACGGACCCCTGCTCATCGAGGAGCTCCATTGCGTATTGGCAATCTGTCCGGTCGGCTGGCCCTGTTCACCGAGGCCGGCGCCGTCGATGTGGAGAAGGCATCCGGGGGGCGCTTCGGCCCGGATCCGCAGAGCGTGTACGAGGTGTGGGACGAGTTCACCGCCTGGGCCGGCGCGGCCGATCTGAGCGAGGCGGTCCCGTTCGACCCGGCCGATCTGGGTGCGCCCACGCCGGCGCCGGCGCAGGTGTTCGCGATCGGGCTGAACTACGTCGAGCACGCCGCGGAGTCGAAGTTCGCCGTGCCCGACACGTTCCCGCCGGTGTTCACCAAGTACCGCACCTCGCTGTCGGGGCCGCAGACCACCGTGGTCATCCCCGAGGGCGGCAACGTGGACTGGGAGGTCGAGCTGGTCGCGGTGATCGGCCGCCGCGCCGAGCACGTCACCGCCGCGGACGCCTGGTCCTACGTCGCCGGGTTGAGCGCCGGTCAGGACATCTCCGAGCGGATCGTGCAGCTGTCCGGGCCTGCGCCGCAGTTCAGCCTGGGCAAGTCCTTCCCCGGGTTCGCCCCGATCGGGCCGTGGGTGGTCACCGTCGACGAGTTCGACAACCCCGACGACCTCGAGCTGAGCTGCGCCGTCGCCGGTGAAACCCTGCAGCACGGCCGCACCCGCGACTTCGTGTTCTCGGTGCCGAAGCTGATCGAGGGACTGTCCCGGGTCACCCCGCTGCTGCCCGGCGACATCATCTTCTGCGGCACCCCCGCCGGGGTGGGCGTGGGCCGCGACCCGCAGCGGTTCCTGCGGCCCGGCGAGGAGCTGATCAGCCACGTCGAGGGCGTCGGCGAGCTGCGCCAGAAGTTCGTCTCGGCCTGACCGGGCCCGACCTTGCGGGCCTGTCCGGGCCCACCGACTTCCACCAGCCACACCTCGGTCCCGGCATCTCCACGATCGGACACGCCACCGGTGTCGGGTTCGTCAACCAAGGAGCGCATCACCCATGCCCATGCACCGCCTGACCTCGGTCACCATCGGGGTCCCCAACCTGCGCGAGACCGCCGAGTACTACCTCGACTTCGGTCTGCTGCCCACCGGGAACGAGGTGTTCTCCGCCTACAGCGGCGAGCAGCTCACCGACACCGCCGAGTACCGGTTCCACACCCGCGACGGCGGTGAGCAGCTGCGCCTGGTCCACTCACCCCGACGCCGGGTGCTGCAGCTGGGCGTCGGCGTCGAGGACCCCGACGACCTGGGCCGCATCGCCGCCCAGCTGCAACGCCTGGACCGGCCGTTCACCCGCGACGCGACGTCGGTGGCCGCCGAGGACCCGGGCACCGAGGTCAAGATCCGGATCGAGATCGCCCCCAGGTACGACCAGGAACCGACGCCGTGGCCGGCGACGAACACCCCGGGCCAGCCCGAGCGGCTCAACGCGCGCGCCGCCGGGGCGCTGCGCGAGCACAAGGTGCACCCCCGCAAGCTGGGCCACGTGGTCCTCGGCACGACCGACGAGGAAGCCAGCAGGCGCTTCTTCACCCAAGGCCTCGGGTTCAAAATCAGCGACCAGGTCCCGTTCCTCGCGGCGTTCATGCGCTGCTCCACCGACCACCACAACGTGCTGGTCCAGCAGGCCCCGGTGTCCTACCTGCACCACACCTCCTGGCAGGTCGACGACGTCGACGAGATCGGCCGCGGCGCCACCGACATGCTGGCCAAGGACCCCAACCGGCACGTGTGGGGGCTGGGACGACACTTCGTGGGCTCCAACTACTTCTGGTACCTGCGCGACCCCGCCGGCAACTTCTCCGAGTACTACAGCGACATCGACTGCATCGTCGATGACCAGCTGTGGACCCCCGGCGTCTGGGAAGGCGACGCCGGGCTCTACAAGTGGGGCCCGCCCCCGCCGCCCTCCTTCCTGGCCCCCGACGACCTCGCCGGTCTGATGGCCGGCGCCCACGGCTCAGACTGAAGGGGATGATCATGGAGCCGACCTTCCACCAGGACGAGCAGCACTACGACGTCATCATCAACGGCTACGGCCCGGTCGGCCAGGTGCTGGCCAACCTGCTCGGTCGCGCGGGCCACCGCGTCGCGGTCATCGAGCGCTACCCCGCGTTCTACCCGATGCCGCGCGCGGTGCACTTCGACCACGAGGTCGCCCGCATCTTCCAGAACATCGGCCTGCGACCCGACCAGAGCTCGGCCATCGAGCCCTACGACGCCCTGTACGCCTGGCGCAACGCCGAGCGCAAGAACCTGCAGCTCGTCGACTGGACCGGGGTCGGCCCCACCGGCTGGCACACCGCCAACTTCTTCGTCCAGCCACTGCTGGAGCCCCAGCTCGACCAGCTCGCCCGCCGGTACCCGACCGTGTCCGTGCAGCGCGGCTGGGAGACCGTCGCCGTCGAGGACCAGCCCGACCAGCCACTGACCGTCGTCGTCGAAGGCACCGACGGGTTCACCCGCACCGGCAGGCGCCGCACCCTGACCGCCCGCTACGCCATCGGCGCCGACGGCGCCAACAGCTTCATCCGCACCGAGATGGGCTCCCCGATGCACGACCTGGGCTTCTTCTTCGACTGGCTGATCGTCGACCTGGTCCTGCACGAGGAGCGGGTGTTCGACCCGCCCGCCTGGCAGCTGTGCGACCCGGCCCGGCCGACCACGATCGTGCCCGGCGGCCCGGGCAGGCGCCGCTGGGAGTGGATGCGGCTGCCCGACGAGGACATCACCGACCTCAACCGCCTCGAGAAGGCCTGGGAACTGCTCGCACCCTGGGACGTGCACCCCGACAACGCCACCATCGAACGCCACACCGTCTACACCTTCCAGGCCCGCTGGGTCGAGTCCTGGCGACGCGGCCGGCTGATGATCGCCGGGGACGCCGCACACCTCACGCCCCCCTTCGCCGGGCAGGGCATGTGCGCCGGCATCCGCGACGCCATGAACCTGGCCTGGAAGCTGGACCTCGTCCTGCAGGGCAAGGCCGCCGACTCGGTCCTGGACACCTACGGCCCCGAACGCACCCCGCACGTGCGCGCGTTCATCGACTTCGCCATGGAGCTCGGCCGGCTGATCTGCATCACCGACCCCCAGGCCGCCGCCGAACGGGACCGCCGGATGATGGCCGATCTCACCGAGGACGCGCCCGCCGAGCCACCCCCCTCCCCCCGATTGGGTCCCGGGCTGCTGCGCGAGGGCGACCCCGCCGCCGGGGCCATGTCCATCCAGGCACCGGTCACCACCACCACCGGCAGCGGCCTGTTCGACGACGTCGTCAGCGCCGGGGCTCTGCTGCTCGGGTCGGAGTCGATCAACCTGGACCCGTCCCGCCGCACCGCGCTCGCCGACCTCGGCCTGGCCGTGGTCGCCCTGGGCGCGGCCCCCGCAGACCGTGTCATTGTCGACAACACCGGCGCCTACCGGGCGTGGCTGGACGAGCTGCAAGCCGACGCCGTGCTCATCCGACCCGACTTCGCCGTCTACGGAACCACCCCTCGAGGAGGCGACGTCACCGAGCTCGTCGACGGCTTCCTCACCGCGCTCGGACACCCCGCACCCGCCACGACAGGGGTGGCGACCGCCAACACCCCGGCCTAGACCGCACACCCCCTCTCCGGACCACCACCCGGCGGCGGCGTACCTCACCGCCCACCGCCGCGTGGTGTGCCGCCATGGGCAAGGAGGCCCACCGTGACGCACAGCCCTTCGCCTACAGAACCGCAGCGAAGTCCCCACACATCCCGGGAGGTCGTGGACCCCGAGCACGCCCATACGGCGCCACCCATCGGCCCCATCGACCCCACCGCCCCCGTCGTCCCCGGGCAGGAGGAGCCGGCGGCCGAGGCACCGGAAGGGCGCGCCGGCCCCGCCCAGGCGAGGGCGGGCCTGCTCGGCCTGCCGATCGTGGCGCTCGGATTCGTCGTCCTCGGCATTGTCCCGGGCGGCCCGCAGACTGCGCTGGAGACGGTCGGTCCGATCGCGACGTTCGCGCTCCCGGTGCTCGCGGCCAGCGCCCTGTGGTGGGGAGGCTGGCCCGCGAACCGGCTGCGGCAGCCGCTGGCCGGTCTGGCCAACCTCGTCCTGATCATTGTGGGTGGGATCGTGTTGACGGTCCTCGCGCAAGCCGTTGTCGGACACATCGATCTCGTCGGCATGTTCAGCACGCCGCCCCAAGGTTCGCCGACGTTCACCACCTGGCCGTGGACGATGCCGCTGGGTGTCCTGGTCTTCGTCGCCACCTTGCAGTTCACCTTCGTCAACGAGGGGTGGCCGTTCCGACGCATGAGTGGGGTCGTGGGTGGCTTCCTGGTCGTCCTCGTCTCGTGGATTGTCGGGCTGGCCGTCTACTTCCTGGTCGTCAACTGGGATCTGCTGCCCGCCCCGGCCAGGGAGGCGATCGGCCTCGGGAACCCGGGAGGGCCGGTCAGCGGGCTCGAACTTCTCGGCTGGTTGGCTATCGTGACTGCGTTCCAAGTCTTCTTCTACATCGGGCTCGGCGGCTGGCCGACCAGCTACGTGCGCAACCCGGGCGCCCGAATCGCGGCGGCGAACGTGTTCGTCATCGGCGGCGGTTGGTTGACCTGGGCTCTGCTGGCCAAGGGTTTCGGCTGGGAAACCCCAACTATCGCCGCACTAGGCGGCGCGGTCGCGGCAGCTGCCGTCCTGAGCGCCATCCTGTTCGACAACTGGCCCGCCTTCAGCGTCCACGACCTCAACGCCCGGCTCGCCCTCACTGCCCTGCAGATCGCGGTCGTCACCGCGCTGCTGTTCTTCGGCCTCCGCGCTCTTGGCAACGCGCTGCAGGTGTGGGACCACGACCCGGTCGAACTGTGGGTCACCGTCGCCAACCTGAACTTCATCGCCGCCACCGCCATCGCCCACGTCGCCGTGTTCCACCGCTGGCCGGTCACGACCTCCCGGAGGCATGACCCGGCGGGCGGGCGGGCGAGCAGAGCGGCGTGAACCGAGTGCGGACCCGATAGCCCACAGATGAGCGGAGAGGACACCATGCCCACCAGCAGCACACCTCGGCGCGCGGCCGACGCGGTGGACCTGACGGGAACGACCGCCGTGGTCACCGGCGCGGCGAGCGGCATCGGTCTGGCGTGCGCGCGACGGCTCGCGTCCGCCGGGTCGACGGTGACGATCGTGGACCGGGACCGGGAGTCCGGCACCCGCGTCGCGGAGTCGATCGGCGGCGCGGTCCGGGTCGCCGATCTCAGCGACCCGCGAGCGCTGGACCGGCTGGCGGACCTCACGGCCGACATCATCGTGAACAACGCGGGTTTCCAGCTGGTGGCGCCGGTTCACGAGTTCCCACCGACGGTGTTCGCGTCGATGCAGCGGGTCATGGTCGAGGCGCCGTTCCGGCTGATCCGGGCGTCTCTTCCGCGCATGTACGAGCGCGGCTACGGGCGGGTCGTCAACATCTCCTCCGCACACGGGCTGCTGGCCTCGCCGTTCAAACTCGGCTACGTGACGGCCAAGCACGCGCTCGAGGGCATGTCCAAGGTCGTCGCGCTCGAAGCGGGCGCGCACGGGGTGACGTCGAACTGCATCAATCCCGGCTACGTGCGCACCCCGCTGGTCGAGAAGCAGATCGCCGAGCAGGCCCGGGCGCACGGGATCCCGGAGTCGGAGGTCATCGAGACGGTGATGATCCCGCGCAGCGCGGTCAAGCGGCTCGCCGAGCCGGCGGAGGTCGCCGAGCTGGCGGTGTACCTCTGCTCGCCGGACGCCTCCTACATCAACGGCGCCTCGCTGCCGATCGACGGCGGCTGGACCGCCGGCTGACCCGAGCTGGCAGCGGAAAAAAGGGGGACGTGATGGCGCGCAACAAGGTGATCGGCGTCGAGGAGGCCGTCGCGACGGTCCTGTCCGGCGACACCGTGGCCACCGGCGGTTTCGTCGGCATCGGCTTCCCCGAGCATCTCGCCGAGGCCCTGGAACGGCGATTCCTCGCCTGCGGGACGCCGGCGGACCTGACCCTGGTGTTCGCCGCCGGGCAGGGCGACGGGAAGAGGCGCGGGCTTAACCACTTCGGGCACCCGGGAATGCTGCGGCGGGTCATCGGCGGCCATTGGGGGCTGGTCCCGGCGCTGGGCCAGCTCGCCGCGGCGAACGAGCTGGAGGCGTACTGCCTGCCCCAGGGCATGATCAGCCACTGGTTCCGGGACATCGCCGCGGGTCGCCCCGGCGTGATCTCCCGGGTCGGCGTCGGCACCTTCGTCGACCCGCGCCTGGAGGGCGGACGCCTCAACGCCCGCACCACCGAGCAGATCCTCGAGGTGCTCATCCTGCACGGGATCGACCACCTGTTCCTCCCGGCCATGCCGATCCACGTGGCGTTACTGCGCGGCACCACCGCCGACGCCGAGGGCAACGTGACCATGGAGCACGAGGCGGTGACCCTGGAGGCGCTGTCCATGGCCCAGGCGGCCAAGAACTCCGGAGGCCTGGTCATCGTGCAGGTCGAGCGGACCACCACCCACCACATGCTGTCCCCGCGCGAGGTGAAGATCCCCGGCCTGCTCGTCGACGCGGTCGTCATCAGCCCACCGCAGGAGCACCAACAGACCTTCGCCGAGACCTACAACCCCACCTACACCGGCGCGACCCGGGCAGCGACCACGTCGCTGCGACCGCTGCCGCTGGACGCGCGCAAGGTCATCGCCCGGCGCGCGGCGATGTTCCTGCGGCCCAACGCCGTGGTCAACCTGGGCATCGGGGTCCCCGAGGGGATCGCGTCGGTGGCCGGCGAGGAGGGCATCCTCGACCTGATCACGCTGACCGTGGAGGCCGGGGGGATCGGCGGCATCCCCGCCGGGGGTCTGAGCTTCGGCGCCACCACCAACGCCCAGGCGATCATCGACCAGCCCTACCAGTTCGACTTCTACGACGGCGGCGGGCTGCACCAGGCGTTCCTCGGCCTGGCCCAGGCCGACGCCGCGGGCAACGTCAACGTCAGCAAGTTCGGCACCCGCATCGCCGGCCCGGGCGGCTTCATCAACATCAGCCAGTCCGCCCGCGAGGTCTACTTCCTCGGGCTGTTCCGTGCCGGCGCGAGCCTCGCGGTGGCCGACGGCGGCATCCGCGTGATCCAGGAGGGACCCGGGTGCAAGTTCCTCGACCGCGTCGAGCAGATCACCTTCAGCGGCCAGCGGGCACGCGAGCGCGGGCAAACGGTCCACTTCATCACCGAGCGGTGCGTGTTCCAGCTCACCGACGCCGGCCTCGAACTCCTCGAGATCGCACCCGGGCTCGACCTGCAAGAGCACGTGCTCGACGCGATGGCGTTCCGCCCGCGGATCGCCGACGAGCTCGCCATCATGGACCCCGCCCTGTTCCGCCCCGAGGCTATAGGCCTCGCGGACCGCCCACCCCCGCCACTGGGCGACCGCTTCCCCTACGACCCCGACCAGAACATCCTCTACTGCAACTTCGAGGGACTGACCCTCTCGACCCCCGATGAGGCCGCCGAGCTCGCGGCACACCTCGACGCGCGGTTCCGCGGCATCGGCCGACGCGTGCACGTCATCGTCAACTACGACAACTTCGAGGTCCTGCCACCCGCATCCGCGCGGTTCTTCGCGATGGTCAAGCACAACGAGCGCTACAGCCTGTCCCGCACCCGGTACTCGACCAACGCCTTCTTCCGCCGCCGCCTGGGCGCCCAGTTCACCGCCGCCAGCCTCGACCACCGCCTCTACGGCAGCTTCGCCCAGGCCCGGGCCGACATCCCGAACCAGGGGCGCCGCCCCACTGCGTCGGCGGCGGCCCCGCCATTCGCCGAACCGCGCAGCCACAGCGACGTCGACCGATCCTGACACACCATAGTCAGCGTCAAGACATCAACAAAGGGCGTCGCGCCAGTGGTGTAACACCAAAATTGTACAACAAAAGTCGATCTTCGATCTTACATTTCGTCGAGAGGTGCTCTACCGATGTGTGTGATCCAGGGCGGGGAGCCGACGCCCGCCAACCGTGTGTACGCCGGGCTATGCGCAGACATCCTCGCTGGCCGCCAGGCGCCGGGGCGACCGCGCCGTCGTGGGACGGGACCGGCCCTCTCGACGGGGGCGCCTGATGTGTGACCCGGGCGAGCCGGCCCACCCACGGCGGCCGCTGTCTCGCCGCGGCGCGCTCACCGGGCTGGGCGGGCGGTCTCGTCGCGGCCGGCCTGAGCACCGGGGCGCTCTCAGGCTGCGCCGCGCCCGCCCCGGGCACCCACCCCGGGACGAGCGGGACACCGGTGGCGCCGCCTACCGCGCCACCGACGGGCATGCAGCTCATCTTGCTCGGCACCCAGGCCGGGCCGCCGCCGGATGTCACCCGCGCCGGGATCGCCAGCGCGCTGGTCGTCGACGGCGCCACCTACCTCATCGACTGCGGGCGCGGCGCGGTCACCCAGTTCCAACGCGCCGGGCTGAAATACGCCTCGCTGCGCAACATCTTCCTCACCCACCTACACGCCGACCACTACAACTTCCTGATGCTCGCCGGCCTGCCCTCCACCCTCAACGGCGACGAGATTCCCGCGCCGGTCGGCGTGTTCGGCCCCGGCCCCGCCGGCGCGCTCCCGCCGCCTACGGCGGCACACCGGTCGGCACCATCACCCCCGCCGAGCCGACACCCGGGACCGCCGAACTGACCGCCCATTGCGACGCCGCCTTCGCCTACAGCACCAACATCTTCATGCGCGACAACGGCATGCGCGACATCACCCAACTGCGGCGGGTCACCGAGATCGCGGTGTCCGATGTGGGAGCCAGCCCGACAGGTGACACCGCCCCGGCGATGGCGCCGTTTCCGGTGATGGCCGACGAGCGCGTCCGGGTCAGCGCGATCCTGGTTCCGCACGGCCCGGTGTTTCCCTCCTTCGCGTTCCGGTTCGACACCGCCCACGGTTCGGTCACCTTCTCCGGCGACACCCGCCTCAGCGACAACGTCATCACCCTGGCCGCAGGCAGCGACCTCCTCGTCCACGAGGCCCTCGGCGACCCGCCGCGGGCCGGCCTCCCACCGGCGGTGCTGAACCACATGCTCGAATCCCACACCCTGATCACCCAGGTCGGCGCGGTCGCCGAGAAAGCCCACGCGCCGCACCTGGTGCTCACCCACATCGCCGATTTCAAGCAGGAGATCGACATCGGGCAATGGACTCACCTGGCGGGTCAGGGGTATCACGGCACCGTCACGGTCGGGGTTGACCTGCTGCCGATACCGGTGAACAAGTAGTGAGCACGGTCAAGGCCGCGATCAACGCCTGGATGCGGGCGGCGTAGGCAGCGGCCATGACCTCGGGCTGGCCCTGCCCACCCGCCGGCCGGCTCCCACCAGGAGTCGACCGGATGGCCCACTCCCAGAACTGATGAGGAGCATCCATGCCGGTTGCGAAGGACCGCGATATCGAGCGGATCGCGCTGACCCGGGTGCGGGTCTTCGACGGGAGGCGACTGACCGAGCCGGCCGCGGTCGTCCTCGACGGCCCAGTGATCGGCACCGACCCGTCTGGCGCCCGGACCGTTGACGCCGCCGGGGCGGTGCTGCTGCCCGGTTTGATCGACGCGCACGTCCACCTGCACGACCGGCACACGCTCGAACGGTTGGCCACGTTCGGGGTGACCACCGCCCTGGACATGGGCAGCTGGCCGCCAAACCGGCTGGCCGCGCTGCGCGGCCTGCCCGGGCTGACCGATATCCGCAGCCCCGGCGCGCCGGCGATCGGGCCGGGTGGCCCGCACGCCCGGATGCCCGGCATGCCCGAGCAGTCGATCCTGCGCGACCCCGACCACGCCCGCGACCTGGTGGCGGCCCGAGTAGCGGAGGGCGCCGACTACCTCAAGATCGTGCTGGAGGCACCCGGCGCGGGTGGCCCCGACCCGGGGGTCGCCGCCGCCCTAGTGGCCGCCGCGCACACCCACGGCAAGCAAGTGGTCGCGCACGCCGCGACCCCGGGCGCCTACACCCTGGCCCTCGACATCGGCGCCGACGTGATCACCCACATCCCGATCGGTCAGCCGGTGGCCGACGCCGACGTGGTCCGCATGGCCGCCGAACACCGGGTCGCCGTCCCCACCCTGACCATGATGCAAGCAACCGCCGCGACCCGCGGCGACCCCGACGCCTTCGCGGCGGCATCCCAAAACGTGGCCGCGCTGTACCGGGCCGGGGTGCCCATCCTGGCCGGCACCGACGCCAACGCCGCCGAGGGCGCCCCCTGCCCGGTCCCGCACGGCGAGAGCCTGCACCACGAGCTCGAACTGCTGGTGGCGGCCGGGCTCAGCGTCCTTGACGCGCTGCGCGCGGCCACCAGCCTGCCGGCCCGCCACTTCGGCCTCCCCGACCGCGGCGGCATCGAACCCGGGCTGCGCGCCGACCTCGTCCTCATCGATGGCGACCCGCTGGCCGACATCCGCGCCACCCGCAACATCCGCCGCGTCTGGTGCGCCGGCACCGAGGTGAAAGGAGTCGACCGGTGAGTGATCCGACCCGAGTTCCCCCCCGAGTTCCCCTGGTGGACGTGCACGCGCACTTCCTCACCCCCCGCTACGTCGAAGCCGCCCAGCTCGCCGGGCATCGCCAGCCGGATGGGATGCCCGGCTGGCCCCGCTGGGACGCCCAGCACCACCGCGAGCTGATGGACCATTGGGGTGTGGCGACCGCGATACTGTCGATCTCCTCACCCGGCACCCACTTCGGCGACGACTCAGCCGCCCGCGAACTGACCCGCCACGTCAACGACACCGGCGCGAGCATCCGGCGCGAGCACCCGGACCGCTTCGGGCACTTCGCCTCGCTGCCGCTGCCCGACCTCGACGCGGCGTTGGCCGAGCTGGAATACGCCACAGACCAGCTCGGCTGCGACGGCGTCACCGTCGAGACCAACGCCGGCGGTATCTACCTGGGCGACCCGCGCTACCAGCCGCTGCTCGCCGAACTCGACCGCCGCGCCACACCGGTGTTCGTGCACCCCACCTCGCCGCCACACGCCGAAGCCCTCGCCCTGGGCCGGCCCCGCCCGATGCTGGAGTTCATCTTCGACTCCACCCGCACGGTCAGCGACCTGATCTTCAACCGCCGGTTGGAACGCTACCCGCACATCCCGTGGATCTTCACCCACGGCGGCGGCACGCTGCCGCTGCTGGCCGACCGGATGGAGCTGTTCCGCGCCGTGTTCGCCCAAGGCGACGGCGAACCGGCTGCGCCGATCCCCGAGCAGATCGCCCGGCTGTGGTTCGACATGGCCGGCACCCCCTTCCCCCACCAGGTGCCGGCGCTGGTCACCGCGTTCGGCGCCGAGCGCCTGCTCTACGGCAGCGACTACTGCTGGACCCCCGCCGAAGCCACCAGCGCCCAGATCGCCTCCCTAGACACCGCGCCACAGCCGCACAACGACACCTGGCGGACCCTCACCACCCGCAACGCCCACCGACTCTTCCCCCGCCTGACCGAGCTCACCCACTGACCTCAATCACCGAAACTCCTACGTCACGCTGTCGGTGACGATGCCGCTGCGCTTGGCGGCGGTCAGGATGATCGACGTCTCGATGGCGCTTGCACTGGTTGCCCACCGCGAGCTCGTCGCGCACTCGTGCAAGGTCGGCATGTCGGGGACCGCGAGGTGCGCGAGCACCTGGCGGGCCCCCATGGTGGCCGCCGCGTAGCGGACAAACGGTGAGCCGGCGAGGGCTTCCCCGACCGCGTCGACCCTCGCCGCCTTCACGCTGAGCCACACGCACGCCTCGATGTTGAGCCCGATGATGCGCGGCTCGAAGACCGTGCGCAGGATGGCCCATCCCGTCGAGCGCAGGGCTTCGACCCTGCGCCGCGCCGTCGACTCGGAAACCCCGGCGATCCGGCCGAGGGCATCATGTCCCAGCCGCCCGTTCACGGCGAGGGCGTCGAGGATCAGGCGGTCGGCCTGGCTGAGCGGGGGCAGGCTGACGTTGTCGGTGAACAGGGGCTGCTGGGGAAGCGTCGTCAGCGCCTCGACCTCCTCGGCGGTGATCAGCCCGGGCCGCCAGTTGCTCACGCCCCGGTAGTACTTCGTCACAGGATCGGACTCGATGTCGATGACGCCGGCGATGCTGCTCACCTCGTCGAGGGTCAGCCGGGCGAGCCGATGCCGCGGGTAGAAGATCTCCGCCACACAGTCGACCTTCCCGGTGACCAGATAGCACGAGGTGGTGTCCGAGCAGCGCGCGAGGGCGGAGCCGACAAGGCGGGTCATCCCCGGCAGGCACCGCACCCGCATACTGACGCTCTGGCCGCGTGGCCACGTCGAGGTGACGTGCACCGCGCCGACGTCCAGCAGTGCGCTCCCCCGGCGGGCCACGCTGCGCTCCGGCTCGCCGAGGGCTGCGGCGATCGAGCTCCAGGACGCTCGCCCGTTGACCTGCAGAGCGCCAAGAATCCGCCGGTCGAGCGGGTCAAGGGCGTTACCGGCGTTGGCCTGGCATGAAAATCGCTGAATAAGCCTCAGCAACCACCCGAGTCACGATCGACAGCCCCAGCATGTCGCTGATACCTGGGTAATCAACGCGTGCGCAGCTTTACACGTCTGGAAGACTCGAAGTCATATGATTCAGCGTATAAAGTCTCCATTCACCGTGGGCGGGTAGTCTGGGACCCATCCCGCAGTCGTAGTACGCTGAGTCACCCCCATGCAATTGAGGAGGATCCGCGATCATGAGTAACGCTAGCGATCAGGACTCCCGTGACGCGATTCTAGCCGAGGCGATCGAACGAATATTCACAAGTCGTGCGTTTGTGGAATCGGCTCGATCACTCCCGGATCCCACCGCGTTTCGACTAGCGGTCGAGAATCGATATGAAGATGTTTGGCAATTTGTCGAAACTGATTTAACACGTTGGCTTAATCAGCGAGATGGGCGCGCTCAGATCGAGCAGCGCATTATTGATCAACTAGGGCGTCCGCTGGTTCAGCCGCAAGGGTTTCGGCAGCGGCTATACGCATTTGGAATGGACTCGAGCCCTGAAGGGCTTCGTAGGCATTTCAGCCGGCACCTATCGGCCAATCGGGCATATCAGGATGCAAAAATGGCCGAGAACCGGGCACGGCAAGCTCTTACTAGGTCTCTTGTAGAGCAATGTATCTTACCAGCGGCTCGTGAGATATTGAACCAGCATCTATCTGAAGACTTCTCCAATAGCGTCTTGGCGGGTGATGGTTCGGGACTCGATCAACTGCTTCCAAACGACTTTGAGCTGAGATCATCTGCTGGCGCCCGTCTAAGCCGGTTTCTGAATGGAATGACCACTGCAAGCATCGGCGTCGCCGGCCCTCGTGGATCTGGCAAGACTACATTGCTTAATGGTATTGTGGCCCTACCGCGCGCCACGCAGACTATCGCTTGCGTGTACTGGTGACGGCACCCGTCAAGTACGAAGCCCGCGACTACCTTTTGTATGTCCTAATCACCGTATGTAAGACTATTCTCGGAGGCGACGATCCATTAGTTTCCGCAGGTCACGAGAGTGGGTCAGGCGCAGTTCCATCAATTCGTTCAGTGCTTGCGCGGCTCATACTTTGTGTTACTGGAGTTGTAGGTGGCATGGCGTGCTTGCTGTCCGTCGCTGCGACCGTTCTCTCTTCGATCACAATTCCGTTGAAACTTACGCTATTCCCTGGTGTGACAGTGAAGCTGCCAACCAGTACTGGCCCGACCATATTAGTGGTGGGCCAACTATTAATCCTATACTTCGGGGTTCGGACGCTGCACCGACGGGCGATACTTCCGTTAAGGAGAGTGGTCGAGTCGGCTGCTGGTGGCCACGTCTCGATACTCTCAAGGCTCGTCAAGGCCTCGTATGCAGCGCAAATCGCGATAGCATGGGCGGCAGTCGCATCTATCTATCTATCTATCTATCTATCTATCTATCTATCTATCTATCTATCTATCTATCTATCTATCTCATCTCGGAATTGAAGGCATAGGCCAGCCCAAGCTTGATAACCTGAACTCAGCGCTCATTGCGCTCGCTGGAGTCGCGCTCCTCTACATCTTTGGGAGTCGATCGAAACGCGATGGCCTAGATTATCGTACCGGAAATTTGCACCGCATAAACCGAATATTTGGCCCAAGTTCGCTGGCACACAATCCGGTCGCCGCAGAGGCAAGGTCGAAGCTGGCTCGTGCGCTGTTTCAAAAGGCAGTCTCGTCCAGTAACGCCGACACAGTTGCGGTCTCGGCCTCACTTGGCCTTTCCGCTTCAGTCGGTACCACTGTCACGAGCGGTGAGAGCTTGACAGCCATACCGTGGACGAGACCCGAATTGGTTCATGAGATTCGGGAGCTTCTCGGCAATTATGCGGCAACTGTAGGTCCGGCAATAATTGGGATTGACGAGCTGGATAAGATTGCATCTAGCACAGATGCTGCGAACTTCATCGACGACATCAAAGGGATATTCGGGGTTCCCGGATGCCACTTTCTGGTAGCAATATCCGAGGATGCACTATCCGATTTTGAACGCAGAGGGATGCCCTTGCGGTCCGCATTCGATAGCGCGTTTGACGATGTAATTTCCATGGAATACTTCTCACTTGAAGAATCGCGGGATCTTTTACGAACACGAATCGTTGGCATCCCAATCCGTTTCGTTGCGCTCTGCCACGCGCTTTCCGGCGGCCTGCCAAGGGACTTGATCCGGGTGGCTCGGCGGCTGTACGCGTACGGAGGTCGCGTGGATATTGAATCAGCGCGCGATCTGGCTTACACTGAACTCTCTAGCAGGATGAAACTGCTCGCTGGGGGCATCGCGCCGATTCATCCCAGCACATGGGCGGAGCCCATAGTTAGAATCACAGATCAGATCGTCTCGGAGGGCAGCCGCGAAGGTGTTCGAACGCATGCCAGCGCTCTGATATCTCATATATCAGCGGCCGCGACAGGCATCGAAACTGCATCAAGCGAGGAAAAGATTGCACTCAGGCTTTGCGTTGAGTTGCAAGTCTTCGCCTACTTTTGCCTGACTGTTGTTGACGCTTGTAGCGCGCGCTCCGATTTCCTTGAGCAGGATCCGCGGGCGGTTGTTGCGGCGCTGGAGGAACTAGGCCGAGCGCGGCAAGGTTTTGCTATTCATCCAGAGCTGCAAAGGTGCGCATTGTAAGCCTGCGAGATGAGATCGGCCTCGATCCGCTGAGTTAAACAACTCTACCATTGGGGCTTCTTCGGTATAATACTGGTTCGCCTGGTGCAAATGGTTCATCGCGGTTATCGAACTCGCCGTCCGGTCGCCTGTGTCTCAGCCCCAGTCTCATTCACTAACGTTCGGCCAAGGTCCGGCCACGGAGCCAGCAGATCGCCACGTCGAGACGCTGGCAGGCTTGTCCTGGAACCCAGCGGAGCTGACGGGACGACCGAGACCGAAGCCTCTGCCCCGAGGGTTCTGCGGCACGACGCCGTCGTCGGCCGCGACCACGATCACCGGATGTCCATGGACTTCGCGCCTCGGACACGCATGGCGGTAAAGCGCCTCGTGGCCCGGGGGGATCACGTTCATGACGTGGCGCCGATGTGCTGGGTGATGCCGCGCGCCTCACTCTAGCGGTGCCTTCTCATGCACGATCTGCTACGCCGAGTCGCCGCGCGGCCCTTACACCTAGCCGCGCGCCGCGCGGGGACCGGCCGGCAGGCCGCACGCCCCGCGCGAGCGCTTGCGGCTGGGTCGAGCACAGGGCCGCGCGGGCCCGCAGGGCGCCGCCTTGATCAAAGTACGGAGGATCTGAACCGCTTGGCCTCGCGCTGGTCGTTCTTGACCTACGGAAAGGTCATCGGTCGGCCGAGGGTTGCAGCCGCGAACGCCGACTGGCCAGCGCCGTCGCCGCCCGCTGATCTGCTTCGTGGACGAACGCCGAGTAACTGCGAAGCGTCGTCGAGCCGCCGCCCGAATGGCCAAGGCGACCGGCGACCGTGCGGATGTCGACGCCTGCGGCGATGAGCTCGGTGGCGGAGTAGTGGCGTAAACAATGCAGGTGCGTGTCGATGCCGACCCGGCGGGCCAGACGGCCGTATCGCTGCGTCACGGAATCCGGGTGCAGCATCGTCGCGCAGTCGACATCCCGTGAGAACACGAACGCGTCGCGGCGGATCTTAGCATCGACCAGCGCGGCGCGTTCGTCGCAGCGGGCGCGATGGGCGCGCAGCAGCTCGACGAGCTCGGCGTCGAGCGCCACGCGGCGGTGCTGGTGGGTCTTCGTGTCCTTCTCCCACCGCTCACCCGCGATCTGGCCGATGCTGGCCCGGAAGATCGCCACACCGGCGTCGAGATCCAGCTGCGACCAGCGCAGCCCGCAGATCTCACCGCGACGCGCGCCGGTCGTCATCGCGAACATGACCACGTGCCCCAGTCCGGGTCCTTCCAAGCCTCGTTGAGGATGGCGGCCGCCTCGGCCGCTGTTGGCGGCGCGGGGTTCGGACGGGGTGTCGACGGCGGCTCGGTCTGCTCGACCGGGCTCAGCGCGATCCAGCCCCAGCGAACGCCGCGCATGAACGCACCGCTGAGGATCGCGTGCACGACGCGGATGCTGCCCGCGGCCAACGGCTCGCACCGGTGCGGCTTGCAGGCTCGGTCGCACCACTGGCAGGAGGCCTCGGGATCGCCGGAGAACTCCTTAGCACACTTCCGCCGCGGCGAGTGCTCGTCGCAGACGTGCTCGCCAGCCGTGCGGTGCTGGACGAACTTCTCGCCTCGGCAGTGGTCGCGGCAGCGGCGAAGCTGCGCGTAGAGGCCTTCGATCGTCTCGGCCTTGACCCGGCCGACCGGCAGGCGACCGATCGTCGGCCGGATGCGTTTCTCGATCTTCGAGACGTAGCCAGCGCGGGTCTTGCGCTCCACGTCGATCACTTCGAGCCACCGGTCGAGCAGCTCGTTGACCGTGGCCTCCGTGCGCGGGCTGCGTCGCTCATCGACCCGGTTGAGCAAGCGCGTGATGACTCGCTCCGCCTCGCGCTCAGTGTCGCGCCGCGTCACGCGCGCCGCGACGGTCTCGCGGAGCCACAGCTTCTTGCCCGTGAGCTGGTCAATCCCGGCGTAGACCTTCACCCGCGCGGAGCCGCTGGGCAGCCACGCGATCGTGCCGCGCTTGCGGCTGCGGGGCGTTCGCGGGGAAGCCATACCGGCGAAGATAGACCGATTAGAGGCCACGAAGGAGGCCACGAGACCGAAACCTGAGGGGTTTGAAGGCCACTAAAAGTGGCTCTGACCTGCGGAGCCGCCTTGGGGAGTCGAACCCCAGACCTACGCATTACGAGGATGTAGTTTGAAGTCCCGCAGTACTCTAACCAGCACTGATGGCCCATCCCACTGCCCGGAGCGCACTCCACGACCAGGGCGAACCCGATCGGTCATGCCAGAACTCATGCCGGCGATGGAGCCCTCGAAGATCGCCCACGTAAAGACTGAGCGACGCACTCCGTGCGTAGCTCAATGGTTCAGGCGCTGGCGTGGGGCAAGGAAGTGGCCTACTACGGGGTCATGGCAAATGGCAGGAAGCGCAGCGCTGGCGCAGCCCTCAGGTCGCTTCCGGGAGAGAGATGCTCTGGCGGTGCCGCATTCGCCGCGGCGGTTGATGAAGGCCTCCTTCAACGGCCAGAATCCCGATAACGCCTCAACTGACAGAGCGGTGGCGTCCGGACAATTATCCGGCCGACGCCGGGACGACAGCCGCAGGTTCGTCCCCGAAGCGAGCTCGGCACAGGACGGCCGGTCGTCAGCGCCCATTTCTCCCCGCGGTTGAGGCCCATGTCGGCACGGGGGGTGGGGGCGTGCGTCCAGGCGGTTGCCGATCTCCGGTCGTCACCAGGACGGCCGTGAGTTGGGTACAGTCAGTTGGACGATCTGGCCCCACAACGAGGGGAGGGCACGGCGATATCGTCGGCCGTGTTGCCCATCACCACCACGGTGGTCTGTTCGCTGGGCAGGTAGAACATCTTCCCGACCGGGAGCGGCCGCGTGGCTGGGCTCCTACCGCTCCGCCCGTACCCGCCGCGCCCGCGACCTGGCGCCCTGGCTGGGCTGGCTGCGCGCACTCGAGGTCGACGTGCTGGCGGCGCGGCGGGTGCACGTGGATCTGTGGATGCGCCACCTGCTCGACCGCGGCGCCGCCGCCTCGCAGCACCGCCCGCCGCCTGTCCGCGCTGACCAGCTTCTATACCCACCTCGTCGAACACGACCGGCGCACCGCCAACCCGCGCGAGGTCCGCCGCACCGCCGTCGACCCCGACCACACCAGCACCGTCGGCCTCCCCGCGACCAAGCCCGCGCGTTCCTCACCGCCGCCGACACCGACCCCGGACCCGCCCGGCTACGCACCGCCGCCACCGCCCGACTGCTACTGCACCTGGAGCTGCGCGTCGACGAGCTCGCCGCCGCCGACCTGGCCGACCTCGGGCATGACCGGGGACACCGGGTGCTGACCGTGACCCGCAGAGGCGGCCGCCGCGCCACCGTCCTGCTGCCCCCCGGCCACCGCGGCCGCGCTGGACGCCTATCTCACCGACCGCGCCCGCCACCGGCCCGACCAGCCGTTGGCCGCGCCGCTGCTGGCCACCGCCACCCTTCGGCCACCGCAGCAGTCGGCGGAATGGCAGATCATGTTCGCCGCCGTTCATCGGCCTTGGGTGCTTTCGTCGCAGCCAGCCAGCCACCCGGACCTATCACCCGTTCGGCGGTCCACTCCGGCGGCGTTTACCCCGTGATTACCGAACGAGCCGCTTTAGGGGGACAATTGCGGAGAACACGACCTGGTTTCGTTCGGGCTACTGCGCCGTTATGGTGAAACGCCGACTGGGGTGCAACGTGCGGGCGTCGCGATCGACACACCGGGTGACGCCTCCCCGATGGCGCCAGGAAGAAGGAAGTGCCGTGAGCCACGCTCCCCACCAGTTGCTGCCGTGCAGGCCTGCACCGAAGAAGAAGTGCGACGATCATGCCAAGGACGACGACCAGGGCAAGCGACACTTGAAGAAGCACCACCACAAACAACACCACCAGAAGCACCAGCACAACTGCCGCTGACCACCTCGGCACGCGATGAAGACCTCGCCGCCGCCTTGAGCGGGGGCGAGGCGGCGGATGAAACGTTCGCGCGGCGCGCAGATGTCGGAGCTGACGTCCCTGTCGAGTCGGGAGGCTTCCCAGACACATACTTGCATCACCAGCTTCGCGACCCCATCGGCTAAGACCGTGTGGTAAGGCGAGCGCTCCCCTGATCGAGCGCGCGGGGTGAAATATGCGTGCTCGGCCGGGATGCCCATCTGCGCTGGTCGAGAATCCGGCTGGCGAGATCTACGTGCAGTTTCGGGGTTTCTTTGGTATGCCTGAGATCTTACTCGGTGACTCGGCGCCGCCCGTCGGTCGCCGGTTCGCCACCACGCGGGGCTGGTACCGGATCCCGCGTCATGTCGTTCGATACGTGATCGTCGGCGCGGTTTGTACGCTCTTCCAGTTGGCGGTTCTGCAGATCGGCCTGCATGTGGCTCGGTCGGGCGCCGAAGTGGTGAATGCCGCGGCGTTTGTGCTGTCGACCCAGCTCAACTTTGTCTTGAGCGACAGGTTCACCTGGGCGCAGCGGCTGAAGCCGGGATCGGCTCATGCCAGCGGTATCGCGGTTCGTCTGGTCGGCTTCAATCTGTCGGCGCTGGCCGGGCTGGTGGTCAACACGGCAACGTTCGCCGGGGCGCATCAGCTGCTCGCGCTGCCGGTAGTCGAGGCCGCGCTGGTCGGTGTCGGCTGCTCGACCCTGGTGAATTTCCTGCTCAGCAGCCGAATCGTCTTCCGTACCGTGCGTCGGCCCGCGGCTGACTGCACCGACTCCTCCTGCGAGGTCCGAATCGAAATGCCTACCGGCAACATCCCCCAGCCTCGCCGCTCGATGCCGTTTCCTGCGCGCCTCCCCGCCGGCCCACGGCCGGCATCCGAGCCGGTGACCGCGCCCATCCCGCTCCCGCGGGCGAGTGCGCAGCCCTGGCCGGGCGCGAACTCGGGCCGATGTGCGGTCGCGGTCCCGACGGAAGACCTTCCGACCGTCGCGATCCCCACCGCCGCGGTCTGGTCGGACGCCGAGACGGTGGTGATGCCGCCGGTCCGGACGGGCCCCCAGGGGGGCCGGGCTCGCGTGCTGCCGGCGCGCCCCGCCGGTGCGGGGGCGGATCTGGCCGTGTTGCGGCCGCTGGATTTGGACGCGCGGACCACGGCCACCCGCTGGCAGCGCGCGGTGGTCTCGGTTGGGCTCGCGCTGCTGGTGGCGGTCGTCGCGGCCGCGGTGGCCGGATACCGGATCGGTCTTGAGATCGCGGTGGGTGCGATCAGCACGCTCTACTTCGTCGATTTGGTTTTTGCCGCCTACCTGGTGACCGGGTCGTTGCGCGGCACGAACAGGTCGCCCCGACAAGAGAGGACCGAGTTGGCGGGGTGGCCGACGTTCACCGTGCTGTGCCCGATGTATCGAGAGACCGCGGTGCTGCCACAGTTCGTGACCGCCATCGGTGCACTCGACTACCCGCGTGAGGCGCTACAGGTGCTGCTGCTGTTGGAAGAGGACGACACCGAGACCATCGCCTTCGCGTCCGCGATGAACTTGCCTGCCGCTTTCGAGATCGTCGTGGTACCCGACAGCCAGCCCAAGACCAAGCCCAAGGCCTGCAATTACGGCTTGCAGATCGCCCGCGGCGACTACATCGTGATCTTCGATGCGGAAGACATGCCGGAGCCTGATCAGCTGAGAAAGGCGGCCCTGGCGTTCGCCCGGCTTCCCGGCAACGTCGCATGTTTGCAGGCGCCGCTGAACTTCTACAACCCACGCCAGAACGTGTTGACCCGCCTGTTCACCGCCGAGTACAGCCTGTGGTTCGATCTCATGCTCACCGGGCTGCAGCGCCTCGGCGGGCCGATCCCGCTCGGCGGCACGTCCAACCACTTCCGCACCGACGTCCTGCGGGGGTTGGGCGGGTGGGATCCGTTCAACGTCACCGAGGACGCCGATCTCGGCATCCGGCTGTACAAGCAGGGTTTCCGTACCGGGATGTTGGACAGCACCACCTACGAGGAAGCCAACCCGAACGTCCGCAACTGGATCCGGCAGCGGTCACGGTGGATCAAGGGCTACATGCAGACCCTGCTGGTTCATACCCGCGGCGGCTGGGATCTGCGCCGCACCCGCGACCCGCACTTTCTGACGTTCCTGCTGGTCGTTGGCGGCAAGGTGCTGGTGAACTTCATCAACCCGCTGATGTGGGCGGTGACGATCGGTTACTTCGTCTTCCGTGGCAGCATCGGCGCGGCGATCGAGGCGCTGTATCCGGCACCGGTGTTCTATCTCGCCGTCGTGACGCTGTTGTTCGGCAATCTGCTGTTCGTCTACACATTCCTGCTGGGCAGCGCGCAGCGCCAGAACCACGACCTGATCAAGTACGGGCTGCTCGCGCCGTTGTACTGGCTGATGATGTCGGTGGCCGCCTGCAAGGCGCTGTGGCAGTTGATCCGCAGCCCGCACTACTGGGAAAAGACCCAGCACGGCCTGCATCTGCACGGCGGACCCGCCGAGCAGGGGGCCGGTCTGGCCGGCGCAAGCCCGGGGCGGGAAAAGGTGCTGAGCCGATGACCACTACCGGGCCGGCGCCCGCATCGGCGTACCGCTACACCCCTCCGCGGCGGCTGCGGTCGCTGTCGGTTGTCATGCCGGCGCACAACGAGGCCGAGAACATCGAGGCCGCCATCCTGGACGCCCTCGAAGCGGCCTCGCTGGTTGCCGACCGTTATGAGGTCGTCGTCGTCGACGACGGAAGCACCGACGCCACCGCGGCGATCGTGACGGGGATGGCCTGCGCGTACGGCGACTCCGTGCGATTGATCCGCAACGAGCAGAACATGGGCTACGGCCCCACCGTGCGCCGAGCCTGGGCCGCCGCCCGCATGGACTGGGTGTTGTTCACCGACAGCGACTGCCAGTTCGAGCTGGCCGAAGTGGTCGATCTGGTGCCACTCACCGACGGTGCGGACATGGTGACCGGCTGGCGCAAGAACCGCCAGGACCCCTGGCTACGCCGGTTCAACGCGCACCTGTTCAACCTGGCCGGTCGGCTCACGTTCGGCACCGGCGTGAAGGACATCGACTGCGCGTTCAAGCTGATGCGCACCGCCACCCTGCGTGCGCTCGACCTGACCGCCAACAGCGCGATGGTCAACACCGAGCTGCTCTACCAGGCGCGTCAGCACGGCATCACCGTCGCCGAGATCCCGGTCACCCACCGCGAGCGCCGGTTCGGTCAGGCCAGCGGTGGGAACATCAAGGTCATCGCCCGCGCCCTGCGCGAGTTCGTCGCCATGCGGAGGCGATTCAACAAGCCCGAGCCGAAGCGGCTGCGCCTGCACAGCTGGCTGGTCGGGTTACTCGCGCTGCTGTCCGGCGTGGCCGCGACGATCTGGGCGGTCGCCACCCAGACCGTGCTGGCCTACGGCGACGCCGAGGCGCACCTGAACATCTCCAAGCGCGTGGTCAGCGGCCTGACCGGCGGGCTGGCCCAGCTCGGCAGCGTCTGGCTGCCCCTGCCGCACCTGCTCATGGTGCCGTTCGTAATTAACGACGAGCTCTGGCGCACCGGGCTGGCCGGCGCCGCCGTCGGCGTGCCCTCCCTGGTACTGGCCGCGGTGATGTCCTACCGCACCTCCTACCTGCTCACCGGCAGCATCGCCGCGAGCTGGCTGGCCCCGCTGGTCATCGTCGCCAACCCGAACACGTTGTATCTGGCGGCGACTCCGATGACCGAGCTGCTCCTGCTGGCCATGGTCGCCACCTCGCTGCACTACCTGACCCGCTGGATCCTGCACGACGGGATCAACAACCTGGTCCTCACCGGCGTGTTCGCCAGCCTGGCCAGCCTCTCCCGCTACGACGGCTGGGCGGTCGTGTGCATCGAGGCCGTCGCCGTCCTCATCATCGCGGCCACGCGCTACCGCCGCCGGCGCAGCGTCGAAGGCCTCAGCGTGCTGTTCGGATTCCTGGCCTTCTCCGGGATCGCCAGCTGGCTGCTGTGGAACCAGCTGATCTTCTCCGACCCGCTGTATTTCGCCCAGAGCGTCTACGGCTCGGCCGAGCAGCAGCAGTTCTTCCTGCGCACCGGACTGCTGCCGACCTACCACGACGTGGGCAAGTCAATCGTCTACTGGTTCGAAGACGTGCGGATCATCGCCGGCTCCACACTGGGCGTGCTCGCCGCCCTCGGCCTGGCCCTCCTGATCTCCGCGGCGATCCGCCGGCGCCAGATCGGCCCGCTGCTCGTGGCCGCGACCGCCCTGAGCTGCTTCGCCTTCTACATCCTGTCGCTCTACCTCGGGCAGGCCTCGCTGATCCTGCCGCGCTTCGCCCCACCCGATGCGCCCTACCACATGTCCAACCTGCGTTACGGCCTACAGGCGCTGCTGCCGATCGGCGTCTTCGTCGCCTACCTGGCCGCCCGCAAGCCGCGGCTGCTCGTCCCGATCCTCCTCGTTGTCGTGACCGTGCAGGGCATCTTCTCCGTCGCGACCAACCGGGTGATGGCCTATCAGGACGGCACCCAGGGGCTGTCGTCGCAGTTGGTCTCCAAGGGCCCGGACAGCCCCGTCGTCGAGGACTGGCTGCGGCACAACTACGACGGCGGGCTCGTGCTGATGGACGACTACCGCCGCCCGGTCGGGCCGGTCGAAAGCGGCATCCCGATGAACTCGTTCATCGGCGTCGGAAACAAGCCCTACTGGCAGGAGAGCCTCGACAACCCCGCCCAACACGCCACCTGGGTGATCCTGCAGCAAGCCGACACCGACGCCGTCTGGACCGGGTTCAGCCCGCAGAGCCGCAACATCCTCGCCGACCACTACGTGCAAGTCTTCGGCAGCGGCAACATCCGCGTCTACAAGCGACGGGCCGACCTCACCGACATCATCGCCCGACAGGGTCAGCACCTCTACCTGAACGGGCAGCGCTGGAACAGCGTCGGCCTCAACAGCTACGACTTGCTCGAGCAGCCCCAGCGGGTCATCGACGACCGGTTGACCAGCCTCGCCCAGGGCGGCCACAACACGGTGCGGACCTGGTGCTTCGACAAGGACGGCGGGCTCACCGACGCCACGCTTAACACGCTCGCCGTCACCCTCAACAGTGCCCGGGAGCGCGGCATCCGAATGATCTGCACCCTCGGCAACACCTTGTCCAGCTTCGGCGGCCAGTCTTCGTTCACCCCGGCTGGCCAGGACTTCTTCAGCTCCCCCACCGCTCGCGCCCGCTACCAGGACCAGATCCGAAAACTGCTCACCTACCGAGACGCGCACGGCGTGCGCCTGGCCGATCAACCGGCCATCCTCGCCTGGGACCTGCTCAACGAACCCCGCCCCAACCCGACCACCCCGCCCGGGGCCGTCGCGGACTGGGCCCAGGACATGAGCTCGTTCGTCGGCAGCCTCGACCAACGCCACCTGATCACCATCGGCGCTGAAGGCTTCGGGGCGGGCTACCCGGCCACCCCCAGCCTGGCCGGCCGCCCCGGCGCCGAATTCACCACCCTCTGCCAGATCCCCTCGATCACTCTGTGCGCCACCCACCTATTCCCGATCTACCTGCACAACCCGGCCAGCAGCGCCGACATCGGGACCGTCGTCCAGACCTGGCGCTCCGCCGCCGACAAACTCGACAAACCCGTCATCCTGGAGGAGGTTGGCTACTCCGCCGCCGAGGCCAAGACCTTCACCGCGCGCCAAACCTTCTTCGACAACGTCTCCCGCGCCATCAACAACAACGACGTCGACGGTGGCCTGCTGTGGAACCTCGGCGCTCACGTCGACAAGACCTACACGCTGCAATACGGAGACCCCCGATCGGACCGGACCCTCAGCGCCTGGGCCACCCTCACCCACAGAAGCTGAGCGTCCCCCGCGATCACGACACCACCTCGACGTCACTGAAGCTTCGGCCGGCCGCAGCGATGTCAAGGTGTCGGTACAGCGTGGCCCGCCCCGCCCCGATCGTGGCCGCGACCTCGGTGACCGTGCTCCCCCCGTCCAGCATCTGCCGGGCCACGCGCAGCTTGCCCGCGGTCATCACCGAGGGTCGACCGCCGACCCGGCCGCGGGCGCGGGCGGCGGCCAGGCCTTCCTGAGTGTTCTCGGAGATGAGGTCCCCGACGAACTCGGCCATCGCGGCCAGCACGTGAAACAGCAGCCTGGCCGTCGGTGTTCTGCTCGCGGGTCGACACCCGCGCGTACCCGATCCGCATACACGAGATCGTCTCGGAAACCCCTGACAGTCCGCGGTAACCAGCCGAGTTCTGGACACGGGTTTCGAACAATGCTCCGCCCGGGCGTGTTGCCTGGTCGACCGTCTCAGGGTTGTGGACGTCCGGATACGACCGGTTCGCAGTAGGGATGAGCGTCAAACGCGTGGCAAAGGCGGCGTGTCGCGGCGACACGCCGACACTGGCATGATGATGCCATGCCATCATGATCGCCACAAACGATCTCCGAAGTTGGCAAAGTGGGGCATGACCTGGGAAAACGGACGAGCCGCCTTGGGGAGTCGAACCCCAGACCTACGCATCACGAGGATGTAGTTCCGACGCCCTGGGCGCTCTAACCAGCACTGATCGCACATCCTATGGCCCAGCACGCATTCGGCGACCTGGGCGAACGCAATCCGTCATGCCAGAACTCATGCCGGCGGCTGAGCCTTGAAGATCGTCACCGAGGAGGTGCTGAGCGGCGCATGAGAATGCGTGTGTCGGGGATCTGGCGTAGCTCGCACGGCCGGGTCAGTTGGCTGCACGAAGTGGGCTGGTGGGTTCGTGACGGGTGGGCGGTCGGTGGTCGAGCCAGTCCTGCGGGACCTCGGGGGCGCCGGGTAGGGATACGAAGTGCCGCCCCGTAGGTCCTCGCGCAGCAGCACCGGGTCGAAGCCGACGGGGCGGTCACCCACCGAGCCCCTGGCCCCGCCAGCTGGCCTGCTGGTCACACGGCTTGGGTTCTTGCGACCACCAAACCAGTGAGGCTTCGCCTCGGACCGCCGAGGTGGTGGTCGGGTTGGCGGGTGACGTTGCGGTTGGGTAGGTGCAGGCTGGCGGGGTTGTGCTGACGCCGCTCCCCGGAGGCATCCATGGCGACCCGTGTCGTGACCGTGAACGACATCCTGGATGGGCACGTGGGTTTGGATCTGGAGTGCTTTGATCGGATCTACCTCAATGGATGGGTGCCTAACCTGCAGGTGTCCGGGCAGGTGGTTGGCTTCCTGACCGCGCACCTGGGGTTCCCGATCCCGTCCCCGGCGATCCTGGAGAAGATCGGGTTGCGGTTCCGCCGCGACGTCGCCGAGTTCGCCGCGGAGCACGACATCCCGGTGCTCGGCTTCGCGAAGGGGGACCGCAAGCTGGAGGTGATGCGCCCGCACCTGGACCGGCTGATCGGTCAGGGCCGGACCGGGGTGGCCGCGATCGGTAAGGCGCAGGAGTTCCAGCGGGTGTTCACCGGCAGCACCTACCACCCCGACGCCGACGGTGGTGGGGTGCCGCGGTTCGGCTATCACAAGGCCGATCGGCGGGTCACCGCGTACTACTTCTATCTGGTTGACGAGGTGTTCGGGTCGGCGTTCGTGAAGGTGTGTGCGTATTTCCCGTACCCCATGAAGATCTGGCTCAACGGGCACGAGTACGCCAAGCGGCAGGCCGCCGCGGCGGGGATCGGGTTCACCGAGTTGGACAACGGGTTCGCCACCGCCGATGACCCGGCCGGGCTGCAACGGCTCTGCGACACCCTGGGTCCGGACACCATCCGGGAGTTCTGCGAGCGCTGGTGGGCCCGGTTGCCGCTGCCGTTGACCGCCGCCGACCGGGACGGCGGCTACTGGTGGGACATCGCGATGCGCCAGGTCGAGGTCTCGCGCACCATCGTGTTCGACCAACCACGCCACGCGCGGGGGTTCTTCGAGGCGCTGTGCGCGGACAACCTGGACATCGGCCGCCCCGAGCAGATGCAGATCGTGTTCGACCGCCGGGTTCGCACCCCACCCCCGCACGGCTACCGGACCCGGCTGCTGCGCTCGGGGGATGAGGTCACCCTCAACGCCCACTTCGGGCATTCCCGGGTGAAGTCCTACCTCAAATGCGGGCGGGCTTTTCGCATCGAAACCGTGATCAACGATACCGGTGATCTGGGGGTGGCCCGCCGCCTGCAGCATCTGCCGGAAATCTTCGCCAAGGCCCGTGACGTCAACCGGCGCATGGTCGATGCTTTCCGTGTCGGCCAGGGCTGTGTCCTTGCGAGCCCAGCCTTTGAGCGGGTCGCGCGACCCACCCTCGAGGAGGGTCGGAGGGCCCCGGCCCTGCGGTTCGGCGACCCTCGGGTCATGGCCCTGGTCGGCGCCGTGTGCGCGGGCCTGCACGTCGTGGCCGGGTTCACCAACCGGAGCCTGCGCGCCCGGGTGAGCTGCCTGCTCGGCGTGCCGTACTCGATGGCCCAGATGAGTTACGACCTGCGGCGCTTGCGCATGAAGGGGTTGATCACCCGGCTGCCCCACTCCAACACCTACGTCCTGACCCCGGATGGCCAACGCGTCGCGATCTTCTACACCAAGCTCCACAACCGGCTGCTGCGACCGCTCGCCGCGGCCAACGACCCACCCGCCCCGCTACCCCTGCGCCAAGCACTCCGCGTCATAGACCGCCACGTCACCGACTACATCACCGAGGCCCGCATGCTCCCCTGAAACTCGGCACAAGATTCAAACACCTAGCGACCAAGGCCGCTAGCAGCAAGCCTCGGCATCCGAAGTGTGATCCAGCCACCGACTCCGCCCGGACGAGCGCGAGAACTTGCCACGGCCCCACCACTTGCTGGCCGCCTCCCGGCCCGTCAGCTCCGCCAGAGAATCCACGCGGATTTGGTGAACTGTCTTGTTAACAATCTTGCCAACGGTTAGGCTCCACGGCACCATCACCGCGGAGGGGCTCATGGCGATCCAACCCAGTCGGCCCACGGGCAAGCCACGTCCCCTATGTCCAGGGCGGCCCGGTGCCGATCCCGTGCTGGTTCGCCTCGACGTCCTGCCCGCCTCGGCCTGGATGGGCCCCAACATTCGGCCCTGCGACCTCCCGCCAGGCTCTGCGGCACGGCCGTCACCTGACTGCGACGGCGCCGGGCTGGAGGCGATGTACTTCCCCGTCCTCAGCCGGCCGATCAACGCCAAGGCACGGTCGAGGTCAACGTGGGCTGGGTCGACGTCACCGTCGTCTGCGCCAACGCGCGGTCGTCAACCCCGGTGACGTGGTCCTCGCCGACGTCGACGGGTCGTCATCTTGCCCGAGAGCAAGCGCCGGTGCTTCGCCGCCGGCGAGCTCGGCCGCGACGGCTACTCGGTACGCCCGGCGCTCGAGGCGGCCGGCCTGACGTGCCTCGACTACCGCCCCAACCGACAAGGAGCACAAATGAGCGCAGCGTTCGCCAAGTCCTCGGGCTGGTTGGACTGGTCTCAGAACCCTTCCAGGCCCCATTTCACCCTCCCGCCCGGGGCCGTGGACGCCCACTGCCACGTCTTCGGCCCCGGCGACAGGTTCCCCTACGCCCCGGAGCGCAAGTACACCCCCTGTGATGCGAGCAAGGAGCAGCTTTTCACCCTCCGAGACCACCTCGGCATCAGTCGGAATGTCATCGTGCAGGCGACCTGCCACGGCGCGGACAACAGCGCCATGCTCGACGCCGTCCAGGCTGGCGGCGGCCGGGCGCGTGGCATCGCCACGGTTCGCCCGGACGTCACCGACGCCGAACTGCGCAGGCTCGACCGGGCAGGCGTGCGGGGTGTGCGGTTCAACTTCGTCAAGCGACTGGTCACTACCGCCCCCCAGGACGACCTCGCCACCATCGCACGGAAGATCGCGGCGCTCGGCTGGCATGTCGTGATCTACTTCGACGGCCCTGATCTGGAGGAGTTGGAGGGTTTCTTCGCCTCGCTGCCCACCCCGCTGGTGGTGGACCACATGGGACGCCCGGACGTGACCCGGCCCGTCGTCGCCCCGGAGTTCAGCCGCTTCCTGCGCTTCGTCGAGCACAACGACGTCTGGGTGAAGGTCAGCTGCCCGGAACGACTGAGCGTCACCGGACCCGCCGCCCTCGACGGCGAAGCGAACCCCTACACCGACGTGGTGCCCTTCGCACGGCGCGTGATCGACGAGTTCCCAGACCAGGTCTTGTGGGGCACCGACTGGCCGCACCCCAACCTCACCGCCCACATGCCCGACGACGGGCTGCTCGTCGACTACCTGCCCCACGTGGCCGTCACGACCGAACAGCAGCACAAGCTGCTCGTGGCCAACCCGTCGCGTCTCTACTGGCCAGGCGACGACTTCTGAGCCTCGCTCTCCACACCAGGTCTTCCACAAGCTCTCTCCACACACCATTCCCGGAAGGGGTTCCCTGTGCAGCTTTCCAACGCGGCGAACCGGCTTGACCGGTTGCCGATCTCCCGGTTTCACAAGATAACTTTGGTGGCCATCTCGTTCGCCTACTTCTTCGAGTTCGCGGACATCAACACCTTCGCCGTCACCGTCCCCAAGCTCATCAAGCTGTGGGGCGTCACCGTCAACCAGATCGCCTACGTCACCTCCCTGTCGTTCGTCGGCATGTTCGTCGGCTCGCTGGTCGCCAGCTGGCTCGCCGACCGGTGGGGTCGCAAGCGAGCGCTGGTGGGCACCACGCTGTGGTTCGCGCTCTTCTCGTTCGGCACGGTCTTCGCCTGGGACATCGTGTCCCTCGGCGTCTTCCGGATCCTGACGTCGGCCGGGCTGGCCGCGATGACCGTGGTAGCCGTCGTCTACCTCAACGAGATATTCCCGGCCGCCGTCCGGGGCAAATACCAGGCCTACGCCCTGGTCATCGGCATCTGCGGCACGCCGGTCACCAACCTGATCGCCAGCGCCGTCGTCCCGCTCACCGACTGGTCGTGGCGACTGGTCTACCTGTGGGGCACCCTGGGCATCCTCGTCCTGCTGTTCGTCCGATTCCTGAAGGAATCCCCACGCTGGTACGAGAGCAAGGGCGAGTACGACAAGGCAGACGCGGTCCTGTCCGAGATCGAAGCCCGGGTCGCGGCAGAGAGGGGACCGCTGCCCGACCCCGGCCCGCCGGTCGCCGTCGCGAAGCAGACCAAGGCGGAGTGGACCCTGCTGCTGCAGAAGAAGTACCTCGCGCCGACGATCCTGCTCACCGTCGTGTGGGTGACCCAGACCATCGGCTTCTTCGGCTACTCCAGCTGGGCGCCGAGCCTGCTGGTCCAACAAGGCTTCGACGTGGAAAAGGCGATCTTCTACGTCGCGCTCACAACGGTGGGGGCACCGCTGGGCTGCTTCCTCGCCTCCCTGGTCACCGACCGCTTCGAACGCAAGTGGTGCCTGGTCGGCTTCGGCACGACGATCGCGATCAGCGGGCTCCTCTACGGGCTCACCTTCAACCCGATCCTGATCGTCGTCTTCGGCTTCCTCGTGAACTTCTTCGAGCGCGGCTACACGGCCCTCGCCTACGCCTACTCCCCGGAGATCTTCGACACCCGCGCACGATCGCTGGGCACCGGCGTCTCCTACGGATTGGGCCGGCTGTCCAACGCCGCCGGGCCGCTGATCATCGCCGGCCTCTACAACGGATTCGGATACCTGAGCGTCTTCTTCTTCATCGCCGGCAGTTGGCTGGTCGGAGCGATCGCCCTGGCCCTGTTCGGTCCCAACACCCGGCAGGCCCGGCTCGCCCAGAAGGAGACCGGTGTGGAAGCGCAACCGGCCGTTCGAGCCCACATTCACGGTGAGTAACCGCCGAGGTGCGGCGACACGAGGTTGGATCGTGCAGGACCGGCACGGCCCCGCTGGCCCATGCCTGCCGGACGTGGCCGGTGAGGCGTCGATCCGGCGGGGCTACCGACGAGGCGGAGGCTATGGTGAAAACACCATCTTGTCACCGATCTGCACGTGGGAGCTGCGAACGATGACGTCAGCAGGATTTAGTACCGGCGGGGCGGTGGACCCCGACCAGCCGATCCCGGTCGTCGACGCCATCCGCGACGCCATCGCCGAGGGCGAGTTCGCCGCCAACCAGCGCCTCGTCGAGTCCGACCTGTCCGAGCGGTTCGGCGCCAGCCGCGGCAGCGTGCGCACCGCGCTCCTGCAGCTGAGCAGCGAGGGCCTCGTCGAGCGGATGCCGAACCGCGGGGCTCGGGTGCGGGCCGTCTCGCTCGCCGAGGCCATCGAAATCACCGAGGTGCGCATGGCGCTGGAAGGGCTGTGCGCGGCCAAGGCGGCCAAGCGGCTGACCGAGGAGGACCGCGACCGGCTGCGCGGCATCGGCGCGGCCATGCAGGACGCCGTCGCGACCGGCGATCTGCTGGGCTACTCCGACCTGAACCGGCAACTGCACTCGCTCATCCGGGCCCTTGGTGGCCAGGCAACCGCCCAGGCCATCCTCGAGCGGCTGCGTGGGCAGAACGTGCGCCACCAATTCCGGCTGGCCATGCACCCCGGGCGGGCCGCGGTGTCTATGCCGCAGCACCTGGAGATCATCGAGGCACTCTGCGCGGGCGACCCCGAGGCGGCCGAGGACGCCGTCCGACGGCACCTGCGGAGCGTGATAGATGCGCTACCTGCGGTGAACAGTGCATCGCGCCGCCGCATCCAGGCCCGGTAAGTCCACTGGTTCGCCGCCCGCAACGTCACCACCCACCACGCCATCCGGACAACCGGCGCGTCCGACCGCTTACACCCGCACGTGCCCGACACCTCGGCCTGGGCGACCAGCTCGGTCCCTCCGGGGGCGGCGCCGTCGTAGCTGCCCGCCGAGAGCCGAGGGCTGAACGCCGGTGAGGTCGACACGGGGGATCGCTCCACAGTCGGGCAGGGGTACGACGGGCCCGCTGACGCCGGATACCGGACGGACGGGTCCCGAACCCTCAGCAGGCGCCAGCGCTGCGCCGGCGCGGTGTGGCGCCTCACCCAGCGACCAGATGGTGGATCGCCACCTCGAGCCGTTCTCCGCGACGACCGAGGAGCCGGCCGGGCTGACGCCGCCGACCGGTGGAGATTCTGTTAGCGATATCGTTGACAATTTCGTAAGGGGTATTTAGGCTTGCGGCGTGACCACGGCATTGGGAGGCGAGCGTGCCTCCGCACGCGGCGATCGGCCAACTGGCCGAGGGCCGGGGGCCGTCTCCGCGACGCGATCGCTCGTGGCGACCTGGCTGCACGGGCCGGAGCCGAGCATTTATTTGTCTTCCGTCTCATTTCCGAGGAGAGCCGTCATGTGCCATCCGTACCGTCCGCAGTCCGGGCAGCCCAGAGAGGCTCGGGCATGAGGACCGTGGTGGTGACCGATCCGCCACGGGCGGACATCGGGGATGCGGAGACCCTGGGCGGATACGGCGTGGCCACCGTGCACGAGGCCCTCGGCCGGGTCGGCTACCTCGGTCCGGCGTTCCGACCGGCATGGCCGGGGGCACGGATCGGCGGCACGGCAGTCACCGTGCTGTGCTGGCCCGGAGACAACCTCATGATCCACGTCGCGGTGGAGCAGTCCCGTCCCGGTGACGTCCTGGTGGTGGCCACCAACTCGCCGTCGACCGATGGTCTGTTCGGGGAGCTGTTCGCGACGGCCTTGGCGCAGCGGGGGGTCCGCGGTGTCGTCCTGGCCTGCGGGGTGCGGGACGTCGCGGATCTGCGCGAGATGCAGTTCCCGGCCTGGTCCCGCGCGGTCAGCGCGCAAGGCACGGTGAAGGCGACCGCGGGAGCGGTGAACGTCCCAGTCGTGCTGGGTGGCCAGACCATTCGTCCCGGGGACGTGGTGGTGGCCGACGATGACGGCGTCATGGTGGTGCCGCGCGCCGACGTCCCGCGGGCGCTGATCGCGTCCCGGGCCCGGATCGAGAAGGAGGCGGCCAGCCGGGCCGCCTTCGCCCGGGGGGAGCTCGGGCTCGACCGCTACGGCCTTCGTCAGCGGCTGCCCGACCTCGGCGTCTCCTACCTCAGCTTCGCGGAGTACCAGAAGGAGAACGACGGTGAGTGACGCCGCGGGGTACGACAGCACCGGCGTCCGCTGCACCATGCTGCGGGGCGGCACCTCCCGCGGGCTGTACTTCGAGCCCGGTGACCTGCCAGCGGAGGCCGGGGCTCGCGACGACCTGCTGCTGCGGCTGATGGGCACCCCCGATCCTCGCCAGATCGACGGGCTGGGCGGGGCCACCTCGTTGACCAGCAAGGTCGCCGTCGTCGGCCCGTCCGACCGCCCCAATGCCGACGTCGACTACCTGTTCCTGCAGCTCGGGGTCGACGAGGCCACGGTCAGCGATCGGCAGAACTGCGGCAACATCCTCGCCGGGGTCGGGCCGTTCGCGGTCGAACGCGGGCTGGTGCCCGCGGGGCAGCGGGAGACGACCGTGCGGATCCGCATGGTCAACTCCGACAGCATCGCCGTCGCTACCTTCCCGACGCCCGGCGCCCGGGTCGACTACCGCGGCGAGGTTGCCATCTCCGGCGTCCCCGGCACCGCAGCGCCTGTGGCCCTCGCCTTCACAGACACCGTAGGGTCCGCGACCGGCAGTCTGCTGCCCACGGGGAACGTGCGGGACTGTGATCGACGGGGTCGAGGTCACCTGCGTCGACAACGGCATGCCTGTGGTCGTGGCCAGAGCGGAGTCCTTCGGGCGGACCGGCTACGAGACGCATGAGCAGCTGGTAGCCGACGCGGCACTGCGCGAGCGGATCGACGCCTTCCGCCGCAAAGCCGGTCAGCTGATGGGTCTGGGCGACGTGGCCCGGTCGTCGGTGCCCAAGACCGTCCTGCTCGCGCCACCCCAGGACGGTGGCCAGGTGTGCACCCGCTCCTTCATCCCGGTGCAGCCGCACACCGCCATCGGCGTACTGGCCGCGGTCAGCGTCGTCACCGGCATGCGCCTGCCCGGCGCCGTCGGACACGATCTCACCGCGGACTGGGCGCCCGACCGCTCCCAGATCGATGTCGAGCATCCCACCGGTCACCTGCGCGTCGACGTGGTCATCGACAGCGCGGCCACCCCTGTCCCGGGTGGTCCGCTCGGGCGTCGTCCGCACGGCACGCAAGCTCTTCGACGGCACCGCCTTCCCCCGCGCCCGACCCTTCCCCCACACCTGATCTTCCCTCGCCGACCGAATCACCGGAGATACGTCATGCCTCGACTGCACGAGATCGCCCACATGCCAGGGCGGCCGACATGATCATCGACTGCCACGGCCACTACACCACCGCGCCGCAGGCACACACCTCCTGGCGAGAGGCGCAGCGGGGGGCCTTCGACGCGAACGAGGCACCACCGCCCTATCCCGACGATCTCCGACGACGAGATCCGCGAATCGATCGAAGGCAGCCAGCTCCGCCTGATGACCGAACGCCGGATCGACCTGACCATCTTCTCGCCCCGCGCCTCGACAATGGGACACCACATCGGCGACCAGGCCGTGAGCACACGCTGGGCAGAAGTCTGCAACGACCTCATCGCCCGGGTTGTCGAGCTCTACCCGGACAACTTCGTAGGCGTCTGCCAGCTTCCCCAGTCGCCCGGTGTCCCGATTGGCCATTCGGTGGCCGAGCTCCGCCGCAGCGTCCTGGAGCTGGGATTCGTGGGCTGCAACCTCAACCCCGACCCCAGCGCCGGCCACTGGACCTCCCCGCCGCTGACCGACCGCAGCTGGTACCCGATCTACGAGGCGATGGTCGAACTCGACGTGCCGGCGATGGTGCACGTGTCCGCGGTGACTAACCCGAACTTCCATGCCACCGGATCGCACTACCTCAACGCGGACACCACCGCGTTCATGCAGTTGATCGAGGCCGACCTGTTCACGGATTTCCCCGACCTGCGACTGGTCATCCCACACGGCGGTGGCGCGGTCCCGTATCACTGGGGCCGCTTCCGCGGGCTCGCCGACATGCTGGACAGGCCGGCCCTGGAGGACGCGGTGATGGGCAACGTCTTCTTCGACACCTGCGTCTACCACCAGCCGGGCATTAACCTCCTCTTCGACGTCATCGGCGCCGACAACATTCTGTTCGGCTCGGAGATGGTCGGCGCCGTCCGCGGAATCGACCCGCAAACCGGGCACTACTTCGACGACACCCGCCGCTTCATCGACGCGCTCCACCTGGATGTGGGCGATCGCGCGAAGGTCTTCGAGCGCAACGCCCGCCGCGTATACCCCCGGCTGGACGCCGCCTTGAAGGCCAGAAACCAGCAGGCGGCCGCCGACCCAACGACATCCGAACCGGGCTTGCCGTCCACGACCGGACCCGCCCACGGAGCCGAGACGAAGTGATCACGTATGGACGAAACCACCGGTCACCGCGAGCGGGCCGGGCAGCCGACACGGCCCGGCGAATCCCCGTGGCAAACCATTCCACGCCAGCCTCACGACCCCAACAAGGAGGCTGGTGCCGGGGTCACCGGCCTCGCGATGTGGCCGGGCGGGCGCCCGAACCTCAGCTCAGTTCGGCTACGAGCGACGGTTCCGTCCGACGGAAGACGATCGCTACTGCGGAACCGGCCCGGGGGCTGCGCTGCTCCTGCGGGCGCATGGGACACCTCGAGTCGGTCGCCTCGGGCCCCGGCCTGCTGGCGCTCTACCGCCGCTGCGGCGGCCGTGCCGCCCGCGCCGAGGACGTCGCCGACGCCGCCCGGCGTAAACTGCCAGCCGAGCCGGTTCGGCGGGCGGCGCAGCCGTTCCCAGTCGGCCTCGGTGACACACCAGCGGACGTTGGTGAACCAGCATGAGGACGGCACCAGGTCGACGAACAGGCCTTGCCCGAAGCTGCGGTCCTCCCCTGGCAGCAGCTCCGGAACCTCGGGTCGGGCGGCCCACCGCTGCAATGCCGGTTTGGGTGGGCGAAGGTCGTACCAGCGGCGCACGCCCGGATCCCAACGGGCGCCGACGTGCTTGGCCTCGTCCTTCTCGCTGTACGGCACATCGAGGTAGGCGCGGACACGCGCCGGACCGGTCGGCTGCGGAGGGACCATCGGTGATCCTTTGGTCGCTACTGGTGAGGTCCCGTCCACGGTCGCATCCGACACCGACAGATTTCGACCGACGACCGCGCACGGGTGCGGGCCGACTCGGCTACAGCCGGTCGAGTTTCGCGCTGTCCTCCATCCCGTCGCCGTGGTCGTCGAGGCGTTCGTCGGCATCGCTGTCGAGGGCGTGCAGACGGGCGAGCTCGCGGCGCAGCTGGTCTTCCTCGGGTTCGAGCTCGGCGGCGTGTGCGGCGGCGGCGTGTGCAGCCTCCCGCCGGGCGGCGACGTCGGCAAGGAGCCGTTCGGCGCGGTCGACCGTGGCCGCGGTCGCGTCGGGCGGTGGGACGCGGCGCCGGACAACGGGATCGGCCCGCTCGGTGGGGTCGGGCTCGGAGATGTCGCGCAGGTCCGGGGCGAGCGCTTCGTCGACCGAGCAGGAGTGGCAGCGGTCCAGGTGCTCGTCGGCCAGGTCGTCCTCGGTGATCGGCTGGCCCGCCTCAGCGGCGGCCTGTTCGAGCTGGTGGGCGTCAAGCCACTCCTGTGCGGTGACTCGGTCGCTGGTGTCGCCGAGATCGATGCCCTTCCAGCCCGCGGCGACGCGGGCGCGTTCGGCCTTGTCGCGCGTGACGGCGGTCTCGGTGAGGAACACCGTACGGGCGTCGTCGGCCCGCTCCAACTGCTCGACCTGCACCGTGAGCTGGGCGGCACTGTCGCGAGCCTCCCTGGCGGCGACGGCGAGCTCGTCGCGCGCAAGTGGGTCGGCCTCGGCGTCGGCGCGAGCCTGCCACACGGTGGCGTCGGTCCGGGCGCGGCGCAGGGCATCGTGGGTGGCGAGCTCGTCGGCGACGTAGCGGGGTGCGGTGTTGAGCTCCCGCTGCCACGCGGCCCATAGCGCGCGCAGTTTCCCTTCGGACATGTCCTCCTCGACGGCGCCGACCTCGGGCAGCCCGAGCGCAGCGTGCGCCGCGTGGAAGGCGGCGTGCTTCTCGGGCAGGCCGCGGGGTGGGGCGGCGCCGAGCGCGTCGGCGGGGTCGTCGTGTTCGGCCAGCTCACGGTAGGAGGCGGCCCATCCGGCGCGGTGCTCCCACGCCGCCCGCTCGGCGGCTTGTTCGGGAACGGGGCCGAGCGCTTCCCGCGCCCACTGCGCCGGGTCCTGGGCCATGCGGGCGCCGAGCTCGGCCCGGCGGGCGCTGGCGTCGTCGGCGACCGTCAGTAGGCTCGCGCGGGCGTGGTCGGGCAGGTGGCGGTGCAACAGATCGGCGTAACTGTCCAGCCGCGGAGTGAGCCGGTCGCGGTAGGCCTCGCGGATGCGGAAGTGCAGCACCTGCGCGACCGAGGTCGACCCGTCCAGGGTGCTCGTGGTGACGGCGTCGGCCAGGGCCTGCGCGGGGTCGTGTCCGGCGAGCTCGACGGTGCGCAGCAGCTGGTCCAGCGCCTCGCGGGCCTCGTCGGCGGCCAGCGCGACGCGATGGTGCTCGGGTAGGTGCCCGGCGGCGGCGAGCTCATCGAGCCAGCGCTGAGTGCGGCCGGCGGTGAGGTCGGCGATCACCGTCGCGAGCGGGTCGATGTAGGTGGCGGTGGAGCGAGCCTTCTCCGCCTCGGCCTCGGCTTCGGCCAGCGCGGTCCGGTTCGGGTCGACCTCGGGCGGCCGCACGATGTCGGCGACCACCTCGGCCGCGGTCCGGCGCCTCGTCGCGGCGGTCTCGCCGGTCTGGTGGTCATCGTGGGAGTACTGGGTGACCACGAACAGCACGTTGGTGTCCCGCCCGCGGGTCGCCTGCACGTAACCGGACGCCCCGTCGGTGCCGGGGCCGACCACCCCGTAACCGCCGTCGACGGTCCGGCCGTGCGCGGCGTGCACGGTCGCGGCATAGGCGAGCGTGACCCGCTGGCGTACGTAGGAGGCGGGCAGCAGGATCGGCTCCGCCAGCTGCTCGGCGCCGTCGGCGCGGTCGGTGACCCGGGCGACGGTCAGCGCGCCGGTGGGATGGATGGCGGTGACCCGGTAGGTCTGCCGGTTGATCGGCGCCTCGCCGTTGCCGCACCAGCCTTCGAGGTGCCAGGCGTTGCCGCGGGCCTGCACGAGGTCCCCAACCCCGGCCACGGCGCCGCGCCACTCGGTGTGGGTCGGGCCCATACCGAGCGGGACGCCGTGTTCTTCGACGCGGCCGAGCTTGACCAGCTGGGCGCGCAGATGGTTGGACAGCCGGGCTGCGGCGGCGTTGGAGCCGACGACGATCAGGGCGTCGCGGCCGTTCAGGGTGTCGGCCAGCCATGCGCGCCCGGCGGCCTGTTCGGCTTGCTCGATGGTGCCCGCGTCGACGATGCGGCCGTGCTTGACGTACTCGTCGACGACGGTCGTGTCGCCGTCGCGCAGCCGCAGGGATGCGGGGCCTTCCCAGTCGTTGTTGAAGCGGCGGACCTCGGCCAGTTGGTACTCGATGCCGCGGGCGGCGATGTCGGCGAGCGCTCCCCCCGCGCCGACCGCAGTGAGCTGCTTCTGGTCCCCGACCAGCAACAGCTTCACCCCCGCGGCCTCGCAATAGCGGTGGATAGCCACCAGGTCCGGGGTCGACGCAGCCCCGGCTTCGTCGACGACCAGCAGGTCCCCGGTGCGCAGCCGAAACATCTCGTCGTCGCCGGTGGGTCGGCCGTCCTCGAGGCGGGCCTGGCCGTCGAGCCACTTGCGGATGTTGCGGGCGGTCACGCCTTCCTCCGCGAGCACGTCGGCCTGACGTTGGCCGTAGGCGAGACCGAAGACCCGGGCATCGCCGGGCAGCGGCCAGGTGTCGGCCAGCGCGCCGACCAGGAACGACTTGCCGGTACCTGCGGGCGCGTTGAGCACCTCGACCGCCGCGCCGGAGGTGAGGATCCCGCGCAACGCCGTGGCCTGGTCGGCGCCCAGCTCCCGCCCCGCGCGGGCGAAGCGGGCGAGGATCTCCTCGGCGTCCTCCACCGACCAGGCCGGAGCACCTCGGCGAACGGCGGACGCGCGCAGCTCGCGCTCGCCGAGCAGTTGGTCCGGGGTGGCGTACCGCTGGCTGTGCGGGCGGACGAACACCGACTCGCCATCGGCCCGGTAGTACTTCGCGTCCAGGCCTTGCGGGCCGGTGCGCGGATTCAGGTGCGTCGCCAGCGCCTCGGCCTTATCGGTCAGACCCTCTAGCAGGGGGCCGACCTGGTCGGGCCCGATGCCCAGGTGCCCGGGCAGGGCGTTGCAGATCGCCATCGTCAGGTTCGACCGGGTCCATGCCTGGCGGCTGTCCTCCATCTCCGCCAACGCGCGGGTGATCACGTCCCGCTCGGACAAGGAGGCGGGCGCCGCGGGCGCCCGGTTGAGCGCGGCGCGGGCGAGGGTGGCGACGTTGGCGCCGAACGCAGCGTCGTACTCCGCCGCCCATCGGGCGAGCTGCCCGTCGCGGGTCTCGCCGTCGAATACCTTGGACGCGCGGGTGATCGTCGACGCCTGCTCGGCGAGCGCGGCGTGCTCCCGGTTGGTGGGCGCCCGCCCGGTCTCCTCCCGGAAGCGGGCGATCAGCTTCTCCAGCGCCGGGGTGATCGAGGCGGTGCGCTTGGAGAACAGCTGCGACGCCTCGACGTCGATCCCGGCGATCTGGCGCGACTTCCCGTCCGCGCTGGTCTCCCACAGCAGCGCCAGCGCCTGCCACGCGTGGGCCTCGACGTAGCGGTCGGCGAACGCGCCCGCGGCGTCGCGCCACTGGATGAACAGCGAGTAGTCCAGTGCCCGCACCTTCCCGTCCACCGGGCAGACGGCCTTGTTGGCGACGGTGCCGTGCACGTGCAGCTGCGGGTCGTGGTCGCGCGAGTCGTGTTGCAGGAACTGCGCCACGATCCAGTCGGGCGCGTCCACCCACTGCCCGCCGCCGCCACCGTGATGCCCGGCGCGGGCGTACCCGGCGCGTTCGGCCATGAAGTCGAGCAGGGCCCGGTGCCCGGCCATCAGCGCTTCTTCGAGGATCCCTGCGACCCGGGCGTACTCGGCGGCGGCCGCATGGTCACCGGCCGCGGCGGCGTCCCGGGCGCCACGCTCGCACGCCACCCAGAGCAGGGTGTGCGACTTCGACGCCGACAGCACCAGGTCGTAGAGCGCCACTGACTGCCGCGCGGCGCGCGCGGCTTCGGCCCGTAGCTCGGCGCGCTCCTCGGGTCCGGCGTCGGGGTGCTGATCCAGCAGACCGGCGTAGATCTCCTCGGCGGACCGGTAGTTGCGCGGCGGGTTGCCGAACCGCGCCGCCTTGTGCCACGTCTCCTGGTCGGCGACGTTGGGGTCGCGCGGGTCCAGCCCGTGCGTGTAGAGCGCCTTCATCACCGACGCGTCCACCTCGCCGACCAGCCCCAGCGCCTCGGCGCCGCGGCCGTACCACCGCCCCGGCGGCTCACCGGCCGTCACCGCGTCGGTGTAGTAGACGTCCCGCCCCTTGGCGGTGGCGTCGAGGTAGTAGTCGACGTCGTAGCCCTTCCGCATCGTCAGCATGATCAACTACCCCTTATTGAGTGGATCTTGGTGCCGCGGACCCGGCGGGCGCGCGGCACCCACCGTCGGATCGTGATGCGGTGGTCCGCACTGGCTGTTGTGGTTGGTCGTTTGCAGTGGCGGTGGCTGTCGTGGCTCATGGCTGGTCGGGTTGTCGTGAAGGGGACGGTGTTGGTCGGCTGGGTTGGCGGCTGGTCGTCGGGAGCGGTCGGAAGGTGACGCTGGCACGTGCTGTGGCTCGGCGGAGGTGGCGGCGGCCTGGTCCGGGCGCGCGGATCGCGACGCCGCGGGCGGCGATCGCGGCGCGGACGGCGGGCACGCTCGCCCCGAGCAGCTCGGCGATGCCCCGGAGGCTCGCCCCACCCGCGTACAGCCCCGCCGCGCGCGCGGCGTCGACCACCACGCGGGGCTGGGATCCCGGCGGCCGGATGGCGACGCCCCGCGCGAGCAGCGCCGAGCGCACCGTGGCCCGGCCGACGCCGAGCTGTGCGGCGATCCCCGCGAGGCTGGCGCCGTCCTGGTAAAGCTGCACCATTCGGCCGGTGTCGACGATCTTTCGCTGACGGTGGCAGGCGCGGCACCGTGGGCGGTAGCGGGCCGGGTCGAGGCTGTAGCGGTGCGGGCCGCGCTGCTCGTCGGGGTCGGTTTCGTCGTAGCACCAGAGCACGGCGGGGGCGCGGCACTCGGCACACCGCTGCCTGGTTGCCGGGCCGCGCAGCGCTACCACCCGTCGGTGCATTGCCCAGTAGCTCGGGACGGTCATCGGCGGCTCCGGTACAGCGCGTTCTGGAACGCGTCGGCCTCGGCGAGTTGCGCCGGGGTGGGCTCGGGCCCTGCGGCGCGGACGACGTCGAGCCCGGCCCCGGCGCACCAGACGGCCGCGACGGCGGCCGCGTGCCGAGCCAGCGCAGGTGGCCCGGGCGGCGTGACCTCGACCGAGCGGCCGTTGTACGGGATGTGCCGGTTGAGCTCGCACTTGCCGACGACGGCACGGACTCGCTTCGCGACCCCGGGGCGCAGCCGGTCGTGCCAGTCCGCCACCCGCAGCGACGTCCCGGTCTCCGGGTCGTAGGCGTCGGCGTGCGCGACGCGCAGCCACCACAGCTCCTCGACGACCTCCGGGTGCCACAGCCAGCACGACGACAGCCAGGCCTCGGGCCACCACAGGTAGACCCGCCAGACCCACGCGGTCAGGTCGTCGAGGTCGGCGGCGGCCTGGGCGGGGTCGTCGGCCAGCAGCCAGGAGCGCACCCCCGGCCCGGTCGGCTCCTTCGGCGTGCTGGCCGGGCCCGGTGCGGTGGCCTCCTCCTGGAGAAGGTCGGCGAGGGCGGTGAGCTTCGCGTCGAGCTGGTCGACCTTCCGCAGGGCCCGGTCCAGCGTGCGTGCCAGCGCGCCGACCGTCTTCTCCAGCTCGGACGGCGGAGTGGGGTCCGCGGCCATGCCAATCACTCCTGTCCGTCGGTGCAGGACAGGTCGTCGCGGGCCTCGTCGACGTCGCCGGTGTGCCAGCGGTTGAGCTGGTCTCGGCGCTCCTGCTCGTCCCGATCGGACGGCGGGCGGTGCGTCGCAGCGTGCGCGCGGATGTCGTTGAGGTCCGCCCCGTCGAGCCCCCACCGGTGGACCGATGTGCCGACCCGCTGCGAGACGTCGTCGAGGTAGTCGCGGACCAGAGCGCGGGCCTCGGGCAGCGAGCGACCGTCGGCGGCCAGCTCGTGCGCTGCCTCCTCGGCCGTGAGCGCGGGTCCGGCGTCGATGGGCGGCCCTTCGCCTCCGGTGAGGCCGAGTTCGGCGGTGTCGTCGGTGCGTTCGGCGGCGGTGATGCGGTCGATCAGCGCGTCCTTGTCGGCCAGGAACCGGGCGCGTTCGGCCGGATCGGTGGCGGCTCCGGCGTTCGAGAGGGCGCGGAGGCGGGCGGTCAGGGCGGCGATCTCGGCCACCGTCGGTGGGGTGTGATCGGTCATCGCAAACCTCGGTACGCAGCTCGAAGGGGGTGTCGGGATAGGTGGGCGTGGGCGGGGCCGGGGCTGGCAGGAGTCACCCGGCCCCGCCCACTGCTCATGGCGTGTCGCCCGACGGCGGCGGCACGGGTGGGCCGGACGGACCGTCCGGAAGGGCTGCTCGGACGAGTCGCAGTGGCTGCGTCGGCGGGTCGGCGTCGGGCCCGGCGTAGGGCCGGTAGTGGGTGGCCCCGGCCGTCCTTCCGGTGACTCGCACCCGCAGCGCCGCGAACCGGACGCACAGCCACTGCCAGGTCGGGCGCAACCACCGCCGCAGCCACACGGCAGCCCGGTGGCGCCCGGTGCGCCACGCGCGCGTGGCCAGTTCGCCGACCAGCAGTCCGGCGGTGATGCCAAGGAACGCCCCGGCCAAACCGCCCGCCCACGCCGGGAAACGCCCGGCGGCCAGCGCCTGGGTGGCCCCGATCGGCGCCAGGATCCACAGCCCGACCAGGGCCCCGGCCAGCGGCAGGGCTTCGCGCCAGGCCCACGCCTCGACCCGGGCCGCGGTCCGGTGCGCCCACAGCCGCGTCCGCACGTCCAAGGCGCGCGGGTCATGCACGGCGCGCACGTCCAGCCGTCGGTAGGCCTGCTGGGCGTGGCCGATCACCGGCGGCATCGCGCTGGTGAACACCACGACCCGTCCGCGGGGCAGGGTGTGGATCTGTGCCGGGGCCAGCACCGGCACCCGACGTGTGGTGCGGGACGCGACGCGGCCGTTCATGTCGGTGGTGGTGATCGGCTCGTCCCGCTCTCCCGACAGGGTGGACCAGTACTGCAGGTCGTCGCGGTCCCCGGTGCCGCCGAACAGCACCTTGGCCCCGGCGTTGTTGATGACAGTGGCCGCCTTCGCGTCGCCGTAGTGGTCCACGATCTGGGCGCGGGACTGGAAGCAGGCCACGATGTTCACGCCGCGGCCGCCCATGTCCGCGGTCCACAGGTGCAGCGGCACCTTGCAGATCAGCGCGCACTCGTCCAGCCGCAACCCCAGTGGCGGGTCCAGCCGTCCGCCGGGCTGGTAGGCGGCGAGGCGGCGGGCTTCGCGGGCAATCCACCCGGTCATCGCGCAGACGAGGGGTGCGACCTGGGCCTCTTCTCCGCCCAGCATGAACACGCTGCCCCGCTCATGCAGGAGCCGGACGACGTCCAGGGGGCGGCCGCCCTCGCGGGCGGGCAGCGCGGCGGCGCGGGCGGGCTTGTGGGTCAGCCACGCCAGCGCCGGGGCGATGGTCGCCGTAATGCTGGTGCGGGTGCGCTCGTTGGTCTCCAGGAACTGCGTGACCGAGGCCTCGAACGCCGGTTCCGGTGAGTGTTGCCGCAGCAGCGCGGTGATCTGCGCCGCGTGGGCGTCCAGGTCCGACAGCCAGGTCTGCACCACGTCGATGGTCAGGTCCCCGGCCAGCGCGGCGGCGTGCAGCAGGGCGGCGAGGTTGCGGCGGCCCTGGTCGTCCCAGAACTCCCGATCCCCCGATCGGCCCCCATACCCCGCACTGGCAGCGAGCATGTCGCTGGCCCGCTCCGCCGCGGTCACCGGATCCTGGCAGCCGGTCAGCGGGTCGAACGTGACCGTCGACGGGCGCCCGCCCAGCCCGACCGGGTTGAACACGCACACCGGGCCCGTCGCCTTCCGCAGCGCGGCCGTCTGGTCCAGCAGATCGGTGCGGGTCGAGGTGACGATCAACGCGCCGGGATGGTCGATCACCATGCCCGCGAGGAGTTGCGTCTTTCCCTTCCGCGGCCCGCCGATGATCAGCACGACGTCTTCCATCGGACTCCACACCGTCTGCCCGCCGACCCGACACAACCTGACGCCGACCTCGGTGACCGGCAAGCTCGCCAGCTGGCGGCAGCGCTCCCGGCGGCTGTCGGCCGTCAACGAAGGCCGCAGGGTGGAGGCGCGGCGGCGCATCGCGACCGCTCCGGCATGCCGGGCGATGTCCGCGCCCGATGCCACGCCGGACTTGCGGCGGATGTGCGCTCCCCAACGGGTCACCGTCGCGGCGGTCGCCCCAGAGCGATGCCAGACGAGCACGCCCGCCGCCAGGACCATGACGGCCAGCAGCAGGGGATGGGTGGAGCGCCACAGCGACAGCCCGAACAGCACCGCCAGCGCAGCCGCTCCGACGGCCAGCGTGCGGGCGCCACGGCGCCATGCCATCCGGGCACCGATCACCGAGGCGAGGAAGAACAGCAGAGCGGACAGGTTCATCGCGAAACTCCGTTCAGGACCGGGGCACCGCCGGCGCGCGAGCTCGCGACGTCCGATGAGGGGGAGGGGGTGGACCGGGCGGCCTCGATCAGGCGCCGGGCCTCGTACTCGGTGATGTCCAGCTCGCGGGACAGACGACGGCGACCAGCGCCATCGGCGATGAGCTCGGCCGCCCGGTCCGGCGCTGTCGCGGGTGGGGCGTCGTCCCAGCGGCGGGACAGCCCGTGCTTGTCGAGCGTGTCGGCCTCGACAGCAGCCACGGTCGCATCGGCCGGGCTCGGGTCGTCGAGCGGTACGACGACCGGGCGCCCGAACAGGACGGCGAGATGGACGACCGCGCCCAGCACCGCCGGGGCGATGGCCGAGACGGCGACCACGACCCACCACGCGGGCGCCAACCGGTAGGCGTCCAACCCGTGGGCCAGCGCATTGGCACCGACCGACAGCCCCAACAGGGCCAAGGCGAGAGTCCGGGCGAAGCAGCGGGCCAGATCGTGGGCCCGGCCGCCGAGCCACACCAGGGATCCGGCCGCGGCCCCGGCGTCGACGACGACCGGCAGCAGCCACGCCAACTCCGGGGCGAACCCGCACAGCAGCGCGAGGTTACGCAGCGCGGAGAACGACAACACCGCGGCCGCCGTGGCGACGATGAGCAGCAGCCCGAACAGCAGGGCGCGGGCGATCACGGCGACTCCTCGACGCCGATGTGCCCAATGGCCGACCAGAACGCGTTCGCCGCGTCCGCCGCCGGTCCCAGCGCCGCCCGCAGGGTGCGCAGGCACTGCTCGGCCTCGACCAACCGGTCGGCGGGGTCGACGGTGCGGGTGTCGTCATAGACCGGGCGGCCCTGCCCGTAGCCGCCGACCTGGGCCGCGAGCACGACTGTCAGGTCGTGCAGCGCGTACAGGGTGGCGACCATCTCGCCCGCCACGGCGTAGAAGTCCGCGTGCCGGGGCGTCGCCGTCTGCTGGTGCTCGACTGTCTCGGCCCAGGCGGTGGCAGCCATCTCGGCACTGCGCAGCGCGTGCGGGCGCTCGTCGGGGGTGTTCATCTACGCTCGTGTCCTTCCTGCGTTCGTGTCCCTGCCAGGGGGGTTGGGCGTCGGGGAGATCTGGAGGGGAGTCCGGTTGCCGCCGCGGCTCCCCTCCCTCGCGGTGGCAGTCGGGGCGGCGCGGGCGCGCGCGGCCCAACGGGCGGCCGTGCGTTCCGAGACCCCGCACCGACGGGCGACCTCCCGGATCGGCCGACCCGCGGCGAGCAGCACCCGCCCGGCCGCCTCCCGCTCGCCGCATCGGGTCTCGGCCCGGGCCGTGGTTAGGGCGGGCCGCAGCGGTTGGCGTAGGCGGCGCCGTTCATCGGAAGTCAGTCCGCCCGCGATTCCGTCGGGGATGCGAACCAGGGCCTCATCGAGACACTGCGCCCGGACCAGGCACCCGGCGCAGATGGCCTTCGCCGCCGCGACCTGCGCGTTGTACGTCGGGCCCTTCTCGGCGGTCGGGAAGAACAGCTCGCCGGATGTCTCCCGGCAGGCCGCATCCGCCCGCCACTCCCGACGGGCGTTCACCCGGCACCGCCGTGGTCGATCAGTACCGGCGCTGCGGCGTGATCGAACAGCGAGAGGAAGTTCGACGCCGCGCCCGGCAGGCCCGCGCCCACAGGCGTCGCCACGAACAGCACGACGGCGAGCACCCCGAACACAACTGCACCACCGACAACCCGCGCCCGAGCGCAGATCATCGCGCCCACGATCGAGAACAGAATCAGAACGCCGATGTCAGGCATGAGCCACTCGCACGGTGATCGGCGGTGCCTCGCCTGCGCTTGTTCCGATCTCCTGCGGCCAGCCGGCCGCGTATTCCTCGACGACCACGGTTCGACCCGCGAGGGCGTCCGCGAGGATGCGGGCGACGAAAGCCCTCGGTACCTGGGTCTTGCTGCCGATCTTCACTGCCGGGAACTGGCGGGCCTCCACGCGGCGCCGGATTGTCATCTCCGAGCAGCCCAATGCCCTGGCGGCGGCGGTGATGGTCATCAGTGGGTGGTCGTCCGCCGTCGGTCCGCGCGGAACGTGGGCGGTGGAACGGGATTCCATAACTGCGTGCTCCCTCCGGGTCGAGGGGATCTGGGAGGACGTCCGGTTCGGTCCGGGCCTCCAGTTCCCTTCGGGGCACCAGGGAACGACGATCTCGGCGGAGGAAACACCCAGCGCAGCCGCCACAGTGCGCGACAGAACATCCCCGCGCCACGGGGAGGTTCTGCTATCCTTGCTGGTGTCGAGCCGCTCACGGCTTCCATCGGAGACACCGCCATGACGACGCGCGTCCGCAGTCAGAAGCAGGCCCAGACCCTGCATGCCCAGTCGCTCCGGGCCGAGGGCATGACGTGGGGCGAGATCGGGGCGATCTTTCAGGCCGAGTACCGCGTGAACGCCCGCGTTGCGCTTCGCCTGGCGCACGGGTGGAGCCAGAGCGACGTCGCGGACCGGTGGAACGAGCGCTGGCCCGACGACCTGAAGACGTTCAAGAACATCTCGTATTGGGAGAAATGGCCCGCAACGACTGGCTACACACCCTCCTTGGAAGTGTTGGCCAAGCTCGCCGACATCTACTCCTGCCATGTGGCGGATCTCTTGTCCGACGCGGCAGACCATCGAGTAGAAGATGCCATCTTCCGCGCACGTCAAGATATGGCACGCTTACCGACGGCGGTCAACACCAACGGGAAGCGGGATGACGCCCTGAATGCTCTCATCACTCGCCTGGAACAGGCCGATGTGCAGGAACTCGCGCGGGATACCGCCACGTGGGCAACTCAACTCAACTCGGCGATCGACCGGCGCGCACTGCTCCTGAAGCTCGGATTTGCCCTCACGCTCGCCGCAGCGGTACCAGATCCAGACAGCGCGGCAGCCGCAGCACCACCGCCACCGGGGGCGGAACCCGTCGACCTCTCGGGAATCTGGCGGAGCGAGTACTCCTACTACAGCACCGGTCGCGGGAAGGACTTCGCTAGCGTTCACTACGCAGTGCTCCGACAGCAGGGCACCGCTCTCGACGTCGAGAGCCTGCCGCACTCGACCGGCTCGAAGATCAACATGCGGTTGATGGTCGACGGCATGACGGCGACCGGGTCATGGGAAGAGCAGACATCGCCGACCGGCTACTACAAGGGCGCGGTCTATCGCGGTGCACTGCAATTCCTCGTCGCTCCGTCGGGCGGGCTGTTGACCGGGCGGTGGCTGGGTTTCGGCAAGCGATTTCAGATCAATAACGGCGACTGGGAACTGCGACTCGAAACCCGCTCGCTAGAACCGAAGACACTCAAGAAGTATGAGTTGAGAGCATAGTCCACAATACAGGAGCGGCTTTCGGGGGATCGCCCGGCTTGGGCTTTGCGAGCTGACTCAACTCCGTGGTGTATGGAGGCATCCCGAGCAGGTTCGACGCACTTTGACAAAGCCTGTGGCGAGATCCTACGTCCGCGTCCTGCGCCCGTCCTGCCGTCCGTGGCGGTGAGGACCTTCTTCACGTCTTCAAGCCGCGCCCAACGGGCGCGGGAGCCGGACAACAGCCGGACGGCGCACAGCCCAGCTCCCTACGGCCTGACGGCCTCCGGGCTGGGCTGTAGCTATGGGCCGCCGGCTACGTGCCGGTGGGCGGGGTTGTGGACGGGGGCGAGTCACCCCCGCTGGCCGCAAATCGTCTTGGCGGTACCGAACGGCGTCAACCCCGCTGCGCGCCCGATCCCGCCCGGCGTGACGTCGAGGAGGAACACGGTGGTGACGAATTGGTCGGGTCGGCGGGATCGGGGTCCCGGGTTGACCCCGCCCGGTACCGCCAAGTGCTGGCCTGGATCGCGGCCATGCCGCATCTTGGCTACCTCACAGCGACAGGCGCGACAAACCGCAGCGACACGAAACCGGGGCCTCCTCGCGAGCGATGTGCATGATCATCAATTTCTGGAGTCTACGCGGGTTGTACAGCGCTATCGCGGCATGACGTCCGCGGGTGTCGATCGGGATTCCAGGCGGGAAGCGCGGCGAGGCCCCAGCGAGCGCACGTCCGAGCCGTTCGGCCGACCAAGCGGGCTCGTCCCTGAGCCGCCATGCTGTCAGCCGGACAGCCCAAGCAGAGTGGCTGACCAATCCGTTGGAGACGCGCATTGTCCACGTCGAAGGCGAACGACACCGGTACGGTGCTCTCGATCGTGCTCACTGCCGTGCCGCGTTCCTTGGCCATTGCCCGACATCGATCGCCCAATGGCTGGTGGCCATCCGCTGCCAACGGAAGCGGCAGACCTCGTGCTCGTCGTGAACGAGCCCCCGTTGCCAACGTGTTTGATCATGCTTACCTCAGCGACGCTCCAGGGCCGCTCCAGGGCCCGTCCAGGTACACGGACGACTCATCGAAAAAACAGACGAATCGCCCGGGACATGGATACGCCACATCCGGGCGCGGATCCTCGATCACGGCACCTGGGATAACGAACGACGGACGGTTGCCTGACGGCTTCCGCGGATACGGCATGGCGGCGGGGGCGGCATGTGTCGATGAAGTACATTAACATCATGCCGGAGCCGGGACCACAGTGGAACTCGTCAGTCACCCCGTACCGCTCCCTTCGAGCCCAGCCCGGGCATAGGCGAATGCCCCGGCACGAATCCGACGAGCCAACCACCCTCAACCTAAAAGATCTTCATCCACAAGTCTTGACAATTGCTCTTCTGAGAATCGAGTGGGTAGGAACGACAGGCGTCGCAGAGGCTTGGCGCGAAGCCGCAACGTAGTAGCCGTTCAGGTCGAGCAGGACGTCCACGACCCAGCGGCCGGTGAACACCTGATCGATGGTAATTACTTACGGGCCGCCTTGTTGGTTCCTATATGGCGCTGCGCCGTTTCACGGTTACTTATCAGCAGGAGTTGGGCAGCGGCACGTCGCCTCGGATGTTAAATCCTTGGGTTCCATTGGAGGGCTGCCAGTTGCCGTAGATTCCGCCACCTGAAACATGGATGGTGGGCATCAGGAAGGTGCTGTTGATGTTGTAGTCGGCTCTGATGACGAGACTGTCCGGAGCCTGAATTGAGGGCCCGGTATACAGGTTGCCAGCGCCATACTCGGTAGTGCCCAAAGTCTTAACGCCGCAGGGATCTTGATCCGAAATACTGACCAGATTGCCGAGCCCCACAGGGTTAAAGTCAGAAGCTTTATGGTTCGGGACGATCATGATCGCCGATAGAGTGGTAATGACATAGTAGTTAGAGGGCATGCCTCCGTCGTGGCGTTGCCAGATCTGGTAATTACCAGATGTTGTCTCCGAGAACTGAGAGCTGTCGAAGGTGCATGCCGTTGGCTCCGTGCCACAGTCATGCGTCAGTCCGGCGCCGTGGAAGCTGACTGGGCCAAATGAGTTCTCCGAGAGTAGCGTGTCATCTGGCTCAGGTTGGTCGACCAGCTTGTATTGAATCTGTTGCGGGTCTGTCGGGAGCGACGGAACCCCATTCCCGGGAGGAGCGATGATCGTCATCACTGCCAGTAAGCTCGCGGAAAGTCCTGCGAGCAGGAGGCGGAGCTGCGGTTGTCGACGACGCATTCGTGATGTGCCGGTGGAGGTCATCTTCACCCTTTGTGGACCCGCTTGGGATGTCGGCGCGACCTGCGCCGTTGGCTTACATCTCACATCTGGAGTATGAGATCTATCACGCTACACCTCATGACCACCCCAAGACCGGTTCGATCGCAACGTGCTGGACGATGCCGACGTGATGAGCACGGATGCGGGGTCGGGCGCGACGTGGATGCGGTAGTCCGGAACGTCTTGATCCAATTGTCACCGAACACCGGCACAGCCGCGTAGTACAACAACGCCAGCAGCCCGACCGGCGGACCGCGAGCAATCATGCTTGAGCCGGTTGACGTCGCACGGTGCCGTCAGCAGCCTTGCTGCCAGTAGTTCGCATCGAGCGGGTCAGGGGGTCGCCAGCGCAGATGGACAAGACTGGCCGCCTCCGGCGACGCAGCGCCGTTCACGGCCGCCAGAGCGTCGTCTCAGCTCTGGTCTCGTTCCTCCATGTGCACGATCGTCCAGCTAGGCCCAGATCGGCAATCCAACAGCCGGTGACGACGCGCGGGCACGTCACCGTACCGTCAGACCCATCCCTTGAAAGCAAGCGCAACCTCCTCGTTGTGGCGGCAGGACCGGCCCATTGATCATCTCTGACACTCGCTGCGGCTCGCGGCAGGCGTCCAAGACAACACCCGATGTGGCGGCGTACAGGAGCCCAACCATGCACGAGGGTACGACGCTCGCCAGCTCGCCAGTGACGAGCACCCGTTACGAAATGTGTCTGAATCTTCCGGTCAGGCCAGCCCACGATCGAAGCCTTGACCTGCGAATACGCCCGTTTGGAGCGATCTTCGAATCCTGGTAGCCTAGTTGTCAGCGGCACGAGAGTGCCCATATCAAGCCCCCAGTCACGAGGACCGACTGGGGGCTTTGTCGTGCCCTGCTCTGTTGCCCCGTCACCCACCCCGGTGGCGGGGCCTTGTCGTTGATGGAGGTGGATGGGGTGTCTGTAAACCTCGTACTGGCGCTGTTAAGCCCGTTGCTGCTGCTGATCGCAGTGGCGGGGTTGGTCGTCGTGGTGGCGCTAGTGCGAGCGCCGGAGGAGTCAGTCCCGCTAGTCATCGAGAAGTCCCTCGTTGTATTCAAGTGGCTTGCAGACCGCTTGCCGCAGATCGATGAGAGCGCCGTCGAACGCGGTAGGGTCGGCGAGGTTGATGATGCCCAGGATCAGACGAGGCCGCGTCTCGCCGATGGGGAGGCCCAGTGATGCTGCAAAGTGGTGGCGCGCGCTGGACAAGCTACGAGCATTACCGGACAGAGCGATTGCGCCGTTTCGGACACCGAGTCCGCATGAACGAGGCAGATCACGCTCTATACTCGGCCGTCGTTAAGGCCTGCGCGACTGCAACGCCACACGTTGCGCAGGTATTGAAACTGGTCACGGGGTATCGAGACGCGGGGCAAGGAGAGTTTTTCTTTGTACGAGGCTTCAGCCTGGAACAAGCCTCTCGCCGGATTGCGATGTACCCGTACGATGCGGTCGCGAAGACATTTCATGCGGCGTGGGAATTGGTGGTATGGAACGTCAAGCTAGCAAGCAGCAGCTTTGAGGACGTGATCTTAGAGCACTGCGAGTACGCCCGATCCTGTGTGGTAAATGGTCTTGCTGACTGCTTTGGCTGGGCTGGCTACTCGATTGACACCATAAGATGCCCCGTCCATGGCTATCACACGCTCCAAAGCGATCAAAGATGTGAGATGTGCCCTTGCACGTTGGCTATCCGGGGCGGTCGCCCGCGAAAGTTCTGCTCAGACCGCTGTCGTCAGTCCGCGTACCGCATGCGTAAGAAGCAGGGTAGTCAGCGTTTGAATGGAGCATCGTCTATATGACCGGATTGGTTCCGAGGGGGAACTTCTTGCCGATACATCAACCGCTTAATGATCATGATTGGTCCGTGCAGCCATGCAGTACAGCAACCGCAGCGACCTTCACTGACCTATATCGACCACATAGTGCCGCTTGACCTCGCACGATGCCCTCAGCAGCCTCGCTGCCCCGAGTTCGCATCGTGGCGGTCGCGTAATCGTTCAGCGCAGAACGGGCCCGTCATCACGGCGACCACCGTCGTGCCGGGCTCGAATCTGCGCCGCTCCACCATCTCGAAGACGCCATACAGCATCTTGGCAACATAGACCCACTCCAACTCCACCGAATGCCGACGGCGGAATTCGTCGATGAACTCGTCGAGCGCGCGCGTGCGACGCGCGAAGCCCCCGAAGTGGTAGTCGAGTTCAATCGTCCAGTTGTCGGTCTCGCGCCCGTATTCGGCCTGAAGGCGCCGGACGTCGTCGTTGAGGAATGCGGCGCCTTTAAGCGCAGCGAAGCCGATCGCGCGCTCGACCGGCGGCAGACCGGCGGCGAGGCCCGCAAGCGTGCCGCCAGTCCCGCAGGGGCAGCAGACGACGTCATAGCCGACCGTCAGCTCGGCCGCGATCTCTGCAGCACCTCGCAGGGCCGCAGGGTTGCTCCCGCCCTCCGGGATGAGGAAGAACTCGCCGAACTTGCGGCGCAGGCCCTCGATCACCTCAGGCGAGGTCTTGGCGCGGTAGGTCGTGCGGTCGAGGTAGTCGATCCTCATGCCGTGCCGGACGGCGTAGTCCAGGCTCGGGTTGAGCGGCAGGTGCTCTTCACCGCGGATGATGCCAATGGTGTGGAAGCCGAAATAGTGGCCCGCCGCGGCGACCGCGCGGATGTGGTTCGAGTACGCCCCGCCGAACGTCAGCAGTGTGCGAGCGCCGGAGGCCTTGGCGTCCTCCAGGTTGTACTTCAGCTTCCGCCACTTGTTGCCGGGGATGTCGGGGTTGATGAGGTCGTCACGCTTGAGCAGGAGTCGGACGCCGCTCGCGGCCAGGCGCTCGTCGTGTACCTCCTCGAGCGGCGAGGGCAGGCGGAGCTCCAAACCGGTCACCTGGGTCATCGTCACACCGCCTCGGCCCGTGCACCGGACGCGACTTCCCACCGACCGCCGACGCGGTCGATGAGTCCTTCCTGGCCGAGAAGGCTGATGGTGCGCTGGGCGGTCGAGCGCGCGACGCCGCTGTGGGCGGCGAGCGAAGCGGCCGACGGGAAGGGGTCGCCCGGCCGCAGCCGGTTGTCGCGGACGGCCTCGCGCAACGCGTCGGCGAGCTCGCGGTAGTCACGGACCGATGTGCCCGCGGGAAGTACGGCGTCCAGGTCGGGTCGCATGCGGGCGAGTCGACGGCGCACCGACGTGACAGTTGACGCTGCGGCCTGCTTGCGTAGCGCTGCGAGATCGTCGGCCAGCAACTCGGCCGCCCGTTGGTCGGCTGGCTGGCTGAAGCTCGCGTACACCCGCAGCGTCGTGGCGCCGCCGTCGCTGTGGCCGAGACGCCCGGCCGTCGTCCGCAGGTCCACGCCAGCCGCGAGCAATTGGGTCGCGTTGAAGTGGCGCAGGTTCTTCAGGGGCTCGACGATGCCGAGCTCGTCCGCGAGGGCGCGGTACACCTTGGTGAAGTGGTCCGGGTGCCACGGCCGCGCACCGAGAGGATCGGGCGTGAACACGAACGCTTCGAGCGGCGTCGACAGGCCAGCAGGCGTCAGCGTGGCCTCACGAGCGGCGTGTAGATCGGTCAGTACCTGGACACTGGCTGCGTCTAGCGACAGCAGCCGCTCTTCGTCGGTCTTCGTGCCCTTCAGGCGTCGCTGTCCGGCCCGCACGACGTAGTTGGCCGCCAAGCGCAGCACACCGCGCCCGAGATCCACGTGCGACCAGCGCAGCGCCACCAGCTCGCCCCGCCGGGCGCCGGTCGTGACGGCCAGCCACAGGAACGCGGCGACCTCCTCGTCCCGCCCCGCGGCCATGTTGAGCAGCTGCGCGACCTGCTCGGGCGACGGCGGCGCCGCTCGCCGTCGGGCCACCTTCGGCGGATGGGCGTAGTCGGCGGGATTGCGCTCGATCCAGCCCCACGCCACCGCGTAGTTGAGCGCCGCCGACAGGATCGCGTGCACCCGCCGGACCGCGCTCGCCGTCATCGGCTTGCAGACGTGCCCCTCGCCACGGCGGCCGTCACACAGCTGGTTGCAGCGCCGCAGGTGGGTGTAGAGCCGGTCGAGCACGTCCACGCGGTGCTGAAGCTTGCGCAATGGCATGTCGCCAAGTGCGGGCCGCAACGTACGTCGGATGTAGCCCGCCGTCGTCTCGGCGGTGCTCAGCTCGTGGTCGACGACCTCCACCCATCGGTCGAGCAAATGCGCGACGGTGGCGTGCTGGTCCGGCTGCCGCTCGGCCTCGACCGCGGCGACCAAGCGCTCGGCGTCCGCCTCGGCATCCCGGCGGTGACGGCGAGTCTCGCCGCGGAGGTAGGTCTGCTTGCCGGTGATGGGGTCCTTACCGGCGTACACGCGGGCGCGGAAGCCCGTGTGCAGCGTCTCGATCGACCCTCGTGGCATGGCATGACGGTAGGCCGAAACCCTGACAACATGCCAGAAGTCATGCCAGCAGTCGATCACTGAGCGGCGCCGAAGATGAAGGAAAGGCACGTCTACCAGGCCGTTTGATGGAGCCGCCTTGGGGAGTCGAACCCCAGACCTACGCATTACGAGTGCGTCGCTCTAACCGACTGAGCTAAGGCGGCGGGTGGTGCGGCTCGCAGTCTACCGATCGGGCCGATGCCCATGGTCGCGGGCCTGTTCGTCGCCCGCGCGGGTCGACTATGAGCACCGTGTAGACGGGCAGGTCGGCCGCGTCCAGCGCGGCGGCCACCGCGTCTTCACCTCGACGTGGATCTCCCCTCACGCCGACCATGCAGACGCCGAACTTCGCAGCTCGTCACCAAGCCGCGCTATCGGGGGCTCCATGGCCTCAGTCACGCTGCCGCTCGCCGATGTCGACCGCCAGCCGACGCCTGCCAGCTGACCCTCAGGCCCGCTGGGCCGTCCGGCTGACGTTGGCCACCCGCTCATTTGCGCTCGGGGCCTGGGCGGCGCACCGGGGTTCGTCTCACGTACGACGTTCCTGCAGCCGACAGGGCACGTGGTCGAGGGCCGTCACGGGCCTGGTTCACACAATGGCTCGCGGCCGTGTTGGGGTGGCTTGACCGGCGACGACCCGGCCAAGCACCGCCCCGACTACGAGCAGCACCCCGAACACCGTTAACGCCGTCACCAGCGCGAACGCCACGCCGATCACCCCAAACCGCTGCGCCTGGTCGACCAGCACCGGGCGCAGAACCACCGACGACAGCGCCATGACCGCGGCCTGGCCCACCCCGGCGACGACACCGCCGGGCAGCAGGTGGCGCCACGGTACCCGGCCGTCGACGAGCAGCCGCTGTACCGGCCACCACGCGAGCGACCCCACGACTGCCCGCACGACCGCCACCACCGCCACGTTGAGCGTGATCGACCCGACGACCTCGGCGAAAACGACGAGCACCGCCACCTCGCCGATGAAGACCGCCGCACCCAGCAGGCCAGGCCCGTAGCCCCGCAGCCCAGAGCGGGGCAGTTCCCAGACGGTTTCGAACGTGCGCTGCAGCGATCGCGCGAACCCGAGCACGGCGATGACGAGCAGGACGAGGCCGACGACCGTGACCGGGTCGCCCGCCTCCGGTGGCCGGGCCACGAGCTCGCGGACGGCCTCCGCGGTGGCACCGTCGAGGCCGAGGCCCTCGACGAGCGCCGCGCCTGCCCGACGGCGCGCCCCGGCAGGCGCCCACGCCGCAAGCACCAGCAGCAGCGGCACCACCGCCACGAACGCCTTGGCGGCGAGGGCGAGTGCGCGGTCGTAGCCGTCGATCGCGATGAACCGCCGTGCCGTCACGACGGCACACCTGAACAGGTTCATCCGTCCTCCTGCGCGGGCTGTGGTCAACAACATCAGCGGGAGCGCCAGTATCACCCCGACCGGACCTAGCAGAACGAGGTCGACGGCGTCGCCGACGAACAGCGGCTGGACGACCGACTTGATCCACAGGCGACGCCGTCCAGCGCCGAGGTCGAGACCCGACGACGCGGCACGTATTCACACCCGACGCCCGGCTGCGCTAGCGCCGCCAAGTCACGGGTCGAGGAGCGTCGCGGGTAGGTCGGCTGAGTCGCCGCAGGCCCGGCCGCCGCGCCACCGCCCGCAGGCCGGGTCGCGGCGCTGTCGGGCCGAAACCCCCTGGCAGGCTCAGCCGTGCACCAGCGCCGTCATCATCGCCTCGACCGCGATCTCCGGCTTGACGTTCTGGTCCATCGCGGTGCGGCAGGCGAGGACGGCCTCCAGCCTGCGAAGCACCGATTCCGGGGCCCACTCGGCGGCCGCGCGGCGGATCTCGCCTTCGCGGTCGGGATGGGTGAGAGGCACACCGGCGGCCGCGCCAACGACGAGCGTGTCGCGGTAGAAGCCCGCCAGATCGACGAGCGCACGGTCTATCGCGTCGCGTTGGGTGCGGGTGTTGCGGGAGCGCTGCAGCTTCTCCAGCTCGCGCTCGGCGGCCTTCGCGCCGCGCGCCGCCGCGGCGACCCCCTTGCCGACGCCGCCCGCGCCCATCGCGACGGCCAGCTCCTCGCGTTCGGTGGCGTCGCGGGTCTCGGACAGCTCGGCCGCTTCGTCCCGCGCGGATCGCACGAGGTCGCCCGCGAAGGCGAACGCGTCGCCGATGCCACGAAGGCGGGTGGGGAGACCGAGGATGGTGTCGCGGTGGCCGCGGGCCTCGGGATCGCGAGCCAGCCGCCGCGCGCGCCCGACGTGGCCGCCGGACACGGATGCGGCCCATGCCGCCTGCCCTGGATCGATGCCGTCGCGGCGCACCAGGACGTCGGCGATGGCGTCGGTGGACGGGGTGCGCAGGGGCACCGGCCTGCACCGCGAGCGGATGGTGACGGCGACGTCGTCGGGATGGTCGGACGGCGCGCAGAGCAGGAAGATCGTCTGGTCCGGCGGCTCCTCGATGAACTTGAGAAGTGCGTTGGCGGCGTTCTCGGTGAGCCGGTCGGCGTCGGTGACGATGAGCACCTGGTAGCGACCGGTCGCCGGGCGGCGGACGGCCGAGTGGACGAGGGTGCGCATCGACTTCACCGAGATCGACAGGCCCTCGGGGACGATCTCGCGGACGTCGGCGTGGGTGCCCGCCATGACGGTGTGGCAGGCGACGCACTCGCCGCAGCCGTGGCGGGGGCACTGCAGCGCGGCCGCGAACGCCCGCGCGGCCACCGAACGGCCCGAGCCGGGCGGGCCGGTGAACAGCCAGGCGTGCGTCATCGCGGCGGGGTCCTCGGCGGCCCGGCGCAGCTCGGCGACGGCGGCGGGCTGGCCGACGACCTCGTCCCAGACGCTCATGCGGGCGCCCCGCGACCGTCGTGCGGAAGCTCGATCTGGGCACCCGGTACGACGGGATATGGGGTGGGCGGGGCCGGACCGAAAGGCGCCGTGCCCAGGCCGGGTGGCGGCGTGGGCGGGTGCGCAGGAGCGTTGTCGGCGGACGGCGCCACCCAACCGATCGGGCCGGTGTCCACCGATGAGCGCGCAGGCCTCGTGATCGACCCCGCGCGAGGGATCGGGCCGGTGTCGACGGACGAGCGGAAAAGCCCGGGCGCCCCAGCACCGACCGGAGCCGGAGCGACGGACGGATGGGGCAGCGGCGTCGACGCCGCGACGGCGTCGGGGCCGGACGGCAGCAGCGGCGCCAATCCCGCAGTGGCGGCGTCGAGGCCCGGCGGCAGCAGCGGCGCCAATCCCGCGGCGACCCGCTCGGCCACCTCGTCCGCCGACCCATCGGCGTCGACCACCACGTACCGGTGCGGCTCGGCTGCGGCCATGTGGGTGAGCAGCCGCCGGACGCGGACGTGCTCCTCGCCCGCCAGCTCCGCCGCCGGCGGAGCCACGCCGCTCGGGGCGCGGTCGAGCAGCACCGACACATCCGGCCGCAGCCGCCCGGTGGCCCACACGGCCAGATCCTCCAGCTCGCCGCGATCCAGCCCGTCCGTCACGACTCCGAACTGGGCCAGCGGCACGGCCAGGAACCGGTCGGCGACGACCAGGGCGCCCGCCGCGAGCGCGGGCCGGACCACACGTTCGACCTCGTCGGCCAGGATCGCCGCAGCCGCCAGCGCCCGCGCGCGGGGCCCGGACAGTGACGCCTCCCGCAACGCGGCGGCCCAACGCTCGCGATCCGCCGCCACGCCCTCCAGCGCGACGACCGTGTGGCCCGCGGACCGCAACCGGTCGGCCAGCCGGGCGGCCTGCTCGGCGGCCTCGTCGGCCCTGATGCCCTCGATCGCCACCAGCACCCCCGTGCCCTCGCGGGGCTCGCCCCGGCGGAGCGCGGCGAGCAGATCGGGCAGCATCGGGGCGGTGCGGCGGTCGTCCATCTGGCGGTAGGCGATCGAGCCGACGGCCGCCGCGACGAGGCCGCCCGCGAACATGACGAACCGCGTGCCGTCGATCGTGACGGAGCCGATCGTACGCGTGGCAACCAACCCGACGATCACGGGCACGAGCGAGAGTGATCCGAGCAGCGTGAGCCGCACGATCGTTTGGACGAACGCGTTGACCCGGCCGCGGATCTCGTCGGCCACCTGGGTGCCGATGATCGTGAGCCCGGTGAGGAACGCGATTCCCGCGAACGCGCCGACCAGCATGACCGCAGCGATGGCGACGAACAGGTGGGGCGCCAGGGCCACGAGCACCAGCGCCAGGCCCGCGGCGACGATGCCCGCGCCGAACAGGCGGTTGTGCGGGATCCGCCGCGCCATCCGCGGCGCGGCACCCATCCCGGCGGCCAGCCCGATGAATACCGACGCGAACAGGACCCCGTAGGCGGCGTTGCCGCCGCCGAGGCTGTGCGCGTAGAGGGTGGCCGAGCCGATGACGATGCCACCCGCCGCGAAGGCACCGACGACGCCGGTGACCAGGCCGCGGACCAGCGGGGTGCGCGCAACGAATGCCGCCCCGCCGCGGATCAGCGCGAGCACCCCCGGAACGGCCCGATGCGCGCGGGACCGGCCGGAGATCTCGGGGATCCGCAGGAGAACGGTGAGTGCGATGACCAGGTAGGCCGCACCGGAGAGGAGCACCGCGACGTACACCGTGTCGAGCGCGGACGCGCCCAGGATCGCGCCACCGCGGGAAAGCAGCGCGAACAGGCCCGACGCGGTGATCACCGAGACGCCGTAGGTCATGACGAGGGCGAGCTGGTTGGCCGTCTCCACCTGATCGGGTCTTCGGAGGAGATTGGGCACCGCGGCGTCCTTGGCCGGGATCCAGAACAGCGCGCACATCTCGATCAGCAGTGTGGCGACGAGCAGCCACCACAGCCTGCCGACCAGCGGGATCGAGACGAACAGCCCGCAGCGCAGGAGATCGCAGACGACCATGACTCGGCGACGGTCGAACTTGTCGGCCAGCGCACCCGCGATCGGCCCGAGCAGCAGCGGGGGAAGCAGCTTCGTGGCGACGACGCCCCCGAGCGCGAAGCTCTGCGCCTGATATCCGCTGGTGAGCTGGGTGGCCAGGGCGGAGAGGGCGAGCAGGCTCAGCCAATCGCAGACGCCCGCGACCGAGGTGACGAGCCACAGCCGCCGGAACGCCGGAATGGCAAGGACCGCCCGCACCCGGTGCGCGGTGGGTGCAGACGGGGGCGCGGGTGTGCTGATGGCGGCTCACCTCCCTCGGTGTCGTTCGTCAGGGTAGGCGGAGGGCCCGACAAAACCCGGTTCAGCCCCGCAGGATCGACCAGATCAGCTGGATGAGGATCAGCGCGTAGACGAACACGAAGAACCAGGTGAACAGGCGCGAGCCCAGCTTGCTGCGGGAATGTCGGGTCAGGCCGAGGATCACCGGGTCCTGGACGATGCGGGGTCGGGCGTCGGGGCGGGGTGGGAGCGACGCGGACGACGTGGACGACGCGGGCGCCTCGTCGTTCGCCGGCACAGCTGGTGGCGGGGCGGACGCGGCTGCAGGCGCCGCCGGAGCCGCAGCGGGCGACCCGGGCGCAGCGGGCGACCCGGGCGCGGCGACGGTCGGCACAGCCGGTGGCGGGACGGGCGCGGCGGACGCGCCCGGCGCCGGCGTGGTCGGCCTTGCACCGGGCGGCGGGGTAGGTGGATCAGCGGACGACCGCGGCGCCACCGTGTCCGCCCGCGCAGGGCCTGCCGCCGGGCGGGGACGGGGGCGTGATGACGGGGCGGGCGAGCGCGCGACGGCTTGGTCGTCCAGGTGCCGCGTCGCCTGACCGGCGGCCAGGTCGGCCACGAGATCGGCGACCCGATAGACGCGGTCGACCTCGGCGTCGGTCGGCCTGCGCGTCACGACCGTCGATGCTAGAACGCCGGGGCCCCGGGATCACAGAACATCACTCGCCCGCGTGGCGAACGCTCAATCGCCCTCGTCCCCCGGCGCGGCGGGGGCTTCGGGCGCATTCCCGCTGCTCACCGTCAGCAGGATCGTCTCGCCGGGCAGCGCCTGGCCCTGTGGGCTCTGCCCGACGACCGTGCCGCGTTCGGCCGCGTTGTCGGTCATCGCGACCGAGCCCACCCGGCCCGCCCCCTGCAAGATCGCCATGGCCTCGTTCTGCGGCTTCCCGATCACGTTCGGGATCTGCGCGACCGGCGCACCGTCGAGGTAACGCGGGTCCGTCGGCGGCAGCGGTAGCACCGGCTGTCCGTCCAGCAGCGGTTTCATCGCGCCGAACCACGTCTGGGCGGGTGTCTTCCCGCCGAAGATGTTGCCGCTACCGCAGGTGAAGGGCGAGCCTGCGCCGTCACACAACGGGCGCGGCGAGCTGGAGTCGTCGAAGGTGATGACCGCGCCCGCCATCTGCGGCACCACCCCGACGAACGCGGCCGACTTGTGCTGCTGCGTCGTGCCGGTCTTGCCCGCCATCGGCCGGTTCCAGCCCACCTGGCGGGCCGCACCGGCCGCAGTGCCGCTGACGACGTCATGGCTGAGGCCCGTCATAAGCGTGTTCGCCAGCCCCGGGTCCACCGCCTGCTCGCACGCGGCCTCCTTGACCGGCACCGGCTTGCCGAACTGGTCCGTGACCGACTCGATCGGGCTGGGCGGACACCACCGGCCCGCACTGGCGAGCGTGGCACCGACGTTGGCCAGCTCGAGCACGCTCGTGGGGCTCACGCCGAGCGTGAACGAGGCCTGCCGCTGGTCCTTGGTGACCTGGGCAATCGACCGGTCGGTGCGCCTGCGCGTGTTCGGATCCACGAACGGAGTGTTGGCCAGCGACTTCATGCCCAGCCGCACTGCCATGTCCACCACGTCCGGCACGCCGGTGAACTCCTCCAGCTTGACGAACGCGGTGTTCGGCGACGTCGCGAGCGCCTCCTGCAGCGACATCTCCCCGGCGTAGTTGCCTGCGTTCTGCACGGGGATCGGCCGCCCGCCGCCGTCGACGTAGATCGGGGAGGCGTAGCCGCTCGGCGGCACGGTGAGCACGTAGTTGATGCCCAGGCCCTTCGCCAGTGCGGTGGCCGCCGTGAAGATCTTGTAGGTCGAGCCGGCACCGAGGTTGACCGGCTCGTACGGCAAACCGTAGCTGGTCTGCGACTGGCCCGCGTCCAGGCCGAACGTGCGGTTGGCCGCCATCGCGAGCACCCGGTGCTTGTCGGCGCCCGGCGCCACCACCGACATCACGTCCGCAACGCTGGGCTGCGTCGGCGGCACCTGCTGGTTCAGCGAGGCCTTGACTTTGGCGAGGACGTTCGGGTCGAGCGTCGTCTTGATCGTGAAGCCACTGCGGTTGAGCTGCTCGGCGGTGAACCCGGCGTCGAGCAGGTAGCTCTGGACGTACTTGCAGAAGAACCCGGCGTCCCCGGCGCCGATGCACCCTGCGGGCTGAGTGACCAGCGGGTTCGCTATGCCCAGCGGGCTTTCCAAGGCGGACTTGGCCTGGCCGTCGTCGATCATCTGCTGGTCGCGCATCCGCTGGATGACGACGTTGCGCCGCTCGAGCGCGGCCTGCGGTTTCGTGACCGGATCCGTGGCGGCGATGTTGCGCACCATGCCGGCGAGCAGGGCGGCCTGCGCCACCGTCAGTTGGTCGGGTGTGGTGTTGAAGTACGTGCGCGCGGCCGCGGCGACCCCGGCGGCCCCGTTGCCGAAGGAGACGATGTTGAGATACCGGGTGAGGATCTCCTCCTTCGACAGCGCCCGCTCCATCTGCAGCGCGATCTGCGCCTCTTTGAGCTTGCGCGCAGACGTCTGCTCGGTGGCCTTGAGCCGCTCGGTCTCGGTCTTGGCGGTGACGTAGAGGAAGTAGTTCTTGACGTACTGCTGGGTGAGGGTGGAGGCGCCCTGCACGACGTCGCCGGACGCGGAGTTGGCGATGAGTGCGCGGATGGTGCCCTGCCAGTCGACGCCGTTGTGCTGGTAGAAGCGCCGGTCCTCGATCGCGATGATGGCGGCCTTCATCGCGGGCGAGATCTGGTCGGACGTGACCGCCTGCCGGTTCTGGTTGGGCTCGAAGAACCGGGCGATCGGGTTGCCTGCGGCGTCGGTGACGGTGGTGGTCAGCGGCAGCGGACCGGCGACGACGTCGGTGGAGACGGTCGTCACTGTGTCGCCCGCATCGTTCGACAAGAGCCCGAGCCCGGCGACGGCGGGGAAGACGATCCCGGCGGTCAGCACGCCTGCGGCCAGGCACAGACCGAGCAGGAGGGCGAGCGGTCGCACGAGTCGACTGCGGGGCGTCACGACACCGCAGCGTACGGGCGCATGGTCAAGCCGGAGTAATTCCCCCGTCTGCGAGTGAACCGAGTCGCGCTGGATTTCGTCTCTGCTGGTCGGGAGCATCTTTTCTTCGACTGACCAGGAGCGGGTCATGGCCTCACGGTGGAACTGGCGCAGCGCGTCGCGTTGCCGTACGTCCGACGCCGAGGACCTCTTCGTCACCGGACGCAGACAGCGGGAGGCCCGGCGTTTCTGCCGCGTCTGCCCGGTGCGCACGGAGTGCCTTGCGCATGCGCTCGACCAGCGGATCGAGTTCGGGGTCTGGGGCGGGATGACGGAGCGGGAGCGGCGCGCATTGTTGCGGCGGCGGCCCGACGTCGAGTCCTGGGCCGAGCTCTTGGCCGATGCCCGGACCGCGCACGACGGCACACCGCTCGACCTGGTCGAGCAGCCGCTGCACCACACGGCATGAGCCGGTCGGCCCGCCCACGCGGCGGGATGGTGGGCCTGGTCGCGGCGGTGCTCGGGGCGCTGCGCCGTCGCGGCAGCGCGGCGCCCGGGTGCTGCTGCCGCGAGCACCACGCGCGGCCCGTCCGGGGATACGGGATCGATCACAGCGGACGGCGGCCGGGCGCGGCGGGGGCCGAACCGCGGGGGGCCGGGTGGATCGAGCGGGGTCGGGCGGGGCCCGACCCGCGGGGGGCCGGGTGGATCGAGCGGGGTCGGCCGGGGTTCGACCCGCGGGCGGCCGGGCGGGTCGACGGCGGTCGGGCGCACCGCGATCGGGCCCCCGGGCCCTGGCGCGGCCACCCGAGATCCTGTATCGCGGCGCGCCGGCAACAACCCCCCACCGGCGGTGCGGACCGTTGACGGCCTCACGATGGCGCTTGATCACCGGTTCGGTGCGCAGGGCGGCCAGATCCGGCCGTTTTCGCGCCGAATTGGCGATCATGGCGCGGGACGCGCGCCCGACGCCGAACCCGAGCACGCCGCGCCGCCGACGCCGAGCCCGGGACGGGCGGCGACCGCCGCGGACCGGGACGGGACCGGGACGGTCAGCTCGCCGTGCTGGAGCGATCCGCGCGCCGGGTGGAGGCGGCGGCGAGGTGGCGGCCGATCTCCCGCAGTCCGTCCAGATCGCCGACCGAGGGCACCACCGGCACGCGCTTCACCGGCACCGAGCCATGCGCGCTGGTGAACCGCGCGAGCAGCCGATCCTCGCGGGCCGCGAGGTCGACGCGGTCGGCGTGCAGCCGCAGCACGGCAGCGGCGAGCGGCGCGCCGCGCAGCCCGTCCGCGGCGGCCCTGGCCCGGCTCGCCGACAGGTCCGCCAGCACCGGATGCGTGCGGTTCAGCACCAGCCCGGCGAGCGGCATCTCCTCAGTCGAGAGCCGGTCGACGAAGTACGCCGCCTCCCGCAGCGCATCCGGCTCGGGCGCCGCTACCACGAGGAACGCGGTGCCGGGCGAACGCAGCAGCTCGTACGTGGCGGTGGCGCGCTCCCGGAAGCCGCCGAACATCGTGTCGAACGCCTGCACGAACGCCGACGCGTCGGCCAACATCTGCCCGCCGAGGATCGTCGACACCGCCTTGGCGAACAGCGTGAACCCGGCCCCGACCAGCTTGCGCAGCCCCCGGCCACCGGCCCGCGCGGGCGAGGAGAGCAGCCGGATCATGCGGCCGTCGAGGAAGGTGGACATGCGCTGCGGGGCGTCGAGGAAATCCAACGCGGAGCGCGAGGGCGGCGTGTCGACCACGATCAGGTCCCACCGCCCCGTCGCCGCGAGCTGGCCGAGCTTCTCCATCGCCATGTACTCCTGCGTGCCGGAGAACGACGTGGAGATCGTCTGGTAGAAGGGGTTGGCCAGGATCTTCTCCGCGCGGCCCGGCTCGGCGTGCGCCTCCACCATCTCGTCGAACGTGCGGCGCATGTCCAGCATCATCGCGTGCAGGGTGCCCCCCGAGCCCGCCTCCGCGCCCACACCTTCGACGAGGTCCGGCTCATTGCCGAGGATCTTCAGCCCCAACGCCTGGGCCAGCCGCTTCGCCGGGTCGATCGTGAGCACGACGACCTTTCGGCCGCGCTCGGCGGCACGGATCGCCAATGCGGCCGACGTCGTGGTCTTGCCCACCCCGCCCGCGCCGCAACAGACGATCACCCGCGTTTTCCGGTCATCGAGCAGGCCGTCGATGCTCACCGGGCGGCCGCCACGCCCGCAGGCCGCCCGACGCCCTGGGTGCGCAACACCTCGGCCAGCTCGTAGAGCGAGCCGAGGTCGACCCCGCCGATCAGCCGGGGAAGCGTAAGGAGCGGCAGCCCGGGCGCCTCGGCCAGCCGCGCGAGCGCGAGCGCCTCGCCGTGCACCAGCCGCGCATGCTCGACGGTCTCGGCCACCAGCCCGTCGACCACGTCGGCGGGCAGGTCGAGTCCGGCGGCGGCGAGACCGCCCGCGATCCGTTCGGCGTCGACGCGCCCGCCCGCCGCCGCGGCCACCGAGCGGTCGGGCAGCCACTGCGGCCGCACCTGGTTGGCGATCACGGCGCCGGGGCGCAGGCCCGCGACGCGCAGCTCGTCGAGCACCTCAAGGGTCTCGGTGACCGGGAGGTCCTCCAGCAGCGTGACCACATGCACCGCGGTGAGCTCCGAGTGCAGCACCTTGACCACACCCTGCGCCTGGCCGTGGATCGGGCCGCTCCGCGCGAGCTCCGCCATCGCGCGCGTGACGTCGAGGAACGTGACGATGCGGCCCGTCGGTGGCGCGTCCAGGATCACGGCGTCGTAGGCCGGGCGGCCGTGGGTGTCGGTGCGGTTGACCGTCTCCTTCGCCTTGCCGGTGAGCAGGACGTCGCGCAGGCCGGGGGCGAGCGTGGTGGCGAACTCGATGGCCCCCATCCGCCGCAGGGTGCGCCCGGCCATGCCCAGGCGGTAGAACATCTCGAAGTACTCCAGGAGCGCGGCCTCGACGTCGACGGCCAGCGCGCGCACCTCCCCACCTTCGGCCGCCACCGCGATGCGGCGTTCCTCGTACGGCAGGGGCGGGGTGTCGAAGAGCTGGGCGATCCCCTGACGGCCCTCGACCTCGATCAGCAGCGTGCGCCGCCCCCCGGTGGCGAGCGCGAGCGCCAGGGCGGCGGCGACCGTCGTCTTCCCGGTGCCGCCCTTGCCCGTGACCACGTGCAGCCGCGCCTCCGACAGCGCCGCAGGCCACCCGGATGTCTTCACCCGCCCAGGTTACGAGCACCGGCTCCGGGGCAGGATGCGGCGCCGGCTACAGTGACCGGCCATGAGCGCACCTGGCACGACATGGGAATACCTCACCGCGCCCGTGCTGATCCACAACACCCAGGCCATCCTCAACAACTTCGGCCGCGACGGCTGGGAGCTGGTGACGGTCACGTCCGGCGCCACCGGCGAGCAGCTCGTCGCCTGGTTCAAGCGCCCCAAGCCGTCATGACGTCCCCGAGCAGCAGGCTCGACGAGCTGGGCATCGCGCTGCCCGCCGTCGCGGCGCCCGCAGGCTCCTACGTCCCGGCGCGCCGCAGCGGGTCGCTGGTGTTCACGTCCGGGCAGGTGCCGTTCGTGGACGGCATGCTCGCGGCCACCGGGAAGGTCGGGGACACCGTCACCGCGGAGGAGGCCAAGGGCCTTGCGGGCATCTGCGCGCTCAACGCGCTGGCCGCCGTCGACGCGCTGGTGGGGATCGACGCGGTGGTCGGCGTCGTCAAGGTCGTCGTATTCGTGGCGTCGGCGCCCGGGTTCGGCGGCCAGCCGGGGGTGGCCAACGGCGCGTCCGACCTGCTCGCCCAGATCTTCCGCGACGCCGGAAAGCACGCCCGTTCCGCGGTCGGGGTCGCCGAGCTGCCGTTGGACGCGCCGGTCGAGGTGGAGCTGGTCGTCGAGGTGTCGGGGTGAGCGAGCTGTCAGCACAGCCGACCGAGCCTCGGGCGACGGCGGCCTGCGGAGCAGGCGGGGTGGGTAGGCCCGGCGAGGGCCGGCGATGAGCGAAGCGCAGGCCCACGAGCTGCTGTTGCGGCTCGCGGGCAGGCTGCCGGGCACCGTGGCATGGCGGCTGCGCGAGTGGCTCGCCGCGGGCGGCCACGCCTCCGTCGCCGCCGTGCTGCCCCGTGAGCTGCTGCGTCGCCGCGTGGGGCTCACCGACGACGAGCGCGAGCTACTGATCGGGTCGGCGGGCGCCTGGGGGGCCAGGTCGCGGCTGCTGGACGCCGTGCTGCCGCTGCCCGCGCCGGAGGAGGTGCCGGTCCAGTTCGCGCCCGATCCCGAGCTCGACGCCGCCGCGCTCTCGGCGCTCGGCATCGTCCGGAGCCATCCGGGCACCACCGAGCTGCGCCAGGCCCGCCGCGGTGGGCAGCGCCTGCTCGTCGTGTTCGGCGGCGACGCGCCGTGGCTGCTCACCGGCACCCTGCAGCGGATCCTGCGCGCGCACGGCGACCGCACCCCGGCCGTCGAGGTGCTGCCCACCCCCGATCCCCCGACCGCTTACCACCGCGCCGCCGTCAGCAGGTCGGCCACGCTGTGGCGCTCCTCCCGGTTGGCCACGGCCACGTCCTGATCCGCACAAGGAGGCCGGAATGGACGAGACGATCCACGAGCTCTTGCTGCGCCTCGCGGGCCGCGTCGACGACGACCTGCTGGCCGACGCTCGCGAGCTCGTCGCCGTCGGCGAGGACGGGCACGCGCTCGAGTTGGTGACGGCGGCGCTGGCGGCCGACGGCACCGCGCTCCCGCCCCCGGTGCGCGCCGAGCTGGTGACCGCCGCCGTGGCCGCCCGGATCGACCTGGACGCCGACGCGGCCCTCACCCCGGCCGCGCCCGACACCACCGCGCACCGGTTCAGCGCCGCCGCAGCCGCCGACGTGCCGGTCATCGCCGCCGCGCGGGAGCTGCCGGACCAGCTGCGCGCCGGGATCCGGCTGCGGCTGGCGTGGCGGCAGACGCCTGCAGGCCCGGCGCCCACCCCGCTGCCGCACCCGGTGCTGCTCGTCGAGACGCCGGCGGGCGCGCGGCCGGGGGAGGTGCTCGCCTACCAGGTGGGCGCGGCGATGGCGCGCTCGGGCGTGCACGTCGCGGTGGAAGTGCTGACCTCGGGCAGGCCGCTCACCAGCTACCACGCCGCCGCGCTGCGCGACTCCACACCGCTTCCTTCGGATGCGTCGCCGCGGCCCGCGTCGCCCCCGGAGAAGGTGGAGTCGGTGGTGGCCGAGGTCGTCGAGGAGGTGACGGCGAGCCATCGGAGCGCGGCGCCGGAGGATTCGGTCGACCTGTTCGCCGCCGACGACGGGCCCCGGCCCGTCCCGATGCGGGCGTGGCAGAGCGGGCGGCGCCGCCGCGGGTTCGGTGAGCAGACGGCCGAAGCGGAGTCGGACGACGACGTCCCCGAAGCTGCCGAGTTGCCGAGCCCGGTGCCACTGGCGCGCCGGACCCGGCCGCGGCAGGCGGGAGACGCCGTCCCGGAGCCGACCTCCGCGGCGGACCCGCTGATCGGCCCGCTGCACCGGCCGCCCCTGGAGCCGCAGGACGCCGCCACCCACGGCACGCCCACGGTCAGCGGCTCCTCCGCCGCGGGCCAGCACGTCCTCGCGGCAGACCAGCACACGCCTGGCGCAGACCAGCACGTCTTTCCGGCAGACCAGCACACCCCCGGCGCCGACCAGCCCGGCCACGCCGCGGCGGCCGCGCCCGACGGGGCCGCGAGCCCGACGGCTCCCGAAACGGGCACGCACTCCTCCGCGCGCGGTCCGGCGCACGCCCTCGCCGAGCCCCCGACCCGCGCGTCGATGGCCGAGTCCCTGCTCAAGCCCGAGGCCTTGGCCCGGCTCGGCGACGCCGACCGGGAACTGCTCACCCGGCTCCAGGCGGAGCTGACGGGCAACGGCACCCCCGGCCCGAACGGCAGCAACGGCTCCGGCCCGAACGGCGGCGGAGCCGCGTAGGACTCGAGCGTCACTGCGGCGTTATCGTCCGGGAATGAGCAGCGCGCCCGTCGTCCCGAAGCCCGCGGCGACGGTCGTGCTCATCCGCGACGACCCGGCGCCACCCCCCGGCCGCACCCCGCTGCAGGTGTTCCTCCAGCGCCGCGTCGCGGGCATGGCCTTCGCGGGCGGGATGACCGTGTTCCCCGGCGGCAGCGTCGACCCGTCCGACCACCTCGACGTGGCGGGCTGGATCGGCGCCTCGCCCACCACCTGGGGCGAACGGTTGGGCCACCCACCCGAGCTCGCCTGCGCCGTCGTCAAGGCGGCCGTGCGCGAGACCTACGAGGAGTGCGGGGTGCTGCTCGCGGGCGACGGCCCCGTGACCGTGCCCGAGGACGTCCGCGCCGACCTCGTCGCCCGCCGCGCCACCCTGCCCGACGTCATCGGCGACCGTCCGCTGCGCGCCGACCTGCTCCACGCCTGGTCCCGCTGGATCACCCCGCCGTCGTCACCGCGGCGCTACGACACGGCGTTCCTCATCGCCCGGCTCCCCGACGCACAGGACGCGGACGCGCACACCACGGAGGCGATCGAGGCGCGCTGGTGGCATCCGGGCGAGGCACTGGAGCGCTGGGACGCGGGCGACGTGCGGCTGATGCTCCCGACGCACACCACGCTGCGCGAGATCGACCGGCACGCCGACTGCGCCGAGGTTCTCGCCGCCGCCGACCGCCGCGAGATCAAGGCCATCCGCCCCGAGCTGCGCCTGCGCGGCGGGGTCGACGTCCTGCTGCCCGGCGACGGCACATGAAATACGAGGAGCTGCGCCGGGTCACCCCGCACGCGGGGGTCGTGCTGGCCGCCAACCCGTCCCCGATGACCCTGGACGGCACCAACACCTGGGTGCTGCGCGCGCCCGACGCCCCCGACTGCATCGTGGTCGACCCCGGGGAGGACGACGACCGGCACCTGCGCGCGGTCGCCGCGCACGGCCCGGTGGCGCTGGTGCTGCTCACCCACCGTCACCACGACCACGCGGGCGGTGCGCGGCGCTTCGCCGAGCTGACCGGGGCGCCGGTACGGGCGCTCGACCCGTCGCTGGTGTTGGGGTCGGAGGCGTTGGCCGACGGCGACGTCGTCACCGCTGCCGGCGTGGAGCTGCGGGTGGTGGCGACGCCGGGGCACACGTCGGACTCGCTGTCGTTCCTGCTCACCGCGGACGGGGCGGTGCTCACCGGCGACACCGTGCTCGGTCGCGGCACGACCGTGATCGCCCACCCGGACGGCGCGCTCGGACCGTACCTGGAGTCGCTGCGCAAGCTCGCCGACTTCGCCCCCGACACCGCGGTGCTAACCGGGCACGGCCCGGAGCTGCCTGACGTCGCCGCCGTGGCCGCTGCTTACCTCGCCCATCGCGAGGAGCGCCTCGACCAGGTGCGCGCCGCCCTGGCGCGGCTCGGCCCGGGCGCGCCGCCACGCGCGGTCGTCGAGGACGTGTACGCCGACGTCGACCGTGCGCTCTGGCCCGCCGCCGAGCTATCCGTGCGCGCTCAGCTGGACTACCTGCGGCGGTAGCAGCGAAGCCCGGCGCAACCAGAGCACGCCCGCCACCACCGCGCCCGCCGCCCCGCCGACGAGGAACGCCGCGTGCGGCCCGAACGCCTCCACCACGATCCCCGACGCCGATTGCCCGGCCGAGAGCCCCAGCGTGGCCGCGGTGACCACCCAGCCGAACGCCTCGGTCGCCATCCCCGCGGGGGCGGTCGCCTCGACGCCGAGGGACTGGGCGGTGACCTGAGGGGTGATGGTGGTGCCCGCCAGCAGCATCGCGACGACCAGCGCGGGCAACGGGCCCGCCAACGCCATCGCCCCGACGCACACCGCGAACGCCAGCAGCAGGACCGGCAGCCGCAGGTGCAGCGGCCGCGGCCAGGGCCGCAGCGAATAGCCGACGCCCGCCAGCACCGACGCGACCGACCACCCCGACAGCAACACACCACCGAGCGCCGCGGAGCCCGCCGCGGCCGTCACCGCGGGCACGCCGACCTCGACGCTGCCGATGACCAGCCCGAAGCCCAGCGACGCGAGCACGATCGTGCGCAGCCCGGGCACGGCGAGCGCGCCGAACAGGCCTGCGGGCGTGGTCGGCAACGGTCGGTGGGTACGGACCGCGCGGGTGAGCGCGAACCCGACCGAGCCCGTCACGCTCAAGATGAGCGCGATCGCGGTGCCCGTCCCCGGCCATGGCAGCGCGACCAGCAGCGCAGCCAGCGACGGCCCGAGGATGAAGAACACCTCCAGGCTGATCGCCTCGTAGCTGAACGCGGCGTCGCGGCGGGGGCCGGGTGGCACGAGCCGCGTCCACAGCGCCCGGCTCGTTCCGGGCATCGCGGGCTGGGTGAGGCCGAGGACGATCGCGCACGTCACGAGCGTCAACACGGACGCGCGGGACTCGACGGCGACGATCAACGTCGCCCCGGCACCGGCCTGCGCGGCGGCGGCCACGAGCAGCGGGCGGGTCGGGCCGATCCGGTCGATGGTCCGGCCCTGGACCACCGAGCCCAGCGAGACCCCGATGAGGAGGCCCGCCGACACCAGCCCGGCCACGGCGAACGACCCCGTCGTCCGCTGGACGTAGAGCAGCGTGGCCAGCCCGATCATCGCCATCGGCAGCCGGGCAACGGCGGACGCGACCACGGGCAGCGCGGCGCCGGGGGCGGTGAGCGCGGCGCGGTAGTCGGCGAGGGCGGACGAGCTGAACATGACGAACAGGGTCGCACAACTGGTACGGCCGTACCAGTTAATATGACCGAAACCGCAGTGGCCTCCTGGCCCCGTGATGTGTGCGCGGCCTGCGACCTCTGCCTGACCGGTCAGCGGGCGCGGCGGGCCAGGCGCTCCGGCTCCAGGATCAGCACACTCTTGCCCTCCAGGCGCAGCCATCCGCGGTGGGCGAAGTCGGCCAGCGCCTTGTTCACCGTCTCCCGGCTCGCGCCGACGAGCTGGGCGATCTCCTCCTGCGTGAGGTCGTGCGTGACCCGCAGCAGCCCCGACTCCTGCGACCCGAACTGCCGAGCGAGCTGCAGCAGCGACTTCGCGACCCGCCCCGGGACATCGGTGAAGATCAGGTCGGCCAGCATGTTGTTGGTGCGGCGCAGTCGTCGGGCGAGCACGCGCAGCAGCTGCTCGGCGATCTCGGGACGCTTGCCGATCCACTCGCGCAGGGCGGGGCGGTCCATCGTGTAGGCGCGCACCTCGGTGACCGTCGTCGCCGACGACGTACGCGGACCCGGGTCGAAGATCGACAGCTCGCCGAACATGTCCGACGGGCCCGCCACCATCAGCAGGTTCTCCCGGCCGTCGGGCGACTTGCGGCCGATCTTGACCTTGCCGGAGGAGACGATGTAGAGCCGGTCACCGGGCTCCCCCTCCGAGAAGAGCGTGGCGCCGCGGGGGAACTCCGCGATCTCCAATGCCTGGGCCAACGCCTCGGCCGCGTAGGGCTCGACGCCCTGGAAGATTCCCGCGCGGATCAGAACCTCGTCCACTGCACCGCTCCTCGTCCCCGACCGCTGCCCCTCGGCGGATCACCGGCGCGTCAGTGTAGGGGGTCAGCCCACCCTCCGTGACGTCGCGATGGTCATTTTCTACACCCGGATGGGTGTACCCGTCAGGCGGCACGCTTGTTTCGGGTCGGGCGATCACGCCGTGGCGCCTTGGCCCGCAGCCGGAACAGCTCCAACGCGCGGCCGGTGCCCTGCCGGAACAGCGCGCGGACCTCGTCCGGGCGCGGTCGGTCCAGGAGTTCCTCCAGCTCCTCGGGACGCACGGTGGACTCCCGCAGCCGGGACTCCACACGCTCCATGCCCAGCGCGAAGAACATCACCAGCAGCGGCACGAGGACGGACAACCATGCAGTCATGTCATGGGGCATCGTCTCGCACCCGCGGCCCAGCGGCTCGGTCGGGGGGCGTGCGTCCACGGGCCGATACCGATTCGTGACCTGACCCGCGCCTCCGCGCAGAATTGTCGGTGCTGCGCCGTACGCTCGTCGGCGTGACCTCGGCACCCCGCGTCAGCGCCCCCCGCCACGATCGCGCACGCGCCGCAGCCCGGCTCGCCGCCCGCGTCCGGGCCGGTGAGCCGCCGCTCGGGCGGGCCCGGCGGGTCGGCCGGATGCTGCGCGCGCTCGCCGCCACCCATCCTGATGCCCACTGCGAGCTGGATTTCCAGCACGCCGCTGGAGCTCGCGGTGGCCACTGTGCTGTCCGCGCAGAGCACCGACAAGCTGGTCAATTCGATCACACCCGCGCTGTTCGCCCGCTACCCCACGGCGCTCGATTACGCCAAGGCCGACCGGGCCGAGCTCGAGGAGATGATCCACTCCACGGGATTCTTCCGGAACAAGGCCAACTCGTTGATCGGGCTGGGCGCCGCCGTCGTGGAACGACACGGCGGAGAGCTGCCGCACACCCTCGAGGAGCTGGTCAAGCTGCCGGGGATCGGCCGCAAGACGGCCAACGTGATCCTCGGCAACGCGTTCGACATCCCCGGGATCACGGTCGACACCCACTTCGGCAGGCTCGTGCGTCGGTGGGGGTGGACGGCGAGGAAGATCCCGTCAAGGTCGAGCACGCCGTCGGCGCGCTGGTGCCCAAGCGCGACTGGACGAGGGTGTCGCACGAGGTGATCTTCCACGGTCGCCGCGTCTGCCACGCCCGCAAGCCCGCCTGCGGTGCCTGCACGCTGGCGGCCGATTGCCCCTCCTACGGCACCGGCCCCACCGACCTCCGCGAGGCCGCCGCGCTGGTCAAGGGTCCGTCGCGGGGTCGTTGCTCGCCATGGTCGGGCCTCATCCGACGAGGACGCTCCGGCCCCGGCGGGCGGCGAGGACCAGGACGCGCCGTGACGGCCGCCACCCCGCTCCGCCGCGGTGATCGGGGCGTGCCCCCAACCCCGCACCACCCACAAGATCGGCGCGAACCGCACCTCATGCGGGTCGCTGGCGGCCTGGTGTGCGGCTCGACGCGATCACCGGCCGCGCGATGATCGCCGAGCGGCGGGCCATGGTCGTCACCACGCTGGTCGTGGTGCTGCTCGCCGCCGCCGGTGTGTTCGCGCTGTGGCCGCGCAGCCCGTCGTCGGCACCAACTCCTACGGAATGTCAGCAGGCGCAACGCCGGGCAGCGCGGGGGCGAGCGGCGCCGGGGCGGGCAGCGGCGGGGCGGGCAGCGCCGGAGCAGGCGGCGTGGCTCCGCTGCCGGACGCCCAGTTCGCCGCGGCCGCGGGCCGCCGCCGCGCTGACCCCTGCCCGGCACCGTCGGCGCGCCGTCCGCGGGCCCGCTGACAGGCGTCAGCGCGTCCTGCCTCGGCGCGCCGGGCGCCGTCGATCTCGGCGCCGCGCTGGCGGGGCACGTCACCCTCGTGAACGTCTGGGCGTCGTGGTGCGCCCCGTGCCGGACCGAGCTGCCGGTCCTCGCGCGCTACGCGGCGGGCCCCGGCGCGGTGCCCGTGCTCACGGTCGACTCCGCCGACGATCCCGGCGCCGCGCTCACGCTGCTCACCGACCTCCGCGTGCATCTGCCCGCCGTCGCCGACCCCGACGGTGCCGTCGGCCGCGCGCTGCGGCCGCCGCCGGGCCTGCCGCTGTCCTACGTGGTCCGCGCCGACGGCAGCGCGGCCCTCGTCGACCCGCCGGTCCCCTTCACGAGCCCCGAGGATGTCGCCGCGGCCGTGGCCCGCCTGTCGTGACGCCGCCTGTGGCGAGCACATCGCGGTCCGTCCTGCCGCCGGGTGGCGGGGACCGCCGACGGCCCCCGACGCCGGCGCCACGGGCCACGGCAACGAGTGGGAAGCGTGAGCGACGCTCGATCCGGCAGGCCGCGCCCCCCGTGGCTGCGTCCGCTGCTCGACGGGCTCGCCGACTCGGCGCCGACGCGCTGCTGCCCCACCGCATGGACCAACCGCCTCCCGACGCCCGCCGCGCCGCCGTCCTCATGCTGTTCGGCGAGAACCCGCCCACGGCCCCGACGTGCTGCTCGCCGAGCGGGCCAGCACCCTGCGCTCGCACGCGGGCCAGGTCGCCTTCCCCGGCGGCGGCACGAGTGTCGGCGACTCCGGCGCCATCGCCACGGCGCTGCGCGAGGCCGAGGAGGAGACCGGGCTGGACCCGTCGGGCGTCGTCCCGCTCGCCCTCCTGCCCGAGCTGTACCTGCCGCCGTCGGGCTTCGTCGGTCACGCCGGTGCTCGCGCATTGGGCCCGCCGAGCCGCGGTGCACGCCGTCGACCCCGGCGAGACGGCCGCGGTCGTCCGCGTCCCGCTCGCTCAGCTGGCCGATCCCGCCAATCGGCTGCGCGATCTGGCACCCGTCGGGCTATCATCGGCCCGCGTTCATCGTGTCGGGGCTGCTCGTGTGGGGTTTCACCGGCGGGCATATTGTCCGCGCTGTTGGATCGGGGCGGCTGGGCGCGTCCCTGGGACACGGCGCGGATCCTCGAGCTGGAAGGCGCGTGGAGGACGGCGCGGGCGGACCGGCAGGAGGTCACGGGGCCATGAGGGCGGGTAAGCGTGATCGAGCGTTGGCGCGCGCCCGCGCTCCACCCGGCAGTGCCCGGAGGAGCCTGGTGAGCTGGGTCGATCTCGTCGTCATCGCGCTCGCGCTGCTCGCGGCCGTCTCGGGCTGGCGACACGGCATGGCAGTGGCGCTGCTGTCGTTCGTCGGCGTGCTCGGCGGCGCGATCATCGGGGTGCGCGTGGCTCCCCTCCTGGCCGAGGGCATCGGCAACACGAACACCCGGGTGATCGTGAGCGTTGCCGTTGTGGTGATGCTGGTCGTGCTGGGCGAGACCACCGGCGTCTTCCTCGGCCGTCGGGTGCGCGACCGCATCACCGGCGAGCGCACGCTGGCCGTCGACTCGATCCTCGGCTCCATCCTGCAGGCGCTCGCCGTGGTCGTCGCAGCTTGGCTGGTCGCGCTGCCGCTGGCCTCCGCGAGCCTGCCCGCGATCGCGGCCGGCGTGCGGGGCTCGCAGGTGCTGCAGCGCGATCGACTCGGTCATGCCGACGGCGGCCAAGCAGCTTCCCGCCGAGCTGCGGCAGCTCCTGGACAACTCCGGCTTCCCCGACGTGTTGAGCCCCTTCGCCCGCACCCCCGTCACCGCCACCGGCCCGCCGAACGTGGCGCTCGCCCACAGCGCCGCGGTCGCGACCGCGCAGCCGAGCGTCCTCAAGATCCGCGGCAAGGCGCCGTCGTGCCAGCGGCAGCTGGAGGGCTCGGGCTTCGTCTTCGCGCCCGAGCTGGTGATGACCAACGCGCACGTCGTGGCGGGCACCGACGCCACCGCGGTCGAGGTGCGCCGAGCAAGCGGGGCCGCACCACCGAGCTGCCCGCGCGGGTCGTCTACTACGACCCGAAGGTCGACGTGGCCGTGCTCCGCGTGCCCGGTCTCACCGCCAAGCCGCTCTCGATTTCGCCGCCGACTCGGGCCGCTCCGGGGACGACGCGATCGTGCTCGGCTACCCGCTCGACGGCCCGTTCACGGTCACGCCCGGCCGGATCCGTCAGGAGATCAACCTGAAGGGCCCGGACATCTACGACACCGGTGAGGTCAGCCGCGATGTCTACACCGTGCGCGCCACCGTCCGCTCCGGCAACTCGGGCGGCCCGATGATCGACCCGTCCGGCCAGGTCACGGGCGTGGTCTTCGGCGCGGCGCTGGACGACCCCGAGACCGGGTTCGTGCTCACGGTCGGGCAGGTGGAGGCGGCCGCGCAGGCCGCGCCCGCCCGCACCGCCGCCGTCGCGACCGGCCCGTGCGCCGAGTAGCTGCGACTCGAGTCCGCGTGACCGTCTCATTGCGGCCGGGGCCCACTCCGATCGCGCTCACCGGCGCGCCGGTGAGCTCCTCGATCCGCTCGACGTAGGCGCGCGCCGCAGCGGGCAGCTCGTCGAACGACCGGAACGGTGACGAGGTCCTCGAACCAGCCCGGCATCTCCTCGTAGACCGGCACGGCGTGGTGCAGGTCGGTCTGGGTCATCGGCATGTCGTCGACGCGCCGCCCGTCGATCTCGTAGGCCACGCAGACCGGCACCTTCTCCAGGCCGGAGAGGACGTCGAGCTTCGTGAGGAAGAAGTCGGTGAGGCCGTTGACGCGCGCGGCATAGCGCCCGATCACGGCGTCGAACCAGCCGCAGCGCCGCGGCCGCCCGGTCGTCACCCCGACCTCGCCGCCTGCCTTGCGCAGGTGCTCGCCCATCGCGTCGTGCAGCTCGGTGGGGAAGGGCCCGGAGCCGACCCGCGTCGTGTACGCCTTGAGGATGCCGATCACCCGGTCGATCCGGGTCGGCCCGATGCCCGAGCCGACCGCCGCGCCGCCCGCCGTCGGGTTCGAGCTGGTCACGAACGGGTAGGTGCCGTGGTCGACGTCCAGCAGGGTGCCCTGGGATCCCTCCAGGAGGATCGTCTCGCCGCGTTCGAGGGCCTGATTGAGCAGGAGGCGGGTGTCGGCGATCCGGTCGGCGAAGCGGCGGCCGTGGGCCAGCACGTCGTCCACTACCGCATCGACGTCCAGCGCCCGCCGGTTGTAGACCTTCACCAGCACCTGGTTCTTCAGATGCAGCGCCGCCTCCACCTTCTGGTGCAGGATCTTTTCGTCCAGGAGGTCGGCCACGCGCACCCCGACGCGCGACACCTTGTCCTGATACGCGGGGCCGATCCCGCGCCCCGTGGTGCCGATCTTGGCCTTGCCGAGGAAGCGCTCGGTGACCTTGTCCATCGCCACGTGGTACGGCATGATCAAATGTGCATCGGCGCTGATCAGGAGCTTGCTGGTGTCCACGCCGCGGCTCTCCAGGCCCGCCAGCTCGGCGAGCAGCACACCGGGGTCGATGACCACGCCGTTGCCGATCACGTTCGTGACCCCGGGCGTGAGGATGCCGGACGGGATGAGGTGCAGGGCGAAGTCCTGGCCGTCGGGCAGCACCACGGTGTGACCGGCATTGTTGCCGCCCTGGTAGCGCACCACCCACTGCACCTGGCCGCCGAGGATGTCGGTGGCCTTGCCCTTGCCCTCGTCGCCCCACTGGGCGCCGACCAGGACGATCGCAGGCATGTGACACTCCCCTTGATGAACACGTTGGACGGCGGGCCGGTGCTGCTCACATGCGGCGATCCGAGCCCGCACCACGGTAGCCGCGCGCTCGCCGGCCTTCCCACCGTGGTCCTGCCCGTCGTGTCCAGGACCGGCCGAGCTCGACCCGGTGCTGCGCGATCTCGCCGCGCGCCGCGTGGTCGTGGCGGGCACCGACGCCGACCTCGCCGCTGTGCTCCGGCGGCTCCTGCGCCGCGAGCGGCTGGACGTGGAGGTCGCCTACCTGCCGCGGGGACGGTCGGCGGCGGCGCGGGTCTGGGGGCTGCCGCCCGGACCGTCGGCGGCGGCGCGGGCCTGGGAGCTGCCGCGCGGACCATCGGAGGTCGCGCGGGCCTGGGGGCTGCCGCGCAGACCATCGGCGGCGGCGCGGGTCTGGGGGCTACCGCGCGGACCGTCGGCGGCGGCGCGGGCCTGGGAGCTGCCGCGGGACGCGGTGGCGTTGGCGCTCGAGGGCGCCGCCTCGCCCGTTCCGCTGATCCGCGACGACGCCGGCGGCGTGCTGGTCGGGGGCGCCGAGGTGCGGCGGCTGCGCGGTGAGGTCTACTGCGACGAGACCCTCGTGTTGCGGGGTGCGGGGCATGTCGTCGTCACGCCGGGGCCGGACGGGGTCGCCGTGCGGGCGAGTCGCACGGGCAGTCCTCCGGACGGACGAACCCGGGCCGTGTCGCCGCGGGCGCCGGTCGGCCGCGGCTCGGCCGTCGGGCGAGCCGTGCAGCTCGGCGGGGAGGCGTTCACGCCTGCGCTGGACGGGGTGCCGCACACGCGCGCCGTCACCCGGTGGGCGTGGTACCGGCACACAGCCGACTGGCTGCTCGTCCGCCCGTCGCTCTGACCGGCTGGGGGTCCTCGCCGCGCGCCACCCGTCCGCGTGACACGACTCGGCTGCCAGGCCCCCGCACGTCAATGATCGCCGCTTCCGGGACATAAGGTGCACCAGCACACCCCATGTCCCCGGAACAGCGATCATGGCCCGCGCAGTCCCGCCCAGAGGCCCCGCGGCGGCGCGCCCCCTCAGAGGCCCAGCGCGGCCGGGGCAGCGGGGTCGGCGTCGGCAAGGAACTCCGCGGTGCGGCGCGCCTCGTCCTCCTCCCCGATCGCGACGGCCGCGCGGTGCAACGCCCCGAGCGAGCGCAGGAACCCCTGGTTGGGCACGTGCGCCCACGGCACCGGCCCGAAGCCCTTCCACCCGTTGCGCCGCAGCTGGTCCAGCCCGCGGTGGTAGCCGGTGCGGGCGTAGGCGTAGCCGGTGATGACGATGTCGTCCTGCAGCGCGCGCTCGGCGAGCACCGCCCAGGCGATGCTGGACGTCGGGTGGGCGGCGGCCACCTCGGCGGGTTCGACGCCACCGTCGAGCAGCCCGGCCGCCGGATCGTCGGGCAGCAACGTGGGTTCCGGTCCGAGCAGGTTGCCGTTCGGCGTCATGCCGCCCATCCTGCACCTATGACCTCAGCGCAGTTCGAGAAGATCCGCACCGGCCGCGGGTTCCTCGCCGCGCTCGACCAGAGCGGCGGCAGCACCCCGAAGGCACTCGCGCACTACGGAGTGCCCGAGGACTCCTACTCCAGCGACGCCGAGATGTTCGACGCCGTCCACGCCATGCGCACCCGCATCATCACCGACCCCGCGTTCACCGGGGAGCGCATCCTCGGCGCGATCCTGTTCGAGGACACGATGGAACGCCGGATCGAGGGCCGCGACACCGCGTCCTACCTGTGGGACGTCAAGGGGGTGGTGCCGTTCCTCAAGGTAGACAAGGGTCTCGCGGCCGAAGAAGACGGCGTGCAGGTGATGAAGTCCATCGACGGCCTCGACGCCCTCCTCGCCCGTGCCGCCGAGAAGGGCATCTTCGGCACCAAGATGCGCTCGGTGATCAAGCTCGCGAACGAGGCGGGCGTCAGCGCGATCGTCGACCAGCAGTTCACGATCGGCGCGCAGATCGCCGACGCCGGGCTCATACCGATCCTGGAGCCCGAGGTCGACATCCGCAGCCCCCAGAAGGCCGAGGCCGAGAAGCTCTTGCACGCCGGGATCACGAAGCACCTGGACGCGCTGCCCGACGACCGGCACGTGATGCTCAAGCTCAGCCTGCCCAGCGTGGACGACTTCTACGCCGACCTCGTGGCGCACCCGCGGGTGCTGCGCGTGGTCGCCCTGTCCGGCGGCTACACCCGCGAGGAGGCCGACGCGATCCTCGCCCGGCAGCACGGCGTGATCGCGAGCTTCTCGCGGGCGCTGGCCGAGGGCCTGTCCGCCCAGCAGACCGACGCGGAGTTCCACGCAACGCTCGACGCGGCCATCGCCGAGATCTACGCGGCGTCGAACACCTGACGCGGCCCGCTCTCGTCAGCGCCCGAGCGAGGTCCCGGTGGAGCGCAGGTTCTCGCACGCCTCGACGACCCGGTCGGCCATGCCCACCTCGGCGAGCTTCATGTAGGTGCGCGGGTCGTACGCCTTCTTGTTGCCGACCTCGCCGTCGACCTTCAGCACCCCGTCGTAGTTCGTGAACATGTGCGCGGCGATGGGGCGGGTGAACGCGTACTGGGTGTCGGTGTCGACGTTCATCTTCACCACGCCGTAGCTCAGCGCCTCGGCGATCTCCGACGGCAGCGAGCCCGAGCCGCCGTGGAAGACCAGGTCGAACGGCTTCGACCCGGCGGCGAGGCCGAGCTTGGCGCTGGCCACCTCCTGCCCCTGCTTGAGGATCTCCGGGCGCAGCTTGACGTTGCCCGGCTTGTAGACGCCGTGCACGTTGCCGAAGGTGGCGGCGAGCAGGTAGCGGCCCTTGTCGCCCGCGCCGAGCGCGTCGACGGTGGCCTCGTAGTCCGCCGCCGACGTGTACAGCTTCTCGTTGATCTCGTTGGCGACCCCGTCCTCCTCGCCGCCGACGACGCCGATCTCCACCTCGAGGATGATCTTCGCCTTGACCGCGAGGTCGAGCAGCTCGGCGGCGATCGCGAGGTTCTCGTGCAGCTCGGTGGCCGAGCCGTCCCACATGTGCGACTGGAACAGCGGGTGCTCGCCCCGGGCGACCCGCTCCTGGCTGATCGCGAGCAGCGGCCGGACGTAGGTGTCGAGCTTGTCCTTGGGGCAGTGGTCGGTGTGCAGGGCGATGTTGACCGGGTACCGCGCCGCGACGACGTGCGCGAACTCCGCGAGCCCCACCGCGCCGGTGACCATGTCCTTGACCATGGTGCCGGACAGGAACTCCGCGCCGCCCGTCGACACCTGGACGATGCCGTCGCTCTCCGCCTCCGCGAAGCCGCGCAGGGCGGCGTTGAGGGTCTCCGTGCTGGTGACGTTGATGGCCGGGTAGGCGAACTCGCCCGCCTTGGCCTTGTCCAGCATCTCGTTGTAGATCTCGGGCGTGGCGATGGGCACGGTGGGACCTTCCGGTTGGGCAGGTTCGTCGAGGGCCCAGTATTCCGCACCACTACCATCGTGGGCATGGACGGCACCTGGGCCGGGACTGCCGTCGAGCAGACGCTGAGCAGGCTCCGCGCGCTCGACGCACGGCCCTGGCCTGCGCCGGAGCCGAGCGCGCCGCCGCGCACGCTCGCCGATCTCTACCGCGAGCACCGCACCCGCATGGTGCGGCTGGCGTCGTTGCTGGTCGACGACCCCAACACCGCCGAGGACGTCGTCCAGGAGGCGTTCGCGGGGCTGCACCGGCACTGGAGCGAGCTGCGCGACGAGGCCGCCGCGCTCGGCTACCTGCGCACCGCCGTGGTCAACGGTTCCCGCTCGGTGCTCCGGCGGCGGCGCACCGCGCGCGACTACGTGCCGCCACACCAGGTCAACGCCCGCTCCGCCGAGTCGCTCGTGATGCTCTCGGCCGAGCACCAGGCCGTCGTCGACGCGCTGGCCACCCTCCCGCCGCGGCAGCGCGAAGTGCTCGTGCTGCGCTACTACGGCGGGTTGTCCGAGGCGGAGATCGCCGAGGCGACCGGGATCAGCCGCGGCACCGTCAAGTCGACGGCCAGCCGTGCGCTCGACGCCGTCGGCCGCGTGATGAACCCGCGGGCCGGGCTCTGATGGCCGCGGCCGCGCCGGAGCAGCGCCTCACCGAGGCGTTGCGGGCCCGGGCGACCGGGGCCGGACCGACGCCGCGCGTGGGGGCCGTTCCCCACTCCGGAGGCCGGCTGCCCGTGGTGCTCGCGATCGCCTTCCTGGCAGGCGTGCTCCTGGGCACCGCGCTCGCTCTGGTGTCGCTGCTGCTGCCCGGCGTGCTGCCCGGCACGGCCTGAGGTCGACGGGCCGGTACCCTCGGATGTCGTGACGACCACCCTCGCGGCGATCGGACCCGCATGGCTACAGCCCGACACGATCATCTCCTGGCTCGGCCCCTGGGCGCTTGTCGGCGTGGCCTTGATCATCTTCGCCGAATGCGGCCTGCTCCTCGGCTTCTTCCTGCCCGGTGACTCACTGTTGTTCACGGCGGGCCTGTTCGCTGTGTCGGAGGTCGGGCTGGGCGCGCCGCTGTGGCTGGCGTGCGTGGTGCTCGTCGTCGCCGCGTTGGCGGGCAACGTCTGCGGCTACTGGATCGGACGGTTGAGTGGTCCGGCGATCTTCGACAAGCCGGAGTCGAAGCTGTTCAAGCCCAAGCACGTGGCCCGCACGCACGAGTTCTTCGAGAAGTACGGCAACCGGGCGATCCTGCTCGGACGGTTCGTGCCGATCGTGCGCACGTTCATCACCGTGATGGCGGGCGTCGGCCAGATGTCCGCGAAGCGCTACCTCACGTACTCGCTGATCGGCGGCCTGCTGTGGGCGGCGGGCGTCACGTTGCTCGGCGCGTGGCTGGGCCAGTTCGCTTTTGTGAAGAGCAACATCGAGGTGATCCTCATCCTCGTCGTGTTCGTGTCGATCATCCCGATCATCGTCGAGCTGCTGCGGGCGCGGCGCGCCGAGAAGGGTGCGTCCGCCGCCTAGCCGGGCCCCAAACCCGCCAGTCCAACCGGTCCATGATCACCGGTTGGGCGCGTTTCCGGCCGGATTTGGCCGGTCCGCGCGCCGAACTGGTGATCACGGCGCGGCAGAAGGCTAGGACGGGAGCCGAGCGGCCGCCTCGAGCACCATCCAGCCCGAGAGCTGCACCGAGAGGTCGGCCTCGGCGACGCTGCGGCGTGGGGCCAAGGCGGGCCGGCTCCATTCCGCGGAGAAGACGGGCCCGCAGCGCCCCTCGAGCCTCCCACTCCACGCGGCGTCCGCGCTGGCCAGCACGATGCGGGCGGCGGCGGCGGTGAGTTCGGGGCGACGCAGCGCCGCCACCACGAGATAGCGCGCGAGGATGCCCGCGAACAGGCCGCCGTCGCCGCCGCCGCAGCCGGGGAGCACACCGTCGGGACGGGCGAGGCGCTGGGTCACGGCGTCGAGCAGCGCCACCGCCCGGTCGGCCCAGCGCTGGTGGCCGTCGCGGGCGGCCAACTCGACACAGGCGCCGAGGTGCACGCCCTGGCAGTAGGTGAAGATCCGTTTGTCGACCTCGTGCACAGAGCCGTCCGGACCCAACCGCACTCCGTCGCGGACGAGGCCGGTGTCGGGGTCGACGAGCGTCTCGGCCACCCAGTCGGCGATCGCGGCGGCGAACTCGATCTGACCCGCGCGGGCCAGCAGGATCGCGGCGGGCCCGTTTGCGGGCGCGTTCTTGACCCGGCCGTCGGCGCCGCCGCCGCGTCGCCACCAGATGCCGCCGCCGCCGTCCTCAGTCCAGCCGCGGTGCAGCTGCCGGGTGACGGCGTTCAACACCCGGTTGTCACGGGCGAGAGTGCCCGCGCGCTGCACGGCGAGCCCCAGCCAGGCGACGTCGTCGTAGAACGGGTTGGTCCAGCGCCCGCCGTTGCGCAGCCGGACGCTGCGGGTGAGCGTGGCGATCGTCGCCGCCCGGCGGGGCCGGGGGTCGCGCAGCTGGGCGTCGATCAGGCAGTCCAGGAGATGCGCCTGCCACCAGTAGTGCCACGGGAACGGCGGCGCGGGCAGCAGGCGCGGCCAGCGCACCCGGCCGATGCGGGTGCCGGGTACGACGCCTGCGATCGGCCGCAGGTGTCGGCGCACGACGGCCCGCTCGGCCGCGGCCGCCCGGGCGGCCCAGTCCCCATGCACGTTGACAGTTTGCCGGCGCAGGGGCGTTCAGAAGTGGTCGAGCAGCTCCGTTAGCCGCGCCAGGTGCAGCACCCCCCGGTCGGCCGGGTCGATCTCCTGCTCCTCCAGCGACCACGTGTGGGGATGCGGGATGAACACCGCGCGCAGACCCGCGGCGCGGGCGGCGAGGATGTCCGAGCGGGGCGAGTTGCCGATCATCCACGTCGCGTCGGCTGCGAGGCACTGCTCCGCGACCAGTGCGCGGTACGTCGCGGGCGCCTTCTCGGCCACGACGTGGGTGCTGCGGAAGTGGTGCGCAAGCCCCGAGGCGTCGATCTTGCGTTGCTGCTCGGCGGGCTGGCCCTTGGTGAGCAACAGCAGGTCGTGCCGGGTGGCGAGCTGGGCGAGGGCGTCCGCGACACCGGGCATGAGCTCGATGTCGTTGTTGACGAGCGCCGCCGCGAGCCCGGTGATCTCGGCGCGTTCGGCGGCCGTGGCCGGGCGCTGCGCGAGGCGCTCGAAGCAGACGTGCAGGCTGTGCAGGAAACTCGCGCTGCCGTAGCCCTGTACGGCGATGGTGGCCCGCTCGACGTCGTTGAGCAGCTCGCGCAGCGCGGCCCGGTCGAGGGTGGGGTGGGCGAGCCACCCGAGATAGTCGTCGACCACGCGTTCGAAGAACTTGTTGTTCTCCCAGAGGGTGTCGTCGGCGTCGAAGACGAGGATCTGGCGCTGCACGCCGGAGACTCTAGAGGCGGGCACCGACGGATTCCGCCCGTCGCGCAGTGGTCCCGGGTACTCCGCGCCCGGGACGGCCTCGGCCCGCGGCGCCCCGGAATTGTCGGTGCCCCGTCGTAGCGTCCCCGGCATGGACACCCCCGAGCGCCTCCCCCATCAGATCGACCAGTACGACGCGTGGCAGCGCGAGACGATCCGCCGCCACGGCTGGGCCCTGCAGGCCGTGTTGGGTGATGAGGATTCGCCGCCGTTCGTCTACACCGTCGGGCTGGCGGGCTTCCGGCACCCCGAGCTCATCCTGTTCGCCACCACACAGGCCACCGCGGCCGCGGTCCTCAACGAGCTGGGCGAGCTCGTGCGGGTGGGCCGGTGGCTCGCGCCGCTGGAGCGGGTGGAGCTGTCCACCGGCGCTGTCCACCTGCTGGCGTTCCCCGAGTCGGAGCACTGGCTGTTCGCCGCCAACGACCTGTACCGCGCCCCGGGCAGCCCGCCGGTGCCCGCGTTGCTCGTCGTGCCCGACGGGGTGTTGGCCGAGGTTCCGGGCGAGGACGAACCGTGCCCGTTCTGCTCGTGACCCGCCCGCGGCGGCTACCAGGCGCGGGAGAGGTCGGCGTGCTGGCACACCCAGGTGTGCATCGCGATCCCCGCCGCCACGCCTGCGTTGATCGAGCGGGTCGAGCCGAACTGGGCGATCGACACGGTCATCTGGGCAGCGGCGTGGCCCGCGTCGGTCACGCCGGGGCCTTCCTGGCCGAACAGCAGGAGGCACGCACGGGGCAGCCGGGCGGTCTCCAGCCGCTGTGCGCCGGGGGTGTTGTCGACGGCCACCACGACCAGGCCGTGGTCGCGGGCGAAGGCGACCACGTCCGCCACGTCGTCGTGGTGATGCACGGTGAGGTAGCGGTCGGTCACCATGGCTCCACGACGGTTCCACCGACGGCGCCCCACGATGTGCAAGCCCGCTGCGCCGAACGCATTGGCCGTGCGCACCACCGTGCCGATGTTGTGGTCGTGCCCGAAGTTCTCGATCGCGACGTGGAAGGGATGCGCGCGGGCGGCCAGGTCGGCCGCGACGGCGGGGCGGCGCCAGTACCGGTAGGCGTCCACGACGTTGCGGGCGTCGCCGTGGGCGAGCAGATCGGGGTCGAAGCGCTCGTCGACGGGCCAGTTGACGGGGCCACCCGGCCACGGCCCGACGCCGACCTGGCCCGGCAGGGCCCACTCCGTCGCGCCGGGCTCCGCGTCGCCAGGGCCCGTCATGGTCGCAGGATAGGCACGTCGCGCACCCACACCCCACTGGCCTGCCGCGCCGGATCTCCACGGCGGAGCATCGTGGGCTCGAGAGGGACACCAGCGGGGTTCGATCTTGATCAAACCCCGCTGAGGTCCCTCTCGGCACCAGCCCGACCGGCGGAGGGGCCGGACCGCCCCGCGCGGCGCCCGCGCGGCGTGCGGTCAGCCCTGGCCGGGCTCGTTCGACGGGCCGGGTCTGCCGTCGTCGTCCTCGCTCGACGTGGGCTCGGCGGCTCGGCCGCGTTCGGTCTGGCCGTTCGGCTGACCGCCCGCCTGCGAACCGTGGACATCCTGCTCGGCGTGAAGCGTGCCGTCGCCCGCCGGACCACCGTCTGCCGGGCCATTGGCCACCGGGCCACCGGGCGACCGGTCGTCGTGGGGCGAACCGACCTGCGCCTCGCCCGCGGGCGGGGTGTCGACCGACGGCTCACCCACCACCTGCACCGGGCCGGTGTCCGGCTGGCGGTACAGGGGCTCGGTCGGGTACCAGGCAGCGGGCGAGGTCTGGCCATTGTCCGGTGCCGCTTGGCCGTTGCCCGGGTGGCCTGGTTGGGCCGTGTCGGAGCCCTGGGTCGGCGTCTCGGGGGCGGGCTCGGGCCTGGCGGGCTGAGCCGGGCCGTAACCCTGGGCCGGGGTGTCGCGGGCGGGCTCGGGCCTGGCGGGCTGGGCCGGGCCGTAACCCTGGGGCGGGGTGTCGGAGCCGGGCTCGGGCCGGCCCCAACCCGGGACGGGCGGCGGCGGGTAGCCCGGCGCGCCACCGTAGGCGCCCCCGTAGGCCGAGCCGTCGCCGTTGCCCGAGCCGTCGCCATTGCCCGAGCCGCCGCCGTTTCCCGCGGGAGGCGGATAGCCGTAGCCCGGCCCCCCGTGCCACGGACCAGGCTGGCCCTGCCCGTTGCCGGGCGCGGGCGCTCCGTAGCCCTGGGGCCGGCCGTAGCCCGCGTAGACACCCGCCGCAACGGGCTCGGGGACCTCGGGCACCGGCGACGGCGCCAGCCGACCGCCCTCGGGCATCGACGCGTCGATCTGCGTGTGCCCGACATGCGCGCCTGCCGCCGCCTCGTGGTAGGCCTCCAGCTGCGCCATGAAGTCGGGGTCGCTGTACACGGTGCCGTCCACGCTGATGCCGGTGCGCTGCTCCAGCACCGCCTCGACATCATCGCCGGAGAGGGTCTTGTGGGTCTCCAGCGCGTGCGCGAGCGCCAGCACCCCGAGGCGGTTCTCCAGCAGGATCTCCTCGGCCTTGCTGAGCAGTTCGGCCAGTTGGTCCTCGATGCGGTCGGCCAGCGCGGCGCGCAACACATTCTCGGTGCTCTCGCCCTTCTGCGGGCCGCCGCGGCCGCCGCCGGGGCTGCCGACCTCGAGCCGCCTCGCCGTCGAGTACGAGGACACGGTGTGGCCCATGCCCCAGTAGCCCTCCATGAACGACGCCACGGCCGTGGCCGACTCCAGGTCTCCGGACACCCCCGACGACGAGTCGCCGTCGAAGAACATCCGCTCGCCCGCCAGCGATGCGAGGGAGACGAGGATGTCGCTCTCGTACTCCGAGCGCCAGCGCGTGAACTGGTCCTCCGGCGGGATGCTCGCGACCATGCCGAGGTAGTCGCTGCCCTTCTCGATCGTCGCGATATCGATCTCCATGTGCTGCCGCGTGCGGAACGCGACCACGGCGTGGCAGGCCTCGTGCACGGCGACCGCGTGCCGCTCCCGCTCGATGTACTCGACGTCCTCGGGCGGCCCCAGGTCCTTGAGCTGCTTGGCCCGCATCACGTCTTTCCACGTGATGATCTCCCGGCCGTCCCGGATCGTGATGATCAGCGCCTCGTTGACGAGGTCCTTGATCGTGGCACCGGTGGCGTAGGGCGTGATCGTGGCGAGCTTGTCGATCTGCTCGGCGGTGAGCTCGTGCGAGACCTTCTCCAGGTATCCCTCGTACGTGCGCACCCGGCCTGCCTTGCTCGGGTAGCCCACCCGGTAAATCCGGTCGATGCGGCCCGGCCGCAGGAGCGCCTCGTCGAGCGCCTCCGGCATGTTGGTGGCCATCATGACCAGGATCCGGTACTTGGGCGGCGGCTTCGGCCGCATCCCCAGCGCCCGGCGGCCCCACCGGTTGATCAGGCCGCGCGGCTTCTTCAGGCCCGACAGCTCGGCGAGCAGCGCCTGCAGCGTGCCCATCCCGCCGCCGCCGCCCATGCCGCCCATGCCGCCCATGACGAACCGGCTGCGGGTGGCGGCGGGTTCGGGCGTGTCCTGCATGGCCTCGCGGGCGAGCAGCCAGCGTGTGTCGTCGGAGAGATAGGTCATGCCGTGGCAGCCCGTGCTCTGGAACGGCGGACGGTGCCCGGTGCGCCCACCGCCCGGCCCGACCTGCGCGAGCGCACCGCGGCTGCCCAGTGCGTCGGCCTCGTCGAAGAAGACGATCACGCCGCCGTACCGGAGCGCGAGCCTGCGCAGCTTCCGGAACAACGACTTGACCTTGAGGATGCCGACGCCCATGAACATGTTGGTGAACGCGCCGGGATCGACGAAGACGTAGGGCCTGCCGGTCTCGCCCGCGACGGCCTCGGCCATGAGCGTCTTGCCGGTGCCGGGCGGCCCCCACAGCAGCATGCCGGAGGGGACGTAGCCGCCCTTCTCCTCGATCGTGTCCGGATCCTCAAGGAAGACGATGTTCTCCTTGACCCGCTCGACCACGTGGTCCTGGCCCCAGACGTCGGAGAAGCGGGTGGTGATGTCGTCCGGGTAGTAGGTGTCCATGCCGCCGCGGGAGAGCAGCCAGAACATCCCGATGAACTGGAAGGCGATGAAGAAGAACGCAAACAGCAGCTGCAGGATCAGCGGCAGCGCGGAGTAGAGCAGCGCGGGCGCCTGGAAGACCGCCAGGATCGGCGAGGTGTCCAGGATCTGCCCGGCCACGACGGCGACCAGCGCCACCAGGAGGATCAGCTTGATGAGCCGGGAGAGCCGGTAGCGGGTCCAGTCGGAGAACCTGCGGTGGATCGCCCGGTTGAACCCGCCGAACACCTTCTCCGACCAGAAGCGGTGGTAGCCCACCGATCTCTCACTGACGAAGAAGTGGATCTGCCGGAGCAGCTCGAGACCCGCGAGCCAGATCAGCCACTGCGAGTCTTGGAGCTGGATCAGCACCGCGTCGGAAAACGGCAGCAGCGGATCGTCCGCCATCGACGCCCACACGATGATGAACCACGCGATTACGAACAGCAGCAGCAACCGGGAGCGGTCCCACAGCGACATCGGCTTGCGCGTTGCGCCCTTGGGCTTGCGGGCCGGCTCCACGGGCGGCGGAGGTGCAGCGGGCCCGGGGGCGGCGGCGACCGGCGCGGTCATGGCTTCTCCCGGACGGTGAACGATGACACCACGCTGGTGATCTCCTTTTGGCGCTGCTGGTAGCACTCCGTGGAGCACCGGACGAAGAACAGGTAGAGCTTGCTCGCGTCGTCGTTGAGGTAGACGGTCTGGTCCATCACCTGCGGGGGACCGCCCGCGACGCGGTAACGGAACACGGTGTGAACCCCGCGCACGCCGTCACCGGGCGTCAGCACACTGTCGCTCATCACCGTGATGTCGTTGACCACGGACGTCGGGTCGGCCGCGGCCTGCTGCTGGCCTGCGGGCGAGACGGGATAGAAGAGGTCGCGCAGCTTGTCGAGCGAGTAGGAGCCGCGCGCGCTCTCCGGCACATCCTGTACGCCGATGAGCGTGGCCGGGGCGTTGGCCGAAGCGCCGAAGAGGTGGTCGGGCGACGGCGTGGCATCGGCGTCGTAGCCCGCGAGCCAGAGGCCGCGGTCGGAGTCCTTGACGGTGGTGTCGAGGCCCAGCGCGTTGTCGATCGCCTTCGGGTCGATCGGCCGCCACGAGTTCGGGATCTTGAGGTAGGTGTGGTCGGACGAGTTGGTGACATAGGTGTACGCGGGGCCCGCGCAGCCCGCCAGCACCGTCAGCACGGCGAGCAGTCCGCATGCCCAGAGGCGACGCCACGGCCTACACCCGTTCGCCATCTGCCACCCCCCTCGTGACCGAGCCGTGACCCCCGAGTATGCGCCACCTCGGTGAACCAGGGATGAGCCGAACCGGTTGCGAGCACGTTTCCCCAGGGCGATCTGCCGATCAGCCCAGGCCGAGATCGGCCAACCCAAGCAACGCACGGTAGGACACCCCTTCGGTCTCGATGGCCTCCCGGGCGCCCGTGGCGCGGTCCACGACGGTCGCCACGCCGACGACCCTGGCCCCCGCCTCGCGGACCGCCCGCACGGCCGTCAGCACGGACGCGCCGGTCGTCGATGTGTCCTCGACGACGAGCACGTCGCGGCCTGCGACGTCCGGGCCCTCGATCAGCTTCTGCATGCCGTGCTGCTTGCTGGCCTTGCGCACGACGAACGCGTCGACCGGTGGCGCGTCGACCTCGCCCGCCGCGGTGTGCAGGACGGCGTCGGCGATCGGATCGGCGCCGAGCGTCAGGCCGCCGACAGCGGCGTACGTCCAGTCGGCGGTGAGCACGCGCATGAGCCGTCCGATCAGCGGTGCGGCGCGGTGGTCGAGGGTGACCCGGCGCATGTCGACGTAGTAGTCGGTTTCGCCGCCCGAGGACAGCGTGACCCGCTCGTGCACGACGCCGAGCTCGCGGACCAGCGCGGCGAGCCTGCTCCGGTCGTCTTCGACGGTGGTCATCGGCCCTCGAACTGCTGCACGAGCCCGCGCAGGAGCGGTCGCGGAAGCACGCCCGCCACCGCAGCCATCGCCTTGTACTGCGGGCTGGGCACCGACACCACTTTCCCCTTCGCCAGGTCGGAGAGGCATTCGTCGACGACGCGGTGCGCGTTCAGCCACATCGGGCCGGTGCGGCTCCCTACGTCGAGGCGGGCCCGTTCGTGGAACTCGGTGCGGACGAACCCGGGGCACAGCGCCATCGCTCGCACGCCCGTGCCCTGCAGCGATGCGGCGAGGGCCTCGGTGAACGACGTGACCCACGCCTTGTCCGCGCCGTAGGTGCCGCCGCGGCCGGGAAGGAACCCGGCCATGCTGGAGACGTTCACCACACCGCCGCGGCGCCGCGCGATCATCCCGGGCAGCGCGGCGTGGCTGAGCAGCATCACGGCCGTGACGTTGACGTCGAGTTGCCGCCGCAGGTCGACCGTGCTCGCGTTGAGGAACTCGCCGGGGAGTGCGCCGCCCGCGTTGTTGACGAGGAGGTCGACGGAGGCGACGCGGTCGGCGACCCGGTCGAGGTCGGCGGCGTCGGCGAGGTCGGCGGGGAGCACCTCGACGGCGACGCCGCGGGCTCGGGTGACGGTCGCGGTGGCGTCGAGGCGGGCGCGGTCGCGGGCGACGATCACCAGGTCACGGCCGTCGGCGGCCAGACGTTCGACGAACGCGGCGCCGATTCCGGACGTGGCGCCGGTGACCAGGGCGGTGGGCACGGCCCCAACACTACGGACGTGCTCAGGTGTGCGCGTTCTGGCCCTGCTCGAGGGCGGTGGCCACCTCGGCGAGGTCGGCGAGGAGATCCTGGAGGCGGTCGGCGCTGGAGTCGACCGGCGCGGTGGCGAGCACCCAGGACTCCTCGGCCCAGAGCAGCTCGACGTCGTCCCCGACGGCGTCGGCCGCGCGGGCCAGCCTGCGGGTGAGCAGGGGCCGCACGGCGTCGGCGTCGGACACGAAGGCGTAGCGCTCGCCGACCGGCTCCAGGTACTCCAGCGCGACGTCGTCGGGGACCGGGGCGGTGGGCAGCCGCAGCTCGACGGCGGCGTTGAGCTGGGTCTGCGCCTGGATCGCGGCGAGCACCGAGGTGACCCGCCCGGCCTGCTCGTGGTCGAAGACGTAGGCCTGCCGGTTGCCGTCGGGCAGCGGGACCTCGCCGCTGATGAGGTTCTTCGCCACCCCCGGCCCGCCCTGGTGGATGGTGCCGTAGCGCCACCGGCTGGGCAGGACCGGATCGGTGTCGAGGAACTCCCAGCCGCGCAGGGCGGCCCACCGTCGACGGTCCTTGACGGCCGCGCCCCCACCCTTCTGCCTGCGGTCGACGAAGAGCAACCCCACCCCGAGCAGGATGATGATCACGGCGATGACGAACCAGGTCGTCGACGAGAGGCCCACGGAGGGTGACTGTAGACCTGCGCCGTCGCGACGTCCGGCGACGCGCCCTACCTGATCACCAAGCATGCGCCCCCGCCGGGTGAGTCGCACGTCTCGCCACCGTGAGTTTGCGATTCCGACACGGCGAGTCGGGCATTTCGGGACGGCGGCGGGGCCGTGTGCGCCGACGCCAACAGCCCGCCGCGCCGGAAGCGAAGACTCGCCGTGTCAGAAACGACGACTCGCCGTGTCAGAAACGACGACTCGCCGTCAAAGTGCCTTCGCCAGCGGGACGGCCTTGCCGACGATCAGGCCGCCGGTGCCACCGCCCGCGGTGGGGTCGAGGTCGACGCGGACGGTGTCGCCCTCACGCACCTCGCCCGACAGCAGCTCCTTGGCCAGCTGGTCGCCGATCGCCGACTGCACCAGCCGCCGCAGCGGACGCGCGCCGTACACGGGGTCGAACCCGTTGAGCGCCAGCCACTCCCGCCCGGCCTCGGACACGTCGAGCGTGAGCCGCCGCTTGGCCAGCCGCCGCCGCAGCACGCCGAGCTGGATGTCGACGATCTGCGTGAGCTCCTCGGTGGACAGGGCGTGGAACACCACGATGTCGTCGAGCCGGTTGAGGAACTCCGGCTTGAAGTGCTTCTGCACCGCCGCCATCACGACGTCGCGGCGCGTGTCGTCGTCGAGTATCTGGCCGCCGAGCGACCCGAGGTTGGAGGTGAGCACGAGGATCGTGTTGCGGAAGTCCACCGTGCGGCCCTGGCCGTCGGTGAGCCGTCCGTCGTCGAGCACCTGCAGCAGGATGTCGAACACGTCCTGGTGCGCCTTCTCCACCTCGTCGAACAGCACGACGGTGTACGGGCGGCGGCGGACGGCCTCGGTGAGCTGCCCGCCCTGGTCGTAGCCGACGTAGCCGGGGGGTGCCCCGACCAGCCGGGCCACGGTGTGCTTCTCGGAGTACTCGCTCATGTCGATGCGGACCATCGCCCGCTCGTCGTCGAACAGGAACTCGGCCAGGGCCTTGGCCAGCTCCGTCTTGCCGACACCGGTGGGCCCCAGGAACAGGAACGACCCGGTCGGCCGGTTCTCGTCGGCGATGCCGGAACGGGCCCGGCGCACGGCGTCGGACACCGCGCGCACCGCCTCGGCCTGCCCGACCACGCGCTGGCCGAGCTCGTCCTCCATGCGCAGGAGCTTGGCCGTCTCGCCCTCCAGCATGCGTCCGGCGGGGATGCCGGTCCATGCGGAGACGACGTCGGCGACGTCGTCGGGGCCGACCTCCTCCTTGAGCATGACGTCGGCGTCCGGCGCGGTGACCGCCGTGGCCTCGGCGAGCCGCTTCTCGATCGCCGGGATGCGCCCGTAGCGCAGCTCGGCGGCCTTGCCGAGGTCGCCGTCGCGCTCGGCTCGCTCGGACTCCCCACGCAGGGACTCCAGCTGCTCCTTCAGCTCGCGCACCTGCTCGATCGCGCCGCGCTCGTGCTGCCAGCGCGCGGTGAGCGCGGACAGCTCCTCGCGCTTCTCCGCCAGCTCGGCGCGCAGGGCGGCCAGCCGGTCGAGCGACGCAACGTCGGACTCCTTCGCCAGCGCCATCTCCTCGATCTCCAGCCGACGCACGGCGCGCTCCACCGTGTCGATCTCCACCGGCCGCGAGTCGATCTCCATGCGCAGCCGGGAGGCGGCCTCGTCGACCAGGTCGATGGCCTTGTCGGGCAGGAAGCGCGCGGTGATGTAGCGGTCGGACAGTGCGGCGGCGGCGACGAGCGCGGCATCGGTGATGCGCACGCCGTGGTGCACCTCGTAGCGCTCCTTGAGCCCGCGCAGGATGCCGACGGTGTCCTCCACCGACGGCTCGCCGATCAGCACCTGCTGGAAGCGCCGCTCGAGGGCGGGGTCCTTCTCGATGCGCTGGCGGTACTCGTCGAGCGTGGTGGCGCCCACCATGCGCAGCTCCCCGCGGGCCAGCATCGGCTTGATCATGTTGCCCGCGTCCATCGCGCCCTCGGCGTTGCCCGCGCCGACGATCGTGTGCAGCTCGTCGATGAACGTGATGATCTGGCCGGCGGAGTCGGTGATCTCCTTGAGGACGGCCTTGAGCCGCTCCTCGAACTCGCCGCGGTACTTCGCCCCGGCCACCATCGAGCCGAGGTCGAGCGCGATCACCCGCTTGCCGCGCAGCGACTCGGGCACGTCACCGGCGACGATGCGTTGGGAGAGCCCCTCGACGATGGCGGTCTTGCCGACGCCGGGCTCGCCGATCAGCACCGGGTTGTTCTTGGTACGTCGGGAGAGCACCTGCACGACGCGGCGGATCTCGGTGTCGCGGCCGATCACGGGGTCGAGCTCGCCCTTGCGCGCGCGCTCGGTGAGGTCGACGCCGTACTTCTCCAGGGCCTGGTAGGTGCCCTCGGGGTCGGGGCTGGTGATCCGCGCGGACCCGCGGACCTTGGCGAAGGCCTCGCGCAGTGCCTCGGGGGTGGCGCCGTGGCGGCGCAGCAGCTGGGCGACGGGGCCGCCCGCGGACGCCAGCCCGACGAGCAGGTGTTCGGTGGAGACGTACTCGTCGCCCATCTCCGTGGCGAGCTGCTGTGCGGCGTGTACGACGGCGAGCGCCGCGCGGGAGAGCTGTGGCGCGCTCACCGTGGAGCCCGACGCCGAGGGCAGCCGGTTGGACAGCTGCGCGAGCTCACCGCGCACCGCTGCGGCGTCGGCGCCTACCGCGGCCAGCAGCGGCGCGGCGATGCCGTCGCCCTGGGCCAGCAGCGCGCCGAGCAGGTGGGTCGGGCCGACGTCGGGGTTGCCCGCCAAAGCCGCGGCCTGGATCGCCGCGGAGATCGCCTGCTGCGCCTTCGTGGTGGGGTTGAAGGAATCCATCCCTCACTTCCTCCTGCCAAATGTTCTTCTGTCTCACCCGGGCCAACGTCAGAAAAGTTGAGTGTGTTCCGCTCAAGCAAGCCCGATCTCCGTGCCGTGACCGTACGTGCCGTGGGCGACACGCTCGCACACCACCTGGCGGTTGCGGCTACGCTGACCCGCTGGTGCGCGCTCCCCCGACCAGGAAGACCGACCCCCCGATGACCGCTGAACAGTTGCTCGTCGCCGACGTCGCCGAGCGGCGCACGAGCGGCGAGTTCGGCAACGCCCGGATCATCCAATCGATCTGGGCGCGCGTCGTCTCCCAGTCCGAGGCGCTCGGGCGGCACTTCTACGCCACGCTGTTCGGCACCGCACCGGAGACGCGCGAGCTCTTCCCGGTCAACCTGGAGGTGCAGCGCAGCAGGCTGATGCGGGCGCTCGTGCACGTCATGCAGATGGTGGACCAGCCCGACGAGCTCTACCCGTTCCTCGCGCAGCTGGGCCGCGACCACCGGAAGTTCGGCGTGCTCGCCCGGCACTACGACGCGGTCGGCGCCGCGCTGGTGGGGACGGTCGAGCACTTCGCGGGCGACGCGTTCACGCCCGAGGTCCGGGCCGCGTGGTGGGACTCCTACAACCGCATCGCCGCTGCCATGCGCTCCGCAGCCGCCGCCGACCGTGGCGCCGCCTCCTGGCTTGGCCGGGTCGTCGAGCACCAGCGCGTGGGCTGGGACCTCGCCCGGCTCACCGTGCAGACCAGCGAGCCCATCCCGTTCCGCGCAGGCCAGTACGTGAGCGTCGAGATCCCACAGCGGCCGCGGCTGTGGCGCTACCTTTCGCCCGCCAACGCGCCGCGGCCCGACGGGTCGCTGGAGTTCCACGTGCGGGCGGTGCCCGGCGGCTGGGTCAGCCGGGCGATCGTCGCGCACTCCCGCGTCGGCGACACCTGGCGGATCGGGCCGCCAATGGGCCGCATGAACGTCGATCCGCAGTCCGACGCCCCGCTGCTGCTGGTCGTGGGCGGCACCGGCATGGCCCCCGTCAAGGCGCTTCTTGAGGAGCTCACCCAGCGGCCGCGGGCGCCCCGCACCCAGCTCTTCCTCGGTGGCCGCACCTGGGAGGACCTCTATGACATCGACGCCGTGCGCAAGCTGTCCTACGAGCACGACTGGTTCGATGTCGTGCCGGTGATCGAGCGGGACGACGACCGGGGCGGCGCCGAGCGCGGGACCCTCGCCGACGTCGTCACCCGGTACGGAGCCTGGCCGGACAACAATGTGCTGGTCTGCGGCTCGCCCGCCATGATCCGGGCCACCGTGAGCCGGATGCTGGTGGCGGGCACGCCGTTGGACCGGATCCGCTACGACCCGTTCACGATGGACTGACCGATCGGGGCGGCGCGAGGCCGCAGGCTAGTCGCGCTTCTTCGGCCGCCAGACGACGATGGCCTGGCGGTGGTCACGCGGCACGAGATCGCGCCGGTAGGAGGCGTGCACCGAGGCTGCGGCCTGCTCGGCGGCGGCGCGGGCGAGCAGCAGTTCGTGGGCCGCCTCCTCGAGCTGGGCGCGCAAGGCGTCGACCGTCTGCTCGAGCTCGATGATCCGTTTGATGCCCGCGAGGTTGACGCCCTCCTCCTGCGACAGCCGCTGCACCTCGCGGAGCAGGGCGATGTCGCGGGCGGAGTAGCGCCGACCGCCGCCGGGCGACCGGCCGGGGCGCACGAGCCCCAACCGGTCGTAGCTGCGGAGGGTCTGGGCGTGCAACCCGGCCAGCTCGGCCGCCACCGAGATCACGAAAATGGGGCTGTCCATCCCCACACCCGGCGGCAACGGCGGTGTCATGGAATCGTCACCGCCTGCCGCCGAGCAGGTCGGCCCGGGGGTCATCACCCTTCGTGGCCTCGGCGTAGGACTGCAGAGCGCCGTGCGCGGCGTCCGAGAGGCGCGCGGGCACGGCCACCTCCACCGTGACGAGCAGGTCGCCCGCTCCGTTCTTCTTCTGCACCCCGCGCCCGCGCACCCGGAACGTGCGCCCGCTGCGGGTGCCCGGCGGGATGCGCAGCGACACGGTGCTCCCGTCCAGCGTGGGCACCGTGAGCGTGGAACCCAGCGCCAGTTCGGGGAACGTGACCGGAACCGTGAGCGTCAGGTCGTCCGCGTTGTTCGCGGAGCGGCCGAACAACCGGTGTGGGGTGACGTGCACGGTGACGTAGAGGTCACCGGCGGGCGCCCCGCCCATGCCCGGCTGGCCCTGGCCCTTGAGACGCACCTTGTTGCCGTCGGCCACACCCGCGGGAACACGGACGGTGAGCGGACGGGTGCGGGAGCTGACCCCGTCGCCCCCGCACTCGGGGCACGGCTCGTCGACGATCCGGCCCGTGCCGCGACAGTCGCGGCACGGTTCGGAGAACGCGAACGCCCCCTGGCTGGAGCTGACGAAACCCGAGCCCGCGCAGGTCGGGCAGGCGTGCGGGCGGGTGCCGGGCCGCGCGCCCGAGCCACCGCAGGTCTCGCAGCGGCCGGGCGACGACAGCCGGATCGGCACCTCGGCGCCACGGACCGCGTCGACGAAGTCGATCGTCAGCTCGGACTCGACGTCGGCGCCGCGACGGCTGCGCGGCGCCGTGGTGGTGCCGCGCCCGCCGCCGAACAGGCCGCCGAACAGGTCGCCGAGACCACCTACGCCGCCGGCTTGCCCGCCTGCCCCGGCGCCCCGGAGCAGGTCGTTCAGGTCGAACCCCTGCCCCGACGCGCCGGTGCCGAACCCGCCGGGGAACCCGGCGCCGCCGAACCCGCCGCCGCCACCCGCGAACAGTGCGCGGGTCTCGTCGTACTCCTTGCGCTTCTTTTCGTCCGAGAGCACACCGTAGGCCTCCGACACGGCCTTGAAGCGGGCCTCGGCCTTGGTGTCGCCGGGGTTGGCGTCCGGGTGCAGCTCGCGGGCGAGCTTCCGGTACGCCTTCTTGATCTCGTCGTTGGACGCGCCGGAGGCGACGCCCAGCTCACGGTAGAAGTCCTTCTCGATCCAGTCGCGCTGGGTCATCCCGCCTCCTTTCTGCTCACTCTGCCCGCGGCTCGCCCACCGTGCCGTCGTCCGGACGGTCGACAACCGTCACCATCGCGGGCCGCAGCACGCGGTCGGCTATGCGATAGCCCTTCCGGAGAACGGCGGCGAGCACCGGCACCGTCGGCCCGTCGCCCTCGGCCGTGTCGTGCTGGACGGCCTCGTGCGCCGACGGGTCGAACGGCTCGCCGACCAGCCCGAATGACTCCAGGCCGAGCTTCTGGACCACCGAGGTGATCTTGTCGGCCACGGCCTTGAACGGGCCGGTGAGGTCGCCGTGCGCGTCGGCGCGGTCGAGGTCGTCCAGCACGGTGAGCAGATCGCCGACGAACTGGGTGCGGGCCGTGACCAGCACGGCCTCGCGGTCGCGTTCCACGCGGCGCCGGTAGTTGGCGTACTCCGCGGTGATCCGCTGCAGATCGGCGGTGCGCTCGGCCACCTGGGCGGCGAGCTCGGCGGCGGCGAGAGCGGCGGCCGGGTCGGCGGGTGCGGGCTCCACGACAGGGGCGGTCTGCGCCTCGCTCTCCCGGGCCCGCACCTGTCCCGTGTCCGGGTCGACCCGACGTCGGTCCCGGACGACGACCGGCTCCTTGTCCTCGCGGGGCTCCTCGCTCATGACGCCACCTCCGCGGGAAGAGTTGCGTCAGCGATCACTTCTTGTCCTTCTCCTCGTCCACGATCTCGGCGTCGACCACGTCGTCGGCGTGGGACTGGCTGCCCTGCTCGCCCGTCGGCGCACCATCGGGCGTCGGCTGCTGCTGGTAGAGCGCCGAGCCCATCTTCTGCGACTCGGTGGCGAGCTTCTCCATCGCCGCCTTGATGGCGTCGGAGTTGGTGCCCTTCAGGGCCGCCTGGGCCTCGCCGAGCGCGGCGTTGACGCTGTCCTTGACGTCGGCGGGCAGCTTCGCGTCGTTCTCCTTGACGAACTTCTCCGTCTGGTAGACGAGCGACTCCGCCTGGTTGCGGACCTCGGCCTCCTCGCGGCGCTTCTTGTCCTCTTCGGCGTGCTGCTCGGCCTCGCGCATCATGCGGTCGATCTCATCCTTGCCGAGCGCCGAGCCGCCGGTGATCGTCATGGCCTGGCTCTTGCCGGTGCCCATGTCCTTGGCGGACACGTTGACAATGCCGTTGGCGTCGATGTCGAAGGAAACCTCGATCTGCGGCACGCCACGCGGGGCAGGCGGCAGGCCGGTGAGCTCGAACATGCCGAGCTTCTTGTTGTACGCCGCGATCTCGCGCTCGCCCTGGAACACCTGGATCTGCACGGACGGCTGGTTGTCGTCCGCCGTCGTGAAGATCTCCGAGCGCTTGGTGGGGATCGTGGTGTTGCGCTCGATGAGCTTGGTCATCACACCGCCCTTGGTCTCGATGCCCAGGGACAGCGGGGTGACGTCGAGCAGCAGAACGTCCTTGACCTCACCGCGCAGCACACCGGCCTGCAGGGCGGCGCCGACCGCGACGACCTCGTCCGGGTTCACGCCCTTGTTGGGCTCCTTGCCGCCGGTGAGCTCCTTCACCAGGTCGGTGACGGCGGGCATGCGGGTGGAGCCGCCGACGAGCACCACGTGGTCGATCTGGCCGACGGAGATGCTCGCGTCCTTGATGACCTGGTTGAACGGGGCGCGGGTGCGGTCGAGCAGGTCGGAGGTGATCCGCTGGAACTCGGCGCGCGAGAGCGTCTCGTCGAGGAAGAGCGGGTTCTTGTCCGCGTCGACCGTGATGTAGGGCAGGTTGATCGTGGCCGTGCTCTGGGAGGACAGCTCGATCTTGGCCTTCTCCGCTGCCTCACGCAGGCGCTGCATGGCCATGCGGTCGCGGGTGAGGTCGATGCCCTGGCTGGCCTTGAACTTGTCGACGAGCCAGCTGATGATCCGCTCGTCCCAGTCGTCGCCGCCGAGGTGGTTGTCGCCGTTGGTGGCCTTCACCTCGACGACACCCTCGCCGATCTCCAGCAGGGACACGTCGAACGTGCCGCCGCCGAGGTCGAAGACGAGGATCGTCTGCTCCTTCTCGCCCTTGTCAAGGCCGTAGGCCAGCGCGGCCGCGGTGGGCTCGTTGACGATGCGCAGGACGTTCATACCCGCGATCTGCCCGGCCTCCTTGGTGGCTTGGCGCTGGGCGTCCTCGAAGTAGGCGGGGACGGTGATCACCGCGTCGGTGATCTCCTCGCCGAGGTAGGACTCGGCGTCGCGCTTGAGCTTCTGCAGCACGCGGGCGCTGATCTCCTGGGCGGAGTAGCGCTTGCCGTCGATGTCCGGGGTCTTCCAGTCGCTGCCCATGTGCCGCTTGACCGAACGGATCGTCCGGTCGACGTTGGTGACGGCCTGGTTCTTCGCGGACTGGCCGACGAGCACCTCGCCGTTGCGGGCGAAGGCGACGACCGAGGGCGTCGTGCGCGAGCCCTCGGAGTTGGCGATGACCGTCGGCTCGCCGCCTTCGAGCACGGAGACGACGGAGTTGGTGGTCCCGAGGTCGATGCCGACCGCACGAGCCATGGTGGTTCCTCCGGGGAGTTGCTTGAGTAGATTCGGCTCAAGTCTGCCACGGGCCGAATCTCGGGCTTGAGTCCGGTCCGCTCAACTTGTTCGTCTGGCCCAACGCGCGGGGTGGGGATGATGTTCCCGCGCCGCGGGTTTTCCCGAACGCCCCCATGGCGCGGGGGGAGCCCCTACGCTCGACCCCCATGACCGCACCGGAGGCCGGAGCGCACAGGACACAGCTCGACGCCGCCGTCGGCGCCCTGGCGCTGCAGGTGAATCGGGAGACGGTGCTGAAGGCCCGCGCGGCCCTGCTCGCCGAGGCCGACCGGCTGGACGCGCAACTCCGCGACAAGCACAGCGACCTCAGCCGGGTTGGCCTGTGCGGCGCCGATCCCGTATCCCCGGAAGCGGCGCGCGCCTTTAACGAACGAATCGACGCGCTTGTCAAGAGCTGTTTCGATTACAACCAGGATCTCCGCATGTCGGCCGCCAGGTTGGACGCCACAGCCCGGGCGTATGGCTACACCGACGATCAGATCTCGGCATCATTCCATCCGACTTCATGAACTGGCGGCTACTGGCGCTACTCTTGGCAGCGGCGATGTCCGCAGCATGCTCAAGCGTTGTCACGGGGACGCCGTCGCAGGGCGGCGCCACTCCACGACTACCGCCGCGGCCACGCGAGGTGCGCATCAACGGGCTTGATGCGTGCAGCACCCTTACACCTGCTCAAGCGAAGTCGCTCGGGGTTGCGTTCTACCGCACCGTCAAGCCTGGCGCCCAGCGAGGGCCGGGTTGCGACTGGATCCATTCACCGACCGAGCCCGTTGAGAGCTACAGCGTCGACGTCAACACCCGAGGCGGGGTGGAATCAGCATTCGACCAGCCAGGGTTCAATATCATAACGGTCGGCGGTTTCGGGGCCGTGGAAACACCTGGTCAATTTAGCTCTGGCGAACGCGATTGCATAGTCAACGTCGACGTGGCATCCGGCCAGGCCGTCCAGGTCAACTACTTCTACAACGGCTCGACCGTGCCCATGAACCATGAGATCGCGTGCCAGAAAGCGCGCAACGCGGCTGAGCTGGCCATGCAGACGATCCTGGACAAGATCGGCGGTTGACCTCAGGGCTGTTTCCGCCGAGATGGACGTGAGGGGGGTTTGATCTTGGTCAAACCCCCCTCACGTCCATCTCGGGCAGGGCGCCGCGTTGGCGGCTGACGAGTTCTTCCAAACGCCCACGAACGATCACGGCCGCGACCTACTCTCCGCACATGACCGAGATCGGGCGCCACGACGACGTCTACCGCAGCACACCGCTCGAACAGAAGCTCGCGTGGTTTCAGAACGTGCCGGGGCTGTCCGCGGTCGAGCCAGCCCGACAGTTCATGTCCGGGGCAGCGGCGCTGTACACCGACTCGGACGCCCAGGTACGCGCCACCCTGCGCAGTCTCGGCGCCGACTGGAGCGGCGACGCGGCCACCAACGCCGGGGCCACCCTCCAGCGCGCCGCCGACTGGAGCCAGGACGCGGGCGCCAGCCATGGCGCGGGCGGCCAGACCGTCGAGGGCTACGGACGGTCCTTCGAGTCCCTGCGGGGCCAGGTCCACTGGGACGACCCGTGGGCGTGGGGATGGAACGACACCGCGAGCGCTGTGGCGTCGGTCGCGACCCTCAGTCCCGCCCCCTTCCTGGGCAACCTCACGGCCGACTACTTCACGACGGCCCAGCAGAACCGCACAAACGACGCGACGGCCGTTGCCGCACTGCGCGCCCACGAGGACCAGACCCGCACCGCGGTCAACTCCTTCCCGAGCATCCAGCCGGCGGGAATCGACCCGCAGCCAGGGCTCGGCGCGAACCCCGCCCTGGGCAGTCGGCCAACCCCGCTTGTCGCAACGGCTGATGACGCACCGGTCGGGGCCGCCGCCGCGGGGGCCGGCCCCGTCCCGGTCGGTGCGGGCCCAGGCCCGGTGGTCGCGGGAGCGGACGGTGGCGCAAGCGGGGCGGGCGCGGGCGGCCCGGGTGGGACCGGTCCGGGAGCGATCATCCCCGGGATCGGTCCGGGCGCAGCCTCGTCCGGAGGAGCGGGGGCGGCCAGCGGGCAGCCGGGCCGACCTGGTGGCGTAACGCCCGGTGTCATCGGTGGTGCCGCACCCGGCGGGGTCGGCGGCGCCACGCCCGGCCGAGCCAGCGGCGCAACGCCCGGCCGAGCTGGCGGCGCCACGCCCGGCCGAGCCGGCGGCGCCACGCCCGGTGGCATCGGGGACCTCGACCCCGACGGCCGGATCGGCAGCCGCGGGGGCGGCGCGATCCAGGGCGGCACGGCAGGCGCGGTGCCCGGCTCCGACCCCCGGCTGCGCGGCGGCGCCGACGCACCAGGCGGCGCGGTCGGCGCCCGCGAGGGCGGCGCGGTCCGCCTCCCACCGGGCGCGGACGCCGCGGCCGGGCGCTTCGGGGTCGGCGCACCCGGCCCGGCAGGCGGCTGGCGCGACGTCGTCGCACGCCCTCCGGCCGAGCCCGGCCTCATCTCCCGCGGCCCGGCCGCGGGCCCCGAGTTCGCGGCGCGCCTCCCGTCCGGCGCCGGGATGAGCGGCACGGCGGTCGAAGGAGCCGGGATGCCATTCGTCGGCGGGATGGGCGTCGGCGCGGGGGCGCAATCCACCGAGCACCGCAGCACCTACTGGGTCCGCTCGGCCGAGCCGTTCGACGTGCCGCTGCCGCCCCACGGCGAAGGCGTGCTCCACGGCGGCAACGCATGATCCCCGACTGGTCACGCGCGACCGTACTCGCGGCCGCGGCGTTCGAGGCGTGCTGGGAGGTCCTCGGTCTCGGCGAGACACCCTGGCAGCTCGAACCGCCGCGGTACGGGCTCACCGCCGCGGCGCGGCAGGCCTTCGTGGCCGAGGTGACGGCGCAGCTGCGCGCCGCCGGGGCGGAGCTGCCCGCGTGGCTGCGACTGCTGGGCCGCCCGGCCTGGTCGGTCGACGTCCGGCTGCGGGCGGACGACCTGGTTGCGGGACTCGTGGCCTGCCACGGCCCGGCAGGTGTGCTCGCCGTCCGACATGGCGACGAGATCGCGCTGGTCGACATCCCGGTGGCTGCGGCGATCGACGCGGTACTCGACCTGCTCGGGCCGGTGCGCCCCGGCCCCGGCCATGCGATGTCGGTCGTCCTCGCCGACGGGCCCACGGCCCCGCAGGTGCGGGCCGCCTGCCGCGACGTGCGGATGTTCGGCCAGCTCGGTGCCTCGGTGCTGGACCGCGACGGCGTGCGCACACGCCGGATGTCACGCGTGATCGGGTTCCACCGCACCGGCTCGGGCGACTACCGCAGCGTTCGCCTCGGCCCCTCCACCGTCGCGCTGGAGCCGGCCACCCGCGCGCGCCTCGCCGCCGACCTCGACGAGCTGCTCGTCGGAGCCCGTTAGAGCGGCTTGGCGGGCCGCGCCTCCACGTGTCCGGCCGAGGGCGGCGGGAGCGGGTCCGCCACCGGCGCGAGCACGCGGTGGCGTTCGGGGTCGGTGATCAGGCGCTCGTCGCCGTCGCGGTATTCGAGCGTGCCTTCCGGGCCGAGGTCGGCGTGAATGCCCGCGACGGCGAGCTGGCCTTCGTCGAGGTCGGCCACGATCTCCCACCGGCTCGGCACCACGCGATACTCGGGCCAGGTCAGGTGGCCGTACGCGTCATGCAGATCCATGAGCAGGCCGACGAACACCTGCTGCCAGCGCAACGGCATCGACTGCGCCAGCGCGCGCGGGATGACGAGGTAGTCGGTCGAGGCGCCGGGGACTGCGCGGTTGAGGTAATCCTGCACCGGCGTAGTGGACGCAGGCGCTGGCGAGTCAGGAGGCACGGCGCACGGTAACGCGAACTCAACAGCGGACGGCCCTCCGGCCGACAGACACGTGGAGGCCGCATGGCCTGGGTCGCCTGCCGGCGCCGTTCGCGGGTCTCGTCGGCTCGGCGCAGCAGCCGGTAGAACGTCGAGATCGACCCGAGGTAGACGCTCTGCTCGTCGAGCAGCGTGGCCCACACCTCGGACGGCGCGAGGTCGACGAAGTGTTCGCTGTGCAGCACGTCCAGGATCGCCTGCTGCTCGGACTGAGCCAACGCCCGCGGCTCAAACAAGACGGCGCGACGGCGGTGGGCTTCAGCGGGCGGCCCCCGGACCTGTGGTCTACAGCCCGCGGCGGTGCAGCCCGTAGCCGAGCGCGGCCACTGCCGGTACGAGGGTGGCGGGCACCAGGTTCAGCGGCACACCCGCGACGCGAGGCAGGTGCCCGGGCTCATCCTCCACCGCGGCACCGGGGGTGATGAGTGCAAGGAAGAACGGCGCCCACGCGGCAGCGGGCAGCAGGGCGGCGGTCTTGGCGGCCAGGTCGTCCTCGACGCCCGTGGCGGCAGGCCGCCAGAGCAGCCAGAGCGCCAGCAGCTGCGCACCGGTGACGGTGCCCCATCCGGCCACGTTGTGGAATCGGGCGTGCGGGGGCCAGTGCGGGTTGAACACGTGGGTGCGGTTGAGGTCCGCCCGCGCCGTTCCGAGCACGGTGCCGACGGCGGCGGCGGTGAGTACCAACCGGCTGAGCCGCGCGCCGCGAGCCCTGTCGTCCCGGTCATCCCTGTCGTCCCTGTGGTCGTCTCGACCGCGGTCGCCACCTCGTCCGTGGCCGCGGGCGTCCTGGGCCGCCGGTCGCGTCGGCTCGGTCACCGCCGGTCGCGTCGGCTCGGTCACCGCCGGTCGCGCCAGGTCGGTCACCGCCGGTCGCGCCGGGTCGGTCGCGGTTCCCGACCGCAGCCGGGCGGCCGCGTGCGCGGCCTGCCTGCGCTGCGCGGCCCGCGGCAGGAGTGGGAGCAGGCGCATCAGCAGCCGGTAGCCGCGGCCGGGCAACACCAGCGCCGCGCCGCGGTCGAAGCCGGCCAGTGCCTCCCGGGCGCATTGGGCGGGGCTGATCCGCAGCCACTGCGGCGGCCCACCGCTCATTCCCCCGACCGATCCGGCGAGCTGGTCGAACTCGCTGCTCACCGGGCCGGGACAGACCTGGGTGACGACCACCCCGGTGCCGGCCAGGTCGGCCCGCAGCCCCTCGGTGAAGCCGTCGACGAAATGCTTGCTGCCGCTGTAGGCCGCGGCCGCGGGCAGCACGGTCAGCCCGGCCCCCGACCCGACGTTCAGCACGCCGCCCCGACCGCGGGCGACCATCCCGGGCACGAGTCCTGCGGTGAGCCGGGCCAGGGCGAGCACGTTGGTGGCCAGCACCGCGCGGGTGCGCGACCACTCGGCGTCTTCGAACAGGGCCGAGTCGCCGACACCCGCGTTGTTGACCAGCACGTCCACGTCGCCGACCCGCTCGCGTATCTCACCCAGAACCCGCTGCACGTCCTGCTCGTCGGACAGATCCACAGACAGCACCAGGACCGTCAGCCCAGGGTGGCGGGCCACCAGCTCGGCACGTAACTCCTGCAGCCGAGCCACCCGGCGGGCCAACAGCACCAGCGTCGCGACCCGGGGGGCCAGCTGCACGGCGAACTCGCGGCCGATACCCGCCGACGCCCCGGTGACCACGACAGTGCCGCCGTCTACCGGCGGGCGTGGGACTGACCTCATGCGCTCATCATCCGCCGGTCGGCGACGCCCGACGTGTCCCAGCCGAAGTGCAGCGTCAAGGTTGGGTGGGCCATGGCCGCCGACTGCGGTACCGGCCGCGACCTCAGTCCGACGTCGAGGGTCCCCGGCTGCCGCGGAGCATGTCGAGAATCTGTCGCTGGCCGCTCTCGAGCCGCGCGAACCCGGCGTCGACCTTCGTCTCGAGGGCGTCGATCCGCGCGAACCCGGCGTCGACCTTCGTCTCGAGGGCGTCGATCCGCGCGAACCCGGCGTCGACCTTCGTCTCGAGGGCGTCAATCCGCGCGAACCCGGCGTCGACCTTCGCATCGAGGGCGTCGATCTTGCCGTCCACAACCCTGAGCAGATCGTAGACGGCCTCGAACTCGTTGTCGTGCTGACGGAGCTTGCGAGCAACGTCAGTCGGGTCGCGCGCGGTCACCTCTCGGACTGTACTCGGACGGCTGACCCGTAGGCGGTACGGGCGACCCCGCAGGCCCGGCGCTGCTGGGCGTCGTTTGCGGGTGATCACGCCCAGTTGGCCGCCGTGCCCGGACGCGTCGCGAGGGGAACCAGATCCGGGTCGGTCCACGGCGCAGGCTGCACCCGCACCGACGCTCCGGTGTAGGGCGCCTCGACGATCTTGTCGTTGCCCATGTAGAGCATGACGTGGTGGATGGTCGCGGGGTCGTGCGGATCGGCGGCGAGGAACAGCAGGTCCCCCGGTTGGGCCTGGCTGACGGGCACGTGCCCGCCCGCGTTGAACTGCTCCCGCGACACCCGCGGAAGGTCGACCCCGGCCTTTTGGAAGGCGCGGAGCATGAGGCCGGAGCAGTCGAAGGTGTCGGGCCCGGTCGCGCCCCACACGTAGGGCTTCCCGACGGCGGCGAGGGCAAAGTTGATCGCTGCCTGGGCCACGCCCCCCGCGGTGACCGGGGCCGAGCACCGCACCGGGTCGGGGACCTGCCCGAGCTGGGTCACCAGCTGCGTGGCGAGGCCTTCCCACTGGCGGTAGGCGTCGGGGAACGCCGACCGCTGCACGAGCTGAGCCGCGTCGGTGAGCGCCATGGCGTCCCAGCCCGGGACGGCCAGGAGCCGCTGGATGAACGCGGTGGTGGCGTGGACCGGATCGGTCACCTCGGCCTGAGTGCCCCAGCCCTGTGACGGCCGCTGCTGGAACAGGCCCTCCGAGTCCCGGTCGCCGTACGGGATGTTGCGCAGGTTCGACTCCTGCATCGCCGCCGCGAGCGCGATCACCCACGCCCGCGGTGGCGCGCCGAGGTCACGGGCGGTCGACACGATGATGCTCGCGTTCTGACGTTGCTCCTGCGTGAGATCAGCGGGGGTGGTGCGGGCGGCGGTGGGCGACCCGCTCAGGCCCGCGTCGCACCCGCCGAGCGACACCGGGCCGTTCGACCCCAGCCCGCCGCCGATGCTGAACGCCACGAACGTGACGCCGAGGAACACCAGCAGCGCCACGCCGATCGCGACGAACGGCAGCAGGATGCGCAGCGGGCGGAGCAGCGCCATGGCATCACGCCCGGTCGTAGCCGGAGACGCGCCAGCCTGCGTCGGTGTCGACCACGGTGATGACGAGCGTGAGGGCGTCGGTGGGCACCCGGGCCCGCAGCGACCGGGGCGCGACGGAGACGGCCTTCGCCGCACCGGTGACCTTGGTGGCCGGGATGTTCGACGGATCGACGCCCGCAAGCACGCCGAGGTACTCGTCGGTGGTGGTGGTGCGCAGGCCGTCGAGCCACTTCGCGGACGTGGTGCCGTCCGGGGGGCGGACCCAGGCCCGTGCCCACCGCGTCGCCACCTGCAACGCCGCCGCAGGTGCCGCGGACACCGGGAGCGTCGTGGGCTCGAGTGTGGGGACCGGCGGGAGCAGCGCGGGCTCCGGCGACGGGGCGGGGCCCGCCGCGACGCTCGGCGTCGGCGCGGCGCCCCCCGGAAGGGGCACGGAACCGTGGGCCAGCCCGAGCCCCAGGGTGACCGCCACGACCACGGCCAACACCCCGACGCCCGTGAGGACGAGCCGAATCGGCGAGCGCAGCGGCCACTGCCACAGCACCCGGTATGCCGCGGACCGACCCCGCGGGGACCGGATGGGCATCAGCCCGGCCCGGTCCGCGCCGGGCGCGGCCGGTAGATGCGGTAGACGGGTACGCCGTCGACGATCTCCGCCTGGACCGGGCGGGCGCCGCCGGGGCGCAGCGGCACGGCGTCAGGGCGGCGGTAGATCGTGCGGTCGTCGACGGCGTCGGGCTCGTCCCACCGCGGTCTGCGACCGCCTGCCGCCCCGGCGCCGCGCGTGCCCGCGGGCAACGCCGGGCGGCGCGCGGCGGGCACGAGCGTGGGCTGCGGGGGCGCCTCGACGGCGGGGGCGGGCGGCATGACCCGCCGGGTCTGCGCCGGGACGCGCACGTGGGTGTCGGTCTCGGGCCGGGCGCCGCCGCTGCCGTCGGCACCGGTGGCGGCTCCCCGCCGTTCCTCCCACCACCGAGCCTGGCGATCCTCGACCTCCCCGCCGCGCAGCCGCTGCCACACCCGCGACATGGGGCCCGTGCCCGCGCCCGGCACGATGCCGCCGAACTGCTCGCGGGTGAGCGAGACCATCGACACCAGACGGCGGAACGGCCGCGCCGCCGCCCACAGCACGACCGTGACCACGCCGGTGACCAGGAGCGCGAGCCACAGGTCGATGCCGGAACCGGGCCGGAACAGGGAGACGACGAGCAGTGAGTGCAGGCCTGCCATCGCCCCGACGACCAGCGTGTTGACGATCGCCGCGCCGCCGACGCGCAGCAGCGCGGGCAGGACGTCCGGCTTGAGGATCGCGACCACGGCCGCCGCGGGCGCGGTCATGACCAGCAGGCGGATCATGAGCATCGCCACCAGCACCAGCACCTTGGACAGGAGTTGGAAGAGCGCGATGCAGACGGCCTCGACGACCGCGAGCACCCCCGCCCCGATCCGGCTGCCGGACTTGCCCTGCAGGTAGGGGTAGCGGTCGCCGAGCTGGCCCGCGATCGTCGCGAAGTCGTTCTTCTTCTGCGCGGCGAGATCCGCGGTGGCGCGACCGTCGGCGACCTCGGCCTTCGTGAACGTCTGCGCACGCAGCAGGTCGCGGCCGTACTGCTGGGCCTGCGGCACGTCCGGTGCGCCGAACTCGCCGCGCAGCCAGTTCTGGTAGATCACCTGGTCGACGAGGACGGTCGGCAACGTGTCGCGGTCGCCGAGGCCCGCGGGGCCGAGGAAGCCCTCCTGCATGTTGGTGACGCCGTCGAGCAACAACGGGTCCGCGGCCTTCGCCCAGTCGATCGGCGCGAGATACGCGGCCGACCCGATGGCGAGCGCCGCGACCGCGAAGGCCGCCCGCTGCGCCTGGCGGGCCAGGTCGCCGCGCATCGCGAGCACGAACAACAAGACGGCGAGGACCAGCAGCGCGGGACCGACCCAGGTGGTGAACACGGCGTTGTACATGCCGCGCGTGCCTTGGGCGATGAGGTTGTCGAGCGGGTCGAGGACCTTGCCGCCGTCGGCGATGAGGTAGTGCGACCAGTTCACCCCAGCGACGGCGACCTTCGCGACGTTGAGCGTCTGGTTCCCCATCCAGGTGTCGGTGGAGACCGCCGGATTGAGGACGCTGGTGCCCACGCAACCGAGGTCATAGGTGTACCAGACGAGCCCGGCGTAGCCGACCTCGTCGTAGACGCTGCCCGGTTCGCCGACGCCGTACGTCGCGCCGTCGAGCGAGCCCACGAGACCCGTGCCGGGCCGGTCCGGCTCGGGCGACTCCTTGCAGCTCAACGGCTGCGCGAACGCGGGGGTGCCGAGCAGCACCGAGCCCCCGACCAGGCCCGTGACCACGACCAACGCCAGGCCCCGCCGCCTGCGCGGGCCGCCGCCGCGCAGTAGGGCCGCGCTCGCCGACGGCCGGGGCCGCCTACGCCGCCGCCGCGCGGCCCACAGCGCAAGCCCCACCACGATGGCGACCGGCAGCCACCCGGCCCCGGAGGAGGCGGCGGCCGGGGTCATCGCCCGGTCCGCCCAGCCGTGCCCGCTCGGTCCCCCCGCCCGCCCGCGCCCGCCCGGTCGCCGCCTGCCCGGTCAGCGACCCGGTCACCGCCTGCCCGGTCAGCGACCCGGTCGGCGATCCCGTCGGGCAGACCGTCCGGCGGCCCGTCGTCGACATCGCCGAGCAGATCGAGGGCCTCGTCGTCGAACAGCTCCGCGCGATGACCGTCGACAATCCCATTGCCCGCGCCGTGGCGCAGCAGGCCATCGGGGTCGTCGAGATCGTCGAACGTCGGGTCGATCAGGTCGCCCTCGTCGTCGGCGAGATCGACGACCGCCCGCGCGCGCGACTCCTCCTTCGTGAGTCGAGGCGGCGGCGGAGGCGCTTCGGAGGCGCGGACCGCGGCCGTCCGCGGCGGCGCCGGGACCCCGCGCACCGCGACCCGGTTGGCGTCCGGGTTGGTGTCGAGCGCCTCGCGGACGTGCTCGAGGTGCGGCGCCTCCAGGTCGATGCGGATCTTCTCCACGCCGCCGTGCCCGTCGGCGAAGATGAACTGGCGGGGGGTGTCGTCGGGCCGGTCGTCGTGGCGCGGCCGCGGCGAGAGGGTGCCCAGCATCTGCTCGTAGCCGACCTCGATGGGCACCTTGAGCAGCCGCAACGCGTCGGCCTGCGCCTCGCCGTCGTCGGTGCGTCCGACGAACACGGCGTTGACCAGCGACGCGAACCCCGACACCCGCAACAGGTCGCCCGCGAGCTGCGACGCGAAGAGCGCGCGCACGTTGAACTTCCGCGAGTCGCGGGCGAGCCGGTCGATGAGCACCTTGCCCGTCGGCACCTGCGACAGGAAGTGGGTCTCGTCCAGGGCGACGCCCTTGCGGAAGTTGCGGTCGGCTTCGTAGATCGTGCGCTGGGTGAGCCACGAGGCGAGGTTGAGCAGCTCGACGGCCAGCGACTCGCCGTCGGTCCATTCCTCCCGCGGGCTGCCCGGGCGGGGCAGCGTCATGCCCTGCATCGTGAGGACGGTGAGGCGGTAGTGCCGCTCGTCCCGCCACGGGTCGTCGCGGGACGTGTCGGGGAACAGCAGCGCGGCCTGTGGCAGCTCGCGGCGCTCCTCCAGGAAGTCCGCGACGACGCCTGCGTGGTCCTCGCCGTCGCGCGCGTGGCGCCGGAGCACGTCGATGACCAGGCCGGGATGGCGGTCGGGGGCGCCGCCGACCTCGCGGACCGCGCGCAGCAGCACGATCCGGGTGTGCGGGAGGCGGGCGACGTCGAAGGGGAGCAGCCCGGTGAGCACGTCGAGCACGAGCCGCCGCCGCGTGGCCGCGGCCAGGGAGCGTTCCCGGCGCCAGGCCCGCTCGGGGTCCTCTTCGTCGGCGAAGTGTTCCGCGCGCGGCTCGGCGACGACGCGGTACGGGTTGAGGATGCCGGGGTCGGCCCGCAGCAGGTTGATGTGCCGGGAGAACGGGGCGAGCTCGGGGAGCCGGGTGAGCTCGGCCAGCGGCCCGGAGGGGTCGAGCAGGGTCCAGCGGGCGCCCATCCGCAGCGTCTTGTAGACGATCAGGCCGGTCAGGAAGGACTTGCCGCTGCCCAACCCCCCCACCACCGCTGTGAGCCCGGACGCGCGCCGCACCTCCTGGGCCAGCCACGGGTCCCACGCCACCGGACGGCGGGTGGCGGTGCACGTCTCGCCGATCATGATGCCGCGCCGATCGCCGACGCTCGCGGTGGCGGCGGGCACGGCCGAAGCCGCCCAGGTGACCGAGCCGCGTCGGCGGTAGGCCGTGGACGCCAGCGGCTCGCCGGGGATGAACTCGCGCGCGTAGCGGTACTGCGCCTCGGGGTGCTCGACCTGGACCTTCGGCCCGTAGAGGTCGAGCACCTGCTGGGCGCGGGTGAGCGCCTCGGCCTCGTCCTTGCCCGCGACGGCGATGCGCCACCAGCCGTAGAGCCGCGTGTTGAGCTGGGTGAGCCCGCTGGTGAGCTCGTCCTCGATCGCCAGCACGCGGTCGGCCTGGCGGGCGAGCGACATCGGTGGGTCGAGATCGTGGTCGTGCGTGTAGTGCCGGATCTGGGAACGGACCTTGCCCATCTGCCGCTGCAGCTCGCCCGCGACCTCCTCCGGGCGGCGGATGTAGATGCGCGCCGACCACTCCACCGGGAACGGCAGCCGGTCGGAGCGCTGCATCCACGGGTCGTCGACCTCGGGGATGCGCAGGTCGTCCATCAACCCGAGCGAGAGCACGGCCACGTTGCGCGACACGGCCTGCGAGCGCAGCCGCCCCACGATGCGCACCGTGGCCGCGTAGGGCTCCTGGTGCAGGTCGACGCCGTCGGTGAACGCGGCGAGGTCCTCGGTCTCCCAGCGGTTGACCGATCCGGGCACGAGCGTGAGCGACCGCGGCGCGGGCAGGCCCAGCGCGCACGAGCGGTGCATGAGCCAGGCGATGTCGTCGGCATCCGCGGGGACGGCGTCGAGGCCGCTGCCCGCGACGAGCATGTCGAGGTGGCGCACCTCCGAGGCCAACGCGGCCAGCTCGGCCCGCACGGCGGCGGGCGCCAGCTTGCCCAGCACCGGCGACGCCGCGTCCACCCAGCGGTCGAGCATGCTGCGGCCGGACACCTCGATGCCGAGGAAGACCTCCTTGTCCGACATCGACAGGCCCATCAGGTGGCGCTGCTCGCCCTCCAGGAAGCCGTCCCAGCCGAGCGCGCCCGCGACGTCGGGCAGGCGCCCGAGCGCGTTGTTGTCGAACGACTCGGCCCACAGGTGCACCGGGTACGGGCGGGTGGTGACCCGCAGGTGCACCCACCGGCCCTGCAGCTCGCCCAGCTGGGACGCGATCTGGCGGATCAGCACCTCGCGCTGGGAGTCGCTGCGGAAGCTCCACGCCTGCGCCGCCAGCCGGTACCACGCCATCACCTGCGTGGACGTGCGTGTCAGGTGACCGTCGATCGCCCGCAACGCGATGGTGGGCCGGTACTTGGGCAACCCCGTTTCGCCCGCGAGGGCGCGCCCCCTGCGGCCTCTCGGGGGCGGCTCCCGCTTCTTGTCACGCGGCGACACGGGTCCACCCCCTCGCCCGTTTCCGCAGGCGCGGCGGGAGCGCCTTCGTCCGCGCGGGACGGACCGCGACGTGGTCGGACCGCACCGGGCCGCCCGCGGCCACCGTGCGACGTCGCGGGCCGCGCAGCTCGTGTCGGAACAGCGCCAGTACCTGGCCGAGCGGACGCTCGTAGTCGATGCGTTGGCCCAGGAAACGCGTGACGAGAACGGTGATGATCAGCGCCCAGGCCACCGAGAAGAAGTCGAGCTCGATCCCGATCCGGCGCTGGAGGAACATAACCACGATCATTACCAGAAGGCCGAGGCCATAGCTCACATATCGCGCGCGCCACGGGAAAGTGGCGCGCGGCGGCCCCAGCCAGACGGAGTCGACGCGGTACACCTCGTCGTCAGTGCGCACGAGCACGCGCGTCACCCGGTGATGAGACGAGCGAGGAAGCTGCCGACATCGGGCCCCTTCCCGGACACCGCGATACCGAGCGCGACGAGGCCGACGAGCAGCCCGACGCTGCGGCGCGCGACGCCCGCGTTGTCGCCCCGACCGCCGATCCACAGCAGGATCACCGCGATGCCCAGCAGCACGAGCGGCACCACGTTGTCCTGGATCCACCGCTGCAGACCACCCGTCGAGACCCCTTGGGCGTAGACCTCAAGGACCTCGGGTGTGATCATGCCGACCTCCTCGCCACGGATCGGGCCCTCGTGACCCCGGACACGCTCCGTGCACATCCGACCACGTTCTGCGGACACGGCCGTCCTCTGGGCAGAGTAGAGGGGCGCCCTCGCGGTCGGTACACGTGGGCCGAAGAGCTTTGCACGTGCAAACGATCCCCTTGTTGGGGGCCGCAGGGGGTGACGACACGCGGCATGGCACCACAAGTTGTGACGGATGTCGGACTGCCTCGCCCGCGCCGCCCGGCTAACGTCTCGGGCAACTTCGGTGGTTACCAGCCGGTAGCCCCGGTGACCGCGGACTACTCTGCGGCCACCGTCGCGGCGCAGCGCAGGGGAGGCAGGTCGTGGTTGTGAGACTGGTCATCGGTCTGGTGATGACGGTCGTGGCGCTGGGGTTCGCGGGGCGGCGGGCGTGGACGATCGCCACGTTGATCCGGTCGGGTCAGCCCGCCCCGGACCGCTTGCACGACCTCGGGCGGCGGTTGCGCACGCAACTCGTGGAGGTGTTCGGGCAGAAGCGGTTGTTGAAATGGACGGTGCCGGGGCTGGCGCATTTCTTCACGTTCTGGGCGTTCGTCATCCTGCTCACCGTCTACATCGAGGCCTACGGCGCCCTGTTCGTGCCGAACTTCGCCATTCCCGGCATCGGACACTCGCCCGTGCTCGGGTTCCTGCAGGACACGATCGCGGTGTTGTGCTTCGTCGCCATCGTCGTGTTCGCGCTGATCCGCCTGCGCAACGCCCCGGAGCGCAAGGCGCGGGCGAGCCGGTTCTACGGCAGCCACAACGGCGGAGCCTGGCTGATCCTCTTCATGATCTTCAACGTGCTGTGGACGCTCTTCTTCTTCCGGGCCGCGTCCTCGGCGCTGGGCACGTTCCCCTACCGGTCGGGGGCGTGGGCGTCGATCGGGCTCGGCCACCTGTTCTCCGGGCTGTCCACCGGGACGCTCGAGGTGGTGGAGAGCATCGGGCTCATCCTGCACATCGGCGTGATGCTCGCCTTCCTGATCGTCGTCCTCTACTCCAAGCACCTGCACATCTTCGTGGCACCGATCAACGTGTCGGCCAAGCGCTACCCCAAGGCGCTCGGCCCGTTGCCGGTGATGACCTCCCACGGGAAGCCGATCGACTTCGAGGATCCCGGCGAGGACGACGTGTTCGGCCGGGGGAAGATCGAGGACTTCACGTGGAAGGGCCTGCTGGACATGGCCACCTGCACCGAGTGCGGGCGCTGCCAGTCCCAGTGTCCGGCGTGGAACACCGGCAAGCCGCTCTCCCCCAAGCTCGTGATCATGGACCTGCGGGACCACCTGGTGGCCAAGGCGCCCTACATCATCGGCGGCAGGCAAGCCCCCGAGGACGGGACGATCGACTTCTCCGCGGGCCTGACCGACCACCCCGGGCACGGGGTGCCCGAGTCGGGGTTCGGGCGGGTGCCGGGGTCGGGGCCCGCGCAGGCCGCGCGCCCGCTCGTGGGCACCGCGGAGCAGGGCGGGGTGATCGACCCGGACGTGCTGTGGAGCTGTACCACGTGTGGGGCGTGCGTGGAGCAGTGCCCGGTCGACATCGAACACGTCGACCACATCGTGGACATGCGTCGCCACCAGGTGCTCATCGAGTCGGAGTTCCCGTCCGAGCTGGGGGCGTTGTTCCGCAACCTGGAGAACAAGGGCAACCCGTGGGGGCAGAACGCCCGCAACCGCCTGGACTGGACCAAGAAGCTCGGCTTCGACGTGCAGGTCTTCGACGGGGAGCTGGCCCCGGAGGTGGAGTACCTGTTCTGGATCGGGTGCGCGGGCGCGTTCGACGACGGCGCCCAGAAGACGGTGCAGGCCACCGCCGAGCTGCTGCACCGGGCCGGGGTCAACTACGTGGTGCTCGGCCCGGAGGAGACCTGCACCGGCGACCCGGCCCGCCGCTCGGGCAACGAGTTCCTGTTCCAGATGCTCGCGCAGCAGAACGTCGAGGTTCTCAACACCGTCTTCGAGGGCCGCGAACCCGGCACCCGCAAGATCGTCACCACGTGCCCGCACTGCCTCAACACGCTGGGCCGGGAGTACCCGCAGCTGGAGGGGCACTACGAGGTGGTGCACCACACCCAGCTGCTGAACAAGCTGGTGCGCGAGGGCAAGCTCGTCCCCGTCGCCGCTCCCGACAGGGACGGTGCGGTCACCTATCACGACCCCTGCTACCTCGGGCGCCACAACGGGATCTATGCGGACCCCCGCGCGCTGGTCGGCGCCGCCGGAGCCCACCTGTCCGAGATGCCCCGCCACGCCGACCGGTCCATGTGCTGCGGCGCGGGCGGCGCGCGGATGTGGATGGAAGAACGCATCGGGCAACGCGTCAACATCGCCCGCACCAGCGAAGCCCTCGACACCCTCGACGGCGCTGGCGGGGATCAGGGGACCATCGCGGTGGGCTGCCCGTTCTGCCGCACCATGCTCACCGACGGCCTCACTCAGAAACAAGGCCAGGGCATCGGCGAGAACGTCCAGGTCCAGGACGTCTCCCAGATGCTGCTGGCCGCCGTCAAGCGCGGTGCCGATCAGCAGGGCGAGAACGCGACGACATAGTAGGAGGAGCCCCCCGGCTTCTGGCCGATCTCCAGCAGGCCGAGCCGAGGGCCCGCCGTGCGGCCGTTCGACCACGTCAAGGAGCACGCATCGACGGAGTACCCCGTGGGCATCTGCACCATCGGCGCGGTCGCGCCTGCGTACCTGGCCCGATCAACGACCTGCGCAGACAGCGCGGCAACCGCACCGTCGCAGTCCGGCTGTCGGGTTGCCGCCACCAAGGCCGCCCGCGCCGGGTCGGCCAGCAGGTTGTCGCAGACCGGGCCGGGCACGTTCTGCGCGATCCGATTGAGCAGAATCGGCAGCACACCTTGGGGCCGCGGGGCACCTTGCTGTCCTTGCAGCTCCCGCTGCACCTGCCGGTCGGCCGCGGCCGTCTCCCGTTGGGTCTGGTAGGTCGAGATCCCGAACCCGACGCCGCAGACGGCGCACATCACCGCACCCACGGCGGCCAGCCGCCACCACGGCAGCTGCAGCAGCCCCGCCACCAGCACGCCGATGCTCGCGGCCAGCGCCCAGGCCCACGGGCCGGTGCCGTACATCAGCCCGGCCACGACGACGAGGCCGCCCAGGTGCCACAGCCAGCCGCGGAACAGCCCGTCCAGGCGCAGTAGGCGCAGCACGATCAGCACGCCCAGCCCGACGAGCCACGGAATCGGCGACCACCCGGAGAACGGCCACAGCAGCAGGGCCGCCGACCCGATGGCCAGCCCGGCGGCGCCGCGGCGCGTGCGGGTGAGCCGCTGCCATCGGAAGGGCGGGCGCGAGTTCGGTGCCGTCGGGGGCGGCGGGTCCGGGACCGTGGGCGGCGGGGGCGGCGGCGGGGAGTCTGGCGATGTCGGCGGCGGCACGGGGGTTCGGGCGACCGGAAGCCACGGCGGGGGTTCGGGGCGCGGTTCCATCGTCGGAGGACGCTACCGCCCCCGGGGCTCGCGAGACGCGAGACACGAGCCGCGAGCGTCACGGATTCAGCGGCGCGTGTCGATCCGGTGGAAGTTCAAATGCGCCCGCGACGGCGTGGGGCCGCGCTGGCCTTGGTAACGGGAGCCGACACCGTGGCTGCCGTAGGGCCGCTCGGCCGGGCTGGACAGCCGGAACAGGCAGAGCTGCCCGATCTTCATCCCCGGCCACAGTGTGATCGGCAGGTTCGCGACGTTCGACAGCTCCAACGTGATGTGGCCGCTGAACCCCGGGTCGATGAAGCCCGCCGTGGAGTGGGTGAGCAGCCCTAACCGCCCGAGCGACGAGTTGTGCGTCGGGATGAACGTCCGGCCCACCAGGAATATCCCGTCTATGGAGTCGACCTGGATGCAGCGCACCGGCAGGCTCGGCACCGGCCGGACGTCCACGACCGCGCGGTGACGGTGGGGCGGACCCTCGCTCATCCGGGCCAGCTTGCGCTCCAACCGGAACACTGCGTGCCATGGCGCGAACTCCACCTGGAACGCGACGCCGTGGTCCACGCCCCGAAGTGTCACGTGCTTCTTTCGCTTGGTGGGCCGAAGGCCCAGACTCGCGGCCAGCTCCAGCACCGCGTCGGCGAGACACTCGCGAATGTTGACGAACTCACATCGTCCGGATTCATCGATGTATCCGTCGGAGTCCATCAGCCCTTGCAGGAGCGCGAGCCGCTGGGCCACCGACCCGCGCAGGTAGACGACGGGGACGTGCTTGTTTCCGAGAAGCCCTGTGGCGCGCAGCGCGCTCGACAACGACCCGTCGCCGCACAGCCGACCCCGATCGTCGCGCATCCGGTGTCCCTGACCGCGACCCATGCCGCCGATGCGGAAGGCGCGCGGGCCACTTGCGGGCCACACGTCGTAGCCGGCTTCCCGGATCTCATCGAGGACCTGTTCGTCGCCTTCACCACAGGTGATCTCGGCCTTGGAGCTCGTCCCGTCGCCGAGCCAGACACCGAGGACGTAGGGGTGGATCGGCAGATCTTGCTCCGCGCACCGGACCGGCTGTGCGAGTGGAATCTGGTGGTTCCACTCCGTTCCGGCCCGCCGCGTCGTCGCGAGCTGCGTGGTGGTGACGACGGCGGCCGCCTTTCCGTGCCTGCGCGCGTTCTTGGTTGTGGTCAGCCAGCGATGGTCGGCGTCGGCGACGACGGATTGGCCGTCGGAGAGACACACCTCGTAGCAGGGACGGCCGAGCATCACCTCGGTCGCGGCGACGATCGTGACCGGCGCTCCGTCGAGACCGAACACTTGGTCGCCTGTCTGCAGCTCACCCATCGTCCGCCATCCATCGGGCGTGGGTACGGGAGTGTCCACGGCGAGCGCTTTGCCTTCCAGGCGCCCGGCGAGGTCGTCGGGCAGGGAGATGGCCTCGAACGTCGAGCCGAGCACGAACTCCCCCGGATGGAGTACGAAGGGGTCGTCTCCCACGGGCTCGACCGGTGTGGTCAGCTCGTCCTGCTGCTCCCGCGGGTCGATGTGGGTGTAGCGGGAGTTCTGGAAGACGCGAAAGTAGCGGTCGAGCCGCACGTCGACGCTGGAGGGTTGCAGCATCGCGGGGTCCCAGGGGTCGAGCGCCAGCCTGCCGCTGGCCAGCTCCTTGGTGAGATCGCCGTCCGAGAGGAGCACGGGCCTACCCTACGGCTCCCACTGGGCCGGGTCGTGGGTCTCCGCGGGCAGCCGCGGGTGCGGCAGCTCGAGCAACGGCGAGCTCGTGAGGCCGAACATCCACGCGACCGCCTGCTCGACGCGGATGGCCTCCAGCCCGTCGGACGGCTCCGGCGCGGGCTGGTGCGCCGCGAGCAGCTGGCCGACGGCATCCATCACCCGAGGGCTGAGGATGCTGCGGATGGAGTCGCCGGGCTCGGCGATGGAGGGGCCGTCGACGAGTACGGCAGGCGTGCCGAAGCCCGGCGCGTCGCTGACCAGCTCGGGATTGTCGGAGACGAGGACCGCGCTCACCGCGAGGAGCCCGACGAGATCGGCCAGCGGCACGTTGCGGGCGACCGTGCCGCGTGGGTGGTTCGCGATCGGCGCCGCGGCGCCGTGGGTGCCCAGCTCGCCGAACAGCACGACCTCGACGTCGGGCTCGGTGTCGAGCAGCTCGGGGAGCCCGGCGAGGACACCGAGGGAGTCGAGCCGGTCGAGCGCGACCAGCGCGATGCGTGGCCGCTCGACCCGCACCCGGCGGAGCAGGCGGGCGAAGCGCAGGTCAGCGGGCTGCGGGTGGGCGGCCATCGGGTCGCCGACGGAGATCGCGTTCGGGCCGATCGGGCTGCCGAGCGCGGCACCGCCGGTGGTGAGGAAGAGGGAGGCGAGCTGACCGATGATCCGGCGGTTGGCCTCTTGCGGGAACGGACACAGCAGGTCGTCGCTGGACGTCCCGGCCTGCAGGTAGACGATCGGGATCTGCCGCCAGAACGCCACCTGCGCCGCGATCGCCGCGGTCATCCCGCCGCCGTAGACCATGATCGCCGAGGGGTCGAGATCGACCAGCAGCTCGTCGAGGCGGCTCATGAGCATCGCACCGACCGAGGCCGGGTTGACGGGATCGAACGGAGCACACACCAGTTGCGTGACGTCCGCGGGCACTCCGAGCGCCTCGAAAGCCTCGTGGACGGCCATCGGATCGGGTCCGGTCGCCACGGTCACCGCCCGGATGCGGTCGACGTCGATGAACGCCGTTGCGACCGGGGCAAGCCGGGCGACCTCGGGTCTACTGCCTGCAACCAGGAGTATGTCGTGATCGTGATCCTGGTCCGGGAGCGACCCCAGGGTCGGGTCGTACTCCGTCATACGGGGGTTCCTCACAGCCGGGGGAGCTGGCCTTGCGGGCCCCAGAAGTGTGGGCCTGCGAGCGGGCGCGCGTCGAGGCCTCATCCGAAGGAATGGGCAGTAACACTCTTTCGGGGTACCCGGGCCGGGGGCTTGGTGACTCCCCGTGAACTGCTACGCTCGGCACTGGCTCGCTGCGGATGTAGTTCAATGGTAGAACATCAGCTTCCCAAGCTGAATACGCGGGTTCGATTCCCGTCATCCGCTCCAACCGTGAAAGCCCAGGTCGGAGGCATGATCTCGGGTCTCTCGTGATCACTCGCAGCGCGCGGCCCATCCGGGCCATCAGGTCCTTGGTCGACATCCCGCCTTGGACGCCTACCGTGCGGTCCCGTCATGAGTCGGCGTAAGACTCCTCGATGGGGCGCATCGCGTCGACGAGGTCGCTCAGAGTGGGCATTGCAGCGAATCCGGAGTCGTAGTTTGCCACGACCGCTTCGACGAAGATCGGATAGAGAGCGTCGCTGTCGACGTCCACGGTCTCGTGCACCGTGTCCTGGTCGGGGGCGTTCAGTTCGACACCGCCCATGGTGTCGACGGCTACGTGGCCGTCGACACCCACGGCCGTGTAGTTGACATACCGCTTGACCGGAGCCACCGGGAAGGTCCACCCGATCTCCACCGTCGCGGTCGTGCCTGTGGCGGTCTGCAGTGACAGCACTCCGTAGTCCTCGGTGCTCGCCCCGACCGGGTAATGCCGCGTGGATCGGGCTGAGGTGATGTCCTGGCCGGTGACGTGGCGCACCATGTCGGTGAAGTGGACGCCGAGCAGGTACAGACACCCGCCGCCGGACACCGACCGGTCCAGTACCCAGCCGCACCCGGCGTCGACGTACCGCGACGGCGGACCCGCGACGAAGCTGAACCGCACATGCCGCAGGGTGCCCACCCGGCCCAGCAAGTCCGGCAGTGGTCCGTAGCGCTGCACCAACGCCACCGTCGCCGCGACGCCCGCGGCCTTGGCCTCGTCCCGCACCGCAGCCAGCTCCGCGACCGCCGCCGCGCCGGGCTTCTCTAGGACGAAGGGCACCCGCGCGGCGATGAGCTCACGACAGATGCCCGGCATTGCGGCATGCACCCCGAGGACATAAGCCAAATCTGGCTTCGCGGCCGCGCAGGAGGCCACCGTGTCGTGGGCGATGGTGCTCAGGTCGGCGGCGGCCCTTGCCGCAGCGTCAGAATCAGAATCCCAGATCCCGATGATCTTATGGTGCTTGACGAACGCATCCCGGTACAACGGCAGATGCCAGTGACCGGCTCCCAGGACCACCGTCCTCAGCATGCCGCTGTTCCCCCTCCGACCCGGTGGGCCGCCGAAGTCGCACCGCTCGGGCGATGATGGCCTGGCTGCGACCTTCACGACAGGCTGTACTGGCCAGCGGAACGAGGCCGCTCCAGCCGCTTTCGGCCTTCTAAGAGAACCCATGGCCGCTGCCGCGGGCCGCCTCGAAGGATGAGAATCCGGTCGGGGTCGGCCGAGCTCGTTTGCGCTTGGTGCGCGCGAACCCGTTTAAGAGACTGACGCCAGGGGCCTTCCCGGCACCTCGAACTGTTGTCCTTCGTGCACGCTTCACAGCGTCGTTGATCGGTTGGCCCCGCCGATCCCACCGGTAGGACGTTGCGGTCGAGGAGGTCGCTGGTGGAGGTGTTGGTGGAGTGTTGCGCAGGGATCGACATCGGCAAGGACGAGGTGGTGGCCTGTGTGCGGGGCCCGGCAACGAAGGGGCGGGGTCGACGCAAGCAGACCCGTACGTTCTCCTCGTTCACCGCGTCGTTGGAGGCGATGGCCGATTGGTTCACCACCGAGGGTGTCACCGAGATCGCGATGGAGGCCACCGGCTCGTACTGGAAACCCGTCTGGTACGTGCTGGAGCAGCGGGCGTTCGCGTTGAAGCTGGTCAACGCCCACCACGTGAAGATCCTACCCGGCCGAAAGAGCGACGTCCTGGACGCGGAATGGCTGGCCGAGCTGCTCGAACACGGGCTGCTGCGGGGCAGCTTCGTGCCCCCGCCGGCGATCCGGGAGTTGCGGGACCTGACCCGCTACCGCAAACGGCTCATCCAGGCCCACACCAGCGAGTGCCAGCGGATCCAGAAAACCCTGGAAGACGCGGGCATCAAGCTGGACTCGGTCGCCTCCGACGTGCTCGGGGTGTCCGGTCGGGCGATGCTGGCCGCCCTGGTCGCCGGCGAGCGCGACCCGGACATGCTCGCGGAGCTGGCCAAAGGCCGGTTGCGGCGCAAGATCCCCGCGCTGCGTCAGGCCCTGCGCGGCCGGTTCACCGAGCACCACGCGCTGCTGATCGGGTTGTGCCTGGAGCACACCGCCCACCTCGAAGCGGCGATCGCCCGACTCGACGAGCGCGTCGACACCCTGGTCGCCACCCCCACCAGCGAGACCGGTCTCCCTTTCACCCGCGCCCGTGACCGACTCGACACCATCACCGGGGTCGGGAAACGGGCCGCCGAGACCGTCATCGCCGAGATCGGCGTCGACATGACCCGCTTCCCCACCGCCGCGCACCTGGCCTCCTGGGCCGGCCTCGCCCCGGGAAACAACATCACCGGCGGGAAACGCGGCTCGGGCAAGACCACCAAAGGCGACGTCTGGCTGCTCGACATCCTGACCCAGTGCGCCTGGGCCGCCGCCCGCACCCGCGACACCTACCTGTCGGCCCAGTTCTGGCGGCTGGCGCGGCGGATCGGGAAGAAGAAGGCCGCCATCGCCGTCGCGCACTCCATCCTGGTGATCTGCTGGCACCTGCTCACCCACGACTGCGACTACGACGACCTGGGCGGGGACTGGTTCACCCGCCGCAACACCGACCACCAACGTGACCGCCTCATCAAACAGCTCACCGGACTCGGCTACTACGTCACCCTCGACAAGATCGCCTAAGGAGGTCGCCTGCGGTTGATTCTCTTCACAGCGCCCAGCAACTGATGCCGATGTGGCCGTGCGGCGGGTCGGCCCGGGCGCGTGGAGCCCGGGGGCGGGTCGGGTCGGGCTCGGAGCGGGTCGAGATCATCGGTTCGGTGCGGATCCGGCCGGATCTGGCCGCCTTCCGCACCAAACCGGTGATCACTGCGGGGATCCAGCGATGTTCGCCACGTATAGACCCGGGCACCGCGGCGGTGGCCGCACTGGCCGCCGCGACCACCGGTGGGCCGACCCGACCAGCCTCGCAGACAGTGTGGGCGCTTCGCAGAACCCCTGGGCTCTGCGAGGCGTCAAACGCGTCTGCGAGGAGGTTCCGGCTCGTGCACGGCAGCACCTGCGTCGACGCTCAATTGCCGGTCCACCGCCAGCGACAGCACAGCAACAAGCACCGGTCCGAAGCGGTCAATGACGGTCACCTATGCGTGCATCGACCGCAGGTCGGATGACCTCTCGTCGATGACGCGTTGGGTTCCCAAGCTGAATACGCGGGTTCGATTCCCGTCATCCGCTCCACTCGCGTGCTCCTCGGCCGGGTTCACGAACCGGCCGCGCTGCCCGCGGGGTTCTCCCGCAGTCGCTGCGACCAACGCTCCTCGATGCGCCCGAACCGCCACACGGCCAACGCGGCCAGCCAGGCCAGGACGAACAGGCCCACGATGGCATATCCGGCGTAGTCCAGCGGGATGTCGGCGATGTCCACCAGCGGACCGGACTCGATCCGGGCCTGGTCGACCAGCACCCCGATCAGCTCGATCGTCCCGATGATCAACGCCACGGCGACCGAGATCGCGGTGATCGTGATGTTGTAGAACACCTTGCGGACCGGCTTGGCGAACGCCCACCCGTAGGCGAAGTTCATGAACACCCCGTCCATCGTGTCCATCAGGCACATCCCGGCCGCGAACAGGATCGGCAGCACCAGGATCGCGTAGAAGGGCAGGTTGAACGCGGCGGCGCCACCCGCGAGGACCAGCAGCCCGACCTCGGTGGCGGTGTCGAACCCGAGCCCGAACAACACCCCCACCGGGTAGATCTGCCATGGCTTGGTGATCGCCTTGGTCAGCCCGCCCAGGAACCGGTTCATGAACCCGCGGCTGTTGAGCTGCGCCTCCAACTCGGCCTCGTCGAACTGGCCGCGTCGCATCCGGCGGAAGATCCCGATGATGCCGATCAGCACCACCAGGTTCATGATGCCCAGGATCCACAGGAACACCCCCGACACCGACGCGCCGATGATCCCAGTGATCGAGTGCAGCTCCGAGCCGTCGTCCTCCACCTGCCCGGCCAGCGCCTTCACCCCGGCCGAGAGCAGGAACGCCAGCAGGAACACGATCGTCGAATGCCCCAGGGAGAACCAGAACCCCACCGACAGTGGCCGCCGCCCGCCCTCCTCGCGATCGGCCAGCAGCTTGCGGGTGGTGTTGTCCACGGCGGCGATGTGGTCGGCGTCGAAGGCGTGCCGCAACCCGAACGTGTAGGCCAGGATGCCGATCCCGACCGTATAGATCCCCGCGTCACCGAGGTTGTAGCGCTCCGGGACCACCAGCGCGAACAACACGACGAACCCCACCACGTGCAGCAGCACGATGAACGACGCCATCGCGACGATCGAGCGCCGGTCCTGCGGCGACAGCGAAGCCCGCCGCCGCAACCACAGCGAACCGGTCGCAGCCGTACCCGACGTCGCCGTCACACCAACCACCCCGCATCCCACACGACCCGCACCGACCAGGCGCCCGCCGCACCGTACGCACCGCGTGCTGGCCACAGCAAGTATGTGGCAACAACCCTGGACGCCGGGTGAGGTCCCGGCGCCACGGGCGCACGGTTCGGCGTGATCGGCGCGCGGGCGGGTACGGGAGGTGCGCCCCGAGGACCCGCCAGGCACCAGCGCGTTAGGCGAACCTGGGCCGGTCGAGGGCGCACCTCACGTGATACCAGTGCAAGATCGACATAACGAACCAGAGCCCGGGGATGATCACAGCCCGGACGGTCTTGCCGCTTGCGTGTCGCACCCAGTGCCAGCTCTTGGCCAGCCCGTCGACCATCTGCAGGCCTCGACCGCGGGGGGCCGTGGGGTCGACCGGCTGCAAGCGGGGTTCGACCATCGACTGGTCGTGCACCTCAACGACGACGGCGGTGCCGTCAAAGGTCATGACGAGCTCAAGAGCAGTGCGAGCGTGGTCGACCGCGTTGGCGACCAGCTCGTGGGCGACGAGGAGGATCGGATCGGACTGGAGGGCGCTGACGCCCCACACGCAGAGCTGCTCGCCAACCCGTCGGCGAGCGCGGGCGGGCGTAGTCGGGACCGGGGCGAACGTCCATCGCGCCTGCTGGATACCTGTCGAGTCCATCGGCCCAGGTACGCCTCCTCCGTCGCCTAAAGAGCTGGGTTCCCGTCAGGCGATGGGACAAACTTGTGCCAGCCCGGCACGGCTCACTCGTGATCGGCCGGTCCGGTGCGCGCGGTCCGGACGCCGGGCAGCTCGGCGAGCTCACCCGCGAGGCTGCCGAGGTCACCCCGGCCCGCGAGCTGGAGGGTGACGGCGGCGATGCGATCGCCTGCGTCGTCGAGGTCCTCCCTGGTCACGTCGATGTCGTTCACCATGAAGCCGCGGTCGGTGCAGACGGTGAGCGCGGCCCGTAACACGCCGAAGCCGTCGGCGTAGGTCAGACACAACGTGGGCGGGTGCCTGCGGCGGGCGGCGACCACGCCTGCCAGCCGCGGATAGCCGCGGGTGACGAGGAAGTGCCCGGCGGTGGCCGCGGTCGCGAGGAGGGGCAGCCCGGCGCCGCAGGCCATCCCGACGGCCGCGACCAGCCAGATGGTGGCGGCGGTGGTGAGGCCGCGGACGGCGTCGCGCCGCACGAAGATCAGCCCACCGCCGATGAACCCGATGCCGGACACGATCTGGGCGGCGATGCGGGAGGGGTCGAGCGAGACGTGCTCGAGCACGATCACGTCGGCGAAGCCATACTTCGAGATCACCATGATGACCGCGGCCGCGAGCCCGACCAAGGTGTGGGTGCGCAGCCCCGCGGCCTTGGCTCCGGCCTCGCGCTCCAGTCCGATCGCGGTGGAGAGCACCATCGCGACCAGGATCGGCCAGAGGAGGGACCACTGGTCGGCCGTCGACCACAGCGAACGAGGCATCGCAGCCATTGTCCCAGCTCGGGCGGTCTCCCGCCGGGTCCGCGGCCGCACCACCGCCTGCTGGTCGTGATCGTTGGGAACCCCCGCCGGGCGCGCATCCTCGACCCCGCCGCGCAGGCCCGCCCCGACCGGCGAGCTCGAGCCGAGGCCACCGAGCGACGGCGCTCAGCGCACCCGTCGCGGGCGCGGCGGGGGGCGCCGGGCCAGCACCACCACGCCGGTCATCGAAACGGCGAGCCCGATCACGAAGATCCAACCCCACCCGGTGCGGACCGGGTCGCCGAGCAGCAGGATGCCGACGATCCCCGGCAGCACGACCTCGGTGACGACGAACACCGCCGTGACGACCCCGACCTCGCCCCTGGCCAGCGCCGCCGAGTAACCGATCATGCCGACGACCCAGTACCCGGCGATGAGGTAGAGCGCGGGCTGGGCGAGCAGCGCCATGAACGAGAAGCCCTGGCCGATTTCGATGTGGGCCGCGCGCACCGCGAGCGCGGTGCCGCCGAACCCCATGCCCGCGACGATCGCGAGCGGCCACGCCCGCCGGTACTGACGGAGCACCAGCACGAGCACGCCGAGCACGAGCAGCGACCCGATCAGCACGTAGTTGACCAGCAGGGACGTGACCGTCGGATGGCCCTCGCCCGCGCTCGCCGCCACCAGCACGAGCCCGAGGAGGCACACGGCGACGGACACCCGGGTGGTCCGGTCGAGCACCGTGTTGTTGATCCGGGAGCCCACCACGGCCGTCACGGCGATCGACCCACCGATGATCGCCTGCACCGCGAAGACCGGCAGCACCCGCAGCGCGGCGACCGCGCACAGCCAGGCCAGCAGGTCGACGAGCATGCCCCCGAGGTAGCGGGGCTGCACGGCGGCCGGGCGGCTGCGGGTGGCGCGCTGCGCGCCGGACGCCTGCAGCAACGCCCCGACACTGTTGAGCAGCATCGCGACCAGCGCGATGAGCAGCCCGATCAGCACGTGTCCAGCATGCCCGGCAAGGGGTCGATCGTGGGGTCGGGGCGGGCCCGGCAACCCGTCGATCGTCAGGCCGCCACCGTCTCGGCGGTCGCAGGCGTGCGGCCTGTGGTCGGGTCGCCCGTGCCGTGGGCAGTGCCTGCCGGGCTGCCGGGAGCAGGCGGGTGGCCGACCCCGGGGTGCCCGCCGATGCCGACGGGTGTGTTGCTGCCCGTCGGGCCCACCCCGCCGACCGGGGCGGCGGTCTTTGCGCCGCCTGCGGGCGAGCCGCCGAGGGCACCGGGGGTGCCGCCAGTGGGCGCGGGACCCGCGGTAGCGGAGGCCACGGCGCTCGGCGGGCCCGCAGGCGCCGCCGGGGGCGCGGCCACCCCGGACGCCGAGGACGGCTGCCCGGCCGCCGGTTGCTCCGCCGCGCTGTCGGGGACCGGCTTGACGGGCGTCGCGCCACCGGTCGTAGGGCGTTGCCGCGGGGCCTGGCTTTCGTGGGTGCCGGTCCCGCCCGACCCGCCGGCGGCCGCGCCACTCTGCGCGGGAGCGGGAGCGGGAGCGGGGGCGGGCGCGGGCCCGGGAGCGGGCACTGGTGCGGGCCCGGGCCCAGGAGCGGGCACCGGTGCAGGTGCGGGCTCGGGAGCGGACACCGGTGCGGGTGCGGGCTGCGGGGTCGTGGGGGCGGAGCCGGGCCCGCCGGACTCCGTGACGATCCCCGGCGAGTCCGCCGACGTCATCCGCGGCACCAGCAGCGCGACGAGCACGATCACGACGACGGCCAGCAGCCCGACCCCGACGATCAGCCCCATCGACCCACGGTGGGACGGCTCGGGGGCCGGGCCCCACTCGGGGGCCGCCTCCGCGGGATACCCGGTGGGACGGGCGGGCTCGCCGGACAGCAGCCCGCGAGCGGGCTCGTGCGAGAGGCTCGCGACCCGGCCCGCCCGCTCCCCGGGCCGCGCACCGCCCTCGGGCGCAGTGTGTCGTTCTGCGCTCGCGGCCCAGGACTCGACCCCGGCCGGCCCGGCGGATGCTCCGGCGGCCTGCCCGGCACGCGCCGCCGTCCCGGCCCCGGCGGCCATTCCCGCCGACCGCCCGCCACCCGCCGCGGCTGCCGCCCTCCCGGCCCCGGCGGCCGCGGCGGCCGCGCCGTCACCGCCCCGCCCGCCGCCCGCCGGAACCGGCGCACCCGCGCACACCGGCGGGATCGCCACGTCCGGCCACGACGCCGTCGGCACGGGCGAGACCGCCAGCGCGGCGCCCTTCGCGATCGCGTTCTTCGGGTCGGTGTCCACCGCGACCGGCCGGGCCAGCCCCTCCGACACCAGTTGCGCCACCAGCGGGATCCGCGACGACCCGCCGACCAGCAACACCGCGGAGAGCTCACCGGGCCTGCACCCGGCCGAGCGGACGGCCGTGTGCAGCGCGTCGATCGTCTCCTCCACCTGCGAGCGGATCATCGACTCGAACTCGCTGCGGTGCAGCCGCACCGACCCGCCACCCGCGGGCAGCAGCACCGGGATCGACACGTCCGTGTCGGCCGAGAGCGCCTCCTTGGCCTCCGTGCACTCGCGGCGCACGCGCGCGACGGCCGACAGCACGCCCGTGTCGGTGTCGTCGAGGTCGGTGAACGCGGCGGGCAGCCCCGCGCGGACGTGCTCGAAGACGACCTCGTCGAAGTCGACGCCGCCGAGCCGGTCGAGCCCCTCCGGCCTGCCGAGCAGCCCGAACCCGGCGGCCCCGAACGCGACCTCGGACCGGTCGGCCTTCCGGACCACGGCCGCGTCGAACGTGCCACCGCCCAGGTCGTACACGGCGATGGTGGAACCGGGCGCGACCCGCTCCTGGGTGGCGTAGTGCAGCGCCGCGGCCTGCGGCTCGGCGAGCAGCGCGACCCGCAGGCCCTGCGCGGCGAGCGCGGCGGTGAGCAGGTCCTTCTTGTGGCTGCCCCACGACGCCGGGTGCGTGAGCGCGATCTGCGTGGCCTGCCCACCCTCGCGTTCGGCCACCCGGTCGACGACCCAATGGACCAGTCGCGCGGACAGCTCCTCGGGCGCCCAGCAGTGGCCGCCGATGACGATCGGGGTGGGATCGCCGATGCGCCGCTTGAACTCGCGGACCACCCGGTCCGGGTCGGTCAGGGCCCGCCGCTCGGCCGCCTCGCCGACGACGACGGTCCCGTTCGGGGCGATGAACAGGACGGACGGGACGGTGGCGCCGCGCGTTCCGAGCGTGACGACCTCCGGTTCCACCCAGCGCCGGTCGGCCGAGCGGCACACCGCCGCCGCCGTGTACGTCGTACCGACGTCGATACCGAGCTGGTAGCCCACGATCGCCTCCTCACCCTGCCGCGAGCCGCTACCGTCCACGGTTCGCCCCCCGTCCGGCGCATCGGAGTATTACCTCCGCCCGTTAGCACGAACGAGAGCGTCCACCCCAACGGGCGCCTGCGACGACGCGCCGTGATCGCGCTCGCGGGCCTACCCTGTTCGAGTGGGTGAGCCCGTGTCGCTGATGGAGTTCGTGAAGCTCCTCCTGAGCGATGCGGTCGAGCGCGCCCACTTCGCCGCCGACCCGGACGCCACCCTCGCCCACCACGGGTTGAGCGAACTCAGCCCGGCCGACGTCCACGACGCCGTCGTCCTCGTGCAGGACACGCTCACCGTCGACTGGGCGCAGGCGTACGGGGCAGGTGCGGGCGCGGCGCACACACCCCCACCCGCGCCCGCCGCGGCGCAGACTCCGCCCGATTGGTGGACCCCCGAGGAACCCGATCCGGTGGTGGAGCACGCGCATCCCGTCCCCCTCGACGCCGCCGCCGAGGTCCACGAGGTCCTCTTCGACGTCCCTGACCTGCACTTCGGGCACTGATCCCCTAAGCGACGCTGCGTAGCCCCCAACGGGCCCGGGGGGAACCCGGCCCGATCCCCGATGGCCCGGGGCCTGCCCGTTCCTAGCGTTGCCGCCAACACCGAGCCAACCGGGCCGGTTGCACCGCCAAACGAATCGAGCTGATCACCGTGGCCGAGAACCTCTCCATCCTCGAGTTCCTGCAGAAGATGATCGACGACGTGGGCCTGCGCGACTGGTTCGCCCGCGACCCGCAGGGCGCGCTAGCGGCCCACGGCCTCAGCGACGTCTCCCCCGAGGACGTGCGGGACGCGATCGTCCTCGCCGACGACAGCCAGACCGCCGACTTCAGCCGCAACGTCGACCAGAGCTTCCACGGCACGGTCGGCGCGGTCGCCGCGGCCCACCACTCGAGCCACGACAGCGGCGGGCACGACCGTGGTCACGACGGGGGTCACGACGGCGGCCACGACGACGGGTACAGCGAGGGGCACCGCGAGGCCATCGAGCACCTCTCCCGCTACGTCACCAACAACTTCGTCGACGACCGCGACACCAACGTGGACGACTCGGTGAACCAGCAGATCCACACCGACGGCGGCGCCGTCACCCAGGACATCGAGACGCACTCCACCACCGCGTCCGGCGACGGCTCGGTGGCCGCGGGCGGCGCCATCCGCGACTCGACGGTGACCACCGGCGACGGCAACCAGGTGGGCACCGGCAACATCAAGGGCGACAACAACGTGCAGGGCCACGACAACAACGTGGTGCACGGCGACGGCAACACCACGGCCTTCGGGGAGGGCGCGGCGACCAGCGCGGACCTGCACCACGTGGACGTGGACGGCGGCGGGGCGCTGTCGGTGGGCGGCAACGCGACCGGTCACCAGCAGAACACCGACTCGCACGACCACACGTCGACCACGACCACCGACACCACGCACATCGAGGACTCGGGCAACTACCACTACGAGGACACCCAGAACTCGCACAACGACACGCACCTGCGGTCGGACCAGGACTCGCACAACGAGACGACCACCCACGACCACAGCGACAACGACCTCCACCTGCACGCCTGATCGTGTGAACGGACCCCGCCGGGGCTCACGGGCGGGGTCCGTTCCCCCTTATCGTCGCCCCTCCCCGAACCCCAGGAGTGATCCCCATGGACTCCGCCCGCAACCTCATCGACCTCATCGCCAGGTTGCTGAAGGACCCGGCCGCGCTGGCCGAGTTCCAGCAGAACCCGGACGCCGTCCTGGCCGCGTGCGGCGCGTCGAACGTCAGCCCCGCCGACGTGCACGACGCGCTCGTGCTCGCCGACGACAAGGACGACCCCGACCCCGACCCCAAGCACGACAACGACGGGCACCACAGCCACCACGTCCCGCCGCCGCCGCACCCGGAGCCGGGCGAGAGCGCCCACGACGCCGCCGTGCGTTACATCAAGGAGTACGTCACCAACAACTACGTCGACGACCGCGACACCAACATCGACAACTCGGTGAACCAGCAGATCCACACCGACGGCGGCGACGTCGACCAGCTCATCCGCACGACGAGCAGCACCGCCTCGGGCGACGGCGCGGTGGCCGCCGCGGGCAACGTCGACGGGTCCACGGTCACCACCGGCCATAACAACCAGGTCGGCGAGGGCAACATCCGAGGGGACGGCAACGTGCAGGGCGACCACAACGACGCCGTCAGCGGTGACCACAACACCACGGCCTTCGGGTCCGGCGCCGCGAACAGCGCCGACATCGACCACGCGTCGGTCTCCGGCGGCGGCGCGCTCTCGGTGGGCGGCCAGGCCGCCGGTGAGCAGCACAACAGCGACAACCACGACGTCCACGACACGGACAACACCACCAAGGTCGACATCGACCACTCGTTCAACGAGCACGACGAGGCCACGACCGGCTCGCACAACAGCAGCGACAGCCACTACTCGGCCGACTCGCACAACGACTCCGTGAGCCACGTGCACAGCGACAGCACGCTGCACGAGGTGCACCCTGTCTGACCCTCTGCCGTTGCGGGAGTAACCTCGCCGCGATGCGACGACCGGCCCCGCCATCTTCCTCAGGTGGCGGGGCCGCGCCGCTATGTAGCGCAGAATCCCCATCCGCGCAGAGAGGCAGGCATCCGACGTGGCGGTACCGGCTGCGGTCGACCTCGTCGACGTGGCGCTGAAGGCCACCACGGCCTACGAGCGCCCGGATCTCGGCGCCCGGCTGACCCAGACGCGCAAGCGCCTCGCCGACCCGAACGTGCGTGTCCTGGTGGTCGGCGAGTTCAAACAGGGCAAGAGCCAGCTGGTGAACGCGCTGGTCAACGCGCCCGTCTGCCCGGTGGACGACGACGTGGCGACGGCGGTGCCCACCGTCGTGCGGCACGCGGAGACCGTCGAGGTGGTGCTCGTCCGCGAGCCGCCCGGCGCGCCGCCCGAGCGCACCGCGGTGCCGGTGGACAAGCTCGCCGAGTACGTCAGCGAGGCGGGCAACCCCGCCAACGTGGCGATGCTCTCCTACGCCGAGGTCGGGCTGCCCCGCAAGCTGCTCGAAGGCGGGCTGGTGCTCGTCGACACCCCGGGCGTCGGCGGGCTGGGCTCGGCGCACGGTGCGGCCACGATGTCGGCGCTCCCGAGCGCGGACGCGGTGCTGCTGGTCTCCGACGCCGCGCAGGAGTACACGGGGCCCGAGCTGGAGTTCCTCGGCGCGGCGATGAAGCTGTGCCCGAACGTCGCGTGCGTGGTGACCAAGACCGACCTGTATCCGCACTGGCGGCGGATCATGGAGCTGGACCGGGGCCACCTCGACGCCGCCGGGATCCGCGCCGACACGTTCCCTGTCTCGTCCACACTGCGGCTGCACGCCGCGAAGACGCAGGACGCCGACCTGATGGACGAGTCGGGCTTCCGCCCGCTGGTGGAGTTCCTGCTGCGCCGGGTGGTCGGCGCGGCCGACGAGCTGGACCGCCGCTCGACCAGCCAGGACGTGCTGGCCGTCTGCGAGCAGCTCGCATCCGGGATGAAGGCCGAGCTGGCCGTCCAGGAGAACCCCGAGCAGCTCGAGCCGCTGGTGGCCGAGCTGACCCGGGCCAAGGCCCGCGCCGACGAGCTGAAGCAGCGCTCGGCGCGGTGGCAGATCACGTTGAACGACGGGGTTGCCGATCTGCAGTCCGACATCGACTACGACCTGCGCGACCGGCTGCGGACGATCGCGCGCGAGGCCGAGCAGCTGCTCGAGGACGCCGACCCGGCCGCGATCTGGGACCAGTTCGCCAACTGGTTCCACCAGCAGGTGGCCTCGGCGGCGTCGGCCAACTTCGTGTGGGCCGCCGAGCGGGCACGCTACCTGTCCGAGCAGGTGGCCGAGCACTTCGCGGAGGCGGCCGAGATCGCGCTGCCGGAGCTGCGGTTCGACCAGTCGAAGAGCCTGGCGGCGAAGGTCGACCCGCTGGCTCAGCCCGAGAGCGAGCGCATGGGGGTTGGCCAGCGGGTGATCACCGGCATGCGCGGTGGCTACGGTGGCATGCTGATGATCGGCATGGCGACGACGCTCGCAGGCCTCGCCCTGCTCAACCCGATCTCGATCGGGGCCGGGTTGCTGTTCGGCACGAAGACCGTGCGCGACGAGCGCAAGCGGATGCTGCAGCGGCGGCAGGCCGAGGCGAAACAGGCGGTGCGCCGCCACATCGACGAGGTGACGTTCCAGGTCGGCAAGGACTCCCGCGACATGTTGCGCCACACCCAGCGCCAGCTGCGCGACCACTACAGCAAGCTCGCCGAGGAGGTGAGCACGTCGATCGCGAGCTCGGTGCTGGCCGCGCAGAACGCCGTCAACACCACGACCTCGGAGCGGCAGAACCGCATCCGCGACCTCAAGGCCGAGCTGGCCCGCATCGACGCGCTCGCCGACCGGGCGAAGTCGCTGGTCGACGGGTTGAAGACGCCGTTGGCCGTCGGGTCGTGAGCGCGTCGCTGGGGTCGGTCGTCCGGGTGCTGCTGCGCCGCACGATCGACACCTACCGCGACAGCCCGCAGGCCGTCGGCTGGCTGCAGCACAACCTGGCCCGGTTCGACGAGCCGCTGCGCGTCGCGATCGCGGGGAAGGTCAAGGCGGGCAAGTCGACGCTGCTCAACGCGCTCGTCGGCGAGGAGATCGCGCCGACCGACGCGGGCGAGTGCACGCGGGTCGTCACCTGGTACCTGGACGCGCAGGCGCCGAAGGTCACGCTGTTCCCGCGCGGCGGGGCGCCACAGCCGTTGACCATCCACCGCCACCAGGGCGCGCTGCGCTTCGACCTGTCCGGCACCCCCGTCGAGCGGATCGACAAGCTGGAGGTGCAGTGGCCGTCGCAGAGCCTGCGCACCCAGACGTTGATCGACACGCCGGGGATCGCGTCGCTCTCGGCCGACACCGCCGCCCGCGCAGGCGCCTTCCTCGCACCGGACGACGCGCCGAGCCAGGCCGACGCCGTCGTCTACCTCATGCGCCACCTGCACGCCACCGACGTGCGGTTCCTCGAGTCGTTCTACGACCAGGGGGTGGCCCGGGCCACGCCGATCAACACGATCGCGGTGCTGTCGCGGGCGGACGAGATCGGCGTCGGGCGGCTGGACGCGCTGAACTCGGCGCGCCGCATCGCCCGCCGCTACCGGGCGGACGACAAGATCCGCGGGCTGTGCCAGACGGTGGTCGCGGTGGCGGGGCTGTTGGCGCAGACCGGGCGCACGATGCGGCAGCAGGAGTTCGCGGCGCTCACCACGCTGGCCGGGCTGCCGCGGGCCGAGCTGGACGGGATGCTGCTGTCGGTGGACCGGTTCGCCCGGGTGGAGTCCGCGGCGTTGGACACCGACACCCGGGCCCGACTCATCGAGCGGTTCGGCCTGTTCGGGGTGCGGTTGGGCGCGACGCTGATCCGGCAGGGCGTCACCGACCCGACCGCGTTGGCGGCCGAGCTGGTGCGCCGCAGCGGGCTCGACGACCTGCGCTCGCTGCTCACCACCCAGTTCGCCGAGCGCCGGGAGCTGCTCAAGGCGCGGTCGGCGCTGCTGGCGGTCGACCTGGTGTTGAGCCGGGAGCCGCGGCCCGCCGCCGCGCCGCTGGCCGCCGAGGTGGAGCGCATCCTCGCCGGTGCGCACGAGTTCGCCGAGCTGCGGCTGCTCGCCACCATCCGCGCCGGGGTGGTGAAGCTGGCCCCCGAGGCGCTCACCGAGGCGGAGCGGCTGCTCGGCGGCGACGGCGGCCCGCCCGCGGCCCGGCTGGGGCTGGACCCCGCCGCGACGACCGCCGAGCTGCGGGCCGCCGCCCTCGACGCCGCGGGACGGTGGCAGCGGCGGGCGGAGAGCCCGTTGTCCAGCCGCGCGGTGACCGACGTCGCGCGCTTGGTCGTCCGCAGCTGCGAAGGGATCCTGGCCCAGCTCCCCCGGTGAGTCGCGCGGAGCTTCAGCGCCACCCGCCGGGCCGAGATGGACGCCAGCGGGGTTCTATCTTGATCGAACCCCCCTCAGGTCGATCTCGAGCCTCGGGCGAGGCGGGCGCTCAATCCGAGACCCCCACGATCTGCCGCAGATGTACGAACAGCTCCCCGCGGCTGCCGGAGCCGAGCCGCTGCCGCATCCGCGCAACGTGGTGCTCGACCGTCTTCGCCGAGATGAAGAGACGCTCACCGATCTGCTTGTAGGTGAGACCGTCCAGAACCAGCGCGGCGACCTCGCGTTCGCGATCGGAGAGCGGGCCGTCGGCGACGTCGGCGAGGACGTCGTCCGGCTCGGCGGGGGGATCGTCGGGCGTCGGACCGCTCGACTGCAGGGCCCGGGCGCAGCCCAGTAGCGCGGACATGGCCTTGCGGTCGCGTGTCCGGATCGCCGCCTGACCTGCGAGCCTGCCGCCCTCCCAGGTCAGGCCGACGACATGCAGCCCACGAGCCGCCTTCTCGACCGCCTCGGCGTCGACCTCGGCGTCCAGCATCGCCACCCAGTGCGGCGCGGCCGCGGCCAACGCGGCCGCGTACCGGCTGCCCTCGCCAGCCGCGATGACGGCCGCCGCGCGCCGCGCCGCCTCCTCGCGCGACTCGGCGACGATCGCCGCCTGCAGCCCCGCCCAGTGCAGCGGGGCCGCCCACACCGCGGGGTTGCCGAGCCGGTCGAGCAGCGCGGCGGCCTCGTCGAGGTGCGGCCGGATCCAGCTGGTCTCCCGCAGCCGGGCGGCGGCGATCGCGAGCTCGCCCAGCTGCTGGAGCACGAAGAGGTCGACGGGATGGCGCACGATCGCCTCCCGGGCCCGCGCCCACGCGGGTATGAGAGCGGCGAGGTCGCCGGAACGGCGGGCGATCGCGACCTCGAGGGCAGCGGCGACGAACTCATCGCGCGGCTCGAGCGCGGGCAGGTCGCTGAGCGCGGATCGGGCCACCGCTGTCGCCCCCCGGAACAGCGCGATCCAGCCGAGAAGCAGCCGATGGCGGACGGCCATGGCGCGCCCGCCCAGCCGCACCCGCGCAGCCCGCTCCAGCACCGACTGCGCGACGTCCAACTCCCCGCACTGGACGGCGGCGAGCGCGGCGAGAGCGGCCGGGGTGTCCGGCAGCATCGCCGCGCGGTGGCTGGATTCCAAGAGGGCCGCGGCGCGGGTGAGCTCCGAGAGCGCAGCCGTCGGCGAGCCCGTCACCGAATGCACGAGGCCGTGCGCCATCAGCTCCTCGGCGCCCGCAAGCAGTGTCGGGGGCTGATCCGGGAGGGGCCGCGCGAGCACGGCCTGCGCTTCGTCCAAGGCGCCCGTGCCGATGAGCGCCGGGACGGCGAGCGCCGCGTCCCGACCCATCCGGTCGCCGAGGAAGCGGTACAGGGCGGCGCTGCGGGCCAGCATGCCGCGGTGGGCGAGGACGGCGGCCGCGACCGTCCCGGCCTGCGCGAGCTGGGCCGTCGACACCTGCTCGGCGGCCGAGAGCACCTGATCGGCCTGGGTGAGGGCGTGGTCGAGATCGCCCGCCCGGAGCGCGGCTTCAGCGCGCCGGGAGGCCAGCTCGACGGGGGATGCGCCCGCGCTGACCGCGGCCGCGAACAGCTCGTCGGCGCCGGGGAGACCGGTGCGCAGCGACTCGTCGCCCGCCGCAGTGAAGACCCCCGCCAGCCGGCCGCCCGACACGCCGGTGCCGAGGAGGCGACGGGCGGCGGCCAGGACGTTGCCACCGCGGTCGAGCTCGCGCTCGGCCAGTGCTCGACGGGTCTCGAGGCGGGTCGCGGGCGGCGTGCGCTCCAGCACCGCGGCGGAGACCAGCGGGATCGGCGCGCCGTCCGCGCCGAGCAGGCCCTCGGCGCGGGCGGCTTCGACGAGCTCGTCGAGCGCGGCGGGGTCGGCGGCGACGTCCGGGCCCAGCATGGGGACGAGCAGATCGGGCTCCAGCGGGGCGCCGAGCGCGCGGGCCCGGAGGAGGTCGCGCACGCCGTCGGGCAGACGGTGTACGGCGTACCCCAGCTGGGCCAACAGGCCGCCGGGCGGGCGGGCCGGGTCGAGGCGCCAGCGCGTTGGATCGGGGCCGCCTTGCTCGACGAGCGCGGCGAGCATCCGGTCGACCAGCGCCGGGTGCCCGCCGGTCTGGGCCAAGACGAGGTCGACGACGGCGTCCGGCGGCCGTGGCGCGCGGTCGTCGAGCACATGCGCCGCCCGCGCCTCTACGCCTGCGCGGTCGAGCGCACCGAGGACGAGCGGCGCCCGGCGAACGGCCAGGGCGGCGCCTAGAGCGGACATACCGTCCGGTCGTGGCCACGGGCGGTGGGCGACGACGAGCACGCCGATCTCGCCGTTGGCCATTGCGGCGAGCCGGGCGAGGTCGTCCGGGGCGAGGCCGTGGGCGTCGTCGACAAGCAGTGCGACTCCGGGGTCGGCGGTGGGCTCCGGGTGGGCGGGGAGCTCCCGCAGGACCGTGCGACCCGCCCGTTCCATGACGTCGGAGAGCGCATCGAGCAGCACGCTCTTGCCCGTGCCTGCGGGCCCGACGACGTCGAGCCGCCCCAGCCGGTCGGGCGCCTCCCGCAGCAATCGGCGCGCCACCGGCGCTCCGGCCAGGGCGGCGTCGGCGGCGAGCGGAGCCTGGGCGCTGGTCACAACCCTCCTGGGACGTCGGTGGCCGCTGAGACTACTCACCACCGGACTCGGCCGAACGGACGCGTCACAACCGGCCGGTGGCGTGCCACTCGATGTCGACCTGGCCGCTACCAGCCCGACCGGACTCCCTCCCGCACCGGCACACCGAAGTCGACCCGGCGCCGTGGCAGCCCGTCAGGGCACTACGGCGGCCACGGCCTCCCGCCGCGCCCGCACCATCGCCCGCGTCGCGAACGGTGAGTACCTCGGCGCCCAGATCATCAACTCGCCCGCGGCGAACAACCCGACCCCACCGACCGCGACGATCCCCGCCGCCAGCGCCCACACCCCCGCGATCACTGACACGACGACGGGGCCGAGCGCGTTACCGGTATCACTCATCAGTCGCCACATCGACAAGAAGCGCCGCCTGTTGTCGGGTGGCGCGACGTCAGCGCCGAGGGTCATGACAATGCCCGACCCGATGCCGTTGCCGAAGCTCATCACCATGGCGACCATGGTGAGCCCCACCAACCCGCCGGTCAGCGGAAGGACCGCCATCGCCGCACCCAAGATCAGCATGGACGGAACTGCGACCGCGAGCCTGCCGTGGCGGTCCATCACCTTGCCCGACGGATAGAACAGCGCCATGTCCACCGCGCCTGCGATCCCGAATACCAGACTGGTCATCTCCGAGCTGAGCCCAATGTGCACCGCCCACAGCGGCAACACGACCTGCCGAGCCGCCCGCGCCGCACCGATCGCCAAGATGGCGACGCCGAGCGTCAGCAGCAGCCGTCGATGCGCCCGCACGGTCGAGACGAACCCGTCCGCCACCTGTCCGGGCGCCGCCGCAGGCAGTCCCACCCGCGGTGGGGGGACGGCGCCCGCGTGCTCGATGTCCGGGATCACCAACAGGAGCACCGCAGCCAGTCCGGCCGTCACGATCGCAATGACGTACGCGGCCCGCAACGACGCCAGGCTGATCACCGCGGCACCGACGAACGGCCCGATGAACAGCCCGATCCGGTGTGCGCCGCCCAGCATCGACAGCGCCCGCGCGCGCAGGTCGAGCGGCGCCACCTCGGTCAGGTACGACTGCCGTGCGAGATAGAACGTCGCGCTGCACATGCCGAGGACGAACAGGCACACACCGAACACCGGAAGCGACGGCGTCAGCCGACACCCCGCCATCGCCCCCATCGACAGGGCACCCGCAATGACCATCGCGCGCCGGTCGCCCAACCGCGCCGCCACCGCTGCCGCCGGGACATCGCCCACCAACTGCCCGATTCCCAGCAACGCGACCAGGAAACCCGCCGTGCCCGCGGACGCGCCGAGATCCAGCGCGGTGATGGCGATCACCGGGGCGACGGCGCCGTTGCCGATCTCGTAGACCATCGCGGGCAGGAACACCGACGGGACCATCGACAACAGCGACGGCGGCCGCACCGCGTCCGTCTTCATGGCCATCGCGTTCGAACACTACCTCTTGCCATCGCTAATAACAGAGTGACGTTCGCGGTACCGCACCGCCCGCGCGGCGATCAGGCCACAGGGCCTGCTCAACCGAGCCGTGAGACGTTCGGCGATCCAGACCTGCGCCGGGTTGCCGCCCGGACCCTGTCCTGCGGTCGGGCGCGGGCGCAGGCGCGTTCCCCTGACCCACCAGGCGACGCCCGGATCTACCGGCCGGACGTGTTGATCGTTTGTCGGATCCGGTCGGCCCGGCGCGCAACCGGGTGTGAACCGCGCGGCGGCGCGAGGTCGTCGTGCTGCGGTCATGCCGCGAGCAAGGACATCAGGTGATCGCGGTCGGGTCCTGACGGTGGGCCGGGCGGCTCGTGCCGGTGGCGCTCGAGGGCGGTCTGGACCGCTGGCCGGGCGAGCACGTCGGCGGGGTGGGCCAGGCACAGGACGGTGTCGACCAGCCCGCGGAAGGCGTCCGGGTCGTGCATGGCGGCAGCGGCGAGCCTGGTCATCGGGCCGGCCGGCGGGAGCGGTCGGCCCTCGCGCAGGGCGGTCATCTCCGCGACCCGTGCGGTGTCGGCGGCGACCTGGTTGCGGTGGAACGGCGCGACCACGACCTCGGTACGTTCGTCGAGGCATGCGGCGAGCTCGCCGGGGCGGTCGAGGTGGCAGCGGACGCCGTCGCGCAGCTGTTGGGCGTGCACCATGCCGACCGACAGTCCGCGGCCTCCGGACGGGTTGGTGCAGGACCAGGCATCGCCGATCGCCGCGAACCCGGTGACTACCGGCAGGCCCTCGACGGTGAAGCGGCGGTAGTGGTCCAGCGCTCCGGACATCGGGAGCACGTCGGTGATCGGGTCGCCGTCGAGCCAGTGCGCCTGGCCGGGGCACGCGGCGACGACCCGGGTGAACACCTCAGGCGCGCGCAACGCCTTGAGTGGCCGGTCCCGGTTCGTGCCGAAGATCGTCACCGACCAGGTGTCGTTGTCGCCGTGCAGGGTCAACAGCGAGATGCTGCCGACCGGCGTCAGCGGGCGGCCGCGCAGCGACGGGGCGGTCGGGCCGGTGTAGAAGCGGGTGTAGTAGACGAACCCACGGTCGGTGGCCTCGCTGTGAGGTGGCCGAGCCCCGGCGCCGGTCAGCCAGCTGGTAGAGCGGCTGCGCCTGCCTGTCGCGTCCACGACGAGATCGGCGCGGATCGTCTCCCCGGTGGCGGTGCGTACCCCGGTGACGTGCGGCACACCGGGCAGCGCCGATCGGCCGGTGAGCAGACCGGCGACGGCAACCCCGCGACGCAGCTTCAGCCGCGGCTGGTCAGCGGCGAGCCGGCCGAACACGGCCTCCACGATCGGGCGACGGCCGGTGACCATCCGCGCCGCGTCGTCCTCGGGTCGGCGGGTGAAGCCGGTGAGGGTGGGTGGCGGTGTGGCCAACCAGTCCACCCGCACGCATCCGGCGGCCAGCAGCCGGCCGGTGACGTCGGGCAGTTCCTGGTCGCAGACCTGGCGGAACCGGGTCATCAGATGGTGTGGCTGGCGGAACTGGGCCACCCCGCGTCGCTGCCAGCCATCCCAGGCCGCCCCCGCATCAACCGGTGCGTCCTGCGGGTCGGCCTCCACGACGGTGACGTCGTGGCCGTCACGGGCCAGCATGACCGCCGTGGCCAACCCGATCACCCCTGCACCGCACACGATGATCTCGCTCAACGTGCTCACCTCCTCCATGGAGGGCGCCGCCCACGCGGCGCCTCGGAAAACGTGCGCCAGTCGACTTCGCGCACTCTTCGGTACTCGCCGATCCGGTTACGGAAGCGGCGAGCGAATGAGATATCCCACCAGTTCGAGCCCGCCGGACGTCAGTCGCGGAATGGGCACACCTGTCATTCCCTGGGTGCGGGAAAAGGTTGCCTTTCGGTCACCCCCGCTCGCGCCCCATCGAGGACACCAGCTGAATTGCAGCGCGAACCCCGCCGCCGCGCCCTGCACAACGACACACTCGAACACCCCACTTGATGCGATCGGTCGGTGCCGTCGGACACTCCACCGCGAGATGTTGATCACCCAGGGTGGCTCGCGGTGACCGCGGGCCGGGATCGGGCCAGGGATGGTCGAGCCCGACTGTTCTACCTGTTCCAGGCCGCGACCGCGGCGATCCTCATCCTCGCCGCCAACACCGCGTTCAACGGCTTCCCCGGGCTGGCGTCGACCCTGGCCCGAGACCGCTACCTGCCCCGGCAGCTGCACAACCGGGGCGACCGGCTGGTGTTCTCCAACGGGGTCCTGCTGCTGGCCGCGCCACTGGCAACGCGCCTTGCACGGCCGGCCCGGCACCGCGGGGGGCGGGGTGAGCGCCGGGCTCGGCGGCGGCGAGCGGCGCGCGATCCGCCGCTCCCAGGCGATCAACGCTGTCGGAGCGGTTTTCACCGCGATGGTGCTCGTCGTGGTGTTCGCCACCAAGGTGCAGCACGGGGCGTGGATCGCGGTCCTCGCGATGGTCGTGCTGTTCGTGGCCATGCGCGCCACCAACCGCTACTACCGCCGAATCACCGCCGAGGTCAGCCCCCGCCCGGACGACCCGCCCGTCACCCTGCCCGCCCGGGTGCACGCCCTGGTACTGATCTCGCGGCTGCACAAGCCCGCCCTGCGCGCGCTGGCCCTGGCCCGGGCCATCCGGCCCGACGTCCTGACCGCGCTCACCCTCAACGTCGAGGACGACGAGACCCGCCAGCTGCGTCGGGAATGGGAGGACTGGGCGATCCCGGTCAAGCGGAAGCCGATACGGGTTGACTCCCCGAGGCGCTCAGGCGGACGTGGAGGTCAGGTCGGGGTTATCGTTCTCGGTGATCGCCACGCCGTCCTTGTTCGAGGTGCTCTCGACACCGGCGATCTGCGCGTTGGCGGAGGTGATACCGCTGCCGTCGCCGCCCTTGAGCTTGTCGAAGGCACCCTGGACGGAGTCGCCGAGCCTGCCCAACGGTGCGGCGATCGCCTTGCACAGTGTGGGGTTGGCCTTGACGTCCGCGGAGGCCAGGCGGATCTCGCGCTTGATGAACAGCGCAGCCAGGCCGCCCTTGATGAACGCGGCGATCCGGCCGTTGGCCCCCTTGTTGAACGTCCCGGCCCGGAGTGGCTTGTACAGGTAGCGGTGGAACGCGCCGAAGGCCAGTCCCGTGTGCAGCACGAACTTGGTCTTCGCGAACGTCACCGTGTTGCTCGCAGGGCAACTCTCGTCGATCGGCCGCGCGTCAGCGGCGCTTTCGGGCGGATCGGTCGGCAGCGCGCTGTCGCTCACCGACGACGCGGACGGGGCCGCCGCGGAGCTCCCGGGCCCGTTGCAGCCGGTGATGACCAGCAGGGGCACCACCAGCACCATCAGCAACCGGAACGCGCGACTCATCGGTTTCCCCCACCCCTTCCCGGTGCGACTGCCGTCCCCCGGTCCAACGACGTCACCGGCCAACCGGTGTGGGCAGATGGAACCAGCTCCCACACGCGACGGCGTCGGCCACCCCCGGCATTCGACATTCGGCTCGGCACCGTTGTGGCGCGATCACGCATAGTGGCTTCGCATGGCCACTGCGTCCGGATTGCGCGATTTGCTCTCGCGATCGTCGGGCATACGGCGGATTCACCTCGGTCATTTCGCTCGAACGGCGTCGATTTCGCCAATGCGATAACCCTCGCAGAATGCCTCCGGCCCGTATCCGAATCCCAGGCCTCCGACGCCGGCATTACACTGACCGCCGCCGCCTGGTCAGGCGCCGTGGATCGACCGATACCCGGTGAGGTCACGCGAAACACAGGGACGACGACGTGGTCGACGAGCATTCGCATCATCGGAGACGACGAGAACCCGGTTTGTTGTCACGCGGTCGTGGCGCCCCGCAGCGAGCCGTTCCGGTTGATCCAAGGCGCGCTGTCCACCGACAGCACTCGGCTTCTCGGCAGGAACTCCTCCGTCGCGGTGATGCCGGGACCGGGCCGCGTGCCGCGCAGGGATTCGACCCGAGGCAGCGGCGTCATCCTTCACCGCCATCGGCACGATCGGTGCCCCGAGACCCGCTGCCGCCTGTCCCGCGTCCGGGTCTCGAGCCCGTCGACAGCCCCACCACCCCCATCCCGACGGTGCCAAGGCGACATCACGGGGTCGGGAAACCGCCGCTCGGCCCCACCGCCGGGCGATCCGGTGCACCGGCGTCGGGAGGCGCTCGAGCGGGGACCTCACCGGGTCTGGGTCGCGCTCTGCTCGCCACGGCGGCGGCCGCGGTGCTGCCCGGCTGGGGGCATCTGCTGCTGCGCAGGCGCCGCAACGGGGTTCTGATCCTCTCGGCGTTCCTGGTGCTGGTCGGGGGCGCGGCCGCGGTCGTGCTCACGCTCGGGCGTACCCGACTGGTGATGTTCGCCCTCGATACGCGGGCGTTGTCCGGGGTCACGGTGGGCTGCGCGGTCGCGGCGTTCCTGTGGGTGGCCGTCGTCGTGCGGACCTACCTGATCGCCCGCCCGAGGGGGGTTGGCACCGGCCGGCGCGTGGTCGGCGTCGCGGCGGTCACCCTGCTCGGTCTGGTCGTTGCCGTGCCTTTCGGGGCCGCCGCGCAACTGGCCCGGTCCCAGCGCGCGCTGCTCAGTTCGTTGTTTCCCGCCGACGCGCTCGGCGCTGCGGCGCCGCTGCCTGCGCGGCTGAACGTGCTGTTGTTCGGTAGCGACGCGGGTTCCGACCGGACGGGCACCCGCAGCGACTCGATGATGGTCGCCAGCGTCGACACCACGACGTCCCGGGCGGTGCTGTTCGGCCTGCCCCGCAACATCGAGCGCGCGCCCTTCCCGGCGGGTTCGGCGATGGCCGCGACGTTCCCCCGCGGGTTCTTCGACCCGCGCAGCCCGCAGTCAGGGGATTACCTCCTCAACGCCGAGTACACCTACGGCAGTCTGCATCCCGAGCTCGCACCGGCCCAGCCGTCCCGCGACCCCGGGCTCAACCTGCTCATCTCCTCGGTCGGGCAGATGCTCGGCATCCCGGTGAACTACTACGTCAAGGTCGACATGGCGGGCTTCGCCGCGATCATCGACGCCGTCGGCGGCGTGACGATCGACGTCGGCCCCGTCCCGTTGCCGATCGGTGGGGTGCTCCCCGACGGAACCCACGTGAAACCCGAGGGCTACGTCCCTGCCGGAGTCCACCACCTCGACGGCAACCAGGCGTTGTGGTATGTGCGCTCGCGGCGGGACTCCGATGACTACAGTCGTATGAGCAGGCAACGCTGCCTGATCCACACCGTGCTGGCCGAGAAGAGCGTGACCGACCTGCTCACACATTTCCAGGCCGTCGCCGCCGCGACCACCGACAGCGTCTCCACCAACGTCCCGCAGTCTTTCCTGCCTTCCCTGGCCACCCTCGCCGGCGACGGCCAGGATCAGCACATCGACAGCATCGCCTTCGATCCGTCCCTGCGCGACCCTTATCGGCGCGACGGCAGGTTCGACCCCGCCGACCCCGACTTCGGCTACATGCGCCAGGTGGTTTCGGCCGCCGTCGCGGGCCATCCGGCCCTCGACGCCGCGCAGCCCACCGGGACGACGGTGGCACCCTCGCCGTCGAGCCTGCTCATGAACGGGGCGAGCGCCGCACCGCCCTCGGCGCCCGCGCCCCTCGGGGACTCCTGTGCCGCCGGCAGCGGCCCTCCCCAGGCGGCGGCGCCGTGACGGCACTCCCAACGGCCGGGGCACCGCCGGGGTAGGCCATGGCCGTCACCGGACTCGAACCGCCACCGGTCTCCGGCCGCCGCCAGCGCAACTGCGAGCTTTCGCTGCTCGTGTCCGCGGCGGCGATCGTCACCGTCGCGCTCGTGCTCGTCGAGGCCGACCAGAACCAGCGGCTGTCCCCGCAGCTGCTCTACCTCGGCCTGGGCTACCTCGGCTTGTTCGCCGTCGCACACCTGATGGTGCGCCGGTTCGCGGGCCATGCGGATCCGCTGATCCTGCCGCTCGTCGCCCTGCTCAACGGTCTGGGCCTGGTCATGATCCATCGGCTCGACCTCGCGCGTCTCGCACACGCCCTCGACACGGGAACCGCGCCGCCCCAGATGGCGGCATCGCGTCAGCTGGCGTGGACGACGGCAGGTGTCGTCCTGCTCGCTCTCACCCTGTGGCGGGTGCGTGACCACCGGGTCCTGGCCCGCTACGCCTACACGTGCGGCCTTGCCGGGTTGGTGCTGCTCGCGCTGCCGGGGCTCCTGCCCAACGCGATCTCGGAGATCAACGGGGCCAAGCTGTGGATCCGGGTGGGGCCGTTCTCGATCCAGCCCGGCGAGTTCGCCAAGCTGCTCATCATCGTCTTCGTCGCCGCGTTCCTGGTGGCCAAACGCGACCTGTTCCGCACCGCGGGGCGAAGGTTCGTCGGCGTGGAGCTGCCCCGCCTGCGTGACCTGGGTCCGCTGCTGGTGGCGTGGCTGCTGTCGCTGGGCGTGTTGACCGCCGAGCGGGAGCTGGGGGCCTCGCTGCTCGTGTTCGGCATCGTGCTCGCTCTCGTCTACACCGCGACATCGCGGGTCTCGTGGGTGATCGTCGGTCTGTTGTTCTTCGCGGCAGGCTCGGTCGCCGCCTACTACCTGTTCGCCCACGTGCACACCCGGGTGCACGTGTGGCTGGACCCGCTGGCGGACTTCAGCGGCAGCGGCTACCAGGTGTCGCAGTCGCTGTTCGGGATGGGCACGGGCGGGATGTTCGGCACCGGCCTCGGTGCCGGGCGGCCTGATCTCGTCCCGTTGGCCAACGCCGACTTCATCGTCTCCGCGATCGGCGAGGAGCTGGGCATGGTCGGGCTCGCCGCTGTGCTCATGCTGTACATGCTGCTGGTGTCCCGAGGCTTGAAGGTGGCCCTGGTCTGCCGCGACCCGTTCGGCACACTCTTGGCCACGGGCCTGTCGGCGACCATCGCCCTGCAGGTGTTCATCGTCGTCGGCGGCGTCACCAACCTCATCCCCGAGACCGGCCTGGCCACCCCGTTTCTGTCCTACGGCGGCTCGGCGCTGCTGGCCAACTACCTCCTCGTGGCGCTCCTGCTGATCATCTCCGATGCCGCCCGACGCCCGACCACAGCCCGTGCACCACAGCCACCGCTGGCCGAGGCGTCCACCCAGCTGGTGACCCGGGACAAGGCGCCATGACCACCCGCCCCGAGAGGATCTACTTGAGGATGTTGACCGCGCGGGCGATGACGAGGGCGACCCCCAGTTGGGGTGGGCAAGCTCCGGGCTTTGCATCTGCGGGAACTGAAATCGCCGACAGCGGCGCCGTGAGGATACCGCCGGCACCGGGCGCATTTCCCGGCCGCCCGCGGAGTCGGACGGGCCGGGCCGGGCATTGTCGATCACGTCGCCGGGCGGCGAGCGGCGGGAACATCCAAGCCCACGCGGATACGGTCGGCCGGCCCCGGCGCTTCCGGCAGGTGCGCCACCGCCACCGGCTGCGGCGGTGACGCGGCGTCCGCATTGATCCGTTCGCGGTCCACGGCGCGGACCCCGACCACGTGCAGCGCCCCGGAAGGCCGGGTCGGAACGGCGTCAGAAGGGAGCCTGGACGGCCAGCAGGCCCTCGCCGGGGGCACGGCCGGCCAGGATCCGACAGAATCGCACCGCGTCCAGCTCCACCGCGGGGCCACCCCTGCCGAAGCCGAACCTTCCCTCGGCGGCGCCGGTGAGCATCAGCATGCACGCTGGCCGTGTCGCCCGGCCCACTCGGTAGCCACGTCCGCGACCAGCACCCCGTCGTGATCGGCGGTCAGCACCGGGACCCTCCCGGTGGCGGCGCAGATGTCCATGCGCTGCACCTGCACCCCCAGTTCCACGACGAGACGTGTTCACCGCTGACGGAGTACCGCCCGTCTACTCGACGGCACCGCGCCCGCGACGCGGGCGCCGGCGGCGGCCCAGGGCCGCCCGGCGCCGCTCCAGCACCGCCACGGACGGCGCTACGCCGCCGGGGTCGGCTCGAAGCCCGGGATCAACCGCTGGTTCATCAGCTGCGCCCGGGCCGGCTCGGCGAGCGCGAAGTCGAAGAACGTCGCCGCGACCGCCCTCAGCGCCGGGCGGGGCGCCTCGGGCAGCCCCCGCTCCATCCGCGTCGCGACGGCCCGGTAGTCCTCCCAGCCCTGTTGGTACATCGCGTCGTAGATAGCCATCTTCGACGGGAAATGGCTGTACAGCGACGGCGGGCCCATGCCGACCCGGACCGCGATCTCCCGCAGCGTGACCGCGCCCAGGCCGTGCTCCCGAGCCACCTGCCAGGCCGCGTCGAGGATCTCCCGGCGCGTCGCCTCACGCAATTTGGCGCGCCGATCCATCTTCGGCTCCCCTAACGCCATTAGGCAATGGTCCTCCGGGCATGCCTGCCCGTGGGGCCCCGTCGCTCCACCCGGGGTGGTGGACTTCAACCGCATCCAGACCGCGTCAAGCCACAGCGACAGCATCGAACTGCTCGGGCCACCACCGTTCCAAACGTAAGAGGGGCTCCGCCCCTGGAACCCGACCCCCCTGCGACGGGCCCGCTACCACCGAACCGCCCACACGGGTCGATGGTCCTGCTGATGGTTGACTGCGGCACCCCATGACCGGGCCAGGATCCGGCCCGGACCCGGGCGCACCGCGCCGCAGCACCGCGCACCCCACCGCAGCACCGCGCACCCCACCGCAGCACCGCGCACCCCACCGATGGGGTGCGCGGTCGCCACGTGGGGTGCGCGGTCACCTCGTGGGGTACGCGCGCGGGTCGCGGCGGGCGTGAGCAGCGGCAGCTCGACGCGGCAGGCGCGGGAGTGCCGGAACGCCCGGGCGTGATCGACGTCGTCCTGGACCCGATTCCGGCGCAGATAGCCGAGGGCCACTCGCCCGGCGCTGAGCTGTTGGAGGGGGCGGTCACGTTGGCGGGTGGTGTTGCGGCTGGTGAAGTAGTCCCTGGCGAAACGCCCGACTCACCGCGGCGAAACGCCCAACTCACCCCGGCGAAACGCGCGACTCACCCTGCTACGGGTCCAGCGTCAGGTTCGCTTGTGCGCCGCCGGTGCCGAGGAGCCGCTGCCACGTCGGCGCCGTCACCAGGTCCGGCACACCCTCGGCGCCGCGGACCGCGACCAGCGCGTCGACCGCGCGGTCGGCGTCCCCGCCCGTCCCGCGCAGCGTGGTGCGGGCCAGCACCGGCCAGGACTCCCCGCCCAGGATCCCGTTCACTTCCTCCGCCCCGGTCGCGGCCTGGAATCGCCGGACGGCGGCGTCGGTCGCGGCGTCGAACACTCCCGTCGGGTCGGCGGTCGTCGCGTGCGCGTCGCGCAGGAGGTACTGCGCCGCCGTCACCTCCGGACCCCGATCGCCCGCCTGCAGCAAGGGCCACGACGCCTTCACCACGTCCGTCACCCGTTGCCCGAGCACCCCTGCGACCTCCGTCCGCAGCCGGGGCAGCAGGGCGTAGAAGCGGTCACCGGGGCAGGCGGTGTTCTTGAAGTCGCGATGGCCGTACAGCTCGGTCGGCCGGATGCCGTACCGACTGCAGATCCACGCGCACACCTCCCGCAGCCGGTCCCACAGCGCGGGGGGCGGATCGACCGCGGTGTAGGTGCCCTCGTTCTCGATCCCCACGGCGACGACGTTCTGCCCCGTGCAATGCGCGCCCTCGACCTGCTGACGGCCCGCGCGCACGATCTCCAGGCTCCGGTGCCTGCCCTCCATCGCGAATCCGCCCCGGCTCACCGTGAAGTGCTGGCCCGTGTCGAGCCAGCCCCGGCGGTCCATGTGGAAGTTCTGGATCGAGCGGGCCAGCGCGAACGCCGCGCCCTGGCTGACGTCGGCCTGGTTCGGCGTCGCGGTGTGATGCACGAGGATCTTGACGGGCTTCTGGTTCCAGACCGGCACGATCTGACTGTTGGCCCGGGCACCCCACCCTGCGCAGTCGACGATCGGCGGCGCCGCCGTCCCCGCGAACGCCCGCCCCGCGAGCGGCCCGAGATCCAGCGCCGCCCCCGCGGCGAGGGTCAGCCCGCCCACCAGCAATCCCCGCCGCGTCACGCTCACCGGGGCACGATGCGATCTCGATCATGGCTGGCACAAACCCGGCAACCCGAAGGGGTGTCGCCCGACCCGGCGCTCTCGGTGGACGGTTGCCCCGGTTACCGATCGGTAATATCCTGATGTTACCGACGGGTAGGGAGTTGTCATGGGGCACTTCAGGAGCAACCTGCGTGACATCGAGTTCAACCTCTTCGAGGTCTTCCGCGTCCAGGAACGCCTCGGGACCGGGCCGTTCGAGGGCGTCGACGTCGACGTCGCGCGCGACACCCTGCGCGAGCTCAACGCCGTCGCCACCGGCCCACTCGCCGCGTCCTTCACCGACGCCGACCGCCACCCGCCGGTCTTCGACCCCGCCACCCACTCGGTCACGCTGCCGCAGTCGCTGAAGGACGCCTACCGCGTGCTGTGGGAGGGTGAGTGGTGGCGGCTCGGCCTGCCGCTGGAGCTGGGCGGCTACGGGGTGCCGCCGAGCGTGCACTGGGCGGCCGCCGAGCTGATCCTCGGCGCCAACCCCGCCGCGTTCATGTACCTGTCGGGGCCCGGCTTCGCCGCCGTCGTCCACCGCAACGGCACCCCCGAGCAGCAGCGCTGGGCCGAGCTCATGATCGAGCGGGGCTGGGGCGCCACGATGGTGCTCACCGAGCCCGACGCGGGGTCCGACGTCGGCGCCGGACGCACCAAGGCCGTCCGCCAGGAGGACGGCTCGTGGCACCTGGACGGCGTCAAGCGGTTCATCACCTCGGCCGACCACGACCTCACCGAGAACATCCTCCACCTGGTGCTCGCCCGCCCCGAAGGCGCCGGAGTCACGTCCAGGCCCGGCACCAAGGGCCTGTCCCTCTTCCTCGTGCCCAAGTTCCACTTCGACCCCGCCACCGGCGAGCCGGGTGCGCGCAACGGCGTGTTCGTCACGAACCTCGAGCACAAGATGGGCCTCAAGGCGTCCGCCACCTGCGAGCTCACCTTCGGCCAGGACGGCGTCCCGGCCGTCGGCTTCCTGCTCGGCGAGGTGCACAACGGCATCGCCCAGATGTTCCAGGTGATCGAGTACGCCCGGATGATGGTCGGCACGAAGGCGATCGGCACCGCGTCCGCGGGCTACCTCGCCGCGCTCGAGTTCGCCAAGGAGCGGGTGCAAGGCGCCGACCTCACGCAGCGGCTCGACAAGTCCGCCGCGCGCGTCACGATCACCCACCACCCCGAGGTCCGGCGCAGCCTGATGCTGCAGAAGGCCTACGCCGAGGGCCTGCGCGCGGTGTACATCTACACGGCGACGTGGCAGGACCGGATCCGGCTCGGGGAGGATGTCGCAACGGCCGAGCGGGTCAACGACCTGCTGCTGCCGATCGTCAAGGGCGTCGGGTCCGAACGGGCGAGCGAGCAGCTCGTCCAGTCGTTGCAGATCCTCGGCGGATCGGGCTACCTGCAGGATTACCCGATCGAGCAGTACCTCCGCGACGCCAAGATCGACTCACTGTACGAGGGCACCACCGCCATCCAGTCGCTGGATTTCGTGTTCCGCAAGATCGTCCGGGACAACGGCGCCGCGTTCGGCGTCGTCCTGGGCGAGATCCGGGAGTTCCTGGCGGCCGAGGCGGGCAACGGGCGGCTCAAGGAGGAGCGCGCGCTGCTGGCCACGGCGCTGGCGGACGTCCAGGGCATGGTCGCCGCGCTCACCGGTCACCTCCGCGCCGCGGCGACCGACCCGCGGGAGCTTTACATCGTCGGCCAGCACACCGTGCGGTTGCTGACAGCGGTCGGCGACCTGCTCGTCGGCTGGTTGCTGCTGCGGCAAGCCGAGGTGGCACTGGCGGCGCTCGGCAGTGAGACGGGCCGCGACCAGGCGTTCTACGAGGGCAAGGTCGCGGTGGCCCGATTCTTCGCCGCCACTCAGCTTCCGCTGCTCAGCGCGCAGCGGACGATCGTCGAGCACGCCGACAACACCCTGATGGACGTGTCCGAGGCCGCCTTCTAGCGGCCTTCGCGCCGCACCCTCGCAGAGCGAGCAGGCACTTCGCAGGGTCCACGGGCTCTGCGAAGTGCGCAACGGCCCTGCGAGGTGGCGGCGCCAGGTGGCCGGAGCGCGGCCGCGGCCGCCGCGTGGGCTCCTCAGCCCGCGATGTAGCTCTGCAGTTGCTCGCGCTCGGCCTCCAGCAGGTCGATGCGCGCCTTCACCAGGTCACCGATGCTCACGATGCCGACGAGCGTGTCGCCCTCGACCACCGGCATGTGCCGGAACCGCCGCTCGGTCATGATGCGGGCGAGGTCTTCGATCTTGTCGGTTGGCACGCAGGTGGTGACGCTGGTGGACATGATGTCGGCCACGCGCAGCTGCAGGAGCCCGGCTCCGCCGAGGTGCAGGCGCCGCACGACGTCGCGCTCGGACACGATGCCGATCAGCCGCCCCGCGTCGAGCACCGGGAGTGCGCCGACGTTGTGCTCGGCGAGCGCGGCGACCAGCTGCGCCACCGTGGCCGTCGGGTCCACCGTGGCCACCGACGAACCCTTACCGCGCAGCACGTCCACGATTCGCATGTTCTGCCCCCGCTCCCATCGCCGTTGCTTCCAGGGAGAGTACGAACTGCCGCCTGCGTCGCGAAAGCCCCGAACTACTGATCGTCACCGCATTCGACTATCGGTGACGGCTTGTAGCGCACGGTTCGGGTCTCGGTGCGCACCTGGCCCGTGCTGATCTCTTTCAGCGTGCGGGTGTCGGTGACCGTGAACCCGGGCGCGCCCGTGCTCGGCGTGCACTCCTCTCCCTCGGGGACGGTCACGGTCTGGGGTTCGGTCGGATCGGTGCGCGGCCCGGTCGCCGACGTGACGTCGTAGCGCTTCGTCCCGTAGATCCGTGCCGTGACGGCGTCGGGGGTCCACACCGTCTGGATCATGATCGCGGTGGGGTTGTCGTTGCGGAACTTGAGGTCGATGAGGTCGTCGAACACCGTGGCCTCCCGCCCCGCCGGGTAGCGGCCGATGAAGTAGCTGTGCTCCTTGTGCTCGACGTCGGTCATGCCCGCGAAGTAGGCCGCGTTGAAGAGGGTGGTGGCGACCTGTGAGACGCCGCCACCGATACCGCGGGCCGGATGTCCGTCCTCGATGATCCCCGCCTCGACGTAGCCGTGCCCGGCGTCGCGCGGGTTGGTGGCGGCGTTGAGGCTGAAGGTGGTGCCCGGGTGCACGATCGTGCCGTTGACCTGCTCGGCGGCGCGCTTGATGTTCCGGCCGGAGTCCGCGGCGAACCCGCGCGTGGTGAACTCGCCGATGATCCCGGAGATGCCCAGCGTGGACAGGTCCTCGGTGGTGAGCTTCGCGGGCTGGTCGGCGTAGACGGCGGCCACCTCGCGCGGTGCCGGTGCCGTGAGCGCCGGGACGAGGGCCGCCCGGGTTGCGGGGTAGTCAACGCCGCGACCGTCCTGCGACGGGACGACGACCAGGCGGCCGCCGGTGACGTCGAGCGTGGCGTCGCGCCCGGGGGTCTCGGAGGCGGCCAGCTGCGGCCGGAGCGCCTCGGTGATCGCGTCCTGGTTGAGCTCGGGCACGAGGCCCGCCGCCGGGTCGACTCGGAAGGTGAGCGCGGCGGCGATGTTCTGCGGCGTCAGTGTGGCGCTGGTGCCGTTCTCGCCTGCGGTCGTGATCGGCGCCGACACCGCGGGCTTGGCGACCTTTTCCAGGGCCGCGGTGACGTCGTCGTGCGTGGTGGTGGGGGCGATCCGGGTGCGCAGCAGTGCGACCGGGCGGCCCGACGCCCACTCGCACGTCAGCGCCGATGCCGCGGCGGGCACGTCGAGCTGCTGCCCGGGGGTGGGCTCGACCGGCTGGGGGGTGGTGCCGTCGAAGCGGACGTCGCCCTCGACGGCGGCCTTGTCGACCGCGGGCTTCAGCTGCGTGAGCGCGGCCTCCAGCGCGGCCGTATCCGATTTCGTGACGACGCCGACCTCGCGGGCGGTGAAGAACGACGCGATCCGCCGCGTCGGGTCCAGTGGTTGGCGCGCCGCCTGCGCGAGCGTGGCGGTCCAGTCGATGGACAGGCCCGCCGTCTCGGGGTCGACGGCGCTGGTGGCGGCGCCGACGGTGACGGGCACCGGGCGCGTGGTGCGGGGCCCGATCTGCGCGCGGAGGGTCTGCTCGGCGTCGGCGAGGGCGAGCCCGCCCACCGGCACCCCCCCGACCGTGACACCCCGCGGGACCGCGTCGGATGACAGGGCGAGGTCGCCCCCGTACAGCAGGGCCAGCGCGGCGACCACCCCGCCTGCGGCAATCATGACCCGGCGGCGCGTCACAGATAGAGGCCGGTGCCATGCTCCGTGCGTTCGGAGGCGACGGCGTGCAGCTCGCGCTCGCGCAGCACCAGATAGGTCTGGCCCTGCACCTCGAACTCGTACTGGTCCTCCCGGGCGAAGAGCACCCGATCGCCGATCTTCACGATGCGGACGTGCTGCCCGACGCCGAACACCTCACCCCAGCACAGGCGCTTCGCCACCTCGGCCGTGGCCGGAATCACGATGCCCGCTCCGCTGCGGCGTTCGCCCGACGCGTCGGCCTTGACCATCACCCGGTCGTGCAGCATCTGGATCTGGAGCTTGGCTTCCTGCACCGGTCCGATGGTATCGGCGACGGCCGCGCCGTCGCGGACCCGGGGGCCACGAGAAGGCCCCGCGGTGCTGGCAGGTCGGGGGTCCGACAGCACCACGGGGCTGTACAGGGATTCGGTCGGACCGGGCCCGGTGTTACGGCCCCACGGCGCGGCCGCCCAATTCACTCGAACGGAGTGGCAGCGCCCCGACTTTGCACCCTTTTGGGTCCACCTCGAAGGAGTGCGAAGTGCGTCAGGTCTGCGCGAGGAGGTAGCGACCGAAGTGGGGCACCGTGAAGGCGATCTGGCCGCGTTGGGCGGAGAAGACAAGGCCCTTCTTCATGAGGCTGTCGCGAGCAGGCGAGAGCGACGACGCCCGGCGCTGCAGGTGCTCGGCGATGCCCGACGTGCCGATCGGCTCGTCGCGGCCGTCGGTGAGTTCGGCCATCGCGCGCAGGTACTCGCGCTCGGCCGGAGTGGCGCGCTCGAAGCGGGAGCCGAAGAAGCCGACGGCGAGCTCGGCCTCGGCCTCCGGCGCGGCCATCTTGACATCGTCCGCGGTGATCGGGGAGCGGACCGCGGCGTCCCAGCTGGCCTTGCCGTACGCCTGGACGAAGTACGGGTAGCCGCCCGACGCGGCGTAGAGGGCGTCGAGGGCGTCGGCGTCGAAGGTGGCGTCCTCGCGCTCGGCTGGGGCGAGGAGGGCGAAGTCGGCGTCGGGGCGGTCGAGTTGGCCGATGCGGACGTAGGTGAAGAGGCGCTCCGAGTAGGACTTCGACGCCGAGAGCACGGCGGGCAGGTGCGGCAGGCCCGCGCCGACGACGACGAGCGGCGCCCGCGACTGCGACAGCTCATGGCACGCCGCGCACAGCGCCGACACGTCGTCGGGACGGAGGTCCTGCATCTCGTCGATGAGGATCGCGACGCCGCTCTGCACGTCCGACGCCAGGGCCGCGACCTCGGTGAACAACTCGACGAGGTCGATCTCGATGTCGCCGGAGTCGGCACGGCCGGAGCGGACGGCGACGTCGATGCCGGGCTGCCAGCGGTCGCGCAGCTTCGCGCCGTCGGGGGAGGAGCGGAGGGCGAACGCCTTGAGGACCCCCAGCACCTCGTCGACGCGGTCGAGGTCGGAGTGGTGGACGGCGAGGTCGCGGATCGCGCGGTGCAGCGCGGCGGAGAGCGGACGGCGCAGGTCGGCCTCCGGGCGCGCCTCGATCTTGCCCGCCCCCCAGCCCGCCCGGACCGCCATCGACCGCAGCTCGCCGAGCAGCACCGTCTTGCCGACGCCGCGCAGGCCGGTGAGCACAAGGCTGCGCTCGGGGCGGCCACGCGCGACCCGTTCGAGCACGATCTCGAACGCGTCCAGCTCGCGGTCGCGGCCCGCCAGCTCGGGCGGCCGCTGTCCCGCGCCGGGAGCGAAGGGGTTGCGCACGGGGTCCACGATCGGAGCGTATCGGGGAATATTGGGCGAACCGTAGAACCGGCTATCGAACGCGATCGCGTGTCGTCGATCGGCGGATATCCACGATTCTCGCAGACGAGCTAGAGAGCGTTAGAGAGCCCGATCGAGCTGTCGCGCGCGGGGCGGCTCCGACCGCGCCGCCCCGCGCGGGGCGGCTCCGGCGGCGCCGCCCTCGCAGAGTTGGTTGTCACCTCGCAGAGCCAGTGGCCTCTGCGAGGTCTCCATCGCCTCTGCGAGGTGCACCCGGGCGGGCGTCCCCGGGCGCGCAGGCGGCGTGCACCCCGGGGCGAGCGTCCCCGGACGCGCAGGTCAGGCGCGCGGGACGACCGCGCCCTCGATCACCGGGACGTCGGGGCGGGGACGGGCCACATCGCCGTCGACAATCGTGGCGCCCGCGCGGATGCGCGCCGTGCGCAGCTCGGGGACCCGCTCCTCGGCGGCGCGGACGAGGCGGTTGCGGACCATCCGGCGGACCGGTGGCAGCAGGAGCAGGAAGCCCACGACGTCAGTGACGAGACCGGGCACGAACAGCAGCACACCGGCCCCGGCGACCAGCATGCCGTCGGTGAGCTCGGCGTGCGGCACCCGTCGTTGGGTGACCGCCTCGGTGATGGCCTGCGCCGCTCGCACCCCTTCCCGCCGGGCGAGCCACATGCCGACCAGCGCACTGGCCAACAGCACGAGCAGCGTCCACCCGAGCCCGATCACGGACCCGAGCGCCACCAGCGCAACGATCTCGACCACAAGGTAGAGCAGGACGAACGGCATACCGCTATAACGCCGCACGGGTGTCCAGAGTTTCCCGAGACCGCACCGTCGCTGCTTGATCACCGGTTCGGTGCGCAGGGCGGCCAAATCCGGCCGGAATCGCACCCAACTGACGATCATGGCGGGTCAAGCCGCCGCACGGCTAGAAGGTCAGTGCCAAGGCCGGGTCCTCCAGCAGCGCTCCGACGTCGGCGAGGAAACGGCTGCCCTGCTCGCCGTCGACCAGGCGATGGTCGAACGACAGCGCGAGCTGGCACACCGTGCGGACGGCCAACGCCCCGTCGACCACCCACGGCGCCTGCTTGATCGAGCCGACGGCCAGGATCGCCGCCTCGCCGGGGTTGAGGATCGGGGTGCCGGTGTCGACGCCGAAGACGCCGACGTTGGTGATCGTGAAGGTGCCGCCGACGAGATCGGTGGGCGGCGTCTTCCCCTCGCGTGCCGTCGCGGTCAGCTCGCCGAGCGCGGTGGCGAGCTGCGCCAGCGACAACGTGTCCGCGTTGCGGATCTTGGGCACGATCAAGCCCCGCGGCGTGGCGGCGGCGATGCCGAGCTGGACGCGGTCGTAGTAGACGATCTCGCCTGCCGCCTCGTCCCAGTGCGCGTTGACCTCGGGCGTCCGACGCGCGGCGAGGCACACGGCCTTGGCGACGAACGCCAGCGGGGTGAGCCGGGCGTCGGCGTACTCGCGGGTGGCGCGGAGGCGGTCGCGGAGGGCCATCGTCGCGGTGACGTCGACGGCGAGGAACTCCGTGACGTGCGGCGCCGTGAACGCGCTCGCGACCATCGCGGCGGCGGTCGCCCGGCGCACGCCGCGGATCGGCACCCGCCGCTCGCCCGCAGCCACGGGTGCCGGGGGCGCCCCTGCGGCTGCGGCACCGTCGATGTACGCCCGCACGTCCTCGCGGGTGATGACCCCGTCCGGGCGGGACGGGATGACCTCGCGGAGGTCCACGCCCAGGTCCTTGGCGAGCTTGCGCACCGGCGGCTTGGCCAGCGGGACTGCGATGTTGTGCCCGGCCCGCATCGGAGGAATGTCGCCCTGCTGCGACCGGGCCGGAGGGATGTCACGCTGCTGCGACGGGGTTGGAGCAACGTCACCCGGCTGCGACGGGGTCGGAGCAACGTCACCCTGCTGCGATGGAGACCCTGTCCCGGCGGGTGGCGCAGGCGACGTGCGGCGGGGGCGCCGCGTGACCGAGCCGGGGCGCGGGCCGTAGCCGACCAGCGTGGCGATGCGACCGTCCACCCCGGCCTCACCGATCTTCGCTCCGCCCTCGGCCGCGGCCGTCCCGGCGCCCGAAGGGGCGGCGGCCGGGGTGGCAGAGGTGGTGGGTGCGGTAGAGGGTGCAGTTGCGCCGGGCGGGGCAGCTGCCCCGGTGGCCGCGGGCGGGCCGGCAGGCGTGGCGGGCCGTGCGGCGGAGGGTGCAGCCGCGCCGGGCGGGGCGCGCGCAGATGTCGGCTCCGCCGTCTCGATCATCACGATCGGTCGCCCGACCGTCACGGTCTCGCCCGGCTGCGCCAGCAGCGCGCCGATCGTCCCCGCGAACGGCGAGGGTAATTCGACCGCCGCCTTCGCCGTCTCGATCTCGCACAGGATCTGGTTGACCACGACGGTGTCGCCCACCGCCACATTCCATGTGACGATCTCGGCCTCGGTCAGCCCCTCGCCCACGTCCGGCATGGCGAACTCGCGTCTCATTTCGCCCCTCCACGCCACGTCGCCGGGCTACGGCGAACGGTGCGTCCCGCGGCCGCCATCGGCGTCACCAGGCCAGGGAGCGGTCGACGGCGTCGAGCACCCGGTCGAGGTCGGGGAGGTAGTCGTCCTCGCATTTGGACGGCGGGTAGGGCGTGTCGAACCCGGTGACGCGCAGCACCGGCGCCTCCAGCGAGTGGAAGCACTCCTCCTGCACCCGCGCCGCCACCTCGGCGGCCACCGACACCTCCGACGGCGCCTCCGCGACCACCACCAGCCGCCCCGTCCGCCGCACGGACGCGACGACCGGGCCGAGGTCGAGCGGCGAGAGCGTGCGCAGGTCGATCACCTCCAGGTCGTGGCCGTCCTCGACACCCGCCGTCGCCGCCTCCAGGCACGTCTTGAGCATGGCGCCGTACCCGACGAGCGTGCCGGTGGACCCCGGCCGCACCACTCGCGCGCTGTGCAGCGGCAGCGGGGTGGCGTCGAGGTCGACCTCGGCCTTCTCCCAGTAGCGCCGCTTGGGCTCGAAGAAGATCACCGGGTCGTCGGTGGCGATGGCCTGTTGGATCATCCAGTACGCGTCGCCCGGGTTCGAGCACGCCACCACCTTCAGCCCCGGGACGTGCGCGAACAGCGCCTCCGGCGACTCGCTGTGGTGCTCCACCGCACCGATCCCGCCCCCGAACGGGATCCGCACCACCACCGGCACCGGCACCCGCCCCTGCGACCGGAAGTGCAGCTTCGCCAGCTGCGACACGATCTGGTCGTAGCCGGGGAACACGAACCCGTCGAACTGGATCTCGCACACCGGCCGGAACCCGCGGATCGCGAGCCCCACGGCCGTGCCGATGATCCCCGACTCGGCCAGCGGCGTGTCGAGCACGCGCAGCTCGCCGAAGTCCTTCTGCAGCCCATCGGTGACGCGGAAGACACCGCCGAGCTTGCCGACGTCCTCCCCCATCACGAGCACCTTCGGGTCGCGCTCCATCGCGGCGCGCAGGCCCCCGTTCAACGCCTTCGCCAACGTCAGCGTGGCCATCTCACTCACGCCCCCTCGAAAGAAGCGTGGTAGGCCAGGAACGCGTCGCGCTGGGCCGCGAGCACCGGCGACTCCTCCGCGTAGACCTCGGAGAATATCCGGGCCGGCCCGGGCGCGGGCATGTCCATGCAGAACTGCCGGAACCGCGCCGCGAGCGCGTCGGCCTCGGCCGCCACCTCGTCGAAGAACTCCTGCCCCACCTGGAGCGACCGGACCAGATGCACGCGCACCCGCTCGATGGGGTCCTTGAGCTTCCACAGCTCGAGCTCGTCGGCAAGGCGGTAGCGGGTGGGGTCGTCGGAGGTGGTGTGCGCGTCCATCCGGTACGTGAACGCCTCGACGAGCACGGGCCCGTTGCCGGTGCGGCACTCCTCCAGCGCCCAGCGGGTGACGGCCAGGCAGGCGAGCACGTCGTTGCCGTCCACCCGGATGCCGGGGAAGCCGTAGCCCTGCGCGCGCTTGTAGAGCGGCCCGCGCGACTGCCGTTCGGTGGGCTCGGAGATGGCCCACTGGTTGTTCTGGCAGTAGAAGACGACGGGCGCGTCGTAGACCGCGGCCCAGACGAAGCCCTCGTGGACGTCGCCCTGGCTCGTGGCGCCGTCGCCGAAGAAGCAGATGGTGGCCTCGGCGTCCGGCCCGTCGCCCACCTTCGACTCGAACTTCTGCCCCATCGCGTAGCCGGTGGCGTTGAGGCACTGGTTGCCGATGACGATCGTGTAGAGGTGGAAATGGGTCGTTCGCGGGTCCCAACTGCCGTTGTCGGTGCCCCGGAAGATCCCCAGCAGCTCGGTGGGGTCGATCCCACGGCACCACGCCACGCCGTGCTCCCGGTAGGAGGGGAACGCCATGTCCTGCGGGGCGAGCGCGCGTCCGGCCCCGACCTGCGCGGCCTCCTGGCCGAGCAGCGGCACCCAGATGCCGAGCTGGCCTTGGCGCTGCAGGGCGTTGGCCTCGCGGTCGAAGCGGCGCACCAGCACCATGTCGCGGTAGAGGCCCTGCAGTTCGGCGACGCCGACGTCGGCGGCGTAGGCGTCGAACCGCTCGTCCGGCACCCGCTCGCCTTCCGGGGTCAGCAGCTGGACGAGATCGGCGCCGCCCTCGTCGGTGGCGTGCAGCGCGGCCACCAGGTGCTCGGGGGTGGCGACGGACTCCGGCGGCCACGGTTGGGGTATGGACACTGTGGACCTCCTGTGCTCGACGGGCGCGCTCCGGCTTGTGGCCGCGGGCCCGGTTCCGCGCCGTGCGCGGGGCCCGGTCGGGGCGCCGCACACGGCCTACCCGCAATCCTGGCACGTCCCCCGCGGCCGGATCAGGGTGTGACGGGCCCCGGGCGGTCGATGCCCGCCGCGGACTTCGCCTTCTGCGCGACGTCGCTGATCTGGCCGGAGTAGCGGCCCTTCGTCTGCTTGTCGACGAACCCGGCGGCCTGGTCGACGAACTTGGCCGCCTGTTCGGGGTTCTTCTTCGCGTACTGCTGCGCGGCCGCGGCCGCGGCCGCCAGCACCGCGAGCTTCTTGACCATCGACATCGGGGTACCTCCGGGATTGCGCGAGTCGGTCGGGCCCACCGTATCCCGCCGCCTCATCCACCGTGTCGTCACGCAACAGTGATCTCGTCAGGGCGGCCCGAGTGGCAGCATGCCCTTACCCATCCGACGTAGACGGAGGTATGAGACGTGTTGGTCCGCACCCGAACTCTCGCCGTCGCCCTGCTCGCCCTCACGGTGGCGGCCTGCGGCGCGGGCGGCAACGGCAGTGGTGGCAGCGGCGGCCAGGCAGGCGGCGGCGCGACGGGCCCGACGACCGCCGCCACCATTCCGACCGAGCAGAAGGACACCGCGCTGGCCGCGTTGGTGCCGCCCGACGTCGCGGCCGACGGCAAGATCGTCGTGGGCTCGGACGCCTCCTACGCGCCCAACGAGTTCGTCGCCCCGGACGGAACGACGATCATCGGCATGGACGTCGACCTCGGCAAGGCCATCGCACAGAAGCTCGGCCTGCAGGCCGAGTTCCAGAACAGCGCGTTCGACGGGATCCTGCCCGGCATCGAGGCCAAGAAGTACGAGCTGGGCATGTCCTCGTTCACCGTCAACGCCGACCGGGAGAAGGAGGTCGACATGGTCACCTACTTCTCCGCGGGCACGAAGATGGCCACGCTCAAGGGCAACCCCGACGGGATCAACGTCGACGACCTGTGCGGCAAGAGCGTCGCCGTGCAGCGCGGCACCGTGCAGGTCGACGACCTGACCGCGCGCAACGCCAAGTGCACCCAGGCGGGCAAGCCCGCGATCAACGTCTCGCAGTTCCAGGCGCAGACCGACGTCACGCTGGCCCTCACCGCCAAGCGGGCGCAGGCGATGCTCGCCGACTCCCCGGTGGTCGACTACGCGGTGGCGCAGACGCACGGGCAACTGGAGGCCGTCGGGGCCGCCTACGACACCGCGCCGTACGGCATCGCGGTCCCGAAGGGCGACGGCAAGTACGCCCAGGCGATCCAGGGCGCGGTGCAGGCCCTGATGACCGACGGCACCTACAAGGCGATCCTCGACAAGTGGAGCGTCTCGTCCGGCGCGATCACCACCTCGAAGATCAACCCGACGGGCTGACCCCGATGGTCGCCGACCAGACCGACGCCGGAACGGCACGCGCCATCCAGGCCGTGCCGGTCCGGCATCCCGGCCGCTGGGTCGCGGTCGCCGTGATCCTGGTGCTGGCCGCGATGCTGATCCACTCGTTCCTGACGAACCCGAACTTCCAATGGGACGTCGTCGGCCAGTACCTCTTCTCCGAGCCGGTGCTGCGCGGGCTGCGCAACACGCTGATCCTCACCGCGCTGGCGATGGCGATCGGGATCATCGGGGGGGTACTGCTCGCGGTGATGCGGCTGTCGCCGAACCCGGTGCTCGCCGCGTCCGCGGCGGCCTACATCTGGCTCTTCCGCGGCACCCCGCTCATCACCCAGCTGATCTTCTGGAACTTCCTGGCCTCGCTGTACCCGCGGCTGGGTTTGGGCATCCCGTTCGGGCCCACGTTCGTCTCGGTGGACACCAACGCCGTGATCTCGGTGTTCACCGCGTCGCTGCTCGGCCTGGGGCTCAACGAGGCCGCGTACATGGCGGAGATCGTGCGCGGCGGCATCCAGTCCGTCGACCACGGCCAGAGTGAGGCCGCGGGCGCGCTGGGGCTGTCGCGCACCCAGACGCTGCGGCGGATCGTGCTGCCGCAGGCCATGCGGGTGATCGTGCCGCCAACCGGCAACGAGACCATCTCGATGCTCAAGACGACCTCGTTGGTCGTCGTCATCGCGTACTTCGAGCTGACGGTGGCCGTGCAGACCATCTACTCGCGCACGTTCCAGACGATCCCGCTGCTCATCGTGGCGGCGCTCTGGTATCTGGCCTTGACGTCGGTGCTCTCGGTGGGGCAGATGTTCATCGAGCGCCGGTTCGGGCGCGGGTTCGCGGTGGGCGGCCGCTGATGACACCCATGGTCGAGGCCGTCGGGGTGCGCAAGAGCTTCGGCGCGACGGAAGTGTTGCGCGGGGTCGACATGGTGGTGCAACCCGGCGAAGTGGCGTGCATCATCGGTCCGTCCGGGTCGGGCAAGTCGACGTTCCTGCGCTGCGTCAACCACCTCGAACGGATCGACGCGGGCACGATGCGCGTCCACGGCGAACTGATCGGCTACCGCGAGGCGGGCGGCAAGCTGCACGAGCTGCGCGAGTCCGAGATCGCCCGCCAGCGCCGCGGGATCGGGATGGTGTTCCAGCGGTTCCACCTGTTCCCGCACATGACGGCGGCGCAGAACGTGATGGAGGGCCCGCGCACCGTGCGGCGGATGGCGAGGGCGAAGTGCCGTGCGCAGGCGGCGGCGCTGCTGGAGCGGGTCGGGCTGAGCGACAAGCAGGACGCGTACCCGATGCAGCTCTCCGGCGGCCAGCAGCAGCGGGTGGCGATCGCCCGCGCGCTGGCGATGGAGCCGCGGCTCATGCTGTTCGACGAGCCGACGTCCGCGCTCGATCCCGAGCTGGTCGGTGAGGTGCTCGACGTCATGCGCGGGCTCGCCCGCGACGGCATGACGATGATCGTGGTGACCCACGAGATGGGGTTCGCCCGCGAGGTCGGCGACACGCTGGTGTTCATGGACGGCGGCCGGATCGTCGAGTCAGGACACCCGCGGGAGGTGCTTGCCCACCCCCGCGAGGCCCGCACGCAGGCGTTCCTGTCCAAGGTGCTGTGAGCGCTCAGCAGGCGCAGATCTCCGCCGCCTCCCCTCCGGAGTGCGCGCACATCGGCGCGCCGGAAAGCAACAGCTCCAGGCGGCGGGCGAGCGCGTCCATGCCGAAGTGGGCGCGCGCGACCGCCTCGTTGTGGTCGGCCAACGCCGGGTCGGGATCGGCGAGGTAGGCCCGCAGCGGCCCGGGGTCGTGGGCGTCGAACCAGCGGAAGCCGAAGCAGGCGAGCTCGCGCGCCACCGGGAACGTCCCGACCGCGACCGGGCGCCGGTGCAGCGCGGCCTCGACCAACGGCAGCCCGAACCCCTCCCACGACGACGGCAGCGCGACGGCGTCACACGCGGCGTAGGCGCCGGGCATCCGTACGCCGAAGGGCAGCCGCCGTCGGTAGGGCACGCCGCCGTCCACGAGGAGCGCGTCGAGCTCGGCCTGGTAGCCGTCCTCGGTCGGGCCGGTGAGCCAGTAGGTGCCGCCGAGAGCCCTGGCGAGGGCGAGCCCGACGTCGATGCCCTTGCGCGGGATGGCCCGGGTCGGCTGCAAGATCAACGGACCGTCGGCCACCCCGAGCCTGCGCCGCACGGCCGTGCGCCATTCGGGGCAGGGGCGCTCGGCGAAGCCGTGGTAGATCGTGGTGGCGGCGATGCCACGGCGGGCGGCGAGCGTGTGGCGGGCGAGCTCGTTGATCGTGACGTGCCACCAGGCCGGGTCGTCGGGCGGCCAGCTCGTGAGATGGGCGTACCGGGGGCGCTCCCACGGCAGGTCGTGGTGGCGCAGCACGGCGGGGCGCCCGCGCAGGTGGTCCGCGAGCGCCTCGCCGACCGCGCGGTTCATCGGCAGCGAGCAGATGTTGTCGGCGACGACGAGGTCGGCGCCGCCGAGGGTCCGCGCCAACTCCTGCCGAGACGGCGGCCGCTGCGACTCCAGCGCCAGGCCGCGGACCAGCACGTCCGGCCTGCCGCCGCCCGCAACCGTGCGCACCCGAACGCCGAGCCTGCGCAGCGCGCATGCCCACTGTCCTGCGGTGACCGACACCCCGTCGGCTCCGCCGAGCCGGTAGGAGACGATCGCCGCCCGTGTTCCGCGCAGGTTCGACATGCCCGGAATGATCGCTGCACGACGTGATGTCCGCATGGCGGAGGAGGTGTGTCGCCGACGTAGACCAACTCCGCCAACTCGGCGACCCGACCCGCCATGATCGCCGCACTCGGTGCCTGAGGCGCGCTGGTGCACCTCACACACCCGATGCGGCGATCACAGCAGGTGCCCTCAGCGCGGCGTGCGGCCCATGAGGAAGAACTCCGGGTTCGGCTGTAGCGCCGTGAGGTGCGCCAGCCGGTTGGACATGGCGAACAGCGCGGTGATTGCGCCCACGTCCCAGATCTCGTCGTCGGTGAGGCCCGCGGCGCGCGCGTCGTCCAGCTCGGCGTCGGTGAGCGACGCCGACTCCATCGCGATCAGCAGTGCGAGGTCGACGATCGCGCGCTCGCGGCGGGACAGCTCCACCCCGTAGGGGTTGGCGGCGACCCGGTCCGCGATCTCCGGGTCCTTGGTGCGCACCCGCAGGATCGCCCCGTGCGCGACCACGCAGTAGGTGCAGTGGTTGGCCCCGGACGTCGCGACGACGACGAGTTCGCGCTCGGCCTTCGACAGGCCTTCGGACGAGTCCATCAGCGCGTCGTGGTAGTCCAGGAACGCCCGCAGCTCCCGCGGGCGGCGCGCCAGCGCGCGGAACACGTTCGGCACGAAGCCGGACTTCTCCGCGATGACCCCGATCCGTTCCCGCAGGTCGTCGGGCATGTCCGCGAGCTCGACGTGCCCGAACCGGCTGACCTCGTGCGCGCTCATGGGGCCAGCCTAGGGCGTGGTCGCACGGCGCGGGACGGGTCAGGAGCGCACGGCGTGCCGCGCCCGGTGCTTGGGCAGGGCGCGGGCGATGCCCGGGGCGGTCACCGGCGCGGAACCGACCGGGTGGATCGGGGCGGTCGGCGGCGCAGGCGCGGGACCGACCGGGTGGAGCGGGGCGGTCGGCGGCGCAGGCACGGGACCGACCGCCTTGATCGGGGCGGTCGGCGGCGCAGGCACGGTCCGGAACGCCTCCGTGGCGGTGGAGGCCTGCCCGTTGCGCTTCCCGTTCGTCAGCGCGTGTCGGCCCCGCGCGACCACCGGCAGCGGCGTCGTCGCGAGCGCGAACGGGAAGAGCTTCGCGGGCTGCGGCGCGGCCGGATCCCCTGCCGCCGCCTCGGCTTGCGGACGCGCGCGGCTCGCGGGCCGGACCATCCGGACAGGGGTGGTCGCGACGTCCACCATCGCGGCAAGTAGACCCTGCCGGGTGGGCCGGGCCGGGCCCGGCACGGGCTGAGCCGCATCCACCCTCGCGGGCACACCCTGCCGGTGACGGGCGGGACCCGGTGTGGGCTGGGCCAGCTCCACCCCGGCGACGGGCACACCCCGCCGGGGACCGACCGGCCCCGCCACGGGCTGGGCCACCTCCACCCCCGCGGCGACCACACCCCGCCGAGGACCGACCGCACCCGGCACGGGCTGCCCCGCATCCACCCTCGCGACCCGGCCCGCGGCACGGGTCTGCCCGCGTGCGGGCGCGGGCGGCCCCGTCCGGCAGGCGACCCCGCGCCCCACGACCGGCCGCACGGGGGCCGCCGCGGCGGCGGGGTGATGCAGCGCGTAGAGGTGCGCGTAGGTCGGCGAGATGGTCAGCAGCTGCTCGTGGGTGCCGACGGCACTGACTGCGCCCGCCTCGAGGACGACGATCTCATCGGCGTCGGTCACGGTGAGCAGGTCGTGCGAAATGATGATCGTGGTGCGTCCGGCCATCAGCCTGCGGAGCGGGGCGAGCACCCGCTGCCCGGACGCCGCGTCCAGCCCGGTGGTCGGCTCGTCGAGCAGCAGCACGGGGGCGTCCCGGATCATGGCGCGGGCGATGGCCAGCCGCTGGCGCTGGCCGCCCGAGAGCAGCCTGCCCCGTTGGCCGACGCGCGTGTCGTAGCCGCTGTCGAGCCGCATGATGAAGCCGTCCGCGTCGGCGGCTTTGGCCGCCGCGCGCACCTCCGCATCCGTGGCGTCCGGCTTGCCCCACCGGATGTTCTCGGCGATGGTGCCGTCGAACACCAGCGTCTCCTGCAGCACCGCGCTGAGGTTGCGGCGCAGGTCGGTAAGGGACAGCTCGCGCAGGTCGCGCCCGTCGAGGGTGACGCGGCCGTGGTCGGGGTCGTAGCTGCGCAGGAGGAGCTTCGTCAACGTCGACTTCCCGGCGCCGCTCGCCCCGACGATAGCGATCTTGCGGCCGGGGGTGAGGCGCAGGTCCACGCCGCGCAGTGCCGGTCGCTCGGTTCCGTCGTAGGTGAACCAGACCTTCTCGAAGCGGATCGCGCCGGTGGCCCGGCCCAACCTGCGCGGGTGCTCCATCTCGGCGACGGCGGGGCTCTCGTCGAGCAGTTCGATGATCCGCTCGGCGCTTGCCGAAGCGGCGAACACCGTGTTCGAGAGGCCCGCGAAGCCCTGGACGGGCCCGTAGAGCTGGCTCAGGTAGGCCAGGAAAGCCAGCAGGCCGCCGAGGGTGATCGCGCCCTGGGCGAGCTCGTAGATGGCGACACCCATTACGGTGAGCACGCCGATGCATTCGACGAGGCTGCTGAACGGCCCGAACAGCGCTTCGAGGCGAATGGCGAGCATTTGGGCGGAGAAGGCGGCCCGGTTCTCTTCGGCGAACCGCTCGACCTCGTGGTCGGCGCGGTCGTAGGCCTGCACGAGCGGGATGTTCCCGAGGTTCTCCTCGGCAACTGCGGTGATGGACCCGGAACGTCGTCGGCGTTCTCGTGAGGCCGCCTGGATCCGTCGGGAAAACGCGCGCGACAACAGCAGGAATGCGGGCGCCGCAATGAACGAGGCCAGCGTCAGCTGCCAGTTCAGGAAAAACATCGTGCCAGCGAAGAAAATGAGCTGGAACGTGTAGGTCAGCGTCATGTTGACGCCGGTGAGCACCAGTTGTTCGATGGCGGAGATATCACCGGTGAGCCGGGAGATGACATCCCCGAGTTGACGACGCTCGAACCAGCCGACGGACAATCGTTGCAGATGCGCGAAAAGCCGTACCCGGAGCAACGTCACGAACCGCTCGCCCACCCAGGCGGTGAGGTACTCGTCGACGAAGCTCACCAGCCCTCCGGCCACGGTGAGCCCGATGTAGGCCAGCGCGACAGGGACGAACAGGTGGTAGTCGTGCGGGGTCAGGACGTCGTCAACCAGCACCTTGAACAGATAGACGCTCGCCGTGGCGAGGGCGGGTGAGATGGGGATGAGCAGCAGGCTCAGCAGCATCCGCCCGCGGAACTGGCGGGTGTCCGGCCAGAACCGCGCGAACATCGTGCGGATCCGGATCCGCGGCGCGTGCCCGGTCAGCGCCGGATTGTCGCTGTCGACGGTTTCGGCGGTTTCGGTCATCGGCCTCCGTCCACCGAAGGCTTCGCCCCCGCGCGGGCGGGGGCGAAGCCTTTACCACTTTCTGTCCGCCTCAGCCGCAGTGGCGGTGGTGGTGACGGTGGTTGTGGTTGTGGTGGTGGTGCTTCTTGAGACGACGCTTGCAGTGGTCGTCATCGTGCTTCGGACCGCAGCCGCCGTGGTGGGGGGGAGCCGGCTTGCAGCGCGGCGGCGGAACGGGGGTGTGACAGAAACCCATCGTATGTCCTTTCTTTCCGGTTACGCGCCGTCGAGGCGACACGCATCGAGTACATCGTCGGGCAGGCGGCGTCCGTTTCGGGCGCCGCCCGCAATCACTCCGATGGCGCAGTAACCGCCCCGCGACAAGGCGACGAGCCGCAATTCCGACCCATATACGGGGCGTGGCGATAAGACCGCCCGAGGTTGTCGTCCGATCGGGTGATCATCGGCTGGCCGGATACGCCGCGAGCCCCGCCCGGCGGGGGGTCAGGCGACCGTGGTGTCCGGACGGGGCTTCGGGCGGGACCCGATGGGGACGACCTTCCGCCCGACGATGGCCCGGCCGTGGATCACCGGGGCAGTGGCGCGTTCCAGAACGCTGAGCGCGGTGGGCGTCTCCGGCCGCTCCGCGCCGGGCGGCACGACGGCGACCATCCGCGGCGCTGCGGCGGCGACCAGGAGCCGCTCGACGCCGAGCCGGTGCGCGCCGAGCGCGATGACGACGTCGGCGCTGTCGGCCTCCGGCACCGCGGTGAGCAGCGCCTCGATCGGCCGCAGGCAGACGAAGCCGAGCGCGGCGGGGTCGCGCGGGGCGAGCTCGATCCAGGCCGCGGCCAACCGTGGGGCGTTCGCCTGCAGCCGGTCGAGCAGTGCGACCTGGCGCCGGGCGTCCCGGACCTGCCGACGGGCGGCGCTGAGGGCGTCGACGGCGGCCGCGTAGGCCGTGGCGTCGTGCGCCCGAAGGGCCCGGACGGCGGCTTCGTGCTCGGTGGTCGGCACCAGCGTCGGGCAGGCGGCGGTGAGCGCGTCGGCCATCTGGTCCAGCCGACGGCCCGCGTCGACCTCTGCTCCGTGCTCGGCGTAGTCGAGGATGGCGGCGGCCACCTGTTCGGCGGTGTCGACGTCGGGCACGGCGAGCGGGGAGTCTTCGGTCAGGAAGAGCACGTCGTGGCGCAGGGCCCCGACCGAGCGGGCCGCGGCGGCCACCCGGACCAGCCCGTCGGTCAGCTCGAGCAGCTCCTGCTCGTCGCGGGGGGCGGGGATGCCCACCGCGGCGCAGCCCAGGTCGATACGCGAGAGCCGCTCGCCGAGCTCCAGGTGCTCGACGCCGCGGCGCACGTCCTCGGCGGTCTGCGGCGCCCGCCCGTCGACCCGCAGCAGGCGCAGGACGGGCAGGGCCTCGCGGCGTTCGGCGGATGCGCGCAGATAGGCGCGGGCCCGACCGCCGTTGAAGAGGAACTCGCCGTAGCGGCGCAGGATCGACAGCGCCCCCGGCGGCAGCGGCGCGACCACGGCGACGGACGGCAGGAGCCGGGCCCGGTCCAACGCGGCGACGGCCTGCGCGGTGTCCTCGAGCAGCTTGTCGAACGCGGGCCGGTGCCGGGAGTAGATGAGCTCGTCGAGCAGGTCCCAGGCCCATCGGCGCTCGGCCCGCGGATACATCGCGTGCAGCGACCGGTGCACATAGCGCGCCACGGACGTGACGGCCTCGCGGCGCACGCGGTCGATCCCGCCGAGCAGCTGCGGCACCAGCGCAGCGGCGGGGCCGGGCACCGCGGTGTGCTCCGCGCGCGCACACAGCGCCGCCACCTCGCGAGGATCCGGCACCCGATTGGCGGGAGGCAGTTGCCTTCCCGCCCGGGCCGTGCGGTCGGCCGGGCCGGTGACGAGCAGCCTGCGCAGCTCCCGCAGCTCGCCGGGCGAGAGGTTGGGGAGGACGTCGAGGCCGCGGTCGGCGATGTCGGGCCGCAGCGCCGCCCGCACGGCGCGCAGCTCGTCGGAGGTGGCGGCGGTGACGAGCACGCGGCGGCCGTCGCCCACGAGGCTGGCCACGGCGCCCGCGACCGCGGACGGGTCGAAGTCCTGCAGGATCGCCAGCGGCGAGACGCGCATCGCGGCGACGACGGGGGCGGCGTCCTCGGCGGGATGGCGGGGGGCGGCGTCCTCGGCGGATTGGCGGGGCGCGGGGGTGTCGGCCGCGCCGGCGGCCAGCGCCTCGGCGAGGTGACGCAGGCCTGCCGGAGGGGCCGCGGTCGCGATCATCCGCCGGATCTGCTCCAGGGCCTTGGCGGTGGCGTCGTCCGATCCCGACGCGGCGAGGCGCTCCGCGAACACGGCGAGATCGTCGGCCCTGTCGTCGGCCCTGTCGTCGGCCCTGTCGTCGGCGCTGGCATCGGCGCTGGCATCGGCGCTGTCGTCCGGGCCCTGCACCACCTGGTCACCTCCGCAGCCGTCACCCGTCCCCGGCGACGGTCACTCTTCGTATCGGACCAATCGACGGAATGTTGCACCCCTCCCGGGCCAAGGGCAATGCCCGCACGCCGAGACGGTCACCTACAGAGCCGGTCGGCCACCCGGTCGAGTGCGGACACGATCACCCGCGCGCGGACATACTGAACGGGCCGAGCGGTACCCCGGCACCGCCCAGTGGTTGTCCGGGCAGTTCAGGACGGTTCAGTCCGAGGTTCCGGCCACGGTGGCCGCTACTGGGCGCAACCGCTGCGAGCCCTCGTCGGCGTGGTAATCGGCCGGATGAGTGACGTCCGCGCCCTCGCTCACATGGGCCGCCCGCAGGGCCAGGGTGACCAGCACCGCGACGACCAGGTTGAACACCAGCGCGACGAAGCCGACGTAGATCTGCAGCTGGGAGCCTGCGAACGGGTGCCAGCCGACCAGCGTGACCTTGTCGAGGACCAGCGCCGAACCACCGAAGTGCTGCCTGCCGCTCGCCGGGTTCGGGATGAGCCACAGCAGGTAGAGCCCGTTGGCCATCCCCACCACCCAGCCCGCCACCAGCGCCCAGCGGTGCAGCCAGCGCGTGTAGAGCGCGATCGCGACCGCAGGCAGCGTCTGCAAGATGATCACGCCGCCGATGAGCTGCAGGTCGATGGAGAACTGCGGGTCGATCGCCAGCACGAACAGCACCGCGCCGAACTTGACGACCAGCGACGCGAGCTTGGCCTGCCGGGCCTCCTGCGCAGGCGTGGCGTCGCGCTTGAGGTACTCCTTGTAGATGTTGCGCGTCCACAGGTTGGCCGCGGCGATCGACATGATCGCCGCGGGCACCAGCGCGCCGATCCCGATGGCCGCGAACGCGACGCCCGCGAACAGCGAGTTGAACTGGGTGTCGAACAGCACCGGGATGATCGTGTTGGTGTCGGCACGGCCGGTGGCGCCCGAGACGATCGGCTTGGCGCCCGCGGCGATCGCGACGTAGCCCAGCAGCGCCAGCATGCCCAGCAGGAACGAGTACGCCGGGAGCGCCACCATGTTGCGCTTGATCACGTTGCGACCCCGGCAGGCCAGGATGCCGGTGACCGAGTGCGGGTAGAGGAACAGCGCCAGCGCCGAGCCCAGCGCCAGCGTGACGTACTGGAGCTGGTTGTTGGCCGTCAGCAGGATCGAGCCTGCGGGCTGGCCCGTCGTCGGGCTGGGGGTGGTCAGCTTCTTCTGGGCCGCCCCGAAGATCGTGTCCCAGCCGCCGAGCTTGGCGGGCAGGTACAGCACCGCGACGATGATGACCAGGTAGATGAGAGTGTCCTTGACGAACGCGATGAGCGCGGGCGCCCGCAGGCCGGACTGGTAGGTGTAGACGGCCAGGATGACGAACGCCACGAGCAGCGGCAGGTGGCCGAGGAAGCCGCTCGCGTTGAGCCCCATCGTGCGCAGCACCGCCTCGAGGCCGACGAGCTGCAGCGCGATGTAGGGCATGGTCGCGACCAACCCGGTGATCGCCACGAGGAACGCCAGCAGCGAGCTGCCGTAGCGGCCGCGCACGAAGTCGGCGGGGGTCACGTAGCCGTGCACGCGCGAGACGGACCACATCCGCAGCGCAGGCAGGAACACCATCGGGTAGAGGATGACGGTGTACGGGAGCGCGAAGAAGCCCATCGCGCCTGCCCCGAACAGCAGCGCGGGCACGGCGACGAACGTGTACGCCGTGTAGAGGTCGCCGCCGACCAGGAACCAGGTGATCCACGAGCCGAACTTCCGCCCGCCGAGGCCCCACTCGTCGAGGTGCTCCATGCTGCTGCCGCTGCTCTGCCAGCGGGCGGCCAGGAACCCCATGACCGACACGCCGAGAAACAGCACCACGAAGACGACCAGCTCGGGCCAGTTCATTGCCCCGTCCCCTCGTCGAGCTCGTCCACGTCGAGGCCCTCGCCGGGCGCCTGCGGGTTCATCTCGTCACGGGTCTTGACGTAGACGAGGCCCACCGAGACGACGCCGACCGCTACCCAGACGAACTGCACCCAGTAGAAGTAGGGCATCCCGAACAGACGAGGCTCGGGCATGTTGAACCACGGCGTGACGAGCATGAGGAACGGCAGGAGGAGCAGGAAGTTCCACGGCGAGAACCGCAGCCCTTCCCGCTCCTTCGACGTTGGCGTTGGCATCGATGACCTCCCGCGGTCGAGGTGACACGCGGGATGATATGTCCGTTGGGGACGTGCTGCCCGAGATCGATTACATACCGAGACGCAGTTTCAACGCCTCCAGCTCGTCGCGCATCGCCGTCGGCAGCTTGTCGCCGATCTTGTCGAACCACTCCTCGATGAGCGGGACCTCCGCGCGCCATTCCTCGGGGTCGACGGCCAGTGCGGCGGCCACGTCGTCGGGGTCCACGGCGAGGTCGTCGAGATCGAGCTGATCGGGCGTCGGCACATGCCCGACGGGTGTCTCGTTCGCCCCGGCCCGCCCCTCGATGCGCTCGATGCACCACTTGAGGACCCGGCTGTTCTCGCCGAAGCCCGGCCACAGGAAGCGGCCGTCGTCGCCGCGGCGGAACCAGTTGACGTAGAAGATCTTCGGCAGCTTGGCCGCGTCGGCGGACTTGCCGACGTCCACCCAGTGCTGGAAGTACTCGCCCGCGTCGTAGCCGAGGAAGGGCAGCATGGCCATCGGGTCGCGGCGCACCTGGCCGAGCCCGCCCGCGGCGGCCGCGGTCTTCTCGCTCGACATGGTGGCGCCCATGAAGGTGCCGTGCTGCCAGTCGCGGGCCTGCGTCACCAACGGCACGGTGGTCTTGCGCCTGCCGCCGAACAGGATCGCCGAGATCGGCACTCCGTTGGGGTCGTCCCACTCCGGGGCGAGGACGGGGCACTGGCTGATGGGCGTGGTGTAGCGCGAGTTGGGGTGGGCGGCGGGCTTGTCGGACTCGGGCGTCCAGTCCTCTCCGGTCCAGGACGTCAGGTGCTGCGGCACATCCCCCCCGCCCGGCGCTTCGAGGCCCTCCCACCAGACGTCGCCGTCGTGGGTGAGCGCGACGTTGGTGAACAGCGAGTTGCCCTGCTCGATGGTGCGCATCGCGTTGGGGTTGGTCTTCCAGTTGGTGCCGGGCGCGACGCCGAAGAAGCCGAACTCGGGGTTGACGGCGTAGAGGCGGCCGTCCTTGCCGAAGCGCATCCAGGCGATGTCGTCGCCGACGGTCTCGGCCCGCCAGCCGGGCATCGTGGGCTGCAGCATGGCGAGGTTGGTCTTGCCGCACGCGGACGGGAACGCGGCGACGACGAAGTACGCCTTCTCCTCCGGCGAGATCAGCTTGAGGATCAGCATGTGCTCGGCCAGCCAGCCCTCGTCGTGCGCGATGGCCGTGGCGATGCGCAACGCATAGCACTTCTTGCCCAGCAGGGCGTTGCCGCCGTAGCCGGAGCCGTAGCTCCAGATCTCGCGGGTCTCGGGGAAGTGCGAGATGTACTTGGTGTCGTTGCAGGGCCAGGCGACGTCCTTCTGGCCCTCGTCCAGCGGGGCGCCGACGGAGTGGAGACACTTCACGAAATCGTCGCCGCGGCCGTCGAAGAGCCGCAGCACGTCGGCGCCCATGCGCGTCATGATCTTCATCGACGTGACGACGTATTCCGAGTCGGTGATCTCCACACCGAGCATCGGGTGCTCGGCGGTGGCGGGACCCATGCAGAACGGGACGACGTACATCGTGCGGCCGCGCATGCTCCCCCGGTACAGCTCGGTCATCGTCGACTTCATCTCGGCAGGCTCGACCCAGTTGTTGGTGGGCCCGGCGCCGTCCGCCGTGGCCGTGCAGATGAACGTGCGCTCCTCGACGCGGGCGACGTCGGCGGGGTCCGAGGCGGCCCAGAAGGAGTTGGGCTTCTTGTCCTCGTTCAGCTTGACGAAGGTGCCCGCCGCGACGAGCCGGGACGTCATGCGGTCCCACTCCTCGGCGGAGCCGTCGCACCACACGACGCGGTCGGGCATGGTCAGGTCCGCAACATCGCGCACCCAGGTGAGCAGTCGATCGTTCTCGGTCGGCGTCGCATCGATCCCCGGCACGGTTGCAGCCGTCATGGCGCCCTTCTTCTGGGAATAACGCAACACACCCGCCCCGGCAACGGTGCGGGTGTGTCACTGGGATTTTGGTATTCCCGACGGTACCGGGGACAAACCCGAGCGAGCTGTCGTCCCACTCACAGGACCGATCAGGTAATCGATTCAGTGCGGCGGAAACGTTTTCCCAACGCTTTGTGGGCCAGCCGGCGTGACGGGTGTGCTACCGGCCGGGAACGGGTAGCCGTCAGTGGCCCGGTTGCCGTACGACCGGGCGACCTCGCTGCCGTTGTCGGGTTCGCCCGGTCGCGCGTAGCGTCGCGGTCAACAGCAGAGTCTCGGGAGGCCCACCATGAGCGGGACCGGCCAGTACGTCGCGCTGCTCGTCGTGGCGGTCATCCTGACCTTTCTGGTCGGGCGGCTGCTCGTCAGAGCGGGCGAGCCGTTCCTGTCCGACGTGTTCCGCGACAAGGCCGTCACCCGGTCGGTGAACCTGCTGCTGTCGGTGCTGTTCCACCTCATCACGCTCGGCGTGTTGGCGATCATCTCGATCGTCGACATCGGCAACCTGCAGGACCAGCCGCTCCAGAGCTTCGTCCTGCGGCTGGGGATCGTGCTCCTGGTCCTGGGCATCGCGTATGGGATCTCCATGCTGGTGCTCATCCGCGTGCGGGAGCGGCGGAAGGCCGCCGAGATCAGCGAGCACGTCACGGAGAAGCTGGCGGAGCGCGGCGTCGACCCCCGCCCGGTGACCCCGCAGGAGTAAGCCCGCCCCCCACCCCGGGCGAGTCGTCGATCCCGGCACGGCGAGTCGTCGATCCCGGCACGGCGAGTCGTCGATCCCGGCACGGCGAGTCGTCGATCCCGGCACGGCGAGTTCGGGATCCGGACACGGGGTGGCGCCCGCATGTGGCCGCCGTGGTGCTTGGAGCACGGCGGGTGGCCAACCGCGTCCAGTCCGGCAGACGTGGCGGTGGCGGCGACCAACGGCCCTACGCGAGGCTGCGCGTCGTGACGCTGCTGCTTCCCTCGCCATGCCTCGTGGTGCTGGCAGGCCCCGTCGCTTCGGGCAAGTCGACCTGGGCGGCTACCCACTTCCCGCCGACGGCCATCGTCTCGTCGGACGCGCTGCGAGGCGTCGTCGGCGCGGGTGAGGACGACATCGCGGCAAGCACGGATGCGTTCGCGCTGCTCGACCAGATCGTCGCCCGGCGGGTGGCACGCGGGCTGACCACGGTCGTCGACACGACCGGGATGGACGCCGATCGCCGCGCCCGATGGCGGACGCTCGCGCGGGAGCGTGGGATGGCGTGCGTCGCGGTCGCCGTCGACACGGCCGCCTCCGTATGCCGCGCCCGCAATCGCGACCGGCCCCACCCCGTGCCCGCCGCCGCACTGACGTCCCAGCTCCGCGCCTGGCCCGCGGTCCGCGACGCGCTTGACGGCGAGGGTTTCGACCAGGTCCTTCGGCCCGAGCCGGTGCGGGTGGTGCCGGAGGCGTTCGCCCGCTCCGACGCGGCTGCGGACCGGCAGCGGGCCGAACCCGTCGGACTGCGGTTCGCGCTGCACCTCTCGGCGTTCCCCGGCGGCGCGGCGACCCTCGCACGCCGGCTGCGCGACATCGCCACCGCAGCGGAGGCCGCGGGCTTCGACGCGATCTACACGATGGACCACTTCCGCCAGATTCCCCAGGTCGGACGCGCGTGGGACGACTTCCTGGAGAGCTTCACCACGCTCGCATGGTTGGCGGCGTGCACGTCGCGGGTGCGGCTGGGCGCACTCGTTGCGGGCGTGACGTACCGCAACGTCGGACACCTCGCGAAGATCATCGCCACCCTGGACGTGTTGTCTGGCGGCCGGGCGGTGTGCGGACTCGGGCTGGGCTGGTTCGCCGCGGAGCACAAGGCCTACGGGTGGCCGTTCCCACCGATCGGGGAGCGGTACGCCCTGCTGGAGGACGCGCTCGCGGCGTTGCCGGTGCTCTGGGGACCGGGCGGCAAGCCGTTCCGCGGCCGGGTGCTGGACCTGCCCGACACCGCGGCCTACCCCCGCCCGCTGCAGGAGCGGGTGCCGATCCTGCTCGGCGGCGGGGGCGAGCGGAGGACGCTGGCCCTCGCCGCGCACTACGCCGATGCGGCCAATGTGCTGGGCGATCTGCCGAGCGTCGCGCGCAAGGCCGCCGTGCTGCGCGCACACTGCGCGAAGTCGGGGCGGGAGGTAGCGCTGTCGCATCTGACCACGGCATTGGTGGCGCGGGATCCCACCGAGCTCGACGCGCTGGTCGCGCGGCATCGCCCGCGTGGTGCGGATCCGGCGCGGTGGGCAGCGATGGTGCACGCGGGCACTGTCGACGACCAGATCGGGCGGTTTCGCGAGTTGGCGGAGGTCGGGGTCGGGGAGGTGGCCGTTCGGCTGGTGGATCTGGCCGACGCCGAGCCGCTCACCCGCATGGCGCAGGTGATCGCGGCGTTCCGCTGATCCATTGCGGCTGCTGCATGCTCGGCCAACTCGCCGTGGTCAGATGCACGACTCGCCGTGCCGGAATCGACGACTCGCCGTGCCGGGATTCACCTTGCTGCGGCGGCGGGGCGGGCGATCACGGGGAGCGGGACCGGCAGCCGGTGCACCGTCACGTTCCAGTAGCGTTTCTCGGGGTCGCCCGCACGCCAGGCGTTGGCCAGTCGGGTGGCCGCCTCGGCATCCATCTTCCGCCGCGGGCGCGGGCGCATCCAGCAGCGGCTGCGAACCTCCTTGTCCAGTGCCCGCCAGGCCTCGTCCGCGGTGTTGTGGACGCTGACGCTGGGCGGACCCTCGCCGTCACCGACGAGCAGGGTGTAAGCACTCACCACGTCGAACGACACGGTTGGGCTCCTTCTTCTCATAAGAACCGCGCGTCGTTGCGCACGTCCAGTGAACGGCATGTACGCGGTCGAGGTACGGACCGCCACGCCGTAGTGCGACGGACGGTGGCTCCGCGGCAGCCGAACGTCAGACACCGGCGAGCGGGCGGATGGGTGAATCTCGGCGAACGGCGGGCCCTCAGCGCTTATGTTCGCTCCGCAAGCTCCGGTCAGCGGCCTAGCGACACCGACGACATGAAGAACTCGGGCACTCGCACCGGGGGCATGGCCGCCCGCGTGAACCAGTCCTTCCACTCCCGTGGGAGCGTGCGCTCTGTTGCGCCGACCCGGGTGGCGCGGCGCAGTACATCGAGCGGGGAGTAGTTGAACCGGAAGTTGTGGTCGACTTCGGCGACGACCTCACCGTGTTCGACCAGGTAGACGCCGTCGCGGGTGAGCCCGGTGAGCAGCAGCGTCGTGGGGTCGACGAGTCGAATGTACCAGAGGCAGGTGAGCAGGAGGCCGCGGTCGGTGGCGGCGACGAGGTCGTCGAGCGAGCCGTCCGTACCCCCCGTGAGCAGCAGGTTGTCGCCCGGCGGTGTGAACCGTGTACCGAATTCGGCCGCTTCAGCGCGGGAGTAGGCGAGTTCTGTGATGACGCCCTCACGCACCCAGTCGACGCGACGGGTGGGTACGCCGTTGTCGAAGACGCTGATGCCCTCGTCGGAGCGGGTGGTGGTGAGGAACGGCGCGTACTCCAGACCGGGCGCGGCCGGGTCGCAGGCCAGGGTGAGCGGCAGGGTGGTGAGTCGCTCGCCGACGCGCAGTCCGTCGGGTCCGGAGAGCGCGCTGCGCCCCTCCTGCGCCGCCCGGCCGTCCATCGACCAGGCCAGGAAGATCATGAGATCGGCCACTGCGGACGGCGGCAGCAGCGTGTCGTAGCGGCCCGTGGGGAGGGTGATGCGGCGGGTGCCCCAGGTGAGCCTGCGCGCGGCGGTGTCGGCGAGTGCGGCGGCGTCGACGTCGGTGAAGTCGGCGGTCGACGCGCCCGCCCACGCGGACGAGGCCAGGTCGGGGGTCTTGACGTTCAGCTCGAGCGACCCGGTGGGCTGCACCCAGCGGCGGCGGACGCCGGTGGAGGTGCCGAGCCAGGTCGTTGCGATTTCGTGGCTGGCGAAGCCGTAGTGCCGCTGCGGGCCGTCGAACACGGCGCCGAGGTCGCCCGCGAGCTTCTCGAAGACGCCGATGCCGGTGCCGTGGGCGGGGTCGGCCCAGGCCGGGTCGTCGACGGTCGGTTCGGGGAGCGGGGCGGCGTCGTCGGCGGGTCCGGCGGCGCGGGCGGCGGCTTCAGCGGCGACGACGAGCTCGGCGGGATCGGTCAAGGCCGCCGTGCCCACGACGCCCGCCGCCACGCCGCCTTCGACCGCGACGAACGCCATCACCGTGACGTGCATGGCGGTGCTGTGGCCGTTGGTCGTCATGGTCGAGTTGGCCCAGCGCAGCACGGCCTCGCTGGTCTTGCGGACGAGCACCGCGCATCCGTGCAGGTGCTTCCCGGCGGCGAGTGCGCGCTCGACGATCTCCTGCGGCGTCACCGGCCCTCCTCCCGCGTGTTGAGCACGTTGACCCCGCGGAAGCGCGCCGACGGGCACCCGTGGCTCACCGCCGCGACCTGCCCCGGTTGGCCCTTTCCGCAGTTCATCGCCCCGCCCAGCACCCAGGTCGATGCGCCGCCGACGCCGTCGAGCGAGCCCCAGAAGTCCGTGGTGGTGGCCTGGTAGGCGACATCGCGCAGCTGGCCCGCGAGCGCGCCGTTGTCGATCCGGAAGAACCGCTGGCCGGTGAACTGGAAGTTGTAGCGCTGCATGTCGATCGACCAGGACTTGTCGCCGACGACGTAGATGCCCCGCTCGACGCCCGCGATGAGCTCGTCCGTGGTGGTGTCGCGGGCCGGGTCGGGCTGGAGTGAGACGTTGGCCATGCGCTGGATCGGCACGTGGTGGGGGGAGTCGGCGAAGGCGCACCCGTTGGAGCGGGTGAGGCCGAGGCGTGGGGCGAAGGTGCGGTCGAGCTGGTAGCCGACGAACACGCCGTCGCGCACGAGGTCCCACTCGGTGGTTGCGACGCCGTCGTCGTCGAAGCCGACGGTCGCGAGACCGTGCTCGACGGTGCGGTCGCCGGTGACGTGCATGAGATCCGAGCCGTACCGCAGCACGCCGAGCTTGTCGGGGGTGGCGAAGCTGGTGCCTGCGTAGGCCGCCTCATAGCCGATGGCGCGGTCGTACTCGGTGGCGTGGCCGACCGACTCGTGGATGGTGAGCCACAGGTTGGACGGGTCGATAACCAGGTCGTACGGACCCGCGGCGACGCTGGGTGCCTTCACCTTCTCGGCGAGCAGCTCTGGGATCGTGGCGAGCTCGGCGTCGAAGTCCCACCCGTCGCCGGTGAGGTACTCCCAGCCGCGGCCCGCCGGTGCGGCGAGCGAGTCCATGGTCTCGAAGCCACCCTCGGCTCGGTCGACGGCGGTCGCGGTGACGGTCGGCGCGATCCGGATGCGCTGCTGGATCGTTGAGGTGCCCGCGAGGTCGGCGTAGAACTTGCACTCGCGGATCTGGGCGACGCCGGTCTGGACGTGGTCGACGCCGTCGGAGGCCAGCAGGCGGTGGGACCACTCGGTGAGCAGGGCAACCTTGTCGCGGGTGGGCACGTCGAACGGGTCGAGCGCGTAAGCGGAGACCCATGCGGCGTCGGCGTGGACGGGCTCGTCGGCCCGCTCGACCCGCTCTCGCGCGACGGGGGCGAGGGTGCGGGCGACCTGGACGGCCTGCTCGGCGGTGGCCGCGGCCCGCTCCCGGGTGAGGTCGCCGTGGGAGGCGAAGCCCCAGACACCGTCGACGAGCACCCGGACGGCCAGCCCGACCACCGTCTCGTCGACGACGCCGGTGACCGCGCCGTCGCGCAGCGAGATCGTCTGGGTGAGGATCCGCTCGACGCGCACGTCGGCGTGCTGAGCGCCGCGGCTGCGGGCGCGGTCGAGCGCGGCGTCGGCGATGGCGGCCAGCGGCAGCGCCCGGAACTGCGGGTCGACGCGGTCGAGCATGGGGAGCAACTCTAGCGGCCGGGGTTGCGCCCTCGGGCGACGCGATCTACGTCGCGGCCGCCGATGGTGATCCGGGGTGGCGCGGCGGGCTGGGTAGCGGCGGGTCGGGTGGCGCGGCGGGCGCGGCAGACCCGGCGGCGCGGCGGCCCCGACGGCGCGGCGGCCCCGACGGCGCGGCGGCCCGGGTGGCGCGGCGGGCCGGGTGGCGCGGCGGGCCGGGTGGCGCGGCGGGCCCGAAGGTCACGTCAGGTCATCGAGCATCTCCACCCGGATCACGCCGTCAGGCCCGAGCCGTAGGACCTGGTCCACGATGCCGTCGCCGTCCAGGTCGGTGCCGAAGATCAGGTCCACGCCGTCGTCGATCAGGCTGGTGTCGAAACGGCCATCGCCATCGGTGTCGAGGACGCACGGGACCGTGTCGAGGTCCGGCACGTCGCGCGGCTCAAGCACGGATCACTGCCTGCGGCCCGGCCAGCGCGAGCAGCTCGGCCTCGACGGCTGTGCGGCGGCGCTCCACCGCCGCGTCGAGCTCGGCGGCCGCGGAGCGCTCCAGCTCCAGCAGCATGCGCTCGATGTCCACCCGCAGGGCGGCGCGCGCCTGCGCGAGCATCGCGTCGATCTGGCGCCGCAGCAGGGCTCGCTCGGCGCCGCCCCGCCGGGCGAGCACGGCAACAACAACAGCCGCGGCACCAACCCCGACGGCAACCGGCGCGAGCGCCGGGCCGCCCCATACCGGCAGCCCGACCAGCGGCATCGCCGCCAGCACCAGGAGCGCGACCCGCCAGACCGCGAGCCCCTCGGCCGCGCCCGCCAGCCGCGGCGCACGCACCGGCGCGGCGGGCGCCGCGTCCAGCAGCGGACGACGAAGCGGCGGGCGGGCGGGCCACCCCGGGCCGAGGTCAAGCCGCCGCGCCGTGGCGATGCGGCGCAGCGCAGGCGCGAGCTGCGCCAGGATGGCAGTGCGGACCCGCGCGGCAAGGGCATCCAGCGCAGCGGGCAGACAGGCGGGCAACGCGCGTGGGACCGCGCGATCCGGGTGCGCGGTGTGCGCACGGACCTCCCGGGCGAGGTCGGTGAACGCCGCGGCGGCCGCGTCGGCGGCGACGATGCGCGCCAACCCCAGCTCGGCACGCAACTCCGCCCGATGCGTGCCCGCGAGCGGGCCCTGCTCGGCACGCAGCTCCGCCCGGCGGGCGCGGACGGCCTCGGCGTAGCGATCCGGCATGGTCGGCGCCTCCTCCCGCGGGTCTCGTCCGGCGCACTCGGTGCCGGTGGTGGGCCCCCGCACCACCGCGTGCACCGCGTCATCGTCCTGTCCGCGACTGTGCCGGCCCCGAAGGTCCACCCGGGCCTGCGCGGAAGAACGCTTTGCAGGTGCAAACGCCGATCACCCGGACGGCCGCACCTTCTCCGCTTCGGCCACCAGCTTGGCGTGTCGGATGCCCGTGGCCAGGAGGACGAGCCCGGCGCCGACGGGAGGGCACTCGCCGGCCGTCTCGATCGGCTCGGCCGGATCATGTGCGGCTGATCCGCGGGGTGTCGACGGCGCGCCGAGATCGACATGGGCGGGGTTTCGCCGCGACGGAATCCCGCTCACGTCGATCTCGGCCGTCCGCTTGGGTAACGCTGGGCGCGCGGGCGAGGGCGGACCCCACGGCGTCGACCGGCCGCCCGAGCGCTCCGCCGTCGCCGTGCGAGGCAGCGACCCCGCCTCGGCCGCCGCAGCGCCAGCAGCCCGACACCCATACCGTCGCGGGTGGCGCCCGACACGCCCCAGCTCGGCGCGGTGAGCCGGTGTCCTGCCCCCGGACTCTGCCCAGGTCGGACGCCTCGGCCCGGAGTACCGGCACCACAGAAGATCACGGTCCGATCACGACACATGAGCGGTGTATTGCCGCGCCGAGGCAACCCCTCGTCGTCACGGACGTCTAAGTGAATGTGGCGCAACCGAACGCCCGTAACCGACCGGCGACACCGTCGTTGACCGGTAGTGCGGATCCCCATGGAGGATGTGTGAGCGCCGTATCACCCGCCCGTCAGATCGCGCCCGCATCGAGGACCCAGCGCAACCGCACCCCGTTCCCGCAGGTCAGCGTCGTCGTCCCGACGCGGAATGAGGCGAAGAACCTCGAGATCGTGCTTCCCGCCATCGCGGCGGTGCGCCCGGCCGTCCACGAGATCATCGTGGTCGACGGGCACTCGACCGACGGCTCGATCGACGTCGCACGCCGCGTGCTTCCGTCCGTCAAGGCGATCACCCAGACCCGCAAGGGCAAGGGCAACGCGATGGCGTGCGGGTTCGCCGCGGCCACCGGTGACGTCATCGTGATGTTCGACGCCGACGGTTCCGCCGACCCGGCCGAGATCCCCGCGTTCGTGTCGGCGCTGGTCGCAGGGGCCGACTTCGCCAAGGGCAGCCGGTTCGCCCCCGGCGGCGGCAGCGACGACATCACCCTGCTGCGCCGCTCCGGCAACGCGGGCCTCAACGGCGTCGCGAACACACTGTTCGGCACGTCGTACTCGGACCTCTGCTACGGCTACAACGCCTTCTGGGCCGACCTTCTCCCGCTGCTCGACCTGCCCCCGATCGAAGCGCCCGCGCCCACGGAGGGCATGCTGTGGGGCGACGGCTTCGAGATCGAGACGGTGCTCAACTGCCGGATGGCCGCGGCGGCCCTGCAGATTACGGAGGTGCCGTCCGTCGAGCGGCAGCGCATGTTCGGCGAGACCAACCTCCGGACCTTCGCCGACGGCGCCCGCGTGCTCCGTACCCTGATCGCGGAGCACCGCCGAATGCTCGCCCGCCCCCGCTGACCCCGGAGATCCTGTGACCGCCGCCACCGTCGTCGTCTGCGTCTACACCGAGAAGCGCTGGGACGACATCGTGGCGGCGGTGCAGTCCGTCGCGGCGCAGGAGGTGACGCCGGTCGAGACGCTGGTCGTCGTCGACCACAACCCTGCGCTGCTGGCCCGCGCCCAGGCCGAGCTCACCGGGGTGAAGGTGCTGGCCAACGCCCACGTCCAGGGCCTGTCCGGCGCCCGCAACACCGCGGTCGCCGAGGCCACGGGCGACGTCGTGGTGTTTCTCGACGACGACGCCCGCGCCCGCCCCGGCTGGCTCGCCGCGCTCCTGGAGCCCTACGACGACCCCACGGTGCAGGCCGTCGGCGGCGTGGCCCATCCGCGCTGGCCCACGTGGCCCAACGGCGGTCGTCGCCCGTTTCTGTTCCCCAGCGCCGAACCGCACAACGGTGACGCCACCGGTGAGCTGGACTGGATCGTGGGCTGCACCTACACCGGCCAGCCGACCCGGCAGGCCGAGGTGCGCAACCTCATGGGCAGCAACATGTCGTTCCGGCGCGCGGTGTTCGAGCGGGTCGGCGGGTTCGCCGAGGAGATCGGCCGGATCGGGAAGAACCCGCTGGGCTGCGAGGAGACGGAGCTCTGCATCCGCGCCCGCCAGGACTACGCCCGTGCGGGCGAGAAGATCCGGATCGTGTTCGAGCCGCGCGCCGAGGTCGACCATCGGGTCAGCCACGACCGCGTCGAATGGGCCTACCTGCGGCGCCGCAGCTGGGCCGAGGGACTGTCGAAGGCGGCGGTGGCGAGGCTCGTGGGCGCCGACGACGCCCTGTCCACCGAGCGTGACTACGTCGCCAAGGTGCTTCCCGCCGCGGTCGTCCGCGAGTTGCGGCAGCGGCACGGCACCTCGGCGGCGGCCGTGGTCGCGGCGCTGGCCTGCACCACCGCGGGCTACCTCCGCGGCAGACTGCCCGGCGCGACGTCCGGTGTGCGGCTGCCCGCCGCCGGTGGCTGAGCCACCGCGTCGGCCGGTCACGAGCTTCGTCCACCATCGCGCCCGCCTGACCGACGGCCAGAAGGCGGCCTGGGACCGGTGGTGGCCCGTCCGCGGCCACGAGGTCGCCGATCTGATCAGCGGGGCCACCGACTACGACCCGCCCACCTGGTTCGGTCGCGACGCCCCGCTCATTCTGGAGATCGGCTCGGGCATGGGCGAGTCGACGGCGGCACTCGCGGCGGCCGAGCCGGACGTCGACCACCTCGCCGTCGAGGTCTTCGAGCCCGGCATCGCGGCGCTGCTCATGCGGGTCGCGGCGGCGGAGCTGGCCAACGTGGTCGTCCTGCGCGGGGACGCCGTCGCGCTGCTTTCCGAGCGCGTGCCGAACGCGTCGTTGGCCGGGATCCGGATCTTCTTCCCGGACCCGTGGCCCAAGCGCCGCCACCACAAGCGCAGGCTCGTGCGGCCCGGGTTCGTCGCGCTCGCGGCCGCGCGGCTGCGGCCCGGCGGCACCCTGCACATGGCCACCGACTGGGCCGACTACGCCCAACAGATGCGCGCGGTCGCCGACGCCGAGCCGCTGCTCGCCGGCGGACCGATTCCGCGTCCCCCGTGGCGGCCGGTGACCAAGTTCGAGGCCCGGGCCCGTGCCGAGGGCCGCGACGTCCACGACTTCCTTTACCGCAAGCGGCCGAACGCCCCGCCTCCCGCCACCTGATTCCAGCCGGCCACGGCACACGCCCTCGGCATCGCCACCGCTCGACGAACCCACCATGACCGGCACGCGGCGCAGCCCTGAGCGTCAGGCGGGGCTCGCCAGCCCCGGCACCTGGCGGGCCCGGCCGCGGAACTCGGCCACCACCTCGCCCGCCGCCCGCACCGTGACGTCGTACAACCCCGACCGGCCCGCCCGCGCCCGCTCCACCGCCTCCGCGACCAGCTCCGCGCCGAGCGGGACGGGCCGCAGGAAGGCGATGTCGGCGCCCGCCGCCACCGCGGAGACGCCGTAGCTGTTGCAGGCGTACGCGAACGCCGCGTCGGCCAGCAGGAACACATACCCGCCGTGGCAGATGCCGTGCCCGTTGACGTGGCGGGCCTCGACGGTGAGCGCGGTGCGCGCCCGTCCGAGCCCGACGTCGAGCAGCCGGACGCCCGCCGCCCGCCCCGCGGCGTCGGCCCGTTCCATGGCCGCCGCGGTGCGCCGGGCGATCGCGCTGCCGTCGTCTCCGCCACCCGCCACCGCGCGGATGCTAGCCCGTCATCCTCCGGCGGCCGGGCGGGATAGGGTCGGGCCATGACCTCCCCCACCGGCCCCGAGCCGCGCGTGCTGCTGGTGTGGGACGCCCCGAACATGGACATGAGCCTCGGCTCGCTGCTCGGTGCCCGCCCGACGGCGGCGTTCCGGCCGCGGTTCGACGCCATCGGCCGCTGGCTGCTCGAGCTCGCGGGGGAGCACGCCGTCGCCGAGGCCTGCGTGTTCACCAACGTCGTCCCGGGCAGCACCGAAGTCGTACGGCCGTGGGTGGAGGCGCTGCGCAACGTCGGCTTCGCCGTATTCGCCAAACCCAAGACGACCGAAGATTCCGATATCGACGACGACATGCTCGCCCACATCAAGCTCCGCGCCGACGAGGGCCAGCTGGAGCACGTCGTCGTCGCGTCAGGGGATGGGCGGGCGTTCCGGGATCCGCTGGAGGAGCTGCGCACCCGCGGCACCTACGTCACGGTGATCGGGTTCCGCGAGCACGCGAGCTTCGCCCTCACCTCAGACGTGATCGAGTTCGTCGACCTCGAGGAGATCGAGGGCGTTTTCCGTGAGCCGCTGCCGCGGATCTCCCTCGACGCGCTGCCCGACGGGGGGGCGTGGCTGCCGCCGTTCCGGTCGCTGCGGTCGTTGTTGGAGAAACGTTGACCCTGCGCCTCACGGCGCCTGTCGTACTGCCCTGCGACGCCTCGTGTTCGGTCGTGCGGGACGCCGTCGTCGACGTCGACGAGGAGGGCCGGATCGCCTTCGTCGGTCCGCGCGCCGCGGCGCCGGTCTCCGCCGCGCCGGTGCGGAACCTGCGAGGGCTTCTGCTTCCGGGGCTGGTCAACACGCACGCCCATACGCCGATGCTGGCGCTGCGCGGGCTCGGCGGCGACCTGCCGCTGATGCGCTGGCTGCGGGAGGTGATCTGGCCCGCGGAGGGCAGGCTGCGCGCCGACGACGTGCGCGCCGCCATGGCCGCGGGCTGCGTCGAGCTGCTCCGCACGGGCTGCACCACCAGCGTCGAGATGTACTTCTTCACCGACGCCGTCATCGACGCGGTCACCGCCGTCGGCTCCCGGGTCCTGCTCACGCCGGGGATCATCGCGGCGCCCGGCTGGGACCGGCTCGGGCCGTGGGAGGCGATGCGCGACGACGTCTCCGCGCGGATCGACGCCGGGGGGATGCGGTCGGGGCGGATCGAGCTCGGGTACGGCCCGCACGCGGCGTACACGCTGCCGCCGGAGGCGCTCGCGTCGATCGGGGAGCACGCCCGGGCGCGCGGGGCGCTGGTGCACCTGCACGTGGCCGAGACCGCGGACGAGGACCTTTCCCAGCGGGCCGCGTACGGGTCGGTGCCCGCGCTGCTGGACGCCGTCGGCCTGCTCGGCGGGCGCGTGTTGGCGGCGCACGGGGTGCAGCTGTCGGACGAAGACGTCGACCTGTTGGCGGCGCGGGGCGTGGCGGTGGCGCACTGCCCGGGCTCGAACGCGAAGCTCGCGGCCGGGGTGGCGCGGGTGACGGCGCTGCGGCGGGCGGGGGTGCGGGTGGGGCTGGGCACCGACGGCCCGGCGTCCGGCGACGACCTCGACCTGTGGGCCCAGGCCCGGCTCGCGGGCCTGCTCGCCCGGGTGGGCGCCGGGGACGCCGCCGCGCTGACCGCCGCCGAGCTCCTGCTGCTGGCCACGCGCGACGGCGCGGCCGCGATCGGGCGCGCCGACCTCGGCGTCCTGGAGCCGGGACGGTGGGCCGACCTGGTGCACGTCGACCTCGACGACCCGGTGTTCACCGACCCGGCCGACGACGCGCGACTGCTGTCCAACCTCATATGGGCGGGCGGGGCGCGGCTGGTGACCGACGTCTGGGTGGCGGGCGAGGCCGTGCTGGCCGGGGGCGAGCCGACGCGGGTCGACCGGGCCACCACGACGGCCGGCCTACGCGCGGTGGCGGCTCGCCTGAGTGCTTGAGGTGCGAGACCGACGTTCGCGGGGTTCGATCACCGGGAACGTCAGTCTCGCGACCGTTGCCTCTAACTCACCGGCTGCAGGTGGTGGCGTCCGGTGTCGGCCAACGCGTCCACCTGCCGCTCCCTGGCCGCCCGGGCCCGCTGGACCGCGGGAAGTCGCCGACGCGTGACGTCGGCCGCGGCGCACATCGTCATGTCCGCGATCAGGGCGCCCGTCACCCCCCGCGGCCCGGCCGACGAGACCAACCGGTCCCGTCGGCGCGCCAGGTCGGCCCCGGCATCCTGCCCCGCGGGCGCGACGACGCCCGCGAGCTGGACGGGGATCGGCGCGGTCAGGGGATCGCGGCGGAACTCGTCCAACGTGGCCGCCGTCCGTGGCTGCCGACGCTCCCGCCACCCGCCCCGCGTCAGGGCGGCGAAGATCGGGGTCTGGATGGCGTCCTCGTCGAGCGCGTGCCTGCCGACTCTCGGCCCGCCGATCAGTTCTTCGATCACCACGTCTCCTCCTTCAGGGGTCGCTGCCACCCATAACGGGGTCACACGGCCAGGGGAAACGGGTTCAGCGCGGCCGTTACAGCCCTCTCGGGTGAATCAACCCCTCCGGGTGGCGCGGGTACACCCGTTCGAGGATCCGCACGGCACCCGCTGCAGCCGCGGTAGTAACAGCCTGAGCGGTTGAAGTCGCGGGACATCCTCCTGGTGGGGTGTGCGGGCTTGGAGTCCCAACCGCACCAGGAGGATGTCGTGTCCCACGGTAGTAGGCACCGGTTGTCGCGGGGAGACCGTCGCCGCAACGAGAAGCTGGCCCGGCTGCGGGCGATCATCACACGGGAAACCGCGGTGTTGGCGTTCGACCTGGCTGCGGACAAGCAGGTCTGCGCGTTGACCGACCCGGACTCGCGCGTGTTGGCTCGGCGCACGGTGCGGTGCAAGGCGTGGGAGCTGTCCGACGCGGTCGAGTGGGGGCTGGCTCGGGCGGCCGAGGCGGGTTTCTCGCAGGTGGTGGTGGCGTGTGAGCCGACCGGGCACCGCTGGCGGGTGCTGGATCAGATCGCCGCCGAGCTCGGGGTGGCGTTGGTGTGTGTGCAGCCGCTGCTGGTGGCCCGGGCCCGGGAGGCCGAGGATTTCACCCGCAACAAGAACGACGACACCGACGCGATGATCATCGCCCGGTTGGTCACCGAGCTGCGCTGCTACCTGCCCGAGCGGGCCGACCCGACCTGGGCGCGGCTGCGGCACCTGGGGGCACGCCGGGCCCGGCTGGTCACCGCCGCCGGCGCGGCCCGCCAACAGGTGCGTGACCTGCTGGAGTGCGCCTGGCCCGCGGTGCTTTCCGCCGCGGGCGACCCGCTGGAGTCCAAGAGCTGGCTGGCCGCGGTCACCGTCGCGCTCGACCGCATCGCCGCCAGCGGGGACCTGTCGGTGATCCGCCGCGGGGGGTGGGACCGGTTCGCCGCCGCGGTCCGCGCCCAGCTGGGCGGCACCCGCTGGTACTCGCGCATCGTGCGCGCGGTGTTCGACGCCGCCACCGACCCCGCGCTCAGCCGGGCCGGGGTGGTCGCCCAGCGCGCCGGCGCCCTGGAACGGGTGGCGTTCGCCCTCACCGACCTGGCCGGGCGCCGCGCCGAGATCACCCAGGTCGAGACCCGCATGCTCGGCGTGCTCGACCAGCTCGAGCTCACCGAGCTGGTCGCCACCATCCCCGGGGTCTCCGCCATCGGGGCCGCCACGATCCTGGCCGAGGCCGGCGACCCGACCCGCTTCAGCTCGGCCCGGGCCCTGGTCAAACACGCCGGGCTGTGCCCACGTGACAACTCCTCGGGCAGCTACCAGGGCAAGACCGGCATCAGCGGCCGCGGCCGCCCCGAGCTGCGCCTGGCCGCCTGGCGGGCGGTGTTCCCCGCACTGGTGCACAACCCCGTCCTGGCCGCCCGCCACGCCCACCTGACCGGGCGGCCCGACAACCCACTGACCGACACCCAAGCCCGGGTCGCGGTCGCGGCCAGCCTGCTGCGCCAACTGCACGCCGTGATCGTCACCCGCACCGCCTGGGATCCCGCCATCGCCGCCGGGCTCGACCGGCGCGCCGACCACGACAACGGAGCCGCCACCGCAGCCTGACACCCGCGTGCCGCTGACCATCGGGCGGGGCGAGCTCGCATCCCCGTCGGGACCCCGATCCCGCAACTGACCATGAGCAGCCCCGCCCGTCTCCCACCAAGCCCGGATGAAGGCTGTCGGGACAAACCCGCTTGAACGCTACGTAGGGCCGGAGACGGGCGCGAGGCACCACCCGACCAGCAGCACCCACCACCCGAGAAGATCAACTCGACGGCCTCGGGTCGCCGAGTCGACCCCACACGCCCAAGCTCACCCAAACCCAGGACTTGACTTCGGCCTCATAGGTTGGTCAGCCCACGTCGAGCTTCTCCACCGTCTCCAGGTCAAGCCGCAGAGTGGCGGCGCGCATGTTCTCCTCCAGATGCGCCACGCTCGACGTGCCCGGGATCGGCAGCATCACCGACGAGCGCTGCAGCAGCCACGCCAGCGCCACCACCGACGCGGTGACGCCGTACCGCTCGGCCGCTTCCGCCACCGGGCCGCCCGGCTCGGCGAGCCGCCCGGACGCGATCGGGTGCCACGGCATGAACCCGATGCCTTGGCAGGTGCAGTGGCGCAGCACGTCGTCGCTGGCCCGGTCGAGCAGGTTGTAGCGGTTCTGGACGGTCGCGACGTCGACGATGGCCCGCGCCGCCTCGATCCGGTCGACGTCCACCTCGGACAGCCCCACCGCGCCCACCTTGCCTTCCGCCTGCAGCTCGGCGAGGAGGCCGAACTGCTCGTCGGCGGGCACGGTCGGGTCGATGCGGTGCAGCTGGAAGAGGTCGATGCGCTCGACGCCGAGGCGGCGCAGCGACATCTCGCACTCCTGGCGCAGGTACTCCGGCCGTCCACAGGGGACCCACTTCCGGGGCCCCGTGCGCAGGAAGCCCGCCTTGGTCGCGATCGTCAGCCCCTCGTAGGGGTGCAGCGCCTCGCGGAGAAGCTCCTCGGCGACGTAGGGGCCGTACGAGTCGGCGGTGTCGTAGAGGTCGACGCCCAGCTCCGCGGCGCGCCGCAACACCGCCACCGCGCCCGCCGGGTCCGCAGGCGGCCCCCACACGCCGGGGCCGGTGAGCTGCATCGTGCCGTAGCCGAGCCGGTGCACGGCGCGGTCGCCGATGGTGAAGGTGAGTTCTCCAGAAGCCACGGCGCCCAGCCTGGCACTGCGGCGCGTCCAGCGCGCGCGAAGGTGACCCCTTGCACTCCGGGGGGTGCGCAGCGCGCCCGCGACCACTAGCTTTCCCCTCGTGCCGAAGATCGTGCCGTTGGCGGAGGCGGTGGCGGGGCTGGTCCGCGACGGCGACACCGTCGCGCTCGAAGGCTTCACCCACCTCATCCCCTTCGCCGCGGGCCACGAGATCATCCGGCAGGGCTTGCGCGACCTCACCCTCGTCCGGATGACCCCCGACCTGATCTACGACCAGCTCATCGGTGCGGGCTGCGCGGCCAGGCTGGTGTTCTCCTGGGGAGGCAACCCCGGCGTCGGGTCGCTGCACCGGATGCGTGACGCGCTGGCCAACGGCTGGCCCGTCCCGCTCACGATCGAGGAGCACAGCCACGCGGGAATGGCCAACCGCTACGTCGCGGGCGCGTCCGGGCTGCCGTTCGCCGTCCTGCGTGGATCCGCGGGCACCGACCTGCCCGAACACACGCCCACGATCGCCGCGGTCACCTGCCCGTTCACCGGCGAGCAGCTGACCGCCGTCCGGGCCATCAACCCCGACGTGGGCATCGTGCACGCCCAGCGCGCCGACCGGCACGGCAACGTCCAGCTGTGGGGGATCGTCGGCGTGCAGAAGGAGGTCGTGCTGGCGTCGCGGCGGGCGCTGGCCACCGTCGAGGAGATCGTCGACGAGCTCACGCCGGTGCCCGGCGCGGTCGTGCTGCCGCACTGGGTGATCGAGATGATCGCGGTGACCCCCGGCGGCGCCGCCCCGTCCTACGCGCTGGGCTACTACGACCGCGACAACTCCGCCTACCGCGCCTGGGACGCGATCGGCCGCGACCGCGCAGCGTTCGGCCGATGGCTCGACGAGGTGGCTCTGTGACCGCGCCAACCACCATCACGGCCTCCGTTCCAGCCGCGACATCCGTCGAGGAGCACTCGGCATGACAACACCCGACGAGATGATGAGCGTCACCGCCGCGCGGGCGCTGCGCGACGGCCAGGTCTGCTTCGTCGGGATCGGGCTCCCGTCCACGGCGGCCAACCTCGCCCGCCGCCTGCACGCGCCGAACCTCGTGCTGATCTACGAGTCCGGCACCTTCGACACCCGCCCCGACGAGCTGCCGCTGTCCATCGGCGACGGGGTGCTGGCCACGTCGGCGCTCACCGTGATCAGCGTGCCCGAGGTGTTCAACTACTGGCTGCAGCCCGGGCGGATCGACGTCGGCTTCCTCTCCGGCGCCCAGATCGACCGCCTCGGCAACATCAACACCACCGTCATCGGCGAGTACGACGAGCCCGTCGTGCGGCTGCCCGGCTCGGGCGGGGCCCCGGAGATCGCCGCGTCCTGCCGCGAGGTGATCGTCGTGATGCGACACCGCATGCGGGCGTTCGTCGACCGGGTCGACTTCGTCACCTCGGTCGGCTACGGCACCGGCCCCGACGACCGCACGGTGCTCGGCCTCCGCGGCCGCGGCCCCACCCGCGTGATCACCGACCTGGGCGTGCTCGAGCCCGACCCGGAGACCAAGGAGCTGGTGCTCGCCGCGGTACACCCAGGCATCTCGGTCGAAGAGGTGCGGGCGCAGACGGGATGGGAGCTGCAGGTCTCGATGGATCTCACGATCACTGCTCCGCCGACGGACGCCGAGCTCGCCACCCTGCGTTCGATGAAGACGGTCGGCTCATGAGGCTCCACTACGCCGACGACGGCCCGCGCGACGCGCCGGTGCTGATGTTCGCGGGCTCGCTCGGCGCCACCCTGGCGATGTGGGAGCCGCAGCTGAGCCTGGCGGGCCCGTTCCGCGTGATCCGCATCGACCACCGCGGCCATGGCGGCTCCCCGGTGCCGCCCGGCCCGTATGCGGTGCCCGACCTCGCCGCCGACGTGCTGGAGCTCCTCGACAAGCTGAGGCTCGCCCGGGTCGCGTTCTGCGGCCTCTCGCTTGGCGGGATGGTCGGCATGTACCTCGGCTCGGAGCACCCCGACCGGCTCACCAGCCTCACGCTCTGCGCCACCACGGCGCATTTCCCCGACCGCGGCCCCTGGGAGGAGCGGATCGCGGCGGTCGAGGCGGTGGGGACGGCCGGGATCGCCGACACCGTCATCAGCCGCTGGTTCACCCCGGCCTGGGCGGCCGCACACGCGGACGTCGTCGCCGCGCTCCGCAACCAGATCGCGGGCACGTCGGACACGGGTTACCTCGGCTGCTGCCGGGCCGTCGCCGACTGGGACCACCGCGAGCGGCTCGCGGCGGTGGCCGTGCCCACGCTCGTCATCGCAGGCGCCGACGACCTGTCCACCCCGGTCGACCCGCACGCCCGCACGCTCGTCGACGGCATCCCGGGCGCCCGCCTGGAGGTGCTCCCCGGGGCGCACCTCGTCACGATCGAGAGCGCGGAACACGCCACTCGGCTGATTTCGGGGAACGCTGAGGTCACAACTTCGTAACGACCCCGGATCGGGGTCCGTTCCGGCGCGCAATACCCTCCTCACCGGATGGAGGTGGTCCGTGATGAGCGACCGCGAACGCCGAGTCCTCGAGAGCATCGAGCAGGAGCTGCGCCGCTCCGATCCCGAGCTCGTGCGGCTGTTCGCGCGGCTGGGCAGACGTCGGATCAAAGCGCCGTCGATGCTGTTGGCGGTCGGGCTGGTCGTGATGGTCATGGGAGCGGTGATCGCCTCCGTCGCGGTCGCGATGCTGGGAATCGGCATCGCAGGCGGCGCGCTGGTGGCCGCGTTCCACCGCAGGCTCGGCTTCGGGTCCCCAGGACGCGCCTGAGCTAACGTCTCGCCATGCTGGTAGAGCGGATGCGCCCGTACACGTCGACGATTTTCGCCGAGATGTCGGCGCTGGCGCTACGCACCGGCGCGATCAACCTCGGGCAGGGCTTCCCGGACACCGACGGGCCGCCGTCGCTCCTCGCCGACGCCGCCGCCAACATCACCGGCGGCATCAACCAGTACCCGCCGGGGCCGGGGGTGCCCGCTTTGCGCACCGCCGTCGCCGAACATCAGCGCCGGTTCCACGGCCTCGCCGTCGACCCCGACGACGTGCTGATCACCACCGGCGCCACCGAGGCCATCGCGTCCGCCGTGCTGGGGTTCTGTGAGCCGGGTGACGAGGTCGTCGCGTTCGAGCCGTTCTACGACTCCTACGCCGCCACCATCGCGCTCGCGGGCGCGGTGTTGCGACCTGTGCCGCTGCGGCCGCCGACGTTCGGCTTCGACCCCGACGAGCTGCGCGCCGCGTTCTCGCCGCGCACCAAGCTCGTGCTGGTCAACACCCCCCACAACCCGACGGGCGCAGTGTTCACCGCAGAACAGCTGACGACGATCGGCGCGCTCGCGACCGAGTTCGGCGCGGTGGTCGTCACCGACGAGGTGTACGAGCACATGCTCTACGACGGACGGCGGCACGTGCCGATGGCGGGCCTGCCGGGGATGGCCGAGCGCACGCTGACGATCTCCTCGGCGGGCAAGACGTTCTCCGTCACGGGCTGGAAGGTCGGGTGGATCCACGGGCCGCGCGAGCTGGTGGCGGCGGTGAAGGCGGCGAAGCAGTTCTTGACGTATGTCTCAGGCGCGCCGTTCCAGCCCGCGATCGCCACCGCGCTGGGCCTGCCCGACGCGTTCTACGCCGACCTGGCGACGAACCTGCAGCGCAAGCGCGACCTGCTGGCGGCCGGGCTGCGCGCGGCCGGGTTCGCGGTGTACCCGAGCGCGGGCACGTACTTCGTCGTCACCGATGCGGCGCCGCTGGGGGTGAGCGACGGCGTCGAGTTCTGCTGGCGGCTGCCCGAGCTGATCGGGGTGGCGGCGGTGCCGGTGTCGGTGTTCTGCGTCCACCCCGAGCTGGGCCGCACCCTGGTGCGGTTCGCGTTCTGCAAGCGCGACGAAGTGCTCACCGAGGCGGTGTCGCGGTTGGCCGGGCTGAAATCGACGCTGAGGGCGGCGGTGTGATGTGGGCGTCCGGCGTCCGTTCACTGAGGCGATGTCAGGTCCGGCGGGCCGGGGTGCGAGGCGTTTCTCGACGTCCCGGAGCCGGTCGCGGGCGCGGGCGAGATGCTGGTGCGGACGCGGGCCGCGGGGGTGAACCCGGGCGACTGGCGGCTGCGCGAGGGCGCCTACGGCGACGTGGCGCCCGCCGTGCTGGGCCGGGAGGTGGCGGGCACGGTCGCGGCGCTCGGGCCGGGGGTGTCCGGCTTCGCCATCGGCGACGAGGTGTTCGGCGGCTGCCCGGACATGCAGGGCGGGTTCGCACCGCTGGCCCGCGTCACGGCGGGGTTCGCGGCGCACCGGCCGTCCTCCGTGGCGCCTTCGGCGGCGGCGGTGTTGCCGGTGGCCGCGGGCACGGCGTACGACGCGCTCACGGCGTTCGACCTGCCGCCGGGGGCGACACTGCTGGTCAACGGCGCGGGCGGCGGGGTCGGCCTGCCGGTGGTGCAGCTGGCGCGGGCGCGGAGGCTGCGGGTGGTCGGCACGGCGAGCCCGGCGAAGCAGTCGCTCCTGGCGCGCCTGGGCACGGTTCCAGTGACGTACGGCGACGGCGTGGCCGAGCGGGTGCGCGCGGTCGCCCCGGACGGCGTCGACGCGGTGTTCGACCTGGTCGGCGGCGACGCGCTGCGCGCCGTCGCGGGCCTGGTCGACCCCAAACGGCTGCGCTCGGTGGCGGACAAGCCGCTGGTCCGGGAGCTGGGCGGGGACGAGGTGCCGCGCGAGCGCAGCACCGCGGTGCTCACCGCGCTGGTCCGGCTGGTGGCCGCGGGCGAGCTGGACCCGCATGTCAGCGAGGTGTACCCGTTCGAGCAGGCGCCCGCCGCGATGCGCGCGGTGGAGGGCGGCCATGTGCTCGGGAAGGTGGCGCTGACCCTGCCCTGACCGCCCAGGACCACGGCGCTGACCCTGCCCGGACCGCCCATGACCACCGAGCTGACCCGCCCGGACCGCCCATGACCGGAGGCTTGCCCCGCCTTGGCCGGCCATGATCACCGGTTCGGCGCGTATCCGGCCGGATCTGGCCGCTTCCCGCACCGAACCGGTGATCATGCCTCGCGCACCGAGCCGCCGATCACGCCTCCCGCACCCGAGCCAGTGATCACGCCTCCCGCGCCCAGCCGCCGATCACGCCTCCCGGACCGAGCCGGTGATGACGCCGGTGGGATCGGTGGCACCGGGCGTGGTGTCGGCCCTGCCGTGACGGGCCTATCGTGGACGCGTGATCGAGCTGAAGACGCCCGGTGAGATCGACGCGATCGCGGCAGCGGGCCGGGTGGTTGCCGACGTGCTGGCGGCGCTGCGGGAGAAGGCCGCGCCCGGCGTCACGCCCCGCCAGCTCGACGACATCGCGTCCGACATGATCGCCGACGCGGGCGCGGTGTCGAGCTTCCGCGGCTACCACCCGCGCTGGGCGCCGGGGCCGTACCCGGCCGTCACGTGCATCAGCGTCAACGACGCCGTCGTGCACGGCGTGCCGGGCAAGCGCGCGTTGAAAGGGGGCGACCTCCTGTCCGTCGACTTCGCCGTCCACCTCGACGGCTGGTGCGCGGACGCGGCGGTCAGCGTGGTGGTCGGCGACCGGCCCGACCCGCGCGACCTCGCCCTGATCGACGCCACCGAACGCGCCCTCGCCGCCGGGATCGCGGCCATGGCGCCGGGGGCGCGGATGGGTGACGTCGCGCACGCCGTCGGCACGGTCGCCCGCGGCGCCGGGTTCGGGATGCTGGCCGACCATGGCGGGCACGGCGTCGGCCGGTCGATGCACGAGGAGCCGCACGTGCCCAATGAGGGAAAGCCGCGCCGCGGCCTCAAGCTGCAGCCGGGATTGGTGATCGCGATCGAGCCGATGCTGATCGCGGGCGGCACCGACGGCTACCGCCACGACCCCGACGGGTGGACGATCCGCACCGCGGACGGCTCCCGCGCGGCCCACGCGGAGCACACGATCGCCGTCGTGCCCGAGGGCGCCCGGGTACTGACGGCCTAGCCCGCACACAGCCTCACCGGCCATGATCACCGTTTCGGCGCGTTTCCGTGCCAGATTCGGCCGGATCCGCACCCAACTGACGATCACTGCTTGCAGGGAGAGGCGCGGGCGTCACCCGCGACGCCCGCCAGCAGCCAGCGCAGAGAGCGGGCGAAGTCGGCCCGGGCCGTCTCCGCGGGCACCGGCCCGTCCGCTCCCGCGAACGCCGCACCGCCGATCGCGTGCAGGATCAGCGCACGGCGGGCGGACGGGATCGCCTCCGCGGCCAGCCCGAGCCGGGCGAGGAGCGCGTCCATCGTCACCCCCAGCCGCACGGCGTTCGGCCCCCGGGAGCCCTGCCGGGCGAGGTAGAGCGGCACCAGCCCGGGCTGGGCCAGCAGCACCTGGTACGTCGAGGTCAGCAGCACGACCAGCGCCGCGACCGGGTCCGGCGCGTCCGGCGCGGGCTCCTCGACCAGCGAGAGCCGGTCGTCCAGCAACGCATCGACCAGCTCGGTCTTGCCCGGCACGTGGCTGTAGAGCGCGTTCGGCGCGACGCCGAGCCGCCGCGCGAGCGCACGCATCGTCAGCGCGTCGAGGCCCTCCTCGGCGAGCAGGGCATGGGCGGTGTCGAGCACGGCGGCGCGGGTCAGGCCCGCCCGGTGTCCGGGGCCTCGCGGCATTGCGCAACTGTACATTGTCCAGTAAATTGGACGACGTGCAATTAGCTGCTGGAGTTCCGTACGTCGCCATCCCGCCGGAGCGCGAGCGGCCGGACGCACCCGTCGTCGTGGCGTGGCACCTGGCCGACCCGCCGCGTTCGGAGACCGCCCTCGCCGCCGCGCTGCCCCTCACCGGGCTCGACGCGTGGCGGATCTACCTCGGCCTGCCGATGCACTCGTCGCGAAGCATCGACCACGACGAGTACCTGCGGCTGGGCTTCGAGGACGCGGTCGGCAACCTCTTCGGCCCCATCACCGCGCAGGCCGCTGCCGAGTTCCCGGCCGCCTACGCCGCGCTGGCCGACCGGTTCGGCTTCCGCGGGCCGCTCGCGGTGCTGGGCGGCTCGCTGGGCGCGGCGGTGGCGCAACTGGTTGCGCTCGACCGGGCCGACGTCGTCGCCGAGGTCCTGGTCAGCCCGGTCACCCGGCTGCGCGCGGTGGTGGCCGCCAACGAGCGCCGCTTCGGCGTCACCTACCGCTGGCACCCCGCGGCCACGGAGATCGCCGACCGGCTGGACTTCGTCGCCCGCGCCGAGGAGACCGCCGCCACCGCGCCCGCCGTCCGGCTGATCGTCGGCGAACGGGACGACGTGGCCCTCCGCGACGCAGCGGCCGAGCTGCGGGAGGCGCTGGCCAAGCGGTACGCCGACCCGTCCCGCGTGGATCTCGTGACCGTGCCCGACATGCCCCACGAGCTCGCCGACCCGGACGACCGGCCGCTGCCCCACGCCGCCACGGTGGACCGGCTGGCTGTCGAGTGGCTGCGGCGACACCTGCACTGACCGCGGCGTCGCACGCCGGTGGTTGCTGGGGCATCTACCGTGGCCCCATGCCGTTCAGCGCCGACACCACCGCCGCGGTCGCGCGGGCCCGACAGCACTCGGTGGGCGACCTCCTGCGTCGCACCGCCCGGCGCTCGCCCGACAAGCTCGCCGTCGTCTACGGCGACGAGCGCTACACCTTCGCCGAGTTCGACGCGGCGGTGAACCGGGCCGCGGGCGCGCTGGCCGCCCGGGGCCTCCACAAGGGCGACCGACTCGCGCTGCTCGGGCGCAACTCCTGGTCGTTCGCGGTGCTGGTGTTCGCCACGGCGAAGCTCGGCGTGGTGCTCGTGCCGATCAACTTCATGCTGAACGCCGACGAGATCGCCTACATCCTCGGCCACTCGGGAGCGTCGGCGATGGTCGCGGACGACGCGCTGATCGCCACGGCGGAGCAGGCGGTCGGCGACTCGCCGATGAAGGTGCGCGGGCGGATCGGGGGCGAAAGGGAGGGCTGGGAGGACGTGCGCGACTGGTGGAGCGCGGGCCCGGCCGCCGACCCCGAGGTCGCGGTGGCCGACGACGACCCGTTGCGGCTGATGTACACGAGCGGCACGGAGTCGCGGCCCAAGGGGGTGCTGCTGCCGTCGCGGTCGCTGATCAGCCAGTACGTGTCGTGCATCATCGACGGCGAGATGGCCGCCGACGACGTCGAGGCGCACTCGCTGCCGATGTACCACTGCGCGCAGCTGGACTGCTTCTTCTCCGTCGACGTCTACCTCGGCGCCACGAGCATCATCCTGCCCGCGCCCGAGCCCGCCGCCCTGCTGGCCACTGTCGAGCGGGAGAAGGTGACGAAGCTGTTCTGCCCGCCGACGGTGTGGATCTCGCTGCTGCGTCACCACGACTTCGCAACCCGCGACCTCTCGTCGCTGCGCAAGGGGTACTACGGGGCGTCGCCGATGCCCGTCGAGGTGCTCAGGGAGCTGGGACGGCGGCTGCCCGACGTGCGGTTCTGGAACTTCTACGGCCAGACCGAGATGTCCCCGCTCGCCACGATCCTGCGGCCCGACGAGCAGGTGGCGCACGCCGGGTCCGCGGGCCGCGCGTCGATCAACGTCGAGACGATCCTGGTCGACGACGCCGGGCGGCCGGTGCCCGCGGGCGAGGTCGGCGAGATCGTCCACCGGTCCCCGCACGCCACGCTGGGCTACTACGAGAACGAAGAGAAGACCGCCGAGGCGTTCCGCGGCGGCTGGTTCCACTCCGGCGACCTGGGCGTCATGACCGAGGACGGCTACCTGTCGGTGGTCGACCGCAAGAAGGACATGATCAAGACCGGTGGCGAGAACGTGGCGTCGCGGGAGGTGGAGGAGGCGATCTACGAGCTGGCCGGGGTCGCCGAGGTCGCCGTGTTCGGGATCAGCCACCCGACGTGGATCGAGGCGGTGACGGCGGTCGTCGTGCCGAAGCCCGGGGTGGAGCTCACCGAGGACGACGTGCACGCGCACGCCAAGGCAAAGCTGGCGGGCTACAAGCGGCCGAAGTACGTCGTGCTCGCCGACGAGTTGCCGAAGAACCCGAGCGGGAAGATCCTCAAGCGGGAGCTGCGGGACAAGCACGCGCGGCTCGCCACCTGACTCAGCGCAAGGCTGCGGCCACGGCGTCGCGCAGCGGCGTGGGGGCGCGGCCCAACAGCTTCGCCAGGTCGTCGGGCGAGTCGCGGAACAGGCCCTCGGCGATGAGGTCGTGCACGAAGGCGGCAGGCCCGAGCGCGACGGAGTCGACCGCGCGGTAGGCCACCGGGGTGCCCGCCACGTCGGCGACGGTCGCCGCGAGCTCGGACACCGTCCACAGCGGACCGCACAGCTCGTAGACCGCGCCCGCGTGTCCTTCGGAGGTCAGGACGGTCGACGCGGCGAGCCCGAGGTCGTGCAGCGTGGCGAAGTTGACCGGCACCCCCTTGTCCGCGCCGAGCAGCTCGCCCGCGGCCACGGCCGCGCGCAGTCCCGGGTTCACCAGCGCCTCCTCGTAGAACGTGTTGCGCAGGATCGTGAACGGCACACCCGCCGCGGCGAGGAGGTCCTCGGTGGCGCCGTGGTCGCGGAGGAAGGGCGGCCCGTCCTTGGCGTGGGTGCCGCTGGTGTAGACGACGCGGCCGACGCCCGCCTCGACGGCCGCGGTGATCGCGTTGCCGTGCTGGCGCGGGCGCACCCCCGGCGTCACGTCCGGGGAGGAGACGAGCAGGAGCACGTCGGTCCCGGCGAAGGCGGCGCGGAGCGAGGCCGGGTCGTCGTAGTCGCCGCGGCGGACCTCCACGCCTGCGTCGGCGGCATGCTCCGGGGTGCGGGCGACGGCCGCGAGCTGGTCGGCGGGCACGCGGCTGCGCAGGTCGTCGAGGACGATGCGGCCGAGCCTTCCGGTGACTCCGGTAACGGTGATCATGCTTCGTACGCTAGCCCCACCGCTCCCGGTCGTCAGCTCCGATGCCGGGTCAGACCTTGTAGGTCACGTCGCGGACGTCGGTGATCAGCATGTGGCCGGGCGCGTGCGTGATGGCGAACGGCGGCCGTGACTCCATCACCGCCTCCTGCGGCGTCACGCCGCACGCCCAGAACATCGGCACGTCGCCGCGCTCGCGGGCGACGGGATCGCCGTGGTCGGGGGCGTCGAGGTCGGCGATGCCCAGCTCGGCGGGGTCGCCGACGTGCACCGGTGCGCCGTGCACGGCCGGGAAGCGCGCGGTGACCGCGGTCGCGGTCGCCACCAGGTCGGCGGGGACGGGCCGCATCGACACCACCAGCGGACCCGCCACCGCGCCCGCCGCCCGGCAGCGCCACGACGTCCGGTACATCGGCACGTTCACGCCCTGCTCGATGTGCCGCAGCGGCACTCCCGCCGCGGCCAGCGCGCCTTCGAAGGTGAAGCTGCAGCCGATGAGGAAGCTGACGAGGTCGGCGCGCCAGACGTGCCGGACGTCGGTCGGCTCGGCGACGAGCTCGCCGTCCACCCAGACGCGGTAGCGGGGGACGTCGGTGCGGATGTCGCCGTCGGCGAGCGGGCCGGCGACGGCGCCTACGTCGAGCACGTCGAGCACCGGGCAGGGCCGGGGGTTGCGTTGGGCGAACAGGAGGAAGTCCCAGGCCAGGTCGCGGGGAACGGCGATCAGGTTGGCCTGCGTGTAGCCGTCGCACCAACCCGCGGTCGGGGTGACGAGGCCTGCACGGAAGCGGGCGCGGGCGTCGCGGGGGATCACGGGGCCTCCACGAGTCGGAAGCGGACGGACTGGCCGGGGCGGATCTGGGCGGCTCGGTCGACGTCGGTGTCGACGACGACGGCCACGACCGGGTATCCGCCGGTGACGGGGTGGTCGGCGAGGAACACCACCGGCTCGCCGCCCGGCGGCACCTGGACCGCGCCGCGGACCATGCCTTCGCTGGGCAGCTCGGGGCGGTCGGTGCGGCGCAGCGGCTCGCCCTCGAGGCGCATGCCGACGCGGTCGCTGCGGCTGGAGACGGTCCAGGTGGTGTGGGTGAGCGCGGCGGGGTCGGCGATCCAGTCGGCGCGGGGTCCGCGGACGGCGCGCAGCGTGACCGGGTCGCCGGTGGGCGGGGCGACAGGGGCGAGGTCCAACAACCACGGGCGGTCGGGCTCGGCGCCGACGGTCAGCACGTCGCCTGCCGCGAGCGGCGCCGGGCCGAGGCCGGACAGGGTGTCGCTGCTGGCCGAGCCGAGTACGGCGTCGACGACGAGGCCGCCGCGGACGGCGAGGTAGCTGCGTAGGCCGGTGGGGGGTGGGCCGAGGGTGAGGGTCTGGCCGGGGCGCAGGGTGATCACGCTGTGGTGGGCGACCGGGGTGCGGTCGACGTCGGCCGGGGCGGCAGCGCCCGTGAGCGCCACGGTGCGCAGCCCGTGCGCACGCACCGCGAGGCCGCCGAGGAGGACCTCGACGGCGGCGGCACCCTCGTCGTTGGCGACGAGCCGGTTGGCCAAGCGCAACGCCGCCCGGTCGGCGGCGCCGGAGCGGGGCACCCCCACCGCGGCGTGGCCGGGGCGGCCGAGGTCCTGCACCAAGGCCAGCGGCCCGACGCGCACGACCTCCAAGGCCCGCAGCGACGCGACGGCCGGGCCCGCGGCGGCGCCCGCCCGCTCGGCCATTGCGGCTGGGGTCCACTCCTCGCGAGCCGCCGCGGCCGAGGCCCGCTCCGCGCGGCCCGCCGCAGCCGACGGCCCCTCCGCGGGGCCCGCCTCGGGATCCGGCGTCGACCGGGCGACGAAGCGGACCTGCGCACCCGGCGTCAGCAGCGCCGGAGGGGTGCGCGCGGCGTCCCACAGCACGGCGTCCGTCCGACCGATCAGCTGCCAGCCACCCGGCGAGCTGCGGGGGTAGATCCCGCTGAACTCACCCGCGAGCCCCACCGCCCCGGCCGGCACGCTCGTGCGCGGCTGGGCCCGCCGCTCCACGTGCAGGCGCGGATCGCCGCCGGTCAGGTACGCGAAGCCGGGCGCGAAGCCCCCGAATCCGACCCGCCACGGCGTGCCGGTGTGCGCGGCGACCACCTCGTCGGCGTCGAGCCCGGTCAGCTCGCCGACCTCGGCCAGGTCCGGACCGTCGTAGACGACGGGGATCTCGACGGTCGCCCCCTCCTCCGCCGTGACCGGCGCGATGGCCAACTCGAGGACGGCCCGGCGCAGCGCGCCGAGGTCGGTGCCGGGGTGGACGATGACCACCACGGTCCGCGCCCCCGGCACGACGTCGACCACGCCCGGCCAGTCCGCCGCCTCGATCGCGGCGGCGTGGGCGAGCACGGCGTCGAGGTCGGCGAGCTCCACGAGGATCGCCGCGTCCCCCAGCGCCGACACCCGCGGCCCGCCGCCTGCCTCCCCGGCGCCGGTCCGGGGGACCGCCGCGGCCCCCATCGCCGACGCCCGCGGCCCGCCGTCGACCGTCTGCTCAGACGAACGCATGCAGAGCCACCCCCGCCGCGGTCAGGCCGTCGCGAACGGCCGCGGCCATCGCGACCGCGCCCGGCGAGTCGCCGTGCACACACGCCGACTCGGCCCGGACGGCCACGTCGGTGCCGTCCACCGCGGCCACGACGCCCTCGCCGACCATCCGTAACACCCGCGCCGTCACCTCCGCCGGGTCGTGCAGCAGCGCGCCCTCCTGCGACCGCGGAACCAGCGTGCCCTCTGGCGTATATCCACGGTCGACGAAGAACTCCGGCACCGCGCGCAAGCCCGCCGCCTCGGCCTCAGCGAGCAGCCGGGAGCCGGGGAGGCCGAGCAGCGGCAGCGCCGCGTCGTACGCCCGCACGGCCGCGACCACCGCGCGTGCCTGCGCCTCATGGTGGACCGTTGCGTTGTAAAGGGCACCGTGCGGCTTGACGTACCGTACGCGCGTCCCGGCCACGCGGCAGAAAGCCTCCAACGCGCCGATCTGGTACAGCACGTCGTCGGCGAGCTCGCCGGGATCCATGTCGACGAACCGGCGCCCGAAACCGGCGAGATCGCGGTACCCGACCTGCGCTCCGACAACGACGCCATGCTTGGCGGCCAGCGCACACGTGCGCCGCAGCGTCGTCGCGTCCCCCGCGTGGAAGCCGCACGCGACGTTGGCCGACGTGATGAGCCCGAGCATGGCCTCGTCGTCGCCGAGGACCCAGCGGCCGAAGGACTCACCGAGATCGGAGTTGAGATCAAGCACACGCGCATCGTAGGTATTGTTCAACAATCCCTCAAGAGGCGCCTGTCTGCGCCCACGTCGAAAACGCAAACTCACCGTGGCGAAACATGCGACTCAGCGCGTCGAAAAGGCGGACTCATGGCGGCGAAACATGCGACTCACGGTGGCGTCAGCCGCCGAGCTCCAGGAGCGCGGTGAGGGCCATTCGGCGCAGCAGCGTGACGGCCTCGGGGCCACGGCCGGTGTGCGGCGTGGAGTTCAACAGGCCGAAGGCGCCGTGCGCCGCGACCCGCGCCGCCTCCTCCGACAACCCGGGGTGCACCCTGCGCAGCGTGTCCACCCAGATCTCGACGTAGCGGCGCTGCAGTTGGCGCACCGTGTGCCGCGCGCCGTCGGGGAGGTTGGCGAGGTCGCGATCCTGGACGACGATCAGCTCGGGCTCGTGCAGCGCGAAGTCGGCTTGGAACTCGACGAGCGCGACGAGCACCTCCCGCGGGTCGCCGCCCGCGGCCGCGCGCTGCTGCCCGCCCGCCAGCAGGTGCTCGCTGATGCCGACCAGCATCTCGGCGAGCAGCGCCTCCTTGCCCTCGAAGTGCCGGTACAGCGCGGGCCCGCTCACCCCGACCGCCGCCCCGAGGTCGGCGATGCTCACCCCGTGGAAGCCGTGTCTGGCGAAGAGCTCCGCGGCGACGGTGAGAATCTGCGCACGCCTGCCCGAGCCGGGCCGGACCGTGGGCGTCGCCATCTGCACAGACTGCCGCGGTTCGCTCAGCGCCGCCACAGTCCGGCGTCGTTACTCTGGTCGCATGACACTGGCCCCGCGGTGGCTGCGGGCCCGCGCCGGGGTGCGGGTCGCCTCCGCGCTGTCCGCAGCGGCCGTGGTCGCGCTGGCGCTGGTGGTGGCCGGTGTCGCATTGATTCTGCTGGTGGGGGAGTCGCTTTCGCGGTCCGTCGAGGCCTCCGCGGTGCAAAATGCGCAGGCGATCGCCCAGCGGATGCACGGCAACTACGGCAAGCGCGTCAACGGCAGCTTCACGGCGAAGGAGAACGCCGTCGAGACGCTCGACACGCTGATGGGCAAAGGCGATCCGGCGCTGGCGCAGATCCTGGTCGACTACTCCGACGACCAGGACGGAAGCGGGTGGGCCGTGCAGGAAGGCTCCGACAACGCCGCTCTCGGCCCGATGAGCGACATCACGCCCGCCGCCCGCCAGACCCAGGTGGTGTCCTCGGTGTTCGTGCCGGACGAGGGCGGCACGGTGCACGCCGTGCTCGTCGGGGTCGGCGGCACCACGACCACGTCCGACCAGATGCACTTCGTCGTGCTCTACGCGGCGCCGCTGGCCGCCGTCGACGCCGCGCAGGACACGGTCATGTTCTACCTGATGATCGGGGTGCCGATCCTCATCGTCGTCGCGGGCGCGGCCACCTACGTCTTCGCCGGACGAGCGCTGCGGCCGGTCGAGGCGATCCGTGCGCGCGTGGCGTCGATGAGCGAGAAGGACCTCGCCGAGCGGGTGCCGGTGCCCGCCGCGCGCGACGAGGTCGGCCGCCTCGCCGAGACCATGAACGGGATGATCGCGCGGCTGGAGCACGCGCAGAAGGTGCAGCGGCGGTTCGTCGCCGACGCCAGCCACGAGCTGCGCAGCCCGCTCGCCACCATCGGCGCGGGCCTGGAGCTGCTGCAGGACAGCGATCCGGGCACGGTTCGGACGCTGCGCGGGGAGACCCAGCGGCTCGGACGGCTGGTGGACGACCTCCTGCTGCTCGCCCGCGCCGACGAGCGCGGCCTGCAGCCACGGCGCGACGAGGTGGACCTCGACGAGATCGTCGAAGCCGAGCGCGCCCGGCCGTATGACGACGAGGTGCGCACCGAGGTGCGGGCCGAGCACGTGCGGGTGATCGGCGACCGCAGCCAGCTCGTGCGGGTGCTGCGCAATCTCGTCGACAACGCGCACCGGCACGCCCGCTCGCGGGTGGTCGTCACGCTGGGGCGGGAGGCCGACCGGGCGGCCCTCGACGTCGCCGACGACGGGCCCGGCTTGCCGCCTGCCGACCGGATCCGCGTCTTCGAGCGCTTCGTGCGCCTCGACGACGCCCGCGCCCGCGCCGACGGCGGCTCGGGCCTCGGGCTGGCGATCGTGGCCGAGGTGGTGGCGGCGCACGACGGGCTGGTGTGGGTCGAGGACGCCCCGGGCGGCGGCGCGCTCTTCCGGGTCCGGCTGCCCGCGGCCGCGCTGCCGGTCAACGAGGACGGCGAGCCCGCCGACCAGCCCGCCGATGTCGCCCGGCCCATGGCCGTTCCGCCGCTCGCCCGGGCGGCGGCCGCGCGAGTCGCGAACGGGTCTCCCACACCCGCGACCAACGGCGCCGCACCCGTGGCCAACGGCGCCGCGTCCCCCACATCCGCGGCCAACGGCGCCCACCCAACCGAGCCTGCACCCAACGGAGCCAACCCAACCGACCCCACCCCGAACGCGGTAACGCCGCCCGCCCCACCCCCGCTCCGACCCCGCCGCGCCCGCCGCAGGCCGGTGCTGCGGCGGGCGCCCCTTCCCGCGCCCGCGGGGGACGACCCGTACGCCGACTGGGTGCCGCCCCAGCCGCCACCACCGACCACCGGCCGCACAGACGCCACCGCCACGCCCCGGCGCTGACCCGCCGCTCGGACAAGATCACCGGTTCGGCGCGCTGAGCGGCCAAATCCGGCCGGATTCGCACCAGACCGGCGATCATGCCCGAGCGGGGACGCGGGGGGTGGCCGGGCGGCGGCCACCGGGTCAGCCCGGCTCGACCATCCGGTAGCCCACCCCGCGCAGGGTCTCGATGCTGTGCACCCCGAACGGGGCGTCGATCTTCCGCCGCAGGTAGCCGACGTAGACCTCCACGACGTTGACCTCGCCCTCGTAGTGTGCGTCCCACACCGCGCGCAGGATGTCCGTCTTCGTCACCACCTCGCCCGCGTGCCGCATGAGGTACTCGAGCACGCCGAACTCGCGCGGCGTCAGCGTGACCTCTGTGCCCGCCCGGTGGACGCGGTGGCGCGCGGGGTCGAGCGAGAGGTCGCCGACCGTCAACACAGCGGGCCGCGACTCCCCGGCCCGCCGCAGCAGCGCCCGCAGCCGGGCCAGCAGGACCACGAACGAGAACGGCTTGACCAGGTAGTCGTCGGCGCCGAGGTCAAACGCGTCGGCCTCGTCGTACTCACCGTCCTTGGCCGTGAGCATGAGCACCGGTGTCCACACCTGCGCGGCCCGCAGCCGCTCCAGGATCCGGTAGCCCGACAGGCCCGGGAGCATGATGTCAAGCACCACGACGTCGTGGTCGCCGACGGACGCGGCCTCCAGACCGCGGATCCCGTCGTGCACGACCTCGACCGAGTGCCCGTCGGCGACCAGCCCGCGCCGCACCATCTCGGCCAGCGGCACCTCGTCCTCGACCAGCAACACCCGCACGGCCCCACGCTATCGCCCGCCGCACCGGCCCCGTCCGGCCCGCACCGTCGTCCGGCCCGCACCGGTCCCGTCCTGCCCCACCGGCGGCCGGACGCCCGTGCCCGCACCACAACGCCGGTGCCGCCACCACAGCACCCGGGCCGCCACCACAGCACCCGGGCCGCCACCACAACGCAGGCGAGCCGACCATTGCCGCCCAGGTTAACAACCATTAACATCGGCGCATGGTCACCGCCGCACCCCCCGCGACCGGAGCCGACGTCCACCGGGCCCTGGTCGCCGACCTGCGCGAGAAGCTCGCCGTCGCCGCGCTGGGCGGCTCTCCGCGAGCGAGGGCCCGCCACGTCGAGCGCGGCAAGCTCCTGCCCCGCGAGCGCGTCGACCGGCTGGTCGACCCGTCGAGCCCGTTCCTCGAACTCTCCCCGCTCGCCGCCCACGGCCTCTACGACGGCGACGCCCCCGGCGCAGGGATGATCACCGGGGTCGGGAGGGTGTCGGGCCGCGAGTGCGTGATCGTCGCCAACGACGCCACCGTCAAGGGCGGCACCTACTACCCCATGACGGTCAAGAAGCACCTCCGCGCCCAGGAGGTGGCCCTGCAGAACCGGCTGCCGTGCATCTACCTCGTCGACTCCGGCGGCGCCTACCTCCCCGCCCAGGACGAGGTGTTCCCCGACCGCGAGCACTTCGGCCGCATCTTCTACAACCAGGCCACGATGTCCGGCCTCGGCATCCCCCAGATCGCCGCCGTGCTCGGCTCGTGCACCGCGGGCGGCGCGTACGTGCCCGCGATGAGCGACGAGGCCGTGATCGTCCGCAACCAGGGCACGATCTTCCTCGGCGGCCCGCCGCTGGTGAAGGCGGCGACCGGCGAGGTCGTCACCGCGGAGGAGCTCGGCGGCGGCGACCTGCACTCGCGCGTCTCCGGCGTCACCGACCACCTGGCCGACGACGACGCCCACGCCCTGCACATCGTCCGCGACATCGTCGCCACCCTCGGCCCGCGCGCGCCCCGGCCCTGGGACGTCCGGCCCACGCAACCCCCGCTGGCCGACCCGGACGGGCTCTACGACGTCGTGCCGGTCGACTCCCGCACCCCGTACGACGTCCGCGAGGTGATCACCCGGATCGTCGACGGCTCCCGCATGCACGAGTTCAAGGCCGAGTACGCCACCACGCTCGTCACGGCGTTCGCGCACATCCACGGCCACCCGGTGGGGATCATCGCGAACAACGGGATCCTGTTCTCCGAGTCGGCGCTCAAGGGGGCACACTTCATCGAGCTGTGCGACCAGCGCGGCATCCCGCTGGTGTTCCTGCAGAACATCACCGGCTTCATGGTGGGCCGCGAGTACGAGGCGGGCGGCATCGCGAAGCACGGCGCCAAGATGGTGACGGCGGTGGCCTCCACCCGCGTCCCCAAGCTCACGGTGATCATCGGCGGGTCGTTCGGCGCCGGGAACTACGCGATGTGCGGGCGCGCGTACTCGCCGCGGTTCCTGTTCATGTGGCCCAACGCCCGCATCTCGGTGATGGGCGGCGATCAGGCGGCCACGGTGCTCGGCACGGTGGGCTCGGGGGCCGACGCCGACGCGATCCGCGCGCAGTACGAGCGCCAGGGCAACCCCTACTACTCCACCGCCCGGCTGTGGGACGACGGCGTGATCGACCCGAAGGACACGCGCACCGTCCTCGGCCTGGCCCTGTCCGCCGCCGCGAACGCCCCGCTGGGCGCCCCGGCCTTTGGCGTCTTCCGGATGTGAGCATGCCCCGACCCAGCGTTGATCGTCGAATACGGGACCTGACGGCCACATATGGCGCTCATGTCCCCATTCCGGTGATCACGGCCCGTGCCCTCTGCAGCCGGTCAGGAGGCCTCTGTGTTTGACACCGTGCTCGTCGCCAACCGCGGCGAGATCGCCTGCCGGGTGATCCGGACGTTGCGGCGCATGGGGATCCGCGCGGTCGCCGTGTTCTCCGCCGCCGACGCCGACGCGCCGCACGTCGGTCTCGCCGACGTCGCCGTCCCGATCGAGAGCTACCTCGCGATCCCGGCCGTCATCGCCGCGGCCCGGGCCACCGGCGCGCAGGCGATCCACCCCGGCTACGGCTTCCTCTCCGAGAACACCGCGTTCGCCGCCGCGTGCGAGGAGGCGGGGATCGTGTTCGTCGGGCCGCCGTCGTCGGCGATCGAGGCGATGGGCGACAAGATCCGGGCGAAGCAGACGGTGGCGAAGGCGGGCGTGCCCGTCGTCCCCGGCTCGGACGGGGCGGGCCTCGACGACGCCGCGCTCGCGCTGGCCGTCGAGCAGGTCGGCTACCCGGTGCTGCTCAAGCCGTCGGCGGGCGGCGGCGGCAAGGGCATGCGGGAGGTGCACCGGGTCGAGGACCTCGCGGACGCCATCGCCTCGGCCCGCCGGGAGGCCCGCGGCAGCTTCGGCGACGACACCCTGCTCGTCGAACGCCTGGTCACGAACCCGCGGCACATCGAGATCCAGGTCATGGCCGACACCCACGGCAACGTGATCCATCTCGGCGAGCGCGAGTGCTCGCTGCAACGGCGCCACCAGAAGATCATCGAGGAGGCGCCGTCGCCGCTGCTCACCGAGGCCCAGCGCGCGGCCATGGGGGCCGCGGCCGTCGAGGCGGCGCGCGCGGTGGGCTACGCCGGGGCGGGGACGGTCGAGTTCATCGTCGACGGCAACGCGCCCGACCAGTGGTTCTTCATGGAGATGAACACCCGGCTGCAGGTGGAGCACCCGGTCACCGAGGAGATCTACCGGACCGACCTCGTCGAGACGCAGCTGCGGGTCGCGGCGGGCGAGCGGGCGCCGTGGCGCGGCACACCGCCGCGCGGCCACGCCATCGAGGCGCGGATCTACGCGGAGGACCCGGCGGCGGGCTTCCTCCCGACCGGTGGCCGGATCCTGCGGCTGCGCTGGCCCCGGGACGCGCGGGTGGACGCGGGCGTCGCCGAGGGCGGGGTCGTGGGCAGCGACTACGACCCGATGCTCGCCAAGGTGGTCGCCTGGGGCCGCGACCGGGACGAGGCCCTGCGCCTGCTCGACGTCGCGCTCGGCGAGACGGTCCTGCTCGGGGTGGACACCAACATCGGCTTCCTGCGCGCGCTGCTCGCCGACCCGGACGTGCGCGCGGGCCGTCTCGACACCGGGCTGGTCGGGCGTCGGGTCGACGCGCTGGGCGCCGCCGACGTGCCGCCCGACGTCCTCCCGGCGGTGGCCGTGCACGCGCTGGCCGAGCTGGAGCCGCACGGCCCGGTGGTGGACCCGTTCGACGTGCCCGGCGGGTGGCGGGTGGGCGGGCCCGCCGCGACGACGTGGCGGATGGCGGTGGGCGGACGCGACCCGGTCGAGGTGCGCGCCCTGGGCCGGGCCGCGGACGCCGTGGTGGAGGTGTGCGGGCCCGCCGGATCGCAGCAGGGGCACACCCCTCAGGCGAGCGTGCGGCCCCGGCGGACGGGCGGGCACCTCGACGGCGACCGGCTCACGGTCACCCTCGACGGCATCACGTGCGCCTACACCGTCGCCAAGGACGGCGACATCCTCTGGCTCGGCCGCGACGGCCACGCCTGGGCCGTCCACGAGCAGGGCCCGGTCGACGCCGTGGCCGCCGAGGCCACGGGCGCAGGCGGCCCGGTGCGCTCGCCCATGCCCGGCACGGTGACCGTCGTGGAGGTCGCCGAAGGCCAGGCCGTGACGGCGGGCGACCGGCTCGTCGTCGTCGAGGCCATGAAGATGGAGCACGTCCTCACCGCGCCCGTCGACGGCGTGGTGCGCGACCTGCGCGCCAGGGCGGGCGCGACCGTCGCCAAGGACGCCCTGCTCCTGATCGTCGACACCGAGGAGCAGTAGATGGACCTGACCCTTTCCGAGGAGCACGAGGCCCTGCGGGCGATCGTGGAGGAGTTCGCGCACAAGGAGGTCGCGCCGGTCATCGGCGAGCTCTACGAGCGCGGCGAGTTCCCCTACGAGATCGTCGGGAAGATGGGCGCGATGGGCCTGTTCGGGCTGCCCATCGCCGAGGAGTACGGCGGCATGGGCGGCGACTACTTCGCCCTCTGCCTCGCGTTGGAAGAGCTGGCCCGCGTCGACTCCTCGGTGGCGATCACCCTCGAAGCGGGGGTCTCGCTGGGCGCGATGCCGATCTACCGCTTCGGCACCGAGGAGCAGAAGCGCAGGTGGTTGCCGGACCTGGCGGCAGGCACGAAGCTGGGCGCGTTCGGCCTCACCGAGCCCGGCGGCGGCTCCGACGCGGGCGCGACCCGCACCACCGCCCGCCTCGACGGCGACGAGTGGGTGATCAACGGCTCGAAGGCGTTCATCACGAACTCCGGCACCGACCTCACCTCGGTCGTGACGGTCACCGCGCTCACCGGCGACCGCGGTCGCGACGGCCATCGGGAGATCTCCGCGATCATCGTGCCCGCGGGCACGCCGGGCTTCCGGGTGTCCCAGAAGTACTCGAAGGTCGGCTGGAGCGCGTCGGACACCCGCGAGCTGTTCTTCGACGACGTCCGTGTGCCCGCGGCCAACCTGGTCGGCGAGCGGGGCCGCGGCTACGCCCAGTTCCTCTCCATCCTCGACGAGGGCCGCGTCGCGATCGCCGCCCTGTCCACCGGGCTCGCGCAGGGCTGCGTCGACGAGTCCGTGCGCTACGCCCACGACCGGCAGGCCTTCGGCCGGTCCATCGGCTCCTACCAGGCCATCCAGTTCATGATCGCCGACATGGAGGTCCGCGCGCACACCGCGCGGCTGGCCTACTACGCGGCGGCGGCCAAGATGCTCGCCGGGCGGCCGTTCAAGAAGGAGGCGGCGATCGCGAAGCTCGTCGCGTCCAACGCGGCCATGGACAATGCCCGCGCGGCCACGCAGGTCTTCGGCGGCTACGGCTTCATGAACGAGTACCCCGTGGGGCGCTTCTACCGCGACGCCAAGATCCTGGAGATCGGCGAGGGCACCAGCGAGGTGCAGCGCATGCTGATCGCGCGGCAGCTGGGACTGTAAGGGCCTGTAGGGTCCGGCACGTGGCTACCTGGGACGAGCTCGTCTCCTATGTGCGCGTGCGCTACGAGATCATGCGGCAGGCCGAGGACGAGCTGTGGTTCGACCTCCCGACCACCGGGGAGCGCCACCAGCGGGTCGCGGTCCGGCAGGTCACCGGGGAGGACGGGCACCCGTGGGCGCAGATCACGTCCGCGGTCGGCTATGTGGAGAAGCTCGACCTCGTCCAATGCCTCGCGCTCGCGGGCGAGGCCGTCACCGGCGGCGTCGTGAGTGCGGACAACCTCGTGCTGTTCCGGCACGCCATTCCGCTCGGGGACACCGCGCTCGACGGCTTCGAGCGCCCGTTCCGGCTGGTGGTGAACGTGGCCGACCGGATGGAGGAGCTGCTGACCGGGACGGACATCCACTGACCCGCGGGGGTCACACACCGGCCACCTGAAGCACCCCCGGGTGAGCAGCCACCGACGTCAAGCGCGTCACCGTCGGGTGGCCCGCGGCGAGCAGCGCGACGTCGGACTCCGGGTCGGGCTCGCCCGTCAGGTCCGCGGCGGTGGCGCGCAGCACGGAGGCGTCGACCTCGTCGTGGTGCCGCACGGTGATCGTCGCCATGCCGAACGCCGAGAGCCTCGCCTCACGCAGCGCGCCCAACTCGGCGACGGGCCGGTCGGGGACGTTCACCGACAGCACGGTGCCCTCGTCCGCGGCCAGCAGCACGTCCAGCACCTGCGGCAGCACGTGCGCGACGGCGTCCCAGTGCGGATGCTCGGGGATCTCCCAGCCGGAGTCGAGCGAGACGGCCAGCGCCCGCCAGCCGTGCAGGCTCGCGGCGAGCGCGGCGCCCACGGTGCCGGAGTGCAGCACCGACCGGCCGACGTTGGCGCCGAAGTTCACCCCCGACAGCACGACGTCCGGCGCCGGGTCCAGCCAGCCCCGCCCCGACGCGTGCACGATGAACGCCGGGTGCGCCTCGACCGCGTACGCCTCGACGCCCGGGAGCGCCGGGATCTCGCAGCGCTGCAGCCGCACGGCCCCGTCGGCGGCGCGCACGGCCTTCACCGACGCGCTGACCCCGCTCGCGTCCTCGTGCGGGGCAGCCACGACCACGTCGAACCCGGCGGCGCGGGCGAGCGCGGCGAGCGTGTGCAGCCCGGGGGAGGCGAGGCCGTCGTCGTTGGTGATCAGGGCGCGGAGACGTCGGGAGGAGGCCACCGTCTCACGGTAGGCGCTGCGGATGGCCGACGAGTGCCGGTGGGCGGACGATCACACCGAACCTCGCCGCCGCCCGCCGGTGCGCCGTAGGGTGCATTCGTGCTTCCCACCGGTGCGCAGTACGAGATCGTTTCGGGGGACGTCCGCGCGGTCGTCACGGAGGTGGGCGCCGGGCTGCGGGCGTTGACCCACGGCGATCGCCACCTGGTCGAGACGTTCCCCGAGGACGCCCGCCCGTCCCTCGGGATGGGCGGGATGCTCGTGCCGTGGCCCAACCGCACCGCGCACGGGCGGTGGCGCTGGAACGGCGCCGTCCAGCAGCTCGCGCTCACCGAGCCCGCCGCGGGCAACGCCATCCACGGGCTGCTGCGCCACGTCCTCTACCGGGTCGGCGAACGCTCGGCCGACGCCGTCACCCTGCACGCCGTCGTCCCGCCGCAGCCGGGTTGGCCGGTCGCGCTCGACACGTCCATCCGCTTCGCCGTGCACGGGGACGGCCTCACCGTCACCCATACCGTGCGCAACGTGGGCCCCGCGCCGGTCCCGTTCGGCGTCGGCGCGCACCCCTACCTGCGCGCGGGCGACACACTCATCGACGACTGCGTGCTCACCGTCGCCGCGGCCACCTCGATCCCCCTCGACCGCGGCCTGCCCACCGGCCCCGCCACGACCGTGCCCGCCGCGCTCGACCTCCGCGGCGGCCGTCCCGTCAAGGAGCTCGACCTCGACCACGCCTTCGTCGCCGCCGCGCCCGCCGACGGCGACACCCACGTCCGCCACCGCCTCGCCGCCCCGGACGGCGCCACCGAGCTGTGGGCCGAGCCCGTGTTCGGCTACGTGCAGGTGTTCACCCCGGCCGAGCTGGTCGGCCGGGGCCGCGCCGTGGCCGTCGAGCCGATGACGTGCCCGCCGGACGCGCTGAACTCCGGCGACGGGCTCATCACCCTTGCCCCGGACGAAACGTGGTCGGGCAGCTGGGGCATCCGGCAACTGGAGGAAACATGAGGGTCTTCAACGGGGTGGACGAGCTGCGCGCCGCAGCGGGCAGCCAGGTCGGCGCGAGCGACTGGATGACGGTCGAGCAGTCGCGGGTGGACACCTTCGCCGACGCCACCGAGGACCACCAGTGGATCCACGTCGACCCGGAGAAGGCCGAGGCAGGCCCGTTCGGCACCACGATCGCGCACGGCTTCCTCACGCTCTCGCTGCTCCCGCACCTGCTCGCGCAGGTCTACCGCGTCGACGGGGTCAAGATGGGCGTCAACTACGGGCTCAACAAGGTGCGGTTCACCGCGCCCGTACCGGTCGGCAGCAAGGTCCGGGGCGTGGTCGACCTGGTCGACGTGGCCGCCGCCAAGGGCGGGGCCGTGCAGGTGACGAGCCGGGTGACCGTCGAGATCGAGGGATCGGAGCGCCCCGCGCTGGTCGCGGAGTGGATCACGCGGCAATATGCGTGACGCGGTCGTCTGTGAGCCGCTGCGGACCCCGGTCGGCGGCTTCGGCGGCGCCCTGCGCAAGGTGCCCGCGCACGAGTTGGCTGCCACCGTCGTCCGGGCGCTGCTGGCGCGCACCGGACTCGACCCTGCCGTCGTCGACGACGTGCTGCTCGGCCACTGCTACCCGACGATGGAGGCGCCCGCGCTCGGCCGCGTGGTGGCGCTCGACGCGGGCCTTCCGGTGACGGCGACCGGGCTGCAGATCGACCGGCGCTGCGGATCCGGGCTGCAGGCCGTCCTCTACGCGGCGATGCAGGTGCAGGCCGGGGTGTCGGAGGTCGTGCTCGCGGGCGGCGCCGAGTCGATGTCGAACGCGCCGTTCTACTCGACGGCGATGCGCTGGGGCGTGCGCGGCGGGCCCGGCGTGATGCTGCACGACGCGCTCGCCCGGGGCCGCGTCACCGCGGGCGGCGCGCACTTCCCCGTGCCCGGCGGGATGATCGAGACCGCGGAGAACCTGCGCCGCGAGTACGGCATCTCCCGCGCCGAGCAGGACGAGCTCGCCGTGCGCAGCCACCGTCGCGCGGCAGCGGCGCGGGACGCGGGCCGGTTCGCCGACGAGATCGTCCCGGTGGACGAGGTCACCGCCGACGAGCACATCCGTCCCGACTCGACCGTCGAGGTGCTCGCCGGGCTGCGCCCGATCATGGGCCGGTCCGACCCGGAGGCGACGGTGACGGCGGGCAACGCGTCGGGGCAGAACGACGGGGCCGCGGTCTGCGTCGTCACGCACCCGCAGCGGGCGGCCGAGCTGGGGCTGCGGCCGTTGGCCCGGCTCGTCTCGTGGGGTGTGGGCGGGGTGCCGCCCGCCACCATGGGCATCGGCCCGGTGCCCGCCACCGCCAAGGCGCTGGCCGCGGCCGAGCTCACGCTGGCCGACGTCGACCTCATCGAGCTGAACGAGGCGTTCGCCGTGCAGGTGCTGGCGTGCGTGCGGGAGTGGAAGCTCAGCGACTCCGACCTGGAGCGCGTGAACGTCAACGGCTCGGGGATCTCGCTCGGCCACCCGGTCGGCGCGACCGGCGGGCGGATCCTCGCCACCCTGCTCAGGGAGCTGGACCGGCGGGGCGCCCGGTACGGCCTGGAGACGATGTGCATCGGCGGGGGGCAGGGCCTCGCCGCCGTCTTCGAGCGGACGGGCCGGTGACCGACGAGGAGCTCGCCGACGCGGTCTCCACCGCGTTGATCCGGCTCGTCCGGCTGCTGGAGCGCACCCGCGCGCAGTACCAGGCGGAGCACCCGGACGCGGTCGAGCGCGCCACGTACCTCCTGCTCGTGCACCTGGTGAAGGACGGCCCGCGGCGGGCGGGCGCGCTCGCCGAGGCCGTGCACTCCGACCCGTCGACGATCAGCAGGCAGATCGGGCACCTCGTGAAACTGGGCTACGTGGAGCGCACGGCCGACCCGGTGGACGGGCGCGCCACGCTGCTGGCCGCGACGGCCGAGGGTCGCCGGGTGTTCGAGGAGAACCGCAGGCTGCGCAACGAGCGGTTCAGCCGGATCCTGGCGAGCTGGTCGGACGCGGACCGGGCCGCGCTCGCCGCGATGCTCGGCCGGCTCGCGAGCGACATCGAGACCGTGATCGACGCCGCCCCGACCCGGCCGTGACCTGGGCCGCCCCCACCCGACCGTGGCCTGGGCCGCCCCCACCCCGGCCATGATCCGCCCGGCGCGGCCCATCCAGCCATGATCACCGGTTCGGTGCGCAGACCGGCCAGATCTGGCCGGATCCGCGCCGAACCGACGATCAGTGGGCGGGCGCGGCGGGCTCGCCGTGCTCCGGCGCCTCCTCCTTCGCCCGCCGCCAGGAGGCCCTGATCTCCCGCTCGGCGTCGGCCCGACCCACCCAGGTGGCGCCCTCCACGCTCTTGCCCGGCTCCAGCGCCTTGTAGATCTCGAAGAAGTGCTGGATCTCCATGCGGTCGAACTCGGGCAGGTGGTGGATGTCGCGCAGGTGCTCCTGGCGGGGGTCGTCGGAGGGCACGCACAGGACCTTGTCGTCGCCGCCCTTCTCGTCCTTCATCCGGAACATCCCGATGGCGCGGGCCTTGATGAGACAGCCGGGGAACGTGGGCTCCTGCACGAGCACGAGCGCGTCGAGCGGGTCGCCGTCCTCGCCGAGGGAGTCCTCGATGAAGCCGTAGTCGGCGGGGTACTGGGTGGCGGTGAACAGCGTGCGGTCCAGCCGGATGCGCCCGGTGAGGTGGTCGAGCTCGTACTTGTTCCGGCCACCCTTCGGAATCTCGATGGTGACGTCGAAGTCCACGTCCGTCCCTTCTCTCGCGGGCCTCTAGTCTCGTACATCGCGTCGGCGCTGAGGAGGCCGTGGGTGAGATTGGGGCACACGCTTCGCGTACCCGGTCGAGGGCTGCGCCGAGCGGTCACCGTACTGGTCGTCGCGGTGACGGCGGCCGCCACCGGAAGCGCCGTCGCGCTGAGCACCCCGTCGCTGCTCGCGGCGCTGCGCCCGACGGCCGCCGCCGACACCTGGCCCGCTCTGCCGCACCTCGCGCTCGGCCCACTGGCCGCCACCGCGCCGCTGCCCACCGCGCCCGGGCTCGCGGCCGCACTGGGGAAGCCCGCCGACGCCGTGCCCGGCCGGTTCGCCGGGGTGGTGCTCGACCCGGCGTCGAACAAGGTGCTCTGGCAGCGGACGCCCGAGACCCCACTGGTCCCCGGCTCGACCGCGAAGCTGATCACGACGTCGGCCGCGCTGCTGACGCTCAGCCCGACGTCGAGCCTGGTCACCCGGGTCGTGGCGGGCGGGGAGCCGGGCGCGGTCGTGCTCGTGGGCGGCGGTGACCCCACGCTCACCGCGCTCCCGCCGGGCCAGGTCGGCGTCTACCCCGACCCGGCGCGGCTCACCGACCTCGCCGCGCAGGTCAAGAAGGCGACCAGCGGCGCCGTCACCAAGGTGGTGATCGACACGACCCGCTACCGGGGACCGGGCCTCGCGCCGGGCTGGGACGAGAGCGACATCGCGGGCGGCGACATCACCCCGATCACGCCGCTCATGCTCGACGGCGGGCGCATCGACCCGAGACAACAGGACGGGGCGCGGGTGCCCGACCCCGCGCAGCAGGCCGGGCTCGCGTTCGCGAAGTTGCTGGGGCTGGGGAGCGCAGCTGTGACCGTCGGCACGGCCCCACCCAACGCCCAGGTGCTCGGCACGGTGGTCTCCGCACCGGTCGCCGAGCTCGTCGAGACCCTGCTGCAGACGTCGGACAACGTGCTGGCCGAGGTGCTCGCGCGGGAGACCGCGATCGCCCGGGGCGGTGAGCCGTCCTTCGACGGGGCGGTGGAGGCCGTGATGGCCGCGCTGGCCCAGGCGGGCATCCCCACCACGGGCGCGACGATGGTCGACGGCAGCGGGCTCTCGACACAGGACAAGGTGCCCGCGCAGCTGCTGGCCGCGCTCGTGGGCGCGGCCGCCGCACCCGCGCAGGGGCCCGACGACACGGAATTTCTGCGGCCGGTACTGACCGGGCTCCCGGTGGCAGGCGGTGACGGCACGCTGGAGGACCGGTTCACGCCGGGGGCGGACTCGTCGGCCGGGCGCGGCGTCGTCCGCGCGAAGACCGGCACGCTGACCACCGCGAGCAGCCTCGCGGGCGTCGTCGTCGACGCGGACCAGCGGCTGCTCGTGTTCGCGTTCCTGGCGAACGGGGCGCTGCCTGCGAAGGTCCGGCCCAAGCTCGACGATCTTGCGGCCGGGCTCTCGCGGTGCGGCTGCCGCTGAGCTGGTCAGCCGGGCGGGCGCCGGCGCCACCCTCAGGCGCGCACGGCCTGTCCGCGCGGTGCTCGGGCCCTCATTTCCGCTCTCAGCGGCACGGGTGCGTAGCGTGGGGGCGTGTCTCGCCCCACCCAGGACCGCCCGCCCGCCGTCGTCACGGGGCTCCCGGTCGACTGGGAGCTGGCCCGGCGCACCGCCGAGCGCCTGATGCCTGCCGGGCCGACGGTCACCCGCCACGATGCCCATGAGCTCGTCGCACGGCTGCGGGTGGACGCCGCCACGGCCGAGGGGCACGTGCGCGAGATCACCGGGCTCGGCCACGGACTGCCCCTGTTGCCCGCCGACGTGGTGGACCGGCCCGCCTGGGCGGGCGCCGCGCTCTCCGGCATGTCGGCGCTCACGGCCGGGGCGCAGCTGCCGGACATCGGAAAGGCCGCCCGCGCGGTCACGGCGCGCACCGCCGGGCTGCAGCTCGGCGGCGTCGTCGCGTACCTCGGCGGACGGGTGCTGGGCCAGTACGACCCGTTCGGGGGCACGGACGGCGAGGGGCGGCTGCTGTTGGTGGCGCCCAACGTGCACGCCGCGCAGCAGGCCCTGGACGTCCCGTCGGTGGACTTCGGGCTGTGGGTGTGCCTGCACGAGGCGACGCACCGGCTGCAGTTCACGGCGGTGCCGTGGCTGCGGTCGTACTTCGCCGAGGAGGTGTCGCGGCTGCTCTCGCTCACCGGGGACAGCCGCCCGAGCCTGGACCGGCTGCCGGAGCTGTTCCGCACGCTGCGGGAGTCGAAGGGCGACTCGCTGGCCGTCGTCGAGCTGCTGCAAGGACCCGAGCAGCGTGCGGTGCTCGACCGGCTGCTGGCGCTCACGACGCTGCTCGAGGGGCACGCCGACCACGTCATGGACGCCGTGGGGCCGGAGGTGGTGCCCACGGTGGAGACGATCCGGGCGCGGTTCACCATCCGCCGCCGCGGCGGGGGGCTGGTCGACCGGGTCCTGCGCGCGCTCCTGGGAGTGGAGGCGAAGGTGCGCCAGTACGCCGTGGGCTCGGCGTTCACCAAACACGTCGTCCTGGCGGCGGGGATGGACGGCTTCAACAGGGTGTGGGAGAGCCCGGAAACGGTCCCCAGCCGCGCCGAGCTCGCCGCCCCCGGGGATTGGCTGCGCCGGGTCCACAACATGCGCTAGCCCCGCCCCGGTGAGTCGCACGTGCGCATGCGACCGTGTCACCGTGACCAGAGGGGCCATGATCGCCGGGAGGGGGACATGAGGTGCGCTGGTGCACCACATGTCCCCCAAACGGCGATCATGGAGGTGCGGCGGGCGGTCCGGACCGCGTTGGACGCCCTGCCAGAGCGCGTCCGGCGGGCCCCGCTGGTCGTAGGCTGCTCCGGCGGTGCCGACTCGCTCGCCCTGACCCTTGCCGCGGCAGCGGTCCGCGCAACGGACGAGGTGCACGTCGCGGTCGTCGACCACCGGCTCCAGGGAGGGTCGGCCGAGCGCGCGGCCGCCACCGTCGCGCTGCTCGCGGAGCGGGGAATCGCGGCGCGGGTCCACGCGGTCGACGTCGCCGGGCCGGGGGGTGTCGAGGCGGCCGCCCGCCGCGCCCGCCATGCCGCCCTCCGCGCCGCCCGTCCGCACCCCGACAGCCCGATTCTGCTCGGCCACACCCTCGACGACCAGGCCGAAACCGTCCTGCTCGGCCTCGGCCGCGGGTCCGGTGCGCGTTCGCTCGCGGGCATGCGTCGATGGGATCCGCCGTGGCTGCGCCCGCTGCTGGACGTCCGGCGCGCGACGACGCGGGCCGCATGCGTGGCCCTCGAACTGCCGGTGTGGGACGACCCGCACAACGTCGATCCGCGCTTCACCCGCGTCCGGCTGCGACACGAGGTGCTGCCGCTGCTGGAGGACGTGCTCGCGGGCGGCGTCGCCGAGGCGCTCGCCCGCACGGCCATCCAGCTCCGGGAGGACGCCGATGCGCTCGACGCCGTCGCGGCCCGTCTGCTCGCCGACGCCCTGCGCCCCCCCATGCAGACTGTGGGGGGTGCGCACACGTCGCCCGCAGTGGGTGCAGGCCCGCCGCGGTGTGTGCGGCCCGAGGGTCAGGGGGGCGGCGCGAGCGGGGGCAGCACGGGCGCCGCCACCGCCCGGCCGGACCACTCTGCGTTGGACACGGCCGCGCTCACCGACGTCCCGCCCGCACTGCGCAGACGGGTGCTGCGCGCCTGGCTCGCCACCGCGGGTGTGACCGGCCTCACGGACACCCATCTGCGCGCCGCCGACGCCCTCGCCGCCCGCGGCCCCGACCGTGGGGGCGTCGCCGTGCCGGGTGGGTTGGAGCTGTTCCGCGCCCATGGCAGGCTCGGCATCCGTCCGGTCCGGTGGCCATCGCCCCGGTGAGGCCGGTGTTGAGCTCGTGTTAGTCCGACGGAGGGAGCACACCCGCCGTGTACGACGGGGACATCGCCACCACGCTCGTCACCGAGGACGCGATCCGCGCCAAGACCGCGGAGCTCGCCGCGACCATCGGGAAGGACTACCCGGAGGGCGGCAGCGACCTGCTGCTCGTCGGCGTCCTCAAGGGCGCGGTCATGTTCATGACCGACCTCGCCCGCGCCCTGCCCGTCCCGGTGCAGCTGGAGTTCATGGCCGTGAGCTCCTACGGCTCCGCGACCACGTCGTCGGGCGTCGTGCGCATCCTCAAGGACCTCGATCGCGACATCGCAGGTCGTGACGTCCTCATCGTCGAGGACATCATCGACTCCGGCCTCACCCTCTCCTGGCTCCTCGGCAACCTCCGCTCGCGCCACCCGGCGTCGCTTGAGGTGTGCACGCTGCTGCGCAAGCCGGACGCGGTGACGGTCGACGTGCCCGTCCGGTACGTCGGATTCGACATTCCCAACGAGTTCGTCGTCGGCTACGGGCTCGACTACGCCGAGCGTTACCGTGACCTGCCGTTCATCGGCACGCTCGACCCGAAGGTCTACGCCTGAGCGTCCGGGAACCCCACCGCGCGGCCGGTCGTTGCCCCGACAACGCGTCGCGGAGGTCCGCTATCCTGGAGAACTCGGGGCCGGTCAGAGCCGTGCCGCGCACCGGAGGATCTTTCTCAGGGAAGGTGAAGGCCACCAGGCCGAAGCTGCATGGACCGCAAGCGCCTGCTCCGCAACCCTCTGATCTGGATCCTCGCTGCGGTCCTGGTCTTCTTCGCTTTCAGCGTGCTGTTCGACGACACGCGCGGCTTCACCCAGGTCGACACGTCCGTCGCGATCGCCCAGATCCACAACGGCAACGTCAAGAACGCCCTGATCGAGGACCGCGAGCAACGCCTGCGGCTCACCCTCACCAACGAGGTCCAGGGCAGCACCCAGATCATCACGCAGTACCCGGCCGACACCAGCGGCACGATCGTCAACGCGCTGGAGACCGCAAGCAACAAGCCCACCTTCAACACCGTGGTGCACCAGGACTCGTTCCTCACCCAGATGTTGATCTTCATCGTCCCGCTGGGCATCGTCCTGCTCATCCTGTTCTGGATGATGAACAACGCCCAGGGCGGCGGCAACCGGGTGATGAGCTTCGGCAAGTCCAAGGCCAAGCAGCTGTCCAAGGACATGCCCAAGACGACCTTCGCCGACGTCGCGGGCGCCGACGAGGCCGTCGAGGAGCTCTACGAGATCAAGGACTTCCTGCAGAACCCCGGCCGCTACCAGGCGCTCGGCGCGAAGATCCCCAAGGGCGTGCTGCTCTACGGCCCGCCCGGCACCGGCAAGACGCTGTTGGCGCGCGCGGTCGCGGGCGAGGCGGGGGTGCCGTTCTACACGATCTCCGGCTCCGACTTCGTCGAGATGTTCGTCGGCGTCGGCGCCTCCCGCGTGCGCGACCTGTTCGAGCAGGCCAAGCAGAACGCGCCGTGCATCATCTTCGTCGACGAGATCGACGCGGTCGGCCGCCAGCGCGGCGCGGGCCTCGGCGGCGGGCACGACGAGCGGGAGCAGACGCTCAACCAGCTGCTCGTCGAGATGGACGGCTTCGACGCGCGCACCAACGTCATCCTCATCGCGGCCACCAACCGGCCCGACATCCTCGATCCCGCGCTGCTGCGCCCCGGCCGGTTCGACCGCCAGATCCCGGTCAGCGCGCCCGATCTCGCAGGCCGCCGCGCCGTGCTCGCGGTGCACGCCAAGGGCAAGCCGTTCGCGCCGGACGTCAACTTCGACGGGCTGGCCAAGCGCACGGTCGGCATGTCCGGCGCCGACCTGGCCAACGTCATCAACGAGGCCGCGCTGCTCACCGCGCGGGAGAACGCCACGCTGATCACCGAGGCGGCGCTGGAGGAGTCGGTCGACCGGGTGGTCGGCGGGCCGCGGCGCAAGGGCAAGATCATCTCCGAGCAGGAGAAGAAGATCACCGCGTACCACGAGGGCGGCCACGCGCTCGCCGCGTGGGCCATGCCCGACCTGGAGCCGGTCTACAAGCTCACGATCCTGCCGCGTGGGCGCACGGGGGGCCACGCGCTGGTCGTCCCCGAGGACGACAAGGGCCTCATGACCCGCTCGGAGATGATCGGTCGCCTGGTGTTCGCGATGGGCGGACGCAGCGCCGAGGAGCTGGTGTTCCACGAGCCGACGACGGGGGCGTCGTCCGACATCGACCAGGCCACCAAGATCGCCCGTGCGATGGTCACCGAGTACGGCATGAGCGCACGCCTCGGCGCCGTCCGCTACGGCCACGACCAGGGCGACCCCTTCCTCGGCCGCACCATGGGCAACCAGCCCGACTACTCGCTGGAGGTCGCCCACGAGATCGACGAGGAGGTGCGCAAGCTCATCGAGGCCGCGCACACCGAGGCGTGGGAGATCCTCAACACCTACCGCCACGTCCTCGACGACCTCGTCTTCGAGCTCCTGGAGAAGGAGACGCTCACCCGCAAGGACCTCGAGCGCATCTTCGACCAGGTCGAGAAGCGGCCGCGCATCACCGCGTTCAACGACTTCGGCGGCCGCACGCCGTCGGACAAACCGCCGATCAGCACGCCCGCCGAGCTGGCCAAGGAGCGCGGCGAGCCGTGGCCGCCGGTCACCGGCCGCGAGCCCACGCCCGTCGGCTCCTACCCGGGCGGCAACGGCACGCCGCAGACGATCCCCGGCGGCTACCCGTCCGGTCCGCAGCCTTCGTGGGGCCCGACGTATCCGACCCAGAAATCGGTGCCGAAGCCGGACAAGCCCAATGCCGTCCCGCACAACTACGGCGCGCCGCCCGGATGGCGTCCGGCCACCACACCCGCGGGGCAGACATGGCCGCCGCCGGAGCACCAGCAGCCGTGGGGTGTGCCCGCGGAAGGCGCCAACGGCAGCTCACCGAAGGAACCCCACGACGCCGAGGACGGCTCCCGCTGACCAGGCCGAATGGCGTCGACCGGCCTCGCGCCGAAGCGGCCATCCGCGAGCTGCTCGCCGCGCTGGGCGAGGACCCCGACCGGGAGGGCCTGCGCGAGACCCCGGCCCGGGTCGCCCGGGCCTACGCGGAGATCTTCGCGGGCCTCTACACCGACCCCGACTCCGTCCTGGACAAGACGTTCGACGAGAACCACCAGGAGCTGATCCTCGTCAAGGACATCCCGATCTTCTCCTACTGCGAGCACCATCTCGTGCCGTTCCACGGCGCCGCGCACGTTGGCTACATCCCCGGCGCGCACGGCCGGGTGACGGGCCTGTCCAAGCTGGCGCGCGTCGTCGACCTCTACGCCCGCCGCCCCCAGGTCCAGGAACGCCTCACCGGCCAGGTCGCCGACGCGCTGGTGCGCAAGCTCGACCCGCGCGGCGTGATCGTCGTGATAGAGGCGGAGCACCTGTGCATGGGGATGCGCGGCATCCGCAAGCCGGGCGCGCGCACCACCACCTCCGCCGTCCGCGGGATCTTCCAGACCTCGCCCAGCTCGCGCGCGGAGGCGCTGGCACTGATCCGGGGGACGTGATGCTGCCCCGGCCCGGCCGGTGTGCGGTGCTCGGCGTGCTCAACGTCACGCCCGACTCGTTCTCCGACGGCGGGCAGTTCCTCGACCACGACGACGCCGTCCGGCACGGCGTCGCGCTGCGGGCGGCGGGCGCCGATCTCGTCGACGTCGGCGGCGAATCCACGCGGCCCGGCGCGGTGCGGATCGACGCGGCGACGGAGACCCGGCGGGTGCTGCCCGTGGTCACCGACCTGGTCGCCCACGGGGTGCCGGTGAGCATCGACACCACCCGCGCGGCGGTGGCGGCGGCGGCGATCGAGGCGGGCGCGGTGCTGGTCAACGACGTGTCCGGGGGGCTGGGCGACCCGGACATGGGCACGGTCGTCGCCGCCGCGCGCGTGCCGTGGGTGCTCATGCACTCGCGCGGCGCGGCCGACGCCCACGCGGGCTACGAGGACGTGCTGGGCGAGGTGCGCGCCGAGCTGGTGGCGCGGGTGGACGCCGCGGTGCTGGCGGGCGTCGACCCCGCGCTGCTGGTGCTGGACCCGGGGCTGGGCTTCGCGAAGAACGCCGGACACAACTGGACCCTGCTGCGGCGGCTCGACGTGCTGCTCGCGCTCGGGTTCCCGGTGCTGGTCGGGGCGTCGCGGAAGCGGTTCCTGGGGCAGCTGCTCGCCGACGCGGACGGCACCCTCCGCCCGCCCGCGGGCCGCGACCTGGCCACGGCGGTGATCAGCGGGCTGGCCGCCGACCGGGGGGCATGGGGGGTACGGGTGCACGACGTGCCGGCGTCGATGGACGCCGTGGCCGTAGCGGCGGCGTGGCATCTGGGCGCCTCGCGGGCAGGCGCCGGCGGGGACGGCGCGTCGTGACCGGCTGCGCTGGACCCGAACGAGCCAGGAGACCCGCGTGACGGACCGGATCGAGCTGCGCGGGCTGCGGGTGCGCGGCCACCACGGGGTGTTCGACCACGAGCGCCGCGAGGGGCAGGAGTTCGTCGTCGACGTCACGGCGTGGATGGACCTCGCCCCCGCCGCCGCGTCGGACGACCTCGCCGACACCCTCCACTACGGCGAGCTCGCCGAACGCACGGCCGCGATCGTGGCGGGTGGGCCATGCGATCTGATCGAGACGGTGGCGGCGCGGGTCGCCGAGATGGTGATGACCGACGCCCGGGTGCTCGCGGTCGAGGTCACCCTGCACAAGCCCCAGGCCCCGATCGCCCTGGACTTCGGGGACGTCGCCGTGGTCGTCCACCGATCGCGCCCCGCACCCGTCGCGACGGTCGTCCCCGCCGGAACGCACGACCCAACCGGCGCCGCTCCCCCGCGGCATCGCAGGGGGGCGTCGTGACGGCGGCCGTGCTCTCGCTCGGGTCCAACCTCGGCGATCGGTTCGCGCACCTGCGCGCCGCCGTCGCCGGGTTCGCGGGCGCGCTGGTCGCCGCGTCGCCGGTCTACGAAACGGCGCCATGGGGCGGCGTGCCGCAGGACGACTTCCTGAACGCGGTGCTGCTGGTGACCGACCCCGCCGTCGACGCCTGGGGGTGGCTGCGGCGCGGCCAGGGGCTCGAGGACGCGGCCGGACGGGTCCGGGGCATCCGGTGGGGCCCGCGGACGCTCGACGTCGACGTCGTCTGTGTGGACGACGTCCGCAGCACCGACCCCGAGCTGCTGCTGCCTCATCCCGGCACGCCGGAGCGCGCCACGGTGCTGCGGCCGTGGCTGGATGTCGATCCCCACGCGGTACTGCCCGGCCACGGTCCCGTCGCCGCGCTGCTGGCCGCGCTGGGGCCCGATGCCGAGCGGGGCATGCGCCGCCGCGACGACCTGAGTCTCACCCTATGACCCACCCGCTCGACCATCCGCAGCGCCATCGGCCCGGCGGCCCCACCCGGTCCACCGCGGCAATCCCACGCCCTGGGGCACGAGCAGGAGCCGCGCCGGGCGTGCCCGATTCCCCAACTCGTCGTGCTCAAACCCCCAACTCGCCGTGGCGAAACGCGCGACTCACGGTCGGTGGGGCGCCGTGACCCCCACCCGCCCGCGCCACCTGCTCGCCATCGCCCTGGTCGTCGCGGTGCTCGCCAACCTCGTGTTCCGGCTCTTCTACGGCTCGCTCCCCGGCTTCCCGCTGCTCGGCGGCATGACGCTGGGCGTGCTCGGCATCGCCGAGGCGATCGGCGGCCGTGCGCTGCGGGCCCGCATCCGGCGCAAGCCGGGCACCACGCCGGTCCAACCGCTGGTCGCGGCGCGCGCGGTGCTGCTGGCGAAGGCGTCGTCGGTGGCGGGCGCGGTCGTCGGCGGCGGGTGGCTGGGGCTGCTGGTCTTCACCGTTCCGCAAGCCGGAACGATCCAGGCCGCGGCGTCGGACACGGCGGCGGCGGCCGTCGGGCTGGCCTGCGCGCTCGTGCTGGTCGGCGGGGCGCTGTGGCTGGAGTACTGCTGCCGAACGCCCGACGATCCGGACGACCCGGGCCCGCCCCGCGCCCCGTAGGCTCTGGCGCCATGACGCAGGCCACGGGCATCTTCCTGGCCGGCGGCCCCACCGCGGCGCTGCCCACGCAGCAACGCCAGCGTCGGGGTGTGCTGGCCCCCGTCGTCGCGCTGGTCGCGCTCGGCATGTGCGGCCTGGTCGTGCTGGGGCTGGTCGGCACGAGCGTGGGGCTGGGTGGGATCGTGGTCGGGGCGCTGTGCGCGCTGCTGCCGGTCGGCCCGGTGGTCGCCACGTTCCTGTGGATCGACCGCTGGGAGCCCGAGCCGCCGCGGCTGCTGCTCATCGCGTTCCTGTGGGGCGCCTGCTTCGCCGCGCTCGCCGCGTTGATCATCAACTCCAGCGCGGCGCTGGCCGTCGACGTGCTGCTCGGCAAGGGCAGCGGCGACGTCGTCGGCTCCACCGTGATCGCTCCGCTCGTCGAGGAGGGGCTGAAGGGCGCGTTCCTCGTCGGCCTGCTGATCTTCCGACGTCGCGAGTTCGACGGGATCATCGACGGCATCGTCTACGCCGGGATCGTGGCGGCAGGCTTCGCGTTCACCGAGAACATCCTCTACTTCGGCCGCGCGTTCGGCGAAGAGGCGGGCATGGGCGGCAGCGTGCTGTTCACGCTGATCCTGCGCGGTGTGCTCTCGCCGTTCGCGCATCCGCTCTTCACGTCGATGACGGGCATCGGCGCGGGCATCGCCGCCAACAGCCGCAACGCCGCCGCCCGACCGTTCTACGTGCTCGGCGGCTACGCGCTCGCGGTCGTCCTGCACGCGCTGTGGAACAGCTCGGCGTCGTTGTTCGATGGCGGCGCGTTCCTGCTCGTCTACGCCTTCGTCATGGTGCCGCTGTTCGCCGCGATCGCGACGATCGTGATCTGGCAGCGCCGCCGCGAGCAGGCCGTGATCGCCGCGCAGCTCCCCGGGTTCGCGCAGGCGGGCTGGATCGCGCCGAGCGAGATCCGGCTGCTTGTCCAGCCTTGCCGGGCGCCGGGGCTGGCGCGCGGCCGTCCGGCGACGGTCCGGGCGCGCGGTGGAGAAGGCCGTCATCCGCTACCAGGAGGCCGTCACCGACCTGGCGTTCCTGCGCGACCGCATGGCGAAGGGCGCGATCGGGCCGATGGGACGGCAGTGGCACGACGAGGCCGTCGCCGAGGTCATCCGGGCGCGCCGGCGCGCCGTCGGGCATCCGGAGGCGCTGACGGTGGCGCTGCGCCACCACGGCGGCCCGGGCGGCTGGACGCCGCCGCCCCAGGTGCCCCCGAGCCCGTACCGGCCGTTCCCCCCCAACCAGCCTCCGCAGAGCTGGCCCTATCGGTAGCGTCCGCGCACGGGGATTAGCCTGGCTGGCCATGGGAGCGACCCGGCCCGCGCGGCTGGCCATCGGGGTGGTGTCGGCCGGACGCGTCGGCGCGGTCCTCGGGGCGGCGTGGGCCGCGGCCGGGCATCGCGTCGTGGCCACCTCGGGGGTCTCGCGCGATTCGGTGCGCCGCGCCGCCGCGCTCCTGCCCGACGTGCCGCTGCTCCCGCCCGACGAGGTCGCCGCCCGGGCCGACCTCGTGCTCCTCGCCGTGCCCGACGACGTGCTCCCCGGCCTGGTCCGCGGCCTCGCGGCGGCGGGGAGCTTCCGGGCGGGCCAGATCGTCGTGCACACGTCGGGCGCGCACGGCGTCGCGGTGCTCGCGCCCGCCGCCGAGCACGGGGTGCTGCCGCTCGCGCTGCACCCGGTGATGACGTTCACGGGCCGCACCGAGGACGTTGCCCGGCTGCGGGGGGCGAGCGTCGGGGTCACGGCGGGCGCCGACGCCGCGGGCTGGCCGGTCGGTGAGGCGCTGGTCGTCGAGATGGACGCGGACCCGGTGCGCATCCCGGAGAACGTCCGCCCGCTCTACCACGCCGCGCTGGCCCACGGGGCCAACCACCTCGTCACGCTGGTGCGCGACTGTGTCGACACCCTCGAGGCGGCGGGCGTGCACCCGGCCGACAAGCTGGTCGCGCCCCTGCTCTCGGCCGCCCTCGACAACGCCCTGCGCCACGGCGACCGCGCCCTGACCGGCCCCGTGTCCCGCGGCGACGTCGGCACGATCCGCACCCATCTCCAGGTGCTCGACCCCGACCTCGCCGCCGTCTACCGCGCCCTCGCCGTGCGCACCGCCCACCGCGCCGCGGCCGCAGGCCTGCTGTCCGAACACGCCGCCAAGGACGTGCTGACCACTCTGGAGGACGCCCCGTGACGCGCACCGCAGGCGGATACGTCGCGGGCGAGCTCACCGTGCACGCGAGCCCGGCGAGCATCGCCACGGTCACCCGGGCGTTGCGGGCGGCGGGGCGCCGCGTCGCGTTCGTGCCGACGATGGGCGCGCTGCACGCGGGGCACCGCGAGCTGATACGGCACGCCCGTCGCATCCCGGGGGCGGGCGTCACCGTCGTCTCGATCTTCGTGAACCCGCTGCAGTTCGGGCCGAACGAGGACCTCGCGCGCTACCCGCGCCCCCTGGAGGCCGACCTCACCGCCTGCCGGGAGGAGGGCGTCGAGCTGGTGTTCACGCCGGGGCAGGCGGACATGTACCCGGAGGGCGCCGACACCGTCGTCACGCCCGGTGTGCTGGGCACCGAGCTCGAGGGTGCGGTGCGGCCGGGCCATTTCCCGGGCGTGCTGACCGTCGTGTCCAAGCTGTTCAACATCGTCGCCCCGGACGTCGCCTTCTTCGGCGAGAAGGACTACCAGCAGCTCGTCCTCGTGCAGAAGATGGTGCGCGACCTGGACTTCGCCCTCTCGGTCGTCGGCGTACCCATCGTTCGCGAGGCCGACGGGCTGGCGCTCTCCTCGCGCAACGTCTATCTCTCCGCTGAGCAGCGGGCCCAGGCCCTTGTTCTGCAGCGGGCGCTGCACGCCGGTGCGGCGGCGGCCGCGCACGGCCCGGACGCCGTGCTGGCCGCCGCCCGCGCCGTGCTCGCCGAGGAGCCCGAGGTGGCCGTCGACTACCTGGAGCTGCGCGCTCCGGACCTCGGCCCCACGCCGGCGACCGGGCAGGCGCGGCTGCTCGTGGCCGCACGCGTCGGCCCCACACGGCTGATCGACAACGTCGCGGTGCGGTTCTAGTGCTGCTCTGCGTCGACGTCGGCAACACCCAGATCGCGCTCGGACTCTACGCCGAGGGAAACGCGGACGACGTGCGTCCCCCGCTGGTGCGCGACTGGCGGATGCGCACCGAGCCGCGCATGACCGCCGACGAGCTGGAGGTGGCCATCGGCGGCCTGCTCGGCCGCCGGTACGCCGACGAGGTCACCGGGGTCGCGGCGCTGTCGACGGTGCCGAGCCTGCTCCGCGAGCTCAAACTGCTGGTGCAGCGGCGCGACGAGCCGTCGGTGATCGTGGGACCGGGGGTGCGCACCGGGGTGCCGTTGCTGGTGGACAACCCGCACGAGGTCGGCGCCGACCGCGTCGTCTCCACGTTGGCGGCGCACCGGCTGTACGACACGGCGTGCGTGGTCGTCGACTTCGGCACGTCCACCAACATCGACGTCGTCTCGGCGAAGGGCGAGTTCCTCGGCGGTGTGCTCGCCCCCGGCGTCGAGATCTCCATGGAAGCGCTCGCCACGCGAGCCGCGGCCCTGCGCACGGTGGAGTTGGTGGCGCCGCGCTCGGTGATAGGCAAGAACACCGTGGAGTGCCTGCAGGCCGGGGTGCTCTACGGCTTCGCCGAGCAGGTCGACGGGCTGGTCCGCCGCATCCGCGACGAGCTGGGCTCCGGTTCGGTCACGGTGATCGGCACGGGTGGGCTCGCGCCGTTGATGATCGGCGAGACGGCGACGATCACCGAGCACGTGCCCGACCTGACCTTGCTGGGGCTGCGGCTGGCCTACCTGCGCAACGTCCGCACGACGTCGGTGACCATGGGCAACGTGAAGGCGCCCGACGACGTCTCGGGGCGCGCGACCAGGTAGGTGCGCAGCCGGGTGAGGGCGGCGTCGCGCTCGCGGGGATCGGCGACGAGCGCCCAGGAATGCGTGGCGATGGTCTCGACGAACCCGTCGATGGTGGTCGGCACCGGGTTGGCGAACCGGCGGGCTTCGGACGTGCCGAACGCCGGATCGTGGGGGCGGGCGTTCTCCGGGGTCGAGAGCACCCTGACCGGCTCGACGGGGTGCATCGCCTGCGCGTAGCCGCGCACCCACTCGACCGTGTCGTCGTCGCTGTTCCAGAGCACCGCGAGCACCCCGCCCGGCCGCAGCACCCGCGCGATCTCCGGCTCGGCGCGCGCCCGGTCGAACCAGTGCCAGGCCGTGCCGACGACGACGGCGTCGACCGCGGCGGTCGCGAGCGGGATCCGCTCGGCGGCGCCCTCGTACGCGGCGACGGCGGGGAAGGCGGCGCGGAGCTGGTGGAGCATCGCGGGGTCGGGCTCGACGGCCGTGACGCGCACGCCGGGGCGCCGCAGCAGCGCCTCGGTGAGCTTGCCGGTGCCCGCGCCGAGGTCGAGCACGTCTTGCGGGTCCGGGCCGAGCGCCCAGTCCAGCGCCGCGGCGGGGTAGCCGGGGCGGAGGCGGGCGTACTCGGCCGCCACCGAACCGAAGGAACGGCCGCGCTCGGGCATTGGGCGAGCCTAGATCGCCGCCGGCGCCGCTGCCCTCGCAGAGGCGATTGCCGCCTCGCAGACCCCACAGCCTCTGCGAAGTGGCGGTCCGGTCTGCGAAGTGCGCCGGGCCGAGGGCGCGACCGCGCGTCGGCGGCCACCTCCCCGACTCACCGCAGCGCAGGGCGGACCAGCCGGGCGGGGCTGCCGCCCGGCCGGATGACCGCGCGCGCCGCTCACTACCCTCAGCGTCGTGAGCAACGAATCCCCCGCCCCCGACCTGCCCGAGCAGATGCGGGTACGCCGGGAGAAGCGCGCGGCGCTGCTCGCGGACGGGCACGAGGCCTACCCCGTCGCCGTCGACCGTACCCAGTCCCTTGCCGATGTCCGCGCCGCCCACCCCGACCTGCCGCCGGACACCGCGACCGGCGACATCGTCGGGGTCACCGGGCGGCTCATCTTCCTGCGCAACACCGGCAAGCTCTGCTTCGCCACGCTCCGCGAAGGCGACGGCACCGAGCTGCAGGCGATGCTCTCCCTGGCCTCGGTCGGCGAGGACGAGCTGGCGCGCTGGAAGGCCACCGTCGACCTCGGCGACCACGTCCTCGTCCACGGCGAAGTCATCACCTCCCGGCGCGGCGAGCTGTCGATCATGGCCGACCGCTGGGCGATGACGGCCAAGGCCCTGCGCCCGCTGCCCAACGTGCACAGCGAGCTGTCCGAGGAGACGCGCGTCCGGCAGCGTTACGTCGATCTCGTCGTGCGCCCGCAGGCGCGGGAGATGGTGCGCCGCCGGGCCACGGTCGTGCGCACGCTGCGTGACGTGCTGCACGGCCGCGACTACCTCGAGGTCGAGACGCCGATGCTGCAGCTCCTGCACGGCGGCGCGACCGCGCGCCCGTTCGTCACCCACGCCAACGCCCTGGACCAGGATCTGTACCTGCGGATCGCCCCGGAACTGTTCCTCAAGCGGACCGTGGTGGGCGGGGTGGAACGGGTCTTCGAGATCAACCGCAACTTCCGTAACGAAGGCATCGACTCCTCGCACTCGCCGGAGTTCGCGATGTTGGAGGCCTATCAGACGTACGCGACCTACGACGACATGGCCGAGCTCACGCGTACCCTCGTGCAGGAGTCCGCGCGCGCCGTCTTCGGTTCCGAAGTCGTCGTTCACGCCGACGGAACGTCACACGAGCTCGGCGGGGAGTGGCGGTCCGTCACGTTGCACGAGGCTGTGTCGGCAGCGGTGGATACCGAAGTGACGCCGGACACCGGGGTCGAGGAACTGCGCAAGCTCGCCGCCGCGCACGACGTCGAGCTCAAGGATTCGCTTACCGCCGGGGAAGTGGTGCTCGAGCTATTCGAGAAGCTCGTCGAGCACACGTTGACCGCACCGACGTTCGTGCGGGACTACCCGGTCGAAGTACGCCCGCTCACCCGCCAGCACCGCAGCGACCCGCGGCTGGCCGAGGCGTGGGATCTGGTCGTCTTCGGAACGGAGCTCGCGACCGGGTACTCTGAGCTGGTAGATCCGGTGATCCAGCGTGATCGGCTGACCACACAATCGCTGCGCGCGGCGGCGGGCGATCCCGAGGCGATGCGGCTCGACGAGGACTTCCTGCGCGCCATGGAGTACGGGATGCCGCCGACGGGCGGTGTCGGAATGGGCATCGACCGGCTGCTGATGGCACTGACCGGGCTCGGTATCCGGGAGACCATTCTTTACCCGCTCGTGCGATCCGAGTAGGGCCGGGTCGACAGCGGCTCGGCAATTAAGATATCGTCGATCGCGTCCCCTCCAGGTAGTGCGTAGAAAGGACTGCGGCGGTGGCGCAGATCCAAGAGATCCGGCTGATCGACGATCTCGACGGCCAGGAGGCCGACGAGACCGTCGAGTTCGGTATCGATGGCAAGAGTTACGAGATCGACCTGTCCTCGGCGAATGCGGGCAAGCTGCGTGATGCGCTTGCCGAGTTCGTCGGTTCCGCCCGTCGGGCGGGTGGTCGGGCGAAGCGCGCGGTGACGGCGGCTCCGGTCCGGCGGGCCACGGTCGACCGGGAGCAGAACCAGGCGATCCGGGAATGGGCGCGAGCCCACAAGATGAAGGTATCCGACCGCGGACGTATCCCCAGCGAGGTGCTGGAGGCCTATCACCAGGCGAACTAGTCCGCTTCCGCGAAGGGGCCCACGTGTGCGCGGGCCCCTTCGCTGTGCCCGCGCCACAGGCGTCGACCCCCCTGCAGCCGATACAGTGGAGGGAGGCGTACGCGGCGCAGCGGCGTCTGGCGTTGCCGCGCGACATGCGCAGTAGGCGAGGAGATCGAATGTTCGAGAGGTTCACCGACCGAGCGAGGCGGGTTGTCGTCCTGGCCCAAGAAGAGGCCCGGATGCTCAACCACAACTACATCGGCACCGAGCACATCCTCCTCGGCCTCATCCACGAGGGCGAGGGTGTGGCCGCGAAGGCCCTGGAATCCCTCGGGATCGCCTTGGAGGGCGTTCGGCAGCAGGTCGAGGAGATCATCGGCCAGGGCCAGCAGGCACCGAGCGGGCACATCCCGTTCACGCCGCGGGCCAAGAAGGTGCTGGAGCTGTCCCTGCGCGAGGCGCTGCAGCTCGGCCACAACTACATCGGCACCGAGCACATACTGCTCGGCCTGATCCGCGAGGGCGAGGGCGTCGCGGCGCAGGTCCTGGTCAAGCTGGGAGCCGACCTCAACCGGGTGCGCCAGCAGGTGCTGCAGCTGCTGAGCGGCTACCAGGGCAAGGAGCCCGCCGAGGGGAGCTCGGGCGGACGCGGCGAGGGCACCCCGTCGTCGTCGCTGGTGCTCGACCAGTTCGGCCGCAACCTCACCCAGTCCGCCCGTGAGGGCAAGCTCGACCCGGTGATCGGGCGCGAGAAGGAGATCGAGCGGGTCATGCAGGTCCTCTCCCGGAGGACCAAGAACAACCCGGTCCTGATCGGCGAGCCGGGCGTCGGCAAGACCGCCGTCGTCGAGGGCCTGGCCCAGGGCATCGTCAAGGGCGAGGTGCCCGAGACGCTCAAGGACAAGCAGCTCTACACGCTCGACCTGGGCTCGCTGGTCGCGGGCTCGCGCTACCGCGGTGACTTCGAGGAGCGCCTGAAGAAGGTCCTCAAGGAGATCCGCACCCGCGGCGACATCATCCTGTTCATCGACGAGCTGCACACGCTCGTCGGCGCCGGTGCCGCGGAGGGCGCGATCGACGCCGCGTCGATCCTCAAGCCGATGCTGGCCCGCGGCGAGCTGCAGACGATCGGCGCCACCACGCTCGACGAGTACCGCAAGTACGTCGAGAAGGACCCCGCCCTGGAGCGGCGCTTCCAGCCGATCCAGGTGGGCGAGCCGTCGGTCACGCACACCATCGAGATCCTCAAGGGCCTGCGCGACCGGTACGAGGCGCACCACCGCGTCACGATCACCGACCCGGCGCTCGTCGCGGCGGCCACGCTGGCCGACCGCTACATCTCCGACCGCTTCCTGCCCGACAAGGCGATCGACCTCATCGACGAGGCGGGCGCGCGGATGCGCATCCGCCGGATGACCGCGCCGCCGGATCTGCGCGAGTTCGACGAGAAGATCGCGAGCGTGCGGCGCGACAAGGAGTCGGCGATCGACGCGCAGGACTTCGAGCGGGCCGCGCACCTGCGCGACTCGGAGAAGCAGCTGCTCGCGAAGAAGGGCGAGCGGGAGAAGCAGTGGAAGTCGGGCGACCTGGACGTGGTCGCGGAGGTTGACGACGAGCAGATCGCCGAGGTGCTGGCCAACTGGACCGGCATCCCCGTCTTCAAGCTCACCGAGGAGGAGACCACGCGCCTGCTCCGCATGGAAGACGAGCTGCACAAGCGGATCATCGGCCAGGAAGAGGCGGTCAAGTCGGTGGCGCAGGCGATCCGGCGCACCCGCGCCGGGCTGAAGGACCCCAAGCGCCCGTCGGGTTCGTTCATCTTCGCGGGGCCGTCCGGTGTCGGTAAGACGGAGCTGTCGAAGGCGCTGGCGAACTTCCTGTTCGGCGAGGACGACGCGCTCATCCAGATCGACATGGGCGAGTTCCACGACCGCTACACCGCCTCGCGGCTCTTCGGCGCCCCTCCCGGGTACGTCGGCTACGAGGAGGGCGGCCAGCTCACCGAGAAGGTGCGGCGCAAGCCGTTCTCGGTGGTGCTGTTCGACGAGATCGAGAAGGCGCACCAGGAGGTCTACAACACCCTCCTGCAGGTGCTGGAGGACGGGCGGCTGACAGACGGCCAGGGCCGCACGGTGGACTTCAAGAACACCGTGATCATCTTCACGTCGAACCTGGGCACCCAGGACATCTCGAAGGCGGTCGGGCTCGGGTTCGCTCAGAGCAACGACGAGGGCTCGAACTACGAGCGGATGAAGAACAAGGTCAACGACGAGCTGAAGAAGCACTTCCGCCCCGAGTTCCTCAACCGCATCGACGACATTGTGGTGTTCCACCAGCTCACCCAGGAGCAGATCATCACGATGGTCGACCTCATGATCACCCGGGTGGAGGCGGCGCTGGCCAACAAGGACATGGCCATCGAGCTCACCCCGGCCGCGAAGGGCCTGCTGGCCCGCCGCGGGTGGGACCCGGTGTTGGGCGCGCGGCCGCTGCGCCGCACGATCCAGCGCGAGATCGAGGACCAGCTGTCGGAGAAGATCCTCTTCGGTGAGGTGCAGCCGGGCCAGATCGTCATCGTGGACGTCGAGGGCCTCGACCCGAAAGCGCCCGAGGGCTCCCGCGCCGCCGACGACAAGGCCAAGTTCACCTTCCGCGGTGAGCCGAAGCCGTCGATGGTGCCCGACGCCCCGCCGGTCGACATGGCCAAGGGCGAGTAGGAGAGACACGCAAGAGCCCGCCTGGACCGTGGCGTGATCCAGGCGGGCTCTTTGCGTGCCGCGGCCCGTAATGCCGAACTATCAGTGCGGCCCGTCGGCCGGGGTAACCGCAGTTTGGGCGGGGGTGGGGCCGGCCCCGAACGCTTCGGACACCTGCGTGATGCCAACGACGAGGAAGGCGATCACGAGGGCCACCACCACCAAGAGCGTCAGTCGCCAGAAGACAATCATGCCCGCAACGATCAGTGTGACAGTCAACAACGATCCCGACATGGGGCCCTCCCTTGCCCGACCCATCCTGATGAGACCATCGTCCGCAGAGTTCAGACATCTGTCAAGTAGAAATAGTCATCAGACAACAGACTTCGGCCTTCACTTGCTCGACGTCAGTTGATGCCCTATCCTCGGACGCCTATACGCAAGATTCGACAGGGCTGGCTCTGGGTGACGCCGTGCTCGCCCGATGGCTACGGTGACAGCAGGTGTTCGCGGGGGGATCGAGGATATGTATGGACCACGAGATCGATGCAGATCCGCAGTTTGACCTGCGGCGCGACTCAGGGCGGGCGCTGCCGGAGGTCATCGCGGACAAGGTTCTCGAGTTGATCGACGCTGAGGTCTACCCGCCAGGTCACCGCCTCGCCGCCGAGGCGGACCTGACCCGGCGCTGGAAGGTCGCCCGCAGCTCGGTGCGCACCGCGCTCCAGCGCTTGGAGACGCTCGGTGTCCTCGAGTCCCGTCACGGACGGGGCTGGTATGTCCGCCGTGGCGCTCGACCGGAGTCACGCGACCTGTCCGAGATGCTCGACGGTCATCGGTACGGCACCGCTGAGATCTTCGAGATGCGCATCGGCTTGGAGGGTCTGGCGGCGAGCCTGGCCGCCGTCCGTGCCTCCGACGGTGAGATCGAGGACATCGCCAAGCTCAGCAAGCAGCATGAGGAGGCGGAAGGCGACCAAGAAGAGTTGCTACGGACCGACCGGGACTTCCATGACGCCATCGTCAAGGCTGCACGCAATCGCTTGCTTGCGGAGGTCTACGAGCGGATCGTCACCGAGATTGCCGATTGGCGGTTCAAGAGCTTCGCGGTTCCGGGAGTGCCGCGGCAATCCGCCCGCGAACACGCCAAGGTCGTCCGCTACCTGCGCATCCGCGACCCCGGAGGCGCTCGGGCGGCAATGAACAGCCACCTCCAGCGGCTCTACGACGGATTGCCCGACATCCCTGAGGTCCCGCTAGATCTCACCGACAGTGGCTCCGGAAACGAGCCCGACTGGCGGCCCGCCATCGACGGGTAGCGCTTCCGCTGTTCGTGTGGTGATGTGGACACCCTGGTCGGTCTGACGATGGGGTGGGTGGATGGCGGTCGTCCTCGTGGTGGCCGCTTCCGTGCTCGCAACATTCGTGCTCATTACCCTCGCGCTATCGGTCGTCTACTGGCGATGCCGAGGGAGGCTGACCGACTGGGCGGAGCGTCGCCTGCTGGAGATCTCCGGGCCCGCGGTTGTCGGTGCGATGTCGCCGGAGACGGTCCTCCGGGTGCTGCTCAGCAAGCTTTTCGGTGGGCAAATCAACGAGATCATCGCGGCGTTGCTCGGTGGCGGCGGCCATGACGTAGCGGGGCGGGACGTCGCGGTCAGCCGTCTCACCACCGCCCACGCGGCCATCAGCCGGATCGACGAAGCGATCTGCTCGACCCGGTTCACCTGGTCGCACGAGTTTGGCGGGGTGCGCCAGAACCACCAGTTGGTGATGTTCGCGACATCCAACCCGGACATCTTCAATCTGCTGACCAGCCAACGGATCTATCCGCTCTTCGAGTCATGGTTGCTCCCGGGCGACGATCAACTCGAAGACTTCGTTCCCGGTATCGAGGTGGGAATCAGCTACCGCGATGAAGACGGTTACGTCTATACCGTCGATCCGGCCGCCGAGCACATCCACGAAGTGGCGCTGCGCGACTACGGAGAGTACATCCGGCTACCGGACCGGCTCGACCGCCAACAGCTGCGGATATTCCAGGTCGATCTCTATGACCTTGCCGACCCCGACCACGTGATCGAGACGATCGAGCGACTCACGCTGCGGGCGTCCACCATCGGTGCGTTCGAGCAGGGGTTCGTGAGCTGGTCGCCGCCGTACCCGTGCTACGTCGACGTGATCGTGTTGGACGTCCGGAATCTCCCGCGATGGGATGAACGGCTCTCCTACCAGATCCACCTGTACAGCGCTCGCCTCGTAGATCCGGCGAATCCCGTCCGCGGCGTCTGGACCCACATCGAGGACGAGGTCAAGGTGCCGGTGCGCTCGTGGATGCTGCCGGGCCACGGCGTAACGCTACTGTGGCGGCTCGACGGAACGGAGCCGCCCGATGCGCCTCAACGCCACTGAACTTGTCGACGCGCACGCGCTCGTCAGTCCGCTCGGTGAACTCGTAGAACGCCGTAGGGCCACCTACGAGGTCACTGTCGAACTCGCCACGGCTCCGGATCCGACTCCGGACCTCGACCCCACAATGATTGACAACCCGATGCTCCGAGGCCACCTGGCCGAGGTGCTCGCCGGTAAGCGCGACCTTGATATCACGCAACTCACCAGCCTGGAGATGGCGGTCGGCGAGTCCGGGCGGTGGGAGGTGGCGCAGATCCCGGTTCGGATCGCATCGGCGCCATCAGCAGGCACCTGGTTGGCGGCAGCGCTGCGCCGGGTGGATGCCGAGTTGGGCCGACACGGAGAATGCGAGATCAATGAGCATCTCGTCGACGAACGCTCGCCGATCTTCCAGCCCGCCTCCCACATCCTGCGCAGCGGTGTAGAACTGGCATTCTCGGTTTCGCCTGACCTCATGGCAGATCTCATGCCGCACGTCACGCTCATCGCCATGGTGCACCGGGACCGTGCCGGACAACTCGGCTCGGCGTCGGCACGGGAGTACCCCGGACTTGTCGTGCTGCCGACACCGGTGACCGCACTCGAAGCCGCCGAGGCCCTGGTACATGAGGGCGCGCACCAGAAGTTCTTCGACCTGGCGATCGTAGGCTCGGTCTTCTCCGAGAACTACGCACGGTCACCACTGTTCCGACCGCCGTGGGCGCCCTCGACAAATCGTCCGTGGCCATTCGAACAAACGGTCGCAGCCTTTCACGCCTACTCCTGCCTTGCGGCATTTTGGGCGAAGTGCGAAGAGCACGATCTCGGTACCCTACATTCTAAGTCGCTACTTCCGCGGGCGACCGACCGCGCCTCGATACTGGGGGGTTGGATCGCGGATCGGTCCGAGTTCCTCGGTCACGACGGGCGTGAATTTGTCAAGGGCCTGCTCGGCAAGCCCATCTGCGATGGCCAGCCCAATAGTCTCATCGACCCGCATGAGGTGTTGGCCCGAGCTGGGACAGCGGGTGAGCCGTTCGCCGTTCGGCGGTGCGGCGGGTGGCGACTGGTCGTGCGATGGACCCGCCCTCCCGAAATCATCTGGCTGCGGTCATGATGAATCGTTACCAAGTTGACAGACTGTCGTTACAATGCCCGAACGCAGCGCCGAACGGTTCAATCCGCGCGGTGAACCCCATAGGTTACCAGTCAGTCCCTATGATCACCCCGGGCCCCGGGACGATCTCACTGACTGAGATTGCGATACTACCACTCATCGGCGGGTGCGAACTGGGCTGGCAGCGATCCTCGAGGGCGCTGGCCAACGGGGTTGGCGCACGAAACCACCGAAGGGTGGAGCCGGTGACACGCAAGAGAAACAGGACACGCAAGGCCAGACCGACACGGGCGAAGCGCCCCCGGGTGACCATCTCTATCAAGGTCACCACGAAGGCGCTCCTCCTCGTGGTCGTGCTCTGGTTGACGGTGATGGGTGCCAGCCCGACCATCGTCAGCGCGTTCATCCGCTAGGGCAGCGGTGCAGGCGGCCAGCCATCCGTGTTTGTTTGACAGCGTCACACCGCCCTGTCACCCTTCCCGACCTGCGAGTTCCCGGGAACATCCGACCGCTGTGCGAAACGCATAATTTGCGGAGATGGTGCCACCGGACAGCTGTGTCGCTGTGTCGAGGCTCGCAACTCGGGCTCGCGTCTCGGCCGCAACTGCGGGTGTGGCGTTCAGTGTCATGTCGGCCAGCCAAGCGACGAGCAGCACTTCTTGAACCTCCGCAATGACGTTCAGGTCCACCGCGGACGAGTTCCGCCATAGGCTCACCAGGCCTTTAATCCGTCGGGAGTTGAATCGTCGAGATAGTATGATGAGCTTGGCGGGTCCCAGGCAGGCGCGCGAGGCTGGCGTACTCGACGTCGATGAGCCACGCTCGGCCGCAGTCGTCCATTAGGAAGTTTGTGGGCTGGAGATCGCAGTGCGCGCACTAGAGCGCCCTGCATCATCTCGCTAAAAGGCCATGCTTGCCGTGCATAAGTAGTCAGCCTCGACCAACTCGGCCGTCCGAACGGCAGTGCGGCGGTGGCGACTGGTCGTGCGATGGTCCCGTCCTCCCGAAATCATCCGGCTGCGGTCATGATGAAATCGTTACCAAGTTGGCAGACTGTCGTTACAATGCCCGAACGCAGCGCCGAACGGTTCAATCCGCGCGGTGAACCCCATAGGTTACCAGTCAGTTATTCCCTATGATCACCCCGGGCCCCGGGACGATCTCACTGACTGAGATTGGGATACTACCACCCGTAGCCATCGCAGGCCACGCAACCAAGTTACGGGAGGTATCGGTCGCCATGACGACTGCTGTCGGCTGGGACAACGCGTCAGACACGCCAGGGCATCGGATCTACTGGTTTGGTCCCGACCGACCGGTCAACGGCGGCACGGTCTTCATTTTACCAGCGGACGAGGGATCGGATGGCCCTACGGAGACGTCCACAGAGGACAAGCGCGCCTGACCGAGAATATCTCGGACACTCGCCGTTCGTGCTGGCGTGTCTTCGTTACCCTCGCAGCAGCAGTGAAAACGTTGAATGGGAGAAGAGAGGTTTGCATGTCCGCCGATGACTTCGACGACGGTGGTTCAACCGAAGGATCCGACGGGCACCGGGCCGTCTGGTTCGCCGTGGATCGGCCGGTTCAAGGCGGCACGGTTTTCACCCACGACGAGGGTTGCGACGACAGGCTCGTAGACGACAGCTTCTGAGCTGGCGCGCTCGCGCAGACGAGCGCTTTTCGGCGAGGTGCAGCCGGGCCAGATCGTCATCGTGGACGTTCAGGGCATCGACCCCAACGACCCGAAGGCTCCCGGGCCGCCGACGACAAAGGCCAAGTTCACCTTCCGCGGTGAGCCGAAGCCGTCGCTCGTGCCCGACTCCCCGCCGGTCGACATGGCCAAGGGCGAGTAAGGCCAGAGACGCGAACGCCCCGTCCGGACGCGATCCGGGCGGGGCATTCGTCGTCGGTTCCCTGGCGGAAAGGTCAGCTACCCCCACCTGCACATGCAACGCCGCCGCAACCCCGGCGAATTTAGCGTCCGGCCACATCAGTCCTCGATGATGTGGGAGAACCGTATGACCAAGTACGCGGCACCGGGCACTGACGGCAGCGTCGTCACCTTCAAGCCCCGCTACGAGAACTTCATCGGCGGCGAGTACGTCGCGCCGGTCAAGGGCCAGTACTTCGAGAACCCGACGCCGATCACCGGCCAGACGTTCACCGAGGTCGCCCGCAGCACGGCCGAAGACGTCGAAAGGGCGCTGGATGCCGCGCACGCCGCCGCGCCCGCCTGGGGCAAGACCGCGGTCGCTGAGCGAGCGAACATCCTCAACAAGATGGCCGACCGCATCGAGGCCAACCTCGAGGCCGTCGCCATCGCCGAGAGCTGGGAGAACGGCAAGGCGTGCCGCGAGACCCTCGCCGCCGACATCCCCCTGGCCATCGACCACCTCCGCTACTTCGCGGGCGCGGTCCGCGCGCAGGAAGGCGGCATCTCCGAGATCGACGAGAACACGATCGCCTACCACTTCCACGAGCCGCTCGGCGTCGTCGGGCAGATCATCCCGTGGAACTTCCCGATCCTCATGGCGATCTGGAAGCTCGCCCCGGCGCTGGCCGCAGGCAACGCGGTGGTCCTCAAGCCCGCCGAGCAGACCCCGGCGTCGATCCACGTGCTCAACGAGCTGGTCGCCGACCTGCTTCCGCCGGGCGTGCTAAACATCGTCAACGGGTTCGGGGTCGAGGCGGGCAAGCCGCTGGCGTCCAACAAGCGCATCCGGAAGATCGCGTTCACCGGCGAGACGACGACCGGGCGCCTGATCATGCAGTACGCCAGCGAGAACCTCATCCCGGTGACGCTGGAGCTGGGCGGCAAGAGCCCGAACATCTTCTTCGACGACGTCGCCGCCCGATCGGACGCCTTCTACGACAAGGCGCTCGAGGGCTTCGCGATGTTCGCGCTCAACCAGGGCGAGGTCTGCACCTGCCCGTCACGCGCGCTGATCCAGGGCGGGATCTACGCCGACTTCATCGAGCAGGCGGTCAAGCGGGTCGAGCAGATCAAGCAGGGGCACCCACTCGACACCGAGACGATGATCGGCGCCCAGGCGTCCAACGACCAGTTCGAGAAGATCCTCTCCTACATCGACATCGGACGTAAGGAAGGCGCGAAGGTCCTCGCGGGCGGCGACAAGGCCGACCTGGGCGGCGAGTTGGCGGGCGGGTACTACATCCAGCCGACGATCTTCGAGGGCGACAACTCGATGCGGATCTTCCAGGAAGAGATCTTCGGCCCGGTCGTCTCGGTCGCCCGGTTCACCGACTACGACGACGCCATGAAGATCGCCAACGACACGCTTTACGGCCTGGGCGCGGGTGTGTGGAGCCGCGACACCAACACCGCCTACCGGGCGGGCCGCGACATCCAGGCGGGCCGGGTGTGGATCAACAACTATCACGCCTACCCGGCGCACGCGGCGTTCGGCGGCTACAAGCAGTCCGGCATCGGCCGCGAGAACCACAAGATGATGCTCGACCACTACCAGCAGACCAAGAACATGCTGGTCAGCTACTCGCCGAACGCGCTCGGCTTCTTCTGATGGAGCGGGTCGCACTCACGCAGGCCGCTGAAGAGCTTCTCGTCAAGCTGACCGCAATCCATGGTCCGCTGATGTTTCACCAGTCCGGCGGGTGCTGCGACGGCAGCTCGCCGATGTGCTACCCCGACGGTGACTTCACGCTCGGTGGCTCGGACGTCCATCTGGGCGACCTGGTCGTGCCGGGGCTGGAGAGGCCGATCGGGTTCTGGATGTCGGCGGCGCAGTACGAGTACTGGAAGCACACCCACCTGACGGTCGACGTCGTGAAGGGCCGGGGCAGCGGGTTCTCGGTGGAGGCGCCGGAAGGGGTGCGCTTCCTGATCCGCTCGCGGCTCCTGTAGTCCTCCGCGCGAGACCGACGTTTCCGGCTTTCGATCACCGCTGACGTCGGTCTCGCCTGCGCTCGGGGTCACGCGAGCCCCGGGCGCAGCGGACTCACGACCCTTCGAGCATGGCGAGCGTGCGGGGGTCGAGCATGCCGTCGAAGAAGCGTTCCAGCGCGGCGGCGAACAGCGGCTCGTCGGGGTCGGCCGCGACGAAGAGCGTAAGTGACGAGCGCAGCTTCACGTCGTCACCGCCCAGGATGTCCGTGGCCGAACCGGGGGCGTCGAGCAGCAGCCGCACGCACTCCTTCAGCCGCGGGCCGAGCACGGGATGGGCCAGGTAGGCCCGCGCCTCGGCGAGGGAGGCGATGCCGTAGTACATCGAGGTCGGGCTCATCCCCAGGCCCTTGAGCTGCGGGAACACATACCAGATCCAATGGCTCCGCTTGGCGCCCGCGCGCAGCTCGGCCATCGCCGTGTCGATCACACCTGCCTGGGCGGTGACGAAGCGGTCCAGGTCGTGAGGGTCGTTCAGGACGTCGCCCCAGAAGTCGATCCCGAACGCTGGACCACCTCGAACTCCAGCAGCGACGACCCCGACCCCACCGGCCGCGCCCGCTCGCCCGAGTGTGCCGTCATCGCCGGGCCCTTGAGCCAGGCCTGGAACGACTCCTCGTCCGTCCAGTGCGTCACGACGAAGTAGCGGCTCTCGCCCGCCACCGGCCGCAGCAGCTCGAACGACAGGAAGCCCGGCTGGCCGTCCACGGCGTGCAGCCGGTGGGCGAACCGCTTCTCCAGCTCGGGGCCCGCGCCCTCGGGGACCTCGATCGCATTGATCTTTACGACAGCCACGCTCCTAACCTACTGCCCCGTGCGGACCTCTGACGGGGTGTGGTCGCAGGTGGTCGAGCTCCCCAGGCCTCTGGGCCCTGGACGACGCAGCCGCCGGGGCCGACACCGAGCAGGTACGCACCCGGGACCGCTGCGGGGCGGTGTAGGGCGCAGCGCACCGGCCATCGGCGTACCGCGCGCGCCCTGCACCGGTGGCGCAGCGGTTCACACGGCCACACCGGTGACCTTCGCGAGCACCGGCGTCACGGGATGGAGCGCGGCGAACGCCGCCGCGGGACAGGCGGTCGCGAGCACGCAGTGCGGCAGCCACGTGCCGGGCAGGTACGCCGCGACCGGCCCGCGCACGCGCCCGGCGAGCGCGTCATGCACCGCGGCGTGGACGGCGAGCAGCTCGGCGTCCACCACGGCGGCGAGCACCAGCTCGTCCGGCCTGCCTGCGACGGTACCCAGCGTGGCGAGCCAGACCGAGGGGATCGCGAGCAGGCGCAGCGCGGCGCGGAGCGCATCCTGGGCGGCGGGCGGCACCGCGGCGGCGGCCGCGACCGTGACGGCGGGCTCGTCGCCCGGCACCGGGATCTCGGCCGCCGCGACCCGTGCGCGCAGCCCGGTCAGGGCGCGCCGTGCGTCATCGTCGAGGAGGAACCGGACCGTCTGGGCCACAGCGGCACGCTAGCGGTGAGTCGTGCGTCTGCCCACTGCGAGTTGGGCGTTCGCCCACTGCGAGTTGGGCTTCTCGATCCGGTGAGTCGTGCATTTGAGCTCGGTGAGTCGGGGTTCTCGACACGGTGAGTCGGGATTCTCGGCACGGTGAGTCGGGGTTCTCGACACGGTGAGTCGGGTTCTCGACACGGTGAATCGGGATTTCGGGTACGGCAGGCGTGAGCGCGGAGGTCCCAACGTCGATCACGGCAGACGTCGGTCTCGCCGGACTCAGGCGGGCAGCGCGAACCGGCCGTCGGGCAACTGCTCGGTCAGGCCGTCCTGGAGCAGGGAGAACAGGCAGCGGTCACGCTGGGCGGCGTCGGCCCAGACCGCGTCGAGCGTCGTCCGTTCGACGGGCGCCTCGGCGGCGCGCAGGACGTTCAGGAGGCGGCCGCGGACCTGACGGTCGGTGCCCGCGTACGTCTGGACGGCCTTGCGTGGGCCCGCGTACGGGGGGTGGCCTGCGGCGTGCCAGGCGCACAGGTCGCGGACCGGGCACCCGCCGCACCGGGGCGCCCGCGCCGTGCAGACGACGGCGCCCAGCTCCATCAGCCCGGCCGAGATCACCGCGGCGCGGGCGTCGTCGGCGGGCAGGAGCGCGTCGACATCGGCGAGGTCGGCGGTCACCCGCGCGGGCCCGGCGTCGCCTGCGCCGTGGACGGCGCGCGCGATCACCCGTCGGACGTTCGTGTCGACGACCGGGCACCGCCGCCCGTAGCCGAACGCCGCGACCGCCCGCGCGGTGTAGGCGCCGACGCCGGGCAGCGCCTCAAGGGCGTCGACGTCGGACGGCACGACGCCACCGTGCGCGTCGCGGATCGCCTCGGCCGCGGCGTGCAGGCGCAGCGCCCGCCGCGGGTAGCCGAGTTTGCCCCACGCCCGCAGCACCTCGGCCCGGCTCGCGGCGGCCAGCGCAGCGGGTGTCGGCCACGTCGCCATCCACGGCGCCCACACCGGCTCGACGCGCGCCACCGGCGTCTGCTGGAGCATGAACTCGCTGACCATGACGCCCCACGGTGTGGTGTCCGCGCGGCGCCACGGAAGGTCGCGGGCCGCCGCGAGGAACCAGTCATGGACGAGGTCGGGCAGCAACACGATCCCCGATCGTGTCAGACGACCTCGTTCAGCTTCCCGGTGGCCACGTCGAACACGAAGCCCCGGATCGAGTCCTTCTTCTGGACGAATGGGCTCGCCTTGATGCGGGCGATCGACTGGCGGACGTCGGCGTCGATATCCGCGAACGCCTCCGCGGCCCATGGGGGCTTGATGCCGGTTTCCTCTTGGATCGAGGCCTTGAAGCCGTCGTCGGTGAAGGTGAGCATGCCGCAGTCGGTGTGGTGGATCAGGATGATCTCCGATGTCCCGAGCAGCCGCTGGCTGATGGCCAACGACCGGATCTCGTCGTCGGTGATCACACCGCCTGCGTTGCGGATGACGTGGGCGTCGCCCTCGTTCAGGCCGAGGATCCCGTAGACGTTGAGGCGCGCGTCCATGCAGGCCACGACGGCCACACCGCGCGCGGGCGGCAGCGGCAGCGGGCCGGAGAAGGACCGTGCGTAGCGGGCGTTGTTGGCGAGCAGTTCATCCGTGACGGACATGGCTATTCTCCTGACAAAGGGGGCGTGCGAACGCAGAAAGTCCGCGGAATGGCTACGCGGCCGGGCGGCAGAATTCGTCGAACTCGACGACGCGCCTGCTCGGCCAGAACGCCTCGAGCAGCATGCGGAGCACGGGCCCGAGTCTTGCGGGTTGGATCGATCGAGGCAAGTGCCCTTATACAACGGTGCGTAGTTGATGATGTACTCTGCGTAATATGTGGGAGCCGGTCGGACCGCTGCCCGTCGCCGTCTACTGGCGACGGCGCGGGGTGGCGGCCGCCGCCACGCTCGCGCTCGCCTTGGCGGCGACGTGGGCGGTGGGCGCGGCGACCGGAACGCCGGAGGAGTCGACGCGCACTACCCGGGCCGCGCTGTCGAACCCGCAGCCGAGCGCGGGGGACGGCGGTCTCGGTGCGCTGGCAGGCGGTGTCGCTGGCGCCGACACGTCCGGCGCCGGGGGCGAGGCCGCCGACGTTCGCTCTCCGGCGGCGGGAGGTGACGCGGCCGCCGGCGGGATGGCCGTTGCGACTGGTGCGGGCCCGGCGGCCGGCCCGGCGCCAGGTGACGCCGTCGCAGGCGGCAGCACAGCGGGCGCCGGCCCAGCAGGCGACGGCCCAGCAGGCGGCGAGGTGCCGGGAGGCGTGGCGGCAGGCAGCCCAGCAGGCGGCAAGGCCCCGGACGGCCGGGCAGACGGCGGGACAGCAGGCGCAGCGCGCGCAGGCGCAGCGGGCGGCCCAGCGGGTCCCGCGAGCGCAGCACGAACAGCACCAACAGCACCTGCCGCGGCCGCAGCGCCGGTGGGCGCGACGGCGGTCACGACGTCCGAACAACTCGAGCCCGACCTGACCCCCCGACCTGCCCCAGTCGCCACACCCGTGGCTGTGCCGCCGACCGGCCCCGTCCCCTGCACGAACCCGATGACCGGTGTCACCGCCGAGGTCGACCGCCCCGTCCACAAGGTCGGGGAGCGCCCCGTCCTCCGCCTCGTCGTCACGAACACGAGTGCCCAGCCCTGCGTGCGCGACCTCGACCCGGCCCGCCAGGAGATCGTCGTGTGGAGCGGGGACGGCAAGATCCGACTCTGGTCGAGCAACGACTGCGGCAACGCGGGCCGCCCCGACCTGCGCACGCTGATCCCCGGCCAGCCCGTCGCTTTCGCCGTGTCCTGGGCGGGCCGCACGTCGGCACCCGGCTGCGACCAGCCCCGGACCGTCGTACCCGCGGGCGACTACCGCGTGATGTCCCGCCTCGACGACGACATCAGCGCCCCCACCCCGTTCCAGCTGACCCCGTAGCGGCGCCCGACATGATCGCCGGTTCGGCGCAGATCCGGCCGAATCTGGCCGCTTGGCGCACCGAAGCGGTGATCTTGCACGGAGGACGCGGTCAGCGGAACGCGCGCAGCACCGCCGCCACGTCGCGCACCTCCGTGACCGTCATCCCCGCCGGGCCCGGCTCGCTCTCGGCGGGCACGATGGCGTGGGTGAAGCCCAACCGCGCGGCCTCGGCGAGCCTGCGCGCCAGCCCCGTCACCCGCCGCACCTCGCCCGCCAGCCCGATCTCGCCGAGCACGACGACGTCGGTCGGCACTGCCACGTCGCTGCGGGCCGACGTGATCGCCATCGCCAACGCCAGGTCCGCGGCGGGCTCCACCACCCGCATCCCGCCGACCGTCGCGGCGTACACCTCGGCGTCGTGCAGCCGGATCCCCGCCCGCTTCTCCAGCACGGCGAGCAGCATCGCCACCCGCGCGTTGTCCAGGCCGCTCACGGCCCGCCGCGGGCTGGGGATGTCCTTGCCGTGCACCAGGGCCTGCACCTCGGCGGGCAGGGGGCGCCGCCCGTCCATGACGACCGTGACCGCCGTGCCCGGCACCGGTGGTCCCCCGAACCGGGCCAGAAACAACCCGGACGGGTCGGGCATCCCGACGATCCCGGCGTCGCGCAGCTCGAAGCAGCCCACCTCGTCGGCGGGCCCGAAGCGGTTCTTCACGCCGCGCACCATGCGCAGCGTCGAGTGCTTGTCGCCCTCGAACGACAGCACGACGTCCACAAGGTGCTCCAACACCCGCGGCCCGGCGATGCCGCCGTCTTTCGTGACGTGCCCGACGAGGAGCACCGGCAGGCCGCGGTCCTTGGCCAGCCCGGTGAGCGCGACGGTCACGGCGCGCGTCTGCGTCACCCCGCCCGGCGCGCCGTCGGCGTCCGCAGTGGACATCGTTTGGATGGAGTCGACGATCAGTAGGTCAGGCCCCATCTCGTCGAGGTGCCCGACGACGGCGCCGAGGTCGGACTCGGCCGCCAGGTACAGCTCATCGCGCAGCGCCCCCGTGCGCTCGGCCCGCAGCCGCACCTGCCCGGCCGACTCCTCCCCCGTGACGTACAGCACGCGCGTGGCCGCCTTCGCCGCTACCTCCAGCAGCAATGTGGACTTGCCTACACCCGGCTCCCCGGCCAGCAGCACCACCGCCCCGGGCACGAGGCCGCCACCCAGCACGCGGTCCAGTTCGGACACCCCGGTCGGCCGGGCCCGGGCGGTGTCCAGCGCGACGTCGGCGATGCGGCGGGCGGGGGTGGCGGGCGCGCCCGCGGCGACCCGGGTGCGGGACGGGCTCGCGGCGGCGGTCTCGACGAGCGTGCCCCACGTCTGACACGACGGGCAGCGCCCCACCCACTGGGCCGTCCGATGCTCGCAGGCCGAGCAGCGATAGGCCGTGCGCGGGCGGATGGTCACGCCCCGGTTGGGCCCTGGTTCTCGGCTCGGGTTGGCGACGGGCACCTGCAGGGTGACGTCTCCGGCGTGCTGGAAGGTCAGCACGACCGCGTAGGTCGGGCCCACCTGCAGGTCCTCCTGCAAACCGGTGAGGACGACCTGGGCGATGGTGGTGCCCGCCGCGGACCGGCCTGCGGGGGGCACGGCCTGGCCCGCGGCGCCTGCTTCGGGCAGGACGGTCGGTGCGGCCGCGCCGGCTGCCAGCGCCCGCTGCGGGGGTGGCGGCGCCCGGTACGGGGGTGGCCCGGGCGGAGGCGCCGGGGGCCGGGGTGGCCTGCGCCGAGGCACCCGGAGCGGGGGCGGCCTGGGCGGAGGCGCCCGCGGGCCCGCCCTCGACCAGCAGCACCCGCCCGGCTGCGATCGTCGCGTCTCCGGTGATCTTGACGGACGCCGCGGCGGCACTCGACACGCCCGTCAGCTTGTCGTCCTGACCACCGAAGTTGACCACGGTCATGGCGAGCGGCGCGCTACCCCCCTTGGGGTAGATCACCGCGCTCATTCCGTTGCCCGCGAAGGGGAACGCCGCCTCCCGCACCGCGATCTGGTCGACGTTGGCGCTCCCACCGCCCACCCCGGACGCCTGGGTGTCGGTCTGGGTGATCTGACCCGCGCCGCAGCCCCCGAGCGCGAGCGCACCGACCATGGCGCCGACGACGAGGACGACTCGGGGCGAGGAGACGCTGCGGCTCACGATGCGAGAGACTAGTCCGGGAGATCCGGTTCTGGCGACGTGGCCGGTCGCAGGCATGTTTCTCTCCGGTTGTCAAGCCCCTGACCTGCAACGACAGCACATGCCAGCAACGTCGTCCTCGACGGGGCGTGTTAACCTGGTTCCAGCGAAAGGGGCTAGGGACACATGGTTTTCAAGGTCGGAGAGACCGTTGTCTACCCGCACCACGGTGCCGCTCTCATCGAGGCGATCGAAACCCGGACGATCAAAGGACGGGCACGTGAGTACCTGGTCCTGAAGGTGGCCCAGGGCGATCTCACCGTCAAGGTGCCCGCTGAGAACGCCGAAGTCGTCGGGGTTCGCGATGTCGTCGGCCAGGAGGGCCTTGATCGTGTGTTCGAGGTGCTCCGCGCCCCGCACACCGAGGAGCCCACCAACTGGTCGCGCCGGTACAAGGCCAACCTCGAGAAGCTGGCCTCCGGCGATGTGAACAAGGTCGCCGAGGTCGTGCGCGATCTGTGGCGGCGCGAGAAGGACCGTGGCCTGTCCGCAGGCGAGAAGCGGATGCTGGCCAAGGCGCGCCAGATCCTCGTGAGCGAGCTGGCACTGGCCGAGGGCACGGACGAGGGCCGGGCCGAGCTGCTGCTCGACGAGGTCCTGGCCACCGCCAACGCCTGAGTCCCATGCGCGTCGCGGCCACGGTCGCGGCCGATGATCGCGGGGTATCCGTGCTGCGCCCCGTCGGCGGGGTGCCAATGGTCGTGCGCGCCGTGCGATGTGTGCTCGATGCCGCGGTGGTGGCGCGCGTCATCCTCGACGTGCCCGCGCCCGCGGCCGACGTGCTCGCCGCGTGCGCCGGGCTGCCGGTTCAGCTGCGTCGGGCACACACCGGTCAACGAGCGGCGGACGGAAATGGTTCGCTCCTGCTCGTGCACGACGCGCGGCGACCGCTGACGCCGCCCGCGCTGGTTGCCGCCGTCGTCGCCGCTGTGCGCGGCGGGCAGGATGCGGCCGTGCCCGCGTTGCCGCTCACCGACACCGTCAAGCGCGTCGACGGCAACGGCTTCGTCCGCGACTCCCCGGACCGCGAGGCTCTGCGCGTCGTGCAGTCGCCGTGGGTGGGGCGGCCCGGCGCGACGGTCGCCCACCTGGTGCCGGGCGATCCGCTCGCGTTCGCCGTGCGCACCGAGTGGGACCTCCAATTGGCGGAGCACCTGCGGTGAGGGTCGGCATCGGGTCCGATGTCCACCCCGTCGAGCGCGGCCGTCCGTGTTGGATCGCCGGGCTGCGTTGGCCGGGCGTCGACGGGTGCGCGGGCCACTCCGACGGCGACGTCGCCGCGCACGCCCTCTGCGACGCCCTGCTCTCGGCGGCAGGCCTCGGCGACGTCGGCGAAGTCTTCGGCACGGGGCGACCGGAGTGGGCCGGCGCGGGCGGCGTGATGCTGCTCACGCACGTGCGGGCGCTCGTCGTCGCCGACGGGTGGGCGGTGGCGAACGCGGCCGTCCAGGTGATCGGCAACGCCCCCCGGATCGGCTCGCGGCGGGCCGAGGCCCAGCGGGTGCTGTCAGCCGCGGTGGGCGCGCCCGTGTCGGTCTCCGGTACGACGACCGACGGCCTGGGCCTCACCGGCCGCGGCGAGGGGGTCGCGGCGGTCGCGACGGCGCTACTGCTGCCCGCGTCCTGACCAGCCCCACAGCCCGCTTAGCCGCCGCGCGCACCCGCCCTGACCGCGCGGCCGACTGCACCAGACTCCCCGCCGCGCGGCCACCTGCACCGGACTCTCCGTCGCAGCCCGCCGGCCGCCGCCTGCACCACCCGGCCTCGCCCCAGCTCACCGCCCGCCGCCTACCCACCTCGCCGCCCATGATCACCGCATCTGGTGCAGGAGGTGCGCTGGGAGGCTGTTGCCTAATTTCGTCGTGTGCGGAGCGTGCTCGACCGAACACGGCTGTGGTGGCCGCTGGCGCGCGAACTCGGATGTCGCCGACAACTTTGGTGGCCCAAATCCGGCGCTCGGCGGATTGGGCGACAGCCTCCTGGTGCACCTCCTGCACCGATCCCCGCGATCTTGGGCGGGTAGCGGCCAGCGGCATGGGTCGGGCCACCGGCCGGGGCCGGGCCACCGGCCGGGGCCGGGCGCAAGTCGGGCCGGGGCGGCGGGCAGGCGGGCCGGGCTGGGCGGTGGGCAGGCGGCCGGGGCCGGGCGCAAGCCGGGCGGGGCGGCGGGCAGGCGGCGGGCAGACGCCTGCCGGACGGGCGGCCGAGTGGCCGGGTCGGGGCAGGCGGCCGGACAGGCGGGCGGGGCGGCGGGCCGGACAGGCGGGCCGGACGGCGGGCCGGGCGGCCGGACAGGCGGGCCGGGCGGCGGGGCGGCGGGGCCGGACAGGCGGGCCGGGCGGCCGGGCCCGTCAGGCGGCGAGTGGCGGGACCGGGGGCGGCCGGCCGGGCGACGTGGCCAGGCCGGAGTCGCCCGGCCCACCAGCGCGGCTACCCCAGCCGCTTGGCCACCATCCAGTGATGCCCCCACGGGTCCGCCAAGCGGCCCGCGCGCTCGCCGTACTCGTGGTCGGCCACCGGGAAGATCACCCGCGCGCCGCCGTCGAGCATGCGCCGGGCCACGGCGTCGGGGTCGTCGACGTACAACGCCATGATTACCGGGATGCCGCCGTCCGACGACGGGGCCGGGTCACCGCCGCCCGCGTCCTTCACCGCGAACCGCGCGGGCCCGGCCACCACCATCGCGTGCTGCACCCGCCCGCCGTGGGCGTAGCGCTCGGTCACCTCCCCAAGGAACGCCTTGGTGTAGAACGCCAGCGCGTCGTCCGCGCCCTCGACCACCAGCCGTGGATAGAACTGTTCGATCTCCATGCCCCCAGCCTCCCGTCCCACAGCCCGTTCGTCATGGACAAATCGGAACTCCGTACCCTGGAGAAGTGAGCCTGCGCCTGCACGACACCGCCACGAGGGAGCAGCGGGAGTTCGTCCCGCTGCGGCCGGGGGCGGCGTCGATCTACGTGTGTGGCGCCACGGTGCAGGGGGCCCCGCACATCGGCCACGTCCGCTCCGGGCTCAACTACGACATCCTCCGCCGCTGGCTCACCCACGGCGGGCTGGACGTGCTGTTGGTGCGCAACGTCACCGACATCGAGGACAAGGTGCTCGCGAAGTCCGCGGCCGCGCACCGGCCGTGGTGGGCGTGGGCCGCCACCTACGAGCGCGCGTTCCAGGCCGCCTACGCCGCGCTCGGCTGCCTTCCCGCGAGCATCGAGCCGCGGGCCAGCGGGCACGTGCCGCAGATGATCGAGCTCATGGAGCGGCTGATCAACTCCGGGCACGCCTACGCCGCGGACGGCGACGTCTACTTCGCCGTGCGCTCCTTCCCCGAATATGGCGCACTGTCCGGCCAGAAGATCGACGACGTCGTCCAGGGCGAACCGGACTCCGACGCCAAGCGCGACCAGCGCGACTTCGCGCTCTGGAAGGCGGCCAAGCCCGGCGAGCCGTCGTGGGTCACCCCGTGGGGCCGCGGGCGGCCGGGCTGGCACCTCGAATGCTCGGCGATGGCCACGATGTACCTCGGACCCGAGTTCGACGTCCACGGCGGCGGCATCGACCTCGTCTTCCCGCACCACGAGAACGAGCAGGCCCAGTCCCACGCGGCGGGCGACCCCTTCGCCCGCTTCTGGCTGCACAACGCGTGGGTCACGATGGCGGGCGAGAAGATGTCCAAGTCGCTGGGCAACACGCTGTCGATCGACGCGCTGCTGCGCCGGGTTCGTGGCGTCGAGCTGCGCTACTACCTGGTGGCCCCGCACTACCGGTCCTCGATCGAGTTCTCCGACGCGGCCCTGCACGAGGCCGTCGCGGCGTACCGGCGGATCGAGTCGTTCGTGCACCGGGTGCGCGAGCGGGTCGGCGCGCCGGAGCCGGGCAGGCTGTGCGCGCAGTTCGCGGCCTCCATGGATGACGACCTGGGCACCCCCGGCGCGCTCGCCGCCGTACACAACACGGTGCGCGAGGGCAACACCGCGCTCGACGCGGGCGACCACCGGGCCGCGCTGGGGGCGGCCTCCTCGGTGCGGGCCATGACGGCGGTGCTCGGGCTCGACCCGCTCGACCCCCAGTGGGCCCGCGGCGACGGCAGCGCCACCGCGTCCACAGCGCTGTCCACATTGGTGGACGACCTCCTCGCCGAACGCCAGGAGGCCCGCGCACGCCGCGACTTCGCCGCCGCCGACGAGGTGCGCGGCAGGCTCGCCGCCGCCGGGATCGCCGTCGAGGACAGCCCGGACGGCCCGACGTGGTCGCTGAAGGACACATGACGAGGCACCTGACCGCGACGGTTCCCGGGGCCTGGGTCGGCGCGCGACGCCGCACCGGCCGCTCGACCGCGCGCCCGTTCGCGGACGTAGCCCGGGGGAGAGAGCTGAGAGAGCGATGGCAGGCAACTCCAAGCGCCGCGGCGCGGTGCGCAAGGAAGGCACGAAGAAGGGGATGGTCGTCGGCTCCGGCGGGCAGCGCCGTCGCGGGCTGGAGGGCAAGGGCCCGACGCCGCCCGCCGAGCGCCGCCCCGGACACCCCAAGGCCGTGGCCGCCGCGCGCAACGCCAAGCGCGCGGCTCCCAAGAAGATCGCGGGCAACCGCCGCCGCCCGGGCGACGGCGAGACCACCGAGACCGTGCTCGGCCGCAACCCCGTCGTCGAGTGCCTGCGGGCTGGGGTGCCCGCGCTGTCGCTCACGGTCACCGTGGGCAGCACGTCCGACGAGCGCGTCGCCGAGGCCGTGCACCTGGCCGCCGAGGCGCGCGTCCCGATCCTGGAGGTGCCCCGCGGCGAGCTCGACCGACTTTCCGGCGGCGCGCTGCACCAGGGCGTCGCGCTCACCGTGCCGCCGTACGAGTACGCGCACCCCGACGAGCTGCTGGAGATCGCCGCGGAGGCGGCCGCGCCGGGGCTGATCGTCGCGCTGGACGGGGTGACCGACCCGCGCAACCTCGGCGCCGTCGTCCGCTCGGTCGGCGCGTTCGGCGGGCACGGCGTGGTGGTGCCGCAGCGCCGTTCGGCGGGGATGACGGCGGTGGCGTGGCGCACGTCCGCGGGCGTTGCGGCCCGGCTGCCGGTGGCCCGCGCCACCAACCTCACCCGCACGCTGCGCGGTTTCGCCACCGCCGGTTACATGATCGCCGGGCTGGACGCGGAGGGCTCGGTGACGCTCGACGAGTTCGACCTGGCGGGCGACCCGCTCGTGGTCGTCGTCGGCTCGGAGGGCAAGGGGCTGTCGCGGCTGGTCAAGGAGACCTGCGACGTCACGGTCTCGATCCCGATGGCCGGGCCGGTGGAGTCGCTCAACGCGTCCGTGGCCACCGGCGTCGTCCTGGCCGAGGTCGCCCGCCTGCGCCGTCAGATGCGCTGACGCACCCGGCCCACGATCCGGCAGCCGAGGTAGCAGAGGAACGCGATCGTTGCGACGTACCCGCTCACGGGCAGGCCCGGCGCGAGCGACGCCACCGTGCCGCCGACGAGCGCGAGCTCGGCGAACAGCACCGCCAGCAGCGTGGCGACCAGCGGGTTCGCCGTCACCCGCGCCGCCGCCGCGCCGGGGATCACGGTGACCGCGAGCACGATCACGGCACCGACGATCGGCACGGCCAACGCCGTCGTCAGCGCGATCAGGATCGCGAACAGCGGCGACAGGAGCCGCACCGGCACCCCGCGCGCCACCGCGACGTCCGGGTCGGTGCTCGCGAACAGCAGCGGCCGGTAGACGACGGCGAGCACGGCCAGCACGACGACCGTCACGACGCCGAGCACCTCGAGGTTCGTCGAGTCGACCGACACGATCGACCCGGTGAGCAACCCGAACTTGTTCGCCGCCCGCCCGGGATAGAGCGCGATCATGAGCACGCCCAGGCCGAGGCCGAACGCCAGCACCACGCCGATCACCGAGTCGCGCTCGCGCTGCCGCAGCCCCAGAAGGCCGAACACGATCCCCGCGACGACCGCCCCGGCCACCGCGCCGAGGCTCACGCTGACGCCGGCGAGCAGCGCCGCGGCCCCCCCAGTGAACGCGAGCTCGGCGGTGCCGTGCACGGCGAACGCCATGCCGCGCGCCACGATCAGCGGCGCCAGCACCCCCGCGACCAGCCCGAGCAACGCGGCGGCCAGGAGCGCGCTCTGCACGAACCCCAGGCCGAGCAGCTCCCCGGTGCCGCTGAAGGTGAAGATCCGGTCGATCACGGCTCCTCCCCGGGGTGGCAATGATCATGTCCGGGCCCCTCGGCCCCGACGACGACCAGCCGTCCCCGCACCCGCAGCACGTCGACGTCGGTGCGGTAGAGCGCCGAGAGCGTGGCCGAGGTCATCACCTCGTCGAGCGGGCCGACCCGGAAGCGCCCGTCCACGAGGTAGAGCACGCGGTCGACGAGCGGCAGCACCGGGTTGATCTCATGCGTGACGAACACGACGGCCGTGTTCGCCGCCCGTCGCCGCCGGTCGATGAGCGTGGAGACGACGTGCTGGTGGGCGAGGTCGAGCGAGAGCAGCGGCTCGTCGCACAGCAGCACCGACGGGTTGCCGACCAGCGCCTGCGCCACCCGCAGCCGCTGCTGCTCGCCCCCGGACAGCCGCCCGACCGGGGCGTTCGCGTAGTGCCCCGCCCCCACCGACTCCAGCGCGACCCGTACGCGTTCGCGCCGCAGGGCACGCCCGCGCAGGCCGACGCCGAGGCGGTGGCCGTCGAGGCCGAGGCCGACGAGGTCGCGCGCGCGCAGGGGCAAGTCCTCCGCGAGCGCCCTCTGCTGGGGGATGTAGCCGATGGCCCGGCTGCCCCGCGCGGGCGGCTGCCCGCCGACCAGCACCTGCCCCGCGTGCAGCGGCTGCAGCCCCAGGAGCACCCGCAGCAGCGTGGTCTTGCCCGACCCGTTGGGGCCGAGGACGGCGAGGAACTCGCCGGGCGCGATGTCGAGGTCCAGCCCGTCCCACAGCGTGCGCACGCCAAAGCGCAGGGCGGCCCCGCGGAGGGAGACCGCCGTTCCGGCGCGGATGGCCACGTCCGTCATGCTGCGTCCAACGCCGCGGCCAGCGCGTCGACCTGGCGGCTCATCCAGGTGACGTAGTCGGGCACGCCGTCGGGCAACGTCTCGGTGACCTTGACGACGGGCACGCCGTTCGCCGCCGCGGCCTGCTCGGCCTGGGTGGTGGTCGGCCCCTCGGTCTGCGCGTTCTCGACGAGCGCCTTGACCTCGGTGAAGGTGGCGTTGTTGGCCGTCACGACCGCAGCGGGCGGATCCGCGCCGTCCTCGACGGCCTTGGAGAACGCAGGCGGTGTCGCGACGACGAGCCCCGCGGCCTGCAGGAGGTAGCCCGGCACCGGCTCGGTGATCGCCACCTTCGTACCGGCGTGTTCGGCCTTGATCGCCTGGACCTTCGTGATCAGAGCGTCGATCTGCGCGTCGAACTGCTTGGCGTTGTCCAGATACCGGTTGGCGTTCGGCGGATCGACGGTGCCGAGGGCGCCCGCGAGGTGGTCGGCGAGCTTCTTCATCGCCGGGAGGTCGTACCAGGCGTGCTCGTTGAAGTCGGGGGCGTCGGTGTCGAAGTCGGAGAACGCCGTGACGACGATGCCGACGGGCTTGGCTTTCGTCGCGTCGAGCAGCTTCTCGGCGAAGTCGTCGTAGCCGCCGCCGTTGGAGACGACGATGTTCGCCCGAGAGACGGCGAGCGTGTCGGCGGGGGTGGGCTCGTACTCGTGGGGGTCGGCGTCGGGGGACTTGATGAGCGACGTCACCTGGACGGTGCCGCCGCCGATGGCGCTCGCGATGGCGCCGTAGACGTCGGTGGAGGCGACGACCGACGGACCGGGGGCCGCGGAGGGCGCCGAGCCGCAGGCGGCCAGCAGGGTCGCCACGATGAGCCCGGCCGCCAGCTTGGCCCCGACACGCAGCAGTGGCATCACGACTCCGAATGATAACGAAAACGGTTGTCGATTCACTCTAGCGCGTCGATGTGTCGGGCGGCACGCCAGGACGGCGCTTCCGTGCGTGGTGTCTGAACCGTTACGGTTCGCAGATGTCCGGGATCCCGAGCGGCCGTCGGCCCGCGACGCTCGCCTCGCTGGCCGCCGAGCTGGGCGTATCGCGCACCACGGTGTCGAACGCCTACAACCGTCCCGACCAGCTGTCGGCGCCGCTGCGCGCCCGGGTGTTGGAGGCCGCCCGGCGGCTGGGCTACCCTGGCCCGGATCCCGTCGCGCGCTCGCTGCGCACCCGCAAGGCCGGGGCGGTCGGGCTGCTGCTGACCGAGGCGCTGTCGTACGCGTTCCGCGACCCGGTGGCCACCGGCTTCCTGGAAGGGCTCGCGCTGGCGTGCGAGGAGGCGGGCCAGGGGCTGCTGCTCGTGCCGGTGAGCCCCGAGCAGGCCGACGTCACCGCGGTGCATCAGGCGGGCGTCGACGGGTTCGTCGTCTACTCCGTGCGCGAGGACGACCCGCACTTCCTCGCGGTGCTGGAGCGGCCGCTGCCCGTGGTCGTCTGCGACCAGCCGCACGGGGTCGACGGCGTCGACCGGGTGGGGGTCGACGACCGCGCAGGCATGCTCGCGATGGCCCGTCACCTCACCGGGCTGGGCCACCGGCGGATCGGGGTGCTGTGCATGCGGCTGGGCGTCGGGCACCACGACGGGCCCGCGGACCTTTCGCGGCAGGAGAACGCCACCTACCCGGTGCAGCGCGACCGGCTCGCGGGTCTGCGCGACGGGCTGGCCGAGGTCGGGGTGGACTGGGCCGCCGTGCCCGTGATGGAGCGGTTCGACCACAGCGTCGAGGCGGGCGAGCTGGCCACGGCCGCGCTGCTGGCGGCGCATCCCGAGGTCACGGCGGTGGTGTGCACGTCCGACGTGCTCGCGCTCGGCGCCCTCCGACACGTCGTGGAGCAGGGGCTGGCAGTGCCGGACGACCTGACGGTCACCGGGTTCGACGGCGTCCCCGAAGCCGAGCGGGCGGGCCTCACGACCGTGCGGCAGCCGGTGCTGGAGAAGGGGCGGGTCGCGGGGCAGCTGCTGCTGCAGCGCGGGGACCGCAACCGGCCGCGGCGGGTGAGCCTGCCGACCGAGCTGATCATCGGCACGACGAGCGCAGCCCCCCGGGAGGACCAGAAGTTCTTCTCGGGCTGGTGAGGCGAGCCCGCCCCACTGCA
>CAWGIV010000001.1:0-386690 GCA_963822805.1 uncultured Actinomycetota bacterium | reverse complement strand
AGCACCTCGGCCAGAAACGCCCGGTGCAAGAGCCGTTCCCGGGCGGCGGCATCGGCGATGCGCCCGGCCTCGGCGAGCACGGTGGGCAGGTGCGGGCTTCGACATGCCCGCGCCGATCGCGGCCGCGGCGGCCGGGTCGGCCAGCGCCGTCACCGCCGGGCCGGCACCGGCCGTGCTGGTGGCGCCGGCCGACCCGCCAGGGCTCATCGGGCACCGCCGCCGGCGGCGAGGAGCTCGTCGTAGCCGGCGAGGCTGGGCGCCGGCGAGGAACGGGACAACCCGACCTCGCTGCACCCGACGACCGCATCCCCGCGGGCACGTCCACCACCGCCGTCGTGGGCGCCGCCGTCGTGGGCGCCGCCGTCGTGGGCGCCGCCGTCGTGGGCGCCGCCGTCGTGGGCGCCGCCGTCGTGGGCGCCGCCGTCGTGGGCGCCGCCGTCGTGGGCGCCGCCGTCGTGGCGGTCGCCGTGGCTGGGGGCTCGAGGTGTCGGCGGGCCTCGACCGCGACCAGGTCGGCGTCGATCCGGTCGCCCTCCAGCGCCGCGGTCATCCCGGCCGTCACGGCGGCGGCCGGCATGCTGCGGTGCAGCAGCAGCACCGCGATCAACGCTCGGGTGCCGGCCCCGTCGCCCAGGCGGCGCCGGGCGGTGTCCCAGTAGCGCTGGTGCAGCGCGGTGAACCCGCCCGCCGGCGCGGGCCTGGTGAAGCGCGGTCGCCCCGGCAACGCCCCGGGCTTGCGGGCAAGCACCTCCAGGTAGTGATCCAGCACCAGGTCCTCGGTGCCCTTGTGCAGGCTGCGCACGTGCACCGCGACCACCCGGGCGCCGTCCAGGACACGCAACTCGCGCGCCCCCAACCGGACCGTCACCTTGCGCCCGGCCAGCCGCACCGGCACCGAGTAGTAGGACTGGCGCACACACACCCGCGCCTTGGGGTCCACCCGGCACGACAGCTGCGCGCTGATGTCGAGCCGCTCGGCGGGCAACGGCGCCAGCAGCCCCAGCTCCCGGGCCGCGGCCTGGCCCACGGTCTCGGCCCGCGCGGCGATCCGCCGCGCGTCGTCGGCGGCATCGGCCGCCGCGAGCAGCGCGTTCAGCTCGGCCAGGCTGTCCACCGCCGGCACCGGGGTCAGGTGCCGGCGGCGGAACCGACCGACCTCGCCCTCCACCCCGCCCTTGGACCGACCCGTCGAGTGCACCCGGTCGGCCGGTTGAGCAAGATCGGGTTCGGGTGACCCATCCGTTCCATCCGTGGTCGGGCCAGGAGTTCGTGTTCGCCTTCCGCCGCAGCACCTGGGTGAGGACCGGGTGTTCGTCGTCGGCGAGGACGGTGAGCTGTGCGGGCTTCCCGCAGCGTGGACCGACGCCGCCGCGGCCGATCCGTTCGTCACGGTGGCGGCCGGGCGGTCTCGACTGCGGGTGACGGACCTGCTCGCGCTGGCCGACTTGCTCGCCGCGCTCGCCGATTCTGAGGCGGCGGGGACGGCGGAGGCTGTCAAGCCAACTACGCCGCACATGTAAACTCCATTATGCCGAATCAGGGTTGACCCGGGGCCCGGTCTCCCCGCGGCTGGGCGCTATTGCCGCATGTCATCGCCGGTCTACCGCGTGGCGCGCTTGACCTCACGACAGCGACGGACATAAATAGGCTTACAGCATTGTAGTTCGGATCTTGGAGGGTGCGATGGGAGCTGCCACGCCGGAGGACCCGAAGGTGGCCGCATTGCGGGCCGGGCGGGCGTTGAACCCGCGCCCGGAGGCGGTGCGCGACGCGGCGTTCGACCGCGAGGAGTTCCTCGATGCCCGGGATCTGGTGCAGGTCAAGTACGAGATGGTGCGCCGGGTGCGGGTGGAGGGCCAGCGGGTCAGCGAGGCCGCGGCGGCGTTCGGGTTCTCCCGCCCGAGTTGGTATGCCGCCGCCGCGGCGTTGGACGATGACGGGCTGCCCGGGCTGGTGCCCGCGCGGCCCGGGCCGCGGCGGGCGCACAAGCTGACCGCGGAGATCGTGGCGTTCGTGGCCGAGCGGCTGGCCGCCGATCCGGCGGCGCGGCCGGTGGAGTTGGCCGAGGCGGTGCGCGCCCGGTTCGGGGTTTCGGTGCACCCGCGCTCCATCGAGCGGGCCCTGGCCCGCCGCGACCGGAAAAGCGACCGATGAGCACCGCGAGCACAACCACGGCAGGCTCGCCGACAGCGGCGCAGCCGATGGCGCGTTCGTGGATCACTACGAGCAACTGCGCACCGCCGCGCTGTCCGGCGGCGCCGATGGCGGCGGCCACGGGCTGGCCCTGCTGTCCACGCGCGGGATGGCCGCGTGGATCGGGGCCTGGCGGCTGCTGTGCCCGGTACCGGCCGGTGCGCCGCCGATCCGCCCGCCGCTGGCCCGCCCCGACCCCGCCGGCACCGGCGATGGGGCCGGTGACGAAGGGATGGCCGGTGAGGTGGTGGCCGTGCTCGCCGCCATGGCCACCGCGTGCCTGGGCCGGTGAGCGTCGGGGCGGTGAGCGATGAACCCGCAGGCGGTCGAGAAGGTCGGCACGGATCACCTGCGCCGCGACGCCTATCTGTATGTGCGCCAGTCCACGCTGCGTCAGGTCATGGAGAACACCACCTCCACCGAGCGCCAGTACGGGCTGCGGCAACGCGCGATGGCGCTGGGCTGGCCGGCCACCCAGGTCGTGGTCATCGACGACGACCTGGGCCGCTCGGGGGCCAGCACCGTCGGGCGGGAAGGCTTCCAACGCCTGGTCGCCGACGTCGGCATGGGCAAGGCCGGGATCGTGATCGGGTTGGAGGTCTCCCGGCTGGCCCGCAACAACGCCGACTGGCACCGGCTGTTGGAGATCTGCGCGCTGACCGAGACGCTGATCCTCGACGAGGACGGGCTCTACGACCCGTGCGCGTTCAACGACCGGCTGCTGCTGGGGTTGAAGGGCCAGATGTCCGAGGCCGAGCTGCACCTGCTGCGGGCCCGGCTGCGCGGCGGAGTGCTGTCCAAGGCCCGCCGCGGCGAGCTCGCCGCGCCGCTGCCGATCGGGCTGGTCTACAACCCGGCCGGGGCGGTCGTGCTCGATCCGGACACCGGCGTGCAGCAGGCCATCCGGCACCTGTTCGCCACCTTCGCGCGCACCGGGTCGGCCTATGCGGTGGTCAAGACGTTCACCGCCGAGGGCCTGTCATTCCCGGTGCGGGTGCGCACCGGCCCGAACAAAGGAACCCTGACCCGGGCACCGCTGCGCCACCACCGGGTCCTGCAAGTGCTGCACAACCCCCGCTACGCCGGCGCGTTCGTGTTCGGCCGGCGCAAGACCCGTAAGACCGCCGACGGGCACACCCGCTACCTGCTCCAACCCCGCGACCAGTGGTTCGCGCTGATCCCCGACGCGCACCCGGGGTATCTGAGCTGGGCCGAGTTCGAGCACAACCAGCAGCGGCTCACCCAAGCCGCCCAGGCCCACGGCCAGGACCGGCGCGCCGGCCCACCCCGCGAGGGGCCCGCGCTGCTGCAAGGCCTGGTCATCTGCGGGCGCTGCGGCAACCGGATGACCGTGCGCTACCACCACCGCCGCGACCACAGACCGGCGCCCACCTACCTCTGCCAGCGCGAAGGGATCTCCACCGCCACCCCGATCTGCGCCTCGATCCCCGGCGAACAGCTCGACCGGGCCATCGGCGCGCTGCTGCTCGACACGGTCACCCCGCTGGCCCTCGAGGTCGCCCTCACCGTCCAGGACGAGCTCGACGCCCGCGCCGACGAGGCCGACCAGCTCCGCCGCGCCGACGTCGAACGCGCCCGCCACGCCGCCGAGCTCGCCCGCCGCCGCTACCTGTCGGTCGATCCGGACAACCGGCTGGTCGCCGCGAGTCTGGAAGCCGACTGGAACGACGCGCTGCGCGCGCTCACCACGGCCAGCGAGGACTACGAACGCGCCACCCGCGCCGCCGCCCCGCTGCACGCGGCCGACCGAGCCCGCATCCACGCCCTGGCCGGCGACTTCCCCGCGCTCTGGACCAACCCGCGCACCCCGGACCGCGAGCGCAAACGCATGGTCCGGCTCCTGATCGCCGACGTCACCCTGATCAGGGACGCCCAGATCCACGCCCACGTGCGGTTCACCGGCGGGCAGACCACCAGCCTCACCCTGCCCGCCCCGCTACCCGCGCCCGACGCCCGCCGCGCCCCACCCGAGCTGATCGCCGAGATCGACCGGCTCCTCGACCAGCACACTGACGCCCAGATCGCCGACACGCTCAACCAGGCCGGGCGCAGCTCCAGCACCGGCCAACCCTTCCACGCCGGGATCATCCGCCACCTCCGCCTGGCCCACCGACTCGACAGCCGCGAACAGCGGCTACGCCGCCGCGGCTGGATCGGCGTCGGCGAACTCGCCGCCCACCTCGGGGTCTGCACCAGCACGATCAAGACCTGGCACCGCGAGGGACGGCTGGTTGGCGAGCCCTTCGACGACAAGGCCCAATGCCTCTACCAGATCCCCACCACCGCGCCGTTCAAGAAGATCGGACGGCCTCCCGGCCGCACCCCACGAGGAAAGACCACCGCAAACGCCCCAGGAGGTGCAGTGTGAATCCAAGCCCTTCTCGTGCGCCCCCTCGATGCCGGGCCGGCAGTAGAACGCGTCGAAGCCGTAGTGGCTGCGCAGCAGCACGAACCGCTGGTTCTCCAGCCGGGCCCGGCCCAGCAGCACCCGGATCACCGCCGGCTTCAAGTTGTCCAACCGGACCCGGCCCGGGACCCCGCCCAGCGCGTCGAACGCGGTGACGAACCCGTCGAAGAAGCTCTCCTGGGTCTCGTTGGCATACGCCACGTGCACCGCCTTGCCCGAGTGCGACAGCCGCAGCACGAACATCCACAACCGCATCAGCACCCCACCGATCCGGGCCTTGAACTCGCCGAAGTCGACCTCGGCCTCCTCGGCCGGCAGGTGCGTCTGCGGCACCATCACCAGCCCCACCCCGCCGCACAGCTCCCGGCGGACCTCGGCGACGAATCCGCGCACCGTGGACTCGGCCACCTGCGCGCCCTGCTCGTCGACCAGCCGCTGCCAAACCCGCCGAGCGGTATGGCGCTGCTTGACCGGCGCCGACCGGTCGGCGACCAGCCAGCCGCGCACCACCGCCCGATGCGCCGCAGTCAACGCCGTCGCCGTCCGCTGCGGCGACTTGCGCTGCGCCGGCACCGCACTCGCCAACGCCTCCCGCACCATCCGCCGATGCACCCCGTGCCGGCGCGCCAACCCCCGCACCGACAACCCCTCCAACCGGCTGTCCCGCCGGATCCGCTCGAACAGCTCCACCTTCGATCTCCTCTGCATCCCGTCCCTGCCTCCACGACGCCGCTGCGCGACATCACGGAACGTAGGAACGGACGAACGGAAGTGGGGCCAAATCAGGCCATCACTCCGGCCCCAAGTGGGGCCAGATCAAGGTGTCATTCTCACCCGACATAGAGGTAGAGGATGATCGCGGTGATCCGCGGGCCGTACTGCACCGGCGCAGCCACCCCCTTGGGCGCGGTGCCGCAGCTGGTGGTTCCGCAGCGACAGCGGCGCGCGATGAGCTGGTGTTCGATGACCTGCACCGTCATCGGTGGTAGGTCGAACACCTGCCGCCGTTCCATGCCGACCTCCGGTGCCCCCGCCAGGCTCGCGCCGCAGCCGGTGCAGGGGCCCGGTTCGTGTCGCTTCCGCTGGTCCGGGTTGTCGAGCAGCGTCAACGTCGCTCCGGGATGCCCCGGCTGCCCACCCGGCCTGCGGCCGCTCTTGCGCCGCAGCGACTTCGGAGCCGGTTTGTGGAAGGGCGAGTCCGACGAGGGTGGCTTCGATGAGTTCCGACTGTCCTGGCCCAGCTGTCGCCTCAAATCGGCGACCTCGGCCTCGAGCTGCTCGATCCGTCCAGCCTGCCGTAGCACCAGCGCCGCAAGTTCCTCATAGGACGGGCATCCAGCGGCGGGCACCACACCATGGTCAACACGCCACCGGTAGAGATCAACTCGACACGCCGCGGGAGACCTGACCAGTTACGGGTGCGCGAGCCTCTATTCCAAACCACGACATTACAACGATTGAGCTTTTCGACCACAACCCCATTTAGCATGAAACTTATTCTTTGCGGAGAATCTTCTCGCTGGCGCAGTATCGGACGATAGTTCAGGATGTATCTAAGATCGACCTTCTCCCGCGCCCTCAGGTAAAAGTAGTAGCTTGCCGCAAACCCGGATAGTATTCCAACCACTCCTAGAATTAGGCCAATTACTCCTATCGTGTGGTCTGATAGCATTCTAACCATTTCCTCAGGTGCAGTCGCAGCACATAGCCGTAGAACTTTAGTGCAACACGCCGGAGCTGCCGGCGACCGAAAAGAGGCCGAGCCGTTTGTTGCTGGTCCCCGATAGCCGAACCGGCCTCCGGGGACCTACCCGCCGGTGATGGCCGTCTGTATTGACTCCAGCACCAGATCACCCAGTCCTGTCGCGACCGTCTGGAGTGCCGTCGACGTGGCGGCACCCAGTGTGGTCATCACTTTGTCGATCAGGCTGCGGATCACGCCCAGCTCGGAGGACGGCGATTCGGCTTCAACTCGAAGCTCCTCGACCTGGGCCTGGAGGGCACCCTGCTGATCAGCAGGCAACCCGAGCGCTGGCACGGCTTCCGCCACGAATCGGGCGAACTCCAACACCTTCGTGGTGTCCAGCCCAGTGGTCATGTTCTGCGTATTGTGATCGCCCATGGCGAAATTGTTGCCGCCGCCGTTCACGTTGAAGGTGTTGTTCGTGGTGCTCGCACCACGGTTCTCGGCGTTCAGGTACTCCGACACGTTGCCTCCGAAATCCGCGACGCATATGCGGCCGTCGGCGGTCAAGGCAGGCCGCATCAGGCCCGTCGACTGGAAGGTACGGAGCCCTCTGATCAGGCCCTTCTCCTCCAGATACGCAGCCTCACGATTGATGTCCTCAATCGTGAAGCCCGTCCCCAGATCGTCAACGCCGAGCCCGACGAGGGCGCCCGATAGGTCATTCGAGGGAGAGTCCTGGCCTTCGAGCCACCACAGCAGATGAGTCCGCACCATGACCGCCCGGTGTGCCCGCTGCCTCGGGGTAGCTCGGGCCGAGCGCAGACGTTCGACCGCGGCGATCCCGTCCGGAAGGATTGTTGCGTCGGCTGCACCGAAGGTGCTTTGATCCGCGACAAGCTGACGATCAGCAAGATAGGAGACCAGTTCGTACAGCCTCCTAGGATTCGACGACGGGTCGTCGGGGAAGCTGCCAATGTCAAGGCGCTCATCCTGGTGGTCGTACAGCCACTCCAGAAGCTCCATGCTGTTCCGCTGGATGTTAGGTGCCATGACCGGATGCCCTCTCACGACCGGCGCGCGCCATGTGGACGAATAACACCGTCGTAGTTTGGCACAGCGTGTCACAGCACCGACGTGCGGTACTCGCTCAGCCCCAGCACGAAGGGGACCCATGGCGATCATGCGGTTCGTACAGCTGCGACGTACAGCAACGACAGCTGCTCGATCATGCTCAGCCCGACATGACCGTGCCATGTGACGTCGCACGATGCTTGATCCGACGACCCTGCCGCGAGTTCGCATCGAGTCATTCGCTCAGCTCAGGCGGTGGAGTTCTGGCTCCACCGCCGATCGGGCGTGCGGAGCAAGGCCGCGGCGGTGGTGAGGCCGCAAGCAGCAGTTCCGCTTGCGGCCTCACCGCCGGTGTGGCATCCCTTCAGGGCGGCCGGTCGGCGGTGGAGCTTTGGTTGTTGCGGCTCCCGCTACGCCACCCCGGGCGGGCTGGCCGCCGAACGCGCCGTCCACGCTTCCCTTGTCGAGCGCGGCGCTCCGATCCTGTCGACCGATCTCCTCCGCCGAGCGGTACTTGCGGTGCCCGGCATCCTTCTTCGGCGACACCACTGCGATGGTGCCGAGCAAGCAATTAGAGACACGGAAGCCGACTGGATCGCGTTCTCCAGCCTCGAGCGCATAAAGAGCCACTGGGACCGCCCAGGATGGTGGCCAGGTCGACGCGCGTACTACTGGTATTTGACATTTGCCGAAGAGCCGGAGCTGCATGCGATTGCAGCGCAATGCCAAGCAGAGCTAGAAGCACCGTACCTCGATCGCGTCCCGCTAACCGACCTACACATGACGATAGAGCGTGTCGCCTTTGATGAAGAGATCAACGAGACCGAATTGGATCAGATTGCATCGGTAGCCGAGGAAGCATGTCGAGCTCTTTCACCGTTCACGCTCTATGTCGGGCCATTAGCAGGATCGTCGGGAGCTATTAGCTTCAGCGCTTCGCCATATGAAACGATCGCACGATTGCGCAACACTCTAGTCACCGCTACTAAGACTGTACTCGGCGAAGTCAGCTCTCCCGATGGTGCTCACTTCCGCCCACACGTAGGCATCGCCTATTGCAACGATGACGTAGCCGCAGGGCCGATTATCAACACCGTCAGAAGCATTCGGCGGATGCCGATCATCGAAGTCGACGTGGGGGCAGTAGCACTCGTTGCACTGAAACGCGAGCAGAACTCCTATCGATGGATCGAGAAGTACACGATTCCGCTCGGCATGGCTTAGGCATCAAGTCGATTTCTGCCGAGGGCGGTGTCCACTCCGGCGAGAACTTTCTCGATGTCTGGTCCCGGTCGGTGATGACTTTCTCGACGTCTTCAAGCCCGCGCCCGGACGGGCGCGGGGCCGGACTACGAGCCGGACGACAAGCGACCCCCAGCCCGGCGGCGTGGGGGTCTCTGGTTGGGGTTCGCACCTATGGGCCGCCAGCTACGTTCCGGTAGGCCAGGTTGTGGACGAGGGCGAGTCATCCCCGCTGGCCGCAGATCGTCTTGGCGGCACCGAACGGCGTCAATGAGCCGTTGATCGTTGATCTAGCCGCTGCTCGGGAATCAGCCGGTCTGGATCAGGGCCTTGATCGTGGCGTCGGGTTGGCCGAGGGCCGCGAACGCTATGTTGTAGTCCTCGAGACCGACCACCGTTGTGATCAGCGACCGCACGTCGATCTGGTCGCGCGCCAGTAACTCGATGGCCTGGGCGAACTCGTCGACGTAGATGAACTTTGCGTTGAGCTGGATCTCCTTGGCGACCGCCGACATCGCGTCGAAGGAGATCGGACGAGGCGAGATCGCCACCAGTTGAATGAATCCACCGGGGGTGATCGTGTCGATGGCGGACTGCACGGCGGCGGGATGGCCGGAGCATTCGAACACGAGGTCGGCGGGGCGCAGTGCGCCTGCGGCGACCGCGGCAGCGTGCTCGGCCGGTTCGTAGACCTCGTCGGCGCCCACGGCGCGGCCGACGTCGCGACGCATCGGGGACGGTTCGATCAGGCTGACCCGTCCGGCTCCGGCCCGGCGGGCGAGCTGGACGACCAGCAGCCCGATCGGTCCTCCGCCGATTACTGTGATGTCGTGGCCCAGCCGGATTCCTGAGTGCGCCACCGAGCGCACGGCGACGGCGAGCGGCTCGGTCCAGGCTCCCCGCAGGTTGTCCACGGAGTCGGGCAACGCGTGTAGGTGCGCGGTCGGGACTGCGGCGTACTCCGCCATGCCGCCGTTGCGGCAGACCCCGAGCGGATCGACCTGCGTGGCCTGACGGCAGAGGTTGTAGCGGCCGGTCCGGCACTGTGGGCAGGCGCCGCAGACGTTGCCGTTTGGGTTGACCGCCACCCGCATGCCCGGCGCCCAGTCGCTGACCTGGGTGCCGACCGCCACGACTTCGGCGGAAAACTCGTGTCCCATGATCACCGGCGGGCGGAAGAGATCGAGGTCGGGGGCATGTAGGTCGGTTCCGCAGATCCCGCAGTACTTCGAACGCAGCAACACCTCACCTGGGCCCGGGTCGGGTACGGGGTGTTCCTGCAGCTCGATCGTGCGCTTGTCGGACAGGGCGACGGCCTTCATCAACAGCTTCCTTTGTCTCGGCGCTCGGTTTCTCGCGCTCGCTCGGCTTCTCGGCGCTCGGTCTGTCGGCGCTCGGCGACTGGGGGTTAGGTGTCTCGGCGTCTCGGGCGCTCAGATCAGGCTGCGAATGCTCCCGCCGTCGACGCCCCACACGGAGCCGGTGACGAAGGCGGCCGCGGGGCTGGCCAGGAAGACGATGACCCGCGCTACTTCCTCGGGCATGCCCAATCGGGCCATGGGCAACTGGCGCAGCTTCATCTCGTGCTCGACGGCCGCCATCGGCTCCATCTTGTGGTGGGTGGCGAAGGTGTCGGCGAAGCCGCCCGGCTTGGTCCAGAACGGTGTCCAGATCGGGCCCGGGGCGACCGCATTGACGCGCACACCCGGCCCTTCGGAACGGGCCAAGCCCTTGGTGATGGCCAGCACCGCGGCCTTGCTCGCCGAATAGTCCATCGGCACCGCCTCCGGTTGGCGGGCCAGGTCGGAGGCGTTGTTGATGATGCTGCCGCCGGTGGTGCCGCGCAGGTGCGGCAGACAGGCACGCGTCATGCGCACGTAGCTCATGAAATTGAGGTCCAGGGTGCGCTGCCAATCGGCGTCGCTGAGCTCGTCGAAGCTTCGTACGGCGCCCGAACCGACGTTGTTGACCAGGATGTCGACGCCGCCCAGGGCCTCAAGGGCGGCGGCGGCGGCCGTGGCACAGCCTTCCGCGGTCGACAGGTCGGCCGTGACCGGGACGACCGTGTGGGAGGTAGCGAGCTCCTTGAGCGCTGTTTCGTCGATGTCCAGAGCCGCGACGCGGCAGCCCTCTCGGGCCAGCTCCTCCACGGTTGCGCGTCCGATGCCCAAGGCGGCGCCGGTAACGATCGCCCTGCGGCCGTTGAGTTCGAGGTCCATGTCCGGTGTCCTTCCGATAGCGGGACAGCTCAGGCCGAGGTGCTCTCGGCGCCGGTGCGAAAGTCGAAACCGGCGGTGAGTCCACCGTCGGCGGTGAGGGTGGTGCCGAAGATTGCCGAGGCGGCGGGGGAGAGCAAGAACAGCGCGGCGCGGGCGACCTCGTCGGCGCCGACGATGCGTCCGATGGGTTGGCGAGCCTCACGGGTCGCGAGGAAAGTGGCGGGGTCGTCGGCGGAGGCGAGATGGCGCTCGAACAGGCCCGCCCGCATCGGGCCCGGCGCGAGGACGTTGAAGTTGATCCCCGTGCGGGCATGGTCGAGGGCGATGGTGCGCATCGCGCCGCTCAGCGCCGCCTTCGACGAGGTGTAGGCGGCCAGTTGTTGCTCGCCGAAACTGGCGTCGACACTGCTGACAGCGACAACCGAGGCGTAGTCGGCGTGGGTGAGCACCGGTAGCAGGGCCGTCAGCCCGATGATGTTGCCCAGGACGTTGATCTCCCAGGCGCGGCGCCAGATGCCGATGTCCTCGGTGCCGAGGACGCCGACATCCAGGACGGCGGCGGCCGCGACGAAGCCCACCGAGCGTGGGGTGTCGCCGTCGGCGTGCATCGCGGCGATCACACGCTTCCAGGTCTCGGAGTCGGTGACACTGCCCGTCACCGCGGTGAACCCATCGGCTTTGGTGAGCGCCTCGGGGGGCTGCGTGACGTCCACGCCGTAAACCCGCGCCCCGGCTTCGGTGAGCAGTCGCGCGCACTCATGCCCGAGACCGCTGGTGGTGCTTGTCACGACGACGCGTTCAGGCAGTTCGATTGACCAATCGATCATTCTTGATCATCCCATCGGGTTTTCATGTCACCGCCGCGCGGGCGGCCGTGCAGCGGTGACCGTGGCGCGCATGCGGTCGTTCAGAGGCCGTTAGGCGGGGTCCAGAAAGTGCATCGTGGTGTCGTAGGCGGCCGGGATGGCCTGCTCGATGGGCAGCTTGCGGTACTCCGCGCCGAGGATCTCCACACCCCATGGACCGTCGTAGCCGATGTCCTTGATGGCGGCGATGAAGCCGGCGACATCGAACTCACCCTCTCCACACAGCGTTCGACCGTCGAAGGTGTCCGTGAGCATGTCGCCCTCGAACGTCAGGGGGGCGTCATCGAGCTCGACGTGCGTGATGTGCTCGACGGGAAGATCCCGCAGTGTCTTGATGTCGATACCGGCCCGGACGACGTGCCAGATGTCGATGAGCAGCCCTCCGGCCGGGTGTCCCGCGGTACGCACAACCTCCAGACCTCGCGTCGGGGTGTTGATCGAACCGAAGGGCATGGGCTCGAGGGTGATGCGAGTGCCCGCTTCGGCGGCGTCCGTGGCGAGCCCGGCGAAGTTCTCGACGAGTTGGTCGATCGGGATGTCGGCACCGCGGTGGTCACCCACCTTGATGTGGCGAGCGCCGACCGCTTCCGCGGCGCGCAGCATGTCGCGTCGCGCGATGTCGGAGGCGGCCCGGCGTTCCCCGGTGGCAAACCAATCCATCAAGAACTCGATCTCGAAGTGCACGATGCCGTTGTCGGCGAGCAGGGAGCGGAACGCGGGGAACCCGATTCCCTGCTCGACGTCGAGCAGGTCGAGGTGAGCCAGCCCGAACCCGCGGAAGCCTGCGCGCCCGGCGAGCTCGACCCGGGTGCGGATGTCGACGGGGCTGCGGTCGTCATCGGTCATGGTCTGTGCCGCGCCTGCGGTGGTCCACCCGGCGGCGATGAGTTCGTAACGTGACATGGGTGTTCCTCTCGATTTCAGGGGGATAGGACTCGGCCTGGCATTCCCGCTCGTCGGGCAGGCCCGTGGGCCGCGCCTGGCCGTGCGGGTCGCCGGCGCCGAACCGCCTCGCGGGACCACAACAACAGCCCGGCAAAAGCGGGAACGCCGCGCCGAGCCAGCACACCGCGGTCCATCCATAGTGCGCGTACAGCCACTGCTGAGCATCCCGACCCGGTCGCACCGCCGACGAAGTACGAGGTCATGTAGGCGGTGTTCAGCCTGCTGCGCTGATGGGGGTGCAGGCGGTAGACCACGGTCTGGTTGCTGATGTGCGTTGCTTGGACGCCGAAATCGAACAGGATGAGCCCGGCGGCGAGCGCGATCAGCGATGTTGATCCGGCCGCGATCGGAGCCAGGGACAGGGCGGTGACGCCCAGGAACGCTCCGGTGGCCCGGTGCGCACGTCCGCGGTCGGCCAGTCGGCCCGCGACGTGCGCGCCCAGTGCGCCGACCACGCCGATCAGTGCGAAGAGTCCGATCTGCGCATCGGACAGGTGGTGCGGGGCCGCGGCCAGGAGAAATCCCATGCTCGTCCAGACCGCGCCGAAAGGGGGCGAAGACCAGGGCTCCGTAGGCCATGCGATACCGCACCTGCGGTTCGTCGCGAACCAGCGCGATCACCGACGCCAACAGCTGCGGATAACGCATCCGCGCGGTGGGTGCCGATACCGGAAGGGTTCGCCACAGCACGAGGGCGGCGAGGACGGTCAGGGCGGCGCCGAGGGCATATACCGTGCGCCAACCCCAGGCGTCCGCGACCACACCGGCTACCGTGCGCGACAGCAAGATCCCGATCAGCAGGCCGCTCATCACCGTGCAGACGACCCGTCCCTGCTCGTTCTCCGGGGCGATCTGGACGGCGAAGGGAACGAGGATCTGCGCCGCGACAGTGGTCAGGCCGACGAGGGCGGCCGCCGCCAGCCAGATCGGGAAGCCGGGGGCGAACGCAATCGCGAGGAGGCCGAGCACGGTCAGGCCGAGCATCCTCACGACGAGTCGTCGCCGATCCAGTACATCGCCCAGCGGCACGAGTGTGGCCAGACCGAGCCCATAGGACAGCTGAATGACGGTGAGCACGGCGCCGACGGCCGAGCTGGATACCCGTAGATCCGCGGCGAGCGTCGCCTCGAGCGGCTGTGCGTAGTAGTTGTTGGCGATGATGACACCCGTGGCGAAGGCCATTGCCGCAACTGCGCGACGGCGGGCCTGATCGTCGGCCGATCGCCGGGTGGTCATTGTCGGGTTCTCCGATCCGGGTTGTCCGAGCGGGTGCATGGCGGGCAGGGGGACGGGCGATGGGCTAGGTGTGGGGCTTAATTCGGTTCGTGCAGCGCGGCGCCGAGGAGACCGGGCAGGATCTTCTCCGCCCGTCCGCGTGTGCGACCGCACGTCCACGCCACACACACTTCGATCACCTGCGCCAGTTGGTCTTCTGTGACGCCCAGCTCGGCCAACGATCGTGGGGACCCCAGATCTGTGGCGAGCTCGTGCAGTCCCTCGACGGCGTCATCACAACCCAGGGCGGCGGCGATCGCGGCGACCACCAGCGGTCGGGTCTTCAACTGGGCCGCGACGTAGTGCGGCACCAGCACGGCGCGGGCATCGGCGTAGCCCACCCCGCTCACCTGGGTCAACGCCTCACCCACCGTCTGCAGCAGACCCGGGTCGGAAACCGCGGCGGCGGCACCGGTCAGGTAGGCGCCGAACTGGGTGATCGAGCGGCCCAGCAGCCCGTCGGGGTGGAGGACGGCATCGCGGGCACCCTCGGCGATCTGCCGGATGCCCTCCTCGGCGATGAGCGACGACACCGGGCTGGCGTTGGTGCAGCACAGCGCCTCGACGCCGTTAGCCACCGCGCTCAACGCCGAGGAGGCCGTCAACTCGGCAGGCAGCGAGAACGTCAGTTTCGGGTCGTAGATCACGACTTCAGGCAGCGCGTGCGCGGAACTCCCGTGCTCGCCGGGTGTTCCGGTCAGCGGCGGAAAGAGGGGACTCAATTCGACACCGGCGTAGGTGGTGGGCAGCGCGACGAGCGGAACCCCGCAACGGACCGCCGCGCCCTTCGCGACACTAATCGCCGCCCCGCCGCCCGCGACCAACAGTGCATCGGATCCCAGACGGGCGGCGGTCTCGGCCACGAACTGCGCTGATGCGGATCGCGAGGTCGCTGCCGGGAGAGCGACGGCACCCGCGCTGCGCTCGGCGAGCACGGCCACCAGGCGCTGGGACATCTCGGGCTGCGCGCTCGAGGCGATCACGAGCACGGACTGTGAACCGAGGCGGTCGAGCTCATGCAGCAACTGCTGCTGGCTCACGCCCGCCCCGAACACGACACGTCCGGGAAGGCTGTCGTGGGTAAAGTCGACGGGGCCGGACGCTGCGGCGCCGCGGCACCGGGCCTTGTCTACAGTATTGGTCGGCAACGGAAACCTCTGGCTCGTCGTTGAGTGCGACGCCGGTGGATCGGTGGCTATGCCCCGCTTGCGTTTGCTGGTCGGGCCCTTGCTGCTCAGGGACTGATCACACCGGGAAGTGGACTGTTCTCATGGTCGAGCCGCCGTACACCCTTGTCCAATACGACTTCACCGCCCCATTGAGTGGCAACGGCTATCAATCCCGCCGAGGGCATGTACGCTGCGTAACCGTGGAGCTGCGGCAGCTGGAGTACTTCCTCGTCGTGGCGGACGAGCTGAACTTCCGGCGCGCCGCTGAGCGTCTGCACATGACCCAGCCCCCGCTCAGCCAGCACATCCGCCAGCTCGAGCAGGAGCTGGACTTGACCTTGTTCGAGCGCACGACCCGCCAGGTGCGGCTCACGGCGGCGGGCGAGGTGTTCCGACAGCGCGTTAGCCGATTTCTTCGGCAACTGCAGGAGGGCGTGGTCGAGGCTCGCGGCGTCGCCAACGGATTGGCCGGCCAGTTGGGGCTGGGATTCGTCCCCTCCGCCACCCTCGATATTCTGCCCCCGCTGCTTCGGGTCTACCGAACTCGGTTTCCCGAGGTAAGACTCGTCCTCCACGAGCTCAGCCCCGAACAACAGGTGCGCGGCCTGCGCGAGGGATCGCTGGACTGCGCCTGCTTCTATCTCCCACCGGGCGATGCGGCCCCCTTCGGCGATCACAATTTAAATTCGATTCCCATCTCTCGTGAACCGCTGGTCGCCGCGCTCCCCTCGGATCATGAACTGGCCGCACAGCGACGGATCAGTGTCCGGGATTTAGCACATGAACCGTTTGTCATGGTGTCCGGACACCGCGGTCCGGGTTTGCGTGACATCGTTCTCGAACAATGCCGACAAGGTCATTTCCTACCGGATGTTGTCCAGGAGGCGGCCATGATACAGACAATTGCCGGACTTGTCGCCAGTGGTGTCGGCGTCGCTCTGCTCCCGGCGTCGGTGCGACGGCATCAACGCCATGGCGTGGCATATCGGCCATTGCATGGAGATCCGGTATGTGTGCGGATGGGTGTGGTGTGGCACGAGACAACCGAGAATCCCGCGTTGAAGGGGTTCCTCAGGGTTGCCGAGGAATCCGGGCACGACACCGGGGTGTAGCGGGTAGTGTCTCGCTCCGCGGGCGTCGCTCGGTGATCGAGGGCCGGGGCGCAGCGGGTAAGACGGCGGCGGATGCGACAGCGGCCATTGCGTGTGCGGTCAGCCCGCCGGCGGGGCACCCGCCCATGCCGCCTGCAGCAGCCGGGTCAGTCCTTGCCTCGTCACCTCGACCGGGTTGGCGTAGGGGTTGGCGATGACTTGCTCGACGATCGGTGCGATGTCGGATTCCGCCATGCCCAGTTCGCGCAGCGAGCGCGGGGCGCCCAGGTCGCGGGAGAGGTTCCACAGCGTCTGCGCGGGGTCTGCTGTCGCGCCCAGTGCGCGCCGCAGCGGTGCGACCGCCGCTGGTGCCGCGGGTTGGTTGTAGGCGAGCGCATGGGGAAGTACGACGGTGTGCGTGGGCGCATGCGGTAGGTCCAGCGTGCCGCCGAGAGCGTGACAGAGCTTGTGGTGCAACGACATGGTCGTCGCGCCGAGGCAGGCGCCGCACAGCCACGCGCCGTATTGCGCACGGGCCCGCGCGTCCAGGTCGGCGCTCGACGCGACGATGGTCGAAAGGGCGCCGGTGAGAGCGCGGACCCCTTCCTCGGCCATTAGCGAGATAACCGGTGTGGCGTCGGGCGCATACAGCGCCTCCACCGCGTGGGCGACCGCGTTCAGTCCGCTGGTGACCGACATGCCGACCGGCAGGGTCAGGGTGAGTTCGGGGTCGTAGACCACGCTGGTGGGCAGCACGCGGGGGTCGCGACCCGTGCGCTTCTGGCCGCCCTCGGTCAGACCCCAAATCGGGGTCATTTCCGATCCGGCGTAGGTCGTCGGGATGGCGATGACCGGCAGGCCGTGCGCGAGTGCGATGGCCTTGCCCAGGCCAACGGCCGAGCCGCCGCCGACCGCGACACAACTGTCGGCGCCCAGCTGCTCGGCTCGGTCACGGGCACGGTTGGCCATCTCGATCGGCACGTGCATGCGGGCCTCGGGCAGCACGCCCGCCGAACGGTCGCCCAACGCCTCGGCGACCATTCGGCCGGTGTCTTCCTGTTCGGGACTGCACAGGACCAGTGCCCGCTCGAGGTTGAGCTGTTCGACTTCTGCGGCGATCGACTTCACCGATCCTGCGCCGAAGACCACCCGCATCGGCAATGCCTGGTAGGTGAAGGACAATCCCGACGGTGAGGGCGCGGTCATGCCTGGGCCCGCGCGTCTGGCCGGGCCTGCGGGTCGTCGAGCGGGCGCAGCACGACATCAAAGCGAACACTCCGGAACGGATTCGGCACGCCGGCTTGGGCCGCCCGCGCCGGATCGTCGGTCAGCGGGAACTCGCGCACCAGGCTCTTCTTGACCCCGAATACCGCGTCCGATCCGATATAGGGCGTGTCGGCCACGAACAGATGAGTGATCAAGGGCCGGTGGGCGTCGGCGCGGACATCGAAATGCACGTGTGCCGGACGATTAGGATGCCGCCCGGTTGCGGCCAAGAGCCGACCGACCGGGCCGTCGGCCGGGATCGGGTAGTACCGCGGAACGACGGTCCGGAACCAGAACCTTCCGTCCGGGTCTGCGGTGAACAGCCCGCGCAGGTTGCGTTCCGGTTGCACGCCCGGCTGCTGGACATCGTAGAAGCCGTCGTCGTTGGCCTGCCACACATCGACCGATGCCCCGGCAAGTGGCTTGCCGTCGACGTCGGTGACCCGCCCGGTGACCAAACAGGGCTCACCCTTCCCGTCGAGCGCGATGTTCGCCCCGAGGTCCCGGGCGGGAGACTCCACGACGTGAAACGGGCCTTCAACGGTCGACTCCGTGGCGTCCTCGGCGCGGTTGTTGATGGTCTCCACCAACATCGACACGCCCAGCACATCGGAGAGCAGGATGAACTCCTGGCGGGTGGGGGAGCACATCTGACCGGTCGCCGTGAGGAACTCGATCGCCTGCGCCCATTCCTCGACCGTGAGCTCGACATCCTTGACGAAGGCGTGCAGGTGGCGCACCAACGCGGTCATGATCTGTTGCAGTCGTGGATCGGGGGTCTCGGCGAAGCTGGCCCCAACGACCTCGGCAGACCGGTCCTCGCTGAACAGCTCGGTGGTTCTCGCCGCCTCGTCGGACGGGTCGGGATACCGGTTCTCGATAGTGCTCATGTCGCAATCTCCTTCTCGCGGGTTGGCGCTGGAATCGGCCGCGCCCCTTCGATGCGCTGGTGTCGATGCGCTGGTGTCGACGCGCTATCCCGGACGGCCGCGCCCGACGTCAAGGGCGCGGATGGCCCGCCGGCACGCCCGTTCGTCCTGCTCGATAATGGAACTCATCAACTGCTGGTGGACGCGGAGCAACTTTCGGCGCTGCCCCGGGGATCCGGACTCGTGCGCCGCGCCCTGTTCGTTTGCCTCGACGTAGGCGAGCACGCCCCGGTAGACGGTCTCGAGGACGCGGTTGCCGCCGATTCCGGCAATGAACTCGTGCAGTCGCCACACCGAGTCCGTGAACTCGTCCTCGTCCTCGACTGCGGCCTCGATCTTCGCCATGTGGTCCTGGAGAACCTCGATGTCTGCTTCGGAGCGGTGCCGCAGCGCATTGAGCGCTGCCAAGGCCTGCAAGGACTCGCGGACCTCGATGGCGCCGGAGATGAGGTCGGGCTCGTTACGTACCTGAAGCAGGGTGCGACCAAGTCGGGCAAACGGATCCGACTTGGCCACGAAGATGCCGCCCTTGGGGCCCGGCCGCAGTGTCACCAGACCGCGTTCTTGCAACAATCGGATGGCTTCGTTCAGTGTGGCGCCAGCAATTCCCAAACGCTGGCTGATCTCCTTCTTGGTGCCGAGCCGCTCGCCCTCCTGCATCCGTTCGATTTCTGCCGCAAGGTGATCTGCAGCGCTTCTGCCACGAGTCGTCGCGTCTGCAAGTTCCGACATGCGTCCTCACTCTCCGCTGTCGCCAACGATTCCGGCCGCCCGAGCGCGCCCCTCTCTACGCCCATCATGGACGCAGCACCGCGTTCGTGGCACTGGTGGGCGGTGGCGGCGACGGGTGGCGCCTTTTCGTCGTAGGCAAACAACAGACCTGCGATGTGGCCGCGTTCGGCCCCCACACCGTGGTGGCCGGTCCGGGTCGGCACGGGCGTCGGTCCCCACGGGAGCAGCTCCGGAGCGTGCGTTGCCTCTTGCCGTGCGCGGGACGACGGGGCCCGGTAGGGGCTGCGGCGACGGCTCGGTCGGGCAGCGACGGCCGGATGCTGGCTCCGATGGTTGATCACGGTGTGGTGAAGCCCCCGTCGACGACCAGCTGGCTGCCGGTCACGTACGAGGCTTCATCACTGGCGAGGAAGAGGATGGCGTTCGCCACCTCCTCGGCTCGTCCGGCGCGACCCAGCGGCGTCGTGGCGACCAGGCCCTCGGAGATCGCCGGGTCTTGGGCCTCGGTCATCGGCGTCGTGATGAGCCCCGGATGCACCGAGTTGACGCGGATGCCGTCAGGTGCGTAGCTCATCGCGGCGTTCTTGGTCATGAGCGTGACGGCGCCTTTGGATGCCTGGTAGGCCGCAACACCGGGCGCCCCGACAAGCCCCCAGATCGACGACACGTTGATGATCGAGCCGCCGCCTCGGGACTTCATCAGCGGAATGATGCTGCGCATACCGTAGAAGACGCCGGTTTGGTTGACGGCGATAATCGCGTGCCATCTCTCGACGTCGATGTCGGTGAGGGCGTCGTAGGAGCCGACCAGTCCGGCGTTGTTGACCAGGATGTCGGCTCCACCGGATTCGTCGGCGATCTCGTCGGTCAGCCGGGTCCAGTCATCGAGGTCGCTGACATCCAGGGGTCGGTTACGAATGCCGTCGGCGTCGGTTTCGGAGCTCTTGAACGTGGTGTCGCCTGCGTAGACCGTGGCGCCTTCACGAGCGAACCGCTGGGCTGTGGCCAAGCCGATGCCGCCGGCCGCCCCGGTGACCACGGCGACCTTGTTCGCCAGTCTCATCGTTGTTTCTCCTGAGGTCTCGAGGCGTCAGCTGGACTTCTCGGCGCCGGTGAAGCGCGAGATCAACAGGGCGATGAGGATGATCGCACCGGTGGTCGCGTTGATCCAGTAGCCGGGCACGTGCGCGAGCACGAGGATGTCCTGGATCAACACCAGCAGCAGCACACCACCGCAGGCGCCGGTCATGGTGCCTCGGCCGCCGTTGAGGCTGACCCCGCCCAACACCGCGGCGGCGAACGCACTGAAGATCAGGTTCTGGCCGAGCGAGGTGGGAATGGAATCGATCCGACCGGCCTGGAGCAGCCCGGCCAGCGCCGCCAGCACTCCGGCGACGACGAACACGCCGATGAGCACCCGCTCCACCCGCACACCGGCCACCCGGGCCGCCATCTGGTTCCCGCCGATGGCGTAGAGCATCCGCCCGAGGCGGTGGCGAGACAGGAACAGGCTCAGCACGATGAGCACGATGAGCGCCACGAAGAAGGAGACGGGCAGGAAGGCGAAGCTCTGCTGGCCCATGGCGATCATGGAGTCGGGCAGGCCCGACAGTGTTTCGCCCTTGGTCAGGCCGAGACTGATACCGCGCAACAGGATCAGCGTGGCCAGCGTCGCGATGAAGGCGTTGAACCGCAGGTAGACCACGAGCACGCTGTTGAACAGTCCGATAAGGCCGCCGACGACGAAGATGGCGATCAGGGCGGCCACCGGTGAGTCGAGCAGGCCCAGGCCGGTCCCACCCAGGGACAGGAACACGTAGGCCCCCACCATCGGCGCGAGACCGAAGGTCGACTCCAGGGACAGGTCGAACTTCCCTGTGATGAGCACCAATGTCAGTGCCATCACCAGCACGGACAGCTCGGCGGTTTGTTGCAGGATGCCGAAGATGTTGTTGTAGGACAGGAAGGAGGGATTCAGCACCGCGCCGACGATGATGACGACGACCAGGACCGGCAAGATGGCCAGTTCGGGCGTCAACAGCGTTTGCAGGTTGCGGCGTGGGGGCGCATCGGTCGGGGTGGGGGCGCCTCGGCTTCCTGTGGCCGTGGCGGTCCCTGACGGCTGAGCGGCATTCATGGATGAACCTCGTCTGCTTTTGTCGTTGAGCCGTGCCCAGCCTCCGCGTCGACCGGGGGCGCGGCCGAACCTTCCATTGCCGCCACGAGCTGGTCCTCGGACAGGCCCGAGCCCTCCAGCGCGAGGCGGCCACGCACCCAGACCTGCACCCGGTCGCAGACTCCAGTTCCTCGGGTTCGTCGCTCACGAGCAGGACCGCGAGTCCGTCGCGGCGGTAGTCCTCGACGATCTGGAGGATCGTCGCCTTGGAGGCGATATCTACTCCGGCGGTCGGGTGCATCAGGATCAAGACGGTCGGCCGCGGGCCGAGAGCCGCCCCGAGGAGCACCTTCTGTTGGTTGCCGCCGCTGAGTTGCCCGACCGGCTGGTCGACCGAGCTGCAGGCCACCCCGAGTTCGGCGCGGGCCGTCTCTGCGGCGCGGCGGCGCTTCTTGCGGTCCAGTAGGACGTTCTTGGTCAGCTGCCGCAGCGTGGTGAGCGTGATGTTGTCCTCGATAGACAACCCGCCGACCAGTCCTTCTTTGATCCGGTCCTCGGGAACGAGTGTGATCCCGGTGCGCACGGCGGCATAGGGATCCCAGCGCTCTGGTCGGATCTCCTGACCGCGCAGGCGCATCCGGCCTGTCCACCGGGACTGGTGGCCGGCCAGGCTGCGGGCGATCTGCCGGGAGCCGGAGCCGGCGTGGCCCGCCAGTCCGATGACCTCTCCGGCCTTCATGGTCACCGCGAACTCGTCGATCTGTCCTGGTGCGGTCAGCCCCTCGACCTCGAGGACGCTGGGGGCATCGTGGTCGATCTTGCGGCGGCTGTGGTGGGTCTTGCGCATGAGGTCGGTACCGGCCGCGTCGTCTCCGACCATCGCGGTGACCATATCGGCGGTGCTCAGGTCCCGGGCGCGGCCGTGTAGCACGTCGGTGCCGTTGCGCAGCACCGTCACCGCGTCGCAGACCTGCGGTACTTCGTCGAGGTGGTGAGAGATGAACAGGAAGGTCACCCCGCGGTCGCGTAGCTGGTTGACCCGCGAGATGAGTGTCTCGATCTCGTTGGAGACCAACTGCGCGGTGGGTTCGTCGAGGATGACAAACCGCGAGCCGTGCGTGAGTGCTCGAACGATCTCGATCATCTGGGCCTCGCCGACTCCGAGCTCGGCAACCTGCTGCCGTGAGGAGATCGGGATCTCCCACCGATCGAGCTCGGTCTGCGCCTTCGCGTTGAGCGACTTCCAGTTGATCAGCTGACGGTCTTCGTAGGTGCCCAGGTAGAGATTCTCCGCGACGCTCATCTCCGGCACCAACGTGCGGTGCTGGTAGACGCACGACACGTTGCCCAGCCAGGCCTTGCGATCGGTCAGCGGAGGCGCCGGCTGCCCGTTCAGATGCAGGGTTCCCTCGGTGAGGGGCTGTAGTCCGGTGAGGATGGACACGATGGTGGACTTGCCGGCCCCGTTGCGACCGACGAGCCCGTGTGACTCGCCCCGACGCACCGTCATCGAGGCCCGGTTGAGGGCGGTGGTGGCGCCGAACCGCTTCACGCCGTTGCGCAGCACCACCACCTCCTCACTGAGCCGCTCGTCGGTGGTGTCGAGCGCGGTGCTCGCCGGGGTGGTCGGCGTGGTTGGCGTGGTCACTGCGACCCGGCCTTATTTCCCCACAGGCCGGGGTCGCCGACGTTCTGTTTGGTGACCATCGGTGCGGGCAGCTGGTCGACGAAGTACTGCCCGTCCTGCACGACGGTGCTGTTGTGATCGGTCTTGCCCGCGGCGACCGGCTTACCGGCCCGCGCGTTCTGCAAATACTGCACGCCGTATTTCGCGTAGTTGTCCACCGGCTGGGACACGGTGGCGTCGAGTTGGCCGCCACGGATGGCGCGCAGAGCGCTCACGCCGCCGTCGATCGCCACGATCGGGAGGTGGTTGGGCTGCCCGGCGGGCACGAGTCGTCCACGACCTGTCAGGGCTGCCGCGACCGGGTCGTAGTAGAGGGTGTCGGTCGCCAGGTAGATGCCGGCGAGGTCGGGGTTCTGACTGAGCACCGCATTCGCAACGTTGCCGCTGGTCGGGCCGTCCCATTTCGCATTCTGCGAGATGATCTGAATGTTCGGGAACTTTGCCTTGATGGTGTCGTCGAAGCCGGAGACGCGGTCGCGGCCGTTGGTGGTCGCCGGATCGCCGGTGATTTCGAGGATCTTCCCGCCTTGCGGTACGAGGGCACCGAGCTTCTCGGCGGCTTCGGTTGCCATGCCCTTGTTGTCGGCTTTGACCACGGCGTACACGGGGCCGGCGCCGGGCTCGTCATCGACGATGACGACCGGGACGTTCTGGCTGGCGGCGTAGTCCAGGGCCGGCTTGATGGCCTTGGTGTCGACGATGCCCGCCATGATGGCGTTGGCGCCTGCCGTGATGAGGTTGCGGAAGTCGGTGACCTGCTGGCCGGCGTCGCGGTTGGCGTTGGTCGTCTGGACGACCGATCCGCCGGCCGCTTGCGCGGACGTCATGGCGTCTTTGACCAGGACCGAGAAGAACGGAGTGTCCAGCGCCGGCATGGACAATCCCAGCTTCAGGGGCTGACCGGCGTCCTTGGGCGCACCGCCGCCCCCGCCGCCGGGTCCGGTGCCGCAGGCGGTGAGACTGATCGCCGCTGCCACACTCACTCCGAGGGCAAGCAGGCGACGGCCGAACGAGCGTCCGGCATGCGAAGGTCGGGCGATGGCCCTGACGAGGGTGTGCGGTCTCATGGGGTCTCCTGATCAGGCGTCTTGGGTGAAAAACCGCGCCGTGGTGTCGTAGGCGCGGCGGGTGGCCTCCGCGACGGGCAGCGACCGGTAGTCGGTAGAGAGCATTTCCACGCCCCACGTCCCGCTGTAGCCGGTCTTTTTGATCGCGTCGATGAATCCGCGGACGTCGAGGTCGCCCTCGCCGGGAAACCGGCGACTGTTGAAGGTGTCTTCGATCAGCGTCCCGCGCACCTCGTGGTCGGCGTCGTCGAGTTCGACGCCCGAGATGCACTCGACCGGCAGTGATGCGAGTGATGCCACGTCCACACCGGCCCGGGCCACGTGCCAGATGTCGACGTAAAGGCCTCCATGGCGATGGTTGGCCTTTGTCACGATCTCCAGGCCCATCTCTGGCGTCTTTACGTCGGCGAAGGGCATGGGCTCGATCCCAACGGCCGTGCCGGCCTGGCGGGCGTCCTCGGCCAGCTTCCCGAACTCATCGGTGACATGAGCGACGTCAAGCGGGCCGCCCGCGAAATGACCGCCGACCTTGATCCGGATCGCGCCCAGCGTTTCCGCTGCACGCAGCAGATCGGCTCGCTGGGCGTCGGACCTGGCCCGTTCCTCGCCTGCCGAGTACCAGCCCTCGAGGAACTCCAGCTCCAGGTACTTGATCCCGTTGACGGCCAGCATCCGGCCGAATTCGCCGAAGCCGATCATCTCCTCGACGACGAGCAGGTCGCCGTGGCGCAGGCCGAACCCGGCGAAGCCGGCCTGGGCAGCTGCCTCGACGCGGTCGCGAATGGGTACCGGGCTGCGGTCGTCGACGCCCATCGGGTCACAGGCACCCGCGGTCGTCCAGCACGCCGCGATCAGTTCGAACTCGGCCAAGGTGAACACCTCTGTCATGGATGGTTCCGACATCCCGCTTGGCCCGGCCGTTCGTGGGACGGTTGTCGGTGGCACGGCCGGAGGTCATCCGACGGACGCCGTCACACCGCATCGACGGTGTGGGGCGCCGCAGAGCGTCCATCAGCAACCCCGGACGTGTCAAGGCCTTTCAATCGGATCGATCTATTGGTTATATTCAACTGGTCGTCCGCTGTGGGGGGCCTGACCGGGGGACTACCGGCGCGACGTCCCTCGCCCGACAGAGAGGCAGCACATGAGCGAGTCCGGCAGCGAGACCGACAGCACGTCCGACAGCACGTCCGTCAAGGATGTTGAGGCGATCACCGAGCTGGAGCGGCAGCGCTTCGACGCCGTCGTGGCCGGCGACTTCGATGCCTTCGCCCGGGTCTGCGACCCCGACCTGATGTACACCCATTCCAACGGGGTCACCGACAGTCTCGAGTCCTACCTGGCGAAGTGCCGCGACGGCTTCTACGTCTATCACCACATCGACCATCCGGTGACGAAGATCGTCATCCATGGCGACGTCGGCCTCGTCCTTGGCGAGATGAACGCCGACCTCACCGCCGGGGACGTGCGCAAGAGCCTGCGCAACTCCTCCATCGCGGTGTGGGTGCGGGACGGAGAGACCTGGAAGTTGATCGGTTACGCGCCTACGCCGAAGGCGTGACCGGCTTACCCGCGGTTCGACCTCGCCGTCGCGGCGAGCGTGTTCGAAGGAGGACGTAATGCCCGATGCCGTGATCTGTGAACCACTCCGGACTCCTGTCGGGCGGTTTGGCGGTGTCTTCCGTGATGTGCCCGCGCACGTGCTGGCGGCCGGGTTGGTCCGAGAGCTTGTCGAGCGCACCGGTGTGCCCGCCGATCAGATCGACGATGTGATCCTCGGACAGGCCTCGCCCAACGGCGAGGCCCCGGCCATCGGCCGCGTGGCCGCCCTCGACGCGGGCCTCGGCGTCGGCGTCCCCGGCGTGCAGGTGGACCGGCGCTGCGGCTCCGGACTGCAGGCGGTCCTACCGCCTGCATGCAGGTCGCCACCGGCGGTAGCGAACTGGTGCTGGCGGGCGGGACGGAGTCGATGAGCCGTGCGGAGTTCTACGCCACCGAAATGCGTTGGGGCGTACGCGGTGACGGCGTACGGCTCGACGACCGGCTGGCCCGTGCCCGAATCACCGCGGGCGGCAAGAACTTTCCCGTGCCCGGCGGCATGATCGAGACCGCGGAGAACCTGCGCGCCGAATATTCCATCAGCCGCTCCGACCAGGACGCGCTCGCGGTTCAATCGCATCTGCGCGCCGTCGCCGCCCAGCGGTCCGGCATATTCGCCGACGAGATCGTCGTAATGCCTGTACCGCAACGGAAATCGGACCCCATCGTCGTCGATACCGATGAGCACCCGCGTGCCGACACCACCATCGAGGCACTGGCGAAACTCCGCCCGATCCGCTCGGCGATCGATCCGGACGCGACCGTGACCGCGGGGAATGCCAGCGGCCAGAACGACGGCGCCGCAGTCTGTATCGTCACCACCGCCGGACAAGGCGCGGAGACTGGGCTGCGTCCGCTCGGCCCGGCTCGTCTCCTGGGCGGTCGCCGGGGTACCCCCGCGACCATGGGCATCGGGCCCGGTCCCCGCCACGGCGAAGGCGCTAGCCCGGCCGAGCCTCACTCGACGACATGGCGATCATCGAACTGAACGAAGCATTCGCCGCCCAGATTCTTGCGGTGATGCACGAATGGAAGATCGAGCCCGACGACGAGCGTCTAAACCCCAACGGTTCGGGCATCTCGCTCGGTCATCCGGTCGGCGCCACCGGCGCCCGCATCCTGGCGACCTTGCTGCGCGAACTGGACCGCCGCAAGGCCGCTACGGGCTGGAGACCATGTGCATCGGCGGGGGCCAAGGCTTCGCCGCGATATTCGAGCGGGCGACCCGATGATCGACAAAGTGGTGGCGAACGCGCAGGATGCGGTCGCCCAGATCCCCGACGGCGCGTCGCTCGCCGTCGGCGGATTCGGAATGTCCGGCGTCCCAACCGCCCTGATCGCCGCGCTGCTGGCGCAGGGCACGACGGATCTGGAGACAGTCAGCAACAACCTCGGAGTCGACGGTTTCGGGCTCGGAACCCTGCTCGCGGCCGGCCGCATCCGCCGCACAATCGGCTCCTACGTGGGGAACAACAAGGAGTTCGCCCGCCAGTACCTGGCCGGCGAGTTGGAACTCGAGCTGACGCCCCAGGGCACGCTTGCCGAGCGGATGCGCGCAGGCGGCGCAGGAATCCCGGCCTTCTACACGCCCACCGGCGTCGGCACCCTCGTGGCCGAGGGCGGCCTGCCCTGGCGCTACAACACCGACGGCACCATCGCAGTGGTGTCGCCGAAGAAGGACACCCGGGAGTTCAACGGTCAGACCTACGTCCTCGAAGAGTCGATCGTCACCGACTTCGCCCTAGTACACGCCTGGCAGGGCGACCGGCACGGCAACCTCATCTACCGACGCAGCGCACGCAACTTCAACCCCGACTGCGCCGTCGCCGGCCGCGTCACCATCGCCGAGGTGGAACATCTCGTCGAACCCGGCGACCTCGACCCGGACGCCGTGCACACCCCGGGCATCTACATCCAGCACGTCGTGCACGTCCCCGACGCCCTCAAGCCGGTAGAGATCAGGACGGTGCGCCAACGATGAGCCTCACCCGAGATCAACTCGCCGCCCGGGTGGCCGCCGAACTGCCCGACGGCTCATGCGTGAACCTCGGCATCGGTATGCCGACGCTGGTTCCCGACCACATCCCACCGGGCAGGTCGGTGATCATGCACTCCGAGAACGGCATCCTCGGTGTCGGCCCCTACCCCTATCCAGACGAGGTCGATCCCGACCTGATCAACGCCGGCAAGGAAACGGTGACCGTCCTGCCCGGAGCGAGCTACTTCAGCTCATCCGACAGCTTCTCGATGATCCGCGGCGGCCACCTCAACGTGGCTGTGCTCGGCGCGATGCAGGTCAGCATGCTCGGCGATCTCGCCAACTGGGCCATCCCCGGAAAAATGATCAAAGGTATGGGGGGCGCGATGGATCTCGTGCACGGTGCGGACAAGGTTGTCGTGATGATGGACCACGTCTCCCGCAACGGCTCACCGAAGATCCTCGTCGAGTGCACCCTGCCGCTGACCGGCGCGCGGTGCGTGAATCGGATCATCACCGACCTCGCGGTGATCGACGTGTCCGAGGACGGTTTGATCCTCGTCGAGACCGCTCCGAGCGTAACGGAGGCGGAGGTACGCTCGCACACCGGTGCACCGCTGATCTAGACGGCGAAGACGACCAGCCCGGGCGACGCCGGCACAGACCAGGTCCACATCCCGGATTCACATCGGGCCCAGATACCAAGGCACATCCAATTGCTCCTCGGGAGAGGTCCGACGCACCGTACGAGCTCTTGCCAACCCCCGAAGGGATCACCGCCCGTATTCATGGCCCGGGCAGCGCCGTGCTGGCCAACCCGACGATCAACCGCGGCACAGCATTCACCCTCGACCAGCGACGGCAACTGGGCCTCATCGGACTGCTGCCCACAGCCGTCACCGTGCTGGACGGACAAGTCTGCCGCACCTATGCCCAGTTCCGCGCCCAAAGCAGCGACCTGCAAATGGGTGTATCTGGCCAATTGAGTTGTTAACGTACACGACACGCGATGGGGCCCTGGCCTGGTGGGGACCCATCTGGGACCACACGTCATGCCTCTTCGAGCTCTTCGCGAGTACGACCCGCCTCACACGGCGTCTATTCGGGGCTTCGTGATCATTGGGAAAATGAGGTAACGAATGTCAGGAACGGTGCCTTCTCGCTCAGCTCGCACAGATCCATCTCGTACTCACCGACGTCTTGAGTATGGCCACCGCCGCGGATGACTGCGTTGACGAGTACACGATTGAGCGCGGCGGCGCTCCGCGGATCGACAACTGTAGAGAACCGTGCGACTTCGAGGCCGCGGCGTCGGACAACTACAAGAAGCAGGCGATGAGCAGAGGCACCGCCTTGAGATTGGTTCGCGACATCAACTTGCGCTGCAGCTGGCGTCGGGGATCGCGGTATGGCCACAAGCAACACGCCGCGGCTTTCGCGCTCCAGCTCCCTTCGCTCGGCGAGCAATGCGAGCGCACGCTTCGCAGTAGCGAGCGAGACGCCGTGTTGAGCAGCGAGCTCGGCCGCACGAGGTGCCCGTGACCCGATAGAGAGAGTCCCGTCCGCCACTTGACATCGGACCGCGTGAGCAACGATCTCGTAGGGATGGCGAGGTTGCGGCTCATTTTGGTCATCGTCGGTCTGCGGACGCCTCGGCATTCGAGCGCCGATGCCATGCGCCGCCCACTGATCTGCTTCCGAAACCCACGCCGTGTAGGTCCGCAAGGTTGTCGTGCCGCCACCGCCGTGCCCCAGCCGCCCGGCGACCGTACGCGGGTCGACCCCTGCGGTAATCAGCTCCGTCGCCGAGTAATGGCGCAGCTTGTGCAAGGTCGTCTCGATCCCCAACCGCGTCGCCATACGGTCGTAGCGCTGGCTCACGCTGTCCGGCGTCAGAAAGTCCGACCCGTCAACGGCATTGGAGAACAGGAATGCGTTGTCATCCAGCTCGATGTTGAGCTTCGCTGCCTGGGCTCGTCGTCGTTCGATGTACTCCCGCAACACGACGACTGTCTCGGAGTCGAGCGCGATCCGCCGCTGTTGGTGGGTCTTCAAGTCAGCCTCGATCCAACGGTCATCCGGATCGCGACGGATTGCCTTGCGCAGCCACAGCGTCTCCCGACCGGCTCCGAGATCGAGCGACGAGAGGTGGATCGCGCACAGCTCGCCGCGGCGGATCCCGGTCGTCATCGCCGTCCAGATCAGCGAGCCCCAATCGGGATCACGCCACGAGTCCGTGACGATGCGCGCGGCCTGCTCAGCAGTGGGCGGCTGCGGGTTCGGCCTCGGCGCCGGTGGCGGCTCCGCCTTCGCAGTCGGGTTCTCGCCCACCCATCCCCAGCGAACCGCCTTCTTGTAGGCGCCGGACAGAATGAAGTGGATCTGGCGGATCGTGGTCTGGGCGAGCGGTCGACAAACGTGCGGCCTGCACCGCTCGGTGCACTCGTGGGCACCGGTCCTTCGGTGGTCGATTGTCCGCTTGCGACCGCTGCACCGACGACGACAGCGGCGCAGCTCGGCGTAGAACGAGTCGAGCGTCTCCGCGTCGAGCCGCCCGACCTTGAGGTGCCCCAGAACCGGCGAGATGTGGTTGCGTGCGTGCGTGCGGTAGAGGTCGAGCGTGGTGGGCGCGCCCGGGAACTGCTCGAAGTAACGGCTCAGCAGCTCGTCGACCGTCGCGCTCGTCCGCGGATTGCGGCGGTTGGCAACCTGCTGCACAAGCCGCGGGCGGGCGTCCTCCGCCTCGCGCCATGCCCGCGGACCAGGCGGAATCACCTCGATCAGGTTGTGGCGCTTCTTCGTGACCGGATCGATCCCGGCATACACGCGGACGCGCAGCGCACCGCTCCGCAGGACCTCGATGTTGCCCCGCGCCCGTGCCTTGCCCGTCCCCGGACGGCCCGTCATAGCGGGCACCATACCCCCGGTTCGTGCCACGTCACGTGCCACGCGACGACCGACGCGGATCTTGGATCCAGCGTTTCCGCTGTTCAGAGCCGGAGCGGGCGACGGGAATCGAACCCGCGTAGCTAGTTTGGAAGACTAGGGCTCTACCACTGAGCTACGCCCGCATGCCGTCGTTGTTGGCGGCCTCGTCAGCCTAGCGGACGCGCCGGTGGCTATCCGCACGACCACGGTCGGGTCGACCCCCTAGACTGCTGAGCACGGGGTGTGGCGCAGCTTGGTAGCGCACTCGCTTTGGGAGCGAGGGGCCACCGGTTCAAATCCGGTCACCCCGACCAGGTCAGGCCGGGTATCTGTGATCTTGCCGTCCCGCTGACAGCGGTTGTTGACAGCAACGCTGGTCATCGTGCGCCCTCGTCGTCCGCAACGAGCTGGGCGTTGAGCAGCTCGAGCGCGGCGCGTTGGTTGTCCAGCGACACATGGACGTAGACGTTCATCGTGATCTCGATGGCCGAGTGCCCGACGATCTCCAAAGTAAGGCGTGTCATCCGCCGAGTAGCCGGAGGCTTCTTCTCGGTGACACTGCTGATCACCGTCTTGATGATCTCGCGGTCGGCGGTACGACTACTACTTCAGAGCGGTGCTACGCCGCTGCCGCCGCGCGATCGTCGCGGAGTTCTGGGATTAGCCAGGCCAGGACGTAGTCGAGGGCAAGGCGCTCGCCGGACCAACGCGGGGTGATGGTCCGGTCGTCGATCCCGGCGTGCTGGACCGCTTCGGGACCGCCTCGGGTGGGGGCTCCAACCCTCGGAATCGGGGTGCTGTCGGGGCGGGCGGTGATGAAGCCGCCCTGTCCGTCGGGGCGGAGCCGGTAGCCGTGGTCGTGGATCAGCCGATGATGGAAGGTGCAGAGCAGGGCAAGGTTGCCGAGGTCGGTTGGGCCGCCGTGCCGCCACCAGCGCACGTGATGGGCCTGCAGGTGGCGGGACTGCGTGCACCCCGAGAACACGCACCGGTCATGGTCGCGGACCCGCAAGGCACGCAGCTGCGAGTCGGAGACCGTGCGACGGCGGCGGCCGAGGTTGAGGGGATTTCCGCGGCGGTCGACGAGCAGTGCCTGCACGGCGGCGCCGCAGGTGAGCCGCTCGGCGACGACGGGCGAGAGCGCGGGGCCGCCCTCGATCCACGCCTGGGGCCGCTCCGCTAGCTCGACCGGGTGGTTGGGCTGCGTGACATCGGCTCGCACGTGGACGACGATCGTCGGCGGATGGGTGGGTTGGTGGCCTGCGACCAGCGACAGCAGGGCATCCGCTCGGCGGGCGGCGATCGGCCGGGACGGTTCCGCGGAACCGTGCGGACCCATGGTCGGGGTGCGGCCGTCGAGGGGTTCCGCGGAACCGTTCGGACGCACGGCGGCGGGCGCGTCGGATTCGTCCTCGGCGAGCACGGCCTCGATCGCGGCCACGAGCTGCGCGCCCTCCTCGGCGGGCAACCGGAGGCGGACCAGCAACGACCCGTCATCCGCCCGTCTCCACTCCATGCCGCGCCGGGCCGCGTCCTCGCCCGGGTCGATGCCTGCGCGCGCGGCCGCGACCACCGTCTCGACGTGTGAGGCGGTGCCGTGCAGGGCGATGGCGAGCAGGCCCTGCTCGGTCTTCGGCGTTGCGATCCGGGTGATCGCCCGCACCTTCGCGTAGGAGACCCGGCCTGCGGCGAAGGCCTCGGTGACGGCGGGCAGCCCGGTCAGCGCGTGGGCCACACGCAGGTGCTCTCGCGCGGTACGCAGGTTCAGCCCGACCCGCCAGTTCAGCCAGTGCGCGCACGAGCGCATCCCGGGCCCCGCCCAACCCGCGCGGGTGTCGAACTCGGCCAGCAGTTGCAGGAACCGGCAGGTGGCGGCGGCGAGATGACCGGCCAGCTCGACCAGCTCCGACTCCACCCTCCGAACACTCAGCTCTTCGAACATACGTTCAGCATGCCAGCATGCACCGACAATCCGTGGTCCCGCTCAGGAGAGGGACGACCAGAAGTTCTCCAGCGCCTCGGCTCCGCGCACCGGGTCTTGCACCATCCACCAGTGGCCCAGCCCCTCGAGCACCTCGATACGGGCTCCGGCCTGCTCGGCGGCTCGGCGCTGCATGTCTCTCGTGCCTACGAAATGATCCTCGGTGGCGCTCAGGTGCAGGCCGGGTCGCTGTGCCGCGGCCCCGAGGCCGTCGCCTGCCTGCGCCATCCTGGGCTGCGCCGCCGAGCGGTAGAGCGTCAGGATGCAGCGGGCCATCGTCCGGTCGTACCCCTCGGCCAGCTTCGTCGCCATGTCGGACCCAACACCGAAGGATTCGAGGCGGGCGGCACGTTCGGCGACTGATTCCGCCGCCCATTCCTCGCCTGCCCCCGGGGTTTGCCAAAGCTGCGCAAGGTCGTGCCACAGGTACTCGGTGTCGAAGGCGCCGATGACATCGGTGCACCAGCTTCGCAGCAGGTCCGGACGCCGCATCGCCACATTCACGACATGGCCTCCGCCCCAGTCGTGGCCCACGAGATCCGCTGGGACACCCATCCCCTCCAGTTCGGAGATCAACCAGTCGCGGCGCCGAACCCGGGCTGCTGGTCTCGGGGTTTCCGTGCACCAGGACGACACTCATGACCGCTCCCCATCCTCAGCTGTGCGCGATATCCATGATGCGGTCGGCAAGACCTGGCCGGGAGAGGAGGTGGTACGGGCGCTGCTCCCCCGTGATACCCGTGCTTGACCTGAATCCGACTCCAGGTCTTACCGTGCGCCCATGAGCATGGAGATGGTCGCCTGGCATCAGATGTACCAGGCGGCGCACGGCACCGACGAGCGACGGCCGTTCTCGCGGGCCACGCTGGCCCGGATCGGCCGATTTGCCGAGCCGCACCGGCGCCGGATCGTCGCGTTCGTCGGGCTCAGCGTGGTCGGGGCCGCGCTGGCGGTGGCGACGCCGGTGCTGGCGGGCCGCGTGGTCGACGCGATCGTCGGCGGCGGGCCCGCGTCGCTGGTCATCGGGATCGCGCTCGCCATCGCGGGCATCGCGGTCGCGGAAGCGGGCGTCGGGATCGTCCAGCGCTGGCTCTCCTCCACGCTCGGCGAGGGGCTGATCCTCGACCTGCGCGCCGCCGTCTTCGACCACGTCCAGCGCCAGCCGGTCGCGTTCTTCACCCGCACCCGGACCGGCGCGCTGGTCAGCCGTCTCAACAACGACGTGATCGGAGCGCAGCGGGCGTTCTCGGACACGCTCTCGGGCGTCGTCGGCAACGTCGTCACGCTTGCCCTGACGCTCATCGTCATGCTCGGCCTGTCGTGGCCGGTCACGGTGCTGGCGCTGCTCCTGCTGCCGATCTTCGTGCTGCCCGCCAAGCGGATGGGCCGCCGCCTCGCCGCGCTCAACCGCGAGGCCGCCGACCACAACGCGGCGATGGGCAACCAGATGACCGAGCGGTTCTCCGCACCCGGCGCCACGCTCGTGAAACTGTTCGGGCGGCCCGCGGACGAGACGCGCGAGTTCGTCGCCCGCGCGGCCCGGGTCCGCGACATCGGCGTCCGCACCGCGATGGTGCAGTGGGTCTTCGTGTCGGCGCTGACGCTGGTCTCGGCGCTCGCGTTGGCGCTGGTCTACGGCCTGGGCGGGTGGTTCGCACTGGCGGGGTCGCTCGACCCCGGCGACGTCGTCGCGCTCGCGCTGCTGCTTACCCGCCTCTACGCGCCGCTGACGTCGCTGGCCTCCGCCCGGGTCGAGGTGATGAGCGCACTGGTGAGCTTCGAGCGCGTCTTCGAGGTGCTGGACCTCCCGCCGCTGATCACCGAGCCTGAGGAGCCCCGGCCGTTGCCCGAGGGCGCGCTCTCGGTGGAGCTGGACGCGGTGCGCTTCGCCTACCCCGCCGCCGACCGCGTGTCGCTCGCCTCGCTGGAGGAGGTGGCACGCCTGGACACCCGCGGCGGCGACGAGGTGCTGCACAGCGTGTCGTTGCGGGCCGAGCCGGGGCAGATGGTCGCGTTGGTCGGCTCGTCGGGGGCGGGCAAGTCGACGATCGCCGCGCTGCTCCCCCGCCTCTACGACGTCGACGCGGGCGCCGTGCGGATCGGTGGCGTCGACGTCCGCGACCTCGCGTTCGACACGATCCGCGGCGCGCTCGGGCTCGTCACGCAGGACGGGCACCTTTTCCACGAGTCGCTGCGCGCCAACCTGTTGCTCGCCCGGCCCGGCGCCGAGGAGGCCGAGCTGTGGGACGCGCTGCGCCGCGCCCGCCTGGCCGACCTCGTCGCGGCCCTGCCTGACGGGCTCGACACCGTGGTCGGCGAGCGCGGCTACCGGCTCTCCGGCGGCGAGCGCCAACGGCTGACGATCGCGCGGCTGCTGCTCGCCCGGCCCCGCGTCGTGGTGCTCGACGAGGCCACCGCGCACCTCGACTCCACGTCCGAGGCCGCCGTCCAAGAGGCGCTCGGCGAGGCGCTGGCCGGGCGCACCGCGATCGTCATCGCCCACCGGCTGTCGACGATCCGCGCGGCCGACCAGATCCTCGTGGTGGAAGCCGGGCGCGTCGTCGAGCGCGGCACGCACCTGGAGCTGCTGGCCCGCGGCGGCCGCTACGCGGAGCTCTACCGCACGCAGTTCGCGGACGCCGCGGTGGCCGTTTAGAGAATCGCGTCGATCTGCCCCATTGCGGCCTTCATGCCCTCGTCCATGCCCATGGCCAGGAGCTTTTCCATCGCCTCTACCGTGGCGAACGTCGAGGTGATCTCCATGCGGGTGCCGCCGCCGTCGCGGTCGTCGAGGGTGACGCAGATGACGGTGACGTGCATGTCGGGGTTCGGGCGACCCTCGCCGTCGGCGAACCCGTCCTCGAACTCCAGGCGGTGTGGGGGTACGACGGCGCTCACCCGCCACCAGCCCGCGTACTTGTCGCCCTCCGGGCCGGTCATGAAGTAGTTGACGGCGCCGCCGACGGACAGGTCGTGTTCGACGACGGTGGCGGGGTGGCTCGGCGGGCCCCACCAGCGCTCCAGCTGGCGCGGGTCGGCCCAGATCTGCCAGACGCGCTCGACGGGGACGTCGAACTCGGCGGTGATGGTCATCCTGCGGTTCTCCGGGTCCTTGATGACGTCGGTGACGGTCATGGTGCAGTCCCTTCCGTGAGGATCTCGTCGATGCGGTCGATACGGGCCCGCCAGACGGACTCGAGCCGGTCGAGTAGGCCGCGCACCTCGCGCAGGGCGTCGGGGACGCCCCGCACCCGCTGCTCGCGGCCGTGCCGGTGCTTGACGACCAGCCCGGCCCGCTCGAGCACCGCGACGTGCTTCTGCACGGCCGCGAAGCTCATCGGGTAGCGGCGGGCCAGCTCCGTGACCGACCGTTCCTCGGCCAATACGACCGCGACGATGTCCCGGCGGGTGCCGTCGGCGAGCGCGTGGAAGAGGTCGTCCACGTTACGTACAACCACATGGTTGTACGTTAGTCGCTCACCGCAGGACGGGCAAGGGCGACGTCGAGGACCGCCCGGTGGCCGCCTCGACGAAGGCGACGGGATCGGGGACAACAGGACGATGCGGATCGCCTCGGCCCAGGTCGTCACCCCGGCCGCGGGCCAGGGCGCGAGGCCATCGGCGGACCGGCGGCGGAGCGCGGCGATCGCGCGCGGCCCGGTGTCGGCGAAGAAGGCGAGGCCTCTCGGAACGGGCTGTGGCCGACGAAACGTCGGTCCTTGCGCTCGAGCGGGACACCATGGGGGTTTGATCTCCCGCGAAACCCCCGCTGACGTCCCGTTCGAGCGTCATTCGCCGTCGGCGGGCGGCCGCCTCCCTGAGCTATGCGGCCGCGAGCGCCCCTTCGCGCCAGAGCACCATCGCCTCCGCGCAGTCCGGGCACGGCACCTCGTACGCCACGGGGCCCGCCTCCGGCAGCTCGGCTTCCACGCCGCAGCCGGGACAGCTCCACCAACCGGTGTTCGTCGTCTCCATGCCCCCACGGTAAATCACAGCACTGTCATTTTTGCGCAGGCGCCAGCGCGCCGACCCATCGGTAACAATCCGGATGCAGGGGGCGAGTGGACTGCGGGGAACGGATGCCGACCCGGGAAACCCGGACGTGCGGCCGTTCCCGGCCGGTCAGACCCCTCCCCCGACCGGCCTCGGGTCCACGCCGGCCGTGCCAGCCGGCGTGGATCCGGCACCGCCCGAGACGAGAAAAGGGCACACTCGGCACATGACAGTCGCGACGCTGATCGTCCTCCTGGTCGTGATCGCGGGCGCGGTGTGGCTGATCCGGCAACGGTCCGTGACCAAGGCCCGCGAGCTCGACGACGCGCGCGCCGACGCCCGCCGCTGGGTCGAACGGCTCGGCGGCCAGGTGCTCGCGCTCACCGGCACCGACCCGGCGTCGAAGCAGGCGCTCGCCGACGCCGCCGAGCGCTACACGGCCGCGGGCGCCCAGATGGACCAGGTGCGGAGCGTGGCGCAGGCCCGACAGGTCACCGAGACCGCCTACGAGGGCCTCTACTACGTCCGCGCCGCCCGCACCACCATGGGCCTCGACCCCGGGCCGGAGCTGCCGCCGCTGCCCGGGCAGGGGAAGGCGGGCTCGGTGAGCGAGGAGCGCACCGTCGACGTCGACGGGCACGCCTACAGCGCCTCCCCGAACCCGTCGGGCCTCAACCGGCACTTCTACCCCGGCGGAACGGTGGCCGGGCGCCCGGTGCCGCGGGGCTGGTACTCCGAGCCGTGGTGGCGCTCCGCGCTGATCGGCGGGGCGTGGGGCGTCGGGTCGGCGTTGCTGTTCAGCTCGCTGTTCTCGGGGATGTCCGGCGTGGCCTACGCCGACGGGTACGCCGACGGCCTCGCCGCCGACGGATGGGGCGACCCGGGCGCCCTCGACCAGGGCGGCGTCGACCAGGGCGGCGATTGGGGCGGCGGTCAGGGCGCGCTCGACCAGGGCGGCGTCGATCAGGGCGGCGACTGGGGCGGCGACTTCGGCGGAGGCGACCTCAGCGGAGGCGACTTCGGCGGAGGCGACTGGGGCGGCGGCGGCAACTGGTAGCTCGGCCCGACAAGATCGCCGCGAGCCGTACCTGACGCTGGTCGCGACCGTCGTGGTGTGCGGCTCCGCGCGATCTTCTACCGGCGGCCCGGCGCCGTCGGGTTCCGGGCTGTGGACTTCAGGCGTCCGGCAGCGCGGGCGGCTCGTGCGTCTTCTCGTACTCGGCGAGTATGTCGATGCGCCGCTGGTGGCGCGGGTCCTCGCTGAACGGCTCGGCGACGAACGCCGCGGCGAGCTCCGCGGCTTCCTCGAGCGAGTGCTGCCGCGCCCCGATCGCAACGACCTGGGCGTTGTTGTGCTGCCGGGCCAGCTTCGCGGTCTCGATGTTCCAGGCCAGCGCGGCCCGGATGCCGGGCACCTTGTTGGCGGCGATCTGCTCGCCGTTGCCGGAGCCGCCGATGACGATGCCGAGGCTGCCCGGATCGGCGAGCACCGCGAGGCCGGTGGCGATGCAGTAGGGCGGGTAGTCGTCGGTTGCGTTGTACGTGGCGGGGCCGACGTCCACGACGTCGTGCCCCAGACTGGTCAGATGGCCGATGAGGTGGGACTTCAGCTCAAAGCCTGCATGGTCGGACCCGATGTGGACGCGCACGTCGCAAGATCCTGCCCTATCGCAGGCGTGGACGGGGTGCCGGGCGGATGGGTGGTCGCCATCGTCTCCCCCGAAGGAGTGCGGTGGTCGGTGCAGCCGCACGCGGCCGCGGTGCTCGCCGCCACCCGGGAGTGCGCGGCGGTCGGGGTCGACATCCCGCTCGGGCTGCCCACGGGCCGCGCCCGCCGGGCCTGCGACACGCTCGCCGCGGCGCGGCTGGGCCGGGCCCGCTCGTCGGTGTTCCCGGCGCCACCGCGCGAGGTGCTCGCCGCGCCCGACTACGCGCGGGCCTGCGGGACGGCGCGCAGACTCACCGGTCACGCGATCAGCCTGCAGACGTTCCACATCGCGCCGAAGATCGCCGAATGGGACGCCGTCACGCTGCCCGACCGGGTCGTCGAGGTGCATCCCGAGCTCGCGCTCCGCGCGCTCGCGCCCGCGACGGACTTCGCGCCGAAGAAGTCCGCCCGCGGCGCCGGGCAGCGGATCGCGGCGCTCGCGCGCTGGGTGGACCCCGCCGTCGCGCTGGGCGACCTGCCCGCGGGCGCCCGCCTCGACGACGTGCTCGACGCGCTGGCCGTGGCCTGGTCGGCGGCGCGGTGGGCGCGCGGGGCGGCCGAGGTGCTCGGCGGCGAGCGCGACGCCCGCGGCCGCCCGATGCGCGTGGTGGTCTAGGCGGCGGGGTCTAGCGGCGGGTGCCGCCGCCCAGCAGTCCGCCCAGGATCGAGCCGAGGTCCGGGCCGCTCTGCTGCTGCGGCGCGGTGTTGCCGCCACCGCCCAGCACGCCACCGAGGAGGCCGCCCAGCAGCCCGCCGAGGCCACCTTCCGCCCCGGCGTTCGACGTGGCGCCGGTGAGCTGCTTGGCGAGGTAGGCCATCACGATCGGCGCGAGGATCGGCAGCAGCTTCTGGATCAGCCCCGAGCCACCTGCGCCGCCCACGCCGCCGAGCTGCTGGACCACCTGGCCCTGCTGGGCGCCGAAGACGTGGTTGACGATCTTCTGCCCCTCGTTCGGGTCGACCTGGTTGAGGTCCACGCCGCCCTCGACCAGCGACCCGTCGTGCTGCTGCACGGCCTGGGCGAACGACGACGCCCCGCCCGGGTCCGCGGTGTTGGCCTGGATGCCGCCCAGCAGCGCGGGCAGCGCGGTGCGGGCCGCCTGCTCCGCCTCCTGCTCGTTGACGCCGAGCTGGCCTGCCAGCTGGCCCAGCGGAATCTGGGAGAGGATGTCCTCGACTGCACTCATGACGCGGAGCCTAGCTCCGGGTCGGGATCCACGGTGGGTTCGGGCTTCGGCACGGTCCGTACGTCGATCTGCTCGCCGAGGTAGCGCAGCACCACCGCGGCCGCCGCCGTCACCGGCACGGCGAGGAACGCGCCCGCGATGCCGTAGAGCGTGCTGCCCGCGGTGATGGCGAGCAGCACGACCGCCGCGTGCAGCCCGAGCCCGCGCGACTGCAGCACGGGCTGCAGCACGTTGCCCTCGATCTGCTGCACGACCACGACGATCACGAGCACGGTCACGCCTGCGCCGAACCCGTCGTTCACCAGCGCGACCAGCACCGCGACCGCGCCCGCCACGAACGCCCCGATGATCGGGATGAAGCCGCCGAGGAACGTCAGCACCGCCAGCGGCAGCGCGAGCGGCACCCCCACGATCACCAGGCCGAGGCCGATGAGCACCGCGTCGACGAGGCTGACGACGGCCTGCTGGCGGATGAAGGACCCGACCGTGACCCAGATGCGGCCGAGCACCTCCGCGAGGTGCCCGCCCCCGCGCTGGCCCGCGACGGCCCGAACCCACGGCAGGAACTTCGGCCCGTCCTTGACGAACAGGAAGGTGAGGATGAGCACCAGCACGACGGTGATCACGCCGGACGCGATCGAGCCGACGCCCGCGAGCACACCCGCCGCGATCGACGACACGCTCTCCTGGATACGCGTGGTCAACCTCTGGACGAGCGCGTTGAGCTGGCTCTCGGCGAGGTTGAGCGGGGGGCCTGCGACCCAGTCGCGGACGCTCGCGACGCCCGTGACGACGCTCCGGACGATCTGCGGCATGCTGCCCGACACCGCCGACCCGACGAGGGCGACCAGCACCGCGATCACGACGATCCCAACGACCATGACGACCGCCGAGGCGAGCGCGGGCGGGAAGCGGTGGCGGCGGAGGAACGCGGCCGGTGGCCAGAGCACCGTGGACAGGACGATGGCGAGCAGCGTGGGGAACACGATCGTCCACAGCTGGCCGACGAGGAAGCCCAGCAGCCAGATCCCGGCCGCGACGAGCAGCACGCGGGCGCTCCAGCGCGCGGCCCACGTCAGGCCGACACCGATCACACCGCCACGTCCGGGGCTGGTCACTCGCCAGGCGTACCCGCGTCAAGGCGTCGGGCCCCGCCCCGACCAGCTCCACGGGTAGCCCGGGTCCTCGCTCGCCCGGCCGCCCTCGCCGATCTCCAGGGGGCGGAACGTGTCGACCATGACGGCCAGTTCGTCGAAGAACTCCACGCCCAGCGCCCGCTCGACCGCGCCGGGCTGCGGGCCGTGGGAGTGCCCGCCGGGGTGCAGGCTGATCGAGCCCTGGCCGATGCCGGAGCCCTTGCGCGCCTCGTAGTTCCCGCCGCAGTAGAACATCACCTCGTCGGAGTCCACATTGGAGTGGTAGTACGGCACCGGGATGGCGAGCGGGTGGTAGTCGACCTTGCGCGGCACGAAGTTGCAGACCACGAAGTTGTTGCCTTCGAACACCTGGTGCACCGGCGGCGGCTGGTGCACCCGGCCCGTGATCGGCTCGAAGTCGGCCACGTTGAACGTGTACGGGTAGAGACAGCCGTCCCAGCCGACCACGTCGAACGGGTGGGTCGGCAGCACATAGCGGGTGCCGGTGATCCCCCGCGCGCCGCGGTGCTTGACCAGCAACTCGACGTCCTCCCCCGCTGTCTCGTCCGCGAGCAGCGGTTCCGCTGGACCGTGCAGATCGCGCTCGCAGTACGGGGAGTGCTCGAGGAACTGCCCGAACCGGGAGAGGTAGCGCTTCGGCGGGGCGATGTGCGAGTTCGCCTCGATCACGTAGAGCCGCAGCGGGTCGGGGTTGTCACCGCCCTCCGGCACCCACCGGTGCGCGGTCGCGCGGGGCAACAGGACGTAGTCGCCCGTGCGCGCGGACAGCCCACCGAAGACGGTCTGGACGGTGGCGGTGCCCGACTCGACGTAGACGCACTCGTCGCCGATCGCGTTGCGGTAGAGCGGGCTCGCCTCACCCGCGACGACGTAGGAGATGCGCACGTCGCTGTTGCCCAGCACCAGCCGTCGTCCGGTGACGGCGTCGACCGCTTTCCAGTCCTCGCCCGGGAAGAGCTCGTGCAGCTTGAGGTGCCGCGGCAGCAACGGGCGGTTCTCCGTGGTGGCCTGGTCGGGGAGCTCCCACGGGGTGGCGTCGACGACCGCAGAGGGCAGGCCGCGGTGGTAGAGCAGGGACGAGTCCGACGAGAACCCCTCCTCCCCCATCAGCTCCTCGGCGTAGAGGCGCCCGTCCGGTCGACGGTGCTGGGTGTGGCGCTTCGGGGGGACGTCGCCGCAGCGGCGGTAGTACGGCACGGTCTGCTCCTTCCCACCGTCGCGAAGCTACGCGTCGGGTCAGCCGCGCACCAGCCGCGGCAGCAGCGCGGACGCCCCGGCGATCATCAACCCGCCCGAGCCGACCAGCACCGCGAAGTCCAGCCACAACCGCGCGGGGGTGCCGATCAGCAGCCCGCGCAGCGCGTCCACCTCGTAGCTCAGCGGGTTGACGTGGTTGATGACCTGGAGCCAGCCGGGCATGAGCGCCACCGGGTAGAGCGCGTTGGAGGCGAAGAACAGCGGCATCGTGATCGCCTGGCCGATGCCCATCAGCCGGTCGCGGGACAGCACCAGCCCGGCGATCGAGATCGACAGGCAGCAGAAGAACGCCGCGCCGAGCAGCATCGCGACGATCACGCCCAGCCAGTGCAGCGGGTTCGCCGACAGCCCGACGCCCAGCAGCAACGCCAGTACCAGCACGATGACGGCCTGCGCGACGGCCCGGATGCCCGCCGCGAACGCCTTCGCCGCGACGAGCGCGACCCGCGGCGTCGGGGTCACCAAGAGCTTCGCCAGCACGCCCGCATCGCGCTCCCAGATGATCTGGATGCCGTAGAAGATCGCGATGAACAGCGCGGACTGGGCGAGGATGCCCGGGGCGAGGTAGTCGAGGTAGGGCACGTTGCCGGTCGGGATCGCGCGCAGCCGGGTGAAGACGTTGCCGAACACCAGCAGCCACAGCGCGGGCTGGACCGCGCGGGTGAGCAGCTCGGTGCGGTCGTGGCGCAGCTTCTGCAGCTCGACCAGGCACATCGCCCCGATCCGGGAGAACGCGGTGCGGACGACCCGGAACAGACCGGGCTCATCAACCGAGGCGACCGGCGGTACGGCGGGCAGCACGGACATCGCGCATGTCTCCCTTCTCGGCGAGGGTGTCGCCGGTGTGGCGACGGAAGACGTCGTCGAGCGTCGCGGTGGGCCCGATCGCGCCCTTGAGGTCGGCCGGGGTGCCCAGCGCGCGGACCCGGCCGCGGTGCATGAGCGCGATCCGGTCGCAGTGCTCGTCGGCCTCCTGCATGGCGTGCGTGGTGACGAGCACGGTCATCCCGGTCGCCCGCCGGATCTCGTGGATGCGGGCCCACACGCCGTCGCGGGCGACCGGGTCGAGCCCGATGGTCGGCTCGTCGAGTATCAGCACGCGTGGCGCGCTGACCAGGGCCTGCGCCAGCTCCAGGCGGCGGACCATGCCACCGGAGTAGGTCTTGGCGAGCCGGTCGGCGACGTCGGCGAGGTCGACGGCGTCGAGCACGGCCTGCACCTGGGCGGCGCGTTCTCGGCGGGGCAGGTCGTAGAGGCGCGCGAAGAGCGCCACGTTCTCCCGACCCGTCAGCGTGGCGTCGGCGGAGAGCTGCTGAGGCAGGTAGCCAAGCAGGCGCCGCACCGCCATCCGCCTGCGCGCGACGTCCAGGCCAAGCACGGTGATCGCGCCCGGCGGGGCGGGCAGCAAGGTGGTGATGAGCCGGATCGTGGTGGTCTTCCCGGCGCCGTTGGGGCCGAGCAGGCCGAAGACCTCGCCCGTCTCGACCTCCAGGTCCAGCCCGTCGACCGCGACCGTCTCCCCGAAGACCTGCCGCAGCCCGACGCAGCGCACAGCCGTGGTCGCGCTCACTCCGAAAGCTCCCTGATGAGGTTCTTCAACGCGGGCAGGGCGGCCTCCAGCGCGGCGACGTCGGCGGCGGGCAGGCGGGCCATCGCGTCGGCGACGAGCACGCGGCGGGCCGACCGCCACCGCGCGAGCCGCCCCCGCGCGGCGTCGGTGAGCGTGAGGTGGGCGGCGCGCCGGTCGGCCGGGTCGACCGCGCGCTGCACCATCCCGGCCGTGACCAGCTGGTTGACCAGCGTGCTCACGGTGTTGCCCGCGAGGTGCAGGCTCCGGGCGGCCGCGGCGACGCCCACCCCCGGCTCGGCCTCCACGAGCTGCAGGAGCTCGACCTGCGCCCCCCGCAGCGCAGGCCCCGGCAGCTCGGCCCGCAGGCGCCTGCGGACCACCCGGCGCAGGCCCGCGGCGAGGCCCATCAGCTCGTCAGCGGTGCTCACGCCGCCACAATAGCTCTGAGTAAGAGTATTTGCCGCGTCGTGCTGGTGCCGCTCGCCGGCTAGTGCTTGACCGCGAGCGTCAGCTCGCCGTCCACCGCGGTGACGTGCACGGTGGCGCCCGGCGCCAGCTCGCCCGCCAGCAGCATCCGGGCCAGCCGCCGCTCCACCTCGCGGCCGATCGTGCGCCGCAGCGGGCGCGCCCCCAGCTCCGGCCGCAGGCCGCGCCCGGCCAGCCAATCGGCCGCCGCGTCGTCCACCACCAGCTCGACGCCCCGCGCGCGCAGCCGCTCGCGGGTCTCCTCGAGCAGCATGCCGACGATGCGCCGCAGCTCGGGCCGGGTGAGGCGGGCGAACAGCACCACCTCGTCGACCCGGCCCACCAGCTCGGGCCGCAGCCGGGAGCGGGCTTCGGTGAGGACGGCCTCGCGCACGTCCTCCAGCTCCTCGGCGGCCAGGATCCGGTCGGCGCCCACGTTGCTCGTCATGATCACGATGGCGTGCCGGAAGTCGACCGTGCGGCCGTGCGCGTCGGTGAGCCGCCCCGCGTCGAGCACCTGCAGCAGCACCGCCGCGACCTCGGGGTGCGCCTTCTCGATCTCGTCGAGCAGCACGACGGTGTAGGGGTCGCGCCGCACGGCCTCGGTGAGCTGGCCCGCCTCGTCGTAGCCGATGTGCCCAGGCGGCGCGCCGATCATGCGGGTGACGGCCGACCGGTCGGTGTACTCCGACAGATCCAGCCGCACGAGCTTGTCGGGCGCGCCGAACAGCGCCTCGGCCAGCGCCCGGCCCAGCTCGGTCTTGCCCACGCCGGTGGGGCCGAGGAACAGGAACGACCCGACCGGGCGCCCCGGGTGCCCGAGCCCGGCCCGGCCGCTGCGCACCGCGTCGGCGACGGCCTCGACGGCCTCGTCCTGCCCGACGATGCGCCGGTGCAGCAGCTCCTCCAGGCGCAGCAGCCGGTCGCGCTCGGCCGCGCCCAGCTCGGCGACCGGGATCCCGGTGCGCCGCGCCACGATCTGCGCGATGTCGTCCGCGGTGATCCGCGGCTGCTTCGCCATCGACGGCGCACCGGCGCGCTTCTCCAGCTCGCGGGTGAGCACCATCGCGCGCTCATAGTCCTCGGCGTCGACGGCCACGTCCCGCGCCCGGGTGAGCTGCTCGACCTCCGGGGACACCGCCGCGGCCGGCGCCCGCAGCCCGGCGCGGGCGGCCGCCCGGTCGACCAGGTCGATAGCCTTGTCGGGCAGGAAGCGGTCGCGGACGTAGCGGTCGGACAGCTCCGCCGCCGCCTGCAGCGCCGCGTCGGTGATCGTGACGCCATGGTGGGTCTCGTAGCGCTCCCGCAGGCCGCGCAGGATCTCCACCGTCTGCTCGACCGACGGCTCGCGCACCATGACCGGCTCGAACCGGCGCTCCAGCGCGGCGTCCTTCTCGATGTGGCGGCGGTACTCCTCCAGCGTGGTGGCGCCGATCAGCCGCAGCTCACCGCGGGCGAGCGCGGGCTTGAGCATGCCGCCCGCGTCCATCGGGGCGCCCTCGGCGCTCCCCGCCCCGACCACCTGGTGCAGCTCGTCGACGAACACGATCAGCGACGGGCCGGCCGCGGTGATCTCGCGGATCAGCCCGGTGAGCCGCTCCTCGAACTCGCCGCGGTACTTGGTGCCCGCGACCATGCCCGCGAGGTCCAGGGCCACCAGCCGGACCTCGCGGAGGGCGGCCGGGACGTCGCCGTCGGCGATGCGCCGGGCGATGCCCTCGACGATCGCCGTCTTGCCGACGCCCGGATCGCCCAGCAGCACCGGGTTGTTCTTGGTGCGCCGGGCGAGCACCTCGATGACCTGGTCGATCTCGTCGTCGCGGCCGATGACCGGGTCGAGCAGGCCCGCGCGGGCGTCGGCCGTGAGGTCGCGGCCGAACCGGTTGAGGCCGTGCGTGCCGCGGGCGCCCGGCGGCGGCCGCAGGTCGCCGAGGTCGAGCGAGCCGAGGTCGCCGAGCAGGCGGCCCACCAGCGGCCCCAGCGGGCCGAACGCGTCACCGAACGGGTCATCGGGCATGGGTCCATGGTGCCTGCTGTCGGCGACAAATGTCGGGGTCACGGACGGGAGCCGTCGAGACCCATGGCGAGGGCGCTGACGAACACCGCCCGGCGGCCACCGCCAGCGTCGTTTGGGGCGGCACAATCAGCGATCGATCGGTGGGAGTGTGCAAGCCGCAGAGACGGCGGTGACCGGCTGTCGCGTCAGGTGTCGCGCCGCATCAGTTCGGCGGGGCGGGGTCGGGATGCTGGTCGAGTACGGCCCGGATCTGTTCGGTCAGGGGTGGGATGTCGCGGGCGGATGCGGTCCAGAGGATGTCGAGGTCGATGGCGAAGTAGTCGTGGGTCAGGACGAGTTGAAGGTCTTCGTCGGCATCGACCCGCTCGCGCCCGCGCCGCGTCCTGGTGACGATCTTCTCGGCGGCCTCGAGGATGTCGGCGAGCCGCTCGCGGTCGTCCCTCACCGGGTGATCTCCGTGCGTCCGCCGGGCCGGCGCCAGCCGGGCGAGGCGTTCATAGCGCAACGGCGGCGGCGAGGATCCGCTCACGGAGGCGGGCTTTGAGCCCGGCCGGGGTGGCGACCTGGGTGAACACGCCGAGGAGGTCTTCGACATCGAGGGCAAACCCTGCGAGATCGAAGTAGCCGTGTCCGGGGGCGACGTCGACGAGCAGATCCAGGTCGCTGTCGGCGGTCGCGGCGTCGCGGGCGACGGAGCCGAACACGCGGACGTTTGTGACTCCGTAGCGGGCCGCGATGGCGTCAATCTGGGCGCGGTGCGCGCGGAGTTCGGCAAGTCGGACCGCCCGCGTGGGTATCCCCACCAGCGACATGACCGAGCCTCCGCGCCTCCGCCTCGACGATCTGCCAGCGCAAACTAGCACGACGGCCAGCATGGCGGCGGCACTCACGGCGAGCGGCGGCCGTGGAGCGGCAGGGCCGGACTGCAGCGACCGAGCCAAGGCCCACCTACCGCGTCGGCCGCCGCGCCTCGGCCCATGATCGGCGCGCTCGGTGCTTGAGGTGCGCCTGCACACCTCACGCACCTAACCCAGCGATCATGTCCTCCGGGACGCCGCGCCACGTTCCATCAGGGACGGTGAAGCCCGACTCCGCGGTGACCGACCGGACGCGGGCGGGCCCGGCCGGGGTGCCCAGCGCCAGCCCCACCGGCTGCGGCAGGGTGGCTAGCGGAAGCGCGACAGGCTCTCCCGGGCCAGCACGACCACCTCGGCGGGCGAGAGCGGGCTCTCGCTCGGGCCGGGGTTCTTCAATGGCGACGACTTGCCCATGGCGACCAGGAAGTGGTGCAGCACCGTGGCGTCGCGCTCGGCGCCGAGGCGCGCGAGCAGCCGCACGACGTAGCGCAGGTTGAGCCACTGCTGGGACCAGTCGCCGACGCGGTCCCAGTGGTCGAGCACGGCGACCAGCGCGGCCGCGCCCACGGCCGGATCGGCGTGCACCGCCCGCGTCGCCGCCGCCTCCATCAGCGCGATGCCCTCCCACCAGAAGTTCTGCACGTCCGCGGCCAGCCGGGCCGCCTCGTCCAGCAGCCGGAGCGCCTGCTGCGGGTCGGACTTCTTGAGCACCAGCCCGAGCGCGTAATGGCCCATCGAGAGCGCGGTCGGGTTGCCGGTCGCCTGCGCCACCTCCAGGCACTCCCGCGCCGCGGGTACCCCCCGACCCGGGACGGCGGCGCACGGCGTGGCAGATCGCGACGTAGTAGAGGGTCCAGACCAGCCGGATGCGGTGGCCGCTCGCGACGGGCCCGGGCGAGTTCGGCCGTGTAGTGCGCCTCGGCGGCGGCCGACGTCGCCCCGGTAGAGCGCGACGTCGGCGGCGACGTCGGCCGGATGGCCCGACCGCGCGGCGCCCGCGCCGAGGACGAGCCCGTCCGCCCGGGCCGCGAGCGCGACCGCGCGCGCGTAGTCGCCGACACCCCATGCGCCGCGGGCCGCGGCGCCGACCGCGGCCGCGTACAGCGGGTGGTTCCGGTCGGCGAGGTCGAGGGCACGCTCGGCCCATTCGTCGGCCTCGTACATGCCGCGGACGTGCGTCAACTCCGGCAGCGCCGCGACAAGGCGCAGGGCCAGGTCGGCGTCCCGCTCGGCGAAGGCATACTCGAACGCGGCACGGAAGTTGTCCATGTTCGGCATCGTCGCCGCGATCCAGGCGCGCTCGTCGACGCCCTGCACACCGCGGGCGGCCGCCTCCGCGAGACCGACGAAGTACTCGGCGTGTCGGCGGGCGATCCCGTCGTCGGCCGCGGACCGTTCCCGCGCGTAGGCCCGCAGAGTCTCCAGCATCCGGTAGCGGGTGGTGCCCGCGTGCCCGACCGCCACGACCATGGACTTGTCCACGAGCGCGGCCACCAGGTCGAGGGAGTCGGCCTCGCCGGTGCCGCCCGCAGACGGCGTGCACGGCGGCGAGATCGGCGCCCCCCGCGAACACCGACATCCGCGCGAACAGCCGCTGCTCGGCGGGCACGAGGAGCCGGTAGGACCAGTCGATCGCGGCGGCAAGGCTCTGGTGGCGGGGCTGTGCGGTGCGCGCGCCGCGGGCGAGCAGGCGGCCGTCGTCGAGCCGCGCGGCGATCTCGGCGACGCTCATCGCCCGCGTGCGCGCGGCGGCCAGCTCGATGCCGAGCGGCAGGCCGTCCACCCGACGGCAGACCTCGGCGACCGCGGGCCCGTCGGGGTCGACGTCCGGCCGGGCGGCCCGCGCGCGCAGCACGAACAGCGCCGTGGCGTCCGGGAGCGGCAGCGGCGGCACCGGCCACACCTGCTCGCCGTCGACGCCGAGCGGCTCCCGGCTCGTGGCGAGCACGACGACGCCGGGGCACTGCGCGACGAGGCTCTGCGCCAGCCGCGCGGCGGCGTCCAGGACGTGCTCGCAGTTGTCGAGCACGAGCAGCAGCCTGCGGCCGACGAGGTACTCGACGACCGTCTGCTCGATCGTCGCGCCGTGCCGCTGCTGCACGCGCAGCGCGACGGCGACCGCGTGCGCGACGGAGCCGCCGTCGAGGAGCGGCGCCAGCTCGGCGAGCCACGCGCCGTCGGCGAACCGGTCGCGCTCACGGCCCGCCACCTCGATCGCGAGCCGGGTCTTCCCGACTCCCCCGACGCCGACGAGCGTCACCAGCGGGGCCGCCCGCAGCCCGGCCGCGACCGCGCCGATCGCCGGGTCCCGCCCGACGAGCGTGGTGCCCCGGCGCGGCAGGTTGGTGAGCCGGGCGCGGTGGGCGGGCACGAGCGTCGGGTCCTGCTCCAGCACCCGACGGTGCAGCGCGCGGGTGACATCGGACGGCTCGACGCCCAGCTCATCGACGAGGCGGCGGCGCAGCGCCTGGTAGACGGCCAGTGCGTCGGCCTGCCGCCCGTCCGCGTAGAGGGCGTGCATGAGCAGCGCGGCCAGGGTCTCCCGGTACGGGTGGCGCTCGACCATCGCCGCCAGCTCGGCGACGACCGCCCGCCCCCGGCCCAACGCGAGCAGCGCCGCCGCCCGTTCCTCGACGGCGGCGAGGCGCAGGTCGGCCAGCCGCGCGAGCTGCCCGTCCACGTCGATCTCGGCGGGGTCGAACTCGTCGAGCGGCTCACCGCGCCACAGGCCGAGCGCGGTGTCGAGCAGGTCGGCCGTCGCCCGGTGCTCGCCTGCCGCGGCGCGCTCGCGGGCCAGCCCGGCGAGGCGGCGGAACTCGGCGGCGTCGAGCTCGCCGTCGGCGACGTCGAACGCGTAGCCCGGCGCCCGCCGCCGCAGCCGCCCCGGGACCACCGCGCGCAGCCGGGAGATGTAGGCCCGCAGCACAGCGACGGCGTCCCGCGGCGGGTGCGCCCCCCACACCGCGGTGACGAGGCGGTCGGTCGACACCACCGCGCCCCCGGCGAGCAGCAGCGCGGCGAGCACGGCGCGCGGCTTCGGGCCACCGACCGGGATCGGTTCCCCGCCGTCGACGACCTCGAGCGGACCCAGGATGCGGAACTCCACGCCGTCTCTGCAATCGGAATGCAAGCCGAGCCGTCGACAGTAGTGCGAAACATCCAAGGAGGACAGATGCTCGCCACCCGGCGGCGCGACATCGCCAGGATCGCGTACGGCTTCATGGCGTCGAAGGCGTTGTTCGCCGCGCTCGAGATCGGCCTGTTCGCGCTGCTCGCCGACGGGCCGCGGACGGGCGCGGACCTCGTGCGGGCGACGGGGGTGGCCGCGCACCGGTTGACGACGCTGCTGCGGGCGCTGGTCGCGCTCGGCCTGCTCATTGCGGACGACGAGGGGTTCCGCAATGCCCCGGCCGCGCAGCGGCACCTGGTGCGCGACACCCCCGGCGACGTCGGCGAGTACTACCGCCTACAGGTCGGGCGCCAGATCTACCCGGCGCTGCACCACCTGGACGCCGGGATCGCGGGCACCGGCGTCGCCTTCGCTGGGTTCGACGAGCTGATGGGCCGCCCCGACGACGCGGCCACGTTCACGGTCGGCCAGCACTGCGCCTCGCTGGAGGTCGCGCGGCGGCTCGCCGACCGGCTGCCGCTCGGGCAGGCGCGCACGTTGCTGGACGTCGGCGCGGGCAGCGGGGCGTTCGCGATCGCGTTCTGCGAGCGCCACCCAGGGTTGCGGGCCACGCTGCTCGACTTCCCGCAGACGCTCGCCGTCGCGCGCACCTACCGGGACGCGGCGGGGCTCGCCGAGCGCATCGCGCTCGTCCCCGGAGACGTCACCCGGGCGGACTGGCCGGGTGCGCAGGACGTCGTGCTCATGTCGTACCTGCTCAGCGCGCTGACCGCGGACGAGGCGGCGGCGGCGCTGGCCGCGGCGCACCGGAGCCTGCGCCCGGGAGGGCTGCTGGTGGTCCACGACTTCATGCTCGACGACGATGGCGCCGGGCCTGCCGCAACCGCGCTGTGGTTCCTGCAGTACCTGGCCTGGCGGCCGGACGCGTGGTCGTTCACCGGCGCCGAGCTGGGCGCGCTGCTCGCCCGGGCGGGCTTCGCGCCGACGCCCGCCGCGGAGGTCGTCCCCGAGACCACGAAGGTCGTTCTGGCCCGAAGAGGAGAAGTTGGATGAACGTGGCGATCGGCGTCACCCCGATGGAGACCCGCCGCGCGGTCGTGCTGCGCCTCGCCGTTCTGGCCGAGGAGCTGGGCTACACGGCGTTCCAGGTCGCCGAGGGCTGGGGCTACGACGCGGGCGTGCTGCTCACCGAGATCGCGACGCGCACGTCGCGGATCGGGCTGGGCACCGGGGTGCTGAACGTGTGGGGCCGCAGCCCAGCGAGCATCGCGATGCTGGCCACGAGCCTGCAGGAGGTGTCCGGCGGCCGGTTCACGCTCGGCCTCGGTGCGGGCAGCCCACAGCTCGCCGAGGGCCTGCACGACGTGCCGTTCCGGGCGCCGGTGCGGCGGCTCGGCGCGGTGGCCCAACAGGTGCGCGGGCTGCTCGCCGGTGAGCGGCTCGCCCCGTCGACCGGCGGGCGGGGACTGCGGCTGGCCGCCCCGACGCCGGTGCCGCTGCAGCTGGCCGCGCTCGGGCCCGCCGCGGTCCGGCTGGCGGGCGAGGTCGCCGACGCCTGGTGCCCGTTCCTCCTGCCGCGCTCCGGGCTGAAGGAACGGATCTGCCTGCTGGAGGAGGGCGCCGCGCGGGTTGGTAGGCCGCGTCCGCGGGTCACGCCCGCCGTCCCGACAGCGCTGCGGCCGGAGGTGGCCGCGTGGTGGGTCGCGTTCTACCTGACCGGCATGGGCCCGCTGTACGCCGCCACGCTGCGGGAGCTGGGCTTCGGCGAGGCCGTCGACGCGGTGGTCGCGGCCAACGGGCGCGGGGTGGCGCCGACCGTCCCGCCCGCGGCCCGGGTGCTGGTCGACGAGCTGCTGATCGCCGACGCCGGGGGCGTGGAGCGCTGGCTGGCCGCGGGCGCCGACATGCCGGTGCTGGTGCTCCCCCCGGGCCGCCCGGTGGCGGAGCTGGAGCACACCCTGCGCGCCTTCGCCCCGTGATCCGCGCGAGACCGACCTTTCCGGTGATCAAACCCCGCGAACGTCGGTCTCGCGGCGATCACCCAGCCTGCGGTTCGTCGCCGCCAGCCGCGCCACCGTGCCGGCCGCCAGTGTCGCGGCCTGGTCCGGGGCGAGCCGGTCGACGAGGCGGTCCCAGTGCACCGCGACCGTGTCGCCCAGCACCACGCCGTCGCCCTCGACCGGGCCCTCCGTCGGTTCCCCCAGACCGAGCACGGCGCCGTCCCAGGTCAGCCGGGGCGACGAGACCGTCAGTGGGTCGAGGCCGACCACCGTGCCCCACCGGATGCGGCAGCTGTCGAGCACGAACAGCGGTTGCGGACCCGCGGCAATGAGCCGTGACCACGGGTAGACCCCGAACACGTGGAAGCCGTGGTCCGGGGCGGCCTCGACGAGCAGCGCGGGCGTCAGGTGCGTCCAGTACACGCCCGCCTTCGGCCCGAGCACGGCGAGCAGCTCTCGGCCGAACTCCGCCCGGTCGACGCCGAGGTCGCGGCCGAGCCAGTAGGCCTCCACCAGTCGGGCGTCCAACGGGTCGGGCGTGCCGGTCAGCCGGGCGAGCACCTGCAGGTAGGGCCACACCCCGGAGAACCGCCGCGCTGCCGCCCGGATCTGCGCCTCGGTGGTGCCGATCCCCTCCGGCGGCCCGCAGTAGCCCAGCGCGTTGGGCGCGTCGGCGAAGCGGGCGAAGAGCGCGACCCCGTCAGCGAGAACCGCGCCCGACAAGCTGCGCCGCCTCCCGGTGCATCCGCCCGAAGTTGTAGTAGGCCGCACACGCGCCCTCCGGCGACACCATGCACGTGCCGATCGGCGTCTCCGGCGTGCACGCCGTGCCGAACACCTTGCACTCCCACGGCTTGAGCACGCCCTTGAGCACCTCGCCGCACTGGCACGCCTTCGGGTCGGCCACCCGCACGCCGGGCATCGACCAGCGCAGCTCGGCGTCGAACGCGGCGTAGGCGTCCGACAGCTTGAGCGCGCTCTGCGCGATGAACCCCAGCCCCCGCCACTCGAAGTGCGGCCGCAGCGCGAACACCTGCGCCATCAGCGCGAGCGCGGCCGGGTTGCCCTCCTCGGCGACGACCCGCGAGTACTGGTTCTCCACCTCGGCGCGGCCCTCGCGCAGCTGGGTGAGCAGCATCGCCACCGAGGCCAGGATGTCCAGCGGCTCGAACCCGGCCACCACGAGCGGCTTGCCGTAGACCTGCGGCACGAACCGATACGGCCGGTTGCCCACCACCGTCGAGACGTGGCCCGGGCCGAGGAAGCCGTCCAGGCGCAGGTCCGGCGACTCCAGGACGGCCTTGATCGGCGGCACGATCGTGACGTGGTTGCAGAACACGCTGAAGTTCGGCAACCCGAGCTCGCGGGCGCGGGCGAGCGTCACCGCGGTGGACGGCGCGGTGGTCTCGAAGCCGACCGCGAAGAACACCACCTGCTTGTCGGGGTGCTTCTCGGCGAGCTTCAGCGCGTCGAGCGGCGAGTACACGAACCGGACGTCCGCGCCGCGCGCCTTGGCGTCCAGCAGCGAGCCGTTCGAGCCGGGCACGCGCATCATGTCGCCGAAGCACGTGAAGATCACGTTCGGCTGCTCGGCGAGCCACATGGCGTCGTCCACCCGGCCCATCGGGATCACGCAGACCGGGCAGCCGGGGCCGTGGACCAGCTCCACCTGGGACGGCAGCAGGTGCTCGATACCGTGCCGGTAGATCGTGTGCGTGTGGCCGCCGCACACCTCCATGAACTTGTAGTGCCGGTCGGGCTCGACCAGGCGCCCGATGGCGCCGAGCAGGGCGCGGGCGGCGGCGGGATCACGGAACTCGTCGACGAACCTCATACCGTCCCCCTGAACGCGTCCATCTCGTCGGTGTATGCGGTTCCGAGCTTCTGGACGGCGGCCAGCGTGAGCAGCGCTTCCTTCTCATCGATCTTGGCCATGGCGAAGCCGACGTGCACGAGCACCCACTCGTCCGGCTCCGGCAGCTCGCGTTCCAGCAGCTTCACGCTGATCGTGCGCTGCACGCCGCTGACCTCCACCTTGGCCAGGCAGTTCGCGGGGTCGCTGATCTCCACGATCCGCCCCGGTATCCCCAGGCACATGGCGTCCTCCTAGCAAATCCTCGGTAGCGGGTCGCCGACCAGCATGTCCACGATCCTCGTGCCGCCGAACGCCGTGCGCAGCACGACGGTGGCGGCGGGCTCGGCGGTGATCTCGCCGATGTCGACGGCATCCGCCCCCAACGGATGGGCCCGCAGCGCGGCGAGCCCGTCGGCGGCCTCCTCGGGCGCGACGACGGCGAGCACCTTGCCCTCGTTGGCCACGTAGAGCGGGTCGATGCCGAGCAGCTCGCAGGCGCCGTTGACCATCGGCGCGACCGGGAGCGACGGCTCGTCCAGCACAACGCCGAGGCCGGTCTCCTGGGCGAGCTCGTTGCAGACCGTGCCGACCCCGCCGCGGGTGGGGTCGCGCAGGAACCGCAGCGACGGGGCGGCCTTCCAGAGATCTTCGACGAGCTCGCTCACGGCGGCGGTGTCGGAGGCGATGTCGGCCTCGATCGCGAGGTCGCCGCGGGCGAGCATGACGGCCATGCCGTGGTCGCCCATCGTGCCGGAGAGCAGCACGCGGTCGCCGGGCGCCGCGGGCGCGAACTCCCGGCCGTCCGGGATGATGCCGACGCCCGCCGTCGTCACGAACAGGCCGTCGGCGGCGCCACGGGGCACGACCTTGGTGTCGCCGGTGACCACCCGCACGCCCGCGGCCTCAGCGGCACTCGCCATGTCCGCGACGATCGCCCGCAGCTCCGCGATCGGGAAGCCCTCCTCGAGCACGAACGCGGCGGAGAGCCAGCGCGGCACGGCGCCCGTCATCGCGAGGTCGTTCACGGTGCCGTGCACGGCCAGATGGCCGATCGAGCCGCCGGGGAAGCGCAGGGGCTGCACCACGAAGGAGTCGGTGGACAGCGCCAGGCGCCCGCCCGGCGCGATGAGCACGGCGCCGTCGCCGAGCTCGTTGCCGAACGCCTCGACGAACACGGCGTCCACCAGCGCGGCCGAGGACTTGCCGCCCGCCCCGTGCGCGAGCGTGACGATCTCGTCCTTCAGGCGGGGCCGACGGCGGCGGAACGCGTCGATCCGGCCGATGACCTCCTCCTCCGAGAAGACGGGCCCAGTCATGACAAGTGCTCCTCCGCCGGGGGCGCGGCTGGGATCGGGGCCGTGATGGTGGTCGGCGAGATCACAGCTCCCCACTGCTGGTGGACAGCGGCCCAGAGCGTGTAACCGACGAGGGCCTGCGCCTCCTGGATCCGGTGGACGCTCTGGCTGCGGACGGTGAAGCAGACGTCCACATCGGACGACTTCGCGAACTCGCCGCCGTCATAACCCGCGAATCCGACCGTGTACATCCCGCGGGCGCGGGCCTCGCGGAACCCGGCCATGAGGTCGCGGGAGCTGCCGCTGGTGGACATGGCGACGGCGATGTCGCCCGCCCCGGCGCGGGCGATGAGCTGGCGGGCGAAGACGAGGTCGAAGCCGACGTCGTTGCCGAGCGCGGTGAGGATCGCCTGGTCGGCGGCCAGCGACCAGGCGGGCAAGGGCGTGCCGACCGCGGGTCTTGCGAAGAGCCCGACGAGCGTGGCGACGTCGGTGGAGCTACCGCCGTTGCCGAACGCGAACATCCGCCCGCCCGCGGCGAAGCGGTCGGCCATCTCGGCCGCGGCCGTCGCGATCAGCGCGCGGTTGGCGTCCACGGTCGACTCGCGCAGCGCGGCGCTCTCCGCGGCCTTCGCCGCCGCGGACGCGGCGAGGTCGCGCAGGAGGGCGTCCTGGTCGCGCTCCTCGGCGTCCAGGAAGGGGTAGAGGAAGTTGGTCACGGTTCCACCCGCCCGATCACGGTGCCCGCGTGGACGAGCAGGAGATCGCCCGGCTGCACCTGGCCGATCAACAGCGTCTCGACGTCCTCGACCCCGGATGCCGTGCGCACCCGGCCCGGCCCGACCACCTCGCCGAGGCGCCCCTCGTCGGAGCAGGTGATGCACACCTCGTCGCTGCAGGCCGGTTCCGTCAACAGCCCGGGGTGCTCGAAGCAGACGTGCGTGAGCTCCCACAGCAGGTGGTAGAGCAGCACGAACCGGCCGGTGGCGGGCACGAGCGGGTCGGGGTCGTCGAGCCAGAGCACGTGGTTGGCGGCGCCCGCGGCGGGCCGGGGGCCGGAGCCGATCCAGATCGTCATCGCGCCCCAGGCCGGGGCCCTGCGCATGATCGAGCGGACGTCCGGGTCGGCCGCGGACGCGACGGCGACGAGCAGGTCGCCCGGCCGCACCGAGATCCGGGCGGTGGCGACGAGGTCGGGACCGGTGAGCGCGACCGCGGGCAGCGCGCGCTTGCCGACGATCACCGGGTGCACGAACTCGACCGCGACGTGCTGGGCGTGCGGCTCCCAGGACGGCGCGACGCACCACATGGTGGCGCCCGCGTGGAAACGGCGGGCCGCGGCCAGCGCGGTGCTCGCGAGGTCGGCGGCCAGCGACGCGTCCACGGCCGCAACAGATTCATCCACGATCAGGGCCTTCCTCGTCGAGCGCGCACAACACCGACACCGCGGCCTGCCCCAGGGCCAGACCCCCATCGTTCGGCGGGACGGTGCGGTGGGTCAACACCGTGAACCCCGCCCGGATGAGCCGCTCGCGGGTGAGGCGGAGCAGCAGAATGTTCTGGAACACGCCGCCGGTGAGCCCGACCAGGCGCACCGGCCCCGCGACCCGACCGACGACCGCGGCGACCGCGTCGGCCACAGCGACGTGGAACGTGAGCGCGAGCGCGGTGGGGTCGATCCCCGCGCGCAGCCCGCCGACCAAGGCGCGCAGGACGGGCCCCGCATCGAGTACGCCGCGCGAGGTGAGCGCGAACCCCGCTCCCCGCTCAGCGGGGGCGGGCGCGGCGCGGTCGGCGGCGAACTCGAGGATCATCGCGGCCTCCGCCTCGTAGCGGGACTCGTGCCGGACACCCAACAGGCTCGCCACGGCGTCGAAGAGTCGGCCCATGCTCGTGGTCGGCACGCAGGCCGTGCCGGTGGCCAGCTGCGACGCCAGGAGCTTCCGCTCCGCCGCCGAGCATGCGGCGACCGGCGGCAGGTCGGCGTCCCACGCAATGCCCGCGGCGCGCAGGTGCGCCAGCGCCATCCGCCGGGGGTGCCGCACGGCCGCGTCGCCGCCGGGCAGCGGCACTGGGGCCAGGTGCGCGACGCGCGTGTAGCGGTGGCTGTCCGGACCGAGGAGCAGGATCTCACCGCCCCAGATCGTCGCATCGGTCCCGTAGCCCGTGCCGTCGAAGGCGACGCCGACGATCGGCTCCCGCAGCCGCCCGTGCTCCGCGAGCAGGGCCACCACGTGCGCGTGGTGGTGCTGCACGAGATCCAGCGGCCGATCGCCCGCGTTCCGCTCGGCCCAGGACCGGGTGAGGTAGGCGGGATGCAGATCGGCGGCGAGCCGGGTCGGCGCGCCGCGCAGGGCGGTGAGCTGCCCGGTCGCGCGCTCGAACGCGCGCAGCGTTTCGAGGGTGCCCATGTCGCCGACGTGCGCCGAGCAGTGCGCCAGCGCGCCGTCGGTGAGGCAGAACGTGTTCTTCAGCTCCCCGCCGACCGCGAGCACCGCGGGCCCGCGCAGGCCCAGGTCGATCGGCAGCGGCGCGAACCCGCGGGAGCGGCGGATCGGCAGCTCGCGGCCGTCCACCACACGGACGACGGAGTCGTCGCACGGCACGTGGATCGGCCGGTTGTGGTCGAGCACGGCGTCGGCGAGCGCGGGCAGCCGTTCGGCGGCGTCGGCGGCGGTGAAGCAGATGGGCTCGTCGGAGCGGTTCGCGCTGGTCATGACGAGCACGCCTGCGGTCTCGAGCAGCAGGTGGTGCACCGGCGTGTAGGGCAGCAGCACGCCCAGCCACGGGTTGTCCGGGGCGACGGCGTCGGCGAGCGCCACCCCGGGACGGCGGCGCAGCAGCACGACCGGTCGGGCGGGCGAGGTGAGCACCGCGGCCGCGGCGTCGTCGATCTCGGCCAACGCCCTGGCGGCGGCGAGGTCGCGCACCATCACTGCGAACGGCTTGCCGCCCCGGGCCTTGCGGGCCCGCACGGTGGCGACGGCCGCCTCGGACGTGGCGTCACATGCGAGGTGGTAGCCGCCGATCCCTTTGATCGCGACGACCCGGCCCGCGGCCAGCGCCGCCCGCGCCGCGGCGATGGGGTCTGCCGCGGCTCCGGCGGGCACCTCGCAGACCGGCTGTGCGCCTCGCAGAGGCCGGGGGGTCTGCGAGGCGTCAAGCGCCTCTGCGAAGAGCACCTCGGGGGCGGGTGGCGCGGCGGGGGCCGGCGGCGCGGGCGGGGCGAGCGGGCGAAACACCAGGGTGGGCCCGCAGTCGGGGCAGCACACCGGCTGGGCGTGGAAGCGGCGGTCGGCGGGGTCGGCGTACTCGGCCGCGCAGGCCGGGCACATCGGGAAACCCGCCATCGTGGTGGCCGGACGGTCGTAGGGCAGCCCGGTGATGATCGTGAACCGCGGACCGCAGTTGGTGCACGTGACGAACGGGTGCCGGAACCGGCGGTCGGTGGGATCGAACAGCTCCCGCAGACAGTCGTCGCACAGTGCCACGTCCGGCGGTATCGGGGTGACGCCCCCGCCGCCGAGGCTGGGCACGATGACGAAGCCCGCGTCCGGCGAGAGCGGGCGGCCCTCGTCGACGACCGCCGCGATCCGCGCGAGCGGCGGCGCCTGCCCGACCAGCCGCTCCGCGAACGCCGTCACGGCGTCGCGGCCGCCCTGCACCTCGACGAACACCTCGCCTGCCGCGTTGCCAACGAATCCGGAAAGCCCCAGCTCGGCAGCGATGCGGTGGACGAAAGGCCGGAAGCCGACGCCCTGCACGACCCCGGTCACGGCGTAGCGCCGTCGGACGACCTCGGCCGTCTCCCGCACCACCCGTGTGCCCACCGTTCCTCCGCCTTCACAGCCGGTGATTCGCGCCACACTAGGCCGAAGACCACGCAAGCGCACGGGCCGGTAACTGTCGAAGCCACTTACTCCGCCCGGCCCACAAGGTCAGAGTGATCGGCACCACAGTACGAGGAGCCGAGCGGGGCAGCAGCCGAGTACGAGGAGCCGACCTATGTCTGCACCGACCGAGGACCCAGTCGTCCACATCCTGTGGATCAACGCGGGACTCAGCTGCGACGGCGACTCGGTCGCCCTCACCGCGGCCACCCAGCCGAGCATCGAGGAGATCGCGCTGGGGGCGCTCCCGGGGCTGCCGAAGGTCGCCGTCCATTGGCCGCTGATCGACTTCGACAACGGCCCCGTGGGCAGCAAGAACGACTTCATCGAGTGGTTCTTCAGAGCCGAGCGCGGCGAGCTGGAGCCGTTCGTGCTGGTCGTCGAGGGCTCGATCCCCAACGAGAAGATCAAGCCCGAGGGGTACTGGTGCGGGTTCGGGAACAACCCCGAGACTGGCCAGCCGATGACCACGAGCGAGTGGCTGGACCGCCTGGCGCCCAAGGCGTTGGCGATCCTCGCCGCCGGCACCTGCGCCACCTACGGCGGCATCCACGCCATGGCAGGCAACCCGACCGGCGCGATGGGGGTGCCGGACTACCTCGGCTGGTCGTGGAAGTCGAAAGCGGGCATCCCGATCGTCTGCGTGCCCGGCTGCCCGACCCACCCCGACAACCTCTCCGAGACCATCCTCTACCTGCTCTACCAGGCCGCGGGCACCGCGCCGATGATCCCGCTCGATGAGGCGCTGCGCCCCACGTGGCTCTTCGGCAAGACCGTGCACGAGGGCTGCGACCGCGGCGGCTACTACGAGCAGGGCGAGTTCGCCACCGAGTACGGTCAGCCGGAGTGCCTGGTCAAGCTCGGGTGCTGGGGCCCGGTGGTCAAGTGCAACGTGCCCAAGCGCGGCTGGATCAACGGCGTGGGCGGCTGCCCCAACGTCGGCGGCATCTGCATCGGCTGCACGATGCCGGGCTTCCCGGACAAGTTCCAGCCGTTCATGGACGCGCCGCCCGGCTCGCTGGTGTCCGGCGCCACCAGCAAGGCCGTCGGCAGCGTCATCAGGCGGCTCCGCAAGATCACCGAGAAGAAGCTCGACGCGGAGCCACGGTGGCGCAAGCGGGGCAGCGAGCTGACCACCGGCTACCAGAAGGTGTGGTGAGGCCAGCATGACGACCACCCAGCCCAAGCCCGCGGACGTCTCGGCCGACAAGACCGGCCTCGTCGAGATGGCGTGGGACCCGATCACCCGCATCGTCGGCAGCCTCGGCATCTACACCAAGATCGATTTCTCGCAGAAGAAGGTCGTCGAGTGCCACTCGACCTCGTCGATCTTCCGCGGCTACTCGATCTTCATGAAGGGCAAGGACCCGCGCGACGCCCACTTCATCACGAGCCGGATCTGCGGGATCTGCGGCGACAACCACGCCACCTGCTCGGTCTACACCCAGAACATGGCCTACGGGGTGCGCCCGCCGCACCTCGGCGAGTGGATCATCAACCTCGGCGAGGCGGCCGAGTACATGTTTGACCACAACATCTTCCAGGAGAACCTGGTCGGGGTGGACTACTGCGAGAAGATGATCGCGGAGACCAACCCCGGCGTCCTCGAGCGGGCCAACCGCACCGAGGCGCCGCACGCCGCCGACCACGGCTACAAGACCATCGGCGACATCATGCGGGCGCTCAACCCGTTCTCCGGCGACTTCTACCGCGAGGCGCTGCAGGTCAGCCGGTACACGCGCGAGATGTTCTGCCTGATGGAAGGGCGCCACGTGCACCCGTCCACGCTGTATCCGGGCGGCGTCGGCACGGTGGCCACGATCCAGCTCTTCACCGACTACTACACCCGGCTCATGCGCTACGTGGAGTTCATGAAGCGCTGCCTGCCGATGCACGATGACCTGTGGGACTTCATGTACGAGGCCCTGCCCGGCTACGAGGAGGTCGGGCGGCGCCGCGTGATGCTGGGCTGCTGGGGCGCGTTCCAGGACCCGGACCACTGCGACTTCGCCTACCGCACGATGACGGGCTGGGGCCGCAAGATGTTCGTGACGCCGGGCGTGGTCATCGACGGCAAGCTCGTCACCAACGACCTGGTCGAGATCAACCTCGGTCTGCGGATCCTGCTCGGGCACTCGTTCTACCGCGACTGGGAAGACCAGGAGATGTTCGCGACGCACGATCCCCTCGGCAACGAGGTCGACCGGCGCCACCCGTGGAACCAGCACACGATCCCCGCGCCGCAGAAGCGCGACTTCGACGACAAGTACTCGTGGACGATGTCGCCGCGCTGGTTCGACGGCAAGGAGCACCTCGCGCTCGACACCGGCGGCGGCCCGCTGGCCCGGCTGTGGGCCACCGCGCTCGCCGGGCTCGTCGACATCGGGTTCGTCAAGGCCACCGGCTCGTCGGTGCAGATCAACCTGCCCAAGACGATCCTCAAGCCCGAGGCGAGCTACGAGTGGAGATGCCCGGTCGACAAGAAGGGCGAGCCGCTGTCCAACACGATCGAGCGCAACCGCGCCCGCACCTACTTCCAGGCCTACGCCGCCGCGTGCGCGCTGCACTTCATCGAGAAGGCGCTCGCCGAGGTCCGCGGGGGCAACTCGAAGACGTGGGAGAAGTTCACGGTGCCGGACGAGGCGATCAGCTGCGGGTTCACCGAGGCCGTGCGCGGGGTGCTGTCCCACCACATGGTCATCCGCGGTGGCAAGATCGCGAACTACCACCCGTACCCGCCGACGCCGTGGAACGGCAGCGTCCGCGACAGCTACGGCACGCCCGGCCCGTACGAGGACGCCGTGCAGAACACCCCGATCTTCGAGGAGAGCCGGAACGAGGACTTCAAGGGCATCGACATAATGCGCACGGTCCGCAGCTTCGACCCGTGCCTGCCGTGTGGCGTGCACATTTACAAGGGCGACGGCAAACCGCTGCACATGATCACGTCGCCCGGCCTGCTCAACACGGTTTGACGTGGACAACCAACTGAACGGCCACTCGCAAACGGTGCTCGCGCCTTGGCACGGCAGGAGACGCAGTGGCGAGCATTGATCTGGACGCCGCCGGGCTCGCCAACCGCATCGAGGAGCTCCTCGACGGCATCGCCGAGTCCGGCGGACCGGGAGTCGCGCACGCCGCCGAGGAGCTCGTACGGGTGCTGATGCGCTTCTACGGCGCGGGCCTCGAGCAGGTGGTGTCGGTCATCCGCGCGGGCGGCGGCGACGCGATGGTGCACCGGCTGTCGGCGGACCCGCTGGTGGCGGGCCTGCTCGCGCTGCACGACCTGCACCCGGTGCCGGTCACCGAGCGGCTGGAGCACGCCCTGTCGACGGCCCGGCGGCGCCTCGGCTCCCACGGCTCGGGCATCGCGCTGGGCGAGGTCGACGCCGACGGCGCCGTGCACGTCCTGCTCGAAGGCGGCGGGTGCGGCTCCGCCACGGTCAAGGACGTCGTCGCGGGGGCGATCGGCGAGCTGGCACCCGACGTCCCGGGCGTCGTCTTCGACATGGCCCCGGCGGGTCCCGCGCTCCTGCAGATCGGGATCCGCAAGTGACGTCCCTTTCTCCCCTGCGCCGGTTCCTGCGGGAGCCGAGCAACCGGGAGCGGTCCCAGGAGAAATGCGAGCTGTGCGCCACGCCGGTGCCGCCGCAGCATCCGCACCTCGTGCAGGTCGCGGAGCGGCGGATGATCTGCGCCTGCGGGCCGTGCGGGTTCCTGTTCGACAATCCCGGCGCGGGCGGTGGCAGCTACCGGCGCGTGCCCGACCGGTACCTCGTCGACGCTGCTTCCTCAGGTGTTAGCGACGCCCAGTGGGACGCGCTGGCCATCCCCGTCAGCATCGCGTTCTTCCTTCACAACAGCGCGCAGGACCGGGTCATCGCCTGCTACCCCAGCCCGGCCGGGGCCACGGAGAGCGAGCTTTCGCTGGATGCGTGGCGCACCGGCATCGGGGCCGGGCGCCTGGCGCAGCAGCTGGAGCCGGACGTCGAGGCGCTGCTCGTGCGGCGCGGGCACCCGTGCCTGCTCGTGCCGATCGACGCCTGCTACCGGCTCGTCGGGCTGGTCAAGCTGCATTGGCGGGGCTTCGACGGCGGCAGCGAGGCCTGGGCGGCGATCGACGCGTACTTCGCGTCGGTGCAGGCCGAGGCCCGGCCACTAGGGTCCTAACTCATGCTCCGGTTCGCGTGCACGGGCGCGCGGCCCGAGCCCTTCGCGGCCGGGCCGTCGCTGCTCTTCGACCTGCGCATCCGCGACGAGACCGGCCGTCGCGTGCACTCGGTCGCCCTGCGCACCCAGTTCCGGATCGAGCCGCGCCAACGCACGTACGCGCCGGAGGAGCAGGCGCGGCTGGTGGACCTGTTCGGCGAGCCCGCGCGCTGGGGCGAGACGCTCAACCCGCTGCAGCTGGCCACCGTCGCCACCGCGGTCGGCGGGTTCACCGACGAGATCACCGCCACCGTCACCGTGCCGCTGACCTATGACCTGGACATCGCCGCCACCAAGTTCTGCCACGGCCTCGCCGACGGCGAGATCCCGCTGCTGCTGCTGTTCGCGGGCACCGTCTACTACCAGGGCGATCAGGGCGTGCAGGTCGGACCGGTGCCGTGGAGCGAGGAGGCCCCGTTCCGGCTGCCGGTGGCCACCTGGCGCGCGGCCATGGACGACCACTACCCCGGCTCCACCTACATACGCCTGTCCACCGCCACCCTCGACGCGCTGGCCGCCTACCGATCCAAGCACGTGATCACCTCGTGGGACGAGACCCTGGAGCGCCTGCTGAAGGAAGCCCCGTGAACCCGCTCGACGAAGTCGGCGCCGTTGCCGACGCCGTGCTGTTCGAGGGGTACCTGCTCTACCCCTACCGGGCCTCGGCGCAGAAGAACCGGCTGCGCTGGCAGTTCGGCGTGCTCACCCCGGAGAGCGACGGCACCGAACCCACCCGAAGCCGCACCGAGGTGCTGCTGGAGCCCAAGCCGGGCTGCGTGCTGCGGATCCGGCTGCGCTTCCTGCAGTTGCAGGCCCGCACCCCGCTCGTCGACGACCCGCAGTACTTCGCGTTCGAGGAGGGCGTGCCGCGTCAGGTCGACGCGGAGGTGGCGCTCGACGACCTGCCGCAGACGGTTCCCGTCGAGCTGCCCGCGTCGACCGAAGTGGACGGGGCGTTCCGGCGGGAGTGCTGGGCGCTGCGCGGCCGGGTGCTCGTGTCGGCGGTCGAGCTGCCCGGCCCCTACCTCGTGCACCGGCTGCGGCTGGACGTCGTCAACGACGGCGCGTGCCCGTCGGGGGCGCCGCGCGAGGAGGTGCTGCGCACGTCGCTGATCGCGGCGCACACCGTGCTCGCCGCCGAGCCCGGGGCGTGGGTCTCGATGACCGCCCCGCCACGCTGGGCGCAGCCGTTCGTCGACGACTGCACGTCCGAGCACACCTGGCCGGTGCTCGCCGGGCCCGCCGACCGGTCCGACCTGCTGCTGTCGTCGCCGATCATCCTGCACGACCACCCGCAGCTCGCCCCGGAGAGCACGATCAACCTGTTCGACGGGCTGGAGAACGACGAGATCCTCACCCTCCGCACACTCACGCTGACCGACGAGGAGAAGGCCGAGGCCCGCGCCACCGACCCCCGGGCCGCGGGGATCATCGACGCCGTCGACGCAATGCCGCCGGAGATCCTGGAGCGCCTGCACGGGGCGATCCGGTCGCTGCGTCCGATATCACTGCGCCCGGTCGGCGCCGACAGCCCGACCGAGCGGCCCCCCGAGCGGCTGCCGTGGTGGGACCCCGGCCACGACGACGCCGTCGACCCGGACACCGACTCCGTACTCGTCGGCACCACCCCGGTCGCCAAGGGCAGCCGGGTCGTGCTGCGGCCCGGGCGCGGCGGCGACGTGCAGGACCGGTTCCTGGACGGGCGTTCGGCCACCGTGCACGCGGTGCTGCACGACGTGGACGGCGGCGTGCACGTCGCGGTTTCGGTGGACGGCGACCCGGCCGCCGAGCTGCAGATCGCGCACGGGCGGTTCCGCTACTTCCGGCCCGACGAGCTGGAGGCGATCTCGTGAAGGTGCTGGTCGCGGGGATTGGGAACACCTTCCTCTCCGACGACGGCTTCGGCGTCGAGGTGATCGCCCGGCTCAGAGAATTGACGCAGGGCGAGCGCAAGCTGCCGGACGGCGTCGAGCTCGTCGACACCGGCATCCGCGGCATGCACCTGGCCTACCAGCTCCTCGACGGCTACGACGTTCTCGTGCTCGTTGACGCCGTGGCGCGCGGCAGCGACCCGGGTACGCTCTACGTCCTGGAGCACGACCTCGACGCCCCGCAGGAGCCCGCCGCGTTCGACGCGCACGGCATGGAGCCGGCGGCCGTGCTCACGCAGCTCGCCGGATTGGCCACCGCGATGGGGATGCCACGACCGGTGGGCCGGGCACTGGTGGTGGGCTGCGAGCCCGCTTCGCTCGACGAGGGCATGGGCCTCTCCCCCGCCGTCGCGGCGGCCGTCGGGCCGGCCGTCGACACCGTGACCACGCTCGTGACACAACTGCCGGAAGGGGTACGAGGATGAAAACGGTGCTGTTGCTGCTGCTCGCCGCCATCGTCGCGGTGATCGCGGTACTGACCGTGCGGTCCCGCGACGAGATCCAGCGCTACCGCGACCTGAGCCGGATGTAGCGGATGTGCCTCGGCATTCCCGGTGAGGTCATCGAGCTCTGCGAGCACGAGGACCTCGCCGTCGTCGCCGTCGAGGGCACCAAACGGATGATCAACATCGGTCTGCTGGACGGGCTTGCCCCTGGCGATTGGGTGCTGGTGCATCTGGGGTTCGCGCTCGAACGGGTCGAGGAGAAGACCGCGAAGGCGTCGCTCGACTTCGTGACCGGGCGCGACGGGGCGTTCGGCGAGCCCTAGTGCACGAACTGTCGATCACCCAGAGCGTCGTCGATGCCGTCACCCGGCGAATGGGTGACGCGCGCATCCGCCGCGTGCGGCTCGAGGTCGGCAAGCTCTCCGGGCTCGTGCCCGACGCCGTTCGGTTCTGCTTCGAGATGGTGGCCGCGGGTACCACGTGCGAGGGCGCATTGGTGGAGATAGACGAGCCGTGCGGGCACGCGCGCTGCCGCACGTGCGGCAGCGCGTTCGAGACCGGTGACATGCTGCCGCTGTGCGAGTGCGGCAGCGCCGACATCGCCGTCGAGGGCGGCCGGGAGCTGCGGATACGAGAGGTGGAAAGGTTCTACGCTACGGGGGACGTCACCTGAGCGTACGTCCATTCGACGACGGTGCCAGAGGCTTGGCCAGGTGGGAGAAAGCGTGTGTGCGACGTGCGGCTGCGGCGAGGCTGCAGTCCGGGTGACGGAACTGGGCCACGGCCATGGGCACGTGATCGACTTGGCGGAGGACATCCTCGGCGCCAACGACGTGCTCGCCGCCGCCAACCGTCGCGCGCTCGCCGAGCAGGGCGTGCTCGCCGTCAATCTCATGAGCTCGCCGGGCTCGGGCAAGACCACGCTGCTGGTGCGGACGCTCACCGACGTGGGCGCCGAGCTGGGGATGACCGTCGTCGAGGGCGATCAGGAGACGCTGCTCGACGCGGAACGGGTGGGCGCGACCGGCGCCCGCGTGGTGCAGGTCAACACCGGGGCGGGCTGTCATCTCGACGCCACGATGCTGGCCCGCGCGATGGCGACGCTCGCGCCCCCGCAGGGCTCGGTGATGGTCGTGGAGAACGTCGGCAACCTGGTGTGCCCCGCGCTGTTCGACCTCGGCGAGGCCGCGCGGGTAGTCGTCATGTCGGTCACCGAGGGCGCGGACAAGCCGCTGAAGTACCCGCACATGTTCCGCACCGCGGACCTCGTGCTGCTCAACAAGATCGACCTGCTGCCGTACGTGGACTTCGACATCGATGCCTGTGTCGAGGCCGTGCGGCGGGTCCGGCCCGGGGCCGAGGTCCTCGAGCTGTCGGCGACCCGCGGCGACGGCCTGGAGGCGTGGTACGCCTGGCTGCGGGCGGCGCGGGCACGCTAGGCCCGGCGCGCGTGGGCGTGTTTCTGGGGCCCCGGAGCTCGGCGGGCCGGGTGCGGGTCACGCCGGTTCGGGGCGGCGACCTCGGTGTAGCGGTCCAGGAAGTGGTGCAGCACGTCATGGACGTGCTCCAGCTCCCGCACCTGCGTGGCCAGCAAGGCCAGCCCGGCGGCGGTGATGTGGTAGGTGCGGCGGGCGGGCCCGACGTCGGACGTGCGCCACTCGGAGCGGACCAGCCCATGCTTCTCCAGCCCGCGCAGGGCCCGGTACACGCCACCGGAGTCGCCCTCGCCGTCGTGCAGCGGGCGCAGGCGGGCGGCAAGCTCGTAGCCGTGGTCGGCCTGCTCGGCGAGCAGCAGCAGAAGGCAGGGCCGCAGGAAGCTCCGCGGTTCGAGATCGGTCATGCGGGTCCCGCTCCCCTCGTCGCCGCGGTTGATCGTCTCAACGTGTGACAGGCGACACAAGCTGCGCGGCGCGCGCCAGGTCGTGCGGATAAGTGATCTTGAGGTTGCGTTCGTCGCCGGGCACCCAACGCACCGGCAGGTCGGTGAAGCGCTGCACGCACGACGCCGTGTCGGTGCCCACGAAGCCCTCGCGGCGGGCGCGGTCGTACGCGGCGAGCAGCGGGCCTGCCCGGAAGCCCTGCGGTGTCTGGACCGCCACGAGCACGTCCGGCCCCGGGGGCCAGCGCACGCCCGCACGGTCCGGGGTAACAGGGGCGAGGTCGTCGCGCAGGAGGCCGGGCACCGCCCCGCCGTCGGCCCGGGCGGCGGCGAGCACAGCGGAGATCAGCGCCGCGCTCACCAGGGGCCGGGCGCCGTCGTGGATGAGCACGGTGTCAATCGCGCCCGCCGCGATGCGGTCGGCCAGCTGATGCAAGCCGCACCGTTCCGAGTCCTGCCGGGTTGCGCCGCCCGTGACGATCTCGACGGGGGTGTCAAGGGCCTCGGCCTCCTGCTCGGCCTGCGCGCCGTCCTCCGCCCGCGTGACGAGCACGAGCGGCCCCACCTCGGGATGCGTCGCGAAGGCCCGCAGCGACCAGCCGAGCACGGTCCGCGGGCCGAGGGCCAGGTACACCTTGTTGTGGCCCGCGCCGATCCGGGCCCCGCTGCCCCCGGCGAGCACGATCGCCGCTGCTGCGCTCCGCACGGGCCACAGTGCAGTCGGTGACGCCCTCGCGGTCAACCCTGCGACCTCGCGGAAGCCGGAGCACGATGGGGTGATCGGCGAGGAGGTGGGATGTCACAGCGGTGGGGTGTCGGGCTCGCAGTGCTGCTCTTGGTCGTCGCCGCCGCGATGGTGGTCGCCGTCCTCGCCCGCAGACCGCGGGGAGCGCACGCGCGCAGGCCGCGGCGGCCCCGATTGTGGAAGGTGTCGGGGCTGGTCGTGCTCGCGGGGGCAGCGTTCGCGGGCGCCTGGGTCGCGACTCTCACCTCGGGCCCACCGCTCCCAGGGCGCCCGGGCGGCGGTCCGACCTCCGGCAGCGGCCCCGCTCCGGGCGGCGGCCCCGCTCCGAGCGGCGGTCCCACCCCGGGCGGCGGCCCCACCCCGGGCGGCGGCCCCACCCCGGGCGCATCGCAGGCGCCATCCGCCGAGTCGACCGGACCGGCTGTCTCGCCCGTCAAGCCCCCGCCGAAAGAGCAGATGGCGCAGATCAGCGGCGGCCGCGCCGGTGCCTCGGTCCGGCGGGTGGTGGCCCCTGCAACGTGCGAGAGCTCCGCAGACCGAACGAATGGCCACGTTCAGCCGCGACACGCTGCCACCCCCGCCACCGCGCCCCACCACGCCGCGCCCCACCACCCCCCCCCCCCCCCCCCCCCGCCCCCCACGCCGCGCCCCACCACCACGCCGCGCCCCACCACCACGCCGGGCACACCACCACGCCGCGCACCACAACGTCACCCGCCCCCATCGCGCCGCCAACGACCGCCGCCGCCGGCCCGGCAACGCCGCTCCACCGGAAGTCCCGGCTCAGCACCAGCTCGCCGCACCGCACGACTGCGCCGCCGCCACCGACCACATCGGTTGCTCGGAGGCACACGCCCTCTCGACCCGCCCGGCCGTCAACCCCGGAAGACCGCCCCACCCGGACGACGCGCCACGCCCAGCCGGTGGCCACGCCGAGAACCAGCCCGGGCCGACACGAACACCTTGGCGACTCCATCCAGCGGGCCGCCCGGACGAGCGCGCATGGCGTCGATGACACCGAGTCGTCGCGGGCGCCCAGGCACTCCTCCGCGTCCAGTCGCGCGCGGAAACACTCGACGACCGCCCGCTGACGCACCCGCACCTCGCTCCACCCAAGGAAGATCGGCGCGAGTCGCGATCATCCCGGCACCGAGCGTGATCGTTTCGGCTGGCGATCGGGACAGCAACCGGACGATCCGTCCCGGATCGGCGAACCAGGGGGCCGTTTGTATCGTCTTCATCCATGAGACCGTCCCGTGACCGTGCTGCCCGCGCGGCCACCCGGCGGCAAGGATGTGGGGGGTGAGGCCCGTGGACGACCGCGACCGCGCTCCCCATGGCTCGTTCGGCCCGCCCCCTGGCGTTCACCGAGGTGCGGTGCGGCCCGGGCCCGCAAACCACAGCGTCCGGCCGTATGCGGCCGGGCCCGAGCTGCGCAGCAATGTCGCTGGGGGTACGGGCCTGCCGCCGATCGGCGGGCGGCCCGTCCGCCGGGTCGAGCCTGCGCGCGGTGGCGGACCCGCGACGCCACAGGGCCCTACGCCACAGGGCCGCACGCCACAGGGCCGCACGCCCGGTCCGCAACCACCGTCGCCCCCGGGCGGTCCGCAACTGCCCTTGCCCCGAGCCGGTGCGCGGCGGCCGTCGCCCGAGCGGGACGGCCCGCCGACCGACATCTACGACGAGCCCGTCCGGCCCGCAGGCGACGACGGCTGGACATCGGGCACGCCCGCGAACAATGCCCGACCGGAAGCCCCCAGCGGAGGCAACCGCATCCCCCACGGCCCCAACAGGCGCGGTCGCACCCCTGCCGCCCCCAACGGCCGCACGCCGGGCGCCCCCAGCGACAGCAACCGCGTCCCCACCGGTCGCAACGGCGGCGTCCCCACCAGCAACCGCGTCCCCAGCAGCAGCAACCGCGTCCCCACCGGTCGCAACGGCGGCGTCCCCACCAGCAACCGCGTCCCCACCGGCAGCAACCGCGTCCCCACCGGCCGCACCGGGCTCGCGGCCGCCGCGACCCCGCGCGGCAGCGGAGCCGACGCGCCCGCCCGCGCGGCCGCCGCCGCGCCGGTCCCCCGCCGCAGCGTCACCCGCCACACCAAGATCACACGGCACGGCCCGCGCACGTTCGGGCGCGCGATGGCCGCCACCCTGGCGGCCACGGTCGTCCCCGGCACCGGTCTGCTCATGATCCGCCGCAAGCGCGTGGGCGGGCTCGTGCTCGGCGTGTTCCTGCTCGCCGTCGTCGCGCTGGTGATCATCGGGCGCACCGCGGGCAAGGCCGCGCTCGTCCAGAACCTCCTGTCCAGCCGCGTGCTGCTGGTCGTGATGGTCGGCCTCGTCCTCGCCGCGCTGGCGTGGATGACCCAGATCGTCCGCACCTACGCTCTCGCCCGGCCCCGCGGCCTTGACCCCGGCCGCCGCGTCCTCGGGGTGGCCGTCGTAGCCGCATTGTGCCTGCTTGTCGCCAGCCCGTTCGGCTACGCGGCGCAGGTGGTGAACTCCCAACGCTCGCTGCTGGACAACCTGTTCGGCGGGGGCGGCGGCACCTCGGTGGCCGAGGCGATCAGCAAGCCGCGCCTCAACGTGCTGCTCGTCGGCAGCGATGCGGGCCCCGACCGCACCGGCGCCCGCACCGACACGATGATGCTGGCCAGCATCGACACCACCACGGCCCGCACCACCCTCTTCGCGCTGCCGCGCAACATCGGCTATGCCCAGTTCCCACCGGACACCGCCATGGCCGAGAAGTTCCCCAAGGGCTTCCACGACGCGGCCAACCCGCTGTCGGGCGACTACCTGCTCAACGCCGTCTACGCCTGGGGCCTCGACCATCCCCAGGACGCGCCGAGCACCCCGACCACCAACCCCGGCCTCAACCTGCTGCACCAGACCGTGGCCTACATGCTCGGCATCGACATCGACTACTACGTCGAGGTCAACATGGCGGGCTTCGCCACGATCATCCAAGCGCTCGGCGGGGTCACGGTCGACGTGGGTCCGGTGCCGCTGCCCATCGGCGGCGTGCTGCCCGACGGCCGCCACGTGAAGCCCAGCGGCTACGTCCCGGCGGGCGTGCAGCACCTCGACGGCGACCAGGCCCTCTGGTTCGCCCGCTCACGACGCGACTCCAACGACTACAACCGCATGGGCCGCCAGCGCTGTCTCCTGCAGAGCTTGCTGCAGCAGAAGAGCCCCACCGACGTCATCACGCACTTCCAGGACATCGCCGCGGCCACCACCAACAGCGTCGACACGAACATGCCGCAGGAGGTGCTCGGCGCACTCGTGTCGCTGGCGGCCGACAAGTCGGTCACGCTGCAGAGCATCGCGTTCGACCCCAGCCTGCCCGACCCCGACGAGCCCAGCGGCCGGTTCGACCCCAACCGGGTCGACATCGGCTACATGCGCCAGGTCGTGCAGAACGCGTTCACCGCCACCGCCGCCGCGCCCGCGCCCGCCCCGACCCCCACCCCGACACCCTCGCCGACGTCGTCCCGACGGACCACAGGCACCCCCACCCCCACCGTGGCCCCCACGGCAGCACCGGCCGAACTGGCCTGCGGCGGCTAACCAAGCATGTCGGGTGGCCGGCGGGAGTCTCACCCGCCGGCTCCCACGGAACCCGGCGTGAACCTCTCAGCTCACCGGGCTCTTGTCATCCGGTTCTTGCTGCTGCCACGCGGTGGATGGCTTCCCATCGCCAGTGCGCGAGCACTCCCGGCCGGGTCTTCTTGATCTCGGCCAGGATCCGCCATGCTCGTCGAGGGGCCCGCCGCAGGTGTTTGTACTTGCGGCAGGCCCACCGCACGAGGTAGTGGTCGACGTGGGAGAGGACGTAGACGGTTTCCCACGGGCCGAACCGGCCGTAGTAAGCAGCCCACGCACCCGCCCGCGAGTTGACCAATCGGGCAACTTCGGCGAAGGACAGGTCACTGCGTAAGTGAAATCGCATCCGGCGGATCTGCCGCCGGATCGAGGTGGCGGCCGCCCGGCTGATCGCCGGAGAGAAGGTCGTGAACATCGACCCGTCCGGTCTTCTCACCGCGCGTGGTTTGAACGTGTACCCGAGGAAGTCGAACGACACGTTCTCGTGCGAGCCGTGCCTTCCACTCTTCTTGCAATACACGATCCGGGTCTTGGTCGGGTGCAACCGCAACCCGCCACACTCGGCCAGCCGCGCGGCGATCGCCGCCCGCAGCCTCTGGGCCTGCTGCCGACTCACACAGTGCACGATCACGTCGTCGACGAACCTTTCGAACAGCACATCCGGGAACTCCCGGGCCATCCACGCGTCGAAGGCGTAATGCAGGAACAGGTTCGCCAACAGCGGGGAAATCGCGGCACCCTGGGGGCTGCCCCGATCACGAGCGATCGGCGTGCCGTCCGCCGCCACCAGCGGCGCGGACAACCACCGCTGCACATACAGCAACAGCCACCGCTCGCTCGTGTGGTGGGCCACCGCCTTGAGGACCAGGTCATGATCGAGGTTGTCGAAGAACCCTTCGATGTCCAGATCCAGCACCCACTCGTGGGACAGACAACGCTTCCGGCAGGTCGCTACCGCGTCCAGCGGCGAGCGACCCGGACGGTAGCCGTAGGAGTCCGGGTGGAACATCGGCTCCACCAACGGCTCCAGACAGGCCACCGCTACCGTCTGCGCGGTTCGGTCGGCCACCGTGGGCACCCCGAGGACCCGCACTCCCCGACCCCCGTCCTTGGGGATCTCCACCTTCCGCACCGGGGACGGGAAGTAACTTCCCGACGACATCCGGTTCCACAGCTTGTACAGGTTGTCCTTGCGGTCCTGCGCGAACTGCTCAACCGTGACGCCGTCGATCCCCGGCGCCCCTTTCTTCTCCCTGACCTTCTCAAACGCCGTCACGAAGACCTCCTTCGAGATCTCGAACGGCTTCGAACCTGGCCGACTCATCCGGTTCCTCCCGAGAACTTCGGTTGACCATCGATTCCAGACCTGGATGACCCGTCTCCTTCGCTCCACTCCCATTACAGGAGCTTCATCACTACTACGAGACAGTCCGCCCCTGTGCCCCGTAACCGGTACTCAACCCCTCGCGGCTCTTCACCACTTGAAGCGCTCCCTCTCGCCCCCGCCCTGTCGACGGAGGACACTTCCAGGACGACAGGTTCCCGCGTTCCGAGCAGAAGCCCGGACCAAGCTCACGCCACCTACATGCCGGGCACCGCCTGGGCGGTAAACAGGTATCCCCCAGACTTCTCCCGAAGATGCGATCAATCCTCGGTTCTGGCACCATCTGGAACTTTCGACACTTCAACAGTGGTTCGCTCGCGCTCGTCTTCTTGGTCCACACCTGACGCACTCACCGGCGCGCCTTTTTCCGCATCGCTTCCCACCCCGGCTCTTAACCGACGCAGTATGCGGTGGTTTCAAGCCATCCCCTGCAGGACGGCTCCGGAGGGCCTACCTCCATCTCCTGCCCAGTTGCGCACGTCCAACAGAACCCGCTCTACACCAGCTTCTCCCTTCCGTGCTCGCGGCACACGATCACCGGTTCGGCGCGATAACCGGCCATAACCGGCCGGATCTGCAACGAACTGGTGATCATGAAGCGCGGGCCCGGTACTCCAGTTGGGGGCGTCCCGTCCCGCCGTACCGGGGCTCGCGCACGGCCAGGCCGGAGTCGACAAGATGCTCCAGATACCGGCGCGCGGTGACCCGGGACATGCCCAGCGCCGCGGCGACCTCGGCCGCCGTCATCCCGCGGCCCGGGCGCAGGGCGGCGACGACGGCGTCGAGCGTCTCCCGGCTGACGGTCTTGGGCAGCGCATCCGCCCCGACCGGGGCGCGCAGGGCGTCGAACAGGCCGTCCACGTCGTCCTGGGCGACGGGCCGCCCGGCCGCCAGCCGGTCCCGAAACACGAGGTAGCCCTCCAGCTTGGCGCGCACGGCCCCGGACGTGAACGGCTTCACCAGGTACTGCGTGGCGCCGAACGCGATCGCGGCGCGGACGACCGCCAGGTCCCGCGCCTGCGTCACCATGATCACGTCGGTGGTGTGGCCCGCGGCGCGCATTCGGCGCAGCACCTCCAGGCCGTTGGTGTCGGGCAGGTGGACGTCCAGCAGCACGAGGTCGACGCCGCCGCGCGCCAGCACCCGCAGCGCCGCGGCCCCGGTCGCGGCCGCGGCCACGACCTCGAAGCCGCGCACCCGCCTCACGTACTCGGCGTGCGCCGCCGCGGCCACCGGGTCGTCCTCGACGACGAGCGTCCGAACCACGCCTGATCACACCCGCTCCCGCACCGGGAGGGTCACCACGAACACCGCGCCCGGTTCGCCGCGCTCGACGCCCACCGTGCCGCCCGCCCGGTGCACCGCCCGGCCCACGAGCGCGAGCCCCAGCCCGCGCGGGCGCCCGTCGCGGGCTGCCTTCGTGCTCCATCCCCGCGTGAACGCGCGCTCGGCGGCGGCCGGGTCGAGGCCCGGACCGCTGTCGGCGACGCGCAGGACGGCGTGCTCCCCCGCGACCCGGCCCCCGAGCGACACCCACCGCGGGGCCGGCGCCGCCCGGGCCGCGTCGATCGCGTTGTCGAGGAGGTTGCCGACGATCGTGACGAGATCGCGGGCGTCGGCCAGCCCGTCGGGGACGTGGCTGTCGGGCTCCAGCCGCAGGTCGACGCCCTGCTCGCCCGCCTCGGCCACCTTCGCGACGACGAGCGCGGCCAGCTCCGGCACCCCGATCGCGGCCAGCACGGCGTCGGTCAGGTGCTGGGCGACGGCTGAGCTCGGCGGTGGCGAACTCCAGTGCCTCATCCGCGCGGCCCAGCTCGATCAGCGAGATCACGGTGTGCAGCTGGTTGGCGGCCTCGTGGGCCTGGGCGTTGAGCGAGTCGGCGAACCCACGCACGGTGGCCAGCTCGCTGACCAGCGCGCGCAGCTCGGTGTGGTCGCGCAGGGTGACGACCGTGCCGAGCCGCCGCCCGTCCCACCGCGCCTGCTGCTGGTTGACCACGACGATGCGCTCCGCGGTGAGGTGGATCTCGTCGGCCCGGACCTCGCCGGACGCGAGCGCCGCACCGAGCGCGGCGGGCAGGCCGAGCGCGTCGACGGGCACACCGACGGGCTCGGCGGGCAGGTCCAGCAGCCGCCGCGCCTCGTCGTTGACGAGCTGCACGCGCCCCTCGCGGTCGAGCAGCACCATGCCCTCGCGGACGGCGTGCAGCACGGCGTCGTAGTACTCGTTGCGGCGGGCGAGCTCGGCGGGCCCGAGGTCGCGGGTGGTGCGCCGCAGCCAGCGGCTGACCAGGAACGACCCGGTGGCGGCCAGCGCGAGCGCCACCGCGACGGCCGCCGCCACGATCGCGAGCTGCGGGGTGAGCGTGCGGCTCACCGCCGCGACCGTGCGGCCGACGGCGACCAGCGCGACGACCCGTCCGCCGTCGTGCACGGGGACGACCGCGCGCACCGAGGGCCCCAGCGTGCCCGTGTACGTCTCGGTGACGTCCTCGCCGCGGGCGGCGGGCGCGATCGTCCCGAGAAAGTGTTGGCCGATCTGGGTGGGGTCGGGATGGGTGAACCGGATCCCGTCGACGGTCATGACGACGACGAAGTCGGTGCCGGTGTCGCGGCGCACCTGCTCGGCCAGCGGCTGCAGGTGCGCCGTCGGGTCGGGACCCGCCACCCCCGCGCGCACCTCGGGCGTGTCCGCGAACGTGCGGGCGACGGCGAGCATCTGCTCGGCGGCGGCGTCGCGCTCGCGCTGGTCGACCTGCAGGTACGCCGCGACGCCGACGCCCACGAGCACGACGGCCACCACGAGCGCCTGCAGCACGAACAGCTGCCGTGCGAGGCTCCATGCGCGCACGGCGTCACCCTACGAAATGTACGAAAGCATGAGCACCACCACACGGGGCCGCATCCTCAGGCGCATGCCACCTGCATCTGCCCCGGCGTCTGCCTCAGCGTCTGCATCAGCGTCCAAGCCGGATCGCACCCATTACCTCTACCTGTCCGTAATCGCCGCCGTCGTGCTCGGGATCGTCGTCGGACTGGTCGCGCCCGGCGTGGGCAAGGCCGTACAACCGCTGGGCACGGCGTTCATCGCCCTGATCAAGATGATGATCTCGCCGATCATCTTCTGCACGATCGTGCTGGGCATCGGCTCCATCCGCAAGGCGGCACAGGTCGGCAAGGTCGGCGCCATCGCGCTGGTCTACTTCCTGGCGATGTCGACCGTGGCGCTGGCGATCGGGCTGCTGGTCGGCAACATCATCCAGCCGGGCATCGGGCTGCACGTCGCCGGGCTGGCCCACTACGCCGTCCCCGCGGCCAAGGGCGAGTCGGACTTCCTGCTCGGGATCATCCCGACGACGCTGTTCTCCCCGCTGGTCGGCGACAACGTGCTCTCGACGCTGTTCGTCGCGCTGCTCGTGGGCTTCGCGCTGCAGGCCATGGGCCGGGCGGGCGAGCCGGTGCTGCGCGGCATCGGGCACGCGCAGAAGCTGGTGTTCCGCGTGCTGATCATGGTCATGTGGGTGGCGCCGATCGGCGCGTTCGGCGCGATCGCGGCCGTGGTCGGCGGCGCGGGCTGGGCCGCGCTCGGCGCTCTCGCCTCGGTGATGCTGGGCTTCTACCTCACCTGCCTGCTGTTCGTGGTCGTCGTGCTCGGCACGGTCCTGCGGGTGGTCACCGGCCTCAACATCCTGCGCCTGCTGCGCTACCTCGGCCGGGAGTTCCTGCTGATCGTCTCGACGTCGTCGTCGGAATCGGCGCTGCCACGGCTGATCGCGAAGATGGAGCACGTGGGCGTCTCGCGCCCGGTCGTCGGGATCACCGTGCCCACCGGCTACTCCTTCAACCTCGACGGCACCGCGATCTACCTGACGATGGCCGCCCTGTTCGTGGCCGACGCCATGGGCAAGCCGCTCGCGATCGGCGAGCAGATCGGGCTGCTGGTGTTCATGGTCATCGCTTCGAAGGGCGCGGCGGGCGTGAGCGGGGCGGGCCTCGCCACCCTCGCGGGCGGCCTCGCGTCGCACCGACCCGACCTGGTCGACGGCGTGGGCCTGATCGTCGGCATCGACCGGTTCATGTCCGAGGCGCGGGCGGTCACCAACTTCGCGGGCAACGCCGTCGCGACGCTGCTGATCGGCTGCTGGGTGGGCGAGCTCGACAAGGGCCAGGCCGAGCGCGTGCTCGCCGGTGACCTGCCGTTCGACGAGACCACGATGATCGACGACGAGCACGGGCCCGCCGAGCCGCAAGACCCGACGGCCGCCGAGGTGCCCGCCCCGCGCGCTCCGGAGGCCGCGGTCCACTGATCCCACCGCGGCGACGAGCGGGCGCGGCGTGCGCACGCCGCCTGCGAGGCGGGGGAGCAGCAGCCCGCGTCGTCCACCCCCCCAGCGGTTATCGGGGGGGTGCCCGCGTGTTGTCGGGGGTCTCTGCCACGCTTGGGCAGGAAGATGACCTGCGCGAACACCCGCGCACGGAGAGGAGAACCACCATGGCACTGCCCACGCTCACCCCCGAGCAGCGCGCCGAGGCTCTCAAGAAGGCCGCGGCCGCCCGCACCGCCCGCAAGGAACTGCGCGACGCGATCGCGACGGGCAAGGAGACCATCCCCGCGGTGCTCAGCCGCGCGAAGTCCGACCAGATCGTCGGCAAGACGAAGGTGGCCGATCTGCTGAAGAGCCTCCCCGGCTATGGGCCCGCCAAGGTCAGCGCGCTGCTGGAGCAGACCGGCATCGACGCCTCACGCCGCGCGGCGGGCCTCGGTGACCGGCAACGGCAGGCGCTGCTCGACGCCCTGAAGTGAAGGCGTCGTAGGAGCCGTCCGTCCCGCCGCGGGGCCCGCGCCCGCCGGACCCGCGGCGACACCCCGCGGCCGCCGGACTGAGGGCGGACGGCTCGCCGAGATCGTGCCGAATCACACGATGTCCATCCCCACATCGGCCTGACGAGGCATCACCCAAACAGGGGTCAGCTTTCGGCCGAAAGGGGGCAGCTCTCACCGCTCTGCGTCCGCGCGGCCCGTCGAAGAAGCGTCCTGACCAGCATAAACGGTAAAGGGTGACCTCTCCGTCGCCGAGGATCGGGGCTGTGGCAGGGTTTCACTCCGCTGGGGCGTGCGGAGGGAGCAGGGTGAAGGTCGTCGCGATCATCAACCACAAGGGTGGGGTCGGCAAGACCACCCTGACCGCCAACCTGGGCGCGGGTCTCGCCGCGCGGGGCCAGAGGGTGCTGCTGATCGATCTCGACTCGCAGGCCAGCCTCACCGTCTCGTTCTTCACCCAGAACGAGTGGACCGACGAGCTGCTGCCCACCAAGACGATCAAGCACTGGTACGACGGCCTCGGCACCGGCGACGCGATGGACGACCCGACCGCGCTGCTGTCGTCGCCGCCCCGGGTGCTCGGCAAGCTGCGCCGCGGCGCCGGGCACCTCGACATCATCGCCGCACACCGCGACCTCGCCGATGTCGAGACCGCGCTCGCGGCCCAGCTGCTCGGGGAACCTGCGCACTTCGCCACGCTGCACAGCAGGCTGCGCACGGCGCTCACGCACAAGTCGCTGGCCGAGTACGACGTCGTTCTCATCGACTGCGCGCCCAACTTCGGGCTGATCGCCAAGAACGCCGTGGCCGCGGCGGACATGCTGCTCATCCCGACGAAGCCGGACTACCTGTCCACCAACGGCATCGACTCGCTCGGTCTGAAGATCCGCGACTTCACCGACGAGTTCAATGAGCAGGGCCAGGGTCAGATCGCCCGCCCGCCCGCGGCCGTGGTGTTCACGATGGTGCAGAGCCACGACGGCGAGCCCATCGAGGCGCAGAAGAGCGTCATCAGTCGCATCGAGGCCCGCCGGGTGCCGACGTTCGCGACGACGATCCGCGACAGCAAGTCCGTGTACGGCCCCGCGCCCGAGCACGGTGTGCCGGTGATACTCGGCGGCACCGGCCGCGCCGCCACGCGCGAGCTGCGTGAGCTGGTCTCGGAGCTGTCGCACCGGCTGGACGGCATCGCGGCGTGAGAGAGCTTGCGACCGAGCCGTCGGCAGCGGCCGAACCGACCACGGCGCTCACCGACGTCGCGCTGCGGCGCGTGCTCGCCGCCCTCTCCCCCGACGACTTGGCGGCGGTGGCCGCGGGCCGGGCCCGGTTGGAGGTGCGTCACCTGGCGCCCCGGCCCGCGCGCCGTGCGCCTGCCACCCCCGTGCCCGTGCGCGATCATGAGGTCGACGTCTCCGCCGCCGTCTCACGCATCAACGCGCTGCCCACCCCGGCCGCTGTCGAGGACTATCTGAAGGATCCGCGCTTCACGGTGTCGGCGCTCAAGCAGATCGCGCGGGCGCTGGGCCCCACCGTGCTCGCCACCGGGCGCAGCAAGGCCGAGGTGCGGCGCGACATCGTGGCGGGCACGGTCGGCTTCCGCTCGCGTTCGGCCGCGATGTCCGGCGGCGCCTGGACCTGAGGCCCCGGCCATGCCCGCCCCCAAGATCACCGGAGGCGGGACATCGGGTGTGCTCACGCACCTCATGTCCCGGCTGCGGCGATCACGGGTGGGGGTTCACCGGCGCGCGGCGGGGCAGCTGCTCGCCCGCCTCGATCGCCACCGTCAGCGTGTTGGCTGCGGGCGGCAGGGGGCAGGTGGCGAAGTCGGTGAACGCGCAGGGCAGGTTGACCACGCGGTTGAGGTCGAGCGTCAGTTCGCCGTCGACGCCGGGGGCCCCGATCTTCAGGATGCGCCCGCCCGCGTAGGTGCTCACGCCGGAGGTCGTGTCGCGGAAGTGCAGCGACAGTCCGCCGTCCGGCCCGGCGAGCGCGACGAGGCGCTGCTCCTGCCCGTCGACGGAGAACGTGACGTCGCCGACCGCGGTCGGGAAGTGCGACAGCCCGTCGACCACCGCGCCGACCGTGACCGTGCGCGGCTCGACGTACGGCCGGTAGACCGCCTCCAGCACCCACCGCTCGTCGACCGGGAACGCGGGCACGCCCGTGAACGTGGTGCGGGTGACCGCAGCGGGGTCCCGCACGCGGAGGGCGTGCGCGTCGGTGCGCCGCACCACCTCGATCACCAGGTCACCGTGCTCGATCAGGGTGCCCGGCTGGCCGTCGACGGGATGCAGCGTGACGGTGCCGTCGACGCGCCGCGGCTCGCGCACCGAACGCACGACGAGGTCGTCGCCGGGTGCGGCGGTGAGGACCACGCCGTCGGGGGTGGCGCTCCACCGCCCTGACACCCCGGCCACCGGCGACGGCTCCGGCGTGAGCCACTGCAGCGAGCGCAGCGAGAGCCAGCCGTGCGGCGCCGCCAGCTCCCTCTCCCGGGCGCAGTGCCAAGCGTCCCAGTCGGTCTGCAGGTCGGACAGCGCGCGCACCATGTCCGACGCAACGCCATCGCCGGGACGTTCATGCCCGATCTCGCCGAACTCAGCATCGAGAGCGACGCCGCGACGGTCGTCGAACTCGTACGCTGAAAGGGCCGGGCACGCGCGCACCGCAGACGGGGGGCGCGCGTTCCCGGCCGATTCCCAGGGAGTCCTCAGGCGGCTCCCAGACTCGACAGTCACGCTGAGGACCATGAGCGACGAGCAGAGGGAGCACGGCCGGGACGAGGCCCCCGCCGCGGGCCCGACCGACCAGCACCCCCTTCCGTCCTTCGCCAGGGCGCCCGCTCCCGACGCCTACGCCGGGACGCCCGCCCCCGATGCGGCGGGCCAGGCCCCACCGCCGCATGCACCGTTCGGCCCGGGCCAGTCCGGGCCGCCGCATGCGCCGTTCGCCCCGGGCCAGCCGTCCTGGTCACCGTGGGGCGTCCCCGGGCCGTACGCGACGGCCCAGAATCCCTACGTTCCCCCGGGCGGCGGCGGCACCGCGCTGCTCGAGAAGCCGGAGAAGCCCCGCGGGCGCACCGGCATCGTCGTCGCCGCACTGATCGCGGGCCTCGTCGGCGGCGGCGCCGCCGGGGCGGGCACCTACGCGTTCCTCGCCCATGACGTCGGCATCGTCCCCCAGCTCACGCAGTCCGGGCCGGTCTCCGGAAGCACCGCCGCCGCTTCCGGCAGCATCGCGGCCGCCGCGGCGAAGGCGATGCCCAGCACCGTCGACATCGCGGTGAACCTCGGCCGCGGCACCGGCGAGGGCAGCGGCGTCATCCTCACCGCCGACGGCAACGTGCTCACGAACAACCACGTCGTCGCGGGTGCGCAGGGCCCCATCACCGTCACGCTCGCCGACGGCAGCGAGCACCAGGCCACCGTCGTCGGTACCTCGCCGAGCTACGACCTCGCCGTGATCAAGATCCAGGGCGTGTCCGGATTGACGCCCGCCACCCTCGGCAAGAGCGCCGACCTGCAGGTGGGCCAACAGGTGGTGGCGATCGGCTCGCCGCAGGGCCTCACCGGCACCGTCACCAACGGCATCGTGAGCGCGTTCAATCGCACGGTCACGGTGCAGGGCGCGGACGGCTCCGCGGTCGTCTACAACGGACTGCAGACGGACGCGCCGATCAACCCCGGCAACTCGGGCGGCCCGCTGGTGAACCTCGACGGGCAGGTCGTCGGCATCAACTCGGCCATCGCGACCGCCAGCTCCACCCAGGGCCAGGGCGGCAGCATCGGGCTGGGCTTCGCGATCCCGATCGACCAGGCCACCCGGGTGGCGCAGGAGATCATGCAGAACGGCACCGCCAGCAAGCCGTTGCTCGGCGTCACCGGCAGCGTGCGCCAGACCGGCGGCCCCGCCGCGGGCGGCAGCGGCGCCCAGATCGGCGAGGTCCAGCCGGGCTCGCCCGCGCAGCAGGCCGGGCTGGTCGCGGGCGACGTCGTCACGAAGGTCGGCGACGCCAGGGTCGAGGACTTCGCCGACCTCATCGCCCGCATCGGCTCCTACGCGCCGGGTGCGCAGGTGACCCTCACCGTCCAGAGCGGCGGCACCTCGAAGACCGTGCCGGTCACCCTGGGCAGCCAGCCCGACAAGGCCGCCACCACCGGCACCGGCGGTGAGAGCCAGAACCCGTTCGGCGGCCGCGGCGGCCTCTTCGGCGGCGGCAACTGACCCACCCCCGGGATAGGTTTGCCCGGTGACCGACAGCGAAGTTCTCACCGAACGCGACGGCGCGATCCTGGTGATCACCCTGAACCGACCGGCGGCCCGCAACGCCGTGAACGGCCCGCTCGCCCGCGGCCTGGCGGCGGCGGTCGACGTGCTCGACGGCGACCCGGAGCTCTCCGTCGGCGTGCTCACCGGCGCGGGCGGCTCGTTCTGCTCCGGGATGGACCTCAAGGCGTTCCTGCAGGGCGAGGTCCCGACCGTCGACGGCCGCGGGTTCGCGGGCATCACGGTCGTGCCGCCGGACAAGCCGCTGATCGCGGCGGTGGAGGGCTACGCGCTGGCGGGCGGCTGCGAGATCGCGCTGGCCTGCGACCTCATCGTGGCCGCGCGGGACGCCGAGTTCGGCCTGCCGGAGGCGAAGCGGTCGCTGGTCGCGGGCGCGGGCGGGCTGTTCCGACTGCCCCAGCGCATCCCCCGCGCGATCGCCATGGAGTACGCGCTCACCGGCGAGTTCTTCTCCGCCGAAGACGCCCACTCCTGGGGCCTGGTCAACCGGCTCACCGACCCCGGCGAGGCGCTTGCGGGCGCGCTGGCGCTGGCCCGCAAGATCACCCAGAGTGGGCCGCTCGCCGTGCGGGCCACGAAGAAGATCGTCCGCGACGGCGGCGACTGGCCCGCCGAGGAACGCTGGGCCCGGCAGGAGGCGATCATGGGCCCGGTCATGGCCTCGGCCGACGCGCGCGAGGGCGCCCTCGCGTTCGCCGAGAAGCGCGCCCCCGTCTGGACCGGGAAGTAACCCCGTGCCACTGCCGATCACCGACGACCACCGCGCGCTGGCCGACGTCGCCCGCTCCTTCCTCGCGGGGCAGTCCGCGGCCGCGCGGGCGCTGCTCGACGCGGCCGACGAGCCGCTGCCCGCCGCGTGGAAGGAGCTCGCCGGGCTGGGCTGGCTCGGGCTGCACGTGCCCGAGGAGCACGGCGGCGAGGGCGCGGGCCTTCCCGAGCTGGCCGTCGTGCTGGAGGAGCTGGGGCGGGTGGTAGCGCCCGGGCCGTTCCTGCCCACCGTGCTCGCGTCGGCGGTCCTCGTCGAAGCCGGGCCGCCCGCGCTGCGAGCCGCGCTGTTGCCCGGCCTCGCCGACGGGTCGCGGATCGGCGCGGTCGGGCTCGCGGGCGTCGAATCCGACGGCCACGTCACCGACGACCTCGTGATCGGCGGCGGGCTCGCGGACGTCGTGCTGCTCGTCGTCGGCGACGACGTGCTGGTCAGCGAGCAGTTTTCGGCGACCGTCGGCAAGCGGGTGCTCGACCCCACCCGGCGCGCCGCCACCGTCACAGCCGAGGGCGGCACCCGGATCCCCGGCGCGGCGGCCGTCGCGCGCCGCCTCGCCCGCACCCTCGCCGCCGCCGAAGCCGCGGGCTCGGCGCGCGCGTGCCTCGACATGGCCGTCGCTTACGTCAAGCAGCGCGAGCAGTTCGGCCGCCCGGTCGGCATGTTCCAGGCCGTCAAGCACCACTGCGCCAACCTGCTTCTCGACGCCGAGCTGGCCACGGCGGCCGCGTGGGACGCCCAGCGCGCGGCGGCAGGCACCCCGGCGGCCGAGCTGGCGGCGGCGGTCGCGGCGGCGCGCGCCGTACCCGCTGGGGTGCGCGCGGCGGAGCTGGCCATCCAGCTGCACGGCGGCATCGGCTGCACCTGGGAGCACGACTGCCACCTCTACCTGCGCCGCGCCCTCACGCTCGCCGCGTTCGTCGACCGCGCGGGCGACGCCGTGCGCGACACGGCCCGGCTCGTGCGGGCCGGGGTGGCCCGCACGCCCGACCTCGACCTGCCCGCGGAGGCCCAGCGCTACCGGGCCGAGGCGCGGGCGTTCGCCGCCTCGCTCGACGGGCTGGACGCGACGGCCCGCCGTGAACGGCTCGTCGAGTCCGGCTACCTGGTTCCGCACTGGCCGCCGCCGTGGGGCCGCGGCGGGTCCGCCGCCGAACAGCTCGTCATCGAGCAGGAGCTGCGCGGGATCGACGTGCCGAACCTGGGCATCACCGGCTGGAACATCCAGACGATCGCCCAGCACGGCACCCCCGAGCAGGCCGATCGGTGGGTCGGGCCGACGCTGCGCGGCGAGATCACGTGGTGCCAGCTGTTCTCCGAGCCCGGGGCCGGGTCGGACGCCGCCGCGATCGCCACCCGTGGCGTGCGGGTCGACGGCGGCTGGCGGGTGACCGGGCAGAAGGTGTGGACCACCGGCGCCCAGCAGTCGGACTGGGGCTTCGCCACCGTGCGCACCGATCCGACGGTGCCCAAGCACGCGGGCGTCACGATGATGGCCATCGAATTGGGCAGCCCGGGCATCGAGGTGCGGCCGCTGCGCGAGCTCACCGGCGAGGCGCTGTTCAACGAGGTGTTCTTCGACGACGTGTTCGTGCCCGACGACTGCGTGGTCGGCGAGGTCGGGCAGGGCTGGCGGGTCGCGCGGGCCACGCTGGGCAACGAGCGCGTGTCGATCGGCGGCGGCGGCGCTGGCGTGCTCCCGGTGCGCGCGAAAGACCTGCTCCCGCTCGCCGCCTCGGCACCCGACCCGCACGTCGCGGAGCGCGAGGTGGCCGCGCTGATCGTCGACGAGCTGGCGATGCGGCTGCTGCTCCTGCGCCAGGCCGCGCGGGCGGTCGGCGGCGGCGAGCCGGGGCCGGAGGGCAACCTGTCGAAGCTGTTCGGAAGCGAGCACGCCCAACGGCTCACGGGCCTCGCGGTACGGCTGGCGGGCGCCGCGGCCGTTACCGGGCGCAACGAGCTGATCATGCGTTCGTACCTCTGGGCGCGGTGCTTGACGATCGCGGGCGGCACCTCGGAGATCGCGCGCAACCAGGTGGCCGAACGCATCCTCGGGCTACCCCGCGACCCGCTGCTGCGGTAGGGCGAGCGCCGCTGCGCGAGACGCCTCGAAAGCGTCGCCGCGACGTACCGCCCCCCGGTGATCGCCGAGTTCGGGACATCGCCGCCACATTTGGCCGCCATGTCCCTCATCCGGCGATCATGCTGCCACCGCTCCGGCAAAAGCGATCAATCGGACGAACGTCTCCGCAGGTCGGCCGGGTTTTACCGAGTCGCAACCGGGATCACTCACTCAGCGGATGGCGCACGCCGATGCCGCGCGCAGCATGACCGGACCGGTCCGGACGGGCCGCGACGGAGGTGCGTGGTGTCGGACGTGTCGAAGCCCGCCTCGAAAACGAGCGGGACGACGGGCGGGCTCCACCGTTCCGTCGGACTAACGTCGTTGATGTTCATCTCGCTCGGCTCGATCATCGGCTCGGGCTGGCTGCTCGGGGCGCTCACGGCCGCGAAGGCGGCGGGCGGCTCGTCGGTGATCTCCTGGTTGCTGGCGGGGGTGATCATCATCCTGCTGGCGCTCGTGCACGCCGAGCTCGGCGCGGCCTACCCGCTGGCGGGCGGCACCGCCCGGTTCCCGCGCCTGGCGTTCGGCTCCATCGCGGGCTTCACCGCAGGGTGGGTCGCCTGGCTGCAGGCCGTCACGATCGCGCCGATCGAGGTCGAGGCCGCGCTGTCCTATCTCGACCACATCTGGCCCGGAATGGTCGACGAGAACGGCGCGCTGGTCGGCAAGGGCCTCGTGATCGCGGTCGTGTTGATGCTGGTCTTCACGCTCATCAACGTGATGGGCGTCAACTGGCTGTCCGAGTCGAACAAGGCCACGGTGGTCTGGAAGACCGCGGTGCCGATCCTCACGATCGTCGTGCTCATTACGGTCGCGTTCCACGCCAGCAACTTCACCGCGGGCGGCGGGTTCGCCCCGTTCGGCGCGCACGGCGTCTTCGCGGCGCTCCCCCTGGGCGTCGTCTTCGCGCTACAGGGCTTCGAGCAAGCCGTCCAGATGGGCGGCGAGGCCAAGAACCCCCAGAAGGACATGCCGCGTGCGGTGATCGGCGCAGTGATCATCGGTACCCTGATCTACCTCGGGCTCGAGGTCGCGTTCATCGGTGCGCTCGACGCGCACAACCTGACCGGCGGCTGGGCCAACCCGATCGGCGAGGGCGACTTCGGCCCGTACGCGACGATCGCCACGACACTCGGGCTTGGCTGGCTCGCCGTCATCCTCTACATCGACGCGTTCATCTCGCCCGCGGGCACCGGCCTCATCTACGTCGGCACGTCGGCGCGGTTGTCCTACGCGCTCGGGCACGCGGGCTTCGTGCCGAAGGGCATAAGCAAGATCTCCTCGCGCGGGGTGCCGTGGACGTCGGTGATCCTCGCGTTCGTCGTCGGCCTGATCTGCTTCCTGCCGTTCCCGAGCTGGCAGGGCCTCGTCGGGCTCGTCACGTCGGCCACGGTGATCATGTACGGGTTCGCGCCGGTCACGCTCGTCGCGCTGCGCAAGGCCGACCCGGACCGGCCGCGGCCCTACCGGCTGCCCGCCGCCACCCTCATGTCGGTGCTGGCGTTCATCGCGGCCAACGAGATCATCTACTGGACCGGGTGGGACACGGACTGGAAGCTGCTCGTCGGCGTGCTCGTCGGCTACGTGATCTTCGCGGCGTCGTACGCGTTCAAGCACCCGATGGAGAAGCCGCCGCTGGACCCTGAGGCGCTCGGCTGGATGCTGCCGTGGTTCGGGGGCCTCGCGGTGATCTCGCTGCTGGGCCAGTACGGCGACGGGCTCGGCGTGCTGCCGGAGTGGATCGACCTGTTGGTGGTGGCGGTGTTCAGCGTCGGGATCTTCTTCCTGGGCGTGCGGATGGCGCTGCCCAGGGCGCGGGTGGAGGCGACGTTCCGTCAGGAGGAGGCCGAGGCGGCCGCCGACCCCGTCCTGGCCGAGGGCTGACCCCCGCGCGTCCCTCACGTGCGACGGCGGCGGCCGATGAGCGCCGAGACGGCGGCGACGACGAGCACGAGCGCTGTGGCGATCACCGTCGCGGCGACGGGGTCGCCCGCGATCCCCCCGCTGACGATGCCCAGCACCGCGTACGCCACCGCCCACAGCACGCAGCCGAGGACGGCGGCGGGCACCAGCCGTCGCCACGGGTAGGCGAGCGCGGCCGCGGCGAGCAGCACCGGGATGCGGCCCGCGGGGATGACCCGCCCGATGACGACCAGGCGCCCGCCGTGCGCGGTGAACCGCTCCCGCATGGCGGCGAGCCGCTCCGGGGTCTGGCCGCGCGCGACCAGCCGCAGCGCCAGCCCGCTGCCCGCGCGGCCCGCGGCGAACGTGACGAGGTCGCCCGCCAGCGCGGCCACGGCGGCCAGCAGGATCACCCACGGCAGCCAGAGGCGCCCGGTCGTGGTGGCGATCGCGGCGGCCGCGCCGACCACCGCGCCCGTCGGCACCACGGGCACGACCGAGCCCAGCAGCACGCCCGCGCCGAGCGCCGGGTAGCCGATGGTGGCGGAGTCGGTCCAATTGAGGGCGAGCAGGTTCACTGCGTCATCTTCACTGCGGCACCGGCAGGCGCACCGGGGCGCCCGGTTCGGTGACGGCGACGTGCGCGCCCGACTCCCCCGCGGCGACCGTCGCGGCGAATACGCGCGGCGGATGCACCAGCGAGCGGTGTCCGAGAAACCTGAGCCGCACGCGAACAGTATGTCCCCGACCACTTCGCACACCCCGTGGCGTCCTCACACACGGTCGATCCTGTGCGAGGACACATCAGCCTGTGGGAGGCCGCTCCTAAGCTGCGCCGATGGGGTGGGTGCTGCTGCTCGGCGCGATCGCGGCGGAGGTTGCGGGCACGCTGGCGCTGCGGGCGCTGGCGGCGGGCTGGCGCCTGTGGCCCGCCGTGGTCGTCACGGTCGGCTACCTGGTGTCGTTCGTGCTGCTCGCGCTGGCGCTGCGCACGGTGGCGGTGTCGACGGCCTACGCGGTGTGGTCCGGCGTGGGCACCGTCGGCGTGGCCGTGCTCGCGGTACTGATCTACGGCGAGCGCATCACGCCGGTCGGCGCGGCGGGCATCGCGCTGGTCATCGCGGGCTGTGTGCTGCTCAACCTGGGCGGCGCGGCCCACTAGCCAGACATCTTCCCCCCGTGGCACGCATCGTCGTCGTCGGGAGCGTCAACCTCGACCTGGTCGCGCGCGTGACCCGGCTGCCCGAGGCAGGCGAGACCCTCGCCGCCCACGAGCTGCGCCGGGTGCCCGGCGGCAAGGGCGCCAACCAGGCGTTGGCCGCGCGGCGGCTCGGCGCGGAGGTCACGCTGGTCGGCGCGGTGGGCCGGACCAGGGGGATGTTCGTGCTCAACGCCGCCCCGGCCCGGCCGGTGGCGCCGGACGTGCTGCGGCGGGCCGACCTGGTCGTCGTCAACCGGGCGGAGTTCGCCGCGCGCGACGGCCTCGACGCGGCCGGTGCGGTCGCCGTCACCCTCGGCGGGGCGGGGGCCGAGCTGCGCCGCGGCGGGGCGGTGGTGGTGGTGGTGGTGGTTCCCGGGCCGTGCCGCCGCCCACCACGGTCGTCGACGGCACGGGCGCGGGCGACTGCTTCACCGCCGCACTCACGGTCGCGCTGCTGGCGGGCCGGTCCGACGAGGACGCGCTGGGCTACGCCTGCGCGGCGGGCGGGCTGGCCGTCTCCCGGCCGGGCGCCCAGCCCGCGCTGCCCTGGGCGAAGGAGCTACTCGGCTAATCCCTGCTCGATCGCGTACCGCACCAGCTGCGCGCGGTTGTGCAGCTGCAGCTTGCGCAGGGTGTTCTGCACATGGGTTTCCACCGTGCGGTGCGAGAGACCCAGCCGCGCGCCGATCTGCTTCGCCGTCATCCCCTTGGCCACGAGCCGCAACACGTCGGTCTCGCGGTCGGTGAGCGCGGGCGCGGCGGGCTCCTCGGCGATCCGCCGGTACTCCCCCAGCACCAGCCCGGCCAGCCCCGGCGTGAACACCGGGAAGCCGTCCGCGGTGCGCCGCACCGCCGTGAGCAGCTCGTCGGCGCCCGCCGACTTCACCAGATAGCCGCCTGCCCCGGCCTTGACGGCGGCGAGGACGTCGGCGTGCTCGCCGCTCGCCGACAGCACCAGGATCCGCGTGTCCGGATGCCGGGCGAGGATGCCCGCGATGGCGTCGACGCCGGAGGTCCCGCCCAGGTTGAGGTCCATGAGCACCACCCGCGGCCGGGTGGCGTGCGCGATGCGGACGGCGGCGTCGGCGTCCGCGGCGGTGGCGACGACCCGCAGGCCGCGCTCGGTGAGGTCGCGCGCCACGCCCTCGCGCCAGATCGGGTGGTCGTCGACGACCATGACCGTGATCTCGCACGGCACCATTAAGCTCCCTCATGACCGCTCCAGCCTGATGATCCACTCCGTGCCCCGGTCCGGGCCGGTGTCGCACATGATCGTGCCTCCGAGGTCCGCGACCCGACCGCGCAGCGACCGCGTCACCCCCAGCCTGCCGTCCGCGGCGGCCTCGGCGAGCCGCCCGTCGGGGATGCCGGGGCCCTCGTCACGCACGCTGATCTCGACGGCGCCGTCGACGTCCTCCAGCAGCACCCAGGCGGGCGCGTCCGCCCCGACGTGCACGTCGACGTTGGCCAGCGCCGCCCGCACCGCCGCGACCAGCTCGTCGACCGTGTGCGCGGGCAGCTCGACGGGATGCGCGGGCGTCGCCACCGACACCCGCGACGTGGCCCAGCACCCGCAGGGCCGCGGCCAGGTCGCGCCTGCCCTCGGCGTCGGCCGTGGCCGGCCCGGTCGTCAGCAGGGCGCGCAGCGCGTACTCCTGCTCCCCGGCGAGCGCCCCCAGCTCCCCCGCGGGCCCGCCCAGCTCGGCGCCCCGGCGGCGGACGAAGCCGAGCACCTGGAGCACCCCGTCGTGCACCGCGCGGGCCAGCCGCTCCCGCTCGCGCATCGCCGCCTCGGACGCGATCGCGCGCCGGGTGCGCTCGGCCGAGCGGCGCAGCACGGTCGAGGCGAACCCGACCGTCAGGCCGACGAGCAGGATCAGCTCGATGTCGTTCAGCTCGGTCGCCACCCGCGCGGACACGGCGAGGTCGGCCGCCGCGAGCGCCAGCCCGCCGACGAGGCCGCCGCGCACGCCGAACGCGAGCGCACAGGCGACCGCGGCGCCCGGCGTCCAGATCGAGCCCACCACCGGCGCGTCGGCGGCGATCTGGGCGGGGGTCTGCACCAGCGGGGTCGTCGCCATCACCGCGACGGTCACCACGAGATCGGCCACCGCGGCGCGCCGCCGAGCGGGTGCGACCAGGTAGAGGTAGGCCGTGGCGGCGGTCCAGGCCGTCATCACCCCGAGGACGGCCAGGAGGCCGACCGGGTGCGCGTAGTCGTCGAGGCGGTAGAGCGCCACCGCGATCGCGCTCAGCAGTGTGAGGCCGCGGTAGCCGAGCAGGCCGCGCCACAGCGGCTCCAGCGGCCGGTCGACCGCGCCGATCCATGCCTCGCTCACCGGGTGATCCTCGCGCGGCGGGGCAGCGGGTCGGTACATCGCCCGATCCGGTGCGCTTGGACACCGTGTGCCGCAGGACTGTTGCACAGACGCACGGCGCTGCCGCACGATGGGCGCGCAGATGCGGCAGTCTGGGCACCTACCGTGAGGCGATGGGCGATGACCGAGGCGGACAGGCGCGCGACGTCGGGCATCCAGACGGTCATCGTGACGTGCAGCCAGGACAGCCGCGCGCATGCGGTCCACGACGCCCAGCTCGCCACCGCGCCGGAAAGCGGGCGGTACAACGCGCTGTGCGGCCACCTCGTCGCCGCGGCCCCGATGACCGAGCCGGACGGGGAGCCCTGCCTGCTCTGTGAGGAGCTGCGCAAACGGCCGGTGCAGCGCACCCGCTACGGCATCCTCCGCCGCCTGCGCTGAGCGAAGCGAGGGACGGCGGCGCCAGGCCCATGACGAGCGGCCGACACCATCCTTCCGGTTAGGTCGAGATCCTTCTCCGACGAGCGGCACGCTAACGGGCCCACGCGGTGTAGCGCCCGCGGCGCTTCGCGACGGCCAGCGGCAGCCCGAAGGTCTCCGACAGCGCCTCGTTGCCGAGCACGTCGTCCAGCAGCCCGGACGCGACGACCCGGCCCTCGCGCAGCAGCAGCACGTGCGTGTACCCGACGGGGATCTCCTCCACATGGTGGGTGACCAGCACCGACGCGGGCGCGTCCGGGTCGAGCGCCAGCCCCGAGAGGCGACCCACCAGCTCCTCGCGGCCGCCGAGGTCGAGGCCCGCAGCGGGCTCGTCGAGCAGCAGCAGCTCGGGATCGGTCATCAGCGCGCGGGCGATCAGCGTGCGCTTGCGCTCGCCTTCGGACAACGTGCCGAACGTGCGGGCGGCGAGTCCGTGCATGCCCAGCGCGTCGAGCAGCCGGTCCGCCCGGTCGGTGTCGGCGGCCTCGTAGCGCTCCCGCCAGCGGCCGAGCAACCCGTACCCCGCGCTGACCACGACGTCGGCCACCCGCTCGGCACCCGGCACGCGCAGTCCCAGGTTCGCCGACGACAGCCCGATGCGGGTGCGCAGCTCCATCAGGTTGACCCGGCCGATGCGCTCGCCGAGCACCTCGACCCTGCCCGCGGTGGGGTGCATCTCCGCCCCGGCCAGGCGCAGCAGGGTGGTCTTGCCCGCGCCGTTCGGGCCGAGCACGACCCACCGTTCGTCCAGCTCGACGGCCCAGTCGACGTCGGCGAGCAACGTGGAAGGCCCCCGCCGTACCGCGACCCCCGCCATCCGGATCACGACGTCGGTCAGGTCGGGGCGAGCGTCAGGTGCGGCCACGCCCTCTATCCTGGCCGATCGTGCCGGTCTTCCCCTTGGGTGCCCATGTCGAGGACGGAGGGGTCCGGTTCGCGGTCGCCTCCACGAGCGCCGACGCCGTCGAGGTGTGCCTCATCGACGGCCCAGACGGCGGGCTCGTCGAGCGACGCGTCGCGCTGACCGAGCGGACCTTCGGCGTCTGGCACGGCCACATCCCCGGCGTCGGCGCGGGTCAGCGCTACGGCTACCGCGTGCACGGGCCCTACCGGCCGTGGACGGGCGTGCGCGCCAACCCCGCCAAGATCCTCGTCGACCCGTACGCCCGGCAGATCGTGGGGCGCGTCACCGACGTGGAGGCGGCCCGCGGGTGGGTGGACGACCCCATGCTCGGCGTCGACAGCACGGTGGACTCGCTCGGGCACGTGCCGCTGTCGGTGGTCACCGCGCCGGACAAGCCCGCCGACTGGCCGCGCCCGGACGTGCCGTGGTCGGAGACGGTGATCCTCGAGGCGCACGTGCGCGGCTGGACGAAGCTGCACCCGGAGGTGCCCGCCGAGCACCGCGGCACCTACCTCGGCATGGCGCATCCCGCCGTCATCGAGCACCTGAAGCGGATCGGCGTGACGTCGGTCGAGCTGCTGCCGGTGACCTCGATCGCCGACGAGCCGCCGCTGCTGGAACGCGGGGTGACCAACTACTGGGGCTACGCCACGCTGGGCTTCCTCGCCCCGAACGCCGGTTACGCGAGCGTGCCGGGCGCGGAGGCGAGCGAGTTCCGCGCCATGGTGCGGGCCCTGCACGCCGCGGGCATCGAGGTGATCCTCGACATGGTGCCCAACCACACCGCGGAGGGCGGCGTCGGCGGCACCACGATCTGCTACCGCGGCCTCGACGCCCCGTCCTACTACTCGCTGGGCGGCAACGGCCACGATGCCGACATCACCGGCTGCGGCAACACCCTGGACTCCGGCTCCCCGACCGTGATCCGGCTGGTCTCCGACGCCATGCGGCACTGGGCGACGGTGTACGGCGTCGACGGGTTCCGCATCGACCTCGCCAGCGTGCTGGGCCGCCCGCACTCCGGCTCGTTCGACCCGCGCTCCCCGATGCTCACCGCGATCACGGTCGATCCGGTGCTCAGCCGGGTGAAGCTCATCGCCGAGCCGTGGGACGCGACCGGCGAGGGCTACCGGGTCGGTGGGTTCGGGGTGGCGTGGTCGGAGTGGAACGGGCGCTTCCGCGACGCGGTGCGCGACTTCTGGCGGGGTCACGGCGGCATCGGGGAGGTCGCCTCGCGGCTCACCGGCAGCTCCGACCTCTACGCCGCGTCGGGGCGGCGGCCGTGGGCGTCGGTCAACTTCGTCACCGCGCACGACGGCTTCACGGTGCGTGACCTCGTCTCCTACGAGCGCAAGCACAACGAGGCCAACGGCGAGGACAACCGCGACGGCACCAACGACAACCGCTCGCAGAACTTCGGGGTGGAGGGCGAGACGGCGGCGGCGGACGTCGTGGCCGCGCGGCTCGGCGCCGCCCGCGCGCTGCTGGGCACGCTGCTGCTGTCCACGGGCACGCCGATGCTGCTGGGCGGCGACGAGCGGTGGCGCACCCAGGGCGGCAACAACAACGCCTACTGCCGCGACGACCCCACGTCCTGGATGGACTGGGCGGCGCTGCCCGAGGCGGAGTCGCTCACGGCGTTCGTCGCACGGCTGACCGCACTCCGCCGCTCGTCGCCCGAGCTGCACCGCGACCGCTTCTACCGCGACGGCGAGGTGCTGTGGTGGCACCCGAGCGGGCGGCGGATCGGCGGGCACGACTGGCACGACGGCGAGCTGCGCAGCCTCGGCCTGCTGCGCGGCGAGTGGCTGCTCCTGCTGCACGCGGGCGGCGACCCGATGCCGTGCGTGCTGCCGCCGGACGGCCCGTTCGTCCCGGAGCTCGACAGCACCCGCGCCGACGGCGCTCCGATGGACACCACGCCGCTGGAGGGCGGCGCGACGGTGCTGCTGCCCGCCCGCTCGCTGCTCCTGCTGCGCACTCCCTGACGTGAGTCGCACGATTCACCATGCCGAGTTGGCCGTTCCAGTATTCTCACCGGATGCCGCGCTACGACTTCCGCTGCCGCGAGTGCGCGGAGACCTTCGAGGTCACCCGCCCGATGAGCGAATCCGGCGACCCCGCCACGTGCCCGGCGGGCCACGCCGACACGGTCAAGCTCCTCCCCGCCGTGGCCGTCGGCGGGCGCGACGGTGCCCCGGCGTCCGCGGGCCGCGGTGGGGGCGGCTGTTGCGGCGGAGCCTGCGGCTGCGGCTGATGGTCGGAACCGGACGCCGGGGAACATTCCGCCGACCCCGGCGGCCCGGGGGCGGCGACGCTTGATCGCGCCCCTATCCTCCGGAGCGCCGGAACGGCCGGGCCGGAACGTGGCTCGGTGAGCGTCCGGCGGAGATCTCCGAGGGGGAATGACATGAGCGACACGCTTCCGGTCGGGCAGAGCCTTTCCGGCGACGCCCGCATCACGTCCGCCAACGGCCGCTTCTCGTTGGGCGTGCTGTCCGACGGCAACGTCGCGGTGGGCGACGAGCAGGGCGTGGCGTGGGACCTGGACGTCCACGACGCCGAGGGCGCGCGGCTGGACATGCAGGCCGACGGCAACCTGGTGCTCTACAAGACCGACGGCTCACCGCGTTGGGCCAGCAGCACCTCCGGCCAGAACGCCTACCTCAAGATCCAGGACGACCGCAACGTCGTGCTCTACAACGGCGACGGCGCCGTCCTCTGGTCCCCGAACTGCTACGAGAAGTGACCTGACCGGCGGCGGGCCGCTGCGGCGGCCCGCCGCCTGCTTCTCAGGCCAGCACGACCTTGCCCAGCTCGGCCGCCGAGGCCAGCAGCGGGTGGTTGGGCAGCACGCGGACCGTGTAGCCGGTGAGCCCCGCGAACGGCAGCGCGACGACGGCCTCGAACCGCTCCTCCCCCGGCGCGTCGGCCTGCCCGACGTGCTCCATCGGCACGGCCCGGGCCGCCCGCATGTCGTCGGTCTCGTCCACCTGCCCGACGACGGCCTGCACCACCACGTCCGACGGGTCCAGCCCGGCGAGCCGCACCGCCGCCCGCACCGTCATCGGCGCGCCGACGACCGGGGTGTCCGGCAGGCCCGAGGCGTCGACGCCGAGCACCTCGACGCGCGGCCACGACGCGGCCAGCCGCGCCCGGAACTCGGCGAGGTCCTTCGCCCCCGCGTACCCGTCGGCCGCGACCGCCGCCGCCGCCCGCGCCGCGGGCGCGTACAGCTCGCTCGCGTACTCGCGCACCATCCGCGTGGCCTGCACCTGGGGGCGCAGCGCGGCCAACGTGTGGCGCACCAGCGCCACCCACCGCCGCGGCACCCGGTCGGTGCGCTCGTAGAACGCGGGCGCCACCTGGGTGCCGAGCAGCTCGTAGAGCGCGTTGGCCTCGAGGTCGTCGCGCCGGGACGGGTCGGCGATGCCGTCCGCGGTGGGGATCGCCCAGCCGTTGCGGCCGTCGTACAGCTCGTCCCACCAACCGTCGCGGATCGACAGGTTGAGCCCGCCGTTGAGCGCCGACTTCATCCCCGACGTCCCGCACGCCTCCAGCGGCCGCAGCGGGTTGTTCAGCCAGACGTCACAGCCCCAGTACAGGTAGCGGGCCATGGACATGTCGTAGTCGGGCAGGAACACGATCCGATGCCGCACGGCCGGGTCGTCGGCGAAGCGCACGATCTCCTGGATGAGCGCCTTGCCGCCGTCGTCGGCCGGGTGCGACTTCCCGGCGACGACGAGCTGCACGGGCCGCTGCGGGTCCAGCAGCAGGGCGCGCAGCCGCTCCTTGTCCCGCAGCATGAGCGTGAGCCGCTTGTAGGTCGGCACGCGGCGGGCGAAGCCGACGGTGAGCACGTCCGGGTCGAAGACGTGCTCGGTCCAGCCCAGCTCCGGCAGCGAGGCGCCGCGCTGCAGCCACGCCTCCCGCACGCGGCGGCGCACCTCGTCCACCAGCCGGGCGCGCAGGGCGCCGCGCAGGTCCCACAGCTGGTCGTCGGACACCTCGTGGGGATTCGGGTGGCCCGGCTCGCCCAGCAGACCGGCGACTTCGCGGGCCTCCCACGTGGCGCCGTGCACGCCGTTGGTGACGGAGCCGATCGGCACCTCGTCGGCGTCGAAGCCGTCCCACAGCCCGCCGAACATGCCGCGCGACACCGCGCCGTGCAGCTTCGACACGCCGTTGGCGCGCTGGGCCAGCCGCAGGCCCATGTGCGCCATGTTGAACATGTTCGGGTTGTCCTCGGCACCGAGCGCAAGCACCCGTTCGGTCGGCACGCCGGGCAGGAGGTCCGGATGGAAGTAGTGGCGCACCATGTCGATCGGGAAGCGGTCGATGCCCGCGGGCACCGGCGTGTGCGTGGTGAACACGGTGCCCGCGCGCACGGTGGCGAGGGCCTCATCGAACGACAGACCAGGACTTGTGCACAGCTCCCGGATCCGCTCCAGTCCCAGGTAGCCCGCGTGTCCCTCGTTGGTGTGGAAGACCTCCGGCTGGGGGTGGCCGGTGATCGCGCAGTAGGCCCGGACGGCGCGCACCCCGCCGATGCCGACGAGGATCTCCTGGCGGATGCGCTGGTCCTGGTCGCCGCCGTAGAGCCGGTCGGTGACGCCGCGCAGGTCGGGGTCGTTCTCCTCGATGTCGGAGTCGAGCAGCAGCAGCGGCACCCGCCCGACCGCGGCCTGCCAGACGCGGGCCTTGAGCGGCTTGTCGGGCATGGCGATCTCGACGAGCACCTGCTCGCCCGCCTCGTCCACGAGCAGCTGCAGCGGCAGACCCTGCGGGTCGAGCACCGGGTAGGTCTCCAGCTGCCAGCCGTCCAGCGACAGCGACTGCCGGAAGTATCCCGACCGGTACAGCAGCCCGACGCCGATCAGCGGCAGCCCGAGGTCCGAGGAGGCCTTGAGGTGGTCGCCCGCGAGCACGCCGAGGCCGCCCGAGTAGTTGGGCAGCACCTCGGAGACGCCGAACTCCATCGAGAAGTAGCCGATCGCCGCGGGCAGCGTCGGATCGTCCTCGCGCTCGCCCTGGTACCAGCGCGGTTCGGCGAGGTACTCGGCGAGGTCGTCGGCGAGCTCGCGGATGGTCACGACGGTCTCGGCGTCGGCGGCCAGCTCGGCGAGCTTGGCCGTGGGGATCTCCCCCAACAGCCGCACCGGATCGTGGCCTGCGCGCTCCCATGCATCGGGGTCGAGCGTGGCGAACAGGTCCAGCGTCGGCGGATGCCAGCTCCACCGCAGGTTGGTGGCCAGCGTCTGCAGCGGCGCGAGCGCGGGCGGCAGCTGCGCCCGGACGGTGAAACGGCGAAGAGCTCTCACGGGGAGAAGGGTAAATGAATCGATGGCGTGATCGGTCAAGATGCCGCGCGTCGGTACTGGACTCGTCCGATCCCGCCGGGCACGCTTGACCTGGCCTCATCGGCCCCGACCCGTTCCGATCGTGGCGGAACCGGGTCGGTACGTTTGTGATTCACGCGACGGACGTGTCAGACGGGGGTGCGCCGATGACCGGTCGGCTGGGTATCGACGACGTCACACCGGCGGTGGGTGACGGGCGCCATCCGGCCAAGGCTGTCGTCGGCGAAGTCATCCCGATCGGGGCCACGGTCTGGCGCGAGGGGCACGACGCCGTCGCGGCCAACGTCGTCTGGCGCAAGGTCGGCAGCCGAAGCGCCGCCCGCCACGTCCGCATGGAGCCCGTCGGGCTGGGCACCGACCGCTTCGAGGCCGTCGTCGCCGCCGACGAGCCCGGGCTGTGGACGTTCCGCGTCGACGCGTGGAGCGATCCCTGGGCCACATGGCGCAACGCGGTCACCAAGAAGCTCGACGCCGGGCAGAGCCCCGAGGAGCTGGCCAACGATCTGGAGGCGGGCGCTCGGCTGCTGTCGCGGGTGGGCCGTCGTCCCGCCGAGCGCCCGCACCGCGACCTGCTCTTCGGCGCGGCCAACGCCCTGCGCGACACCGCCCTGCCGCTGCACGCCCGGGTCGCGCCCGCGCTCTTCCCCGCCGTGCACGCGCTCATGACCGAGCGGCCGGTCCGCGAGCTGATCACACGCGGCCGCTCGCTGCAGGTCTACGTCGACCGCGTGCGCGCCCTCTACGGCTCCTGGTACGAGCTCTTCCCCCGCTCCACCGGCGGCCGCGACGAGACCGGGCGCGCGGTGCACGGCACGTTCGTCACCGCGGCCAAGGAGCTGGACCGCATCGCGGCGATGGGCTTCGACGTCGTCTACCTCCCCCCGATCCACCCCGTCGGCACCGTGCACCGCAAGGGCCGCAACAACTCCGTGAATGCCGGGCCGAGCGACGTCGGCTCGCCGTGGGCCATCGGGTCGGCCGCGGGCGGGCACGACGCCATCGACCCCGAGCTGGGCACGATGGACGACTTCGACGCGTTCGTCGCGCGCACGCAGGACCTTGGCATGGAGGTGGCGCTCGACTTCGCGCTTCAGTGCGCGCCCGACCACCCGTGGGTCAAGACCCACCCGGAGTGGTTCACGGTGCGCCCCGACGGCACGATCGCCTACGCGGAGAACCCGCCGAAGAAGTACCAGGACATCTACCCGGTCAACTTCGACAACGACCCCGAGGGCATCTACCACGAAACCCTGCGGGTGGTGCTGCTCTGGGTCGAGCACGGCGTGCGGATCTTCCGCGTGGACAACCCGCACACCAAGCCGCCGAACTTCTGGCATTGGCTGATCTGGCAGGTCAAGGCCCGCTACCCGGACGTGCTGTTCCTCGCCGAGGCGTTCACCCGGCCCGCGCGGCTGTTCGGGCTGGCCCGGTTGGGCTTCACCCAGAGCTACACCTACTTCACGTGGCGCACGACCAAGGCGGAGCTCACGGAGTTCGCACTGATGCATGCCGAACGGTGCGACGAGGCGCGGCCGAACCTGTTCGTCAACACCCCGGACATCCTCCACGAGTCGCTGCAGCACGGCGGCCGTGGCATGTTCGCGATCCGCGCCGCGCTGGCGTCGACGATGTCACCGACGTGGGGCGTGTACTCGGGCTTCGAGCTGTACGAGGGCGAGGCCGTCAAGGCGGGCTCCGAGGAGTACCTGAACTCGGAGAAGTACGAGCTGCGCCCCCGCGACTTCGCGGCGGCCGCGGCCACGGGCAACTCGCTGGAGCCCTACATCACGCGGCTCAACGAGATCCGCCGCGCCCACCCGGCGCTGCAGCAGCTGCGCAACATCGCGTTCCACCAGGTCAACAACGACCAGATCATCGCCTACTCCAAGACCGACCCGGCCACCGGCGACACCGTGCTCATGGTGATCACTCTCGACCCGTGGAACGCGCAGGAGGGCACCACCGCGCTCGACCTGCCCGCGCTGGGCCTCAACTGGGGCGACGGCTTCACCGTGCACGACGAGATCACCGGCGGCACCTGGCAGTGGGGCCAGTTCAACTACGTGCGACTGGAGCCCTGGCACCACGTGGCCCACATCTTCCGGGTGGAGCGGTAGTGCCGCCAGGCCGTCGGCGCTCGTGAACGACGCGCTCCGGATACGTCTTCAGCACATTCGGATCAAGCGCCTGCTGGACGCTATGGATGACGAGTTCGGCCCCGTCCCAGACGACAAGGCCCGCCCAGATGTCTCCCCCATCCGGCCACGATAGGCGGGATGATCGCCGGGATCGGGACATAGGGTGTGCTGGCGCACCTCATGTCCCGGCTTCGGCGATCAAGCCCTCGTCGCCGCCCCGAACGCCGCGCAGACCCCGCAGGTCGGCGCGGCGTTTCGGTTTCACCCACGCGAGGCGGACCGACCAAGACGGCTGGACAGCGTTATCGATCAAGTTCGGCCGGCGGGCGGCGGCGCGTCGACCGATCGAGCGACGGCCCCGGCCCCGTCCGGCGGCCCATGATCAGCGCGTGACGACGGCCGCGGGCGGCCGCTCCGGTCGATGATCGACCTCCATCGCTCCCGGACTGCGCATCTCGGCCGGTCAGACCGCACTCGGTGATCATCGGGAGCGCCCGGGACCACCCACCCCGCATGTCACGCATCACGCAGGGGACTTACGCTTTCGCCGTCCCCCCACACCACGTCCTGCGCCCGCGCGAAGAGCACGGTAGGACTGGTGGGGTGCGCCCTCCGCCCGTCCCCATCGCCCGGTAGGAACGCGATTCGCCGATGTCGACCCAGACCACCGCAGCCAGCACTGCGGGCACCCCCGCCACCAGCCCCGAAGACCACGTCGAGGAGGTCAGCGCCGACGACTTCAGTCACGCGCGCACCCTCGACATCGACCGCGACTGGTACAAGCGCGCGGTCTTCTACGAGGTGCTCGTCCGGGCGTTCAACGACTCCAACCGCGACGGCACGGGCGACCTCCGTGGGCTGACCGAGAAGCTCGACTACCTGCAATGGCTGGGTGTCGACTGCCTGTGGCTGCCGCCGTTCTACGACTCCCCGCTGCGCGACGGCGGCTACGACATTCGCGACTTCCGCACGGTGCTGCCGGAGTTCGGCACGGTCGCGGACTTCGTCACCCTGCTCGACGAGGCGCACAAGCGCGGCATCCGCATCGTCACCGACCTCGTCATGAACCACACCTCGGACACCCACCCGTGGTTCGAGGAGTCCCGCCGCCACCCGGACGGGCCCTACGGGGACTTCTACATGTGGGAGGACGACGACTCCCGCTACCCCGAGGCGCGGATCATCTTCGTCGACACCGAGCAGTCCAACTGGACCTATGACCGGGTGCGCGGCCAGTTCTACTTCCACCGCTTCTTCTACCACCAGCCCGACCTCAACTACGACTGCCCGGCCGTGCAGGAGGCGATGCTCGACGTCCTGCGCTTCTGGCTCGACCTCGGCATCGACGGCTTCCGGCTCGACGCCGTCCCCTACCTCTACGCCCGCGACGGCACGAACTGCGAGAATCTCCCGGAGACCCACGCGTTCCTCAAGCGCTGCCGGAAGGTTCTCGAGGACGAGTACCCGGGACGGGTGCTGCTCGCCGAGGCCAACCAGTGGCCGAGCGACGTCGTGGAGTACTTCGGCGACCCCGAGGTGGGCGGCGACGAGTGCCACATGGCATTCCACTTCCCGCTCATGCCGCGCATCTTCATGGCGGTGCGGCGGGAGAACCGCTTCCCGATCTCGGAGATCCTGGCGCAGACGCCCGCGATCCCGGCGGGCGCGCAGTGGGGGATCTTCCTGCGCAACCACGACGAGCTGACGCTCGAGATGGTCACCGACGAAGAGCGCGACTACATGTACATGGAGTACGCCACGGATCCGCGGATGAAGGCCAACATCGGCATCCGCCGCAGGCTCGCGCCGCTGCTGGAGAACGACCGCAACCAGCTGGAGCTGTTCACCGCGCTGCTGCTGTCCCTGCCCGGTTCGCCCGTCTTGTACTACGGTGACGAGATCGGTATGGGCGACAACATCTGGCAGGGCGACCGCGACGCCGTCCGCAGCCCGATGCAGTGGACGCCCGACCGCAACGCGGGCTTCTCGACCAGCGACCCCGGCCGCATCTACCTGCCGCCGATCATGGATCCGCTGTACGGCTACCAGGCGGTGAACGTGGAGGCGCAGCTGAACTCCACCACGTCGCTGCTGCACTGGAACCGGCACATGATCGAGATCCGCAAGCGGCACGCGGCGTTCGGCCTCGGCGAGTACCACGAGCTGGGCGGCACGAACCCGTCGGTGCTCGCGTACGTGCGCAGCCACGGCGACTCCACCGTGCTCTGCGTCAACAACATGTCCCGTTTCCCACAGCCGGTGGAGTTGGACCTGTCGGCGTGGCGGGGTGGTCGTCCCTCTGAGCTGACCGGTGGCGTGCCGTTCCCGAAGATCGGCGAGCTGCCGTATCTCTTGACATTGCCCGGCCACGGCTTCTACTGGTTCTCGATCACCCCGCCGGAGGACAATTCTTGACTTCCTCCCCACGCCTAAAGGCCGGGGATTCCCACCCTCGCGGGGGGGTCTTCCTGCTTCACGGGGCCATGCCGGTCGGTTGCACGACTCGGTCTCACCGGCCCTCCACAGGCAGCAGCCGCCAGTCCGGCGGCCGTGTCCAAGTTCTTGGCGGCGTTGAGGTCCCGGTCGTGCCGGGTGCCGCAGCCGGGACACGTCCACTGCCGCATCCCCAACGAGAGATGCGCGAGCAGGTGCCCGCAGGCCGAGCAGGTCTTGCTCGAGGGGTACCAGCGGTCGACGACCACGACGGTCCGTCCGGCGCGTTGTGCCTTGTACTCCAGCATCGCCCGGAACTCGGCCCAGCCCGCGTCGGAGATGGCGCGGGCCACGCGCCGGTTGCGCACCATGCCGGACACGTTGAGGTCCTCGACGCCGATCCGGTCGAATCGGCGTACCAGCGCGGTCGAGGTCTGGTGCAGAAAGTCCCGCCGGGCGGCGCGCACCTTCGCGTGGGCGCGGGCCACCTTGCGTTTGGCCTTGCGCCGGTTCGCCGACCCAGGCAGGCGGCGGGCCATGCGCCGCTGATAGCGGGCCAGCCTCCGCTGCCGCTGCTCCAGATGCCGCGGGTTGGGGATGCGCTCCCCGGTGGACAGCACAGCGAACTCGCACAGACCTACGTCCACCCCGACCGTCTGGCCGGACGGCAGGAGTGGGGCCGGGTCGTCGACGTCCACGGCGAAGGTCACATACCAGCGCCCGTCCGGCTCGCACGACACGATCACCATCGTCGGGTCAAGACTGCCCAGCTCGACATCGGGCCAGGACCAGGCCACCCGCAACGGCGCGGTGGTCTTGGCCAGCCACAACCCGTCCGGCTTGATCCGGAACGCCGAGCGGGTGTAGTGCGCGGACTGGCGGTGGTTGCGGGATTTGAACCGCGGGTACTGGCCGCGGCCGGCGAAGAAGTTCTGGAACGCGGTGTGCTGGTGGCGCAGGGTCTGCTGCAACGGCACCGAGGACACCTCGGACAGGAACGCCAGCTCGTCGGTGCGCTTCCACGCGGTCAGCGTGTTGTCGGTCTCGCGGTAGGAGGTCGAGCGCTGCTCGGTGGTGTAGCGGCGCTGCCGCTCGCCGAGGGTCTTGTTCCAGACCAGACGGACGCAGCCGAACGTGCGGCGCAACTGCTGCACCTGCTCGGGGTCCGGGTAAGCCCGGACCTTGTACGCCGTCCGCACAACATCGAGTTTGCCAGGATGGTCGTAATGAGTAAGTGGTGGCTCCAGTTCCTCCCCACGGCTGACGCCGCGGGCTTCCTCGGAGCATCCCGGTGAATCGACTGGTCGAGGAGCTCCCCGCCCTGCTGCCAGAGTGGCTGACGCGTCAGCGTTGGTTCGCTGCGAAGGGCAGGCCGGTCCGGTCGCTGTCGGTGGCCGCCGTCACCCCGCTCATTACCGATGGCGATCCGCTCCTCGACCATGTCCTCCTACGCGTCGGGTTCGACACCGGGGATCACTACTACCAACTGCTCGTCGGCCGCACCGCCGCTGCACGCACCGCGCTCGAGCACGTCACGTTCGGCGTGGTCGACGGGCTGGTGGCCTACGACGGGCTATGGGACATGCGCGTCACCGAGTGGCTGCTGGACGCGATCCGCGAGGGCCGCACGATCGGCGCGCTGCGGTTCGTCCGCGAGCCCGGCGCGGAGATCGCCAAGGGGGTCGCCGGGCGGGTGCTGGGGGTCGAGCAGTCGAACACGTCGGTGTCGTGGGGCGAGCGCTCGATCCTCAAGCTGTTCCGCCGCGTGCTGCCCGGCCGCAACCCGGACCTGGAGCTGCACCGGGCGCTGCGCGCGGTGGGCAGCCGGGAGGTCGCGGCGCTGCAGGGCGCGATCGAGTGCGTGCTCGACGGCGAGCCGCTCACGCTCGCGATCCTCCAGGACTTCGCGGCCAACTCGGCCGACGGCTGGCTCATGGCCCTGGCCAGCGTGCGCGACCTGCTGGCCGAGGCCGACCTGCGGGCCGACGAGGTGGGCGGCGACTTCGCGGGCGAGGCCTCGCGGCTGGGCGAGACCGTCGCCGTCGTCCACGACGAGCTGCGGCGGGCGCTGGGCGAAACCTCGCGCGACGCCGCGGAGTTGGCCGGCGTCTGGCACCAGCGGCTGGACGCGACGGCGGCGGCGGTGCCCGCGCTCGCCCCGCACGTCGACGCGATCCGGGCCACCTACGACGCGGTGGCCGGGCTCGGCGCCGGGCTGCCCACCCAGCGGGTGCATGGCGACCTGCACCTCGGCCAGACCCTGCGCACCCCCAGGGGCTGGCTGGTGATCGACTTCGAGGGCGAGCCCGCCGCACCGCTGGCCGAGCGGGTGCGGCCGGACTCGGCGCTGCGCGACGTGGCGGGCATGCTGCGCTCGTTCGACTACGCCGCGTTCCATCAGATCCTGGCCCGCGAGCCCGCGGCGTTCGACGACGCCGCCCACGACTCCCAGCTCGTCTGGCGCGCCAACGAATGGGCCGAGCGCAACCGCGCGGCCTTCTGCGACGGCTACGCGGCGCAGTCCGGCAGCGACCCCCGCGACCAGCGCCTGCTCCTGCGGGCGTTCGAGCTCGACAAGGCCGTCTACGAGCTGCTGTACGAGACCCGCAGCCGCCCGGCCTGGGCGCCGATCCCCCTGGCTTCCATCGCTCGGCTCACCCGGGAGACGGGCGCGGAGGTCGGCTAGCCCGCGAGCGGGTCAGCGATCAAGGGCGTGGGCCGCCCTGTGCACCCTCGCCCGTGCCCACGTGCGCAGCCGGGGCACGACGCAGTGGTTGACCAGCTACCTCGAGCACCTCATCCAGGTCGGCGAGGCGGAGGTGCGGCTGCGGGCCCGCGGTATCACTCGGTATCACCGAGGCGTACGGCACCTCTGTTAGTTGGGGGACAGGGGGAGGAAACGTGCAGAACGTGCACGCAATCGCCACGCGCCATCGTTCGTCTGGCAGGCGGAGCTGGGCCGCCGAGATCCTCATGCTGGTCGACGAGGGTCGATACGCGCAGGCAGACAGGCTGGTCGGGGTGCTCGCCCAGTGCGGACCGGACGCTGCGACCGCCCGCGTGCTGCGGTATGCCCGGCAACAGATCGAGCAGCTCATCAACACGCCCGCGCGCGAGATCGGCCGTCGGGCCACCGCCCGGGCCGCCGTGCACGCGCTGCTGGCCGACACCGCGGCCGCCCCGGTCGCGCGCCCGGTGCGGGAGGTCGGCCCGGGCGACCGGCTCGCGCAGTGGCCGCTCGCCATACGGGTGTTCGGCCCGCTGGAGGTGCGGGTGCACGGCCGCCCGGTGCCGCAGTGGGCGTCGCGGCCCAGTCGGGCGGTACTGCGCATCCTCGCCGTTCACCGGGGCCGCCCGGTGAGCCGCGAGTGGCTGATGGACCAGCTCTGGCCGGACGCCCCGGCGGGCGCGGCGAGCAACAGCCTCAACGTGGCGGTGCACGCGCTGCGCCGGGCGTTGTGCTCCGCCCATCCCGACGGCGCCCGGCTGGACTACGTCTCGTGCCGCGACGGCGCGTACGAGCTCGCGCCCGGGCTCGCCACGTGGGTGGACGTCGAGCAGTTCGGCAGGCACGGCGCGCTGGGCCGGGCCGCCCGCCGCAGCGGAGACAAGGGCCTGGCCGTGGCGCATTTCCAGGCGGCCACGGACATCTACCGGGGGCCGCTGTTCGAGGACGACGGCGCCGACTGGCACCTGGAGCGGCGGCTCGCTCTCCAAGAGAGCTGCTGCGACATGCTGGAAGCGCTCGCCGGGCTCCGGCTCGAGCTAGGCGAGGTCGAGCGCGGCGAGCAGGCCTGCCACCGCCTGCTCGCGATCGACCCCTGCTGGGAAGGGGGGCATCGCCTGCTGATGCGCTCCCTCGTCGAGCGCGGCGAGTACGGCCGGGCGGTGCGCCAGTACGGCCGGTGCGCCGCAGTGCTCGCGCGCGAGCTCGACGTCGCGCCGGACAGGCGCACGAAGGCCCTCTACGAGCAGGTTAAGGCCCGATTAAGCGCCGACCGCGACCCTTCCGATACGCACGTTCCCGGGGTCCACCCCGGCGTGCGCTGGAATCCGACCGTGGTGCCGCTACGCAGGCGTCCCGGTCGCCACAACACAATGAAGGGAAACACCATGCCTCAGGCAAACGACGCTGAGATCACCGACGTCCACTCCGCCTCGGTCAACCTGTCCGGCGTCGAGGACAACGAGCCGAACACGCCCGCGCCCGGCGTCGCGACGCCGAACACGACGTTCGACGTGCGGCTGGAGATGGTCGCAGGCAACGTGCTCGGCGGCAGCGGAGCAAACTACACGTTGACCCTCACCTGCATCGACGAGACGGAGGGCGCGCCCGTCCCCTCAATGAACGTGGGACCGCTCAACGAGCAGTTCCTCCCGGCCTTCGGATGGCAGGCCAGCGTGCCCGCCGGGAATTTCTTCAACAGGCGGGCGTTCACCATCACTGTGCCGCCGAACGCCACGGGTCGCGTCTTCCGGTACATCGCCACGCTGGTGGGCGTGAACAACGACGTGGTCTCGTTCCGGGAGAGCAACCGGTTCATTCTCGTCTGACCAATCAGCGGGCGCCCCGGTCTACTCGGCGGGGCGCCCGCCCGTCCGGTCGTCGAAAAGGGGCTGTGCCGTCGAAAGGGACTGCGATGAACGAGGGGCTGTGATGAACGCCAACGACGCGCGGATCGCGCGGCTCTACACGGCGCGGATCGGCTGCACGGTAGAGGACGCGGCCCCGAACGCCTCCTCCCCGCTGCCCGCCCGCTTCGACCTGATCCTGCAGGCGAAGGCCGGGGCGGTGCTGGGTGGCAGCGGAGCGGACTACACGCTCACCATCGTCGCGATCGACGACGACCGCGCCGCGCCGGTCCCGGAGCTCGCCCCCAAGGGCAGTCCCTTCTGCGAGGAGTGGACCGAGGCCGACGGCTGGCGCTGCACCGGGCGCGAGTACGTCAAGACCAGCCCCGGCGACCAGGACGGGATCTGCCGCTACGAGATCTGCGTGCCACCCGGCCTGACCGGCCAGTTCCACTACAACGTCAGGTTGGTGTCGGCCAACTTCGAGGTCGTGTCCTTCGCCAGCAGCAACCCCTTCCTCCTCGTCCCGGCGGTGCCCTGGCCGTCGTGTCCGGACCCGCGCTGAGCGCAGTCGCTCGGTGTGCCTGCGTTTCGGCGTCGCACGGGTTGGGTAGCCTCATCCTCCGGGGGCGTAGGGAGGATGGCGCCATGGGCCAACCGGTTGAGCAGCACGAGATGGAGCACCGCGGCACGCTCCCGTCGGGTGCGCAGGAGTGGGCCTGCCCCACCTGTGGCCGCCACTTCATCGTGCGCTGGCCCCCGCACTACCAGCAGATCGTGCTCGAAGAGGGCGATGCGAACGCCGCCCACGTCGGTGGGATCGGCGGAGTCCGGCTGGAGGGCACCGCCGTCGCGCCGCAGCCGTCGGCGCAGGCGGAGGACGCCTGGCGCAGGTGGCTGGCCGAGAACGGTATGACCTGGGACGACGACGGCCAGGTGGCCTGAGGCTCGGCGCGAGCTCATCCGGGCGGCTGCCACGACACCCCCGCGAACCGCGCGAAGTCGTTGTCGTAGGAGACGATGGTGCACCCGTGCTCCACCGCGAGCGCGGCCAGGTGGGCGTCGTTGACCAGGTTCCCGCCCGCGCCGAGCGGGGCCAACAGGTTGCGCACGATGCGGGCGTGCCGGGCGGTCGGATCGACCACCACGGCAGGGGCGGCGCCCAACCAGGCGTCGACCCGATCCATCGCCTGACCGACGGTCAACGGCGTCGGAAACAGGGCGACCTTCGTCGCCAGGCGGACGAACGCCAGCAGCGCCACCCACGCGAACGCCACGGTGTCCGCCCCGGACAGCGCCCCGTCCAGCCAGCGGCGGGACGGTCCGTGGTGGGGGGCATCGACGTTGACCGCGTACAGCAGGACGTTGGCGTCGACCAGCTTCACGACCCGGTCCGCAGGCGTCGCAGCAGCTCCTCGGCCTCGAGCTCGCCCGCCATCTGGAGCGCCCGATCCAGGTTCACCACCGACTCCCCCATGGACGCCGTCTGGGTGTTGAACGCCTGGTCCGCTCGGCCCGCGGCGCCCTCCCGGATGAGCGCGTTCACCGCCTCCTTGAACGACTGGCCGCGCTCCCGCATGCGGCGGCGGACGATCTGCTCCGTGTCGGGGTCGAGCGTCACCGTGGTACGCACTTCCGCATCATAGCATCAGACTTGACGATGCCTTGATGCACGGTGACGAGCCGCGGTAGTATGAACCGTATGACCGCGCCGAAAGTCAAGGTCGCCGTCTCGCTGAGCCCCGAGCTCGTCCAGCGGATGCGCGATACGGTGCAGGCCGGGCGGGCCCGCAGCGTGTCGGCTCTCGTCGAGCACGCCGTTCGCGCCCAGTTCGCGGCCGAAGTCGAGTTCGACGCGATGCTCGACGAGATGCTCACGGCCAGCGGAGGTCCGGTCACCGAGGACGAAAGGGCGGCGGCCGCGCGGATCCTGGGCATAGACGCCGCATGAGCGGGGTCGTCCTCGACACCGGCGCCCTGATCGCCGCCGAACGCGGCGACCGTTTCGTCGCGGTGCTGCTGGCCGAGGCCCGCCGGGCCGCGAGTCCGATCGCCATCCCCGCCGGGTGTGTCGTGCAGGCGTGGCGCAACCCGGCGCGCCAGGCCCGGCTGGCCGCCCTCCTGCGGCAGCCACACGTCGAGGTCGTGCCGCTCGACCACGAGGCGGCCCGGCGGATCGGCCTGCTGCTGGCGCGAACCTCGACGAGCAACGTCGTCGACGCCCACGTCGCGCTCTGCGCCCACCGGCTGGCGCGGCCGGTCATAACGAGCGACCCCGACGACATCCGTCGACTTGCGCCCACGGTCGAGGTGCACCGGGTCTGACCGTGCCTCGGCGGCCCGCACCACCTCCGCCCGCATCTACGGATGGCGGCCCGACCCCACCCTGGGCGGTGATCGTCGGTTCGGCGCGTTTCCGGCCGGATTTGGCCGGTCTGCGCGCCGAACCGGTGATCATGGCGCCGGGGTGGGCGGTCGGCGGCCGGGCGGTCGGCTGGCGGTCGGCCTGCCGCCACCGCACGGGCTCGGGGTGAATCCGCGCCCGGAACGCGGCCGCCGGCGCGCCGCTCCACCCGGCGACGGTGTCGACGCGGGCCAGCCCGTCGCCGGCCTCGTGCAGCAGGTCGCCGTACCTCGAACGGCGCACCGGCGCCTCATGGATCTTGGTTGCTCGGGTGGCGGAGTCAGATCGCCCCTCTCCATCTCGTCGACGTGCTGGTCACGGACCAACAGCCGCCGCCCGAGCTGGCCACCGCGTTGCATGAGGCGGGCGTCGAGATTGTGCTAGGCATCGCAGACACCGAGGCCGCACAGGAATGCTCGGCATCGCGCTGATCCACCGCCTTCTCCGACGTGGAGTCGGTGGCCGAGCCGGATGATGATCCGCGTCACCGGGAGCCCTACGCGCCGGCGTCGTAGCAGTCGTTGGCGCGGGGGACGAGTGCGCCCTTGACGATCCGCTGGCTGGCTGTCTTGGTGAACCGTTGCACCGTCGCGACGTACCGGGGCACCTGGTACGCGGCGAGCCGGTCGCGACACCACCGGACGAGCTCGCCAGGCTCGAACCCCGAAGCATCGGTAAGCGAGACGAACAGGAACAGGTCCTGCTCGCCATCTGTCGCCGGTACCCCGACCAGGGCGCTCTCGGCCACCGCCGGATGGCTGTTGACCGCCGACTCGACCTCCCACGCCGAGACGTTCTCACCGCGGTGGCGCACCGAGTCGCTGCGCCTGCCGACGTAGTGGAGGTCGCCGCCGACGACGCGTCCGGTGTCGCCGGTGTGCCACCAGCCATCCCGCCACGCCGCCCCGGTCGCCGCCGGGTCGCCCAGATAGCCGGGCGTGACCAGGCCGGGTGTCCGCGGCCGCAGCGCGATCTCACCGATGTCGCCGTCGGGCACCACCACCGTGTCCTCGAGGTCACGGACCTCGACGTCGAAGTACGGTAACGCCCGCCCGATCCCGTGGTCGGGCCCGCGGGCGTTCAGCGTGGCGATGCTGGACGCCTCGGTCATCCCGTAGCACTCCCGCACCGCGAACCCGAAGCGCGCCTCGGCCGCCCGCCACACGTCGGCGGTCATGCCGCCGCCCCACGACACCCGCACCCGGTGCGCCGGGTCGTACTCGTGCTCGGGCCTGCTGAGCAGGACGGGGAGGATGCCGCCGAGGTGGTGGAGGTGGGTGGCGTCGGTCGAGGTCACCTGCGCCCAGAACCGGGAGGCGCTGAACCGCTCCACGATGGCCAGGCTGACGCGCCGCAACAGCGGCAGCAGCAGCACCTGTGCGCCACCGATGTGGCACAACGGCTCCCACAGGAAGAGCACGTCGCCGTCGCGTGCGTCGGCGGCCGCGTCTGCCCCGCACGCCGACGCGCGCAGCATCCGGTCGGTCACCTGGACGCCCTTGGCCGGTCCGGTGGTCCCGGAGGTGTACATGACGCTGACCACGTCGTCCGGTCCCGCCTGCACGACCGGTTGCCCCACGCCCGGCGCGTTAGCGCGGTGTGCCGGAGGAAACGTCCACATCAGCGCACCGAATCCGGCCGCGTCCACGTGCCCGGCCTCCCGCAGGCCCACGATCACCAGATCGGGGACGGCCGAGGCCAGTTGGTGCGTGAGGGGCGCTCCGCGCAGCCGCGGGTTCACCGGCACCCAGACCGCCCGCATGCACACGAGCGCGAGGATCAGCGCCGCGTGGTCGACGCTGTTGGGCAGCATCACGGCCACCCGCCGGCCCGGCCGCACCCCGAGCCCGGCCAATGCCTGCTGTGTGGCCGCGACCTTATCGGCCAGGCCGCCCAGGCTCAGCGCGCCTGCGTCCGTGCGGACGTAGGTGTCGCCGCCGCGCAGGCAGGCCGCGTTGGCCAGCAGCTCGGGGATGGTGGGCCCGCAGAGCACGGACGCGGGGTCGGTCCGATCCGGCCAGAGGTCGGTCACCGCGGCGTCGGCCCGGAGGCCACGGCCTGCTTGCGGTCGTGGCGGCTCTGGAAGAACTGGCGCATCACCTCCTGGGGCTGGCCCGAGCCCCAGGCACGGCGGTCGATCTCGGCCGCGGCGGTGAACGCCTCCCGCAGCCCGGGGAGCAGAGTCTCGCGGTAGCGCTGCTTGGTCAGCGCGACCGCTACCGACGGCTGGGCAGCGAGCTGCTCGGCGACCTCGATCGCTCTGTCGAGGACCTGCCCGGCGGGGACGATGTGGTGCACCAGCCCGACCCGGACCAGCTCGTCGGCGTCCATCAGCCGTCCGGACAGCATCAGCTCGAGCGTCCGGGACGTGCCGAGGGCTCGCTCGCTGAGGTACATGCCGGTGATGCTCGGGATCCCCGACGTCACCTCGGGCTGGCCCATGCACACGCCGGGATGCGCGACCCGGATGTCGCAGAGCAGCGCCAGCTGGTAGCCGGAGCCCGCGGTGATGCCGTTGAGCGCAGCGACGACCGGCTTGTCGACGCCGAGCACGGTCTCGTACAGTCTGCGAAAGTTCTCCAACCACTTATCGACGGTGTCGGGGTTGAACTGCTGTGCCTCGGCGAGATCCTGGCCGGCGCAGAACGCGCGGTCGCCCGCGCCGGTGAGGACGATCCCGCGGGTCTCGTCCTGTCCGGCCAGCGTGTGTACCCGGTCGGCGAGCTCGGCCTCCATCGCCATGTCCCAGGCGTTCAGAGACTCCGGCCGGTTGAGCGTGACGATCGCGACGCCGTCGCGCCGGTCGATCAGGATGTCGTTGCTCATCTTCTCCTCCATGCGAGCCCGCGCCCGCCCGTCGTCGCGGTCAGAACACCGTCGCCTCGTGCGCCAGGTCTCCTTCGGCGAACCGCGCCCAGCGCAGCGCCGACAGGTCCCGGGCGTCCGGACGCCCCAGCAGCCAACGGGCGACGTGGTCGCCGATGACCGGTGCCTGCATGAAGCCGTGACCGGAGAAGCCGACCAGGTTCCACCACCCCGGCACCTCACAGGGTCCGACGATGGCGTGGTCGTCGGGGGTCATCTCCCGCAGTCCGCACCATCCGCTGCGGATCTCCGCGTCGCGCATCCACGGGATGCGGCGCACCAGCGCGTCGATCAGCGCTTCGGCGAGGTCCCAGCGGACCACCGCCTCCTCGCCTGCAGGCGTATCGCGGTCGTTGCCGCCGACAATGCCGCCGTTGAGGTCCGGGTGCAAGTAGGCGCCGCTGCCCAGGTCGACGGTGAGCGGCATGTCCGCCCGCAGCTGGGGCAGCGGGCCGATGCCGAACGCCTGCCGCGGATGCGGCTGGACCGGAAGGTCGAGGCCGACCATGGCGCCGACCCGGCGCGCCCACGGCCCGGCCGCGTTGACGACCAGGCCGGCCCGGTGGCGTCGGTCGCCGGCGCGGACGCCCGTGACCCGGCCGTCGGGGTCACGTTCCACCGCCGTCACGCGGGCGTTCTGCACGATGCGCACGCCGCGTCGCCTGGCCTGCCGGGCGAAGGCGGCCACAGCATCGGCGGGGGACCCTGAACCGTCCTGGGGCGAGTACGCGGCGCCGTACAGGTCCGCGGCGTTCACACCGGGCACCAGGGACCCCACGTCGCCGGGGTCGAGCAGCCGCACATCGCAGCCGAGACGCTGCTGCATCGCCACGTCGCGGCGGAACTGCGAGTACTGCTCCGCGGAGTCGAGCAGGAACAGGTACCCGTGCTGACGGAACTGGAAGGGCTCACCGACCCGATCGGCGAAGTGCTGGAAGTACTCGACGGCCTCGCGGGCGATACCGGCGTTGACCTCGCTGGAGAACTGCTGTCGGATGCCGCCGGTGGCCTTGGAGGTGGCTCCCTCGCCGACGAGTCCCGCATCGAGCACGGTGACGTCTTCGTGCCCGTACAGCGCGAGGTGAAACGCGAGCGAACATCCGACGATCCCCGCGCCGACGATGACGATGGGGCCGCCGTCGTAGTCGGCCGGGTTCACCGACCGGTCCATTTGTCGGTCCCGACACCGGCTCGCAGCCACTCGATCATCGAGGTGGCGTCCCACACCGGGCGCGAGGTTGCCGCTCGCACCGCGTCGGCGTACGGCGGCAGGTTGGTGCACTCGAAGACGAAGGCGCCAATCGAGCTGTCCGCCTCGACCGCCGCGGTGACGGCGGCGACGACCTCGCGCTCGGCCCGATCACGGTCGAGGCGGTCGATCTTGCCGACGATCACCGGATAGAGGTGCTCGGTGTCCTCCAGCCCGACGACGGTGAGCCGTTCGCGCTCCGCCTCGGTTACACCCGCGGCGGCGAAGTGCTGCGGGGTGAGCGTGGAGCCGTTGACGGTCAGCACCGCCAACCCCTGGTCGCTGCGGAGCGTCCGCAGGACGATCGGGATCTGGAGCAGGCTGGACGTGGCCACCGGCGTCGGCAGCGCGTCGGCCAGCTCCCGTTGGTAGATCGCCAGGAACCCGCAGCAGGCGGTGACGGCTCGGGCGCCCCGCCGTACCAGCCCGCGGGCGGTCGAGACGGTCTGCTCCAGCAGCCCGGCGGCGCCGCGTTCGACGACCAGGGTGGTGTCCGCGCCCGGGATCACCGCGTAGGCCACGGGGAACGCGAAGGTCCGGGGGTTGCCGACATCGCCGCGCGGCCGGGGCAGATGGTTGTCCAGGAGCAGGACGCCGACGTCCATCTCGGACGGTTCGTCGGTCACAGCGCCAGCCGCTCGTGCCGGGTCTCGCGCAGCAGCGCCACCGCGATCAACGAGATCACCGCGCCCGCGAGCAGGTAGACCGACACCCCCTTGGCCGAGCCGGTCGCGTTGACCAGAACCGCCGCGACGGCAGCGGCGGGCGCACCCGCGACCACGCTGGAGACCTGGTAGGCCAGGGAGGCGCCGGTGTAGCGCAGCCGGGCGGGGAACTGTTCGGAGTACAGGCAGCCGTTCAGCGCGCTGGTGGGTGCGTGGCCGACGCCGAGCCCGATCAGCACCGCCAGCGCGATCACCCAGGCCACGCCGGTGTCGAGCAGCCAGAAGAACGGGAACGCGTACAGCGCCATGACGGCCGTGCCGATCGCGTACACCGGCCGACGCCCGATCCGGTCGGACAGGCGCGCCCAGAACGGGATCGCCACCAGCTCCAGGCCTGCGCCGAGCAACACGCCTGTCAGTGCCCAGGCACGGGGCAGGCCGAGGTGGTCGGTGACGTAGACCAGCACGTAGACGGTGAACATGTAGTACGCGATGGTGGCGCCGAACTGCACGAAGATCAACAGGATCACCGGCCGCATGGCGGTCCGCAGCACGTCGACGATCGGCAGCCGTTCGCGCTTGTGCTCGGCCTCCACCGCCCGGAACTGCGGCGTCTCCTCGAGATAGGAGCGGACCCACAGTCCGACCAGGACGAGCACGCCGCTGAACAGGAACGGCACCCGCCACCCCCAGTCGAGAAACCCGGGCAGAGCGGCGAACAGCGCCACCATCCCGGCCGCGCCGAGCTGGCCCGCCGGGACGCCCATCTGCATCGAGGAGGCGTAGAACGCGCGCTTGTCCTCCGGTGCGCACTCCACCACGACGACCGCGGCGCCGCCCCATTCGCCGCCGAGGCCGATGCCCTGCACGATCCGCAGCAGGACGAGCAGGATCGGCGCCGCGGCGCCGATGGCGTCGGCGGTCGGCAGGCAGCCGATCAGGAACGAACCGCCACCCATCAGCAGCAGGGTGAGAACGAGCATCTTCTTGCGGCCCAGCCGATCGCCGAAGTGACCGAAGATGACGCCGCCGACGGGGCGGAACAGGAACGAGACGCCGAAGCTGGCCAGCGAGACGACGGTGGCCACACCGGCGCCCATGTTCTGGAAGAACAGATGCGGGAACACGAGCGCGGCCGCGCTCCCGTAGAGGAAGTAGTCGTACCACTCCATCGAGGTGCCCAGGAACCCCGAGATCGCCGCCCGGCGCGCGAGCCGTCGGGCGGCGGGTGAGAGCGATTCTTCGCGACCGGCCGCGGGGACCGGGCTGGCGTCGGTCATGTCGACCCTCCGGTTCGGGAGCGGTACTACCGCATCCGCATGCGAGTTAGCATGCGGTGTTGCATACAGAACGTCAATGCTCGGAGGGTCTCGATGAGCACAGGAGAAGCAACCGCTGCCGTCCCCACATCGACCATGCAGGCCGAGGGCCGCACCGAGGACGGCTCCGCCCTGGTCGCCGGGCGCGGTGCCGACCTGCTCGTCCAGGCGCTGGTCCGGGCAGGGGTCCGGCACCTGTTCGGCGTGCCCGGCGACACCGGGGTCACCTTCTACGACGCGCTGTTCGCCCACACCGAGGAGATCCGGCACGTCCTCGCCCGCGACGAGCGGCACGCGGCGGCGATGGCGGACGCATATGGGCGGGTGACCGGCCGCGTCGGGGTGGTCGAGGTCTCCTCCGGTGGCGGCACCACGTACGTGGTCGGCGGGCTCGGCGAGGCGTACGCATCCGGCGTTCCCGTGCTGATCGTCGCGAGCGACATCCACCGCGGCTCCCGCGGCGGCGGCGCCCTGACCGAGATCGACCAGGAGGCGCTGTTCTCCGCGGTGACCAAGCAGGTGGTCGTGGTGAACCGGGCCGAGGATGCGCCTGCCGCCGTCGCGGAGGCGGTCCGGATCGCGACCACCGGCAGGCCGGGTCCGGTGGCGATCGTCGTACCCGAGGACGTCCTGGACGAGCAGGCGACCAGTGCGCTGCCTCCTGCAGCGGACCGGCTGGCCGTGCCCCGGGAGCGGCCGGGCGCCACCCCGGGGGACGTCGAGGCTGCGGCCCGGCTGCTCGGTGGCGCGATCCGGCCCGCGCTGCTGGTTGGCGGCGGCGTGCACTGGTCCGGCGCCTACCGAGACGTCGCCGCGCTCGCCGACCGGCTCGGCGCTCCCGTGGCCACCACGATCCACGGCAAGGGCGCGATCGAGGACGACAACCCGTGGGCGCTCGGCGTGGCGGGCAACAACGGCGGCGTCCCGCTGGCGCACGAGTACCTCAGCCACGCCGACGTGGTGCTCGTCGTCGGGTCGCGCGCGAACGCCACCGATACCGACTCCTCCACCGCGCCCCCGACCTCGGCCCGCGTCGTCGCCGTCGACATCGATCCGGCGCGGGTGTGTCACAACTATCCGCAGGCGCTTGCGCTCGCAGGCGACGCCGCCACCGTTCTCGACCAGATCCTCGCCCGTCTGCCGGTCCGCGACGACGCGGCGGTCGAGGCGCGGCGCGCGGAGCTGGGAGGCAGGCGGGGAAGCCGCGCGGAGCGGCCCGCGACCCCGGCAGGCACGCTGCTGGTGGACGACGTCGTGGACACGCTCGCCGACGCCCTGGGCGACGCGGAGCCGATCGTGGTGGTCGACCCCGGCGCACCGACACCCGCGGCCGCCGCCGGCTGGCCGGTGCGGCGGGCCGGTCGTCAGACGATAGTGCCGCGCGGGCACGGCCCGATGGGTTACGCCATCCCGGCGGCGGTCGGCGCGGCGGTGGCCGAGCCGGGCCGACCGGTACTGGCGCTGACTGCGGACGGAAGCTTCGCGATGAGCTGTGGCGAGCTGGAGACGATCGCCCGGCTCGGTCTGCCGGTGATCGCGGTGCAGCTGACCAACCACAGCCTGGGCTGGATCAAGATGCTGCAGCACCTGTACCAGGAGGAACGGTACTTCGGGGTGGACCCCGGCCCGATCGACGCGGTCGGCGTGGCCCGGGCCTGTGGGTTGCGGGCGGCCCGGCCGACCACGCTCACGGAGCTGCGTGAGCACGTCCAGACTGCGCTGCACGACCGCGAGGCGGTCTATCTGGACGTGGAGGTGCCCCACATGATCGACGTGGTGCCGCAGGTCCCGGCGTGGCACCGGGCGCTGGCAGGCGAGCGAACCCGTCCCGTCTATTGAGCTGGTATCTGCCTACGATGACACGGAACGGAGGCGGCGTGGTCGGCACGGACGTGGACGAGCAGGTGGTTCTGCGAGCACGGTCGGTCTACGACCAGTTGCGCTGGGACATCGTCCACGGCCTGTTGCGCCCGAACGAGGCGCTGATCGAGACCGAGCTCTCGGAGCGCCTGGGTGTCTCCCGCACGCCGGTGCGTGAGAGCTTGCAGCGGCTGGCCGCGGACGGGCTGATCGTGACCCGGCGGCGGCGCTGGTACGTCTACGAACACAGCGCCGATGAGGTGCGGGAGATCTACGAGGTGCGCGCCGCGCAGGAGGGGTTCGCGGCGCGACTCGCCTGCGAGCGCGGGTCGCCCGCCCAGCTCGCCGCAATCGGGGCGGCCGCCACCGCGGTCGAGCAGGCTTCGGTCGGGGACCGGGTGGCCACGAACGACGCCTTCCACGACCTGATCAACACCGCGTCCGGCAACCAGCGGTTGATCGAGCAGATCCGCAAAACCCGGCTGTTCCACTTCAACATCCGCCTCGCCGGGGCGTACAGCCCTGACGACCTGGGCCGCTCCTCGGCCCAGCACGCCGCGATCGCGGCGGCCGTCGCGGCGCGCGACGGCGACAGCGCGGAGAAACTGGTTCGCGAGCACGTGCTCGACGCCGCCTCGATCGCTGCACGCATCCTCGGCTAGTGTCCGACCACGAACTGCTGGCCGAGCGCGCCGCGTCGGCCCTCCGCCACCTCGACCGGCTGGCTGCGCGTCTGCCCGCCGGCGGCTGCGGGCTTCCGCGATTTCTCAGGGCGTTCCTCCTGGCCGCGTTGCGTGACCGTGCGTCCTGAGTCAGGCCGTCACGGCGCGGCTGGCTTCGGGGTGGGCTGCGGCACCGGCGGGCACTGCTTGTCCGATCGGTCGCCCGGCACCCGGGCGGGCAGCGCGCCCGTCGCGAGGTAGGCGGCGATCGTGTCGTCGGTGCACGCCACCCCGGACAGCGAGCCCGCGTGCGTCGTGCCGCCGAGGCCCTCGACGAGCACGGAGCGGCCGAACACCCGACGGGCCTCCAGCGCACCCGGGTACGGCGTGGCGGCGTCGAGCGTCTCGTTGATCAGCAGGATCGGCGGCGCGGCCGTGCCGGAGATCGCCACCGGGGTGCGCGCGGGCGCCTTCCAGGTGGAGCAGGGGGCGTTGTACCAGGCGTTGCCCCAGGTCTCGAACGGCGCCGTGCGCGCCACCCGGACGTTCTCGGCGAGCACCCGGGCGAACGGCTGCGGCCACCGGGTGTCGGTGCACTGGACGGCGAGATAGATCGCGTAGCCGTTGTCGTCGTTCACCGGATGCCGTGTCGTCGTAGAGCGATTTCACGGCGGCGGCGTCGTGATGCTGCACCCACCTCGCGAACATCGTGGCGATCTTCTCCCAGCCCGAGACGTAGTAGCCCGCCTGCAGGAAGATGTCGGTCCACTCGGCCGGGCCGATCTTGCCGCCCGCGGGCTTGCTCCGAAGCTGGTCGCGCTGGGCGTAGTAGAGGCGCTCGACGTCGTCGCCGGAGTTGCCGAGGTGGTACACCGCGTCGTTCTTGGCGATCCAGTCGAAGTACACCTTGATCGTCTTCTCGAACGCGACGTCCTGGTCGAGGTTGTCCTCGTACCAGACGCCGCGGTGGTCGACCACCCCGTCGAACACCGCACGCCGCAGGTTCTGCGGGTACAGCGTCGCGTAGACCTGGCCGAGGTAGGTGCCGTAGGAGAAGCCGTAGTAGTTGATCTGTTTGGCGCCCAGGGCCTTGCGGATCGTGTCCAGGTCCCGGGCGGCGTCCGCGGTGGTCAGGTGACTGAGCAACGCGCCGCCCTTGCTCGCGCACGCCGCCGCGTAGCGCTCGGCCCGCGCCTGCCACGCCGAGATCACGCCGGGTGCCTTCGTCGGGTCGTACTCCGGACGGTCGTAGCCGCCGTAGTCGGGGATGCAGGACAGCGCGGGGGTGCTGGCGCCGACGCCGCGCGGGTCGAAGCCGATCCAGTCGTAGGCGTCGCCCGCGTGCTTCGGTACGGCCCCACCGAGCAGCGCGAGGACGAGCCCCGAACCGCCCGGCCCACCCGGGTTGACCAGCATCGGGCCCTGCGCCTTGGCGTCGGCGACGGTGTGCTTCACCCGCGACACCGCGATCTTGATCTTGGCGCCGCCGGGCTGGGCGTAGTCCAGCGGGGCGGTCACGAATCCACACTCGGCCTTCCCGGCCAGGCGCGGCTCGCTGCACGGGCCCCACGGGACCGGCGGCGGTTGGTAGGCAGGTGGGGGCGCGGCCTGCACCGCGGGCGCGCCGAGCGCCGCGACCCCCAGGGCAACGACGGCGACCAGCGCGGACAACACGGTGCGGCGCACTTTCCTCCACTCCCCCGATGTGGACGGAGAGCGAGACTGCCATCCGGGTCCGACGGGTGACAACCACCCCGACGGGCGGTCGTCGATCACCATCGGTGCTTGCCCGGGAGGCTACGCCCCGGGAGGCTGGCTACCGTGGATCTTCTTCCCGGCGTTCGCTCGTCCCTCGTCGACACCGACCGGATCCGGATGCGCGTGCTCGAGGCCGGTCGGGCCGACGGCGAGCCGGTCGTGTTCGTGCACGGCAACCTCTCGACGTCGCGCTTCTTCGAGCACCTCCTGCCCGAGCTCCCGCCGCGCTACCGGGTGATCGCCCCGGACATGCGCGGTTTCGGCGGCTCCGACCCCGCCCCGCTCGACGCCACCCGCGGGCTCGCCGACTGGGCGGACGATACCGCCGCCCTGATGCGCGCGAAGGGCGTCGAGACACCGCCGCATCTCGTCGGCTGGTCGACCGGCGGCGCGGCGATCGCCCGGTACGCGCAGGACCGGCCGGTGGCGTCGCTGACGTTCCTCGATCCCGTCTCGCCCTACGGCTACGGCGGCACCCACGCCGACGGCACCCCGTGCTTCCCCGACGGCGCCGGGTCCGGCGGAGGTGGGATCAACCCCGAGGTGGTCGAGCGGCTCCGCGCGGGCGACACCTCCGCCGACAGCCCGTTCACGGCCCGCAGCATGTTCCGCGCGTTCTACGTCGCCCCCGGATATGTCGAGCCGCGGGAGGACCTGCTGGTCGCCGAGATCCTCACGACCGTCCTCGGCGAGGGCCACTACCCCGGCGGCATGACCGCCTCCGAGAACTGGCCGGGGTTCGCGCCCGGCCCGACGGGCATCCTCAACGCGCTCTCGCCGCGGTACTGCCGCTGGGCCGAGATCGTCGACCTCGACCCCAAGCCGCCGGTGCTGTGGACGCACGGCGGCGCGGACCTGGTGGTGGCCGACGGGTCGCCGCTCGAGCTGGGCACGCTCGGCGCGTCGGGTGCGGTGTCGGGCTGGCCGGGCGCGGACGTCTACCCGCCGCAGCCGATGGTGACGCAGATCCGCACGGTGTTGGAGCGCTACGCCGCGGCGGCCGGGTCGGTGCGCGTCGAGATCCTCGACGGCGCCGGTCACGGCCCGCACCTGGACGCGACCGACCGGTGGCTCGCGATCTTCCGGGACTTCCTCGCGACGACCGGGTGAACGATCATCCCGGTGAGTCGTGCGTTTCACCGCGGTGAGTCGCACGATCCACCACCGCGAGTCGCACGATCCACCACCGCGAGTTGGGCGATTCGGCACAACGAGTTGGACGCCTCGGCGCGGAGGCACAACCCGGCGCCTCGTCATGCCGGACTCACTGCGGTGGTTGGCCCGACTCATCGCGGTGGTTTGGCCGACTCGCCGCGGTGGTTTGCCCGACTCACCGCGGCTTGCCCGACTCACCGCGGGCGGGGGGCGGTAGCGTCCCGCAGGTGATCGAGGACGGAGCCGAGGTGCTTGCCCGGGTGGACCGCGGCGGGGTGGTGGAGGCGGTGCACGCCGGGCACGCGGTCGCGCTCGACGCCGACGGGGCGGTGCGGATCCGCCGGGGCGACCCGGACGTCGCGTTCCTGCCGCGCTCATCGCTCAAGCCACTGCAGGCCGTCGCGATGCTGCGGTCCGGGCTGGAGCTCGACGGGCCGGGGCTCGCCCTGGCGTGCGCGAGCCACGAGGGCGAGGCCGCGCACGTCGAGGGCGTACACGCGATCCTCGTGAAGGCCGGGCTCAGCGCCGCGTACCTGCAAACACCCGCGGCACTCCCGAACGAGCCCGACGCGGCCTTCGCCTGGCGCCTCGCGGGGCGCCCGCCCGAGCCGATCGCCCACATGTGCTCGGGCAAGCACGCCGCGATGCTCGCCACCTGCGTCGCGGCAGGCTGGGACCCCGCGAGCTACCGCGACCCTGCGCACCCGCTGCAGGTCGGCGTGCAGGCGACGATCGCCGAGCTGACCGGCGACGAGCCGCTCCCCGTCGTCGTCGACGGGTGCGGCGCGCCCGCGTTCTCGGCCACGATCACGGGGGTGGCCCGCGCCTACGCGCGGATCGCGACCGCGCCCGCGGGCACCGTGGAGCACCGCGTGGCGACGGCCATGCGCGAGTACCCGTGGTTTGTCGGCGGCACCGGCACGCTCGTCACCCGGCTCGGGCTCGCCGTACCGGGGCTGATCGCGAAGAACGGCGCCGAGGGTGGCTTCGCCGCTGCCCTGCCGGACGGGCGCGCGCTGGCCGTCAAAGTGCTCGACGGCTCGCCGCGCGCCCTGCCCGCGCTGGTCGCGGCGCTGCTGAACGCCCTCGCCGTCGCCGCTCCCGCGGCCGACCCGGTGCTCGGCGGCGACGAGCCGGTCGGCGTGGTGCGCCCGACGTTCTGACCCCAGGCGGTGCGCGGTGCCGCCCCGGGTGCGCGTCCGTGACCAGGCCTACGCCGCGCCCACCGCCGTGTCCCACTCGATGTGGTGGCCGTGCATCCACGTCAGCGACGACCCGACGCTCTTCTCCGCCCGCTGGAACATGATCGGGAGAAGCGCGTCGCGGATCACCCGGCCGACCGGCCCGGCCGCCTTGGCGTTGCTCGACCGCGCACCCGCCTTCACGACCCGCTCCACCCGGTTCCGGCGCAGCCCCTCGAAGGTCGGGAACGCTGCCTCCGGCACGTCACGCAGGCACTGCGCCAGTACGACCGCATCCTCCACGGCCATCGCCGCACCCTGACCCGCGGCAGGCGAGGTCGCGTGCGCCGCGTCCCCGATAATGATCATGTTGTCCCGGTGCCAGCGCCGGACCCGCGGCAGATCGTAGGTGGCCCAGCCGGTCAACGGCCCCGGTGTGGCGGCGATCAGCTCGCGCATCGGCCCGTAGTCGTTCCCCAGCAGCTCCTGCAACCAGGCGCGCCAGTCCGCGTCGGTCATCGCCGAAAGCTCCCCGGGTGCGGGCTCGCGCGGATGCGGCGGGTTCGCGAACCAGCCCGCGCTGCCATCCGGCGCGGCCGTCCAGCCGAAGAAGCAGCGCCTGCCGAACATCATCTGGAACTCGTCGACCGGCGTGTCCAACGGGAAGCCGGGGACGAAGCCGCCGATGTTCAGCACCGGCACGTAGCGCACGGGTACGGCATCCGGGTCGATGATCTCCCGCACCCGGGAGCGGATCCCGTCGCAGCCGATCAGCACGTCACCCTCGGCGGTGCTGCCGTCGGCGAACGTCACCTCCACCCGGCGGCCGTCGGACCGGGCGTCGACCAGCCGCTTCCCGTACCGCACCGACGCCCCGCGCGCCGCGGCCTCGTCCCGCAGGCCCGTATACAGGTCGCTGCGGCGCACCATCTGGCTGCCGGTGCCGTCGGGCAGCACCGGGCCGTTGCTCAGCCTGCCGATCACCTTCCCCTTGGCGTTGACGAAGCGCATCGAGCGTGTCGGGTACCCCAGCTCGGCCACGAGCTTGTGGGCATCCACCGCACGCAGCGCGTCGATCCCGTTGGCCTGCAACGTGAGCCACGACCCCACCTCGTCGGCGCCGGTCGGGTGCGCCTCGAACACCTCCGCGTGGATCCCGGCTTTCTGCAGCGCCATCGCCACCACCGGCCCCGCCACGCCCGCCCCACGAGGCAAGGTCAAGGAGCTTCATGGACGATAACGCGTTGCGCGCCGAGGTCACCGACCTGCTGCTGCGGTTCATCGCGGGCGTGGTGCTGCACAGCAACGAGGTGGCCAAACGGGTCGGGCTGGGCCCGAGCGACTCACAGCTCCTGGGGCTGCTCCGGCTCGACGGCCCGCTCACGCCGGGCAGGCTCGCCGAGCTGACCGGACTCACGACGGGCACGGTGACCGGCGTGCTCGACCGGCTGGAGCGCGGCGGCTTCGTGCGCCGCGAGCGGGACCCCGCCGACCGCCGCAAGGTGGTGGTGACGCCGGTGCCCGAAGGGGTGGCCCGGCTGGCCGCCCACTACAGCGCGCACGGGGCGTACACCGACGCGCTGCTCGCCGGCCGCGGCACCACGGAGCTCCTGGTGCTTCGCGACTTCCTCGCCGAGCTGATCGCCTCGCCGGGCAGCGTCAGCGACGCGCAGGCGCAGGCTCCTGGAACGGGCGCCGCTGGGCCGGGATGACCACCGACGGCGGGGCCGTGGGCAGCGCCAGCTGGCCCTCGGCCGGGCGATCGGGGCGGCGCCGGTGCGAGCGCACCCAGCCCACGACCCGCCAGTGCCCTCGCACGAACGCCATGTCCTCATACAAGCACGGCGCACCGACAGTTAGCCGCAGCGCTAGCCTCCATGCGTGGTCCGCCCCCGCACCGAGCTGCTCTTCCGCATCGCGATGGCGGTCAAGGGCATCGACGGGCTGATCGAGCTGATCGGCGGGGTCACCCTGCTGTTCGTGTCGCAGACCCAGGTGCAGAAGGTCATCGCGGCCGTGGTGACGCACGACCTGCTCGGCCCGCCCGACGGCTCGCTCACCCGCCACTTCGTCGCGGGCACCGCAGAGTTCGCCTCGGGTAGCCGCACGTTCGCCATCCTGTACCTGCTGCTGCACGGCGTGATCAAGCTGGCGTTGGTCATCGCGCTGCTGCGGCACTGGCTGCCCGCCTACCCGGTGGCCATCGCCGTGCTCGGGTTGTTCGTGGTCTACGAGCTCTACCGGGCCACCCAGACGGGGTCGGTGCTGCTCCCGGTGCTTGCCGTCGTCGACATCGCGGTGATCGCCCTTGTAGTGCGGGAGTACCGCGCGCTGCGCCGCGAGCAAAGCGACACGCGCGGCTCGGTCAAGGGCTCCCCTCCCCCCTAACCTGGCCGCGTGGTGACGATCGACGAGACGCAGCCCATCGCCCGCGCCCCGCGCAGGCGGCGCACGGCGCTGCGGGTCGCCGTGATCGTGCTGGTGCTGGTGTCGAGCTCGGTCGGGCTGGCCGTCGAACAGGCGTTGTCCGCGGCGGGCAACGACCCCGCGCCCGCGAAGCTCGCCGAGTGGGCCCGCGACAACGGCCTCGGCGGGCTCGTCACCTGGCTGGAGGGAGTGAAGTACGCCGCGGACCAGCCCGCGGTCGGCGGCACACCGGCGGGCGGGATCCCGACGGCGGGCGGGGCGGAGAAGCCCGCTCCCGGCCGGACGTTCGGCGGTGGTGACGCCCCGCTCACCCCGGTCTCGGGCGGCCCGCCGCTGCCCGGCGAGGGGCGCTGGCAGACCGTCGTCACCGCGCACGGACGACCGGCCGTCCAGGTGGCGGCGCTGCGCCCCGACGGCCAGCACACCTCCTACGTCGTCGGCGTGCTGCGGATGGACCCAACGCTCGTGCGCGGTCAGCTGCACCCCGGCACCCGCGACCCGGGCGGCAGGTGGAAGGCGTCGTTCGGGCTCACCCCGGCCGAGCAGCACGTCGTCGCGGTGGCGTTCAACGGCGGCTTCCGGCTGAACGACCCCAGCCACAACGGCTACTTCGCGGAGGGGCGCACCGTCGCCCCGCTCCGCGACGGCGCCGCCAGCCTCGTGTTGCGCACCGACGGCACAGCCGACGTCGGCACCTGGAACGGCGAGGTGCGGATGGGGCCGCAGGTGGCGAGCGTGCGGCAGAACCTGCAGATGCTCGTCAACGGCGGGCAGGTCAACCCGACCTGCGCCACCGGCGGAACGAAGGAGTGGGGCAGCACCGTCGGCCAGGCCGCCTACATCCACCGCTCCGGGTTCGGCGTCACGGCCGACGGCACGGAGGTCTACGTCGGCGGCCCGGCCCTGTCGGTCTGCACGTTGGGCCGGATCCTCGCCGACGCGGGCGCCGTGCGCGGCATGGAGCTCGACATCAACCCGGGCTGGGTCTCCGGCGCCTACTTCCACGACAAACCGGTCGGCGCCCCCACCGGGTTCGCCCTGTTCCCCGCGGAGAAGGTCGCACCCACCCACTACCTCAGCCCCTCCAGCCGCGACTGGTACTCGTGGCTGCTGCGCTGAGGCACGCTAATAGGCCCGCGCGACGACCGCGACGAGGTCGGGATCGGCCGGGTCGTCGGGCAGCGAGCCGTCGGGGCGTTGCAGGCACCGGACGCTGATCGCCTCCTGGGCCAGCCGGGCCTCCCCCGCAACGCCGAGCGTCGCCCACGGGAGGCGGGCGAACCCGGTGCGCGCCGCCTCGGCCGCCTCGGCGAGCGTGGCGACGTCCTGGGTGCGCTCGTCGCGGCGACGGGTCGCGGCGGCCAGCAGCTCCGCCTGCACGTCCGCGAGCAGCCCGGGCACGGCGGCGGCGAGCCCGGCGAGCGGCGTGGCCGTCTTCGCGCCCGTGTCCCGGCGGGCCACGGTGACCTGCCCCGCCGCCAGATCCCGCGGCCCGAGCTCGACGCGCAGCGGCGCCCCCTTGATCTCCCACTCGGTCACGCGGCGCCCGAACGACCGGCCCTCCCGCGCGTCGACCCGCACCCGCACCCCGACATCGCGCAACGCGGCGGCGACCCCGTCCGCGACCCGCACCAGCTCGGCGTCCCCGCGCACCGGGAGCACCACGACCTGCGCGGGCGCGACCGCGGGCGGCATCCGCAGGCCCGCGTCGTCGCCGTGGACCATGATCAGCCCGCCGACCAGCCGCGTGGACGTGCCCCACGACGTCGTCCACGCCAGCGCCCGCTCGCCGTCCGGGCCCAGGAAGTCGATGCCGAACGCCCGCGCGAAGTTCTGCCCGAGCTCGTGGCTGGTGGCCAACTGCAGCGCCTTCCCGTCGCCCATCACGGCCTCGCAGGTCAGGGTGTTGACGGCGCCTGCGAACCGCTCCCGCTCGGTCTTCAGTCCGACGAGGGCGGGCACCGCGAGCTTCTCGGCGAGGAAGTCGCGGTAGACGCCAAGGTGGATGCGGCGGGCGTAGGCCGCGGCGTCGGCGCGCGTGCGGTGCGCGGTGTGCCCTTCCTGCCAGAGGAACTCGCTGGTGCGCAGGAAGAGCCGCGGCCGCAGCTCCCACCGCACCACGTTGGCCCACTGGTTGAGCAGCAGCGGCAGGTCCCGGTAGCTCTGCACCCATTTCGCCATGTACTCGCCCACCACGGTCTCGCTGGTGGGCCGCACGACGATCGGCTCGTCCAGCTGCTTCCCGCCGCCGTGCGTGACCACCGCGAGCTCCGGGCTGAACCCCTCGACGTGCGCGGCCTCCCGCGCCAGGTAGTGCTCGGGGATGAACAACGGGAAGTAGGCGTTCTCGGCCCCCGCGGCCTTGATCCGCCGGTCGACGTCGGCCTGGATGTGCTCCCAGATCGCGTAGCCGTACGGGAGGATCACCATGGTGCCGCGCACCGGCCCGTTGTCGGCGAGCTCGGCGGTGGCGAGCACGTCCTGGTACCAGCGGGGGAAGTCGTCGGCCTGAGCGGTGAGCATGCTGCGCGACGGTAGCGAGCGGGCCGCCGTCGGTCGCCCGGTTTCCGGTGCGTTGACGCCATGATCACCAGTTCGGTGCGCAGACCGGCCAGATTCGGCCGGAAACGCACCCAACCGGCGATCACCGCGGGGTCAGGGTCGGCAGGCCTACCCGGCGGCCGTGGCGGTGAAGACCTGGCCGGGGTGCTGCTCCCCGGCCAGCCGCGCGCTGATCTCGTCGCACAGCCGCTGCACGTCGAGGTGCTCGTCCGGCGACCAGCCCTCGAGCAGCTCCCGCAGGCCGGCCCGCGACGCCGCCCGCAGCGACTCGGCCACTCCCCGTCCGGCCGCGGTGACGGTGACGGTGTCGCCGTCCACGGTGACGTATCCACCCTCGGCAAGCGCGTCCGCGACACGGCGGACCACCTCCGGGGAGGTCTTGGCCCCGCGGGCCATGTCGTCGACCTCGCGCGGGCCGCAGCTTGCCGCCCGGGCGAGCATCCAGCAGGAGCCGGGCGAAAGGTCCGCCCCCGCGCGCTGCGCCAGGTAGGCGTAGCCACGTAGCCGAGCATCGCGGCTGAGCGTGCGGGAGAGGGCCACCTCCAGCTCCTGCAGCGACGTCCGGCCCTGCGGCATCGCGAAGGTCTCGCCGAGGTCCGCGGTGCGGGTGGCGGTACGAAGCTTGACCTCCGGCAGGAAGAAGGCCAGGACGAACGCCAGCAGCGCGACCGGGACCGCCGCCAGGAACACCGTCTGGATCGCCGCTGCATACGCGTGCACGTACCAGTCGTGGACGACCGGCGGACACTGCCCGAGCGCCGCGGATCTGCCGGCCAGCACCCCGGGTGCACATTGCCCGACGGCCTCGGCAGGTGCTCCGGTCGCCAGGTGCTCGCTCAGCTGCGCGGTGAACACGGTGCCGAACACGGCCACCCCGATGGAGCTGCCGATCGACCGGAAGAACGTCGCACCGCTGGTCGCCGTCCCCAGATCGCGGTAGTCGACCGCGTTCTGCACCGCCAGGACGAGCACCTGCATCACCATGCCCAGGCCGAACCCCAGCACGAACATGTACAGGCTCGACTCGACGGTGCCGGTGGACTCGTTCATCCGCGACAGCAGGAAGAGACCGACGGTGAACACCGCGCAGCCCGCGATGGGGAACGGCTTGTACCTGCCGGTGCGGCTGATGATCTGGCCGCTGCCCATGGACGTCAGCAGCAGGCCCACCATCATCGGCACCAGCTGCAGCCCCGAGGCGGTCGCGCTGACGCCGCGCACCTGTTGGAGATACAGCGGCAGGTAGGTGATCGCGCCGAACATCGCGAAGCCGACGACGAAGCCGATCACCGAAGAGGTGGAGAACACCCGGTTGCCGAACAGGCGCAGCGGCAGGACCGGCTCCTTCGCCCGACGCTCGATCAACACGAAGACGACCACCAGCACCACGACGAGGACGATCAAGCCGATCACCTGCACCGAGCCCCACGCCCACAGCGACCCGGCGAAGCTGGTGACCAGCACGACACAGCTCGCCGCCGCGGCGAGCACCGCGATGCCTGCGAAGTCGATCGACGGCCGCGTCGCAGCGCGCGTCGCAGGCAACACGATCGCGACCACGACGAGGGCGACCACCCCGACCGGCATGTTCACGTAGAACACCCAGCGCCACGACAGGTTGTCGACGAAGAACCCGCCGAGCAGCGGGCCCGCCACGCTGGTCACCCCGAACACCGCGCCGAACGCGCCCTGGTACTTGCCCCGGTCGCGCGGCGCCACGACGTCGCCGATGATGGCCTGGGAGAGGACCATCAGCCCGCCGCCCCCGATGCCCTGCAGGGCCCGGTAGACGATCAGCTGCGGCATGTCCTGGGCGGTTCCGCACAGGATCGAGCCGACCAAGAAGATCACGATGGTGCCGAGGAACAGCACCTTCCGCCCGTAGAGGTCGCCGAGCTTGCCCCACATCGGGGTGGTCACCGTCGAAGCCAGGAGATAGGCGGTGACCACCCAGGACAGGTGGCTCGCGCCGCCCAGGTCGCGCACGATGGTCGGCAACGCCGTCGACACGATCGTCTGGTCCAGCGACGCGAGCAGCATCGCCAGCATCAGCCCGCTGAAGATGACCCAGATACGGCGCTGGTCGACCTCGGCCGACGGGCCCTCGCCACCCGTCGACGACAGCCTCCCTGCTGTGCGGTCCGATACCATCGACGGCTCCCTCGCGCCCGCAGCTCCCCAGCGCACGCTAGTGCGTCATCCCCCCATCCAGCGCGGGTGGTTCACCGCCTTGCCCGCGCCGCCGACCCCGTCGAGACTGCATCACAGGGGGTGGTTGACCATGTTCACCGACCGCAGCGCGACCTTCGACGACCGCACCCAGGCAGGCGGTCGGCTCGCCGAGCGGCTGACGCACTTCGCGGGACCGGACCTGGTCGTGCTCGGCCTACCCCGCGGCGGCGTAGCGGTGGCGTTCGCGGTCGCCGAGGCGCTCCAGGCGCCGCTGGACGTCGTCATCGTCCGCAAGCTGGGTGCGCCCTACCAGCCCGAGCTCGCGATGGGCGCCGTCGGCGAGGAGAACACGCTCGTGCTCAACGAACGCCTCGTCCGGGCCGCGCACATCAGCGGCGCCGAGCTCGCCGAGAGCGTGCGCCGGGCCAGGACGGATGTGGCGCGCTACGCAGAACGCTTCCGCGCGACCCGGCCACGCGTCTCGCTGAAGGGCCGAACCGCGCTCATCGTGGACGACGGGATCGCGACCGGCGCGACCGCCATGGCGGCGTGTCAGGTGGTGAAGGCCCAAGGCGCCGCGACGGTCGTCCTCGCCACCCCGGTCTGTTCACCGAGCGCGGCGACCGTCCTGGGTGAGCGGGTCGACCAGCTCGTGTGCCTGGAGGTCCCAGCGGACTTCGGGGCCGTTGGACAGTTCTACAACGACTTCCGCCCGGTTCCCGACGCCACCGTGGTCGAGCTGCTCCGTCGCGCAGGCAGCCAGACCTCCTCGTCGTCGCCGCCCCCCGATCCGCCGCCCGACCTCGCTATCGACACCGAAGTCGAGATCACCGCGGCCCAGGCGCCCCTCCGCGGCAGGCTCACCGTGCCGAGGCGGGCGCCGGGCCTCGTCCTGTTCGTCCACGGCAGCGGCAGCAGCAGACACAGCCCCCGCAACCAGTACGTCGCTTCCGCGCTACGGCAAATCGGGCTCGGCACGCTCCTGTTCGACCTGCTCACCCTCGACGAGGAACGTCATCGCAGCCCCGTCTTCGACGTCGAGCTGCTCGCTTCACGGCTGGCCACGGCCACCAGATGGGTGCGCGGGCTTCCCGACCTGCGCGCGCCGATCGGCTACTTCGGGGCCAGCACCGGCGCAGCGGCGGCATTGTGGGCCGCGGCCGACGACCCGGACATCGCGTCCGTGGTCAGCCGCGGGGGCCGTCCCGACCTCGCCGCACCGCGTCTGGCCGAGGTGAAGGCGCCTACCCTGCTCATCGTCGGTGCCCGCGACGAGATCGTCCTCGAGCTCAACCGCCGCGCGGTGACCGCCCTGCGGGGGGAAAGCCGCCTGGCGGTCGTGCCCGACGCGACGCACCTGTTCGAAGAGCCCGGCGCTCTGGACCGGGTTGCGGGGCTGGCCGCGGAGTGGTTCCGCGATCACTTCGGTGGGCAGGCCCGCACCGTCTAGCATCGCATCGCCCGTACCGATGGTACGGGCGGCAGTCGAGGAGGCCCATGATGGCGCGTGACGACCAACCCAACCTGCCCCAGGAGCTGCTCACCCAGCTCTGGACGACCATGGAGCGGCTGGGCGCGGCCGCGGGCCAGATGCCCGCGCAGATGCTGGGCGTGCCCCCCGTGCCCATGCCCGGCGGGCTGGCCGCCGGGCAGGTCGCCGCGATCGTCGGCGCGATCCGCGCCCAGCGCAGCTCGATCACCACGATGCGCACCAGCCTCGACGCCTATGAGCAGCAGCTCGTCGTCATGGAGCAGTTGCTGGAGCCGCTGGAGACGATGACGCGGACGTGGGCGCAGACCGAGAAGCGGATCACGGGCTGACCACCCCCGCGTGATCGCCGGATGCGGTGCGCAAGGTGTGCAGGCGCACCTCTGACATCGATTCCGGCGATCTTGGGTGGCCGGGCAGGCGACCTTGGGTGGCCGGGCAGGCGACCTCGGGCAGGGCGGCCTCTATCAGCTGGGTGGGAGCGCCTGCTCCAGCTGCCGCGACAGGAGCGCCACGAACGCGGCGGGCTCGGCCAGCTCGCCGCCCTCGGCGAGCAGCGCCATGCCGTAGAGCAGGTGCGCGGTGTCCGCCAGCCCGGCGGCGTCGGGCTGGGCGGCGTGCGCGGCGCGCAGCCCGGTGACCAGCCCGTGCTTCGGGTTGAGCTCCAGGATCCGCTTGACCTTCGGCGGCTCCTGCCCCATCGCCCGGTACATCTTCTCCAGCGTGGGGGTGAGGTCGCCCGGATCGCCGACCAGACAGGCCGCCGAGTCGGTGAGCCGGTGCGACAGCCGCACCTCCTTGACGTCCTCGGCCAGCGTGGCGCCCATCCAGCCGAGCAGGTCGGCGAAGCCGGCCTCGTCGAGATCGTCGCCGTCGTCACCGCCCAGGTCCACCTCGCCCTTGGCGACCGAGACGAACGCCTTCCCCTCGAACGAGGGCACCGCCTCGACCCACACCTCGTCGACGGGATCGGTGAGCAGCAGCACCTCGTAGCCCTTGGCGCGGAACGCCTCCAGGTGCGGAGAGTGCTCCAGCGCCGAGCGCGACGGGCCGGTGCCGTAGTAGATCGCGTCCTGGCCTTCCGGCATGCGGGCGACGTAGTCGCGCAGCGTGGTGGGCTGCTCGGCGTCGCGGGTGGACGGAAAGGAGCAGATCTCCAGGATGGCGTCGCGGTTGTCGTGATCGGACAGCAGGCCTTCCTTGACCGCGCGCCCCATCTCCGACCAGAACGTGGCGTACTTCTCCGGCTCGTCGGTGAGCAGCGTCTTCACCGTGGAGAGCACCTTCTTGACCAGCCGCTTGCGGATCAGCTGGATCTGCCGGTCCTGCTGCAGGATCTCCCGGGAGATGTTGAGCGAGAGGTCGGCCGCGTCGACGACGCCTTTGACGAAGCGCAGGTACTCCGGGACGAGCGCCTCGCAGTCGTCCATGATGAACACGCGCCGCACGTAGAGCTGCACCCCGCGCCTGCCCTCGCGCAGGAACAGGTCCATCGGGGCGTGGCTGGGCAGGAACAGCAGGGCCTGGTATTCGAACGTGCCTTCGGCGGCGAGCCGGATCGTGGTGAGCGGCTCGCGCCAGTCGTGGCTCACGTGCCGGTAGAACTCGGCGTACTCCTCGTCGGACACGTCCTTCTGTGGGCGCGCCCACAGCGCCTTGCGCGAGTTGACGATCTCAGCTTCTTCGCCCTCCCGCCCACCCATCTTGATCGGCCAGGTGATGAAGTCCGAATAGCGCTTGACGATCGCGCGCACGGTGGCCGGGTTGGTGTAGTCGTGCAGCGCGTCGTCGGTGTCTTCGGGCTTGAGGTGCAGCGTGACCGCCGTGCCCTGCGGGGCGTCCGGCGCGTCCTCGATCGTGTACGTGCCCTCGCCGTGCGACTCCCACCGCACGCCGGTGGCGCTGCCCGCCTTGCGGGTGACCAGCTCGACCCGGTCGGCGACCATGAAGCTCGAATAGAAGCCGACGCCGAACTGCCCGATCAGCTCGGCCGCGGCCGCGTTGCCCGCCTCCCGTACTTGAGCGAGCAGCTCCGCGGTGCCGGACTTCGCGATCGTGCCGATGAGCGAGACGACCTCGTCGCGGCTCATCCCGATGCCGTTGTCGCGGACGGTCAGCGTGCGCTCGGCAGCGTCGGTCTCCAAAGTGATGTGCAGGTCGTCCGCGTCGACGTCGAGGTCCTTGTCGGTGAACGCGGCCAGCCGCAGCTTGTCCAGCGCGTCGGAGGCGTTGGAGATGAGCTCGCGGAGGAAGACGTCCTTCGTCGAATAGATCGAGTGGATCACCAGCTGGAGCAGCTGACGCGCCTCGGCTTGGAATTCGATGGTCTGGCTGGCCACGGCCGTAACGTATCAGCGGCCACGGGCGCTGCCTCCTTGCCTCTGTCGCCGTCCTCCGGAGGAAGCCATGTCTCGACCGGCCTGCTTCGTGCCCCCCGACCTGCTGCACGAGATCGCCCGGACCACCAAGAACGGGAAGCTGCGCCAGTCGGCCCTCGATTCGCTCGCCATCGACGCGGCCATCCGGACGCAGCGCGCCGAGAGCGCCGCCCGCACGCTCGCGGCTCCGACGCGGTCGCACGCGGGCACCGGTGTGCCGCAGCGGTTCATCCACGACCAGCGGCACAACGCGGACCAGACGCCGGGCTCGGTCGTCCGGGCCGAGGGCCAGCCGCCGGTCACCGACCCCGCGGTCAACCAGGCCTACGACAACTTCGGCGCCACCTACGCGTTCTACTGGGAGGTGCTGCACCGCGACTCGATCGACGACCAGGGCATGCCGATCCACGGCATGGTGCATTTCGACACCGGGTACAACAACGCGTTCTGGGACGGCCAGGGCCACATGTGGTTCGGCGACGGCGACAGCACCATGTTCTCGGACTTCACCAAGAGCCTCGACGTCATCGGGCACGAGCTCACCCACGGCGTCACCCAGTACACGGCGAACCTCGCCTACAGCGGCCAGTCGGGCGCCCTCAACGAGTCGATCTCGGACGTGTTCGGCTGCCTGGTCAAGCAGTACGCGCTGAAGCAGACCGCCGACCAGGCCGACTGGCTGATCGGTGCCGAGGTCGTCGGGCCCGAGCTCGCGCCCGCACTGCGCTCGATGAAGGCCCCCGGCACCGCGAACCAGTACGACAAGCAGCCCGCGGACATGAGCGGCTTCCTCACCACCAACCGCGACAACGGCGGCGTCCACACCAACTCCGGCATCCCGAACCGCGCGTTCTACCTCGTGGCCACGAACATCGGCGGCTTCGCGTGGGAGACGGCGGGCCGCATCTGGTACGCCGCGATGAACGATGCGAAACTGCGCCCGACCACCCGGTTCGCATCGTTCGCCCAGGCCACCATCCAGGCCGCGGCGGCGTTCGGCGGCACCGACGGCGAAGCAGCGAAGGCAGTGACCGAGGCATGGCGCACGGTGAAGGTGCTCTGAACGCGTCCGTCGTCGCCGTCGGGCTCGTGCAGTCGGGCGGCATCGCGGGCCGGGACATGACGGCCACACTGCGGCTCTCCGACCTGCCCGCGGCGGACGCCGAGCGCATCCGCGCGCTGGCCGAGCAGGTGTTGGCGGAGCATCCGCCGCCCGCGCCCCCGCCGATGTACGACGGGCTGGAGTACGAGCTCACCGTCTCGTGCGCGGGCGCCCCGGACCGGCAGATCCACACCCGCGACGGGGCACTGACCCCGGCGCAGCGCGAGCTCATCGCGGTGCTGCGCCCCCACCTGCACCCGGACCACCCGTAACAATCGGACTTCACACCCCGATCTGCGCCGTGGACATCTTTTGAGGGGGGACCACCATGAGAACGGCATACCGTGTGTTGGCGTTCGTGATCGTGGCGGAGGTCGCGATCCAGGCCGCCACCATCGCCTACGCCATCTTCGGCCTGGGCGCCTGGATCCAGGGTGGCGGGGTGCTCGACAAGGCCACGATGGAGAGCGAGGCGTCGGCCTTCGTCGGCGACGGCGGGTTCGCGTTGCACGGCATCAACGGGCAGGTCGTCTTCCCGGTCCTGGTCCTGATCCTCTTCGCGCTCTCGTTCTTCGCGAAGGTTCCGCGCGGGGTGATGTGGGCGGGCGTGCTGCTCGGCCTCACCGTCCTCCAGATCCTGTTCGCCCTGCTCGCGCTGCCGATCCTCGGGGTGCTGCACGGCGGCAACGCGTTGCTGATCTTCGGGGTCGCGATGATGGCCGCGATGGCCGCGCGCCGCATCGCAGCGGTCGAGGATCGCACCGCCGCGTCCGCCGCGGGCTGAGTCACGGTGGCGGCCCGGCGGCGGCCCGGCACCCGCACGCTCGTCGCCGTCGCCGTGGTGGTGCTGACCGGCCCGTATCAGGCCCGCTCCGCCACGCCTCCCTCATAGCGGGGAGGTGTGTCGGATGGTGATGCAGGAGTCGCGGCAGCGCGGCGTCACGCGGACGAAGGCCGCGCCGCCGCTGCCGCCACCGTCCGCGACCGCGTTCCGGATGGCGCTCGTGACCTTCACGCTGATGGGGGCCGGGCTTTTCGTCGGAGCTCGCCTGTACGACGTTCTCGACGACGGCGGCGCCGGATGGCGGCGCGCCGCGGCGGCGGTCGCGGGGGCCGCCGCCGTGGTCGTGCTGGCCTGCGCCGTGCTGTACGTCGAGCCGGTCGTCGTCCGCCACCGCCTGCGCCTCACGCAGGCGGGCAGGCCGTTCGCGCCCGCGCTCTGGGCCGTCACCCGGCTCGCCGCCGCCGAGGGGGCCCGGGTGCACGGCGTGCTCATCGGCCCGCCCACGCTGACCGAGCCGTTCTGGCTCGGCAGGCCCGGCGACTACCGGATCGTCCTTCCCCCCGAGCTCGCGCGGCTGGACAGCCCCGCGCTGTTCCACACGCTGGTCCGCCCCGAGCTCGCCCGGCTGGCCCGCCACGACGTCGCGCTGGACTGGCTGACGAGCGCGCTGCGCAACGTCGTGGGTCCGCTGCTCGCCCTGCCCGTCGTCGTCGCGCTCGCCCGCGGGGAGCTGCACGCGGCCCTGGCCTGCGTCTGGCCGAGCGCGGTGCTGGTCGCCGCGGTGCTGCTGGTGATGCGGGCGTGGGGGGCGGCGCCCGCCGGGCGTCCGGCCGTGCTGGGCGGAGCCGACGGTCTCGCGCTCGGCGTGCTCGCCACCGTCACCCTGCCGCTGGCCACCGACATCGCCGAAGCGGCGGGCACCGGGCTGTCGGGGCTGGTCGGCGCGCTGATCGTCGGGTCGGCGTTCGGGGCGACGATCGGCCACGGCCTTCGGCGGCAGGCGCTGCTCGGGCCCATGGGCTGCCGCACCCGGGCGGTTGTGCTCAGCGTGCTCGCGGGCGGGCTGCTGGGCGAGCTGTCGGGCCTGGCCGGGTTCGGGTTCGGCCTCGCCGTGCGGTCGACGGCCGTCCCGGTCGCGCTCGCGGGCGCGACCGCGCTCATCAGCGGGCTCGCGGCGCTGCGGGTGCGCGGCGGGATCCCGGTGGCGGCGTGTGCGGCGGCCGCGCTCCTCTGGTCGGCGCACGAGGCGCAGCTCGTGCTCGCGGACGGCGGCGCGGCGCTGTTGGCCACCTGGTTGGCCGCACCGACCACGCTCCTGCTGCCCGGTGCCGCCGCCGCGCTGCTCGCCGCGGCGGCCGCGCAGCGACCACGGGCCGAGCACACCGCGCGGTCCCGTCGTGACGCGGTGCTCGTCGGCCTCTTGGGCGGCATCGGCGGCGGGCTGGGCCTCGTGGGCTACCGGGCGGTGGCCGGGGCGCCCGCTGGCGGCGAGGTGCTCCACCACTACGTCGCCACCGTCGTCGGCGCCGCGCTGGTCGGGGCGGTGGCGGTGGCGCTGCTCGCGCTGTCCCGGGGGGTCGTGGGGATCGGCGGCGGGCTGCTGGCAGGTCCACTGGCCACCCTGACGACGGGGCTCGCGGCGCTGGCCGTCGACGCCGTCGCGGGCGGCGACCCGCTCGTGTCGGCCTGGCCGCTGCTGGGCGCCGCCGTCTCGGCGGGCTTCGTGCTGGGCGCCGTGGCGGCGCTCGTCGGGCTGCTGCCCGCCCCGCGCCTGGGCCTGAGGAGGCGGTGACGGCCAGCCGGGCGGGCGCGATGGGCCGGACCGCGCACCCCACCGCCGGACCGCGCACCCCACCGCCGGACCGCGCACCCCACCGGTGGGGTGCGCGGTGGCCCCATAGGGTGCGCAGTGGCCCCATCGGGTGCGCGCGGGCGGCGCAGCGTGTCGACGAGCGGCCCTTACGCTGCATCGACGGAAGCGAAGCAGTGGATGCGCGAGGAGGCGGCGATGGGCGACCGGCTGATCTTTCAGCTCGGCACCAACAACTGGCAGCGGGGCGGGGAGTTCGCCCCCGGGTCGGGGATCCTGCACGAGGCGCACCACCAGGCCTACAACGCGCTGCCCGGCATGCGCTGCTACTCGATGTACCCGTCGCGGCGCCAGCGCTTCCGGGATGAGGACGTGCGCGTTTTCGCGCTCGACCACGACATCCCGATCTGCGAGTCGGTCTCCCCGGTGTCGAGCTACCGCTGGCACAGCATGAGCGAGGACGAGGTCGGCGCCTACCGCAAGCGGCTCACCGACGAGGTCGCGGGCTGGATCGACGAGATCGAGGCGGGCACCGGCGACCGGTTCGGCCTCGCGATCGCCCACCACTGCTTCATGAACACGGTGGTGCTGCGCGATGTGATCCGCCGCCGGGCCGCGGCCGGGCGGGGCACGATGCCGCTGCTGGCGTTCGCGCACGGCACCGAGTTGAAGATGTACAACAACGAGAAGCGCGGCGACGACCCGGCCGAGTTCCCGCTGCGCTTCCTGCCGTACATGCAGAAGGAGAAGATCTTCGACTACGCCGACCCCGACCATGGTGTCGACGTGGCCGCAGCGATCTCGCAGGAGCAGATCGACGCGCTCGTCGGCGTGTTCCCGGAGTTCCCGCGCGAGCGGGTGATCCTTTCGCACAACGGATACAACCAGGATGTCTTCCAGATGCGGCCGGACGTCTACGCCGACCGCGCGAACGTGCTGGCGGGCTTCACCACTCAGCCGCCGGAGGGCAGCGGCCGGGCGCCCGAGCCGGTGGCGCCCGCCGACGGGTTCGACGCCGTGGTCGCGTTCTGCGGCAAGTTCGCCGACTGGAAGCGCCTGGACGCCCTGCTGCACGCCGCCGCGACCTACGAGAAGCGGACGGACAAGAAGATCCTCACCCTGGTCGCGGGCTCGGGGCCGCTCGAGGCCCAGGTGCAGATGCACGACCTCGCCGCCGAGCTCGGCCTGCGCCGCACCTACTTCCTCGGGCCGCGCCCGCAGGATGCGCTGACCACGCTGTTCAACTGCGCCGACGTTGGCTGCTTCCCCTCCTACCGCGAGCCGTTCGGCCTGGTGTTCATCGAGTGCATGGCCTGCGGCACCCCGGTGATCGGCGCCGACTCCGGCGGCCCGCGCGATTTCGTCACCCCCGACGTCGGCGTGCTGGTACCGGAGACCGACGACCGGGCGGAGCTGGCGGCCACGCTCGCCGCCGCCGTCGACCGGGCGATCGACGAGGACTGGAAGCAGACCAAGGGCCCGGTCGCCGCGGCGTACGTGCGGGAGAAGTTCAGCGTTGTGGGGCAGGTCTCCGCCCTGCTGGCCGAGGTGGACCGCCTCACCAGGTGAGGATGGGCCCGTGCATCGACGCGTCACCGAGTTCTGCGAACGGTACGGCCTGCGGCTGCCGATCCTGGAGGCCCCGATGGCCGGCGCGTGCCCGCCGGAGCTGGCGATCGCCGTGGCCGAGGCGGGCGGCATGGGCGCCAACGGGGTCCTGCTCGACAACCCGGACCGGATCGCGGCGTGGGTCGCCCGGTTCCGGGCCGGTACTCGGGCTGGTGCTCGGGCTGATTCTGGGGGACCGTTCCAGCTCAACGTGTGGGTGCCCGACGATCCCGTCGACGACCCGGGCGGCACGGCGGCGGCCACCGCGTTCCTGCACCACTTCGGCGCGCCCGGACCGGCCGGGGGCGGGAATATCCCAGCTCCGGCCTACCCCGCGCAGTGCGCGGCGATGCTGGAAGCGGCGCCCACCGCGGTCTCGTCGATCATGGGACTGTTCGACGCCGACTACGTGGCGAAGGTGCACGAGCGCGGCATCGCCTGGTTCGCCACCGCCACCACCCTCGACGACGCGCTGGCCGCACAGGAGGCGGGCGCCGACGCCGTGATCGCGCAGGGCATGGAGGCGGGCGGGCACCGTGGCACCGTCGACCCGGACGCGGCCGAGCGCACGGCCGTCGGGCTCGTGGCGCTCGTGCCACACTTCGTCGACCACCTGCGGGTGCCCGTGATCGCCGCGGGCGGGATCGCCGACGGCCGCGGGGTGGCCGCCGCGCTGGCGCTCGGCGCGTCGGCGGTGCAGGTGGGCACCGCCCTGCTGCGCACGCCCGAGGCCGGCATCGATCCCGCCTGGTCGGCGAGCCTGGACGGCCTGCGCCCGGAACAGACCGTCCCCACCCGCGCCTACTCCGGCCGCCTCGGTCGGGCCGCCCCCACCCCGTACGTCACGGCCTGGGCCGAACCCGGGACACCGACGCCCGCCCGCTACCCCACCCAGCGGCAGCTGGTCGCGCGCTGGCGGCGCGCTGCCGCGCCCGGCGTCGACCGGGCCAACCACTGGGCGGGCCAGGGCGCGGCGCTCGCCACGACCGAACCCGCGGGCCGGGTCGTCACCCGCATGTGGGACGAGGCCCGCGCCCTCCTCGCCTGAGGCGCCCCGTCGCGACGGCAGATCACCTTGTCGGGCGGATGTCGCGCGGCCCGCCGGACGCCAGAGTGGTGGTCAACCCGAGCACAGGAGCAACCATGACGCACGCCGCCCCCGCGCAGGCCCCGACGGGGGCGCGCCGCCACGCCTGGATCGCCGTTCTCGTCGTCGGCATCGCGCTGTTCATCGCGGTCGAGCGCACCCTGGTCGCGACGCAGAACCCGAACTTCGTGCCGTCCGCGATCCTGCTCGGCGCCGCGATCGTGCCTGCGGCGTTCCTGACCTTCGTCTACGGGCGCAGGCTGGCCTACGACGTCGGCCTCCCGGTCGTCGCGTCGAGCGCGTTCCTCGGCGGGATCATCGGCACCGTCGTGGCGGGCACGCTGGAGTTCGACGCCCAGCGCGACCTGGGCTTCCTGCCCATGGTGGGGGTCGGGCTCATCGAGGAGACCAGCAAGCTGATCATCCCGCTGGCCGTGCTGATCTTCTTCGCCCGCTACCGCAAGCAGGCCGACGGCCTGCTGATCGGCGTCGCCGCAGGCGCCGGGTTCGCCGCCCTGGAGACGATGGGCTACGCGTTCGTCACGCTGATCCAGTCGAAGGGCAGCATCACCGACACCGTCGACGTCCTGCTGCTGCGCGGCATCATGAGCCCCGCCGGGCACATGGCGTGGACCGGCATCGCCGCCGCCGCCCTCTACGCCGCGGCCGAGTCGGGCTGGGCGGGGCGCCGGGTCGGCGGCTTCCTGGGGGCGTTCGTGCTGGCCGTTGTCCTGCACACCGCGTGGGACAGCCAGCGGTCGCTGATCGGCATGGCGATCGTCGCGGTCGTGAGCCTCGCGGCACTGGCCGCGACGGTGCACCGCATCTCCCATCCCCGCGCCACCTGAGTGCACCCCCGCGCTCCTATTCGGACACCATCCCCGCCGGACGGCCGCGCGGCCGGGCGAAGAAGTTGCCGAGCGCCACGCCCGCGGCGAGCGCCAGCCCGATGGCCAGCGCGAGCAGGACGGTGACCAGGCCGTCCACCACGCCCTGGACGGCGAGCTGGTAGAAGCCGCGGTAGGCGGTGAGCCCCGGCAGCAACGGGATGATCCCGGCCACCACGATGACGTGCGAGTGCACGCCGGTGCCGCGCCGCGCGACCCCGGTGGCGACCCCGACGAACGTGGCCGCGACCCCGGTCGCCACCACCGGTCCGATGTGCACGAACAGGGTGAGCGTCCCGTACACCGCCCAGCCGATCCCGCCCGCGAGGCCCGCCGCGAGCAGCGAGCGCGGCGGCGCGTAGCTGGCCAGGGCGAACATGCCCGCCGCGGTCGCCGCGGCGAGCATCGAGATCCAGAACTGGCCGAGGTCGGCGGACACCGGCGCGGCCGGATCGAGGGTGATCTTGAACACCACGCCCAGCTTCAACCCGAGGATGACGCCGGCGAGCAGGCCCGCGGACAACAAGCCGACCTCGGCGGCGCGGCCCGCGGCCGTGACGTAGAAACCGGAGATCGCGTCCTGCACGGTGCCGACCACGGAGAGCCCCGACAGCAGCACCGTGATGCCCGCCGCGATGACCAGCGACGGTTCGGTGCCCGCGGGCAGCGCGCCGATGCCGAACAGCGTGAGCGTCGAGACCGTAGCGACCACGCCCCCGACGAGCTGCAGGAAGAACGACGCGACCCCGAACCGGGCAAGCAGGCGGCCCAGCCGGTCGATGAGGGCGGTGACCGCGAACGCGGTGGCCGCGATGATCGGCGCCCCCCCGAGCAGCAGCGCGACCGCCGCCGCCTGCCCGGCCCAGCCGAAGGTCGCCACCCAGCGCGGGTACGGGTGGTTGGCCGTGATGGCGTCGGTCAACGCGTCCTCTGCGGCGCGCACGCCGAGCCCTGCGTGCTCCACCCGCGCGACGATGCGGGTCACCGCGGCGAGCCGGGTGAGGTCGGTGGTGCGGTAGCGGACGAGCCGCATGGTCGTCAGCGGCGCGGCGACCATGCCCCGGTGGCAACACATGGTGATCGAGTTGAACGTGATGTCGACGTCCACGGTCGGCAGCCCCAGCGCCGCCGCGATGCGGAGCATCGTGTCCGAGGTCTCCTCCACGGGCTCACCGCAGCCCAGCAGCACCTCGCCTACCCGCATGCAGAAGTCCAGCACCTGCTGCACGTGGGCGTCGGACGGCACGGTCGGGCCGACGGGGCGCCCGAGGTCGGCCGTCGGCGGGCCGCCGCGCATCAGGTCGTGTGCCTCCCGGCGCACAGCGCCGCGGACCCTGCGCGTCAGACGACCCATGCGCGCAGTCTCGCCGACCCGCGTCGGCGGGCGTCAAGCCGCCTGCTGGTCTTGGCGCTCGATCAGCCGGATGGCGTCGTCACGCGACGAGGCCGACGGCGGCGAGCCCCACATGCGCCGCCCGTTCGGCTCCTGGAGGAACCACAGCGACACCAGGCCGATCGCCCCGGCGATGATCAGGTAGTAGGCGGGCCAGTTCAGGTCGCCGGAGATGCCGACCAGCGTGCCGACCACGAACGACGTGGTGCCCGCGAACAGCGAGACCGACACGTTGAACGCGATCGAGAGCCCGCCGCCGCGCACCTCCGTTGGGAACAGCGACGGCAGTGTCGACGGCATCGTCGAGCTGAAGCAGATCAGCAACAGACCCATGATCAGCAGCCCGATGAAGATCCCGAACGTGTTCTCGGTGCGGATCAAGAGGATCATCGGAAGGCCCAGCAGGACCAAGCCGATCGCGCCCACCCAGGCGATCGGCTTGCGTCCGATCCGGTCGGACAGCGTGCCGAGCAGGGGGATGAGGATCAGCGCGATCACCATCACCACGATCTGCACGATCTGCGAGGTGGTCGAGGTGTCGTTGGTGGATCCCTGCAGCTTGGGCATGGTGTCGGTGACGTAGGTCGGCATGTAGGACGTCAGCATGTAGTTGGTGACGTTCCAGACCAGGACCAGGCCCATGCACACCAGCATGTAGGGCCACAGCTTGAGCAGCGTGCGGGTCTCGTGCGGGTGGCGTTGGGCTTTGTCGCGCTCCTCGGCCTCCCGCTCCAGCGCGGCGAACGCGGGGGTGTCGGCCAGCCTGGTGCGCAGGTAGACGCCGACGAAGCCGAGCGGGAGCGCCACGAAGAACGGGATCCGCCAGCCCCAGGACAGCAGCTGGTCCTCGGTGAAGGCGGCGTCGGCGGCGGTGACCACGATGGCGCCGAGCAGGTAGCCGCAGAACGTGCCGAACTCCAGCCAGCTGCCCAGGAACCCGCGCTTGCGGTCCGGCGCGTACTCGGCGATGAACGTCATCGCGTTGCCGTACTCGCCGCCGGTGGAGAAGCCCTGCACGAGGCGGGCCACCAGCAGCAGGATCGGCGCCCAGACGCCGATGGCGGCCTCGCTCGGGATGCAGCCGATGACGAAGGTGCCCAGCGCCATCAGCACCATCGTGGTGGCCAGCACCTTGTTGCGGCCGATGCGATCCGCCAGCGGCCCGAAGAACAGCCCGCCGATCGGCCGGATGAGGAACGCCACCGCGAACAGGCCGAACGTCGCGATCGTGCCGACGGTCTCGCTGAGGCCGGAGAAGAACACCTTGCGGATGGTCGGCTCGAAGTAGGCGTAGACGCCGAAGTCGTACCACTCGGTGATGTTGCCGATGGCCGCGGCGCCGATGGCGCGCTTGATCGTGCCCGGCTCGGTGACCAGCACCTCCTGCAGCTTCCACTGCTTCGGCGTCTCGCGCGGGGCCAGTACGGCCATGGCGTGGCCTCCTCACGGTAGTTCGGTGAACGGATGGTAAGCGCGAACACCGGCGCAGGTCACGGCCCAAGGGCGGTGGCAAGTGCGCCGCGCCCGGCCACGCCGAGTTTGCGGTAGGCGTTGCCGAGGTGGTTCTCCACCGTCTTCGGGGTGATGAACAGCGCCTGGGCGATGTCGCGGTTGGACGCGCCTGCCGCGGCGCGTTCGGCGATTCGCCGTTCGGTGGGGGTCAGCGCATGGGGCCCGGTGACGGCCGATCGGCGCGGGTGGACGCCGATCGCCGCAAGCTCCGTCGTCGCCACCGCGACCAGCGCGTCGGCGCCGCACTCGTGCGCCAACTGCAGCCCCTCGCCCAGCGGGGCGCGGGCGTCGCAGCGGCGGTTCGCGCGCCGGAGCGCCGCACCGAGGTCGACGAGCGCGCGGGCGCGTTCCAGGGGGGCAGGCACCCGTCGGAGCGCGGCGACGGCGGCGGCGAGCACGTCGGTGTCGCGGTCGACGAGGCCGAACGCCCACAGCGCGAGGCCTTCGGCCCGGACAGAACCGAACTCGCGGGCGGCGGTCAGCGCGGTGGTCGCGCGGGCCCGCGCCTGCTCGTCGTCGCCGAGGCTCGCCAGCGCGACGACGCTCCAGGGCTGCCAGGGCAGGTGATTGGGATGCAGAACTTGGCGGCGGACCAGCCGCCTGCCGCATTCGTCGAGATCGGCGAGCGCCTCGCCCGGCCTGTGTTGGGCTAGCCGCAACCGGGCCCGGGCCATCAGCAGCTGGGCGATCGTGACCGCAACCGCGCTGTCGGCCAGCCCGCCCTCGGCCTCGTCGAGGCGGACGCGCTCGACCAGGCAATGCGCCAGCCAGGCCTGGGTCTGGCGGCGATAGTCGGGCCGGTGGAATCCGATGGCAAGCCGGTCGGCCAGCCGAGCGTCCTCCTCGGCGTCGCGCAGCCGCCCGAGCCGGTAGTTCACGTGGGCCCGCAGGGTGATCGCGATCCCGGTATCGAGGAGCCTGGCGCTGCGCCGGGTGGTGTCCAGCACCGCGTCGATGTCGTCGCGTGCAGTGTCCAGCCGGTCGGTGGCGACCAGCACCATGCAGGTCCCGAAAAGCGCCGCCGCGTCGGGGACCGCCGCGTGGGACAGGTCCGTGGCAGCCCGGATGGCCAATGGACCGGCCTGTGCCCCGCTAGCCGGGTCGCGCAGCGCGGCCAGGGCGGCCAGCCGCAGCAGCCTGCCGGTCGTGGCATCCCCGCGAGCCGCGGCGCGGTCGGCCAGCTCCTTGACCCGCGCGGCGGTGGGCCACCCGGGGGCGGCGCCGATCCGGTTGGCCAGCGCGAGCTCGGTGTGCAGGTCTGCGAGCAGGTCGGGATCGGTGTCGCCGAGCGCCGCGGCGGCGGCCAGGATGGTGTCTTCGCCCGATCGGTAGCTGTCGCCTGCGCGGGCGGCGCGGGACAGGGCGAGCGCGACCCGGGCGGCCGCGGGCGGATCCATGGCCTGGGCGACCGCGTGGCGCAGGGTTGTGTACCCCGCGCCGTCGCCCGCGCTGAGCTGGGCCGTGCCGAGCTCGCCGAGCAGCTCGGACAGGTCTGTGGCGTCAGGCGGCTCCGCGAGGGCGCGCTGCAGGTAGGTCACCGACGAACGGGGCGCACCCTTGCCGCGGGCGGCGCGCGCTGCCTCGCGCAACCGCGCGACCACCCAGGGATCGGCCATCGGCTCGACGGCGAGCAGATGGGCGGCCACCCGCTCGGGATCGGCGTCGCCCACGGCGAGGCAGCGGGCCGCCCGCAGATGGCCGCGATGGCGCTCGGCGACGCTCATGTGCGCCGTGACCGCCTCGGCGACCAGCGGATGCGTGAACGTCAGCGGTGTGCCGGCCCAGCGGCCCGCTCCGCCCTTGCCCGGCGCGAGCAGCTCCGCCGCGACGAGCGCGGCGGCGGCGTCCAGCGCGGTGTCCTGGGTCAGGTCGGCCAGGCTCGCGGCCCGGCGGAGCTGGGCGTCGCGGCCCAGCACGGCGACGGCGCGGGCCAGCCGCCCCGCGGCGGGCGGGAGGTGCCGCAACCGCGGGAGCACGAAGGTGCCGACGATGGCCCGCGCGTGGTGCCGCACGGCGGTGAGACCGGAGTCGTCGGGGACGACCCCGTCTTCGCGGAGGGCGGCCAGCAGCGCTTTGAGCAGCAAGGGGTTGCCACCGGTGGCGTCCTGGCACCCGTCGAGGAAGTCCGGGGCTGCCTCCCCGAGCTCGGCGTGGACCAGGTGAGCGACCGCGACGCGGCTGAGTGGGGCGGGCCGCAGCACGACCCCGGCCAGGTCGTCGCGCAGCATGTCCGGCGCGTCCGCAGCGAAGTCCGACCGGGTCGCCAGGAGGATCGCGACGGGCAGCTCCTCCACGCGGCGGGCGAGGTAGGCCAGCGCCTGCAAGGACGGCTCGTCGATCCAGTGGGCGTCGTCGACGACCAGCAGCAGCGGCGCGTCGTCGGCCAACCCGACCGTCAGCCAGTACAGCCCATGCAGCCGCTCGGCGGTCACGGCAGGCTGCTCCGCAGGCTCGGTCAGGGTCACCACGGGCGCCGCCAGCCGCGCGGGCCCGCTCGCGAGCACCTCGGGCTGCGCCGCGACGGCGGCTTCGAACAGCCCCCTCATCGCGCCGAAGGCGAACTCCCGCTCCAGGGGGCCGGGCCGCGTCCACAGCACCCGCATCCCGCTGCGGCGGGCGTGTTGCCGCCCCGCGCGGACCAGGCTGGTCTTGCCGATCCCGGCCGGTCCCTCGATCCACAGCACGCCGCCGCGCCCGGCCTGCGCCGCGTCGACGGCCGCGCCGATCGTCTCCAGCTCGCAGTCGCGCTCCAGCATCGGCGCGTCCTCCGTCGCGTGCCCCACCACGCTCACTCCACGATGCCGATCGCCGCGCAGTTCACAGGGGGCCTCTCGTGGATCAGCGATCCACGAGACACCCCCCAGCGCGTCGTTGCCAGGAGCCGGTACCCCTTGGCGCTGATACACCCCCAGGTGGCTCCACGAGAGACGGCACGGAAGAACTTGGGGGGCCGTCCCTCATGCCCTCAACCGCGGCGATCGCGACGCTGGTGACCGTTATGCATTGGAGGTCACGATGACGACCACTGCCCGGTTTGCGGGCACCGTCTTCACGAGCCGCTGGCCCGAGCCCGCGGTTCCGCCGGTGTCGCTGCCGCAGTTCCTGTTCGCCCCGGCCGCGGACCGGGCCGGACAGCCCGCCCTAGTCGACAGCTCGGCCGGGGCGGTCGCCAGCTACGCAGAGCTGGCCACGCGCGTTCGTCGGGTCGCCGCCGGGTTCGCCGCGCACGGGCTGCGGAAGGGCCAGGTGGTCGGGATCTTCGCGCCGAACCTGCCCGACTGGTTGGCCTGCGCCTACGGGGCGATGACCGCGGGCGGGGTGGTCACCGGGATCAACGCCCTCTCCACGTCGCACGAGGTGGCGGCCCATCTCCGCGACGCGGGGGCCCGGTTCCTGGTCACCGCCCCCGGGTTGCTGGGCACCGCCCGCGCCGCGGTCGCGCGGATCGGCGGCGCGCCGCCGATCGTCCTGCTCGGGTCGCCCACCCCGGGACCGTTGCGTTCGCCGACCTGCTCGCGCACGGCGACCAGGCGCCGCGGGCGGCCATCGACCCGGCCGTCGACCTCGCCCTCCTGCCCTACTCCAGCGGCACCAGCGGCCTGCCCAAAGGTGTGCTGCTGACGCACCGGGCGTGCGTGACGAACGTGCTGCAGCAGTCGGCGGCCTTCCCCTTCCGCCCGCGCGACCGTGTGCTGGCGGTGGCCCCGTTCTCCCACGCCACCGGCTTCTCCGTGGTGGCCAACGCGGCGCTGCACGCCGGGGCCACGGTGGTGACGATGCCGCGCTTCGCGATCAAGGAGTTCCTGCGGTTGATCGAAGAGCATCGGATCACCGCCGCGATCGTGGTGCCGCCGATCGTGCTGGCGCTGGCCAAGCATCCGGCCGTCGACCACTACGACGTGTCCTCGCTCGAGTGGATCGGCTGTGGCGCCGCGCCGCTCGGGGCAGGGCTGCAGCAGGCCTGCGCGGAGCGGCTGGGCCGTCCGGTCCTGCAGGGCTACGGGATGACCGAGGTGACGGCGGGCGCGGCCCTATGGCCGCTTTCCGTCCCGGTCGTCCCCGGCGCGGCCGGGCAGCTGCTGCCCGGGGTGCAGGCGCGCATCGTGGACCCGACCAGCGGGCTCGACCTCGGGTCGGGCGAGACCGGCGAGCTGTGGCTGCGCAGCCCCGCGGCCATGGTGGGCTACCGCCGCGACGCCGTGGCCACGGCGGCCACCGTCGACGCCGACGGCTGGCTGCACACCGGCGACATCGCCCGCATCGACGCGGACGGGGCGCTGTTCGTCGTCGACCGGCTCAAGGAACTGATCAAGGTCAAGGCCTTCCAAGTCGCCCCGGCCGAGCTCGAAGCCCTGCTGCGCACGCATCCCGCGATCGCCGAGGCCGCCGTCGTAGGCATTCCGGACGAGCGCGCGGGCGAGCGGCCCAAGGCGTTCGTCGTGCGGGCGAGCGGCGTCGCCCTCACCGCGGCGGAGGTCCTGGCCTACGTCGCCGACCGGGTGGCCCCGCACAAGCGGGTGCATGCCGTGGAGTTCGTCGACGCGATCCCGACCTCGCCCGCGGGCAAGACGCTGCGCCGGATGCTGCGCGACCACCCGCGGTGAACCCACCGGGCCACGTCGTCCGCGCGCCGCTCGACCCAGCACCAGAACGTCCTCCGGCCCGAGCGCCGGAGCACGGCACCACCTCATCAACTCAAGGAGAACCCACCATGTCCATCGCACTGAGCGACATCCCGGACGCCGTGAACGCCTACCTCGCCGACGAGGTCATCATGACGGTCAACCCGGTCACTCCCGACGACAAGAAGTCGACCGTGCTGAACCACGGAGACACCGGCACGTTCAGCTTCTCGTGCCAGAACGGCGACGCCGACAAGGGCTTCCGGCTGCTCAACGTGATCTACCACCTCACTGTCGACGAGGGCTCGGTGCTCAAGTTCATCTCGAATGACAGTGCGGGCATCGAATTCTTCGAGGACCTGACGCTCACCACGCATGTCGACAACGGCAAGAAGCGGACCGAGCTGGTCATCAGGAACACGCTCGAAACCACCCTCGACAAGGGTAAGAGCAGCATCCCCCTCTTCGTCCAGGTGTTCTGCGCAGGCGCGGGAACCGCCACTGTGGACGTGCACATGCACGCCGACATCGACCAGAAGCAGCTGTTCCCGAACAGCCGGACCTTTGACGGCAAGCAGACGGTGGAGACGAGCTGACTCCGATGGACCCGACCACCCGCCTGGACGTGCGGGCCATCCGCAGGCACTTCCTGTTCCCCCGCGCCGGGCGGGTGGTCACCAACAACGCGGCGAGCACCCAGCCGCCACGCGAGCTGCTCGAGCTCTTCGACGCAATGGCGCCGGACTACGAGAACGTGCACCGCGGGCAGTCCACCGCCTCGATGCGCACGACCGCGCGGTTCGAGGCCGCTTACGACGACATCGCCCGGTTCGTCGGCGCCCCCGGCCGCACCAACCTCGTGATCACACGCAACACCACCGAGGCGCACAACGCGGTGATGTACTCGCTCATGACGGAGCTACGCGACGGCGACAACATCGTCACCACGATGATGGAGCACAACTCCAACTACGTGCCGTGGCACGCGTTGTGCCGGGAGATCCTGCCGCGGCTGGGTCGGCGGGTCCAGCTGCGGCTGGCCCGCTTCGACCCGGTCAGCGGCCATCTCGATCTCGACCATCTCGCCCGGCTCGTCGACGGGCGCACGAAGCTGATCTGCTGCACCGGCGCGTCCAACTTCCTCGGCACCAAGAACCCCATCGCATGGGTCACCGGATTGGCCGGGACCAGCGGCTACCCGCAGCCGTGGGGCGAGCGGCGCTCGCTTGTGCTGGTGGACGGCGCCCAGCTGGTGCCCGGCAACCCGGTCGACTTCGCCAGCCTTGGCGTCGACTACCTCGCGTTCTCCTTCCACAAGATGCTGGCCCCGTTCGGCGTCGGCGTGCTCGTCGCGAAAGAGCACCTGTTGCGGGGCGCGGCCCCGTTCCTCTACGGCGGCGACATGATCGCCGAGGGGCAGGTGTTCCCGGACCGGGTGGCCTACAACGCGCTGCCGTGGAAGTTCGCCGCGGGCACGCCCGACATCCTGGGCACGATCGTCTCCGCGCAGGCCCTGCGGCTTCTGCTCGACCTCGCGCTGCATCCCGGGCGCCGTCGCTGGTTCGACAGCGGCGAGCCCGTCGACCCGCAGGCGGTGGCCAAGGCGATGGGGCGCGTCGCCGACTGGAACCGCACCTTGACCGCGCACGCGCTGACCCGGCTCGCCGCCGTGCCCGGCATCACGATCTACGGTCCGCGCGACCCGGCGCAGCGGACGTCGCTGGTCGCGTTCAACGTCGCCGGGCACGACCCGATGCGCCTCGCGCACGACCTCAACCTGGCCGGTGTCGAGTCCCGCGCAGGCTGCCACTGCGCCACCCTCGCCCACCACGCCCTCGGCCTCACCCCGCCCGCCAGCTGCAGGCTCAGCTTCTACCTCTACAACACCCTGGACGAGGTCGACCGCGCTGCCAACGCCCTGCACGCGCTCGTCGCCCCGCCGCCGCTGCGGGTCCGACCGCGGTGGCGGGCAAGGACGAACACCACACCCTCGGCCCCTTGACCTCGCCTATTGTCCGGAGCACGGACAGGGGCGTCGGGAGGAGTCGCGGGTGAGCACCGCAGAGGCGCAGATCGACAACGGGCGCGCCGAGTCACCGGACGGCGGCGAGGTGGTCGGCGTCCCGTCGGTCGGCGAGACGATCGCAGGCCTGGCCGCCGCCTTCGGTCAGGGCCGCACGGTCACCCGCGAGGCGGCGAAGCTGGGCGGCGAGCTCGTGCGCGTCGCACTCGGCCGTTCGGAGATCGCCCCGGCCAAGGGCGACCGGCGCTTCGCCGACCCCGCCTGGTCGGGCAACCCGCTCTTCTCCCGGATCGAGCGCGGCTACCTCGCCGCCGCCGAGGCCGTCGGCAACGTGGTCGACGAGCTGGGCGAGAGCACCCATGACCCCCGCCGCGCCGAGCAGGCCCGGTTCGCCACCACGATCCTCACCAGCGCGCTCGCGCCCACCAACTTCCTCGCCACCAACCCGGCCGCGATCAAGCGCGCGTTCGACACCGGCGGCAAGAGCCTCGTGCGCGGCGTCCGCAACTTCGTCGGCGACCTGCGCAGCAACGGCGGCATGCCCTCGATGGTCGAGCGGGACGCGTTCGCGGTCGGCACGGACCTCGCGCTCTCCCCCGGCGCCGTCGTGCAGCGCGACGAAGTGGGCGAGCTCATCCAGTACCAGCCCGGCACCGAGCAGGTGTACCAGCGCCCGCTCGTCATCATCCCGCCCCCCATCGGCCGCTTCTACTTCCTCGACCTGCGCCCGGGTCGCAGCTTCATCGAGTACGCCGTCGGCCAGGGCGTCCAGGTGTTCCTGCTCAGCTGGCGCAACCCGACCGCCCAGCAGGGCGACTGGGACCTCGACACCTACGCCACGCGGGTGCTCGCGGCCATCGACGCGGCGCGCGAGATCTCCGGCAGCGACGACGTCAACGTCATGGGCTTCTGCGCGGGCGGCATCATCGCCACCACCCTGCTCAACCACCTGGCCGCGACCGGCGACGACCGCGTGCACAGCATGTCGTACGCGGTCACGCTGCTCGACTTCGGCGAGCGCGCCCCCATCGCCGCTTTCCAGGGGCCCCGCCTGCTGCGGTTCGCGAAAGCCCGTTCGCGCCGCTCGGGCATCATCACCAGCAGGCAGATGGGTGCCGCGTTCACCTGGATGCGTCCCGACGACCTGGTCTTCAACTACTGGGTCAACAACTACCTCATGGGCGACAAGCCCCCGGCCTTCGACATCCTGGCCTGGAACGCCGACGGCACCAACCTTCCCGGGGCGCTGCACGGCGAGTTCCTCGACATCTTCGAGGGCAACCTGCTCACCAAGCCCGGCGGCCTGTCCGTCCTCGGCACCCCGATGCAGCTGGACGCCATCAAGGTGCCGACGTTCGTCACCGGCGCGGTCGTGGACCACCTCACGCCGTGGCTGGGCTGCTACCGCACCACCCAACTGCTGGGCGGGGAGAGCACGTTCGTGCTGAGCTACTCCGGGCACATCGCGAGCCTGGTCAACCCGCCGGGCAACCCGAAGGCGCACTACTGGACCGGCGGCCCGCCCGGGCCGGACCCGCAGCAGTGGCTCGCCGAGGCGACCAAGCAGCAGGGCAGCTGGTGGGAGGCCTGGACCGGGTGGTTCGGGCCGTACGGCGGCGGGAAGAAGAAGGCCCCGAAGGCCCTCGGCAGCAAGGGGCACCCGGTCCTCGACCCGGCGCCCGGCCGCTACGTGCACAGCTGAGTCCTGCCGCTCGTCGTCCCGAACGAAAGCCGACGAGATCGACGTGAGCGGGGTTTCGGCGCCCCCAAATCCCGCTCACGTCGATCTGGAGCGGGCGCGGGTCAGCTCGGCCATGATGCGGTCCGGTTCTCGGTACACCTCGAGTTTCGTGTAGCGGTAGACCCGCCAGCCGAGGTCGACGAGACGGGTGGTGCGGGCGATGTCGCGCAGCACCCGGGCGCGCTCGGTGTGCGGCTCGCCCTCGTACTCGATCCCGATGCGGAGTTCTGGCCACGCGAGGTCGAGCCAGAATGCGGTGCGCGTGGCGACGTCCTGCACGACCCACTGCACCTGCGGGTGGGGGAGCCCCCCGCCGATGATCAGCAGCCGCAGCCGGGTCTCCATCGGCGACCCGGAGTAGGGGCTGGTCAGGGCGAGCACTCCGGGGAGGCGGCCGACGCCACGGTGACCGCGGTAGCGCATCGCGAGCTCCAGCAGCCGCTCGGGGTGGAAGCGGTGCCGGTTGGCGAGCCGGTCCACCGCGACCACGGCCTCGTCGCGGTCGGGCCTGCGGGCGAGGTCGAACGCGGTGCGCAGCGGGGTGGTGCAGGCGATGCCGCGGGCGCGGGTGACCTCGCAGGCGAGCAGCCGGTCGCGGTGCACCACCAAGCCGGGGTGCAGGCGCAGATCCCGGCCCGGGATGGTGATCTCGGCGGGCGTGTCGTGGCGGGGTGCGCACCCCGCGCCCAGCAGCATGGCCGCCGAGTAGCCTGACAGCACGCCGCGGCCCTCGACCAGCCGGTAGGCGGCCAGCGAGCGCAGCAGCAGGTCGGGCGGCTCGGTGGTGTTCTGGCCGTAGACGTCGGGAAGCAGCCGTCGGTAGCGGGGCCCGCGCAGCCGGTCGCGGGTGACAAGCCCGGCCGCGACCGCGCGCGAGCCGCGGAACGCCACGGGCCACCCGGGCACGGTTGTCACGAGGGCAGGATGCTCGGGCGCCCCCCACGCGCGGGGGCGTTTGCCCAAAGACGCCGCCGACATCGACGTGAGCGGGATTTCGCGGCGGCGAAACCCCGCTCACGTCGACTTCAGTGATCAACTCGCGCTGGGGACGCGGGGGGCGGACTTATCGAGGGTCCCTAGCCGCGGAGCGTATGGCTCGGCGCGTGGCCGTAGCAGCTTTGGTACAGCGCGGCGAACCGGCCGTGATGGGCGAACCCCCAGCGGGCCGCGATCTCGGCGACGGTCGTGCCCGCCGTCGGGTCGGCGGCCCGCAGGTCGCGGTGCGCGCGTTCGAGACGCACGCGCCGCAGGTAGGCGATCGGCGTGGTGTCCAGGTGCTTGCGGAAGGCCTCCTGCACCGTGCGGCTGCCCAGCCGGGCGGCGGCGGCGATCTCGGCGAGGCCGATCGGCTCGGCGGCGTGGTCGTCGATGTAGGCGACAGCGCGGCGCACCGCGCTCGCGTCGGCGCCGCCCGGGCGGTCCGGGGCGGCGCCCATCGTCGTGTTCGGGAAGGTCTCCAGCACCGTGGCGGCCAGAAGCCGCATCGTGTGGCCGTAGATCAGCGGGCTGGCGTAGGCGAGCTCGTTGTTGCAGAAGTCGTGGGTGACGTAGCGGACCAGGTTCTGCCAATGCCGGGCCCGCTCGGCCGAGACCGCCCGGGACAGCCCGAAGCGCACCCGGGTGCCCGGGTCGCCGGTGGTCTCGGCGGCCACCCGCTGGACCACGTCGAGGTCCAGCTTGACCAGCCCCGCCCGGAAGTCGTCCCAGTGGATGCGCATCGGGACGTGCGGATCGAGCAGGAACAGCTCGCCCCGGCCCGGGCGCAGGTCCTCGTGGTCGCCCGTCTGCAGCCGCAGCCGTCCGCCGAACACCTGTCCCATCAGCAGATAGCCGAAGGGGTCGGTGTCGACCCGACAGTTCATGGAGTGCTCGTAGCGGGCCACGAAGAAGCGGCCGCCGTCGGTGATGTTGTGCCGGAACCGGAAGCGGTCCGGGCTGCCGGTCAGCCGCACGGAGTGCTCGACGTACGTGGTCTGCAGGTAGTTGTGGGCCTCGTCGGGATCGGTGGTGTCGATGCTGATCCGCGCGGGCTGTCCGGTCGGCACGAGCAACACCGTAGGGCGGCCGCCGGTGGCCGCTGTCCGGTAAGCGCCGGACGGTTATCCCCTATACGCGGACGGTAGCCGTGCGCGTTGTCCCGAGGTCTCGGTCGGGTTACAAAACCTGCCGTGTGTACAGGCAACGGCCGTCCCGGCACGCCGAGCGGAGCGCCGCGTGATCATTCGGACCCGAGCGCGCTCACCCGGTCGGTGCCCAGTCGTCCGCCGAACTCGATGCCCTTGGCCTCCTTGCCGACCGCGGTCAAGACGATCACCGCCACGAACACCGGTAGGTCACGCCGATCCGGCGCGTAGGGTCCCGGCGATGACCGCCGACCCCCGGCTCGACGTCGCCGTCGGCGCACTCGAGCTCCACGGCCGCCGGGTCCGGTTCGTGCACCCACGCACGCCGACCGCGCTGCTCGACGACGAGGACATCGCCGCCGACCAGGCCTACCCGCCGTATTGGGCCGAGGTGTGGGAGAGCGGGGTCGAGCTGGCGCACGCGGTGTCCGCCCGCGCCTGGACCGGCCTGGCGGTGCTGGAGCTGGGGTGCGGACTCGGGCTCCCGTCGCTCGCCGCCGCGCTCGGCGGCGCCCACGTGCTCGCCACCGACCGCTCCGCCGACGCGCTCGCCTTCGCGGGCGCGAACGCCGCGCAGAACGGCGTCGCCGTGGAGACCGCGGTATGCGCGTGGGCCGAGGCTGCGGCGGTGCTCGCGCGCGCGCCGTGGGGCCTCGTGCTGGCCGCCGACGTGCTCTACGGGCAGCGCAACGTCGACGAGCTGACCGAGCTGCTCCCGGGGTTGGTCGAGGACGGCGCGGACGGTGGCGAGGTGTGGGTGGCCGACCCGGGGCGTCCGCTCGCCCCGGCGTTTCTCGCGGCGGCGCGGGAGCGGTGGGCCGTGGTCGAGACGCTCCCGACCCGGCGGTCCGACGTCGCGATCCACCGGCTGGCCGCCCCGCGCCGGTAGGATCCGGTCAGCGGCCTGCCCGTTGCCGCCGCTCAGCGAGGGTGTCGGGCACCGGGTGCTGCCTGCGGACCGTATCGGCGAACTCCTGCCACGTCCGCGCGCAGTCGCCCGCGGCCGCCGCGATGAGCGCGACGCAGTGGGCGGGGAGGCCGCGCGCCAGCTCCGCCAGATCGCCGTCCTCGATCGCGCCCGCGGCGAGCAGCCCGGCCAGGAGCCTGCGGCCGGTCAGGGTGTACCGCAGGGCCGGGTCCATGCAGAGCTTGGCCACCAGCAGATGTCCGACGGCCTGCGGTGCGGCCGGACGCCCCGCGGTGCGGCCGCTCGCGATGGGCCGGGGCGCGGTCCGACCGCCGCTCTGGCGCATGCGGTTGCGCACGTCGCGGACGGTGCTCGGGGAGACACCGGCCTTGCGCGCCGCCTCCCGAAGGGAGATCCCCGGCTCGGCGGCCAGCACGTCGCTCGCGATCCGACGGCCGCGGCCGGTGTCCACCGCGCGCCTGCGCCCGTTGCGGCTGATGCGGACCTCCGTCGGGGCGGCGGCACCGCGCAACCTGCCGACCGTGCCCGGCGCCAGGCCGCACGCCACCGCGACCCGCCGCGTCGACCACTCCGGATGCTCCGCCAGCAGCGCCGCGGCGTGGCGCTTGCGATCGTCGATCGGGATGGGGTGGCCCTCGGCGGCGTTGGCGGCGACGGCGAGCGTGAAGATCTCCGCGGCGTCGTCGAAGCACAGCCGCGCCGCGATCTGCCGTTCGCCCCGCAGGACGGCGGCCCGCACCCGGTGTCTGCCGTCGACCACGCGGCGGGTCGGCGCGTGCACGACGATCGGGGGCAGCGGCTGGCGGCTGCGCGCCAGCGCGCGTGCGTAGTTGTCGTCGAGCTGCGAACGCGGCGCGCCGTCGAGCACGAGCTCCTCGACGTCAACCAGGACGAGACCAGTGAGCTGACCCGACGGACCCGTACGCATGACCTGTCCGACCCCCGATCGCTGCGACCGCGGTCACAGTACGCGCGCGGGACCCTTATCCACAAGGCTTAAAGATCGATTGCCGAGGCATGCTAATGCATGTTCACACAATGAAACTAGGCGAGCTCGACGGCTGACGCGCGGAGCGCGACCGCGACGGCGCCCATCACGGACGCCCGAGGACCGAGCTCGGCCAGGACGATCGGCAGGTCTGCGGTGGCGCTCGGGATCCCGCAGCGCCGCACCATCTCCCGCATCGGAGCGAGCAGGAATTCCCCGGCCACGGCCAGCTCGCCCCCGATGAGGATGAGCTCCGGATTGAACACGTTGCACAGGTTGGCGACGGCGATGCCCGCCTGACGGCCGGTGTCGGCCAGCACCCGCACACACGAGTTGTTGCCCTCGCGGGCCGTGCGGACGACGTCGGCGATGGTGAGCTCCTGGCCGAGCATGGGCTCGAGCAGCTCGATGACCCGCCGCGCCGCGACGACGGTTTCCACGCACCCCCGGTTGCCGCACCGGCAGACCTGCCCGAACTCGTCGGTCGTGATGTGTCCGATCTCGCCCGCGGTGCCGTCGCGCCCGCGCACCACCTGGCCGCCGAGGACGAGGCCCGCCCCGACCCCCTCGGAGAGCTTCACGTAGGCGATGTCCGAGAGCCCACGCGCGGCCCCCCAGTACAGCTCGGCCACGGCGCCAAGGTTGGCGTCGTTGTCGACGACGACGGGCAGGCCCAGCCGCTCGGACGCGAGGCGCACGGCGTCGACCCCGACCCAGCCCGGCATGATCGACGGCGCCCCGACCTTGCCGGTGCGCAGGTCGACCGGCGCGGGCAGCCCCATCCCGGCCCCGACGATCGCGGCCTGCTGCTCGCCGAGCTCGTCGAGCAGCTCACGGAAGAGCTTCTCGGCGAGGTGCATGCCGTCGACGGCGGGCAGGTTCGGCTGGAGCTCGACCCAGCGCTCGGCGAGGATCTCGTGCGCCCGGTCGGCGATCACCATGGTGAGGTGGCGGTGCCCGTAGTCGACGCCGAGCAGCAGCCCGGTGGCGCGGGTCAGCCGGACGACCTTGCGGCGGCCCACCTCGGAGACGTGCACGAGGCCGCCCGCCAGCAACTCGCGCACGATGTTCGACACGGTGGCGGCCGCGAGGCCGGTGCCGCGCGCCAGGCCCGCCTGCGTGATCTCCCCGTGCTCGGTGAGCAGCTGGAGCACCCGCAGCCGGTTGGAGCTGCGCAAGGCTGCCTGCGACCCCGGACGGTCGTGGCCCTCGACAACTGACATGATCCTGTCGGCCTCCGACCGAATGGGCCGTGCAAGCCCTAGACGATCGACAACGGTACACGAGCGCGCCGCGCGAATTGGCCATCTGAACAGCGTCGCGTCTAGACGTTCACCGCTGTTGACGACCATCGATTCGGCCTGCGAATGTCCGGCCGTCCGGCGGTGCGGCCCATCTCGTTCCGGGCCGGTGGAGCGGAGAGTGGTGAGGCGTCGTGATGCGGAGCACGCGTTTACCGGTGCCGTTCCTGGCGGTCGTGGCGAGCCTCGCCTTGGCCGCGTGTGGAGCGACACCGGGGCCGACCAACCCGGTCGCCAACCCGAGCGCCAACCGGGTGAGCATCGCCATGGTCACCCACGGGCAGGCGGCGGATCCGTTCTGGGCGCAGATACAGAAGGGCGCCCAGCAGGCGGCGAAGGACTTCAACGTCGACCTGCGCTACAGCGCGCCCCCGACCACGGACCCCCAGGCCCAGGCGAAGCTGATCACCGACGCGGCGGCGCAGAAGCCCGCGGCGATGGTGGTCACGATCCCCGACCCGTCGGTGCTCACGGCGCCGATCAAGCAGGCCAGTGACAGCGGCGTCCCGGTGATCGTGGCGAACGTCGGGCTCAACCAGCTGGCCCAGGTCGGCGGCCTCACCTTCGTCGGCCAGAACGACCAGCTGGCGGGCCAGGAGGCGGGTACCGTCATGGCCCAGGCGGGGGCGCGGCACGCGCTCTGTGTCGTCCACGAGGCGCAGAACACCGCGCTGACCGACCGGTGCACGGGCTTCGGTGACCAACTGACCAAGGCGGGCGGCACCTCGCGGGTGCTGCAGGTCAACGGCTCCGACGCGCCGGGCGCACAGGCCGCGGTCGCGGCGGCGCTGACCCAGGACCCCACGATCGACAGCGTGCTGACGACGGGCATCCAGGGATTCGGCGCCGCGAGCGCCGCGGTGAAGGGGCTGAACGCGGGCACGCGGATCAAGCTCGCCACGTTCGACGTCTCGGTCGACAACCCGAACGACCTCGCGGCGGTGCAGAACGGCGAGGCTCTGTTCGTCGTCGACCAGCAGCCGTTCCTGCAGGGCTACGACGCGGTGCAGACGGCGGCGTTCCAGGCGCGGTTCAGCCAACACCCGTTCCGGCCGATCTACACCGGGCCGAGCCTCGTGACGAAGGACAACGCGGCCCAGGTGCAGAAGCTCTACCAGGCGCTGGGCAACGTCAACAACCAGTCGCGGATCTCGGTCGCGATGGTCACGCACGGGCAGGGCTTCGACCCGTTCTGGGCGCTGGTCCGCAAGGGCGCCGAGCAGGCGGCGACCGACTTCAACGTCGACCTGCAGTACAGCTCCCCCCAGACGACCGACCCGAACGAGCAGGCGAAGCTGATCACCAATGCGGCCGCGCAGGGGCCCGCGGCCATGGTGGTGACCATCCCTGACCCGACGGTGCTCGACGCGCCGATCAAGAAGGTCACGAGCTCGGGGCTGCCCGCCGTCGTGATGAACATCGGCGTCGACCAGCTCGCCGCCGTCGGCGGCCTCACCTACGTCGGCCAGGACGAGACCCTGGCGGGCCAGGAGGCGGGCACCGCGATGGCCACGGCGGGGGTCAAGCACGGGCTGTGCATCATCCACGAGGAGCAGAACGTGGCGCTGACGGACCGGTGCGACGGGTTCAGCAAGCAGCTCACGACGACCGGCGGCACGGTCACTGTGCTGCACGTCAACGGCGCGCAGCTGCACCAGGCGCAGCAGCAGATCGAGACCGCGCTGACGCAGGACCCGAGCATCGACGGTGTGCTGGCCACCGGCATCGACGGCTTCAGCGCGGCGGGCGGGGCGCTGCAGAGCATGAACGCGTTCGGCAAGATCAAGCTCGGCTCGTTCGACGTCTCGACGACCAACCTGCAGGCCGTGCAGAACGGCCAGGCCGAGTTCGCGATCGATCAGCAGCCGTTCCTGCAGGGCTACGACGCGGTGCAGGTGGCGGCGTTCCAGGCGCGGTTCGGCCAACACCCGTTCCAGCCGATCTACACCGGCCCCAGCCTCGTCACCAAGGACAACGTCGCGCAGGTGGCGAAGCTCTACCAAGGCAATGCGGCCGTGCTGGTGCAGCAAGGCGGATACCCGAGCTGAGAGGGATGGTGCTCGCATGAACCTGGCCGCCGAAACCCTGACCATCAACCTCAGCGGGTTGGACATCGCCCTGCTGGTGATCTACTTCGGCTTCGTGATCGGTATCGGCTTCGCGCTGAAACGCCTGGTCACGACGTCGGCGGACTTCTTCCTGTCCGGCCGGTCGCTGCCCGCGTGGGTCACCGGGATCGCGTTCATCGGCGCCAACCTCGGCGCGATCGAGATCCTCGGCATGGCCGCCAGCGGCGCGCAGTACGGCATCTCGATCGTGCACTACTACTGGATCGGCGCCGTCCCCGCCATGATCTTCCTCGGCGTCATGATGATGCCGTTCTACTACGGGTCGAAGATCCGCAGTGTGCCGGAGTATCTGGTCCGCCGCTACGACCGAAAGGCGCACCTGATCAACGCGATCATCTTCGTGCTGTCCTCGATCCTGATCGCCGGGGTGAACCTGTACGCGCTGGCCGCGGTGCTGGACGTGCTCCTGGGGATACCCCTCCCGGTCGCGATCGTCGTCTCCGCGTTGTTCGTGCTGAGCTACATCCTGCTCGGCGGACTGACCAGCGCGATCTACAACGAGGTGATGCAGTTCTTCGTGATCTGCGCCGGGCTGATCCCCATTGTCGTCATCGCGCTCAGCGAGGTCGGCGGCATCAGCGGCCTCTTCCAGAAGCTGGCGGTCAAGGGCAACGCGTTCACCCACGCCTGGTCGGGCCTCGGGTTCGGCGGGGACAACCCGATCGGTGACTGGATCGGGCTCGTCTTCGGTCTGTCGTTCTGCCTGTCCTTCGGGTACTGGACGACGAACTTCGCCGAGGTGCAGCGGGCCATGTCGGCGAAGGACGACAACGCCGCCCGGCTGACCCCGATCATCGGGTCGTTTCCGAAGATCATCATCCCGTTCGCGATCGTCATCCCGGGCATGGCCGCGGTGCTGCTGCTGCCCGGGATCGGCGAGTCCGGCGGCCTGCCCTACAACGACGCGATCCCCGGGCTGATGAACAAGTACCTGCCCAACGGGGTGCTGGGGGTGGCCATCACCGGGCTGCTGGCCGCGTTCATGGCCGGTATGGCGGCCAACATCTCCTCTTTCAACGCGGTGTGGACCTACGACCTCTGGCAGAACTACATCCGGCCGGGCCGCCCGGACGCCTACTACCTCAAGGTCGGCCGGTACACCACCATCGTCGGGGTCGTCGTCGGCATCGGCACCGCGTTCCTCGCCGCGGGCTACAGCAACATCAACAACTACATCCAGACGCTCTTCTCGTTCTTCAACGTGCCCATCTTTCTCGCGTTCATCGTCGGCATGTTCTGGAAGAAGGCGGGCGTGAGCTCGGGGTTCTGGGGAATGGTCGTCGGCACGCTCACCTCGTTCGGGATCTTCATCCTTTACCAGGTGGGGGTCATCCCCTTCCGCAGCGACCTCGGCGAGAACCAGTGGGCGGCGATCATCTCCTTCCTCGCCGGGCTGCTGGCGATGATCATCGCTACCCGGTTCAGCCCGCCGAAGACCGAGGAGGAGCTGGAAGGCCTCGTCTATGGGCGGCAGACCGTCACCGTCACCGCCACGAAGCGCACCGGCGTCGCAGGCCTGCTGAAGAGCCCGGTCGGGCTCGGCGCGCTGTCGCTGGCGCTGTGCGTGGTGGCCTACATCTACATCGAGCTCGTCTGAACGGGAGGCATGATGGCGAAGAAGTACGACCTCGACGCGGAAGAACTCAAGAACTGGCGGCTGGCGAAGCTGTTCGACCTCCGCTCGTTCATCGGTGTGCTGTTCGTCATCTTCGGGATACTGGTGCTCATCCCGGGCCTGTCGCCGACCCCGGCCGACATCGCGAAGGCGGCCGGGATCAACATCGCGCTCTGGGTAGGCGCGCTCATGTTGCTGGTCGGTGTGATCTTCGTGGTCTGGCTGCTCGCCAAGCCGCCTGCACCGGTCACCAAGGAGGAGATGGCGGCGGCCAAGGCGGCCCTCGAGGAGCTGGGCACCTCCGGCGGCCTCCACCACTAGCGGGAAGGATGCGGGATGAACGAGCCTCAAGGCCTGCCCGCGATCGTGGTGGGCATCGACGGGTCGGACGACAGCAAGCACGCGTTGCGCTGGGCGGCTCGGCAGGCCGAACTCACGAACGCCACGCTGCAGGCCGTCACGGCGTGGCATCTGCCGGTCGACTTCGGCACGGCGTGGCAGATACCCGCTACCTACGGCCGCTCCCATGACCTCTCCCAGGTGGACTTCTCCGAGGACGCGAACAAGACGCTCCACGGTGCGATCGAGGAGGTGCTCGGGGAAGCCCCTCGGATCTCGGTGACGCCCCAGCTGGTCAGCGGGCATCCGGCGCAGGTGCTCATCGAGGCCTCCCGGGAGGCGGGCCTGCTCGTCGTGGGCGCCAGCGGGCACGGCGGCTTCGTCGGGATGCTGATCGGCTCGGTCACCCAGCACTGTGTCTCCCATTCGGTATGCCCGGTGGTCGTCATTCGCCGTCCCGCCCAGAAGTGAGGGATGGTGGCCCCGAGCAGCCGGGCTACCATGGCAGGGAGCAGAGCGTGGGGGTTCCCATGAAGATGTCAGCGTTTGTCGCGCGCGGCGTCGGGCCGCACACCACGGACGTCACTCCAGATATAACTCCGGACGTCACTCCCGTCGGATGGCGGGAACGGCGGCGGGCGCGGCGGCGGTTGGCCGAGCAGGACCGGCTCGGCGCCCAGCTGGCGGAGCTCACCCAGATCCGCGATCTCGCCGCGGCGGCCCGGGAGGTGGTCGCGGCGGGCTGGGTCAAGGACGCGTGGTTCGTGAGCCACGACACCGAGGGCAAACCGCGCTCGCTCGACTTCATGGCGGCCAAGCGCATGGGGCAGGTCCCGGTGGACCGGGCCTGCCTGGTGGGCGCGATCCTGCACGCCGGAGGCGGGGTCGGCAGCGCCGAGACCCAGCTCGTGCAGCGCACGGTCGACCTCACCTGGCACACGCTCCACCGCCGCCCGCAAGACCCGGTGCGCTGGTGCCCGGCGCCCCCGATCCGCGCAGAGCAGCTGCGCGACCTGGTCTACTGGAACGACCGCGCCGACCGTACCGGCGCCGACGTCGAGGCGTTGCTGCGCTCCGTCGAACAGGCGGCCGAGCGGGAGGTCGAACACGGCCGCCGTCAGCTCGCCGCCTTCACCGGTCGGGAATAGCCCGGGAATAGCACGGCACCGCGCCGGGTTTCCGGGCGCATGCAGGCATTACAGTTCCGCCGCTACGGCGGCCCGGAGGTACTCGAGTGGGCCGCGGCCCCCGACCGGCACGCCGGGCCGGGCCAGATCCGCATCGCGGTGCGCGCGGCGAGCGTGAACCCCATTGACTGGAAGCACCTGTCCGGAGCGTTGGCGGACGGCGCGGAGCCGGACGGCCCCGGCTACCTCGGGTACGACGCGGCGGGCGTCGTCGACGAGGTCGGCGAGGGCGTCACCGGCGTCGCGGTGGGCGACGACGTGCTGGGCCGGGGCACGGCCACGCAGGCCGAGTACGCCGTTCTGGACACGTGGGCGGCCAAGCCCGCCTCCGTCGACTGGGCGGTCGCGGCGGCGGCGGGGGTGGCCGGTGAGACGGCCGAGCGCGGGCTGCGGCTGCTCGGCGTCGGCGCGGGCGACACCGTGTTCGTCGACGGGGGCGCGGGCGGGGTCGGTGCAGTCGTCGTGCAGATGGCCCAGGCGCTGGGGGCACGGGTGATCGCCTCGGCCGGCGAGGGCAACCAGGACTACCTGCGTGAGCTGGGCGCCGTCCCGGTGCTCTACGGCGACGGCGTGGCCGATCGGGTGCGGGATGCGGCAGGCGGCCCGGTGGCCGCCGTCTTCGACGTCGCGGGGAAGACCCCGATCGCGGAGCTCATCGGGCTCGTGTCGTCCCCGTCGCAGGTGGTGAGCATCGCCAACTTCGGTGCGGGGGCCGCCGGAGCGCGCGTCACCGGCGGCGACGCCGACAGCCGTGGCAGCGCAGCGTTGGCCGAGGTCGCGGACCTGCTGGCGGACAACAAGCTCGTCATCAAGATCCAGACGTTCCCGTTCGAGCGCGCCCGCGAGGCGTACGAGATCAGCGCAGGCGGTCACGTCCGCGGGAAGCTCGTGCTGGTCCCCTGAGCCGGGGCGTCGACCTGCCCGATGGATAGACCTGGCGTTCGTGCCGGGCCGGTTGCGGTCTTTGTATCACGGGCAGGTCGTGTGCTCTCTTCATCGGGAGGTCTCGTCCGTCTCGTGGCAACGCAGGAGGTCGCTGACGATGCGTCCGGACGGTGGTTGGTCAGGCGCGCTGCGGCAGGTGGCGTCATTGCTCGGGCGGGGCTCCCGGGACTCGGACACGAGCGGCTACGCGGCGTTCATGTCCTACAGCCACGCGTTGGACGAAACCTTGGCACCCGCCCTGCAGACGGGGTTGGAGCAGTTCGGGCGGGCCTGGTACCAGCGGCGCGCGATTCGCGTGTTCCGCGATGACACCAACCTGTCGGCCACTCCCCACTTGTGGGGGTCGATCGAGGAGGCGTTGGGCCACAGCACCTGGCTGATCGTGCTGGCGTCGCCGGACGCCGCCGCGTCGCCGTGGGTCGCCCGGGAGTTGGCGTGGTGGCTTGCTCATCGCTCGCCGGACCGGCTACTGATCGGTCTCACCGCGGGCGAGTTGCAGTGGGATCGGCGACGTCCGGCAAGCCCCGACGACGCCTTGCCGCCACTGCTCATCGATCACCGTCTGCCCGAGCCGAGATGGATTGACTTCCGTGGGGTGCGCGCCGCGCACCCGTCAGATCCGCAGTTTCAGCTCGCGGTGGCCGAGTTGGCGGCCCCGCTGCACGGAGTGCCCAAGGACAACCTGGTCGGTGAGCAAGTTCGGCAGGACCGCATCCGTAGGCGGTGGGTCCGGGGGGTGGCCCTCGCGCTGGTGACGTTGACCGTCCTGGCGTTGGCCGGAGCGGGCCTGGCCTTGCTCCAGCGCAACCTGGCGTTGGCCTCGGAACGCGCCGCGGTCAGCGACGTCATGGTCAACGAGGCCGACCAGGTACGCGCTCACGACCCGCGGGCCGCGCTACGGCTCGGGCTCGCTGCCTTGGCCGTCGATCGCTCCCCGGCCACGGAGGCAGGCCTCCTGCAGACCCTCACTACCAATCCCGCCTACCGCGGGACCATGCCCAGCCCGAACTTCAGCGACGCGTTGTTCGGCGCAAGCTCACCCGTCCTGACCACGGTCAACGTTGTGAGTGTCAGTCGCTGGGACCTGCGCGACCTTGACCATCCCCGGCTTCTGGGCCACGCCGACGTCATTCCCGACAACAAGACGTCCCGTCTCGTCGTGGACGCGGCGGGCACCCTGGGCGCCACCACGAACTACACCGCGTCGCAAAACCAGGTGACGCTGTGGGATCTCCGCGATCCCCAACGAGCCGTGCAGATCGGACAACCCTTTGTTGCCCGCGACGGCAAGGACTCCGTCAGCGTCGTCCTGAGCCCGGACGGGCGTCGCCTGGCCGCGACCGCGGGCGGCATCGCGGAACCCACGATGAGCACCGAGGTTTGGGACATCAGCGACCCGCGGAGCCCGCGACCGTTGGGCTCCCCGATCCTCGCTTCGGCATCGGTGCTCGAGCCGACGGTGGTCTTCTCGCCCGACAGCCGCAGCATGATCCTCGTCGACAACGACGATCAGCGCAGCGCGGTCCTCTGGGATGTGGGCGATGGGTCGCAGATGCGGCCGCTGAGCGGACGCATCCCGCTGGGCAACGTCGCGAGCATCAAGTACTCCCCGGACGGTCGGATGCTCGCGACGTGGGGAAAGGGCGTCGCCACGCTCTGGGACGCCACGGATCGGACCACCCTGCGCAACCCGGTCCAGTTCCCGTTCCAGGTCTTCCAGATCACCGCGTTCACGCCGGACGGAGGCACGGTCGTCGCTGTCGAGACCGATCGCAAGACCATCGTCGTCTCCACGCTCGATGCGAAGCGTACCGTCCATCCGGTCGAGGTGCTGACCGGGCACACCAACTCGGTCTTCGCCACCGCGTTCATGCCGGGCAGCCATACGCTCGTCAGCGGCAGCCTCGACGGGAGTCTGATCTTCTGGGATCTCGACGCAGTGGGTCGCCCACAGCGGCTCGGGAACCCGCTCACCGGACACACGGCAGGCGTCGGCGGGCTGGCCTTCAGCCCGACCGCCCCGATCCTCGCCAGTGCCGGGATCCGCATCGACAACGGCGTCCTGCTCTGGGACGTGGGCAGCCCACAGGCCGCCACGCGCATCGGTCCACCGCTGCCGGGGTCGCCCGGTGACCCCGAGACCTACTCTGCGGCCGTCGCCTTCACCAGCGACGGCCGGACGCTCGCGATGGCCGACAACGACCGCAGGCACGTCGTCGACCTGTGGAACGTGGCCGACCCCCGACAGGCGGTGTCGCTGGGACCGCCGCTCGGCGTCAACGCGGGTGACGTCACGTCTGTTGTGTTCTCCCGCGACGGACGCCTGCTGGCCGCGGCCACCGGCGAGAAGGTCCTGCTGTGGGACTTGACCGACCCACGGCAACCGCGACAGCTCACCCAGCTCGTCACTGCGCATCGCGATCGGATCGTCGCACTCGCCCTCACCCCGGACGCTCGGACGATGGTGACGGCGAGCCAAGACGAGACCGTGCTTGTCTGGAACATCTCCGATCCCGCCCACCCGCAGCAGATCAACCGGACCGTCACACCGCACACCAACGCCTTGGACGCGGCCGCGCTGTCGGCTGACGGAAAGATCCTGGCCACCGGCGGCGCCGACGACATCGTGCAGCTCTGGGACCTCGCCGATCCCGCTCATCCCCAGCCACTCGGCCAGCCCCTCGTCGAGGCCGCCATGATCGAGTCGCTCGCGTTCGCCCCCGACGGCCGGACACTCGCCGCAGGCGACGAGAACGGGACCACCCAGCTCTGGGACATCACCGACCCGACACAGGCACGCCCGCTGGGCGCCCGGCTGCCCGGCCGCGCGGCCACTGCCTACGGCTCGGGGGCGTACGCGTTGGCGTTCTCGCCCAACAGCGGGCTGCTGGCCGTCGGAGACTACGACGGCACGACCACAATCTGGAACCTGGACCCGCTCGACAGCCTACGGCTCGACGCCCCCACGATCGCCTGCGAACGCGAGGGCCAACCACTCGACAAGGCCGCGTGGTCGGCCATCGCCCCCGACATCCCCTATCTCGACCCGTGCGCGGCGTAGGGACGCCTATGCACGCCGTGAGCAGCGGTCCTGGGCCTCCTGGGCCTCGGGGCAGGCGATGCCGGTGGACCTGACCTGGTCATCGACGTTCAGCCGGGTGTCGCCGACCGTGATCCGGAAGCCGAGCCCGTTGCAGCCCGCCTGGGCGGTCAGCCGGTCGGGAGCGGTGAATGTCAGCGTGATCGTGGTGCCGGGGACGACGGGCGGGGGCACGGCCGCAATCGCCCGGACCGCGATCGCTGCGTATGTCCGGCCCCACGGCACCACGGCGTCGAAACGATCTGGGTGTCGCCCGCGGTGAGGGCGAGGTTGTCGTCGGTCGCGACCCAACCCGGGTTCCGTCCGAGGAACTCGGCGAGCCACTGATCCTGAGCTGCGCTCGGGGCTGCAGCCGATCAGTGTGGAGCGGGGCTCCCCGGTGAGGTGCGACGGGTGATCGGCGCGAGGCGCACCTGACGCATGGTGCGACCTGCGTGGGGTGCGACTCGACGCGATCATGGTGTCCGCAGTCTGTCAACTATCCTCAGGGTAAGCAAACCCTTCCAGAGGGTAAGGTTCCAGTGTCCGCGGCGGGGAGTGTTGCTGATCGCCGACCGAAGGATCCTCTTTGTCGGGGTTCGCGGGGAACCCTGGAAAGGGGCACCGACAATGAGCACTCGGGATCAGGGGACGTCATCCCCGAACGCGGCCAGCACGGCGTCGAGGGCGTCGAGCTGAGCCACCACCGCCGCGGCGGGGCCGCCGAGCGCGGTGGCGATGGCGCGCAGCTCCACCACGTCCACGCGCCGCTGCCCGCGCTCGTACTCCGACACGAACGCCTGCCGCTCGCCAAGCCGATCGGCCAGCACACGCTGGGTGATGCCTGCCCGCGCGCGAAGCCGCTTGAGCCGCGCACACAACCGCTGATGGGCCTCGCTGCCGATCGAGCGGTCCACCGCAACACCCCCTAATCGCGACACCGAGCTTACGCACCGCACGTCCGAGTCGTGCCGTATCGGAAGATTCGATAACGCCACGGTGGTCGGCGACGGCGTCCGACAATCGCCACCGCACGACCCGCGCAGGCACCGCGCGGGACCACCCCTCGTCCGCAACGGAAGGCGCAGCGATGTCCACACCCTCTCAGCCTCCGGATACCCCCGCCCCGGTCGCCCGCGTCCGCGCAGGCCGCCGGGCGGGCCTGCCGCCCGCGGCGCCGCTGATGACCGGCCTGCCCGCGCCGCTGGCCCAGCTCGTGCCCCGGCTGTGCGACCCCGCGTCGCTGGGGTTCCCGCTCGCCACCGACATCGACTTCGGCCCGATCCTCCCGGTGCTGGGCATGCCCGCCATCCAGCTGGGCGACCCGCGGACGGCGGGCGCGGAGACCCGCAACGTCGACGAGCTGGAGCGCCGGGTCGTCGAGCGCATGTTGGGGATCTTCAAGGCGCCGCCGGGCTGGTGGGGGTACGTAGGCTCGGGGTCGACGGCGGCGATCCGGCACGCGGTCACGATGGCCGTGCGCCAGTTCGGCGAGGTGCCGGTGCTGTACTCGTCGTCGGCGGCGCACACGTGCGTCGCGAAGATCGCCGCCGAGCTGCGGCTGCCGCACGCGGTCGTGCGCGCCCGCCGCGACGGCTCGATCGACGCGGCCGGGCTGCGGGCCCTTGCCGACCCCGACCGGGCGGCCGTGCTCGTCGCCATCGCGGGCACCACCACCACGGAGGCCGTCGACGACCTCACGGCGTGCCGGGCGGCGCTGCACGCAAGCGGCGTCACCCGGCTCTGGGTGCACACCGACGCCGCGCTGGCCGGGGTGCCGCTCGCGCTCAGCCCCGCGCCGCCGCCCGCGGTGCGGCTGGACGTGCCGGGCCGCCCGGACAGCTTGTCGGTCTCCGGGCACAAGTTCCTCGGCACCCTGGCGCCGTGCGCGGTCCTGCTGGTGCGGCCGGGCACCACCGCGTCGCAGGTGCTGCCGTACACGAACGACGCCGATGTCACGGCGGAGACCTGCCGTTCCGGGCACGCCGTCATCCGGTTGTGGTGGGTGCTGCACACGCTGTCCGACCGGGCGCTCGCCGCCCGCGCGGAGGCCTGCCGTGATCTGGCCGCGATGGCCACCGAGCGCCTGCGCCGCGCCGGGATCCGGGCCTGGCGGCATCCGCACGCGATGACCGTGGTGCTCCCCCGCCCGCCCGAGCAGGTGCGGGCGCGCTGGCGGCTGCCCCACGGCGACCCGAGCCGGATCCTCGTCATGCCCGGCCGTGATCCGGCGGCGATCGTCGCCTGCCTCGACGAGCTGGCGCACGCGGCGGGCGGCCCGCGGGCCGAGACGGGCCCGCGCGCGCTCGCAACCGCCATGACCGGGTCGCCCACCTTCCGGCGCGGCTGACGTCATGGTCGCCCCGTGGCTGGCCGAGCTGGGGTTCGAATGGATCGCGTTGATCCTGCCGATCGTCGGGATGGTCGTCCTCGTCGCCGCGAACATCGACAACATCGTCGGCACCTGGCAGGGCCGATGGGGCTCCAGCCTGGCGTCGTGGACGGTCTGGGCGGCGCTCGGCTGGGTCGGGCTCGCCGCGCAGCTGCAGCTGGGTGCCATGGTGGGGGCGCTGCTGCTGGCCCCGGTGGCGGCCGTGTCCACCGCGGTGGCGGTCGGCGCGCTGCGCGCGCGTCGGTTCGCCCCGCCGCCGGAGGAGGTGTCGTGGCAGCGCACCGTCGACATCGTGTGCGGGGTCGGTGCGGCGCTGGCCCTCGCGGCGCTGGTGATCTCGACGGGTCGCCAGGCGCTCGTCCTCACGATCGTCACCGACGCGATCGCCGCCATCCCCACCTACACGGCCGCCTACCGGCAGCCCGACAGCCTGCCCACCGCCCCGTTCACGGCGGGGGCGGCCTCGGCCGTGCTCACCCTGGCGGCCGCCCCGAGCTGGGGGTTCGACGACGCGGGCTACGCCGTCTACCTCTACGTGATGTGCCGGGGCCTGGTGTGGCTCATCCGCAGGCGGCGCAACGCACCGGCGGCCGCACCGGCCGAGGCGACAGCGTCGCGCCCGCCCGCGCTGGCGACCACCCTGAGCAGGCCGCTGGAGACCGCCCAGATCTGGCAGCTCTGGGCCATCACCGCGGTGCTCGTGGTCGGCGTCACGCTGGTGGGCTCCGCGGTGGCGAGTGGGCTGCTCCCGATGCACGTCACGGTGCCGGGCACGGCCGTGCCCGCGTCACTGCCCCTGGCGGGCTGAGCACTCGGGATGCGGTTCGGGGTGTCGCCGCTCGGCCGCCAGCGCCTGCGGGCGCCGTCCATCGGGGGCACACTCCCGGTGTGGTCACGTCCGGCGAGCATGACGACTTGCGTCGCGGACCGGTCACCGCCGAACGGCGGCTCTTCCTGGCGCTGCCCGCCGATCCGAGCGCCCCGGCGAGGGTGCGCACCCGCCTCGGGGCGTGGCTCGCTGCGCACGGTTGGCCGCCTGCACAGCAGGATGACCTCGTGCTCGCGGTCAGCGAGGCGGTGAGCAATGCCGTCGAGCACGGCTACCGAACACGACCGGGCGTCGCGGGCCGACCGGGCACGGTGGAGGTGAGCGGGGAGCTCGTCCGCGGCCTGGCCGACCGCCGGGTCGAGGTCACCGTCCGGGACCGGGGCGGCTGGCGCCCCCCGGCCCGGCTGCGCGGCCACCGCCGTCACGGAATCCCGATCATGAAGGCGTGCGTCGCGGAGTGCGTGATCGACGGCACGGCGTCGGGTACCACCGTGGTGCTGCGCAGCCGCCCCGTACCCGGATGATCGACTCGCTCGTCGCGCGCGCCCGGGCAGCGCCCCGCTGCGGCAGCACCCGGCTCGTGTGTGTCGACGGCCCGTCGGGGGCCGGGAAGACCCGGCTCACCGCCGCGCTGGCCGCCGCACTCGGAGATCCGCCGATAGTGGCCCCGATATTGTCGATGGACGAGCTCTACCCCGGATGGGACGGCCTGGCCGCGGGCGTGGCCCGGCTGCGGGCCGAGGTGGTGGCGCCGCTCGTCGCGGGGCACCCCGCCACCTACCGCCGATGGGACTGGGCGCGCGGCACCTACGGCGAGCGCCGCGACCTCGGGGTGCCGCCGCTGCTCATCGTGGAGGGAGTGGGGGCGGGCGCCGCCCCGGGCCTCCTCATCTGGTTGGACGCCTCCGAGGAGGTGCGCTACCGGCGCGCGATGGACCGCGACGGGGCCACCTACGCGCCGTACTGGGCGCGCTGGTCCGCCCAGGAGCGGGCCCACTTCGCGGCCGACCACACCGCCGACCGCGCCGACGTGCGGCTCACCACCGGGTGATCGCTATCCCGCGAACGTCCGACGGGTCACGACGGCAAGGCCGTGCGCTCCAGGTCGGGCTCCAGATAGATCATCCGGGCCTCGGGGACGGCCGCCCGGACGCGCGCCTCCGCGTCGTCGATCGCTCGTGCGACATCCTCCATGGGCAGCCCCGGTGTGAGCGCGATCTTGGCCGCGACCAGCAGCTCCTCCGGCCCGAGGTACTGGGTGCGCAGGTGGATGACGCTCTGCACGGCGCCGCCCTGCAGCCCGCCGACGATCGCCGCGAGCACCGGCGGGCGCGCGCCCTCGCCGATGAGCAGGCTCTTCATCTCGACGATGAGCACGATCGCGATGACCCCCAGCAGGATGCCGATGCCGATCGTGCCCAGCGCGTCGAACACCGCGTTGCCGGTGAGCAGCGTGAGCCCCACGCCCAGCAGCGCGAGCACCAGTCCGATCAGCGCGCCGAAGTCCTCCAGCAACACGACGGGCAGCTCCGGCGTGGTGGCCTGGCGGATGAACTGCCACCAGGACAGCCGCCCCTTGAGGCCGCGCGACTCGTGGATCGCGGTGCGGAACGAAAAGCCCTCCAGGCCGACCGCTACAACCAGGATGACGATCGCGACGATCGGCGAGGACAGCTCCCCGGGATGGGCGAGCTTCTCGATCCCCTCGTAGAGCGCGAACACCGACCCGAGCGTGAACAGCAGCAGCGCGACGACGAAGGCGTAGAAGAACCGGTCGCGCCCGTAGCCGAACGGGTGCTCGGGGGTGGCGGCGCGCTTGGCCCGCCTGCCCCCGAGCAGGAGGAGGCCCTGGTTGGCGGTGTCGGCGAGCGAGTGCACCGCCTCCGCCAACATCGACGACGAGCCCGTGACCAGGAAGCCGATGAACTTCGCGAGCGCGATGCCCGCGTTGGCCGCCAGGGCCGCGACGATCGCGCGCGTTCCCCCACCCGTCGACATGGCCGCACCCTAACCGAGGGCGATCAGGACAAACCGTCACCGGCGAGGAAGAGCTGTGTTGCCGGGCCGTCCGGGTCGACCACAGCACCCGTGTCGGACGCGGCCAGCCACACCGCCGTGCCCTTGGCCACCGCGAGCTCGGTGCCGCCCGCCGCGACCACGGCCGCTCCCGCCGTGCAGAGCAGGATCCGCGGCCCGCCGTCGGGCACCGGGACGCGACCGGACGTGGCTGGATTGACGTTAGTGCACCGGCGCAGCAGGAACTCCTCGGCGGGGGTGTCGTAGCGCACCCAGTCGCCGTCGGGCACACCGGTGAGGACGGGCGGCGGGCCCGCGTGGAAGTCGAGCACGCGCAGCAGCTCCGGCACGTCCACGTGCTTGGGCGTGAGGCCGCCGCGCAGCACGTTGTCGGAGTTGGCCATCAGCTCGACGCCCGCCCCGGACAGGTACGCGTGCAGGTTTCCGGCGGGCAGGAACAGCGCCTCGCCGGGCGCGAGCGTGACCCGATTGAGCAGCAGCGCGGCGAGCACGCCCGCGTCGCCGGGGTAGCGCTCGGCCAGCTCGAGCACCGATCGGGCGACGTCCTGCCACCGGCCGTTCCCCGCGAGCCGGACCGCGCCCTCGGCGACCGCGGGCACCAGCTCGTCGAGCCGGCTCTGCGGGAGCGTGATCCAGGTGGTGAACAGCGCGCGCAGCCCGGCCGCGTCCGGCTGCGCGGCCAGCAGCTCCACGTGCGCCGCGATCGCGGGCACGGCGAGCGCGCGCAGCAACTCGACGGTGTCGGCGGGCGCACGGAAACCGACGAGCGCAGCGATCGGGGTGAGCGCGCAGATCAGCTCGGGCTTGTGGTTGGCGTCGCGGTAGTTGCGGTCGGGGGCGTCGCGGGACAGCCCCGCGGCCTCCTCGGCGGCGAACCCGGCGCGGGCCTGCGCCAGGCTCGGGTGCGCCTGCAGCGACAGCGGCTGGTCGGCGGCGAGCACCTTCAGCAGAAACGGCAGCGTCTCGTCCCAGCGCTGGGCGCGGTCGGGGCCGAGCTGGCCCTCCGGGTCGGCCGAGATCGCCTCGACGAGCGACTTCCCGGTGGCCAGGTGTGACGGGTCGCCGGGGTGCGCCCCCAGCCACAGCTCGGCCTCTGGATGCGGCGACGGCACCGGCCGTCCCAGCAGCTCGGCGATGACGGTGCGCGACCCCCACGCGTACGCGCGAACGGGGTTGGTCAGCAGCTCCACGGTCCTCCGGTTGCTCCAGCTCAGGCGGGCGTGATCGCGCGGGTGGCCAGCCCCAGGTATACCGCGGCCAGGTCGAAACGGGTGGCGGCGAGGCCCGCGCGCAGCAGCGGCGCGTGCCGAACGCCGCGGGCGACCTCGTCGACGGGGTGCAGCAGGTCGGCCGACGAGCGGTCCCGCCCGAAACACCGCAACGCGACGGAAAACGGGTCCTCCTCGGCGGTGCCGATCAGCACGAGCCGCGGCGGCGGAGCCTCGGTGGCGGGCTCGTCGGTGAACGGGTCGTGGAAGATGTCGCGGTCGGCGCCCGTGTCGAGGCGCCGGACGAGCGCGGTGGCGGTGGCCGCCTGTGCGATGTCGGCCGCGTGCGCCACCACACCGGCGTGCGTGGCCAATGCCGCAGCGCCGTGTTCGGCGACGGCCGCGGCCAGCGGATCGGTGCCCCACAGCAGCGGCGTGTGCTCGGCCAGCCGCAGCGCGAGCGACTTGGCCGGGTTCATGAACGCCTCGTTGCCCGGGGCGTCGCGCTCGGCCTCGCCGTCGAGGACGTCGGCGAGCTCGTCAAGGCCCGGGGACAGCGGGGTCGACAGCAGCTCCACCGCCGAGATCACGGTGAGTCCGACCGCCAGCGCGCGCGGCAGGTCCAGGCCCGGCGGCACCGGGATGCGCGGCTCCACCAGCCGCACCCGGCCCGCCCCCGCGGAGGCGACGGGTCCGTCGCCGGGCGCCGACAGCACGACCTCCGCGCCCCGGCCCACCGCCCGTCCGACGGACTCGGCGAGGTCGACGTCGGACGCGTCCGCGGTGTGCGCGACGACCACGTCCAGCGGGCCGATCCAGCTCGGCACGGCCTCGGTCAGCACGACCGGCACCGGGCACATCGGACCGAGGAGCGCGGCGAGCATGACGAACGCGGGGGTCGCCGCGCCCGCCCGGCGCAGCAGCACGAGCGCACGGGGCCGGTGCCCGGACAGGTCCCCGACCTTCGCCTCCTGCGCGGCGTGCGCGGTGGAGCGCACCTGGGCCCCCGCGGTGGCCGCCGAGCGCAGCACACCCCGTGTGTCAAGGGCTGCGAGGGCCCGCGGGTCGCCGAGGAGGGTGTCGTCGAGCCCGGTCATGTGATCGCGCGGTCGATCAGCAGTACCGGGATGCCGTCCTCCACCGGGTAGCGGCGTCCGCACACCGTGCAGACGAGGATGTCGGCGTCCGCCTCGGGACGCAGCGGACCGTGGTCCTCCGCGGGGCAGGCCAGGATGTCCATCAGCTGCGGGTCGAGCTGCACGGCCATGGGACCTCCTTCGTCGGGGGATGCCTCTAGACTCTGCCAGGTTCAGGCCGTGTCCGGTGGCGCTCACGCCCGAACGATCGCCAGCACCTCGTCGCGGAGGGCGGCCATCGCGGCCCCGTCTCCGGCCTCGACGTTGAGCCGCAGCAGGGGCTCGGTGTTGGACGCGCGCAGGTTGAACCACGCACCGTCGCGCAGGGCGACCGTGAGGCCGTCAAGCTCGTCGAACACGGCGCGGTCGGCGAAGGCGGCGCGCACGGCGGCGGTGGCCCCGGCCTGGTCGGCCACCGTGGAGTTGATCTCACCGGAGGCGGCGTAGCGGTCGTAGTCGGCCATGAGCCGCGAGAGCGGGCCGTCCTGCGTGCCGAGCGCGGCCAGCAGGTGGAGGGCCGCGAGCATGCCGGAGTCGGCGCGCCAGAAGTCGCGGAAGTAGTAGTGCGCGGAGTGCTCGCCGCCGAACACGGCGTCGGTCTCGGCCATCGTCTGCTTGATGAACGAGTGCCCGACGCGGGTGCGCACCGGGCGTCCGCCGTGCTCGTCGATGATCTCCGGCACGGCGCGGGAGGTGATCAGATTGTGGATGACGGCGCTCCCCGGGGCTTTGGCGAGCTCGCGCACGGCCACCAGCGCGGTGATCGCGCTCGGGCTCACCGGCTCGCCGCGCTCGTCGACGGCGAAGCAGCGGTCGGCGTCGCCGTCGAAGGCGAGGCCCAGGTCGGCGCCCTCGACGACGACCCGCTTCTGCAGGTCGACGAGGTTCGTCGGGTCCAGCGGGTTGGCCTCGTGGTTGGGGAAGGTGCCGTCGAGCTCGAAGTAGAGCGGCACGACGTTCAGGTCGCCGAGCACCGCGGGCACCGTGTAGCCGCCCATGCCGTTGCCCGCGTCGACGACGACCTTGAGCCGCCGGACGCCCGAAAGGTCGACCAGGCCGCGCAGGTACGCAGCGTAGTCGGCGAGGAGGTCACGCTCGGTGACCCGGCCGCCGCCCGGCCCGGCCGGGACACCCTGCTCGACGGCGGCCCGGATCGCCGCGAGGCCGGTGTCCTGACCGATGGGCGTGGCGCCCGCGCGGCACAGCTTGACGCCGTTGTAGCGGGCGGGGTTGTGGCTCGCGGTGAACATCGCGCCGGGCAGGCCGAGCGTGCCGGAGGCGTAGTAGAGCATGTCGGTGCTGGCCAGGCCGACCGAGACGACGTCAAGGCCCTGGCCGGTGACGCCGTCGGCGAACGCGGCCGCGAGGGCCGGGGAGCTGTCGCGCATGTCGTGGCCGATGACGACAGCTCGCGTCGTCGGATCCTCCGCACGGAGCATGCGGGCGAGCGCGGCGCCGATGGCGCGCACGACCGCGTCGTCGAGCTCCTCGCCGACGACGCCGCGCACGTCGTAGGCCTTCACGATGCCGGACAGATCGGTCACGGCAGAGGACCCTATCGGGCGGCCGGCGGCCGCGGCCCGCACACCCGCCGCCCGGCCCGGCCCGCCGCCCGGCCCGCCGCCTGGCCGACCCATCCGCGCGCGGCCCAACCCGCCCGCGGCGCCCGGCGCGCCGCCGCCGCGCCCGGCCCGCCGCCGCGCCCGGCCCGCACACGGGGCCGGCACCACCCCGGCCGCGGACCGAGCACCCCTTGTGCCCACTGCGCACCCCACCGTCCCACCGCGCACCCCACCGGTGGGGTGCGCGGTGGGGTGGTGGGGTGCGCGGTGGGACGGTGGGAAGCGCGGTGCGCCCGCGGCCGGGTCGGTCGGCGCCGGGGCGGCGGGCGAGGTGAGGCGAGGCTGAGGTGAGGTGAGGTGAGGTGAGGTGAGGCCGGGCGGATCAGTCGGCGGGCGGGCCGGGGAGGACGCGCAGGTGGCCGCGGCGGCCGGTACCGGTGGTGGGAACGGGCTCGACCGGCCGGTCGACCCGGCCCGCCTCCCGGACGGCCTCGGCGAGCGCGGTGAGGTCGTCGGCAGTGGGCTCGGGCGGCGCGAACTCGCCCTCGAACCGGACTACCTCCCACCCGCGAGGGGCGGTGAGCCGGTGCGCGTGGTTGGTGCAAAGGTCGTAGGAATGCGGCTCGGCCTGGGTCGCCAGCGGCCCGACGACCGCGGTGGAGTCGGCGTAGACGTACGTCAGCGTGGCCACCGCAAGCTCGGTGCACCCCGTCCGCGAACACCTCCGTACGCTGAGCACCGCCCGACCCTAGCGCGCGGCACGCCGGTTTCCCCGCCGCGACGCGCGGACGGGGGACCTTCGGACCCCGCGGGCCGACCTGGCCGGAACGCGCGGCCGGTGATCGCGCCGAGTCGCACACCACGCCGCCCCACGTCCACATGAGGTGCGCCTCGCGCCGATCATGAGGGCGCGACGCTACGGCGTTTCCTGGCCCGACACGCAGGGCAGGCCCCCGGATCACGCGCGCGCCCTACGATGGGCACGTGACGACCGTACGTCCGGCCCTGCGCCGCTCCCCCCGCCGACGCGATCGCCGGGGTCGGGGCCTGCGCGGGCTGCTCTACCCGACGTCGCTGCCCGCCACCCGAACCCGCGCGGAGAAGTTCGACGCGATGGTGCTGGAGGCGCTGGAACCGATCGAGCTGCGCTGGGGCTCGGAGCTGGCCGACCTCGACCTGGCCGTCGACGAGGTGCCCGAGGTCGTGGAGACCTCGCCCGACGACGTGGTGTGGGGCGCGGGCGTGCTCGCTGACATCGGGGTGCCGCTTGCCCAACTCGTGCCTGCGGGGCTCGATCCCGACGGCCAGCCGTCCCGCGCCCGCATCGTGCTCTACCGTCGGCCGCTGGAGAACCGGGCCCGTGGCGGCGCCGACCTGGCCGACCTGCTGCACGAGGTGCTGGTGGAGCAGGTGGCCGAGTACTTGAATATCGAGCCCGACGCCGTCGATGGTGGTCCCGCGTAGCGGCCCCCCGGTTCCGGCCGCTCATCAGAATCGACCAGACGCCGTCGATGGTGGTCCCGCATAACGGGCCCCATGATCACCCCTTCGGCGCGCCGAGCGGCCAGATCTGGCCGCTTTCCGCCCGAACTGACGATCATGGTCGGCGGCGCGTCGGATCCGGGCCCAGAGGCAGGCGCAGACCGGGGTCAGACGGCCGGGCGACGGAGGCGCCTGCGCTCCCGCTCCGACAGCCCGCCCCAGATGCCGAAGCGCTCGTCGTTGGCGAGGGCGTAGTCCAGGCACTCGGCCCGCACCTCGCAGCCCGAGCAGATCCGCTTGGCCTCCCGGGTGGAGCCACCCTTCTCCGGGAAGAACGCCTCCGGGTCGGTCTGGGCGCAGAGCGCACGCTCCTGCCAGTCCGGCTCCTCGACGACCTCCTGGCCCCCCTCGATGACGACGAAGGTCTCGACGTGCCCCCCCACGGGCATGCCGTCCATCGTGTCGACCAGGGTCATCGCGTCGGTGATCACCTGCACTCGCCCACCTCCCCACACCCGCGGCGAATGGCTGTCGGCCGAGAATGACAGCGCTGTAAGTACAGTCCTGTAGGCAGGGTCTTGGCAACCCGAAGCTGCCATCCGGGTGACGCGGTCCACCCAGTCGATCGCCCGATCAGCACAATGGGGAGGTGCGCGAGGTTTCCAGCCGTGTCAGCCCGTGGTTCCTGGCCCTCCTGGCCGTCACCGTGGCGGGTGGATTTCTCGCCGCTTCGGCGACCTCCGGCACGGTGCTGACCACCGGGATCGTGCTCCTCGTGCTCGCCGGGTGGGCGGTCTCGCTGTGCCTGCACGAGTTCGGGCACGCCTACACGGCCTACCGCGGCGGCGACCGCTCGGTCCGCGCCAAGGGCTACCTCACCCTCGACATCCGCCGCTACGCGGACCTCGGGCTGTCCCTCGTGCTGCCGGTGCTCTTCCTGCTGCTCGGCGGCATCCCGCTGCCGGGCGGCGCGGTGTGGATCGACCACGGGGCGATCCGGTCCCGGCCCGTGCGCAGCCTCGTCTCGCTGGCCGGGCCCGCCACCAACCTGGTCGTCGGCGCCATCCTGACGGCGGCGGTCGCGTTGGTGCCCATGGCAGGCGGGCTCGCCTCCGGCCTCTCCGCGCTGGCGTTGATCCAGGTGCTCGCGTTCGTCCTCAACATCCTGCCCGTGCCCGGTCTCGACGGCTTCGGCGTACTCGAGCCCTTCCTGCCGTACGCGGCCCGACGGCTGGCGGCGCGGGTGCGGCCGTGGGCGCCGATCGCGCTCTTCGTGCTGATCCTCGGGGTGCCGGGGGCGTCGGGCGTGTTGTTCGCCGGGGGCACGTGGGTGTTCCACGGCATCGGCGGCGACCTCTACCAGGCCTTCAGGGGCTACAACGAGCTGTTCTTCTGGCGGCGCTGACCATCGTAGCCAGCGTGGGCTCGTCGCCGGGCAGGGCGTCGGTCGGCCACCAGCGCAGGTCGGCGGACTCGTCGCTGATCCGCGGCTCGGCGCCCATAGGGGCATGTGCGAGGTAGCGGACGTCCAGATGGCGGCTCGGCACACCGAGCGAGCACCGCACCGGGTGCACGTCCAGCTGCAACGGCTCCGCCGAGATCATCAGGCCGTCGATGCCCGACTCCTCGGTCGCCTCCCGCAGCGCAGCCGCGCGCAGACTCGCGTCGCCGGGCTCGCAATGGCCGCCCAGCTGCACCCATCGATGGAAGCGCTTGTGCAACGTGAGCAGCGTGCGTTCGCCGGTCGCGTCGAGGACGAGCGCCGAGGCCGTCAGGTGGCCGGGCACGCACGCACGCGCGCAGGCGTCGTCGGGGCGCGCGTCGAGGTAGGCGAGGAAGGCGTGCTTGAGCGCGAGCTGGGCCTCGTCGCCGGGCCGCCAGGCGGCCAACTCGGCCGCAGCGACCGCGGCCGCTACCACTCCAGCAGCCCGTCCGTCCGTGGGCCGCGCGGCGGCGCGGCCTCCGCGGGCACGCCGACGGCCACGGCCCCGAGCGGCTGCCAGTCCGGCGGCAGGTCGAGGACACGGCGCACGACGTCGGGGGCGAAGATCGTCGAACCGACCCAGCACGACCCCAGCCCCTCGGCCGCCAGCGCGACCAGCAGCGACTGCACCGCCGCTCCCCCGGCCACCGTGAACATCGTGCGTTCGCCCAGGCGGCGGGCGTCGTCGGGGTAGGTGTGCATGCCCTCTCCGGTGCGGAAGGCCAGGACGAGCTCGGGGGCGCGGCGCAGGAGGTCGCCGCGGCGCAGGCGGCGCGCCACCTCGTCGGCGGGCCGTCCGTCGGCCTCCAGATGCTCCCGCCAGCGGCGCGCCATGGCGTCCAGCAGCGCGGCGCGGCGCTCGCGGACGAGGGCGAACCGGATCGGCGTGCTGTGGTGCGGCGCGGGTGCGGTAAGCGCGACCCCGACCGCGCGGCGCAGCGCATCCAGGTCCACGGGCTCGTCGGCGAACGCGCGGACCGAGCGGCGCAGCAGCACGGCCTCGCGCCTGCCCTGCGCGAGCGCCTCCTCGGTGCCCAGGCGGAACAGGTCCTCGTCGAGAGGGCGGACGAGCTCGCGGGCGGCGGAGCCGTCGTCGACGGGGCGCAGGCCGCGCACGACGGCGACCGGGAGCCCGCCGAGCTTGCCCTTGACCAGGTCGGCCGCGCCCGCGATCTCGTCGGCGACCGCGACCTCGGTGACCAGCAGCTCGTTGCCCCGCCCGTCGACCATGCCGCCGTAGCGGTGGACGACGGCGACGCCCGCCGCCCCGATCGCCACGTCGGTCTGCCCGATCCGCCAAGCGCGGCCCATCGTGTCGGTGACGACGACGCCGACGTCCACGCCGAGGAGCGCGCGGAGGTCGGCACGCAGGCGGGCGGCGCTGGCGTCGGGGTCGGCGGGGAGGAGGGCGAGCTCGTCGGGCGCGACGTTGGAGCCGTCGACGCCTGCCGCGGCCTGCACGATGCCGAGCTTGCCCGCGACGATCAGGGTGCGGCCCCGGCGGGCGATCACCCGTTCGGTCTCCGCGTCGACGAGCTCGCGGCGCAGCCGGTCGCGCTCCTCCGGATCGGTCGGGGCGGGCACGAGGCGGCCTTCGACCTTGGAGAGCACCTTCGACGTGATGACGACGACGTCGCCTTCGGCCAGCCAGGGTGCGGCGCTCGCGAGGGCGCCCGCGAGATCGTCGCCGGAGCGGAACTCGGGCAGCCCGGGCACGGGCAGGATGGTGACGACCCCGGGCGCGGCGTGGTCGACGGGCTCAGACACCGGCCACATCCAGCGCGGCGCGGGCCATCGCGGCGGTGGCGGCGACGTCGGTCATGAGCAGCGGCACCGCGCGCACTTCGACGCCGGGCACGTCGGCGGCGTCGCCGGTGTGCACCAGCCAGCCGTCGAGCAGCCCGCCCTCGGAGCGTGCGCCGAAGTGCCGCCCCACCCCCTCGGCCGAGGTCTCGACCCCGATCGCGTCCAGGCAGGCGTCGGCCATGCCGCGCAGCGGGCGCCCGCCCACGATCGGCGAGAGCCCCACCACCTTCGCCGGGGTGTCGCGCAGCGCCTCCCGCACGCCGGGCACGTCGAGAATCGCCCCGATCGACACGACCGGGTTGGACGGCGCCGAACAGCACGGCGTCGGCCCCGAGGATGGCGTCGCGGGCCGCGGGCAGCACGCTCGCCTGCTCGGCCCCGACGGAGGCGAACCGGTGCGCGGGCAGCTCGCCCTTGTGTCGGATCCACCACTCCTGGAAGTGGATGGCCTTGCGCACGTTCGTCGGGTCGGCGACGACGACGTGGGTCTCGACCCGGTCGTCGGTGGCGGGCAGGAGGGTGACGCCGGGCTGCCAGCGGTGGCACAGCGCGGCGGTGACGTCGGAGAGCGGGTAGCCCGCCCGCAGCATGCGGGTGCGGACGAGGTGGGTGGCGGTGTCGCGGTCGCCGAGGCCGAACCAGTCGGGGTCGGCGCCGTACGCGGCCAACTCGTCGCGCACCGCCCAGGTCTCGCCCGCCCGGCCCCAGCCGCGCTCGGCGTCGATGCCGCCGCCGAGGGTGTACATGCACGTGTCGAGGTCGGGGCAGATGCGCAGGCCGTGCAGCCAGATGTCGTCGCCGACGTTGACGACGGCCGTGACCTCGACGTCCGGCAGCGCTCGCACCCCGAGCAGGAAACGGGCTCCGCCGACGCCGCCCACGAGAACGGTGAGTCTCACCCGTCCGAGCCTACGTCGCCACAGTTCAGTGCCTGTGCATCGGCCAGATCCTGCGCTCGGCCCGACGCCCGCTTGTTGGCCAGGAAGTGGTCGGCGTCGATGAATGGCACCGGTGCGCCTCCGATGTCGATGACAACGTGATCGGGCCAGCACTCGTCGAATGTGACGCCGTCGATACTGGTGAGCAGGTCAATCCGGTGCGGCGGATACCCGAGCTGGACGACGACGCCGGGTTCGGCGAAGTCTTCCGGAGTGATGCCGAGTGAGCCGAAACCGAAGTCACCGAGGGCGGCGACCAGCCGGACGACGTTTTCCGGATCGATCCAAATCCAGAGATCGAGATCCTTGGTGAAACGGGGGTGGCCGTGCGCCGCGAGCGCGTAGCCGCCAACAACCAAGAAACGGACCTCACGTGCGATGCAGCACGCGATGAACTCGCTGAAGTCGCGGTCGAGGTCCATCGCGCCAACCGTAGTACTCGGCCCGCAACTCCTCGACGTGGGCGATCCGGTCGGCTGGAGAGCGAGCGAGCCAGTAGCGGAGATCGTCGTCGTCTGCGTCGTGCAACCGCCGTCGCGTCACTACCGGCTCGATCACAAGGTTCATCCTACCGGTGGATGTCGTGGGCGCAGGTCGCCTCAGGACGCCTGCCGGTCACATCGCGCGGTAGTCGCGCGGGGAGAAGCGGGGGCCGAACCGTGGGCGGCGGAAGCCCGAGGACTCCACGTACCGCACGGCGCGCTGCCGCTGCGGCGCGTACGGGGCGAGCACTTCGGCGAGCCCGACGTCGTCGAGCGGCCTGCCGAGCAGCGCCCAGCCGACGACGGTGGGGATGTGGAAGTCGCCGAAGCTGACGGCGTCGACGTCGCCCCACGCCCGCTGGGCCACCTCGGCGGCGGTCCACACGCCGATCCCCGGTACGTGCCGCAGCAACGCGCGACCTTCGGCGCCACCGAGCTCGACGGCCCGCTCCAGCCGGTGCGCGACCGCGGCGGCGGCCAGGATCGCCCGGCGCCGCGCCTGGTCGACGCCCGCCTTGTGCCACTCCCAGTCGGGCACCGCGCGGATCTGCGCGGGGGTCGGCGGCACGCGCATGCCCTCGGGCGCGGGGCCGGGGGCGGGGTCGCCGTAGCGGCGCACGAGCTCCCGCCACGACCGCCGCGCCTCGACGCCCGTCACCTTCTGCTCCAGCACCGCCGGGAACAGCTGGTCCCACACCCGGCGGGTGGCGCCGAAGCGCAGGCCCGCCATGCGGCGGTGGGCGTCGGCGACCAGCGGGTGATGGTCGACGAACTCCTCGGGCCGGTCGTCGGCACCGAGCAGGGACGGGAGCCCGTCCAACGACCACGCCGCGCCCGGCCCCCAGGCCCGCATGATGACGGTGCCGTCGGCGCGGCGGGTCAGAGCGGTCGTCGCCGGGCCGTCCGGCGTGGTGGCGGTGCGCCAGATCGCGCCGCCCGCCGTCGTCTGGTAGGTCGGGTCGCCCCGGCCGCGGCGGACGACCCCGAGCACCCCGGCGACGTCGACGGTGAAACCGGGGCGCCACTCACGTTCAGACATCCGGGGAGAAGCGCACCGCGTGCGGCGGCAGCACGATGTCGGGCCACACCCGCATCCCGCGGCGCAGCTCGCAGTGGGCGCCGACCACCGCGCGGTCGCCGACCACCGTGTCGCGCAACGTGGCGCCCTCCTCGATGCGCGCGGCCGCCCCGACGATCGACTGTTCCACGACCACGCCCGGCGCCACCACCGCGCCGTCGAACAGCATGGAGCCGTCCACCCGCGCGCCCGCCCCGATCGTGACGCCGCGCCCGACCGTCGAGCCGCCGAACACCAGTGCGTCGGACGCGATCTGGGCGCCCTCCAGGACGAGCGCCTCGCCGGTCGGCCCGGGCAGCGCCGCCGACGGGGCGACGCCGCGCACGAGGTCGGCGGCGCCGTGGACGAGGTCGGCGGGCGTGCCCATGTCGCGCCAGTAGGCGTTGTCGACGTGCCCGGACACCCGCGCCCCCGCCGACAGCAGCCCGGGGAAGGTCTCCCGTTCCACGGACACCGGGCGGCCCTCCGGGATGGAGTCGATCACGGACCGGCGGAAGACGTAGCAGCCCGCGTTGATCTGGTCGGTGGGCGGGTCCTCGGTCTTCTCCAGGAACTCCAGCACCTGGCCGGTGGCATCGGTGGGCACGCAGCCGTAGGCGCGGGGGTCGGGCACGCGCACGAGATGCAGGGTGACGTCGGCCGCGGTCCTGCGGTGGGTGCCGACGACCGCGCCGAGATCGGTGCCGCACAGCACGTCGCCGTTGAAGACGAGCACGTGGTCGGTGGTGAGGTGCTTGGCCACGTTGCGGATGCCGCCGCCGGTGCCCAGCGGGTGGTCCTCCACGACGTAGACGAGCTCAAGGCCCAGCGCCTCGCCGTCGCCGAACTCCTTGGCGAAGGTCTCGGCCATGTAGGAGGTGCCGAGCACGACCCGGCGCACCCCGGCGGCCCGGATGCGGGAGAGCAGGTGGGCCAGGAACGGCACTCCGGCGGTGGGCAGCATCGGCTTGGGGGCCGAGAGCGTCAACGGACGCAGCCGGGTGCCCTTGCCGCCGACCAGCACCACGGCCTCGACGTCGTCCAGCACGCGCACGTCCTCTCGCACAAGGCCTAGCCCCGGCGGGCCAGCGCCATCAGGGTCCGGGCGGGCGCGCGGTAGCGGTCGCGGACATACCGGCGCAGGCCCTCGCCACGGCTCTCCGGGCCGCGGACGTCCAGGATGCCTTGCCGCTCGATCGGGTGAACGACCACCTCCGCCTCGGGCACGCCGACGACGAGCCATCCGGCTCGGACCAGGCGGTCGCCGAGATCCACATCGGCGGGTTCGGGGTGGGTTCCGGTGCCGACGTGGCGGGAGTCGTAGCCGTCGACGGAGTCCCACGCGAGGCGGCGGACCAGCACGCAGCGGCCGTCGAGCCAGCCGGTCGGGCCCTTGACGGCGGGCTGGGCGAGCACCCGGCCGCGCAGCAGCGCCCCGAGGGCGGGGCGGGGGCCGCAGGAGGGGATCTGCCGCCGGGTGGGGTCGCGCAGGAGTGGGCCGAGCAGCCCCGCGCGGGGCGTGGCGGCGGCGCGGAGGCGCCCGAGCGCGCCGGGTGCCCACGCGACTCCGGGGTCGACGACGGCGACCCACCCGATCTCTTCGGCAAGCCCCGCCACGGCCCGGTTCACGACGGCCGGACGGCCCAGTTCCTCGGTGAGCCGCAGTTGCGTGGCGGCCCCGTCGGGCCCGCCGATCCACGCGCCTCGCCGTTCGACCGTGACCACGGCCAACTCGTCGCCGTACCAGCGCAGCGCCCCCACGTCCGCCGAGCATAGGGGGTCTTCGGCTCCCGTTTGACGGGTCAAATGCCGCGTGCCAACGTAGCTGATGAGCGCGCCTGTAGAGCGAGACCTTCGGCGTTGAAGGGACCACGATGGCCACAGCGAACAAGATCACCGTCATCCCGTGCGGGGCGATGAGCGCCGACCTCACCTGGCTGCTCCTCAAGCCGGGCGTCAGCATCAAGCCACGCTCGGAGAAGGACGCCAAGATCAGTTGGGTGGACGTGCCCACGCACTGCGTGCTCGTCGAGACCGACGAGGGCAAGCTGCTCTGGGACACGAGCTGTCCGAGCGACTGGGAGACCCGCTGGAAGGAGACCGGGCTCCAGGAGTTCTTCCCCTACGACAAGGTCAACGACGACGAGTACCTCGATGCCCGGCTCAAGACCATGGGCGTCGGCCTCGACGAGATCGATTACGTCGTCCTCTCGCACCTGCACTTCGACCACGCGGGCAACGCACAGATGTTCAAGAACACCAACGCGAAGCTGGTCTGCTCGGACCGGGAGAAGGACTTCGCGCTCAACTTCGAGGGCGACTTCAACGGCGCGCACATCAAGGCCGACTACACGGGACTGAACTGGGAGACCGTGACCGGTGACGTCGACTTCCTGCCGGGGGTCAAGCTGATCCAGACCCCCGGGCACACGGTCGGCTGCATGTCGATGCAGGTCGACCTCCCCGACACCGGCACGATGATCTTCACATCGGACGCCGTGTACATGGGCGACAGCTACGGGCCGCCCGCGGTGCCCGCCGCCATCGTCAACAACCTCGAACAGTGGTTCGCCTCGGTCGAGAAGCTGCGCGGGATCCAGGAGCAGACGAACGCGATGATGGTCTTCGGGCACGACGGCCAACAGATCCACGAGCTGCGGGTGGCGCCGGAGGGGTCCTACACATGACGAGCTTCGAGGTACCCGAGCTGACCGAGGAGACGATCTTCACCTGGGGCGCGCCGCCGCTGAAGTTCGGCGCCGGCGCCATCGACGAGGTCGGTTTCGAGCTAGCGGGGTACGGCGTCAAGCGGGTACTGATCGTCACCGACCCCGGGCTGAACGCGATCGGTGCGCCGCAGCGGATCGCCGACACCCTCAGGCGCTACGAGATCGACTCCGAGATCTTCGACGGCGTGCACGTCGAGCCCACCGACGACTCCATGAACAAGGCCACCGAGTACGCCAGGGCGCAAGGCCCGTGGGACGGGTTCGTGGCCGTCGGCGGCGGCTCGTCCATCGACACCGCCAAGGCGATCAACCTGCTCACCAGCTACCCCGGCGAGCTGATGGACTACATCAACAAGCCGATCGGCAACGCCAAGGTGCCGCCGGGTCAGCTCAAGCCGCTCATCGCCGTGCCGACGACGGCGGGCACCGGCTCGGAGTCCACCGCGATGTGTGTGATGGACATCCTGTCGATGAAGGTCAAGACGGGGATCAGTCACTGGCGGCTGCGTCCGACCCTGGCGGTGATCGACCCGCTGCTGACGATGACGCTGCCGCCCGAAGTCACGGCCGCGGCGGGCATGGACATCACCTGTCACGCGGTGGAGAGCTACACCGCCAAGTGGTACACGGCCTTCGACCGCAAGAAGCCCGAGCAGCGGGTGACCTACTGCGGCTCGAACCCGGTGTCGGACCTGTGGTGCGAGAAGGCGATGACGCTGCTGGCCAAGTCGTTCCGGCGCGCCGTGCATCACGGTGGCGAGGATCTCGAGGCGCGCTCGGACATGATGCTGGCCGCGACGTTCGCGGGCATGGGGTTCGGCAACTCCGGCGTGCACATCCCACACGCCAACGCCTACCCCATCGCCGGGATGGTGAAGGACTATCGGCCCGCGGGCTACCCGCAGGACGAGCCGATGGTGCCGCACGGCCAGTCGGTGTCGCTCACCGCGCCGGAGGCGTTCCGGTTCTCCTTCGAGAGCGCGCCGGAACGCCACCTGCGGGCGGCCGAACTGTTGGATCCGCGGGCCGACAAGATCAACGACCCGCGCGAGCAGCTGCCGTCGGTCCTGGTGAGCCTCATGCGCGACATCGGCATCCCCAACGGGATCGGCGGCGTCGGCTACCGCGAGTCGGACGTGCCGGACCTCGTGCCGGGCACGATGAAGCAGCAGCGCCTGCTCGCCACCTGCCCGAAGACGCCCACGGAGGACGACATCGCCGACATCCTGACCAAGTCCGTCGAAAACTGGTGATCGCGGCCGATGCCGATCTACGTGTTCCGGTGCGGCTGTGGCGTGCGCTTCGAGCAGCTCGCCGCGATGGGTGACGCCGCGACGCCGGAGTGCCCGGTGTGCGGGGGGGAGACCCGCAAGGTGCCTGCGGGATTCTCCCTCGGTGGTCAGGCGGACGCGGGGCTGGCCAAGGACCAGATGCCGCAGACGTGGCGTGGGGTCTACAACGGCAGCGCCGAGTACGTCGGCAAGCTGCGACGTGCTTGGGAGCAGCGCCAGAAGCTGGAGGCGAAGTATCCGGAGATCGCGGGTGACCAGCGGCCGATCCTGGCCCACGAGGGCCCCTACCACGACGCGCCGCTGCGGGCCGGGGACATCCCGCTGAGCGGCACACCGCCGATGCCCGGTCAGGGCCACGGCGGCGCTGCGACCGACACCAAGCCTGCGGGCGATTCCCAGTAGCGGCGTGGCGAAACGCACGACTCACCCGGGCGAAACGCACGACTCACCCGGGCGGAGCGCACCACTCACCGTCAGGTGCCGTCGTCGGCCGGGTCCACCCCGTCGATCTCGTCCAGCAGTTCGGAGGCGTCCCGGTCGCCCCAGCCCGCGGCGGCCTGCAGGAACTCCCGGGCCTCCGCCGGGCGCCCGTCGTCGATGAGGAACCGGCCCAGCGTGTAGGGCCAGCCCGGCTCGTTGTGCCGCCACGCCAGGCGGAACTGCTCCTCGGCACGCCCGGGGTCGCCGTGCGCCGACAGCAGGAGCTGCCCGTAGGCCGTGTGCGCCCGCACCCCGCCCAGCTGGATCGCCCGTAGATAGGCCTTCTCGGCGGCCTCCGGCTTGCCCTGCGCGGCCCGGACGTCGCCGAGCGCGACGATCGTGTCCGGGCGCGCCTCGTCGGCGTACCGCTCCGCCGCCGCGACCGCCGCGGTGAGGTCGCCCGCCTCCAGATACACCGCAACGAGGTTGGCGGGCGCCTGTTCGTCGCCCACCTCCGCGGCGTGCCGGAGGACGTGCACGGCCTCGGCCATGCGGTCAGTGTCGCGCAGCAGGATGGCGAGGTCGTTGGCCGCCACGGCCTCGCCGTTGTCCACCGCCAGCCGCAGCGCCGCCTCGGCGTTGTCGAGGTCGCCCTGCGACGCGTAGGCCACCCCGAGCCGTCCGGCGAACTCCACGTGGCCCTGCGCGACATACGGGCCGAGCCACTCGATGCAGCCCTGCCAGTCGCCGCTGTCGAGGTAGGCGCGGGCCAGCAGGTCGCGTGCCCCCGGCTCGCCCGCCGCCACCGCGCGCCGCAGCACCTCGACGGCCTCGCCGGGCCGGTCGTCGTCGAGCAGCTCGGCCCCCGCACGCGACAGCGGCCCGTCGGGCGGCGGCGGCACGGGCCAGGGCTCGACGGGACGGGGCGCCGCGGCAGGGTCCGCCATAACGGGGGATCGTGCCGGCTCGGCATCACCCCCGGTAGGTGGCGATGACCTTTCGATACAGCGCCCGGCGCACCCGTTCGGGGACGAGCCGGTATCCGCCGCGCATGACGACGTTGCGCAGGAACTGCGCCCACGTCGTGAACCCGATCCGGCGGAAGCGCCACTGCAGCCGCAGCTCCGCCCGCAGCTGCGCGAGCCCCCCGCGCCGCGCGTAGGCGCCCGCGCCCACCCGGTAGCGCACCAGCGGCTCCGCGACGTTCGCCACCCGCGCCCCCGCGACGAGCATCTTCGCCCAGAGCAGGTAGTCCTCCATGAGCGCGAAGTCGGTGTAGCCGCCGACCGCGCGCACGATCTCCCGGCGGTAGACGACGGTGGGGTGGTTGAACGGGTCGGCGAACCGGGCCCTGGCGGCGATGGCGGCGGGGTCGGTGGGCGGCGTGCGGGTGCCGACGAGGTCCTCGGCGTGCGCGCCGAACTCGACCAAGCCCGCGCCGACCAGGTCGTGCCCCGCCTCGATGATCGGCATCTGGACGGCGAAGCGGTGCGGCAGCGAGAGGTCGTCGGCGTCCATGCGGGCGACGACGTCGTGTGTGCACGCGGCCAGCCCGACGTCGAGCGCGGGCCCGAGGCCGATGTTGCGCGGAAGCGTGACGATCTCCACCGGCACCGGGCTCGTCGCCGCCAGCTCGGCGATCGTCGCGGCGAGCGCGGGCGCGACCGGCCCGTCACGGACGATGACGACCTGGTCGGGCGGCCGGGTCTGCTCCTGGACGCTGGACGTGAACGCCGCGGTGAGGTAGTCCGGCCGGTCACCGGCCCAGACGGGCAGCAGCAGCGACAGCTTCTCGGGCACCGACGACGCCCCTCCTTGCCCACTCACAGTGACCATCGGGCTCACCCGCGACACGCGCGCCCGACGGTGGTCCGGGGCTTGCCCGGTGATGCACCCTAGACGCCGGGCCGGGATCGGATCGGAGGTGGAGCGGGTGCGCACCGTCGTTTTCCCCCGCCCGGCCGCCGTTCCCCCGGCGCGCACCACGATCGCGCGGCGGCTGCGGATCGGCACGGCCGTGGCGTCGGCCCTGGTGCTCGCGATGACCGGCGGCGCCTGGGGCCTCTACCGGGACATCACCTCAGGCATCGCGACGACCGACGTCATCGCGGGCCGCAGCGGCGGGGGCGCGCAGAACATCCTGCTCGTCGGCGTCGACAGCCGGGAGGACGCGCAGGGCAACCCGCTGCCCCGGTCCGTGCTCGACGAGCTGCACGGCGGCCCCGACACCGGCGTGCTCAACTCCGACACGATCATCGTGCTGCACGTGCCCGCGGGCGGCGGCGCGGCGGTGGCGTTCTCGGTCCCGCGCGACTCCTACGTCGACATCCCCGGCTACCGCCGCGACAAGATCAATGCCGCGTACCCGGCGGTGAAGGCGCTGGCCGAGCAGCAGTTGGTGGCCGAGGGCGCGCAGGATCGCCGGGAGATCGCCGCGGAGGCGTCCGCGCGGGGTCGGACCGCGCTGATCGGCGCAGTCCAGGACGTCACCGGGCTCACGATCGACCACTACGCCGAGATCAACCTCGTCGGCTTCGCGACGCTGACGAAGGCCATCGGCGGCGTCACCGTGTGCCTCGCGGCGCCCACGCGCGACGCGCTGTCCGGCGCACACTTCGCCGCGGGTGTCCAGACGATCTCCGGCGCCACCGCGCTCGCGTTCGTCCGCCAACGCCACGGCCTCCCGCAGGGCGACCTGTCCCGGATCCGCCGTCAGCAGGTGTTCCTCGCGGCGACCGCCGACAAACTGCTCTCCGCGGGCACGCTGACCAACCCCTCGGCATTGGGGGCTCTGCTTGCGGCCACGCAGCAGTCCGTCGTGATCGACTCCGGTTGGGACCTGCTCACCTTCGCCCAGCAGGCGGCCGCCATCGCGAAGGGCGACATCGCGTTCGTCACCATTCCCACGGCCGGGCAGGAGACGAACAGTCGGGGCGACGTCGTGCTCGTCGACCCGTCGATCGTGCGCGACTTCGTCGAAGCGCGCGTCGGGGCGCAGGACGCGGCGGCCGAGGAGGCGGCGCGCCGGGCCGCCCGCCGAACGCCGGGGCCGTACACCGTGATCCCGTCACGTTACGTGGTCGACCTCCGCAACGGCTCGAACGTCGACGGCCTCGGTGGGCAGGTCATGACGCTGCTGCGCGGGCAGGGCTTCCTGCGGGGCACGCTGGAGACCGCGGGCAGCGCCGACGAGTCCGTGATCAACCACGCAGGCGCCGACGCCGACGCGGCCGCGCAGCTCGCCGCGCACCTCGGCGGGATCGCCACAGCGGAGGTCGACGAGGGCGTCTCACCCGGGCACCTGCAGGTGGTGCTGGGCAGCGACTTCGACCGCACCCTGTTGCCCACGCCCACCACCGCCCCGCCGCCCCCGCCCCCGCTGGAGGCGCCGATCACCGCGGCCGGGGTGCCCTGCGTCGACTGAGCGCACTCCGCCGCCGTGCCCCCGGCCATCTGCCAAGATCGCCGCGAGGCGTACCTGACGCCGGTCGCGACCGTCGTGGTGTGCGGCTCGACGTGATCTTCACCCGTCAATGCTGTGCCCACGGGTCGAGGAGATCGATCCCGGTGCCGTGGAAGTCGTTGAGGTTGCGCGTGGCCAGGCGCGCCTGCCGGGCACGGCAGATCGAGGCGATCTGTGCGCCGAATCCATCGATGGGCATTCCGGCGCGCTCGCGAGCACTCGCGATCGTGGGGTACTGCGCGGCGGCCACCGCATCGAAGGGCAACACCTGATCTTCGAAGGTGGCGAACACCTTCTCCGCCGTGGTCTGCAACAGTCGCTTGCGGCGGCCTTCGGGCAGTCGTTCGATGCCGTAGCCGACCTCGGCCAGCGTGATGGCCGTCGTATACAACTCGTCATCGGGCTGGGACCGTACCCAGCTCACGATCGCAGGCGCCGGGGATGGCCTCATCAGCTCGGAGACCACGTTGGTGTCGACGATGATCACGAGTCGAGGTCGGCCGCACGGGCAGGCGTGGAGCGCGCGGGGATGTCCAACTCGACTCCGCCCAGGGCTCCGACCCGGTCGAGCAAGGCCGTGAACAGGTTGCCCGGGACTTCCGGTTCACGCACAGCTTGCTCGAGGATGGCTCGGATCTCGGCCTCCATCGACCGGCCGTGGCGAGCCGCCCGAGCATGCAGGCGGTGTTTCACCTCGTCGTCGAGGTTGCGAATGCTCAGTGCAGCCATCGGACCACCTCCTGCTAGCGATGCTAGCAGGAGGGTCCGCTTGTCGTTCCTGCCAAGAGCCTGCCCCTAGTCCTTGAGCAGCGCGCGCGCCATCACGACGCGCTGGATCTGGTTGGTGCCCTCGTAGATCTGGGTGATCTTACGGAGCGCGTTGGCCGACCTGGCGCGATCCTCGGGAGCCGTAGCCCAACCTGGGCATACGGGGTGAACGTTGGTCGCCATCGGTCGAGCGTGGCCGACGCTCCACGGCCTGCAGACGGCCTGATCATGAACTGCCGCCAAGTTCGGCGGCAATACTGTCCACGTTGCTCCCAACAGCACCGGCCTGGTGGGTCGAACAACCGCGCCACCGGCCAGCACGTCACCCGCTCCCTGATCGCCTACGACCACTGATCGAGTTCGGACTTACTCGTCTAGTGGCCGCCGCGGTGAACGTGGGCGCGGGAGAGCTCCGGCTGTGCCACCACGGCCATCACCACAACAACCAGTAACAACTCTCAATTCAGAATGCTTGAACCAAATACCTCTCAAACTGGAGTTACTTTCCTAATTTCCAGCCTCTATTTCTGAGATCATGCATTGCTTTGTCAAATTCATATAGAGTGTTTTCTTCGCGAATGATCTCGAGAACAACATTACTTACTCCGCATGTTGCTTCGACGACATCGCCCAATCCTTTAAAATCTACCACTCCAGTGCCGATTGGATCATGGCCCCATGTTTCCAAACTCGTATCAGAGATATGCACAAGTGCAATAGATTCTTGATTCGAGAGCAAACCCTCTACGGGATCCTCTCTTATATAAGCAGCATTGGCGACGTCGTAGACGATCTTGAGTACATCGTCGTTGACCGTACTGACGATACCCGCCAGGTCTCGGATGGTAGGAGTGAAGCAATAGGGAGTATTTTCTAAAAGGAGTCGTGTGCCAGCCTGTTTGGCCAGTGGAATCAAGTCACCCAGGCTCTCGTACATCCATCCATAAGCTTTTTCGAGTGAAGGTGAAATCATAGGGCGTCTTGTGCCGGGGGATATCACAACTTCGGGGACATCCCAAGCTACAGCCAAGTCAATCACCGACTTAACGTGTTCAATACTTTTGAGACGCATATTAGCGCCAGGGCTGGCCAAATTGATGTCATATCCACCGGCATTCAGCGATCTGATTCTCGCGCCGTATTCACTGAGTTTCGCTTTCATGGCCGAGCGCTCAGAGGTGGAAATTTCATCCGGCCAGCAATGTGGAGAGCTAATCGGAACTTCAAAAGTCTCGTATCCATTGTCGACCAATTCCGCGATTGCATCGATTGCCGTAGACGACCATAAATACGAAAACGTATTGATGATCAATCGAAACATCCTATCTGTTAAATGACTGTTGAAAGAACTTATGCCATGCAGATGCTGCCGTCCCTGCCGTGATGAAGACGACCTGATCGAGCCGGGAACGACGTCGGGTCGTCGCCGTCACTTCTTGGCGTGGCTGCTCCAGACCCGTCCGGGTTGCTCGTCGGTGGGGAGCCCGGCGACGGCGAGGATGCGATCGAGGAGGAGCTGGGTCTTCACCGCGTCAGCCCCGGACGTCAAGGGCTCACCGCGGTCCCGGACGCGGTCCAGGAAGTGGTGAACCGCTCCGGCGAAGCCGAACGTCTGCGTCGCCGTCGCCCAGCCGAAGGCCTCGGGCGACATCTCGCGCACGGTCGTCCCGTCGGGCCGGCTGATCAAGATCCGGTCGGGCGCGGTGACGTTCGCGCTCGCCCCGCCTCCGTAGGCGTCGAGCTTCTCGCTCCAGCCGCCGGCGTCGCGGGCCGCCACGAGCACGCCGGAGTGACCGTTGTCGAACCGGACGAGCGCGGCCACGCCGTCCTCCTGCCAGCGGTCCTCACCAGCCGCGTGCGCGCTGACGTCGACCGGCTCGCCCCCGCAGTACCAGCGCAGCAGGTCGACCATGTGGATCGCGTTCTCGAAGGTGGCGCGGTACTCGGAGCCTGCGCGGTTCTTCTGGGCGACGCAGAAGCTCGCGCCGCTCTCCCCGAAAGCCGCGCGACCGGCCTCGTACACCGGAGCGAAGCGGCGGTTGAACCCGACCATGAGCACCCGTTCTCGTGCGGTGGCCAGCTCGGCGAGGGACTGCGCATCGGACGCGCTCGTCGCCAGCGGCTTCTCGCAGAAGACGTCGACGCCGGCCTCCAGCGCGAGTCGCGTCGCGTGGACGTGCTCCGACCGGGGCGTGAGGACGAACAACGCGTCCAGCTCCTCCGCCTCGAGCAACGCCTCGACCGTCGGACAGGCACGGCGGAAGCCCCAGCGCTGCATCAGGGGCTGCGGGTCATCCCTGCGGGTGACCAGGCCCCGCAGCTCCACGTCGTCGCGCGCGACGAGGGTCGGGAGCTGGGCGATGCTCGCGATGTTGCCGGCGCCCGCCACACCGATGCGCAGCACGTCTGCACTCGTCATGCGGGCACCACCGCGGCGAGCATCGTGCGGAGCGCGAGCGCGGAGTCCTTGAAGCCGATCGCGGGGTCGGGCAGGTCCTGAGGATGCCACCGGTACTCGTACTCGAGCGAGAGCACGTCGTCGTAACCGCGGCGCACGAGCTCCTTGAGGATGTCGGGCCACGGCACGACGCCCGTACCGACGACCCGGGACCTGACGGCGCGTTCCTCGGCCTTGACCCGGGCGGTGTCCGAGGCCCGGAAGGGCGCCTCGGGGTCCTTGAAGACCAGGTCCTTCACGTGCACGTGGCTGACGAGCTCGCCCTGGACGGCGAAGGCCTCCTGCCAGGACTCGTCATGGGTGAAGGTCAGGTTGGCCTGGTCGTACAGGACGCGGACGGAGGGGGAGCCGACCTCGCCGACGAGACGGGCGGTATCGGCGGCGGTCTGCGTCATGGTGCCGAAGTGGTTCTCGACGCAGAGCACGACGCCCGCGTCCGCGGCCTCGGGCGCGAGGACGGTCAGCGCGCTCCGCAGCTGCTCCCAGTGCCGGGCGTGATCGGTGTCCCCCGGGTGCCAGGAGCCGGCGTACACCCGCACGCGGGTCGCACCGACGGTGTGGGCGGCCTCGAGGCATGCGCGGAACTCGTCGATCCCCTGCTGCCAGCTCGCCGCGTCGACGCTGTTGATGGAGGTCGTGTACGGGGTGAGCGCGACGATCGGGACACCTTCGGCGTCGGCGATCGCGGCGGCCTGCTGCGCAGACCGCGGGTCCGACGGGCTGATGGCGGCCGGGTAGTCGTCCTGGTAGATGACTTCGGCGGCGTCGAGACCTGCCGTGCCGAACAGGCGCAGCGCTTCGGCGAGGTCACGGCCAGGGGTTCCCAGCGTGTGTCCGGCGATGATCATGAGAGAGGGGTGCTCCTTCTTGGCGGGCGGTTCCAGTCCGCCGGGCCGACGAGGTTCGGGGGGTTCTGCACCCGGGACCGGTCCACGAGCTCCATCAGCAGGCCCCAGGGGGTGACGAAGTACGTCCACCGGTTGCCGGCCACGAGGGGGCTGTCGGGACCGACTTCCTTGCGGCCGCCGAGGACCCGAACGCCCGGGATCGTGCCGAGGTGGGCGATCGCCGCGTCGACGTCGTCGACGACGAAGCACAGGTGGTGACCGCCCCGGTCGCTGTGTCGAGGGTGCTGGGTCCGCTGGTCCACGGTCTGCCACTCGAACAGCTCGACGTTCAGGTTCGGCGGGAGCCGCAGCATCGCGAGTTCGAGGACAGCGTCCGGCGGGACGTCGAAGTGCGCCGGCATGAATGACGGGTCGGGCCCGCGCTGGGAGCGGTAGAGCTCCTCCGCCCCGAGGACCTCGACAAAGAAGCGCACCGCCTCGTCCAGGTCCGGGACCGTGTACGCGGCATGGTCCACGTGCCGGAGCCCGGGCAGCAGCCGGCCGCTCACCGGACCGGCCCGGTCGAGGAGCGGACGAGCAGCTGCGGCTGGAGCACCACGTGCTCGACCGGGCCGCCGTTCGCCACCTGCTCGGCGAGATGGATCGCGATGCGGCCCATCTCGGCGATGGGTTGCTGCACCGAGGTCAGCGGCGGGTTGCTGCGGGCGCCGAGCAGCAGACCGTCGAAGCCCACCACCGAGACGTCGCCGGGGACCGACATCCCCCGCGAGCCGAGCGAGCTGATGAGTCCGAAGGCGACCATGTCGTTGCCCGCGACGACGGCGGTCGGCCGCTCACGCAGGCTCATGAGCTCGTCTGCGGCACGTGCGCCTGCGCCGACGCCGATCCCGCTGCTGTCGAGCTCGATCGGCGTCATCCCGTGCTTCTCCGCCAGCGTCCGGTAAGCCTGGCGCCGGTCTGCGGCGGTGTGCGTCCCCGCGATCCCCGAGACGTAGGCGATGGAGGTGTGCCCGAGCTCGAGCAAGTGGTCCAACGCGAGCGCGATCCCTGTCGCGCTGTCGACGGTCACCGTGGATGTCTGGTCGCCGGACTCGACCCGGTCGATGACGACCAACCGCTTTCCGAAGCCCCGGGACTCGAACTCGGCGGGAAAGACCCGGGCGTAGGGCGCGATCACCGCGAAAGGCGCGTACATCGCCTGCATGGCGTCGAGGTACCGGGCCGTTGCGTCCGGCTCATTCTCCGTCACGCAAAGCACCAGCTGGTAGCCACGCTCTCCCGCGGCGGCCGTCATGGCCTTCGCGAGCTCGGCGAAGTACGGGTTGGTGATGTCGGGGACGACCAGAGGCACGAGGGTGCTGACCTTGGTTCGGAGCGCCTGGGCGAGCGGGCTCATCGTGTAGCCCATGGCGGCCGCCACCTGGCGGACGTGGTCCCGGGTCTCCCGTTTGACGGCCTCGGGGCGGGAGAACGCCCGCGAGACCGTCGACTTGTGGACTCCGGCTGCCGCCGCTACCTCATCGATGCTGGGTGTGGACACCGGTTCTCCCCCTGTCGGCCGTGCGCGTACGCGTCCCAGATGACGGCCATCGTGGTCTCGAGATCGCTGATCCGCGGGAGCTCCACGAAACCACGTCCCAGCTGCTCGGCCACCTGGTCGACGAATGTTCCGTACAACGGGTCGCTGTCCACCTCGATGAGTGCGGTCTCCGTGACGCCGTCGACGGAGGTGAACGACGCATTCCCGTCAGACCAGATGGTCGCGGTCCCCGCGGCGCCGATCCGCATGAAGGAGCAGTGCCGCTTGAGCGGCGACCCGGGGAACGCATATCCCACCTCGATGGTGGCGATCCGTCCGTCGGCCGTGGTCAGCGTCATCGAGGCGTAGTCCTCGACGCTGCGGCCGTGCAGCATCGACGACAGGGCTGCCGTCACCCCTACCTCCTCCGCACCGGCCGAGCGGAGGAAGAGATCCACGAAGTGGGGAGCGAGGTTGACCATGCATCCGCCGCCGGCGCGCTCGACGTCGACCATCCACGAACTGCCGTTGACGAGATAGCGGTCGGGTGGGCCCACGATGAACTGGACGCTCTCGTACACCGAACGGCCGGCCCTCGCCAGCCAGCGGTCGGTCGGACCGCCCCGCTGCACGAGAGGCACGGCGATCGGTACCCCGGCAGCGTCCGCGGCCGACCGGATGTCGACCAGCTCCTGCAACGACACCCCGGCCGGCTTCTCCACGACGAGCGGGATGCGCCGAGCGACGAGAGCGAGGCAGACCTCGCGCATCACGTCGTGCGGGACGAAGACGTACGCCAGCTCGGCGTCCCCGTGGGCCGCGAGCAGTTCCTCCCAGGACCGAAAGAGCGGCGCCTCCCAGAGATCCGCAAGGTGCTTCGCGCGCGACGGGTCGGGGTCGCTGACCCCCACGACGTCGTGCTGCTCGGCGATCCGGTCTGCACACAGGGGCATATGCCAGTGCGACGCGCCGAGGATGATCGTCTTGGCCTTGTTCATGTCTGCGCACCACTGCTGCTGAGTATCTCGCCGGCTCGCAGGACTTGGCGGCGCCCGACCAACGCACGATCACCGGGGCCATCGACAGCACCAGGAGCCCGGTCATCAACGTCTCCGTGCGACGGCTGGGGCAGCGCGTCGCACCGTACGCAGCGGGCATGCAGATCGCCCGGGCCGATGGTCATGGCCTCCCCATTAAGATCGGTTGCTGAGATCGGTTGCAGAAAAGTTATCGGAGGACCACCTGCGTGTCAACCATGGCTCCGCGGGTGCGCAAACCCGCCGGAGAAGGGCTGGAGGCCCGGCCACCGAAGTGACCGGGCCTGCGACTCGAACCGGCGGAGCGGGGTGTGCTCCCTGATTGTGGCGTAGCTGCTGTATCGACAAATCTCTCTGGTCCCGAGCTCGGCGGAGGTCCCCGAACAGGCCTGGCGGCGGCGCATGCCGGGTGGTCAGCGGCGGGTGCGCAGGACCATCACCAGATTGACGGCGCCGCCGACGATGCCGACAACGATGAAGCACCAGCCGAATGTCCGGCCGTTGATGCCCTCGCCGGAGGTCATGTACCAACCGCTCACGACGAGCAGGACACACAGGACGAGTGCGACAACGGGCTGATTTCGCTGATGCATAGATCTACTCCTGAGGCAGGTTCCAGAATGGTCCAACCACGCCACACGGCGGATGGGCGAAAATCGACCACCCGCCGTGGTTGCCGCAGAGCTGCCGGGTCGATACCGGTCAGGATGCCTTCGCCGTAGCGATGGAGGCAGCGCGCAGCCGGTGGTATTCGGCCTCCGGGACCGGCTTGGCACCCGGTACGCCCAGGTCCTCCGAGCGCATCCGGAACGTCTCCGGCGAGAAGTACGCCCCGGCGGCGGCGACCAGGCACAGCCCGAGGGTGAGCGAGCCGACGATCAAAACCACGTGCGTCGATCCCGGAGGGGCGACGAGGGGGAAGACCACGCTCATCACTGAGGCGACCACGGTGCCCAGGTTCTGGCCGAGCGCCATGCCGGAAACCCGGGTGTGGGCCGGGAACAGCTCGGGGAAGTAGGCCGGGAAGGTCGCGTTGTAGCCCTGGTAGACACAGCCCCACATCACCAGCGAGAAGACGATGGCGAGGACGACGTTGTGCTGGCTGATCGCCCAGAGATATGGGTAGGACATCAGGCCGGCCACGACGGTGGGTCCCATGTTCAGCGGGCGCCGGCCGATCCGGTCGGACAGGTTTCCGACAATCGGGAGGATGAACACCGCGAGGACGTTGCCCAGAAGCGGGATCCAGAGGTAGACGTCGGCGTGGAATCCGATGCCATACGACGGGTTGGTGGCGTAGGTCGCACCGAAGATCGAAGTGGTCGTCGCGATGATGGCCGTCAGCGCCATGCAGAAAACCCGGAAGATGGTGCCGGGGCTCTCCTTGAACGCGGTCACAATCGGCACCGCGGCCACCTCGCCATGCGCCTGCTCCGCGGCGTTGGTGTGAGTTTCGTCGACCTTGCGGCGGATCAGGTAGCCGGCGAAGACCACCACAGCGCTGAGGGCGAACGGAATCCGCCATCCCCAGGACAGCAAGGAGTCCTCCGACAGGAAGTAGGCCAGCGGAAAGAAGACCGCTGCGGCGAGGAGCTGTCCGAACTGAGTGCCCTGCAGGGTGAAGCTACCGAAGTACCCGCGCCGCCCGAACGGTGCACTTTCCAGGATCATCGAACTCGCCCCGGAGATCTCGCCGGCCACCGCGAACCCTTGGATGAGGCGGAGCGCCAGCAGCAACGCCGGAGCGCCGAACCCGATCTGCTGGTAGGTCGGCAGGACGGCGACAAGCATCGTTGAGAAGCCCATCAGCAACATGCAGAGCACCAGCACGTTCTTGCGTCCGTACTTGTCACCCCAGGCGCCGAGGACCAAGGCGCCGATCGGCCGCGCGACGTAACCCACCGCGTAGGTGCCCAGAGCGCCGATGATGCCCATCCGGGGATCGGCCTTGTCGAACATGATCGTGGGGAAGATCAACGCCGCAGCCTGGGCGTAGATGAAGAAGTCGTAGTACTCGAGTGCGCTGCCGATCCAGCCGCTGGCTGCTGCCTTCTTGGATTGGTCTTTGCCGCGCTTTTCTTGGGTCATGTCAGCCATTGACATTTTCTCTCTCGGGCGGGGCCATCCTTGGCCGTGAATCGGGGCTCGATCTAGGACCAGCAGCCGTGCTAGTGGCTCGTAAAGCTCTGCACCGTCCTCTGGTGTGCGCCGGCAACCGCAGGCCTCGGGCTGTGCTGGCGCGAGACCGGACGCAAGAACTCGTCGCCCGGCCAGGCGGGTCGCCGCCCCAAGCCTGACCTGACCAACTCAAGTCCCGCCTCCTCGGAGAGATCGGTTGCTGCAACCGATTGCTGCGATCGGTTGCAGCAACCATAGGGAACATGGGAGGGTCTGTCAATCAGATGTTCACCAAGCTCGCGACACTGCGCACGATCGAAGACTCCGGTGCGGTCCTCATCGTCCGGCTGCCCGCCGCGGACAGCGCAGGGCGCGTCGCGCACGCCGCGGTCGACGGCCGGGTTCCGCGCGCTGGAGATCACGCTGTCCATCCCGGGAGCCGTCGATCCCATCCGTCGACTGGCCGCGCAGTACACCTCACGAGGTGTCGCCGTCGGAGCGGGACGGTCCTCGACGGCCACGCCGCGTCCGAGTGCATCCGCGCCGGAGCTTCATTCCTGGTCAGCCCGCAACTCAACCCCGAGATGATCAGGGTCGCACCCGTCGATCAACTGCCGTTGCAGTACTAGGAGTTGGAGCTTGGTCGACCAGGAATATGACTGAGGATAGACTTAGAGAAGCCGCCATCGACACAGATGTCTTGCCCGGTGACATAACCCGCCAACGGGCTAACAAGAAATTCAATCACATTTGCGATATCCACGGGGTCCCCAATTCTCGACAGCGGAATAATATCTTCCCTTGCCTTCTTGATCTGAGGGTCGACGTACATCTTTTCGGTCATCGATGTATGAGTCATACCTGGGGACACCACATTGACACGAACACCGTCAGGTGCCCACTCCAACGCGAGCGTCTGGGCAAGCATTGTCAAAGCAGCTTTGCTGGGGCTATAAGCACCTGAACCGGCATGTGGTAGCTGACCAGACATCGAAGAAGTGAAACAAGCCGCACCGCGACTATGCTTCAAATGCTGGTAGCTTGCTTTGGCAAGAAGCCACGCGCTGCGGAGGTTGACGGAGAACATATCGTCCCAGTCCTCGACGGACAAGTCGCATATTGCGCCAGGGCTGGCGATTCCAGCATTCGCTATCAACGCATCCAGGCCACCAAATTCTGCTACCGCAGCTCCTACCAGTTGACTGGGCACGTCGGAATCACTGAGGTCGCCCACCAATGCGATGGCAGTACCTTCCATTGACTGAATTGAACGGACAACTTGCTCTTGACTGGTGGACAATTTGTGTCCACACACCGCGATCATCGGCTGCACGCCCCGAGCAAGAGCCGCCTCTGCGAGCCTCAAACATGTAGACGCGCCTATGCCGCTACTTCCACCACTGACCAAAGCTCTCATCGCACACTCCCATAGTCGGGATCAACTTGGCAAACATATTCATGGATTGCCGAAAGCCGGCCGATACTGACAAGTACTCGGCAATGGACGCCTTCCGCCTGCCTTGATCGTCACGGTAGCTGCGCAGCTGCGCGCAGCTCTTCGGGTGTGGCGCCGTCGAAGCCGAAGAACTCCAGGTAGGCGGGAATCAGCTCGAACAACATGTCGGTGCCGACCTGGATCGTGCAACCCTTGTCTTTGGCTGCCTCCAGGAACGGGGTCATGTCGGCCTTCAGTACCACATCTCCGACGTACGAACCGGGGGCGATGCGATCGATGTCGACAGGCAGAGGATCGCTGTCATTCATCCCGATGGGGGTGGCGTTCACGATCAGGTCGTAGCCCTCGGGATCCTTCGACCCCGTCACGACCTGCACGTCCGAATAGTGCACGCCGATGCGCTGGGCGAGAGCTTCAGAGGCGGCTGCGTTGGGATCGAACAAGCCGATCTCGGCCAGGCCGAGGCCGGCCAGCGACGCAGCGATCGGAGAACCGACCCCGCCGTTGCCGACGACCAGCGCGCGTTTCCCGGACGGGTTGAACCCCTTGCGCAGCATGCCGCGGACGAAGCCGGCGCCGTCGAACTGGTCGGCGAGGAGCGACCCGTCCTCCCGCCGAAGGACGGCGTTCGTCGCGCCGGCGATCGCGGCGGTCGGGCTGATCTCGTCCACCAGCCCCATGGTGGTGACCTTGTGCGGCATGGTGACGAGCGCACCGCGGATGTTGGTGAGGGTGAAGACCGATCGGAAGAAGTCCGGGTAGTCCTCGGCCTTGACCCCCATCGGGACGGCGACCGCGTCGATGCCGTTCTTCTCGAACCAGGGGTTACAGATCAACGACGACTTGAACGTGTGCGTTGGGTAGCCCAGGTGCGCGACGAGCGTGGTCGTTCCGCTGATCATCGGGTGCCTCCGTCCGTGCCGCGTCCGACGTGCTCGAAGTCAACCGGGGAGGCCGGCACGTCCGACGCGGTCCCTGCCTCCTGCGCGTCGTTGGAGAGCTCTGACACCCGTACGCCGGTCCACGCGCACCGCAGCCCGCCGTGCACGGCCCAGTACTCGTCCCAATGGGCGAGCTTGAGCCGGTCGCGCGCGAGGCCACGCTTGCGCAGCCGGTCCTGCAGCGTCCTCGGGGAGACGCGGACCTGTACCACCTCCACGTCGATCGGGGGCCAGTCGAAGCGCTCCGCGGCCGCGGTGATGAAGGTGGGGTCGGACAGGTAGGGGCTGAAAGGTGCGTCGACCACCACGGGGCAACCGAGGCGGAGGTTGGCCCCGGCGACGTCGAGCAGCGAGTCGTACTCGAGGGGCAGGATCTTGTCGCGGTAGAACGGGTTGGCCTCGCGGTCGCCAGGGTCGTACCCGGCCGACACCAGGGCGGCCTCGACGAACCGCGCGCTCATCGCGTCCTTGTCGAGGTACGCGGCGCCGTGCTGCCGGGCGAGGCGCTGGGCGATCGTCGACTTGCCGGAGCCCGCCGTGCCGATGACGATGCGCAGGGTCGGCGCGTTCATCCGCGTGCGTCCCGCACCGCCGTCAGGAAGTCGCGGGCGGCGGCGGTCACCCGGGTGAAGTCGCCGTCAGGCTGCCACGCCTTGGTGACGGCGCTGCCCACACCGACGCCCGCCACGCCCGCGGCGAACCACTCCTTGACGTTCTCGACAGTCACACCACCGGCGGGCATGATCGGCAGGTGCGCCAGCGGCGCGAGCACGGCCTTGGCGTAGGGGACACCCGCGTTCTCGGTCGGGAACATCTTGACGATGTCCGCACCCGCCTCGGCGGTCTCGAGTATCTCGGTCGGGGTGAAGGCCCCGCTGATCGTCGGCACCTGGTAGCGGTTGGCGACCCGGATCATCTCAGAGTTGAGCTGCGGGCTGACCAAGAAGGCCGCGCCGGCTCGGATGCACTCGTACGCGGCGTAGCCGTCGAGGACGGTTCCCGCTCCCACGGCGACACCATCCGATGCGTACCGGGTGGCCAGCCGTCGGATGAGCTCGACCGCCCCCGGGATGGAGAGCGTGATCTCCAGGGCGCGGAACCCGCCCTCGATCGCGGCGTGCGTGACGCGCTCCGCGCTGTCCGCGTCGGGCAACCGAACGATGAGCACAGCGCCCGACTCGTCGATCGTGCGCAGCGTCGCAAGCTTGGTGAACACCTGTGTCCCCTCTGGTCAAGAACGTGATTGACAGATAGTCGCATGCTCCCTATGTCACTGCAACCGATCTCAGCAACCGCTCTCAGCAACCGATCTCACGGGAGGATGTCCATGGAGCTCGCAGAGCCTTCGGCCCAGGGGCGATCCGCCTGGCCGGGTGGCGCACCCCCGGAACGGGTCTCGCATCAGATCGGCACCCAGGCGGCACGCGCCGACCTGGACCGGATGCCGATGACGGCTCGTACTGCCGGAGCCCGGGACGACGAGCTCGACCGGTCCAGGAACACCAACGCGCTTCCGCACCGCTGGCTTCGCCCCCTCGACGGGGGCCTGCCGACGGAAACGGCGATGTCTTCGACGAACAAGTCCTGACGATTCCCACCACGGCACCACCCACCCACCCACCACGGCACCACACCCACCGAGGAGCGCTCAATGACGACGAACTCACCAGACGACCTCGGGACTTCAAGCCCTCCGGGGCTCTCTGAAGTTCTGAATCGCCCTCGCCGCTCGATCAACATGGTGGCGGGCACGATCGGCCACTTCGTCGAGTGGTACGACTGGTACATCTACGGGTTGCTGGCCGCGTGTTCGCCCCGCAGATCTTTCCGAGCCACTCCCCGTTCGCCTCGCTCATCGCGGCGCTGCTCACGTACGCGATCGGGTTCGTGGTCCGCCCCTTCAGCGGGATCATCATCTCGCCGCTGGCCGATCGCTACGGCCGGCGGGTCGTTCTCACCCTGGCCGTGTCCGGGATGGCGCTCGGCGCCCTGATCATCGCGCTCACCCCCGGGTACGACACGATCGGCTACGCGGCGCCCATCCTCTTCGTGATGGCCCGGATCCTGCAGGGCATCTCGGCCGGCAGCGAGGCGCAAAGCGCCATCTCGTTCATGGTCGAGCACGCCCCGCCGAACAGGAGAGGCCTGTTCGGGTCCTTCTCGAACGCCGCGAGCGGCCTGGCGACCCTCGCCGCGACCGGGGCCGCCGCGATCGTCACCACAACCTTCGCTCCGGCCGAGCTCGCGGCCTGGGGGTGGCGCGTCCCGTTCTTCGTGGGCGGCCTCCTGGGTGTGGTCGGTCTCGTCCTGCGGGCCCGCGCCGACGAGATCACCGAGTTCGAGGCCAGCTCCCTCGTCGACAAGAAGTCGGCACCCGCACGGCCGCTGGCTCTGCTCCGTGAGCACCCGAAGGCCCTGCTGCAGACGGCGGCGCTGTCCGCGCCGGCCGTGGCCTACTACACCTGGGCGACCTTCCTGCCCACCTACGCCGAGCTCACCAGCGGACGGGACACGGCCTCCACCCTGGTCGGCAGCGTCATCGGGCTCACCCTGCTGCTTATCGTCGTGCCGATCTGCGGCGCACTGTCGGACCGGCTCGGTCGGCGCAAGATCTTCCCCATCGTGGGTGCAATCGGCATGATCGTGCTCTTCTACCCTCTGCGCCTCCTTCTCGACCGGCCGGGCTCCTGGGTCTACGTCGTGGTGGCCGCATCAGAATGGCTCGTCCTGGGCATCTGGCAGGCGGTGTACCCGACCATCCAGGCGGAGCTGTTCCCGGCGTCGGTCCGGGTGTCCGCATCGGCTTCTCCCACCAGCTGGTGATCGCCATTTTCGGCGGCACCGCCCCCTTGATCGCCGCCGCGTTCGTCGGCGCCGGGCACCCCAGGTACGTCGCTCTCTACATGATCGTGATCATCGCTGTCTGCCTCGCCGTCTACTTCACGCTCCCGGAGACGGGCAGCAAGACGCTGCGAGCGACCGTCGCGCTGAAGGACTCGGAGGTCGTGGAAGGTGAGGTGGAGGAGGCCACTGTGCGCGCCCGGACAGGGCATTCCCTGTCGTAGGCGTCGCCTGCTCTCCGCGAGCAAGGCGCTCTTCATCGTCGAGGGTCGCTTCGCATCGAGGCCGGAGGTTCGTGACACTCCGCTGCGTGCTTGACCTGACGCCCCGGGCGGTGGGATGCGTGTCGCCTCTCACCGCTCAGAGGTCCTCGGGCGCGTCATGTTCACGCCGCAGCGATCGAGCGCAACGCAGCACCACCAGGGCTCGAAGTCGACGGCGCGGCGCAGTGGTCGGCTTCGCCGGCTGTTTGGTGCCGACCAGTGGCTGAACCGTGGCCGCCTTGCACCTGGAAGGCCGAGGTCTACTCGCCCCACCCGAGGGAAGCCGGATCGGCCGTTCAGTGACGAGCGCGCCGCCCGACGCCCGCCTCGTGCTGATCGACGGGAAGGTCGTGGTCGCTGACGTCGACCCCGCCTTCTTCCGCCACTGGTAGAGCCGCACCGTCAACCCCACCTCGGGGAAGGTCCGGCCCTGCCGGATCCGACGAGCCCGGCTTTGATCAGTTGGGTTCACGATCGTGTCCTCCGTTCTGGACTCCGCCGTCGAAGACCGTCGCATCGCGGAGAACCCCTGCAAGGCGCGCACGATAAAGCGGCCGACATCATCGGCCTCGCGCATCGTTATCTGGCCACGGGAGCGCCTTGACGCTATCCACGACGCCCTGCCGGAGCGGTTCCAGCTCGTCACCATCCTCGGTGCCGGCTGCGGGCTCCGGCAGGGCGAGATCCTCGGGCTGGCCATCGAGGACATCGATCACGACGCCATGCAGATCACCGTCCGCCGGCAACTACGCATCGTCCGTCGGCAGATCGTCTTCGCCCCGCCCAAGGGTGGCAAGACCCGGGCGGTTCCGCTGTCGCGGGGAGTCCTTCAACGCCTCGTCAAGCACACCAGTACCTGGCCACCCTCGGCGATCAGCCTTCCGTGGCAGGACTCCGGAGGACCGCCACACACGACAAACCTGCTCGTCACCGACAAGCACAGCCGCGTCCGGAGCGGCGACCTGTTCAACAAGATCATCTGGCAGGGCGCCTTCCGCGCCGCCGGCCTGACCTATCGACCTCCAGCGGACGGCATGCACGCCCTCCGACACTTCTACGCCTCGGTCCTGCTCTCCGACGGAGTCTCGATCAAAGAGCTGGCCGCATACCTCGGCCACGCCGACCCCGGCTTCACGCTCCGGACCTACACGCACCTCGTGCCGTCCAGCTTCCAACGCGCCCGCGCCGCCATCGACGGCGTCTTCGCTCCCGCCGATCAGGGTCCGGACGGTCCTGACGGCGGCCTGATCATGGAATCCGCCTCGCCGCCGACAACTCCCAAGATCGTCGATCTAGCCTTTGAGCAGGGCTCTTGCCATCACCACCCGCTGGATCTGGTTCGTCCCCTCGTAGATCTGGGTGATCTTCGCGTCCCGCATCATGCGCTCGACCGGGAAGTCCTTGGTGTACCCGGCCCCGCCGAGGAGCTGCACGGCGTCCGTGGTGACCTGCATGGCCGTGTCCGACGCCAGGCACTTCGCGGCCGACGAGATGAACCCGAGGTCGGGCTCGCCGCGCTCGGCCCGCGCCGCCGCGACGTAGACGAGCTGGCGCGCCGCCTCCACCTTCATCGCCATGTCGGCGAGCATGAACTGCAGGCCCTGGAACTCGGCGATGGGCCTGCCGAACTGCTTGCGCTCCTTGACGTACGCGAGTGCGACGTCCAGGGCACCCTGCGCGATCCCGACCGCCTGGGCCCCGATCGTCGGACGGGTGTGGTCGAGCGTGGCGAGGGCGGTCTTGAAGCCGGTGTCCTCCGCGCCGATCATCCGGTCGGCGGGGATCGTGCAGTCCCGAAAGTAGATCTCGCGTGTCGGCGAGCCGTTGATGCCGAGCTTGCGCTCCTTGGGTCCGACCTCGAAGCCCGGGTCGTCGGCGTGCACCACGAACGCCGAGATGCCGTTCGCCTTCTTGTCCGGGTCGGTCACGGCCATCACCGTGTACCAGCGCGACTCCCCCGCGTTGGTGATCCAGCACTTGGTGCCGTTGAGCACCCAGGTGTCGCCGTCGCGGCGGGCGCGGGTGCGCATCGAGGCGGCGTCGGAGCCCGCCTCGCGCTCGCTCAGCGCGTAGCTGATCATCTGCTCGCCCGCGGCGATGGACGGCAGCACCTGGCGCTTCAGCTCGTCGGACGCGGAGAGCAGGATCGGGGTGAACCCGAGCCCGTTGACCGCCGGGATCAGCGACGACGCGGCGCACACCCGCGCCACCTCCTCGATCACGATCACGCCCGCGAGCTCGTCGGCGCCCTGGCCGCCGTACTCCTCGGGGATCGTGATGGCGTGGAAGCCCGCCTTGACCAGCGCCTCGCGCGCCTCGGCGGGATAGCGACCCTGCTCGTCCACCTCAGCCGCGTACGGCGCGATCTCCTTCTCCGCGAGGGCCCGCACGGCTTCGCGCAGAGCCACGTGCTCGTCGCTGAGCCGGTAGGCGTCGAAGTCGGGGTCCATGGCGGCGAGCTTACGTCCGCGTGCCGGTGACGTGCGTGATCCCCGGGCCGCACGAAGTGCGCACGCCGAGCTGGACGGGCTCGGGCCCGGGGATCACGGGTGACCGTCGGGGATTTGCCGGCACCACATCCGGCTCCACAACCGTCGGAGAATGTCCCGTGGTGCTAGCGGACAGCCACCTCACAAGTCCATGGGCTATTCAACGCTGGACCACCTCCTCTCCTGTGTAGCGCCACCCTACGGCCGGCCGGCGCGGTCGCGCCACAGGCTTTTCAGTGCCTCGTCCTTGGCCAGCACGGAGCCCGCGAGATCGGCCTGGAAGGCGGCCATCCGGTCGCGCAGAACCGGGTCCGTCGCGGCCAGGATCCGCACGGCGAGCAGACCCGCGTTGCGCGCCCCGCCGACCGCCACCGTCGCCACCGGCACCCCCGCGGGCATCTGCACGATCGACAGCAGCGAGTCCAGCCCGTCCAGGCGCGCGAGCGGCACCGGCACGCCGATCACCGGCAGCGGGGTGGCCGCGGCGACCATCCCGGGCAGGTGCGCCGCCCCGCCCGCCCCCGCCACGATCACCTGCAGTCCTCGGCCCGCGGCCGCGGCGGCGTAGTCGAGCATGCGCTGCGGCGTGCGGTGCGCGGAGTAGACGCCCACCTCGCACCCGACGTCGAACTCGGCGAGCGCCTCGGCGGTGGCCTGCATCACCGGCCAGTCCGAGTCGCTGCCCATGATCACGCCGACCCTGGCGTCACCCGGCATCCCGTGCCCCCTCCTGCGCGCCATCGTGCTCCGACCACCCGTCCGCCCACCTCGCCTCGGACAGCCATCGCGCGGCCAGCGTCGCCCGCCGCCGCACCTCGGCCATGTCCGCGCCCAACGCCGTGACGTGCCCCACCTTGCGGGCGGGCCGCTCGGCCTTGCCGTAGAGGTGCACCTTGACGTCGGGGAACCGGGCGAACAGGTGATGCAGCCGCTCGTCGGTGCTCATGGCGACCGGCTGGGCCGCGCCCAGCACGTTCGCCATGACGACGGCGGGCGCGGTGGGCGTCGTCGCCCCCAGCGGGTAGTCCAGCACCGCGCGCAAGTGCTGCTCGAACTGCGACGTGCGCGCGCCTTCGATCGTCCAGTGCCCCGAGTTGTGCGGGCGCATCGCCAGCTCGTTGACGACGACCTCGCCGTTCGCCAGCTCGAACAGCTCCACCGCGAGCAGGCCGGTCACGCCCAGCGCGTCGGCGATCCGCAGGGCCAGCTCCTGGGCGGCCCCGGCGCGCTCGTCGGACAGCCCGGGGGCGGGGGCGAGCACCTCGACGCACTGGCCGTCGGCCTGCACGGTCTCCACGACCGGCCACGCCGACGCCTGCCCGAACGGCGAGCGCGCCACCAGTGCGGCCAGCTCCCGGCGCATCGGCACGCGCCGCTCGGCCATCAGCGCTGTGCCCGCGGCCCGCAGCTCGCCGACCAGCTCGGGGGTGGGGTCGAGCCACACGCCGCGCCCGTCGTAGCCGCCGCGGACGGCCTTCAGCACCGCGGGCCCGTGCGTTTCGACGAACACGGCGAGGTCGTCCGGCCCGTCGATCTCGGCGAACGGCGGCCCGGCGATCCCCAGCTCGGCCAGTCGTCGCCGCATGACGAGCTTGTCCTGGGCGTGGCGCAGCGCGTCCGGGCCGGGGTGCACGGCGATCCCGTCCGCGACCAGCGCCCGCAGGTGCTCCTGCGGCACCTGCTCGTGGTCGAGGGTGACCGCCGCGCAGCCGCGAGCGAACGCCCGCAGCGCCGCGAGGTCCGTCGCCGCGCCCGGCCGGACGTCCGGGGTGACCTGGGCCGCGGGGTCCCCGGGCCCGGCCGCGAGCACCCGCAGCGACTGCCCGAGCGCGATCGCGGCCTGGTGCGTCATGCGGGCCAGCTGCCCCGCTCCGATCATGCCGACGACGGGCAGCCCCGCCTCGGATCCACCTGCGTCCACGGTGCGGGGAGCCTACCGGCGCAGCCCGTCCCGTCCCGGTCTGGCACGATCAATGAGGTGAGCGTGGTCGAGACGGTGCTGGGCGCCATCCCGCAGCCCTACCGCGACGTGGCGATCCACCACCGTGAGCTGGTCAAGTTCGCGATCGTGGGCGGCACGACCTGGGTGATCGACACCGCGATCTTCCTCGGGCTCAAGTCCACCGTGCTGGAGGCCAAGCCGCTCACCGCGAAGATCATCGCCGTGCTCGTGGCGACGATCGTGTCCTACGTGCTCAACCGCGAGTGGTCCTTCCGCACCCGCGGTGGCCGCGAGCGCCACCACGAGGCCCTGCTGTTCTTCCTGATCAGCGGCATCGGCGTGGCCGTCTACTGCGCGCCGCTGGCGATCTCGCGCTATGTGCTGGACCTCAAGGTGCCGGGGGTCTCACTCCTCACGCAGAACCTCGCTGACTTCGTCAGCGGCCAGATCCTCGGCACCCTCCTCGGCATGGCGTTCCGGTGGTGGGCGTTCCGGCGGTTCGTGTTCCCGCACAAGGACGTGCGTCGCCAGGTCCCCTCCGCCTAACGGGGCCCGCTCAAGGGCCGCGGGGCGCCCATCACGTCGTCGGCTCTCGCCGCGGGCAGGAAGATCGTGAACAGCGCCGGGCGCATCCGGGAGAGCTCCAGCCGCCCGCCGTCGGCCTCGACGAGCGCGCGGGCCAACGCCAGCCCGAGCCCGGTGGACGAGCCGCCGGACACGCCGCGGTCGAAGACGTGCGGCACCAGGTCCTCCGGCACCCCGGCGCCACTGTCGGCGACCTCGATGACCAGGCTGGTGTCCACCGGGCGCGCGGTGAGCGTGACCGTGCCCTCGCCGTGCTTCAGCGCGTTGTCGACGAGCGCGCCGACCGCCTCGCGGATCCGCGTGGGTGTGACCCGGGCCAACAGCCCGTCGGGCAGCCGGACCTTGAGGGTGCGGCCCGCGGCGCGCAGGGTGGGGCGCCATTCCTCGACGACGGGCGTCAGCCCCTCCCGCAGGTCCACCAGCTCGGCGCCCGCGGCCCGCGCGGCCCGCGCGGCTTCCAGGAGGTCGTCGAGCACCGCGGAGAGCTTCTCGGTCTGTTCCAGCGCGGCCAGCGCCTCGCGCCGGGCGTCGGGATCGGGATGGTTGGCCAGCTCGTCGAGCCGTAGCTGCAGGGCGGTGATCCGGCTGCGCAGCTGATGGGAGACGTCGCCCACCAGCTCCCGCTCGCGTTGGACCAGCTCGGAGAGGGCGACGGCGGACGTGTCGAGCACGTCGGAGACCCGGTCGAGCTCGGGGATGCCGTGTCGGCGGGGGGCGGCGCGGAAATCGCCCGCGCCGAGCCGGGCCGCCCGGTCGGCCACCCCGGAGAGCGGCTCGGCCAGCCGTCGGGCCGTGACGGTGGCGACCACCGTGCCCGCCCCCACCGACAGCAGCACCAGCAGCAGCACCACAACCGTGGCCTGGATCTGCTGGGCGAGCATCGTCGAGCGCGGCTCTTCGAGGGTGATCGCGCCACCGATCCCGAACGGCAGCGATTCGCTCACCGGGTTCGCGCCGACGTCCACGCCGATCCGCCGGGCAGGCTGGCCGGGCTGTTGCAGCACCAGCTGCCCGTTCGACGGCACGGCGAGCTGCAGCTCCGCGTCCGGGATCGTCGGGCCCTCGTCCTCGAGACGGGCCTCCACGCGCTCGAGAAGCGAGGTGAGGTCGCCGCGGGTGATGTCCTCCACCAGGCGCCACGTGGTGACCGCGAGCGGGGCGCCGAGCACCAGCGCCGTGATCGTCACGACGAGAAGCGTGGAGTGCAGGATCCGGCGGCGCACGGGTTAGGGCCTAATCGTGGTTGAAGCGGAAGCCGACGCCGCGCACGGTCGCGATCCGCTGCTCGCCGCCGATCTTGCGGCGCAGCCACGACATGTGCATGTCGAGCGTCTTGGACGTCTTGAGGTCCGGGTCGTTCCACACCTCGCGCAGGATCTCGTCGCGCGTGACCACCTGTCCCGCGCGCAGCAGCAGCACCCGCAGCAGCTCGAACTCCTTGTTGGCCAGGCCGACCTCGGCGCCGTCGACGAGCACGCGGCGCCCGGACAGCTCCATGCGCACGCCGCCGACCTCGACGGTCTCGGGGGTCAGCCGCCGCAGCAGGGCACGGACCCTGGCCAGCAGTTCGGCGAGCCGGAAGGGTTTTCCGACGTAGTCGTCGGCGCCCGCGTCGAGGCCGACGACGAAGTCCACCTCGTCGGTGCGGGCGGTGAGCATGAGGACGGGGAGGTCGGGGACCTCGAGCCGGATCCGGCGGCAGACCTCAAGCCCGTCCATGCCGGGCAGGCCGAGGTCGAGGACCAGCAGGTCCACCCCGCCCGCGCGGACGTGCTCCAGCGCGACCAGGCCGTCGGCCGCCACGGCCACGTCGTAACCCTCGCGCTGCAACGCCCGCGAGAGCGGCTCGGCGATGGCGGCGTCGTCCTCGGCGAGCAGGACCATTGTCACGTCCGCAGCTTATGCCGGGCTGTCTGTGCTCCGGGTGTGGACTTCTGCGGCAGGGTGTCGGTTATGGATTCCGCGGACGACCCTACTGCCGACCTCGCGCTTGCGCTGCGGCTGGCCGACGCCGCCGACGCGGTCACGCTCCCCCGGTTCCGGGCCGCCGATCTTCTGGTGACGACGAAACCCGACCGCAGCCCGGTCACCGACGCGGACACGGCGGCCGAGGAGGCGCTGCGCGCGCTGATCGCTCTCGAACGGCCCGGTGACGCGGTCCTCGGCGAGGAGGGCGGCGGCAACGTCGCGGGCGCCGGGCGCGGCTGGGTCCTCGATCCCATCGACGGCACCAAGAACTTCTCCCGCGGCATGCCTGCGTGGGCGACGTTGATCGCGCTGACGGTCGACGGCATCGCGACCGTGGGGGTGGTGAGCGCGCCCGCGCTGCGGCGGCGGTGGTGGGGCGCGGCCGGGCAGGGCGCGTGGACGTCGGATGCGCCGGGCGGGGCGCACAGACGGATCACGGTCTCCCGGGTCGCGGCGCTGGGCGACGCCTATCTGTCCACGACGGACCTGCGGCTGTTCGGGCAGCAGGGCCGAATGGACCGGTGGCTCGCGCTCGTCGACGCGGTGTGGGAGACGCGCGCGTTCGGCGACTTCTGGCAGCACGTCCTCGTGGCCGAGGGGGTGTTGGACGTGGCGGTGGACCCGGCGGCGAACCCGTGGGACCTGGCCGCGCTCGTGCCCGTCGTCGCCGAGGCGGGCGGTCGGCTGACCGACCTCGCAGGCGCCGCGACCTGGACGGGCGGCGACGCCCTCACCACCAACGGTGTGCTGCACGACGCCGCTCGCGCCGTCATCGGCCGCTGATCCTCCCCGGGCGGGCCGCCCGAAAGGCGGCCCGCCCGGGCCGACGGCCTCGTGTCGTGAGCCCCTCTCCGTCTCACGGGAGGTCGCCGGGGTCTGTGTCGTGAGTCCCTCCGTCTCACGGCGGGTCTCGGGTTCGGCCGCCCCGGACCAGGGCGGCGTTCGGGGCAACGTCGGCCACCCCGGTCCGGGACGGTTTTCCCGCGCGCTGCGTCGCGCCCGGTTGATCCGGGCACCGGCGCGCACGCCGGGTCAGGGGAAATCAGCGGGAAATCAGCGCTGGCCGCGTGCGAGCGGCATTCACCCCGTCCAGAAGGTCGGGTCTACGGCGTGATCAGCCGGGGCCGACAACGACCTCGGGGAACCACCAGGTCAGCCGGCGGTTGCGGCCCGCACAGCACAGTGCGGCACCGAGGAGCAGCCCGGCGAGGAGCTCGCCGAGAATGGCGGCTGGCAGGGCCGCGCCGGAGAAAGCGCCCGCGGTCGAGCCAGAGCCGCCCGGAGCGGCCGGGGCCTGGGCGGGCACGCTGTTCAGGCCCGATGCGGGAGCGCGCGAGCCGGGCGCGACCGCGCGACCCATCCCGAAGCGGCTCAGCGGGGCGCTCAATTCGGCGCCAAGGCCGAAGAACGCGGGGTCAACGGCCACCAGGCCGCCGGGGAGAGCGGCAGTCGTGGCCGCCGCGGCGGACGGCGCGATTGCGCCGAAGGGGTTGGGGGCGAGCGACGTCGAGGCCTGCGCAGTTGGCGCGAGCACGGTCGGGGCGAGCACGGTCGGGCTCAGCACGGTCGGCGCGAGCACGGTCCGGCCCAGCACGGTCGGCGCGAGCACGGTCCGGCCCAGCACGGTCGGCGCGAGTGGGGGCGGGGCCAGCGCGATCCGGCCCAGCACGGTCGTCGCAAGTGGGGTCCGGGCCGGCGCGGTCGGGGCGGCGACGGCGGACGTGACCGGAGCAGGCGCGAACGGGGTGACCGCGGCCAGGGCCGGCGCAACCGCCGCCAGCGCGGTCACAGTGGGAGCGACGACCGACGTGGCCACACTCGACACGGTCCCGACAACGTGCGCAGCCACACTCGACACCACTGGGGCGATCACCGTTGCGACAGTCCCGGCAACCGGCCCAGCCGCCGTCGCCACCGCCCCCACAACCGGCCCGGCCACCGCCGCCGACACACCCGCCACGACTTCAGTGGCGCCATGATTGCCGTTTCCGGGACATGAGGTGCGCTGGCAGACCTCAATGTCCCCGAAACGGCGATCATGGCGCGCGGTGTGGACCGATGCCCGGGCCGGGTTGAGAACGGAATCAAGAACCGGGAGCGGCGAACCAGGCGACGGCGGGGTGCTTGGCGGGCCCGCTCCACCCGTGGGCGCGACCAGGTCTGGGCCAAGCGACAACTCTGGGCGGGCAATGACCCTTTGGCTGGGCTCAAGGACCGCAGCCGGAGCCAACGCAGCCGGCACAGCGGCTGGCAGCCCGGCGACCGCGGCGTCTCCGGCGGTGGGTATGGCTGTCGTCGGCCGGTTGGCAGCAGGCTCGGCGACCGACCGGATAGCCGCCGGCACCGCAGCCACAGGTACCGCAGCCACAGGTACCGCAGCCACAGGTACCGCAGCCACAGGTACCACCGGCGCCTGCACCACCGGTCCGTGCGCGGCCGGAACCTGCACCACCGGCGCCTGCACTGCGGGGGCCTGCGCCGACATCTGGGAGGGCGAATTCACCGACACCGTCGCAGGGGCCTTCACCGACACCGTCGCCGGGACCTGCAGCAAGGTCGCCACCGGGGCAGGCAGCGCGGCCCGCACTGGGACCTGCGAGGAGGCAACAGCCTGGGTCTTCGGGGAAATCGTCGCCGTGGATGCGGCGGGAGCCTTGGCTGGGGACTCGGCGGGAGCGCTCGAAGGCGACTTCCGGGGGGCCGTCGCCGTGGACTCGACGGGAGCTTCGTTTCGGGACTGGGCGGGAGCCTCCGCGGAAGCCTTCGCCGAGCCGGGGCCCGTGGACGTCGCCGAGGTCTCCCCCGCAGCCGCGACCAGAGCCTTCGCGGGCCGCTTCGCCTCGGCCGATGCCGGAGACTTCGCTGCGGACTTGGTCGAGTTCGCAGCCGGAGACTTCGCTGCGGACTTGCCTGCAGCGTTCGCCGAGGACGCGGCGGTTTCGGAGGACTGCGACGACGCCCTTGACGAGGACTCTGACGAGGACTGCGACGACGGCTTTGACGAGGACTTGGACGAGGACGTGGAGGAAGCCTCGGCCGACGACCCGGACTCGGAGGACTTGCGCGACGACGCGGAGGAGCCGGCGCTGCCGCCGGATTTCTCGGCCTGCTCCGTGGCCGACTTGACCGTTTTCGTCGCAGCCGACGTGGCCTTCTTGCCCGAGTCGCTGCCTGAGCCGTCGGCGTGCGCCACGCCGGTGGCGAACCCGAGTAGGAGGAACCCCACCATCAGCCCGAGGACCAGGACGAGCCGCCGGGCGACACGCAGCGATACGCGCTCAGGGGGAAACGACGCGACGTCGGCAGGGCTCAACGACGCTGCGGTCGCCATGGCGATGCGCTCACCCCCCGTTTCCGATTGCGACAGATGGCGTTGCCCCGGAGCGCACGCTAACCCGGGGCCCCCGGACCCGCAGCACGGCAGCGTGCAACGACCCGTTCGGCCGAACGGAGGACCGCGCAAACAGCAGCGGCCCGGACCCTGCTCGGGGTCCGGGCCGCGAACTGCCGACGATCAGGACTCCGCCGGAGCCTCGCTGGACTCGGGGGCCGAGACGGCGGCGGGCGCCGCCGTGACCGGAATCTGCCGCGCGGACGTGCTGGCGTAGGCGCCGCTCACGCGGACGGTCAGCACTCCCGCGTCGTAGGTCGCCGCCACCGCGTCGACGGTGACGTGCGCCGGAAGGTCGAAGCTGCGTCGGAAGGCGCCGTAGCGGATCTCGCGGAGCCTGCGGCCGTCGCGCTCCTCGGCGCGCTCGTCTCGCCGCTCGCCCCGCACCACCAGGGCGCCGTCCTTGATCTCGACGGTGACGTCCTTCTCGACGTCGACGCCCGGCAACTCCAGCCGCACCACGGCGTCGTCGCCATCACGGGCGATCTCGGCGCTGGGGGTGAACCCGGCCGGTGCGCCCGCCGGACCCAACGCCCGCCGCACGATCGCGTCGAACTCGGCGAAGGGGTCCCGTCGCGTCCACATGGTGAGAGTGCTCACTGCTGCTCCTTGATGGTCTGAGCCGGTCCCGCCCGGCCGCACACCGTCAAACGTGAGTCGACCTGACTCAATTCCCTTGACTGTTCCCAACTCATTGCCAAGATGGCGGACGTCACCGTCGACCCAGCCGGAGTGCCCATATGCCCGACACCGTGTCCGTGCCGACCATCACCACCGACGCCGCCCACCGCATGATCGCCGCCGCCGAGGCCAAGGCGAGCGAGATCGGCGTACCGATGTGCATCGCGATCGCCGACGTCGGCGGCAACCTCAAGGCGTTCTCCCGCATGGACGGCGCCGCGCTGCTGTCCACGCAGGTGGCGCAGGACAAGGCCTACACCGCCGTCGGGTTCGGCATGCCGACCCACGGCTGGCACGACTTCATCAAGGACGACGCCCCGCTCGCCTCCGGCGCCGTCGGCGGCATCGACCGCCTGGTGATCTTCGGAGGTGGCTACCCGATCACCCTCGGTGACGCGATCGTCGGTGCGATCGGCGTGAGCGGTGGCCACTACTCCCAGGACCAGGAGGTCGCCGAGGCCGGGCTCGCCGCGCTCTCGTGACCGCGCTGGCGTTCGAGGACTTCACCGCAGGCCGCGTGTTCGAGCTCGGCACCGCAGTGGTCGACCGCGACGAGATGGTGGCGTTCGCGCGCCGCTTCGATCCCCAGCCCTTCCACGTCGACGAGGAGGCCGGGCGGAAGTCGATCTTCGGCAAGCTCGCCGCCTCGGGCTGGTTCACGGCGGGACTGTGGATGCGCCTGTACGTCGACGAGGTGCTGAACAAGGCCGCCTCGCTCGGCTCGCCGGGCGGCGAGGAGCTCGCCTGGCCCGCCCCGGTGTTCGCGGGTGACGAGCTGCGGGCCTCGATGGAGGTGCTGGAGGCCCGCCGCTCGCGCAGCCGCCCCGGGCTGGGCCTGGTGAAGCTGCGCGCCCGGTTGCACCGCGGCGAGGTGCTGGTGTTTCACAGCACGTTCACCGGCATGTTCGGCACGCGCGACTAGCCGTCCCGTCAACAGGGCTCGGACAGCTTCGCCGCGCCGAAGTCGATGGTCGTGCTCGCTGTGATCGTGGCGCCGGGCCTGACGTTCTGGTCGCACACCTTCCAGTCGCGGTCGAGGATCTGGTGACGGCCGCGACCGGTGGCGTCGTGCGACTTCGTGAAGAAGATCTTGTTGTCGGTGAGCGCCTGGATCGCGTCTTGGGCATCCTGCAGATTCGAGCCGACGAGGTTGGGCATCTGCCAACTGGTGGGACCGGCGTCGACCGGCGCGGACGGCGATGCGGGTGCGGCCGACGCCGGAGCCGGTTCGGTGACGACGCGGTCACCGTCGCGGGGCCGGACGCCCGCGGCTGGCCGCCACAGGCCACGAGCACGGACGCGCACAGGACAACGACGAGGGGAAATGCGCGCAACAGACTCTCCGGGCATCCTGGACGCAGGGGCGTAGACGATAGGCCGCGTCAGGTATCCTCCGCGACCTCCCGGTAGAGCAACGCGTGCACCTCCTCGACGCCCGGGATGTCGTGGAACTCCAACGGCTCGTCCGATGCCGACTCCATGACGAGCGTGCCGACGCCGAAGATCCGCTCGAACAGCGTATGCCGGAACTGGACGCTGGTGATGCGCCGCAACGGGATGTCCAGGCCGCGCCGTGTGAAGAGGCCCTCGCGCACGAGCACCCGGCGGTTGGTGACGACGAAGTGTGTGGTGCGCCAGCGGATCACCGGCATCAGGGTGAACCGGACCACCAGCCCCAGTGCGATGACGGCCAGCACGATCCGCGCCCACGGCCCCCACGACTGGGCGCCGACCAGCGCCGCGAGGTAGCTGCCCAACCCGACGACGACGAGCAGCACCAGCACCGGCCCGACCAGCATCTTCCAGTGGGGGTGGCGGTGCGTAAGAATTTCCTCGCCCGCCACCAACAACTCGTCCGGATACCCCACCTACCCAGCTTAAGGCGGGGTCGGGCGGACCGAGCGCAGATGCACCACGTCACCGGCCGCAACCGCCCGGCGGCGTCCCGCGGGATCGAGCAGGAGCAGCCTGCCGTCGGTGTCGACGTCCTCGGCGATCCCCGTGTGAATCGCCCCGCCCGGCAGCTCCACCCGCACCGGCGCGCCGAGCGAGAGACACGCGGCGCGGTAGTCGGCACGCATGCGGGTGGCGTCGGGGTCGCCGCGCCCGGCCCGCCACGCCGCCTCGCGCCGCGCCAGCGCCGTCAGCACCGCGATGAGCGCCTCGGTCTGTCCGACGTCGACGCCCTCCGCAGCGAGCGAGGTCGCCCCCGGCTGGTCGGCGGGGGCCGCGGCGACGTTCAGCCCGATCCCGACGACCACCGCGGGCCGCTGCGAGTCGGCCACCTCCGCGAGGATCCCGGCGACCTTGCGCTGCGCGGGCCCCAGCAGCAGGTCGTTGGGCCACTTGAGGCCGCACGGCACCGTGCTCAGCGCGCGCACGGCGTCGTGGGCGGCGAGACCCGCGAGCAGGGTCAGCCAGCCCAGCCGCGACGCGGAGATGCCCTCCGGCCGCAGCAGCACGCTCACGGTGAGCCCGGAGCCCGGTGGCGAGACCCAACTCCGGGCGAGCCGTCCGCGTCCGGCCTCCTGGTGCTCGGCGACGAGCACGGTCCGGTCGGGGGCACCCGCGGCGGCCGCGGCGAGCAGGTCGGCGTTGGTGGAGCCGGTGCGTTCGACGATGTCGATCCGCGCCCACGGGCCGACGAGCGCGGCGCGGACGGCGTCGTGGTCGAGCGGCCGGGCTGTCCGGTTCATGCGCGCGGACGCTACCGCCATCCCGGTGATTCTGCGGCACAGGACACCGTCAACCGCGATCAGTGGGCGCACAGCGTCGCCGACCGACGTGACGCAGCCCGCGTTCCCGCCGTCACCGGCCGGTTTAGGCTCCGCGGCATGACCGCCGCCCCGGAGACCGCAGAGGACCGCGCAGGAACCGATCTCCACACCACCGCGGGCAAACTGGCCGACCTGCGTCGGCGCAACGCGGCGTCGGAAACCGACCCGAAGGCGGTGGAGCGCCAGCACGCCAAAGGCAGGCACACCGCCCGCGAGCGTCTGGAAATGCTGCTCGACCCCGGCTCCTTCGTCGAGCTCGACGCGCTCACCCGGCACCGCTCCACCAACTTCGGGATGCAGGAGCGGCGCCCGTTCGGCGACGGCGTCGTCACCGGCACCGGCACCGTCGATGGCCGCCCGGTCGCCGTGTTCAGCCAGGACGCCACGGTGTTCGGCGGGGCGCTCGGCGAGGTGTACGGCGAGAAGATCGTCAAGGTCATGGACGTCGCCGCCAAGATCGGCTGCCCGGTGATCGGGATCAACGACGGGGGCGGCGCGCGGATCCAGGAGGGCGTGGTCGCGCTCGGCCTCTACGGCGAGATCTTCGTACGCAACGTGCGCAGCTCCGGCGTGGTCCCGCAGATCTCCCTGGTCATGGGCCCGTCGGCGGGCGGGGCGGTGTACTCCCCTGCGCTCACCGACTTCGTCGTCATGGTCGACGGCACCAGCCACATGTTCATCACCGGCCCGGACGTGATCAAGACGGTGACCGGCGAGGATGTCGCGATGGAGGATCTGGGCGGGGGCCGGGCACACAACGCGCGCTCCGGTGTGGCGCACTACCTGGGCAGCGACGAGGAGGACGCGTTCTCCTACGTCAAGGAGCTGCTGTCGTTCCTGCCGTCCAACAACCTGTCCGACCCGCCGGTCTTCCCCGCGGAGCACTCGGACGAGCCCGTCCCCGAGCTGGACACGATCATCCCGGACTCTCCGAACACGCCTTACGACATGCACGGCGTCATCGAGAAGGTCCTCGACGATGGCGAGTTCCTCGAGGTCCACGCGCTGTTCGCGCCGAACATCGTGGTCGGCTTCGGGCGCGTCGATGGCCGGTCGGTGGGTGTGGTGGCCAACCAGCCGACGCAGTTCGCGGGCTGCCTCGACATCGACGCCTCGGAGAAGGCCGCCCGGTTCGTGCGCACGTGCGATGCGTTCAACGTGCCGGTGCTCACGTTCGTCGACGTCCCGGGCTTCCTGCCGGGCACGGAGCAGGAGTGGAACGGGATCATCCGCCGCGGCGCGAAACTGATCTACGCCTACGCCGAGGCCACCGTCCCGAAGGTCACCGTGATCACCCGGAAGGCGTACGGCGGCGCGTACGACGTGATGGGGTCCAAGCACCTCGGCGCGGACGTCAACGTGGCCTGGCCCACCGCGCAGATCGCCGTCACCGGCGCCGCGGGGGCGGTGAGCATCCTCTACCGCAAGGAGCTCAACGGGCTCACCGGCGACGAGCTCACCGCCAAACGCCTTGAGCTGCAGCAGGAGTACGAGGACACCCTGGCCAACCCGTACATCGCGGCCGACCGCGGCTACATCGACGGCGTGATCGCACCCTCGCAGACCCGTGCCTACGTCGCCAGGGCGCTGCGGACGTTCGCCACCAAGCGCGAGGCCGGGCCCCCGCGCAAGCACGGGAACATCCCGCTGTGAACGAGCCGATGTTCCGGGTGGTCCGGGGTGCGCCGGACGACGTGGAGGTGGCCGCGCTCGCCGTCGTGCTGGCGGCGCTCGCGGCGAGCCCGCCGCCCGACCCGACGCGCCCGCCGAGCCGCTGGGCCGACCGCGCCACGCACCTGCGTCGCCCGCTGCGCGTCGGCCCGGACGCGTGGCGCACATCCGCCTGGCCGGGCTGATCTCCATCCCCGGGTGGAGGCGCGTCTCCACCCGGGACCGACCCCGGGGCCGAGGCCCGCGCCGCCGTTGCCGGGCAGGCTTCCCGTTATGGACGTCGCCTCCTACCTGGTGCCGCTCGTCGGCTGGGTGATCGCGCGGCAGTTCGCGGGCCGATGGGTGCCCGCCCGGCGGTCGCTGCTCCTGCCGCTCGTCCTGGTCGTCGTGGGGGTCGGCCAGGCCGTGTTCAACGGGCGCGTCGCCCGCGATGGACGGCCGATCCGGCCCGCTCGACGGGGGGCGGCCGCGCGGTCCACACTCGACCGTGAGACTTGTCCGGCCCGGTGCGGATGGTCAGCAGCCTGTCTGGCTGCCGGTCATCCTGCTCGGCGCCTACTTCAACGATCTACCCGTGGCCCGACCTCCCTTGCCTGTCGGCCGCCGCCGCCCTGCGGGCGGGCTGGCGTGGGTCGCGGTCTCCGTGCGCCCCGCCCGGCCGGGCTGGCTGGACCCGACCGCGATCGTCGTGCTGGCCGTCGCCGGCATCGGATTCATCGCCGCGGCAGGCGAGTGGTCGTGGCGTGCTGGGGTTCTGCTTCTTCGCCGTGGTCGCGGCGGGCACGCGGCTGCCCGGCACGGCGGCCGTGGCGGTGCTCGTCGGCACGGCCGTCGGGGTGGTCGGTCGTGCATCGCGGAGCCCACCCGACCGGGATCGTCGCTCGCCGTGCTCGGGCTCGCCGCGGTGCTGCTGCTCGGGATGGGACGCCGGGAGAGCCAGCGGCGCGCCGAGCAGCGCGAGCTTCCGCTGGTCAACGCCGGCACGGGTGCAGGAGGAGCACGCCCGCGCGGCGGCGCTGGCCGAGCGTGCCCGGATCGCCCGCGACGTGCACGACGTCCTCGCACACTCGCTCTCGGCCCTCGCCGTCCAGCTGCAGGGGGCGCGGCTCATGCTGCTGCGCGACGGTGCACCCGCCGACACGCTTGCCCAGGTCGAACGCGCCCAGCACCTGGCCGCCGAGGGGCTGGCCGAGGCCCGCCGCGCGGTGACGGCCCTGCGCGCGGCGCCGGTCGACCTCGCCGCCGGGCTGCGCGCGCTGGTCGCCGACACCCCCGACGCCACCCTCGAGATCGACGGCGCTCCCGATCACCTGTCGGCGACCGCGCAGGAGACCGTGCTGCGCACCGCGCAGGAGGCGCTGACGAACGCGCGGCGACACGCGGCGGGCGCGCCGGTCTCTGTGCGACTGACGCACCGCGACGGCACCACCGAGCTGGAGGTCCGCGACCGCGCGGGCGCGCCACCGCCGCCGTCGACAGGCGGCTACGGTCTGGTGGGGATGGCCGAGCGCGCCGCGCTGGCTGGGGCCGACCTGTCCGCGGGACCGGTGGAGGACGGATGGCGAGTGCTGCTGCGCCTCCACCCCTCCGCGTAGTCCTGGCCGACGACCAGACGATCGTCCGCGAGGGCCTGGTCACCCTGCTCGGGCTGCTGCCGGGCATCGAGGTGGTCGGGGCCGCGCCCGACGGCGGGCGGGCGGTGGCGCTGGTCGCCGAGCTCGCCCCGGACGTGCTGCTCACCGACCTGCGCATGCCGGTGTGCGATGGCGTCGAGGCGACCCGGCGGGTGCGCACGGACCATCCCGCGACGGCGGTCGTCGTCCTCACGACGTACGCGGACGACGCGTCGGTCGTCGAGGCGCTCCGCGCGGGGGCGGCGGGCTGGCTGTCGAAGGACGCCGACGCCGAGGCCATCGGTCGCGCGCTGCGCTCGGCGGCGGACGGGCACACCACGGTGGACTCGGCGGCGCTGGCCCGGCTGCTCGCCGCGGAGCCCGCCCCCCGGCCCACCGCGCTCCCCGACGGGCTCACCGCGCGCGAGGCCGAGGTGCTCGGGCTGATCGCGTCGGGCCTGTCCAACACCGAGATCGCCCGGCGGCTGGTGGTGAGCGAGGCGACCGTGAAGACGCACGTCAACCACCTGTTCGCCAAGGCCGGGCTGCGGGACCGGGCGCAGGCCGTCGGGTATGCGTACCGGCACGGGCTGGTGAAGTAGCTCCACGGCGAGTCGCGATTTCCGACACGGCGAGTCCCGACTTCCAACACGGCGAGTCCGGGATTCCGACACGACGGTGCGCGGCGATTCACCCGAGACCGACGTACCCGGCTTTTGATCACCGGAAATGTCGGTTTCGCGCCGTGCGGGAGATCCAGGTGGTGGGCGCAGCGGCCACGGGCGGGTTCGGCAAGATCGGGGCGTGCGTCTCGTGCTCGCCTCCGCCTCCCCCGCCCGACTCGGCGTGCTGCGGGCCGCCGGACTCGACCCACTCGTCGAGGTCGCCGACATCGACGAGCCCGCCCTGCTCGCCACCGCCGCCGGGGCAGGCCCCGGCACCAAGGTCACCACGCTGGCCGGGGCGAAGGCCACCACGGTCGCCCGCCGCATCGCGGACGACCACCCGGACGCGGTGGTCGTCGGCTGCGACTCCATGCTGTTGCTCGACGGCGAGCTGCACGGCAAGCCGGGCGACCCCGAGACCGCCCGACGGCGCTGGCGCGTCATGGCGGGGCGGACCGCTGAGCTGGTCACCGGCCACACCGTGCTGCGGATGGCGGACGGCGCGATCAACCGGGTGGCCGAAGGACACGCGGTCACGACGGTGCGGTTCGCGCGGCCGACCGACGCCGAGCTGGAGACCTACCTTGCGACCGGCGAACCGCTGGCCGTCGCGGGCGCGTTCACCCTCGACGGCTTCGGCGGCTGGTTCGTAGACGGCATCGACGGCGACCCGTCCAACGTCATCGGGATCAGCCTCCCGCTGCTGCGACGGCTGCTGGAGGCGGTCGGCGTGAGCGTCACGGACCTGTGGCGACGCGACTAGGCTGGCCCGCATGACCGTCGCGCAGGACAACGACCCCAAGCTCGCCGCCTACGCCCACCCCGAGCGCCTGGTCACCACCGCGTGGCTCGCCGAGCATCTCGGGGAACCGGGCCTCGTCGTCGTCGAGTCCGACGAGGACGTGCTGCTCTACGACACCGGCCACATCCCCGGCGCGGTGAAGGTCGACTGGCACACCGAGCTGAACGACCCCGGCACCCGCGACTACGTCGACGGCCCCCGGTTCGCCGAGATCTGCGGCGAGCGGGGCATCGGCCGCGACACCACGGTCGTCTTCTACGGCGACAAGAGCAACTGGTGGGCCACCTACGCGCTGTGGGTGTTCTCCCTCTTCGGCCACCCGGACGTGCGGATGCTCGACGGCGGCCGGGCCAAGTGGGCGGCCGAGGGCCGAGAGCTCACCACCGAGGCACCCAAACCGGAGCCCGTCAGCTACCCCGTCGTCGAGCGGGACGACACCACGATCCGGGCCTTCCGTGACGAGGTCCTCGCCCACCTCGGCAAGCCCATGGTCGACGTCCGGTCGCCCGGGGAGTACTCGGGCGAGCTGCTGCACATGCCCGACTACCCGCAGGAAGGCGCGGTGCGCGGCGGGCACATCCCCGGCGCGGCCAGCGTGCCGTGGGGCCGGGCCGCCGCCGAGGACGCCACGTTCAAGCCGCGCCCCGAGCTCGAGGCCATCTACCTCACCGAGCAGGGCCTCTCGCCCGACGACGACGTCATCGCCTACTGCCGCATCGGCGAGCGCTCCAGCCACACCTGGTTCGTGCTCACCCACCTGCTCGGCTTCGGCCACGTCCGCAACTACGACGGCAGCTGGACCGAGTGGGGCAACACCGTGCGGGCGCCGATCGCGCAGGGGGCCGAACGGGGGTCGGTGTGACGCTGCCCGCGCCGCTCGCGGAGCTCGTCGACGACTTCGCGGACGTCGGTCCGAAGCAACGGCTGGAGCTGCTGCTGGAGCTGTCGCGCGAGCTGCCGGAGCTGCCGGAGCGCTACGCGGACGCGGCCGAGACGATGGAACCGGTGCACGAGTGCCAGTCGCCGCTGTTCCTCGCCGTGGAGGTCGAGGACGCGGGCGACCACACCGTGCACCTGTTCTTCTCCGCGCCCCCGGAAGCCCCGACGACCAGGGGTTTCGCCTCGATCATGAGCACCGGCCTCGACGGCCAGCCCGCCGCGGACGTGCTCGCCGTGCCCGACGACTTCTACATCGCGCTCGGGCTCGGCCAGGCGGTCAGCCCGCTGCGGCTGCGCGGGATGGCGGCCATGCTCGCCCGGATCAAGAACCAGGTCAGGCGGAACCTCAAGTCTGCGTAAAGAACGTTTCCCCGCTCACGGCGCCGCGGACAGACTGTGGTCTCTCCGCCCGGACGTGAGATCGGGAGATGGTTCGGACGGGTCCCACCCGGGGCATTCGGTCACTCCCGCAGGTCCACCTCGAGGGGTGGTGGACCTGCGGGAGCGGGGCAGGTGAGGGTCGCGTAGCCCACATCCGGGCCCACCCCGGCCGTGCCTAGACTGCCGGAGAGCGTGCGCCGGGACGTGGGCCCCGGCCGAAGAGGAGACCGATTCCGTGCCGCGCCTGAGCAAGATCCTCGTCGCGAACCGTGGTGAGATCGCCGTCCGCGTCATCCGCGCCTGTCGCGACGCGGGGCTGACCAGCGTCGCCGCATACGCCGACCCCGACCGCGACGCCCCCTTCGTGCGACTCGCCGACGAGGCGTTCGCGCTGGGCGGATCGACCGCCGCCGAGTCCTACCTCAACATCGACAAGCTGATCGACGTCGCGCAGCGCGCGGGCGCCGACGGCGTCCACCCCGGCTACGGCTTCCTCTCCGAGAACGCCGACTTCGCCCAGGCCGTCATCGACGCGGACCTGATCTGGATCGGCCCCACCCCACAGGCCATACGCGACCTCGGCGACAAGGTCACGGCCCGGCACATCGCCCTCCGCGCGGGCGCCCCGCTCGTCCCCGGCACGTCCGGCCCGGTGTCCGGGCCGGACGAGGTCGTCGCGTTCGCCGAGGAGCACGGCCTCCCGATCGCCATCAAGGCGGCGTTCGGCGGCGGCGGCCGCGGGCTCAAGGTCGCCCGCACGGCCGAGGAGATCCCGTCGCTTTACGAGTCGGCGGTGCGCGAGGCGGTCGCGGCGTTCGGGCGCGGCGAGTGCTTCGTGGAGCGCTACCTTGACAGGCCCCGCCACGTCGAGGCCCAGGTACTGGCGGACACCCATGGCGGCGTGGTCGTCGTCGGCACCCGCGACTGCTCGCTGCAGCGGCGCTTCCAGAAGCTCGTCGAGGAGGCGCCCGCGCCGTTCCTGTCCGACGAGCAGCGCGCCACGATCCACGAGGCCGCGAAGGCCATCTGCCGGGAGGCGGGCTACCACGGGGCGGGCACGGTCGAGTTCCTCGTCGGTCAGGACGGCCTGATCTCGTTCCTCGAGGTCAACACGCGGCTGCAGGTCGAGCACCCGATCTCGGAGGAGACGTCCGGTGTGGACCTCGTGCGCGCGCAGTTCCGCATCGCCGAGGGCGAGCCGCTCCCGTTCACCGACGACCCGACGCCGCGGGGGCACTCCATCGAGTTCCGCATCAACGGCGAGGACCCCGGCCGGAACTTCTTCCCTGCACCCGGCACGATCACCGCGCTCACGCTGCCGTCGGGGCCCGGCGTGCGGGTCGACGCGGGCGTCGAGGCGGGCTCGGTGATCGGCGGGCAGTTCGACTCCCTGCTGGCCAAGCTGATCGTCACCGGCGCCGACCGCGAGCAGGCGCTGCAGCGCTCGCGCCGCGCGCTGGCCGAGTTCCAGGTGGAGGGCACGGCCACGGTGCTGCCGTTCCATCGGCTCGTCGTCGACGACCCGGCGTTCGCCGCACAGGACGACGCGGCCTTCACCGTGCACACCCGGTGGATCGAGACCGAATGGGAGAACACGGTCACGCCGTTCGCGGACGGGGCAGCGACCGAAGAGGAGGAGCCGCGGCAGTCCGTGGTCGTCGAGGTCGGCGGACGGCGGCTGGAGGTGTCGCTGCCTGCGCGGTTCGGCGGGGGTGCACCGGCGGCGGCGAAAGCGCCTCCCCGGAAGCGCGGCGGCTCGGGCACAGCGACGGCGTCCGGCGACGCGGTGAAGGCGCCGATGCAGGGCACGATCGTCAAGGTCGCGGTGTCCGACGGCGACTCGGTGGCCGAAGGTGATCTCGTCGTCGTGCTGGAAGCGATGAAGATGGAGAACCCGGTCACCGCGCACAAGGCGGGCACGGTGACCGGGCTCTCGGCGACGGCGGGCAGCCCCGTCGCGCAGGGCACGGTGCTCTGCGAGATCAAGGACGTCTAGGCCAGGAGGGCTTCGCGACGGTCCGGTCCAGATGGTCGCCATCAGACCGGCAGGATCGGAGTGTTGCGGGTAGACCGACGTTTGGCACACTGGCCACAGTGGTGGTAGTGGCGCTGGGGGGCAGACTGACCACGGACCGTGCCCGATCGAAGCGCGTCGGGCGCTACCGGGATGTCCAGAACATCCCAAATGAGCCATTCGGGGACACCCGGACTTCACCCGGGGAAGAGCACCATCAACGTCGGCTCGATGGCGCAGCTTGCGGAGGGAGCTGAAGCCCGCTCCTAGCGGACAGGGTGCGAAGCCCGAGCCGTAGCAATCCGCAGATCGACAGAATCGTCGGGGGTGCGGAGTTGTCACTGATCGACAATGGGAACCGTTGTCGGCCGTCGAGCGGGAGCATCGTTGCGAACGGCCCGTGAAGACCCGCATGCGCTGCCCGTCATGACGGACGCGCTCGTCGGCCGGGATGCCGAGCTGACCGCGCTCGTTCGGCTGCTTGCCGAGCCCGACGCCCGCCTGCTCACGCTCACCGGGCCGCCGGGCGTCGGCAAGACCCGGCTGGCGATTGCGGCGGCGGCGGTGGCGGCACCGCGCTTCCCCGACGGCGTGACGTTCGTGGATCTCACCGAGGTCCGCGACCCAGACCTGGTTCCCGCCGCGGTGCTCGGCGCGGTCGGCTGCGAGGTCGGCGCGCAGGCGGCTGCGGATCAGCACGTCGGCGCGGGGACCGGCAAGAAGATGCTCCTCGTGATCGACAACTTTGAGCACGTGCTCGACGCCGGTCCCCCGGTGGCCGCGGCCCTCTCGCGGTTCCCTGGGCTCCGGCTGCTGACGACGAGCCGAGAACGGCTGCACCTCCGGGAAGAACGCGAGATTCCGCTCCGTCCCCTCGGGCTGGCTCGTGCGGACGATGACGGTGGGCGGCCCACCGCGGCTCCGGCCGTGGAGTTGCTCGTACAGCGCGTGCGGCGGTTCGAGCCGGGGTTCGAGGTGACGCCCGCCAACCATGCGGCGCTCGTCGAGATCTGTGCCCGGCTCGACGGCCTACCGCTGGCCCTGGAGCTCGCCGCAGCCCGGCTCAAGCTCTTCACACCGGCCGAGCTGACCTTCCGGCTCGGTCACCGGATGAGCATCCTCATCGATGCGGTTCGAGACGCCCCGGAGCGCCACCGGACCCTGCGGGCCGCGCTGGCGTGGAGCCACGACCTGTTGCGGCCCGTCGAGCGGGCCGCATTCCGCAGGCTGTCGGTGTTCGCGGGTGGTGCGACGCTGGACGGGGCCGGGAAGGTGTGCGATCTCGCCGACCCGGTGGGCACCATCGCCTCGCTGGTCGACAAGAGCCTGCTGCACCGCCAGATCAGACCCGACGGCGTCGCGGAGTTCGTGATGCTGCACACCGTGCGGGAGTACGCACGAGAACTGCTCCTCGAACACGGGGAGGAGGAGGCGGCCAACGCCCGGCACGCCCGGTACTTCGCCGACCTCGCCGTGTTGGTCGAGACGGCCATCGGCGAGGCCGCTGAGGGGACGTGGGCGGAGTCAGTCCGGCTCGAGCAGGCCAACCTCTGCAAGGCGCTGGCCTACGCCGCGACCGCCGCCGATGCCGGTCAGTCGTTGCCGCTCGCATCGGCTCTGGGCTGGTACGCCATCCGCCGGGATCGGCCTGGCGAGACGCCCCTGGAGCCCGGACGCGCCGCCGTCGATTCGGGGCAGCTGCCCGCGGCCGGCGGCTCGCTGACCCGTGCCCTGCTGATCGCCGCGGCGCTGGCCCTCGGGCGCGGCGATCTCGAAGACGCGGAAGCCCTGCTCAGGCGTGTGCTCGCGGTTGACGAGGACCGGCCGCACACGGCGATCGCCACTGCCTTCCGGGGTCACCTCGCGCGGGCCTGCGGCCAACCCGACCAGGCGGTCGCCCACTACGCCCGGGCCGCCGACCTGTTCAACGAGCTCGACAACCTGCCCGGTGTCGCGTGGTCGCGCTTCGAACTCGGGTTGCTGGCCCGCCATCGGGGCGACGCAGACGGCGCGGCGAGCCACCTGCGGGAGAGCCTGACGCGATTCCGGACGATGGGCGACGCGCGGGCGGTCGCGTGCGCGAGCTGGGCATTGGCGACCGTGAATATGCGCCGCGATGCGGCGAACGGCGCAGAGCGCCCGCTGGTCGAAGCGCACGGATGGTGCGCGGCTACTCCGGTCGGTCTCAGCGTGGCGGCCTGCTTCGGGGACCTGTCTCCTCCGGGGCGTGCCCGCCGGGAACCGCCGGGGAACGTGCGGCGCGTCGGCCCGCCCGAGTCACCGCGGAAGCTGTCCGCCGCGCCCCCCGGCCGCGCGGACGACGGCGGCCGCGACCGCCTGGAACAGCATCTCGCGGCGCTCACCACACGCGAACTGCAAGTGGCGCACCTCGTCGCCGACGGATCCACGAACCGGCAGATCGCGCGGTCACTGGGGATCGCCGAGAAGACCACCGAGGCGCACGTCCACAACATCATCCGCAAGCTCGGCGCCCGCAACCGGGCCGAGGTCGCCGCCCGCGTGAGCGCCCATGATGGGCCAGTCGCCTAGCCGCGGCCCCGGGCGGGAGCCCCTTAGGTGGTTTCCCCGATACTCCCTTAGGTGGTTCTCCCGATATTGCGGCGGTCGTGAGGGGCGTACGACTGACGAGTGGGGGGAACGCGAGGGGGGAAACACGCTCGTGCGCGAAAAACGCTGGCCGACTATGCCGCACGGCGGCGCACGCCTATGTGGCCAAGCCGGCCGCGCTCAGGGCCGGGGCGGCCGTCGCCCCGATAGACCCCGGGCCTGCGTCAACTCGGCGATCTACCAACTCCTCACGTGACATTATCCTCCAGCACTGGCGCGCGGAGATCGAACCGCATCGAGCCGATCATCGGTGAGCGACACGCCGACCACAAGGAAGATCACTGTGAATGCTCACCGTCAGATGGTATCAGGAGCATGAGTCAGCGGCTCTTCTCACCGACCACGCCGTTCCGCAATGGCTGAGGGGTCCATCGTGACAGTCATCTCCAGTGCCCTGGACTTCAACGAGGACGATCTCTATGTCGACCTCCAGTCGATATTGGGGCGCTCACTGTTCCTCAAGTGCGAGGGCTTCAACTTCGCAGGCTCGGTGAAGCTGAAACCGGCAATCGCAATGGTGGAAGCGGCCGAACGCGAAGGGCACCTGCAACCCGGAGCATTTCTCGTCGAGTCGTCATCGGGGAACCTCGGCGTGGCGCTCAGTATGATCGCGGCAAGCAAGGGCTACCGGTTCCTGTGCGTGACCGACTCGCGGTGCAACCTGGCAACGCGGCTGATGATGGAGGCATTGGGCGCCACCGTGCACGTCGTTGCCGAGCCCGACCTGGTCGGCGGACCGCTCAGCGCACGGCTCGACTACATCCGCGCGCTGTGTGCCGCCGACGATCGCTTCGTGTGGCTCAACCAGTACACCAATCCCAACAACTGGAAGGTGCATTACTGCACCACCGCCCCGGCAATTGCCCGGGAGTTCCCGAACGTCGACGTGCTGTTCATCGGGACAGGCACAACGGGCACCCTGATGGGCTGCGCCCGCTACTTCCGCGAACGGCACCCCCAGGTGCGGGTCGTCGCAGTCGACCCGGTCGGCTCGCTCTCGTTCGGTTCGCCAGCGGGCCGCCGGATGATCCCGGGTCTGGGCATGGCGGTTCGACCACCGCTGCTCGATGAGTCCTACGTCGACGACGTGATGCACGTCGAGGAGCCGGACGCCGTCCGGGTCTGCCACCGCCTCGCCCATCATGGGTACCTCTTCGGCGGTTCCACCGGCAGCGTCGTCAGCGGAGCAGTGGACTGGCTGGCTGGGCACGACGCGGACGACCTCGTCGCCGTCGCCCTCGCCCCGGACCTCGGCGAGCGCTACCTCGACACCATCTACCAGGCCAACTGGCTGGCCGACATCTACGGCGACGACGTCCTGCGCCAGTGCGACCTGGCCTCGGGCACGCGGATCGGGTGAGATGTCCACTTCTGTCCTTCTTGCCCCGACCGCAGCCGGCCGGATTTCGTTCATGCCGCCAGGCGCACCTGCAACGCCCACTCTGACTTCTGGTTAAAGGGATCCACCTGATGGGAAACTCCCACGACGTCCTGATCGTTGATCCGGCTGACAATCCGACCATTCTCGCCGAATGCGAGCGACTCTTCGCGGAGGTGCTGGCCGATATCGTGGGCACCGAGGAGGTATCGGTTGACGGCCACTTCTTCGATGACCTCGGCGCCGACTCGATGCTGATGGCCCGTTTCTGCGCGCGCGTGCGCAAGCGGCCCGACCTGCCGTCGGTGTCGATGCCGGACGTCTACCAGCACCCGACGATCCGGAGTCTTGCCGCGGCCCTCGGCAACGACGTCCTGGCCGTTGATCCGGCTGACAATCCGACCACGTCCGCCGAATGCGAGCGACTATTCGCCGAGGTGTTGACCGGTATCGTAGGCACCGAGCACGTGTCGGTTGACGGCCACTTCTTCGATGACCTCGGCGCCGACTCGATGCTGATGGCCCGTTTCTGCGCGCGCGTGCGCAAGCGGCCCGACCTACCGCCGGTGTCGATGCCGGACGTCTACCAGCACCCGACGATTCGGAGTCTTGCCGCGGCCCTCTCCATCACCAAAACGGACACCACGCCCACGCCTGCCTCGCAGGCAGCAACTCCGACGGCTCTCACCCCGCCGCCGAGACGGGCCCGTAATGGTGAGTACCTCCTGTGCGGGGCGTTGCAGATCCTGTTCCTCCTCGGCTACCCCGCCCTTACGGTGATGGTCGCTGTAGTGGGCTATGACTGGGTCTCGGCCAATCCGAACCCGGTCACCATCTACCTGCGGGCGGTCGCGTTCGGCGGCGCGATGTTCCTCGGCCTCTGCACCCTTCCGATCCTGCTCAAGTGGGTGCTGATCGGCCGGTGGAAGCCGCAGGAGATCCGGGTTTGGAGCATGGCGTACTTCCGTTTCTGGTTCGTCAAGACGCTGGTCCGCACCAACCCGCTGGCGCTGTTCATCGGTTCCCCGCTCTACGCGCTCTACCTGAGGATACTGGGCGCGAAGGTCGGACGCGGCGCCGTCATCCTCACCAGGAACCTGCCCGTGTGCACCGACCTGCTCAGCATCGGCGACCGTGCGGTGATCCGGAAGGACTCGTTCTTCAGCGGCTACCGGGCCCACAACGGGGTCATCCAGACGGGCGCGGTGAGCGTCGGCAAGGACGCACTGGTCGGCGAGATGACGGTGCTCGACATCTGGACGTCGGTGGGTGACGGGGCCCAGCTGGGCCACTCCTCCTCCCTGCACGCCGGACAGACCGTGCCCGACGGTGAGCGCTGGCACGGCTCCCCCGCGCAGCCGACCGACGTCGACTACCAGCGGATCCCCACGATGGACATCAGCACCTGGCGACGGGTCAGGTTCGCGACCGTGCAGCTGGCGAACCTGCTTCTGCTGGGTACGCCGCTGGCGTACGTCATCGCGATTCTCGCGCTCACAAAGGTCCCGCAGCTCGCCACGCTGACGGACCCGGGACCGGTCGCCTTCACGAGCTGGGCGTTCTACCGCGACGACGCGCTGGTCATTTCCGCCGTGGTCTTCTTCGGCGCCGTGCTCGTCGGTCTCGTGTTTGTGGGAACCGTTCCGCGCCTGCTGAACCTCTTCATCACGCCGGACAAGGTCTACCCCTTGTACGGATTCCACTACTGGGTCTACCGCGCGATCGCCCGCACGACCAACAGCCGGTTCTACATGCGTCTCTTCGGTGGCACCTCCTACGTCGTCCACTACCTGCGTTGGTTGGGCTACGACCTACGCGGGGTGCGGCAGACCGGTTCGAACTTCGGCGAGGCCGTGCAGCACGACACCCCATTCCTCAGCTCGGTCGGCAGCGGAACGATGGTCGCGGACGGGCTGTCCATCATCAATGCCGATTTCTCGAACACGTCCTTCCGCCTGTCCCGCGTGGCGATCGGGGCAGAGAACTTCCTGGGGAACCGGATCGCCTATCCCGTTCAGGGCAAGACGGGCGACAACTGCCTCCTCGCGACGAAGGTCATGGTGCCCCTCGACGGACAGGTGCGGGAAGGCGTGGGCCTGCTGGGCTCGCCCAGCTTCGAGATCCCGCGGAGGGTCAGGCGCGACAAGCAGCTCGACGTCGCTAGCGCGGACGAGCTGCACCGCCGCCTTATGGCCAAGAACATCTACAACACCATCACCATGGCGCTGTTCCTGCTGGTGCAATGGATCTCCTTCTTCGCCACCACCGTGCTCTACCTGGCCGCCGTCGACCTCTGGACCTCCATGGATGCGCTCGCGTTCGCACCGGCCACCGCCGCGGTCTTCGTCTTCACCGTCGCCTACAGCGTCCTGGTCGACCGGCTGGTCCGGCCGCTGCAGGCCTTGCAGCCGCTGGGTTGCTCGATCTACGACCGCGCCTTCTGGCGGCACGAGCGCTTCTGGAAGAAGTCTGCCGACACCTTTCTCAACGCCTTCAACGGCACCCCGCTGAAGAACGTGATCTGGCGGCTTCTGGGTGCGCGGATCGGCCGCCGGGTATTCGACGACGGCTGTTTCCTGACCGAGCGGACGTTCACCACGGTCGGTGACGACTGCACCCTCAACGCGGGCAGCGTCATCCAGTGCCACTCGCAGGAGGACGGCGGATTCAAATCCGACCACACCGTGATCGGTGCCGGCTGCACGCTCGGCGTCAACGCATTCGTCCACTACGGCGTGACGATGGGCGACGGCGCGGTGCTTGCCACCAACTCCTTCCTGATGAAGGGCGAGGAAATGCCGCCGAACGCACTGTGGGGCGGAAACCCGGCCAAGAAGATGCGCGAGCAGTCGGCTGACCTTCAGGTGCGCGGGATCAGCCTCGACGACGACTCCGCCGCTGTGCTCGTCCGCCGCGGCTGACACCCGGTAGACGTGGAACGTAGGGACGATTCGATGGACAAGCGGATGAAGACCGGCCGGGAGTTCTGGCGGGCTGTCCTGCTCGCGGGCGGGGCGACCGTGATCCCGCGGTGGACGCTCGACCCGGCACCGGGCGTCGCCGAGCACGTCGCGACCCTCGATGACGACCTCGCGGCAGCGGTGCACAGGCTGGCCGATGGGCTGGAGCTGCCGCTGCACTCGGTGGCGCTGGCCGCGCACGCGAAGGTGCTGGCGGCACTGTCCGGCGAGCAGGACGTGGTGACCGGCTACGCGGCCGGGGCCGGTGGGCGGCCAATGCCCTGCCCGCTCACGACCGAAGCCCGCTCCTGGCGGTCGCTGCTGCAGGACACGGCTCGGGTCGAGTCGGACCTGCTACAGCACAGGGACTTCGCGGTGGACCAGCTCAGGCGCGAGCTGGGTGTGGCCGGGCCTGCGTTCGAGACCGAGTTCGACCCGATCGGCAGCCTCGACGACAGCGGCGAGATCAGCGCCAGAAAGATCAGCACCAGAAAGATCAGCACTGGCCTCGCCGAGGACGCCGTGCTCCGGGTGACGCTCGCGACCCCCGGCGGGCGGCTCGCGCTGCACCTGCGATACCGAACCGAGGCGCTCGACGCCAGCAGCGCCGAAAGGATCGCAGGCTACCACGTCACCGCCCTTGCACTGATGGTCGCCGACCCGGGCGCCGAGCACGCACGGGCGAGCCTGCTGTCGGACGAGGAGCTGCGCTTCCAGCTCGACCGGCTGGCCGGGCCGCGCCGGGAGCTGCCGGACCACCGGTTCCACGAGCTGTTCGAGCAGCGCGTGCGGATGCACCCGGACGCCGTCGCGGCCGTGCACCGCGACCGGCAGTGGACCTACCGGGAGCTCAACGCGCACGCCAACCGGCTGGCGCGGACGCTGTTGGCGCGTGGGCTGCGCCGCGAGGGCGTGGTCGCGGTGGCAACCGAGCGGAACCTGGACTGGATGGCCTCCGCCATCGCGATCTTCAAGGCCGGTGGCGCGTATCTGCCGATCGAGCCGTATTTCCCGGCCGATCGGATCGCGACCACGCTGGCGCGGGCCGAGTGCACGCTGGTGCTGACCGAGCTCGGCAGCACCACCATGCTCGACAAGGCCCTGGACACACTGCCCGACGTGCAGAAGATCATCATCGACGAGGCGCGCGGCGAGGGCCACGCCGACGGGGACCTGGGCGTCGCGGTGGCGGCCGATCAGCTCGCCTACATCTACTTCACTTCCGGCTCCACAGGCGAGCCCAAGGGGGCGATGTGCGAGCACGCAGGCCTGCTCAACCACCTCCACGCCAAGATCGACGACCTAGGGGTGGGCCCGGCGCACGGCGCGCCCGTGGTCGCCCAGACCGCGCCGCAGTGCTTCGACATCTCGCTGTGGCAACTGGTGTCGGCCCTCCTGGTCGGAGGGCGCACCCTGATCGTCGAGCAGGAGGTAATCCTCGACGTCGCGCGGTACGTCGACACGATCGTCCGCGACCGGGTCGGCGTCCTGCAGGTCGTCCCGTCCTATCTCGAGGTCGTGCTGACCTACCTCGAACAGCATCCGCGGAAACTTCCCGACCTGCGGTGCGTGTCGGCCACCGGCGAGGCGCTGAAGAAGGAGCTCGTGCAGCGCTGGTTCGGGTTGCACCCCGAGATCACGCTGGTCAACGCGTACGGGCTGACCGAGACCTCCGACGACACCAATCACGAGATCATGACGCGGGTGCCCGACTCCGACCGGATCCCGCTCGGCCCGCCCATCCACAACGTGCACGTCGACGTGGTCGATGAGCACCTGTCACCGGTGCCCCTCGGCGCCCCTGGCGAGATCGTCTTCTCCGGCGTCTGCGTCGGCCGCGGGTACGTCAACGATCCCGAGCGCACCCGGCGAGCCTTCATGCCCGACCCGCACCGGCCGGGCCTGCGGCTCTACCGCGGCGGCGACCACGGCCGCTGGTTGCCCGGCGGCAATCTGGAGTTCCTCGGTCGCCGGGATACCCAGGTCAAGATCCGTGGCTTCCGGATCGAGATCGGCGAGATCGAGAACGCGCTGTTGCGCGTCCCGGGTGTCCGCGGCGGGGCGGTGGTGGTGGCAGAACGGGCCGACCAGGGCAAGCACCTGGTGGCCTTCTACAGCGGAGAGCGGCCGATCGAGGTCGACGTGCTGCGGGACCGGCTGGGTGCGTCGCTGCCCAAGTACATGGTTCCGTCGGCATTCCACTGGCGCGACGGCCTCCCGCTGACCGCGAACAGCAAGATCGATCGGAAGGCGCTCACGACGCTCGCCGCCGTGCTCGACCCGGTCGACGTGGGTTCCGAGGCGCCGAGCACGCCGACCGAACGGCGACTTGCGGCCGTGTGGGCGCAGGTGCTCGGCATGCGCGAGGACCAGATCGGCCGGTGGGACCACTTCTTGGACCTGGGTGGCACGTCGCTCTCGGCGGTGAAGCTCGCGATCGCCCTGAACCGAGCGGTGTCCCTCAAGGACATCGCCGAACACCCGATGCTCGCGGACATGGCCGAGTTGCTGCACCAACAGCACGCCCCCGAACTGCTGACCTCCGCCTCTGGTGGGAACTGAAAGGGAGATCGAGATGTCGTCCTCATCAACCTTGCTGGACGTGGATCTGCAGCCCGGCAGGTTACCGATGCTGCGAGCCGATGCCACCGGCGACGGACCGAGCTGGACGGCCGTGCACCGCGACGCCTTGCGCGCCGTCGTCGTCGAGCACGGTGCGGTCCTGATCCGCGGTCTCGGGCTGCGCGACGCGGCCGAGGTCATTGCCGTGTACCGCGGGCTGCCCACCGCGGGCCTGATGATCGACAGAGAGGCGTTCGCGGAGCGGCAGACCTACGCCGAGGGCGTGTACTCCTCCTCGAGGTGGCCGCGGAACCAGCCGATGTGCATGCACCACGAACTGAGCTACCGGCTCGAGTTTCCCGGCCTGATGCTCTTCGCGTGCCTGTCCGCGCCCACCAAGGACGGGGCGACCGGTGTGGCGGACTCAACGGCCGTCCTCGACGCGCTGCCCGCTGACCTGGTCGAGCGCTTCGAGCGGGAGGGCTGGATGCTCGTCCGCAACTACAACAAGGAGATCGGCGCGTTGGTCGCCGAGGCGTTCGGCACCGAGGATCGTGACGCGGTCGAGAGCTACTGCCGCGCCAACGCCATCGAGTTCGAGTGGCAACCCGGTGGAGGCCTGCGCACCTGGCAGCGCCGCAGCGCGGTCGTGCGGCACCCGGTCACCGGCCGGCGCTGCTGGTTCAACCAGATCGCCTTCCTCAACGAGTGGACGGTCGACGCCGAGGTGCGCGAGTTCCTCGTCGACACCTACGGCGCCGAGGGATTGCCGTTCACCACCCGCTTCGGAGGCGGCGACCCGATAGGCGAGGACGTCGTGCAGCTGATCAATGATGTGTACCAGGCCAAAACCCTGCGGGAGCCCTGGCAGGCGGGCGATCTGATGCTCGTCGACAACGTCCGCAGCGCGCACAGCAGGGAGCCCTTCACCGGACCGCGGGAAGTCCTGGTCGGGATGGCCGACCCGGTGCGCCTGGCCGACTGCTCGCCGACGTCAAGGTGAACGCCGGATGACCGCAGAAATGATTACCCGGTTGCCGGACCTCGTCGCGAGGTCCGCGGGGCGCAACCCCGGCGCACCCGCCCTGACGTCGCGGACGACCACCATCTCCTACACCGACCTGTACGAGCGGACGGAGCTAGCGGCCGCCGGTCTGCGCGACCTCGGGCTGGATGATGGCGAGCGCGTCGCGGTCTTCCTCGACAAGAGAATCGAGACCGTCATGGCGCTGCTCGCCTGCTCGCGGGCCGGTGGCGTATTCGTCCCGGTGAATCCCATGCTGCGGGCCAGGCAAGTGCGACACATCCTCGACGACTGCGCCGTGCGGATACTGGTGACCTCCACGGACCGGCTGCGGGCCCTGCGCGCCGAGCTCGTCTGCTGCAAGTCACTCTCCCACGTCCTCGTGGTGGGCCACTCGCTTGTCGAGGACGAAGAAGCCCCCTACCGCATGCTCCCCTGGTCGGAGGTCGCCGAGGGCGCGAGCCAGGCCGGGTGTCCTCCGACGGGCGGCGTCGACACGGATGTGGCCGCGATCCTCTACACGTCCGGGAGCACCGGGGCCCCGAAGGGCGTCGTGCTGTCGCACCGCAATCTCGTCGTCGGCGCGGAAAGCGTCAGCACTTACCTGAACAACACGGCAGAGGACCGGATCCTGGCCGTTCTCCCGCTGAGCTTCGACGCCGGACTGAGCCAATTGACGACCGGCTTCTGCGTCGGCGCCCACGTGGTGCTCGCCGAGTACCTGCTGCCGGGGGATGTTGTCCGGCTGTGCGCGGAGCACCGCATCACCGGGCTGGTGGGCGTACCGCCGCTGTGGATCCAGCTCGCAGCCCAGACGTGGCCGTTCGAGGCCGTGGCCGGGGTGCGCTACTTCGCCAACACCGGGGGGCGACTCCCGCGCGTTACCCTGCAACGACTGCGAGCGATCTTCCCGGCCGCGGCGCCATACCTGATGTACGGCCTCACAGAGGCCTTCCGCTCCACCTACCTCGATCCCCGGGAGGTCGACCGGCGGCCCGACTCGATCGGCAAGGCCATCCCGAACGCCGAGATCCTCGTGGTCCGGGAGGACGGCGACCTGTGTGGTCCTGGCGAGCCGGGTGAGCTGGTGCACCGCGGTCCGCTTGTCACGTTGGGTTATTGGAATGACGCGGAGCGCACGGCCGAGCGGTTCCGACCGCCGCCGAACCGTCCGGTCGAGCTGTGTACGCCCGAGCTGGCGGTCTGGTCCGGCGATGTCGTCGTCCGCGACGAGGAGGGCTTCCTGTACTTCGTCGGACGGCGTGACGACATGATCAAGACATCGGGGTATCGGGTGAGCCCGCAAGAGATCGAGGAAGTGGCGTACGAGACGGGCCTGGTCTACGACGCCGTCGCGCTCGGCCTCGAGGACGAGGCACTCGGCCACCGGATCGTTCTCGTCGTGACACCCTGCGATCCCGCAGGCTTCGACCCGGCTGCGGTGACCGCACGCCTGCGGCAGGTACTACCCGGCTACATGGTGCCCGCCCAGGTGGTGGTCCGTAGCGTCCTGCCCCGATCGCCGAACGGCAAGTTCGACCGTGCGTTCCTTCGCCACGAGCTCAGCGCCTCCCGCCCTCAGGAGCCCGCATGAACGCGATCGCCTACGCGCCCCCACGATGAGGAGAAGGCATATGACTCGCTCGCCAGAGATCTCCCAGGCGATTTTCGAGGACGTCAAGGCCGTCGTGGTGGTCACGCTGGACATCGAGGACCAGGCTGACGACCTCGGGCCGGAGACGGGACTCTACGGCAATCTTCCCGAGCTCGACTCGCTCACCGTCGTCAAGCTCATCGTCGCACTGCAGAAGCGGTTCGGGATCGAGATCAAGATCGACGAGATCGTCGGTGACATCTTCGACACCCTTGGGCTGCTCGCGGCATTCGTGGAGTCCAAGGTGCCGTGGGAACCGCTCCGCGGAGTCGAGTACTCCAGAAGTTGAAGAGCCCGATGGACCCACTGACGCGCGCAGGACGTGACTTCTGGCATGGCGTGCTCGCCGCAGGCGGGAGCACGACGGTCCCCCGGTGGACGCTCGACCCGGTTCCGGGAGTCGCCGACCACGAGACGCCGATCTCCCGGCAAACGGTCGTGGCCGCACGCAGGCTCGCCTATGACCTGGGGGTACCGCTGCGGACGGTGCTGCTGGCCGCGCACGCCAGGGTCCTCGCCGCGCTGTCGGGCGAACGCGACGTGGTCGTCGGTTACGTCGCCGACCGGGTCGTCCGGCCGCTGCCCTGCCTGCTGAGCACCGAACCCGCCTCGTGGCGCGACATGGTGCAGCAGGCGCGGCGCACCGAGTCGGCGCTGCGTGTCTACGCCGGGTTTCCGGTCGACGACCTCCGGCGCGAGCTGGGCCTGGCCGGTCCGGCGTTCGAGACCGTGTTCGACCTGGCAGGCGCGGCCGATGCGAACGGAGACGCCGTGCTGGGCGTCAGCTTCCCCGAGCGGGACGGCGGACGGGTGCTGCGGCTGCGGTACCACACGGACGTCCTCGACACCGGCGGCGCCGCCCGGATCGCCTGCTGCCACCTCACCGCGCTCAAGCAGATCATCGCTGATCCGGACGCCGAGCACCGCAAGCAGAGCCTGCTGTCGGCGCGGGAGCGCGCGCTCTGACACACGACCGGAACGGAAGGAGACAGTCATGTCCTCCTCACTAAGCCCTGACTTGGATCGGCGCCCCGACGCTCCGACGATCCTGCGGGCCGTCGCCGACGATCCGGCGGACTGGGCCGCGGAACACCGTGACGCGCTCCGCGCGGCGGTGACCGAGCACGGCGCACTGCTCGTGCGCGGCCTCGGGCTGCGCGACCGCGCGCAGGTGAGTGCGGTCTTCCGAGCGGTGGCCGGTGAGCTGATGACCGAGCGGGAGGCGTTCGCGCCGCGCCTGCGTCATCCGGAGGGCATCTATTCGTCGACGGCGTGGCCCGCCGGTCAGCCCATGTTCATGCACCACGAGTTGAGCTACGCCCTTGAGGTGCCCGGCCTGATGCTGTTCGCCTGTCTGACCGCTCCCACGACCGGTGGGGCGACCGCGGTGGCCGACGGCCCGACGGTGCTCAAGGCGCTGCCCGTCGGGCTGGTGGAGCGGTTCGAGCGCGAGGGGTGGCTCCTCACCCGCAGGTATGCCGACGAGATCGGGGCGTCGTTCGTCGAGGCGTTCGGCACGGCCGACCTTGGGGCCGTTGAGCGGTACTGCCGGGCCAACATGATCGAGACCGCATGGCAGGCTGACGGTGGGCTGCGCACCCGGCAGCGTCGTTCCGCGGTGGTGCGCCACCCGGTCACCGGCAGGCGCTGCTGGTTCAACCAGGCCGCCTTCCTCAGCCGGTGGATGCTGGCCGAGGACGTCCGTGAGTACCTCGTGGAGGTCTACGGCGAAGACGGGTTGCAGTTCGACACCCGCTTCGGCAATGGGGACCCGATCGGGGAGGACGTGGTGGTGCTGCTCAACGAGGTCTACGAGGCCCACACCGTCCGCGAGCCCTGGCAGGCGGGCGACCTGCTGCTGGTCGACAACATCCGCACCGCCCACAGCCGCGAGCCCTACACGGGGCTGCGCGAGGTGGTGGTCGGATTGGCGGATCCGGTACGTGTCGGGGAGAGAGTCTCGGGCGGAGGGAGCCCGCGATGACCGCGACCGCGAGCCCCACCGAGGCCGGCACCGCGTCGGCGCTCGCCGTGCCGCCGTTCGCGGTGATCCCCGGCAGCCAGGTACAGCGGGCGCTGACCGGCCGGGAGACCGAGATCGTGGCGCTGGTCGAGGCCACCTACCGGTGGCACGCCGCAGGCGAGTCGGTCAACCCGCCGTCGTACTTCCTGCGCTTCCCGGACCGCCCCACCGCGCGGATCATTGCCCTGCCCGCCTCGCTCGGCGGCACGGTCCACGTGGACGGGCTGAAGTGGATCTCCAGTGTCCCGGACAACGTGGCCGCGGGGATCCCCCGGGCGTCGGCGGTCCTGATCCTCAACGACCACACAACCGGTTACCCGTTCGCCGTACTGGAGAGTTCGATCATCAGCGCCACCCGCACCGCAGCCTCTGCCGCGCTGGCCGCCGACGCACTCACCCGCACCCGCGGCCGTCCGGCCCGGGTCGGGTTCGTCGGGACGGGGCTCATCGCGCGCTACGTGCACACCTTCCTTGCTGGCACGGGCTGGTCGTTCGACGAGGTCGGCGTGCACGATCTGTCCCCCGACAGCGCCGCGGGCTTCCGCGGATATCTGGAGAGGGCGGACACGGCCGAGAGGATCACGGTGCACGCCACCGCGGAGGGGCTGATCCGCTCCAGCGACCTGGTCGTCTTCGCCACCGTCGCCGCTCGTCCACACGTCCACGAGATGGCATGGTTCGCCCACCACCCGGTGGTGCTGCACATCTCGCTGCGCGACCTCGCGCCGGAGATCTTGCTCGGCGCGAGCAACATCGTGGACGACGTCGAGCACTGCCTGAAGGCCGACACGTCGCCGCACCTCGCTGAGCAGCTCACCGGGAACCGGGACTTCCTGACCGGCACCCTGACCGAGGTGATCGACGGTCGGGTCGCGCTGACCGCGGACCAGCCGGTGGTGTTCTCGCCGTTCGGCCTCGGAGTGCTCGACCTCGCCGTCGGCAAGCTCGTCTACGACCGGGTGTTGAGCTCAGGGGAGCTGCACGTCATGGATGACTTCTTCCACGACCTGCGGCGGCATGGCTGAGCTGGATCCCGCGACGACCATGGGTTCAGCAATGACGACCGGACCCACCCGAGCCCACCCGCGAAGCCCGCTGCTGGTGCTGCTCTTGGTCGCCGCACTGCTCGCAGGTTGCACGACTCGATTGCCCCGGCCCTCCGGAGACACCTCGGCGCAGCAACTCGTCGCCGGGGTGTCCGGCGACGCAGCCGTCTCCCATCTGCAGGCGTTGCAGGGGATCGCCGACGGGAACGGCGGCAACCGCGCCTCGCCGGGGCCCGGCTACGAGGGAAGCGTCGACTACGTGGCGTCGGTGCTCCGCGGGGCGGGCTACGACGTCACCATGCGCACCTACCCGGTCGACCCCGACGAACGGGGGAGCGACGACGCCCGGCAGGTCATGCTCCGGCAGGTGATCGCCCAGACCCGGACGGGGGACCCGAAGGACGTGGTGATGGCCGGTGCCCACCTGGACTCGGTGTCGGACGGCCCGGGGATCAACGACAACGGCACCGGTGTCGCGGCACTGCTGGAGATTGCGACCCGGCTCGGCGGCTCACCGCCGGTCGACCACGCCGTGCGGTTTGCCTTCTGGGGGTCCGAGGAGGAAGACCTGAACGGTTCCACCTACTACGTGAAGTCCCTTGCAGGCCCGGAACGCGACGCGCTCATGCTGTACCTGAACCTCGACATGCTGGGCTCACCCAACGCGGGCTACTTCGTCCAGGGCGGCGAAGGTCACAAGCCGTCCCAGACGGGGCCGCCCGGGTCGGCGGAGGTGGCGCGGGTGCTGGCCGACCAGCTCGCGACGACCGGCGTCACCGTCGAACGCACCCCGTTCGACGACTCATCGGACTACGCGGCGTTCATCGCGGCAGGCATCCCGTCGGGTGGGGTCCTCACCGGCGACACGGACGACAAGTCGTCGCGGGAGGCGCAGAGCTGGGGCGGCCGGGCGGGCGAGGCCTACGACCGTTGCTACCACAGCGCGTGCGACCGGCTCGACAACGTGGACCGCACCGCGTTCGACCGCAACGTCCGCGCGGTGGCGGGCACCCTGGCCCACTTCGCGACGTCGAGCCTGTGACCGGTGGTCAGGCGGTGGCGCGCCGCCCCACCACCGCGCCTGCGACGCCCGCCACCACCGTGATGCCCGCGAGGATGATCGCCACCACGCCGAGCCCGCCGAGGATCAGGCCGAGTACCGCCGACGTCACACCGACGGCCAGTCCGGTGCGGGCCACGACCGGCCCGACGCGGCCACGGGTGACCACCCGCGCCGCGCCTGCGGTGAGCGCGATCGCCAGCAGACCGGACAACACCCCGGGAAACGGCAGCAGGAGGCGCACGACGTCGTCGGTGAACTGTGCGACGACCGCTCCCGCGACCACGGGCACGACGGGGACCTTCGACCGGGCAGGCACGATGCTCATGCCCTCGATCGTCGGCTTGCCGTGCCCGCCCGGGATCAGGGATGTCCCGGAGCCGACCCCGATTCAGTCGAGATCGCCGTGGCGCATCAGCTGCCTGCCCGCCTCGGTGATCGAGCCCGACAGCGACGGGTACACCGAGAACGTGTACGCCAGGTCGGCCACCGTGAGCCGGTTCTGCACCGCCAGTGCGATCGGCAGGATCAGCTCACTGGCCACCGGCGCCACCACGACCCCGCCGACGACGACACCCGTCGCCGGGCGGCAGAACAGCTTCACGAACCCCCGCCGCAGCCCCTGCATCTTCGCGCGCGGGTTCGTCGAAAGCGGAAGCATGATCGTCCGTGCGGGCACCTCGCCCGCGTCGATCGCGCGCTGGCTGATGCCGACCGTCGCGATCTCGGGACGGGTGAACACCGCGGCGGCCACGGTCTTGAGCTTGATGGGGTTGACGCCCTCGCCCAGCGCGTGCCACATCGCGATCCGCCCCTGCATCGCGGCGACGGAGGCGAGCATCAACAGACCGGTGCAGTCGCCCGCCGCATAGACGCCCGGCACCGATGTGCGCGACACCCGGTCCACCGCGATGAAGCCGCCCCGTCCGGTGGTGATGCCGACCTTCTCCAGCGCGAGGTCGACGGTGTTGGGCACCGATCCGACCGTCATCAGCGCGTGCGAGCCTGCGACCGTCCGGCCGTCGGCGAGCGTGACGACCACGCCGTCGCCGTCGCGACGCACCGACTCGGCCCGCGCCTGGGCCAGGATCTCCACGCCGCGCTCGGCGAACACGTCCTGCAGCACCGCGGCGGCGTCGGCGTCCTCGCCGGGCAAGACCCGGTCGCGGCTGGACACGAGCGTGACCCGGGCCCCCATCTCGACGTACGCCGACACGAACTCGGCCCCGGTGACACCGGACCCGACGACGACCAGGTGCTCGGGGAGCGCGGGGAGGTCATAGAGCTGCCGCCAGGTGAGGATGCGCTCGCCGTCGGGCTTGGCGTCGTCGAGGACGCGGGGGGTGGCGCCGGTGGCGACGAGCACGACGTCGGCGGGGAGGGTCTCGTTGCCGCCGTCGGTCGTGCGGGCCTCGACGGCGTGGCGCCCGCGCGCGCTCGGCTCGTCGGCGAACGCCGCGGTGCCCTGGATGATCCGCACGCCCGCGCGCTCGACCCGGGCGCGCACGTCGGCCGACTGCGCCATCGCCAGGCTCGCGACGCGCGCGTTGACCCGCGGGAGGTCGACGCCCATGGCCTCACGGTCGGCGGTGAAGCCCAGGCTGGGGGCACGGCCGAGCTCGACCCGCACCCCGGCGGAGGCGATGAGCGTCTTGGACGGGACGCAGTCGTCGAGCACGCACGCGCCCCCCATGCCGTCGCGTTCGACGACGGTGATGTCACCACCGTGCTGGGCCGCGACGAGCGCCGCCTCGTAGCCCGCGGGACCGCCGCCCATGATCACGATGCGGGTCACCGAACGCAGCCTTCCCCTCGTCGCTCGCCCTGTTCCCCGAGCACCGTACGCGGCGGGCGGGGCTCTACTCTGGTGCGGTGCCGCTCTACGCCGCGTATGGGTCGAACATGGACCCGGACCAGATGAAGGAGCGCGCCCCGCACTCGCCGATGGCAGGCACCGGCTGGCTGCAGGGCTGGCGGCTGACGTTCGGCGGCGAGGACTTCGCGTGGGAGGGCGCGCTGTCCACGGTGGTCGAGGAGCCGGGCGAGCAGGTCTTCGTCGTGCTCTACGACGTGCCCGAGCACGACGCCGCTCGCCTCGACCGCTGGGAGGGAAGCGAGCTCGGGCTGCACAAGAAGCTCAAGGTGCGGGTGCACACCCTGGATGGCGACGTGCTGGCGTTCCTCTACGTGCTCGACGCCTACGAGGGCGGCGAGCCCAGCGCCCGCTACCTGGGGGTGATCGCCGACGCGGCCGAGCAGGCGGGCGCCCCCGCCGACTACGTGGCGGCCCTGCGCAACCGACCGAGCCGCAAGTCCATCTGACGCGAGTCCCGGTTTCCGACACGGCGAGTCCCCGATTCCGACACGGCGAGTCCCGGATTCCGATACACACCGGCGGACGGTCAAGGCAGTCACCACACGTAGCCGCGCTTGGCAAACGCCGCGCGGAGGGTGCTGAGCAGCTCCTGGATGCTGCGCTGATCACCGATGGCGACGCGGATGACGATCCAGCCATGCCGACCCAGCTCCGCAGCGCGGGCCGCGTCCTCGGATTCCCGACCGGCGTGAGCTTCCCATCCGTCGTACTCCACGCAGATGCGCAAGCGCGGCCACGCGAGGTCGAGCCGCATGAGCTCACGTCCGTCGGGTGTGGTGATGGCCCAGTTCACCTCGGGCAGGGGGAAGCCGTGCTCGATGAGGACGAGGCGGAGCCAGCTCTCGGGCGGCGACTCGGCCCGCTCGGAGCCGAGATCAAGCAGGCCGCGCGCCCGGGCGGTGCCCCGGTTGTCCGGTCTGTGCTCCAGCCGTGCCGCCACGGCCTTCCGGAACGTCTCGTGTGCGTCGCCAGCCTGCCGCAGGGCTTGGTCGAGCACGGCCAGCGCGTCGCGTTTGCGACCGCGCCAGGGCAGGAGGCACAGCAGATCGGCGATCACGCGATCGAGTTGCAGGACGTGCAGGCCGCCGATGTCCTCGACGTCGTCCGGGATGAAACGGCCGTGGTGCGCGACGAGGCCGGTGCGGTTTGCTACCGCGCGACCGTAGGGCACGACGATGTGTGTTGTGGAAGACGCGACACAGTCGCAGCCGTGCAGATGAGCGGCGGTGACTCCGCACAAGGCGGCCCGCGGGCCCGCCGTCAGCTGTGCGGCTGCGGCGCGAGTGAGTGGATCAAGGAGGCGTGTGGTCTCCACGACGACGCCGGTCCAGAGCGGAACGACTTCGCCACCGCGCAGTGCGGCCTCGAGTCGACGACGGCCAAGCTGCCGGGCCAGATCGGTGCGCTTAAACGCACCGTGAAGACCGGGAACGGGAAGGGGCATGCCGTCCACGATGCGACGCCGAGACATCGCACGGCGGACCCTGTTGGTCACCTGTGGACAACTCGGCGGCATGTGGATAACACGGCGCCGCACGCCGTGTCGAAAACGGAGACTCGCCGTGTCGAAGACCGAGACTCGCCGTGTCGAAAAGCGGGACTCGCCGCGTCAGAAACCGAGACTCGCGAGCGCGGCCCGGGTCAGTACGCGGACGCCGAAGGGGAGGGCGCGCTCGTCCAGGTCGAAGGTCGGCGCGTGGATGTCGCGCATGGGCCCCGTGCCCGACCACACCCCCAGCCGCGCCATGGCGCCCGGCACGTGCTCCAGGTACCAGGCGAAGTCCTCGCCACCGCTGGACTGCTCGGTGCTCGCCGACGCCTCCGGGCCGCCGATCGCGAGCGCCGCCTCGGCCAACGTTCCCGAGCTGACGGCCTCGTTCACCACCGGCGGCACGCCGCGGACGTGGTCGAGGGTGTACCCGACCCCGAGCGGCGCGAGGATGGCCGCCACCAGCGGCCGCACGATCTCCTCCAGCTCGCCCCACGTGGCGTGGTCGGCGGTGCGCAGGGTGCCGCGCAGCACGCCGTGCTGGGGGATCGCGTTGGACGCCTGGCCCGCATGCACGGCACCCCAGACGAGCACGGTGCCCGACCGCGGATCCACCTGCCGCGTGAGCAGCAGCGGCAGCTGGGTGATCAGCAGCCCGAGGGCCTCGACCAGGTCGGCCGTGAGGTGCGGCCGCGACGTGTGGCCGCCCGGCGAGGTGAGCCGGATCTCCAGCACGTCACACGCCGAGGTGATCGGCCCGACCCGGGTGCCCAGCCGTCCGACGCGCAGCCGTGGGTCGCAGTGCACTGCGAAGATCCGCTCGACGCCCTCAAGTGCCCCGTCGGCCACCATGTCCAGCGCTCCGCCGGGCTGGATCTCCTCGGCGGGCTGGAAGATCAGCCGCACACGGCCGGGCAGCGCGGGCGCCGCGGCGAGCGCGAGCCCGGCGCCGAGCAACATGGCGGTGTGCGCGTCGTGCCCGCAGGCGTGCATGACGCCCTCGACCGTCGACGCGAACGGCAGACCGGTGTCCTCCTGCAACGGGAGCGCGTCGAGGTCGGCCCGCAGCGCGACGCAGCGTTCGCCGCGCCCGACGTCGCAGACGAGGCCGGTACCGCCGGGCAGGGTGCGCGGCTCGAGCCCGGCCCCCATCAGCGCAGCGGCGACGAACCCCGTGGTGCGCCGCTCGGACCGACCGAGCTCCGGTACCGCGTGCAGCGATCGGCGCCAGCCGACGAGCTCGCCCGCGTGGGCGGCGAGCCAGGCGTCGAGCCAGGCAGGCCCGCTCCCCGCGCCGAGGTCGGCCGGCGCGCCAAGGGGCAGGATGTCGTGGTGCTCGTCCAGCACGGTCATCGGGCACCTGCTGCCGCAGGGCCCGACGAACCGGACGCGATCCTGTCGTGCATCTCCCTATCGTGCTCACCCGGACGGCGGTGTACCAACTCGAAGCCCGCCTCTACGGGATTCCCGCGCCGAGGGGTCGTCCTCCTGCTGCGGACGGACGGCGGGCGGGTGGGCCGGCGGGCGGTCCCTAGCGAGGTCCGGCGCGGGCAGGACCAGCCGGAGTATGGCGGCAGCGTCATCAGGCTGCGGCATCGTCGGCTCCCGCTGTGTGGGCGCCGAGCGCCGAGCGGGCCTGGGTGAGCAGGCGTGAGAGCTCGGCGTGCAATGCCTCGGACTGGCCCCCGATGGTCGTGGCGTGCCGCTGGATCAGGCCTACCGATTTCGTGATGTCGTCGATCCTGGCCAGCACGCCCAGCGCGGACGTGATCTTCTCCTCGGCGACGCGGACGTCGCCTGCCTGCTGCCCACCGGCCGCGGCGAGGGCGGCCAGGCGCACTGCAATGTTCGCCGATGGTGACGGCGGCCCAGGCCAGGTCTTTCGACGTTACCCCGCAGGCACTCGCTCGGTTCGCCCGGCAGGGCATCCTGGAGCGCCTGGTCCACGGCGTCTATCGCGCGGCGTTCCTCGGTCGGGGTGCGGTGTTCCTCGGCCACCTCGGCGGGCTGATTCGGCGCTGACCCCCGGCCTCGCAGAGCCGGCGTTCACCTCGCAGAGGCCGCGGCGTCTGCGAGGTGCCGAACGGGTCTGCGAGGAGGACCCGGCACGGGCGGGGCGAGGCGGGGCGGGCGCGCGGGGCCGCGCCCAGCGGGCGCCGCCCCCGCCTGCGACCGCATGATCGGGCTGGACCTGGACGACCTCGCGGTGGACGGGTGCATCCCAAGGCCCCCTGCGGGAGTGAAGTCGCCGGGCGCTTAATGTGAAAGCCGGGTTGCGAGGCACGCACCGCCTGTGAGCTGCGCGTATCCCCTCGCCGTCCGTGCGACGCCAGACATTTCGGCACGTACTTGGCACGCGTTTGCCGTGGGCTGATCATGCTGCCCGCCGGTACCATCACCGCATGACCTTCACCCGGATCACGGTGGACCCCGACCTCATGGCGGGCGTCCCGACGATCCGTGGCCTTCGCATCCCGGTTGCCACCGTCGTATCCATGGTTGCCGACGGCATGACCGTCGACGAGATCTGCCGCGACCTCCCCGACCTGACACCCGATGACGTCGCCGAAGCGTTGCGCTACGCGGCAGAGACCGTCCGGGAACGTCAGCTTCCACTGCGCCCCTCTGCATGAGGCTGTTGCTCGACAACAACCTGTCACCTCGACTCGTCGAGATGCTGACCGTCGAGGGATGGGACGTGGCGCATGTGCACGCCCTCGGCCTCCGAGCGGCAACGGACAAGGTCGTCCTTCGAACCGCACGGGACGACGACCGAGTTCTGGTCAGCGCGGACACCGACTTCGGCGCGCTGCTGGCCGCTTCGCACGAACCTGGCCCGTCCGTCGTCCTCGTCCGCCGCGTGATCGGGCGTCGGGTCGAGGACCTCGCTGGCATCCTGATCGCGAACCTTCCGCAGGTCGGGGACGACCTGCGGCTCGGCAGCATCGTCGTGATCGGAGACGACTCGCTCCGAATCCGCCGCCTGCCCATCGGCTGACCACTATCCGGCTGGTGATCGAGCAAGTCGAAGCGATGGCTCCCAGGTACGTCACGTGACATCCGAAACGAACGGTTCCTGATGGGGGGCTGCCCGGGGTCGGTGGGCCGCCGCTCGTCAGAATGGACGCGTGCCGAGCACCGAAAACGACCAGGAGCGCCGGGTAGGGGGGCGCTACCGGCTGTCCGCGGAGCTCGGCAGTGGGGCGATGGGCACCGTCTGGTCCGGCTACGACGACGTGCTGCAGCGCCGGGTGGCGATCAAGGAGCTGAAGGTCCCCCCGGGCGTTCCCGAGCAGGAGGCCCGCGACCTGCGCGAGCGCATCATGCGGGAGGCGCGGGCGTTGGGCGGGCTGTCGCATCCCAACGTCATCACGGTCTTCGACGTCGTCCTCGACGACGGGCAGCCGGTCGTCGTCCTCGAGCTGGTGCCCTCGCGCAACCTCGCGACGATGATCGGCGAGAACGGCGCGCTCACGGCGGCCCAGGCCGCGGTTGTCGGGTTCGCCACCGCGGGCGGCCTGCGCGCGGCGCATCGCAGCGGCATCACCCACCGCGACGTCAAGCCGGGCAACGTCCTCATCGCCGACGACGGCCGCGTCAAGCTCACCGACTTCGGCATCGCCCGCAACGCCGCCGACGCGCCCATGACCAGCGTCGGGCTCGTCCTCGGTTCCCCCGCCTACATCGCCCCGGAGGTGGCGGCGGGCCAGCCGGTCACGCCCGCGGCCGACCTGTGGGGGCTCGGCGCCACCCTGTTCGCCGCCGTCGAGGGCCGTCCGCCGTACGACGTGCACGGCGATCCCGTCTCGACGATCACCGAGGTCGTCGACGGCGAGGTGCCGCGCCCGCGGGGTTCGGGCCCGGTGGTGGACGTCATCGTCGCGCTGATGGTCAAGGACCCGGCGCGCCGGATGCCGTTGGACGAGGTGCGCCAGCGCCTGCGCCCCCTGATCGACGACCCGGACGACCCCCTCTACCCCGGCTCCCCCGACGCGCCGACGATGGAGGCCGCCGCGATCCCACGGCCCCCGCCCCCGCCCGCCCGGCCCTCCGCCACGGGCGCCACGTCGATGGCCAGCCCTCGGCACGTCGCCCCGCTCGCGGCCGACCCCGGACCGTTGCCGGGCCGGGCGCCGCGTCCGCGAACCGGGCCCGCGCCGTCGCGCTGGTCGCCTGCGGCACTCGTCGTCGCAGGTGCCGCCGTGGTGCTGGCGGGCACCCTGGGCGGTTGGTCGGTCACGCGGTCCGTCGGCGGGCAGTCGCCGTTCACGTTCCAGAACGTCACGACGACGAGCGACCCGACCACGCTCGACCGCGACCCCCTCGGCTTCCGCATCCCCGTCCCGACCGGCTGGACGCGCCACCCGTCGGCCAACGCGGTGGCGTTCGTCAGCGGCAACAACACCGAGGAGCTGACGGTGGCGCACGCCGCGAGGGCAGGCGACGCGCAGAACGTGCCGGGCGCGGAGATCCTGGAAGCGCCCGCGTCGTCCGCGGGCAACACGGTGTCGTTCTCGTATCGCACCGACGCGCGCACGTCGTGGCGGCGGATCGTGCCCGGCGGCGACGCGGTGTGGGTGATCACGCTGACCGTGCCGCGCACCGCCGCGGGCTCGGCCTCGGCGGAGCTGTTCCAGAGCCTCGCAGGCGGGTTCGCCCCAACGGCCTAGGCTGCCGCGCATGAACGCCCCTTCCGCCGCCGCAGCGGTCATCGCCGAACGAACCGGGGTGCAGCGGCACGACGTCGCGGTGGTGCTGGGGTCGGGCTGGCGGCCCGCGGCCGACGTCATCGGGCAGCCTGCGTACGAGCTCACGATGGCCGAGCTGCCCGGGTTCCGACCGCCGATGGTCGAAGGCCACGGCGGCACGATCCGCTCGGTGCGCGTGGGCGAGCGGCAGGTGCTGATCCTGCTGGGCCGCACCCACCTGTACGAGGGGCTCGGGGTGGATCAGGTGGCGCACGGCGTGCGGACGGCCGCGGCCGCGGGCTGCCATACGGTGGTGCTCACCAACGCCGCGGGCGGCATCCGGGAGGGGATGCGCGTCGGCGAGCCGGTGGTGATCGCCGACCAGCTCAACCTCACGGCCACCTCCCCGCTCGCGGGCCCGCGGTTCGTCGACCTCACCAACCTCTACTCGCCCGCCTTGCGTGCCCGCGCCCGCGCGATCGACCCGACCCTCACCGAGGGCGTCTACGCGGGCCTGCCCGGGCCGCACTTCGAGACCCCGGCCGAGATCCGCATGCTGCGCGGGCTGGGCGCCGACCTCGTCGGCATGTCGACCGTCCTGGAGGCCATCGCGGCCCGCGCCGAGGGCGTCGAGGTGTTCGGGCTGTCGCTCGTGACCAACCTCGCCGCCGGGATCACCGGCACGCCGCTGTACCACCATGAGGTGCTCGCCGCGGGCGCCGCGTCGGCGGGCCGGATGGGTGCGCTGCTGCGGGAGCTGGTCGCGTGAAGCTGCCGTTGGCGGGACGTCACCCTGCTGTGCCGCGACCGGGGGCGCAGGCATGGAGCGGCTGACGCCTGCCCTGCGGGACGCCGCCACGCGCTGGATCGCCGACGACCCCGACCCCGCCACCCGCGACGAGCTCACCCGCCTGCTCGCGGGCGCGATGGCGGGCACCCCGGGCGCGGTCGACGAGCTCGCCGCCCGCATGGCGGGCCCGCTGCGCTTCGGCACGGCCGGGTTGCGCGGGCCGGTGCGGGCGGGGCCGTCGGGGATGAACGTCGCGGTCGTCCGCCGCACGACGGCCGGGCTCGCCGCGTGGCTCGTCGGCGGCGGGCAACGGCGGCGCGGTCGTGGTCGGGCGCGACGCCCGGCATGGCTCCTCCGCGTTCGCGACGGCCGCCGCCGAGGTGTTCGCGGGCGCAGGCTTCACCGTGCACGTCCTGCCGTCGCCGCTGCCGACACCGGTGCTCGCGTTCGCCGTGCGGCACCTGGGCGCGGTGGCGGGCGTGCAGATCACGGCGTCGCACAATCCGCCCGCCGACAACGGCTACAAGGTCTACCTCGCCGACGGTGCCCAGCTCGCGCCGCCGTCGGACGCCGAGATCGAGGCGGCGATCAGGGCGGCACCGCCCGCCCGCTCGATACCGACCGCGACGACGGCCACGACGTCCGACGTCACGGAGGCCTACCTGGAGCGGGTCGCGCGGCTGCCCCGCGGCAGCGCCCGCGACCTGCGGATCGCGCTCACCCCGATGCACGGCGTCGGCGGCGAGACGGCCGTGCACGCGCTGCGCCGGGCCGGGTTCACCGACGTCCATGTCGTGCGGGCGCAGGCCGCGCCCGACCCCACGTTCCCGACAGTCGCGTTCCCCAACCCCGAGGAGCCCGGCGCCACCGACCTGCTGCTGGCGTTGGCCGCCGAGGTGGGCGCGGACCTGGCGATCGCGCTCGACCCCGACGCCGACCGCTGCGCCCTGGCCGTCGGCGGCCGCCTGCTCACCGGCGACGAGACCGGCGTGCTGCTCGGCGACCACCTGCTGCGCAGCGGCGGCTACCCCGACCCGTTGGTGGCGACGACGGTCGTCTCGTCGTCGATGCTCCGCGCGGTCGCCGCGGCGTACGGGGCGCGGTACGCCGAGACGCTCACGGGGTTCAAGTGGATCGTCCGCGGCGGGCCGGGGCTGGTGTACGGGTACGAGGAGGCGCTGGGCTACTGCGTCGACCCCGACGCCGTGCGGGACAAGGACGGCATCGCCGCAGCCGTCGTCGCCTGCGACCTCGCCGCGTCGCTGAAGGCGGCGGGCCAGGGCCTTCCCGACCGGCTCGACGCGCTCGCCCGCGCACATGGCGTCCACGCGACGGCCGGGCTGTCGCTGCGGATGGAGCCTGCGGCGCGCGACGCGGTCGTCGAGCGGCTGCGGGCCGCCCCGCCCGCCGGGTGGACGGCCGACCGGCCCGCCCCGGACGTGCTGGTGCTGCACCGCGCGGGGAAACGGCTGGTGGTGCGCCCGTCGGGCACGGAGCCGAAGCTGAAGGCGTATCTGGAGGTCGTCGAGGCGCCGGACGACGACGTCCCCGCCGCCCGGGCCCGCGCGGCCGACCGCTTGGCCGCTCTCCAGCATGAGGTGGATGTCCTGCTCGCCGGCGGGGTTTGAGCAGGCGGAAACGTCCGGCTCGCGGCGATCACTGGCAGCATGGCCGGGTGGCCCGGCTGCTGATCGTCCACCACACGCCCTCGCCCGCGACGGCGGAGCTGCTCGACGCGGCCGTCGCAGGCGCGAACGACCCGGAGATCACGGGCGTCGAGGTGGTGCGCCGCGCCGCTCTGTCCGCCGGGCCCGCCGACGTGCTGGCCGCCGACGCCGTGCTGCTCGGCACGCCCGCGAACATCGGCTACATGTCGGGCGCGCTCAAGCACTTCTTCGACGTCGTCTACTACCCCATCCTGGACGACACCCGCGGCCTGCCGTACGGCCTTTACGTGCACGGCAACCTCGACACGACCGCCGCGGTGAACGCCGTCGAGACGATCACGGGCGGGCTGGGCTGGCAGCGCGTGGCGGCACCGGTGGAGGTCCGCGGCCAGCCGGACGCCGCGGCCAGGGCGGCCTGTGCGGAGCTCGCCGCCACCCTCGCGGCCACCGTCATGCCCGGCTGAGCGGAGCTTGCGAAGCGAACGTCAACACTGAGCGGAGCTTGCGAAGCGAACGTCGACACTGACCCGATCGTGGCCGGACGGGCCGGGTTAACCTGCCGGCATGGCTCGTCCGAAGGTCCACGACGAGAAGCTGCGCGCCCGTCTCCTGGAGCGGGCGGGCGGGCTCGTCTCGGACGGCGGACCCGAGGCGCTGAGCCTGCGCACCCTCGCCCGCGACTGCGAGACCTCGACCACCGCCGTCTACGCCCTGTTCGGCGGCAAGAACGGGCTGCTCACCGCGTTGTTCGACGAGGCGTTCGAGCAGCTCGGACGGCGTCTGGGCGCGCTGCCGCCGGGCGCGGACGCGCTCGACGACCTGGTGCGGATCGCCCTCGCCTACCGCGACAGCGCCCTCGACGACCCGCACCTGTTCGCCCTCATGTTCTCCGGGCCCACGCTGCTTTCGGTCGAGGCCGCTCGCCGGACGGTCGCGGGCACCGCGCTCGGGCCGCTGCGGGCGGCCGTCGAACGGGCCGTCGAGGAGGAGGCGCTGCGCCCGGACACCGACACCGCCCTCGCGTCGCTCACGCTGTGGACGACCGTGCACGGCTGGGTCGCGCTGCAGCTGCGCAGGTTCCTGCCTGCGGGCGCGGACGACCGGTGCGCGGACGCCGTCCGCGCGGTGTTGGCGGCATGGTGCGTGCCCCCTGCCTGACCTGCCCGCCGCGCGCATCCCGGTGATCGCCGGGTTTGGGACATGACGGCCATATCTGGCGCGCGTGTCCCACTCTCGGCGATCTTGGGACCCCTACACGGCCCCGAAGAGGCGATCGCCCGCGTCGCCGAGGCCGGGGACGATGTAGGCCGAGTCGTTGAGCCGCTCGTCGAGGGCCGCGGTGACGACCCGTACCGGCAGGCCGCTCTCCCGCAGCCGCGCGATGCCCTCCGGGGCGGCGAGCACGCAGATCGCGGTGACGTCGCTCGCCCCGCGCTCGGCGAGCAGCCCGATCGTGTGCGCCATCGAGCCGCCGGTGGCGAGCATGGGGTCGAGCACGAACACGGGACACCCGGAGAGCGAATCCGGCAGCGACTCCATGTACGGCATCGGCTGGTGGGTCTCCTCGTTGCGGGCGATGCCGACGAACCCGGTCTGGGCCTCCGGCATGAGCGCCTGCGCGGCGTCGACCATGCCCAGCCCGGCCCGCAGCACCGGCACCAGCAGCGGCGGCTTGGCCAGCCGGTAGCCGACGGTGCGGGCGACGGGGGTGTGCAGTGGCGCCGTCACCTCGGGGGCGTCGCGGGTGGCCTCGTAGATCAGCATCAGGGTGAGGTCGCGCAGGGCGGCCCGGAACGCGGCGTTGTCGGTGCGGGCGTCCCGCATGGTCGACAGGCGCGCGCGGGCGAGGGGATGGTCGACGACCCGGACGTCCATGGCCCGCAGGTTAGCGGGGCCGGGGGTCGGGCGGGCTCCTCAGGGCCGGGCCCTCCCCGGAGTCTCGCTCGTCCACGTCCAGCTCCCGTCGTCCTGCCGCGTGGCGCGCACCTTGTCCTCGCACACCGGGTCGATCTCGTGCTCCCGGCAGCCGGTGGCGGCCCAGCAGCTGATCACGACCTCGGACGCCGTCGCGTCCAGCCGCAGGAAGCTCTTGAACTGCGGGATCGCATTGGAGTCGAACAGCAGCGACATGAAGTTGTGGGCAGGCGCCACGCCCCGCGCGGGCAGGGGGAAGACGCGCCGCGCCGCCCAGCGCTCGCGGGCCGTCGGCTCGCCGGGTGTGGGCCGGGGTGGCGTGATGCCGATGCGCTCGGCCATGATCTTCGTGGCGGCCTCCGGGGAGATCGCGAGGAGCCCGAGGCCCAGGCCGAGCAGGCGGTCGTAGCGGCGGGAGAAGTGCGCGAGGGAGTCGCCGCGCAGCGGGTAGCAGCGGAACTCCTCCTCGTTGGCGAACGGCCGCAGCCCGTCGACGTTGGGGATCTGATGCGTGGCCGACAGGTACGCCCCCGACCCGCCCGCCACGAGGTACTGGATCGTGCGCCCGTCCGGCACGCGGACGGCGTAGCGCTGGTAGTTGTGGTCGTCGCCGCCGATGGCCGCGATGTAGTGGTGGGCCGGATCGGTGATGATCGCGTCGATGCCCTCGTCGCTGCCCTCCACCGGGAAGTCCTGCAGCTTGGCGTACGAGTAGAGCGGCTTGCCGGTGAGCAGGATCTTCGGCCGGTCGCCCGTCGAGACCGCGCGCAGCCACGCGGCCTGGTCGCGGTCGATGCCGCCGATGATCCCCGTGTCGATCAGCACCAGCCGGACGGGGCCTGCGTCGATCGCGCAGTACGGGCCGGGCTGGCCGCCGGACTGCTGGGCGGGGTCGGCGCGCAGGGCGTGCATCGCGGCGACGTCACGCGCGGTCGCCGTGAGCGCGCGCCGCCACAGCAGCCTGCGCACCAACCCGCCGCCCACCGGTGGCGCGCCCGCGTCCGGCGGAGCCCCGCAGAAGGTGGTCATGAAACCGGTGAGGCCGTCGTACCAGTCGTGGTTGCCGGGCAGGCCGTAGATCGGGGCCGGGTAGTCGGTGTAGGGCCGGTAGAACCGGTCGGCGTAGGAGCGCACCCCGCCCGCCGGGTAGATCACGTCGGAGACGACCACGGCGAAGTCGGTGTCCGACGCCACCTTCTCCAGCACCGGCACCACGACGTACTGCGACGCGTCGCCTTCCCCCGGGTCGCCCAGCAGCGCGACGGAGATCTCCGCGCGGTCGGCGAAGCGGGTGACGACCCGGTCCCGCGGCGGGAGCGGCGCCCCGGCGGCCTGCGCGCAGCCGTCGAGGCGGCGCAGCCACTCGCGGCGCTGGTCGTTCGTCGGGTCGACGCCCCGGCGGACGAGGACGTCGTTGCGTGAGGCGATCAACGGGCCCGGCCGCAGCCAGGAGAAGTTGTTCTTCCGGGGGGCGAGCGCGGCGCCGAGCCCGGGCTGGGCGCAGCGCCAGCCCGCGTTCGTGGTGGACGTGCGCGACGGCGCCGACCCGGCCGGTTCCTGTGCACGCCCCATGGGGGCTGATCCTGGCCCCCCGCCCCGGTGAGTCGGGCATATCGACACGCCGTGTTGGCCGAACGTGCGCGCCGGGCAGGGTGGCGGCATGCCCAACCCCCCGCAGATCCGCGACGCGACCGCCGCCGACTGGGCCGCGATCTGGCCGTTCCTGCGCGCGATCGTCCGCGCGGGCGAGACCTACACCCTGCCCCGCGATCTCGACGAGCCCGCCGCGCGCGCGTTCTGGATGCGGGCCTGCACGCTCGTCGCGGTGGACGGGGACACGGTGCTGGGCACCGCGAAGATCGTGCCCAACCAGGACGGCCCGGGCGCGCACGTGGCGAACGCGAGCTTCATGGTCGACCCGGCGCACGCGGGCAAGGGCGTCGGACGGGCGCTCGGCGCGGCCGTCCTCGACCGCGCGCGGGCCGACGGCTACCGCGCGATGCAGTTCAACGCCGTCGTCGAGACGAACACCGGGGCCGTACGGCTGTGGCGCGCGTTGGGTTTCACGGTGCTGACGACGGTGCCCGAGGCGTTCCGCCACCCGACGCAGGGCTACGTCGGGTTGCACGTGATGTGGAAGTCACTGCAGGGGTAACGGCGGCTGCCACCACCACGGCTCGTCCGTCGGCTCGATCGCGACCACCCACTTGACCCACCAGAACCCCCGCCGCCCCGGCACGACGAGGCGCGCGGGTCCGCCGTGGCCGTCGGTCAGCGGGAGCCCGCCCATGTGTGTCGCCAGGAGCACCGCGTCGGCTCCGGGCAGGCGGCGCCGGTAGCCGGTCGCCGACACGACGTCGAGCGCCGTCGATGGGGGCAGCCGCAGGTCGGCCAACCGCACCCCCCGCCACACCTGTTCGGCCCACCAGCCGCCGGTGCAGTCGATCACCGCGTGGACCGTCGTCTGTGGGAGCGTGGCGAGCGCGTCGAGGTCCAGCGCGCGGCCCGGGAGCCGCAGCCGCCAGGCCGTCGGGGCCAGTGCGAGCACCGGGTCGAACAGCCACTGGGTGACGGGCGGCGCGGCGACCTCGTGCGAGCCGGTGAACCGCCGCACCCGGCCCGGCGCAACCGCCCACAGCGCCACGCCACCCACGGCCGCGGTCGCCAGCCGCAAGGCCGTGCGCCTGCCGAGATCGATCCGGCGGCGGTGCCGGTACGGCAGGACGTGCGCCGCCAACAGCACGGCGGCGGCGAGCGCGGCGCCCACGTGGATCTGCATCGGCAACAGCCCGAGCACGGGGACGAACCCGCGCAGCGCGTGCAACAACCCGCCCGCGATCGCGGCCACGACGAGCACGGACAACGCCCAACTGGTCACTTTGCGTACAACTCCCGGCCTGCGCAGGCCGCGGCCTGCGATCCGCGCCTTCGCCGGGGCGAGCACCAGCAAGCCGAGCCCGGCCGCGCCGTGCGCCGCGACGACGACCGTCGCGAGTGGAGTTGCGCCCAGCGTGAACGCCAGCCCGCCGCTCGCCGCCGTGAACACGCAGAGTGTCAGGAGCGTCGCATTGACCGATCGAGTCCTCCGATCCATGCGCTCACCGTCCCGACCTCGGCACCTTCGGTGATCACCGATGATTTTCACCCTGACCCGAACGGGTGGTCTAGAAGGAACACTGTCACGCCGGAGCCGCCGTCGACGCTGTACTTAGTGACCAGGAGGTGATCCGGTGCCGGACTACCCGACTTCTGACGACGCGACGCTCGTCGCCGCCGCTGAGAAGCTCGCGCAGTGCGACGGTTACGTCGTGCTCGCCGTCGACCCGCAGACCGGCGAGGTCGACGCCCACGGTCCGTTCGACGGGCTGACCGCCACGATCAAGGCCGACCAGTTGCGGCGGGACTTCGACCGAGGCGGATTGGAGGACGTCACGGTCGGCGTTGTCCGGCTGCACAACTCCACCTGATCCGCCGCCCTGCGCGTGCGAGATTGCCTCGAGCGGGGTCTCGCCGCCGCAAAACCCCGCTGCAGGCCATCTCGGCAGGCGCCACTCCCGGTCTTCCTCAGCCCCACCTCCCCGTGCTCGACCTGCTGGGGATGCCCGAAACGGACCTAGACCCGGGGGCGTGACCATCCCCGTCCCGGCGCCGCTTGCCGACGCCGCGCGCGACGAGTCGGCGCTGCGCAGCTTCCTGCACGGCCTGCCCGGCGTCGACGAGGTCGGGCTGGAGCGCCGCTCCGCCGTGCTCGCCACCCGTTCGATCAAGAAGGACGCCAAGCTGCAGGCCATCGACATGGCCGTCTCCATGATCGACCTGACCACGCTGGAGGGCGCCGATACCCCGACGTGCGCCGCGCCTCCCGGCTCGCCTGACCCGCGCCCAAGATCGGCGCGCGCCGCACCACGGTGGCGGCGACCACCGCACCTCAGCGCCTGACCCGCGTCCAAGATCGGTGCGAGCCGCACACCACGCGGGCGGGCACCACCATGAGGTACGGATCGACTCGATCACTGTCCGGCCCGCAACGCGGCCATCGCGCACCGGACCGTCGCGGGGATCAAGTCCGGCTCGTGCAGCACCACGCCCTTCGGGAATCGCAGGACCCGCCGCCAGCCCGCTGCGGTGAGGTAGGCCTGCCGGTCGAGGTCGCGCAGCGCGCGTCGCTGGTCGAGATGCTCGCGCCCGTCGTGCTCGACGGCGAGCATGAGCTCGGGGTAGGCCATGTCCAGCCAGTACGGGCCGACCGGCACCTGCAGCAGCGGCGCGGGCAGACCGGCGAGGACGATCGCGAGCCGGATGCGCGTCTCCATGGGCGAGTCGGCGAGCGGGTTCGCCAGTCGGACCACCTCCGGCAGCCGCGCCGCGCCCCGCCTGCACGGATGGTCGTAGGCACAGCGGATGACGGCTCGCGGATCGAACCCGAACCGGTGGGCGAGCGCGTCCACCGCAACGACGGCCTCGACCAGCGAGCCGCGGCAGGCGAGATCCAGTGCGGTGCGCACCGGGGACGTCACCGCCACCCCCTCGGTCCGCCACCGTTCGCTCGAGGGCACCCGCTCCTCGCGAACCAGCAGGCCCGGCGGCGCCCGCCGGCGCCCGGGAATGATCACCTCCGCAGGCGCACCGAGCGGGCCGCACGACGCACCCAGGAGCTCGGCCGCCGAGTAACCGCCCAGGACACCCGGCTCGCCGACAAGCACGGCCGCCGCCAACGAGCGCAGCGCGAGGTCGGGCTCGACGTCGGCGCGGACGTACACGTCGGGGAACAGCTGCCGAAAGCGCGGCCCCACCAGTGCGGCGCGAGTGAGCAGGCCCGTCGCGACGGCGACGGACCCACGAATCGGGATACGAAAGTCCACGCGAGAATGGACGGAATCGCGCGACGCCCGGTTCCACCCGACCCCCAAGATCGCCACGAATCGCACCTCACGCAGCCTGCGACCGCGACCACGTGCGGTTGATCACGATCTTCGCGGGTGGTAGGGCCTCGGCCGGATTAGGCTCGCGGTCATGAGCCTCTCCCCGCCGGTGGACGGCCGCCGCTCGGCGGGCTAGTGGACGTGCTGGCGCCGGCGCTCGCTGCCGGGTGCACAGCGGTGGTGGTGGCGTCGACCGAGCGCCCGCTGCCCGCCGTCGAGCTGGCCGAGGTGCTCGCGACCTCCGATGTGCCCGACGGCGTGGTCAATCTGCTCACCGGCCGGGTCGCCGAGCTGGCGCCGTGGCTCGCCGCGCACGCCGACGTGGACGGGCTGGATCTCGCCGGGGCGCCGGACGACCTGGCCGTGGACCTGGAGCGGGCAGCGGCCGACACCGTCAAGCGCGTGCTGCCCGCCGGAACCGCCGGGGACCTGACCCGGCTGCGCACGTGGACCGAGCTCACGACCGTGTGGCACCCGGTCGGGCGCTGACCTGGCGTCGAGGAGCGGCGGCTACTCTCCGCTCGTGGCCAGCGACATCGTCCCCATCCAGCTCTCCCTCACCGAGGGTGACCTCGTCACGCTGTGGGCCCCGAAGTGGCGCGAGGACGGCGAGGAGTGGGAGGCGTTCCTCGGCGACGAGGATGCGCTCTTCGCGTTCCCGAGCGTGGCGCAGCTCGCCGCGTTCGTCCGCACGGAGCCCGAGCACGACCTGGCCGACCATCCGGCGTGGTCGCAGGTGCCGGACCTGACGGTCGCGGAGCTGACCCCGGAGGAGACGCAGCGCTACAACATCGTCGGCGTGCCGGAGATCGCGGCGGAGGACCTCGACACGTGGACGGTCGGCGAGCTGGCCGAGATCGTCGAGATGGTGCGCTCGATCGCCGACGTGTGCGACCTGGACGTCGTCAGCGAGGTGCTGGACTCCGCCCCCGCCTTCGGCCTGCTGCACCAGGGCACCCTTCCGTTCACCGGGCGGGAGGGCGCGCGGCTGTGGAACCAGCTCGTCGAGACGATCGCCGAGCGTTGGGACGAGGTCATCGACGCGATCGACGACATGATCGACACCCCGGAGGTGGACGCGACCGCGCTCGCCGCGGCCGAGAAGGAGGCCGCCGTCCTCGCGAACACCGACGACGAGGCGGCCGACGACCTCTCCGTCGCCGACACCGTGGCCGACGACGACGACCTCGACGAGGAGGACGGCGCGTCGGCGTTCTGGAAGGAGGTCGGCATCGACCCCATCCGGATCACGACGGACGCGGGCGACGGGGTCACGCTGCGCTGCTTCATCGACGGCAAGCCGGTGTTCCTCGGCTCGGACGCGACCATCGAGCTGTTCGGCAGTGAGCGCGCGCTCACCCGCTGGATCGCGAGCGAGGGCGCGGAGGGGCACGCCCTCGCAGGCGCGTCGACCTGGCCGGACGTCGTGGCGCGGGCGGAGAGCGAGCTGGAGGTCGTGGTCGAGGACATCAACCGCTACGTCCTCACGGAGCTGGACCAGGACCTCGCGGAGGGCCCCACCTCGGTCGACCCGGCGCGGCTGGAGCTGGCGACCGAGCTGCTGCTGGACGTCGGGGAATGGGCGGGCGACGACGGGCCGCGCGCGGCACTCGCCGGGTCGCAGCCGCTCGGGTGGCTGGTGTCGTTCATCGTCAAGCCGGACCCGACGCGGCTCGCGCCGAGCCCGCCGTACGACGCAGAGTCGGCCGCCCTGCGCGGACTACTGGACCGGCTGGAGGAGCGGTTCAACCGGCATTGACCGCCGCGTACCCGGGCTTGATCACGTCGTTGATCAGGGCGAGCCGTTCGTCGAACCCGATGAACGCGGACTTCATGGCGTTGACCGTGAACCACTGCAGGTCGGCCCAGCCGTAGCCGAACGTCGCGGCGAGCGCGGCGAACTCGTCGGACAGCGTGACGCCCGACATCAGCCGGTTGTCGGTGTTCACCGTGACCCGGAACCGGAGCGCGGCGAGCAGGCCGATCGGGTGCTCGGCCAGCGACGGCGCGGCTCCGGTGTGGACGTTGGAGGTGGGGCACATCTCGAGCGGGATCCGCATGTCGCGCACGTAGGCGGCGAGGCGGCCGAGCTTGGCGGTGCCGTCGTCGGCGACGGTGATGTCGTCGACGATCCGCACCCCGTGCCCGAGCCGGTCGGCGCCGCACCACTGCAGCGCCTCCCAGATGGACGGCAGCCCGAACGCCTCGCCCGCGTGGATGGTGAAGTGCGCGTTCTGCTGGCGCAGGTACTCGAACGCGTCAAGATGGCGGGTGGGGGGAAAGCCCGCCTCGGCGCCCGCGATGTCGAAGCCGACGACGCCGACGTCGCGGTAACGGATGGCGAGCTCCGCGATCTCCCGCGACCGCGCGGCGTGCCGCATCGCCGTCAGCAGGCAGCCGACGCGCACCCGGCGACCATGCGCGGCCGCCTCCGCCGTGCCGACGCGGAAGCCCTCCAGCACCGCCTCGACGACGTCCTCCAACGTCAGGCCCTGCTCGACGTGCAGTTCCGGCGCGAACCGCACCTCGGCGTAGACGACCCCGTCGGCGGCGAGGTCCTGCGCGCACTCGGACGCCACCCGTACCAGCGCGTCGGCGGTCTGCAGCACGCCCACGGTGTGCCCGAACGTCTCCAGGTAGCGCACCAGCGACCCCGAGTGTGCGGCGCCGAGGAACCACGCGGCCAGCTCCGCGGGGTCGTCCGTGGGCAACGCTGCGTAGCCGACGGCGTCGGCCAGCTCGATGATGGACCGCGCCCGCAGCCCGCCATCCAGGTGATCATGGAGGAGCACCTTCGGGGCGTCGCGGATCGACTCGACACTCAAGGCGACAGTCACGCCACCACGCTACCGGCGTACCGGCGACCCACCAGGCTCGCTACCCTGGGCATCCGGTCCCCGCTCTCAGGAAGCTCCCCGCGCCATGAGCAATGAATCGACACTCTCGTTCGACCGCATGCGCGGCATGCTCATGCGCGCCGCCGAGATCCGCGACAGCGAGCAGCAGCAGATCTTCGATTCCCTCGACGAGATCCACGCCCGGCTGGCCGCGCTCGACGCGCTGGGCAACATGCGCAAGCGGCTCACCGAGCTGCCGGACCGCACCGAGGTGAGCGTCCTCGCCGAGCGCCTCGACGAGACCGTCGCCAAGCTCGACGCGCAGGAGGGCGCGCTCGCCTCGCTGCTCCGGGCGGTCGAGGCGCTGCCGGACAAGCTGGCCAAGCCGTTCGCCCAGCTGGACGGGCGACTCGATGGCATGGGCGGCCGCATGGAGGGCATCTCCGGGCGGATGGACGGCTTGGACGACCGGCTCGGCGGTCTGCACAAGCGCCTCGACGACCTGGACAACCGGCTCGACCGCCACGAGATGCGCCTCGACGCCCTGCCGACGTCGGTGGGCACACCGATCAAGGAGCGCATCGACGGCGTCGAGCGGCAGATGCGCGAGCAGCTCGCGGCCGCGCTGCGCGGGTTCGACGAGACCGGCGAAGGGCTGCGCAACCTGCTCGGTGACACCGGCGTCGGCCTGCACCGGCGGCTGGAGGACCTCGCGGGCAGGCCCGCGGTCGACCCGACCGACCTCACCCAGCGGATCGAGGCGCTGGTCACCCGCTTCGACGCCATGGCGGCGCGGCTCGACACGCTGGAGGACGGCCTGGGCGGGCGGCTGGACGACAAGCTCTCGAAGATCGACGCGGCGTTGGTCGAGCGACCCGACACGGCGTCGATCAGCAAGCTGGTGACCAGCGCGCACGACGAGTCGGAGCGCCGCAACGCCGGGCAGCTGGACGAGGCGATGGCCACCTTCGCGGAGCTCATCCTCGGCCGGGGCGCGCCGGTGCAGGCCCCGCCCCCGCCGCGGCCCACCGCCCGGCGGAGCAGGAAGGCCACGGTGAAGTCGTCCAACGGCGCGAGCGCCGCCGACACGGTGAGCGACGACCCCGACGACTGACCCCGCGCCGCCCCAGCACGGCGAGTCGTCGTTTCGGGCACGGCGAGTCTCCGTTTTCGACACGGCGAGTCGCGGGTTTCGACACGGCGGGTTGCGATGCCCGCACTGCATCGCCTCGATAATGAGTGGCGTGACTTGCCCCTCCGCCTTGTCCGCCGTCCCGACGGGTCCGGTGCCGGTGCCCGCCGCGGTCAGGCGGCTCGCGGGCCGCCGCTCGATCACACCGGTCTGGCGCAACGAGCGGGGCGGCCTCACATTCCGCCTCGGCGAGGCGCAGTACGTCAAGTGGGTCGCCAACGGAACGCCCGAGATCGACCTCGCCGCGGAGGCGGAACGCCTGGCGTGGGCTCGCCGGTGGATTCTCGTGCCGACGGTCATCGACCACGGCGCCGACGCGGACGGCTCCTGGCTGGTCACGTCGGCCGCTCCCGGGCGCTCAGCCCTCGATCCACGGTGGCTCGCCCAACCCGCGACCGCCGCCGCCGCGATCGGTCGCGGTCTCCGCGTACTGCACGATGCGCTGCCCGTCACCGAATGCCCCTTCGACTGGTCGGTCGAGCATCGGCTCGCGCGCAAGCCGGATCGAGACGCCGCGCTCGGCGAGCCGCCGCCGATCGACCGCCTCGTCGTCTGCCACGGCGACGCGTGCGCCCCCAACACCCTCCTGCATGACGACGGCACGTTCGCCGCGCACGTCGATCTCGGCGCTCTCGGCGTGGCCGACCGCTGGGCCGACCTCGCCGTCGCCGCGTGGAGCACCGAGTGGAACTACGGCCCGGGCTACGACAGCCTCGTCTACTCCGCCTACGGCGTTAGCTCAGACGCCGAGCGCATCGCCTACTACCGACGGCTATGGGACGGCACGTGACGCCGTGGGGAAAGTGGGCTATCGCCGCCGGCGTTGATCGCCGGAAGGGGGACATGACGGCCATATTTGGCGCGCATGTCCCACTTCCGCCGATCAACGCGCTGAAACCCCGCTGAGCTGGGCGGCGATAGGGACAACGCCCTTGGTGGGATCTCCGCACAAGAGATAGACGTGGTGCCCGTTCGAGAGCGCGACGTAGTCCCGCGGGCCCGTCTCGCGGGTCAGGCAGGCGCTCGCCCGGTAGAGAACCGATGGGTCGGCCGACGCTCACCGAACCGCATCGAGAACCAGGGGCGGGCGAAGCGCGGGCCCGTCGATGATCGCCACGCCGCATGCGAGGGCGGCTCGGGCGCCCCGCCACTGCGCCCGGAGTGTCGGTGTGCAGCTCCAGAAGCGGCTGGCCCGCCGCGACCTCGGCGCCGGGGTCGACGAGCAGCCGGGCAGCGTGCCGCCGGTGTGCCCGAGCCCGCGCCCGGACAGCTGCGGCACCGCCGCCCCGCACGCCGCCACGAGCGGGGCGAGCGAGAGGGTGATCTTGTCGCCCACCCCGCCGGTGCAGTGCTTGTCGACCAGGGGGGCGCCCGACGTCGCCGAGCGCGAGCACCTCGCCGGAGTCGATCATCGCCTGGGTCCAGCGGCTGGTCTCGGCCGCGTCCATCCCGTTCAGCAGGATCGCCATCGCCAGGGCGGCCATCTGCTCGTCGGCGACATCGCCGCGGGTATAGGCGGCGCCACCCAGTCGATTTGCTGATCGGTCAGCCGCCCGCCATCCCGCTTGGTGACGATCACGTCGACGGCGCTGATCCCCACCGGTCCCTCGCTCACGGCGCGACGGTAGTCCGCCCGCGGTCGACGCCGACACACCCGGCGCGTCCGCCCGAATCACGGCGCCGAAACGCCCGACTCACCGGGGCGAAACGCCCGACTCACCAGGCGAAACGCCCTCACCCCGCAACCTCGGCCGGGTCGCCTCTGACGTTGGCCCTGTTGGACGGCGAGGGCGGCATGATGGCTACGCTCTGCTAGCGTCGGCCGACCGTGGGACCGAGGACAGGAGCGACAGTGACCAACGAGCCTTCGTCACCCGCCGCCGGCCCAGAGATCGACACGTCGGTGGCCAGCTCACCGCGCATCTGGAACTACTGGTTGGGCGGCAAGGACAACTTCGAGATCGACCGGAAGATCGGCGACGACTTCGCCGGGATCTACCCGCCGATCGTCGACGTCGCTCGTGCCTCGCGGGAGTTCTTGGTTCGGGCCGTCACGCACCTCGCCGGGGACCTCGGGATCCGCCAGTTCCTGGACATCGGCACGGGTCTGCCTACCGTCAACAACACCCATGAAGTCGCGCAAAGCGTCGCGCCGGACGCGCGGGTGGTGTATGTGGACAATGATCCGGCAGTGCTGGCCCATGCTCGCTCATTGCTCGTCGGTGCCCGCCCCGGATCGACCCGCTACATCGACGCGGACCTCCGGGAGCCGGAGAGCGTCGTCCGCTCGGCATCCCAGACGCTTGACTTCACGCAGCCGATCGGCCTCATGCTCCTCAACATCGTGGGCCACATCCCCACGATGGAGCAGGCTCGCTCCATCGTGCGGACCCTCGTGGACGCCCTCCCGTCCGGGAGCTACCTGGTGATCGCCGACAGCACCAACGTCATCGACACGAAGGCGATCACAGCCGCGGTCGACATGTGGAACCAGGCAGGTTCCCTGCCCTACCACTTGCGCACCCCGGATCAGCTGGCCGAGTTCTTCGACGGGTTGACCCTGCTGGAGCCGGGCATCGTGTCGTGCTCTCGCTGGCATGCCAACACGCCCCAGGTCGGCGGAACCGCCGACGTTGACGAGTTCGGCGGCGTCGGCCGGAAGGACTGACCCATCCGCGGCGAGTCAGCTCAGCCGCTGCGGATCTCGGCGCGAACGTGTTCCAGCGTGGTGCGGGTGTGCTCCGGTGGATCGATGAATGCGGTGAGCCGATGCCACACGTCGACGTAGTCGTCGACGTCGGCGGGTCGGTCCAGGTACAGCGCGCCGTTGAGGTGTTCGAGATATACCACGTCCGGCAGCTCCTGGACCGGGAAGCGAAGGATCGTGAACGGGCCGCCGGTCGCCGGATGGGCGCCGCGGCGGAAGGTCGCGATCTGCAAGGAGATGCTGCACAACTCGTTGAGCTCGATCAGATGATCGAGCTGGCGCAACCGGACGTCGGTCCCCGCCAGTGGGCGTCGCAAAGCGCCCTCGTCGATCACGGCCCACAGCTGCGGGGGGTTCGGCGACGTCAGGATCTCCTGACGGCGGCGTCGCAGCCCGACGCGCCGCTCCAGCTCGGCCGGGTCGGTGTGGGCCAGCGCGAACACCGCTTGAGCATATTCGGCGGTCTGCAGCAGACCGGGTACAAACTGCACCTCGAAGGTGCGGATGACCGAGGCCGCCTGCTCCATGGCGAGGTAGGTCTCGAACCACGGCGGTAGAAGATCGCCGTATCGTTGCCACCATCCGGGCGCGTTCGCCTGCCGGGCCAGGCCGAGGAACTCCGCACGCTCGTCTGCTTCGACGCCGTAGAGGACCAGGAGATCGACCAGGTCGCGTTCCTTGAAGCGATGCCGACCCAGCTCCATTCGGCTGATCTTCGCCGGTGAAGAGCGGATCAGGTATGCCGCGTCCTCCCGGGTGACGCCCGCCGTCTCGCGCTTGCGACGCAGCTGCAAGCCCACGGCCATGCGCAGCACCGTCGACTCGACACGCCCGGATGCCACGGATGCTGTCGGCAGCTGCGCGGGTACGCCATCCGATGCGCCCATCGTGCCTCCGAGTCCGCCCCGACCAGGCACAATACACCACGGCTCGCGTGGGTCCTGTCAGATGGAGCGCGGCTCCTCGGCGAGATCGTCGAACTCTCCCGCCCGTATTCCGGCGAGGAAGGCCGCGAACTCGCCGTTGGTGAGCACGAGCAGCGGTCCGTGCGGGTCCCGTGAATTGCGGATCATGACCCGACGGGCGGGCAGCGCCGCCATTTCCACACAGTTGCCGTTCGGGCTGCTGGCGCTGCTCTTGCGCCACGCCAGACGCGACGGATCGACATCCGCTCCATACCATGTGCTCTTCACGCGATCAGACCAACCGGTCGATCGTGGTGCCGCCGGGCCGCGTCGGCCACGACGAACAGCGCGCATGGCCACACGGCGGACGGAATACCGGTTCCCCCACGGGTGCAACGTCGGCATCGTCCTGCCGGATCGGGCTGGTGGTCAGTCAAGATCTTCTTCCAGATCTCGGTCATCGGCGCTAGCTCCACCGCGGTCGCCCACACGATCCTGCCCCTTCTCTTACGCAGCCATCGCTGCCTCCGACCGTCGATCACGCGACGTCACCGGCTCGGATACGCGGCGGTCGCTGCCGAGCTTGCCGCGACGCTATCTCCAATGCAAGGACGAATGCACGTGCATCCGCACACGGCATGCGCGGAATCTCAGGCCCGCCGCCCGGCCGGGTCAAGCCCGACACACCGCGGTGAAACGCCGGCAACTCGCCGCGGCGAAACGGCCGACTCACCGCGGCGAAACGGCCGACTCACCGCGGCGAAACGCGCGACTCACCGTCGGGGAGGGCGGAGGGGCCGAACGCCTCCGGCAACAGCTCGCCCAGCGGGACGGGGCCGCGCGCGCTGTCGACCAGGCACGTCGCGCCGCCGAACTCGTAGAGCACCTGTCTGCACCGGCCACAGGGCATGAGCATCGCGCCGGTGCCCGAGCGGCACGCCACCGCCACCAACCGGCCGCCGCCGCTGATCCGCAGCTGTCCGGCCAGGGTGCACTCGGCGCACAGCGTCAGCCCGAACGAAGCGTTCTCGACGTTACAGCCCGTGACCACCCGTCCGTCTTCGCATACGGCCGCCGCACCCACCGCGAACCGCGAGTACGGCGCGTATGCCGATCCGGCGGCGGCGACGGCGGCCGCGCGCAGAGCGTCCCAGTCGACGTCAGGCACCGGCCCGGTATAGCACAACGATCAGATGACAACCGGCCCGCGGACGTCGCGCGCCCGGCGGGCCGCGTTAGCGTTTCGGTTCCCCGAGTCATCCCTCGTTAAGGAGAAGCGGTCTTGGCCGGATCACGTGGCGTGACGATCGGCGTGTGCGCCGTCGCGAGCGCGCTGTTGCTCGCCGGGTGCGGCAGCAGGCCTGCGGAGAGCGGTGGCGGATCCACCAGCGGCAGCAGCTCGAGCGGCCCGGCGTTCAACGCCTGCATGGTGCTTGACACCGGCGGCGTCGACGACAAGTCGTTCAACCAGTCGTCGTGGGCGGGCATGCAGGCCGCGGCCCAGGCCAACCCGAACATCAAGATCTCGTACGTGCCGTCCAACACGGCCAACGACTACACGCCCAACCTCACGGCCGAGGCGAACAAGAAGTGCGACACCACGATCGCCGTCGGCGGCCTGATGACGGACAACGTCAAGGCGGTCGCGGCCAAGTACCCCACCTTGCACTTCGCCGAGGTCGACGCCGCCTCCACCGGACCCAACGTCTACGGCATGCAGTTCAACACGGCCCAGGGCGCGTTCCTCGGCGGCTACCTCGCCGCGGGCATGTCCCAGACCGGCAAGGTCGCCACCTGGGGCGGTCTCAACATCCCGCCCGTCTCGATCTACATGGACGGCTTCTGGGAGGGCGTGCAGTACTACAACCAGCAGAAGGGCAAGAACGTCCAGGTGCTGGGCTGGAACGAGGCCGACCAGAAGGGCGGCACGTTCGCGGGCTCGTTCACCGACCAGAACAAGGGGCTGCAGATCAGCCAGACGTTCATCCAGCAGGGCGCCGACGTCATCTTCCCGGTCGCGGGCGGCGCGGGCCTCGGCGCGGGAGCGGCGGCACAGGCGGCGGGCGGCAAGGTCAACCTGATCTGGGTCGACACCGACGGCTGCGTCTCCGCCGCGCAGTTCTGCCAGTACTTCATCTCCAGCGTGACGAAGAACCTGTCCGGCGCCGTGCAGACCTACGTGACGGGGGCCGCGGGCGGCACCTTCCCCACCGGCAACTACATCGGTGACCTCAAGAACGACGGCACCGGCCTCGCCCCGTTCAACCAGTTCGACTCCAAGGTCCCCGCGGACCTGAAGTCCGAGCTGGACCAGGTGAAGAACGACATCATCAGCGGCAAGATCACGGTCAAGTCGCCGAGCCAGCCCAAGAGCAGCTGACCGGCACGCGGGAGCCGTCGAGGAGGGGCGCGAGCGGGGCGGGAGGAAGCGGGTGAAGCTCGAGCTGCGCGGCATCACGAAACGCTTCGGCACGCTCACCGCCAACGACGCCATCGACCTCGTCGTCGAGCCCGGCGAGATCCACGCGCTGCTCGGTGAGAACGGCGCGGGCAAGAGCACGCTGATGAACGTCCTCTACGGGCTCTACGCACCTGACGAGGGCGAGATCCTCGTCGACGACAAGGCCGTCGCGTTCCGCGGCCCCGGCGACGCCATGGCCGCGGGCATCGGCATGGTGCACCAGCACTTCATGCTCATCCCGGTGTTCACCGTGGCCGAGAATGTGATGCTCGGCCACGAGGAGACCCGCCGCGCCGGCTTCCTCGACCGCCGCCGTGCCCGTCGCGACGTCGAGGAGATCTCCCGCCGCTACCGCCTCGATGTGCCGCCTGCCGCCTTGGTCGCGGACCTGCCGGTGGGCGTGCAGCAGCGCGTCGAGATCATCAAGGCGCTCAGCCGCGACGCCCGCGTGCTCATCCTCGACGAGCCCACCGCCGTGCTCACCCCGCAGGAGACCGACGACCTCATCCGCGTCATGCGCGCCCTGCGCGACGGCGGCACGTCGATCGTCTTCATCACGCACAAGCTGCGGGAGGTGCGCGAGGTCGCCGACCGGATCACCGTGATCCGGCGCGGCAAGGTGGTCGGCAGCGCCAAGCCCACGGCGTCGACCACCGAGCTCGCGTCGCTCATGGTCGGACGGCCGGTGCAGCTCACCGTCGACAAGGACACCGCCAAACCCGAAGCCGTGATCCTCGACGTGGACGGCGTCACCGTGCTCGACGAGGCGGGCGTCGTGCTCGTCGACGACGTGTCGTTCCAGGTTCGCGGCGGAGAGATCTACGCGCTGGCGGGCGTGCAGGGCAACGGGCAGACCGAGATGACCGAGGCCCTGGTCGGGCTGGCGATCCCGACAGCGGGCCGGATCACGATCGCGGGCTCGGACGTCACCACGCTGTCCACCGACGCCGTGCTCGATCTCGGCGTCGGCTACGTGCCGGAGGACCGGCTGCACGACGGGCTGGTCGGCGACTTCTCCGTCGCGGAGAACCTCGTGCTGGACCTCTACGACCAGCCGCCGTTCGCGTCGGGGCCCGCGATGAACCTCGCGGCGATCGCCCGCAACGCCGCCGAGCGGGTTGAGGAGTTCGACGTGCGCACCCCGTCGACGACCGCGCAGGCGAACACGCTCTCCGGCGGCAACCAACAGAAGGTGGTGCTCGCCCGCGAGCTGTCGCGGCCGCTGAAGCTGCTGATCGTCGCCCAGCCGACGCGCGGCCTCGACGTCGGTTCGATGGAGTTCGTGCACCGGCGGATCGTGACCGAGCGGGACCGGGGTGCGGCCGTCGTTCTGGTCTCGACCGAGCTGGACGAGGTGCTCGGGCTGGCCGACCGGATCGGCGTGATGTACCGGGGGAAGATCGCGGGCGAGGTGGGCGGCGACGCGAGCGCCGCGGATGTCGGTCTGCTGATGGCGGGGGCCGACCCCCGAGCCCGGGAAGAGCCGCCTGCGAGCACCGCGGGGGGCCCGGTGTGACCGCCACCGAGGAGCGCGCCTCGCCGCTCGGCCGGGCGATCGAAGCGGTCCGCGCGGGCGGCACCGTCGTGATCACGCTGTTGGCGTTCGTCTGCGCGCTGGTCGTCGGCGCGGTGCTGATCATCATTGCCGATCAGGCGAGCCGCACGGCGATGGGTTACTTCTTCGCCTACCCGTGGGACACGTTCTCCGCGGCCTGGCACGCGGTGTCGACCGCCTACCTCGCGCTGTTCGAGGGCTCGGTGCTGGACTTCGGCTCGTTCAGCGCGCAGAGCAACGTCCCGGTCCTCGGGCCGATCGCCGACACCCTGTTCAACGCGGCGCCGCTGATCCTGGGCGGTCTGTCCGTGGCGGTGGCGTTCCGGGCGGGCCTGTTCAACATCGGCGGCCAGGGGCAGCTGATCGCCGGGGCGATCTTCGCCGGGTACGTCGGGTTCGCCTGGCACCTGCCGGTGGCGGTGCACCTGCTGGCGGCAATGCTCGCCGGGCTCGTCGGCGGCGCGATCTGGGGCGGCATCGCCGGATGGCTCAAGGCGGCCACCGGCGCGCACGAGGTCATCTCGACGATCATGCTCAACTACGTCGCCCTCTACCTGCTCTTCTACCTGCTCTCGGTGCCCGGCTTCCAGGCGGCCGGGTCCAACCAGGCGATCTCGATCCCGGTCGACACGAGCGCGCGCTTCCCCCGACTGCTCGGGTCGGGGCTCACGGTCAACGGCAGCCTGATCGTCGCGCTGCTGGCGGCCCTGGCCTGCTGGTGGCTGCTGACCCGCTCGACACTCGGGTTCCGGCTGCGCGCCGTCGGGGCCAACCAGTTCGCCGCGCGTACGGCCGGGATGAACGTGTCGGGCAGCTACGTGACCGTCATGGTGCTCGCCGGCGCGCTGTCCGGGCTCGCCGGGTCGGCGCAGATCCTTGGCGGCAACAACGTGGCGCTCACCGGCGACGTCGACGCCAACATCGGCTTCGACGCGATCACCGTCGCGCTGCTGGGCCGGGCGAGCCCCGGCGGAACGGTGCTCGCCGGGATCCTCTTCGGCGCGCTGCGGGCGGGCGCGGTGCGGATGCAGGCCGAGACCGGCACACCGACCGAGATCGTGCAGGTCATCCAGTCGGTGATCGTGCTGTTCATCGCGGCGCCCGCGCTGATCCGGGCGATCTTCCGGCTGCGCGGGTCCCGCGGCGGCGGCGTCATCCAGCTGGCCAAGGGGTGGAACGGATGACGACGCCGGTGTCGTCCGCCGAGGAGAAGCTGGTCGTCCGGCACGCGGTCAACCTGCGGGTGCCGGTGCGCTCGCGGCTGATCGGGGGCGCGACGATCGTCGTCGCGGGCGTCGTCTGCATCCTGGCGTGGGGACTGGGCGCCAACCCCGGTGCCGCGAACTTCTCGCTGCGCTCGGTCACCGACAAGTTCGCCTTGCCCAACCTCGTCGTGCCCGGCGGCCCGACGGCGATCGCGCTCGGGGTCGTCGTCGTGGCGTTGGGGGTGTGGCACGCCGCGCGCGGCTTCTCCCGACCGCAGATGCGCTGGGTCATCGCGGCCGTGGTGCTGTGCTTCGTGCTGGCGTTCCTGTGCTGGGCGAGCACGGGCAGCCCCGGCAACCCGCTGAACGTCCCCGGTCTGCTGCAGAACACGATCCTGCTCGCCACGCCGCTCGTGCTGGGCGCGCTGGCCGGGATCCTGTGCGAGCGCACCGGCGTGATCAACGTGGCGATCGAGGGGCAGTTCCTGGCCGGGGCGTTCGCCGGAGCGCTCGGCGCCTCGGTGTCGCACAGCCTGGGCGTCGGCGTGGTCTCGGCGCTCGTCGCGGGCGGATTGATGGGCGCGCTGCTGGCCGTGTTCGCGATCCGGTTCCTGGTGAACCAGGTCGTGCTCGGCGTGGTGCTCAACGCGTTCGCGCTCGGGATCACCGGGTTCGGGTTCGACGCGCTGATGGCCGCGGACCCGGCCACCTACAACCAGCCCGGCTTCTTCTCGCCGATCGCGATCCCGCTGCTGTCTCTCATCCCGGTCATCGGGCCGGTGTTCTTCAACGTCAACATCATCGTCTACCTGACGTACCTGCTGATCATCGTGATCGACGTGGCGCTGTTCCGCACGCGGTGGGGGCTGCGGACGCGCGCGGTGGGCGAGCACCCCAGGGCGGCCGACACGGTCGGCATCAAGGTGCTGCGGACGCGATACCGCAACGTGCTCCTCGGCGGGCTCGTGGCCGGGCTCGGGGGCGCATTCCTCACGATCGGCTCGATCGGGGGGTTCACGAAGGACATCTCGTCGGGCAAGGGGTTCATCGCCCTCGCGGCGGTGATCTTCGGGAAGTGGAGTCCGCGGGGGGCGGTCGGCGCGGCCCTGCTCTTCGGGTTCGCCGACGCGCTGCAGAGCCTGCTGTCGGTGGCGGGCACCCCGGTGCCGATCCCGTCCAACTTCCTGCTGATGCTGCCGTACCTGGCGACGCTGTTCGCGGTGGCCGGGCTGGTGGGGAAGGTGTCGGCGCCCGCGGCGGACGGGCAGCCGTACGTCAAGTCCTGAACTTGGGTCGCCGCGCGGCGAGTCGTCGTTTCCGGCACGGCGAGTCGTCGTTTCCGGCACGGCGAGTGTGGATTTCGGGCACACGGCGCCTTCCTGCCGATTCTGCACGAGCATCGCAATCGGAACATCGACGCCTTATGCGGCGCTCCGGGCGTCACCGTCGGCGAGGACTCATTGGAAACGCCAACTCGCGTGCCGAGATGCAAGACTCACGGTGTGAGGGCGGTCGGGGTCGTCGTGGCACTGCTCATCGGGCTCGTGCTGCCCGTCCTCTCTCCCGTCGTGGCGCAGGCTGCCCCGTCCGCCGCGGGGTGTCCTGGCCAGCAGGCGCCGCCGCCGCCCGCGGCCCGGGAGGAGACGTCGACGCCGCCGCCGCTGCCTTGGCCCGCGCAACCGGTCGGCGGGGCCGAGATGGGGACGTGCGGTGCCGTGGGGCTGAAGGCGCCGCCGACCGTCACCGTCGCCTCGTACGTTCTCGCCGACCTCGACACGGGCACGGTCCTCGCCGCCCGCGCCCCGCACGCCAGGGAGCGCCCGGCCTCGTGCTTGAAGATCCTCACCTCGCTGGTGGTGGTCGACCGGCTCAGCCCGAACGCCGTGGTCGACGGCGCGGCCTCGGACCTCCGGGTCGACGGCAGCAAGGCAGGGATCGGCCCAGGCGGCCAGTACACCGTCCGCCAACTCATGGCCGGGCTGCTGCTGCCCTCCGGCAACGACGCCGCCGAGGCGCTCGCCCGCGCGATGGGTGGGGACGCCGCGACGCTCGCCGCGATGACCGCCATGGCCCACCAGCACGGCGCGCTCGACACGCGACCCGCTACGCCGTCCGGCCTCGACGGCCCCGGCATGGCCAGCTCCGCCTACGACCTCGCGGTGCTCTTCCGCGCCGCGATGAGCAAGCCGTTGTTCGCGAGCACGATCGAGACGCGCATGGTCCCGTTCCCCGGCTACGGCAACAAGCCGGGCTTCATGCTCGGCAACAACGACCGGTTCGTGCCGTCGTACACGGGGGCGATCGCGGCGAAGTCGGGGTTCACCGACGCGGCCCGGCACACGTTGGTCGCGACCGCGCAGCGGGGAAACCGGCGACTGATCGTGGCACTGATGCGCGGTGAGCAGCACCCCGTGTCGATGGACGCGCAGGCCGCAGCGCTGCTGGACCTGGGATTCGCGACGCCGCGGTCGGCTACCGGGGTCGGCACGCTGGTGGACGGTCCGCCTGCGCCGCCTACCTCGACGCACGGCGCCGTGCCACTGAGTGCCGCACTCGCGCCCGCCCGCGCCGCCTCGGACTGGCCGATCTGGGTCGGGATGGGCGGGCTGGCGGTGGTGTTGGTCGGAGCGGTCGCAGCACTGCTGCTGCGGCGCCGTCGGGCCCGTCGCTGATTCCGGTCGGTGGACGCGCGGGCGTGTGCCGAAGATCGGACTCGCCGCGGCGAGATGCCCGACTCACCCCGGCGAGATGCCCGACTCACCCCGGCGAGATGCGCGACTCACCGCGGCGTCAGCGGCGACGCAGGAGGAACGCGCCCAACACGCCCACCACCGCGCCCGCCCCGAGGAGCCCCGCCGCCGTGCCCCCGCTCGGCCGGGCCCCGACGACCACCTCCGAGCGGATCACCGCAGGGCCCGGCACCTCGACGGGCGCCTCGGCTTCGTTCTCCGGCGCCGTCGCCGCCCACGCCGCCACGAACAGCACGAACCGTGACACGAAGTACGCGAAGACGAGCAGGCCGAGGAACGAGCCGAACACGGCGCCGCTGGGCGAGTTCGTGACCACCCCCAGATAGAACGTCATGATCTGCTTGATCACCTCGAAGCCCACCGCGCCCAGCAGGGCGGCCCGCAGGGCGCTCCGGAAGGCGACATCCTCCCGCGGCAGCCGGGCGATCACCCAGAGGAAGATCAGCCAGTTGGCGGCGATGCTGAGCACGAAGCCCAGCAGCCCGAGCAGGACCTTCGCCCACGTTTGCTCGGCCAGCCCGAGGTACGCCAGCACCGACCCCGCGAAGCCGGACGCCAAGCCCGTCAGGGCGAACGAGACGACCAGCGCCAGCCCGAGGCCAAGCAGCGAGAGCAGGTCGACGAGCATCCGGCGGACCATCGGGGGCGGCTCGGGGGCGCGGCCCCACTGCTCCGAGAGCGCGTCGCGCAGGTTCGTCATCCAGCCGATGCCGGAGTAGAGGGCGCCCAGCAGACCGAAGAGGCCGACGGTGCCTGCGGACCGGATGGACGTGTCGACCACGTGGTTCAGCGTCTCGCCCAGCGAGCCCGGCACGGCCTTGGTGATCGAGCCCTGGAGCTGCGCGAGCAGGTCGGGCTGGGCTTGCAGCACGAAGCCCGCTGCCGCGAAGGCGATCATCAGCAGCGGGACGAGTGACAACACGCTGAAGTAGGTGACGGCGGCGGCGTAGTGGTCGCCGTGTCGCTCCGTGTACCGCTGGCCCGCCCGCACGAGATGATCCAGCCACCCGTGCCGCTCGCGCAGCTGCTCGAACTTCGACTTCTCCTCGGCCACGCCCCTAGCCTGCCGGCGGCAGGAACCCCACGCCGTCGTAGACCGCCTTTAGGGTGACCCCTGCGACCTCGCGCGCCCGCGCCGCGCCCGCCGCGAGGATGCGGTCGAGCTCGCCCGGGTCGTCGAGGTAGCCGCGCACCCGCTCGGCCAGCGGTGCCGTGAACTCGGCGACGATCTCCGCGAGATCCTTCTTCAGGTCCCCGTAACCCTTGCCTGCGTAATCGCCCTCCAGCTCGCTGACCTTGCGATCGGTGAACGCCGCATAGATCGTCAGGAGGTTGGAGACGCCGGGCTTGCGCTCGGGGTCGTAGCGGATTTCACGCTCGGCGTCGGTGACGGCCGAACGGATCTTCTTCGCGTTGACCTTCGGGTCGTCGAGCAGGTTGACGATCCCGACGGGCGTAGAGGTGGACTTGCTCATCTTCGCGGTGGGATCGGCCAGATCCTGGATCTTGGCCGCGCCCGGGGGAATGTAGGGCTCGGGCACGATGAACACCTTGCCGAAGCGGCTGTTGAACCGCTGCGCGAGATCACGGGTGAGCTCGACGTGCTGGCGCTGGTCTTCGCCGACGGGCACGCGGTCGGCCTGGTAGAGCAGGATGTCCGCGGCCTGCAGGATCGGGTAGGTGAACAGGCCCACCGACACGCGGTCGACCTGCTGCTTGGCCGCCTTGTCCTTGAACTGCGTCATCCGGCTCGCCTCGCCGAAGCCCGTGATGCAGCCCAGCACCCACTCCAGCTCCGCGTGCTCGGGCACATGCGACTGGACGAACACGGTGCACCGCGCCGGATCCAGCCCCAGCGCGAGCAGCTGGGCGACGCCGTTGCGGGTGCGCGCGGCGAGCGTCTTCGGGTCGTGCTCGACAGTGAGCGCGTGCAGATCGGGGACGAAGTAGAACGCGTCGTGGTCGTCCTGCATGGCCACCCACTGCCGCACCGCACCGAGGTAGTTGCCGAGATGGAACGAGTCCGCGGTGGGCTGGATGCCCGAGAGCACCCGCGGCCGATGATCGGTGGTCATGCTCCGATTCTCCCAGCCATGCCCAGGCGTTTTCGGCGGGGCGGTCATACGCTGGTCGCCCGTCGAGGTGAATGGCCGGTGATCACCAGTTCGGCGCGCATACCCGCCAAATCTGACCGGTTGTGCGCCGAACCGACGATCACGGCCGCCCGGGAGCGCGAGCTGCCGGGTCAGGCCACGGTCAGCGGGAGGGCGTTTGGCACCAGCCGCTCGGGGGTGCCGACGTAGGTCGTCGTGCGCTGACGGACGGGGCGGCCCGCGGCCCCGGCGATCGCCGTCAGCTCGGCCACCGTGCGGGCGCTGCCGTTCTCCGAGCCCGCCATCCGGCTGATCGTCTCCTCCATCAAGGTGCCGCCCATGTCGTCCGCGCCGCCGCGCAGGACGTCGGCGGCCAGCCGGTCGCCCAGCTTCACCCACGACACCTGCACGTGGTCGATCCGGCCGTGCAACGCCAGCCGGGCGAACGCGTGCACGGCGCGGTTGTCACGCTCGGTGGGGCCCGGCCGGGCCAGGCCCGCGAGGTAGATCGGCGCGTTGTGGTGCACGAACGGCAGCGGCACGAACTCGGTGAACCCGCCCGTCTCGTCCTGCAACGCGGCCAGGGTGCGCAGGTGGCCGAGCCAGTGCCGGGGCTCGTCGACGTGGCCGTACATCATCGTCGACGACGACGGGATGCCCAGCTGATGCGCCGTCCGCACGACCTCCACCCACTGCGCCGCCGGCAGCTTGCCCTTGGTCAGCACCCAGCGCACCTCGTCGTCGAGGATCTCCGCCGCGGTGCCCGGGATCGAGCCGAGCCCGGCCGCCTTCAGCTCGGTGAGCCACTCCGCGATCGAGACGCCCGCCTTCGCCGCCGCCGACACGATCTCCATAGGAGAGAACGCGTGCACGTGCATCCCGGGGACGGCGGCCCGCACGGCGCGCACGAGCTCGGCGTAGAACGTGACCGGCAGCTGTGGGTCGATGCCGCCCTGCATGCACACCTCGGTGGCGCTCGCCCGCGCCGCCTCCACCGCTCGGTCGGCGACCTCGTCGAGCGAGAGCCGGTAGGCGTCGGCGTCTCGCTCCCGCTGGGCGAACGCGCAGAACCGGCAGCCCACGTAGCAGACGTTCGAGAAGTTGATGTTGCGGTTGACGACGTAGGTGACCTCGTCGCCGACGACGTCGCGGCGCACGTCGTCGGCCAGACGGGCCAGCTCCTCCAGCGCGGGGCCCTCGGCAAGGATCACGGCCAGTGCGGCGTCATGGTGGGCGGGGTCGAGCAGCGCCGCCGGGTCGGACGCGGCCAGCGTGAGGCCCGCGCGCAGGTCGGCGGTGAGCCGGTCCGGGATTGCAGCAGGGCGCGCGCGCTGGGCCGCCAGCTCCTCCCGCAGCGCGTCCCAGTCGCCGTAGACGGACGCGAAGTCGCCGCGCCGGTCGGCCGTGCGGCCCTCCGTATCGATGGCCGTGTGCAGGTCGACCCGGCCGGTCGAGGCGAACCCGCCGTCGGGCTCCTGCCACGGCCGCCCCACCACCGCGGCGTTCTCGTCGGCCAGACCAGAATCATCGGCCAGCGCGGCGACGTGCGCGTGCAGCCGCGCGTCGATCCACGGCGACCCGGCGAGCACGTACTTCGGGTACGCCGTGAGCCGCTCCCGCAGCGTGAACCCGGCCGCAGCGGTGCGGGCGGCGAGCTCGTCGATGGCAGGCCACGGCCGCTCGGGGTTGACGTGGTCGGCCGTGACCGGCGAGACCCCGCCCCAGTCGTCAATCCCCGCCCGGAGCATGAGCGCGAACTCGCCGCCGACGAGGTTGGGCGGCGCCTGCAGCCGCATCTTCGGCCCCAGCACGAGGCGGGCGACGGCGATGGTGGCCGCAAGGTCGTCGAGGTCCGCGTCGGGATCGTTCGCCATCGCCGTGTCGGGCTTGGCCCGGAAGTTCTGGACGATCACCTCCTGAATGTGTCCGTGAGCCCGCGCCGCCGCCCGGATCGCGAAGAGCGACTCGGCGCGCTCGGTCCGGTTCTCCCCGATCCCGATGAGGATGCCGGTGGTGAACGGCACCCCGACCCGACCCGCGTCGGTGAGCGTGCGCAGGCGGACCGCGGGCTCCTTGTCTGGGCTCCCGTAGTGCGGGCCGCCGGGCTCGCTCCACAGCCGCGTCGCCGTCGTCTCCAACATCATCCCCATCGACGGCGCGACGGGCTTGAGCCGCGTCAGCTCCTCCCAGCTCAGCACGCCCGGGTTGAGGTGCGGCAGCAGGCCGGTCTCCTCCAGCACCGCGACGGCGCAGGCGCGCACATACTCCAACGTCGAGTGGTAACCGCGCGCCTCCAGCCATTCGCGGGCGGCGGGCCAGCGCTCTTCCGGCCGGTCACCGAGCGTGAACAGCGCCTCCTTGCAGCTTTGCGCCGCGCCCGCGCGGGCGATCGAAAGCACCTCGTCGCGCTCCAGGAACGCGGTGGGCAGGCGGTGCGGCACGGTGGCGAACGTGCAGTAGTGGCACCGGTCGCGGCACAGTCGGGTGAGCGGGATGAAGACCTTGCGCGAGTAGGTGACGACGCCCGGCCGCCCGGCCTCGACCAGCCCGGCGTCGCGGACGCGCGCGGCCGCGGTGAGCAGTTCGGACAGGTGGTCGCCGCGGGCGGCGAGCAGAACGGCGGCCTCGGTGACGTCGAGGGCGGCGCCATCGCGGACGCGGCGCAGTGCTCGGCGGAGCGCGGAGTCGGACGGCGGGAGCTCGCGGGAAGGCGCTGCCATGACCGCCACACTATGTCGCCGATTCGGCGGCCGTCAGGTCCGGCCGTCCGGCGGGGTGCGGGCGGGCGACCCCCGTCAGGATTGCGTCAGGACCGCTTGACGGACGGCCCCGGCGGTGGGGTGCTTGAGTCATGGCTTCTCGCACGTCGGCCCTGGTCGTCGCGGTGCTCGGGCCGGTCGTGACCGCCGCCCTCCTGACGACGGTGCGCGGCATCGTGCCGGGCAGCGGCGCGGCGCTCGTGCTGGTGCTGCCGGTGGTGGCCGTGGCGGCGACCGGGTACCGGTCCGCCGGAGTGGTCGCCGCGCTCTTGGGCGCCGCGTCGTTCGACTTCCTGCTCACCCAGCCCTACTTCCAGTTCGCGATCCTCGCGAAGGACGACGTCGTGACCGCCGTGCTCCTGACGGTGATCGGTCTCGCCGTCACCGAGCTCGCGCTCTGGGGGCGACGGCAGCAAGACCGGGCCAGTGCCCGCGGGGGCTACCTCGCGGGTGTGGTGTCGACCGCGCGGCTGGCGGCGTCGGCGGCCGTGCCGCACGCGGTGCTCGTCGACCTCGTCGCCCGCCAGATCACCGACGTCCTGCGGCTCGACGCCTGTCGCTTCGACCCCGCACCGACGTCCCGCCGGGACCGGCCGCGGCTGCGCCCCGACGGCACGCTCGTCTGGCGCGGGCATCCGGTCGACGTCGACCACGACGGCCTGCCCACCCTCGACGAGATCGAGCTCCCGGTCGCCACCGGCGGCCGCTTCCTGCTCACCTCGACCAGCGCCGTCCGCCGTCCCGACCTGGAGCAGCGGCTCGTCGCCGTCACGCTGGCCGAGCAGGTGGCCGCCGCGCACGCGGGGACGGCGCCGGGCGTGCCGTAACCTCGCGGACGCACCCGTCGGCGTCGGCCATCAGCGCTTCGCGGAGGTGCTGCAGGGTGCGGGCCAGCACGCGGGAGACGTGCATCTGGGAGATGCCGATCCGCTGGGCGATCTGCGTCTGGGTCATCTCGCCGAAGAAGCGCATGGTGATGATCGCGTGCTCACGTTCGGGCAGCGCGTCGAGCAGCGGCCGCAGGGCGTGCCGGTACTCGATCCTCTCCAGCTCGACGTCGACCGCGCCGCACCGCTCGATCTTCGGGATGCCGTACACGGGGTCGACGGCGTCGAGCGCCGCCGCGGTCTGGTTGGCCTGGGCGTCGAGCGCCTCGATGACGTCCTCGACCGCGACCCCGAGCCGCGCGGCCAGCTCGCTGGGCCGCGGAGCCCGACCGAGCTCCTGCGCCAGCGGCTCGGTCGCCCTGGCGACAGTGGCGCTCAGATCCTTGAGCCTGCGCGGCACACGCACCGACCAGGTCCGGTCGCGGAACCAGCGCAGCATCTCCCCGCGCACACAGGGGATGAGGTAGCCGAGGAACTCGCCGTGGGCCAGCTCGGGATCCCAGCGGTCGATGGCGGTGATCAGCGCTACGGTGCCGACCTGGGTGAGCTCCTCCCGCTGGGCGCCGCCGCGCGCGTGCCGGGCGGCCAGGTGCTCGACGACCGGGAGGAAGGCGAGCACCAGATGCTGACGCAGGTGTGCGCGGCGCGGGTCGGCCGCCGCGAGGGACGCGAACTCGCGCAGCAGCGGCATCTCGCAGGCGTATTCGCTCGGCGCTGCGGCACCGGATTCGCGGACACGGGAAACGGAGGTGAGCATGGTCGTCCTCGAGACATCCAGGCGAGGGCGACCGGTCTGGGCCCGTGATCACGCGTTCGTCGTAACCATGGCCGAACCTACGCCGCCGCGGTCACGCCCGCACGTCGAGCCGACGCGACGAACCGCGGCGGCTGGTGGTTCAACCGCCGCGGTCCGGCGGACGTCCCCCTCCCGTACCGCCCGCCGGGAGTGGCATCCCCACCGAAAGGGGCGCCAAACGCGGCCGTTGGCGGAGTCGGAGCAGCCGGCCCGGACGCACGGCCCCCGAAACCGGAGGAATGTGACCCTGCGGAAAGCCCCCGGGCCGTCGCGGCGTGGTTGGCAACGTCGACGCCGCCGAATAGCCTCGTCTGCGCAGGTCAGAATGTGATCGAGCGAGGAGAAGGTGCGGGCATGGGAGCATTCAATCCGCCCATCAAACAGGACAATCCCGATCCCCGGGTCGCTTGCGCCCTTCTCCTCGACACGTCGTACTCGATGAAGGGCGACCGCATCGAGCACCTGAACGCGGGATTCGCCGCATTCTGCGCTTCGATCGCGGAGGACCCGCTCGCCCGCAAGCGCACCGACGTCACGGTGATCACCTTCGGTGGTGTCGTCGAGGTCGCCGTACCGTTCCACGAGGGTCGCGACCTGACGCCGACCACGTTCGCGGCACAGGGCGCCACACCGCTGGGCGAGGCGCTCGACACCGGTCTGGACCTGCTCGCCGCACGGAAGAGCGAGTACAAGGAAGCGGGGCTGGAGTACTTCCGCCCGTGGCTCTTCGTCATCACCGACGGCATGCCCACCGACAAGCAGCGCTTCGCGCGGGCGAGCAACCGGGTGCGCGAGGCCGAGGCGGCGAAGGAGGTCACGGTGTTCGCGGTGGGGGCAGGCGAGGCGGACCTCGAGACGCTGTCCCGGCTCTCCGCGGTCCGGGAACCGCTCGCGCTGAGCGGGGTCCGGTTCGAAGAGCTCTTCGCCTGGTTGTCCACCAGCATGAGCGTGGTGACCCAGTCCAGCGCGTTTGGTCCGACGGACGCGACGGTCGCGGCCACCGAGGCCGCCGAGCAGGTCCCGCTCCCGTCGCCCGCCGGATGGGCCACGTGGTAGCTGCGCCCTGGCGACTCCTGGGCGGCTCGGTCACCGGCTCGCTGCACCGCAGGCAGGGCCGGGGCGGCGACGACGCGTTCGGCTGGCACGTCGACGACACCGTGGTGGTCGCGGCCACGGCCGACGGAGCGGGCACACGGGCGGGCACCTCGGCCCTCGGCGCGTTCACCGCGGTGCAGGCGGTGTTGGCGGCCGCTTCGGGCAAGCCCGAGGTGGAGCCGCTGTTCGACGCCGCACTGTCCGCCGTCGTGGCGGCGGCCGGGGGCCTCGGCGTCGCCCCCGACCTGCTCGCCACCACGCTGAGCGTCGCCGTCATCACCGACGAGCGGGTCGCCTTCGGCCAGGTCGGCGACGGGATCGCGGTGCACGGGACGGGCGACGCGGTCGAGGCGGTGGCCGTCGGAGAGCGCCCCGAGCACGTCAACGAGACGGTCTTCCTCACCACCCCTGGCGCGCTGCCCGACCACCTCCGGACGTTCTCCACCAGCGCCGACGCGGTGGACGCACTGGCGCTGACCACCGACGGCCTGCGCTACCAGGTGCTCGACGACGTACCGGCCCACCGGCCCTTCGCGCCGTTCTTCCAGGCCGCCTGGGCGTACGCGCGGCGCCCGGACGCCACGTCGGACGCCGTCACCGCGTTCCTCGACGAGGTCAGCGACGACGAAGGCGACCAGAGCGGCGACGACAAGACGCTCGTGCTGGCCGTCCGCGACCGGTCCGGGACGGCGCCCGCGACGACGTGCCTGAGCGACCGGCCTTCGGTGTGGGTGCCGGGCCGATGAAGCTCAGCGAGCTGGCGGTCGGGCCACCGCTGTCACGGGGCGGACAGGGCACGATCCATGTGGTGCTCGACGCGCCGGAGCGGGTGCTGAAGCGCTTCCACGAGGCCGAGCTCGCCCGCGCGTCGGACCTGGAGGAGCGCCTGCGCGCGATGGTCGCCCACCGGCCCGCGGGCTGGCGGGAGACCTCCGGCCACGCGATGCTCGCCTGGCCGTCCGACGTGGTGCTCGACGGGAACCGGTTCGTCGGGCACGTCATGCCCCGGCTGCGGCTCGCCGAGGTCGTCGAGCTGCACATCCTCGCCAACCCGTCGGACCGGCGGGACCCGCACCCCGCCACCCCGGGCTGGGTCCGCGGCTTCACGTGGCGCCACCTGGTGCGGACCGCCGCGAACCTGGCGCTGGCCACCGACGTCCTGCACCGCAGCGACTACGTGGTGGGCGACTTCAACGAGCGCAACATCCTGGTGTGCAGCGACACCCGGGTGACCCTGGTGGACTGCGACTCGATGCAGGTGCCGAACCCGCGCCACGGACCGCCGTTCCTGTGCGGGGTCGGGCGGGCGGAGTTCACCGCACCCGAGCTGCTCGACGTCGACATCGCGACCACGCCGCGGCGCGCCAGCTCGGACCTGTTCGCGCTCGCGGTGCACATCTTCCAGCTCGTCATGGAGGGCGTGCACCCGTTCGACGGGGTGTGGCACGGTGCCGGTGAGAAGCCGCGCCGCCACCAGCTGGCCAGGCAGGGCCTGTTCGCCTACGCGGGCGATCCGCGGCTCGGCCCGCGGCCCACGGCGATGCCGTTCGACCTGCTGCCCGCGGAGATCCGGGCGCTCTTCACGCGCGCGTTCGTCCTCGGCGCGGCCGACCCGGACGTGCGGCCGACGGGCCGGGAATGGCACGACGCGCTCGGCCGATGCGCCGCGGACCTGCGGACGTGCCCCGCGGTCGAGCACCATGCGTATCCCCCGCACCACGCGACGTGCCCGTGGTGCGCGCAGCGACTGCGCGATGCGGCCACGCCGCCCCGCGCCGCCCCCCGCGGTCCGACCTCGCCGCCGGATCCGCGGCGGGGGCGTCATGGCGGTCCTCGGGGTCGTCAACGTCCTGCTCGCGCTCTTCCTGGTCACCCATCGGGCCCCGACGCTCACCGCGGTCGCCGTCGCTCACGTGGCCGACCCGGTCGCGATGGCCGTCAGCCCGGACGACCGGCACGTCTACGTCGCGGGCCCGTGCTGCGTCGTGTCGGTGATCGACACGACCACGGGCGCGGTCACGGCGGAAATCCCGACCCGGGGCGGCGTGTCCGGCCTGGCCATCAGCCCGGACGGGGCGCACCTCTACGCCACCGACCCGACGTCCGGCGCGGTGTCGGTCATCGCCACCGCGGCGAACGCGGTCGTCGCGACGGTGCGCGCCGGACCGTCGCCGCTCGGCGTGGCGGTGAGCCCGGACGGGCGCACGGCCTACGTCGCCGAGGACAGCAATCCCGGCACCGTGGCGGTGATCGACACTGCGACGGGTGCGGTCACCCGGGCGGTTCCGGTCGGCGGCAACCCGGCGGCCGTCGCGGTCACGCCCGACGGTCGCGCCGTCTACGTCACCAACGACGCCTCCAACACGGTCTCGGTGCTCGACACCGACACCGGCGCCGTCACGGCCACCACACCGGTGGGCGAGTACCCCGGCGCAGGGCAGTATCCCCAGGCCGTGACGGTGGCCGCCGACGGCCGCTCGGCGTACGTGGCGAGCCCGCAGATCGGCCAGGTGAGCGTGATCGACACGAGCACGGACACCGTGGTGGGCAGGATCCCGGCGAGCGGCTTCATGATCGTGCCCCCCGGTGGGCGGCGCGCCTACCTCGTCGGCGGCGGCCTCTCGGTGATCGACACGAGCACCAACACCGTGACCGGCACCGTCGCCACCGACCTGCAGCCCACCTCCGGCGCGGTCAGCCGCGACGGTCGTCGCCTCTACCTTGCCGACTCGGCGGCCGACACGGTCACGGTCGTCGACACCGACGGCCTGTGAGCGGGCCGCCGGAAAGCGACACCGTTCGTTTCCCGCACAATGGCGATACGCTCCGCGAATGGCCCCGGTCGTCCGGCTCGCGGGGACGTTTCGCGTGGTGGCCGACGACACCTCGGGCCGCGAACAGGTCATCGGCAGCCCGAAGGCACGCAGGCTCTTGGCGCTGCTTGCCGCTCGACATGGCGAGGTCGTTGCGCCGGAGCTGCTGGTCGAGGCATTGTGGGCAGCCCGCGCCCCCGCACAGCCGGAACGCAACATCGCCACGTTGGTGAGCCGCCTGCGCGCCCAGCTGGGGGCCGACGCGATCCGCGGCGACCATCGCGGGTACCGGCTCGGCGCGCTCCGTGTCGACGTCGACGAGGCGGCGCGACTCGCGACGGAGGCAGGCAGGCGCCTCGATGCCGGGACGCCCGCGCTGGCTTCGGCCGCGGCGGCCCGCGCCATCGCCCTGCTCGGCTCGGGATCGGCGCTGGTCGGCGAGCCCGATGTGGAGTGGGTCGACGCCGTGCGCGGGCACGTCCGCGGGCTGCTGCGGACCGTCCGTCACCGCGGGGCGGAGGCGGCGCTGCGCACCGGGGCCGGCCGGGCGGCGGCTGACCTGGCGGCCGCCGCCGTCGCGGACGACCGCTTCGACGAGACCGCCCATTGCCTGCTGATGCGCGCGTACCAGGCGATCGGCGAGCCCACCCGTGCGCTGGAGGTCTACGGCGAGCTGGCCGCCGCGCTCCGCGAGGAGCTCGGCGTCGAGCCCGCTCCCCAGACCCGAAGGGTCCACCTCGCGATCCTGCGTGAGGAGCGCGAGGACGGCGCCGCGGCCCGCATCCCGCAGGCCGGCGCCGTCGGCATCGTCGGCCGTGACGCGGAGCTGACCCTGCTCGGCGCCGGGTGGGAGGCCGCCTGCCGCGGCGAGCCCGGCGTGCTGCTGCTGGCGGGCGAGGCCGGGATGGGCAAGACCCGCCTGGCCGACGAGGCGGTCGGGCTGGCCGAGGCGACGGGCGGCCGCACGGTCGTCAGTCGCTGTTACGGCGCGGAGCGCTCGCTGTTCCTGCAGCCGTTCGTCGAGGCACTGGCGCTGGCGCTGGGCGGGATGCCCGCCGACGCCCTGCGCGAGCTCGTCGGTGTCCGCGCTCCGGCGATAGCCGAGCTGGTGCCCGAGCTCGCGGACGTGCTCGGCGGGGTGGAGCCCGGGCGGTCGAGCCCGGAGGCCGAGCGACGGCGTGCCTTCGAGGCGGTGACCGCGGTCCTCACCGGAATGGCCGCGGAGCGTCCGCTGCTCCTGGTGCTCGACGACCTGCACAACGCCGGGCGGGCCAGCATCGAGCTGCTGCACTACCTGGCCCGACGGGCCGGTACCGCGCGGCTGCTCGTGGTGGCCACCGTGCGTGCTGAGGAGGGCGCCGAGGCGCTCGACGCGCTCGCGGCCGTCACCCGCCGCTGCGACGTCGGCCCGCTGCCTGCGGTCGCGGTAGCCCAGCTCGCCGCGGCGGCGGGCCGCGCCGAGCTGGCCGCGTCGATCGTGGCCCGCACCCGTGGGCACACGCTGTTCGTCGTGGAGACCCTGCGCGGGTTGGTCGCAGGCGACACCGGCATGCCGGAGACGCTGCAAGCCGCGGTGCTGTCCCGGCTCGCGCGCGCGGGCCCGGACCTGGAGGAGCTGCTGCGCGCCTGCGCCGTGCTCGGACGCGCTGTCGACCCGGTCGTCGTCGCCAGGATGCTGGGGCTGGCCCCGCACGAGGCGGCCGGGCGCTGCGAACGCGCGGCGGCGACCCGCCTACTCGTGCCCGCCGGGCCGACCTACGAGTTCACCAACGACCTGGTGCAGGAGGTGCTCTACGCCACTACGCCCGCGCCGACCCGGGCCGTCCACCATCGGCGGGCCGCGGACCTGCTGACCGCGACCCCCGAAGCCGTCGGCCCCCACGCCGCGGCCATCGGTGACTGGCCACGGGCGGCCCGTGCCTGGCTGCTCGCGGGGGAACAGGCGCGGCGACGCTCCGCCGCCGACGCCGTCGCGCTGCTGGACCGGGCCCGGGGCGCGGCCGAGCGGGCCGAGGATCCCGGGCTGGTCGGGCGGGTGTGCGTGGCCCGGGCCCGCGCGCGGGAAGCGCTGGGCCGCTACGCCGACGCGCTCGCCGACCATCGCGTCGCGCTGGCCGCCGCGCGGGAGGCGGGCGACCGCAGGCTGGAGATGACGGCGCTCCGCGAGCTCGGCGGGGACGCCGCCGTGGGTGCCGGGCTCCCCGCCGCCGACTGCGTGCCGCCGCTGCGGGCATGCTTGCGCATCGCGGCCGTGCTCGGCGACCGAACGGCCGAGGCGGACGCGCGCGCCCGCCTCGCCGTGCTCGCGACCCACCGGCTGTCCTTCACCGAGGCCTGCGACCAAGGGCGCCGCGCCGCGGCCGCCGGACGCGCGGCGGCCGACGAGCAGGCGTTGCTCGTCGGCCTGGACGGGCTCAAGACGGCCCTTGCCTATCTCGGCGAGGTCGGCGAGCTGCGCGCGGTCATCGAGGAGCTGGAGCCGTTGGCGCGGCGGACCGGCGATCTGCTCCGTCTGCACTGGGTGTTGTTCGAGAGCGCGCTGTCGGCCGTGGCGGATGCCGCGTGGACGGACGCGCGCGAGCGCATCGAGGAGGCGCTCGCCGCCAACCGGCGCAGCGGCTACGTCGCGCACGAGGTCTGGATGCGCGCGCATCTCGGCTGGGTGCTGCGGCTGCAGGGCTTGCACGAGCACGCCGTCGAGCACGGCAGGCGGGCGGTCGTGCTGGGCGACCGCGCCGGGCACCGGTGGTGGCGGCCGTCCGCGCGGGCGCTGCTGGGCGCGACGCTGCTCGAGCGCGGCGCTGTCGCGCAGGCCGTCGACCTGCTCGTCGACGTCGTCGACCAGACCCGGCAGGCGGGCGCGGAGGTGCACCTGCTCCGCTGCCTCGCGCCCCTGGCGGAGGCGACCGGCGACATCGAGGTCCTCACCGAGGCCGACGCGCTGCTCCGCGCGATCGACGCGCCTGCGGGCGCGGCGTGGCTGACCGGGATGGACACCTACACGGCGGTGGCGCGGGCATGGATCGCGCGGGACGAGCCGGGCCACGCCCGCGCGGCGCTCGGCCCACTGTTGGCCGCGGCCACCCGGACCGGCTGGGTGCCCGCGCTGGCCGCCGGGTCGTTGGAGGACGGACGCGCCGCAGCCCTGCTCGGCGCGCTCGACGACGCCCGCGCCGCCTTCGGTCGGGCCCGGGACCTGGCCGGGAACCACGGCATGACGTGGGTAGCGGCCGAGGCGACCACCGCGCTCGCCGCCCTCGCCTGAGCACTGCGCAACGGACGCGCAACGGACCCCGCAACGCTGGTGCGCACATCATCAGCAGTCAGGACGGAGCGGGCGATGACCGACCAGAACACCGCAGACCAGACCCAAGCCGTGGACGGCGACCGGCTGAACGCGCTGCTCGGCCGGGTGATCGGCGACCTCGGGGCGACGACCACCGCGGGCGGGGTCGTCGTCGGACATCGGCTCGGGCTCTACCGCGCCCTCGCCCGCGGCGCGGCGACCGCCCACGAGCTCGCGGCGCGCACCGACACCAACCCCCGCTACGTCGCCGAATGGCTCGCCGGGCAGGCGGCGGGCGGCTACGTCGAGTACGAACCGACGACCGAGCGGTTCTCGATGACCCCGGAGCAGGCCTTCGCACTCGCGGACCCGGATGGCCCGCTCTATCTTCCCGGCGCCTTCGTGCTCGCGCTGGGCGCGCTGCGCGCCGAGCCCCGGATCACCGAGGCCTTCCGCAGCGGCGCGGGCATGGGCTGGCACGAGCACGCCGAGGACGTCTTCCTCGGCTGCGAGCTGCTGTTCCGGCCCGGCTACCTGGCCAACCTGGTCTCCGCGTGGCTGCCCGCGCTCGACGGGGTGGAGGACAAGCTGCGTCGCGGCGGCCGGGTGGCCGACGTCGGCTGCGGGCTCGGCGCCTCGGCGGTGCTGCTCGCCCAGGCCTTCCCCGCGACCACGGTGGCGGGATCGGACTACCACGCGGCCTCGATCGAGCTGGCCCACAAGCGCGCCGCCGACGCTGGGGTCGGCGACCGGGTGAGCTTCGAGGTGGCCTCGGCCCAGACGTTCTCCGGCACCGGCTACGACCTGGTCACCTCGTTCGACTGCCTGCACGACATGGGCGACCCGCTCGCCGCCGCCCGGCGGGTGCGCGCCGCGGTCGCCGACGACGGCACCTGGATGGTGGTCGAGCCCCGCGCGGGCGACCGGCTGGCCGACAACCTCAACCCGGTCGGCCGCGCCTACTACGGCTTCTCGGCGTTCCTCTGCGTGCCCAGCGCCCGCTCGCAGCCGGGCGGCTACAGCCTGGGTGCGCAGGCCGGGGAGGCGGCGGTGCGGCGGATCGCGACGGACGCCGGGTTCACCCGGTTCCGCCGGGTGGCGGAGACGCCGCTGAACAACGTCTACGAGGCGCGACCTTAAGGAGATGGCCATGCGGGCACGGCAGCCGGACGCCGTCGGCGTCATCGAGCGGGACGGGGTGCGGGTCGGCTACGAGGTGTTCGATCCGCCGGATGGCGCGGGCAGGCCTGCACTGGTGCTGCTCACCTCCTGGGCGATCGTCCACATGCGGCAGTGGAAGCTCCAGGTGCCCGCGCTGGCCCGGCGCTTCCGGGTGATCACCGTGGAGGGCCGGGGCAACGGCGCGGCGGACCGGCCCGCAGGCGACGCGGCCTACGCGGACCGGGAGCTCGTCGCCGACGCGGTCGCCGTGATGGACGCCGTGGGAGTCGGTCGGGCCGTCGTCGTCGGGCTGTCGATGGGCGGGCGGCACGCGCTGCAGCTCGCGGCGTGGTACCCGGAACGGGTCGTCGGCGTCGTGGCGGTCGGCACGGCGCTGCCGTGGCCGCTGCCCCCCGGCTTCGACGAGGAGCGCGCTCAATACGAAGGCTGGGAGAAGGCGAACCAGCACTACTGGCTGCGCGACTACCGCGGCTGGGCCGAGTTCTTCCTTTCCCAGGCGGCCAGCGACCCGCACTCGACCAAGCAGCGGGAGGACGGCGTCGGCTGGAGCCAGGAGACCGACGCGGAGACGCTGCTGCACACGGTCCCCGGGATTGTGGAGCCCGACGAGGCCGCCGCCGAGGAGGTCTGCCGTCGCGTGCGCTGCCCGGTGCTGGTGATACACGGCGAGGACGACCGGATCGTGCCCTACGCGATCGGCGTCCGGCTCGCCGAGTGGTCCGGCGGCACGCTCGTCACCGTCGCGGGCGGGGGCCACGTGATGCCGCTGCGCGACCCGGTGCGGTTCACGCTGCTCGTGACCGAGTTCGTCGAGTCCCTCACCGGCCCGCGGGTCGAGCGCCGCACCTGGACGCCCGCCCGGAACCGGCGCCGCCGGGCACTCTTCGTCACCTCGGCGATCGGGCTCGGCCACGCCCTGCGTGACGTCGCGATCGCGGACGCCCTCCGGGTGCACCATCCCGACCTGGAGATCGACTGGCTCGCCCAGCACCCCGTGACCCGGGTGCTCGCCGACCGGGGCGAGCGGATCCACCCGGCCAGCAGGCTCCTGGCCAGCGAGAGCGCCCACGTCGAGGCCGAGGCGGGCGAGCACGACCTGCACGCCTTCCAGGCGATCCGGCGGATGGACGAGATCCTGGTCGCCAACTTCCACGTGTTCCACGACGTGGTCGACGCCGAGCAGCACGACCTGGTCGTCGCCGACGAGGGCTGGGATATCGACTATTTCCTGCACGAGAACCCGGAGCTCAAGAAGGCCGCCTTCGCGTGGCTGACCGACTTCGTCGGCTGGCTGCCGATGCCCGACGGCGGCGCGCGCGAGGCGGAGTTGACCGCCGACTACAACGCCGAGATGGTCGAGCAGATCGCCCGCTACCCGCGGCTGCGCGACCGCTCCGTGTTCGTCGGCGACCCCGACGACCTGGTCACCGACCCGCTCGGGCCCGGGCTGCCCACCGTCCGCGACTGGACCACGGAGCATTTCGCCTTCTCCGGCTACGTCACGGGGTTCGGGCCGGTGGACCGCGCGGCGGTGCGCGCCGAGCTGGGCTGGGAGCCCGACGAGCCGGTCTGCGTGGTCACGGCGGGCGGATCGGGGGTGGGCGGCCCGCTTCTGCGGGCGGTCGTCGCGGCGCACCCGTATGCCGCGAAGCGCATCCCCGGTCTGCGGACCGTCGTCGTCACCGGCCCTCGGATCGACCCGGCGATGCTCGCCGCACCCGCGGGCGTCGAGGTCCACGCGTACGTGCCGAGCCTGTATCGTCTGCTCGCCGCCTGTGACGTCGCCGTCGTGCAGGGCGGGCTGACCACGACCATGGAGCTGACGGCGCTGCGGCGCCCGTTCGTCTACATCCCGCTGCGCCACCATTTCGAGCAGCAGATTCACGTCACCCATCGCCTCGACCGCCATCGGGCGGGTACGCGCATGGACTACGCGGGCGCGACACCGGAGTCCATCGCTGAGGCGCTGGCCAGCGAAATCGCGCGGCCGCCCGCCTACCGGGCGGTGCCGACCGACGGCGCCCGGCGCGCCGCTGCCCTCATCGCCGAGCTGATCTGACCGACACAGAGATAGGACGACACCAACATGATCTACTTTCGGGGTACCGACGACAAACTCTGGCAGATGAATGCCGACGGGTCGGACAGTGCGAACCCGGGCGGCTACAAGACCAAGTCGACGCCGATCGCCTTCGGCGACTTCCTGTACTTCCAAGGCACCGACGACAAGCTCTGGCGCATCAACCTCGACGGGTCCGGGGGCGTCAACCTCGGCGGCTACAAGACCCAATCACCACCCGCTGTGACGATCGACGGAGTCTACTTCCAGGGCACCGACGACACGTTGTGGAATATCGCCCTCGATGGTTCGTCCGGAGCGCCGATGAGTGGGTGGAAAACCAGCTCGATGCCGGTCGTCAAGGGCGGTCACGTTTACTTCCGAGGCACCGACGACAAGCTTTGGCGCATCAACCTGGACGCCTCGGGCGGCATCAATGTCGGCCTCCTCAAGGCCCATTCGGCACCCTTTGTGACAGCGGAGTTCATCTACTTCCAGGGCACCGACGACAAACTCTGGCGCGTTGGCCTCGAAGGCGGCGGGGCGGTCAACCTCGGCGGCTACCAGACGAGTTCGACCCCATACATCACCGATCAGTCGCCTACTTCCAGGGCACCGACAACAAGCTCTGGCGCATCAACCTCGACGGGAGCGGCGGCGTCAACCTCGGCGGCGGGTACAAATGCAGTTCCTCTCCCGTTGTGGACACGGCGTCCGGCTACGTGTACTTCCAAGGTACCGATGACACGCTCTGGCGAACAGACCTGGACGGCTCGGCCGGGTTGCGACCGGGCGGCTTCAAGACGGCTTCCCCACCTTTCGTCGTGCAGCCTTCCAACCAGCCCCAGTCGGGGGCCGGCACGGCCAAGTACTATGTGCTTTCCATAATCTATGCGCCGCCCGGGACAAACGGCGGGCATGCTTCGTCGTCCGTCGAGTACGGCAGCTCCAGCACGTTGGGCACCACCGTATCAGTCGACTCATCTTTTACCGGCGCGCTGAACATCGGAGTTTCGCTCGTCGCAGGCCTCGTCGGCGACTTCGGCATCTCCGACTCGGACACGAACACTTCATCGCTGGAAATCAGGAAGTCCACAACGAACACCGTCGCCTGTGCAGGTCCGGGTCACGACGGCATCGACCACGATGCGGACATCTTCGTCCTCTGGTTGAATCCGCAGGTCGACGTGACCGTCGACCCCGCGGACAACCTCAATTGGCAACTGGGCGTCAATGGCCCGACCATGATCATCCAGCGCGTCTACGCAAAGTGGCTGAAGGACCCGGCCACGATGCCGCCGGGGGTCCGGGCCGAACTGGGCAGCGCGGGCCTGACCAGCGCGGACTACGCGACCATTCTGAACGTGGATCCGTTCACCGGGGGGCAGACCGTCATCGACCCCCAGCGGTTCACACAGATCACCCATTCTTTTCCCTATGCACCACCACTGGGCCCGACCGACCCGGTGCCGACGACCAAGCAGAGCCAGACGAACTCTTTCGCCTACGGCACCGGTAGGAAATCAACATTGCAGTACAGTGTCGGGCTGAATTACAAACAATCGGGAGAAAATGGGTTCAAGAAGGACGTCTTCACCGCGGACGGAAAGCTCACGTGGACGAATTCGGAAGCGGACGCCACCAGCGTTCAGTCCACTGAGTCCGCCACCGTGACGGTCGGCGGTCCGGCGTTCGGCTACACCGGACCGACCGACGTCCTGGTGTACTGGGACAACCTGTTCGGGACATTTATGTTCACGTTCGCGACGACGCTTCCGAGCATCTCCGGAGTTATTCACGACAAAGCCGGTAAGCCGTGGCCACACAATCTCGTCACCTTCACCGTGGGCTCGAAGACGTTCACCACCTACACCGACCCCAGCGGCGCGTACCGCTTCTACAACCTGCCACACCACGTCGTCAACACGGGGAACATCATCGTGCACGGCGGGACGTCTACAATGCACCCCGGCCAGGTTGTATGAAGAACACGACCCGCCGGGGACGGGCATCCCGCCGAGCGATGTGCCCTTATGCTGGACGCAGGCCCGGCGTCCGGGTGGCGCACGAGCGGAACTCCAGCGGATGTCGAGAGGGGATCATCTCCCGGGGGGTGGCGGGTCGGGGAGTTGGCTGGTGAGGAAGTCCGCCTGCACGGTGTTCTCGGTGAGCAGCGCGGCTTCCTGGTAGGCCAGCCGCGCCGGGCCCGGCTGGTCGAGCTGGGTGAGGAAATACGCGCGGGCCGCGGCCAGGTACGGATAGCCTGCCAACTGGGGCTCGTCCTGGAGGGCGTCGAGCGCGGCCAGTCCGGCCTCGGCGCCGTGCGCGAAGCCGAGCGCGACCGCGCGGTTGAGTGCGACGACCGGGGAGGGCCACAGCTCGACGAGCTTGTCGTAGAGCCCGATGATCTGCCGCCAGTCGGTGGCCTGCCAGGTGGGTGCCTGGTCGTGGACGGCGGCGATGGCGGCCATCAGCGTGTACCGCCCGGGCGAGCGGTGCGTGATCGCTTCCTCCAGCAGGCGCACGCCCTCGGCCATCGCGGCGCGGTCCCACCGGCTGCGGTCCTGGTCGGCCAGCAGGACGAGCCTGCCCTGCTGGTCGAGGCGGCCGGCGCGGCGCGCATCGGTGAGCAGAATCAGCGCCAGCAGGCTCGCCACGTCCGGGGCGCAAGGAAGCAGGTGGCGGAGTATCCGGGCCAGGTCGAGGGCGCGTTCGACCAGGCCCAGATGGGGCCAGACTGGTGCCACCGGGGGCGGTGTGCCCGGTGGTGTACAGCAGGTGGATGACGTCGAGCACCGGGCTGAGGCGCTGCGGCAGCTCGTGGCGGTCGGGGACCCGATAGGCGATGTGCGCGGCGGCGATCTTCTTCTTGGCGCGGGTGAGCCGGGCGGCCATGGTGGCGTCGGGGACCAGGAACGCCTTGGCGATGTCGTGCGTGGGCAGGCCGCAGACCAGGCGCAGGGTGAGCGCCACCTGCGCGTCGGCTTCTCGCGCAGGGTGGCGTGCCTGCGGAACTGGTTGAGCGCTCGGCGTCTGGCGGCGGTAGTCAGCCAGGCGCCGGGCCGGTCCGGGATCGCGGCGCGCCAGGCGTTGAGCGCCGTGGCGTAGGCGTCCTGGACGGCTGGCCCTCATCGTCACCTGCTGCCATCCGGCGTCCTCGGCCTGATCGAGATCCCGGGTCACGCGCACGGTGGCGGCCAGCACGTACGCCCACTCCCGACGGTGCGCATCGGCCACCGCCGCCGCCACCTCGGCCGCGCTGGGCATCGGGTCAGCCGTCCTCGACTTGTTCGGGGTCCGCGGGGTCGACCGGGGCGATGGGCATCACGGGCCGGACCTCGATCCCGCCGAACGGGGCCGGGACCGCCTCGGCGATCCGCAGCGCGGCGTCCAGGTCGTCGGCCTCGATCAGGTAGTAGCCGCCGAGGGCCTCCTTGGTCTCCGCGAACGGGCCGTCGGTCACGGTCGGCACACCGCCGCCGCTGCGGATGCTGGTGGCGGTGTCGGTGCCGTAGAGCCGGTTCCCGCCGCGCACCCGTGGTCGGCGACGAACCGACGGTGCCTGCGCATCAGGTCTGCGATGGCGTGCTCGTGCGCCGCGGCCAGGGCGGCTTCGTCGTCATAGATGAGAAGCAGGTAGTCGGGCAAGGTGTCGCTCCGGGTTGGGTGCGAGTGGGGTGGGCGGCGCCGGGCAGCGCTGTCCACCCCACCCGGTCGGCGTTTATTGGGGCAGGGTGCGGGCGATCTCCACGTCGACACCCGTACGCAGGCCCGGGCAGCCCTTGGCCAGGGCCGCGGCGCTCGCCTCATCCGGGGCCTCGATGACGATATAGCCGGTCAACCCGCCCCTGTCCGAACCGGAGCCGCCGTCTGCGGCCAGGGTCTGCACGTGCTCGACCCGGTTGCCGAAATCGACGATCTTGTCGCCGAGCCCGCGGAACCATGCCCCCCAGGCCTCCTCCTCGTTCGGTGCGGCCTGCCGGTCGGGGGCTCCGCGGAATGCCAGGACGTAGGTGCTCATGACGAGACTCTCCCTCTGCTCGCGGCGGGTGCGCCACCCGCCTGTACCCGTTCGACACCCGAACCGAGCCGGAATCGACAGCGCCCGACACCCCGTGTTCGTGGGATGTCGCCGCCTTGTTCTCGTTGACCCACGCGCAAGAGGCATTTTCCGATGGTCAGTGCGGGTTTCGGGTGGGTCGGTACAGATGGAGGGGACGGCCTGGTGACCCGTACTCCAGGACGAGCTCGACGGCGCCGCGACGTTCGAGCTCGGACAGGTAGCGCTGGGCGGTGGGGCGGCTGATGCCGAGCGCGGCCGCGACGTCGGAGGCGGAGACGGGTCGTCCGGCGTCGCGGACACAGCCCAGGACGTTGCGCATGGTGGGGGAAAGGCGGCGGCCGGGGGTGGCGGGCGGGGTCGTGTGCAGCGTGCGGTAGAGCTGGTCGACGGTGGCTTGGTCGGCGCGGGTGGTGGCGTCGAGCTGCGCGCGCCAGCGCCGGTAGGCCTCGAGCTGTTCGCGCAGTTGGGTGAAGGTGAACGGTTTGACCAGGTAGTAGACGGCGCCTGCGCGCATGGCGGAGCGCACGGTCTCGACGTCCTGGGCCGCGGTGATGACCAGCGCGTCGGGGACGACGCCACCGGCGGCCTGCACGGAGCGCAGCAGCGCGAGCCCGTCCTCGTCGGGCAGGTAGAGGTCGAGCAGCATCAGATGTGGGGCGCGTTCGGCGATGAGCGCGCGGGCGTCGGCGGCGGTGTGGGCGACGCCGACACAGCGGAAGCCTGCGATCCGGTCGACGGCGGCGGCGTGCACCCGGGCGACCCGGAAGTCGTCGTCGACGACCACGGCCTCGATCACGGTCTCGGTCACGGTGCGGCCGTCGCCGACGCGATGGGGGCGCCCGCGGAGGGGAGGTGGACCTCGAACCGCGCGCCGCCGTCCATCCGGACGTCGATCGTGCCGCCGGACCGGCGGACGATCCGGTGGACGAGCGCGAGCCCGACGCCTCGGCGCTGCCCGTCGCGCTCGGGTTTGGTCGACCAGCCGTCGGCGAACGCCACCGACGGGTCCTCGGCCGCGATGCCGGGGCCGGTGTCTACGACGACCAGGTGCACGCCGTCGGCGCCGTCGGCGAGCTCGACGGTGACGGTGCGCGGCGCCGGGCGTCCGGCGACGGCCTCGAGGGCGTTGTCGATCAGGTTCCCGAGGATGGACAGCAGGTCCGCGGCGCGGGCGCGGGGCTGGTCCAGGCGCGAGTCCGGGGTGATGACCAGCTCGGTCGACTGCTCAGTGGCGAGCGCGATCTTGGCGGTGAGCAGGGCGGCGACCGTCGGCGGGGCGATGCGCGACCGCAGGTCCTCGGCGCGGCCGAGCGCTCCGGCGGACAGCTCGGCGAGGTACTCCCTGGCCTCGTCGATCTCGTCCATGTCGAGCAGGACGCTCATCGCGTGCAACCGGTTGGCGTACTCGTGTTCCTGGGCGCGCAGCGTGGAGGTCAGCCCGCCCAGCGCCCGCAGCTCGCGCAGCAGCGACACCAGCTCGGTGCGATCCCGCAGCGTGACCACCGATCCGACCGACCGGCCGCCCAGCGCGACCCTGCGGCGGTTGACGACCAGCAGGAAGTCGTCGGTGAGCACCTCCAGGTCGCCACCCTCGACGCGGCCGAGGAGGACGTCGCGCAACCTGCCCGGGGGCAGCAGCTCCTCGACCGTCCGACCGACCGCGTCGGGCCGCAGGCCCAGCAGCCGCTCGGCCTCGCCGTTGACGACGGTCAGCCGCTCCCGCTCGTCGAGGCAGACCACGCCCTCCCGGATGCCGTGCAGCATCGCCTCCCGCTCCTGGAGCAGAGCGGCGAACTCGTGCAGCTCGAGACCGAACGTCAACCGCTTCACCGAGCGCGCGAGCAGCCACGACCCGACGACCCCGGTCGCCAGGACCAGGAGCGCGAACAGCGCGATGACCACGGCCTCCGACCAGTACTGACCGGCGATGTGCGATTCGAGGATGCCGACGGAGACCTGCCCGACGACGGCGCCCGACGCGTCGAGGACCGGTGCCTTGCCGTTGGCCGAGCGGCCGAGGCTGCCCGGGTCGATGCCGGTGCGCGGACGCCCGTCGAGCACGGCGACGGGCTCTTCCAGCCGCTGGCCGATCAGCGCCGGGTTGGGGTGGGAGAACCGGACGCCGTCCCGGTCGGTGATCACCACGTAGGACGCGCCCGTCGCGGCCATGTAGCGGGCCGCGAGCGCCTGCAGTCGGCCGCCGGGGTCCCGGGACAGCACAGCGGCGGCAACCTCCCGGTCCTGGGCCACCGTCTCGGCGATGCCGACCGCGCGCTGCTCGAAGTCCTGGTCGAGGTTCATGCTCTCGAAACGCAGCACCAGCGCGACGCCGAGCGTGAGGGTGCCGAGCAGGATCCCGAGGACGGCGATCAGGATCCGCGACGCGAGCGTCCCGGACCGGCGCATGTCCGTGTCCCTTCCCTGTGCTCGGGGGTGGTGCAGAGCACAGCATCCCCGGGGCTGCATGACAAGCGGCGATGAGCAGAACCAGCAAAACCCGTGGGAACCCGGCAAAGCCGCGGCTATCGCGCGCATCGCCGGTAAGCCGCAGAAGTACTGACCGCGGTCGATCTCGTCCCTAGGGTTCGGCGGCACAAGCGTGAGGGAGGACGTTCGAGATGCCCGCTCCACCATCGGCCCCGGACCCGGCGGGAACACCCGCCATCGAGCTGACCGCCGTGACGAAGCGGTTCCGGACCCCGGCAGGCACCGCCTTCACGGCCCTGCGCGACCTGGACATGTCCGTCGCCGACGGGGAGTTCTGCGCCGTCGTCGGCCCCACCGGCTGCGGCAAGTCCACCACGCTGACCCTGGTGGCGGGGCTGGAGACGGTCTCGGCGGGCCAGGTACGGGTGCACGGCCGCCCGGTCTCCGGGATCACCCCGGACACCGCCTTCATGTTCCAGAGCGACGCGATCCTGCCGTGGAAGTCGGTATTGGACAACGTCGCGGCCGGGCCCCGGTTCCGCGGTGTCGAGAAGGCAAAGGCACTGCGGGCTGCGCGGGACTGGATGCGGCGGGTCGGTCTCGCCGGATTCGAGGACCGCTATCCCCACCAGCTGTCCGGTGGCATGCGCAAGCGGGTGGCCCTGGCCCAGTGCCTGATCACCGAGCCGCGGATCCTGCTGATGGACGAGCCCTTCAGCGCCCTCGACGTGCAGACGCGCGCGAAGATGTCCACCGAGCTGCTGACGCTGTGGGACCTGACCCGGCCCTCGGTCGTGTTTGTTACGCACGACCTGGAGGAGGCGATCGCGCTCGCCGACAAGGTCGTCGTCCTCACCGCAGGGCCCGCGCCACGGTCAAGGCCACCTTCCCGGTGGAGCTGCCCCGGCCCCGGGTGGTACAGGAGATCCGGTTCGAACCCGCCTTCGTCGACCTCTACCACCGGATCTGGGACGCCCTGCGCGCCGAGGTCGACGCGGCCTACGCGCAGATCACCGGAGCGGCGGTGGCGTCGTGACCGCGTACCACCGAGACCGTCGTCGACGAGGCCGACACCGCCGCGGACCGGCCCGACCGGGCGGGCGCAGCGCGCCACCGCATCGCCGTTCACGGCCTCCAGCTCGCCGTGCTCGTCGTCGTGCTCGGCGGCTGGCAGCTGCTGTCCTCGACCGGCAACCTCGACCCGGTCCTGTTCGGCGAGCCCAGCGGCATCGTCGGCAGGCTCGTCACCTGGATCACCGAGGGCACGGCCATCGGGTCGCTTGGCGAGCAGATCGCCGTCACCCTCGAGGAGGCGTTGATCGGCTTCGTGATCGGCACCGTGTTCGGCGTGGTCAGCGGCATCGCGCTCGGCCGGGTGCGGCTGCTCGCCGAGGTCTTCGGCCCGTTCATCAAGGTGCTCAACTCGATCCCGCGGATCGTGCTCGGCTCGATCTTCGTCATCATGTTCGGCCTCGGCCTGGAGTCGAAGGTCATCCTCGTCGTCGTCCTGGTGTTCTTCGGCGTCTTCTTCAACGCCTTCCAGGGCACCCGGGAGGTCGACCGCAACCTGATCGCGAACGCCGCGGTCCTCGGCGCGTCGCGCTGGCAGATCACCCGCCAGGTCGTGCTGCCGTCCGCCTTCACCTGGATCGTCGCCAGCCTGCACGTCGCGTTCGGCTTCGCACTGATCGGCGCCATCGTCGGCGAGTTCATCGGGGCCCAGCAGGGCCTCGGCCAGCTCATCCGCAACGCCCAGGGCACCTTCGACGCCAACGGCGTCTGGGCCGCCATGGTGATCATGGCGCATCGTCGCCCTGCTCGCCGAGTGGCTCATCACCCGCCTGGAGAAGCGGCTGCTGCGCTGGCGGCCGACCCAGCTGTCCGGACCCGACCTGTGACCCCGTCCCGTCGCTCAAGCCCGTCGCTCAACAAGGAGGATCCGTGTTCACCCGCCGAATGATCGTCGCCGCCGTCTGCGCGGCTGTGGCCGTGGCAGGCTGCGCCGACAACGCCAGCACGAAACCACCGACCCAGCAGGCGGGCACCGCGGGCGGGGCCAAGGTCAGCATCATGGTCGGCGGCCTGAACAAGCAGATCTACCTGCCGTTCATGCTGGCCCAGCAGCTCGGCTACTACGCTCAGCAGGGCCTGGACGTGTCCCTGACCGACGAGCCCGCCGGGGTCGACGCCACCACCGACATGCTGGCGGGCAAGGTCGACGGCGTCGGCGGCTTCTACGACCACACCATTGCCCTGCAGGGGATCGGGAAGTCGGCCGAGTCGGTCGTCTCGATGCTGCAGGTGCCCGGCGAGGTCGAGCTGTGCCGTACCGACCTGAAGGGCCAGATCCACTCCGCGGCCGACTGGAAGGGCCGCAACCTCGGCATCACCGACGTCGGGTCGTCCACCGACTTCCTCACCCAGTTCCTTGCGGAGAAGAACGGCGTGGACCCGACGACCACCCACCGGATCGGCGTGCAGGCAGGCGCCACGTTCATCGGGGCGATGGAGCACCACAACATCGACTGCGGGATGACGACCGAGCCCACGGTCTCGCAGCTGCTGCAGAAGAACGACGCCTACATCCTCTACGACACCCGCACCGCGGCGGGCGCCCAGCAGGCGCTCGGCGGCTTGTACCCGGCTACGTCGCTCTACATGTCGACCGCCTACGTGCAGGCCCACCCCGACATCGTGCAGAAGCTCGTGAACGCCTACGTGCTTACGCTGAAGTGGATCCAGCAGCACTCCGCGGCGGACATCGCCGACAAAGTGCCCGCCGACTACTACGCGGGCGTCGGCAAGGACGCCTACGTCCAGGCGCTGAACAGCGAGAAGGGGATCTTCAACCCGACCGGTCTGATGCCGCCGTCGGGCCCGCAGACCTGCCTGACCGTCCTCTCCTCGTTCAACCCGGACGTCAAGGGCAAGCACGTCGACCTCGCCGCCACCTACACGGACCAGTTCGTCCACGCCGCGACCTGACCAACGCCCTCGACGGCCGGGATGCCTCTCCCGGCCGTCGACGCCGGTGTGCAGCGCACGTTTGCGCTCGAACGGGACGTGAGCGGGGTTTCGCCGAGATCGAACCCCGCTCAGGTCCCTCTCGCGCTCCCCCACCCCGCGGTGAGGCTGACGGCACAGGCACTGCCGTGCCCGCGCAGCCGCCCCGGCGCCTGCGCGGGCACGGTGTTGCCGGTGCGACCGCGCGCCGGTGCCGGGCGGCCCGTACAGCAGGGCGGGCACGCCGACCGCGCGCAGCTTCCGCAGCACGGTCACGTCCGGGATGCCCGACACCAGCCGCGGGTAATACAGCTGCCACCCGGGCGGCGCACCGGCCCCGTGAGTGCTGACATCTGGATGGCGACGTCGGCGACTCGGCGGCGGTATCGGTGGCCAGGCCTTTGCGGGTTTCCTGGGTGTCGTGCCAGAGCGCGAGGAACGCGGCAGCCGGGCATGGCCGAACGGCTGCTAGCCGATCACACCGACGACGGCACCGGACGCTGTCGCCGCTGCTCGGCCAGCGGGCAAACCGGGCGTTACCAGTGGCCGTGCACGATCCACCGATCCGCAGCCCAAGCCCACACGCCGGCGCCCAGCAACCCACCCTCCCCGACCGACGGAACCGCCATCACGGCCGAGCCTCGCCGACCGAGATCGCGGTGAACAACATGTGGTGGGGCGACGGCCCGACCCGGCCCGTCTTGTACCCGCTGCGGCAGATACCGCCGATGCTGCCCGACTGGGCGCACGAGGAGCCTGCGATTCGCGGACTGGTGGCCTGCGATTCGCGGACCAGTGCCCTGCGATTCGCGGCCCTGACCGCGGCATCAGCGAGTGGCTGCCGTATTGCGGGGACGCGCTGCGGTGGGAGCTGATCGGCCAGGAGTTCGCCGCCGTCGAACAGGCGGTCGCCGAGGGCGACGACCCGGGCCTGCGCACGGCCACCGCGGACCTCGAGCTGCTCGGGCCGGTCCGGGCCGCCACGGCGAGGGGACACGACGCCGTCGCGATGCCCGCCGACCTGCCCGCCGCGGGCTTCCGTTCTTCGTGGTGATCATCCGCTCCCGCGCGCCCTGCACCGCCCCCAGTCCGGTCATGCGACATCGGCCGGGTCGCCGCCGGTAACTTTCACCAACTCGGCGAACGTGCTGGGAAAGACCGAATGCGGGATGCCTGCCGCCGCCCACACCTCGTCGTAGTGCTCCAGAGCGCGGTCGACCAGTGTGCGCACCGGCGCGGGGTGGCCGACGGGCGCGACCCCGCCGATGGCCTGGCCGGTCGCGGCCCGCACGAACTCCGCGGACGCCCGCCGCACCCGTTCGGCGCCGATGATCGCGGCGACCTTTCCGGTGTCGACCCGGTGCGCGCCCGACGTCATGACGAGCAGCGGCGCGCCGTCGGCGTCGAACAGCAGCGAGTTGGCGATCTGCCCGACCTCGACGCCCAGTGCGGCGGCCGCCGCCGCGGCGGTCGTCACGGCGTCGGGCAGCAGCTGCAGGCGCGCGACCCGCGCGGGATCGGCCCCGCGGACGGTCAGATCGGCGACGACGAGCTCGACGTTGCGATGCACGGCACGCACCTTGCCACGTCACCACCAACGGTCGCTCGCGGATTCGGTCGACGACCCCACGGCCGGTGCGACCGCCGTGCCGGGGGCACAGGCCGGGTCCGGGTGCCCGCACGTCCTCGGGCGCAGCGACTCCGGCTCGCCAACGGGGCGAGCGGAACAGCACGGGGGTTCGATCTTGCCCAAACCCCCGTCACGTTCCGTTCGAGCGCCGCGAGGGTCCACGCGACGGCCCAGCCCGCCACGCGGATGGCCGTCACCCGCCCGCTGGGCGTACCGAAAACGCGAACACGCCGTGTCGAAAACCGGGACTCGCCGTGATGAAAACCGGGACTCGGCTCAGGGGGTGGGTTGCGCGATCCGCGAGCCGGTGATCGGCGAGCCGTCGGCGGCGTAGAGCGCGCACAGGACGGAGCGGGTGCTGAACGACGAGGTCGGCGACGAGCGGTGGGCGAACGCGGCAGCCGACGGGACGAGCGCGGCCACCCGCAGCGTGGCCTTGTCCGCCCCGGCGATCTTCCCCGAGCCGAAGACGAGTGCGCAGGCGGGCCCGGCCGCGTCGGCGATGACGTCGCGACCGGGGTAGGGCAGGGTCAGCTGGGTGTCGAAAAGGTCGACCGAGTCGAAGACCTCGACATCGTGCGGGCCTGCACACGACGTGGGGGTGGTGTACTGCCGCCCGACGGCCAGCGGGCCCTGCAGGCACATGCTGGAGAGCGAGGAGAGCGCCGGGACCTCGGGGATGTCCCCGCCCTGGCCGTAGGTGAAGACCACCGCGCCTGCCGCGGCGCGTGGCCACAGCAGCCCCGCGCCCAGGCCGACCACCAGGCCCAGCACCGCCACCGCCACCAGCGCGGGCCACCGGCGGCGGACGCCCGGACGCCCCGGCCTCGGGACCGTACGGGTGGGGGCGCCCGCCGTGCCGGTCGGCGGAGTCGGCGGCTCGCCCGAGAGCCGCGCGGCCGCCTCTGCACCGGTGAGCCGGGCTCGGGGGTCGCGCTGCAGCAGCCCGGCGATGACGTCGCCCAACGGCCCACGGGTGCGCACGGTGGGCACCTCGGCGTTGCTCACGGCCGCGATCGTGGCGGCCGTCGTGTCGCGGGAGAACGGGCCGCGCCCCTGCAGGGCGTACCAGAGCGTGGCGCCGAGGCTCCACAGGTCCGACGCCGGGTCGGCGGGGCTGCCGTCGAGCCGCTCCGGCGCCAGGTAGCCCGGCGACCCGACGAGCGACCCGGTGGCGGTGAGGCGGGGGTCGTCGGCGGCCGGTGCGATGCCGAAGTCGGTGAGCGTGACCCGCCCGTCGGCGCCGAGCATCACGTTGGACGGCTTGACGTCGCGGTGCACCACGCTCCGCGCGTGGGCGGCGCGCAGCGCGCCGAGCAGCCTGCGCGCCACCTCGAGTGCGGCCGCCTCCGACAGCGGGCCCGAACGCGCCACGACGTCGGCCAGCGTCGGCGCCTCGATGAGCTCCATGACGATGTGGTCGACGCCCCCGTCGCTGACGACGTCGTACACGGTGACGATCCCGGGGTCCTTCAGCCGTCCGGCGGTGCGGGCCTCGCGCAGCAGCCGCTCGCGGAAGAGCCGTCGGTCGTCGGGACCGAGGCCGTCGGGCAGGTGCAGCTCCTTGACCGCAACCTGCCGCCCCATCATGCGGTCCTCGGCCCGCCAGACGATCCCCATGCCGCCGCGCCCGAGCTCGGCGAGCACGACGTAGCGGCCGCCGATCACCCGGGTCGGCGTCACCGCACCCATGGCGGCCCTCCCCGCTCACCGACGGTATGACACCAGCGTCCCATCAGGTGCAGGTGCTGCCCGGCACCGGGGTCAGCAGCCCGTCCAGGACCCAGGTGCCGTTCGCCATCTGGCGGAAGCCGTTGGTCACGGTCTTGGTGGCGGTGACGATCTGACCACGCTCGAGCCTCTGCACCGACGGCGACGCCGCCGAGGCGTCGCTGCGCACGTTGACCGCGTCGCCGTTCACAGTGAAGGAGCACGCGGGGCCCTGCACGACCGGGGTGACGTCGCCGAGCCCGCCGCGGTCGATGATCGACAGGAGCGTGAGCAGCAGGCCGATGACGATGACGACCGGCCAGCTGCGGAAGTCGACACGAAGCTTGCCGCCACCGGTCTCCTTGAGGATGAAGTACCGCCGCTTGGCCAATGTCACTCCCCGGAACGATGTAACGCCACGATAGTCGCCCGGCACTGTCGGGGCTGGGGGATAGCGTGTCTGCCGAGCAGGTCCACGAGGCGAGAAGGCGGCGAGATGAAGGTCATCTACACGTACACCGACGAGGCACCGGCGCTGGCGACGCACTCGTTCCTGCCCGTGGTCGAGGCGTTCGCGGCGGCGGCAGGCGTCGCGGTCGAGGCGCGTGACATCTCGCTCTCCGGACGCATCCGCGCCGCGTTCGGCCTGGTGCCCGATGCGCTGGCCGAGCTCGGCGCACTGGCCACCACCCCGGAAGCCAACATCATCAAGCTGCCCAACATCAGCGCGTCGCTCCCGCAGCTCAAGGCGGCGATCGCCGAGCTGCAGGCCGCTGGGCACGCGGTGCCCGACTACCCGGAGCACCCGCAGACCAACGAGGAGAACGCCGCGCGCGCGGCGTACGACGCGGTGAAGGGCAGCGCGGTCAACCCGGTGCTGCGCGAGGGCAACTCGGATCGACGGGCCCCTGCCAGCGTGAAGCAGTTCGCGCGCAGGCACCCGCACGCGATGGGGGCGTGGTCGCCCGAGTCGGCCTCGCACGTCGCCACCATGAGCGAGGGCGATTTCCGCCACTCGGAGACCTCGTTCACCGCGGACGCGCCCACCACCCTGCGCATCGAGCACGTGGCGGCGGACGGCACCGTCACGGTGCTCAAACCAGAGCTGCCCGTGCTTGGCAGCGAGATCGTCGACGCCGCGGTGATGCGCCGCGCCGCGCTCGACGCGTTCCTCGCCCGAGAGCTGGCCGACGCCAAGGAGCGCGGCGTGCTGTTCTCGGTGCACCTCAAGGCCACGATGATGAAGGTGAGCGACCCTGTCCTGTTCGGACGGGCCGTGGTCGCCTACTTCGCGGACGTGTTCGCCCAGTTCGGCGACGATCTCGCCGCCGTCGGCGCCAACCCCAACGACGGGCTCGCCAGCATCCTCACAGCGATCAAGAAGCTGCCCGACGACAAGCGGGAGGCCATCGAGAAGGCCATCGCCGCCACCTACGAGTCGGGGCCCGCGCTGGCCATGGTCGACTCCGACCGGGGCATCACCAACCTGCACGTGCCGTCCGACGTGATCATCGATGCGTCGATGCCCGCCGCGATCCGGTCGTCCGGGCAGATGTGGAACGCCGCGGGCAAGCAGCAGGACACGAAGTTCGTCATCCCCGATTCGTCCTACGCGCCGCTCTATGCGGAGACGGTCGACTTCTGCCGCGAGCACGGCGCGTTCGACCCCACGACCATGGGCACCACCCCCAACGTCGGGCTCATGGCGCAGAAGGCCGAGGAGTACGGCAGCCACGACAAGACGTTCCAGATCACGGCGCCCGGCACCGTCCGGGTCGTCGACGAGGACGGGATCGTTCGTCTGGAGCACGAGGTGGCGGCAGGCGACGTCTGGCGCGCATGCCAGACCAAGGACGCACCGATCCGCAACTGGGTGGAGCTGGCGGTGGGGCGGGCCCGGGCCACCGGCGCGCCCGCCGTCTTCTGGCTCGACGCGAGCCGCGGGCACGACGCGCAGGTGCTCGCGAAGGTGCGCGCGCAGCTCGCCGAGCTGGACACCGAAGGCCTGACGATCGAGATCCTGCCGGTCGCCGAGGCCACCCGTTACACGCTGGAGCGGGCCAAGCGCGGCGAGGACACGATCTCGGTCACCGGCAACGTGCTGCGCGACTACCTCACCGACCTCTTCCCCATCCTCGAGCTGGGCACCAGCGCGAAGATGCTCTCGATCGTCCCGCTGATGAACGGAGGGGGGCTGTTCGAGACCGGCGCCGGTGGCTCGGCGCCCAAGCACGTGCAGCAGCTTCTCAAGGAGAACCACCTGCGGTGGGACTCGCTCGGGGAGTTCCTCGCGCTGGCCGTCTCGCTCGAGTTCCTCGCCGGTGCCACCGACAACCCGCGCGCGGCGGTGCTCGGGAAGGCGCTCGACGCGGCCACCGGACAGCTGCTGGAGAACGGGAAGTCGCCGTCCCGGCGGGTCGGCGAGCTGGACAACCGCGGCAGCCACTTCTACCTCACGCTCTACTGGGCGCAGGCCCTCGCCGAGCAGAAGGACGACCCCGAGCTGGCCGCGAAGTTCGCCCCGCTCGCGGCCGCGTTGGCCGACGCCGAGGAGACCATCGTGGGCGAGCTGGCCGCGGTGCAGGGCGAGCCGGTGGACCTGGGCGGCTACTACCTCGTCGACAAGGCCAAGGCCGACGCCGTCATGCGCCCGAGCCCCACCTTCAATGCGGCGCTGGCAGGCCTCTGACGGCATGCGGCGTGTCGGGCTGCACGACGGTGGCCATAGTGCCGATCAGTTGTCGGAACCGTTGCACCGGCTCGGTTTCGCCCGTGATGTCGATATCGAGCGCGGAGCCGGCGAAGATGAGGGCGGTCAGCGCTTCGGTGGTGGCGGTGATCGTCACGTCGACCGGTGGGGGTGGGGCCTTCGCGGTGAGCGTCCAGTGCCGGCCGTCGCTCTCGACCAGGTAGTCCGCACCGTCGAGGCGGAAGTGCCAGCGGGCTGGTGCGTGGTCGTCGGTGGCGAGGTCGATGGCCTGGGTGGCGGCACGGAGCAGGTGCTCGCCGTGCAGCGGTTCGCCAGGTCGAGGCCTGCGCCAGCTGTGGCGTAGCCCCCACCAGCCGAGCGCATCGATCACGGGTGCGAGGTCGGCTCCGGTCGGTGTCAGGCGATACCAGACCTCCCGACGGCCCGGCTCGCGGTCGGCGGCGACGATCCCGGCGTCGTCCAGCTCGCGTAGGCGCTGACTGAGCGTCTTGGGGGTGATCCCGCCGAGCCGGTCCATCAGGTCGGTGAACCTCTTGGCGCCGGTGAGCAGATCGCGGATCACCAGCAGGCTCCATCGGTCGCCGACGCGTTCCAGGGCGCGGGCAAGCACGCAGAAGTGGTCGTAGGTACGAACGTTCCGAGTCACGTCCTCCATGATACTAGTTGACAGATACTAGCTTGAGGCTACTATCTTGTAGATACCTACTGTATGGAGGATGCCATGTACGACCTGCCTGGCTATCTGTGGGCGATCACCATCGCCGGGATCACCGGGATCGGAGCGACGACCTGTGTCGCGCTCTACGGCGGCGCACTGCGCGCCGGCCTGGGCCGAAGGCGCGCAGCGCTGCTCGCCGGGGCCGCGGCCGTCCTGCTCGGCGGCTGGCTCACGGCCAGCGCGGTGATCGCGGCAAACGGCTGGTACTCCACGCGCCTGGGCCAGGTGCCGTGGATGCCGATCGCGGTGATCGGCTTCCTGGGCGTGCTGCTGGCGCTGGGCCGGATCCCGATGGTGGCCCGTGCGCTGGCGGCGCCGGGCATGGCAAGCCGTCTGCTGCTTCCGCATGCGTTCCGGGTGTCCGGGGTGTTCTTCCTGCTCTACCTGGCCCTGGGACTTCTCCCCGCGCTGTTCGCACTGCCCGCAGGCCTGGGCGACATCGCCGCAGGCGTCACCGCGCCGCTGGCCGCGCGCAAGCTGGCGCGGGGCACCGGCCGCCGCGCCGCCTTGTGGTTCAACGCGTTCGGCCTCACCGATCTGGTCGTGGCCATGACCCTCGGCGCCCTCACCGCATACCAGCTGCTCGACGTCACACCCTCCAGCGCCGCGATCGGTGAGCTCCCGCTCGTGCTGGTTCCGACGGTCGGCGTGCCGCTGCTGTTCGCCCTGCACATCACCTCCGTGTCCGCGCTGCTCAGAGCCCCACGGACACCCGTGCCCGCCACCGAACCGCTCGGTGTCCGGGTGTGATGGGTACTCCGACCCTCTTGGAGCTGGGGTTCTCGGCTCGGTCGCACGCCGATTGGCGAACCATCATCAACACTCCGCCCATCGCGAGCATGCCCGTCGAGCATCTCACCGCACGGGCAGCCCGTCGAGAGGCTGGTGCTGGTCTAAGTCTTAGTCCAAGTCCGCGTTGATTGCCGGAAATGGGACATGACGGCCATATGTGGCGCGCATGTCCCACTTCCGCCGATCAAAGCGCTGAGCGCCGCACCGACCTGCTCGACGCCGACCTGGCCGCGATCGAAGGCTCGTTCGGCGTGCTGGACGGCGCAGGGCGAGGTCCCTCACGGCAAGGCGAGGACCGCGCACAGGGCCGCGACCGCAACCCCCTGCAGCACGGCGCGCGGCATGATGACGCTGTCCCAGCGGGCCTGCAGGGCACGCGCGTCCTGCGGCACGCGCCCCTCCCGGGCGGCGGCGGTGAGCGCGCGGTTGACCGGGGCGTTGACCTGCCTGTAGATCCCCAGCCACACCACCAGCGCGGCGACCGCGACCAGCGCGGCCGCGGTGGGCAGCAAGCGGCCGCCGAGCGCTGAGGCGCACGCAGCCAACACCGTTGCGACAACGCTGAGGATGCCCGGAATCGGGAACCGCCGGTCGCCGTAATAGTGCATATGGCCGTTCACCGTCACGAGGGCGCGGTCGTCGACCTTCTCCCACGTCGGACGCATGACCAGCGCCCCCAGCACGTCGGTGCCGTAGATGATCCCCGCGGACAGCACCGCGACCGCGGCGAGCAGGTGACTGACGAGGTTCATGACGATCTCCTTCGACCTCAGGCCGGCCCGGGTGTGGCCGACACGGGTACGGAGGCGGCCGCCGGTGCCGGGCGCTTGCGCAGGAGCAGGCCCGCACCGACCAGCACCACGGCGGCGGTCAGACCGTGGATCCCGAACGCCGTCGCGGGCGTCCCGCCATGGCTCAGCACGATCACCATGTCCCCCACGGGAATGAACGCGAGGGCGAGCATCGCCCACCCCAGGGCGCGGCGATGCCCGGAGAGCAGCAGCGCGAAGACGAGCAGGCCGGTCGCGATGTCGCGGACGCCCTTGACGGCCAAGAACGCAGTGCCGTCCTGCCGCGGCCAGGTCGCGACGCCGAAGCCGGCCGCGGCCGCCTGCGGGGTCAGGAGGTACTCCAGACCCACGTAGATGATGAAGAGCCCAACCAGAACGGCGATGCCGGTGGCGAGGTGTTTCACAGCCCACTCCTTGTTAGCAATGCTAGGACTTGGAGCAATGCTATACGTAGCCTTGCTCGGATGTCTAGCACCGCTACGATGTCGTCATGTCCACACCGTCCCAGCAACGTCGCGAGCGCGAACTCGCCCAGCGTCGTCAACTGATCATCAACTCGGCCCGTGAGCTCGCCGAGGCCGAGGGATGGGAGGCGGTCACCACCCGCCGATTGGCCGACAAGATCGAGTACAGCCAACCGGTGCTCTACAGCCACTTCGCGGACAAGAGCGCGATCATCGACGCCGTCGCGGTGGAAGGGTTTGCCGAGTTGGCGAGTGCTCTGCGGTCGGCAGCCGTCCGAGGACTGGGCGCCGTGGCCCAGGCATACCTGGACTTCGCGGAGAACCAGCCCGCACTGTACGACGCCATGTTCAGCCTCGCCTCCGATCTTCCGTTCGGTACGCCGGAGGCCCCCAGCCCGCTCCATGCCGGGTTCGCGGAGCTGCGCACGGCCTTCGCCGGGGAGGCCGACCAGCGCGATGCCGAGGTCCTGACGGAGGTCGCGTGGAGTGCCCTACACGGGCTCGCCATGCTCACCCGGGCAGGCAGGCTCCGCCCCGAGCTGCGCGACCGGCGGCTTCCGCGGCTCCTCGAGCTGCTGCGCACCGCGGGGACCCGATCAACGGCCGCAACCGCCGAGGTCGCGAAGGAGGCGGCGAATCCGACCGCTTCGGAGAGATAAACCGGTTGCGGGGTGCCGTAGCGTCGCAGGACGTGCTCTCGCCGTACCCGCAGCTCGTCCGGGCCGGGTTCCGGCGTTACGCCACCTACCGCCAGGCCGCGCTCGCGGGCCTCACCACCAACGCCGTCTTTGGGCTCCTGCGCGCGTCCGTGCTGGTCGCGGTCTTGGCCCAGCACGGGCCGATCGCCGGGTACGACGTCGCGACGGCGGTCACGTACGTGTGGCTCGGCCAAGGGTTGCTCAACGTCGTCAACCTGTGGAGCGACCGTGAGCTGGCGGGGCGGGTCCGCACCGGCGACGTCGTCGTCGATCTCGGCAGGCCATGGGACCTGCAGGCCGCGCTGCTCGCTGGCGACCTCGGCCGTGCGGGCTACGCCGTACTCATGCGCCTGCTGCCGCCGATGGCGATCGGCGCGCTGTTCTTCCCGTTCCGCCGGCCGGAGCACGCCGCCACCTGGGTGCTGTTCGGCGTGTCGATGCTGCTGGGCACGGCCGTGAGCTTCGGCATCCGGTTCCTGCTCAACCTCAGCGCGTTCTGGCTGCTCGACGCGCGCGGGGTGCTCGCGGTGTGGGGCACGGTCGGCGGGCTGCTGTCCGGGCCTGATCCTGCCGCTGGCCTGGTTCCCGGCGTGGGCGCAGGCGGTGCTCGCGTGGACGCCGTTCCCGGCGCTGTTCCAGCTGCCGATCGACGTGTTCACCGAGCGCGGCGACCCGCTCGCCATCCTCGTCCGCCAGCTCTTCTGGGCCGCGGTGCTGTTCGCGCTCGGCCGCGCGGCGCTCGCCCGCGGCACCCGGCGGCTGGTGGTGCAGGGTGGGTAATGGCGTCTACGCCCGGATCATCGCCGCGCGCATCCGCAGCCAGCTGGCCTACCCGGGCTCGTTCGCGCTGGACGTCGCGTCGCAGCTGATCGGCCAGAGCGTCGAGCTGCTGGCGATCCTCGTCCTCTTCACCCACGTCACAGCGCTGAGCGGATTCTCGGCAAGCGAGGTCGTGCTGATCTACGGGCTGGCCGCCACCGCGTTCGGGCTGGCCGACCTCGCCGTCGGGCAGGTCGAGGCGCTGCCCGACTACATCCGCACCGGCGAGTTCGACGTCATGCTGCTGCGCCCGCTCGGCACCCTTCCGCAGCTGCTGTCGGCCGACGTCCAGCTGCGCCGGGTCGGGCGCGTCGGATCCGGTCTGGTCGTGCTGGCGTTCGCGCTGCGCGACGTGGAGTGGACGCCGCTGCGGGTGGCGGTCGCCATTATCGCGCCGCTGTCAGGGGCGGTGCTGTTCGGCGCGGTGTGGATCGCGGCGAACTGCGTGTCGTTCTGGCTGGTCGACGGGCGGGAGGTGGCCAACTCGGTGACCTACGGCTCCGACTTCGCCACCTCCTACCCGATCACCGTCTACGGGCCGTGGCTGCGGCGGATCATGTGCTTCCTCGTGCCCGGCGCGTTCGTCGCGTATTTCCCGGCGCTGGCGCTCACCGGGCGCCCCGACCCGCTCGGGCTCCCCGACGCGCTGCGCTACTGCTCCCCGCTCGTCGCGGCGGCCATGGTGCCGGTGGCCGCGCTCGTCTGGCGCACCGGGGTGCGCCGTTACCAGGGGACGGGGTCATGATCATCGAGACGGACGGGTTGACCAGGAAGTTCGTCGTGGGACGGCGGAAGCGGGTGACGGCCGTCGAAGGGGTGACGCTCCGCGTCGCGGCGGGCGAGGCGGTCGGCTTCCTCGGGCCGAACGGGGCGGGCAAGTCCACGACGATCAAGATGCTGACCGGCGTGCTCGTCCCGACCGCGGGTCGGGCCCGGGTATGCGGACTGGACCCGGTACGCAGGCGGCGGGAGCTGGCCCGACGCATCGGCGTGGTGTTCGGGCAGCGCAGCCAGCTCTGGTGGGACCTGCCGCTGCGCGAGAGCTTCGCGCTGCACGGCGCGATCCATCGGCTGCCCTACCGGGAGCGCCTGGACGAGTGCATCGAACTGCTGGACATGGCCGCGTTCCTGGCCACGCCGGTGCGCCAGCTCTCGCTCGGCCAGCGCATGCGCGGCGAGGTGACGGCGGCGCTGCTGCACCGCCCGGAGCTGCTGGTGCTCGACGAGCCGACGATCGGGCTGGACCTGGCCAGCAAGGAGCGGCTGCGGGTGTTCCTCGCCGACCTCGTCGGCCGCGGAGCCGTCACGCTGCTGCTCACCACGCACGACCTGCCCGACGTCGAGCGGCTGTGCCGGCGCGTCGTCGTGATCGACCGCGGGCGCGTGCTCGTGGACGACGACCTCGCCGTGCTCCGGGCCCGCTTCGGCGGCGCGCGGGAGGTGGTGGTCGACCTGGCCGCGCCCGCCCCGCCGCTCACCGGCCTGCCGGGGGTCGACGACGTCACCGTCGAGGCGGGCGGCCTGCGGCAGCGCCTCGCGTTCGCTCCCGCCGACACGACGGCCGCCGCGGTGATCGCCGCGGTGGCCGCACGGGCCGCGCTGCGGGACGTGGCCGTGGTCGAGCCGTCGATCGAGGCCCTGGTGCGCACGTTGTACGCGCGCTGAGCTCAGCCCAGGGTGAGCGAGCCGCGGGTGATCGTGGCCGCCAGCAGCACCATCGCCACACCGAACCCGGAGTAGCACAACACGTCGACGGTCTTGCCGCGGATCGCCAGCAGCCCGACCCGCTCGGCGGGCACGGCAAGCCGCAGCACCGCCGCCACGAGCAGTGCCACGCCGAGCAGCACCGCACCCCGGCGCCAGTGTTGGGTGAGCACGAGGCCCATCCCCACCAGCGCGATCACCGCCACCAACGCGATCGGCAGGAACGTCGGAAGCCGCGACCGCAGGCCGCCCCCCGGATCCACGCGCGTTACCCGAGCGCCCGCTCGGCTGCTTCCACCACGTTCGTCAGCAGCATCGCCCGCGTCATCGGGCCCACGCCGCCGGGCATCGGAGCGAGCAGGCCCGCCACCTCCGCCACCTCCGGCGCGATGTCACCGACCAGCCCCAGCTCCGTGCGCGTGACGCCCACGTCGAGCACGGTGGCACCGGGCGCGACCATGTCCACGGTGATCAGTCCGGCCACCCCGGCCGCGGCGACGACCACGTCGGCCCGCCGCACCTCGGCCGCGAGGTCGCGGGTGCCGGTGTGACAGAGCGTGACCGTCGAGTTCTCGCTGCGTCGGGTGAGCAGCAGGCCGAGCGGACGGCCGACGGTCACGCCGCGGCCGACCACCGTGACCCGCGCCCCGTTCAGCTCGACGCCGTAGCGCCTGCACAGATCGACGATCCCGCGCGGTGTGCACGGCAGCGGCGCCTCCTCGCCGAGCACCAGCCGCCCGAGGCTCACCGGGTGCAGCCCGTCGGCGTCCTTGGCCGGGTCGACCCGCTCCAGCGCCGCGCCCGCGTCGAGTCCGCGAGGCAGCGGCAGCTGGACGATGAAGCCCGTGCACGCCGGATCGGCGTTGAGCTCGTCGATCGCGCGCTCGACGTCGGTCTGGGTGGCGTCGGCGGCCAGCTCGCGCTGGATCGAGGCGATCCCGACCTTCGCGCAGTCGCGGTGCTTGCCGCGCACGTAGGCGTGCGAGCCGGGGTCGTCGCCGACGAGCAGAGTGCCGAGGCCGGGCGTCACCCCGGCCGCCGTGAGCTTCTCGACCCGGGTCGCCAGGTCCACGAGGATCTCGGCCAGAGCGGCCTTGCCGTCCATCACCGTCGCGGTCACAAGCCCATCCTCGCACCCGCCTTCGGCGACGAGCGGCCTCGGTCGGACAGCCCGGAAGGGGCAACGCCTGCGGCCGGCAGGGGAACGGTCTGCCCAATCGGGCAGGTCCCCCCGCCGCGGGCGGTTGGCGCACACTAACCGGCGCGCCGGGTGCGGCGCGGACGTGTTCGGGAGTGGCCGCCAGCGCCGGACGCTCGCCCAGGAGCAGGCCCGCACCAACAAGTACCACGGCGGCGGTCAGACCCCCTGGGTCGGCAGCTACGCCGACCTGCTGCCCAGGTATCTGCCCGAACCCACCCGCGACAGCCTGCTGGAGATCAGCCGCCGACGTGCGGCGGGCCGAGCTGGGGCCCGGCTCGCGACCAACCCGCCGCAGTGGGCACAGGAGGCCGTCGGACTCGTCCGTGGGAGCGATATGTAATGAGGTATAGAACCACACCTACGAAGTGATAATCGCGAGCATGATAACGACGAGGGTAGCCAGGACGGACAGTGTCGTAAAGCCTAGGAAGAAGTAGTATCTCGGCAACTGCTCGCGCATCGGCCATTGCTCCGGCGGCCACGACTCTCGGAGAATTTCTGCGGCCCGCGATTTGCCTTTCGGAAGCCAAGGAATATGGTCCAGACCCGGCCACTCGGCGCCTAGCCGCTCATAGACAGGCCGCAGACCGTACACGAAGTAAGATTCGACTGGACGGAACTGATTACCACGGGAAGAGTGAAGGTCAAAACGGACGAATCGTGGGATCCATCTATCGTCAAAATGGATCGCACCTGCGATCCGATGCCGGTACTTGTCCGACCTCTTTCCCTGCGGATAGGATGGGAGGCCTCTCGGAAACGTTTCGGCCAGTTCGCGACGGAACACCTCATACTCTTCGGTGCCCATCGGAATGAGCAGCACCAGCTGTTGCGGTGAAACATTGGCAACAGCGGTAGCCATCTCCCAGCGCAGACTCTGACTAAGGCCTGCCACCAACAGGACCAGTCTCGCCTCGCGCATCATTGCGACCACGGCGTCCTGCCACGAGTCGCCCCTGAGGTAGCCTCGCTGTGCTCCGAGTTCCGGCAGCGCCTCCCCGGGACGTCCCACGGCGACCAACTGGCCAAACGGCCTGACCGCAGCACGAAGTTGCTCCTCTTCGGTCCTCGGTACTGCGACCGTTACCGGAGGCCCTGTCGAGCTCCGCTGCGCTAACTTAACCTTGGTCAACCGAGTATCGTCTGTGAACGATCGTAGATAGATCACGAAGTCGCCTGCAGGAACAGTCCCCAGCGACAGAATCGATACGAGATGTTTCCGGCCCTGCCGAAGCAACTTAGTCGCCAACAATAGCGTAAGTGCGCCGGCGACCGCCAGAAGAACGCCTACTAGATACGGCCAGGCCGACTTGTGGACGCTTGGCCTCAGTCCCGAGAAGCCGCCGAAGACAAGGAGTCCGCCAACGACCATCAGTAGGTAGCCGCCGCCAACCTGTGCGCGGCCGAGCGCCCGTGACAGGTAGTCGGGCGACTGTACCGGCGATCGGTCGTCAGCGGCTGCGCGATCCGGCCCCACTTGAGCTCCCTCGATGAGGTCTACACGGCCTTCCGGCGTCGCCGGAGCGCAAAGGTTACCTGGTTCTCTGGTTCACCCGAGGTTCACCCGGTCGGGTCAGCTGATGCAGTGATTTGTCCTGATCGTCCGGAATTTGTCCGGTGGGCACTCCCCCACGCGGGCCAACGCGGGGACTACGAGGGTCGAGACCACGGGTGTCATCGCCGGCTTGAGGCCGGGTTAGCGCGGATTAGTGATCTACGGATGCCACCATGGCATGCATGGGCGACAACCTCGAAGGCCGGCTGTGGAACACCAGTGTCGGCCCGGCCACCTACGCGCAAGATGTCGAGAAGTATCAGGCGGCCATATTCGAACAGTATAAGCTCTGTGTTGAGATGGCGGATCGCATCAGCGCTCGCCGGAGCTTGACCAACACCTTCTTCCTATCGCTAAACAGCGCCATCATCGCTGTTTTGGGAAGTAATGCGAATGAAATACGAACGATTGGAGCAGTGGCTCTTCTGGCCGGTGTTCTAGTGCTATTTAGCCAGTGCGCGGCGTGGCTTGTAATCGTGCATTCGTACCGGCAACTTAATGGAGCCAAGTTCCAGGTAATCGGGGCGTTCGAACGGCGACTTCCGGCTCGTGCGTACTCTGACGCGGAGTGGACTGCTCTGGGCGAGGGACAAGATTGGCGGAAGTATCTGCCGCTGACGCATGTTGAGCAGTGGGTTCCAATAATCTTCGCCTGCTCTTACTTGCTAGCGTTTCTAGCTGTCCTTATCGGAAGGTAACAGTGCCTGAAGAAGCGTCGGGATCGTTCCAAGACCGGATTCGGTGGCGGGGGAGAGTCTCGCGGAGAAAGTCATTGATCGTAAGTTCGGAAGTCCCGTGAAGGGGCGAGCGGCGTGACTGTTTTCTTGGTGGTGACGCCGTGACGAGGTCAGCAGAAGATGACATCGACCGTTTCGACCCGACCACCGTCGCTGGGTCGCCGATGCGCTCGGCAAGATCAGGGCCGAGGCCGTCCTCCGACACACACCTAATTGCCGTGCCGCTGCCGGCCGATTGGGACGTGGAGCTTGAGCTGTACCTCAAGGACGAATCGACGCGCCCGACGTACCTTGACCGTTACTACTCCGACTCCTGGCTCGTCCACGAGGGCATCGACATCGTCCCCTACCTGACCCGGATCGAGTCCTTCCGGCAAGCCGGAGTCCTCGGCTGAGCTTGACGTCGTCGCCAACGAGCAGCGTGCCCAGGCTGGGCTGGGTGCCCACCGCCGTCAGCTTCTCGTCCCGCCCCGCAGCTTGTCGAGGATCTCCGCCAGGCGCTCTTGCGATCCATCACGATCGCGCTCACGCCTGCCATCCTCCCAGGACGCCACCGCGCAAGCGCCGTGGTGCCGACGCCGGTGCGGCTTCAGCGGAAGTCCCGGGACTTCACGGGGACGGCCAGGGCCAGCTTCTGCAGCCGGTCGGCCACCAGGTTGAGCACCCCCTCCGGGCTGCGCTCCAGCCGCCCCCGCACGAGCAGGGCCGCGCTGCCCAGCGCCACCGTGCGGTAGCGCGCCCACAGCCCCTCCGAGCACGTGACGTTGAGCATGCCGCTCTCATCCTCCAGGTTCAGGAACGTCACCCCGCGCGCCGTGGCCGGGCGCTGCCGGTGGGTGACCAGCCCGCCGACGAGCACCCGCGGTGGCTGTGCCTCCGGGTCGCCGGGCGGATCGAGGGCGCCGAGCCGGTCGATGCGGACCGCGCCCAGGCCGTCGAGCTGCGCCCGCAGGTGCTGGAGGGGATGGCTGTCCGGGGAGACGCCGGTGGCCCACACGTCGGCCACCGTCAGCTCCGCCGGCGTGAGCCCCGGCAGCGGCGGCGCGTCGAGCCCGACGGCGGTGCCCGGCAGGTGCTCCGCGCGCACCGACGCCACCACGCCTGCCGCCCACAGCGCCGCGCGCCGGTCCAGCGCCGATCCCTTCGCGCCGAAGCAGCCGAACGCCCCGGCCGTGGCCAGCGCCTCGGCCTGCGCCGATGTGAGCCGCACCCGCGCGGCGAGGTCGGCGAGGTCACGGAACGGGCCCCCGCGCTCGCGTTCGGCGTCGATCGCCTCGGCCAGGTCCAGCCCGATCGTGCGGACCTCGGCCAGCCCCAGCCGGATGGCCAGGCCGCCGGTGCTGCGCCCGTCGCGGTAGAGGATCGCCTCGGCCCGTCCGTGGTTGACGTCCGGGCCGACCGCGACCACCCCGTGCCGCCGCGCGTCGGCCACCAGCGACTGCGGCGAGTAGAACCCCATCGGCTGGGCGTTCAGCAGCGCCGCGCAGAACGCCGCCGGGTGGTAGAGCTTGAACCACGCGCTGTAGTAGACGAGGGACGCGAAGCTGATCGAGTGGCTCTCCGGGAAGCCGAAATTGGCGAACGCCAGCATCTTGTCGAAGATCTTCTGGGCGACGTCGCCGATGATCCCCCGCGCGGCCATGCCGTCGAAGAACCGCCCGCGCAGCCGCTCCATCTTCTCGGCCGAGCGTTTGGCGCCCATCGCGCGGCGCAGCTCGTCGGCGTCGCCCGCGGAGAACCCGGCGACGTCCACCGCGATCTGCATGAGCTGCTCCTGGAACAGCGGCACCCCGAGCGTCTTCTCCAGGGCACCCTTGAGCAGCGGGTGGTCGTAGTCCCAGTCCTCGAGCTTGTTGCGGCGGCGGATGTAGGGGTGTACCGAGCCGCCCTGGATCGGGCCGGGTCGGATCAGCGCGACCTCGACGACCAGGTCGTAGAACTCGCGCGGCTTCAGCCGGGGCAACGTGGCCATCTGGGCGCGCGACTCCACCTGGAACACCCCGACCGAGTCGGCGCGCTGCAGCATCGCGTACACGGCCGGGTCGGTGGCCTGCAGCTCGTGCAGCTCGATCTGCTCGCCGGTGTGCTCGTGGACGAGGTCGATCATCAGGTGCAGCGCGGTGAGCATGCCCAGGCCGAGCAGGTCGAACTTGACCAGGCCCGCGTAGGCGCAGTCGTCCTTGTCCCACTGGACGACCGAGCGGCCCGCCATCCGCGCCCACTCGACGGGCACGACCTCCGACACCGGACGGTCGCAGATCACCATGCCGCCGGAGTGGATGCCCAGGTGGCGGGGGAAGCCGAGCAGCTGGGTGGCCAGCGCGCCGACCTGGGCGGGCATGTCGGCAGGCCCGACGGCGGTGCCGCCGTCGACGGCCGCTCCGCCTGCGCTCGCACCGCCGTCCGACCGCGGAGCCCAGCGCTCGATCTTCTTGCTCCACGCGTCCTGCTGGCCGGGCGAGAACCCCAGCGCCTTGGCGATGTCGCGGACGGCCGAGCGCGGCCGGTAGGTGATCACGTTGGCGACCTGCGCGGCGCACCCCCGCCCGTAGGTGGAGTAGACGTACTGGATCACCTCCTCGCGGCGGCCGGACTCGATGTCGAGGTCGATGTCGGGGTAGCCCTCCCGGGCCGGGGAGAGGAAGCGCTCGAACAGCAGGCCCATCGCCACGGCGTCGACGTTGGTGATGCCCAGCGCGAAGCAGACCGCGGAGTTGGCAGCCGAGCCGCGGCCCTGGCAGAGGATGTCGGCGCGGCGGCAGAACTCGACGATGTCGTGGACGATGAGGAAGTAGCCCGAGAAGCCCTTCTCCTCGATGATCGCCAGCTCGTGGTTGATCATGTGGACGGCCTCGGGGCACTCCGCGTGGCTGCCGTAGCGGCGCGCCACGCCGCGCCAGGTGAGCTCGCGCAGCCACGTCACCTCGGTCTCCCCCGGCGGCACCGGGAACGGCGGCAGGTTCGGCGCCACCAGCCGGATCGAGAACGCGCACTCGCGCCCGAACGCCGCCGCGCGCGCCACCGCCCCCGGGTGGCGGTGCTCGAAGCGGGCGGTGAGCTCGGTGCCGGAGCGCAGGTGGGCGGTGCCCGCGGGGGGAAGCCAGCCGTCGGCGTCGTCGAGGCTGCGTCGGGCGCGCACCGCGGCCAGCGCCGTGGCCAGCGGAAACCGGGCCGGGGTGGCGTAGTGCGCCGCGGTGGTGACCACCGTGGGCAGGCCCGCGTCGGCGGCGAGCGCGGCCAGCGCGTCGTTGCGCTCGGTGTCGGTGGGCAGGCCCGCGTGGGTGAGCTCGACGGCCACGTGCTCGGCCCCGAACCACTCGCGCAGCCTTTGCAGCTCCCGCGCGGGATCGCCGCCGTTCGCAGCGCTGTCCAGGGCCCGCCTGACCCCGCCCTTGCGGCAGCCGGTGAGCGCGAGGACGTGGCCCGCGGTGAGCGCGACCAGCTCGTCGAGGTCGTGGACCGGGCGGCCCTTCTCCTCGCCGCGCAGCTGGGCGGCGCTGATCGTGCGGCAGAGCGCGCGGTAGCCCTCGGGATCGCGGGCGAGCAGCAGCAGGTGGGTGCCCTCCGGGTCGGCCACGCCGTTCTGCGGGGCGGACAGGCCCAGCGAGAGCTCGGTGCCGAACACCGTGGCGACGTCCAGCTCGGCCGCGGCCTCGGCGAAGCGGACCACGCCGTACATGCCGTCGTGGTCGGTGAGCGCCAGCGCGTCCAACCCGAGCCGCCGCGCCTGCTCGACCAGCTCCTCGGGTGGGCTCGCGCCGTCGAGGAAGCTGAAGTTGGAGTGACAGTGCAGCTCGGCGTAAGGGACCCGTTCGCCGGGCTCGTCGAGGGGCGGCGGGGCGTAGCGCTCGCGCTTGCGGGACCAGGCCGGGCTGTCGCCGCCGTCGGCCGCGGCCCCCCCGGACAACGACGAGCCGTTTGCACCGCCGCCAGGCCGCCCGGAGAGCACCGCCTCCAGGGTGCTCCACGGGACGTCCGGGTTGTTCCAGCCCACCCGTCAATTCGAACACACGTTCGCCTTCAAGGCCAGTGATCGCGGGCTTGATCAGCAAGAATGGGACATGACGGCCAAATATGGCGCCCATGTCCCATTTTCGCCGATCAGCCGCCCGGAGCCCGCCCGGAGCCCGCCCGGAGCGCGCCCGGAGCCGCGCTGATCACCCGGAGCCCGCTCGGCGGTCCGGCCCGCGCCCGGCGGGCTACGTCGTCGTCGCCGGACCCAGCGTGGACTCGGCGGGGTCCAGCTTCCGGGCTCCCGTCATGATCGCGACCGCCTCCGACATGGAGTGCGACGACGGGGTGATGACGCCGACGCAGCCGCCGAGGCGCTGGATGTGGATGCGGTCGGCGACCTCGAAGACGTTCGGCATGTTGTGGCTGATCAAGATCACGCCCAGGCCCTGCTCCCGCAGGTCGCGGATGAGGTTGAGGACCTGGCCGGTCTCGCGGACGCCCAGCGCGGCGGTCGGCTCGTCGAGGATGACCACCTTGCTGCCGAACGCCCCGGCCCGCGCGACGGCGACGGCCTGGCGCTGGCCGCCGGACAGGGTCTCCACGGCCTGGCTGATGTTCTGCAGCGTACGGATGCCCAACCGGTCGATGTAGTCCTGGGAGTGCTTCTTCATCGCGCCGGTGTCGAGCATGCGCAGCACCGAGCCCAGCGGGCCCTTGCGGCGGATCTCCCTGGCCAGGAACAGGTTGCTGGAGATGTCCAGCGCGGGCGCGACGGCGAGCGTCTGGTACACGGTCTCGATCCCGGCGGCGCGGGCGTCCTGCGGGCGCCGGAAGGAGACCTGCTTGCCGTCGACCTTCAGGGTGCCCTGGTCGGGCACCATGGCCCCGGACAGGCATTTGATCAGCGTGGACTTCCCGGCGCCGTTGTCGCCGATGACGGCGAGCACCTCACCGGGGTAGAGCGTCAGGTCGACCCCGGCGAGGCCGACAACCACGCCGAACAGCTTGATCAGGCCTCGGGCCTCCAGCGCTGGTGCGGTCATGCCTTCACGCTCCTGATCCACTGGTCGACGGAGACGGCGAGGATCACCAGGATGCCGACCGCGAGAACCTGGTAGTTGGGGTCGAAGCCGGCGAGGGCCAAGCCGTTGTCGAACACCTGGACGATGAGGGCGCCGATCAGCGACCCGAGCACGACACCCCGGCCACCGAAGAGGCTGGTCCCCCCGATGACGACCGCCGTGATCGACTCGAGGTTGGCGTTGGTACCGCTGTTCGGGTCAGCGCCGCCGACGCGGCCGCACACAACCCAGGCCCCGACGGCCACCGCGAGCCCGGCGACCATGTACGCCGACAGCAGCACCCGGTTCACCTGGATGCCCGCCAGGCGCGAGGCCTCGGCGTCGTCGCCGACCGCGTAGAGGTGCCGGCCCCAGGCCGTGTAGCGCAGCGCGAACCCGATGACGATGTAGAGCAGCACCATGAGAACGACACCGGTCGTCAGGCGCAGTGAGCCGAACCTGATCGGGGTGGCGGTCCAGACCACGAACGAGTCCGCGGGCAGCGAGATGGTCTGGCCCTGTGCGTAGATCAGGGTGATAGCGGTGAAGATGCTCAGCGTGCCCAGCGTGACGATGAACGGCGGCAGCTTCACCCGGGTGACCAGCGCACCGTTGATGGCCTGGGCTCCCACCGCGATGACGAGGCCGACGAGCACGGCGACCACGCCGGGCACCCCGGAACCGAACACGAGCTTGGCCATCACCAGCGACGCGAGCACCATGATCGCGCCGATGGACAGGTCGATGCCCGCGGTGAGGATGATCAGCGTCTGGCCGACGGCGAGCGACCCGACCACCGAGACCTGCTGGACGACCAGCGAGAGGTTCTGCAGCGCGTAGAAGCGCGGGTTGAGCAGCGCGAACACCACACCCGCCAGCACCAGGACGATCGCCGGGCTGAGGGCGGGCTGGCGGTGCAGGACGGCGTGCACCCGCTGCCCGAAGGTTCGTGGTCGGTGCCGCAGCTCGTCCAGCGGCGACTCCGACGCTCGGTCGGCCATTTCGGTCGTCATGGTTGTCCTTCCGATCGACCCGACGCCCCCGGCGCTGGGGCGCGGCTACCAGGGTGAGCCGCGCGGGCGGACGCGTCGAGCGCCCACCCGCGCGGAAACGATCGTCGGTCAGCTGCCCCAACACGCCGAGGCGGCGTCGGACGGGGACTGGATGGTCAGACCACCGGCGGGCTGGGTGGCGACCAGCTTCGTGCCGGTGTCGAAGAACGACTTGCCGCTGGTGTTCGTCGGCTTCGGGCCGCCCTTGGCGAGCTGGGCGATCGCGTCGACCCCGAGGCTGGCCATCTTGCCCGGGTACTGCGTGGCGTCCGCGGCGAACTGGCTGCCCACCAGCTTGATGCCCGCGCAGCTGCCGTCAATCGTGTAGATCTTCGCCTGCGCGGTCTTGCCCGCGGCCTGCAACGCGCTGTACGCGCCCTCGCCAGCAGGCTCGTTGATCGTGTAGACGACGTTGATGTCCGGGTTGGCGGACAGGCAGTTCTCCATCGCGGTGCGGCCGCCGTCGATGGCGCCCTGGGTGGGCTGGTGGCAGGCGATGGTGTACGGGCCGCCGGAGTAGTTGCCCGTCTTGGCCTCCTGGCCGTTCTGGCTCGTGCTGTTCGGGTTGATCCCCATGCCTTCGAGGAAGCCGTGGTCGCGCTGGATGTCGACCGAGACGACCTGGTTGTTGAACAGGTCGAGCATCGCGATCACCGCGGGCTTGCCTTTGGTCTGGGCCGCCGCGTACTGGCCGATGAGCTTGCCTGCCTGCTCGTTGTCGGTGGCGAAGGTGATGTCCGCAGTGTCGGCCGGATTCAGGGCGGTGTCCAAAGCGATGACGAAAAGCCCTGCCTGTTTGGCCTGGTTCAGCGAGGCGTTGACCGCGTCGCCGTTGGTGGTGATGAGGATGCCCTTGTCGCCGCGGGAGATGGCGTTGTCGACGGCGGAGATCTGCGACTGGGTGTCGCCGTCCTGCTTGCCCGCCGCGACGGTCAGGGTGACGCCGTCCTTGGCCGCGGCCTGCTTCGCGTCGTTCTCCATCGACACGAAGTAGGGGTTGGTCAGTGTCTTGAGGATCAGCGACACGCCCACCGGGCCGCTCGCCGCACCGCCCGATGACGCGGACGGCCCGGAGGAGCCGGAGGAGCTGGACGAACCGCACGCCGCGAGCGCGAATGCCGCGGTCGCGGCGATGCCCGCGGTGGCCACCTTCCGCACGGTCCGTGGGCTATGCGTTGACCTCTTCATGGCCTGGGTTCCTCCCGGAGCGTCTCGACGTCCCGCAGGTCGGACCCCGGTCCCACCCTTGGGGATAACGTTGTCTCGGCATCGTGCTCGATGCTTGTTGCCGGGTCAATGGGACGACAAAATTGGTGCTCCAAGCGTTACCGGGCCTGCTGGCCGATGGGAGACAACGATGTCCGATTTGCTCCGCCCCCGGGCCCGGCCGACGATGCGGGACGTGGCGGCGCTGGCGGGCGTCTCGCTGAAGACGGTGTCCCGCGTCGTCAACGGCGTCGCCTCCGTCAACCCGGACCTCACGGCGAAGGTCCGCGACGCCGCCGACAAACTCGGGTATCGCCCCAACATGACCGCGAGCAACCTCCGCCGCCGTGACCGCCGGACCTCGGCGATCGGGCTCCTGCTCCAGGACGCCGCCAATCCCTTCTCGGCGGCGCTGATGCGGGCGGTCGAGGACGTGGCGCGGGCGCATCGGACCGTGGTGCTGATCGGCAGCCTCGACGACGACCCGGCGCGCGAGCGCGAGCTCAGCTCCGCGCTGTTCGACCGACGCGTCGACGGTCTGGTGATCATGCCGTCCTCCGACGACCACTCCTACCTCATGGCCGAGCGCAGCGCGGGGACCGGGCTGGTCTTCGTCGACCGCCGCCCGAAACACCTGAACGCCGACTCGGTGGTGGTCGACAACATCGCAGGGGCGGCCACCGCCGTCAAGCATCTCCTCGACCACGGGCATCGACACATCGCCTACCTCGGGGACGATCCGACGATCATGACGGCGGCGGAGCGCTTCGAGGGGTACGTGCGCGCGCTCGAACGCGGCGGCGGCGCGGTCGATCCCCGGTTGGTCGTGCATGGCCTGCGGTCGATCGAGGCGGCGACGACCGCCACGCGGGCGCTGCTCGCGCGGCCCGATCCCCCGACCGCGCTGTTCGGCAGCCAGAACCTGGTGACGATCGGGGCCGGTCGCGCCCTTCGCGCGCTGGGCAGGCAGTGGTCGGTGGCGATGGTCGGATTCGACGACTTCCCGCTCGCGGACATGCTCGATCCCGGCGTCACCGTGGTCGCCCAGGACGTCGAGCGGATCGGTCGGGTGGCGGCGGAGATCCTCTTCGCCCGACTGGACGGCGACGTGTCACCGGTGCGCGAGATCGTGGTGGACACGGGGTTGATCCGCCGCGGTTCGGGCGAGATCGCGCCGCCGTCTCGACGGGTAGGTGCTCAGTCGTAGATCCCGGCCACCCACCAGCCGCCCTCGCGCGCTACGAGCAGCAGCGCCGTCCCGTCGTCGAGAACAACCTGCACCCACGCGGCCGATACCGCCTCGGGCGTCCACCAGCGGGCCCACACCGGCCAGGGCCCTGCCCATCCGACGACATTCGCGGGCGTCCGGCCGTCGACGGCGATCCGGACGGGAGGTGCCGCGAGCGCGTCGGGCCCGAAGAGCCGGACCGGCTCGCCCGAGGCGTCGTGGACGAGTGCGGGCAGCGGCTCGGGGGGCACGGTGGCCGGGGAGGGGGCGGGCAGGCGGCCCGGCCACGACGGCGGCGGCTCGCGCACTGCCGACGGGCGGGGCGAGCGGTGGGCGGGGGGCCGTCGCCTGCGCGAGGGCTTCGGCGCGTGGAGGCCGCCCTGCTGCAGCAGCTCCAGCGCCGAGACCCGCCCGGTGCGGCGCAGCACGTCCACCGGCCAGCCCGCCGGGGCGGCGTCCGAGAGGTCGGGGAACAGGTCCGTCGGGCCGGGGCGGCGGGGCGGGGCGGGGGGCGGGGCGGACGGGGGCGCGGCGGACGGCGACGCGGGCTCGGGCTCGGCCCGCTCGTCGCCCCAAAGAACCAGCCGGACGCGCTCGGCGGGATCGCGCCCGCCGTCGAGGACCGCCGTCACCACCGACTCGGGCCCCAGCAGCGCCTGCACCCGCACCAGCGCCCGACCGGCACGCTCGTCGGCCTCGCCCGTCTCGCCCCACAGCCCACGTTGCAGTGCGCCGGCCGCGACGGTCTCCTCCGGCACCAGCCGCAGGTGCACCACCGCCCCATCCTGTGGAGTGTCCCGCCTGGTGGTCAGCCAGGCGTCGAGCTGCCAGCGGACCCGGTCGACCGTGGCGGCAGGGGCAAGCGGCTCGGCGCACCGCCAGATTCGGTGCAGCTCCTCACCCGCGGCCGTCCGGGCGGCCACCCCGAGCCGGGTGCACGCCAGCCCGTGGCCCGCCAGAGTGGCGTGCAGCCGCTCGGCCAGGCCGCGGGCGGCGAACGCGGCGGCGTCGACGCGATCGACGGGCGGGTCGAGCTCGGCCTCGACGGCGAGCTCCTCCGGCGGCCGTCGGCGCAGCGGCGGGCGGGGGTCCAGCCCGCGGGCGAGACGGTGGCAGAGCACGGCGTCGGCCCCGAACCGGGACGCGACGTCCGCCGCATCGAGAGCGGCGAACGCGCCCAGGCTCCGCAGGCCGAGGCGGCAGAGGAGGTCAACGAGGGCGGAGCGGTCGAAGTCGGGCTCACGGTCCAGCTCCTCGACGCCGAGCGTGGCGAGGAAGGCGGGGGTGTCGCTCGGCGCGACGGCCACCGCACGGCGGGCGGCCAGCACCGCGGCGAACAAGCCGTCGGCGAACCCCGCCTGTACCTCCGCGCCGGTGCGGGCGGCGACCTGGTCGACCAGGCGCTCCGCCGCCGCCAGCTCCCCGCCGAACCAGCCCGCCGGGCCGCGGGCGGACAGGGCCACCAGGCCGGGCCGGAGGATCTCCACGCCCGGCGCCAGCTCCTCGACCGCGGCGACCACGGGCTCGAACGCCCGGGCGTCGCGGTCCGGGTCGGGGGCGAGCACGGCCAGGTCGGGGCAGCGGGCCTGGGCCTCCCGGCGGCGCAGGCCCCGGCGCACCCCCTGTGCGCGGGCCACCGCCGAGCACGCCAGCACCCGTCCCGCGACGAACACCGCAGCGGGCTGATGCGGCGGGACGCGGGCGGCCCGGGCGGCGGCGGTGACCGGCCAGTCGGGCGACCACAGCGCGAGCACCCTCACGGCCGTCCTCCCCGACCTTCCCCGACCCCAGCCGGAGCCCCACCCCGAGCCCCGGCCCCAGCCCGAGCCCGAGCCCCGGCCCCGGCCCGAGCCCGGCCCATGATCGCCGGAATCGGTGCAGGAGGTGTGCTGGCGCAGCATATGCACCGAACCTGGCGATCATGCCCACGGCGGCAGCTCATCCGGCCAACCTGACCGCGGCCGAGGCAGGGGCAGCGGCAGGGGCTTCAGTTGAGGCTTGCCCGGGCACCGGACCGTCCACCGAGACCAGCGCGACTGCCGAGGCAGGCACCGCCCCTTGGGCCGGGTCGGCCGAGCCGGCGGAGGCCGCCGCCGGAGCCGGGCCCACCGCAGCGGGCACAGCGAGGGCCGGGCCCACCGCCACCGCGCCCACCGGGGCCACCGCCACCGCCGGGGCCGCCGCACCCACCGGAGCGACGGCCGCGACCGCCGGACCTATCGGGCACGCGGGCATCAGCAGCCGCTCCACCCGACCCGTCGGGGTCATCCCCCGCCCCAGCACCCGGACCGTGACCTGCCGCTCCCCCAGCCGCCCGCTCCCGCCGTGGAGCCCCGACCCCACCCCGCCCCACTGGGCATCGGTGCAGGTCAGCCGCACATCGGCGCCGGGCCACTTGCCCAGGGCGCACAGCACCGCACCCCGTTGCCGGGCTCGTGCCGCGAGCCGCTGCCGCTCCCCCGCGGGCACCGGACTCGCGGCCGCCATGACGACGACGTCGAGCCCGTCGAGCAACGCAGACGTGACAGCCAGCAACTCGGGCCCCGGAGCGGGCACCAGCGCCAGGCGCTCCAGCCGCATCCCTGCCTCGGCGGCGGCGACCAGCCCCAGGTCGGGGCGCCCGACAACGCCCACCCACGCCCCCTCCGCAGACGCCTCGGCGAGCACGGCCCACAGCAGCGACGTGGCCGCGGGGCCCGGCGCGACGGCCACCGTGGTGCCCCGGCGCAGCCCGCCCGCGGGCAGCAGCCGGGCCAGCGGCGCGACGACCGGCAACACCCGGCCGTCCACCTCCGGCGCCGGGCGGGCCCGGACCGCGCGATCCTCCGCCCGCCGCAACAGCCCCCGCGCGTGCTCCAGCCTGGCCGCCGCGTCGCCAGAGACCACGACACACCCCTCCCCCGGTGGACGCCGCGGGGAAGACGGCGAATCGAACTTCAGTTCGAAGTCTAGCGGCTCACGCCATGCTCCTCAAGAACTCGGCCCGCCAGCGCGGTGCGCCGTCGTCGAGCTGTTTGATCGCCACCGGGTCGAGCCCGTGGTCGGCGAACGACGCGATCTCCGCCCGGGTGAAGGCCCAAGGCGGCCGTTCCGACATCGGCGCCCCATCGGCGCGCACGTTCTCGACGACCAGCAGCGTGCCCCCTGGCGCAACCAGGCTCGCCACCGCGGCGACCGCCTCGTCCCGCAGCGACACCGGCAACGCCTGCACGGTGATGATCTCCACGACCAGGTCGAACGCCCATCCGTCCGGCAGCGCGAGCAGATCCGCGGTGCGATAGCGCACCGGCGACGTCGGATACCGCTGCTGCGCGGTGCGGACGGCGGTTTCGGAGATGTCGAAGGCGGTCGTCACGAATCCGTGGGCCGCGACGAACTCGGCATCGAGCCCCAGCCCGCAGCCCACCACGACCGCGGATCGACCGTCGCCAGACCCGGACAGCCAGTCCGTCAGCAGGGGCGCGGGGCGGGCGCGGTCCCAGGGCATCGTGATCTCGGCACGCGCGCCCGCGGCGTACAGCTCCTCGAACCAGGCCGTCGGCCGTCCGGCCGCCAGCGCCCGCGCGGCCAGGCAGGCGCTCTCGGTGTCCCAGTCCCGCATCTTCGCTCCGCAAGCTCCGCTCAGTGCCGATGTTCGCTCCGCAAGCTCCGCTCAGTGCGCGAAGTGCCGCGTGCCCGTCAAGTACATCGGGACACCTGCCGCCGCGGCGGCCTCGACCGAGAGCGGGTCGCGCATCGAGCCGCCGGGCTGCACGACCGCGCGCACCCCGGCGTCGAGGAGCACCTGCAGCCCGTCGGGGAACGGGAAGTACGCGTCCGACGCGGCCACCGAGCCCCGCGCGCGCTCACCCGCCCGCGCGACCGCGAGCCGGGCCGCGTCCACCCGGTTGACCTGGCCCATCCCGACGCCGACTGCGGCCCCATCGGTGGCCAGCAAGATGGCGTTCGACTTCACCGACCGGCAGGCCCGCCAGGCGAACGCGAGATCGGCGAGGACGTCGTCGTCGACGGGGTCGCCGGTGGCGAGCGTCCAGGCGGCGGGGTCGTCGCCGGGGGCGTCGAGGCCGTCGCGCTGCTGCAACAGCAACCCGCCCGAGACCGCCCGCAGCTCGACGCCTGCACGCGGCGGGGCGACCGGCAGCCGCAGCACCCGCAGGTTCTTGCGCCCCGCGAGCACCTTCGCGGCCCCCTCGGCGTAGGCGGGCGCCACGATGACCTCGGTGAAGATCTCCGCGACCTGCTCGGCCAGCGCCACGCTCACCTCACCGTTGACCGCGATCACCCCGCCGTACGCGCTGCTCGGGTCGGTCGCGTGCGCCTTGCGGTGGGCCTCCGCCACGTCCGTGCCGATCGCGATTCCGCACGGGTTGGCGTGCTTGACCACCGCGACGCACGGCACGTCGCCGTGGTCGTGCACGGCCCGCCAGGCGGCGTCGGCGTCGACGTAGTTGTTGTAGGACATCTCCTTGCCCGACAGCTGCTCCGCGACGGCGAGGCCCGGCGCCCCGGACGCGTACAGGGCCGCGGCCTGGTGGGGGTTTTCGCCGTAGCGCAGCGTGGCGTGGTGGTCCCAGGTGGCGCCGACCCAGCCGGGGAAGGGGTCGCCGTGGGGCGCCACGACGCTGCCCAGGTAGGAGGCGACGGCCACGTCGTAGGTCGCCGTGTGCCGGAACGCGGCGACGGCGAGCGCACGCCGGTCGGCCAGCGTGAACCCGCCCTCCTTGACGTTCTCCAGCACCCAGTCGTAGCGGTCCGGGTCGACGACGACCGCCACGCTGTCGTGGTTCTTCGCCGACGCCCGGACCATGGCGGGACCGCCGATGTCGATCTGCTCGACGCACTCGTCGGGCGTCGCGCCGGATGCGACCGTGGCCGTGAACGGGTACAGGTTGCTGACCAGCAGCTCGAACGCGGTGATGCCGAGCTCGGCGAGCTGCGCGCGGTGCTCGGTCTTGCGGGTGTCGGCGAGAAGACCGGCGTGGACGTTCGGGTGCAGCGTCTTGACCCGCCCGTCCAGGCATTCGGGGAAGCCTGTGAGCGCCTCCACCGCCGTGACGGGCACGCCCGCGTCGGCGATGATCTGGGCGGTGGAGCCGGTGGAGACCACCTCGACCCCCAGCGCGTGCAGGCCGGTGGCCAGCTCCAGGATGCCGGTCTTGTCGTAGACGCTGACCAGGGCACGCTTGACGGGCCTGCGCTCTTCGCTCACGGGATGGTCACCTCTCGTCCGTTGACGGTGGCCCCGTGGTGGGCCAGCGCGGCGACGGTCGCGACGAGCAACCGGCGCTCCTCGATCTTGATGCGTTCGTGCAGGCGCTCGGCGTCGTCGCCGGGTTCGACGGGCACGGCGACCTGGGCAAGGACGGGGCCGGTGTCGACGCCATCGTCGACGAGATGGACGGTGGCCCCGGTGAGCTTCACCCCGTACGCCAGCGCGTCGGCCGGAGCGCGCATGCCCGGGAACGCGGGCAGCAGCGCGGGGTGAGTGTTGATCAGCGGCGCGCCGACGGCCTCGCGGAACGCGGGCCCGAGGATCTTCATGAAGCCTGCGCTGACGACGAGGTCCGGCCGGTGTTCAAGGACGGCCTTGGCGAGGGCGGCGTCCCAGGCGGCCCGGTCGGCGAAATCGGCGAGCCGCAGGAGGAGGGTGGGTACGCAGGCGCGTTCGGCGCGGGTGAGGCCTTTGATGCCGGGGCGGTCAGCGGCGACGGCCACCACCTGGGCCGGGTAGGCCGGGTCGACGGCGGCGTCGAGCAGCGCCTGCAGCAGGGTGCCCGAGCCCGAGACGAGCACCACAACCCGGGCGGGTACCGGAAGCTCGACCCGGTAGGACGCAGGCAAGCGCGGCTCCTCGGCGGTGGTGCGTAGACGTCGTCAGCCTAGTCGGGCCGGGGCCTGGTCCGAGCGGACGGTCGCGCGATCACGCCCTCGCCGTCGCCGTGCCGGTCGTCGCCGTGCCGGTCGTCGCCGCCCGCCGGGTCCTCGTCCGCCGGGTCGTCGTCTGCCGGGTCGTCGTCCGCCGGGTCGTCGTCCGCCGGGTCGTCGTCCGCCGGGTCCTCGTCCGCCGGGTCGTCGCCGCCCGCCGGGTCCTCGTCCGCCGGGTCGTCGTCTGCCGGGTCGTCGTCCGCCGGGTCCTCGTCCGCCGGGTCCTCGTCGGCCTGATCGTCGCGCTCGGCCGGGTCGACCTCCGCCGGTCGACCTCGGCCGTCGACGTCCGCCGGGTCGACGTCCGCCGCATCGTCGTCAGCCGGGTCGTCGTCGCCCGGGTCGTCGTCAACGGCTGCGGATTCCGCCACCGCGGCCCGCTCCCGTTCCTTCTGCGCGACGAGCTCTGCCACCGTCATGCGCCGTGGCGATGGCTTGACCAGCGCATCCGCGGACGTGTCTGCGGGCGCGGATCGCCGCCCCCCGGAGCGCAGGCGCCGTCGACTCTCCCGGACCGGCGTGCCGATCTCGTCGGCGCGGGTGTCGTCACCGTGGTTGCTGTCGTCACCGTCGTTGCTGTCGTCACCGTCGTTGCTATCGTCACCGTCGCCGGTGTCGCTCGACTCACCGCGCCGTTGGACGCTGGCCACCACTAGCGTCGGCACGCCGACCAGCAGCAGCGCGGCGGGTACGACCAGCCCCACCGGCACCTGGATCGGGTCGAACGCCCCGGCCGCGAGCCGCCCACCGGCCAACTCGGCGAGAAGCCCCACGGCCGCCGCGGTCAGCACGGTCGTGACGCTCGCAGCAGGCAGGCGCATCGCCACCGGCAGCGCCCGCCGCAGGTTCAGTCCGGCCACCACACCGACACCGACCGGCAGCAGCAGGACGGCGAGCGCCCACTCGGGAGGCGTCGCGGTGGGGAGCGCGGCCAGCAGCGGGAAGTCGGAACGCACCCCGGGGAACGCGGCGAACGGCGAGGCGGCGGCCGATCCGGCGGCCACCCCCGGGCCGAGGACCCAGCCCATGCCGCCGATGATCGCGTTGGGCAGGTAGGCGAGGGCGAGCAACGTGACGCCGACTCCCGCCCCGAAGTTCGGCGCCATGGTGCGGTAGGCCGCCGCGACCGACGGGGCCCCGAGCAGTAGCGCCACCAACACCATCAACGCGCCTGCGCCGAGCAGCGCGACGACGGCGACGGCAGCGCCGCGCGCCCCGACGTTGGCCCAACTCGGGATGCGCTGCGCCCATTCGGGCGGGAGGCCGCAGGCGCGGAGCACGCCGATCATCGCGCCGGTGCCTGCGACCAGTCCACCGCCGACCATCGCGGCCCATGGCGCCGCCGCCACTTCGGTCGCCCGAGGCAACAAGGCACTGCCCAATACGGCAACGGCGGCATGGGCGCCTGCGATCGACGCCAGAACCGGGCCCGCGTCCATCCGGAACCGAGCGCCGAGCCTGCGCGCCGACCAGCGCGCCCCGAGTTGCGCGATCACGACCACTGCCACCGTCGGCACGATCGGCAGCACGCTCAGCGGCTGGCCCCCGAGCGCGAGCGGGATCTGGTGTGCGGCCAACCACAGCGGGATCGCGGCGGCGAACGCACCGTCGGCCGAAAGGCCGCCGCCCGCGCTCATCACCACGACGGCGACGGCGGGCACCAGCACCGCGTAGCTGACCAGCACCGTGCCCATGGCGACGGCCAGCAGCACCCGGAGCCGGTCCAGCCCCTCGGCCGGGGAGACGCCCGGCGCGGAAGGCGTCCGATCGTCGACAGCGCTCACCCTTCCAGGGTCGCAGCGCGGCGCGTCCGGGCCGGGCAGGCACGCCGCGCGAGATGGACATCCCCGGCCGATCGGGTGCCGACGTCGCGATCACGGTGGGCGACGCCGCCGATCCGCACCCATGTTCGCCGAGTTACCGACATGACGGCCACCTGCGGCGATCACCGGCGGACCGGACGGGTCCGGTCAGGCAGGGAGGAACCCATGATCGCCAGTTGGGTGCAAAAACCGGCCAGATCCGGCCGCTTCTGCACCAAATCGACGATCACTCGTTGCTGAGAGAACGCTCGGGCCGGCGGAACTCCCGGGCTAACGCTCGGGCCGGCGGAACTCCCGCGTCGCGTCAGGGCGGTCGGCGTCCGGCTGGCCATGACGGCCTTCGCGGGGCGTGCCGTGTCTGCCGTCGCGGGCCGCGCGCCGGGGCCCGGGCTGGCCCGCGGCGTCAGACCCCGGTTGCGCGGCACCCAACCAGCCCGGGGCCGCGACCATCGTCGCGTCCTGGCCCGTCGACGGGGACTGTCCCCAGGGCGTCGCCTGGTCGGCGTTCGGCGCGTTCTGCACGGGGAACGCCGTGGTCTCGGGGCTCGGGTCAGCGTCGTCGCTGTCCTGATCGGACGGGCGCTGCTCGGCGGAGCGTCGCCCGGCAAGCGGGGCTTCGCGGCCTGCGGACCCGGACCGGCCGTACGGCGACTCTGCAGTGTCCCCACCCGTCGCCGCGCCTGCGGACCCGGACCGGCCGTACGGCGACTGCGCGGTGTCCGCACCCGTCGCCGCGGCTGCGGACTCGGAGCCGAACGCAAGGGCCGATCCCTCGCCACCCGCGCCGCGCCTGCGCGCGCCGCCCGCCTGGTACGACGGGCCGGAGGCGTCCGAGCCCGCCCGCTGCGACGGCACCGGGCCGTCGGACGCGCCGTTCACCCCGCGTGTCGCCGCCTCGCCGACGGAAGCCCCGTTCGTGCCGGACGACACGTCGCCGCCTGGGGTCGGAGCGCGATGCGGACCCGGCTCGCCCCGGCCCGTATCGGGATCGGGCCTGCCGTTCGCCGACCCACCCTCCCCAGGAGCCCGGTGCACCCCCGCCGGTCCGTAGCCCGGTGCGTCCGGACCACCCTGCTGGGTGCGTTCCGACCGGGTCGGACCACTGGACAGACCGGGGGCAGGCCCTTGTGCTGGGTGGAACGCCCCGTTCTGGGCGGAAGGCGCGCCAAATGACGGCCCCGATCCGTCCTGCCTGGGGGCACGGTGCGCACCGCTCGGCGGTCGCGCGGCGCCCACGCCGCGCTCGTTCGGTGCAGCGCCGTAGCCGGGCGGACGTTCGTGCGCCGAGGCGTCCTGCGGGGGCTCATGGTGCGCCCTCGACGCCTGCCTCGTACCCGACACCCCGAACAGTGGGCCCTCGCCGGGCCCCCGCTCGAAGGCCGACGTGTCCAGCACCGGCTCGTGATGCGCACTCGACGCCGCCTGCCCCGTGCCCGCGAGGCCGAACGCGGGTGCCTCCGGGGTGGGGTGCTGGGCCGAAGCGCCGAACGTGGCGGCCTCCTGGCCCGGACGGGGACCGGCCTGCCCGTCGCCGATGGGGGACGCGTCAGTGTGCGCACCGGAGATGGCCTGTCCGACGCCGGGCGCGCCGAACAACGGCACGTCCGGTTGCGTGCCGGTTGGGGGCCTGCCTGCGCCGAATGGTGACGCGCCCGTCGGGGACTGCCCCGCGAACAGGGGCACATCCGAAGTGGGTTGCACACCGAACGGCGGCACGCCACCGATCTGGGTCGGCGCGCGATGGGCGCCGGTCGAGCGCTGGCCGGAGAGGCCGTACGGCGGCACGGCGGCTGTGCCCGGCGCGCCACCGGCCTGGGGGCGGGCGGCGGTGGGCTCAGGCGACGGCCCGGCGATCACGGCCGTGGACTGCGGGCCGCCCGGCTGGGGCGACTGGCCCTGCGCTGCGTTCGGCTCGGACGCACCCGGCCGCGCGCCTGCAGATGCCGAGCCCGAGTCGGAAGCACCTGGCTGCGCGCCCGCGAGCACCTCAGCCGGGTCCTGTGCGCCCGCGAGCGCCGCGGCCGAGTCCTGTGGGCGCGTGAACGCCGCAGCCGGGTCCTGCGCGCCCCCGAACGCCGCAGCCGAGTCCGTCGCACCCGCGAACGCCGTGGACGGGTCCGCCGCGCCTGCCAACCCCCGGCCGAACACCGTCGTCGACTCCGGCGCACCCGATCGGGCGCTTGCGAAGGCCGTGGACGGCTCGGGCGCGCCCGGCTGCGCCGGTTGCGGCGCATGGCCGAACACCGCCGTCGGCTCCGGCGCGCCGGCGGGCTGAGCACCCGGGACCTGGACCCCGCCCTCCTGCGGCACGCCGAAGGCCTGCCGTTCCGTCGGGTGCCTGCCCACGTACGTCATGCTCGGGTCGCCGACCTGCCAACCCTGGATGGGTGCCCAGGGGGGCGCGGGCGCGACAGCCGGCTGCGGGGCGTCGGACGCGAACAGCCCGGCGTCCATCAGCGCCGCCGCCACCGCCGTGCCGCACACGAGGACGGCCACGGCCGCGGCCGCGACCAGCAGCCCGCCGCCACCGCGGCCCGCCGCGACCGCCTGCAGCAGCCCCACCATGCCCACGCTCGCCGCGACGGCGGCAGGCACCAGGACGCGTCCGGCGCGCGGCAGGGCGGCGGCGCCCGCCAACAGCCCGCCGCCGAGCACGAGCGCCCCGGCGAGGTCGGCCGCTGGGGCCGCGTCGACGAACCCGAGCAAAGCGAAAAGCAGCGCCGAACCGGCCGAAGCGAGCGCGAGCACACGGACCGTTCTTCCCGGCGACAACAGGGCGTCGCTCGGGACCTCGGCAGGCCCCTGCGGTCGCTGTGTCATGTGGGTCTCCCTCCACGTGGCGGAGGAACGCTAGCCCACACGTGCGACACGCCGAGACGCCGCCCCTTCGTAACTAATTCGTAGTGATCAACTCCCGCATCAGGGCGGCGGTCTCACTGGGGGTCTTGCCGACCTTCACGCCTGCCGCTTCGAGAGCCTCTTTCTTGGCCTGCGCGGTGCCCGCGGAACCGGAGACGATCGCCCCTGCGTGCCCCATCGTCTTGCCCTCCGGGGCGGTGAACCCGGCGACGTAGCCGACGACCGGCTTGGTCATGTTGGCCTGGATGAACTCGGCCGCCCGCTCCTCGGCGTCGCCGCCGATCTCGCCGATCATCACGACCGCGGCCGTGTCCGGGTCGGCCTCGAACGCCGCCAGCGCGTCGATGTGCGTGGTGCCCACGACGGGATCGCCGCCGATGCCGATGCACGTGGAGAAGCCGATGTCGCGCAGCTCGTACATCATCTGGTAGGTCAGCGTGCCCGACTTGGACACGAGCCCGATCGACCCAGGCCCGGTGATGTCGGCCGGGATGATGCCCGCGTTGGACTTGCCGGGGCTGATGATCCCCGGACAGTTCGGGCCGATGATCCGAGTGCGGTTGGCCTTCGCACAGGCGTGCGCCCAGAAGTAGGCCGAGTCATGCACCGGAATGCCCTCGGTGATGACGACGCAGAGCGGGATCTCCGCGTCGATCGCCTCGATCACGGCGTCCTTGGCGAACGCGGGTGGTACGAACACGACGGACACGTCCGCGCCGGTCTCCTTCATCGCCTCCTCGACGCGTCCGAAGACCTTGAGGTCCTTCCCACCGATCGCGACCGTGGTGCCCGCCTTGCGCGCGTTCACCCCTCCGACGATGTTCGTGCCCGCGGCCAGCATCTTCGTCGAGTGCTTCGTGCCCTCGGACCCCGTGATGCCCTGCACGATGACGCGGCTGTGCTCGTTCAAGAAGATCGCCATCTCACGCCCCCGCAGCCGCTAGTTCGGCGGCTTTGTCGGCCGCGTTGTCCATCGTGTCCACCTGGGTGACGAGGGGGTGGTTCGCCTCGTCGAGGATCCGCCGCCCCTCCAGCACGTTGTTCCCGTCGAGCCGCACGACCAGCGGCTTGCTCGCCTCGTGGCCGAGGATCTTCAACGCCTCCACGATGCCGGTGGCCACCGCGTCGCACGCGGTGATCCCCCCGAAGACGTTCACGAACACGCTCTTCACCGCCGGGTCGCCCAGGACGACGTCCAGCCCCGCCGCCATGACCTCGGCCGACGCGCCGCCGCCGATGTCGAGGAAGTTGGCGGGCTTGACGCCGCCGTGCTTCTCCCCCGCGTAGGCGACGACGTCCAGGGTGGACATCACCAGGCCCGCCCCGTTGCCGATGATCCCGACCTCACCGTCGAGCTTGACGTAGTTGAGGTGCTTGGCCTTCGCCTTGGCCTCCAGGGGGTCTGCGGTGCGCTCGTCGACGAGTGCGGCGTGGCCCGGGTGCCGGAACGCGGCATTGTCGTCGAGCGTGACCTTGCCGTCGAGCGCGACGATCTTGTCCTGCGGGTCGCGCACCAGCGGGTTGACCTCCACCAGCGTGGCGTCCTCGGCGACGAACGTCTCCCACAGCTTGACGATCACGTCGGCGGCCTGGTCGGCGACGGCGGCCGGGAGCTTGCCTGCGGCGACGATCTCGGCGGCCTTGGCCCGGTCGACGCCCGCGATCGGGTCGACGGGGATGCGCGCGAGGGCGTCCGGCCGCTCGACGGCCAGCTGCTCGATCTCCATCCCGCCCTCGACCGAGCACATGGCCAGGAACGTGCGGTTCGAGCGGTCGAGCAGGAACGAGAAGTAGTACTCCTCGGCGATGTCGCTGGCCTCGGTGACGAGCACCCGGTGCACCGTGTGGCCCTTGATGTCCATGCCGAGGATGGCGGCAGCCTTCTCCCCGGTCTCCTCGGGGGTGTTCGCGAGCTTCACCCCGCCCGCCTTGCCGCGCCCGCCCGTCTTCACCTGGGCCTTGACGACCACCGCGGTGCCCAGCTCCGTCGCGGCGGCGGCCGCCGCGTCCGCGTCCTCCACGGTGCGGCCCGGCAGCACCGGGACGCCGTGCGCGGCGAAGAGATCCTTCGCCTGGTACTCGTACAGGTCCACTGGCTCTCCACTCCGCTGCGACTCCTGGAAGGACACTAGCCACCGCCTCCGCACCCGCCCTGAGCTGGTCCGGTGACTGTGGTCACGCTCCGGCGTCACCGCCAGTCACCCGCCTGCCAGGTCACGGGCAGGCGTCGGAACCGGCGGGCAGCGCGGATGTCACCTACCGTTTGTCCATGGAGGGGTCGATCGAGCCGGTGGGTGCCTGTCGGTACGCGCTGCGCACGTTCGGCACGCGCGCCGGCCTCTGGGGCATGGCCAAGGAGGGGGCGTGGCTGGCGGCGCACATCGCCGTCTATCCCGGCGGAGCGGTGCGCGAGCGGCTGCGGTCCGTGGTCGGCTACCGCACCGACCCCCTCAGCCCGCTGCGCCGCAGCCTGGTCGTGACCGACCCGGCGGCCGCGGGCACCCCGATCCTGCTCATCCACGGGATCATGGACAACCGCTCGGTGTTCACGGTGTTCCGCCGCGCCCTGCACCGTCGCGGGTTCGGGGTGGTGCACGCGGTCAACTACGGCCTGTTCACCGGCGACCTGCGGCAGGCGGCGCACGAGCTGCGCGGACACGTCGAGCGGCTGTGCGAGGCGACCGGCGCGGACAAGGTGCACATCGTCGGCCACTCGCTCGGCGGCGTCATCGCCCGCTACTACGTCCAGCGGATGGGCGGCTCGGCCCGTGTCGCGACGCTCGTCACGCTGGGCAGCCCGCACTCGGGCACCCTCGGCGCCTACCTCATCCCCACGGGACTGGGCCGCCAGCTGCGCCCCGGCTCGCAGGCGCTCGCCGAGCTGCAGCGGCCCGCGCCGGGCTGCACCACCCGGTTCCTGGTCGTGTGGAGCCGGATGGACCAGATGGTCGTGCCGCAGCGCAACGCGCGCCTGCAGCACCCGGACCTCGACGTCACCCAGCTGGAAGTGCGCGACGTGGGCCACCTGGCGCTTCCCGTCGACGGTCGGGTCGTGCGCTGGGTGGTCGATGCGCTGTGTCGCCGCGTTCCGCGGCGGCGCGACGACCCGCCTGCGGTCGGCGCGGTGGCCAACCCCGCTTCCTGAACGACACGCCGGACCCGGATTTGCTCCGGCGATCGGCGGTCGCTACGTTGCCCGAGCCCGATTCACGGACGATCACCGATGGCACCGGGTCGACCCCGATCGACCCGGCGGCATCCCCAGCCCGGCCACGGTGGACCTCCCGACCCGGCTTTGAGAAGGGCAGGTCTTGGCGCGCCACCGCTCCCCACGCGGCGCCAAGGAAGACCCGGACCGCACGACGCGACTGCGTGCCGTGCACCGTCTTCCGGCGCCTCCCGCCGCGTCCGCGCGCGGCCGGGCGACCGTTGCCGCCGTGGCCGCGGGTGCCGTCGTCGCGGCCGGGCAGACCCTCGCCGCCCCGTTCCTCCCCGACGGGTCGCCGCAGCCGGTGAGCGCGCTGCTCCCGGTCGCCCAGACCAGCACGGCCACGCCCGACCCCGCCGTCGGAGCAATCGGCGGCGACCAGCTGCCGCCCAACGTCCTCTCGCTGGCGAACACGCTCGACCCGGCGTCCCAGGTGGACGTCCGGAGCCTGGCCAAGGCCACCGACCTCGGCGCGCGGCTCGCCCGCAACGCCGCGCTCGTCGACGCGGCGGAGGCGGGCGGGGCGCGGGACGCGCACGTCGTCGGCAATGCGGTCTTCGTGCGGCCCGCGATCGGCACGTTCACATCCGGCTTCGGCGCGCGGTGGGGTGTGGTGCACTACGGCATCGACATCGCCAACGCGATCGGCACACCGATCTACGCCTTCACCGACGGCGTCGTCGAGGACGCCGGGCCCGCGTCGGGCTTCGGACTCTGGGTGGTGCTGCGTCACCCCGACGGCACGCACTCGGTGTACGGGCACGTGAACCGGATGTTCGTCCAGGTCGGCGAGCAGGTGCGGGCGGGCGAGAAGATCGCCGAGATCGGCAACCGCGGCGAGTCGACCGGACCACACCTGCACTTCGAGATCTGGGCGCCGGACGGCACCAAGATCAACCCACTGCCGTGGCTCGCGGCGCACGGGATCCAGGTGGGCTAGCGCCGCGGCCGCCATCCCCGAGATGCGCGTGAGGGGGCTCCGATCTTCCCCGAACCCCGCTCAGTGCCATCTCGGCGCCATCTCGGCGCCCCAGACCGCCGCTCGGCTACAGCTTCTGCATCGGCACGCCGCCGATGAGCATCAGCCGGACCGTGCCCGCGCTGCCGAAGTCGATCGTGACGGTGGCGCGCACCCCCGCGCCGTCGGATGCGACCACCGTGCCGAGGCCGTACTTGTCGTGGTTGACCCGGTCGCCCACCTCCAGGTGCAGCGTCGGGGCCAGCGAGCGCTCGGGGACCTTCCAACTCCCCCGATCGGTCGCGGTGGGACGGCGACCGAACCCGAACCGGCCGACCGGCGCCGACCGCTCCGGCGCGACCCGTCGCCACTCGACGAGGGCGTCGGGCACCTCGGCGAGGAAACGGGAGGCCGGGTTGGCGCTGGGCTGCCCGAACGCCGAGCGCATCAGTGCCCGGGACAGGTAGAGCCGCCGCTGCGCACGGGTGATGCCGACGTAGGCCAGCCGCCGTTCCTCGGCCAGCTCCTTCGGATCGCCCATCGCCCGCTGATGCGGGAACACGCCGTCCTCCCAGCCGGTGAGAAACACCACCGGGAACTCCAGCCCCTTGGCCGTGTGCAGGGTCATCAGGGTGACCATGCCCGCGTCGTTGTCGGGCACCGAGTCGGCGTCGGCAACCAACGCCACCCGCTCGAGGAACGCGGCCAGCGAACCCGGCGGGGGCGCGCCGACCTCAACATCCGAGTCGTCCAGGTCCGCCACCGCCGCGTCGCCCGCGAACTCCCGCGCGACCGTGACCAACTCGGCCAGGTTGTCCCGCCGCGACCCGTCCTGCGGATCCTCGCTGGCCTCCAGCTCGGCGGTGTAGCCGGTGCGCGCGTAGACCGCTTCGAGGATCTCTGCGGTCTCGGCACCGCCCTCGACCAGTTCCTCGAGCCCGTCGAGGATGTCGACGAACGCGGCGATGCAGCGCTGCGACCGGGTGGCCATGCCGGGGATGCGCTCGGCCTGGCGCAGCGCCGCCGCGAACGAGATCCGCTCGCGCTCCGCGTAGCTCGCGACGAGCTCCTCCGCCTTGTCGCCGATGCCGCGCTTGGGCACGTTGAGGATGCGCCGCAGGCTGACAGTGTCCTCCGGGTTGGACAGCACCCGAAGGTAGGCCAGCGCATCGCGCACCTCGCGCCGCTCGTAGAACCGCACGCCGCCGACCACCTTGTACGGCAGCCCGACCCGCAGGAACACCTCCTCGAACACGCGCGACTGGCTGTTGGTGCGGTAGAAGACGGCCACGTCGGAGTTGCGGACCTCCCCCGAATCGACCAGCCGGTCGATCTCCCCGGCGACGAACGCGGCCTCGTCGTGCTCGTTGTCGGCGACGTAGCCGACCACCTTCTCGCCATCGCCCTGGTCGGACCACAGGCGCTTGTCCCGCCGGTCGGGGTTGCGCGTGATCACCGCGTTGGCCGCCGACAGGATCCGCTGGGTGGAGCGGTAGTTCTGCTCCAGCATGATCGTGACGGCGTCGGGGAAGTCCTGCTCGAACTCGACGATGTTGCGGATGCTGGCGCCGCGGAAGGCGTAGATGGACTGGTCGGAGTCACCCACCACGCACAGCTCGCCCGGCGCCACCCCGGCCGCCGCAGGCGCCACCAACTCGCGGACCAGCACGTACTGGGCGTGGTTGGTGTCCTGGTACTCGTCGACGAGCACGTGCCGGAACCGGCGCCGGTAGTACTCGGCGACCGCGGGCAGCCGCTGCAGGAGCGCCACCGTCTCCATGATCAGGTCGTCGAAGTCGAACGCGTTGGCCGTGCGGAGGCGGGCCTGGTAGACGGCGTAGATCTCGGCGACCTTGCGTTCGTGCTCCTGGCCGGCGCGGGCCGCCGCGTCGTCCGGTGTGAGCAGCTCGTTCTTGAGGTTGGAGATCTGTGCGGCGACGGGCCGGGCGTGGAACTTCTTCGGGTTGAGATCGAGATCGCGGACGACGAGCCCGACGAGGCGGCGGGTGTCGTCGGCGTCGTAGATGGAGAACGCGCTGCGCACCCCGAGGTGCTTGGCCTCGCGGCGGAGGATGCGCACGCACATCGAGTGGAACGTGGACACCCACATCGCGTTGGCCCGGCGCCCGACCAGCCCGTCGACCCGGGCCTTCAGCTCGGCCGCGGCCTTGTTGGTGAACGTGATCGACATGATCTCGCCGGGGTGCACCTGCCGCTCCGCCAGCAGCCAGGCGATGCGGTGGGTGAGCACGCGTGTCTTGCCCGATCCCGCCCCCGCGACGATCAGCAGCGGCGACCCGGCGTGCGTGACGGCCTGCCGCTGGCGGGGGTTGAGCCCTTCCAGCAGCGCCGCGCCACGCTTCGTGGTGGGGTGCACGGGACCGTCGACCGGGAGTTCGAAAAGAGCGCTCATCTTGAACGGCAGGGTACCGCCGCTCCCCGACCGGCCCGGCGTGTGGCACACTGCTCGCATGCTGGATCGGCGGCGATTTTTCTACGGGTACCGGACACCGGTGCCCGTGGCCCGCTGACCAGCCCCCACGAAGCCCCGGAGTCCGAGGACCCCGGGGCTTTCGCGTGCCGCGGGGTCTGCCACGAGGAGGAGACCATGAGCGTGACGACCCCCGACGCCGAAATCCCGGTGACCGACGAGATCCCCGCACTGCGCGCGGAGATCGACCATCTCGACGCCGAGATCCTGCGCTTGATCAAACGGCGCACCGAGGTGTCGCAGATGATCGGCCGGGCGCGGATGGCGGCGGGTGGGCCGCGCATCGTCTACAACCGCGAGATGGCGGTGCTGGACCGCTTCCGCGACCTGGGCAGCGAGGGCCGCGAGCTGGGCATGATCCTTCTGCGGCTGGGCCGCGGACGCCTTGGCGGCCGCTGACCGTCGGCACCGCCCAGTCGCCTGCCCTGGTCACCCGTCGGGTTCAGCCCGCGTCACGGGCTGTTTACGCCGGTCCGTGGCACAGTGGAGCCATGGAGTCAGTGGTGGGCATCGTGGCGTTCGTCATCGCCCTCGCAGGGCTGCTCGTCGCCCTGGGGCATGTCGGCTACCTGGCGATGCTGAACAACGCCGCGCGCAAGCGGGGCCTCTCCGGCGGCGCCACGAGCGAGTACGTGGCGGGCCGCTGGAAGGTCGCGGGCGGCACGGCGGCCGTCGCGCTGGTCGGGCTGCTGCTGACCAGGGGCGGGCTCACCCCGGAAATCCTCGGGCTCATCCTCGGCGGCGGCGCGGGGCTGGCGGCGAAGCAGTCCCTCGACACCACCCGCAAGCAGTTCCGCGGCATCCCGTGACGGTGGGGACGTCCCCCGTCGAACGTGTGCTGGTCGTCGTCGCCCATCCGGACGACGTCGACTTCGGCGCGTCGGGCACGATCGCGAGCTGGGTGGCGCAGGGTGTGGCGGTCTCCTACTGCCTCTGCACCTCCGGCGACGCGGGCGGTTTCGACGACACCCCGCGCGCCCAGATGGGCCCACTGCGCGAGGCCGAGCAGAAGGCCGCGGCGGCCGAGCTGGGCGTGCAGGACCTCACGTTCCTGCGCTACCCGGACGGTCGGGTGACGCCCAGCCTCGAGCTGCGGCGCGACATCAGCCGCGAGATCCGCCGGGTCCGTCCGCAACGGATGTTGGCCCCCTCGCCGGAGATCTTCTGGAGCCGGCTGGGCGTCTCGCATCCCGACCACCGAGCGGTCGGCGAGGCCGCGCTCGCCGCCGTCTATCCCGACGCGCGCAACCCGTTCGCCCATCCGGAGCTGCTCGCCGACGAAGGTCTCGACGCGTGGAGCGTGCGGGAGCTCTGGCTCATGGGCGCGCCGCCGGAACGCACCGAGACTGTGGTGGACATCACATCGACGTTCGACCGCAAGGTCGCCGCACTGCGCGCCCACATGTCGCAGACGGGCCGCTGGACCGAGCTGGAGCAGCGGATCCGGGGCTTCGGCGCCGCCACGGCGGCGCGCTTCGGACTCCCCGAAGGACACGTCGCCGAGGTTTTCCAGGTCGTCACGATCGGGTGAGCGGTCGTACCGAGCGGACGAGCGGACGGCGCGATCGTGGTGGAACACCCCACCGATGGAGCGCCCGATAGGGGTATCGGGTAGACAGTCCGTCATCGTCCCGTTGCGTGAAGTATCGCTGGAGGTTTGCGGCGTGGCCCAGATCGTGTCCCGGGGAAGGTCGGGCCCCGTCGTCACCGTCGCGGAGCTGATGCGCCGCTGCACACCGGCCCCGGAAACCTCCGACGACGACGAGGCCGCGCCGATCCCGGTTGCCGCGCTGCTGCGCCGCGAGGGTCGCAGCTCCGCGGGTCTTCCCGCCGTGGACGAGATCCTGTCCACCCTGCCCGTCCGGGAACCGCTGTTGCGCCACGTCAGGATCGCGGCGGGCGCGCTGCTCGCCGCGGGCTCCGTCTTCGGGCTCGCTGCGGCCATGAACGGCCCGCTGGCCCCGCCGAGCTCCACCGGCACCTACCCCGACCAGGCCGAGCCCGGCGCGGCCCCACCTTCCTCGGCCGCGCTCGACGCGGGCGAGGCGGCGCCGACGTCGTGGCTGCCGGTGGCGTTCCCGAGCGGGTTCGCCGAAACGAACAGCCCCGGCGCTCCTCGGGACGCCGCTCCCCAGGCCGCTGCTCCCCGGGACGCCCCTCCCCGGTCCGCCCCTCCCCAGGCCGCCGCTCCCCACGCCGCTGTTCCCCAGGCCGCCGCTCCCCAGGCCGCCGTTCCCCGGGCCGCCGCTCCCCGGGGCGCCGCTCGGCCCGCCCCGGCCACACCGACGGGGGCGGCCACGGCGGCCAGCGGATCCTCGGTGCGCCCGGCGAGCACCTCCAGCTCCGCAACGAGCTCCACCACGACCTCCGCGAAGACCAGCAGCACGGACGGCGACGGCGTGGGCAGCGCGGTGAGCGGCGCGACGACGACGGTCGGCACCACGGTGCGCGAGGTCGGCAAGGACACCCCGCTCGAAGGTGTCACCGACACGGTCGGCGACACGGTCTCCGGGCTCGGCAGCCGGGTCGGCACGGCCGCCGGTTCGCTCACGGCCCCGGTTACGAGCGCGCTGAGCACCCCGCTGACCGGGCTCGGCAGCCGGGTCGGCGAGGCTGCGGGTTCGCTCACGGCGCCGGTCACGAGCGCGCTGAACACCCAGCCGACCAGCAGTCGGGTCGGCGAGACTGCGGGTTCGCTCACCGCCCCTGTCACGAGCGCGCTGAGCACCCCGCCGACCACCCGATCGAGCCCGAAGAGCACGAGCGCCGCGCCGACAGGCTCGTGGGCGGGCTCGTCGGCGGTGCGCTCGTCGGCGGTTCGCTCGGCGACGAACGCCGTCACCGGGCTCCTCGCAGGCTGAGTGGTCGCGCGAGTGTCAAGACCGGCCGAGTCAGACCAGGCGAGTCAGACCAGCCGCCGGTCCGATGCCCAGCGCGACAGCTCGTAGCGGTTGGACAGCTGGGTCTTGCGCAGCACGCTCGACACGTGCGTCTCCACCGTCTTCACCGAGATGAAGAGCTCGGACGCGATCTCCTTGTAGGCATACCCGCGGGCGAGCAGGCGCAGGACGTCACGCTCGCGGCGGGTGAGCAGGTCCAGCTCGGGATCACCGGGCGGGGCGGCGCCGGGCCGGTCGGAGAACACGTCGAGCACGAACCCGGCCAGCCGCGGCGAGAACACCGCGTCGCCCGAGCGCACCCGGCGCACCGCGTCGGCCAGCTCGCGCCCTGAGATCGTCTTGGTGACGTAGCCGCGGGCGCCCGCCCGGATGACGGCGATGACGTCCTCCGCCGCGTCGGACACCGACAGCGCGAGGAACACCACGTCGGGCTGCTCGGGGCGGACCCGGCGCAGCACCTCCGCGCCGCCGCCGTCGGGCATGTGGACGTCGAGCAGCACCACGTCCGGCTTGACGTGCCGGATCGCCGCGACCGCCTCGTCCACCGAGCCCGCCTCGCCGACCACCGTGACGTCGGGGACGCTGCGGTCGAGCTCCGCGCGCACCCCGGAGCGGAAGAGCGCGTGGTCGTCGACGAGGAAGACACGGACGGGACTCGAGCCCGGCTCGCTCATGACGTCGCCTCCTGTGGGGTGGGCAGCGGCCGGGACGTGGGCAGGGAAAGATGCACCTCGGTGCCCTCGCCGGGGGTGCTGCGCAGCCGGACCGTACCGCCGTGGCGGGTGACGCGGGCGCGCACGGAGTCGGCGAGGCCGTGGCGGTCCGCGGGCACCGCATCAGGGTCGAAGCCGACGCCCCGGTCGCGGACGAAGACGTGCACGCCATCCTCCTCGGCCTCGACGTACACGCTGACCTCGTCCACCTCGGCGTGCTTGGCCGCGTTGACCATGGCCTCGCGGGCGGCGAGGACGAGGGCGCGCAGGTCGTCGTCGAGGGGGCGGTCGCCGACGACGACCGGCCGCACGTCGATGGCGTAGGTGTCCTCGACCTCGGCTGCGGCCGCCGTGACCGCCGCCGCCAGCCCACCGCTTTCCACCGGACGACGCCCGTACCCACCCGGCCCGTAGAGCCAGTGCCGCAGCTCGCGCTCCTGCCCGCGCGCCAGCCGCAGCACCTCGCGCGGCTGGTCGGACTGGCGCTGGATCAACGCTAGTGTCTGCAGCACGGAGTCGTGCAGATGCGCGGCGATCTCCGCACGCTCGGTCTCGACGATGCGCTCGCGGCGCTCCTCGCCGAGGTCGCGCACCAGCTTGAGCCACCAGGGCACGGTGATCACCGCGACGCCGACGAGCGTGGCCACCACTGCGAGCAACGCGAACTGGATCTGCCCGAGCTGCAGGTTGCCGAATAGGAACACCGCAATCCCGGACGCGACGAACACGGCGCCCGCGCCAACCCGCCACAGCCCCGACCAACCGGAGAGCCCCGTGCGGGCGCCCTCGGTCCAGCGGCGACGCTGGGTCTGGTCGGCCTCGCGCCACACTACGGCGGCACCGATCGCGGCCACGCCGAGGGGCCCGATGATCCATCCGACGAACGAGTTGCCCGCCGCGCTGCCCGCGATCCCCACGGCGATGCCCAACGCCGCGAGCCCGGCGGCCTGCTGGCGCTCGGCCCGCGGCACGGCGCGGGTGACGTCGGCGGTCTCCTGCGGCACGAAGATCCACAGCAGGCCGTAGGCGAGCACCCCGGCCCCGCTGACGCCCGCGAGCACGACGAACGCGGCCCGCACCCACAGCACCGGCACGCCGAGGTGCGCCGCCACGCCCCCCGCGACGCCCGCCACGAACCGCCCGCTGCGCAGGCGTACGAGCGGTGGGGTCGGCCGAGACATCGGCACCGTTGGCGGACTGGTCACGTTCTCCATCGTGACACCCGCGGGCCCGGGTGACATCCGGGGAAGGTCGGGGGATTCTCGGGGACGTCCCTGATGGAACCGACCGGCCGTCGATGAAGGCTGAATCCCATGAACACGACAGAGGTGCACGGCGCGTTTCGGGAGATGTGGGAGACCCGCCCCGCACGCCCCCGCGACGACCGGCAGATCGCAGGCGTCGCGGCGGCGATCGCGCGCCGTTATGACATCGACCCGGTGCTCGTGCGCATCGGGTTCGTCGTGGCCGCGTTCTTCGGGATCGGGGCCGCGCTCTACATCGCCGGGTGGCTCGTGCTGCCCGACGCGCCCGCCGACCCCGCGGTGCCCGAGAGCCGCAAGCGGGGGATCCTGGTCGTCGGCCTGGTCATCGCCACCATCGTGTCGGTGGGGTCGATCTTCGGCGGCCACGGCGGGTTCGTGCTGCCGTTGCTCGCGGCGTTCGCCCTGCTGTTCCTGTTGCACCGCAGCCGGGCCGACCGCGGGGTGACCGGCGCGCAGCCCCCGTCGCCTGGCCAGTCCTGGCCACCCCAGCCCGCGCAGGCAGCCGGCGGGGTGTCGCTGGTCAAAGGCGTTGCGAAGGACGGCCCGGCCGACGAGCAGCAGCCGCCGTCCTGGGATCCGCTGGGTGCGGCGCCGTTCGCCTGGGACCTGCCCGAGCCCGGGCCGGCCAGCCCGCCCCCGCCACCGCGGCGCCGCCTTCCGGTGACGCTCGTGACGCTCGGCGTCGCGCTGCTAGCCGCGGCGGGCACCACCGTGGTGCTGCTGACCACCGGCGCGCTCACGATCCCCACCTTCCCGATCGTGCTGGGCGTGGTGGCCGCCGTGCTGGGTCTCGGCCTGGTCGTCGGGTCGTTCGTGCGGGCCGGACGCGGGCTCATCCCGTTCGCCGTGCTGGTGTCCCTTCTGATCTGGGGCGCGCTGTCCACGCCGTGGCACCGCTTCGGCCCGCCCGACGGCTTCGGCGACCTGCGGGCCGCCCCGACGACCGTCGCCCAGCTCCAGCCGGACTACCGGCGCGGCGCAGGCGACGTGACGCTCGACCTGCGCGGGCTCGACCTCTCCGGCACCGGGGACGTGCGGACGTCGGTCGACGTCGGCGCGGGCGACGCCAGGGTGCTGCTGCCCGCCAACGCCGACGTGACGTTCACGGGCGAGGCCGGGCTGGGCGACGTCACGTTCGACGGCCGGAAGGACGCCGGGCCCGGGGCGAAGCTGTCCGTGGTCGACGACCTCGGTGCCGACGGGCTGCGTTCGGGCAAGCTGTTGACGATCGACGTCCACGCGGGCGCCGGGGACGTGGAGGTGAGCCGTGGCTGAGCAGGACCAGACCGTCACGACCGAGGTGGCACGGCGGCGCGGACCGGATCCGGTGGCTCTGGTGGTCGGGCTGCTGACCCTGGCCATGGCGGCGGCGGCGTTCACCGGACAGCTGCCTGCGATCAACTTCGACCCGCGCTGGCTGCTGGCGTGCGCGGCGGCGGTGGTCGGGGCGCTCCTGCTGCTGGGGAGCCTGCGCCGACGATGAGGACCTGCGGGCCCGCAGCTGGGGAGCGAGCGGGCCCGCCGCGATGCGGGAGCGGTGCCGAGCCGGGGGGATCGGCACCGCTCCCCCTTTTGCGCACCCCACCGCCGGACCGCGCACCCCACCGCCGGACCGCGCACCCCACCGATGGGGTGCGCGGTGCCACGAAGGGGTGCGCGGTGGGCCCAGTGCGTCACTCCCACTCGATCGTCCCCGGCGGCTTCGACGTGACGTCCAGGACGACCCGGTTCACCTCGGCCACCTCGTTGGTGATCCGGGTGGAGATGCGTTCGAGGACGTCGTAGGGCAGGCGGGACCAGTCGGCGGTCATCGCGTCCTCGGACGACACGGGGCGCAGCACGATCGGATGGCCGTAGGTGCGCCCGTCGCCCTGCACGCCGACGCTGCGGACGTCGGCGAGCAGCACGACCGGACACTGCCAGATCTGGCCGTCGAGGCCCGCCGCGGTGAGCTCCTCGCGGGCGATGGCGTCGGCGGCACGCAGGGTGTCGAGCCGCTCGCGGGTGACCTCGCCGATGATCCGGATGCCCAGCCCCGGCCCGGGGAACGGCTGGCGACCGACGATCGCCGCGGGCAGCCCGAGCTGGGCGCCGACCTTGCGCACCTCGTCCTTGAACAGCGCCCGCAACGGCTCGACCAGGGCGAACTCGAGGTCGTCCGGCAGGCCGCCGACGTTGTGGTGGCTCTTGATCGTGGCGGTGCCGGAGCCGCCGCCGGACTCGACGACGTCCGGGTAGAGCGTGCCCTGCACGAGGAACCCCGCAGGCGGAGCGCCAGCGGAGCCGCCATCGGCCCAGTGCTCCTCGGCCGCCACCGACGCCGTCGCGGCCTCGAACACCCGGATGAACTCCCGGCCGATGATCTTGCGTTTTGTCTCGGGGTCGGTGACGCCCGCGAGCGCGCCGAGGAAGCGGTCGGCGGCGTCGACGGTGTGCAGGCGCGCGCCCGTCGCGGCCACGAAGTCGCGCTCCACCTGCTCCCGCTCGCCCGCACGCAGGAGCCCATGGTCGACGAACACGCACGTCAGCCGGTCGCCGACGGCGCGCTGGACGAGCGCGGCCGCCACCGCGGAGTCCACGCCGCCCGACAGCCCGCAGATCGCCCGCCCATCGCCGACCTGCGCGCGCACGGCCTCGACCGTCTCGTCGATGATCGACGCGGTGGTCCAGCCCGCCGGGATCCCCGCGACCTCATGCAGGAAGCGCGAAAGCACCTGCTGCCCGTACGGCGAGTGGCCGACCTCGGGGTGGTACTGGACGCCCGCCAGCCGCCGCTCGGGGTTCTCGAACGCCGCGACGGCCGCGCGCTCCGACGCCGCGGTGACCGCGAACCCGCCCGGTGCGCGGACGACCGAGTCGCCGTGGCTCATCCACACCGGGTGGCGCGGCGGGAGCCCGTCATGCAGCACCCCGCCCGCGACCCGCAGCTCGGTGCGGCCGTACTCGCGGGTGCCGTCCTGCGCGACATCGCCGCCCAGCGCCAGCGCCATGGCCTGGAAGCCGTAGCACAGGCCCAGCACCGGGATGCCCGCGGCGAACAGGGCCGGGTCGATGCGCCGCGCGCCCTCGGCGTACACGCTCGCGGGCCCGCCGGAGAGGATCACCGCGGCGGGCTTGCGCGCGACGATGTCCTCGACCGACGTGTCGCCCGGCACGATCTCGGAGTACACCTGCGCCTCCCGCACCCGGCGGGCGATCAGCTGGGCGTACTGGGCGCCGTAGTCGACGACGAGCACCGTGGGCACCTGCACGGGCCAAGGGTAGTCGGCCCGATCAGACCGCACCCGAGCGCTCGGCGAACCATCGGGACGCCTGCCGAACGTACTCGGCGAAGAGGTCCGGCGCCAGGCGGGTCGCCTCGGCGACACGGTCGTGGTCGACGTCGAGGTACGCGTGGACCAGCACGTTGCGCAGACCGGCCGCGGGCGCGAGAGCGGCAGCCAGCTTCTCGTCGATCATGCCGGCTCGGGCCGCGAGCACGAACGACTCGCGATAGGTGTCCGGCGCCTGCCCCAACACGGCGGCCGAGACGTGGCTGTTCGCGCTGAAGGCCAGCTCGACGAGCAGTGTGAGCAGCCGCTCGGCGGCCAGGCCCGCGATCGGGTCGTCCGCGAAGCGCCGACCGTCGAACGGACCGAGCTCCGCCAACTGATCGACCAGCATGCGGATCCGGGTCAGCTTGCGTTCGACGCTGCGCCAGTCGAGCGCGGGCGGCGTCACGAGGCGAGGAGGCGCAGGTTCAGCCTGCGCATCGGGTCGGTCTCGATCCGCTCGCCGATGGCGATGGCCTGCGCGTCGGCCAGTGCTCCCGGCGCGCTCTCGTACAGCGCGACGGAGCCGACCAGCGCACGCTCCCGCAGCACCGGGCCGCCGCGGTTGAGGTGTGCGACGTCGACGGCGTCCGTTCCCGTCAGCTCGACGAGATCCTCGATCGCCGCCACCACGTCGAACGCCGCCCCCCGCTCGGTCAAGATGCCGACGTCGAGGTCGCGCGCGCGTTCCTCCCCTCGCCCGGCGCTGCCGAACACGGTGAGCACCCGCACGCCATGGCGCAGGCAGAAGGCGTCCAGCCACCCCGAGGCAGCGGCGTCCCGCAGGCGCTGCAGGGCCTCGGCCGGGGTGGTCACCGGACCATCGTCGCACGGAGCGACCCCTCCGGGTTCGGTGGCCCGACGCGTCCGGCGATGTCAGTTCTCGGGCTTGCGCGCGAGGTAGCCGGTCAGGGCGACCTCGGCGCGCAGCGGCAGACCATCGCGGACCCGTTCGGCCGCGACGCGCACCGCCGCGTCGCGGAAGGCCTCTTCACCGACGGTCCGGATGGCCTCGTAGGCAGGGCCGGTCGAGGCCAGGGTGCGCGCGTAGGTCTGCGGATCGGCGAACTCCCATGCGAACCGGAGATCGAGACGGCGGACGTCGACGTAGCCCGCCGTGGCCAGCAGCTCCTCGCCCGCGCCGGGCCTGCCCAGTGCGACCATCGCCGCCTGGTTCGCGACGGCGGGCGGGTCGGCCAGCCGGAACGGGGACAGGGCCCACGCACCGGGTGAGGCCTTGATGTGGCCCCACACCGTGAGGCCAAGGCGACCGCCGGGCACGAGGACGCGGCGGATCTCCGTGACCACGTCCGGCGTGGTGCCCCACACCCCGCGGAAGCTCGTGACGACGTCGAACGATCCCGCGTCCCACGGCAGCGCGTGCATGTCCCCGACCCGGATGTCAGCGTCGGGGCTGCGGTCCCGCGCGACCGCCACGAGCCGGGCGGCGGCGTCGATGCCCGCGCACACCGCTCCCCGGAGCGCGGCGAGCTCGATGGCCAGCCCGGAGCCGCAGGCGACGTCGAGCAGCCGGTCGCCGTGGTCGACCCTGAGCTGATGGTGGAGCGCGACGTACTCGCGGCAGTTGGACGGCTCGGACAAGCTCGCGAAGTCGGCCGCTGCCCGGCCCCAGCCCTCGTCGACGCCGCGCCATCCCTGCGTCTGCTGCTCGACCGTCATGCGGAACTCCTCGCTCGGGTGATGGGGTCAGGCGGCTTGGCGTGGTCGTCGGAGATGCCCCACGAGATGGCTGCCCAGCAGCTGCGCGTCCGGCCCGACCCCGGCGAGCAGGTTGGACCTGCGTCGGCGGGTGAAGGGCAGCCCGAGCACATACATGCCCGGCACCTCGAGCATCCCGCCGTCATGCCGGACGGCGCCGCGGTGGTCGAGCAAGGCCGGGTCGAGCCAGGGGTAGGTGGGTCGGTGGCCGGTGGCCCAGACGACGGCGGCGAACCGGGCCAGGTCCAGCTCGGTCACCACCGCGGGCAGCGGTGTGGCAGCAGGCCGGTCCGGTGGCCCGACCTGGTCCCGCAGGCCGTGCTCGGCAGCGTGGGCGTCAATGTGCGTGTCGATGCGCTCCAACAGCCGGTTCTGCTTGAGATCGGCCGCCCTGATCAGGTTGGGCAGCGACCCGGAGAACTGGGCGCGGCCGCGGGCCACTCCGACGAGGCGGCCGGTGACCTCGACGCCTGCCGCGAAGAGCGCGGCCAGATCCAGCGTGTGCCGCTGCGGCGTGCCCGCGAGTTGCAGTGACGGCAGCCGCCGGGCCCGGCGGAGGTCCTCGACCTCGTCGTAGCGCTCGTCGAGGATGCCCAGTTCGTCCATCCACCGGTAGATGTCCCGGCCGCGGTAGGTCCGCGGCACCCGGACATGGTCGCCGACGGCCACGGTCACCGGTCTCCCGGCGCGTTGCAGCTCGTCGGCGATCTGCACACCCGACGCGGAGGCGCCGACGACCAGCACCTCGCCCGCCGCGACCTGCCCGGGCTCGCGATAGCCCAGCGCGGTGAGCTGTTGGAGATGGCCGGGAAGGTCCCGGGCGAGCGCGGGAACCCGCGCCTCGCCCTCGGTCCCGGTCGCCACGACGACGGCCCGGCAGCGCCACGGGCCGTCGTCGGTGTCCACCCGGAAACCCGCCGCGGTGCGGGCCACTCCGACGACCGTGGTGTGCGGGTGCACCGGGGCGCCGAACACGCGGCCGTAGGCGTCGAGCAGGGCGACGACCTCGTGCGCGCGCTGATAGCCGTCCGGGTCGGCACCCTCGTAGCCGTAGCCCGGCAGCCGGGTCATCCAGTTCGGGGTCAGCAGTCGCAACGAGTTCCAGCGCCGTGCACGCCAGGACTGGGCGGTCATGCCCCGTTCCAGCACGACGTGATCGACGCCTGCGCGCGTGAGCCACCAGCTCATCGCCAGCCCCGCCTGCCCGCCGCCGATCACGACGACGGTGGCGCGCACCTCAGTCGACCTCGACCAGCACGGCGGTGGGGTTGGTCAGGATGTCGAAGACCGCCGACCGCTTCTGCGACTGCGCGACGATGGCCTCGATGTCCGCGCGCGAGGCGTCGGCGTCGATCGCGTAGCGCACCCGCACACCGGTGAACCCGTTGCGCACGTCGGGGTCGGCCCCGAGGATCCCGCGGATGTCGTGATCGGCCTCCACCACGGCACTGACCGACCGCAGCTGCACACCCCGGTGGGTGGCGACCGCGGCGATGCCCGCCGTCAGGCAGCCCGCCAGGGCGGCCAAGACCACCTCGGTGGGCGTGGCCCCGTGGTCCTCGGACGCGAAGACCTCCGGATGATCACCCTCGAACGTGAACGGCGTGCGGTGGGTGTGCTCGGCGCCCAGGCCGGAGAAGTCGTGCACGGTGGTGCGGCTGTGCGTGCCGTTGATCCACTCACAACGTGCGCGCCACCGGAACTGGGCGGCCTCCGGCGCCGCGGCCAGCGCCTCCCGGGCGCCCAGCAGGGCCTCCACGTTGACGCCGTTGTCCACGGCAGGGCTCTCGACAGTACTCATGACGTCTCCTGATCTGATCGCGCGGTCCCCTCGGACCGGCTGGTCGGTCGCCAAGAGGAGGGCCCGGAAGCTGTCCCGGATACATGGATCGACCGTGGACACAGGAGAACAGAGGGGGATTGCAGGAGGATTGCATTCCAGCTGCAACGGGCTGCAGTCAGACGCGGACGCTGAGCCCGACCCGCTGGAACTCCTTCAGATCCGAATACCCGGTCTTCGCCATCGCCCTCCGCAGCGCGCCGAACAGGTTGACCTCGCCGTACGCGCTGCTCGCTGGCCCGTAGAGCACCCGCTCCAAGTCCCCGGACCCGCCGGGTACGGCCACGACCTCCGAGCGCGGCAGCGACGGGTGCGCCACCGCCGACGTCCAGTACGCGCCCGCGGCGGGCGCGTCGGAGGCGGCAGCGAGCTGCTCGCCCAGCATCACGGCGTCCGCCCCGCAGGCGATGGCCTTGGCGACGTCGCCGGAGCTGCGGATCCCACCGTCGGCGATGACGTGGACGTAGCGGCCGCCGGTCTCGTCGAGGTAGTCGCGGCGGGCGGCGGCGGCGTCGACGATCGCGGTGGCCATGGGCACGCCGATGCCGAGCACCTCGTCGGTCGTGGTGGCGCCCGACTGCCCGTACCCGACGATCACGCCCGCGGCCCCGGTGCGCATGAGGTGCATGGCGGTGCGGTAGTCGCCGCAGCCGCCCGCCACCACCGGCACGTCGAGCGACACGATGAAGTCCTTGAGGTTGAGCGGCTTCCCGCGCGACACGTGCTCGGCGGAGATGATCGTGCCCTGGACGACGAGCACCTCGACCCCCGCGGCGAGCAGGTCGGGCGTCAGCTCGCGGGCCCGCTGCGGGCTCACCCGGGCGGCCACGGTGACCCCGGCCTCGCGCACCCGCTTCAGCGCCTCGGCGAGCAGCGCGGTGTCGATCGGCACGGCGTGCAGCTCCTGCAGGAGCGCCACCGCCGAACCCGGATCATCCACCGCCGCGGCCACCACCTGGGCGAGGGCCGCGTCGGCGTCGGCATGGCGCGCCCACAGCCCCTCGGCGTTGAGCACGGCCAGCCCGCCGAGCCGCCCGATCCGCACGGCGCTGGTGGGCGACACCACGGCGTCCGACGGGTGGGTCACCAGCGGGATCGCGAACGGGTAGGCGTCGAGCTGCCAGGCGGTGGACACCTCCTGCGAGCTGCGCGTGCGCCGCGACGGCACGATCTCGACCTGCTCCAGGTCGTAGCTACGCCGGGCCTCCCGGCCCATCCCGATTTCCACGAGGTCCCGCACGGACCATGAGGGTAGCCCGCTGGGTACGGCGCGCGCCCGCCGGCGTTGATCGCGTCGAACCGCACACCAGGATCGCCCGGCCCGCCGCCGTGTACGGCTCGCGGCGATCACCGGGGGAACGTTTGCGGACCTCACGACCGGTCAGCCCTTGGGGAGGCCGAGGGTGAGCGCGGCGCTCGCCCCCGCGACCACGGCGCACACGAGGAACGCGGTGGTGTAGGTCGCGGCACCGGCGCCTGCGGCCAGCAACGCTGCCGATACCTGGCCTCCGACGCCGCCGCCGACCCGGCGCAGCACGCTGTTCATGGCCGTCGCGATGCCGATGTCGGCGTGGCCTGCCGTCTCTGTGATCACGGTGCTGCCGGTGGCGATCCCGAGTCCGGCGCCGATGCCGAGCAGCAGCGTCCAGGCGACGAGCTCGGGCGGCCCATGCGCGGCGAGGGCGAGGCCGAGTGTGCTGCCGACGAGCACGACCAGCCCCAGCCCGAACGTCATACGTACGCCGATGCGCTTCCCCAGCGGGTCGCTGAGCGGGCCCGCCCCGAGCTGGCCGACCGCGGCGGGCAGCAGCAACAGCCCGGTCGCGACCGGCCCGGCCGCCGGTCCCTGGCCGGACCCCAGCAGATAGGGCAGCAACAGGTAGACCGCGAACAGCACGTACCCCAGCCCGGCGGTGGCCAGGTTGGTCAGCAGCACCGGGCGTCGGACGAACAGCCGGAGGTCGAGCAACGGCTCCTGCGCGCGCAGCTCGCGCCACCCCCATCCGATCAGCAGGAGCAATCCCAGCCCGAACGCGCCGAGCACGAACGGCGAGGTCCACCCGCGCGGCTGGCCCTCGGTGAGCGCGACGAGCACCAGCGCCAGGCCTCCGCCGAGCAGGCAGGCACCGGCCAGATCGAGCCCGGCGGGCGAGCCGCGGGGCAGGGCAGGCAGCTGGGTCGCGACCACCACGACGGCGAGCAGGACGACGATCGCACCGGCGCCGAAGATCCAGCGCCAACCGGCGACCGTGGTCAGCACGCCCGACAGCCCGAAGCCCAAGGCGGTGCCCAGGCCGAACCCCCCCGTCAGCAGCGCCACCGCGCCCCGCACCCTGCCCTCGGGCAGGAGGTCGCGGGCCATCGCGAGGGTCAGCGGGAACACCGCGCCGCCGACGCCCTGGACCGCGCGGAACACGACGAGCACCGCCAGTCCCGGCGCGAGCGCGGCGCCCACCGAGCCCGCCAGGAACACCGCCAGCGACCCGACGAGCATGCGGCGCTTCCCGAGCCGGTCGCCGAGCTTGCCGACCAGGGGGGTGAACACCGAGGACGCCACCAGGTAGCCCGAGAGCAGCCACGCACTCCACGTCCGCGAGGCGTGCAGCTCGTGCTCGATCACCGGGATGGCCGGGATGACCGCGGTCTGCTGGAAGCCGAATGCGACGACGGCCATGCCCAGCGCCGCCACCACCCGAGCCTGTCCGACCGTTGCCTTCCTCCCGTCCTGGCCTACCACGAGAAGCGGAGCGGGACGTGGAACCCCTTATCGGGTCGCGTAGTTGGGGGCCTCGGCCGTCATCGTGATGTCGTGAGGATGGCTCTCCTTCAGCCCGGCCGCGGTGATCCGGACGAGCTGGGCCTGCTGCAGCGCCGGGATCGTCTGCGCCCCGGTGTACCCCATCCCCGAGCGCAACCCGCCGACGAGCTGGTGCACGACCTGCGCGAGCGGCCCGCGGAACGGGATGCGCCCCTCGATCCCCTCCGGGACGAGCTTGTCCTCCGAAAGCACGTCGTCCTGGCCGTAGCGGTCCTTGGAGTAGCTGCGCGCGTCGCCGCGCCCGCGCATGGCGCCCAGCGACCCCATGCCCCGGTAGGTCTTGTACTGCTTGCCGCCGACGAGAATTATCTCGCCGGGCGCCTCGATCGTGCCCGCGAGCAGGCTGCCGAGCATCACCGACGACGCGCCTGCGGCGATCGCCTTGGCGATGTCGCCCGAGTACTGGATGCCGCCGTCGCCGATCACCGGCACCCCGGCGGCGGCGCAGGCCAGCGCGGCCTCGAAGATCGCGGTGATCTGTGGCGCGCCGACCCCGGCGACCACCCGCGTGGTGCAGATCGAGCCCGGCCCGACCCCGACCTTCACCGCGTCCGCCCCGGCCTCCAGGAGCGCGGTGGCCCCGGCCCGGGTGGCGACGTTGCCGCCGACGACGTCGACCGTGTGCCCCACCTCGGCCCGCAGCTTGGCGACCGTCTCCAGCACCCGCCGGGAGTGGCCGTGCGCGGTGTCGACCATGAGGACGTCGACGCCCGCGTCGACGAGCTGCATCGCGCGCCCGTAGCCGTCCTCGCCGACGCCGACGGCCGCCGCCACGACCAGCCTGCCGTCGGGGTCCTTCGTGGCGAGGGGGTATTTCTCGGTCTTGTTGAAGTCCTTGATCGTGATCAGGCCGCGGAGGATGCCGCCGCCGTCGATGATGGGCAGCTTCTCCAGCTTGTGCCTGCGCAGCAGGCCGAGCGCCGCCTCCGCCGACACCCCGACCTGCGCGGTGATCAGCGGCGCGTGCGTCATCACCTCGTGGACGGGACGGCTGTGGTTCACCTCGAACCGCATGTCCCGGTTGGTGATGATCCCGACGAGCTTGCCGTCCGGCGCGGTGACCGGCACGCCGGAGATGCGATAGCGCGCACAGAGGGCGTCGACGTCGGCCAGCGTGTCGTCGGGCGAACAGGTGACCGGGTCGGTGACCATCCCGGCCTCCGACCGCTTGACCACCTCGACCTGCGCGGCCTGCTCGGCCACCGCCAGGTTGCGGTGCAGCACGCCCAGCCCGCCCGCACGGGCCATCGCGATGGCCATGCGCGACTCGGTGACCGTGTCCATCGGCGACGACACCAGCGGCACCCGGACCCGCACGCGCCGGGTGACCTGGGTGCTGGTGTCGGCGCCGCTGGGGACCACGTCGGACTCGGCGGGCAGCAGCAGCACATCGTCGAAGGTGAGGCCCAGCATCGCGAACTTCGGCGGCAGCCCGGCGGTCTCGCTCGTCATCGCATCGTTCCCACATTCTCGGCCAAGCCCCCGAACACCGCCTCATCGTATCTGCGGCCCGACGCGCGGGCGCGCCACCGCCTGGGATGCCCGCCCAACTGCGCACCCCACGCGGCGACCGCGCACCCCACGTGGTGACCGCGCACCCCATCGGTGGGGTGCGCGGTGCTGCGGTGGGGTGCGCGGTGCTGCGGTGGGGTGCGCGGTGCTGCGGTGAGGGTGCGCAGCCGTCCGGGTGCACCGGGGCCCACGGCGGAGTGTCGGCCCGACGCGCGGGCGCCACCGCCGGGGATGCCCGCCCACGGCGGAGTATGATTGACGCCTGTGTCACCCGATGCGCTGCCGCCGGACCCGTTCGCCGGGGATCCGCACGACCCCGCGCTCTCGATCGACGCCCCGGAGCTCGATGAGTCCGAGGCGTTGAGCGTCGACGAGCGCGACGAGGTGGTGGCCGATCTCGCCGATCTTGCCGTATACCAGGCGCTTCTGGAGACGCGCGGCGTGCGGGGCATCGTGGTCGACTGTGCCGATTGCGGCGAGCAGCACTATCACGAGTGGAGCCTGCTGCGGGCGAGCCTGCAACAGTTGCTCGACGAGGGCCAGATGCGCCCGCACGAGCCCGCGTTCGCCCCGGATCCGGTCCACTACGTGACGTGGGAGTACTGCCGCGGCTACGCGGACGCGGTGCTCTCCGACTCCTGAGGCGCCGCGTCAGCTGGTGGTGCTCGCCGTCGACTCCCTGGCAGGCGAGGACCGGTCGGATCCCATCCCGTTCGTGGTCGTCGTCGGGAGGGAGTCCGGTGTGCCCTCGGGTGTCGCCGAGACGGGCACGCTGGTCGGCGCGGCGCCCGCCTCGCCCGTGCTGAGCTCGGGCGCGACGGGCGCGTCGGTGGTCTTCGTCGGGGGGTGCGGACGCGCCGGGCGCGTCCAGTGTGTGGGGCGCGTGGTGGTGGCGGCGGCACCGTTGTTCGCCCCGCCGGTGGTCGGCGTGTTCGCCCCGCCGGTGGTCGGCGCGGGGGTGAGGGTGCCCGCCGTGGTGGGCTGCTGCGACAGCGCCGCGCCCGCGGGGATCGGACGGGCCCGGTCGGTCTTCAGCGGAGTAGCCGGGTCGACCTTCGTGCCGGACGGCGTCTCGGCCGCCTTCGCGACGAGGAAGTCCTTCACGTCGACGAGCTCGTCCTTGCCCTCCTGCGGGCGTACCTGCCCGAGATCCTGCTGCGCCTGCGCGAGATCGGCAGCGGCCTGCTCCGGCTTGCCCGCGGTGAGGGCCTGCTTGGCGTTCTCGATCTTGTCGGACGCCCGCGCCGCGGCCTCGACGGACTCTGCGCGCTCGCTGAAGAGCATCTTGGAGACCGGCCACAGCGCGCTGTCGGGCTGCGCGGTGGCGGAGCCGATCGTCACGCCGCCGCCGACCAGCACGAGGAAGGCCGCCGCGGCGGCGACCGGGACGAGGTGGCGGGCCCGTGCGGAGCGCTTGGGCCGGGCGGACGGCAGCCCCGCCTTGACCGCGGCGAGGGCCGTCTCGATGTCGATCAACTCCGGGACCGGCTCGGCGACGACGTCGGCCCGCCAGGACGACAGCAGCGCGACGACCTGGTCGTCCGCGTGGAACGCCCGTCCGCCGCTCGGCACGCCCATGCCCGCGGCCATCGCGTTGATGAGCTCGTCGTCGGCCTGGACCGCGACGAGGTCGACGGGCTCGTCCAGAGGGGTGCCGTAGAGGAAGGAGCCGTTGCCGTGACCGTTGTTGTTCGGCACTCAGACCACCTCCTCCTCTGGCATCGACTTGCGGAGTCGGGCCAACGCCCGGTGCTGCGCCACTCGGACCGCTCCCGGTGTGGATCCGACGGCCTCCGCGGTCTCCTCCGCGGACAGCCCGACCACGACCCGCAGCAGCAGTATTTCGCGTTGTTTGTCGGGAAGCTGGTCGAGCAGCCTGGCCATCTCGCCGGTCAGTTCGATCCGCAGCGCCCGCTGCTCCGGACCGTCTGCCACCTCGACCGAGTCGGGAACGTCCGCGACCGGCTCCGCTCGGTTGCGCGTGGCGGCGCGGTGCGCGTCGATCACTTTGTGTGACGCGATCCCGTACACGAACGCAAGGAACGGACGCCCCTGCACCCGGTAACCCGGAAGGGCCGTGAGCACGGCAAGACACACCTCCTGCGCTACGTCATCGGCCGAGACCGACGAACGGTCCACCCGGCCGAGGCGAGCGCGGCAATAGCGCACGACCAGCGGCCGAATGATGGCGAGCACGCGCCCGACCGCAGCTGCCTCACCCGTCATGGCGCGGGCGACCAGCTCGTCGGGAACGTCCGTCGTCTCACTCATCGCGAGCCGTAGCACGAGCGTTACGAAGCATTCTGGTCAAACATCCGATCGTGAGGCCGATCACGAAGCGTGCGCAGGCCGTGCCTCTTGGACCTCCAAGGTAGCGAAGGTGCCGCGCACGGCAACGACGGGGCACGCCCGATGGGGAGCCCTCACTCCATCAGGACGCGCCGGGTCGCGCAGCGTTGTGAAAAAGCCTCGGCCGCCACCCGAACGGCGGCCTGGGGACCGGCGTCCGTCGCCCTCAGGGCCAGGGCACCGGACGCCGGGTCGATCAGGAAACGAGGCCGCGGCGGAAGCCGTGCGCGACGGCCTGGGCGCGGTCGCGCACGCCGAGCTTGCGGAACAGCCGCCGGGCGTGGGTCTTGACAGTGTCCTCCGAGAGGTAGAGCTCGCGACCGATCTGACCGTTGCTCTTGCCCTGGCTCATGCCGCGCAGCACCTGCAGCTCGCGCTCGGTGAGCTGCACGCCGGGATCCGTGGGAGCCCGCGGTGTGGGCACGGCGGTGCTGGCCAGCGTGTGCGCGAGGGCGGCCACCAGCTCCGGCCGTGAGGCGTCCCATCGCAGGTAGCCGCGGGCGCCACCGGCGATCGCGGCGGCGATGCTGCCCGCGTCGTCGGGGGCGCCGAACACGATGACGTTCGCCTGGGGATGGGCCGCGACCAGCCGGCGCGTGGCCTCCACCCCCGTCGGCACCGCACGCTGGGTGCCGACCAGGACGACGTCGACCGGCTGCCGGGAGAACCGGGCCAGCAACTCGTCCCCATGGGCGACGCAATCGATGCGGTGCACCCCCGGCACCGCGGACATCACGCGGGTGAGGCCCTCGCGGACGCTGCGACGATCGTCGCAGATGAGTACCGTCGTCACGACGATTCCTTCCTGCAGCTTCCTGCAGCCGGGTGATGTTCACCCCCAACATCGGCGGGTGACCGATTCACCTTGACACGATCAGGGCCAACTTCTGCCCTCCATTCGGGAGTATTGCGCCGAGCGGCACAAGACATGTGGGTGACATGGGACCGAATGGAGTAATTACATTAGCCGTCGGCGATCGCGGAATCCCCAGGGACTCCCCCATCTGGCGCTTGCCGACGGCGTCGGAACGCTTCTCACTGACGTTCAGCGCGGGGTCGACGGCGTGTCGTCGGCGGGTCGCACCATCCGACCGACCGCCGGGCGCAGATCCCGTCGAAGAGGCAACCTGCTCGTTGATCCGTATCTGTGGATTTCCTGCCCGGCATGCCGCTCACCGCGTGGCCGCGACCAGCGCGTCGACGGCCTCCACGAGCGATGTCAGTGCCTGCACCCGCCCGGGCAGGCGCGCGTCGGCCCAGCCGGGGCCCGCCACGAACGTCCGCGCCCGCGGGCGGGTCTCGGGCAGGGCGTCCAACAGGGCGACGTCCGCGGTCGCCGAAAGCTGCGACCACAGCACCACCGCCGCGGGCGCGGTGCGCCGCACCGCGGCGACGAGCGCGACGCCGGGCAGGTCGGTGCCCAGCGGCCGCAGGGGCACGCCCCGGTCACCGAGCGCGGCCCCGAGCACCACGAGCGGCAGCACGTGCTGCTCCCGCGGCATCCCGGCGAGCAGGACCGGCCTGCCGTCGGGCTCCGCGTCCCGCGCGACGACGTGCGCGGAGAAGACCGCGGTGACGCTCTGGCTGAGCAGATGCTCGATCTCCACGCCCGCCCCGGTGGTCGACCACCGCATGGCGACGGCGCCGAGCACCGGCCGGGCGACCTCGTCCCAGGCGGCGACGACGCCGAGCGCCGCGATCGCGTCGACGAGCACGGTGCGCGCCGCCGGGAAGTCCAGCGCGAGCGCCGCCCGACCGAGGCCGCGCGCGTAGCGGCCCGCCCCCGGCAGGCGCAGCATCTTCCCGCCCGCCCGCGGCCGGACCTCCTCGACGGGCGCCGCAGGTCGCCCGGCCGCGGCCGCCATCGCGTAGCGGGCCGCCTCGGCGGGCCCGACGCCCCGAACGAGTGCGTGCCGCATCGTCTTCAACCGCGCGACGTCCTCCGGGGAGTAGCGTCGATGCCGTCCGGGGGCATGGGCCGAAGGGCCGATGCCGTAGCGGCGGTCCCAGGTGCGCAGCGTCGCGGGCGCGATCCCGAGCATCCGGGCCACTGTGGCTACGGACAGGTGCGGCTCGCCCGCACGCTCGGGCCCGAAAGTCACGGCGTCGGGCTCCACCGCACCATCGTGGGGGCCCACATCGAGCCAGGCAACCGCACGCCCCAATGCGCTTGAACCGGGTTTGACTCGGTTCTACGCTGGGTAGACGCGCTGGTGATCGGCGAGGACGAGGCGGTGGCGACATGGCCGACACACGACGGCTCCCGACCCCGGTGGCCGAGGTCTGGACCTGGCAGCTGCGGGGCGCATGCCGCGGAATGGACAGCGGCTACTTCTTCCATCCCGAGAACGAGCGCGGTCCGGCCCGGGTGCTCCGCGAAACCCGGGCCAAGGAGGTGTGCCACCGCTGCCCGGTGATCGAGGAATGCAGGCGCCACGCGCTCGCCGCGCACGAACCCTACGGGGTGTGGGGCGGCCTGTCGGAGTCCGAACGCGACGACATCATCCGCGGCCGCACCCGCACCTTGAACCTGCCCACTCCGGTGCGCTCGTAGCACCGACGAAGGCCACCTCCCCTTCCGGAGAGGTGGCCTTTCGCGGCTTTCAACACTAGACGAGAGCTCGCCCTACTGCGCGACGGGCGGAGCTCCTAGTGCCCGTGCCCGTGGCCGTGGCCCGCCGCGGGCGGCGGCGCGGGCGGCTCGGGCTTGTCGACGATCGCGCTCTCGGTCGTCAACACCATCCGTGCGATCGACGCGGCGTTGACCACGGCGCTCCGCGTGACCTTGACGGGGTCGATGACACCGTCGGCCATGAGGTTGCCGTAGGCCATGGTGGCGGCGTTGAAGCCGTGGCCCCATTCGAGGTCGGCGACCTTGTTGGTGACGACCGCGCCCTCCAGACCGCCGTTGGCGGCGATCCAATAGGTCGGCGTGGTGAGCGCCTTGCGGACGACCGCAACACCGGTGGCCTCGTCACCCGTCAGCCCGAGGCCGTCGGCCAGCGCCGCCGCAGCGTGGATGAGCGCGGCCCCGCCACCGGGGATCACGCCCTCCTCGATCGCGGCCCGGGTGGCCGCCACCGCGTCCTCGATGCGGTGCTTGCGCTCCTTGAGCGCGGTCTCGGTGGCCGCCCCGACCTTGATCACGGCGACGCCGCCGGACAGCTTGGCCAGCCGTTCCTGCAGCTTCTCGCGGTCCCAGTCGGAGTCGGACTCCTCGATCTCGCGCTTGAGCTGCGCGATCCGGCCCTCCACGGCCTCCTTCGAGCCTGCGCCCTCGACCAGCGTGGTGGTGTCCTTCGTGACCACCGCGCGGCGGACCTTGCCGAGCAGGTCCAACCCGGCCTCGGACAGCTTGAGCCCGACCTCGGCGTTGATCACGCTGCCGCCGGTGGCGATCGCGAGGTCGTCCATGAACGCCTTGCGCCGGTCGCCGAAGAACGGCGACTTGACCGCCACGACCCGCAGGGTCTTGCGGATCGAGTTGACCACCAGCGTGGACAGCGCCTCGCCCTCGACGTCCTCTGCGATGATCAGCAGCGGCTTGCCCTCGGCGAGCACCTTCTCCAGGAGCGGGAGCAGGTCGGCGATCGCCGAGATCTTCTCCCGGTGCAGCAGGACGTAGGCGTCCTCCAGCACGGCCTCCATGGACTCGGCGTCGGTGACGAAGTACGGCGAAAGGTAGCCCTTGTCGAACTGCAGGCCCTCGGTGATCTCCAGGTCGGTGGAGAGCGTGGAGCCCTCCTCGATGGTGATCACGCCGTCCTTGCCGACGGCCTTGAGGGCCTCGCTGATCAGGTCGCCGATCTCCCGCTCGCGCGAGGCGATCGTGCCGACCTGGGCGACGTGGTCCTCGTCGTCGACCGGGATGGCCCGTTCTTGCAGTATTTCGGCGACCTTCTCGGCCGCCGCGGCGATGCCCTTGCCCAGCGCGGTGGGGTTGGCGCCCGCCGCCACGTTGCGCAGGCCCTGGGCGACCATGGCCTGGGCGAGCACGGTGGCGGTGGTGGTGCCGTCGCCCGCCACGTCGTTCGTCTTGGTGGCGACGGTCTTCGCGAGCTGCGCCCCGAGGTTCTCGAACGGGTCCTCGAGCTCGATCTCGCGCGCGATGGTGACGCCGTCGTTGGTGACGGCGGGACCACCGAACTTCTTGTCCAGCACGACGTGCCGCCCGCGCGGACCGAGGGTGATCTTGACCGCGTCGGCCAGCTGGTTCACCCCGCGCTCCAGTGCGCGACGGGCCTTCTCGTCGAAGCTGATCTGCTTCGGCATGCCTGCCTCTCTCCTTACGCGCGACCGCCGCCCCGGCCGAACCGGGACGGCGGAGTCGCAGCGGACGTCAGTTGACGACCGCGAGGACGTCGCGGGCGGACAGAATCAGGTACTCCTCGCCGTTGTACTTGACCTCGGTGCCGCCGTACTTCGAGTAGATGACGACGTCGCCGACGGCCACGTCGAGTGGAACGCGGTTGCCGTTGTCGTCGATGCGGCCGGGGCCGACGGCGAGAACCTTGCCCTCCTGGGGCTTCTCCTTGGCGGTGTCCGGGATGACGATGCCGGAAGCCGTGGTGGTCTCCGCCTCGCTCGCCTGGACGACGATCTTGTCCTCGAGCGGCTTGATGGTCGCCACGTCGATGACCTCCCGTTCTGGGTGTTTTGCGATCTTGGGGTGGACGAGGCGTTCCGTCGTCGCGGGTGCCGGAACGCCCGTGCAATTGGCACTCTACCCATGAGAGTGCCAATGCTTCAACGCCGGGGTAGCGTCGCCGCATGGCCCGGAAGATGTCCATGATCGGCTCCTCCGACCTCGACGCGGCCCGCCTGGGGCTGGGCGCCAACACGTTCGGCTGGACCGCGGACCGGGACGCCGCGTTCGCGGTGCTCGACGCGTACGTCGAGGCGGGCGGCAACCTTGTCGACACCGCCGACACCTACGGGCGGCAGAGCTTCGTCGGCGCCTCGGAGACCATCATCGGGGAGTGGTTCGCCGCCCGCGGCCGCCGCGACGAGGTCGTCCTCGCGACGAAGGTGGGCTCGCTCGCCACCCGGCCCGGGCTCTCGGCGGCCAACATCACCGCCGCGGTCGACGACTCCCTGCACCGCCTGCAGACCGACCACATCGACCTCTACTGGGCGCACAAGGACGACCCGGACGCGCCACAGGAGGAGACGCTCGCGGCGTTGGACGGGCTCGTGCGCGCGGGCAAGGTGCGCGCGATCGGGGCGTCCAACTTCCGGCCCGACCGCCTCGCCTCCGCCCTGGCGATCTCGGCTCGGGAGGGCCTGGCCGCCTACGTCGCGCTGCAGCCGCACTACAACCTCATGGAGCGCGCCGAGTTCGAGACCACGCTGCGGCCGGTGCTCATCGAGCACGGCCTGTCCTGCGTGCCGTACTTCGGGTTGGCCCGGGGCTTCCTCACCGGCAAGTACCGGCCCGGGAGGACGCTGGACAGCCCTCGCGCGCAAGGTGCCGCAGGCTACCTCGACGAACGCGGGCTGGCGGTGCTCGCCGCGCTGGACGAGGTGTCGGCGGCGCACGGCGTGCCGGTGGCGGCCGTGGCGCTGGCCTGGCTCGCGGCCCAGCCGACGGTGGTCGCGCCGCTCGCGAGCGCGCGGTCGGTCGACCAGCTCGCGGACCTGCTGCCGACCCTGTCGCTCACGCTGACCGACACGGAGGTGGCCGCGCTGTCGGCGGCGTCGCGGCGCTGAGGACGGCTCTGGGGACGGCTCTGCGGACGGCTCTGCCGGTTGACCAGCACCACCCCCGCGAGCGTGACGGCCATTCCGACGACGGTCAACAGCTCCAGCGGCTGGCCGAGCACCGGCACGGCGAGCACCGCGGTGACCGGCGGCACGAGGTAGAGCAGCCCGCTCGCCCCGGCGCCGGTGCCGCGGCGCAGCAGCACGAACAGCAGCACGGCCCCGGCGATGGAGTTCATCACGACGATCCACGCGAACGCGGCGAGCCCGGGCGTCGTCGTCGGGAACGGGAGGCCGTGCTCGGTCGCGAGCGCCACGGGGAGGATGGCGACGGCGCCTGCGAGCAGTTGGACGGCGGTGCCGGTGCGCAGGTCCATCGTGGCGCCTGCGCGCTTCTGGTACAGCGTGCCGCCCGCGAAGCCGACCACCCCGAGCAGCAGGAGGCCCAGGCCTGCGAGCGAGCCGCCGCCCGCGCCGACGTGGTGGGCGCCCGCCACGATCGCGCCTGCGAGGGCCAGCCCCGAGCCCCACCGGCCCGTCCGGCCGAGCCGTTCGCCCAGTACCGGGCCGGATGCCACCGCGACCAGCGCCGGGGAGAGGCACAGCACGAGCGCGCCCAGGCCTGCGGGCACCCCGAGGGCGAGCGCCCCGTAGGCCGCGCCGAACTGCACGCCCTGCAGCAGCACGCCGGTGACGAGGAGGTCGCGCCACGCCCGTCGCCCCCGCGGCCACGGCGCCCGCGTCACGACGGCGAGCCCGGCCAGCAGCAGAGCGGCGAGGACGAACCGCCAGAAGGTGAGGGCGAACGGCGGCGCCGCCCGCATCGCGATCGTGGCCGCGAGGAAGCCCGAGCTCCAGAGCAGGACGAACACCGGACTCAGCGAGCGCTGTAACAGGTTCATGTGTTACAGAATCGGCCTCGTCGATGTAACATGTCAAGGTGTTACACTGCGACGGTGAACACGGAACACCGGTTCGACGCGGGCACGGCGTGGCTGAACCTGCTGGCCACCCGCGGGCACGCGTACGGGGCCGGGCCGATCGAACGGCTCGGCGATCTCGCCGCCCTGCGCACGTGGCTCGACCACGAGCGGCTTACGCCGGTCGCGCCGTTGACGGCGGCGGACGTCGCAGAGGCCAGGGCGTTGCGGGAGACGCTGCGGCCGCTGGTGCTTGCGGTGCTCGACGGGCGCGTGCCCGACGTTGGGCCACTGCAGCCGTGGCTCGACGCCGACGAGCCGCTGCGGGCGGTCGTGCGGCACGGGCGGCCCGCGGCCGCGCCGCCGTCGACGCTGCGGGCCGCCCTCGCGCGGCTGGCCCGCCAGGCCGTCGAACAGCTGCCGGACGCGCCGCTGCGGGGCTGCGCCGATCCCGAGTGTCGGATGGCCTATCTCGACCCGGGTGGTCGCCGTCGGTGGTGCGCGCCCGAGAAGTGCGGGGTGAAGGCCCGGGTGCGCGCGCACCGGGCCCGGGCCCGCAGGTGAGGCGGGCGGGCATGGCAGCCCCGCCCGCAGCCTCGACGGCCCGGACCTGGCGCCCGACCCGGCGTGCCCTAGCCCACCAGCACCTGGGTCACCGGGAGGGACGAGTCCGCGGGGAGGTCCAGCGGGCTGGGCTTCGCCCCCGCGGCGACGAGGTGGGCGCCCAGCGCCGCGACCATCGCGCCGTTGTCCGTGCACAGCCCCGGCCGCGGCACGCGCAGCGTGAGCCCGGCGGCGGCGCACCGCTCCTCGGCCAGGGCCCGCAGCCGCGAGTTGGCCGCCACCCCACCCCCGAGGAGCAGCACGTCCATCCCCCGCTCGCGCGCGGCGCGCACGGCCTTCGCGGTGAGCACGTCGACCACGGCCTCCTGGAAGCTCGCGGCCACGTCGGCCATCGGCACCGGCGTACCCGCCCGTTCCAGCGCCTCGACGTGCCGGGCGACCGCGGTCTTGAGGCCGGAGAAGGAGAAGTCGAACGGGGCGTCCCGCGGCCCGGTGAGCCCGCGCGGGAACGCGACCGCGGCCGGGTCGCCGTCGCGGGCGACGCGGTCGATGTGCGGGCCGCCCGGGAACGGTAGCCCCAGCAGCCGGGCGACCTTGTCGAACGCCTCCCCGGCGGCGTCGTCGATCGTCGCGCCGAGCGGCGTGACCGGCCCGGCGACGTCCGGCACGTCGAGCAGGCTCGAGTGCCCGCCGGAGACCAGCAGCGCGAGGCACGGCGGGAGCGGGCCGTGCTGGAGGGTGTCGACGGCGACGTGCGCCGCGAGGTGGTTGACGCCGTAGAGCGGCACGTCCCACGCCGTCGCGTAGGCCTTGGCCGCGGCGAGGCCGACGAGCAGCGCGCCGGAGAGGCCGGGACCCGCGGTCACGGCGACGGCGTCGACGTCGCGGGCGGTGACCCCGGCCGTCGCCATCGCCCGGTGCACGGCGGGCACCATCGCCGAGAGGTGCGCGCGGGACGCGACCTCCGGCACGACGCCGCCGAAGCGGGCGTGCTCGTCGACCGAGGACGCGACCTCGTTGGCCAGCAGCTCCGTGCGGCGCCCGGCGCTGCGGACGATGCCGACCCCGGTCTCGTCGCACGACGTCTCGATGCCCAGCACGATCATCGAGCGTCCCTCCGCATGGTGTGTGCGTCGGCCCCGCTGGGGGCGTAATAACGCCTGCGCAGCCCGACCACCGCGAACCCCTCCGACGCGTAGAGCGCGTGCGCGGCCTCGTTGTCGGTGCGCACTTCGAGAAAGACGGTGGCCTGCGCGGCGTCGGCGATCTCCAGCAGCGCCCGCAGGAGCGCCCGACCGATGCCGCGGCCCTGGTGGGCCGGGTCGACGCCGATCGTGTGCACCTCGGCCTCTGCGCCCGCCAGCGCCAGCCCGGCGTACCCGATCAGCGTGTCGTCGATCCGCGCGCCGACGTAGTGGTAGCCCGCGCGCAGCTCCTCGCGGAACGCGCGGGCGCTCCACGGGTCGTCGTCGGGGAACAGGATCCGCTCCAGCTCGGCGCAGCGGGGGGCGTCGGACTCGAGCAGCGGGCCGAGCAGCACGGTCGCGGTCACACCAGCACCCGCTTGCGCGCGCCCGGTTCCTGCGCGTCGGGCCTGCGCAGGTACAGCGGCTCCAGCGGGCCCGGGACGACGCCTGCCCGCAGCGCAGGCGCGGCGACGGCGACCAGGCCCGCGGGCGTCGGCGCGGCGGGCCCTATGACCGGCAGCCCGGTGACCGCGGCACTTGTCCCCGTGGCCGTGGACACGCCCAGCGCAGGGATGCGCTCGACCAGGACGGCGGGCGCGTCGACGTGCGGGCCGTGGGTGCGGCGGCCGTCGCCGGCGTAGGCGGCCCAGTAGACCTCGCGGCGACGCGCGTCCGTGACGACGAGAACCGCGCCCAGCCCGTGGGCGATCGCGTCGTGTGAGCAGACGCCGTGCACGGGCACGCCGAGCGCGTCGCCCAGCGCGGCCGCGGTGACCATGCCGACCCGCAGCCCGGTGAACGGGCCCGGCCCGACCCCGGTGACGATCGCGCCGAGGTCGGTCAGCGCGACCCCGGCCTCGTCGCAGGCGGCGACGATCCCGGGCATGAGCAGCTCGGCGTGCTTGCGGGCGTCGTGGGTGACCCGGACCGAACGCTGGACGCACCCGTCGGCGGTCAGCTCGACGACGCCTGCGGTGACGGCGGGCGTGGCGGTGTCCAGGGCGAGTACGTGCACCACGGCAAGAGGCTACCTGCCGCCGACCTACCCCCCGGACCCCGGACCGCGCACCCCATGACGCGACCTCGCACCCCGTCGATGGGGTGCGAGGTGCGGCGATGGGGTGCGGGGTGCCACGACAGGGTGCGCGGCGCGTCAGGCGTGGGTGACCACCGCCGTCCGGACGTCGTCGGGGCGCCGGTCCAGGCGGACCAGCAGGTGCCGCGCGGCGAGGCGCTCGGCCACGCCCTCGCCCCACTCCACCGCGACGACGGCCTCGGCGAGATCGGTGTCCAGGTCGAGATCGTCCAGCTCGGCGGCGCCGCCGAGGCGGTAGGCGTCAACGTGGACGAGGGGCACACCGCCGTCGCGGCCCGGCCGGTGCTCCCGGGCGATGACGAACGTCGGCGACGTGACGACCCCGGTCACGCCGAGCCCCCGGGCCAGGCCGCGCACCAGCACGGTCTTGCCCGCGCCCAGCGGCCCGGTGAGGACGACCAGGTCGCCCGCGCCGAGCCCGGCGGCCAGCCGCTCGCCGAGCGCCTCGGTGTCGGCCGCGGTCGGCAGCTCGATCTCGACCGCCAGCGGCACCCCGGCCGTGACCGGCTGATGCGACGTCATGCTCTCCTCCTCAGGCGGCGCAGGGAGCCGCGGCCGCGGGCGGCGCTGCGGCGCAAGAGGTCCGCGAGCGCGTCGTTCATCGCGTCCGCTTGCTCCAACATCGGCAGGTGCCCGACGTGCGGGAAGCGCACCAGCCGCGCCGCGGGCAGTTCGGCCGCGATCACCTCGCTGTGGCTGAACGGGATCACCCGGTCGGCGTCGCCCGCGGCCACCAGCACCTCGCAGGTGGCGAGCGCGGGGAGGGCGGCGAGCCGATCGTGGCTGCCGATCGTGTCGACGAAGTCGGTGAGCGCGTCCACCGCGTTGGCGCTGATCATGGTGTCGACGAGGTCGACCAGCCCCGGCGCCACGCTGCGGTCGCCGAACGCGAGCCTGCGCGTGACCGCCCACACGACATCGCTCGCGGCCTTCCGCACCCCCTCCACCAGCGACGGCTGCAGCGCCGCGAGCAGGCCGACCCCGCGGGTGAGCGGGTTGCGGCGCGACAGCCAGGTGCCGGAGAGACCCGAACTGCGGACCTCGCCCGCGGACGTCGACAGGAACGCCACGCCCGCCACCCGCTCCTTGACCAGCTCCGGGTACAGCTCGGCCAGCGCCATGATCGTCATCCCGCCCATGGAGTGGCCGATGAGCACCAGCGGGCCTCCGGGGGCGAGCGTGCGGATGACCGCGTCGAGGTCGTGGCCGAGCTGCTCGATCGTGCAGCTGTCGCGGGGGGCGCGCTCCGAGCGACCGTGGCTGCGCTGGTCGTAGAGCACCACGCGCACGCGGGGGTCGGTGCGGGCGGCGAGGAAGGGGCGCAGGAAGTGCCAGGTTCGCCGGTCCAGCGCGAACCCGTGCACGAGCACCACGGTGAGCGCGGGCGTGCCGTCGGCCTCGATCTCCTCGCACGAGAGCCGCACGCCGTCGTCGGCGACGACCGAGCACGGCTCACCCCGGGGGGCCGCGCTCGTGTCGGAAAGCTGGGTGGCGAGCCTGCGGCGGTCGGCCGCGATCTTGGCGTGCTGCCGCGCCGCCATCCCGACGGCCACGCCGGTGGCCGCCGCCCCGAGCGCGCCCGCGAGCACGCGCCAGCCGGGCTGCTTCACGGGCCCTCCACGTAGGTGCGGGTGACCCGCGCGCCGTGCACGCCCGTGACCACCTCGTAGTGGATGGTGTCGAGCTCGTCGGCCCAGTCCTGCGCGGTGGGTCCGGCGGGCCCGAAGAGGACGACCTCGGCGCCCGCCGCGACGTCGTCGTCGCCGCAGTCGACGACGATCTGGTCCATGCACACCCGACCCACCACCGGGCGCAGCGCGCCGCCCAGCAACACCTGCATGCGGCCGTGGCGGTTGAGGGCGCGCGGCACGCCGTCGGCGTATCCGACGGGGACGAGGGCGAGCGTCGTCTCCCGCGGAGTGGTCCAGGCGTGGCCGTAGGACACGCCCTCGCCCGGCGGCACCCGCTTGGCCAGCGCGACGCGGGCCCGGAAGGTCATCGCGGGGCGCAGGGGGCTCTGCGGCACGGGCCGGCCGAGCGGGTCGAGCCCGTAGACGGCGACGCCCGGCCGGACGAGGTCGTAGTGCAGGTCGGGACGGGTGAGCGTGGCCGCGGAGTTGGCCAGGTGGCGGAGGGGGTGCAGGCCGCGGTCGCGGGCGGCGCGCCAGGCCGCGTCGAGGCGGGCGACCTGGTGGTCGAGCGTGGGGTGGCGCGGCGCGTCGGCGTGTGCCAGGTGCGACCAGACGGCGACGACCTCCGCGGTGCGGTCGGCCTCGGCCTTGGCGGCGACGTCGAGCAGGTCGGGCCAGTCGTGGGGCTGCGCGCCGTTGCGCGTGAGCCCGGTGTCGATCTTGAGATGCAGCCGGGCGGGCCGCCCTGCCTGGCCGGCGCCCGCCAGCACGGCGGCGAGGTGGGCGCGTGAGGCGATGGAGAGGTCGATGTCGGCGGCGACGGCGGCGGCGAAGTCGTCGTCGGGCAGGTGCAGCCAGGACAACACCCGGGCCGCAGCAACGTCAATGCCCGCGGCGCGCAGCTCGAGGGCCTCCTCGATCGTGCAGACGCCCAGCCAGGTGGCGCCCGCCGCCAGCGCCGCACGGGCGACGGGGACGCCACCGTGCCCGTAGCCGTCGGCCTTGACCACCGCCATCAGCGCTGCGTCGGGCGCCGCCGCGCGCAGCACGCCGACGTTGTGCCGGACGGCGGCGAGATCGACGAGCGCCTCGGCGCGGGGGCGATGCACCCTCGCATCTTCTCATCCGCCTAACGAGCGGCGATGACCTCGACGTCGTAGGCGCCGAACGAGCGATTGGCCGTGACGATCGGCATGCCTACGCCGCACGTGCACGCCGACCTCGGTCATGCCTCAAGCATGCCGGACGAAGTCCCTGACTTGGAGCGTCCGGCAAATGATGCCGATGTGGCCGTTCGGCGGGTCGGCCCGGGCGCGGAGCCCGGGGGCGGGTCGGGCCCGGGCGGGGCGGGTCGAGATCATCGGTTCGGTGCGGATCCGGCCGGATCTGGCCGCCTTGCGCACCGAACCGGTGATCACTGCGGGGAGGTCAGCGACCGCAGGGCGGCCGGGATCGCGGCCTGCAGGCGGGAGGCGGGGGCGGGCACGCCGTCGGCCGCGAGGTCGGCCGCCCGCGCGTGCACGAACGCCGCGCACCCGGCGGCCCACCAGGGCTCGAGCCCGGCGGCGAGCAGGGCGCCGATGATGCCGGTGAGGACGTCGCCCGAACCCGCCGTCGCGGCCCACGAGCTCGTCGACGGATGCACCAGCGCGCGCCCGTTCGGGTCGGCCACCACGGTGGCGTTGCCTTTGAGCAGCACGGTGACGCCCAGCTCGGCGGCGGCGCGGCGGGTGGCGGCGATCCGGTCGGCGCCCACCGGACCCGCGATCCGAGCGAACTCCCCCGCGTGCGGGGTGAGCACCACGGGCCGCCCGGACAGGGCCGTGCGCAGCTCGGCGTGGTGCGCCAGCAGGCTGATGCCGTCGGCGTCGATCACCATCGGCACGTCCTTGGCGAGGACGGCGGCGAGCACCTCGCGTCCGGCGTCGTCGGTGCCGATGCCCGGCCCGACCGCCCACGCCTGGGTACGCCCGGCCGCCGCCACGCTGGGCGCCGTGACCACCTCGGGCCAGCGGGCCAGCACGGCCTGCGCCGCGGAGCCCGCGAAACGGACCATGCCGCTGGTGGCGAGCACTGCCGCGCCCGTGGCCAGGATGGCGGCGCCGGGGTAGGCGTCCGAACCGGCCGCGACGCCCGTCACGCCCTGGCTGTACTTGTCGTCGGTCGGGCCGGGCCCCGGCCACCGCGCCGCCACGTCGGCCGCGGTGAGGACGTGGACGTGGGGCGTGGGCAGGTAGGGGCCGAGCCCGATGTCGACGACATGCACCGGCCCACAGCGGGGCGCGGCGAGCACGTGAACGGGTTTGCGGGCGCCGAACGTGACCGTCGCGGTGGCCGTGACCGCCGGCCCGTCGACCGCCCCGGTGTCGGTGTCGACGCCGCTGGGCAGGTCGACGGCCAGCACCGGCACCCCGGCCCGCTCCACCGCCGCGACCAGCGCCGCCGCGGGCGCGCGCAACCCGCCGCGCCCGGAGAGGCCGACGATGCCGTCGAGCACGAGGTCGGCGCCGGTCAGCGCGGCCAGCCCGGCCGCGTCCGGGGCGAAGGTGCGACCCCCCGCCCGGCGGAAGGCGGCCAGCCCGGCCGGGTGGGCCCGCGCCGGGTCGAGCAGCACCGCGGCCACCCCCGCGCCCCGGCGGCGCAGCTCCACGCCCGCCCAGAGCGCGTCGCCGCCGTTGTCGCCCGCCCCGACGAGCAGCCCGACCCGCCGCCCCGCGGTGTGCCCGAGCATCCGTCGGGCGTGTAGCGCGAGCCCGAACGCCGCCCGTCGCATGAGGGTGCCCGCGGGAAGCTGGGCCATCAGGCGGGCCTCTGCCTCCCGGATCTGCTGCGCGGTGAAGACGCCGTCCACGCCGCCCGACGGTACTCAGGCCCGCTTGATGGAGTACTTGATGAGGCCGCCGCTGACCTTCGTGACCGTGACGGTGACGTTCATCGGCTTGTTCTTGCTGACGAGCGTGCAGGAGCTCGTGGCGTTGAGCATCGGCTGGAGGTCGGCGGCACAGGTCGCCGCGTCCACCGGGAGCCCGGCCTGCTGGGAGACCTGCTCGGTGATCTTGCGGGCGAGCAGGTCCCTGGCGATCGGGCGGGCCTCGGTGGTGATGTCGTACTTGACGTTGCTGCCGTCGACGGAGGTGACGGTGGCGATCGCGTCGACCGGCTGGCCCTCGACCGTGAACGAGCAGCGCACAGTCTGCCCGACGCTGGCCTGGAGGTCCGCCGGGCAGGTGACGTCCTGTGCGTCGATGCTCTGGTTCTGCAGCTGGTCCGTGATCGTCTTGGCGACGTTGTCCTTGGCCACGACGTCCGAACAGGCGGCGGTGAGGACGACCAGCCCGACGACGCTCGACGCGAGGAACCGTCCGATCCCGGAAAGGGTGATCATCGGCTGCTCCTCGCGGTCGGCCGGGTCACGACCCGGACGGTGAGACGATCGCCCCGCGCGCCGATCCCGTTACGGGCGACTGGGCGTTCCCGGGGCCGCCGTACTACGGTCTGCACTGTGACGCGCCCCCGATCAACGCCTCGACCTGCGGCGATGCGCAACGCGAAGCAGGGCATCGACGAGCTTTCCCTACCGGGGCCGTTCACGGTGCTGCGCGGGGATCTGGGGATGTCCGGGATCCCGGGTGTGATCTACGCGCCGGAGGAGGGACTGGGGCTGCCCGCGGTCGCGTTCGGGCACGACTGGCTGCAGCCTCCCGCGCGCTACGCCGACCTGCTGCGCCACCTGGCCTCCTGGGGCTTCGTGACGGCGGCGCCGTCGAGCCACCGGGGCCCGCTGCCCAGCCATGCCGGGTTCGCCGCGGACCTGCGCAGCGCGCTGTCGGTGTGCGTCGGCGTGCGGCTCGGGGACGGGCGGATCAGCGTGGACTCGCGGCGTACCGCGTTCGCCGGGCACGGCATCGGGGGCGGAGCGGCGCTCGTCGCGGGGGCGGCGTCCGAGCGAGTGGCGGCGGTGGTCACGCTCGCGCCCGCGCAGACCCACCCGTCCGCGCTCGAGGCGGCCCGGAAGCTCACGGTGCCGGTGCTGCACCTGGCGGCGGGAAAGGACCTGGTGGCGCCGCCGGCGGGGCACGCCGAGCAGATGGCGCTGGCCGCGGGGGGGCCGGTCATCCTGCGCACGCTGCCGAAGGCGAGCCACACCGGCTTCCTCGAGGGGCGGCACTGGAGCGACCTGCTGCTGGCGGGGTCGCCGGACGCCAAGGTCCGCAAGCTCACCCGCGCGCTCGTCACGGCGTTCCTGATGCGGCACCTGTGCGACGAGGACCGCGTGGACCCGTTGGTCGACGGCAAGGTCCCCGGCACGACCCTCCCCAAAGGTGAGTCGCGCGTCTCACCCCGGTGAGTTGGGCATTTCGCCGCGGCCCGACTCACCGGGGCGGGGCCGCGGTCGCGCGCGACTCGGGCGGGCCGGACGACTTTCGTCAATCGGGTCCGCGAGGGGCGCGCGTGGGGGACGATCGGGTCATGCACCTGCGACCCGATCGGTTGCGCGCCCACGCCGCCGACGCTGCCGAGATGGCCGACGCGCTGGCGAGGTTGGGCCGGGCGCCGGGTTCGGTCGCGGAGCCGATCGACACGGCGGTGACCCGCGCACGGCGGGAGTTGGCCGAGGTCGAAGCGGCGCTGCGGGCAGCGGCCGCCACAGCCGAGATGGCCGACCGTGCGGCCGAGGACGCCCTCCGCCGGGTAGGAGGCGGACGATGACGGCCGCGGATCCGACCTGGCAGTGGTGCGTGGACGCGGCAAGGCTGCTGCGCGAGACGGCCGCGCGGGCCACACGGCTTGCTTCTGGGGTGACGATCGACTGGCTCGACTCCGATGGCCAGACCTGGGCCGAGCGGATCAACACACTGCGCCGTGACCTCGACGAGGCCTCGCGGCAGGCCGACGACCTGGCCCGACGGTTGCCGGACCGCGATCCCGCGCACCCGGAGCTCCCGAGCGCGCTGGCGGCCGCGCTGGCCGCCGCGAGGTCCGCTGGTTACGGGCCGCATCTCGGCGACACGTCTGGCGCTCGGGTCGACAACGCGTACGGCGTGCGTATCGCGCAGCTGCCCGACCCGCCGCCGCCCTGATCGACCCGCCTGACCCGCAACGCCGCGACTGGCCGGCCAAGATCGCTGGAACTGGTGCGTGGGGTGTGCTGGGAGGCTGTTGCCTAATTTGCGTCGTGTGCAGAGCGTGCTCGACCGAACACGGCTGTGGTGGCCGCTGGCGCGCGAACTCGGATGTCGCCGACAACTTTGGTGGCCAAAAATCCGGCGCTCGGCAGATTGGGCGACAGCCTCCTGGCGCACCTCGCGCACCGATTGCGGTGATCACGGTCGGACGAGGTCGCCTCGCGCACGCAGGCGACGAGGTGCTACCGCGCCGCTGCGACCACCTCGGCCAGCCGCACGGCCGTCGCCTTCGCCTCCTCGGCGGTCGCCGCCTCGACCATCACCCGCACCAACTGCTCGGTGCCCGACGGCCGCAGCAGCACCCGCCCGGTGTCGCCCAGCTCCCGCTCGGCGTCCGCCACGGCGGCGCGCACGTCGTCGGACGCCGCGACCGCCTCCTTGTCCACCACCCGCACGTTTTCCAGCACCTGCGGCAGCACGGTGACGACCGACGCGAGCTCCGCCAGGGTCTTTCGGGTGACCGCCATCCGCGCCATCAGCCGCAACGCCGTGAGCAGCCCGTCGCCGGTGGTGGCGTGGGCGGGGAGAACGACGTGGCCGGACTGCTCGCCGCCCAGCGCGTAACCCCCCGCGCGCAGCTCCTCCAGCACGTAGCGGTCACCGACCGCGGTGGTGCGTATGGTGATTCCCGCGTCCCGCATGGCCAGGTGCAGACCGAGGTTGCTCATGACCGTGGCGACGAGTGTGTTCGCGGTGAGCTCGTTCGCGTCCCGCATCGCGAACGCGAGGATGGCCATGATCCGGTCGCCGTCGACGTCGGCGCCGGACGCGTCGACGGCGAGGCAGCGGTCGGCGTCGCCGTCGTGCGCGATGCCCAGGTCAGCGCCGTGCTCCAGGACCTCCTGGCGGACGAGGCCCAGGTGCGTCGAGCCGACGCCGTCGTTGATGTTGAGGCCGTCGGGCTCCGCGGCGAGCGCGATGACCTCCGCGCCCGCCCGACGGTAGACCTCCGGCGCGACAGCCGACGCGGCGCCGTGCGCACAGTCGACCACCACGCGCAGCCCGTCGAGCGGGGCGGGTGTGGCGACGAGCAGATGATCGGCGTAACGGGCGTGCGCGTCTGCGGGCAGGTCGTGGACCCGGCCGATCCCCGCTCCGGTCGGGCGGAGCCCGACGACGTCGAGCCCGTCCTCGACCGCGTGCTCCACCGCGTCGGGCAGCTTGTGCCCACCGGCGGCGAAGAGCTTGATGCCGTTGTCCGGCATGGCGTTGTGCGACGCGGAGATCATCACACCGAGGTCGGCGTCGAGCGCACGGACCAGGTACGCCACCGCGGGTGTGGGCAGCACGCCGACCCGGAGCGCGTCGGCGCCCGCCGCGGTGAGCCCGGCGACGACCGCGGCCTCCAGCATCTCGCCGCTGGCCCGCGGGTCGCGCCCGACGACGGCAACCGGGCGGTGTGAGCGGTCCCGTTCGGCCAGGACGTGCGCAGCCGACGCCGCGAGCGCGACGGCGAGCTCAGGCGTGAGCACCTCGCCGTTGGCGAGCCCACGCACGCCGTCGGTGCCGAACAGACGCCGCGCGCCCACGGTCAGCGCTTGCTGTACTGAGGCGCCTTGCGGGCCTTCTTGAGGCCGTACTTCTTGCGCTCGATGACGCGCGGGTCGCGCGTGAGGAAACCGGCCCGCTTGAGCGGCGGACGGTCGTCGGGGTCGGCCTCGATCAGCGCACGGGCGATCGCGAGGCGCAGCGCGCCCGCCTGGCCGGAGGTGCCGCCGCCACCGAGGTTGGCGAAAATGTCGAAGCGCTCGGCCTTGTCCACCGTGACCAGGGGCTCACGGATGAGCTGCTGGTGGAGCTTGTTGGGGAAGTACTGCTCCAGGGTGCGGCCGTTGAGCCTGAACTGGCCGGTGCCGGGCATCAGGCGGACGCGGACGATCGCTTCCTTGCGCCTGCCGACGGTCTGGATCGGCCGATCGGAGAAGACCGCCGGGATGGGCGCGACGGCATCGAGGCCCTCGATCTCGACGTCGGCGATGAGATCGGGCTCGATCTCGACCACCTCGTCCTCGACGGGCAGGCGTCTCGGGCTCGGGCGTGCTCACGGGCTGGTCCCCTTCAGGAATTGACACTGCTGGTGTGGTCGCCTCGGTCACTGGGCGACCTGGTGGATCTCGTACGGCGTGGGCTTCTGCGCGGCGTGGGGGTGTTGTGGGCCCGCGTAGACCTTGAGCTTCTTCCCCATCGCCCGCCCGAGGCGGTTCTTCGGCAGCATGCCCTTGATCGCCTTCTCGACCAGCCGGTCCGGGTGCTTCTCCAGCATCTCGCCGACCGAGCGCTGGCGCAGACCGCCCGGGTAGCCGGAGTGGCGGTAGATGAACTTGTCGGTGCGCTTGTTGCCCGTGACCGCCACCTTCTCGGCGTTGACGATCACGACGAAGTCGCCGGTGTCCATGTGCGGCGCGTACATCGGCTTGTGCTTGCCACGCAGCAGCGTGGCGGCCTGGGCCGCGAGCCTGCCGAGCACGACGTCGGTCGCGTCGATCACGTGCCAGGCGTGGGTGATGTCGCCAGGCTTCGGGCTGTACGTGGACACGGACCTACCTCGTTGCTGTCGTGTGCCCGAGCGCCACCCGCAGGCGTGCGCTCGAACGGTGTCTGGTGCGCGGGTGCGGCGGGGACGCCCGGTGACCGGGCCGCGCGAAGCTTCACCCACTGCACGTCGAAGCACGAGGGTACCCGCCGGTCCGAAGCAGGGTCAAAACGCCCCCCACACCGCCGGCGGGTACCGTGATCGACGTGGCGCGGATCACCTCCACCGGGCGGCGTTGGCGTTCTCCGCCTGCCGGTAGCTGTCGTTCGCGGCACCGAGCGCCACGCCGATCTGGCCAAGTACGGCCGTGAGATCGGCCGCGGCCGTGTCCCACTGCTTCTGCCGCACCTGGTAGTCCTGCGCCGCCGCACCCTGCCAGGTCGCGACCATCGGCTGGAGGAACCGCCGCAGGTCCTCCAGCTGGCTGGTGATGCGCGCGGCGGTGCCCGAAACGTCGGACTGGGCCGCCGCGAGCGCACCGAACGTGACCTTGATCTCCGATCCTGTGCTCATCGTCTCCTCCTCAGCCCAGCACGTTGCTGATCGACGTCATCGCGGCGGCCTGGTCGTCCTCCTGCCGCTGGTAGGTGGCACGCGACCCGTCGATCGCCCGCCCGATCCCGCCGAGGGCCTGGTTGAGCGACCGAGCGTCGGTGTCCCAGCGGGCCATCAGCCGAGCGAACTGGGCGGACGCCCGCCCGACCCACGCCCCGGCGAGCGGCTCCAACCGGCCCCGTAGGGCCGTGAGCTCGCCCTGCACGGCCTGGTTGACCGCCGCCACGTGCTGCGCCGCTCTGGCCATCTCGTCGGTGGTGGTGCCGAAACCGTCGACTGCCATGCCGGCCTCCCTTCTTCCTCGCACCCCAGGGGTTCTGGGGCGTCTGGTCGACGGTGGCACTGCGGAGGGTCGGCCCGTGGCGGTTCGGCGCAACGGTTTGCATGTGCGAACGCTCAGGGCCGATGTTCGCTACGCAAGCTCCGCTCAGCTCCGTCGGACCGACCCGACGACGACGGCGCACGCCGCCCGCACCGCGTCCGTCCCCGCCGAGGTGTGCCTGCAACCGACGGAGAACTGGGCGTCGCCGTCGAGCACGACGTACCACTCGACGACCGCGCCGTCACGCTCCTGCTGTCGGTACGTCGCGACGGAACGCCCGCCGACCTCCGCCGATCCGTAGTCCGACAGCCGCGCACCCGCAGCAACGGACCGGTCGAATGCGGCGCGCATCTCCGCGGCGGCCCGTTCGTGCTCGGCACCTGCGTCGTAGCCGAGCGGGGTGCGCTCGACGGCGATGAGATCGGTGCCCTGCGGCGCCCCGACCCGGGTGAGCAGGCTGCGTCGCCGCTCGGGCAGGCCGCCGCTGTGCTCCCATCCGGCCGGGAGGTCGAGGCGGTAGCCGTACTGGACGAGGACCCCGGCGGCCGGTGCGGCGGCGGGCGGCGCCCGCATCGGCAGCGCCACCGCCGTGCCCGCCCCCGCGAGCCCGCCGACCAGGACCGCGGTGAGCGCGACGCTGCCCCAACGTCGAACCCGGCCGACCGGTAGGAGCACGGGCAGGTAACAAGGTGCCGCGCTCGGCGCAGGCGGCGTGACCGACGGTGGCGGACGGCTCCGGGGCAACGCGGCGAGCAGGGCGGCGATGTCGGGCCGCGGGGCCACCCTGACGTCGGCGGCAAACCCCGCAACGTCGACGCGTTCTGCCAGGAGCGGGCAGCGCGCCACCCCGCCGATGAGCAGCACCGGGACCGGCTCCCCCGCGGCCGCGACGACCGCGGCCAGTGCGGCGACGGCCTCGTCGAGCAGCGGGGTGAGCGCGGCCCGCACCTGCTCCGCCTCGACCCGCAGGGATCCGTAGCGGGTCTCAGGCTGTAGCGACAGGGCCTCGCGGACCCGCCGGGCGTCGAGCGCCGAGGCACCGGGCAGGAGCGCTCGCACGGCGAGGTCGAGCCGGTCGCCGCCGACCCCGGCCGACCGGCGAGCGACGATCCGACCCGCCTGCAGCAGTGCGGCCTCGGCGCCCGATCGTCCGACGTCGAGAACCGCCCGGGCGGGTGTGCCCGCGGCCGCGGCGACCGGCGCCGCGACCCGGCGGAACCGCGGCGCCAGCGCCACCGCGGCGTCGAGCCACACCTGCACCGACGGGGGCGGCCGCCCCGGCGGATGCACGACGACGACCTCGGCGACGTCCGGCCCGACGATCTGCCGGAGCGCCGCGAGGCAGCCCTGCACCAGGCCGTCGAGCGGCTGGCCGCCCCGACCGTCGCCTGCGGGCCGGGGGGCGGCCGAGCCAGGGGCGCCCGGGCCAGGAGCCGCCGAGCCAGAGGCCGCCGAGCCAGGGGCGGCCCGGCCAGGAGCACCCGGGCCAGGGGCCGCCGAGCCAGGGGCGCCCGGGCCAGGGGCGCCCGGGCCAGGAGCGGCCCGGTCGGGGGCGGCCGGGCCACCGGCGGGGCCGAAGTCCTCGATCGGGTGGGTGTCGGGATCGGGATCGGGGTCGACGTGGGTGGGCAGCTCGGCCAGCAGCCGGGGCACACCCCCGCCCGTGGTGCTCGCCACCCGCACGGCATGCCTGCCCGGAGCGACCGCCACCCATGAACCGGTCACCGCCCGATCACCCCGTCGCCTCGCCCGGCCACGCCAGCTGCACGCGCCGGGCGCCGCGCCGCCGGTCGACCAGCACGCCGCGACCCGGTGGTTGCGGGCTCGCCTTGACCGTCTCCACCAGCGTGCCCTCGTCGGGGCTTCCGTTCAGTACCAGCCCGGGCGCGCCGAGCTCGCGGAGCCCGCCAAGCAGTGGGTCGAACAGCGCCCGCCCGGCCCCGCCGCACCGGCGCGTGACGACCACATGCAGCCCCACGTCCTTGGCCTGCGGCAGGAACTCCACGATCGGCAGCAGTGGATGCTGCGCCGCTCCCGGGACGGCGACGAGATCGTAGTCGTCGATCAACAGGTAGGCCTCGGGTCCCTGCCACCAGCTGCGCTCGCGTAGAGCCCGCGGGGTGACCTCCGGCCCCGGCAGCCGCCTGCGCAGCGACTCGGCCAATGTGTGGGCCGCGGCGGCGGCCTGCTCGGGCGTGCTGGCGAAGCCGATCAGGTGCGTGTCGGGCACCGCACCGAGCAGCCCCCGACGCGGGTCGACGACGATGACGCGCGCCTGCTCCGGCGGGTACCGGCCGACGATCCCGTGCGCGAGCAGCCGCAGCAGGGTGGTCTTGCCGCTCTCGGCGTCGGCGAAGCACACCAGGTGCGGCTCGGCGGCCGGATCCAGCTCCACCCGCGCGAGCCGGTCCTCGTCCACACCGAGGGGGATGCCGGTGCCGCCGGGCGGGAGGTCGGCGAGGTCGATGCGCGACGGCAGGAGCCGCACCGGCGCGAAGCCCGGCCCGCTCCACGCCCGCGCAGCGCGGGTGACGAGGTCGGTGTCGGCGGACCCCCGCGGGGCAGCGAGGACGAGCGGCGCGCCGTCGGGGGCGAGGCCGTGGCCGGGGCGGGCGGGCACGCCCGCGGCGCGGCGGCGGTCGACCTCCGACTCGGCGGGCTCGCCCAGCCGCAGCTCCAGCCGCGCCCCCAGGAGGTCCTTGAGCGCGGGCCGCAGCTCCGACCAGCGGGTGGCCGACACGGCAAGGTGCAGCCCGTAGGCCAGCCCCTGCGCCGCCAACGGGAGGAGCCGGGCCTCCAGGTCGTCGAAGTCGGCGCGGAGGGTGAGGTAGCCGTCGACGACGAGCAGCAGGTCGGTGGCGGGCTCATCGGCGAACTCCCCCGCGGCCCGGCGCGCCCGGAACGCCTCCACCGACGTCACCCCGGCCGCGCGGAACAGCCGCTCCCGGCGGCCCAGCGCGGCGCCGAGCTCGGCGACGGTGCGGCGCACGAGATCGACCTCCTGCCGGTCGGCGACCGTGCCCACGTGCGGCAGCCCGGCGAGCGGCCGTAGCGCGCCGCCGCCGAAGTCGAGCACATGCACGCCGATCTCGACGGGGGTGTGGGTGAGCGCGAGGCCGAGCACCAGCGCCGCCAGGCCGCTCGACTTGCCCGCCCGGGGCCCGCCGACGATCGCGAGATGCCCGGACGCGCCGGACAGATCGACGACGAGGGGATCACGCCGCTGCAGATAAGGCCGGTCGATCAGGCCGACGACAACCCGCAGCGTGCCCCACTCCGGACCGGGGCCGAGCACGTCAACCAAGGGCGGCGGCGCGGACAGCGGCGGCAGCCAGACCCGATGCGCGGGCGCACCCCGCCCGGCCAGCGCGGCGATGATCGTCTCCAGGACGGTGGGCACCACGTCCCCGGTGTCCGGCGCGGCAGCGGGCGCTGCGGCCTGCGGCACCGGCCCGACCACGAAGGGATATGCGCGTGCAGGCACGCCGCCTGCCGGGGCCGCGACCGCACCCGCGGCACCGGAGACGTACGCGGCACGGAACCGCACGAGCTCGTCGCTGCCCGCCGCGAGAAACGCCGAGCCCGGCGTGGGCGGCAGCTGATGCGCATCCGGCACGCCGAGCACGGCCCGCGACTCCGACGCGGAGAACGTGCGCAGCGCGATCCGGTAGGACAGATGCGACTCCAGCCCGCGCAGTCGCCCCTCGTCCAGCCGTTGCGAGGCCAGGAGCAGGTGCAGGCCGAGCGAGCGGCCCAGACGGCCGATCGTGACCATCAGGTCGATCAGCTCGGGCCGCTGGGCGAGCAGCTCGGAGAACTCGTCGACCACCACGACCAACGCCGGCAGCGGCGGCAGCTCGGGACGGGCGCGCCGCGCGGAGCCGTAGTCGGTGGCGCTCACCAGGTTGCCCGCCGCCCGCAGGATCTCCTGGCGACGCATGATCTCGCCCGCCAGTGCGTCGGCCATTCGGTCCACCAGCGTGAGCTCGTCGGCGAGGTTTGTGATCACGGCCGAGACGTGTGGCATGCCCGAGAGGCCGAGGAACGTGGCGCCGCCCTTGAAGTCGACGAGCACGAAGTTGAGCGCCTCCGGCGGATGGGTGGCAGCCAAGCCGACCACCAGTGTGCGCAGCAGCTCGCTCTTGCCGGACCCGGTGGCCCCGATGCAGAGCCCGTGCGGCCCGCTGCCGCCCTGGGCGGACTCTTTGAGGTCCAGCACGACCACGGCGCCGCGCTCGTCGACCCCGATCGGCACCCGCAGCCGGTCGACGGCAGCGGCCCGCCACCGTGCGCGCAGCGCGTCGATTCCCGCAGGCCCCGGCCGCAGCCCCAGCAGGCCCGGCAGCCCGGGGGCGGCCCGCGCGACGGCGGCCTCGGCGACCCCCGCGGCCCGGTAGCGCGCCAGTCGGCGGGCCAGCGCCGCGGCCTGCGCCGCCTGCAGCCCGTCGGGCACCCCGACGGCCAGCGCCGGTTCGTCGGGCAACAGCCGTTCCAGGCCGTCGTCCGTGACCCGCAGCCGCACCACGGACGGTGCGGGCCGTCGCCCGGCAGGCGCCCCGACCCGCAGCACCGTAACGCTCGGGACCCCGGCCCACGGCCCCAAGCCGTCGGCCACCCCGTCAACGAGGACGAGCAGGTGCGGCCCCGGCGCGGGTTCGGCCGCCCACCAGCCGCGCAGCCTGTCGACCTCCGGCGTGAACATCCGCAGCGGCCCGGCGCCGTCGCGCAACCGCGGATGGGCGTTGTGCGGCAGCCACTTGGCCCACTCCCACTCCGCCAAGGCGGCCGGTGCGGCGACCACCGCGAGCCGCGCGTCGGCCGGGCTGTGCCACAGCACGAACTGCGCGACGATCGCCCTGGCCAACGCGTGGGCGGCGGGCCCACCGGGCTCGAGCCAGATCGTGGCCGTCTCCCGCAGCGACAGCGCGACCGGCAGATCGGGCACCACCGTGTGCGCGATGAGGAACCGACGCAACGCAAGCGCGGTGACCGGCTCCAACCCGTCCGGCGGACCGGTCTCCGGCGGGATCAGACGGGTGGCCAGGCGCTGGGCGCCGCGGCCGATGCGCACGTGCCCGAAGTCGACGTCGGCGGTGCCGCGCTCCCACAGCCGCCCGCCCGCAACAACGGCGGGCCACGCCTCCGGCTCGGGGTGCACGGTCTCCGCGGACGCGCGCTGCACTGCGGCGGCCTCGCGCACGGTGCGCCGCATCTGGCCGAGGTAGCGCAGGTAGTCGCGGCGGCCCTCGTCGATGGTCGACGCCCGCGCCGCACCACCGCGCCCACCGCCGGTGACCATCATGCCGAGCGTCGAGATCGCGAACAT